>OZ252100.1:0-5656476 GCA_965248435.1 Candidatus Latescibacterota bacterium
TTCTGGCAAAGCACCGACTCGGGTGACGACGACAGGTTTGGCAAAGGCATACGCAAGTTGAAGCGCGCCGCTTTGTGCGATAGCCCGGTAAGGGAAGGCGGCGATGTCGGCAGCCTGGAAACAGCGTGCGATGTCCTCAAAGGGTACATATCCGGGCCGAAAGATGATGTGATGATTCAGATCATGTCGCTCGATGAGCGCCCGATAGACCTCCAGGTCGATACCTATGGGCTTTCCGACGATGGCCAGGTAGGCATCGGGGACCACCCTTGCGACCCGCGCAAAGGCCTTGATAAGGTCGGGAACGCCTTTGTAGGTGCGGATAGTGCCAAAGGCGAGGATCAGCCGCCCGTCCGGTGGCACGCCGAGCCAAGCTTTGGCCTCCGTAGGGTCTGTCCGACTGTCTTTGTCTGCAAAGATATAGTCTCCGTGCGGGATGACAGCGATCTTTTTGGGTGACGGGCTGAACTGCCTGAAGAGTTCCATCCGGACGTTTTCGCTGTGGACAATGATGGCGTCGCTCAGGGCATAGATCAGGCGGTATGCGAGCCGCATGCCGGTGGCGTCACGCTCCTCCCCCTCATGCGGCAGGACGTTGTGGGCAGTGAAGACGAGGGGCTGTCGAAAGAATTTGAGGAGCAGAAGGGGCAGCCAATCTTTGCGGGCGGAAAGGGTGTTCTGAATGTGGAGCAGGTCTGGTCGGATAGCACATAGATTTGTTGCGATGCACTTAATCTGTTGTTCGTAGGACGCGTCAGGTGGAATCACGGGTTTCAGCTTGAAATATAGGGGTAGTTTTTCTAATTCATAATTCGTGTTGCTGATTAGAGTAACGCGACAGCCTGCGCGAGCGAGCGACTGGCTGAGGTTGTACGTGTAGTGGCAGATTCCTCCCCAGCCGCCAGATTCGAGCATAGCAATGTGAGGTGGAGTTTGCATGGATAGACCTTCATTTGACCCGATAGGATGGACGCCTTCGTTTACGAGCACTGATCAGGTGGGGGGATGTGAGCGAGGAGTAGGGAAACATCCTTCCTCAGATGCGCCTGTCCGAATCAGACTAGCCCGCAGTTGTGATGCAGCTATAGGCCAAGTGCGGCATCTGGCAGTGCAGATTTGAGAATGACTCACGGGAATGCAAGTGTCGGCCAGCGATGCGGTCTAGAACGCCTTACATTCTCCATGCGCGGGGTATCCTACAGAGATTTCGCCTGCTAATGCTCGAGAATGTTTAGGAGAATGTCTTTCTTCAGGGATGACTATCTATTGCCTGTTCGGTCTTAGATATCTTCCTGTCCCACATTTCTGGAACCGGCGATCTCGAATAATGCGCGTGTGGTTAATCGGGGAGCCCACACGCCCTGCCATAGGCCGCCTCTATTCTGTCAGCCAGCCGTCGGATATCGTGGGTCTCCTCGCTCAGCTTTCTGTTATAATTACCCATCTTTTTTGACAGTATGGGGTCTGTTAACAGCCTGCACAGGGCGTCGGCAAGCGCTCTGGAATTTCGGGGCGGCACCAAGATGCCCGATTTTCCATCTTTGACGAAGTTTGGAACCCCCCCGGATGCTGTTGAGACAACGGGAATGCCACACGCCATGGCCTCGAGGAGAGTGTTAGCTGCCGGTTCACCCACAGAGGGAAGGCAATAGATATGGGATCTTTGAAAATAGTAAACCGTATCTCCGTGGGGGACGGAACCAATGAATTCAACATAAGATTCTAGCTTCAGAGATGTTGTTAAATCCTGAAAATAGGACCGAGCGGGCCCATCTCCGACGATTTTGAGTCGAACCCCTGGCACAACACTGATGGTCTGAGACATTGCCTTGAGTAGATATTCCAGGCCTTTGCGCCTGAAAAGTTTGGCGAGGAAGAGGATTGTCGGACGCTCGAATTGTTCTGTTGAGGGGCAAAATTGCCTCGTGTCCGTACCAAGCCCTACGATTTCTGTCTTAGAATGTAGTGTTTTAGGAATGCCTTGAAGGGCTTTTGGAATTTGTACTAAAATCACTGCAGCCCTTAGAAGCGTCGCCCTCCAGATACGGGGAACTACTGTCTTTTCGAATCGATGGAAGACTCGCGATGCTACCCTTCTCCAGATCGAGATCGTGCGCCCCGCAATCGGAAAGATATCCCGGTCATGCTCGGACGTGTTTTCCCAGGCAGGGGTGATGGGGCCGTAGACAAATGGCAAAGGGAGCAGAGAGGCGAGGCTGAAACGGCCTTGAAAGGCTGGCCGGATGTGGTGCACAATGTCAATGCGTTCCTTCCAAAGCAGCCGCCGGGCCTCCACGTAGGCGCGGAGGTTATAGAGCCACCAGTCAATCCGGTATCGGAAGTAGTCCCGATCGGGATCGAAGCGGTAGCGACCGAGTTCATAGAGTCGGGTGTTTGGCAAGACAGCTTGCACATCGCACTTGGGGGCGAAGAGGAAGAGCCGGTGGCCCCTCCGGTCCAGTTCCTTGACGATACCGAACACAACCCGGTTTTCGCCTCCCGCGAGATGGTCGGAAAAGTTGTAAGAGGCGGATGAGATAAGGATGTTCATCGACGGCCACTGATCGGTTAGTGACAGATGGCGATTAGAAATGGAGCGTTCTTCACTCCTCGTTGCGAAATGAGGAGGTCTTCCGTTCGAGTCTGACTTTTTGGTTTTCCGCCTGTTCTTAGCGCAACTTTTTGATAGATCTGGTCCTTGAATCGGTTTGTGAACTTGCTTCGAATACCAAGAATGTCGACGGCTCGTATCAAGCGGTGAAGCGACCTAGCGTATCCAACGATACTTCTTCCACTAGATATTCCGAAAATTTCAACATTTGTAAAGAACCGTTGCAGTAGAATCGCGAGCTCAATGTGGCTGAGTTCCTTGACATGATAAGGGCTTTTCGTTCGGCCTTCAATCGGATACCCTTCACGGTTGGGTGTGGAAAGGACAAGGGTGCCTCCAGGCTTCAAGGCATAGCAGATTTCGCCCAAGAAGTCCTCATGTTCTTTTAAATGTTCTATCACTTCGAGGGAAATCACCGTATCGAAGACACCGCCACGAGTGCCAAGGTGAAGGGCCTCGGAACATAAGTAAACAATTCGTTGATGTTCATATCGCCGTCGAGCTACCCTCAGTTGGTTTGGTAGGTTGTCAATCGCAACGACCTTCCTGGCGAACTGTGCCAGATGCCAGGGCCCGTCTCGGGCTCCACAGCCCAGGTCGAGCACGAAATGGTCGTTGATGTTGCGCGCCGCAAATCGATAACGGGCCAAGTGCTCCTGATAGTGGAAGTTGGAAGGAAAGTCGCCGAAGACAACACTGGATCTATTTTTTTCAGCGATCCGAGGGATGTCTGAACCTTGGTTCATCTGTAATTACTCCCAAAAGGGGGACAGTGAGTCAATTTTGACTAATGGAAAAACACTTATGCTAGACCACATGGACGGCTTCCAAATTGAACTTGCCATCGAACGCCGATCCCGACCAACTATTGCAGAGGCTTCCACGCTGCAACACACACTCGTTTTTTTCGTTGTTCCCAAAACCAGTTTGACCACTTCACAGTTAAAATATCCCGGATGTCAATTTGTCGCTCACTTTCTGATCGAACGGGTAGAGTGGTCGTCCTCTTCTCCGAATGTGTGTCGAAGCATTTCAAGGATTTCCTGCGTTAGACCCCGGTCCAGGATGGCAATGGCGATCAGGTATGTGACGCAACAGACCAACAGGACTGCAAGGAAGGGCAAAGGTGAGTCCAGGATAACATTCTGTGTCAGGATGTTCACGAGAACACTTACTGTGATGGCAGCAATCAACGGTCTGGAAACACTGCTCAGAAGGCGCAGGGGCGTAACACCGATAAGCCTTTTCAACTGTAAGGACAAGAGAAGGTCAAAAATGAAAATACCGAAAGTGACAGCTGTCGCAACTCCTACCAGCCCAAATCTTGTCAGGCAAGGATAGATTACGACTGCAGTCGATACGAGTTGCCAGAAAGCGATATTCTTAAGCCGATCGGGACTTCCGATCCCCTGAAAAAGGGCCCCATACATGAAACCGAAGGAGCGAAGAACTCCGAAGATACAGAGCACTCTCAGGCCAGGCACCATAGGCAGCCAGGTCTCTCCAAGGAGGATTCGTGTCAGTTGAGGTGCAAGGGCGAGCATTAGCAACCCCGATGGGAACGAGAGAAAGCCCACAAATCTGAATGTCCTGAGAAAGGTCGCAGGGAGTGCCGTTGTTTCGTCGTGAAGTTTTGCATAAACAGGAAGGATGACACCCGTAACCGAGGTGCTGATAACGGTAGCCGGTAAATTGGCGATCACATACGCGTATGCGTAAAATCCCAGAGCCTCGGGCCCGAGAAATCTTCCTACCAGAAGATCGTCACCTGAAAGGAGGAAGTAGTCAATGATTCTGAATGCCAGGATATGTTTGCCAAAGTTGAAGAGTTCAAGAGCAATCTTCGAGTCCCACTTCAATTTAGGCCGGTAGGGATGTATACGATATGAGAGGTACAACCGGATTAGACCGCCGAACATCTCCCCAATGACTAGTGCCCAGACGTTGCGCAGTAGAAGGGCCGCTCCTGCAGAGACGACCGTCGTCAGGAATCCTGCTAGGAGATAGAAAGTTGCACGACGCTTGAAGTCGAGTTCTTTCTGGAAGAGAACGAACCCGATATTGCGGAGACCATCAAGAATCTGATTGAGAGCGAGAAAGCGGATAATGGGCCCAACAAGCGGCTGGTTAAAGAAATCTGCCAGAAACGGTGCAACTCCGACAAGGATGGCACAGAGGAGGACGCCTCTGAGAGTGGAGATGACCCAAGCCGTGTTAAGCACGGCGGCGTCGACATCTCGCCTGTGAATGAGGGCAGGCTGGAGCCCGGTGGTCGCAAAGGCATGGAGACCCCCGATGACCGAAAGGGCAAGATGTACAAGCCCGATGTCACCTGGAAGCAGGAGTCGGGCGAGGATGACAGTGCGGACCAGGCCCAGCACTCGTTCTCCCACATTGCCTGCTGCATTCCAAATACCTCCATGAACCACGCGACGTTTAAGGCTATCACCAATGGCCTCCGTGCTTCTCAAAAAAGGAGATAGAACCATAGTTGATTCGCCTTTGTCTTAAAATCTATGTTGAGAAGGCCTCTTGCGGCCTATTCCTTAAAAAGACCTTGTTTACCTGCGATGGCTGGGGCGGAGTACGCCTTCGACGTCTTGTTGAGGTTCTGTCATTCGCGATCGCTGGTTGGCCATCAGGGTTTCTGTCTGTTCAGGGGACTCTTCGAGAGCGGGAAAGGCAACCACAAGCGCAGTCAGCAGCCAGAAGGGCTCCATGACGCGCACGATGATAAAGGTGTTAGCCATCAACCCGTGTGCCATCATCCCTAGAGTACCGACGAAAAACCCCAGAGCGACCCCCCTGAAAAGGGGATCCTTCACTTCCCTGTAGGTAAATCGTGCCTGACGCAATACCGCCCAAAGCAGCATAAGGAATGTTGTGAGTCCCAAGAGTCCGGTTTCAAGCAAGACACGGAGGTATTGCGCGTCGATGAACCTCCACCCCGTGATGCCATAGCCTATTACCGGATGATTCGGAAGGTCACCTAACGCGTGCTTCCAGGATCTGATACGGGCAGAGGAGGAGGTATCGAAGGTGATGCCTCCTAGTGATTCCTGCTGTTGACGCTCCCATACTCTCTCTCCCTTTTCTGTGGTGTAAAGTACGCGCTCCTTAACACTTTCTGGAACGGCGAAGGGTGCCACCACAAGGCCTGCCACTCCGACCAAGGTGAGGACAAGCTTTCGATCGCTCAGCAACAAAAACCCGACAAAAACGGGAAAAGCGGCAAGCCAGGTGGCCCGCGATAACGTAAATAGAATTGGAATGAACATGAGGACTGCAAGAAAGGCCAATGCAACACGATGCCAAAAATTCTGGACCGCGTTCTTTGATAACAACAATCCTCCGACCGCAGAGGAAATGAGAAGCAGATAGCCGCCAAGCGTATTCGGCTCACCACTTTCCCCTTCAAAAGGCGCGACAACCCGACCTCCGGTGGGTATTTGCGCGATGGCGATCAGTGAAACGATTGCAGCTGTCAGGAAGATGGCCACCAAAAAGCGTCTGGCCTGCTTTTTATTTTCAATGTTGTTCACCAGCAAGAAGTAAACGATAAAATATTCGAAATATTTAAGAACGAAGAAGAACCCAGTGACAGGACGTACGCGGCCAAAGATGATCCCTACACTCGTTGAAATGATACAAGCAAGCATGTAGTAGGTGATATACCGATTCAGAGGTGTCCAGGCGAAAATTCCGATTTCCCTGTTAATGGCGCTCTTTGTTAGCTGGCTGAAACCGATAAGAAGGAGAAGGAAGTCATCCAGGCGGATCGTGACCCCGCCGCCGCCGGTCGTTCGGCTACTCCGGGGAGAGGAGCGTCGCAAAAATCAAGGTGTAGAGTGCGAATTGGACGCTCACGAAGGTGAGAATAAAAACGATGACGCCCAGCACAATGCCTATCGCCAGCGCAGGCTCGACGCGGGCAACGAGAAGCCCAATCATAGGGGTCAAAACCAGGAGCAGGGCAAGGATACCAAAAACGATGGGGGATGTCTGTTGTCTGGAGGCGAGCATATGTCAAACTCAGGTGTTCTTTACATTAGAACTGAAAGAAATCACGATGACGTTTCAAAGTTAAGTTGAAAAGTGCGCCAAATCAAATAGATAAACTATTTAGGGTGGCCTAGTTCCAACTTCAGCCAAGTACAACGGCCGCAGACAACGCTCGTCGAAAGGGGGAGATTTCGCGAGTGCATCTGCGGCCGTGAAGGGGGTCGCGACCCCAAGGGTCAGTTTCGGGGGAGGGGAATCAGCTGCCAGTAAACGCTCAGATGTCAGAGTGGACAGGTGTATTCATTGGAAGAATCGAGGTATAGCTTGCAACGCTTTTCGCCCTGAGCCTCTTAGCCGCGTGCGAGGCCTCCAGCCTGGTGCTAAACGCTCCAACAAGGACCCGATAGAATTGCCCGCGGTTCTGAATATCCTTGCGCATCAGTCTCACGGGGAAACCCCGCCTGCGGTACTTGCCCGCCTCGTTTTCTGCAGAGACCCTCACTTTGTGAGAGGATACATGGATCGTGAACAGACCTGAGTCGCTGTTGATCGACGGCTTTATTTGTGGTTCCGGCTTTGGTTGGAGAGTTACAACCGGCATTGGTGTCGATGCTGTTCTGGCCGGGCTTTTTGGATGAACCTCTGGCTCGACGAGGGCCGACGCCGGTTGACGGACTTCTTGCACCTCTAATGTCGGAGGTTTCACGTTTTTGAATTCAAGCACTTTGTCCCTTTGTTGAGGCCGGCCGGAGGCAGCAACATATCCGAGCTGCCAGAGGATTCCGGCGGCCAGAAGGAGGATGAGAAATACCCAGAACAACGTGTTTAGAATTACACTTGAACCCGAATCATCTTCCTCCACTGCTTCAGCTTCTTCCTCGGGCGATGTATCTTCTTCGGTTGCTTTTGAGTACCTCTCTTGGGCCCACTCAAGAAGAGGCTGAATGATCTTGTAGAAGTCGTTCCACACCGATTTGAGACGCCTTATTACCCTGTTGTAGAATCGCTGTATCGGAGGACCCGTTTCAAGATCCGGCTCGGAGCCGTAGCTGTAGTAGGAGTAGTATCGAAGGTCGCGGAAGTCTTCGCTGGCCTCAGCCTTCAGACCGTTTATGACGACGCCAAGCACAGGAATATCGACGTTGTCCAGCTGGAGTTTCGCTCGCTTCAGCGCGCTCCTGGAAACCTGGCCGATTTTGTAGACAACCAGGACGCCATCCATCTTTGTTCCGAGTATCGTTGAGTCTGTCGCTTGCAGGATAGGGGGGGAGTCGAACAGGACAACGTCGTATACGGAACGTACTTCTTCTATGAATTCATTCATGCGTCTGGCGGATGTGATTTCGGCAGGATTTGGAGGAATGACACCACTCGTGATGATATTCAGATTATCCATCCCGGGCGTCATCATGATATCTTCCATCCCGAGTCCGCCGACCATGATGTCTGTGACTGTCCGTACGACATCTCGCCAGTTGTAATTGCCCAGGATCACGTCCGTGACGCCCGGCTCCCGATCTAAACCAAAGATGCGGTTGATGGTGGGTCGGCGGAGGTCAGCATCCACGAGAAGCACTCGGTTTCCGGCCTGGGCAAGGGTCATCGCCAGGTTGGCGCTTGTCGTGCTTTTCCCCTCCTGGTGAGACGCGCTTGTGAGCGAGATGACCTTGGCGCCCTTTTCAAGGTTTGCAAACTGAATATTGGTCCTGAGCGCCCGATAACTTTCTGCGAGGACCGATCGGGGTTCGAAGTGGGCTGCCAGGCGCAGCCGACGCTCCATCGTCTCGGTATCATCCTCTGCAACGCCGCTCTGAATCAACGCGTCCTTCATGTCATCGAGATCGACGTGGGGGATAATCCCAACGACGGGAACCTCGATATACTCCTCCACGTCCTCGATCGTGCCGATGGATGTGTCCAGGGTCTCAGCGATGAACGCGAAGACCACCCCAAGAATCAATCCAAGAAGGGCGCCAACTCCGCCGGTGGTGGTCGGGGTGGAAGGGTTGGTGGGGCGCGTAGGGAGGAGCGCCTTCTGCAAAACGGTGACCTGGTGCACTTCTTCCGACTGTGCGATGCGGGACGCTTGGTACTCCTCCTCTATGGCGAGGAGGAGGCGTTTTTGTACCTCGACGCGCCTGACGAGTTCGCCAAGTCGAATGCTGAGCTCGGGCAGGCGTCCGTATTCGTTTTCCAGTGTTTCGAAAACCTGCTTCTCGCTTTTCATCCTTCTAGAGACTATATCCCGCTGTACGCGGAGGCTGGAAAGCATGTTCTTGACGATCACTTGCTTGCGCGCGTCCAGATCACGCACCTGAGGATGTGCCTCGGTGAAGTTGACGAGAAGCTGGTTTCTTCCCTGATTGAGAGCCTGTAACTGGTTGCCTAGACCGATAAACGTCGAACCTCCCTCCTCGGGAGGTATACTGGAAAGCGTTCCCTCAGAAACCCTGCCCATATTTCGATTTTCTCTCAGCACAGAATCGATACTCTTTTGCACTGAGGTTAGGCGTTCCAGCTCATCCCTGGAGTCGTGAAGCTGTCCCAGAATGTCTGATGTATAGGCAGCCACGGAGACAATCTGTGCTTCCTCCTGGAACTCTCTTAGCCGCTCCTGGGCTTTTTTTAGTCTCACCTCAACCGTATCTCGCTGGGACTTGATGAATCTTCTGGAATTGAGGCGTTGTGAATTTCGGGTTTCGAAGTTGTATTCCGAGTACTCTTCCGCAACTGTGTTGGCGATATCACGTGCCAGGCAAAATGGATCATCATCTCTTTTGCGTTCGAGAAGTTTGCCGAGCGCACCCTGCAGCGCCCGCTGTTGATCGCGGAAGTGCAGGAGGCGATTCGGCAGCAGGACGGAAAGGAAGGCGGTTCGGGTGACGGTCAATTGGCCCCGCCGCATTTGAGGGAGTTTATGGAGGACGAACGGCTGGTCAACCTGCTCAAGAGCGGGAAGCCGTTTCCGAGCAACGAAGAAGAGATCTCAGTCTACACGCACTTGAGTGCTTCCACTCAACCACGACGCGTCCTTCCCGATGCGCAGGAGGATTTGGGGGCAGAGGGAACGGAGGGGATGATTCGTGTAGACCGCGGGAAGTTCCTGATGGGAGACATAAACCGCGCGACGCTCCTTGAGGAATTTGAAATAGACATCTGTCCGGTGACGAACAGGCAGTTCCAGAAGTTCCTGGATGCGACCGGCTACGCAAACGTTCCGGAGCACTGGCGCGATGGTACCTATCCTTCCAGCAGGGCTGACCATCCAGTTGTGAACTTGAGCTGGGAGGACGCGCAGGCCTATGCCGATTGGACCGGAAAGCGTCTGCCGACAGAACAGGAGTGGGAGAAGGCCGCCCGGGGGCCGAATGGGAGGATCTATCCCTGGGGCAATGCCTTCAATCGGTTCAATTGCAACGGCCGGGATTTGAGTCTGAACGGCACGACGAGCGTCTCACAATTTCCTAACGGGGCAAGCCAGTACGGATGCTACGATATGTCTGGGAATGTGTGGGAATGGACGGCGACAGATGTCTTTCCGGACACCCAGGAGGCCAAAGTCATTCGGGGAGGGAGTTGGGCAAGCCCTCAGGAAGGTATGCGAACGACGGCCCGTGCCTACGAGCGGGTTGAACGTCGGCGAAGGGATCTGGGATTTCGGTGCGCCCGAGATATGGGTGCCCGCAACGAAATGGAGCGTGCAGATTGAGACGATCCAAAATCCTGGGGATGCTCGTGATGGGGTTAATCTTCGCGGCCATGGGTCCCCCCCGGAGCCTGGCTCAATCCGCCAAGAACGGGGATATCGTAGAAGGTAAGCGGCTCTTCTGGTCTACGGATTGGTCGGCTACGGGACTGACCTGCGCGCACTGCCACGCGGATTTCAACGAAAAGAAAGACCCTGATGACCGCTTGCGTCCAGGACATTCGCTCTACAATGGAGGATTTCGGTCCGAGTGGCAAACCTGGGACGGGAGGAAGATTCAGACCCTGGAGAAGGCCGTAGAGACGTGCATCGTGAGATGGATCGTGGCCCGTGAAGGAGAAGAAGAAGACAAACTGCCTGCAAAACATCACCTCCGTAAGGTTCTGGCTTACCTTAGATCTGACGACCTTTCACCCGAGAAAAAATCGAGGGCGATAGAGCTGATGCGGGCCAACAAGCTTCCGAGCGACCGACTCCTGGAACTGGGCGATCCAAACCTTGGAACACCTATCTTTCGGAGGTCGTGCAGTCATTGTCACCTCGACGACGGGAGCGGCCCGGCGCCATCTCTGATTCGAAACGGTTACAGCCGGTATCAGATCGCAAAGAAGGTGAGGGGGATCGACAATCCGGGTCTGGAAGGGCTGGTGATGCCCCCATTTTCGAAGGATCGAATTTCAGACCGGGAGCTGATCAACATCGTGGCCTTCATCTATCAGATGTGATCTTGATTGACAACCCCTTTGTGTTCCGCGCGCCTCTTACTTCTGGGTTTTAGGCGCGTTGTCTTTTTTGGAAAGTTGACAAAAGGACGCGGGATCCTATATTCGAAATACTTTAGGGGTTACCTATTTGGGGTCATCTACCTAGTACGTAAATCGAAATCCAGGTTGGGATATGCTCTGGTTGCAGTGGTCGTTGTTGATCATATACAGCGTCGCCTTGGCCCTGCTGTTCATCTACAGCCTACACCGCCACCTCATGGTCAGGCTTTATTACAAGAACGAGAAGAATCGTTCACTTCCTGGGGGGCGATTGGATTCCTATCCACGGGTGACCGTCCAACTTCCGGTTTACAATGAACTTTACGTCGTCGAGCGGTTGATACGGTCGACTGCAGAGATCGAATATCCAAGGGATCGGCTCGAGATCCAGGTCCTGGATGATTCCACAGATGAGACGACCCAGATTGCCCAGCGATGCGTCGATGAGCTTAGAAAAGAGGGTTATGATATCTCGTGCTTACATAGAGACCGGCGAATCGGCTTCAAGGCTGGCGCGCTCGAAGAAGGGATGCGTGTCGCGAAGGGAGAGTATGTTGCGCTGTTTGATGCCGATTTTGTCCCCTCACCCGAGTTTCTGCTCAAGACGCTCCCGCATTTTTCGGATGAAGGCGTCGGGATGGTCCAGGCCAGGTGGGAACACCTGAATCGGGATTATTCTCTCCTGACCCGGATTCAGGCCATTCTCCTGGACGGCCATTTCGTGATGGAACACGGCGCCAGGAGTCGATCGGGGATGTTCTTCAATTTCAACGGGACCGCGGGCATCTGGCGCCGTCGATGTATAGAAGACGCGGGAGGGTGGCAGCACGACACGCTCACCGAAGATCTGGACTTGAGCTATCGTGCGCAGCTGGCGGGATGGCGGTTCATCTTTTTGCAGGACCTGGCCTGCCCTGCCGAAGTGCCGGTTGAAATGAATGCCTGGAAGTCCCAGCAGTTCAGGTGGGCCAAGGGGTCGATGGAAACGGCGATTAAGCTGCTCCCCCGGATGATCAGGAGCGAATTTCCCTGGCGAGTCAAACTGGAGGCCGTTATTCATCTGCTGGCCAATTTTTCATACGTTTTGATGGCCATCGTGGCCCTGCTCATCTTCCCTGCCGTGTTGTCCAGGCAAGATTTAGGGTGGTACAGAGTTCTGGTGGTGGACCTTCCCCTCTTTCTCGCAGCCGCGGGTGTCGTCTCCCGGTTCTATATCTGCTCTCAAAAGGAGCTCTACCGGGACTGGAAATCACGGCTCAAATATCTTCCCTGTGTCCTGGCTTTTGGTATGGGTATCGCGCTGAACAACGCCAGGGCCGTAGTGGAGGCGCTTGCCGGACATAAGACGGAGTTCAGGCGAACCCCGAAATACCGGGTTGTAGATCGAGGCGATACGTGGTGGAACAAGCGATATACCCTCGGAAAACAGCATCTTTTTTCGATGTTTGAGGTGGCTATCGGGGTCTACTTCTGCTGGATTATCGGGTATTCGCTCCAGCATGGGGTCTATTTTCCCATTCCGTTCCTGATGCTTTTTGGCTTTGGCTTTTTCTATGTAGGATCTGCGTCGTTGCTTCAACAAAGATTCGAACGCTGGCGGATACCGGACCTGGAGCCAAAAGAGGTTGTGGCAAAGGGCGAACTTTCTGTTGGGGTGTGACTCCGGTCACGGTGTCGACGAAGGGATTAGCCGACTTTCAGACTAGGAAGAGGATAAAGTGTAACAGATCATGACAAACCACCGAGCAGCGTGCCACATTTCGTGTGACTGCAGTGCCTCATCGATGAATACGAAAGCAAGATAAGAATATATGTAAACATTTAATAATAAGTAGGTTATGATCTATTCAGGTTCGGGCATTGATGAAGGGCACGGTTATTGCATATGTCTAGTTTGTAAGGCAGTCTAAACTAACAAAAAACGTTGTCGAGGTCGGGGCTCGACGATCCATCATGGTGTGCTGTATGGGTCGCGTGCCCCTTTATTTTTCTGAGTTTCCTGCGGAGGAATCGGACGCGGCTGAACCGGTCAATAAGCCTGCACAAGGATCCTCGATGGCTTAAATGAGACAGAAGGTGACGGATATGCCCTAATCTTTTTTCGATGGATCGGCGTCCGGACCTTTGTTTCCGAATCGGTCACTGTTTCGCAATCTTTTGTAAAATAAAGCCTTAAGCTGATAATTCCAGGAAACTCAAGAATGGTCTTTTTTGGGTACGCCTATTGCGACTGAGTGTGGGGGAAGAGTGTTGTCGGAGAAAGTAGGTGTGATATGTTCAATCTAATGGAGACAAAAAAGATGAAAGTTGGCCGATCGGCGCGGTGGAAGATCGGTTTGGCAGTGAGCGTGCTGACCCTAGCGGTTTCTGCGATTTCGGCCCCTGTGGAAGCTCAGGAGCAGGTGGAGATCCGGGTCGTAGACGGGAACGGCGTCGAGCTCACGAATGTGGGCGGATTCCTTTTCAAAGAGGAAGTCAAGGTCGGGCCTGCTGGCATTTATCAGGACTCGCCGATTACAATTTCGGCCTCAGACGGTGAGTTGGTTCATGTCTTTGGGCGGCATACGGATGCCTTTGGCAACGAGAAGCAATATAGCGCGGTCGTTAATGTGACGAAGGATCACACGATCACCATCTTTGGTAATGGGCTGTCAAACAAGAACAACCCGGTTCCCAATACACCCACACGTATCGAAGTGCAGTTTCAGGTGGTGGATGATTTCCCAGTGAAAGTGGTGGACGGGATTGGGGCAGACCTAGTTGGAGAAGTTTACGTCACTGCGACAAATGATCCCGTGCATCCGGATGATCTGGTGCCTTCGGGCTATGCGAACTCGCCATTGATAGTGCAAAAGGATGTGAACAGGATTCTGGACAACCAGTTCCTTCGCTTCTATGGCAAGCATACCGATGTCTCAGGCACCGAGACGGAATACAGCGCGAACGTGAAGGTGCAATCTGGCTTCATAGTAACGATTCTGGGGAACGGCCTGTCTAATAGCAATAACCCGGACCCTGGACCGACGAGCGTCCAGGTGCAATTTAGTGTATCCCAGGAGCCGGTGGAGATCCGGATTGTCGACGGAATCGGTGTAGAACTGGCGAACGTGGGTGGATTGCCTTTTAAGGAAGAAGTGAAGGTCGGGTCGGGCAGCAGTTACGCTGACTCGCCGATTACGGTTTCGGCTTTAGACGGACAGGTACTTGAGGTGTTTGGGAGGCACACCGATGCCTTTGGCAACGAGACGGAATATCAGGCGAATGTGACCGTGGTGTCGGGCACCACTCAAAGGGTCGTGGGGGACGGATTGGTGGATCCACCGGTGCCAGGGGGGTCGACCATCGTCGAGGTGCAGTTCCAGCTGGTGGAAGATTTCCCGGTGAAGGTCGTGGACGGGGATGGAGCAGACCTGGCAGGTGAAGTTTACGTTACCCACGAGACTGATCCAGTTCATCCTGATGATGTGGTGCCTTCGGGGTATGTGAATTCGCCATTTATTGTCGAGAAGGACTTGAACAGGTTTGTGGATAACCAAAACCTTCTCTTCTACGGAAAGTTTACTGACGCATTTGGCGCCGAGACGGAATATAGCGCGGATGTGAATGTGCAATCGGGCTTCACGGTGACGATTGTAGGGGACGGCCTGTCCAATAACAATAATCCGGAGCCCGGGGCGACGGCCATCCACGTGGGGTTTGGCGTGTTGGAGGCGGAGATCCGGATTGTGGATGAAAGCGGTACAGAACTGACAAACGTGGGCGGATTGCCTTTTAAGGAAGAAGTGAAGGTCGGGTCGGGCAGTAGTTACGCTGACTCGCCGATCACGGTTTCGGCCGTAGATGGACAGGTGCTTGAGGTGTTTGGGAGACACACCGATGCCTTTGGCAGTGAGACGGAATATAGTGCGGCTGTGAATGTGAAGAACAACCACACGGTGACGATTGTGGGGAACGGCCTGTCTAATGATGATAACCCCGTGCCCGGGTCTTCGACGATTATCGAGGTGCAATTCAAGCTGGTGGAAGATTTTCCTGTGAAGGTCGTGGACGGGGATGGGGCAGACCTGGCAGGTGAAGTTTACGTTACCCTTGAGGCTGATCCGATTCATCCTGATGATCTGGTGCCTTCGGGGTATGTGAATTCGCCATTTATTGTCGAGAAGGACTTGAACAGAGTTGTGGAGAACCAAAACCTTCTCTTCTACGGAAAGTTTACCGATGCGTTTGGCACCGAGACGGAATACCAGGCGGATGTGAATGTGCAGCCGGGCTTCACGGTGACGATTTGTTGTGACGGCCTGTCTAATAACAATAACCCAGAGCCCGGGGCGACGGCCATCCACGTGGGGTTTGGCGTGTTGGAGGCGGAGATCCGGATTGTGGATGAAAGCGGTACAGAACTGACGAACGTGGGCGGATTGCCTTTTAAGGAAGAAGTGAAGGTCGGGCCGGGCAGTAGTTACGCTGACTCGCCGATCACGGTTTCGGCCGTAGATGGACAGGTCCTTGAGGTGTTTGGGAGACACACCGATGCCTTTGGCAGTGAGACGGAATACAGTGCGGCTGTGAATGTGAAGAACAACCACACGGTGACGATTGTGGGAAACGGCCTGTCGAATGACGATAACCCTGTTCCCGGGCCTTCGACGATCATCGAGGTGCAGTTCAAGTTGCTGGTGGAAGATTTCCCGGTGAAGGTCGTGGACGTGGACGGGGCAGTCGTGGCGGGTGAAGTTTACGTTACGAATGAGACTGATCCGATTCATCCTGATGACCTGGTGCCTTCGGGGTACGTGAATTCGCCATTTGTTGTTGAGAAGGACTTGAGCAGGGTTGTGGAGAACCAAAACCTTCTCTTCTACGGGAAGTACACTGATGCGTTTGGCGCCGAGACGGAATACCAGGCGGATGTGAATGTGCAGCCGGGCTTCACGGTAACGATCGTAGGGGACGGTCTGTCTAATAACAATAACCCGGAGCCCGGGTCGACGGCCATCGAGGTGCAATTCATCGTGAACAACCCGCCCGTAGCCGATGCCGGTCGTGACACCACGATCGAGTGCGAGGGCGATTCTACGGCCGTGACGTTAGACGGATCTGGCTCGTCAGACCCAGACGGAGATGACCTTACCTACACATGGACTGAGAATGGCAACCTGTTGATCTTGGGCGGCAAGGCGACGGCCGAACAGCCCACGGTCTTCCTGAACGGACTGGGAATCCACGACATCATTTTGACTGTGACCGACTCGAGCGGCTTGAGTGATGCGGATACCGTCCGTGTTACGATCGAGGACACGGCGCCACCGGTGATCACGCTGATCGGGGCCAACCCGATGAACCTCGAGCTGGGTACCCCATATGCCGAGCCAGGGGCGACCGCCGAGGATATGTGTGATGGTGATGTAACTGCCGCCATCCAGATCTCGGGTGCCGTGGACCACACGACCGAAGGGCCCTACGAGATCGATTACGAAGTTGCGGATTCGGCCGGCAACCTAGCCTCCGAGACCCGAACCGTGAACGTCGGCGTTAGCGCCAACAGCTATGTCTTGCTGGCCGTCAACGGGACGAGCATGTGGATCAAGGAAAAAGCACAGGTATTCAGCGGGTTCGTTGGCGTCAACGATCACGACGCGGGCGACAAGAGGTTCGAGCTCGTCGTCGGCACGAAGGTTCATACTGCGGAGCGTGTGAGGGTCACCGCGCCGGACGTGCACCTCAAGAATAAAGTAAATATCGAAGGAACACTCGTTTACGAGACGCTGAAGAAGGCGAAGAAGGTCCACATCGGTGAGGAGATTCAGGTCGAGCCGGAATATTGGCCTTATCCTGAGGATCTTCCCGAGGTTAAGGAATGCACACCGGGAGAAGATGATGTTATCGTAAAGTCGAAAAAGACCAGGGAGCTGGGACCAGGCAATTACCGTCACGTCGTTGTTAAAGCCAAAGCCAAACTCATTCTCACGGGCGGCGAATATAACTTCCAGTCGCTGAACGTGAAGGCGAAGGCGAAGGTCCTCTTTCAGGCACCAAGCGAGGTTTGTGTCGACGGTATGCTCAACACGAACAGTAAGGTCTACATCGGACCTGGACGGCTTGCCGAAGATGCAGAGCCGATTGATGCGTCCGATATCCGTATCGACGTTAATGGGCCGGATCGCGAGATCGAGCGTCACGATGACGACGATGATGATGGGGACGACGATGATGGTGATGACGATGATGATGGGGACAAGAAGAAGAAAATGAAGCTGGCCGCGAAGATCGGAAGTCAAAACGAGGTCCACGCCAATATCTTCGTTCCGAACGGCACGCTGCACATCAAGACAAAGACGCACGCCACGGGCTCGTTCATCGCCAAGGACGTCATCGCCGGGACCAAGACCCGGTTCCATCACCTGAACGGCTGGGAGATTCCGGGCGTGATCTACAACCCAGCACCTGTTGTGGCGACGAAAATGGCGCTCGCCCAGTCCGTGGATGAGGAACCGGATGCATCAGATTCGAGCATCGAGTTTGGACTGAACCAGAATTACCCGAACCCATTCAACCCCGCCACGACGATCCGGTACACACTCGCGGAAGCGACCGAGGTCAAGCTGGTCATCTACAACATTATCGGCCAGGAAGTGAAGGTCCTGGTGAATTCGACGCAGGTGGAAGGCGTTCACGGCGTTCAGTGGGACGGACGTGACACGTTCGGGCACATCGTAGCGACCGGAATGTATCTGTATCGCCTGCACGCCGGTCCGAACGTGGCGGTCAGAAAGATGATCTTCACGAAATAGTCAAAGCTGGACCGAAGTCGAACCCACGACTATACGATTGAGGGCAGGGGCCCGGCGGAAGCCATTCCGCCGGGCCTCGTTGCATTCCGAGGCACATTGTCGCTGTAATTCCGGGAACGATGTCGACGACAGATGGGTCTAATGGTAAGGCTTGCAGCGGTCTGCAAGCCCCCAATTGAGGTGCTTTGTGCTTGTCTATCCTCAAGCATCGGCTATATTTATCTCAATCTTGTGAATCGCCAACCTTCAAAAGCTGTCAGTCAATGGATCGCATCAACGGACTCCTGAAGCACCCCTACACCCTATCCCACGCCTCAGCGGTCTTTCTCCACGTGCTTCTATTCCTGCTCTACGCGCCCCTCACCCGTGCCTGGGTAACTCAGCCAGAATTCGCTTCGGAAGACGCGAAGAGTTCACCTGTGACCTTTGAGTTCGTGGAGGTACCCCGGCAGGACCGGAGCGAAAAACCGCCCGAGCAGACCCCGCTTCTCTCAGACAGACACTCCGTGGCCCGGGACATGCAGGAGTCGACCCTTCCTTCATCCTATCTGCCCTATTCCGAGGGGGTGATGGACGAAGCCAGGGATCGTCAGACAACGCCGGGCATCAGTGGGCCCGATGGCCTGAGTATAAATGATCAAGCCAATGCACAACAATCTGAGTCACTTGATCAGTCAGATCTGGCATTCCAGGAGATGAAGAACGCGACCGAATTCTTGAAGCGATCAGATTTGGACGGTTCGCAGGCCAGAAGCCGCGAAGAGGCTGTTTACGGGCGACCGAGTTCCAACATTCAGCTCGAAAACAGGCAAGTAAGCGCCGTGGAGCGTGGAAACTTCCAGCTCAGTACGTATGAGTGGGACTTCGTACCTTACATGGCCGATTTCAAGAGGCGAGTAGAGAGCAACATCTTTCCACCTCCTGCGTGGGATCTAGGAATTGTCGAAGGAAGGACCGTGCTCAATATAAGGATCATGAGAGATGGAAGTCTTGAGTTCCTGAAGGTCGAAAGGTATGATGGGAGCGAGCTACTGCGAGACACCAATCTGCGGGCTGTTGAGTTGTCCGCGCCGTTCCAACCATTGCCGGATCATTTCCCCGATCCCCAGCTGGAAATTAGATACTTGTTCCTCTGGAAGATCGTTCGGTACGGACGATAGAGATTTGCCCGGGAGCTTGCTCGTTCATCAAGGCTTCTTGTCACTGGAGTTCACCGTCGCATAAGGACAAAGAAATGAGTTGGGAGCTGTTTAATCAGGGTGGCTTGATAATGTATCCGCTCACACTTTGTTCTGTGATCGCCCTCGCGATTACGATCGAGCGCGGTTTCAACCTTCGCCGCAAGCGGGTCATCAGGCCGGAGGTCGTGAGCGTGATCGAAAATATTCGTGGGCCTGAAGAGATCGGGCTTGCGCTTTCTGTCTGCCGCGAGGAGGAGGGCCCCTTTGCCAACGTGATGCGAGCCGGGCTCGACAACCTCGATCTGTCCGTGGATGAGATCAGAGAAGGCATCATGGATCAGGGCCGCCAGGAAATGGGTACGCTCCAGAAGGGTCTCGTCGTCCTGGAGACGATCGCGAGCGTTTCTCCACTGCTCGGACTGCTGGGTACCGTTCTGGGGATGATCAAGGTCTTCGACGAGATTTCGCAGGTAGGCGTCGGGCAGGGCAACCTGTTGGCAGGAGGTATCGCGGAGGCCATCCTGACGACGGCCGCCGGCCTCTTCATTGCCATCCCATCCCTAGTGTTCTACAACTACTTCAGCAGCAAGACCGAGTCGATGATCCTGGAGATCGAAAAGTACGCAAACGGACTCCTTAAAAAGTTCAGAGGATTCCAGGGAGATGCAGGAACGCTTTCGGTCGCCAAGGGAGGAGAGGTGTCGTGAAATTCGTCTTTTCCGCCCGCCACCGGCCCTCCATAAACATCACGTCTCTCATCGACGTCCTGTTTCTGTTGCTGACGTTTTTTCTCGTTACGACGACCTTCATCGAACAGTCTGCACTCAAAGTCGAGCTCCCGTCCATGCAGCACTCTGACCTGGATGAACACCAAAGGAGATTCGTACTGGATGTCGATGTGAATGGTGCTTTGCAGTATGGCGGAGAGAACTTTACCCGAGAGGCGTTGAGGCGTGGACTGCTCCAGGACGCTGAGGCGATCAACCTCGGCGGCGGGTTGGTCCTCCGCGCAGATCAGGCACTTCCTCACGGAGAGGTGATCTCGATCCTGGACCTGATTCGGGGCTCGGGGATCAGGCGATTTGTGATTGCAACTGTAGATCCCAATCATTAAACTTGGCGGGGCTGAATTTTTTTCGCAGGCTGGTAAGTAACCGTTTACTTTCTTGGGAGACATAAGGGTGACGAAACGGCTCTGGTCGATTTTGGCGGCCGTCCTGCTGTTCCAGGGGGTATCGGGGTGCGATTCCGGGGACAACTCGGGGGGGCGCGGGGGTAGATCCGGGAGTCGTTCCGGTCGGGGAGGACAGTCTGCCGCAGTTCCGGTCAAAGTAGATCAGGTAACCCGCGGAGAAATCTCGGACTACATCCTGGCGAACACGACGCTCGAAGCGGAAAGATGGGTTGAAGTTCGGGCCCGCACAACGGGTCAGGTTGTCAAGATCATGGGGGAAGAGGGAGATCGTGTATCGAAGGGGAGTCTGCTTGCCCGCCTTGACGACGAGGCTGCGCACCTGCAGGCGAGCCAGATGGAGGTCGCCTATGAAGAGGCCTTGCGAAATTTCGAGCGCGCGAAAAAGATGTACCAGAGAAGACTGGTGAGTGAAGAGGACTTTGCGACCGCGAAAGGAGCGCTTGATCGAGACAGAGCTCAGTTTGAGCAGGCAAAGCTTAACCTGAGCTACACGACGATAGCTTCGCCGGTTACGGGGGTTCTGACGTCGCGGAACGTGGAAGTTGGAAACATGGTGACGAACAACCAGGCCGTGTTCTCGGTGGCCGATTTTCCGCCTTTGCTTGCGAGAATTAGAATTCCTGAAAAGAATATCGGTAAGGTGGCCGTCGATCAACACGCGAAGGTCACGGTAGAGTCTGCGCCGGGAAAGCAGTTTAGCGGGATGGTTAAGATGATCAGCCCCGTGGTGAATCCGGAAAGTGGGACGATCAAGGTGACGATCGAAATCCAAGAGGCCCTCGACGGGGTGCTGCGCCCAGGCATGTTCTCTTCTGTTTATCTCATCACAGAAACGCACGAAAACGCACTCGTCATTCCGAAAAAGGGGCTGGTTTTGGAGGGGGAGGGGAACCAGGTATTTGTCTACGAAAAGGATGCCGAGTCCGGGATGGGGCTGGCCAAGCGAAAGAACGTGAAAATCGGGTTTTCAGACAACGAACGTCTGGAAGTGCTCTCCGGTCTTGCTGACGGAGAGCAAGTGATTACCGTGGGGCACGAAGGTCTGCGTCCCGGAACTGCGGTTCGCCTTGTGGGTGAAGCGGTCCCGACACAGAAGACGGCAGAGACACCTGGAGGCGAGATGGCGTCGGGAGGGCCAGGACGAGGGGCGCCCTCCGGTCGCGGCGGGATGTCGGCAGATCGAATGGCGCGGATGAAGGACCGGATGTTGGGCCGGTTTCCAGACCTGAAGCAAGAATATGAGAAGCGCTTGAAGAAGGATTCCGATCTGGCCACCGACACCCAGAAGTGGATGGCGTTTATTTCTGAAATGCAGCAAAAGGGAGTGATTCCAGACTTCAGCCAGATGCGGGGCAGGGGACGGTAGGGAATGATCCGGGCAATACCCAAAAACAACAAGAACCTCCCATGAAGATTGTTGAGTTTTCAACCCGTCGGCCCGTGACGGTTACCATGATTGTGTTGGCGGCCGTCATTTTCGGTTGGGTCGCCTTTCGTCTGCTCTCCATCAACCTCCTTCCAGATATTACTTATCCCACACTGACGGTCAGGACCGAGTACGAAGGCACGGCTCCCACT
The DNA here is from genome assembly GCA_965248435.1 of Candidatus Latescibacterota bacterium. GTDB lineage: Bacteria > Latescibacterota > UBA2968 > UBA2968 > CBDFJH01. The sequence goes on from OZ252100.1 coordinate 21,829, forward strand.
GAAATGGAACGGCTGATCACCGAGCCGGTAGAGGGGGCCGTTGGCATCGTCACGAATGTCATCAGGGTGAGTTCGACATCCCGCCCAGGAATTTCCGAGGTGGTCGTTGAATTCGCGTGGGGCACCGATATGGATTTCGCCTCCCTTGATGTTCGTGAGAGGCTGGACCGTGTGCAGTTGCCGTTAGATGCCGAAAAGCCGGTGCTGCTTCGTTTCGATCCTTCACTCGATCCGATTATGCGCATCGGTCTCTACGGCGAGGAGAGCCTCGTCGCCCTGCGGCTCCTGGCAGAGGATCAGATCAAGCCTGAGCTGGAGAGCATCGAAGGCGTAGCTGCGGTTCGGGTCAACGGCGGGCTGGAGGAGGAGATTCAGGTCGAGATCGATGCGCCAAAGTTGGCCTCTGTGGGCATCCCCTTTTCCCAGCTTGTGAATCGTCTTGCCCAGGAGAACGTCAATCTGACCGGTGGACAGCTCAAGGACGGCGAAGCGGAGTATCTGGTGCGAACCTTGAACGAGTTTCAAAGCGTGGAAGAGATACGGGACATCGTGATCGGCCAGCGGCAGGATGCTGCCCTCACGTTGGCTGACGTGGGTAAGGTGATTCGCGGACACAAGGAACGGCTCGTTATTACACGCATCAACGGCCGTGAAAGCGTTGAGCTGGCTGTCTACAAGGAGGGCGACGCAAACACGGTGACGGCTGCAGAGCGCGTGAACGACGCGTTGAACGCCTTCAAGGAAGATGCAGGAGAGCTCTTGAGCCAATCCCGGATGGAGGTGGTCTTTGACCAGTCCACCTTCATCAGGGGTTCTGTGAACGAAGTGTTGAGTACAGCCATCGTGGGTGGACTGCTGGCGATCGTCATCCTCTACCTCTTCTTGAATAGCCCAAGAAGCACGAGCATTATCAGTCTATCCATACCGATCTCGGTCGTAGCGACGTTCTTCTTCATGTACGTCTCCGATGTGAGTCTCAACATTATGTCGCTGGGCGGGATCGCACTCGGCATCGGGATGCTTGTAGACAACTCGATTGTCGTGCTCGAGAGCATCCAGCGGAGTCGCGAAGAGGGGATGGGTGTGCTCGAATCTGCGAACAAGGGAGCCGGTAATGTAGGCAGGGCCGTGGTCGCGTCTACGCTGACGACCATCTGCGTTTTCGTGCCGATCGTCTTCGTGGAGGGCATCGCCGGACAGTTGTTTCGCGATCAGGCGCTGACGGTCACCTACTCTCTTGTCGCCTCTCTCTTTGTCGCCCTGACCTTGATCCCGATGCTGGCTTCCCTGGACGTTCGGGGGAGCGAGGAGCAGACAGAATTGGAGCGACGACGCGTCAATTCCGGGCACGATCTATCTGAAGGCGCCGCCAGAGGCGTTGGATTCGCTTTGCATACCGCCAGGGGATTTGGCAGAGTGGTCCTCAAAATGCTTTCGCCGCTCATCTGGGCATTCGACCAGATAACAAGCAGGGCTTATAGGCTCTATCCCAATCTGCTGCGGTGGGCCCTGCGCCACCGGGCAACCGTCATCGTGATTGCCGTCGGATTGATGGGTGGCGCCCTTTTGTTAGGCACCCTGCTCGGGAGTGAACTGATTCCCGAGATCAGTCAGGGTGAGTTCGTCATCAACGTCGAAATGCCGGTAGGCACGCCGATAGAGAGGACCGAGCAGGCCGTTATTGAAATTGAGCGCATGGTTCGAACTCAGCCGGAGGTTCTATTGATCTACGACATTATCGGCTCGAGCGGCGAGTCCGGTGGTGCCGTGGAGGTAGAGCGGGAAAACGTTGCTCAGGTTCACGTCGCGCTGAAAGAAGGGGTCATCAGGGAGAAGGAGGAGGCGGTGATGGATCGCATCCGGAGAGCCCTTCGAGATTTACCTTCGGTTGAAACCAAATTCGCTCGTCCATCTCTCTTTTCGGCTCGGACCCCGGTTGAGGTCGAAGTCTCGGGATATAACCTGAGCACCCTGAGTCGCCTGGCCGACGAGGTGGCAGATAAGATGACTGGAATATCAGGACTGACAGATGTGAAGACGAGTTCGGAGGGGGGAAGTCCGGAGGTCCAAATTCGCTTTGACCGCAAACGTGTTGCGCAGATGGGGACAACGATTCAGGCGATTGGTGAGATCGTTCGCAATCAGGTTCAGGGAGAGGTAGCTACGGAGTTTAGCAGAGGTGATAGAAAAGTCGACATCCGGGTGCGAGCGGACGACGATCACAGGAGTCGCGTCGACGACCTTAGGCGATTGAAAGTGACCGTACCGAGCTCGTCTACCCCCATCCCCCTGGAGGTCGTGGCGGACCTGTCCGTGACCATGGGCCCTGCCGAAGTCCGGCGGATCGATCAGCAGAGAGTCGCCCTGGTTTCCGCGAATCTTGAAGGACGAAGCCTGAGCGATGTTGTCGGCGAGATCGGAGAAGAAATTCGATCTTTGCGCTACCCGTCGGATTTCAACATCAAGATCGGTGGGCAGGACGAGGAGCGCAGGCGGTCATTCGAAAGCATGCAGCTGGCCATCGCCCTTGCCGTTTTTCTGGTATACCTGGTGATGGCCTCTCAGTTCGAGTCTTTGGTCCACCCGTTCGTGATTATGTTCTCCATCCCGTTTGGTCTGGTCGGGGTAATCTTGATTTTGCTCGTGACCGGCCAGACGATCAGCGTGGTGGTGCTGATCGGTCTGATCATGCTGGCCGGAATCGTTGTAAACAACGCCATCGTGTTGATTGACTATATCAACCGACTTCGCCGCGAAAGCGGAATGTCCAAATTCGAGGCCATCGAACACGCCGGAAGCGTGCGTCTCCGTCCGATTCTGATGACGACGTCCACAACAGTCCTGGGGTTGCTGCCGATGGCCCTGGGGATATTCAACTTCCGTCCGATCGTGAGCGGGTTCGATCACGCGCTTGGAGACGTTCTGCCTGCTGGAATGAAGGTCACGCTGATGAGTGCGATGGGCATCTTCTTTCCGGTAGGGCAGGGAGCGGAGATCCGGGCACCGATGGCGATTACGGTGATCGGAGGCCTTGTGTTTTCAACCCTGGTGACGCTCATTCTGATCCCTACGATCTATTCACTGGTCGATCGCAAAGAGTAGGCTAATAGAAGGTGCAGGACTCATTTCTGCGAGCTTAGAAGGTTGTCTTTCATCCCCTTATTTCTTATACTTTTAGGTCCCCTTTGTTGTTTGCTTCCTTCCTTCCCGCGCTCTCCCTGGACTGAAGAATTTCCGAGACCGGACGCCTCATCGTTCGTTCTCGAGCTTTGGTTTGGCTCATCCCGCTCGCGATGATCACATCTCGGAGGTGTGCGCTCATGTCTGGAAATGTCAAACCTGTCTTCTGTTGTTTGTTGTCTCTGGCCCTCGTGCTGGCCGGGATGATCGCACCTGTCGACGCGGAACCTTTCTTTACCGTTCGCCGATCCTTCGCTGTCGCTTTCCTGGGGGGCAGCCTCCTGTTAGCCAAGAAGGCCGTCGATTTTCGACGGGACGCGAACAACCTCTACGACCGGTATGAAGCGGCGCGTGGTGCGGAAGAGGCCGAGCGCCTCTTCGACAGGACCAGCGACCGGGATACAAAGAGCCAGTTGAGCATTGGCCTTTCGATCGTCCTGCTCGCGAGTGGGTTGCGGTTGCTTCTTTTGAGCGGCGAGGACGACAATATCCCGAAATTCGATCGGGGCGTGAGGCTGAATGTGTCGGGTGACAAAGCCGCTCGCAACGTAAAGGTTGTTGTTGAAAAGGGATTTTAGTCTCACCATGGGAAGAATTTCACGCATGAACTTCCTGGGTGATGTCCATTCGTTTATTCTCTGCCTGGGAATCCTCACAATCACGTTTTGTGGCTGTGGTCGTGAGCGATCGAACCCGATCGATCCGAATTTCCCAGGCAGCGAGGGATTAGGCCCGCCCTCGAATTTGAGCGCCAGCGGCGGGATCGAACAGATTGTTCTCACCTGGGATCCTGTAGTCAGCGGTAATCTCTCAGGATATGGCGTTTACCGTGCCACTTCGTCAACCGGAGTGTATCTACCACTGCCGGGCGAGGTCGCGGATTCGCTCGTTACGACGGGCCGGACAACGTTCGCCGATACATCGATCGACTTGAGCGTTGCCAAAATCTACTTTTACAGAGTGAATGCGGTGGATGTCCTAAAGCGATCGAGCGCGCTGTCTGTATTCGTGAGCGCTGAAGCTCTCGAAGATAATCGCCCACCTGCGGCCCCCACCGATCTCTCAGTCGTGAGCGATGCCGAGACGGGGAGTGTCACGCTGACCTGGGCGGCTCCCCAGTCGGATACAGACAACGAGGCCCTGAGTGGACTGAGCGGGTATCGGGTGCTCCGGTCCAGGGATAGTGACGGCGCGTTCGTGGAAGTCGCTACCGTTCTTGCCTCGGAGGTCACTTTCGTAGATACCACCGATTTGGAGCTCGATACCCGCTACTCCTATCGGGTCAGTGCGTTTGATGCGAACGGGAACGAAGGGGCGCAATCAGGCTCCGCGTCCATAACCACGACGGGCGCGGCTGCTCCAGCGGGGCTCAGGACGACAGACAGGATCGCTCGGATAGAGGTCGAGTGGAATCCTGTGAACGAACCTGACTTGCTGGGCTATCTGGTTCTGAGGTCCACATCGACTCAGGAAATATTCGAGCCCGTGACCCAGGACACGCTGTTCACGACCGCCCAAACCAGATATGCCGATAGCAACGTTTCGATAGGTACGGTCTATTTTTACAGGGTACAGTCGGTTGTCCAGGATCCGACACGGGGAATCTTGCGAAGCGACCCTTCCGGCTTTGTAGACGGCCTGGCACTCACAGATGAAAGCCCACCGGCCGCTCCCTCAGACCTGGCAGTAACCCTCGATGACGAGGACCCCAATCAAATCTTGTTGACCTGGACCGCTCCCCAGACGGATGGCGGTGGGGGCGAGTTGACGGGGCTCTCGCTCTACAGGGTCTTTCGGTCGCCGGGGGGCTCTACGTCGCTCGTCCTCCTGGCGGAGACTTCTAGCGTTCAATTGACTTATCAGGACACGACCGTAGCGCTCCTGACTCAGTATTTTTACGCAATAAGCGCTGTCGATTCTGTGGGCAACGAGGGTGCCAGGTCCGGATCCGTCTTGATTACCACGCGGGGGCTGGCCGTGCCCGTGAATGTCAGCGCGACCTCTGACATTACCCAGGTCACGATTCAATGGACTGCCAACACCGAGCCAGAACTAACTGGCTACGAGATTCTGCGATATGCGGACCCGGCACAGCCGGATCCAGATGAGACGTTCAGCACGCTCCTGACCACCTACGTGGATTCACCGCTGGCTGCGGGCAGTGCCTTCGTCTATCGCGTGCGTGCGGTTGGGACGGGAGGTCTTAAGAGCGAGCTTTCGCCATTCGTTTCCGCCCTCGTGCCGGAGGACAATCGGGCACCGGCTACGCCCGGAATTTTCGCTGGAAGCGTGCTCGGTTCGACCAGCATCAGGCTCAGCTGGAGTGCCCCTAAGACAGACGAGGGCGGCCAGGCCTTGACGGGACTCTCGGGATTCCGGATCTACAGGGCCCTGGGCCAGGGAGAAACAGGCTTCCCCTTCCTCGCTCAGGTGGATTCGAGTCAAGTGATGTATGATGATACCGGGTTGAGTTCGGCAACCACGTACAGCTACCGAATCAGCGCCGTCGACGGCAACGGGAATGAAAGCGCTCAATCCAGCCAGATTATTCTTGTAACAGATAATTAGATTCTTGCCAGGTCACAATCGTGAAGCCGGAGTCAAACAACTGTGAGGATTACTTTATGAGATAGGAAGGACCGATCGATAAAACGGAGTCTGGTTGGCGCCTGAAGAGTCTTGGCGCCGATTTTTTTTGTTTAGTGACGCGCGACAGTTCGCTGCAGACCTGTCCGGGCAGCCATGGCAATCGTTTCAGATGATTCTGCCTCACACCACCAGGGGGACTTGCTTACAGGCTTGAACAGGAAGGGATTAGAGCTCACGATTCGATCCTCTTTCCGAATGGCACGAAACCTGCGTGCGATAGGATACTCAACGGACTTTATATCCTTTTCTGGGGGACGCATTATACAGGGAGGAGGCTGGCTATGGACCAAGTCCTGCTGGTGGATGGCGACGAGCGCTTCTCGAAGGAGTTGACGGGACGGCTTACGGCTAGGGGATACCGTGTGACCTGCGCCGGGTCCTCATCCGAGGGTGTGCAAAGGGTTCGAGAGGGGAGTCCGGAGCTCATTCTCACCGATGCACGCCTGCCTGATGGAGATGGGCTGCCCATTTTGGAGGCGGCTGGGAGATCGGACGGACAGACACCTGTCGTCGTGCTCAGCAAGCGGTTGTCTCCTGAGCTGGTGTTTTCGTCGATTTCGCGGGGGGCATACGATTGTCTTCCCAAGCCTTTGGACGACACGACACTGGATGATCTTCTAAGGCGCGTTCAAGTCAGGGATGACAGCACCGTACGCTATCTCTTGGATCGGTCGATGGATCAACCTGAAGAGGAAGATGAGATGGTCGTTGGGCGCTCCGCGGGCATGATCGAGGCCCTGAAAAGTGCAGGTGGGGCTTCTGCCTCCAATGCGACCATTCTCATCATGGGGGAGAGTGGAACGGGGAAGGAGCTTCTGGCCAGGGCCATTCATAGGGCTTCGGGCCGGTCGGGAAGCCTCGTCGCAGTGAACTGCGCTGCAGTCGTTGAGACCTTGACCGAGGCCGAACTCTTCGGACACGAACGCGGAGCATTCACCGGAGCCACCGAGCGCCGGCTGGGCTGTTTCGAACGCGCCAGCGGCGGGACCCTTTTCCTGGATGAAATCGGGGATTCCTCCCAGGCTTTTCAAGCAAAGCTTTTGCGGGTACTCGATAGAAGTGAATTTTATCGAGTCGGGGGGCAGGACCCAGTCAAGTCCGATGTTCGTGTTATCTCAGCAACGAACTGTGACCTGGAGGATCTCATCAGAGCTGGGGCGTTCCGTGAAGATCTCTATTACCGCCTTTCGGAAGTCGTCATTCCGCTGCCGGCGCTTCGGGACCGAAGGTTGGATTTCCCACTTCTATTGAGTAAAATGCTTTCGAGGATCAATCTGCTGGATTCAATGACTAAGTGCAACACTTGGACTTGAAGACTTCAGCTGGTGTTTTGAAGTTAAGACATTTTCTTGGTCGGTTGTTGATCCGGTTCTGAATTTTCTTTAACTCGTGTTTGCTGACCTTTGAGAAGTCTGTCTTCTTGGGGAGGTATCTGCGGACCAGACCGATAGCGTTTTCCACAGCGCCTCGCTCCCAGCTGTGGAACGGTTTGCAGAAATAGGATTTGGTGCCAAGCACCTCGTTGACCCGTTGATGTTGGCCGTTTTCGGATCCGTTGTCATATGTGATGCTCTTCCTCATGTGGGGAGGATGTCGCCCAAGGCGTCGATTAATCGCTTCGGCGACCTCCGAGGGTCCGTTCTTTGCCAGCTTAGCCAGGTGTAGGTATCTCGACGATCGCTCAAGACAAGCGCCAACGGCCTGTTTGCTCTCACGAGAGATGATGGTGTCGGATTCCCAGTGGCCAGGTTGTTTCCGTTTTTCGATGTAACGGGGACGTCGATCGATCGAAATACGGCCTGGAATGTGGCTTTCGTATGCCACCGCGGCTTTCGTTTTTTGTGAGCTCGGGATAAGCAAGCAACCAGATCCCGCTGCTTGTGCACCTTTGGATCGTAGATATACTGGTAGATGGCTTCGTGGCTGATACCCGCGCTCGGACGCTCCTCGGGAAGCCTCCCAGCGATCAACTCGGGAGACCATCCTTGCTTGAGTTTGGTCTCGACATATCGCCGGATAACCGGATTCTTCAGCCGTTTCCGCTTGCCGGCCTCCCGCTTACGTTTCTCAGCCCTTCTGTGAGCCTGGAGGCCCGAGTAACTCTCAGCTATCGGGGACGGATTACGTTTCAACTCTCTTGAAATCGTGCTGGCGCTCCGGTCAAGGGCCTTGGCAATATCTCTAAGGCTTGCACCAGTGGCTCGACAAAGCGCAATCTGCTCGCGTTCGTCTATCGTAAGATGCTTGTAATTGTTTCCCATACACTTAGGATAGGACAGTTGCTACCCTAAGTGTTGCACTTCCTTATTGAACTCGGGTCTTAGATTGAACCGGAAAATCGTGGGCGTTTCCCGAGATGCCATGGACCGATTGGTTGTACACGGGTGGCCAGGCAATATCCGGGAAATGCAGAACGTCATCACGAGGGCTGCGATACACTGCCGAGGTCAAATTATCGAGACGTTCGACCTGCGCGGTTTGGACAGCAATCAGCATGCGAAGCGCGATGATCGTGTACGGACCTTGATGGAATTGGAGCGTGATCATATTGGGCAAGTGTTAGACATTGCCGGATGGAACCGCGGCGAGGCCTGTCGGATGCTCGGCATTACCCGGCCGACATTGCGCCGAAAGATCCGTCGTTATGAACTCGGGAAGACGGGCTGAGATCGTAGAATCTTTGAGATTCAACGGGTGGAATTGTTGCCCGGCCCTTCCGTATTGACTTACCATAAAGGCTGATGCATAATTAGTTCACCCGGGTTTGGTAGATGGGATTTTCTTCAAGAGGTGTGTGTGGAATTCCTGACAGATCTGTTTTGCACCCGTTGTGAAAAATCATACCCGAAGGACAAGCTCTGGAACCTGAGTCCTTGCTGTAGCGCTCCTCTGTTTGCACGTTATGATCTGGGCGGTGTTTCGAAAGCATTGAGCCGCGAGCAGATCGCTTCCCGGTCGCCGACCATGTGGCGGTACGCCGAGATCCTACCGGTGGAGCGTGGAGATTTCAGGGTGAGCCTGGGAGAGGGGTTTACACCGCTCCTGCACGTGGGTTCGCTCGGGAAGGCGCTTGGGCTGGAAGGCCTCTACCTGAAGGAGGAGGGCAACAATCCGACGGGTTCATTCAAGGCGCGAGGAATGTCGGCGGCCGTTTCAAGGGCTATCGAACTTGGGGCGAGATCGTTCGTGGTTCCATCTGCCGGAAATGCGGGTAGTGCATTGGCCGCATATGCGGCCCGTGCGGGCGTCTCCGCCCACATTTTCATGCCGAATGACACTCCGCTGGCCAACCGAAGTGAGTGCGCTGCTCTGGGTGCACACGTGGAACTCGTTGATGGGCTCATCACAGATTGTGGCAGGATTGTGGCAGAAAGGAAGGAACAAGAGGATTGGTTCGATCTCTCCACGCTAAAGGAGCCATACCGCGTGGAAGGAAAGAAGACCATGGGCTACGAGCTGGCTGAGCAGTTCGACTGGGTTCTCCCAGACGTTGTGATTTACCCGACCGGCGGAGGTACGGGACTGATCGGGATGTGGAAGGCATTTGGGGAAATGGAAGAGATGGGCTGGATCGACAAGAAACGGCCCAGGATGATCTCGGTTCAGGCGGCGGGGTGTGCCCCGATCGTTCGGGCCTTTGAGGAAGGCATCGAAAAGGCCGAACCCTGGAAGGATGCGCATACGATGGCTGCGGGACTTAGAGTGCCGGCTGCGGTGGCAGATTTTATCATGCTGAGGGTGATTCGCGAGAGCGGAGGGGTTGCTGTCTCAGTCACAGACGATGAGATTTTCCAATCTTTGGGCGAGATGGCCTCCTTGACGGGGATTTTCCCTTGTCCGGAGGGCGCCGCCTCGTTGGCCGGGCTTAAACACCTGATCGCAAACGGGTCGGTTCGCCGGGATGAGCGGGTCGTCTTATTCAACACAGGTACGGGTCTCAAGTACCTTGATGTTCTTGAGGATCGTTGAATCCATTGGCGGCCATGACTCAAGAGGAGACAACGCGCGCCCTTGCCTTTGCATTCGCGAAGTTCACAGCACAGGCAAGAGGTCGTCTGGTCCAGATGCTGCCGGTCTCGCTAAGAGAAGAGGTCGCGAACACGATGGACGCTGCCTCGGACCTTCAGCCATCAGAGATGTCTTTTTTAGAGCAGGTATTAAACGGCGACCTCGAGGTCATCTTTGCTCAAGAAGCGGACGGGCACGAAGCATCCGGATTGTTTGTCGAAGCGTGGCCGCTCAAAGTTTCAGATGTTCTGGCTATGATTCTACTTCACGCAACTCCCCAGCAGGCTGGGGACCTCCTGCTCTACCTCCCCCCGGGCCTCCAGGGAGAGGTCCTTCAGAAAGTAACGGCCCAGAATTGGACCGCGCTTGACACCCGGATGGGCCGAGTAGAACTGTCCTTCCTGGACACCATCGAGTCGGCTTGGGACCTTCCTCCCCGAAAAAGCTCAACAGAGTTCTCTGCCGATATCCTCCGCCACGTATCCTCCGCCGCCGCGGTAAGACGGATTCTTAGCGATATGTATCGGCTTGATCCAGAACCCACGAGAGCTGTACAGGACCTTTTATACCGCTTTGAAGACTTGGTTCGACTGGGAGACCAGGATTTCCAGACGGTGCTCTCGAGGGTAGACGCTTGGGACCTTGCGATTGCGCTCGGCTCGGCGACGGCCAGTCTGAGGCGGCGCGTGCTCGCGAACGTTTCCGAACGTCGGGCACTAAACCTTTCTGAGGATGAGGAAGCCATCGGTGAGGTCGAGCCCGATGACGCTGAGGCAGTGCAGCGTCGCATTGTCCAAAAAGCCCGGAGTCTCTACGAAGAAGGAAAAATCAGGACTTACTTCGGGTCGGTCGGTATCGCGGAGGAAGAGGATGAGCCCTCTCCTGATGAAGGTAAGCCTGCCGGCGGGTCAGGCAAAAAAGGGGAAGCCTTGACCGAGCCCAAGCAGAAGCGACGGAATCTGAAAGGAATGGCCCTCGGTCTTTCCGGTGCAGTCGTGTGTGTCGCACTCGTTGCCTGGTATGTTCAATGGCGCTCAGGCGTCTCGAAGCCCAATGGCAGTTCACGGCGAGCAACACTTTTCCGCGGGTCGGACAGCGAGACCCCCGCGAGGAGCGTAAACAAAAAGAAAAAGACGGGACAGAGCATCCTGACCGACGATGGGTCGAGCATGGAGACCGTAGTCGGTGACGTGCTGCTTTTTTCAGGCGATTCAGATCCTCCGGATGTTGAGAAACTCAAGACAGGGGATCAGGTGGTGACGGAGGCGGGTCGGAGGGCCGTGCTCAGGCTTGGGGAAGAGGTGGGACAGATCCAGGTCGAGGGGGCATCGTCTCTAGAGATCGGGGAGAAAGAAGAGAACGGAACCGTTCCTCCCCAGTTGAGTATTCGATTGGGAAAACTCTGGGTCTACGTAAAAAATCCAACCATGGAGGTGCGTTCACCCCTCGCCGTGGTCACCGCTTCGGAGGGGGCGCTATACAAACTGCGCGTCGTGCTCGATGCGTCCACCACGATTTCCGTGAGTCGAGGTACCGTCTGGGTCAAGCCGCTTGTCGGTGAGGACAGTGGAAATCTGGTCCTTGGACCACAAGATGTCGTGAGAATTCACCCGCGGGGTCGCATCACCCGGTACAACCAGGAACCGGAATCGGGTTGGTTGGGTTTGTTTTAGGGTAATCCTGGATGATCTTCAAAATGGCTGCAGGATGAAGATGGATCTGCCGATGGTTTCGGTGGAGGACCATTGAATGAAGATTTGGCTCAAGATTGCGATTCTGACGTTTCCGGCTCTGGCTGCGGGCGACCTATGGGCCGCCGGGGAGTCGATCTATGGCCTCGAATCCGTGAAATTCACCAGGGTGTTCGACCCTGATCCGAGGCCCGAGAGACTGCTGCTCGTTTCAGGCAGCCTGAAATTTGCAGGAGGTTTCCCTGGGGGAAATACCTGGGAAGCTGTCACCTATATTCCTCAGCGGACGGCGGCCCCGAGGGCCGACTACGGGATCCTCAAAGTAACCGGGAACTTCGTCCGCTTCTACTCTTTTGTTTCATTCGCGACCTATCGGGGTAGAGTGGGTGAGGAAGGTGAGAAGATTTCCGTCACAAAGATCGACGGAGCCGGCAGGTCTCAAACCGAGACGTGGTATCTGGTCAGATAGGGCGACCCGTATTGTTTTCCGGGGCGTCGAGTGGAATTTTGTTATATTTACGCTGCAATACGGGTCAGGTTTTGGGGGCATCGGATCAGATGATTGAGAAGGAAATCGGAAAGTATAAAACCTATGTCCTTGAGGCTGAGGACATGGTCGTCGTTATGGGTGAAGTGGCGAAACATGCCGGCTTCTTGAAGGAGGCCGGTTTTGAGGAGCACCCGGAGACCAAGGAGTGGGTTGGGAAGGGCGCCCACCTTTACGGAATGGATCCCCAGACATTCTTCGATAGGTTCAGTTCTCGAACCGGGGGCGACTCAGAACTGACGGCTCAGGCGACGGACGGCCAGTCGTTCTACCAGGTGGATTCACTCCCACTGGTAGAGGAGGACGAGCAGGGCAGATCTTTTATTGTGAGCATTCACGCCCTGGATTTGGAGACGAGGACGGTGATCGATGAGGGCGTCTCGAACTTCAGGGTCGGGTAGCACTGTTTCGGTGATATTTTATTCGAGGCGCGGCCTTCGGGTCGCGCCTTTCTTTGTTTCGGGCCGGTTGAAATCTAATTTTTGACACCAATCCGGTCGTTCATGGGTCTCGAAGAAATTCGAGTGCTGCGTCCGAAGCCGCGCGGCCGCTCAGAACAGCGCTCTCTATCGTCGAGGGAAGGCCCGTGTCGGTCCAGTCTCCGGCAAGGAAGAGTCCGGGCCATTCGGTAGTGACGCCAGGGCGAGGGGCGCTCGGGGGAAGGACGTAAGTCGCCTGGCGTTCCCGAACGACGAGACTATGAATCAGGGTATTCCTCTCATTATCAGGGAGGTGAGAACGGATCTCTTCCAGGGTGATACGGACCAGATCCGCGTCCGATTCGTCCAAAAGCCCGTCAGCCGCACTCGACACTACCGCAACGTGACCCGTCGACGCTCGATCCCGCCCTCGATAGAGGCTCCGCTTGTTGAACACCCAATGCATTCGGCCACCAAGGAGTCCAACGTAATCGGATTCGATAACGGGATGCTCAAACCAGAGGTTGACGGATAGGATGGGTGAGGGGCGAAAGGAGGCCAGGTCTCGGCGAAGTCTGGAAAGAGAAGGGGGAAGGAGTCGGATAAGCGCCGTCGGGGGCACAGAGCTGATACAGGCGTCGGCACTCAATCTTTCGCCAGAGTCTAATTGGATGGAAATTCTCTCTCTCTCCTCACCGAAGTGAACCACCCGGCGGCGCAGTAGGACCTCTCCTCCGCGCGATTTAATGAACTGACTCGCGGAATCGGAATACAGTCCGCTCAGGCCGACGGTAGCGTATCCCAGGCACGCGCCGTCCAGGTTCCGCAGAAAAGCGTCTCGGAAGATCCGAGCAAGGTGGCTGGCGGGTGCATCCTCGGGGGCCTGGTTCAAGGCTGAGATCGAAAGTGGGTGCCAGAAGCTTCTGAGGAGACGATCAGTTTGACCGCACCGTTCCAGCCAGGCTTTGACGGAAAGACCCTTCGTTTTGAGAGGCGACAGGTTCCTTGCGACACCTGCAAACTTCGGCATATCGGAGAGTGCGATGGGTTTGAAACGCATCAGGCCGAGCAGAATGTGAAGGGGAGAAGGGAGGCGGGGAAAGGAGAGGTGTGTTCTACCCAGTCGCGGGTGGCGAAACTCAATCGCGAATTTGTTCTGAAAGTGGAGCCGGTCCGATGTTCCGATCTGTTTTAAAAATTCCAGCGTGTGCAGATTGCACTTCATCAACAAGTGCTGGCCGTTGTCAACCGTGTCCCCGGTCTGTCTGTCCGTGAAAGAATACGCCCTTCCACCCAACTGCTTCCGCCGTTCCAGCAGCGTCACTCTGAGACCTTTGCTTGCGAGTTGAGCGGCGGCGGAGAGCCCAGAAAATCCCCCCCCGATGACGACGACGTGTTTCATGCCAGAGACCGCCTGGCTCCAGCGCGAATCCATGTGCTGAGTGCAATGCTGAATTTCCTCAGGTTGTTCACACCTATCGAATTCTCGAACACGTTGTATTGGACCGATTCTATCCGCTTGAGTAGGGCTGTGTATATATGCGCCATGATCTCAGCCGAAAAGAGGTCTGGCCGATCTTCTTCTGTGAGGAATTTCCTCGCTCTCGCGTAAAAATCCTTCGCCCGCTTCGTTTGAAATCGCATCAGTTTCACGAATGCGGGGTTATACGTGTGAGACAGCAGGTCCCGTTCGGAATAGCCGAACCGCTGAAGATCCTCGGAGGGTATGTAGATGCGATCCTGCTGGGCGTCAGCTTTCAGGTCTCTCATGATGTTCGTGAGTTGCAACGCGACGCCGAGGTTGACTGCATAATCCCGGGTCTTCAAATTCCGATATCCAAATATTTCAATGCAAATCAGTCCGATTGTGGATGCAACCCGATAACAGTATTGGTAAAGGTCATCAAACGTGGCATACCGGCGTTTGTGAAGGTCCATTTCGACGCCGTCGATAAGGTTCAGGAAATGGGATTTGGGGATGGGGAATTGAAGGAGCGTCTTTTGAAGGTCGATGGTAATCGGGTGTTCGGCGCGCCCCTCATAGCAGGCTTCCAGCTGGCTTCGCCAGGTCTGCAGATTTTCTCGCGCAGCTTCTGGTGATGACGCCTCGTCCACCAGATCATCCGTGAATCGGCTAAAGGCATAGGCGGCGAAGATGGCATCCCGCTTGGGCTTGGGTAGGAAAACGAAGGCGTAATAAAAATTCGTGCGCGCCTTCTTGACGAAGGCACTCGTGGAATCACTGATCTTCATGAGGGTCGGATAATGTTGATGTTTCTTCACTTATGTCTTTCGGAAAGAACGCGCGAAGCAGAAGACGGGCGCGGTCCCAGGCCGAGATGCGTGGGCGTCTCCGGAAGACATCGTATCCGTTCTGACGGATCTTGTCCAGAATCCGAAGTCCGCCCAGGCAAGTCAACCGGAGTTCGAATCTCAGACGGCCGGCTACGGATTCAGAAAGGGATCGTCCATCGTTGAAGAGCGCCTCGGTGCGTGCGATCTCGAATTCCAAGAGGTCATCGAAGCCGGGCGTCACGCGTCCTTGCGCCAGGTTTTCTTCTGTAACCTCGAACCGATTCATATCCTCCTGCGGAATATAGACCCTGCCGCGCGAGAAATCTACCGCGACGTCCTGCCAAAAATTGGTCAGCTGCAGTGCGCTGCAGATTGCATCTGAGAGAAGAAGCCTCCTTTCGTCTCTATGGCCAAAGAGGTGCAGGATGAGTCTGCCGATCGGGTTGGCCGAGTAGCGGCAGTATGAGAGCAGATCATCGAAGGTTTGTCGGCGCTGCGTCGTCACATCCAACCTGAAGGCCCACAGGAGGTCTCTGAGAAGCTGGGTCGGAATGTGATGCGTCCGTATTGTTTCGGCAAGTGCAGTAAATACAGGACCTTCAGGAGCTGTTAGGCAGGCGTTGAGACGCTCTTCCCACCTGTCCAGTCTGATGAGACGCTCCGTATCGTTCATTCCGGGTTCGTCCGCAAAATCGTCTGCTGCACGAGCGAAGGCGTAGATACTACAAACGTGGGGTCTGAGAGACCTGGGGATCAAGCGGGAACCCACCGGAAAATTCTCGTAGTGACTCCTCGTTACAGACTCACAGTAGGAAAACGCCTTCCCAAGCGACACGGTAGATTCTTGATTCGTTAGGCCCTCAATTTGAGCAGACGTTATTTGGGAGGTCATGGCGAGAGGAAGATAAGACATTGATCTTTAAGGGGGAATCGAATTTTCGCAAAGTGCCTTTGCTAATTGAACCTGCTTTCCTCATTCTGTTCTGTCTTGACAGATGGGTTCTCGCTGACCTATATTCCGGTGTCGTCGATCTTTGACATTGTTGTCCATCAGGCCCAGGTGCCCCCAAGGGGGCCAAAAGGGAAGACGGTGTAATTCCGTCGCGGACCCGCCGCTGTGACCGAGGATGCGTCCTGCACAAGCCACTGGCCGGTATCAATAGGCTGGGAAGGCGTAGGAGCGCAGATGATCCGGGAGCCAGAAGACCTGCCTGAGCCGTGGTGTCGATTTAGATCTTCCTCGAGGAGCGGGAAGCAAGATCAGCTATAGATCCATAAGGAATTGGGTTCCCCGGCTTCAGGAAAGAGGCCGGGGATTTTTGTTTGATGTCCATGGCTGCCTCAGATAAGGAACGAGTGAACGATGATGCTTCGGTTTATGTCCAACCATAGAGGCTCACCCTGCGCGATGGAATGGGTGCTCTCCGTCCTCTTCCTTATTTTGACTCCCCGTTTCGTCGACGCCGCCACTCTGAAGGGGATCATAAAGGATACTCAGACTAACGAACCCCTCTATGGGGCATGGGTCGTTCTGGGAGACGCCATCGGAGGTGTTGAGACAGATGCCGCGGGTCGGTTTGAATTCGATTCTGTGCCTGCAGGCATCTACACGCTGCGCGTTTCACACGTAGGATACCACCAACTCGTGGAGAAAGGGGTGAGGGTATTGGATCGGGCAGAGGGCGTGTTGCAACTGGCAATGATACCCAGGCTGATTCCGCTGGAGGAGATGATCGTGCGGGCAGAACCGGTCGGACAATCCGATATTCATCGGATGCCTTCATTTGTGACCGTCTTGAAGCGCGAGATGTTCGAGGGCCGAGCGACGTCCGTGCCCGAAGTTTTATCGACAGCGACAGGAGTTCAACTGAAACAATTGGGCGGGCTCGGAAGTTTCAGCACGATCTCGGTTCGTGGTTCCTCCGCCGAGCAGGTGGAGATCTATCTGGACGGCATCCTTCTTAATTCGGCCTTTGGGGGAGGCGTCAATCTGAGCAATCTCCCTCTCAAGCAGATCGAGCAAATAGAGCTGTATCGAGGCGCTGCGGCAGAGGGGGGGGGTATGGGAGGGACCCTCCACATTCGGACGCGTTCAGCGAGGGAGGGGTGGCAGCGGAACGGAGGCGTTTCCTGGGGCTCATTCGATACACGAAATCTCAGTACAACGATCTCCGATCGAAGGGGAGCGGGCGATTACCTGCTCGTGGCGGAATATCTCACAAGCGATAACAACTTTCGATTTCTTGATGACAATGGCACGCGCTACAATCTGGACGACGACTCCGTTGCCCGCCGAGTGAACAGCGACTTTACATCCGGAAGTTTGCTGGGAAAGTGGAGACATCGGTTTCATCGGAATTGGAAGTTCTATCTTCAGGAAAATCTCTACTGGAGCCACAAAGGGATTCCTGGAATCAGCAACAACCAATCGACACACGCCCGCCTGAATACGTTCAGAAATCTCGTTGAAGCCGGCGTCGTGATTCCGGATCTGAGAAATCGGTTTTCCATTCGGCAGCGAGTCACCTTCTCTCATACGGCAGAGTCTTTTATGGACCCGAATGGGGAGGTGGGTCTGGGGCGTCAGAACAGCCGATATCGGACGAGGCATATCGAATGGCAGAGCAGGATTCAGACTGCGATTGGCCAAAATCTTGGCACAGGTTTGGGCATCTCCATTCGGAAAGAGACCTTCCTTCCCGAATCCCGCCTGCAGCGTCGGTCGCTCTTCCTCGAAAGCGATCGGTGGACAGCCGATGTGCGGGTGGGGACGGATTGGGAGCTCCCCGGGCGCAAGGGGATCGCTTCGATCTCTGCGGAGGTCCGGCGCCTTCGAAGCCGGGTGTTCGATGAGAACCCCTATCTGTTTTCGCCCGAGGCGTCAGACACGACGACAGACCGAACGCTTGTATCTTTCCGGTGGGGGTTGCGATTCGACCTGAGGCCCGGGCTCTGGCTGAAGGCCAATCTGGGGTTGAGTCCCCGGGTTCCCAGCTTCTACGAACTCTTCGGTGATCGCGGAGGTGTCGTGGGGAATACCGAATTGATCCCCGAAAGGGGGCATACCTGGGATGCCGGTTTTCGGGCCCAATCTCGTCGCGATGCGGTGTTTGAAGCTGCTTTCTTCGACCATCGCTACGAGGATCTGATTCAGTTCGTTCAGACATCACAGGGGACATCCCGTGCCTTCAACATCGGCAAAGCTCGTGCGCGAGGCGTGGAAGTCACGGCTGGCGTATCCCCTGTGAGGAGGTGGTCGATATCCGGAAACTACACCTATCAACGTGCCGTGGACGAATCAGACATTCCCCACCGCCAGGGAAATCGCCTGCCAAACCGACCTGCCCACAGGACATTTCTACGCACGGACGTTGGGGTGGGATACGTTTCAATCTTCTATGAATATACTTTCCAGGACAAGAATTTCCTGGACCGGGCCAACTTGCGTCCCGTGCCGTCCCGCCATATCCACAACCTCGGATTACGCGTTCGCCTTTCGAGCCGGGCCCGAATGACGCTAGAAGCCAAAAATCTGAAGAATACACGGATCGCCGACGTCTGGGGATATCCGTTGCCTGGAAGATCTTACTTCGTCACGCTGCAGTTATAACCTCGGGGAGTGAAGATGAGATTTCGTTCAGGAATGCTTTGCCTTATCTGTGTCCTCAGTGCCTGTTCGTTGGCGTGGGCGCAGGACCGAGCGATTTTGACGACGACGGATTTCGAGAGTGGGAGTGTCTCCGTTGTGGACTTGCAAACGGACCTGGCGGCCGTGAACCTGCTGAACATCCACAGCGATGCTGCAGTGCGGACTTACGGGGGATTGGTCTACGTCATCAATCGGTTCGGCGAAGACAATATCCTTGTACTTGATCCCGACGATCTCGCGACACCCGTTCTTCAATTTTCGGTGGGAAACGGGACGAATCCACAGGATATCGCATTCCTGAGCCAGACCAGGGCCTACATCGCCAGGCGGGCGTCCGACCGCCTCCTGATCGTGAACCCTGCGACCGGTGATTCGCTCGGGGGCATCGATCTGTCTTTCGTGGCTGATGCAGATGGATTGCCAGAAATGAAATTCGTCACGATATTTGGGAGAAGTCTCTACGTGACGTGTCAAAGACTGGATCGAGACAATTTCTCCTCGCCCACCGACCGCAGCGAGGTCGTGGTCGTTGATATGGATACAGATACGGTTATGGATCTGGACCCGGAGCAGGATGGCATTCAGGGAATCGTGCTTCAGGCAAAGAATCCGTTCGGCGGACAGGTTCGTATAGGGAGGAAGCTTTATCTGTCTTGCGTCGGATCGTTCAGTGATCTGACCGACGGTGGTATAGAGGTGTTGAACCTGGAGGAGAACTTAACAGAAGGAGTCGTGCTTGGTGAGGATCTGCTCGGGGGAAATGCAGGCTCCATCGCGTTCACTTCCGAGGAGCTTGGATATGTCGTGGTTTCGGATGCCTCATTTGCGAACAGCGTCAAGGGATTCGACCTGGCCTCAGGGGGAACCGTTTCTGGGACGCTTCCGGGCGGTTCGGGGGGGTTTGTACCTGAAATCGCAGCGTGGAAAGGGCAACTCTACGTCGCGGATCAAGGCAGCTTCGGGAGTCCAGGGACGGCAGGACTCCTGATCTACGATGTGTCATCCGAAAGTCTGGTGACTGGGCCGATTTCCACCGGGCTTCCTCCGAATTCGATCGCCTTTCTGGAGACACCTTCTACTGCGGATTTCGACGGCAGCGGCGGAGTAGATTTTATGGACTTCCTTTCCTTTGTTCTGGCTTTCGATTCGACGCAAGGTGACGCCGATTGGGATTCGAGGTTCGACCTGGACGGCGACCTTGAAGTCCGTTTCGGCGACTTTTTGGTATTCGCAAGATTCTTTGGTCAATAGAAGGTTTCTGCGGAGTTGAAAATAGCTATGGGAAAAGGTCGATCCGATGCGTCGAGTGGCCCCCGCGTCATTCCCCCTGCTGATAGAAGCGAGAAGCTGCATCGGCTACATGTATATTATGGGTACGGGAAAGGGAAGACGACCTGCTGTATCGGACTTGCGATCCGGGCCTTCGGGGCCGGAAACCGCGTTGCGCTTGTTCAATTCGACAAGGGCTACGACGGGGAAACAGAACACTATTCTGAGAGGAAGGTCCTTCGTCAACTCGAAGGCCTGGACCTCCACCCGACGGGCTGCGAGCGGATGATGCCTGACGGCTCGTTTCGGTTTGGGGCCGAGGAACGGGACATCGAGGAAGCGAAGCGGGGGATGGAGATGGCCGGGAGGCTGATCGTGGAGGGCAAGCACGACCTGGTTGTCCTGGACGAAATCCTGGCGGCCGTCGCTTACGATCTGGTCGCGGCCGAAGATGTGATGGCTCTTCTGGACATTTACGATGCCGATCGAAAATCCGAACTCGTTCTATCGGGACACAAGGTCTGGGATGACCTGATAAAGCGCGCGGACCTCGTTACGGAGATGCGGAAAGTAAAGCACTATTACGCGGAGGGAACGCCTGCCCGGCTGGGGATCGAGTTTTAGATGGCACACATTGTCCTCGTGACGGGTGGGGGCCGAAGCGGAAAGAGCAGCTACGCGCAAAAGTTGGCCGAGGCGCTCCCCGGCCAGCGGGCCTTTGTGGCTACCGGCGTCTCCGTGGATTGCGAGATGAAGGACAGGATTCTGTCACACCAGAGGGCGAGGCAGGATAAGGACTGGGAGACAATAGAGGAGCCGGTAGCGCTCTCTCGGATCCTCGAAGAGTCGAGACACGAAGTCCTGCTGGTAGACTGCCTGACCCTGTGGATCAACAATCTGATGCACGAAGCAGAGCTAGAAGGGCGACAGATCGAAGAGGCTGATGTGGAGACGTGTTGCGACAATCTCCTGAAAGCGGCTTTGGATCGATCCGGGGCTATTATTCTTGTGACCAACGAAGTGGGCATGGGCATCGTACCCGATCATCCATCCGGCAGGAGATATCGTGATCTGTTGGGGAGGTGCAACCAGAGGATCGCCCGCCAGGCAGATCGAGTTGTGCTGATGGTCTCCGGGATACCTCTAGATCTGAAATAGGGACTGAGTATGAGGCTCCTTGAATCGACGTTGCAGGCCATACAGGGACAGGACCAGGCGTCCCGGTCAAAGGCCAGGGCGCACCTGAGTCAGCTGACGATGCCACATTGGGCCCTGGGCCGCCTGATGGATCTTGCCGAAGACCTCGCTGGAATGACGCGGTCACTGTCTCCGCCAACGGGGAAAAAAGCGATCGTAGTCATGGCGGGAGACCACGGCGTCGTTGAGGAGGGAGTGAGCGCCTATCCCCAGGAGGTGACCACCCAGATGGTACATAGCTTCATCGAGGGGGGTGCCGCGATCAATGCCCTGGCCCGGGTCAGCGAGATTCGTCTGATCGTGATGGATATGGGCATTGTCGGGGATCTTCAAGCCGCGGTACGAGCCGGAAAGCTTCAGTCCAGACGTATCGGGGCAGGCACAAAGAACATAGCGCGCGGGCCGGCGATGCTTAGAGAGGAGGCCGTTCGATCTCTGGAGGCTGGAATAGAGATCGCCAGTCAGCTGGGAGATTCAGTGGACCTTTTCGGGTCCGGGGATATGGGCATCGGGAATACGACGCCGAGTGCGGCCATAACTGCATCGGTCACGGGGCGGCCCGCAAAAGAAGTGACCGGCCGGGGCACCGGCGTGGATGACGAGCGGC
The DNA here is from genome assembly GCA_965248435.1 of Candidatus Latescibacterota bacterium. Classification (GTDB taxonomy): domain Bacteria; phylum Latescibacterota; class UBA2968; order UBA2968; genus CBDFJH01. Next base: position 43,340 of record OZ252100.1, read on the forward strand.
TGGCGCACAAGGTCGAAGCAGTCGAACGCGCACTGGACCTGAATCGACCCGATCCGAAAGACGGACTGGATGTGCTGGCCAAAGTGGGGGGGTTCGAAATTGGTGGAATCGCCGGCCTGATTCTGGGATCTGCTCGGCTGAAAAAGCCGGTCCTGGTCGATGGGTTTATTTCGATGGCCGGCGCACTCATCGCGACCCTGCTCGCGCCCGATTCCGTCGACTATCTGATTGCGGCGCACCGGGGCTCGGAGCCCGGGCACGGTGTGATTCTTGAACACCTCGGTAAACTGCCGCTGCTCGATCTTGAGCTTCGCTTGGGAGAAGGAACCGGGGCGGCGCTGGCGATGCCCCTGGTCGAGGGGGCCGCCAGACTACTGACGGACGTGCAGACGTTTGATGCGGCCTCAGTATCGAAGGCTAAGGGGTGAATCGCCTTTTTGCCGCGATCCGTTTTCTGACGATCCTGCCCCTTCCAGGAAGGCGGGGGTGTGAGCTTGAGGACCTGGCCCGGAGCTTGGTCTTTTTCCCCGTCGTTGGGCTTTTTATCGGGGCTCTGGCCGCCGCCTTCGCGTGGGGTTTGGGCCATCTGCTACCGGACCTGGTTACCGGCGTTTTGACGACGATCCTGCTCATCGGGGTCTCCGGTGGGCTGCATATGGACGGCGCGTCTGACACGGCGGACGGATTCTTCAGCGCACGGCCTGAAGAACGTGTCTTGGAGATCATGAGGGACAGCAGAATCGGGGCGATGGGCGCGATTGCCATCGTCTCTCTTTTTTTACTAAAGGCTTCTGCATTGACCGGACTTTCAAACGAGATCCGCTGGCAGGCGGCGCTACTCATGCCGGTCGCGGGTCGGTGTGCGCTGGTTGTATCTATGGCAATTCTACCCTATGTGCGTGCGGAGGCCGGGATCGGATCTCCGTTCCATGAGAAGCGGCCACGATTCGCTGCCGCCTGGAGTCTCTTTCTGATGGGCTTGGTTGGCTGGGTCGTTGCTGAGATATCTGGATTGATCGCTGCTGGCGCCACGCTGGGTGCCATCTTACTCTTTGCCTACTATGTCTATCGCAAGATCGGAGGTTCTACAGGTGATACACTTGGCGCGACGTGCGAGATCGTTGAATGCGTTCCGCCGTTGACGCTACTCATTTGGTTGGACGTAGCCATATAAGAATGTTTCGAAGATTCTCTGACTTGAACTTCCCCGGGCATCCGCTCGGGGAAGTTTTTCGTAAGTTCACTAGGAATGGATTGATTCCCATCGCCATCACGCCTATCTTGGCGGGGGGAAACGAATTTTCATAGCACGGGAGGCTCAGATGGAGACCCACTTCTTCGCCGGTTTAGATGGTGGCCCGAGATCCGAGAAGCCCAGGAAAGAGGGGAGGACGATGGTCGTCGACTGGGGTCTAGGACCACACGCCCAGGAGGATCTGGTCGTCACCGGGGGAGGCTATTTCGACTTTGCAAAAGTCGCCATCGGCTACTCGCGGCTCTACTCGAACGATGTCCTCGGCAATAAGATCAAACACTATCAGGAGCACGGAATCGAGCCCTTTCCCGGGGGGCAGTACTTCGAGTATGCCGGGGTCGAGGGGAAGTCGGACCTCTATTTGCCGGCAGCGTGCAAGGCAGGCTACCGATGGGTGGAAGTGTCGGATAATCAGGCCGGTGTTTCGCTGGACTGGAAGCTTCAGATGATTCAATCCGCGAGGGAAGAGTTCGGCCTCTCGGTCCTGGGCGAAGTCGGGCAAAAGGAGGGCCTCGAGGCCGCCGTCTCTATGGCGGATGACGTGAAGGCCTGTCTGGATGCCGGTTCGGAGATCGTTCTCCTGGAAGCAGCGGAACTGGTGAGTGATGACCCCGAGACGAAAAAGGAAGTGGACGAAGTCGTCGCGGTTGTAGAACTGAAACTACTCATGTTCGAGCTGCCCGGTCCGTGGATTCCCGGTACCAACCTGCACGACATCCACGCCATGCGCAGGCAGCTCATCGACCGTTATGGTCCGGAGGTCAACCTCGGCAACGTGCTTGCCGACGATCTGATAGACCTGGAGGCCTACAGACGAGGACTGGGGATCACTGCGGGAAGAAAAGGCGAGGACTGATCCGAGGTTCCAAGGCAATGGCTCGAGACGAAAGAAAGGCGATCACCGGCTGGGCGTTCTACGACTGGGCCAATTCCGGGTTTGCCACAACCGTCGTTGCAGGATTCTTTCCGATCTTCTTCAAACAATTCTGGAGCTCGGGGATCGACACAACGCTGAGCACTGCCAGGTTGGGTCTGGCAAATTCGCTGGCGGGCATCGTTGTGGCCTTCTTTGCACCCGTGCTTGGTGCCATCGCAGACCGGGGAACCTCCAAGCGGAAATTCCTCCTGTCTTTCGCCTACCTCGGCGCGGCGACGACGGCCTGTCTATATTTCGTCGAGAGGGGCAATTGGCCTTCGGCCGTATTGGTTTTTGTGATCGCAAGTATCGCCTTCTCAGGCGGAAACATCTTCTACGACGCGCTGATCACGGTCGTTGCGTCTGAAAAGAAACTAGACTTTATATCGTCGCTCGGATTTTCGCTGGGATACCTCGGAGGCGGGATCCTCTTCGCGGTAAATGTCTGGATGACGCTGCGGCCGGAAACCTTCGGGTTCGCAGATTCTGTTGAGGCGGTTCGGTTCAGTTTCGTTTCTGTGGGCGTCTGGTGGGCGATTTTTTCCATTCCGCTCATTCTGTTCGTCAGAGAACCGGAATCAGAGAAGGCCGCACCAGGGTTTAAGGCAATCGGGGAAGGTGTTGCTCAGTTGATGGCGACGTTTAGGGAGATCCGGCACCTCAAACCGATCTGTCTGTTTCTCGCGGCGTATTGGCTCTACATAGATGGCGTGGATACGATCATCAGGATGGCCGTGGCCTATGGCATCTCGATCGGGTTCGAGGCGAATGACCTGATCGTGGCTCTGCTAATCACACAGTTTGTTGGATTTCCGTTCGCGATCGGGTTTGGCCTTCTGGGTAAACGGATCGGAGCCAGACCCGCGATCTTCCTCGCTATCTTTGTCTACCTGTTCGTGTCCATTTGGGGCGCTTTCATACAAACCAAAGGTGAATTCTATACGCTGGCTGTGTTGATCGGAATGGTGCAAGGAGGCATTCAGGCACTGAGTCGGTCCTACTATGCGAAGCTGATCCCGCTGGACAAATCGGCAGAATATTTCGGTTTCTACAACATGATCGGAAAGGTTGCGGCCGTGATCGGTCCCGCCCTGGTTGCGTCGCTCGGCCTGTTTATCAGGGATATCGGTTACAGCAGCGACGTCGCATCAAGAGCCAGCATCAGTTCGGTCGCGCTGCTGTTCCTGGCGGGCGGCTGTCTGCTCTACTTCGTGGATGAAGAGAAGGGGAAGAGAGAGGCGGCTTACCTCTCTGGAGAATAGACGGAAAATCAGTTGCGGATTTCGGAGAGTTATGATTAACGCGCCAATGACCGAAAGTAGTCCCTGTAGCGAATCGTCTCAGTGAGATTGTCACATTCGTTGCAGCGTTCCCATTCCGTCCAGACGTACTCGATTCCGACCCATCCCCTGTAGCCTGTCCTCTGCATGGCCCTGAAGACCCGTTTGTAATCGATGACGTTTCGATCGAAACCTTCCTGCAGTCGGCCCCTGCGCCCGCCTCTGACGTGAAAGTGGCTGGCGTATTTCATTAGGGGTTCAATCTCGGCATCGGTCAGTCCGATTCGCGTAAAGTGGGTATAGTCTAAAGTAAGGGTCAAGCCCTGCACCTGTTCGACGAGCTTTGCTGCCCCATTGGGGCGTGGAACGATCGAACCGATGTGGGCCTCGACACCGAAAACGATCTTGTGCTGCCTCGCTTGTTCAACCCGCCAACTCAGTTCATCGACGGTCCGCGCAAGAGAATCCTTGGGAGACTCCTCCTCGAAACGCATACCCGGTAGACACGTTACGTGCTTGCATCCGCATTCGGCCGCGTAGTCCAGCGTCTTGTCGAACCAGTCTCGAGCCTTTCGCCGTCTCAGGGCCAGGGGATGGTTAGCCGCGAATGGCCCGGGGTTCGCGTCAGCCTGGAGAAAGACATCGGCCGCTTTGAGCCCCAGGCCGTCGAGCTTCTTTTTCAATCGTCTGGCTGATCTGCTCGGGTTCTTGAACTCAGTCGAGGGCTGGAGGTGCGAGCGGTTTTCGAAGAGCCCGATGTCCACGCCCTTGAATTCCAGCGTTGAGATGAGCTTAAGCACATCGTCGTGCGGCAGTAGCGGAAAGGTAAAATCGGCGCAGGCGAGTTTGAGTCTCACGAGTCTTCCATAAACTTCGTATGCGAAGTCTCCCATTCAGCGGCGGCCGTATACCCGCAGTCGATGACAAGAGAGGTCCCCGTCACGCCAGCAGAGTCCTCGCACGAAAAGTAAAGGATCGACTTCGCGATTTCCCCTGGGCTCAGCGCGACGCCCATCGGTACCCGACGGAGACGCCCGGAAAGCGTCGCCTCTGGGTCGTCCGTCGTTTCAAGATGTTCCCGCAGCATGGGGGTATCGGTGATTCCCGGACAGACACAGTTACAGCGCAGTCCGTCGGCGGCGTAATCCAGCGCGATCGATCTCGTCAGACCGAGGACTGCATACTTGGACGTCGTATAGACCGGCGTCAACGCCTGACCGACAAAGCTGCTGATCGAACCGACATTGACCACGTAGCTCCGCGCATTCCTTCTAAAGTGATCTAAGCCGTACTTCGTCGAATAAAAGATCGATTTGACGTTCACGTTCATCACGCGGTCCCAGTCCTCGTCTGAGTGCTCGTGCAAAGGGTCAACGTGTACGATGCCCGCACAGTTGACGACGATCTGCAAACCCCCGAAATGCTCGGCTGTCTTGGCGATCGACTCACGAACCTGGGTTTCGCTGGTGACGTCGCATTCGACAGAGACGGCGTCCCCTCCGCTTTCGATTATTCCATCAGCGACGTTTCGACCTTTGTCTCCCTGGACATCAACGACGGCGACTTTTGCTCCTTCCTGAGCAAATAGCTGGGCGGTCGCCTCACCCATCCCTGAGGCACCCCCGGTGATCCACGCCACCTGACCTTCGAGGCGTCCCGGCATCCGATCATTCCTCCTGTGAAGTCTCGACCGCGATTCGAGCCCACTTATCCTGGAAGCATTTACGGTCGAAGACCTCCGGATTCAAGACCCCGTTGGGTCGCTTGCCCTTATACAGATCTACCATTCCCTGGCATACCGCCTTTCCGATGTCCCGGACAAGTTCATCTGTCCAAGCGATGGAGTGTGGAGCGAGCAGTACGTTTTCGAGTTGGCCAAACCGGTGAGGAGAGACGATTGGCTCGCCCACGAAACAGTCTAGCGCAGCCCCCGCAATCGCCCCTTCTTTCAGTGCGTCGTAAAGGGCATCTTCGTTTACGATGCCCCCGCGTGCAGTATTGAGCAGAAAGGCGCCAGGTTTCATGAGCGCGAGTTCTGAGGGGCCAATCAGGTCATTCGTCTCCTCATTCAAGGGGCAATGGATAGAAACGAAATCGGCCTGGGCCATCAGTTCCTTCAAGGGAACCAGCTTGACCCCCAGCCTATCGGCCTCGGAGGGATCCACGTATGGATCGAAGGCGAGCGGCGGCTTCATCCCAAAGACACTCAAGAGACGAATCGTTTCCCGGGCGATTCCACCGAGCCCTACAGTCCCGAGCGTGCGGTCCCGCAACTCAACACCCATATACCCGGTACGGTCGTCCCATCTGCCTTCCCGAAGGAGCTGGTCCTTGACGCGAACGTGATGGGCCAACGCGATCATCCATCCAACCGTCGCCTCGGCGACCGGGCGGTCCACGGCGCCTCGTGTGATAAAGACGACAACATCTGCCGAGGTACAGGCCTGGACATCCACCGCATCGAAACCCACGCCAAACCGGCCCAAAGCAAGCAGGTTCTCGGAGTTGGAAACGGTATCCCTGTTCACGACCTGACCGTGTACGATCACGCCGTTTGCCTGAAGAATCTGGTCGGGCGTGATGGGACTCCGGTCCTCAGAGAGGGGGAAAAGCTCGATTTCACGATATTCCCGAAAGATGGAAATGGCCGTATGTTTGAATTTGGACTCTCCTTCATAAAAGTCCGCGGAGACTGCAACTCGGAAGGGCTTGGAACCTGGCGTCAAAGCGCTACTCTTTTTCGGGTTGTGCGGTGCAAGCGAACGGGTGGAGATGGAGCTTCACCAGGCAACATCTGGACTAATAGCACATTTGTCAAGCGTGTCAGGAATGAGGTGGAATGTCTTGCTTCTTGAACATGGAGCCCTTATTTTGATGCCGAATGTTCCGAATTCTGGTGCTGGGGCAAGCAAGGTTTGAGGAGATCATCTGGTCTTGGGTGGAACGCTATGGACCATAGGAACTGTGGTTGGTATTCTGTCGAGCGTTTCATCCGCATCCTCTCAGGTAAATATCGAAAAGTTGAGAAGGGAGGAGGATCAGAGAGGACTGAGCGGGACCGTCGACGTTGATGTCTCAGGGCGATCCGGCAACGTGGATGTGTGGCAAGTTGCGGTTGGTGGTCGGGTGGATTTCGCCGGGCCGTCGGCCACGACGCTTTTCGTCACTCGAGCGGACTTTGGATGGGAAGATGGCAAACGGTTCTCGAACGAGGCGCTACTCCACCTGAGACGTGTTCACCGAAACCGATCCTGGCTTCGACCAGAAGCGTTCGTCCAGATAAACTACGATAAACCACGGCTTCTCACCTTCCGCGGGCTTCTAGTTTCTAGGGGCTGGTCTCCGTATCGGAATCGCTTCCTCTGAAAATTTCGCGTTCTGGTGGGGTTCAGCCTACATGGTCGAGCACGAGAGCCTGGAGCTTCCCGAGGGCGCACGTCATTCCAAGCGTGTTTGGGTGCATCGGTGGAGCAATTACCTCTCTTCGCGAGCAGTGTTGAGCGAACGGGCAACACTGCTCTGGTCAGCCTATCTCCAGCCTCGTATCAACGTATTTGAAGATGTCAGGGCCATAGCCGAACTGGATATTGGCGTAGAATTGACAAGCCGATTTTCTTTCGTGGTGAGCTTCCGCACCCGGTACGACAGTCGGCCGCCGGACGACACCGAGTCGACAGACACATCGCTTTCAACGGGAATTTCCGTCGCATTCTAGAAAAGGGGCGTCGAACAGCTTCTATGGTTGAGGAAAAGATCTATCGCGCAGGGGCCATTGGGAGGACGGGCGGGGGAAACTACGGTCACGGAATTCATCTGGGTTACAAAGGGCACGAGCGGATCGAGTTCGTTTCAGTCGCCGATCCGGATGAGGAAGGTCGCCAAAGGGCTGAAGCCGAAACCGGCGCGAAACGCACCTACGCGGATTACCAGGAGATGCTTGAACGGGAATCGCTTGATCTAGTAAGTGTCTGCCCGCGCTGGGTGGACTGCCATCTGGAGATGGTGCTGGCGTGTGTGGAGGCAGGCTGTCACGTATACTGTGAGAAACCCATGGCGATGCGTCTGGATGATGCAGACCGGATGGTCTCGGCGGCTGATCGCAGGGGTGTAAGAATTGCAGTTGCACATCAAGGGGTCTACCTGCCTCAAACCCGGGAAGCGAAGCGGCTCGTGGAGTCGGGTCGAATCGGGGACCCCCCATACAGTCTATGCCTGGGGCAAACAGGACCATCGAGGGGGTGGAGAAGACACGATGGTGCTTGGGACGCACCTCTTCAACACGATGCGCTTTTTCTTCTCGGAGGTGGCCTGGATGTTCGCACACGTGACGGTTGAAGGGAGGGAAATTGGACCGGGCGATGTAAGGGATGGGAATGAACCGATTGGTCCAGTGGCCGGAGACTGTGTGGAGAGCTACTTCTCTTTTCAATCCGGCGTGAGTGGATTCTTTCGTTCGCGCGCCAACAGCCACCCAGGGGACCGGCCCTACGGGATGGAGATTGCGGGCCAGGAAGGACGCCTCGCGCTTTGGGGGGGATCGCCGGACCAGATTTTCCTGTGTCCCTACGGAGGTTCTGCTCCCGAGCGTCCTGACCGGGTATGGCAGCGGCTGGATGTCGAAACCGCGCCCTATACGGGGGGAAATAGTCGGGCCATCCAGGACCTGATTCAATCGATAGAGGAAGATCGCGACCCGCTCTCCAGCGGGCGAGATGCCACTTCGGCGCTCGAGATGATTCTGGGCGCATACGAATCTCAGATCTCGGGCGGACGCGTAGAATTTCCAATGAGCGAGCGAACCCACCCACTCGACCGGCTGCGTTGCAATTGAGAACATAATCCGTCACAAGTTGAGAGGCCACATGTCGAGGGGAAAAAGTTACAGGGCCGGTGCCATCGGCCGCACGGGGAAGGGCCGCTACGGGCATGGCCTTCACCTGGCCTACAAGGAAATCGACGAAGTAGATCTGGTCGCGATCGCCGATCCGGACGATGAAGGACGCGCGGCCGCAAAAGAAGAAACAGGGGCCAAGACGGACTACGCCGATTACCGGGATATGCTGGAAAAGGAAGATCTGGATATTGTCAGCGTCTGCCCAAGATGGGTGGACTGCCATCTCGAGATGGTGCTGGCCTGCGCCGATGCGGGATGCCACATCTACTGTGAGAAACCGATCGCGATGAGCTTGGAGGATGCCGAGGCCTGGGTCCGACTGCCCTGGCTTATGCTTGCCGCTGAACAGATGCGTTCCGAGCACCATCATGTCTTCGCCACCGCCCCGGTGGTCCTGTGTGCCCAGCCTCAATGTCAGCCATTCGAATCGATCTATACAGTAATCGATGGCCCCGACTCCCACGCTGCCCATCCCGGGCCATCTAATCAATCTGCCCATTAATTTCGGAAATTCTGGATGTGTGGCAAAAATTCTGGCTGCGATGGCGAAGAATGTGATAGCCAGAAGAATATCAGTGTGGAAAGGTCTTCCCCTTCGGATTTCGCGTCTTGTGCACGAACTTCTAGGCGCAGTACCCGCGCCACATGACTTCCGGTCAAACACCGGATGAGGTTCTAACTAGGCAAAAATATTTGCCTAAACTCTAAACCCTCGCCGCGTCCGGCTGTGCGCAAGTAAGAATCGTGGTAATCTTTATATACTATCGTGTGGTTTCTAACCTATGACATCACGCGCAGATGTGGCTAGGCAAAGATTCAACTATACATCACGGTGGTTTACTTATCCCTCATCTCAATCAAATCCAATCAGAGGGATTTATGAATTCGGCATTATGTGTTTCGATATTACGAGTGGTGTTCGGATTAGAAGACTTAGGCCACCCCTAACCAATACAACAGTAAGTGAGGATTTTTTGCCATGGCAGATCGATCAACAGAGGAAGAGGACATAAACGACGAGTTTAATCGGAGGAGAGGGCGACTTCGAATCGCACCGGGGCCTGTTGGTGAGGACGTTCCTCAGTGGATGAATGACGGTATCGAGGAACTGTACGGCCTCTTCAACACAACCGCCGACATATGGGACAAGAAATTTTCTGTGGAGTCTGATAATCTCTTCTACAGAGCTGTTTCGGAGCAAGTGCCGATTACATCGGCGGAACTGGACATTCTCGATCTTGGATCTGGCACGGGAATACAGCTCGAATCCGTTTTCGCCCGAGCACCAAATGCCAAGGTAACTGGGATCGACTTGGCTCCAAACATGCTGGATCAACTACGCTTCAAGTTCGTCAATAGAACTTCCCAGCTTCGGCTCGTTCAAGGATCAATACTTGATCTTCCATTAGGAGACAGGGAGTATGATTATGTCATTTCCACACTCACTATGCATCATTTTTCACCGGAGAACAAAGTTCGAATCTATCGCAAGGTGAGAGAAGCGTTACACGCAGCGGGTTTGTACATCGAGGGTGATCAGTCCACTACCGCCGAGGGCGAAAAAGAAACCCTCTATTGGTACCATCATTGGATTGCCAAGCTCCCGGGCGGAGATCGTTCTGAGTGGAACTACGACATCACTTTATCTGTGGGAACTCAGAAGCGAATCCTTCGCCAGTCCGGGTACTCTGAGGTCCAGCTTACGTGGGAGGAACCAGGTAAGCGAGCAGTTCTGGTGGCGAAGCGTTAGCGCGCGCGAAGTGATGAACCAGTCGACGTCTGGTATTTCGCGTACGGAAGGATCAGGCCATGGTCCGTGGGACGTTTCGGTGGCCAGCCGTTGTGCTCTTTCGGATCTCAGAGCACAACCAATTCGTCTTCGTTGACAATGACCTTTCAGCTGTGACTTGTCAGTGATTATGCTCATCTTTGAATTCTTGAGGGAAATATACTCCAGGGCTAAGAGTCAGCCTATTGCCGCGCGATCCACTCGCATCTCCCACGCTGAAAATCCGGAAAATAGTGATATGAAAGTCTTGATGGTGGAGATTTTTGGAAGGGGAGGTCTTGCTCACTATGTTTTCAACCTGGCTTCGGAACTCGCCAGGAGCGGCGCGAATATCTGCATCGTGACCGCCGCGGAATACGAGCTTGAATCCCTCTCGTTGCCCAGTGGTGCCGTGGTCAGTCCGAATTTGAGCCGTTTAGCATTTCGCCTGCGAGGCTTATTGCCCGATTCCATGCTTCGTCTAATCAAGGTTGTAGAGTTCCCCGCGAGCTCAGTCTCGGTCTTCAGAGTTGTTCGAAACTGGAAGCCCGATGTGATCCATCTACATTGCACAAGTTGGGCTATTCTATTGCTCCTAGTTTTCCTCAAACCATTAGGCGTTCCTCTAGTGTACACGGCTCACAACGTGATACCACACGAGTCTTCCGGTTTTCATGAGGCTATATTCAAAGTAATCTACAGGATGTCCGATCACATTATCGTGCATAGTGTGCAGGATCGAAAGCTACTAAGCGATAAATTCGGTGTGGAAGACGCTGTATCGGTCGTTCCTCAGGGTAATTACTGCTTTCTCTGTGATGAACCCAAGATGGTTACCCGAATTCAAGCACGCAGCATCCTTGCAATCGAACAAGATGCGGATGTCGCGCTCTTCTTTGGATTCCTTCGCGAGAACAAAGGGTTGAACTTGCTGCTAACTGCGTGGCCAGAAGTGTGCAAAGTTCGTCCAACTGCGCGACTGCTGATAGCAGGGTACCCGAATCGGATGAACAGAAAGAGATTTGATCAGCTTCCGGATGGTCTCGGCGGCTGATCGCAGGGGTGTAAGAATTGCAGTTGCACATCAAGGGGTCTACCTGCCTCAAACCCGGGAAGCGAAGCGGCTCGTGGAGTCGGGTCGAATCGGGGACCCCCCATACAGTCTATGCCTGGGGCAAACAGGACCATCGAGGGGGTGGAGAAGACACGATGGTGCTTGGGACGCACCTCTTCAACACGATGCGCTTTTTCTTCTCGGAGGTGGCCTGGATGTTCGCACACGTGACGGTTGAAGGGAGGGAAATTGGACCGGGCGATGTAAGGGATGGGAATGAACCGATTGGTCCAGTGGCCGGAGACTGTGTGGAGAGCTACTTCTCTTTTCAATCCGGCGTGAGTGGATTCTTTCGTTCGCGCGCCAACAGCCACCCAGGGGACCGGCCCTACGGGATGGAGATTGCGGGCCAGGAAGGACGCCTCGCGCTTTGGGGGGGATCGCCGGACCAGATTTTCCTGTGTCCCTACGGAGGTTCTGCTCCCGAGCGTCCTGACCGGGTATGGCAGCGGCTGGATGTCGAAACCGCGCCCTATACGGGGGGAAATAGTCGGGCCATCCAGGACCTGATTCAATCGATAGAGGAAGATCGCGACCCGCTCTCCAGCGGGCGAGATGCCACTTCGGCGCTCGAGATGATTCTGGGCGCATACGAATCTCAGATCTCGGGCGGACGCGTAGAATTTCCAATGAGCGAGCGAACCCACCCACTCGACCGGCTGCGTTGCAATTGAGAACATAATCCGTCACAAGTTGAGAGGCCACATGTCGAGGGGAAAAAGTTACAGGGCCGGTGCCATCGGCCGCACGGGGAAGGGCCGCTACGGGCATGGCCTTCACCTGGCCTACAAGGAAATCGACGAAGTAGATCTGGTCGCGATCGCCGATCCGGACGATGAAGGACGCGCGGCCGCAAAAGAAGAAACAGGGGCCAAGACGGACTACGCCGATTACCGGGATATGCTGGAAAAGGAAGATCTGGATATTGTCAGCGTCTGCCCAAGATGGGTGGACTGCCATCTCGAGATGGTGCTGGCCTGCGCCGATGCGGGATGCCACATCTACTGTGAGAAACCGATCGCGATGAGCTTGGAGGATGCCGATCGAATCGTGGAGGCGACAGATCGGGCAGGTGTAAAGATTGTCGTCGCGCACCAGGGTCTCTATGTGCCACAAGTTCACGAAGTGAAACGTCGAATCGATTCCGGAGTGATCGGCCGTTTGGAGGCGTTCTACGCGCTGGGCACACAGGACCACCGGGGCGGTGGCGAAGACATGATGGTGCTCGGAACGCATCTGTTCAGCTTGATGCGATTCTTCGCAGGCGACGTCGACTGGATCTCTGCCCACGTTACGGCAGGGGGGCGTGATATTGGACCTGAGGATGTGAGGGAAGGGCACGAGCCGATCGGCCCTATAGCTGGAGATTCGGTGAGCAGCTATCTCTGGTTCAAGAGCGGGATTTCAGGTCATTTCTCCTCGAGAGTCAAGCAGAGCGCTTGGGCGCCCGATGGGGGTAAAGGTTCCGGGATGAGCCTGGAGCTCGTCGGGCAGGAGGGGAGGATCAGCATGAAGGGCGGTGCGGCGGGGGCGGTACGAATCTACCCTTTCGGAGTCTTCACGCCCTGGGACGGTGATCCGCCGTGGAGATCCCTCGACGTTGAGTGCCTGGATCACCTGCAGGGGAATCGGTTAGCCATCGTCGAGCTGATGGAGGCGGTCGAACAGGAACGCGAGCCCATCGGAAGCGCGCGAGACGCTCGTGCCGCCCTGGAAATGATTCTGGGCGCCTATGAATCACAGACGAAAGGCGGCGTTCGAGTATCTTTCCCGCTTGCAGAACGATCCCATCCGCTCGAGCGATTCAAGAATGGAGCCAACACCTGATCCACAAGTACCTGGACGAATCCAGGGGTTTTGGATATATAGTATTTGTCGTAGCGCGACACACGGTGTAGGGGAGGATTCATGGAGCTGAAGATCAACCGGGACATCAAGGGTGAGGTCATCTCCCCAACATTGCTTGCAGGATGGCCCGGGATGGGCAGCGTGGGAGTCGGGGCCATCGATTACTTGAGGAGGCAGCTGGATGCAGCTCCTATCGCTGAGTTGGACCTGAGTGAGTTCTTCACTCCTGAAGCCGTTGTCGTGGAGAATGGAATCGCGAAGGCATTCACGGATCTGCCGACCCACGTCTTCTACTACGTGCGTGAACCCGAATTGATTATCTTCGAAAGCGAAGCGCAGGTCGGCGGTACAGGTGGAATAACTTTGATGACTCAGATTCTGGATTTCGCCTCTGAATTGAAAGTAAAGAAGATCTATACGGGCGCTGCGTTCTCCAGACCGATCAGCCACCGAGAACCGGTCAAGGTCCTGGGTGTGGCCAACCGCGAAAGCCTGAGAGATGGGCTCGTCCCTCACGGCGTTGAAATCCTGGACGAGGGGCATATTTCGGGGCTGAATGGCCTGCTTCTTGGGTTTGCAGGATTGAGGGATATCGAGGCGGCCTGTTTGCTGGCCACGATGCCACAATACGCCCAAATGATGCCAAATCCCAAGGCTTCCCGCGAGATCATCCGCGTCTTCGAATCGATCTTGGGCGTCCAGATCGACATGGAGGAGATCGATCAGGCGGCAGAGCAGATGGATCAAACGATGTTTGAGATTGAAGAGAAGATACGGGCAACGTTCTCCAGCATGGAGATGGAGGAGGATGAAGCGTCCGAACTCGAGGAGGTTGATGAAGAGCAGGTTCCTCAGTACGTGATGGAGAAGATCGAGAGATTATTCGAAGAGATTCAGCAAGAGAATTCGAGAGGGAAAGCGGCCCAGCTGAAAAAGGAACTGGATCGTTGGAATCTGTACAGTCTTTATGAAGATAGGTTCCTAAACCTGTTCCGTCGAGATAAGGAGGGCGGCGTTTAGCAGCCTCCCATATATTCTTAACGTAAGGACATGTCTCCAAATGGTGACATGTCCTTTGTTTTATTCCCGACGCCGACTTGCTTGAAATGTCTTGCCTGATACATCATTTGCGCCTAATTTGAGAGCCGGAATCGCAAAAATCTGTATAAGATGACTTTTCAATGAGAGGACTCAATGTCAGCCATTCGAATCGATCTATACAGTGATACGGCGACCAAACCGACCAAAGAGATGAGGGAGTTCATGTGCTCCTGCGAGGTGGGTGACGAACAGCGATACGAGGATCCTTCGGCGAACGAACTCCAGGGAATGGTCGCCGAGATGCTCGGAAAGGAAGCGGCGATCTTTCTCCCTTCAGGCACGATGTGTAATCATATCGCATACCTGGTTCACTGTAAACCAGGGGATATGGTCCTGATGGAGAAAACAGCGCATCCTCTTATATCCGAGGCCGGAGGAGCGTGTGCGCTTGCAGGGGTGACGATCTACCCCGTCGACGGACAGAAAGGACAGTTTTCGGCCGAGCAGGTCGCCGAGTTGATGTCTTATCCATACAGTTTGCGCAGGCCGGGCGTGAGGGTCGTCTCTGTAGAACAGACTGCGAACAGTCCTGGAGGGTGCATCTGGCCGCTCGAGCAGATGAGGGCCGTGTGCGAGGTGACGCACGAGAAAGGGGCCATTGCGCACATGGATGGGGCACGGCTGTTGAACGCGGTCGTTGCCACGGGGATTTCGCCTCAGGACTACGCGGAAACGTTCGATTCGGTGTGGATCGACCTGAGCAAAGGGTTGGGGGCCCCGGTAGGCGGGGTTCTCGCAGGCTCCGAAGCGTTTATCCAGGAAGCGTGGGCGTGGAAGCATCGTCTGGGCGGTGCAATGCGGCAGTCCGGCATCCTTGCAGCGGCCGGGATTTACGCACTCAAGCACAACGTCGATCGGCTGGCCGCGGACCACATAAATGCAAAACGCTTCGCAAAAGGCATTTACAGTGCCGAGGGTATCGCAGTGGATCCGGATTCCGTGGAGACGAACATGGTGCGTTTCGATGTTGCAGATACCGGGTTGTCATCCTCGGCCTTCGTCGAGCGGTTGATCGGGGAAGAAGGTGTCAGGGTCAGCACGCCTGGCCCGACTGCACTTCGAGCCGTCCCACATCTCGGGATCACCGAAGATGACATCGACTCAGCAGTGGAATCGGTCCATGGCCTGGCGGGACGGATTGTGGAGGGCGTTTAGGCTTCCAAACTTATGGAGACTTGAGGTATGTATCGCATCGCAATTCTGGGCTGCCGTTCCAGGGGAACGGCGGCGGCCATGGCTTATCACGCACATCCCGGGACGGAGGTGGTTGGACTCTGTGACCGGATCCCAGAGCGACTTCAGGAGCTGGGCAACGCGTTGGGGGTTACCGCCCGATTCGCTGACGCAGACGAAATGATCCGAGAGACCCGGCCCGATATCGTTGCTATTCCCACAGGCACTGAGTTTCACTACGACCTCTGCATGCAGGTCCTGAGATACGGTTCCACACATATCGATGTGGAAAAGCCGATGTGCGTGGATCTGGTTCAAGCGGATACCCTTGTGCGGAAAGCCGAGGAGGTGGATGCACGCATCGCGGTCCATCACCAGGGCCGCTGCGGCGTTTGGATGAAAGCGGTTGTGCGGGAGATTCAAAAGGGACGGATCGGGGATCTGCAGCACATGACCGCTTACGGGAAGGGCTACTACGGCGGCTATGGCCTGATGAACATCGGCACCCATATTCTTAGCAACTTTCTGGAACTGGCCGGGCCGTGCAGGCGCGTGTCCGCTTCTGCCCTGACGGATGGGCACCCGATTACGCCCGAGGATGTCCTGCCTTCATCGAACGGCATGGGAACGATCGCGGGAGAAGCCATAACCGCAACGCTCGAGTTCTCAGGGAATGTGACCGCGACGCTCGTGCACCACCGTTACCCGGTGATCGACAATCAATTCGCTCGCCTTGTGATTCAAGGGAGCGAGGGGATACTTTTGTGGGATTGGGATGGCGCGTGGCGGATGACGCCCCATGGATTTCCTCCGAAGGTGACGAAGCATGATTGGGAGTTACTGGATTCCGACGGTCCAGAGCACTATGATCCTGACAGCGGCGTGAATTCAACCGAGTATTCATATGTGGATGAATATGTCCACGCGCTGGACGAGGAACGGGACCACGTCTGCAGTGGGTCCGAAGCGGTACACGTGATCGAGATCATGATGGGAATTTTCGAGTCGGCTGCCCACGGCCGGACAGTCGAACTGCCGCAGGTCGACCGGGAGCACCCCCTTGTGCGCTGGCGACGTGAGGCCGGCCTGGGTGAGCCGGAACCGATGCCCAGGCCCTACCCGGAGTGGTTGGCGGCTGAGGATCGACGATTGGGTAGGGGTAAGGAGAACTAAATGCAGAGGGTAAGAACGGCGCTGCTCGGCGTGACCCACCCGCACTCCAGCTTTCACCTCAAAACTCTGCAGACATCATCCATGGTCTCGGGGATCGTCCTCTACGATCCTGATGGTGATGCACTCGAAAGCGTGAGGTCGGAGTACAAGGTCGAATCTGTCTACACCGATTTGGAGGCTCTCCTCGCCGAGGAGAAGTTCCCAGTTGGAATTGGTTGCGTTGAAAACGATCTCAACGCAGTTTTGTGCAATAGGCTCATCGAAGCCGGCGTACACGTGATGAGCGAGAAACCGATCGGGAAAAACGCAAAGGAAGTCGGGTCCGTGGTGTCCGCAGCGAGAGAAAAGCGAGTCAAACTGGGGGTGATGTACTCAAACCGATCTCATCCCATCACCCAGGAGGCTCGCAGACTCGTCCAAGACGGCGTGATCGGGCGCGTGACGAGCTGTGAAGCAAGGCAGGTAACCTCTCAGATCAAGTTCAGGAATCCCGATCTATGGCTGTTCAAGAAAGACAGGGCCGGGGGCGGCATTCTGTCCTGGCTGGGCTGCCACCACATCGATCTGCTGTGCTATGTGATGGGGGATGAAGTCGCGTCGGTCTCTGCAATTGTGGATACCCTGAGCGGCGAGGCGATCGACGTGGAGGATGTGGCATCGGTCAGTTTTCGGTTTCAGAGCGGCGCCATCGGAGGACTGCAGGCAGGATACCAGCTCGCGATGAGCACCGCGGGCTATCAAGGGGCGAAATACGATAGCTATGTCGGGTTCCGCGGGACAGAAGGTCGGCTCTACTGGAGTCCGATCGATCGACCTCCGCGGCTTCACGTGGAGAGCGCTCATCCGGAATGGGCTTCGTCACCCGAACGCACGTTCGACTTTGCACTCCCCCATGTGGAGGCCTACGGAGGCGCACACGGCCTCTCTTTTGTCGAAACCTTCATTTCGTCCGCGCTCGGCGAAGGGGAGCCGGTGGCCACGGGTGAGGATGCACTTCGCGTCGCCAGGATCGTGGATGCGATCTACGAATCGAACGATACTGGAAGAAGAATCGAGTTGTGATGGTTGCTTCGGGACGGGCCTCGGTGCGGTTGGAGACCATCAATCGAGAAGCCGTGACGCCCCTGGGTATGGCAGGAAACCCCGACACCAAAAGCCGGTGGCTGAGCACAGCTTTTGACGCAGGAATAAACGCCTTTTTCTTCTACAACCTCTCCTTCTCCGGGATGATCGCCGGCTTGCGCAACCTCCTCAAACGGGAACGTGAGCGTGTGATCGTGGCGACCGGAACAGAATCCCGGGATCCCTTCGAGATGAGGCGACACCTCGACCGCATCAAGGCGCAGCTGCAGGTGAGCGTCATCGACCTGTTCTTCGCAGAATACGTCTCTCCTTCAGACGGGACAGATGATGTGTTGGGAGTCGGAGGTGCGTTGGATGAGATTTGGAAGTGGAGGGAGGAGGGGACCGTGCGCTACGTAGGGGCGACGGTGCACGATCGCCCGCTCGCTTTGAAGTTGATCGCAAGCGGGAAGGTCGAGGTGTTGATGCACCGCTATAACATGGCACACCGTGGCGCCGTGGCAGAAGTGCTTCCTGCGGCCATCGGTGCGGGAGTTCCTGTAGTTGCGTTCACCTGCACACGCTGGGGATCGCTTCTAAAGGGTCACCCGGAGTGGGCGGGAGAGATTCCAACCGCTGTGGATTGTTACCGGTATGCGCTGTGCCACCCGGCGGTAGACCTTGCGCTAACGGCGCCTGCTTCGCTGGATGAGCTTCAAGGGAATCTCGGGGTGATGAAAGAGCCGATGGCTGTGGACGCGGGCCAGATCACGAGTTGGGAGTCCTACGGCGATCTCGTCTATGGGTCCGGCACCGATGCCTTTGAAACAAAATGGCCTTGACCGGATCGATCTAGGTCAGACGACGGGGCTCGGAAGGTCCTTACCGTTCAGCCCGGCGACCAGGTTGTCCACTGCGAGTCGGGCCATCGCGCGTCGTGTCTGAACCGCAGCGCTACCCAGATGTGGGGTAATGATCACGTTGTCCATCTTGAGGAGCGGGTGATCTCTAGGGAGGGGTTCCGGTTCGGTCACATCCAGCGCTGCGCCGCGTATCTGCCCGTTCTGTAACGCTTCTGTCAAGGCCTCGTGATCCACGATGGGTCCGCGGGCAACGTTGATGAGAAACGCTGTGGGTTTCATCATCGCAAGCTCATCTCGACCGATCAAGCCTTTCGTCTCCTCGGTCATCTTGACGTTCAGGGAGACAAAGTCGGACTCGGAGAGCAGATCGTTTAGCGTTGCATAGGTAACACCGAGTTCCGCTTCCACCCTGGGGTCCGGTTTCCGGTTATGGTAGAGTACCCTCATGTCGAATCCCTTGGATCGGTGGGCCACGTGCCTGCCGATGTTGCCCAATCCCACGATGCCCAGCGTAGATCCGTGAATATCCCATCCGATGAATAGATTGGGGTCGTGTCTCGTGAAGGCCTCGCTTCTCGCGTAGCGGTCTGAGCTGACGACCTGTCTGGCAATCGCCAGGATCAGGGCGAATGTCATATCCGCAGCCGCACCATCTAGTGTGTTCGCCGTATTTCCTACCGGTATTCCCCGCTTCCGTGCCGCTTCCAGGTCTATGTGCTCCACACCCACGCCGTGAATACTGATAACCTTGAGAGAAGACAAGCGATCCATCAGCGCCTCATCGATCGGAAACAGGCTATATCCGAATAGCCCATCGAACGACGCGTATTGATCGGGACTGGGGCCGCCCTCTGACATAATCGTGACTTCGCAGTGCTCATCCAGCATCTTGCGGAGCTCTTCGGGGACCGGAACGTTCAACAGGACTTTGTGTGCCATACCAACATGCTTCCTTTCATTAGGTTTGGAACGGTTCAATTCGTCGGCGTGAGAATGCGCTTTGGATTCTCGACCATGATTTGATCGACCTGTTCGTCCGAGAGACCGACTTCGCGGAGCAGGGGTGCAAACCAGTCCATCAGCAGCGCGAACCCGTGACCGCCATATTTCTTGAGGTGGTACTTGCGCGTCATATCACACGAAACTGTGACCTGCTCTATATGTCCCCAGTCTGCGAATGTTTTTGCAAGCTGGGCCTTTCCGTGTTCAAAAAGCTTGCCATTGTCTCGTTCACCGTAGCCGACGGTGTCGATCCCGACGTTGACGCCCGTATCGAGGATGCGTTTGAGGTGTTCCATCTCCGGGTTGGACAGACCGGCCGCCACAGCTGACGCGTCGGAGGGCATCATGTGTCCCAGAACGACCTTATCGATCTGGGCACCGTGCCTTTTGAACGCTTCTACCTGCCAGTCACAGTCTCTCAGCCCACAATGGGTCGAGATGGGGATCCCAACTGCCTGCTGCGTCATACAGGCCGCTTGAAAAACCTTGTCAGCATCCTCAGGCACGCCATCCTCGTTCGAACCGAACTCGGCAAGCACGCCGGGGCGCACATCGGTTCCTTCAAAGCCGTTCTCGCATTCGTTGGTCCATCGCTGAGCCAGCTCTTCTGCTGTGGATGCCGCCACATAATCAGGCCACACGATCGGCCGGTAGACACCTGTTGAGGTGATGATGTTGATCCCGGAGTCCTCCGCGATCTTCTTGAGTCCAGCAGGATTCGGACCCAGGCCGATGCATGTGAGATCGACGATCGTACGCCCGCCGGCACGCAGAACGTCCTTCATTTCCCAGATCAGCGTATCTATCTCATCAAGTTTTTTATTTGGGTCGTTGCCACTCCACGAGTTGTCCACAATCACGTGCTCGTGCGCGTAGGTTGGGCCCAGATCCTCAGGCGAAATTGGTCCCAGCACACCCATAACTTTTCCAGGCTGAGAACTCATCCTTCTTCCTTTTCCTGTCTGTCGCTTGTTGGACCAAACTGACTAAGGATCCGAATGACACGGGGCGCTGAATATATAGCCACCCGGGACGTCGGGCAATCGGAAAGAGGGAGACGGAGCGGAACTCTCAGGCCCATAGGCGCTACAGCAAAGTCAACAAGTTTGTTTTGATTTAATGGAACGGTTTGGAAGTCTGAGATGTTTAAGAAGGTGAAATCACAATTCGTATCTAAACCTGGAATTTTCCAGCCTTTCGGAGGTTCATTGAGATGCTGACAAGACTTTCCAACCGAGTGACCTACCTATACGGTCAGGCCCCGATCAGCCTCACCTTTCCACACGAACCCAGGTGGAGACGAAGACGGGCCTACAAGCGTGCCTGGCACGGGGAAAAACCTGTAACATCGTCGGATGCATCATCCACATCTTAGGCTGAAGAAGAGCGATTTTTGTAGAAAATGACACGGCCAGGCGCCTGATGATGTGCAGCGGGCCTCATGAGCAAGCACGGCCGCCCCGAGCAAGTGCTCCGGGCGGCCTTTTTATTGCCTCTAAGCTGGCGCAAAGTCAGAAATTTAACTGCCAATACGGCCAATGCGAACAATTCGGCGACGGGTATGTGCCATATTGACAATTCGCGCTTTATCTCAGGGGGTGGACTGGAATGGGAAAATATGTATAAGAATTTGTGCGTATTGAAGTTAAAAATATATCCGTTGAATTGGCACAGGCATTGCGGTCAGAGTGTGCGTGAGTTAAATGACGACCCATTATCCATATCTAACGGAGGTGAAGAAGATGACACTCGTAAGATGGCAGCCCAGGAGATTGGTCGATTTCAGGAGTGAAATCGACAAGTTCTTTGAGGGGTTTGGGGATGGGGATTCGGTCTGGGGCGCGTGGAGTCCCGCGATGGATGTGTCCGAGACGGAAAACGAGATTCTCGTTCACGCGGACCTGCCCGGTCTGAGCAAGGATCAGATCAAGGTCAGCCTGGAAAACAACGTCCTGACCATCAAAGGAGAGAAGCGGCAGGAGTCCGACAATAAGGACAAGCAGTTCCATAGGAGCGAGAGGTCTTATGGATCCTTCACCCGCTCGTTCAGGCTCCCCTCGGAAGTCGCGGCAGGCAAGATTTCGGCGTCCTACAAGGATGGCGTCCTGGCACTGACGCTTCCGAAGTCGGAGGCCGCCAAGCCGAAGGAAATCGAGGTGAAGGTGGTCTGACGAGGGCCCAGGTCCCTTACCTCACCAAAGCAGTCAACTCTGGCAAGGGGACCGTTCGGGATGAACGGTCCCCTTTGAACTGACGAACGGGATCAAAGGTCAGCACAAGCGTTGGCGAAATAAAGGCCGGTCGAATGGATTTCAAAGACTATTATGAGATGCTAGGGGTCTCAAAAGGGGCGTCGCAAAAGGAGATTCAGAGCGCCTTTCGGAAGCTGGCGCGGACTTGTCACCCGGACAAGAACAAGGATCCCGCAGCAGAGGAGAAATTCAAGGAGATCAGTGAAGCGAACGAGGTCTTGAGCGATCCGGATAAGCGTGCCAAGTATGACCGCTACGGAATGGCCTGGAAGGCCGCTCAAGAGGGTCATGGACAGCCTCCGGGTTTCGAAGGTGTCCGATTCGACTTCGATCCCTCGAACATCGACTTTTCGATGGGTAGCCGAGGTGAGTTCGGGAGCTTCTTCGATGTTCTGGAACACCTTTTCGGAGGTGCGAGATCGGCTTCCGGCGGGACACCCTTCGGTGGCTTTGGAGGCGTGCACGGCTCGCGGTCGTCCGGGGGCGCCGATCACGAAGCCCGGCTCAGCTTGACACTGGAAGAGGCCGCTCGAGGCGGAAAACACAGGATTTCGCTGGCGGACCCGGAAAGTGCCAAATCGAAGATCTACTCGGTTACGTTACCGGCCGGTATCCAGCCCGGAAAACGAATTCGGCTCGCGGGGCAGGGTGGAAAGGGAATGGGTGATGGAGCCTCGGGTGATCTGTATCTGATCGTCAATGTCGGGCCCCACGACCGGTTTGAGCTCAAGGGCCGGGATCTCTACACCCTGGTTGCTGTCACGCCCTGGGAAGCTGCGCTGGGGGGCTCGATCAGGATGAATGCTCTGGATGAAACGATAAAGGTCAGCATCCCGTCCGGATCATCTTCTGGACGCAGGATACGGTTAAAGGAGAAGGGATTTCCCGATTCACGCGGCGCTGGCGATCTCTATGCGGAGATTCGGATCGTGGTGCCTGAAAAGGTGTCGAGCAAAGAGCGGGAACTTTACGAAAAACTCGCGGATGTTTCAGAATTCGAGGCGCACGGACGGGCGAGTGCGAAGTAGACAACTTGAGGAGATGGACATGGACCTCAGCAAACTAACGCAAAAATCTCAGGAGGCGGTCCAGGAGGCGCAGACCGGGGCGGCGGGCTACGGTCACGCCGAGGTAGACGGCGAGCATCTGCTTTTGGCCCTGTTAGAGCAGCCGGACGGACTCCTACCGAGGATTCTGGCACGAATGGATGTGCCGGTGAAGAAACTCATCAGCGAGGTCGAGCAAACCCTGGTGAAACGCCCGAAGGTATCAGGCCCCGGCGTTGAGGCCGGAAGGATTTACGTCACGGACCGGTTTCAGCGCCTGTTCGGGAGTGCTGAACAGGAAGCAGGGCGGTTGAAAGATGAGTACATCTCCGTGGAGCACCTCGCCCTCGCGCTCATCGAAGAAGGAAATAGGTCGGAAGGAGGAAAGATCCTTGAGCAGTTCGACATTTCTCGGGACAGATTCCTCAGCACGCTAACAGGCATACGCGGCGCTCAGCGCGTCACAAGCGCGACGCCGGAGGGGTCCTACGAAGCCTTGGAGAAGTATGGAGTGGACCTTGTCGCCCAGGCTCGTCAGGGGAGGCTCGATCCTGTCATCGGGCGGGATTCTGAGATCCGGAGGGTGGTGCGCATCTTATCCAGAAAGACGAAAAACAACCCGGTGCTCATCGGCGAACCGGGAGTGGGCAAAACGGCGATCATAGAGGGACTGGCGCAGCGCATCGTTCGAGGGGATGTGCCGGAGTGGCTCAAAGACCGGTCTTTGTTCTCGCTCGATATGGGCGCTCTCATGGCCGGCGCAAAGTACCGCGGGGAGTTCGAGGAGCGGCTCAAGGCCGTTCTGAACGAGATCAAGGAGAGTGAGGGCAGGATTCTGCTCTTTATAGACGAAGTTCACAACATCGTGGGTGCTGGACGGACGGAGGGATCGACGGACGCGGGGAATATGCTCAAGCCCATGCTGTCCCGGGGGGAACTGCACTGTATCGGGGCCACGACACTGGATGAACATCGCAAGTATATCGAGAAAGACGCAGCGTTGGAGCGGCGATTCCAGCCCGTAGTCGTGGATCAGCCAACGGTGGAGGACACGATCTCCATCCTTCGGGGTCTACGCGAGCGATACGAGGTGCATCACGGTGTTCGCATTCAGGACAATGCCCTTGTCAACGCAGCGATGCTGTCCAATCGATATATCGCAGACCGGTTTCTGCCCGATAAGGCGATCGACCTGGTGGATGAGGCTTGTGCCACGGTTCGTACAGAGATCGACTCGATGCCCGCCGAACTGGATGAAATGACGCGCCGCGTGATGCAGCTCGAGATCGAAGAGGCTGCCTTGAAGAAGGAAAAGGACAAGGCGAGTCGAGAACGGCTGCACGGGCTAAGAAAAGAGCTGGCCGATTTAAAGACCGACACGGATGCGATGCGGGCCCGGTGGGAGACGGAGAAAGCGGCGATTCAGGATGTCCGGGGAATTCGGGAGGAGATCGAACAGGTGCGTCGGGCGATTGAAGACGCAGAACAGCAGTATGACCTGAACCGAGCCGCGGAGCTTAAACACGGCAAGCTGCCAGAACTCGAGCGCCAGCTCAGGGCCTCGGAGGCGGTGCAGTCCGGGGACGGCCGGCTGCTGAGAGAAGAGGTCACGGAGGATGAAATCGCGGAAATCGTCTCACGATGGTCCGGAATTCCGGTTACGCGGCTCGTTGAAGGAGAGCGGGAGAAGCTGCTCCGGCTGGACGAGATCTTGCACCAGCGGGTCGTGGGTCAGGACGAGGCGGTGTCGCTCGTCGCGGATGCCGTGATCCGGGCGCGAGCCGGGATCAAGGACCCCCGCAGGCCGATCGGGTCCTTCATCTTTCTCGGGCCGACCGGTGTAGGGAAGACCGAGCTTGCAAAGACGTTGGCAGAGGCCATGTTCGACAGCGAAGAGAACATGGTACGGATCGACATGAGCGAATACATGGAAAAGCACACGGTATCCAGGCTGGTGGGTGCCCCCCCGGGCTATGTGGGCTACGAAGAAGGGGGCCAGTTAACCGAGGCCGTCCGCCGGAAGCCTTATTCCGTGCTCCTGTTCGACGAGATCGAAAAGGCCCACCACGATGTCTTCAACGTCCTCCTGCAGATCTTGGACGATGGGAGGCTTACGGACGCGCAGGGGCGAACGGTCGACTTCAAGAATACAGTAATTATTATGACCTCGAACATCGGGTCCCATTTTCTACTCGAGGGTGTAACTGAGCAGGGAGAGATCAAGGCGGGTGCCCGGGAGGCGGTCTTGCGCGAGATGCGGCAGCACTTCAGGCCCGAGTTCCTGAATCGCGTAGACGATATTGTTCTGTTTAAGTCTTTGACACAGAGGGAGATTATCCGAATTGTTGAATTGATGGCTGAGGATCTGAAGTGCCGCTTGAGTGGTCGAAGGATCAGGCTCGAGATCACAAAGCCTGCCTGTGAGTTCGTTGCGCGCGAAGGGTTCGACCCAATCTACGGAGCACGTCCGCTCAGACGCTTCCTCCAGCGCGAGTTGGAGACGCGGATCGGCCGCGCCCTGATCGGGGGCGAAATTCTGGACGGCGCTTCGATCACCGTAGTTCTCGATGAGGACGAGCTCGTCGTGAAACACGAGAATCCACCGACTGAAACGGTTGAAGGAGCACCCGAATTTGTCTACAACTAGGGCAGAAGGTACGTGAGATGACATAACCCCTTCCTCGCAGGAGGAAGGGGTCTTTTGCTTTCCCGGTAATCGGACAGCTGCGCCATCATCGCCTGATTTCCTCAAGAAATTTCTTGTCACTTTTGGTGATAACCTTATCTTCTTTTAGACACTTATAGCCCGAAAGGGTTCTTTTATGAAGAAGGCTAAAATCGTCTGCACCATCGGACCCTCTTCAAGCTCCAAGGAGATGATTACCCGGTTGATCGAGGCGGGCATGGACGTCGCCCGTCTCAATTTTTCTCACGGTGATCATTCAGCACAAAAGGCAAATATCCTCGCAGTCAGAGCGGCCTCCGAACAGATGAACCGGCCTGTGGCCATCCTCCAGGATCTTCAAGGCCCCAGGATCAGGGTCGGCGAAATCCACGAGGGATCCATCGAACTCGTTTCAGGGGAACGGGTTGTTCTCACGACGCGCGAAGTGACTGGCACGTCCAAGGAGATACCCACCACCTATCAGATGCTTCCGGAAGATGTGGGGAAAGGGGACAGGATTTTACTCGATGACGGCCAGATCGAGTTAAGCGTCCTCGATGTGGATGGGCGCGACGTGCAATGCGAAGTGGTGACAGGGGGACATCTGAAGGCTCACAAGGGGATCAACCTTCCCGGGGTCCAGGTGAGTGCATCGTCATTAACTGTCAAAGATCGGGAAGACTTGGCGTTTGGCATCGATCAGGGCGTCGACTATTTGGCCCTGTCGTTCGTCCGGGGTCCATCCGATGTTCAGGAAGTGAAGGATCTGTTAAAGGAGCGGGGATCGGACGTCCCGGTGATCGCCAAGCTGGAGCGCCCGGAGGCGGTCGAGAACCTGGATGCCATCCTGGAGATCTCGGACGGAATCATGGTGGCCAGAGGCGACCTCGGCGTGGAGTTGTCTCCCGAAGAGGTCCCCATCGTCCAGAAACAGATGATTTCGGCGGCCAACCAGGCGGGGGCGCTTGTCATCACGGCTACCCAAATGCTGGAGTCGATGACCACGAACCCTCGCCCGACGCGGGCAGAGGCCTCCGATGTCGCCAATGCCGTCTTCGATGGGACCGACGCGGTGATGCTTTCGGGGGAAACCGCGGTCGGGAAGTATCCCGAAGCGTCGGTACGCATGATGGCGCGGATTGTCGAGCGCACAGAGACCAGTATGCTGGCCGAGGCACCGATACGTCGCCGTGCCGATCAGTCGGATTCCCTCACCTTCCCGGGTGCGATCGGGCACGCCGCTGCAACAGTGGCCCAGGATATGGGGGCCAAGGCGATCGTCGCCTTCACGCAATCCGGGTCGACCGCAATGTTGATTTCCAAGTGGCGACCCAGGACCCCGATCATCGCGTTTACGCCGCACGAAGTCATCTTGAGGCGGCTCTGCCTTTGCTGGGGGACCGAGCCGAGGGTGATGGAACTCGTGGAGGATACGGACGAGATGGTTTCAGAAGTGAGCGAACAACTGCTTAAGGAAGGGAGCGTCGAAGTCGGGGACGTGCTCGTGATCCTTGCCGGGGCCCCTGTGACGGCGCGGGCCGAGACGAACCTGCTGAAGCTGCACCGGGTGGGTGAGGGACAATCCGGTCCAGATTTGGAGGATCAGTCAAAGTGACCGACGAACTGGCCCCCGCAGGAGCAGCCGGAGGGGCAACAGAACATCCGATCGAGGCGCTCGTGGAGGTGTCCACACATCTCCTCGAGATGGAAGACCGGAGGACACTCAAAGGGGTGCTCAACGGACAGAGGCCCGCCGATCTGGCTGACCTGATGCGGCTCATAGATAACAAGACTAGAGAAAGCCTGTTCAACCTGCTCGATGACCACCTGGCAGCGGAGGTGCTGGCCGAGTCAGATGCGGCAACCGCCGTCGCGATTGCCGAGGACCTGGGACCCCGGGAGTTGTCGGACCTCGTCGAGGAGATGGCACCCGACGACGCTGCAGACCTGCTGTCAGAACTGGAGGATGAGGAGGCCGAGAAGGTCCTGGATCTGATGGAGGTTGAAGAGGCGCAGGAAGTCCAGGAACTGATGGCGCACGAAGAGGATACCGGGGGCGGCATCATGACCCCGGAGCTTGTTTTGGCACAAGAAAATACAACGGTATCCGAGGTGATCGAGACACTCCGGCGGGAGGCCGAAGAGACCGACATTGCCGAGCTTTATGTCGTCGATGAGAAAGACAGGCTTGTCGGGGAGGTCCCACTTCATCGATTGGTGACAGCCCGGCCTGGGTCGACGATGGCCGACCTGATGTTCCGGGATTTGATCACGGTGACACCCGAAACGGATCAGGAGGAGATCGCCAGGCTGTTTACGCGCTACGATCTGCTCGCCCTGCCGGTCGTGGACGCTGACGGTACCCTGGTCGGGCAGATCACGGTGGACGACGTGCTGGATGTGATCCACGAAGAGGCGACTGAAGATATCTACAAAATGGCGGGGACGAGCGACCAGGAGATCGTCCATCCCTCGGTCTTTGGCGTTGCCTGGGTCCGACTGCCCTGGCTTATGCTTGCCCTTCTCGGAAGCTTCCTGTCGGGACTCGTGATCCACGTCTTCGACGTCGCGCTGGAGCGGGTGATTACACTGGCCGCCTTCATTCCGGTGATTATGGCCACCGGGGGCAACAGCGGCCTGCAGGCATCCACGGTAACCGTGCGGAATCTGGTCACAGGCCAGGCTTCGACTCGTTCGATATTACGAATGGTCTTGAGAGAAGTCGGTACCGCTGTCGTGATCGGGGCAGCGTGCGGGATCGCCGCGAGTGCGGTGGCCTGGCTCTGGTTTCAGGAACCCCTGGTAGGTGTGTGCGTGGGCGGGGCCATGTTCCTCGTGATCACCCTGGCCGTTTTTCTTGGGGTTCTGGCTCCTGTGGTTTTTCAGCGTGTCGGTATCGATCCGGCCATAGCCTCTGCCCCCTTCATCACGACGGCCAATGATATTCTGGGACTGTTCATCTATCTGGGTCTCGCCACGATCCTGATCGAACGGTTTATGTAGAAAGCCAATGACTCCGATCCTGCGATTCACGATCGCGTTTCTGCTCCTCGTCCTGCCCATTTCTGTGGGGACGATAGGCTACGCCTGGGTTGAAGGATGGTCGATTTTGGACAGCCTTTACATGACCCTCATAACGATCACGACGGTGGGCTATGCCCTGGGCGACGAAGCCCAGTTGGATCGGTTAAAGGTGATGGCATCCGCGACTACCTAACACCACCCTGCCTTCCGCGTGCGGCAAGTTTTTACTACGATTCAAACCACTTCGATTTTCCCTACCGCTCACCTCTCCAATAGCTCCCACAAGATCTTCCCCTGTGACCGAATGACCGAACGGAATACAGACCGTTGACCTGGCAAAGACTTTTTGTGATTCCATTTCTCGTCTGTTGCCCTTTGGTGGTTTTGGGGCAGGGGGGCGTGCGCCCCGTGATCGAACGATTGGCAATCCAGGGGAATCGCGCGATCTCAGTGGGCGAACTCAAACGATTGATGAATACCCGTCAGAGTTCCGCGTTCTCCTGGCTGCCAGGAGTGGGGACTCGCGTGTTCGAATCTCAGGTGTTCCGGGCAGACGTGGCCCGAATTGTCGCCCGTTACAAGGAGATGGGATTTTTCGACGCGGCTGTGGATACGACAATCGACCGCAGCCGTCCGGGCGCAGTTCGCCTGGGGATCAAAATCGTAGAGGGAGAGGCGGTTCGGGTCTCACGACTCGATCTCGAGGGGTTTGGCGGGGTTCCCGACATGGACAGCACCGGCCTGCGGAACATTCTTCTGTCGATTCCCGGCCAGCCGCTTTCCAAGACTGCGCTGGAAAAAGATCAACGGGAGGTTCTACGTCGCCTGCAAAACAAGGGTTACGCATTTGCCGAGGTGACCGGAGATATTGAAGTGAAGCGTGACAGCAAACGTGCCGTGGTGGCATTTCGAGTCATCCACGGCCCGGTTTGTCGATTCGGTGACGTTTCCGTAGAGGGCAATCAGAAGGTTTCCGATGGGATCATCCGTCGCGGTCTCACTTTCCAGCGCGGCGAGGTTTATCAAATGTCGAAAATCCTGGACAGCCAGAGGGAGTTGTATCGAGCCGGCGTGTTTCGCTCCGTGTCGCTCGCGCTTCCTGACAGCCTCGAACAGTCGAGTCCCGTGCCGATGGTCGTCTCCGTAAGTGAGCGAAGGCCGAGGAGCTTGAAGCTTGGTGCGGGCTACGATACCGAAGAGCAGATCCGTGGGTCGATCACCTGGCAGCATCGGAACTTTCTTGGGGGTGCCAGGCGGCTTGCCCTGGAATCAGCTGCGTCATCATTGGAAATGAGTGCGACGCTCGGAATCAGGCAGCCCTATGTTTTCGGCAGCAGGACCTGGCTCAGCCTGTCAGGGTTTATTGAGCAGGACCGACCCGAGGAGATTCGAGTTAAGCGATTTGGCGGCAGCGCTTCGCTGGAAAGGACATTTCGATCCACGGGCAGGCTGGTCTTCGAGATTCGAACGGAGCTCGTAGATTTCCAAGCAGACAGCACGCGTACGAATTTTATCCTCGCTTATCAAGAGGACACGCGAGACGATTTTTTCGATCCACAGCGGGGTGCTGTGGCCCTGATTACGCTGGAGGAGTCGGGGCATTTCTTTCAGTCCGAACAGGAATTGCTCAAACTGACCGGAGAGGGCCGATGGTACAGGCGCATCCGGTCCCGCGGTGTACTGGCTTTCCGGGTTTCAGCCGGATGGATCAGGGAACTTGGCAAGACCCGGGAAGTTCCAAACTTTGAGCGATTCTTCTCTGGAGGCGCGAGGAGCGTGAGGGGATGGCGTCTGAATCAGCTGGGCCCCCGAGACGCTGCTGGTGTCCCCGTTGGAGGATTGAGCCAGCTGGAGGGGGGCATCGAACTGCGATATCGGATCTTTCCTGTCGTGGGTGCCGCCATTTTTCTGGACGGGGGAAACGTGGGGTCTGGTCGCCTCGATGCGTTCGATCTAACCACCCTGAAATGGTCGGCCGGTTATGGGCTACGGTATCTGAGCCCCATCGGGCCACTTCGCGTGGACGTTGCCCACCGGCTTTCAGAGGATTCACTTGAACCGGGGAGAAGAATCTATTTCAGCTTTGGCCAGGCGTTCTGAAGATCCAGATAAAGATCGAGGGGCGAAGTGTGAAATTCGTCGGTAAACGTAAGATTAGACAACGCCTTAGAAGGATTCTGGGGCCTGTCACCCTGACGCTGGCGTCTGCGATAGCCCTTGCTGCAGGGGCGATCTTGATCCTCCAGGCGGGATGGTTGAACAGCCTACTCCTGGCGACCCTCGAGCACCGTCTGTCCTCGGAACTTGGGGGCTCCGTACAGCTTGGGGAGCTTCGCGGAAAGCCGCTATCTGCGTTCCGGGTGGTCGACGTTCGAATCGTCACCCGAGATGGTGATCGCGTCGAATTGGACACCCTGGAAGTCCGCCCCCGGCTGCTTCCGCTTTTCCTTGGGAGGTTGGTTTTTGAGCGTGTAGAACTTAGGGCTCCGAAGCTGATCTTGGGGTCGGGTGGGACGGGGAAGCCTCCCTCAAAGGAAAGCTGGCTTCTGAGATTCGATGCGGTGAGGCACGGCTGGAGCAAGGGCTGGCTGCTCCGGGAGCTTCGGCTGGAAGAGGTTGTGGTCACACAAGGCCAAATGATAGAGGAAGTCGGCGGATCTGAGCTGTTGGGTGACCTCAATCTTGTCTTCGGCTTCAACGCGAATCCCGATGGCTACAGGCTCAAGCTGCATCGCTTCAGATCTGTGGTCTTCGATCCTCCCCTTGTGATTTCGAATCTCGAGGCCGCCGCGACGCTGAAGGATGGGGTGCTACTTGTGGAAGGTCTGGAGCTGCGCACCCCGCGTTCCCAGCTCTCCCTCTCCGGGTCGCTTACCGATCTTTCCAACCCGAAGATCGACTTGAATGTAAGCTCAGAACACTGTGCACTACAAGAATTTACAGGGTATACATCCGATGTCGTGCTGGGTGCATTGAAGGCAAGACTGGTCGGGGGCATGGATCGCCTGAGCGTCGACCTTGGCTTCAGGCAGTCGGAGGCGAAGCTGGCGCTGGAAGGCCACGTTGACCTCACAGGCGAGAAGATTGGCTACGATCTTCAGGTCGAGGCCGACGGCGTAGAGCTGGATAAGATCTTGCCGGGACTTGGTGGTGGCGCCGTGTTCGACCTGCGGGGAGGGATCAAAGGGAGAGGGATCAGGCCCTGGAACGCCGAAGCGGACGTAGATGCAGTTCTGTCCCGCGGCCTTGCGCTAGGCGCAAAGATCGACACACTGCAGGCAAATGCAAAGCTTCGGAACGGGGAAGTCGCGATCGAGTTAAGGGCGAGGGGTCCTGCGGGCGACGCCGAAGGACGGCTCCGGGTGGACCTGTCGGGCAGGGTACCTTTCTACGACCTGTCCGTAGACTTCAGGCACGTGGATCTTTCCAGATTCGAAGAGGGTCCAGGGGCTCAGACCGATCTCACGGGTGAGGTCCATCTGGAGCGGGAGGGCCCAGAGGCCTGGAATGGGAATGCCATATTGAAGTCGTTGAGAGCCGGACCGGTCAGGTGCGAGGAGCTCTTTTTCCAGGGGACGTTCAGAAAAGGAGAAATCAAACTGACCGGCCTGAGTGCCCTCGTCCAGCCTGGTTCGGGGTCGTTGTCGGCAACCGGACGAATCGATCTGGGGCAGATCTGGAGACCTGAGGCCGGACTTCCATCCTACAATCTGGATTTTCTTATCGAATCGTTGGACGCAGGTCAGTTGAACGAGGTTCTGGAGCAAGCGGGTCCCGTTTCCTTGGCAGCCAACTTCGAGGGAAAGGGGTTTCATCCAGATTCCATTTCGGCGCTCCTTCGCATAGAGACCACTGCCCCGAGGTTTCTGGGGGTGGGGTTGGACACCGGCCACGTTTCGTTAGTGCGGCAGGGTCGCAGCCTGAAGCTTCGGGATCTGATTTTCAAGAACGACATCTTCAGCCTGAATGGGGGTGGTCAAGCCACGATCGGCGATAGTCTGGCTTTTGAACTCTGGGGCCAGGTCGATCCTGCGAAGTTGGGTGGCAAACTGGGACTGGAGGTGGGTGGCGGTCCGCTTTCGTTTGAAGCAGAACTCGGTCGAACCTGGGCCGATCCTCTCTTTTCGGCAAGGCTTTACGGGAATCGTTTGGACACCGAGGGCGTCTCGATGTTCGGTGTATCGCTCGAAACGACGCTGCCTGTGCTCTCGAGCGGTGGGCTTTCGGTTCGTGTCGATTCACTTGTCTGGGCGAACCGGTCTCTTCGGAAGGTCTTTTTGGATGCCGGACTCGATGGGGATGATGTGGTCTTTTTATTAGGGAATTCCACAACAGAAAAAGATCGGATGTCTCTATGGGGGAGGTTGGGGATATCAGACCAGGAGGTTCGTCTCGCGCTGGACTCTCTGTCGGTCGGCGTGGGCGAGGTCGCTTTTTCAAATGCAGGGCCCTGCCGCCTGAGCTACCGCCCCGAGTCGGGCTTAAGCGTCGAACAGTTCCGCGTGGGGGGGCCGGCCGGGCGTATGGAGGCCCGGGATCATACCGATGCGCCGGGTGCCGTGAAGATCATTGTGAGCGACATGGATCTACGTCCGTGGTTTTTGATGTTGGGCTTGGGGGAGGAGGTGAGCGGGACGCTAGACGGCGAGGTCGTAGTTTCTGGAAACCTCGGCGACCCGCAAGTCGTTTCAGACATTCAATTTCAAGATGTGACAGCCGCGGGCGTAGGGTTTCGGGAAATTTCGGGGTCTATTGCCTATTGGAGAAGCAGCCTCGACCTTGACCTGGAACTGACCCAGACCTCCGGCGCAAATGCCCGTGTTTTGGGGACTCTGCCCCTCGATTCCTCTGGCCTGTCCGCCCGGGACGAGGCTCCAGATATGTCGGTGGACCTTTCCATCCAGTCGGAAGGCATAGATTTGGGGTTCCTTAAGGTCTTGTCCCCTGAGATCGCTGCCTCGAAGGGAGATCTTGCAATCGACGTGAGGGTAACAGGCTCTGCTGCGCAGCCCAAGCCCGACGGTTGGCTAAGGATAGCCAACGGCCAACTGGGCCTCACATCATTGAATCAGGACTTCCGCGGCCTCGTGGCAGATGTGAGTTTTTTGCCCGACGCGATTGTTGTGGAACGCCTTGGCGCAGAGGGAGGTCGATTGGCGGGAAAGGGGAAGATCCACCTCGAAGGCCGGACGGTTGGCACCTTCGACCTCAGTTTCAAGTTCGAAGACCTGGCGGTCGTGAACCTTCCCGAACTAAGCGCCAACCTCAATGCGGATCTCACGCTTCGGGGAAACCTGGATGGACCGGTCCTGGAGGGGCAAGCGGAACTGACGCGTGCTGTTATCGAGCTTCTGAGCCTCCTTGAGGGCCCCGAGGCCCAGGAGGAGAGCATCTGGAATACTGTGCCGTTCTTGCGGAGGATGTCGGGCAAGGTCCGGGCCTCGGCCTCCCGTAACGTCTGGATTCGGGATAGGACCCTAAATGTGGAAATCTCGGGAGATCTGGACGTTGTGAAGGAGCCGGAGGGTTTTCGGTTTTACGGTGCGCTCGACAGCAGGAGGGGCAACTACGACTTTCAAAACGCGAATTTCAACATCGATGAGGGGCAGATTCAATTTCTGGGAAAAACGGAGACCAACCCGGAGCTCTCCATTCTTGGATCCAAGCGCGTAAAGCTGATCACGGGTGAATCCGCAATCATCACTGTAATCTTGGGTGGCGCGCTGCTCCACCCCCAGGTTACCTTTGAGAGCGATCCCATCCTCCCCGAGGAAGACATCCTGTCCTACCTGGTGCTGGGTCTGCCCGCCGACGTTCTCGGTGGATCGCAGGGCCAGGGTGGGGGATTGACAGACCAGGCTCCATATCTGGTCCTGGGGATTGCAGCAAACCGCTTGAAACGGACGATAGGGAAACAGCTGAACCTGGACGTCGTGGAGATTGACGTTGGAGGAACAGCGGCGACACGACTTGTCGTCGGCAAGTACATCGGGCAGAAATTCTTCGTTAGCTATGCACAGGATCTTCGCTCCCCGATTGGCGGCCAGGAAGTGACGGTGGAGTATGAGCTCATTCCCAAAGTTACGCTCGAGGCCCAGCAAAGGGTTGGAACTGAACAACAATCGGAGAGGCAATCCATCGGATTCTTCTGGAAGACGGAGTGGTGAGGGTACCCAGTTTGCAAGTCTGGTGTGGGTTTTGCTTCCTTGTAGTCGGAAGCAACGAATCTTAAGACTTGACCTGGAGAAAACGACGCGGCACCTTGAACTTGAAGGATTGCTCACGTTCCGCACGTTCCGCAGGTATAATGCCTGCATCAGACTCGCCCGGATGGTAGGATAAGTCGTTTTACCAGAAGGCACGTCACCCAAGCAAATAGGGGGAAATATGCACAGGTCACTCTTCCGAACTTTTTCGGCAACGATCCTCGTTCTTCTTCTGGCGGGCAGCGGATCTGCAAATAGCTATAAGGTAGACCCTGCCCATTCCTCGGTCGAGTTTTCGATTCGCCATATCGTCAGTCGTGTTACGGGTTCATTTACAGATTTCTCCGGGTCAATTATGTATGACCCGGAGCAAGTGGAGAAGTCGACTGTTGAGGCGACGATTCAGATTGGCTCGATCGACACGCGAAACGAGAAGCGGGACAATCACCTCAGGAGCCCTGACTTTTTCGACGCAAAGAAGTACCCGGAAATGTCATTCAAGAGCACGGGCGTCAAAAAGCAGGGGGACAAGCTTCTTGCGACCGGCGACCTGACACTTCACGGGGTGACGAAGAGTGTTGTCCTGACCGTAGAAGTGCTCGGTACGGGTGTGCACCCAATGTCAAAGGCACCTGTAGCAGGGTTCGTCGGAGAAACGGTGATCAAGCGGTCAGATTACGGTGTCAACAACTGGACTGACGCCACAGGGATGCTGGGTGACGAAGTCCGAATTTCCTTGAACATTGAAGCAGCGGGCACGAAAGGGGCCAATCCTTGTAATCCCTGTAACCCGTGCGGAAAGGCCGGTAATCCCTGCAATCCGTGCGGAAAGGCCGATAATCCCTGCAATCCGTGTGGAAAGTAATCGTGCGATAGACGTCGATCTGTCCACGGCCCAAGTTTGAAAATCGCCCCGTTCATAAGCGCAGGATTCCTTCGAATCCTGCGCCTTTTTTTATGCCCCAAATCAAAAGGTCTGTGGCACCTCACCTCAGAGCGCGGGCCTGACAAACCGATTTCTTGTTACGCGGCGAGGTTCGAATTCATATCTTACTGAGAAGATCACAGATCTCTCACAATTCTCAGTCACAGGGAGGAACGCCATGAATGCGATCGGGGAAGCGCTGCTGCAGTCATACCAGACGTTTTTCACACAGCTGTCTGGATTTCTACCCAAGCTGATCGGCTGTGTCCTGATTCTGATCTTCGGGTGGATTATCGCCAAGGTCATTCGCACAGTTTCCGTGAGACTACTCGCCGTCGTTCGTTTGGACGTGCTGACGGAGAAAGCCAAAATCGATCGGTTCCTGAGTGAAGGGGGCGTCAAGCAATCTGCCGTCGAAATCATTGGGACCCTCCTGTATTGGCTAATCATGTTGATCGTGATCGTGGCCGCGTTCAACAGCCTCGGCCTTCAGGTGGCGTCCGAGTTGTTCAATCAGGTCATTCTGTTCATTCCGAACATCATCGTGTCCATATTCGTGCTCATCCTCGGCCTTTTCCTTGCAAACTTTACAGGACAGGTTGTGGTTACCTATGCGAAGAACGTCGGGGTTGACAATGCAGACTTGGTTGGCAAAATCGCGCAATACGCCATCATCATCTTTGTCGTTTCCATCGCCCTCACGCAGATGAACATTGGCGAAAAAATTCTGGCCAACGCGATTCTTATCCTGTTTGGTGCGGTCTGTTTGGCCCTTGCCCTGGCGTTTGGACTCGGAGGTCGCGAGTGGGCATCACGTGTGATCAAGAAATTTTGGGGGGAATGAAAGGAGCTTCCTTCAACAGTGAGGAAGACAGATGTCAGAAAATCGCCTTCGGAGTGACGGCGACATTCTCCAGGATCGGGTTGCGCGGCTCGAAGTCCTGCTGAAGATCAGCAGGATGATGAACGCGACGTCCGATCAGGAGACCCTGATAAGAAACATCGCCGCGGAAGTAAGCAGCTACGTCGGGGCCGACCGATGCTCGATCTTCTTTTACGACCGGGTCTCGGATCAGCTCTATACCCATCTGGCGACCGGGCTCTCGGCAGGTCAGCAGATTCGGATTTCCAGCAGTACCGGGATAGCCGGATATGTCTTCCAGGCGGGCAAGGAATTGAATGTGCACGATGTGTCGAAAGAACCCAGGTTTACGGGAGAGGCGGATCAAAAGACTGGGTATCGCACTCGGAGTTTGTTGACTTTTCCCCTGGCCAATCGGCAAGGCAGGCCCATCGGAGTCTTTCAGTTCGTTAACAAACAGGGGAGGCCCGGGTATTTTACCGAGGATGACGAAGCGTTCCAGGCGGAACTCGTGGAACAGATTTCAGATCTTCTGGAGCTCGTCCTCCGAAAGGACGAACTCGCACAGCGGAATGCCATTCTTGAGGAGCAGATGAAGGAGTTGTCTGCCTTCGAATATTTGATCGGAGACCGCACTGCTGTCAACCTTCTCTTTCGCGCTAACCGGAAGATTCATTACTGGGGCGGGATGGTTGTCCTCGTCTTCCTGGTCTTGATGGCGGTCACCTCGCTGGGTATGGTCCATTTCGAACCTATGCGGAAGACCATGCTCGGGCTTCACATCGGAACCGGATTCGGATTGGGCACCCGATATTACGTCTACACCGACGCGGTTTCCGTCCTGACACTTGCCATCTCTTCTACAGGCCTCCTGCTCTACGTTTACCCACCCCTGAATCGGTGGATGAAGGCCCAAAAGCAGCGCATGATGGCTAAAAGAGTAAAGACAGATCGGTAGCGGGAAGGCGGCATGAATGTCTGAGGCCCGGCGGGCTTGACATCGCGACGCGGCGCGCCTATTTTCCTGCCGGTCTCAGCGAACGGTTGCAAAGTTCTGCCTGGAAGACATCCAAGAAGAGGGGGAGGGAATGGATCGATCTGTGCGCGGTTTGATTTTGGCCGTTTCGGCTTTGAGTTTGTTCTCCCTGTTGGCCTGTGATGGAGGAGGGGACGAGGGCCTCCCCACCCGGCGGGCCGAGATGCGTGATATAAAGCTGAGCACAGACCGCATCGCAGCAGTGCTCAAGAACGATTCTCTGGAGGGGGTCGAGGAGGACGCCAAGAAGATCAGACGCGCGCTGCACGCGGTGACCGAACTTTACCCTCCTGAATACGAAGAAAAGTACCGGGCCTATAGTAAAGAGGCGCAGGACCTGGCCATTGAACTGGCGATCGAGGCGAGGGCAAACGACGTCAAGAAATCAAACTGGAAGTTCCGGGGGCTGGTTCCGTATTGCGGCAAATGCCACGAGGACTGCGCATTTCTGCTTGCGCCGGCCTTTCCGGAATACGAGCACTAGGTTTCGCTGCACGAGAAGTTTTAGAAGAAAGGGACGGCCAGCGAAAGGCCGTCCCTTTCTTGTTACGGATTCTATTCGCGAGTGGTCCTGAGGCGTGCTTCACCGCAGCAGGTTCTGGAGCGCCTGGAAGTGTTCAGGAGGGCAGATCAGGGTAGGTTCAGCGACGCGCCGGCCGTCATAGATCTCCGCAAACTCGACCGCCTCCCCGGAAAGGAAGCGGAAGGGAATCCCCAAGACGTGAAGCATGGCCGCACACGCCGTGTAATCCCAGATGTGCGCCTGGCCGAGCGCCCCCACCGCGGATCCCCGAATAACATAGCAGAGATGTGCAGCTGTTGATCCAAGACTGTGAAGTTTTCCAGAGAAATCGATCCTTTGATCGCCCAGTACTGATTCACTGACGAGCAGGAGCGCGTTTGTCTCGATCGGAGGATCCGGAGGGGGTAGGGGAACACCATTCAGGAACGTCTTTATCCCATCTGTGTGGTAGAGATCATCCAGCACAGGGAGGAAAAAAGCGCCAATGACCGGAACACCTTCCTCGAGCATCCCGACCGACACACCCCAGACTGGAAGCCCGTGATTGAAACAACGCGTCCCATCTATAGGATCGATGGCCCATATACGCCCGGATCGGGGGTGTGGATCGTCGCCTTCTTCGCCGAGGATCGAGTCGTCCGAATATTTCGAGTTGATCTCACTGCGCAAATAGCATTCTACGGCCAGATCGGCTTCTGTGACCCACGAATCGTCGGCCTTGGTGGATCCCCGGGTCTTGCCGAAGTAGGAAAGCGCGAGTTCGCCACCCTTCCGAGTTATCCTGAGCAGCCACTCAACATCGATTTCTGGGGACAAGGATCCGCTCTCCTGCAAAGCGAGCAACGTCAGGCATCGGCAAACTTCCAAACCTGGAGTGCAGTGCGTCCAAAGATCCAGGACCGTTCATCTTCGCTCAGGGCAGAGAAGTAGCTCTGAGGAAACGTGAGGGAATTGTCATAGCCTTCTCGTGTGCTGACTGGCGGATAATCGCTGCCCCACATGATTCGTTT
The DNA here is from genome assembly GCA_965248435.1 of Candidatus Latescibacterota bacterium. GTDB lineage: Bacteria > Latescibacterota > UBA2968 > UBA2968 > CBDFJH01. The sequence goes on from OZ252100.1 coordinate 82,338, forward strand.
GGGGCCAAAGGCCTCCAGGGCCATGTCGGCCAGCGGGGGGACATATGTGAAGGGGTGCGGCAGTTCGCAGATCTCTCCGAAGCCTGGTAGCTTGATCGTGAGATTCGGATAGCTCGCGAGTTGGGTAATGGCCGAGTTCTGAGGCCGTACGCCACTGGGCCAGGGGATCGGCGCCTCTGGCCTTCAGGGGCAGACGTATACCCGGGATCCCGCTCTCACTCCATTTCCTCATCATTTTTCCGTCGTCATCATTTGCTACGATCATTGCGGCAGAGAACCGACCGGGGTGGTTGGACATGGCCTCGAGCAGATAGGTATTGTCCGTATTTCCCATGTACTGGATCAACACGGCCTTGGACACGCCCGATCGCTGCATGTGGAACAGGAGAGACTCGACCGGTTCGTACTTGGACAGGCCGATGTGGCAGTGGGTGTCTACAATCGTCATATCGGAAGGCTTTCCTGGAAGCCCTGCGCGGGCCCCTCGACTGACTTGAGCGGTTCGATGTTTCCTGCCGTGTCGTGCTTGAAGTCGTTGACCTGCCGGGAGACTGGATGGGTTCTCAGCTTCTCGGATGGATAGGGTTTGAGCAGACCGCGCAGTCCCTCCGGCCGGTAATAATCCGGATCAAGCCACTGCTCGTAGGAATCTGCTTCGAGGATCGCCGGCATCCGGTTGTGGATCTCCTTGAGCAGATCGTTTGGCTCCGTCGTGATGATGACACAGGAATGGAGGATGTTCCCGTCGCCTGTACGGTACGATTCCCAGAGACCGGCGAAGGCGAACGGCTTTCCGGACTTCAGCCGGATGTAGATCGGGGTCTTTGGGTTTCCCCCCGACTCTTTTCTCCACTCGTAAAAGCCGTCCCCCAGGATCAAACAGCGTCGTTTTTCGAATCCCATTTGAAAAGAAGGCTTCTGTTCGAGCGTCTCAGCTCGCGCGTTGATCAGACGGTTGCCTATTTTCGGATCCTTGGCCCACGAGGGCACCAGCCCCCACCTGAAGGACCGGGCCGATCGTTCGCCGTCGTTGGGCAGGACCAGGACATCTTGCCCGGGGGCGATATTGTAACGCGGTGCGAAGGGGATAGGGAATTCAAAGTTGCCGAACACCAGTTTGAGTCCGTCCGGACCCATTATCAGTGTGAACCGTCCGCACATTTCATTGCTCCTTGGGTCAACTCTCTTCAAAGGCCGATGCGCGAGAGAAATTCCTCCATCCCAGTGATGCCCAGGTTGACCCTGAAGAGCCCGCCGCCATTCTCCTCCCTACCACCTCCCGCGCTGGTAATATAAATGTCTGTGCGATCTGCACCGCCAAAGGTCAAGCTGGTGACGAGTTTCGTCGAAACAGAGATCCGTCGCTCTTCTCTGCCGTCCGAGGTGTAACGAACAATACAGCCACCCCCGTGATACGCAGACCAGACGTAGCCCTCTGAATCGACCGTGAGTCCGTCTGGAACGCCATCGTCCGGATTTGTTTCGAGGAAAACCGTCTGGTTGGTCAGATGGCCGGTCTCAATCTCGTAGTCAAAACTGTAAATCTTTCGCGATGTTGAATCCGTGTAGTAGAAGGTCTTTCGATCTAGGGTAAATCCCATACCGTTGGAAAGCCCGACGTCGTCCAGGATGAGGTCGAGGGTGCCATCCGTGTCGAGCCGGTAAAGCCGGGCCAGACCCCCCTCCGGAGGGATCGTTCCGCAGAAGACCCGACCTTTCGGATCGGCAATAACGTCATTGAACCGGGTCTCCCGATCTTCTGGATATCCTTCGAACACCGTGCTGAGCGTCCCGTCCTTCCAGGTCCGAATGGCCCCTTTTCCCATAAAGAAAAGCAGCGAACCGTCGGCCTGGATCGTAAAGCCACCCACGACATCCCCATCGTAGAATTGTTCATAATTCTGGGTGGCCGGGTCGTACCGGAACAATCTCCCTTGCGGAATGTCTGTCCAGTAAATCCGGTTCTCCTCAGGATGCCACAGCGGGCCCTCGCCAATTTCGCATTGGGCATCAACGATCAGTTCGGGTTTTGTAGTCTGCTCCATACTCAGCCGCCCTCTCTTGTGGGCCACAATCAACTGAGGAAAAATCCCTTTAGGATGGATCACTATCTATACCTCAAGCCTTGAATTGTCAAGGCAATTGTGAATTTTTGGAGAATTATCGATTGCCTTCTGCCTTGCTCTTTCCTATGATTTCAAACGCTTATCGGGGAAGGCAAAAAAAGCCCGGATGCCGAGTTGGCACAGCGTGTAATCCAAACAAAGGAGATCTCTATGGCGCAAACCGTGGACGATCTTTCAATCAACTACGAGGAAGATGGGGTTCTACTTTGCAAACAGCTGGACCGTTTCGTGCTCTCTAAGGGCGCGTGGGCCACACTCATGTACCTTTACCAGGATCTGGATCGGAAAACGGGCGATTACGGGCCGAAAAAGGTAGCCATCCGACGCTATCAGAAGCGAGATGGTGAGTATGTGTATAGAAGCAAGTTCAACATCTCGAGTATGGATCAGGCGAGGAAGATCATCGAGGCCCTGCAAAACTGGAGTAAAGCAGAAGAATCATAGAAGGGACAGATTGGCGGGGGAGCGACGCGTTACATCGAGACACCGAGGAGGCCACGGGCGAACTGGAAGTCTGTGTTGCCTTGAAGACGGGTCTTAGGGGTGTAGCGGCGAGAGGCAACCTCAACGATCAGTTTGAGCATTTCCTCCGAATTTTTCCGGGTGTCTTCGCCCAGGAAGAGATCGATATCCTCTCCGTAGTTCGACTTCAAAGCATCGCCTTCCGAAATCAAAATCGTTGGAATCATCGGGTGACCCTGCATCGGATGTCCATCTATGTATCCCAGTAAGACTTCGACGCCTGTTGCTCCGATGCCGGTGAGGTTCTCAACCCACTGCTCGGTCGGGCTCTCCATAACGTAAAATCCGGATTCCCTCGTGGGCTGTCCGTAGGCCAGAGTCGGAGTCGTCTGACTCGATAGGAGCGTGTCCTCGACGAACCCGGGAGCTGATAGGAGGCTCCCCCTCTCCGGGACAACGACGGTTGCCCCCGCGCTGACGAGGGTTCGGATCAATTCGCCCAGACTCCGTGCTGCGGCTTCGGATAGGAGACCTGCCCCAACCACGCCGACACGCAGGGCATCGAGTTTTTCCTCTTCACATTCCGCGCCGCGACAATCAGCAATCTTTTCTGAAAACCAGCGTTCCACTTTCTCCAGTACGCTTTCTATCCCTCCGTCGAGTTGCACGCTCGCCCACCCGAATCTACCCGGGTCGATCCCTCTCTCGTTCATCTCGTGTCTGAAGTAGTCATTGTGGGTCATCTCGCATCCGTGCTCGAGGAGCAGTCCGAATTCCACGAAGGGATGAGTGAGGTGGCCGAGCATGGCCTCTGTATAGTGACGAAACGCGGACTCCCCGGATACCCCGCACCCTTCGCTATGGGGCAATGCGACGAACCGGGAAATCCCTGTTTCGCCCCCCAGACGCTTGGCGTTGAAACGCTCCGCCGCCATCTGTGCGATTTGACTCGAACAGAGGCTGGACGGCAGAATCAGCCCCACACGGTCAGTCGTGGTGCCCCGATCCGTCCGGATGGCCTGGAATCTGAACTTCGATTCGAGGCGTTCCGTTCTTATCGGAGTGGGCTTTCCATCTGGCGGCGGAATCGCGCGCAACTCGGCGACATTCCCAGCGTCGTTCTGACTCCAGTCCCTCCAGATCGAGACCTGGCTATGCCCGGCGATCTCCCCCTTGCTGAGTTCGCCTGAGGCGACGTTGATCGTCTGGTTCAGCATCTCCTCGCCGAGCTGATCCATGGGACGGCCCTCCAGATATGCCCCGGCATTCACATCCATCTCTTCGGGCAGGAGGTTGTATCGGCGGGTCGTCGTCACGACCTTCAGGGTCGGGACGAACGGGAAATTCGTAATCGCCCCATTGCCAGTCACGAAGAAAATCAGGTTGCAGCCTGCGGCAACCTGTCCGGCGACGCTTTCCAGGTCGTTTCCTGGACTATCCATGAAATAGAATCCGGGCGTCAGCATCCGCTCACCATATCGGATCACGCGATCCACACGAACGTCAGGGTGGCGCTTCATCCCAGCCCCGATGGATTTGAGCACGATGTTGTAGAGTCCTCTGAGCCGGTTGCCCCCCGAGGGGTTCCCCTCTGCCGTCGTCCCGTGCCACTCGGCAAGCGCCCTGTAGCGCTCGATGGTAGCCAGGAATCGCTTTGCCGTATCCTTGTCTCTGACGTTTCGGAGGATGTATGATTCCGCACCGATCAGCTCCTGGGTCTCGGCCAGATTTGCGGCGCCCCCGAATCGGATGATCTCCCGGGCGACCCAGGCAGCGAGCGGATTCCCCGAAACGCCCGAAAAGGCATCGGAGCCCCCGCACTGAAGGGCGACCTTGAGGTCCCCCGCGGATTTCTCTGTCCGGGGGGTCTGGTTCACGGCCTCCAGCCAGCCTTTGACGATCTTCTCGCCCTCTCTAAGGCCGTCCTGGAAGGCGCCGGTCAGGGTCAGGAACCGGTGCGGCACCTCAGCGAAGGGATAGTTCTCGGAAGCCATGTAATCTTGAAGCATTTGATTCGTGACCGGTTCGGTGCCGTAGTCAACGGCCAGGACCGCGCCCACGTTGGGATGAACGAAAATCCCGGCCAGGGTCCGTAGCAGCAGATCCAGGTTATTCGGGCGGTCCTTGCTGCCCCCTTCGGTGTGGGCTACAGGGACGATGGCATCTACGTTTTCGTAGGACGAGGTGTAAGGCTTAAGATTCGACGATAGATGTCTCGCGTAACTTGCTGTTCGGGAGGTCGTTCCAAGAATCACAATACAGTTTCGAGTACCCACGCCGCGTGAAGCACCTCGAGGGTATCCTAGGAAGGACCGCGTTGCCTCGTGTGGCGCGACTTGTGTCCCGGGCCGAAACGGGGTTTCTGTGAGGGTGTAGGGCACGACGCGGTCTTCAAAATTTGCCTCGGAGGGGAGCCTGGCGTCCACCTTTCTGAGTCGCATCGTCTCGAGGATCAGCTTGTTGCATACGTATTCCCCCGGAAGGATCTCGCGCGTGGCCAGACCAAAAGGCATGCCCCACGAAAGCAGGGGTTCGCCTGGGGCGATGCGGCGAATGGCGAATCTGTGCCCCTCCAAAATCGTGAAGTCGACGGACAATCGTTGGTCGTTGAATTCGACTCGGGTGCCTGGTTCTAGGATACGGGTGGCAATGGCCACGTTATCCTTGGACCCTGGCAGATGCCCGATCTGGTCGAATTTGACGTCATTCATCCTGCGAATCTCCCTGCTAGTGGCCCGAGCTGCTGGGACGTATACAAAAAATCAGGCCCAAAGTCAAGGAACTGAGCGAAAATTCCCTTGCTGGTTAGGACGGATTGGATTATACTACTAACAGATGTTTTATTAATAAAACACACCGCATGCTTCCCAAACCGCGGGGATGGGCCATGACTACTTCAGATGTGTGGAAGGCTTTCGAGGAGAACGAGATAACCCATAGCGTGGCGCATCACCTTGCTGCCATTAGAGATCTGTCTCAGCAGCACGGATATGCGAGGGTCTCAGACGTCGCCAGGTATCTCGACATTACCCGGGGGAGTGCCTCCCTTACGCTCAAGGCACTGAAGCAGAGAAACTATGTGCTGGAGGACCTAAACAAGCACCTGAGGCTTTCGGAAGACGGACAGCGCGTGGTCGACGTGGTGATGGCCTCACGGGCCATCGTCCGAAAGTTCTTGCGAGATGTCTTGCACGTTGAAGAGAAACAGGCCGAGATCGATGCCTGTAAGGTCGAGCATCTCCTGAGCGTGGAGACAGGAGAAAAGCTGCTGCATTTCGTCAGGTTTCTGATGTCCGAGGCACCGATCCCTGAGCGCTTCCTGGAGGCCTTTTGGGGCGAGAAGGAAATCTGCCACGACATAGAAGATTGTCCCATCTGCGAAGAAGAATGCCTTCTCCACCTGCACGTGGAATCTTAAAGGCGTTGGGAAGGAATTGGTTTCAGAGGGGATCTTGCAATGCGATATTCACTGATGGCGTCCACTCCCCGGAGGCTTCAGAAGTCCGCGGGCCAACCCGAGGACAGAACGCCTCCGGAAACGGTGGCGGAAGGCCCGCTGACGACCTGGCCAAAGGGGAATGAAGGCCGGGTGGTTGAGGTCGGAGGTCTTTCCCGACTTGCAGCCCGACTGCGAGAGCTCGGGGTCGTGCCGGGTGCCAGAATTCGGCTTTTGAGGACCGGTTGCCCGACGGTTATTCAGGTAGAAGAAGGTCGCTATTGCCTGAGAAAGAAGGATGCAAGCTTGATCAAGGTCAGGCCTAGGAGCTCATGAGCAACCCGAACAGTGTGGAAGTAAAGCACCCGCGGAATGAACGAATCAGGACCATTGCCCTGATCGGAAACCCCAATACGGGTAAGACGACCCTCTTCAATGCCCTCACCGGGCTCTCCCAGAGGGTCGGGAACTACCCGGGGGTTACGGTCGAACGTCGTGCGGGGCCGCTCAAGCTTAATGGGGAAACGGTCGAGCTGCTGGACCTGCCGGGCACTTACAGCCTCGCGGCAAATTCGCCGGACGAAATGATTGTCGCTGACGTCCTTCTGGGTCATCAGGCGGGTGAATCAGATGTGGACGCCGTCGTGGTCATCGTGGATGCCGCAAACCTGAGGCGGAATCTCTACCTGGTCTCTCAGGTGATGGAGTTCGGAATCCGTACAGTCATTGCCCTGAATATGGTCGACCTCGCCGAGTCCGCCGGAATTCGTGTTGATCCAGAGCGCCTGTCCGAGCGGATCGGGATCCCGGTGGTTCCCATCTGTGCGAACAAGAAGCGGGGACTCGATGACTTGCGACACGGCCTTTCCAAGACCCTTTCGGGCCAAATAGATCGTTCCGGATCTGACCTGTCTCGATTCCTGGGTCCGCTGGGCGAGCAGGTCAAGGCGTTGAGGGAGGAGGTCAACCGGTCAAAGAATGGGCAGGCCGGAAATGTGTCGGAGGTCGAGTTGTATCGCGCCGTCGTGGACGAAGGCGGCTACGCGGAGAAGCGCATCGTCGACACGCTCGGGCCCGAAGTTGCGCGAAAAGTGACCGGAATCCGGTCGAAGCTGCAGGCGGACCGACCCCTGTCAACCCTCGAAACGGAATCCCGCTATGCCTGGATCGACCGGACCATCTCGGACGCGCTCTCCCGGCCTCCGATGCTTCAGACAAGCCTGTCAGACCGGATCGATCGATTCCTGACGCACCGCATCTTCGGAACGATTGCGTTTGCCGTTATCATGGGGATCGTTTTTCAGTCCATCTACGCGTGGGCCCTTCCTTTGATGGACGGAATCGAGACACTGTTTTCAGAGTTGGGCCAAGCTGCGGCCTCGTTCCTTCCCGAAGGGGCGATCCAATCCCTGGTCGTAGATGGGGTGATCGCTGGCGTGGGGAGTGTGGTCGTGTTCCTCCCGCAAATCGCGATCCTCTTTTTCTTTCTTGCGCTACTGGAAGGATGCGGATACATGTCTCGTGCGGCTCTGCTTATGGACCGCATGTTCAGGTGGTGTGGACTGTCCGGTAAATCGTTCGTCCCGATGATCTCCAGCTTTGCGTGTGCCATTCCCGGGATTATGGCCACACGGACGATAGACGACCGCCGAAGCCGGCTGCTGACGATCCTGGTCGCGCCTCTGATGAGCTGTTCGGCCCGACTTCCGGTCTACACGCTTTTGATCGCGGCGTTTATCCCCCGCGAAAGCATTCTCGGTGGCTGGATCGGCATCCAAGGACTTACGTTGTTTGCGATGTATTGCGTCGGTATCGGAGTGGCCATTCCTGTGGCCTGGATCTTGAAGAAGAGCCTGTTGGCCGGAGAATCATTACCCTTTGTCATGGAACTCCCGTCATACAAATGGCCCGATTCGAGGACGACCTACCTGCGAGTTTACCTGAAAGTCAAAGCATTCGTCACCCGCGCTGGCACGATCATCCTCTCGGCGGCAGTCGTGATGTGGGCGTTGGCCTACTTTCCCCGTTCGGATCGAATCGAGGAGACGTTTCGAGCGGCACAAGAAACGGTCAGGCTCAACCAGGTGGGGGAAGTCCAGGCGAGCGCGCTTGCAGCACTAGAGGCTCAGATGAGCGCGGAGTTCCTTGAGCAGAGCCTGCTTGGCCGTGCCGGTCGCTTTGTAGAACCGGCCGTGCGGCCGTTGGGGTGGGACTGGCGAATCGGTATGGCTGCAATCGCCTCCTTCCCCGCTCGTGAAATCGTCGTTGCCTCCCTGGGGACGATCTTCAGCGTGGGCAGCGACGTGGACGAGACGTCGCAGACGCTGCGGGATGTGATGCGGCAGGCCGTAAGGGCCGATGGGACCCCACTGTTCACGATTCCGGTCGCCCTCTCGATTATGGTCTTTTTCGCCCTGTGCGCACAATGCGCGGCCACCCTGGCGGTGATGCAGCGTGAGACCGGGTCCTGGCGGTGGCCGATCTTTGCGTTCACCTACATGACGGGTCTGGCCTACCTGGGGGCATTCGTCACCTACCAGGCAACCACGGCCCTGGGGTGGGGAGGCTAGGATGGTGATGGACTGGCAGTCGATCCTGGTTATCGTCATCGCAGCGGCGTGCGCATTCTGGCTGGTCAGACAGTTCCTTCGGCCCTTCCTTGTGACTGAACAGGATGCAGGATGCGGCGGGGCTGCGCCGTCGTCCAGGCCAGGGCAGCTCCTTGAAGTGTTGCCTCCGGATGAGTAGCTAGAACGCTGCAGGACAAAGTGTTCTATCTTTCACGTTAAGTGGGCGATCCCTCTGTTGCGGGGCGATCGCCCTTTTTGTTTTTGTGTTTTCTTTAAGAAGGGTTGCATTTTTGAAGAAAACAGACTTGACATTTCTCTCTCTAAAACATATTTTTAGCTATTCCTAAACTTTTTTTCGTTAATGCCTCAGATTTCGGACTACGTCTGATCAGCCCAAGGGGAGGTCATGAAAACACATTCCTTGCACACAGGAGGAGGACCGGTCAGAGTGGTGATCCTCTTGCTCTGCGCGGTTTGCTTAACGACCTGCGGCAAGCTGCTGACGAGCGCGCCCGAGGAGGGGGAGACCCTCGACGGCACTCTGGACATTTCGCCAGCCCTCAATTCCTCGTTCGCAAGAGGGGATGAGCAGTTTGAGCGGGTCTTCACGATCGCGGACGGCCTGGGTCCGATCTTCAATCAGCCCAGTTGCGAAACCTGCCATCCAGGCGATGGTCGAGGAACCCCATTCACCACGTTAACGCGCTTCAGTGTTGCGGGTGACCTGGTCCCCAAGCTAGGAGGGGGTCAGCTCCAGGACAAGGCCATCCCTGGTGTGTCGCCAGAGGTCCTTCCGCCCGGTGCCGAGACTTCTGTAAGGATGCCTCCTCCCGTCTTCGGAATGGGGCTGGTCGAAGGCATCCCGGTCGAGACCCTGGTTGCACTGTCAGATCCGGATGATGCGGACGGAGATGGGATCTCTGGCCAGATCAACTGGGTGCAGGCGGCCGATTTTGTGCCCCCAGAGGTTGTCGGGTCCGGACCTGGCCTAGCCGTGGGCCGGTTCGGTCGGAAGGCCAATGTCTCCTCGCTTCTTGAGCAGGTGGTGAACGCATACCGTGAGGATATGGGCATAACAACCGACTTTGCGCCAGACGAGGTCTTACACCCTCAGGCCGGGGATATGACGATTGGTGACAACGTCCCTGACCCTGAGGTGCCGGCTTCAGAGGTCAATGATGTGATCATGTACGTACGTCTGCTCTCGCCACCCAATCGGGGCGAAATCACGGATGCGGTCCGCCGGGGGGAGGCCCATTTTACGGAAATCGGGTGTGCCAGTTGTCACATTCCCACACTAAAGACTGGACCCAATCCGATCCCTGCTCTGGACCGGGTCGATGCCAACCTCTACTCTGACCTACTCCTGCACGACATGGGCTCGGAGCTGGCCGATGGTCGTTCGGATGGGACGGCTAACGGGTTCGAGTGGAAGACCCCGCCGCTGATGGGGCTGCGCCTGGCTGCGGACGCACTTGGGGGAACAGCCTTCTTGCTCCACGACGGCCGGACTTCTGACCTTGCGGACGCGATTCAACTGCACGGGGGAGAAGCGGAGGCGTCTCGCAACCGGTTTCTGAGTCTTTCTGAAGAGCAACGTCAGGACCTGATCGCATTCCTGATGTCCCTGTAGCCACGAAATGGGCGCAAGGAAGATCTCCCGACGTCGTTTTTTGTCCACTTCCGGATGCCTGACGGTGGGCTTACCGCTTTGGTCGTGTGCGACCGTTTCGATCTACCGTACGACCGTCGTAGGGGACCGCATTTCTCTTGATCGTTCGCGCTTTCCCGAGCTGAGCTCACCGGGTGGAGGGATTATGCTGCAGGCCAGGGAACTGGAGGACCCGCTCCTTCTGGTCAACGATGGCGGGAGACTTCAGGCCTACTCAGCCGTCTGTACGCACCTCAGGTGCAACGTGCGGCCGTCGGGCGGGTTCCTTGTCTGCCCGTGTCACGGCTCGACATATAATCTAGGGGGAGGCGTCACGCGGGGTCCGGCAGCGAGGGCGCTCCCAAAGTTCGAGACGCAGACCATCGGAGACCGAGTAGAGATTGTCATTCCTCGATAGGAGAGAAGGATGTACCGATTCGTTTTGGTCTTGTTTTTAGCGGGTCTATTTGCGGGGAATGTCCGCGCAGAGGATGAACCCGAAGAGACGCCGAGGCCCTTCGTGAAGGGTGGGGCGTACGACAAGCCGCATCTTTTCAAGCATTCAACCGGTAAGGCTTCGTTCGGCGGTTATGCCGAGGCCCACTTTCGTTATGAACAGGAAGAAGGGGTCACGGAAGAGCTCACCTTTGTTCCGATGCGGTTCAATCTGTTCTTTCATTCTGCTGTCTCTGAGCGGTTCAGGATGGCTGCCGAACTCGAGTTTGAAGAGGGGACAGAAGAGATCCTCCTGGAGCTCGCGATTCTGGACTTCGAGCTTCACTCATCGCTGTCGCTCCGCGCAGGCATGATCCTGACTCCGCTCGGCAAGTTCAACCTCGCCCACGACAGTCCGGCCAACAAGGTGACCGACCGACCCCTGGTCAGTACTCAGATTATCCCGACCGCGCTCTCTGAACCCGGAATGGGAGTCTTCGGCGCCTTCTACCCGTCTCCCCAATCGCGGGTTACCTACGAGCTCTACGCCGTGAACGGCCTTACCGCAGGATTGATCGAGGAGAGTGACGCGGGCACGCGCATTGCCAAGGGGCGGGGTAACATAGAAGACAACAACAACCGCCCCGCCTTCGCTGGGAGAATCGGGATCAGTCTCGTTCCAGAGGCAGAGGTGGGCTTCTCTTGGCACACGGGCCAATACAATGAATCAAAAGCGGAAGATCTGGTAGTGGACGATGCACGACAGTTGAGGATCCTGGCAGTGGACGCAGAATACCGCCGGGGACTCTACGAGTTCGTCGGTGAGTATGCCCGGGCCAGTATCGATCTTCCTCCGAGCCTGGGGGGGTCGATCTTTGCAGAAAAGCAGCAGGGCTTTTACGTTCAGGTAAGCGCCGAGTTCCTGCGGAATGTGATCCCGACCGTACCCGGGTCTTTCTTCCAGGGTGTCGTGAGATACGATCGCATCGATTTTGATACCGATCTGGAAGGAGATGACCAGACCCGCCTGACGCTGGGTCTCAACTTCCGTCCTACCGAAGATTCCGTTTTCAAGCTGAACTATCTCTACAACCGTCACGATGACAGGAACAACGTCCGGGCCCTTGGCGCAGGCATCCTGTTCAGTGTTGCGACCTATTTTTGAGCTGAAGTAAATCCTGGCAGCAAAAAGGCCCCTGAGAATCCTCAGGGGCCTTTTCATTCCCTCAAATCCTGGCGTCTAGTTCTGGGCAGCGCGCACTTTCGCCAGACGCAGGGCGTTTCCCGTCACGCCGAGTGACGTGCCCATGTCACCCAGAAGGATGGCGGTGACGAGTGACACCAGACCCGGAAACACGCCGACCGCCAAGACGAACTTGATCAGGATGGAAGACCAGACATTCTGACGGATGACCCTGCGGGAGATACGCGAAAGACGGAGGAGGTATGGCAGTTTGGTGAGGTCATCGGCCATCAGGGCAACGTCCGCGTTTTCGAGTGCCGCGTCGGTTCCCGCAGCACCCATCGCGATGCCGACCGACGCTGCAGCAAGCGCTGGTGCGTCGTTGATTCCGTCACCAATCATGGCCACGCGGCCGTAGGTCTGCTCCAGTTCTCTTACGGCTTCGACCTTCTGCTCTGGAAGCAACCCGGCCCGAAACTCGTCCACCTCCAGCTCACGAGCGATCGTCCGCGCCGTCAGAGCATTATCTCCGGTCAGCATGACGATTCGCTCAACACCGAGCCGATGCATTGCCTGAATCGACTCGCGTGCATCCTTTCGCACCGTGTCGACGACGGCGAGACCCCCAATGAGCTCTGATTCATTTCCGATCAGGACGACCGTTTTCCCTTCTTGATAAAACCTTTCGAGCTTGCTGGGAACCCTTCCCGGGAACAGCTCGGGTTTTCCGACTGTGAGGACCCCGCCGTTGATGCGTGCCCGCGCTCCCCGGCCCGTGATGGACTCGAAATCGGACACTTCGGGAAACTCGACGCCTTCGGCTCGTTTCACGATGGCGCGGGCAATCGGGTGCTGCGAGCGCTGCTCCAGGGCGCCTGCAAGACGCAAGACCTCCGACTCGGGCAGGCCGTTCAATGAAAAGATCTCACTGACTTCGAGTTTTCCGTGCGTCAGCGTCCCTGTTTTGTCGAATGCGACCACACGCACTTCGGCAAGTGCTTCCAGGTGATTGCCCCCCTTGATCAATACGCCGTTTCTGGCCGCGCTGGTAATGCCGCTTATCACCGCAACCGGCGTGGAAATTACCAATGCGCAGGGACACGCGATGACCAACAGCGTCAACCCCCGAAGGAACCAGGTGTCGAATTCAGCTCCCAGGATCAGGGGCGGGATGAGGATGACGCCTACGGCGAGCAGCGTTACCACAGGCGTATAGATGCGCGAGAGTTTCCTCACGAACTGCTCACTGGACGAGCGGTTCTCCTCGGCCTCTTCGACCATCCGGATGATGCGGCTCAAGGTGCTTTCAGAGGCTGTACGCGTCGCCAGAAGCGCCAGAAACCCTTCGCAATTGATCGTTCCCGCAAAGACCTCGTCGCCCATATTCTTGGTGATCGGCATGGACTCCCCTGTAATGGGGGATTGGTCCACGGCCGAGGTGCCCCCGACGACCGTGCCATCGATCGGTATTTTTTCTCCCGGACGCACGAAGACTCTTTCGTTGTGTTCCAATTCCGCGACCGGCACAACACACTCCTGTCCGTTGCGCACCACCGCAGCGGTGTCGGGCGCCAGGTCCATTAGAGAGGTTATGGAATTTCGCGCTCGGTCGATGGAATAGCCCTCCAGCAACTCGGCGGTGGAGAACAGGAAGGCAATCGCCGCGGCTTCGGTGTACTCCCCCAGGCAAGCCGCGCCGAAGATGGCCGCGGTCATCAGGAAGTGCATGTCGAGCGAAAGGGTGCGGAGCGCACGAATGCCTGCGGGGAAGAAATTGAGACCGCCCAGAAGGGCCGACATCAGAAAGAGCAGATCTTGCCACAGGCCAATCGGGACCAGCCGAGCCTCCGGTGCAATAAATTTGAGGGTCAGAGCCGTGAAGAAAAGGGTGCCTGAAAGCACGGTAAGCACCTTTTTCCGGTCTTTCCAGAAGGAGATTCCGGTCCGTCTTTCCGTCTTTACGTCGTAGCCAGAGCGACGAACGGCGGAGGTGATTCGCATTTCATCGGTGGCTGAAGGGTCGTAGATGACGGTCGCTCTGTGGTTCATCGAGCTCGTCGAACACTTAACTATGCCATCCAGATTCTGGATCGCCCGCTGCACCTCGTTCGCCTTGTCGGGACTGTCCATGTCTGGAACGGCTAATACGAGAGACTGACCCTCGGGTCCGACGGTGTATCCGATCTCTTCAATCGCCTCCTTGATGTCCTGTTGAGCGGGGGCGTCCGCCCGGTGTATTATGGACACCGATCTCGTCATCAGGTTCGCACGCACCTCGTGGACGCCATCCAACCGTTGGAGATGCCCCTCAACTTTCTCTACACAGTCCGGGCAGTCCATTCCTTGAATCTTGAAACGGGTGGTTGTACCTTGATCGTCCATGGGCATCAGGTGTTCGCCGGTGAAGGGGAAGGCGTAATCCTCAGCCTTCATTCCAGTGCGTGTTCAAGGCCTGCTTCAAAAAGCAGCTGTACGTGTCGATCATCCAGGGAGTAGTAGGCCAGTTTTCCCTCTCTGCGATATTTCACCAGGCGCATCTGCCTTAGCGTTCTGAGCTGATGGCTGACCGCAGAATCGGTCGTGCCCAGAAGGGCTGCCAGGTCACAAACGCAGAGTTCGTGTTTGGACAGGGCGTTGATGATCTTCAGTCGACCCGGGTTACTCAGGACCTTGAAGGTCTCGGCGAGATGGTTGAGCGTGTCGTCAGCCGGAAGCGCGCTGGCGGCCATCCGCACCTTTTCCCTGTCGACGACGTGGTCCTCACACAGATCCGGCGTCAAGGATTCCGTGATCTTTTCCATAAGGCCCTCTGGGGATACGCTTGATCCTATGTTCAATCGTTACATATGATAAGGGATATCGGGTGTGTTGTCAAGCGGAGGCTTGCCGAGGCCTGATTGAATTTGTGAAATCAAACTTGACTTTCACCCAACGGCTGACTATTTTTAGTTAAGCCTAAATTGATTCTTCATTCATTCAAAAAATGGTGACTGTGAATATGGGTGAACACGGGACACTCCTGATTACGGTCTTGCTGATGACGGCCGTTGGCCTGATTTTCTGGCCGCAGCGGGGTTATTTCTGGCGCTTGCAGCGCGTTGGCCGGACGGTCGAGCGCATCCTGATTGAAGATGCGCTCAAGCATTTTTACAATTTCGAATATCGCAGACAAGTCGTTACGGTGGAGTCTCTCGCGGGGTCATTGGAGATTTCTCGCAACCGGGCGGTCGAGCTGCTTGTCCGGACCCAGACCCTCGGGTTGGTTCAGTCCGATGAGGGTAGACCGCGCTTGACCCCGGAAGGCCGCAACTATGCTCTTCGGGTTATTCGAGTGCATCGACTCTGGGAACACCATCTGGCCGAGGAAACCGGAACGGCCGCCTCTGAGTGGCACAGTTCTGCCGAGTATCGGGAGCACGACATCACGGAGAGCGAAGCAGACCACCTGGCCGAACAGATGGGAGACCCCGCGTTCGATCCTCACGGCGATCCCATTCCAACGGCCACGGGTGATATTGCGCCACGCCGCGGGCAACCGCTCAACGCGCTCACTGTCGGTGAGCTGGCGACCATCGTTCATATCGAGGACGAACCCGAGACCATCTATGCTCAGCTCGTTGCAGATGGAATCCATTTAGGTATACGGGTGGAGGTCTCGGAAATCTCACCCGAGCGTATCCGACTCTGGGCAGATGGGGAGGAGTGCGTATTGGCGCCTGTCGTGGCTGCAAACGTCTTTGTTGACCCCCTCCCCAGGGATCAGGAAATGGAGGGTCCGTTTGAAACGCTGACCTCTCTTTCGGCTGGAGAAAGGGGCAAGGTGCTCCTCATATCCAGAGCGTGCCGGGGCCTCGAGCGTCGGCGTCTGATGGATCTCGGCATTTTGCCTGGCACGGTGATTGAATCGGAAATGATGAGTCCCAGTGGAGACCCTACTGCCTATCGCGTGCGTGGCGCCTTGATCGCACTGCGCAAGGAACAGGCCAGTCAGATTCGCATTGAAAAACTCGTGGAGGTAACCTGATGGCTGAAGATGTATCTCCAAGCGCTTGTGAGGCCTGCCCGTCTCATCATGCGGGCAACCTGATCAAACTTGGCGTCGACATGGAGAACTGGGATTACGTTGTCGCTCTGGCCGGGAACCCGAACACCGGTAAGAGCACGGTCTTCAACAATCTGACAGGACTCCGACAACACACGGGAAACTGGCCGGGTAAGACCGTGGCCCGGGCCGAGGGAGGATTCGAGTCCGGGGGAAAACGGTATAAACTGGTCGACCTGCCGGGCACTTATTCTTTGCTTTCAACGAGCTACGACGAAGAAGTTGCACGCGATTTCATTCTGTTCGGGCGCCCCGACGTCACCGTTGTTGTGGTGGACGCCACGCGCCTGGAACGCAACCTCAACCTGGTGCTGCAGGTGTTGGAAATTACGGACCGGGCCGTGGTTTGCCTCAATCTTATAGATGAAGCCAAACGGCACGGCCTCACGCTGGATGACCGCCGCCTGGCACGGGATCTGGGGGTGCCGGTTGTTCCCACCGCTGCGCGTCAGGGAGAGGGCATTCCGCTGTTGATCAAAACCCTCAGCGAGGTCGCTGCCGGGCAGACAGTCTGCAGGCCCCATCGGATTCAGAGCGAAACGCCCGCACTCAAGCGTGCGATCAACACGCTTGTCCAAAAGATTGAATCTCAGTTCTCCGGACTGCCGAATACGCGGTGGGTGGCCTTGCGGTTGCTGGAGGGAGATCGGCGTATTATCGACGCCGTCCAATCGGGGGAGTTGGGTGATCTCAGTGTGCCGAGCCTGTCAGATGTCGGCGATGAACTGCAAGAGAGGTTGGAGGTGGTCTCATGAACACGAAAAGCACTCCCGAAGACCTGCTTCCCGTTGCGGCCGCGTTGCGCTGGGAAGTCGGTGGAAACTTTCACGATTCTCTCATGGAAGCCATCTATACAGACGCCGCTCGGATTGCGGACCGGTCCGTGACCCGAAGTGACACGCAGCCGCGCTTCGACCTGGATCGCACGATCGACCGGTTGGTGACCAGCCGCTGGCTGGGGTTTCCCATCATGCTGCTGATGCTTGCAGTGGTATTCTGGGTGACGATCGAGGGTGCGAATGTGCCTTCTGCCATGCTGGCGACCTTGTTGATCGATACATTCCATCCCGTTTTGAAGCAAGCTTCCGCCGCCATGGGGGTCCCGTGGTGGCTTGATGGGGTGGTCCTCGACGGAATGTACCTCGCCATGGCGTGGGTGATCGCCGTGATGCTGCCGCCGATGGCAATCTTCTTTCCGTTGTTTACGCTGCTGGAGGATTTCGGATACCTTCCCAGGGTGGCCTTCAACCTGGACAATCTCTTCAAGAAAGCGGGTGCGCACGGCAAGCAGGCCTTGACGATGAGTATGGGATTCGGGTGTAACGCGGCGGCCATTGTCGCCACGCGCGTGATCGACAGCCCAAGGGAGCGCCTGATTGCCATCATCACGAACAATTTCGCGCTTTGCAACGGACGCTGGCCGACACAGATCCTCATCGCGACGATCTTTATCGGCGGGTTGGCCCCCGCCCATCTTGCCGGATTGGTGTCCGCAGGGGCGGTGGTGTCCGTAGCGGTCCTGGGCATTGTGCTTTCGTTTGTCGTTTCCTGGGGGCTTTCAAACACGGTCCTGAAAGGGGAGGCCTCGGCATTCAGCCTGGAGCTTCCTCCCTATCGCCCTCCCCGAATCCTTCAAACGCTTTACACTTCTATGATCGATCGTACCCTTATTGTGCTCTGGCGCGCTGTCTATTTCGCAATTCCTGCCGGGTTTGTTATCTGGACGGTTTCCAACGTTCATATCGGCGGGAACAGCCTGGCTGTGATCTTCATGGATTGGAGCAACCCGTTCGGTCTTTTGATCGGGTTGAATGGTGTGATTTTGCTGGCCTATATCGTTGCAATTCCGGCCAATGAAATCGTCATTCCGACGATTCTCATGCTCACGGTCTTGAGTGCAGGGCTGGGCGGTGTTGGGGGAGGCGCGGGTGTCATGTTCGAGCTTGATTCCGAGACGGCAACCGCGGCCATCTTTCACGCAGGGGGATGGAGCTTGCTGACCGCCGTCAATCTGATGTTGTTCAGTCTGGTTCACAATCCCTGCTCGACAACCCTTTACACTATCTACAAGGAAACCGGAAGCGCCAAGTGGACGACGGTGTCTGCGCTTCTCCCGATTGGGATGGGATTCGTCCTCTGCTTCCTGGTTGCGGAGGTCTGGGGACTTTTCTCGGGATAGATATCCGGACTCAAAACCCTTCGGAGTCGAGACCATGCTGAGCCAGGCCGCGCAAGATTACTTGAAGGAAATCTACAAGATCCAGAAGGCGAGCGATCCCAACGTCTCGGTTAATACCTCTGCGATTGCAGAGAAGATGGATGTTGCGGCGGCCTCCGTGACGAACATGGTCAAGAAGCTGGCAGCGTTGAAGCTGGTTCGCCATACCCCCTACCAGGGCGTCGAACTAACGTCAGCGGGTGTGCAGATCGCCCTGGAGATTCTCAGACATCACCGCCTGTTAGAGCTCTATCTGGCGAAGACGCTTGGGTATGGATGGGATCGGGTGGATGCCGAGGCGGATAAACTGGAACACGTGATCTCCGAGGAGTTCGAAGATCGAATCGATGAAGCACTGGGCCATCCGACGACGGATCCCCACGGGTCGCCCATACCCACCAAAGAGGGGAGTATCCCAGAAGAGAATGTATTCCCGCTCTCAGGCGTCAAGATGGACCAGCGTGCCGTTATCCGGCAGGTGAGTGATCAGAGTCCCGAAATGCTACGTTACATGGAATCCCTGGGGCTAACGCCTGAAGTCAGGGTGGAGGTCCTGGAGCAGGCCCCCTTTGGCGGACCGCTGCTCGTGAGGGTAAACGGCGGCGAGAAGCATTCCCTCGGGCTGGAAGTGGCACGGCACATCTACGTCTCCCTTGAATCCACCGGATCCTAATACCGTTTGCGCGTCAGAGTGATCAACCTTCTCATTCCTCCGGTTTTTATCGCAATCCTGCTGGTTCCGGTCAATGTGACGGGTCAGCAGGCGCCCCGCCCGGACCGCGTTCACCTCCCGCTTTCTCCAGTCGAAGAACACGAAATCTATTGCCGAGCGTGTGCCCTGTTCGACCGGGACGCGCTTTTGCCGGGTAGCCCTTATCTCCTGGACCGAGCGATCTGCGGGACCCCTGCGGTCATGAGTTTGGCTTTGAACTGGCCCAGGCTGAGCAAGGCCACGCGAGAGGCCTTCGCCTACTTGTTCCAGAGGCCAAGCCGCCAGCGGACGGTTACCAGCCCCGGCGGGAAGTTCAAGATTCATTTCGATGAGAACGGTAGCAACGCGGTCAGTCTGATCGATCAGAATTCGAACGGTGTGTCAGACTATGTGGATGAAGTTGCCAGGACCTTCGACGCTGCGTGGGATTTGCAGATCGGCGAATTGGGGTATGATCCGCCCCTTTCGGATGGGGACGAATTCTTCGATGTTTACATCAAGAATCTGGCTCCCCAGTTCGTATATGGATTTACCTGGCCTGAGTCTTTTGGCGGATCGGTTACGCCCAGCTATATGGAGATCGACAACGACTATGGTGAAAGTATCTACGCGTCCAGGGGGCTCAATGGGCTGCACGTAACCGCCGCGCACGAATTCTTCCACGCGATTCAATTTGCTTATTATGCAGACCTGAGATCTGCGGGGTGGTGGCACGAATCGACAGCGACGTGGATTGAAGAAGTCGCCTATACCGATGTCAACGATTACTATCAGTACATTCCGTTTTTCTTCGATTCTCCCACGGCACCTCTCGATCGTAACAATCAGTTCAGCAACTTTCCTGTGTTCGGCACTGCCGTATACCCGCTTCACCTGGATCGAGTTTACGGGAAGGCCTCCATACGGAGAACCTGGGAGGTTTTGAGATCTCGAGATCGGTCGCCCTATCCTGAAAGCTTGGGAGACCTTGACGCGGGAATGCCTCTGGGCGGTTTCAAGGATGTGCTTCCCCGGTTTGCTGTGTGGAATTATTTCATCGGGAGCAGGAGTCGTTCCGGGTACTATCCCGAAGCCAGCTTCTATCCCGCAGTTGCGACAAAGACTGTGCTTCCAGCGTTGGGCCTTCCTGTGTCCGGGACAAGCGAGGTGGATCACCTGGCGATGGATTACATTCAGGTGCCCATCACGACGCGTTCTGGAGGCCTGCGAGCCTCCTTCGTCCTTGACGCAGATGCGACCTGGACACTTCTCGTGCTGTTGATCAGCGATACCGGCCACGAGATCCTTCGGCCCCGGGTTACCACGAAAATAGAAATACCGCAGATCGACCGGCTCAATGAGATCGTGTTCATCCCGATCGTGACGTCACTCCAAGGAAGCAGGTTTGACGCCGACTATACGATCTCTCTGGATCCCGGGATTGCGATTGCTTCGGACTTCGTGGGTGACTTCGACCAGAACGGACAGGTCTGGTTTCCAGACTTTCTTACGTTTGCCACCTCCTTCGAAAAAGATGCAGAGGACCCGGGCTACGATGAAACGACTGATTTGGACGGAAACGGGAAGACAGAATTTCTTGATTTCTTGATCTTCGTCCGGCACTTCGGTGAGCCATCGTGAAGCCCTGATAAAAAGCGCTGACCAACTTAACCACAGGTACGAGGAGCCTCGTGATCGCACTCCGGACGCCGCGGGAGATTGATAAGATCCGACAAAGCTGTCGAGTGGTCGGGCTCGCGCATCGGGCCATTCAGAGACTCATCGAGCCCGGAATCGCGACGGAGGAATTGGACCGAGTTGCGGAAGAGATTGTCCAGGATCAGGGTGCAAGGCCGGCATTCAAGGGCTACCACGGATACCCTGCCACGACTTGCATTTCCATAAATGAACAGGTCGTACACGGGATCCCGGGAGACAGGAAGCTTCAGGAAGGCGACATCGTCAGCGTTGACATCGGCGCGAAGTTTCACGGCTACTATGGAGACCAGGCCTTCACATTCGCGGTGGGAGAGATTTCACGAGAACTCAAGAGCCTGATGAAGGTCACTCGAGAGGCCCTGCAGAAGGGCATCGAGGCGGCTCGAGGGGGCGGTCGGCTGGCCGAGATTTGCGGCGCTGTGCAAAATTGGGTAGAATCTAACGGATTCTCGATCGTCAGGCAGTTTGTCGGGCACGGAATCGGTCGTGAGCTTCACGAAGACCCGGCCGTTCCAAACTACCTCCCGGTTGAGCGAAACCCGAGGTTGAGGAAGGGGATGGTTCTGGCGATCGAGCCGATGGTGAACCTTGGTGGGCCTGATGTTGTGGTAGCGGATGACGGATGGACGGCCTCTGCATCGGACAGACTGCCTTCTGCGCACTTTGAACACGTCGTTGCGATCACCGACGACAGCTGTCAGATCTTGACGATGTCTGAAGAAGAGGTGGCGGCGATTCGGTAGGGGTGTCCAGCCCCGACGCAGGAAGCAAAACTCGGTTTTTGAAGCGGCTGAGGCTTGACTTTTAGAGGTTTCAGCCTTCTTTTTGGGGAGTATCGACTGTTTATCCTAAAAGGCGAACAGGTGAGTTATCCTAAACAGGCTCGACGGTGGCCAGCTTGCTGGGCAAGGCTCTTCATCCCTTTGACGATTGCGCTTTACGGCTGCAGTCAGCATTATGAGGAGGGGGCACATCCGCCCCCACATCCTCCGCCATCCGCGCGCCTTCCGGCAGGACACCCGCCACTGAATGCACCAAAAGAAGCTCCCAGAAGCGGGTCACAGTCTGAACCGGGTGCGGTTACCGGAACGATTCGGGTTACAGCGGAAGTGCAGGAACGGGTTCGGAAGGACGCCTATCTCTTTATCTTTGCTCGCGAGCGGCCCGAAGGTGGGCCCCCTCCCTATGCCGTCAAGCGAATACGCGTGCCCAGCTTTCCTTTTCGCTATTCACTCGGACAGTCAGACGTCTTGCCCATGGTGGGAGAAGGGATCGTTTTTGGCGATATCCCTGAGATGTATCTCATCGCAAAGATAGACAGAGATGGTCGAGCCGGCTCGGAACCAGGTGATATGGAAGGAAGGTGTCGAGATAATCCGGTCTCTGCAGGGCAAGGGAGTAAGGACATACTGATCGATCGTGTCTTTTGACGGGGACTTGCGTGGCACAGGAAATTTGGAACCTTATGGCGTTGGATGACGTCGATGTAGAGGAGTTGGGGCCGATGCGGGCAGTTCGAAACGTCCTGGAGGTAACCGGGTGAGGATTGCAAGCGCTACAGTTGCCGGACTTCTTGTCTTTATCGTTGCAGGAGTCGGATGCGGGGATAGGCGGTCGAATCCCGTGGGCGCGGATCTCTTGAATCGTGAACCGGGCGGTCTTGCTGTGGATACCGTTTCCCTATCCGGCATAAACAGGTTCGAGGGGCTGACGAATTTCGTCTTCGGACACACGATAGACCTCAGGGTAGGAAGGATGAACGGCATCCTGTTCAGGGCGCTGCTTCGCTTCGAGATCTCCCCCGATGAATTGTTGCAGAAGGCTGGAGCGGATTCTCTTGGGGCTTTGACGGTCGACGCCCTGGAGGTCACGCTCAACAGGCATACGGCTTCATTCCAAAAAGGTCTTGCTGCGATTCAGGTCAGCCGCCCGGACGTGTTGTGGGATGAATTCACCCAGTTCGTGGACTCGGCCCAGGCCGTTGAAGTCAGCCTGCCCTCAACTCTGATTCCAGGAGCCATCGTGACGTTGGAAGGGAACACTGTCAACATCGAGCTGCCAGATTCCGTGTTCTATAATGCAGTCGTTGAAGACGGCGGTACGATCCCGATCGAGCTTCTTCTGGGACCCGCTGAGGCCGGTGACTTCCTGGCAGTGCTGGCATCCCGCGACAGCGCCGGAGCGGCCCCGGAGTTGAAGATGGCGTATTCGGCGGAGGGCACCGGCCAGTTCGAGCATACGGTCGTTCCGACGCGGGACACCTACTGGGCCGCTCGGGACGATGTCGGTGGGCCGGGTGAGGATCTGCTGCTTGTCCAGTCGGGGATTCGATACAGTCTATTCCTGGGGTTCGACACAACAGGTGTGGACATACCGGTCGGATCGACGATCAACTCCGTAGAACTCCATCTTGACACCGACGATCGTTCCTTCGTTGAAATCGTCTCCTTTCCGCTGGAGGTGGTGCGAATCGATGCCGAGAGCGGGGACAGGCTGGTCAGCGACAACCGCTTCACTAACATCCTCGAAATTGGTCGGGGAATGTCCGACACCATCCTGGCGCTGGATCCTGTCCTGCTCCAGGGTTGGCCCTCTGAAGCATTTCTGAACAACGGGATCTCACTGAGGGCAGTCAACAACCTGCACGTGGCCTGGCTCGTAGCAGGCACGCCCTGGTTGAAGGTATCCTACACCGAACCTCCGGAGATCGACTGAGGAGGCTGAAACAAGACCATGGGTATAGGGAATAGGTTCAACCTTTGCGCTTACGGCATCTTGCCGTGGGTCGCTCTCCTGATCTCGACGACGGAGGCGGAGACCTCCAGTATTTTTTCCTTCAATGGATTGGGGGATGCGGTGCGTCGAGTCGATGTGAGGTCCAGAGGGATGGGAGGTGCCGGGCGGGCGCTAACAGACGGTCAAAGTTTCAACTCTGCGAATCCTGCACTGCTTGCTGCCGCTCGTCGCGCAGCCTTTTCCGGTCGCTTTTTCATGCAGCGCCGAAGTCTGAAAGATGCAGAGGGTAGGTCACACGTGGTTTCCGACGGCGACATTGGTGGGTTTCAGGTGACCCTTCCAATTCGGAACGGATCTGTACTGGGATTGGGCTGGGAACCCATCACTGATGTTGACTTCGGCTTGAGCGTAGATTCTCTGAGCACGGGTCCGCTTCCATATCGGCTCACGGTCGATGCATCGGGCGGGATCCAGGCGCTGTCGTTGGGGCTCGGTCAACGTGTGGGACCGAGAGTTTTTTTTGGGGTCAGGGCGGACGCCGTTGTACTGGGGACGATCAACGAAACCTGGATCAAAGATTTCGATGATGCCTCAATCTCCTTTTCCAAGGATCGGATCGTTCGAACCCACAAGGGTCTTCTGTGGGCGTTCGGACTGGCTTGGGCGCCGGCCCGGAAGTGGGCCGTTGGCGTGGCCTTTCAACCGGCAGGGCACATCGAACAGACTCGGTCATTGAGAAATGTCTTCAGCGACGATCGAGGGGATGTCTACGTCGACGATAAGGAAAATCGCTTTATCGGTGTAGGCCTCTTTGATGTAGAGGACACATCGGAAACAGACCTGGACATGCCGGCTATCCTGGGCGGAGGTATTTCCTACTCATCGGGATATAAATGGCTGGTGGCAGTTGACGCCGAGAAGGGTTACTGGTCTGATACCGGGAACGACCGTCGAGATACATTCGAGCTTTCCGCCGGTGTGCTCTACCGAACCGGGGCAAGAGACCCATTGGTGAGTGGCACGAGACTGGAGTTGATGGGCGGGTTTCACCGAAGGTCACTCTATTTCAAGACCGAGGGGCCGTCCATTTCGGAGATCGGCGCAAGCTTGGGGGTGGGCGTTCCCCTCAAGAATCGAGGCGGGATGTTCCGTTACGTCATCGAGTTCGGGAAGCGCGGGAATGAACGCGAACACGGTGCGTCGGAGCGATTCATTGCGCAAACCTTCTCATTTTCCGGATGGCTGAGGTGAATCCCTGAGGCTAGGCAGAGTCGGCTCAATCCGCGTCTGAATGACGTGTCTATTTCAACCCAAAGCCTCCCGAGGATGCGGTTTGTCATCTTCGGGAGGTCTTTGTATGGGGCCGATCAGACCACCTCCGCCCAGAATCCGGAACGGCAATGTACACAGGGAAATGCCTGCTCCGCAAACAAGGACGAACGCGATCTCAAAGGATTGAGCCGGCACGGGGAGTATACCGATGGGAAGCAACGGAATAAAGAGGCCGGCAGACAAAATACCCTGGGGAAGGACCGTGTGATAGGCCCCCGGAGGGCCTGCCGAAAGGCGGCTTGAAAGGAAGAGGCCGGCGGATTTTCCAAGGCCGACGCATAAGGCAAAGGCAAGGAGAATGGTGAAAGGTCTCCCGGCAAGCGAGCCCAGATCTGAGGGGATCAGATTAACTGCAAACTCTGCTATGATGAATGGCACAAGCAATTGCGAAAGTCGTCCGAGGATACGGCTCGCATCAGGGTGTTCACGACGAAGTGAAAGCAGCAGTCCGGAAACTGAGGAGAGCAGCAGGGCTGAAATGCCATAGCGCTTGGAGGCCAGAAAGACGATCAAGGTTACGGTTCCAAAGAGAAAGAACCTTCCCCAGTCTGTACGGATTCTTCGGAGACAGCGGTTTACAACCTCAACCCCGACGAGCCAGCTTCCGATCTCAAGAAACAGCTCCAAAGATATCGTATGCACTCGTGTCGACTGTAGGCTCAGCACGATTCCCAAGAACAGCAACCCCAAACCACTCGTGAGCAGGGAGAAAGACAAGGCCTCAACTTGCTTTGAGAGGGACCTGAGCATAAGAATCGGGGCACCCACAGATGCCAACAGCCCCAATCGAAGTGCATCTTCAGGCGCAAATCCAAATCCGAAGACGAAAACGAAAAATGAAACGAGAGTCGCTCCCATCACCGTTATGATCGAGGGAACGAGATAGCGGCGATCCGAAATCAGGGATGGTGTGACAGAGGCCCCCAGGTAGAGTCCGACCCAGACCAGCGCGATTTCCGACAGGATGTGGACAGATTCGATTGCAGTCTCAGAGAACAGACCCGTTGGTCCCATCAGCAGTCCCGCAAGCAATGCTCCAATGAAGGCGGGGAAGCCACTTCGTTCTGCAAAATCTGCCAAGATCACCGGAAGGATGGCCAGGATGCCCACGAAGGAGGCGGGTTCCAAAATAGGAAGCGGCCCCTGTTGGATAAGCCAAACGAGAATGCAGAGGAAAAAGCAAGTAAATATATTGCGCAAGGTTCGTTCGCCTATGAGGATGAACGATGATTTCGGGAGGCCTGAAAGTTTCCCCTGGTCACAAAGACGGGCAGTGCCTGGGTCAGAAAAATGGTGATGAGGGCCCCCGAAATCAGGGCATGGTTCGTGAAGTCAATCCCGACATAGAGGCCCTGGATCAAAA
Organism: Candidatus Latescibacterota bacterium; assembly: GCA_965248435.1. Taxonomy (GTDB): domain Bacteria; phylum Latescibacterota; class UBA2968; order UBA2968; genus CBDFJH01. The sequence continues at coordinate 108,362 of OZ252100.1, forward strand.
CAGCCGCCGAAAGGGCCCCAAGAGGGCGCCACGCCATCGCGGTGAGGTCTGTCCACGGCCGGTTCATAGGAGAGATGTATCTGCCCATCAGGAGGCAAAGCGTTTTGATTGATCCTCTAAGCATGAAAAACAGGATTGCGAAAATCACGGTCTCCTGGAACGGAAAGGTCGGACTCACTACGTGTTGAGCGAGCAGGCTGCCAAGGAGACCGAAAAAGATCGGTTCCACCGCTGCGCCGACGGATTCAGAGAGTTCCAGAATGTTTCGCCTTTGAACGCTCGTGTTGATCAACCATGCTCCACCCACGAACCCGATGACCAGGCCCGGTATCTGGAGCTGAAGCGAGGGCCCTCCCACCACAGCTATCACACCTAGACACAGGTACGCGCATTTCAGGGCCTCTTTGTGAACGTGAAAGACGAAATCGAGTACGATGCCTAGCAGAAAACCCAGGACCACAAGGAGTGTGAAAATACTCGTGTAACCGATAAAGGAAATCGGGCCCAGTTGTATAACCGCTTCTTCGCCTATGAATGGAAATATGAAAGCGAAGAGGATCAGGCACGCGGGATTGACGAGGCGTGCGTGCCCCGCAAACGCCTTCCTCCCCCGATAGAAAACCAGCTCAGGGATCCTGAGACTCGTGGCAAAAGTGCCGAGAACCAAAGCGACCATCTGGATGTTCCCGCCCAATCCAAGATGGGAAATAAGCAGAGGTTCCGCAGCCAAAACCGAAATCGCCACGATAAGCAAAGATGCAAGCGTTTGAACGAACTGTGATATCGTGTCGCTGCCGGGATATCTTCGGATTCTTCGGATCTCAAAATCTAAACCGGTTTGAAACCCAAACCAGACCAAACCCACCCCGACAAGCGTGTATCGCAATCCTTCAATTAATGCAGAAAGGTGTTCGTCGCTCTGGAGTGAAACGCTCAGAAACAGGCCGAACAGAAAATAGTGAAACCGTCCATCTCTAAGACTGTCTAAGAACACTGGAAGATTCGCGCGCTTATAAACTTTCATTCCAACCGAGAAGGTCAGGAATGTGAGAAAGAGTGCGAGCGACATCGTTCCACCTCAGTCGATTGCAAAAGGAGGTGGGTGTGTCCCGCCTCCTTGTTGGTTCGTAAGCCGAATGACCAGCGCGTGATTTGATACAAGCCGGGTGAGTATACTTTTTTGAGAACTGTAAGTCAAGCACAAGTCGTTTGCGGGGAGTGGGTTTGCTTGACAGGCGATGAGTTTTGGCATATATTCAATTCTCCGAAAAAACGCTGTAAACAAAAGGTTTATCGCGATGGAAAAGCGAGAGTTCATCGGAGTTCTGTTTCAGTGCTGCAACGTCTACAGCAGAGCCTACGTTAACAAAGAGACATCTGCATATGTGGCGAGATGTCCGAGATGTTCTCACCCGATCCAGATTACCATTTCTCCTAAGGGGTCTTCTAGTCGGTTTTTTTCGGCTGGCTAGTTCTCGGGAGTCGATTAATGGAGCAACGTCAGAAGGATGTCCTCGAGCTAAGCATCAAGAGCTCCTACAACGACCTCGAAAAGGTGGCCAATCTCATCCAAAGAGCAGCGAGAGATGCTCATATTTCCGAAGATACCGAAGAGGATCTCACGATCTCTGTTTTGGAGGCCGTCAACAATGCGATCCAGCACGGAAATCGGGAAGACAAGAGCAAGCAAGTACATATTCGGGTCGAAACGACATCGGGGGAGATTACCGTGTCGATTCAGGATGAAGGGGAAGGATTTGATCTGAAATCCGTTCCTGATCCCAGAAGTGGAGAGAATCTACTTAACACATCCGGGCGGGGTATCCTGATAATGAAGGAATTTATGGACCAGGTAACATTCTGTGTTGAGAAGAAGGGAACATTGGTGGAAATGACCAAACGGTTTGCGGCATAACAATTAGGGAGACAGATGCAAGTTTCCATCGCGGGGCACCAGTTTGAGCTGTCGGATCGATTGAAAGTCTACATCGAAGAAGAGCTGACAAAGCTCGAGCGATTCTACACACCGCTTCTGGATTGTCAAGTTACGCTGAGCCAGGAGGGTAGAACGCGAAGGGCCAACGTCGTTGTTCATGTCCACGCACAGGTTCTGAAGGCTTCGCACGAAGCAGACAAAGTTTACGTTGCGGTGGATGGCGCTATGGACAAGATGGGCAATCAGCTAAAGAGGCTCCGCGACAAACGCCGGCACCATCGCGGTGGGCCTGAAAAAAGTTCATAAAGAAAATTTGCACTGGAGATTCTAGGTTTGCGGTCTATTTGTGTGGGAGAAGTCCTCGAGCGGTACGGTGAAAGGCTTGCGTTGCGAGCCGTATCTGGTTTGAAGGGACTTAAAAACAATCTGACGTCGAGTGATCTGCATCGGCCAGGTCTGGTCCTATCAGGGTTTGTCGGCCTTTTTACGTTTGACCAGGTCCAACTACTCGGCAATACCGAGATGCTTTATCTTGTTGGACTTTCCCCGGACAAGCAAAGATTGGTCCTCGAAACGGTCTACCAGTTTGACATCCCGTGCATTATCGTTACCGATGACAATGAAGTTCCTCAGTTGATGAAGGAGTTTTCCGATTCACGCGACATCCCACTCTTAGTGACATCCTTCTCCACAACCAAGTTTTCGCATTTGTTATCCTATTTCCTGGATGACGTGTTCGCCCCAGAAACCAGTATACACGGGACTCTTGTCGATGTTTATGGCATAGGGCTCCTTTTTGTGGGACGCAGCGGAATCGGCAAAAGCGAAATTGCGTTGGATCTGGTCGAACGGGGTCATACACTCGTAGCGGATGATGTTGTAATCGTTTCAAGAAAGCTGCAAGGGGTCCTCGCGGGGACGAGCGACGATGCGCTTCGGGATCATATGGAGATTCGTGGACTGGGTATTTTGAACGTCCAGCACATGTTCGGAGTGAATGCTGCACGAATCCAAAAGCGAATAGAGGTTGTCGTCCAACTCGTTGAATGGGAAGACTCTGGCTCCTACGATCGAGTGGGACTTGAAGAGGATTGGGTATCGATCCTGGATGTTGAAATTTCCAGGGTCACGGTCCCGATCTATCCAGGAAAGAATATCACGGTGATCGCCGAGGCGATCGCGTTAAATTATCAGTTGAAACTTCAGGGTTGCCAAACCGCTAAGGAGTTTAACAGGAAGCTTCTCAGAAGGATGCGAAAGTAAGTGGACTCGGGGAAGGCAATTCGAACAGATTTGGAGTGAGCCATGCGTTTGAGATACATGCATCTCTATTTCGGAATACTGCTCGTGCTTGTTGGCTGCCAGGGCCGGATGGCGACTCAGCAGCAGGAGGCAGCGCGGCAGGTTTTAGCCGCACGGGATTTTGAGGAGGACTTTGCGGATCTTCCGAGGGCAATCGAGCGTTACGCCGAGATCGCACAAAAGTATCCAGATGTTGATGGGGGAATCCGTGCATTGGATCGGCATCGAAAGCTAAAAAATGTGCTTCAAATCTTAACCGAGATAGACTCGAAGTCAAAAGACGATCAGTTTGTCGCCTATGCGAGAATTTGCACCCTCGTTCCGGACTATGGTCCGGCGCTTAGAAAGCTGGGCACGTTGAACTTCAATAAGACGTATATCCACTCTCGAGCAGCTGCGAAATTGAAACACGAAGCAACCGCCGAAGAGGTGCTCAGAGTGTGGAGCCAACAGGACAGCCTTTGGTCGGGATATGAGTTTCGTGCGACGGCCTTGGACCGCGAGTGGAGGGATAGACTTTGCAGTCAGGCTCTGGAAGTCGCTCGTATGCTTGAAGCGTTCAGGCGATATGACGAAGCCCTCGAGATTGTCGACCGCGGCTTGGACTATGCGGTCAACGAAGATGTCAAAGCGCACGCGAAGGTCTTCGCTGCGTTTTACACGTTTCGCAAGGCACGTTTTAATGAGTCGATCGTATTGGCTGAAGAGGGCCTGAGCTATGAATTTCTGTCGAAAGAGGACAAATCTCGGGCCTACCATACAATCGGACTGTGCTATACCTATATTCACGAGGACACCGGCCAGTTGTCTGACCTGGACGCGGGCATCAAGGCCTTGAATGAAGCCGTGATCATCGATCCATCGAATGCAGAGGCCAAGCGCATGCTTAAGGCCCTTCGAATTCAGCGGGAACGGCTCTACCTTTAGGGCAAATGACTACCATGTCCCAGGCAGAGGTCCCCAACGTCCTTGTTATCGACGACGACTACCTTTTCCTGGAAATCGTAGAGTTTCACCTCACTCGTGCCGGTAATCACGTCGAAGTCACCGCAGATCCAAGAGAGGGGCTGAATCGTGCGATTGAATCCAGGTTCGACCTCATCCTGCTCGACATCATGATGCCGGGCATGAATGGGGATGAACTGCTCAGTCTTATCAAGCCTCTTAATCTTCAGCATCGAGTCGTGGTGGTAAGTGCGTTGAGCACAGATGCGAGCAGAGCACGAACAAGGGATCTTGGCGCCGCGGCCTATATACAGAAACCGGTTGATCCGGACGGGCTCTGCCGCGTCGTAGATCAGTTGACCCGAACGAGGGCCACCGGTTCGAATTCAAAGACGGAACGCCCTTCCGGCCGGATCCTGGATGGTTTGACGATGTGGGTTTTCGAAAATCAAGAGATTACCTCTGCCATGCGCTATGCCGCGGTTTTGATAGCCGGCGGACTGCTTGGAGTCTTGACTTGGGTGATCCTGGCCTGAGGGTGTCAGCTCGTGGCCGTTGGGCGTGGGACAGGGCCGGATGGCTTGGACATCCGGCCCTGTGATTTTCTGTGGGATTTTGAATGAGATCGATCGTCTGCAAATTTGGCGGCACTTCGTTGGCCGATTCGGAGCAAATCAGGAAAGTGAAGGAGATTGTCGAATCTGACAGCCGTCGAAGATTCCTCGTGCCCTCCGCGCCCGGCAAGCGCAGCTTGGAGGACACGAAGGTTACGGATCTACTCTACCGCTGCCACGAGCTTGTCGGGCAAAAGCTCGATGTTTCTGAACTCATTGGACAAATCGGGGCGCGCTACCAAAGGATCGTGGAGGATCTGGAACTGGGTTTGGATATCGATGGTTTGCTGGCTCAGCTCCGTGATGAGATCCAGGAGGGTGCGAGTCGGGACTACGTCTCCTCGAGGGGTGAATATCTTTGTGGCCATATCCTGGCTGAGCTCCTAGACGCAGTCTTTGTAGATCCGGCAGAGGCAGTACGATTCAAGCCCGACGGAAACCTGGACCCGATCAGCTACGACCTTTTGAACGCGAGACTCCAAGGGGAGGGGACTTACATCATTCCGGGGTTCTACGGCTCAGATTCAGAGGGTGACATCAAGACCTTTTCGAGAGGAGGGTCGGACATAACGGGGGCCGTCGTTGCGCGCGCGGTCGACGCCGAGATCTACGAGAATTGGACAGACGTATCCGGGTTCCTAACCGCCGACCCACGGGTTGTGCCCGACGCGAAGACGGTTCGCGAGATCACATACAGGGAGATCCGGGAACTTTCTTACATGGGGGCAACCGTCATCCACGATGAAGCGATGTTTCCAGTCCGCGAGGCCGAAATCCCGATTCATGTTCGAAATACGAACAAACCGGAGGATCCCGGCACGCGCATTTTGCCAAGGCGTGAGCTGACGAATGATCTTGCAGTGGGAATTGCGGGACGCCCGAACTTTACGATGCTTTTCATCGAAAAGGCCTTCATGAACCAGGAAAAAGGATTTGGCATGAGGCTTCTCGAAGTCGTGGCGTCTCACAACATAAGCTACGATCACACGCCCTCGGGCATCGATACGATGTCGATCATCATACGGGATGAAGAGCTTGATGGGAAGGGGGAGGCGCTTCTGGAGGATATTCGCCGCGTCACAAAACCGGACAGAATAGAATTAATCACGGGCCTGGCCCTCATTGCCACAGTGGGAGAGGGTTTGTCTCATCGCGTGGGCGTCGCGGCGAAACTCTTCGGCGCGCTCGCAGACGAAGGCATCAACGTCCGCATCATCGATCAGGGAGCGTCCGAGATCAACATTATTGTCGGTGTGGAAGAATTAGACTACATAAATGCCGTTCGCGCGATTCACACCGCTTTCGTGGGATAGTCCTATGTCAAAAAAACACAAGAAAAAGAGCGAAAAAAGTTCACTAGAGGAAGCCAACAAGGGCGAGGCGCGGAAACCGAATGTTTCAGATAAGGTCTACGAGCGCGAGATGGCCAAACTTACTGTAGAGCTTGTCAAACTCCAGGAGTGGATCAAGCACGAAGATTTGAAGGTCGTGGTGGTTTTTGAAGGACGGGACACGGCGGGGAAAGGGGGGACGATCAAGCGGATCACGGAGAGCCTGAATCCCAGGGTCTGCAGAACGGTGGCTTTAGGCGTCCCGACTGAGAAAGAGAAGACCTGGTGGTATTTTCAGCGCTACGTCGCGCATCTTCCGGCGGCGGGTGAAATGGTCCTGTTCGACCGAAGCTGGTACAACCGGGCGCTCGTCGAGCAAGTGATGGGGTTCTGCACGGAGGAGGAATACCGGGAATTTTTGAGATCCTGTCCGGAATTCGAACGGATGCTGATTCGGTCGGGTATCATTCTGATCAAATATTGGCTGTCGGTGAGCGATGAGGAACAGGTCAGGCGCTTCAAGCGGCGGATCCACGACCCGACGAGGCGATGGAAGCTCTCGCCGATGGATCTGGAATCCTATAGCAGGTGGGTGGACTATTCCAAGGCCAAAGACGAGATGTTTGCCTACACGGACATCAAACAGGCACCCTGGTACGACGTCGAGGCCGACTGTAAGAAACGGGCTCGGTTGAATTGCATCAGTCACCTGCTGCGTCAGATCCCATATGAGGACCTGACGCAGGAACCGATCAAACTACCTCCCCGTCAGGTGAAAGGCGGGTATGAACGCCCGCCGAAATCTGACCAGACATTTGTACCCGAGGTCTACTGATGATGAGATCGACCTATCCCGACCTGGATGCGTACCGCATGGAAGTATTCGCGAGGGAGGATGACCTCCTCAAGGGCATCATGCCCGCTGCCGTTGAAGCAGGGCTTCCTGGAATCTCTGTCAGCCCCGATTCAGGGAAAATGCTCTATTTTCTAGCGAAGACGATTGGTGCCAGGCAGATTCTGGAATTCGGAACGCTTGCCGGGTATTCCGGGATCTGGTTGGCCCGTGCCCTGCCGCCCGACGGCAGACTCGTGACTCTGGAGATCGATGCTGACCACGCGGCGCAGGCAAGGCGCAATTTCGAGGCGGCAGGCTTGAGTGACCGGATAGACCTTCTCGAAGGTGACGGGTTGCGACTCCTGCCGACGCTCGACCAGCACGGACCTTTCGATCTGGTGTTCATCGACGCAAACAAGGAAGCCTATCCAAGCTATCTGGACTTTGCGCTGGAACACACGAGGCCGGGTGGACTCATCATAGCCGACAACGCCAACGGCCACGGTCATGTCCACGAGCGGCTCGAGGAGGGGGACCGGAGAGAAGGAATACAGGTCTACAATCAGCGCGTGGCAGATCATCCCGGATTGATCTCTACGATCATCCCGGTAGGGGGCTGGCTGGCTGTTTCACTGGTTCTGGATGGAGAGGGAGTGAGCCCATGAAAATCCTGCTGACCCAGAACATGAACGAGACTCTTTCAGCAGAAACCGAAAGTCATTTAGACCGAATACGGTCTGCTTCGAGCGACGTGGAGGTCTTCTTCCCTGATTCCCAGGAGGAGGTGCTGAAGCTGATGCCACAGATCGACGTTATTTTCGGGGGGATCAATCGTGAAATGTTTCGGCGGGCCGAGCGACTTAAATTGGTGCAGACGATGGCTGCCGGAGTGGACAGCATGCTTTTCCCGGAGTTCGTGGAGAGTGAAATCGTGCTCGCGAGCGGCAAGGGGACGGTGGGGGTACACCTCGCAGAGCAGGCGATGGCTCTGCTACTTGCTCTGACCCGAGGTGTAGCAACAGCGGTAAGAACGAAAGACTGGGACCAGCGCATGCCCATTCGGAAGGCGTCCTGGGAGCTTGTGGACAGGACGATGGGCATCGTCGGCCTCGGCGGCACCGGGAGAGAGTTGGCCGTTCGTGCAAGCGGGTTCGGGATGCGGCTCCTGGCGGTAGATCCTGAGGAAGTGGAGGTTCCGGCGTGTGTCCAGGAATTCTGGGGCATGGACAAGCTCTACGACCTCCTCACGCAATCCGACGTCGTGGCGATCTGCGCACCGCTGACTCCCGACACCCGCGGCATGTTCGATCGAGCGGCCTTTGAGAAGATGCAGGCGCATGCCCTCCTCATCAACGTTACGCGGGGCCAGATCGTGGAAGAAGAGGCCCTTGTGAATGCCCTGAATGAAGGATGGATCGGAGGCGCCGGGTTAGACTGCACGCCGCAAGAGCCTCTGCCCGACGGACATCCGCTCTGGGAGATGGAGAACGTCGTCATTACGCCTCATACCGCCGGGGGGTCGCCGAATCGGGGGGAAAGGATCCTTGATGTGTTCTGTGAGAATTTGAGACGACTGATAGCGGGAGAGCCCCTTATGGGTCAAATCGACAAAAAGAAGGGGTACTGAAAGGCGTCGACTATTATGCGCGTGCTGTTCTTCTGGGAAGAGGTCGGGGGCTTGACGCTCGAGCATAGATGCAACCCCTATGCAGGCCTGCTCGCTAGCGCATTGGAAGAGTTCGATGTCCACCTCGATTTGGGCAAGTACGACTTCGGTCGAGATTGGCTGGAGGCAGAACGGTCCGACCACGAAGTGCTTCATCTCAACTGGCTTCACGGGTTCTACCGAACCGAGGACTTCGAATCGACTGTCGCACGTCTTACGCGATTCACCGAAAACCTGAATTTTGCTCTGAGCCTGGGCTACCGGGTTGTCTGGACGATGCATAACCTGTATCCCCACGAACAACCCTTCCCGCACGTCGACAGACTGGGAAGGATCGTGGTTTGCGGTGCCGCCGATCACGTGATCGCGCACTGCGAGTTTGCGGCCGAACTGGCCAGAAAACGGTTCCATCGGAGGGATCGGCTCCACGTGATCCCACACGGCAACTTCATAGATGTCTTCCCTAACGAAATTTCAAAATCAGAAGCCAGGGAGCAACTTGAAATTCCCGAGGACGCGTTCGTCTACTTATTCTTCGGGAATGCGAGAGTCTACAAGGGGATCGAATATCTGATCCAGGCATTCTGCAGGGCGGCAGATCAGGACGCCCTGCTTGCCCTGATGATGAGGGAAGCAACGATCGATCCCGAATACGCAGAAAAGCTCAGGTCCTTGACCGACGGCGACAGCCGCGTGCAGGTGTTTACCTCTTCATTCTTCGAGAACGATGAATTTCAAACCTACCTCAACGCGGCTGACGTGGCCGTTTTTCCGTTCGTCGAGGTCCTGACCTCCGGATCGGCAATCACAGCGCTTTCGTTCGGGAAGCCTGTCATTTTGCCGAAGCTTGGCTGTCTCCCTGAATTGATCGATGAGACGATGGGCATTCTCTACGATCCAAACGAGGAGGACGGTCTGGAGCGCGCCTTGGGGACGATCAGGGAGCGAGATCTGAAACCGGCCGGTCAGGCAGCGCTGGAAAGGGCCAGGGATCTGGACTGGCACAAAATTGCTGGGAGGGTGGCCGAGGTCTACAGAAATGAAAGTTAGCACAGGAAGCCATCCAACTTAGACAACGTATTCATCCGGTAGAGGGCGGGAAATGGCTGATACACCCAAGCAGTTTGCTGAAAGTTACATCACGACCAACCTGCGCGTCCTGTCCGGTCTGGACCCGTCAAAGGTCGCGGAAGTCATCGAAGCGGTCCGAATTGCGGGCGAAACGGGCAAGTGCGTCTATGCGATCGGGAACGGGGGAAGCGCAAGCACCGCTTCCCATTTCGTGAACGATCTGGGGAAGGGCGCATCCCTTGGAAGGGAGAAGCGCTTCAAGGTGATCTCTCTCACTGACAACGTAGAGTGGATGACCGCGCTGAGTAACGACCTCTCCTACGAAGATGTGTTCGTGGAGCAGTTGCGGAACTTTGCAGAACCCGGGGATGTTCTGATTGCGATCAGCGGAAGTGGAAATTCCGAGAACGTGCTGAGGGCGGTACGCTACGCAAATGAAACGGGATGTCGGACGATCGGGTTTACCGGGTTTGATGGGGGAAAGCTGGCAGGCCTCGTTGAATTGCCGATCGTGGTCGATTCAGATCACATGGGCCGCATCGAAGACATGCACATGATCTTGCAGCACATGATCTGCTATTACTTCATGGAGGCGGATGGAGGTTCGTGATCCTTCGTGAGGCCAGTCTACTGTTTTTGTGGGCCCTGTTTGGATACGATCTCGATTTCGGGTATCTGGCTCAGCTGATTCGAGGACAGGCCCACTTGCTTTGGAATCGAGAGCCGATCGAGACGGTACTACGTCGGGAGGGCGTCGATGCTGCCGTCAGGAAGCAGCTCGAGTTTGTTCAGGATGTCCTTGCCTTCGGAAGGGCGAAAATAGGGCTGCACTCATCAGACAACTATACGACCTATTGTGAGATCGGGTCAGGCCCGGTCTGCTGGGCTCTTGTCGCCTGCCCGAAAGATCGGCTGGATCCTCTGAAATGGAGTTATCCCATCGTCGGCGTCGCACCTTACAGGGGCTACTTTGATCTTCAGCTTGCCGAGCAAGATCAGGAGAAACTGGAGTCGGAGGGATACGACACATACCTGAGGCCCGTGAGCGCTTACAGTACTCTGGGTTGGTTCTCTGATCCCATCTTGAGTTCGATGCTGCGTTTTCAGGATGCGGATCTCGCGAGCCTGCTGATTCACGAGCTGACGCACGCAACGATCTGGATTCTGTCCGATGCAGGCTTTAACGAAAGCCTGGCAACCTTTGTCGGAGAAACCGGAAGCCTCTATTTCCTGGAGTCCAAGCATGGACACGACTCTCCAGAAGTCCAGGAAGTTATCGCCCGCCGCGCAGACCGGCGGGCGTTCCTTGTTTTTATGGCCGGGCTGGTCAAGGAACTGCAGTCGCTCTACGACTCCGATCGTGGATATGAGGAAAAACTAAGGGAACGTGAGAAGATCTTTGCCGAAGCCAGATCAAGCTTCTTCGAATTGCCCATGCGGACCGATTCATACACTGGCTTTCCTCGATGGGAGATGAACAACGCCCGGTTGGCTTCCTTTAGAACCTACACGGAAAGGCTAGATCTGTTCGAAGAGGTCTACCTGGCGGCGGGAAACGACCTCAAAGCAGCGGTGAAGGTCTTTGCGGGCTGCAGGGATCTGGAAGATCCAAGGGGTTATCTGGAAGCGTGGATTCGCAACCATTCACGTCGAAGCGGAGTCACGGTTCGTGGCACAGGATGACAAAGAAGCCCTGCTTCGAGAGATTTACGCGGTCGTGGCCACCATTCCTGAGGGAACTGTGGCGACATACGGACAGGTTGCGGAACAGGTGGGCGTAGGGCCAAGACACGTGGGACAGGCTCTGGCTGCACTTCCTTCCGGGTCAGACTGTCCGTGGCACCGCGTCATCAATACCCACGGACGCGTCTCGGTTCGACCGAATGTGCAAGAGGCTGAAGAGGTCCAAAGGATGCGACTCGAAGGGGAGGGTGTCCAATTCAACGACGGGAAGGTGGACCTAAGTATCTTTCGTTGGCATCCACAGGTTTGAACCAATTCGATGCACGTCAGGGCTTCATGGAAGGCCGTAAGACCATTGGGCAGAGGAATTTCTGTTGACAAAGGCATGCTATTTGCATATCATCTTTCGTCTAGGCTGTGGGTAAGTCCCTGTAGACCGTGATGCTTAAGGTTCCTTGATTTGCCTTTTCTACATTTGATCGCGTGAAAGGATAAGATGTGACCAAGGCCGACATCGTGAACCAGATCGCAGAGTCCACGGGACTGACGAAGACCGACACGGCAGCGGTCGTGGAACAATTTCTCAGATCCGTAATATCCGCTCTGCAGCAGGGGGATCATATCGAGATCAGGGGCTTTGGCACGTTTAAAGTTGTGACTCGGGCTTCGAGGACTGGGCGAAATCCGAAGACGGGCGATGTCGTAAAGATTCCAGAAAGGCCGGTTCCGGTTTTCAAGCCGTCTCGCGAGCTTCGGTCTGGGGTCGATGATCGTCTCAAGGGACGTTAGAGCTGCGAACGTAACAACGCAGACAGGAGGGAGAACAAGTGCCCTGCGGTAGAAAGCGAAAACGACACAAGATTGCCACGCACAAAAGAAAGAAGCGTCGCAGGAGAGATAGACACAAGAAGAGGGGCTGATAGGGCTTCTTGAACCCGCCGGGGCATTAGCTCAGTCTGGATAGAGCGCTGGTCTCCGGAACCAGAGGTCACAGGTTCGAATCCTGTATGTCCCACCAGTCGATATGGGGTTACGGCTAAATCTTGCCGTAACCCCTTTTTTTTCGGTCAAATCGGGGACCACGCAGGGGCCAGAGTGACGTGCGGATCTTTTGTAGAGGGTTCAGATTGGGTCTCCGGGCGTCGATAATTGATATTGACCCACACGATTGAGCCTCGAATGCTTGAGCTTTGCACTGGGTTGGGACTGGATGCAAGTTAACATATTGAAAAAACGACATATGCATCGATAGTTCAGATTCATATTGAAGCCCTTCCCAGACCTGTCACGATGACAGGAGTGTAGGGGATAAATCCCGCCAAAAAGGCCAGTAGTTTCGACGGGGAGTCCGAACTGTGGAACTTTATCGTTCACGAACCGTCTAATTTGTGTCGCCCCTTGAGCCGGACAAACAGATGGAGTGACCGCGTACTATGGATCCATACGAACCCATGCGAAAATCGTATGCCCACGATGCATCCGTTCAGAGATACCTGAAGGAGCTTCGTAAGTATCCGCCTCTGCCGCGCCACGAAGAACAGGAGACACTTCGTCGGGCCCGAAAAGGCGATCAGCAAGCCGTCGAGCACCTGATCACGTCCAACCTCAGGTTCGTTGTTCGTGTGGCCCTGGAGTATCAGGGAAGGGGTGTTCCGTTATCGGACCTCATCGCTGAAGGTAACGTCGGATTGATGGAGGCCCTGAAGCGCTTCGACGAAGGTCGCGGCTTCAAATTCATCAGTTATGCCGTCTGGTGGATCCGGCAGGCCATCCTGAACGCCCTGAAACGCACCCCCACTGTAGCTGTGCCTGCGAATCGCCAGGAGGATTTGGACCGCATGGCGAGGCGGTGGGGACAGATGACTCAGGAGCTGGGCCGGATTCCAACGCTGGATGAGGTCGCGAGTGACATGAAGATCAGCACGAAGCGAGCCGAACGTGCCCTAGGATGCGTCCGATCCGACCTCTCCCTCGAGGCGCCCATGGATGCTTCAGGAGAGCAGTCGCTGCTCCAGATCTTGCAGACGGAGGATCCAGAACCGGACGAACTGGTGTTGGAACGGGATTGTGTCGAGCTCATCTCCGAGTCTATGATCTCCTGCCTGGATGGGCGTGAAGCGGGTGTGATTCGGGACTATTTCGGTCTTGATGGCGAGGAAAGACAAACGCTCGGAGAGATCGGGGTCGGCTTGGGTGTTACAAGAGAGCGCGTGCGACAGATTCGAAATCGTGCGCTCAACAAGCTTCGTCGGTTCTTCAAGCAGCGTGTTTCAGCTGAAGAATCTTGGAAAGACCTAGTATAGAGCGCAGATCAGTGGGATTGTGGCGGGTAGGGCCCAGGTGCCTTATCCGCCCTTTCTGTAGTACCCAATGCCAGTTGAGAAAACAGAAATTCATTGATTTACCTCTTGTTATTTCTTAAATTGCGGCTGTCTGTGCGCTGAATTCAGGGCCACATTCTCGAAGGAGTGGAATTGGAAACGGTAACATCTCCGCCGGAGTTTAAGCACACCGAGAGGATCGCGGTGAGAACGTGGGACCCACCCAAATCGAAATCGTTTGGGACGGTCCTCTCCGGGCTCTGGAAACGGTTGGTCGACCACCATTGCACCGATGTGGCGGGAGAAGCGGCTTTTGATTTTGCTTTTTCTATTTTTCCCGCAGCCCTGTTTGCTGCCACACTAGCCGGACTGCTCGGGATTACTCCGGAATTCGTTTCGAACTCACTCGACGTAATGGGCATTTTCCTCCACGATACCATTCGAAACATGGTGGAAGACAACGTGCGGTCGCTCGTCGAGAGCAGCTCACAGCAGGTTCTGACGATAGGACTTCTGGGTGCCGTCTGGGCGTCGTCAAGCGCGATCTCCGCCACGCAAAAGGCGATGAATCGGGCTTACGGGATCAAGGAGACGCGTTCATTCCTCTACAGAAGAACACAATCCCTGGGCTTGATGCTGGGCGTGGGTTTGGCCATGGTGATAGCCTTTAACCTCCTTGTCATGGGGACCTGGATTGAAACCGAACTCCTGGTGAGGCTAAGACTCCAGGACGTACTTCCCTCGCTGATTTCGTATACAAAGTGGCCCCTCGGTTTTCTGAGCGCGATTATGATGGCCGGACTGATCTACCGCATGGCTCCGAACTGCCGTCCCAGGCTCAAAGAAGTCCTTCCAGGAGCCGTGTTCTTTTCAATCTTGTGGTTTTTTCTTTCGAAGGCGTTCGGAAGCTATGTGTCCAACTTTGGCTACTATAACAAGGTTACGGGCGTTCTGGGCGTTTTCATCGTTTTGCTGCTTTGGATCTATCTCACTGCCCTGATCCTGCTCATCGGAGGTGAGTTGAATGCCGAATTGAGCCATAAAGAGGGCCAGTGAGCAAGACGAACTCCCATTTTCTAAAAGCTCGTGAACCTGACGCTTCTAACCCACCTCATCCCGGCCTCCAGTCGGGATTTCATTTTTTTTGTGGGCATGATGCGTCGATCAAAGCCTGCACCCATTCCTATCCTCCACCCCGCGTGAGATCATGACCGGATTGTTTCATTTTCTCGGCTATCGATTGTTCCGGTTCTTCGGCCAGATCTACCAGATGTATCGGTATTTCCTGAGATGTTTGAAGGTACTTCGCCATGTCTATTTCTACCGGCGGCAGGTCGTAGACCAATGCTACACGATCGGCGTAGGCTCTCTGTCTCTCGTCTGCCTGGTTTCAGCCTTCAGCGGGATGGCTGTGTCGATTCAAATGGCATACCAGATGGAAGCGTATGTGCCGGATTACATGGTTGGGAGCATTGTGGTTCGTTCGGTCGTGCTTGAACTCGCTCCTGTACTTATGGGCCTCGTGCTTGCGGGTCGAGTGGGCGCTGGTATTGCGTCTGAGATAGGTACCATGAAGGTCTCAGAACAGGTGGACGCCCTGACCTCTCTCGCCGTAGATCCCGTTGGGTATTTGATGATGCCCAGGCTGCTTGCGGGACTGGTGATGATTCCCGTTCTTGTAGTTTTTTCCAGCTTTGTGGCGATCTGCGCCGGGTTCATCATGGCGATTGTGAAGATGGATATCAGCATCTTCAATTTCATAAAGGGCATGAAACTCGATTTCCAGGCATATGATGTTGTTGTCGGATTGGTGAAGGCGACCGTTTTTGGGGGACTGATCGCCTTCGTAGGCTGCTTCGTGGGTCTTGAGACGGAAGGCGGCGCCCAGGGCGTGGGGCGGGCCGCGACGACGGCCGTGGTGATTTCTTCTGCGCTCATTCTGATATTGGACTATTTTTTGACCCATGCGTTACTCTACTAACCGCCTTGGAACGGTTCCGGGGGCGTGATGACTAAAAACGGTGCAGCAATCGTATTCGAAAATGTCTACAAGGAATTCGACAACAAAGAGGTTCTGAGAGGCTTGGATCTAAAGGTTGGATGGGGGGGTGTGACGACGATATTGGGTCCAAGCGGCTGCGGAAAGAGCGTAACGCTCAAGCACGTCATCGGGATTCTCAAGGCCGAAAGGGGGCGTGTGGAGGTTGCGGGCTACGACATGAACGTGATCAAAGAGAACGAACTGATGGATCTTCGCAAGCGCATCGGCGTGCTCTTTCAGTCATCGGCGCTTTTCGATTCCATGACCGTCAAGGAGAATATCGCTTTCGGGCTCAGGATGCACAGAAAGATGGACGAAAGGGAGATATCGGAGCGGGTCCAGATCTGCCTGAACGAGGTCGGATTGGAGGGTGCCGAGGAGATGATGCCGGTGGACCTGTCGGGGGGAATGCGAAAGCGCGCTGCCCTGGCCCGGGCAATTGCCCTTTCCCCTGATTTCGTTCTTTACGATGAGCCCACGACCGGTCTGGATCCAAGGACGGCTAACGTCGTGGCCGAATTGATCGTTAAACTTCAAAGTGATCTGGACATTACCTCCGTGGTCGTGACCCACGACCTCGAAGTCGCAAAGAGAATCTCCGACGACATCGCACTGCTTTATGAAGGCCGGATTGCCGCACAGGGGCCGCCCGAGGAACTGGAAAGAGGAGAAAATGAAGTCTATAAGCTCTTCGTGTCTGGCCAATTATAGCAATTGTAGAAGAGGGGGAACATGGACAGGCGTGAACGTGAAGTCATCCTCGGAGCGATCGTTTTCGTCGCGATCGTGATCGTGGTGGTGGGGTCGATGTGGCTGTCTGAGCGATTTGCGGGAGCAGCAGGAGGATACCGCCTCGTTGCCACATTCGACTCCGTGTTAGGACTCCATCGGGGTGCTGAGGTAACCATTCGGGGCGTCAACGTGGGCAAGGTCCTAGAGATCGGCATAGATGGGGGCCGGCCGCAAGTTGTGATCGGCTTCTATAGTATAAGGAGCTTGCCGAAAGATTCGAAAGTGCTGATGAAGGGGGAGGGCGTGCTTGGAGAACAAAGTATCGAAGTCCAGGCCGGGAGCAGCAGCGAGGTTTTCGCTGACGGAGATCGTGTAAGAGGTGCTGCCACAAAGGGGCTGGAGGATATCACGATCCAGGCTGCAGCTATGGCAGATGACCTGAAGCGTGCTGTGGATAAGGTCGTCAATGAAAAGAATCTCTCTCACATTGAGAATGTTCTGAGTCAAATGGATAGCGCGGCTCTGAGTCTTAAAACGACGCTCGAGGAAAATCGAGAGAGCATTTCCCGGGCGATCGATAGCATGGCCCTGGCTTCGGGTCAGGCAAGAGGGATTCTGTCTGACAATCGGGAGGGGATGCAGCAATCGGTTGAAAATCTGCGTAAGGCCACCGAGAAACTTGCCGTGATGTCTGAAAATCTTCAGGGCGCCTCTGAATCCATGGGAGAGATGTTTGACAATCTGAATGTGGTCACGAAGAAACTTCGTGATGGAAAAGGCACTCTGGGGCGACTTCTCCAAGAGGACAGCGTGTATGAAGAGTTGGAGGGAACGTTAGTCTCTGTAGACAGCCTCATCGAGAATATAAAGAGGGATCCATCCAAGTACCTTAACTTCCAGTTCAGCATCTTCTGAGCTCAGGACCTTCCATGAAAATGACAAAGAGCATTTTCCCTATTCTGATTTCCTTTGCGTGGGCTTATTCCGCCCAGGCCGGGGACCTGGGCTGGCACAAGTGGACGCAGGATGAAACGATTCAATTCGGCGGATTCGTCTACGAGATGAACGCCATCAAAGTCATCGATTCCGGCGATGGGGCTGACAGGCGCGTCGTTTACGGGGACCGATTCGGGAGCATCCGCGTGCTTCGCCTCAAAGATGAGCGCCTCAACGAAGAATGGGTCAGTGATCCGCTCAGATCGGCTATCATGCAAATTTTCGTGGAAGACATCGATGGAGATGGAAAGCTAGAGATCGTGGCCTATACAGAGGTTGGAGACATTGCGATATACAAAGCCGATGACTACAAAGTCGTATGGAGTCTCGAACAGGACGAATATGAGAGCATCTCCGCCATGCTGGTCGAGAATGTTGATGATGATCCACAGTTGGAGCTCGTTTTCTCGGCTGGCAAGCTTGCTGACGCAGAAAATTTCCGACCCGGTCCATCCGGGAATCAGGAGGAATTGGACCGCGAGCGCGAGATCGCGATCGCGCGACTGTTCATTTTTGATTGCCTGAATCTATTCGTCGAATGGGAGAGTGAGCTAGGTCTGTTTGCTGAGAGGATGGTCGTGGGGGACCTCGACGCAGACGGAAATCTCGAAGTCGCGCTGAACACTGGTTTCGTAGTGGATCTTAACTACCGCACCGTAGAGTGGATCTATCCTGAAGGGTTTGGTCTGGAGATCGGCTATGCGGATGTGGATGCAGACGGTATTCCAGAGTTGATTGGTGAATTCCAGAGTCCCACACCCCCAAGACGCTTCCTCAGATTCTTTGACGTGGACCTGCAGGCTGAGAATTTTCTTTTCTCGAGAAGATAGACGCCCATGGAACCTCCTCTTGGAGGAAATGGACCCATAACTGAAGTGCAGGGTACGGATCGCTTCTTTTTCAGAGTGATCATCCTCGCCTTCATGGCCGTCTTTCTCTATATCCTGAAGGACGAACTGTCACCCTTGCTGATTGGGGTGACTCTGCTTTTCCTGCTCTTCCTCACGCGCAGGGGCGTAAATTTTGAGCAGGGCGTGGGAATCGTCGTCGGCCTGTTGTTTACCGCGTGGTTTCTATCCGAAGTTTCTGGGCTGCTCTGGCCTTTTATCATCTCATTTGTGATTGCCTACTTGCTTGCGCCTCTCGTTCACCTGATGGAGAGGCGGATCTCTCGGACATTGTCACTCTGTCTCATCGTATTGCTTGTTCTTGGTGGGTTATCTGGTATTGGGGTCATCATTGTCCCGAGGGTAAGTGAAGAGGTTCGTGAGTTGGTCAACGATTTGCCGGCTTATGGAAGAGCGCTCGGTCGTCTTTATGATAGAGTCGTGTTGCTGATCCAGAACTACGGATTGGGTTTGTCTGTAGGAGAAATCCAACAATGGTTCATCGAGAAACTACCCGAAGTGGGCAAACTCTTTGCTGATAAGACGACCGAGGCGCTCCGGGGTCTAACATCGGGCATCGCTGCGCTGCTGAACCTGCTTATGATACCCTTTGTGACCTTTTATGTTTTGAAGGATTATGAAAAGATCAAGGCCGCCTTAAGGGGTGTGCTGCCGAGGCAGCATTCCGGACAGATCGTTACGGTGATCAACGGTGTGGATGCTGTCCTCGGACAGTATGTGCGAGGACAGATACTCGTCTGTAGTTTTATCGCACTATTGACGTGTACTGGTCTGGCCGTCTCTGGTATTCGGTATGCGGTGATACTTGGGCTCATGGCGGGCGTGATGAATTTGGTGCCCTACGTCGGGTTGGCCGTTTCGTTGGGCGTAGCCTCGGTGGTTGCCATGCTGGGTCATGATCCACTCACGGACCTCTTAAAGGTTGTCGCGGTCTTTGTCGTGGTTCAGAGCATTGAGGGGAATTTTTTGTCACCCAGAGTAGTTGGGAGGCGAGTGGGCTTGCATCCGGCGTGGGTCATGTTCGCGCTCGTCGTCTCGGCCCACTTCTGGGGCTTCATCGGCATGTTGATCGCAATCCCCGTCGCGGCTGTCATTAATATCCTCGTAAGCGTGGCGGCAGGTTTTTACTACAGCTCAAAATATTATGGGAGTGCGGCAGACTGACCGGCATGCGTGTAACCTTTTGACAATGAATAGATAACACGTTCGAAACATGGATTGTCTATTTGACATTCTTTGGCCATAGGCCTATAATTAGTACCTACGTTTCGAGTAGTTGCACGCGCGTGAACTCCCTTCTCCCTCATCCATGCGATGGAGGTCCAGCGTGGTTTTTTGGGTAATCACTACACTCGTAATCGTCGTGGTCGTGAAGTATTATACGGCGAACGAAATGCGAAAGTTGGAGCAGAGATTAGGGATCGTGAAGGACGATCTTCATTCGGCGAAGGGACGACTTCACGAGGTTGAGAAAAAACAGGACACCATAAAGACCGAGGAAACCGACTTTGAGGACCGTGTTCGGCGGATCAAGGAAGTGATCGAAGATATACAGATGCGTATGTCTGCAAAGGAAGAGGCACCCGAACCCGAAGATGTGGGTGCAGCTTGAAACGCGAAGCCTGTTCAACATTCTGAACGTTCCCTAGAGTTGCGCGTCGACTGGCGCGGTGCCTCCCTAAAAAGGCGTGGATCATGATTTGGGCTGCCATTGCCCTTTTCGGTGTGATTGCCGTGAAATATTATACGGCGGTTGGGAGCCGAAACCTCGAGCAGCGGCTGAACAGGGTCAAGGGAGCATTGGTGAGTGCCAGGCGAAAGTTGAAATCGACTCGGGAAGAGCAGTCTGATGTAGCAGAGGATACAGATGAGATGGAGGAACGAATCAGGCGCATGAGGGAGATTATCGATGACCTCGGAACGCGCATAAAGGGAAAGGAGAAAAAGGAGGAACCGGTCAAAAAGCGCGAAAGGCCACCCATGCTGATGCAATACTGAGACTCCATTGCGGCGGAGGTCTTACCGGGCCAGCAGAGATATTGATTCTGCTGGCTTTTCTGTGTCCTCGAAACAGATTCCGATGGCGTTTATCCGACCATCGTGCCGCCTGCCTTGACGACTCAGAGCAAAATGATTAGATTGATTCCTGCTAATTAGGGTTGGTGGCCGGGGCGTGGCGCAGTCAGGTAGCGCACTTTCTTGGGGTGGAAGTGGTCGCTGGTTCAAATCCAGTCGCCCCGACCATAAATAACAAAGGGTTACGGACTATCCGTAACCCTTGTTTTTGTTCACGTGTCTAAACGTGTCTAATCGGGTGTGCTAATTCTCTTTTCCGGTTACGAAATTCTAAACCTGCCACATGAACAACGCCCTCACCCATTAACACCAATGCCACCAATTTCCCCGCCATTCACATCTCGCCGCTACGTCTATCACCCCAGCATTTCAGTTCCTTCCCATCCATCAGGCAGTCCCGCTTTTTGGAATTCTCCGCAACGAGCACTGTATAGCTTCGCTACCGGGTCATTACCGTTGACCTTCAAGACATTATCAAAAAGCCTTTGCGCTTCCACGAATTCCCGATTTCTGTAAAGTGCAAGTGCCCGATCAAAGTTCGGCAGGGTCTGTATTTTCAATTCGACGATTTCCGGTTGATCGCCATCAAACACCTCGTAGACCCTTACCGCCTCGGATTTGCCTTTCACCTTGACCTGCCCGATCATTCTCGAATCAAACGGCGAGGGATCCGGCAGACGGTCAAAGGTTCGCTCGCTTATCAGAAGTGAGGTCCCATACATCTTGGTCAGGTTTTCCATGCGGGAGGCCAGGTTCACAGCATCTGAGATCACTGTTCCGTCCATACGGGTTTCTCCACCTACGGTACCCAGCATCAGGTCTCCTGAATTCAGGCCGATGCCGATGCGAACGGGGGGATAGCCTACCTTCCCACGGTGTGTGTTGTATTCTACAAGCGCAATCAACATCTCAATGCCAGCACGAACAGCGTCTTCGGCGCCCGTTGGAAAAAGCGCCATGATAGCATCGCCAACGAATTTATCTACAAACCCGCGATACTTTCTAATGTGAGGCTCCATTCGGCTAAGATATGAGTTCGTGAACTTGAAATTCTCTTCTGGGGTCATTTTTTCTGAGAGCGCCGTAAAATCACGGACGTCTGAGAACAGAACCGTCATCTCCTTTTGCACCTGGTCCCCAAGCCTGACGTCGGCAATGCTTTCCTTCTCCAAAAAGCTTAGAAATTCGTGAGGTACAAAACGCTCGAAAGCACCCACAAGACTTTCTAACTGTTCTTTCTGGGATTCGATCGTCAGAAGATCGTGATAGGATCTCAACGCAACAATCATGGAGTTGAACAGCTTTTGAGCTGTCAGCTCCGTCTTTGTTTTGTAGTCGTTGATGTCATAATCCAGAATGACCTTGTCCTCCGGTGCCTGTCCGGGTTGTCCGGTCCGAAGAATTATCCGAATTAACGGATTCTCCAGATCATTCCGGAGGAATTTTACAAACTTGAGCCCCGAATCTTCCTCTTCCATCACCACATCCAGCAAGACAACGGCGGCATCTGGGTGATGTTTGATCAGCTCCATCGCCTCATCTACAGAATAAGCACTGATGAACAACAATGGCTTACTCTGGAACGAGAATTCGCCGAGGGCGAGTTTAGTCACATCGTGGACTTCGTCATCGTCATCCACAATCAGGACCTTCCAGGGCTCCATTTGGCATTCTGGTAGTTGCAAATCCTTGTCATCCGCAAATACCAGCTCATCGTCATCTCCTTCAGAAAACCGCGACACGTCATCGGGCGAGTTTGGGCTGCCCTCATCTTTGGGCACGTTCATAGACATCTTATTTCCTGACCTCCGAGAAAGGCAACTCGATCGTGAAGGTAGTTCCAACACCGATCTGGCTTTCAAGTGCAATCGTTCCATTCAATCTCTGAGTCACCAGATTGTAGACAATATGCATCCCCAGGCCACTCCCCCCCTGATTTCGTCTGGTGGAGAAAAATGGATCGAAAATCTTTGCCAAATGTTGTTCTGGGATTCCCTTCCCGTCATCGGCATACTTGAAGATGAGATGCGAGGGCTCCCGTACGAGGTCGAGGGTGATTAGGCCCACATCAGCTTTACCATAAGCGTGAATCATAGAATTCATCACGAGATTTGTGACAATCTGCGAAAAGGCTCCCGGGTAGGTATCCAGCGTGATGGACTCGTCGCATTCGACTCGGATCTCGTGATTCGTCTTTTTCAATTCCGGTTTGAGGTTAAGCAAGATTTCGTCCAGATATTCTTTAACCTTGAATTCGCGCCTCTCTTCACTTGATTGATCCACCGCGACCTGTTTGAAACTCCCGATGATCTCGGCTGCCCGGTTGAGGTTGGACAGAATCAATTGGCTGGACTGGTCAACGGTGTCCAGAAACTTAGTCAAATCCGATCGTTTCATCTTACCATCGCGGTAGAGATCCAGAAATTGCCGATTCTGGATGTCTAAGTGCGAGGCCGCCGTAACGCCGATTCCCACCGGTGTGTTGATTTCGTGGGCAATTCCGGCAACCAGCCCCCCCAAGGCAGCCATCTTTTCAGACTGGACAAGTTGCACCTGGGTCTCCTGCAAGGATTTATTGGTCTGTTCCAATTCGGTTAAGCTTTCCTGAAGCTGTTTTTGTAGTAGCTTGAGTTCGGTGATATCGTGGGCGTAAATGCGCACGAGATTGTTTTGTGCCATGTATGTGGTTTTTTGCTGGTAGATGCAATCTTCAATCTCGAGCTCGCGCAGGGAAGAGTCTTCCTTCCTCTCCTCAAGCGTATGGATGATGGACTCCAGGCCTTCGAGTATGGGATGTTGGTGTCCGGCGGTACGCAGGTCGGGGAATCGCCCCTTGGCTGCAGGGTTAAGGTAGGTTACCTGGCCCTCGAGGTTAGTCTCAATGACGGGATTGGGATTCTGCTCGGGGAAGGTCGCCAGGCGCGCCAGCGTCTCTTCTGCCCGCTTGAGTTCGGTGACATCGTGGGCGTAGATGCGCACGAGGTTGTTTTGTGCCATGTATGTGGTTTTTTGCTGGTAGATGTAATCTTCAATCTCCAGTTCGCGCAGGGAAGAGTCTTCCTTCCTTTCCTCAAGCGTATGGATGATGGACTCCAGGCCTTCGAGTATGGGATGATGGAGTCCGGCGGTATGCAGGTCGGGGAATCGCTCCCTGGCTGCGGGGTTAAGGTAGGTCACCTGGCCTTCGAGGTTAGTCTCGATGACGGGATTTGGATTCTGCTCGGGGAAGGTGGCCAGGCGCGCCAGCCTCTCCTTGAGCCGCTCAAGCTCCGCTTCTCTCGTTTCCAATTCAGCCACCCGCTTGCGCAGTTCAGCTAATTCGCTCAATGTCAACCCTCGTTTTGGGGCAGATTGGAGATACGTCTATAGTCACTAAATTGAGATGTAGACCATGCCGGTCGCGCCTTCCGCTCCGAGAATTTCAGCTTTGGCGCAAGGTCACAGCATCGGAAGTTTCGTCATCAGCTTGCTGGAATAGCCCAATTAAAGAGGTAGACATCCACTTTGCTTTCCGCCTGGGTCACCTCATTTCAAAATATCGGATGCGGAAATAGTAAGGGTGGACTATAACAAGCAATAATGTGTGCCATTAACCTGATGTCAACAAAAAACGACATTCCGGAGATTCACTTTGCAGTACTCTGTGTGAGTGCCTGTATTCAAGATCCCCAACTTACCGTCCTGGAACACGCCCGTGCGCGGCCCTAGAGCGGGTTACGGCAATTGCCGTGACCCGCTTTTACTTTCTGCGAAATACCGTGTGATGAAAGACAGGTTGGAGCGGTTGCGGTCTCGATGTTACATTTGAGAGCGGCAGATATCAGTCGCTAGACATAAAACGGCTCGTACTAGGGAAGCGGAGGAAATCGTGGATACGGCCGCAGTATTCATGCATTGGCGCGTTCTGACTGAAGAGCCTGAGCGGGTCCTGGATGACCTCGCACGATACACCGCGATCAACACATTGCTCCTCAGCAATGTCCTGATTCCGGACTTTCTGGATCCTAACCTGAAGTCAAGGCCGCTGCTTCCCAGCGCGGACGGGTTGGAAGGGCTGCCGATGACCGTCGCTCCAGAGGAGTTCGAAACCGTCGCCCGGTTTGCTGAGCTGGCCAAAACGAAGGGATTCGGGATCGTCTGTCACGTCATTCCCAGCATGGCCTTCACCCGGGACTTCGCGGAGATGGACGCCGTGACGGTGAAGGGAAGACGGTCCACCGATCTGGAGAAGACGGGCATGATCTGGGGCTGTCCGAACAACCCGATGACGATCCATAACGGAGAGGCGCTGGCACGACGGTCCGCTCAATCCTGGTCCTTCGCCGACATGCTGGAGCTGAATCACGTGGAGTATCGTTTGTGGCCGCGGGGAGGCGTGGATGAGCTGATGGTCTGCTTTTGCGATCACTGCAAGAAGAAGGCAGAGGATGCGGGGGTCGATTTCGAGGGGATGAAGCGGGAGGTGGCGTTGTTTTACGAAGACCTCGCTTCGGGCCGGCTTCTTTCCGACACGAAGATCTCTGCGAAAGGCTTGGGCGATACCCTCAGGGCGAGACCGCTCTTGGCCGAGTGGAGCCGCTTCCGTATAGCGTCGATGTCCGATTTCATCCGGCGAGTTACGGCCGCGGCGCGGGCATCCGCAGAGGCCTCCAATCCCGACTTGAAGATCGGGTTGGACATCTTCCTTCCTTCGGCCGCGAACCTCGTGGGGACCGACTTCGCTTCGCTGTATCCCTTGTTCGACTGGGTCTCTCCCAAGTTTCCGGATTACGTTCCGGGCACGATCCTGCCGTTCGTTTCCGAAGAATTGGCATCGAACAGTGGAGACGGGTCCTCCGCTGAGTTTCTGTCGATCCTCCGGCGCGTCCTGGACCTGGGTGAGGGGCCGGAGGAATACGAGCCTATCGAGCCGCCCGACGAGGATCTTCTCTATTCGAACACGTTCGATCCGAGCATCATCGAGAGACAATCCGCCCACATCAAAGAGCTGTTCGGAAAGGTGAAGATGTACCCGTGGATCTGGATCTACAACCGGGATCTAGAGCTGTTCAAGCGGAAGGTGGAGGCCGTGGAGGCGAGCGGGTTTGACGGCTATTTTATGTGGAACTGGGAAGTGGATCTGTCTTCGGAGCGGCTGAAGATGTCGGAGGGAATCTTCTAACGGAGCCGCTTCATCACACCCACCCCGCCCCTTCGGGGCACCCCTCCCGGGAGGGGATTGGTGACGTTTGTTGAGATACACCTTGAATACGAAGGTCCCCTCCTTGGAGGGGATTCAGGGGTGGGTCCCAGTGGAACAATCAATAATCAAGTGTCAGGGACCCACGGCCAGGTGCCCCACTGCAGTACGCCCAGCATTGATGAAGAACCTTTAGAATGGTTTATAGGCGACGCCGAGATTTGGCGTCTCTATTCGGACGTGGCCTCTGTGTCTGGACTCCATCAGTGCATCAAGCACGCCGCTGACCAACAGGGTGCGCTCCACCGGGTATTGGGGTCTGCCGCTCAGGAACATCTCCTGGATGCTCAGCCCAAGGGCACTGAACGGTAGTTCGAGACCGCCCCTCGGGTTGAACTCGGCACTCTCCATACGTCCATCTACCCGCGCCGCATACCCGAAGCCGCGGAGATGTCCGTCCAGCATCAGCGTGGCGGCGCGCAACCCATCCGCATATTCCAGCAGAAAGACCGCCGGATTCCTGCAGTTTTCTTCCATACTTCCTGTCTCTTTCGGCCCGACGCAGGCCTCCGCGGCCTCAGCCAGCTCACGCGACCAGATTCCTTCTCTACCTGCCCGCCACACATCCTCGCCTTCGAGGCACTGAACGGCCGAAACGCCCGTCTCACCCCTGGTTCGGCGCTCGACGACGCATTGCAGGGCCTCCAGACCGTGGAATCCGTAGGAGTCGAGCGCGTTCACATAGGAATGGAAGTAGCCGATGGCCAGTGCCTCTTCGATCGACGATCCGATCTCCGGCTTGCGACAGACGAGGGGCAGAGAGGAGCCGGCCATCATTGGTACTTCCAGATCCCGGGCGCGCTCATAGATCCACCACGCGTCCGCCCAGTTGTAAGCCAGGTGCTTGTCGTGGAAAACGGGCACGGATCGCCCCGAGGTGGCGAAGACGCCGCAGACCTGCTCGAAGAAGTAGCGGCGCGGATACATCTGCCGCTGTCGTTCGTTCCCAGAGTAGTCTCCGTGCTCGGCGACTAAGAGCACGCCGTCCACCGCAAGCTCTCCGGTCTGCCAGTCATCCGCGGTCGGCCAGTGGCCCGCGCTCGGAGGGGTCAATGTGAGGGCCGCACGGATGCTCGGACAGACGACGATATCGTGCCTTCGGGCCAGATCTATCCCGACGTCGCTGGGATGAATCTGGTCCATGTAGATCGATACGAGGTCCACTTTCGGCTCGACAACACCATTATCCCGCGGAAATCCGTCCGCAAATTTGGACACGATCAGATCGGCGTGTGACCCGGAAAAATAGGTCGTCACAATCGCCGCGATCTTCTTGCGTGGCATAGCAGTCTACCCTGAGATTACCACCCGTGAGCGAAGTGCCGGGAGGTCTCAAACCAGATCATGTCGACAACGGTGGAGACGCCCACCGCGGTCAGATAACCGACGATGAACCCGTACCAGAAAGGCACAGAGCGCCGGTAAAGCCTTACGCCGCCGATCCGGATGATTAGATACTTGGGCAGCCAGACCAGGAAGAGGCTGAATCCGTAAAACTGCGGGAAAGCCAGTCCCATCGGATGAATCGGCCAGCCGGAAAATCGGGACATCAGGAAGGTGAGCAGCCCGGCCTCGGCCCCGCCGAAGATCCAGACGAGCAGCTTCTGGGTGTCGAAAAAGGTAAGCGACGAGCCTTCCACGATCGGAACGATCCTCGCCATGGTCCTCCAGGCGCCCATTTCGTGGTGACTGTTCAGGCCGGCCTCCCTGTAGAACATGGTGATGTTGGCCCAGGAGGCGGACACATAGGCAACGAGCAATGCTGCGGGCAGGGCACCCCAGACGAGGGGATGCCGGCGGAGGGCATTCCCCAGCAGCTTGAAGAAGTGGGGCGTCGCGGGGACCGACAACAGGCGTGCGCCTGCTCCGACGAACCCGTGGAAGCCCACGATCGCCATCCCCATCAGATCGCCCGGCATCAGATTTGCCGTCCCCCAGAGCTTTTCAATAATCCGGGCTCCTTTATCGCCCTGGGGTCTCAAAAACCCGAACCCGGTTGCCGCAGAGTATTTGACGATGCCGAAGTAGGCCACGAACATCAGGGCCATCTGGATCAACGCGATGTGTGGACGGAACCCGAGGGTGAGGAAGAACCCGAACACGAACGTCCCCGAACAGAGGAGACCCAGCCAGGCCGTTCGATAGGTGACCGGCACCCCGTCATCTTCGGGCCTACGATAATAGAATGCCTTTCTGAAGGTGTCCCTCAAATGGTGTCGGGACATCCAGACCGACCAGGCGACCAGGAAGACCAGGGCCCCGTGGGCCTCGAGCTGAATGATGTCGCTCGGCGTGGCGGGCTGGCCTTCCATGCCGACAGAGAATCCCACCCGGTTCATGAACCCCTCTTTCAGAATGTTGAGGGGATATATGATCCAGAACGTGAGCAGAAGGTTGAGGGGACAGTGGTAGGCCAGCCCCATGATCAGCGGTTGGACCCGAATGAAGTAGGGAGGGAATCCGCGACCGATATGGATCACCTGCCTCCCGAGCTCCTCGAACAGCATGATCCTTGGCAGGTGGAGGATGAAGTAGCCGGCGATGTTCCAGAAGATCACAGCCGCGGTAGAAAAGAAACCCACCCAGAAGAGCCAGTCCTTGAGGATCCGCGGCAGGCCGCGGCCCCGTTCCGATTCCTCCAGGAGGTCGCTCGGGAATTTCGACAGGGGAAAGGTCAAGCGCTCCCTGTCTGTCCACTGCTTGAAGAAGATCACGCTCGCGAAGAAGCCGGACATCACCACCCCCAGAGTGCCCAGGAACCACCAGACAAGCGGTGAGATCCACGGACCCCAGGGGATCGGGTCGCCCGGGGCCAGCCCGGCGAAGAGCCTTCCGACGACGTAATCCGACGGTTCCAGGTAGAGCCACTTCGGGACATAAGGCCATCCCACATCCCAGAACCGGTTCTCGGGTGAAGAGAAGTGTGCGGGTGCGGCCATCTGAGTGATCTGGTAGCTCATTTTCCCCATCTGGGGCATGGTGGCGACGATCCAGACGATCCCGAAGATAGCCAGCATCTCTATGCGGGAAAGCGCGAGACGTGGAAACGCGAATCTCAGCGCCAGGTTGATCATGATCCAGATCACGAGCGGGAGCAGGGCAGCCACCGGCATGAAATGCGTCATCAGGTGAGACTTGTAGAACGTCGCGTAGATGTCCATCCCGGCGATAGTGATTAACCCCAGGAGGAACGCGCGCGGCGTGACGCGCTCCTTGACGACCTTCGGTACAGGTTCGGCAATAGGTTGGGCTACGGCCATAGTGAGGTCTCTGCTGACGAATACGTCGCGTCAATACTGAAGAAAATCGACCCTGGCTTTAAAGCTTGACAGCATAAGCGCATTCCACATAAATTGCTGGTCAGCAAACCCTTCCATGTCGGGGGATATGGGTCAGGGGCAACGATGTTCAAATTTTTCAGGCAGATATTTGGGGATCCCAGGAAAGATTCAAAGCGGATCCCCATCGAATTGGTCGTGAGGACGGTCGATACCGAGGGCCAGACCAGAGAGGGAAGATCCGAAGATTTGAGCCATAAGGGTATTCGGCTGGTGTTCAACGGATCCAGTATGGCGCAGTTCATGGGTCACCGGGAGGAAGTTCCGCTGGAGATCTGCTTGGAGAATGGTTCCCCGTCAGTGAGTGCAAGCGCGGGTCTGAAATGGGCCTACTCGACCTCCGAAGGCAGTACCGTTAGCGGATGGCAGTTCGTCCACGTTCCTGTAGACGGTCGTCGGAGACTCGAGGCCTTTTTGGCTCAGCGCGGATCTGATGAGAAGGCCTGAGATGGAATGCTGAAGCGACTGTATGACTGGGTAATGGGATGGTCTGATAGCCGCTACAGCACCCCCGCACTCTTCTTCATTGCCTTTGCCGAATCTTCTTTTTTTCCTATTCCTCCCGATGTCCTCCTGATCGCCCTGGCGATTTCCGCTTCACATCGCTCCCTGTTTTACGCGCTGGTCTGTTCTGTTGGCTCCGTGCTGGGTGGAATGCTCGGCTACTTCATCGGGCTGGAGTTCTATGAGTTCCTGGGCCACCGAATCATAGAGTTCTACGGGGTGTCGGAGCAGTTCGACTACGTCGGGGGCCGGTATCGGGAGAACGCCTTCCTCGCCGTGGTCATCGCGGGATTTACCCCGATCCCCTATAAGGTCTTCACGGTCGCGGCCGGCCTGTTTCGCATCCCTTTCTTCACGCTCGTGGCGGCTTCGGTTTTGGGGAGGTCCGGGCGCTTTTTTCTGGTGGGCGGGCTGTTTCGTTTCTTCGGTCCATCCATCAAGACGCTCATCGACCGCTATCTCAACATCCTGTCGATCCTGTTTGTGATCCTTCTGGTGCTCGGGTTTATCGGGATGAAATGGATGATTGGCTAGAGGCGGACCGCAGACGACGGACCGCAGACCGCATTATGAGTAGCGTGATGTTTCAGGGTTAGGCCGTCCGTTGTCTGTGGTCGTGAAGAACAACTTTGTCACTTTCTTTCGTGCTTTGGCGAAGACCTCGCCGGCTTTTGTAGTCGCACCCTTCAGGGTGCGCGCAGGCAATCACGTTCGTGAGGGGTCGGCGATCACATAGAAGCGATGCCATTTCGCGCCTGTTGCGAATCCTTTGAGCGTGCCGCAGGCTGAAGCCTGCGACTACGGTTTTGAACTCTCCTCGACTCTTTCCCTCACCGGTCCTTTCTGCGCCTCATTGTACAATTCCTCGAACCGCTTCGTTCCGTCGTCATCCACCGCCTCCAGGTAAGCGCCCCGTTCGCTGATCGGCTGGGCCTCCAGCGCATAGACCCCCCGGAGTTTCTGCTGACCGCATCCGTACCAGGTGATCTCTCCGCTTTTCCGCACGTAGCGAAGGAGGTGCCTGGGCGGGTCTAAGAAATCGTATTCCACCTGCGTTCGATCCAGCTGCGCCAGATCCAGATCGATCCCCAGCCCAGGGGCCTCAGGCACTCGGATGACCCCGGCCCTGACTTCCAGCCTGGGAAGGATCAGCTGATGCTGATAGATGTTCATGCAGGTGATGGCCGGCCAGGTAGCCGGGGAGATTACGGCGCCGAGGTGCATTGCCCACGCTGTCGTAACGCCGGTCCCTGTGAGTTGCAGAAAGAGCGGTTTTTTCGCCTCGTGGCAGATGACAGCCCGGGAAAGGGATTCAGAGGCGCCCCTGTTGATGACGAAGCCGTCCACGATCTCTTCCTTGAGCGCCGTTAGGACGGGTGGACTTCCGAAGTGCATGGCGATCGGCCGGTTGATGTGCGTTCGGATCTGACGGTTTCCAGCGACGTCGTCTTGAGGGATCGGCGTCTCGATCATCGCGACTTCCTCGTAGCGCTCCAGCTCCTTCAGGTGGGGGACCGCGTTCGCCGCGTTGACGAGTGAGCCGTTGTAGTCCAGGTCCAGGTGGAACCCGGCCGGCACCACCTTTTGCACGGCCTGGATCGCTGCATGGAGATCGAACCAGGGCCTCGCCTTCGTCTTGGTGCTCGTGTAGCCTGCCTCGACCGCCTGACGGCACTCCTCCGCCCAGCCTTCCGGCGGCATGTCCATCGTCCACCAGCTGATCGGACACGAGTCCCGCACCTTCATCCCGAGGAGCTTGTAGACGGGCACCTCGAGATGTTTGGCGAGCCCGTCGAACAGGGCGATCTGGACCCCGGCGCCGAGCTCGTCGTCCCACATCAGCTCGGCTGCCTTGCGGCCCAGGATGCGGTCCTCGATGTCGTCGGGCACCCTGCAGTAGGTGTAGTTTTGAATCGTTTCGCCGATGCCCGTGATGCCGTTGTCGAATTCGATTCGGCAGATCTGGGTGATCCGCCAGTGGGGGATCCAGTACTGAAGGTGTTGGTTGGCGTGAGGAGTGAACGGGATGTCGTGGAACGTCAGGTCGATGGATGTGATCTTCATTAGGCACCTTCCATTTCCGAGAAAATTGGCGTGTAGAGACGTCCCGATGGGGCGTCTCTACTGTGTGCCAAACGGTGCGATGCGCGTTGCTATAGATATCGTTTCCTTTCCGCGAGCATCCCGAGGCCAATGAACGCTGCGACGATCACAGGTGCGAGGTAGCGATCTCCGAAGTATAGAAATGCCTTCGATATCAGCGGCGTCATCCAGACGGCCAGCATGCCGTAGCCGAACGTGCAGAGCAGGATGAAGACCAGGGTTCTGACCAGAAAGGGTCGAGTGCGCACGGCCTTCTTCACAAAACGGTTGACGTTGTCGCCGAAGACAACCAGGAGGACGAGGGTGAAAGCGGTCGAGATCGTGGCCAGGTGTGTGCGGGCGAATGCGGTGACCTGGGTAAGTAGATCAGGCAGTGAATCCATCGGATCTCCATCGTATCAGCGGCAAGAGGAGAATTGTGACGACCCCGAATATCGGACGCGGCCGCTTGAAAGTCAACCTGACCCCAACGTCCAACCCCGGGTGGGTTCTGAGAGACCATTCTTGGAGAATTCTGCTTGCCGCGCTTCGGATTTCTTGTATTTTTAGCAGGCCAATTGAGCTTATTCGAAAAAGGGTCGGGGCGTGGCTCAGCCCGGTAGAGCGCCTGCTTCGGGAGCAGGAGGCCGGAGGTTCAAATCCTCTCGCCCCGACCAAGCTTAAGACAAACGGACACTGAGGGTTACGGTGAAGACTGAAACACACCTCAGTGTCCGTTTTTTGTTGCCCTGCTAACAGGGTGCTAACAAGAGAGTTATTTCTGCCACTCTGTCACAGGCATGGGTTGCTTAAGTTCGGTTCGGAATCTTCGGTCATCGGCAAAAGTTGAAAACTTTTCAGAAGTCGACTATGTTTGGTTGGGTGGGCTATTCAGGATTGTTCAGGATAAATCGCTAGGGAGCTGGAGAGACAAAATGGAGCCCGCTGTTGCAGGTCTTCTAGGTGCGCTTATTGGAGGCGGGGCCGCCATTGGTGCCGCCTTCGTAGCAAGCTGGCTGCATGGACGATCGGAACGTAGAGCGTGGATACGAATCAGGAAAGCTGAAGCCTACGCGGCATCTATTGCCCATCTCCTTCGAGCTGTGAACAAAAGGTCGGAGTTCACTCCAGAGGGGGTGGCCGTTCTCGGAAAAGATATTATTGCGGAGTGGGTCGACGAGATTAGCGACGCCCAGTCGTCTATAGCGGTTCTGGCGGTTTACTGTTCACAGAAGGTGAAGGGCCGGATTGAGAATGCTGTGACCGAGATGGACAATGTCACCTTCCATCTCCTACAGGCGGCAGCAAAAGCGAAAGCAGGATACACAGAATCGGAGGCCTCCGCGACGCTTGATAAGCGTCCACTTCCCCAGGTACTCCTAGAGCTATACGAGACAGTGAAATCATGTGCTCGCGAGGACGTTGGCAACTTGAGTGTGTAATAGACTAAGCGGCTGGTTCATTTGTAGAGTGGGCCGTGATCTCGGTCGCTCCGAGAGAGCGGACGCCTGGTTCGTCCGGCGGCCCATTTTCTCCTGGGAGGAGGAGTGTTAGATGGATAAGCCTTTATTTGGGCATGGGCAAAAGTGGCTTGCCCCACGCGTTGAGCTCCCGGAATTTGAGGAGGAAAATCCGGTAATCTGGCTGAAGTCACACTTCAAGATTGTTGAGCCGCATGTCTTCGACGCCTACGCCTTTGAAAATCTTACTGTGGAGGATATCGACTTCCTCAACGATCTATACGATCTGCCGAGACGCGGACGCCCGGGCTTCGAAGTCTGGATAGGCACTTTCCACGAGGTCAACTGGAGGTTCGAGCTCCAATATGGGGACAAGGCCCGGATCGAGGCAGGGTGCTTGAGGGGAAAGCATCTCGCATCTGGCGCTCGATTCACATCAGCCAGCGTGTCTTCGAGCCTGCACTAAAGGCTGCCGGGATCCGCAAGATTCGGCTCCATGATCTGAGGCACACCACAGCTTCCTTATTAATCGCCCAGGGCGAAAGTCCCAAGTACATCCAGAAACAACTGAGGCATGCCTCCATTGATAGAACCTTTGTGACCGATATGGCCACTTGTTTCCAGATACGAACCGAGCTGTTGCCCGCAGGCTTGACCAAGCTCTGTTCGGCGCTACTGGACAGGTTGCACAGGCGTCCTTATAGACGGTAGGATGGTTCTGAGAATCTGCGACCCAACACGGAGACGATTCACGTGCCGCTAGAAGAGCAAATCGTTGAGTGGAGCACCTCACGGCCGCCTTGGCAACGGGCGGTACTCAGAGCAGTTGCCCTGGGGGATGTGCTTTCCGACAAGGACTACGACGAGTTAGTGGACGCCCTTGTGGCATCCAAGGAGGTCGGGCACGCTAGCTTCGGCCTCGAGCAGCTTCCACAGGTAGACGCCTTCGACCCTTCGGTCACGCTTCTCTCAATCACAGACCCCGAGCACGTAAACGCACTCGCATCCGATAAGCCGCTCACTTTCGAGCCGACCGGCTTCACCATCATCTACGGTGACAACGCGAGTGGAAAATCGGGCTACGCCCGGCTATTGAAGCGCATCGCTCGCGCGCGGCATCAGGAGGAAGTCATTTCGGATGTCTTCCGCGACTCGGCGCTCGCGAAGCCAAAGGCAGCCCTCACGGTGAGAGTCGGAGGCGACAAAACGTCGCTCACCTGGCCAGAGTCGGCCCGGCCGGAGCTGCAGCGAATACTCTTCTACGACGAGGCATGCGGAGACGCCTACATCGGAACGGAGTCCGACTTCCCCTATCGGCCTTCAGCCCTCTTCGTAATGGACGGCCTCATCGAAACTTGTATCGCCATCAGAAGCCGCATCGATACCAAACTGGAAGAAAACGCGAGATCCGCGAAGGCCTTGCCCGTGGTCGACGAAGACGTCAAGCAGACCGAGGTCGGCAAGTACCTGGCGCAGCTCTCAACGAGCTCCTCGATCGAGGCTCTGGACTCGCTCATCGGCAAGTTAAACGCGTCGACGGAAACGATCGACGACCTCAAGAGCGAAGAAGCCCGCCTGCAGAGCGCCGACACGATCAAGGAGATGCAGAAGCTCACAAGGCAGGCCGACAAGCTCGACTCGCTGCGAACCCACCTCCAGGGCCTTCAAGGGGCGTTGGCAGACGACGCCGTCACAGCTTTTCAGGAACGAAGGGACCGGCTGCGAGCGCTCGAGGAAGCGGCCGACCTTCTCGCGAAGTCCTTCGAGTCAGAGCCGCTCTCTGGAGTTGGGACATCACCCTGGAAGGAGCTGTGGGAGTCGGCACGCCGCTTCTCGGAAGTCAGCGCGTACCCCGACGACGCCTTCCCGGTCGTGGCAGAGGATGCTTATTGCGTACTGTGCCAGCAGCTCCTTGAGGAAGACGGCCGTGAGCGTCTCTCTCGGTTCGAGCGCTTCGTTCAGGATGACACTCAGACGCGGCTCCGAGCAGCTCGCGACAACTGGGGCGCGCGGGTTGAGACAATCAGCAACCTCCGCACCGCGCCCGAAGCGGTCGAAATGAACCTGAAGGACCTTGAGGCGGAGCACGCGGATCTCGTTTCCGAGGCGAAGGAGCTTCTCTCGAAGTACGAGGCCGCTCGTGCGAGCGTCGTCGATGCCCTTCCGGGCACCGGTGACCTTCCTCGCAATGGTCTCAGACCATCGGACACGAACTCTCGGCTCGAGGCAGCTGCTGCGGCAGCGAGGTCAGCAGCCGAAGGCCTTTCGAACCCGGAGACCATCAAGGAGCGGCTCGCGGCCATCACGACCAGGAGGAAGGAGCTTGAGCTTCTCCAAGAGGTCAAGAGCCGGCGCAAGGACGTCGCCGATGAGATCGCACGCATAAAAGAGCGCGAGGTACTCGAAGCGGTCAAGAACGCCGCCGCGACGGGACCGATCACCAAGAAAGTCCTGGAGCTCTCCGAGGGCAACATTACAGAGGTGGTCCGCGACACCTTCACTCGCGAAACTGACCGCCTACACCTCGAGCGCGTAACCATCGCGAAGACGCGGGGCGACAGGGGAGCGCTGCTGCATCAGCCCAAGCTCGTCGGCGCACGTCAGAGCGTCACGCTGCCGCGCGTGTTGAGCGAAGGCGAGCGAACGGCCCTCGGTCTCGCCGCATTTTTTACTGAAGCTCACCTCGACGCTTCCAAGTCCGCCCTCATCCTGGATGACCCGGTCAGCTCACTCGACCATATCCGTCGGGGACTCGTCGCGGCTCGTCTTGCAGCGCTCGCCGAGACCCACCAGGTTGTCGTTTTCACGCACGACACCTCCTTTGTATTGGACCTCAGGCGAGAGGCGAAGGGCCTGGGCGTCCCCGTTGGCGAGCGGTCAGTGACAAGAGGGCGTGGAGGAGAAAGAAAGCCCGGGACATGCAGCACCAAGCACCCATGGAAAGTTAAGGACGTTCCCGAACGCCTCGGAGAGCTTCGTAACGAGCTGGCTCGCATCAAGAGAGACTGTGGGGACTGGGACGAGGAAACCTACGAGAACGAGGTGGCCACATGGGCGGGGAACCTGTCGGAAACGTGGGAGCGCGTCTTTAGCCAGGAGGTGGTCGGACCCGTTTTGGCGGAGGGAGGGCTGGAGGTTCGCCCGAATATGGTGAAGATCCTGGCCCGCTTCTCAGAGGACGACGAGAGAGAATTCCAGGCCAGCTACAGTCGCGTCTCGCAGTGGGTAAAGCGCCACGACAAGAGCGGGATGGTGAACTACGTCGCACCCGAGATCGGCACGCTTCAAGAGGAGCTCGAACGGGTGGACAAGTGGTTCAAGCGAGTCAAGGGATACAAGAATTAGACAGTTCTACCAGGACGAAATGTGAGCTGGTCGAGTACTCGGGTGCCGGAGATTCGCTTGGAAATTAAGTTCTTGCTCCTCGCTGTAGTGACCTTGCTGCATAACACGCGTTTGCAGATTCTTGCTAACAGCCTGCTAACGAAGCAACCCAAAATAGCCCGAAAGAGGCTTTATTGAACAAATAAAGAGATTCGTATAACTTGCTGCCGCAAAACCGGATGGCCCCTGCCTGCGCAACCGTCGATCTGACGTCAAACGGCTTCGGGAGCAGGAGGCCGGAGGTTCAAATCTTCTCGCCCCGACCATAAATAACAAAGGGTTACGGACTCGCCCCTCGAAGGTTTGCCCCCCGAAGGTTCACCCCCGAGCACATGTCGCCCGATCTGGTCGCGTGCCTCGGGGAGACACGCACATGGCTCGGGAAGCGCCGTGGACTTCTCCCGCCCGAAGCATCCACATGGCGACGCCTGCGCTCCTGGCTCCGGGCATCATTCGGCGTTCTCGCTCCATATCTACGAGATCAACCATGCAGCATCGAGGAGGCTCGGCGGGATCGTCGAGGACGCCGCCGCGCTCTGCCTGGCGAGCGATTGGAGCTTGCACGAGATCCCGAACGCCTACGCCGACGGATAGATCCATGAGGAGAAGCTCCGCGTTACCGCAGAGCTTTTGTTCGAGGCCTACCTAAAACTCGAACGTCTCAACGTGTGGACCGGCGTCGGCCTCTATCCTCGGCAATACAATCCAGGGTTTTATGTGGATCTCCGCCCGGCCGATCATCCGGCCTACCGGTTCCGATGGTGGAGGGAGGGACCAGGGCTCTACCCGGAACTGACCTGGCAGGCCTACCGCGACGCGATGGGATTCCCTACGATCGTAGGAACCTGAAATTCATTAAGCCTTTTTCGATTCTCGCCGATATAAGATAATACGATCAACTATCCCGCGAAGGGCGTTGGCTTCCAGTATGGGCCAGCGCCCTTTGTGTTTTGGCTAAAACCATTGTCAAAATTGGATTCGAAAAGTATATTTAGGGAAAGCTTTAGGCAGGAGGTTGATGTTATGTGGTTCGAGGTTGACTATAGGGATTGGCAAGCGAAGGCCGCAAAGACTCAGGCCGGCTGGGAGGTCTCGATAAGCAGCAGGCGCGGGGAGGTCAAGAGAGGGTATTTACTCCCCGATGTTGCGGATGAACAAGCAGCCTTGGACCGAGGCCAGGAGATATTCCGTGAGCAGTTTCGTGAAGCAAAAGACGCCGGAAAGCCGTTTCCGTGACTGTGACCAAAACGTGTCCACGGAGGGTCCTAATTGTGCATCCAAAGGGTAGGGGAAGTGCCTCGCTAAACGTCAACCATCTCAATGGGATTTCATAACTTAAATTAATTCCTGACACTTAGAAAACACGTCGGTTCATTCTTCGGGAGCAGGAGGCCGGAGGTTCAAATCCTCTCGCCCCGACCAATTTAAAGGATTAAGGCACGAGGAGTTACGAGGATGAAACACCGCCTCGATCCCGTGCCTTTTCCATATATTTAGCAGTGATCCCTTTTTCGGATACAAGGCTTGTTAAAGCCTGCACCTTGACTGTTCATACACAAATCTCAAAGGAGGCGAACCATGTTTTCGTTGTTGACGAGGACGATGTTCTTGACTGTAGCAGTATCCGTTGCGTGCCTCCCGACGGTTGTCTACGCCGATGAAGGCACCGCGAAGAAGGAAGAGAAACCGGTCCCAGCTGGGGTGATTCACGCTGATGTAGAGGGCAAGAACTTCTGCCTGGGCTGCGCCCTGAAGAAGAAGAAGGGCGCGGCGGCTCAGTGCAGCCTGTTCGGTCACAAGCATTCGCTGCGCGTCAGCCGAGCCACCGGAGAGGACGGCAAAGAGCTGGCCGATCTGAAGGGCTGGGTGCTTCATTACCTCGAGAACGAAAAGAGCAAGGCGCTGATCCGAGAACACCACGGTGAAAACGTCAAACTCTCGGGCATCATATACTCTCATGAGAGGGTCTTCGAAGTCAGCTCGATGGAAAAACAACCCAAGTAGGCAGTCAATATCTCTCAAAGAGGGGATTGGAGTTCGCCATGCCTGGATTCAGCAGACCGGACGACGAGTATCGCTACAGGATGGCAACAGAGGCGCGGGCGATCAACGATGCGTTCGTGGAGCGGGGCGTCCCGAAACGAAGGAGGAATCGCCTTCTCGTGGCGAGCTGGAACCTCGCGAACCTCGGTGATCAGGACCGGACCCCACTCGACCTGCGGCTCATGGCGCATCTACTCTCGCGTTTCGATCTGATTGCAGTACAGGAGATCAAGCGCGACCACGATCACTTCGAGCGGCTCGTCGGATACATGGATAATTACGATTTCGTGATGAGTGATACTGCCGGGAATGAGGAAAGACTTGCCTTCATCTACCGATCGGGTTGGGTGATCCCTCGCCAGATGTTCGGTGAAATCGCCCTGCCCAAACGGGTATGGCCACGCTACACCGTGAAGGTCCCCTACCGTTCGCGAGGTAAGGACAAGGTCCAGACCTTTCGAAATCACCCATTCCAGCCCTTCGATCGAAACCCATTTATCGGGACGTTCCGGTGCGATCGACTCGACTTCACGATCGTGAACGTCCACCTCTACTACGGGGCCTCGAAGAGTCGGGATCGGAAGAAATATGCGCGGCGCGTCCTGGAGATCTTCGCACTCGCAAGATGGGCAGAGAAGCACGCCAACCGTGATGATGCCTACGACAATGACATCGTGCTGACCGGGGACATGAACGTCCCGACGATGGATCAGAGTGAGCCGGCCTATAAAGCACTTTTGAGATCAGGCCTTCAACCGACGCAGTACGCCTCCAAAACGGGAAGCAATCTGGACGGGACAAAGGCCTACGACCAGCTCGCCGTCACGCCAGGACATCTTGGCAGGATACAGACCGCTTCGGGTGTTTTCGATTTCGATAACTTCGTCTACAGAAGGCTTTGGAATCGGCTCGTCGATCAGAACACGAAACATCGTGCGACAAAACTCTTTCGATCCTACCTGCGTGCCTACCTCTCGGATCACCGGCCGCTGTGGATCGAGTTTCGAACCCGCTGATCGGCAGAAATTCTCCCGGCACTGGATGTGATTCAGGAGACAGAGAAGAGATTACCGTTTGGCTGGACTATCCACGGACGACATCCGCTTTTTCAAGCGCGAGGGCTATCTGATTAAACGGGGTGTTCTGGATCCCGGCTTGATGGCGCGGGCACGGGACGCCCTTTGGGCGGCCGCACCTCCGGATCTGGACCGCAACAACCGCGAGTCCTGGGTCGGTCCGTTTCCGGAAAGGATAGACTCGCCGAATGTGATGCGCGGATACATCTGGAAGTGCCGCGAACGGGGTGGGGAAGACTGGATGGTGAGACTTCTGGCGACAGATCCAACCATCTGGGAGATGGCGGAACAGTGCCTCGGAAAAGGCACCCTGAAGACGCCAGAGAAGATTCGTGGGATCTACTGCACGTTTCCGGAGGGGCAAAAACCGGCGGAGACTCCGACCGGCCACTGCGACGGACACGCGTTTCATCTAGGCGTCGTGGGGTATGTCGATGAGGTGCATCCTAACGGGGGCGGCCTGAAGGTCTGGCCCGGGAGTCATCGGAAACTCTATCACGACTACACGAGCCGCTACCGCAACGAACCGACCGAGGATTATGAGCGGGACATCGAGACCTTCAATCAGCAGCCTTACGTAGACTTTCACGGGGATGCAGGAGACATCATTTTCTGGCACCACCGACTCGCCCATTCCGGAGGGCATAATCGCTCGCGCCAGATCAGAATGGCGGTGTTCTACGATTTTCGTAAACAGGACCTGGATGAGAAATCGGATCTGCCACCGGCTGAGGACATGTGGGAGGATTGGTCGGAGGAAGTGCGGTCTACAAAGGAATAGAGGGAATACGGTTGCAGCGGGAGTGACGGCTACTGAAACAGCTCTACATCTACGGCCTGCCACAGATACCAGCTTGCGGCGGATCGAAAGGGTCTCCACTTTTCGCCAATTTTCTGCAGTTCTTTTGGTGTAGGGAGTTCCTCCAGACCATAGGCGACCCGAAGTCCTTTGCGCACACCCAGGTCTCCCACCGGTAGGACATCCGGACGGCCCAGGTAGAAGATGAGCAGCATATGCACGGTCCATGGTCCAATCCCCTTGACCGCGACCAGGCGATCCACGATCTCCTCATCCTCCATGCGCCTTAGCTCGGCCGCTGTCGGAAGGCTCCCATCTAGCGTCTTCGACGCAAGGTCCTTTATCGCGTTCACCTTTGCGTAGGCCATCCCCGCGCCACGAAACGCTTCATCATCCGTTTTTAGGACTTGCCTGGGGAGCGGCGGCTTACCGTTGTTCAACTCCATGACCCGTCCGTAAATCGAGGCAGCTGCCTTGCCCGAGAGCTGCTGCCCGATGATCGATCTCATCAGTGTTTCGAACGGGCTGGATAGATTTCTCGTTTTGAGTCGGAACGGACCCACCCCGTCGATGATTCGGGCGAGTCTCTTGTCGGCCTTTCGCAGCGCGTGCACTGCCGCCTTCCGGTTATACTGAAGCCGCATCCATTCCCTCAAATATTGGGTCCTGTACCGTTTCTAGACGGTGAATATAGCATCGAGATCGTGGTCCCGCCAAAGGATTGAACAAGCGGCGCGTTGTTTAGAGGGGCGCATCCCGACACTGGGGTGCGTCCTTCTTTTGTGGTCCGAATCAAGATTGCGGTTGTGGACCACGTGGTGGATATCAGCCATAAGTTCCTCCGAACGAGGGTGTGAAAATGAGAGTGCGATGGAATCTAATTAAACTGTTAACAGCAAGTTATATATGTTAGCGACAGTTGCCACTGTATGGCATACATCCTGCTAAGAGTATGTCTGAAGTGATTGGGTGCGAGATGCCCGGACAATATCCGTTCTGCCTGAACCTGTCCGTAGCGGCTCGGTGACGGTAGCCTCGGGGCTTCCCCGAGGCGCAGACGGTTGGCGATGGTTGTTAACACAAATCGCCAAAGCGTTCGAGCAAAGTTGATGGCACCAGAGCGCTGAATGTTGTAAATTATTGTTAATAAAGTAGGTGAGTGATCGTTGTCTCGGGTGGCTCAACTCTTGCAAATTGGATCCTAGAATCAGTCGGGCGTGATGTATTCTGAGGCCACTATGGGGGTGAGCAGTAATGACTGAGCATGGAGCTTCTTTGAGCGTCGGAGAGGTCGTTCCGACATTTGAACTTCCTGAGATCGGCCCCGGCGGCCTGCGCAGCTCAAAGGAGTTTTTGGGAAAGCCGGCGATCTTCTTCATGTGGGCCTCCTGGTGAGGCTGTCGCGCGCAGCTGCCTGGATGGCAGTCCTTCCACGAAGACCACGGAGACGTTTGCAACCTGGTGGCGATCGCGCAGGATGCCCAGGGTGAGGACATCGTAACGCCCTGGCTGAACGAAGCCGGGGTTAAGTTCCCTGTACTGCTGGATCGCCGGAATGAGATAGGGAAGTTGCTCTCGGTGAAATACGTTCCCGTCGGGATCCTTCTGGATTCGGACGGGAGATTCGTTCGGAACGTAGGAATGGTCGACATCCGCGACGACAGATTCAGGAGTGAACTCGAGCACTGGGTCCGCAGACAAGAGGTGCCTGAGGCGTGGGCCGCTTCCGGTTGCGTCGACATCTCCGATTCTACGGAGGTTACGAGGGAGGAGCATCTGGCTGATGAGGCATTTCAGAGGGCCGTTGAGCATCTTCATTTGGGCCGCCGCGATGATGCGATTCGAGAGATGAACGTGGCGGTCATCCACGACCCGGAGAACTGGTTGATCCGAAAGCAACTTTGGGCAATCGAAGCTCCGGGCGCGTTCTATTCGGTTGATGTGGATTATGACTGGCAAAAGGACCGGCTTCGGCAACAAGACAAGCGTTGATGACCTCATGGGTTGAGTTGTGATGACGAAAATCAGTAAGACAGGCTTGGCTTTCCTGATCGGACTCGGGGTCGCGTCCCACGCACAGGTGGCAGGCGGTCGCAGCTTCGAG
Organism: Candidatus Latescibacterota bacterium; assembly: GCA_965248435.1. GTDB lineage: Bacteria > Latescibacterota > UBA2968 > UBA2968 > CBDFJH01. Next base: position 150,848 of record OZ252100.1, read on the forward strand.
GTAGAGGCCGGAGAGGATCGCATCCAGGCGGTCCTCCCTTCCCTCGCTCCCGGAGATACGATTCTTTTGGTCTCTCAAGCGGGCGTCTACAGGGAAAGTGCCGCTCTGGAACTGCCTGCCATGCCGCTAAAAATACTCGCTCGGGATGGTGTCAGGCCCACACTGAAGTCCCTCGGGACCTCCCAGATGCGTGTACAAGGGGATCTCTACATAGAGGGGATCCGATTCGATGGGGCAAAGGCGGTTGAATACGGCATCGTGATGGATGCGGATCCCTCCTCGTCTCTGAGGATCGAAGGGTGTGAATTCACCGGCCACGTGAAGGCCGCCGTCACCGATTCGGGAAGACCGTTCGAATCCTGTGTCGTAAAGAACAGCCTCTTTTACGACATCGGTCAGGTGGCCATATCGTTCAAATCGAAGGATGTTTGCAGGAACCTGGTCGTCGAGAACTCCACGTTTTATGGACTGGGTGAAAGTGCCGTGAGTCTGGTAGAAGGGGATCAGGCGCTTTCAGCCAGAATCAATCACGTGACCGTTTATGACTCTTACGACGGTATCGTCTTGACCTCTGTGAACGATTCGAGGATCTCGGAGACTATTCTAGCCGATTGTCGAGGGAAGTCGGTCAGGACGGGACCCGACGGCCGCGTCGCAAGTACGTGCCTTTACCGCAGTTCTGGATCGCACGACCACGTCGAGGGCGCCGTCTGTCTGAATTGCATCGGATCAGACCCCGCGTTTTACGACGCCCGCGCGGGTGACTTCTCGCTGCTGCCGGAGTCCCCCTGTCTTTGGGTGGGAGAGGGTCAGCAACCGGTCGGAGACCGCCGATGGTCGGGGCCTGCAACGACGGAGGCGTCACGGCGACGCCGGATCGACCGGACGGTGAAGTGGAGTGCGGGCATAGGGGGAGCGATGGGGGCCATCCTGCTGCTGTTCGGGGTTGGACGGTGGCATACGTCCCAGAAGACAAGCCGACAGATCCGGGAGCGAGATGCCAGATATCGAGCCGTTCTCGAAGCGAGCAAAGATGGGATCGCCCTGGTGGATCCGGAATCCCACTACATTCTCGAGATGAACGCGTCGTTCGTCTCACAGTTTGGACTGAACCTACCATTAGAACCTGAGATCGTTTTCGATGAGCTTTTAGACGAACGGGATAAGCTGGCCGACCTATACGATTCCGCGCTGAATGCCCGTTTTTACCGGGGTCAGCACTCTGTCAAGCGATCCACTGGAGCGGCGAAGCACCTGGAGATTGTTGCAACACCCATGGACTACCAGGGGAGGCCGATCGCTTGTGTGGTCGCCCGGGACACCACCGAGCTTATGTATCAAACGACCCGGCTTGTCGAGGCAGAGGAACGTCTTCGCTACCTCCTGCGCTCCAGTCCCGCAGTGCTCTACAGCCGGGACCCGAGCGATCTTATGGGATTCACGTTTCTCTCCGAGAGTATCGAGCGACTGCTGGGATTTGCACCGGAGGAGATGATTTCGGATTCGGAATTCTTCAAGTGGCGTATTCATATGGAGGATCTCCCGAGGGTCATGGGTGAACAACCCCGCGTGCTGCGGGGAGGAACCGTGACGCTGGAATACCGCGTGCAGCACAAAGACGGCTCATACCTGTGGATTCGAGACGAATCATATCTGGTACGAGACGAGGCCGGGCTATCTTCGGAGATCGTGGGGTCCATCATGGACATTACCTCGAGACTCGATGCAGAGCATCGTCGAATGGCCGCTGAGAAGGAGTTGGACGAGAGCGAGGAGCGATTTCGGTCCGTGGTAGAACACGCTGCAGATGCGATTTTTGTCGTAGGATCCGACGGAAGGTTTCTTGATGCCAACCAACAAGCTTATAGAAGCCTGGGATATGAACGGGATGAACTCCTTGCCTTGTCCGTCCCTGATGTCCAGATAAAATTGACGACTGAAGAATTTGAAAAGATGCAGAAGCAAGTGATGTCCGGGGTGACCGTCACGAAAGATGGATTCCACCGGCGTAAGGACGGGACGACGTTCCCCGTGGAGGTGCGCATCGGTTCACTCTACCTCGATGGCCGCCCGCGGCTTCTTGCCCTGGCCCGAGACGTTACCGAACGCAAGCGGACAGAAGAGGCCAAAGAGCGGGCGGAGCAGGAGCTCGAAGCTCAAAAAGCCCTCTCGATCCGCGCAGACCGTCTTCGCTCTCTGGGTGAGATGGCCGCGGGGATCGCGCACGAACTCAACCAGCCCCTTGTGGGCGTCAGAGGTCTGGCCGAGCATATCCTCATCGGTTTGGACCGAGGATGGAATCTTACCAAAGAGAAGCTCCAGGACAGAGCCGAGAGGATCGTGGAGCAGGCGGACCGTATGGTCCACATCATCGATCACGTTAGGATGTTCGCGCGCGAAGCTGGCAAGCCGGAGTTGGAGTCAATACAGGTGAACGAGGTTGTGAAGTCTGGGATGGAGATGATCGGGGCTCAGTTCATGTCTCGAGGTGTCCTCTTATCGTCGGATTTGGGGGAAGATCTACCCGAGGTGGAGGCGAATCCGTTCTCTTTGGAAGAGGTGTTGTTGAATCTGTTGAGCAACGCGAGAGACGCAGTTGAATCGTGCTCCAGGGATAATGGTTCGGACCCGGAAGTGATCATTCGCACCGGCCTGGAAATTGGAAGGTCTAACAGAGTGTTCGTTCAGGTGCAGGACAACGGGACGGGCATCCCGCCTCAAGTCCTGGAGCGCGTGTTCGACCCGTTCTTTACTACGAAAGAGCCAGACAAGGGGACGGGGTTGGGGTTGTCGATCTCGAGGTCGATCGTGGAGGATTTCGACGGAGAGATGAAGATCGAGACAGGCGAAGGGAATGGAACGACGGTATCGATCCTGCTTCCCACCAAAAAAGCCTAATCGGAGTCAACATAAGAACTCGCTTCAGGTAAAATCAGAAAGGCTCTGCTCAATTTGGTTCGTCAACATGAGTTGGCTCCTACCTGATACGCGACGCGATTTCATGCTTAACTGGCGCGCCGGGCATAATAGATCATCCCCAGCGCGCCGCGCTCCCGCTCGCTCGGATTCGAGTCTGCCCGGTGAATGATCATGCAGTGGTGGGCAATCATGTCTCCGGGAGTTGCGTGGATCTGCATCTCCGCTTTGTAGTCCTCATCGCCATAATCCGTGATCCCCTTTGAGAACCCCAGGATGTCTGTGGGCTGGTGCGGCCGCATGCCCCGCCTGTGCGAACCCGGCACGTAGCGGACACAGCCGTTCTCCTCATCGACGGTATCCAGTGCCAGCCAGAAGGTGAGTGCCTCGCTCGGGTCAAGTTTGAAGTAGAACCCGTCCTGATGAGGCGGTGTCTCGTCGCCGGTGCGTACCGGCTTTCCGAACCAGTCCAGGTTTCTGCATTTCACTTCGTCCTCCATGAGCAGCTCCGCCAGTTTGACGAATGGGTCGCTGAAAAGGAGGTCTTTGAAGTAGCGGTCGTGATCCGACATGAGGGACATCCGCAACATGGTTTCGGGCTGCCCCTCGACCTGGTAAAAGGCAGCGTCCGAGGACAAATACGGCAGGACCTCAGTTCTGTATCGGTCGACCTCCGCATTCAATTGGGTCATCTCCGGTGGGGAGAAGAAACCGGGGAGCATTACAAACCCATTCCCGTCAAAGTTAGCCTTGATCTGATTCGAATTGTTTTGCCAGTCTATCATGCCGCCTCCTGCTGGTGACTTACTCCGTGCAGTGAAAGATGTCCCCCGCGGCCCCCGTGTGAACGGCCATTCGATGCAACTCTTCTTTGTCTAGGAAATCTCCCGCACCGAATTTCTCCACCCTGAAGCCACTCTCTCGAAGTCTGTCCAAGAAGTCCGGCCCGTACCGACGGACGTGGTCCTCTTGCCCAAACAATCGGAGACGCGTTTTTGGATCAGTCGCACTCGCGTCTTCAATCGTCTCCCCCGCCGTGATGGGCACGAGCAGGACCGCCCATCCGCTCGGCCTGAGTACGCGAAACAACTCGCTCATGGCCCGGCGATCATCAGGAATATGCTCGAAGACGTGGCTGCAGTAGATGACGTCGAACGAATCGTCCGGGTGCGGAATGTCGGTTATGTCCATGCTTTCGGTCTCATCTGCACTACTCAAATCCACAGCCAGATATCCCGGTAGAAGTGCTTCCAATCGCGGTCGCATACAGGCTTCGGGTGCAACGTGAAGCATGCGCTTCGGGCTTCCGTCGAACAGGTCTGTTCGCTCCTGGAAGTATCGCCAGACCAATCGGTGCCGCTCGAGCGCGCCACACCATGCGCATCTTGCGTTCGGCCTTGGAATCACCCCGGACTCGAGGAACTTGCGCGAGTGTCTGCAGCAGACCGGGCAGTACCGACGCCGACCGACCAGCCAGATGGTTTTGACGATGGATAGGAGACTTCCGGGAATGAGGTCCTGAAAACGCACGAATCAGCCCTGAGTGAAGTGGCGTGGCACAGAAGAGGGCACACAAATGTGATTGTGAAGCGCGTCATAATGCTGAATATTCCTTGAGATGTCAAGACAGGAGGAGGCCAAATTGTATTCAGAACCAGGTAAATACTCATTGATTTCTGCATCGTGAAACACGAGGGCGTGTATCGCGTGTCGAGGACATAACAGAGGGAACAGCTCATGGATCAAGCGCACTCACTCGCAGGGAAAAAGGCCTTCGTCACGGGAGGCAAGCGGCGTATCGGTCGCGGTATCGCCCTGGCCCTGGCCGGAGCCGGTGCCGATGTCGGCATCAACGATCTCGAACTGGACGCCGATGGTGAGGAGACACTGACCCTGATCCGTGCCATGGGTCGGGAAGCAGACTTCTTCCCCGGGGACATCTCCGACAGCAGGCAAGTGGAGGAGATGTTCGTGGCTTTCCGGGCGCGTTTCGGTCGCATCGACATTCTCGCAAACAATCCCTACGGCGGAACGGGTCAGCACTTTCTCGAGCTCACCGAAGAGAATTGGGACCGGAATCTGGACGTCGGCCTCAAGGGGTTCTACCTTTGCAGTCAGCAGGCCGCGCGGGCGATGGTCGAGCAGGGGGGTGGTGGCTGCATTGTCAGCACGTCATCCGTCCACAGCCGGCGCACGTGGAAAGGCGACACCGCCTACGGGTCGGCCAAGGCCGGTGTGCTGCGCTTGACTGAGAGCATGGCAGTCGATTTGGGAGAGCACGGAATCCGCTGCAACGCAGTGCTGCCCGGTCACATGGACACGAACCACGTGTTCGCCACGCCGCCTCCGGCTTTCGGGTCGATCGACAAGGAGCTCTACGAGATGGTCCCCCTGCGCCGGCGCGGTACACCCGAAGACATCGGTCGCGCTGTCGCGTTCCTTTGCTCCCCGGCCGCGGGTTGTATCACCGGCGTCTCCTTGCCCGTGGACGGGGGACTGCTCACCACCGGGACGTGAATGGTCGGACTCTTTCACATTCGAGGCAACCGGACAGACCGCGCAGCCTATGAAGGCTTCGCGAGCGGTACGGAGGTGGATTTCGGTCACGCAATATCGTCTGATCTGGTCGTTTGGGAACGGCGCGAGTCGGTAGTTGAACGTAGCCCGAGAGGAAGCTGGGATGAATTCAAGGTGTTTGCCCCACATATCGTCGAGCAGGACGGTGTCTATTTCATGTTTACACAGGATTGAACTATCCGCATCCAGAGTGGAGAAGACACCACAGCCTGGAAAGGATCGGTCTGGCCACTTCACGGGACCTGTTTCACTGGGAGAAACACACCGACAATCCTGTAGTCACCCCCGGCGATCGGGCGATGTGGGGCGAACCGAAGCCGCCCGGAGATGTCAAGATGTCGGCAGGACGGGATCCGATGATCTTCTTGGATGATGACCTGGCGATCACCAAGCCGGACTACGACTATTCCGGCGGATACGCGGGGCTGTTCGCGAAAGGGGAGGCTGATTTCAAGGAAATTGAATGGGATCACCTCGGTCTTGGGCAGGCGCACTTCTGGGGCAAACCTTCCGGAATGGCCGATTCAAGTCGACGAAGAACATACGCGTGATTGCTGGGGGATTGGAGTGTTGGAGTAATGGAGTTTTGGGACACAGGGCTAGGATACTGGTTTTCCAATACTCCACCACTCCAGTACTGCAATACTCCAGAATCGAAACGTTTGGAGGCTTCACCAGAACCCGGTATGTGGCTTCCTTCTTCATTCGATATTCTGCTGTTCGATGTTCATTATTCGGTCTTTCATTGGGTCGTGTAGCCGCCGTCGACTGGAGGCCTCATTTCGATCCTTTTGCTATTGCGTTTTGTGGCATGCCAGGGGCAGGCCCGGGATGGAAAGTTCGACCTGTCCAATATGCCATCGGCCCAGATTCGCGATGTAGAGCGTCTTGAAATCGGGCCCGCCGAAGGCCAAGTTCGTGCAGTTGGCCATAGCGTGGCAGAGGACATCCTCGACCAGGATCGAGGTCTTCCGCTGCGGATCGATCCTGTAGATGCGCGACGGGGCGTAGCAGGAGCAGTAGAGGTTTCCTTCCACGTCGAACGCAAGACCGTCCGGCACGTGAACGACGTCATCCACGAACAGTTCGCGAGGGCCGGCCGAGCCATTAGGGTTGATTCTGTAGCGGCAGATCCCTGGAAGAAAGCTCTCCACGACGTAGAGGTAGGACTCTTCGGCGTCCAGCGTCATCCCGTTGGCGAACGTCAAATCAGACCCGGCCCACAGCCGTCCCTCGCCGTCTGCATCGAAGGCATAGACGGCTCCTGTCGCCTGCTCGAAGGCACCTGAATCCGACACGTATAACGTGCCGTCCGAGGCGAAGACAGGATAGTTCGGCAGTTCGAGATGAGTGTCGTCGACTGTTTCGGCCAGGGTGTCCACGCGCATCGTCTCCGTATCCATCCGCATGACGGCCCTGTTCTTCGGGTCGCAGAGGGCCATCCAGGATCCATCCGGAGAGAACGCCAGGCCCAACACGAACCCGCCCGTGCTGGCCACCTGTTCGGGTTTACCCTCGCTCGGATCGATTCGGTAGATCTGTCCGGCCTCTCCGCCGCACCACACGGCCCCATCCGGCGCCACCGCGACGCCCTCGGGGTGGTCCATGTCCTCCGCGAGGATGCTGACCTGCTTCACGTCGATTTCCGCTTTATCACTGGGCGACATCCTTTATCCTCTCCTTTCGACGTCCGGGTTCAGTGTGAGCCGCTCGATACCTCCTGAAGCGAGGATGAGTCTGTCGTCGCGACGCATCTGAAGGGCGGCCTGATGCAGCATTCGGTCGTCGAGCAGATGCGATCAGAAGGAGTACTGCGTCCATCGGGCCCAACGGGCGCGCCGCGGACCCGGGTTCAACTTCCGGTTCGTCAGGGTTGCTGAGAAGGGGGTATGGGAGGCACCTGGATTGGTTGAGTCGGATTGCGAAAGGTCTTATTCGGAGCTGCGTATGGATGCTGAAAATCCTTTAGAATGTCAAGCAATATACAGCCAGGCGCGCTTGTTCGGACAGGATCGGCCGGTCACTTCAGGATGGAGCTTCGGATCCAGGACATCATGAGAAAAACCGCACCGCCATCTCAATCTCAGGCGGTGCGGTTCTCTGATCGGCCTCCTTCAGTGGGTGACGCCGCTCATTTCAAGAGAGACGCTGAAGAGTAGGTTCTCAATCAATAAGTACTACTCGCATTTTGTGGGATGTCGAGGGTAAGCCAGGGCTACTCCGGAATGGAAAGGCCTGTCCTCAAAGTGAACTTGACAGCGGGCCTTCCTGCGTCTTAGGTTGAGCGCCGTGAATGATCTGTTAAGGAGCTCACAGACCCATGACCCTACCTGAGAAGCTCATACAAGAGCTGCTGTTCGGGCCCCTCGTGATCTTTTTGATCGGGGGCCTGATGATCTTTTTCCGGAGGAGGCGCCGGGACGGCTTCAGGGCCGGATATCGGATCGGCCTGCTGGGTCTCGCCGCACTCGCGGTCCTCTGCAGCTATCCCATGGTGGCCCTCTTCTCCACGCCCCTGAGACTCATGATGCCGGACGGGGCTGAAGAGAATGCGGACATCATCGTCGTGCTGTCGAGCAGCGTGACATCTCAAGGCGCCCCGACCTCTTACTCCGCAGACCGCGCTTACGCGGGGGCCAAGCTCTGGCTGGCAGGGCGGGCGCCGAATATCTTGCTGACCGGGGGGGAGAACAAAGACAGCCTTCGATACGCAAAGGCGATGCGACTGATCGTCAGGGGCATGACCGTGCCGGACGCTTCGATTCAGGTGAGTCCGGGCCTGAACACCTACCAGGAGGCGGCGCGTGGGAGACTGCAGCTCCAGGAGCAGGGCGTGAGCAGGGTCATCCTCGTGACTTCGTGGGTTCACATTCCGCGCGCGAAGGCCGTTTGGGAAAATCAAGGCTTCGAGGTAATCCCATATACCCGACTGCATCGAGAACCCACCAACCTCTTTTCGTGGGATAATCTGGGGGTCATGCAGGGGCTCCTTCACGAGTATGGCGGGATCGTCGTTTACAAACTGCGCGGCTGGATCTGACACAAATTCGATCCGCGCATCTTGTCGGCGATCTAACTTCCGATTATATTAGGACTTCTACCAAAGATTCAACACAATGATGCTACGGGGACATAGTTCGAGATGACGGTAAAGACCGAAGATTATCTCGGGATACAGGTTTACAAGGTGGTGGGGACCCGACCGATCCGCCACGACGGTACGGACAAGGTAACGGGGCGGGCCATTTTCGGGGCCGATGTCCGCCTTCCCGGTCTCCTGCACGGAAAGGTGCTGAGGAGCCCGCACGCCCACGCCCGGATTCGATCGATCGATGTCTCCGCGGCCGCGGCCCTGGATGGCGTGCGCGCCATCATTACGGGGAAGGATCTCATTCGTGAATTCGAGGACAAGGCCGAGGACCTGGGAGAAGAAGTCGTTCGGTTGAAGTATCTCTTTTCCGGCATCCTGGCCCAGGAGAAGGTCCTGTTCCACGGACACCCGGTCGCCGCCGTGGCTGCCGTCAATTCGCACGTCGCTGAAGAGGCGCTGGGATTGATCAAGGTCGACTATGAAGTGCTTCCACCCGTTCTGGATGTCAGAAAGGCCATGGAAGAAGGCGCCCCGCTCCTGCACGAGGATCTGACGACTGAATCCCTTGAAGGGGGAACAAAACGGGCAAGCAATATTTCTCAGCATTTTCAACACCGCCTGGGGGACGTAGAAAGAGGGTTTGGGCAGTCCGACGTGATCGTGGAGCGGGAATTCGAGACCGGGATGGTACACCAGGGTTACATCGAGCCCCAGAATGCGACGGCCCTCTGGAACCCTGACGGCACGCTGACGGTCTGGACAAGCAATCAGGGACACTTCGGAGTCAGGGATCAGCTTGCCCACATCCTGGACATGCCTGTTTCCAAAATCAAGGTGGTACCGGCCGAAATCGGCGGCGGTTTCGGAGGGAAGATCAAGGTCTACCTGGAGCCGCTGGCTGCGTTGCTCTCCAAAGAGACGGGTAGTCCCGTGAAATTCGTGATGACCCGGACAGAAGTGATACAGGCGACCGGACCGACGTCAGGTTCCTACATTCGCGCAAAGGTGGGGGCAACCCGGGAGGGGAAATTGGTCGCGGCCTACGCCTACCTGGCATACGAGGCCGGTGCGTTTCCGGGTTCGCCCGTCGGTGCAGGCGCACGGTGTATGTTTGCGCCATATCATATCGAAAACCAGCAGATCGATGCATTCGAGGCGGTCGTGAACAAGCCGTCCACATCCGCGTATCGTGCTCCCGGGGCCTCAAACGCCGCATTCGCCTCTGAGACGGTCATCGATGAGATCTGTGAACAGCTGGAGTTGGACCCGCTGGAATTCAGGCAGAAAAATACGGCCACTGAGGGCACGCGCATCGCCGACGGCGTCGTCCTTCCCAGGATCGGTCATGAAGAGGTTTTGAAGACGGCCCTGGAGAGTGATCACTACAAAACGCCCCTGAAGGGCCCAAACCGGGGTCGTGGGGTAGCGACAGGTTTCTGGCATAACGGCGGCGGGATTTCGAGCGCGACGGCCGCCGTGAACTCCGACGGCACAGTCAGCCTTGTCGAGGGGTCCGTGGACATCGGCGGTACCCGGACCTCCTCTGCCATGCAGCTTGCAGAGGTCCTCGGCATTTCGGCCGAAGACGTGATCCCAACGGTGGGGGATACGACAGGAATCGGATTCACCCGGCAAACCGGGGGCAGTCGGACCACGTTCGCGACCGGGTGGGCCTCCTACAAGGCCGCGCTAGATGTCAAGTGGCAGTTGATCGAGCGGGCGGCGGCGACCTGGGAAATGCCTGAAGATGATATCGAATACACGGATGGACAAATACGGTCGAAATCCGATCCTTCTAAAACGATGACCTTCAAGGAACTCGCCGCGAACCTGTTTCAGACGGGCGGTCCGGTGATCGGCAGGGCGACGGTGAACCTGCCTGGCGGCACGGGGCCGGCCTTTTCTCTGACCATCGTAGACGTAGAAGTGGATCCTGACACCGGGAAAGTGGAGATCCTGCGGTGTAGCATGGTGCAGGACGTCGGGAAGGCGATTCATCCCAGCTACGTGGAGGGGCAGATGCAGGGAGGCATGGCGCAGGGCATTGGATGGGCCCTGAACGAAGAATATATTTATAATGAAGAAGGTGAGCTCACGAATGCGAGCTTCCTCGACTACCGGATGCCGACCTGCCTGGACCTTCCTATGGTGGACGCGATTATCGTGGAGGTGCCAAACCTGCAACACCCATTCGGAGTGAGAGGTGTGGGGGAAGTCCCCATCGTTTCTCCCCCCCCTGCTGTCGCCAACGCGATTTTCCACGCGATCGGCGTTCGGATGGATGTCCTGCCGATGACCCCGGGGCGCATCCTCCAGGCCCTCTGGCACAGTGGAGATGGTAACGGGAGGATCGACAGTGTCTGAAACGGAAGCGCTTGAGTTTCGCTATACGTTCTCTTTCCCGGACGGAACGGAGGAGCGGTTCGAGCTTATCCTGGACCCGGACAGTCTGGTCCCCATCGAGGATGAGCCGGAAGATCTGCCCCATTGGACCGATCTCGAATTCCACAAGTGTTCTCACTGTCCCTTGAGTACCGAAACGCATCCGCACTGCCCCCTCGCCGCGCGCCTCGCGAATCTGGTCGATCGGTTCGGCAGGATCGTTTCCTTCGAACAGCTCAAGGTCGAGGTCGTCACGCCGGAACGCACGGTTAGCAAAGAGACGACCGCGCAACAGGGCCTGAGCGCTCTGATGGGGCTGGTTATGGCCACGAGCGGCTGTCCCCAAACGGCCTACTTCAAGCCGATGGCACGGTTTCACGTGCCCCTGGCGACGGCTGAAGGGACCCTCTACCGGGCGGCTTCGATGTACCTGCTGGCGCAATATTTCGTGAACGAGGCCGGGGGCGAGCCGGATCTGAAATTCGAAGGCCTGACCAGGATCTATGAGAACCTCCAGACGTTGAACTCGGCGATGGCGGATCGAGTGCGTTCGACCATAGAGAAGGACGCGGCGGTGAACGCCATTGCGATCCTGGACGTCTTCGCGATGAGTGGTTCGTTCGACATTCAGGATCAGCTAAAGGATATTCAGCACTTCTTCGCAGCCTACTTTGAATGACCGTATCTCGTATCTCGTGAAACGCACCTCGCAAAACCCTTAGCCTCGAGAATAAGAGATACAGTTTTAGGAATTTGTAAAACCCTGCCTTTTTAGTATATTCGGACACTCAGACGGGGTGATCCGCTAGATACAAACCTGATCTAGATCGGGAAAAGCGAATGCCGATTCAGCAAATGAACTCTCCTGAAGCCAAAGCGGCCATGGATGAAAATCCTGGAGCTGTGTATCTGGATGTGCGCACGGAGATGGAGTTCGAGCAGGGTCATCCCGAAGGCGCGATCAACGTGCCCGTGGCTTTCCCGCAACCCGGAGGAGGCATGCAGCTGAACGCTGAGTTTCTTTCAGTGGTGGAAAAGGTCCTTCCTCACGACAAACAGATCGTCTGCGGCTGTCAGGCAGGGATGCGGTCTCAGAGGGCAGCCGAGATTATGGAGGGCGCTGGATACGAAAACCTGGTCAACGTAGATGGAGGCTTTGGAGGCAAGGTGGATCAGAGCGGCATGCTCGTCGTGCCGGGGTGGCGAGATTCGGATCTACCGGTTTCTGCGGAGGTGACCGACGATAACTCTTATCAGGGCCTCAAAAAGAAGGCCGGACTCTGAGCGGCTCCTTCCTGTCAACGAGGATTGCGATCCATAATCTGAGGCGTAACCCCTTCAGGGAAAAGGCGTTTCCAGAATATGTTGATACTCACGGTCAAGTATAGATCAGGATAATTTCCTGGACCGAAAGAGGAGATGTCCCTGTCGGGGTGTGCCGCTGCGGCGCACCCCTTTTTCTATTCGAGCAAACTTTTTGTGGGAGAAGAGATCAGTGGAGGTCAATCACGATACCCCTGCCGTTTTCTGTAAAGAGCTCACTAAAATCTTCTGGTTGAGAGCAAAACCGAAGGAGCCGGGAAATGGGCTGCTGAGTAGACTTCGAAGGGTCCGAAAACCGATACATGCCGTAGATGACGTCAGCTTCGAAGTCCCCAGAGGAGAGATCTTCGGCATCCTGGGGCCGAATGGCTCCGGCAAGTCAACGCTGATCAGGATTCTTTCGACCCTCGTCTTTCCAGATTCAGGAGAGGCCAAAATCTTTGGACTTGACGTCGTGCGAGATGCGATGGAGGTCCAGCGCCGCATCACGCGTGTTTCAGTGGACGCGGCCTTCTTCAAGAAACTCTCGGCGTGGGAGAATCTGAGTTACGCGGCCCGTCTCTATGGTGTGCCCGTGAAGGAAGCAAGACGACGAACCGAGCGGATCCTTGGGGAGATGGGGTTCGAGCCGGACCGAATGAACCAGCCCCTCGAGGACCTGTCTCGAGGGATGCAGCAGAAGATCGCCGTCGCCCGAGCCCTGTTCCCGTCTCCTTCGCTACTGCTCCTGGACGAACCGACGACCGGACTCGATCCTGTCTCGAAGCGGCAGGTGCAGGACTACGTGCTTCGCATCCGAAAACGCGACAACGTCACCGTATTGTTGACTACACACGACATGGATGAAGCGGAGCGGGTCTGCGACCGGCTTTCCATCATTCATCACGGAAAATTCATCGCAATGGGCACCTTCGAACAAATCCAACAACAGGCCGGCTGCGTGGGTGGGTCGTTGGAAGAGATCTTCTTCCAGATGACGGGTACGGACCTTGCTCACGCCGATCTGGAGAGCGAATCGGGTCCAGGAGGTGGAGAATGAACTCGGTCATCGCGGAGGTGAAGGCCTCGGTGGCCTTCGTCGAACGCAACTTTAATCTGTCCAAACGGTATGCGGCGTGGGAAATAATCTTTCTGCTCTGGAACATCGTTCACGTCCTGACGATCGGCCTCATCGGGGTCTACATGGCGGAAGGTGACGCGGAGCGGGCCGCTCAGAACGTGATTTTCCTGATGGTCGGCGCGCTCCTCTGGAACTTCCTGAGACTGCTGTTCTTTGAGGTGGCCGAGGCGATAGCGTGGGAACGCTGGGAGGGGACGATTGAATACACCTTCATGGCGCCAGTCCACCGGTTGACGCATCTGCTAGGGCAGTGCATCTTTGCGATCATCTATGGGTTTATCCGGGTGGGGATCGTGCTGACGATAGCGATCATGTTCTTCGGTTTGAGCATCGAGCACGGGAATCTCCCGACGGCTGCCGTGGTTCTGGTGACAGCCAGCATTTCCTTCATCGGGCTGGGACTGATGGCGGCTGTTTTCCCGCTGCTGTCTCCAGAAAAAGGTGCCCGGGCCACGGACATATTCGGGACCCTACTGCTTCTGGTCTCCGGCGTTTATTATGAGGTGTCGGTCCTCCCAGACTGGCTGCGGCCTTTTTCTGTAATCTCCCCGGGGACGTATGCCCTGCGTTCGATCCGAGCGGCCCTTCTGCACAACGCACCGCTGTCCGCAGTGCAGGGAGACCTGGTCATTCTGGGATTGACTGGCATTATCATGATCCCCCTTGGCCTCTTTGTTTTTCACGTCGCAGAAAACTATGCAAAACGAACGGGCAAACTCAAGCGGAGCGGCTGATCCCGTGGGCATTCGGAATCGACGCGCCACGGGACGTCAGGATGTTGGAAAGGCCCTGCTGCTCGAGCACGCTGCCGTAGAGCCTGGAGAGCGAATGCTCGATCTGGGTCGCGCAGGCGATCCCCTTGCCCTCAATTTCGCCGATCAGGCCGGCATCGTCTCGTTCGTCAGTCCCGACATTCGCGCCGTCCGAACGTGCCAGCGGGAGATGGATCGACAGGGGACCAAGAACATCAACGCGATTCTGGATGACACCTTGCAAGAGGTTCCCGGTCGACCCTTCGATGTTGCCGTATACGAGCCCGTCAAATGGGCGGCGAAGGGGTGGGTTTTCAAGCAGATCGATGAAACCTTCCGGATGCTTCGTGTTGGAGGGCGTTTTTGTATCTCCGGTCGAAAGGACCGGGGTGTAGAAAGCTATAAAGGCCGGTTGGAGGCCGTGTTCGGGAACGTGGACCTGATCTCCAAAAAGGGCGGAAATCGCTGCTACCGGGCCTTGAAGGAAAAGGATCTACCCTGCGCGGAACCGGTAGAGACGCGTTTCACGACAGAGATTGCAGACCTTCCCGTGGGGCCCTACAGGCTGGAAGTTCGGGCCGGGGTGTTTTCCCGAGACGGCCTGGACGAAGGCACGCGATTCCTGATCGAGACGATGAAGGTCGGGGAGGCAGATCGCGTGCTGGACCTCGGGTGTGGTGCCGGGTCGATCGGTCTCGTCGCGGCTCGGATGGCCCACAATGGTGAGGTTACTTTGCTCGACGTGGACCTGAGGGCAGTGCGATGCGCGAGCCGGAATTTGGAACTGAATGCTGTTGAGAATGCGAGCGTCGCGTTGAGCGACGCATTCGAGGCTGTATCTGGACAGACATTCGACCTGATCCTGTCCAATCCCCCCTCACACGAAGGGGCGACCACGGGCCGGGCCTTCGTTCGCGGGGCGGCCCGACATCTCGCATCGGACGGGCAATTCCTGGTGGTGTCAACCCGGGGAAATCCCTACCGCTTGCAGATGGTGAAACAGTTCGAAAGGGTGGAGGAGATAGGGACTCGAGGCCCCTATTCCATCCTTCGTGCCAGACATCCGAAAAGGGCTTGACAGTATGTTCGGGAAGGAGTATTCTGTATTCCGCTGCCGAAAACCTTCGGATTCGATCTCCCCAAGATAGGAGGAAGCCACTTTGTATGCATTCGACTATGCTGCTCCCCAAAGCGTCGACGAAGCGGTCTCGCTGCTTTCGGCAGATGGCGATCAGACACGCATCCTGGCCGGCGGAACAGACCTTATTCCGCAGTTGAAGGAAGGGCGAAGGCGGCTGAAGCTGTTGGTCGACGTCAAAGGAATTCCCGAAGCCAATGTGCTTTCTTACACATCGGGGGAGGGGCTCCGAATTGGGTCTGCGGTTCCTTGTTGCTCGATTTACGAGTATGATGCGGTCCCGACCAACTATCCCGCACTGGTGGATTCCACATCCCTGATCGGTTCGATCCAGATCCAGGGCCGGGCCACTGTCGGTGGCAACCTGTGCAATGCCTCGCCTGCGGCGGACAGCATCCCTGCGGTGATCGTCCTGGAAGGCGTGTGTGAAATCGCGGGGCCGAACGGCACGCGCGAAGTCCCCGCAGAGGCGTTCTGCACGGGACCCGGGCAGTCTGTACTGGAAAAGGGTGAACTTCTGGTCTCCGTCCGGTTCCCGACTCCGAAACCCAAGTCGGGGGCCTTTTTCCTCAGATTCATCCCGAGAAATGAGATGGATATCGCTGTAGTGAATGCTGCGGTCTCCGTCGTGCTTGATGGCAACTCGATTTCGTCAGCGCGAATCGCAGTGGGGGCCGTTGCGCCGACGCCGCTCTTCCTGACGGATGCGGCCCAGCTTCTCGAAGGTCAGGAGATATCGGACGATTTGATTGAAAAGGCGGCCGGAGTCGCGCGCGATGCGGCTCGACCGATTACAGATATGCGAGGAACGGTGGATCAGAGACGCCATCTCGCGGGCGTGTTGACCAAACGAGCGTTGAAGGGTGCCATCCAAAGATCAAAGGAGTCTTGAACCGATGCCTGGCAAAGTACACATAGAGACCAAGATTAACGGCGAGGACACTGAGTTCCTCTGCGAGCCCCGGCAGACGCTCCTTGAAGTGCTGAGAGATGAGCTGGGACTGACCGGCAGCAAAGAGGGTTGCAGCAATGGGAACTGTGGGGCCTGCAGCGTCATCGTGGACGGCCGTGTGGTAGACTCCTGTCTGGTGCTGGGCGTAGAGACCGCCGGAAAGGAGATCACGACCATCGAGGGAATCGCGACTGCTGAGGGACTGCATCCGCTGCAGCAGAAGTTTCTTGAACACGCCGCGCTTCAGTGCGGTATCTGCACGCCTGGTTTCATCGTAGCGGCAAAGGCGCTCCTGGACCGGGAGTCGAGTCCTTCGGAGCATCGAATTCGTCTGTGGCTCGCGGGTAACCTCTGTCGCTGCACCGGTTACGACAAAATCGTCAGGGCGGTTATGGACGTTGCTGGCGTCTCGGAGGGCAAGAACTGATGGCAAGTAAAACGGAAGAGTACCTGGGCCTGAAGGAATACAAAGTCATCGGTACCCGACCCATCCGTCACGACGGGGTCGACAAGGTCACGGGACGCGCGATTTATGGTGCGGATGTACAGCTGACGGGCCTGCTCCACGGAAAAGTATTACGCAGTCCGCACGCACACGCGCGCATCCGCTCGATCGACACGAGCCGTGCCGAGTCGCTGCCAGGTGTCAAAGCGGTGATTACGGCAAAAGATATCCCCGTACCGGAGGCGGGCGGCACCTCTCTCGGCAAGTCAGGGATGAACCTGAGCTACCTTCGAGAGAGTGTTCTGGCGGACAAGAAAGTGCTCTTCCACGGCCACCCCGTGGCGGCTGTGGCTTCGGCGAACCCCAACGTGGCAGAGGAGGCGCTGGATCTGATCGAGGTGGATTATGAGCTCCTACCTCCGGTGCTCGACGTGCGAGAAGCGATGAAGGGCGATGCCCCCCTCTTGTTAGAGGACCAGACCACGAAGGTGGGTGGCGAAGATACGGGCAAGAAGAGCAATGTCGCCACTCAGTTCCAGCACAAGCTGGGTGACGTAGAGAAAGGCTTCAAGGAGGCGGATGTCGTCATCGAGCGTGAGTTTCACACCGGGACGGTGCATCAGGGATATATCGAACCTCAAAACGCGACGGCGATGTGGAACGCGGACGGTCAACTGACGATATGGTGCAGCACCCAGGGGGCGTTCTGGGTGCGGGACCAGGTGGCTCCGCTTCTGCAGATACCGGTTTCCAAGGTCAAGATTGTCCCGACCGAGATCGGGGGCGGGTTTGGCGGCAAGATCCGAATCTACCTGGAACCGCTTGCCGCGATTCTTTCGAAGAAGACCGGCAAGCCGGTGAAGATGGTGATGAGCCGAACGGAGGTCATTCAAGCGACGGGTCCGACGCCCGGTTCGTATGTTCGTGCGAAGATGGGCGCCACGAAAGATGGAAAGCTAGTTGCCGGCGAGGCCTACTTGGCCTACGAATCAGGCACCCATCCGGGAGGATGGGCCGATTGCGGGGCCATGTGCATCTTCGCGCCTTACGACATACAGAACGTGCTGATCGACGGATTCAACGTGGTCGTGAACAAGACCCAGACGCAGGCCTACCGTGCGCCCGGCGCGACCAATGCGGCGTTTGCGTCGGAGACGATCATCGACGAGATCTGTGAGAAGATAGGGATGGATCCCCTGGAGTTTCGACTTAAGAATTCGGCGAAAGAGGGCACAAGACGCGCAGACGGCCCGGTCTTTCCAAGGATCGGACACGAGCAGTGTGTAGAGGCCTCCAAGGCGAGTCCACACTATTCGGCCCCACTGGAGGGGCCGAATCGGGGCCGGGGCGTGGCATCCGGCTTCTGGTTCAACGTCGGGTTCATGTCGAGTGCGTGTGCGAGCGTGAACGATGATGGGACGGTCAGTCTTGTCGAAGGATCGACGGATATCGGTGGGTCTCGGACGTCCATCGCGATGCACCTTGCGGAGGCCCTGGGCATTTCCGCCGAGGAAGTGAAGCCGATGGTCGCCGATACCGATGCAGTCGGCTACACCGACGTTACGGGCGGAAGCCGCACCACCTTCGCCACGGGTTGGGCGGCCTACGAGGCGGGGCAGGACATCAAACTTCAGATGGTTCAGCGCGCGGCCATCCACTGGGAGATCTCAGAGGATGACGTGGAGTATGAGGACGGCACCTTGAAGTCCAAGTCTGATCCGTCCAAATCCATGACCTTCAAGGAGGTCGCCGAAAAACTGGGCAGTACAGGTGGACCCATCGTTGGACGCGGGACGGTCGATCCTCAAGGGGTCGGTGGATCCTATGCACATATGCTCGTCGATGTGGAAGTTGACCCTGAGACTGGAAAGGTCGAGGTCTTACGTGCCACAATGATCCAGGACGCAGGAAAGGCCATTCATCCCAGCTACGTTGAAGGTCAGATGCAGGGCGGTACGGTTCAGGGGATCGGTTGGGCATTGAACGAAGAATATTTCTATAACGAGAAGGGTCAACTGACGAACGCGAGTTTCCTCGACTACCGGATGCCGACATGTCTGGATGTTCCCATGGTCAACACTGTGATCGTCGAGGTGCCAAACCCAGGGCATCCATACGGGGTGAGAGGCGTGGGTGAAGCGAATATCGTTCCGCCTCCCGCGGCCGTTGCCAATGCGATCTATGACGCTGTAGGGGTGAGGATGAACGTGCTTCCAATGTCGCCCGGCAACATCTTGAAGGCGATTGCGGCAAAGGAGAATGGGGGGGACGGAAAGGCGTAAGCCATGCCTGTGGTTTGGATCCCATCGCTGATGCAGAGCCTGACAGGCGGTAAAGATCAGGTGAATGTGGACGGACAGACGATTCGTGAGGTTGTAGAAAACCTCGAGAAGACCTTTCCCGGCTTCAGAGATCGCGTTTGCGAAGAAGATCGAATCCGACCGGGATTGGCTGTTGCAGTTGACAGCGTGGTATCGAATGAAGGGTTGAGGCAGAAGGTGGACGCTGAAAGCGAGGTCCACTTTGTGACGGCAATTGGGGGTGGAAAATAAGAAAAACTGACAAAATCACGAGTTTGGACGGCCAGCGGTTGCAGCGCTCAATCGCTGGCCGTTCTTTTGGCTTACTCATTTGAAACGTGTCTCTATTTATTGGAATCATCGGCCTGCCTAACGTGGGGAAATCCACGCTTTTCAATGCCCTTACGGGCGGAAAGGCAGAGGCCTCCAACTACCCCTTCTGCACAGTAGATCCAAACGTGGGTGTCGTCGAAGTGCCTGACGACAGGCTGCAGAGTCTCAACGATCTTCTTAAACCCAAAAGCTGCACACCAACCCACATCCGTTTTGTGGATATCGCGGGGCTCGTTCGAGGCGCGAGCAAGGGTGAGGGTTTGGGCAATCGATTTTTGAGCCACGTTCGAGAGGCGGATGCACTCCTCCACGTTGTGAGGTGCTTCGCAGACGACCAGACCGCTCATACTGAAGACACCCTGGATCCGCTGCGGGATGTAGAGACGGTTGAAACAGAGCTGATGCTGGCCGACCTGGAGACAGCCGAAGGGGTCAGAACACGCCTCGAAAAGGTGCTTCGATCCAATCCTCGCGCCCCCGAACATCTCGAATTCGAGACGGTGACAAAGATTGTGGAAGGTCTTCAGAAGGGGCAAACGGTTCGGGAGCTCGCCCTTTCAGTTGAGGAAGTGGATAAGATCAAGGGCTTTCAATTCCTGACCTCGAAACCGATATTGTACGTCGCGAATGCCGGAGAGGATGACGTCCCGGAAGGAGGTGAGCTCGCGAACCGGCTAAAGGAACGGGTTGGACCTGCCCAGGTTCTGATCATATCCGCTCGCATCGAGTGGGAGATCTCGCAGCTCGGTCCTGAAGACCGCAAGGCGTTCGAATCGGAGCTTGGATTGGCTCATTCCAGGGTGAGTGAATTGATCCAAAAAGGCTATGGAATGTTAGACCTGATTTCCTTCTACACGGTCGCAAACGAAAAACTCCAGGCGTGGCAGCTCGAACGAGGTGGCACGGCACCTACCGCCGCCGGCAAGATTCACACAGATATGGAAGAAGGTTTTATTCGTGCGGAAGTGGCAAATTTTCAGGATATGATCACGGCCGGGAGCTTTGAAAGGCTTCAGTCGGGCGGAAAGTTGCGAACGGAAGGGAAGGATTACGTGGTCGAGGATGGCGATGTAATTCATTTTCTGTTCAGGACTTAGAGAAGACTAGACACAGGAATTGACGCTGGCCAGAATTTCCGCTATATTTGTCCCCTGCAGTTCAATCCCAACCCGTAACGCGAACGGAGTGCCTCATGGGAAGCCCCAAAACCTTGATATGTTGTCTGGCCGGCCTGATCTTTCTCCTTTCTGAGCGAGATGCTGAAGCAATCGGGCTTTCAGGCATCGGCCTCAAGGTCGGGGTCGATCTGACTCAGGAGAAGGAAGTCGTCGTGATAGAGGGGGCATCGTTCGACACGGCCAGCTTGATGCTCGGTGGACACCTTGACCTGGGACAGCTTCTCCTGCCGAAGCTGCATTTTGTTCCGGGCGTTGATGTGGTTCTGCATAGTGAGCGCAAGGTATATTCTGTGAACAACGATTTTCGCTATTTTCTTGCGCGAAGTGGTAGAACGGCTGGCTATGCAGGTGTTGGAATCGGTGTTCATTTAGTACGAAGTGAGATTCAGGGCCAGGACGACACCAAGGGGAGCCTTAACATCCCGATTGGCTTTCAACAGAAGCTCAGTAGTGGTCTGCTCTGGTTCGGGGAACTCAAGGTGGTTATTGGAGAGCAATCCAACGACAGTTCGTTCAGGTTCAGCGTAGGCGTTGCTCTAGGAAAGTCCGACTAACACAAGGCGAGGGTTTATGGCAAGGGAACGTCAGAAGGAACTTCGTCGAAGGCGCCACAGGCAAAAGAAGAGGATAAAGGCGCATCGAAGGGATGCAAAGCGAAACAAGAAGAAATAAGAAAAAGCACGGCGTTGGCCGTGCTTTTTCTTTTGGGCATCCAGCAGTTCAGCTGGAATCAGCTAAATATCGCGCTGAAAGTATCATCGCGCTGAAAGTATCGTTGACCTGAGTCCGGACCGTCGTTTCCACTTCCTTGAATATCGCGTTTAGTTGATCGCTATCCATTCCGATCGCCTCCAGCACTCTTTCATCAATTGTGTGCTGTTGTGGTTTCTCAACAAAACTGAATCCGACCTGCCTTGCACAGATATCTGCGATGTAGATCAACCGCACCATCTCCACGGACGAGTCGGCCAGGGCCGGCTTGTGATGCATGCCGATGACCTGTGATAAGATGTCCGGGAGCTGCCATTTAGAAGCTAATGCCTGGCCAATGTCAGAATGAGTGAGGCCCAGGACATCCATTTCTATATCCAGCATGGTGCTTGCCTTACCACGAATTTCCTCACCAACCATTTGAAACATCTCGTTGAAGAAGAAGCCTAAGACCTGCTTTCCGATATCGTGGACCATACCGGCCATAAACGGATCGTCTTCTCCGAGATCGAGTTTAATATCATCCCGCTCGTTGAGGAGCTTGGCGGTCACACCGCAGGCGATCGAGTGCTTCCAGAATTCCTGGAGGTCAAAGCCCTGTGCGCCCCCCTTGAAGGCCCCAACGACCGAAAGGGTGCGCACGAAATCGATTACGGTTTGAAGCCCCAGGAGGTTCACTGCGTCATTCACCGTGCTGATGCGCCTGGAAAATGAGAAGGCGGACGAGTTACAAAGCTTCAGCATCTGGGTCGTGATACCCGGATCCAGCTCGATGACCCCGCTGTACTGTTCCGTCGTAGAATTGGGATCTCTGGAGAGTTTTTCAATTTCATTGTAGACGGTCGGCATCGCAGGGAGGCCGGTAATCTTCTCGAGCTCGCCCATGATATGCGTGCGGGGATCCACTTTTTCAGCCGATTCGCTTATCTCGGCGATTTCATCCACACCTTTCTTCATGCGGCCTTCAAGTTCTTCGAGATTCTGGAACGGCCTATCCAGACAGTCGATGATCCCGATCCGCTTCCCTTCTTCCAGGTCCTTTTCGGTCAGCTGGTTCGACATCAGGAAGACAGGAATGTGCTTGCAGTCCGGCTTGAATCGGATAAGCCTCGCGACGGTGAAGCCTCCGCCGGATATGTAGGCCTCGACAAGGACGCAGTTGATTTCATCATGATACTGTTTGAGCGCCCGCATCGCGTCGACGCCGGACTCTACCCAAATGATATCAAATCCCCACTTCTGGAAGACTTTGAAACATTGACCGAGGTCACGCACATAAACCTGGTTCCGAGGAATCTTCAGATCCTCGGGCTTAAATTTTTTGTCGACAATGAGGCTCTTCGGCTTAGCGGCCGAAGACCCGCTGTTCTCCTCTTCGCTCATACTTGAGCTCCCTTTAGCTCTTCAAGATGGACAAAATTGCTTTGTCCGCGTCCATCGCCTCCTGCATTTCCGGCTCCCACTCGGTCAGTTGCTCCGAAGTAATATTAAGACGCTTCAAAGCAAACGGTAAAGGTTCGGGAACAGTCGTGTCACCGCCAGAACCTGCGCCGAGTTTGCGACTGATGGCGTCTCCGAGGTGGACAAGAGAAGCGATCTCCGGGTCCTTTTCTGCCCTTGCTGGGCGGTGGTGAAACGCGATGGCTTCCGTAAGTTCCTGCGGGAGGTTCCAGGTTTCGGCCAACTCGCGGCCGATGAGACTGTGATTGAGCCCCATCACCTCTTCTTCGGCTGCATAAAGAGAGATGTTCGCTTCCTCCACCCGCGAAAGCACCTCTCCATAGAAGTCGGCATAGAGGGCATCCAGGACGATCTTTCCCATATCGTGAACGATGCCTGCAGTGAACCCTTCCTCCCGATCCAGCTTCAGCTTCTTGGTGAGAAACCTGGTGGCCGAGCCAACAGCAGCCGAGTGGACCCAGAAATTATTCTTGTCCAGGCCCGCGCTGTTCTCAAGATCTTTGGTGGCCTCGAATATCGCGATGTTCAAGATCGTGTTCTTAACCGTCTGATTTCCCAGTAGCGATATCGCGTCTCGAACCGATTTGATGGTTCGCGTGAAGCCAAAGAAGGCAGAGTTGGAAAGGTTGAGCAACTTGAGCGTAATCGAAGGATCGGATTCGATCACATTGCTGAGTTCATCCGCACTGACATCCGGATTCTTGCAAAGCCGATCCACTTCCGCATACACGGTGGGGAGGGTCGGCAGGTTCTCGATGTTCTGGAGATCCCTTTTGTATTTCTCGGCAAAGTCTGACCCGTTTCCGGACTGCTGTCCATCATTCCCAAGAAGTTTCCAAATCTTGCCAAGAAAAATCGCGGGAGCGGTCGGTTTGATGACGAAGCCATCTGCCCCCCGCTTCGTACATTCTGGGAGTTTTGTCTGATCCTCACTGTAGACCGCGATCGGGACCTCGCGGCACGTCGAAGTCCGTCGTATGACCTCCAGTGCCCGGAGAAAATTACCCTTCTCCGCGGTATCCATCAGGATGAGATCAGGCCGCCTTTTTAGATTCTTGATCAAACCCATGCCGTCGGACGTTTCCAGAACCTCGTAGCCACCAATGACTTCGAGCAATTGGCGAACAAACAGACGATCCTGAGGATCAGAAAGGGCGGCAACGATCTTTTTGGGTCGGATTTCGCTCAGGACGGCGCTTTCTCCAAGAGGGACACGGATTTGTCCGAATTCAGTCAATCGCTATGATACCCCGAAACACCGGGTGCGTCAATACAATTTTGTCACCGATACACCCACGGGACAAATCTTTTCGGCCCCCCATGCTGAGCCCTTTCGCAAGGTGAAATATATCTGTAAGCATTTTGCTTAGGAAGGGTTATTTGCTTCTATCGATTACGGCGTGGCCGATCTTCCATCTCCTTTGAGGTTGCGATATTCTCCGGGATGTTTATGTTTTGACGGAATCAGTCCTCGCGAGGTCCAACCCAGTCACTTCAAAGGGATACTCGAATGGCAGAAGACAAAGTCGAGCGCATAGGCTACCACGTTTCTGAGATCATGAAGGTTCTGGATCTGGATCTGACCGACCCGAATCTGAGCGAAACGCCGCAACGATTCGCGCGCATGTACCTCGAGATCTTTCAGGGTCTGGACGGAGACAATGAACCCGAAATGACGACCTTCCCGAACGTGGACGAATTCAAGGACATGGTCGCGATGACAGACATCACGTTTTATTCGATGTGCTGTCATCACCTGCTTCCGTTCTGGGGGCGCGCGCACGTCGCCTACATCCCCACGGATCGGATTGTGGGGCTCAGCAAGCTCGCCCGAATGGTTGCTTTTTACGCGCGCCGGCCCCAGATTCAGGAACGCATGACAACAGAGATCGCCGCAGCACTGGAACGCGAAATTCACCCCGCAGGCGCCATGGTGGTCCTCGAGGCGCGTCACCTCTGCATGGAAATGAGAGGCGTAGAAAAACCGGGCGCCTGGACGACCACATCGGCCGTTCGCGGCGTTTTTACCTCAAGGACAACACGCGAAGAGTTTCTGGATCTGTTGGCCAGAAGGCGGGAGGCATGAATAAGGTGCGTCTACTGCTCTGAAAGATTCTGATACATGTCCGAAATGTGAAGATCGAACGGTTCATGGGCAGAGTTCTTTTCCGCTTTTCGAAAGATCGTCTGACACGCATAGCACACGGTGACTTCTGGAAGCAGCCAGTAGAGCAGAAGGTCGATCAGCGCACCCGCCGCCAGGCTGTAGTAGAAGTAAAACGGCCGGTCCAACCCGACGAACACCAACCCGAGAAGCGCAAAAAAGAGCATGATGCCGATCCCCACTCTTTGGTTGAAGTCGCGTTGGACATAGAAGTCAACGTTTCCGCATCCCGGGCAGGCGTCGACCTTGTTTTCCTGGCGTATAGTCTCGGAAATCTTCAGTGAGATCTCTCGATCACATTCGTGACACGACACAGCCTCCTGGACGTCATTCGAAGGGACGCTGATTTCGGTCTCGCAGTTTGGACAACGGAGTGAGATGATCAAGGCTAGACCGGGATTGAAGTGTAGTAGAAGATGAACCTGGAAAAGGCCTCACCGATAAGCACGAGGATTGTCGCCACGTAGAGCAGACCCGTTGCCGATTGGGTGGAGTGGATCTTCACGGTCTCCCAGGTCATAAAAATGATTACGAGGAGACCCACGATCCCGAAGAGAACTCGCGACCAGAAGAATATGCCCTGAAGCCCGAAGAAGGAGGCAAGAATCAGACGGGGTTCGTCACCGGCAGCCGTCCAAAACAGGAAAAACGTGATGCCCAGAAGCAAAACTTTTGCAATGATCGTGACGACCATCAAGAGGGACATCGAGCGCAGCGGCCGTATCGCAAGCGTGGGCACGGTAAGGTAGTAGTGACCCAGAACCATGGCAAAGACAACGCTGCCCAGTAACAGTGAAGATAGCAGGAAGTGGAGGGCAGTGAGGAGCGGGGCCCAGGCGGGGAAATCTGCGGGTACCCTCTGGATTCCATCCAGCACGATCCCGAGGGACCCTGCCAGTCCGCTCGAGGCCAGGAGAGGTTTCTGCCAGCTCGAGCGTTCGATGATCACCGAAACCACAAAACCGAGATTCACCACCCATGCAAGGACGAGCAGAAGGAAGAATTTGGACAGAAACGGGTCCGGCGTCGGTACTACAAGCAGTGCAAGGGCCAGCATCACCAGCGTCGTGAACCCGCAGAACCTGAAGAAGTCCCTTCCTGCCGCGGGCGGCACGAGCAGGATCGAGATGAGCCCCCCCACGGCGAGTTGACTGAAGATGAGATAAGTGATCGTAAGGAGCATGGCGTAATCAAGGCTTCAGGAGTTGAAACTCTGGGGCCTTAAATATAGTATGCCTGGTGCGCTGCCACAACTGATCCGAGGCTCGATTGAGGTGGGGTCCAGGCCGATCTTGGGTCCGAAAAAGGCGATGTCCATTCCATCCGAAGTCAAGCGCGTGACCGACACGATCTGGGAAGTCCCTGTGTCTCACAAAGAGGGGATGCGGGTCCCGGCACGTATCTACGCAACCGAGAAGCTGATGGGGCAGATGGACGCGGGTGTGATCGATCAGGTCACGAACGTGGCGACGCTGCCTGGTATCTTGAAGTACGCCTATTGTATGCCGGATGCCCACTGGGGCTACGGTTTTCCGATCGGCGGCGTCGCGGCGACCGATGCAGGCGAAGGGGTGATCTCACCGGGGGGCGTCGGTTTCGACATCAACTGCGGCATGCGGCTCGTACGAACGAACCTGACACACGATGAAGTCAAACCGCATCTCAAGAAACTTGTCGATTCACTGTTTAAGCGTGTCCCGGCAGGCGTAGGCTGCAAGGGGTTCGTTCGCCTGTCGCACGACGAGTTCCGCACGGTCGTCGAACAGGGATCGGCCTGGTGTATCCAAAACGGATATGGTTGGGAAGAGGACCTTGATCTGACGGAGGAAAGAGGGTGCATCAGCGGGTCCGATGCTGGAAAGATCAGTCAGAAGGCCGTCGAGCGGGGGTTCAATCAGATCGGGACGCTTGGATCCGGGAATCACTATCTGGAGATCCAGGTGGCCAGGCCGGAGTATGTTTACGACAAGGCGTTGGCGAAGGCGTTCGGCATCGAAATCCCGAATCAGGTCGTCGTGATGTTTCATTGCGGGAGCCGGGGGTTCGGCCATCAGGTCGCGACGGATTACCTGCGCATCTTTCTTAAGGTGATGCAGAGCAAGTACGGGATTCAGGTGAGGGACAGGGAGCTGGCCTGTGCGCCGTTTCGGTCCCCCGAAGGTCAGGACTATTTCGCCGGGATGAATTGCGGGCTGAATATGTCCTTTGCGAACCGACAGGTGATTCTGCACCGAATCCGAGAGGTGTTTGCCGACGTGATGGGACGCAGTCCGGAGGAAATGGACATGCACATGATCTATGACGTGTCTCACAACACGGCAAAGCTGGAGCAACACCTCGTGAATGGAGAAGCGCGCGAAGTGGTCGTCCATCGAAAGGGGGCGACGCGGTCATTCGCGTCCGGCATGCCGGACGTACCCGAGCGCTACGCGGAGATCGGACAGCCGGTGATCATCGGGGGCAGTATGGAGACGGGGTCCTATCTCCTCGTCGGGGTCCCCGGCAGCGCCGAGACGTTCTACTCGACTGCCCACGGAAGCGGGCGCGCCATGAGTCGAACGCGCGCGCGAAAGCAGTTCAGAGGACGGGACCTGCAGCGGGATATGGAGGAGCGGGGGATCTACGTCAAGGCCGCTTCGTTCAGGGGGCTCGCGGAAGAGGCGGGCGGGGCCTATAAGGACATAGATGAGGTGGTCGAAGCAACGACTCAATCCGACATCAGCAGGCCGGTGGCTCGGTTCGTCCCTATCGGGAATGTCAAAGGATGACCGATGAAGACACCGATGATCCTCATCGCGGGTCCACTCGGCAGCGGAAAGACGACGCTGCTCCGCAGACTGATCGATTCCACAGATCTGAAAACCGCGGTGTTGATGAACGAATTCGGAGAGATCGCGGTCGACAGCCGCGTGATAAAGGGAAAACATATCGAAGTCGTGGAGCTCTTGGGGGGCTGTGTCTGCTGTTCGTTGATCGGGGCGTTCGAGGCCGCCGTGGAGGAAATCATGTCCACCCATAACCCCGATCTCCTCATCGCGGAGACCTCCGGCGTGGCCGAGCCGGATTCGGTCGTCTTCGGTGTGGAGGAAGGACTGCCTGACGTTCGGCTGGACAGTGTCGTTGCGGTCGCGGATGTGGATGGGATGGTCAGGTTTCCCGACCTTGGTTTTGCGACCCGGTTGCAGTTCGAGACGGCTGATCTCATCCTGGTCAACAAGATCGACCTTGCGACCGATGCGGACACAACGCAAGTCGAGAGCCGCCTGGATGAAATCAACTCGATCGCCCAGAAGTTCAGAACGGTTCGCTGCGAGATCGATCCCAGGCTTCTCCTGGGAACGGAAGAAGGGCACAGGTCGAGAACGAGGAAAGTGGTCAAGGCCCACGATCGGGTTTCAGAAGTGCAGTCCTTTTCCTATACGTCGGCAGGTCGCGTAGACCTGGAGAAATTCGAGGCCGTCGTCGACGGGCTTCTTCCGGACATCTACAGGGCGAAAGGATTCCTCCGCTGCCAGAATCGGGGTCTCATGTTCAACTTTGTCGCTGGACGCTGGGAACTCGAGCCGTTTCCCGCGGAGCGGACCGAGCTGGTGTTCATCGGCCGCAATGCGGACCAGGTCCAGGCGTCCGTCCAGCGCGAGATCCGCGCGTGTGAGATTTGACGATTTTGGACCGGGTAGAGATGTCTAAATCCTCCTACAAATTCCTGGATGATATCGCGATTGCCGATGCGGCCTTCGAGGCGCGGGGTGATACGCCGGAGGCCCTTTTCGTGGCCGCGGCGGATGCAACGCTCAACGTGATGGTGGAAAATCTGGATGCGGTCGCGGCTCAGACAAAACGGCCGTTCCGGTTCCAGTCCAAAGATCTCGACCTCCTCCTGTTCGACCTGCTGCAGGAGGTGATCTTTTTCAAGGACGCCGAGCGGCTCCTGCTCAGGGTAGGTCACATCCAGATCGAGCAGGGCAAGGATGTCAGCACGGCATCGGGTGACCTCGTAGGCGAAGTGATGGATCCAGAGAGACACGACCTCGTCGTAGACGTCAAGGCGGTCACCCTCCACGAGTTCCGCGTTGCAAGAGACAAGCGCGGGTGGAACGCATTCGTGATTCTGGACATCTGATGCGGATCGGCGGCGTTGTGCTCTGCGGAGGAGAGAGTCGTCGAATGGGACGCCCGAAGGCGTGGCTCCCTTTCGGGAACGAGGTGATGCTTCAGCGGGTCGTGCGAGTCCTCGCAGGGGTCGTGGATCCCGTCCTCGTGGTCTCGGGTGTGGGGCAGGACCTGCCCGACCTGCCCGGCGGGGTGGAAGTGGCGCAGGACGAAGTGCCCGACAAGGGTCCCCTTCAAGCGTTGGCAAACGGGCTAAAACTGTTTTCGGGGCGCGTCGAGGCCGTCTACGCCACCTCGTGCGACGTCCCGCTCCTGGAGCCGGAATTCGTCTCCCATCTGGCAGCATTGCTCGATAATTTCGAAGCGGTGGCGCCCGAGGAAGGCGACAGGGCACATCCTCTTGCTGCCGTCTACCGCGTTTCGGTTTTGTCGAAGGCTGAGGAACTGCTCGGAGACGGGCACCTCCGGCTGAGCATGCTGTTGGATCGCTGCCGGACTCGGCGGGTTCAGGTTCAAGATCTGCAGGGGGTAGATTCGACCCTTCAGTCTCTGCGAAACGTGAACACGCCGGAGGACTACGCCTCCCTGCTGGAGCAGGCCGGACTCACGCCTCCGGAGGGTTGATAGGGTTAAATTTCGTATGTATATTGGCATCTATTGTTGCCGTAGGAAATTCATTGTGATGTAAGAGAGGAGATCGAGATGCCCAAAGAGGACAAGACGCTCGTTAGCGATGAAGAGATTCAGACCGCGGTCGCAGACCTTGCGGGTTGGGAGTATGATGCATCCAGGAAGGAGTTGAGGCGTGTCTGGAAGTTTGAGAAATTCGTTCCCACGATGGTTTTTGTGAGGAAACTGACCGAGATCATGGACAGCAACAACCACCACTCAGATCTTCACCTGGACAGTCGGAGCAAGACCCTGACGGTGACGGTGACGACCCACAGCGAAAACGCCGTGACGCGCGCTGATCTGGATTTCGCGGGTGCTGTGAATGCTGAAGCGTAGCGGGTGGGTTTTGGCGGGTGGGTTTTTCGGCCTCTGAGAGTGTGTCTCACAGAGGCCGTTTTTTTGTCTTGAAGGAGCGCTCAGGCGCTCGGGTCTAGACTGCGTATTGTTTGCTCGACCCGATCTCGGGTACTCGGGTCAGAGTCCCAATATTTGAGAAAGGCCTGGTAGTGCTGAATGGCCAACGCCGCGTCCCCTTCGGAACGCAGGAGATTGGCGATATGATAATGCGCGATCGCCAGGTCGGGCTTGAGCCGAAGCGCAGTTTCGAACGCTTTGCGGGCCTCCGCGTTGCGTCCTTCCTGGGCGTAGACCGCACCCAGGTTGCAGAAGACGCCGGGGTGCCTGTAGTTCCCTGAGATGGCCCTTTCGTAGGCCGCGTGTGCGCCTCGCAGATCCCCACGACGCTGGTAGATCACGCCGAGGGTGTTGTGGAGTTGGGCGAGGTTCGGGGAGAGGCTTAGCGCGGTCTTGAACGCCTCTTCAGCCTCCTCGGGCTTGCCCACGCCCATGTAGGCTTCACCCAGTGCGGTCCAGGCCTCCACGAATGTCGGCTTCAACCTCACGGCCTTGAGGTAGTAGCTAAGGGCCTTTTGCGGTTCCTGAAGTCTCCAGTAGGCATCTGCGAGACGGTAGTGGACGATGGGATAGTCGGCCTTGATGCTCAGTATCGAATGATACTCGAACACGGCGAGGAGCCAATCCCCGCGGTTCTCGAATACAGACGCCAGGTTCAAATGGGCGCGAACGGACCGTGGAGATTCCGCTACAGCGCTTCTAAACAGCGTTTCGTCGTCGAGCCAGTCTCTGTTCCTGAGGAGGGTTCGCCAGGTGCCCGCAGCTAAGAGCAGGACGGCAAGGCTAACCGCGATCTTTCGTCCCATCGGCGTTCCCATCCAGGAGGGCCGAAGACGGAGAGCCGCAAGTCCCAAAACCAGGCAGAATCCCGCCGAAGGAAAATAGAGATAGCGCTCCGAGAGAATGCTCCCCGATGGGAAAAGAGGGTTCAGACTCACGGCCAGCGGGAATACGAGCAATGCGGCGCCAAACATCCCGATGCGACAGCGCCGCCAACCTCTCACGATGACAAATCCGACCAGGACAAACAACCCGGCGGCAAGGAGAAAGCTGCCGTGAAGGGGTGTTGTGATGACCGATATCTGATTGAATCCATAATCCACAGAGAGCGTCCCTGGAACGGTAAGGAGTCGCGCGTAGTGCAGGGCGATCACTGGAAGCGTCATCACGCGAACCGCCAAATCTTCCCCTACAAGTGGATTGTCCATCGGGGAGGGCGGTACGGGACGCAGGTTCCCGACGGCGACCATCCTGAGAATCAGGAAGAGCCCGAGGGAGGTGAGGACCCAGACGTGGTGGGACCTCATTCGGCGCCAGAGGAAAGAGATCATCCCCCGTGAGGCCGCCGGCCTCCAGATCAGGTCACAGAAAAGGAGAAGGCCGGGCAGTACGAGGGCCGTTTCTTTTGCGCAAAGGGAGAAAAGGACCGCCAGGGCCGTCCCGAATCGAGAGACCCATCCCTTCTGGACGAACAGCAACAGGGCCGTCAGTCCGAACACGCTGAACAGGAGATCGGAACGCCCTGAAATGTGCGCGACCGCCTCGGTGTGAACGGGGTGTACTGCAAACAGGAGTGCGGCGAACAGGGCAGGCACTGCGCGGCGAAGCAGCCTCCGGCAAAGCAGGAAGACCAGCAGAGTAGTGAGCCCGTGCAGGAAGACGTTCGTCAGATGATAGCCGAAGGGATTGTCTGCCCAGACGGCATAATCCAGCGCCAGGCTGAGGACCGTGAGGGGACGATAGTAGGTACCGCTCCCATCCTGGGCGAACCCCTTCCAATATTCAGCCCCGAAGATCCCGAACAGATCAACCTGCTTGACCGCCTCGTTTTGAAGCAGGACGAAGTGGTCGTCATACACGAATCCGTTGCCCAGGCTGTTGATGTAGACGAACCCGGCGACGAAGACGGCTATGAGTCCAGGCAGGACGTGGCTTGTGACCAGGCGGTGGTGAGCCAGACTTCGCAAAACCTGCATCTGAATCTCCTGTAACGGTTTCAGGCGCAGGCAATGTGCTCGGCTCGGTGTGTTGTACTTCCCCTAACTATTATCGATAGGGTGTGAAAAAACTTTAGGCGAAATGGACGGGTATAATGTCTAGTCGTTCATAAAAGATCCCAGGCATTAGATTATATAATCGATGTAACCTGCTCAAGCGCAAATGATTATATAAATCACTTATACCGTTCGTTGACTTCTATCAGCGGGCTTCTTACATTTCATCAGCGGGCGGATTCTGGATGCTCAGCGTGAAGAAAGGGACCTTTTGATGGGTGCCAAGCGGGGACAAGACCTCCTTCAGCAGTTGGAGCACGAGGTCTTTGTAGCAGACGGTGCGATGGGCACGGTGCTCTGCGCCCGCGGCATCCCCTGGAATGCCTGCCTGGAAGGGGTCAACCTCACTCGGCCGGACCTGGTGAAGGCCATTCACCTGGAGTATGTCGAGGCCGGCAGCGGTCTGGTTGAGAGCAACACGTTTGGGGCCAATCGAAACAAGCTCGCCGCTGCCGACATGGCGGACAAGGCCGGTGAGATCAATGCCGCTGGGGTCCGACTGGCCCGGTCGGCCATTCCCGAAGAGGTCTATCTCGCCGGGTCTGTCGGGCCCTTCGGCCGAATCGAATCGAACGAGGAAGTCAGCGACGAAACACGGTATGAAACGTTTCGGTCGCAGATCGAGGTCCTGCTCGAAGAGGGGGTGGACGTCATCCTCTTGGAGACCTTTTCTCAGGTTCAGGAGCTAAAACTGGCCCTTCAGGCCGTCAAGGACCTGGATTCGGAGATCCCTGTGATCTGCCAGATGGCGTTCACAGACGTGCTCAGATCCGAGGGCGGCGCCGACACCGTGCGTGCGCTCCTTGATTTCGAGCGTCTCGGGGCCTCGGTGATCGGGGGCAACTGCGGAGCCGGGCCTCTAGGGCTTATCCGGGTCGTGGAAGGGATCGCCCCACTCACCCGCGCGAAGCTCTCAGCGCAACCGAACGCCGGTTACCCGCAATATGTGAACGGACGGTCCATCTATCTGTCCGACCCGAGCTATTTCGCGGAAAGTGCAGAAAGGCTTGTGAATGCGGGCGCAAATCTGGTCGGGGGGTGCTGCGGGACGACGCCGGATCACATCCGGGGAGTCGTCGAGCGGGTTGGGGGACGGCCTCCGGCCGGAAGGCGCGTCGGAAGGGCCCCGGGGCCACCCACCAGACCCCGGCGCAGGCCAAGCCGGCAAAGCCGGCCGAGCCTGCCGAGGCGCCCCGGGATCTACAGCCCGATAGACCGAGTTGGAACGACCAAGGTCGTGATCGTAGAGGTCAAGCCTCCGCGAGGGATGGCGATGGGTGCGGTGCGGAGGGCGGCGAAGCGCCTGAAAGAAGCCGGCGTCGATGCATACAGTCTGGTTGAGAGTTCATTGGCCCAGGTCCGCATGAATCCCTTCGCCGTCGGCCACCTCCTCCAGGAAGAGTTCGGGATTGCGGCCGTCGTGCACTGCACCTGCAGAGACCGAAACCTTATGGGGCAGCAGTCTGAACTTACAGGGGCGGTGCCTCTCGGGATTCGCACCGTGTTGGCCCTGACCGGAGATCCGGCCTCGATGGGGGATGCGTCAGGTTCAAGCTCGGTCTACGATACGAATTCCCTGGGTTTGATCGAACTGACCGCCAACCTGAACCGCAGCGTCAATGTGGCGGGGAATCCGATCAGCGGGTCGGCTAACTTCGTCATCGGCGCAGGTTTTGACCCGAATGTCTCCCGTCTGGATCCAGCGATCAAAAGACTGGAAAAGAAGGTCCAGATCGGGGCCCGGTTTGCCATGACGCAGCCAGTGTTCGATCCCCGGCGCGCCACCGAGATCTACGACGCCACGGCCCACCTCAACATCCCGATCTTTCTGGGCGTGATGCCGCTTATCTCCCACCGGAATGCCATCTTTCTGCACAATGAGGTCCCTGGGATACGGATTCCGCCCGAGACGCTCACGCGGATGGCGTCGGCCGGAGAGGATGCCGCCGCAGAGGAAGGATTCGCAGTTGCCAGGGAAATCATCGATGCGGCTCTGGATTCTGCCCCTGGATTCTACATCATGCCTCAATTGGAAAACTATCAAACCGCGGCCAGACTCGTCCGGTACGTCAAACAGGGCTCCGAGAAGCTGAAATTACAGGACGTCTAGCAGAACCCTGATGATCTTGTTGAAGATTTGGGGGTTGCCAGATCTGGAAATTTGCTTATTTTCGTATTTCATTAGTAAAGACATGTTTCCGCTCAATTGACCATCAAAGGAGGAAAGGAATGGGAGAATCCAACCACCAGGTCACTGCCTATCTAAAGCCACAGTGCGGATGGAGCCGAGGCGTCCGCGCTGTCCTCGCGAAATACGGACTCGAGTTTGAAGACAAGGACGTCATAAACGACCCCGAGAATTATGAAGAGATGGTGCGAAAGACGGGCCAGCCCATGCAGCCGTGCGTGGAGATCGATGGCGAGATGCTCATAGACGTCAGCGGTGAGGAGCTTGAGGCCCATCTGGTGAAGGAAGGGTTCAAGCCCAAGGGCCCCGAACCGGAGGTCCCGACGGATGCCGCGTGTGAGGATCACCAGACCCCTTCCGCGCCTATCTTTTTCGACCCGAGTTCCTGACTTTTATCTTTCGATCAACGAAGCTAGCAAAAAGAGGCGGTTCCCGGATCAGGGAATCGCCTCTCTCGTATAAATCTCCTGCAAAAGTCATGACGTGACGAATCAAACCTCTCGGGGTCGGGACTGTTCTCTCCTACCCAGAAAAATCTCCAGCTGCACGCGCTGTCCCAGGCTCGTTGCCTACCGTGCAACCTTCGACCTTCTTGAGAATCGCAAATTCCCTCGTATCCCCTACTGGGCAAAACCGGTCGCCGGGTTTGGAGATCCGGAGGCCGAGCTGTTGATCGTCGGACTCGCTCCGGGCGCACACGGGGCGAACCGTACGGGGCGACCGTTTACGGGAGATGCGGCAGGGGAGGTGCTCTACGGGGCTCTCTATGAGCACGGCTTATGTAACATGCCGACCGTTTTGGGCAGAAAAGACGGCTTGAAACTCAAAAATGCCTATATTACAAATGCGGTTAAGTGCGTACCGCCTGGAAACCGTCCCACCGGGTCGGAGAAACAGGCCTGTTTGGACTGGTTTCGCGCGGAAGTGTTGAGATTGAAGCAGGTTAGGCTCTTTTTAACGCTCGGGAAAGACGCGTTCGAGGCCTGCCTGAGGCTGCAGCGGGAAATGGGGGGCGTGAATCGCCTGAAAGACTACCGATTCGCGCACGGAGGGGTCTTCCGCTTCAGGGAGGATTCGAGGATTCTACTGTCGAGTTACCACTTCAGCCGATATAACATGAATACGGGGGTGTTGACGCTCGAGATGGTTGACAGCATTTTCTCCAAAGTCAAAACATTGCTGTCCGAGAGGTAGCCTTATGTGTGGCATTGTCGGATGGATCGGCAGAAAACCAGCCGTGGATGTACTTCTCGCGGGACTTCAGCGGCTTGAATATCGCGGATACGATTCTGCCGGGATAGCCGTCATCGACGAGGGTGAGATTCAACTCGAAAGGTCAGTCGGAAGGGTGGCCGAGCTCGTTCGTAAGGTGAACCAACGTCCGCCCAAAGGGATGACGGGCATCGCCCATACGCGGTGGATGACCCACGGTGAGGTCAGCGAACGAAACGCCCACCCTCACCTCGATGCGAGCGGAAAAATCGCGCTCGCACACAACGGCATCATAGAAAACCACGCTGCCATCCGTTCTTTACTGGGGAAGGAAGGAGTCACCTTCAGGACGGAGACCGATACGGAATCGCTTGTCCAGCTCATCGGCTACCTTTATGAAAAGAGTGATGATCTACTTGGCTCGGTAAGGCAGGCGCTGCGAGACGTGCAGGGAACCTTCGGTGTGGTGATCATCTGTGAAGATGAGCCCGAAACACTCATTGCGGCTCGAAGAGGAAGTCCTCTCATCGTTGGGATGGGAAACCAGGAATACATCGTGGCCTCGGACGGGAGCGCCATCGTGGAGCACACCGACCAGGTCGTCTACCTGGAAGACAACGAAGTCGTGAAGCTGGGCCCCGAAGGCCTCCAGGCAACGACCATCGACGCTGAGCCGTTGGAGAAGGAAGTGGATACACTGGAGGTGTCGCTCGAAGAGATAGAGCTGGGTGCCTACGAATATTACATGCTCAAGGAGATTTACGAACAACCGCAAAGCATGCGGGACGTCATGCGCGGTCGGATAGACGTGAGAGGTCGTCAGGTTACGCTTGGGGGACTGAAGACTCTGGAGCGGGAACTCGCCGGGTATCACCGCGTACTGTTGACGGCGTGCGGTACTGCGTGGCACGCAGGGTTAATCGGAGAGTTCCTCTTCGAAGAGCTGGCTCGGGTCCCCACCGAGGTCGAGTATGCGAGCGAATTGCGGTATCGGAACCCGATTATCGAAGAGAATACACTGGCCATTGCCATCAGCCAGTCAGGGGAAACGGCCGATACTCTAGCCGCGCTGCGCGAGGTCCAGACGAAAGGGGCAACGGCGTTCGGGGTTGTGAACGTCGTTGGATCGTCGATCGCGCGAGAGACCGACGCGGGCGTCTATCTCCACGTCGGGCCAGAGATCGGGGTGGCCAGCACAAAGGCATTCACGGCCCAGATTGCAGTCCTCGCAATGATCGCCACGAACATGGGCCGGAGGCGTCATCTCTCCCCTGAGGAAACGTTTCGGGTTCTGGACGAACTCCGTCAGATTCCAGACAAAGTGGAGCAAGTGCTCGAGTTGGATTCGCAGATCCAAGCCCTGGCGGCTCGACTGTCGGCTTACGACAACTGGCTCTATCTGGGCCGTGGGGTCAACTACCCGGTTGCGCTCGAGGGCGCGCTAAAACTGAAAGAGCTCAGCTACATCCACGCAGAGGGCATGCCTGCGGCAGAAATGAAACACGGTCCCATCGCTTTGATCGATGATGGTATGCCCGTGGTCGTCCTCGCCGCGAGAGATCACACATACGACAAGGTCCTCGCAAACATCGAGGAGGTCCGCGGGAGAGGGGGCTGCGTGATCGCCGTGGCAAATGAGCAGGATTCCGAGCTGGACCGGCTCGCCGATGAAGTCCTCACCGTACCCAAAACCCTCTCCATCCTTTCCCCTCTGGTTACGACAATCCCACTCCAGCTTCTGGCCTTCCACGCTGCCGTGATTCGGGGAAAGGACGTCGACAAACCCCGCAACCTGGCAAAGAGCGTTACCGTCGAATAAACCCCATCCAACCATGCCGATCCGTCTCGCGGTCTACGAAGATGCTGGCTGGCGTTCCCTGCTTCCCCTCGTCTACGTGCGGGCGGTCTTCCAGCTCATCTGCGGGGCGAACGACCTCCTTTCCAGAATTCGACGCCTGACCGTCGAGGCGGATTCTTTCAGGGGTCACCCAGATCCCGACCTCTGGTGCAGATCGGAAATCGAAGAGATCGTTGAGGAAGAGACGAATCTCCGAGTCAACGCACCACTGGACGGTGCGACGCTCCTCCTGAACGGCCGGGGTGTCTGGACTGCGCTGCCTGAGTTATCAGAGGAGAACGCCTCCTGGGTGGGAACCGCTGACAGTCAGATGGCCTGTATCTTCGCCGCGGCCGATCTGGCACAGGGGCTTTCTTCCAGCGCACTACTCGAATCCGGTGAAGTACCGAAAGGGCTGGAAAACCTTCCCAGGCGTGATGTGAGTCACTGCGTCGACCTGATTCGCTGGCCGTGGGAGCTGGTCTCAGCGAATGGAGTCTCCCTCGAGGAGGACTGGAGGGCCTGCTCCAGCAAGGGTGTCATCGATGGTGGTGTGGACGAGGGCGCCCATATTCTCGGAGGCGACTCTGTGACCATCGGCTCCGGAAGCCGGATTATGCCTGGCGCCGTGATCGACGCGGAAACCGGCCCCGTTTGGATCGGGAGCGACGTGAAGGTCATGCCTCACGCCTACATCAAGGGTCCGACCTGGATCGGTGACGGTTGTCGGCTGAACCCGGGCGTGGTCATCCGGGAAGACACCACGATCGGTCCATTCTCCAGGGTCGGTGGGGAGATTGTGGCCAGCATCGTCCACGGACACGCGAACAAGCAGCATTACGGGTTCCTGGGTAACAGTTATATTTGCCCGTGGGCGAATCTTGCGGCCGGCTGCACGAACAGTAATGTGAAAAACACATACGGCAGAGTAAGGGTGCCTATCAACGGTGAGGAAGTGAATACTGGAGAGGCGTTCGTCGGCACCTTTGTCGGAGATCACAGCAAGGCCGGTATCAACCTCGCGATTCCGACCGGGGCCGTCGTGGGATTCTGCTGCAGTGTCTTTGCACCCAAAAGCCCCAGATTCGTCCGGAGTTTCAGTTGGGTCGACGGGGATCGGATCGAGGGGTATGACGAGGAACGCGGGCTCGCGGTAGCAAAAAAGGTGATGGAGCGGAGGGGATTAGCGATGAGTCCCGCGATGGAGCGGGCCTTCCTCGCCGTCAGGCAGATTGCCGAGGAGATCGAATCTCGGAGTGACTGATCAGCGAAGTCCCTGCTGCCAAATCGTGGTCTGAAACGACAAAATCCCAGGTGTTGCCTGGGATTTCGTGTTTGTAGGGGTCTACAGACAGGCTTGCACTCGAGGGACTGGATGCCTATATTCTCTGCAGCTTTTCGAGCCAGCGCTGATCTGTAAAAGGTCAACGGGTGGATCAGATACTTTTTGTATCTTGTTATGGTAGAAATATATACACGGAATATCTATACAAAGATGTCCAGGAGCGACTGCATCAGGCGGTCCTGGGTCCGCAGGGTGCGGGCGTTGCTCTTGAACGCCTCGCGCGCCTCGATCTGTTCTACGGCCTCTGAGGCCAGATCGACATTGTTCTGAGGCCCCTTTACGGCGCGCGCGATTTCCTTACCCTGCTCTGAAAGCTCAACGACGTCCGAGCGTGTGTCGACCCCACCCGAGGGACGTTCCTGAGCAGAAACGCGATGGCGTGAGAATTCATCCGTGCTCACGTTGGCCACGTTGTGGGCAGAGGTGTTCATCCGTCTCTGGTTTGCGCGCAACCCGCTCAGAGGGATCTCTTCAGGCATCTGCATTCTCCTCGAATTGATGATCCGCCAATAAGATACAGCATTTTACGACCGGTAGCAAGCCCTGTGGGGTAACCTTCCTCGTGAGACTCCTGAGCCGAAAACGCATCGATGATCTACGACATCGCTCTCGGGCGAACGCCTTTCATCCTGCATACCAGAAACTGAAGGATGAATCCGATGCTTTTCTGGCACTGAAGATGTGCCCACCCGAATCTCCAGCGGGGCTCTATCACGACTACTTTTGCCCTGACCACGGGGTAGAGCTTCTGTTCGACCCGACATCGCCCGATCGCCACCGATGCCCCCTGGGTAACGAAGTCTTCACCGGGGAGCCGTACGATTCGGCCAGCGCCTGGTTCGTCAACAATCGGCTTTCCGCGATGGCCTTCAAGCTTGCCCTCCTCTGGCAGATCGATGCCGAGGAACACACCTTTCTCGGGGTTGAAGAGATCCTGCTCGGTTACGCCGACCGCTACACAGGATATCCGCCGAGCGACCGCCCTTCAGGTAATGGTAAGGCCACATATCAAGCCCTCGATGAGGCTGTCTGGCTGATCCCTCTGGTGCAGGGATATGACTTGATCCGGGGCCAGATCTCTGACGATGCGCGGAACAAGGTTGAAAACGACCTTATCCGACCGGCAGCCGAGCACATTCTGGGGCAGAAAATGCATCAGATCCATAACATCGAATGCTGGTTGAATGCCGGGCTGGGGACCGTCGGGATCTGTCTGGACGACGAGACGCTCGTTCGCATCGCCGTAGAAGACGAGTTTGGGTTTCGACACCAGCTTGCAGAGGGGGTTCGGCAGGACGGTCTCTGGTGGGAGGGGTCATCGAGCTATCACTTTTACGCCTTGGCCGCATTGATGACCCACGCGCAGAATGCTTTGACGAGCGACGACACTCTCTGGAAGTCCGACAGGCTCAAGGAGATGTTTCGGGCTCCCGTGGCCCTGGCCTATCCGGATCTCACACTTCCCGCCACGAACGACTGCTGGTTCTTTACCTCTCTCGTGGGTGATGTCTGCCACGGCGTGCCCGAGGCCTCAGGGTTCTATGAGGTCGCATACGCCTGGTACGAAGACCCGATTTTCGCCTGGGTCCTGAGCCTGAATTATGAAGTCCACCAGAGAGAGAGCCTGGAAGCCCTCGTTTACGGGCACGAGCTGCCCGATACCCGGGTTCGGATTCGCCCGGGCGGAACCCATTTCGAGGAATCGGGTTTTGCAGTCCTGCGATCCGCAGACCCGCCTGAAAGGCAGTCCAGTCTTCTGCTCAAATATGGCCCTGTCGGAGGGGGCCACGGACATCCAGATAAATTGGGCATCTCATTCTATCTGTCCGGATTTCCGGTCTCCCTGGACCTGGGCACACCGGGCTATGGGATCGATCTGCACCGGTCCTGGTACAGGCAAAGCCTCAGCCACAATACCGTCGTCGTGGACGGGCACTCTCAGCCGCCAGCGGATGGGGAGTGCGTGAGGTTCGACAGCGGTGTGCGGTCCGATTATGGCGTGGCCGACGCCAGGGTTTCCTGGGAAGAGGGGCCCTACGAGGGGATCTCGATGCGTCGATCCGTGCTCTGGATGGAGGAATACTTTATCGACCTCTTTGAGGTTCAGGGCACTCAAACGCATCAGTTCGATTGGGTCTGCCGATTTCGAGGTCAGTTCTCCTCTGCTTCGGGTCTTTCAGACGAGGGTCCAGTCGCACTTGAGGGGGACGGCTACGGCCACGTCGCCGAGCCGAAAGCGGCCATCCCAGACCGTTCTGTCAGCCTGGCGTGGGGACTCCCGGGGGGCGGTTTTACGCTCCATCTCCCTCGGGAGGCTGGAGGCAGGCTCATCCGTGGAAAGGCACCCTCCAATCCCGCGTCTTCGTCCTGCGATCTGCTGATCCGTCGCCGAAATTGTGCCGCGACGACCTTCGTGACGCTTGTGCATCCCTGGACGGAATGCCCGAACATCTCCGAGGTGAGCACGATCGACACGCACGAGGATGTGGTGGCCCTTTCCGTCGTTTGCTCTGGAAATCGCCATCTCTGGATCATTTCAAAAGAGGGAAATGAGGAGGCGCGTGCCCTCTCTCGAAAGGGTGAGGACCGGGTTCTGACATACGCTCTTTGAGTCTACAATCCTTTTGATTTCAGACATCAATTGATTATATTCGTTGCACCGTTTTTGCCATTCTAACCCAGGATCGAAAGGGTCCGTGTGTCCCAGACCCTCCAGAACATAGGCACCGAATATCGCGATGTCCTGGCCGGTTCGGCAGACCTTTATGAACGCGCCTGCGAGGTCTTTCCGAGCGGAGTGACCCACGACAACCGATTCAGACGTCCTTTTCCCGTCTACGCGGTTCGGGCCGAGGCGGGTCGCAAATGGGACGTGGACGGCAGGGAATACGTCGACTTCTGGATGGGTCACGGCGCGCTGATACTGGGCCATTCGCATCCCACTCTGGTAAACGCAGTCACCGAGCAGATTCGGCGCGGCACGCATTACGGATCGTGTCACGAGCTGGAGGTTGAGTGGGGGGAATGGGTGAAACGGCTGGTTCCTTCCGCGGAACGGGTTCGTTTCACGAGCTCCGGGACCGAGGCCACACTGATGGCCCTCAGGTTGGCCCGCACCTTTTCAGACCGAAAGAAAGTGCTCAAGTTTCAAGGCCATTTCCACGGCTGGCACGATAACCTGATCTCTGGGCATAAACCGCCATATGACCGGCCGCCTCCAGCCGGGGTCCTTCCGGCCGTGGCGGATACTGTGCATCTATGTGCACCGAATGACATCGATGCCGTTGAGGACACTCTCAAGCGTGACAATGACGTCGCCTGTGTGATCATCGAGCCGACGGGCGGCGCGTTCGGGATGACCCCTACTCGAAAGGGGTTTTTGACTGAATTGCGTGAAGTGACTTCGCGCTATGGCGTTCTCTTGATCTTTGACGAGGTCGTCACCGGTTTTCGTTGTGCGCCTGGTGGGGCACAGGCCTATTTTGGGGTCACACCTGACCTGACGACCATGGCGAAGATTCTGTCCGGCGGGCTGCCGGGCGGGTGCCTGGCGGGGCGGGAAGATATCATGAAGCTTCTGGCATTCCAGGGGGAGCCCGAGTGGGATTTGTTCCGGAAGATGCCGCATCAGGGGACTTTCAACGCAAACCCGCTTTCAGCGGCAGCCGGAATTGCCATGCTGAGCAAGATTGCGAACGGTGAGGAGATCGAAAAGGCGAATCGAATCGCGGATTCCTTGCGATCCCGCTTGAACGAGGTTGCCGCCTCACACCGGGCAGATTGGGTCGTCTACGGAGACTTTTCCCGGATTGCTTTCCTTGCCGGATGTGATTCACCGGCGGAAGATCTGCAGGCGATCCAGGAGGGGGCTTACGACCATCGAAGGCTCAGGTCGGTGGATCCGGATCTGGACGGTCCTTTTCAGCAGGCGATGCTCCTTGAAGGGATTGATTTTACGGGGTGGATGGGGTTGACGGCCTCGACGCACACCGAAGAAGATGTCGACCGAACCGCACAGGCGTTCGATCGAGCCCTTGACCGACTGAAGGCAGAAGGGCTTGTCAGGACGGCAGGTTGATCTAGGAAGTAAAACCCATGTCCGAAGACACGCGAGTGCTCATCGTAGATCACGGCAGATTTTCCTCGCTCATCTCGAAGATGCTGGTGGGAAAGTTTGCGACCGAGACGGCCGAGGATGGCCTGCAGGCCATCAAGGCCCTTAGGACCACCCCTCCGAATATCCTTATTGTGGACCAGGATATTCCGGGAAACGGCATCAGGCTGGCAGAACTGGTTGGCATGAGCCCCAAATATAAAGACGTTTCAGTTGTCTTGACATCGGGAAAACCGTCTCCCGACACGATCATCCGGGCGAAAAACGCAGGTGTGAGCTCTTACCTGGCAAAGCCCTTCCGGCCCAGCGAGCTCGTGAATCGAATCGAGGGGGCGCTACTCAATCAAGCAGCTGCCACAGCGGCGGCCACCTCCGAATCTGCTTCTGGTGAAGATGGCAAAGAGGATGCTGCTGCTTCAGCCGCGGGAGGCGAGGGCGCAGAGGACGACGAAGGCGAAGAAGAGAGCGGATCCGCGGGTGACATCCGGAGCAAGGTGAAGAATATCGACGGACTGCCTCAATTCCCGGCCACTCACGCGGAAATCATGAAGCTGTCCAAGAGCGACGAATCTTCGAGCGAAGACCTGGCAGAGAAGATTCAGCTGGACCCCGGTTTTCTGGCGACCGTCCTCAAGCTGGCCAATTCCTCCTACTACGGGTTTAGCAAGAAGACCGATTCCCTTCAGCTGGCCGTCACCCGGTTGGGGATGGAGGAGATCGGCAATCTCGTGATGGCCGCCCAGGTATTCGAAAAACTGGGTGGCAATGATGAGGGCAGTGCTCTCGACATGGCAGGGCTTTGGAAACATTCCGTGGGCACGGCCTTCATCGCTCGCGCGGTCTCCAAAAAGCTTCAAACCGAAGTGGATGCTTCCTTCCTGGGCGGCATGCTGCACGACCTGGGCAAGATCGT
This sequence comes from Candidatus Latescibacterota bacterium, assembly GCA_965248435.1. Taxonomy (GTDB): domain Bacteria; phylum Latescibacterota; class UBA2968; order UBA2968; genus CBDFJH01. Next base: position 194,553 of record OZ252100.1, read on the forward strand.
ACTGGATCGATTTTTCGCCGACTACTACGGGGCGGTGGTCGACACCGTCAAGTCGGAAAGCATGTCCCTGTATCAGGCCGAGATGGAAATCCTCGGGGTCAGCCACGCCGAAGTGGGTGGCCTGCTCGCAGAGTCGTGGGCCTTCTCGAAGAACTTCCAGAACTGCATGACGCACCATCATCTACCCAGGGGGACGCGCCGTCATCAGCGATTGGTGTGTGTCATCCATCTGGCGGACGTCTTATGTCATCAACTCGAGTTCGGGTCGGGTGGGGACGAGCAGGTTCCAGACGTGGACGAGAGCGCATTGGACCGCTTCTCGATTGGCGACCGTGGGCTGACGACCTTGAAGGAGGTGGCCGAGACCGATCTCGGAGACGCCGAATCTTTCCTTAGCGGCCTGGCGAAATAAAAGACCGTCGTTCGTAGATCGTCGTTCGTCTCAATCGTTCCGCTAGTTTAAGACCCGCTCCCCCCTAAAGTTCCAACCCTAATTCAATCGTCAATAGCCCTTCTTTGCAATCCTAAGTCCGTTCGAGTTCGGATTCAATAAACAGCATTCGCTTCATCCTGCCATTATCTCCTCCTAGCAGGTGCACCTAACCTAGATTTTCAAGCTCTCCCTCAGGGTTCCTCCAGCCGAGTCCGTCGTTTCGTAGCCAACCACATCTATAGCGACACGCGGGTTTGTGTCCCTTACCCGGCCACTTTAAGAAGGATTCTATAGAATGCCCAATCGAATCCGCATTCTCCCGGATGAAACCGCGAACCGGATTGCGGCCGGGGAGGTCGTAGAGCGGCCCGCCTCTGTCGTTAAAGAGCTTGTCGAAAACGCCATCGACGCTGACGCGGACAGGGTTGTGGTTGAGATAAAGGCCGGCGGGAAAGAGCAGATTCGCGTGAGCGACAATGGCGTAGGGATGTCGCAAGATGATGCGCTCCTTTCGCTGGAGCGGCACGCGACCAGCAAGATCTCTGACCTGTCCGACCTGCGAGGCCTGCGAACGCTTGGTTTCCGTGGGGAGGCACTTCCCAGCATGGCTGCCGTGTCAAGAATGGTCCTGGAAACCTGTCTTCGGGATGAGACAGAAGGAACGCGGATCGTCGTTGAAGGGGGGCGAATAAGAGATGTGTCTCCGGTCGGACGCGGCGCCGGGACAACAGTGTCGGCCGACGGGATTTTCTTCAATGTGCCGGCCAGGCGCAAGTTCCTCAAGGGGACCGAAACCGAAATGCGGCACGTCGTCAACTCGGTTACCGGTCTGGCGATCGCCTATCCGGAGATCGCCTTCACCCTCTCACACAATGGCCGAGAGGTCCACAACCTGCAGCGATCGGACCGCAAGCAAAGGATCGAAACCATCTTCGACCTCGCGGCCGATAGAAATGCGATCTACGTTGAAAAATTGACGCAAGGCATCGGCGTGCACGGGTTCGTCGGGCTTCCGGAATCGGCCCGTAAGTCGGGGGCTCGGCAGGCCTTGATCGTAAACGGGCGCTGGGTGTTTCACAAGGGGATCTCGTATGCGATCTTCGACGGCTACGGGGGCCTGCTGCCGCGCGGCCTCTACCCGACCTTCTGCATCTTTCTGGAGGTGGACCCGAGCCGGATCGATGTGAACGTCCATCCATCGAAACGGGAGGTCCGCTTCACTGACGAGCGGGCGATTTACCGGGTGATTGCAGATGCCGTGCGCGAGTCTCTGACGATCGCGAACGTGATCCCGGAATTCTCTCAACCTCCCTTCGCGCGACCGTCTTCAGGCCTGCCGGAGGAGGCCAGCGATGACTTTGGCGAGCCGGCATCGCTCCCACCGCCCGCGAGTATCGTTGCGGATCGACCGGGCGGAGGCCCGCGCGGGGCCTACCTTCCTGGACATCTGACGCTCGAGGCTGAGCGCCAGATGACCCTCTCGCTGACCCGTGCTCAGCCGGGAGCTGATCCAATGGAAGGGACTGGGCAACAGGACGATACAGAGCTCTTTGAAGATGATACATCGGAGATCGCAGCGTGGCAGCTTCATCGGCGCTATATCCTCGCCCACATCAAGCAGGGCGTCGTGATCATCGATCAGCACGTGGCTCACGAGCGGGTGCGTTACGAGGCGGCATTGGACCAATTTCAGGCAACCTCGGGAACCGGCCAAGGCCTGCTCTTCCCGCTGACGCTTGATTTCAGCCTGCCGGAGAAGGAGATCCTGAACGAAGCCATCCCGCTGTTGGACAGGATGGGGTTCAGCATCCGAGACTTCGGGGGGAACAGTATGGTTGTGGATGCGATTCCGGTAGACCTGGAGATCTGGCAGGATGGCAAACTCCTGCGCGAAATCGTGGATGACCTGATTGACGACGAACAGCGCCTGGATACCCCTCCATCACAGCAGGATCCCAAGGTCACGCCCCTCGAGCACCACCTCGCGGCTTCCTACGCTTGCCATACATCGATCCGATCGGGAGATGCACTCTCGACTCAGGAGATGCGCGGCCTCATAGATAAGCTTTTCGCCACACGCGAGCCCTTCGTCTGTCCCCACGGTCGGCCGATCGTGGTCAAGGTCCCCCTGCAGGAAATCGACCGTCGTTTCGGGCGTTAGACGCCGTGTCTGAGCTACCCCTTCTGCTCGTCCTCGCTGGACCGACAGCGACCGGCAAGACCAGAACCGGTATCGGCCTCGCCGAAGCATTGGATGGGGAGATCATCTCGGCGGATGCCCGGCAGATCTATCGCCACATGGATATCGGCACTGCCAAGCCGAATAAGGAGGAACGGGCGGACGCGTCTCACCATGTTATCGACGTGGCGAACCCGGATGAGACCTATAGCGCTGGACGCTACGCGAGAGAGGCTGCGGCCGCGATCGACGATGTGATCAAAAGGGGGCGATCTCCGATCGTAGTGGGGGGGTCGGGGTTTTATCTGGAAGCGCTGCTCAAAGGGTTCTCGCCGATCCCCGAGGTTCCACCAGATATGAGGGCCGCCCTGCAGGAGCAGGCGAGGGCTGATCTGGAGGGTCTGTATCGTCGACTGATGGGGGTGGATCCCGAAACGGCATCGCGCCTGAATGCGAACGATGCGCAGAGGATCGTGAGGGGGCTGGAAGTGTATGAAGCGACCGGCGAGAAGCTGTCGGACCTTCAAGCCCTTCCTCGAGCGCAATACGGATCCTGGAACGTCAAATCGTTCGGCCTGACGATGGATCGGGAAGCGCTCTATCGCAGGATCGAGGACCGAGTGGGGAGAATGATCGAAGCGGGGCTGATCGAAGAAGTGAAGGGCCTCCGAGAGATGGGATATGGTCCGGAACTGAACGCGCTGAATACGTTCGGTTACCGGGAGACGTTTTCTTACCTGGATGGGCGGATGAGATTGGATGATGCGGTGGAGGAGATGAAGATGGAGACGCGGCGCTACGCCAAACGCCAGATGACCTGGTTCAGGCGGGATCGCGAGATCGCCTGGATTGATCCCACCACGCAGGACGCCCCTTCTGAGATCCTTCGCGTGCTGGAAAGGGGTTGACAGACCTGTAGGGACTGGCTAGATTCGGGAATACCGGGGCGGGAGTAGTTCAGCGGTAGAACGCAAGCTTCCCAAGCTTGATGTCGCGGGTTCGATCCCCGTCTCCCGCTCCAAATAATCTATTGAACAACAATAACTTACGGGCAGCTGGCCAGTCAGCCAACTGCCCATTCTTCTGTCCTGCTAACAGCGTGCTAACAAAAGACTGATTTCTGCCGCTTTGTCAGTGGACAGGTCATTTCCAAAAGGCACTATCGGTAACAAATTGCGTGGAACGGGATTTGGTTATACCTTGCATGGTCGTCCGCGTAGTCTCCACTAATGTCCAACAGCATCGAGGCGCTATGACAACCGAACACGCCTGGACCCACCGTGGTTTCGAATCCTTTTCTGAAGGCCGCTTTGAAGATGGTGGCACCAACCTCTACGTCAACGCTAAGGGCATCATTGAGACCATCCATCGCACGGACGTCGACAACGACGGCTATGTCGACATCGTCTTGCCGAACGCACAGGGCTACAACGAACGCGGACCGACCTGGATCTACAAGCCCGGTCCCGGCGACGGTGCGACGTGGGAACGGCGTGAGTTGCCGACCGACAGCGGCGACTCGTGCCGCATCGTGGACCTGGACGGCGACGGGCATCAGGATCTGATCATCATTAATTCGTCGAACGGCGTGTCGTGCGAATTGCTCTGCCACATCTACTGGGGCGGGCCGAACGGGCTGACCGGTGAGAGGACCGATCTGCGGACGGTCGGGGCCTACGACGTTGCCGTCTTCGACGTAAACGGGGACGGGCGTCTGGACCTGGTTTTTCCGTCGGCGTGGGTCGATCATCACAACCCGGGGAGACCCCTTCCGCTGCACGTTTACCTGCAGGGAGACGACCGACAGTTCAAAGACCGGGGCGAGGAGTACGGTCTCACCGGGATCGGCGCCCGGTCTGTGGCGGTGGCGGACCTGAACGGGGACGGTCATCTCGACCTGGTGGTGGCCAACTACCGCCACGAGTTCGAATACAAAATCGATTCTTACATCTACTGGGGCACGAAGGACGGTTTCGACACGACGCCCCAGGGTCTTCCGACGGACACGGCGACCAAGGTGTTCCTCGCCGATTTCAACGGGAACGGCCGGCCTGATATCATGTTCTGCGGCAACAACAAGGTCCAAGTCTACTGGAACGACGAGGGTCGCTTCAGTCCCGACAATGGTCTGGTCGTCGAGACGGAGGGGCTTCAAGGCGAATTTCACTTCGGCAAACTCTACGCTACGGCGGCCGACGTGGACGGCGACGGGCGGGACGAGCTGCTGGTCGCGACACAGCGCGGGGTGGAGATCCGGTCCGCCGACGATCTGACCGAGGTGAAGCAGTTCCTGCCGCTGACATATGCCTACTGCGTCCACACCGCAGACCTGGACGGCGACGGACGTCCGGAGCTGATCGTCAGCAAGTATCAAGAGACGGAGACCTTCAACACGCAATCGGCGATCTACTGGAATGGTCCGGATGGATATTCGACCGAACGCTGCGCCCGCGTGCCGACGATGGGGGCCGAGGGGGTGACCGCGGGCGACCTCGACGGCGACGGCAAGCCGGTTGTGGTCTTCTGCAATACCATGACCGGACACGCCAAGACCAGCCCGACGCTGCCCTCCTACATCTACTTCGGAGGGCCTGAGGCGGACTACGGCGTGCACCGCCGCCAGGAATTGCCGGTGGGCGGCGAATGTTCTGAATGCGCGGTCACCGATCTGGACCTCGACGGGTGGAACGATCTCGTGTTCGGCAATATGGAAGGCCTGCGCATCTTTCAGGGAGGTCCCGACGGCTTCCATCCGGACCGTTATGAGGATCTGCCCTGTTTCATGCCGGGCGTGCAGGTGGCGGACTTCAACAGAGACGGGTATCTGGACATCTTGGCGCTCAGTCACACCTACAACGACAAGCCGGAGACGTTCGCGAATTCCTCGCGCATTTTCTGGGGCTCCGCCGAGGGATTCAGTCCCGATCGCTTCGACATCTTTCCGACATTCACCGGCTCCCACGCCCATCTGGCCGACTTTACTCGAAACGGAACCCTGGATGTGCTGGTTGGGGACAAGCGCGGTTACATCCTGATCTATCTGGGTGGCCCGGGGGGGTATTCCCTCGACCGCACGCAGCGCATCCCGATGTACAAGGACTGGCTCGGCAACGTCAACACGGCCGCCGACCTGAACGGCAACGGTTGGCTTGACCTGGTGGTTTCCAGCGCCGGCCACTACCTCCGCAGGCCGGATACGCTGACGATCTTCTATGGCGGCCCGGACGGCTACAGCTGGGACAACACGCAGCACTATGAGGGCGGCTTCTCGCCTGGACAGATGACCGTCGCGGACCTGAACAACAACGGCCTGCTGGACCTGATCGTGCCGGCGTACTCGACCGAACTGACGCGGGTCGTGCCGGTGCAGATCTTCTGGAACCAGGGGGACCGCTTCGACCTGGAACACCCGCTCGTGCTGCACGCGGATGCCGGCTTCGAGGCGCTCCCGATCGATCTCAACCGAAACGGCTACATCGACCTGTTCCTTGCGTGCCATCGCAACGACGTCGGCCACGTTGTGGACTCCCATATCTTCTGGAACGGCCCGGAAGGAATATCGAACGACCGCACGACGCCGCTGCCCGGCATGGGGCCTCACAGGCTGAATGCCCGCATGCCCGGGAACGCCTACACGCGAGAGCCGATCGAACGCTACACCTCGCCGGCACACGAGACGGGTGATCGTCGGCCGTGCCGGATCAGCTGGGAGGCCGAGGTACCCGAGACGACGACTTTGCAGTTCGAGTTGCGCTGTGCGGAGAACGAAACGGCGCTGGAGCAGATGCCGTGGATGGGACCGGAAGGGGGGGGGTCGATGTTCGAGAATACGGGGGTGTCGATTCCGGAGCTGTGGCCGTCGACCCGCTTTGTGCAGTATCGCGCGACATTCACATCGCTATACGGCTGCCGTTCGCCACGGCTGCGCCAGGTCCGTATCGATTTCCGAAGCTGAAGACGAGAGGACCCTGCCAAGCTACCGGATCGAGGCTTGGAAGGGACCTGCCGATGAGAAAGATCTGGTTTGTGAAGTAACGCAGAGATCGCCGTGACAGGTAATGATGTGCCACTATTCGTACTAACAGCCTGCTAACCGGACCGACCGAAACGGGCCGAAACAGCCGAGATGCCAAATAATGACTTCCCAAGCTTGATGTCGCGGGTTCGATAAGCCCCGTCTTCGCTCCAGAATCTCCTCTTGAATATCTTTGGAGGATCGCTTTTTGCGATCCTCCGTTTTTGTAGATGCCACGGATGCACAAAGAAAGGGCCCCGTTCGCGAACTGCGAGCGGGGCCTTCTCAGTCTAGCGCTTCCCTCAATACGGATGATTTTAGATGTTTGGTTCCTCAAGAAACCTGTTCAACGGGCTACGAAGTTGATCTGTCCAGGTTGAAAGGTCAGCTCGGAAAATAGCGGCCCTGGCTTAGTCCCAGGCGGGGGCTGCACCGGCTGGAAAGAAACAATCGTCAGAGCGTGCAGCTCGATAGAAAATCTCCTTGTTTGTCCTCTGTCCAGGAGATGAAATGCGATCTGACCCCGCAGCGGGACACCCATGCTGGCCTTCTTCACCAGGTCAGAAACGGCCGCTGTACCATCTTTGTCCGAGTTTAGACTCAATTGAACCGGTGAGATCTGGAGCCGACCCCCTTCGTTCCGACAGGTCACCGGGCTGGCGGCGTGGACTTGCACGTTCCCGGGCAGGCCGATGCTGTTTTCCATGATGAAATATGCCTCTTTAGCCAGAATATTTGGATCTATGCGCGGAGCAGATCCCCCACCTGAGCCTGACTTGAGGGGGATGGTGCTGGGGATGATCTGGACCGACATCGTGGCAAAAGAGCTGCTCTCGGGGTTTAACGTGGGGAAGGTAACCTGCGAGATGGCATAGTTGCTGTAGTTTTGGCGGCCCACTTCGCGCCCGGTCTTATCAAAAGTTTGGACTTCGACAGGCCTCGTACTGGGGGCTCCTCTTATCGCATCAAGAATCCAACTGGATAATGCTGGAGGCATCGATTGCGGATGAAAGCTGAAATCGATCGGCCCTCCCTGTGTTTTTCCTGTGGTGGTGACCTGGTATCTATCTCCCCCGGTGGTGCTGGTTGCCATCTGCGTGACCGGGTCAGCCACATTGAAATGGATTACGTTTACAAGACCGCCCCCGATCAACACTGCTACTCTATGCGCTTGGGCCATGTCTGTTTTCACATCTGCAGCCTTGGCTGGTAGAGAAACAATGAGTAAGAGCAGAACTACATGGGTTAGGACCCAAGGTAATTTATGGGCTCGCACGGCTTGTACCTCCCTTTCTAAAGGTTTCCTGCGGACTGGTGAGCGGATACAATGGACAATATAAGCACTTGGAAGAGAAAAACTCGTGACAATGGTCACCAAGATAGGGCGCAGTAATTGGTTCAACAATGAGAAAATGATTCTACGACCCCTATGGGACCAAACATGATGTCGCGTTGGACATCGGGAGGTTTCTCGCTGAATTGCCTTGACCCCCAAACCCTTTTCGTTTATCTTCAGTATTAAGTAATTCCGTAGAATTTCCCCACACCGCATTGTGTGACAACCAGATATGAGCGATCCAATTCCCGTCGAAGGTCGCCCCATGGTGACCGAGCTGCAGATCGGCGTCGAGGTCACAGGGGTGATTCCGCGCGGCCTCGGGGAAGAGGCTGGAATTCTCCCGGGGGATGTAATCGAGCGGATAAACGGGGAAGCGGTCCGGGATCCGATCGATTACCGGTTCCACATCGGCGAGGACCTGGTCGAACTGGAGGTTCTACGCGGGGAGGAGAGGGTTGTCTTCGACATCGAAAAGGATCCGGATGATGATCTCGGACTGGAACTCGAAGACCTTTCGATCCTCAAGTGCAACAACAAATGTGTCTTCTGTTTTCTGCATCAAATGCCGAAGGGGATGCGCAAGACCCTCTACTATCAGGACGATGATTACCGCCTTTCTTTTGCACACGGGGCCTATGTAACGCTCACGAACCTTTCGGAAGCCGATTTTCAGAGGATCGTGGATCAGCGGTTGAGCCCTGTCTACATCTCCGTTCACGCGACCGATCCGAAATTGAGGGGAAGCCTTTTGGGGCGCGAAAAGGCGGTCGACGTGGACGTGATGGAAAGGATTCGCTTCCTGAGCGAAAACGGGATCGAGATGCACACGCAGGTCGTCCTCTGCCCCGGACTGAACGATGACCTCCATCTGAAACGAACCGTCTTCGACCTCGCAGCCTGTTATCCAGACGTGGCGTCCCTTGGTATCGTCCCTCTGGGGTTGACGCGATTCCGAAAGAACCTTCCAGAACTCGATCCAGTCACCCCCGAAATTGCAGATAGGACGATCGAGCAGGTAACGCCGTGGCAGTCCAGTTTGAAGAAGAAGCTCGGGCACAATTTCGTCTACCTCGGGGACGAATTCTACCTGCAGGCCGACCGAGACATTCCGTCCGCATCCGCCTATGATGGATTTCCACTCCTGGAGAATGGGGTGGGGATGGTGCGCCGGTTCTGTGACGCCTTTGAAAGCGGAGTTGACCGCCTTCGGAGCGTCCCCGAGCCGCGACGCATCCTGCTGGTGACGAGCCGGCTTGGCGAAAGATTCGTGCGGGGGATGGTAGATCGTCTGAACGGTCTGGGATGCCTAGAGGTCGAACTCGTGGAGGTCCGGAATCGATTCTTCGGGGATGGGATCACGGTCACCGGTCTGCTGACCGGGGCGGACATGCTGGATGCGTTGAAAAGCGAATGGAAATCGCCCCAGGTTGTGGTCCTTCCTCCCAATTGCGTCAGCCACGCCGGGCTGTTTCTGGATGATCTCACACCGTCGGATCTTGCCGATGCCCTCGGGGCGGAGGTCGTGGTTGGGAGCTACGACCTCGTGCAGACGATAGAGCGGATTACCAGCGGCCGGAAAATGGAGAAGGGTGTCGGTGGTGACCCGCCGTGGGCGCATCCTTACATCTCTTCGCGCCAGATGGCATCCTGATGGGCCAGAGACTACCAGTCGTCGCCATCGTCGGGCGCCCAAACGTCGGAAAGTCCACATTGTTCAACCGGTTTCTGGGTAAACGTCGGGCCGTCGTGGACGATCTGCCCGGGGTGACACGAGACCGGAATTATGCAGAAGTCGCCTGGAACCGTCGCGTGTTCACATTAGTCGATACAGGCGGCTACGTGCCTCGTTCGGATGAACAGATCCTTGAGTCGATCGCCAGCCAGATCGAGAGGGCGATGGGCGAGGCGGACCTGATCCTGATGGTGGGGGACGCGAAGACAGGCCCGACCGATTACGATGATGAGATGGCACGCCTTGTTCGTGCTTGCGGAAAGCCCTATCTCCTGGTTGTGAACAAGGTCGATTCCGAATGGGACGAGCCTGAGGCGACGCGCTTTTACAGCCTGGGGTTGGGAGAACCGACTCCAGTTTCGGCACTGGGCGGACGTCTCGTTGGGGACCTGATGGATCTGGCGATCGACCAGCTTCCACCAGGAGAGGAAGAGGAGGAGAAGAAGCTCTGTCCTAAGATCGCGATTGTCGGCCGGCCAAATGTGGGAAAATCAACCTTTGCGAATAAGCTCATCGGAGAGGACCGCGTCGTGGTCAGCCCGATCCCCGGAACGACTCGGGATTCGATCGACCTTCCGATGCGGCGGAACGGAAGAGACTATCTGCTGATCGATACGGCTGGACTCCGTCGCCGCACGCGGATTCGGGAGCAGGTGGAGTACTACAGTGCCTTGCGAACCGCTGAAAGCCTGGAGCGAAGCGATGTCGTGACCGTCCTGGTGGATGCCGTTGAGGGGTGTACGACTCAGGACATGAAGATCCTGAATCAGGCCGTGGATCTTGGAAAAGGGGCGGTCCTGGTCGTGAACAAGTGGGACCTCGTGGAAAAAGACCACAATACCTCTGCGGAGTACACCCGTGAGGTACAGAAACGGTTTCCCTCGCTGCGGGCATATCCGATCCTGTTCACCTCCGCCCTCACCGGACAGCGAACCTGGCGGGCCATCGACTTCGCCCTCGCTGTCTACGACCGCCGCGCTTCAAGAATCCCGACATCTGAGATCAACCGGTTCCTGGTAGAGCTTAATGCGGTGTCCCCCCCGCCCTCAAAAGGGCGGCGCCTGAGCCGAATGGTCTATGCCGTGCAGCCTCGAACCGAGCCGCCGACGATCGTGTTTTTCACTTCGAGACCCGACGACGTACCTGAGCACTACCGGCGATTTCTTGAGCGGAAGCTGAGAGAACGGTTCGACTTTCTGGGCACGCCGGTTCGCGTCGCGTTCAGAAAAAAGTAATTAGAAGCATCTCGCGATTCCTTCGAACCCAAAACTGATCAAGAGCCATGAAAGAGACCGACGGAACCAAACTCTATTACTCGATCCGCGAAGTTTCCGAACTGACACGGGTGCAGCCTCACGTGCTCCGATTCTGGGAAAAGGAGTTCTCGATGCTTCGGCCAAAGCGGGGACGATCCGGGAATCGGTCTTACAGGGCGCGGGACGTGAAGGTCGTCCTGGCCATCCAGGACTTGCTTTACAACCAGAAATACACGATCAAAGGCGCCGTAGAGCGCCTCAAGACAGATCGCTCGCTTTGGGAAGACCGCGAGTTGGAGGCGGCGCCCCCGTCGACCGAGGGCTCGGAGAGGGATGAGGTGTTGGTGGACATCAGACAGATGCTTATGGATCTCAAGAACTTGATTAATGGCGATAAATGAAGGAGATACGCGGCATTTCTGCTTGCGCGAACTTTCCAAATGTCCTATATTTTTAAACTCCCCTCGAGAGTGGGCCATGCCCACTCTTTTGAGTAGGGGGCAGTTTTTACCCCTCTAAACCATTTTATCCTGAAATCAGTTGATAACGAAGCCATTTTTAGATTCTTCATCGGTCGTCGAAGACGGCGCTGAACTGGGCAGACGCGTCGAGCGTGACGGGTATCTCTACCTCCGGGGGCTCATTCCACCACAGGTCCTGGAAAACCTCAGGATTCAGATCCTTCGTATCGCCAGGGAGGCGGGCTGGATCCAACGAGGTACGTCGCTAGAGCAGGGCATCGCCAATCTCGACAGCTTTTGCGTCGAGCCCCAACCGGAATACTTTGAGGTCTATCACCGCTTCTACAGGCTGCCTGATTTTCACGCCATGCAGCACCATCCGAATCTCATCGGCCTGTTCGAGCGGTTCCTTGGTGAGGAGGTCCTTCCGCACCCACGAATCATCGGAAGGATCATCTTTCCTCAGCGGGAGGCATTTACAACGCCGGCCCATCAGGATTTTATTCCGATCCAGGGTACGCCCGATACCTACACGGCCTGGTTTCCCCTGAGCGACCTGCCGCCCGAGATGGGTGGCCTCCAGATTTCGTCCGGGTCGCACAGAAAGGGCGTCTACGATTTCCGGCCGGCGCTCGGCGCGGGCGGTATGGAGGTGACGGACAACCTCGAGGGAACGTGGGTCTACAACCCCTTCCAACAGGGGGATGTCCTGATCTTTCACAGCATGGCCGTTCACAAGGGTGTGGCGTGCACATCCGACAAGCTCAGGCTTTCAATAGATGCCCGGTTCCAGAAGGCGAGCGAGCCGGTTTCTCCGGGTACGCTAGAACCGCACGGGGGGATTCCCTGGGCGGAGGTCTACGAAGGCTGGTCCACGGACGACCTCAAGTATTACTGGAAGAAGTGGAATCTGGAGGTCGAACCCTACGACCGGCAGTACTTCGAAAAACGGGATCGACTGGCATTCGAAATGGCCGAATCGGGGGACGAGCTGGCACGTTCGACGCTCCAGCGGATCATCGCTCGCGATCCTGACGCCGCCAAGAGGGAGAAGGCGGAGGACCTTCTGGAGAAGCTGGATGCTTTTGAGCGAGTCTCTTGATGGACGTAAAGAACAGAACCGACCTCTCGCTGAATGGTCCTGTCGGGGAATCTGATCTTCAAGAATACCTTGAACGCCTGACGAGCCAACACCTGGAGGAAAACGGGACGGAGCTTGTAGAGCTCCAGCTGGCCGGAAACCGTAGTCGGAGAATGATCCGCATTTACGTGGATCGACCAGGCGGGATCTCGATCGACCAGTGCGCGAAGCTGAGCCGCGGCATTGCGGACCTTCTGGATACCCACGAACCCGTCTATGGGACCTACACACTGGAGGTCTCATCCCCTGGCCTGAATCGTCCGATCAAGTCCGACAGTGACTACAAACGGGCTGTTCAGAACCAGGTTCGTCTGGTTGTTCAGGGTCGAGGCGAGTGCATTGGAACCCTGATGTCCTTCAGCGAGAAAGAATTACTGGTCAAGGTCAACGGAGAAGTCCAAAACATCTCCCGTGAGCATGTGGCTAAAGCGAATCTCCATTTTGAGATTTAGGCATAGAAGTTCAGGAGGGTGATTTCATTGAATTACGAAGTGCTTGAAGCCCTGGGTCAGATCGCGCAGGAAAAGAGCGTCAAGAAAGAGCTCGTCATCGAGACCTTGGAGATCGGGCTGCTGTCGGCGGCGAAGAAGCGCTACGGCACATCCGACAACATCGAGGTCAAGATCGACGAGGCTTCGGGCGGCATCTCCCTTGTTGCGACAAAGCAGGTCGTGGATGACGACGCGCTGGAGGATCCCGGCCTGGAGATCGGTCTTTCAGCGGCCAAGGAGATCGACTCCAAAGCCAAAGTCGGGGAAACAGTGACGGAAGAGCTGAATTTCGCAGACTTCGGGAGAAATGCGATTCAGACGGCCAAGCAGATTCTCATTCAGCGGGTCAGAGAGGCCGAGCGGGAGAGAATATTCGAGGATTACCAAGGCCGAATCGGTGAAATCGTCAGTGGGACCGTCCAGCAGATCAGTCGAGGGGATATCCTGGTCAACCTTGGGCGAACAGAGGCAGTGATTCCGCTCAAAGAGCAAATCCGCAAGGAGAGATATCGCCAGGGAGATCCCATTCGTGCGTACATCGTCAACGTGCTGCGGACCTCAAAGGGGCCGCAGGTGCTGCTTTCACGTACGCACCCCAGCTTCCTGATGCGGCTCTTCCAGTTCGAAGTCCCGGAGATCTACGAGGGGATCATCGAGGTCAAGGGTGTGGCGCGCGAGCCTGGAGAAAGGGCAAAAATCGCAGTCTTTTCTCACGATGCGCGCATCGATCCTGTCGGAGCGTGTGTCGGCATGAAGGGCTCACGCGTTCAGGCCGTAGTGCGGGAACTCAGCAACGAACGGATCGACATCGTCCCCTGGAGCGAAGACGCGGCCATCTTCCTTTCCCGATCCCTCGGCCCGGCCGTCGTCAAGCGCGTGGTCGTGGAGAGGATCGACAAGCGGATGACGGCAGTCGTGGAAGATGATCAGCTTTCACTCGCGATCGGGAAATCAGGACAGAACGCGCGTCTGGCCTCACAACTTACAAGCTGGAAAGTAGACATCATCACGGAGACGCGATTTGACGAGATGCAGACCGAGAAGTCGGAGACCTTCATTTCTCTGGCCAGCGTGCCTGGCATCGGCAAAGTGATGCGTGAGCATCTGGAGACGGCAGGTATCGCCTCGGCGAACGAGGTTGCAGGTTCCTCCCTCTCGCGTCTTATGGATGTCCCTGGGATCGGGGAGGCCACTGCCGAGAAGATCAAGGTCGCAGCCGATGAGCTTGTCTCTGTGAAGGTGTCCGAATACCGAGAGGAGCTCGAAAAACGGAAGGCTGCCGAGGAAGTAGAGCGGGCCGCGAGGGAGGCGGAGGAAGCAGAACGCGCAGCAAAGGAGGCGGAGGAAGCGGCCAAGGAGGCGGAAGAAGCAGCCAAGGAGGCGGAAGAAGCAGCCAAGGCGGCCGCGGAGGCCGAAGGGGCAGCTGTGGAAGATGAGGCGAGCGATGGTGAGGCGGGGGATGCCGCAGAAGCGGATGGTGAGGCGGAGGACGGGGGTCCTGAAGCCGCCGCCGAGACAGAGCGGGGCGAAGATGCTGGGGAAGGTCCAGGTCTTGAAGAAGGAACAGAAGGGGAAGAAGCCGTTTCCGATCTAGGGGACGATGCGCTTGATGCAGGTGAACAGGAACCCGATGCCGTAGCGGAAGTCGCGTCCGCTGCGGAGGAGTCCGAAGGAGGGGAGGAAGGTCTTGGCGGAAGAGACGAAGCGGTCCGCAGCGAAGAAGAGTAAGGCGAAGAAGGCAAAAAAGGCCGAAGCTGCATCGACCGCCGACAAGAAGAAGCGGATCTACGAGGTCGCGAGAGAGTTCAACCTCTCAAGTGTTGCGATGGTTGAAGTGATTCGAGGGCTGGGGTATGATGCCAAGAACCACATGGCCGTCTGCACCGCAGAGATGCTCGAGAGCATCCAGAAGAAGTTTGAAGAGGAGCGGAAGGCCTCGAGGCAGGAAATCAAGCGCAAGGACACCCAACAGCGAGAACGAGAAGAAAAGGAACAAGAGGTCGCTGCCCAAAAGAGGACTGCCCGGGCGAAGAAGGAACCTGCATCTGTGGAGACCAAGCAGGATAAGCAGGACCGTCCTCGTCGCAGGCGTCCGAGCAGGTCCCAGGAAAACATCCCGAGAATCGAGGACGCTTCCGGGAGGGTGATCACGCCGACGACCTCTACAGCCCGGCCAACCACATCTTTTGTCGGCTCTATGCACCGCGGCGGAGGTAAGAAACGGAGACGGCGTCGAGGTCGGCCGACTGTGGATCAGCGAGAAGTCGAGGAGTCTGTCCGTCGGACGATGGCCGAGATGGAGGCCGGCGCTCGCCAGAGGAGGAGGCGAAGACGAGAAGATGGAGCCACGGAAGAGGAGATCCAAGAGAGCCTGATCAAAATCAATGAGTTTACGACGGTTGGTGAACTCGCGGGGCTAATGGATACTCCGATTGCCGAGGTAATCAAACAGTGTCTCCAGATGGGAATGATGGTCACGATCAATCAGCGTCTGGATATGGAGACAATTACGCTCGTTGCAGACGAGTTTGGATTCGACGTTGAGGAACAGGAAGAGTTCTCGGAAGCTGTGCTTGAAGACGAGGACGAGGAAGAGGAAGGGGAACTGAGGCCCAGGCCGCCTGTTGTGACCATTATGGGTCACGTCGATCATGGCAAGACTTCACTTCTAGATTACATCCGCAGAACGAACGTGGTGGCCGGTGAAGCCGGGGGTATCACCCAGCATATCGGCGCCTATCACGTGGAGTTGGAAAATGGCCGGGTGGTAACGTTTCTGGACACCCCTGGTCACGAAGCGTTTACGGCCATGCGCGCCCGCGGGGCCCAGGTGACCGACGTGGTCGTGCTTGTCGTGGCCGCAGATGACAGCGTGATGCCCCAGACGCTCGAGGCCATCGACCACGCGCGTGCTGCGGAAGTACCCATCGCCCTGGCGATCAATAAGATCGATTTGCCGGCCGCGAATCCAGACCGGATCAAACGTCAGCTGATGGAGAACAATATCGTCGTGGAGGACTTTGGCGGCAAAGTGCAGTGTTGCCAAGTCTCTGCTTCAACGGGTGAACACGTGAACGAACTTCTGGATCTACTGGCTCTGGAAACCGACCTCCTTGAACTGAAGGCAAACCCGGAAGCGCGCGCCAAGGGAACTATCGTCGAAGCCCGTCTGGATCGAGGCCGCGGAAACGTGGCCACCGTGCTTGTTCAATCCGGGACCCTTCGCATTGGTGACCCGTTTGTGACCGGGTTGCATAGCGGACGCGTTCGGGCCTTGCTGGATGAGAGAAGCAATCCCGTCGAGGCCGCGGGGCCCTCGGTACCCGTACAGGTCCTGGGGCTGGATGGGCTGCCGCAGGCAGGGGACTCGTTCCACGTCGCACAGAACGAGCGTCAGGCGCGGGAGTTGAGTCAAAGACGGCAGCAGCTCCGACGCGAACAGGACTTCCATCGAGGCAAGCGTACCAGCCTTGTCGACATCCGTGATCAGATCCAGGCAGGCAAAATTCAAGAACTCAGATTGATCTTGAAGGCAGATGTGGATGGTTCAGTCGAAGCCCTGCACGATGCACTTTCTCAGATCGCCAGCGAAGAGGTCCGACTCAACGTCATCCACCGCGGCGTCGGGGCGATCTCTGAATCTGATGTCCTTCTGGCTTCGGCTTCGGACGCGGTCATCATTGGATTCAACATCAGGCCGGACGCTCGCGGCCGGGAAGTTGCCGCACAAGAACGGGTGGACATATGGCTTTATCGAGTGATCTACGAAGCCGTAGAGGACATCAAGGCTGCGCTCTCCGGGCTTCTGGCACCGAAAGTTGACGAACAGATTTTGGGTTCGGTCGCGATTCGTGAAACGTTTCAGGTATCTCGGTTCGGTACGATAGCAGGATGTTATGTGGAAAACGGAACCATCGGGCGAGAGTCACTCGTGCGTGTCCTCCGGGATAGTGTCGTGATCTTCGAAGGCCAGCTCGCATCCCTCAAGCGGTTTAAGGATGACGTTCGTGAAGTGCAATCTGGCTTTGAGTGTGGCATGCGGGTGGAGAATTTCAATGACATCAAGATCGGTGATACGATCGAAGCTTATGAAATGGTCGAAACTGCGCGAAGCTTGTAGGTATGACGATTGGGCTCTGTCGACTCGTGCTTTACCTTCCTGAAAGTGGTTCCCTCAAGAACAAGCGCAACCTGCTTCAGAGCATCGTCACGCGAATTCGAAACAAGTTCAATGTCTCCATTTCCGAGTTGGATGACAATGAACTGTGGCAAAAAGCAACTCTCGGTGTAGTAATCGTGTCGAACGAATCGCGCTATGCAAATCGTGTCCTATCCAAAGTCGTTGACGTGGTGAAGGCTGACATTAGAGTTGAACTCCTCGACTATTCGCTTGAGATGATATGATATGCCTTCGTGGCGTCCCGAAAGCGTTGGACGACAGATTCAGGAAATCATCAGTGAGATCATCCACAGGCGTCTCAAGGATCCACGGCTTGGATTTGTAACCGTTACTGGAGTGAAGGTGACTCGAGACCTCAAGACCGCGAAAGTCTACGTGAGCGTGATGGGAGATGATGAATCGAAAGACAAGTCGCTTGAAACTCTTTCTCACGCGCTTCCTTTCGTAAGGAAGGAACTCGGCAGACGAGTTCGTCTGCGACATACGCCTGAGGTCTTGTTCGAACACGATGATTCGATTCAGCGTGGCAGCAGGATCGATCGACTGCTTGAAGACCTGAAACCATAAAGGGCGTAAGGTGGACGGTTTCCTGGCGGTCGACAAGCCGCGCGGATGGACGTCGCACGATGTTGTGGACAGAGTTCGCAGCATACTAAGCATAAAGAAGGTGGGCCACACCGGGACGCTCGATCCCATGGCTACAGGTGTTCTCGTGCTCTGCCTCGGACGGCTGACTCGGTTGAGTTCCTTCCTGACCGTCCAGGATAAAGGCTATCTTGCGAGGATCTGGCTTGGCGTAAGCACAAACACCTTAGACTCGGAAGGGCGTGTGACCGCACGGTCAGATTGTGTTCCTGGAGATCCCGAGGAAATCCGGAAGGCGATCGAGGGGTTTGTTGGACAAAACAGGCAAACTCCGCCGATGTTCTCTGCGAGAAAGATTTCCGGAAGGCGACTCTACCGCTGGGCGAGGGAAGATAAGGAAATCGCACGGCCATCTCAGATCGTAAATATTTATTCGATTCAGATTGCCCAATTCGATCCACCATTCCTTGACCTTGATGTTTCCTGTTCCAAGGGTACCTACATACGAGTCCTGGCCGAGGACATCGGACGCGAACTGCGGTGCGGAGGGCATCTCTCAGGGCTCAGGCGGACAGGGGTGGGGAGCATCGGACTCGATCAGTGCATTGCAATGGACAAAATTGGTGAGGAGGGGTGGGAACATCACCTCATCGATCCCAATCGGGCCCTTGGACATTTACCACTCCTTCGCCTGGCCCCTGAAGAGGCTCGGAGATTCACGCACGGAAATCCTATTTCGGGACTAAGGCCAGACATGGAACTGGACGCGGAGGGGTCGATTCGGGTTGTCGACGTGGAAGGGCGCCTTTTGGGAATCGGAAACTGGCAGATGGAGGACCTCGTCTTGAAGCCGATTCGAGTCCTCCGACCGTATAAACCGGAAATGGCTGTGTGATGCGAACAGCCAGCCTCGACTCACCCATCAACCTGCCAGGGCCGGTCGTAACGGTCGGGACCTTCGATGGCGTGCACCTGGGCCACCGCGCGGTGCTGGAAGCCGTGCAGGAAAATGCCCGTACCCGGGGTGGGACGAGCGTGGTCGTCACATTCGACCCCCACCCCCGCGCTGTCATAGACCCGAGTCATTCCCCAGACATCCTGACGACGATGCGTGAAAAGGAATGGAGAATAGGTGAATCAGGGATAGATCAGCTGCTCGTCGTCAAATTTACACCCTCTCTGATGACATTGCGTCCTGAGGCGTTCGTGCGGGAGTATCTGGTCCGCAGGCTTCAGGCAAGCGTTATCGTGCTCGGCCACGATCACGGATTCGGGAAAGATCGTGGTGGAAATTCGGAAACGATGAAAACGTTAGGGCGATCTTTGAACTTCGACGTAATTTCTATGCCTCCGGTCCTTATCGGAGGGGCGCCCGTAAGCAGCACTCGACTCCGGAGGCAGATTGCTGAGGGCGACCTGGAGGAGGCCGGCAGGCTACTTGGCAGCGGGTATTTCATCGAGGGTTGCATCGTGCGAGGAGAAGGTCGCGGCCGACAGATGGGATATCCCACAGCAAACCTGGCTCTGGAAGACGAGTCAAAACTGCTTCCCCCCGATGGCGTCTATGCGGCCTGGGTCCATCTCCCCGATCCACACGCCGCCGTCGTGAACCTGGGTTTCCGACCGACCTTCAACGGGAAGTTTCGCTGCCTCGAGGCCCACATTCTGGATTTTGAAGAAGACCTTTACGGCGAGAGGGTAGGGATAGAGGTGACTCAATGTATTCGCGGCGAACGCAAGTTCGAAAACAGCACTGCCCTCGTTGAGCAGATCAGAAACGATCGACAGGTCGCCCGGGCGCTGCTCTGTGAAATGGACGAAACACCGGTTAGGAGGTAGACACTTGAGCTTGACGAAAGAGAGAAAGGCTGAACTGTTCGACACCTTTGGCAGGACAGGAGGAGATACAGGTTCGCCCGAGGCACAGATTGCGCTTCTGACCGAGCGCATTAAGACGCTAACGAGCCACTTCCAGATACACAAGAGAGACCATCATTCACGCCGAGGCCTGCTCAAGCTCGTTGGGAGCCGACGCAGGCTGATGAGGTATCTGCGTCGTAGGAATCTACCCGTTTACCGAGAGCTTGTGGGAAAACTCGGCATTCGCGGATAGTTCGTCGCTTCGCTGCGAAGCGACGACTCTACACTCCCCTCTAGTCGTAGATCTCCGCGTCATTACAAACCAAAGCTGATCGCAACTTCTCAATGGAGGTAAGTTGGATGAGTGAGAAAGTATCTCTGGATTTAGAGGGGCGTGAGTTTTCCCTTGAAACGGGACGGGTCGCGAAGCAGGCGCACGGGGCTGTTTGGGTGCGCTATGGTGATACCATCGTGCTGGTGGCCACCGTTGCAGATACGAGAGAAGCAACAACCGACTTTTTCCCTCTCATGGTGGATTACCGTGAGCGGTTCTACGCGGGTGGTCGGATTCCTGGAAACTTTTTCAAACGGGAGGCTGCGCCCTCGACGACCGAGAAGCTGAACGCCAGGTTAATCGACCACCAGATCCGTCCACTTTTTCCAAAGTCATTTCGATACGAGACCCAGGTGCTGGTCTCCGTGCTCTCGTTTGACCAGGAAAACGATCCGGCCATTTTGGCCATGGCCGGGGCCTCAGCCGCTCTGGGGATCTCCGACATTCCGTTTGATGGACCGATCGGGGCGGTTCACGTGGGGCGTGTGGATGGAGCCTACATCGTGAACCCCACGTATGCCCAGGTGGAAGAGAGCGACATGAATGTGATCGTCTCCGGCAGTCGCGAATCGGTTATCTCCGTGGAGGGACAGATCAGCGAAATGCCGGAGGACGAAGTCCTCGAAGGTCTCAAAGTGGCCCACAAGGGGATCGTGCGGCTCATCGATCTTCAGGAAGACTTGATCGCCCGGTGCGGCAAGCAGAAGCGGGAAGTCATCGAACCCGAAGTTGACGAGGCGCTCGTCTCTGCCGTTCGGGAATTGTCAGAGGAGAAGGTCAAGTCGGCCAACCGGTTGCCGGCCAAGGAAAATCGGGAGGGCGTGCTGAGTCAATTGAGAACAGAGGTGCAGGAGGCGCTTGCGGAGCAATTCCCGGAATCAGAAGGGGCAGTATCCGACGAGTTGGGGGCCATTGAAAAGGCCGACATGCGGGAGATGATCCTGAACGAGAACCGCCGGATAGACGGTCGAGGATTGGACGAGGTGCGTCCAATCACGATCGAATTGGGCTCCCTTACCCGGGCGCACGGCTCTGCAATTTTTACGCGCGGTCAGACGCAGGCGCTGTGCGTGGCCACCTTAGGCAGCAAACTCGACACCAGGATGGTCGACGACCTGGAAGGTAAATCCTTCAAGTCGTTCATGCTTGATTACAACTTTCCGTCCTACAGCGTAGGAGAAACCCGGCGGATCGGTCCTCCGGGACGGCGCGAAATCGGACATGGTGCCCTGGCCGAAAAGGCACTGGATCCTGTCATTCCCACAGAGGACCATTTTCCCTATACCATTCGGATGGTCTCTGAGATTCTGGAGTCTAACAGCTCGTCATCCATGGCCACAGTCTGCGGAGCGACCCTGGCCTTGATGGACGCCGGCGTTCCAATAAAGACCCCTGTCGCCGGGGCCGGCGTTGGGCTGGTCATAGAAGACGGTAAATGGGTCGTACTGACGGATATCCTGGGCGCAGAGGATCATCTGGGAGATATGGACCTGAAGATCACGGGCACCAAGGATGGGATGACCGCCATCCAGCTCGATATCAAGATCGCCGGTATTCCCTTCGAGATTATGCAGGAGGCGTTCAAGCGGGCTCGCCAGGCCCTGGATCACGTCCTCGGGGTCATGAACGATGCGATCTCCGAGCCTCGCGTTGAGCTCTCCCAGTATGCACCCAGAATCCTTTCGATCCGGATCGACCCCTCGAAAATCGGGCTTGTAATCGGTCCGGGCGGCAAGACGATCCGAAGCATCGAGGAGAATGGTGCGACCGTTGCAGTCGAGGATGACGGAATGATTACGGTGAGCTCGACAAAGCCTGAGGCCGGCGAGGCGGCCCTGGCGATGATCAGTGCCTTGGTAGAAGACGCTGAAGTCGGCCGCGTCTACGAAGGGACGGTCAAGCGCCTAATGGATTTCGGGGCGTTTATTGAGATCCTGCCCGGGAAGGAAGGCCTTTGCCATATTTCGGAACTCGAGTACAGCCGTGTCCGTAAGGTGGAAGATGTCCTGGAAGAAGGGGATAAGACGAAGGTGAAGGTGATCGGAGTCGATGATCAGGGCAAGATTCGCCTCAGCCGAAAGGCGACGATGGAACCGCCAGCCGGGTATGATCCCAAGGCGGAGGAAAGACGACCGAGGCCCGACAGGGGTCGAAGGCCCACAAGAAGGTAAACTTCATCTTTCGGATTGACAAAGCGAGAAGGCGATCGGAAACTTTCCTGGTCGTCTTTTTCGATTTAGGTCCTTTGAGCGTGTGGGGGCAGGTTTCATGATGCCGAACGGTGATTTTCGAAAGACACGACTCGAGAATGGCATGCGAGTAGTGACCGAACACGTCCCGCACGTTCGGTCCGTCTCTTTGGGCATATGGGTTCGTGTCGGATCACGGGACGAACGAACTGACGAGCACGGTATTTCTCACTTCCTAGAGCACATGGTCTTCAAAGGCACCCATAAGCGAGATGCATTCGAGATCGTCTACAGTCTGGAGTCTCTTGGCGGCAGCATCGATGCCTTCTCTTACCGGGATTCAACCTGTTTCTATGCTAGATGCCTGGATGAACACTTCGAGGAGGCCCTGGACGTCCTGGGAGACATCCTTCAGAATGCTCAGCTAGACCCAAAGGAAATAGAGAAGGAGAAGCGCGTTGTTCTGGAAGAGATCCAAAGCGTGGAAGACACACCCGAAGACCTTGTGCACGACTTGTTTGCGAAGTCGGTCTGGGGGCGCCATCCCGTGGGGGAACCGATTCTGGGCACGAGAGAGTCCGTATCCGCCTTCACTCCCGAGTTGTTGCGCGATTTTATGCATAGACACTATCAACCCGGCCGCATGATCTTTTGTGCGGCCGGGAATCTGGATCACGATCGATTTGTCGACAAGCTCTCGGAAATCTTCGGGACAGCAGTCCCCGATTTCTCGACCCTTGAACGCGCGCGCCCAGAGCTTGCTCACGGACACGAACAGCACCATTCGCGTGACATCGGACAGACTCACATCTGTCTTGGTGCGGTCGGCTACGCCTACACGCATCCCCGGACCCACGAACTCCTCGTGGCCAATACAGCGCTCGGAGGGGGGATGAGTTCGCGACTGTTTCAGGAGATCCGAGAACGGCTGGGACTGGCCTACGCAGTCTACTCCTACCTCGAGATGCTGGAAGACACGGGCCTGTTCGGAACCTATATTGCCTGCGATCAGGCACGTGTGGAACAGGTCGTTGAAATCGTCCGGGCCGAACTCGATCGGTTCAGGACGGAAGGCATTTCCGAGAAGGAACTCGAAAGCTCGAAGGCACAGCTCCGTGGGGAGCTCATTTTGGGGTTTGAAAGCATGGACAGGCGAATGAGCAGAATGGCCAGAGACGAGCTCTATGAGGGAAAATTGCGGACCGCCGAGGAGGTCCTGGCTAGAATCGACGGGGTGAGCCAGGAAAGCATGGTTAAAGCTTGCAAGGAGCTGGCGGAGGAAGAACACCTTCACTTGGTCACCGTAGGCCCTTAGTCTGGCACGACGTTCGGGAGAATTTGCGTGATCGTAAGCGTCGTCAAAGAGAACAAGGTCGACGAAAACAGGGTCGGGCTGCTACCGGTTGGTGTGGAAGCGCTTGTTGAGAACGGGCACCGTGTCCTGGTCCAGTCAGGCGCGGGGGTCGCTAGTGGCTTCCTGGACTCGGATTACAAGGACGCGGGAGCGGAAATCTCCGAAGACCTGAAAGAGATCTACGGGCTGGCAGAACTCGTCGTCAGGGTAAAAGAACCACAGAAGAAAGATATATCGTTGCTCAGGCCCGGCCAGATGGTCTTCTGCTATTTTCATTTCGCTGCGAGCCGTGAACTCACCCTCGCGGTTCAGGATTCGGGGATCGTGGCGCTCGCCTACGAGACCGTAGAGTTGCCCAATGGTGAACTTCCCCTGCTCGTGCCCATGAGCGAGGTGGCGGGACGCATGGCGCTGCAGGAGGGGGCCAAATATCTGGAAAGCCCTCAGGGCGGGCGCGGGATACTCCTTGCGGGCGTCCCCGGCGTTGCGCCTGCCGACGTCGTGATCCTCGGAGGTGGGGTCGTCGGGGCCAACGCAGCGCGCATTGCTGCAGGACTGGGCGCCAATGTCTTCGTCCTGGACATCAATCTGGCGCGCCTTCGCTATCTGGCGGATGTCATGCCTCCGAATGTCATCACCTTGATGTCGAACCGATACAATTTGAACAAGCTGGTCTCCTCCGCAGACCTTGTGATTGGCGCGGTCCTCAAAACAGGGGCGAGGGCCCCGCGGCTCGTCACGCGCGAAATGGTTTCGAAGATGAAGGAGGGGGCTGTCATTGTCGACGTATCGGTCGATCAGGGAGGCTGCGTGGAGACGTGCCGTCCCACGACGCATTCTCAACCCACTTACAAGGTCGGTGAGGTCATCCACTACTGTGTCACCAATATCCCCGGTGCAGTGCCAAGAACGTCCACTTTTGCCCTCACGAACGCAACACTGCCTTATATTATGGAGATCGCAGATAAGGGGTGGCGAGAAGCGTCGCGCACTTCGACTGAATTGGCGGCCGGTCTGAACATCGTTGAAGGTCGCGTCACCCACACAGGTGTTGCGGAGGCCTGGGATCTGCCGCTTGAGACGCTTTCGGAGGTCCTCGGGCACTGATCTGACTTGGTCATCTTCAGATTAACTCTGGGAAATAGAGAATGGCAGTTCGAATATCGATTTCAGGTGTTGGCGAACACGAAGGCAAAGAGGTCGTCCTGGAAGGATGGCTTTACAACAAACGCTCCAGCGGGAAACTTTTCTTTCTTCAAGTACGAGATGGGTCAGGCGTGATTCAATGCGTGGTCTTCAAGGGTGAAGTAGCCGACGTCGTTTTCGAACGATCCGAGGAGGTCACGCAGGAGTCTTCGCTCCGTGTCCGCGGCGTTGTCCGCGCGGACGAACGGTCTCCGATCGGGTACGAGATCGGGGTGACGGATCTGGAAATCGTGCAGGTTGCGGAGCCATATCCCATCTCGCCGAAGGAGCACGGCACCGCGTTCTTGATGGACAACCGCCACCTCTGGCTCCGGTCTTCCAGGCAGCACGCCATTTTGCGTATTCGGAGCGCCATTGTAAGTGCCTGCCGTGACTATTTCGATAACAACGGTTTTGTGCTTGTCGACGCGCCGATCCTAACGCCTTCGTCGTGCGAGGGCACGACGACCCTGTTTGAAATCGACTACTTCGATTCCAAGGCTTATCTCACTCAGAGTGGACAGCTTTACATGGAATCTGCCGCCATGGCTTTCGGGAAGGTTTACTGCTTTGGTCCTACATTCCGCGCCGAGAAGTCGAAGACCCGTCGGCACCTGACCGAATTCTGGATGCTGGAGCCCGAGGTGGCGTTCATGGATCTCGCCGGGGACATGGATCTTGCCGAAGACCTCCTCGTTGAAGTTGTCAAGCGGGTGGTGAAGAAAAACAGGAAGGAGCTGGAATTTCTCGAGCGGGATCTACGGCCTTTGGACCGGGTGGAGAAACCTTTTTCCAGGATCTCGTACGATGAGGCCGTCGATCTTCTGAAGAGAGAGGGGATGGAACATCAGTGGGGAGACGATTTTGGTGGGGATGAGGAGACCCTCCTGGCCAAGGCGTTCGACCGTCCCGTCATTGTCCATAGATTTCCTGCTTCCTGCAAAGCCTTTTACATGAAACAGGATCCTGAAGATGCCCGACTGGCACTCTGTATGGACGTACTGGCTCCGGAAGGTTACGGCGAGCTCGTGGGGGGGGGCCAGCGAGAGGACGATCCAACATTACTTCAGGAGAAGATCGCTGAACACGGCCTGGATGAAGACCCTCTGCGCTGGTATGTGGACCTCAGGCAGTACGGCTCGGTTCCGCACGCCGGCTTTGGATTGGGTATAGAGCGGACGGTCGCGTGGATCTGCGGACTGCCCCACGTTCGAGAAACCATCCCTTTTCCGCGGATGCTGCAGCGGTTGTATCCATAAGACACAATGGTTTGGCTTTTGGCGGGACCCCGTAGAAGGCCAGGAGAAAGATCGTATGGAGCAAGGGGAGTATAACTTCCAGCAGATCGAAAAACGGTGGCGAGAACACTGGCTGAAGGAAAAGACTTTTCGCACTCCCGAGCCAGGCGATCCGGATTTCGATCCTGAAAGGCCCAAGTTTTACGTGCTGGACATGTTTCCATATACGAGCGGGTCCGGTCTACACATCGGGCACCCCAAAGGATACATTGCTACGGATATCTACAGCCGTTTTAAGCGGATGCACGGCTACAACGTCTTGCATCCAATGGGCTTTGACAGCTTTGGACTTCCGGCGGAGCAGTACGCCATCCGGCACAACGTGCACCCTGCCGTAATTACGGAAGAAAGCATCAAGACGATGCGCCAACAGTTCGAGTTCCTGGGGATGTGTTATGACTGGGGTCGTGAACTCGCAACGTCCAGGGCGGATTACTATCAATGGACGCAATGGATATTCCTGCAATTGTTTGACAGCTGGTTCGATCCCGTAAGGGAGTGGGTCGATGCGGCAGGACGGGAAGTAAAAGGAAAAGCTGTTTCCATTTCAGAGCTTACTGCTCAGTTCGAATCCGGAAAACGCACTTTAAGCGAAGAAGAAGCGACCGCCGCCAATGCAGGCCAATACACCGAATGGAAGGAATTGGCCTCTGAGCAGAAGCAAGCTGTCCTGAACTGTCACCGACTTGCATACCAGAAAGAGGCCGTCGTTAATTGGTGTCCAGGACTAGGCACGGTCCTTGCCAACGAGGAAGTTACCAGTGAGGGATTGAGTGAATTAGGTGATTTCCCTGTCTATCAGCGACCCCTCAGGCAGTGGATCATGAGAATTACAGTTTTCGCAGACCGATTGTTGGAGGACCTGGATGCACCAAGCCTTCCTGACGGCAGGGGAGCCACCTATTCCCTGGACTGGCCCGAAGCAGTAAAACTAATGCAGCGGAACTGGATCGGGAGGAGCGAAGGGGCTGACGTGACTTTCGAAGTCCTAAAACCCGGTACGGAAACGGTGGCGAGTTCATTGAACGTATTTACGACGCGTCCCGATACATTGTTCGGCGCGACCTTTATGGTAGTCGCTCCTCAACATCCACTCGTAGATCCAAAGTCGTCGGAAAGTCTCGTACCCGAGGATTGGTCTGATGAGGTTCCTCAATCGTGGAAGGGGCCGGAGCCCAGTATGAACATTCGGGATGCCATCTCCGCTTACATCAGGGTCGCAGAGGCGCAGGCGACCAACCGCGACGAGGAAAAAGGGAAGACGGGTCTATTTGTGGGGATTTACGCAAGAAATCCGGTGAGCGGCAGGAAGCTGCCCGTTTTTGTGTCAGATTACGTCAGTATGGAATACGGCTCAGGGGCCATTATGGCCGTGCCGGCGCACGACGCAAGAGACTTTGAGTTTGCGACCCAATATGGACTCGAAATTGTGCAGGTGGTCGAGCCCCCCGGGGATCAGCAAGAACAATGTTTCACAGGGGACGGATCAAGTATCCACTCTCCTCTCGATGACGACGGGGCAAACCCGTTTTCCATCAACGGACTCGTGACTTCCCAGGCCAAACGGACGATTACCGAAGCGTTGGAAAAAACGGGACGAGGAAAATCTTCGGTGAATTACCGGTTGAGAGACTGGATTTTTTCTCGACAGCGCTACTGGGGAGAGCCCTTTCCTTTGGCTTCATCTGCTGAAGGCGAAGTTATTCCGGTTTCACCTCCTGTGTTACTTCCGGAGCTGGAGGACTTCAAACCCGAAACATCAGACGATCCGCATGCCCCGATCAAGCTGCCCTTGGCTCGAGCTGACGATAGTTGGCGAAGGGTCAAGATCGACGGCAAAGAGTACGAGCGGGAGACGAATGTGATGCCCCAATGGGCTGGGTCATGCTGGTATTATCTGAGGTTTATCGACCCAAACAACTCCGAAGCTTTTTGCGATACCGAGAAAGAGAAACACTTCATGCCGGTGGATCTCTACGTTGGAGGAGCAGAACACGCGGTTTTGCATCTTCTCTATTCTCGGTTCTGGCATAAGGCGCTCTATGATCTGGACCACGTTTCATCTCCAGAGCCCTTCAAGCGTTTATTCAATCAGGGGATGATTACCGCCGATGCGTTCACGGACGATCGTGGTGCGTACGTCGATATTAGGGAAGTCGAGATCCGAGACGGTGAGGGCTACCACAAGGAGACAGGGGGAAAATTACAGAAGTTCTCGGGAAAGATGGGTAAGCGGTTTAAGAACGGACTCCCTCCCGAGGAAGTCGGGGAGGAGTTTGGTGTCGATTCTCTCCGTCTGTATGAGTCTTACATGGGTCCACTGAACGCCAGCACGCCGTGGAGCATGAACGGAATTCGCGGAATGCAGCGGTTCTTGCAGAGAGTCTGGCGGAACTTCATCACACCGGAGCGAAGTGCAAACATCGAGGGCGAACTGACTTCGGAACTTGAAAGGCTGATGCACAAGACGATCATCCGCGTTTCAGAGGATATCGAAGCGCTCCGTCTAAATACTGCGATCGCAGCATTAATCGAGTTGAACAATCGACTTGTAGGCCTCGGATCCGTCCCGGAGCCCCTCGCTCGCACGTTCCTTCTGTTGCTTTCACCCTTCGCGCCCCACTTGGCTGAAGAGGTGTGGAAAATTGCAGGGTTCGGCGATAATGGAATAGCAGGAGAGGACTGGCCGATAGGGGATGAAGGGCTTGCTGCGGAGGAGACGATCGAAATCCCTGTCCAGATCAACGGCAAGGTTCGTGCACGATTCGAGGTAGAAGTGGACGGCCCACAGGAGACCGTTGAACGGCTTGCCCTGGAGCAGGCGAATGTCCAGGCTCACCTGAAGGGGCAGGCACCCAGGAAGATCATTGTCATCCCGAATCGGCTGGTTAACATTGTGGTATAGAAAAAACTGTATCTTGTTGTTCGAGACACCGAGAAACTAAAAAACAGGGAGCCGAGGTTGAAAGGCTCCCTGTTTTTCGTTCTGTAGGACATCGATGCGGCAGATGATTACCGTTTGGGGCGCTTGTAGAAGGGCCTCCGCACCACCAGGGCCTCGCAAGGGCGATCCCGAATCAAGACGCGAAGGGACTGACTGACTTTCGTATACTGGGGAGAGACATAGGCCATTGCGATCCCTTTGTTGAGCCACGGCCCAAATGTTCCGCTGGTCACACGACCGATCGACTCACCCGAGTCGGTTTGCACTTCGTAATCCTGTCGCGGAATTCCCCGCTCGCGCATCTCCAGCATAACCAATTTCCTCCGAAGGCCCTCGTCACGCTGCCTGCGCATCACATCGGATCCTATATAACCATCCGACTTCGCCACAAACACTCCAAGCCCTGCCTCGAGTGGGGAAGTATCCTCATCCAGCTCGTGACCATAAAGCGCGAGTGAGGCCTCCAGCCTGAGCGTGTCTCGGGCCCCGAGTCCGGCCGGGAGCACACCGTGCGTCTCACCAGCCCCCAGGATCGTGTCCCAGAGTTTGGCAACATGCTCGGGTGCGATAAAAATCTCGAACCCGTTCTCCCCGGTATACCCGGACGCGGCGATCAAGGTAGGATATCCTGCTACCTCGCCAGAAGCCACCTGATGAAAGCGAAGTTTAGTCAGATCGATACTGGTGAGCCCTGAAAGGACAGGTTCAGCCTTGGGTCCCTGAAAGGCCAGTAGGGCATAGTCATCGCAGCGATTGCGCACTTCCACGTGCTCAAAATCACCACCAATACCAGAAATTTGGTCCCAGTCCTTCTGAATATTTGCCGCGTTTCCAACAACGAGATATCTCTGCTCTTCGACTCGGTAGACCATGATATCATCGATGGTGCCGCCTTGCTCGTTCAACAGCATCGAATACTGCAGGTCGCCCAAGCTCAGCCTCCTAACATCATTTGTCGCAATATATTGGATGAAATCTTCGGCACCAGTCCCACGGACCTCAAACTCTCCCATGTGACTGACATCGAACAGCCCGGCGGCTGAACGAACGGCACGGTGCTCCTCTGAGAGGCCACAATACTGCAAGGGCATCTCCCAACCGGCAAAATCCACCATCTTTGCATTCAGAGATCGATGTGTTTCGAATAGGGGAGTCCGGGCCATTAGTACCTCAAAAAAGGGTTTTAGTTGGAGCATTTCGCTGGCTAATAATAGCATTGGAATGCCCAGGATCCATCCAAAAACTGTGGTGCCATCATAGTTTCTTCGCTGGAATTTCTATGGTTGCGAACAGGAAAAGGTTGACTTTTATAATAATTATATAAATATTATAGTAATAAAGCGGATCTTCAGAACCAGGAGGCAAGAATGAATTTACGAAGGAACGAAGCCGAAACTTCCAGCTTGAACATCCCCCAGGCGGCAAAAGTGCTTAAAGTAACGGACAAAACGATAAGAAACTACATAGATCGCGGATTCCTCCGGGCAGAGAAGTGGAACGGTTCCTGGAGAATCGAGAAGGGGACTCTACTGGAACTATACTGGAAAAAATATGGTAATACGATGGAATCATCGTCTCTCGAGAGAAATTATGTCCAGGTTCCACTCGGCGAATACGATTGGCTCCAACGGCAGTCCGGTCAGCTTGAGGCCTCAGAGCGCCTTGTGGAAGGGCTGAAGGCGGATTTGGAGCGCTCCCTGAGCAAAGTCACGGAGTTGGAAGCATCTTCGGCTTCGGGTTGGACAGAGGCCCGTACCCAGCGTGAGGAAAAGGGAGTCCTCGAAAAGGAGCTGAAGACCGTTCGACGCCGTGAACGGCAGGTGAGTCTAAAGCTACTTGCAAGCTCTGACAAACTGGTGACGATTCGAGCCGCAGAGCAGGAAGCTCGGAATGAGATTAAGGAGCTCGAGGACGAGAATAGGGAGATGAAAAGGCGGATTGAAACGCAGGAGGGGGAACTGAAGCGGTACGGTGAAAGGTTAAGGACGAGGAGAAACAGACAAAGGAGGATGTCGAGATTGGGAGATTACTCTTAAGGGGGCACAGCAGCATTGAGGGGGCCTGCGGGTCCTCTTGAGGGGATTCTTCTCGCGAAGATGCCGCAAAATCAACGATGTCCGCGTCTTCAATGTAGGGAGTTGTCGCAACGCGCCGGATCTCTTTCATCTTAAGGAGGATGTCGGTGATCCTGTGCCCAGCCTCTACAATGTCTGGAGCCGCTCCCGTTCAGACCCATTCGGGTTTGACTTCGCCAGAAGGATGTCCGCCATTTCCATGATTACTGTCAGCGGCTGGTTGATTTCATGGGCGGCCGCACCGGCCGTTTGGGTCAGCACCCGCAATTTCTGAACCTCGTGGTGTGCCTCTTCAGCCTGTTTGATTTGTGAGATGTCCTCGGCGATCCCGGCGATATGTCTGAATCTCACAAGTTTACATAATGTATCTTATACTCCCTTTCAAGATGTGCCGCCACGGGGCCGAATAAACCCCAACATCTTGTGTGCCAGAAATATAGACCAACGCCGTTTTTAAGTCAAGCACGTTTCCGTAACCGCGCCCGAATCAACCAGCGTTACGCGAGCTCCTCCAGCGAGGTTTCCGTCGGGGCGGTGGCTTTCGGTTTCGCTGCTGGGGTTCCGGGAATCGGAGAGCTTTCTTCCCACGTCGGATTATCGCGGAGAAAACTCTGTGCTGACATACGGTACACTGTTCCATCGTCACAGACAACGATTGTCCACCCGTGTTGGTCCGTAGCGAGCCCGACTGGCTTTCTCATTTTGCCTCCTCCTATGGGTAGGATGACACTACGCAAAAAAATTGTGGTTGGTTCGGTGCCGAGTGCTTTTTATCTCTTGGGTAGGTGGACGATGTCGCCCACGATGAGAAACCTTTCACCTTTCTGAAAATCAAGACTCATAGTAGGCTTCAGTTCAGCTCCCCTCGCCCAAATGTGGATACCGGCTTCGCCGCCATCGCATTGGTATGTTACTCCGGGGTTTCCTTCACCGAAGCACTGTTCGAAGCTACCATTTGTCTGAATCCTCTCGCACCTAATGATTTCATGGTTCACAGCAGACTCCTTTCAGGGTAAAAGAAAAGGAGGGCCCTCTACTTGAGGGCCCTCCCAACCTCAGTTGCTTAGAATGTAGGTCGAATCCCCATCCCCGTCAAGGGGCTAGATTCACCCGGTATTCCCCTGCTTTTCCGTGAACTCACCTATGCCTGCGAGGTTGAACCTTGACAAGGATGGCCTCCTGTTCTAGATTCGTTTCAGAACGTCTGTGATGCCCCCAGGGATAACGACCCGGGGTCCCAGCTTGCGATAAAGACGTAACGGAGTAGCCGTACACTCCCGCCAGCGGGAATGCAGACGACCGGGTTGCCACTGCATTTGGCGGCTTAAGAGTCTGCCGACCGAAGGGACCTGGGCAACCTTGATGGGGATTCGTCGAACGCGGCTGAGTAGAGAGGCCGCCCGATGAACGATCGGACAGGACCCAAGGCAACTCTACGGTTTGGGCTTGCTCGATGCTCTGAACCTACGGCCGTAGGTGTCAGGGCGAAATTGGACCTCCGAATGCTTTCAAATGGTTCGGGACCGGTCCCGAACTTAATCATGGGAATTATCACAATGATTAGGTTCGAAATCCGGGTCAAGGTGAAGGGAAACTCAGTCGTCAAGTTGCTATTGGCGATTACAGCAGCCCTCTCGTTGGCCTAAAATGCCGGACGGCTGATCGTGCAGATCGGCCGTCCCTTTCTTTGTTCCCTACTCGGTTTCCCTTGATCTGAGCAGCTCATTGCGCAGTGTCCCCTACTACAATGAGAGCATTTCCAATTCCAGTTTGGCTGTCCTTGCGTGCGACGTGTTTGAGTAGGTCTTTGTGATTCTCTTCAGAAGAAGGGCCTGTTTCTCCAAATCTCCGGCCAACCCGGAACACCTGGCAGCGTGCCTGAGGGCCAGCGGCGCATAGGGCGAAGATTGATATGCATCCGCATAGGCGACGTAACTGGTAATCGCACCTGAGTAATCTTCCCGTTCCTCAAGGCAGGCGGCCACACCTGAAGTAGCCCCATATCCCAACGCGCCCCCATCGCCATAGGCGGCCAGGTATGTTTCATAGGCGGCCTGTGCCTCGGGAAATCGACCCAGTTCGAAGTAAAGATTTCCGAGTATGATCGTGGCGTGACCAGCCTCGGGGTTTCCTTTGTATTCAGCCGCGATGCTCTCTGCCTGCAGGATCGCCTCCCCCGTCTTTCCCTGATAGAGCGCGATCCGGACTTCACCGAACGCATCTATGACTTCATTCGCCTGTGTTTCAGATCGCTGTTGGAACAACGTAGCAATCAGGATGATGACCAGAACCGCCGCAGCGACCGCCAGGAGTTTAACATACTCCTTTTGGATGTAGCCCCAGATCTTCAGGGCCCAGATCAAGAATTCATCCTGTTTGATCTCTTTTCTGGTCAGTCGCTTTCTTGCTCTTTGCATTTGTGTTGGCCCCTGATCATTGTGTGGCTTCCGCTAGAAGCGTTTATTTTTGTGCTAGTTAGGCTCAATATAGAAAAAACCGACAGGGGTGGCAAGGTAAAACAGCCACGGGAAAAGAGTTTCTCTACTTGACGCCTTTCTGGGATAGAAAAACCCCCGGGCCATTCGGATAGCCCGGGGGGAAGCGACCAGCGGTCTTTGGAAAAGATGCTACTGAAGCAGTGTGAGCGCGTTCTGCGGGACTGCGTTTGCCTGCGCAAGCAATGCCGTGCTGGACTGCACGAGAATTTGATTGCGTGTGAAATCTGAGACCTCTTCCGCGACATCCGTGTCCCGGATGATAGACTCAGAGGCCTGCATGTTCTCGATAGACACG
Organism: Candidatus Latescibacterota bacterium; assembly: GCA_965248435.1. Classification (GTDB taxonomy): domain Bacteria; phylum Latescibacterota; class UBA2968; order UBA2968; genus CBDFJH01. The sequence goes on from OZ252100.1 coordinate 228,397, forward strand.
TTGTTGTTTGCGATCGTGTGTTCAAGTCTGTTTTGCTGGGCCCCGAGGTCTCCCCTCGTCCGGGAGACGATGTCAATCGACAGGTCCAGTGCGGAAATGGCGGCGCGGGCCCCAAGCAATGTGCTTAAAGATTGACCACTCAGATTCAACGTTGTGCCGCTCGCACTCAGGTCGTTGATATTGAGCTCTACCCGATCTACGACCTGGGCGTCCGGGCCGACCTGGATACTCCCCCCGACACCTTGATCCACGACGAGTACGCGCCCGTCCAGGTCTCCGTCCCGGTAGCCGTCCGATGCCGGGTTTGCGCCGGCGGCGGCTCTTCGACCAGACAAGACCAGCTGAATTCCAAGCCTGTCGAAATTCGCGACAACCGACGAACCGGACGCAACCACCCCACCCAGCGCGTCATTATCCAGCGCCGTCCCGATGTCTATGGTTTGAGAGGCGATCCCGTTGCCGAGTGTAATTTCATTGTCCGCGGTACTGGAGTCGATGAAAACGTAGGTTCCGGCCTCTGCCGCGGTCAGATTGACATCGACAACCCCGGTTGTTGTAGACGCGGTCGCGCTAGAGACGTCAACATCTTTATTGACCGTGTTTCCAAAGCCTTTCAATATGGTGTTGTCATTGTAGCTCGTGGAACTCGCGATCCTGTCGATCTCCGTGACCAGCTGAACGAATTCCGCATTGATGGCGTCCCGGTTGTTGTCATTGACCGTCGAGGACGCAGACTGCACAGCCAGTGTCCGCATCCTGATCAGCATGTCGCTGACTTCGTTCAGCGCCCCCTCAGCCGTCTGGATCAGGTTGGACCCCTGCTCTGCGTTCCGGGTCCCCTGGACCAGCCCGCCGATTTGTGCGCGGAAGCCCTCAGATACGGTGAGCCCGGAGGGGTCATCTGCACCGCGGTTGATACGAAGACCAGAAGATAGCCTCTCTAGATTCGTTCCCAGCCCACGGCTGTTGATACCGAGGTGTCGCTGGGAATTCATGGCCATAATGTTGTGGTTTACGATCAACGCCGACATGCCCAACCTCCTTGTGGGGGGCCTTAGACTACCAGTGTGTGCATCCGTGCTCAGGTCGTCAGTGTATCAAGTGATACCAGTTCGTTTGTTTTACTATCGGTCTATCCCTCTTAGTCCTTTAGCAGAATTTTACTTTACGTCGGAGCTTGAATTGGCTACTCTTTTGGTATAGTCCTCGAATCTCCAAATTTATGATGGATCTAATATAATATGGCCGATTCAATGGATTTGCCGCTTGCAAAGGGAGCCTCCTTAGAAGAGATTCTGGATGAGTTCACCATAGAATCAGCCTCCGGGGATCTCTGGGCGGGCCTCTCTGGGGACCGGATCAAGTGCTACGCCTGCGGTCATCGATGCAACATACCCCCGGGACGCAGGGGAATCTGCAAGGTTCGTTTCAACCGGGATGGCAAATTGCGGGTCCCGTGGGGATATGTTGGCGGTTTCCAATGTGACCCAACGGAGAAAAAGCCCTTTTTCCACGTCCATCCAGGGTCTAACACTTTGACTTTTGGTATGTTAGGCTGTGATCTGCACTGTTCTTATTGCCAGAATTGGCTGACTTCGCAGGCGCTCAGGGATTCCGCTGCCGTCTCTGCCCCACGTGAAATCTCTGCAGAAACGCTGATTTCAAAGGGGGTCCGGCTTGACCCCGTAATGGTGGCCAGCTCCTACAACGAGCCGTTGATCACATCCGAATGGGCGGTTGAGGTCTTCAGGCACGCAAGAACGGCAGGCATCAAAACGGCCTTCGTGTCGAATGGAAACGCCACGCCCGAGGTCCTGGACTACCTCAGACCCTGGACCGATTGCTACAAAATCGACCTCAAGACGATGTCGGATCGCAACTACAGAAAGCTGGGCGGTGTTCTTAAGAACGTGCTGGACACGATCAAGATGGTTTATGAGCGAGGGTTTTGGATGGAGATCGTAACCCTCCTCGTACCGGATTGGAACAGCTCTGAAGCGGAATTGCGAGACGCGGCGCAGTTTCTCGGATCGATTTCTCCGGAGATTCCCTGGCACGTCACCGCCTTTCATAAGGATTACAAGATGACGGAGCCGGATAATGCATCAGCCAAACTCCTTGTCCGGGCGGCCGAAATCGGGAAGGAGGCCGGTCTCAGCTATGTCTATGCGGGCAACCTTCCAGGGCAGGTTGGGGCATTTGAGAACACCTGGTGTCCGGGTTGCGATGGGCTTCTCGTCCAGCGAACCGGATTTTCGGTCGGACAGGTCAGGATCGGGGAGGATGGGTGCTGCCCGGACTGCGGCCGAATCACACCTGGGTTCTGGGGCAGGGTTGAGCGGAAGGGAGACGGATCTGTAAGGGCGCTTTGAGCCAACACCTTCCATATAAAGAATAAGGAAGGGGGCCTCATCATCACCAAGAGGCCCCCTTCCCTTTTTCCTGAGATGTTTCTTCTTTAGCCTGCAGATGTTTCATTCAATGCGTCGACCGCTCCCTGCAAGAAATCGTGTGCCTGAACGGCGAGTTCGTCGATTTCCTCTTCGCCCCTGGACTGGGTCCCATGAAGCCTTTCGACCATCACGGGACCTGAAAATCGGTTCATTTTGAGAAGCCGGAGGATTCTGACGAAATCAACGCTCCCCTGGCCTGGAACAGGGAAGTCTTCCTCCCCCTTCTGGCCACGATGATCGGTGGCACACAGGGCCCCGAGATGTGGAAGCACGTGAAGGATGTCCACTTCGGGGCTCAGACCCTGTAAGAACCGCACCGTTCCTGGGTCATAGCAGGATTCCATCCAGCGAGAACCGACCTTGCTCAGCGTAGCCCTCAGAACGGGTCCGTGCGCCGTGTTCCCGGTGTGAGATTTGAGCAAGATCTTGACATTGTTCTCCTCCGCATAGGGAAGAATTTGAGACATCCGGCTAAGGAATTGTGCCTCCAGGGAGGCTGCTTCCTCCGGATCACTCTCTGTCGGGGTCCCATCCGTCAACAAAAGCCCAATTTCCAGCAGCTGGGCCTGATCTATCCTTTTCTTGAAGTCTTCTACGCCTGTCTCCCCTGTCCAGTTCGCATACAAGATGACGGGCTTGAGCGAAAGGGCGTCCAGCTTGATCTGGATCTCCCTGGCGCCGTCCTGGCCTCCCCCCAAGGACTGAAACTCGTCCCCTTCGTTGCTAGAACCCAGACCCACGTATTCGAAGCCGGCTGACTTGATCCCATCAAGGGCGCGGTCGATCCCGAACGAAGCCCAGGGCGAGGTAAAACAACCGATTTTCCAATCCATCTCAAATGTTCCCACCTGAAAGGTGTCGTACTCTCAACAGAAGTGACGAAGTATAATCCGCCCGGGGGTAATTGTCAAGGAGCGCTTGGCAGAATTTTCGAGATAGTGTTCAAGAATCGCTCAAGCGCCGCCGATATACCTCGTATGCCCGGTAAACACCCGGATGTGGGAGTCCGGGTTAAGATCGGGAACACCACTTACTTGCCAGTTGTGACACATGCCAATCCGTATCAACAACAACATTCCTGCGATTAACTCGCAGCGAATCCTGAATATCACAAACCGGGATGTCAAACTCCGCGTGGAGCGACTCTCCTCCGGTTTGAGGGTCAACCGAGCGGCAGATGACGCAGCCGGTTTAAGCGTATCAGAAGGACTGCGTGGAGAAATCAGTGGATTTGCTCAGGGCATCAGAAACTCTGAACAGGCCATTGACCTGGTGCAGACTGCCGAGGGCGCTCTCAGCGAGATGAGCGCCATCATACTCAGGATGCGTGAACTAGCGGTGCAATCTGCCTCGTCTACAGTGAATGACCAGAATCGGGAAGCGATCAACGCGGAATTTGCCCAGCTGGTAACCGAAATCGACCGGATCGCTCAGGTGACGAGCTACAACAATACCGCTTTGCTGGCTGGGTTCGGAAATACGGTCGATGAAGCTACTTCTTCGGCGGTCACATCCAGTGCAACGACAGGCGTGGCCGATATTCAGATCAGTGGTGCGGGGGTTGGGAATTACACGTTCATAGATTCTTCTACGGGCGACAACGAAATCACATTGGGTAACGGGGTTGCATCTCAAACAATCGATGTCGGACGAGCCCTGGACAACGATGGAGTTAGCGGCGTGGTGGCATCGGGCAGCGCAATCATCGCCAACTTCGACCGCCTCGGAATCCAGTTGACGTTAAGTGGGCAGCGCGCTGCTCAGGGTGTGACCCCGGCAACCGACGGATATCGCGATGGAGACCTGGATTCGGAAACCCTGGTTGTCAGCCAGGGCGCAGGCGGCGCCTTCCAGGTAGGGCCCGACGATACAGCGGTGCACCGGTTGCAGCTCAGCATATCAAGTATGCGTACATCTGACACGACTCTGAACCTGAGTGGATTATCGATATCGTCACGCGCCTCTGCTCAAGGCGCCATCGGCTCGATCGATAACTCCATCAACCAGCTCAGCCGCACACGGGGTGACCTTGGGGCTATTCAGAATCGCCTCTCGACAAACATCAAGGCCAACGGGGTGATGCTGGAAAACGACCAGACTTCAGAATCGACGATTCGAGATGCAGACATTGCAGAGGAGGTTACTTCGTTCGCGCGAGGCCAGATTCTCATCCAGTCGGGTCTTGCAGCCTTCGCGCAGGCCAATATCACAGCCGCAACGGGTTTATCACTGCTCTCATAAGCGCGTTTTCGATTGTCGGTAGAGATGGTTGGAATCAGGGATGAAACGACCGCCATCTTTTGATTGCCGCCCGAGCCCCAAGGAAGGGGCTTTTTTATTGCCACTTGACACACCTCGGACATGCTGCATATTCTTAGCAGGAGATGAGGGTCTTCAAATTCCGTGGAGGGCGGACATGGTCCAGCAAATACGTGTGAAGTTCGGAACAACGGTAGAGGAGTTGAAGAAACAGATTCTGAATCTGTCCGAGCAGTGTGGTTGGGATAAATCGCGGGTCCGCTTCGTTATCGACATGGACTCGTGTACTGTAAAAGAAACCGCCTATGCCGTCTCAGACAGTTCTTCAGAGCTTCCTCTCCATCCGGGCGGGCCGGACGCTGTTCAAAGCCTGGCGTCCTGAATCATTTTGCTAAACCGCCCTATCATTCTGCCGATAAAATAACTGGCAAGTGTGTGTCGGTGTTTCTATTTCCCCGAGCGTCGATCTCCCAAGGATCGGCGCTTTATTTTTTCTCTCTGTCCGCCTACCAATTCGTGAAGGATCCGTCCTCCCGAAACCAGTGCGGGCCCTCCCAGAACTCGAAGGACTCCTTTGCCATATCCTCATTGAACTCCACGCCGAGTCCGGGGCCTTCCGGCAAGGGATAAGAACTGCCTTTCAGCCGATGCTGCACCGGGAAGAAGTCATCACCGAACGTAAATTCGTGCTTCCGGTCTTCAAGCCAGGCGAAGTTGGCGACTGCTGCGCCAAAGTGGATGTGTGCTGCTGTGCTGATCGGTCCAAGGGGATTGTGCGGCATCATATCAATGTAATGGGCCTCGCTCCAGCCGGCGACCTTCATTCCCTCTGTAAATCCCCCGACGTTGCAGATGTCGATTCTCGCGAAATTGGTCAGCCCCTTCTCGATGTAGGGCAAGAAGGCCCATTTGCTCGAAAACTCCTCCCCTATCGCCATGGGCGTCCGGGTCATTTGACGCAACGTCGCATAGGCATCCGGAGTTTCGCAACGAATCGGTTCTTCCAGAAAGTCGAGTGTCCCCTCTGGCATCCGCTGACAGAATGAGGCGGCCTCGGCGACACTCAATCGGTGGTGATAGTCGATTCCGAGCACAGGAGCCAACCCCACTTCCTCCCGGACGGCAGCCATCCATTCCGCGGATAGAGCGATGGACTCGCGGGGCTCGAAGCGGTTTTCGTTGTCCTGCGCTCCGGGGTGCGCAGGCATGAAGCGAATCACGCTCCAGCCTTCCTTGATCAGATCCACTGCCTCTTTGATCACTTCGGGGCCTTCAAGGGGTTTATCGGAGGTTACAAAGCATGGCACGGCGTGGCGCTGGGCACCGCCAAGCAGTTGATAGACTGGCACATCCAGCTTCCTGGCAACCAGGTCGTGCAGGGCGATGTCGATCGCGGAAATGGCTCCAGTCAGGATCCGGCCCCCTTCGAAATACTGGCCCCGGTAGAGTTCCTGCCAGAGGGCCCCTATGCGCATCGGATCCTTGCCAAGCAGAAATTCTCTGAAATGTTTGACTGCTCCGGCCACTGCCAGTTCTCTGCCAGACACCCCGGCTTCTCCCCACCCGTAGTAGCCTTCATCCGTTTCCACCTTCAAAACAAACTGATTTCTCTTACCCACCCATACGGGATATGACTTGATCTCTGTGATCTTCATTTCTCCTCCTCGCGTTCGCGTCTTTTAAGTTGACGAGCTCACCAGTTTGTGTATGTGCCATCCCGCCGATGCCAGTGAGTGAGCTCCCAGAACTCGTAGGATTGTTTCTGGGCCTCCTCTTCGTTGAATTCTACACCGAGCCCGGCCCCCTTGGGCAACGGGAATTCCGTTCCTGCCAGCTCGGGCTGGACGGGAAAGAGTTTACGATCGAATTTGCGAGCGAAGGTCTCGAGCCAGGCAAAGTTGGGGACAGCGGCGCCAAAGTGGATGCCCGCAGCTGTGCTGATCGGTCCCAGCGGGTTGTGGGGCATCATATTTATGTAGTGGGCTTCGCTCCATCCGGCCACCTTCATCGCCTCCGTAAATCCTCCGACGTTGCAGATGTCTACCCTTGCGAAGTTTGTCAAACCTTTCTCGATGTAGGGTAAGAAAGCCCATTTGCTCGAAAACTCCTCCCCTATCGCCATTGGAAGCTCGGTCATTTGACGCAAGGCAGCGTAGGCATCTGGGGTCTCACAACGGATCGGCTCTTCAAGAAAGTCTATCGTCCCGGCGGGGAGTCGCTGACAGAAGGAGGCGGCCTCGGCAACATTCAACCGATGGTGGTAGTCGATTCCAAGCACGACGGACGGCCCGATCTCCTCACGAACCGCCACAGCCCACTCCGCAATCAGGGCGATCGATTCCCTGGGCTCGAACAGTCCGCTGCCCTCCACGTAGTCCCGGGGCTCCGTGGTGTATCGGATGATGTTCCACCCCTCCTGGATGAGACGTTTGGTATCGCTTACTGCTTCTGGACCATTCAGAGGCTTCGACGTGATGAAGCAAGGCACAGAATCACGCTGGGCTCCACCCAGAAGTTGGTAAACCGGAACATCCAATTTCTTCGCGACAAGGTCGTGAAGCGCAATATCGATCGCAGAAATGGCCCCAGTCAGGATTCGGCCGCCCTCGAAGTACTGGCCCCGGTATAACTCCTGACAGAGGGCCCCTATGCGCATCGGATCCTTCCCGATGAGAAATTCTCTGAAGTGCTTGACGGCGCCCACTACACCCAGCTCACGGCTGCATACACCGGCCTCGCCCCAGCCATAATATCCCTCATCCGTCTCCACTTTCAGGACAAGCTGGTTCTGGTCGCCAACGCGAACGGGATAGGTCTTCACGTCCGTAATTTTCATGTCTCCCCCAATTTCTGGCCTTTCGGTTTGTCAGAAGAATAACACGGGGGGGCCGGGAACAGAAATGGAATCATCTTGCCCTTGGTGCAAGGCTCGTACACTCAAAAATAGAAAAAGAGCCACATCATTCTCGATGTGGCCCGGTCCTGGAGAGATGGGATCGTGAATCTCCCCCTCTAACTCCCTTTGTCTTGACCTGTCTTGCTGAAAATTCGTGTATCTGCCCCATAACGGCCTGAGCCGCATAGAAAGATACAGAGGGCAGCCGACAAATACACAAGCGCCAGTTCCTTTTCACGAAGGGGGTCGTGCAGGTGCTGACCGAATGCTGCGACAGACATCGTGCACAGGATAAAGAAAGAAGCCGGGCGAGTGGCCAGGCCGAGGATGAGTAAGATGCCGCCGACAAATTCGGAAAGACCGGCGGCCCAGGCGAAGACTTCTGGCAAGGGGAATCCCAGATTCGCCACACCCTCGATAAACCCTGGCATGCGGCCTCCTAAAACCTTTCCAAAACCGTGATATGCCATTCCCGATCCGAAGGTAACACGCAGGATCAGCAGTCCCCCATCGATCCAGCGCACCTCGGTCAGCCAGTAACTGATTCGCTTCATCCCGGTCCTCTCGTGTCGTAATCGTGAATCGGCCTACCGAAGTTCAGTAAGTCACTCTGGCCGAACGACAAGAACCCGGTCGTCGTTGGCGGCAGGAACCCCGCGGCCGTCACGGTTGCTCGTCGCCAGGTAGACTTCGCCTTCGGGGCCCACAAGGACGTCCCGCAGGCGACCGAATTCGTCTTGAAAGTGGATCTCCTCCGCCTGGACAGCCGTTCCGTCATCGGAAAGCCGCAGCTGGATCAACGCGGCGAACTTCAAGGTGGTAAAAAGCAGGCTGCCATTCCAGGCCGAAATCAGGTCGGAATCGTAGAAATCCGCCCCGGAAGGCGCGATGGTGGGTGTCCAGGCTGCTATCGGTTCGGCAACATTGTTCTCCGCGCAAAAGGTTTGTTCATTCAGTCCGGAGACGTCGTTATCGCAAAAGCCGTGGACATCTGGCCAGCCATAATTCCGACCGATCTCTACTATGTTGACCTCGTCATTGTCACGGGGACCGTGCTCGGTGATATAAGGCATTCGGGTTTCTGGATGGAAGACGAGACCCTGAGGATTGCGATGACCGTAAGAGAATATGAGCGAACCGAAAGGATTGTCAAATGCAGGGGTCCCATCCAGATTGAGACGGAGCACCTTGCCGGCCAACGAGGAAAGATTCTGGGCAAGCGCGGCCTCGCTCGCGTCGCCTGTCGTCATGTAGAGCAAACCATCCGGGCCGACGGCGAGCCTGGAACCATCGTGATTGGAAGCACCGGGGATGTCCTCGAGAAGGGTCTCGGGGTTGGAAAGACTGACACCATTATAGGTCATCCGGATCAGTCGATTTCGGATTCCGCTCCCGCTCTGATAGGAATATGCCAGATAAACAAAGGGCTGCGAACCAAATTCGGGATGAAAGGCCATGCCCATCAGACCGCTTTCGCTCAGTTCGAAGGCATCGACTTGCCCGACTTGTGTCCTCTCACCATTGGCGGGATCAATCCTGGAAATGGCCCCTTTCCGTTCTGTTACCCAGACCATCTGGTCCGGCCCCCAGGCAAGATCCCAGGGGGTATCCAGTCCGGAACTCAGCGTCGATACGCTCAAGGACTGGGGTGTCTGCGGAGGGGCCTCCTCACCTTCGGTCGAGTCGCCTGAATCGCTCGAGGATCCACCGGGCCCCAATGGATCAGTCGGGACGTTCCCACATCCCGAAGGGAGCCCAAGCAGCAATGAAAGCACCCAGATTATTGATCTGACATTCGTGATTAGGCTCTTCATGGCTACTTTCAGATACGACTGTCCTGCCCAGAAGTTGCGGAAGAAATCGTAGCCTAGGGAATTAGTTCAGATTCGAAGGGAGAGATTCTCTAAGAACCCTCTTCAGTACCTGTCCCTTCGTGCCTTTGGGCAGAGTTTCCTGGAAGGCGATTCTACGAGGATATTTGTAGGCAGCCAATCTATTCTTACAATGCGCGATCAATTCCTCCGCTGTTGCCATCGTCTCCGAACTCATTACAACAACAGCTACGACCTCTTCCCCACAAGCCGCATCTGAAATCCCGATGACGGCTGACTCTGTCACCGCAGGATGGGAAATGAGGACGTCCTCGACCTCACGGGGATACACACTATACCCGTTGCGTAAGATTGTATCCTTCTTTCGATCGATTACGAAGAGGTGGTCCCCGGCGTCCAGGTAGCCGATGTCGCCCGTGTGAAACCATCCTGCACGCATCACCGCGGATGTGGTTTCTGGGTCCCTGAAATAGCCCTTCATAACTGGATCTCCAAGCACAACGATTTCTCCCGGTGTGCCACGTGGAAGTTCCGTTTCGTGATCGTCGACGATTCGAACTTTCACTCCAGATATTGGTTTGCCGACACTGCCAGGCTTTCCTGGCGTCCCTGCCGTGCAAGAGGCGACCACGGGCGAAGTCTCGGAAAGGCCATACCCCACCAAAATCTCCGCATCGAACTCCTTTCTAAATGCTTCCACCGATCCTTCTGAAATCGGCGCTCCTCCCACGAGACAATACAGAAGCGTCGAGGGGACCTCCTTGTGGGATCTTGCATAGTCAAGAAGGGAGACGATCATGGAGGGAACAGCGGCAGCAAGGGTGATTCGATCCTCGTGGATTTTCCGAACAGCAAGTTCTGCCGAGAAACGGGGAAGGAGGGAAACCGCGGCTCCATGAAACAGTGACGCGTTCTGCAGGCAGGTCTGCCCAAAACTGTGAGAAAACGGCAGGGCTGCCAGTACGACGTGGCCGGGACCCCAGAATTCCTTCACGCCGCTGCTTTGGATCGTCTCCTCTGAAACCCACCGGGCATTGGAATAGAGGTTGAAATGGGTGATTTCAGCTCCTTTCGGCTTCCCGGTGGTGCCGGACGTATAGAAGATAACTGCCGTATCGTTTGGCTTTGTGTCCTCCACATCCAAACTCTCTGCGGATGTCTCTATGGAAGCGTCGAAATCGAGCGAACCATCGATCGCCCGGGATCGAGAGGATCCTATCGTAAAGAGACGCCGACACGGCTCCGCACGAGCAAACCCTTCAAGACCCGCTTCGACCACGCCTTCCCAGAGAACCAGACCTGTGCTGCCGGACCCCGTGAGTATCGACGCAACCTCTTCCCCCGTGAGCAGGGCGTTGAGTGGAACAACGATCCCTCCTACCGAGAGGATGCCAAAATAGGCAACCGTAAATTGAGGGATATTCGGCGCCATAATCGCGACTCGGTCGCCGATACCGATGCCGGTCTTTCTAAGCAGAGTTGCAAATCTCCGACACCTCGATTCCAACTGGCCGTATGAGACGGACTCGCCATCAGAGAGGAGCGCCGGCTCCTGCGAGTATTCCAGCACAGAGTTGAAAAGGATAGAGGCCAGGTTCAAGACCGACGACCCGCTCATCTCTCCTCTCCATCAATCCATCCAGATTCCGCCGTTGACATCCAGGACCTCTCCGGTGATATAATCAGATTCGCTTGACGCCAGGAAGAGGGCCGCGTTCGCGACCTCCTCCGGCTCTCCCCTTCGATGCTTAAGGACGATGGATGCATCGCCAGAAGGCGGATGAGCACGGGTCATTTCCGTCTTGATGATGCCGGGGGAGAGAGCATTTACGCAGATCCCGTGCGGGCCCAGTTCCTTCGCCAAGGAGAAGGTGTATGCGGACACTGCGGCCTTCGATGCAGCGTAAGGGGGACTTGCGGAGACTCCGCCGGTCTTCGCCGCCATGGAGGAAAGATTGATGATCTTTCCAGACCCTCTCTCGATCATCTCGTCCATGACGGCCCGGCAGCAAAGAAAGACACCTTTGATGTTCACGGCGAGCATTCGGTCCCACTCCTCTTCTGGACAGTCCGCCGTGGTATACCGGCTGTGGATCCCGGCATTGTTTATGAGGATGTCGATTCGAGAAAAGGCATTTCGGGTCATCGCCACCATCTCGCGCACACTGTCCCCGCTGGAGACATCCACGCTCATTCCAATGGAACGCCCGCCTTCACTCTGGATGGCATCGGCAACCGACAGGGCCCCCTCTGAATTCAGGTCTGCCACGCCCACGGAGGCGCCCTCACTTGCAAATCGTTCTGCAATGGCCCTTCCGATTCCCTGGGCAGCTCCGGTGACCAGCGCAACCTTGTCCTTAAGCCGGTCCATCACTCACCTGATCTATTAATGCCCGACGATGACCACATTTCTCAGTCCATCCAGATTCCACCGTTGATATCAAGAACTTCTCCGGTGATGTAATCCGATTCGCTTGAAGCCAGGAAGAGGACCGCGTTCGCGACCTCTTCAGGCTCCCCCTTCCTCTTGTTCAGTACGACCGATTCCAGTACGGAGGGGGGATGATTTCGGGTCATCTCGGTGTTGATGATGCCCGGGCATACTGCATTTACGCAGATTCCGTGCGGGCCCAGTTCCTTGGCCAGGGAGAAGGTATAGGCCGAAACAGCCGCCTTGGAGGCGACATATGCGGGGCTGGCGGCGAGCCCACCCGTCTTTGCGGCCAGGGAGGAAAAGTTGATGATCTTGCCCGATCCGCGTTCGATCATTCCAGCCATAACGGCTCGACAGCAGAGGAAGACACCCTTCAAGTTTATCGCAAGCACACGGTCCCACTCTTCCTCCGGACAGTTGGCAGTTGTATATTGCTTGAACACGCCGGCGCTGTTGACGAGAATATCGACCCTAGAAAAGCGCTCTATTGTGTGAGCCACCATTTCGCGTACGCTATCGCCTCTCGTTACATCCACTCCAAAGCCAAGGGCTTCGGCACCTGTATGCTGAATGTCCTTGGCAACCGTATGGGCACCTTCATAGTTGATATCGGCTACAGCGACCGCCGCGCCTTCGCGAGCAAAGCGTTCGGAGATGGCCTTTCCAAGCCCCTGGGCCCCGCCTGTAATCAGTGCGACCTGTTCTTCCAATCTGCCCATATCGTTGACCTCTTGTACGATTTAATGGTGACTTGAAAAAGCGCGCGTAAACTAAGCGAGCCGGAATCAAAAGTCAAGCAGCTCTCCGATCCAGGTACAATTATATACTAATCAATGACTTATACAACATACGCAGAAGTGAAAAAACGAACGGTCCTTGACCGCGGGACTTTGAAAATGTGCGTATCCTCTAGTAAATTTTTATCTTGCGCCTTATTGTCACCTGACTCTATATTATCGCCGTTCGTTTAGGCAGGAAAAGGGAGGGTTCGGATGACTACGACGAAAAAGGATTTGGCTTTAAAGATATCCGAAAGGCTCGGTGTCAAGAAGCAACTGGCCTATGAAGTGGTAGACACGCTCTTTAAGGGAATGCGAGAACGTCTCATCTCTGGAGACAGAATCGAGATTCGAGGTTTCGGTGTCCTCGGTGTCAAAGATACTAAACCGAAACCTGCGGCGCGCAACCCAAGAACGGGCGAAATTGTCTACGTGCCTGCGAGGAAGAAAAGCTATTTCAAGGCAGGCGTACTCATCAAGAAGGCACTTCACGAACCTCTAGAAAACAGAGAGGAAGTGCAGAAACCTCTGGAGCCGGCGCGGGAAGGCTCCGGTGAGGTCGGAGGGAGTCCGGGCCAAACTTAGTCTGATATATACCTTGAAACGCTTAGGGGGGCGCGGTCGATGCACCGCGCCCCCCTTCTATTATAGTCCTAAGATTAGAAAAATTAATGAAATACGACGTTTTTCAGCTCGGTCATTTCCTCCACGGCATATTTTGGCCCTTCCTTGCCCATTCCACTATCCTTCAGACCTCCGTAAGGCATCAGATCGGCTCTCCATTGCGGTCCCCAATTCACCATCAGGTTGCCGGAATGGACCTTTCGCACAAACTGGATCGCCCAGTCCAAATTCTGGGTGAACAGCGCCGCGCTCAGCCCGTAGTTCGTGTCGTTCGCCATGGCAATCGCCTCTTCGATCGTCTCAAATCTAGTGAGTGCAACTGCCGGACCGAACAGCTCATCGCGTGAGACCCGCATGTCTGGATCGACGTCCGCCAGGATCGTGGGTGTGTGCATGGTCCCCTCACGACTGCCGCCCGTAACGATCCGAGCACCCTGTTCCTGTGCCTCGACGATCCATTCGTTTACACGTACAGCATCACTTTCCCGGATCATTGGTCCCATAGTCACATCGCCGTTCGTCGGATTTCCTGTTTTGAGCCCCTCGACCTTCGGCGTGAGGACATCGATGAAATCTCCGTAGACCTGTTGATTGACCAGGATCCTCTGTGCGGATATGCAAACCTGACCCGCGTTTGCGAATCCTGTGGCCGCGGTTGCCGCAGCTACCTTTTCAAGGTCGGCATCGGGCATAACGATAAGCGGTGCATTCGAGCCGAGCTCCATGGTTACCTTCTTTAGTCCGGCGACGTGACAGATGTGCTCACCCACATCGCGACTTCCGGTGAAGGAGATCTTCCTTACTCGGGGATCGCTACAAAGCGCGTCACCGATCTGCCCACCGGAGCCCGTAACGCATTGGATGGCCTCTGGTGGTAGGCCTGCCTCAAGCAGCAGTTCCGTGAGCTTGAGGGCAGATAGGGGTGTATCCGTTGCGGGTTTGATAATGACCGAATTTCCGGCAGCGAGGGCAGGGCCGACCTTATGACAGACAAGATTGAGCGGGAAGTTGAACGGCGTGATGGCCACAACCACGCCGCACGGTACCCGAAGCGTAAACCCGAATTTTCCGGCACCGTTCGCACCGCCATCTAGAGGAAGCGTCTCGCCATACAGTCGCTTTGCCTCTTCTGCGGACAGCGTCATCGTTTCAACGGCCCTCGCTGCTTCGCCCTTGCCCTCTGCATCCGTTTTTCCCTCCTCCAGAGTAATAGTCCTTCCGAAGTCGTCCAGACGTTCTTCCATCAATTCCGCGGCACGGTGCAATATTTGGTAACGCTCATATCCCGGCATCGCTGCCATGATCTCGGCCCCTCTGACCGCGGCCGCGAGCGCCGATTTGATATCCGCCTCATCCCCCTTCGGCACCGTGTCGATGACCGAGCCATCGAACGGATTCAAGACCTCTATCTTCTCTGCCTTGTCCGTCCACGCTCCATTCAGATGCATCTTCATGTCGCTCCTCCTCCGTGTGAGTTTCTTTTGATAACGATATAGCTGATGTCGTCCTCTGGTTTGCCGAATTCGATTAGGTCTTCCTTGATGCTCTGAAAGATCTCTCTGGCCGATCGATCCTTCACCTCTCGAAGTTTCGTTTCCAGGTGATTCGGGAAGTACTCCTCATCTCCCTTTGTGTGCTCTGAAAGGCCGTCTGTGTAGAGCAGGAGGATATCCCCTTCCGCCATCAGTTTAATTTGATAGACTTGATATTTGGTCTTGTAGCCCAGGACGCTCTGGGTTGCCCGCTTGTCGATATCCTCCTGAGAAGGAAGCGTACCGATCGGCGGAAAGGTCGTCAGCAGTTCTTCGTTGAAGTCTACGAATTGATCGTGATGACTTGAAAAGAAGAGGGGCATGGGATGGGCAGCTGAGATGAACTTGAACATTCCTTCCTCGGAGATCTCGCCGTAGATCATCGTCAGAAATTTGGTCACGCTGGAAGAGTTGTAGAAGCGGGTATTGATGTTTTCGAACAATCTTTCGGTGATATTCCCAGAATGGTCCAACTCATAGATTGCCCCGAGCAAAAAGGCCTGGTGCAACATGGCCGCCAGTAGGGCATCAGTGATTTGATGGCCCGAAACGTCGAGTAAGGCCATTCCGGCTTTTCTCCGGCATCCTTTCAATTGAGCTTCCACCTCGTCGCGCCCGGCCTCGTGGGCGTGTTGTATCCTGGCCTCAAGGTCGTAGCGCTTCTTAAAATCCAGATAAATGATGTGGTCGCCTCCGATCACGCCATTCAGGGGCATGGACTCCCCAAAGAGTTCAATTCCGGAGAGACTGGGCAGGTTTCCCGAAGAGGGCGTCAGGGCCTTGGCGATATCCTGGAAATTTTCCAGCTCGCCCGTCAACCTCCTCAAGGATTTTCTTACTTCCTCAATGATATCTTCCATCTATTCGACCAAATAGAAGTTGAGTTTTTCCGAAAAAAACGGGAGAAAGTCCGCGTCCGACGTATAAGATACACGGAAACCGGGACCGTTACAAATCTTCTTTATCCCATAAAGGCAAAAGGCCGGTGCGAAGTGAAGAAGGGGGCACTGTTCAGCTTCACAGCGCCCCCTCCGCTCACCTGATGGAACTAACGATCAGGCCTGTGCCTCCTCTTCCTCCATTTCGGCGTTGCCGTTGGAAGTCAGGTGCTCGTAGGCTTTGTTCAGAACAAGAACCGCTTTAGGGAGGTCGTTGACGTTCAAACTACTGGACGTTTTCCAATCCCCTTCCTTGTCCCGATAACGCTTCTGGAATGAGACGTTTCGGACACTGAACGTTTCTTTACCACGATTGTATTCATTTTCGAATACCGAAGCGCTGCAAGCACCGTTCCTGAACGTAATCTCGGGCTGTGCCATCTGTTTCACCTCCTTTCTGTGATAGAAGTGACTGACTACTTCATTAGTGCCATCCGTACGGTTGAGATTCCCTCATCTGTCTGTATCCGGAGAAGGTAGAGCCCTGACCCTACCCGTCTACCCCTATCATCTTTTCCGTCCCACACAACCCTGTGATGGCCGACCGTGGTATTTCCCCTGATCAGATACCTGACCGGCTGGCCCAGCAGATTGTAGACCGACAGTTGGACAAAGCCGCCCGGCGAGTGAAATCCAACAATCGTGCGAGCATTGAAGGGATTTGGTCTGGGCCCTTGAACCTGAGTGACAGCCGCGGTGTCTTCCTGAGTGGTATGTACGGGTCCAGATACTTGTGTATTCACAAGCCTTTCAGGTAGGCCTGGAGAGAAGGACCGTGCTGAGACGCTATTGTGAGGTACCCACTCTCCGGGCAGACCGGGGTCTCGCACGAGGGAGGCACCCGCTCGCCCTCCCCTGTACTGGAGATCGATGAGGGTGTCTGGACCAGACGGCGCAACGAGTAGAAGGCGATCTGACTCCCCAAGCCCGTTCCCGATACGGCCCCCGGCAGAGAACCGCCCTGACCTCGCATCGGACACCCCTCCCCCAAAGAGCGTCACCCTACTCGCTGACGATATGAGCGATCCGTCAGGAAACTCGAAAGGCTTACCATCGTCATCGCCCAGTGTCCATCCCTGAAGGTTCAAGGGACGCGGCCCCCGGAAGGAGAGTTCTATGTATTGATCTTCAAACGGATCAAGCAGGGCATCTCCGTTCATATCCTGGGGTGGGTCGACCATGATCTCGGCAATCTGGATATCCGGCGCAGATAAAACAATTATCTGATAGGCAAGAATCAGATCTTGAAGACCGTTTGTGCTGATAGACACCGATACCGTTCTCTCCCCTTCGTCCCCCTTGTTCGGTCTCCAGACCAGCCCCAGACCGCTCTGTTCAACAACCGGCCCTCCATCCGCCTGAACCTCCACGCCGGTTGGCGGAACGAATGGCCATCGCCACGTAAGGCCGACATAGGCCGAATCTTTCGGCGATCCTTGCAGGATCTGTTCCTGTGCCAGGACACGAATTCTGAACCGCTGCTCGGACCGTGCCCAACCATCGCTTGCCTCAAGCTCCACGTCAGCGTGACCAGCATCTTTCTGGGCGGGTGTGCCCGCTAGCTGGTCCGCCGCAAGCGTCAACCAATCCGGAATCACAGGAGCACTCAAGTGAACGCTGTCTTCTTCCGAGTCGCTCACGCTTACCCGGTATAGATACTGCAACCCCACAACAGCGGTCGTTTCTGGCCAGGAGGAGATGATCGGAGGCAGGTTTTGCACTGGTTCTGGAGGTTCAGAAATGTCCTGACCGCTCGCACGACCCTCATTGCGGCCCCCAGTGCCGGGAGTGGGTGGTGGTTGCCCATCTTCCGGGGAATGGCTATCCTCTTCCAGGTCGACGGTTCCGGCCGTTTCCGACTTCAGACTATCTTTGCGTTCGAAGAGAAGCTCATCCGTAACAATTTCTATTGTGACTGTACGGGCAAACTGCCCTTCGACTGTGACCTTTACCGAGGTCACCCCCGATCGTAGGCCGCTGACCATTCCAACCTGATCCACTCCTGCGATGAGCGAATCCGCAACTGACCAGTCGACAAGCCGGGTAAGTTCCTGTTGCGAGTCGTCAGTAAACGTCCCGAAGGCCAGGAGTTGACCGGACGCTCCGACTTCCAGCACCAGAGTGTCAGGCATCGTGTCGAGACGCACGAGGTGGGTTCTTGCCCTTCCGGGCGACAACCGACCCCTTCCAGGCAGCCGGTCGTGCGGGCGGAGGATTCCTCCCCGCGCGTTCACCCAGGAGACCCCTCTATGGCCTTTGTTATATCGAATTTGGTCCAGGGTGTCACCCCCCGTCTCCGAAATCAGCAGAACCCTGTCGCCCCCGTTGGACAGACCGTCTCCGATCCTCCCATCGTCTGTAAACACCTTCCCTGGCACTGCGAGTGGATCGCCCCCACCGAATAGCGCGACGAACTCACCTGGTTGGAGGACCATCCCTTCTGGAAATTTGAATTGACGGTCCACGGAGACGTCATCGTCCCCCAGGCGCCAATGCGAGAGGTCAGCCGGCTCAGTGTCGGAGTTCCAGAGCTCGACGAATTCGTCTTCGAACGGGTGTCGGACACCGTCTCCGTTAGCGTCCCCCTCTGGTCCCAAAGCGGGATCGGCGTAAATTTCACTGATGATGACACCTTTCGGTCGAATTCGTAGAGATCTGTCATCCACAGGAAGCTTTTCTCTCTCAGAGAGAATGCCCGAGCGCATCCAATCTCGCGGTCGGCCCGGTGAAAAGGGGGCTTGCCCAGCGTGGTCCGCGTGGGGGATCCACCGACGTCCCCGGGGCACGAGGGACTGATTCAAATCCCCATCCACGGTATAGCTCGCGAACGCAACTGTGTCTGAAAACACAGGATCGAACAACAGGAGGATATCCCCTGAGTTCGTCAGCCCGTTCCCGATGCTGCCGTCGTCTGCAAAAACAAGCCCCGGTATTTTCTGGTGGCTGCCGCCCCCAAAAAGGACAGACCTTTCTCCTGGCTCGAGAAGAGTTCCTTCCGGGAAAGTGAATCGCCCCGCTTCCGAAACGTCATCGTCGCTTAGCTGCCATCCGCCAATCGGTACGGGATGTTCATCCTGGTTGAGGATTTCCACGAATTCGTCTGCTGTTCCGTCGCGCTCGCCGTCACCGTTTGCGTCGCCTGCTGGGCCAGGAGGAGGATCCGCCAGAATCTCGGAGATAACAATCGCGGGCCGATTTGTAACGAGTACAGTAAAGGCCTGCCTGCCTTCCCGCCCCTGGGGATTGGGCGCGAATAGGATGAACGAGAAGGTACCGGATTTCTCGGGGCGCCACGTGATCCCCCCCGTCACTGGGTTCACCTGGACGCCCTCAGCGTTGGTTGCGACCCACGCCCTTCCGCCGTAGAGGTGTAAAATCTTGGGCAGGTAGGCATAGAGCACGCCGACCCGGGCGTGCCCGGGAGGATCTCCTAAGATGAGGGGCTGACGAGCCGGAGGGTGATGGATCCTGATTCTTCTCTGGGCCGAAAACGTATGCCAGGCCGCCGAAAGGTCTGCCATACCGGGCGATATCCCGAGCAATTCTCCCCCTTCGTCTACCTGGAGAAGCGAGGAGTCCGCCTCCCATAGGACCTCGTGTGTTACATCTACTTCGTCCCCGTCGCTGTATTGTGCGAGCGCTGTGGCTGCAATCGATTCCCCGATCACGAGGGACCCTACCCCTTCGATCTGCAGACCAACCGCCGTAGGGCGTTCGATTCCGGGCGAAAATTCACCTTTTCCCGGGAACGCATTGTGGCGTACGAATATGCCCATCTCGTCCAGGGCCAGCGATGTGTTCAGGTTCGATTTCGCCGTATACTCAACTCGCGCGATCGTGTCCCCGGCGGTTGGATCGATCAAAAGCAAGACATCCCCTGAATTCGCGAGTCCGTTTCCGATACTGCCGTCGTCGCTGAACACCTTTCCGGGTATCCCCTCAGGCTCTCCTCCCCCGAAGAGTACGGCGCGTTCTCCGGCCTTGAGCTCAGCAGTGGAAGGAAAGCGAAACCGCCGAGTTTCGGAGACATCGTCGTCACTCAAACTCCATCCGCCGATCGCGACCGTTTCTGATCCCAGATTGGCGATCTCCACGAATTCGTCTTCTCGTCCATTTCGTGTTCCGTCCCGATTGACATCACCCAGGTCGCCGTCCGGAGGATCTGCAAGGATTTCATCAATGACAACTCTCGGAATCAATGCTGGGAGTGGAAGTTCTGGGGGTATATTTAAGTAGAACTCTATGGTCACTGTTCCAGATCGACTGATGACAGGCAGGGACTTACCGTTGGGGCCCACCAGGGTGGTGGACTCCAATCGGATCGGGATTTCGGCTGGATCTGCGGAAGCAGCGATCAGGACCCAAACACGCATCACAGACCCTTCGCCAGGCAAGATGAGGGAACCTCCTGAAAGGTCCATCAACACCACCCTCGCCCCGTCTCCACCCTTCGACGCACCGTGGGCGTTCAACGCGTCTGCTCTGCCCGTAGATTCGACGCGCACGAAGCTCAGCGCAGGGTTCACCCAAACAAGATCGGCCTGGAATCCGGCGACTGATTCCACGTTTTTTGAACTGATTTCAATCACCACCGTTTCTCCGGGATACCCTGTTGTCCTGCTGAGGCTCAACTCGTTCCCGGATAAGACCACGCCCCCGTGAACCCGAGCAGGGGTGATCATCTCCGGAGGGCGTTGATTGTCTGTCATGTTGGCCTCCACCAGATTCAACGGGTGGAAACCATCCATTGCATCTGAGCTCACCTCGAAATGGACGCGACCGATGGCATCTTCTCCAGGAGGGATAGGGCTGCCAAGGTCAGGATCGAGCATCATTACCTTGAGGGAATCGCTTTCTATCCGTGAGTAGACGGACACTCCAGATGCCCTGCCCACCGACTCAACAACGATCGAGTCAAAGGTTCTCCGGTTCAGCGTCATCGTCCAAGAAATCCCCGTGACTGGAAATTCGTTCTTCAATCGGACCTCTACAGAGCCAGAGTCTCCCCGCGAGGCAATTTGCTGCCCAACAGACAGGGTGTCGGATCGTGAAGATGCGTTTTGCGCGAAGGAGATCACCACGGTGAGGCCTGTGAAGATCGCAATCAGACTTCGCTTTGTCTTATCGCAGCAGGAGCATTTTGACCACGCCGCGGTAGTCCGCGATCTCAAGACAGGCAAGATAAACCCCACTCCCAACTTCCCGCCCTTCACGATCCAGACCGTCCCAAGGTATCTCGTAAGCTCCAGGTGTCAGGGACGCATCCAGCAGGGTTACGACCTCTTGACCCAGCGCTGAAAATATGCGCAGCACCACCCTCTCATCTCCAGTGAGGACCACGGGCAGAATCGTAGACGCATTGAACGGATTCGGGTGATTTTGCTCGAGATCGTCACCTTGGGTCCCAGCCACGCTTTCCCTGAGGTCCAACGGATTCCCCTGGAAATCCACGGCCTGGATCTCTGTCAAATGACCTTTCCAGATGCTATGTCCGGATTCTGGATCTTCCGGATTTGAAAACTGGACACAGATTTCATTGTCGTCCGATCTCATTCCTTGGGGTGTCAACGCGTAGCCCACTAGCCTGGTTTTTCCATCAGGCGTTTCCGTGACAAGCAGTTCACCCTGATGCTTGCCTTCCAAGCGAGCCTTTTCGATCAGCCCATCGAACTCGGCGTAAAACGCACGCAAAGGAAGCGGCACTTTCATCTTCAGTTTCGAGCCCTCGATTCGCCACTCCACGACTCTCGTTCCGGCCGATTTGCTTCCCCCTATTGGAGCACCCAGGATTCGATTGACCAACTTTGCGAGATCAATGATGTCAACCTTTCCGTCCCGATCCAGATCAGAGGCTTTCGATTCGAAGCTTGAAGGCGCAGGAGGCTCGCCCAGGATCAGGTGAACCAGCCGAACTGCGTCAAGCAGGTCATACGATCCGTCTCCATTCAGGTCTCCGGCACCTGCAACACGAATGGATGCATCTACCCGAAGTTGATCCAGTCCAACGGAAACTGTCGCGAACCCTTCGTCGCGAGCGAGAAGCCAGTTCCCACTAAGAGGCGTGGCAACGGATGAATCCGAACTCACCCAATCCATCCCGCTCACAAGAGCCTGCCGAGAGTCATCCGGATAAACGCCCTCTACACGGAACAACATCGAATCCTGTGCCAGGATGAGCGTATCTAGAGGAGTGAGCGCAAGCCTTGAAAATGCGGGCAAGTCGACACGGATACGGGCTTCAGGAGACGTAATTCCTGCGATCCGTGCCGTGACGCCGACCTCTCCTGGTGAAATGGCAAGTGCAAGGCTATCGTTTACCCGCAAAACGGTGGCATCCGTGACCGAAAAGAGGAGACCTTCGGACAAAGAGGATCTGCTGGCATCCGTGAACAGGCCTGAAGTACCAAATACGAAACTTGAACCGATCTCGAGCGAGGTATCCAAAGGTGATAGTTCAATCTCCGAAAGCACGATTCGTGGTTTTCCCGGAGAAAATCGACTCCCTTTGCCTGGCAGGTCTGCGTGAAATGCAAATCCCCCACGGCCCTCCGGATTCCTGATCAGTGACTGATCCTTTCCTGCCTCAGAGCCGTATTCCGCCCAGGCCACGGTGTCGCCGTCTGCGATGAGGAAAACACCATCTCCTGAATTGCTCAACCCGCCGCCGATCTTTCCGTCATCGATGAAGACCTTCCCTTCGAACCCGAATGGCTGGCCCCCACCGAACAGAACCAGGCGTTCTCCTGGGTCGGCCCACGTCCGATCGGGGAATTGGAATCGGCTTGCTTCAGAGGCTCCGCGGTCGCTGAGTTGCCATCCGCTTATGTTGACCGCGAACCTCCCGATATTGAGGAGTTCGACAAATTCATCCTCGCTGCTGCTTCGGGTTCCATCCTGGTTTGCATCTCCGCCCTCGCCGGTTGGCGGATCCGCGAGGATCTCGTTGATCACAACTACCTCGAATACACCTTCCCCCGCCAGGCTGACATCCAGGCGTCCATCCCCTGTAGACAAGTCCAGTTGTCCCGGATAAAGGCCTGTGTCGGGAGGGGCGAATCGAATCAAGACCTCCAAGACCTCGTTCTCATTCAGCAAGACCGGCGCACCGGAAAAGGGCGATTCGGGGAGGTCGTAGGCGGGCCCCGTCAGGTCTGCGGATTCGACCAGAAGGGAGCTGACATCCGCATTCCGCAGTCTTAGGGTATCCACGGCGACGCTCCCGAGGCGCACAGGGCCGAACTGGACCTCAGTCTCTTCCACCACACCACCCGACCATACGGGCCCTGCAGCCCGTTCAGGACCACGCCTACGACGATTGGTAACATCCCAAATCTTCCCATATCAACACTCCACACGCTGACCCCCACGCAAGGTGCGTACCAGGGTGCGGCGGCCTGTCCAACGTGTTATATCTGAATCGGTTATCACCTTCGTGAACACATCGAGGTCACGGTTGGAATCGAAAGGGGCTTTCAAAAAGGAAGTCACCGCTGAACATAGGGTTCCAAAGGCCGTTCAAGGGAGCAACAAAAAGGCCCCGATCGGATTAACCGGTCGGGGCCTCTTGGTCAAAAATATTGATTATCTCTTTAGGACTTCGGTCGTTGATTCTCCATTTGCATCGTGCCCCTAATTAAACGCACGGGCGAGGTTTTGAGTCACCCAGGTTTCGTACTTCGAGAAGTTCTTCTGGTACGTGTCCTTCCCCACGATGCCGGTAACCGTTACTGAGAGATTTCCCATTTTGCCCACGGGCACGTACATATAGCGATCCGGATCTGACCTCTCTGTCAATTCCGGGACTTCAGGAGGAATGCCCTCCAGCGGCTGGAGCCCGCCATCGGGACCCTTCCTGAAGATCCTGATGGTATGCGGCGCGAACCAGCCTTCATCATAGATGCAGATTCCGATGTCTCCGCTCAATTCAACCAGATGCTTATGGCCAAGGGAGCCAGCTGCGACCTTCCCATCAAATTTCACGAGTGCCCGCTTGGGGGCAACGACCTTTGGCTGAGAGTTGCAGAGAGTCACCATGTAGCTCGAGTAGAGACCGTTTCCGCAATACGAAACCGCCTCGGAAATGATATGAATCGGCCCCGGAGAATTGCGGTCGTTGCTGCGGGTGACGAAGTGTTCGGCAATCGCTACAGGCAGGATCTTCCTCAGGTCTTTCTTCTGGAGGATCTTTGTGTCGCTAGAATCCAAAACTTCCGCATCGTCAAGATGAGAACCAAATTCCTTCCTGTAGATCTTCGAATCGGGCGAGTCTCCAGAAGCAGTAATTCTGAAGATTCGCTCACAATTCGCAACGCGCTCAAGATCGGAATGGAACAGCACGATATCGACGAGGGACTCAGAAATTTCCTCGACCTGAGGCGTTTCCGAGACGATCGTTGCCCCCCTCTCTTCGTGGTCTGCGTAAATCGGACACCCCCAAAGTCCGGCGTCGTGCGTGAACCCGCCGATGAATATCTCGACCAGTTCCCTCTTGAAGAGCTCCTCCTTCTTTCCTTCCATATCGGAGGAAGAAAACAGTTCAGGCGCTTCCTTCTCCCCCAGCTCCTCGACGAGCCCCTGCATGGTGATGTTTCCGAAGTAGGTTTCGAACCCGAGGTCGAAAGTGAGCTCCGTTGCCAGACACGCGACGTCCAGACCGTGTTTGACTGTTTCGGCATCGAGATCATAGGTGCGAATGATATCGAGCACAAGTGGGTTCTGGTTGTCGAAATACTCGTCGATCGCGATTCGGGCCATAGACTTGAATTTGTTCAGGGCTTTCTTCAATTCGAAGAGCGACGCCTTTACTTCAGGCCTTTTGAGACCACCGAACGAGATGTTCTGCTCAGCGATGATCCGATGAAGGCCCTGTGCTGTAGTGACCAGATCTCTGCCCGATTTTACAACGCGCTTGGAGACATCGCGGGCGCGCTTTTCCAGATTCCGCTCGGTCTCAGGGCCCAATAACTCTTTGGTCGTCTCGGTGAGTGTTTCGAGTTCCGCCTCGCTTTCAAACAGACGGAGCCTGATTCTCGGGTCTTTGGCTTCAGTGTGATCCCGAAAGTAGTCGAGGATGCGATAGGTGAGCGGTGAGTCTTGAAGGGCCATTTTCACCCTGGAATTCGGCCCGGCGATGTCCTGCCCAAGCCTCAGAAGGGTCGACCGGGATTGATCTTCCAGCTTCTTGAGGAGATTTCTTGCCTGGGAAACGTTCAGCCTTCTCTCGACCATGGATCCCCTGCTTGATTCAGATCGCCGCTTTCACTTCCTATCTAAATGGATAACAGGTACTTACCGATCAAACCTTAAGACAGAGTCCGAGGAAAGTCAAGACCCGAAACCGGCATGCCGATGGGATTCGGGTAACAAAAAGACCCCGAAGGTAGAGGCCCTTCGGGGTCTTTTTGTCGGTGCTCGTCTTTCAGCCCTATCAGTCAGCTTCCATTAGAACCGATTTTTTGGAACCGATTTTCGCTGAACTCGGCTTAACGGCCCCATTCCCCCCAATTGACATCCACTCACTCCAGGGAATGTGCTCTATGAAATCCTGCGCCGACGGGATAAATCCTCCGTAGTCCTCTTTCACGTGCTGCTGACCGATATCCCGGACGTCGACCGTCTTCCCGTCGGAGTTCTCGAAGTTTGCATCGAAGACCCTTGGAAGTACGACGTAGATAAACCAGTTGTTATGGGTTAGACATCTGTGCCTCAGATCTGGAAACGCCGTGTTGCTCGAGTCGATGAACTCGTGAATCTCAATGTAGTCTTCCGGCTTTCCACCGAATTTTTTTACAGAACTCCTGGCGTGCTTCCATGGCTTGGACATGTCGAGGATCCTCCTCTCTAACTGGTCGATCAGTAGAATACCCAAAGGGTGTATGACTTACAAGTGGTTTCCATCCGTTATCGGATGTGGTCTCCAACGCGCAGCGCCACGCAGGTCAGGTCATCTATCTGGGCGGCCTCTCCGATGAATCGAGTGACATCGGCCACGATCTTGTCTCTGATGCCTTCGGCAGATGCCCCATCCCTAGCCGCCTCCTGGATGAGTGACACGAGGCGATCTTGCCCGTAGAAGGCTTCCTGTGAATCCTGGGCCTCTTCGATCCCGTCAGAGGTAAAGACGATGACATCTCCAGGGGTCAGGTCCAGGTCTACACTGGAATACAATTCTCTTCCTTCAGGTTTCAAGGGGATCCCGAGGGGCAACCCCGTGAGGCCTAGTGCGCGGACTGACTCGTCGGCCTTGGAGTAATGATAAACTTCTGGGTTTGCCCCGCTCGCAACGGTCAGTGACTGGCTCGCTGTATCCAGGACACCGATCCCACACGTCACAAACATCTCCATCGGGATCTGGCCACGTAAGGACTCGTCCAGTCCGGTCAAGATCTCCATCGCGGACGTCCGACCCCTCGCTTCGTAGCGCAGGATCTCGTTGAAGCGCATCGCAACGGTCGCGGCCTGCATCCCCTTGCCGGAAACATCTGCGAGGAAGATGCCCACCTTCTGCCTGGCGTCATCCAGATGGAAGAAATTGTAGTAGTCACCCCCGACGTGGTTGGCCGGAATGCAGATGCCTGAGAGCTCTATGCCTTTAACTTCTGGAGGCGAATCAGGCAGGAGGCCCATCTGCATATCGTGGGCAGTTTGCAGCTCTCGTTCCATCCCCTCGATCACCTTTTGCTGGGCAGTTTCCACGGCTTTGAAGTCCAGGAAGCGGGCATACCCAAGCGCGACCGCCCCGGCGAAGTCATCGAGCGTCTGGATCTCCTCCTCAGTGAACTCGTCGCGATCGGAAGTCGTGATCCGGAGCCGCCCATAGCTGGATGCCGGCACTTCCAGAATGGCGGTCTGCTCACTGCTGCCCTGCCAGGGCTGCCCGACAATAAAGCGTTCAATCGTCTCCAGGTATACGGGTGGGAATGGAGCGGGAATGTGATACGAGTCACTCGTCACTGCGCCATCAGGATCGATCGTGTAGGTTGTGTAACCGAACCCGTTCGCTTCAAAATAGGCCATGGATGGCTCGTCAACGGGTTCGTTTAGTACATCGATTCCACAGGTCTCGAACCGGAGACCGGCCTGATTCAGATCATCGGCCAGGAGCGAAAGGACCTTTTCGAAATCGGACGCCCGCTCCATCGACTGGACCTGTTCCCGGATGCGCTCAACTGCTCGCTCGCGTAGGAGGTCCTTATTCAGCTGAAATAAATCTTTGTTTGCATCCGACAGCGCCTTGTTGGACTCCTGCAGCCGGCCGTCCCTGCGAATCACGCGTGTCGTCTGCCAGCCGATCAGAACCACAGCGATGCCCAAAGCGGTCAGCAGTCCGATCCGCTCATAGGGCAGATGCACGGTCAGCGCCACGGTCGCCGGTGTCTCCGAATACCCCAGATCCCGATCTATCGCCTGTAGCTCAAATGTGTATGTTCCCTGCGGAAGATCCTGATATTCTATACGACGGGCGCGTGTGGTCTTCCAGTCCTGCTCATAGCCTTTCAGGCGATATCGATAGACCATCCCGTCCGGGCGGGTTTTGAAGCTCATCCCGTGGAACTCAAACGAGGTCAGTCCGACCGTGGATGGAAACGCCAGCTCAGGCACCCCTTCGTAGCGGTGGTCGGCCACCACGGCATCTATGAATACCGGCGGAGGGAACGGTGTGGGGGGACGATAGCGCGTCACACCGTCGGTAGTGCCGAACCAAAGGTCACCGTTGCTGTCCTCGAACCCGGTCCAGACGTAATTGCTCACCAGGCCGTCCTTGCGTGTGATGTTCTGGAACGTCTTTCCATCATATCGGCTCACGCCGCCGCCGCCCGTGGTGAACCATAGATGCCCCGCGCGGTCCTGGACGATCCGATGCACGTTGCTTCCCGCCAGCCCGTCTTCTTTTGTGTAAGTGATGAAGTCTTTCCCATCATATCGGCTCACGCCGGCGACGGTGCCAATCCAGATGTGTCCTGATCGATCCTGCAGGAGGGACCACACCCAATTGCCGGCCAGACCATCTTCTGTGGTGAACGTGGCCCAGGCCTGTCCCGGACTTGCCTCGGGGTCGTAGCGGCTCACGCCACCACCAAGAGTGCCAAACCAGAGATTGCCCTCCCAATCCTGCGGTGGTGAAAGTCGTCCAGTCCCGCCCCGGACTTGCTCCGGGGTCGTAGCGGGTCACTCCCCCGACGGTGCCGAACCAGAAGTTCCCCTCCCGATCCTGGAGAATCGAGCTCACTCTATTGTGAGCCAGGCCGTCTTCGGTGGTGAAGGTGCTCCAGGCTTGCCCCGGACTGGCCCCAGGGTCGTATCGGGACACTCCGCCCGCCCAGGTACCGAACCACAAATTACCCCCCCGATCCTGGAGAATAGACGTCACATTATTGTGCCCCAGGCCGCCTTCGGTGGTGAAGGTGCTCCAGGCTTGCCCCGGGCTAGCTCCGGGGCCTGTCCCGGCCTCTGAGCCGGGATCGTAGCGGGTCACTCCCCCGACGGTGCCGAACCAGAAGTTCCCCTCCCGATCCTGGAGAATCGACCTCACTCTATTGTGAGCCAGGCCGTCTTCGGTGGTGAAGGTGCTCCAGGCTTGCCCCGGACTGGCCCCAGGGTCGTATCGGGACACTCCGCCCGCCCAGGTACCGAACCACAAATTACCCCCCCGATCCAGGAGAATCGACGGCACGTAATTGTGCCCCAGCCCGTCTTCTGTAGTGAAGGTCGTCCAGGTCTGGCCTTCGTAGCGGCTGACACCACGATTAGTACCAAACCAAAGATTCCCGTCCCGGTCCTGAAGCATCGACAATATCGACCGAAATGCGAGCCCATCCGTCTCATCGTAGGTTTGCCAGTGACCTTTCCCGCGTCCCGCTGGCACGGCCTTATCAGGGTCGATGACCCCAACCTTGCCGGGGCCTGCAGGTGCCGTGTAGAGTCTAAACGTTCCTCGGATTTGTCCGTCCGGGCGGGTCGTTCCGAAGGCGGTCCCTAACTCTCGGTACACCTCTAGCCGCGCAGGATCGCTCCGAAGTGCCTTTCCCCTTTTTTTTTCTAGGAACTCAATCGCTGTCTTCGCTTCAAACAGGCGGCTGAAAACACTGTCTGGCGTCGCACGCCCCTTCACGGCCGATTCTACAAGACCGTGTTTCTTCAGGATCGGAACGACCTTCTCCTGATAGGCGGCTTCGAACTCGGACATTCGGTCAGGCGGTACCCAGAAGGAGAGCCGCGCGAGAGTGGGAGAACTGTTCGCCCCTCCGGCCTCTCCCGACGCCTCGTTGACGACGAGCAACAGGGCGAGGCCGGAAAGGATCAGGGTCCAAAGTATTTTGGACAGACAGACCTGTCTCTTAACGTACATCAGTCGTGATCCTCGACGCGCAGCACGACGCAGGTCAGGTCATCCATCTGAGCGGCCTCTCCGATGAATCGGGTGACATCGGCCACGATCTCGTCTCTAATGCCTTCGGCAGATGCCCCGTCTCCAACCGCCTCCTGGATGAGCGATGCAAGGCGGTCTTGCCCGTAAAACGCTTCCTGTGTGTCCTGGGCCTCCTCGATGCCGTCCGACGTAAACACGATCACGTCTCCGGGGTGCAGATCCAGGTCCACGCTTGAATACAGCTCCTTCCCCTCGGGTCTCAGGGGGATGCCCAGGGGCAATCCCGTCAGGCCTAGTGCGCGGACTGACGCTTCCACCTTGGAGTAATGATAAACTTCGGGGTTTGCCGCGCTCGCAACGGTCAGCGACCGGCCAGATGTATCCAGCACGCCGATCCCACAGGTCACGAACATCTCCATCGGGATCTGGCCACGCAACGACTCATCCAGTCCGGTCAATATCTCCATCGCCGAGGTCCGTCCACGTACTTCGTAGCGCAGGATCTCGTTGAATCGCATGGCCACTGTCGCCGCCTGCATCGCCTTTCCGGACACATCGGCGATGAAGATGCCCACTTTCTGCCTGGCTTCATCCAGATAGAAGAAATTGTAGTAGTCGCCCCCGACGTGGTTCGCCGGGATACAGATGCCTGACAACTCTATGCCTTCAACCTCCGGGGGCGATTCGGGCAGGAGTCCCATCTGCATATCGTGGGCGGTCTGCAGTTCTCGCTCCATCCCCTCGATGACCTCCTGTTGGGCAGCTTCCACTGCTTTGAAGTCAAGGAAGCGGGCATAGCCAAGGGCGACGGCCACAGCGAAGTCGTTCAGCGTCCTTATTTCATCCTCGGTGAAATCCTGACGATCCGACGTCGTGATCCGAAGACGGCCATAACTTGATGCAGGCACTTCGAGAATGGTCGTCTGCTCACTGCGACCCTGCCAGGGCTGCCCCGCAATAAAGCGCTCGATCGTCTCTCGCGTCACATCAGGAAATGGCGCTGAAACGTGATAAGATTCGTGCGTCACCGCCCCTTGG
The DNA here is from genome assembly GCA_965248435.1 of Candidatus Latescibacterota bacterium. Lineage (GTDB taxonomy): Bacteria > Latescibacterota > UBA2968 > UBA2968 > CBDFJH01. The sequence goes on from OZ252100.1 coordinate 258,551, forward strand.
GGATCGAGTTTATAGGTTGAGTAGTGGAAACCTTGCTGCTGAAAATAGTCCATGGATGGCTCGTCAACAGGTTCGTTCAGCACATCGATGCCACAGGTCTCAAATTGGAGACCGGATTGATTCAGATCATCCGCGAGGAGCGAGAGGACCTTTTCGAAATCAGACGCCTGCTCCATCGACTGGACCTGTTCCCGGATGCGCTCAACCGCCCGCTCACGCAGGAGTTCCTTATTTAGTCCAAACAACTCTTTGTTTGCATCCGACAGGGCTTTATTAGACTCCCGCAGCCTTCGGTCGCGCCGAACGACTCGACCTGTCTGGAGGCCCATGGCTCCAACTAACACAATCATCAGCGCGATAAACCACGGCTGCTGCCAGACCGGAGGGACCACGGTGAAATGCACCTCGTCTGGTGTGGGGTCCTCATTGAAGTCCAGGTCCCGTGCCTTCACCTGGAAGGTGTGATCCCCACTGCTCAAGGAGAAGAAGACTTGGCTCGTCTCCCGGGCGAAGGGAGACCACTTGTCTCCATCTAGACGCCAGGCAAACTGGACCTCATCATCCGAAGTCGCCCGCCATGGATCAGCGCCCCTCCAGGCCAGTGTCATATTGCCCGGCTGGGAGACTTCCTCCAACGCCACCACAATCTCGGTATTTGGAGGGTCAGGGTCGGGGACATAGCGAGTCGTTATCATGTCAGTCAGACCCTTCCGTTCGACGGGCCTTGCATCAGTGATCCAGACCGCTCCATCCCGAGACTGCCGAAGCGATCCCCAAATGAGGTTCACGCGCATTTCTGGAGGGAGGGCCTTTGTCGTCCAGGTCCGCCCGTCGAAGCGGCTGATGCCATTTGATGTGGCGGCCCAGACGCTGCCGTCCACTGTCTGAAGGATACCCGTAACCCAGTTGTCCGCCAGCCCGTGTCGAACATCGTAGCGCGTCCACGCCTTCCCGTTTCCCCCTGAGCCCGGTCCCCGCGTCAGCGGGGAAGGATCATAGTGAAAAGCGCCGTATCGCCGGGTGGCGACCCAGAGGCCACCTTTCTTAGTGGCATGGCCCGCGTCGGTCCCAAATAAGGGTGTGGCCACTTCCTCGGGCTCGATGACGGGCGTCCAGGTCTGCCCATCGAAGCGGCGTATGCCCCCAGTTCCTCCGAACCACAGCACCCCATCGGCCGTCTGCGCGGTCCAGTAGGCATAGGGATGCGCATCCGGCGGGGTGTAATGTGTCCAGGTATTTCTGCCGTGCTCTGAAGCGGAAGGCCCGAATCGAAGCACGCCGCCCAGTCGATCCCGGGCACGTGTCAAGGCTCTGGTTCCGAACCAGAGCGCACCATCCGAGGATTCGTAGACATTCGGAAGTCGCCAGGAGAGTCGAGGATGCATCTTGAGGGACCATTGCTTTCCATCGAATCGGGCCGTTGCCGCCGTGCTGTCGTGACTTCCTGCAGCCCAGAGCTCCCCCTTTCGGGTCGCTATGAGCTCTATAGGCAAATCCATCAACCCATCCTCCACCCCGTAGCGTGTCCAAGTCCTTCCGCCTTGTGCCGAGCCCGGTCCCCACTTCAGCGGGGGTGGGTCGTAGCGCACCACGCCGCTGTCCTGGGATACAAACCAGAGCGATCCGTCTGGGGTGTCGCACTTGAAGTTCAAGCCCTCGTAGGTCGTCCACCTGGATGTCCCGAGGTCTAACCTGACAGCCCCCTGACTCAAACTCACCATCCAGAGCGCCCCGTCAGATGCCTCAAGTAAGCTAAAAGGCACCACCGGAACATCGGGCGGCTTGTAGATTTGCCAAACGCCGTTCCGGTATGCAGACAGGGAGCCGAATGAGCCGGTCCAGAGCGTCCCGTCCTTTGTCTCCAGAACGGAAAGCCCCCCAAATACGCCCAACCGGACCTGCGTCCAGTCCTTTCCATCGAACCGATTGACGCCACCCCCAAAGAGGGTCCAGATTATACCATCCCGGGTTTGGGTGATCCGCGGCGACCCCCCGATTCCCAGGCCGTCTTCCGCGTCGTAAAGCCGCCACGCCGTGGCGTCATTCGGCTGTGTAGCACGAACATCGTAGCGGACAATCTCCCCACGGTTCAGTCCCAACCAAATCTCCCGCTCCCCGTCTTCGTAGACATCGGAAACCGTGAAAGTATGGAAGGCCCCTTCCACCTGCTCCCGCGTTAGGGTCACCTCGAATGATTCAGAAAGGCCCGCCCGCTGCACGGTCAACGCTACCGAAGTGCCCGCAGGCCCGAACACCGAGGGGACTATAGGTCCAAATTGAGGTCTAAGAGCCCGTTCCCTTCGAGGCCGCTCCCCATCAACCGTGAGGATACGGTCCCCTACTTTCAGGCCCGCGGCCTCTCCGGGTCCCCCCGGTGCGAGCGCCCAGATGACCGCCGGACCGTTTCTAGTTGGTGCTGCCAATACCCCGATCCCTTCACCAGTAAGAAGGCGATGAGGGCGGGACCACGAACGGGGTTGAGCCACCTTGTCCGGTACGATGAAAAGCCGCACATCGGGCGCCAGCACTCTCAACGCGGCCCCATCTCTTCCACCGTATAAAGCGTCGCCTGCCCCCGGCTCAGACTTAGCGCACCCCACTCGGTCCCTGCCCACGCGCTCCCATCAGACGCCTCCATCAGATCCCATATAGCCCAGGGTAGGTCTCCTTCCGAAGGGAAGACACGGCTCCAGCTACCCTCGCTGAACCGACTGATCCCCATCTCCGTGCCGGCATATAGGCTCCCGTCCCGCGCCGCTAAGAGCGCTTTTACGCGAGCACCCACCAAGCCCTCCGCCGGGGTATAGACAGTCCAGTTTACCGCGTCGTAGCGCCACACCCCCTCATCCGTGCCGAACCACATGTTGCCGTCCCTATCTTCGGCCATGCACCGCAACCCCAGCCCCTTCAGTTCCGGGAAGGCGCGCCAGCGCCAGGATTCCAGCACCGGGTCGGGTCGCACAGGTTGGTAAGGCTGGGCCGACCAGCACTCTGGAACGATTAGCACCAGGGCGAGGCAAGAAAGGACGAACGTTCGAAGCATTTTGGGTCCAACGATCCTCATTACAACACCCAATAAAAAAGGGGTATACCGATCTGGTCCAGGTATACCCTCAGACTTGCTGCTCAGGTTTGCACCTCGAGTTTAGAGCCCAAAAAAGTGTCGAACGGGCGTACAGGGGCAAGACCTCTGCCGACTAAGGGTATGGATTTGACGTGGCCGGCGCGGAGCTTTTCGGAAAGATCCGGCGATGGATCGCCTGCTCCTTTTGAGGCGCTGGCTTCTTGCCGGGAGTTGGCCGGTGGGCCCAGAACTCGCTCGATCTGCTTCTTCAGGTCTTCTATCGTGAACGGCTTGGAAATGAAGGCCTGAACGTCGAACGGAGTAAGGTCTTCTTTGATTTGGTCGCTAATGAATGCCGAAACGATCATGACAGGGACATCGAAGCCTTCTTTTCGCATGAACTTGAGCAGGGAAGGTCCGTCAACTGTCGGCATGTTGAGATCGAGGAGGACCAGATCAGGGCGTCCGTGTTCCAGGGCGTCCACGGCCTCTGTCCATTGGGACGCGGCGATCGGCTGGTAATTGTGGAGAGTGAGCAGACGCTCGATCGGCTGGAGCACAGTCCGATCATCGTCGATCAGGAGGATTTTCTTTGGCCTGGGGGGGACTTCAGCTTGCACAGGTTTGACTCCGCAATTTCATCGTGACCTCACCTTCAGGATATCGGCCATAACGTGTTGAAAAAGCAGTTATTGTGCCAAATTAGTTTGTGGAAAACACTTTCACTTCCGTTTTCGTACAACTATCATTTTTTTAACAGTTTATAAGAATAGAAAAACCCATAAATCAGTTCCCATTTCCTGAAACAGTGAGGGCTCGTTGACTCATCCCTACCCGTTCTGGCTGAAACCGGCCACAAAGATCCGCTCACCGAAGGTGCTTTGGGAGACTTACGACCGCAAAAAAATGAGGCATACCTTGCGAAGTATGCCTCCAACCCATCTTAAAGAGAGATCTCTGCTATCTCGTCTCAGGCCATGGAGCCAAGGCCTGGGGGATTGCCGGCCCCATCCAGGTCAGGCAAGAGCACGAATCGATCTATAGAAATTTCTGTGGGTGAATCCCCTCTGAACTTCTCAATGCCCTTGAACCGCTTCCCAGGTGCCCCACCAAAGACCCAGAGGGCAATCCAAATGAGTGCGACGAGGACGATGAGGACGATGACGTACCCAACAATCTCGCCTGGCCTCTTCTTCTTGAGCGCTTCCAGCACGGCCACAACCTCCTTTAAAAACACGGCGTTGCCGTCTGTACACAGACAGCATCCCGGCCGCCCCCGACGTCCAGCTAGGAGTTCAAAAAGGCCACACGATGCGATTGCTACACACAGGAATTTCGGAACTTCCAACCCGAATTGTCAAGCGTTTTCTCAAAAAGTTTCTTTAAATCAAGAATGTTAGCCTAGTCAGCTGGGGTCTGGAGCAACGGCCGAAGGCTTTGTGGACCCAGGTCCAGTTTCATGTGTGCCGAGACATCGACGGAGACGAGCCAGACCTCCGGAAGCTGGCGGGAGGCATAAACTTGATAGTGAGCAGCCGGTACTCGCTGGAATCGGTAATATCCATTTGAGTCGACTTGGGCCTTCCGAATGATGCGACTCTGGAGTTTCTCCCCGATAATCTGAGCGTGCGCCTCTTTCAGACGGGAATTCCGCGAAGACTGGGAATCGCCAAGTCCCTTTACATGCTCGCGGTTATCAGATATCTGCCGTTCTACTCTGGTCAATCGAGCGCGTGAACGATTCACCCGCTTTTCGAGTGGTATCAATCGGCTACGGATGAAATCCCGGATCTGTCCCTTGGTCTCCAGTGAAAAGACCTTTCCGCCGTATTGTCTGTCCGTAATCTCCTCGAGTAACCTCTTTGAATCGATGTTCACATCCTCTTCGGAGAAAACCGGGTTACCCCCGAAGGATTTGAACCGTTTCATATCATCAAACGCGGATCGATAGCGACGCCAATCAGGCTCGTAGTTGGCTCGGACTTTGGCCAGCGAGGATTGAAGAGATTTCAGGTCTGCGTCTAAAGAATCTTGTCTGCTCTGGGTGTTGAACCCCAGATCTTCCAACTCCCGTCCGTAGTCGTCCTGGAGTGAGCGGACAAGCTCGAGGGCTCCATCGTCCAGCAGGTTCACTTCTGGAATTTCTCCGGAGACCTGTCCTTCAAGCCTATATGCCGGCTGGCCGCACCCAATCGCAAAGAGAGGCGGAAAGCACACGCAGACGACCTGGGTAAGTGATTGCTTCAAGACATCTATGGGGGTAGCTAATGAATTGACCAGGAGGGAGTTACGAGGACTCGCTTGGGCGGTTCATGATGATTCTACCTTTACGGGCCATCTCCTTCTTCACCTTTTCTATCTCCGTCTTGAGCTCATTTTTCATCGCCTCCAGCGTCTTGATTTCTTCACCAATCGTTTCGGCTTGACCAGCTGCATCTTTCTTGGCCTGGGTATGACCATCCAATTGGGAATCGTGCTGGTCCCTCTCGGCCTCGGCCTGTTCGGTCTTGGATCTCCAAACGGGGACCTCTCTAAAGTAGTCTGCCAGAATCTTGAACAGAAATGCCAGGCACCCGACGGCCAAACCTAAGAATAAGAATTCCATTATCTTACACCCTTACTTTTGCGTCTTTGAATTACTGTCTCTAATAATATAGAGAATCAATCACACATACGCAAAACATTTTCTGGTCTAAATCGCCTTCCGATAGCGCGCAGGATTGATCCTGAGCTGATCCCGATACTTTGCCACAGTCCTGCGAGCGATGTCGATGCCTTCTTTCCGCAGTATATCGGCTATTCGCTGATCGCTCAACGGATTCTGGGTGTCTTCATCCTGGATCATCTTCGCGATTTTGTCCTTGACGGTCTTCGCTGATATGTCCAGTCCGTTCTCCCGACTCAGGCCTCCGTCGAAAAAGTACTTCAGCTCGAAAACGCCGTGAGGGGTCTGGACATACTTTCCATTGCTGACCCTGCTGATCGTGGACACGTGCATACTTACTTTATCGGCAACCTCTTGTAGAACCATAGGCTTGAGATGGCCCGGGCCGCGGTCGAAGAACGGCATCTGGTTATCTACGATACACCGCATCACTCTGAGCATGGTTGTGCGCCGCTGGTGAATTGCGCTAATGAACCATCGAGCTGAATTGAGCCGATCAACCACAAAACGCTTCGCCTCCTTGCCCGCTTTTGCGGATTGGCTGAGCAGCGTCCGATAAATTGGACTCACCCGCAGTGAAGGGACATTGCGGTCTGTCAACGTGACGACGTACTCGATACCGACCTTTTGCACCTCCAGGTCGGGCACAACAAGATTGTGATTCACTCTTGGTTCCGGCGTGAAGCCAGGTTTAGGATTCAGACTTGAAATCATCTCAAGGGCTTCACTGATCTCTGCCTTTTGAAATCCCTCTGCCCGACAAATCTTGCTGTATCGCCGATTGATCAGGTCGTCGAGGTATTCGCGCACAATAACCATCGCGGGAGAATCCTCGTGACCCTGATCCCTGAGTTGAATCATCAGACATTCCCGGAGATCCCGAGCGCCCACCCCCGGTGGATCGAAAGTCTGGATGATTTGCAGGACCCGCTCGACTTCCTCAGGCTCAGTTCCGAGAACATTCGAAATCTCCTCAACCAGCGCCCGTAGAAAGCCGTCCTCGTCAATGTTTCCGATTATGTATTCGCCAATGGCTCGGTCGGCCTCGGAAAGATTTGTTAACAACAACTGCTCTTTCAATGTCTCTTCCAATGAAGTCTGATTCGCTCCGTTATTCTCCCACTCTTCAATGTTTGGGTCGTGTTCTTCGCGCGGGCTGCTATACCCAGAATCATTCAGATAATCGTTCCAGTCGTCTTCATCGAATTCATCCTTATCGAGATCTGTATCCTCGAACTCGAGCTCCTCGAGGTCTTCCTCTGATTCCTCATTCTCCTCCGCTTCCTCGGCGGGATCTTCTTCGGTCTCGGTTTCATCCTCAAGTCGCTCCTCTAACTCAAGGAGCGGATTGATTTGGAGCTCCTGCTGGATCAGCTGTTCAAGCTCCAGCGTGGGCATTTGAAGCAGCCGCAGGGACTGAATAAGCTGCGGCGCCATCTTCTGCTGTAGGGATGTCGTTTGTGTTAGACGAATCATGGGTGCCTAAAACTTGGCGAGTGGTAGATTCAAAAACCGTACCAATGGCATGGCTTAGTCAAAAAATAACGAAATTGATCGACCTTAGACAACCCCTTTCTCGCATCATAGGGGAAGGCGCCCGGCTCAATCCAGACGGAATCGGTCCCCCAGGTAATTACTTCTCACCTCCTCATTATCCGCAAGGTCGCGAGGCGTCCCTGAGGTGAGGATTCTTCCTTCTAGCAGGATGTAAGATCGATCCGTAATCGCAAGCGTCTCCCGGACGTTGTGGTCGGTGACCAAGAGGCCGATATTTCGTGTCTTGAGGTTTGAGACGATCGCCTGAATGTCTTGAACTGCCTTGGGGTCGATTCCTGCGAACGGTTCGTCCAAGAGCATAAATTTTGGTTCGCGGGCCAACGCACGAGTGATCTCAAGCCTTCGAGCCTCCCCACCCGATAGACTGTCCGCGCGCCGTTTCGCGAGACCCGTGAGTCCCAATTCACCCAGGAGTTCTCCCGCTCGTTCTTCTCTTTCTGCACGACTTAGATCCAGGGTTTCAAGCACGGCCATCACGTTGTCCTGAACGCTCAATCTTCGGAAGACGGAGCGTTCCTGTGCTAGATATCCAATGCCTAGACGCGCGCGGAGATACATCGGCAAAGTAGTAATCTCCGAATCGCCCAGGAGAATGCGGCCTTGCTGCGGGGAAATGAGTCCGACAATCGTGTGGAACGTGGTGGTCTTGCCCGCACCATTGGGTCCAAGCAGCCCCACGACTTCCCCTTCACCCACCTCCAGACTGACGTGATCCACCACTCGCTTCTTCCCATACTCTTTGACGATCTTTTCAGTTCTCAGCGTCACCGCTTCCCTCTTGCCGTTTAGGTGCATAGCTTCCGTGGACGCCCCCTGTTCCTACGGCCTTTTGAAAGTGGCCTTCAACGAAGTCCAGCTCGATTCGATCACCGCTCAGAACGACGGTCTCCTGTTCGTTTCCGCTCGGAACGTGCTGGCAGGAGGCCTGTTCTTGGACGACCACACGCTGAACGTGGCCCCCTGCAAACCGGATCGAGAGAGTTCCCCCCGAGAGATGACTTTCAGCAGTTTGGCCAGGAGGGACATAAGAGACCGATCCCCCCCCTTTCAAAGTCAGGCTGTCGACCGTTTCTTCTTTGAATACCAGGCTGATCTCCTGGCCGCTTAGATCTGCCTTTCCCCCACCTTTTAAATCGAAAATCCCGTCCACTCCCTCCCGGGCATGAATTTCCATTATTCGAACTCCGTCCAGCCTGACTTCGGACTGTCCTGCGCGGATCGATTTCCGTTCTACGCAGCCGTCCAGGCGGTGTTCGGTAGAAATTTCGGTCGAATTCCGTAGGTTGATTTCCCTGATTGCTCCAGAATCAAAACGAACAGACATCACATCGGCTCGCATCTCCACCGACTGCTGTTTCTGGAGCCAGTCAGCCCTGGCAGATCCCTCCAGACGCAATTCGTCTTCTTCCTGTGAGAACTGTCCAGACACTGCGCTTCCGGAGATATCCGCCTGTCTGAAGGTTACGTCACCCGAGAAACGGACCCGTGCACCGCGTTCGGAGAATGCCAGTGAATCGGCATGAACCTTCAATTTGTCACGAGATTCGTCTGCCTGCCGGACCAAGGCGGCGTGACCGAAGGCCAGGCCAGAGTCGTTTCGCGCATCGTATGTCAGATTCTCAGCCTCCACAGAGAGCCCTTGATCTGTGTAGCGCAGCACGACTCCCCCACCTGCGCTCAGATGATTCTCATCGAGGCGATAAACCACCTGTTGCGCCATCAAGGCGCCATCCGCATCGCGTGCCACCACGCTGCCTTGAAAGCGTGCAATCCGGCGCCTGCGGTGGAAGACGAGCGTTTGCGCCTTGATGCTCCTTCGAGAATCCCTTAGAGATATTCCCCCTATGAAACGAACCCGATCTTCTCCCTCTCGAACACGCGCGGAATCCGCTCCAATGTTGACTTCGCCAAACTCAACGGCGACTCCACCAACATAGATTCTGAGGACGCCTTCCTGTTCCCTGATCGTCTGGCTCCGGTCTGCACGAACGGCCTGTTCTGCGTGCAAGATCACAGGACATGCGACGAGGATCAGTGCAAGGTGGAGCTCGAAACGGCTCATTTTTCGGAAAGCACGGGGGTTAGGTGAGACTCGGCTAGCGGTGGAGGCTATCGATCCGGCCGAAGCGGGTAACCACGCGTCTCAGCGTCCAGCGTTTCAGGTCTGAAGCGGCCTCAAACCCTATTCCTGACTCGACCCCGTCGGGACGACGAATTACGACCTCTCCAGGTCCCACAATCTGTCTGTTTTTTCGACTCCAACTGAGGGTATCGGTCGCGAGCTGGGTACTGTCTTCTGAAACCAGTAAGACGTCACCAAAGACCACCATGTTCCCCGTCGTCTCATCGATTTCGGCCTTCTGTGCGGTGAGCTTGGATACGGGTTTGATCCCGAAGGCGTCGTAGAAGACGACTGAAATCCCTCCGTCGAGGGTCGCCTTTCGAGAACTGATGAATTTTTGGAAATGTTCCGCTGAGATGACGGCTCGCTTTCGACCTTCTTCTGTGAGGACTGTGGTCCACCCCCAGGCCTCCTGGTCCGGTTCTAGACGCTCCGACGGAAGGCGCCCCGGCGGTTCCACAGTCTCACTACATCCGAGACAGATAGTGCTTAAGATCAGTGTTAATGCCCAGGAGGTCACGCAGTAGCGAGCCTTGGCTCCCCCGGTTGACCCATCAAGACCCAACTCCAACCCCAATGACTTCGTTTGATAGGGGATTATCGATGCTCTTGCGTAAATGCGAGAGGGCTGAATCAACGAACCCGAAGAAGAGGGGGGCAGGTTGTTCAAGGTGGGACTTGAACTCGGGGTGGGCCTGTGTGGCGAGGAAAAAGGGATGATTCGGCAATTCGATAAATTCCATGAGTTTGGTTCCGTCTTCACGCCTGTGAAATCCGGAGAAGACCAGTCCGTGCTCCTCTAAGAGATCAGAAAACTTCGGGGAAACTTCGTATCTGTGACGGTGCCGCTCTATGATTGCGCGCTCACTGTCCAGTATCACACCCAGGCGAAAAGCGTCCTCCGGTCTCTGCTTGAGCTGCTCGATGCGCCAGGTGTCTTCCTCCAGGCGTCCGTTACGTTCGTAGAGATCCAACACGAGGCTGTTTCGTTTGAGGATTGCGGCATACCCACCGAGCCGCATCGTACCGCCATAGCGGCTCTCCTTGATGACGGCACGCTGGCTGCGTTGAATGTCTATGACCGGACTCGGAGAATCAGGATCGTTTTCAGTTGAGTTGGCCCGTGGGAGCCCGGCTACGTGTCTTGCATACTCGACCACTGCCATCTGAAGGCCGTAGCAGAGACCAAGAAAGGGAATTCCATTTTCCCGGGCGAATTGAATTGCTTTGACTACTCCTTCTGAGCCGCCTTCCCCGAACGCACCCGGCACGATGATCCCGTCAAACTCGCCGAGCACGACTTCTACATCTCCATCCTTGAGACGCCTGGAATCGATCCAGGTAATCTTAACGTTTGTAGAAAGCGACGCGCCCGCGTGCTCGAGTGCCTGATTTACCGAGATGTAAGAGTCGGTTAACTCGTAATCCCCAATCTCAATATATTTCCCCACCATGGCTATCTGAACCGTGTGGGAGGGGTTGCGTATCGATTCCACAAGTTTTTTCCAGTTTTCCCAGTCTGGCTCCTCTTTAGGTTCCAGTTTGAGCAACTCGAGGAGTTTCGACCCCAACTTTTCCTTCTCAAAATCGAGAGGTACTTGATAGAGCGTATCGGCATCCGGGGAGGAGATGATTCGGTCTGAGGAGATGTTCGCCGAGATTTCAATTTTCCCCTTTCGAACATCATCCAGCGGTCTGACGGCCCTGCAAATCAGAAAATCGGGGAAAATTCCGTGCTCGGTGAGCAGCCGGATGGAATGCTGAGTCGGTTTCGTCTTCATCTCTTTGATGTGTCCGGGCACCGGAAGATATGTGACCAAAACGTAGACGATGTTGTCCTCTCCAAGCTCACGCTCAAGCCCCTTCATTGCAAACAGAAAGGGCATGTTTTCGTAATCTCCGATCGTACCGCCAATCTCTACAATAGCGATGTCAAATCCTTCAGCTGCCTGCCTGACGCGTCTTTGGATCTCGCTCGTAACGTGAGGGATCGGTTCTACGGTTTTCCCCAGATACTCGCCCTTTCTCTCCCGTTCGATGACGGCGTGATAGATTTGACCTGTCGTCAGGTTGTTTCGCTTGGGTAGTTCAATGCGCAGAAAGCGTTCATAGTTGCCAAGGTCCTGGTCAATTTCACCCCCATCGTCGGTGACCCATACTTCACCGTGTTCAGTAGGACGGAGCGTGCCGGCATCGTAATTCAGATAGGGGTCGATTTTGATCGCAGTCGATTTATAGCCATACTGCTGAAGGATTTTACCTATAGACGCGGTGGAAAGCCCTTTACCTACACCGCTAATTACTCCTCCAGCAACGACGATAAACTTCGTCCCCCGGTAATCCCGATTCACGAGTTTTCCTCCAGATGGCACAGAAGAATGTGATTAAAACGAAACCGGCGGCGAACCTTTTCGAGATCACCGCCAGGACTGTCTACTCGATCACTTTGGGGACCCGAAAATGCCCCATCGCTACACTTGGCGCATTTGAAAGCGCCTCCTCTTGTGTTAGCGAGGGGCGCGGAAGATCCTCTCTGAAGACGTTCGAGAGGGGGAGGACGTGAGCGGTGGGAACAACATTCGTCGTATCCAGTTTGTCGAGCAAGGCTACGTAGCCGAGTATGCGATTCAAATCCTCAATCAGGCGCTGCTCATCTTCAGGCGTGAAGGTCAATCGAGACAGCTGACTCACCTTCCGAACGTCTTCCAGGGTAACAGACATCGGTCTCGGACTCGAAGAATATCGTGGTTTTTGGCTGAACTCTAGGCTAATATGAGCTAATTACCTCGTGAAATCAAGGGGGAATTCTAGCTCTCCTCCAGCCGGGCGAATTTTGCGACAATCTTCTTGGTAACGCCGCCCTTAAACCTGATCGTCAACTTGGCCGCATCTCCGTGTCCGGTTCGAGATTCGATCTGTCCACGCCCGAACATTGGATGGACAACCCAGGTCCCAATGTCATTCCCATCAGGGCCGACCTCTACATCGGGAAAGATCGTGCGCTCAAGGGCTTCCGAATATCCTGAAGGCTTGGAGATGGATTCAATGAGGTGCTCGGGGATCTCTTTGAGGAATCGGGACTCCACCCTACCCATCATCCCGCCATAGATTCTCCTTTGAAACGCGTGGGTCAAGATCAACCTCTCCTTTGCACGCGTGATGCCAACATAAAACAGCCGCCGTTCCTCTTCGGCTGAATCCAACCCGGACTCCTCGTCCTTGATGATCGGAAGCAATCCTTCTTCCAATCCGCTGACAACCACGACCGGAAATTCCAATCCCTTGGCACAGTGCAGGGTCATCAATGTAACGGCATCACTGGCATCGGACCACTCGTCAACGTCGGTCAAGAGAGAGACTTCCCTCAGGTAGGCCTCGAGAGAAGGGTCGTCCGTCCTTTCAACAAAATCCTCCAGGGCGGCCAGAAGCTCACGCAGGTTTTGTGTTTTGGACTCCGCCTCGACCGAACCCAGCTCCGATAGCGCCTCAAGGTAGCCTGTTTGGCTCAATATCTGTGCGGCGAGTTGGTCTGCTGGCAGGACATTCATTTCCTCTCGAAGGCCTTCTATCATTTTCCAGAATGCCACCATTTTTTTCCGAAGCCGGTCCGGGATCTCGCTGATTTCTTCAAGACGAGCAAGCGCATGGTAGGGCGAGATCCCTTCTCTTCCCGCAAAACTCTCGAGCCGGGCAAGAGAGGTCGCACCAATCCCCCTCCTCGGCGTGTTGATCACGCGCATCAGACTGATCGAATCGAACGGATTCGCAATCAGGCGCAGGTAGCCTAATACATCCTTCACTTCCTTGCGTTCGTAGAAGCGGACACCCCCTATGATTAAATACGGTACTGTTTCCTGACGCAAGCCTTCTTCGAGTGCACGGGACTGCGCGTTCGTCCTATAAAGCACTGCAATGTCTTTGAAGCCATATCCCCCATTCGCCTTTAGATCTGCAAGCGTTGCCGAGATCCACGCAGCCTCCTCTCTCTCGTCCAAGCAGCGTCTCAGTCGAATTCTCTCCCCTCCAGGACGATCCGTCCAGAGGTTTTTGCCTTTTCTGCCCAAATTGTTACCGATAACTGCGTTTCCCGCATCCAGAATGATATGAGTCGAGCGGTAGTTTTGCTCGAGCCTGACCACGGCCGCGTCCGGATAGTCCTCTTCAAACTCAAGTATGTTTCTGATGTCGGCGCCCCGCCAGGCGTAGATGCTTTGATCGTCATCCCCCACGACGCAGACATTCTTGTGCTTCTGCGATAACAGGTTGATCAGGAGATACTGAGGCCTGTTGGTATCCTGGTATTCGTCGATCAGACAATACTGGAACCGCTGGTGATAACGCTCCAGGATATCGGAATCGTCACGGAGCAGATTGACTGAAATCGTCAGCAAATCGTCGAAGTCCAGGGCATTATTTTGGAGCAGCGCTGTCTGATACTGGCGATAGATTCGTGCAATTTGTTGTTCGTAGTACCCCCCCGCTTGTCGCGCAAACGCATCCGGATTCACCATCTTGTTCTTTTCCTGGCTGATGCGACCTCGTATCTGTTTTGGGGGATATTGTTTGTCAGAGAGTTCCTGATCTCGGATGACATGCCTGAGCAGGGCGAGCTGGTCGTCTGAATCGTAAATGGCGAAGTTGGATTTATACCCGAAAAATGGCGCTTCCGTACGAAGCATCCGTGCGCAGATTGAATGAAAGGTACCGATCCACATCCCACGGCTGGACCTGTTCAACAATGACTCTACCCGTTTTCGCATTTCATCTGCAGCTTTGTTCGTGAAGGTCATCGCGATGATTTGAGCCGGGGGAACACCGAGCTCTCCGATGAGATATGCGATCCTGTGTGTCAACACGCGGGTTTTGCCCGAGCCCGCACCTGCCAATACCAGAAGCGGTCCGTCAACCGAACGGACCGCCCTTAACTGTTGCTCGTTAAGTTCTTTCAGCATAGACATTCGCTACCAGATCAGAGATTACCTCGCTGCGGATCGCCCCCAACTCCGCCTCCTCGCCAACCGGGTCTGACGTTTCGCGCGTTCGTGTTCCTTCGCCGTTCGGGAGAAAACGTGAGAGCCGTCTCCGCGGGCCACGAAATAGAGATACGCCACGTCGGCTGGATAGAGGGCCGAATCGAGGGAGGCCTCGCCAGGGCTCAAGATTGGGCCTGGGGGCAACCCCCGATGTCGATAGGTATTGTAAGGTGAATCCACGTGATAGTCTCTGTAGAACAGGCGACGAGGTCCGTCGGAGATTGCATACTGTACCGTGGGATCTGCTTGCAAACGCATGTTGCGTTTCAGGCGGTTGTGGTAAACAGCGGCAATCATCGGGCGTTCGTCGTTCAATTGAGCCTCTCCTTCGACAATTGAGGCTAAGGACACGGCTTCGTGAACGGTCAAACCCAATTCTCGAGCTCGGTCAATCATATTCGAGTCGAAAATCTTGAAGAAATGCTTGACCATCATATCGACGACATCCTCTTCCTCCATCGCGACCGAGAACCTGTAGGTCTCAGGAAAGAGATAGCCTTCAAGGGTCCCGGCATCCACGCCCAATTTTCTACAGAACTTGGGGTCTGAAGTAATTTGGAACAGTTTCTGGAGATCGAGGTCGAGTGCATCTGCCAGGACCTTTACCGTTGACTCCCGCCTCAACCCCTCCTTGATGGTGACTTCAATCATCACATCTTCAGGACGCTCCAATTCCTCCAATACCCGCCAGGTGCTCATTCCCCCGTGGAAGGAATGGAGTCCGGCCTTAATACGTCGACTGGTTCCCTTGATAGAGGCGAAGCCCATCAGCAGATTCGGGCTCCGAATAACCCCTTCCTGGTAAAGCATTTGCGAAATTTGCGAGACGAGCATCCCCTTTTTGATCTTGACATCGGCACGGGCTATTCCCGTTGGACGGTTCAGGCTATATATTGACGCTGTAACACCAATGGCCGCTCCCAATAGCGCGACCACGATGATGACGGTAGCGCGACGAAGCGTAAGTCCGTTCCACGGTTTGAAGTCCTGGAGGTTCATGAAGTTCATCTATTCTGTGCTACATCCGCTACTGGAATCCCGTGACCGTCTCTGCAGGTAACTACCAAGCAAGAGTGTGGCTGCAATCCGATCCACTTCACCCTTCCTTTTGCCCCGCTTGGTTTTCATTTCATTCATAGAACGTTTTGCGGATACGGTGGTGAGCCGCTCATCCCAACCGGTTACCGCCAGGCCGGTCTCCTCTCGCAAAGCTTCGGCAAAAGCATTGGCAGCGGCAGCCATCGGTCCGCTGCTTCCATCCATGTTGAGCGGCAGCCCGACGACGATTTCCTGGACCTTCCAATGCGCAGCAGTTTCAGCTACGGCTCGCAGGGCTTCCGTGACCCCATTAACCTGGACTGTTGGAATTCCCTGGGCCGTCAAACCCAACTCGTCGCTCACGGCAAGGCCGATTCGCCGCCTGCCGAAATCAACTGCAAGGATTCTCTCCAAAACAAAACCAATATAGAAAAAGCGGAGCGCACGGCACAGCCCGTCGGATCTTCTCCGGCATCTGTGGCCCTGCATTCCGCTCCAGAGGGGCATCTTTAATGATCTCTAGCTATAAAGATTCCTGAGACGCTGTCTCTTTTCCATAACCTCCTTGTGAAGATGCGGTACCAGGTCTCGCGCCCAAGGGCTCCCGGACTTGGCACTCGCAAGGAGGTTTTCGACAAGCTCCTCCAGTTCAACGATATGGGCCTGAAGTGCACGCATCTCAACCACGGATTGCCCCGTTTCGTCCGTCTGTGCCAGGTTTACCGAATGGCAAGTAAGGCATCGAGTTCTTGGAATCCGGTCCCGATCTTCCCCAGAGGTTTCGCAGGATTGATGAGATCTGAACGCTCATTCGTCGCTTCCTGTTTTTGAGACAGAGTTTCCGAATGATCTTTCGGGATGTCCTCTTTGGTTCTTCCCTCACTAAATCAGCCGCGCTCATACCCAGTTCGTGAGCGTGGTTCATCAGATTAGAGAACGCCTCAACGTCAAGAGGGTCGCTCAAACAGGATAGAATCTGTTCGTCCTCTGTGTAATCAGTAGTGTTTTCCGACATAGGAAACCTTCGTCCTGCTCGCAACGAATGAATTATACTCCGGAGCAACCCCTTTGTCAAGGCGCCAGTCGACGGGGTCGCCATTTCGAATCAATAAAAAAAGAGGCACGGGTTCACGCCCCTGCCCCCAAGGATCATCGCCGAAAACGAGAACCTATTTTGCCTTTTCCTCTTCCTTCTGTTCTTCTTCCTTCTTTCCAACGTCCTGCTTCTTTCCATCGTCGCGAAAACTCTCTTCTTTTGCCCTGTCGTGGCCGAAGAGAAGCTGGAGGGATTTATGACACTCGATGAACCATGAGTTCTCTGTGTACGGTGTGATCTGTTCCCACTTATCGTAGTCGTTCGTGTCTCTAGAAAAATTATCCGAGATAGGATTGTAGATGTATTCCAGCCCCAATGAAGTAATCTGGAGTTCTTCATCCTCTTTGTTTCGGGAGGTCCTAAACCTGGCAACCCTGCAGACCACCGGTATCCTGAAAGGCAGATAGGGTTCGAATTCTTTGGTGTCGCTACGGAAAAAGTTCAGAACGGGATAGAGATTGAGCAAAACTGCGTTTTTCTGGAGCGCTTCCACTTTGTCCGTAAAACTCATCTCGTCGTAACCGTCCCCGACGAGATATTTCAAGAAGGACTCGCCCTGTGTTTCCGCGCCTTGTACCTGGGCACCCCCCACGCCGAAGTTCAACAACTCCACCTGGAACCCATCTTCCTGCCTGATAAATTCGCGATCGTCCAGCTCGCGGGACCGAGCATCTTCGTATGGAATCGGTTTCAGGGTCATGTTCTCAACCCCGATATCTGTTACTTCCGCAGGCATGAGAAATTGACGCATCGTAATAACATCTCCGCTCGCTAGACCATGAGCGGAGGAGAAACCTACAAGGACACGGTCATTGTCAAAATCTCCGACCACAGACTTCTTCCGCCGCCGCTGCTGCCAGATTTTCCCTTCTCGTGTGAGGATATGGTACCGATCCTGAATCTCCTCCAACGCGCGAAGTCTGCGGGAGTCCATCGCCCCGCCTGATTTGGCGGCAAGCTGACGTTCAGCGACACTCGTATCCTTTGGCTGTTTTTTTATGAAGATCTTCGGCAGTATCGTTGCCTGCTGAGCACCGACAACGTTGAAATGTGCCAATCCTTCGAGGCTTGAGCGATTCAACTTGTCAAGAAACGGTTTGCTCACATAACATATACGTTTCTCAGTCGGGTTGTTGACCATGCAAGCCATGAAGAACTCAACAATTCCTTCCAGCTTTTCTGTTCCTCTGACCTCCTCTACCTCTTTGTTGGCGTACGGAGTAATCTGAATGTCCTCGGAGGTTATCGTCTGGCTGAGAACCCCCTTCTCGGGGATTTCGAGGTTTGTCCTGCTGGCGTAGACCTGAAACTGAATTTCACTTCGGATTCTCAGGTGGCCGAACCCGATTTTGTGAGTGTAACGAACATATCTGCGTTTGTCTCGTTTTCGTACATCTGTCAAGGGTTTGACGCAGTATCCCACGCCAAAACGCGGTGTGAGCTCTATGCTTCGGAAGCGGGTTGGATTAAAACGTTCCGAAATCTGACAGTCGAGCTCGTAGGGGATGCGCTGAGAGAAGAATCTGAGCCGGATCACCTCTCCGAGTCCAAGGGCCTCTTCGGCTTCGGCTCCCTGTGGGCCTGCCCGTTTACCATCGCCTTCAGAATAGGCATCCTTGCTTCTCGAATCCCCTTGTCGACTCGTCCTAACTGTATCCGGATCAACATCTTCTTCATCTTCAGACTGACCATCGAATCCTTCTGGTGACTCCTCTTCTTCTTCGATGTCTTCTTCGGCCTCTTCATCTGTAAAGCCTTCTCCCAGGCCGGCAGTTGGGGCCTCAGAGATGATTTCGGCCAAACTCGAGTCCCCTCCTACGCCGCTTCCTAATTTCATACCTGTTGGCGTAGTAATAAATATCATGTTTTCGTGCATAAACACCGTCTCATCCCTGACTCGGAAGACGTCCACCTGACCGTAATCATCCAACTTTTCGTTTCCGGTGGCGTCTCTGATCAGGGTGCAGTTCGCAGTCGTCAACTCCAACCGATCGAGGTTGTTCACGACATCCTTGATCGTGAGCTTCCGCTTTCGCCCTTTTCCGACGGCGATCTGCTTTTCGCCCTTAAATAGAGAACTGAAGAGCATCGCGCAAACTCGGTCCCGAATCTCAGTTTCGAGTGAATGCCCTTGTGGATTGGTCGATCCACCATTAGGGCACTATTAACCAAGTAAATATATATTAATAGTGAGGCCTCGGTCAAGGCCTCATTGAGCCGAACTGGCAATAATCTAAGGTACATATGTATGTTGGAGCAAGCAGAATCTCTCCCCCGTGCCGTCCAATCTCCTGAAAACCCTTGACCCCTGCAACCGCGCTTGCTAGATTGGTCGCCTGCGGGTTGACTGATCGTGAAAGAACAGGTAGAAGGCAAGCGCTCAATATGCCCCACACGATCCTGATTGTTGACGACGATGCAATCGTTCGCCAGGCGTTACGCACGATATTGCGTCACGCAGGGTATGAGACGGTCGAGGCCCAAAACGGGAAGGAAGCCCTCCAGAAGATCCATCTGGTGGATTATCAACTGATCACGATGGACGTGGCGATGGATGGGCTTGACGGCGTGGACACCGTTTCGGTGATCAAGGGCGAACAGGATGTTCCGATCATCGCCATCTCGGCTTTCCTGACGGAAGAGATCAGCGAAGACCTGCGTGCTCGAGGCGTGGATCATCTTTTAGAAAAGCCCTTTTCCCGGGCAGATGTCCTTAACGTGGTACGTCGTGCCTTAGGCGAAGCGTAACCGACCGTGGCGACCCGGGAGCATCTCGATCTCATCCGACAGGGAGTGGATGTCTGGAACGAATGGCGGAAGAAGAATCCTGACAAGCCCGGAGATCTTATCGGGGCCGAACTGAGTCAACTGGATCTCGGCGGGGCGGACTTATCTGGCTCCGATTTCAGGGGTGCGTTCTTTTTCGATGCGGACTTAAGTTCCGCGAATCTTTCGAGCGCATTGCTGGGAGGCGCCAACTTTCGCAACACGAACCTGGAGGGCGCAGACTTCACGGACGCCAATCTTCGCGGCGCGAACTTCATGAATGCGAATCTGAGCGGAACAAATTTTAGCGGGGCGGAGTTCAGTGCGGTATATTTGCGTGGGGTGGATCTCTCAGAATCAGGAAACCTCACTCAAGAACAGATCCAGTCGGCATTCACGGATGTAGAAACGAAACTTCCGGATCATTTAGACAAATAGGGGTCAAACTCAATTTATGTTTCATCAACCGCCGGGACTTGCTCCTAAAGTGAGCAAAAACGTGAAAGGTGTGTGTGCCTATGACGATTCGCAAAGGTGTTTTCGTTATCGGTGTGTCATTGCTGCTTGCACAATCCTTTGGATGCCATAGTCGCTCAGCAATAAATACAGGGAGGCTGAAGAGCCAGGCAGCGGTAAAGGGAGAGAAACCCGAGAGCCAGTTAGCGATAAAGGGAAAGAAACAGAAAAAAAGCGTTGAATTCAGTGATTTGCGCCAGGGGATGCGCGTACGTATAAAACTCGATCCGAAGAGCAAGGTACCCTATTCGAGAGAATTCAAGGTGCGGGGATTCGAGTGTTTTGTGAGGCGCATAGAGTCGAACACGGTCTGGGTCGATATGATCAAGGGGTTGGTCGAGTTCGAGATCCCTTCGAAGGATATTCGGAGCATCGAATACCTGGGACTCGAATTCGAGGAATCCTTAATCGAGTGGCCGGCGCTCTACATCCCGGCTACCTTGACCGCCCTGCTCCTGCTCATGGGGCAATGACAAAAAAGGCCTTCGACTCTAGGGCCTGATACGGGATTGACGATCCTCCCTGTTTAAATGAGAGCCTCCATATAGATTTGGGGGCTCTTTCATTTTCGTGCCGTCCGCACGCACCTCCCACGTGATCGTGATGACTGCAAAGCGCACCCTTCTGTTCTTATCAATGGTGCGATTATGTTCTGCTCTTCATAGAACAGGCAGCTAAAGGCTCCGGAGGACCGCCTTCAGGGCCTTGGTGCTTCTGTCACTACATCTCACGTCGAGTTCGCGTCTTCAAGCTTCCAGCCGGTGAGGAACCCTCCATCGGGATGCGGCTCCGCCCACGCCAGGCGGACGGTGAGACAGATGTTCAGACGCTCCTCGCGATTCGGGGTGTAGCCCTTGCGCCTGAAGATGTCGACGGCGTCAGTGCGGATCTGTAAGCCGGAGGTGCTGATGTCCACCATTTCGATGTCGTGATAGCCTTCGCCGTTCATCTGCGCGGTCAGGTTTAACTCGAAGCGTGCATTTTTGCGCCGCTCACGGTCCGAAACATTCCCGTCACTCACCTGCATATCTACTCCTTTCAGTTACTTGCTCTCCCATCGGTCAACGAAAACAAGGAAGTCACCGAAATCGACATTTCCCTTCTCATCAAGGTCAAAATCCGGGTTCATCGTCCCAAAATTCTGCTTGAAAACTGGAAGTCTAAGAGGTCCAACGCCGCGTCTTTGTTAAAGTCGGGTCCCAAAGCTGCACTTGCGGCAAGTGTAATAGCAGTCGGACTCTCTGGGCCGTTGTGGACGATCTCCAGAAGCTCACTAACCGTCCCTGGGATTGAGGTTTCAAAAGTAACCTCTATCGTCTGCGTTTCACCGGTAAGTATAGAGAATGCTGTGGAAGATACCGTAAAAAGTTTACTGGTCGAGATGATTTCCGAAATCGCCAGGTCCGCACTGCCGTGGTTGGATAGATCAAAGGTCAGTTGCCTGGTCTCGTTCAATTCCACATCTCCGAAGTCGAGCGTGCTGACGGATTTGCTGAGCACTGACTGAACCCCTAAGCCTGAGATGTCTAGTTTGGACAGCCCGCCGGGGCCATCGTGAACCAATGTGATCACGGCCGTAGTCTCTCCCGCGGTTTGTGGGCTAAAGATGACGGCGATGGTATCGATTTCTCCCCCGGACAATACCAGTGAGTCCACCAACACCGTGAATGCGGAATCGGAGGATTGGATTTGGGTTATCGCCAGGCTGTCGATGCCCGCGTTGTGAACCGTGAACATCCCAGTTCCGGTGTCTCGGACGGAGACGCTTCCGATGTCCAGAGAATCGGGTGATACGGTAATCGAGCGCTGGACACCTGTTCCGGTCAGTGAGACGACCGACGGCGAGCCGGACGCGTTGTGCGCGATCGAAAGCTGCGCCGAATGGCTACCCCGTGATGATGGAGCATACTCGACCGGCACTTCTTCGCTGCTCCCCGGGTCTACCCGAAAGCTCATTCTAGAGACCGAGAAGCTTGCCCCGTCCGGTCCCGTGACGGTGATGTCCGAGATGTCCAACGCGACATTCCCGGGATTCGATACGCTGAGCGGCATGATGACCGTGGACCCGACATTGACCTCATCAAAGGACAAAGAACCCGGCACAGAAAAGGACGCGGCCATTCCGGTTCCGCTCAAAGTCACTTCCTTTGGGCTTCCAGGTCCATTGTAGTAGATGAGGAGGGACGCGCTTTTGGGGCCGTAGGATCTTGGCGAAAACCCGACTCCCAGAGGCCTGCTGAACCCTGCGCCCACGCCAAAGTTCACTGCCATGCGCCAGAAATGAGACCTGTCGGGCCCAGAGAGAACGATGTCGGTTACGGTCAAAGGGGTATTCCCGGTATTTTCGATCGTAAGTTCCTGAGTGACTTCAGCGTCAACGTCCACTTCACCGAAGTCCAGCGTGGCCGAGATAACGAAAGAAGCGGGTTCCTCAACCACAATAGATCCAGAAGATTCCCCTGATCCAGAAGACTCCCCTGATCCAGAAGATTCCCCTGATCCAGAAGACTCCCCTGATCCAGAAGACTCCCCTGACCCAGAAGACTCCCCTGACCCAGAAGACTCCTCCGTGCCGCTGCCACTCAGGGCCACGCTGGTGGGACTGCCCGAAGCATTGTGCGTGATGTCGATAGAAGCTGCTTTGGAACCGAGGGAAGTTGGAGCGAGGGTTACGGTCACGCCGTGACTCTGTCCTGCAGTTACGGTGAAAGAGGTGGGAGAAGCCGAAAATTCAGCCGCGTCTGTGCCCGATAGGGCGATGTTCGAGACGATCAAATCGGCGTTTCCAGAATTGGATACCGTGAGTGTTTGGGTGTCGGAGGCACCGACCGCAAGCTCGCCGAAGCTCAGGGAGGGCAAAACGGAAATCGACGGCGCCGCAGCGGTTCCGGTCCCACTCACAGCCACGCTTGTAAGGCCGGCATGCGCGATGTCGAGAGAAGCGGTTTTGGACGCTGACGAGGTCGGAGAAAAAGTCACGTTTACGTTCTGGCTCTGCCCTGAGCTCACCGTGAAAGCGGCAGGGGAAACTGAAAACTCCGCTGCGTCCGCACCCGATAGGGTGATGTTCGAGACGGTCAAATCGGAGTTCCCGATGTTGGACACGGTGAGCGTCAGGCTACTGGATCCGCCTACGGCCACGTTGCCAAAGCTCAAAGAAGAGGAAACTGAGATTATGGGAAGGTTGGTCCCCCTACCCTTCACAGACACCGAAGTGGGGCTGCCAACAGCATTGTGGGTAATGGAAAGCGTTTCGTTCTTTTGCGCTGGGTTGGTCGGTATGAACGTAACTGTCACGTCTTGACTGCTCGACGGGGCGACGCTGAGGGTCGTCGTTGAAACGGTATACACTCCGTCGCTGGATGTTATGTCTGAAACATCCAGCGTTGTACTACCCGTATTAGAAACGGTGAGGGTCAAAGTGGATGGTTGTCCGATGGGTACAACGCCAAAATCCAGGGTGCCTGGAACAGAGATATCGGGAGCTGCCTCTGCGGGACTCAGGAGCGGAGCAGTCAGCATCAAGAGGAACAATGATAGAGGAACGGTTACCGGCTTCCAACCGAGCCCTGAATTACGATGATTTTTCGAGGATTGACCGAGCGGTAGGTGCTTGAAATCGACTGCTGACATTCTCTCCCTTAATGTCTGACGTTCCAGAGGACGATGAGGTTTGTCACGAGTCGTGCGATTGCCTTGTCGACGGATATCCGGTCTTTGGAGCTCATTACCAGGGCCTGCAGGATCGTATCTTCCAGCTCTCGAACGTTTCCCGGCCAGGGATAGGCCTGGATGAGTATGATCACCTCGGGTGTAATTTCCGGCGAGCGGCATTCGACATCTTGAGCATAGGTCGCCAAAAAATGGCTGGTCAGTAAGGAGATGTCTGCCTCTCGCTCCCGGAGTGGGGGCAGGTTGATGAGAAATAGACTGAGCCGGTGGAACAGGTCTGAACGAAACTTTCCCAGTTTCATCCGTTCTCGCAGATCGACATTCGTGGCCGCGATCAGTCTGAAATCCACCTGAATCGGCTCAGTTCCGTCCACGGGGATCACGACACGGTCGTGGATCGCGAGGAGCAGTCTCTGCTGCAATGCAGGGCTCAGTTCCTTGATCCGCTCGAGAAAGAGCGTACCCCCTTCGGCCTGCTCGATCGCACCCGCGAGGCCCATCCCTTCGTGTCCAAACAGCTCATTCTCCAACATCGACTCCGTCAGGAGACCGCAGTTGATCGCAACGAAATCCCCTTCGCCACTGCGACTCCGCGCATGGATCGCGCGCGCCACGAGCTCTTTGCCCGTACCCTCTTCCCCCAGAATCAGCGCTGTGGCAAAACCCTCTTTCAATCTGCGGATCCACCCATGCACGCGCTGCATCTCCTGGCTGACCCCCACCAGTCGCTCGAAGGATTCCCGATCGTCCACCTGAGGACCTGCCAGGCAGATATCCCTGGTCTTCCGCCCGACTTCATCCTCTTTCGTTAACAGCATCTCGATCGACATTGGAAACCCCCTTGGGTTCTGATGTGTGCACGTTCACTCGGCGCACGTGACTGCTATCACAAAGCAGTTTCTGTACCAATGAAGTTGCCTGACGGGGCCACGAAACAGAGGCGCACACATCTTCAATGGTTCAAGATAGTTGCGAAACCCTGCCTGAAACGCGTTTGACCTGACTTCCCTGGACGTTGTAGCATATGGTGAAAGTTGGTGGTTCATATGAATCGTTCTGGCGGATATCTACCGGTTCGAAACAAGTCTAGAGTCGCTGCTGAGGTCAGGAACTCGGTGTTGGATTCTGTCCATGGGTTTGTTTGCGCGAAAAGAGATCGAGTTGGCTTGGATGTGTGAGCGCAGTCACTTAATAGGAAATACTGTGCCAGCATAGTTGGCTACAAACAAAAAGGGTGGCCTAGCTTTCGCAAGGCCACCTATCTCCCATCAATTCTAAATGAGTAATGAAATTATGGATCTTCTATTGAGTATGCGCCTCCCCTGATGTTTGTGGATCTTTAGATGAAATTTCTAACACATTTCCGAGCTCGGAACCCACTGTTTCTTGCGTAACATCCAGTATCATCCTGGGGCTTATCAATTGTGAAACGGTTATGGTTGATCCCGAACGTTATGGTGTATATCCACCAATCCGGCATCTTCTGGGACCAGTTCCGAAGGTGCTTCGTTCGTCCTTCGGGGCACGAGGTTTTGGGGGGTATCGGCAAAGCCGCTCCTACAATTCACGAGGTTTCATACACCGACCACCTACGAATCTGGCATAACGACTAAAGCAGGTGGCACGCCACTTGCATGATTATCCTGGGTCTTGTTGAGGGACGCACGGCCTTAACCTACTCCAAATCTGTGATGACGCAATTCAGGAACCCGGGTGGCAACAAGGAGGAAGATTGACATGGCTAGCCAAACGCTAACCGCTTGTGAGAACGCAGTAGATTTGTCGCAGCTTGGGCGAACCTTGGGCGAAGTCTTTTCTAAACAGAGCACTTTCTGCGATGGCAAAGAAGAGCTACAGAACTTTGTAGATCACTTTCCAGATGGCGTGGCCCTTTTGAACGAGGATATGCGCCTGATCATGGCCAACCGCGCCGCCCAAGACTATCTTCCGAGGTTATGTGACGCAAAGGAAGGGCAGGTGATCTCACAGGTCGGTCCACATCCCATTCGTGATTTGCCTAAACGTAGCGAGGAAGGTTCACCCGTCAGGATACAACTGAATGGTCAAGAAACAAGGACCTTTGAGGTAGAACTGAGGGAAATGGCCAAACCCAGTGGCGCCTGGATCTTGCTGATCAGAGAGGTGACACTCGAGGAAGAACTTAGGGTTCGGGCACAGCTTCAAGCGAAACTTGCGGCGGTAGGTCAGCTTTCAGCGGGAATTGCCCACGATTTCAACAATATGTTGACTGTCATCATGGGGTTTGCGGAGCTGCTTGGCATGCGAGCGGATGTTCCTGAAACCGCGAAGCAAAGATTGAAGATGATCGTTTCCCAGGGTCATCGTGGCGAGCAGCTCATTCGCCAGATTCTGGACTTCAGTCGACAGACCTCTGTGCAAAGACGGCCGGTCGATCTTGTGCCGTTTCTCGGGGAAGCGGTGAAGCTGCTTGAGCGTACGCTACCCGAGACGATAGAGGTTGTGAGTGAAGTGCGGGGCGGAGAGTCCATCGTCAACGCAAATCTGACCCAACTCCAGCAGGTTATTACCAACGTTGCATTTAATGCCCGGGATGCGATGCCAGGCGGCGGCGGGCTCAGGTTCGAACTCGCTCATTTGAATTTGGAGCCAGGCAATACACTGAAGATACGCACATACAGCACTCCCATCGTGCCTGAGGTGGGGCCTGGAGATTGGGTCGTGCTTACCGTAAGCGATACAGGCGAGGGAATGTCATCAGACGTGATGTCACGCATTTTTGAGCCCTTCTATACGACAAAAAAAACAGGGGAGGGCACGGGTCTTGGACTGTCGCAGGTCTATGGCATCGTGAAGCAGCACGGGGGCTACATCGACGTAGACAGCGTTATGGGAAAAGGCACAACGCTAAGGATTTATCTGCCGCGGATCACAGAGAAAGCGGCCTCCCCAAGTGAGGATATCGATGAGGACCTTTCTGAAGGCCAGGGCGAAACGATCCTGCTGGTAGAGGATCAAGACATCGTGGCAGAAGTAATTAAGGCCATGCTTGAGGACCTGAATTATCGAGTGTTGACTGCGCCAGACGGATCCAAGGCATTGCTCACACTGGATGACCACGAAGACGAAATAGGCCTGGTACTGAGTGACGTGGTGATGCCGAACATGGGGGGCCTGGAACTGGCAGAAGCGCTTGTAGAACGGGCCCCCAATATGCCCATCGTCATGATGACCGGGTATAAGGTTGGCGAAGAAGAAGGTGTCTCGTTCCCGGCCGAAATTGAGGCATACATGGAGAAACCTGTTGGGCTGCTGAAGCTTTCACGGGTTATCAGCAGGGCACTGAAAAGTCGGAAGGCGCAGAGGCCCGCTTGAGGGATATCCAAAACCTCTGATTTCCACCAGTTCGAGCGACCCCCTCCGGCCCTCAAAGGTCACTCGATCCTGTTGCAAAAGGTACGGGTTCGAGGTATCATGGACGGTGCAAAGCGGAAATGGATGGACAGTTTATTGACACTCAAGGCAAAACAACAAACGGCTCCCAGAAGGGAGCCGCAATCAATTCTCTTACAATCCGTTAAGTGGTACCCCTGGCGGGAGTCGAACCCACGACCAACGGATTAGGAATCCGCTGCTCTATCCTCTGAGCTACAGGGGCACGTTTTCCAAAAACTGCAATATAACTCGATTGGTGGACGTGTCAAGCGTGGCCAAGAAAATCTTAGTCGTGGACGATGAAGAGGAGATGCGGCAGTTTATGACAGACGTACTAACGGGGGCGGGATACGACGTCATTCCACCTGTAGACAGCTACGCAGCTTTGGAGCTCGCCCAAACAGAAGCCTACGACCTCATCATTCTCGACGATGAGATGCCACTTCTTGACGGACGATCGTTGGTCAAGATTCTCAGGGAATCCGGCGTCCAAACGCCGGTCATTTTTCTCTCCGGCGCATCAGAATCGGAGGGACTCGAGCCATCTCGGCAGCTGGCTGTCAATGAAGTTATACGCAAACCTTTTCGGGTCGGTCAACTGTTGGATTCCACGAATAGTATTCTAACCTCATGAATACTGAATCAGAGCGAAGACGCCACGATCGCCCAGCTTTTTTCTCCCCTCCAGGAAAGCCAATTCGATCAAGAACGCGATTTCAACGATCTCTCCCTTCAGCTCCTCTACGAGTCTGCACGACGCCTCCATCGTCCCCCCAGTCGCCAGCAGGTCGTCAACCATAAGTACTTTCTGTCCAGGGTGAATGGCGTCCCTGTGAATCTCCACGCTATCTGTCCCGTACTCCAGTTCGTAGGATGCCGAGATCGTTTCGGCGGGTAATTTCCCCGGCTTTCGGATAGGAACGAACCCGGCCTCGAGTTCCAGCGCCAGTGTCGCCCCGAAAATGAATCCCCGGGCTTCCACGCCCGTAACGACTTCGATCCCCTCGTGCCGATACCGGTCTCCCAGCTGTCTAATCGACTGTTTGAAGGCTTCACCATTCGACAGAAGCGTCGTGATGTCCTTGAAGAGGATTCCCTGTTTTGGGAAGTCCGGGATATCGCGGATCAAACTGGATAGGTCCAAGAAAGTTTCCTCTCAGAAGCGAATGTCGAAATCGGATTCTCCGGCTTTGGTTTGATGCGGATCTGTGTTTACGGAGAGGACGCGCGCGCCGGGCGGTCCTAGTTTGATCGCCTCTACAAACTCGGACACCGCATCTTCCACCCCCTCGACCTCCAGCTCCACATCCCCATCGGGCCTGTTTCTCACATATCCTACCAGGCCGAGCTGCCTTGCCTTGCTCTGTGTAAAGAATCGGAACCCGACACCCTGGACACGCCCGCATACCCTTGCGTGGATTCGGATCGACATTACGAGGCCATACTGCCGCCCGCCTTCACGTCTTCCCACAGGATCTCGACAGGATGCCGCGCGAACCGCTCCGTGGCGTGCGCGATCTGCTGTCGGCAGGAAAAGCCCGGAGCCGCGATCTCAACCTCCGGTCCGGCCTCCCGGACAGCCTTCAGGAGCCGATCTTCACCTACCTTCAGTGAGACCTCGTACTTTTCGGCCTCGTAGCCGAACGCACCGGCCATACCACAGCATCCCGAGTCGATCGCACTTGCTGTATAACCCTGAGGGATGGCGAGCGCCGCCAGCGTAGATTCAATCCCCCATAGGGCCTTCTGGTGGCAATGGCCGTGCACGAGGATCTCCTTCCTGGTCTCGGAAAATGGCAGCTGAAGTTTCCCGCCTTCGTTTAGCAGATTCAAATACTCCTCAGCGGTGTAAGTGTTTTCAGAAATCGCTCGGGCTCTGGGATCCTGTGTCAGATCCAGGTAATCGTCCTTCAGCATCGAGACACAGCTGGGTTCGATGCCAACGATCGGATAGCCCATCCGAGTCAGATCATAGAGGCTCGCGACATTGAAATCCACGTGTGTCTTCACCTCTTCAACCATTCCGCTGGAGAGCATCGGCCTTCCACAGCAAACTTTCGAAGGAAGCAGGACCTCGTGTCCCGCCGTTTCAAACAACCTCGTGGCCGCAACGCCGATCTCGGGATGGTTGTAGGTCATATACGTGTCGTGGAACAGGACGACTTTGCGCTCACTTTTCAAGCCTTTGTGCCTTGCGAACCAATCCGTGAAGGGTTCTCTGGCAAACGGAGGCAGAGACCGCTTCGGGGCAATCCCAAGCTCCTTGAGCACCAGGCGACTCACGCTGCTGGAAGACAGTCTGTTCGCAAGCGGCGCGAACGAACAGCCAATCTTGTTGACCAGTTCGATATTCCCGAAAAGCCACGACCGCAAGGGCCTCCCGTGCGCCTTGTAATAATGAGAAAGGAACTCGTACTTGATCTTGGCCATGTCCACGTTCGACGGGCATTCTGCCTTACAGGCCTTGCACTCGAGACAGAGGCCCAGAACCTCGTAGAGCCTTTTGTCTGTGAGGCCTCCCTCCCATTTCCCTGAGATAGCCGCCCTGAGGGCGTTCGCCCTTCCCCTGGTAGAGTGTTCCTCCTCGAGCGTGGCCATGTAGGAGGGGCACATCGTGCCACTCAGCTTCTTCCTGCACTCACCCACCCCATTGCACATTTCTACTGCCCGGTGAAATCCTCCGTCTGCCGAAAAATCGAAGTGAGTTTCGAACTCCTGAGCGCTATAGTGGGGTCCGTACCTGAGATTCTGGGTCATCATCTGAGCATCGACGATCTTCCCCGGGTTCATCAACCCCCGAGGGTCGAAGGCACGTTTCACTTCTCGGAATGCTTCGTAAAGCTTGCTCCCGAAGATCTGCTCATTCCAACAACTGCGAACCAGACCGTCACCGTGTTCTCCACTCATCGCGCCCCCGTATTTCAAGGCAAGCTCCATGGTCCGCTCGGCGATGGTCCTCATCCTTCGGATATCTTGCTCCCTCTTCAGGTTGATCATGGGGCGAACGTGGAGCAACCCCACGCTTGCGTGCGCGTAATAGCCCGCCGTTGTCCCGTTCGAAGTGATGACCTCGTGCAGCTCCGCGATGTAATCGTGCAGCGCCTCCGTCGGAACTGCTGCATCCTCGATAAAGGCGATCGGCTTCTTGTCTCCCTTGACCCCCATCAGCAGGCCTAAGCCTGCCTTACGCACGTTCCACACATTGTCCTGATCCTCCTGAGCTACGGCCCGCGTGAATGCGTAACCCAGGCCTTTACGTTTGAGGCTCTCTTCCAGCTCAGCCAATTTCGGAACCAATTCATCCTGGGTTTCTCCGAAATATTCCACGGCGAGCGCAGCACCGGGATCTCCCTCGATCCAGCCTCTCTGCCTGGCAAGGGATAGGGACCCCTTCGTCTGGTCCATGATCATTTTGTCCATCAGCTCCAAGGCCGCAGGACCGGTCTCCAGGATTGGAACGACCGCTTTCATCGCCTCGAGCAAATCATGGAACTGGGCGACGCCCAGGACTTTGGCCTTCGGGAGAGGAACCAGGTGCAGTTTAGCACCCACGATCGTGGCCAGGGTCCCCTCCGACCCAACGACCATCCTGCACATGTTGAACGGCTCACCTTTGGTAAATTCGTCCAGGTTGTATCCGCCGACACGGCGAAGCACTTTCGGATAGCGCCGCCCTATCTCTTCGCGGTGAACCGCGGCCAGGCGAACAACCTCTCGGTAGCATTGACCTTCCAGGTCTTTTTGGTCCATCTTTCGGTGAAGTCCATCCTCGTTCAGTTCGCAAAAAGTGACCTCAGAACCATCTGCCAGAATGACCTGTAGCTCAGAGACGTGGTCGATCGTCTTCCCATAAACAATCGAATGCGCCCCTGAGGAATTGTTCGAAATCATTCCCCCGATATTGGCGCGATTGCTCGTGGCCACGTCGGGCGCGAACTGGAGACCGTGGGGTCTCAGGTAGGCGTTGAGCTCGTCCAGCACCACACCCGGTTCGACCCTCACCCAGCACTCATCCGTATTTAGCTCAAGGACTCTGTTCACGTGCTTGGAAAAGTCTAGAATCAAGGCCTTGCCGATCGACTGCCCGGCAAGCGCAGTCCCCCCGCCTCGAGGAAGGATGGGTACGCCATAGTCGCTCGCAATGCGCACCACCTTCTTCACATCCGCCCTGTGCTTTGGAATCACGACGCCCAGAGGCTCAATCTGGTATATGCTTGCGTCTGTACTGTATAGCAGACGTGAAACCCTGTCGAACCTGACTTCGCCCTCAATCGAGCCTTTCAGGGCATTGACCAAATCTTCCAAATGAAACCTCTTCGAAAAGCTACCGGTTCACGGCTTCAGGGTTATCCTTCCCCCCGCTTCCGATGCCGATTCTTGATATCGGCGGGTTTCGCGGCGGGCCACGTTTCGTTCCGGAACCCTTCCGGCCGGGGCTTGTCCTTTTGGCCCTTAGCGTCTCCCGGCTTCACCCGCTTAAACGAACTCTTACGGAAGGCATCTTCACTTCCTTCGGAACTTGGACGCTTTTGTGCAGGGCTGGGTCTACTTTGTGCGCGATACTTTGTTGTCTGATTCGGGCGCTTGGAACGCTTCTCGTCTGCGCCGGGTTCGCCTTCCGTGCGGTCTGCCTTGGGCCACGCTACAGGGCGGACTTCGTTTCGGGCGGCATCCTCTTCTTTTCGCTCGACCCTGGGCCACTCGACGGCTTGTGGTTTCTTCGCTTCACCCTCACCATCCTTCCCGACATGGGGCCAGGCTACAGACTGCACGCTTCCCTCGGTCCTTTCCAGAACTCTTTTCACGATCTCAATCAACTCGTCCGCCGTCGCAGGAAGATCGACTCTTCCGGCGATCCCCTGGATTTCAATGCGTTTTTGGGTGAGATCTCCCAGTTCACCCGATGTATGGACCACGATAGGAACGGATACCGTCTCTGCCCTTCCTCGAAGCGTACGGGATAACGCAAAATCTTCCTCGATGAACATCAAGGCATTGATCATGATGAGGTCGGGACGCTCCGTGTACGCCGCTCGGATACCTTCGGCCCGAGTCTCGGTCAGAATCACCGAGTGGGGGGTCCGATGCCGGAGGAGTCCGCAGAGTGCGCGGTGTTGCTCTGGATTGCCGTCGATCAAGAGAATCTTTGCCATGTTCTAACGTTCACGATCCTCTGCAACCTGCTCTCTCAGAATCAATGTCAGCCTTGTGCGTGCGATCTTTTTTATGTCCTCGTCTTGATCGAATGAAAGCTGCTTGAGGGCTTCCATCGTCACGCTCGGATTCTCTACGACAGCCCTTCGAACGGCCACCTCTTTATCGGACGCAAGGCGGATCAACCCTGGAGATGGCATAGAATTGTGCTCCGCTGCCGCCTTCCGCACCGCTACGACAGGGTCAAAGATGAGTCCAACAAGTACTGCGGGGGAAGTGCCCGAATTTCTTGCCGCCTCTACTCGAAAACTATCATCCTCGCTCACTGAGAACCCTTCCATAACCCGCAGCGGGGTGTGTGCGTTTTTTGCGACTGACAAGCGAACGCTTCGTTCATCGTCTCTGGACAGGATGTCCAGGATGAGCGGATCTGTGTTGGGGTTCAGGGAGACTTTTCGCCTCACTGAAATGGACTCGTCGCCGGCGAGATTTCGGAGCACCACCGGAGATACTTTCGGGTTGCTTGCCAGCCCCACCCTGACGATCTCTGCGTAGTCGGTTGCCAGGGCGAACATCGCGTCGTCCGGGATCTTATCGTTCAGGGCCACGGCCCATCGAACGGTTTGGTTCGGATCCTGCGAAAGCCTCAGGAGCGCGGAATCCGGCGTGGATGGATTAAAGCCGACATAGAAACGGACGCCGGAGTCTTCGTCCATCGATAGCCTCGCGAGAATCCTGGGGTTTCTGGTCCGCTTCGCCCGCAACTTCTGCTCCTTGTTCAGTTTCTGCGACTTCTGCATCAGCTGCAAAAACTCTGCATCGTCGACTTCAAGGGTATCAAAGTCTCTTTGAGCGAATACGATGTGATGTCCGAGAAAGATGAGGGCACACACAAACATCATCGTGCGAAACCGGGTCAATTTCATCCTCGCTTTAGAAAAATTATTATCGAGACAAGCTCTGTGCGCTTACGTCTTCAAACCTGATCGTTTCATACCCGACCTCACAGGGGTGTCCGGGAGCGACCTTCAAAATTCTTTTGTCGGGTCGGCAGATCGTTGACCAGATCGTACCCCAGCCTTCACGCCTCCCGATCTCATCGGGATTCCCTCCGTGAATTCCAGCGCAAATCGTGCAGTGATGGTCCGACAAAATTTCTTCGGCGAGGGTTTCGTCAACCTCTCCAATACGTTCCCGGAGTATGCCTTCTGTGTGTTCGTATCGGATCCTGGAGTGTCTTGAGCGCTCAGAAACATCTTCCTCGCCAAGCATGTGATTGGTCGAGATCAGAACTCCGTTCTCCGGCCTTCGCACCTTTACGTTTCCGGGCTCGGCCTCGACGACAACTGCCCGCCCGTTGCTGTCGGTGATCAGGTAGGCCATCGAACGAAGGTGATACACAGACGTCAGAATTTGTTCTGCCTCTTCCACGCTACTGCAAGTTTCAGCGATTGTGTCGACCAGTAGATTCCACTGCAGGCCCGGTTCAGCGGGCTCTCGACGGGGCAGGGACGAGATGATGACACACAGGCCATTCTCGTTGAGGCAGTCCGGATGGCCTGCCCAATGGTGCGTATATGAAATGAAAGGCGTTACGCCCTCTGAATGAACGTGTCTGAGCTCGCACCATTTCAGGTCGGAGTAGACCCAGTCGTAGTTTCTACCCACAATAACAGCACGGTTTCGAGTAGCGGGGGGAAGTGCGGAAAACCCCGTACACCCACGAAGTACGCCTTCTCGTCGAGCGAAAAAGTAGAATGTAAATCTCCCCCTGTCGAACCCGCCGCCCTTTATCATCCCTTCATAAGATTCAACGAGGGGGGCGTACAACTTTTTCGCTTCCCGCAGACATTCCAGCGCGTAGGCACTGTCCCGTTTGGTAGCCGTCGGCATTGGAAGTTCGCCGATCTCACGTCCTCGCTTCAGCCCAATCTCGTAGTGGGTTCCCTTATAGCTGTTTATCTTCAAAATGGGCCTGGATAAAGAAACCTTGAACTGGGACCTGTGCCGGAAAATCGGAGAAACTGTTGGACAAATGTAAACCATCGCCGAGTGCAGGTCAAGGTCGCGAGACATTGTGAAAGACATACAGCATCTCCACCAGTTTCGGCATCAAAGCGCTTGACTCCATTCCAACTAATCCCTAATGTTTTTGGTACGCATGGACACGAGGAATTTCTGCGCCGATTCTTCGATTTATCCGATACATTCAACGGACATCCGATGGCTGAAGATGTGTTCCAGATTCTGGTCGTTGATGACGATCCCGACATGAGGGAAATGCTGCAGTTATTGGTCACAAACATGGGCTACAATGCATTAGAGGCAGGGAAGGCCAAGGATGCGCTACAATTCATCGAAAGAGGAAAAGCTGACCTTGTCCTGTTAGACCTGAACATGCCGGGAGCCAGCGGCATGGATCTGCTTACCGTTCTGCAGCGCCGAAGGTTGGAGGTGCCCATCATCATCGTCTCGGCCTACGTTTCCCAGGACATCGCAGGCCAGTTGGCGGAAAAAGGCGTGAAGGGCATCGTCGCAAAGCCTTTCAAGAAGGATCGAATCGAAGGAGAGATCCGACGCGTGCTCGGCCAGTAGAGGGCACGCAGTCGACCGAACCT
Organism: Candidatus Latescibacterota bacterium; assembly: GCA_965248435.1. Lineage (GTDB taxonomy): Bacteria > Latescibacterota > UBA2968 > UBA2968 > CBDFJH01. The sequence continues at coordinate 293,266 of OZ252100.1, forward strand.
ACGTGAACACGCTTGGGAAGGTCTGATGTCAGCAATCCCGTTCTTCAAAAAGCGGCGGAGCATCATTTCCGCCGCCGTTTTTTTCCTGGTCGTCGGCTCTGCTGTCTACTGGATTACGAGGGCAGGCGGCCGCAAGGCTGGTGCTGAACCCATCCACCAGGCTGAAGCTCTGAAGAATCGCGACGGGTCGCGAAAGTATGCGAACCATCTGGTTCACGAGACGAGCCCCTACCTGCTCCTTCACGCGCACAATCCAGTAGACTGGTATCCGTGGGGTCCGGAGGCACTCGAGCGGGCGAAGAAGGAAGACAAACCGATCTTCCTCTCTGTGGGTTATTCCACTTGTTACTGGTGTCACGTCATGGAACGTCTCGTGTTCTCCAACGCCGAAATCGCCGACTTGATGAATCGATGGTTTATCAATATCAAGGTCGACCGGGAAGAACGTCCCGATCTGGATGAGGTTTATATGACGGCCACTCAGATCTTTACGGGCCACGGAGGCTGGCCCAATTCGGTCTTCCTTACGCCAGATCTCAAACCCTTTTTCGCGGGAACGTATTTCCCGCCTGAAGAAGATGAGAAGTTTGGGCGGCCCAGCTTCCCCAGAGTGCTTCAGGCCATGCACGATATGTGGGAGACGAGGAGGCAGGAAGTCGAACAGCAGTCCGAAAAGGTAATCCAGATCATCGAACGCCTGCAGGAGACGCGGGACGCCGACGCGGACTCCGTCTCTCTAGATCGGAACATTCTCGAGAACGCATTGGCCCAGCTATACGATACCTACGATTCCGAGCACGGCGGCTTCGGTGGCGCACCAAAGTTCCCGTCAGATCAGGCTATCATCTTTCTTTTGGACGAGTACGAGCGCGCCGGCGAGTCAAAGCCGCTCGAAACCGCTCGGCACACGCTGCAAGAAATGCAAATGGGTGGCATACACGATCACCTGGGAGGTGGATTCCATAGATATGCGACCGACGGACTCTGGCGCGTGCCCCATTTCGAGAAGATGCTATACAATCAGGCACTCCTCGCGAAGGCCTACCTGAAAGGATACAAACTCACGAATGAGGAGGATTTCAGGCGATCAGCCGAGGGCATCTTTCACTTCGTAAACCGGGTCATGACATCGCCTGAGGGTGGATTCTATTCCGCATTGGACTCCGAGACCGAAGGCGTGGAGGGCGAGTACTATCTCTGGACGGAGGACGAAATCAGGCAGGTGCTCGGAAATGATTCGGATCTCTTTCTCAATGCTTATGGGCTCGCGCCGATGCCTGAAGGGTCTAAAGGGGTCCTCTACATGCCGCAGCCTTTGGAGGTCAGCGCGAAGACTGCGGGCATGGAGGTGAACGACCTCATTGAAAAACTTGCGCGATTCAAACAGAGGCTCCTCGAATCGAGACAGGCGCGCCCGTCTCCCCTCCTCGATACGAAGATCGTCACGGCGTGGAATGGCATGATGATCGACGCGTATGCCTACGGCTACGAAGTCCTCGGGAAGTCGGAGTATCTGCGGTCTGCGCACCGTGCAGCCGAGTTCATTCTGAATCACCTGAAGGGCAAGGACGGAACCTTGATGCGCACCTACCGCATAGGAAGGGCAAACTACGAGGCCTATCAGGAGGATTACGCCTTCCTGGCCCAGGGTCTACTGGCCATACATCGGGCAACGGGCGAAGAAAGATACCTTCAGCTGGCAAAGGACGTTGCCGATGAGATGCAGGATCGGTTCTGGGATCCAAACGGGGGTGGGTTTTATTTTACACAGGACCCAGACCAGCTGATTGTCCGGATCAAGAACCCGACCGATTCGGCGATCCCCTCGGGCAACTCCGAGGGGGTGAACCTCCTTCTAGACCTGGCCGATCTGACCGGCGAGCAGGCTTACCGGGAGAGGGCGGAGCGCACGCTGTCCGCCTTTGCGGGTCGGCTGAAGGAGAGTCCGAGATTCTTCAACCGGATGCTTCAGGGGCTGGCGCTCTACCTGGAACACGCAACGCCTCAGATCGCATCGGCGCAAACCAGAAATCTGAGGTCGCCCTCTCTCCCGAAGGTCTCAGAGGGTCACGTCAAAGGGGTCGCTCGGCTCAGCACAGACCGTCCCGCAGCGGGCGAGCCGTTCGAGGCCATCGTAACGATTCAGGTCGCCGCGGGATGGCACATCAACGCGAACCCTGCCTCACTGGAATTCCTCGTACCGACCGAACTTAGTTTCAAGTCAGACGTGGCGTTGGATGTCATCTCGATCGAATACCCGACCGGAGCCGAGATTGATCTGGGATTCGCAGATCAGCCACTTCTCGTATATGATGGCAGGGTCAAACTCCGGGCTACGCTCAAACTGCGTCCGGGGGTAGCGCCAGGCACTCGCGGACAGATGACTCTTACCGTTGAATATCAAGCCTGCGATGACGCTCGCTGTCTGCCCCCCTCCTCACTGAAGCTCCCCCTAGAGTTCACTGTTTCGTCGTAGCCTGCGAGCCGCAGATTCCTTTTCCCCACCGACAGAAACGCCCACCACACAGCGATTTCTCTTGTGCTGTTAAAGATTCCACTGACTGTGTACCCAAGCCATCGCCTGCTCCAGCGCTTTCGCGCGATTAGAACTGATTTCTTGCCGATAAATTAGCTGGAGAAAAGAAATGAAGCGAGTGCTCTTTGTCTGCACCGGCAATTCATGCCGCAGCCAGATGGCGGAAGGCCTGCTGAGGCATCTGGGCAATGAGCGATTCCAGGCCTTCAGCGCCGGGACGAATCCGTCAACCGTCCATCCCTTGGCCATCAAGGCGATGGATGAACTGGAGGTGGACATATCCGGACAGGCCTCCAAAGGCCTCGAGGTCTTCTCTGGAAAAGCGTTTGATAACGTCATCACCGTCTGCGACCTTGCCAGAGAAAGCTGTTCTGTCTTTCCCGGTGAAGGCCGCCAGCTTCACTGGAGTTTCGAGGACCCTGCGGAGGCTGGGGGCAGCGAAGAAGAACGGATGGATGTATTTCGCAGTGTTCGGGACCAGATTCGACAGCAAATTGAGAGATTTTTGACCGAGCCCTGAGGCGTGATCGCTACCGGAAATGAATACAGCCTGCTGCAAAGTCTGCGGCAGGCTTTCCTTTGCATTACCATCTCATCGTTGTTCATGAAACCCTGGCGGTCATGAGCCCCCACAGCCAGTTGATTTTATACTTCTCAACGTGGATGTTCCTAAAATTGGCCGCCCTCAGAAGGTGTTCGAGCTCTCTTCTGCGATAGGTTTTGAAATGGGCCGCGTCGACGATCTTCAGAAACAGATCGCATACGCGGCAGGACAGGTAATCGTCGCACCAGTCCGTGATCACGACTCTGCCTGTGGGCTTCAAGACCCTGATGATTTCGTTCAGACAGGTCTCCGGTTTCCGCCAGTAATGAAATGTATTGCAGGAAACAACGACATCGAAGCTTTGGGAGCGGAGCGGAAGGACCTGAGCCTGACCGGCAAGAAATTGGGCACGATTGCCCGATTTTTTACAAGCTACGCGCAGCATTTCACTGCTGATGTCGACTCCCACCAAGCCGATAGAAGGATACTTGGCCAGGATAGCCTGGAACAGCGTGGCAGTTCCACACCCGATATCCAGTAGCCTATCAGAGTTTGTAAGTCCAATCGTTTTAGTGTCTCGCCGAGTGTCGCCTGAATGTAATATGACCAGCGCCGGTCATAACGAGATGCGACCCGGTCGTACTCACGCCTGATCGCGTCCTCGCTGTTTGATATGCGAACCATTTGCTTCTCGCCTGGCGCCACGACTCAAGCGCATCTTCCCCGATCCTATTACGGGAATGCCCGGCATGTCGACTCAGCCCCAGAAAACTCCGTGCCCTTCATACTACTTTTATACCGATCTAAGAGCTTATGTCAAGGTCCCCTCAGGCTCGAGCTGCATCGCAAACCACCTGTGGAGCGCGGTATGACGGCCGTAACGACTGACCAGGAGGTGAAGCAAAGGGCTGGAGCAATCCAGACGTAACCCTTGAGACTCTCAGGCAGGAGTTTCCGGAAGGATTAGATCAAAAGGACGTGTTGAGAAGATAGAGATGCGGCGAGCGAGGGAGGGAATACTGTCTGAGATGGAATGGCCACGATGAGCAGGAAAGTGAGGGATTTTTTGACCAAAGTGATCGATCTTTCCGAGGTTTAAGGGTAAAGAACCGCGCAATATCTTAAAACTTACTCATCTCGTGCAATGGAGTCAATCTCATGCTTCGGATACCAGTCCGGGAGAGAAAAATACAGCTATGTTTCGAGCCAGCGGACAACAGGCAGGAGTCCATACGCGATAAATGCACCCGTCATGTAGATCACAAGCGACGCCCAGAACAGTAACTTTGTAAAGCGGCCTGCCACCTCACAACCCTTACCTCCTGTGATCGAACAGGCCATTCTACCATGAGGTCGGAGAGTCAGTATACCGCTTAAAAAGATGAGCAATCCGGCTGTGGGAAATAGCCAACCTTTGTTGCGGGAAAGGGGGATGAGCCAGGGAAGCGTCGTGAGGAGTGTTCCCAAGGCAGCGCCCCCGGCCACGCCCGCAATGGCAGCCGGCAGGGCACAGCACAGGAGCGTGCCTGTCGAAGTAAACAGCCCGAGAAGGTTGGCCACCTGCTGTTTCATTTCACGGTGCCTCTACAAAAACCTTGGCAGCCACATACCGATGGTGAGGCCGGTGGCCCCCCATACGATCCGTCGCGCCCAGAGACTCCTCAGTCCCCTGCAATGCATCAGATAATGCGCACGTCCCAAGAATAGATAGTGAGCCCAAGCAGAAAGGGTATCCACTGACTTGCTGCCACCCGGGCAGCGCTTGAGCCTGCCAGTCCCATCAGGGCCAGTATGGCAGGGAGCGCTCAGCACCAGGGCGTACCGACCAACACGGCTGTTAGAGTTGATGCTTTCTCTTTCAACTCTTGGTTCTCCCGAAATTAAAGGACCTGAAACCGCTCCACCGAGAGGATAAAGGGATGTCCCGAGTGCCCTTCCGTTTTCTTCCGGACGATCTTTCCAGAGAGGCGGACGCGCTTATCTTCTCCTTTTAGCTTCTGCCAAACCTTCTGGAGTTGATCGTTTGATTCAACAAGAAAGAGATCCCCGCTGTCTGGAATGGTCACCACGGTCAACCCCTTTTTCTCCGAAAGACGACCCGTCACGGTAAGTGATATCTCTCTAGGTGTATAACCGCCATCCCTTACGGCCTTTTCTATTCCCTCTACTGACAAGGTCTCTTTCTTCCTTGCCGTCACCTTCGCGGTCCCCTCGTCTACCAAGATCTCCAGCTTTTCTACGCCTTTCAGGCCCTTAAGCTTTTTCTCCAGACCATAGGCGCAGAACGCACAAGCAAGACCGTCCAGTTTGATGCCCACCTCTTCAACTTGAGCGAAGGCGACCACTGACTTCGATACGAAGACGACTGCCAACATTCCGAGGGTCAGATTCCGTTTACGCATTGAAAACTCCTCCATTTAAGGAAGCCCGTTTCATCATCAAAACAGCAAGACCCGAATACCAACACTCAAGGTCCAATCCGGTTCCAGCTGAGTGCCATTAAGGTCCTTCAGCAGAGGAAGCTGTACCGAAGCCTCCGCGAGCAGGCGGCTAAGGGGTATATATTGAAGTCCGGGTGAGAGAAAAAGCACGTGGCCTCCCGAGTGAGGAGCGAACCGACCGCTGTCCTTATCCTTCTGTGTCCAGGCGCCGTTGAGATCCAGGTAGGCATTCACCTGCTGCGCCGGGTAAGTCCTGTAGACTCTCGGCGCCATCCGGAATGCCAGCGCGAGATTGTAGGCCAGGCCGTTGCCGTATTCCAGGCTGTTCGCCTTGCCCCTAGCCATATAGAGCGCATCTGCATACACCCCAACCCGATCCCTGAGCCATGCAGTCACGAATCCAAAAGAGAAATCGGTCGAGCCGCTGCCGAGGGATGGCGCTTCCTGGTCATCTCCGGTGGGAAGTTTCAGGACGACCTTCGGCGCAAGACGGAAAGTCTCCCTGGGGCGGTCTACCTGAAGAATCACGTATTTGGCGAAGAGCAACACATCGCCGAGACCCGAAGATGAGAGCTTCATTCCGCCCCTCTTCATCTCCTTGAAGACTGTCGGGATGACGATTCCTACCACCCCATGCGTGGTTATGTTGTAAGGAATCGCTACCGGCCAGATGGTGGTGGTTAGCCGTTGGTCCAAACGCGTATTGGAAAGACGGACGACCCTGATGAATGTCCGAATCCCTCGTCCCTCGAGTCCCAGTGTAATCGGCGTATCGGTGTGGATCGGTGGACCCTGGGCCCCGCAGAAGGTTGGCATCAGACCCAGGAAGATGGCCAGAGTCGATGCAATCCGCATGGCCAGGGTTCTCAAATCTGCCTCTGCGCAATCCTCACCCGACGAAGCTGCGTCTTGGCATGTTTTACCGTTCGTCCCACATTCCCGAGGCAGCAGGTCCCCTCCGGGTTCTTGATCTCGCACTCACAGTTTCCAGCCTTTATCTCAGATCTGATCATCTCGGGGATTCTGGTCTCACCTGTCCCTGCGATCTCGTCGTAAATCATTTTCTCTGAATGGTCGAAACAATAGCAGAGCGGGATCGGATCTTCAGTCTCCTTGAGACCCACGCGGACTTTCAAATCGGTCTTCAGGAATGATTGAGATCGTTCCTCCGAATAATAGACGACATTGCACGTCAGTGTCCTGCAAAAGTAGTATTGACGACACTGAATATCAGCGACCCGCAGACTGAGAAGAAGATGTTCCAGAGTTACGCGGTCTACTGGCCTCCCAACCTGTTCGCAGGCGGGGCAGTTCGGACGGGCACCCCCGGAATCCAAGTTCCTGTCTTTGCAGCACCCTATCATGCGCTAACCCGCACTCGGCTTACGAGCAGTAAACCCTGTGCTGTTGATTGCCTGGATCATCTGCTCCAGGGTCACCTTCCCTTCAGTATAAGTGATGACGGCTTCGCCGTTTTCCACATCCACCTTGGCACGCCGGATCCCATCCAGTTTGTTGAGGGCCATCTTCACGCTGACCGCACAAGCACCACAGGTCATTCCCTCCACGGGGAGGGTAAGTTGCTCGGCCGGTATGGACTCGGCCGTCGCCATGAACTCCGGACGATTATCGGACCTGTTGGACAGCAGGAGAAAGGCCGAGATCGCCACCACTATCACCAGAACGACGCCGATGGTTTTCATTTCCGATGCCTCCTATGTAAGTCCTGCAACAAACTGTGAATCAATGAATTACATCCTATTATAAATGCACATGGTTAAGCGATCAGCGGCAGCAGGTAGGGGGCGGCCACCAACACCAGGGCCACGGCAGTGGCGATCCAGAGCAAGACCATGTACCGCTGTGCCCTCTCATTTGTTGGGCAGACATCTCCCTCTTCGCACTTCTGCTTTCGCCCGTAGGTGAGATAGAAAGCAGCTCCGAGAAAGAGGAACGTCACCCCCAGGAAGTATGGACGATAGGCTTCCATGCCTGCCGCCGCACCCAGGCCGCCGATCCCCAGCACAACGGCCAGAACCGGGCCGATGCAGCAGAGAGAGGCGACAAAGGCAGCCAGGACCGATCCGATCTGTGGGACCCACGTCTTCATTTGCAACCGTTACGTCGTTTCACGGGCTGCTCCATCGCCTCCAGAATCGGACAATCGCCCCTTGGGCCGCGACCCCTGCAGGAAGCTACCAATTTTGTGAGTGCCCTTTTCATGCCTTGCAGGGCACGAATCTTCTCTTCGGTTTCTTCAAGCTTCGCCTCCGCGCGTTTCTTGACATCCCCACAGGTCGTATCCGGGTCCACCCGAAGACTCAGGAGTTCAGAAATCTCGTCGAGCGAGAATCCCAGCGTCTGTGCGTGCTTGATAAATTGCATGCGTGTAACGGCGTCTCCGCCATACTGTCTGTACCCGGACGCGCGCCTGACGGGTCTCGGGAGGAGGCCCCGCCGTTCATAATACCGGACGGTTTCGACGTTTACCCCCGCCCTTCTGGCGAACTGACCTACCGATAAGGTTTCCATTTTAACCTCGATCCTAATCCGAAAGTTCGACGCATTCCTGGGCAAGCTTCGTGTATTTGCCCCACACCTTTTCGGGCAGATAGTTCAAAATGATGGCTCCGACCAACATCGTCATGCCGATCCAACGCCAAGCCTGTAGACCAAAAGGCAGGATGTCAAATCCGTGCAGCAACGAGGCCGCGCTTCCGAGAAGAAAGAACGGACCTGTGAGGTGGCAGTGTACCCGACCACACCGAAAGGCGTTTGCCAGACAGGCCACGCCCATCTCGGCAAAGCAAGCCGTCCAGACGATGGTTCTGATCATCAGATGATCCAGGAAAGCCGTCACCACGATGGCAACAATGGGGATTCCCCAAACCAGGGCTGATGTCAGGCCGCTGTTGGCCCAATCCTTTCGGTCGGTTGGACAGATATCGTGCATATAGCGCCATCCCCGCTGATCCAGTTGGTACAGACGATCCATCTTTTTTGATTAAATATAACCCCGTACCTGGATACGGAGTCAAGCCCCGTATCAAAAAACATTCAGGCCGGCCGCGATCTGCCACGGCCGGCCTTTCTTCGATCCATACTGGATTATCGGATTTGTTTTTTCTCTATTTCAGGTAGCTATTTGCCCATGATCGGAAGTGTGATTCCTCCGTGGACTGTGACCCCATTCAGCAGGTCATCGGCCGCCCAGGCGTATTTTCCCTGGACGAAGAAGCCGACCCGGTCCATCAGGTCGAACCGGATCCCGGCAACGCCGTTGACGTGAAACTTCGTCTTCCCACCGGCATCGGCAACTCCGAACCCAGGACCGAAATAGAAATGTCCCGCGTTGTAATGGAGCTCGCCGCCCGCCAGTGTGCTGGTAATATCGTTTCGGCGGGAGAACTCATAAAACGGGGTCAGATTAAACGGACCGGTCAGCTCCAGGTCGACCGATACGTGAGCCCCGCCTCCGGTAGCATCCAGGGCGACCTTGTCGTTCCAGAGAATGCCGCCCCCCAGCTTGATCTGCTGGAATGCACCGAAACCGGCCTCAGTTGAAAGTGGCAGGCCCAGCACTAACGTTACAAAAGTAAACGCAATCGCGAACTGTCTCATACGCCCAACCTCCTTAATCCCTCCCATCAGAATCGACCGACATACCAGGTTTGGATCGAAGGATCTCGGAGTTTGTTTTGAAACGAAGAAGCCGGACCCAATCGGCAGGTGCCGAATAGCCCGGCTTGGAGTTTTCGCTCCGTGAGCGACTTTCCTATTAGACGATTACCCCCGTTCCGGGGTTCCCAAACAGGTTGCGCAAGTTTCGTAAATAGCTATTTATATTGTACTAATGTCGCATCATCCCTTCGCCAGAAAGTTGAGACAATCTCCAGGTTCGCTCCAACAGCGTGTAGGGTGACTGCCGGGCGACCGCCTCTGCCGAATCGATTTTCGCGGCTCCGTCGGGGCTCAATCCGTTTCGTCCGTAGGACTCGAAGAAACCCAGGTAAAAGTGGTCGGGGTGAACCTCTACGCGCACCTGGAGCCTATCTGATTCTGAACCTCGTTCGGCGCTGTATCTCCAGAGCCACTTTCCTCCCGCCGGGATCCGCGTATCGAACACCTCCCTGTTTTCATTCCAGCTCAGGATGATTTCTCGCCCGATCGCACGCCGGGCCTCGGATCCCTCGACCGGCTTGAGGTCTTTGCTCAACAGCCTCGCTTCTACGTAGATCATTGGAGTCACATAAGTCGGAAGGTGGTGACCTGCCCCCCGGTTTGAGATCGAGATCTCCGCCGCGACAGTGTCGGGTCCTGCTGTGATCGGATTGATCTCGAGGGAGACGGCGTCTCGAACGATTGGGGGATCGTGAATTCCCTTCCAGGTATGGCGCCTCTCCGGCATATGACAGGTCTGACAGGTCTCTCCGTTTGCCGCCTGGGGGCTCTGGAGCCATTCCCCGTAAGTATCCTGCAGGAGTTTTCCATTCAGACGAAATCCGTCTTCGTCAAACTGATGGCAGTGTCGGCAGAACGCAGATGACTGAAAGGCAGTCGATGCTGTGCCCCCAGCGTGACCCGGGCTCCGCCAGACCTGGGCGGGAGGCCGAGCGCCGGGAGGGGGTCCGAACCGGATGTGGGATCGCACGTGGCAGACCAGGCACGTAATCCCTTCTGCCTGTATGGTCGGGTTGAGTTGCTCACCTTTCTCCTGCTGCTCCGCGGCGGGGGCGTGGCAGGACAGACAGCCTGCAGTAAATCTCTCATCCTCGGTCCTATCTATCAACTGACCCACCACGCCAGGACCCATACTCAGGGAGTGCCGGGTAGTCTGCCACTCCTGTGACTGCTGTGGATGACACCCCCCACAGGACTCCGCTCGAAGGTCCTTCGCGAGGGCATGGTATGCGGCAGGGGCTTCACCCTGGTGGGGAATGGGTGTTTCCCAAAACGTTTGCAGGAACAGTTCGTCTTCCACTCCCGTTCCGGCCCCCCGCTTCAAAAGAAGCGCCTGAGAGATCTCAGCGACCTCCTCTTCTCTCAACGAGATTTGCGGGCTGCCAAACCTGGGCACGAGCCCGTGATGCAGAGCGAATCGCAGACCCTCTTCGGCGGCGGGATGCTCGAGGGGCACGCTCAGGGCCCCGATTCGGTGACAACCCGCGCAGCCTCGCTGGGCAAAAGTTGAAAGACCCCCGGATATCGACTCTGAAGGACCGGACGGTGGGCCTGGATCGAGCTTCAATCTCCCCAATGCTTCGCCCAACAGAAATGCTGCCAGGTCTCCGATATCATCTTCTGACAAGTCGAAGCGGGGCATCCTCGCGTTGGGGATCATCGATTTCGGGTCGGCAAGATAGGCCAGAAGCCATTCAGGTCTGACCTTTTCCCCGATCCGGTCCAGCGCAGGCCCCAACGTACCGCCGAGGCCTCCGACTCGGTGACAGGCACTGCAGCCCGAAGAATCGTAGAGTGCCTCCCCGCGGGCGCGGCTGCCTGACGCCGGGGCAGGGCCGAGCTCGATTCCCCGAACGGATGTGAGAAACGCCACTAGGTTCCCTCGCTCTTCTTCACTCAAAGGCACGCGAGGCATCCTGGCCCCGGGGAGCGATTTCGAGGGATCCTCCAGCCAGCGCCGCAGCCAATCCCCTGTCGTCTTTTGGCCGATGTTGTCGAGGTCGGGTCCCCAGCGTCGGGACACTTGACTGTTCTCGAGACCGTGACACGTCTCGCATCCGTAGAAGGAGAGCAGTCCCCTGCCGATTTGTCCTGAAGGACTGACCGGCCCGGGTGATTCAAGACCATGAATCACCTCGAAGGGTCGCTCACTCGCATCCGGAACCCGAATTCGGACATCCCTGACGAGAGGATGAGGCGCTTCGGCCCAGACGACCCCATAAGCAGCCACACAAAGGAGTAGACACTGGAGCTGTAGAAACGACAAGAGGCGGCATAACCGCCGCCCCTCGAAGCGTGAACGAAACGTCACGCGATGTTGTGAAGGGGTGCTGCCTAGCAGCATCCGCCTCCTCCATAATGATAAGTTGAAGGCGTAACGAAGATATCGTCCCGTCCCAGCGCCTCGAACCACTTTCCGGTTTTGTCGCAAACCGCCAGGGGGACATCCGGCACCAGGACGTGGCCCTTACCGTCATCAAAGCATGCCTCTTCTCCAGTATAAAAGACCATCCTCCCCGTGAACACGCAGGGGCCGTCGGCGGGCAGGGGGTCATTGAACGCCGCCAGTTCTACCGTCTCCAGCAGAAGGTCCTCATGGGTCCCGTAGCGTTTTCGATCCAGGATGCGATAGGGCCGTCTCCCGCGGACTTCGACGGTTCCGTAACCGGCGTCCGTGATCAACTCCAGATACACATCCAGGGAAACCGCTCCGGAGAGGCATTCCGCCCGCAGGCGCTCGTCTGATCTCAGACGATCCGGGATCGGTTGTTCGGCAATGGGATCAGAAATCGAAAGCAGGCCTCCCCGGCTGAGCACGCGCCGCATCTCGCCGAGTGCCCTTATCAGGTCTTCCTTTTCGAAAATGTTGAACAGGCAGTTCTGGGCCGCCAGGTCGACACTCGCGTCCGGAACGGGCAGGTCCAGGGCGTCTCCCTCGAGCAGGGTGACAAAAGAGGGATCGAACCAGGGATTGGCTTCCGCCGCAATCTCGAAGTTGGCTCTGGCCTTCTCGAGCATCTCCGGAACACTGTCAACGGCGATGATAGAGCCCGCCCGCCTCGTGAAATAGGCGAACTGAAGGGCCTCCATGCCTCCCCCGACTCCGACGTAGAGCACATTCGTGTCGGGATTCAGATCCTGCAGGTGCACCGTCGTCCCACATCCATAGTTCATCTCGGACATCTCCTCGGGAACGACCAATCCCGGGAGCGCCATCGGTTTGGAAGTGGAGCAACAGAGCGAGGCCTGGGGCTCCAATGCGGCCTCCCGATAAACCTCGCGAGTCGTTTCCAGATAGGTGCTCATTCATCCTCCTCTGCGATCGTCAGAAATAAACCCTGAGAAACAGAATCGTGGCTCCGGCAAGGACCGCTGAAAGCGGAAGTGTGATGATCCAGGCGCCCACGATACCGCCTATCACGTTCCACCTCCCCTGTCGAGTCGCAATGCCCATGCCAAACAGCGAACCGCACGAAACGTGCGTTGTAGAAACCGGGACGCCCATCCGGGACGCACCCAGTACCATCAAAGAAGTGATGAGATTGGCCGTGAACCCTTGACCGTGATTCATCTCCGTGATTCGATAGCTCATTGTATCGGCCACGCGTCGCGCACTCAACAGGCCGCCCGCGGCCATCGCCAGGCCGACGGCAAAGGAAGCCGACCCCGGACTCAGGAGATACGCACCGGAGACAAGGGCTACGATCTTAGGCGTGTCGTTCAATCCCCGTGCGAGACAAACGGCGCCCGCGCTCAGAAAGTGGAGCCGATCCAGAACCGTCTGAGCGCTCACACCGAGCACGCCTCCTGAGTAGCGCTCGGCACAGCTGGATATGTCGTCTACCCGCAGGGCAAGCCCAGATGACTGCAGGGCGGTTGCCTCTCCAATGCCTACGGGGACCCAATCCCCCCCAGGTTCGATGCATACACAGGTCTGCTTTCCGATTCCCATTCGGAGCCGGAGGCCCCGAAGGATGGGATAGAGCCCGCGTGTTGCCGCCAGGGACAGCAGTGGGCTGACCAGCAGCGGCAGCAGGAACACTCCCCAAAGCTCGGCGAATCTGACATCGGTCCAGACAGAGATGAGTCCGGCGCCGGACAGCGCACCTGTCAAGCTGTGCGTCGTCGAGATTGGAACGCCTGAACGTGTCGCAATGATCACCGTGCATGCAGCACTGAAGCCAACCGCCGTGAGAAAGGGCAAGTCAAGCAAGGCATCGGGCACCAGCCCCTTGCCTGAAAAGATGTGAAGCAGCCTGTAGGAGAAGAATGCGGCCAGGACCGATCCGGCAAAGGTCGTGACCGTCGACCAGGCAAGCGCTTTTCGGTAGCCCGTGGTGCTGCTGCCCAAAAGCGTGGCGACGCCCTTGAAGTTGTCGTTTGCCCCATTGGCATATGCGAGAAAGAGTACGGAAGCGATCAGCAGCTCCGTCAAGACACGGCTCCTCCCTCGGCGCTGGGTGGATGTGGGTCGCTGGATCTGTTCGGGCTGCTAATCCTGGGACCGAGAGCAGGATCCCCCACCAAGCACGCAGAATTTGGCACAATGAGGATGGTTCAGCATCACGGCACCGGATGCCTCTCGCAAGGTCCGGCCCATCTCGAATTCCGGGTCGTAGGGTAAGAGGGTGCACGAGAGCACCACTGGCTGGCTGGCGCCCCTGCGCTTGACGACCATGCGGGAGGAAGCGCACATCATATCTTTCGGTGAAATTTCCAGGATGTCCCAGCACTTCGTCGTGATTTCGGGTACGTCGACCGTTTCATCCATTTCGGGGAAGAGAACTGTTTTGGTAGGATCGTGCGCGTCGATCTGGACGCCCAGGTCAGCAAACAGGTCTCTGTAGCCCGCTCTCAAGCTGTCCTCGGGTTCGCCCCAGTAGGTGCGGCCCGCGACTGCCACGTTCAACCCGTTGTCGGAAAGCCAGCTCAGACCCTGGATCGTCGGCTCCCACGATCGAATGCCACGTTCCTGTTCGTGCAATTCTCGGGAATAATGATCCACTGAGACGCGAATCTTCAGCATCTTTCCGAATCTACTTTTCAGGTCCAGGAGCTGATCCTTCAGTTTCATCATGGGACGCATGCCATTGGTCAGCACGAGCACTTCAAAACCACGGGAGAGACACGCCTCGAACATCTCCGCGATTTCGGGATTCATAAAGGGCTCACCCCCTGTAAAGCCGATTTCCAGGGTGCCGAGTTGATCCCTCTCGATTTCGTCCAAATATTCAGCCACCTCATCCTTCGTCAAGTATACGAGCCGGTCATTTCGAGGATTAGACTCTATGTAGCAGTTCAGACACTCCAGGTTACATAGGGTACCCGTGTTGAACCAGAGCGTCTCCAGCCCTTGAAGGGATACAGAAGCCCGCTGCTCGCCTTTCGCGGTGATGTACGGATCACTGAATTTCGTGGGTTCGAAGCGTGTTTCTGTGAGCGTCTGGGACACGGCTCGAATCTCCCTTTCTCAAAATGAGTTTGATCAGACCGGCGTTTCGATCGGCTCCCACACCACCCATCCATCATCCACCGAAAAGTTTTGCCCCTCCAACGGACCTGTCTCGAGGTTTCCGACGAGGCTTTCCCCTTCGTCATTGACCCGAACGACTTCACGGCGCACACCCGATCGAAGCGTCAATTCAGTGGAGTGTCCGCCCACCGCGAGTTCGTCATCCTCTGTATCTGTGATGTAAAACTTGAGATTGATTTCCGGTTGGAGGCTGCCCCCAACGGTCACCTTGCTGCGGTGCCGGGAGAGCGCTTCGAGCAGGCCAGATAGCCTCTGCTTGTCTGATTCAATTCCAGCGGTCTGCTTGTCCAGCTTACGCGTCAGGAAAAAGAGATCGTGGACCTTTCGAACCAGAGTGAAAAAGACCTTTCTGTTGTTCGGACCGGCGACGATGAAGCCGACGTTGGCCCGCGTGAGAAGACCCACAACCGCCTTGGCAAAGAATTCGAGGAGGGCTCGATCCATCTCATTTGGTGATTTGTCGCCCACCGTTCGATAGAATGGGGCGAGATCTACCTCCAGTCTGTTACCGCTTCGCCTGATGATCTCACCTATGTTGAAGTCGAAAGAGATACGCGTGGCGTCGAAGAGACTGGCCACTCGCTTCTGATCCAGCTTGACCTGTTTCTGAATATAGATGCGCTCCTCTTCGGTTCGCGCCAGCTTTTGCTTCAGTGCCTGCGTTTGGGTTCTCAAGTTGTCCATGCCGCCCGCGGCAACGATCGTCTCCACCAAATCATCTCCGACCTGCAGATCTGTGTCTGTTGTCAGACCACAGCGGCTGGCCCCTTTTCCAACGCATATCCGCCTTGCCTTGATGTGCGCCTGTCGCACATTCCCGAAGATCACGACTTCTCCATCCACGTCGATCCGGCAGAGTCCATCCGATCTCCCGATCACGGAGCCCTCAACCACCAGGTGTCCGACCCCTCTCACGACCGCTCCGGCCATCACATCGCCTCTGATGTGCACGGTCTCCTCCCCAGCCCCCAGGGCACCGCTGTCTCGCGTCAGGGTGTCCATTTCAATCACGGGGCCACCCGAGAGGAGCGTGTCCGTCACCTCTCGAAGGTCGACGCCCATCGAGATTCCGGAGAATCGCGCCATGCGGCATCAATCCGCCACGGTGCGGCCGTCCCCAAGCTGTCTAACCTCGCTCATGGTCTCAGAGATGCGTTCCGCGCCGTCCAGCAGGCAGTTGAACGTCTTCAGATCGACCGGTTTGGAGATGATGACATCCGCGCATCCGGCGAGGTCAGGGAGGGTCTCCTCTAAAAGATGCCCGGAAATGATCGCGATGATCGCGTGTGGGCACATGCTGCGCAGGGGGGAGATGATCTCGAGTCCAGTCACACCGGGCATCCTGATATCGAGGGTAATCAGATCATACGTATTCTGAACCACCCGGCCCAGCGCCTGCTCTCCAGAAAAGGCGGTGTCGACATCTGTATGACCCCTCTTCTGTGCGGCCGTCGAGAAGAAATCCACGACCGTTTCTTCATCGTCAACGATCAGCATCTTCATTGACTTACCCTCACGAGAGCGCTTCCACGATACATTCCTGGAGTCTTTCCAAACCCGCCTTCAATTCGCCTGAGATGTAAAGCCGAACCAGCCTCCTCTTCCGACGACTCAGCGCTCCGAAATCCCCTAGTGCCTGAGCCATATTAAGGACACCGAACGTCAATCTGCGCCCCGATATCTCCAGCTCATTCGGATCTTCCGCGCCGATCATGACAAAGAGACCACTCTCGGGACCACGTTTATGCAATTGTCCCGTGGAGTGTAGATAACGGGGCCCGAATCCGAGGGTAGTCGCTACCCCGGTGCGATCCCGAATCGCAAGACGAATGGCCTGCAATACCTCGAGGGTCGTGGGAACCGGATCCAGATAGGCGCACAGGGCGAGATAATCACCCTTGCCGAGGCGATTCAAGTGCCTGCGGATGCACTCGGGGAACGAGGTTTCGGACAGGGCCTCAGCGTTGCGATCATCGGCGAAGACCTGTATCCCTGCCTCGGAAAGGAGGGGCCGATCGGCCGGGAGCTCGCCCCCGGCATCATGGGATTCGATCAGCTCGGTCGTGAGCGCCTTACTCTCCTGAACGTTTGGCTGATCGAAAGGATTCACGCCCAGGACCGCACCTGCTACGGCCGTGGCCATCTCCCAACGGAAAAATTCTGCTCCGAGGCTGAGCTGGTCTTCGAGCTCGATCCTGACGATTGGGTGCCCTGAGGCCCGGACTGCCTCCATAGCCTCATCCTGCTCGGATTCGGGTTCCGAGGCGCGCCGGATGTAGACAAAAAAGCGATCGTCATCGTAGACCTCCGGAGGTCCCAGCGGCTCGTTCTCGACCGGGATCAGCCCCCGTCCCTCTTTTCCCGTGCTTTCGGCGAGCAGTTGTTCGAGCCACGTTCCGAAGATCTGGATCTCAGGCGTGATCACCAGCGTTACTTTGTCACGCCCCTGAAGGGCCAGCTCTGCCAGGATGATTCCCAGAACTGCGCCGGGATTCTCCTCACAAGGAACGCCTGGACCACATCTTGCGGCCATGTCAGCCGCGCTTCTGAGAAGGCCGGCGAAGTCCAGGCCGATCACTTCGGACGGGACGCGGCCAAAATTTGACAGGGCCGAGTACCTGCCGCCTATCTCCGGGTCGCCGTGAAAAACGTAAGCGAATCCCGCTTGCCGGGCAAACGCCTCCAGAGGCGTGCCCGGGTCCGTGATCGCCGCAAAGTGACCACCCGCATTCTTCCCGACAACCTTTTTCGTCTCCTCGAGAAAGGTGTCGCACAAGACATTCGCTTCAGTCGTAGTCCCCGACTTGCTGGCGACAATGTAAAGCGTGTGCTCTGGGGATAATTTACTTTTGGCTCGCGCAACCTGACTCGGGACCGTGGAATCCAGGACGTGGAGTTTCGGAAAACCCTCAGATCCACCGAATGTCAGACTCAGGACCTCGGCGCACCTGCTGCTTCCTCCCATGCCGAGCAGCAGGACATCTCGAAATCCCCGTGCCTTGATCTCCTGAAAGGTCGAAGCGAGCGCCTGCTCCTCCTGATCGGCGGGCCGAAGCCACCCCAACCACCGGTCTTCATCCGCTCCGGACCAGAGTGTCGAATCCCGGTTCCAGATCCTCCTGATGCGCCCTGTCTCATCCCAGGCGCCCAGAGTCTCTTCAACCCGGTCCGCGTAGGGACCCAGAGAACAGACCATGTCGGATACGGCATGCACGTTGCTCACCTGCTCAAGTCCATCTTTGGGAAGTGAGTCTGGCGTCCAAGGCGACGGTCAGAGCCCCATTATCAACTATACAGGTGAGCAACGTACTCACCATACCCGTTGTGGATTCGGGTACGCACGCGTTCGCCTGTTCCGATCAGCCTTTCCGTCGCCTGCGACCAGCGAGGATGCGGCACACCCGGATTGACGTTAGAATAGAATCCGTACTCAGCGGGCGCGACCTGGTTCCAGAAGGTTTCGGGCCGTTCCCGTGTAAACTCGATCGAAACGATCGACTTGATACTCTTGTATCCGTACTTCCACGGGACGATCAAGCGGATCGGCGCCCCGTGCTGTTTGGGAAGAGCATGCCCGTAGATGCCAGTTACGAGAAGGGTCAGGTCATTCATGGCTTCCTGCACGGTTAAAGCCTCAAAGTAGGGCCAGGGATACCAGTGCTGCAGCTCTTGACCGACCGCCTCTTCGGGCCTCAGAAAGGTAACCATACGGACGTATTTGGCCTCTGACCGGGGCTGGACCTGATCAATCAGGGCTTTGAGCGGAAAGCCGGTCCACGGCACCGTCATCGCCCAAGCTTCGACACAGCGGAATCGGTAGAGGCGCTCCTCAAGGGGCATCTTGTGAAGCAGATCGTCCACATCCAGGATACCAGGGTTTTCCACCAGCCCTTTTACCTCTATCTCCCAGGGACGCGTTTTGAAGCGGTCCACAAGCCGCCAGACCTTGTCCTTGATCTCGGAAAACTCGTAAAAATTGTTATACCTGGCCGCCACCCGTTCTTCCGTCAGCGGGCGAGCGACCGTGAAAGCGGCGTTCCTCCCGGCTGGGTAGATCCCATCGGGCGCATCCGGGACTTTAATCTCGGCGCGTTCTGCATCTGAAGGTCTTGCCGTACATCCCAGCAACAGGCCTGCGCCCGACGTTGCGGCCGCCCGCAGAAACCTTCTGCGGTTCAGGTAGATGCCTTCAGGCGTCGCTTCCCGCTCTGCAATTTCCCATCCCTTGCGAATCCTGATCCCGGACATGCCTGCCTCCATTGCGATTACCGAAGGGCCTGATCGTTCAGGGTCCAGTCATAATCGTTGTATTCGATCCCGATGTTCGAATGTTCCACGAGGAAATCCCGATCTGCCTCGGGGAGGTAGAGTCTCAGGTAGTCTGTAATGGCCGCTTGTTTCGCGTTGTGTTGTTTTCCGTACCATTCAGTAAAATCGTTCTCGAACCAATCGAATATCTTGGACAGGACCACAACTTTCCGCTGCCGATCGATCCGGACGTTGCGACTCTCCCGAATAAAGAGCCTCATCGCTTCCCCCAGTCGTTCCTCTACCTGCTGAGGACCATATGCCGCCTGCTCCATACGAGGACATCCCAATGAGGCGCAATTGATCGCGGCGTGAATCCTCGGCTCATCGAATTCCTCTCTCAGGATATCGTGTTCGATGCCGTTGAGCGTATAGGACTGCCCCCCGGCGGTGAAATGGGTCCGATTGAAAAAACCCGACAGCATCTTGATGTCTTTCACACTTCTGACTGGATAGGCATCAACCACACCCTTCAACACAAATGCATTGTAGGCGTTGATCCAGTATGCCAGCTTATCGGCGTGTGTTGGAAACCGCCCGGGATGGCTCTTGGGACTCGTGCCTTCCAGCAGTTTGACATAGGCGTCCAAGTCATCCGATCTCTCTTTCAACCCTGAATAGTCCACGAGTCCCTGATCGTCCACGTAGGTCGACAGGACCCTGTCCAGCCAGGAATGGTCGAAACCTACGCTGACTTCCGGAGAGCCCGAAATCGGGATACTTTGCGCCAGGATGGACGAGACGATCAGGATGACTTTCCTCATATCCTTTATAACCTTTCGATTACGATAGCCTATTTGCCTGCTGAAGCCGGAGGAGAAACCTCGTCGGCCTCTACCTGTTTCAGGGCTTTCCGGGCAGCTCGGGTGACCAGTAATGTGACAAATACGGTCGCCAGAAGGCCTAGCGAGAGGAAACCGTATTCCGCTGGGCTTCGGCCAACCTGGTCCCCTGCGGCGGCCTGAATCCCAGCCCTTCCAGCCACACCCAAGTATACATACATCACCGTCCCGGGCAGCATTCCGATCCAGCTGGCCAGTACGTAGGGCCAGAAGCTGACCGAGGTCAACCCATAGATATAATTGCTGAGGTTGAACGGGATCGCCGGACTGAGCCTCAACAGACCGACGATCTTCCAACCCTCTTGCCCAACGGCCCTGTCGATGGCCCGAAATTTCGGGTGGCGCTGCGCTTTTTCGGCCACCCAGTCACGAGCCAGATATCGCGCAACCAGAAACGCCAGGGCGGCCCCAACCGTCGACCCGATGGAGACCACAACAGTTCCCCACACCAGACCAAAGATAAAGCCGGATCCCAGCGTAAGGATCGCGCCCGGCAGGAACAACACGGTGGCGATGACGTAGACCGCCGCAAAGACCAGCATCCCAACACATCCCATCTGGCCCACCCAGGTGTTGAAGCTGGCCAACCAATCCCCCAGGGGCAGGGCCTGTCTGGCGACGAGCAGTGCGACGACAACGAGCCCCAGGACGATCCATTTCCAGGGAAACTTACCTCCTTCATTCTCCTCTACAGCAATGTCTTCCAAGATTTATCTCTCTGATGAGTTAAGCTAGAGCTGCCGTCGGTAAAGCCAGCCGAAGACCGATTTGGCCCTGGGTGTCAATCGCGTCCTGCTGTACTGGTCGCCCACCTTTCGAGCCAACTCGGCAAACGTCGGATAAGCGTGCACCGTCGATGCAATATCACGCAACCCAGCCCCAATCTTCATGGCCAGGACAAACTCGTGAAGAAGATCCCCCGCGTGTTCGGAAACGATCGTCGCGCCAAGGATCTTGTCCCCACCCTTTTCCGTCAACACCTTCGCGAACCCGGCCTCCTCCCGCTCCACGATCGCGCGGTCCATCTCCCCGATCTCCTGGGTATACAGGTCGTACTTGATACCATTCTCCTCTGCCTCGGTCTCATTCAGTCCGACGCGTGCCACTTCTGGCGAGGTGTAGGTGCACCAGGGGACGACGGAATAGTCCACCTTCTGGCGCAGAAGTTTAAACGGCATCAGGATGTTTCTCACGATCACCCGGGCCTGGTGATCGGCCATGTGGGTAAACTGATAGGGCCCGACGATGTCCCCGCAGGCGTAGATGTGGCTCTGGGAGGTCTGGAGATAATCGTTCACACGGATGCCGCCTTTGTCGTGCGCCACCCCAGCAGCCTCCAGCCCGAGATTCTCCACGTTGGGAATGCGTCCCGCGGCGATCAACAGGGCCTGCGTCTCAAGGGAGTGGATATCCTCGTTCCCGGCCCTCGGATTCATACGCTGCAGGTCCAGATGCAGCGTTCCGTTGAGCCGTTTCGCGCCCTTTGCCGCCGTTCCGGTGTGGATCCGGATGCCCTCAGATTCCAGACGCTCCTGGATGAAGGCGCCCACATCAGGATCCTCTTTCACCATGATTTGTGGCAGAAATTCGACGACCGTCACCTTTATGCCTAAACGACACATCACCTGACTCAGCTCGAGCCCGATCGGCCCACCCCCAATCACCACCATCTCCTCGGGCTTTTCGTTCAGCTCGTCAAAGACGGTCTCGTTCGTATAATATGGCACCTCGTCTATGCCATCGATCGGCGGAATCCCTGCGCGACGGCCCGTCGCGATCACAAAATGGCTGGCGCGAAGCACCGTTCCATCGTCGATGGCCACTTCGTTTGGGGAGAGAAACCGAGCCTCCCCCCGAAACACGTCGACGCCAAGCCCCTCGAAGCGTTCCTGCGAGTCGTTTGGCTCGATCTTGGCCCGCCTCTCCCGCATCCGTTCGAATACCTTCCTGAATTCGAACTTCGGTTCCTGAGCCTCCAGCCCCCATTCTTCTGCCCGACGCATCTGGTCGATGACCCGTCCCGCCGAGATCAGGGCCTTGCTCGGTACGCATCCATAGTTGAGACAGTCGCCGCCCATCTTCTTGCGCTCGATCAGGGCGACACGGCCTCCCAGGCCGGTCGTACCTGCTGCGGTCACGAGGCCGGCGGTACCGGCACCGATGACTACGGCGTTGTAAACACCCTCCCCTTTTCTATCGCCCAAGGCTGGCACCCCAAAGATGACTTTATGAAGATGAAATTACGGTGAAAGCGACACGAGTCGCTCCAGACGGCAATCCCTGTGCCAACAAACTGACATGCATAGGTTAACCTTGTATAACTTTTTGATTTCATTAGTGTTCAGAGCATTCATGGGGGGCTGCGGTCTTCGATCGATCCGACGGAAGAGCGGCTCACCTCGTATTGGCCCGGCATGTAAACGAGAGAGCGGTAGCATTCGGGTCTAGGAAGAATCGCCTTCGCCGAGTTTATCGAAGAAGGTCAGGTAAGGTTGACCGGCGACCTCACGTCGAAGCAGCATCGCGAACTCCATGAGGTGATAATCCCCCCACATACAGGACTCCCCGTTGGGGACGCTTTGCCCCTCCTGCACGTGGTCCCAGCCGTTCGGCCGGTGGTAGACCTGGTGGAGGAGCAGGCCCTGATGCCCTTCATCTTCAGAGAGATATGGGGGCGCAAAGAGGGCGTCCGCAATCGTGAGCGCAGCCTTCCGATACTTGCTGCCCTCTTGACTCCCCAGATAGGAGCCGAGTCTATAGAGCCCCTGAGCGGTAACGGCCGCCGCCCCGCTGTCCACCGGCTCGAACGCGTTGAAAGGGTCAGCGCGCCGCGTCCGCCAATCTCCCATCTTTTCCAGCCCCGGTGCCCCGGTGTCCCAGTAAGTGATGCCATCCGCTGCCGTGCCTTGCTCGATGTAGAAGTCGGACGCCGCGACTGCCGGTTTCCTCAGCATCTCCTCCACCTCGTCGCGGCCCCCGAAGGGTTCCAGATCGTCGTCGCGCACGACTTCGAGGAATTCAAGGAGTTCCGCATAGCCCGTGACGACCCAGGAAAGCCCGCGGGTCCAGGTGGAGAAGGGCGAGTATCCCTGCTGCGTACTGGGGCAGCGGTAGTTCCCGTCGTTGACATTGAAAACAGACTCGTGCGCGACCCGGCCCCTGACATCGTAGGCATCGCGCCCCTCGCCGTAGTAGACATTGAAACGGGCTGTCGTTTCGGCGTGGCGAATCATTCTTTCGAGGAGAGAGATCGTCCGATCGTTCTCTCCTAAAAGGACCTGTCCCAACTGGTGGCTCAGTCCCAGCACGCGGCAGGTCCTTATCGTGTCGCAGAAGAGCGAATGTGGCCCGTTGAAGGAGTAGATATAACCTTTGCCCTCGTTCAGCCGGGTCCAACGCGAGGCCTGGACGGCTCCAGATACCTTTATCGCCAACTCACAGAATCGGTGCTCCCCTGATTCGTCCGTCAACGCACCTTCGATGATCATCCGTCTCAAATTTCCATAGCTGGAGATCGTGTTGAACCCGTGATCGTGGACTCCGATATGCGTCAAATGCGATACCATCCGCTCCCCGGTGCCTTCGCGCCCGATCGAGAGGAAGCGCTCGTCTCTCGATGCCTCGAACTGCAGGAGCGCGCAGCCATACCGGAACCCCTGCGTCCACTCCGTCCAGCCCCTCGAACTGTATTTTCCATCCACGGTGTAGACCGGGGCCCCCGACTCCGGATCCCACGTTGCGTGAATGGAGGCGATCTTCTTTCCCGCAATCTCGAAGAGCCGCTCGACCTTCGATCCTAAGTCGTTGACCTTCAGTGTTTCGTTGATTTTCACTGGTGCCCTTCCACCTAAATGCAGACCGACAGATGATGGTGGTCTACGGTCAGTCGTCCGTGGTCCCGTAGAGCGTTCTCAACAAGCGATCACCTGCCCGTCGTAGGCCAGACCGACCGTTTCCGGCAAATCCACGTCCTGTTCGCCGCACTGTTCGCTGAAAAACCTGTCATCGAGTCGATGCATAATGTGGGTCAGGTAGGTCTCCCTGGGTTCCAACGCGTTCGAAATCTCCACGGTCTCCCCGACCGAGAGATGCGTCGGATGTCGGGGATTGAAACTCAACCCGTCCATCACCAACACCTCTATGCCGTGGAGCAACTCGAGGGATTCGGCCGAAATCTGTTTGACGTCTGGCAGATAACCGAAAGGCCCGATCCGGTAGCCGAACGTCTTCACCGCACCGTGAGTAACGGGGATGGGCAGCACGTCTACACCGCAGACGGTGAAGCGCGTTGAGATCGCGTTCGGGATCAAATGGGCTACGCCGCCCCCCTCGAAGGTCTCTTTCGAAAACATATAGTCGAAGTTTCGCTGCAGGACTCGCATGGTTTCTTCCGGGCCGAAGATCTCCATGTCCATCTTCTGTTTTCGGCAGGGCATCACCAGGTCGTTCGTCCCGCTGATATGGTCGGAGTGACAGTGCGTATAGATCACCGCGTCGATCTGATCCACGCCGTTCCGGTCGATCTGATCCAGAAAATTTGGACCTGTGTCGAACTGCAGCCGTGCGCCGTTGACTTCAACGTGGCAGGAAGGGCGGGTCCGGAAGTTCCTGGACCCGGGTTGGCGCGCGTCCAGACAGGTTTCACATTCACATCTGTATTCTGGAACCCCTGTTGAAGTCCCGGATCCGAGGATTGTAACTTTCATTTTCTCACTCTAGGCTAGATTTCACAGGCTATAGACCCAAAATACGCTTTCCCTGATCGCAAATCAACTTGAACGTCTGACAACAAAAATGGCCCCCTGAATCATTGAAGGGCCCTTTTACCTCGAGACTTCGCTTCTAAGCCACCATTTACAACATCGTTCTGGGCTCCTACTCCGCTGACCCCTCCAGTCCCGCAATGAAAAGGAGCAGGTCGGAAAAACCGATGTTTCCGTTCCCGTCCAGATCCATCCTGTCGTCGAAGGCGAGATCTCCGGCACTCGCCCCGAAGGCGGTCTGAAAGTCTGAAATCGTGATCGGATCTTGAGTGCCCTCCACGACTAGAGTCCCCTGTTCCGCGCCGATCTTCAGCTCCTGCGTACCGGAAAGCCCTCCATAGGAGCCGGACACCAACCGCAGCTCGGTCTTTCCCTCGAATCCTTCCAGCACGCGAAACGTGGCCTGACCCAGCGAACCCCTGTCGGCGCTTGCAGTCCCACCCAGGATGGCGGCATGGATCTCCACCTGGCCCTCGCCGGGACGGGAGATGAGGTGCCTGCCCGCCTGCATAAGCCCCTCCACTTCGAAACCCACGAATTCAAGTTGCGACGGGTCGAAGCCCAGGCCTGCACGGAACCCTACGATGCCGCGTGTCCCGGATGTCGCCAGGAGATTAACCGCAACAAGATCTCCCGGGGCACCGCTAAAATGCGGAGCAGCGATCCGCCGCAGCACGATCGCAGGCGTCGCGACGATGGCCAGTCTGACAGGTTCCATGCCCGCCGCGCTTGCCTGGATCACGACCTCTCCAGATTCACCCGTCGTCACCGTCGTTGTTACCCTCCCGTCGCCGACCACCCCTTCATCAGCTGTGAGCTGCCCCTGGCCCTCCACGATCTGGAAAGCGACCCGGATCTCGTTGTCCTCATCTAGAATCGTGCCATCTAGGCTCAGCAGGCTGACCTCCAGGGTGGCGAAATCAGACCCATCACCCGCGATGATCTCCAAATCCGTAGCGATCTCCAGGCGAGCGCTACGATGGGCCTGGACAGAGAGACGATACATTCCTTGCCTGTTATCCATTGCTTTTACAGATAGATACAGCGTTTCTTTGCGAGATCGATCGAAAACGAACTCCCCGTCGTTTTCGTAGAAATCCAGGGGCTCCCCGTTCTCGTCGTGGACCTGGATTTGTAGATTCCCCTCCCCACCTGCCGTGATAGCGTAACGATAGCCAGGCATCGCCTCGAATGAAACCCAATCCGTCTCGTCCACGGTGTGGAGTGTTCGCATTTGAACCTTTCCGTCCACGCCGATCGACTTTGCGACAGTTCGAACATCGTCGGGTTCGAAAAGATCAGGGAGTTGTCCGGGCAGGGGTTCGGTCACCCTGATCACGACGTAGCGCGCTGCTGCCCCGGGTGCGCTGGCAAGGATCGTGAGCAACCCCGGCTCCAGACCGAAAAACCGCGCTGTGGCCTCACCGTGCGTGATCCTCACCACCTCCTCCTGCAGCCTGCCCTCTCCACCCACGACGCGCAGATGGACCTCCGTGTTACTATCGTCTATCTGTTCGGAGCCATCCAGATCAAGCAGTTTTAGAGCAAGGACCGATGTGTCAAACCCGTTTGCAGATATCGTCAGCGGATCCGCCGAAGCGGCCAGCGACCGGATCGCTTTGACATCAAGCGAGGCCGTGACCCCCCAGGCCCCGATCGCACTTGCCTGAACTGTGATCCTTCCAGGGGTCCTGCTCTTGATTGTCGTCTCGGCACTGCCGCTGGAAGCCATCACCGAGGACAAAGAGAGCGTCCCGTTCCCTTCCAGGATATGGAAAGCAACACGCGGGTCCTCAACCCCTCCTGAAGCGGACGGGAGCAACTCGGCGTGAATCGTGAGCGTTTCTTGACCGTCTGCGTCGATGGCCCCTTTATCCTTCCATATCTGAATCGATCGCTCAGGGGCCAGGACCCTCCGCACACGGTGGTTTTCCGTGTCGGCGATGTAAAGCGTCCCGGACCCGTCGAGGGAAAGCCCGAACGGTCCGGCCAGCAGACTTTGGACGGCTTCACCATCCCCCGAAAACCCCTTCGCACCTCCCCCGACCACGGTCGTGATCCTGCCGGAAGGATCTATTCTCCGGACCCGGTTGTTGCCCCGGTCGACGAAAAAGACCTGGCCGAAGGGATCGGAGAAGACTGCCGATGGGATCCGCAGCCTGGCCGAGGTTGCCGCCCCGCCGTCCCCTGAAAAGCCGGGGAGACCGTCCCCGGCGACAGTGGAGATCCGACCCTCTCGGTCCACCTTGCGAATCCGGTAGTTGCTCCGGTCGGCGATGAAGAGTTCACCCTCCAGATTGACCGTGACGCCGAACGGGTCTGCGAGCATAGCCAGCGTGGCGGGTCCCCCGTCTCCCGAAAACCCTTTCTGGCCGCTTCCCACAGCGGTCGTAATGATGCCGGTCGGGTCGATCTTCCGAATCCGGTGGTTGGCCTGGTCCGCCACGTAGATCACGCCCTGTAGATCGACAAAAATCCCTGTCGGGTTGTTTAGCTGCGCCTCCGTGGCCGGCCCCCCATCTCCCGAAACTCCCTTCGACCCACGCCCCGCGACGCTGCTGATGATCCCTTCTGGGTCAACCCTCCGAATACGGTGATTAAAGGTATCTGCGATGTAGGCGATCCCATCCGGGCCGACGCAGACCGACATCGGACTCGCGAGCATCGCTTCCGTCGCCGGGCCGCCATCCCCTGAAAATCCGTAGCTGCCGCGCCCAGCAACGGTCGTGATCCGACCTTCTGAGTCCACCTTTCGGATACGCTGGTTGGAGGTGTCCGCGATGTATAGATTGCCCTCCTTATCCACAGCAAGACCAAACGGGTTTATGAGATGGGCGCTGGTGGCCACCCCGCCGTCACCGACACCCCCGCCGGCCACGGTCTCGATGACACCTCGGGGATCCACCCGCCTTATCCGATGGTTCCGGCGGTCCGCGAAATATAGATTCCCTGAGCTGTCGACGAAGGGAGATGACGGGTCGTTCAGTCTCGCCCAGGTTGCGGGTCCTCCATCTCCGGCAAAGCCTCGCACGCTGGCCCCCGCGAGGACTTCGGTGCGACCATCAGGAGCGATACCGACAATCCGATTTGACTCGCCATCCGTGACGATGATTTTCCCGGTCGGGTCCACAAAGAGGTCATCGGGACGGCGAAGGATGGCATCGGGCACCGTCGCATCCAGGACCGTGGACATCAAACCGGAGCCGTCGACCCGCCTGATCCTGCCCCTCCCAGCTTCAAGGAAAAGGAGTCGGCCGTCTGGATCGACGGCCACATCGGTCGGACGCATCAGTGGGCTCTCCAGCGCAGGAAGTCCATCAGATCCCGCACCCTCCACCCCGTTTCCGGCCACGGCTTCGATCTCGCCCGACGGATTGACGCGCCGAATCCTGTGATTTCCCTGGTCCGCGATGTAGAGCGCTCCATCTTCACCCATTGTGATCCCGGTGGGCTCGTTCAGACTCGCATACGCAGCAGGACCCCCGTCACCCGAGTAGCCTGCTTCCCCGTTCCCCGCAACGGTGATGATGAGGCCCGAGGTATCCACGACGCGCACCCGTTGATTGCCAGTATCAAGGATATACAGGTTGCCCGAACCGTCTATGAACAGGTCCGTTGGCCGATTCAGGTCCGCTTCGATCGCTCGCCCTCCGTCCCCGCCAAACCCCGCACTACCGGTTCCGGCAACGGTGGTCACCTCTCCGGATGGATCGATCCATCGGACCCGGTGGTGGCCCGTGTCCACGACGTAGACGCCTCCTGTCCCATCGACAAACAGGGCGGATGGATTGTTCAGCCGGGCTTCGGTCGCTGCTGTGCCATCACCGATACCCCCGCCTGCAATCGTAGTCAGCGTCTGGGCGATAGACTGGGCCGGCAGTACGGCGATAAAGAGCGTCCACAACACTACGAACTGAGCCAGCCTGCTCGCGCCACGCCTATCTGAAACCCGATGCCAGGTCATACCCGCATTCCTCTTCAAATCGGCCATAAGTCTCCTCGGGTATAATTTCGGGTAGATCGAGGAACGATTCAACCCCGAATTTCCATCATGCATACATTATATATACTGGACGGTGCAAACCCAAAGATCTCCCTGCAGAATCGATGACTTCACCCGCTGCGCTTTGTTAACTTACTGGGACAAAGCATCTAATCGGCCTGAAGGTCGGCACGGATCATAAAATCGATTTTCGAGGCACACCAGTTGCTTCTGTTGCGAGGGAGCACCCACCAAACCGATCGAAATCGAAAGACCGACATGGAGACCCACTTTGATGAAGGTTCATCGCGTCCTGATCGTCCTGCTTGCTTTTTTTCTTGTCTCCGGTTTGCCCGGAATGGATGCTGAGATGTCGCAAGCGGCGGAAAACTCTTGGGGTCTGCTGGAGATCCACACCGTGCTCCCCTTCGATGCCATCCCTGCCATTTTCGAGCCTGAATTTGTCGACGCAGAAAAGGCGGGCGTCAGCGACGAATCGCCGATGATCGGCGTCTCCCTCAACGGGGAGCAGCGCGCCTACTCGATGATCCTCCTGAATCATCACGAAATCGTCAACGACGAGGTCGGTGGAGAGCCGATCGCCACGACCTGGTGACCGCTCTGCGGCACGGCTATCGTGTATAGCCGAACGTTGGAAGGCAAGACCCTGACCCTCGGCGTGAGCGGAAAGTTATGGAAGAACGCACTGGTGATGTATGACCGGGAGACCCGAACGCTCTGGTCGCACTTGACAGGAGAAGGGTTGCTGGGCCCGCTGGTCGGCAAGAAGCTGACGATGCTTACTTCCGTGCCGAAGCTCAAATGGGAGGATTGGAAAAGGCTCTACCCTGAGACAAAAGTGCTCACCGTCAGGGGGCGAGAAGATCAGCGCCGCGATTCCTACCGGGACTACCACACTTCTCACAGGACAGGGCTCTTCGCTCCCAAGAATACAGACGACCGACTCTCAGATAAGGACTGGGTGATCGGCGTGACGATCGGCACGCAACAGAAGGCCTATCGGCTCAAGAAGAAACTCTGGAAGGGAACGGAGAAGGGAAAATGGCGGTTGATTCAGGACGTGATCGGAGAGATTCCGATCATGATTTACCACGATCCAGAAAATTATGCAACCGCAGTCTACGAACGTCGCGCCGAAGACGGAAAAGTTCTGGAGTTCGAGTCGGAATCTGACGGGAGACGCGTGTCAGATCGCTCCGGGGCGAAGTGGGATCTGCTTACAGGGCGGGGCACCGAAGGCAGAACCCTAAAACCGATCCCTCACATGAATGTCTATTGGTTCGCCTGGGCCGATTTTTATCCTGAGACGCTCATTTATCAGCATGAAGGTGATGGGTAGCGTCTAGTTCGAGCGAATGACCAGGGACCAAACCGAAATATCAGGCAACCCAATTCGTGTCCAGGTATCCCCATTGTCCTCGGATCGGAAGACACCTCTGTAGGTTCCTGCAAGCACCCGGTCCATCGAATCGATGGCCAGATAGAGGGTCGCATATGTCAATCCAACATTCGCACCAGCCCACTCCCCATCACCCGTGGAGCGAAATACACCCTGGCCGGTCGAGGCAAAGAGTTGCCCGCTGGAATTGATGGCCATTGAGAAGATATAGGGACTGGCGCTGATTTGTACCCAAGTGTCGCCGCTGTCCGTTGAGCGGAAGATGCCGTCTTCGAGCGTTCCGGCAAAGACGTGACCGCTAGAATTGATTCTGAGGAAAGTGACGTCACTGATCAGGCTGGTTTGCACCCAGGTCTCGCCATTGTCACCAGAACGGAAGACGCCATTGTCGTCATTCCCGGCAAAGATCTGTCCATCGGAATCGATGGCCAGAGAGAGGACGTCATCCATCACGCTGGGTTGCACGGTCGGAACGGTCAAGCTTGTAGTACTCTGAGTCCAGGTACCTCCAGCATCGGTAGAGCGAAAGAGCCCCCGTTCACGAGTCAAGGCGAAAATTTCACCGCCTGAATTGATGATTAAGGAAGACACGCGATTGATTACGTTGTTTTGCATCGTAACGCGGGATTTTTCGATCGCGCCGGCTTTCACCCAGGTGTCCCCACTGTCCGTGGAGCGATAGATTCCATGCTTCCGCGTTCCGACAAGAACGTCACCACTATCGTGGACGACCACAGAAATGGGAGAAAAAAATAGCTCTTCTGTTGGCAACCCGTTGTTGATCTGCGTCCAGTTGTCTCCATTATCTGTGGAGCGAAAGATGCCGTCTTCAAGCGTTGCAGCGAAAACATCTCCATTGGCACCGAAAGCCAGTGAAAATGTCCTGTTCGCCGGGCTGCTCTTCTCCCAGGTGTCTCCATTGTCCGTGGAGCGAGAAACCCCACCGCCTGATGCGGCAAATACGTGTCCGCTGGGACTAATGGCTAGAGAGAAGGCAGAAATACCTACAAGCGACGTCCAGTTCTCTCCATTGTCCGTGGAACGAGAGATGCCGCCCAACCCCTCTAGGAGATTCGAAAAACCACGAGGCCCTGAGGCAAAGATGTGCCCGCTGGCATTGATGGCCAGATAATCGGCGATGCGGGTCAAGCTGGTTTGCGTCCAGGTGTCGCCATTGTCTGTCGAGCGCAACACGCCATTCAGATTGGCGGCAAAAATATGACTGCTGGCATTGATAGCCAGGTGGAAGACCTGATCTGTCAAGGCCGTTGGCACCCAGTTCTCTCCGCTATCGGAGGAGCGAAAGACACCATCAGGGGTCGTGGCAAACATGTGCCCGCCGGCATTAAACGCGAGAGAACCCGGATTAAAGCTCTTTCGTACGATTGTGCGGGTCTGCAGCCAGTTCTCTCCGTTGTCTGTGGAACGAAAGACTCCCACATCATCCATCCCAACAAAAATATGCCCGCTCGCATTGATGGCCATGCACATGATATGCTCAGTTGTCCTGATTCCGTCGGTCGGCAGGCCAGAACTTGTATGCATCCAACTCTGTCCGTCGTCGACAGAGCGAAATACTCCTCCCCCGCGGCGTGTTCCTGCAAAGATCTGTCCGCTGGGATTGATGGCCAGGGAACGGACAATAAGATCCTGAAAACCGAGCTCAGTCTGGATCCAGGTCTCCCCATTATCGACCGATCGAAAGATGCCCATCGTATCCGTTCCAGCAAACATGGATCCGATGGAACCGCCGCCAGGCGTTTTCTCAACGACCCGCCCGAATTGCTGTGCAAACATAACGAAGTCGTCAAAGTCCACGGTGCCATCTTTGTCTAGATCAAATCTTGGATCGAATTCCGGATTCGCCGAGCTCTTCTCGTAGTTTTGGGCGAATCTGACGAAGTCCAAGAAGTCCACCCTGCCGCTGCCGTCGAAATCGGCGTCTAAAGTCGCTATCGAATACGCCCGACTTGAGACCAGGATCATTCCAGCCACGCCGAGGATCAGGCACCCGGACTCTCTAATCGTCCGACTGAGCTTAATCATGAAATGCTTACCGAATTTCCACAATATCGGTCATCGTCAACGCGCCCGGGTTCGAAACCCGCTGCAGCCGCCGAACGAGATCGATCGCCGGAAGAAACGTCTCCATCAGATTTGTGATCGGTGCAACCAGGCCTGCAGCCACTTCGCCATCAGCAACCTGCTCCAGAACCACCTCGAGGATCGACTTCTCCCTTGGAATGACCTTCAGCTTGACTGGCGCATCAGGAGCGAGACCCATCGCTTTCCGAGTCAATATCAGCGCGGTTTGAAACCCGCCCAGCTCGTCAACCAGTCCGAGCGCCTTTGCGTCCTCTCCGGTCCAGACCCGGCCCTTCGCCACCTCCAGAACCGTTGAAATAGGCAAGTTCCTACCTTCCGCAACCTTGCTCGTGAAGTCTGCGTAGATTCGGTCCAGCAAGGTCTGGATCTTCGCCCATCCGTCCTCAGAATAGTCGTGAAGTGCTGACCAGATCTCCGAATTTGTGCTGGTATGGACCTCGTCCCACGTCAACCCGAGTTTCTCCCAGAAATTCTTCGTCAGCATCTTTCCTCCCACCACGCCGATCGATCCGGTCAGCGTTCCAGGCTGCGCGACGATCTTATCCGCGGACATCGCCACGAAATACCCGCCGGAACCGGCCACGTTCCCCATGGAGACGATCACCGGCTTTCCCGCCTCTCTCGCCAGCGTCGTTCCCCGCCAGATCGCGTCTGAAGCGATATAAGAGCCTCCCGGACTGTCGACTCTGAACAGGATGGCACGGACTTCTTCATCCTCCACCGCTGTCCGGAAGGCCTTGGTCACCGTGTCAGATCCCATGACCGAACCGCCGGGGTCCGACTCGCTCTTACCCCTCATCACGGATCCAATCCCGTAAATCAATGCGATCACTTCGCCCTCGTCGTGCGGCCTTCCAGCGCGTTTGAGATAAGTGCCGAGTGACAATGTCTTCGCGTCTTCGGAGGTCTCCGCCTTCATCTGCTCGTATACCTCATCCCTGTAAGCCAGGCCATCCACGAGGTTCGCCTCGACCGACTCCTGCCCGAGGAAAGGCCCCCCGTCTATCGCCGCGCGGACCTCCTCTTCCGAGAGTCCTCGGGATGCTGCGATCCCCCTGACCATTTGCGAAAACAGGGAAGAGACGATCTTCTCCATCGCCTCGCGATGGGGTTCATTGAACGACCGTTCCGTGAAAAGGTACTTTGCACTCTTGTATTCCTGACGATGGTCCAACCTGGGCGATATCCCGAGCTTGTCCAATGTCCCCTTCAGGAAGGGGCTCTCCGCCATGAGACCGGTCAGTCCTACAAACCCCGAAGGCTGCAGGTAGATCTTTTCGAACGAGGTCGCCAGATAGTAGGCCCCGTTTCCGGGCCCGAGCTCACCGAATGTCTCCACATACGCGACCGCAGGCTTCCCGCTATTTCGGAAAGCCATCACGGCATCCCGGATCTCCTGCGTCTGCCCCCAGCCCAAACCAGACACACCGACCCTGGCGATCAGTCCGATCACCCTCGGGTCGCCAGAGGCACGTTCGAGCGCCTCCACGACGTCTCGCAGGACGAGGACCTTTCCTTCCGAGATCTTCGCCAGTGGACTGTCTCCGATCTGCTCGATCACGCGTCTTTCGAAGTCGACCTCCAGAATCGTCTCATCGGGGACCCCTGGTGTGGCCCGGACCAGAAAGGCGACCATCGTCACGAGCGCGACAAGCACAACAGCGCCGCCGATGTAGGCAAGGACGGCAATCAGAATCCTTTTCATAATGACCTCCTGCAATCTTAGTGTGGGTTGAAGCGAAACCCTCGAGGAATCCTTCCACTTTCCGTGCCTCCAAATATATATTAGCACGGGTCCAACTCGCAGCAATGTTGTGCAGGCATAACGAAGCCGTTAGGAGGCCAGTATGAAGGTGACGAACTTGAAGTGCTTCGAGGTCGATGCAAACTATTTCATCGTTAAAGTGGAGACAGACGAAGGCATCTACGGCCTGGGTGAGTCCGGCATACGCTTCTGGAGCCGATCCATCGAACAGGCCGTGGTGCATCTCTCCGAACTGGTCGTTGGCCAGGACCCGTTCGCGACGGAGAGGCTCTGGCAGGAGATGTTTCGGTCCTGTTTCTTCCCGGCGGATAGGGTCTACTGCTGTGCCATCAGTGCGATCGACATCGCCCTGTGGGACATCAAGGGCAAGGCCCTCGGAATGCCGGTATACAGACTCCTGGGGGGACCGGTCAGAAACAAGGTGGTCTGTTATCCCCACTCGCAGGGAGATGACCCCGAAGCGCTGCTCCAGAACGCTAAACAACTCGTGGCCGAAGGGTGGAAATTCCTGAGGTGGCACCTGCCCATGACGACCGGAGGCACTGAAGCGTGGGACTCGGGGAGCGTATCCGATCC
Organism: Candidatus Latescibacterota bacterium; assembly: GCA_965248435.1. Classification (GTDB taxonomy): domain Bacteria; phylum Latescibacterota; class UBA2968; order UBA2968; genus CBDFJH01. The sequence goes on from OZ252100.1 coordinate 327,763, forward strand.
ACTGGCAGCGATTCGCGTGGCCGAGGAACAGATGGCCGCGGTGAGAGAGGCGGTGGGTCCCGAGATCCAGATCTGCTTCGACGTCCACACGAGGCTGGACACGGCCCACGCGATAAGCCTCTGCAAGGCCCTGGAGCCTTACAGACCCTACTTTGTAGAAGACCCGATACGATCAGAAAACCCGGGCAGCTATCGGACGCTGGCCCGCCACGTTTCGCTGCCGATCGCCGCGGGAGAACAGTGGGTCAGTAAATGGGCCTGGCGAGAGGTGATCGAAGAGGAGCTGATCAGCTATGCACGCATCGACGTCTGTAACGTCGGCGGGCTGACCGAGGCCCTGAAGATCGCCCACTGGTGCGAAACGCACTACATCGACCTCGCGCCCCACAACCCACTCGGACCCGTGAGCGCTGCGGCCTGCACCGCCCTCTGCATGGCCTCGACCAACGTGGGCGTCCTGGAGATGTCCAAGCGTCCGGGCAGCTATGCGACAGATCTCTTCCCGAAGCAGATCGGATGGGAGGACGGCTATGCGTTCGCCCCGGACACTCCCGGTTTGGGTGTGGATTTCGATGAGGCGCTTGCTGATACACGCCGAGCGAGTTCTCGTGGGTTCGCCCAAAGATTCGAGAGGCCGGACGGCGCGTTCACGAATTGGTAAAAGACCGAAACGAACGACAGCAAAGGGCCTCGAAAGGAAGTCTTCGAGGCCCTTGCTGCAGTCACTGCTTCACCTGGCATCTACAGAGCCAGATCGATGAACCCCAGACTCTTCTTGTCGAATTCCCTCAGATCCGGAAGCTCGAACCGGTTGCCATCCACATCGATGACCACTAGCCGGTGTTCCCCCAACCACTGCGCGTGTTCTGCCACATCTCGCGCCACGAATTCTCGACGTCCCCGGTCGGTCTCGACGTCCCAGTAAGAGATCCCGTAGTCCGCCTGAACGGAATAGACTTTCTCCACTTGCGCCGTCAGATACCTTGTCTTGAGCTCTTCCAGGACATACGGGCGGGACATCTCCTGGATCTCCTCGATATTCGAGACCATGAAGATCATTTCGTCCTTCGCGTCCAGGAAACAGATCGGCCCATCGGGTTGCGAAAGCGGTGCAGCCCGGACGGCTTTGACCTTCAAGTAAGAACGGTCTCCGTCGATCGTCAGCCTCAGTTTCCATTCCGGCTCCTTGAAGATCCGCACGTCCTTCGCGTCCACCCTCTCGGGATGATGCACTTCGATCGGCGTGGGCTTCCACGCGCCATCTTGATCCGGAGCGTCAATTTTTTGATTCTTGTCCAAGTTATTTGTCTCACGCTCGACTATGCTGTGATCCCTTCCTTGCCACCGCCGACCTCGATGACGGCGGTCGTCTCTTTCTGGGTCTGGACGAACCTGTAGAAGATGCCCTTTCGCTCCAGGAGCTCTGCGTGCGTGCCCGCTTCAGCCACTTTTCCCTCATCCATGACGAGGAGGCGGTCGGCACTCCTCAGCGTAGATAGCCGATGGGCGATCGCGAACGTCGTGCGTCCCTTCACCAGATGCGCGATCGCAGCCTGGATCTTCTTTTCCGTCGGTGTGTCCACGGACGACATCGCTTCATCCAGAATCAGGATCCTCGGGTCGTAGAGGATCGCCCGGGCAATCGAAATCCGCTGCCTCTCTCCGCCGGCCAGGATCTTACCCCCTTCAGCCACCATCGCGTCATAACCTTCAGGTTTGCGTACGATGAATTCGTGTGCCTCTGCCAGAATCGCGGCCTGGAGGATCTCCTCGAAGGTCGCATCAGGCTTCCCGTAGGCGATGTTTTCTGCGATCGTCGCATCGAACAGGAAAGGCTCCTGATGTACGACGCCGATCTGCGATCGAAGACTCTTCAGATCGATCTTTCGCATATCCATGCCATCCACTTCGATCGTGCCCATGTTCGGGTCATAAAGTCGACAGACCAGGTTGATCACAGTCGTCTTCCCGACCCCTGTCTTGCCGACCAGGCCGATCATCTCTCCCGGGAATACATCCAGGTCGATCCCCTTCAGCACCGGTTTACCGGGGTCGTATCCGAACACGACGTTCTTGAAGGTAACACGCCCCTCGATTCTGGGGATTTGGATCGCATTTGGGGCCTCGAACGGCTCGGGATCGCTGTCGATCACCTCGAAGACCTTCCTGGCCCCGGCGAACGACCTCAACGTAAAATTGTAAAGGGCGCCCAGCCACTGCAGGGGCTCGTATAGCATCCACAGGTAGCTGATGAAGGCGATCAGAGCGCCCAGCGTCAACTCGTTTCTCAAAATCTGACGTCCGCCGAAGTACCACACGAAAAAGGCGCCGAAACTCATCAGAAAGTTTGACAGGGAGAAGAAGACGAACCAGTTTCGCTCTACGCTGATGTTCACCTGACAAACGTCTTCATTTCGGCGATCGAACCGCTCCCCTTCCCGGGGCTCCTGGGAGAACGCCTTCACGACCCTGATGCCGGTGATCGATTCGTTCAGGTGAGAATGGAGACGGGCCCATTTGTTCGACCACCTCCGAAAGAGGAGCAGCATCCGCGACCAGACCCTGCTCCCGGCAAAAATGACAAAAGGGATCGGAATGAGGACGAAGATCGTCAGCTCCCAGTTCATGAACGAAAGAAGGCTTAAGATCCCCGCGGCCATCAGCGCGTTGGAGATCAAGAACGGGATCCCGATGAGATAATACTCTTCAAGCCTGTCCGTATCGGTAGACATGCGTGAAATCAGCGCGCCGATCTTTCGCCTGTCGTAGAAACGGAGCGGCAGAAACTGAAAATGCCTGAACAGGTCTGTCCGGATGTCCTGAACGGAACGATGACCCAACCAGCGACTCAGCCACTCCGTGGCTACCTGAGTTATCCACAACATAACCCGCACACCCAGCAGCAAGAGAGCGAGCTGTACCAGGAGGCTCATGTTGGCGCGAGGTGTAAGCACGTCGTCAATAATGTGCTGTGTGATCTTAGGCGGTACCAGTCCCAGGGCCGTCATGATGACCGTGAGTAGGACCATCAGCGCGAATCTCTTCCTGAAGCTGAGCATATATCCGACGATTCGTTTCAGCGTTTGCCACGAACTCCTGCAGAACGAGCACAGGGCCGTCCCTTCAGGCAGCAGCCGACGGCACTCCGGACACCGTTTCTTCTCCAACTCGGTCGGCAATACAAGAGGCTCGCCCTTTGACAGCTGGCGGATCCCCTCCGCGACCCCTGCAAACTTGGGCCTTAGAGACTGAGTGAATGAGAGCGTAAGGGGCTCCCCCGCCTTTCGATCGACCTCGATCTGGCCGGCGCCGACCAGGTCTTCGATGCGCACATCCGCGACCTCGGATACCGGGAACTGGACGATTCCGTCTTCTCCATCGGCGGGGATTACCAGAAGCGTTTTTTCTGTTATGACCAACCACTGTTGACCGAAGCTTCTTTCGGCGGAGAGGTCCGTCGCGACCTGGACGAGCACCTCCTCCTCCTCCGGCTTCGCCCTGTCGAGCTTTAAACGGATGTCCTCGGGCAGCTGTTCTTTGAATGGGTCCATGTGTTCCCTTATTCCGCGACCGCGATCATCTCCGCGATTTCCTGCTGCAGCTTCACGAGCCCGTAAAACTTCCCCCGTTTCTCGAGAAGTTCCTCGTGGGTACCGACCTCTACGACCCGACCGTCCTCAAGAACGACCAGGCGGTCTGCGTCCCTCAACGTGGAGAGGCGGTGCGCGATCGCGAACGTCGTTCGTCCCTTCGTGAGCCGACTGATCGCCTGTTGGATCTTCTTCTCCGTCTCCACATCTACCGAGGAGGTCGCTTCATCCAGGATCAGGATCTTCGGATCGTGCAGAATGGCCCTCGCGAGGGATACGCGCTGTCTTTCACCTCCGGAGAGGCTGGCCCCGCGCTCCCCGACCTGGGAATCGTAGCCGTCCGGCTTCGCCACGATAAAATCGTGCGCGTTCGCCGCCCGGGCCGCCGCCAGAATTTCTTCGAAACCCGCACCCGGCCTCCCGTAGGCGATGTTCTCTGCGATAGAGCCGCTGAAGAGCAGGGGCTCCTGGAGCACGATCCCGATCTGATTGCGCAGATCCCTCAGGCGGATCTTACGCACGTCGACGCCATCGATCTCGATGGACCCGCGGTCCAATTCGTAGAATCGGCAGATCAGATTCACCGTGGTCGTCTTCCCTACCCCTGACTTTCCGACCAGGCCGATCATCTCGCCCGGCGCAACGTCCAGGTCGATGCCGTTCAGAACCGGCTTGCTCTTGTCGTATCCGAACCTGACATCCCGGAACCGAATGCTGCCCTCAATGTCCGGCATGGCCACGGCGTCCGGATCCTCGTAGGCCTCCGCGGGGGTATCCGCGATCTCGAAGATGCGCTCGGCCCCCGCAAAAGCCCGTGACATCCAGCTGTTGACTTGTCCGAACCAGCGAAGCGGACCGTAGAGCAGCCACATGTAGCTGTAGAAAGCCAGGAGGGTGCCCAGGGTCAACTCGCCTCGGATGACTTCCTCACCGCCGAAGAACCAGACGATGACGACGCCGAGCCCGGTGAGAAACGTCATGGTCGCAAAGAAAAAGATCTGGTTGACTTCGGTCCTCACCGCGGTTCGCGTGAGATTCTGTGCCAGTTTCTCGAATACTGCGATCTCTTTGTTCTCCCCCCCGAAGGCCTTGACGACCCGAATGCCCCTCAGCGCCTCGTTGGTTCTGGAGATCGCGTCGGACCAGGCCTGCATCCACTTCATGAAGACCACCCGCATCCGGCGCCAGTAGAAGGTGGCCCACACCGCGATGATGGGAACAGGAAGCAGGACATAGATCGTCAGTTTCCAGCTCATGTAGAACAGGACGCCCAAAATGCCCACGAGCATAAGACCGTTTATGATGAGATAGGGCAGTCCGTCGACCAGGAACTCCTGGAGGCGGTTGCTGTCCCTCGTCACCCGGGACATCACGGCTCCGACCTGGCGTTTGTCGTAGAACGAGAGCGAAAGCAGCTCCAGCCGCTTGTAGAGCTGGCTCCGGATATCCGCCGTCACCCGAGCACTCAGGTAGGTCACGGTCCAGCCGTGGATCCATTCCGCGGCCCAGGTCACGACCCGCACGCCGAAGAGCGCTAGGACGAGCAGGCCCAGGAGTGAGAATCGTGCCTCAGAACCGAACGCCCCCCCGTCGACCGGCACCAACACGTCGTCCACGATCCGCTTCGTAATCAGAGGTGGGGCGAGCTCTGCAACAGTCGTGAGCACCGAAGAAAAGGCCAGGAACCCAGCTTGCCTCTTATAGGGCTTGAGGTATCCGGCGATTCGCCCAAGCGTTGCCATCCTCCGGATGCACGAGGGACAGACGCCGTTCTTTTCGGGGAGAGGCCGGTTGCACTTCTCGCAGCGAATCCGGTCCAGCTTTGTTTCGATCGCCAGGGACTCCCCTTTTCGCAGCTGTTCGATGCCCACCGCTACGTTCGCGAACTTGGCGGCCAGCGTATGCGTGTAGGGGACCTGGACCGTCGGCTTCCCGCGGCGCTCGATTTCGAGGCGGGCGCCCCCGATGAGGGATTCTGTACGGGCTTCGATGATGTCCCCCATCGGCACATCGACGCATTCCGAAGGGCCTCCACCCCACAAAACCAGAACCCGCTTCTCCGTGACGACGACCCACGGCGTATGGTAAACGCCGTCCGCGTCTATGTCGGAGGAAACTTGAATCAACACCTCCTCGTCTTCGTCGAGGAGGGTTCTGAGGTAACCTTCGATGCCGTTCAAAGAGGCTTCAAGTAATTTCTTCACGGATTACCCTTATTCTACTGTCTCTCCAATGTTTATATAAATCTCGGGCTCTAAGACCGGTTCCATTACGGGGTAAAAAAATAGCCATCCAAATGTTGAGGATGGCTTCAAATCGGCCCGTTTCAATCCCGGCAACGTTTAGATCTTCCTACGACTTTATATGAACAGTGTGCCGCCGCCAAGCACCTTCATTTTAGACTCCTTTGTGGGTTAACTAAACGCTATAAACTTCATCCCTCCAAGTCAAGTGAAAATTGCGATCTTCGCTTCTACTCCGAAGGCGTTACGGCACCAACTCGACCGTGCCCCAAAGACTGGGGTCATAGGATACCGGCAGAGGCTCGTCTGCCGTCCAGGACTGCCTCCCTCCTCTCCCATCCTTGAGCAGGTAGCTGAATCCCAGCCGGTTGTTCGACTCCGGATCGAAACCGATGAGGACTTCCGAAGGCAGGTGCATCTCCATTCGGTATCCTGACTTGAGGACCCTAGACGCAACGTTTAGCTTTTGGGGATCGCACAATCTGCCGTACGCGCGGGCGCGTCGGATGCGCATCTGTCTGCCGATCGGCAATCGTCCTTTCTGCCCCGCCCCTCCGGGAAGGAAGTAGAAGTGATGACAGTAGCGACTCGCCCTGTGGACTTCTCGCACATCGCGTGTGTCGATCCAGATCTGGAGCGAGTCTCCTCTAAGCGGCTGTTTCGGCAGGACGTCGGCACCGGAGCCCTTGACAGAGATTGCAAAGTAGAGTCCAGCTTCGTTCCAACTCATAAAGAGGTCCGCGAAGGGCGCCCCTCCATCGAGGGTGCTTAGATCGGGGATCTTGTAGCGACCGCCCCAGTCTCCCAGGTTGCCGTCCAGCTTTGGGGCTTTGGCCCGGTAGGGACACGAGTAGGCGAACTTGAAGAAGGCTCGATTCGGGATCTTGACGTTCACGCCTGCTTCCTCAAGCAGAAGAGGTATTCCCTCACCCAATCGCCTTTATAAACCCTGTTGTCCCGGTCAACATCGGCCCGGAAACGGGGATACCTCAGGGTCTCGACTTCGACCTCCCCGTGCTTCATCATCACCTTCTTGATGTCGTTCCTGGACATGATCCCTTCATTATTATAACTCAGGAAGACGTGGTTGGCAGAAGTGGACCGAACGATCTCTTCCAGAGCGGGAAGCGCGCGCTTTTTCATGCAGAATTCCGATTTCTGATCCTGGTAGGGCCTGAGCCCCGTCGTTCCGTAAACCTTCGGTTTGTCGTAGCGTGCGATCGTTTCCAGAACGTGATAGTTCGCGCAGTACTGCCGGTGATTGTATGGCGGATCCATGTAAAGCACGTCGCAGTCCAGCTCCTGGACGACCTGAAGCCCGTCCTGATTGAAGGTGGCGTGATTCAGTTCGGAGGGAAAAACAGGGACCTTCCGGAGCAGAAGGGGTTTTCGCGCCGTCTTCTTGATGTGCTTCAGGAACGCACCGTAGATCGAGGCCGTGTTCGCGACGCGGTCGGCCGCGTCGATCAGACTGGCCAGAAGGTAATAGTATTCATCTTCGTTCAGTCGACCCGTCCGCCGCCATCTTTCGATCTGGGTGCGCACAGCGTCGCAGCGCATGCCATTTTCGTCCGAAAAATACTGTCGTTTCACCGCCGACTGCTTCGTCCCCCCAGGACAATAGTTCTGGTAGATGAATCCTTCTACGCCCTCCAGCCCGTTCAGGAAGGACAGCACGCCTTCTGCGCCATCCAGGCGGCCGTTGTGCCGACTCAAACCGTCGAATTCCGGCATCCGGTTGATCTGAACCGCAGCGCGATTGAGGCAGTACGCGTAGTGTTGAATGTCGTTCGAAGCGATTCGAAACCCGAGCTGTTTGAAGCGGAGCCCGACAATACCTGTGCCGGCGAACAGATCGCAGAACAGCCCGCGGCGCGGACCTACGCGCTTCAAAATCCCGCGCTCCAGAAAATCGATGAGTGAATATTTGCTGCCGATGTAGTTCATGGCAAGACGAGTTCGGCCTGTCGTTTGTTCCGGGAACGACGTCGGACTGCAGGTCTCGGGGGCAGTAGCTCTTTCAGAAACCGTCCCGTATGGGACTCTGGAGACTCCGCCACCTCCTCGGGAGTACCAGAGGCTACGATGAAGCCGCCCTCTTCCCCTCCTTCAGGACCCAGATCGATCACCCAATCGGCCGTCTTGATCACATCCAGGTTGTGCTCGATCACGATGACCGTATTCCCTGCATCTACGAGCCAGTTCAGAACATCCAGAAGCCTCTGGATATCCGCGACGTGGAGACCGGTGGTCGGCTCATCAAGGAGGTAGACCGTCCTCCCGGTGTTCGGTCGAGAGAGTTCCTTGGCCAGCTTGACCCTCTGGGCCTCTCCCCCGGACAACGTCGTAGAGGCCTGACCCAGCTTGAGGTAGCCGAGGCCCACATCGTCCAGGGTCTTCAAAGGCCTCTGCACTCTGGGCACGTTCCCGAAGATTGCCAGGGCTTCTGACAGCGTCATGTCCAGCACGTCCGCGATCGATCGCCCTTTATAGAGGACGTCCAGGACGTCCCGGTTGTAGCGTTTTCCGTCGCAGACCTCACAGGTCACCCAGACGTCAGGCAAGAAATGCATCTCGATGCACCGCGATCCCAATCCCTCGCACGCCTCACAGCGCCCCTTCCGGCTGTTGAAACTGAACTGCCCGGCCTGATATCCTTTGACCTTCGCATCAGGCAGTTGGCTATACAGCTGCCGAATCGCATCGAACGCCTTCACGTATGTTGCCGGGTTGCTCCTCGGTGTAAACCCGATCGGGGCCTGATCGATGTCGATCACCTTGTCGACCTGCTCCAGTCCGGTCACCTCGTCGTGTTCGCCCCACGCCTGGTGGGCGCGGTTGACCTTCGTCGCGAGTGCCCCGAAAAGGACGTCATTGACGAGTGAACTTTTTCCTGACCCGGATACTCCGGTAACGCACGTGAACGTAGAAAGCGGAAACGCAACCGTCAGATCCTTCAAATTGTTCTGCCTGGCCCCCTTCACGACGAGCGTTTCCTGGTCAGCGGGCCTGCGGGACTCCGGGACGTCGATCCCCAGACGCCCTTTGAGGTAGCGCGCGGTCAGAGAGCCCCCTCTGAGTCCGAGCCGCTTGGGGCGCCCCTCAGCGACCATTGTGCCTCCCTGGGATCCCGCCCCCGGACCGAAATCCAGGATATGATCGGCTGCCTCCAGGGTTTCGCGGTCGTGTTCGACGACAAGAAGCGTATTCCCGAGATCCCTGAGTCGTTTGAGCGCTGCGAGCAGGCGTCGGTTGTCGCGTTGATGGAGGCCGATCGTCGGCTCGTCCAGCACGTAGAGCACCCCGGTCAATCCGGACCCGATCTGGCTCGCCAGGCGGATCCGCTGCGCCTCTCCGCCCGATAACGTGGGCGCTCTCCTCGAGAGCGAAAGGTAGCCCAGTCCTACCTCGTTCAGGAAGGTGAGCCGGGTTTGAATCTCCTGAATCACCTCGCCCGCCGCCTGCTGGTCACGGGCGCTGAGCGCCATCGCATGAAACCACGAACGCGTCTCCTCGATCGGCAGGTCTGTGGTTTCCGGCAACGTCCTTCCTCGAAACCTGACGGCAGCGCTTTCCGGATGAAGTCGCGACCCTCGACAGGCAGGGCAGGCCACATCCTGTACCAGCTCACCCATCTCCCGCCGAAATCCGGTCGAGAGCCGGACGAGACCCTCAACGGTCGGAAACAATCCTTTGTACTGAAGCTTCAGGCCTCCGGGGACCTCCAGCCACCGGTCTCCCAGGCCATAGAGGAGCGCTTCGAGGGCCTGCCCGGGCAGGTCTGAGATTGGTGAGTCCAGGCCGAAGCCGGCCTCTCTGGAGACCGCCTTCAAAAGGTCCAAAAGCTGGCCGCTCGGCCTCCCCCAGGGCAGCACCGCACCTTCGTTGACCGACAGTCTGGAGTTCGGGATCAACGTGTTCCGACCCATCCCCCTCTGCGTCCCAAGACCTTCGCACGCAGGACACCAGCCGTCCGGACTGTTGAACGAGAGGCGCTGCGGCGTCAGTTCCTCGAAACTCCCCCCGCAGGATGGGCAGGAGAGGTGCTGGCTGAATCGGCTCTCAGCTTCGTCATCCGGCGACGCGACGACCACGATGCCGCCGGACAGGTCCAGCGCCATCTCCGTCGAATCCGCGATCCGCTTTCGATCCTGCTCGCCTGTCTTGATCCGGTCTACCAGGACCTCGAAGCGGTGGGTCAGACGATGGTCGATCTCGATCGGATCCTCGAGATCGAACACCACCCCATCCAGCCTGCCCCGGACGAATCCCTTGCGTCGCGCCCGCTCGATCAGTGTCGGATAGTCCTCGCCACGCCCGGGCGTCCTGGGGGCCAGGAGGTAGAGTCGTCTCCCCTCGGGAATCTCCAGGATGCGGTCAACGATCTCCTGGGCAGACTGCGCACCGGCCTCCACGTCGCATTCGGGGCAGACGACGGCGCCCAACATCCCGAAGAGGGCGCGCAGGTAGTCGTAAACCTCAGTGATCGTTCCGACCGTAGATCTGGGATTCTTGCTCGCTGCCTTTTGCTCGATCGAAATCGCAGGGGACAGCCCCACGACACGATCCACCCTTGGCTTCTGGGCCTGCCCCAGGAACTGACGGGCATAGGCCGAAAGCGACTCGACGTAGCGGCGCTGGCCCTCTGCGAAGACCGTGTCCAGCGCCAGCGAGGTCTTCCCTGAGCCGGACACCCCGGACACTACGGTCATCTTCTCCCGAGGGATCTTTACGTCTACGTTCTTCAAGTTATGTTCTCTCGCCCCGAGCACCTCGATCTCCCGGATCCGCTCGTCCAGACGCCGGGTCTTCTTCCGGCTGTCGGCCGCCCCATTCCCGCGGGCCCTCCCGTTTCCGATCGCCCTGCCGTTCAGCACGGGGCAGAGCGCCTGTCCTGTGTGGGAGGCCTTCACCCTGGCGATCTCCTCGGGCGTCCCCGAAGCCACAACCTCACCGCCCTCCTCACCCCCTTCGGGGCCCAGGTCGATGATCCAGTCCGCCGTCTTGAGCACGTCCATGTTGTGTTCGATGACGATGACGCTGCTCCCACGATCGACCAGGTTCTGGAGCACGTTCAACAGGTTCTTTATGTCCTCGAAATGGAGCCCGGTAGTCGGCTCATCAAGAATATAAAGAGTTCGCTCTGTATTCCTGCGGCAGAGTTCTTTAGCCAGCTTTACCCTCTGGGCCTCGCCCCCGGACAGGGTCGGCGCGGGCTGCCCGAGGTGCACGTATCCCATCCCCACCTGAACGAGCACATCCAGCACCCGATGGATCGCCGGGATGTGCCTGAAAAAGCTCGCAGCCTCCTCTACCTCCATCTCCAGCACATCGGTGATGGAGGCCCCCTTGAATTGCACATCCAGCGTCGCCCGGTTGAATCGCCTACCCTCGCAGACCGGGCAGGTGACCCAGACATCGGCCAGAAAATCCATCTCGATCAGGTTCGCCCCGTTTCCCTTGCAGGCTTCACATCTCCCCCCCTTCACGTTGAAACTGAAGCGCCCGGGACGGTAGCCGCGCGCCTGCGCTTCCGGAAGCTTCGTGAACAGATCCCGAATGGGCGTGAACGCACCGGTGTAAGTCGCCGGATTGCTCCGCGGGGTCCGGCCGATCGGCTGCTGATCGATTTCGATGACCTTGTCCAGCTGCTTCTTTCCATCGATACGCCGGTAAAGGCCAGGCTGGGTATGCGCGCCGTTCAGGTCCCTGGCGAGCGCCCGGTAAAGGATTTCATCGATCAGGGAGCTTTTGCCCGAGCCGGAGACCCCCGTGACACAGGTAAAGACACCGAGCGGAATCTTCACGTCGATGTTCCTTAGATTGTTCTGCCGCGCGCCCCGGATCGTCAGCCAACTTCGGCCCGTCTTCCGCCGATCCGGGACAGAAATCGCGCGCCTTCCCGACAAATAGGCCCCCGTGATCGATTTGCGCGCCTTCGCCACCCGGTCTACCGATCCGGAGACCACGACCTCTCCGCCCAGATGTCCGGGACCCGGTCCAAAATCGACGATCCGGTCTGCGCGACGCATTGTTTCTTCGTCGTGCTCCACGACGATCACCGAGTTCCCGGCGTCCCTCAGTCGACAGAGGGCATCCAGGAGCCGCCCGTTGTCTCGATGGTGCAGCCCGATCGAGGGCTCGTCCAACACGTAGGTCACTCCGACCAGGCCGCTGCCGATCTGTCCCGCAAGGCGGATTCGCTGCGCCTCGCCACCGGCCAGCGAGGGCGCCGTCCGATCCAGGGTCAGATAATCCAGGCCAACGTCCAGGAGGAATTTCAGGCGAGCCCGGATCTCTTTGAGGGCCTCCTCGGCGATCCGTTTCTGAACCGGGTCAAGCGTCAAACCCTCGAAGAAGGCACAGGCCTCCTCGATCGTCATCCCGGTGACCTCTGGCAGCGACTTTCCCTCGATCTTGACGGCCAGGGCCTCTTCACATAGCCGGGCCCCCTCGCAGGTCGGACACAAGCCCGAGCTCATGTAGGGCGCCAACTTTCGTCTCATGATCGGATTGCCGCCCTCTGCATATTTCCGCTCCATCGACGTCAGGATCCCCTCAAAGCTGTCTCGATGTCGATAGATGGGTCCGGTTCGCCGCTTCCATTCGTATTCGATCTTCCCTGGAAGGCCGTAGAGCAGCTCCTGTCGACCTTTTGCGGGAATCTTCTTCCACGCGGTCCTGACGGTGGCCCCGTGCCGTTTGAGCACTCCCGCGTAGTAGTGGCGCTTCCACCGATTCCGGGGTACACCCAGGGGCACAACCGCCCCTTCCATAAGAGACAGTCCCTCGTCCGGAACCGCCAGCGAAGGATCGATTACGGTCTGTCTTCCCAGCCCGCGGCAAGTAGGGCACATCCCCTGAGGGCTGTTGAACGAGAACAGCTGAGGTGTGGGTTCGGTCGCGCTGAGCCCACAGTGCGTGCAGGAGAAGTTGGAACTCAGGAGAAGGTCATCCTGCATTTCGGGGCAGATGATGAGGGTCCCCTTCCCCAGCCCCAGCGCAGCGTCCACCGCCTCCCCGATCCTGGCCCGGGTATCGGGCCGGGCTTCGAGCCGGTCTACCACCACCTCGATGTCGTGACGGACATATCGCTCCAGGCGGGGCATCTGAGTCAGTTCTACAATCTTTCCATCCACCCGGGCGCGGATGTATCCCTCTCGCTGCAGGTCCTCGAATAGATCCAGGTACTCCCCTTTTCGACCTTGCACTAAGGGGGCCAGCACCAGGATCCGCTTTCCGTCACCAAGCGCCAGGACCCGATCCACCATGCTATCTCGAGTCGAAGCCCCGATCGGCCGTCCACAGGACCTGCAATGAGGGGCTCCCACCCGGGCGAACAGGACACGAAGGTAGTCGTAGATCTCGGTGACCGTGCCCACCGTGGATCGTGGATTCCGTCCCGCCGTCTTCTGTTCGATAGAGATCGTGGGTGAGAGACCGGTGATCAGGTCTACGTCCGGCTTCTCCATCTGTCCCAGAAACTGTCTGGCATAAGCGGAAAGGGACTCGACGTAGCGCCGCTGCCCTTCTGCATAGATGGTGTCGAAAGCCAGCGAGGACTTTCCCGACCCGGAAACCCCTGTCAGACAGACCAGCTCGTTTCTGGGGAGTTTCAGGTCCACGTCCTTCAGGTTATGGACCCTTGCTCCCCGTATGGTGAGATGCCGCGTCTCCATATCGCCCTGAGCTGCCTGAGATCAACTGTATGGGAGGTGTTTGCTGACACCTGGAGGAATGAAGCTGGAGGAGGAGAGACAAAAACAAATATAGTATTCAAATGTTCAGATATCAAGGGCAAACAGGTGCGCGGCCGCGTGCTGTTCGCTCGAGTTATTTCTTGAAAGAACTTGTCTCCAGGGCCTCCTGCCCCTATATTATTTTTGCATTCATCGTGAGTGTTTCGTTTGCCTTCTTTTCGTATCTATCAACATCTACGGAAGTTATGTCTGCTACAGCCGCTTCCAAAAAGGTCCTGATCGTCGATGATGAAGAGCCCGTCGTCGAATTGATCAGCGATATCTTAAGGAAATACAACTACGAGCCGATTCCGGCCACCCGGTGGACGGACGCGATAGACGTCATCGGCAACCAGCAGCCCGACCTGATCCTGCTGGACTTGAAGATGCCGACAATAGACGGCCCATCCATGCTCGAATTCATCAGAGGACAAGGATGTTCACTCCCGGTGATCATCGTTTCCGGCTACATCAATGACCAGGTGGCAAAGGATCTTTCAAAATTCCAGGTGAGCGGATTTATCCGTAAACCGTTCCAGGTCGCAAAACTAAAAGAGGAAATCGATCGCGTGCTTGGCGTCGAACCGGAGTTGCTCAGGGATACCGCGTCGTCTGACGGCACTGATGCGGTCGCGGGGCCGGCTGAACTACAGGGCAAGTCCTCCGTCGACCTCCTCTATTCCAGTCCGCCCTCTCGCGCACCCGAGCCGGAATCCGCGCCGACCGCAGGATCGAGTGACGACGAAGTCCTCAAGGCCCTTCAGAGTCATACCTCCGGTTCAGGCAGCGCAAAGCCCCCTCCTCAGACGCCTGCGCCGGCCGGGCCGGCCGAAAAGGATGATGCGAACATCTTGAAGGCCCTGCAGAAGTCTACAGCTCCAACGACTCACCCACCGCAGAAGGAGGCTCCTGCCCCCCTATCACAAGCCCCAAAAGCTCAGGAAACTCGGGAGCCGGTCAGCCAGGTGAGTCCCACGCTTCCCCCGACGGATTCGCGGCCGCCTGTCCAGGATGGTGTGGTCGGTCAACCGCCGCCCCTGGAACACGCGCGAATCCAACAAGGGCATGGACATCATCAAGGGCACCGCACCCGACGAAAGGTTCGCTCGAAAGGAGCCATGCGCCGCAACCTCATCTACATGGGGATTATCACCCTGCTCTGCGTTGGCGTGGCCGGTTTCCTCGCCCTGATGCAGCATTACGCTTCTCAGGTCGATTTCGAGGAGATCAAGACGAATGCGGAGAAGTCGATGAGCAAGCAGGTCAAGGAACAGCTTATGGAGGAGTTCAGAAAAGGGAAGTAGGCCTCTAACTCATTAGCTGGTCGAATCGAGCGCCGCCGACAGTTCACGTTGGGGGCGCTTTACTCTGAGAGGATCCTTTGTCCAGATTCAAGGTCGGGATTATCGGCTGCGGCAGGCCGCATCGAGACGAAGCTGCCACGGGATCCGGGATGGCCCACCTGCACGCTGCGGGCTATGAAGCCTGCCCCGATACGGAGATCGTGGCCGTCGCGGACATCAAGCGGGAAAATGGTGACGCCTTCGCCGAGGAGCATCAGGTCCCTCGCGTCTATGAAGACTATAACGACATGCTTAAACGCGAGGATCTGGACATCGTCAGCGTCTGTCTCTGGATAGCCCTTCACGCGCCCGCCGTGAACGACATCGCCGGTTCCGGAGTCAGGGCGATCCACTGCGAGAAACCCATGGCCCCCACCTTCGGAGAGGCCCGTTCCATGGTCGAAGTGTGCAGCACCCGTGGTGTTCAGCTCACGTTCAACCATCAGAGACGATTCGGGGGCACCTACCGAGAGGCAAGAACCCTTGCACAGAGCGGCGCCATCGGAGATATGATCAGGTTGGAAGGCTACTGCCCAGACATCATCGATTGGGGCACGCACTGGGTCGACATGATGTTCTTCTACAATGATGAGGCGCCCGCTGACTGGGTCATGGGCCAGATCGATGCTCGAGAGGAAAAGAGCATCTTCGGTCTGCCGCTCGAGCGTCAGGCCATCGGTTCCATTCGATGGAAGAATGGCGTGCAGGGTCTGCTTGAAACGGGCACATCAGGTAGGCGCTGCTTGAACAGAATCCTGGGGTCGGAGGGCGTGATCGAGATCGGCGTCACAGACGGTCCAGCCTTGCGCTACCTCGGACCTGGCACGAACGGATGGATCATCCCCGAAATCGATTCGGGTCTGCACGGAAGCGAACTGGTCACGGACGGTATTCTCGACCTGGTAGATGCACTTGGTGCTGGCCGAGAACCCGAGCTTGACGCGAAGAAGGCGCTTCAAGCCACCGAGGTCATCTTCGCCATCTACGAATCCAGTCGCAGACGGGCGCGCATCGACCTGCCCCTGACTATTGACGACTCCCCATTTCTGGATATGCTGGAAAGAGGAGAGATCGGTCCAGGCCGAACGGATTGATGCGTCGCGCTTTCGGAAACCAAATTTGTCATTCCGAGGAGCCCTCGGGCGACGAGGAATCTCAACACTGTTGTACTCACTGGATACTTGCATTGACCTAGCGACTGCTAAGTTGCCCGTTGAGATTCCTCGCTGACGCTCGGAATGACAAACGGGCTGAGGGATTTAGTGATGCATCAAGCCTCAGGGTGAAACTCTTCACCTCAGAAGAGCTTTGCTGGGTAACCAGGAATCCCAAGACAATTACTCACCGAATCCCTCGATGAAAGAACATCAGTATTACGTTTACATCCTTACCAATAAATCGCGAACACTTTACACGGGTGTGACGGGTGATCTCAGAAGACGCATTCACGAGCATAGAAACCACTCACGCCCTGGTTTTACCGCTAGGTACAACGTAACCCAGCTCGTCTACTTTGAGTCGACCCAGGACGTTATGGCAGCGCTTGCTCGCGAAAAGCAGATCAAGAGCTGGAGGCGCTCGAAGAAGGTTTGTTTGATCGAGTCGACGAATCCGCAATGGAAAGACCTGAGCGCCGAGTGGTCTGATGATTTCTTATAGTAGCCGTTTTGTAAGGACCGTTTTCGCCGTGCATCATCCTCAAGACAGCCCAATTTGGCCTTCCAAGGAGCCCCCGGCGACGAGGAATGAAAGGTAGACTACTGCTTCACGAAGGTGAACGTCCCAAGGCGGGGTGTACCCGAGCCGAACGGGCTCGACTGGATCCTTGAAATGCCTTGAGGAGGGTCGGTCACGGAATCCTCTGAGGTATAGGTGACGCCGCTGTCGGTGCCGGCATCATAGGCGTGGAGATCCACGGCCAGGAAATCCAGGAAGGCTCCTGCCGCGAACAGGTTGATCCCCGACACACCGACGAACCAGTCGGGGCTGGGCGCAATCATGCTAACGAGAGTCACCCGGGGATGCGACTCGCTGATCTCAAACGTCAAACTCACTGACCCGGGCGATTCACCCAATCCAGACCCGGAGAGTCGGAGCTCAGCTGTCCCCGCGTCGATGGCCGTGTTTACTTCCGTCGTCAGCAGTCCGGTTGCACCGAACTCGGCCATATCCTTGATGCCGGCCGTGGCGAGCCCACCTGCCTGCCAGAAGATGACCTCCGAATTATGCGTGGACCCGATCAGGGCGGAGAAGTGGGCGCTGGAACTCGGAAAGTTATCGGGATGCGTCTCCGCGCTCCACGCGCTTTCGAATGTGACCTCAAACGTAGCTGTTTCCTTGGGAGGTTCGGTGTTCCCGCCGAACTCGATCGCAAACAGGACAAAGTCCAGAAAGTTTACATCTCCGTTTCCATCCAGGTCGACTGTGAGATCTGAATTCCCGAACCCGACCGCAAATTCCACAAAATCGAAGAAATTGATGACGCCATCCCCGGTAAAATCGATATCCACCGTCGATTGGGCACGCATCAAAGTCGGAATCATCGTTAGTTGCAGCGCAAGGCCAAATGCGATGAAATGCTTCGCCATCGATTTCCTCCTTTTCTCTTCCCCGGCCTTCGTAACTAAGTCAAATCTATTTGAATAGATTGACAAAGGCAATCAGGAAACGTGCCGACTTATGGCCGAGGACTATCTCTTCATTTACGGCACGCTTCGCAAGAAAGCGGGCCACCCGATCCATCGCACGCTGGAGGAAGGCGGCAGATTCGTGGGCGAGGCCACCTTCCAGGGAAGACTGTATGACTTAGGTTCGTACCCCGGCGTGGTGCCTTCCGAGAACAGTGGAGAAATTGTCACAGGCGAGCTCTACGCGGTGATGCGTCCCGACATCCTCAGACAACTGGACGGCTATGAAGGCGGTGAATACAGGAGGGAGCGGCACAGGATCGGACTCGCGGGTGCCAATTCGATCGAGGCGTGGATCTACATCTTTGTCGCGTCTACCGACGGAGCGAGGCTCGTTCCTTCAGGCGACTATCTGAGCTCAAATGAATAGCGGGTCGAAACGCCTTTTTCCTATCCTCGCCTTCGGCATCCCGTTCTGTGTCTACGCGTGGACGATGGCCGACAGCTGGGCGCTGGACACGATCTACGCGATCGACGGGGCCGAGATGATCATCGCCTCTCACACCCTCGGGATCGATCATCCGCCAGGCCATCCTCTATACCTTATTATATCACATCTGTTCTCGCGGCTCCCTTTCGCCTCTCCTGACGGCGGGGTCGTCTTCACCTCGGTCCTGTTCGGGGCCCTGGCAGCGCTCTTCCTGGGCCTTGCCGTTCGGGAGCGGACCCACAGCGCGCCGGCTGCCCTCGGCGCCGCCTGGATCTTCGCGTTCGGTTTCATCGCCTGGATCCACGCCACGATCGCGGAGGTCTACGCGCTCCAGCTTGCGTTCCTGGGGCTCTATGTCTATTCGACGATACGGTGGCTGCGCACCCGGGACGCTCGATCACTTTACCTCCTCGCCTTTACCCTCGGTCTCGGTGCAACCACGAACATCCTCCTCGCAGCCCTCCTCGTTCCCTCCTTCCTCTACGTCATCCTGCGAAGCGGAGCCATCATCGATGCAGGCGGGTTGAAGGCGAAACAGATATTCTCTACTCTGTCGTGGGGCCTGCTCGGGCTGACCCCCTTTCTCTACATCCCGATCCGCCTGGCCCAGTACCGGGGTTTCATCAGCGACTTTGTCTTCCTCAGCGGTTACGAGGTGCTTTCCCTCAGGTGGGCCTGGTGGTACTTCTCCGCCGAAGAGTTTACGACCACAAACCTGTTCGGCGTCTCCTTGAGCCGCTATCCCGATCTGATCCTGACCTACCTCCGATCCTGCAGCACGAACTTCTCTCCCCTGCTTCCGATTCTGGCCGCTGCCGGCGTGATTATGGCGATGTCGACTCGCCTCAGTTCGATCCGAACGCTCCCGGCAGCGATGGACAATCGCCCGCGTGCGGAACGTCGAAAGCGGGGGCGCGAAGCAAGGCAATCTGGCAGTCGGTCCGGGCTGTTGCAGTCGCTGCTCACTCGTCCAGATGACGACACGATCTTGGACGCCGCGCTGATCATCGCCTTCATCTGCACACTCCTACCCGTCCTCTCCTACGATGTCGCCGATCGAGACGTCTTCTTTCTGCCCTCCTTCTTTTTCTTGGCCGCACTCGGCGGACACGGCCTTGCCTATCCGTTGCAGGCGATCGAGCGACGGCAGCCTGACCGCCTGAAAGGCGGTGTGCCATACGTGATCGCTGCGGCCCTGCCCATCTTCCTCCTCTTGAGCCACTTCCCGGAGGTCACCCGCATCACCGGGGATCCGACGCGATATGGCGAGCGCCTCGAGCGCTTCAAAAAGCTGCCCGAAGGGGCGTTCATCATCGCGGAAGACGACGGCCGTGGGACGCGATACAAATATTTTCAGCTCGTTCATGGCCTCCGTCCCGACGTCACGATCGAAACGATGGGGCGGCTCGCACCCCGCTTCAGGGGGGAGATCAGTCTGGACCGAAAGGCGGAGGACCTCGGTGATCTGAGTGTGGGTCTGAACGTGTCGGACCGGCTGAAGATCCTGAAAGGTCTGTTCGAAGCGGCTCCGGATCGACCAACCTATGCGGTCCTGGATGACAGAATGCCGCCCGAGTTCGATCATTTCAGGACGGTGCGCTCCCCGATCGATCCTTACCTCCTGGAGATCACACCCAAGCCACCGCCAGAAAGATCGATCGAGTCGCCTTCGCTCGATGTCGCGGCTCAGGGACGTTACTTTGAGGGGCTGCGCTTCGTGGGTTTCGGAATAGAGAGCCTGGACCAAGGCGATTCCAGGACGTTTGCCAGGCCGATGCGGCTCGGCGAGGGGTTTGTAGATGGCGTGATCAAGCGTGGCGAGCTTTTCGAGCTCTGTTTCGCGGTGCAACGACGCGGACCTGCACGCAGCAAGCTATTCGGCGAATTCGCCTTCGTGAACGAGCGAATGGAGATCCCGACGGCGCACGGATTTTCTGCGTTCAAAAACGTCGAGGTCGTTCCCGAAGACCTGCCTCAGGATGCGTATTACAAGGACCGGTTCATCTTCAAGATCCCGGGAACGATTCAGGCCGGATTGTATACGCTCGCTGTTCGCGTCAGTCGATCGTCTGGGAAGGTCCAGGGTACGTATAAAGGAAGACCGGTGCGGACCCTCACCCCGGTTCGGATGACGCAGTCCTGGAAGGGGCAGTTCGATTACCGTCCTCTGGGGAAGATTTGGGTGGAATGATCAGTGAGTCGAATCACAACCCGGTAATCACCGTAGGTGCGAATCTTGTCTTCGCCCGTATCCAATGGATCATCTATAACTGGCAGGGAACTCCTGATGCACCTCGGTGGGCGATCACAAGGATCGCCCCTACGACGTCCGGGGCGGCATGGCGTGATGATGTTCCGCGATGGTATCAGCGAGTCGGATCACAACCCGGTAATCACCGTATGCGCGAATCTTGTCTTCGCCCGTATCCAATGGATCATCTATAACTGGCAGGGAACTCCTGATGCACCTCGGTGGGCGATCACAAGGATCGCCCCTACGACGTCCGGGGCGGCGTGGCGTGATGATGTTCTGCGATGGGATCAGTGAGTCGAATCACAACCCGGTAATCACCGTGTGGGCGAATCTTGTATTCGCCCGTATCCAATGGATCATCTATAACTGGCAGGGAACTCCTGATGCACCTCGGTGGGCGATCACAAGGATCGCCCCTACGACGTCCGGGGCGGCGTGGCGTGATGATGTTCTGCGATGGGATCAGCGAATCGAATCACCACCGGGTAATCACCGTGTGGGCGAATCTTGTATTCGCCCGCATCCAATGGATCATCTGTAACTGGCAGGGAACTCCTGATGCACCTCGGTGGGCGATCACAAGGATCGCCCCTACGACGTCCGAGGCGGCGTGGCGTGATGATGTTCCGCGATGGTATCAGCGAGTCGGATCACAACCCGGTAATCACCGTATGCACGAATCTTGTATTCGCCCCTATCCAATGGACCGCACAGATGAATCACACAGAGAATCAAATAGAATGTCTAAAGAGCGCAGATCTGTTCGGCTGAAGGGATATGACTACGCACAATGTGGCGCATATTTCCTGACAGTTTGCACACAACATCGCGAAACCCTGTTTGGCCTGATCGAGGACCGGGAAGTGCGATTGAACGCGGCGGGACGTATGGTCGAAGATGCGTGGGCGTGTCTACCGGACCGGTTCTCAAATTTGAGTTTGGATTCGTTCACGGTGATGCCAAATCATATCCACGGTATTCTCTTGTTGACCGATGATTTGCCAGATGACGGTGATTCACTTTACACGGGCGATCACAAGGATCGCCCCTACGAGGTGATTTCGATGGGGACAAAGGAAGGATCAGTAGGGCGAATAGTCCAGGCTTTCAAATCCATTTCGACCAATCAATACGGCGAGGGTGTAAGAATCCATGACTGGCCTACATTTCCGGGCAAATTGTGGCAACGGAATTACTACGAACACGTCGTCCGCGACAAGGACGACCTCAATAGACTTCGCGAGTACATATCACAAAACCCGGAGCACTGGGAAGACGACGAAAACAATCCCACGTATTCTGGGACGTGACTCTGGCGGCTGCATCGGTTTTTTGGTATCATATCTCCGAAATGGACAACACGACACTATTTGACCCGGATTACGAAGCCCGAAAACGCCCCCTCCTATCCAAGCTGATCAAACACGTCCGCCCGATCTACACCGCGGAGGAGCTCGAGGTCCTGAGGATCGACCCAGTCAATCGTGGGATCCTCTCTCAACCTTCCGGCCGCGGCTTCGTCAACCGGGATATCCTGGAGACCGTCCTCGGAAACCTGCTCGAATGCGTTGCGCCGGGGTCTCACAATGCCCTGGACGTCCAGCAGAGAAACCTGGAAGACCTGATCGAAGAGATCGCAGACCAGCTCTACGCCATGATCGCGCAGTCCCTCCGCGCTGCCGGCGACAGCGGCGAAATCGGACAGCGCGCCCTGGAGTCGACCCTGGCGCTCCTTTGGGACCTCCCTCGGCTGAAAGAGCGCGCGCTGTGGAATCGGTTCGCTTCACTCAAGGACCCGGCCGTCTGGGATGCCTATGTGCTTGACAAGGGCGAATTGGATCACCGCACGTTCGCCGATCTGGATTTCTTTCCTGAAATCGAGCGCTCGATCGAAGATCGGGACTTCGATCACTACCGCGAATTCCTCCGTCAGGCCGACCTGGGATTCGCTTTTGCGTATCAGATGCAGCTCGTCACGAGCACCTATCCGGGTTGGCGTGTGCTTTTTTATCACGACATCGCCCACGCACTCACCCGGTCCGGCCCAGCCGAGACGGCTTCAGGCATCGCGCGGATGCCGGTCCCGCTCCTTCCCAGGGCCATCTCCGAGCTGGGCGGTCGATACTACCAGGCCGACCTCCACCCCGAGACGCGGATCGGAGACGCAAACTTCCTGGACCACCCACATCGCGGGATGACCACGGGTCAAACAGGCGCGATCGGCTCCGGGTGTGTCATCTATCCCTGCACGATGGGCGGTCTGAGTGACAAGATCAAGGTGCGCCATCCGCAGATCGGGGATTATGTCCTGATCGGAACGGATACCAAGCTCCTCGGGCCGGTACAGGTCGGGGACCGTTCCACCGTCGGCACCGGGACCGAGATCTTCGGAAGAGTCAAAACAGGCTCGGGATGCCAGATCGCCTCACTGGTCGTGATCGGTACCGTGCTGGCCGGTTCAAAACCGCCGGGAGAGATTCGGCTGGAAGAGAACGTTCGCGTGGGCGACGGAACGATTATCGAAAACGTGACAGAGCACGATCTCGTCATACCAAAAAACACGAAGATTCCGGCACGGAGTCACGTGGTGAATGACGGGTCGGGAAATCCGAAGTTTGTGTAGGCCCTCGCCTCGCCTCGCTGATCCCTGCCCCTCGATACAATCCCTCGCAACGCGGCCTAACGGCCGCTACTCGGGATCACTCGGGGATTCGGGTCTTTCTTTCTTAGCAAAGTATTTCTTAGCCGCTTCACTAAGCGCCTCAAAGTCGTTCTTGATCAGAGCCTGTTTCTTTTTGCGGTTCCATCGCTTGATCTGCACTTCCGCCCCCTTTGCCTCTTCCCGAAATCCGAATTCCTGAAACCAAACGAGGCGGACAGGTCTCCTTGAGGAAGTGTAGACACACTTGATTCCTCGGTCGTGCTCTGCAATTCGCCTTGTGAGATCTTCTGTATGTCCTGTGTAATAGGATCCATCAGCACATTCCAGGATGTAGGCATAAAAATTCACGTCTCTTACCTACCTAGTAACCAATACACCAAGCCCCCGAATCCCCGAGTGCGGCGCTTCTGGGCACTTTTTGATCGCAGCGCCGTGTATCGAGGGGTCGGGCTAGGGATTTATTCGAACGGCAGCACGTCAGAGGGCACATCCGACGCACAAAATGATATGACGCGATCTTGAATCGAGGGTGCGTTCAACTCACGATAGTAGACAAACAGATACTCGTTCATATACCCCGCCCACTTCCCACCTCGCGCCTCCGCCCACGCACAAACCTTCGCATCGCTTCCCTGAATCCCGTACCAATCCCGCGCCATCTTTTTCACCCACGTGTCCACCGGCACGGCATCCAACCGGTCCAGCGAAAAGAGAACGATGCACTTGTGCACCTTGAGCCCCACGCCCGTGCCCGCCAGTTCCTCCAACCCGTCGACGATCGCGCGCCACGATTCCATGTCCACGGCCGCCGCATCCCCGGATCCCTCCAACTGCTCCGTGACGAATCGCGCGGAATTGGCCACAGGCTCTGACCGCCAGCCGAACTTGTGGTGCCTGAAGTAGCGGCCGTTCAAACCAGCCAGCACGCCGGTTTCAGGAAACTGCCGATACCGCACACCCATAAAGTCGATCCCCCGGCCCAGGATCCGGGCCAGGAAATTGATTCGCCGTTTGGTAAGGGACATGTGCGCCTGTACGGAGAGCACGTAAGAGATCACACATTCGAACGGCTCCTGCCGGGCGAAGCGAAACCCCTTCAATCGGTCCCGCGCACGGCGAAGGTGACGGTCCGCTCTGGGCACACGCAGTATCGGGGGTTCGTCCAGTCGTAGATACCATCTGAGAAACGTTCCCACCTGCATCCGCCCCGCATAGGTCCCGACCGTCCGCGCGGAGGCACGAAACCGGACCCGTTCTCCATCCTGCCTCAGATGAAAGGCGGTCCCGTAGGCGATCCCTTTCCACCACCCATCCTCATCTCGCCCCCACCGAAAGAGCTGGCCCGATCCGAGCGTGTAGCCGAGGTGAAATCGCTCACCCCCGACTTCGCCCTCGACGGGATCAGCGGACACCACCTCCTCGACCTCTCTCGGCGGTCCGGATCTCTGCCGACGACAGCCCTCGAGCGCATAACACACTTCGCAGACCTCGAGCGTCTCATTGTATCGACCGAAGCAGCGTGGAACCTCGTCCATAGCAGGGATGATAAGCCATTCCCTCAGCCAGAGCAAGAAGGGGGTAGGTGATTTCGTGTGGAACGATTATATTTGGTGTCGCGCTTTGTCGATCTGCGTTTGGATTTTGATTCCGTAGAGGAGTTTTCTGATGGATCGCGAGGGACTGAAGGAGCTGATGCAGGGCGTATCCGCTGCTGTCCCAACCCCGTTCGACAGCGACTACAAGCTGGACCTGGGGACCACCGCTGCGCTCGCCCAATGGTGGGTCGAACAGGGGCTGGTCACCGGCACGGCGATGATCAAGGTCTGCTCGGCGTGGGGTCAGGGACCCGACCTGGGTGACGACGAATGGCCTCAACTGCTCAAGGCGACCGTGGACGCGGGCGGTCCGGAGGCCAACGTGATGTGCGGTCTGAAATCCAAGGACACATTACACACGATTGAGGATGCAAAGATCGCGCAGGATCTGGGCGCCAAACACCTCCAGATAGAGCTGCCCTACAACCACGCCCCCAAGCAGCACCAGTATGTCAAACACTTCTCAATGATCTCCGAGGCTATCGACATCGGCATCATGATCTACAATACCTACTGGTTTGGCTGCGAACCGATCACTGCAGAGACGATGTTGAAGCTGGAGGATGCAGAGCAGGTCGCGGCGCTCAAGTGGAACACCCCGAATGACTATGACGAGATGAAGGAATTCTCACACATCTTCAACGTGATCGACAACGCGGGACAGCCAGTAAAGTGCCACAAGAACGGGGGGCGCGGGATCGTCAGTGCCACGGTTGGAGCCTACCCGGCGCACGACATCGAGGTCTGGAATCTGCTGGAGGCCGGCAAGTACGAGGAGGCCCAGGCGGAAAAGGACAGAGTCGCGGACCAGATCGGGCCGGTACGTCAGAAGGTGGCCGAGAACGGCGGTGGGTATCGCCTGGTGAAGGGTATGATGGAGATCATCGGGCGCCCGGCGGGTCCGCCGCGACTTCCCACGGAACCCCTGAACGACGAAGAGATGGCAGAGCTCCGGGCCGCTATGGAAAGGATCGGCTGGGTATGAAAGCAGACCGCGGACGACAGACGACAGACGGCGGGATGAATCAGCTGATTTATCGGGTATCAAGCGGCCCGCTGTCGGCGGTCAGCGGTTGTAGAGAGCGGTTCTCTATATGAACATGAAGGTAACCGAATCGACCGAACGAAAGCCTCGCCCGAAGGACAGCGAGCTGCGATTCGGCAAATACAAATCGGACCATATGTTCCTGATGGATTACGCTGGCGGCTGGCGTGATGCGCGAATCGAGCCCTACCACGACCTGACGATCGACCCGACCGCGAAGGTGCTGCACTACAACCAGGAGGTCTTCGAGGGCATGAAGGCCTACCGCCAGGCGGACGGTGGAATCGCCCTGTTTCGGCCCGACATGAACATTCAGCGCATGAACCGGTCGGCGCGAAGGATGGTGATGCCGGAATTAGATCCCGATCTGTTTCTCAACGTGCTCAAGTCGCTCATTCGGTTGGACTGCGATTGGGTCCCGGATGCCGACGGTACGTCGCTCTACATCCGACCGACCATGATCGCAACCGAATCGACCCTCGGTGTCAGCGTCTCGAATCAGTATCTGTTCTTCATCATCACCCTCCCGGTGGGCGCCTTCTACGCCGAGGGATTCAACCCAACCCGGATCTTCGTCGAGCAGAACCACGTCCGGGCGGTGAGCGGAGGTGTGGGAGAGGTCAAAACTTCGGGGAATTATTCGGCCACACTCCTGGCCTCTCAAGAGGCGAAGCGAAAGGGGTATACACAGGTCCTCTGGCTGGATGCGAAGGAGCGCAAGTACGTCGAGGAGGTCGGCACGAGCAATATCTTCTTTCTCCTGGACGACGAACTCGTGACGCCCCCGTTGGGAGGCACAATCCTTCCCGGCGTAACACGAGACTCCGTCATTCAGATCGCAAGAGACTGGGACCTCAAACTAACAGAACGACCGATTACCATCGAAGAAGTCGTGGAGGGATGCAGCAGCCTGCGCGTCAAGGAAGTGTTCACTACGGGGACCGCGACGGTCATCTCTCCAGTCGGCAGGCTCGCCTACAATGGTGCAGAGGTTCGAATCGCGGACGGTGAGACGGGTGAGCTGTCCACGAAGCTGTATGAAGAGATCACCGGGATCCAGTACGGGCGGAAGGAAGATCGGTTCGGCTGGCGGGTGCGGGTCGCCTGATGTAGATTGGTCCTGTCAGGCCCTGACTGGTGATGGATATTTTGCTGGGAGGCTGAACGAATGGATGAAATCCTGCCCGGGCTGTTTCAATGGCGAATCGACTGGCCTGGCTACTACTGTCTGGATTCCTACATGCTAAGAACTGAAGACGGAAGTATACTGATCGACCCTTGCGAGACAAAGGGTGCCGGGGCACCAGAGGACACCAAGGCGATCATCATCACCGTCGGTTGGCACGAACGGTCGGCCTCTTTGTTCGCGAAGCGGACCGGGGCCCCCGTCTTCGTACCGGCCAGAGATGTCTGCATGATCGAGGACCTGGAAAACTACGAGACCTACGGCGACGGTGACGACCTGCCCTGCGGCTTGAAGGCGATCGGCACGCCGGGTCTGACGCGCGGCGAGCAGGTGATCCTCTCCCCTGTTCACGGCGGGACGCTTTTCGTGGGTGACGCCATGGGCACGACAGGAAAATGGGCACCCGGTGAGATCACGCTCGGAGGTCACCCCAACGGGCATCCCCAACCCGCCGAAACCCTATCTCATCTGCTCGATTTCGAGTTCGAGAACCTGCTTCCCGGACACGGGGACGCACTGCTCGATGGAGCGAGGTCGCTCGTCAAGCAGGTGCTCGATTCGGGGGTGAGCACCTCTACCGGTCCCCCTGCCGTCACCTACTTCCCCCTGAAATAAGAACAATCGCCCCCTCACCGACCGGTCCGTGCCGATGACCGGCAAACCAAATCAGGAACTGATCCCCGCAAGGTCTCAACGATGAATACACCCCTGAAAGACAAGGTCGAGATCCTTCCGTATGACCCGGAATGGCCCGAGCGCTTTGAGCAGCTGGGTTCAGACCTGCGGGACGCCCTTGGAAACGTCGCGCTCCGCATCGACCACATCGGGTCCACCGCCATCCTGGACCTGGCCGCAAAGCCGATCATAGACATCCAGATCTCCGTGGCCGCATTCGACCCTGCTGAGGCCTATCAGGCACCTCTCGAGAAACTGGACTACGTCCTACAAAGCGACAACGGGGACCGATCCAAACGTAATTTCAGAGAAGCTCCCGGGACACGACGGACACACATCCACGTGAAACGGGCCGGCAGCTGGTCGGAGCAGTCCTCGCTCCTGTTTCGCGACTATCTGAGATGCCACAAAGACCACGCATCCGCCTATGCCTCGGTGAAGCGGCAGCTCGCCGGGAAGTATGGCAGGAGCCGCATCGGCTACACCGAAGCGAGGACAGAGATCATCTGGGACATCATGAACCGCGCAGACCGGTGGTCTCAGTCGACAGGATGGGAACCCGGACCGTCGGACGCTTGAATGCTCGAAGACTTATCATCCACCACCCCAAAAAGGAGGATTAGTCATGTCCTTTAGAGTAAAGCTCACCTGTGCAGCCGCTGCAGCCACGCTGGCGATCGCCTGGCTGTGGCTGCCACAACTCAGCCCGCAGGACGCCTGGGCCGATCAAGGCGCGGCAACGACGCAGTACCTCGTCAAGGGATCCGGGGGTCCGGGGCCGGGAAGCCCCGAGGAGGCCGTTCAGCTGCTCGAAGGTTTCATCATGCCAACCCTGAATCAGCTCGCGGGGAGCAAGAAGGTCCTGGGGGGCGGCCTTCCGGTAGGGGCTCGAGCGGTCATGTTCATCATGGAGGCAGCGTCCAATGACGAAGCCGACAAGTTCGTGCGGGGCCTTCCTGCCTGGCATCTGCTGAAATGGAAGGTGATTCCGCTGCAAAGCTTCAGCGGAAGGGCCGCGATGGAAATGGGCGTGGTTAAGCAGATGAAGGCTGATATGAAGTAGCCTGTGCCTCGCCTGCATCCGACGCCTATTTTCCAAACTCGAGCGCAAACAGAACTAAATCGCCGAATCCGATCACCGAGTTGCCGTCCATGTCGAAGATCGGATCGAACCCCAGCATGTCCGAGGTCAGCCCGAAGGCCAGGGCGAACATCACAAAATCTGAAAAATCGACGGTGTCGTCTCCGTTGAAATTCCCCGCCCTGATATCCCCCCGGTCCGGCGACTCCGACAGCACCTCGATCAGCAGGTTGCCTCCAGGATGAATCTTGAACTTGAGCCTCGCCTGGGTCTCCCGTGATCCTACCGCGCCGGGCACATCGGCCCTGACCGTCATGAACCCGGACAGAATGTAAGTTCCAGGGGCAGAGGGCAGCGGGAAGGTCTCCTCCACGGCGAGGGAATCCCCTGGAATCAGTTCCTGCTCCCACAAGGCTGCGGTGAACTTGAACCGACTCGACCATCGCCACACCTCCCCAATCTCGTCCCCAAGAACAAATTCGTACTCCTGTCCTGAGCGGTGCATAAACAGCAACGGATCCTTCGTCAGGTTTTTAACGCGGTATTGGATTCGTCCCACATCTGTGTCAAACTCAACTTCCAGCGATGCGTCCACCCTTCCCGTCTGAGGTGAGCCTGGAAACGGTTCAGGCTGCGGCAACGGAGGAAAGGTATCGTCGATCTTTCCGTCCAGGTCCACGACGAATCTGGTCCAGGCCTCTGTTTCCGTCTGGTGCACCGCTCCGGAATCTCCCTGTGTCACCGTCATGAAGCCCTTCAACGCGTAACCGCCTTCCACGTCCGCTCCGATGTCCGATAGATGGATCGTCTCCCGGAAAGCGAAGGTGTCGCTCGGCGCGAGCGTCATCTCTCCGGTCGCCTGGTCGAACAGGAAGCGCGAAGACCACCGCCACAGCCTCCCCTTAGGTCCGTCAAGCACCAGGTCGTATCGCTGTCCGGACGGGAACATCAGGTTGACCGGATCGGAAGATGTATTGATCAATCGGTAAGAGACGCGCACCGAATCCTCAGGTTTGTAGACCTGGCGGTCGACCTTCAGATCGGCCTGCAGCCGATCGGGCGAACCGGGTCCGGGAACGACAATGTCGCCGTCCACCGAGAACTTCACGGACCCTTCGGTCTCTTCCCGCGAGACAGCACCGTCCGCGTCCGGACTGACGGCCAGGAATCCTGTCAGGAGATAGGTTTCTCCCGGTATCGCCCAACCCTCCCAGAGCGGCAACGACGCCTTGAACTCGAACGACTCCCCGGGCGCCAGTTCCCGGTCGCTCAGCACCTGGATGAACAGCTTGCCGTCCGACCACTGCCAGACCTTCCCTCCGGGCCCGTCCAGCACAAGGTCGAACTCCTGTCCCGAACGGAACTGCAGCGTTTGCGCCTGGTCCGTCAGGTTGGTCAGCCGGTAGCGCACGCTCACCGAATCTCCGACCGGGTAGGTCTCCTTCTCCGTCGCCATCTCCACGCGAAACCGTTCGTGATCGATCGTATGGGTGTTGATAAACTCACCTTCGGCGACCGGCTTCAGCTCCACTTCCACGCGATTGTCACCCGCATCCAGACTGACCGGCAGGGTTGCAGAATGATATCCGCGTCTGCTCGCGGTGAGCAGATACTCGCCCGGAATCAGGCCACTGAGCGTAAACCGCCCTGTCGGATCGGTCCACCCGACCGAAGCAGAAGCGATCGAAATCGTCTCCGCATCCGGCTGCGATTGCAGCTGCACGAGCACACTCTCCAGAAGGGTGCCGTCATCTGCTCGCACCTCTCCGTCGAGTCGCGCCCGGTCCGGCTGGCCAAGGACCGTCAGGGTCACCGCCACCTCGGTATCGATCGCGTCGACTGTCTCGCCTTCAAACGCACGAGTCGGCAGGAAGCCGGTCAGCGTGTAGGTCCCCTCGGCAACCGTCACCGCCTGAAGGTCCAGCACCTCCTCGAACGCTCCAGACTCCCCTATCTTCAGGTCGAACTGCGTGAGCGCGTCCCCGAAGCCCCGCGTCTCAGACCATGTCCAGACCCGCTGCCCTTCCGAGTTGTCGAGCGTGAATTCGATCTGCTGTGTGGAAGTGAACTGGAAGGTGGCGTCATCCCGCTCCACCGAGGTCACCTGGTAGTGGAGGTGAACGATGTCGCCCTGAACGTAGACTGAGGTATCCGAGGCCACTTCGTAGCGAATCCCGTCGCTCTCGATCACGGACCGGTTCCCGAACGCCTCGCCCGGGATCACCGGGAACGGCCCCGGGCGCGGGTCGACCGACCCGCCCGACGTGGAGTCCGACGGCGATCCGCCCGGGGTCTGTCCCGAACCCCCGAGGAACGCGAGCTCGAACGCCTGCGGACCGGCGATGTTCTGCTCGACCCATTTCACCACGCCTACATCCGGCGCGAACCAGATTCCCGTCAACCCCGCGTCGGCCAGCTGAGGGTCCGGGTCCAGCGCCAGATGGATGCAGTCTTTGAACGTCCCGAGGGGCACCTCGACCTCTGCCGTCCGGCTCTGGAACGTCATCACCGTGCCACCCAGCAGGTTCTCGTCCTCGGTCTTGGGGATCGTCCAGGAGGTGCCCACCTCGGCCCCGAGATCGAACAGCAGGCGCCAGGTTCCCTCTCGCAATTCCATCACCTTCATATCCGCGTCCTGTCGGACCGTTCTCTTCCCCTCTATCCCGTCCCAGACGTAAGCCGGACCTTCGCTCGTCTCGACGACCTCCGAAATGCTCACCAGACGGGCGATCTCGAGCGGATTTCCTCCGTAGGTCCACGTCGCACCTTCGAGCGGAAAGTAGTCCACACCTTCCGCGATCTGGGTCGCGCTGAACACAAAAACGACCGCCGCAACCCACGCGCCGGTCCGTGTGCCCACGAAACTGCAATACATGCTCATTTCGGCACCTTCTTGTTGCTATTGTGAGGAATAGTAATCCTCCTTGTCTTTTGGACTCTCCTCGCGTCAGGCGGTTCCCTTCATGTTGTCACAGAGATGGAGCTTCTGTTGTATCGAAAATTCCTTGACAAGAGCATATGGGCGACCAACATTGTGATGAATCGCTTGGCGGCGCCTGGGACTTTGCAGCTCCCATTAAGGGAGGGAGCGCCGCGTATTCATGGAATTCGAAAACCCGGATGGCATCCCTCTCAGGGACTGTTTCCGGGTTTTGCTGTTTTTCGAAGGATGCCCGGTT
Source organism: Candidatus Latescibacterota bacterium (assembly GCA_965248435.1). Lineage (GTDB taxonomy): Bacteria > Latescibacterota > UBA2968 > UBA2968 > CBDFJH01. Next base: position 359,472 of record OZ252100.1, read on the forward strand.
TGCGAGCAAACAGAAATGCGATATGATACAGGGAGGGCACGCGTGCTCGTGTACTCAGCTGACCTCCCGGCCCGGGGGAGATCGGCACTCACCCCCGGCGCGGAAATACGCATCACGGCGCCGTCTGTTTTCGAAAGACAGATCGTCGGGCCTCTGATATCGCTGGACGCCGACACCCTGGTGGTGAAATCACTGCTAGAATTCTCGCCCTTGTCGATTCCTCTCGACGCAGTGAAGAGACTCGAGATAAAGCGTCGAAAAAGCGCGTTTCCAAGCGTGGTGAAGGGCGCCGGAATCGGCTTCCTTGGGGGCGGGGTTCTCGGCCATCTTTACGATCGCGCAGGGCATCCGGGACTGCCACATATCGACCCCGAGGTCCCTCCTCTGTTCGAATACACGCCTTTTCTGATCATGGCCGGCACCGTCGTCGGTGCGGTTATCTGGGTTGGTCGCCGCGGCCACCGATGGGAACGCGTTCCCCTTCCACTGCGTGTAGGAATCCATTCTCCGGCATACTCGGGACCTAGGCTGTCCGCTTCGTTCGCTTTCTGACCATTCTGACAAACAGGAGGCTGTATGCATCAAATCCAATGCGCTGAGATCTGGGGTGGCATTCGCAACGAACAACAGGAGGCCTGCTCTTCAGGCATCGTTGCCTCGCTATATTCTTCAGCCAGCGATGGCGGAAAAGGTGGCGACGTCTACTACCAGTGTGTGCGCGTCGGATGCGCTGACACGCATCGCGATCGCGGACGTGATGGGGCACGGCGAGGCCGTCTCCGAGGTCAGTCAGTTCATCTACGATGCGCTGGGGGCGCACATGAACGATGCCTCTGGAGATGAGCTGCTGAAGGAGGTGAATGCGATCGCCGCGGAAAGAGGCATCCAGGCCATGACCACCGCGGCCGTCGTCGCCTTCTTCAAGGAGAACAACCATCTTTTTTACGCATACGCCGGCCACTATCCGGTCCTGGTAAAGCGGAAGGGCGGCAGCAACTGGTCCGAGGCGAAGTTGGACGGGCCTGGGGCAGCAGAACCCACGGCCGGTAAGAACCTGCCCCTGGCCGTGATGTCCGATACTGTCTATACTCAAGACAGCATGCCGCTTGCTTCAGGCGACCGCCTCTTTCTGTATACGGACGGTGTGATCGAGGCCTTCGATCCAGAGGGTGAATTGTTCGGTAAGGAGCGCCTCAAAGAGGTGCTGGAGGAGCGCGGTGACGCACCGCTTCCGGAACTCAGTTCATCCATCCTGGATGCGCTGCGAAAGCACACGGGCGGCGAACTGGACCACGACGATGTCACATTCATTGCACTAGAGATTCGCTGAGGTTTCTGACCCGGACTTGCCGGGCAATTCAAAAGGGGAGGCACCAGATGTTAAAGCGAGCCATACTGGCTGTTGTTGTGATTTTCGTCGTCGTGTCGATTCTGGACTTCATCATTCACGAAAAGCTGCTTCGGACCACCTACGAGCAGACGCCTCAGCTATGGCGACCCATGGAAGAGTTCAACATGCCGCTGATGTCTCTTACTACGGTCGTGTTTATTGCCTGCTTCGTGACGATCTATGCAACGATGATTCCCGATAAATCGATCGCGGCAGGCATCAAGCTTGGCGTCCTGATCGGCGTTGCCTCAGGCTTTTCCATGGGGTTGGGTTCCTATTCCTACATGCCGATCTCTTTGGGACTGGCCTGGAGCTGGTTTATAGCGATGGTGTTCGAGGTGGGTGTCGCCGGGGCAATCATGGGGGCGATTCTGAAACCTGCAGAAGAAACGGTCTGATATTTACCGTAGGGGCACGGCGCGCCGTGCCCTCGCACGTGAGGAATCCTCGCCTGCGCTGCAGAGCGCCGACTTGGAGGAATCTCCTGATCGACTCGGTGCGTGGAAATGAATTTCGCAGATTTCGTGAGCTAGGCCGTATTTGGTCGCGAAGCTTAACTCCAGAGCATTACACTCATACAGGAGATGGAGCAGAATGAACTCAATCAGATGGGTATCCGTCCTCGGCGAATTTCACCTCGAGGGCGGTGACCTAGTGTTCGAGGGAGGCACGACAGAGACTGAAACTGGAACACTCAGATCTGTGGGCAACTTCCTTTCGAATCAGACATTCGGAAACGGGGAGATTGGCGTCCAAGTTGAGTTTATTAAGTCAGTCGCAAACTCAGCTGCCGGTCTGATCCTCTACTATCAACCAAAGACCAAGGCCTTTGTATCAGCCACTCTAGGTGGTGGTTCCCTATGTTCGATCGGTACCTGGGTAAATCAGCAGTGGACTCATCATGCTACTCAAGGTCCGGGTGAGCAATTGAAGCCCAACCAACCTTACGACCTGAAAGTGAAGGTTCAAGGGTCACAGGTATCGGTATCTCTGGATGAAATCCAAGTCCTGGCTACAGATCTACCTTTCTCAATGCCCACGGGGCATGCCGGCATCTGGGCGCTTGGGCCAGACTTGATAAGGTACTCGAACTTCCGTGTGAATGCTCAGGCCTCAGAGATCTTCGTGGTCATGCAGTTCACAGATTCGTTTAACGAACTCTACTCAGATGTAATTGCACCTATATGCTCCCAGCAGGGCTTTAAGGTTGTACGCGCGGATGAGACCTATGGACCTGGCGTTATTATCGCCGACATCGTGCGCGAAATCACTGAGGCAAGCATTGTCATAGCTGACATAACGCCCAATAACCCGAATGTGTTTTGGGAAGTGGGATATGCCCACGCGTTAAGGAAGCCCACCATTCTTATAGCTGAAAGAGGTAGGGACTTACCTTTCGACATTTCTCCTTTTCGCACTCTCTTCTATGACAACACAATAGCAGGCAAATCTCGTGTAGAGGAAGGATTGAGGAGGCATCTAAGCGCGATTCAGGAAGAATTGGCAAGAACATCTTGACTCGCGTCCAGCTAGAAACGCCGCCTTACACGTACACTCACGGTCTACGGACATTCGCTCCTCCGCCCAACTTCTCTACGGTAGGTCCGTGGATGCTGGAGAGGTTAATCAAAACCGGTCCCATCCAGGCTTTGGGATTGCACGAATGAGTGAGATCGGGCAATATACAACTGCGTTCTTTGGCCAGACCTACTGGAAGGAGTTTGAGAGGCGGGACCGCCTAAATGCCTCTCTGTCGCTTCCTGCGGGTGTAGTTATTCTTCTCGCAGGGGTTGTTGGCTACTACCTTCAGAACTTGCCCGAAGGCACATTGGACCTCTGGGCGAGATTCTTTGTAGGCTCAGTTGTCGTGCTCTCGCTCTTCTTGCTAATATCTGTATATTTCTTAGTGAGGGCTTATTTTAATCATCGGTACGGTTACATCGCGAGCCCAAAGGAGATTGAAGAGTACATTGATGCTCTATATGAGTATTACCATGAATTAGAACCAGATGATCTCCGAGTGGTTGTTGAGAGCGACTTTCGGGCTTTTCTCGCGCGAGAGTACGCACGGTGTGGAGCAGTCAATACTAACAACAACGACAGAAAGTCCGGATTTGTACATAGAGCTAATGCGTTCATAGTAGCTTCCTTGATAACCCTAGTAGTGAGTTTGTTGCCGTACTTTGTTACCTATTACAGGCAACCCCGCATTCAAAAAATCCAGATTATGAACGAAGGAGGAGGTGACTATCAAAGTGGAAGATCGACCAAAGAACCAAGCACCTCGGAGCCAGGCCCAGAACCCGCCGCCAAAGCCTCCACCTCCAGCCAAAGAGAAACCCAAACCACCAGAAAGTCGGTTTCTCAAGGAGAGCAAAGTGCCACCGAAGCGAAAGTGACGGATAATAGCGACGCACCTAAGTGAAATCCGGCTCTGAGCGGTCAAAGCCGTGAGGCGGTTCGATTTGGAATTCATAGAGGCCAGCATTCTTTAACAGTACACGGGCGTTGCGGCCACGTTCAGGTACTCCTCGCTCTCGGTATACCTAGCTTCCTCGCTCGGGTTTCTGAAATGCTAAATTTCGATCAGTCGAGCCTCCTGACCAATCCCGTGAACGCGCTCGGCGATCATCCGTTTGTCCTAGCAGCTTTTAATGAGCCAGCAAAACTCGCCAATGTCCTCATCAAAGATATAAGCGCGGCCGACCCTGAGTGGAGGCGAGATCCTGATGAATACGAGTGGTATCTGTTTCAAGTTGGTAGCACGACCGCGCAGCTACTCGACAGCTGTCTACAGCTGTATCACTCTATACACTATCTGAGCTCATTTACTCCAACTAGCAGGCAAAAGCGGGTAGGCATCACCCGGGCTCACCAGATCCGGTACCATATCCATTCATTCATCATCGGCACCCACTCAACATACGATAGAGTCCTGCAGCTTGCGGGAACAGTTTTTCATCTCGGCTTGCCTACAAGTAAGGTTGACCACGAGTCCATCATCGCTAATGTTCACGTTAAACACACTAACGTTCCAGAAAGATTGAGGGCCATCCGAAAGTCATTAAACCTTACTACGATCTCCGGAATGCCATAGTTCACCTAGAGATGTATAGCGATAACCAGCTTCGAAGGCTTCAACTCTATTACTCTCATGGCATTTCCGAAGCCGAACGAAGAGGCGAACTTGATTCTTTACTCTTTGCTCGGAATGTTAGGAGATGGGCAACAAAGCACTTTGTTATTAATAAGCAGGCCGAATACGTGCAAGCTTTGGACGACATATGCTCAGCAATAGCTCTCCTATTTGATGAATTCGATGGGGTCTTTGCTTCTCAAAAAGCAAGGTTGAATCTATGGGTTAACAATTAGCGTGGACATTGACACGTGCGTACATCTTCCTCTAATTTCTCTCAGGGTCGCAGAAATACTCCCATTCATATTGTCCGGGTATCTATCTACTCAGAAGTCGCAGCAACATCAAACTCTCCACCGGAACCATCTCCAGTGGGGATTTTCTGTTGTCTTTATTGTGGGCGATCAAGTCTTCCCAGTGGCCCCGCAACATAATCCATCAGCTGCGTAACCTCCGACATCGCCCGGTCTCGCTGCAGCTTTTCGATAACCGATCGACACGATCCGGTCAAGCTCTTCCTCATAGAGAAAAACGGTTGCTCGAGGCGAAGCAAATTACGATTGTAATGCTCAGCCGCTTCCAGATTTTGATTTGGTTGAAGGCACTTGAGGAGAAAACGTGAAAATCGGATTTTTGACCCCTTACGATCAGAAGAAAATAGAGTTTGCCGGCCGAAACGGGTTCGGAAGCATTCAACTCATGATTTCCCCGGGAAATCCTCTCGATCCCACGAAGGAAGGAACGGATTCAGTTAAAGCCGCAAAAGTGTTCATAGAAAACCAGGGCATTGAAATCTCTGCGCTGGGCGCGATAAGCAAGTTGAATTGCATTCACCCGGATGCAAAAACAAGGGAAGAGAGTGTGAAGTTCCTGATCGCCGCTATGGATGCATGTCAGATTCTGGACGTAAAGATCCTGGCGACTTATCCAGGACGTGACCCGGAGAAAAGCATCGAAGAGAATATTCCTCGCTTCAAAGAGGTATTCACTCCGTTGGCAAGGATGGCCGAGGACAGAGGACTAAAGATCGTGTTCGAGAACTGTCCCAAGTTTCACTATTTCCCCTTCCGCGGGGTCAATATTGCCTACTGTCCCCGAGCCTGGGACTTGATGTTCGATGCTGTTCCCTCCGATGCGCTGGGTCTGGAATACGATCCTTCCCACCCCGTTTCCATGTTTTCGGACTACATCGCGCCCATCCAGCAGTACGGAGAGCGGATCTATCACGTGCACGCGAAAGACACCGAGATCATGGAACAGAACCTGAAAGAGAACGGAATCTTCCAGCCAGGGATGTTCCGCTACCGCATTCCCGGTTGCGGAGATGTGGACTGGAAGAAGTTCATATCTGCATTAAAGGACGTGGGGTATAGCGGGAATTTGGACATTCAAGGCGGCCACGATCCTGAGTTCTCTGAAAGTGAGGAGGAGGGTTTACTTTTCGCTAGGAAGTTTCTTTCGCAATTTTTTTCTAAAGTCTAGTGACCGCATGCATCGATCTCCTGGAACAGTCATCTTCTGACTTGAAAACGTAGATGATGGAAAATCTTGTATAATCAGTACCCGCAAATTGGTTAGTGGAGCGACAAAATTACTTGAGTAACAGTGCCAGCATATTAACAAATGGAGGTGTCGTTTGAACGAGAAGCGATCACTAACGACAAAGGACATCGCATTACTTCACCAACTGTACGATCAAGGTCAGATAACACTGGCTCCGGAGTTCCAACGCAATAGTATCTGGCCCCGGACAGCCAAAGCCTACCTGATCGACACGATTCTGAGCCAGCGTCCTATACCTCTTCTCTACTTCCGCCGTGGTGCCTCTGCACAGACTGGCAAATCGAGATACGAGGTGATCGATGGGCAGCAGCGGCTACGAGCCGTCTTCGAGTTTATGGACGACCGCTTTCCCCTTTCAGAGAGCAAAGACCCGCAGTATAAGGGAAAGAGGTACAGTGAACTCGGCTCGTCTCTGCAGGAACGCATTCTCTCATATGACCTATATATTCAAGAGCTGGTCGGGCATTCAGACGATGACATCCGGGACATATTCGTGCGGATGAACAAATACGTAGTTAAGCTATCCGGTCAGGAAATTCGCCATGCCAAGCACGAAGGGAAATTCAAGGAGTTCGTTGAGGATTTAGGCGCGTGGGCGTTCTGGACTAATAATCGCGTATTCACAGCTCATCAAATCAGGCGCATGCGAAATGTAGAATTCTCCGCCGAGCTAACGATACTCTTGCTCGAAGGTCCCCAGGACAAAAAGCAGACCATTGACCTATATTACGTGCAGTTCGCGAAGTCGTTCGGGCACCGAGCCGATGTTAGACGCCGTCTGGGTCGATACCTGAAGTGGATTGCCAAAGCAATCCCGGACCTTTCCCAAACACGCTATCGTAAGCCAGTAGACCTATATAGTCTCGTCGGAGCGCTTAAGGATATAGCGGAACATCCATTCCGGCTCAGCGACATCGATCCAGCACCTTAACATTCAGCAGTTTGGGTACAGGTCTGTTCACCTTGTCGCTCGCCTTAGCGTGAGCAAGCGGACAGATCCCGGTGTAGGGGAACTGGGTGCGAGGTGGTTTGAGATACAAGTACGCAGCGTGCTGGAGCATGCTTGGGCGGAGATCGAACACGAAGTGCGGTACAAGTCGGGTATCAATTACCCGCGCCCCTTCAATAGGAGCTTCAGCGCACTTGCAGGTGCCCTAGAGGTTGTCGAAGGCCAGTTCCTAAGCCTGAGAGCGGAGCGTAGCAAGCTCATCACAGCTCATAAGAATGCCTATCTACAGGGTTGTGATCTAGATGAAGTTTTGGATGCGGCACGCTTACTTGGCTTGCTAGAGGCATTGCGACCTGAGGGAGTAAGCTGGCAAATTGCCGAGGGAGCTGGCAATCCGTTCCCTCCCAGGATAGAGGCTGTCTGTGTCGAAGCACTTAACACGGCAGGTATAGCCACCGCGGCTGATTTCGAAGAAGTAATGCAGACAAGTGACTTCCGAAATGCGGTTAGTAGATTTGCTAGTCTTAATTCGCTAGACCCTAATCAGGTCTCGCACTTCGCAATCTCTGTCATTGTGCTTGGTTGTATTAGGCCTGACCTGCTTCTTGAGAACTATCCGGAGCTCGCAGACGATGCTTCTATTAGGGAGTTGTTCAAGTAGCCTATTCCCACTAGAACGCTGTCCAATGGGTAATATTTGTGTGGATTTGTCATGGTAGCCGTAGGGAATCATCGCATTTAGACCTTTCAACATAATCCATAAGCTGCGTGATCTCAGACTTCACCTGAAATTTAGCACTGCTTAGCAGTTGTGGCTAATTATCCAAAAAAGCGAATCCCCACCGGAGTCAACTCCAGAGGGGATTCTTTGTGATACCTATTGTGACTATTAAGTCATCCTTGTGGCCCTGAAACATAATCCATCAGCTGCGTGTCCTCCGACTTCGCCTGGTCCCGCTGCAGCTTCACGATGTCCCCGATCGACACGATCCCCGCCAGCTTGCCGTCCGACATCACCGGCACGTGCCGGACCCGGCCTTCCGTCATCTCGTTCATCACCCATTCAATGTCGTCTTCCGGCGAAGTACAGACAGGATCCCGAATCATCGCCTCGGTCACGAGCTTTTCGCGCAAGTTGGCATCGGCGTGGACCTCCCGCATGATATCCCGCTCGGTGATGATCCCCGCGATCCCGCCCGAGTCATCCTTGACAAGCAGCGCGCCGCAGACGCGGGGCTCAACAAGTCTATATTTTATGAAATCGTTGTGTTTTCACGATTTAGACCAATTTTCTACACGTGTGGAAAATTGTCACTACAGCCGTTCAGACAGTTCCAAGCGTTCCAGCCAGTGTTGAAGGGCAGCCTCGGTGCATATTGTGGCTTGTGACTCCTTTGGTCTCCTGAACCTTTGGCTGCACACCACGGAAAATCCCCACCGGGACGCTCTCCAGTGGGGATTTTGATTCGGTTCTTTCTGTAGTTGAAGACTAGCTTGTCATCACATCTGCGGCCCTGCAACATAATCCCTCAGCTGAGTGACCTCCGACTTCAGCTGGTCCCGCTGCAGCTTCACGATGTCCCCGATCGACACGATCCCCGCCAGCTTGCCGTCCGACATCACCGGCACGTGACGAACCCGTCCTTCCGTCATCTCGTTCATTACCCATTCGATGTCGTCTTCGGGTGACGTGCATACAGGATCCCGAATCATCGCCTCGGTCACGAGCTTTTCGCGCAAGTTGGCGTCGGCGTGGACCTCCCGCATGATATCGCGCTCGGTGATGATCCCCTCGATCCCGCCGGAGTCATCCTCGATGAGTAATGCGCCGACCTTGTTTTCAATCAGGTTACACAGCGCCTGATGGATCGTGGCCTGGGCATCGATCGTCGCGACCCAGTCCCCTTTTCTGTTAAGTATGTCCTTCACCTTCATGAATTCACCTCCGCGGGAGAGTGCCAGATGTGAACCGTTATAGGTTCCTGAGAGCTTTTTCATTTCGCCGGAGGGTCACCGGCCTGACAGAACAAAATACGTAACCGGACCTGGGCTGGCAAGGGGAAATCATTGCTTGAATTAGCAGGACTTATGTGTGGACGGCCGAATTAGCAGTGTAGCTGGGCCCGATCCCTCGATACACTGCGCGCTATTTCAAAGCCCAATCAGCGCCGCACTCGGGAATACGGGACTTTGGGATGGGGTAAGTCGGCGATTGAAAATGTGATCCACCAAAGGCCCTCACCCTGCCTCGCTGGCGCTCGGCATCCCTCTCCCATAAATGGGAGAGGGAAACCATCTCGCTCTGACCTCCCCTCTCCTGCGTGCGGGAGAGGGGCCGGGGGTGAGGGCTATCTATCCCAAGGAAACGCCAGAGTCGGCGTATTCGCATATCTGTCCATCTGGATCACCAGGCGGCTGCCGCACCCGGGGGCCAGCGAAACGGTGAAGTGGGAGTCCCCTATCTGAGTCGTCTCTCCATCCGCTTCTGCGCTCTCGAATCTGTGTTCGCCGTAGGCCCCGCCCTGCACGACGACACGACGCGGCTCGACCGGGTTCAGATTCACGAGCTGAACGGTCACTGAATCCGCGCTCATCTTCTCCACAAGCGCAGCCACGTCTTCCGGGACGCCCGCCCGGCGCAGATCCGGGTCGAAATAACGCAGGCGGCAGTGCAGAAGCGAGCCGACCCGCCCGGTCGGGAGGCCGCCCAGCATCAACTGTGTCAGCCCCTGCGTCACGGCCGGGTTTATCCCGTTCATCACATCAGACAGTCGCGTGTCCGGCGTGCTTTCATCGTTACGCATCCGCTCCATCTTCTCTCTCACGCTGACGAGGTCCTGTTCCAGCGCCGTCACCGGAAAGTTCGGGTCGTTCCCTTCCAGATAGGCGATCCACGGGTTTCCGGAGACGCGCTCCAGATCTTTTCGGTCCATCGACCAGGTGTAGACCTCCAATGCGCCGGGGTTGATCGGTTCGGCTTGAAACTCGTACCATCCCTCGTCTCCATACATTCGGGGATACATCGTCCGACCGTCGATCTCCTTCGCGCCTTCGTTCATCCTGTCGATCACGCCCCGCCACACGTCCACGTAGCGCTGCTCCCCCGTCAACAGCAGCGCGTTCCCGAACCCGTAGTGCGCGCGGGCTTGGAACTGCGGACGGCTCGCCAAACGATCGCTGTCCGGCACCTTCACTGTGAACGCCCAGCCGTAGACCCCGCCGTACCACTTTCCGTCGCAGGCCCCGCCGATCGTGCCGTCCAGCCCGATGTTGGTCGGGATCAAGCCGTTATTGGCCTCGGTCCGCTCCACCCAGGCGTCCGTGTAGTCGACCATCCAGTCCCGGTACTTCTCCTCGCCCGAGAACATGTAGGCGTTCAACGCCAGGACCGTCGTGCACAGGTTCAGCGGGTGGTCGCCCACCACGTCGTTGTAGTCCTTGAAATGCTCGAGCATCCCCTCGTAGCTGGCCTCCTGGTGGAGCAGCCGGAAGCCGGACACGTCGATCGGGTCCCCCGCCCAGTCCAGGGCCGTGGCCTTGCGCAGGAGGGGTCCGCGGCTCCCGTTGAACATGCTCTTGATGATTCGGTGTTCGGGGTCGAAATTATCCGCCTGCGGATCTTCGCCCATGTAGAAGCCGATGAAACGCCGGGTCCGCTCCTGGAAGCGCTCGTCGTAGGGGTCCGACAGGCCCTGCAGGAAAAAGGCGGCAAACCCCTCTCCATTGTGCATCCAGTCGAACATTACCGGAAACTCCTTGTAATACATCCCTTCCCGGGCCATGGGCACATCGACCGTCTTCGCCTCAGTGTACTGCCGCAGATGGCCATCCCAGCCCTGCTTGAACAGGTCCAGCACGATGTCATCTGCGCCCAGCGCGTGCAGCACGGTCCAGTTCAGCTGGTTCTCGGCCGCGTCGTCCGGGCCGTCGTCACCCCCCCAGCGCGGGACACACTGCAGATAACCCCGCTCGTCGAAGTATTTCGCGTAGAAGGCCTCGCACGCCTGTGCTTCGACCCTCAGCAGCTCGCGCTCCAGCAGGGCCCAGTGCGGCGCTGGCATCGGAGTGTTTATGGTAAGTGAAGCTGGTTTCATGTTTACCTCTTTCATTATGGTTTCAGATCAATGCGGCCAGGCCCGATCGCTCATACACAGCGTGCGTAGTTGGAGCGAACGGCAAATCCCCCTCAGTCCCCCTTTTCCAAAGGGGGAAGATTGCGCCTTGTGAGTTGCGATTGTGATCCTTTCCGTGTCTTCCGTGCTCTTCCGTGTCCCTCCGTGATCCAGCTTCTGAGGGTGGGATTGGCGGCTTCGTGCCCTTCGTGCTCCTTCGTGTCCTTTCGTGATCCAGCCTCTACGGGGTGAGGGCCCCACCCTATAACCAAAGCCGCTCAATATCAAGCCGAATCTCGACCGCTCCTGAAACGCGAGAAATTCGGGTTAGCACGAAGGTGGTGCCCAAACTATATTGATGCGTGGTTCGAAAAACAGCCCTCCGTGGAGTTATGATCCTTGACGCAGAGCGCCAATCAGACAGGTCGAGCGCGCATCCGACAGCCCTGGATCGACCTCTTTCTCGACCCCGGCGACACCTGCCGCGCAGGCCTCTGGCTGCCCGAATTGGTCCTCCTGGGAAACAGCGATCGGAGGGCCCACGCCGTCGGAGCGGTCTCGTGGGTGAAGGACGGACCTTCCTGGCGATACGACCACGCCAATGAGGGGCAGCCCCTTTCGTTCGCGGCTTCGGTCGATCAACTGCCCGGCGGGTGGAAAACCGAGCTCACGCTTCGCAATCAGTCTGAGGAGACGCTCCCTCACGTCGTCGGAACCGTCTGCCTTCAGCTCCCCGCGAGCGGCGGTTTCGAGGACCCGGACTGGACAAGAACCCATTATCGCAGCGGCGGTGAGTTCCTGACCTACGCGGGACGGGCGTGTGAGGGCGGAGAGGATACCTACAGGATGAGTCTGGTAAGGGGCCGGGATCAGATCGAGCGAACGGCCCGCCACATCAAGAAATGGGGATTCACTGAGGAGGTCAGTGACGACGGGATCTTTGCCGTCGCCAGCGAAGATGACGAATCTGTACTCACAACGACGTGGCAGGCAGTGCATCACCTGCAGGCGAACAGCAAGCCGGCATTTCGGTGCATTCACACCAATCCATACTTCGATAACCTCGAACCCGGCGAGTCGAAGACCGTTCTGGGCTGCGTGCTGATCACGCACGGCAGCCTGGATGAGGCATGGGCGGAGACGACGGGTGTCATCCAACAGATTGAACAGGAGGCCTGACGATGGGAGACACGCACAACAGAACACCCGAGGTGGGAACAGAGACCCAGCTGCTCATCGATGATCACGTCGTAGATGAAATCTGGTTGATCAGAAGGGCGCCGGAGATGCCCGTGAAGCATCTGAACAACCCTGTTTTCGATGACGCTTACGGCAACACGATCATCTACGATGAAGAGGAACGCGTATTCAAGATGTGGTACGGGATCGGCATACCCGGAACCTACGAAGCCCGCGGCGCGTATGCCGTTTCGGACGACGGGATTCAGTGGGAGAAACCGGACATGGGACTCGTCGAATATGAAGGTTCGAAGAAGAACAACCTGATCGGCACGAACGGGTTCGGAAGCATCATGAAAGACCACTTGGACCCCGACCCGCAGCGCAAATACAAGATGATGACGAAGCGGCAAAGCACGGAGGTCTCTGAAGGCAGGGCCTTCGCGGCGTTTTCAGCCGACGGGATCAACTGGCAGGATCACCCCGGAGAAAAAGCGATCGTGAGGGATTCCGGGGATGGAAACGGGATGGTGCTCTACGACGAAACGATTCGGAAGTATGTCAACTTTCGAAGGCCGACGATCCGGGCCGGAGGGAGCGTGCATACGGGTGACATCGGTTTTCCGGACGGGCACGTGATGAAAGGCGCGGGCGGGGACGGTCGCTCTGCCCCAGAGGGCATCGGGTTCCCGTCGGAGGATGACTTCGTTCTGCACGAGGAGGCGGAGGACTACATCCACCGGTATCTGAGACCCGCGCCCTACGTAAACACGCGGGCCCTGCGCATATTCAAGGAGAAATCAGAAGCGGAAAGGGGGGCAACCCTGAAGTGTAACAGAAGGATCGCCCGGGCGGAGAGTGAAGATTTTATCAACTGGACCGAACCGGAGGTGGTCCTGAGACCGGATGAACTCGATCCACCGAAATTCTACAGCATGGGCGTTTCCAAATACTGCGGGATGTATCTCGGTCTCGTTCAGGTCTACAATGCATGGGGCTTCCGGAGATATCCGGGCTGCCCTCAGGAATCAGAGACGCTCGACATCCATCTGACATTCAGCAGGGATGGCTGGCGCTGGGAGCGGCTCGCCAACCGTCCGGTCTTCATCCCGAGGGGCTACATCGGGTCCTTCGACGGCGGGATGATCTGTCAGTCCAATCCACCGCTGATCGAATACGGGGACGAGCTCAGATTCTATTATCAGGGCCACTCCGGCAGCCATAACGCACCCTCGAGGGAAGGTGGAATTGGTATAGCCAGACTGCCGAAGGAAAGGATCGTCGCCAGAACGGCCGGCGATGAGGTCGGTGCCCTCCTGACAAAACCGTTCAAGTTGACGGGGAAGCGGCTTGCGGTCAACGCGAACGCTTCTAAGGGCTTCATCAAGGTCGAGGTGACCGACCCGATAGGAAAACCGATAGAAGGATTCAGCGGCGGAGAGGCTGAAGAGATCAGGGGCAACGAGTCCCGGCATCCGGTCGCGTGGAAGGGCGGAAGGAAACTGGAAGAGATCGCCGGGCAAACGATTCGGCTGAGGTTCTTTATGCTTCAGTCTAAGCTGTACTCCTTCAAGTTCAGTTGAACAATTCCTTGAAAGTCTTCCCCGCTATCGCGAAAGAGAAGCAATGGGCTGCAGGGTTGTGTTGGTCGGAGGTGGAAGCTACAGCTGGACGCCGAGGCTGGCGACCGATCTCTTCCTGAAGGAAGGACTCCGCTGCGGCACGCTGGTCCTGGTCGGCCTGGACGAGGCGTGGGCAGAAACGGCAACCGTCATCCAGCAGGTTTTACAGGGGGCTCAACGATGAAAGAATCGCACAACACACATCCTGAGGTGGGAAAAGCGACCCAACTGCTTATCGATGATCACGTCGTAGATGAAATCTGGTTGATCAGAAGAGCGCCTGAGATGCCCGTGAAGCATCTGAACAACCCTGTTTTCGATCACGTGGGCGGCAACACGATCATCTACGATGAAGAGGAGCGCATTTTCAAGATGTGGTACGGGATCGGCATACCCGGCACCTACGAAGCCCGGGGCGCGTATGCCGTTTCGGACGACGGGATTCAGTGGGACAAACCGGACCTCGGACTCGTCGAATACGAAGGCTCGAAGAAGAACAACCTGATCGGGACGAACGGCTTCGGATCCATCATGAAAGACCACTGGGACCCCGACCCGCAGCGCAAATACAAGATGATGACGAAGCGAAAGAACACGGAGGTCTCTGAAGGCAGGGCCTTTGCCGCCTTTTCAGCCGACGGGATCCATTGGCAGGACCACCCCGGAGAAAAAGCGATCGTGAGGGATTCCGGGGATGGGAACGGAATTGTGCTCTACGACGAAACGATTCGGAAGTATGTCAACTTTCGAAGGCCGACGATCCGTGCCGGAGGGGGCGCGCATACGGGTGACATCGGTTTTCCGGACGGGCACGTGATGAAAGGCGCGGGCGGGGACAATCGCTCTGCTCCAGAGGGCATCGGGTTCCCGTCGGAGGATGACTTCGTCCCCCACGAGGAGGCGGAGGACTACATCCACCGATATCTGAGACCCGCGCCCTACATAGACACGCGGGCCTTGCGCATATACAAGTCGAAGGGAGAAGAGGAAAGGGGGGCAAGCCTGCGGTGTAACAGAAGGATCGCCCGGGCGGAGAGTGAAGATTTTCTCAACTGGAC
Organism: Candidatus Latescibacterota bacterium; assembly: GCA_965248435.1. GTDB lineage: Bacteria > Latescibacterota > UBA2968 > UBA2968 > CBDFJH01. Next base: position 374,481 of record OZ252100.1, read on the forward strand.
CGAACCGGAGGTAATCCTCAGACCGGACGAGCTGGACCCACCGAAATTCTACAGCATGAGCGTTGCCAAATACTGTGGGATGTATCTCGGTCTCGTTCAGGTCTACAATGCCTGGGGCTTCCGGAGATATCCGGGCTGCCCTCAGGAACCGGAGACGATCGACATCCATCTGACGTTCAGCAGGGATGGCTGGCGCTGGGAGCGGCTCGCCAATCGGCCGGTGTTCATCCCGAGGGGCTACATCGGGTCCTTCGAGGGCGGGATGATCTGTCAGTCCAATCCACCCCTGATCGAATACGGGGACGAAATCAGGTTTTACTATCAGGGCCGCGCCGGCAGCCATAACGCACCCTTAAGGGATGGTGGAATTGGCCTGGCCAGACTGCCGAAGGAAAGGATCGTCGCCAGAACAGCCGGCGATGAAGTCGGCGCCCTCCTGACAAAACCGTTCAAGTTGACGGGGAAGCAGCTTGCGGTCAACGCGAACGCTTCTAAGGGCTTCATCAAGGTCGAGGTGACCGACCCGATAGGAAAACCGATAGAAGGATTCAGCGCCGCAGAGGCTGAAGAGATCAGGGGCAACGAGTCCCGGCATCTGGTCGCGTGGAAAAACAAAAAGACACTCGAAGAGATTGCCGGACAGACGATTCGACTCAGGTTCTTCATGATTCAGTCGAGGCTCTATTCCTTCAAGTTCAGTTGAACCTTTCGTTGAAGCTCTTCTCCGCTGTCGGAAAGAGAAACTATGAGCTGCAGGGTCGTGTTGGTCGGAGGCGGAAGCTACAGCTGGACGCCGAGGCTAGCAACCGATCTGTTCCTGAAAGAGGGGCTCCACGGCGGCACGCTGGTGTTGGTCGACAAGGATCCCGAAGCCGTCGAACTCCTCAGGCGATACGCCACCCTGCTCTCCGAGAAGATCGGGACAGGATGGCGCGTCGAGGTGGCCGCCCTCGAGCCGGCACTGGAGGGGGCGGATGCGGTCTGCATATCCATCTCCACCGGCGATCTTGACGCGATGCAGCTGGACTACTCCATCCCCGAGGCGTTCGGCGTCTATCACACGGTTGCCGACACGATGGGTCCCGGAGGGATCTCCAGATCGCTGCGTAACATCCCAGTCTTCCTGGACATCGCGCGAAAGATGGAGCGCATCTGTCCCGACACCTGGCTCATCCACGTCACGAACCCGCTGAATCAGCTCACCCGTGTCGTCGCCAAAGAGACGGCGATCAAGTGCGCCGGGCTCTGCCACGGATACGCCGGGACGGTCGCGTTCTTGGCGACATTCCTGGGTGCGGAGATCGACGAGATCGACGCCGTATCAGTCGGCGTGAACCACGGGACCTGGCTCAAGGAGATTACCGTAAAGGGCGCTCCCGTCGACACGTCAAGAGTGACCGTCAGTGATTACATGCGCTTCGAGGCAGCTCGGGAGGGCCCGATCGAGACCGGGACGACCGACGATGAAATCGAAGCCATGTTTCCGGCAGACACCTCCCTGTCCTATCTGCTTCCATTCGAGCTGTTCGAGACGCTCGGCGTCTACCCGGTCGGGTCGGCACCGCACGTCGCGGAAAACTTCCCTTTCTATCTCAACGACCTCGAGACGATTCGAAAGCACCGCATTCGCCGCAAAGGCGTACTTCCGATGAGAAGGGTCGGCAAGGAAAGCCGAAAACAGCAGATTCTCGACGTGCTCGAAGGACGCAAGGAACTGGAATCTTTCAAGGCCTCCCGAGAGGATTTCTCCAGCGTCGTCGAGTCGCTCCACACGGGCAAACCTTCACGCGTCATGGCCACCATGGCGAACGCGGGACAGATCACGAATCTTCCACCCGGTGTCGCGGTCGAGACCTGGGCGACGGTGAATCGCGACGGTGTCACCCCTGCAGACAGCGGCGAGGTCCCCGCTTCGGTCCTCGGCATCCTCCAGCCCGTGATCGCGGAGATGGAGCTGACGGTCGAGGCCGCGATTGAGGGCGACAGAGCGAAGGCGGCCCAGGCGATCTACGTGTCACCCATGATGCACCAGAAAGATAGAGCGGTGGAGCTTGTGGATCGGTTGATCGAGGCGACGAAGGAGTATCTGCCACAGTTTGGCTAGAATTCAAGTTTGGCATAACCGTGGACGAATCTCACAAACACTCAGACGTGTACTCTCTCTCCGGTCAGGATCACTGGTTAGACGTGCTACGGTCGATTCATATCGGATTGCGCCGAATCGTGGCCCTTGGATGGATCCTCTTTGTAGTTGTCATCGCGGATTGGGGATTTCAACACGAACAACTAGCATATGAGACACCGCTGCTTCTTGAGACCATTAGGACTACCGGGCTTAAATATTCTGAAGATGGCCAAAAGGCTTTCGAGGAAAGAAATAAAAATGATGCCCTGATCGTGACGGCCCCTCTACGATCACTACCACAGCTCCTAACCGAGGTCGACTCCCAAGTAGAAAAAGCACTTCCCCAGCGAAAACACCAGATAGGGATTTTTGAACTGCCTACGGCGGTCTATCGGTTGGCACTGCTGGCCGCAGCTCCAGCATTGCTCGGATTGTCGCTATTGAGGCTATGGCGAGTGCGCAAGCTTCATGAGATGTTGTCACCCTTGGCAGGTCCGATGTCTGAGGTTCAGCAGCTACTTAACTCACCGTTCTATGAAAGAGTAACAAAGGTGTACGGAGAGAAGCGTGGTTTGCACCTATTGACAGTTCTTCTTCTCCATTCACCGCTACTACTGTCCTCCATTTGGTATGTGCCCGGCGTGTTGATATCGAAGCGTGAGAACTTGATCGTAATGGTTACAGAGATAGGTCATATCTTCCCTGCTGACGAGCTGAGGTTCGAAGCGCCAACGCATTTTACGGTTATGTGGATTGTATCCATTCTATTGAGTCTAGCCGGTTCGATAGTTGTGGCGGCTCTCGCCACGAAGAGGCACGCCGAAAAAAGCTAAAACCAAATTTGGATTGAGAGGCTCGTTTCTTCCGTGCTTCTTCGTTTCTTTTCGTGATCCAGCTTTAGCGAGATTCACTCGATGGCCGTAGACGATCACCCTCTCGCATTCAAATCCGCGCGTGAACTCGCCGAGAAGATCCGCAGCAAAGAGATCGGCACGCTTGAGCTGCTGGAGCATTTCCTGCAGCGCGTGGAGAGATACAATCCGGCGCTGAACGCGATCATCTTCACGCAGGTCGAGAAGGCGCGCGAGCGGGCAAAGGCCGCAGACTCAGCACTCGCGCGTGGAGAGGTCTGGGGCGAGTTGCACGGCCTGCCGATGACGATCAAGGAGTGCTTCGACTGGGTCGGCTCCCCCTCCACCTGGGGAAACCCGGTCTACGAGGAGAACTATCCCGAGCGCGACGCGGTAGCGGTCGAGCGTCTGGAAGGCGCCGGCGCGATCATCTTCGGCAAGACGAACGTCCCCTTGATGATCGCCGACTGGCAGACCTTCAACGTCATCTACGGGACGACGAACAACCCATGGGACCTGACCCGTGCCCCGGGCGGTTCATCCGGGGGCGCCGCCGCCGCGCTGGCCGGCGGCCTCACAGGGCTCGAGATCGGGAGCGACATCGGGGCATCGATCCGAAACCCCGCGCACTATTGCGGGGTCTTCGGGCACAAGCCGTCCTATGGCATCGTCCCGTGGAAGGGCCACGCCATTCCTGGCGATCTTACACCGACCGATATCAACGTCTGCGGCCCTCTTGCGCGGAGCGCGGAAGACCTCGCGGTCGCCCTGGAAGTGCTTACTTCAGATAGATCCGACAATACAGGATGGCAGCTCAACCTGCGAGCGCCCGAAAAGCGTAGACTGAACGAGTTCAGGGTCGCCGTGATGCTCACGAGTCCTCTGTGCGCGCAGGACGACGAGCTGACGGATCAGCTTCAGCACGCCGTAGATGGGCTGAGCCGCGCCGGCGTGACGATAGACGATTCCGCGCGGCCGGACATCGATCTGGATCGATCTCATTACGTCTACAAGACGCTTCTCCGCGGGGCTACCGGGGCAAGACTCCCCGAGAAAGATTTCCTCGAGCTTCGCGAGCGCGCCGCTGCCCGGGCGGGGGATGACCGGAGCTTTCGCGCCTATGTGGAGCGCGGCGCGATGCTCCCCCATCGCGACTGGGTGAAACTCGACAACGAGCGCGAGGAGATGCGTTTGGCCTGGGCAAACTTCTTCAAGGAGGTCGACCTGCTCCTCTGTCCGACCGCCGCTTCTGCCGCTTTTCCGCACGATCAGGAGGGCGAGCGCCCGGACCGCACGATTCTCGTCAACGGAAGGGAAGAGCCGACGACCGACCAGCTGTTCTGGGCGGGGCTGAGCGGGGTCGTCTACCTGCCCTCAACCGTGGCGCCGGCCGGCCTCACCCGATCGGGGCTTCCGTGCGGGCTGCAGATCGTGGGTCCTTTCCTCCACGACCGGACCTGCATCCAGTTCGCACGCCTGATGGAGCGGGAGTTAGGCGGCTTCACTCCACCGCCGGGCTATGAGTGAAAAACCGGGTACCGCAAACCGGTAGACGAAGAATCTGTGAGAAAAGGAACGTGGAAAGAAATGCAAGCGAGCTATCAGAAGTGTATCGTGGAGGGACCGGTTTTTACCGGTAGGCGTTGCCGCGTTGGCCAATCTTCACGACGTAGACGGTCAGCACATCATCTTCGACCGAGTAAACGATCCGGTACGGGCCTTGTCGGACGCGATAGCGATCCTGGTCCGAGAGCTTCTCGCATCCGGATGGACGCGGATCCTCGGCCAAAGCTTTGATTCGCGAAATTATGCGCTGCCGATGGCGTTTCTGAGGAATCGCCTCGATCTCTCGCACAGCAGATGGCTTGATGAGAATCCTATATTTTGCCACTGCGTTTGAGTGCCTTGAGGACGTCCTCGAAACGTTGATCCGGTTCGCTGGCCCGTTCGTCGAACGCAGCCAGATCCTCCGCGTCCTCGGCGAGTGAGGCCTTGACAGCGTCGTTCACCAGTCCGGAAAACGAGCGATCGGTCTCAGCCGCCTTCATCCGCAGGGCGCGGTGTATGGCCGGGTCAAAGTAGACCGTACTGCGTTTGTTGGAAGAAGACATAGACAGAATATAGTATTTTAACGTTATAACGTCAAGACGTCAACTGGAGAAAACCGAATGACCACTCCCTTTTATTTCGTCGTCGCATTCATTTCCGGTGTTGCGATCACCCTGCAGGGCCACCTTATGGGCCTGATGGATCGCGCACTCGGGACAAGAGCGAGTGTGTTCATCACCTATGCCAGCGGGGGCGCAATCGTGACGCTCCTGATCCTTGCCTTCGGGGGAGCGAATTTCAAGTCCTGGTCGAAGGTCCCCTGGTATGCCTACACGGCCGGGGCGCTTGGTCTGGTCATCGTAGCGTCGATCGGTTTCGTCGTCGCGCGATTGGGCGCGGCGAAGGGATTTACACTGATCGTGGCCTCGCAGTTTCTGCTCGCCGTGCTGATCGACCATTTCGGTCTCCTCTCAGCTGACATCCGACCGATCGATCTCACCAAGTTGACTGGACTCTGCATGCTGCTCGCAGGCGTCTGGCTCGTCGTCAAGTAGGTCCGTTGACCATGAATGTTCGCAGGCTGGACACGAATCCGATCATCACGCCGGACATGGACGAACGAATGGGCCACAACATAAATGGCCCTTCACTGATCCGGGTACCGGACTGGATCCAGGACCCGCTCGCCGAGTATTACCTCTATTTCGGACACCACCGAGGAACCTACATCCGCCTCGCCTATGCGGACCAACTCGAGGGGCCGTGGCGAATCCACACCCCCGGTGTTTTGGACCTGGAGGAATCACTCTTCGGCCGCCACATCGCCTCGCCGGACGTCCACGTGATGGATGAAGGGCAAGAGATCCGCATGTACTATCACGGTGGTGGCCTGCCTAAGCCTTCTCCCTGGAGTCAGTGCACTCGCCTGGCGACCTCCAGTGACGGCCTCCACTTCGCGGTGCTGGAGGAGCTTCTGGGTTCCCATTACTGGAGAGTCTTCTGGTGGGACGGATTCTGGTACACCCTGGAGATGCCGGGCGTGTTTCGAAGGTCTCGAAACGGTATCTCCGGGTGGGAGGAAGGGCCGACACTGTTCACGCCGGACCTGCGCCATCCGGCGCTGCGGGTGAACGGAGACAGACTCGACGTCTACTATTCGAACACCGGCGACTGTCCGGAGCGAATCCTTCAGGCGACGATCGATCTCGCTCTGGACTGGATGGATTGGACCGCCAGCGAATCCATCACCTTGCTGGACCCGGAGATGGATTATGAAGGTGCGAACTGCCCGCTCGAACCCTCGCAACGGGGCTCTATCAACGAACCGGTTCATCAACTCCGGGATCCCGGCATCTATGAAGAAGATGGGAGAATCTATCTCCTCTATGCTGTGGCGGGAGAGCACGGGATTGCGATTGCAGAGCTCACTGACTTCTGAGGGACGATTGCTTGCTGGATATCTACGTCGATGCGGATGCGTGTCCGGTGAAACAGGAAGTCTGTAAGGTCGCCAAGCGGTACGAACTGAAGGTGACGTTCGTATCGAACACCTGGATGCGGGTCCCGGATCAGGATGCGCTGGTCGTCGTCGACGGCCAGTTCGATGCGGCGGATGATTGGATCGTGGAACAGATCTCCAAAGGCGACATCGTCATCACCGCGGACATCCCGCTGGCCGACAGGTGCATCAAGAAGGACGCGCACGTCCTCGGCCCCAAAGGACGCCCCTTTACAGAGGCCAATATCGGGCAGGCGCTGGCGACACGAGATCTGATGTCCGAACTCCGTGAAGCCGGCACCGTGACCGGGGGTCCTCCCCCATTTCAGAAACGGGACCGTTCTCAATTCCTTCAAGGCCTCGACCAGATGATCCAGAGCATAAAGCGGAGTGTGTAGCTACAATCACTCAGCGGGTTATTCGATGACAATCACTGAAGAAGCAGGCCGCCTTCATCGCGAGGCGACCGTTCTGCTCGCCCACCTGCACATGAAACGTCGCTACACGGTGGACAGCATCGAGTATGATCGTGTAGACGAGGACCTTCCGGGCGTCCAGGTGGACATCCCGAAGTTGAAGCGAGGCGGCGTAAACGTGATCTTGCTTTCAGAGGGAGGCCCCGGAGAGTTCGCCGTGGATGTCGAGGCGATGAGTCGCGGCGTCGTGGAGCCGAACCAGAGTCCTGCGGTCCGCACCTCCTTCTACGGCTCGTCGGAGCCGCATCGGATGCTGAGAGGTTTTGACGCGATGCGCCGGCTCTTCTCCGATTTTTCGGATGACCTGGAACAGGCGACGTCGGTACGGCAAGCCACGGAGATCAACGCCCGGGGCAAGATCGCGGTCTTTATTCACACCGAGGCGCTGCTCATCGGGAACGATCTGGCCGTCCTGCGCGGCTATCATGGTCTGGGGCTGAGATGCTCCGGCCTCGTCCACAACGCGCCCCTGGATTGGATAGACAACGACCATGAGCAGGGTGATCCGGGAGGTCTGACCGACTTCGGCCGAGAAGTCGTCCGAGAGATGAACACGCTCCGCATCGTCATCGACGTCTCTCACGCCTCGGAACAGGCGGTGCGTGATGTGCTGCAGGAGAGCAAGCATCCCATCGTGGCGTCGCATTCCAATGCCAAACAGCTTAGCTCGATCCAGCGCAACCTGACTGACGAGCAGATCATGGGGATCGCCGCCGGCGGGGGCGTCATCGGCATCCACTGCTCGTCGGCATTCGTGGACATCGACTGCCTGAGGGGTCGTAAGAATATTTACGGCGCACAATACGGCGCATCCCGCCTCGATATGGTTGAAAAGGTAAGGGTCCCCGGGGCGATCGACCCCTTTGGCTACGAGGTTGAGATGCGAAATCAGTATGCGCCTCCCGGCGCGGAGGAACCGATCTTCCCCACCACCCACCTGGAGCGGCTGATCGACCACGTGGACTATATGGTCAACCTGGTGGGCGTCGATCACATCGGAATCGGCACCGACTTTCAGTTTCTCGAAGATGTCGTGGTCGACTTCGACGATGCCGGCAAGACGCCCAACGTCACGCAGGCCCTGTTGAATCGGGGCTATTCTGCGGAGGATGTGAACAAGATCCTGGGAGAGAATTTTCTGCGAGTGATGAAAGAGGTGATCGGCGAGTAGGCAGTTAGAGAGGTTGGGACTCAAACACGCGAGGGATTTCAATGGCTGAGGTAGAGATACAACTCGAGAGACTCACCTCCCCCGAGGTCCGCGAGCGGATCCAGGCGGGATGGAAGACCGCGCTGTTCGGGTGCGGGTCCATCGAGCAGCACGGACCTCACCTTCCCCTGTTTGTGGACAGCGAGTTCGGGAGCTGGTTGACCCAGGAAGTCGCCCAGCGTCTGGACCGCGCGCTCGTCGCACCGGTGATCCGCGTAGGCTGTTCCGAACACCACATGAACTTTCCCGGTTCACTCACGCTGCGGAAAGAGACCTTCCAAGACGTTGTGATAGACTACGTAACCAGCCTTGCGCGCCACGGTTTCGAGCGGATCCTGATCATCCCCTGCCACGGCGGAAACTTCAAACCGCTTCAGGAGGTGGAGGGGCGACTCCAGGAGGCGGCCGGAAAAGCGAGAGTGCAGATCTGGGCCGATCTGATGGGTCTGGTTCGACTGTGGCGGGATGTCACCGAGGAGGCGGTCGGACTGGGTGACCGGGTCGGCGGCCACGCGGACATCTCCGAAACGGCCATCATGATGGCCCGGCACCCCGATGTCGTGCGGACCGACCTTGTGGAGCCTGGCTACACCGGAGATTTGTCCAGGGAGGTCATCGACAGCGCCATTCGGAACGGGTTGGAGACGGTCACCCCGAACGGCATCCTTGGCGACGCAAGGGGAGGCACACCGGAACTCGGAAAAAAACTGATCGCGGCAGTCGCGGATGAGATCGCGAATCACTTCGGTGAGAACTGAGAGGAATCCTGTGCAAATTCAGACATTCGAAGCAAACGAGCTTCCGCGCGGAGAAAAGAGGACGGGATGGCTGGACGTCGCCTCCAGGCCGGATGGAGGGGCCTGGAGATTGCCTCTGCTCTATGTCACCGGCACCAACCCCGGTCCCCTGCTCCTGGTCACGGCCGGGGTCCACGGGAATGAATACGAAGGCATCGAGGCGATCCCCCGAATCTTCGAGCAGGTGCAGCCGGACGGTTTGAAGGGCACGCTGCTGATGGTCTCCGGCTGCAACATGCCCGCATACGAGGCCGGCACCCGCAGCAGCCCGGTCGACGGCCTCAACCTGGCGCGCGTCTTTCCGGGCGATGCAGAAGGCACGATCAGCCAGCGAATCGCCTACTGGCTCGCGCACAAGGTGATCAAACCGGCCGACCTTTTTATCGATCTCCACAGTGCCGGCTTTGACGACGACATTCCCATGATGATCGGATATCCACGCCTCGACGATGAACGTGGCGAGAGGGCCCTGGCTGCAGCCCGTGCGTTCGGGGCGCCCGTACTCTGGGGACATCCACCCTCCGACGCTGCCGGCCGCAGCGTCAGTTCCGCTGATGATTTCGGCATCCCCTGGCTGTATACCGAGACACCCGGCGGGAACCGGTCCACCCGAGACGACCTGGCTTGCTACATTCAGGGCGTGCTCAACGTCATGATACATCTCGGGATGGTGGTGGGTCAGCCCCAGCCCCGCCCGATGACCCATCACCTCATCGGAGATGGCGATCTGGACACGGTGACCTCCGCTCAGGAGGCCGGTTTCTTCAGGCCAGATGTCGAGCCACTAGACGACGTACGTGAAGGCCAGCGCGTCGGCACGATTCGGGATTTCTTCGGAGAGATCGCGGCCGAAGTCCTGGCCGACCGGGACGGCGTCGTGATCTACATGCGTCGAACACCCCGGGTTCGTGTCGGAGACGCCCTGCTTTCGATTACGGGACTGCTCGAAAAAGGATGAACCCACTCGAATCAGGGGAAAGACCATGTTATTAGGCCTGGAAACGTTCAGCTATCATCTGGCCTTCGGCTACGGCAAGATGGACATCTTCGATTTTATCCGAAAGACGGTCGAATTCGGCCTGGACGGCGTCGAGATCAATGTCGAGGGCGATGACCTGGCCCATCTCGGGAGCGAAGACCCGGGATTTCTGGCCGAAGTCCGCGCCCTGACCGAGGCACACAACCTCTACGTCGAGCTCGACACCCGCGACACGAACCCGCAGAACCTGACCCGCGTTCTCAAGATCTGCAGCGCCCTTGGTGCCGATCGAATGCGGGTTTTCTCCAGTATGGGCGGCGATGTGCAGGGGGAGCTTGAACAAGCGGTGGAGGACTTTCGGGAGGTCCTCCCCCTCTGTGCGGACTACGGCATCAAGATCGGCTACGAGAACCACGAATTCGAAACCTCTCACGATGTCCTGAAGGTCGTGCGCGAGGTGGACAGCGAATATGTCGGCACGCACGTCGACACCGGAAACTCCATGATGGTGTGGGAAGACCCGATCGAAGCGATCACGAACATGGCCCCCTACGCCGTAAGCACACACTTCAAGGATCACATCGTGATCGTGCTCAAGGAACAGCCGATGGTCGTGGGCGTCCCGCTGGGCACGGGCAGCACGAATTGCGCGGAATGTTTCCGGATCCTGTCCGAACAGTCCCCGCTCGAGCGCATCAGCATCGAGGTCTGCTACGGCTACATCGCCCCCTTCCGCCTGCCCGAAGCGGAGGGCTACGGTGGAAAGCTGGGCGAGGGTGCCTTCCGTGTCTATCCGCCTCCGTATGACCCCGCCGTGGTTGCCCCCTACGTGTTGCGAACCCTGGAAGACGATCTCGGGCTGGAGTCCTTCGAGTGGGAAAGGCTGGCGGAGAGGGCCCGGTCCGAAGCCGAGCGCGAAGAGCTCGTTGCCTTACAGGAAAAGGCGGTCGTTGACAGCGTCAGCTACGTCAAGAAGCTGAATGGCTGACAATTCGCGGATCGCAACCTTCCGCTGTCCGCCCTCTTTTGATCGCCCTTACAAGAACGGATACCGTGGGCAATATCCATCTCAGATGGTGGGGATGCGGCGCGTTCGACATCCTCTTCGGTGACGTCAACATCGCGGTCGATCCCTACCTGTTCGGTGAGAACCTCGAGAGCGTACAGCCGATCTACGACTACATCCTCATAAGCCACGAACACTTCGACCACTGCCATCCCAAATCGCTTCGGCAGCTCTGCCGGGGCGACCGCTTCAAGAAGCTGTTCGTCAGCATCGGCTGCCTCACCCCCAACGAACCGGTTGATGAGAAATACGGCGATGCCGCCTTTTCACGCGACCTGCCGATCGACAAGCATGTCCCGTCTGACAAGATCCAGGTCGCCTATCCCAAATACCTGACCGACGACGCTCCCAGTTTCCCAGGGCCGTCCGAGTTCGATCTGGGCCCGATTCACGTAGAGGCCGTGGAGAGCGGCGAAAACGCCAGACCCGATCTCCCGACCTGCGGCTATTTGATCACACATACGCAAAAGCAGGTTTCATTCTATCATACGGGAGACCTCCAGAAAACCTTTCCGGCGCTGGAGAGTCTCAGGGGACGCGTGGACTTTCTGATCCACATGAAAACGGGCTTCAAAAAGGGTTCGAAGAAATACGAGGAGTTCACCGATCTGCTCGATCTCGTCCGACCCAGGTTCCTCATCCCCACCCATTACCGCACAGACCGGGTGTCGGACCCGGTCCCCGAAGGCCACTGGCCGTTGAATCTGACGGATGTGAACGCCTACATCGAGGACCTGCGGACACACGCTGCGGGAAAGACGGAGATTCTTCCCTTTACGGCCGGCGTGTTGTACGAGGTCGAAATGCCGGAAAAGAGGGTCGTATGGGATTGGGACTGGTACGAGTCGTGGACCTAACCCCCCTAGCCCCCCTTCCCTAAAGGGAAGGGGGGAACGGGTAAAGCTCCATTCGGTGCTCCAATTCTGGGAAGAACGGGATGCCTGAAAGACAGATCGTCACCGGGCAGAAGGTCGACAAAGAAAAAGGTCAACGCGCTAAAGACCTTCGACGTGAGATGACAGAAGAAGAGCGACTGCTTTGGGAACACCTTCGTGCCAATCGGCTAAAGGGCTTCCACTTCCGACGTCAACAAATCATCGATGGATTCATCGTCGACTTCTATTGCCATAAGGCGAGGCTGGTCGTGGAAGTCGATGGCCCGATTCACGAAGGACAAGCCGACTACGATAAGGAGAGGGATCGCGTCCTTTCCTTTCGCGGTTTGCACATCTTGCGAATCCAGAACGAGGACATTCGTGAGGAGCCGTCAAAAGTCGTATCGCTAATAGTTAAATTCCTGACCTAGTTCAGCTAGATGAACAGTTGTTATCTATTTCCAAACCTGATCAAGGAGGTCTCCCCTCCCCTTTAGGGGAGGGGCCGGGGGAGGGGTCGTGCCGACGCGTCGTGGACCTAACCTGGATCTCTACCCGCGCATGAGATCGAGCTAAGGGAAGAGACATGAAGCCCGAGAATGCTGATCGCGACGGCTATTCCAAAATCGCGGACCGCTACGATAGGTTTTACGAAGAGGATCCGAAGATTCTCGCCTTCTTCAAGTACCTGGTCGATCGGCATCAGATCCGGAGCGTGCTCGATTGCGCCTGCGGCACCGGACGGGAGCTTCTGATCTTTCACTCCCTTGGCTGTGACGTTACAGGTTCGGACATCTCGCCATCCATGCTCGCGTTGGCCAGGAAACACCTCGCAGAGGCCGACGTGGGGGTCCCGCTTCATCAAACCGATTACCGGGAACTGCACGAAAAGTTCACCGAGTCGTTCGACGCCGTTCTCGTCTGGTCGGGTGCCATCTTTCACGTCTCAGATGATGCAGACGCCCTACAGGCCTTTCGCAGCATGCGGAAAGTACTCTCACCCGACGGGATCCTCGTGATGGATCAAGGCATGACGGACAGGAGATTGCTCGAAAAAAAACGATTTGTCCTGAATCGATCAACTCCTGAGGCCTCTCGCGTCTATGTCATCGACTTCCTGAGTGACCGAGATTGGCGCTACAACACGTTGGATGTCACCCACGACGGTGGCAAACACAGGATGGAGGTCTGGAGCACGGATGCTCACTTTCTGCTCGAGGAAGATCAGAAGCGCCTTCTGGGTGAGGCGGGGTTTTCCAGAGTTGACTTCTACGGAACATATGACTTCGACCCGTACGACAGAGACTCCAGTTTGAGGCTGATCACCGTCGCACATAAATGAGCGGGGAAAAGTTGGGAGACAGGATGCCCGTCAAGATGACTTCTGACAAAACGATCACGCCGATTCTGTCCATTTTTGCGACAATCCTTTGCCTGGGGTGCTCCGAGGGAGATTCGACGACGATCATAAGCAGTAATGACGAGCCGTCCGTGACACTCACGCCCGGCGCTACACTGACGATAGGCACCACGTCGGGGATCGGAAGCAGCGGCACCTACAACATCCCGCAGGGCGCGAGTCGAATCCGTTGGACGTGTACGGGGACGGTTACTGTCGATATTCAATCACAAAGCGGCTCGTCTTCGCAGCAGTGTTCGAACGGGTCGCAATCCGTTTCCGTCACGGGGCCGGGAACGATGGCAGTGCAGTTCGGGAACAGTGGCACACTGGTCGTCACCGCGACGGGAAGTTGAGCGCTAAGAATGATCAGAAGTGAAGTGGCCAATCAGGCACCCAGCTCAAGGATGACCGAGCGGTTCGAATCCAGCTGTTCACTCGATCCTGCACAGATCCAGGAATGGGTGGAGAGGTTCAACCGCGAGGGATTCCTGCTCCTTGAGAATGTGCTGACCCGAGCCCACGTCGACCTGCTCAAGGCCGACCTGGACTGGTCGCTCGGAAATTTCACTTCACTCGATAAAGACCCCGACGGCAAGCTCCTCGGCCGGAAATCGAAGTCCTCTATCCAGCTCTGCCACCGGATGTTCGAGCACAGCCCCGCGAACCTGAACCTGTTCGACCTGGAGCCGATCGTCAGTCTCGCCGAAGCCCTGGTCGCCCCAAATTGCCACGTGATCCACAACAACTCATTCATCTCGCCGCCCGGAGGCGGCATCACAGGCTGGCACCAGGACGACCCGCCTCACCTCCAGATTACCGAAGGCGAGCTTCCAAAAAATATCGTCCTCCCCGTCCTGTTCTTCACATGCAACTACTACCTGACCGATGTAACGAAGATCGAGCAAGGCGCTACCGAGGTCATCCCCCGCTCACACCTCTTCGGCGCCAACGCGCGCGAGGCCGACATCGAAAGAGACTTTGTGGACAAGGTCCACTACAACCTGGGTAAGGCCGGAAGCGTAATCATGTTCAACAACCAGGTCTGGCACCGCGGTGGGCCCAATCAGACGGAGCAACCTCGATACATTACTCAAATCACCTACGGCCGCCGAATCATCGGTCACAAGTACTGGCCCTTTATGAACTACACCATGCCGGAGCACGTCTACAAGGATGCGAATCCAAGGCTGAAAAGGCTCCTTGGCTTCCTGGAGCACGGGGCTTATGGCTAGTGGACACAAGCGCTGCGATTGGATTGTTCGCCGTCGGGAGCCTGCCCCGGGCCGAGAAACGGGATATGTGGCCGCTCTCAATTCACCAATCTAATCAAGTTGTATGAGTGGTAGGACCCAACCCCTGTTGGCGACGAAATGATTCACGGTGTTGGCAACAAATTATCGTGATCAGCTCCCGTTGGCGAATCGCGATCAAACCATCGGAGAAAAACTCGTGAGCCTCACCTTTTCAGCAGAGCCCTACGGCGCCTCAGTTCGCGATTTCGGTGCGGTTGGTAACGGACTTTCCGATGACAGTGGACCGATTCAAAAGGCCCTGGACTCGCCTCGCTGCCGACTCCACGCTTCCCGAGGGCGTTGTTCGGCCGTTGGAGATACCCGATAAGGATATCCTGCATCAGGCCGATCTGCGGATGTCGCCCGATCACAAGCTCCTCCTGGCCCGGGGTGGGTTCGATCGGCTTGAACTGAACCCCGAATAATAAGCCATTAGAGTCTCTGCGAGAGGTGGTTAGATCATGCGGAAAAACACGGATCCAGACGGACCGTTCGTACTGGGAATGGACCTGGGGACCGGTGGCTGCAAGGTCTGCGCGGTCGGACGAGATGGCCGTCTTTTGGCTGGATACTCCGCTCACTACCCGACGCACACGCCCGAGCCCGGCTGGGCGGAACAGAATCCGGATGACTGGATGCCGGCCATTTCTCAAGCCACTGCCGAACTGCTTGACGAGACCGGGATCCGCGGCGAAGATGTGGCCGGTGTCGCGCTGTCGTGCGCGTCCCATATCGGCGTCCTGGTCGACAAGCAAGGCCGACCGACGCGAAACGCCATCCTCTGGAGCGATCAGCGCTCGCAGGAAGAGGTGGAGGCGCTCGAGGTTTCATCAGGCGACGAGATCTTCGAACGAACTTCCAATCCCGTCTCCACGACCTGGACGCTGCCGCACCTGGCCTGGATCCAGCGCCACGATGCGGAGGCGTGGTCCCGAACCGAGCGAATCCTTCTGTCAAAGGACTTCCTTGCCTACCGGCTTGCAGGTTGTCTGACGACTGATCCTGCGACGGCGCTCTCTTCCCTGCTTTATGACACCGCCTACGACGGCTGGTCCGAGTCACTATGCGAACTCGTCGACCTCACCCCCGATATGCTGTGTGAGGTCCACCCCGTAACCGCCGTCGTGGGTGAGTTGACCAAAGAGGCGGCGAGTATGCTCCAACTCCGGGCCGGAACGCCGCTGATCAACGGGACGCTCGACAATGCGTCGGAGACCTTCGGCGCGGGGGTCGCCAGCCCGGGCAGGGCGCTCCTGCGTCTCGCGAGCGCAGGGGGTATCCACCTCGTGTTCGATCAAGTACAGCCTCATCCCAGGCTGATCACCTACCCCCACGCCGTCGCCCCACTCTGGTTCTCTCAGGCCGGCACGAGCACCTGCGCCACATCAGTCACGTGGGCAATCCGGACGTTTACATCAGATAGGGGCGTGTCTTTCGGGGATTGGGACGGGGAGGCCGAGAAAGTAGCTGTGGGATCGGAAGGGCTCTTCTTCCACCCCTACCTTTCAGGCGAACGGTGTCCCCACTGGGACCCCCGGCTCCGCGCGAGCTTCGTCGGCGCGTCTCTTCGCCACGGAACCGCACATTTTGCCAGGGCGGTCTACGAAGGGACCGCGCTTTCGGTCCGTGACGCGCTTGGCGTCCTGGAAGAGGTCGGGCCGTCACCCACAGAACTCACAGCCGTAGGTGGCGGCACCGAAAGCGAGCTCTGGCTCAGGATCGTCTGCGACTGTCTCGGAAAGCCGCTCAAGATCGCGGCTCACGCCGACTCGTCCTACGGCGCTGCCCTGCTCGGCCTGGTGGGACTCGGTTTCTTCAAGGAAACAAAAGACGCTTTGGCTAACGTCGGGCAATCCCACAGGGAAATGCAGCCGGACAAAGAAAATCATGCGATCTATAACGGGCTCCTCGAGAAGTATCGCGACATTCACGCGAGGCTGGCGCCGGTTTACCACGGTGATGGGTCGTGAGAATCACGAAAATCGTTAGGTAGGAGCCAGCTCCTGCTGGCGAAGGCGAGCATCGGGGTGACCTTTTCGCCGCCAGGAGGCGGCTCACAGGGTTGGGCGTAGACTAACAGCGCGATCAACTTGTTCGCCGCCGGGAGGCGGCTCCTACCAGATTTTACCGTTTGAAGTCAGGTCGAACAACGCGACAAAGGAGGATGCTGAAATGCAGCTGGTCGTTGACACGGAGCTGTCCAAACCGGCCAAATGGGCATTGGACCGACTGAACCAGGTCTTTCTTTCAAGGAGTGAATCCGTTCAGGAAAGGTCCGCTCCCGAGTCAGGCCACGCTATACTGATCGGTGTCGCCGACCGTTCTCCCCTCGTTGACCAGGCGCTCGACACGGCCGGATTGCAGTGCCCGGAGGCATCCGAATCCCTCGTCATCCATCGCGTGGATGAAGATCGGCTCCTCGTCGCGGGACGGGATAAACGCGGCCTGGTTTACGCGCTGCTGGAGGTGGCCAGGACGATCGAACTGTCGGACCGTGATAGCTCTCCACTGGACGGCGTTCAGCCGGCCGTCGAGTCGCCCGCACTCGACTGGCGCAGCATGCAGCTCTTTCTCTGCAACCGAAAGCTCGAACAGGAATGGTTTTACCGCGAAGACTTCTGGGAGGCGTACCTGACGCAGCTTGTGCGAGATCGCTTCAACAATCTGAGCCTCACCTTTGCGCACCAGACGAACTACCTGGCGCCTCCCTATCCCTTCTTTGTCGAGATGCCGGAGTTCCCACAGGTGGTTCCCGTCGATTTTTCTACTGAGGAGCGCGAGCAAAACCTCGACATGCTCAGGAAGATTTCGGAGATGGCCCGAGACCGGGCGCTTCATTTCACCTTTGCCGTCTGGACCCAGAACGCGGATAGCTACGGCGAACCTACGGTCATGGGGCTCGATGAGGAGAATCTCGTAGATTTCAACGCCGTCGGCCTCAGGAGAGTGCTCGAAGCCTGTCCGAGAATAGATGGCGTCCAGTTCCGTATGAATTCGGAATCCGGAATTCCAGAGGACCGCCAGATAGAATTCTATGAAAAACAGTTCCGTGCTGTCGCTGATTGCGGCCGTCCCCTCCGTCTCGACCTGCGCGCCAAAGGGCTTGCCGACGAGACCATTCAGCTTTCCAGAGAAATCGTCCCTTCTACTGTAATCTCCACCAAGCACTGGTGTGAGCATCAGGGTCTACCCTACCCCATGCCTGCCATCCAGAAGAGAGACATCAACAGTTACAGACGCTACGGGATGTGGGACCTGCTGCAGAAACCCCGGGCCTACCCGCTTGTCTACCGCCTCTGGAGCGCCGGTTCCCAGCGCGTGCTGCTTTGGGGGGATCCGGAGTGGGTGAAGCGGTTCGCCACCTCCTGCCGCTTCGGGGGGATCGGGTTCGAGGTGATGGCCCCGCTGACAAACAAAGGTTTTCGCGCTGACACCGAGCCCTGGCAGACCATCGACAACCCCGAATACCAGCCCTACCCCGACGAGATCCAGCGCTACTGGATGTTCAACCTGCTCTTCGGCCGCCTGGGATATAATCCCGAGACTTCGGCCGAGATCTGGGAACGCGAGCTGAGGGCCCGATTCGGTGAGGCGGCAGAGGCTGTCGGTGAGCTCTATCGCGGCGGCGGCAAGATCCTGCCGCTGATCACGACCGTCCTGCAGTTCTCCGCCAGTATGTGGGGGTTCTGGCCCGAAATGTTTGCCGGCAGGAGCCTCGAAGAGGACATTTTGATCGAACCGAGTGACCCGACACAGTTTTACCGCGTCGATGAGTATGTCGAGGACGCCGTGAACGGCCGGCTTTGCGGCAAGTGGACGCCCCCCCATACCGCTGCCCACTTCCGCAAGCTCGCAGCGGAAACTCGCGATGCCCTGAGCGCGCTCGGAACGGAGTCAACGTCCGATGATGCGGAACTTCGGGGAACACGGCTCGACTTCGCGATCGCCGCTGACCTCGCCGACTACCACGCCTGTCGTCTCCTGGCCACGACGCACCTGGCTTTCTATCACCAGACCCAGAACGCAGCCCATCTGCAGGCGGCGCGCGAAGCCCTGCAACAGGCTGAGCCGCACTGGGCGTCGCTGTCTGACGCAGCCGACGGAGTCTATCATCCCTACCTGATCTTCGGTCGTGAGCAGCACCGCGGGCACTGGAAAGACAGGTTGAAAGTCGTGGCGGCGGATCTGGAGGCCATCGATCAGCTTATGGAGAAGTCTGACGCCGCACCGGCTCCGAATCCCTTCGCCGGAGGCGACATCCATCCAGATCCGCCGGGCATAACCTTCACGCCGCCGTCTGAGGCCACACCTGACCATGATCTTGTGCTCCGCATCCAGGCGAAATCAGACGCCAGCCTGGAAACGGTTCGCTGTTACTACAAGATCGTGAATCAGGTCCTTCCTTTCGACTGTCTCGATATGTCGAACCAGGGAGATGATGGCTACACTGTGACGATCCCGGGCACCTCTATCGATGCGCGGTGGGACATGATGGTCTTCTTCGAGTTCGTGTATGCGGACGACAGCGCCTGTCGCTGGCCGGACTGGCGTCAACACACGCCATATGTCGTCATCCCGGTGGCTACAGGGCATCAAAACCCATAGGAGGATGAATGGAACGCCAGAAACTCCACCTGCTTGCCGTGGTCGCCCACCCTCACGACTTCGTGCACTGCTGCGGCACGTTCGGGGTTCACACCGCCATGGGCGACACGGCGACGGTCGTTTCGCTGATGAGCGGCGCGTCTACCCCCCACAACGATAAGCTCTCAGTCGAGCTGGCCAAACCGCCTGAGGATCGGGACCCCGAGGTTATGGGACAAACCTGGGAGCAGTTCGCCGAAATCAAGAAACAGGAGCTTCGCGACGTCGCCGCGATCTTCGGCATAACCGACGTCAGGGTCTTCGACTATCCGGACCACCCCTTCTACCTGCGCGACCATCCGAAGGCGATCGAACAGCTGGTAGACGTCATGCTGGAAGTGCGTCCCCACGTGCTCGTTACGCAGTCCCCGTACACGTCCAGTGCATTCAGGCACTCCGGTCAAAGCTCCGGTGCACACAATGACCACAACGAAACAGCGTATGCCGCCCTGGCGGCCCGCGCCCAGGCCGGGGCTCCCCAATTCGGCGAAACCCAGCGCCCGCACAAGATCGCCGCCGTCTATTACCTGGGACTCTATTTCGATCGGAGCAGGTGGGACTTCTGCGTGGACATCTCCGATTTCTTCGAGAAGAAGGTCCAGGCCGAGGCCTCGTTCCTGAGTCAAGGCCACACACCGGAGCGGGCCCGCCGATCCGTCGAGTTGAATGCCGGGCATACGGGCCGCTACGGCGGCGGTGTCAAATACGCGGAGTCGTTCGTCAGGGACAGCCACGAACTCTTGCCGCATTTCATCGTTCCCGAGGCGGCGCTCAAGCGCGCGGAGAATCCGGTTGTATAGCCGTGAATTCTAGTGCCGCGATTATAAGACCGCAGACCGCAGACGGCAGACCGCCAAAGGCATACAACTGTTTCTTGATTTGGCCGTCCGCGGTCCGTGGTCTGTCGTCAGGTTTTTCATATGTTTGAACTCAAAGACCAAGTGATCGGCGATTCCTGGTATTTTGTTTCCGAGGACACGGCCCACATGTTCTTCCTGACCAAGCCCGTCGATCGCGAAGAGGCCGGGTGGGAGATTGGCCACGCAGTCAGCGGGAACCTGATCGATTGGGACTACCTCGGCTTGGCCCTCACGCGCGGACCCGAAGGGGCCTGGGACGGCCAGGGTCTCGCGACCGGCAGCGTGATCGAACGAGATGGCAAATACTGGATGGCCTTCACCGCGTTTCAGGAGAACGGTCGAGTGCAGCTGACCGGGATTGCGGTTTCAGACGATCTGATCACCTGGCGAAAACTACCTGAGAACCCCGTGACCCAACCCGAGCCCCCTTACTATGAGCAGTTGTCGTCAGGGCAGCGACCAAGCTCTCACTGGCGCGATCCCTTCCTGCTGGACGATGGCGATGCCGTCTACCAGCTCATCTGTGCAAGCCGAAGCGAGGGCGACGTGAAGACGCGCGGGACGGTGGCGCTGGCGCGCAGTACGGACATGGTCGAGTGGGAAATCCTGCCCCCTCTCGAGCACGACTGGATCGCCGAGGAGATGGAGGTCCCTCAGGTCTACCAGATCGAGGGTCGTTGGTACCTGGTCTTCTGCACACAAAGCCCTCTGCTCTCGCCGAGCTTTGCCGAACGATTCGAGAACGGGGCTCCCAGACGAAGCAACTTCGCCATGGTCGGCAGCTCCCCCCTCGGGCCGTATCACATTCACGGGACAGGCCAGATCGTGCACCACCCGAATGACGTCTATTTTTATGCCGCTCAACTCGTAAATCTACGCGGAAAATGGTACCTGATGGCAACGACACACGGCGAGGCGTCTAACGTGATTGCCGATCCGGTTCCCGTCTATGCCGATGAGACGGGCGTCCACGCGATCACTGATTCTTGAGAGGGTCGTAAGATGGCTGACGATATGAACGGAAAGGTCGCCCTCATCACCGGCGGTGCTTCGGGAATCGGCCGCGCGACCGCGCTGAGGTTTGCCGCCGATAAAGCCAGCGTCGTCATCGCCGATGTGGATACCGATGGAGGCGAAGAGACGATGCGCACGATCGAAGGGAATGGCGGCGATGCACGCTTCGTGAAGACGGACGTGGTGCGAGAATCAGAGGTGAAGGCGTTGGTCCGGAAGTCGGTCGACGCGTATGGACGCCTGGACTACGCCTTCAACAACGCCGGAATCTCGTCTCCGCGCAGTGTAGACCTTGTGGAACACACCGAGGAAGAGTGGGACCGTGTCATCGACATCGACTTGAAAGGCGTCTGGCTGTGCATGAAGCATGAAATTCTGCAGATGCTGGAGCAGGGCTCAGGCGCGATCGTGAACACGTCGTCGATCTACGGTCTGGTAGGTATTCCCACTGGCCCGGCCTATGCGGCCGCTAAACACGGCGTCATCGGACTCACGAAGTCGGCCGCCCTGACCTATGCCCAGAAGGGCATACGGGTCAACGCCGTATGTCCTGGCGCGACCCGGTCGCCCATGGTGCAGCGAATCATCGACCAAAACCCCGCGCGAGAAGAGTGGTACGTCTCTCAACATCCAATCGGACGAATGGGCGTGCCCGAGGAGATCGCCGAGGCGGTCGTCTGGCTCTGCTCCGACAAGACCTCGTTTATCACGGGACACGCAATGGCAGTAGATGGCGGCTACGTGGCGCAGTAGATTTGGCTTTGCTTCTCCTATCTGCAACCCGTATGATTGTTTACATTTGATATGGCTAGGAATGACAACTGCTCGGAGAAATCACTAGATGGTTACAACCCTGACTCAGGACGCTGATTACGATCTCTTCTGCAACCAGCGGCTGAACAACCCCTACCCCCTCTTCGCCCGTATGCGCGCCGAAGATCCCGTGCACTGGTCCGAGCTGATGCAGTGCTGGCTGATCACGCGCTATGATGACACGATGCTCGCACTCAAAGACGACCTGCCCCTGTTGTCCAGCCGCGAAGGGATCTACACCGGTCCGCTCCTGCCGGAGAATCGCGAACGGGCCCAGCCACTCATCGATCACCTCACCCTCTGGATGCTCAGCATGGACCCACCGAACCACACTCGGCTTCGCAAGCTCGTGGGGCTCGCCTTCACCCCTCGTATGGTCAAATCACTCGAGCCGATGATCGAACGAATCGTAAACGAGCTCCTCGACCAGATTTCCGGGGACAAGCAGACGGATTTCATCCAGTCGTTCTGTCTGCCGCTCCCTGCGACCGTGATCTGCGAAATGCTCGGCATCCCGACCGAGCACCGGGATCAGTACCGCGATTGTGTGGACAGGATGATTCGGTTCGTCTCAGGCGGCGGCCCGGTCATCAACGATCACATCGACGAGGCCCGAGAGAGTCTGGATACGCTGATCGGGTTCTTCGATTCGCTGATCGACGAGCGCCGCGCCGACCCACAGGACGACCTGCTCAGCGCAATGGCCACCGCGGAAGAAGACGGCGATCGACTGACGAAGGACGAGCTCTTCGCCCTGTGCGTCTTCCTGTTCGTGGCGGGGCACGAGACCACCATGGGCCTCCTCGCCAACGGGACGCTGGCGCTGCTGCAGCACCCGGATCAGCACGAAAAGATGAAAGCAGATCCGGAAGGCCTCGTCGCACCGGCGATCGAAGAATTCCTGCGGTATGAATCGCCGGTAACCCGCGCGGTGCGGCGCGCGGCCGAGGACTTCGAGTGGCGCGGCAAGAAGATCCGCAAGGGCGAGACCACCATGTCGCTGCTCGGCGCCGCGAATCGCGACCCGGAGCAGTTCCCGGACCCCGACCGGCTGGACATCGAAAGAGACCCCAATAAGCATCTCGGGTTCGGGTTCGGGATCCACTTCTGCATCGGCGCTCCCCTGGCACGCCTGGAGGGCAAGGTCGCCTTCCCTGCCATCCTCCGGCGCTTCCCGAACATGCGGCTTGCGACAGACCGGATCGAATACGTGCCGGCCTTCGGTATTCGATCGATCGAGGCGCTGCCGCTCGAACTGACGTAGTAGAAGCCAGAAAAGCCCTGATGGCTGGACAAAGGAAAGCCTCTTTGGCTTTCCTTTTTTGTTTCTCTATATTGAGCCCTCTTGAAATTCTGACAATGAGGATCCGTTAATGGCTGATAAACCGGAAGAACGAAAACAGGTTTTCGCTGCGGCACTTGACGAATTTGCCGAGACCGGATTCACTCAGTCCAGTCTGGATTCGATCGCGCAAAGGGCGAATCTCGAAGTAGCCGTTGTACGAGCGCTCTTTGTGAGCAAGGAGACGCTTCTCCGCGAACTTCTGCAAGAAGAGTGCGAGATCATGAGCGCGATCGCCGTCGCGGTGGATGAAATTGATGATCCGAAGGAATTCGTCAGAGAGTCGCTTAAGGTTTTCGATCGATGGATGCTGGATAACCCTAAGGCCACGAGAGCCTGGGTGCAGTGTTCTCTCGAAGCACCTGGAGCCTTACGGTCCCACTACGAGCGTTCCCTCATGCCTTCGGAGTTCTATGACAGGCTGGGTCAGATCATCGACAGTGGACAAATTCGATGCGACGATCCGTTCATATTGAACATGCTCTTTGAATCTCTCATCGTATTCCCTCACATAATGCGCCAGACACTCGAGCTCATAGACCCCGGTCAATCTGAGGAAGAAATCTTTGATCGCAGGTTCGAGGCCATGATGGACCTTTTTGAACACGGGTTGTTCACGAACTGAGTTTCCAGTCCAATAAAGTCTCGCTAGTGCATTCCGCTTTGCGGCGTTGGAGATAAGGAAAAAGATCCATGGATAAACGAGACCGAGTCTGGGTCATCGTGTTTCTAGTTTTGGGAGCGATTGGACTCGCATCGTACCTTCGCCTCTACGAAGAGGCATCTCCGGTTGCCTCTCTGGATTTCAAGCTCGATCGGGAAGAGGCCTTCGAGAAGGCCAGGGACTACACAGAACGGCTGGGTTACAGCACGGGGGATTACGAGAGCGCCCAGATCTTTTCCTGGGACTATGAGCACCAAGTCTTTCTGGAACGCACCCTCGGATTGCCAGAGGCCAATCGCCTCGCTCGAGAATGGGTCTCCATCTGGGCATGGCAGGTTCGCTGGTACAAACCGCTAGTAAAGGAGGAATTCAGGATCCACCTCGACCCGGGAGGTCGGATCGTCAATTTTGTTCACCGGATCCTGGAGACCGATCCAGGCGCCAGCCTGACGCAGACGGATGCCCTTCCGATTGCAGAAACATTCCTCACGGTGACCCAGGGGTTCGACCTGGCCGATTACGAGCTCATCGAAGAGTCGAGCGTGGAACGGCCGGCACGAATGGACCACACCTTCACTTACCGGAAACGCGATTTCACCGTCGGAGACGATGGGCATTACAGGCTGAAAGTGATCGTCCTCGGCGATCGTGTGGGTGAGTTCTCCGAATTCTTGAAGGTACCGGAGTCCTTCAGCCGGAACTATCGGGAGATCCGTTCCAGGGCAGGATTACTCACTTCTTTTTTCCGTGTATTCCACATCGCCCTAATGGTGGCGATACTGTTCGTGCTGGTGCAGAGACACCGCCAGGGCACGCTCAGATGGCGCGGCCCCCTCTTGATCGGGATTGTTGTTGCCGTGGCGTCGATCATCGCGGGGGTCAATGCCCTGCCCCTCGCCTATTTCGGTTTCGAGACAACGGAGTCTCAGTCCTTCTTCGTTCTCGAGTTTCTAGCTGTGGCGCTCCTTGCTTCCATATACTCTGGTGGAGTCATCTGTCTTACTGGTGTCTCAGGAGGGTCGCTCGCCCGACAGGTTCTCTACTCGAACCGGCGCAACCCCCTCCAAGGGATTTCGATTCGACGCGTCTTTTCGCCCGGGTTTGCACGGTCAACAATCGTCGGCTACGGCCTGGCGTTCTCCAGTCTTGGTTATGTCACCCTCTTTTACATTTTCGGTATCCGATATCTGGGGGTGTGGGTACCCGCCGATCTTACGGAATACAATAATTCTTTTAGTACCCTATTGCCATGGATTGAACCTCTGCTGGTTGGTCTAAGGGCCTCCACGGGTGAAGAATTCCTTTACCGGCTTTTTGCCATTCCCCTTCTCATTCGCTGGCTCAAAAGGCCGTGGCTCGCTGTGCTGCTCCAGGCGATCATATGGGCATTTCTCCATTCCAACTACCCGCAAGAGCCGATCTACATTCGGGGGCTGGAGATCACAGTGGTAGGTGTAGTCTACGGCGCCATATTCCTGCGCTTTGGTATCTGGGCCACTGTCATCTCCCACTACGCCTTCAACGCCTTCGTGGGCGCCTTTCCCATGCTGATTTCTTCCAGCCTATACTTCCAGGTCTCAGGAGGCCTGGTTGTCGGTATACTTTTTCTTCCAGTGCTGCCTGCGATCTATGGTATGATCACCGGCCGCTACCGCTACATCGAGGAGGAAGAGGAGGAAATGGCAGTCGCGGAATCCGTCCAGGAGCCACCTCCCGAGGAAACACCACAAATCAGAAGAGAATGGACTCACTATAGACCGGACAAGCGGGCCTGGCAGATCGCAGTTCTCTTAGCGATTGCCAGCGCTTCAATCCTGATCGGACTCGAAAAGACCCCTTGGTTCGGAAGACGCACCCTCACCCTGGCCGTCACCCGCTCCGACGCCGTCACTGAGGCGGAGTCCTTCCTGCGAGACGCGGGTCTTCAGCTGGCGGGGGGTCACCAAACAACCTGGTTCGAGTCTGTTTTGGGATCCGATGACTATGTCCACCTGGTCCGAAAGGCCGGCGTAGCCCGCGCAGACAGTCTGGCGTCCGCCCTGACCACGCCCTGGCAGTGGCGCGTTCGCAGGTTCAGGCCTTTGGAGAAAGAGGAAGTGCAGATCGGCGTAGATCCAGACGGAAGGGTGACGCGTTTTGAGCACCTGATCCCTGAAAACCAACCCGGTGACGCCCTCGAAATCGAGGATGCCCGGAGCATCGCCGAAACTTTCGTGGTGACAAAATTCAATCGGACCGTCACGGACTCGGTGCGCTACAAATTGCTCGAGGCCGAATCAGAAAAACGCGAAGCGCGGGTCGATCACCGGTTTGTATGGGAACGAATCGACAGAAAAGTGGAAGAGGGTCAGTTTCGTACGGAAGTAATCGTGCAGGGGAACACGATTGGCCTGGTTTCGGCCCATTACAAGGCGCCCGAGGCCTTTCTACGGGGCTTGCAGGAGAAGAAAGCCAAGGACTTCGTTTCGGAGGTCCTGCCGATCATTCTCATCGTCGTGACGATCGTTCTGGCCGGCCGAAGCCTGATGAGAGGGCACAAAGAGGGAGCGCTCACGTGGGGGTTTCCTATCAGGATCGGCGCTGTTGTCGTCCTCCTGAGGCTGCTTGATTACCTGAACGACTTGCCGATCTTCTACCGCGGTTATGATACCAGACTGGCCATGGGAACATTCGTAGGCCATCAGCTCATAGGCCTCTTCATCAGCCTCGCATTCACAGGCCTGGCTGTGACCTTGATGGTCGCGCTTGCCCAGGCCCTTTACCATAGGACCTGGCCAGGTCAAATGCCCCCTGACAGGTGGCTCAATCTGCTCAGATTGCGGCCTGGCAGCGCCCGATTGCTGCGAGACGGTCTCTTCCTGGGCCTCATCCTCTACGTGGTAAAAAGCTGTCTGGGCAGATTGGACAACTTTGTCACCTATCACTGGCTGGCCGACTACCTGAAACCGGATAGTATACAGCCTCTTGAAATAGACACATTCATCCCTGCCTTGGGTCTGACCCTGGATGCTGTCTCCAGTCTCCTGTTGATCGTCTTCGCCACCTTGATGGTAGTCCTGCTTTGGCGCGATTTCTTAAGGAGACTCTGGCTGTTCCTGGCTCTGTTTATGGTCGTCGTCCTTGTAGTTGGCGCGATAAGCTCGGCTGAAGACCTCAGCCATTTCGCGGTCCTGGCCGGTCTCAGCCTGATCCGATGGGCAGCACTCCTCTTTCTGATCCTCAGAGTCGTCAAGTGGAACCTTCTTGCTTATGCGATTGCGTTCTGGCTCAATGCCCTGATCCCCCACGGACTTTCCCTTCTGGACGAAGCGAACAGCTTTTACCAGGGTAACGGAATCGCCGTGCTTGTGGTCGGCGTGATACCGATGATCATGACAGTGATCGCACACCTCAAAGACCGGCGAGTAGCGCCGTCGGTAGGAACGACTCAATAAGGACGAGTATACGTTTATGGGGGCTAGGAAAAGGGTAACGATCCGATCTCGCCTCGGAGAGCACGAAGGCGTTACGGATGGGATCGTTGCTTATTTTGACAGTCTGAACCAAAAGACGGGTGGTAAGACCCGACACTTTGTAATTCTTGATCAGAATGTCGATCTGCAGCACGAGCCCTGGGATTGGAAGGACAGACGGTACGTCGATCTGGTGCAAGTCAAGAGCGTGGATGAATACCTCATCGAGCTGAAGGATCTTTATGTCGACATTATTATCGAGGGAAACGGCCCGACCTACCGCGTGATCGACCTGGAAGAGCTTGGAGACGCCCTTGAATCCGGTCAGATTCAGCTTTCGGAAATTGCAGGACCGCTTCGCAATCTTCAGCAGTTCCTGGATGGGCATGTCCACGGCGCGAAGGAGTTTCCTCCCGAGTGTATTCGACCTTTCATGACTTCGGTGTGACTAAAGATGTCTGTGCGGATCGAGCCCATGTCTGAAGCGCACGTGGACAGTTTTCGCGAGGCCCTGGACTCCGTAGCCCGGGAACGCAAATACCTCGCCATGGTCCAGGCCCCTCCAATCGATCGAATGCGGGGCTGGATCGGAGGCAACATCGAGAAGGGAAACCCTCAATTTGTCGCGGTCGATGGTGAAAGCGTAGTAGGCTGGTGTGACATCACGCCCAAAACACGAAAAGGGTTTGAGCATTCCGGCTCATTGGGTATGGGTGTCCTGGCGGAATATCGACGCCAGGGCCTCGGAACGGCGCTCCTTTCAGCGGCGATGGGCAAAGCGAGGGAAGTCGGCCTTGAGCGAATCGAGCTCGAAGTCTTCGCCTCGAACACAGAAGCGATCAGCCTCTACGAGCGATTTGGATTCATTCGTGAAGGCTTGAAGGAGAAGAGCCGCAAGCTGGATGGAAAGTACGAGGACCTTGTATTGATGGCGTGCTTTCTTGGTGGCGCGATCCCGGAGCGACAGGGCCCCAACTTCGCGGGACACGACCTTAACCTGGAGACAGAACGCCTCCTGCTTCGCCCGTTCGAGGACACCGACTTCGACATCGCGCTGCCGTTTTACCAGGATCGGGAATTTCGAGACCTTATGGAGGGCGATCCGGACGCACAGATCACGCGCTCCTACCTCCAGCGTGCAGGAGACTCCATGTCCCGCGCCGGGTATTACTTTGCGATCGTAGACAGGTCGACCGGAATGCCGATCGGAGAGCTGTGCCTGCAGTGGATGAACCTGCCCAGGGCTAATGTTCGCACCGGTGAAAAAGTGATGCGAACACCGATTGGAATTTGGGACAAGTCACTCTGGAGGAAAGGATATGGCCGGGAGGCACTGAATTGCATCGTTGACTATGCTTTCAACACGATCGGTATCGACCGCCTCTGCGCGATGGACGTGAAACCAGAAAACTTCCGATCCAGAGGCCTTTTCCAGGGCTGCGGGTTTAAGATCGTCCGAGAAATGGAGGACGGGACGCTTGACTTCGAGATCACGCGGGAAGAATACGAAAAGAGCGCGGAATAGATTCATCTATCCTTTTACTGTAGCTATCAAAACAAAACCTCGCGAGCAAAGTCAGCCTCGCAAGGTTTTTCCTTTGGTCAATCCGTCAGGGATTTGACTCAGGATGGTCGGTCCGCGATTTCGCGGACCCAGATATTGCGGTAACGCACGTTGTCCTTGTGGTCCTGGAGCCGAATCGGTCCCTTCGGAGGATGAAGCACGTAGGACGGCATCATCTTGTGGCCGGTCTTTCCAAGCAGCTCGGTGTGATGGTGTGCAACAACGCCGTTGTGAATCAGGGTCAAGTATGCGGGAACGATAACTTTCTCACCCTCGAACGTCGGTGCAACGAAAATGATATCGTAGGTCTGCCACTCGCCCGGTTTGCGGCAGGCGTTTACCATCGGCGGATGCTGGCCGTAGATTGCCGCGGCGTGGCCGTCTGCATACGTCGGGTTGTCATAGCAGTCCAGCACCTGGATCTCATACTTGCTCATCATAAAGATGCCGCTGTTTCCACGGCCCTGGCTGTCTCCACTGACCTCCCGGGGTGAACACCACTCGATATGAAGCTGGCAGCTGCTGAAGTGCGCCCGGCTTTCTATGTCACCAGTCCGCGTCACCTCCATCACCCCGTCCACGAGTTTCCACCCGACATCCCCATCACGCCCGACCCAGTTCGAAAAATCGGTCCCGTCGAACAGCACGGTCGCGTCAGAGGGAGCGTGACTGGCGATTTCCTCGGAGCTCAGAGGGCCCGGCGTGACGACGCCTGGATAAGGCCGATTCGGGTCGTGGACCTTCCAGGTCGTATCAGGAAGGATCGGTGTATCCTCATAGCCAAGGGGTGCTGACATCCGATATCTCCTCGCGAAATAATTGTGTATGCCTGTACCCCGCAAGGTAGCCGGGCTTCCCTCGGTGTGTCAAGTGGTCTGTTGAAGGGAGGAACGAAAAAGTTCGTCTAAACCTGTGGAGACGCTCGTCCCGCTATCAGTTCGCGTAAATCTGGAGTAATGCAGGACTGGAGTAATGGAGTATTTGGAAAGACTAAAATCCAGGCCCCCTATATCCAATACTCCAATACCCCATTACTCCAAGACTCCAGCGACCCCGTTCCTGTTTGTTTCGTCTTGACTCGCTTATTCAACCCGTCTATATTTTCACAAGTAAGCAACTGCTATCATCACGGTGGGGTGAAACGTGAAGCTTTCCGAGTTTTCCATCCAGCGCCCGATTACGACCCTCATGGTCACACTCAGCGTTCTCGTGCTGGGCGCGATCTCCCTCCAGCGCCTCCCCCTCGAGTACCTCCCCAACTTCACCTGGCCCGCAATGTATATCAACGTGAACTACCCCTCCTCCTCTCCCGAAGAGGTGGAGCAGGAGATCACGCGTCCGATCGAGGAAGTGATGGGGACGCTTCCACACGTCAAATCGATCAGCGCGAGTTCCTACGACAACCGCTCCTCGATTCGTCTGGAGTTCGAGTTCGCGACCGACATGGACCTGATGGCTGTCCACGTCCGGGACAGGCTGGATCAGGTGCGCGGAGACCTCCCGGACGACGTGGAACAGATTCAGATCCGAAGGTGGAACACCGAGGACTTTCCGATTCTTTACTACTCCATGGCCTGGCTCGAGTCCGATCAGGAGGAACTTAGTCAGGTATTCGATCACGTAATCCTTCCTCGACTCCAGAGACTGGAAGGCGTAGGCAGCGTCGAGCTGAGAGGCCTGGAGGAGAAGGCGCTTCTGGTCGAAGTAAATCAGAACCTCCTGAGCACCCACAAGCTGGATATTCGATCCCTGAACCGTGCGATCAGCTCGAACAATGTCAATGTGTCGGCCGGATATATCGAGGAAGCGGATAAACGTTTTGCGGTGAGGGCAGTCGGGGAGTTCGACCAGGTGTCACAGATCCGGGAATTGCCGCTCAGGAATGACCTGACGATCGATGATGTCGCAGATGTCAATTACGATTACCCCGAAAGAACCAGTTTCGAACGACTCGGCGGGCGAGAAGCCATCTCCCTGAGCGTCCGGAAATCGTCCACCGCCAATCTGGTCGCCACGGCAGACCGGGTCAAGCGGGAAATGGAAAAGATCGTAGACGAAATCGGTCGGACCAAACTCAGGGCCCAGATCGTCAGAGATCGCTCCCTGGATGTCACGACCGGCGTCCGAAACCTGATCCAGTCTGCCGCGTTGGGAGGCATTTTGGCCATCTCGGTCATCTTTCTTTTCCTCCGCAATTTCCGGAGTACGGTAATCATCGGATCGGCGATCCCGATCTCCGCCCTCTGCGTCTTCATGATCATGTATCTGCTTCGCCAGCTGTTTGATGCCTCGATCACGCTCAATCTGATCTCGATGATGGGGTTGATGGTCGCCGTGGGCATGCTCGTGGATCCGGCGGTTGTCACCCTGGAGAACATCTTCCGTAAACGCTTCGACGAAGGGCAGGACGCCTGGACCGCAGCTATGGAAGGCAGCAGGGAGATCGGCATGCCCGTCCTGGCAGCCTCGATGACGACCATCTGTGTGTTCGTCCCGATCGTGTTCGTGACCGACTCCCGCACGTCGCTCATCATGAGGGATTTCGCGCTCACGGTCTGCATATCCGTCGTGGCCTCTTTTTGCGTCGCGATGACCCTGATTCCCCTCGCGGGCTCACGAATCTTCAAGGATGGAACAGGGAATCTCGATCGCCGGCTCAAGGTCTGGGCGGGACTCGCAGCTATGAGCCTGCTGGTGCTGGTAGCGCTCTGGGTGGGACCTCGGGAGCTGGCGGCCTGGGGATACCAAAACTTCACTCGCCTCCTGGTGGGACTTGCAGTCATCGAATTACGTATCTGGATCATACTAGGTATCGCTGCCGCCGCCGTCTTTGGACTGTACTACCCCATCCGGCACGTCGGAATCAGACGGGTCTACACCCACATGATCAACGCCACGCTTACCTACCGGTGGACGACCATCGCCGCAGCCTCTATTCTGCTGGCCTTCGCGATTCACCTATTCGGGCAGATCGAAAAACAGCCATATCGATGGCAGCCCACGCGTCGGGTGACCTTCACCGTGGAGATGCCGAGAAACTATGCGCTGGAGGACGCCGTTTCCCTCTTCGAGGGCATCGAAAACCTGTTGATGCCTAAGAAGGCCGAACTCGACATCGACGCAATCAGCACCACCTTCAGCGACAGAAGAAGCAACCGGATTTCGCTTTACCTCGTACCCGCCGATAAGAGCATGTTAACGACCGACGAAGTCAAGCGAAAGGTTGCCGCACTGCTCCCGAAGGACATCCCCGGTGTCCGGTTCAAGACCGGACGGACCCGAGGAAGCAATTCCACGGGAGTCGGTTTGGACATCAAAGGGCGGGACATCGCGGTGTTGGAAATGCTCGCTGAAGATATCGAGATTCAGATGCAGGGCATGCAGGGTGTCCACGACATCGAGACGAGTCTGGAAAGCGGGAAGGAGGAGATCCGTGTAACGGTCAACCGCCAGCGAGCGCTCCGGTACGGCCTCTCCCCCAGACAGATTGCAACCACCGTCGCAACGGCCCTGGGTACTCGAGGGAGCAGCAAGTTCAAGACGGACGAAAGGGAGATCGATATCACCGTGCAACTGAGGGAAGAGGACCGGACGTCACTCGAGCAGCTCAAGAACGCCCAGTTCGAGAGTGACGCGGGGAGCCTCGTCTCCTTCGCCACCCTGGCCGATTTCCAGCTTCGAAAGGGCCCGAAGGCGATCACCCGCGAGGACCGGATGGCCACCGTCACGGTCTTTGCGAATACGGAACAGTCGGCAATCTACCGGGTGGGCAGGGAGATGATGGGGCGCATGGAGAGCATCCCCTTGCCGAACGGATACAGCTGGAAAATGGGACGGTCGTTCCGCCGGATGTCCCAGGAACAGGGTGAAACCAACTTCACGATCTTCTTTGCGATCATTCTGATCTACCTCATTATGGCCTCGCTCTTCGAATCCTATGCCCACCCGTCCACCATCCTGTTCTCCATCGGGTTCGGGTTCATTGGGGTCGTTTTTGGACTCTACATATTCAACATCCCGATGGACAGCAACGCCTCATACGGCCTCCTCATTCTCTTCGGCATCGTCGTGAACAACGGCATCGTGCTCATCGATCACGTCAATCGGTATCGCCAAATGGGTCTGGCCCGAAGAGATGCGATCATCCGGGGCGGGCAGGACCGGTTGCGACCCATCCTAATGACCGCTACGACTACAATTCTCGGACTGACGCCTCTCGTCGTCCCGATGATTTACGGGATGGCTGAAGGCACCGCCCGACGCTTTGGCCCTATCGGGCTCGTCGTCATTTCCGGTCTTGCCGTGTCCACAATCCTCACTCTGGTCATTCTGCCCACCATCTACTCCCTGATCGACGACCTGGCAAACCGCACGAAACGCGTCGTTGCTCTGGCACTCGCCCGGTGAAACCACCCGCCGTCGTCCTCTTGAGCGGCGGGTTGGATAGCTGTGTCACCGCTGCGATCGCCGCCCAATCTCACGACCTCGCACTGCTCCATCTCGACTACGCCCATCGCACCCACGATAGAGAGCGCAAGGCCTTCTGCGACATCGCCGACTTCTTTGGCGTGCCTCCCGAAAGTCGGATGATCGTGGAGTCAAACTATCTCTCCCGGATCGGGGGGTCCGCACTCACCGATCCAGCCATTCCCATTCCACAGACTGAGCCCCGGTCCTCCGGTAGACTACCCGCAACCTATGTCCCCTTCCGTAATGCGCACCTCCTTTCCCTGGGCGTCTCCTGGGCGGAGACGATCGGGGCGGGCGCAGTATACATCGGCGTCGTAGAAGAAGACAGTTCCGGATACCCTGACTGCACGAAGGCCTTCTGTTCGGCCTTCGGAGCGGCCGCCGCCGCGGGGACCCGCGACCGTATCGAAATCCTCACGCCCGTGATCGACCATACGAAGTCTGAAATCGTGCGGCTCGGAGACCGGCTGTGTGCTCCCCTGGAGCTCACCTGGTCCTGCTATGGGCTCGAAGGGCCAGCCTGCGGTAGATGTGAAAGCTGCCGCCTCCGGAAAAATGCATTCCGGGAGGCAGGCATACCTGACCTGATACCCTACGCCGACCTCACGTCCTAGAATCCTGGCCCACCACCACAACAAAAAACGGGGGACGCGAATGCTACGCGCCCCCCGTTCCTCCCTCCCCACCCCAGCTACGCCTCATCCTCCTCAAGATCCATCGGTCCTTTCGTCCGGGTCAGTTCTTGAAGGACCTCTTCGTTGGATGTCTTGAGACCGTCTATCTCCTTCTCCATCCGACCGACTTCCCCCTCCAGCGAAATCTGCTGGCGGGTCAATGAGGTCTCTTCGCGTTCCGCCAGACGCCTTTCATTACGGAATTGCTTCAGCCGTTCCTCCACACGCTTGCATTTGGCCTCTGCGTCCCGAAGGCGCTGGTTCAGTTTCACCATTCGGGTGACCGTACCGTATTTCAAGGCCAGGACCAGGATCAACATAATGAATGTCAGGATTTCCAGAAACATGAACTGTCTCCTATTCTGGGTCTGGAGACACATCGGCTGAGTGCATCTAAGCGGCGACGGAACGCCACTTCCCCTTCAGCCGCTCCTTGAAGACTTCAATCTCAATTTTTTGTTTCTTCGTGCTCTCAGACTCGATTGACCTTCGCAGGGCCACGATTCTGCGACTCATGTCCGAGACGTTCGACCTCAGCCACGAGATCCTCTCGTGGACCTCACCACTCTGGACCTCCTCGGAGTCCAGCTCACACACGAGGTCCACAGCCTCTATCTGCAGATGCTCGATACGCGGGCGAATCTGAATCGAGTAGTTCGTGTAGTCCAAGAAGATCGTTCCCGCGTAGATCATCGCGCCGATAATCAAGACGACAAATACCCATTCCATTCTTGCTTGCCCCTTTCCGACGACTGGCCTTCGTCCCAAACGGTGTGTGTGTCGGCAACAGAGGGGAACTGCAACCAGACGAGTTAGAATGCAATTCAGGTGCCAAAACTTTGAATGTACACATACATCGTGCAATAACAATGAGTTATGTTAATAATCGGAGCCCGTTCAACATGGGGTAATCGGTCGAATTTGTAACGTTTCGTTACTTATCGAACGGGGGTCCCACGCCCTCCGGAGAGACGATGGATGACAAAAAAATAGGAGGCGATTGCCTATCGCCTCCTTCTTCGCTTCACTGTGCCGGGCCCAAAAAACGGGTCTTCTATCGCCAACTTTTCTCGATCCGCTCCTCCAGCTCGGTGTTTCTTTGTTCCTGCTCTGTGATATCCGTTTTCAGCGTGTCGAGCTTTTGCTCAAGCAAGTCGATTCCACGCTGTGCCGATTTCTCCTCGCTCTCCAGCTCTTCCCGCGCTCGGCACAGGTTATTATGTTTCGTTTCCAGGCGCAGAGATCGCTCATCTTGGTGGCTGTAATCCACCAGTGAGCGTTCCCCAATTAAGGGACACACGATCTCGTAAGACCCCACCTTTGCCCCAGAAAGGAGCATAGCCAAGCCATGTTTGGTTCACCACAACCATCAGTGCTCGATCAGCCGATAATTCCCTTAACAAACCCCTACAGACTCAGTAATATGCGGAAAATTAGCCCTCCTTGGATATCATTGACGCAGAGGGAGGTAAATTCCCTTGGAACCCTTAACGATCATTTTAGCCCTGCTGGGACTGGTCCTCTTCATCCTGAACGTATACCAGTATCTCACCCAGCGTTCGGTGCTTCGCATCGCAGAAATTCTCTACATCATGAGTCGAAACGTTCGAGAGAAGGCGGCCGAGGTCCGTCGGGATCGCAAAGATGTCGAGATCGTGGAAGCGCACCTATTTGATATTTCCACGTCGGCGCGCAGTATTCTTCGAACCCTGGGCAGGAGCAACGATTCTCTCGGCCCGGATCCTTCTGTTGAACTCTCGCCCAACCCGAATCGGTTGGATTCGGACAGCCTCCTTAGGCTGGCCGATAACATACTGTATGCGGTGTTGGAAGACGCCCCCGAAGCCAAAGGGGATGAGGTCGTCGACAGGGCGCTGGATCGGTTCATGCAGAAGGTGCCCACACTCGACCGAGATGCCGCGAAGAAGATCGTAACAGCAGTGGCAAGGCAGTCCGAACGCGGGACCAACGGGCCGCTTACCTTTTCTGTATCCGAACACCAGAGGCAATATCCAAACAGCCGGTAGCTGACCGCCACCGGCTGTTTCTTCTCGTTCCAAATACCGCGCCTTCGCAACCACTCCCGGTCCACCTCCCTCAGCGCTTCATCAACCCGACTGATTTTCTACGTATTCTTCGCTAAAGGCCGTGGAGAAATCTTTTTTCGAGGCCTCGGAAAGCCTGATATCTCCGCCCGCTTCGCACTCGGCTTTGAAGGTTGCCCCTTCCTCTACGATCAGCACTTTGGTCTTTATCTTTCCCACAAAGGCCGCTTGAGATTGGAGGTGCACCTTCTCCTCCGCTATCAGAGTGCCGACCATCCTGCCGCTCACGAGTGCATCTCTCACCCGCACATCGGCTTCAATGACGCCCGTTTCACCGACGATCAGGGTCCCCGAGGAGATAAGCTCTCCCCTCAGCACACCATCGACCCGGACCCCGGTCTCGATCTGAAACCTTCCTTCAGACTCAGACTCGCGCCCGATTACCGTGTTAATTGCCTTCCCGTTGGACGCAAACTTGACCTTTTTGAATTTCCCGTTGCCATCCATGATCATTTCCTTCTCTGTAGACTCAAAATGGACCCCCCCTAGAACCTCACAACCCGCACAATATACAAAACTTAAGGAAAGGGAGTCAACGATTTAATTTCCACGCTTTTCGCCCCGTTGGGTCTTGACATACTGTCCCCAAGGCCTTATTTTGCAACAAGTTCCACACAATCACAGCGAACGGTCATTCCAACGGGAACACGACCATCTCACCTACGCAACCAGACCCATCTCATAAACCGTCCACGGTGAATCGGTCCGGTAGACTCCGGCTCCTACTCCACCAGTACGCCCTTTCCCCGATCTTTGTTCTGTTCCTGGTCGGGATTTGGGAATATCTCGTACGCATCCTGAATGTTGCTGACTACATCCTCCCCCCTCCCTCGCAGATCCTCGACCGGCTCATCACCTCTCGCCATATGCTCATTAACCACGCGGTCGTGACCCTGCAGGAAGCGATCCTGGGTTTTGTCCTGGGCGCATTCTCTGGCATGACGTGCGCCGCCGCGATGGCCAGGTCCAGGGCCGTTGAGCGGATGCTCTATCCCCTGGTTATTTCCTCACAAACTTTTCCAAAGGAGGCCCTCGCTCCGATTTTCGTCGTCTGGTTCGGTTTCGGTATCCTCCCGAAAGTTATCATCGCCGGTCTCATCTCTTTCTTTCCGGTCGTCATCAATACGACGAGAGGGCTCCTGTCCGTCGATCCGCTCATCCTGGACTTGATGCGCTCCCTTTCGGCCAGACCACATCAGGTATTTCTAAAGGTCCAGCTGCCCAACGCGATTCCGTATCTTTTCGCAGCCCTCAAGATCTGCGTCACTCTGAGCGTGATCGGCGCGGTCGTCGGTGAATTCGTCGGTGCGAGCGCGGGGCTCGGACACTTGATTCGCCTGGCCAACTCCGAACTGGCCACAGACCTCACGTTTGCGACGTTGATCGTCCTGGGCGCGATGGGTACTTCCCTTTTCCTGCTCGTGGAAGGTCTCGAAAAGGGCTTGATGCGTCGGTGGCGCGGGACTTCCCCCGCCTTGATGAGATAAGAGGCCCTTAAGGTGAAACGATACTTTCTGTTGGCTGCTGCTGTGGGTTCCTTACTACTCCTTCGTTGCTCCCAGGGTGTCCCCGAAGGCAATCATATCCAGCTTTTGCTCGACTGGAAGGCGCAGATGGAGCACGCCGGCTTCTTCCTGGCGGACCAAGCCGGGTATTACGAGAAGGAGGGTCTAACGGTGGAGATCCTGGAAGGGAACGGGGCTCCGACCACGGCTCAACTCGTTGGAAACGGGACCTACAAGCTGGGCGTGTCGAGTGGCTCCGCCACAGTTATGGCGCGCGCGAAAGGGATCGGGGTTGTTTCCTTGGCCGTCATCAACCAGCATTCGCCCGTCGTCGTCTATTCTCTTACCAAGAGCGGCATCCGCGAGCCTGCCGACCTCCGTGGCAGACGCATTGGGGTTAACCTTGGAGGCACCAAACACCGGGAGTTCCAGGCATTCTTGAAGAAGGTCGGCATCAAAGAAACGGATGTTCGCCTGATGGGGATGACCGAGTCCAGCCCGGCACCCCTTTTGGCGGGAAAGGTCGACGCGATGCTGGGTTATACCGAAGACCAGCCGGTCAGCGTCGAACTCCGGGGAGAGGAGGTGAATCGCATTACCCTGTCGGACCACGGGATAGATCTCTACAGCACAAATATCATCGTGAATCAGCAATTTCTCGCCGAAAACCCTGGCCTCGTCCGCCGCTTCCTGAGCGCCACGCTGGATGGGTGGCGCACCGCTGTTGCACATCCCGAAAAGGCCCTATCAGCCTACATGTCTGCTCGACCCGAAAGCAATTCCCGATTCAACAGGGCAAACTTCGAGCAGCTCATCCCACTTCTCGAGAGTGAGGACACGGAGATAAAGGGTTTGGGTGCACAGAGCGCACATCGCTGGGAGGCGACTCAGGAGATTCTGTTCGACCTTGGAATGATCGATCATAAGCTGGATGTGACGGAACTCTACACAGACCTTCTCCACCCCGCTCAACCATAGCTCTCTGTTTACCCATCGAGCATACCGCGCAGGCGCTCCTCCAGCTTTACGAACCGAGGGTCCGATCGAAGTCGAGATGTTCTGGGCCTGGGGAAGTCCACGCTTAAATCGCCGAGGATCCGACCCGGGCGCTCGGACATGACGATCACCCGGTCACCAAGCAGAATAGCCTCCGGAATGCTGTGTGTGACGAAGAATACCGTGGGCTCCGCATCCCTCCAGATCCTCAGCAATTCCACCTGCATTCGCTCACGGGTGATTTCGTCCAGCGCCCCGAATGGCTCATCCATCAAAAGCAGGGAAGGCCGATAGGTCAGCGCCCTGGCGATGGCCACCCTGGACTGCATGCCTCCTGAAAGCTCCCTGGGATAGGCCTGCTCGAACCCCTCCAACCCGACGGACCGGATCATCGGACCGGACCGATCCACGACCGTCTCATCCTTCAATATTTCTCCGGGAAGCGCGACATTTTCTTCCACGGTACGCCAGTCCAACAGGGCCGGGCTCTGAAAGACAACGCCTACGTCTTTCGCCTTCCTGGCCGTCTCCGGGTGCCTGCCATTTACCAGAACCTGTCCCTGGGTGGGCGCCTCGAGGTCTCCAAGCATGCGAAGCAGTGTGGTCTTTCCGCATCCCGACGGCCCGATGACACACACGAACTCGCCCACACGCACGCTCAGACTGATCCCCTGAACAGCGGTCACCCGATTCGAGCCCAGCTCGAAGACCTTGTGCACGTCCCGGAACTCCACCGCCGCGTGAACGGTATTGCTGTCGCTCATCTTCGAATTTTGTTTAAGCATCGGAGGTGATCAGAACAAATGGCCGCCTCCGCAAGGGAAGCGGCCAAGGATAAAGACTCGGCTGAAACGTAAATCTGACCAGCTGGCTTCAAGATCAGGGTTTGAACAGCGCGGCACGCTCTCGGGGGATGAAGTTCTCCCCATAACCGCCAACGATCAATACGTTCCCGTCGGGAAGAAGCGTGGTGGATGATCCGCTTCGAACTCGTCCCAGGTCGCTGTTCAGCGCACGGAATTGTCCCGAGGTCGGGTCGTAGATCTCTGCATCCCCTTCAAAACCGCCGATCATCAGGACACTGCCGTCAGCCAATAGGATGGCCGAGTGAGCAAAACGCGGTGAAACCATGTTTCCGGTCGGCGTGAAGCTCCCATCGTCAGGAAGGAAAAGCTCGGCTGTCCGGGTCGGTGAGAACGTCCCGAAGACCCGGTTCTCAACGGTCGTGCTTCCGCCGGCGATCAGCACCCTCCCGTCACGCAGGAGCGTGGCCGTATGTCCGAATCTCAGACCGAACAGATGGAATTGAATATCCTCTAACCCGAAATCGAATATCTCTGCGTATCCCCTTATGCCTGCACCGCCAAGAATCGTCCCGACCACCAGGACCCTGTCATCTGAAAGCAGTGTGGCTGTCGGACCAATCCTGCGAGACGGGCGAAACTGACTCTGAAAGCGATATGGAGAGAAGGATTCGAATTCCCCGGTAGAAGGGTTATAGAGCTCGTAGAATCTCTCATCTTCCCCCGTAACGAGGACGTCTCCACTCCGCACGCGAACAGCCGACCGAACCCTGTCGAGGATGTTGAGCTGCCCGGTCGTCGTGAACCTGTCGGTCGCCGGATCGTAAATCTCGGCCGTCGCCTCGCCCCCCCCGACGATCAGGACCCTCCCATCCTGGAGGAGCACCGCGTGATGTTCCGAACGCCGGAAGGCCATCGTATCTTCAGTCAGAGTGAA
Organism: Candidatus Latescibacterota bacterium; assembly: GCA_965248435.1. Lineage (GTDB taxonomy): Bacteria > Latescibacterota > UBA2968 > UBA2968 > CBDFJH01. The sequence goes on from OZ252100.1 coordinate 414,944, forward strand.
CAACCCGGTCGCAGGGTCGTATGTTTCAGCGGTCGTCAGGTTGCCCTCATCGAAGTCGATCGATGCCCCTCCGATTACCATGACCTTTCCATCAGAAAGGAGCGTGGCAGAGTGGTTCACACGCGCGTGATGAAGACCCCCTGTTGACGAAAAGTCGCCTGACCCGCCTGTGCTGATCTTGTCAATTTGACAACCATTCAGCACGAGCAACAGCGCCAACGTAGCCCGGAACCCTGTGATATTTCGCATTTGAACACCTTCTTTTTGTACCGGATGGTAAGTCACGTTCAAGCAAATCTAACCAAATCCCGGGCGGGGGCCAACCCCCTTTTGCCGTGTTTCTTACGACACGTCACGGAGCCTGCAATCTCTTCGATCCCGCGGAGGCCCGGGCCATCGGCCCCCATAGACGGTAGAGGCCAGCTAAGGTTCCAACGACGTTTCGGGCACGGAAGAACTGAGAACGGCCATATTGGCGGGGATAATGGCTCACCGGCGCCTCGGAAAATCTCACTCCGGCAAGATCCAGTTTCTTCACGAGCTCCAGACAGACGGCCCCGCCCGTTTCCCTCAAACCCATCTGCTGCAGCTCCCGTCGGCGAATCAATCTGAAATCGCAGTTCAGATCCCGGATCGGGACCCGAAACAGCCGCCCAATCAACCATCGATAAAAGAGACCGATCCAGATACGATGTTTGGGATCGTGCCGAGCGACCTTATATCCATTCGCGGCACCGGCCTCTTCTCCAAGGACGGCCAGGAGACTTCTGATCTCCCTGACGTCATACTGCCCGTCTCCGTCCGTGTAGAAGACCCACGCCTTGGTCGCGCTTTGGAACCCGGATCGGAGCGCCCCGCCATAACCTCTGTTTGCTTCGTGAAGAATGAGCTTGAGTCTCGGGTACCGACTCTGAAGTCTCGACAGTAGATCCTGACTCCCATCCGAACTCGCGTCATCGACCACAATCATCTCATAGTCGTCGGCAACCTCTCTTGCAACCCGGTCGGCCCTTGAGATCAATCCCCCGATTGTACCCACGTCGTTGTAACAGGGGAAAAAGATCGTCAGCGATGAAACTCGCTCCATGCGACCTGCCGGAATCGGGCTACGCGCCCTTGTCTTTGGATGTGACCTGCCCAAACGCCAGAACAGCCTTCGAGACGATTTCAGCTTGCGTATCGGATAGCTCCGGATAGATCGGCAGACAGAGAATCTCTTTGGATACACGCTCAGTGTGGGCAAGCCCACCCTGCCCGACCCGGCAGCCTGCGAAGCCGGGCTGCAGGTGTATAGGAACGGGATAGAGCACCGCTGCATCCACGTTGAGTTCGTCCAGGGAATTCTTGAGGGCGTCTCGGCGGGGGCTCCGTAGAACGTACTGGTGATAGACGTGAAATGCCCGCGGGGGTTCGGCCGGCAACAGGAAATCCAAACCGCTCAGGCGACTTGTATAGAATTTGGCCAGTTCGCGGCGGCGGCGGTTTGCCTCATCCAGGAACTTGAGCTTGACTCTAAGCACGGCTGCCTGCAGCTCGTCCAGGCGGCTGTTCGTACCTGCCGTTTCACTCACGTACCGCCTTCTCCACCCATACTCCCGCAATAAGGCCAGTCGCTCTCCAAGCTCCGGGTCATCTGTCGCCACGAGTCCCCCATCTCCGATCGCACCCAGATTCTTCGTGGGGTAGAAGCTGAAGGCCGATACATCGCCCCAGGCCCCCGTCATTCGATCGCCTATGGCAGCCCCGTGCGACTGCGCGCAGTCTTCCACGACCGAGAGGCCATAGCGATGGGCGACCTCCAGAATCCCTTCCATTTCCGCAGGACAGCCGTAGAGATGGACGGGGACGATGCACCGGGTGCGTGTTGTTATCGCCGATTCGATTCGTTCGGGATCCAGAGTAAAACGCTCCGGATCAATCTCAACAAGGACAGGGGAGGCCCCACAAAGCTGAATGGCCGCTGCCGTCGCACCCGATGTAAAAGAGGCTGTGATCACTTCCCTCCCCGGACCTGCCCCACACGCCAGCAGCGCGAGTTGCAGCGCGTCCGTCCCACTCGCCACCCCGACCGCGTGCTCGAGTCCCAGATATGAAGCGAACTCAGACTCGAAGGCTTCGGTTTCAGATCCCAGAATGTAGCGCCCGCTCTCCAGGACCTTTTGAATCGCAGCCTCGATCTCCTGGCGGTGGGACAGGAAACTCGCCTTGGGATCGGCCGACGGTATTCGGCCTGGTTTCGTCACACTTTCCACTGACACGACGTGATCCTTTCACTCCGATCCACCGTATTGCCTCTTGACTCTCCCCTCTCAGGCTCTATCTTGGGCGACATGCTCGGCAGAAAGTTTATCGATGTTTTGTGTCGGACGGCTGTCTGTCTAGCGTGCCTGCTGGCCATTGAGATGGTTGCGTGCGGCGACGGCGGAAAGCTCAGTCAGACGATCATCGGGACCTGGTCCATCGACATCGGTGGGTCAAGACTTGCCATGAACGTCTCGATTCAGGATCTGTCCGGGTCCCTGATACAACGCCTTTCGGAACAGGGACACGCCGGCCGGTTTCGGTCGGCAGCCTATCGAATTGACGCTGAGAATGCGGACACACTCAGCATTTCGGTTGCGGCTCTGGGAGAATTCACCGTTGTCCGTTCTGGTGTCACGTCGGTCGCCGAGCTCTTTTTCGTGAGCACCCACGACGGGTTCATGGGGGCCCATCCAGAACACCTGGGCCTGCTACGAAAAGAGGCCGGTTCATCGAATCCCTGAATCGGCCTTGCACATCCTTCGGAGACGCGTTGCGCGCAGGTCCGCAGCGGAGTCTGTCCTACGCCTCTTCGACAGACCCGAATTCCTCTGCGAGTTGTCGCAGATAATCAAAGGTGTAGATTCCTGTGTCGTGGCCGTCTGCCCACGTCACCTTGATGGCATATCTGCCCACGGCAGCAACATTGAGCACCTTATCCGTAGCGGCCGCCTCTCCGCTCGTGATAACGTGTAGCCCATCCTTTGCAACCTGCTTCTCCCTCTGATCCACGCATACCGCGCAGGGACAGTACCTTCGCAGATCAGCCAGGGAAAACCTGGCTTTCGTGCCGTCTTTCCATTGGGTCTTGATTTGACCTGCATCTCGATCGATGTCGATCTGCTGAAGTGTGTTTGCTTTCGGATTTTCCAGATCAGATCCTGACTACTTGAGAAGTGTCGATCAATACGACATTAGGCTAACTTCATTTCTCTTCCACACACAAGGTGCCGCCAAAGGAACTTTTCGGTCCGACGGGGGTCTACTTCATAAGAATGCATAATGCAGAATCATATCCCGGTCCAGGGCCCGCGGGTCGTTACAGATGAACTTCATCCATCATCGATTCTCAGACAGCCTGCTTTCGATCCTTGCCCGGAGTCGCGAGAGGCAGAAGCGATTCACCCGTCTGCTTGCCGACCGACCGACGGGCGTCAGGATAAAAGTCCGCGAAAAAGCTGCCGACGCGGACCTGAAACGGGCCTACACCCAGTTGATGGCCAGGTCTTCTGCCATTTCCTCCCTGTTCTTGGCAGCCCTTTTCCTTCTCTTCTCCGAGTTTGAGCCGTCGGTTTACCTGGGCACAGCCCGAACACCGTTTATCCAGATACAGGACATCCCTGAAACCGTGCAGCGCTTTCAGCCTGAAACGCCACGTCCCGCGGAACCCCTGGCCGTTGAAGGTGAGGAGATCCCCGAGGACGTGACGATCGAATCTACCGAACTGGATCTGGACAACGTCCCGGTCGACTTGCGTATGACGGGTCCGATGGCCATGGGGCCGCCGGTGGATGAAGCCTTGGACATTTCAGAGATCGAAGACAAACCCAAGTTCGTCTTCTGGCCGCTTCCGGAATACCCCGAAGCCGCCTTGAAAGATAAACTGGAGGGTGTCGTAAATGTGCGTGTCTTGGTTGGCAAGGACGGCAGGGTTGAGCAGGTGGAAGTGATCGGCGGCACAAAACTCTTCTTTGAGGCAGCGGTCGCGACGGCACGCAGATATCGTTTTCGGCCGGGTAAGCACGAAGGCGAAATCAGGAAGGTCTGGATGCCGATGCCGATTCGCTTTTCCCTGAAATAGCTCGGATCCGCCTTTCAGGGGAGGTAATCTCCTAATCCGCCTCACGTAGCCGCCTTGAAAACACGTGGACAATGTTGAACGGGACGCAGGGTCATTCCCTGGGCAGGCTACCTTTCCAAATTGTGTCTAAACGTCAATTCCTGCAACAAAATCCCGAAACGCTCCCGAAGTGCCGGCTTCAAACGAAACGCCCTCCGATAGGCCACCGCGGCGTCGTCATAGAATCCCTGTGCCGTCAAGACTCGCCCCATCAGCACATAGCTGGGGGCGTAGTTTGGTGCACGTTCTGTGGTTTTGGACGCCATCGCCAGTGCCTCCTCCAGGTTCCTTCGCCGCAGATAGATCCAGCCCAGCCCTTGATAGGCCTGGATGACACCGGGATCCTGGCGCAAAGCCAGCTTGTAGTGCTGCTCCGCTACTTCCAGGTCCCCCTGCTTTTGATGAAAGTATCCAAGAGCAACGCTGACGCCTGCATCCACCGAATCCAGAAGGGCGATCCGCCTGCAGACCTGGATGGCCTGAAAATAGGCATCCAGATTGGCATAGGCGCTGGCCAGGAGCCGGAGTGCCTGGAAGTCTGACGAGTCTCGACGAACGATTTCATTCAGTTCGGCAGCGGCAGCCGCAAACTCCCCCGCTTCCATGGCCTCCACGGGCGCCCGCAGATTTGGTGGAACGGAGGAGACGAGCGTATCCTGCAGCACGTCCCAAAAGGGATCGTCCACTTCCTGTGCCCGGGCTTGGCCGGAGTACAGACTCAGACCTGCCCACACCCAAACGATCGGGATTATTACGAATCGAGCCAATTCCTGTTTCACCCCCTGCGGGCCCGCCTCCGTCGTCTGCGCATCACAAGAGAATAGACGATAATCAACCCCGCGAACGCACCGACAACAGCACCGATGGTCTTGTTCGACAACTTCCCGAGTTCACCCTTGATCCGACCGTGTTGGTTTACGAAAGCCGTGTTGTCCGGCTCCAGATCCATGGCCTTTTCGATCAGGAGCAGGGCCTTTTCTGCATCCCCCTGCGCGAAGTGGAGTCTCGACAGATTGTAGTAGGCCGTCCCGATTTCCGGATCGATAGAGATCGTTTTTTCGTAAAGCCTTTTCGCACGCTCGGCTTTGCCCTGTTTTTCATACACGGATCCCAGGTTGTTATAGGCGTGGCCTTCTCTGGGTCGGAGTTTGATGACCTCCAGGTAGTACTTGCCGGCCAAGTCGTAACGTTTCTGATTGAAGCAAAGACCCGCGAGATTATAGAGGGCGTCCGCGTGTCCGGGATCCAGTTTGATGATCTCATAATAAAGTTTGACCGCCCTCCTTGGGTTGATCGGGCGGTCTATCCCCAAATGATATCGTTGTGCCTCCTCGAACAACTGCTGCACTTCCCCAGCGGGAGGCCTCTGCCCCTGGGCGCCCGACGCCGTCACAAAAATCAGCAGCCCCGGGAGAATCCTCCAGATCCTGTTCACGTTTCCTCACAGTCGCCGGATCCGTCGGAGCCTCCGACGATGATGAATGAGGTATTGTCCCTGCCCGAAACCGCAAAATCCTGTGAAGTGCGATAAGCGATTTGGCCTAAATCTGTGTCGGCGTCCATTCTCCCCATGAGGGACTGAACGTTGAGCTCGGGATGTTTGATGATCCCGTCGGTTCCCAACAGAAAGAGACCGGGGCCGATGACCACAGAGCCGCAGTCAATAAAGTCTTTGTTAAATCGCTTGTCTCCCAACCAGATACTGAGTTTTCTTCCAGTGATTCCATACCCTAAATCCCGGTTGAGCTGGTGGACCTGCCCCCCGTTGGCCTGGTATAGAAACGCATCGCTCACAGACGCCCAGTGGAGTTTGGCACCCTCCCTGACCGCAGCGACAAGGCTGGACCGACTCCGTTGTACCGTAATGTCGGAGAGGACTGAACGGTGACACCGCGTGATCGTATTGATCAAAAACTGTCTAATGTCTTCGTCCGCCATCGCCCCATCGGTCTCGAACCCGAGCCGGAAGAGCTCGAGCATCTTGCTGACGACCAGCTCGCTGCTGCGAGCCCCGTGGTGGGCGTCCGCAACAACGAAAATCTCTTTTCCAGCCGCGCGGTGAAATCCGAGGGCGTCTTCGTTCGGCTCCCGAGACATTGGGTCCGCTCGGCCCCCGGGCGTAAACCCGAATGCGGCCTGGTCCGCACCCCTCAGGCCCCCTCCCAGGAAATCCCCTCGGCGGCGATGGAATCGTCCCAGAATCAGCAAATCGTGATGAAATCCTGCCGCTTTCTGAGCGTCGATCTGAGCCTTGGTTCGGTCGATCACTTCCAGGCGGTGCGGTTTCTCATCATTACCATCCTCCCGGCGCTCGGATAAATCCCCTTCCAATTCCCTCAAAAACCCTTCAAGCACCTGACGCGGCGCATCACCCGGCTTGGAGGACCCGTTACTTTCTCTAGAGGAAAACCGGTCAGTGTAGAATTGCTTCAGTGAGCGATGGAAATCTCGAATCGATACCAGGGGAGGATCGATTTGGACACCGCCCGCTTCTGTGCGGAATACGAGCACTGTTGCTTCCTGGAATCCCCCTCTGCTGAGGTCGAAGTGCAACAGATGGGCCTCGAGCTTGTCCACCCGGTCCGAACCTGTTAAGGGCCCCACACGAAGGTCCACGACTCGGGGCGCGAAGACCGCAGAAAAGACGGGGTTTGAAGCCCCGGTGCTTGAGTGAGATAGATTCATTATCGACCCAATCTTAAGGGTCGGGAGAACACAAGGTGCTCCCCGATAGGTTCCGGATCACAGTAGCAGACCTGCGATCTTATGACGCGAGATATTCACCGTACGGGCACGTCGAACAGTGCCTCCGTCCGCTATTCCGATACTCGATGCAGCGAGCCCGATACATCCTGCGATCCACGAACGACGATCACCGCAATTTAGAAAGGATACATCACATTCAGTCGCTGGACCAAGCCGTCGCGCCTCGAGTCAGGGTCTTCCAGAATCACCTCAATCGCGGGACGACTCTGCCAGAGCCTCAGACTGAGGGCCCAGTCGATGTCCAGGCTGCGAAGGGCAAGGCGGGCAACCAGAAACATAGGAGTCAGAATTTTGATCGCAAACAAACCTGTTCAACTCCGTCTGGGGGTTGTGAACCACACCCGGAAACAGGCCGCCTGCCGGGCTTAATAGCATACAACAATACCCTTCCGCCAGTCAAGGCCTTACGCTTCTGACCGCAGAAGAAGGAAGCGATACTCGAAGATTCACTCGTCGATATTGGCCAACTGTTCGATCCAGAGTCGAAATCGGCCGATTTGGGCGGGCGTAAGGAAGGGTCCCCCCTGAGGCATTCGGTCGCCAAGGATCCCTTCGTTCTCCTCTAGCTTCAGGATGATGTAGCTCTCGTCAGGGGCGCCGGGTTTAACCCGGCTCAGAGATGCGGATTGCCGGCTCGGCACCTCCAGGAGATTTTCCAGTGAGAGCCCGGCCTCCAGGACAAGCCCCTCCCCGGGAGGGAACTGCTCGCTGGCAGCGTGGCAGCCGACAAATGCACAGGTGGTGTCGAAAACGGGCTGGATCTGTGTCGCGAAAGAGACCACCGGCGAAAACCTGAAGGAAAAGCGATCTCCTTTCCCCTCGGCGATTTCCTGACCCGAGAGGTCTTTTACTGCCCTCACGACCAGGGTGTAAGCGACCCCCGGAGATTGAGGCGCAGTCGTCAACAGGACGCGATCCTCGCCTGCCGTACGAGCATCTATCACGGCGAGGGATGTTCCCTCACTCGATATAGCATAGTTTTCCGGAAGGCCTGCAGTCGCAGGATCGACCGGCTCACTGAAGGTGACCTCCAGACTGATGCTGTCTGCCGAAACGACGGCCAGGACCGACGGCGGGGCTGGAGGCGCCGTGGACAGGAGTGCTCCCTCATCTATCCAGCGCTTAATGGCATCGATCTCGGCCGCGGTCAAGGGTGTGCGGCCGAGCGGCATCTGGTCCCCGAAAATGGGACGACCTGCCGGGTCCTGGCCCTCCAGCTTCCAGACGAGCAGACTGTTGTCAGGATCCCCCGGAATAACCTGCGGCCCGTTTTTGCTGAGAGTCGGGTCCAGAAGTTCCACGAAGGAAACCTCAGACGTCAGGAGTAGTCCTGCTTGTTGATTGCCTGTACCGCCCGGTTCGTGACAGCCTCCTGTGCAGGTCCGATTGAACACGGCCTGGACGTCGCGGTCGTAGAAAGCCGTGGCCCCTTCGGGTGCCTCCACGGATCGCGCCGTCGGAAACGGAATGGGGTCCCGCACGGCACTGCACCCGGCCACTAGAATGTACGCTATTGTGAAAAGCGATCGATTCATTCCGAACCTACTGGTGGCAATATCCGCAGAAGCCGACTCCCGAAATTCGGGTTTCCAGGTGACACGCGTAGCAAAGGGAGTGCGGGTCTGAATGAAATTCCCCGTTGCCAGCTTGATCTGCAAACCGGGTCCCGTGGGTTTTGGGATCCGTCCCTCGGACACCGTCAAAATCGACGTGGCACTGGATGCAGCTCGGGTCCTCCCCGTCCACGTCGTGACAGCTCACGCAGGTCTCGATATCCCGACGCGCCCACGAACCGTGCCGTCCCCCACCTGAACCGACGCCGGCCAGGACCCATGGCCTTGGATCGTCCGGTAGTGGGCCGTGCCAGACCGGCTTGAACCGGCGTTCGTCCCCTTCGATCCTGTGACATTCAACGCAGAAGTCCGTGGCGTGGCAGGTCGCGCACTGCCGTTCTTTGCCCGCCGCATCCAACGGGTGCGTAAACCTGTAGTTCAGCTCGTGCTGCCTTTGCAGGATCTGTCCGACCCTGCAACGGTTTTGAGGTGCGCCAGACACAGACCGCTCCGGCGGTGCCTCCAGGTCCACCAAAAGGGCACCGGCGTGGCAGTCTTCGCACCAGGTGTCCTGGTGACACTGTGCACAAGGCATTTCGCCCGCACGGGAATGCTGTTTATGCTCGTGTATCCAGTCCGCCCTGTGGCTCTGCGGTCGAATCACCTCGACTTTGGGATGGCAGGTCTCGCAATCGTATGGCGCATCAGCGTCCTGGTGACACGTGAGGCACTCGGGCATGGTAGGCCAATTCTTCCTGCTCGCGTAGTCGGTCTCCGGCATCCCGCGATGGCAGTCCTGGCAGTCCAGTTCAAGTTTCTCGATATGGAAGTTGTGGGGGAAGTCGATCACGCGTTCGGGGTTCTCGAACGCCACAGGTTGGGCAGGATCCTGATGGCACTTCTCACACTGTGCCGGATCTTTTACCTCTTCTTTGTGGCAGTCCGCGCAGGTCTCTTCCAACGGAAGCAGATTTTCCCCGGCGAGACTGCTGGATTGAGCCTTCACGTGGCAATCCCTGCAGAAAAGCCCCATGTCCATCAAGTGGTAGCGATGAGAGAACAGGATGATGGCGCTTCGATTCTGCTCCGGGATCGTGATGGGGATATCGGACTCCTCCGCGGATGCATCCCACGGAAGGCACGAAAATGCCAGAGCGATCGCCAGGTGCGTCAGCTTCACTGGGACGCGCTCCTCGTTGGGCCTGGGCCGCGGAAGAACCAGGTGGTCGCCCTGAAAAAGAAACGAAGATCGTGGGAACTGCCAGGAAAGGGGTTGGCTCGTGACGCGAGCTTCAGGTCCTGCACCAGATCCTGCCCCTGTACGCTGATCGTAAGGTGACGGCTGGGTCGGTAGCTGAGACCGAGCGTGGACGTCAGCACTGTGCTGCGCGCTCCCTCGCCATCATAGGTTCTGAACTTCGAGAAATGAAAGCCCCCGTCGACCCAGATTTCAGGATTCAGGCGAAATCGGAGATTCGCCGTCGCACCGTCCCCGATACCGCCATATCCGCGCCTCCGAATGTAGCCCACGTAGCCATTCAACAGGTTTGCTCCCAAGTTGGCCCTGTATCCCTGGTCTGCTTCATAATCCACCGAGGAAAATTCGCCGAAGAGGCTAAAATGTCGATTGAACCGGTAGCTGCTCCGGAAGGAGAGTTCCTGATTGCTGCTCTGATTGAACAGGGCAAAGATGCTGTTCTGATCCACATACGGCGTCCGGTAAAGGTATTCCCCCGAGATCGTGAACCCGCCCTGATGATAACGCAATACCCCCTCCATCCGGCGCGTGCGCAGCTCGCCAGGGATGCTCAGATCCCATCGAAGCGTGAGGTTCGTGCGTTGGCCCAGGTCTCTACCGACGTCGAACCCGACCATCTCCTGCTCCACCTCTCCGGGGCGCACCTCCAGATCACTCAGTCCGGCCGCAATGCGAGCGTCTGACAGGTAGGTCTCGGTACGGCGGCTTCGACGGTAGAAACTGATCCCCAGTCGGGTATCCTGGATCCGTGAGGAAACGAGATGAATCCCGAACATGTGTCCATCTCCCCACGAACTTACGCCTTCACGGTCAAGGGAGGGAAGCGAGCCCGCATAGGCGTCCAGGCGGGCGAGTCCGCCGATGTCCAGATCTGCCCTTACGCCGTCGATCCGGCCTACGCCCACGCCCGCGAAGACCAGCTGTCGCCCCCAGGTCACCACGAACCGGTCCTGTGTATCCTTCCATCTGAAATAACCGTGATAAAAACGATGCTCGGGCTGGTTCCCAGCCCTGTTGAATAGATCCAACGAGGTTCGCACGTAGGTCTGAAAAGAAAACTCCGGACGAGCCAGTCGCATCACCCTGAGGCGTGCGGACTGGTAGGCCCGGAGGTCGGCCCGGCTGACCGTATCTGGATACGATCGCTCGAACGTGTAAAGGGCGGTCGTAAAACGCCCCGTCACTCCAGTGGCAGACGCACTGCCGGCCAGGAGCGACAGGGCGACTGTCGCTGCGAGAAGACGCAAATCCCCTCCCCTTCAAAAAGCGTCTTGCTATACGCTCAAATCGAAAAACCTGATGAAGACCAGGAAATCGAAGAAATCGATCCTGTCATCCGGGCTCAGATCAAACTTCGGGTCGTATTCAGCGTCTCCAAGAACCTTGTTAAAGACCACCGTGAATTCGATGAAGTCAAAGAAGTTTACCGTGTTGTCCCCGGTAAAATCCCCCAACAACATCTTGGCGACCGACCACTGCATCTGTGCCACAGAATTCTCCCCACTCGACGCCGTCACCAAAACTTCGTCATCAGCCTCACCGGTCGTCACGGCCAAGATGAAAGAGGAGCCGGTCTCAGCCTGCTCAATGCCGTTTGCGATCCAGACATAGGTCACGGCCTCGCCATCGGGATCTTCGGCAACTATAGAAAACGTAATTGTCTCTTCGGGCATACCCAGGACGGTCGTCCTGCCCGGGTCGGCACTCGTAATCTCTACCTCGCGATCGACGTTTTCGACGACGATCTGAACCGCCTGGGAGACCTCCTCCTCTCCGTCGCTAGCGGTAAAAGTAATGTCGAACGTGTTTCCACCCTGTTCGAAATCAGGCACCCAGGAAAAGCTGTTGTCTGAGAGGCTGCCGCCAGAAGGCAGTCCACTCGCTGCGTATACAATCTGATCGTTGTCCTCGTCGGTGGCTTCCACGAGGAAAGTCAGCGTTTCGCCCTCCTTCACGGTCGCGTTCGGAATGGACGCAAGAACGGGCGCACGATTCTGGACTACCTCAGGCTTGCTGTTCGCATCTCCAGGGTTCGTGACCTGGGCTCCCGAGATGGGAGAACCCGTGCCGTTCGGATCACCGAGCTCCTCACCATTCGTGAAGCCGTCGCCGTCAGAATCCATAGACGCGATCGAGGAATTCCAGACCACATTGCCGGCGTTTCCTGAGGCTGTCAGAAATCCACCGTTGATTGCGTTACCGAACGAATTTCTCGCACCGCCTCCACTCGCACTAACGTGGCAGTTCGCACATCGATTCACGCTGCCATTCGGGATCTGATTGACCCGCTTGCTTCTGGCACTGACGGACGAAGCTGAGGTGAGAACCAGGACCAGACTGAGAAACAGGTAGCTGTAGGCCATACACGCCCTCCCACGGATGATGAAGTTGTAAAATCTGGGGAACTCCCAGTAGAAACATATGGCTGACCTCCGAGCTGCCCGGGTATGGCTTTCCGGGCAACTCATTGCTACCTTATACGCTTTCGTGGGTAGATGGATGCAGGAAAATTCGCGTGGGGACGCAGAAAAGAAAAAACCCCGGCCCGCTCGATCGCCTGTTATTGAGATTCGCTCACTCAACGGCGTGGAGAGGTCCGTCACGTGAGGTCATAACGGCGGGGGAGAACTGAGCAGGCCGGGCAACTTCCACTGATCAAGATAGTTATACAGAAAACATAACAAACCCGACGAAGGGACGCAAGGATCAGGACGGCGGAAATCCTATCGTGCAGGACGCCAAACGATTCCGGATTCATCCATGCCGAAGGTCCCGTCGCTCATCTGCCCGATCTGATCGACCCGCTTTTCCCCGTTCAGATCGGTTATCTCCATCGCGATCGATGCCTCGGCCTGAAAGGTCCTCGCGGCCGTCCAGGACTCATCCGTTTCCACATTACCTGAAGACGATATCTTAAATCCCTGCAGCTGAAGCAATTGTACCCGAACATCCTCTCCGACCTCGCCCTCGACTCGCAACGTCGCGCGCGCAGGACGATTGAGGACCATCACCAGCTCATCCCTTCTTTTGGAAACCTCCTCCAGATCTTCTTTGAGCTTATCCAGATTCCGAACAGACAGCAGGTGCTTTCTGATCTCCTCGATCAACCTGAGAAAGACCTTGTGTCGGCTGGGATTTCGGCTGATGTAATGTTTGTTGTTACGGGTCAGACCGCCGACCAAAACCCGCAGAATGAACTCTTCAAGCGCTTTGTCTACCTCTTCGAACGGTTTCCCCTTCACCGCCTTGTAAAACGTCGTGAGATCGACCACCAGTTCCCGCTTCCCTGGCTTCAGGATGCCTCCGAAGGACATGTCGACCTGGCGATAGGTCTTGATGAACTTTCGAGCGGCGAGGCTATTGGTCTGGGAGAGTGCCTCTATTTCCTCCTTCACATTTTGCTGGTCAGCTCGGAATCTTCGCAGCCTCGCCAGATCGGCAGAATGGGTGCCGAGGCAGACCTCTGATTCGAGAAGGCTCCCTTTTACGGTCGCACCCAGATCTAACCTGAGACTGCTCTTATCCACATCTCCCGACGCGACGACTTCGCGCGCCTTGATCTTCGCGTGGCAGACGGATCTTTCCAAAATGGCCTGTCCTGCCACCTCGATCAGGCAAGGATGGTTGGGTGCGCCCGTGACTTCCCCGCAGATCAGGAGGTTTCCGTCACCCCGTATGACGCCCCCCTGCGTAACGTCCCCAGACACAACACCGTCGTGGTCGTGAAAGTCGACCTCTTTCGTAACGGTCACTTCTTCGACCTTGTGAACCTTTCGTTTCGGCTCCCGCCCAAGCTCCGTCATTTCGCTAATCCCGCGCTGGACCTACGCGTCCGCTCCTAATTCCCGAATCGTTCCCCGCTTGTCGACAAGCTCCCTCGTTAACCCGAACAGATCCTGTAACAGGTTGACGCGCACCGGCTTGGAGAGGACCAGATCGGCATACTCCCTCACTGTCTCCGGGACATCGTGCGTGTAGCCTGAGATGATTGCAATGACGGACCAGGGCATCATACCGCGGATCACGGAAAGGATATCCAGTCCGCTCACACCAGCCATCTTGATATCCAGAGTCACGAGGTCATAGGCCCCCTGCACAGCCTTCGCCAGGGCTTCCTCGCCACTCTCGGCGGTATCCAGCTTCTCGCATTCCAGGGTCTTCATACAGCTCACCATGAAGTCCCGGACATCCGCATCATCGTCTACTATGAGTACTTTCATATGACCTCCAAAACCAGGCTTAGCCGCCCAAATCAGGCAACTCTTCCAAACTGTCGAGCGAAATCCAGAAAGTCCAGAAAGTCCACCGCTTCGTTGTGGTTGAGATCGAACCTCTCGTCATAGTGGATCTCTCCCAACCGGGTTCCGAATCGAAGGACGAATCCAAGGAAGTCGATGAAGTCGACCTTCCCACTATCGTCGAAATCGGCAGTTATCGTGTCCTTTTCCTCACCTCCTTGTCGCGTCATTCTGAGAATTCCCTGGGGGGGGGCCGTTTCTGCAACCAGGTCGGAGACCAGATCCTCGAACTCCCCCAGGGGGACGGTCTGGATCAGCCTGAGTGTATCCTCTCCGGCCGAATAAGAGAAGGTGTCCCGAACCCCGGGCGTCGGAATATTCTCAAGGATCAAAAGAGGTTCCTCCAGCCGGTATGTCCCTGCCGACCTTGCTGTATCCTCGTAGTCGGTCTGGATCGGAATCCCAAACAAGGAAAAAGACAGGCTTACGCTCAGGATGTAGCCTGCCTCGTAGCTTCCGTCCGGGCTGAGGGTGACGCGACCCGACACCCTCCCCGAAAAGGAGAGTCCAGAAATGGCTGAGAGCAGATCTGGCGATGCATAAGCCTGCAAGGCAACCCTATCCGCTTCCCAGGTCCCAAGAGGGTCTCCTCCGGTGACGGCAGGCGCCTCGCTGAGTATCTCAGCATCTGCCCGAAATGCTGAGATCGCCAAAAAGCACAATACTGGAAGCACGGCCCTACACGACGCGCGCACGACTCAGGGTTCGCCCAGAGTCATCGTGTCTCCGAACATCATAACATCAATATAAATAAATGACATTACCCAAAAAAGCGGAACGTTGGGAATTCGTGGATAAACAGACTGGCGGAAATCCCTCACCCGCCATGGAGGATTTCCACCATTTAACGCGAAGCTGCCGTGGAGAACATCCCGGATCAAAGGTTATAAACTAATTTAAAATAATGTATTATGAGGTATTTTCCGCTCTTTCTCCGTTTCGGTACGGAAAATGCAAGCACATGATTGGAGATTGAATCATCTCAACTATTCGCCAGAACCATGTTTTCGACCGCTATGGCTCCAATATACCTCATTTGGCTGATTCCTGCCGCCGGGCTACTTGTCATCCTGGTTTACGGGTCGTTTACCCTTGGCCGCAGAAAGGCACGTCGGGAGGAACGCCGACGCCTGGAAGCGCAAGTCAGGCACTCTCAGGAGTTGGAGACACTTGGAAAGTTGACTGCCGGCATCGCCCACGACTTCAACAACACCCTGGCGATCATCCTGGGCTACGCGGAAATGGGACGCGACGAGGTCCCGAAGCAGGGCAGCGCCCGAGAGAACATCGAGGAAGCGCTCAAAGCAGGCTACCGCGCACGCGATCTGGCGAAACAGCTCCTGGTAATCAGCCGCGGGAGCTCACCCGAGCGCGGCCCGATCGCCATGGCCCAGCTGATTGAGGAATCCCTCCAGATGCTGCGTGCCTCTTTTCCAAGGACTGTGAAAATTCAGAGGGAGATCGATCCCGATGCCGGCTTCATATCGGGCCACCTATCCCAAATCTACCAGGTGATCATCAACCTCTGCTTGAACGCCCGAGACGCGATGCAGGAAGGGACTGTAACGGTGGGGCTTTCCAGTGTCGTGCTCGATTCAGAATTCGTCGGGCGTCACGGTGTAGTGGCAGGAAACTACGTGAAACTCACCGTCTCAGATACAGGAGAGGGGATCACTCCCGAGGTGCGGTCAAGAATCTTCGAGCCCTTCTTCACGACGAAGATCGCTGGAGAGGGAACTGGGATGGGCCTCCCCGTGGTCAGGAGCATCATCGAAAATCACGATGGCGTGATCGAAGTGTCCAGTCGCCCCGGGGAAGGCGCAACGTTTGAGGTCTACCTCCCCAGAACAGAGGGACAGAGGGAGTCCGTGGAGTCCAAGGACCCGGACATTGCGGCTGAGGACACCCCTATCCGATCTAGGGCCCGCGTCCTGTTCGTAGACGACGACGAGCCCATTGCCACAATGGGGCAGAGGATGCTCGAGCGGTTCGGATATGAGGTGACCGCGAAATTGGACAGCCGGGAGGCCTTTGAGACCTTTCGCAGCCAACCAGATAGGTTCGACGTCGTCGTAACGGACTACTACATGCCCCACCTGGTCGGCACGGATCTGGCCCGGAAACTGAAGACGATCCGGCCCGACATCCCGCTGATCCTGATCACCGGCTTCAGTCACATGGTAAGCCCGGAACAGGCGCGAGAAGCAGGCTTTCGAGAGTTTCTCCTGAAACCCATGGCTGCCCGGGAACTGGGAAGGGCAGTACGGCAGGCACTAACCCACTGATGCACTATCCAGGGAGTCTGAATCCATGATTCGTCCGACGCTCGCTGACAGTATCGTACAAGCCGCTCTGGTGACTCGAATCCTCATCGTAGATGATGATGACCAGATGCGGTCCCTGCTCGGAAAAATGCTCGACGGCACAGGACACGATGTAGTGGTTTCTCCAGATGGAAAGGCCGGGCTGGATCTAATCAGCGAGCAACCTCCGGACGTAGTCGTTACCGATATCCTGATGCCGGAGACGGACGGGCTGGAACTTATCTATACACTGCGGCGCGACTTCCCGGACGTCAAGATTATCGCGATCTCGGGGTGTGGGGAAACGGGATATCTGAATTTTCTCTCCGAAGCCGAGGAGTTCGGCGCCGATGAAACCTTGCGAAAACCGTTTACTCGCGCCCAATTATTGGAAACTATAGAACGCGTCCTTTTCTAGATGACCTCCGGGGTGATTGTTGTTTCTCCCCCTCTCCCCCATTTTATCGCCGTAGAGACGCCCCACCGGGGCGTCTCTACGATTATCCGGATTCAAATCCCGACCTGGTAGGCGATCTTCATCAAGACGGCCCGGTTTCGCTGAGCGATCCCGCTTTCAGTGCCGAACGCCTGATCGAACACAAAAAAGAGGTTGCTTCCGGGTCGAAATCGATAGTTTACGAGAAAGTTGGTACTTACCAGCTCCTTGTCGTTATTCCACTGGGCAAACAGCTTGAAAAAGAAATCGGTCGTCAAGGAGTAGATCACCCTGGCGCCAAGGGTGTTCAAACTCAGCTTCCCCTGGGGCAGCCGAATCCAATTGCTCACGTGGCGAATCCCCACTGAAAAACGGCCCGTCGGCCGAGCCTCGCCTTCCAGCAATGTGGCAAACCTGTGCCCCGTGAAATACCCCCCTGCTTGAAGCCTGATACGGACGTAGGCCTTTCTTGAGCGATCCGTCCACGGCCCAGTTGTAAACGTGGTGAAAGTATACGACCCCGCCGGGATCTCGACCTCTTCCCGCCGATCGGAGGGCGCAAACGGTTCATCGACCTCTTCGTGCTGAGTCGTAACCGCGATCTGGTAATTGTGCCCGGAGTTGAAAATCGTCCACCACGAGAGTTCACTCTCCAGAGACTTCACCCGGTTCTCCCGGTCAGTGATCATATTGAATTCAGGTCCGATCGAAAAGTAGCGGATCCCGCCCAGGCCGGGCCTTGGTCTCGCCTTCATCCGGCCAAAATATCTGCGAAAACCCTCGAGGCCTTCCCTTCGGTTCACGAATCCCACAGCCGGTTCGAATTCCGGATCTACATTCAGGAATCCGAGCTTTCCCGACAAGCGGTTTCCACAATAGATCAACCTCCCGAACTGCGCGTTGCCCCGAGTTCCGGTTTCAGAATCCCAGGTGCGCGCAACGAACCCCTGCAGGCTTAGCGACGCCGCGGGAGAATAGCTGAAATCGACGCCGCCTGCACGATTGTAGTGACCCCATCCTGAATCGGACAGCTTCGACTGCTTGTTGACGAAGATGAACCCGACGTTAGACCGGGCGAGCAGGTCTCGCTTCACCCTGATTGCAGAAAAGTTGCTGCGTGGGATGAACAGGCTGTCGCCATCTTCCGTAAAGGACCGACTGTCCGTGAGCACGTTGAGCGCGCCCACACTCGTTCGATTCGCCTTCCCTACGATTTTTGTCGCGAGCCGCACGGGCACCGGCCTGTCTTCCTCCAATCCGATTCGCCGGCTGTAAAACAGGAGCGTCGGCGGCAGGGTTCCCCCGCTCCGATCCTCCGCGGCCTCGCCGAAATCGAACAGGTTGGCCCCCTCTAAGAAGAATCCCCGCTTTTCGGGGAAAAAGAGCGAAAACTGGGACAGGTTGACCTGCTCCTGGTCCCCTTCCACCTGGGCAAAATCAGTATTGTAGGAGAGGTCTGCCGTTAAGTTGGGTGTGAGTCCGTATCGCAGATCCACTCCGGACTCAAAGCTCGGGTTCTCCTCGGGATTATCACCCTCTCGATCGATTGAGGTACCTGGAAGCATATAGGGCGTCACGTTGAGCAGCCTCCTGGAGCGGAGTCCTTCGAGACCGCGCAGTTCTCCAATGTCCGAGGTCCAGTAGCGCGCCCTGCTCGAGGATGCCCGGCCGCCGCCAACGACGAGACGCACCTCTTCGTTCTTGTAGGAGATGTTGCGTCCAAGATTGATTCCCCACACGATCGGTTCTCCAAGCCTGAATCGGAGTTGATTCAAGGGGATAGCAATCTCTGCCGTCCACCCCGTTGCGTGTTGCCTGGTACGGACCTCCCAGATACAGTCCCAGTCACCGTTAGAGGTCCGCCCTCCCTCCGAGAGTATGATATCCCGTTGAGCCCCAAGCGGATTTACGAAGAAGAAGAAACCGGTTTGTCTGTCGTTGTAAGTGTCGAGTAGGATCTGCACATTGTCGTCGTGCCGCAGGCTCGAATCCCTGCGCATATTGTTCGCGACGACCCGGCCCGAATCGGAGAGGAAACACTCGAAGCCGAAATAGATCTTCTCCTCGTCATAGAGGATCCGAACGACCGTTCGCTCTGTACTCGGCATCCAGTAGTCCGGGTCCCGCTGGACGAAGCCTTCAATGGCCCTGGCCTCGAGCCAGACCGGGTCGTCCAATCGGCCATCCAGGCGAGGACCCTTTGGCACGTTTTCTGCATAGACGATGCGGCGCGCGCGGTGTCCGGGAGGGGGTGAACCTTCAATCGGCATCACGCGGCTGTGAACCTTGAACTGCTCGCCACTGTCTGAGAGAACTCGTGCTACAAGCATCTCACCCAGATCCTTGATCACCTCCAGCGTTCCCACCTCGTTTCGACCGTTACCGGGAAGCACTCTCAACTGGCTCCAGACCGGAGCCGACCCGGAGAGTCCCTGCACGTAGACCAGGTCTCCAGATACGTGACGTATCTCCCCCACCTTTTGATCTATCCGCGGAGCCAAGCGTCCTGCTGACCCCAAACTGGAGTCAGCCCACAGGCCGGGCACCCCGATCGCGAGGGTCGCCATAAGTAAGACAGGTATGCCAAATTTGCTCAAACGAAAATCCTGCTATCTGGGACCGCAGACAATGGACGACCAAAACCTAAAGGTTGTTCTTCTTACGGACGGCGGTCATTTGATCACGGCTCAATATAAACCTTACCGGCCCAATCGGCCTGCTTTTCCTTGACACGAACAGGTCGAGTTGTCTATCTTTTCATCGTTGCAAGGGTAGAGGCGCGGTCTTTCATCAGTAGCCGGCGCAGGAAGGCGAAACCGAACCGTCGGACGAAAGGGAAAGGCTGCCGAAGTCTGTTGTCCTTTTCGCCTGGGCAGCGGGCTGGGCCAGTGGTTAAGATCCGCTGGACTGTCACAGGGCACGGCCCCGTGGAGCGCTCTCTTGCCGGTACGACCGCGCTGACAAGATTCGGCCGGCGATGCCGCACTCCTGGCACGCTGGCCTTTTTATATCCCTGAAGGAGAAGCCGATGGAGAAGCTCAGAGTGGGCATTTTGGGCGCCACGGGAATGGTTGGGCAGAGATTTGTTACGCTGCTCGCCGACCATCCCTGGTTCGATGTGGTGTCGTTGGGTGCAAGCCCGCGCTCGGCCGGAAAGCCCTATCTTGAGGCCGTTGAAGGGCGCTGGACGATGCAGGAAGATATTCCTCCTGCCCTTTCACACGTCATCGTGAAAAACGCGACGGATGTTGATACCCTCTGTGAGGAGGTAGACTTCGTCTTTTCCGCTGTAGACATGCCCAGGGAAGCGATCCTCGACCTTGAAGAAGCGTTTGCCAGACACGAAACGCCCGTCGTTTCGAACAATTCTGCGCACCGCTGGACACCTGACGTCCCGATGCTGATCCCCGAAATCAACGCCGAACATACCGAGGTCATTCCGGCACAGCGAAAGCGACTCGGGACGACATCGGGGTTTATCTGTGTCAAGCCCAACTGTTCGATACAGCCCTACGTGCCTGCGCTCCACGCACTTGCCGACTTCGAGCCGGAAAGGGCCGTGGTCTGCACCTATCAAGCCCTGTCCGGGGCCGGAAAGACCCTCGACAGCTGGCCCGAGATGGCGGACAATGTCATTCCGTTTATCGGTGGAGAAGAAGAAAAGAGCGAACGGGAACCACACAAGATTTGGGGCAAAGTAGACCAGGGACGCATCGTAAGCGCGGACGGTCCTGTGATCTCCGCCCAATGTGTCAGGGTGCCGGTATCGGACGGACATATGGCCGCGGTATCGGTCGCTTTCAACCGGAAGCCTGCGATCGAGCAGATTCGAGAACGATGGGAAGCGTTCGTGGGAAGCCCGCGCGCTGTCAACCTCCCTTCTTCGGCCGATCCGTTCCTCGCCTACTCCGACGAGGATGATCGTCCGCAGACCCGAATCGACCGGGATGCCAGCCGGGGCATGGGGGTGACGCTGGGCCGCCTCAGGGAGGATGCAGTCCTGGACTACAAGTTCGTCGCCCTCAGCCACAACACGATTCGTGGAGCGGCCGGTGGTGGCATCCTGATGGCGGAGCTCCTCAAGGCCGAAGGCTATCTGAATGCCAAGTGAGTCGGGTGAGAAGGAGCGATATCCGGCCGATCACGAGCATCGCACGACCCTGGCCCTCCTGTCCCTCGACGGGCTCTCCGTCGGCGACGCCCTCGGACAACGCTTCTTCGGTCCGCCGGCGATCGTCTCTGGAATGATCGAGAATCGACAGATCCCACCCGCACCCTGGTACTTCACAGACGACACGGCCATGGCCATCTCCATCGTGGAGACCCTTTCACGACACGGTCGAATCCATCAGGATGAACTTGCATTGGCCTTTGCGCGGCGTTACCGACAGGAGCCAGACAGAGGGTATGGCCCCTTCGCCCGCAAGATTCTGGCGAACATCGACCGCGGTGGGTCCTGGCGGGAACTCGCGCCGCAGGCCTTCGGCGGCTCTGGCTCGATGGGCAACGGCGGAGCGATGCGAGTGGCCCCGGTCGGCGCCTACTTTTACGATGACCTCGATTGCGCTGCAGAACAGGCAGAGGCGTCCGCGGAAATCACACACGCGCACGCGGAGGGAAGGGCGGGCGCGGTCGCAATCGCTGCAGCTGCGGCCACGGCCGCCAGGGCGCAGGCAGGCGGCGACGCCATAACGCCTGATCACTTCTTTTCTGAGATCCTGTCCGTCACGCCTCCCTCGGCGACGAGAGACGCGATCGAATCCGCTCGAGATCTCTCGCCCGCTTCCCCTCCCGAGTTGGCCGCCCAGAAACTGGGCTCGGGCAATCGAATCACAGCGCCAGACACGGTCCCCTTTACGCTCTGGTGCGCCGTCAGGCATCTCGCCAGCTACCCGGAGGCCATCTGGACCACGATTTCCGGCCTGGGTGATCGGGACACGACCTCCGCGATCGTCGGTGGAATCGTCGCGCTTTCGGCCGGACGCTTTTCCATTCCTCCCACGTGGCTTTCTTCCCGAGAACCGCTCCCCGTTATTGTCCCCGAAAACTAGCCTTCCCTCCCTCACGCTTCACTCAAGTCCGCTTCACTTTCAAAGGAGATCGGCATGGATACATCGATAACCACCCTGCTGGGGATCGTCTTTCTGGGACTGGCAGGGGCGTCTGTTTCGCTCATGTTCAAGCTGTGGGGCTATCCCTACGACGAAGAGACTCACACCAGCACCGCACCCGAGTCCCTGGTTACGCTTCACAGGGTAATCGGCATTGCCTACGTGGTGATTTACATCGTCATGATGTGGCAAATGGTGCCGCGGATGTGGAACTACCAGATCGAGCTGCCGCCTCGCACCGTCGCCCACCTGATGCTCGGGATCTCCATCGGCGTGCTGCTGCTGATAAAGATCTCCATTGTGCGTTTCTTCAGGCACTTCAGCAGTGCCCTCCCCTTTCTGGGTAGCGCGATTCTGCTCTTCACGGTTCTGCTCATCGGCCTCTCTGTGCCGTTCACGCTGCGCGAACATTACCTGCGCGCGGGGGCACAGCTTATGAGCGATGAGAGCCTTCAGCGGGTGCGGACCCAGTTGAAGACAGCCGACATGCAAGGAGATGTTCAGCTGGATCAACTGGCTTCCCGACGAAAGCTTCGAGAAGGGCGTCAAGTGCTGTTGTCCAAATGCGTCAAGTGTCACGATTTGCGAACGATCCTGCTCAGACCTCGAACGCCCAAAAACTGGGTGCGAACGGTCGAACGGATGGCGCGAATGCCCACCATCGGGGAACCGATCACAGAAGCGGATGAGTGGACGGTGTCGGCATACCTCATCGCAATTACACCCGACCTGCAGAATTCGGCCAAGATCCGTCGGAAACGGAACCTGGAGGCGCGCGTGGTCCAGACGGCCATGCAGACCGCGTTCGTCCCGCACGACCAGGCCCGTGACGAGATGGCCTATGACCCGCAGATCGCCAGAGTCCTGTTTGAAGAGACCTGCTCTCAGTGCCACGAACTTTCGGAGGTCGACAACGCGCCCCCAACCACAGTGACGGAAACTCAGGGCCTCATCGCCCGCATGATCGAGAACGGGCTCTACCTGGAGGAGCCGGAGATCGAGGTCATTGTTCGATATCTGAATGAGATGTATGTCTCGAATGAGTGAGGGGAATTCTACGACATCTATTCGTCCAGTGGAATCCTGAACTGCTTGTCGCCGGAGCAGGCCTCCGTGCCTGCCTGGACTTTCGGTCATCATTCGACAACGACCCGGTTTACTTCTTCCAAAAAAAAAACGGCGCCAGCGAATTCGCATTCGCCGGCGCCGTCTCCTTGGGGACCGCAATCGCGGGGGGCTATAGCTTGGAGAAGTAGAGCGCTCTGACCTTGAAGAGGATCTGGCCCTTGGATGTCATCGTCAGGATCGGAAAGGGTCGTGGGCCGACCCTTCCGAGGGTTCGCATGAGCTGAGATTCCTCATCGTTTCGATCTTCGTAGTGCCAGGTCAGTAATTTCTTAGACAGAGACATATTTATCGTTCGATTAGATTTCGAGGGCCCGGTGGACCATATCTTTGGAGGCGTTCATGGCCGTGACGCTGGCTTCATAAGCCCTTGAGGCGGCGATCATGTCCACCATCTCCGTGATCACATTGATGTCCGGGTAGACCACGTAGCCATCCTCGCGGGCATCCGGGTGGGCCGGATCGTAAACAAGCTTCGGTTCGATCGGCTCTTCGCGAATCTCTACCGACTCGACGCCCGCGCCGAGCAGCTGATCTATCGTAGGCCTGGGAATTCCCGGAAGATGACCTGGATGACTTCCCCGGAGATTGTCCTGCTGCCGCATCAGGAGGTTCGAAAACCGCCCGACTGTCGGCGACTCGATCATCACAACCCGTTTACGCTTGTATGGGCCGCCCTCTTCGGTCCGCGTCGTGTCAACGTTCGCGATATTGCTCGCAATCGCGTTCAGTTTCCGGCGCTGCGCCGAAAGTCCGGCGGCGCTGATGTCGATGGAGTCGAAGATGCCGGCCTTGTTCGGGGCATAGCCCGTGGAGGATCTGGCCAGCGTTACGCTCTGGGATAAAGACATGACAGTCCTTCCTCAAACAACCCGGTGAAGTGGGATGAAAATCCACTCCCCTCTCTCGCAAACCTCGTGCCGAACCAATAGGATCCTCGTAAGTCTCTAATTATCAAAAAAATAAGGGAGATCGACGCCGTCGAAGCCGATCTCCCGTTAGTCCATTTGCTCCCCCGAAGAGGAAATTTCCTCTCTTCAGACCCCCTTTATCACGATGACGCTTACTTCTGAAGGCGCGAGATAGCGCACAGGGGCCAGTGTATGGCCCAACCCGTTGTTCACACTCAGAAGCATCCTGCTCACTTCATAGAACCCCGACAGGTAGGGCGTCTCGGCCAGCACTGGCGTAAAGTTCCACCCGAACCAGCGCATCACGACCTGTCCCCCGTGGGTATGCCCGGCGACCATCACACGGTAGCCCGCCTCCTCGGCGAAGTCCACGACCTCCTGAGTGGGTTGATGGGTCAGCAAGATGGAGAACGCATTTCCGGGCTTTCCAGTCTTGAAGGCCCCGAGGTCTGGCCGATCGCTGTAGGCGTTCGTGAGAACAGAAAGTCCGACGGTTCCTCCCGGCATTCGAATCTGCTCGTGAACATTTTCGAGGAGTTTGACGCCCTCAGCTTCAAGCCGTTCTGAAATCATCCCGCTGTCCGACCAGATATCGTGATCCCCAAGACAGGCATACACGCCGTAGCGGGACTGGATCTTTCCGAGGGCCGCTGCACCAGCCGGAATAAACGCGTCTCCCCGCGTGACCAGGTCCCCCGAAAACAGGACGATGTCGGCCTCCTGTCGATTCACTACATCGATGTAAGCCTCCAGACGTGTTTGATCGGTTCTGGCGTCTGCCTGGACGTCGCTGATGTGGACGATCCGTAGACCTTCCAGGCCCTCCGGGAGTCCTGCAACCCGATGCTCTTTTACCTGTGCTCGTACTCCGAACGTGTCTTGATAGACTCTGGCGACGACAAACAGGACCACCAGGACGAGACCTGTAGAAACCAGCCAGGGCTCCACGCCGAGCCACGCGAGCCAGGATTGTCTGAAAAAGATCCTTGCACCCAGTCGGACAACTTCCAGCGTAAGCAGATAGGGGGCGACCTGCGCGACGAAGATCACTGAAATCCAATAGGGGTAGGTCAGGAACCAGTCGAGGAGGCCACCCTCAAGTTGGAGTCGCGAGATTCGAAACGTATGTCCAAGGAAGAGGAGGAGAGGGTAGGCCGTGATCCAGATCCCGACGCCGAGCAGCGTCCAGGCGAGCACCGGTTTGAGCTCCGGCAAGAGCCGCAGGACTGCGCCGGACCCCCTCCAGCCCACGTAAAGGAACAGAGGGATTTCAATGACAAAGATGACCAGAGTCATCCGGGTAGGCCAGGGCATCTGTTCTCCAAGGAATCGCCATCTAAGACCGCAGACCACGGACCGCCAAAACCAGAAAAGATCACCCATTCATTTCGCCGTCCGTCGTCCGCCGTCTGTGGTCCACGGGTGATGAGTCAGTAAATGACGCTCTTGTACCTCACTTAATGAGGAATCCCGTACTGATGCATCCGCTTGTGAATCGCCTCACGAGCCTCGACGAACGGCCGCTCCAGGTAGGCCAGGTGGTCTTCTTCGCCGTGGTGGTGCGTCACCTCTCCGGGCCTGTGCTGACGGCTGGTGTGTTGGATGTAAGAGATACATCCACCCACGAGGGTGAGCATATACTCCGCGCCTTCTTTATTGAACATCCACCACTCGCCGCCGCACGCGATATAAACCGGCGACGTGTGGGCCATCACCCCGCGGCCCCATCCATCTAGATGAGGAACCGACTCCGCGTAGCCCGGCCCCCCACATCTTGCAGCCAGCCAGGAGTGGCCTTCCACCCTGACCTTGGCCTTCAAGCTCAGCCTTCGGGCCCCCGCAGATTCGTTCGAAGCGGCCACAACACGCCCCTCCTGCACGACCTCCAGTGAGTGGATGGGCAGGATCGACTCGGCCTCCGCCGTAACCTCCACGGTGCCGCCGTTGCCCGGCAGGGTCACGGTGTCCCCGACCGCGTGGCCGTCGACGCTGAACTTGAGGATCGGACCGCCGCTGTGAAAGGTCCTGCCGGCGGCCATATTCCTGCACCAGTTTTCATACGAGAACGGTTCGTCGGGTGGGATGTAGACGTAGGTCCGGTAGATCCCCACCGGCACGTCGCTCGTCATCTTATCGGTGCCGCCGACGAGCGGAAGTTTGTAGCCGGTGTTCAGATAGCGATAGTACTCCTGATGATTGTACATCCCGTGCCAAAGCATCTCAACCGCGTCGGCCCTGCCCGTAGCGATCAATGCGGCGGGCTCCCCGTTCGGCTCCGGCAGATGTGGAATGACCACCGTGCCGCCCTGTGCGTGACACCGGTCCGCCCAGTCCGACATCGTCACTTCCAGCGTCCCCCCCAGTTCGGCCTCGCTCGGGCCGTCGGAGCACCAGGGCATCACGACGTCCTTCAGGCCCATCAGAATCAGATGCCCGAGGAAGTGCTGCCGGTTCTCGGAACCGACATAGACGATACTGCTGCCGTCGGGGGAGACACTCGCCCTACCGGTGAATTCCTCCGTGCCCGTGAACAGGCTGCCCCACTGAGAAGGCAAGAGGTTGACCACGTTCAGGTCTTCGCCCTGCGCCTCGGTGTGGCTGCCCTGAGTCGAGAGGAAGTGGACGTGCGAATCTCCGCTGAACCATCTCTCCTGGTTCATGTGACACCAGCGCTTCAGTCGCAGCTCGAGCTCCCGCTGGCCCGGCTTCAGCTCCACCCTCGCGCGCAGCGGCTCGTACTCGTAGCCCCGGGCGACATCAACGATCACTCTCCCTCTGGGCAGCCATCCCTGGCAGGTCCCGTCGATGTAGGCGTAGCTGATCTGCTCGAGTCTCACGTCCCCACCCACGTCGATATGCCAGCTCCCCAGGTTCGAATTGACGTGGGCGTGGTGGCCGTGCGGGGCGTACGGGATGCCCTCCGGGGAACGGAAGTGGACGCGGCAGGGAACCGGCTTGCCCGTCTCGTCGTCCACGACGCGGGTGTGCACCCAGTTCCGGCCCCGATCTACGATGCGAACGTTCAGTCTCTCTGTGGGGTCGAGCTGGCCCTCACTCTCCAATTCGCCCCACGCCACCTCGCCGAGGACTTCTCCGCCCTGTTTCACTTTGACCGTTGCGGAGGGGATCGCCGCCACCTCCACGTAGGCGGGGCTGCTCTTTTCGTTCTGTGGTTCCCCCCATCCCTTCTTGTCGTCCTTCAGAAAATCCTCCGCCGACTGTTCCGGCAGCGGTTGTGGATAGGTCGCGATGCCCCGGTCTACATCCACTTCCAGATCGAACGGCTTCTCCGCATCCTCCTGCAGGGGCAGGGTGATAATGACTTCCCTTTTCGCCTCCCTGGAAATGGGAGGTTCATCTCTGAAGCCCAGGGTAATGCCCCCGATTAGGAAGCCCGGACCGGCGGGTACCACCTCCAGGGCCTCCAGGCCCAGGTCCGGGCTGGGATTCTCCCAGACCCAGAGGACATAGTTCTTTACCGAGGCCGGTATCGATTCTTTCTGTCTTAGGCCCATCTGGTCCCAGGGCCCCTCGGAACGCGGCATGAGACGGTCCTGCTGGTCGTCAAACGCGATAAAGGGCCGCCCTTCGCCCCCGGAAGAGCCGGGAGGCACGACCGTGATCTCGAAGCGCTCCCGAATGGACACCCGCTCTGTCTCGCCCCCGTTCAGGTGAAAGAGGTATTCGGCCACGGGTTCGCCGATCGGACCCCCTTCGCTGATCCTGGACTTCAAGAGCCGGTGGGCAACGATCACCCGCCGTGCCGGTCGGTTGATGGGAATCGTCAATGGACCTTCGTTTGTCTCCTTGCCAAAGGCGACAAAACAGCGCTCGCCCGTCCCGACCTGAAAGGGAAGGCCGTGGTAGATCAGGTCACCCGTTTCGGGCGTTCTTTCCTCTTCCACCAACTCTGATCCCGCGTTACAGAATTCAGACAGGTCCAGAGGTTCATAGTCATCCATGTCTGTCCTCCAAATCGAATAAGAAATTCCCACCAGATTTGATCCGGCAGGAATGAGGAATGGCTCCGCGCCTATTTAATGCCTTCGGTCTATACTGTCAATACGATTCTCCTGATGCGTGATTATGTAACGACTTTCTGGGACCTGCCCTCCAGGAAGCGATCACATTCTCTACCGCCCCACTTGAAGATCGAGCGGATTCTATCTAGCCGTCTGCCGTCCGTCGTCTGCCGTCTGCCGTCTGCCGTCTGCGGGTGATAAGACAACAAATTGGGCTTTGTGCCTCACTCAATGAGGAATCCCGTACTGATGCATCCGCCGGTGGATCGCCTCTCGAGCCTCGACGAACGGCCGCTCCAGGTACGCCATGTGGTCTTCCTCTCCATGATGATGTGTGACTTCGCCGGATCGATGCTGGCGGCTCGTGTGTCGAACGTAGGAGATGCACCCATCCACGAGGGTGAGCATATACTCCGCACCCTCTCGATTGAACATCCACCATTCGCCGCCGCACGCGATATAGACGGGCGACGTGTGGGCCATCACGCCCCGCCCCCATCCATCCAGGTGGGGAACCGACTCCGCGTAGCCCGGCCCCCCACATCGCGCCGCCAGCCAGGAGTGACCCTCCACTTTGACCTTGGCGTTCAGGCTCAGCCTTCGGGCCCCCGCAGATTCGTTCGAAGAAGCCACGACACGCCCCTCCTGGACGATCTCCAGTGAGTGAATGGGCAGGATCGACTCTGCCTCCACCGTAACCTCTACGGTTCCCCCGTTGCCCGGCAGAGTGACCGTATCCCCCACACGGTGGCCGTCCACACTGAACTTGAGGATCGGCCCGCCGCTGTGGAAGGTCCGACCGGCGGTCATATTCCTGCACCAGTTTTCATATGTGAACGGCTCGTCCGGAGGGATGTAGACGTAGGTCCGATAGATCCCGACCGGCGTGTCGCTCGTCATCTTGTCCGTACCACCTACGAGAGGAAGCTTGTAGCCAGTGTTCAGATACCGATAGTATTCCCGATGGTTGTACATCCCGTGTCGTAGCATTTCGACCGCGTCTGCACGTCCCGTCGCGATCAATGTGGCGGGCTCCCCATTTGGGCTCGGCAGATGAGGGATGACCACCGTGCCACCCTGGGCGTGACACCGGTCCGCCCAGTCCGACATCGTCACTTCCAGCGTTCCCCCCAACTCGGCCTCGTTCGGACCGTCAGAGCACCACGGCATCACGACGTCCTTCAGCCCGAGCAGGATAAGGTGCCCCAGAAAGTGCTGCCTGTTCTCGGAGCCGACATAGACGATACTGCTGCCGTCGGGTGACACGCTCGCCCTTCCTGTAAACTCCTCGGTGTTCGTGAACAGGCTGCCCCACTGAGAAGGAAGGAGATTGACGACGTTCAGATCTTCACCCTGGGCTTCAGCATGGCTGCCCTGAGTCGAGAGAAAGTGGACGTGTGAGTCTCCGCTGAACCATCTGTCGCGATTCATGTCGCACCAGCGTTTCAGGCGAAGCTCCAGCTCCTGCTGTCCCGGCTTTACTTCCACCCTGTCGCGCAATGGTTCGTACTCGAACCCCCTGGCGACATCCACGATCACCTCACCCCTCGGCAGCCAACCCTGACAGGACCCGTCGATATAGGCATAGGTGATCTGTCCCATCCGCAGATCTCCGCCCACGTCGTTATGCCACGTGCCCAGGTTGGAATTGACGTGCGCGTGATGGCCGTGTGGGGCGTACGGTATGCCCTCGGGGACCGGAAATGGACGCGACAGGGAACCGGCTTGCCTGTCTCGTCGTCCACGACGCGGGTGTGCACCCAATTCCGGCCGTTGTCCACGACGCGGACGTTCAGCCTTTCCGTGGGGTCGAGTTGGCCTTTGCTCTCCAATTCGCTCCATGGCACCTCCCCGAGCACTTCACCACCCTGTTTCACCTTGACAGTCGCTGATGGAATGGCCGCAATCTCCACGTAAGCGGGGCTGCTTTTCTCGTTCTGCGGCTCACCCCATCCCTTTGTCGAATCCTGCAGGAAGTCTTCCGCCGACTGCTCCGGAAGCGCGTAGGGATAGGTCGCGATACCTCGATCCACATCTACTTCTAGGTCGAACGGCTTCTCTGCGTCTTCCTCCTGCGGCAGGGTGATGATGACTTCCCGGGTCGCCTCTCGTGAAATCGGATGCTCGTCTCTATGCCCAAGTGTGATCCCCCCGATGAGGAAGCCCGGGCCGGCCGGAATCACCTCCATCGCCTCTATCGTCCTGTCCGGTTTCGGGTTCTCCCAGACCCAGAGAACATACTCTAGCGCTGCGCCTGGGATCGACTCCATCTGCCTCCGTCCCGCCTGCTCCCACGGTCCCTCGTAGCGTGGCATGAGGCTGTCCTTTTGGTCGTCCACCGCGAGAAAGGGCTTGCCCTCACCCCCAAAAGACTTCGGGGGCACGACCGAGATTTCAAAGCGTTCCCGAATGGGCACCCGCTCCGTCTCGTCCCCCTCCAGGCGAAAGAGGTATTCGGCCACGGGGTCGCCGATCGGCCCCCCCTCCTTGATCGCGGACCTGAGGAGCCGGTGGGCTACGATCACCCGCCGTGCCGGTCGATCGATGGGGATCGTCAGTGGACCCTCGTCTATCCCTTCGCCAAAAGCCACAAAACATCGCTCACCCATCCCGGTCTGAAAAGGGAGGCCGTGGAAGGTCAAAGCACCCGTTTGTGGCGCTTGCCTCTCTGCTATCAACTCAACTCCTGCATTGCAGAATGCAGACAGGTCCAGCGGTTCATAGTCTTCCATGTCTGTCCTCCACTTGATGCCTTGTTATGTCACGACGTTTTGGGGCCTGTCCTCCAGAAAGGCGATCACGTTCTCTACCGCGCCACTGTTCAGCAGGTCGACCCCTTCGGGCGTCATATCCGCGCAGTGCGGCGTGAGGACAACCTGCTCGCAAGAGAGCAGCGGATGGTCCGGCGCGACCGGTTCCTCATCGTAGACGTCGATGCTTGCCCCCCCCAGGTGTCCTGACCGAAGCGCTTCCACCAGCGCCCCGGTGTCTACGACGCCTCCTCTGGCACCGTTGATCAGGATCGCACCTTGCTTCATCAGCTCCAGCTCCCGTGCGCCGATCAGCCCCTTGCTCTGTTCGGTCAGTTTCACGTGAAGGCTAACTATGTCTGCCGTCTGCAGGAGTTCTTCAAGTTCGACGTACCGCAGCCCCAGATTCCCGCCGCGATCTTCCGAGGGGTGATAGGTCCACGCGATCACCTCCATTCCGATCGCGTTTCCCAGTCTCGCCATCTCGGCTCCGATATTCCCCGTTCCGACGATCCCCAGGACCTTGCCCTGAAGCATCACGTTATCCATTCTGGGCCAGTGCCCTGCCTTCATTTCAGCGGTCATATATGCCGCCCGCTTGGCCACGGCGAACATCAACCCGAACAAATGTTCAGCCACAACCGGCGCCGTCCGGCCCGGTTGATTGCAGATCACAATCCCTCTGGCCTTTGCCGCCTCCAGGTCGAACATATCGGTGCCGATCGAGCAGCTCGTGATCATTCTGAGTTTCGGGAGCTGCTCGAATTCCTCCATGCCCCAGGTCACCGCGCCTCGCGTGTTCATAAGAATGTCCGCACCTTTCGCCCGGGAGACCTTTTCCTCCAGCGTCTCCGGCCGATCCGAGTAAAGCACGACCTCTCCATAGGTGTCCAAACGGGCAAGATGGGGGGACCCTGCGATCTGTACGGGGTGATCGCCGGGGATGACGATTTTGACGTTGGATTGCGTGGACATTTGGATCTTGCTCGAATAATCGAAAACTACAATATCTGCCAATCTCGCATGAACTGTTTGTTTGCCCAAGAAATATTTCACACCAAATTAGATCAAGAGAGCGGGACTTGAGATAAAGCCCTCGGGGACGATCGTCTTTCTGCTCGTGTTCCGTATTCCAAAAAGAAGGCCCCGGGAATCATCCAAATCCCAGGGCTCATTACCAATGGTAAGGATTTCTATATCAGCGTCGGATCAGCTGTCGAAACCGCTATACCAACATCTTATCGATTGTACTCAACATTTCCTCTACATCCAGAGGCTTGGATAAAGATCGAGCAGCCCCCAAATCTCTGACGGAGTTCATCAAGTCCGGTTTGCTTTCAAACGCACCCGACATGGCGATGATTTTGGCAGTCGGGAAATCTCGCCTCAATTCTCGAATCACTTCCAGCCCGTCCTTCTTTGGCATTTGGATGTCTGTGATTACGAGGTCGGTCTGTTGTTCGCGGTATGCGGTAACGCCGCTCTCTCCGTCGCAAGCTTCCAGCACGTTGTGACCCGCGAGCTCAAGGGTCCGCCGGAGTAAACGTCTTACCAGGTTTTCATCTTCAATAATCAAGATCTTTGCCAATGGATCTCCCTCCCGACTGTTTGTGGAGTAAGCCCTCTCCACCGAGAATCACGTAAAGAAGCTCCAACATCCTATGTTTTTTGACGTTAGATATTGCCAACCGGGGATTCTTTTGCTATCATGTACGTACCAAAGCGGTCAGGTTTTCCTGTTCGCTTGGTAGGCGCCGGAGGGTGAGCTGGCCAAGCTAATGCCCTCCGGCTTTTATATGTTCCAAGGTGCTAGTTCAAGTTCGTTTTTCGCGCGATTTTGATTTTGATTTCTATTTCGTCACCGAACAGTTGATAATACCGGGATTCGCGCAGCGCTAGAAGGTCTTCGAAACTCTCGTGATGATAAATTTCTTTAGCCAATTCCCATCGATCCAATAAATGCCATGTATCATTGTACTTCCTGAACGTGGCATCCACATCCTCCATCCTATGCGGATGAACTCTCTCAATCCTTTCTACACCACCCTCCCAACACGGAAACGATCTAGACAGTATGAATTCGGCAAACTGCCGCATTTCAAGATCGTCTGAATATTCATACAGAATCATACGGGCAATGATATCGTGGCAATGGCAACCATAAAAGAGTTTCCCCGGAAAATGGTGCTGAGGTCTAAGGCGGGAAAGAACCGCAG
Source organism: Candidatus Latescibacterota bacterium (assembly GCA_965248435.1). Taxonomy (GTDB): domain Bacteria; phylum Latescibacterota; class UBA2968; order UBA2968; genus CBDFJH01. The sequence continues at coordinate 447,834 of OZ252100.1, forward strand.
GATCAAAGTCTGGCAGCTTAATCCCTATTGTTCTGGCCCCGTTGGTATTCCAGCAAATGTTCTCGAGCGTAGCGTCCGAAAGATCAGCACAGCGCAGATCCGCGATTTCTATCCAAACATTGCGAATCTCTGCCCCTTTCATACTGGTCATAGAGAGATCTGTCCGTTTGAGTGTTGAGTCCACGATTCTACAGCCATCCATCATAGCTCCACACAGATCCGTACGCTCTAACACAGCACCTGAAAGGTCTGCGTCACGGAGATTGGCCTGGCACAATTGAGAATGCCTTAGATTTGCCCCAGAAAGGTTAGCTCCCCGAAGATCTGCGCCAAACAAGCACCAATTGCTGAGGTCCTCTCCCGACAAATCCGCACCTTTGAGTTCACCATTCAAGAAAACTCTTTGTTTTCGGCTATGATTGACCAGGCTTTCTGCGGTGATCTCACCATCTGTCTCATTTTCAATGAATTCAGCCAATACACTGGCAGTACCATTTCTCATCCTGTTTACCTTGTCATTGATCGCCCTGCTAACCGTATCTCGGCTCACTTTGTGCCCGTGCTGACTTGTCCACGCTTCCACGTATTCAAGCTTGAAACCCTGCGTCTTGTATAGCGATTTCAACGTATTCGAAATGCGCCTGGCGACGAAGACTCCGGTCATGTCCAGTTTCCTAATATGAAAACGTCTGAACGAAATCCCTATGTTTCGTGCTCATAGGAGGGTATAATTTAGAAGCGTTGCGGGAGTATATACTCTAGCGACACCAACAGGCTGAGGAACGTTCTGCCTCCAAGCTGGCGCTCCTTGGCCTATTATTTTGCTCGCATTAATTTGTGGTGATATGGGCGAAAAGTCAAGATTTCGTTTCAGAGAGCCCTTATCCCCTTTGATAGCAACAGATTCGCATCAGCACCCCTTCCGACAAAAGCCCATTATTTTCTTACCCTCACCTGATCGTTTTCGACCCATTCTTGGCCAAAGCCCGGCAACCCGCTGCTCTCAGTACGTTTGTGCTTGATCTGCCCAGTCTTGGTTGTTACCCTTTCTCGCCAGCAGCTGCTAGCCATTCCAGCATCGATCCTCTCTGATCCGTAAAACGCACCGCTCCCAGCTATGTCCACCAAACCCTTCTCCCAAATCGGTCGTATAAAGAGCGTCGATCAGTTTCGCGAAACTGTCGCTCAACTCGGCCTGGACATACCGTGCGACGACGATATCCTGACCGAACCTGAATCCCCCCTGTCCCATCCATGCCAACTTGGTGATTTCCAGATCGGGAATCGCTTCGCCATCCAGCCGATGGAAGGCTGGGACGGTACGGCGGACGGAAACCCGACAGATTTCGTCACCCGCCGCTGGCGCAACTTCGGATTGAGCGGGGCAAAGCTCATCTGGGGGGGTGAGGCCGTGGCCGTCTGCCACAGCGGTCGCGCGAATCCGAATCAACTCGTGAGCGGCGATCACACCCGTGAAGGCATCGGGAGACTGCTGGAGGCGCTCCAGGAGACGCACCGGGAACAGGTCGGGTCGACGGACGACCTTCTGGTCGGGCTGCAGCTGACACACTCAGGACGTTTCTGCCAACCCAACACCAAAGGCAAACCAGAGCCCAAGATCCTCTATCACCACCCGATTCTGGATCGCAAGTTCAACGTCGACCCCGAAATGCCGGTTCTGACGGACGATGAAATTCGGCGCATCATCGAGAACTATCTGGAAGCCGCTCGAATGGCCTGCGAACTCGGGTTTCGGTTCGTCGACGTCAAACACTGCCACGGCTACCTTGGACACGAATTCCTGAGCGCCTTCACGCGTCCGGGGCGATATGGCGGCAGCTTCGAGAACCGAACTCGATTTCTTAAAGAGATTGTTCAGGGCATTCGAGCGAGCGTCCCGAATCTCGAAATCGGCGTTCGCCTGAGTGCCTTCGACTTCGTACCCTTTCGTGCCGACACGGCGACGGACAGCGGTCGCGGTGTGCCCGAGAACTTCTCCGAGTACCTCCCCTATCAGTTCGGTTTCGGTGTCGACAGGGGCGATCCGCTTAGCTTAGACCTCACAGAGACCTTCCTGTTCCTGGACCTGCTTGCAGAGCTGGATATCCGAATGGTGAACATCACCGCGGGAAGCCCGTATTACACGCCTCACATCCAGCGTCCCGCCCTTTATCCCCCATCAGACGGCTACCAGCCCCCTGAGGATCCCCTCGCCGGGGTTGCACGTCAGATCGACGCCACGGCACAGATCAAGGCCCGATATCCCGACTTTCTCCTCGTCGGTTCGGCCTACTCCTACCTTCAGGAATATCTCCCTCACGTGGCCCAGTCCGTAGTGCGTGACGGAAAGGTGGACTTCGTCGGGCTGGGCCGGATGGTACTCTCCTATCCCGAACTCCCACACGACGTGTTGACCAAAGGCAAGCTGACCAAGCGAAAGATCTGCCGGACGTTCAGCGACTGCACAACCGGACCCCGAAACCACCTCATATCAGGCTGCTTCCCGTTGGATCCCTTCTACAAAAAATCCCCCGAAGGCGAACGCCTGCGGGAGATCAAGAAGAAATTGCGAATATCGAACGTCGAATGATGAATTTAGAATCTCGAAGGAAAAGCGGTCAAGAATGACTCAAGGGTTCTTCCTTCAACGTTTGATATTCTGCGGTTCGACATTCATCATTCGACTCTTCTTTTCAGGGTGCTCCCTTCAGCACAAACACCTCCTCGAGGTTCGCGAAGTTTACGCCCGCCTCAAGGATCACCTCGCGAAAGAGCCCACTCTCTTCCTCACCCAGTTCGGAAACCTTCCCCACGAGCAGTCCCTTCGGGAAAACGCCTCCGAGCCCGGATGACACCACGATGTCCTCTTCCTGGATGTCGACTCTAACCGGAACGTACTTCAGGTAGAAGGTGCCATTCTCACAGACCACGACGCCCTGAGCCCGCGCTGACTGCTGAACCACCGCACTCACACGGCAGTTTCGATCCAGGAGCAACTGAACCACCGCTGTCCCATCGTGGGCTTCGAGCACGCGGCCAACCAGCCCGTCTGCTGTCACGACCGGCATCCGATCCTGCACACCATCCTTGCGGCCCACATCTACGAGGATGGTATTGGCAACTCGATCAGCATCCCGGGCGATGACCCTTCCGGCGAGGAAGCCTTCCGCATCGACTTCCCGGGTCTTGAAGTTCAGCAGACCGTGAAGTCGGATGTTTTCGAACCGCGCCTCTCTGAGTTCCATCAACTCCAGAGAGAGACGCAGGTTCTGCTCCCGCAGAACCTGGTTTTCAAACCGTAGACCCGCGATGTCCATCGGCCACGTAAAGAGCCAGTGACCGGCCTTCAATAACTCGGTCGTAACCCCGCGGGCCAGACCCAGCTTTTTCGACGGCCCCAGTGCAATCAAGACCAGAGAAACGAGCAGGGTCAAGCTTAGCGCAACATACGCCTTGTTGACGCCCAGGAAGTGATAGAAGCGCTGCATTTAGCTACATGAGCACCTTTTGATACGATTCGATATTTTCCAGAATCCTGCCCGTCCCCCGAACGACGCAGGTAAGCGGATCTTCTGCAACGATAACGGGGAGACTGGTTTCCTCCACTAGACGCCGATCGAGGCCGCGCAGCAACGCGCCTCCCCCCGTCATGATGATGCCCCGATCCAGGATATCGGCGGCAAGTTCCGGGGGTGTCTGTTCCAGGGTCTGGCGCACCGCGTCGATGATAGCATCTACATCCTCTTTCAGTGCATCCCTGATCTCGGAAGAGTCCACGACGATCGTTTTCGGGATCGAGGAGACCAGGTCCAACCCCCTGCAGGTATGCTGAATCTCGGTCTCGAGGATCCCGGCAGAACCCACGGAGCACTTGATCTCTTCGGCACTCCGGTCCCCGACGAGCAGGCTGTGCTTTCGTTTGAGGAACTGCACGATTGCGTCATTCAGTTCGTCACCGCCGACTTTGATCGACCTCCAGGTCACGATCCCAGAGAGCGCGATCACCGCGATCTCCGTCGTGCCTCCGCCGATGTCGATCACCATCGAACCGACCGGATCTTCAACCGGAAGTCCGATTCCAACCGCAGCAGCCATCGGTTCCTTGATCAGGTAGACGTCACGTGCGCCAGCGCGTTCTGCAGATTCTCGAACCGCTCGCTTTTCGACCTCGGTCACACCGGAGGGCACGCAGATGACAATCCTTGGTCGCACCAGGAGCTTGTTTTTTTGAACTTTTTTGATGAAAAACCGGAGCATCTCCTCCGTAACTTCAAAATCGGCAATCACACCGTCCCGCAGGGGGCGAACGACGAGGATGTCCGGGTTCTCACGTCCCATCATCTCCTTGGCGCCCTTCCCGATGGCCAACGGCTTCCCGGTCTTGGTCTCCAGGGCCACGATCGAGGGCTCGTTCACGACAATGCCCTCTCCCTTCACATATACGAGTGTGTTTGCCGTTCCGAGATCGATGCCGATATCGTTCGAGAGCAGCTTCGAAAGAGAGAATCCCATAACTCCCCTAACACTGAACGAGGACGCGACTCAGATAAGCCGCGATGGTCTGGTCGTAATGTGCGGTATGTTCAAACGCTTTGATGCAGAGCCGGGTCCGAGTGGCCTCTGACACCGAGCCCGCTGCTTCGAGTTCTGAGGCAACCCCAGGATAGTCGTCGGGATCTACGATCACGGTGACGAATGCATGGTTTTTGGCCGCGCTCCTGAGCATCGCGGGACCGCCGATGTCGATCTGTTCGATCGCCTCGTCGATCGTCACATCAGCCCTGGCCACCGTCTCCTCGAACGGATAAAGATTCACCGCCAGAAGATCGATCATGCGGATGTCGTGGGCCTCGGCATCCCCAACGTGCCCGGGGTGATCGCGCCTGGCCAGCAGCCCTCCGTGAATACGAGGATGAAGCGTCTTGACGCGACCTTCCATCATCTCCGGGAATCCCGTGACTTCAGAAACGTCCTTGACGGGCAGGCCGCCTTCTCGTAGCACCCCGGCAGTGCCCCCCGTGGACAGGATCTCGATCCCGATATTCGAGAGGCGGGTCCCGAAATCTACTATGCCCCGCCTGTCAGACACACTGAACAGCGCCCGATTTACCGACAAAGAGCCAAACCTCGCTATCCAAGCAGCCGATCCCGGGCCTGCCGGTATTTGTCCAATGTCTGTTCAACAATTTCATCCGGCAGGGCCGGTGCCGGGGGTGTCTTGTCCCAGTCTACGGAATCGAGATAGTCTCTCACAAACTGCTTGTCGAAACTATCCTGTGAGCGTCCGGGCTCGTAAATCGATTTGTCCCAGAACCTGGAAGAATCCGGTGAAAGAATCTCGTCGATCAGGATGATGTCGCCGTTCAAGAGCCCGAACTCGAACTTGGTGTCTGCAATGATGATGCCGGTGGAATCTGCAAAGTCACGCGCAAAGGAGTAGATCGCGAGCGTCAGGTCCCTGAGCTTCCCACCCAGTTCAGGGGTTGTGATCTCACACATCTCTTCAAATGAGATATTTTCGTCGTGTCCGCTTTCCGCCTTTGTCGCCGGCGTGAATATCGGTTCCCCCAGCAGACTCGACTCCTTCAGCCCTTCGGGAAGCGAGATGCCGCAGACGCTTTGACCCTCTCGATACTCTCGCCAACCCGACCCCGCCAGGTATCCCCGCGCAACACATTCCACGTCGATCCGCTCCGCCTTTGCCACAAGCATAGACCGCCCTTCCAGCTGATCTCCATACCCCTTCAGCTCCTCAGGATAGGCCTCCACGTCTGCGGTGATCAGGTGGTTCCGGACGATAGGCGCTGTCTTTTCGAACCAGAACAGTGACATTTCAGTCAGGATCTTGCCCTTGTCGGGAATCCCATTGGGCATCACGACATCATAGGCCGATATCCGATCCGTGGCGACGATCAGAAGGCGGTCGCCGAGGTCATACACGTCCCTGACCTTCCCCTTCGCGAAAAGGGGCAGATCTCCGAGCTTAGACTCCTTCAATGCCTTTTCCATATACGCCTCTTATAAACTTACACCTTCACTCTACTCATCATTGCGAAGGATTCGGACCTCATCCCCCGCAACGCCAACCTTCCCTTCAGCGAACCAGCGAATCACCTCCGGATAGAACCGGTGTTCCACTTCCAGGACCCGCGCAGCCAGGGACTCAGGCGTATCCTCGGGATTTACTTTGACCGTCTCCTGTGCGACGACCCGGCCGTGGTCGTATTCTTCGTCCACGATGTGTACGCTGACTCCGGTGACTTCGACCCCACTCTTGATCACGGCTTCGTGCACTCGAAGGCCAAACATCCCCTTTCCGCCGAACGCCGGCAGAAGCGCAGGATGCACGTTCAGGATCCGATTTGCGTATGCCTCGAGCACTTTTGGACCGAGTTTCTTCACGTAACCAGCCAACACAACAAGGTCCACCTGATGTTCCTGAAGAGCTTCAACGATCGCCCGGTCCAGCGCTTTCGGCTTCGGATGGGTACGACTGCTCAGATGCAGAACGGGGATACCTACACGCCGAGCCCGGTCTAGGGCCTTCGACCTGCTGTTGTTGCCGATCACAACGCCCACTCGGATGGGGAGTTCGCCAGATGCCTTTCGGTCCAGGATCGCCTGGAGGTTGGTCCCGCCTCCAGAGGCAAGCACACCCAGACAGAAAGATGCCTCATCATTCGAATGAGTACGGCCTACCGAAGACATGCCGAATAATTGAATCCAAAGATGGAATCGACAAGAATTTGATCGAAACTTTCCGGAGTTGAGAGGAACAAAGGGTAGGACACTTACAAAACTTCAAGGTCCCGAGGACGCTATACGGGGGAGCCCCGAAATCCCGGGAGAGGAATCGTGAACGTGACCTAAAACCCGCTACGCACGACCACGGACCGCGAAAACCATAATCATAAAATAACTAACCCGTTGAATGATAGGTGATTGGCCCCGTAAAGTCAAGAAATTTGGCGGTCATTGGCGGTCTGCCGTCTGCTTCTCCGCGACCTCGATCAGCAGCCCGTCCAGTTTTAATATGATCTCTTCTCTCTTGTCCACGATTTCCCGTTCCTGGGTAGAGATCCAGTCCACGTCGGATTCCTTCAGCGTTCCGTCGGACCTGAAGGCCGCTACATCTTCCCGGTCGAGTACCTCCATCCGGCCATCTGGGTCGAACCAGAGGTCGAGAAGAAGATCCTGGTATTCCACCTCGTCCTCTCTGACTTCCAGTGCTTTGCAAATGTGGAATAGAAACCCCTTGAGCGCGCCGTCGACCCCACACATCTTCCATACCACGTAGCCACAGCCCGTTTCGTAGTAGGCAAATGTCGTCGATCCGACTTCGAAGCGCACATCCCCAACCTTACCTGGTTCTTCGTGCACATATCTGACGAGTGCGTATCCACCGCTCTGTTTCATCAACTCGCACTCGTACTTCTCGTCGGGCTTATCGAGATGTCGCTTGATCTCGAGGTAACTCATCCCTTAACCAGATAGCAGATCAACATCGACCCGGAGGCAATGATCCAGCAGCTCCACTGGAGAAGCTTAGACTTCACTCCTGCCATTCCCGAGGAGATCGACTGCCCCAGGTAACTGGCCAGAAAAATGACCCAGAGCAGCGCACCCCATCCCGTTATCATTCGACGCTCCTTTCAACCCCAAATGTGATCATTTTTGTAGCGCCTCTCCTGTCATTGGAACAAACCGCACGGAGATGATCTTCTCTTTCCTCAGTTCGGCCCCTTCCCTGACGAGCAGCATCAGCTCCTGCTCATCTCGGCCGAGCGGGAGCACCATTCGGCCGCCATCGCGGAGCTGGCTTACCAGGGGTTGGGGGATGTGATCGGGTGATGCCGTGACGATAATCGCATCGAACGGTGCCTTCTCCGGCCATCCGCGATAGCCGTCCCCAAGGCGGACACTGACGTTGGTGTAGCCCAGCTCGCGCAGCCTTTTTCCCGCCTGAGTCGCCAGGGGTTCAACGATTTCAATCGTGAACACACTGTCGACGTGCATCGCCAGCACCGCGGCCTGATATCCGGATCCCGTACCGACTTCCAGTACTCGATCGCTTTTTCTCAGGTTGAGCAGCTCGGTCATAATCGCGACGATGTATGGCTGCGAAATGGTCTGCCCTTCGCCGATCGGCAGCGCACTATCGTCATAAGCTCGATCGTCTACGTCGGGTGGCACAAAAAGGTGTCGAGGCACTTCCGCCATGGCCTCGAGCACGCGTTTGGACTTGATCCCCCGCCGCTCCAGCTGGGTCTTCACCATTTTTTTTCGCATCAGCTCAAACCGTGCGTCGCCGTTCTGTCCGCGATCTTCCCCTTCTGAAACGGCGCCGCTGCACGAAGCCCCGAACAGAAGCAACATCCCGGCCCCGGCGCCCAACTTTACCCAGCCTTCCACAGGCGATGATCTCCGATGGCGTGAGAAGAAGCTATGCTTGACCGCAGGCGACGGACCAAGGGCGGCTCAAGGCCTGAGAAATCGGCCGATCCATTTAGCGGACTCCCGGTCTGTCGCCTGATTCAGGTCGACGCCTTATGCCTTTCCTTGTGATCCATTCCCGGACAGTAAGTATGTCTGCTGTCGTCGGGTGCAAGAAACAGACCGTTGCAGTAATGACAACGCCCCAATCTTCCAACAAAAGCGCCAGAAAGAAACCTGCCCAGGCTTGCGTACATCCCTGCGACTCCTTGTATGTTCGCAAAGAGAAAGGGCCTTGCTTCGAACGCGTGTGCAAGATCTGTCCAGCGAGCGTCGGGGGAAAATTGCGGGTTCGGCACGATCGTCTGGTCCATGAGCTTCAAGTTGCCGCTGATCTCCTCAGCGATCTCTGTGAAGGCGCTGAGTCTCTCTACGCGTTCTTTGGGCATGCTGTCCAGAAAACGGTGAAGCAGGACCAACATGTGATCGACGGCGTTCCCACCATTCTCTCAGATTCAGGAACCGGACCCACTCCGCTTCCTCTTTGCTCAGGAAGGAGACAACCGGTGCTTCAATAGTCGATCGATCCTTGTTCGCTGCCATTTAGAGAAGCGGCTCCTCACAAACTGATGGAAAATTTCAAGGGTGCACCGAATTCCGCGAAAAAAAAAGGCCGCCTCATCAGAGACGGCCTAGATTGGTACGATCTTTGATCACTTCAAAAGCATCATCCGCCGAATTTGCGCGAAATTTCCGGCCTGGATTCGATAGATATAGATTCCACTCGCCAGCTGCCGCCCGTGTTCGTCCCTGGCATCCCAGTCCGCCGTATAAAACCCGGCATCGAGCGCTTCATTCACGAGGGTCCGGACCTCCTGCCCAAGCACATTGTAAATGACCAGACTCGCGTGCGCCTGCTCAGCCAGCTGGTAGCTGATCGTCGTGGTAGGGTTGAAGGGATTAGGCACATTCTGGTCCAGCCCGAAATCCTGTGGGAGAGCCCTCAGATCACCGACCTCTATGTTTTGGATTTCATCGATGTTTCCTTCCAGGTCGACCAGAATGCCCTCGGCGATCTGAAAATCGGAAGGTAAGGGTGTATCGATGGCCTTGAACGTGACCTCGACCAACCTGCCTTCACCATCTGCGCTCTCTCCATCAACCTTCATAGATCCCAACGCCAGCCTTCCGGGCGTTCGATTCGAGGAGAGAAACAGGGTCGGCTCTCCGCTTCCGGTGTCCAGCAGGTTTCCTTCCCCCTCCTGGGCCTCTACGAACTCGTACTTTGCTGGATCGAATTGAAGCACAAACCCATAGCCTTTCAGCTGCTCGGTTTGGCCTATCCTGACCTGAAGCTTCAGGATCCCATCTTCTGCCTTGCGCGGATCCGCGCGTTCCAGCGTCAGTTCTGCGAATGCGTTCTTGCCCCCGGTGATTTCTAGACCACTTGTGAGGTCTCTTGCCACGGCGGAAGTCGCCAGGATGAGCCCCCCACAGACCAATGCGGTAACACTCGATTTCATTCTCACACCTCCTGTTTTTACTGGTGCATCCTGCACCGAGTCGGCCTACGATCAGGCCTTTTCCTACAGTATTAATTATCGGCACAAACGCCACATCTCACTCAAAAAATTTACAGCCTAACTCTCCATTTGTCAACTAGTTTTCCCGTTCGGGGGACTCAGAAGAGGCCTCAGAATCGCCATTCTGGGGCGTTCCGAGCAAGATAATTGCCCTCTACGAGCCTTCCGAACTGTCCCTGAAATATCCTAGAATTCCCTCCACCATTCCGGGAATGGAGACCTGATTCGGGGGAGGCTCCGCGACAACGCGGAAACCTGCATCTCTCGCCGTCCTGGAGGTGACCTGACCAATACACGCTGCAGGCAGACGGCTCGTGACACCATCCAGTATCTCGGGACCGACCAGTTCTGCAAAATTCTTGACCGTGGATGAGCTGGTGAACGTCACCAGGTCCATCTCTCCACCGGCCAGTCGGTCCCTAACGGATTCTGGAATCCCCTCTGGCCGTTCTGTCCGATATGTTGTAATCTCGGTCACGTCGCCTCCTCTGTCCCTAAGGCCCTCTACAAGCACCTTTCTACCGATCTCGGACCGCGGAACCAGAAATCTTCGCACCGAAATGTCCACCTGATTCACGAGGGCCTCAAGGAGACCTTCCGCAACATGATTCGATGGGGTCAGATCTTCGCGGAGGGAGTATGTCGCAAGCTTTTCTGTTGTCGCGGGACCCACCGTCGCGACTTTGGTTCCCTTCAGGATCCGCAGGTCCTTCCCCAGGGCCAGGATCCGTCCAAACAGCCGCTCAACTGCGTTCGGACTCGCAAACACGATCCAGTCGAACTCTTCGATCTGAGAGATCGCCCGATCCACAGGAGACCAGTCTTCAGGATCCTGGATACAAATCGTGGGTACCTCGACGACCTCCGCGCCCTGCTCCCGCAGGCTTCGAACGAGGTCGCTGTTTTGCGTACGGCTTCGGGTCACCACGATGGATCGGCCGAAGAGGGGGCGAGACTCGAACCAGGAAAGGTCGAAACTAGCGACCTCCCCAACGATGATCGCAGCAGGGGCCTGGATCTCCATCCGACTCAGGTCTCCCAAGGTTCCTCGGGCGGTTTCCTGATGCGGCAGACTGACCCAGCGTACGGCCGCAACCGGTGTATTTGGAGAAAGCCCGCCGGCCATCAACCGTTGCGCGATCTCGGCGCGATTACCCACGCCCATCAGAATGACCAGCGTGCCGTTCACCTGAGATAACGCCTCCCAACGCACATCGGTTCCCGACTTTTTTGGATCCTCGTGGCCGGTCACAACCGTCACGTTCCCGGAAACTCCCCTATAGGTCAAGGGAATCCCGGAGTAGGATGCAGCTGCAGTCGCGCTCGACACGCCCGGGACCACCTCGAATTCGATGCCGGCCTCCTTCAAGCTCCCGGCCTCCTCCCCACCGCGCCCGAAGATGAATGGATCGCCGCCCTTCAAACGAACGACTCGCTTTCCGGCCGCGCCCTTCTCGATCAACAGCGCGTTGATCTCCTCCTGCTGCATCGCCTGAAAGCCCGCGCGTTTTCCGACGTAGATCTTCTCGCAGGCTGGTTCTGCCTCATCGATCAGGGCTTCGTCCACAAGATCATCATAGAGCAGCACTTCAGCTGCCTGGATACAGTGCAGCCCTTTCATGCTGATGAGCTCAGGGTCTCCGGGCCCCGCACCAACGAGGGTTACTTTGCCCTTTTTCATCCACCTCTCCGAAAAACCCTAGATGCGTTCCGCGTCACGGTATCGTCTTTCATGAATCGCTACCTCAGACTTTTCAAAATCTCGCCGGCCCCATCGGACAGGAGCTGGTCCGCCAGCGCCTGACCGAGTGCTTCCGAGGCCGAGGCGACACCCTCAGTCTGTCCTTGCACCACACGGCTGCCATCCGGCAGTGCCACAAGCCCGTCCAGCACCATCCCGCTGCCCTCTTCACGTGCCCACGCGCCGATCGGTACCTCGCATCCCCCCTCGAGCGCACGGAGCATGGATCGCTCCGCCGTCACCGCACGGCGACTGGCCTTATCCTCCAGATCCGATACGATCTCCTCCACACCCGACTCTCTCGATCTGACGGTAACGGCCATTGCGCCCTGTCCGGGGGCTGGCAGAATGCGGTCAGCGGCCAGGTACTCAGAGATCCGATCACGGAGGCCCAGCCGCTCGAGACCTGCGGCCGCCAGCACGACGGCATCCAGATCCTTCGCTTCCAGACTGTCGATGCGCCTCTCCACGTTCCCCCTCACCCCTTCGATCCTCAGATCAGGCCGGATGTTTAGGAGTTGCGCCTGCCTGCGGAGACTGCTCGTTCCCACGCGTGCCCCTTCTTTCAGCTCCGTCAAGTTTTCTCCTTTTCGACTTACCAGGGCATCCCTCACATCCGCCCTCGAGCTGACCGCTCCGATCTCCAGACCCTCCGGCAGTTCAGTGGGCAAGTCTTTCAGGCTATGCACGGCAAGATCGACCCCCCCATCCAGGAGCGCTTCGTCGATCTCCTTAGTAAAAACCCCCTTCCCGCCGATCGCGGAAAAGGGGGCATTCGAAATTCGGTCCCCTTTAGTACGAATGACCTGAATCTCGACTGTAAGATCAGACCTGCGTTCCAGGAGGCCCTTTCGTGCCCACTCCGCCTGCCACAAGGCTAGGCGGCTACCTCGACTCCCTATGACCAGGTGTTTGGCCATCTAAGACCACATTCCTTAGAGCCTCCGATGCGCTTTCAGACGGTTCCTCGGTCACTGCTTTACTTTCCGTCTGAAGATCGAACAGATGTACGAGGGATTCGACATAGGACAACGGGTTCCCGCGCTCGGTGGCCTCCTTGAGCCGCGTTTGAGGCGCGTGCAGAATCTTGTTCATGTACCGGCGGAGCACCTCGGCCACCTTCGCCATCTGAGCGTCCGAAAACTCAGAGAGCCTGGCGTGCGCGAGTTCTTCCTCCATGACATCTTGAAAATACCGTCTTAGAGCCGTAATGATGGGCACAACCTGAAGTGAGTTCTGCCACGAAATAAAGGAGGTCACCTCTTCCTCCAAGATCCGTCTCGCCTTCTCCGCTTCCTCCTGGCGCTTCTTCAAGTTCACGCCCACCACAGACTGGAGGTCATCCACGTCGTAGAGAAAGACGTTGTAGAGCTCACCGACTTCAGGGTCGATGTCTCGCGGGACCGCGATGTCGATCAGAAACATCTGCTGGTTCCGCCTTCGTTTCATCGCCTCTGCAACGGACTCCCGATGCAGAATGTATTTGGGGGCCCCGGTCGAGCTGATCACGATATCTGCCCGATGCAGGCTCTCCACGGCCTCCTGCCACCCCATCGCCTGCCCCCCCACACGATCAGCCAGATCCTTCGCCCGCTCGAACGTTCTGCTGGCCACGATCAGGTAACCCACCCCATTTTGCGCGAGATGTCTGGCGGTCAATTCGCTCATCTCTCCCGCACCCAGGACCAGCCCCACCCGACCCCGGAGATCGCCGAAGATCTTCCTGGCCAGCTCGACGGCTGCAAAGCCTACCGAAACTGCGCCGACACCGATCTCAGTCTCTGACCTCGCCCGCTTTGAAGCCCCGAGGGCGCAGCTGAACAGCCGGTTGAGCAATGCACGGCTGGTCCCGCGCTCCAAGGCTGCAGCGCCTGCCTCCTTCACCTGCCCGGCGATCTGAGGCTCCCCCATAATCATCGAATCCAGTCCCGAGGCGACCTGGAAGAGGTGGGAAGCCACCTCGCGATCTCTATAGACGATGAGGTGCTTTCGCAGCGCGTCCTTTCCAAGGCCACTCTGTATGCCGAACATCTCGACGGCATCATCGATGGCAAGATCCGGCAGATCACTCACCAGGTAGGCTTCGAGCCGATTGCAGGTAGAAAGGACCGCGCACTCCGATATGGAGGCCTGCCGATGGAGTCGCTCCAGGACCGAAGGGAGTGAATGGTCGGGCACGGCGACCCGGTCCCGTATGTCCACGGAAGCCGTGCGGTGGTTGAGCCCGACGACTAGGAAAGACATTCGGCCACCTTTTCCTCGATCTCGTCCCATTTCCTTTGCCGAATCAGCTCGACGGTCTCCCACGTCACCAACCTGTCCCATACGCAGCGGCGGCGCTCTCCATCATCGGGGAATCTGGCCATGACCTCAGGCCGGAGGCGTTCGCACAGTTCGACAAGTTCTTCCTGCTCGGGTCCGAGCAAATCTTCCAGCCTTTCGCGGATCAGCCGGGCATAGGCGGGGCTGGCGCCTCCCGTAGAGAAGGCGACGCGGATGATTCCCCGCTCGACGACAGAGGGCATTACAAAGTCTCCTTCAGCAGAAGCGTTCGAGACATTCGACAGCGCGCCGATGGACTCTGCCTCGGCCGCAACTTCTCGATTCACGTCTGGATGATCCGTCGCGGCGAACACCAGGAGCGCGCCCTTCAGGTCTCCCTCTGCGAACGGTCTGGGCACCAGCTCGATCTTTCCTGCCTTCGCCAGCTGCACAAGATGCTCGGTCGTCTCTGGGCTGACAACCCGGACACACGCACCTGCTTCGAGCAGTCCATTCACCTTTCGTTCGCCGACCTTCCCACCCCCGACGACCACGCAGGTTCTGCCCTGGATGCTGAGAAAAATCGGGTAAGCAAATCGCGCTGCGCCCATCGTGATATAGAATCCGTGACCCCCACGCGAAGGCGAGGTTATTGGCCGAGTGAATGTCGCCCGGAAAACAACACTCCGACGACCGGGAACGAGAGCACCACCAGGGCAAATCCGATGATCGAGAGAAATGCGGATCGTTTGCCTCGCCATCCCGCAATCAGGCGCACGCCGAGGTGGCAGGCGTAGACGAAGCAGGTGACAAGGAGGGCGGCGAACGCCGGTTCGTTCCAAACCCACAGCCGTTCGAGCTCCTGATAAGCCCAGGCGGAACTCGCGATCAACCCGGCGACCAGAAACAGGAAACCAAAGGTGACTGCGCGATTGTTGATCTGGTCCAACGTCTCCAGCGGCGGAAGGCGCTCGTAGAAGAAGCCGAGATGCTTGGCCTGAATCTCACCCAACAGCAGCACATACATCACCGCGCTCACACAGGAGATCGCGAACGCGGCATATGCACCAATGTAGGCCAGAACGTGGAGTTTAAACCAGCTCCCGGCGAAGGCCACTGGAGGCACCTCGCCAAGCGCCATTAATTTGATAAGCGTAAACAGCTGCAGCAGCGTAACGATCGGTACGACGAGGGCACCGAGGGAACGGTCCCGGGTTGTCAGTTCCAGGTAGAAATAGACGATCACTACGAGCCAGGCGCACAAAGACGGTAATACTTCGTTCGTCAGAGGAACGCCTGCGCCGGCCACCGTGAGCCGCCCCAAAAGAAACGTGTGGAGGACCCATCCAAGGACCAGGCCACGCGTGGCGATGTTGCCCCGCAGTTCGCTCTTCGCGTGGAAGTTCACCGCGTAGGCGCCCGCGCTGATGACATAGGCCAGCGTAACGAGAACCAATGATAATTCTTGTATGTCCATCCGGGTGTGGCCCGATCGCACGGTTGAAAGAGGCCATAAAACCGACGCCGTCCGGCGGCACCTAAAATTCGAGGTGACCCAAGTTCCCGGACGGCGATTAAGCGACCTCTTTATAGCGGTGAGTCGAGAAACTCCTCAACATTCACGTCGTGACGCCTCGGATCATCCGCTTCTATGATTCGTCGACAGTTCTCTTCACCTTTTTCTCTGAATTCCTGATACAGGTCGATCACGAACGGACTCGACCTGCGCTTTCCATATTGCGAGAACAGGACCCCGACCTTGGGATGGAGCGAATCTTCCGGGTTTACTTCCATCACGATCCCCATCTCCTTCGTGTTCAACTTCACGAAGCTTCCGACCGGATAGACTCCCAGCTGTTTGATGAAGGTATTCACAACCTCCTCCTTGAAGTCCGTACCCCTTCCATCAAACACGACGCGGAGGGCGATATACGGGGGCAGCCCCGGTTTGTAAGGACGCGCCGATGTCAACGCGTCGTAGACGTCAGCCACCGCCGCCATGGCTGCAAAGGGATGCATCTGGTCGCTCGTCAATCCCCTCGGATACCCGGCGCCGTTGACCTTCTCGTGATGCTGGCCTGTAATGGCGATGGCTGGCTCGGCAACGTGGCCCATCTCCTCAAGGATCTTCTCACCGAACAAGGGGTGACTCATTACGATTTTTCGTTCCTTGTCCGTGAGTGGGCCGGGCTTATCCAGGATCGACAGCGGGATCTTGCCCTTCCCGACATCGTGTAAGAGCCCTCCCACGCCGATCACCGCTGCCTCCTCCTCCGTCACACCCGAAGCGTACGCAATCGCAAGCGTGAGCACGCAGACGTTGACGGAATGCATGTAGGTGTGTTCGCTGTAGTTCTTCAAGGCGGTCAGACTCAACAGGGCATCCACGTTCCTGAAGACACTGCCTGTGAGAGTCTTGGATGCCATACCGACCTTTTCGGCATCGATGCTCCCCCCCGTGGCAACGTTCGACATGAACTCTTTGACAACCTTGACAGACGCCCCGCGGATCTTCTTGGCAACCTTGATCTCGTCTTTAAAGAAGGCCTGCCGTCCGGCAGGAGGCTTCGCTTTCTTCACCTCCTTGATCTGAACTGGCGGAGCGACCATCTGGCCGCCCGCTGTGTCTTTGCCCTTGGACGTGTCGATCGTGACTTCTTTAAGCCCGGCCTCCTTGAGGCGCCTGATCTGATTGCCCGAAGTGACCAGCATCCCCTTGCCCAGGAGAAGCACGTTCTTCTTCGATGAACCCCCTGCACCTTCTTTGATGTCGGCCTCCATAAACATGCCGACTTCCAGTTTGTCTAAAGAGATCTTCTTCTTCGCCATGCGCTGAGGTTTCCTAAAATTCCCGGATAACCAGCCGCTTTACTGAGCCACGGGGCGAAAATCGTCCCAACGGGCTTAGATTTCTTAAGTTAGCAAAAGAATGCCTATGAATCAACCGAAATCCTCATTCCAGCACCGGGCGTAATCGAGCCCAGGACCGAAGCGTGTTTGGCCCCGGTCACACTTGGGATGCTCCCCGTCATGCCGCCCAGCGTCTGATTGGCCAGTACCGCGAATCCAATCGCTTCCTTCGCTTCAGAAGGGATACCGAACGCATCGGTCGTAATCACTTCGATGCCGCTCAGCTTCTGCATCAACATTCGCATCATCTCAGGATTCTCTGAACCGCCTCCGCTTACAACAACCCGGTCGACATTCCATTTAGGGAACACGAGCGCCACCAGCGCATCTGAAATGCTCATTACCGTGAATGTGGTCGCGGTCAGAATCAGGTCAGGACCCGACAGATCCTTTCCCCAGGCAAGCACTTGATCTACGAAATCTCTTCCGAAGGTTTCACGACCCGTCGACTTCGGAGGAGGAAGCGCGAGGAAGGGATGCCGCATCAATTTTTTCAGGAGCACTTCATCGGCCTCTCCCTCCGCAGCCATCTTCCCGTCCACATCGTATGATTGAACACCGTCAGTCAGACTGTTCACGAGCGCGTCCACGACCATATTCCCCGGACCCGTGTCGAAAGCCGTCACATCGTCAACACTGCAGCCCGCCGGCAGTGACGTGATGTTCGAGATCCCACCGATGTTCAACATCACACTGCCAACCTGGTCCGACCTGAATAGGATGTAGTCCACGAGGGGGATCAGGGGGGCGCCTTGACCTCCTGCGGCCATATCTCGAGATCGGAAGTCTGAAATCGTCGTCACCCCGGTGCGCTCGGCGATGACGGAAGGACTCCCGACCTGAAATGTCGCACGCACATCGGTCTCGAAAACCCGCTCCGGTCCCGGAAGGTGGTGTACGGTATGTCCGTGTGAGCCGATCAGGTCAACCGAAGCTAAAGGCACCCTGGCCTTTCTACAGACCTCCTCGGCCGCCTGGGCAAACCGTTCTCCAAGCACGGCGTTGATCTGACACAGTTGATCCACGCGAGCGGTCTGTGCGTCGCTCTGATTCAGGACGGCCTCCCGAAGGGACTTCGGGTATCCGACGGTAACGAACTCGACCAGACTGACCCGCGTGTTGATTCCAGAACCGGTCACCTCTACCAGGGCGGCATCAACACCGTCGGCCGACGTCCCCGACATCAGACCGATGATCTTCTTCACGCTTTTGTCCAAGCGCCTCTCACAGTCAATGCGTTTCCTCAGAATTCCCACCACTCAAAACGTGAGCCCGCCTGAACGCGAAGACGATCCCCCCCGCCACGCTGGCCACGATGCCCGCCAGATAGCCCAGAAACATCAAGGCCAGTGCTGACGCTGCGTGCATGCCCACGCGTCCGAACAACAGCGCGCCCATATTCTCTCGAACGCCAATTCCCCCGATCGAAACAGGAACGGCAGCGACAATGGCTATAAGCGGGATAAAGACGACGTAGTTCGTGAAGGCGACCTCCTGCCCAAGGGCCTCGCCCACCGTATAGTAAACGGCGATCCTGCAGATTTGAACGCCCAAAGCAAGCATCCCGGCGCGGATGAGCACGCCGTAGGCGTGACGATAGAGCAGGAAGCTGTTCCGAACATCCTCCATGAATCGAACGGCCTTGAGAGGCAGTATTCGAGTGCACTTTGTAAGCAGGGCACCGCTCACACGACGGCTAAACCCGAAGCAGAGCACGCCCAGGAGCGCCGCATTCAACAACAGGACAGAGATTTCCAGGTCTGGACTTCGCAGGCCTCCGCCAAGATAGTAAGCAAAAGTCGCGAAACAGCTCAACGTAAAGAGCCCGATAAATCGGTCCAGAAAAGTGGCGGCAAACCCGCCCAAACCTTTGCCGGTTAAACGATTCAGGTCATAGATGCGAATCGCATCTCCGCCTATATTGCTGATCAAGAAATTGTTGAAGAAAACCCCGACCAGATAAAGAGAGATGACAGTTCGCACAGGAAGCCTGATCTCCTGTGTCGAAAGTAGCTCACGCCACTGAAACGCACCCAGCAGGTTGCTCACGCCGAAAAGGGCGACCGCGATTGCCCATTGCTCTGCACGCACGGAGGCCAGCGCCGACTTGAGTTGTGGCCATCCGACCTGATGAAGAAAGAAGATGACCAGACACAGGCTGATCCCCACTTTCAAAAGGGTGAAGAAAAGCCGCTTCACACAACTTCTCCTGCCCGAAGTTGGGCGACCGTCCTCACGCCTCTTACGTAATGCTGGTAGACAATCGACCCTCGGTACATCTTACTCAAGACTTCGGCATCCGAAACGGCCTGTGAACGCCTGGCCTCTCTTCTACGCAGCCAAATATTCAATGGATGCGTGAAGACCCATGACAGTCCGGCAATGGCCGCCAGCGGATGCTTCCAGTTGCCCTTTATCAGAGGAAGGAAGAGTGTCGCCGACAACAACAAAACACGCGCAGGGAATGCCCAGGACAGGTTCAGAAAAGACCAGTTCTTCAGGATCATGACTAGCTGGTTCCTGTGGTTGAGATAGGTCTTCCTGAAACTGTCCGCTTTGAGCGAAAAGGCTCCGTGATGGTAGACGACCGAACCTGGAACGGACAGAACGCGGAGTCCGGCCAGATGAAATCGCCAGCAGAGATCGATTTCCTCCATGTGCATGAAAAAGTCTTCATCCATCAGGCCTGTCTTCTCTAGACAGGACATTTTGATCAGCATGGCCCCGCCCATCGCCCAAAAAATGTCTTCAGACCGATCGTACTGCCCGCGATCTTCTTCTACGACATCGAACATCCTGCCCCTGCAGAACGTAAACCCGAGAACGTCGATCATTCCCCCCGCGGCCCCTCCGTAGTCGAATTGAGACCGCAACTGCATCGAGCGCACTTTAGGCTGACAGACCGCGACACCCTCATCCGATGCGGCTGCCACCAGAGAGGCCAGCCAATTATCCGTCACCTCAACATCGGAATTCAAAAGCATGGCATACTGTCCGCGGGCGACTTCCAAACCCCGGTTGCACCCCGCCCCCATCCCCCTGGGCGATTTCCGAAATGCGTCTCCGGTCTTGACCACTCGAACCTCCGGAAAACGACTCACTGCCCGCTCGAGGCTTCCGTCGTCATAAGGCTGGTCATCCGCCACGATCACTTCGAACGAGGGCTCGAGAGTTCTGGAATAGATTGACTCCAGGCAGTCGGAGAGGATATCTCCAAGGTGATGGGGAATGATAATGGAAACGGTGGGACGCTCTGCCATCTGAGGGCTTGCCCTATGAGTCTGCCTTGAGACATGCAATTGAGCTAAATGACACGCTGCTCTCCGGGAATGACTTCCTTCAAACCTTCGAATTCAATCACTCGCATCGACTTCCACTTTCCACCTCGAAATCGAATCAGGTATACGATCCCCGTGACCACAATGTAAGCACAAACGAACGTCCAGGCCACGTAGAGCCCCCAACCATAGACGGAACAGGCAAGGTATACCGGAATCACCAGCAATGTCCAAGAAAGGAGCAGTGAGACCACCATCACGAACCGAGTATCGCCTGCGCCTTTTATCGCGGAGGACAAGACGATTAAGCTCGCGTCGAATACGGAAAAGAACGCCACATACCTGAGCAGGACGATCGTGGCTTCCCTGACGGGTGCAAATGACGCGGGATCAGCGAAAGACCCAAAGGGCCTTAAGAGGAATTCTGGGATCGCAACATACAGGAATGCCATCACCAGCATGTAGCCCACAGCGAGATAGAGTGCGGAGTAGGCGCTGCGCTCCGCCAGGTTGGCCCGGTTCTGGCCCAGGTAGCGCCCAACGAGCGTGGATACGCCAATCCCTAGGCCGAGCATCGGAAGAAAGGCGAGGACGTTGATGTTGAACGCAAGGTTGGTCGCGGCAAGGGGAATCTCCCCGAGCCGCCCTACAAGAAGAATAAATAGAGAGAACCCCAGGACTTCCAATGTGAACTGCAATCCGCTGGGGATACCGAATCTCATCAGCCGCCTGAATAATGTGAAGTCGAATCGCCAAGCACTAAGCGTATGGAACTCGCGGCGGAACTTGCGGCGGAAAATAAGAAGAATGAAGAGCACCGCACCCAAGAAATGAGCAACCACCGTGGCCCACGCCGCGCCCCGGATGCCGAGTTCGGGGAATCCACCTCTCCCGAAGATCCAGAAGAAATCCAGAACGACGTTTGAGGCCACCGCAGCAAGATTCACCCACATCACAGTCCACGTATCTCCCCTCCCAGTAAAGAAGGAAGAGAGTGCCGCCATCATCACGGCCGGGCCTACCATAAAGCAGAGGATGCGAAAGTAGGGAACCTCAAGCTCCTGGATTTGTGGTGCGTGGCCCGCCCAGTAAAATATCGCCGGTGCAACAGGAAGAAATACGAGCATGACCAGCCCGGCGAAAATGGACAGATAGATCCCCTGCCAAACGGCCGCTCCAACCCGCTCGGGGCGCTCCGCGCCCACATACTGCGCCACAAATGTATTCACATATCCCGCAGTACCCAGAAAAAGTGCGCCGATCGTAAAGTTCAACACGCCCGCTGGTAGTGCTGCAGCAAGCGCTTCCCGATCGTACCACGTCAAAAACATGCGGTCCACGAAGTGCATGATACTCCACGACCCCATGCTCAGTATCAGGGGAAAGGCGATCCGCAGTACCTCCCCGTATCCTCCATCCCGCCGCCATCGGTCTCCCATTGAACGTGATCCCCGGATTTAGAATGCCCCTTCAGACCCTTTTTGCCTTGCCTCGAGATGGCGCTCCGCTATCTTTCCCCCGCTACTCAGTGCACCAACTTCAGACTCGCTGAAAATTCAACCTGAGGAACCGAAATGAAATTCGATGTCGTCGTCATCGGGGCTGGTAGTGCCGGCTACGCCGCCGCGCGTTCCGCCGCCGACGCTGGGGCGAAGGTAGCCATCATAGACAAGGGACCGCTCGGCGGTCTCTGCATCTTACGTGGCTGCATGCCTTCCAAGACCCTATTGAGATCCTCGGACATCATGGCGTTGATGCAGCGCAGCAAGGAATTCGGGCTCAGTGCGCACCGCGTGACGGCCAACCTCGCCTCGATAAACCAAAGGAAGAAAGCCCTCGTCAAAGAGTTTGTGGACTACCGTATCGGCGAGCTCAAGAGCACCCGATACAAACTCATCCGGGGTCGCGCCCGGTTTGAAAGCCCCAACAGGCTCAGGGTCGGTTCAACCGTGCTCGATTCGAGAACCTTTGTCATCGCGACCGGTTCCGTCGTGCAGAAAGTCGCCATTCCGGGACTCGAAGAGGTTGGGTATATCACCAGTGACGAAGCACTGGATCTGAGGAAGCTTCCCAAGTCGATGATCGTACTCGGGGGCGGACCCACAGCGACAGAACTGGGTCAATTTTTTTGCAGGCTGGGAACAAAGACGACCTTGATCCAGCGAAGCGCTCATATCTTCAGCGATAAAGACGAAGACCTGGCAACCCCCGTGGAAGCCCGGTTGCGAAATGAAGGTATGGTCGTTCATACAAGAACAAAACTGACCGAGTTCACGAAAAGAGGTAAACTCGTCACCGCCCATTTTCACCAGAACGGTAAACGAAGGCGGGCATCCGCAGAAATCATCTTCCAGGCCCTCGGCCGAATTCCCAACCTGAGGGGCCTTGAGTTGGAAAACGCGGGCGTAAAGGTCAACGGCGGACGCATCAGGGTCAACGGTTGGATGCAGACCAGCGCAAGCCACATCTATGCCGCCGGGGATTGTGTAGGACTACACGAAATCGTTCACATCGCGGTTCAGCAGGGAGAGATCGCAGGTCGCAATGCGGCAGTCAGAGGCAGGGAGCAGAGGATGAACGACCGACTTCGCGCGGAAGTCGTGTTCACAGACCCACAGGTCGCGTCCGTCGGGCTTTCGGAAAAGGACTGCCAGAGATTGGGGCTGGAGTATGACGCTGCCAGCACCCCCTTCTCAGACCACGGAAAATCGATCATCCTGGGTGAAACACTGGGCTTCGTCAAACTTATCTGTGAACCGAAGCGGGGAAAACTCCTGGGCGCCCACATCGTGGGGCCTGAAGCGTCTGAACTGATACACGAACTGATTGCGGTCATGTATTTTCGAGGCACCGTGAACGATCTCCTTCGCATTCCCCATTACCACCCTACCCTCGCAGAGATTCTGACATACCCTGCTGAAGAGCTGTCCTCTCGAATCGGCTGAACGTCAGCCAGGCGCCCTAATCTCACTCACCCTTTGAGTGAAGCGGATCCCGTCCAGAACCTGTTACACAATAAGTTAAGCCGCGTCACCCTGCTGCTGCGTCAGACTTGTGGCCAGGAGTACCGCCGGCGCCGCAAGCACCAATGCGACCAAGAACGCTGCGGAATAAGACACGCTTGTAACGAGCCACGCCGCGATCAACGGAGCCAGTACCTGTGGAAGCATGAAGAGATTCAGGAAGCTCGTGTAGGTCGGTCGACGCCCCGGCGGGGCAATATCCAGCACATAGCTCATCCGCCCCGAGGCGAGGCCGCTTGTCGCGGAACCCAAAAGAAAAAACGACAGGCAGAAGAAGGTGACCCGAAGGTCGATGGACAGACCGGAGGAGAGATCACGGTCCGGAACAAAAGGAGTCAACAGTGGTATGACGACAGAAGCCGCCATGACGTAGGACCCATACACGAGTAAGGCCCTGGATCCGTGACGGTGTCCGACGTAGGCCCACAGGATGTTGGAGCACACCCTGCCGATCTGAACCGTGGCTACGAAGATTCCGACAAAGACCGTTCTGATCCTGAGCACCGAAATCGCGAACGGCACGTAGAACGAGGCGGCCATCGTCGGCAGCCCCTCGAATGACCGAAACATGCAAAGCCGCCTGTAGTTCGCATCACTCTGCAGCAGACGCAGCAAGCTTGACAGGTAGGGCTTGAGAGGCATCTTCTCTCTTGTTTTCTGTTCTGTCGGCTCCGAAATCAAGGAAAACAGAAGGGTGGCTGCTGCCATTCCAAGTCCCGCGAGCACGAAAAGGAGGGCATAGTTGTCCGGAAAGAACAACGCGCTCCGTTCACTGAGGATGTACGAAACCAGGACGCCCCCCAGTACGGCCAGCGAACTCCCCAGAAGCCGCCTGTAGGCGATCGACCGCGCCCGGATACGAGGGGGAATCGCCTTCCCTATCACGTCCAGCATCGGAACGTTGGCAATACCGATCGCGGTCGTGGTCAGACAATAGAGCGTCAGGAAACTGGTGATCTTGATGTCGGGCATCCACCCCGGCAGATCGCCGCCCTGAAGAAGGAACGTCGACAGGCCGATCGCAAGCCAAAGCCCCCCCCTGGCGCCGTTCGCGAACAGGTAGATCGGCTTCTTACGGGCACGGGGTTCTATCCATCGAGACACGAATATCTGAGGACAGACCCACCCCATTCTCAACAGCGCCCCCGTCAGCCCGACCATCCAGCTTGAATCGGTGAGGGTTTGGACGTAGGCCGGGACGACCACATCGTGACTGGCGAAACTCGATCCCAGCAATACGAAACCACCGCTGAGGATCACCATTGACGTATTCCGGCTTACCTGTCTCTCATCCATCTCTCCTGCAATATCCACAGATGAATTCAAGCTGTGACTCCAAGAGAGGCTATACTTGACCACGTACGACGGACCGCGGACCGCCAAACCAGAACGATGACGTAATCCTTCCCGCGGTCCACCGTCCGCCGTCTACGGTCGTGGTGTTCTATCACAGCGACTATATTCCCAACACGTATCCATCCCGTCTCGGGTCCGCGCCCCCCATCAGTGCCCCGCTTCCTTCATCGACCGTAATTCCTTGCGCGCCTCCAACCACGATTGCAAAGTCCTCCAGAAGGTCGATCTCGTGGCCCTTCTGTTCGAGGCCGTCGCGAACATCCTTTGGAACCCGCCCCTCCATCATCACCTTCCTACCAGCATCCATCATCCTGACCCGGGGCGCCTCGATCGCTGCCTGAATGTTCATCTCGTAGTCCAAAAAGTTGGTCAGGAACTGAACGCTCGTCTGCTCGATCCCCCAACTGCCCGGGGTGCCCAACGCCGAGACCAGGCGACCCTCCCTGAACACCATCAGGGGCGAGAGGCACATGTCGATCTTCTTGTGGGATCCGAGGCAGTTCGGGCTCTCGGGAACGCGGTCCGTCCAGTAGAGAAAATTGTTCAGGAACATCCCGGTTTCTCCGAGCATCACACCCGAACCGAATCCGCCTCCCACACTCTGCGTGATTGCAACCGCATTCCCCTCCGCGTCGACGACATCGAAGTGCGTCGTACACTCCTTGGTCCACGCCTCGGGCTGACCCGGACGGACCTCCTCGGCGTTGCGGGAAGCCTCGTACCATTCCCCGCGCCCGAACGCGGCCTGCTTACCGATGTTTGCCCTGCGCTCCTCGGCATACGCCTTCGACAGCAGCCCCGAAATCGGTGGATTGTCGGCGGCTGCATATTCAACCCGGTCAGTGTTGGCCAGCTTGATGGCTTCGATAAAGAGGTGCAAGGCGTCTTCTGTGTGATGTCCCATGTCGGCGAGCGGATACCCTTCTAGGATATTCAGGGTCTCCAGAATCTGAAACCCGGCGCTCGGAGGTGCGGGGCAAAAGACCTCGTAGCCTCGATAAGGGACCGAAATAGGATCCCCCCATTCCGGTTCGTAGTCCACCATGTCCCGTTCGGTCAGGACGCCCCCTTCCTGCTGCAGGTACTGAATGACCTCCCGGGCGAGTTCTCCCCGGTAGAAGAGCTCAGCGCCCCCCTCAACGACCCGCCGAAAGGTCCTCCCCAATTCCTTTTGCACGAGGATCTCCCCCGGAAGAGGTGCACGACCCTGCGGAAACATCACCCGTTCCCCTTCCCTGTTCACCCTGGGTCTACACGCATCGATAATATGGGAATTCCTGACGGTCACCGGAAACCCGTTCTCGGCCAGGTCGATCGCCGGGGCAAAAACGGCCCCCAGGTCGAGGCGGCCATATCTCTGTTGCAGCTCCAGCCACCCGCCGCACGCGCCAGGCACAAGGCCCGATTTACTGCCCACTCCCTGAGCATCGGCATCAGGAATCGATTCCAAACTGGCTTCGTAAGGTGTATGCGAGCAGTAGTCCAGGAATCGGACGGCTTTCTGATCTGCAAGATAGACCAGTGCATACCCGTTTCCAGCGATGCCGGAATAGTACGGTTCGACCACGTTCAGGGCGGCCGCCACACCCACTGCCGCGTCGAAAGCATTGCCTCCCTGAAGCAGAATCCTCGTACCGGCGAGGCAGGCCTGCGGATGGCCGCACGCGACCATGCCTTGTCTGCCTGTTACCGTCGGTCTGTGCGTTATTCCGTGCGATGAAAACGCCATACGTCAATCTCCCGATGAAAAAGAAACGAGCGAAAGGCGGTCTGGATGGAATTAGAAACGGCCTCCGGTCTTCCAGGGTGTGCTTCACGTGGACCGGAGGCCTGAATCATCCCCAGAGGCGGACCGTAGTGCCTATCCAGAGGAATCCTCCGGATAGAGTTCCGATAAGAGCGGGTCGTCCGGCGCGATTTCCGCCAAACGTGCCTTGAGACGATCGGCCTGGTTTCGAAGATCCTGCATCTCCTCGTTCGTGTCGTAGACCCTGCCATAGAGGACGGTGATCAACTTGACCAGAAGGTGATTCCCCATCTGGGGGTCTTCATCCACAAGCTCCTGAAGCTTGGATGCCTCCAGCTCAAGAATGGTGGACGGGTCCTGCACGATCACCTTGGATGAGCGCATCTGCCCTGTAAATACGCCCATCTCGCCCAGGATGCGAACCGGTGTCATTTCGGCAAACTTCTTGCCCTCTGCCGACTCAAGACTCAGTTTGCCTTTCAGAAGAACCACAAGTTTATCGTCTATCGTTCGCGGCTCGCAAAGGACCTCGCCCGGCTCCGCATCTCGATGAACACAGCTTTCGAGAATGCTCGAAATCTGGGTGTAGTCAAGGTCCTCGAATAGCTCTGTGTCCAGCATGACCTTCGCTAGCTGGACCCCGCTCGAATGTTCGGACATCTTGAATCCCTTCGCAATAGAGTGAATAGACAACGAACTGTATAATAATCCGTGACCGCGGGGAAAGCAAGGCCTTTCGGGTGTGTTTAGACGCCATTTTCTCTTGACAATTGACTATTCCAACGTAGGTTAGCGATTCGTTTTACAGCGCAAGGAGAAGCCTTTGTGCGGCATCGTAGGATACCTGGATAAGACCGGAAGCGAGGCAGGGCTAGGAAAGGTCGTGCTCAGGATGTTGGAGCCTCTTGCGCTCAGGGGGCCGGACTCTACGGGGGTGGCCCTCTTCCAGTCTCCTCGTGACGGCGCCCTTTCTTTGAATATTTCCCTGGGCTCGAACGGCGCTTCGGACGAAAAAAGAACGCGGGTGATAGACACCCTCGAAGAGGATGGTGTTCTGCGTGATCAAGATTCAACGTCCGGCTTTTTGCGACTCACGCTGGACGATGAAGGCAGCTCAACCGAACTCGAACGACGCATCGAGGCACTAGATGACCAGATCGAAGTGATCAGCATTGGGCGATGTCTCGAAGTGCTCAAGCAGGTCGGCTCCCCAAGCGACCTCGATTCTACCTACGACATATCTGAAATGACGGGCACGCACGGCATCGGTCACACCCGGATGTCCACGGAATCGAAAGTGGATCTGAGTCACTCGCAACCTTTTTGGGCTCACGGGTGCCCGGATCTGGCGATCGCGCACAACGGACACATCACGAACTATCACGAACTCCGTCGCCACTACGAACAAGAAGGGAATCGTTTCTACACCGAGAACGATTCCGAAGTCATCGGCATTTATATCGGAAATCGACTTTCTGAAGGGATGACGCTCGAGGAAGCGCTCGCTGCATCGGTCAGCGACCTGGACGGTTCGTTCTCATACGTTGCATCTACCTCCGACGACATCGGATTTGCGAGAGATCCCTTTGCGTTCAAACCGCTCCTGTTCTCTGAGACGGATGAATTCGTAGCCATCGCCACCGAGGAAATCGCCATCCGATCTGCCTTCAGCGGCAATTTCGAAGCCGCGGAAGCCCCAGCGGGAGAAGTCAGGACATGGCGGAAATAGTCTGCAAAGACAAGACGACGCGCGAGATCAACCGCGCCATTCGGCGCCTTGCCGGCGAGGGGACGCAACAGATTCGGTTAACCAGTCCAGGC
Source organism: Candidatus Latescibacterota bacterium (assembly GCA_965248435.1). GTDB lineage: Bacteria > Latescibacterota > UBA2968 > UBA2968 > CBDFJH01. The sequence goes on from OZ252100.1 coordinate 475,988, forward strand.
GCGAGGCACAACTTGGGCGTGGCTGTCCTGGATGCCACCCATCTCACCGTTGACGGCAGCGTCGGATATTACTGCGCCGGGATGGTGGACGGTCCAACAGTCGAAATCAAAGGCAGCGCCGGTTGGGGCCTCGCAGAGTCCATGATATCGGGCACCGTGATCGTGCACGGGAACGCCGGGAACGGCGCGGGCGCCGCGATCCGGAGCGGGACGCTTGTCATCCACGGGGACGCAGCAGCTCGCCTCGGTGTATCGATGAAAGGCGGGCAGATCCTCGTCGAGGGAAACTGTGGATACATGGCTGGATTCATGGGGCAAAAGGGCACGATTATCGTCTGTGGAGACACCGGCGCGGCATTTGCAGACTCCATGTACGAGACGGTATGTTTCGTCGGTGGAAAGATCGGTGAACTCGGAAACGATGCGGTGATCGAGGAACCGAGCGAAGGAGAGAGATCGTCCCTCAGTGAAACCCTGTCGCGTCATCTATCAGAAACCATCCCTGATCCCGATGCCCTCCCTTTCAAGAAGGTCGTTTCGGGACGTAAGCTCTGGAATTTCGACAAGCACGAACGCGCCCTTTGGCGTGAAGCACTATAAACCGTGGATCGTCGTTCGTCGTACGATGATCGGGGACCGGTTCGGTCGACTGGTTTTGTAGAGACGGATAGCTGAATTCAGAAACGCAAACAGATGAGCAAACGCGACGACACAGGTCCCCTGAGGACAAGCGGTACGTTTACGCCGGAAGTCATCGAAGACATTCAGGTCAAGTCTGACCTGGGACGCTACCGGATTCGTGGATTCGGCACCCTGCGGGAAAGGCGATGGGCGACGCTGGACGATCTCACCTTCATCCCCTGTAGTCTCACAAGGATCCCACTCGAAGGTTATCGCGAGCGGTGCACCACGAAAACGCTTCTGGGTACCCGTTTTGCCGAAAGGCCGATTGAGCTCGACACTCCGATCATGATTACAGGCATGAGTTGGGGTGCACTTTCCTACAACGCCAAGGTCGCCCTTGCAAAAGGGGCGAACATGGTGGGCTCTTCGAACACAACGGGAGACGGCGGCATGCTGAAGGCGGAACGCGAGGAGAGCAAGAGCCTCATCTACGAAGTGCTGCCCTCGCGATACGGAATGAGCGTTCACGATCTCCGGATAGCGGATGGGATCGAATTGACGATCGGACAGGGCGCAAAACCAGGCACAGGAGGCCTGCTCCTGGACGCCAAGGTCCTGGGCGATGTTGCCCTGCAGCGCGATCTTCCGCTGGGGGTAGACCAACGAAGTCCGGCCAGACATCCCGACTTCCTCGGACCCGATGACATGATCATCAAGATCGAAGAACTCCGGGAAGCAACAGACTGGCAGGTGCCGATCTTCGTCAAGATGGGGGCGACGCGAGTCTTCGATGATGTCAGGCTTGCGGTGAAGGCGGGTGCGGACGTCGTCGTCGTGGACGGCATGGAAGGGGGAACGGGTGCGTCCGCCGAGATCTCACAGGAGCATACCGGCATCCCAACTCTGGCTGCCGTATGCGAAGCGCGAGCCGCACTCGAGGACATCGGCATGTACGGCAAAGTCCAGCTGATTATCGCTGGCGGCATCCGAAATGGCGTGGACGCGGCCAAGGCCATGGCACTGGGCGCGGATGCGATCTACATCGGTACTGCGGCCCTGATCGCTCTCAACTGCAACAAGGCGCTGTACGTTGAAGACTACCACGAGCTGGGTACGGAGCCCTACCACTGTCACCATTGTCACACGGGCCGCTGTCCCGTCGGCATCACGACCCAGGATCCCGATCTGATGCAGCGGCTCGAGATTGAAAGTGGCGCGGATCGCGTGGCGAATCTGCTTCAGGCCATGACATCAGAGATCCAGCTCCTGGCCAGGGCGTGCGGAAAGGCAAACGTCCACGACCTGGACCCCGAAGACCTGCGCGCGTTGACCCTGGAGGCTTCCGCAACCTGCGGCATCCCTCTTGCAGGCACCAACCGGATTTTCGGTGGGGGACCGGGATGGAGGGAATCCCACTGAGAATCTGTGTCCCCCAGCCGACGTTTACGCGTTGAGGCTTCAGGAATATGTCGTTCAAGCTTATTCGGCAGGCCTTTAACGGGCAGCGGGCGCTGCCACGGATGTGGCGAAAGCATGCCCTGAAAGATCGATACGAAGTCGTGATCATCGGTGGGGGTGCGCACGGCCTCGCCTGCGCCTACTATCTGGCGAAGGATCACGGCATCACAGACGTCGCGGTGTTGGAAAGGCGTTACATCGGTTCGGGAGGGAGCGGACGCAACACGGCGATCGTCAGAAGCAACTACCTCACGCCGGAAGGCGTCCACTTCTACAACGAGAGCGTAAAACTCTATGAGCAGATGGCCCTTGAGCTCGACTTTAACGTGATGTTCAGTCAGAGGGGCCACATCACCCTCGCTCACACCGATGGCTCTGTAAACACCATGCGCCGCAGGGCCGAGGTCAACCGCCTCCAGGGCGTGAATTCAAGCCTGATCTGGCCGGACGAAATTGCCCGCCTCTGCCCCAGCCTGGATGTGAGCGACCATCCCCGCTATCCCGTGCTCGCCGGACTCTACCACCCTCCGGGTGGCATCATTCGTCATGATGCGGTGGTGTGGGCATACGCGCACCACGCCGATCGATTCGGCGCCCACATCCACCAGGAGACAGCGGTCACCGGCATCCAGGTTCAAAACGGCAAACTGTCCGGGGTGTCCACGACGCAGGGCTTCATCGAGGCGGGGACTGTGCTGAACGCGACAGCGGGCTGGGGATCTACGATCGCAGAGATGGCCCAGGTCTCTCTGCCACTCGTTACCTATCCCCTTCAGGCCTGCGTGACCGAATCGCTCAAACCTTTCCTGGATGTTGTTATCGTGTCCGGGAGCCTGCACGTCTACATCAGCCAGTCCGACCGGGGTGAGCTGGTGATGGGCGCCAGTGTAGACCCGTTCTCGTCCTACTCGATGGACTCTTCTCTGCTCTTCCTGGAGGACATCGCCGGGCATACCCTGGAGCTCTTTCCAGCCCTGAGCCAGGTCCGGATCCTCAGGCAGTGGGCAGGTCTCTGCGATATGACACCCGACTTCAGCCCGATCATGGGGTTCACGCCGGTCGAAGGGTTCCTTGTAGACGTCGGCTGGGGCACCTACGGATTCAAGGCCTCCCCGATCTGCGGCAAGACCCTCGCCGAAACCATCGCCACGGGTAGAACCCCGGATCTGATCGCCCCCTTCAGACTGTCGAGATTCGTGGAAGGGGACCTCGTGGGCGAAAAGGGCGCCGCATCCGTCGGACATTGAGGCCGTATCTCGTATTTCGTATTTCGGGTGATCCTATCGGGGGGAATGCATCTAAGACGTCTCGAAATTGAGAGTGCAAGTCGATTACGGCTCCCGGTACCTGTGTCTTGTTTTCCCGGTACCCGGTTTTGCGATCCACGAACAACGATTCACGATCGACGGGTTTCCCCATGTTGATCCTGACCTGCCCAAATTGCGGTGAACGAAACGTGAGCGAATTTCGATTCGGAGGCGAATACGCCCCACGTCCATCCGACCCTTCAGCCCCAACAGACGAGGCGTGGGCGGACTATCTGTATATGCGCGAAAACAGATTGGGCCAGCAAACAGAATGGTGGTATCACCACGCGGGTTGTGGGCTCTGGTTTCTGGCCGAAAGACATACGAAAACAAACGAAGTGACTCGGACCTATCTATGGAAATCCGATTCCGTGTCGAAAGAGGCCTAATTGCGATCCGTTGACGAGATCGAAACGGCCCCCTACCGCCTGTCTCGCCAGAACGAGGAGGTAATCGACCGATCAAGAAGCGTCGCGTTCACCTTTAGCGGACGAAACTTCTCGGCCCACCCCGGAGACACGATCGCTTCTGCCCTGGCCGCATCCGGAGTCAAGGTATTCAGCCGATCCTTCAAATATCACCGGCCTCGCGGCCTGCTCTGCTGTGCCGGGCACTGCCCTAACTGCCTCGTCCAGGTGCGTGATGAGCCCAACGTTCGAGCCTGTCGGCGTCTCGTGCGGGAGGGTATGGCGGTTCGGCCTCAAAACGTGTGGCCCTCCCTCGAGTGGGATGCGTTATCCTTGACAAAGCTCATCTCCCGCTTTCTTCCCGTAGGATTTTACTACAAAACGTTCATCCGCCCCCGGGCGCTCTGGCCGATCTACGAGCGCGTGCTGCGCAGGGCGGCCGGTCTGGGTGAAGTGGACCTGAGTTCCACACCGGGGGAATTCGACAAGCAGTATCTTTACGCCGATGTCGCCGTAATCGGCGGGGGGCCTGCCGGGATCCACGCCGCGCAGGCAGCTGCCGAGCGCGGCGCACGCGTGATCATCCTGGATGAGAACCTGCAGTTGGGAGGACACCTGAGGTTTTCGGACCCGGATACGGGATCTTTCGACTTTTCCATTCTGAATGATCTCCAGGGACGGACGAACGTAACCGTGCTTCCGGACACATCTGTCGTCGGCTGCTACGAAGACAACTGGCTCTCTGCGGTCCGCGGTCCGCGGCTGTTCAAGATCCGCGCAGGGTCTGTGGTGATCGCAACCGGGGTCATTGAAAACCCCCTCCTCTTTGGCAACCACGACCTGCCCGGTGTCATGCTGGGCAGCGGAGTACAGCGTTTAATCAAGGAACACGCAGTACTCCCTGGACGACAGGCAGTTATAGTTAGCGCAAACAACGACGCCTGGGACGTCGCCGCCGATCTACGTAATGCAGGAATCGAGATTTCAGCCCTCGTTGAGGAGCGTTCGCGCGATGATTGCCCCTCCGCGCGCGTGAACGATCTCGCGGCCGAAGGTGTCCCCACCCTCTTTCGGCATACCATCCTGGAAGCACGGGGATCACGATTCGTGAAGGGTGCCCTCACGGTCCCGATCGACGGGTCGGGGCGTCCGGAAGCCGACCGCGCGCACCAGGTCCCTTGCGATCTGATCGTCGTCTCCGTGGGTTGGAGTCCGGCCACAGAGCTTTTTCACATGGCTGGCGGAAAATCGGCCTACGACGATGAAAGCAGGGAAATCCTGCCCGACTCTGCACCTCCCGGCCTTTTCCTCGCCGGAAGGGTAACTGGACCGCACAATCTGGAAGTGCAGACTCATCAGGGGCGATTTGCAGGATTGAAGGCGGCATCTTACGCCGGGATCGGCGGCCCCGTTCCCGAAATGGATGTCCCGTCGAGATCACCCCGTACCTCTGTCCGCACGATCGTGCCTGGAAGCAAGAAGTGCTTTTTGTGCCTGTGCGAGGATGTCACGGATCAGGATCTTGAAACGGCTGTTGAGGAGGGCTATGACAGCATGGAGCTTTTGAAGCGATACTCCACAATCTCCATGGGGCCCTGTCAGGGCAGGATGTGCGCCACGAATACGATCCATCTTTGCGCCAGGGCCACGGATCGCACCATCCAGGAGACTGGAAAGACGACCTCCCGCCCACCCTCGACGCCCGTCACCCTTGGTTCCCTCGCCGGACAGAAAATGGAACCGGTCCAACTGACGCCGATTCACGACTGGCACGTGGCACGCGGTGCCAAGATGATGGTGGCTGGACTCTGGCTGCGTCCGGAGCACTATGGAGACCCGCAAGCCGAGGTCAACGCAGTTAGGAAGCGTGTCGGGCTCATCGATGTCACACCCCTCGGGAAGATTCAGCTTACAGGTCCGGGCACCCCCGATCTGCTCGAAAAAATCTACGTGAACAGATGGCGAAAACTCGGATTGGGCCGGGTCCGCTACGGCGTAATGTGCAACGACGAGGGCATCATCTTGAACGATGGGGTTTGCGCCCGCTCGAAGGATCAGGAATGGTACATGAGCACGACATCGACGGGCGCATCGGAGGTTTTCCAGTGGATTCAGTGGTGGATGCAATCCGGCTGGGGTGACGGTGTGCATATCGTGGATGTGACGGATGCCTATTCAGCCTTCAATCTGGCGGGTCCCCGGTCCCGCGCCGTGCTGCGAAAACTTACGGATCAGGATCTCGAGAACGAATCCTTTCCTTACATGCGGACCCGATCGGCCAGGGTGGCCGGAGTCCCCTGTCGACTGCTCCGAATCGGCTTCACTGGCGAGCTTTCCTATGAGATCCACTGCCCGACCAGCTACGGACCTTATCTGTGGGAGAGGTTGATGGACGCCGGCGGCGAATTCGGTATCCACCCCTTCGGTGTGGAATCTCAGCGAATTCTCAGGCTGGAAAAGGGCCATCTCATCGTTGGACAGGACACCGATGCCCTTTCTGACGCCATCTCTGCAGGCGCAGAATGGGCTGTAAAACTGGACAAACGGGATTTCCTGGGAATACGTGGCCTTTCCCTTGTGTCTAAGGAAGGGTCGAAACAGCGGTTGGTGGGCTTCAAAATGGCTCGAAAAGAGCTTGTGCCCGAAGAAGGGACGCAGATCGTCAGCTCAAACGGGAGGTCGAGACCCAGGATCATCGGCTGGGTCACCTCGAGTCGGTTCAGCCCCACGCTGAAGCAGACGATCGGACTCTGCTGGCTCACATCAGAGGTTGCAACCCGAGAGGGAGCGCCCTTTACTATATATATGGATGGAACCCTGGCAGAGGCCCACGTGCACGACGGACCCTTTTACGACCCCGAGGGCGAAAGGCTCAGGATGTGACCCAGTCTTCTGAGGCGGTAAGACGGACCCCTCTTCACCCTGTCACGCAGGCGCTGAACGCCGAATTTGTTGCTCGCCAGGGGTGGCAGGTTACGGAGCGGTTCACGAATCCAGAGGCGGAATGTGGCGCTGCCCGCGAGCGCGTCGTATTGGCCGACGAATCCACGAGCGGGAAGATCGGCGTGGAGGGCGAACGGGCGGAAGGCGCCCTGGAGACGGCGTTCGATCTCCCTCTGCTCGATATCGGCTACGGGGCTTCGGCCGACCCGAATTGGATCTATCGACTCAGAAAGGACCTCTTCTTCGTGAGCACCCCTCCCGGCCGGGAGCTGGCCGCCAGCAAGGACATGAGGTCGGCCACAGAAGAAGCGGGTGAGTTTGTCACCGTGACCGATCTCACCCACGCACGCAGCGAAATTCGCATCATCGGGCCGCACGGCAGGGAACTCCTGAGCAAGGTCTGCGGACTGGACTTCTATCCGGATGCATTCGACAACGGGACGGCCAAGCTGAGCAGCCTTGCCAAAACCACTCAATTGATCATCCGCCGCGACATCGGCAAGCTTCCGGCCTTCTCCATCATCGGAGCGGCCTCCCTCGGCCGATATCTCTGGAAGACACTCGAACAGGCAGGGAAAGAGTTCGGGATTGAGCCGATCGGACACGAAGCCTTGAACGCCCTGGATGGCAGATCGTGATCGGCGGGACACAGACGCGGGTCGTCGACACAGGAGAACAATAGACATGGATTTCGAACAGGTTAAGGAGCTTGCCGAATCGGACATCGAGTTCTTCCTCTGCTCCTTCGTTGAAATGAACGGGATGCCAAAGGCGAAGCTCGTGCCCGCGACCCATCTGGATGACATGGCCACTTCAGGGGCCGGATTTGCCGGATTTGCGGCCGGGAACATGGGCCAAGGCCCCCACGATCCAGACATGATGAACATCCCCGATTTTGATTCACTCAAGATCGTCCCGTGGCGAAAGAACACAGCCTGGGTGGCCGGCAATATACACGTGAACGGCGAGCCGTGGAGTTATTGCCCGCGCACGATCCTGCTGCGCCAGCTGGATAAGGCAAAGGAGAATGGCTACGCCTTCAATGTGGGCGTCGAGGCCGAGTTCATGATCCTCAAACAGAATGAGCGCGGAGAGTACGCTCCCTATGATTCCCTCGACATTCTCGAAAAACCCTGTTACGACCTGGTGACGTTGAACCGAAATCTGGACCTGATGACCACATTGATCAAATACATGCAGGACCTGGGCTGGGGGCCTTACGCGAACGACCACGAAGATGCCAACTGCCAGTTCGAAATCAACTGGCAGTACTCCGATGCCCTCACGACGGCAGATCGGCAGACCTTTTTCAGGTGGCTGGTCAAGGCCACCGCCGAAAAGTACGGCTTGATGGCAACGTTCATGCCGAAACCGTTTGCCCATCTGACCGGCAGCGGGGCTCACTACCATATGAGTCTCTGGGATGCGGACAACAAGACCAACCTGTTCCTGGATGAAAGCGATCCGCTCGGACTTTCAGAGGTTGGATACTGGTTCATGGGGGGCCTGCTCCATCACGCAAAGGCCTTGGCGGCGTTCGCATCGCCGATTGTAAACAGCTACAAGCGGCTCGTTCGGGGTGCGCCGCGTTCCGGGGCCTCCTGGGCACCGGTCTACGTGACCTACGGCGCCTCGAACCGCACACAGATGATCCGCATCCCGGAATCGGGCAGGCTCGAAAACCGATGTGTGGACGGCTCGGCGAATCCATATCTGGCGTGCGCGGCAATGTTGGCCGCTGGACTCGACGGGATCGAAAACAAGACCGATCCGGGTAATCAGAACAATGACAATCTTTATGAAATCCCGGAGAATGAGCTCCAGAGGCGCGGAATCGACTTTCTTCCTTCTACACTGAAGGAGGCCCTCGATTTCCTGGAGGAAGACGAGGTGGTCAAAGAGGCTGTTGGAACGGCGTACGCAGAATACTATATTGATGTAAAGCGCGAGGAATGGCGGGACTACCACCAGGCTGTGAGCAAGTGGGAAACCGATCATTACCTCCCGATATACTGAGCTTTCAGAATTTGCCCACTTGCCTTACCGAGGTGCATACCAAATGCCAAATGATTTACCCCTGCTGACCACGAGCGTTGTCGGCAGTCACGCCTACCCCGGGTGGCTCCTGGCGGCCATGGAGCAGATCGATCAGGGTAAGTTCGGGGCCACGGACATCCGGGAAACCTTCGACGACGCAGTCGATCTCGCGATGCTGGATCAGCAGCGCGCCGGCGTGGACGTCATCTCCGACGGTGAGATGCGCAGATGGTACTTCGTTCAGAGCTTCTACAAGCGCTTCGAAGGGCTCGAGTCGAGGGAGACACTGCGAAAGACGGGGGTCTACGGTTACGACAGCGTGCCTCGATGGACCGCTACGGAAAAGATCAAAGTTCCCGAGGGGCTGGGCATCATCGAAGAGTTCAAATATGCGAAGAATCACACGGATCTGCCGCTAAAGGCGACTTCTCCTGGCCCGCTCACCCTTACCATCCACATTCAGCTTGCGAATGACAAAATCTACAAGGATAGGATGGAGCTCGCGTTCGAGTTTGCCGGCGTGGTCAACAAGGAACTGAAGGGCCTCGAGGCTGCCGGCGCGGAATTCATTCAGCTGGATGAGCCCTCCTACTCTATTGTCCCGGGCAGCTCGAGCGACTGGATCGACCTCTTCAACAAGACCGTCGAAGGCGTGAAGGCCAAGATAGGTCTCCACATCTGTTTCGGTAACCTGGGAAGCCGACCGAGGGGGAAGCGACGATATGGCTGGATGCTGGATGACATCATGCGCGCGAACGCCCAACAGATCGCCTTCGAATTTGCCAACCGAGAGATGATCGAAGTTGAACTCTGCAAACCGGTCGCAGAGAAATTCGAAGTCTCAGCAGGGCTGGTGGATGTCAAGTCGTTCTACGTGGAGACTCCGGAGGACATCGCCGAACGGGTACGGAAGATCCTCGAATATGTTCCGCCCGAAAAACTGTGGATTACTCCAGACTGCGGATTTTTTCAACTCCCCCGCTGGCTCACCTGCCAGAAACTTCAGAATATGGTGAAGGGCGTCAACATCGTGAGGAAGGAATTGGAGGGATAAGACTCTTATGGCAGGAACCCTGAATGTTGTAAGTCTCACACGCGAGTTCGTATCACACAACTCATCCAGCCTCCTGAGCAACGCCCCGGTCTCGAAAGCCATCGCAACCTGGATGAAAAAGGCAGGGCTGACGGTGGAGCGCCTGACCTATCGCGATCAAAACGGTGTAGCCAAGGTCAGTCTGGTTGGAAAGAAGGGAAGCGGTACGGGCGGGCTTGCACTCCTGGCGCACTCGGACGTCGTACCTGCGGAAGGATGGAATTCCGACCCGTTCAAGCTCGTCAAAAAGAACGGTCGACTTTATGGCAGGGGCTCGGCGGACATGAAGGGCTCCATCGCTTGCATGCTGACGGCAGTAGCGAATCTGTCCACCAAAGACCTAAAACGCCCCGCCTACGTCATCACGACTGCAGACGAGGAAATCACCTGCGGCGGCGCGCTCGACGTGATGAAGCGCTCCAAGACCTTTCGTTCCTCCAGAATCCGCTATGGCGTCATCGGCGAGCCGACACTCCTCGATGTGGTGCGCGCCCACAAAGGGATGTGTCGCATCTACGCGACCACTTCTGGGCGAGCCGCGCACAGCTCCACCGGCCGCGGCATCAACGCCAATCACAAGCTGATCCCGTTCCTGAGCGATATGGTGGGCTTGATCGATGAAGTGAAGAAGGATCCGGAATACCGGGACACGGCGTTCGACCCTCCCGACGGAACGGGGAACATCGTATTTAGCGACGGGAACTCGGCCGCCAACATTACCGCCCCGCAGAGCAGGGCGATCATCTCCTGGCGGCGCATGCCGGGCCAGGATTGGAACCCGGTTCTGGATCGTGTGAAGCAGCTCGGAAAGACCCACGGAGTCAAGCTCAAGATCTCCGCGAGTCTCGGTCCACTCTCTACGCCACCAGATTCGCGGATCATCAAGGAAGCGCTCCGGATCACTCGCAAGCGCTCCCCAAAAACGGTCTCATACGGAACAGATGGAATGGCCTTCGCAAAGAAGATGGAGCTGGTCGTCATGGGTCCGGGAGATATCCAACAGGCACACACCACCGATGAGTGGATAGAGGAAGATCAGCTCCACAAGGGTGTGAACGTTTTCGAGCGAATGGTTCGCAGATTTTGTGTCGAGGACCCTGAGTAGAGGCTTCTAACACTCTGACGGAGAAAACGAAATGCTTGGAGTTGTGTTGCGCATAGCACTGTTTGTGCAGGTAGCCATCGTCCTGGTGGCCTGCGGGGACGCCGCAAAGCCTCAGGATGGGATCAGGGGAAGGTGGGTGCTGAAGAGCCGGATCCTTCCCGGCGGGCAGAAAATAGGTCCGCCTCTGGTCTACGGTATACGTGAATGGTACCCGCTGGATAAAGAGCGGGCATACGTTACGATGGCCTTCTCGATGGGCAAGGAAGATCTGAAGCTCTCGGGGTCGATCATCACGCTGGACGGAGTGGGCCTCGATGCGAAATCCTTTACTGAGGAGAGTCATCTCAGAATGGGTGACCGCCCCGGCATCGAGTCCACACGAACGACATCAGAAGGACAGATCTCCGTAGTGGATTCGACAAAGACCTTTGCCTTTTCGGACGGCAGCATTCAAATGTATGGGACCGAAAAGGAAGGTGAAGACCCCCTCATGACCGTCACGCACAAGGACGGCACGGTAGATCTCTGGAAAAGGCAGGAGGATTTGCCAGGTCTGCTGCCGGAATAGACGGACCTCACATCGAAACTATTGTCCTTCCCTCCCGTGCTTCCAATTAGAATGCCGGGCGGGCGGCCTCGGGACAGAGATCGTAAGCCTCATCATCCGGCGCGATGAACAGGCCGCTGCAGTCTCCGCACCTCCCCATTCTGTGGGTGTACTTCCCGACCAGAAAGCGAACCAGGCTTGCGTAGATCCCCGATACGCCCTCAGGGTCGCCCTGAATAAACGGCTTTACCTCCGCCTTCTGTGAAGGATCGTCCCGGTCGGCCTCGGGAGAATAGACGGGGTTGGGAACCAGCATGAACTTCAGGTCTTTCAACGCCTCGTTGATCTCGCGGGCGATTCTCTCCAGCTCTATCTGCCGCTCTTCCTCCGCCTCCCCGTGCGCATCGAAGTAGCGATTCAACAGCGAAACGATGTGGTCCGCAGCCTCCAGGAAATCTATCTTTCCATCAGATTCCCAAAACGGCCTCATGTTGACGAATACGATCCAGCGCGCCTCTTCCCCATCCAGGAAGGAGGTCACCGGGGCGTGGATCAGCACGTCATGTGATTTTCCGCACGAGATCGTCTTATCGAAATGCACTGCAACTTCCCCCTCGTTTCATTTGACAAGACTAAGATAACGCTCCCAACAAGACCAAACAACCGCTTTTGCAGCCAACAAGATAGGTCGCATTGATTTGCCGCCTAGGGTTCGCTATATTAGTTCAATTTTGAGGTTGCAAGATCAAGCTCGCGACTCATCACCCCCTATATGAGGCATCTGTGACCGTCGGTGATCTTCTGGAATCTTCTGCGGCTCGCCACCCAGACAAAGAGGCACTTGTCTTCGAATCCTCGAGGCTCACCTACGGTCAGCTCCTCGAGCGTGTGGATCGGCTCGCCTCTGGGCTGCTCGAACTCGGGCTGGAGAAAGGCGACCGTGTCGGAATATTCCTCTACAACTGCTGCCAGGCCTACGAATCCCTGCTGGCCACAGCCCGCGCAGGCCTCGTTTTCGTACCGCTCAACTACATGCTCAACGGCCCGGAACTGGCCAGCATCATGTCCCACGCAGGGGTAAAGGTCTTAATCGTAGAATCAGAACTCTTTCCCGTCGTCGAGCCCGTCTGTCCGATGTCTCCACACTTGAACACACCATCGGCGTTGACTGCGACTCGGATACACTGATCGACTACGATTACCTTCTTGGCAAAGAAGCGAAGTTGCGAGACGAACTGCGGGCAAACGAAGCAGACCTTTTCGGATTGATGTATACCAGCGGGACGACCGGACTTCCCAAGGGTGTTATGTTGACACACGGCAATGTCGTGACGCACGCGCAAAACATGGTGAGGGACTACGAAATTCGTGAGTTTAGCAAGGTCTTCATCATCCTCCCCTACTTTGTAGGCGCCTCGCTCAACGGCATCGGGCTGCCCTGCCTTTCCCAGGGTGGGACCGTCGTGATTCAAAGGAGGTTCACTCCAGAGGAGTTTCTACAGACGATCCAGGGAGAGCGAATCACCCACGTTCAGGTCGTTCCCACACTCCTGGTTCGACTCCTTCAGTCGGATGTTGTAGGGAAGTTCGACATCAGCAGTCTTGAAGTCTTCGGCTATGGATCTGCTCCGATGCCGGTAGACCGCCTGAAACAGGCGCTGCGCACCTTTGGTCCGATCTTCTCTCAGATGTATGGGCTGACGGAGACCTGCGCCATGTCGACGTGCCTAGCCCGGGAAGATCACGTCCTCGAAGGACCGGAAGCGGAGCGACTGAAATCGTGCGGTAGACCCGTGGGCGGTGTTGATGTCCGCATTGTAGACGAGACTGGCTCCGAGCGACCCGACGGCGAGGTCGGCGAGCTGGTGATCCGGGGTCCGACGGTTATGCGGGGGTATTGGGACAGCCCGGACTTGACCTCGCAGGCCGTGGATGACGGATGGTTTCGCTCCGGAGACCTTGCATACCGTGACACCGACGGTTACATCTTCCTGAACGATCGAAAGAAGGACCTGATCATCACCGGAGGGTTCAACGTCTTTCCTAAGGAGATAGAGGAAGTCCTCTACACCCATCCCGCAGTATTCGAATGCGCGGTGGTCGGCAAGCCCGATCAGGAATGGGGAGAGACGGTTGCGGCCTTTGTCTCGCTCAGGAAGGGCAGCAAATCGACTGAGGATGAGCTCATGCAATTCTGCAGGGAGAGGCTCTCGCGGTTCAAACGTCCCAAGTCCGTGTCTTTTGTGGATGAGATCCCACGCAACCCGTCCGGTAAGGTCATGAAACGCCTGCTGAGGGAAGAGGATTCCTAGATTTTCTTGAACTTTGACATGCCGACGCCAAAGAAACCATGAAATCAGCCCCCGTTTGCTCTGTTGCATTCCTTGCTTCGGGATTTCTGTGGGTGGTTGGACCTGCGTGCGAACGTCTACCCACACAGCCCATCGAACCCCGCCGTCTTCCCGTTCAGGGAATCACGCTGGTGGATTGGACCGCGAACGGCTATAGCAGGAGGTCGTCCGACCGGGCGATCGAGGCCATCGCGAGCGTCGGCGCAACCCATCTCGCGATTATTGTCACCGCCTATCAACCGGACATCAGGTCGAATGAGGTCACCGCGGACAGCAGGCGAACCCCCGTCCCATCGGCTGTGGGTCAGGCGCTCGCAAAGGCGCAGTCACTCGGATTGGATGTGGCAATCAAGCCTCATATCGACCTGGAAGACGGGAGCTGGCGGGGTCACATCTCACCTTCTGATCCGACGGTCTGGTTCGAGTCCTACACCCGCTTTCTGCTTTCCTGGGCGAGGATGGCCGAGTCTGTGGGAAGTCGCCGGTTTTTCGTCGGAGCGGAGCTGGCCTCAACACTGCACCACGCGACGTTGTGGCGACGGACGATCTCGCAGGTCAAATCTGAATTCTCTGGTGAGCTTGTCTACGCGGCCTCGTGGGACGAGGCCTTCAACGTCCCGTTCTGGGAAGACCTGGACGCGGTCGGAGTAGACTTCTACTTTCCAGTCACGAACCGAAAGGACCCCGGTCGCCTGGAAATCCTTGCGAATTGGCAGCCCTGGATCGACCGGCTCGGTGCGCTGCACAAGCGCACTGGACAAAACATCATCCTGACAGAGATCGGCTACCGAAGTGTCGACGGAGCGGGCATGCACCCATATGCATTCGACACCACCAGCAGGCTGGACCTGACTGAACAGGCTGACCTCTACTGGGCCGCCCTGGAGGCAACCGCTGATGTTCCGTGGCTCTGGGCATGTACTGGTGGAACTGGCCCTCGAACGGGTCGGGAGGCCTCGACGACACCGACTTCACTCCCGCGGGGAAACCGGCCCAGGTGGAACTAACCAGGAGCTGGAGTGGCCCTTGAAGAGACTTCTGCGGGCCCTCATTCTACTTGCATTTTCTCTACACTTCTGGGCACCCTCCCCATCAGCTAAAAACGATCCCTCAATCCCGTACATCCGAGCGGGGGCCATCGAACTCGGTCTTTCGGGTTCCCTTACAACCGTGGAAGGCCTATCGCGCGGCCTCGCTTCGGTACGAGGTGGAACGTTCCTGAGTGCGATAAACGGCCTTGTGGGCTTCGAAGCGGAGCTGTCTTATTCACACGTTCAATCTCTAGACAGGGTAGACGTGCTGGGCCACCTGTCGTGGCAGCGTGCTGTTGGAAGGAGCTCGGTTTATCCCTACGTCGCAATCGGAGGCGGGATCCGAAAGGAATGGATCGGGAGCTTCCGACAGGTGAGGGTTCCGCTGGGGTTCAGCCTTGGGCTACGGGCGCTACTCAGCCAGCGCGTGGCCTTTCGAACCGAGTACCGGTTTTTGCGGGTGATGAGTGATCCCATTTCCAATTTCTCAGAGCACCAGCTGACCATCGGACTGTCTATCTTTTTCAGGAATTCGACGTAAACTGGATCCGGGAATGAAAGAGATGCTTCTTGGAAACATCCTGCGCCGGAACGCAAGTGCCGCCGGCCTGCGAGACAAGACCGCCCTCATCTTTGGCGAGGAGGTTCTCACCTACAGCGAGTTGAACGACCGGGTCAACCGACTGGCGAACGGCCTGATCGATCTGGGCGTGAAACGTGGTAACCGTGTTGCTGTCCTGGGTAGAAACTCAAACACGTATGTCATGATCTACTTCGCGCTCGCCAAGATTGGTGCGATCATGGTCCCGGTCAACTTCTGGTACCGCAGCAAGGAGATAGAATACACGCTCCGGCACTCGCAGAGTTCTGTACTGATTCTGGACGGTCGGTTTGCAGACGCAGTAAAGCCTGCCCTGGAGGGACATCCACTCAAGGAGATGCTTTACTATGGCCAGCATCCCGCGGGCAGACATACTGCGCTTGAGGACATCATTGATGCTTCGCCGCCCCATGAGCCGAATGTCGAAGTGGCAGAAGATGATCCACACATCATCCTCTACACGAGCGGGACGACAGGCTTCCCGAAGGGCGCCACATTATCTCACAAGAGTCATTTCCTGCACGCCATGTCGATTGCGAAGTCGACTGGGGGTCATCCGGAGGACGTCGGCGTCATCCTCTACCCCCTCTTTCACACAGGTGGTCCCGATTGTGTCTTGCTCCCCCACTTCCTCCTCGGCGCCACGGGGGTCGTCCTGGACGGAGCAGAGCCTGAGGTCATTCTTTCGGCCACGGAGCGGCATCACGTCACCAACATCTTTTGTGTACCGACCGTCTGGCGCTGGATACTGACTAAGCTCAGGGAGAAGAACTTCGATGTGGGCTCCGTCAGGCGCTGCCTCGCATCCTCCGATACGCTTTCGCCGGAAATCCTGAAGGAAATGCTGCAGAAGTTCGACGCCGACGTTTACAATACTTATGGTCTGACGGAGGCCGGATGCGTTCTCACCGTCTGCCGACTGTCTCGTGAGGATCGGAGCAAACTCGGATCAGTCGGTCGACCCATGGCGTCCGTGCAGCTTCGTCTGGTAGATGAGGAAGGCCGACCGGTCAAACAAGGTGAAGTCGGGGAAGTGGTGGCGCGAACGCCTTCTGTGATGAAACACTACTGGAACATGCCGGAGGAAACAGCGCACGCTACGCGCGATGGCTGGCTTCACAGCGGAGACCTGGGAAGGTTGGATGAGGACGGGTACCTTTTCATATCCGGGCGGGCCAAAGATATGATCATCAGCGCGGGCGAGAATATCTATCCGATTGAAATAGAGCGTCTTCTGAAGGAAAACCACAAGATTCGGGATGTGGCCATCATCGGCATCCCGGATCCGGAGTGGGGAGAGTCGGTCGTCGCGGTGATCGTGCCGTCAGACGGTGCAGACATCTCTCAAGAGGAAGTGATCGAATACGTAGGGTCCCGAGTCGCTGGATACAAAAGACCTAAGCACGTGGAGATCGTGGACGAGCTGCCCGTCACGACCGCCACAGGTAAGGTGAAGAAGAACGAACTCAGGGAGATCTACGCGAAGAAGTACGGATGAGGAGCAGAAGCGTGAGTGCTGGGGAAATGGAATATTGGAGCAATGGAAAACCAAAGGCCGGAATACTGGTTCTTCCCAATACTCCAACACTCCAGTACTGCACTACTCCAGAATCCCGCGGCGACAAGCTGCGGGTCGTTCCTGCGCTGTTGGTGACCCATTATTTGATATTTATGCTGCTATTGAGACGCGAAGGAAACACTGACTAGAGCCCTCACCCCGCCTTCGCCAGCGCGCACCCTAAAGGGTGCGACTACGAGTCGCTGGCTTCACAAATTTCGCGAAAATGCTCTTTATATGAGGGACTTATGACAGGGCAAGCGACAAAACCCACGATACCCGTTAGCCGTGTTTTGATTTCCCGGCACCCGGTCCTTACTCGTCCCCTTTCTTCTTGGAGAAGAATCTCTTGATATTCCTCTGTGCCTGGGATGACGACACGCACCTTCCAAGCCCCTCCGCCTCTATGGCCTGTGCCCTATCCCGATCCATGGCCTGGGAGGTAGCCTGCTTCGCGTATCTGATCGCAGTCGGATCCTTCTCCGCAAGACGTTTTGCTAATCCAACCACTTCACCCATCAAATCCTTCGTCGGCACGACGCGGTTGACGAGGCCGATCCGTTCCGCCTCGACGGCATCGATGCGTTCCGCAGAGAAAATCAGCTCCTTCGCGCGGGCGGACCCGATGAGGCGGGGCATGCGAAACGTCGCGCCCGCCGCGGGGATCCACCCCATGCCGACCTCGGGCTGGCCGAAGATGGCGTCCTCAGCTGCGATTCTGAGATCACACGCCATGGCCAGCTCACACCCTCCGCCGAGCGCATAGCCGTGGACCGCGGCGATGCTCGGCTGCGGCAGCGCCTCAAGCTTGTCGAGCGTACGATTCTCGAGCCAGGCGATCTCCTCTACTTCTCCTCGAGATGCACCGCGCAAATCAGCGATGTCCGTACCCGCACAGAATCCCCGTCCCCTGCCGCCAACGACGAGCACGCGCACATTTCTATTCTTCTCGATCCGATCGAGCAGTCTTGAAAGCGCCCGGTAGGTTTCTTGATTGATTGCGTTCAAGACATCCGGGCGGTTCAGGCGAAGGATCCCGACACGGTCCTTCACCGAGAAGAGGATCGGCTTCGGCATCAGCCGGCTTTCCCGATCTTGATGCCGCTCATGTGCTCCATCGCCTTGCAAACGGCCGAAAAATCCAGTTTGCCCGCGCCCAGCCTGCTGGCGATCGCGAACAACTGGTAGGCGGGTCCCCCGAGCGGCGCAGGCACGTTCAAGGCCTTTGCCAGATCCACGCCAATCCCCACATCTTTCTTCATCAGATCGAGCATGAAACCCGGCTCGAAGAAGTCTTTCAAGATGAAATCCTTTCCGCGTTGCTGAAGGGCGAACGAGTTTGCCGTGCTGACGCTGATGACATCGTGCATCACCTCGGGATCAGCCCCTGCCTGGATGCCGATCGTAAATGCCTCTACGATGGCGGAGATGTTGATCGCCGCCATGTACTGGTTGACGATCTTTACCGTCTGTCCGACGCCAATGGGGCCGACATTAAACAGGTTCTCTTCCTTGCCCATCGCCTTGAAGATGCCCTGGCACCGCTCGAAGTCAGCCTTGTCTCCACCCGCCATGATCGTGAGCGTGCCGGCGATCGCACCTGTTTCACCCCCACTGATAGGGGCATCCATCACGTGCACGCCCTTCAGCGCCACCGCCTCCGCGATTTCCCGGATCGTCAGCGGGGAGATCGTGCTCATGTCCACGATCAGATCGCCTTCGGAGGCCCCTTCCAGAACCCCGTTCTCTCCGAGGATGACTTCCCGGACCTCCGGGTCCGCGGTCACGCACGTGACGATGATATCGGTGGCCTCTGCGACTGCCTTCGATGATCCCACGGCCTTACCGCCTGCCTCCTCAGCCTCCTTGATCACTTCTGGACGTCTGGCATAGAAAGTCAGGTCAAATCCTGCCTTCAACAGGTTCTTGGCCATCGGCTTGCCCATGATGCCCAGTCCCACGAAACCGATTTTGTCCATCAACATTCTCCTTTCTGGTCAGCGATCAACACAGACGGCGAGCTGAATAACTTGATCCTCCCTTTTGGCGGTCAGTGGTCTGTAGTCTGCGGTCCAGCACAGCTTCTTCTTAACTCACACAGGCCTCTTTCTCCATCCGGCGCCGAAGTCGAACGACGGAATCGCCCTCATCTATCTCGACATCGGACCACCGTAGGTGCTGCCCCTCGGAGATATCATTCTTCAACTTCACGCTTTTCGCCAGGCCAATAGGAAGTAACCCATCCTCCAGCGCGTCCCCCGCCGGCATCAACCTTCCGTAAACACAGTAGCCACCCTCTCCATCCAGAACCTCACCCGCCGTCAGTTCGCGCTTCGCCGTTGCGACCACATCCGCGTGGAATTCGCTGGGATAGCCCGTCGCCTCTCTTTTCAAGCCGGCCTTCAGGACCGAGACGGCCAGCTCCATCCCGATCAGATGATACGATCGATACATGGCGGCGTAACGGCCTCTGTCATCGGTAGGCAGCCCATACTCTCCCAAGCACCGTCTGATATAGTCGCTGCCTGCCTCGAAGGTCACGTAGACGCCCCAGCGAAGGTCATCCTTCACCGCGCGCCCGTCCCGCTCCAGGCTAGATACGACTTCGACCGTGCCGCTGTGTTCCAGCTGTCCCCCCTCACTCCTGGGTCGACATACGTTCGCCAGCTCATTGACCGGACATGGCGGAAAATTCAAACCTGCTTTCTGAGGCCGTAGCCCTGTCGCGTTCGCAACCGCCGCCATCTCGACCGCAGATTTTGTCCCATCCAGGAACGAGTTGAACATCTTGGGGTTAAAATCTCCCTCAGCAACCTTCTCCTCGCTGTATCCGTAGTGTTCCCAGACCGTATCAGGCGTGGACGCGTGATAGGCTGGCAGATACTTTGTCCCTTTCCCCGCGCAGACAACTTTAAATCCGCAGACCCTTGCCCATTCGACCAGTTCACAGATCAGGGCCGGCTGGTCTCCATAGGCCAAGCTGTAGACGACGTCTGCCGACTTCGCGGCTCTTGCCAGCATCGGCCCCACCAAGGCATCAGCTTCCACGTTGACCATCACGACGTGACGACCGTAGTCGAACGCGGCGTGTGCATACCCGACTCCGGCTTGAGGATCACCGGTCGCTTCGACCAGGACATCGAGGCCGTTCGCCTTGATCAGTGCTTCGCCATCCTCTGTGAGATGGGTGGTTCCCTCCGAGATCGCCTGATCGAACGTCTGGGCGAAATCTCGCTCCGGCGGCCACTCCGCTCTTTTGAGGGCCTGCTTTATTCGTTCGACCGAAAGGTCCGCGATCCCAAGCACGTGAAGACCGGGTATACGATAGGCCTGGCTCAGGAACATCGTCCCGAACTTTCCGGCGCCGATCAAACCGACTCGGAGAGGCTTGCCTGATTCGGCTCGAGCGGCGAGTTGTTCGAGCATCGGTCTTTCCGTCAACATGAGCTCCTGGTTGATACGTGTTTCGTGCTAAGACATCAACCTCCCACCATCCACGTTGATGCACTGTCCGGTCAGACCAGACGACGCCTTGCTCGACAGGTAGACAGCCAGAGGTGCGATTTCCTCGGGCACAAGCCTTCGGCGCATCGGCGTCTGCCTGGCTTCCATCTCGGCGAAGGTTGTCCCGAGGCGCTCGGCGTCATACGCGATCCGCCTGTCGTTCATATGACTCTTCACCGGGCCGGGGCAGATCGCGTTCACGGTGATCCCGTTTTCCGCGACCTCCAGGGCGAGCGTGCGCGTCAAACCGATCAGTCCGTGCTTGCTCGCCGAATAGGCCGCACCGTGAGGCACCCCCATTCGGCCGGCAATCGAGGCGATGTTGATGATTCGCCCATAAGACCTTTCGATCATCCCCGGCAGCGCACGCTTGCAGAAGAGGTAGGGCACGGTCAGGTTGACCTTGAGGAGCAACTCCCAGAACGGATCGTCATACTCAACGACCGGTTTCGGATTGTCGATACTCCCGATGCCAGCATTGTTGACGAGGATGTCGAGCCGGCCGAACGTCTCAAAGCAGTGGTTCCACACCCGGTCCACTGCACTCTGCCCGGCAAGATCGGCCACCACGACCGAACAGCGACCTGCATCCGATTCGACCTCACCCTTCAGCGCCTCGAGCTTGTCGGCCGAGCGGCCCGTGATGACGAGGTCGGCGCCCTCATTTGAAAGGGCCTCCGCGATCGCGCGCCCGATCCCACGACTCGCGCCGGTGACCAGCGCGACCTGACCTTGAAGCTTCACTCCTCCTCCTCGAGGAAAACGGCCATCGTTCGAATGACTACGCGTACTTGATCACGTTGATCACGGCACCCTGGGGGTCCCTGATCGTGGCAATGCGCCCGACTTCGATATCCTGCGGCCCCATAAGAATCTGAGCCCCAAGCTCCTCGGCCTTCTTGACCGTCGCGTCCGTGTCCTCTACAGTCACATAACTGCCCCAATGGGGTGGAACCCCCTCCGCTTCCTTCGGGATCGGCATCAGACCGGCAACCGGCTCCTCTCCTCTTTTCAGCATGGTATAATCAAAATCGGGCATGGGGAAGGCTTCGGTCGTCCATCCGAACACCTGTGTATAGAACGATGCTGCCGCTTCCGTGTCCGTTGTCATCAGCTCGTTCCAGCTGAAGTCACCTGGCTTGGAATCTGATCCTGGCATACGTCCATCCTCCATCAAAACGTGAGTTACCTGCCTGCGACCTCGGCTGAATTCACTTTTTGGACATCTCGGCCCATCTCGCCCTCCAGATATCCCGGCCTAATTCACCTTGATGACGGCTTGGCCCAACTCGCCTTTTAGATATCCCGCCCCAAATCACTTTTTGGACATCCCTTTCGTATACACCTTCCCCTGGATGATTTTGTGTGCAGGACGGCCCTGGATCATTTGAGCCCTTGCGAACTCCTGCCCGCATCCCGGACACCTGAGGTCTCCCTCCGTCCGATCTTCGACGATCCTGTCCAGGAAGCACTTGACCAGTCCCCCCCGACCCCCTTTATGATATTTGTAGAGGAGGACCCTGCATTTTGCGCAGTGAATAGAGATCGTGCGAACGCTCTTCTCCCCTAGATGATCTGAAGCGAAAACAGCCTGG
Source organism: Candidatus Latescibacterota bacterium (assembly GCA_965248435.1). GTDB lineage: Bacteria > Latescibacterota > UBA2968 > UBA2968 > CBDFJH01. The sequence continues at coordinate 498,149 of OZ252100.1, forward strand.
CATTTTCCAGAACAATCCTGACCTTTAAACTCCTTCGACCCAGATCAGCCAGCCCCCGCCCGCCCCAGGAAGGTCGGTGGTCCACCTCATCTCCTGCAAACGAATCGAAGTCTGCGAGGCGATATCCGTCGAGCACACTCCCATCTTCCTTCAGCACCTCCACACCAAGGCTGCCGCCATTCTCCACCTGCGCATTGATGCAGAGGTCGTCCCCATCGAATCGGATCGGATGAGTCGTGACCTCACCGGCCCCACCGGTCGGAGCTGCATAGGCCAATCGGCCAGGCCTGATGTGCGTGAAGAGCGGCGCGTACCTCATTCGTAGCCCCCGCTGCCAGTTGGTTTCCCAATCCACAAAGTAGGGGGCTTCCGAAAAATGAGGAAGACGGGCCTTGCGCTCCTCCAGGGAGGCGTTCCCGCTGATGCTGTGATTGTGACGCCCAGTGATGGCGGTATTGTGCAGCCACCAGGCATCCCTGCCGTCCTTGTCCTTATACGGATAGTAGCTGCGCCCCTGGAAATACATGCCCCAGTTGTAGGACCCTTCCTCTTCCGAAAGTTTGATCATCGGGGCGCGGTGGTGCCTGAACCGATGCCAGTGGAGCAGATCCCGTGACCACATCAGCTCCGGATATTGGGTATGCTCATAGGTCGGATAGCTTCGGAGCTCTGCGAGATACATCTCTCCCCCGTTCACCGCCCGGCCGGAGCTCGAGGTCCCCCGCAGCATGGTCCGGCCATGGTGGGAAGCGGGCTGTTCAAGAATGAGCCCCATGTTGTAGAACTGCATACCGGGGGCATCAAACTCATCGGGCGAAACGCACGCCCGCTTGTGAAAGTGAATCCCGTCATCGGTCCACATTACGGCGAGATTGCGCTGTGCGTCGCCCACGAAGTTGTCCCACGGCATGTTGTGCGGTGGGTAACCGGGGGTCCCGGGTCGATAATACCAGAATAGGGTTGGCTCATCCCTGCGCTCGATCTGTTCCCGAATCGTCTCGTTGCTGTGCATCAGGTCCATTCCCGGTCCCCGGTGGATCAGGGCTTCGTCCGTCAGGAACAAGTATTCATTGTTTCCTTTATACATCATCGGGTAGTAGCTGCGACACAGTCGCTTAGAACCTGTATCGACCCCGAAATCCCAGTCCTCTGTACCTCGCTGATGGTCTTCCCAGTCCCGCTCCTGATAGACGGGTTCGAAACCCAGTTCGTCCATCGAGCCTTCGAAGTCATCCGGCCACATGAAGTCGATCTTCGGGTTACGGCCGTTCGCGATGAGCGCCATGAACACCCTGTCCGGGTCAACGGGGCCGTCCCTTTCCTCATCAAACTTCCTGAATTTGAACTTCGGCGTATTCACTCCCAGGGTAACCGAAGCCGTAACCCCTTCAGGATCGATCTCTCGGATCGCGTCTTCTGCCGTGCCCAGGATGTTATTTGCTTTGCTGCCGTGGAAGTCTACGCGACCCAACTCAGGTTTCTCCCAGTCTACGCCATTCCTCGAGGTCGCTAGACATCTATGATTGGGGCGGTTCAGGTCCTCTGGGTAAAGCTCAAAGATCTCTGCCCTGGATTCATCGATTTCGGTCAGCGGAAGAAGCCCGCCGTCCGGGCGGATGCCCGGAACCGAGAGCATCAGGTGGTCCGTATTCCTGGCCTGCTCAGGCCGGGGATCCTGCAGAATAACGTGCGAACAACCGTCGGGAGGGATGTGGAACTCCTTCACCCGTGACCCCTGATCCAGAAGTCTTTTAAGGAGGCCCTCGTATCCGGTTCGAACAGGGTTCTTGGCTACAGTAGACTGGGTCCGACTCTTGCGAATGTTCCGAAAGTGGCCTGTGCCTAATATCAGTCGCAGATTGTCGGGCTGATCGTCCTCACTCGACAGATCGTCGACGAGCAGGTGCCAGCCGAACCCGCGACGGTAATAGCTTTCGGGATCCGAGGTGTATTCCAATTTGTAGAGCCCCTCGTCTTCATCGTAATTCAGACTCCGCATGTTCATAATCCCGAATTCCCAGGGCCTGTCCATCTCTAGCGCCGGACCGTCCGGGTTTGGATCATAGCTCATCGGCCAGAAATCGACACCCTTTACCTCCTCAAATAACCAGTCGTCACACATATACTGCAATGCGCCGCCCAGGTTAAGCGGCGGTTCGGGCTTCACGTCCGGTCCGATCAATTCCTTCCAGAACTTGCGGACCATATACGGCCCGAACGGTCGGCCGTCTTCAACTAGCTGAACCCGAATCCAGTACTCCCCTCGCCTCCAGCCGGCGTGCTCGAACCTGACGATCTGCGCAGCTTCCGACAGGTCCAGTTCGATGGGCTCGACTAGAGATTTGGACCCACGCCGGGCGACCACGTCCATCCTTACCCGGCAGGCGGACATTCGCTCCGTCTTCAGTCGGATCGTTACGGGCACCTCATCGTGGTCGATACAGACCGGACGAAGCGCCGCGCACTCGATGAATCCAGGAGGGAAATCGTTGTGCAGCCTTCCGAGTGGGCTGTTCGCGTAGAGCTGATCCTGATCCAGCTCCATCGTCTCCGTGACGATCGGAGCGCCGTCATTCAGGATTTCAGCCGAAAACGTTGTTCCTCCCATCTTGAACAGGTGATTCGAGGCCGGCCCGGAGACCTGTTCCCAGGCCCCGTCATCCATCAGCGGATAACGGATCTCGATCTCGGCCCGTTTGCCTTCGCACGCGAGTGTGCAATCCACTTCAAGCGCATATCCGCACGGCTGCGTAGCCTTCACGCGCGCGGTGAGGTGGCCCCAATGACTCGGATCACCCGGCAGATGAAGTCTCAACAGCTGGGTGAGGTGATCTTTTTGGATGACCTGCATGTCGCGGAACCCCTATTCACGACCGCGGACGACGGGCCGCGGACCGCTCAAAACTCGATAGATCGCGCGATTCAATTCCGTGGTCTGCCGTCTGTGGTCAACGGTCGGCTGCCGTTCAGTAGAACAAAAAGCGTGGATGAGAGCCTCACTTCGTAGGTAATCGAAATCCGAAAGTGTGGCGCAGCCTACTGCGGCAGCTCCAGAATACGTCCCTCTCTCTCGGAGCAATACGCTGTCTCGATCGCTTCGATGTTTTTCAATCCGTCGTAACCGGAGGCCATGGGCCCTCTGTCTTCCAGAACACGTCGGCAGAAATGGGCGAGAATACCGTCATAATAGTCGGGAAACTTGGCGGGCAGGACCTCCTCGGTGCCCTTGGTCTTCACAGTTAGGTCATCACCCAACAGAAGGGTGCCCTCGGTGCCGTATACTTCCAGAATGTATCCAGAGCAGGGCACAGCGTGAGTGACGCCAAGCATGCCGTGGGCCCCTGATGTGAATTCAACCAGCACGAAGCCGCTCTCCTCCACCTCCCGGTTGAAAATGGCCGAACTTCCCATATAGGCGATGCGAGCAAATTCTCCGTGAAGGTAACGGAACAGGTCCAGGTAGTGAGAGCCCACGTCCATGAGAAACCCGCCGCCTCCCCGGGCCGGGTCCAGACGCCACGCTCCCTCCTTCCGCTCGGTCCACTTCGCCAAATGGGCCCGAAGCTCGATCAGAGTCCCTAGCCGTCCAGAGTCCAGGATCTCTTTCGCGCGTTGATAGATCGGCCAGCCTCTCAAGACGAGGCAGATTTCCAGGATAACGCCTGCCTGATCACAGGCCTCTATCATCTCTTTGCACTCGTCGGAGTTCATCGCCATCGGTTTATCGCAGAAAATGTGCTTCTTGTGTTCGGCAGCAGAAATGACGTGCGCTTTGTGGAGATAGACCGGGCTCGAGACATAAACCGCATCCACGTCCGGATCCGAAAGAAGGTCATCGACAGTGTCGTAATGCCGTCGCGCTCCGAATTCCTTTGCGAGTTTTGCCGCCCGATCCAGATCCCGGACCATCAACGCCTGGATCTCACACGCCCGACACCGGTTCATCGACGGCATCACGCGCGTCCGGGCGATATTTCCGGCTCCCAGAATGCCCCACTTTACCGACATACGCCCTGATCTCCCCCACGACGAAGAGACTCGGCGCGGAAAGCACTTTCCACGCCTCGCCTGGCCAATCGATCCTCTGAGATGAATCTCACGCTTCCAGGAGGGGTCGAATCCACTCCACGAATCTTGGAAACGCCTTTTCGGGCTCCGGAAGCTCGGGGTGCCACCGCTTCTCGTTTTCGAAAATCACCCATCCGTCGTAATTCATTTCCTGGAGAAGCGCGATGGCCTCAGCGAGCGGCAGCTCACCCGTTCCGGGAAGCACGTAGCGCCATCCGTCTCTTTTCATGGCTTGAGGATGGTCCGGATCATAAACGGCGTCTTTCAAATGAACGTGCTTCACCCGATTCCCCAGGATCTCCAGGGTCTTCTCTGGAGATTCGGCCCCTACGCGGGAGGTGTGACCCACATCCCACACGAAGCCGAAGGCAGGATGCGGAATTCGGTTCAGGAGAATCTTACAGTCGTTGGACGAGATCCAGTGATCGTGCGTTTCGAAGACCCACTGAAGCTGGTCTGCCCCCTCGATATCCAGAACCGCCTCCATCGTGCGCGCGGCAACTGCGGCCAGCTCCTCCCTTGAATGGCGATCGGCATCTCCACCCCCGAACACACGAATTGCAGGGATGCCCAACTCGGCCACGATCGGCACCGTCCGCTTGGCCTCCTCGAGATTCTGTTCCAGAAGCGCCTCGTCGCATATCTTGAGGCTGCTGTTGATCCCCGCCTGAAGACCGAAGGCAGACAGTTTCTCCTTGGTCTTCTCGAACTCCGTCGTGAACTCAGGCCTTAAGGTCACATCGACGTCTTCCTTCAGGCCCCTGAAGTCCACGCCTTCGTATCCGTACTCCTGCGCCCGCGCGCAGATCGTATCCAGATCCCAATCTGGACATCCAAGTGTCGTAAACCCGATCTTCAATTACCGATCCCTGTCATCGCACTCAGGCCGGATAGACCAGAGGATGAAACTCCTCGTCGTCCATCAGATCTCCGACCTTTCGCCTCACGACCTTCGTAACGCTCGTGATTCTTCGGATATACACCCTGAGGATCTCGTTTGATGGTAGACCCATCCTGCATGAACACGATCGTCATTCCCCTTCGCCCATACGGAGTCATGTTAGCCGTGGCGGCGTGCAGCATCAGCCCGTTGTGAAACGCGAGGCCGCCTGCCTTCAGTGCGACGGGTACGGCCTCCAGCTTGCCCCACTCAGGATAGACCTCAAACATGGCGCCGACCTTCCCGCCGGACCCGAAGTCCTGTTCCAGCTCACGACTGTGCGAGCCAGGCAGGTAGAAGAGACAGCCGTTCTGGGTGTCCACATCCTCGAGTGCAATCCAGACGTTGACCGCGTGTGACGAATCGAACGGCCACTTGCGTCCGTCCTGGTGCCACGCCGTCGGGTTGGCCCAGGGCACTTTGTAGATGGCGCGATCCACGAACACCCGCACCCGATCGATCCCCTCCAGGTCTGCTACCAGTTTGCCAAGTCTAGAGTCGTGAAGGATCTCGCGAACCCTGGGGTTGTCCACGCAGAGATTGATCCGCTGGAATATAGCGGGGTTCGTGTCGCCCCCGGTGGTCTCCGGATCGTCCCCCGGCAGCGCGGCGCCCTTCCTCCTGTCGATGGCATCTTCGACGGCGTCCCTGAGGGCCTCGGTCTCCTCGGGCGAATAGAACTCCTCGAAGATCAGAAATCCGTTCTCGCGGTAAGACGCGATCTGTTCCTCTGAGACTTCAGTGATCAAGAGACGACCTCCCTCAGTTCTGATACGCCACCGGATAGAACTCTTCGTTGTCAAGGAGGTCGCCCGCCTTCAACCCGGCCGTAAAGGACTCTGGGAGGGCGGTCGGCACACCGTTAAACGTACTCCCGTCGGGCATGTATGCGCACGTTACGGCCTTCCGGCGCCCGGGGGTCATGTTCGCGGCCGCGGCGTGCAGCATCCAGCCGTTGTGAAACGAACAGCCACCCGCCTTCAGTACCGCCGGTGCGGGCTCCAGAGTCGAAAATTCCGGATACGCCTCGAAGAGGGCTGAAACTTTCCCTCCCGACCCGAAATCCTTGCCCAGCCGCTTGCGGTGCGTTCCCGGAAGAAAAAAGAGACAGCCGTTCTGGAGCGTGACATCCTCGAGCGCGATCCAGATCGTGATCGCGTGCTCCGAAGTAAAGGCCCACTTCCGGTCATCCTGGTGCCAGCCCGTGGGGTTGGCCCAGGGCAGCTTGTAGAATCCGACATCCTGGTAGACTCTGACGCCATCCACGCCTTCAAGGTCTGCCGCCAGCTTCCCGATCCTCGGATCCAGCAGCAGCTTCCTCATCTCGGGGAAGTCCATCCTGAGATTGGCGGTTATAAGCAATGCCGGATTGTTACCCGTCTTTGCGTCCGGATCATCCCCGGGCTGCACGGCTCCCTTCCTGCTCGCTATCGCTTCATCCACCGTTTCCCGCCAGGCCTGAAGCTCCTCCGGATTCAGAAACTCGTCCAGGATGAGGAACCCGTTGTCTCGATAGGAGGAAATCTGATCTTCGCTGAGCTCAGTCACCATCTCGGTCTCCCCTTCAGTTCTGGATGGTGCAAACGGATCTACACGGACAGCCAAAATATCGTAAAGCGGAATGCGCGTCAAACCAAAATTCATGCATACAATTCCGGTTGACTTCGCGGTCGGTGTTCCTCATAATTCAACTCAACAGAATGGTCGCAAAACAAGAAGGAGGCAGCTCGTTATGGCAGGATTGAAGCAGCAATTGGAGACGTGCCTGGGGAAGTTTCGAGCCGGCAGCTTGACCGAGGAGGATTTGCAGCAGGCCCTCGACCGCGCAAACGGCGGCGGCCCGCCTCAGCGCCTGCTTTATCTGCACGCATACAGCACGCTCATAACCTCTTCTATTGAGGCCATGTCTTACGTGGACGCGGAGGGTGTACACGACGGCCCGGACGACCCCGAGGATTGGCCCTACAAGTCTGTCCACGAAGCGATTCTGGACGGCTGGCGGGTCATCAAGTTCCCCGAACTTTCACTGATGATGGCGGGCGACGAGAATACCTATGGGATCGGCTGTGAGTTCGTCCTGGAGAAGTGAATCGCCTGAGGAGGTCAGATCGTGCACATTCCGGAAGTGATATACGACTGTGAACCGACCCTGAACGATCTGGACGTCGCTCGGTTCTGCAAGACCGGTTTTCTGATCTACGAGGGGATCGTGTCGGATGAGATCAATCAACGCACCCAGGAATTCCTGGACGAGCATCCGAGCGGGGAACCGACCGAGATCCTGGTTGAAGACTGGTTCGTGGACGGCGTGCTCAAGAACCCGCAGGCCGCGGGCGCGGTTCGGTCACTCCTGGGGAAAGATTTCAAGCTGCCCACGTTCATGAGCAACCACCGCAAGCCCTGTCCCGAAAAGGTCGTCTGCGCCTGGCACAGGGACGGCGGCGGCATGGTCACGCACCAGGTCCACAACCTGCAGGTCTTCTACTACCCTCAGGACACGCCGAAAGAGATGGGTCCCACCCAACTCATTCCGGGCAGCCACTTCATCGCCGGATCACGACGTTTCATGAAACACATCGGCGGCGTCCAGAAGGCCGTTTCGACCGCCTCCGCCGCCGGGTCGATCTTCATCACGCACTATCCGGTTCTGCACCGGAAGACCACCGCGACCGGGACCGGCATCCGAAACATGCTCAAGTACAACTACCACAGGCGGTCCGCCCCGACGCGAGACTGGGTCATGGATCCCGACATCGACCCCGCGGCTCTGGACTTCAGGCCCGAAGTTTTAGATGGAATTCGTGTCGGAGCCCTGCAGGAAATCCACTGGAGCGCGATCAATCCCGCACGCATGTATACATGGCTCTGCGGTCTTGGAGAAGATTTCGAGTTCAGGGGCGGACATTCCTGGCCGGTCTGCCTGGACGAATACCCCGGGACGCCATACGAGGGCTTCCCGAGCGAACTCCTGTCGAACCCCGGGTGAGTCGATCCCAATTCAGACGTGATGCGTTATGAGCGAACGAATCCACGACTGCGAACCTACGCTGACCGATACTGACGTCATCGACTTTTGCCGGCACGGGTATCTGTTCTACGAGGCCGTCGTCCCGGATGAAATCAATCGAGGCACACTCGATTTTCTGGACGCTCGACCCGAGGGCGATCCGAGTGAGATCCTCGGGGAAGATTGGTTCATTGAGGGCGTCCTTTTGAATCCCCAGGCCGCGGGCGCCGTTCGATCCCTGCTGGGAAGGAACTTCAAGCTGCCGACCTGGATGTCCAATCACCGGAAGGTCTGTCCGGAAGAGATGAGGTGCGGATGGCACCGGGACGGAGGTGGGATCTTTACGACAGAGGTCAACCAGCTGCAGGTGTTCTACTATCCGCAGGACACCCCAAAGGAGTTGGGACCGACAGAAATCATCCCCAGCAGCCACTTCATCCAGGGGTCACGACGCTTTATGAAGCACGTCGGGAGGGTCCGAAAAGGGTTTTCGACCGCATCGCCGGCAGGCTCGATCTTCGTGACGCACTATCCGATCCTGCACCGGAAGACGCCCGCCACTGCAACGGGTGTTCGTCACATGCTCAAGTACAACTACTGGCGAAAGACCTCGCCGGTCCGGGACTGGGTGACCGATCCGAATCAGGACATCGGGGGTGTGGACTTCAGGCCCGAGACCTCTTTCCACGAGCTCCATTGGAGTGCGATTCCGCCGGCGCGGATGTATACCTGGCTCTGCGGCCTCTCAGACGCGTTCGACTTCAAAGGCGGGGCAGAGTGGCCGATCACGGTCGGCCAATTCCCGAATCATCCTCAGGAAGGCTTCCCGGTAGAACTCGAACGCCGATCTGACTGAGACGAAACAAGAGGGACCGATGGAAGAACGCTTCCACGATTGCGAACCGACGCTGACGGACGAGCAGGTCATCGAATTCTGCAAGAACGGGTTTCTGATCTACAAAGCCGCCATCCCCAGGGAGATCAATGAGCGTATAATGGATTTCCTGGGGTCGCATACGCACGTACGCCTCGACGAGATCCTGGACGACGAGTGGTTTGTAGACGGCCTCCTCAAGAATCCACAGGTCTGCGGCGCGGTCCGGTCACTGCTGGGTAAGAACTACAAGCTGCCGATGTGGATCTACGATCACCGCAAGGAGTGCCCCGACAAGCACGTCTGCGGCTGGCACCGCGACGGAGGCGGAATCGTCACTCCACGGGTCAACTATCTGGCGCTGTTCTACTATCCGCAGGACACCCCGAAGGCGTTGGGCCCAACCGGATTCCTGCCCGGCAGCCACTTTGTGAATGGATCGCGACGCTTCATGAAGCACGTCGGCAAAACCCGGTCTGAGATTTTGGCCGCCTCACCGGCTGGAACCGTCGTCATCACCCACTATCCCATCCTGCACAAGCGGACAACCGCAACAGCGACGGGTATCCGACACATGTTTCATTACCACTACTGGAGGACGACCCCTCCGAATCGGGACTGGATCATCGATCCAGGCTTTGACGTGGAGTCGACCGAGTTCAAACCGGATGCCTCAGTCCACGAAAAATGGTGGAGCGCCATCCAGCCCGCGCGTATGTACAGCTGGCTGTGCGGCCTCGGTGACGACATTGACTTCAAGGGAGGTCAGAACTGGCCTGTCCACAAGAGGCTCTACTACGATGAACCGATCGAGGGCATTCCACAGGCATTGAGAACGGTCTTAAAATAAAGCTGATTGATTCGCCCAAACAAAAGGCCCCGGAGGTTTCCTCCGGGGCCTTTGCATTTCCACTTCGGATCGCCAGGCTGTTACGAAGCCTCCAGCCGCTCGATGACTGTGGCCGTGGCCATCCCGAACCCGATGCACATCGTTTGCAGCCCGTATCGACCTCCCGTCCGTTCCAGAATGTGAAGTAACTTCGTCATCAGCACCGCACCCGTCGCGCCGATGGGGTGACCGTGGGCGATGGCGCCACCCTGGATGTTGACGCGGTCCATCGGGGGCCCGATCTCCCTCACCCAGGCCAGCACGACGCTCGCGAACGCCTCGTTGATTTCGATCGCGTCCATATCCTCGATACTCAGGCCGGTCTTCTTCAAGATTGACTGCGTGGCCGGAATCGGACCCGTCAGTGCAAACTCGGGATCGCTCCCTATCGCAACACGCCCGACGATTCTGGCCCGTTTGCGCAGGCCGAATTCATCCGCCTTCGATTCGGAAGCCAGAAGGAGCGCGGCGGCGCCGTCCGAAACCTGGCTACTGTTCGCCGCCGTGATAACCCCGTTCTCCTGGAAGGCGGGAGACAGAGACGCCATTTTCGCCGGATCGATAGAATATCGGATCCCTTCGTCCCGATCCACCACTGCTTCTTCCCCGTTTTGAGCGACCGTCACCGGCAGGACTTCCTGACGATACCACCCTGCATCCGTGGCTGCTGCCGCCTTTTGGTGGCTCTCGGCTGAGAATTCGTCCAATTCCGTTCTCGTGAGGTCCCACTTCTTCGCGATCATCTCAGCGGAAATGCCCTGATGAACGAACTCGAACGGAAACGTCGCCGAGTATTCCTCGTCGAGGCTGAAGTCGCTGCCCATCGCCACCCGGCCCATCATCTCGACCCCGCAGCTGATAGCCACGTCGATGTCCCCCGCTGCGATGGCCTGAGCAGAATTATGCACCGCCTGCTGACTCGATCCGCAGGCCCGGTTCAGCTGCAGTCCGGGCACCTCTACGGGAAAGCCTGCCTTCAACAGCGCCAGGCGTCCGATGTTACCTCCCTGCTCGCCGACAGGGGTCACACAGCCGGCGATCACATCCTGGACCTCGGCCTTCGGCAGGCCCGCGCGTGCCACAACCTCGCTCAGGACCATCCCAAGCAGGTCGACAGGTCGAACGGAGTGCAGGGCGCCATCCTCCCGTCCACGCCCTATGGGCGTTCGGACGGCCTCAACGATATAGGCCTCTCCCAATATTGAAACTCCTTCCGTGCTTGAAGCGAAGCGCCTAAAAACCGGCGGAAACGTGTGACCCGCCCACGCCAGCTGCCTTGAGGCTCAGGGTGAGCGATAGTCCATAGACTAGATGGACGACCAGACTGCCGAGCAGCATCAGACCGGGCGCCGGGGTGTTGCTGAAGAAGATCCCAATGCCCGCTGCCAGCGGGACAACGATCACGACCGCAGCGAGGGTGGTGACGACCCCGTAGATCACGCCCTGGACAAACCAGTTCCCGGGAACTCGGCTCATCAGGAAGACCACCCAGATCAGCGCCATGATGACCCCGTTAGCGAAGTGCACAAGATTGCCTGCAGCCAGCGAGTATGGAAGGTTCGGGTGGGCTGCCGTCATGTTTTTCGCGAGCATCGCGCCGACATCTACCGGATTGAGGCCCAGTCCACTCTGCCAGAAACCGGTGACCGTCATCGTGAACGTCGCGATGAGCCCGGCCACGACAGTCTTCCAGAATCGATCCCCTGACATCGCCATTCTCCTTTTAAATCAGGGTTGTCGAATCGACCAGATATTCAGACCCCCGATCCCCCCTGGCCAAATCGTTCGCGCAATATTGAACCCGTGAAAGGGTGTGTCAAGCCGTTTTAGACGGGATATAATCTCTGCTAATGTATTGGGCCTTCGATTGACCGGCGCCGAACCGACAGATCAATCTGGCCGGCTGAGCGAACATACTGGAAAATCATTGACTTTCTGAACCCCCCGCACTATTTTTTCAATAATCCATGAGCAGCATGGGTTGCATTTCAGGGTCTTTTGGCCTCGGGGGCGAAATGAATCTTCTGGCTGCAATCGATCAGATTCTCCAGAGAGCGGACTCGGAATCTCCAGACACGGAGGAAGATGACGAGCTGCTGGGTCTACCAGCTGGTCTCACCGGAATCAACCTAAAGGGGAAGAAAGAGGAGAACGACAAGTATCGAGAAAACCTCGAGAAAACGCTCGGGCGAGAAATCCATCCAGCCGTATCCCTGCTCGATCAGGTCTCTGCAAGCGATAGTGACACTGGACAAACGATCGAGGACTTCTGTTTACTCAAGAAAACCGCACTCCGTGACCTGCTGAATGCCGCGCTTTACGACAACCTGACGGGTCTTTATGCAAGAAACATCTTCGAATCGCGTCTCTGGGAGGAATTTCGGCGCGCGAAGCGGTATGATCAGTATCTATCGGTGCTGTTCATCGACATAGACAGTTTTAAGACCATCAACGATACCTATGGGCACTCAGAAGGAGACCGTGTCCTCGCCCATATCGGACGGTTCATTCGTGACCATCTCAGGGAAGTGGATTTTCCGGTACGCTACGGAGGCGAGGAATTCGTCATCATCCTTCCCCACACAGCCGGCGAAACGGCGCTCTCCCTGGCCCAGAGAATCCACGGCAATATCGGAAAGGCCCAAAAGGAAGTCGGGTTTCAGACCCGCGTCACGGTCAGCATCGGTGTGGGCACGCTCATTAAAGATATGCAAAGCGAAAACCAGCTGATCGACGCGGCAGACCAGGCCGTTTACAAGGCGAAGCGCGCAGGGAAGAACATGGTCTGGCCCAAGGTGAATGCTGAAGATTAGCGCTCTTCGACATCCGAATTGGGCGGGAATAGCTCAGTTGGTAGAGCACAACCTTGCCAAGGTTGGGGTCGCGGGTTCGAGTCCCGTTTCCCGCTCCAGATCTCGAAACACGATCCGGCCCGTTAGACCGTCACGGTTTGACGGGTTTTTTGTCTTTGCGGGGAACGGTCTGTCGGTCTGCCAACCCACGTGACTCATATGAAGAACAACCTATGATCGACGGGCCAAGATATTGGTGAGCCGTCTTCAAGCATCGGTAAACGACGCCGTCGACCGGTGTCCATTCCCGCTTGCGTAAATCACTCCGTAGACGGTCGAGCTGCGAAGCGTTCCATACGGCCAACCGCCATTTGATGGAAGTCATACCTAATGTTATCCTCGACGGCGGACCACGGGCCGCTTGAAACCAAAAAGATCGCGGTACCCATTTCGCCGCCCGCCGTCTGTGGTCTGCCCTGAAGGAGCGCCAGTGTCACGCACTTCAATGATCTGCCCGAACTGCCGCAACCTCATCAGCACGGAGGAGGATCGGTGCCCTTTCTGCGGAACCTATCGGCCCGGTCTCTGGGGGCTCGGGCCCGCGCTGACCCGACTCTTCGGAAGCCGAATCGATGTGCTCACCCTGATACCCACGGCCTGCATCGCCCTCTACGTCTTGAGCCTGCTGCTGGATCTAAGCGCCGCACTCGACACACGTAGCGGCCTCTTCGGGATTCTGAGCCCCGGGGGCCGCGCCCTTATCACCCTTGGCATGACGGGCGGCGGTGTTACGTTTCAAGGACAATGGTGGACCGTTTTTACCGCGACCTACCTCCACGGCGGCCTCTTGCACATCCTCTTCAATGTCTTGTGGATCCGCCAGCTCGGTCCGGAAGTAGGGCAAATCTACGGGCCTGCGCGATACTTCATCATCTTTACCGCCGGGGGTGTCGTGGGATTCGTCCTCTCGAACCTGATCACAGCTCATCCGACGATTGGTGCGTCAGGCGCGATATTCGGTCTCCTCGCCGCCCTCATCGTTTACGGCCGAACGCAGAAGGGCAGCGTCTCGGCCATGATGACGCGCCAGGTCTGGCAGTGGGTCATCCTCCTTTTCATCTTCGGATTCATGATGCAGGGAGTCAACAACGTGGCTCACCTTGGGGGATTCATCGGGGGTTGGGTCGCCTCACGGCTTCTCGTTTCCGGTGTCAGTGAAGGCGAAGGACGCCTGACGATCCTGTTTGCCCTCGCGCTTCTCATCGTAACGGCGGCTGGTATTTTCCTCTCCTTCTATAACAACTGGCACCTCCTGCTCATCCGTTGAGACGCTCGCCTCTCAATTCACGATCCCGATCAGACATTTCAAGTATTGCCCCTCGGGGAACGAGACTGATACCGGATGGTCGACCGCCTGGAGGTGTGTCTTTACGATTTGAATCTCTCTGCCTTCCGCCGCAGCGGCGTGTTTGACGATTGAGAAAAAGCAGTCATAATCGACCTGCGTCGAGCAGGACGCCGTGATAAGCACGCCGCCTGGTCGAAGTACGCCGATCGCCTTCCGGTTCAGACTGATGTATGCCTGAACCGCTCTTGTGAGTGCCTCGCGAGTCTTCACGAATGCGGGCGGATCCACGATGAGGACGTCGAAGCGTGTGTCCGTCGAATGACACTGCTTGAGAAAATCAAACGTATTGTCAACCACGACCGGATGGTCTTCGCTGCTCAGGCGGTTCAGCTCCAGGTTCTTGACGGCGAGCTCGGCCGCAGGCTCTGAAACGTCTACACTGACCACTCGGGAGGCCTTTGCCAGGGCAGCGTGAACGGTAAACGCCCCGGTATAGCTAAAGCAGTTCAGGACCTCCAGACCCTTCGTGAACGATCTCGCGGCAAGTCGATTCTCCCGCTGATCCAGAAAAAACCCGGTCTTCTGTCCCCGCCTGACATCCACCCAAAACCGCGCGCGCTCCTCCCGAATCTCGATCAACTCGGGGGGCTCCTTCCCTGCAAGCAATCCGACTGGACGGGTGGTCAAGCCCTCCGCCCGCCGCGTTCCGACGTCGCTCCGTTCGTATATCCCCGTAGGCCCGACGACCGCCTGGAGCACTTCCACGAGAAGATCTCTGAGCCGATCCATCCCCAGCGTGTGAAACTGAACGACCAGGAAATCAGTATATCGGTCTACGATCAACCCCGGCAGATGATCGCTCTCTCCGTTCACTAATCGGTAGGCGTTCGTTACTTTCCCGTCGATCCATCTACGCCTCAAGTTGCAGGCCTGCTCCACGCGACGCGTCAACAACCCCTTGTCGATCTTCCTGTGCTGATCTCGAGTCAGCACCCTTACAGGAATCGATGACCTGGGGTTGAAGGTTCCCCTCGCGACGAATTTCCCTGAGTCGTCGAGCACATCCACGATTCCGCCCGCTTCGGCGGCGCCGGGATGCCGAGCGACGGCGCCACCGAAGATCCAGGGATGCCCCTCTCTGATCTGGTGCTCCCGTCCCGGCTTGAGAAGCAGTTCGGGGTAGGCCATCTTACGCGTCCAGCGCCGCTGACGCGGACATTCGGTGTTCCAGTGTGGTGACGGAGATTGCGCTGCCCGTACGTTCGGATTCGTAGGCAGCCAGAATGATCGCGAGGTTGTGAAGCGCGGCCTCCAGCCCTACTTCGGGTTGCCGATCCGCCTGAAGGGCGGATGCGAAGCCCAAAAAGCTCCCCGAGTAGGTGAAACGAAAACTTGGTTTCTTATCGGGTTCGAAATAGGTCTCCCACTGCCCGGTCTGCTTTCGGTAGAGCAGAACAGATCCACCTTCCCCCTGAGTGATCGACCCCTCAGACCCGTGAACCTCTAATATGCCCTGCCCAACTTCAAAGGTCCAGCCCATCTGAACTGATGAAATCCCTCCCCTTTCGTGTCTCAGCGTGACCAGACTCAGGTCATCCACCTCCCCCTCCTCCTGGGTGACGCAGACGCGGGCAGCGACATCCGTAACCCGCGTACCCATGAACTGCTCACACATGTAGAGGCTGTGGTAGCCGCTGTCGATCAAGGCCCCCCCGCCCGCCTTCTCGGCACGCGTGCGCCAATCCGGATCGTACCCGGGGGCACCGGGCCAGTGACCGGCCGCGAACGATTCATCGCGGATAAAGATGGGGCGCCCGATTTCACCCTCTCGAATGGCTGTGCAGATGGCAGACAGCTTTGGATTGTGGAGGTAGTTGTGCTGGATGCCGAACTTGATGCCCGCCTTTTTGACGGCCGAGGCGATCGCGGCCGCGCGCTCCACACTCGTCGTCAGGGGTTTTTCCGTAAGGACGTGACGACCGTGCTCTGCGCACGCAATGATGGCTTCCTCGTGCAGAAAGTGCGGCAAAGCCTGATCTGCAAAATCGAATTCCACCTCTCCGAGCAGGTCGCCGTAGTCAGCGAATCGGAGATGCTCCGGAATGTCAAGCGCCTCTCCTACGACGTCCCTGTTTTCCCTGACCGGATCTGCAACCGCGACCGCGCGGATCCTATCCCGGACCTCCTTGAAGCCAAGCAGGTGGCCTACCTGCACGACGCGTCCACAGCCGATAATTGCCGCGGTCAGCACGGCGCCACCACGCGTGATGAATCGTTCCGTCCCATTTGCGGATCCCCCCGGTCTACCAATAGCGTTCTACGTGTACCTGGCCAGGAACCTTACGGGTATTTTCCCGGAAACCGTCTTTTGCCAACACCTCGAGCATATCTTCACACATGGAAGGGTTGCCGCACAAAAAAATGTGGGTATCGATAGAAGAGGGACGGAACCCCCAGGCCTTCTCGAGCTCCCCATTCTTCCACTGATCCTGCACATAGCCCGTCAAGCCGCCCCATGGAACCGCCTCATTCGCCGGCCTGCTGACGAAGCAGATATAACTGAAGTTGCTGCAAAGCTGCTGCATGGTCGAAAGCTCGGACCGATATCCCAGGTCCCACGAATGCCTAGCCCCGTGCAACACGGCGAGCCGTCTCTGACCGTCAAGCGGGAGATGGGTCCGCATCATACTGATGTACGGGGCCAGCCCGGTTCCAGTAGCCGCCATCACCACGTTCATCTTCTCGGGCACGTTGTCCAGCGTGAACATACCGGAGACCTTCTTTCCCAGCCAAACGCGATCCCCCATGTTCAGAGCGAACAGCCTGGTGGTCAGGGCCCCGTCACGCACCAGGTTGATGTAGAACTCCATATACTCCTTCGCCTTCGATGAAGAGGCGATCGAATAGGCCCTCCGGATGAGCTCGTCCTCCCCAGGCGGGTCTTCCTCCGGGTCGGCCCACTGCGTGCGAGGTGACGCGCCCAACAATCCAAGAACGGCGAATTGGCCCGGTTCGAAATCGGACATCTCCCATCCATCCGACGCCACCTGAAGAATCATCAACTCCGGGCTCACATCGATCTTTTTCGTGATCACCGCGTTCATCTCTTGCTTCTTCGCCATTCAAATCCCCGCTTCGCGACTACGCCTCACCGCCCGATCTCAAACGTGCTCGAGTGATAGGTTACAGATTGCCCCGGATCGATCCTGGCCACGCGGGTGTTCGGCGACAAAAACGAAACCGCCTCAGTGAGGGCGTTGATGTCCGCGGGTTGACCGAGGGCGTCCCCGTAGTGACAGGGGATCAGGACATCGGGGCGAATCAGACTCGCGGCCCGGGCCGCCTCGCGAATGCCCATCGTGTACTTGCCGCCCACGGGTAGAATAGCCACCTGTGGGCCGTACATCTGCGAGATGAGCTGCATGTCGCTGAACACGGTCGTATCGGCAGAATCGTAAACCGTAATGCCGTTCGAAAAGGCCATCACCATCCCGCACACCGCCCCGTCGGGCCTGAAGTAGGCATCGTCCGGTGCATCTCCGAGGGATTGGTTGGGTGACATCGAGAGCGAATGAATCGCCTGTGTCGCCGTCACGCGCACACCCTTCACATCGACGGTTCCCCCCGGGTTAAAGGGAAGGGCCTGTGACTCCATCTCCAGGCCATTCTTTACAGCGGTCATACAGAGCTCGACGTGCCCAACAAACTTGGCGCCTGTCTTCTTGCAGATGGCGAACGAATCACCCACGTGGTCATTGTGACCGTGCGTCGCAATCACGACATCCGCCCGGTCTACGTCCTGCACCTTCAATCCGCAGGTCGGGTTCTCATCCAGCCACGGATCGAAATAAATCACTTCACCGGTATCGGGCTCCAGGCGGAAAGAGGCGTGTCCGAGCAGCGTGATCTTTATCGAAGCCATTGTTTATCCTCTTGTGAATTAAGTCAGCTTGCCACCAGGCCCAAGGGCACATTCAGCCCCTGCGCAACTTCCTGAATCTGCCGCCACGTCTCTTCGTCCACGACCACCCCTTCCTCTTCTCGCTTCTTGCGGAGTCGACCTTCAATTTCACCGGGCAGGAAGATCTCCTCAACCCCGGGCGCGAGCCTCGACCGCTTCAGATGTTGAGTGAACTCCCCTACCTCATCATAGTAACGCTCCATATCGGTGAACGCCCTGATGTCTAGCACCATCAGGAACACCCCGTTTCCACCCGAGGTAACGCCATCTCTGCTGCACCCTCCTCCTCCCAGGACGCCCGAGAGGAGGTCCACCATAATGGCCAGCGCAAACCCCTTGTGTGCGACGATCCCACCCATCGGGAGAATTGCGCCCCGGGGCGGTCCATAGAAAACATCGGGATCGTTCACCGGGTTTCCATCCGTATCCAGAGCCCACCCATCTGGAATCGCTTCGCCCAGATTTCGCTTGAGACGAATCTTTCCTTCCGCGACAACGCTCGAGGTCATGTCGACGATGATTGGAAACTCCTGGCCGGTCGGAAAGCCGATCGACAACGGGTTGGGAGACATCTTTGGATCGATCCCTCCGAACGGGGCCTGCAGGAGGCCCCCGCCGTGATTGTTGCACATGACCATCCCGATCATCTCCGACTCGGCCGCCATCTCGACATACTCCCCGAGTCGGCCGATATGGCAGCTTTGGAAGAGTTCCACCACTGCAACAGACCTGGCACTGGCTTTTTCCATAGCGATCTTCATCGCCTGCCTGCACGCGATCTGCCCGAAACCCCACCCGCCGTCCAACACAGCCGATGCATCCGCCTCCCGCACGACGCGGACTTCCTGCCCAGACTTCATTTTCCCTTCCTGGAGCAGTTGCAGGTACTGCGTGACCCTGATTACGCCGTGCGAATCGTGACCCATCAGGTTCGACAGGACGAGCGAATGCGCCACCTGTTTTGACTCGGCTTCGGTCAGTCCCGCCGCCCTGAAAATCCTTGCACAGCACTCCTCGAGCGGCTTCGCGGAAAATACCGGCATTGTCCCTCCAGATAAGGTTCTCTATTTACCGAACGCCTCGGTCTCGACCCTTGCATCAATTCGTGCCTGCATACTTACCGTCCAGGAATCGACTCGATTCTTCGATGCTCGTCTCCACAGCCCGTTGAACGAACTGCTCACGTCGCGAATTGTCAAGGTAATCCGACGCGCGTTTCCGATTCGACTCCCATTCTCGGCGGGCCTCATCCAGTGGGAGTTTGCTCCCGATCAGGTCCAGAAAGATACGCTCTGTTCCCCAGGGATCATTTTCGTCCGCCCACCTGTGGATCAGGGACAGAAACTGCCCGATCATGCCGCAGTCGATAAAGCCGACGCGACCCTTCCGATTGAATCGGCGGATCTCTTCGGACAGATTCCGATAGCCGATCGGCAGTTCATCCACGATGGACCAGAGCCCCTGTATGACCGGGCGCCAGTCATCCATTCCGTGAACCTGGGAGGTGGCGACGTCGCGGAACGTCTCGTCAGCGGTCAAGTGGGAGATATACCCCAAAACGAGCGCTTGATCACGCTCATCCAGAAGATCCGGGTTTGAAATCTCGAGATGGGCTTTGAACATTTCAGCCACGGCCTTCCCCCAGATCTCAGGACGATCTTCGGTATAGAAGTGCGTTGCCAGCTTACCCATCCGTCCGATGTAACGGAGGCCATCAGGCGCCACGGAGCCGGCGAGGAAGTCTGGCAGACACCGGTCGGCGATCAGCGCCGCTTCCGGCCGCTCGTGACGAAGCCGCTCGTGGAACGTGTACAAGATGGAGAAGTGGCAGCGACCTCTAGGCACCCTGCCTCCGCATGGTTGTTTCTAATGAAAGGACCTCCCCTCCCGAATGCGGCGCATCAATCTAAACGAATCTCGGACCACCGTCAATCCGAAAACCGGGACCAGACAGGTTTCTGCCGGTCTTGACCCCCAGTTGAGAGGTCCTTAACTTGCCAAGACGTGGAACACGCATCAGCCGACATCGAGATTGAAAGATGACGATAAACCATCCGTTCGCGCGTGTAAGTATCTGCTTGGTCACAGCCCTTCTCGTGGGATCCTGCCGGTCCAGAGCCGAGGGGTTGGCCCTGGACAAAATCCGAATGCCGCCGGGGTTCGAAATCGAGATCTATGCGGAGGGTGTTCAGAATGCACGGTCCATGACCCTGAGTCCCGGCGGAACGCTCTTCGTTGCCACGAGAAGTGCGGGAAAGGTCTACGCGATTCGTGACGATGATGCGAATCACAGGGCGGACCGCGTCATCACCATCGCCGAAGGCCTCAGAATGCCCAACGGCGTCGCGTTTCGCGACGGGGCCCTCTACGTTGCTGAAGTGAGCCGCGTCCTTCGCTACGATGGGATCGAGTCGCGTCTGAACGATCCACCCGAACCCCTCGTTCTCTACGACAAGTATCCCAGCGACCGCTCGCACGGGTGGAAATTCATTCGCTTCGGTCCGGACGGCAAACTCTACATTCCCGTCGGCGCACCTTGTAACATCTGTGACCGGAGCCAGGATGATGATCGCTATGCCTCGATCACCAGAATGAATCCGGACGGTTCCGGACTCGAGGTTTTCGCCCGAGGAGTACGAAACACGGTCGGGTTCGATTGGCATCCCAAGACTAGGGAGCTCTGGTTCACGGACAACGGTCGAGACTGGCTTGGGGATGACATTCCGCCAGACGAGTTGAACCGGGCGCCCGACAAAGACCTGCACTTCGGATATCCATACCGGCACGGCAGCAACATCCCTGATCCCGAGTTTGGGAAGAAAGGGAGAGACGGAAAATTTGTGCCTCCGGCTGTGGAGCTGGGTCCACACGTTGCGGCACTGGGGATGCGTTTCTACACGGGCGGGATGTTTCCCCAACCCTATCACAACCAGATCTTCATCGCAGAGCACGGCTCGTGGAACCGGGCACGAAAGATCGGTTACCGATTGACACTCGTACGCGTTGAGGGGACTGAGGCAGGTTCTTATGAAACCTTTGCAGAAGGATGGAAGCAGGGAGAGGAGGTGTGGGGACGGCCTGTCGACGTACTCGTGATGCCCGACGGGGCCTTGCTCGTTTCCGACGATTACGCGGGGGTGATCTACCGAATCAGTTACCGAATGCCGTAACAAGCAAACGGTGAACCTGCCTAAAAACAGTTCGGCCCGCACACTCGAAGCGTGCGGGCCTGGCTAGAATCGGGTCTGAATCTTTCGTTATGGGCTTACGCCTTCCTGCTGTTCCACTGCACCCGATTGTCTGGACTGACGCTCGTATGTATTTCTCAAAACATCGATTACCTGTACACGAACTCGAACGCTTTTGTCTTTCAGTGCTTTTCTCAAATAAGGTACACTGATGTCGGGTGTCATCTTTCCAAAGGCCCTTACGGCCTCGACACGGATATGCTCTTCTTTGTCTTCCAGGGCCTTCCCCAGGGCCTCTGCGGTCCTGCGCTGTTCGGCCGGTGATGCCATCATCTCCCCCAGCAACCTGACAGCGTCTCGCCTGACCAAAGGGTTCTTGTCTCCCAGAGCCTCCCGCAAGATGCCCTCCATCGACGCATCCGATTTTGCGCCAAGCAGGGGAATGTATCTAACGGGAGCAACCCGCCTGACGGCACATCCGGTCCCACCCAGCATCAACAAGACCAAAATCAAAAAAACCTTTGCACACTGGGACCCGTTCGCCGAGGCCGTGATCGTCCCGAGCCTGTGTCCAGGCTTCTTATTCGGTTTGCGGGCAACGCCTTCGAACACCTGTAGATCCTTTAAGTTACAAAAACATAAGTGCTTACGCTAAACTGGAGCGCGGAAACAGTACGCCCTCAGGGTGACGGATCAGGCAGCTTTTCTCT
This sequence comes from Candidatus Latescibacterota bacterium, assembly GCA_965248435.1. Lineage (GTDB taxonomy): Bacteria > Latescibacterota > UBA2968 > UBA2968 > CBDFJH01. The sequence goes on from OZ252100.1 coordinate 519,926, forward strand.
ATCTAATTCGGCAGGATCGGTAATTACTTAAGCGCCGTCTTGGATGCCCCCTGAACATATATACAGTATTCTTGGCCAAACACAAACATCCCGGCGATCGGTTTCCTCGAATCGACGCCACGTCGATCAGAATTCAAAACCCAGGAGTAAACTATGCCTCCCGTCGCACTGGTGACTGGCTCCAGTCGAGGTATCGGGCGCGGTATCGCGGCCAGCCTTGCTGAGGCCGGACACGACGTCATGATCAACTACGTCAAGAATCTGGAAGCAGCGGAAGAATCAGCTCAAATCGTCCAGCGCAATGGCCAGCGGGCGGAGACCCACAAGGCCGACGTTGCGTCACGCGAAGAAGGCAGAGGTCTCGTCGACGCGACACTGGAGGCCTTTGGCCGTCTGGACCTTCTGGTGAACAACGCGGGTATCGCGCCGCGCGTGCGCGCCGACATTCTTGAGGCCGCTCCGGAGAGCTACGATGAGGTCATGGCCGCAAACTTGAAAGGGCCCTATTTCCTCACGCAGTATGCGGCGAATCGAATGATCACACTGCTGGAAGAAGGGATCGTAGAGAAACCAAGGATCGTGAACATCTCATCCATCTCTGCGTATACCTCATCCACCAATCGAGGGGAATACTGTGTATCCAAGACAGGACTCAGTATGATGACAAGGCTCTTCGCGGATCGACTCGGTCCCTGCGGCATCACCGTAAATGAAATCCAACCTGGCATTATTTTCACAGACATGACCGAGCCCGTGCGGGAAATTTATGATAAGAAGATTGCCGAGGGCATCACTCCGATCCAGAGGTGGGGGCAGCCCGAAGATATCGGGAAGGTGGTGGCGGCCATCGCCCTGGGCTACCTGGATTTCACGACCGGGGCTGCGATCCCCGTTGACGGGGGATTTCACCTGCAAAGGCTGTAGTCATCATCGCTCCGACAGGACTAAGCCCCGGGTCTCTTCTCTGGAATGTACCCGAAGTATTGACGTATGTCCATAAAATGCGTATATTTATCAATGTTGTTGCCCGCTTCAAGCTTCTTGAATCGACCGGGCCGGAAGGATAAACTTTTGTAAAACTTAGACCTTGAACCTCTCTGGTCACTGGGCTCGTGAGGAGGTTTCTGCAGCATGCTCAAAGAGTTGTTCAAACGGAACGGTGACGAACACGCTGCGTCGGCCAGCCGCGAAAAGCACGTCGTCATAGAGGGCCAGGAGGAAGAAGCGGAGGAGGCGATGTCCGTCATCGCGAGAGAGGGCCAGGACAGCCTCGACCAGACGATGGAGGAGATCAACGAGTCCGTTCAGGAGGCAGCGAAGGCCTCACTCCGTGACATCCGCATGATGGAGGAGGGCCGCTGCCCGAGTTGTGGTCACAAGACCCAACAGTTTCTGTTCACGAGCGTCTGCGCACACTGCGGATGGTTTTCTTTCATCTCCCCGGAAGAGGGGAAATCGATCATCCACCTCAAGAACAACGGGAAAGTCGAATGCGGCACAACCTTCGATACCAAAGGCGGCTACATCCTGGGGATCACGGATGGTGTCGTTCGTGCCAAGGTCTCGAAGGAAAACGTGGACTACATCGAGTTCGCGTGGACAGATGAGGAGATTACGAAAAAGCGGGAGGTCCGCTTGAAGGAAGAGGCCGGGGTCTGCAGCTGGTGCGAGAACTCGCTCACCGACTCAGACTCGGAAGAGGATCCTGTCATCGTCTACGCCGCGTTCGGGAATCACCAAGACCGCTACACTTTCTGCTCGGAACGCTGCAATCGTGCCTTTCAAAGACAATACCCCGTTCGGGTACACAAGAACTGTTACAACCGCTCCTGTATCGACTGTGACCTCTGCATCAAGAAGTATTCCGGCGAGGATGAAACCTACCTCAAACGCCTCGAAGAGGCGACGGTCTGACTCAGACCTCCTCCAGAAATCCGCTACACCGTACCTAGAGCTTCCAGACCTGTATCGGGCAACCTCCCGCCCTGCTCCGCTTCACCCTTCCGCTGTTGTTCCGCCATCTGGCGATAAACGCCCTCTTTATTGATCAGATCAGAGTGCCTCCCCCAGCCTACCATTGCGCCTCTGTCCAGTACGAGGATGCGGTCGGCACGCATCGCGGTAGAAATACGATGCGTGATGATGAACGTCGTACGCGTTCTCATAATTCGATCCAGGGTCACCTGGATGCGCGCCTCGGTTTCCGCATCCAGCGCCGAGGTGGTGTCGTCCAGAATCAGGATGGAAGGATTCGATAGAAGGGCCATCGCGAACGCGAGGCGCTGCTTCTGACCCCCGGACAAGTTCGTGCCCTGTTCCCCCACGCGGGCCTCGTACTTTTCGGGAAGACTCATGATGAAATCGTGGAGCTCGGCCGCCTTGGCCGCCCTCATGATCTCTTCCGGACTGGCATCGCCCCGACCATAGATGATGTTCTCTGCGATCGTCCCGGAAAAGAGGATCGGCTCCTGAGGGACCATGGCGATGTGTTTTCTGAGTGACGACAACTTGATGTCCCGGATCTCATAGTCGTCAACCAGAATGGATCCCTCGGTGGGTTCGTAGAGCCGAAGCAAGAGACTCATAAGCGTGCTCTTTCCGGAACCAGAGGGCCCGACCACCGCGACAGAAGTTCCCGGCCTCGCCTCGAAGCTCAGGCCTCTCAAGACAGATTCCGCACCCTCTCGATACTGAAAAGTCACTTTTTGGAACACTACCCTGCCCTGTATCCGCTTCAGCTCTGCGGCATCATGTCGATCCTCGACCATGATTTTCTCGTCCAGAACCTCGAACACGCGCGATATCACCACGGTCATCTCCTGAAGCACTGCGCTTACTTCCGAGAGCGCGACAATGGGCTGGAAGAGGATCCCCAGGGAGATGTTGAAATAGATCAGATCCCCCACGGTCATCTCCCCTGTCCTCACGAGCATCGCACCCCAGTAAAACACCAGCGCCGTGGCCACAGCGCTGATGGTCATGCAAGCCGCTCGAAGTCCCGAGTTCAGCATGAACCTTCGCACGGAGAGCCTGAACGCCTTTCCCACCTTCCTGAAAAACTCGCGAAGTTCCGACCGCTCGCGAACAAAGGAAAGCACGACCTGGATGCCGCGAATCCGCTCCTCGAGAAGCCCGTAGGCGTCCGCATAGGCTTCCCTCCAGCGCAGGGCCGTGGAGGCAATGCCCTTTTGGAACAGCTTAAAGGTGAAGACGTAGAGAGGCAGCACAACGAGCGCGAGCAAGGCAAGCTTGAAGTTGATCACCAAAATCACAGCTGTGCCGATGATGACTCGACACAGATGGCGCACGGTCTGTACAAACGTCGTTGTCACTTCCGACTGAAGCAGACCGACGTCATCCAGGACCCTGGACATCAGCTTGCCCGTCTGCTGACGATCGAAGTAGGTCATCTGGAGCTTCTGAATCTTTTGATGCAGGTCCAAACGAACGCGGAAGACAACCCGTTGTCCTATGTATGATATGTTGTACAAATACAGCCAGTTCGTCAGTGAAAAGGTCATCCGGATACCCAGATAGGCGAAGAAAATGATCCACAGCCAGCGAATCTTTTCGCCCCTGCTCTTCGGGGGACCCAGGTCACTTTTCGGCGGAAGCACGGTCTTGGGGTCACGTCGGTTGCGAACCCCCTGTCGACTATCGATGGCATTCCCGGCCGAATCCCGGCCCCCGGTTTCCATCCCTCCGATTGCCACACCGCTCGGCCTGATCTGGATCACGTGATCAACGGTCATCTTTGTGATGAAGCCCAGCATAAAGAAGTAGGATGACAAGATTCCCGCCAGGAAAACCGCTAGAATGACCCTGGACATCAGCGGCTGAACGTATCTTCGAGCAAATCTGTGGACGGTATTCATCAGCCCTTCTCGCCTCGTTGGGGTCCTTCGGCAATGCCAGCAGCCCCGGCTTTCGCGGGCTCACCAAACTGCTGCTCGTAAAGCCTTCGGTAGAGGCCATCCTGCCTCTGCAACAGCTCGACGTGACTTCCTGATTCGACAATCTCTCCCTGATCCATCGCAACGATCAGGTCTGCGTTGACGATCGTCGAAAGGCGATGGGCAATCACAATGGAGGTTCGCCCCGCAAGGACAGTCGACAGCGCCTTTTGAATGAGCGCCTCTGAGAGCGAGTCCAGCGATGAGGTGGCCTCATCGAGTATCAGAACAGCAGGCTTCGTAAGCACGGCACGTGCGATCGCGAACCGCTGCTTCTCCCCTACGGACAGCTTGATTCCGTCTTCCCCCAGCATCGTATCGTATCCATCGGCCGTCCTCAAGATGAACTCGTGGATCTCTGCCATGCGGGACGCTTCGATGATCTCATCTTCTGTGGCGTTTGGGCGACCGTAGGTCAAATTGTCCCGTATGGACACGTTGAACATCACAGAATCCTGAGGTACTTGCCCGATCTGACCTCGGAGGACCTTGAACTGAAGGTCCCGAATGTCTTGACCATCGACGGAAACGGAGCCCCCAGTCACGTCAGAGAACCGCATCAGCAAACGCGTAAGGGTTGTCTTCCCACATCCCGTATGCCCAACGAGCGCCACTGTGTTTCCTGGCTGAATCTCCAAACAGATATCCTTCAGCACCGGTTCGCCAGGGTTGTATTCGAACCAGACGTGATCAAACTTGATGTGACCACGGAGTCGAGGGATGGCCTTCGCGCCCTTTCGCTGCTCGATCTCGACCGGCCAATCCAGAATCTCGAAGATGCGGTCGGCCGATACAAACATGCGTTCGAACTCCGATGCCAGAGTCGTCAGGCTCAGGACGGTTTCGAAGGCCATGGCGGAGTATCTCTGAAACGCCATCAGCGCACCGTAACTCATTTCGCCTTCGATCACGAAGTAGCAACCCATACAGAAGACGAGGGAATTGCGCAGACCGCTCACCGCCCAGACCCCTGCTTCGATGTTGGCCCTCTGGACGGCACCCCGCATCGCGTAGCCCAGACCTTCGCGAGTCTCCTGGGCGAAGATCCTGTTTTCACGGCGCTCCCGCCCATATGCCTTGACCAGTTGGGCGCCGCTGAGCCGCTCCTGGAGACCGACGGACACCTCATCCATCTGCCGGCGCCAACGCCTCCAGGCTGCTCGCAACCCTCCGCGGAAGAAATTGAAGTTGAAAACGTAGAGAGGTAACAACAAAAGAAGCACGAGCGACAACTTCCAGTTGAGCCCGAAACAGAGAACGAGTGCAACCCAAAACGAAATGAGTTCGGCACCGAGCCTTAGAATACGTTGAGACATCATCATCCTGACCGTCGCGACATCGTCCATGATACGGGACATAATCTTGCCCGTTCCCATCTCTTCCCGGAACCTGATAGACAACTTGAGAATGTGCTCGTACATCTTCACGCGGAGATCCAGAATGAGCCTTTGGGATACATATCCGATCTGATAGCTGCTTCCCATCAAGAGGCCCCCGGCCAGCACGGGGAGCACAAGGGCGATACAAAGCAGAATCTCCAGCATTCCCCACTGCCCCCCCACGATCACCCTGTCCACGATGAACATGATCACGAGCGGAGGTGCGAGCTGTACCAAGGAATAGGCCACCACAAGCACCATGGCCAGGACGCACCTCCGGCTGTAGGGCCGCAAAAAGGAAAGCAGCCTCCGGAATCGCCCGGTGCTTTCTTGAAGTTCCATGCGCGTGAGATCCAGTTCGACGAATATTCACAACTCAAGACTTTACAAGCACTAATATACAAACTTGCGGATTATAAGTCAAAGTTGGCCCTGGCATTGGCGCCTTTGAGCCAGGGCCGGGGGTCCAACCAACCACTCTTGACTCCTGACGCTCGACGCTCTACATTTGAAATCAAAGCAGAAAACCTTCCAAGCATCGGCCACCTGGATGTCCCGCCCTTGACCTCTCCGGCTGAACTCTCAAGACTCTCCATCGCGCAGATTCGGTCTTTGATACACTCAGAGTCCGAGGCTGAAGACGCCCTCCTCAAGGCCCTCGAGAACGACAAAAGGAAAGGGGTCAAACACCTCGCCGCCCGCGAACGTAAACGGCGAAAGGCCGAGGTGTCGGAAAGAGCGCGACTGGAGAACATGCTTCGCTTCGAACGTAGACTCAGAACCCTGGGCGTCTGTCATATCGCAGGGATCGATGAAGTCGGGCGGGGGCCTCTTGCAGGCCCTGTCGTTGCTGCCTCTGTTATCCTGGGTCCGGACACGGTGTTCCCTGGCCTGAACGACTCCAAGTGCCTGACTGCTGAACGGAGAGAAATCCTATCTAAGCAGATTAAAGAAGCCGCCGTTGATGTGACGGTCGGATCCGCCTCGCCTGAAGAGATCGACCGTCTGAACATCCTTCAGGCAAGCCTCCTCGCGATGCGTCGCGCCCTGGCGAACCATTCCGTGCGACCGGATCGCGTGATCGTGGATGGAAACCAGCTGCCCGGAGGGCCCTTTCCCGAGATCGCATTGGTGGATGGCGATGCCTCCTCCTGCTCGGTCGCGGCCGCCTCCATCATCGCGAAAACGACCCGAGACAGACGAATGAGGGCGTATCACGAAGAATTTCCTGAATACGGATTCGATGGCCACAAAGGCTACGCCAGTTCAGACCACATCGAAGCGCTTCGCAGTTTCGGGCCTTGCCCGATCCATCGGCGATCCTTTCGCACGGTTGCGAACCTCGTGCAGGGCCGATCTGATGACTTCGCCGTGTACGAGACGGGAATTGAAGAGGCGGGAGACCTCAAGGCACTAGAGGCCATCGGGAGGAGCATCGCGGAGGCTCGCGACTGCCTTCCGTCGGAGGAGCTCAAAGAACTCAGGTCGCTCTTCTCCCGCAAACGTGACAGGTTGAACAGGACCGGCCCAAAGGGAGAACGGATCGCTGCGGATGACCTCGTCCGAAGGGGGTATCAGATCTCCGAGCGCGGCTACAGGGCGGCGGGAGGCGAAATCGATATCATCGCCAGGCGCCGGGGTATCCTGGCCTTCATCGAGGTCAAGACAGCGAATTCGACCCTTTTCGGCCCACCCGAGAGGTGGGTCACGCCCGAGAAACAACGACAAATCTTAAAAGTGTGCAGCGCATACCTCCTGCAACACCCCTCGCCCGATTTGACCCCACGGCTCGATGTCCTGGTCGTCCGGCTCTCCAAAAGCGGGAATGATGTCCGGCATCTCGAGGGCGCCTTTCGAATCGAACCCCTCGACGCTTGACATTTCTTTCGCTTCTGCTTATGTTTCCATATCTAATTGTCATTTATTGAGTTATGAGCATATCGCGGCGAGGTTAGATCTCCATGCCTCTGCACTTTCGCGCGCCACGAGGCACGCGCGACCTGCTTCCGGGTGACCGGCCCTACTGGGATCGGGTCGAACAGGTCGCCGAGTCTTTGGCTCAACGATACGACTTCCGCAGGATCGATACGCCCACTTTTGAGGACATAGGTCTCTTCCTCCGCAGTGTCGGTGAAGAGACGGACATCGCCGAGAAAGAGATCTACGCGGTCAGGCGGCACGCCCCGGACCTTGACTCGGATGAAGAAGCCGCCTTGTCTTTGAGGCCCGAAGGGACGGCGCCCGTCATCCGGGCCTACCTGGAACACGGGATGCACACGCTTCCCCAGCCGGTCAAGCTCTACTACATCACGTCCATTTTCCGACACGATCGGCCCCAGGCAGGTCGTTATAGAGAACATCGCCAGTTCGGCGTGGAAGCCATCGGTGAGGTCGACCCTGCACTGGACGCGGAGGTGATTACACTCGCTTGGGAGTTTTACGCGGCCCTGGGAATTTCGAACGTGAACTTACAGCTGAACAGCGTCGGGTGCAGCGTCTGCCGTCCCGTCTACCTGAAAGAACTCAACAAATACTTGTCCGACTTTGAAAAAGACCTCTGCGGGATCTGCAGAAACCGGTTCCTGACGAACCCCCTTCGCATTCTCGACTGTAAAGAGGAAGGATGTCAGGAGATCTTAGGCGGAGCTCCGATGATCACTGAATTCCTGTGCGAGGAATGCCAGTCCCATTTCGGCGCCGTCAAAGACCATATCCGGGACCTGGAGATCTCCTTCACGCTGAACCCGCGACTCGTGCGCGGGTTGGATTATTACACAAAAACCGTCTTCGAATACTGGATGGAGGGCATCGGCGCACAAAATGCGATCGGAGCCGGCGGGCGATACGACGGCCTGGCCGAAACCCTGGGGGGCCCGAGGTCACCGGGGATCGGATTCGGGATCGGCCTGGATCGGGTCATCCTGTCAATGCAAGAGCAGGGCACTCCGATCTCAGACGAGATTCGTCCTGAGGTCTTCCTCGTCTCTTTAGGAGAACGTGCTCGTAAAAAGGCCCCCGCGCTCCTGCGACGCCTGCGAAAAGAAGGATATCGAGTGGCCGCCTCTTATGGTACCCGCAGCATGCGGTCACAGATGCGTCAGGCGAATGGCTCCGGCGCAGCCTACGGCCTGATTCTGGGGGATGCCGAACTGGAAAAGGGTCAGATCGCCTGCAGAGAGATGGCTTCGGGTGACCAGACTGAATTCTCCCTGGATGAGCTCGTAACCCGGCTGACGAACCTGGCCGGTAGACCTGCAGCATCTCAGTCTACAAAAGTGTAGGAGAAGGGGCTATGGCAGAGGCCTTAGGCGACTGGAAGCGCACTCACACCTGCGGTGACTTGCGGGAGGGTGACATAGACGCCTCAGTGACGTTGATGGGATGGGTGAACAGCCGCAGAGACCACGGGGGTGTGATCTTCATCGACCTGCGTGATCGCTCCGGCATCACCCAGGTTGTCTTCAGGCCGGACGTCAACCCAGAAGTCCACGCAGTGGCGGAGGGCATCCGAAGCGAGTATGTATTGGCCGTGAAAGGAACGGTCGAAGCAAGGCCGGCAGGCATGGCCAACCCGCAGCTGGAAACAGGTGCGATCGATGTGGAATGTTCGGAGCTGAAAATCCTCAACGAATCAGAAACACCTCCCTTCCCCATAGAGGGAGGTCTGGATCTTAATGAGGAGTTGCGACTGCGCTATCGCTATCTGGACCTCCGGAGGCCCGATATGCAGGAGGCCATCGCGCTGCGCCATCGCACCTCACAGGAAGTGCGTCGCTTCCTGACTTCAGAGAAGTTTATGGAAATTGAAACGCCCTTCCTGATATCAAGCACACCTGAAGGGGCCAGGGACTACCTCGTTCCGAGCCGCGTCCATCGAGGGCAGTTCTATGCGCTCCCTCAGTCGCCTCAAACCTATAAGCAACTCCTGATGGTCGCGGGCTTTGACCGCTATTTCCAGATCGTTCGATGTTTCCGGGATGAGGACCTTCGAGGAGACCGCCAGCCCGAATTTACCCAGATCGATATAGAAATGGCCTTCGTCGACGAGAGAGACGTGATGGATTTGTCGGAACGCCTTGTCCTTGCCCTTTTCAATGAGGTCCTGGGCGTCGACATCCCCCTACCCGTCACCCAGATTACTTATCAGGAATCGATGGACCGATACGGGAGCGATCGGCCGGATACCCGGTTTGGACTCGAGATTGTGGATCTGAGAGAAGCCGCTGCTGCATCCGAGTTTCAGGTCTTCAAGAATGTGCTCGACTCCGGCGGGCAGGTCCGTGGAATCAACGCCAAAGGCTGCGCATCGTTTTCCAGAAAGCAGATCGATGATCTGGCCGCCTATACCGGGCACTTCGGGGCCAAGGGGTTGGCCTGGATCAAGGTAACCGAAAACGGCCTTGAATCGTCTATCGTGAAATTCTTTCCGACGGAAGCGCAGGAGCAACTCCGTGAGGCATTGAAGACCGAATGCGGAGACCTCCTTCTCTTCGTGGCAGACGAGCCGGCCGTCGTTGCGCAGTCGCTCGGCAACCTTCGCCTGGAACTTTCCAGACAATTGAAACTGGTCGAGGATCGCGAATTCGCGCTCTTGTGGGTGACCCGGTTCCCCCTGCTGGAATGGGAGCCCAAGGAGAAACGGTTCGACGCCTGCCACCATCCCTTTACAGCTCCCCTGGACGAGGACCTCCACTTTATGAAATCGGACCCTGCGGCAGTGCGTTCCCGGGCCTACGACCTGGTGCTCAACGGAAATGAGATTGCCGGTGGCAGCATTCGTATCCACCGCAGAGATGTGCAGGAACAGGTCTTTGGACTGCTCGGCATCTCCCCAGAAGAGGCCGAGAAACGGTTCGGTTTTCTGCTCAAGGCCCTCCGTTTCGGTGCGCCCCCTCACGGCGGCATTGCCTTCGGCTACGATCGCCTCGTCGCCCTGATGGCTGGCAAGGAATTCATCCGGGATGTTATTCCTTTCCCCAAATCAAACACGGCAGCGTCGCTTTTGGACGGCGCACCGTCGGAGGTCGACCCCGTTCAACTCCGGGAACTGGGCCTGAGGCGGCTTCAATGAAAACTGACGCAAATAGCCTATTCTAAAAGGCTTTTTGACCAATGGCAGGAGGGCCTAATGCCGATTTTTTCCTTGACTTTAGGCATATCTTGTAGTACTCTTTCATCTGAATAGATCCTCAGGGTGGGTTTAGGTAGTGGCACGAATCTACCGAACAGGATCGTTATTTTTCTAGGGGTTACGAACAGGATCAAGGAGAATTTTATGAGATTGCGTGGTTTGCTGGGCCGGACGGTCGGAAGTGGCCTTATCCTGGCCTTTGTCCTGCTCCCCATCATGACCGGCTGTACCGCGATGGCCTCCAAGGAGCAGTTCGGTCTGTTGGAGACTGCTCGAACGGCCGCGGACAAGGCCGAAGCGGAGTTGGGTTCCTGCCAGCAGAGGCAGGCCAATTTGGAACGGGAGTTGGCGAACAAGAAACAGGAACTGGTAGACCTGAGACACGCGCGCGAAACGGTGCAGGGAGCTCTGAGCGAGTAACGTCTTTAAGAAAGGAGTTTCTGGATGAAGTTCTCCAAGCTTTCCTGGATTTTCGTTGTCTGCGCCGGAGCTGTCTTGTTCGGGATGATCGCCGTGGGCAAAGCACAGGCCCAGGAGATGACGTATAAAGAATATGAGATGAAGCTTGCTGGTTACGAGAAACGAACTGCAGACGCGAAGAAGGCGATCGCAGAATGCAGTCAGACCAACGATCAATTGAGCCAGGAGATTTCAGGCCTAAATGCTCAGATCGCCTCCGCCAGGGGGGAGCTCTACACATTGGTCGGGTCCGATGAGCAGGGTGTTACTGAATACTTCGATGAGTCAGAGCAGATCGAGGCCCAGCTTATGGGTCTGATGAGCCTTTCTGAAAATGATCTCTTCGCCAGGCGGAGAGAGGTACAGGATATCGAAGAGGTCCTGGAAGGGTTGAAAGCCCAAAAAATAGCACTCCTTCCAGATGCTCAGGACAAGATTAAAAACATCGAGCAGCTGATCGAAAAGGTCAGGGCGATTCTTCCGGCCAAGCGTCTCGTCAAGTACACGGTACTTCGAGGGGACAGCCTCTGGGGAATCGCAAAGAAGCGTGACATTTACGACAATCCCTATATGTGGCCCAGAATCTACGTGGAGAATCGTTCCATGATCAAGGATCCAGACCTCATCTATCCAAACTGGATCCTCAACGTTCCGTTCGGTGTCGATCTTAATCAGCATCTGGTTATTCAGGGGCAGCATTTATCAAGCATCGCCACAATGGTTTACCGTGATGCGAGCAAGTGGCACAAGATCTATCAGGCCAACAAATCGCAGATCTTGGATCCCAATTTGATCTTCCCGGCGCAGGTGTTAGGTACGCCTGTAAACTGATTCTCTATTCGACAGTCGGGTTCTGGCCTTTCCATATATGCAGATCTCTAATCTGGACTAAGACTTTCAAGCTCTCGTTCTCGAAGTTTGGCTGAGAACGAGAGCTTTTTCTTTTGCCCGCCATCGGAGGAAGGATTACGGACACGGAGAAGCGCACACTCTCTCAACAGGTTTCGATTCAGGGTGTTGATCCCCTCGAGCTTTACGGACATAACGACGCCAACCTGATTGCGCTCGAAGGGCGCTACGGAGTTCGACTTACAGCCAGAGGCGACACGCTCAGGGTAGACGGACCTACAGGAAAGGTTCAATATGTCTCTGCCCTGGTAGAGGAGATGATCTCCTGCCTCCGAAGGGGAGATCTGCCTGACGTTGCTCATCTGGAGGCCGTCAAAGCAACGGACCAAAGCAAGACCGATCTCTCCAGGATCGTGTTGGCCACCAAGAAGAGTCTGGTTCGCCCCCGCTCAGAGGCCCAGGTCCGCTACATATCCGCCATCGAGAATTTCGACATCGTCGTTGGAATCGGACCGGCAGGTACGGGTAAGACTTACCTTGCTGTTGCCGCCGCTGTGGCTACGCTCAAACGAAAGGATGTCTCCAGGATTGTCCTAACCCGGCCTGCAGTTGAGGCGGGGGAAAGTTTGGGCTTTCTTCCAGGCGATGTTCAGGAAAAGGTGGACCCCTATCTGAGGCCCCTTTACGACGCCTTGCGCGATATGGTTCCTGCCGATCACTTGCGGCATCTCATCGATCTTCACACACTCGAGATTGCGCCACTCGCGTTCATGAGGGGTCGAACGCTCAACAACGCCTTCGTCATTCTAGACGAGGCGCAGAATACAACAATCAATCAGATGAAGATGTTCTTAACTCGATTGGGGGCCAACTCTAAAGCTGTCATCACTGGGGACGTAACTCAGATCGATCTTCCTCCAGATACCCAGTCGGGACTCTTGCACATCCAGGGTGTTCTGTCGCATATTGAGGCCATCCGATTCAACTACTTCACGGAGCGTGACGTGGTCAGACACCGCCTGGTACAAGAAATCATCAGCGCTTACGAATCCTTCGAGCGATCTAACCAAGACTCCGAGCTTCCGGAAACCATATCACCTGATAATGATACGAGGTAGCCGCAAACCTGGTCCGGTGGGCAGGGATCTGCTTGGCCGGGTGACGGGAAACGGTCGCGGGATCCAGCGGGCGAAGGGCGAACAGATCCTCCGTCTTAGCCTGTTTGTGATCCTTGTGGTCGTCCTGGCACTACTGTATCCATCCAGACAGAGGGTGGAGTATGGTGCTTTTGGAGAGGGCGCGATTGCACCCGCCGAAGTCATCGCTCCCGAGACCTTCTACGTTCTGAAGAATGACTCGGAATACGCCCTGGAAGTGGCAGCCACCCGAAACAAAATCCCCTCATTGCTCGTTTTCGACCAGAATATTTCTAATCAGCAGAAAACGGGCTTGAGTTCCCTCTTTCACGATCTGGCAACTCTGAGCGGAATAGCGCTTTCGGACTCTGCGAAGGTCCATCAACTCCGAATATCCCATCCTGGGATCGCCCCCATCTCCGAGTCGACGATCCAGTTTCTACTTTCCAGGACATCCAGCGGATCCCAGCGCCTGGAAGAGATCAGGGTGACAGTCGAGGATCTCATCTCTAAGGGCTACAGCTCGGGCATTTTGTCAGGAAGATCGGAAATCATTCACGACGATGAAAGCAGTGCGACGCTCCGCGAAGACGATAAGGAGCGCTTGATTAGCACGCAGGAGATCAAAGACCTGGAACAATTCAAACTTGGCCTCCCCCGGGAGATCGGTGTTTCGCTCGTTGCACCTTCCACGGAGGAAGTCAAGGCCGTTTATGAGTTGGTCTCAGCCTATTTGATTCCTAATTTTTCCTACGACGCTCCGGAAACCGAGCGTCGCAGGAACCGTGCAGAAGGGGCTGTGTCCAGAACCAAGGGTACGGTTCTCAAGGGCGAGCGCATCATCGATAAGCATGAACGGGTGACGTCTCAACACGCAGACAGACTCCGCTCGCTGGCGCGACATCTGAACGAACGGCGACAAAAGGATCCTTACATAACCGTCCTGCGGGCAGGGGCCCAGATTATCCTGATTTCGCTGTTGATCGGCATATTTTTCGCGTTCCTCAAACTATCCAGGCCCAGTGTCTATAGACAGACCTCCAGCATCGTTTTGTTCGGCATCCTCATTCTCATGCCGGCGCTTGCTGCGTCCTACGCCGCGACGAATTCCTCCATAACACCTCTTTTGGTACCGATCGCCCTATCTGCCATGCTCGCAACGGTACTTTTCGACGTGGAGATCGGCCTCCTGGTCACCCTCATAGGGGCGGCCATTTGTTCGAACCTCCTCGGCAGTTTGCCACTCATGCTCGTCTATCTGATTGCGGGCATCCTGGGGGCCTTTTCGGTCCGCCGTGTCTTGAATCGAAGTGATTTCTACCTGTCCATCGTTTACCTGGTGGGTGCCTACACACTGACCATCACGGCCACGGGCCTGCTTCAGTTCGACTATTTGAACGTTTCAGAATTCGTTGAGAAGATCCGGTGGGACATCGTTTTCGGAATTTTCACCGCGTGTGCCTCTACGGTCCTCACCATCGGCTTGCTGCCCATCTTTGAGTCGGTCTTTAACGTTGTGACACCCATCACCCTGCTCGAACTCTCCGACCTGAATCGTCCACTTCTTCGGAACCTCGCCATCCGGGCCCCCGGAACGTATAGCCACAGTATAATCATGGCGAGTCTCTCCGAAGCCGCGGCAGACGCAATAGGCGCGAATCCCCTCCTAGTGAGAGTCGGATGTTATTATCACGACATCGGCAAGATGATCCGCCCCCACTACTTTATTGAAAACCAGAAGGGGATCAACCCACACGACGAGCTGCAGCCTAAAATGAGCGCGTTGATACTGATATCGCACGTAAAGGAGGGCATCGAACTCGCCGAGGACGAAGGACTGCCGCGCGCCATCACAGATCTGATCCCGCAGCATCACGGCACGAGTGAGATCGCCAGCTTCAAACACCGTGCCCTGGAGCGTGGAGATAAACAGGCCGTTCGCGACGAGGACTATCGGTATCCCGGCCCCAAGCCGCAAACCAAGGAGGCGGGGATCATCAACTTGGCGGATGCCGTGGAATCTGCCACACGCACGCTCACAAGCTCGACTCCGGACCGGATCAAGGGAATGGTCCAGACGATCATCAAGGGCCGGTTTACGGCCGGAGAGTTGGACGAATGCGAGCTGACTCTGGGAGACCTGAACAAAATCCAGCTGGCGTTCCTCCCCATCTTGCAGGCCACCAGACACGCGCGGGTCGCCTATCCGTGGCAGGAACGGCAGAAGCGGGAAGTAAAGGAGCGAAGGCGGACGTGACTGCCCCCACAAGCAATCCCATTAAAGGCCGCGCCGACATCAAAATCGAAATCGACATTCCCATTACTGAACAGCCCGATTGCGATGCAATTCGAGCTACCCTGTTCGAGCTCGTGAGCGACCACAGCGCCGAAGGCACTGTTTCGGTCATACTGGCTGACGACGGTAAGCTGCGCCGACTCAATCAGGATTTCCGTGGAATCGATGAGGTAACAGATGTACTTTCCTTCGATCTGAAGGACGATCTCGCCGCGGGCGAGATTGGTGAGGTTTACATTTCACTCGATCGCGCCGGAGTTCAGGCGCAATCTGCGTCTAGGGACCTGTTGGACGAGGTCGCACACCTCGCCATACACGGGTTCCTCCACCTACTGGGTTACGACCACGATACAGATGTGGAGCGCCTCCGAATGCGGCATCAGGAGGCTCGTTATCTAGCCCGATTCAAACAGAAAGGAGCGTGAGGTCGCCTTGGACGACTCTGAGTGGCCAAGGACTCTAATCCTACTGGTTTCACTCGCTACAACTGTCATCCTCGCACGTCTCGGCTCAATAGGTAGTTCACTCTCTCGAGCGTCTCTCGAGCGCCTGGCCGAAGAGGGGGTGGCGCGCGCGCGCCTCCTGCTATCCATGAGCGGACAGCATGACATCCTCGGGCAGATGGTCACCTTCGGGCAGACCGTCGCCATATCAGCTGGGTGTCTGGCGCTCTTCGGGCTGATCGACCCGTTTATTGGGCGCATGCCATTGCCCGTAGTGTGGCAGATCTTCGCGATCTTAGGCTTTGTGTTGGTCGCGATCGTCCTCGCAAACCTCACACCGGCCTATCGTAGAGATGAAGGCTCGAATCTACCCCTACCCCGCCTCCTGGTTGTCGGTTACCCTCTCTATCTCTTCTTCGCCTTGCCTACCCTCCTGCTCGAGCGCAGCCAGAATCTCTTCGTAAGCGAAACGGATTCGAAGGCCCTGAAGGAGGAAGAGATTCGCCACCTCGTCGAGTCCGAGGCCGAAAAGGGAACCATCGAAGTTGAAGAGCGAGAAATGATCGAGGGCGTGTTCGACTTTGGCGACACCACTGTGAGGGAAGTTATGGTCCCCAGAATCGACATGGCGTGCGCCGAAATCTCAACGGAGCGGGACGCGCTTCTGGAACTCATTCATAAGTCGCGCCACTCACGAATTCCAATCTATGAGGGAAGGGTCGATCACGTAAAGGGCGTGGTCTATGCCAAGGACTTGCTGAACGTCCTGAGCCGGGGTCAAGATTGGGAAATTGCCAGGATCATGCGTTCACCCTACTTCGTTCCGGAGAACAAGAAGATCGACGAACTGCTGAGAGAGTTCAAGAACGAAAGGGTGCACATGGCCATCGTCGTGGATGAGTATGGGGGCACGTCGGGACTCGTGACGATGGAAGACCTCATTGAAGAGATCGTTGGGGAAATCCAGGATGAATACGACGAGGACGCAACCCTCTTTCAGTGGGATGAAGAGGGCCAGATCCTGATTGCGGACGCCAGAATCGCCATAGAGGACCTCAACCTCCTTCTAAGCGTCGATCTGCCTCAGGACGGATATGAAACCCTGGGTGGCTTTATCTACAACCACCTCGGACACGTCCCTGACCCGCGGGAGACGTTTGAGTTCGAAACGCTGCTTCTGTCGATCGAAGATGTGGTTGGACAGAGAATTACGACGGTCAGGATCCAGAAACTCGAAGTTAACGGTGAAGACGGGGGCGGCGTCCAAGAAATCGCTTGACACATTTGCTCGAACCTGTTAATTTTCAATACACTAGCGAATAAAGGTCGCGGGGTGGAGCAGTCTGGTAGCTCGTTGGGCTCATAACCCAAAGGTCGGAGGTTCGAATCCTCTCCCCGCTACCAAACAAACGAAAAGGGAACCGAAGTCTGGTTCCCTTTTTTAATATCTGAGAGTGAGTAGCGAACTTTTGATCGATTCAGTTCTCCATCCATTCATCTTTCTGAAACATCGGACCCCTGGCAGAGTTGGCCCGATCGGACGGGGCACCGATTCATTGCGATGATACGTAAAGCCATTTCCGTCCTCCTTCCTTCTTTCTTCAGTTTCAGACCCCGATCACAGTTTACAAGGTTTTAACAAACTGTTCATACTCATTTCACCTTGGTGAAACAAGGGTGAAATATGTGCATGGCATAATTACTGTGTCGCTTGAAAGCAATCTCGTCCTCTGTTTAGCCTTCGGAGGAGCCATTTGTGGACGAGTATCGTGTTCGGCAGCTGGGTTGATAACCGGATTGCAATTCTAGTCGGAGGAGGGAGCATGAAGCTTATTACTGCGGTTATCCAGCCCCACAGGCTGGATAACGTACGTGCGGCCCTGGCAGAGGTCGGCGTCCAGGGAATGACCGTCACTGAAGCCAGGGGATTCGGCAGACAGAAAGGTCATCGAGAGACCTATCGCGGCGCGGAATATGTGATCGATTTTCTTCCAAAGATAAAGCTGGAAATTGCCCTCGCTGACGATCTGGTCAAGCGGGCCATCGACGCCGTCGAGCAGCACGCGAAAAGCGGGAACGTCGGGGATGGCAAAATATTCGTCTCGAATTTGGAGCAGGCCGTTCGGATTCGAACGGGAGAGACGGGTCCAGAGGCGCTTTAGCTACTGATAGAAGGAAGTCACAACGTGACAGGTCGTACTATACTAACACGGCCTTTGATCATGGAGAAGCGTCCATTGACGGATTCGTTTGTGGAGTGTTTTTCTTTTGCTTCTCTATCTGGATGTGTATATGGCAACTATCTTAGTCGTGGATGACGACAAGCCATCGAGAGATGCCCTGAGAGCAATTTTGGAACCCCAGGGCCACGACATCGGGGAAGCTCCCAATGGCGGAGCGGGCCTGTGGTATTATAACCAAACACCGACCGACTTGGTCATGTTGGATATGCTGATGCCGGAGAAGGGAGGCCTGGAAGTCATCCGGGAACCCAAACAAGACTTCCCTTCGGTGAAAATCATCGCGGTGTCAGGGAGTGGGACTCACTACCTGGACACGGCGCTGAACCAGGGCGCCCGGGCAACGATCGTAAAACCTTTTTCCAAAGAAACAGTTTTAAAGACTGTCAGGAAGGTTCTGGAAGAATAGCAAAAGAGATCGGAAGGTACGGCTCTCTACGTTGGAACCAGCTCCGTTATTTATGTAAAAGAAGGGAACCGAATAAGTTTTAGTTCCCTTCTTTATGATTTCCAACTGGGTCCAGAAGCAAGGTTGATTTGCTTTATTGACTATTGGATGTCGGGTATCGGATATTGAAACTGTTTCCCTAGTCTCTACCTCCCACCCGACTCGAGTGCCTCTCGAAAGGCGTGTGAGAAGCGCAGAAAGTCGAAGAACCCGACAAGGCCATCACCATCCTGATCGAATCGGCTGTAGGGTGTTTGGGGAAACGGCATGTCCGGCAGCTCTGTGTCCCACCCCGGACTCTCACTGTCCTGCCTGAAGGCGTTGATGAAAAGCAGGAAGTCCGGAAACGCGGCCATTCAAGTCGAGGTCGGCCCAGCGATCTCCGCTGGGGAACAAAAGCCTCGCCTCCGACGATACCAGAACGCTATCCTGTTGACCATCCAACGTCATGTAACGGACGCGAACCACACGAAGCGCGGTCTGGAGCGAATCTTCTGTTGCGGGGAAGGTACTCACCGTCTTCAGGGTCAGCTGTCCCAGGTGGTCGCCGCTCAATTCTTGACCCAGCGTACCAACGCGCACCTCAACAGACCCCGGCGAAAGCACCTCCTCTTCTTGAATCAGCGTCCCCCCAGAGTCAAATTCCCCTGCCCGCCAGCTGCCGGTTAGGTATGTGAGATTCATTGGATCGAATTCCAGGGTGGCGCTCACGGCCCGGATCTTCGGGAGTCCCGACAAATAGAGCTCGAGAGGGATCTCCAGGTTGGCCGTGGCTTGCAGGACCGTCTCGCCCTGGTTTCCCTGGGCCGGGTCGAAATCGATTGTGACGAGTTCCGGGATGATGCCTTGTCCGGAAAACCCCACCACCATGCCTCCCTTCGGATCATTGCTTAAAATATGCAGGGCCCCGGAGAGCGACCCAGTGCCCGTCGCCAACATCGTCACGGTGACCGACTGCCTCTCACCAGGCGCCAGCCCGCTCACACTATCTGGTACTACGGAGACCTGGCTGTCCTGACAGGTGATGGCTGCCGACAGTGGCGCCAACCCCAGGTTTAGGACGTCGAAGGAAACCGTTTGAGATCGACCCACCCAGATCGTCCCAAAATTCAGCGAATCCACTGAAGTCGAGACCACCGGGAAGACCACCGAAGGCCCTGAACGAACATTGTTGTCTTCCCTAACCTCCTCCTCGAGATCCCCGGCATCCACCTTGGTCACCCAGAAGTAGGCCTCCTCCAGTGCAGCCAGAGAGAAGGAGGGCAGGAAAAAAGAGAGGGTAACCCTACGGCTCGAATCAGGAGCCACAACCTCTTCCAAAGTCACCTCCCCCATTCGGATGCTGTCCGCACCGCCTGCCAGATAGACCGCGACGTCGAAGGGACGGCTCGTTGGACCCGGTCCCACGTTCTGAATATCGAATGACACCGATACCTCTTCACCCCTGAACACTTCGGGCGGTCCGACAGGGTCTGAAGAGACGGTCAGGTCGGACGGCACGACTCCGACTGCCAGGATGCCGGTCGCCTTGGCAAGGTCTACAGAGGTCGCCTCGAACAGAGTGATGCCAGTCGTGGTATCGGCCGTTACGAGGAACGATCCCTGACCATTCAATATCGTGAAATCCCCACCTCCCCGTGCTGCCCCGGTAACAGAAACAGTAACCGAAGTGCTGTCATCCTGCGTCCGCAAATTGCCGTGAAGGTCCAGGACCTGAATCGTGATGGACCGAGCAGAAAGGCCGTCTGGCGATAGTGCTTCGCGGCCGTAACTCAGCGAAAGGTGGTGGGCCGGACCCGCAGTGACCGCGAAACCATCCCCAGCTTCACCCAGCCCAGGAGAGGATGCCGTAATCGTGACCGGACCCGTTCCCGTGGTCGCAGTCAGCGAAAAGACGGCTAATCCGCTCGTGACGGTCGCCGTCCCCCCACCGACCAGTGACCCCTCCGCGCTCAACGTCACCACGGTCTCGTTGTCCAGTAGACGTCGATTCCCATCGGCGTCCAGGACCTGAACACCTACAGTCTTGGATGACGTCCCATCTGCAGGGATCGAGGAAGGATCGAAAATCAGCCCCAGGCTTTGTGCACTCCCGGCACCTGCAGTCAGCGGATTTGAAAAGACCGGAAGCAGATCCCCTTCCGGTCCGGCGGGCGTGTCGTCCGCCTTCAACACGAACGTCTCTATTTCAGCGGTTGCGGTGTACGTCACCAGTCCAAAGACGGCCTTGCCCAAAGTGGCATCCAGCGTTCTGTTCTGAAGCGTCCCCGGCGTGTCCGCGGAGAGCGTTACCGTGTCAATGAATTCAACGTCCGTGATCCCCTGCCCGTCCACGGCCGCGACGACGGGTTGCGTCAACAAGGGCAACCCACTTATCGCTTCGCCAGGCTGCGTCAGGAATGCAAACCGTGTTGCCATCACGTCGCAAGTCGCATCCGAGGAAGTCCCAAGGGTCAGGTCGCCCTCCGTTCCTCCGGGCTGATCGTCTGCGGTCAGATTGAACAGTTCGTGGTCTTCCATCCCGGCCAAATAGCTCAGATTGCTAAACGTCGCCACGCCGGAAACGGCCGTTTGGATGAAATTGGTGAGCGTTCCCGGGCCGTTCACAGAAAGGGTGACCGCTTCGGAGAAGTCCAGATCGGTCAGACCGTCCCCGTCCTGCGCAGACACCACGGGCTGGACGCCCATCAATTGACCGCTCACCACGTCATTGGGATCAATCATAAAGTGCAACCCGGTGGCTACAACATCGCTGATGACAGCAGCTGAGGTTACGAGAGCCAGATCCCCCTCAGGGCCGCCGGCCTGATCGTCGACCGTGAGTGAAAAAGGTTGGTGGTCTGTGGTCGCGCGGTAGATCGCGTTCGTGAACGCGGCCGATCCGGAGGATGCCTGGACGGATTGCCCTTCCAGACTCCCCGGGGCGCCGGTCGTTAACATCAACGTCTCGGCGAAATCCAGGTCCACCAGGCCCTCGTCGTTTTGCGCCTCCACGACGGGCTGAGTCGTCAAGGACAGGCCGCTGGTCGACCCCTCCGGTTGAACCACGAACACAAGATTGGTGGCCAGGACGTCACTCACGATCTGCGGCGAGGAGACCGATGGGAGGTCGCCCTCGGGGCCTCCGACCTGGTCATCCGCCGTAAGCACGGCCGCCTCTCGGTCACCGATCGCCGAATACGTCAGGTTTGTAAACGTGGCCAGGCCTGAAAAAGCGGCTTGAGCCTGGTTCGTCAGCGTCCCTGCCGAGCTGTGATTCAAGACCACGACTTCGTCAAACCCTGTATCGACAAACCCGTTGGCGTCCTGGGCCGCGATCACGGGTTGAGCGGTCAACGGCCTTCCGCTGACCGAGCCTCCTGGTTGCGTGAGAAAGACGAGCCTCGTAGCCATCACATCAGAGACCACAGGGGCGGAGCCCACGGCCGGCAGATCTCCCTCGTCGCCTCCTGGCAGATCATCCGCCATCAATGAGAACACCTCTTGATCCGCCGTTGCCTGATAGGTCAGTGCGGTAAACGTAGCGACACCCGCGACGGGCGTCGCGAAATGGTTGATGAGTGTTCCCGCAAACCCTTCGCTCAGTGTGACCTGATCGGAAAAGCTGAGGTCCACGTTGCCGTCTGCATCCATCGCCGTTACGGCCGGCTGAGAGGTCAACGGAATGCCGCTCACTGAACCGGCCGGCTGCACCGCAAACAGCAACTGCGTGGCAACCACATCCACGGTCACGCGATCGCTATCACTCGCAGCTACCGGGGATCCGAGTCCACCGAGTGTGGTCGCCAACCCGTCGGATGCAAACCCAACGCGGAATGCGTGTCCTTCCATTACAAGCGTGTTCATGACACAGGCTGCAATGTAAAACCATTCCGTTCCGCCTGGTGGAAGGCTCGCCAGAGAAACGCTTGTGGGCGATCCGATCTGTATCGATGCCTGGGCAACCGAACCGATCAGCGTGTCGCCCGCATCCAGCACAGCGTCGGCGCTCTGGAAGATCTGAAGTTGGAAGAAATCGCTTGCAGTGAGACCGGTAGCTATGGTAAGGTCAAACAGCGTAATCGTCACGCCGTCCACACTGGAGGTTCCGTCACCCGTTACTCCGACGTGAAGGATGGGGACCTGCTCCCCCGGTCGGGCGACGATCTGGCCGAAGAGCCCGACGGCCTGTGTCGATTCGAAGATCGGTGCCGCCACCTTTCGGATCCGCCGGTTGTTTGTGTCGGCGATGAAAAGGTTTCCCGTCACGTCACCGAAAACGGCATAGGGTTGGCTCAAACTTGCACCCGTGGCCGCACCGCCGTCTCCCCCGAATCCGGAAATCCCATCTCCGACGACGGTAGTGATCGTACCAGACCCGTCCACTTTCCGGATCCTGTGGTTGTCCCGATCGGCGATGAAAAGGTCTCCGGCTGCGTTCGCGTAGACAGCCGACGGAAAGGCCAGACTGGCCAGGATGGCGGGCCCACCGTCGCCCCCGAAACCGGAACTCCCGTTTCCAGCGACGGTGGTGATCGTCCCGCCGGTCGAGACTCTTCGAATCCTGAAGTTGAATCGGTCGGCGATATAGGCCACCCCCGATCCGTCAACGAACACACCGGATGGGAATGCAAGCTTGGCCAGCGCGGCCGGACCCCCATCACCGGAGTAACCGAACACACCGTTTCCTGCAACGGTGGTAATCGTTCCTGAAGCGTCAACCCTCCGGACGCGGTGATTTTCACGATCCGCAAAAAACAGGTTACCCGACCCGTCTACGAAGACCCCCGTCGGGAAATTCAGCCGGGCGTCCGTCGCAGGCCCCCCATCACCGGAAAACCCGGCGTTCCCATCACCCGCGAGTGTTGTAATTACGCCTGAGGGATCGACCACACGGATACGGTGGTTGTTGGTATCCGCGATGAACAGTTTTCCGGTGCCATCCACGAACACCCCTGATGGATCTGCAAGGCTGGCGTTCGTCGCCAACCCCCATCGCCGGAATAGCCCGAATTTCCGTCGCCTGCAACTGTGCTGATGTTGCCCAGCGGATCGACCATCCGGATCCGCCGGTTGTTGGTATCTGCGATATAGATACTTCCAGCCCCATCGGCAAAGACCCCGGCCGGGTCTGCCAGTTCCGCAGCCGTAGCAGGTCCACCATCTCCCGAATACCCAAAACTGCCGTTTCCGGCCCTCGTCTCGATGCCCTGCGCGCTCGCGGAGCCGGCGAGAATGAGCCAGGCGTAGAACGCCATTCGCGCGACACCAAAAGGACAACCCATTCTGTCACTGTGCGTTATGGACAAAAGTAAGGTGGGCGAAGCTGCTTTCGCCAGTCCTCTAATGCAGAATCAAGGGGGTTACGAATACGGGAAGGAGCTCAAGAGAAGGGCCACAGGCGCTCGCCACCGTCAGCAATCATCCCGGGTAAGGAACCGGTGTGAGCTCGACGAAAAGGGCAGGGGAGCCCCAGTACTGACGCCTGGTCCTCCAAACATAAAAAAAAGATAAGCCTTTGTTTTTTTTGTGTCAAGGAGAGATTTGCCATCACCTCGGTGGCGGTTGACATCCCAAAATCGATCGCCTATATTACTTGCGCTTCTGTTCGAAAATCCACTCAAACCACCCTTTTTCTATGGCCTTTAGGACCCTTTCCGACTTGCCGGCCCCTGAACGCAGCCGACTCATCTACGTTGCAGTCGGGTTCATGTGCGTTGCCACAGCCGCCCTTATCGCCCGCTCTGCGGGCGACGCCCTGTTCCTCAGCTACTACAGCACAAGCCTTCTGTCTTATATGTACTTAGGCACCGCGTTCGTCCTCATCGTCGCGTCGCTCGCCTTTGGAGCCGTAGCAGGGCGGATTCCGATCCATCGATTGATCATTCGGGCCTGCGTTGTCCTCCTGATATTGGTTCTCGGGCTGCGCGTGGCCCTGGAGAGTGACTGGGGCGGGTTCAGGATCGCGGCATACGTCCTCAGCGATCTCCTTGTCAACATCCCCATGCTGCTCTTCTGGAGTTTCGCCGCCCTCGCGTTCAACCCACGGGAAGCAAAACGTCTCTTCGGGTTCATCGGCGCCGGAGGCACCGCTGCGTGCATTCTGGCTGGATTCGTCGTTCGGCCGCTTGCTTCACAGTTCGGAACGCCCAACCTCCTGATCATCGTCGCCTTGCTGATTGCGGGATTTATGGTTTCTGTAGCCAGGGTTTCGAAATCGGAAGCGTCCGGACCCACGTCTGCAACGCCTGGCAGCCGAACAGGAAAGCGTCCTTCTCACCTCAGCTACTACATCGGCCTCCTTAAAACGGCTCAAATCCGCGGTATGGTCCTGCTGGTCGCTTCCGCGACCGTGGCCTTGACGGTCGTGGACTATCAGTTCAAGGCCGGCGCACGCCTGCACTTCGAGGGTGCGGAACTCGCAGGATTCTTCGGAAATTTCTACGCCATCGCGAGCATCGTCGCCCTGCTGCTCCAGCTCTTTGTGGTCCACCGCATCCTTCAGGTCGGCGGCGTCATGCTTGGCCTGTCCCTGCTGCCCTGCGGACTCTTTCTCACAACGGTCGGCACCACCGTATTCGGGGAGTTCTCGTGGATGGTCTCCGCAAAGTTCATGGTCCAGATCCTCTCCTTCACGGTTGACGGTGCCGCACTTCAGATGCTCTACCTTGGCATCGCCAAGCAGTCTCGCAGCCAGGCCCGTGCCTTCGTAGAGGGGATCGGAAAGCCGGTGGCCATTGCCCTGACCGGCGCCGCGTTGGTCGGGACGGTAAAGGTTGTCCCCTTACACATTCTGGCCGTGGGCGGGGCCATCTTCTCTGTCTGCTGGTTCGTTTTGGTGCGTCGCAACTCCGTGGCCTATGTCTCTGCCCTTGTCGATTCCATCGGCGCAGGGCGTCTGGACCTCTCACAGGAGACTTCGGCATTTCACGATAAGACATTCGAGACTCACGTTCGGCTGGCACTGTCCTCGGCGAAGGACGACGAGGTGCCCTATCTTCTGGATCTGCTCCCTGAAATAGGAGACGTGGACTGGACGCCGGAATTTCGGACATTGCTTAAGCGTGACGATCCGGATGTCAAAATCGCGGCCATCGGCTACCTCACGCAGCACGCGGACGAACAGGACCAGAACGTCCTCCTGATGCTGACGCATCACGAGGACCCGAGAGTTCGTTCTTCCGCGATCCATGCCTCGGCCCGGATGGCCGAGCAGGAGGCCCTCGACGAAATCAGTCAAAGTCTCATAGACCCCCATCCCCAGGTCCGGGGAGCTGCCGCTGCGGCATTGATCAACAGCGGGGACCTGGATAGCCTTCTTGGCGCGGGCGTAGTCCTCAAAGAAATGCTTGGCTCCCAGAGAGTAGAGGATCGGGAGGCGGCCGCAGATACCCTGGCCCACATCCGGATCGGTGGCCTGAGCCGTCCGCTGATCGGCCTGCTCCAGGATTCTGAAACCGTGGTGAAACGACGCGCCCTCGAAGCCTGCAAGCGGCGCCCTGACGCCAAATTGATCCCTGTGGTCATTCCCATGCTTGCGGACCCCTATTTAGCCCCCGAGGCTGCCGACACCCTAACCGCCTTCGAGTCAGATATCCTTGACCATCTTATTCCCTACATCCAGCTTTCTGGCATGGATGGCGCATTTACCGGGTCATTCCGGGTACCTGAGATCCTTTCTCGAATCGGGGATCTCAGCTCAATTCCAGCCCTGCTCCAGGCGTGCGAGGCGCCCGATTTGTACCTGAGAAAAGAGGCCATCGGGGCCTACTGCCGCCTGGTGCAGTCTGCACCCTCTCTCAAGCCTTACGTGCCGGATCTTCAAAGGATCGCCAATCGGGAAGTTGCGGCGGCCAGGAATCGCCAACAGACCCTTCACCAGCTTATGGAAGCTCAGGAGGCCACAGTCCTGCGAGACGCCCTGCGCGCCGAACTCAACGCCCACCTTCAAAACGTTTTCACGCTACTCGATACCTCGACTCCGGACGTGAACATGCAGACGATCTACCTCAGCCTGACCCGCGGGACCCCGGAAAGCCGTGCGAATGCCCTCGAGGTTCTTGACAATGTCCTGGAGGGAGACCTTAAGGGCGGTCTGCTGAGCCTGCTCGAGTCGACCGATACGAAGCCGCCCACTCGAACCACACCTGCCAGGATCTATCTTTCTCTTCTGGAGGATGAAGCGCCGGAATGGGTGACCGCCGGGGCCCTTTATGCCGCCACTGAAGAAGAGACTGGAGTGGCGGGTGACGTAGCTCGCAAGTTTCTCTCCCACGACAGTGCAGTCGTGAGAGAAACCGCGCTTTTCGCCATGAGTGAGCTGACCGGCAAAGACGAGCTTCACGATTCGGCGTCCGAGCTGATGCAAGATCCGGACCCGCTCGTTCGGCGGCTGGCTGCCTCCCTGACATCGACGGGTGAAGGAGGACGTCAGATTTGATTACCGTCCAGAAGATCCTCTTCCTCAGGAACGTGCCCCTGTTTTCCGGTATGCCTCCGGCCGAACTTCGTCACCTTGCAGGCATCGCCGAAGAGGTCGTCTATTCTGCGGGGGAACCGATTATAACCGGCGGTGAGCACGGGGATACGATGTTTCTGATCGTGGAAGGGGAAGTTCGAATTCACCGTGACCAAGAAGAGTTGGCCATCCTGAAGCAAAAGGCCTATTTTGGAGAGATGAGCATCCTGGACGGCGAACCGCGATCTGCATCCGTGTCTGCTGTCACGGACTGCCTCCTCCTCCGAATCAGCCAAACGGATTTCTATGACATCCTCTCCCGCCATTTCGAGGTCGCGATGACCATCATCCGAACGCTCACGCAGCGGCTGCGCGAGTCGCAAGCGGCATCTATGAACCCTACGCCAGAGGAAACGGTGGCCAATGAGCAAGATCCAGCATAAGACCGCATACGCAGCCCTCGCCCTACCTTGCCTTCTCTTATTCTGTGATCTGGCGTGGGGCCAAGCTGCCTATCCCGATTATGCAGCGACGAGTGGACCACAGGCCTTTTCCACCCCCTCGCCCCACCGTGGCCTTTCCAAGACCAGGCAGCTCCTCAACAGCGTTGCCGCTCAGGTCTCGCTCTTCCTGAACTATCAGGAAAGCCAGGCTTCGGACAGAACCTGGAAGACAGAAGGACTTCCCGGACTTTCGGGGGCCCGTTATTTCACCAAATCGGTGGGCGGTGGAACCTACAGGACCGTCGAAGCGGCCATCTTGCCAGACCCGAAGGGGGGATACGAACTCTACTTCTATGGAACCGAGACCTACGCGGACCGTAGTCAGGCCCCGAACCCCGACCTGGCCACCATCCAGACAAGCGTGCAGACCTTGGTGCAAGGCGTTAGGACAAAACTTGAATCGCCAGGGATGCAGGACCTTGGATACCAGGTTTACCACCTCAGCTACCTTCAAACCGACAGAGCCATCGCCCTGCTCAAATCGCTTGGCTTCACTACGATCGAGTACAGCCAGCAGGCCGGCGAAACCGCCAACGACCGTATTTATGCTCCCATCCAGAACGGCCAGTGGCGCCTGCCCGTCATCGTCAAGATGATTGATGCGACCAAAACCAGTCTGATGGACCCCGCACCGGCAGCGGGCGGATATGGCGGCCAGCAACAACAAGGTTACGGACAGACCTACTCGGCGGTTCCCGACATCGGGGGCACGTTCCTCCATCAGATGACTTCAGGAGAGCCCCAGCAGCGCGTCCTTATTATCTACAACAAGAACGACCCCGAACCCATGGAATCCCTCCTCAATCTGTTGCGGGAAAAGATCGATGTGCCGGCGCGCCAGATCGTCATCGAGGCCCTGGTCATCGAAATCAATACCGATCGATTGAAGGACATCGGGATGTCGATCCGTGCAGGAAAGGATGATTACGACATCTCATTTGAAGAGGACCAGGCCGGCAACGCCCTGCCGTTCACCTTTACGTTCGACCGGAATCGCTTCGGAGACATCCTCTTCTTCAGGAACAGCCTGAGGGCATTGATCTCATCAGGAGATGCGGAGCTCCTCTCGAGTCCATCCGTCCTCGTCCTGGACGGTCGTCAGGCGCGTATCCAGGTGGGCCAGCAGGTCCCCGTGGTCAAATCTACCGCAACCTCGGCCGGCATTACCTCCTCGGTCGACTACTTCCCTGTGGGAATCGTCTTAAATCTTCGCCCGCGTATCAGTGAAGACGGCACTGACATCACGATGCAGGTGGAGACGATCGTCAGCGCGGTCAATCAAGCCGCCTCGGGACAATCCGGTGACGTATTCTTTGCACCCACAGTCGACAACCGTCAGGTCCAGACCTTCGTGCGCGTGGCGGATAATACGCCCTTCATCATCGGGGGCTTGATTTCGACGAACAAACAGGAGAAGAATGTGGGCATCCCCATCCTCTCTCAAATCCCGATCCTCGGTCTCCCCTTCCGACGCAAGGTCATCGACAACGAGAAGAAGGAAGTCATCGTCGTCCTCACGCCTCACGTGGTGCCCCTTGAGGAGAAGAGCTTCAGCTACGTTATCCCGAAAGATTCGGACATATTCAACGCCTTCGGCTACAAACTGTTCAGAAACGCTTACCGGATTCGCGACGACGACGTCTTCGACCTGAGGTTCGTCTACGAGAGCGACATCTATTCGAACCTGCTCACTACTATCCTGCTGGAAACCGAAGCAGATATCATGCTCAAGAAGGAGGAGCCTTTCGCCTCTCTCGCGGAAGGGGCAGTACCTGGGGAAGAGATCCTGGTCCGGCGGATGCTCTGGGAAGTCATTTTCAAGACCGACTTTACTCAATACATCGACGTAGAGCGCATGATCCTGCTGGAAGACAAACCGGCCGCACCCGACAGCAGCGGGTTTCAGATCGCATTACTGAACAACCTGTTGGGCCTTCGAGATCAGAATAAGCAGAACACCCTGCGCCTGAGCTTCGAGGCACGGCCGCGCGGCACACCCAAACACCCCTTTGTGCCCCCCAAATCCGAGATCACCTTCCAGAACATCCCTTCTCCAGACGACTATATCTCGGAGCTGATGAAGGGAAACAAGCGCCTGCCCGACGGACGCCCCGATCTCTGGACCATCCTGCTCTCGGATCTAAACCCACGCGGCGTCCGCGGGGCGACGGCCCTCAAGGTCCTGCAGGGCGTAATGGTCCTAAAGCGCGTCCTCGCGCTCAACACGACCATGCCGCTGACGATCAAGGAGTTCCGCGTGGGCCGGCAGATCATCTTCCCGACCGAACAGGACCTGAAGCAGCGACGCGGCCCGGTTCTTCTACGAAGTGATCCAGTACTATCCCGAATTCGAAAAGGCCTTCAGCCGTGAGATGCGCGCTGCCCAGAATCTCCTCGGGGCAACCAACTGGTAACGGCCGTCGTTGTTGGATCGCAACCCCACGGAATTCGGAACTGTTGCAAGCGAGCAACAAATGGGGACAAAATTCACACTTTCGCCCCCATTTTCATTCTCAAGAATTCTCACTATCTCATTGATAATAAATCAATTGTCGCATTCACGTCCTTGTGGCACGCCCTTTGTTTAGGTATCCTACAGTCGAGCCGGAACCGTTTCTACAGGAGGAGGCCTATGAAGCATCTATTCATGATTCTTGTGTCAGCACTCGTCGTTTTCTCGTCTCAGATCTGCGAAGCAGATCAAAGGGACGACACCGTTCACCTTCAAGGCGCGGGCCAGACCTCCATGTTTTACGGCCTCGACGCCAATCCCGACGCGTACATCTATGTCGCGTCACCGGGGGCGGTCCTGGATGCACTCCCGGGCGAATGGCCCGGCGTCCGGATTCCGCAGGCACAGGCCTGGCCGGTCGTGCCGCCCGTTCTGAGAGACAAACCCTCTCCGATGTGGCCGGATCAAAGCGACATCGTGATGGACGAGTCCCCAAACCTCAGCTCCCTGAACGGCCTGAGCGGTTACTTTTCGAGTGCTACGGGTGGGTTTGGTTTCAGGTTCGGATATGACAGGCGCGTGACTCCTGTAACGCGCCTGACCGCAGGTATGGAATTCCTCACATACGGTTTCCAGCAGGCCCTAAAGCGTCTGGGTTCTGACATGCCCGCCGGCGTGACCCGCGTTACGCTCGTATCGATTCCCGTGGGTCTACAGCGCCAGTTCCGGCAGAACGGCCGCGTCGTGCCTTTCGTCGGTCTTGGTGCCGGCCCGTACTTTCGGTTCGACCACCAGACCGTCTCTAGGGGCTACTACCCTGGAGGCATGAGTTTCTCCGCTGGCTCGAGCTATCTCAGGAATGGCGGTCAAAGCAATGCCCTGGGACTCGGAATCGGGCTCCCGTTCGAGGGCGCACCCACGATTTCTGCCACCCTTGGCGGCTACGTTGGCTCCGGGTTAGACATCCGCGTTGGAGCGGACCAGGATTTCGCCATCACTCTGGATGGCAGATACACGCTCGCCCGATTTACGGAGGCCCTGGGTTCTCCCGGCGATCTCAGCGGCTTCTCTCTGGGCATTGGTTTCGGAAGGTATTTCTAACCTCCACCTCCTTAATCAGACAAGCGGCGCAGGAGCTGGGCTCCTGCGCCGCTTTCATTTGACCGCTCACGCCCGTTGGCAATTCACCTGGACAAGAGGTGAGGCTGCGTAGCCGGTTTGCGGTACCCGTGCTTTGCTTTTCCGTTAGCCTATCTCAACGAGATACGGGCTTTCCAATTCGTGCGTGAAAGGCCCTGAGCTGAATCCCTGGAAGCACCGCTTCCCAACTGGCGAGCATCTCCTCCACTTCAGGGCCGACTCGGGCTGTCGTCTTGGATAGCGTAACGAAGAGCTCAGCCAGACGCGATCTTTGATTTTGATCCGCGTTTTGCCAGGCGAGCTGAGCCCGTTCCGCCAGTTCCCGGATCCGAATCATATCCATGGTCCCCAGGATGGAGACCACCAGGCGGTTCACCTGCTCGTAATTCTCATCTTCTTCGAGGAGACAACTCAGAATGGCGTCCATCAGTCGCGACGAAACGCCCTCCTCCTCAATCCGCGACTCGAGGACGCCCACCAGCACTCGCTTCCTCTCGCGGCGCCTGATCCCAGACCAGATCGCGTCATAAGTTCGTGTGACCTCCTCGTCGACACGAATGAGGCAATCGAAGAGTACCTCCTGAGGGAAGACACGAAGGAGAGGCAAGAGTCTTGAATCGTCGTCCAGCTCATCGGCCATCAAACACGAAATCACCGCCCCCACCATGCCGGGATCTTCGCCAAGCCGTCTAAGGACACAAGCTTCCACCGACGGGGCCGCCCCCTTGAGATAGAGGCGCACGAGGGACTGCAGGCCTTTTTCGGAAGCGGGCACGCTGAGAACGGCCTCCGTGGCGACCCCGGGGTAGCCGTGGCGCAATAGCGAATGCGCGATTTCTGTATCCTTCAACGCGAACGTGATCGCCTTGACCACGATCGGGTCTCTCTCCTCAGATGCGCACGTCTTGAGGACCTCTGCGATCTCGAAAAAGGTCTCTACCGCGCCGTGAAATCCGAGCACCTGTGCAGCGGTTGCACGCCACGCAGGGTGTTCGGCGTGCTTAACATAATCGCAGAGAACGTGCGCAGTCCGCTGGCGCATCGGGAGACGTTTCAGTTCAGACACGGCCCGCATCCGCAGGACCGCGGGACCCGCCTCAGAAGCGTTACGAACAAGCTCCAGGGTTGCATCCTCGGAAGCGGCCTCTTTCTGAAGCTCAGGAGTAATCAAAGTCGACCTTTCAGTTCGCCGAACCGGTCTCGCGACTCAGATCCAGCATTTCGACGCCCTCTAGATACGCCGTGCCCCCCCAGGAGGCCAGCTTGGAGATCCGCTCCAGAACCTCCTTCACTCTCTGGCACGAATCCGAAATTCTCTCCAGTGCTTCCAGCCCCTCAGGATGTTCGCCCAGAAAACCCCTGAGCCTGAGGAGATCTGCGCTGCCCAGGATCACCATAAGGGGGTTGTTGATTTCGTGGTTGGCGGAGACGATCGTTGCCAGTACGCCCCTGAGTCGCTCGTTCTCCTGCCAGGAGAAGAAGTTCCGGAGTCTGTAGCGCAGGATCTGTACCCTGTCCGGCCTCAGAATATCCTTGCTCATGTAGTCGACCACGCCTTCGCTCAGACCTTTTTCTTCGTCAGCGAGCGTGTCCTTCACCGTCAAGAAGATTACGGGAATGTTGGAGGTGCGGTCTTCCGAACGGATACGCTCGAGGACTTCGTACCCGCTCATGCCGGGCATATGCACATCGAGCAGGACCAGGTCGGGGATTTCGGTCCGCAGCAGTTCCAGGGCCCCCGGCCCTCGGTCGGCCGTCAAGACTCGGTAGCCCTCCTCCGAAAGCACGGGCTTCAGGTAGATCACTGTGGAGGGATCATCGTCTACGATCATCACAATTTTTTCAGCCAAGGATAGGCACCTCCTCGTTCGTTGGTTGGAAATCAGATAAAATCGCATCTCGTATCCAAAGCAATCTCATCAGCGGGATGCCTCCAACGAGATACGAGATATGTTCCCTTTTAATCCGCAATTCGCATCGGTAGGCGAAGCAAAACCGATGTTCCGTTCACTTTTCCATCACCGACCTCGACCTCTCCCCCGTGAGCGAGTGCAACGTGCCTGCAGATGGCGAGCCCAAGCCCCAGGCCGGAGGGTCGGCCTTCGTCCTTCCTCACCTGGTAAAACTTGCCCAATACACGCTCGCGCTCCGATTCCGGAATCCCTGGTCCCGTGTCTGTCACACAAATCCAGACTCGTTCCGAGTCCCCATCCCCGCGAACAACGACCTCTCCCCCCCGGGGCGTAAACTTGATGGCATTGTCCACCAGATTTCCCAGGACCTGAGTGAGGCGACGTTCGTCACCCACGAAACTGATATCCTGCTCTGGTGACAGCGTAAGAAACCGAAGGCCTTTCTCGAGGGCCCGATCCCGGAAGGCCAGGTCTGCTCCGGCGATCAAGAACTGGAGGGAAACACGATCCTTCGGCCTCACAGACATCGGATCCTGCTCCAGTCTTGCAAGGAGAAGCATATCGTCCACCATGGCGCTCAGGTGAGAAGCGGCCGTCCGGGCCAGGCAAAGCCCTTTTGCTTCCTCCTCGCAAGAGTGATCCAGAAAACGCTCGACCGTCATCAAGGGTTTTTTGAGTTCATGCCGAATCATAGAGAAGAATTCCTCTCTCATTCGTTCGGTCTTCGCCTCCATCTCGCGCCGGTGCGTGATGTCCTGCAGGGTGATCACGGCCCCCCCGTCGCTTCCGGCGACGTGAAACGGACCTGAGACGACCTCGAGGGGCCGTTCCAGTTCCACCTCGGTGCAAACGTCGTGTTCCAGGATCTCATCAAGACACAGCCCCAGCTTCTTGCAGATACCCGCTTCCCTATCCTCCGTGCCTATCCCCAGCATGTCGCTCGCCAGGGCGTTGACCTTCAGCAGCTGGCCGTACCGATCCAGGAGAAGGACACCGACAGGAACCAACTCCAGGATGGCGGAAACCTCCTGCCGGGTCACTGCCAGCCTTTCCCGGATTCGAGCCAGCGTTTCGAGCTCGAGCACCTGCTGTCTGATGGCCCCCTCTTCACCCCTGTGGGCCGCTGCCAGGGAAGCAACCTCGTGGTAGATCCCATCCTCCGGCTTGAACAGAAACCTCCCGTCTCGGGCCGAGAGGACCCCACAGCGGCAAAGGTCATTCAGGGCTTCGTTCAGCGGTTCCAGGTCCGAATCGAAACGGGAAACAAGCTGCGGGGCCTCCGCTTCCAGGAAGGGATTCTCATAAAAAGCGGAGATCATCCGATCCTTCAGACCGGCCCGGTCTGGATCCAGACGCTTTAGCAATGGATTCATGGAGGTGAGCAAATAGGAAAAAAGGAGGGCCGGAAGGCGACTCCAGGGGGAGATGGAGGGGCTGCCAGAGGCAGCGCGTGGAGCGTGCAGGGTGAAAAACGATGAGGCATCAACTCCAGAAACTATAGAGGAATGAGTGAATATACGGCCGCCAAGACGGCGAAGACAAGGGCGAAAAACCATTCGGAACATCAGACCCGCCCGGCCCGAATTTGGGAAGGCCGGGTCCTGCGAGGTGCGAACTTCCGGGGTGGATTCTTCGCGGATTTCTTAACCGGTTGACCCTCAGTTCCTTAACCGAACCCACACCGAAAAGCGGCCAAATTTTCCCTTGACAGCCCCACATTTTGTATTATAATTGTGTTTGCCCCACAATATAAGGGTCCTTACCACCCTTTATCTGTCGAATTTTCTTAAGGTGGGAGGTCGCTCTGGAGAATTTTTATGAGGTGTCCCTATTGCGAAGGGCTGGATGACAAGGTCGTAGATTCCAGGTCCAGCAAGGAAGGGATGGCGATCAGGAGACGCAGAGAATGCCTGAATTGTGGGCGGCGCTACACGACTTATGAATACATCGAACACACGCCTCTCACAGTCATTAAATCCGACGGCAGGCGAGAACCCTTCGACAGGAACAAGCTCTTTGTAAAAATCCAGCTCGCCTGTAACAAGCGACCGATATCCACCTCTCAGATCGAGGAGGTCGTGGATCGCATCGAAGGGCAACTGACTGGCCTGGGGGAACGTGAGCTCGAGGCAAATGCCCACATCGGTGAGCGAGTGATGACCGAGCTGAAGAACCTGGATGAGGTGGCCTACGTGAGGTTTGCCTCGGTCTATCGTCAATTCAAGGATCTTAGAGACTTCGAAAAGGAACTCCGTCAGCTCGGTTCGCTAACATAGCTATCCAGACTCGCGAGCGCTGGCTGACGGCCCTTCGCATCCCCCTCCCTAGTCCCCTTCTCTCTAGCTGCACCTTTTTCGTCTCGCCAGCACCCTTCGCCCCCTGAAGGTGGTGTCTTCTCTATCCGTAGAACCTAGTGGTCGATTGCCCTCAAAACCCTGCCTAACTCTGGAGGTCAAGCGGTTATGAAGTTTGCTCGCAGATACACCAGGCCCGACCAGAACCCCCTCGATCAAGTCGCCGTGGAAACACGAACGACGGTCATAACGAATCCCGATGGCTCGGAAGTCTTCCGAATGGAAAACCTCGAGGCACCTAACTCGTGGTCCCAACTGGCATCGGATATCATGGCATCCAAGTATTTCAGGAAGAGAGGGGTGCCGAAGACGGGCCACGAGACCTCCGTTACACAAGTAGTCAATCGCCTGGCACGCACGATTCGAAAAACGGGAGACGAGCAGGGCGGGTATTTCGACAGTCAGGATGATGCGGA
Organism: Candidatus Latescibacterota bacterium; assembly: GCA_965248435.1. Lineage (GTDB taxonomy): Bacteria > Latescibacterota > UBA2968 > UBA2968 > CBDFJH01. The sequence continues at coordinate 555,475 of OZ252100.1, forward strand.
CACATTTGAGGCTGAATTGGCTTATCACCTTGTGCATCAAATGGGCGCCTTCAACTCTCCGACCTGGTTCAACTGCGGTCTTTACCACGAATACGGAATCAGGGGAAACGAAGGAAACTGGCATTGGGATCGGAAAAGAGACCGAGTCATCGAAGGCAAGGACTCCTACGCTCATCCCCAGTGTTCGGCGTGTTACATCCAGTCCGTCGATGACGACCTCATGCAGATATTCGACCTCCTAAAAAGCGAAGCAAGACTCTTTAAATATGGCTCAGGGACGGGCACCAACTTTTCCAAAATTCGCGGGAAGATGGAGAAACTTACCGGAGGCGGTACCTCCTCCGGTCTCATGTCCTTTTTGGAAGTGTTCGACAAAGGCGCGGGGGCGACAAAGTCAGGTGGCATCACGCGCCGCGCCGCCAAGATGGTCTGTCTAGACCTGGACCATCCCGAGATCATCGAATTTATCAACTGGAAGGCTGGAGAGGAGAGCAAAGCGGCTGCGCTGATACGAGGCGGGTACAGCTCCGACTTCAACGGCGAGGCCTACAAGACCGTGTCAGGCCAAAACTCTAACAATTCTATCCGCATCCCCGACGAATTCATGAAGGCCTACTTCGACGATGGCGAGTGGTCGACGCGGTTGCGCACAACGGGCGAAATCCACAAAACCTACAAGGCGCGAGACCTGATGCACCAAATCAGTCAGGCGGCTTGGGCGTGCGCGGATCCGGGTATTCAGCTCGACACAACGATCAACAAGTGGCACACCTGCCCAAACACAGATCGCATCAACAGTTCCAATCCCTGTTCCGAATATATGTTTCTCGACAACAGTGCCTGTAACCTGGCATCTATCAATCTCACAAAATTCCTTGGAGAAGACGGAAGTTTCGACGTCCAAGGGTTCCGGCACGCCTGCCGGATCTTTTTCGTGGCCCAGGAAATCCTGATCAGCTTCTCCTCCTATCCAACCAAAAAGATCGCTCAGAACAGCCACGACTACCGGCCGCTGGGGCTTGGGTACGCCAACCTGGGAACGCTCTTGATGATCCTGGGACTACCCTACGACAGCTCTGAGGGAAGGGCCATCTGCGCTGCCATTACCGCCATTATGTGTGGGCGTGCCTACGCAACCTCGGCGGAGATGGCCGCGGACAAAGGGCCGTTCCCGGGGTATGCGAGAAACATAGATCCCATGTTGAGCGTGATGAACATGCATCGAGACGCTGCATACGAACTCGATGAAACAGCTTGTCCGCAGGATCTCTTGAAGGCTGCGCACGAGGACTGGGATCTGGCACTGAAGCTGGGCAGAGCCCACGGTTACAGGAATGCTCAGGCAACCGTCATCGCCCCGACCGGCACAATCGGGCTGCTCATGGATTGTGATACGACTGGAATCGAACCCGACTTTGCACTGATCAAGTTCAAGAAACTGGCCGGCGGCGGCTACTTCAAGATCGTCAACACGAGCGTCCCGAGGGCGCTCGAACAACTCGGGTACACAGATGTGCAGATTCGGGAAATCATTTCATACATCTGCGGGTCGCTTTCACTTGAGAACGCTCCACACATAAACATCGACACCCTCAAGGGAAAGGGTCTGACAGAAGAGGACCTTGAGAAGGTCCAGAAAACGCTTCCCACGATTTTCGATCTCTCCTTTGCGTTTTCAACCTTCAACCTGGGCGGCGAAACGATTCGGCGCCTTGGGTTCAGCCCCGAAGAGACTCACAAGGTGGGGTTCAGCGTCTTAAGCGAGCTCGGATTTAGCGACACGGAAATTCGGGAAGCCAACGATGTTATCTGTGGCAGAATGACGATCGAGGGTGCGCCACACGTGAAAGAGGAGCATCTCCCGATTTTCGATTGCGCCAACAAGTGTGGTAGGTACGGCAAGCGGTTTATCGCGCCCATGGCCCACGTCACGATGATGGCGGCAGCCCAGAAATTTATCTGCGGAGCGATTTCGAAAACCATCAATGTCCCCCAAGAAACCACCGCCCAGGAAATCGAAGACCTATACATAGAAGGTTGGCGGTTGGGCCTTAAAGCGGCGGCCATCTATAGGGACGGTTCCAAGGGTTCCCAACCACTAAACACTTCTACCGAAGACAAAGAGGCTAAGCCCGAAGGGAAGGCGACCAGGGCTGAGGAAATCGAAGCGCCTGCTGAAGAAACGCACCGTGCCATTCGGCGTCGTCTCCCACTCAAGCGACAGGGCTTCACACAAGAGGCGAAGGTGGCGGGCCACAAGGTCTTCCTCCGTACCGGCGAGTACAAAGACGGAGCCTTGGGAGAGATCTTCATCGACATGCACAAAGAGGGTGCGCCCTTCCGGAGCATGCTGAACTGCTTTGCCATGGCCATCTCTAAAGGATTGCAGTACGGCGTTCCCCTTAACGAGTTTGTCGACTTCTTCACCTTCACACGATTCGAACCCTGGGGAACCGTAGACCACCCCAATATCAAGTTTTCCACGTCCATAATCGACTACGTCTTTCGGGTTCTTGGATACGAATACCTGGGGCGAACGGACTTCCTCCAGGTCAAACCCGAAGACCTGGCACCGGACATCGACGCTACACACTCGGATGACGAGACCCGCGATGCGGAAACACCGGCTTCAGCTGATTCACGCGCAGCGTCGAACGGCTCCGCACCCGCCCAGGAAGCTGGGCCCGCCATCACACTTCCCCCGTCCGAGACCCGTGCACCCGAGACCCAGGGCAACGGTAGTCTGCCACCAACGAACGGCTCCAATACACACAAAGCGAAAGCGCCACAACATCAGGGCCAGGTACAGACTCGGACGTCGACGCTGGACGAGCAGCTTTCTCACATGATGGGAGACGCCCCGTTCTGCGATACGTGCGGTCACATTACCGTGCGCAACGGCTCCTGCTATCGATGTCTGAACTGCGGAAGTTCAGTCGGCTGCTCGTAAACACGAGTCCGAATCAAACCCACCCCGCCAAATCAAAGCGGCCGGACATTCAGTCCGGCCGCTTTTCTGTACCCGATGACCCTGCCCGATCCTTAGCTACTCCTCCTCCGACAGCGATCTTGGAAGAAATGAGGTTCGGCCCTGGTGGCACGTCATGCACTTGACCTCCGTTCCGTCGTGCCCGACAAGCCCTGAAGCGAAGTGATCCATCATGTACTTCGCGATGAGCTTGTGCTCCGTCGGCTCGGCAGGATCCATCCGGCCATCCTCACCCTTCACGTGGCAGTAGTTACACTTCACGCCCAGAGACTTCGCAACCCCTTTCATGATCACAATGATCTCTTTTCGGGGCATGTGCTCGGACAGGTTCGAGCGCTTTGCGTCCGTCAGGTCCCTGGGCAGAAAGTGAGCCTTTCCCTGATGGCACGTCACGCAGGTCAGTGAATCCCCTGCGACCGTCTTCAGGCTGTCAACGAAGTGAATCTTCATGTATTTCGCCGTCTCCTTGAAAGGGGAAGGCTGTTCGAAATCCGGCTTTCCGTCTGGTTTCTCGGCTATGTGGCAGTGCGTGCATTCCACGCCCAGGGACTTGGCAATCCGCTTCATGTTTTCTTCGCTGGTGTCCAGCACGTGCGGCCCATCCTCGTGCCCGGCGACCTCCACGTTCCAACCGCACAACAAGAACAATATTGCGCAGAAACTCAAACCAGTGCCTTTCATATGCCCTCCTTTGACTCCGAACGTCAAACGATTCTTGACTTTTTGGACTCTTTTCTCGATATTTCAACGCCTTAGCACGAATTTTCGATCCACTTAAGGGGACCTGACAGAAAATGACCGAGCTTCAGATCCAGAAACTCCTGGGCAGAGAAGAGATCGACATCGACCTCCAGGAGATCGCGGCCTACATCGATGACAGGGTCGTGCTCGTCACCGGGGCGGGCGGCTCCGTCGGTTCTGAGCTCTGCCGGCAGATCGGCCGGTTCAACCCCAAGCGTCTCCTCCTCCTGGGACGGGGGGAGCAAAGCATCTACGAGATTAACCTGGAATGCAGAACCCGTTCACCCAAACTGACTGCCACGCCCGTGATCGCAGACATCCGAGACCCCGGGCGACTGCGTCAGGTCTTTGAGGAGCATCGACCCCAGGTCATCTTTCATACGGCTGCCCACAAGCATCTTGACATGATCGAGTCTTTCCCCGAGGAAATAGTCAAGAACAACATCATCGGAACCCGAACGGTCTCCCACCTTGCCCACGAGTATGGCGCCGAACGTTTCGTTATGATCTCAAGCGACAAGGCCGTTCGCCCCGCCTGCGTCTATGGAGCCGGGAAGCGCATCTCCGAGTTCCAAATCGAGGGTCTCGCCCGAGGTTCCGACACAATTTTTGTCACCGTCAGATTCGGAAACGTTCTGGGTGCAAGAGGCACCGTCGTACCCCTCTTTCAAAAGCAAATTAGAGAAGGCGGCCCTGTTACTGTCCATCCCGAAGCCACCCGCTATTTCATGACCATTCCTGAGGCAGCCAGACTGGTTGTCCAGAGTGGTGCGATCGGAAAAGACGGGGAGATCTTCATCTTTGACATGGGTAAGCCCATGCGCATCCTGGAGCTGGCCATCGAGATGATCCGTCTGGCCGGGATGGAGCCGGGCGTTGACATCGCACTCAAGTTCGTGGACCTCCGGCCGGGAGACAAACTCCACGAGGAGCTTCTTACACAGACTGAAAGCGTCAAGTCGACCCGCCACCGGAAGATCTTCATCGCCGAACCTGATAAGGTCGATCCAACATCTTTGGATGAGGCCATCGATGAACTGGGAACCCTTGCCGAGGCTTCCGATCGAATCGGCATTGTCGGAAAGCTGAAAGAAATCATACCCGACCTCACGCCCTCGTCCCTCTGGAACGGCCGCGGCTGATCCCGCCTCCCCCACCCTCCCAGACTATCCAATCGCAATCGCCCGTCCATCAATCCCTTCGGGCACTGCAACATCCATCGCGCTAAGCACCGTGGGCATCACATCGATCACGCTCAACGGACCTTCATCAATGCCCTTCCGGTTCACGTAGAACATCGCGTCGTCGAGCGTGTGCGTGCCCGTCACAGGGCTCGGCTCGAATAAGACGCGTTTTTCAAAGCCGCCTTTGAGATCGTAGCCCCGTGAAGGTACAGCAAGGAAGTCAGGCGCGGTGTCCAACACGGGACGGTCGCACAGTTCTTCCCGCATCAAGACCTTTTGAATCACCTTCCTGCCACTCTCGGGGTCTTTTAACTCCAGGAGTCCCGCTGAGATCTCCCTGCGCACCGAGTCATATTCCTCTCCAGGCGCCACGCATCCGTACCGCTCCCGTCCACGCACAGAGACGTAGAACCGACCCGGAAGAAGCGAATAGCACCGTGTAGAGGGAAGCATATCGCGGAGCTGCTGCGGGGTGTCGGTATCGAAACTGAGATATCCGCCCTGTCTGAGCCAGTAGTTGAGATGGACCTCCTGGTTCAACCGGCAAAACCCGTGATCTGACAGGATGATCAACAAGACATCTTCGTCCAGACGGCGGACCAGTTCTCCGATGGCCTCGTCGACGCGCGCATAAAACTTGAAGAACCAGGGCGCAAGCTCCTCGTTTTCATCTTCCATTTCTCCCCACAGAAAATGGTTCATCCGATCCGTATCCATCACGTGCGTCACGAAAAAATCCCACGGTTCTCTCGCAAGAAATTTGAACATCGCTTCGCATCGACGCTCAAAGGCAACAAACAGGTCGTCCAAAAATTTCCGCTTATCCTCGCGTGCCTGCCAGGCGTCGATGTCGATGACATACCCCATGGCCTCAAGTTCCTTTTCTACTTCCAGTGGATAGGTCGCGTTTCTCAGACTGGGCGCCATGAACCCAGAAATGAGCACTCCGTTCACGGCCCTCGGGGGGTAGGTCATCGGCACGCCCATCGAGAAAACCCGCTTGCCCATACCGCTCAGGATGTCGATCCACGTTTTCACCTTCAGGTTTCGAGAGCTGGGGATAAACATCTCATGCGTGCGGGGATGGCGATCTATGAATCCAAAGATGTCGTGCTTCCCGGGCAAACAGCCCGTCACGATCGAAGCCCAGGCAACGGACGAAACGGTGGGCAGGACAGACTGCATCGGTAGGATCGATCCCTGGTCCAGGAGCCGGCCCAGGTTTGGCAATTCGCCGGCATCCACCAGGCGCCGAATCAGGCTGTAGGGCGCGCCATCTAGCCCGATAATCACGGCCCTGGGCTGCTGTCCTTGTGAAGGACCGAATATCCTCACCGAAACCACCCCCGCAGACCCTACAAAAAAGGCCCTTGGCCCTTCAGGCATTTCGCCGGAAGCCAAAGGCCTTGATCAAATCAAGATGGATGGGGTGAGTGAGGGGACTTGAACCCCCGACCTCCTGGGCCACAACCAGGTGCTCTAACCGCCTGAGCTACACTCACCACACGGGTCGTCTTACTCCCGGCAGGACTCGAACCTGCGACCTACTGCTTAGAAGGCAGTTGCTCTATCCACCTGAGCTACGGGAGCACAAATAAGATCGATTCCCTACGAAATCCCCTCCAAGAGAAATCCCTCGATCTCAATAATTTACAAAAATATAGAAGTTCTCGATTCCCGAGACAAGCACAAAACACTCGTAAGTCGGCCTGGCGTATGAGCTCACGTTAGGTGGGGGCTCATTTCGCAAATTATCGTATCTTGCCATCAGAAAAGTGGCTATTTTACAACATGTGAATTGGGAGCTGGAATGGCGGAGTTCGGGAGAATCTAGGAAGATCCAGATGGGTCAAGATTGCCTTACAGTCCTTCTGGTGGACGATGAGGAGATCATCCACCAGACGTTAGGAGAGTACCTGTCGGAGTGCGGCCACGCCGTTAACAGTATTTTCAACGGGTCCGCCGCTTTAGAAGCGATCAGGACCTTCCCATACGATCTGGCCCTGGTCGACGTTCGTATGCCGGGACTGGACGGATTTACCCTCTTGAGAAGGAGCCTGGAGATTCAACCACACATGACCGTAGTCTTGATGACCGGACACGGAGATTCGAAGATGTCTGAAGAGGCTTTCAAGCTCGGCGCATTCGATTTCTTGCTCAAGCCTGTCAAACTGACAGACCTGGACCTCCTGTTGAAAAAGATAGGCCCGGCCGACTGATAGGCACAACTCAGTCCTTCTATTTCGCCGGTACCCTTCAGGTCGAGTCTACCACCGGTGAAGGCACTACTGTCATCATCTCACTGCCTGCAGAGAACGGTCAATAGACCCAACCCATCGCACGACCTCCAAGGTGTTGCCCTATCAACCCCACAGCCCATCGTTGGCCGTCAGAATTTCCGGCCCATCGGAAAGGATCGCGACGGTATGCTCGAAATGGGCAGATAAACTCCCATCCGCGGTCACAGAAGTCCATCCATCATCCAGAAACCTGACTTCGTGTGTTCCGCTGCTCAGCATCGGTTCGATGGCGAGCACCATGCCAGGCCTCAATCGTGTACCCCTTCCCGGCGTCCCGAAGTTGAAGACCTGCGGCTCCTCCCACATGTTCTGACCGATCCCGTGCCCGAAAAGATCCCGGATCACCGAAAACCCTTTGTCCTCTGCACAGCGCTGCACCGCGAAACCGACGTCGCCCAGCCGATTTCCAGGTTTTGCGGCATCTATCGCACAATTCAGAGAGGCCCGGGTCGCATCGAGCAGGCTTTGGGCTTCCGATGAGATTTGGCCCACGGGAAACGTAAACGCATTGTCGCCGTGATACCCGTCCACGTTCACCGCGACGTCGATCCCGAGAATATCCCCTTCGCTCAATGTCCGTTTTCGGTCTGGGATCCCGTGCACGATCTCTTCATTGATGGATGCGCAGATCGTCGCCGGGTAAGGAGGGTGACCCGCAGGCCCATAACCCAAGAAGGATGGAAGCCCGCCCAGCTCCGCGATGAGCCCTCGTGAAATCTCGTCCAATTCAAGCGTGCTGATGCCCCGCCGCACAGCTTCTCCGAGCGCCTGGAGGACTTCCGCCGCTGCCTGCCCGCTCTTCTTTATCTTTTCGATCTCAGCAGGGGTTTTGAGCCTGATCGCCATGCCTTCCCGCTCACCTTGAGGGCTTCAACCTGGAGGGTTTCCGCACGTCGTGACAGACCCCAAGCTACTGAAAACCACCCGAGCCTGCTCAAAAATGGTGAGACACCTTCAGTTCTGCGTGGCCGTCCCGTCTGAATCCGTATAGGGGGTCATCCGGGCGGGTCCTCAGGAACCCACGCATCTCCAGCTCGACTTTCCACCTGTCCCCTACCCGGCGGCTTGCCTCGACGAGTATAAGACTGATTCCAGCTGCACGGTCAACGATCAATCCGGCGAGGACCTCGGAACTCTGAACATCGTTCAACGCGAGTCGCATCCCTGAGAAAACGTCATCTTCAAACGGAGTCAACGCTTCAGTGCCGCGTGAGTCGCGCATGTACTCGACCAGGAGACCGATATCCGTGCCCGTCTGTCTCACGTTCGCGATCGTGTACTCGAAGCCCCCTGTCATCGCCGTGAAGCGCCCGGACCCACCGCTTCGATGTATCATCTCCAACTTCCAGAGCCATCCGCCGGAGACCATCTGGGTGTCGAATCCGGTCTGCTGAATGGCGTGGTATCGAGGCCGAAGCACGCCACCGTCCAACGCCAGGATCGGATCCCGACCCGTCCCCGAGAAGTGCGATATACCCAAATCGAACGGACCGATCGTATGAAACCACCGGGCCGCCCACCCGAGATGACGTTTGAGGCTCCCGCGGTCATAGTCCGCATCACCTTTCACCTCCAGCGGTGTTCTTAGCCTGCCGTCACCACCCGGAAACGTCCGCTCACGAAATCCCGTCAGCGTGTAGAGATCTAGCGTGCCCCAATCGTTGACGAGGGTCAGAGTCACCATGGGCTGACCCAGTTTTGCCTCACCATCCGTACGTTCTACACCATCGGTCTGATTCAAAATGTCCACGAGATGTTGTGACTCGGTCACCCCCCAGAAGACAGTCTGTACGCCAACACGCAGTTCCCACCGATCACCGATCTTTTCCCAGAAGAGCTCCCGGATGTCCCAATGCGTTCGCTGGCCGTCGTTTCGGTCCAGCCTAAGGAATCCCTCGAACGATATCGCCTGCCGTCCTCGATTCCATTCAAGGAAGAATTCGGGTGCGGACACCATCGAGACATCAACGCTGTTCTGGCGGTTCGACAGAGGCGACTTGGGAAAGGCTCGCGACTCTATCGCGTAAAACCCCGACCAATCCGCACCGTGGGAGGTGCCGGAAGACACCACAGAAAGGATCCCAGCCCCGATCAACACACGAAGGGTGCTGCGATACCCTAAGATGCCACCTCTCCTCCCGGATTGGCCGCCGGGGCGAATCAACCTCCGAAGAATCGGTAGGATCCGATTTCTGTGAGCGGCGTTACCACCGGAGGCTCCTCGCACCGATCTTCTATCGCTTCCACGAATGTATCGAACGCCTCGAGTTCAGCGAGTGGGTTACTGCCGTCCTCCGTTTCGATGGACGCGACGTGTAGGAAACTGACGCCGTCTTCCAGCTTGAAAGAGGCATACCGGATGCCTGATGGCGATGATTTCTGGAGCGCATCGAATACATTCTCGATCAATTGCTGATTCTCCCCGGCCCTGTCGGCCTTTACCTTGTAACGGACCATCACACGCTTCATAACTTCCCTCCGGTCGGAATGAATTTTGAATTCGGATTACCGGACCCTTCTCAGGCTCGTCCTGTCGAAATCCCGCTCCGTCAGGCCTGTGGCAAACGTATACGATGCCCAGGTGAGTGTCGTCGACTTGCCGGTCTGGTGATTCACCATCTCCATACGATCGGCGCGCCAATATCTCTCGAGGTAAGGCTGATAACCATGATAAGTCAGCGTCTTCAAGAGATCATCTTTCCGGTCGTAAAATTCGATACGAACGGGTTGGAAATGTTGCCCGTGGTGCCAGACGATCTGCCGGGTATATCCCGACTTCGGGTCGACCGGATAGCGTTCCACCACGAGCGTGGCCCGCCCATCGAGGGACTCTTCCCGCAGGAATCGGTAGGTGTACTTCTCCACTTCCTGCGAGGTAATGTCTTCGTAGGCGAATTCACTGCCCATGAATGGCCCCGATTTGTTATTCGAAGCGATTCGCTTCACCCGCTTGAGCGCCGGCAGATAGAGCCATTGATCATCGGGTCCTGACTTGTGCGTAAAAGAGAGGAACGCAGTCCCCTTAACGTCCCGCGGTTCCTCGAAGATCACGAGCGTCTTATCCCCGTCATCCGTCATCTCCAGGGTTTTCGTTCGCATCGCGCGCGAGCTCTCCTCGCCGTGACGATTCCTCAAAATCATCCTCATATCCGCGGTGAAATCTCCAAACCCTCTGTCTCGCGCGTCGGCTTCCACTGCCACTTCCATCCCTTTCCCCTCCGCGGTGACCGCCTTGCCCGAAGGGCCGGGAAGGCTGGCCAGGGCCGGGGGGGTCACGGTCTCCGGTGGTTGGGCGAAGGGGGCCCCTGCACCCAGCAGAAATGACAGGGAAGGTGCTGCTAGATTACGGCCCGCCCTCATAAGGGCGAATCGAGTCAACCCGTTGAGCATTCCTCTGAACCCGACAGCCACAGTTTCGATGAACACAGTCACTCCTCCTTTCAAAATGCTATTCACTCTCCCAGGGCCGGAACGGGACCTCCTTCACTCGGCGTTGGCTCCACGCTTCTTTCCAAAGCCGGTGCTCGTCTGCGTCCATCCAGGGCGGTAAGCAGCGGCGGCAAGAAAAGGAAGTCCGCTAAGAGCGCGAGCCCAACCGTCAGCGCCGTCATCTTTCCCATTCCGGAGTTGAATCCAAACGTAGATTGAGCGAGAATCATGAATCCCGCGACGAGAATCAGAGATGTCACGACGAGCGCGGTGCCGACTGAGGAGAAAGCGTAGCGCACAGCATCGAACGGGTCCAGATCCCGCTCCCTGCGGGCGCGCAGGTACTTGCTCATGAAGTGCACAGTGTCATCGACGACGATCCCCAACGTCATTCCCACAACGACAGAGAGGCCAAGATTCACCTGCGCGACCAGGAGCCCCCATAGTCCGAAAGAGAGGATGGCCGGCACGAGGTTCGGAACAAGACTGAGCATACCGAACTTCACGCTTCTGAGTGCCAGGATCAGGATCAGGGAGATGATCCCGAACGCCAACAGCGTCCCGACCAGCATGCTCTTGATGTTCCGGTCCGAAATGTATGAGAACATCACAGCCGGACCGACACCCACCGCGTGCATATACTCCGGTGTGTTTTGCTGCAGCCAGGTCTCCCCAGACTCGACCAGCCCTCGAAGCCTCCGGGTCGTCACATTCTCCGCCGTGACAATCAGACGTGACGCGGACTTGCCCACGTTGATCTGGTTGTTCAAATCCAGTCCGTAAGGCAATGACATCTCGTACAGGAGGAGATATTGAGCTGACAGGTCGGGAAATTCTGGAATCCGATGGTAGGCCGGATCGTCGTCGTGCATGTTCGCATTCAGGCGCTTCATCGTCTCACTCAGACTGTTCACGTGCACTACGCCCGACTGCGCGCGGAACCACTGGCTGAAGGCGTCCAGCCGCTCGAGATATGCCGGATCACTGATTCCCTGACTGCGGCCTGCCCCGATCGAATATTCGATCTGATAGATTCCGCTAAGGTTCTCCATCGCGAAGTCCGTATCGCCCCGGAACGGGATACTGTGGTCAAAATACTTCACGAACTGATCGTTCAAGTCGTTGCGGGGGATAAAGAAACCGAGCACCAGTACGACGGCTACGGAGCCCCAGAGGAGAGGCCTCCGACGGGTGATGACGTAATCAGCGAATCGGTCCATCATCCCGTACGAACGTTCGGGTCGAGGTTTCACCCTGAGGGGGAGTACCGCCATCAGGGCCGGCAGTAGCAGGACCGAAAACAGGAAGGCTGCCGTCACACCCATCGCGGTGATGTTTCCGAGGTCGCGAAAAGGAGGAACATCGCTGAAGTTCATGCTCAGAAAGCCTATGGCCGTAGTCAGGCTCGTGAGGAACACGGGCTGCATGTTTACGCGCAGGCTCTCGACGATCGCCTCCTGCTTGGAAAACCCTCGTCGCATATACTGGAGCATAGTGACGAGCACGTGAACGCTGTCTGCCACTGCAAGCGTCATAATCACCGTCGGCGCGGCAGAAGATGGAGGCGTGATCGGAATGCCCAACCACCCCGCCATGCCCACGCCGGTGCCTGCCGAAAAGGTGATGATCAGTCCAGTCGCAAAGGTCGCGCTCACACTCCGTAGCAACAGGGCCATAGCCAGGAAGATGCCCAGATACATCAGCGGTACCAGCGTCTGCATGTCCTTCAGCGAGGCCTCCTGGAATGCGTTGTTGAGCATCGCGAAGCCGGTCAGGTAGACCTCGATTTCGGGATAGGCCGCCTCTACTTCAGTGACAAGAACGCGGGCGTGGGCCGCTGCCTCGTCGCTCTCGTTGGGGCTGAGCCCGGGCAGTTGGAGTGTGACGTTGACTCCGGTTACGTGAGCACGCTCGGGGATCAGATAATTCACCAGACGCGGATCACTCAAAGCCACGGCCCGCGCAGCGGCAAGTTCATCCTCCGACCTGCCGGCCGCCCCTTCCACCAGGTCTGACACGATCAGGTCATCCCCATCCGCCCGCGTGTACTGGAAATTTGTGACGGCGTCAACTCGAATCGCATACGGGATCTTCCAGGCTTCCCGGGTCAGCGACTCGACCGCGCTCAAGGTCCGTGACGTGAACACCTCCTCGTCTTCAGGAGCGACGACGAACAGGATGTTGTCGTTCTTTGTGTAGATGTTCTGAACCGCATCGAACGCCTTGAGCTGTGGATTGTCCGGCCCGAAGAAGACGCGGTATTCAGTTATCATACGCAGGAATCCTGCGCCGCTCGTCGCGGCGATCCCCGTCACGATCGAGAGGGCGAGCACCGCCCATCTCCATCGAATCAACCATTCACTATAGCGAACTACCCGATTGTTCCCGCTCTTCTGCGCTTCAGATGACTTCACGGTTTCATCCCTTCCCTGTCGACCTCTGCTACTGTAATAGACTCCACAAAATCTCCTCTCCTGTTAAGACTGCTACTGTGCAGGAATTCGGCGGAGCCCTGCTATCAATCGTCGTACTGATCGTTACGACGAAGCCATGCCATGGTATAAGGCAAGGCATCTTCGTCGCGCCCCCTGGGCACAAGATCCATGTAGTGGTACGCCCCGTTCAGCATGTCCAACCCACGCGCGTAGCAGGAATAGGTGTGAAATACCTCTCCCTCCTGGTTCTTGTAGAACACGCTGATCCCGGCGGCCTCCTCGCTGGGAAACTCGCCGGTGCTGAAGTTGTAGAACATCTCGCCCTTTTCCATCTCCTCGGGCGTGAATGACACGTGATAGTCCCTATTGAAGTCGCTTCCATATGACGACACCCACTTAAAGCCCCAGCCTAAGCGCTTCTTATAGGCCTCCAATGTGTCCAACTGCGCCCTGGAGACCGCGACGAGCGTGATGTCTCGATGATGGAGATGCTGAACGATTCCATTGAAATTATCCGCCCAAAAGGAACAGCTAGGGCAACCCTCCTCCCAGTCAGGGCCGTACATGAAGTGATAGATGATCAGCTGACTCCGGCCCTCGAACAAATCCACCAGGGTTTCCTTACCGTTTGGACCGCCGAACAAATATTCTTTCTCTACCTCTACCCACGGGAGCGCTCGCCTCGCGTGACTCAATTCGTCACGCTGTCGAGTAAACTCCTTCTCTTTTTCCAGATGTTCCTTGCGGGCAATAAGCCAGTCTTCTCTGGAAACGACACCATGGTCTTGCATGCTGAACCTCCCCGTCGCTTGTGGTCGAACCGGATTAATTCAAGAACCAGACTTCCCCTGCCGCGATTTTTTCTGCATAGCTGGACAGCACAACATATTGCGAGCCGGAGCCGTGTTGCCCTTCCCGGACAACAAGCAAATGGTCTCCGTCGTGACCTCGGCGGATCTCTTCAACTTCTGCTACTCTGAATTCTGTCCCACTGGCAAAACTCACCTTATCACCGGGTTCGAATCTGGTCATTTGCGCTCCTCCTGTATGCAATCTTTTGTAACCAAACCTGTTACGAATTAGCTCGAAAAGAAACGCTTCAAGTAGAAGCGAAATAAACTGTTGCTAGGATCCAGGTGCCGCTCCGCTCTGGATCGCTTCCTGAAGCCTCGCTTTGAAGACCGGGGTTGCCATGATTTCAGCGGCGAGTTTTGCGAGCGTTTTTTCCTCGAGAACCGTCTCGAAGGCCGACTCGGCATCATCGCAAACGCATTTGAGTCCATCTTGAATCGTACTGCCAACAGGACAGGCCTGGTTGGGCTCGCTATAATGAAAGTGAAACAGGGAGTCGTCCTCAGTTGCCCTGTAGATGTCAAGAAGCGTAATTCGGCCCGCCGACCGGGCCAGGCTGAACCCACCCCCTACTCCGGGGTGCGAATCAACGAGACCGGCCCGCTTCAGCTGCCCCAGGATCCGCCGGATCACGACCGGATTCGTGTTCACACTACCAGCCATAAAGTTTGAAGTCGCTGCCTCTATTCCCTGAATCTCCTTGAGGCAGTGAAGCCCGGCCAGAATGTGAGTCGCAACTGCAAATCGGCTGCTTGGGTTCATGTGACTCCCCTCGATTCGTAACAAATATAGTTACATATTAACGTCTGTCAAGGGGATTAGCTGCAAAATCTCATAGCAAAATTCATAAGCTTTTGAAAACTATAGGCTTATAGTCATACCTCCAGTACAGCGGGCACGTCCCGAATCGAATCCACGAAGCGCCAGGCGCCAGAGAAATCGTGTGCTTCAGTAAAGGCGTTTCTCACGATGATGCAATCCAGGTTCGCGGCGATGGCAGCCTTCATTCCGCGAGCAGAGTCCTCTATGGCTACGGACTGCTCGGGCTTCGCACCGAATCGTTGAAGCCCGGTCAAATAAGGTTCCGGGGCCGGCTTCGCCTCAACGTAGTCCTCTCTCGTAAGGACAAATTCCATTGCGTCCAAAATCTTCCGGCCCCGATGAATCAGGTCGAAATCTTCCCGGCGGGCGGTCGTAA
Source organism: Candidatus Latescibacterota bacterium (assembly GCA_965248435.1). GTDB lineage: Bacteria > Latescibacterota > UBA2968 > UBA2968 > CBDFJH01. The sequence continues at coordinate 570,603 of OZ252100.1, forward strand.
CGATCGCCATTCTAAAATGCTTCTTCAGTTCGGCCAGCACTTCGAGGACTCCGTCGATTTCGATCGGTTTGGTGCGGATGTACTCCTGATAAAGCACGTTCCGCTTCTTCCTCTGGCATTCGATCGCGTCCTCCGATACGCCCTTCGCCCGTGCCAGGTCCCAGTACTCCTGCCCGCGCGACATGAATTCGAGATAGGTCGCTTCTTCAAACTCGACTCCAAGCGGCGCGATCGTTTCTTTTGTGGCCTGACAGTACCAGCGCTCCGTGTCCACCAGTACCCCATCGTGATCCCATAGGATGAATTCACGGCCCACGATGCCAACTGCCTCCCACAAAGCAGCTCAATTCGGACCCCTCCCTACCGCGTGCATAACCACCGGCAAGCTATCTGGAATCTCTACATCGAGAATATCAAAATCAGATTCAGTGAGTAAGGCTTTGAATGTGTCGGCTGTGAACAGCCTGTATTTGAGCTCGCCCTTCCCCCACGGGTAAAGCCATCGATCGTCGGTATACTCAGGACTTTCTTCCTGGCACATCACTTTGTTATGACCCGAGACAGAAACCACGCCTTTATCCGTCAATGAATCGCGGCAGTTGCGAAGCAGAGTGATCCGATCGCACTCCGATTCGATGCCTCCAAGTAACTGAGCCCAGAGAAGGATCGCGTCGAATTTCTCATCTGGGAGGTTCAGGCCGTCCGTCTTCAAGAATTTGATCTCGACGCCCTTCTTTTTCGCGTTTTCCCGGGCTCGGTCCAGCTGCGGCCGTGAAAGATCCACTGCAACCACGCGGTACCCTCTCCTGGCCAATTGTATCGCCTCCCTGCCTCCCCCACACCCGATATCCAGGACGCTGCAGCCTGCTGGAAGATATTTCATGACGACCGACTCTTCCCATTCACGCAGCCCCATATCGACTTTCCGGTGCATATCTTCCACGAACTGGGGTTTTGAGAAATGATCCTCAAGTTCCTTCATGTTGATCCCGTGCGCATCCACGATTGTGCTTTTTGGGTGTTCGACGATCACTCTGTTGAGCGCCTCAAGTCTTCCTCCTTTAGCCGCCGATGCACCTGGACCTCGCCGTGTTCATCAATGATCTGGAGCTTCACGACGCGTTCGCCCCTTTCGCCAGAAAAGCGCAGGACTCCGAAGTTGTAGCCGCGGAATTGGGGAGCAGCCGACTGATTGTGTCCGCCCGAACGGTCCGTGATCATCCTGCTAAAGGGCTCTGTGCGGATGCCCGCATTAGAGGAGAGGAGTTCATAAAGAGGGTATGTGTCCTCAGGACGGTAGAGGCGGTTGAGCGTGCCAATGTGCCAGTCGCCGCAGATGAAAAAGACGCCGGTGATGTTTTTCGCGAAAAGCCACTTGAGGAAGTCGTCGCGCTCTGTTGCGAACTTGGCCCACCGCTCGCCGCGACCTTCATTCACAACCACCGATCCGCCGCTGGCAATGACCTTGAAGGTGGCGCTGCTGGCCTTCAGTCTGGATTTCAGCCAGCTGAGCTGTCCTTCGCCAAACATAGTCTTTCGGTCTTCAGCTTCGTTAGGATCCCGGTGATAGCGATTGTCGAGCATGAAGAACTCAGCGTCGGCGATCTGGAAGCTGTAGAAGACACCTGGCACTGCGGTGGTGCCGGCGCCGGCATTCGGCCAGTATCTTTTGTAAATGTCCAGGCTGTCTTCGCGCCAGCGGAAGGTACGGTCAGAATTGTTGGGGCCGTAGTCGTGGTCGTCCCAGATGCCGTAGGAGGGTGTTGTGGCCATCAGGGTGCGAAGTCCTGACAGGTAGCGGATCTCACGGTGGTAACCGGCGATCGCCTTTCGGACCAGGCTGCGGTTGTCGCCGTATCCATCAGCATTGCCCGGCATGTAGCCGATGTCTCCAATGTAGAGAAAGGCCTCGGGTCTGTGCTGAGCGACTTCCGCCCAGATGGGTTGCACGGGCTGACGGGCCGGGCTCACGCAGGACCCGAATGCCACAGTAAAACCGGGAACGTCGTTTGAATCCGGATGGACCTGCGGCATCGTATAGAAGACCTGCGGTGTAAGCGATCGAACTGGCTCGGCGTCCAGAAAAACTCCGTACCGAACCTGGGTCCTGGGTCTCAGGCCGGTAATCTCGACAACGCCAGTATGGGGAGGGGTTCTACTTGTCCGTCCTTTCGCGGTGCCCCCTACCAAAGGTACCTTTTTCCCAGGACTGGCCCAATAATCGACCTTGACTTCAGCTGACCGATCCGTCTCCACCCAGATGACGGCGGAATTATCGGTCGTGTGACTCACCATTGGACCTGCCAGCAGTTCGACCGCCCAGGATGGAGACGAAAAAATGAGGATGGATGTAACCTGGAAAAATTGATGGATCATAGTAAAGATCCTCCCACTGACTAGGCAGTTACTTGCGTTCTGATTCGTCTTAACGAGCTCGTACACATTTGTGCTTTGATCAAATCGAATTTGCTATCCGCCTCGGCTATTTTGTCGATCGGGTGGACTCTGTCGAACAGGGGAAAATCTTGAGGAAGGACCCATAGCCTCGCCATCGGTGAAACTGCGTCGTAGGAAACAGGATAAGCGCCTCCCTTCGATTCAAAGGCATCCAGGCTGCAGATGTAGACTATCCCTTCTACCCACGGATTCTGACCCAGGCCTTTTCGGTCGACAAAGTAGGCGTTGGGATCGTGTCTCGTTGCGAAATAGGAGACCCGGGTCCGGTCGATAATCGCGAAAAATATTGCCATGAACACATCTGTGGTGACGTAGACAGCTGTTTCGGCCTGCCCTGTACCTGTGCCCGTGGCCCTTCTTGGCTCCAGGGCGACCAGCTGTTTGTCAGTCGAACCGTGAAAGCATGCGTTCTTAAATCTCGCAAGATACTCCAGGAATCGATATTTGGGATGGGGCGAGTCATATTCGATCAGCTTGCCCTCGTTGCACTCGACATCTCGATCGAAGAGGTTCTCGAAATCGGTTTTGTGCAGATCTGTGACCGCTGAAGAAGGATCTGAATCAGCCATGCTTATTCCACTCGGTACTGATAGGAGCTTGGAATTCGAATGAATCCTTTGACAAATCTGGTTCTATCTCTTCTGAATATGCCCGAGACATTACCAATGTTGCCCTCAGCGGTTACCAACCCTGGCGCCCTCCCTGAAAGAATCACGCCAATATGGTCATTCGGACCCTGACCCAGGAGATTATTGTAAATAATGAGGTCTCCCCTTTGGGGTCTGAACCTAATATTCCGAGCGGAGTAGTAAAATCCGTTTCCAGACATCCTGGCCCACTGAATCCAGGCTGAAACGCCCGCAAAGCTATGTTTAACTGGGACCGGATGCCGGGCGGGAAGCGAAAATCCTGCTTCTATGCAGCAATGGAACACGAACGCTGCGCACCAGTCAAAGCCCTTCTTCTTATCTTTGCGAAACTGGCTCAGGATAGGCTCCAGCTCAGGACCACATTTGCTTTTGTTTCCTCTGAGCGTCCTCCTTGCCAGTTCCTCTGAAATACTTGCCAGCAGGCTACGTTTGTTGGCCACGTCAATCGAGTCCGGCTTTAATGACTTTTGTGCCTGTCGCAGCGAGTCGATATGTCTCAGCTAATTCAGGCCCGTCATGTCTTTTGGTCTCGAGGCGCCGGCAGGCTTTCTCCAAAGACAGAGTCGCCACCTCCACCACCTGCTCGCCCCCATCCGGGTTCTCAGGTTCCCTGATCAGTCCCACCTCCCCGTACCCTACGTTCCTACTCAGGCCACGGCAGGTGAGGCCTGTATGGCGTTTCAGCAAGCGAATGACAATGCCCCAGCAGCTCGAAGCTTCAGGCGTCCCCCCGCTTCTTCCCTCAACTCTCTATGAATGGCCTCCAGGTACGTCTCGCTGGGTTCCAGCGTACCCCCGACGATGCACCAACCATCTTCATGTTTTACGATGACCCATTCATCTCTAATGTAAGGGACTAGATTGACGTTGCTGATTAGATCGTCAGGCGGGTTGACGCCCAATTCAAACACGGCCCGCGTTGGGCCCCACGGCCACAGCTTCTCCTGGAACAATTGAGGGAAGTCTGCCTTGTCAATGCACATCAGGCTAAGCTACCTCTCCGCTTCCTCAGCCTCGCTTTGTAGCGGGAATTGCCCCGCAAGCTGATGCTCCGTGAACGAAGGCCCTGCCGCGCTGAAATACCGCAGCATCGAACCTCCTGAGTTTTTTAGCCCGTGCAATGTCCCTGATGGAATGTGGACACAGTCACCCGGGCACACGGGGCCGGATTCCTCTCCAACAGTCATCATCCCCTTGCCATCCAGGACGAAATAGACCTGCTCCTGCTCGTGGCTATGTGGCCTTTGGGTTCCGTCAGGCTCCATTTCGACGAGCGTCGTCGTGAGCTTCTGAGCACCGCAGGTTCGCGCAGAGACAAGCAGATGTGAGGTGATGCCGTCGCGCCGGTATCGCGGCGCATCTTGTCGCGTGCAGATGATCATCTCGTATCTCCTGAGTTCAGCCATCGAAGGGTCAGCTCGGCGGCGTTCTTCATTGCAGTCCGCAAATTTACTTCGAAATCAGAGGGCGCATTATGATCAGCCGAATCTGTGATCGCACGCATCTCCAGAAAAGGAACCTGGCTGAATTTGCAGGCACGGGCCCCACCGGCACCCTCCCACGCCACTGCGAGCGCCTCTGTCGATTTGTGCAGATCTTCCCTCCGGTCAGTATCTACGATATCTTCATCTCCACTGGCGATCAGTCCAAAATGGACCCCGAATTCGAGGTCGGAATCAGAGGCGAATTTCAGACCTTCAATCGCTTCTTCATCCCCCGAGAAAACCGGGGAAGGTGTATGGGAAAAGTGGCCTTTGTAATCGTGCTCCACGGTGGCGGTGCCCACGACCACATCCCCAACCGCAAGGCCTTCAGCCAGGGCGCCTGCGGCGCCCACGCAAAGAACGAGATCCCACGGACGACCCGAATCGATCAGGTGCAGGGTCTGAGTCGCAAACTGAACCTTACCGTGCCCGCCTTGCGCAACCGTCACCCCCAAGTGAGGGATGTGATCTGTCTGAAGCCGACCTCGAGAAACGGTCTTTGACGCTATTCCCAAGAACTGGAAGTGTTGGACGAGGAATTTTCCCTCTTTCGCCATCGGCGTGATGATCAACCTCTTCATAGGGCTACTCGTTTTGACCCCGGGCAAGCGCGGTCGTCAAATCGGCCTTTCGCCTGTCGTCTGCAAGCGCCGTCAGAATCCGAGCGGCGTGCCCTTCCTCCAGTCTTTCCAGAAGCAAAAGGGCGATCTCATCCTCCAGATGATCAAAGATCACCGCTGCGTTCGCTGGCCTCATCTCGCTAATCACGCCGACCGCCTTCTGCAGCCGGACTTCTAGATCTGTCTCGCCCGAAGGGGTCTTGAGGGTATCTACTCCCCTGGGGAGTGCATCTGCCAAACTCCGAAGTTCCTTTCTCGTGAGTTTCAGACCTGCTATGTCCTGAATCAGCTCGGCCTTCTGCCGCTCGAAGAGAAGGATTGCATCCTGCTGACCGATCGCATCAGACGCTGAGGACGCAATCTCGCCCGTCGCCGCCCGACCTTCAAGCAGCGCTTTCAACTCATCCATGTCTTTCACGGTGCCTGTCGCAAACAGGACCACAACGCCGATGGCAGCAAATGAGATGAGCATAGCGATGATGATGATCAGTAACAGGGCAGCCTTCATCGATGCCTCCAGGAAATGAGCCCTTTAGCTTCCACATTGCAGGTATTCAAAAACCGGACGAGCCTTTCCCTATTTCATCTCAGTTATCGTTACCACAAGCGACTTATCGCCCAGATCGGCCAGAGTGGTGGAGCCGCCGATGTCGACGACGGCGCTCCCACTGGCCGACACGTGCCCGGAGTTTTCTCCATCACGGAATTGAAGATTGCTCCGGAAGGTCAAGCCAATCTGCTCTTTTTTCCATCAAAGGCAAGTTCCCCTGAACATTGAAACTGAATGAGGAGATCTTCGTGGTGATCGCAGCATTGATCGCGTAAGTCTTTGTCGCGACGGATATCGAATGCGGCTTGTCCCCCTTCTCCAGCGGTTCCAGCTTGAACTCCATCTTGATCGTCTTGCCCAGCCAGGTCATCTGCTGGGGTTCGAACCGTGACTGGATCTGTTCCAACACCTCGGTCATCACCCTCTCCACCAGTGCCTCGATTCGCCGTTCTACCTCCTCGGTCCCGGAAGCCTCCTCAGCATCAGCAGGAACCACGAGCAGCAGAATGGCGAAAATCGACAGTAAAAAGCGATACCAGGTCATCACACGCCTTTCGAGGCCGTTTGTCTTGAGTTGTCGAACCGAAAGATCACTCTGTCCCCAAGAAAGGTCTCGCCCCGATTTTCCTCAAACTCCTCTCCGAAGGCCTGACACAATGTCTTTCGCCAGAATGCCAGCGCGGGAAGATTGTTGGGCGCCACGTAAAATTCCCATTTCCCGTTGAACTTCTCGAAACCCTGGATCGCAGCCTTCTCGCCAACGCCCTTCCCTCTGAACGCATGCACAAGAAAGAACTCGTGCACGAGATAGTCCGCCTCCGTCGGTACGTATTCTCCTGTGGCGATGAAGTTGAAGCCTACCGGAACCCCATCCACGCAGATCAGGAATGGAAACAGGACCTCGGACTTTTCCCACCAGACGTTTTGCACTTCCCCCTGATCTGCCAGTGTACGAACGAGTTCCGGTTCGAGAATGCCGTGTTTGTTCGGCACAACATCCTCGAATTCGGAAAGATCGTGAAGGTAGAGGGAGTAGAGATTCTTCGCAATGTAGGCACTGTCCTTGTCTGACAGGACGAGCTCAACGTTCGTTGTCATCGAAGAAATACCCTACTTTAAAGTGGATTTGCTACGGATGCCGATCGCCATCTCCCTATAGATCCACATCGGATCGATTTTGTCCGCCTTCTTGAACCCGCATTTTAGGTAGAATTCAGTTGCGTGCGCCATGGCGAACAAGACGTGCTGATGAAAATGCTCATACTTGGAAGTCAGCGTTCCCAGAAGCGTCTTGCCAATCCCCTTTCCCTGGTAGTCCGGCATGACGAGCAGGTGAGGGTAATACACAGTGAGGTGGCCATCTGAGATCGCGTTTCCGAGGCCCACGAGTTTGTTCTCATCCCAGGCAGTTACAACTGAGTGGGAGTTCATCAGGGCGTTGTAGAGCGCGTCCGGCTTGTTCGCCGACGGCCACTCGTTTGCTTGGTATAGATCCAGGACGTCCGCCATTCCGAAGTCCCGGTCGTCCCTGTACTGGATATTCATTTTGTCCATTTAAGAACCCCTCACGGTTCGCGGTTCCAGCATCTCCAGAAGTTCCTCCAAGCTTTCCACCCGAAGCGAGTTGGAAGCTCCTCTATCTACACCCCTATCGAGCCAAACACCCACCATACCCATTTCAGTCGCCTTTTCAACACAGTCCGGCCAGTCATCGACGAAAATCATCTCCTCAGGCGACAGGTCCATTCGCTCGATTGCGGTGCGAAAATTTCGCTCATCGGGCTTGCAGCGTCCAATCTGTGAGGATATGACGAACGCGTGGAAAAATTCCCTAATCCCGAGTTCCCGAAACTTACGATCGAGAGAGGGCCACGAGTCCGACAGGATGCCGAGACGAAGACCCCTTTTCTGAAGACCGTTCAGAATTCCGCGCGTCTCGAGATAGGGATGGAAGTTCGGCTGATACACCATGGCCTGCGCCAGTTTCGCAGGCAGCTCAGAGGCCGATCCAGAAAGACCTAGCTCACTAAGCAGAATTCCATAGTAGTCTCCAAACTGGTCGCATTCCCCATCTTCAGTCAAAACGTGGTGATGTGCATCGAGATAGTCCATCCCTTTCTGCAGCGCCTCGTCCAATCGCTTCCAGGCGAAATGGTGAACCCCGTTCTCCAGTAGAATTCGCCGGAAATGTGTCCCGGGGAACCAGGCCCCGCCAATGGGACGAACCAGGGTACCGCCCGAGTCAAGAAGCACGCCTTTGATCTCTATTAAACTGTCCATCTCAGCGACCTCTGCAGATTCCAGGCCTAACAACCCTGCTTCGCGGCGACCATTTAAGAGTTCGGCGCGGTTGGATCAAAACCAAACGTGTTCTCCACGACCCCTGGGAGCAGGGTGTAGACGGACCGACCGATCACCGCCTCAAATTTTGCTTGAATCGTCAGTACCTCTTTCCACTTCTGGGCAATCTTCTCATTCGTCGTGTGCCTCACGGCGGCATCTACCATCCGCTTTTCAATCAGACAGAATCCGCTTGGAATCGCCAAGTGGTCACACAGCTGAAACAGTCCGCCTCCCCCACATACCTGGAATGCGGGATCCAGCGGCCGGGGGTCATTCGTTCGGCCTCCTCCAGGTAAGCTTCGGTCTGTCCGAGCGTGGGGATCTTCACGTCATCGCCCCAGCTTCCAGCTTGTTCATATACAGCAGAGCCAGTGAGATCGCAGTCGTCCATCCCAGCACTTTGAATTCGTGCTGTAAGAGGGCAGTTTCCAGCTCGGATCTGGTCAGACGGACGGTCTCCAGTCCGCCAATGTCATCATAGTCAGGCTCCTTTACGCGCACCGTGCCGAGCGCCAGGAAGAGGTTCGCCTTCCCTGCGCCGCGGTTTGCATCCACAATGTAGCTTCCCAGATCGATCCACTCCCCGGCCTCACAGCCCGTTTCTTCGAGAAGCTCTCTCTTCGCGGCAGATAAGGGGTCCTCTCCCGGATCGATGAAGCCGCCCACAGTGGCCAGCGACACCTCGTTTATGGCGTACTTTACCTGTTTAAGACAGACAAAGTCACCCGCTTCCGTCACGGCCACAACATTCGTGTAATCCGAAATGATAACCCACGGCCACTTCTCGATCACTTCTCCATCGGGCGGCCTTACGCTGTGGCTTTCCACAGTCAGGAAACTGTGCTCCAGTATCGTTTCTTTCGAAAGGGTTTTCCAAGGCTTCATAGATGGCGCTCCTAACCTGGCAGATTTGCTCAGGACTTATTCAAACCAAAACCTTTATCCCACTCTGGTTCCAAGTCCGTGTAGACGATCCTGAAAAGATCGGGCGTCTGAATCGACTCCCAATCTTTGAATCCGAACGAATCGTCGAGATGGTTCAGGTATAATCCGATCGCGTTTCCGTGAGAACAGGCCAGGAGGACCTTTCCCACATTGTCCGTAGCGAGCCTCACGATACAAGCCTTCATCCGCTCCTGACAGACCTTCCCCGATTCACAATTGGGCAGGGCGAAATCGAAATCGCTCCAGGCCCTCTTGAGGATCACGTACCAATCTTCTATGTAGCGATCAGTTAACTTCCTTTCCTTCAGATCCGGCTCGATCTCAATATCAAGCCCGGCGCCTTCGCAGAACGGCCGGACGGTTTCGACCGCCCGGGGAAATGGACTCGAATACGCTCGATCGATCCCCAAGTCATCGAGGCGATCACGAAGGTTCAACGCCTGTTCCTTTCCATCCTCCGAAAGGGGCCAGTCTGGCTCTGGGAGTTCCGGACTGGGAGCGCTCATGGCGTGACGCGCGAGGTAAATCGTGGTGGTTTCTCCGGTCATCCAAGAATCAATATGGTCGTTACAACGAGGCCGGCTTCGACTTCTACAGGTTGTGTATGATCGTAATTCATTCAGCCCGCTTCAACCGCTCGTTTCAATACACATAATCGTGATGTCCTGCCCGTCGTAACGGTCGCGTGTGACTTCCCGCCAACCCAGCCGGGCATAGAACTGCGGTGCGGGGTGTGTATACAGATACAGACGATCCACGCCGAGTTCGGCGGCCGCCTTCACGACTCTTTTCACCAAAGCGGCGCCGATCCCCTGACGACGAAATTCAGGTCTTACGTAGAGTCCTGATAGCCAGGGTGAGAGTTCCGCGTAGATCGACATATCATGCTTGACCAGCGACACCGAGCCCACGGGAGAGATACCTTCGATGGCGACGAACGCGGTGGGAATTGCATCTCGCAGTGTGTACGTCGCAAGGTTTGCGGTCCAGGACTCTAGTGATCCATCGTGATCGAGACAGCCCCATTCATCCCAGTGCCATCTCGCAATCGTCGGGACAAGATCGACGTGGTCGGCCAGCAATTCGATCGTGAAGGACATCCTGCGTCTCAACCAAAATTGAAATCCACGCCATACTTGACCAAACCCAGTTTTTCGGCAACCTTCTCAGACGGCACATTTCCCAGGGCGTGGCTATACAGAGGTATGAGGCCAAGCTCACGGACGGCGCTCGCCCATCCCAGGGTCACTTCTCCTGCGTATCCTCGTCCACGATAGTCCTTCGCAGTATCGAGACCCGCCTCGGCAGCCTCCGATGTCTTTCGGGCGCAACAACACACGGAAACGGCGGCCCCGTCGACAATTCGTACAATGATCGGGTCAGACTGCTCCATTTCATTCAGCCAATCCGAAAAGAAAGGCCGCAGGAGATCTGAGTTTTCTTGTTGGATCCTCACAACGTCCTCGGACGTCCCGATCTGTTCCGGAAACACGTAGTTCGGTCCAATCCTCATCTTCGCTACTCCCTGGTCTGTTCTAAGCAGCGATTCGAGTTTCTTTGACTGCGCCGGTGCCTCAGAAAGATCGTCAGGGATCGGCTCAGAGGAAACAACCGCTTCCACCTCATTAGCGAGTTCGTCTAGTATGTCATAACGAAAGCGGCAAAGGTGCCCGTTTCGAGTACGACCCAAGAAAAGTCGCGGGGCCGGGGACCGATCCGGATCATTGACGCACACAAGTCGCTCGTTTTCGTCCTGAACATTCAGAACCCGGGCATGGATTTCCATCAGCTGTTGATCGTCCAACGCTCACTCCGCGCTCTGGATCGCGTAGACCTGCATCGGCTTGTTCTTCCAGGTCACATCTCTTTCAAATCGCATCCCGTTCTTGAGGGCCACCTTTTTGGAGGCGACGTTCCCTGGATCGATCAGCGAAACAAGGCGCTTGAGACCAAGCGTGTTCAATCCATACTCCTTCGCAGCCTGTGCGGCCTCCGTGGCATATCCCCGACCCCAGTAGGTGCGATCCAGATGGTAAGAGACTTCGATTTCCAGAGCGTCTTCTACCTCCTGACGCAGCAGTCCGCACCATCCGATCAGCCGCTCCTCCCCCTTTAAGATAACTCCCCACCGTCCGTAGCCATACTCCTCATAAAATCGAATCGTGCCTTCTACCATCTCCTGGATCGATTCGAGGGTTCGCGGTCCGCCTTTGAACTCCATCCCGGCAGGATCGATGTACATCGCCTCGATCGTTGGAATGTCATCCAGCGTAACCTGGCGGAGGATCAAGCGCGGGGTCTCAGTCACGGTCATGAGGTATCCTTTCGACAGCATCCAGAATCTGTGCCAAGGAAGTGACAGTAGCGTCAGGCTCGATCTCTTCACCCGGGTGTCCAGTTCCCCTGGATGGCGCGCGACTCAGGCTCTCGATGTAGACTTTCTCCCGATCACTTTTCGCCACATACCCGTGGGCAACAGGGTCCAGATCGAACCAGATGCTACACATCCCGAGTCGCTTGGCAGGAGCGATGTCATTGTCGATACGGTCGCCGATCATAATTGCCTCAGCGGGCATACAATCTGCCTCCGCCAGCAGGCCTTTGAAGAACCTGGGATCCGGCTTGCTCAGATTCCGCTCCGCGCTGATCCCGACAACAGAAAAATAGCCCAGCAGCCCGGCAGTTTCCAGTGCCTGGCGGCAGATTTTTGGCTGATTCGCGGCAACACCCAGCTTATAGCTGGTTGAGAGGTTCCTCAGCACCGCTTCAGCCCCCTCTATCGCATAATTATACGCGAAATAGTCCTGTTGAATCTTTCGCCGATTCCGTTCTTGCACCTCCGCCCAACCCTCCTCGCCCAGGAATTCGTGCCCGAGGGTCACATATGGCACGCGGTCCTGATTCTTACGAACCAGTGTCTCGCGCCTCTCCATCAAAGCCTCAAATGAAATTTGATGTCCTGAGTCACGGATCGCGTCGTGTAGTCCAAGCTAATGCATCGCAATGATTGGTTCATCGACGAACAGGACGTTGCCAATGTCGAAAAATATCCAGTGAATCACACTCAATTTCCCCTAAGTCCCATCTTTGCCAGGAGTTCAGAAAGCAAATATCCGTGCTCCCCGTACAGTTCAGGAACGCCGTCGGGCAGCCGCACCCAGTAGAGGTCGAATGTGATCGGTTCGCCACCGTCGCTCCGGTGTCGCTCTACGTTATGCCATCGATCTGGCGCCTCCTCTTCGCAGACAAGGTGAAAGAAGTGGCGGTTGTGTACCTCTTCAATGGAGTAGTCCCTCATGTCGCGGCGTTGTGTGCCGAGAAGGCCTACCTTTTTCAGTCGCTTCAGTCCCGTCTCCTCCTCCGCCTCCCGCATGACCGCCTCCTCGAGCCGTTCACCCTCTTCGACGGTACCTGCGGGAACCTGCACACCTGCGTCCGGATTCCCCAGATGCTGAAAAACGAGTAGATCGCTACCTCTTGTGATGTATGCGAATACTTTGTCTCTTTGGATCATCCAGTCCCCCTAACGACGATTGGATTCCCTTAAGCTCTCCTTTACAGCTTTCAAGACAAGGTCGGATATTTGAAGGAGGAGTGTCACTCACGTTGAAGTGTAGCCAATTATGCAAGGTGCTCAAACGAAAAACCCCGCACGAGCGCTCGAGTCTCGGACGGGTTAGATTTTTGCGATTCCTTGTAGGGATCAACGATCCGGCCTAATCTCCCCCTGACCCCGACACGTCTACTTCAATGACCCTGGGAGAATCTGCCTCGACGCCGATCGGACCGGGAACCTCACCCCAGAATGTCTCACTTGCACTCAGACGGTAGACCACGTTTTGATCTGCGAGGTATACGGTCGGTGAAGGTTCGATCCGCACGTAGCTCTTGCTCCAGTCACTCCGGGAAGGCCCAAAGACAAAGGCGCCCACTGTATTCCCGTTTCCATCAAACAGCGTCAACTGCAGGCCCGATGCGTCGTCGACAGAATAGGTCGGCCATTTGTTCAAATCCTCAGTCATCACGGTGCTTCGTTTCACCGACAAGACGTTGTCGAACAGACCATCGATTCGATCCTGCCGAATTTGCAGCGTATCGTGTCCGGAAATATGCCAGGCGCCGGCCTTCTTGATCAACTCCAACTTCTCCTCTGCCCGTTCAATCGACACCCTGGCGACCTCCGCCCTGTCCCCCGAAAAAATGCTGTCGATCTGCGTCGTAACCCGGCGTTTCGAGTACTGAACGTAGATCAGTCCGACTCCGAGCAGCACGATCGCCGCGATCCAGATGGCCCCTTTACCCATACAACGCCTCCAGGAACCTCGCCCGGGCAAGTTCCCGTCTCCACCGAAACATCCCGTAGCCGATGATAAGAATGGGCGGCAGAAAGATGTTCAACCACTTCCAGGTCACCCGTTCTGCATCCTGCAGCACGGCCAGCGGCCGCGTCGTGATCTCGCGCGAGCGAAGGGCCACGAGATCGCTGTCCCCCATCAGGAAATCCACTGCGTTGGCAACGAACAGGAAGTTCTCCTGAAATGCGCCTCCCCCGCCGTCATCGAAGAAAAAGGAATCGCCCACGAGAATCACCTGACTCACGTTCGCCGTGCTGGCAGACTTGACAGCGGAAAGCGCGCCGACCACCTTCCCCTGCTGGTTCGTATTTCTGAACGATGGATTGTCTACCGGACTCAGGTTGTAGCGTTCCGAAACGGTCCCCGATCTATTCGACGTGACGAACAGGGGCGTTACAAGAGTGGACAGGCTGTCGGACCGATTCAGAACGATTTCGCTGCTGAACAAGAACCGCACCTGCTCCAGCCCATTGACCGTCAGATGATCTCCGAACTCCTGGATGAGCGGAAAGAAGGGATATTCGACCTGGGAGTTCATGCGGAAAATTCCACGCTGCTGGGTGACCGTGATGTGGCTGCACCGCTGGTCAACGACGAGGTTTTCCTTCAGCGCGAATCCCAATTCCTCCAGAAACCCGAATACATTCGACTCGATCGGGCTGCCCACCTGGGTCTGCAGGTCCGCCTTGACGCGACTCTGTGCGATGAACAGATTCCCACCTCGATCCGTGAACGCCTGGAGGTGGATCAGGGCTTCTGTGCTGAGGGAGTCCTCCACTCCGCTCATCAACAGGAGCGGGATATCCTCCGGAATCTCCGTATCCAGATCCACAACCGTTACGTTATATGATTGCCCCAAGACATCCCGGATGTTCTGGGTACCCGCTTCTCCACCGTCCGTGGCAGCGAATCCAATCGCCCGCTTATCTTTGTCCACCAGCCGCTTGATCTCTGTGGTGATGTCGTACTCGAGCCCGGTCGTCGTTTGAATAACGGGAAGCGTTGCCCGGGCGTCGCCATAGAGAAACACCATGCCCATGTAGACGCGCTTCACCTCTAGCTTGTCGTTCTCGATCACCTGGAGCTGCACGGGCTGAATGCCGTAGCGACGCGCCTCCTGAGTCAAGGCCTCGTCGCTTTCCGGTTTGTAGATCTCGAATCGGATCTTCCCATCCGAAAAGGCCTCATACTCTTCCAAAAGATCCTGGAGGTAACGCCGATTGTTTCCGTACTGTCCCGGCAGGTTCTCCGTGAAGTAGACCTTGAGGATGAGCCGGTCATCGAGCTTGCCGATCACGGCCTTGCTCGATCCTGAAAGCGAATACATCTGCGTGTCAGTGAGGTCCAGCCTGAAGAAGATGTCTCGACAAACGTAGTTCAGCACCACGACGATCGCTGCGGCGCCGATTAGAAAGACGAGGAATGTCCGCTTATCGTGAACTTTCAACATGCTACCTCCATTTGCGCATCCCCAGGACCCGGACCGTCACCGCCAGGAACAGCCAGATTCCACTCAAGAAATAGACGAGGTTTCGAGAATCCACCACCCCTCGGGAGATGTTGGAGAAATGAAAATTCACACTCAGATATTGCATTGCGTGGGAAATCCCCGAAGGCATGAACAGGAGCATCTGCTCTAGCATGTAGAGCACGAAGATGATGCAGACCGCGATGATCAGGGCAACGACCTGGTTGTCGGTAAGGCTGCTGGCCATGGTGCCCAGGGCCGCGTAAAACGACCCGAGCAGGACCAGGCCCAGATATCCAGTCAAGACAGCGCCATAGTCGATGCGCGTACCCACATACAGGAGCGTCACGAAATGCACGGCCGTAAACAACAACCCTACAACGATTAGAGACACCGCTGCGAAATATTTGCCCAGCACGAATTCTACATCCTCGATCGGCAGCGTCGAGACCACCTCCATGGTCCCCAGGTTCTTTTCCCTCGCGATCAACCCCATGGAGATGGCCGGTACGAAGAACAGGTAGATGAGCGGTACGATACTGAAGAGCGACCGGAGGTCCGACTGACCGGCGAGGAAGAAGGTGCTGCTGAAGAAATAGCCGTTCAGGATCCCGAACAGTACCAGGAAAATGTAGGCCATGGGGCTGTTGAAATAGGACTTCAGCTCTCTCGTATAGATCGCCAGAATGTTATGCACTCTCTGCCTCCACCGTCAAACCCCTGAACACATCTTCCAATTGCACTTTCAACTGACTCATCTCCAGGATGACCCAGCCGTTCTCTTTCGCGAAGTGAAAAATCGATTCCCTTGGGTCTTCGGTCTGGTCGTACTCGATCGCGAGGTTCTTCTTCCCATCTTGTTCCGTCACACCGGCTACCCTGATTTCGTTCACCTGTTCTTCAAGCCTGTGGATGCTGTCCGGATCGGCGTGTTTTACCTCCAGCGTCAACCGGGTCTGTCCCCGGAAGCTGGACATCAACTGATCCGGAGTACCATCCGCAACGATCTCCCCCTCGTTCAGGATAACGATTCGGTCCACTGTTGCCTCGATCTCCTGCAGGATGTGGCTCGAGATGATCAGCGTCTTTTCCTTTCCCAGGGACTTGATCAGCTCCCGGATTTCCACGATCTGATTCGGATCCAGGCCCGTGACGGGTTCGTCCATGACCAGAATATCCGGGTCGTGGATCATCGCAGACGCAAGCCCGATGCGCTGCTTGTAGCCCTTGGAACACGCGCTGACATCCATATGCACAACGCCGTTAAGCCCACATAGCTGCACGACACGGTCGAGGGCATCATTGAACGCCCGACCGCGAATTTCGCGGACTTGGGCGACAAAAGCCAACAGATCGTAGACGCGCATCTCTCCGTAGAGCGGGTTCAGTTCCGGGAGATAGCCGACACGTTTCCTGATCTCCAGTGAGTGGGATTCGATGTCGAGGTCGTCCACGTAGACGTTCCCGGATGTCGGTGCGAGGTAGCTCGTGATGACCTTCAGGGTGGTGGACTTTCCGGCCCCGTTCGCACCAAGAAATCCCAGGATCTCGCCGTCACGCACTTCGAAGGTGATGCCTCGGACCGCCTCGATCGTCCCGTAATGCTTTACCAGGTTCTCAACACGTATCATTCAGCGCGTGCCTCCCGAAAACGTGTATTCGATTTCGACTAATTTAGGCCAAAATCTCGGCCAGTCAAGATCGAGATGTGAAACGACGGAATCTGGAGAAACCTGGCTAAGTGCTGAAAACACGTTGACCCTCTACTACAGAGAGTAAGAGCACCCCGTCAACATTTCGCGTGGAGAGTTTGGGTTTGTGTCCACGCGCCAGGCAACATATCTTGTAAATATCCTGTTTTTCAACCAATAACCGTCAGAAATCCTCGAGGATTTTCGTCCCGAAAGAGGGCAGACGATGAAATTCGTGATCCGCGCCGGGGGAATCGGCACACGGCTCTGGCCGTATAGTCGCAGAGATCGTCCCAAGCAGTTCCACGCATTCGTGGGGGGGCGCAGCATGATCCAGGAAGCCGTCGCGCGCATCGCTTCCCTCGCTGGCCTGGACGACCTCTACGTCTCCACTGGAAAAGACACAGTCACGGCCGTACGTGAGCACCTGCCGGACCTCCCGGAAGCCCACCTCTTTGAAGAACCAGCGGTGCGCAACACGGGCCCCGCTGTTGGTCTGGAGAGCGTGCTGCTTGAGACTAGATATCCCGGCTGCACTGTTGCAAGCCTCGGTTCCGACCACCACATCGGGAAGCCGGATGAGTTCTGCCGTCTTCTCCAGGTCGCAGAGACAGCCCTTGAAGAGATGCCGGAGACCCTCATCACCGTAGGCGTGAAACCAACGAGAATCGACACCGGCCTTGGATACATAAAAAAAGGAGAGCGACTCCGCACGATATTGGACGAACCGGTCTTCGCGGTTGAGGGATTTACCGAGAAGCCGGATGAGGATCTGGCCCGGGAATACGTCAAGAGCGGCGATTACCTGTGGAACAGCAACATGTTCGTTTGGAAGGCCCGAACCATTCTGGATCTCTTTTCCAGGTTCGAACCGGAAATCTACGATATCCTGATGCGAATCCAACGGGAGGCGGAGCGGGGAGACGCAAGCGACGTGATCGCAAGCGAATATCCCAAAATGAAGGAAATCCCGATCGACAACGCCATTCTGGAACGCGCGCAATCCCTTGCCACCCTGGAGGCCGACATCGATTGGAGTGACATTGGAACCTGGGGCGCCCTGGCTGAGGTGCTGCCAACAGACGGCGAAGGCAACCTCCTCTCAGGAGACGTCCTTGCCCTCGACGCGCACCAGGTGACCGCATATGCCTCCGCTGGAAAACTAATCGCACTGATCGATGTGGAAAATCTTGTCGTGATCGATACCCCGGACGCACTCCTGATCTGTCCGAGAGATCAAACACAGCGAGTCAGAGACGTGGTCACCCGACTACAGCAGGAACGGGACCGCGAAAAGTACACATGATGGTGTTTCGATGCAACCTTCAAGAGATGGCGATCTGGGAGCGCGAATTCATTCATGCTCTGCGACGATAGCGGTCCGATAGTAGCTGCAGAAGCCCGTGATCGGGCAAATGTCGCACGATGGGCTTCTCGCCGTGCAAACCCCCCTTCCGAAATCGATCAGATCCAGATGAAACCCTCTGGCCCTTCCTTTGGGAATCAGTTCGGCAAGCTCAAGGTGAGCCCTATCCCTCCCGACGCGCTCACCGATCACGCCTACACGGCGTAACACTCTGTGCACGTGCGTATCGACTGCGCACATATCCCGGTTGAACGCGAAAGCCAGGACGATATAGGCCGTCTTAAGTCCGATGCCCCTGTGGCTGGTCAATAACTCGACAGCCTCCTCATCCTCGAGACCTTCCACAAAACCGAGATCAAAATCTCCTCTTTCCCTTTCCAGCCACCTGAGGAACGAGCGAATCGTCCGGGCCTTCTGATCGGTCAGGCCGGCTACCCGAATGGCACGCTTGAGCCTCCGGAGATCGGCACGTGCGACTTCAGGCCAGGTCGAGAACCGCTCTTTGAGCCCGTCGAACGCCCGGTCCCGATTACGGTCCGTTGTATTCTGCGAGAGGATCGTTCTGATCAATGCATCCAGAGGATCACGGGCCTCGCGCTTTGGATTCCACGCAACTCCGCCGTAGATTCGATCGAGGACCCGAAACACATTCCGTACGAGCTCCCGGCGACACCGTCTTTCGTCGGGATCGGACCGTGGCGGACTAGCTCGATCAGGACCGGGGGTTCGCACTAGCTGCCGTCCCTCTCCTCGATCTCCTGAACCAGCTTCAACAGGCGCCCTCGTGCATCCCCGGGATATTCGCAGAACATCCACCCGCTCGTCCGAGTCCCTTCCTCATCGGAGTCGGTCCAGATAGGCTCGGCGACAAGTTGTATGGGTTCCTCTCCCTCGCGAGGGACGAGGCTCACTCTGACCTCCCGATCTCCACCCGTCAAATCGGCGATCGTCGGGACCTCTGAAAGATCGATCCTCATGCCGGTCTCACTCACATCCTTGGTCCTGCACATCCGCTCATCCCCCTCGCGGACCGTTATCAGAACCAGCAAACGCACTGAAAAGCGCGTATTCTTGCGGCGCCTCCTCCAAAACCTGCCAAGCAAGCCCACCTTCGGTCCTCGCAATTGAGTCTTCAGATCGCAACTTGGTTTTTGCTATCTGCCGGAAACGATCGTGACAGCCCTCGGAGGGGCAAATAGGAAGCTTCGGGGTTTAAGAAATCATACTTCAGCGGGATAGACAAGGAATTTTCTCGCCAGATCACGGCAAAACCGGGCTCTGCCCGACCGGGTTGCGGGGAGGGCATCCTTGACTTCCAAGGCTCTTAAGTCAGGGTGTTTGAAGTATTTGTCCCATTTCTCTAGCTTTGGTTCCGGCTTGACACACCCGGTGCTTATCCCGATATTTTCTGCAGCACCTAATCGCTCGACCTGATTTCTTGACCTATCAACTTATATTATGACCTCTAAACGACTTCCACACGAGGAACGACGCAACCAGATCATCGAGGTCGCGATGGAGCTCTTCGCGAACAAGGGGTTCAAGGGAGCGACTACACGCTCGATCGCAAAGGCTGCCGGAGTCTCTGAAGCCATTATTTTCCGCCATTTTGAAACAAAGGAAGACCTCTACGACGCCATCATCACCTATAACGGTAGAAAGGCGCATCAAGACCTGGGAAGGAGATGCGGCTTCCCTGGAGAAAGCGGGAGATTTGAGGACGATCCTCCGGGAATTCGCACAATTCTTCATCGAGCGCAACAGACGGGATCACACCTTTATCCGGCTCATGATGTACAGTGCATTGGAGGACCACAAATTCCGGGAAAAATTCAAGGAGATCTACCGGTCCACCCACTTTGCGCGCATTCGGCAGACCATCGAAACCGGCATCGAAGAGGGACTTTACAGGCCGGTAGATCCTCGACTCACGACCCGTTCCTTTTTCTGGGCTTTGCTCCACTACTGCATCGCCCGATTCGTGGTCGCGAAACCCCGCCTGAACTCGTCCACCGATGAGGAAATGGTCGACAACCTGGTTGATATCTTTGTGCACGGCCTGGAACGCCACGGCTCAGAGCACGGTATCGGTTCACCCGCGTTCGAAAATGAGACATTCCAGGAGTAAGAGGCGAAAGATGCGTCCGAGGACAGAGGATGAAGGTTTCAGGATTTACTGCACAAATTGATTGGGGGCAGTCGTTTGGCTGAGAAAGACGCAACGAAACTTTCGGAAAACACCCGTCGGTTCGTTCACATCCTTGATAAAATCCCCATGTTTCAAAGACTCACGCCCGCGCAGGCCGTGGAGATTTTGAAAATATGCAAACCCCAGTCTTTCAGCCAGAAGGAAGTGCTGTGCGAGTATGGCAGCAAGAGCACAGAGATGCACATCCTGCTGTCGGGAAAGCTGGTCGTAACCGCCCAAGATGGTACGGCCCTGACTTCACTTACGCCCATCACGACGGTGGGTGAGATGGGTGTCATCACGGCACAGCCCCGGTCGGCCACGGTGATCGCCGGTCAGCCCAGCAGTGTGTTTCTGGTATCGAAGCTAAAATTCGAAGTCCTCATAAAGAAATTCCCGGATATAGGGTTTGTTATCTACCGAAACATCATTCAAATCTTATCTGAGCGTCTGGACACAACAAACAAGCAGCTTGTTACAAGCCAGAAGAATCTCTCAGAAATCCGCGAGAAAGGTGACGTGCTTTCCATCTGAGTCACCTTAGCGGTCCACACCCCTCCCCCACCACCACTTTCCACTCTCTATGAGCGTTGATCTCAAATTTCTTGAATCGGGTAAGGCCATCAGGGACCCGATATGGGGTTACATCCACGTCCCTTGGGATATGATCTCCCTTGTGGACACTCAAGAATTTCAGAGGCTCCGAGATATTTCTCAGCTCGGGCAAGTGCTGCTGGTCTATCCGGGGGCTCGCCACTCGCGTTTTGAACATTCGCTGGGTGTTTTTCATCTCACCGGACAGTTTTTGAACCAGCTTCTCAAAGCAGACCAGCCTCTGGACATCGAAATGGAAGACGCCAGGGTGCTACTGGCCGCAAGTCTTCTCCACGACGTCGGCCATTATCCTTTCTCCCACCTGTTCGAAGAGATGCAAATGTTCTTCGTGGACCACGAGGAACGCGGCCGACAGATCCTTCTGGACCCGGCTACGGAAATTCACACCGCACTCCTGGAAGCAGACATTGACCCTTTGAGAGTCTCAAACGTGATCGACTACAAGAATGTGAAAGAGGAGATCCCACCCCGCGACCTCAGACTGGCCTATATCCTGAGTGGTACGCTCGACCCGGATAAGATCGATTACCTCTTGCGAGATGCCCGTTACTGCGGCGTACCTTTTGGCGAAAGCGTTAATCGAGACCGCCTGGTGCGCGCCATCACGTTTGATCCGGCGAGTCAGCGGCCAGCCATTACCTACAAAGGCGTCTCTGCTGTGGAGGCCCTCATCTTCACGAATTACCTAATGTACAGAAACGTCTACTGGCACCACGCCGTCCGATCGGCAAATGCGATGCTCAAGCGGGGCATACAGGATCTGCTGGCCCATCCTGAATGCAGTTTAGAGGAGGCAGACTTCGACCGATCGACCGAGGCCGACCTCATTCATCGCCTAGAGTTGGAAATGGATCGCCTCGGCGTAGATAGACGTGAGAACATGATCGCCCGCCTTAAACGAAGGAAACTGTATAAAGTCGCAAGGACGTTCTTTCAGCACGAACGCAATCGGGACCTGATGAATACATTCGAGCATCTTTATTACCACCCCGAGGCACGCCGAAAACTCGAGGCCGAACTCTGTGACCGGTTTTCCGGGATGATCAACGATCGATTGAGATCGGACGAAATCCTGATCGACATTCCACGTCTTGGGAAGAGCCCGGAAGTCGACCTGAAGGTTTTCTTCGGGTCACACATTCCGGCAGACAAGGCCGATCCACTCTCGTTTGACGACCCCGAGGTTACACTGCTCAAAGATTACCTGATTGGCAATTTCGAGGCGCAGGCCAAAGTCGTGAGAATCTTCTGCACCGACAATCCCGCTTTGCTGGAGACGGTGAAGACGGAAATCCAGAATCTCCTCACCTCGAGGGCAGAGAAAATCGCTGGTTAGTCCGCTTATCCACAGTGTTGAGATTCCCGCTTGACAATGCGGTTTGGAGAACTTACATTCCGGTTAGGTATCAACAATTGTAATACATCAAATTAAGTGTATTAGGCGAAGTTAAGGGAGGAGCTCGCCGGTGAGCAGATACCTGACGTTCATGGTTATACCCCACAATGAGGATCAGGTCCGGGAAGTGAATCTTTCCAGGCCTAGCCTGTGGGGAATATTTGCACTCGTCGCGATCGCCGTCTTGGCCCTATCGTTTTACGCGATGGGATATTACACGAAGCGCAGCCGCGAAATCAAGCTGTCTGTGGTCAGGGCTGAGAACGCCGATCTAAAGGATCACCTGCTAAGGGTGAAGGGAAAACTCGGCTACGTCCGCGACAGGGTCGATTACCTCTCCAAGACGGATCGCATGATGCGCGCCTGGGCCAGCTTGCCGGAGCCGGGCGAGGACGTGAGAAAGATGGGTGTGGGCGGTTTATCCCACGATGCCCCACCCTGGTCGGGCTTGGTTTCGTCCGTGACGTCGCAGAGCCTGACAGAGGTCCATTTCCAGATGGAGCAGTTCCTGAGGGAGGCTCGATTTCTGAGCACAAGTTTCGACAGCATCGGTGCCCTACTCAGTCGAGATGATGCGCTAAGGCGCCACACACCCTCAATATCACCCGTCTCTCCAGAGGCCGAGTGCTGGACCTCCTCAGGTTTCGGGTATAGAACGGACCCCTTCACAGGCCGGCGGCAGTTTCATAACGGTCTGGATATCGCCTGTCGCATGGGGACGCCCATCCTTGCCACGGCCGACGGCGTGATCAGCAAGGTCAGCGCGAGCGCGCACAAACATCTCGGTTTCTACGTGGCGATAGACCACGGCCAGGATTTCCGTACGGTCTACGGACACTTGCAGAGTGTTCCCTCTCTCAAGTTGGGTCAAAGGGTCAGACGCGGGGAGGTCGTTGGAAGGATGGGTAAATCGGGCAGGGCCACAGCCCCCCACCTGCATTACACCATCAGCATCAGCGGGCGGGCCGCAAATCCCAAGCGCTACATCTTCGATCAAAGAAGCTTCAGCTCGATTTTTTAAACGCGCGATCCCTTGAAAGAATAAAAAGAGGACCCTCTTTGGGGTCCTCTTTTTATTGGCAGTGACACAAGGAACGGTGGGCTTGCAGTCGACGAAGAACCTCTTATTTATGCGCTCTGGCTAGGAGCACAAAGCCGATGCCCAGGAAGAGCAGGTTGGGCAGCCACGCTGCAAGGAATGGATCGAGCAAACCATTCCATCCCATGGCCCTGCCCACCTGGATACACCCGTAAAAGACGAAGGAGGCGAGTAGACAGATTCCAAACTGAAGCGGCCTCCTTGCTGCTCGAAACCAGGAGGCAAGGGGCAGGCCAAAGAGTACGATGACGAAGTCAGCGAAAGAAAAGCTGATCCGGAGGTGGCGCTCCACCAATTCACGATTTACATCCTGTCCGTTTCGAACCTTTCGATGAACATAATCTCCCAGTTCCGAATAGCTCATCTGCTCGGTTGTCCGATACTTCCTGGAGAGATCGGCCGGGAGGCTCGTGATTTCCTTTCCGCGCCATTCCTGGAACCTTCTTACAGTCTCGACTTCCCCGACATGAAACCGTCTTACCTCTCCGGTGAGAAACAGCCACTCGTCATCGTCCCAAACCATCTCCGCTGCGCTTACTTTTCGGATCAACCTTTGACCCTTATAGTGGTCGAGTGTGATTTGTGTGCCACGTCGTTCTCTTGGATGATATTCTCTAACGGAAAGGATTTGCCCGTCCACATCCCTGATCGTCACCTGCGACATCACAAAGGGTCTGACGAGGGAATTCTCGCCCTTGTCTATCTCCATTCTTCTTCGGTTCGCCGTAGGCAAAACCAAGTCGGCAAAAAAAAAGCCCCGATACTCACCAGGAGCGCAAACACATTAACGGGCAGCAGAATTTGAACCAGACTCACACCTGTCGCCTTCATCGCGGTCAATTCATTGTGGCGCACGAGACCCCCCACACTGAACAGGCTGGCGAGCAGGAGGGCCATGGGCAGCACCAGGATGGAGATGTAGGGGACATACCAAAGGTAATAGGATACGATCAATTCAATTGTTACATCCCGATCGATAAACGACCCCAATCGGTCGACAAGATCGATGACGATGAAGATGACCAGGAAGGATAGGAGCCCGAGACCCAAGGGAGCAAGGAACTGCCTCAGGACATACCTGCTCAAGATGTGCACACGCGCCTCCCCAGCCTAAGGAGGCTCTTGTCACCAACGAGCCTCAGAGACATCCAGACCCCGAAGCAACCCACGAGTATGTTCGCCGCCCACATCGACAACCACGGGGATAGGTACCCTCGGTCGGCCAATCTCTCTCCTCCGATCAGAAACGCCCAATAGATCAGAAAAAAGGCAATACTGATGCCGGCTCCCACACCGGCACCCCTCACCCTCACTAAAACGCCGAGGGGGGCGCCTACAAGGACGAATACCATGCAGGCCGCCGGTATGGAGAACTTCTTGTGGACTTCCACCCAGTCACGGTCGGCCGCGCGCCGCTTATGTCTGGCCAGGGCCGCATCTGCCCTGGCCTGCGCAATCAGGCCCCGAAGCCGCAACCTCACCTTTTCCCCGGGCATCGGTTCAATCAGGTTCCTTTTCATGAAATCGACCAGATTTTGCCTCCGTCCTGCCTTCAGCTGCCGAAACTCGCGCTCGTAGGTTGCAGCGCGCTTCGAAAGCATCCCGATGCTCATCTCCCGATCGTTCCGGTAGTGCGACACCGTGCGAGAGAGCCGCCTCCCGGCCTTCCCGAGCCTAAGTACCTGCCTTTCAAACCTGGCCTTTACGTAGATTCCCGGATCGGATTCGTCTACACGGTGGATTTCGCCTTTTCGAAGCAACAAGGAGACCTCATCTGTCCCCTCATCGTATGAGATACTTCCTCCGTCGGCAAAAATCGTCACAGGGTATCCTGCGGCCTCATAGCGGTAGATAATCACATTTTCAAGCTCAGAGGTCGCCTGGTCGATTTCACCTATAAGGATCCTGTAATCTTCGAAATCCTTGATGAAAATCCCGGGCTCGAGAACCACAGATGGCTGTTTCCTCCGGATGTCCATCGCCAGCACGCGGGCCCTGTGGTTGAACTCTGGCAAGACCCGATCGTTAAACAGGACCAGGGCTAGGCCCAGAAGACAGGCACAAAGCAAGACCGGCCAGATCAACTGGTGGATCCCGATTCCGAGCGCCCGCGCCGCGATCATCTCGTTGTCGCCGCTCATCCGACCGAACGCCATTAAGGTGCCACCCAGCACGGACATCGGGACCGCAAGGGCCACCATCCAGGCTGTGTTTAGGAGAAAGAGCTCCAAAACAACTGCGAGTTCGACACCTTTGCCAAGGATCAGGTCGAGCATCTGCAGGATCAGGTCTACGATCAGCAGGAACATGATAACGGCAAAACTGTAAAAAAACGGCGCCAAGTGCTCAAGCAGCACGTAACGCTTCAAAAGCATACCGATCTCCATCAGGGAACCTAATTGAAAAAGATAAGTTAATTGAATATAGGCGTTTTAAACACGACAGAAAAGGGCTTTCTCCCTGAATAAGCCCCTGAAAAACCCGTGAATATCATCGCTTTCACCCCGTCGCGTTTCCCATTTCCCCTTGATCTTTCCGGGGGGTTGGGGTATATATATTTGACCACTTTTCCAGGCAGCATCTCCACGCATTCTTTCCCGAGAAGCTTGATCCACCTCACCGAATCTCGCATTCCGGTGAAGGCTTTCGTCCGGAGAGGCAATTCTTGATCAGGGCCTGGCCTTCACATTCTTTCGACCCCCGGCCGACTTGAAAAGTAAAAAGGTCAATCAGCTCATTAAGGCATTTGCCAGGAGTGGGCGGATTTTGCCCAGTGTGAGCCGCTTTCCTCGGGCTTCAGGCTGGGTCCCGTCTGTCCTTCTGGTAACGGGAATCTTGACCTTCGGACGGCCCGCCGACGTTCGGGGCGGTAGCCCAGAGATTCGTGTCCCTTCAGAACATCCAACGCTCCAAAATTTCCTGATTTCAATCAAGAAGAAATCGACTCGGCGCGCCCGGTCGAACCGATTGATCGACACTGGCGTGCGCCTGCTCAACGGGGACCTCCAAACCGTGCTCTTTTACGAAGAGGTGGGTGGCGAAGTTACCGGCCTCCCCGTTCTCCTCTCTCTGCAAGAATTCGTGTCCTACAAGCACGCAAGAGACCGCCGGCGACTGCTTGATGAAGGTCTGGGCAAGGAGGTAAGGAGGGTGCCTGGCGAAGCAGGGGGGCTCCTCGACATCAAAATCCCGGTAAAAGTGCCAAAAGGTCTGAGCATGATCACCGGAGAAGGTGATACAGATATACGAATAACAGGCTCCCGTCGGATCGACCTCTCCGGCCTCAGCAACTACACCGTGGGTCAGGCACAGACCGCACGCGGGCGAAATTCCAAGTTCCCGAGCATCAACTTTCAACAGGAGTCTCAGCTGAGTGTCCAGGGTACGATCGGAGAGCGGATCACCATCGGGCTAGAGCAGAATAGCCGCAGCCAACAAGACATTACGGAATCTCTGAGAATCAGATACGACGGTGATGAAGACGGGATCATCCAGGAAATCGAAGCTGGGAGCACATCATTGTCCCTGCCTGGCACGCGGCTCGTCGGGTTCTCTCAGGGTCGCGGCGGCCTGTTCGGGATCAAGGCCAGGGGCCGCCTGGGGGGGTTGAACCTGACCGTTGTCACCACACAGGACAAGGGGTCGAGCAATCGGAAGACCTTTCAAGGGCAGTCAGAAGAGTTCGCAACGGAGGTTCGCGATTACCAATTCCTGGAAGATACCTATTTCTTTCTGGACAGCGTACATCGAAATCCGTTTCCGAACAATCCCCCCGAACGCGATCTCGTGGACATCAGTTCGATACGCGTCTTTATCAACGACTTCAACGATCTCAACGACATTGAACAGCGAGCCAACCCGGGCATTGCCTATGCCCTGTGGACCGATGACGGCAGCCCGATCACCGACCTCGACTTTTCGACAAGCGGGCGAGTCGAAGAGGGATCGTTTCACGAGCTGGATCGTGATCGGTTTTTCGCAGATGCGCGGGGCTATCTCATCATGCGATCGGGGCGGGTGAACCGCGGATTCGCACTCGGCGTTGCCTATCGCACCCTGGATGGACGTGACTTTGGCGACCTCGGTTTCATCCCCGATCCCGGGAACCCCAACGCAAGGGTCGAACTCAAGCTCATCAAGGCGAGGCAACAAAGGCCTGATTATCCCACGTGGGACCTCTCGTGGCGAAACGTCTACGGGCTCGCCGGAAGACAGATCGAGCCCGAAGGATTTGAGCTCCGCATCTTTCGGGAGGTTTCCGGTCAGCAACCCCTGGACAACCAGGGCGGCGTGCCCTACCTGCAGATCTTCGGACTGGACACGCACACCAATGGGTCATCGGCCTCCTCCCCCCCCGATAACCTGATCGATATCGATGGGGGCAATAACCTCCCTGGGCTCAACCTGGCGCTCGGCCACCTCGTGTTTGCCGATCTGGAACCGTTCGGAGACAGGGGTGTGGGGGCCGACGATCTGGACAATGACACCCGGGTGCCTGATATCTACACGACCACGAACAGCACGACGCGGAGCGAGAAGAGCAAATTCATCCTGCGCATTCGGTCCAGGAGTCAGGCGACGCAGTACAACCTGGGTTTCGGAATCATAGAGGGCAGCGAAGAGGTGATTCTGAACAATCAACGACTGGTCCGGGGCAAGGATTACAGGATCGAGTATTCTTTTGGAAGGATCCAATTCCAGGGAAATGCCGCAGACCTCGTGTCAGACCCCTCAGCAAATCTGAGGATCAACTACGCATCCAGAAACCTCCTGGGTATTGGCGGATCGAAGAGCCTCCTCGGCATCCGGGCCGAGCATCCGCTTGGAGGCAACCAGTCGCTGCTGGGCATGACGCTGCTCTACAGCAACCAGGGAAGCGCGCAACAGCGCGTGCGTGTGGGTGAAGAGCCGGCGCGGACGTTGATTTGGGACACGAATGCAAGACTGCGCTTCCGGCCCCGGATGATGACCGATCTCGTGAATAGACTCCCCTTCATCACGACGGATGCGCCCTCCAGCCTCGACATCGACGTCGAAGTTGCACAGAGCCTGCCCAACCCGAACACGAAGGGCGTGGCCTACATCGACGACTTCGAAGGGGCGCAGAACAGGCTGGGCTTCGGCATCTCCAAGCTCGGGTGGTCTCGCGCCAGCACTCCAACCCGAAACTCAAGCAAGTTGACGACACCACAGGCCAGGTTGACTTGGTACAACCCCGTCCGGAACGACCGGATCTCGATATTCCAGATCCAGCCGAATCGAGAAGACATCCCCATCGATCAGGCCATCGTGGACATCCTGGTGCTTCGGTTCGAACCCCAGCTAACGAACGGCTTTCCGGTGACGACCCGAAATCAGGACGAGGGAACCCCGGTGGAGTCCTGGGGCGGAATCGAGCGACATCTCGGCGGCTTCGACCTCTCCCGCTCCAAATTCATCGAGCTCTGGGTCAGGGGGAATGCCGGACGGATGCACATCGATCTGGGAGAAATTTCGGAGCGGGTCAGCCTCCCGCTCGACCACATCCCACTGAACGCACCCCCATCAGGCTTTCGCACGGAAGATACAGAGCTGCCCGGTCTGGGAATCGGCGACCAACTGGCCACGCCCGAAGAGGATATCGGACTCGACGGCCTCACGGATGCCCAGGAAGACTCGGTCTTCAAACGGATCTATGGAGAAAATATTCCTGTGCCTTCCGATCCATCGGGGGACAACTTTTCTGATGTTGACTTCAGCCAAACCGACAACATTACGCTCAGGTATCCCCCCAGCGTCAACGGAACCGAGGGAAACAACCGGGAACGGGACGCCCTCCCAGACACGGAAGACCTGAATCGAAACGGGATTCTGGACGTCACCAACAGATATCTGCGCTACAGCGTCGACCTGGCGACCGACCGGGGTTTAAACCCCTCCACGGGCCTGTTTGACGGCCCGATCCTCCGAGTTGAGGGCACCCGATCCGATTCAACGAATCTCTCCTGGAGGCTCCTGCGAATCCCACTCAGGGGCAAAGGCGCGCCCCGGACATTAGAGGGGGCAGCAGACACGTCGTTTGCGGATGCCATCGACTTTGCCCGTCTCTGGCTGGAACACGACGAGAGCACATTCATGCAGGTCTTCGCATTTGACGTCGTGGGCAGCAACTGGCTGGAGAACCCGACGCCGTCCCGGTCCGGAGACTTTGGCGTAACCAGCATCGGAACCGACAACGCCGTATACGAGTCCCCGCCGGACATCAAGCTGGAGAAAGACGCACAGACCGGCCTGCAGCTGCTCGAACGGTCCCTCGCCCTTGAATTTGAAGACCTCTTTCCGGGTGATCGGGTCTCCGCCTCACGGGCGCTGTTCCAGGGCCAGAACTACACCCAATATGGCTCGATGGCCATGGATGTGCACGGGGGCAACCCCAGCAGTCCGACCTACGAGACGAACTTCCCGGCCGTCGAAGACAGCGCGTCTGTAGGTGCCAGTCCTGTAGAACTGTTCATCCGGTTCGCACCCATCACCGACGACACACTGAACATCTACGAGTACCGGCTACCCATCTACAGGGGCTGGGCGCCGGAGGTGAACCGAGTGGAGATCGACCTGGAGCTGATGTCGCAGCTGAAAGGTCAGCTCTCAGACCTGAAGGCATCGGGTGCCGCTGCCGACACGGTCACTCTATCCCTCTCATCAGGAGAGTTCGCTGCTCGATTCGATGCAGCAGGGAACAGCATCGAGACCCTGGATCGGAACGGTAAAACCTATTTCGTGCGGGGGAACCCGGCCCTTTCGAGCATCAAATCTTTCACGATCGGGGTTCAGAATAGAGGAGAGTTCATCCTGACAGGAGAAAATGAAATCTGGTTGGACGAACTCAGAGTAGACGATATCCGCAAGAAACGGGCGATTTCTGGAATCCTCAATGTCCAGGCAAAGCTGGCCGACCTGGGTAGATTGTCCCTCGAGCTCGAGCGGCGCAGCGGTGACTTCCAGGACCTACAGGGTCGCGCTTCCGGCAACACGACCGAGAGGCTCCGTTTGGGCGGTCAGCTGAATCTCAATAAATTCCTGCCGACTTCCTGGAACACCTCGATCCCGGTGAGGTTCAACTACAATCGATCTACATCGATACCACGAATCAGACCCGGGTCCGATATCGTCCTCACCTCAGAGCAGCGGAAGGACGAAAGCAACGTTCAGTCTCAGTCCCTGTTCAACATATCCCTAAGAAAGCGCGCCGCACCGAGGGATTCAGGCCTTTTCGCACGGCTTTTCTTCGACAGGATAAGTGCATCCATGAACCTCGGAAAGAACAATTCCGAGAGCGGCGCGATCACGCGCAGAAGAATCAGCGAGACCGAGAACCTGACCGGAACGTTCTCTTATGATCTGGGCAAACCCCTACAGAGATCCGTGCGCCTCTTCAAATGGTTTCCCCTCTTCAAAAGAGTCAAGCGGACGGAGCTCTTCTACATCCCGTCAAACATCCGATACACGACACGGTTCACACGAAACCTGAATGATCAGCGTTCCTTTTCGGCTGCCGCGGGGGATACGTCCGATCTTACCGAAACTGGTCGTGAGGCGTTCAGCATGAACGAGAACTATACCGTTCAGTTCAAGCCATTGAGGACGTTGAGCGCGGACTATAAACTCGACCTGAGTCGGGACCTTCGAAACGGGTTCGCCTTTTCCAGCCTCCAGTTCGGACGGGAAACGAATCGCAGCCAGAACCTCACGCTCAAATACACTTCGCGGGTCTTCACCTGGATCAACCTTACCACGCAGTTCAGTGCTAATTATCGTGAGAGTTTCGAGACGGGCGGTCAGGCTTCCACCTACGGAAACGAGCGCAGGGGCTTGAAGGTCAACAGCAGCAAGAGCACGAACGCGCAGGCGAGTTTTAACCTCCCCGTCCTGATTCAGAAGCTCAAAGGCAAAAAGAAGGCCGAGGGTTTCTCCATCCGCCAACTCGTCGGCAGAATGGGGTCTTCACTCCAGCCGTTGTCGATCAGGGGCTCTCAAACGAATTCTTTTAACCTCTTCGGTCTCAAGAAAAGGCCCCCGCTGATGTTTCAGTTCGGATTCACGGACACCGCGATCGTCGATCGATTCGGCTCGGGCGGCGTGACCCGTGTAGACACACGGGTCCTTTCGGACAAGGCGAGTTTCACGAGCGGGGTCAGGCTTCCGCGGGGTCTTAACGTCCAGACAACCGGCAACTACAGTCGCAGTAGAAACTTCGGCAACGCGAATACCGTACAGGAGACGATCACCCTGCCCCAGGTCTCCGTGACCTGGAGAGGGATAGAGAAGCTCCCCCTACTGCGCGCCGTATTGGCCAGTTCAAGCGTCAATTTCAACTTAAGGAAGGTTCACACCCAGAGCGGAGAGGGAGGGCTGGACACACTCTCCATTACAAACGACAGCCGAAACACCGCCTACAATCCCCTCTACGCATGGCAGGCCAGATGGAAGAATCAGATGTCCATGAATATCAGGGGAAATCGAAGTGAGCAGACGGCGCTCCGATACCAGCGCAACGTGGGAGGCGGCACCGAGACTCCACCCGGACTCCAGGATCGGCTGATCGGGACGACCGTTACAACCGGGTCCGGTATGCAGGGCAATCTGAGCTACAGCTTTAAGCCCCAATTCTTGAAGACCCTCAGGAGCAACATCAACCTCGACCTGAACTACACCCAATCCTCGAGTCAACAGAAGGAGATCCCTAGGACGACAGCCCTTGACGAGCCGGCGGAACCGGTGATCCGGCGCGATGACAGCACCTGGTCAGCGAGTC
This sequence comes from Candidatus Latescibacterota bacterium, assembly GCA_965248435.1. Lineage (GTDB taxonomy): Bacteria > Latescibacterota > UBA2968 > UBA2968 > CBDFJH01. The sequence goes on from OZ252100.1 coordinate 602,624, forward strand.
TCCAGGCACAATACCAATTCAGCAGCAGCTTCACGGGGGGAGCCGGTTCCGTCACGAAAGCCGTAGAGACCAGCTTCGCGATTTGACGAACAAGGTCTGGGAGTTTCGCCTTTGGGGCGAGATCCGTTTTAATTGATCAACCCCCAGGGAATCTTTATGTTCTCATTCAATCGAAACGAACAGATCGTGATTCTCCTCCTAACTGGAACGCTCCTTGTGGGTGGCGTCGTGCGGCTTCTGGATCACTACCTGGACGGCGGATTGCCCGACTTTGAGGTCCGGAAAGCGGCGGTCCCTGTCCCGACAGAACTGTCCGAAGCCGGTTCCGAACCCACCACACCCGAGCCTATCGACCTGAACACGGCAACGGCGGAGGAACTGGATCTCCTCCCAAGGATCGGGCCGCGAACGGCGGCCAGAATCATCGACCACCGCGAAAGTTTTGGGCCCTTTCAGCGCGTGGAAGACCTGGAAGGGGTGAGAGGCATCGGAAAGAAGACCATAGAAGAACTCAGACATCTCGTCGTGGTTTCGGAACCGTGAGCAGAGTTACGGGTATCCACGTCTCAGGGCGTATCCTCCGTCTTGTCTGTCTGGAAGCCGGTCCGGACGGTCTCCACCTGCGCGCCCTACTTGAAGCAAGCCTGCCGCTGGAGTTTCGGTCCGAAGTACTCCGGGATCCGAATGCCAGGAATGGGCTTGTGAAGGGCATTGAAGAGACCGTCTCTTCGATCGATGAAGATCTTGGAGTAGTGGTCACCTGCCTGAATGGCGGACTCTACCACATTCAGAAGGTCCCTCTTGAAGTCGCTTCCGCAGAGGACCAGAGGGACCAGATCGACTGGGAGGCCTCGCAGGCCTTGATTTCCCCCCGAGTCGACTACATTGTAGACTTCTACCCCGCAGGTCGGGTCGCGTTCTGGGTCGCGCTCAGAAGGGAAGTCGTGGACCTTTGTACAGACATTTATGCATCCGCGGGGATCTCGGTGAGCCTCTTTCAAGTGGAGCCGATCGCCCTGTTTTATGCCTGTCAGATGGCAGGCGTTTGGACAGGCGACCCCAGGGCAGCCATCCTGATTGGAAATCCGTGGCTTTCTTTTATAGCGGCGAAGAATACGACGCTCACGGCGGCCGAAACGGTATCCGTAGACTGCCGCCTTCCTGATGAGCCGTTTGAGAAAAACGGTCGGGGCCCACGCGTCCTGGAGCAACAAGGGCGATTCGAGATCACCAGGCAGTGGATCTACGGCGACCTGTCTCCGGATCTTCGCCGCCCGATCTATGAGGAAGTCTTCTTCTGTGGAGAACAAGAGCAGACGCTGCCGCTCGTAAGACTGTTCGAAAACGAGACGCCAAAGATGAGGGCCCTTAACCCACTTTCAGCTTGCGAGGTTGAAGGCCTCAAAGCGTCGAACCGTCAATTTCTCCGCCACGAGAGCAGCTTCAGCATCGCTGCGGGCTTGGCCTACAGAGGATTAGAAAGGGATTCATCGTGAGTAAAGCGCTCTATCCGGGAACCTTCGATCCCGTCACCTATGGCCACCTGGACCTCATCAAGAGGGCGACAAAGATCTTCGACAACCTCGTTGTCGCGGTCGGCCATAACCCTCAAAAACGACCCCTCTTCTCGGCGGACGAGCGTGTGGAAATGATCCAGGAAGTGACAAGCGACTATCCTCAGATTGAGGTCACCCAGTTCAGCGGACTTCTGGTACACTGTGCCAAGAGGTTGGGCGTATACACGATCATTAGAAGCCTGAGAAGCACGATGGAGTACGAACTTGAACTGTCTATGGCGGTCGCAAACCGCCAGCTGGACCCGATTTTCGAGAGCCTCTATCTGATGCCCAGCGTAGAATATACCTACCTCAACTCTACCATCGTGCGTGAGATCGCGGAATTCGGTGGAGACCTCAAACCGTTCGTTCCCCCGCAAGTTGCCGAGAAGCTACGAACCAAGTTTCCAGTCTGACTGGAAGGAACGCTTAAACGAAAACCGATCGCTGATGTTCGTCGACCAGGTCAAGATTTTCGTTCAATCCGGGAACGGAGGAGATGGGTGCCGAAGCTTTCGAAGAGAGAAATACGTGCCGCGCGGAGGACCTGACGGGGGAGATGGCGGTGATGGCGGTGATGTCAAGTTCCTGGTGGACCCCTCCCTGAACACCCTCCTGGATTACCGATACCGGCCCCAGTTGAAAGCTGATCGCGGCGGCCCCGGATTGGGCAAGAAGCGTACCGGAAAGCGGGGACAGGATGCTGAGATCCGAGTACCCCCAGGCACACTCGTCAGAGATTTCGAGACCCGGGAGGTCCTTGCAGATCTGACGGTGGCCGGAGAATGCGTGGTCCTCGTCAAAGGCGGACGAGGCGGCCGCGGGAACACGCGATTTGCGACCCCGACCAACCGGGCTCCCGAGCGAACACAGCCAGGAGAGCCGGGCAATGCGAAACACCTTGAACTGGAACTCAAGCTGATCGCAGATGCCGGTCTCGTGGGCCACCCAAACGTCGGAAAATCTACCCTCCTGTCTCGCATCTCTGCAGCCCACCCCAAGGTGGCCGACTATCCATTTACAACGCTTCAACCATGCCTGGGAATCGTCCGATCGGGCGACTTCGATACGTTCGTTGCCGCCGACATCCCTGGGTTGATTGAAGGCGCCCATAAAGGTCGGGGGCTGGGTCATCAGTTTCTTCGGCACATCGAGCGCACGAGGGTCCTACTCGTGCTCATCGACGCATCGAGTCCTGCTCCTCAGCACGACCTTCGGGTCCTCCGAGAGGAATTGAACCACTTCAGCGAAAAGCTCCTGAAAAAACCGATGCTCGTCGCAGCGTCCAAGATTGATCTCCTGCCGCCCGAGGGACGGGCTCGCATGCTCAAGGAACTCGAAACGGAGTTTGCCATCTCTTCTGTCACGGGAGAGGGCATCCCCGCGCTCGTCTCGCAACTGGGTGAACTCGTAAGGCATACCCGTAGCGCAGAGGTCCTTACCTGAATGGCTCAAGTTCTCCAGGATTGGTTGACACTGCTTTCCGTACCCGGCCTGGGCCCAACCGCTTTTGCAGAACTACTTCAACGGTTCGAAACGCCCGGGGACGTCCTTCAGACCCCCTATAGCCGGCTGCGCCAGGACTCTGGCATTCCCGACGACGTCGCGAGCGCCATCGCGGAGCGCCAAGATCCGGCGTGGGCTGAGCGTCAGATCGACACTGCCTCGCGTGAATCGATCCAAATCCTCACCTTCTCTGATCCGGAATACCCACAACTTCTGAATCAGATCCACGCCCCTCCCCCGATCCTCTTTGTGAAAGGGGACGTCTCTCTCCTATGCGAACCCACGGTTGCAGTTGTCGGTTCGCGCTCCTTTACGACATACGGTCGCGACAACGCACGCCACTTCGCCGGCCAGCTTGCAGCGCGCGGGGTCACAGTTATCAGCGGCATGGCCAAGGGCATCGATGCAGAGGCCCATCGCGGCGCCCTGGCAGTCGATGGCCACACGGCCGCCGTCCTGGGAAGCGGACTCGACCATCCCTACCCGTCCCAGAACCTGCAGCTGTTCGAAGAGATCTGCGAACGAGGTGTCGTCGTCTCCGAATTCCCCCTCGGCACACGCCCCGAGCCCCACAATTTCCCACGACGCAACCGGGTCCTCAGCGGCCTCAGCCTGGGTGTCCTCGTCGTTGAAGCCGGAGACCGGAGCGGCGCGCTCATTACGGCCCGGCACGCCCTCGAACAGAACAGGGAGGTCTTTGCCGTACCCGGACCGATCCATTCCGGAAGGAGTTTTGGAACGCATCAGCTCATCAAGCAGGGCGCGGTTCTGGTGGAACAGATCGAGGACATCCTCTCTGAACTCAATTCGTCGCTGCCCCTGACCAGACTAAGACCGGCCTTGACGCTGTCTCCGGTTTGCGAGCAGGGGCTTTCCAACGAGGAGATCAAGGTCCTTGACTGTCTCACCGCGAACGAGCCTCACCACATCGACGTCATATCGACCGAAGCCGACTTCACGGTCGAGAAGGCCCTCGGGATTCTCCTCGGCCTTGAGCTATCGGACTTTGTGGAGCAGCTTCCGGGGAAACGGTTCGTGCTTAAGAGGACGGCGAACCTCGGACCACAGACGGCGAGATGAATAACGCGATCGTTGGTGTTTTGAGCGGTCTGTAGTCTGCCGTCGTGGCTAGCTTCTTTTTTGCACCACGGCACACTTCCTTAGGCCACTAAAAAACCCTCCGTCAATCAAGACGAAGGGCCAAACAGGTTTCCAGACCAGAGGCTGGAGGACTCAGAGGCGACGCATCAGGCCGACGATTTTCCCCGCTATCCGAAAGGCCTCGCGATGTACATCGACCACGATCGGTTCGAACGCCTCGTTCTCGGGGACAAGGCGCACGCGGCGCCCCTCCCGATAGTAACGCTTGACCGTGGCCTCCTCGCCGATCACCGCCACGACGATGTCGCCCGACTCCGCGTTCTCCTGCTGCCTGGCGAGCACATAATCTCCATCCAAGATCCCCGCGTTCCGCATGCTCTCCCCCCTCACGTGAAGCGCAAAGACTGTTTCGGAAGGAAGAAAAGAGCTGTCGACAACGAGCGTCCCCTCCAGATTCTCCTGGGCTAAAATCGGTTCGCCCGCGGCCACTCGGCCAATCACTGGAACCTCCCGGACCTCTGTCGTCTGGGAAACCTCTCGTTCCACGTAGTCGGTCAGTTCGATGCCGCGGGAGAGCATCGGCCTCCGCCGGATATACCCCTTCTTTTCGAGGGCGGCAAGTGTGGTTCTAACCCCATTTGTGGAGGCGATCCGAAACGCTTCCATGATTTCCCGAATCGTAGGCGGGAATCCCTTATCCCGAATCGACTCCGCCACAAATTCGAAGATTTCGCTCTGTCTGTCCGTCAATTTTCCGCGCATTGCAGAACCCCCGGAGATGGAACTGATCCGCGTGGTGGGCGCCCCCACTAGGTGCACGTTTGAATATAGTGCACATAAGTGCAATCGTCAAGCTGCAATTTTCAAAACCGGTTGAAAAATAACGAGATCCTTAGACTCCCTCCCCTCGCGGCACCCAACCCCTAGAACCGTTTTCCTACACTACTTTTGTTGCAACTACTTGTATGACAAAAGGTTATTTCAGCGACAAACGGCTTGACAGGGGGTTGCGCGCCAGTATATTTAGACATTCCCGAATCAAAGGAGCTCGATCGAGCCCATTGGAGAAGGATTTGAAACGGCTGAGCTATTCCGAATGGACGAACTTTGGCTGGGAAGGGGCATTCCTGCACATCCCTCGGGCGTGGAATCCAGGCAGTATTACGGGCGACAGAAAATCTGGCAGCGTCCGTCTGGATGATCGAAAGATGGCAAGGCTGGAGTTCGAGTGGAGGGAGGCGAGGGGCGATGATGAGTTGGGACGGCTCGTGGACCGCTACATCGAGGGCCTGGCCAAGAAGGCTCAAAAGGCGGGAAAGTCCCTGAATGTGGAACGACATCCTGAATCCCTCGGCCTCAATCTCCCAGACATGCGCTCAGTCGAGGCATTCAGCTGGGAATCTGAATTCCGGGTCACCACCCTGGCCTGCTACAGCCAAAAAAGCGACCGGGTGTTCTTCCTTCGAGCAATGGGGCATCCAGAAGAAGATCTCAGCGAACTCCTGCAGAAGCTCTTTAATTCGCTCCTCGATACTGCTCCTGAGGCCCCCAAACTTTGGGCACTCTACGATCTTGAGTTCACTTCCCCTTCAGGATACGATCTGGAGGGCTACGACCTCAAGTCGGGTCATATCAAACTTAGTTTCCGGAAAGGTCGGAATCTGCTTCAGCTGGACCGGGTCAGCCTCGCAGAAATCCTGCTTCGGACACAGGCGCTTTCGAATTGGTACCGAGAGTTCTTCAAGAAAGACCTTCGTCACTACGACTTTGAAATAGGAGACGGTTCGGTCAGGGGGCATTCGGCACTGTCTGTCAAGGGTAGACCCAAAAGCCGAATTCGAGGCCTGCTTCGACCGCTGCCCGTCTGGAACGTACAGCCCCGATTCAACCTCGATGGCCGGGCCTGGTCCTGCGAGACATCGAACAAGATCTTTGTCCTGCACGCGTTTTGGAAAGATCAGGAGTCAGTGACGGACCTCTGTGACAGCTGCAGCGCGCTCCTCTGCCACCTGGAAGATGGCCGGTCCATTCGATCAGGATAACATGCCTTTCAAATTTGCTTACAGCACGATCAGGTGGAGAGAGCCGGACCTGGAAGCGGCCCTCGCGGAGGTGAAAAAGGCCGGGTGGGATGGCTGGGAAGGCCGCCTGCCGCTGGATCACCTCGGCACCTCCACTCACCTCCGCCGGATCTGTCAGAACATCGGCTTGCCGCTTGTCGTACTAAGCTCAGACGGGCCTCCCGAAAGGCGTGAGGCCGAACACGTGGAGCGCAACAAGCGCCGCATTGATTACGCTGCAGAGATGGAAGTCGACTGCTTCATGACCATAGGCGGCTCGAGGTCAAAAGGCGTGAGAGTAACGGAGGAGGACCTCAGGCGGGTCGCTGAGGGTGCCGAAGTATGGGCGGACTACGCGTCTCAGTATGCGCTTGAGGTCTGTTATCACATCCACACCAATACGCTGGTGGATTCAAGGGCCGACCTGGCATTTTTTATGCAGCAGGTGGAGAAGACCAGGCTTTGTATCGATGTCTCCCACGCAGAGCTCTGGGGCTACGATCCCTCCAATGCCATCCGTGATTATCGCAACGCGCTGAATTACGTTCACCTGCAGGACTTCGCGTCCAGTTCGCGCGAGGAAGATGGCACCTACATCGTGACCTGGGCCGACGTGGGTGAGGCACAGAACGTAGATTTTCCAGTCGTTTTGTCGACGCTGGAAGAGATTGGATTCAAGAGGTGGATCACCTGCTGTCCCGGTGAGCCTCTCCTTGACGATCCCTGCAGCGATGCGAGGCGAAGCAAAGGTATGCGGGAATATCTCAGAAAACTCGGATACTGAATCAGGCACACAATGCTCAAACGACAACCCAAGATCAGCCGTGAGGCGATGTTCGAATCCAAGCCCACGCGAAACGATCTTCTGGAATGGGAAAAGACAGACGACGACGAGGTAACCATCACGATGACGCGGGGAGACAACTGGAAGGTTCGGGTCCTGAGCAAGGTCTTCTGGATTCCGAAGCAAAAAACCCTCGTGCTGGACCAGATCGGAACGCAGGTTTGGGAAATGTGTGACGGCCGCACGACCGTGGAAGCGATGATACGCCGTCTGAGCGAAAGCCACAAACTTAACGAGAAAGAGGCCGAGATCTCGCTGTTGGCCTATCTGAAAAGGTTGGCGCAGAAGCGTCTGGTGGGATTCCTCGTGGACAAGGAGGACCTTGCACGAAGGAAGAAGCCTCGACGGGATCCGAGCGGGAAGGCCTGGGGATAGGTGGCTTTTAGCGAATGCTAAAAGAGAGAAGGCCCCGTGGACTGATGTCCGCGGGGCCTTCTTTTTTAAAAGGCATTCAGTTATTCGATCTGGGCCTGAACGGCCCCGGCGTTCGCTTGAAACAGGGTTGTTGAACGGGCGGTCAGGTCTGCGAGCGGGGCCCAATAGACACCCAGCAGGATCGTGCCCGCGAACAGAAAGGCCAAGGTCACGGTAGCGAAGCGAGGAATCACAACAGGGTCCTCCACAACAGGCCGCTCCAGGTACATCGCCCGGATGATCCTGGCATAGTAATACAGCGAAACCGCGCTGTTCAGAACGCCAACGACGGCCAGCCAGTAGAGTCCTCCATCGATCACGGACGCAAAGAGATAGACCTTCCCGATGAACCCTGCTGTCGGGGGCAAGCCCGTCAACGAGAAGAGAAAAGCCGTCATGGCAAGCGCGATCCAGGGAGAACGCCATCCCAACCCGTTGTAGTCCTCGATATCTTCGCTCTCGATCTTCACGGCCAGTACCAGCACGACCAGAAAGGCCCCGAGATTCATGAAGAGATAGGCGGCCGTATAGAACATCACGGCCTGGAGCCCGGATGCGGACAGCATCACGATCCCCATCATCATGTAGCCCGCGTGCGCGATGCTCGAATAGGCCAGAAGCCGCTTGAGGTTGCGTTGCCAGATCGCCGTCAGGTTGCCCAGCGTCATCGTACAGGCAGAGATGACGGCCAGCAGTTGGGGCCAATCTATACCGATCGCACTTCCGGATGTTCCATCATACTCGGATAGCCCCAGGTAGAAGAACCTGGCCAGCAGCGCAAAGCCTGCGGCTTTCGGCGCAACGGAAAGGAACGCAGTGACCGGGGTGGGCGCCCCTTCATAGACATCCGGACACCAGAAGTGAAACGGCACGGACGCCACCTTGTAGCCGAATCCCGCCATCGCCAGCGCCGCGCCGAGAAAGAGGGCAAGGCTGTGCGGGGCAGACGCACCGAGCGACGCAGCAATCTCATAAATATCCAATGTACCCGTCAGGCCATAGATCAGAGAAAACCCGAACAGCATAATCCCGGAGGAGACTCCCCCATAGATGACGTACTTGAGGGCTGCTTCGTTCGAGCGCTGCACCCGCTTTTGGTAGCCGACAAGGATAAAGGACGACAGGCTGACAAGCTCCAATGCAAGGTACATCATCAACAGGTTCGTCGCCGACGCCATGAAGAAGCCGCCCAGGACGACCGAAAGGAAGATCGCATAAAACTCCCCGATGCGGGCCTCCTCGATGTCGGGCGACTGCAGGCCGAACAGGACGACGAGTATCGTCGTCACAACGAACAGAATCTTGAAAAAGAGGGCAAATCCGTCCAGCGCGGCCATGCCCAGGAACAAGGACCGCGGCGCCTCATCGTAAAGGTCGGCGACGGCAATCAGGCAAACGACGAGCGATGCGAGCGTCATCGCCGTCATCAGCCCCTTCTTTCCCCCGCCAACGATCAGGTCAACCACAATGATGATCATGATCGAGGCCGTCAGAACCACCTCGGGCCAGATATATCCCAAGCTGCTCAGGTTGACGGCAACGGCGTTTTCTATCGTTTTGTCCAGCAACACCGACCCTCCCAAGACCCTAGAATCCCGCGAGTGCGGCCGGGGCGCCCAGAACCCGGACGAGTTCACCCAGCGAGGCCCCAATCAGGTTCAGCACCGGCATCGGATAGAACCCGAGTAGCACCACGATCGCGCCCAGCGGGGCCAGCGTGAAGATCTCACGGCTGTTGATTTCGGGCAGGTCACGACATCGTTCGTTAAGCGGCCCCATAAACAGTCGTTGAAAGGCCCAGAGCATGTAGGCGGCCCCAAGCAGCACGCCCAGAGTTCCGAGAATCGTGAGCGTCCTGTGGACCGGAAACGCCCCCAGGAAGCAAAGGGCTTCGCTGATGAATCCGGACAGCCCCGGTAGGCCGAGCGCCGCAAAATAGGCGAGCATCGTGATGCTTCCATAGACCGGCATTTGCGACCAGAGGCCACCGAAGCCCAGCTTACCCTGGAGCTCCGGGTCTTCATAATCCCTTGGAAATACGATGTAGCGGTGGTGTGCACGGTCATAAATCACACCCACAAGCAGGAAGAGCATCGCAGTGATCGTCCCGTGGTTAAACATCTGGAACACCGCGCCATTGATCCCGTGAGGTGTGAACGACGACATGCCCAGCATCACAAACCCCATGTGGCTGATGCTGGAATAGGCCACCAGTCTCTTCAGATCGGTCTGTGCCATGGCGACCAGCGCCCCGTAGACGATGTTGATCACACCGAACACGGCGATCATCGTGCTCACCCACTGTTCTGTCGTCGTCTCCGGAAGCATCGGGTAGTTGAACCTGAGTATCCCGTAGGTCCCCATCTTCAGCAGCACGCCGGCCAGGATGACGCTGACGGGCGTAGGAGCCTCCACGTGTGCATCGGGTAGCCAGGTGTGAAACGGGAACATGGGAATCTTGATCGCGAACGCGATGAACATCGCCATCCAGACCATCACTGGCGCGGACTGCCCGAAGACGATCCCGGCGCGGAGCCACTCAGAATGATTCGCCTGCTCCATCATCACGAGCATGTTGAAGGTGTGCTCGCCCGTGGTCGGATCGGTCACGTTGAAGTAGAAGGCCAGCATCGCCAGAAGGAGGAGGACACTCCCGAACAGCGTGTAGAGGAAGAATTTGATCGCCGCGTATTCCTTCCGGGGTCCGCCCCATATCCCGATCAGGAAGTACATGGGAAGCAGCATGATCTCCCAGAAGACGTAAAAGAGGAAGAAATCAAGGGAGACAAACACACCCTGCATTCCGGTTTCCAAGAGCAGGAAGAGGGCAAAGTAGCCCTTCACTCCCCTTTCAACGCCCCACGAGGCCGACATGCACAGAAAGGACAGCAGCGCCGTCAGCAGGACCATGGTCACGCTCAACCCGTCGATCCCCACGTGATAGTCGATGTTGAATGAAGGGATCCACGGGATCTGCACCCTGTACTGCATGCCTGACTCAGCTCGATCGAACGACATAAACAGCCAGATCGCCAGTAGCACACAAACCGCCGTTGTGACCACAGAGATCCAGCGGATCAGGTTCGCCTTCTGACCCGGCATAAGAAGAATGACAGTTGCGCCAAGCAGAGGCACAAACGTCAAGAGCGTTAAAATCCACTGGTCCATCCGCAACGTCCTCCTTCAGGATTTAGCCGAATCCACGATCTGAAACGGTTCGTCAGATGATCCGAATGGCCATAATCACCAGGATCCCGGCCAACACGAGCAACACGTAAGTCTGAAGCCGACCCGTCTGAATCCGCCGCAGTCTAGCCCCTGCCCAGGTAATGATATCGCCAACCAGATTCACGGCCCCGTCCACCACCAGGCTGTCGAACAGCCCCTCCAAGACCGAGACCGCTCTCGTGATGTAGGCCACACCGTTCACGAGTCCGTCGACCACCCAGGTGTCGAACCAATCGAGCGCCACCCGGAGGGCCAGCGTCGCTCTGATGACCGTCGCGTCGTAGATCTCATCGAAATACCACTTGTTGTGAAGCGCTCGGAACAGCCTGTTGCGGCCGATTTCGGCCTCCTCCCAGGCCATCATTTCGGCCTGTCGGCCGTAGTATCGTCGGTAGGCCAGGTAGATTCCCCCTCCTGCGATCAGGATTGACAGAGCCATCGCGGGGTAATGGGCCCGATGTGCTGAATCGGTGTGCGTCTCCCCGTGAGCCGTTCCAGCAACCGTCTGGATTTGCTCAACCGAATCGGATTCCCCCATCATCGCGATACTCTGAGGTTCCTGAATGAGCGTGTGGAACCAACCCTCGCCAATTGGATTGGGGCTATACCAGAACCAGAGGCTCAGGGTCGCAAGCACGATCAGGGGAACGGTCATCACCCGCGGAGACTCGTGGGCGAACTCAACCACCTTTCGATCCTTGGGCGACCCATAGAAGGTCATAAAGATCAGTCGGAACATGTAGAAGGCTGTCAGACCCGCTGCAGCGAACCCGGAAAGCGGGATCAGAATGTGTCTGGGGTGGTCGAAAAAACCGAACCCAAGGGCCCCCGCCAGAATCGCGTCTTTACTCAGAAACCCGGACGTGAACGGGACGCCTGCCAGGGCGACCGTCGCAATCGCAAAGGTCCAGAATGTAATCGGCATCTTGTCCTTCAGGCCCCCCATGTTCCGCATGTCCTGTGGATCTTCCTTAGACCCGGTGTGGCGGAAGACATGATGCATCGCGTGGATCACGCTCCCCGAACCGAGGAATAGGCAAGCCTTGAATGCGGCGTGCGTCATCAAATGGAAGAATCCGGCCGCGTAGGCCCCCACGCCCAACCCCATGATCATGTATCCAAGCTGGCTCACCGTCGAGTAGGCCAGCACGCGCTTGATGTCATACTGTGCGACTGCAATCGTCGCGCCCAGCATCGCTGTAATCGCGCCGATGTAGGCGATCACCACGAGCGCATCCGGCGTCAAAATCGGAAACATCCGCGTCACCATGTAGACTCCCGCCGCCACCATCGTCGCCGCGTGGATCAAGGCGCTCACCGGCGTCGGGCCCTCCATCGCGTCCGGCAGCCAGACGTGCAGCGGAAACTGGGCCGATTTCCCGACCGCCCCACAGAACAGGCAGAGCCCGGCAGCGGTCAGAAGCGATCCCCCGAGTTTCCCCTGGGCGATGCCTGAAAAAACGCCGTCGAAATCGAGAACGCCCAACTTCCAGAACAGGATCAGAATCCCGACGAAAAAGCCCAGGTCGCCGACCCTGTTGACCAGAAAGGCTTTCTTGCAAGCGGCCGCGGCAGACGGCTTTTCATACCAGAAACCGATAAGCAGATAGGAACTCAGACCGACCAGCTCCCAGAACACGTAAAGCAGGAGAAAGTTGTCACAGAGGATAAGTCCCAGCATCGAAAAGGAAAAGAGGGAGAGAAATCCGAAGAACCGAGAGTAGCGCGGATCCCCGTGCATATACCCGACCGAGTAGAAATGCACGAGTCCGCTCACCAGCGTCACCACCATCAGCATGATGACCGTGATGTTGTCAACGAGCAACCCGACCGCGATCTGGGTCGTACCCAGATCCAGCCAGGTCCAGCGTCCAAACGAAATCCTGAAATCGGGATGGGCGGCTGAAAGAGCCTGAGTGAAGAACGGCAGAGAAAAGAAAAAAGCGAGAACGATCGCGGAAAGAGATACCCAGTCGCCGCCACGCGGAAGCCTGCGCCCAAAGAAGACCTGGATAACGAAGGCGGCAAGAGGAACCGCCGGAATAAGCAAGGCGTATGGAAGCATCGCTCTCCTTTAACCGCTCAGCGAATCCAGCCGGTCTACGCTCACCATCTCGTAGTTTCTGTAGATGTTCAACACGATAGCCAGAGCCACTGCGGCCTCGGCCGCTGCCAGGATAATCACGAATATGGCGAAGATCTGGCCGTCGATCCCCGCATCTGAAAACCGGGAGAATGCGACCAGATTCACGTTCGCGGCGTTCAGAATCAACTCTACTCCCATCAGTACAGCGATGGCATTTCGCCGGGTCACGACGGCAAGAATGCCCAGACAGAAGAGGATCGCACCTATGACCAGGAAATGCTCCAGTCCGATCATAGTTCCTCGCCTTCTTCGTCCTTGCTTGCCAGCACAGCGGCGCCGATCAGTGCAGCCAGAAGCAGGACAGAAACCACCTCGAAGGGCAAAAGGTAGTCCGTCATCAGAAGCCTTCCGATCTCGGTCGTCGTGTCAGAGGACGACTTGGCTTCGGTCACCCGCCACGGTGTGTCATAGATAACAGCAACCAGCAGGGCGAATCCGGCACCCACAACGATAACGCTCGGAACGAACTGAACGCGCTCGGCCAGGAGCCTGAGGTCATAGATCCGATTGGTCAGCATCACGCCGAAGAGAAGCAGGATGAGGATTCCGCCGACATAAATCAGCACCTGCGCGGCGGCCAGGAACTCCGCATCCAGAAAAATATAAAGCCCCGCGACACCGAAAAAGGTGAACAGCAGGGCGAATACCGCATAAACCAGACGACTGGTCAAGACGACTAGGGAGGCGGAGCGACGGTAATTGCGGCAAAGACGTAAAAGACGTAGGTCGAAAGCTCCATAGGCCTATCAGGCAGTCACCTTCGACGGAGTGGCTTCTTTCTGAGGCGTTTTTTCGTAGTCCTCAGGGCGAGCGTACCGATAGACCAGGTCTGTGCGGTCATAGACCGAAGATTCGTAGCTTGGCGTCATCACAAGGCACTCGGTCGGACAGGGATAAGTGCACAGACCGCAGTAACAACAGAGCCCCATGTCGATGTCAAACCTGAGAAGTTTGAGACGCTTTTTCGTTCCCTTTGAAGTCAACCCCAGGTCTTCATCAGGGCCCGCCTTTTCCGTCTCGATGTAGATACAGTCTACAGGACAGACCCGCGCACACTGGTCGCACCCGATACAATCATCGATGTCGTTGTAGAGCTGATTGCGCGCCCGTTCGGGCATCTCCCACTTCTCTTCCGGGTATTGAAGCGTGATGGAGGGCGTAAACAGGTGTTTCAGCGTGACGTTCATCCCAACCCAAATCGAGAAGACGGAATCATAGATGTTTCGGAAGTATCGACTCATCGACATCCCCTTTAACTACTGAGCAATTCCTGTCTGCTGATGCCTTCCTTCCAGGAGACCCCGTGCGGCAGAACGCAGCAGAAGAATCAAGAGTCCGGCCATCAACACGATCAATACCGTGGTACCTGCGAGCTTCAACCACCCCGGAGCCGCAAAGGCCCAGACAACCGAACCCACCATACAGAGGAAGGCTGCGGGGGTCAACACCTTCCACCCGATATACATCAATTGATCCACGCGAAGCCGCGGCAGGGTCCAGCGAAGCCACATTTGAACGAAAACCAAAAAGATCGCCTTTCCCATCACCCAGAAGAATCCGCCCGGGAACGACCCTCCCCAGGGGGCCTGCCAGCCTCCCAGAAAGAGCGTGGCCGCGACGATGCAGACCGCGGTCATGGCTGCGTATTCGGCGATGAAGAAAAACGAAAATCGCATCCCGCTGTACTCCGTGTGATATCCGGCCACGAGCTCAGACTCCGCCTCCGGGATGTCGAAAGGCGTCCGGTTTACTTCGGCCAGCACCGCGATGAAGGAAAGGAAGAAGGCCAGAAACGTAAACGGATTCCGAAAGACAAACCAGTGCTGGAATCCGCCGTCCTGTGCCGCGATGATCTCCTGCATGCTCAGAGATCCAACGAGCGGAACGACGCTCAGCAGCGCGAGCGCAACGGGGATCTCGTAGCTCACGACCTGCGCCGCAGAGCGCATGGCGCCCAAAAGCGCCCATTTGTTGTTCGAGGCCCAGCCTGCCATCAAGATTCCGACCACACCCAGAGAAGAGACGGCAAGGATGTAAAAAAGACCGATGTTCAAATCGCTGACGATCAACTCTTCACCGAATGGGAGCGTCACAAAGATGGCAAACGCTCCAGCGAACACGATAGCTGGGGCCAGCTTGAACAGGAGACGATCGGCGGCGGTCGGAATGATGTCCTCCTTCAACAACAGCTTGATTCCATCCGCGAGGGTTTGAGACCAGCCGTGCCATCCCCCGACTCTCATCGGGCCGAGACGGTCCTGCATGTGGGCTGACACCTTTCGCTCCAGCCAGACCAGGACCATTCCCAGGACGGCGACGAGGGTCAAAATGGTCACTCCCGCCACGAAGCCCAGGGCCAGTGACACCCAGGAGGCCTCCACGCCTTCCAGAATCGGGACCCACTCGATCAGCTTTTTCGCAATCTCCTGCATTCCAGTTCGCCCACCTTAGCGATCGATCTCACCCAGGACGATATCCAGACTCCCGATGATGGCCACGATGTCTGCAATCATGTGACCCCGGCTAATCTCGTTAAAGACGCTCATGGCCGTAAAACAGGGGGACTTCACCCGAACCCTGTATGGCACATTCGATCCGTCACTGATCAGATACACGCCGAGTTCGCCTCTCGGGTTCTCGGTTCTGAAATAACATTCGGCGTCCTTTGGGGGCCGCACGTTCTTGGGCACTGCCTGGAGTACGTCACCCTCGGGGAGTTGATCCAGTGCGTCGCTCACGATCCTGGCGCTTTCCGTCATCTCTCGGATCCGAACCATGTATCGATCCCAACAGTCTCCTACCGTACCCATCTCCCCCTTCCCGATTGGGACTTCGAACTCAAACCGATCATATATCGAATAGGGGTCATCCCGCCGAAGGTCCCAATCGACTCCCGACCCGCGTAGGTTCGGACCGGTAATATTGTAGCTGTATGCCTTATCCACCGGGAGCACACCCACGTTGGCCGTTCGTTCGACGAAAATCTTGTTGTAAGAAAGCAGGTCATTGTACTCCTGGATCTTCGAGTCGAATTTTCTCAGGAAGGCACGCGTACGCTCGATGAACCCCGGTGGCAGGTCGTGGGATACGCCGCCGACCCAAATATAATTGTATAGCATTCGGGCACCGCAGGTCATCTCGAACAGGTCAAAAATCTCTTCCCGCTCCCTGAACGCGAACAGAAACGGCGTGAACGCCCCGATGTCCATGCCGTAAGTGCCGAAAGAGACCAGATGACTGGCAATCCGATTCAGTTCGGCCATAATGACCCGAATGTACTCTACCCGCTCCGGTATCTTGAGGTCGAGTAGCTTTTCTACCGCAACCACATACCCCAGGTTGTTGTTCATCGAAGCGAGGTAATCCATCCGGTCCGTGAACGGAATCACCTGCTGATAGGGCAGATTCTCCGCGTGTTTCTCGAAACAGCGATGCAGGTATCCAATGTGCGGCCGCACCTCTTCTACGATCTCGCCATCCGTTTTGAGTTCCAGGCGCAGAACGCCGTGTGTGCTCGGATGCTGAGGCCCCATGTTGATCGTCATCATATCGCTCTTGAGTGAATCGTCCTCAAGCTCCACAACAGGAGGGAGCCCGGGGTGCTCGACTGTGATTTCGGCCCCTGGTAGACCTGGTTTGACTTCTGCCATCCTACACCTCAACCTTGATGCCGCGGTAAAACTCCTGGACTTCGTAGTCCTTGCGCAATGGAAAGCCTTCCCAATCTTCTGGACACAGAATACGGCGGAGATCGCTGTGCCCATCGAACACGATTCCGTACATATCGTAGGTCTCTCGTTCGTGCCAGTTGGCCACGCGCCAGATGTGCTCCACTGTGGGCACGTGAGGATCCTCACGTCCAACATCGGCCTTCAGGACGATCTTGTGTCGATGAGCTGTCGAGAACAGGTGATAAACCACAGTAAGGTGATCCGGGAAATCGACTCCGCTCAGACACATCAGAGATTCAAACTTCAGGTCATCGGCGTCACTCATAAGCCGGGCGATGGCCGCGATGGCCTCCGCCTTCACGTGAATGGAGGGATCCAGACCGTCCACCAGGTCACCAACCTGGTCTCCGAACTCTCCCTTTAGCCGGTCCAGAATCTCTTGTGGCTCCATACCCTTACCCAACCTTCGCGATCGACTGGTGGCGGATCTTCTCCTGGAGTTTCAGGACCCCTTCCAGGAGCGACTCGGGACGCGGAGGACAACCTGGAACGTAGACATCCACGGGGATGACCCGGTCCACACCTTTTAGCACGTGATATCCGTGCTGCCAGTAGGGCCCTCCAGAAGTGGCACAGCACCCCATAGAGATCACATACCGGGGCTCGGCCATCTGGTCGAAGAGTTTCTTCACGCGCGTGGCCATCTTGAGCGTGACCGTACCGGCCACGATCATCAAATCTGACTGCCGGGGTGTTGCCCTTGGAATAAGCCCAAAGCGGTCCCAATCGTAGCGGGAAGCCCCCGTCGCCATCATCTCGATCGCGCAGCAGGCAAGCCCGAACGTCATCGGCCACAGGGAAGAAAGCCTGGCCCAGTTGATGAAGTAATCCAGCGACGTTACGATTACGTTGTCGTTAAAACGGCCTTCAACGACGCCCAAAGATAGTCACCTCCTGAGGATTAAGGAACCTAAGGTTATTGCCGGAGTAATGGGGGGATTCAGGATCGTGGTGCCGATACCGCTGATGAGGGCTGGGCCAATCACGCAGCCCGCTCCTCGCTCTGATCGGGAATCTGCGCAACCACCCACTCCAGTGCGCCCCTTTTCCAAGCGTAGGCCAGTCCCACGAGGAGGATCGCCACAAAGATCATCATCTCCACAAAGGCAAACCACCCGTACTGCATCAGGTCTTTGACGACCACGGCCCAGGGGTAAAGGAAAACGATCTCCACGTCGAAGATAATAAAAACGAGAGCGACCACGTAGAAACGGATGTTGAACTGGATCCAGGACCCGCCCACCGGCTCTTCACCACACTCATACGTACTCAGCTTTTCGGCCGAGGGGTTCTTTGGACGGATAAGGCTCCCTAAAAACAGGTTGAAGATGATGAAGAAAGTACCTATACCTAGAAAAATCAATACATTAGCATAATCGATCAGCATTCTCGGGAATCCCTGCGCTAAGACGCGAAAGATGTGAACATCGGTAAAAACAAAAGGTTATGAAGATTTCCTGTTCGGAAATTTAAAATACCTAATAATACGTGCCCCTGTCAAGTGGAAAACGCTTTCTTGATGTTTTCCGTTTGGACCCCGGCCATCCCTCGGACCAGCAGGCTTATATCCAATCATAACATTGGGTTATGCTCAACATTAGTAAAGGATGACGCTTCGACTTTAAACTTGACAATAAAGTATAGTTAAGTTATGTTTGGAGCTTGGAGGAGGGGCTTATTCACACGCTAAACGTAAGAAAAGTTCCGCTTCTTCGCCACACATACTTTGCAGAAAGGGCCACTTGATGAGCGGCGAAGTGAAACAACTGGAAGAACTCGCGGAGAGCGACTACAAATACGGGTTCGTAACCAATATCGAGCAAGATTCGGCGCCGCCTGGGCTGAACGAAGACACCATCCGATTCATCTCCGCAAAGAAGAATGAGCCGGAATGGCTCGTGGAATGGCGCCTTAAGGCCTATCACCACTGGCTCAAGATGGACGATCCGACGCGACGGCCCAAGAGCCGGCAGTGGGCCAGGGTCACCTATCCCGACATCGACTATCAGGACATCATCTACTATTCCGCACCGAAAAAGGGGGGTGGACCGAGCAGCCTGGACGAGGTGGACCCGGAGCTCCTCTTGACTTACGAGAAGCTGGGCATCCCACTCGAAGAACAGAAAATGCTGTCCGGCGTTGCGGTAGACGCCGTCTTCGACTCCGTTTCCGTGGCCACAACGTTCCAGGGAAAACTGGCCGAGGAGGGCATCATCTTCGGTCCCTTCTCCGAAGCCGTCCAGGAACATCCCGACCTTGTGCGGAAATACCTCGGGTCCGTGGTTCCCTACAACGACAACTTTTTCGCTGCATTGAACTCCGCGGTGTTCACCGACGGTTCATTCTGCTACATCCCCAAAGGGGTGCGTTGCCCGATGGAGCTTTCCACCTATTTTCGGATCAACGCATCCAAGACGGGCCAGTTCGAGCGGACCCTCATCATCGCCGACGAAGGCAGCTACGTCAGCTACCTCGAGGGATGTACCGCGCCGATGCGGGACGAAAACCAGCTCCACGCCGCCGTCGTCGAGCTGGTGACCCACGACGACGCGCAGATAAAGTATTCCACCATCCAGAACTGGTATCCCGGCAATGCAGAGGGTAAGGGTGGTATCTATAACTTCGTGACCAAGCGAGGCGCGTGCCGGGGTGCAAACTCCAAGATCTCCTGGACACAGGTCGAAACCGGCTCGGCCATCACCTGGAAGTATCCCAGCTGTATCCTTCAAGGCGATAACTCTGTCGGCGAATTTTATTCGATAGCCGTAACCACCGGGCATCAACAGGCCGACACCGGGACCAAGATGATCCACATCGGCAAGAACACCAGAAGCACGGTCATATCGAAGGGGATTTCCGGCATCTACGGCCAGAATACCTACCGGGGCGGCGTAAAAGTCCTCAAGGGCGCAGACCGGGCAAGGAACTTTACACAGTGTGACTCGCTGCTCATCGGCGATCGCTGCGGAGCGCACACCTTCCCTTACATCGAGGTCAAGAATCCGACGGCGCAGGTGGAGCACGAGGCCTCCACATCCAAGATCGGCGAGGATCAGATCTTCTACTGTAACCAGCGAGGAATCCCGACCGAAGACGCCGTTTCTATGATCGTCAACGGCTTCTGCAAGGAGGTCCTTGCAGAGCTGCCCATGGAGTTCGCGGTCGAAGCCCAGAAACTGCTCGGCATCAGTCTCGAGGGCAGCGTCGGCTAAAACGAGTGGAGGAACGGATGCTCGAAGTCAAGAATCTGCACGCAAGCGTCGAGGGCAATGAGATCCTTCGCGGCGTTAACCTCAGCGTCGGCCGAGGCGAAATCCACGCGATTATGGGCCCGAACGGGTCAGGCAAGTCTACCCTGGCGCAGGTCCTGGCAGGACACGAGGCGTATGAAGTCACTGAAGGCGAGGTCATCTATCAGGGCGAAAACCTGCTGGAGCTTAACGCCGACGAGCGAGCACGGAAGGGGATCTTCATGGCCTTCCAGTACCCCGTGGAGATCCCGGGCGTCAACAGCGCCTATTTCCTCAAGGCGGCCCTGAACGAGGTCCGAAAAGCGCGGGGTGAGGAGGAACTGGATGCCCTCGATTTCCTGTCGCTGTCCAGGGAAAGGCTCAAACTGGTCGACATGGACGAAAGCCTTCTTAAGCGCTCCCTCAACGAGGGTTTTTCTGGGGGTGAAAAGAAGCGCAACGAGATCTTTCAGATGGCGGTCCTGGAGCCCAAACTTGCGATTATGGACGAAACCGACTCCGGACTCGACATCGATGCGCTCAAGATCGTCGCGAACGGGGTGAACACCCTTCACGCACAGCAACCCAAAAGTTCGGTCGTCGTGGTGACCCACTATCAGAGACTGCTCGACTACATCGTTCCCGACCAGGTTCACGTCTTACTCAACGGCCGAATCGTCAGATCGGGCGGGAAGGACCTGGCTCTGCAGCTGGAGGAAAAAGGTTACGATTGGATTCGGGAAGCGCACGAGGCAGAAGCCGTCACCGTATAGGGGAACAGCCTAACCATGGCACAGCCCGCACCGGACGCAAAGGATGCCTACCTTTCTGCCTACAGGGAATTCGAGAAGGGTCTGAACGGAGCCAGCCGCTCGCCCATCGACAGACTGCGCAGGCAGGCTGTCGATCGGTTTGAAAGCCTCGAATTTCCGACGACGGCGGATGAGGCTTGGCGATACACGAACGTGGCTCCGATTGTAAGCACCTCGTTCAAGCAGGTGATGAGCGGCACTCCGCCTCGGCTGTCTGCGAAGCAGATCAAGCCCTTCACGTTCAACGGGACCCAATTGGTCTTCGTGAACGGCCAGTACGCTCCGGAGCTTTCTTCGCTCGAAAATCTGCCCCGTGGAGCCAAGGCTGTTTGCCTAAAGGCGGCTATCGACTCCGACGATGACCTCCTGTCAAGGCACCTCGGTCAACACGCGGACTATGAAGCGCAGCCCTTTACCGCGCTCAACACTGCATTCGTCCACGACGGGGCGCTTATCCATGTTCCAGGCAACACGGTCGTCGAAGCACCGATCAACGTCCTCTTTGTTTCGACCGCGAACGGACAACCGACCGTCTCCCACCCGCGCTGCCTCGTTCTTGCCGAATCCCACAGCCAGGTTTCGATCGTCGAAACCTACGCGGGACTTGGGACAACCCCCTACTTCACGAATGCGGTTACCGAGATCGTAGCGGGTGAAAACGCGGTTGTCGACCACTATAAGCTCGTCCTGGAAGGCGACGAGGCCTTCCACGTCGCCACAACACAAACCTGCCAGGAGCACGCCGCCAACGTCTCCACTCACACGATCTCCCTGGGGGGACGTCTCGTCCGCAACGACGTTAACGCCCGCCTGTCCGGCGAGGGAGGCGAGGCCACAGTGAATGGTTTCTACCTGCTCGACGGGGCGCAGCACGTGGATAATCACACGTTGATCGAGCACGTCGAACCTCACTGCACCAGCCACGAGCTCTTCAAGGGCATCCTGGACGGAAAATCCAAAGGGGTTTTTCGCGGAAAGATTTTCGTCCATCAGAAGGCACAAAAGACAGACGCCTACCAGACCAACCAGAACCTGCTCCTCTCCGGGGATGCCGGAGTCACCGCCAAGCCGCAGCTCGAAATCTACGCAGACGACGTCAAGTGTTCTCACGGGGCCACGATCGGCCAGATGGATGAAAATGCCATCTTCTATCTCAGGTCTCGAGGTCTCGGCCCGGAAGCTGCCCGACAGATCCTGATCCAGGCATTTGCGGACGAAATACTCGACAGGATTCGTGTGGCTCCGGTCAGGGCGCGTCTAGGCGGTTGGGTCAGAGAAAAATTCGAACGCCTCCCGGGGCTGAGAAAGAAGCAGTGATGCGATGAGCCTACCTTCCTACATCCTTACTGAAGATCCTTCCTGTCCGCTCGTCGAAAGGGCGGGGCCGTTCGACCCGGAAGCAGTCCGTTCTGATTTTCCAGTCCTGAAGCAGATCGTGAACGGCAAACCGCTCGTCTACCTGGACAATGCGGCGACGGCCCAGAAGCCGCGTCTCGTCATCGATGCACTCCAAAGCTACTACTCGTCTGAAAACGCCAACGTCCATCGGGGGGTTCACCACCTGAGCCAGGTCGCGACCGATTCCTACGAAGGCGCGCGACACAAAGTTCGACAGTTCCTGAATGCCGCACACGACAAAGAAATCGTCTTCGTGCGGGGAACGACCGAAGGAATCAATCTCGTGGCACAGACCTTCGGCAGGCAGAACGTGGGGCGGGGGGATGAAATCCTCATCTCCGAAATGGAGCACCATTCCAACATCGTTCCCTGGCAGATTCTCTGTGAAGAAAATGGGGCGACCCTGCGCGTCATTCCCATTAATGATCGTGGGGAATTGCTGATGGAGGAGTACGAGAAGCTGCTCACCCCACGGACGAAGCTCGTTTCGGTCGCACACGTTTCAAATGTCCTCGGCACCCTCAATCCCGTTTACGACATCGTGAACCTCGCCCATGAGTGCGGTATCCCAGTGCTCTTTGACGGCGCGCAGGCCGTTCCCCATCTGGAGGTGGACGTCCAGGACCTGGATTGCGATTTCTACGTCTTCTCGAGCCACAAACTTTACGGCCCTACGGGAATCGGCGTACTCTATGGAAAGGCCGAACACCTTGAGGCCATGCCCCCCTATCAAGGTGGGGGAAGCATGATTCGATCTGTTACGTTCGAAAAAACAACCTATGCCGACCCCCCTAACAAGTTCGAGGCCGGCACGCCTCCAATCTCGGGCGGAATCGGGCTTGGGGCGGCCATCGATTACCTGGCACAGATCGGTTTGGACCACGCCGCAGCCCATGAAGCGGACCTCCTGTCCTACGCCACGCAGGTCCTCTCAGAGATACCGGGCCTCAGACTCATCGGTACGGCACGGGAAAAAGTGAGCGTGCTTTCGTTCGTACTCGAGGGAGTGCACCCCCACGATATCGGGACTATTCTTGATCAGCAAGGCGTCGCTGTCCGTGCCGGTCATCACTGCGCGCAGCCTTTGATGCGGCGCTACGGGATTGACGCGACAACCCGCGCAGCCATCGCGTGCTACAACACCAAAAGTGACATCGATGCCATGGTCCGCGGTCTCTACAAAGTGCTGGAGATATTCTGACATGCTAGACTTGCGTGAGCTCTACCAACAGGTGATCCTGGATCACAACAAGAGCCCTCGCAACTTTAGAGAGCTTGTGGATGCCAATCGGTCGGCGGAGGGGTATAACCCCCTCTGTGGCGACAAATTTAGCGTCTATTTAAAGCTTGGAGATGGCCGGATCGACGATATTACGTTTCAAGGCTCGGGCTGTGCGATCTCGAAGGCCTCCGCCTCGATGATGACTTCCCTCTTAAAGGGACAGAGCGTGGAGGAAGCCGAAGCGCTCTTCGGAAAATTTCACGACCTGGTGGCGGGGGATACCTCCCCCGACCTCGAGGAGGTAGGCAAGCTTGCCGTGTTTGCAGGTGTGAAAGAATTCCCGACTCGCATCAAATGTGCAACCCTGGCGTGGCACACGCTGAAAGCAGCGCTCCGGGGAAAAGGGGATCACGTCACGACTGAATAGAAATAGGAGGCAATCCTGGTGCTTAGAAGATTCCTAAATCGAGCCTTTCAGAGTACGATGAACCGACTATTCAATCTTCCGGCCGAGGCTCCGAAGCAGACCGAAACACCTCAAGCGGCGGATCCGAAAACGAAAGAGGAAGAGACGAGTCCGGTTAACGTCCAGGCCCTGACCTCCTACGGGGACCAGAAGTCGGAGGAGGTTGTAGAGCGCACGGCACAGCTAGAAGCCTCAGCTGAGCCGGGCGTGGACGCCACCGACGTGGAAAAGAAGATTGTGGAGATTATTGGCACGGTCTACGACCCCGAGATTCCAGTAAACATCTATGAACTCGGACTGATCTACGAAACCCGTATCGAGCCATCTGGAATGGCGCACGTCAAGATGACCCTTACCTCTCCGAACTGCCCGGCCGCGGCCACACTCCCCGCGGAGGTAGAGAGCAAGGTTCGCAGCGTTCCTGGCGTCAGAGATGTCGTTCTGGACCTGGTCTTCGATCCACCCTGGAATCCCGATATGATGTCCGAGGCCGCGAAACTCGAACTTGGCATGCTGTAACAACCCGATTTTGGCACAGAACGGGGGCGGGAAATGAAGCTGAGTGCTCAGGAAGAATACGGACTGCGGTGCCTCATTCAGATTGGTCGGAACGAACTCGAGGTCGGTGGTGACCTCACGATTGCGGAAATCAGCCAGGCGGAGGGGCTTTCCATCCCGAACGTGGCGAAGCTGATGCGCATCTTACGGCTAGGAGGCTTCGTGGATAGCGCCAGGGGCCAGGCCGGTGGCTACAGGCTTTCAAGACCCGCCGATCAGATCGTCGTGGGTGACGTCCTTGCGGTTCTGGGAGGACGTCTCTTTGGCCCGAACTTCTGCGATGAGCACACCGGAGTCGCCGAGCTCTGCACGCATTCTGTAGACTGCTCCGTCCGCTCGCTTTGGAACGCCGTGCAGTCCGTAATCGACCAAATGCTCGGCCGCGTTACACTCAAAGATCTGCTGGTTCGCGAGGAAGATGAACTGAGCGGATGCTTTCGGGATATGGCCGACGATGTTCTCCGGGTCGTTCCCAATTGACGCACTGCCTGATTCTTCGTATCATACTTACACTGCGATGATTCGATAACTGGAGATCGAAATGGGCTTGGAGACGAACCTAGGCGAGAACGTAATTACCACCACGCTGGACAAGATGATCAATTGGGCTCGGAAGAGCTCGCTCTGGCCGATGCCCTTCGGCACAGCGTGCTGTGCCATCGAAATGATGGCTACGCTTTCTGGACGCTTCGACATGGCGCGTTTCGGGGCCGAGGCTGTCCGCTTCTCGCCGAGACAGTCGGATCTTCTGATCGTGTCAGGCCGAGTCTGTATCAAAATGATGCCTGTGCTGAAAAAGATCTACGACCAGATGCCCGATCCAAAGTGGGTGATTTCGATGGGGGCCTGCGCCTCTTCCGGGGGGGTCTTCAACACATATACGATGGTTCAGGGTGTGGATCAATTTCTTCCCGTCGATGTCTACGTCCCGGGTTGCCCACCTCGGCCGGAAGATCTGCTGTACGCGCTGATGAAAATTCAAGATAAGATAGACCGAGAACATCCAACTAAAAGTGTCGAACAGGGCAGTCAGGGCAAAGCTGCCTTACACGCCGGAGGATAACAATGGTAACCGTTACCGAGGTTGCACAGAAAGAAGTCGTCAGGCTCATGGAAGACCAGGAGGCCAAGTTGAACGGTGTCAGGGTGAAGGCCGAGGCCACGTCTCCGCTCCAGGCGAACTACCGGCTGTCTTTCCTCGGTGAGGGCCAGGAAACCCCCGAGGACGAGGTCATCCCGTTCGAGGGCTTCAATGTTTACATCGATTCAGAAAGCTCACCCTTCTGTCAGGACATCACGCTCGACTTCGTGGACGGCTTGACCGGAAAGGGTTTCAAAATTGACAACCCGAACCGGGTGCCACCCCACTTGAAGGGCACGGCGGCCGAAAAGGTTCAGCAGATCATCGACGACAAAATTAATCCAAGCGTGGCCTCCCACGGAGGGTTCGTGTCTTTGATAGACGTGAAGGACAACGTGGCTTATGTCCAGTTCGGAGGGGGCTGCCAGGGGTGTGGTATGGTCGACGTCACCCTCAAGCAAGGGGTTGAAGTCCTGATCAAAGAGGCCATACCGGAGATAGAGCAAATCATGGACATCACCGACCACGCAGACGGAACAAATCCCTATTACCAGCCTTCGAAGTAAGGGATGCACACCAGAATCCGGAACAACGACGGCCCAGCTCTGAAAGTCGTTCTCATTTCGACTTACGAGTTGGGCCGTCAGCCTTTTGGCCTGGCCTCCCCCGCTGCCTGGCTGAGGCGTGCGGGGATGGAGGTCGCCACCGCCGACCTCTCAGTTGGAGATCTGCCCGAAGCAGCAGTAATCGCAGCTGATCTTGTTGCGTTCTACATCCCCATGTACACCGCAACCCGCCTTGCCGTGCCGGTCGTGGAACGCGTAAAGGCTGCAAACCCCCATACGCACATCTGCTTTTATGGTCTTTACGCCTCCGTAAACGAAATCTATCTACGAAATCTGGGCGCCCAAACCATCCTCGGGGGAGAGTTCGAAGCAGGTCTGCTCCACCTCGCCAACTCACTTCAGGAATCGCGAGTCATCCACGAAAGGCAGACGGGGCCGGTCGTCTCTCTAGAGCGGCAGGATTTCCTGATCCCCGACAGAAGCGATCTTCCCCCGCTCTCCAGGTATGCCCGGCTCAAGGACGTGGACGATTCAGAGAAACAGGTCGGCTATGTAGAGGCCAGCCGAGGCTGCAAACACCTCTGCCGACATTGTCCGGTCGTACCGGTTTACGCTGGGAAATTCAGGATCGTCCAGCCTGAAATCGTGTTGGAGGACATCCGCCGGCAGGTGTCCGCGGGGGCAGAGCACATCACGTTCGGAGATCCCGACTTTTTTAACGGGATCGGTCACGCCCTTCCTCTGGTCGAGACCCTTCAAAGGGAATTCCCAGATCTGACCTACGATGTGACGATCAAGGTCGAGCACCTCCTCCAGCACGCGAAGCATATCCCAACCCTTCGGGAAACCGGATGCAAAATCATCACGACGGCCGTGGAATCGCTCGACGATACCGTCCTTTTCAAGTTGAACAAAGGCCACACCCGCGCAGACTTTATCCAGGCGCTCCAGATCTGCCGAGAGCATCTCATCACTTTGAATCCCACATTCATTCCGTTTTCTCCGTGGACCACGGCTGAGGGATATGCAGATCTCCTGGAAACCCTCAGCGATCTGGAACTGATCGAAGAGGTCGCACCCGTCCAGTTGGCCATTCGCCTCCTGA
This sequence comes from Candidatus Latescibacterota bacterium, assembly GCA_965248435.1. Lineage (GTDB taxonomy): Bacteria > Latescibacterota > UBA2968 > UBA2968 > CBDFJH01. The sequence goes on from OZ252100.1 coordinate 629,648, forward strand.
TACCTGAAGGGTCTCTGCTCCTGGAGCTAGCTGACATTCAGGAAGTGATTGCGCCTTTCCATCCGCAAAGCCTGAGTTACCCCTGGAAGCACGCAGAGCCGCGCGTCGACCAGCTTCAGGAAGTCATCAGCGGGATCATCAAAAGAGGTTTAGCCGAAAAGGCGTCCAGGAAAGAGATCTTCGGAGCGGTCTGGGAAGAGGCAAACACTTTGGCGGACCGCGCTCCGCCCGTTTATGACCCGGCGCCCCAACCGTCCCTTGCTACAATCCCCTACCTGACCGAGCCATGGTATTGCTGAGCGGAACCGACCGAAGAGCAGTTTGCTCTTACGTAGATGTGCAGGCGATGTTGTGATTCATAGAAAGGCAACCGATGACGATTCAAGAATTGGCAGCAAGGTTTCCAGAGATCCCGGAAGACCTGCACGACGAACCTCAGCTCGCTCGATTTGGAGAGGCCTTTGGCGAACAGCTTCAGGTCGCGCAGAACCCGGGCGCCTGCTCTTCCGAATACTCGGCAGGCAATCATTATTATCTCAAACTGATCGGGCCGCTCAGGATCTACATGTACGGTCTGTCGAGTCGCGAAAGGGCACTCTCGCAACTCCAGGAACTGCTCGACCAGTATCAGACTGACCCGGATGGCTTTCTTGCCGGACTGGTCCCGCAGGACGCCGCCGAACAAGAGCTCAGAGGTCCGGGCTGCCAATGACAACGACTCACCGGTCTGAAATACCGATTCCGAGCATCCCATAGGACTTCCTCAATGCGACCTCCACCCGCTCGGGCGAACCCTCCCGTGCGAAGATAAACCCGAGGTATTTCGATCCTTCGGGCAGGGGTTCGACCCGCTCGCCGATCGGGATCGTCACGGCGAGATCTTCGATCCCCGGAACCGCTCTCGCTGACTCCAGTCCCGTCACTTTTTCGAGCCGCCCCTTCGCTGGAACAGGGATCATCATCACGCCGGACGCGTCCGAACGGGACTGCACGGCGCTTTCGATCTCCAGCCCCAATGCGTGTCGAATGATCAACGTCTCCAGCGACATCCCCGCCCCGAACTTCAAGGTCCTCGAGCACAGCCCACCGATTGAACGGCCTGCGACCTCCAAGATCCACACACCCTTTGAGTTGACTCTGAGTTCCGCGTGGACTGGTCCCTCTTCGAGGCCCAGCGCCGAAGAGGCCTCTACAGTCGCTTCCCGTATGTCCTCCTGAAGGCCGGCGTCCAGCCGGGACGGTGTAATGTAGAAGGTTTCCTCGAAGTAGGGACCTTCGAGCGGGTCTGGTTTGTCAAACAGGGCAAGGACGTGGAGCTCCCCCCGGATCAACAATCCCTCGAGCGCGACCTCGCTCCCCGGGATAAAATCTTCAACCAGGATTTCATTCGCTGGCAATTCACCTTTTCCCTTCACATCATCTCTTCGAAGAAACGCCGTGATCCGCTCAAAGGCCGACACAAAAGAACCCGGATCATCCGCTCGAATCACGCCGCGGCTGGCGCTGAGGAAGATCGGCTTCAAGACACACGGGAATCGAATCTCCTCGGCGACTTCGTCCGGATTAGTCTCAATTGAAAAAGGCCTGAACCCAGGAGAGGGCAGGCCTTTCGCCGCGAATTTCTGTCTCATCAGAAGCTTGTTTCGCGATGCCTGAACGGAGGAAGCGGAATTGTGGCGCAACCCCAGGGCCTCGTTCGCGACGGACGCGAGCACGACCGAGTCGTCATCCACACCCAGGACTGCGTCGAGCTGATATCGTTCGGCGAACTCCAGAATCTCCTGGGCTGCTACCCCGGGTCTCGAAAAATCCAACGCGATCGTCTTCCCCGGAGTCAGGTCGGCCAGGGCCTGGCGGCGGTCGGATCCCACGACCACCTCGACTTCAAGCGCCTCCGCCGCCTTCATGAAATCGGGCGCTCGATACGTGGTTGTAGGCAGTAGGAGCAGGACGCGGCCCATTGAGGTCGATCCGCCTATCCTCGATCAACTCCGGCCGGTTCCTCTGTCTTCTTCTTTTCCCGTTTCTCTCGAAACTCTCTGACCTTTTTGATCACATCGGGGGCCAGTTCCAGGAGCTTTCGAAAGGACATATCACCCTCCTGAAGCGGAAGGAGCTGCGCCTTACCGTCGCGAATCACGATAAAGGCGACCGGTTCGACTGAGCCGCCTCCCCCGGTTCCGCTCCCCCGGTCCCCTCTGTTCCCCCCGGCACCAAAACCGAAGGAAATCTTGGAAACGGGAACGATCACCGTCTCCCCGACAACCATCGGTTCTCCGATCACGGTTTCCGTCTTAACGATCTGCCGAAACTCCTGCATCATCGTCTTGATCAAGTCCTCGACCGACATGCCACCTCCTTCTTAACGGCTGTCAATTCGTTCTGCCGATCCTTTTATGTCTCCATCGATTCCAGTAGTAGGATAAGCCGACCCCGCCCGCTTGACAAGCCAGACAGGCCACTGCCCACAAGATTCTGTGCAAATAAACGGCCAGCTCCACTTCGGCTTCCCCTTCCAGCCGTTCCTGATCGAAATCGGGGGCCAGAGCCAAATCTACTCCGGGTCCCGTCGCGCCTGAGATCGCCAACGAGTAGCCGAATACTTGACCCGTGGTGACCGGATCTGAAGCCCCGAACACGACATCACACGACAGCCTGCGGACTCGAAATCCGCCGATCAGGCGCATCAGGAACCGCAAGACAGATCTTCTGAGTCTCTTGAAAAAGTACCAAATCGGACCCGCGGCGAACAGCCTCTGTTTCAGACCGGGTGTCTCCTGCTCTGGCTCGATCTCGGCCGGTTCAGCGGTTTCAACGGGCTCAACCGGCTCGGGAACCGGCTTCTTTCCACGCTTCAGATGGAAATTCCAGGGCGCCCAACGCCAAACCATCGGGCCCAAACGTAGTCTCTTCTCCTCATAGATGACCTGGATTCCGCAGAGTCCGTTCCACGGCCGCACCCATCCTCGAAGCAGACCGGCCTCCGGTGAGTATTGCCCCCATCCTCCCAAGCGGACCGGGAGGAAGAGCAGCAGGAGAATCGCGATAAAGAGGAGAAGAATCACTGTCACGCGGCCAACTCCTTATTTGGCTCTCGGTTGCGCAACAATACAGAAAAGACGCGAACAAAGTCAAGCCTTTTCTATGTTTGGAACCAGGCTTTCTTGACTTGACTAACACTTTGATTTAATATGTGGATGGCTTGATTTCAGCTCCCAGGAGATAGGCACATGCTCAGGCAGGTTGACACCTGGATCAGCAGCGGAAGGCTCTCCAGTGAAGCAGGCGTAGAACTCGAGCGCTGGTTGTCCGAATCGAAGTTTGGGGAATTCCAGCCGGAAATCGCTTCTCTGATCGACTTAAAGGACCTGCAAGAGCTCGAGGACGCCTTTCGCAAACGCATCGAGTTTGGCACGGGTGGGATTCGTGGGAAGATGGGCCCTGGACCCAACCGAATCAACCTCCGCACCGTGGGTGAGGCCGCACAGGGCCTGGCGCAATACGTCATCAACACGCTGGGCAAGGACGGAGCCGAGCGAGGGATTGTGATCGCCTGCGACACGAGGAAAAATTCCGAACGGTTTGCCCGCGAGGCGGCATCCATATTCGCCGCAAACGGCATCCAATCACTCTTGTTTGACGGGTTTCGCTCGACGCCCGAGCTTTCATTTGCCGTCAGGGCAAAGGAGGCTGCTGCCGGTGTGGTCATCAGCGCCAGCCACAATCCGCCATCCGACAATGGCTTCAAGGCCTATGGATCGGACGGCGGCCAGGTGGTTCCCCCCCAGGACCGAGAGATCATCTCCGAGGTGAATGCCGTAACCGAAATCAAGAGGCTCGACTTCGACCTGGGTGTTGAACGCGGCCTGATCGAAACGGTAGGCAGCGAGATTGACTCGGAATACCTCCACAAATCAGTGACGACCTTCGCGGATACACGTGCCGTCAGGATCGTCTACACTCCTCTACACGGTGTCGGTATGACATCGGTGGCCCCGGCCCTTCGCAACCTCGGTTTCCAGGACCTTCATCTCGTTGCAGAGCAAACTGAACCGGATGGAAACTTTCCGACGGTCCGCAATGGTATCGCCAATCCCGAGGACCCCCACGCACTCACGCTCGCGATCCAGAAGGCGTTGGAGGTCGATGCCGATATCGTCCTGGCGAGCGATCCGGACGCCGACCGGCTTGGGTGTGCGCTGCCCGATCCCGACAGAGGATGGAACGCCCCGCCCGAAGACCTTTCTCTGAACGGCAACCAGATCGGCGTGATCCTGTGCCGGTATATACTCGGTCAGAGAAAGAAACTCGGATCACTACCTCAAAAAGGCGTCGTCGCCAAGACGATCGTCACCACAGACCTCATCGCCCTCATCGCGCGCGCCTTCGGCGTCCGCGTCGTCGACAATCTTCTCATCGGCTTCAAATACATCGGTGATGTAATCAAGACGCTCCCTCCCGAGACCGAATTCATCTACGGCGCGGAAGAGAGCCACGGCTATCTGGCAGGATCTTCGGTCAGGGACAAGGACGCTGCATCAGCCGCCATCCTTCTAGCCGAATGCGCAGCGAATCTCAAAGAACAGGACCGCTCGCTTCGCGCCTATCTCGACGAGATCTACGCGGAATATGGTTACTTTCAGGAAGTTCAGAAATCGGTCGATCGAGTGGGGGCAAGGGGAAGTCGCGAAATCGACCGCATCATGGCAGCCCTGCGAACAGACCCACCCGAACAGATCGGAGGATATCCGGTCTTTGAGATCATCGACCGGAAAATCGGCAAAGCCGCAAATTCCAAAGCTGGATCGGTTAGGGACGTGGCTGGGGCAAAAGGGGACGTCATCGCCTTTACGTTTTCCAATCCAGGACACTCAAGGATCTCGGCCCGGCCATCAGGCACCGAGCCCAAGATCAAATACTACGTCTCCGTCACGTCAGCGGACCAACCCAAGACTTCGGGCGGGAGTCTGAACGAGGTGAAAGCCAAGCTCGACGAGATGGCTGCCGACATTATGGAGGGGATGCTCGCCCTGTCAGAACAAATCCTTCAAGAGGAGCCGAGCGCCTAGGAACCGTGTTCGTCGGAGCGACAGCAAATCGAATGGAAAACAAACCCTTGGGCATCAATCGAAATCTTGCCTCCTACGGCGACACCGAGTTCAGCAAATACATCCGGCGCGCCTTCCTGGCCTCCGCCGGGTTCGACGAGACAGATCTGGATCGACCTGTCGTTGGGATCGCGAATACTGCCTCCGACTACAATACGTGTCACCGGCAGATGCCCGAACTGATCGAGGCCGCTAAACGGGGTGTGTTGGAGGCCGGAGGGCTCCCCTTCGTTTTCCCGACCATCTCCCTCCACGAAATCCTCTTCTCTCCAACGACCATGATCTACCGGAACCTCCTCGCCATGGAGACCGAAGAGATGATCAGGGCACAGCCAATGGACGCCGTCCTCCTCCTCGGGGGATGCGACAAAACGGTCCCCGCCCAGCTCATGGCCGCGGTCTCTGCGAACATCCCGGCCATCCTCGTCGTGACGGGACCAATGAGGTCTGGAAGTTGGCGCGGCGAGCCGCTCGGGGCGTGTACAGACTGCCGCCGATACTGGGGCCAATACCGAGCCGGTGAGATCGAAGCTTCCGACATCCGGGAACTCGAGCAGGCGCTCTGCCCGACGGGTGGGACGTGCATGGTCATGGGCTCGGCCTCATCCATTGCGTGTACGACAGAGGCTCTGGGCATGATGCTCTCCGGCGGGGCGACACCGCCGTCGGGCACCGGGGACCGCCTGCGGAACGCCTCGGCCTCGGGGCGATGCGCGGTCGACCTCGCGCGGAAGGGCCACAAACCCTCGGACATCCTGCAGAGGGCTTCCTTTATCAATGCGCTTACGCTCCTCGTGGCACTCGGCGGGTCTACAAACACGATCATCCACCTCCAGGCCATCGCGCGACGCGCCGGAGTGACCCTGTCTCTGGAAGACCTCGACGAAGTTTCCAGACGTGTCCCGTTGCTCGTCGACTGCAAACCGACCGGAGAAGGATACGTTGAGACTCTTCACCACGCGGGAGGCGTCCCGGCCGTCCTGAAGACGCTCGAGCCTTTCCTCGATCTCTCGACCCGTACCCTCTCCGGGCAGACCACTGGGGAAATCCTCGAAACCGTTTCCCCACCCGGGGACTGGCAGCAGACGATAAGGTCACTCGAAGATCCCCTGGGCCCAACCGGCTCACTTGCGGTCCTCCACGGTTCCCTCGCTCCTGACGGCGCCGTGATCAAGACCGCCTCGGCCAGCGCCTCGCTCGTAGAGCACCGCGGGCCGGCCGTCGTGTTCGAATCGCCCGAAGATGCGATTACACGAATCGACGACCCCGGACTCAACCTCACCCCGGAGCACGTCCTCATTCTCCGAAACGCCGGACCCGTAGGCGCCGGCATGCCGGAGGCCGGCTCTTTGCCCATCCCGAAACCGCTTGCTGAGTCAGGGGTCAAGGACATGGTGCGGGTCTCAGACGCCCGGATGAGCGGGACGGCGTATGGGACAGTGGTCCTACATTGCTCACCGGAGGCGGCTACGGGGGGACCGCTTGCACTGGTTCGAGACGGGGATCTGGTTGAGTTGAACGTCTCGGAGCGCCGAATCGATCTGCTTGTGAATGGAGAGGAACTGGCGCGTCGGCGCGAATCGTTCACTCCCCGCCCACTCCCCCACCGGGGCTGGCGCCGCCTCTACGCAGAGCACGTGCTCCCCGCGCACCTCGGAGCCGATCTGGATTTCCTTGCAGAGCCGTCGAAGGACTCCGAACACCCCTAATCCTATTTGAGGCCGTCAACAGGTGCCCAGAGAACCGAAAAGGAAGTCATCAAAGGCCAAAGAGGCCAATCTCGATCAGATCCACGAAGAGATTGACAAGTTTCTGGAAAACGGCCTGGACGAAACGACGGCTTCCCGGACGCGGGGGATGCAAGTGGGTCCCTTAAGGCAGGCCGCGCCGTCGAAGGAAGCGGAAACCGCCCCGGAAGATGACGTGCCTGAGTCGCAGTCCGACGAAGCGAAGGTGGCCAAAAGCAAAGCAGAAGGTCCGGAACTGGCCCTGGACATCTCAGAGGACGGCCTTCAGGCGATCGTGCGCATCATCTACCCGACCACAACGGAAGAGGACATCCTGGAGCTCATGAAGGCGAACGGCGTCACTGCCGAGATGTCGAAAAACGCCGTCAAAAAGGCCCTGGAAACGTCTGGAGACTCGAACCAGCCCGTACGGGATACGTTGGTCGCGGAGGGAGAACCCCCAAAACCTCCGGGCAAACCCAGCCTCAGTCATCGCCCCCCGGAGGGGGTGGACTCACTGCCCGGTCTCGACGCCGTCGGTGCTCTGCTTAAGTCCGAGGACCCCGACGGGATCCCGGAAGTCGCAGCCTCTCTTGAGGCACTCACAGTCCACCCCGGGGACCCGCTCGCCACGCTTGAGCTTGAAGAAGGAGAACCGGGCTCGAACGTCAAGGGAGAGCCGATCCCGCCCCCGACTACCGACAAAGCCAGCATGGATGACAGCCTCAAGCCCGGAAAGGGCGTGGATGTCGCGGAGAACGGCGTCGACTACCATGCTCAGATCTATGGTTACGCAGGCCTGCTGGCCGGCCAGGTCTCCGTCCTGACGCCTATCCGGATCTCACCCGACGGGAGTGAGGCCTCACTCCTCAACCTCGCCCAGGTGGCCGATCTCCCGCCTCCCGGTCCAGATGAACTCATAGCGGCGCTTTCCGCTGCCGGTGTGACCGTCGGCGTGGACGACAAGGCCGTGGAAGCGGCGTGCAGTGGGCTTGTAAAGGGAGATCTGAAGGACCCCCTGATCCCTCTTGCGCGCGGTATATCCCCTGTACCGCCCAAAGATGCGGGCGTGGAGTTCATGTTCGACTTTGAAGAACAGATCGGTCGTATCCTGCCCGACGGTTCCATCGACTTCAGAGAGCGCAACCTCTTCCCGACGGTCACGGAGGGCGCCCTTCTGGCGGAAGGGACCGCGCCGGAACCCGGAACGCCTGGCCAGACGGTAAAAGGGAAGGAAGTTGAGGTCCCGACACCGGTCGGTATCGAATTCGTCGCGGGAGAGAACGTCCGCTTGGAGGAAACAGGACAGATCCAGAAGGTCTATTCAGAGATCGAAGGTGGGGCGAGCGTCCAGGTTACAGAGGTGACCTCCCAGGCAGGCAGCCTCAAACGCTACAACATCTCTGTTCGCCCGGTCGCGCAGATATCGGGTGACGTCGATTACGAAACGGGAAATGTCGACTTCAAGGGGAACGTGGAGATCAAGGGATCCATCGACAGTGGATTCAGCGTCGTGGCGACTGGAGATGTCGTAGTCTCTGGGAGCGTAGAGCCGGGCGCGAAGGTGGATGCGGGCGGAAACTTTACGGTCAAGCAGGGAATCGTCGGTGAAGAGACGTTGATCAAGTCTGCCACCACAGTAACGGCCAAGTTCGTCCAGGACGCCACAATCGAGGCCGGAGCCGACGTCGTCGTAGGAAGCTATATCCACAACGCCCACATCCGGGCAGGCGGGCAGGTGAAGATGGAGGGCAAGGGCGGTTCCGGGGGCAGCATTGTCGGGGGGGAAACCTGGGCGACAGGCGGTATCATATCACGATCTGTCGGTTCGGTAAGAAGCACGACGACCTCGTTGACGATTGGCCTCGACCCGGATGTGGCCAAGAAACTCGGAGCGCTTTCCGAGGCCGTCCGACGCGCCTCCGCTCTGCTCCAGAAGCTGCTCACAGCGCTCGGCCTCTCGACGCTGGAGGCCGAGGAAGTCAAGAAGCTGATCGCCGCTAATCCGCAGCGGCAGAAACAGATAATGGAGTACATCCAGAAGGCAAACGAGCTGGCAAAGGTGGAGGAAAAGCGGCTTCAGGAACAGGAGGAACTCCGAGTGCAGGTGACCGAGGGGGCTAAGAAGGCCACGCTAGACGTGAAGGAAGTTGCATTTGCCCGAACCCGACTCAGAATTGGAGATGCCGAAACCGCACTGCACGAGGACCTGAAGGGCGTCCGTTTTGGAATGAATCCTGAAGGGATTATCGTCCCGAAAGACCTTTCAGAGTCCTCGGACAAGGATTCTGCTCAAGAAGGTGCTGAAGAATGAAAACAGGTGAGACCAATCCCTCAAAAGACATCGCTGCTCCAGTAGAAAGCCTCCTCGCATTCCGGCAGGCCCTTCATCCAACGGGCAAACGACCAACCTGTGTCGATCTGCGTCAGCCCCAGAAAGGCGTGCCAGAACTCAGAGTCGGACTTGGGTCTTGCAGGCTTCTCCCCCCCTCCGAATCGTTCTGTCAGGGATTCCCAGTCGATCGTTCGGACCATCATCTTGCTGTGAAGACCCCACGCGGGTGGCGCCTGGGCAACCGCAGCCAGAGAATCCACCAAGACGTGACCTTTCGGAAGACTCCCTCCCACCCGTTCAATCCCCCGATCCATTGCCTCCGCCAGCATCGCGCTACCCAACCCTAAGAAGGCCTTTTCGGATCCTGGCCGCGCGCACGCCTCTTTCACCCAAATTCGGTTCGGCTCCACCTCGAAGTTAAGGTAGGCAAGCAGCTGCCCCCCCGCTTCGTACCCCCAGCCGGGAAAAACACCCCGGTACCTGGATGGCCCCGATGTCCAGTAGCCTCTGGATCTGACTTCAGGTCCCGTCATCCCTTCACAGTAGTGTGCGTAGATCTCCATGACCGCCTCCAGATCCTTTTCGATCCGGACTCTCCTCACGCCCTTCCTAGGCACGGAAATGTGCAAGCCTTTTCCCAGTGCAAGCTCAAACGTCGGCAGAGGAATCGCCGACCACCCGAGCCTCTCGTAGAAGGCGGGTCCCATGACTGTAAAGAGCAGCCCCAGGTCGTAGCCCTCTCTGGCCATATAACTGACGGTTTCTCGCATCAATGCGCTCGCGTGTCCCAGCCCCCGCGACTCGGGACGCGTCAACAAACTCCCAATCCCACCCGCGCGAAGGGCTACTCCGCGTACGCGGATCTTTCGGTCCCATATCCTCAGATGGGACACGATGCGTCCCTGATCAATCACAACGCGGGATTGATCAGGGCGATATCCCGGATCCTCTCTGAAGTAGGACCAGTAGCGTGCCTCGGCCCGCTCCTTCGGCCGAAAGACCCGACATTGAAGCTCGATAAGTTCGTTAAGTTCGGATGGTTTGGCGGCTCGAATCTTCATTCCCGTGCCATTAAGAGACTGGAACCCCTTAACCTAGATTGATGTGCGTCGAATATACGCCTGGCTTGGACGCCTGCTGAAGAAACTTGCATGACGAAGACTGCACCCGCTGCGCCAGGCCAATGTTGGTAGAATCGTTGGATTCGGTTGGCCCAAAGCTACCCACACCATATATTTCAATACTTGGGTTCTTTTCGTTTTGTTCCGCCTGCCGCGAACTCTTAGTGAGAGAGAACAACCTTGGAAATTTCTCTAGCCGGATGGAGCCTCAACAGGAGGTTTCGCCACCAGGAAAATCCCCTATCCCTCCTCGAATTCCCTCGAACTGCTTCTAACGAGTTCGGAATCCACGCGATCGAGTTGAACAGCCCCTTCTTCGTCTACAACAACCCAAGCGACCCCGTCACAAGCGGTATCCCAGAACCTTATTTGACGGATCTCCGTCGCGGTGCGGATGATCACGGCGTACGCATCCTCAGTGTCGCGGTTGACGGCCACGGAGACCTCGCTGCCCTAAGGGAAGCTGACCGAAAGCGAGCAGTGGATAATCACAAAAAGTGGGTGGACGTTTGCCTTGCATTGGGAGGCGATGCGTTCCGTGCGAACAGCGGCGGGGACCTCGAGGGGGAAGAGGTTGACGGGCAGGTTCAACAATGCATCGAGAGCTTCGGAGAACTGTCCGATTTCGCCAGGCAGGCAGACGTCCGGGTGATGATGGAAAATCACGGGGGCATCTCGGCCTCGGCCGAAAATATCGTCCGGGTGATGGAGACGATCGACAGCGAATATTGCAGAGTCTTGGCCGATTTTCTCAACTGGCCCTCTGAAGACGACCCGCTCGAAAATCTTGAAAGGGTTGCGCCCTTTGCGTGGGCGACCCACGCAAAATTCCTCGCCTTCGATCCGGATGGCGAATCCCCCGACATCGATTGCGGGGCCGCCCTGCGCATCCTCGATGAAGCCGGCTACCAGAATCACTACGGAATCGAGTACGAAGGCGAGCCTGACGACCACGAGGGTATTCTCAAGAGTCGCGATCTAATCGAAAGGCACGGGACCTGAGAGGATTGCGACTGGAAAGAAAGACCATGCGACTCCGAGCGTGGGAGTAATGAAGAGGAAAATATACCTGGCGAGTCCTTACGGCTTCTCCACGCAGCAGAGAGAAGTCCTTCTGCCGCATTTCGTCCAGACTCTGGAATCCCTCGGAGCGGAAGTGTGGGAACCCTTCGAGAGAAACAACCAGATCGACAGGACGGAGGGAGGCTGGGCATATCAGGTGGGTCAGAGCGACCTCCGAGACGTCACCGAGTCAGATGCAATCTTTGCCATCGTCAACGGCACGCCGCCAGACGAGGGTGTGATGGTCGAACTGGGTGTGGCCATCGCGCTGAAGAAGAAGACCTTCCTGTTCAGGGACGATTTCAGAAGGTGCACGGATTCCGAGAACTACCCGCTGAATCTGATGCTGTTCACCGGCTTGCCGGAAACGGGTTGGGAAGACTATTTCTATACGTCGCTCGACGAAATCAAATCCCCACAGAAGGATTTGGTAAAATGGCTCAACGGAGATCTGTGTTGATGCCTCAGCCTTTCTCTATAGCATAGTCAACATCGTCCACTCCAGCCTCACCCTGCCGCCCTTCCAGATGCATCCTCGCACCTACCTCATCCATCAGATCGAGTGCGCGCTGCCAGAACCCGACCTGACTTCCCGGTGCAGCCGAAAAACTCATAACAGTCACCGTATTGGGGGCGTATGGCCACCCATCAACCTAAAAGAAGTATGCTGATTTGCTAATCAAACTCCCGAGTTCAATAAGGAAGTGCAACACTTAGGGTAGCAACTGTCCTATCCTAAGTGTATGGGAAACAATTACAAGCATCTTACGATAGACGAACGCGAGCTGATTGCGCTTTGTCGAGCCGCTGGTGCAAGCCTTAGAGATATTGCCAAGGCCCTTGACCGGAGCGCCAGCACGATTCCAAGAGAGTTGAAACGTAATCCGTCCCCGATAGCTGAGAGTTACTCGGGCCTCCAGGCTCACAGAAGGGCTGAGAAACGTAAGCGGGAGGCCGGCAAGCGGAAACGGCTGAAGAATCCGGTTATCCGGCGATATGTCGAGACCAAACTCAAGCAAGGATGGTCTCCCGAGTTGATCGCTGGGAGGCTTCCCGAGGAGCGTCCGAGCGCGGGTATCAGCCACGAAGCCATCTATCAGTATATCTACGATCCAAAGGTGCGCAAGCAGCGGGATCTGGTTGCTTGCTTATCCCGAGCTCACAAAAAACGAAAGCCGCGGTGGCATACCCGAAAACACCGGGAAAGCCACATTCCAGGCCGTATTTCGATCGATCGACGTCCCCGTTACATCGAAAAACGGAAACAACCTGGCCACTGGGAATCCGACACCATCATCTCTCGAGAGAGCAAACAGGCCGTTGGCGCTTGTCTTGAGCGATCGTCGAGATACCTACACCTGGCTAAGCTGGCAAAGAACGGACCCTCGGAGGTCGCCGAAGCGATTAATCGACGCCTTGGGCGACATCCTCCCCACATGAGGAAGAGCATCACATATGACAACGGATCCGAAAACGGCCAACATCAACGGGTCAACGAGGCCCTTGGCACCAAATCCTATTTCTGCAAACCGTTTCACAGCTGGGAGCGAGGCGCTGTGGAAAACGCTATCGGTCTGGTCCGCAGATACCTCCTCAAGAAGACAGACTTCTCAAAGGTCAGCAAACACGAGTTAAAGAAAATTCAGAACCGGATCAACAACCGACCAAGAAAATGTCTTAACTTCAAAACACCAGCTGAAGTCTTCAAGTCCAAGTGTTGCACTTAGTCATTGAATCCAGCACTACGATACTGCGCAAAAAAAACAGCCCCTTGCGGGACTGCCTTATTCCTCCCAACTTCTTGGCCAAACTCAGGATGCTTCCTTTCTCGCCATTTCCAACACTTCATCGATCATCTGTTTGCGGGAAACAGGATCCATCCAACGCTCTTGCGCTTCCTCGCTCAAACAATCGATCGGATCGAAGTAGAGGAAATACGCACCCGGCCGGATGGGGGGACTCTTGAACACGGCGATTCCGTTCTCCTTGTTGTAGACCTCGAAAGAATGGGCATCCCGTTTGCCACCTCCGTCCAGGGTGTCGACGATAAAAATCGGTGTGTTGAATCCGGCGGTCACCCCTCGAAGCTCTTTCTCAAGTTCGAGTCCGGACCCGAGCGTCGTCCTGAGATCCTCCACGCCTTGGACGAGGTCGTGAAAAAAAACGTAATACGGTTGGACATTTATATAACTAAGGCGCTTAGCCAGCAGCTTCATCGTCTCTGAATCATCATTCACACCGCGCTGCAGCACCGTCTGATTGCGCACCGTGATTCCTCGCTCCACCAGGACGTTCATCGCGTCCTGTGTGATCCCAGTAATCTCAGCAGGGTGATTGAAATGCGTGTGCACAACAACCTCCTTGTGCATCCTCCTGCCCATCTCGGCAATCCGTATAAGGGCGTCGACCCACTCCGTATCCGTCAAGAATTTACCGGGCATAACCGCCGGCCCTTTCGTCGCGAACCGGAAGCGACGAATATGCTCGATGTTCAGCAGTGACTCGCCGATATACTGGAGCTGATCAGCCTTCAAATTGTAAACGTCTCCGCCGCTCACCACGATGTCTTCCAATTCCGGCTTGGACGCGATGTATGAGAAGGTTTCCTCCCACCGTCCCCGGTCGGCGTTCATTCGGACTTTTTCCACCTCTTCCGTGTCGAGACCGACGGCGTAGCTGCGCGTGCAGAACCGGCAGTAGACGGGGCACGTGTCAAGGGCGAGGAAAAGGGCTCGATCAGGATACCGATGGGTCAGTCCGGGGACAGGCGAGTCGACTTGCTCATTCAGGGAATCCAACCTCAGTTCTGGATGGTCGGGCAGCTGCTGCGAGGCCAGCGGTAGGAATTGTCTTACGAGCGGATCTACGTACGGGTCATCCCAGTTGATCAGACTGAGAACGTAGGGGGAGATGCGCAGGCTCATCGGGGCACGCCGGAGGCCCTCGCTCACATCTCCCATGAAATCCTCAGGAACGAGGTTCTTCACAGCTTGCCTCAGCTTCTTCAGACTGGTTATGGAGTTTCTGGTCTGGAAGGTGTGTGAGTGAAAAATCGAAGACTCCACTTTTTCATAAGCAGGCACGCTCCTCCAGAATTCATCCCGGCGCAGTCTTCGGTGCTCAAGTTCTTGAGGATCTGCCGTGAGCTTCACACCGTGCATTTGATCGATTTCGACCGTGCTCATGTCAAGAAAGTCCAATCCTGTAGGTCAGAGACTAGGAATTCGATCTATGATAATTGAATCGAGCAAAATGTCAAGACATCATCAGTCAACGAGGAACCGGATTTCTGGAATTGTCCTTGTTCCCCCACCTTCTCCTGTTTATTTTGAGATAGCTACTATTCATCGATTACTGGAATAGCGTCGCCACAAACAATTTCCGGAGCTTTGCGAATGCGATTCGCTGCCTTTCGATGGCTTTTCCTGGTGCTGGGGCTCATCCTGGCCTTCGTGGTGCTCCGGCTCCTCAGTTTTCTCTACACAGACTGGCTCTGGTTCGACCATCTCGGATACCGCTCGGTCTTTCGTACGATTGCCCTCACGAAATTCCTCTCCTTTGTTCTGTTCTGGATCGTCTCCACCCTGATTGCCGGATCTAATCTCTGGATCGCGAGAGGCTTTGGCAGGCGGACCCGGGAAATGCCCCTTGAAGTGATCGTCGGCGACTCAGTCCCGATGCTGCACGATCGTTCGAGGTGGCAAAACCTGGTCTGGGGTTTGGTCTTAGGTAGCCTCGGCGTCATTTTGGGCTTGATCGCCATCCCCATCTGGGCGCCCGTGTTGCGCTTCTTGAATTCAGTTGACTTCGGAGTCGCGGAGCCGATCTTCGGCCGTGAAATCGGCTTCTATGTGTTCGACCTCCCGCTCTACAACTTTATCCAGGGTTGGTTGATTGCTTCAATCCTTGTCTCATCGATCCTCGTCTTCGTCTCCTACTACCAGGATCGTTCTATCCGCAACGACCGGGGATCCTGGTTTTCAACGCCCTACGTCCGAGCTCACCTCTCCGTTCTTGGTGCCGCACTCGCCCTTTTGTTGGCCTGGGGCTACTGGCTGAAGGAGTTCGAGCTCCTTTATTCCTTCCGGAAGGGCACCTTCTTCGGCGCGGGATATACCGACCTTCACGCCCAAATCTTTGCCTACCGCTTGATGCTGGTTCTGTCAATCCTGCTCGCCGGGCTCCTCCTCTTCAATCTCCGCTCCCGTGGATGGCGCCTCCCATCCATCGGCGGAATGGGCTACCTGGGAGCACTTGCGATCTTTTCGTGGCTGGGTCCGATGCTCTTCGAACAGTTTGTCGTAAAACCGAACGAGCTCACCCTCGAGGCCCCGTACATCCAACATTCCATCCGGCATACGCGAGAAGCTTACGGACTGGACAAAATAGAGGAAGTGCCGTTTCCTGCTGAATCCAATCTCACGCTCGAAGCGATAGAAAGAAATCGAGCCACCACCCAGAACATCCCGCTTTGGGATCGGCGGCCGCTGATGGACACTTACAGCCAGTTGCAGGAGATCCGGTCCTACTATCGATTCGGGAGCGTCGATATAGACAGATACCGGGTTGGTGATGACTATCGGCAGGTCTTGCTTGCCGGCCGCGAATTTTCACGCGAGCAACTCGCGATGCGCGGGGAAACCTGGGTCAACAGACACCTCGTGTATACCCACGGTTACGGCATCTGTATGAGCCCTGCCAACGAAATCGGTTCAGAGGGCCTGCCGAAATTTTACCTGAAGGATATTCCCCCGGTCTCACCCGTCGGCCTCGCCGTAGATAGGCCGGAGATCTATTATGGTGAAAACATGCGGGACTATGTGGTCGTACGGAGCAAGACCCAGGAATTTGACTATCCAAGTGGAGATGAGAACGTCTATGGCAGATATGGCGGCACGGGCGGAGTGGTCCTGAATTCCTTCTTCCTCCGAATCGTATTTTCGCTCCGAATGGCCGACCCTTACCTTCTGGTTACCGACAATCTCACGCCGGAAAGCCGCATCCTCTTCAATCGCCATATCGGCCGTCGTTTCAGGGAGGATGCACCCCAGCGATTTCAAAAGTTAGCTCCCTTCCTGCGTTTCGACGAAGACCCATACCTGGTCCTTGCCGAAGGACGACTCGTCTGGATTCAAGATGCCTATACCATGACCAACATGTATCCCTATTCCGAACCTTATGGAAGGCCCTACATCAGAAACATGAACTACATCCGGAATTCGGTCAAGATTACCATGGATGCCTATGACGGATCTGTAAAATTCTATGTCTGGGATTCCGACGATCCCTTGATCAGATCTTACGCGAAGATCTTTCCAGATCTCTTCAAACCGAAAGAGGCCATGCCGGAGGCCATTCGGTCACACGTCAGGTACCCCGTAGATCTCTTTAAGATTCAGTCAGAGCTATACAATACCTATCACATGGTTTCCCCTCAGGTGTTTTACAACAGAGAGGATGTGTGGGAGCCCGCTAATGAAATCTACGGAGTTTCAGAACGTCCGCAGGTGATGAGTCCATACTACGTAATCGTTAAGCTTCCCGACTCGGACCGGGAGGAATTCGTGCTTATGTTGCCCGCGACGCCCGTCCGGAAGGCGAACATGATTGCCTGGCTCTTCGCGAGGTGCGACGATCCAAATTATGGACGCTTGACGGTCTACAAGCTCCCGAAGGAAAAGATGATATACGGACCCATGCTCATCGAACGTCGTATCGACCAGAACACAGAGATTTCCAGAGAAATCACGCTCTGGAGTCAGCGGGGGTCGGACGTCATCCGCGGGAACCTGCTCGTCATTCCGATCGAAGACTCCTTCATTTATGTTGAACCGCTCTACCTGCGAGCAACACACGGAGGCATGCCGGAACTGAAGCGGGTTCTCGTTGTGCACGGTGAAAAACTCGCAATGGCAGAAACCCTCGACCAGGCGCTAATAAAGGTCTTTAGTTCCACGGAAAGCGTCCCCACACCCATCGCACGCGATGACGGAACCCTTGACCTGAAAGGGCTGGCGAAAGAGGCCATGGAACATCTTGAGATCGCTCAACAGCAGCTTCGGGTCGGAAACTTCGCCGAATACGGAGTGTCGATCCAAAAACTCAAACAGACGATACAGAGACTCAACGAACGGGCAAACCTCCGTGGAAACTGAACGCGAATCTTCGAAGTGGGCAGATCTCTTGACGGAACAGTCAAACCCTGCGTCCGCCAACATCGATGAGTTGCCCACATTGGAGATCGTTCGTGTCATGAATTCGGAAGATCAAGGCGTAGCGGAGGCGGTTTCGACCGTTCTGGAAGACATCGCAAGCGCTGTCGATCTGGTCGTGGAATCCTTCCGAAAGGGAGGACGGCTCTTTTATGTTGGTGCCGGGTCAAGCGGCAGGCTCGGCGTCCTTGACGCAGCGGAGTGTCCGCCGACTTTCGGAACAGACCCGGGGTTGGTACAGGGGCTCATTGCCGGAGGCCCCGAGGCCCTTCTACACTCTCAGGAAGGTGCGGAGGATCAACTTGAGGAAGGAGGGGCGGAACTCCACGCGAGGAATGTGTCAGGAGATGATGTGATTGTCGGAATTGCTGCGAGCGGCGTCACACCCTTCGTACTGGGCGCGCTTTCCTGGGCTCGGGCGAGGGGCGCGTCCACGATATTCCTCACCTGCAGTCCGGAACCCGCTGAAACAATCGAGGTGGACGTCACGATCGTTCCGGCCGTAGGCCCGGAAGTGATCACCGGATCGACACGCCTGAAGGCCGGAACGGCGACCAAGCTCGTCCTGAACATGCTGACGACTGCGGCCATGGTGCGAATGGGAAAGGTCTACGAGAATATGATGGTCGATCTGAAACCGACTTCCCGGAAACTGAGAGACAGGGCGACGCGTATTCTGGCTCACGTGTCCGGACTCTCTCAGGGAGAGAGCCAGAAGGCGCTGACCGACGCAGATCACGATCTAAAGACCGCCATTGTCATGACAAAACGGGCCGTTTCACTCGAAACGGCCCGCGATCTACTCAACCGCCACGACGGCGTCGTGAAGAAGGCCCTCGTCGACGCCGGTCTCGACTAGCCTGAATCAGGCAGTTCCACGATTATAATGCAGTTTGATGAGCTGGTCCAGATGCTGCTTCGCGCTCCTAGCGGCCTGTTCATCAATCACGAATTCCGTCTTCCCGAGCAGTTTCAGGCCGTGCCCGAAGTCGTCGAACTTCGAGCGACAAAGCTCCGTCACCGACTGCCCTTTCGAGGTAGCTTCCTGGCCAAGGTATGCCGCGGCGCCGGGATCGAACCTCAGGTTTATACCGTACGCCTTCTTGAAGTGCTCCGTGTACGAGGCGACACTTCGGTCGGCCAGCAGCCTTTCGAGTTCCACCTCCGGGCTCTCAACCACCTCTGGGGTCACCGTAAATGAGCGGATATCGGTAGAGGGCACGGTCTTTTCAAACTTGAGAAGAATCCGCTCGGCGACGCGTACCAGGGCCCTGGCCCCGGTACGTTCTGTGGCAGCCAGCTCAGCCATCTTCCGAAGAGCCTCGTTTTCGAAGCTCAGCTCGATTCCGTAGGCTTCGAAATCTCGCTTCTTTCCCAATGTCACCGAGTTGTTCGAATTTTTCAGGATCTCATAGAGATCATCTACGACCAAAGGCTCAAGCACGGCGACGACCGGCAACCGACCGATAAACTCGGATTCGAACCCGTATTCGATCAAATCTTCCGAGGCGACCTGCTTCACATATGCCGTACGGTCGAATTCCCGTTCTGTGAATCGCTCCGACTCGGCTTTGAATCCCATGCTTCCCAAGTTAAGACGCTTTCTCACGATCTCCTCCAGGTCATTAAAAGCGCCGCTCACGATAAAAAGGATGTTTCGCGTGTTGATCTTTTGGTGCTCCATCTTGCCGCTTTGTTGAAACTTCATCATGGACTCCATCTGCGACGCGAGGTCATGAGGAGCCTTCAAGTCGACCTCCGTCTCCTCCATGAGTTTCAAAAGATTACGCTGGACGCCTGTTCGTGATACGTCCGGTCCGACGAGATTCGAAGCCGATGCGATCTTGTCGATCTCATCCACATATATGATCCCGTTCTCTGCCTTTTGTATGCTCCCACCCGCTTCCCTTACCAACTCTCGGACGAGATCTTCGACATCCCCACCCACGTAGCCGGTCTCGCTGAATTTCGTCGCGTCTCCTTTGACGAATGGTACCCCGATCCGGTCTGCGATCAGCTTAATCAGATAGGTCTTACCCACTCCGGTGGGTCCGATGAGCAGAATGTTGTTCTTGATGCGTCCAACAAGTCGGCTCGACCCCTCGCGGTCTTCCCGATCCAGCTTCATGCGGTTAAAGTGTGTACAGATCTTGGTGGCGAGAATCTCCTTGGCCTGTTCCTGCTTGATCACATATTCGTTCAAATACGCCTCGAGTTCCTCCGGCTTGAGGTCGAAATCAATCTCCTCATCCACAGGCTGGGTCGTATGCGGCCCTTCCTTGCTCCCGGCCGCTTCAGCCTGGGGGAAGACCACCTGGGCGCCATATTTTTTCTCGATAAAGTCTTTCAGGTCTTTTTGAATCTCTGCGGGGTTTACGGGACGCTGTTCGGACATCGGCCTCTCCTGAACTTGTAGGGAAGTCTGTTTTTTGCTTATACTTAAGGATACGAGGTGAAGCGATTCGTGTCAAGACGATTGACGGTAATCCACCAAACTAAACCATTTTGACTCTGGAGAGGAATATGGAGCCTAAAGAGATCGCCGAAATTCTTCGTAGGGTTCCCATCTTTTACGAGTTTGACCCTGGGCAGGTAGAACGTATTCTGAAGATCTCCAAAGAGGTCACATACGAGGCGGAGCAGTTTGTTTTCCACGAAGGCGAGCCCAGTACGGAGATGCTGTTCCTCATTTCGGGGAAATTTCGAGTGCAGGCCGCGTCAGGCGCTGAGATCGCGACGATAGGCGAAGCGGGGATCGTGGGCGAAATGGGCGTCTTGACGGGTCAACCCCGTTCGGCCGGTGTCGTAGCAACTGAGCCGTGCGTCGCTCTGTCGGTCTCAGTAGAAGACCTCTTTAGACTGATCGCAGAGGACAAGGACGTGGGCTACAAGATTTACCGAATTGTCACGCATCTCCTCTCGGATCGTCTGCGAGAAAGCAACATCATACTCGAGCAGCAGTATCTCCTCCTTGATGACATCGCCTCGGAAGACTCACCCTGATGCATCTGACTTATTTCACGGTTCGGAAACTGGTCGACGAATTACAAGCTTCCTTGGTGAAACGTCGGATCTCGAATGCCTTTACCGCCGAGTCAACCGACCTGGTTCTTCAGGTGGAAGGGCGTGGATATCTCTTGCTTTCTGCATCCCCTCAAGACGGGCGCGTTACGATGCTGGAACAGCCGCCGGAGGTAAAATCTGCCCCTCCCGACTGGGCGGAGCGGTACCTCGAAAAGGGGCAGATTGAGGCGGTGCATCAGGTGCCGATGGACAGGATCATCGAATTTGCGCTGACGAAACGCGATCGTTTGGGCGGCGTAACGCGTGCGCGTCTCATTGCTGAATTGACCGGACGCTATGCGAACGTGATTCTGACTGGAGAACCAGACGGTCGAGTACTGGGCTGCATGCGCAACGTGACCTCAAACATGAGTCGCGCTCGGGAAATCTTGCCAGGAAAACCGTATCGTCCACCCCCACCTTCCCGCAAGAAGCACGTGGAAGACGTCGATTCAACCTTCGTGGATGAGGTCCTGAAAGGCAGCGACGACTCGCCGGAAGTCGCCTTGATGCGATCGATTTGTTCGCTGGACACCCTCACGGCGAGAGAGCTGCTCTACCGTGCCGGAGGCCCAAACGCGGATGCGGGGCTGCTTTCGAGAGAATTGAAACAGATGTTCGACACACCCGACTTTCTGGACGGCGCCATTGGCTTCAGGGATCCGGCGGAGAATACCTTCAAGGTTTCTCCGATTCCCCTTAGGCACATCGAACTTGAAAGTCAGCGTAGCTTTCCGTCGGCCAGCGAAGCCATAGAATGGGCCTCCACAGAAGAATGGCGCCTCAGAACTGGGGAGCAAAAACAGACTCGGATGGAAAAGTCTCTGGTTGCACAAAAGGCATCGCTTGAAAAGAAGATGGAATTCTTGGAACGGGCTTATGCAGATGCGCAGGAGGCAGATCAATATGAGAAGTTCGGCAACCTCCTGATGAACAATCTCCACAAGATAACCCCAGGGGCCGATTCGATAACCCTGGAAGACCTGTTTCACCCAGACAGTCCTCCCGTGAGCATCCCCCTTCAGTCACACCGGATCCCGCTAGAAAATGCCCGCGACTACATGAAGCGGGCACGGAAGGCAAGGAGGGCCGAGCCAATCCTGACTCGGCGGCTAGAGGCCCTGAGAAGGAAAGGGACTGAGCTGACTTCCTATTTCGAGCGGTTGCGAAGTCTGAACGACGAAGGCGATCTCGACAGACTGTGGGATGAGGCTCAGCAGGCGGGTTGGCTTCATGCAGACACACAGGGGAAAAAGGGCAAAAAGAGGCCCTCTATGGGCGGTATCCATCCACGTCGCTATCTGACGTCGGAGGGCTGGCTTGTGCTCATCGGAAGGAACAATAACGAGAATGATCGATTGACGAAGGGGTCTGCGAAGGAGGATATCTTCCTTCACGCCAGGGGTTGTCCGGGGTCCCACGCGATCTTGAAAAGCGATGGTAGGACGGAGTCCCCTTCAAAATCGACGCTCCAGGAGGCGGCAAGCGTTGCGGCTTACTGGAGCAAAGCCAGGAGTTCCAAAACAGTACCTGTGGACTACACGAAGGTCAGGTTCGTAGGGAAACCCAGAGGATCGCCGCCTGGCCTCGTCAGTATTCGAAACGAGAAGACGCTCTTCGTCCAACCGAGAGAAATCAGGAGGGCCGACGAGCCGGTCTGAGTTCAAGCTTGAAACAAAGGCAGCAGCTCCAAAAATCGCGATCCGCTCAGCCTGGAGAATTCGATCAATCCTGCCTTCACATCCGCCTCTATCCGTTTATCCACGTTTTTGACCGTCTGCCTAATCGCAATCGTGTGCTTTGGGTCTTCCAAGGCGTGTGTTTGAACGAACGTCGACGGATACGACACCTCGTCAACTTTGGGAAAGAGGATCCCCGACGCGGTCTCGAACAGGAACGAATGTCCAAGGATGTTGTGTGGTCTTTGCGCGGCCTCTTGCTGCAGGAGACTCGCATATTCAGAGATCTTTGGGGATGAGAACGGAAATACGCTCTCGACTCCCAGGTCCCTCAAATCGGCCAACGCCATCTCGGCGTGCCCCTGCTCCCCATCTGCACAGAGCTGAAATCTCTTGGACAGGTAGGCGTCTCTTCGGTGCAGGATACTCTGTGCAGCAGTAACGGCCAGGCGGCTCTGATGTTCGATAAAATAGAATGCGGTCAGAAGCGCGGCATAGTCCGTTCTGGAGATCGACCCACTCAGTAGCGACTTCACTCTCTCAACTTCGCACAGCTTCTGCTCAAAGTCATGAGCTTCCTTGTCGAGCGCCTGAGCCAGATTCATCATCGCTACCGTCCTGCAGATCTCCTTTAGCATCAAAACTTCTCGAAGTAGACCAGACGTAACTCTCTATCGGGTCTGGGACTCTGGCGGCCGTTCTGAAAAATATTCTTAATGTCGAATTCCAGCGCAAGTTGACTCGACAGGTTCCATCGTGTACCCAGGTTGAAGAGTCCCCGCCCAGATCCGAGCGAATTCCCCTCGTTATCATTCAGGGCGAAGTCGTACTCCATCAAGATCATGATCATCCGCCCGAACAGCTTCTCGATTCCGATAAATCCTGAAATGTCGTTATCCCCATCCTTGTTCTCAAAACTTCGATTCAAACCGCCATGGAGTCCGATATCGCCATAGGAAGAACCAAAGTTCTTGCTCATGACTGCATAGAATCCTTTCGACTTTGCGGCGTACCGTTTTAAATCATCGTCGTAGGAACCGTAACCCTGGGATTGGTAGCCGACGGCCAAGGCAGGAAAGCGATACCCCTCTTCGATAAGCCGCAGCCTTCCGGTGAATTCAACGCCTGGATTCCACTCTACGCCCTGTCTCCCCACCAAATGCTGTCCCCCGAATGAAATTCCAAGCCCTGCCCTGCTGAGCACGCCCACCTCCACCTGAACCAGGATTCCATTTTGTTCATAGAATCTGAAATCCACGGCAAGGCTGCGCCGCGGAAGGAGGCCGGCCGTTGGACTGTCGATAAGCCACCTCGGCTGCAGATCGCCCTGGGCATGTAGAGGAGCCGACGTGAGACTAAAGGCGATCACCAGAAAAATACAAAACGCTGCGCTTGGTCTCATGGGTTTGCTCCATTCTTGGGGTTCTGTTCTCCGTCCGAAAGCTTAAGGATCCGCTCCAGGGAGTTCTGCGCCTCGATACGAATAGTAATCGTTCCTGCCGGCAGCAAGTCGCCCGCTCGATCTGCCCACTCGATCAGGCAGATCCCCCTACGGGCCAAATAGTCGTCCCAACCCAAGTCGACCAGGTCTCCCGGAGACCGAAGTCGGTAGAGGTCGAAGTGATAAATCGGAGTTCGAGAGCCACCGCAATCCCGGCCTTCGTACTCCTGGATCAGGATGAAAGTCGGGCTGGTTACCTGCTCCCTTACTCCAAGCCCCTCGCAGATTCCCTGAATCAGACACGTCTTACCGCTTCCCAGGTCGCCGATAAGCGCCACGGTTTGGCCACGGTAGAGGCGGGCAGCCAGGTTCCTGCCAATTGTGAATGTTTCTTCAGGGGAACGTGAGTGCAGGACAGCGTCCGTGTTGGCCATCAGATTAGTAGGGGGGAGACCGGTGTGTGGGGCCGTGGGGGGACGCCAACAGGAAGGTCCGGAAGAATTACTTCTATTTGCTTCTCAAGATCGAAACGGGTAGGATGACCTCCTCCAGAGAGATGCCCCCGTGCTGGAAGCTGTTGGCGTACTGCCGCTGGTATTCGTGGAACTTCGTGGGATACACGAAATAGTAATCTTCCTTGGCAAGGATATAATTTGTCCCGAGCCCCAGCGAGGGCAGGCCGTATGCTTCCGGATCCTTGATGAACATAGCCTGGCGCAAATCACAGCGGAGATTCTTCCCGTATTTGAATCTGAGATTCGTGGAAGTCTCGCGATTTCCGTGCGCGAGGGTTGCGCGGGCACTAAACATACACCCATGATCGGTCGTAATAACCACAGTCGAATCCGTTTCGGCCAGCTTTCGCAGCATCTCAAAAAGGGCCGAGTGCAAAAACCAGGATCGCGTCAATGAACGGAAGGCGGATTCTGTTGGAGCCATTTCCAGCAGGAGTTCGGACTCCGAGCGCCCGTGTGTCAACATATCCAGAAAGTTGAACACGACCGACATCAATGGGAAAGAACGGTAGGAGTGGACTCTCTTAACGAGATTGTTGCCTTCGGCAATATCCAAGACCTTTACATAACGCGTCTCGGATGCCAGGGTGGGATCGATATCCTGGAGTTGACGATCAAGCAGCTGATGTTCGTGCCGATTCCTGCTCATTTCGTCGTCTCTGGCCGTACGCCACTCGTCTGGATAGAGTTTGGCGACATCTCCAGGGAACAGGCCGCTGAAGATCGCATTCCTGGAAAAAGGCGTTGCTGTTGGCAATATGGAGTAATAGTAATGCGGCTCGATGCTGAACAAGTCTGCCAGAAGAGGTGTAATTGAAAGCCAGTGATCGAGCCGCAGGCAATCTAAGACGATGAAGAACACCTGTTTCCCTTCCCGAAGGAGAGGCACGACAAATTCCGGAACAATGTCCACTGAGAGAAGTGGCGAGTTCTCCTCGTCATTCACCCACTGGCGATAGTTGCGGTCAACGAATTTTCCGAAATTGAGATTGCAGTTTCGGCGTAGGTCCTCGTGCATCTTTCGAAGGCCCGGATCAAAAAAGTGATCAAGCTCCACATCCCAGTCAGAAAGCTTCAAGTGGATGTCGATCCAGTCATCCCCAGTGGCCGCAGTCGACATCGACTCCCGTATACGGTTCGATGCGGCAACGTAATCCAGTCCCATCCGGTCCTTCAGAATCTGCCTAGTATCCAGCTGCTTCTTGCAGGCAGAAAGGATCTGACTTGGGTTCACGGGTTTCGTCAGGTAATCGTCGATACGCTGTCCCAAGGCCTCCTCCATGAGGCGCTCTTCCTCATTCTTTGTAATCATGATGACGGGTACGTGGGGGCTGATATCCTTGATGACAGAAAGCGTCGAAAGCCCGTCCCGCCCGGCCATCATCTCATCCAGCAATACGATGTCAAACTCCTGCTTTTGTATCCTGGCAATGGCATCATCCCCGTTGGTCACCGGGGTGACTTCGTAACCCCGGTCATTCAAGAAGATGATGTGGGGCTTGAGCAGATCAATCTCGTCATCCGCCCAGAGTATCCGTTTCTTATCCAATTCTAGAGTGACCTCTCAACCATCTTTTGACGTTTCCCGTTGTGCAATCGGAAGCGAAACCAGGAAGGTCGTCCCGACCTCGGGAATGCTTTCCAGCACCAATATCTTTCCCAGATGATAGTCCTCTACGATTCGTTTGACAAACGCCAACCCCAGACCCCATCCACGCTTCTTTGTGCTGTAGCCCGGCAGAAAAATCTGTTTGACCCGATTGGGTTGGATCCCTTTGCCGTTGTCGCGGAATCGCACGTCCACCGACCTGCTGTCCTGGCGAACCTGCGCAGAGATCTCAATGCGACCTCCCCTGCCTTCCATCGCATCGGCCGCATTCTTGAGGAGGTTTTCGAACGCCCACCCGAGCAGCTCCCGGTTCATAGGCACTCGGGGAATATCGTTCTCCGTATGAAAAATTTGAATATCTTCAGGCAACCGATCCCGCAGGTAGGACGCGGTATCGGAAAGCACTTCGTTCAGGTTGTCTACGTGGAGCTCGGGGACCGACCCGATCTGGTTGAACCGTGAGGCGATCTTGTCCAGACGGCTCGTATCCTTGCTCATCTCGTCCACGATCTGATTGAATCGCCGTGTCGTTTCCTCACGATCTTCCGACGGTACATTCTGAAGCTCTGACTTCATCAACTCAATCCAACCATAGAGCGATGAAAGAGGCGTTCCGAGTTGATGAGCAGCCTCTCTCGCCAGGCCGACCCAAATCGAGCGCTGCTCGCTGTTGCGGATGTTTTGAAAACCCACATAGCCCACGCCGATGAACAGGGCCACGACGCCCAATGCCACCCATGGCAGCAGCAACAAACGCCTGACGATCGGCGGATCCCCATAGTAAAGCACTCGCGCTCCGATGTGCGGAATATCGAAGTGATGGGAAGGATTGCTCAGCTTTAGCCGGCTGACGATCTCCCTGACTTGCGCGAGCGCTTCGGGGCTGTAGTCGTCAGGGGGGATCCCGATCGCCTTCCAGAGTTGGGGCTCGCCCCGTTCGTCGGTAATAACAACTGGGAAGTCCGTCTTTCTTATCGTCTCGAAGATAATGTTCAGATCGGGTCCCGGCTTCACCACAATCGTGTCTCGCGTGGCAACGCTGTAGAAAAACGCATAGCGCTTGACCATCTCAAGCGTGTCTTGCCTCAAGGTGCCCACGACGAAAATCTGCGTATAGACCAGGAAGGCGAGGATGATGATCATCGCCGAAAGGAAGAAGTAGGCCCCGAATCGACTCCGGCCCGAAGGTGTGCCCCCACCGCTCCTCCACCCTCCCCGGACCCTGGACGAAGGAAGGTCCGGCCGGGACGACCTCGGACCTGTCTTCTCACCGACTGCCGTGCTCATAAACCCTTCCTGTTCGCGCGGAAAATTCTCAGTCGACTAGGTCTCGATTCTTGAACGCGGCTCTGCTTCAGGAGTTGCGGCCTCCGGTTCCACATCGAGCTGTCCGTGGTATCGCAGGACTACACCTGCGCCCAGTGCGACGGCAAACCACAGCGTGCAGGCCCGAATGACCAGCGTCGCGCCTACCGCGTCCGGAAGCTGGACACCCCGAAGGACCAAAAGCCCCGCCATGCTTCCCTCTGTCGAACCCAGCCCACCGGGAAGCATGGTGAGGGCCCCGAGGAGCGTCGAAAGGCTGTAGATAGATGCTGATCTGATGGGCCCGATATCGACCCCAAACCCCAAGAGGACCGCGTAAAGACCGACACATTCTGCAAACCAGGCCACAACCCCAAAACCCAAGCCGAGGGTGAGGTTGGCTGGCTTGACGAGCAAGTGTATGCCATCGAGGATTTGGTCGAGGGGATTGTTCAGTCGCCTGAAAAAGGGCAGCCGATTCAGTGCGCGGAGACACGCGGAAACTGCCCCGGGTCGACCCAGAAGCAGGATGAGGAGAGAAATCCCGGCCAGCGCGAAAACCAACAAGTGCGTGCTCTTCTCTTCTGAAAGAATACCAAGAAGTGCTAGTAAAATCAAGGATATAAAGTCAGTCACCCGCTCCATAAAGACAGCGGGCGCACTCCGGGAGACGGGCGTTCCGACGCGGCGTCGAACCAGGTACGTCTTGAGGAATTCCCCCACTTTCCCCGGAGTGACGGAAAGCACGAGACCCGTCATAAAGATGATCAGGCTGTCGTTCCACTCGAGAGGGACCTCCAGGATTCGCAAGTAGCCGTGCCATCTGAGAAAACGCAGGAAGTAATTCAACAGTGCGAGCCCGAGCGCAATCGGCACCATTTTCCACGCAAAGCTACCGAAGGCGTCCAAAAGGCCTCCGATATCTGCATAGATGCTGAAGCCGAGAAACAGGAGGGCCCCAGCGCCGAAAAACAGCAGAAGTCGCCGTCTTAATCCCGCCCACATATGTGTGCACCACTCACGACAGGGGGATTCCTGCAGAATTGTCCCGGCCGCGACTCCCCTTTCCTCAAGGAATTATAAGGCTTTCCGCCGCGGTGGCGGAAAAATTGTTTGCCAAATACCGTTCATTTTTATATATTTACATCGCTTGGGGAAATAGCCCACCGGACGAGAGCCGTCAGTTTTGTACTATATTGTGTATATTAGTATGAAGTATTACTTACGTTCGATTTGTGGTCGTGGGCTCGAAGGATCTGAAAGGGTGAAGAGACGGTAAATACTCAGAATTCCTGTCGAGAAAGGAGGGGACAAACCGGCTATGGCTGGTGTCTTGGTCCGAGAAGACGAGCCGTTCGAAAAGGCATTGAGGCGCTTCAAAAAGACGTGCGAAAAAGCTGGAATCATGACTGAGATGAAGAAACATCAGCATTTCGAGAAACCGAGTGAGCGACGAAAACGAAAAATCGCGGCGGCAAAGCGAAAACGGATAAAGCTGGAGTCCAAATTCGGTGGTTGATCAGATCTAAGCGCTTTCCCGATTTGAAGTTTCGAAGCTAACCGCACCGGATTCTTACCCGGTGCGGTTATCGTTTTTTAACGTGGGGAATCAGGGCGTCCCAACAGCCTGTGTGGTCCATCTCTCCCCCGCGATCGCAGCAATCCTCCCGTCGTCGTGCTATGAATATCGCCGACATTGTCTTTGGAATCGTGCTCTTCTGGGCCGCTTTAAGGGGTTGGCGGATGGGACTGGTCCGCAGTCTCACCGGCTTGGCCGGACTGCTGCTGGCCTACTTGTTCTCCGTGACCTACGGTGCTCTGGCCGCAGGCTGGGTACTTGGGAGACCCGCAGAGGAGGGAGACAATGCGCTTCTAGTGGGGTTCATCGCGGTCTTCCTGGCAACGCTGATCGCGGCCCATTTCGCCGGTCGCATCCTTCAGAAGGCGATCAGGATTCTTCCCCTGGGTCTATTCGACTCCCTCGGCGGGTCTGCGGCCGGATTGGCAAAGGGGATCCTTCTGTTGGGCCTTGCAACCCTCCTGCTCCTTTCCCATCCACCCCATCAAGACATTCCTGAAGTCGTCCACGAATCCACGCTTGGACGCCCTGTACAGCAGGGGGCCCTTCTACTCCTGGATGCCATCAAGAGTGGTATTCCGACTGCAGCCGCCTTCTACGATCGGCTAGGGTTCCGAATGCACGACACGCCCCAACCCCCCATCGTCGAGGAGATCACCCAGAAAGCGGACGCGGCCACAGCACAGCTGGATAGCCTGGTCGAAGAGTCGCGAAAACGATTGGAGGCGGACTAGCCCGTTTGAACGATGGAATGTTCGGCAAGCACAATGAAGGCCCTCGAGTTCGACCGGGTCAAAGAGTGCATTCTTGAAAGGGCCGTCTCTTCACTCGGACGGGAAGCGCTAGAGTCCCTGGTCCCTTCCGACGATCCGAACGAGGTTCAATCCGGGCTTCGTCAGGTGCTGGAAGCCGTCGACCTGATCGCCTTCGGCGACCCGATTTCGGTTCCTGAGGTCCCGGATATCCGTCGTTCGCTCCAGACTTCTCGAACACCGGGTTCGGTGCTTGGGATCGCGACCCTGCTCGAAGTGGGTTCGATCATCGAGTCGTCCGGACGCCTCTTTGCCTTCTTCTCTGACCGGAGAGATCAGTACCCTTTGATCTTCGATCTCCTCTCGCGCCTCCACCCTCATCCCGATATCCTGCGCGCCCTCCAGACAGCACTCGACCCGGCAACGGAATCGGTGAAAGATTCCGCCAGCCCTCAGCTCAAGCGCCTTCGTCGAGACATCGATAAGCTTCGGTCGGATATCCGGGATCGGGTCGAGTCCATCCTGTCAAAACTCCCCGATCAGGTTCCACAGGAGCGGTTGGTTACGATTCGCTCCGGGCGATTCGTGATCCCCATCAAAGACGGCCAAAAGGGTCGCGTAGACGGAATCGTTCACGACCAATCCGCCAGCGGAGCCACGCTATTTGTAGAGCCGCTGGCCACAGTTGAATCAAACAATCAACTCCGGCAGCTGGAACTGGCCGAACGGCGGGAAGTCGAGCGTATTCTACGGGAGCTCACCTGCACCATCGCAGAGGTCGCTCCTGAACTCGCTGAGAACGTGGAGGTGCTGGGCCGATTCGATGCGGTCTATGCCAAGGCCTCGTTCTCGAGGGACCTAGGTGCAACCGAGCCTGTATTTAACGACCAGGGCACGATCCTGCTCAGGGGCGCGCGACACCCCCTGCTCCTTTACCGACTGAGGGAGGAAAGTCTAACCGAGGAACTCGTGCCTCTCGAATTGACGCTGGGGGATGAGGAGTTCTGGACCCTCATCCTGACCGGCCCTAATGCAGGCGGCAAGACCGTGTCCCTGAAAACCGTCGGGCTGCTCGCGCTGCTGGCACAATCAGGCCTTCCCATCCCCGCAGAACCCCAATCCGAGCTCCCGATCTTTTCCAGCATATTCGCAGACATCGGAGATAGCCAATCGATCGAAAACGATCTCAGCAGCTTCTCCTCTCACGTAAGGCATCTGGCAGAGATCTGCGAGAAGGCCGACACACGATCGCTCGTCCTGCTCGACGAGATCGGCTCCAGCACCGAACCGGACCAGGGATCCGCCCTGTCCATGGCGTTGCTGCTGGACCTGACACGCAGAGGCTGCCGCACCATCGCTACGACCCACCACGCTGCGCTCAAGGCCCTTGCCCACGACTCAGACGGTATGGCCAACGGCTCTATGGCTTTCGATGCAGGCACGCTCCGCCCGACCTTCCACCTCAGGCTCAGGATTCCCGGAAGCAGCTACGCCTTTGAGATCGCTAGGCGCCTTGGTTTACCGGACGAAATCGTAGACGAGGCCCTCAGGATCGCCGGAAGCGACATTGGTCGAGTGGAGTCCCTCATCGCCGGGCTGGATGATGCGTACCAGCGTTATAATGAGAGACTAGAACAGATGGAGGCCGATCGGGAAAAGTTAGAGACCCTGAAGGAAGACTATGAAACCCGGATGGGTGAGCTGGAGCGCGAACGACGAGCGTTCAAGCAGACCGCCAAGGGGGAGGCTGAGCGCATCCTGAACGAGGCGAACGCCCTTATCGAGAAAACGGTGTGGGAGCTTAGGCAGCAGCAGGCCGACAAGGCCTCGATTCGCAGCGCACATTCTGGGATTCAGAAAGCCAAAGCGGCCCTGAGAAAGGATTTGGAAGAAGAGGGCTCCTCGGGCACGCTTCACGCGCTGAGCGCAGGAGATCGCGTCTGGATCCCAAGACTGGAAAGAGAAGGAAGAGTTCTCTCCAACAGCGACGATAAGGAACGCGTACGCGTCGAAGTAGGTAACCTGAAGATGGAACTCTCTCTGAGGGAGCTGGAGCCCGCCGGGGAGATCGCAGAGTCGAAGGGACACTCCGGACCGGACCGATTGCATTTGGAGGGTGGGGTGTCGCTGGAAGTGGACCTTCGTGGGATGACCTTCGATGAAGCCACGGAAGTCGTTGACAAATACCTGGACGACCTCCAGTTGGCGCGTGTGCCGCGCGCGACGATCATTCACGGAAAGGGCACCGGGGTGCTGAGAAAGAAGGTTGGAGAATTCCTGAAGCGCCACGCGCTCGTAAAGTCCCAGCGGCTTGGAGCTGCAAATGAAGGGGGCAATGGAGTAACGATTGTCGAGCTTGACACCGATGCGTGATCTTCTCTATAATACTTCAGACCGCAGGCGACCAACGGCGGACCGCAAGATGAATAACGTGAGAATTTTTGTGGTCTGTGGTCCGCGGTCTGGGGTCCTTAATAGTTTGTTCTTACCTAACGGCCTATGACCACGATCACCGAAATCGAGACACCCGCGCCCCAGAATCCCCCGCAGGGCTACTGCGACTCGCTGACCGCCTACTCGAGATATCAGACCCGTGAGGTCCAGATTGGCGACGTGGCGCTCGGCGCACAACACCCGATTCGAGTCCAATCCATGACGACGACCGACACTATGGATACGCTTGCAACGGTCGAGCAATCGGTTCGCATCATCGAGGCCGGGGCAGATTACGTGCGAATCACGGCGCCGAGTCTGAACGAGGCCCGGAATCTAGAACCCATCAAGGCAGAGCTCAGGCGACGGGGCTACGATGCCCCGCTCATTGCAGACATCCACTACACGCCCAATGCCGCTGAGCTCGCGGCCCGAATCGTCGAAAAAGTGAGGGTGAATCCGGGTAACTACGTAGACAAGAAGCGCTTTCAGATCTTCGAGTATTCCGACGAGGAATACGCTGAAGAACTGGACCGAATTCGCGAGCGTTTCACGCCGCTCGTGAACGTCTGCAAGGAATACGGAACCGCTCTCAGGATCGGCACGAACCACGGCTCCCTCTCGGACAGAATCATGAACCGATTCGGGGACACGCCGCTCGGGATGGTCGAATCCGCCCTCGAGTTCGTCAGGATCTGCGAAGACCTGGGCTATTACAGCATCGTCCTCTCGATGAAGGCTAGCAACACACGGGTCATGGTACAGGCCTATCGCCTCCTCGTCCAGATGATGGAAGCGGAGGACATGAATTATCCGATTCATCTCGGAGTCACCGAAGCCGGAGATGGAGAGGACGGCAGGACCAAATCGGCCGTCGGGATCGGCGCCCTGCTCGAAGACGGGATCGGCGATACGATCCGCGTCTCTCTCACCGAAGAACCGGAAGCCGAAGTGCCTGTGGCCATCGAACTCGTGCAGCG
The DNA here is from genome assembly GCA_965248435.1 of Candidatus Latescibacterota bacterium. Lineage (GTDB taxonomy): Bacteria > Latescibacterota > UBA2968 > UBA2968 > CBDFJH01. The sequence goes on from OZ252100.1 coordinate 662,569, forward strand.
CGTCGAACAGCGGCCTGAATACAACCCGATCCCTCCGATGGCTGATTACCCTGTAGACCCCTTCTTCTACACCAGGCGGAAGACCGTCCAGGTCGAGAACATCGGGAAGGACAATGTCCCGGTGATCGTCCTCACGGCAAACGCCGACATGATTCAAACACCCGAAGCGCTGTCGACGATTGGCTATGAGTATGACCCTTCGCTCGACAAATGGAACATCGGCGACGCGGCCGCAGATTTTATCGCCCTCGGCAAAAGGGAGCTGAGCTACGCACTCCCGGGCACGCTCAAGAAGATCTGCGACCACGCTGCCTGGCTTGATCTGGGGAGGCCCTCCGACGCCTTTCCACTGTTCGATATGGAGGCCTACGTCGCAGCCGATTTGCGGTCCGACAGAATCAACTTCGTTGAGGCGGATCTCGGCCAGTTGAATCAGGAGGCCCTCCGCCTCCTTTCCCGGGACGCCCGTGCCGTGCTCGTCCTCAGGACCACCAATACCCTTGCGATGGCCGAGCTGCGTCGGGCGTTCGTCACGCTGATTGAAGATCGAATCGACTGTCCCGTCATTATCAAGCGGATATATCCCGAGCTGGGCGCCGACGAGTTCCTGCTGCACGCCGCCGCCGATGTCGGCGGCCTCCTCACAGACGGAATGGGAGACGGTGTATGGTTCGAGGCCCCCAGAGTCACCGCCGAAGCGATCAACCGCATCGGCTTCGGCGTCTTGCAGGCCACGCGCACACGTATCTCCAGGACGGAATACATCTCCTGCCCCTCCTGTGGCCGGACGCTCTTCGACCTGCAGAAAACGACCGCTGTGATCCGCAACCGGACCGATCACCTCAAAGGCGTGAAAATCGGAATCATGGGGTGTATCGTCAACGGCCCCGGAGAAATGGCCGACGCCGACTACGGCTACGTGGGCTCCGGCCCCGGACAGATCACGCTTTATCGGGGCCAGGAAATCGTCAAACGAAACATCTCGACGGAAATCGCCGTAGACGAACTGATCAACCTGGTCAAAGAAGACGATCGCTGGGTGGAACCGTGAACCAAGTTTCTGGTTTCGAATTTCTAGTTGATATTGTGTCAGCCCTGAAATCCTCCACACCGATGCCTTTAACTCGAAACTCGTAACCAGAAACTGATTCTTTCTCTCCTCCGGTTTGTTTTGTAGCGTCCCTTTCGTTTCTTCATCACCTTTCCCACATTTATATACCCTTGAAGGCCCCTTATGCCTCGCATTCCCGAGGACTTGATCGAACAGGTTCGCGAGTCCAACGACATCGTGGAAGTCGTCTCCGACCACGTCACGCTGACCAGACGAGGTAAGAGCTTCCTCGGCCTTTGTCCATTTCACGAAGACAAGCACCCCTCACTCAACGTCTCACAGGACAAACAGATCTACAAATGCTTCGCCTGCGGTGTCGGCGGCAACGTCTTCACCTTTCTGATGGAAATGGAGCGGGTCAGCTTTATCGAGGCCGTGAAGGAGCTGGCCGATCGTGCAGGCATTTCCTTACCGGAGACGCCCTCCGACAGTCCTGAAACCGAGCGAGTCTTGGACGCGCTCTACAAAGCGAACGAACTCGCTCGGAAATACTATCACCACATGCTGCTTGAGGATCCAGCGGGCAAGGAAGCGGGCAGCTACCTCCAGCGCCGGGGCATTTCACAGGACGCTGTAGAAAACTTCTATCTGGGATTTGCACCCAAGGCCTGGGATGGCCTGATTAACGTGGCGGGGCGCCGCGGCATCGACCCCCAGGCCCTGCACCGCGCCGGACTGGTCCTTCCCCGAAACGACGGAAGGGGCTTCTACGATCGCTTCCGAAACCGCCTCATCTTCCCCATCCAATCTCACACCGGGCGCACAGTCGCGTTTGGAGCCCGCGCCCTGGATCCGGATGAACCGTCCAAATACCTCAACTCGCCCGAGACCCCGGTCTACCAGAAGAGTCGCCTCCTCTATGGACTTTGGCAGGCGCGAGGTCAAATTCGAGACAAGGGCGAGGCCGTCGTCGTAGAAGGCTACACCGATCTCATCGCTATGGTCGAAGCCGGCATCGCGAACGTGGTCGCCTCGTCAGGGACAGCCCTCACACGAGAGCACGCCCGGCTTCTGGGTCGCTACGCCACGCGCGCCGTTCTCGTCTTCGACGGAGACGCCGCCGGCACAGCAGCTGCGGTGAGGGGGATAGAGTCCCTGCTGGAAGCAGGATTGGATATCCGGATCGTCTCCCTTCCGGAGGGTCAGGATCCGGACAGCACGGTGCGGGAACGAGGAAAGGAAGAAGTGGAGTCCCTGATCCAGGGCGCGGACAGTACGCTGGACTACCTCTTCGCCAGGCTCGCCGACAAGGAAGACCTCTCGACCGTGGACGGAAGGACCCGTGCGACCCACGCGATGGCGGGATGGATCGCCCTCGTAAAGGACGAGACACGGCGTCGGCTTTTCACACAGGAGGCCGCCGAACGGATTGGGATCGACGAAGCGACGATTCTGAATCTGGTACGCGCTCAGAGTAGACGATCCAGAACTGGCAGGCAGGTCGCCGAGAGCAGGCCGGAGGAATTCGACCCGAGGCCCCGCTCGGAGCGGGAGCTTGTGATGTGGATGATGACCGACGATCAGAAGGCCGACGCCGTCCTGAATCAGATCGATCCCGGCGACTTTTCCAACGGCGTCTATCGGCGCATCGCGTCACTGGTCACCCGCTGTCGGCAAGATCGACAGGCGATTTCCCCCGCCTTCCTGGTCGACGCGTCTGAGGATCCGCAGGTCGCCCAGGCCATCTCGTCGATTACGCTGGAATTAGAAATGATGGATCCGGAACTGGTGGATATGCCGTTGGAAGACTATATCCATTCGATCAAGCTCAAGGAGCTCAACACCAAAATCGAGGCAATACAGGCAGAGCTTCGCTCCACCGATTCGGGTTCCGACCTCACAGGACTACTGCAGAAACACAAAGACCTCACCCTTGCGCGCAAGAACCTACTCGAGGCCCGTCGATCCTCCGAGCAGGCTGGCGCTGTGTCCTGAAAGGACTTGCCCTCTGTTCGCAATTTGATAGATTAATCTCTTGCATGGGCCCATAGCTCAGTTGGTTAGAGCGGCGGACTCATAATCCGTTGGTCCGAGGTTCGAGTCCTCGTGGGCCCACCATTATTTTCTGCGTAAGGATTAGTTTCAGGCTCTCTTTTCGAGGGAGCCTTTTCTTTATTAACAAGCTTCGGTCCACATTTGTCTATAGAGAGTCTACCTGCAGGATCAAACAGATCTGCGTGATGCACAAGAGCTGAATTCGTCCAAAAGTGTCAAATCTATGAACGTTTATTTAGGCACATTTCTGATCGCGTTTTCAACGCTTGCATTCGAGATTACACTCACCCGATTGTTGAGCGTGAGCACATGGTATCATTTTGCCTTCTTTGCGGTCTCAACGGCGATGCTGGGCATGACGGCAGGTGCAACAACAGTGTATATGAAGTCAAGCTGGTTTACTCGTGAGAAGCTGAATGATATCGTAGCTGTGTGGACCAATTGGAGTCTTAGCCACATTTAGCTTTGCCTGGCAGAGTACGTCATTCACACTTCGTCGCACGGGCTGTTGGATTCTCATAGTTCTGACAATTTCGGCATTAATCAATTCCTCTACGGACTACGGCATACGTCCCGTGACCGTAAAGGGCTACATCGAGAACGCGGGTAACCACCTCATTGAGAGATGGAACTCCTATTCTCGCGTTGTTGTAAAGAAGCCCACATTAGGCCCGCCACAATTCTTCGGCGCCAGCCCATCGAGACCCCATGAAAGGGTTTATCAGTATGAAATGAACATAGATGGAGGCGCAGCGACGACGCTTCGAAGGTTCAATTCCAGGGAAGATATAAATCATCTGTACTATGCATTGACTAACGTGGCCTATTTTCTGCGCCCACGAGGAGGAGCGTGTATCATCGGCGTTGGGGGAGGCAGAGACATACAAAGTGCTATTCTCTTTGGCCATGAAAATATTGTTGGTATCGAAGTAAATCCTATTTTCATCGATTTGATCCAAAACGATTTCAGAAAATTCGCTGGAATTGCGGACCACGAAGGGGTGACCCTCATTGTTGATGAGGCAAGAAGCTTTTTATCCAGGACAGAACAAAAGTATGCAGTTATTCAGATGTCACTCATAGATACGTGGGCAGCGACGGGTGCTGGAGCCTATTCACTCTCCGAGAATGCACTCTACACGCTCGAAGCGTGGCAAGCTTTCTTCGGTCGGCTGACCGACGATGGGATTTTTACAGTATCAAGGTGGTATAGTCCGAGCAATCTTGGCGAAACGGAACGTGTTGTGAGCCTTGGTGTTAGACCACTTCGCATTTGTCTACCTTTCTGCTTAGCAGGAAGCCATTTGACGAACAAGATATCGCGAAACTGAGGAAAGTAGCTTCTGATTTACAGTATAATCTCGTCATCGTTCCGGGCACTCCTCCCGAAAATGACGTTCTAATGGACATCCTTTCTGCCGGCTCAATAGAAGAATTGAATCTTGCGATAGCAGACAAACCGTTTAATTACGAGCCACCAACAGATGAGAACCCATACTTCTTTAACATGCTCCGCCTGAACCACCTAACCCCCCTCTTCTATGCAGATTCGGGTGTTGGACATGGAAACCTGGTCGCGACAGTCACCCTGATGGGACTCATCCTATCTTTGTTTTTCGTATCCCTAGTCGCTATCATTCTCCCGTTGATAATCAAAGCACGAAACGCGGATCCAGTCCAGGACACAACGAAAGTCCTTTGGTCAGGAGCGCTCTATTTTTGTTTGATCGGTGCAGGATTCATGAGTGTAGAAATTGCACTCATTCAAAGACTATCTGTTTTCCTGGGACACCCCACGTACGCGCTAGGTATTTTGCTCTTCACGATTATCCTTAGCACTGGGTTGGGGAGTTTCCTGAGCGAGTATTTACCCTTAACGCGCCCTCCGTGGGTGTTTGTGTATCCCATCATTACTGCCCTGGCCATACTCCTCGTGCGATTCGTGCTCCTGTTTGTTCTATCAAGCATGATAACCTCACCGATGTTGAACAAGATCCTGGTTTCAATCCTCGTCATTTTTCCAATGGGCGTGCTCATGGGCTTCTTCTTCCCAATGGGCATGCGGCTGGTCAGGTCTGCCGCGGCGACCGAGACACCGTGGTATTGGGCTCTCAACGGCATTTTTGGTGTTCTATTTTCAGCACTCGCCGTCTTTTTTTCGATCTATTTTGGCATCGCCACGAATTTCTATATTGGGGTCGCTTGCTACACGATCCTTCTTACTTGCCTTCCTAAAATGTACCGCGCAGCTCAGGTTAATCAGTGACACAAGTAACTAAGAAGGAGGGGCACGTGATCTGGGAATTCGACAACCTGGAACGTATCGGCGGACACGCGGTGACTGTTATCGGAGCACCGCAGGTGATTGACACATCGGACGGAAAGGCGATCGAGTTCGACGGCGAGGATGACGGTATTCTGCTTCCCGTTCATCCTTTGGCCGGAATGGACCAGTTCACCGCAGAGGTGATCTTCAATCCCTATCCGAACGGCCGTAAGGCACAACGATTCTTCCACATGGAGGAGGCTGGTGAAACGGAGGACCGCGTGATGTTCGAAACACGGCTCACAGATGACGGGCTTTGGTTCCTGGACACTTACGCAAAGTCAGGAGAGAACAGCTATCCCCACCTGGCCGAGGATTATAAGCATCCACTCGGACCCTGGTGGCACGCGGCCATGGTGATGGACGGTTCTACATTCAGCCATTTCGTGAATGGGGAGCTCGAAATGTCTTCGCCAGTGATTTTTGGGCCCCAGGAACCAGGACAGACGTCGGTGGGTATGAGGCTAAATCAAGTCCACTGGTACAAGGGCGCGTTCCGTATCGCCCGGTTCACGCCGGAGCCGCTGAAACCTGAAGCGTTCCTTGGGCATTGAACGTCTAGTTCTACTCTGACCCGGACCAGGCCCCAATCACGGCAGCGCCGACCAGATCGCCTTTCCCTGGGTGTCTGAGAGAACCAGCTCAGGACTCCCGTCCGGGCTCAGGTCGAATCTCGCGCGAACCCTTCCCGAACGATCCAGAAGGTTGACGCTGGGCGCGCCCTCCGCGCCCAGCCCCAGCGTGAAGCGCGTCTTCCCGTCTGCATCCATCATCGCCAGGCCGGGCTCTCCGTGAAGCCCCAGAACGAGCCTGGCTCTCGTACGGTTTTCGCTGTCCACGAGTCGGAGTTCCTCCGCGTGATAGGTCTTTGCCCTGACCTCTTCCCTCAGAACGAGCCAGCTTGTGAACGATCCGCCCACCAGCGCGGCACACACCATCAGCCCAACAAGAAGCCAGCGATCTTTACCGGTCATTTCATCACCTCTTTGGAAATCCCCCTTAATCCCCTCCCCCGACTCGCGGGCTCGCTCGGGACAGGCTTTTCGAAGGGGGAAGGTTCGTCTCTTTTCTTACGGTACCCGGTACCCGAACCCCGGTACCCGGACCAGCGATTTTCCGAAAGCCCTGATTCAGTCGACGCATGTTCTGAATCGCGTTCAGCACGGCCTGAATCTGGTAATGATTGTTGTAGACCACTGCAACGTTGCTCGCCTTCTGACTCAACTCGATCTGCCCCTCCACCCGCTCCTCCATTTCCGATTCTGAGTAGAGGTAATCATACCGGGCATTCCGGGCCTCGATCCGCGCCTTCGAGGTCGTCTGCTTCCCCTTGGGGTACCAGTTCTGAAGATTGCGGCCGCTGTAGCGGACATATCCCTTTTCCGTCGTCGCGTACGCCTTCAGGGGAAAGGCGTGTTTTACCGGCGGAATCTCCGTGTTACAGATCCCGATCCCGCTGTCCTTCAACGCCTGGAGCGGATACACATTGTGCCAGCTGTTGTGTCTGAACTCGATGTGTACATCCAGCTTCATCCTCACCGCTTCTGAAGCCACGGCCAGAAAATAGTCGAGCCGCTCCTGATTCCGAATCGTCCGATCCTCCAGCTGAATCAGAAAGCTGTAGAATCTCCCTGTCTCCACCAGGGGACTGACCGCCGTGATGTGATTGCGCATCAGCGCCTTGCCGGTTTCGACCTCCCAGCGCTTCGTATGCGAGATGTCCCGGTAGACTTTGACGACATATTTCGTGGCCGGCCCGCTCCTCCGCTCGATATCCACAAAATTCGTGACCATGGGTTCGCGGTAGAACGTGTTGTTGATCTCGACCAGGGGGAAGTACTTCTGGTAGAACCTGAGCCGGTCCTGATCGGCCCTCGCTTCATCCGAAAGGCCCGCCAGCCGCTTACCGGTAACCTTTGGCGGGTTGAACCGCCCGAGCCAGTCCTCGAAATAATAACCCGAGGTCCCGACGTAGAAACCGGTTCCGGTGATGTCGGGAGGAGGCTCGAGGGGCTTCCAGGATTCGGGTTCGGGTTTGAATAAATCCATGAATGCCGTCGTTCGTGAATCGTCTCAGGTCGTGTCCTAAGGGACACGACCGACTCATCGTTCGCGGCGAGAAACAGGGCTTTGAACTTGTTCGGGCGATCACAAGGATCGCCCCTACGGTGATGCACCGACCCCTCTCCTGCGTGCGGGAGAGGGGTGCCGAGCGGCAGCGAGGCGGGGTGAGGGCTCAGCGGTGATTCAAATGCGACGCACTCACGACCGTATCAAATCCCATCCGCTTCCGAATCTCCGTGATCGCCCCACTGACCTGCCTCTGTTTTTTCTCCCAGTCGGTCTCGAAAAGGCCCAGCTGGGCTTTCTCTTTTTTCGGCCGGGTCACCATCAGTTTCATGGATTTGACGGCGACCCGCCTCTGATAAAGGTCCTTGAACAGCTTTGTCGCGACCTGAGAGAGGGTGAGGAAATCGTTCGTAGGAGAAACCCACGCAGCCGTCTTCTGCGCCGTCCTGTTGTCTGCATATCTCAACACAAACGTCATCCTGTTCGTCCACGCGGTGTTGACCTTCAGCTCGTGACAAAGTTTGTCGGCTGCGTAGCGGACGTTCTGAATCAAATGACCCAGGTCGTTGATGTCCCATTCCAGAACGTGCTCCGCGTGCAAAGCGTTTTTGGGGCCCACAGCAGTTTTTGTATCGACCCCGTTCGCCATACTGTATAACTTCTCGCCCTCCTTCCCGAACCGGGCGACCAGGGCGTCTTTCCCCAGGCGTTGAATCTGGCCGATGCGCTTGATCCCGTACTTCTTCAACTTCTCCCGGCACTGGCCAGACAGATCCGGCATCATGCGGGTGCTGAATTCAGTCAAAACGATCTCTTCCGCTTCCGTCTCACAGGTCTGAATGCCGTCCGGTCTCGCCGTCTTCGCCAGGAGCCTGGCCAGGAGCCTGGACTGGGAAACGCCGATCGCGACCTCCTCCAGACCGATCTTGTAGTGGATCTCCCGTTTCATCTCTTCGGCAATCTGTCCGTCGGTCATGTGCCTCTGAACCGGTGTTTCGGAAAGGTTGACGAGACCATCGCCCCGTTCGCGCACCTCGTATTCCGGCGAGTAGTGACAGACGATCCAGGACAGCTCTTCGCAAACGGTCTTTTCCAAGGCCTCGTCACGGGGAACGACCTCGAGGCTCGGGTGCCGTTTTTGAGCGACGCGGACCGACATGCCCTGCTTGAGGCCGATGGCCTTCGCCCGCGTGGAACACGCCCAGATACCGCTTTTGTGGCTGTCGGTATTCTGACGGACGACGACAAAAGGACGGTTCTGGAGAGACGGGGTGTAGGCCGAGATCGCCTGAGCCGGAAATTGATCGATGTCCAGGGCGAGGTATAAGGACTCAGGCGGCGATTGTGGGTCGAATGTCTGCATAAGTGTAACTCACCTTGAAAGAGGTTTCGAGCCGCTTCGAGGCCAGGTCAAAATCTACGAGGTTGGGCGACCACGCGACCGACCGGATCGACTCGGCTTCGACGGAATAGGTTCCCCAATCCTCCGTCACCGTCCCCCAGATCTCGAAAGGCCCGGTTTCGACGAGGAGATCAGAAAACCGATGATAGATCCTGGGCCAGAAAATGATGTCCAGTGTCTCGGTTTTGTCCTCGAGCGTGAGAAACATCATCGGCTCGCCCGAATGGGCGACCGGGTGAACGCGTTCGGTGACCGGCCATCCGAACACCTTGATCTTCTTTCCCACATGATGATGTACCTGATTGGCCGGGACGGCATCTTTCGACGCGGGATGCAGGTCGAGAATGTCCAGAATGTCTCCGGACAGCATAAAGCCGAGCAAGTGGAGCTCGTTCAGGCACCTCTCCACGAGCGTATAATCGCTGAGCCCCGGATGGAGTTCCTGACGCCGATCATCGCACGGCAGCAGCATCGGCTGCTCGGGCCGCCGCTTGCCATATATGCCTTCCAGCAGATAGAGCGATTCGGGCTGCGTCAAACCGAACCCGTCGAAGGCGCCGACGAGGATCAATTTCTCGATTTCCTTCTTGTGAATCGAGACCCGATCGACGAAATCCAGAAGGTTGCGAAACGGGCCGCCCCTTTCCCGTTCTCGAATCAGGGCTTCCTGACTCCTCTGACTCAGGTTGCGAATGTGCATCAGGCCCGGCCGCATCCAACTGTGTTTGCCCCAGTACTTGATGCCCGACTCATTGATGTGAAGGGGAAGGATGCGGATGCCCCACCGTCTCGCCTCGTTCAGGTAGGCATCCTTCGCATAGAACCCGTGGTTGTTGCTTATGACTGAAGCGAGGAATTGGGCGGGATAATGGGCCTTTAAATAGGTGCATCTGAACGACAGCTGCGCATAGCTGGCGCTGTGGGACTTACAAAAACTGAATCCGGTGAAGCTGCTCACCCGCTCCCAGAGCTCGGCCGCCTGTTCGAAGGCATAGCCGCTGTGGTCGATGCATCCCCTGACAAACGCCTGGGACGTCTGCTGCCATCCCACGAACGGGACCTCCCCTTCGTGGGAACTGTTCATCATCTTTCTGATCTTGTCGGCCTGCTTGTAGCTGAGCCCGGCGATGTGGTGACAGATCTTCGTGACGTCTTCCTGAAAGGCGCAGACATCGTGCGTCTCCCCCAGAATGGCCTCGAGAGAGGGATGTAAAAAGTCCCAGTCCCGAACCCCCGCTTTCATCTTCCGGTGCCGCTCGACAAAAAGCTGCGTGTATGCCGACCCGGCCGGCCGGACCAGGCTCGACGTGATGGTGATTTCCTCGAACGATTCGGCCTGTGCCTTTTTGTTCAATCGTGTCTGTGCCGGACTCTCGATGTAGAAAATCCCCTTCGTCCTGCCCTTCCGGATGACATCCCGTACTCGGGGATCGTTGTAACACTTCTCCAGATCCCACACATCAGGATCCGGCAACGATTGGTCCTCCAGCTGCTGCAGCGTATCGCGCAGCACGGACAGAGAGCCATTGCCGAGGACATCGAACTTGATCAGGCCCAGCTCATCGATCCCGTTGTGCATGTCGATCTGGGTGATCACCCGGTTTTTCTCCCCACCCGAAGATTCGCAGGCAACGTGCCTCCAGATCGGATCGTTCGTGATGAGCAGGCCCCCCGGATGCTGACCCAGAAACCGCGGCTTCCCTCTGATCTTCTCCGCCAGTTCCAAAATGTGACAGATCTCTTCGTCTTCTATCTTTTTGGTCCGCGTCCGATGGCTTTCCAGGATGTCTGAGACCTGCTCCTCGCTGTATCCGAACACCTTGGCGGTCTCTCGAAAGGCGGCCCGCCGTCTGAAATGGTTCGTCGTACAGGTCACCGCGACCCGATCCTGTCCCCATTTTTCGATGATGTAGTCGAAGACCTCGTCCCGCTCATCCCAGCCGAAGTCCAGATCGGCGTCCGGAGGCGATGCCCGGTCTTCATTCAGAAATCGCTGAAAATAGAGATTGTATTCGATCGGATCGAGGTCGCTGGCGCCGATATTGTAGAACGTGATGGAATTCGCAGCGCTTCCTCTCAGGATCGTTGCATCCTTCGGCCTTCGATATCGGGTCTTGAACCGCTCATTCGCCCAGTCCCGGATCTGTTTCACGAACAAGAAGTAAGACGGGTATCCCAATTTCGAAATAACGTCCAGCTCCATCTCTTGAAGGCGCTTCGCCTTTTTATAGGCCCCCGCTCTCCCGCGGTAGTTGACCTCCAGCCCCTCCCCGGCCAGCTTCTCCAAATAAGTCCTGGGTGTGTATCCCTCCGGGACCGAAATCTCCGGAAAAATCCACTCGCCCAGTTCGAGAACGGCATTGCACTGCGCTGCGATGCGCTCTGTATTGTCGATCGCCTCCCTGTGATTCGGAAACAAACGTTCCATCTCCCCCTGCGATCGAAAACTCGCCCCCTGTGGAGCGGTCTCCTCAGGTTTCAACCGGGAGAGCGTGGACGTCAACCGGATGGCGGCCAGGATGCGATGCGTTTCCCAGTCATCCCCGTGCAGGAAAAAGGAGTTGTTGGAGACCGCAAGCGGGACGTCGAGGGCCTTCGCTGTTTCCTCCAACTGCCTGCTGCGCTGACGTGTGCACGGCGAATGGTTGATGAGCTCACCGTAGAGGCTGCCCCGGTTCGGGGTCTGCGCGAGGAACTCGACCAGGTGCGGGAAGGCGGACATGAAGATGAGATTCGGCCAGCCCCTGGCGAAAATCCTTGAAAAGGAAAACATTTTCGAATCCAGATGGCGCCGGGTGATGATCTCACACAGGTCCGCGTAGCCCGCGGCGTTCCTGGCCAGGAGCACGACATGTTCGTGGGGTCGGTTCGGCTCCGTCAACTCCACGCCGAGGATCGGTTTGATGCCCTCTGCCCTGCATTCGAGATAAAACCGGATCAGGCCGCTCATCCGATCGGTATCGGTGAGGGCGACGGCCTTCATGCCGGAGGCCCTGGCCTGGCGGACCAGTTCCCCCGTCGCGCATACGCCCGCACAGAAGGAAAAGACCGAATGACAGTGCAGGGGGACGAAGCTCATAAAACAACCCTCGAATCGCAAAGACCAACCCACCGCAGAATACACGTGCACAAATGTATACCTATTTGTCAGCGGTCTGTCAAGGGCAAAAAAAGACCCCGGAGAAAACTCCAGGGTATTGTGTATAACATGTTGTTAACAATAATTTTATATGTATTTCTCTGCTCTATTATTGCCGATGCGTTTTACCCATCGGCAACAAGAATACCTGCCATTTAAAGGGCCAGGAACAGCACCAGCAGAAGAAGGCCGTAGACCGTCAGCGTCACGACGGCGACTCTCGACGCCATCCAACTGGAATTCATTCGGGACCTTCCGTAAGCGGGGAAAACTTCAGCGATGTGGAACAGGGTCACGGCTCGGGGGGAGCGTTGCGAGGTGCAAAGTTACACATTAAGATCGGCCAGGTCAAAGCTTTTGTATCACGTTCACGTCTCCTGACCCCTAACTCGCGAAATATGCAGGGTCAGGGCCTCGGCCACCACCTCCTCAACCTTGTCCAGGCTATCGAAAGGCTTTTGAAGCCTGAGATCGAACGCGGCCAGCCTCGGATCGTTCGGCTCCAACTCCCACCCGGTCATCAGCACCGTAATCGCAGACGGGTCCATCTGCCGGATCCTTTCGGCAACCACTTCTCCCGGCTCCCCCGGCAGGCCCAGATCGATCAGGGCCACACCATAGCGGCCCGGAGCAAATCTTTTGAAGGCCTCCGATGCGTCCAGCGCGGTCTCAACTTCGTAGTTCTTCGAGAGCAATCGAGACAGGACCCTCTGTACGCTCGCGTCGTCTTCGATGATCAGGATGCTTCCCCGATCCACCTCGCGCGCGACGTTCTTCTGTTCCTCCGGCTGTGGACCTGTATGTACGGGGAAATGGATCCTGAAGGTGGTGCCCCTGCCCGGCGTGCTCTCCACCTCTATCCCGCCATCCCATTGGGTGATGATCCCGTGAACCCCCGAGAGTCCTAATCCCGATCCTACATTTGTCTTTGTCGTAAAGAAGGGCTCGAAAACCCGTTTCCGCACGTCCTCGGGCATCCCGCTGCCCGTGTCGCTGAACGCCAACACAACTTCCTCTCCCCGCGACTGTGCGTCGATCCGGATCGTCCCACCATCCGGCATCGCCTCGACGGCGTTACTAAGGAGGTTCTGGAAGACATCCTGCAGCCCTTCCTCCGTCCCTGCTATGTCCAGAAGACCATCAAGGCGGGTGACAATTTTGATGGACAGCCCCTCATCTTGCCACTTCCGCTGTGTTTCCCCCGCCAGCGTGGCCACGATCGAGCGAAGACTCACCGCCCCCGGGGCGGTTTCGTCGGCGCCCTTCACCGACCGCCTGAGCCGCCGCACGATCTCCCTTGCCCTTCGGGCAGACGAGATGATCTCTTCCACTTCGATCAAGAGGTCAGGGTCTTCGGTCGCTCTTTGAAGCAGCTGGGCGGGACCCATAATTCCCGTCAGAATGTTGTTCAGGTTGTGACTCAGACCCGCAGACATCTGACCCAGGGCCCGCTGCCGTTCGATCTGGACGCGTTCCACTTCCCCGGCCTGGAGTTCAGCGAGTTGACGGCGCAGTTCCGCCAACTCGCGAATCAGCTCCTCTTTGGTTTTCTGTTCGTCTGTCATCCGGTTTCCGGGAAGGTGTCAGAGGGGGCGCAAACTAAAACCCTGCGATCATGAAAAGCCCACACAAGCAGAGTGTGACGCCTGCAAAGGCGTGACTGAATTTTTGAATTCTGAGTTGGGGCAAGGCACCCAGTCCCGCGAGACCGGCGAACACGAGACCCAGCACGGTCACAAGCGTGACCACTGCGAAAACGATCGTCACCCAAATCACACCCGCGAAGCTGTGCTGAAACGCGGGCACTAACAGTACCGGGATCAGGGGTTCGCAGGGGCCCAGCACGAAGATGGTGAAGAGCACCCAGGGTGCCAGCTTCGCGCCATCACTCGCCCCGTGTGGATGGGCGTGCTCACGATGGTGGGCGTGTTCGTGGTCGTGGAGTGTTCCGTCGGCGTGCACGTGGGAATGGGCGTGAGGCCGGTCCCTCAGTCCCCTGCGGAGGCCCCAGGCCGTATAGACGATCCCAAAAGACAACAAGGCCCAGGCAGCGAGACTCCCTCGCGCCGATTCAACGATTTCCAGATTGGACACCAGAACACCGGCACCGATGACCACTGCTCCGAGGACAACCGACCCGAGGATGTGTCCAATCCCGCACAGGGCGGCGATGCAAAGCGTCTTCGATCCGGACCAGGAACCCGCCCTGCCCATCGCGATAAAGGGCAGGTAGTGGTCCGGCCCCAGCAGGGTATGGAAAAATGCGATCGTCGCCGCGGTAATCGTCAAGGCAAGGAGGTCGTGCGGCATTTGACGCCCTTCCTAGAACCAACTCGGGATCGAACCGCAGGGAGCGGAGATCCGATGTCCGTGGATCGTTCCGAGGATGCGTTCACAACTCCAATACCATCAAGATACCACACACAGAGAGCGCGATGCCGGCGACGGCGTGGCTGAACCTCTGGATCCGCAGTTCGGGCAGGGCATCGATCCCAACGAGCCCCACGAAGACGAGGCCGACCATCGTCACGAGCGTGACCACAGCGAACACACTGACGACCCAGATCACACCGGTGAGACTATGCTGTAGTGCAGGTACCATCAAGATCGGAATCAAAGGCGCGCAGGGATCCAGGATGAAGATCGTGAACAGCACCCAGGGGGTAGACTTCGCGCCATCGTCAGGATGGGCGTGTGCGTGGGAATGGGCGTGAGGCCTCAGTCCCTTGCGGAGGCCCCAGGCCGTATAGACAATCCCAAAAGACAACAGGGCCCAGGCCGACAGATTCTCACGCGCGGATTCGAAGACCTCCAGGTCGGACACTGCGGCACCGATCCCGATGCCCACCGCACCCAGGATGACGGAGCCGAGGACGTGGCCGCTGCCACACAGTGCGGCGATGCAAACCGTCCTGGACCTGGACCAGGAACCCGCCCTGCCCATCGCGATGAAGGGCAGGTAGTGGTATGGCGCCAGCAGGGAATGGAAAAATGCGATCGTCGCCGCAGTAATCGTCAAAGCCAGGAGATCGTGCGGCATGTGGGGTGCTTCCTACACCAACTCAAGGTCGAAATCAGTCGTGCTATATATGAATCGCACGTTTATCCACGGCCAGTGCCGCTTCTTTGATCGCCTCGGGCATGGTCGGATGGGCATGCACCGAGCGCGCGATGTCTTCCGTGCTGGCCATGAATTCCAGAGCGACAGCCCCCTCGGCGATCATCTCCGAGGCGCGGGCGCCCAGGATGTGCATCCCGAGCAGTCGATCGGACCCCTCCTCACCGAGGATCTTAACCAGACCCTCGGTGGACTCGAGGCTGTGCGCCCTGCCGTTCGCCATGAAGGGGAACTTACCGATGCGAACGCTCAGGCCTTCCTCCTTCGCCCCCTCTTCGGTCATCCCGACGGAGGCCAGTTCCGGATGCGTATAGACAACGCCCGGGATCGCGTCGTAGTTCACGTGGCCGGCGTGGCCCGCCATGGTTTCGACGGCGGCGACGCCCTCCTCCTCGGCCTTGTGCGCGAGCATCGGACCGGCGATCACATCTCCGATCGCGTAGATGCCTGGAACGTTCGTTTCGAACTGCTCGTTGACGGCAATCCGTCCCGCCCTGTCCAGCTCCACGCCCACGCCGTCTGTGTTCAGGCCTTCGCTGTGGGCTCTGCGTCCAACGGCGACCAGCAGACGATCGCAGATCTCCTGTCGCTTCTCCGACCCGGTGACGAGCTCGAGATGGACCTTTCCGCCCTTCACCTCGGAGGTGTCTGCCTTCGTCTCGAGCAGAAACTCCAGGCCCTGCTTCTCGAGCACGCGCTTCAGTTGGGTGCCCATCTCCAGGTCCATCCCGGGAACGATATGGTCCAGCATCTCGACGACCAGGACCGACGAACCCAAACGGTTCCAGACGGATCCGAGTTCCAGACCGATGGCCCCGGCGCCGATCACGACGAGCCGCTCGGGCACTTCAGGCAGGCACAGGGCTTCGGTGGAGCTGAGAATATGAGTGCTGTCGAACGGAAGGCTCGGCAGTTCGATCGGGACGCTTCCGGAAGCGATCAGAATCCGCTCTCCGCTCACCGTCTCCGTGCCCTTCTCACCCACCACCTCCACGGACCCTGCGCTGATCAGGTGTGCTGTTCCCTGGAGATGTGTGACCTTGTTCTTCCTGAACAGACCGCTGACGCCTCGCGTCATGTTCTGGACGATCTCGTCCTTGCGCTTCATCATCGCGCCCAGGTCCAGGCCCACCTTTCCCGTCTTGATCCCATGGCGCTTGAACGTGGTTCGGGCCTCGGAAAACAGCTCGCTCGATTCCAGAAGCGCCTTGCTCGGGATGCAACCAATGTTGAGACACGTGCCACCCAGGGCCTCCTTCTCCACGCACGCCACCCGCATCCCCAACTGAGCGGCCCGGATGGCTGCAACGTAGCCTCCCGGGCCGGCCCCGATCACGATCAGATCGAATTTCTCTTCCGGCATGTTGTCTCCGTTATTTATTTCCGAGTGACAAATTCGCGATTCTCCTGTTCGCCGTCTGGAGACGGCTCCTACCGGATGAATTGGCACCGTGCATCTGGTAGGAGCCAACTCCCGTTGGCGACGATATGATTCGCGGTGTTTCTCTTGCTTAAACCTCTAACATCATCCGCGCAGGATCTTCCAGCAGCTGCTTGAGTCGGACGAGGAACGTGACGGAATCTTTTCCGTCCACAATGCGATGGTCGTAGGTCAGCGCCAGGTACATCATCGGACGAATCTCGACCTGGTCCCCAACGGCCATCGGCCGACTCAGAATGTTGTGCATTCCCAGGATACCGGTCTGGGGCGGGTTCAGGATCGGCGTCGAAAGCATCGAGCCGAACACGCCCCCATTCGTGATCGTAAACGTCCCGCCGCTAAGCTCTGCGACGCCGAGTTTTCCGTCCCTTGCCGCGAATGCCACACGTTTGATCTCGGACTCGATCTTCGCGAAAGACATCGTCTCTGTGTTCTTCAACACGGGAACAACGAGTCCTCGCTCCGTACTCACGGCAATCCCCGTGTGGACGTGCTGATGGTAGACGATCTCTTCCCCGTCGATGCTCGCGTTCACATCTTGAATTTCTTGGAGGGCAAGCACGGATGCCCTCACGAAGAACGACATGAGTCCCAGTGAAATTCCGTGCACTTCCTGAAACCGTTCCTTATACGCCTTCCGCAGGGCAAACACGCCGCTCATATCCACTTCGTTGAACGTCGTGAGCATCGCCGCGGTTTGCTGAGCGGACACGAGGCGCTCAGCGATCCGTCGACGGATACGGCTCATCGGGACACGTTTGATGCCCTCGGCATCGAATCCGGGCGCGGGCGGTGCCACAGGTACAGGCGACGGTTTCGGAGCAGGCGTTTTCGGTGCCTTCTCGACCTCTTGCCTCTTCACGTGGTCCACCACGTCCTGCTTCGTGATCCTCCCGTCTTTCCCCGATCCCTTGATTCCTGCCGGGTCCACCGCCTCCTCTTCTATGAGGCGTCTGACCGCCGGGCTCAGGTCATCGTGGTGTGACCCAGCCGCCGGTTCGGGCGCGGCCGTTTTGGCCTCTTTTTTGACGTCTGCCTTCTTGGCAGCCGGCGCGGCCCCCGATTCATCGATCCGAGCGACGGCCTCGCCAACCTGTACTGTATCCCCATCCTTCTTGAGCCTCTCAAGCGTACCGGCGCCCGGAGACGGGAGTTCCGCGTCCGCCTTGTCGGTCTCGATCACGCAGATCGGCTCATCCACTTCCACCTGGTCCCCGTCGGCCTTCAGCCACTCCACGAGGATTGCTTCCGTCACAGATTCACCCAGTTCAGGAATTTCTACATCGATAGCCATGTCCTTTACCCCACGCTAGAGCCCGAGTGCCTCTTGAACGATCCGCTTCTGGTCTGCCTGATGCACCTGCATGTTTCCCACAGCCGTACTCGCCGATGGTTCCCTGCCGATGAACGTCAACTGTTTCTTGGAGGGCAGGAACTCGGCGATGTAGTCCTCTATGTAGTTCAATGCACCCTGGTTCTTAGGCTCCTCCTGGACCCAGAAGACCTCCTTCGCGTTCTCATATCGGTCCAGGACCTTTTCAATCTCGATACCGGGTAGGGGGTGCAACTGCTCCACGCGCACGATGGCGACGGCGTTCGCCTTGTCTCCTTCGCGGCCCTCCAGGATGTCGAAGTAGACCTTCCCGGAACACAGCACGACGCGCTTCACCTTTTTGGGTTCAGAGATGGAAGCGTCGTCGATCACCTCGTGGAATCGACCTTTCGTCAGGTCTTCCACGCTCGAAGTCGAGAGCTTGTGACGAAGCAGGCTCTTGGGCTGCATCAAGACGAGGGGCTTCCGGAAACTCCGGTGCATCTGCCTGCGCAGAGCGTGGAAATACTGGCCTGGTGTCGTCAGGCAGCACACCTGGATGTTGTCCTCCGCGGATAGCTGAAGGTAGCGCTCCAGGCGCGCACTCGAATGCTCCGGACCCTGGCCTTCGTAGCCGTGAGGAAGGAGCATGACGAGCCCGCTCATGCGCCCCCACTTCGTCTCCCCGCTCGTGATGTACTGGTCGATGATCGGCTGTGCCATGTTCGCGAAATCGCCGAACTGCGCCTCCCAGATCGTAAGCTGCCAGGGGTCCGCAGAGCTGATTCCGTACTCGAAACCCACCACAGCCAGCTCAGACAGCATCGAGTTCAGGACTGTAAACGTCGCCTTGCCTTCCGCCAGGTGCTCCAGTACAAAGTAGGGTTTTCCGTTCGTGACATCGTGCCAAACGGCGTGTCTGTGGCTGAACGTCCCCCTCTGACAGTCCTGCCCCGCCAGTCGAATCGAGATACCTTCAAGCAGGAGGCTGCCGAAGGCGAGCATCTCCGCACATCCCCAGTCGATCGGTGTCTTACCCTCAACCATGTCGCGTCGGGTGGCCAGCAACCGCTCCAGCTTCCTGTATGGTGAAAATCCGTCTGGAATGGTCGTTGCGTGCTTCGCGACCTTCTTCAGCTCCGTCTTCTTGACGGCGGTTTCCGCAGTCCACTCATCCCCAGGCCGGGTCAGCCCCTTCCAGACCCCACCCAGCGATGCCATTCGATGCTGCACGTGCTCGGCGCGCGCGGCCTCCTGCGCCTTCAGCAGGCGCTCCCGGACGTTGGACCGCATCCCCTCCACCTCGTCTTTTGTGATCAGATTGTGCTCCAGGAGACTTTCAGCATAAATCTTATCGACCGAGGGATGTTTGCCGATCTCCTTGTATCGTATCGGCTGGGTATAGGAGGGATCGTCGGATTCGTTGTGACCGTACTTTCTGTAGCACCAGAGATCGATGATCACATCCGACTTGAATGCCTGACGAAACGCCATCGCCATTCTGGCCACGTGAACGACGGCTTCGGGATCGTCCCCGTTCACGTGAAAGACGGGGGCGTGAATGACCTTCGCCACATCGGAAGGATAGGATGTAAATCGGGTTTGCCGCGGCGTCGCGGTAAACCCGATTTGATTGTTTACGATGATATGGATCGTGCCGCCGGTGTCGTACCCATTCAACTGCGTGAGGTTAAGCGTCTCGGTTACGATTCCCTGTCCCGTAAAAGACGCATCTCCGTGGATCAAGACAGGAATCACGCGGCCTTTCTGGATGTCGTCCAGCTGGTGCTGTTTGGCATAGACCATCCCCTCGATCACCGGGTTCACAAGCTCCAGATGGCTGGGATTTGGACTGAGAGAGATGTGCACTTCACGTCCCTCCTGTGTAACGTAATCGTGGGAAAATCCCTGGTGATACTTGACATCGCCCGACCCCTCGGAGCTCTCTTCCGGCTTCGTGCCCTCGAATTCACTCAGAATGGCCTCATACGGCTTATGCAGCAAATGGGCCAACACGTTCAGGCGTCCGCGATGGGCCATACCCATCACGATTTCGTCCACCTCCTGCGCCGCTCCCGATTCCGCCAGCGTTGACAGGAGCACGATCTGGGCCTCCCCGCCTTCAATCGAGAACCGCTTGTGGCCGAGATATTTGGTGTGCAGGAATTGCTCGAACCCCTCGGCAGCCACGAGCTGGGAGAGGATGTCGTGGCACTGTGACTTGGACAGTTTCGGTCGGTTCAGAACCGGCTCCATCTGCTTGTAGAGCCACTCACGCTGGCTTTTGAAAGGAATCTCCGTGAATTCCACTCCGATCGTCCTGCAGTAGGTCTGCCTGAGCTTGTCGATCAGGTCCCTGAGCGATCCGTCCGTCGGTCCCACAAACCCGCCGGAGCCGACCTGGCGATCCATGTCATCTTTGGAGAATCCACACTCGGAAATGTCCAGAAGGGGGTGTGCAGGCCTCTCGTAGCTCAGGGGATCCAGGTTCGATTCGAGGTGGCCGAAGGCCCGGAAGTTGTGAACAAGCCCGAAGGCACCCTTATCACGGGATGTATCATCATCCTCGAATTTGCCATCCCCGGACGCTGCCGCTGTCCCGGCTCCCCCGCTGCCCAGCTCGAATCCCGAGAAGAATACCAGCCACTCCTGGCCCAGTGAATCGGGATCGGCCTTGTACTGCTCGTAGAGATCCTCGACATAGTCCAGGCTCGAAAGGTTGGTAAAATCGATCTTATTCATGGTCATTCCTCAGCCGCACCAGGAGAAACTGCAATCCCTTCGCCCGTATTCCAGGGCGCAAATGTAATACTCCCGGGTACTTATTGTCAAGCCAAACGAGGCTGTGAGCCGATGTATAAACGGTTATCCTCGACCACCGACCGCGGACCACGGACCGGTTAAACCCAAAAGATGGCGCTATTCATCTCGCCGTCTGCCGTCCGTGGTCTGCCGTCCGCATCTCCGACAACTCTTTGTTTTACAAAAAGATTGCGCACAGGTCGCGTTCTCCGATTCAGGTAAGGCCCGCAATTTTTGGGGTCGTTGCCCTTTCCGAGACCGGAGATCGGACCGGAGCGTCCCGGCGGACGAGGGGTCTCAAGTCTAATGTTTTTCTTGACACGTCCCACGATTAATTTTATATTTTTCAACAGCTAAAGACACACTTTGAGGAATCACACTATCATTCTGAGCTTGAGACAAATGTTGACATTCCACTCACCTTTTGATTCCGCCGCCCGCCTGCACCCACCGCGTCTTGCCAGGATTATTCTGATCCTCCCCGTACTTCTGAGCCTCAAACTGACTATATAGTCAGAGGCACCATCTCGAGTCGTTCTCCAATAACAGAAAGGACCAGGGATTGAGCCTCTGAAGCGATTCAAAGGCAGTCGCCGCCTTATATCTACTAAAGGATGTTGATCATGGCCGAACAGCACACCATCTCTGCCCTCGTCGAAAACCACTTCGGGGTTCTATGCCGCGTCTCGGGGCTCTTCTCCAGCCGGGGATTCAACATCGATAGCCTCTCCGTCGGAGAGACCGAAGACCCCAGCATCTCACGAATGACGATTGTCGTCAAGGGGGACGACGCAGTTCTGGAACAGGTCGTAAAACAGCTCAATCGTCTCGTCGACGTGATCCGGGTGATCGACATTACGCAAGGCAAATTTGTCGAACGCGAGTTGGCCTTGATCAAAGTAAAAGCAGACACTGCAACACGTTCCGAGATTATTCAGATTGCAGAGGTCTTCAGGGCGAACATCGTCGACGTCAGCACGGCCTCGATGACGATTGAAACAACGGGAAAAGAAGACAAGATCTTGGCGATCATCAACATGCTCCGGACATACGGAATTAAAGAGATCGCCCGCACGGGCAACGTGGCCCTCCTACGGGATTACCAGCCCAAGGTCGATTCGGGTGCGGAGTAGGAACCACATTAACCTGAGGATCATTCAGGGGAGGAGTATTCGAAATGCGGATGTACTATGATAAGGATGCAGACCTCGGCGTCTTGAACGGCAAGACCGTGACCGTGATTGGCTACGGAAGCCAGGGCCACGCCCATTCCCTAAATCTACACGAAAGCGGCGTCAAGGTCGTCGTGGGTCTTCGCGAGGGAAGCGGTTCCTGGCAGTCGGCAGAGGACGCCGGACTGAAGGTGATGCCCATATCTGACGCAGCCAGCGCCGGTGACGTCATTATGATCCTCATCAACGACGAAGTGCAGGGAAAGGTCTACAACGAACAGATCGCGCAGGGTCTGATGGGTGGTAACGCAATCGCCTTCGCGCACGGATTCAACATCCACTTCGGACAGGTGGTGCCGCCCGCGGATGTTGACGTCTTCATGGTTGCGCCCAAGGGTCCCGGACATCTGGTACGTCGCGTTTTCTCTCGTGGAGGCGGCGTGCCTGCCCTCCTGGCCATCCACCAGAATCCGACAGGAAAGGCAAGAGAGGTTGGACTGGCCTATGCGAAAGGCCTCGGAACGACCCGGGCCGGCGTGATCGAGACGACCTTCAAGGAAGAGACGGAGACGGATCTGTTCGGGGAGCAGGCGGTGTTGTGCGGTGGGATGACCGAGCTCATCCGTGCCAGCTTCGACACCCTGGTCGAGGCTGGATATCAGCCGGAAATTGCCTATTTCGAGTGTCTCCACGAGGTGAAACTGATCGTAGATTTGATCTACGAAGGCGGCATCGCCAACATGCGTTCCTCCATCTCAGACACGGCCGAATTTGGCGATCTAACGCGGGGCAGACGCATTGTGACGGATAAGACGCGTCAAACAATGAAAAAGATTCTGGATGAAATCCAGTCAGGCGTGTTTGCCAAGGAGTGGCTGCAGGAGAATCAGGTGGGCCGCCCTGTCTACTCTGCGCGGAAGCGTCAGGACCAGAACCACCTGATCGAAGAGGTGGGCGCAAAACTGAGGGGGATGATGCCCTGGCTGAAAGAGGATGAGTAACGAGAAGCCCAATCAGGTTAACGTTCCAGTGTAAAGGGGGTGAGGACAGATGGAACCCGGTCTTGGTGACCTGAAGGAGAATAGCGAGCTCTGGCTTATCGGGCAGGTGGAACTGGAGCGCCGGTGGGTTCCATCTGCCAAAAGGACCGATTGACTCCGGCGTAAGGAGGTCTTAGAAGATGTCAGAACATGATCGTGTTATCATCTTTGACACCACGTTGAGAGATGCCGAGCAGACCCCCGGGGCATCTTTGACCGTGCGGGAAAAGCTGGAGATTGCGCACCAGCTGGCCCGACTAAAGGTAGACGTTATCGAAGCAGGTTTTCCGATCTCTTCGAACGAAGATTTCGAGGCCGTCCACCGGGTCGCGTCTGAAGTCGAGGGACCTATCATCTGCGGGCTGGCGAGGGCGCTGCCGCAGGACGTGGATCGCGCGTGCGAGGCGCTTCGTGATTCGCCGAATCCCCGGCTGCACACCTTTATCGGAACGTCTCCCAACCACATCGAAATGTTGCGGAAAAAGCCCGCGGACGTCCTCAAGATGGCTGTGGCTGCCGTGGAGAACGCGAAGTCAAAGGTGGAAGATGTAGAGTTTTCCCCGATGGACGCCACGCGGACGGAGCCCGAGTACCTCTTCGAGGTCCTCACAGCCACGATCGACGCCGGCGCCACGACAGTCAACATCCCCGACACCGTCGGCTATGCCGTCCCGGAGCAGTTCGGTGCGCTCATTCGGGACATCATCAAGCATGTGTCCAACATCCAGAAGGCCGTGATCAGCGTCCACTGTCACGACGATCTCGGCATGGCCGTTTCCAACACCTTGATCGCCCTGAAAAACGGCGCCCGCCAGGCGGAGTGTACGATAAACGGCCTCGGCGAGAGGGCCGGGAATGCCTCGCTCGAAGAGATCGCCATGGCCGTGCGCACACGGCGTGACTATTTCAATATCGACTCCAACATCGAATCCCGGGAAATCACTCACACCAGTCGGCTCGTCAGCCGGTTGATGGGCATCGGCGTCCCGCCCAACAAGGCGATCGTCGGATCAAACGCCTTCGCGCACAGTTCCGGCATCCACCAGGACGGTGTCTTGAAGCAGCGGGAAAACTTCGAAATCATCGCACCCCAGGATGTCGGCCTGGAGGACACGCAGATCGTGCTCACTGCTCGGTCCGGCCGCCACGCCCTGCGACACCGGCTGGAAAAACTGGGAACTCAGCTCTCTCAGGAGGACCTGGATAAGACTTATGAACGCTTTCTGCGCGTCGCGGACAAAAAGAAGGAGGTCTATGACGAGGACCTGATCGCGATCGTGAGCGACGAAATCCGGGACATTCCCGAAAAGTACCACCTCGACTACCTCCACACAGTCAGCGGGACTGGAACGGTCCCATCCGCCACCGTCCGGCTCCGCGTGGACAACAAAGAAACCATTCAGGAATCCGCCTGGGGAGACGGCCCCGTCGACGCCACCTACCGGGCCATCGCCAAGGCCACCAAAACCGTCATCAAAGTGGATGAGTATATCATCCGCTCTGTAACGAGCGGGGCCGAGGCCATGGGCGAAGTCAACCTGCGCGTCACCCAGAACGGCCTGCACGCAACAGGGCGCGGCGCCTCTACGGATATCATCGAGGCCAGCGCAAAGGCCTACGTCGACGCGCTCAACCGGCTGGCTGCACGCAAGAAGATGAGTGGACCTCAGCCAGAAGGGGTTTAAAGGCCGTCGTTCGTGAGATCGCTTTTCCGAGTAGCCTTGTGCGCACACTCCGCTTGTCATTCCGAGCGTCAGCGAGGAATCTCAACAGGCAACGCAGCAGCCGCTACGTTGGCGTGAGAGATCGGCGAGTACTTCGCTCTTGAGATTCCTCGTCGCCAAAGGGCTCCTCGGAATGACAAACTTAGCTCTGGAGAGTTTCGGTTCTTTATTAAACCCGGCTGCGAGGGGGTTGGGCATCCTCCTTCATCATTCGACATTCTGCTTTTCGACACTCATCGTTCCATTTCTTGAGGGGTAAACGCCAACAATGGGCCAGAGTCTGTTTCAAAAGGTCTGGGATGCGCACACCGTCCGTGAGCTCCCTTCGGGTCAAACCCAGCTCTTCGTCGGGCTGCATCTGATCCACGAAGTCACCAGCCCGCAGGCCTTTCAGATGATGCGGGAACGCGGCCTCGCAGTCGCCTATCCGGAGCGGACGTTCGCGACGGTCGATCACATCGTGCCCACCGAGATCCGAACCCGGCCCTTCATCGACAACCTGGCTGAAGAAATGATGGGGGCCCTCGAAGAGAACACCGATGAGTTCGAGATCCCCCTCTTCGGCCTGAACGACGATCGCCAGGGGATCGTGCACGTTATCGGCCCCGAACTCGGACTCACACAGCCCGGCATGACCATCGCCTGCGGAGACAGCCACACCTCCACCCACGGCGCGTTCGGGGCGATCGCCCTCGGCATCGGCACCTCTCAGGTCCGCGACGTCCTGGCCACGCAGTGCCTGGCGCTGGAGCCACTCAAGGTCCGCCGAATCCTCGTGACCGGCTCGCTGCCTTCCGGCGTTTACGCTAAGGACGTGATCCTCAACATCATCCGCCGGCTCGGGGTGAAGGGTGGCGTCGGTTACGCCTACGAATACGGCGGTTCCGTTCTCGACGCAATGAGCATGGAAGAACGCATGTCCGTCTGCAACATGTCGATCGAGGGAGGCGCAAGGGCCGGCTATGTCAATCCGGATCAGACGACGTTCGACTATTTGGAAGGCCGTCCCCATATCCCATCGGGTGACGCCTTCGGCCGTGCCGTAGATTGGTGGACCTCGATGGCCTCCGACAGGGATGCCGACTACGACGATGTCTTCGAGCTTGACGCCATCCAGTTGGAGCCGACGGTCACGTGGGGCATCAATCCAGGCCAGGGGATCTTCGTGACCGAGAAGATTCCGAAGCCTGAGGATGTGTCCGAAGGCGAACGGGACGCCGTCACCGAAGCCTGCGAATTCATGGACTTCAAACCCGGCGCACCCATTGCCGGAACGCGGATCGACGTCGCCTTCATCGGCTCCTGCACAAACAGCCGCATCTCCGATCTGAGAGAGGCTGCCAAGATCGCAAAAGGTCAGCGAGTTTCGCCCAACATCAAGGCCCTTGTCGTCCCGGGATCTCAAGCGGTGCGCAAGGCAGCCGAGGCGGAAGGGCTTCACGAAGTCTTCAAGGCGTCCGGTTTCGAGTGGCGGGACGCAGGGTGCTCGATGTGTCTTGCCATGAACCCGGACAAGCTTCAGGGTCGTGAGATCTGCGCGTCTTCCAGCAACCGCAATTTTAAAGGCCGGCAGGGCAGCCCGACGGGCCGAACCCTCCTGATGAGTCCGGCCATGGTCGCAGCCGCCGCTATCGCCGGAGAGGTCGTTGACGTACGTCAGCTTATGAATTGAGGGAAGGAAGCTTTATGTCCGCATCCATCTCATCCGTCGTCAACGTGTCAGGTCGCGGCATCCCGGTCCGCGGGAACGACATCGATACCGACCGTGTCATCCCCGCACGCTACTTGATCAGCATCACGTTCGAGGGGCTTGGCGAACACGCCTTCGAGGACGATCGAAAGTCGACGGATCACCCCTTTGACGACTCGAGGTTCCAGGGCGCTTCGATTCTGATCGCCAACGCCAACTTCGGGTGCGGATCTTCTCGGGAGCACGCCCCCCAGGCCCTGATGCGGTGGGGCATCCGGGCGCTGGTGGCCGAATCGTTCGCCGAAATCTTCCAGGGAAACGCAACGGCAATGGGTGTCCCCTGCGTCACCGCCTCGCCTGAGGACGTCGGCGCGCTTATGGAGACCGTAGACGGAGACCCCGCACAGGAGATCACCGTCGACCTGCGGGAAAAGACGCTGACCTGTGGCCAGACGGTAATTCCACTGGAGATCCCTGACGGCACCCGTGTCCAGCTTCTGGAGGGGGCGTGGGACGCCACCGGCATGCTGCTCGAGGGAGCCGAAAAAGTGCGCAGTGTCGCGAAGGGCCTGCCTTATATTTCAGGATTCTGAATCTAACACACCACCGAGGTTTACGCCTCGCTGCTGACGGCGAACCTGGTGGCTGAGGTTGGCTGTCGTCAGACGATCGTCCGTTGCCGAACGACCTGATGCGGCAATGGACTTTTTCATTTGGAGGGACTTTGGCACACAAGATAGCAGTGATTCCTGGTGACGGCACGGGGGCGGAGGTGGTCGCCGAAGGCCTCAAGTGCCTGGAGACCGCGGCTGAAAAGTGCGGCTTCAAGTACGAGACCGTCGAATTCGACTTTGGTGGGGAGCGCTACAAACGGACCGGAGAGACCCTTCCCGACTCCGGGCTGGAGGAGTTGAGGTCCTTCAAAGCCATTTACCTCGGGGCCATCGGCCATCCTGATGTCAAACCGGGGATCCTGGAAAAGGGCATTCTCCTTCGCATCCGATTCGAGCTCGACCAGTACATCAACCTGCGTCCCGTCAAGCTCTACCCGAACGTCGACTGTCCGTTGAAGGGCAAGGGCCCTGAGGAGATCGACTTCGTCGTCGTCCGCGAGAATACGGAGGGAATTTACACCGGGGCAGGTGGTTTTCTGAAGCGCGGCACGCCGGACGAAGTCGCGATGCAGGAATCGATCAACACCCGGAAGGGCGTGGAGCGCTGCCTTCGCTACGCCTTCGAGTTCACCCGAAAGCGGAACCAGGAAAAGACGCTCACTCTGTGTGGCAAGACCAACGTCCTTACCTATGCCTTCGACCTCTGGGAGCGCGCCTTCCACGAAGTCGGCGAAGCAGACTACCCGGATATCAAGAGAGATTATGCCCACGTAGACGCGACCTGTATGTGGATGGTCAAAAACCCGGAATGGTTCGACGTGATCGTCACCGACAACATATTCGGGGACATCATCACCGACCTCGGAGCGATGATCCAGGGCGGCATGGGCGTCGCCGCCGGCGGGAACATCAACCCGGAAGGCACCTCCATGTTCGAGCCGATCGGCGGCTCCGCGCCGAAATACACCGGTCAGGGCATCATCAACCCGATCGCCTCCATCGCCGCGTGTCAGATGATGCTGGACACGCTCGGCGAAGAGAAAGCGGCGTCCATCCTCGAGGATGCGATCATCGAAGTCGTCGGCACGAAGCTGAAGAGCATGGGCGCAGGCCAGATGGGCTACAGCACGTCGGAGGTCGGAGATCTTGTCGCAGATGCAGTAGCCAGGGCGTAGGACCACACAGGTTGGACCACAGTGGAGGAACTCACGTGGCGCAAAAAGCGACTTTTGGGGCGGGCTGTTTCTGGGGCGTAGAAGCGGCGTTCCGCCAGGTTGAGGGCGTTCTGTCTACGGCGGTCGGGTACCTCGGGGGGTCTTTCGAAAACCCGACATATCAGGACGTCTGCTCAGGGACCACCGGACACGCGGAGGTCGTGGAAGTCGAATACGACCTGTCCAAGGTCTCGTACGATAAGCTTCTCGATCTGTTCTGGGAGATCCACGACCCGACGACGCCGAATCGCCAGGGCCCGGACATCGGCTCACAGTACCGGTCCGCGATCTTTTTTCACGATCCGGAGCAGGAAGCGGCGGCCGTTGCGTCCAAAGCGAAACAGGAGAGCGGCGGCCGTTACAGGCACCCGATCGTCACGGAGATCACGGCCGCATCCAAGTTCTATCTGGCGGAGGATTATCACCAGCAGTACCTGGAAAAACGGGGGCTTGCTAATTGCAAGATTTAAGCAAGAATATTACAGCGCAGTTTTCCGATTCTGGAGTATTGCAGTACTGGAGTGCTGGAGTATTGGACAACCGGGAGCCTAGCCCTGTCGCCACAACACTCCATTACCCCAACACTCCATTACCCCAACATTCACGCTCTTTTCCTCATCATGTTTGAACAGGTAAGCCATGTCGTGATGGTGATGCGAGACCTTGCCCCCTGCCAGGCCTTCTACAGCGATGCTGTGGGTCTCACAGAAATCGGTCGGAGTGAAGGTCCGGCCGGTCCGGTCTGCCTCTTCAGGCTGGGGCCATCTGTTCTGGAACTGCATCAGGACCCTTCGGCACCCCCTCCTGTCGCCGACCCCGATAACCCCGCAGAGATTCCGGCAGCCTGGATGCCGGTCAACCACATCGCTCTGTTCGCCGAAAGCGCAGACGGGGTCTATTCTGCGTTGAAGGAAGATGTGCCGTTCAAGGGTCCGCCACACACGACCCCGGTCGGCCATAGAAACACCCAGAGAGCGCTGATGGGATTCTTCGACCCCAACGGATTCAACGTGCAGGTTTCCGAACCGGTCGATCCTCGCAGCCACCTCGAACCCCGGCGGAACGCAAAGCGCGAAATGGCAGGCGAATCACGCGGCAAGCTTTTCGGTGGGATAGATCACATCTCGCTCGGCTGTTCCGATTTTGGCGCTAGCCGGGCGTTCTATGGTGACACACTGGGATTAGAAGAATTCTTTTACAGCACGAGCCGCGAGGAAGGCCAGGAAGTGTCGGGTGATTTCGAGCAGGGCGCCTTTGCGGTCGGCGGCACCGATATCGAGCTCGCCACGAGGCCGAGCGACGGCGGACCGGGCACCGTCAGACAACTCGGGCTCTCGACCTCCGACATCGACAGGGCGTATGAGGTGCTGCGGGACCGAGGATTGCAACCCGACGGTCCCCCATCCGAATCCACACCGATCCCCCAGGTGCGGCGGCGTGCCTTTACCCTGCGGGATCCAGACGATCTGTCCGTCCAAATCACTCAATCGATACAGGGCTGAGGTGAAAATTGACGGTCGCCGTATCGATCTTCGGTCTCCTGGTTGTCGCGTTCGGCGCGTGGGGTGTCGTACATCCCCAATCGATCATGCGCTTCGGGGCCTCCTTCTGGCACTCTGACCGGGGCGCCGGTTTCGGAGTTGGAGGCCGGGTGGTTTTTGGTCTCCTGCTCATCCTGGCCGCGCCTGAAACCCGGTTTCCCGATGGCGTGCTTGTCCTCGGGCTTGTGACGCTGCTCGCCGCACTGGCCATCCTGGTTATCGGCTTCGATCAGCTGCGCACCTTCGTGGACCGGTGGCCCCCTACCAGGAGCGGGCTCATGCGACTCTGGGCGCTCGTGGCGATCGCCCTCGGCGTCTTCCTGGTTCACGCCGCGAAATTAATCTGATCACAGGACTACTCACAGATGATGTCAAAGGGAGGTCTTTATGGAGTTCATCGATTCGAGGCAGGATTTTCCGATCAGCAAGGCCGTCATTCACAATGGGAAAGTGCTGGAGACGGTGTTGACCGCCATCCCGAAGGGGCAAACCAAACCGGTAGAAGGCGGGGCGGGTGCCGAGATGCGCGAGATCTTCAGCCAGCTGGATGTGATCCTGGCCGAGGCCGGTCTGGACAAGACGAACCTGTGCACGGCGCGTCTCTACCTCGAAAACGTCCTTAGTGATGTGGCTGAAGTCAACAAAGCCTGGACTGAGTATCTGGGCGACCACGCTGTCTGCCGGCGCTGTTACGGTGTTGACCTCCAGTCGGGTATGCTGGTGGAAGCGGCATTCGTAGCGGAATTTCCGGAATGACAGCGCCCTCTCCTGCTACAAGTATGAATAAGACGTGCATCAAGCGCGGTGAGCCGTTCAGCGAGGCGCGCACGGACGGAATCATCCTGGAGTTCAAGCGGGAGGGGTTTGTGCTCATCCCCGGCGTTCTGGACAAGGAGGAGACGAGCGCGCTCAGGGCGAAGACCGATGAACTGTTCGAGACTCCGGAGCTGACCGAGTCCGGACATAAGGGCAAAAGGTCGTTCATCGTCTGGCATCTGAATGAGCTGGACCGTATCTGGTGCGACATGCTGATTCGGGACCCGATCTATTCGCTGATGGAAGCGCTCCTGGGCTCCGGTTTCCAGCAGTGCGGAAACCAGGTACTGCGCAACAGAGGAGAGGATAGAATCGATCACTGGCACGTCGACAACAGGCTTTGGGTGCCCCTGCCGGAAGACATCCCACGCTTCGACGCCCGCATCGAGATGCCCATATTCTGGCTCACAGTACAGATCGCCCTTTCGGACATCGACACGATGGACCACGGCCCGACGCAGTATGTTCCCGAGAGTCACTACTCCGGGAGAAATCCACCCAAGGACGATCCGGCACCGGAGTTCGAGGGCCGAGGGCCGGTCTCCATCCTTTGCAGGGCAGGCGACATCTATCTTCACAACCCGCAGTGCTGGCATCGGGGCACACCGAACAGCTCCGGCGAGTACCGCTATCTGCTCCAGCAGCAGTATGGCCAGCCCTGGGCGTTCCGCCGCTATAACGCCTACATCAAATACGAAATGCCGGAGCGTCTTATGGAAGACGCGGATGAAAGGCTCTTCAACGTGCTGGGCAGCTTTCGCTTCAACCCCGAGGATTACTATCGGTGATGCAGAAATCGGTGGTCAGATGACCACGGACAGCGGACCGCAGACGGCAGACGGCGATACGATTTACGGAGTACCTTCATGACCAAACGAGCGCTGCATACCCTGACCGAGGATCAGGTGAACGAATTCGGGCTGAACGGCTTCCTGGTGGTCGAGGATGTCCTGTCGGCTGATGAGGTCGAAACCGTCGCCGACAGGTGTGATTTCATCGCTTCCGGCAGCGCTGAACACATTCCGGAGACCGGCGTCCAGCTGGAGCCGGAATTTCGCGAGGGAAGACGGCCCGTCACGGACCAGGTGATGCAGGTCCGGAAGCTCTACAACACAGCTGCGGTCGACGAGGTGATGTGGAACCACGCCTGCAACACCAAGATCGTTGACATCATCGCCGACCTGCTGGGTACCGAGGACATCAAGATGTACGGCGACCAGCTGTTCATGAAGCCCCCCGAGGTCGGGTCGGTCCAGCGATGGCACATGGACTCCGGTTCGTGGCGCAACATCTTCCCGATGGACCTGGTCACTGCGTGGACCGCCCTCGACGACGCCACGTCGGAAAACGGATGTATGGAGTTTATCCCGGGCTCTCACCACTGGGGCATGATGACGAAGGACCAGCTGGAACCTTTTGTGGACGACTTCGGAAAAGACCCCTGGCCGATCGTGCCCATGCCTCTGCGCTCGGGCAGCATCAGTTTCCACCACAGCCTCGTGCTGCACGGGAGCGGCGCGAACCAGTCCGGCAAGCGCCGTCGAGGCTACGCCGTGCACTACATGCGTGCGAACTCCCTTAACGATGAATCGGTGAACGGCCCGAAGATGCCGCCGTTCAAGCAGGTGCGGGGCCGCTCTTTTCCAGGACGCGTTTGAGATGACACAGACGAATCCACAAACAGAAGCAAGACGCACCGATCCCGATTTCGTGATTTATGTGCCTCGCGGCAACGATGATTCTGTTGAATCGAGGAACGTTCACGTCATCGTGACGCCAACGCCTGGCGGGATCTTTCTCGCCACCTGGACCCAGGCAGACGTCCTGCACGGACCTAACCAGCGCATCGTCGTGTCTCGCAGTCACGATCGGGGACAGACCTGGACCGAACCTGAAGTGATCGACGAACCGGAGCCCGGAACCGAGCACATCGCTTCGTGGTCCAACCTGGTCGTCGCCCCGGAGACGGGTCGGGTCTATTGCCTCTACCACAAGAACAAAGGCGTCGATTTCGACCGGGGGCATACCGGTGTGCTGGCCTGGCGGGTCTCGGATGACGAAGGGACCACGTGGAGCGACCGGTTTCAGACCACGATCGGCCGTGGGGCGATCGATCACCCGGATGAGGGAGTTCCGAGCAACTGGGTAACGGCGGGCTGGCAGGCGCCCATCGTCACGGAAACGGGTCAGGTCCTCTGCCCCATCACGCGGTGGGCCAGTCCGAGCTATCACCAGCGGGAGCCCAAGTCTTTCGCGCTGCAGCATCACGAGGCCTGGTTCCTGCGATTCGAGAACATCCTGACCGAACCCGATCCGTCTAAGCTGGAGGTGACCACCCTTCCCCGGGCAGATCACGGAATCCGCGTCCCCAACCCGGAGGAACCGGGATACAGCGCGTCCATGGAACCAGCGATACAGAATCTGTCCGACGGTCGGATCTTCTGCCTTCTGCGGACCATGACCGGGTCGATCTTCTACTCTGTTTCTGGAGATTTCGGAGAAACCTGGTCCGAGCCGGACGTGCTGCGCTACGCGGCGGGTGGGGCCGAAGTACACCACCCCAATTCGCCTTGCCCGTTGTTTAGACTCGAGGATGGCCGTTATCTGCTGTTTTATCACAACAACGACGGGACAGCGAACGGGGGGACCGGACCGGGGGATGTCAGGTCCCGTGGTCCCGTGTTTGTCAGCGTGGGACACGAAATCGACAACCCCGATGGCCAACCCGTTGCCTTCGCCGACCCGAAACTGTTCTACGACAACGGCGGCAAGTCCGGGCTGGCCCTCTACGGCAGCTTTTTCGAACATGACGGAGTTCGCTACTGGTGGTACCCTGACGCTATGCGCTTCCTGCTCGGCAAAGTCGTGAGGGATGAACTCCTGAATGACGCCGGGTTACCGTCTTAATGCGCTACAAAGCAAATCAGGTTTCTTTAAAGAGAGGTTCCAATGCCAATTCCTGAGTCCGTGAAGCGGGCACTCGCAGCGAAGGGGAACAGGAAGACCGATTTTGACCGGGTCAGAGCGGCCCTTAATCACGAGGAACCGGACTGCGTCCCTGTATGGGAGACGACGATCGAACCCGAAATCAAGCAGCAGTTCATGGGGCGCCCGCTCAAAGGACACGCCGAGGAGATGGAATTCTTTAAATTGGCGGGCTATGACGCCTACCCTGTCTCCCCGACCGTCATCAGCGTTCACGCGAAACGCAGGCAAGTCGGAAAGGATAGGGGCGGCGTCAAGGCGACAAGCTATACCACGAGTGCCTACAACCTCTCCGAAGAGATGGGGGCTGACGGATACGGCAAGGACGCGATCGCCTGTGTTGAAAGGGCCAAAGAACTCCTCGGCATCCCCGTTTAGGGAATCGGATCCATGGCACAATCGACCAAATTGCAAGGAAAACGCGTGCTGGTCACCGGAGCCGGAACCGGCATCGGCAGGGGGATCGCCCTGGAATTCGCGAAGCAGGGGGCGGCCGTGGCCCTGCATTACTACAATGAAGCCGGCGCGCAGATCGCGGTGGATGAGATCAACGCAGCGGGCGGCAAGGCCGAGGCCTTCCAGGCCGATCTGCGGGAAATCGAACAGGGTCGAACGCTGGCCGACCAGGCACTGGATTTCCTCGGGGGAATCGATGTGCTGGTGAACAACGCCGGCATCACGTTGAACAAGCCTTTTCTGGAAGTCACTCCGGAGCAGTTCGATACCTTATATAATGTAAACATCCGGGCCATGTATTTTCTGACCCAGGCTGTCGTGCCCGGCATGATCGAGCGGGAAGACGGCGTGGTGGTCAATTTGGCCTCTATCCACGCCTATGCCGGAATGACGGAACACACGGTCTATGCCGGGACGAAGGCTGCAATCGTGGCCTTCACCCGGGTCCTGGCCCTGGAGCTGGCACAGAAAGGGGTTCGTGTGAATGCGATCGCACCGGGCTGGATGCTGGTGGAAAACCACATTGAGGCCATGGGTGATTTCGACTTTGATGAGTTCGGAACCCGCATCCCCGCGGGACGGATCGGCACGCCCCAGGACATCGGCTCTCTGGCCGTCTTCCTTGCCTCGGACGAAGCCCGATATTTCGTTGGCCAGACCCTCGTCATGGACGGCGGCATGACTGCGATCATGCCGCTGACGGGCGATTTTAGAGAGCGTCGCACGGAACAGTTTGGAAAGGGATATGTCCCGGGGCTCTAGCCAGCTGGAAGGATCAGGGATGACCGTAAGAGGTAGGGTCATACAGGGCGAAACAGGCGAGGGAATGTCTGGAATCGCCGTTTCAAACGGCTGGACCATCACGCTCACACGGGATGACGGAGCCTTCGAACTCGATGTGGATCTTACTCGCTACCCCTTCGTATTCCTGAATACGCCCTCGGGATTTCGACCTGCAGACTCTTTCTATCGCAGAATCGATGCGCTTGAGGATGCTCAGGATATCGTCCAGTTCGATTTGATTCCGGACCCCTCCCGGAGTAAGGCCAAACTGCGACTGGCGGCTGTGAGCGACGCCCACATTGTGCTAGATGACAAGCAGCAGGGCGTTTCCATTGTCTCCACCGAAGAGGTTTTGCAGGATCTTTCCCAGGTTATTCGTGAGTGTCAGCCCGATTTCATCGTGAACACCGGTGACCTCACGAGTCAAGGCACCGAAGAGGCATTTGCAGCTTACAACGCGGCGGTCGATAAGGTGGGTGTGCCAGTGATGTCGCTCGTGGGCAATCACGATATGAATGAGAGCCCGCATCCCGATTCAGCCCACCTGAAGAGTCTCGGTCCAGATCAGTACAGTTTCGACTGGGGACCATTCCATTTTGTTGTATACCCGTGGCCCGAGCCTGAAAACGGGACCAGAGAAAAACGTTTCGACGAGTGGTTCAGGGCCGATCTCGCGCGACAGACTGAGACAAAGAAGGTCGTAGTCGTTGCCCACGGTCCACCCGGACCAACCACAGAAAATGAAACCACGTCCTACTCCTCGTATGTGCCACGTGAAGTATGGGACGACCCTCGCGTCATACTTGTGTTGCACGGTCATTATCACACGACACGAGTCCTGAACATCGGTTCCACCTGGGTCGTTTCGATTCCCTGTCTGACACGAGGCACGATTGACACGAATCCTCGGGGCTATGCGCTCATCGACCTGGCCGAGGATGACGTTAAGGTAACCATTCGAGCGTTGCGACAAACGGTCCATGTGGACGGAGAGCCACCTCCGGCACTGTTCACTAAGTCAAGAGATCTGCCCCTTCAAAGAAAATGGACGCAGGTTTTGCCCTGCAGTCTGCACCGCTCCGAAGTCATCGAATGGAACGCTCAGATTCTGCTGACGACCGGCGATGTGGGAGATGCCGACGGCTACGGCATCTGGTGCCTTGAAGGCGACACAGGTAAGGTGGATTGGCACATTCGCACGGATTCTGTCGTAAAAACAGGGCCTGCAGTGTCCAGCGACGATCGAAGATCGATAGGCGTAGCGGCGAGTGTCGCCGGCCGAGTATATGGCTTTGACCCGAGCAGCGGTAACATTTTGTGGGAGAGCGAATTGCCCGGCTATCCAAATCGTTGGCTGCACTCCCAGCCGGTCATCAGCAACGGCAGAGCGATTGTCGCGAACCGCTGCTCCAGGACGGCGCTGGATCTATACAGCGGAAGCGTCCAGTGGCATCACGACGAGCCGGGCGTTGAAGACGACGCACAGTCGGCCTGCCATCAAAGCCCTGTTGCTTTGAACGGTAAACTACATTTCGTCAAAAATGACGGGAAGCGGGGGATGAAGCTGGTTACGATCTCTCTCGAAAACGGAGAAGTGGAATGGGAGGCCCCTCTGGACGCTGTGGATGAGGTCCTTAGAGAGCGCTATCCTAGGCGCCACATGCGCCAGTGCGCTTCTGTCCTGCGGACGGGAGACGAAATCGTATCGCCAGGATTTTGGGATCAGGTGGCCATGTTCTCCTGCGAGACGGGAGAGGCCCTGTGGCAGAATCCTCTGCTCGATTCTGGAGAACGCGCAAACCTCTCAGTGGCCGAAATGGGTGCTGCGTTTGCCTGGGGATTTGCTATCTCCGGGCGACACATCCTGGCAACAACCGCCGACGGTTACGCCTACGCGATCGATCGGTCTACGGGTCAACGCATCTGGAGAACACGGACCTGCGCGGATCCATTGATGGACATGGTGCCCCATTACCGGGGCACGGCGCACGTGCAAACCCACCCCGTCCAGTTTGACAACCTCATACTCACAGGGGGATCGGACGGCTACCTTGTTGTCCTTGACCCGGAGTCTGGGGATGTCGTGGAACGCTTCTTCTTCGACTCCCCGATTACCGTTCCCCCCCTCGTGACCGATCGGGGAATAGGCGTGTTCGCCTTCGATGGCCGGGTAACGTGGTACGAACCTTTCCGGGATACTGCCTGATCTGAGTGATTTTCCTGGAATGAAGGATCAAAACCCATGAAAAAATTCGAACGACTGTCAGACCATCTCTACCGTTTCGAAGACACGTGCAACGTCTACGTCCTGACGGACGGGGACACGGCCCTGCTTATCGACGCAGGATCGGGCGCCGTCATCGACCATCTTGGTGAGCTAGGTATCTCACGCGTGGAATGGGTCCTGCAGACCCACCACCATCGCGACCAGTGCTGGGGCGACGCAAAGCTGATCGACGGAGGTGCGGCCATCGCCGTGCCGCAGCACGAGCGGCATCTGTTCGAACAGGCCGAGCTGTTCTGGCAGACGCGCCGGACATTTGACAACTACAACGATCGCAACACGTTCTTCACGATCGGAAAGGACATTCCCGTCCAGGCTGCGCTGAACGATTACGAGTACTTTGAGTGGCGCGGCACGCGTTTCTTCGTCCTCCCTGCCAAGGGTCACACGTTAGGGTCGGTCGCACTGCTGGCAGAGGTCGACGGTCGTTTGATCGCCTTCACCGGCGATTTGATGGGCCGGGGCGGCGTGCTCTACCAGCTCCACGCCATGGAGTACAACTATGGAGATATGATCGGCGCCCTGTTCACGCTCGAGTCGATCCAGGTGCTCAGAGATTGCCTCACCGGAGAAATCATTGCGGGCCAGAAGTTTACCGATGGGTCTTCAGACACGCCTCCCCTCCTCCTGCCCTCCCACGGTGAGACGATCGACGACCCTATCGGCGATATCAATCGCCTGGAACGAAACCTGACGGAGTTGGCGGCCCTCGGACGTGGGATGCGAATGGCAGGGCGCGAAAGCATCCCGGAGCCACTCTTCCTGCCTGAGCCCAAATTCATACAGCTTTCGGACCACCTGCTCTGGGGTGGAGAATGGACCTGCTCCTTCTTCTATGTCCTGCTTTCCGACTCCGGAAAGGCTATGTTCATCGACTATGGCCACGGGTTTCGCGCGCACATGCACACCTTCTCCGACCACGACGGTCTGGAATCGATGCGTTTCATCGAACATCACCTGAAACAGCTCAGGAGGGACTTCGGCGTAGAGGCGTTCGACCTGGTCGTACCGACACACATTCACGACGACCACACGTGCGGCATTCCCCACCTTCAGCGCCATTACGGGATCCGCTGCTACGCACTCGAACAGGTCGCCCAGGTCCTGGAAGACCCTGCGGCGTGGGCTTCGACCCCCTGCACCTTCCCTGTCCCCATCCGGGTCGACCGGAAACTGAAGGATGGTGATCTATTCGAATGGGAAGAGTACACCTTCGACATCCATTTCGCGCCCGGGCAGACCGAGTATCATTCCGTTCTGGTGTCTCAGATCGACGGAAGAAGAGTCGCCTTCACGGGCGACAACTATTTCATGCACGAAGTGATGTCAGGCGGGCAGATCCAGATGAAGCCGTATCAAACCACCGTCCTGCGCAACAGTTTTCAGCTGGACATGCACCGCCGCTGCGCGGACGTCATGCAAAAGGTGGCGCCAGAACTCATCTGTCCGGGCCACAACGGCATCTATGAATGCGACAAGAAATCGCTCGACACATACGCCGACTTCATTCAACGCAAGGAGAGGCTGTTCAGAAATCTCGTCGCCGACCCGGCAGATCAGCACATCGATCTGTTCTGGGTTCGAATGCTGCCCTACGTATCGCAGGTCAAAGCCGGCCAGAATGCTCACTACAAACTGCTCCTGCGCAACAATTTGGAGCGCCAGGCAACATTCGAGGCGCGGCTTCTCGCGCCTAGCGGCTGGACCGCTGCGGGCGAATTCTCTTCCCTCAAACTCGAGGCAGGTGCACGCGGTCAGCTCTCACTCGAGGCGACCGCGCCTGACGACGCCGACGGAACTCGTCGGCTCATAACAGCGGAGCTTTGTATCGACGGCAACTCTCAGGGACCTGTGGCCGAGGCGCTGATCACAGTGGTTCCCTGATAAACGGAAGGTTAAGGCATGCTGACCAAAACTCCAGATGAGCTCCGTCAGATTACGAAGGGGATCCTCATCGCTGTCGGGACGCCTGAAGACTGCGCGGAGGTAGTTACCGAAATCCTCGTCGGCTCGCACCTGGCCGGACACGACTCCCACGGGATCCAGCACTTGCCGCGCTACGTCAAGGAAGTACAGGCCGGCGACATCGTGCCCGACGCCCGTCCCGAGATCGTCTCGGAGGCGGCCGGCACTACCCTCGTGCGTGGAAACTGGGCCTGGGGCCACTTCACGGCCGACTTCATCACGCGCCTCGGGATCCGGAAAGCTCGAGAAAACGGGATCGCCCTGATCAGCACCGTAGAGGTGAACCATATCGGCCGGTTGGGCCACTACATGGAGCACGCGGCCGCGGAAGGAATCACTACCCTGCTCGTTTCCGGCGGCCACTCCGTGGAATCACAATCAGCCGCTCCGTACGGAGGCCGCAAGGCCGTTCTGTCCCCCAATCCCATCGCGATTGGGTTTCCGGCGGCGAAGGGTTCGCCCGTAGTCCTCGATATCGCGACGACACAGGTCGCACACGGCAAGGTCGCGCTGGCCCAAGCCAAGGGTGAACAGATTCCCCTGGGCTGGATCATCGACAAAGATGGCAACCCGACAACAAATCCAAACGACATCGATATCTACAAACAAGAGGGCGCCCTCCTGCCATTTGGCGAGCACAAAGGGTTTGGGTTCATGGTCGCGGTGGAGATCCTCGGCAGGATCCTTTCGGGCTCAGATGCCTATGCGGACACGCCCCACGGCGGCACCTATTTCCGTCACGCGGGCGCGAGTCTGATCGCGATCGACAGCGGCGTATTCTCCTCTCTCGGAGAATTCGCTGAACGCACCGAAGAACTCGTCCGACGCATTCATGCCGTCCCGCCCGCACCTGGATTTGAGGAAGTGATGGCACCGGGAGATATTGAACTTCGGACCCGGGCAGAACGACTCAAGTCGGGTGTTCAAATCCCCGAATCCACGTGGGATGAGGTGGTCCAGACCGCAGAATCGCTCGGAGTGAGCCTGTGACATCAAACCCGCCTTGCACGACCACAGACCGCGGACCGCTCAAACCCTTAGCAACAAGTGTGTTCTACCTGGCGGTCTGCTGTCCGTCGTCCGCGGTCCTGTGCAGCGAATCTCGTGCATCGTCTTAAGCCTAAAGTAATTAACAGGTTATTCCGATAGGACGATATGGACCACATAATTTCTATGGCTTGAACGATCAGATAGGATAACTTCCTTGATCCAGAACAGAAAAGCCGAAGGCGGGTGGAATGACACGGGCGGTTATCGCCGCCCGGACGACATCGAATCGAACGCGTAGCGTTTTTACCCTCAGACCTTTCATTTACCGATCTTCGATTCGCCGTCGCAGGAGAAACCCATGTCAGACCTGATTCAAGTCTACGATTCCACGCTTCGTGACGGGGCCCAGGCCGAAGGTATTTCATTTTCATCAGATGATAAGTTGATGATCGCCAGACGGCTGGATGATCTAGGCGTGCACTATATCGAAGGTGGCTGGCCGAACCCGACGAACCCCAAGGACCTCGAATTCTACGACCTGGCCAAGGATCTGTCTTTGAAGCAGGCCAGGATCACAGCATTCGGAAGTACTCGCCGTCCGACCAATCCGCCGGAAGAGGATGCCATCCTCAACACGCTGCTCAAAGCCGGCAC
Source organism: Candidatus Latescibacterota bacterium (assembly GCA_965248435.1). Classification (GTDB taxonomy): domain Bacteria; phylum Latescibacterota; class UBA2968; order UBA2968; genus CBDFJH01. Next base: position 703,213 of record OZ252100.1, read on the forward strand.
AGAAATTATCACCATCTTCGGCAAGAGCTGGGAACTCCACGTTACCGAGACGCTGCGCACGAGCCTCCCAGAGAACCTGAAGGTCATCCAGGATTCCGTGGCCTATCTCGTGGACAACGGAAAAGAGGTGATCTACGACGCCGAGCATTTCTTCGACGGGTACAAAGCAGATTCCGGCTACGCCCTGGACACCTTGCAGGCAGCGCAGGAGGGAGGCGCTTTGATCCTTGTGCTTTGCGATACGAATGGCGGGACCCTGCCTTCCGAGCTTGGGGGTATCATCGACGAGGTCAGAGGGAAAATCAAGCTGCCGTTCGGGATCCACACGCACAACGATTCAGGAATGGGCGTTGCCGCCACGATCACGGCTGTGGAGCGCGGGGCAGTGCAGGTGCAGGGTACCTTCAACGGCTACGGCGAACGATGTGGAAATGCGAACCTCTCCGCAGTCCTTCCGAACCTCGAGCTAAAGATGAACAAGCGGTGCATCGGCCCCGAAAACCTGTCGAAGTTGATGGACTTTTCACGCTTCCTGAGTGAAGTTGCGAACGTCTATCACGATCACCGGCAGCCGTTCGTTGGCGAGAGTGCCTTTGCGCACAAGGGCGGGGTCCACATCGACGCGATGATAAAACATCCGGCCTCTTACGAACACTGTGACCCTGAAGTCGTAGGAAACCGGCGGCGGTTTCTGCTTTCGGAGCAGTCCGGGGCGGCGACCGTAACGGCCAAACTGGAACACCTCATCCCGGGACTGGACAAACGCGACCCTACTGTCGTCAAGCTGCTCCGCCAGATCAAAACACTGGAACACGAGGGCTACGTCTTCGAGGGCGCGGAGGCCTCTTTTGAGATGCTTGCTAGAAAGGCCCTGGGAACCCACCGGGACCCCTTTCAACTGATCAGTTTCCGGACCATCAATCGAAAGACCTCGGAGGGAACTGAGGTGGAGGCCATCGTCAAAATCAGCGTCGATGAGGAGACCTACCACACGGTCGGCGAGGGAGACGGACCGGTCAACGCGCTCGACGCAGCCCTCAGGCATGCCCTGGAGGAAGTCTATCCCACCTTGAAAGATGTCCGCCTGGAAGACTACAAGGTGCGTGTCCTTTCGAGCCAGGAAGGGACCGCTGCCAAAGTCCGAGTCCTGATCGAATCGTCGGACGGGACATCGATCTGGAGTACGGTCGGCGTTTCTGAAAACATCATCGAGGCTAGTTGGATCGCCCTGGTGGATAGCCTGACTTACAAACTCTTCAAAGACGGTGTCCTCTCATCCCACGCTTCAAAGACCGAGAAGAGACTGGCTTAACCCTCAAGAACGCGGTTGCTGTGTATGGAAATCACATCTAGAAGAATCGAACGTCTGCCGCCCTATGTGTTTGAAGAGGTGAACGCATTGAAGATGAGGCTGAGGCGGAGAGGCATTGACATCATCGACCTGGGCATGGGGAATCCGGACCAACCGACCCCAGCACATATCGTCGAAAAGCTCAACGAAGTCTCTCAGGACGGCAAGACACACCGGTATGCCCCTTCCGCCGGCCTCATGGCCCTGCGACGCGCCATCTGCCGGCACTACAAGCGCCGCTACGACGTAGACCTGGACCCGGAGACGGAGGCCATCGTGACGATCGGTTCCAAGGAGGGCCTCTCTCATATCTGCCTCGCGCTGCTCGATCCGGGCGACCTTGCCGTCGTACCGAATCCGGCCTACCCTTTGCACTTATATGGCGTAGCCATCGCAAACGGAAACGTGGTCAGCCTTCCTCTGAGGCCGGAAAAGGAATTCGTGCCCGAGATTCAGATGATCTCACGGGAGCTCTGGCCAAAACCGAAAATGATGATCTTCAATTTCCCACACAACCCAACCACGGCGACCGTGGATATCGCTTTCTTCGAAGAGATCGTGGATTTCGCGAGGCGTCAGCAGATCATCGTGATTCACGACCTGGCCTACGCGGATATCGTTTTCGATGGATACCAGGCCCCAAGCCTCCTGCAAGTCAAAGGGGCAAAGGAAGTTGGCGTCGAGTTCTTCACGATGTCCAAATCTTACAACATGGCCGGGTGGCGTGTCGGGTACTGCCTGGGCAACCCGGACGTGATCAAAGCGCTGTCCGTCATCAAACAGTACTATGACTATGGGGTCTTTACTCCGATACAAGTAGCCAGCATTGCCGCCCTGGACGGCCCCCAGGACTGCGTCGAAAAGGCGGCGAAGACCTACCAGGAACGCAGAGATACCCTCGTAGAGGGCCTTGACCGAATCGGATGGCCTGTTCCCAGCCCCAAGGCGTCCATGTTCGCCTGGGCGCCCATACCGGAGAAACATCGGCACCTCGGGTCGATGAAATTTTCTCTCAAACTCATGGAAGAGGCCGAAGTCGCGGTCGCCCCCGGCATCGGGTTCGGAGATATGGGAGAAGGCTACGTCCGCATCTCCCTGATCGAGAACGAAGACCGGATTCGTCAGGCGATCCGAAACATCAAGCGAGCGCTGTTTTAAAGGGGCTGCTTCTTGGAGTTGATCGAAGGTTCTATCGTCTCGCCAACTGGATTTAAGGCTGCAGGCGTTGCCTGCGGCCTCAAGCCCGAAGGCAGAGACCTGGCGTTGATCGTTTCGGACCGGCCTGCCAACGCGGCGGGGATGTTCACGACGAATCAGGTGACCGCCGCACCCATACGACTGAACAGGACACACCTTCAGGACGGTCAGGCGCAGGCCATCGTGGCGAACAGCAAAAACGCAAACGCCTGCACAGGAGATCAGGGACTCATAGATGCGCGGAGAATGGCTGAGCTGTCCGCTGACACGCTCGGCCTGACACCGGAGCAGGTGCTGGTCAACTCGACGGGCGTGATCGGTGTTCCGCTGCCCGTGGGCAAGATCGAATCGGGCATCCCCGAAGCGGCCGCGCAGTTGTGCGAAGAGGGCTGGGAGGCGGCTGCAGAGGCGATCATGACCACGGATACCGTCACCAAGATGGCAACCGTAAGAGCGGAGTGGGCCGGTCGAGCCCTCACGCTCTGCGGCATCGCCAAGGGTGCGGGGATGATCGCCCCCAACATGGCCACGATGCTCGCCTTCCTAGCGACAGATGCAACCCTCTCCCCCGAGGACCTCAAAACCGCTCTCGGCGAAGCCGTGAGCAAGTCCTTCAACTGCATCACTGTCGACGGAGACATGAGCACGAATGACACCGTTCTCATCCTCGCAAACGGGGCAAGCGAAGGAGACAGATTTTCAGGGCAGGAAAACGAGGCTTTTCAGGAAGGACTGGACGCCGTTTGCATCAGTCTTGCGAAACAGATTGCGCGCGACGGCGAGGGGGCCACGAAACTGATCACCGTCCGGGTCGGCGGCGCCAGGTGCGAAGATGATGCCAGAAAGATCGGACTCTCTGTCGCCAACTCCAACCTCGTGAAGACGGCTGTCTTCGGGAGGGATCCCAACTGGGGCCGCATCCTCTGTGCCGTGGGTTACGCAGGTGTGCCGATCGAGGAAAACAGGATCTCTGTCTCCGTGGCCGACATCCCTATCTATGAGAAGGGCGCGGGACTTCATTTCGATAACGACACCGCGGTGGATGCGCTCTCAAATGGTGAGGTAGAGATTCGCATCGACCTGGGGGAGGGGAGCGAAAAAGCGGAAATTTACACGTGCGATCTCACCTACGACTATGTCAGAATCAACGCGGAATACACAACTTGAGTCTCTTGTAAGCGTCGCAACAGACGGGAGGGAAAACAATTGAGCGATGTTGAAAGGAATTGGTTCGCCAGTCGCGTCCTGGGCATCGAGGAATCGATCACGATCGCGACCAGCGCGAGGGCCGGGCAACTCAGACGCGAGGGGATCGACATCATTTCCCTGAGCGCGGGTGAGCCCGATTTCGATACTCCCGGGAACATCAAGGAAGCCGCCCTTCAGGCCATCAAGGATGGAAAGACCAAATACACACAGCCGGCCAGCGGGATCCCCGAACTCAAGGAAACCATCTGCGACAAACTTAAACGGGATAACGGGCTCTCCTACGATCCCCCTCAGATCGTCGTCGCCTGCGGCGCCAAGCAGGTCATCTTCGATGCCATCATGGCCCTGATCGAAGATGGAGACGAAGCGATCATACCGGCACCCTATTGGGTGAGTTACGCGGATCAGGTCAAGCTGTTCGACGGGAAGCCGGTGATTGTAGAAACGACCGCCGAGTCCGGCTTCCGGATTTCTCCCGAGCAACTTCAGAATGCCATCTCACCCAAAACCAAGTTCGTCCTGTTCAACAGCCCGAACAATCCCACCGGCGAAGTCTATACCAGAGACCAGCTCCAAAAACTGGCCGATGTGATCGCCGACGCCGGCATCTATGTGATCTCCGACGAGATCTACGAAAAGATCATCTATGACGGTTTAGAGCACATCTCCATCCCCTCTCTTAATCCCGCACTTATTGATAAATCCCTAGTTATAAATGGGTTATCCAAAGCCTATGCCATGACAGGCTGGCGTGTCGGCTACGGGGCGGGGCCGCCCGATCTCATGAAATTGATCGCGAAAGTTCAGAGTCAGGAGACGACGAACACCTGTTCCATCTCACAGTACGCGGCCCTAGAGGCCCTTCGCGGCCCTCAGGCAAGTGTGGAAATGATGCGCCAGGCATTCGAAGAGCGACGCGAGGTCATCGTGAACGGCCTCAACCAAATCTCAGGCATCGCGTGTCGGAAGCCTCAGGGCGCCTTCTATGTTTTTCCTGATGTTTCAGAGCTCTACGGTCGGTCCGATGGCAAAACCGTGATTCAAAACGACGTCGATTTCTGCGAATTCCTCCTCAATCAGGCGCGGGTCGCCGGTGTGCCCGGAAGCGGGTTCGGTGCCGACGCCCACATTCGACTTTCATACGCGACATCGACGGAATTGATCGAGGGCGCCCTGGACCGGATCGAGAAGGCTGTCGGCCAACTCGAGCCGGCCTGAGGGAAGGTCTGCCGGATAATTCGCCTTTGGAGAGTATTTGTCTATGAAGAAGAATGCCTATCTCGATTTTGAGCGACCTATCGCCCAGCTCGAAGAGAAGATCGATGAGATCAAGGCACAAGCGGCCGCGGAGAACTTAGACGTGCGGGCCGAACTGGCCTCTCTCGAGGCCAGGGTTAAGAAGGTGCAGGAAGAGATCTATTCCAACCTGACGCGCTGGCAAAAATACCAGCTCTCCAGACACCCACTTCGACCGCACACCCTCGATTACGTCGAGCTTCTTTTAACAGACTTCGTGGAACTGCACGGAGATCGCTCCTTTCGAGACGACCCTGCGATGGTTGGAGGATTCGGGCGAATCGACGGTGAGCCCATTATGATCGTAGGCCATCAGAAGGGTCGGAACACCAAGGAAAACCTTCAGAGAAACTTTGGCATGGCCAACCCCGAGGGATACCGTAAGGCATTGAGATTAATGCAATTAGCTGCGAAATTTTCGTGCCCCGTCCTCTGTCTGATCGATACACCCGGCGCCTACCCGGGGCTGGGCTCCGAAGAAAGAAGTGTCTCCGAAGCGATCGCTCGAAATCTTTTCGAGATCTCCAGTCTGCCGACCCCAGTCATCGTTGCCATCGTGGGAGAAGGGGCCAGCGGTGGCGCAATTGGAATAGGAATCGGGGATCGTATCCTGATGCTCGAAAACGCATGGTATTCCGTGATCAATCCCGAGTCCTGTTCACTCATTCTATGGCGCAACCGTGATTACAAAGAAGAGGCAGCCGAAGCCATGAAGATCACGGCGCCCGATCTTTTGGAATTGGGGATCATCGACAAGGTCGTACCGGAACCCTTTGGAGGGGCCCATCGAAATCACGACGAAACGGCCGGGGCATTGAAGCGAGCGGTAGTGGAAGGCCTGGACCAACTCAGACAGGTTCCCTTGGACCAGCTCGTTCGAATGCGGCGAGAAAAATTCTATCGCATGGGAGTATGGGAAGAGTGATGGATTTTTCGATTCCCGGAGAGCAAAAAATGGGCCACGTCAGGTCCATTTTTTTGTTGTCGGCAGAGATACTACCCTCTTGCCCGACTAACCTATTGTGGCTTCATCTGCTACTTGAGATTACATTTCACAAACTATTTGAGGCGCGTCCAAAGCCGATTCTCCGTCACGTTTACACTTAAAAATACTTTTTGTATCGATTCGCTTAAGTTTCAAGATGTTATCTCACCGAGCTTCTTCTTAAGCGAAATTTGTCTCAAATAAGTCTTGACTGAAGGCTGTTGTGCATATATATTCTGACTGTTCTGAACAAGCCAAAAGCTTGTATGTTATTGTGCAACAATCTATTATAACATAATATGTACGTCCGTTACAACGTTACTCCACTGGGAGGGAAAACGGGGAATCTGGGTCACCTTTGATTCATCGATGCGGTCGTCTTCCGAAACTGTTGTGATGATCGTAGGCAATCCCTTATCTGTGAACCGGAGGTCGAGACCCTTTGTCTCACGAGTACTACCGCAAGTGATTCCAAGGTCAACCTCCCTTAGTCATCGTTTCTCCAACCGACGTTTTCTCACTCACAGAAGTTGATTCAGAAGGCGTTTCTTGTAGGCTCGGATCTTCATTTGCCTTTTCAGTTTGAATTGGGCGGAATGGAGCGCTGAGGGTCTATCAGGTAAGATCTGTCTCCGGAGGGAGGCAGGGCAGGTTCTCTGCCGGTCAGCCAAGGCATTATTGGGGGAGATAATTCCTTGAACCAGACCGATAAAATCAGAGAGCTTGGTCTCTCTTCCGATACGTCACAGTCGAACCTGGATGATGACCCGAAGCCAACTCCATCCGCCCTTTTTTTTTGCCGGATCTGCGGGTGACGAAATCTCTGACATAAGCGACCCACCGGAGTGGCCTCGTTCGTTATGACGAGAGATGGGGTTCGTGACCAGCGGGTTTGCGGGGTCGAGTGGGGATGGGACGCTGGGCCCCTTTTTAAAGCTTTCTAGAAGCCTGACCGAGATGTCGAAAGACGATCCTATCAGACTGTCCTATTATATGTAAAGCGATTGAAATCGCTAATACTGGCGATTTCTGGCCGATCTGTAACTCATAAGAATTTGATGGTGAATGAGTTGTATGCCCAAAAGACCCCGAGGGCCAAACGCAAGGCCCCCCAGGCCAGGCCACAAAAAAACCGGCTGAGATCTCAGCCGGTTTTTCTAAAAGCAGGGTTTACGCTGGAACTAGGAGGTTTCGCCCAGCACCTCATCCACCTTGTAGCTCGCGGACCCAGAGGTTTGAAATCCACCTCTTCAGCCGTAGAGGAGACCACGATGAAAGGAAGCGAAGGAAAACGCTCCTGAGCAGCCTTCATGAGCTCGAGACCCGTCATGTTCGGCATCTGATTATCCGTGACGACGAGGTCCACGGCTCCACCCTCTAAAACCTTAAGGGCTTCACGCCCATCTTCAGCCTCAAGGATTTGGACCTCCTCTTCTTCCAGCAACGACCTGATTACCAGCCGCACTTCAAACAAATCATCTACGATAAGAACCTGTTTCATGTATCTGCTCCCGTTTGGATTGCCGCCAAGCTTCCAATAAAAATAATATAGCCACGGTCCCTAAAAAAAGCAAGGATTTAGGGCCTCGGCAACCAGCCTTCGGCCTTGATGGCCTCCTTACCGACATCGATTCGAATCGCCCCTCTTAGGTCCGTGCGATAGGTTGTGATCCCCATCACGTCGAACCTTTGAATGACTTCCGGAGCCGGGTGTCCAAAGCGGTTGTTCGTTCCGCAGGAGATGGTCGCGAGGCTAGGATTCACGGCTTCGAGGAATCTGCGGGTCGAGGAAGTACGTGATCCGTGGTGCGCAACCTTCAGGACCTCGGAATGGAGCCGATCACCCCATCCAAGGAGGTCTGGGTCCGTCTCTTGTTCGATATCTCCAGTCAGGAGCACCGCCTTCCCTCCATAGGTCAGCCTCAGAACAACAGAGCCGTTGTTCAACCCATCCAGCGATACACCCGCTTCCGAGACAAAGTGTGGGTTCGGGTGAAGGACGAGCCCCCCCACCCCACCAAGCCCGACCAGGCTGTCCCCGGCCGCAACGGCGTAGTACGAGATACCTCTCTCCTGAATCAGGGTCCTGATCCTCTGAGCGGTCCAGGAATCATAACGTTGCCCTGAATCCAGGTAGGCACCGATTTCGAGCGTCTCGAGCAGCGTCACCAGTCCTCCGATGTGGTCACCGTGCGGATGCGACGCGACCACTACATCGATCCGCTCGATGCCCAGTTCCCTCAGAAAAGGGACCAGGACACGCTCCCCCACGTCATATCCTTGTTGTCGCACCCCGCCGTCGACAAGCATCGTCCTTCCGCGAGGAGACCTGAGAAAAACCGCATCTCCCTGACCGACATCCAACACAGTGATCTCCAGATTAGACGGGCGACGAATCAGGTCTTCCCAGACCCAGAGGTTCGCGAACGCGAGCGCACAAAAGGCAATCCATTTGCCCACTTTCGGCTGACGAACCTCGGGGAGAACGGTCGTGAGGACGCAGAGGTAGAGTCCAACGAACGCCCACGATGGCTTTGGCACTTCCACGAGCGCCCAGTCCGGTTCGCCCAGCAGACCGGCACAGGCAATCGCTGCCTTCAACACTGCCCAGATCGCGCCATTTATCAGGATCGCGACCTGTACAAGAGAGACCGAAAGGATGGCTGAAAGCAGCCCGAGTGACACTGCAGCTCCAACAAGGGGTACCACAACGAGATTTCCCAGAATCGAAATCGGGGACAGATGTCCAAAATAGGTCGCGACAAATGGGGCGGTCCCTGCCTGAGCAGCGAGCGAAACGGCAACAGGCATAGAAATCCACTTCTTCCAAACCTGCCTCCCCTGGGGCACCCACTCCTGAATGGCCGGGCAGAGTGCGAGGATGGCCGCGGTGGCCGCGAACGAAAGCTGAAAGCCGACGTCGAAAAGCTCCTGCGGCCGATAGGCGAGCAAGCCCAACCCAGCGACACCCAACGTGTTCAGCCCATCCCCGTCCCGGTCGCTCAGTGCCCCCAGGACAACCAGGGACCCCATGATCGAAGCCCGAAGAACCGAGGGGCGAAGTCCCGTCACGAGTGCATACATCAAGACCCCGGCCACAGTCATCACGCCGGTCCATCGCTGCCCTAGGCCGAGGCAGCGCAGTCCAAAGAAGATGGACGCCGCAACCAGGCCCACGTGCAGTCCAGAAACGGCCAGTACGTGATTGACGCCCGACCTCGCGAACGCCTCTCGGACCTCCTCTGGCACGCTCCGCTTCTCTCCAAGAAGGAGACCTTTGAGAAGGCCGGCAGGCGCGCCAGAGAGATTCTTATCTACAGATCGACGAACCGTTCTTCTAATGGGCAGGATGACCTGCTTCCAGAGCCCATTCCTTCTTCCAGGCCGGATTTCGACGATCTGTCCGGGGTCTCGTACTTTGGCCGTCCCATATATCCCCTTTCGCTCCAGGTGGCTCCGATAATCGAAGCCTCCAGGATTCCTCGCAGGCTCGGGCCTGCGCAGCCGGACACGGAGGTGTAACGAATCTCCGTATTCGATCTCAGGACCGGGTGCCTTAAATCGAATCAAGACGGAGCCACAGGTTGAAAATTGCTTTGTGTCCAGCAGGGCGCGTTCAACGTCTAGAACGAGGCTCAAATCATCCCCCACCCATTCGGGCTCTCGAGAAACCTCACCGATGATCTCGACCTCACCCCGGGGATCGATCCAGTGGACGATGTGGCGTGGAGGAAGCAGCGTTGCCATTTCGTAACGCATCATCCCGGAGGAACAAAGAAGAAAGCCGATGTTCCATCCTATCCACCGACCTCTCCACTTTGAGATCGAGCCAACAAGGAGGAGTGAAAACGATACCGTTGTAGTGGCGACAGCAGCGGCACCCGGCAATGCCCAGGAATTGCCCAGGGCGATTCCCAGTCCAAACCAGACGGCTGCCTCGAGTGCAGGACGTCGACGTCCCATATTCCTCCCCACTGCCCACCGATCCCGTGTACTCACACCCCTCGCACGAACGTGCAATTCCCATACCGCCTCGAAACCTCCCAAAATAGGCCGATTCCGAGCCACATAGGGAGGAACATCCCTTTCACTCCCTGAACAGGTCTTTCCCCCTCATCCAGCGAGCGTTTTCCCAATAATTGTTTGACAATCCTTACACCTGATGGTATATTTTCGACCACAGGAAGCGCCCAAATATCTGCTTTTACGAAAGGTTACAGCAAACTGTGAGGATCCGGTCCTGCCGATCTTGAAGGATATCACGCTGGGTCGCTTCATCCCGGGAGACTCGACACTGCACGGCCTGGATCCTCGCGCCAAGCTCTTCGTCACGGCAGTCTGGATGATCATCCTTTTATCGAGCAGCTCTGGCTTGATTCCTGTACTGGTTCTGGGGCTGAGTCTCCTGCTTGGAAAGGTGTCCGGATTTCCCCTGAGATTTCAGCTCAGGAACTTTCGGCCGCTCATTCCCATCCTTGTCCTAACGTTTATTCTGAACGCGATGCTCACTCCCGGGGAGAAGCTCTATGCACTTCCGGGAGGCACGGGTGAGCTTTCTTTCGAGGGCATCCGGCGTGGTCTTTTCCTTCTCTTGCGGCTCTGCGCACTCGTGTTGATGACGACGCTCCTGACGCTTTCAACATCCCCTCTGGAACTTGCCGATGGGCTGGAATCCATTCTTCGCCCTCTGAAACGGTTTGGTCTACCCGCTCACGAACTGGCGATGACGATCACGATAGCGCTCCGGTTTGTTCCGATTCTGATGGACGAGGCCGATCGCCTGCGCATGGCGCAGCTGGCCCGGGGAGCGGACTTTGGAGGAGGTCCCATTCGGCGTGCCAAGAGCCTGCTTCCCATTCTCCTGCCCCTTTTTCAGTCTGCCTTCGGACGAGCGGATCGGCTCGCAGTAGCGATGGAGGCACGTTGCTATCAAGGCGAGAAAGGACGCACCCACTACCGCAGACTGGCCATGTCTTTCACCGACTACAGTGTGCTGACGGTTTCCCTCCTGGCAGCAGGCCTGATTATGGGCCTGGGGGGATTCTGATCCTCCGGTATGCGGCGCAATATTCGGCTTGTCCTCGAATATGACGGAACGGAATTCAAGGGATGGCAGATTCAGCCGGGCCAGCGCACGGTGCAGGCGGAGCTGGAGTCCTGTTTATCGAAGATCTTCGGTGATCGAATCCGTGTGGTTGCCGCGGGTCGTACGGACTCCGGTGTCCATGCCCTTGGACAAGTCGTCAACTTTAGTGCGAACGGCTCGATCAGCGTAGATCGGGTCCCTCGCGCCTTAAACGGCATGCTCTCATCGGATATCGCGGTTCGAGGTGCCGATGAAGTGCCGCTTACCTTCCACGCGCGGCGGGATGCCGTTAGGAGAAGATATTTTTACAGAATCGGATATGGCAGGCGTGCGGTTGGTCGGGCATACAAATGGTGGATGCGATCCAGGCTGGAAGTAGAGGCCGTAGAAGATGGACTTTCAAGGCTTCTGGGCAGCCACGATTTTTCTTCTTTTTGTGTGGCGGTGTCTCAGTGCAGGAATCCAGACTGTCATCTGTATGAATCTCGCCTGGAAGAAACCGAAGGCGAAATCTGTTTCCACTTCGAGGCCAACCGCTTCCTGAGATCTATGATCAGGGGCATCGTCGGAACATTGGTCCAGGTCGGTCGTGGAGATCGATGCTCGCAGGATATATCCAGAATCCTTGAGGCGAGAGATCGGAGATTCGCGGGACCGTCCGCGCCTCCACAGGGCCTGTTCCTCGACCGGGTGATCTACAATGACACAGTAGGGGGGTAACTCGATTTGTGGCGGTTCATTTTCAGCATACTCTGGATCGCCCTCCTCTTCGGCGCGCACCCGGTCTGGTCGGCGAAATCGTTACAGGAGGAAATAAACGACACCAGACGAAACGCGATTGTTCGAGCCATTGAGAAAGTCGCGCCTTCTGTTGTCAGCATCAATACCACCTCGCTTGAAGAGTATGCCATTCGACATCGATATCCGGTGTTTGATTTCCTCTACTACTTCCCCGAGGAGGTCCCCGGTATCGGCTCGGGATTTATCATTCGGAAAGATGGTTACATCCTGACGAATCACCACGTGGTGGAAGGAGCCCGAGAGGTTTCCGTCACCTTTTCAGACGGAAGAACCTTCAACGTTACGGATGTCGCACGAGATGTCTTGGTCGACCGGCAAACAGATCTTGCGGTGATCAGAATAGAGGCGAAAGACCTCCCGGTTTCTAAATTCGGAGACTCGGACAAAGTCATTATCGGGGAATGGGCGATCAGCATCGGCAACCCCTTCGGGCTTCTCATAGAAGACCCGAAGCCAACTGTTACCGTCGGCGTGATCAGTGCGGTAGATCGCAACTTTCGTCCAGACGATGGCGGCCATATCTATCAGGGCATGATCCAGACCGATGCCTCCATCAACCCGGGAAACAGCGGCGGACCGCTCGTCAACAGCATTGGAGAGGTTATCGGGGTCAACACATTCATCCTTTCCAAGAGTGGCGGTTCTACAGGGATCGGGTTCGCGATTCCAATAAACCGCGCCGTTCAGGTGGCCAGGAATCTGATCGACAGCGGCACGCGGGAGTTCTGGACCGGATTCTGGTTGCATCCGAACCTCACTCCCTGGTTGGCCCGCGCGGTGGGTCTCCCTATTCATTCTGGCGCGTTAATCACCCGAATCGAGAAAAACAGCCCGGCGGCGCGGGCAGAAATCGACCCGGGCGACCTGATCGTTGAAGTGAACGGTCTCCGCGTGAAAAGCGATCAGGACGTTGCCGGGGCCTTCCGTACGGGAAGGGTCGGTGAGGCATTCACGCTCAAGGTGTTGCGGGGTCGAGTTTTCAGGAATGTGGAGCTTGTCCTTGAGGAGGCCCCTGAGGTTCAGTGATGGCAAAGGAAGCCTGGCCGATCCTCATCCCGATCGGCATCTGCTCCGCAATCACGCTGGGTCTGTTCTGGGTTTACTCGCAGCCCGGGTTTGGGTATCTTGGGGGTATCCTGGCCGTCGGGACGGGATTCGTGGCCGCTTTTTTCCGAGACCCGAACCGTGTTCCGCCCGCTGACGGAGGGGCGATTGTCTCGGCCGGAGATGGCAGGGTCGTTGCCGTTCAACCGATTAAAGCAGACCCGTGGCTTGAAGGCGACGGGATTCAGGTGAGCGTCTTCCTCTCAATCTTTAACGTTCACGTCAATCGGATCCCCGTCTCAGGACTTGTGGACGCCTTTGAGTATCGGTCTGGGAAGTTCAGACTGGCTTTTTCGCACCAAGCTTCCGCCGAGAACGAACAGGCCGTTGTCCGTATCCAGGGGTCCGACTTCACGATGGTCGTTAAGCAGATCGCAGGGTTTTTGGCGCGTAGAATCGTGTGCCGGCTGTCCAAGGGTGATGAGGTCAGCATCGGACAGCGTTTCGGGCTCATCAAGTTCGGATCCAGGATAGATCACCTCCTTCCGCCAACAACGAGCATAAAGGTAAAAGTCGGCGATCGGGTGAAGGCCGGCGAAACCATCATCGGAGTTGTCTAGCATGAAAAAACGCACCGTACTGCCCAACCTGTTTACCGTGTGCAACCTCCTTTGCGGGTTTCTTTCTATCGCATACGCCAGTCAGGGCAGGCTCGTTCCGGCTGCCTGGCTGATCGTGATTGCGGGCTTTCTGGACGCGTTCGACGGGAAAATCGCGCGCTTGCTCGATGCCCCAAGTAGGTTCGGGGTTCAGTTCGACTCTCTCGCCGACGTTTGTTCCTTTGGTGTCGCACCCGCTGTACTGATGTTTAGCTATTACACGGATCTACTGGCCATTCGGTGGCTGCCCTTTACGGTCTGCTTCTTCTTCCTGTTGTGTGGCGCGCTGCGCTTGGCCAGATTCAACACGCAGCAGGAGGGCTTCGATAAAGATGATTTCAATGGACTTCCGACGCCCCCGGCGGCCGCAACACTCGCCGCCTTCATTGTGTTCACTCAGCGCGTATGGGAGAGCTCGCACGAACCACAGGTCGCGGTTCCCCTCTGTGTGATGGTCTCCCTGTTGATGATCAGCCCGTTCGACTATCCCGCATTCCCAAAATTCAGTTTTGAAACACGCAAGGATCGCGCTCGCTTGATATTAGCATTGACGGCCGCGGTGCTCATCATTCTTTTCACGGACGAGGCCTTTTTCCCCATCGCGCTTTGTTTCGCGCTCTCAGGTGCTGCTCGGTGGCTGTTTAACCTGATCACCCACCGAGAGGTGGCTGACGCCGGATCCTGAAGTAACTCGAAAGACAAAGGCCATGGGCAAAAAGAGTATCGGTGTGCTGATCATCGCCCTCTTCATCGGGGTGTTGGCGGCGAGCGTTTTCGCGGCGGTACTGAATGTGATTTTCGAGAGCCTTGGTCTCCAGAACAATGTTGTCCAGAAGGTCCTCGTCGATCCTTTGGTACAGTATGAATTTGGCCCCATTCCCCTGAACCTGATCGTCATGTCCCTTACCTTTGGAATTTCATTTGATTTCAACGTGCTGAGTCTCCTCGGGATCGGCACGGCCTGGTACTATGTGAAGTACTCTTACTGAAAAGGAGGTGACAACCATGCTGGGGGGAATTGGAACGTGGGAAATCCTGCTCATCTTCCTGGTCTTACTGCTCCTCTTTGGAGCCAGACGGATCCCTGAGATCGCCAGGGGCTTGGGCAAGGGCGTCACTGAGTTCAAGAACGCCGTCCGCGACGTGAAGGAAGAGATCGAGACGGCAGACTCGCCATCAGTCTCAAACCCTTCACCAGATTCGCCTTCGTCCACGACAGAATCGAAGGTTGAGACCGGAGAGCAAGCGTCAAAGCAGGCACAGTGATCGATCTGGCCAAGCCATAGAAGGGTGGTTGAAGCCTCAATGAGGCCCTTGAACGAACGATCTGCTTGTGACCTCATTGAAGCCCTCAGGGGTCAGCAGGTCACCGCCCGCCAGTTGACCGAATCTGTATTCGAACGGATTCAGGAAAGAGATTCGGAGATCAATGCGTACATCACGCTCGACAAAGATGGCGCACTCCGGAAGGCCGATGAAGTTGATCGCAAGATCGCCGCGGGAGACCCCGTGGGATCGTTGGCCGGAATTCCGATAGCCCTCAAAGACCTACTCTGTACAAAAGGCCTCCCTACCACCTGCGCTTCTCGCATCCTCGAAACGTTTATCCCTCCTTACGATGCAACCGCAGTCGCTCGACTCCACGAAGCAGACGCCGTCATCATCGGCAAACTCAACATGGACGAGTTTGCGATGGGGTCCTCCAACGAAAACTCGGCGTTTGGATCCGTGCGCAATCCGGTAAGCACCGACAGGGTGACGGGGGGGTCGAGCGGAGGTTCTGCTGCTTCGGTTGCAGCCGGCGAAACAGTCCTCGCGCTCGGAACGGACACGGGTGGATCCATCCGCCTCCCCGCTTCCTTTTGCGGTGTCGTCGGTCTGAAACCTACATACGGAAGAGTCTCCCGTTTCGGCCTAGTGGCTTTTGCCTCTTCCCTGGATCAGATCGGCCCGATCACCCGAGACGTCTCCGACGCAGCGCTGCTCCTGGGCGTCATCTCCGGCCACGACCCCCTCGATTCTACATCGGTTGATCTCCCTGTTCCCGCCTACACAGCGAACCTTCGAGCGGGCGTGGAGAATTTGAACGTGGGGCTCCCGAAGGAGTACTTTACCGATGGCCTTGATCCAGATGTCCGCGAAGCCGTGATGCGAGGGGTCAAAATTCTGGAAGGCGCTGGCGCCCACATTGAAGAGGTCTCACTCCCCGTCGCCGGGCATCCCGAGTACTCGATCGCCTCCTACTACATCATTGCGACAGGAGAAGCCTCTTCCAATCTGGCACGGTACGATGGGGTGAGATACGGCCTCAGGACTGAGGACAAAGACCTGACCCAAATGTACTGCAATACGAGACAAAGTGGATTCGGAGCGGAGGTCAAGCGTCGGATTATGCTGGGAACCTACACACTCAGTGCAGGCTACTATGACGCCTACTACCTGAAGGCCCAACGTGCCCGGACGCTCATCAAAGAAGACTTTGACCGCGTTCTTGAGGGTTGCGATATCGTAGCCGCCCCGGTTGCGCCAACGACGGCGTTTAAAATTGGAGAAAAGATCGACGATCCTCTTCAGATGTATCTTTCTGACATTTATACCGTTTCCGTGAACCTTGCCGGAATCCCGGGAATCTCGGTACCCTGCGGTTGCTCAGCGGAAGGGCTCCCCATCGGGTTGCAGCTCATGGGTCGGCCATTCGACGAGGAAACCCTGCTCCAAGCCGCATACGTTGTAGAAAAGGGACAATCCACTTGAATTTTGAGCCCGTGATCGGCCTGGAAGTTCACGCCCACCTGGCGACACGGACAAAGATATTCTGTGGCTGCAGCACTGCGTTTGGAGCCGAGCCGAACAGCCATGCCTGTCCCGTCTGTCTCGGTCTGCCGGGCGCATTGCCCGTACTGAATCGAAGCGTCATAGATCTCGCGATGCGAATTGGCCTGGCGGTTGAATCCACGATTCAGCCGCGCAGTCGATTCTTGAGGAAAAACTATTTCTATCCTGACCTTCCCAAGGGCTATCAGATTTCTCAATTCCAGTCCAACGAGGAGATGCCTCTGGCCACAGGCGGTGGGATCGAGATCCCAACCGAGGGGGGCACAAAATCGGTCCAGTTGGTTCGCATTCACGTTGAGGAGGATGCAGGCAAGAGCATCCACGATGAAGCCTTTGTGGCGGCAGACGAGTCTCTGGTGGATGTGAACCGGTGTGGCGTGCCCTTGATAGAAATCGTCACCGAACCGAAAATATTCTCGCCCCAGGAGGCCTCCGATTTCCTGACCCGTCTCAGACAGCTTCTAATCTATACGGGCGTATCCGAAGGTGACATGGAAAAGGGGCATATGAGAATAGACGCAAACGTCTCGATCAGGCCGATTGGAGCATCCGAACTTGGGGTGAAAACCGAAATCAAGAACATGAACTCCATTCGTAATTGCCACCGCGCGCTCGAATCCGAAATCCACAGACAGATCGATGTATTGGAAAGCGGAGGCGAGATCGTCCAGGAGACGCTACTTTACGACGCAGACCGAAACGAGCTGCGCCCGATGCGGAGCAAAGAATATTCTGACGATTATCGCTACTTCCCGGAGCCCGACCTCGTGGCCATCGTCCTGGACGATGCCTGGATCGAACGCGCCAGGGCCGACCTGCCAGAGCTGCCGGAGGCAAAGCGCTCACGCTTCATTTCCGACTACGGATTGACAGCCGGCCAGGTGGATGTGATTACTGCCTCGAAGGGTGTTGCAGACTATTACGAAGCTACGATTACCGCCGGGAGCCCTCCACACGAGGCGTTGAACTGGGTCCAGGGTCACGTCCTTCGCGCAACGAACGAACGAAGGATTTCCCCATCAGAACTGCGTGTCACGCCCAAGCACCTGGCAGAACTGATAGAGATGATCGAGGCAGGCACCATCAGCAACAAGATCGGCAGGACGGTCTTCGACGAAATCGTAGAGTCTGGAGAGGCGCCAGCAGCCGTCATCGAAAAGAGGGGCCTGGTCCAAATCAGTGATGAGGGCGACCTCGAGGAACTCATCGAAACTGTCCTGTCAGAACACGCCGATGAGGTGGAGCGCTACAAGAGCGGCCAGAAACAACTCGCCGGCTTTTTTATGGGTCAAGTGATGAAAAAGACCAAAGGTCAAGCTAATCCGAAGCTTGCCGACAAGCTGCTTAAGGAGAAGCTTGGGTAGTCGCCTGCGCCTGGGCTTGAATGTGGGCCGGGATGTCCGCACGACATTCCCATGACCGCCCACCTCATCCTCTTTGCCAAGAATCCAACCCCTGGCACGGTCAAGACCCGCCTCCAGACCCGCTACACGCCTCAACAGGCCGCTGAAGTCTACCGTGCGTTTATCCAGGACAGCCTGGAGAGCGCCCAGGGCCTCTCAGTGGACCGCTGGATCCTCGCGTACACACCATCCGATGCCGAATCGCAGATCCGCTCTATCGCTGGCCCGAAGTGGGACTTGCTGCCGCAGACAGGCAGTGATCTGGGCGAGCGAATGCGCCACGCCGCCCTTCAGAGCTTTGCGCAGGATGCCACCCGGGTCGTCATTTTGGGCACGGATCTGCCCTCCCTCCCCCCGAGTTATGTCGAAGAAGCCCTGGAACTGCTCCGAGAGAACGAGATCGTGCTGGGCCCCACTGTGGACGGAGGGTACTATCTCGTGGGGCTCTCCAATCCCCACGAATCGATATTTCAGGGAATTAATTGGGGAACCGAAAAGGTGTTTTCCCAAACGCTGGAACTGACAAAGCGCCTCTCGCTCGGCCTGATTCCTGTCTGGTACGACGTCGATACACCTGATGATCTCGATTTTCTCCTCGCACATGCCGCTGCACTGGAGCAGGCCGGGCATCCACCCCTGCTGCGCCATACCCGACGCCTCTGCTCAACCTACACCTGAGTTAGCCGCCGTGCCTGACACCCAGAAATTCGACCCGACCCTCGTTCCTCGAGTGCTCTCTCTTTCGGTCCCTCTCGCCCTCGCCGGACAACTGGAGAACCTGGTCGGATTCGTGGATATTTACATGGTTGCCGCACTGGGTCCCGCTGCGATCTCCGCCGTGGGAATCTCGCGCGTCGTTATTATGGTCATCGGCGTCACGATCATGGCCGTGCTCACCGGCACATTCGCGATTGTCGCTCAGGCCTTCGGCGCAGAATCTTTGAGAGATGCAAGTAGCGCAGGAAAGCAATCCTTGACCCTCGTTGCCATCTTCAGCATCTGCGTTTCTTTCGTGGGCATTCTTGGTTCTCCGTTCCTTCTGGCCACACTCAGTGGGGATCCCGAGGTCGTTGCCCAGGGTATTTCTTACCTCAGGGTCTTCTTTGCCGGCCTGATTTTGATGGCACTCAATTTCACGATCACGACCTGTCTTCACGGAGCGGGCGACACGAGGACCCCCCTGTTCATCAGCCTGTTTTCAAACACCATAAAGATTGGAGCCAGTTACCTCCTGATCTTTGGAATTTGGGGCCTCCCCAGGCTGGGTGTGATGGGAGCAGCGCTCGGAACGGTCGTATCCCGATTCTTCGGCTTGTCAATCGGCCTCTGGGTTGCTCATTCGGGCCGCTACCGCTTCACCTTTGTGCCCGGTACGTCCTTTCGTCCCCAACCTGAGCTCACGCGCCGAATCCTGAAAGTCGGTGTCCCCTCCGCGCTGCAGGGTCTTTTCCGAAACGGTTCCAACCTCGTCTTCGTCAAGCTTGTTGCGCTAACGGCCTCCTCGACGACCGCCGTGGCCGCATTCTCAATCGGAAACCAGATGGAGCGGGTCCTTCGGAGGACCTCCCTCGCATTCGGGACTGCCGCGACTGCTCTGGTCGGACAGGACCTCGGCGCAGGCCTGCCGGACAAGGCGAACCAACAGGGATGGACTACGCTTTTCGTCGCGGTGATCTTCGCCATGGGACTTGGACTCGCCGTATCGCTCCTGGCTCACCCGATTATGGGCCTGTTTACGGAGGACCCTGGCGTCACCGCAATCGGTGTCCTTTACCTCTATGCCATGGCCCTGGCGGAGCCATTTATGTGCACAGCCATCGCGAGCGGAGGCGGGCTTAGAGGAGCCGGCGACACCCTTCCCCCGCTTTACCACACCCTGATCGCTCAATGGCTCATTCGACTTCCGGTTGCCTATCTGCTGGCATTCCCTCTTGGCCACGATATACTGGGCATCTGGACCAGTCTCGTCGTCTTCAGCGCACTTCAGGGCGGGCTTACTTTGAGAAAGTACGCGAAGGGCGAATGGAAGGGAAAAACGATCTAGTTGAGTAGCAGAAAGCCTCCCAACAAGAGGACTTGATAGACCGGCAAAGAGAATTATATTAGTGCGACAACACGGTGAGGATGAACTTCAGACCAAAGAGGGAATTTTTGGAAGATGGGAAATCACGAAGTTGAAAACGTAGTGATTATGGGAACGGGCTGTGCCGGGTTGACCGCGGCGCTCTATGCGGCCCGGGCGAACCTCAGTCCGCTCATGGTTGAAGGAGACCTGGCGGGGGGGCAACTTGGGACGACGACGCTCGTCGAGAACTATCCCGGATTCCCGGAAGGTGTCGACGGGCCCGTATTGATGGAACAAATGCGTGAACAGGCCGTCAAGTTTGGCGCCAGAATAGAAAGGGGCCTCGTTGCCCGTGTGAATGGAGAATCTGCGCCTTTCCAACTCGAATTAGACGATGAGAGGACGATCGCAACCAAAACGGTTATTGTAGCAACCGGAGCCAGTCCGAGATACCTGGGCATCGAGTCCGAGCGTCGCCTTCTGGGCTACGGTCTCAGCTCCTGCGCAACGTGCGATGGCGCCTTTTTCCGCGATCAGGAGGTCGTTGTCGTAGGCGGTGGGGACACCGCGATGGAGGATTCGCTCTTCCTCACCCGTTTCGCTTCCAAAGTCACGATCATCCACCGCCGCGATCAGTTTCGTGCATCAAAGATCATGCAGGAACGGGCTTCTGAAAATTCGAAGATCGATTTCCTCTGGAATTCAATCGTAACGGAGGTTCTCGACCCTGAGAAAAAAGAGGTGACCGGAGTAAAGATTCAGAACGTGATCAATAAGGAAGCAGAAATGTTCCCATGCCAAGGCGTGTTTATTGCGATCGGCCACGAACCGAATACGAAGATCTTCAAAAATAAGCTGGATCTGGACGATCAGGGATACATCCAGGTGAAATATCCGAGAACGTGGACGAATGTTCCAGGTATCTTCGCGTGCGGAGACTGTGTAGATCACACATACCGTCAGGCGGTAACGGCCGCAGGCACCGGCTGTGCTGCCGCGATCGATGCGGAACGTTTTTTGGCCGAGAGCGGGACTTGAAGCTTGCAACAGCAAAAGGATGACTCGATGAGATCCCTGGGCAGACACATCCTTGTAGAATATTTCGGGTGCTGTCAGACAGCCCTAAACGACGTAGACCACGTCGAACAAAGTATGATAAAGGCAGCCGAGGCTTCTGGTGCGACAATCATCAATACCACCTTTCACCACTTTTCTCCGTATGGCGTTTCCGGCGTGGTCGTCATTCAAGAGAGCCACATGTCCATCCATACCTGGCCGGAGTATGGATTCGCAGCTGTGGACCTGTTCACGTGCGGAGATCAGATCGACCCACAGGCCTCATATCGCACCTTATGTGAGTTGCTGCAGGCGGAGAGAGGATCCACGCTGAACATGCGGCGAGGCCATCTCGGGCAACTGAAGAAGATCGATGATGGTAGTGGGTTCTCTCCAAAACGCAACGCAGCGCCAGAACCGCCCGAGCCGTATTCAAGAAATATCTGGTTTACAGATCGGGATGATGACATTGCCCTGTCCCTTCGGCACGCCGGAATCCTGTTTTCCGAGGAATCTGAGTTCCAGAAAGTGGAGATCCTGAACACCTATGGGTACGGGAAGATGCTCGTCTTGAACGGGGCGGTCATGTGCACAGAGAGGGATGAGTTCGTTTATCACGAAATGATTACCCACGTGCCCATGCTCACGTCGCCCGATGTGGAACGGATTCTGGTTATCGGAGGGGGTGATGGAGGCGCCGCCAGGGAGGTCCTCAGACATCCCCAGGTGAGCGAAGTCGTCGTTGCAGAAATCGACGAAGTCGTTGTAGACGCCTCTAAGACTCACCTGCCAACCCTGGCAGAATCCTTCAATGATCCCAGGGTGAAACTCGAAATCCGGGATGGTTCAGACTACATCCAGGCGTGCCAGGACGGGTCCTTCGACCTGATTATCGTCGACTCCACCGACCCCGTGGGTCCCGCCAAAGGTCTGTTCTCCGACCAGTTTTATTCCGAGGTCTATCGCTGCCTCAAACCGGACGGGCTCATGGTCGCCCAGACTGAACCCCCGTCGCTTTATTCTGAAATCTTCAAAGAGATCTACCGGCGTCAGCGGAACATCTTCGGGGCGGGGAAGGTCCACTGCTACCTTGCTTCGATCCCGACGTACACGACGGGAACGCTGAGCTTCTCATACGCCTCGAAGGGCACAGCCCACCCCGTCGAGAATTTCGATCGTGAGAAATCGACGGCGTTTGCACGAAAAAATCGTCTGAAATACTACAATGAGGAAGTCCACCCGGCCGCCTTTTCCCTTCCGACCTTCATAAAAGATCTGCTCAATTAGGGTTTCGGCTGCGCAAAGGTTTATCCGACCACGGAGGGCGTACTTGAGCTTTTCTCGACCTGAGGGCCTAGAGGGACCCCGCGCGTGCGGTCCCTACGAACTCCCCGGGGTGCTGGATCTCGCGAACCTGGTCATGCGGACCCTGGAAACGCCAAAGGACCGTCCTCCTTCTCGCCCGACCATCGGCTTCGATTATCCTCACGTCTTTAACCCCCACAACCTGGATAACATCAGGATCTTCGTTCACCACGGACACGTCGTCTGCTCCCTCGGAATCTACCCGACGATCGTCCGCACCCCTCGCGGTGAAATATCGGTCGGAGGCATCTGCTGCCTGGCGACCCATCCTGAATACCGAAGGCTGGGTCTGGCCACACAGATTATGGAAGATGCCCACGCAAAGATTCAGAGCAACGGCCATCATATCGGCCTGCTCAGCACGCTGATTGTCGACTATTATCGCAAGCTGGGCTGGGAAACGGCCGGACGTCAGCGCTTCTTTACGTTTGACCGGGGCAATGTCCGATTCCTACCCGGTGGTGATGACATCGAACTGACTGAGGACTGGCGATCGCGGGCAAAGGAGCTCAACCTCTTACATCTCGAAGAACCGATCAGTTCACCCAGAAGTGATGAACGTTTCCACCTGCTGATGGAGCGAAAAGCTGAAAGCGTCTTCGTTGGCCTTCGGAAGGGCGAGGCGGCCGCGTATGCGTGTGTCAAGGGCCATCTCGTTAAAGAATACGGGGGCAAACTAGAAGATGTCGGCGCCCTTCTCAAGGCGGTATTCGCTGAATTGGATGAATCCGACACATCCACGACAGAACGCCTTCCAGGTCACCGAGCGACGATCCAGATGCAGGTGCAAACGCCGGATACCCTCGGTGGACTGCCCGGCTTCCTCTTACAGAATGGCGTTGCCAGCCACTTCCAGGATATGGGCATGATCAAGCTGATCGATGTTCAGGGGTTGCTCGGCGCCATCCAACCCCATCCGATTCGGGCGACCCAGACCGGTCAACACTGGCAGATATCGAACGGAGAGGTCGAGCAAACCTTGAGCGAACGAGAGCTTGTAAAGCTGCTCTTCGGACCAGAGAGACGGCCTGGCTTTGCCCCCGACCTGTTTCCCATCGATTTTTATCAGTGGCCCACCGATCGGGTTTGAAGCCCCTCACGGCAGACCTCCCTTCCCGTGCCCCGACACCTTACTCGCCAGTCACTCGCCGAAGACCTGAGCAATCTCGGGATCGAGTCGGAAGATCTACTGTTCATCCACTCTTCCTTCAAGAGCCTCGGGCCCGTGGACGGCGGCGCAGACACCGTCATCGGCGCCCTTGAAGATGTGGTCGGCGCGCGGGGGCTCATCCTGATGCCCTCCTTCAACCTCATAGACAAGGAACTACGGACAAAGGTCTGGGATGTAGAGACCACCCCGTCGACCGTAGGTTGGCTGACTGAATACTTTCGTAAAATGGCCGGGACTTACCGCTCCGATCACCCCTCCCATTCCGTCGCTGCTCGCGGGAAGGGCGCCTCCGAGTTTGTGACCGGTCATCTCCTCTCTGAGGGTTTTAAGTCGCCCTGGGACCGAAATGGCTGGGGACGGACCTACGGGACCCATTCCCCGATGTTCAAGGCCTACGAGGAAAACGGGAAGTTGCTGATGCTGGGGGTCGACTACGAATCGTCAACCTACGTGCATTTCGTTGAAGTCGTCAGATGGAATGCGCGCCTCGCTCGAAACTCGGCGGCGGAATACCCCAAGCTTGATCGCCCGGCCCTGGGGGCATTCTGGGACCGAGCAGGCAACCTGAGGCGGGGCCTTCTGGGAGATGCGGATTGCAGGCTCTTCAACGTTCGGGACTACGTGGACACGCTCCTTCACGAAGTCCAAGGCAACCCACACCCGTATCTCCTGAAGAGAAAACAATAATGAGTCTACTCGAACAGGTCCGGGTCCGATGCAACGCGGTCGCGGATAGGGCAGGGTCCGTTCAGATCGACACCGATCGCATCGCATCCTACGCCGCCTCTCTGCCGATAGACCGGTTGCGGAACCCCGAAGTCGATCCGGGCTGCCACTATTTGGGTCACGGGGTCGAGACCATTGCTTTTTTTCTGACCTTGAACACGGTCAACTTTGGGTCGGGCTACTTCCCAATCCTGAAGAAGCGACCCGGGATGTCGGGCTATTTCACGATCGCATCGTCCCTGAACGATTACTTCAGGGAAAACGGCCCCCTCTCGGCGGAAAAACTTGCGCAAATTTCTCCAGAGGCGTGTGCAAGACTGTTCGGGCAGGATGCCGAGAGCGAACCCATCCGAGAGCTGATGCAGCTTTTCGCAACAGCCCTCGGTGATCTGGGTCTTCACCTTCTGAATCGGTTCGAGGGCAAGTTCGACGCGCTCGTCGAATCGGCGCAATGTTCCGCAGATCATCTGGTCAGGCTCCTCTGCGAAATGCGCTACTTCAACGATGTGGAATCCTACAAAGAGCTACAGGTCCCTTTCTTCAAACGGGCGCAAATCACAGCCGCCGACCTCTCTCTCGCATTCGATGGTCAGGGTCCGGGACAATTCAATGACCTCCATCATCTCACGATGTTTGCCGACAACCTCGTTCCTCACGTGCTCCGGATCGACAACGTCCTCCGCTACGACGATGCGCTGGCCGCGCGAATAGATCAAGCCGAATTGATTCCCGCGGGTTCAACAGAGGAGGTGGAACTCCGCGCCTGCGCCGTCCACGCCGTCGAACTCCTTGTCTCTGAGCTTGCATCGTTAGGTCAAAGGCTCACGTCGATGGAAGTGGACAATCTGCTCTGGAACCGGGGACAGCAGTCAGAATACAAGACTTTTCCACGTCACCGGACCCGCTCCGTTTTCTACTAACCGCCCTGACCGTTACTTGACGCGAGCTGAGCTTGGCATTATATTTCATAAGTTAAAAAATTTGCCAGGAGTTAACTACGTGACGACCGAACAGGCCACATCTCTCAAAAAAACCTTAGAAGTGATGATGAACAAGATCTCCCAGAAGGAGATCGTCATCGAACAATTGACTCAGATCGGCCGACTACAAGAGGAGATTTCACCGACCGCGCCGGCCGAACTCAAGCACTATCTCCAGAATCGAAGCTATACGAAGGCGCTTCAGTATTTGAACACAGGATTTGTGATCGAAGACCCTGATAGACCTGATTGTGACGAAGACCACCCATAGGTATTCAGGAAGCATCAAGCAAAAAGGCCCCTGCGTCCATCGCAAGGTGCCTTTTTTCGCTCTACGTACTTCCAGTCGAGTTTGTTGGTAGCGTAAGTGGCCGTTCGCGGGAGGACGTTTTTGGCAACCATTGTGGACGGAAAACGGCGAATCCCGTTCATGCGTGGAATGCTAACCCACTATCTGATCGAACAGGGATTCTCATTCAAGGAGGCTTACGCGGTCGCCGACCGGGTCCGAACGGCGATCCAGGACAAGGCCACCGTCTCCTCAAAGACAATGAGACGCCTCATTCGTGCCCACGTGAAGGAGCTTTTCGGGGATCGATCGGCCGGCGACGCCAAATTCTGGTCGCCGACGTTAAAGCAGGTGCTTGTGGAAGATGAGGAGGGAAGCGCCCCCTTCTCTCGGGAGCATCTATCCCGATCCCTGGTCGTTACTGGCGTAAGCGAGGAGCGGGCTTACCCGATCGCGGAGCGGATAATGGTCCGCTTTGTCCAATCGAACAAAACGGTCGTCAGCCGGGACGAGATTCGAAGGGCAGTCCTCAAGCTCCTGCAGGACGAATATGGAGAGGAGTTCGCACAGCGCTACAGGACGTGGAACTGGTTTCGGAATCGTGAGCAAACCCGGCCTCTGATTCTCATGATCGGCGGTGCGACCGGAGTCGGAAAGACGACCGTTGCGGTGGCCCTGGCAAATCTGCTCAGGATCTCGAGAGTCGCATCCACAGACGAGATTCGCCAGGTAATGCGTCTGATGATCGCGCCGGACCTCATACCTGTCCTTCACGACTCTTCCTATCAGGCCTGGGAGCATCTGACCATTCCCCCTCCAGGAAAGGTGGATGCGGTCGTCTACGCCTTCCGCGAACAGGCGACCCGTGTCGCCGTCGGGGTAAAGGCCGCGATCGATCGTTCGATTGAAGAAAATGTAAACCTCATCATAGATGGCGTTCATCTCTTGCCCGATCTTGTCGAGGTGGAGCCTCGTTCAAAGCAGGCACTGTTCATAAGGGTCAACCTCTATCTATCAGATCCTGAGCCCTTTGTAGAACGGTTCGAACTGCGCGGACAGGAGGCTTCGAGGCGGTCTCAACATCGATATATAGAACACCTGGACGAAATCCTCAAGATTCAAAAACATATTCTCAAGGTCGGCAAGGCAAACGGCGTTCCTGCGATCGAAAACAACGACATGGACGAAACCGTGCAATCTCTCTCTCTACAGATAATGGATAAGCTCCAGGAGGAAGCGAAAGCCCCCAGGGCACGGAAAACTTCCAAGAAATCCTAGGGGTCGCTTGCTGAGGTAATCAAGAGAGGCGATTAAGATGATCAGGTCTATTACTATTTTCGGAAGAATCGGATTGCTGGCCTTGCTGTTCTGTTCGGACAGCGAAGGGCAGACGCGACTCGAAGGGATAGGCGAGGTCGGTGGGGGCATATTCCTGCCGACGGGGTCAGAGGGAGACGTTGCACAGCTCAGTCCAGCCCTGCAGCTCGTGGCGAGCGTTAGGTTTGCGAACCATCTGGGAGCTGAAGCGGAATTCCTTTACGTGCCGATCGTTTTCGAGTCCGACGCCCTCCCCTTTTCCGCTTACAGGCGGAGCTCGCAGATATCTGCGGTCGCGGGTCCCCGATTTATATCCGGTGCGCTCCTCGGATCTACACGGGCCGCGGTCGCGTACCTCTCCCTCCGAGCGGGCTTCGCGAGGATCGTAACCGAGACGAACACCCTCTTATTCGAAGGCGGATGGATTGGACGCTCTGCACAAGCAGTTGAAAATCCAGGGCTTACAGGAACTTCCTACACTTCCAGACGGGAGGCTTTTGTCCTTTCCCCTAAAGTGGGCACCCTCTTCCGCCTTACCGAAAGATCTGCCTTCAACATCGCTTTCTTCCCCATCTTCGTATTCGATCAGGATGAAGTAAGCACCCAGTTCTACATCACCGTAACCTTCGCCCTTTCCGCCTGGCAAATCTTCTAGCGTAATTGCCCTGGATGAGGACAGGTAATGACGAAAGCTAAGATTATAGCCAAAACACTGGCAGCACGATTTGGCAAACCTTCACCGCTTGCCCTCACTTACGAACTCACACATCTCTGTAATCTCGAATGCATCTACTGCGACCGTCACACACCCCTACCGAAAGAATTGTCTCACGATGTCATTTTTGGGGTTCTTGAAGAATTCATTGAATTGGGGATGTGGAAGATCAACCTGGATGGTGGTGAGCCTTTGGCCCATCGGCATATCGACGAGATCGTCTCGTGGCTTGCCGAACGCGACATATCGGTCCGGATAAACACGAATGGCATTCTTGTACCCAAAAAGATTGAATCCATAAAGAAGATGTCGGTAGTGAAGATAAGTCTGGATGGGCCGAGAGAGAACCACTCCATGCGCGGAAAGGGATCATTCGATAAGGCGATTCACGGGGCCACCGCGGCCAGGGAGGCGGGCGTCCCGAAGGTGGCGTTTACGTGTGTCCTGGGACAACACAATGCCAGTGCGATCGATTCCCTCATCGATTTGCTTGAGGAACTTAACTTCCCCGTAATTTTTCAGCCCCTGCGCAACAGTCTGTTTCAAGGAATGGACCGGGACGGCTCTGAATTTCAGTTACAGGACTTGGAGCTAAAGACCGCATTCGCAAAGATCGAAGAACGGAAACGGTCGAGTGAAGTCATCAACAACAAGTGGTCCAGTCTCCGCCACTTCAGGACGTTTCCTGATGACACATCACTGCCTTGTTCAGCGGGCTGGATTTCCGCGACCATGGACCCAGAAGGCAACCTTTATCATTGTGGGCAGATCAACCGGGGGGATAAAACGAAGAACGTTTTACGGCGCGGCGTTCGGGCTGCGTTCGAAAATTTGAACAGAAACGGATGTCCTCAGTGCTGGTGCGCTCGAACCGTTGAAGGCAATTACAAGTGGGGCGGTCGCATTGACAAACTGATTCCCCTTACGGCGCGACGAATACCTGCCTAGGTTCTCTTAAGAGCAGCAGCTCTACTATTGGCCAGCCGGGGATTCGGGCTGCGGTAAATGCTGGTATACGCTACTTCGCTTTTCCTACCTTCCTACCTTCCTATCTTCTACCGATCCCGGAGTTGACTCATGTGCTTCGACCGACTGCGCAGCTATTTTGCAGTGCGCGTCCGAAAAGACTTGCACTTTCGAAGAGTCATGGAAACAGATTTGGCGATGCGGTGGCTCAACTCCGGAACCGGGCAGCGTATATTAGACATCGGCTGTGGGGATGGGACCTACGACTATCGCCTCGTTCGCCAGGGAGCGACTGTGGTGGGGATCGACATCGATCGGCAGAGACTTCTGAGAGCGTCACACCATCATTTAGGTCGCGGTCTTGTATTCCTCGAAGCCCGCGCCGAGTCCATTCCTGTCAGAAGCGGATCTTTTGATTCGGTGATGAGCCTCTGTGTTTTCGAGCATCTGGCCCACGACGATCAGGTGCTGGCGGAGGCACGCCGTGCCTTGCAATCCAAAGGACGATTGCTCCTGACGCTCGACAGTTTCAGCCGACCCGACGTATCGGAGTGCTGGCGTAACCGCCTCCGAAAGACACACGGTGTGCGCCAATTGTACACGATCTCCGCCATCGAATCGAAGTTGCAACAACAAGGCTTTCGGTTGCTTCGTTCTCGCTATGTCATGTCCTCACCCCTCGACCTCCATCTCATCAAGCTGAGCTATGATACAGAACACATGAAACCGATCTGGGCTGCCCTGATACGCACATTCCTGGTGACCGCCGGGAGATTGATAAGCCATCTCGCCAATACCGGACTGAGTGCGGACAGTGGATGGACCTTGATGGTGGAGGCTTCTCTGGCCTGAGGTCGATGCCATTCACGAATGGTTACAGTTTCACCGGAAACCTTGAACGACTGACCCGTAACTTCTGAGTTCACCGTGCCGGATACCCGAATCGAGCGAATTGCCGAAGTTCTCGTCAACTATTCCCTGGACATTCAGCCCGGGCAGAAGCTGCTGATCAGGGGAGGCGCGGCGGCCGAGGCCCTTATACGTGAATCCTATCGGAAGGCCATGCACGCTGGCGCTCTTGTTTCACTTCAGGTCGGTCTCCCGGGCCTGTCAAAAATCTTCTTCGAAGAAGCGAGCGACGAGCAGCTCGAATGGGTCCAGCCGCTCTACCGCATGGCTGCCGAAGAGTACGATGCCTATCTCGCCATCCAGTCTGAGGTCAACACTCGGGAGGGAAGTGGTTTCGACAGCGAAAAGGAGGCCAGGTTCGGTCGAGCTGTGGAACCGGTGCGTGAAACGTTCTTCGAAAGGGCGGCAGCCGGAAACCTGAAATGGTGTGTCACGATCTTTCCGACGAACGCCTACGCACAGGATGCAGGGATGGCCCTGGAAGATTACGAAGACTTCGTTTTTGGCGCTTGTCTGCCTGACCCGGACGACCCGGTCGGATTCTGGAAAAAGATGGAGGAACGGCAGGATCGGCTTGTGAACTATCTGTCAAAAGCGAAGCAACTTCGTGTGCAGGCCGAGGACACCGATCTCAGGGTCGGCGTAGCGGGTCGTACGTGGATCAACTGCTCAGGGCGAGAGAATTTTCCCGACGGGGAGGTCTTTACGGGTCCGATAGAAACGGAGACGGAGGGCGCGGTCAGGTTTTCCTACCCTGCCGTTCACGGGGGCCGTGAAGTGACCGATGTCCGCCTGCAATTCAAAAAAGGTCGCGTGGTGAGTGCCACAGCGGATCGGGGTGAGGAATTCCTGCGGGACATGCTTGAACGAGACGAGGGCGCGAGTGTGCTCGGGGAATTTGCGATTGGCACCAATCCGGGCATCGATCGGTTTACGCGCAATACGCTATTCGATGAGAAGATTCAGGGAACCGTCCACATGGCCCTTGGGAACTCCTATCCCGAAAGCGGGGGTGTGAATAAATCTCAGATCCACTGGGACATGGTCTGTGACCTCAGGAAAGGCGGTCGGCTCTTTGCGGATGGCGAGCTGATATACGAGGACGGGTCTTTTCTGATCGACCTGGATTAGCCCACCGATTGGGGAATGCAGTTTTTATGATCACCCAACGGGGATGAGACGCTCCGCCGGGGCGTCTCTACACGATCCACGATCCACGGGTTCACGCCCACTTCTCGGGGTCCAGGCCAAGCTCTCTGGCTGCTTCACACATATCCGCCCACGTAGGCTCCTCCACTTCAATACCATCTGCCTCCAACTGTTGCGCCTTCCGAAATTCAGGCTCTCCAGGAAGCAGGATCTCCTTGAAACCGGGAGCCAGACGGCTGCTCCTGACGTGGAGAATCAACGCCTCGACTTCCTCGTAGTAATAATCCATTTCAGCGAAGTGTTCAATGTTGTAGGCCGTTAGCAGCACCCCATTGCTCACCATCGCACGCTCGCCCGCCGCACACCCCTGGCCGCTCAATATCCCTCCAAGTAGCTCAACGACGAGGCCAAGCCCGAATCCCTTGTGCGCCACCACGCCTCCCAGTGGAAGGATTGCGCCCGGTGGATCGGCCTTGAAGTCGTTGGGTTCCGTCGTTGGGTTGCCGTCAGAGTCGATTAGCCACCCTTCGGGCACCTTCTCGCCCCGATTTATCGCCACGCGAATCTTTCCCTCGGCTACTACGGAAGTCGTCATGTCCACGAGGATGGGATCTGCCTCGCGACGGGGTGCCGAAAAGGCGATTGGATTCGTGCTCAGCCGCCCGTCCATACCTCCAAACGGGGCGATTTGGTAGCCAAGATGCCCTGCATTCGCGAAGATCAACCCGATCATGCCCTCGCGGGCGATTTTGAGTGGATAGGCCCCGACGCGGCCAATGTGGCTCGTGTTTCGAAGGCTCACCGCCGCAACGCCGTGCTGCCGGGCCTTCTCGATTACAACGTCGGTGGCGAATGTAGCCCCGACCTGGCCGAGGGCGCCCCCAGCATCCACAACGGCACTACACGGGTTTTCACTGACGAGTTCGGGTTTTGCACGCGCCTGAAACACGCCGTCACGCATAGACCTGACATACTGACCGAACCGAATGACGCCGTGCGAATCGTGGCCGAACAGGTTTGATTCTATCAGGTGGTCGACGACGGCCTTTGCGTCCTCCTCTGTACACCCGGAGGCTTGAAAAAGCTCGTAGCCGATTTCTCGCAGCAGGTGAGCACTCACTCTTGGCACAGGAACTCCTTTCTTGTTGAAGGATGCGGGTTTAACCGCGGATCAAACAATTCCGCTTGACTCTCTCGCTTTAATGGGTATTATGCTCATGTGCTCCCCTGTATGCATGATAAGCCTCATAATTAAAGGCAGTTAAGTGACAGAATCTGAATTCAGACATCTCCTGGAAATCGAAGCTTTTCCCCCGCTTCCTGGGGTCACCTCGGAAATCCTTAAGGTGACGAAAGAGCTGGGCGCCCCGATCAAGGCAATCGCCAAATTGCTGCAAGCGGATCCGCCCCTCCTCAACAAAATCCTGACTGTGATAAACGCGCCTTTCTACCAGTTCACAGAACCGATATCCGAGATTGAACAGGCGCTTTCCATTCTGGGTTACAGGAAGGTGTCCAGCCTCGCCGTTGGCCTTTCCCTCTTAGATCTGTTCCCTCCCGAGCAGGCCCATGGCTTCGATTACAGGGGCTTCTGGGAACGCTCGCTTGCGACGGCGATCGCAGCTGGGGAAATCACGACGCATTTGCACGAAAATATGCTCGAGGAGCCATTCGCTGTCGGACTCATGCAGGACGTCGGTACCCTTCCTCTGGTCCGCTACAACGCCTTCAAGTATGGGCAGGCCATCGGACTCGCTCGGGGCATGGGCACACATATCGTGCACGGAGAACGAGAGCTCCTGGGCATAGATCACGCCACCGCAGGGGCCATTCTTTGCAAATACTGGAACCTCTCTGCTCAATTCGCAGAAATTGTAGAACACCAGCACTACTCCGAGTTTAACGCCGATGTCGCCGTGGATCTAAAGGAGACCATCCAGGTTGCAAACCTTTCCAACCTTATGACAGACTCGCTCTATAAGTCGGACTCCGAATCCCAAAGAGAAATCCTCTATGAGAGAGCTCAGACCTTCTTTTTCCGGTTCAGTCGCAGTCTGGTCGATGAAATCCTGGAAAAGATACCGAACCATTTGAAAAAAATTGCTCCAGTATTCTCTCTGGACGTCGGCCGTACCGATGAAGCAGAGGCGCCGGCTGCCGAAGAGTATCACGAAAAGTGCCCGGAGTGCGGCGCAGACGGATCGAGCAAGTTCTGCGCGGAGTGCGGGGCTCCACTTGGTGTCACGCCTGAACTACCGGCCCTGAGCAGCAGCAAGGTCCTGATTGTAGAAGATTCCTCGGCTACCAGGCTGGCGCTCTCCATCCTGATCAGAAAGCTGGGTTACGATCCCTTAGAGGCCTCGAACGGGGTCGACGCCGTAAGACTTGCCCGGAAAGAGCTGCCGGGAATGGTCCTGATGGATATGATAATGCCTGCGATGAACGGCCTGGAGGCGCTGAGGAAGATCCGGGAAAGACGAACGACGTCACACATTCCGGTAGTGATGCTCACCTCGATCACGAACGCCGAAACCGTATTAGAGTCGCTCCAGGCCGGTGCCAACGACTATGTGGTCAAACCTTTTACCGCGGCGACCGTCCACGACCGCGTCAAGAAATACATGGCGACGGCCTGATCTTGGGTTCGCCCTAGCAAGCTTTCCAACTAAAGCCACCCGAATCTCGGCGGAGTCTGTTCACTTCGCTTCAGCCACTCTAAATGGGAGATAGGTTCGTGGAATGGAAGTTCGAGCCAGTCGCCGGACCCTATAAATTCACTGAAGGACCGGTATGGGATGGGACCTTTCTGTTCTTTACCCACATTCTCGGCAGTCGGGTCATGCGTTACGATCCCAAAACGAATCTTTGTGAGGAATATCGCACCGGAACCAACGGAGCCAATGGACTCGTGTTGGATGCGGAGGGCCGCCTGTGTGCGTGTGAAGGTGAAGGGGATGGCCGCAGGATCGTACGTTACGAAACAAAAGAAAGCACCGTTGTGCTGGCGGATAGATTCGAAGACCGCCGACTGAACAGCCCGAACGATCTTGTGATAGACGCCCTGGGCAGAATCTGGTTTACGGACCCAAGATACGGGGATGATCGGGACGACATGGAACTCGATCACGAGTCGATTTTTAGACTGGATCCGTTAGAGGACGGATCCTACACAATCCTACGGAAAACGTACGATACGACTCGTCCCAACGGCCTGATCGTAACGCCAGATATGAAGACGCTCTACGTCGCCCAAAGCGAGTACGGAGAGGGGAAGCAGCGTGAATTGAGGGCCTATCCCATCCTCGAGGACGGCACGCTCGGTGAATACGAGGTGCTGCACAACTTCGTCCCCCACCGGGGTATCGACGGCATGACGCTCGACACCGAGCTGAACATCGTTGCGACCGCCGGCTGGGAAGTGAGCGGTCCGGGTCCTATGATCTACGTCTTTTCCCCCTCGGGGCGTGTCCTTGAGACCCATCCCGTCCCTGCCAGTCCGACCAACTGTACTTTCGGAGATGACGACCTACAAACGCTTTATGTAACGGCGCACGACGGTCATCTCTACCGCGCCCGTACACAACGAAAAGGGCTTGGATGAAACGGTCTTTATTCCCCGGACGCCGCTTTTCTCAGAAGCTCCAGCGGGTGCAGGACCTCAAGCCCGGTGCCCTCATCCAGGTGAATCGTGCAAACGCTGCTTTCGGTAACGATCGCCTCCACGCCCGAATCCTCGAATGCCGCAAAGAGGGGTTCGCCGACCGCCTGAGACAGCTCGTAACCCAGCAGCCCTTTCTTCAGTCCGAACGTACCCCCCATTCCACAACACGTTCCTGTCTCGATTAACTCCAGCTGAGCACCTTTCCTTTTCAGATAGGCGATCGTGTGCGCTCCAGCCCCAAGCGGGCGTTGGTGACACGGCAGATGGAACCCGAGGCGCCGTCCACTCAAAGAAAGATCAGGGTGCGACACTCCGGATCCTTCCTGCTGGAGCATCTCCAGGAACTCGAACAGCTCATACGTCCGTTTCGCGACAGCAAGCGCGTCCTCACGCGCTTCGAGGAGCTTTGGGTACGACTTCTTCAGACAGTAGGCAGCCGTTGGCTCGGCCGTCACGATGTCGTATCCCTGTGCAACATAGGGCGCCAAAAAGCGCACGTTGTCGTCCGCAGCGGATCTTGCCTGCTTCAAATCTCCATATCCGATGTATGGGTAGCCGCACGCTTTCTGCTTCGGTAACACGACCTCGCAGTTTTCAGACTCCAGCAGCTCGATGGCGGCTATCCCCAACTCAGGCGCGTTGTAGGCGAAGTAGATATCGGCGAAGAAGGCCACACGGCGGACCGAATCGGCCTGCGAAGGGACGTGTCGACCCTTGAACCGCTTCCACAGGGTCCTGCGATCGAATGGCGGCAGCCGTCTTCGCCTGTCAATACCAACCGTATGCTCCAAAGTCCACCTGAAAGCCCCGTTTTTCAGAACCCAGTTGGAAACCGGGGCCGTAGCACAGCCGAACTTCGCGAATGACTCAGCGGCCATCAATGCCCGATTGGCAAACGGGTGCGGATGAGCCTCGCTGTCGCGGTCCTTCACGGCCGCAATCATCATCGGGATGTCGATCTCCGCAGGACAGATCTCCTGGCAGAGACCGCACGAGATGCACAACGGAGCGAAGTCACCGGCCTTCTCGAGGCCGTGCACCTCCGCCGTCCACGGAATTCCGATCGGACCGGGATAGATATGACCGAACGCGTGTCCCCCGACGACACCGTAGGTGGGGCAAATGTTCATGCAAGCACCGCACCGGATGCAATTGAGTGCATCGCTAAACAGCGGATCCTGCTGCATTCGGGAACGTCCATTGTCCAGAATAATGATATGCGATTCTCTTCCGTCCTCGTTCGCACCCGCGCCCAGGGGCGATCGGCCCCCCATCACGGTCACATAGGTCGTCAGGTGTTGGCCCACTGCACTGATGGGATGGGCCTGCATCATTTCGAGCGCATCTTCCACAGTCTCCACGATCTTTTCACGACCCATAATACAGATGTGAACGTCTGGAATGCTGCTCACAAGACGGGCGTTGCCTTCATTCGTTTCGATCACGATCGAGCCAGTCTCGGCGATTCCAACGTTTGCCCCTGTCATCCCGATATCCGCATTCAGGAAGATCGGTCTCAGGTACTCGCGGACCGTCTTCATAATGATGTCCACGTCCGTGGGTACGTCCTTTCCCGTCGTCTCCTCGAAGATTTCTGCGACCTCTTTTATCGTCTTGTGCACCGCAGGAAAGACCAGATGGAAGGGTTTTTCGTGGGCCTTCTGAATGATCAACTCCCCCAGATCCGTTTCGACCACTTCCATCCCTGCCGCCTCTATGGGCTCGTTGACCTGGATTTCCTCGCTGGTGAGAGATTTCGACTTGGCCACGACCTTCGCCCCACAGTCCCTGGCGATGCGGAGGATATAGCCGATCGCTTCCGGCCCGTCTTTCGCCAAAAACACCTGCGCTCCGCGCTGCCTGGCCTTTTCTGAGAACTGATCCACCAGGTCCCCGAGTTTCTCCTGGCATCGGAGCTTGATGGACCTCACTTCCTTCCGAAAGGCCTCCTGCCTTGGGAGAGCGGCCACGGCCCTGTTTCTGCTGTCGCGACCCCGTTTCATCACTTCGTAGAGTGCGGAGCGCCTAGGTTTCTCTTTCAGGGCCCGATCGATCTTTTCATTTAGGCGCGAGTAGCGTCCATCAGCCATCGTGTTGACCTCTTTGTGTATTGTGCGGCAGGCAACTCTTAATCCATATTTTGAACGATCACGGCGTGCGCAATCTCCGGGCCGTGCACACCCAGGGTCAGGCGCATCTCGATATCTGCCGACCGACTCGGACCGGAAATGAACGTCGCGGCTGCGTGTCGAGGGTGGTCGGTGAAGAAGGATCGAATCCGTGGAGCTGCTTCCATAAGCGTTTCGATGACCTGACGCGATGAAACCAGACCCACGTGCGTCCTGGGCAGGGTTGAGATGAGGCGCATGGCGTCGTCTACCGCAAACTCCACCAAAGTCCCCGACTCGGCAATGGCGAAATCCGCTTCCGAGATGCCCACGTCAGCCTGATCGATAAGGTGAGGAAGTTCCCCTCGGTCAAACGGTGGCTCAAGGACCTGGACCCCTCGCTCCACGAGTCCCTCTTTCAAGGCATCGTGGAAGACCTTCGGAAGTTTTCCGAACGCAACACACCGGGCATTCGCTCCCGCGACAATCCCGGTTACGCGTTCTGCTGCGTCTCTGAGGTCATCGGTCACCTGGACCTTTCCGGCGAGGGTCTCATAATTCTGTTTAAATTTGTTTACCTGCTCAGTTGACACCGCGTCCTCCACGATTGATGTCTGGCCGGCTCAAAAGTAAATCGATCCACCGAGCAAATCAAGTTTCCTTCTTGGCCACCCAGATCCGTAACAAAGTTGACTCGAAACCTGTTGCAAAAAAGATACATCTGTGTTATTATTCCACTATGGGGCAAACAGCCCCTTCACCATCCGGTGACCTTAAAAACATTAAAAGTTGTTTATATATAGTATCTTATGCCATGTGTATCCGAATCGTTTTCCGGCCTGACTGCGGGTACGGTTCTTGCGAGACCAAGAGGGAGCGCATATTTTAGGTACGTACCTCCTCGGAAGGGGTAAACCCTCATGCACCGGATACTCTCGCCTCTCCTGATCTTCGCTCTCCTCTTGTTGTGCGGCGGCACTGCGCTGGCCCAAGAGGGTTTTGTCGTCGAACGGATCGAGGTTCGAGGCAACCAGAAGACCAAACCGGAGGTCATCCTCCGCTCCCTGGGCTTCCAGCAAGGAGACCGACTGACGCAAGAAGGGATGCGAGCCAGCCGCGAAGCGCTCTATCGTACACGACTGTTCAGGACAGTTCATCTGGCCCCAAAGCCCGGATCAGAGATGGGCAGGGCCGTGCTCATGGTCTACGTCGATGAAAAGCGGTTTGGGGACCTCGGAGTCAGCGTCGTCTACACCGAGCTGGACGGATTCGGCATCGCCTCAGACGCATACCACGTCAATCTGTGGGGAGAGGGAGAAGTGATCGGGGCCGAATTCAATAGCGGAGAGCGCCTCAGGCACCTGGGATTCACCTACACTGACCCCTGGCTGTCCGGTTCAAAGCTCTCGTTGTATCTGCAGGCTTCGGTATCCTCTTCAGATCGAGACCTCTACCGTAGCAAAGACCAGGAGTCCCGCGGACGCTACGACCTCGAGCGGACCGGAGGGTCGATCGGGATCGGAAGGCCTGTACGTGGTGATTACCGTCTGATCTTCAAATACGGCTACACAGACGTGAAAGTTGCTAGCTACCGAGCACCCCTCCTGCAGACAAACGGCGGCCTCTTTGCCGACGAAGTCGGTTCGAGGGTAGGTAGGGAGCCCGTCGCTTTTCTCGGGCTCGATCTACGCCGAATTCCTTCCGCACTCCCGTGGGGAAGCGAGGCAGGGGTGGATCTTAATTTTCAGCTGGATCTCTCGACCATACACCTTGGATCTACGGCAAACTTCCTTCGAGTGAAGACGGAAGTCTACAAGCACTTTCAGGCGTTTTCTGGACAGACCTTCTCCCTGGGAGGAAGGGCCGGAACGATCCTGGGCTCCCCCCCCTTCTACGAGCGATTCTATCTTGACGGCCCGAACCAGCTCCGGGGGTTCGAACAGAGAGAAATCGGACCAGAAGGGGGAACGCAGTTCGTGTCCGCAGAGGGCATCTATTTGATCACCCTGAAGAAACTCGGCAGGTTCTACTTCTTTGCGGAGGGGGCCGGGGTCAGGCGCTCAGTGAACGACACGGTCCACAAAGGTGTCGATGGGACGTTTGGAATAGGTTTGCTCCTGTTCAACCGGGTTGATATCAGCCTGGGGCTGGGGACCGGGACCTTAATCGTCAAGTCCCACCGCTTCGGGGGGATTAACGTAGGTCTTTAGAGGCTTCAGGAGGAGCAGGCAAGGTTCTTAGAATCACAAAAGGGATCGTGTGAAAGAGGCGATGAGACAGCGATGCATCATCTGGCTAGGCCTCTTTTTTTTTATTGCGATGCCGGAGAGTGTGCACTCCCAGAACATTGCGATCTCAGAAAAGCTGGTCTATCTCGAGCGGGACACCCTCAAACTCGACCTTGTTCTGGACAGGCTCTTCTCCGACCGCACGCTCGACGCCATCGAGTCGGGAATGACGACCTCGGTGCTCTTGGAGTTTCGGGTTGTATCAGGGAGAAATAGGGACACGGGCGTGCGTGGAGTCGAGACTCGCCTGGAGCACGACATATGGGATGGACAATACCGTGTGATTCGGTACGCCAGCAGCCCAGACACGCTCGAGACGACCGCATTTGACAGCGCAAACGTATTCTGCTCTAGATTGAAGGGCCTGCCGCTTGGCGTTTTTCCCTTGAAAGACGAGCTGTTCAACATTCGCGTCCGGATCGGCGTAAACCCCATCTCTCCAGAGCAGCAACAACGAACTAGAAAATGGCTCAATTTGCTCGAGCGCGGGAGCTTCCTGGAGCTCTTCGTCTCCCTGGACCAACCCGCAGAGCGAACGCCGTGGATCGAAATCTGGAACTCGCCACCGGAGAAACCTGAATGAAACCCATACCCCTTCGGTGGAGAATCATCCTTGCATTGATCATCCTTGCACTGGGTACGACACTCGCCCTCTCGCTCGTCACCCAGCACTTCCTTGATCGATCCCGATGGGTAAGTGTCAACCCGGAAATGGGACAGGCCCTGAACGATGCTCTTTCCCTGGCAAAGGAGGGCTACGACAGGCGCAAGGCTCTGCTGGGCAGGGCAGGTGAACAGCTGTTGAACGCTCCCGACCTGACTCAGGCCTTCCAGGCCCGAGATCCGGAACGATTGAAGCCTTTCTTGAGTCAGCTGGGGCTCCTGGATCACACGTTGCGCTTCGTTTTTTCCGGCGACGGCCTTTCCGCTTCGATGACCGAACGTTTGCGTACGGGACCTCTGGTACTCAAGGAACAGGACGACCTGCTGAACCTCGTCGTTCCAGTTCGGGACCAGGGAGACATCGTCGCAGCCCTCATCGTCACGGAACACCTTGACAAACTATTGAATGTTGAGCGAGGCGTTCAGACCTACAAGCACCTTGAAATGATCGAAGAGGAACTCCGTCAGGATTTTCTACTCGCGTTCTTGTTTGCGGCAGCTGCAGTCGTCTTGCTTGCGTCGCTCATCGGGGTTCGAGTCGGCCTGGGCATCACCAGACCGCTTTACGCCCTCATTCAAGGCACGCGAGAACTCGCCAGAGACAATCTGGATTACCGCATTACCGCCGGTCGAAACGACGAAGTGGGCCAGGTGGTTGAATCTTTTAACCAGATGGCCGAGGACTTGAAACAGAATCGAAGGCAGAGAGTCGAGGCCGAGAAAATTGCAGCGTGGCGTGAAATCGCCCGCCGGCTTGCCCACGAGATCAAGAACCCCCTCACGCCGATTCAGCTTACAGTTCAGCAAATGAAGGACAAATATCGCGGGACTGATCCGATCTACCAGAAGCTTGTGGATGACTGTACGGAAATCGTCACTGAAGAAGTGGAAAGACTTAAAGCGCTGGTACAGGAATTTGCGGACTTTGCTCGCATGCCTTCCTTGTCGCTTGCGCGCAACGACCTGAACAATCTCGTCTTAGACGCCGTCCGTCTGTATCCTGAGCTGAATATCGAACTCGACCTAGATCCGAGCATGCCAGAGATGAACCTGGACGTAGAGCAGATGCGTCGGGTGATCATCAACCTGATCGAGAACGGGAAGGATGCAGCTGGGGATGGGGCGACACTGGACATCCGAACTCACCTTACAAACGAGACGGCAAGACTCGTCGTGATCGACTCGGGCCCAGGCGTGCCTGAGGCGGACAGAGAGCGAATCTTCCAACCCTATGTTTCCACCAAAGAGACCGGGATGGGTCTCGGGCTTGCGGTAGCCAGAACCATCGTTGAGAACCACGGCGGAAGCGTCACAGTCACTGACGGACCTGGAGTCGGAGCCCATTTTGAAATCAGCTTGCCCGTTGCCCCCGAGCCGGTTCAGCGACCGGAGGTGAGGAGATGAAAGAACGGACCGTGCTCGTCGTCGATGACGAGCGAAACATCCGACGATCGCTGGAGATGATCCTTGCCGGAGAAGGTTACACTGTCGTTTGCGCTTCCTCGGCCCAGGATGCCATCCAGAAACTGGCGAAGCTACCGATTCACGCGGCCCTGGTCGATATCGTGATGCCGGGGATGAGTGGGATCGATCTCCTCCAGAAGGTCCACGAGGACCACTTGGACGTGCCCATCATCATGATATCCGGGCACGGAACCGTCCAGGATGCCGTGAAGGCCACCAAACTGGGGGCCTACGATTTCCTGGAAAAACCCCTCTCATTGGACCGGGTCCTCCTGGCCGTTTCACACGCCATGGAGACCGCGGTGTTGGCAGAAGAGAACCGAACGCTCAGAAAGGAAGTTGAAGGGCGGTTCGAAATGGTCGGCGAGAGCCCGAAACTCGAAGTCGTCCGTGAACAGATCGAAA
Source organism: Candidatus Latescibacterota bacterium (assembly GCA_965248435.1). Taxonomy (GTDB): domain Bacteria; phylum Latescibacterota; class UBA2968; order UBA2968; genus CBDFJH01. Next base: position 744,376 of record OZ252100.1, read on the forward strand.
AGGTGGCACCCACAAACGGCCGGGTGCTCATCCTGGGTGAAAGCGGGACAGGAAAAGAACTGATTGCCCGGGATATTCACCGAATCAGCACACGAAGCCGGAGTCCTTTCATCAAGGTAAACTGCGCCGCTATACCGGAGGAGTTGATCGAAAGCGAGCTCTTTGGAAGCGATCGAGGCGCATTTACCGGTGCCGTGAAGACCAGAGACGGAAAGTTTCTACTGGCCGAGGGCGGTACGCTGTTTCTGGATGAGATCGGCGACATGAGTGTGAGCGTTCAAGCCAAAGTGCTGCGCGCCCTCGAGCAGGGTGAATTCGAACGGGTCGGCGGTTCTGAAACCATCCGAGTGGACGTGCGCGTGATCGCCGCTACGAATAAAGATCTCCAACATCTCGTGGAGGAAGGCCAATTTCGCGAGGACCTTTTCTTCAGACTCAGCGTCATCCCGATCGTCGCGCCCAGTCTGCGGGAGCGTCGGGAAGACGTCCCCTCCCTGACCTCGCACTTCCTCAACCTCTACGCCGAGGAGAACGGTTTTCGGCCGAAGACGATGACGCCTGAAGCGATAGACGTCCTCTGCCGATACGAATGGCCTGGGAATGTGCGCGAACTCAAAAATCTTGTCGAGCGCGTCTCCATCATGGTGACCAGAGACGACATCCGGGAAGAGGACCTTCCCGGCCTGAAGGGACCGACAATAGTCCGACACGAAGAGGCGGATGGCGCCTCAGCGCCGTATCGCCTCGACCAGGGGAAGACACTGAAAGAGGTCAAGGAGACGGTCGAGAAGGCCTATATTGCAGATGCCCTTGGGAACAGCGGCTGGAATGTGACCAAAGCGGCCAAAGTCCTCGGAATCGAACGCACCAATCTACACAAGAAGATCAAATACTACGAGATTGGACGCTAGGTCCTGAATCGGAAGGTGAGTCCTTGGGAAGATTGGGTTTGATTCTGAGCCTACTGGCCATCTTTTTACTTTATGAGGAAGCACGGGCGCAAGCCAAGGATCAGAAGGAACTCCGCCAGCTTTCAAGGTCCGTTCGGCTCCGTCACAACCGGGTCGAGGGACTCTTCCTCGGTTATCGGATCGAGGGCAGCCCCAAGACCGGGGATTCTGTCTCGCTCTTCGCCGAGTCCGGATACGGCCTGCACAGCAGATCGTTCCGGTGGGAAGCAGGCGCGGAGTGGCGTGGAGACCGGGTCACAACGACGGCGACTGCCTTCGACCGCACTGAATCTCCGAATCGTGAACTCATTCGCACCGAAGAGAATTCGATCTTTTCCCTGATGTTTAAGGGGGACTATCGAAACTACTTTCGGGCAAAGAACGGATTCGAAACGAAGACGATCTACAGGCTGCGTCCCAGCTTCCATCTCCTAGGCAGCTTTACCGCGTTTGCATACGAGAGCATGCCCATAGAAACAGAGTGGAGCATCCTGTATCCGGACAAACGATTCAGGGCGAATCCTGAGGTCCGGCCTGGAAATTTTGGTCGCATTCAGTTTGGATTCATCACAGATACGCGAGTGAAAAGCCCTATCTTCCGAAACGCTTGGTTTCTGAAGGGGGTCTACGAGCGGGGGTTCAGAGAATTCAGCTACGACGGCATCATCCTGACCGTTAAGCGTTATCAGAAGGTCATCTTTGGAAATCAGGCCTTCGTCCTCCACGCCCGAGTCGGCACACGCGAAAGCTCGGCCGAACAGCACCGGTTCTATCTGGGCGGCGTGGGCACCCTTCGCGGTTTCGGCATCAAAGAGTTTTTCGGAAATCGAATGATTCTGATCAACTGGGACTACCTTTTCAGGGGAGATCTGTTTTCTCGCCTCCCGATTCGAGCGCTGCATCTCCTCAATCTCATCCTCTTTGTAGATACGGGATGGATCTCGCCTCAGCTGAGCGACAAGCATCTCTTTGAAGGCTTTCAGGATGTTCGCCTGCAGGATTTCAAGACGGATGCCGGGTTGGCCCTCGCCTTTTCGCAGCAGCTGTTCCGAATCAACGTGGCCCGAAGGCTCGACAGAAAATCCGATCCCTGGACGTTTTCTCTTAGGCTGATGCGCAAGCTCTAAAGGAGCCCGAACGCTTCCGTGCCTCGACGCACTTCGCTAACAGGGGCCTTCGCCCTTTCCATCCTGGTTGGACACCCCAGCACCCTTCAGGCATCCCAGGAACACTTCCAGGTCTTCGACCTCCGCCTGCCGGACAGACCTTCACTCTACAGGCCTGCAGACCTGAACGGAGACGATCGGACAGACCTGCTCATCGTCTACACCCGAAAGGAAGGGCGGGATCGGGAACGCCGTTTCGCCATTTTCTTCCAGACCGCTCAGGGCTTCGCCGAAACCCCGGACCTGGACTTCCCGCCCCCCCCAGATGCTGTCGTCTTCGACCTCGCCGATGTCGACTCCCTTCCCGGTTCGGAGATCGTCTACTTCACGCCTCGCGGCGTCTCCTACCTGACTGCAGGCTCCAAAAATCCAACACGGAATGTTCTCGTGGAAGCGCCCTCGGTCTTCCTCGCGGCGGAACCGGAGAAATTGCCCTACTGGGACTTCGTACGGGACCTCAACGGCGATGGGACGCCCGAACTCATCCTCCCGCAGGTGGGGCGATACTTGATCTACTCCACGGCAGACACTCGGCTGCCCTCGGGGGTCCTTCTTGCCGGCCTCCAAATCGGAGTTCGCGGACAAGGATTGAACCGATTTGCCGTCGGCGGGAGCGTTTCCACGACCATTGGGACACCCCACTTCCTCTTCAGGGATCTAGATCAGGACGGTCAGACCGACATCCTAGCGGCCTACGCGGACAGCCTCTGCTTCTTCAATCAGGACGCATCCGGCCGTTTCGGAGGACCACCGGACAAGGTCATCCACCATGGGTTCGGTGCCCTTGCTGACGGAACAGAGACCATACGAGAGGGTGAACCCTCCAATCAACTGTTCAAGTATATTTCAGAGGTGAGGGATTTAAACGGAGACGGGCAGATCGACGTGACAGTGATAAAGGCTTCCGATGAGACTGGCCTGGATGTTCGTACGGAGATCCAGGTATATTATGGGCGCAGCGAAGACGATCCTGCGAAGTCGCGCTCCCTCTTCGACCGCCCCCCCGACCAGGTCATCGCTTCTCAAGGCGCACAGATCCTGCCCGACGCAATCGACCTAAACGCAGACGGCCGCATGGACCTGGTCGTCCCGACCATCAAGACCGGTCTGACCAGCCTGATCCAGATGTTCCTCACAAGAACCGTGAACGTCGATGTGCTCTTCTACATCATGGGAGAAAATGGTCGATATCCCGATCGGCCTTCGGCCCGCAGGAAGCTCCAGGTGGCGATCGACTTCCGCCGAGGCAACACTCAGCCCGTCTACGAATTCGCGGATTTGAACGGCGACGGGGTAACCGACGTCCTGACGAGTGAGGATACGAATGAACTGGTGGGATTTTTGGGAAGCAAGCGGGAAGTCTTTGACGCGAAGCGTGACCTCGCGTTTCGGGTCCATCTTCCCGGGAATGGGGATCGGGCGAAGGCGATGAATCTCAACGGAGATGGAAAGGCAGACGTCGTGATGACCTATGAGCGATTGGACGGGCCGGAGCTCACAAACCTCATTCGAGTGCTCCTTTCCTCGGGGGAGGTCCCGGCGATTCTACGGTAAAGACGCGAGGTGATCTTACATCTAGGCAAAAAACACAAAATCCTTTTTTGCTTATCGCAATAAGCTGCTTTAGTGGGCATTTCCAACAGGAGTCGGACTAGTATGGATATAAGAAATATTGCGATTATCGCACACGTTGATCATGGAAAGACAACCATGGTGGATCGAATTCTACATCAAGTGGAATTGTTCAGGGATAATCAGGAAGTGCAGGATTTGATTCTGGATTCAAATGATCTGGAACGGGAGAGAGGGATAACCATTCTATCCAAGAACGTATCAGTAAGATATAATGGAACAAAGATCAATATTATCGATACTCCGGGACACTCGGATTTTGGAGGAGAAGTGGAGCGTGTCTTGAATATGGCTGATGGTGTGCTGTTACTTGTCGATGCTTTTGAAGGGCCAATGCCGCAGACACGATTCGTTCTGCAAAAAGCGTTGGAACTGGGCTTAAAACCGATAGTCGTGATCAATAAAGTCGATAAACCGAATTGTAATCCGGAAGCGGCGAATGAGCTTGTTTATGAACTGATGTTTTCCTTAGATGCGACAGACGAACAACTGAATTTTCCAACTGTTTACGGTTCTTCAAAAGAGGGATGGATGGGAGCCGATTGGAAAACACCAACCACCGACGTCACCTATTTGTTAGATACCATTATTGAATACTTTGATCCGCAAAAAGATAACCCTGGAACTGTACAATTACAGATCAGTTCATTGGATTACTCGTCATATACAGGGAGGATTGCGGTAGGAAGGGTGCATAGAGGAAGTATCAAAACGGGTGACCAAGTCTCTGTTGTTCAAAGAAACGGTGAAATCAATAAATCAGTCGTCAAAGAACTTTTTCTATTCGAGGGGCTGGGAAAAGAGAAAACAAAAGAGGAAGTGAAATCTGGGGAAATAGTCGCGATCCTCCTAGGACTCGATAACTTTGACATCGGAGATACCATTGCTGATTGCAATGAACCCGAATCTCTAAAGCCGATCTCAATAGATGAACCTTCTATGAGCATGCTATTTACGATCAACACCTCACCGTTCCTTGGCAGAGAAGGGAAATTCGTCACGTCAAGGCACGTTAGAGAGAGACTATTCAAAGAAACAGAGAAGAACCTTGCACTGAATATTGAAGAGTCTGACTCACCTGATAGACTCATAGTCTATGGTAGAGGCATTCTTCACTTATCTATTCTGGTAGAAACCATGAGGCGAGAAGGGTATGAGATCCAACTAGGTCAGCCAAAGGTGGTTACGAAGGAAATCGATGGATTTCTGCACGAACCCATAGAACTGTTAAATGTCAATGTTCCAGAAAAGTTTTCCAGCAAAATCGTAGAAATAGCCACCAGGCGCAAAGGTGATATTCTGAACATCGAGAAAAAGAGTGACAGGATATTTCTCGAGTTCAAAATACCGGCCAGGGGCTTGATCGGCTTTGTCAATCCAGTATTAACGGCTACCGAAGGGGAAGCTGTGATCTCGCATCGGTTCAATGGGTATGAGCCGTGGAAAGGTGCAATACAGGGTAAGAGGAATGGTGCGTTGATAGCGATGGAATCAGGAACATCGATTGCGTATTCCATTAACAAATTGCAAGACAGGGGTAAATTCTTCATCGAGCCAAATGAAGAAGTATATGCAGGTCAGGTGGTAGGAGAGAGTACGAGGTATGATGACCTGGTAATAAACGTAACCAAGACTAAAAAATTGTCTAATCTGCGCGCTGCTGGTTCAGATGAAAAAATGTCGATAGCTCCGGCAATAAAGTTCTCATTGGAAGAAGCTATGGAATACATTGGAGAGGATGAATATGTTGAAGTAACCCCGAAATCCATTCGCTTAAGAAAAATATTGCTTGGTGAGCTTGAAAGGAGGAGGCAGACTATTCGCTAGAACCCGAGTTTGGGCTCAGCGGCCGGCCCAACGATCGCACCAGATCTTCACTGGTCAAAACGAGCCGGACGATGATGGGGTTAGGCCTCGGAGTTCCTTTCGCTTTTAAAACATGAACCCTGCGCGCAGATAGAATCCCGTGAGGTCGTCGCCGTTCACGAACGCCGCGCTCAGCGTCTGTGTGCGCTGGAGGAAGGACATCCAGATGCCGCCGCCCACGCCGGTGTGGAACTTATCCGCATCGGAAGGATCAGCGTCGAGGAACACTCGGCCCGTGTCGATACCGCCGAACACGCCGAACTCACCCGGCAGGAGAAACCTGATTCGCGAGAGCTTGAGCCGCAGCTCAGCATTCCCGTAGACCGAGGACTCGCCGCCAAACCGATCCTTCCGGAATCCACGCAGTGTGCCGGGGCCCCCCACGAACGCGGCCTCGTGAAACGGAAATCTACCCCAAACGTTCTTTCCGCCCCCCCGAAGCGCCAGGGTCATCGCCCCCCCGGCCGACAGATACGTCGAAATCTCACCCTCCAGATGACCGAATGCGGACGCCACGTCCCACGCCTCCGGGTAGACGGCACCCGAGACGTCGATCAAGAAACCGCGGCCCGGAAAGGCGAGGTTGTTGCGTGTATCGATTTCGACCTGACCGCGCGCGCCGATCTGACCGAATGATCCCGTTCCATACGGTGGGGTCGGCAGAGAACTGATGTATCTTTCCGAATTATCTTCTAGGGGTGTGTCGGCGTACTTCGCGATCGGACCCACCGAAATCGTGAGTGTCGTACGGACCTTCGGCCCCTCCGGCGCACCTGGTCCGTACGCACCCTCCACGGCGGGACCGGGATGTTTGCCGGCGCGGAAGACAAGGCCAGGGGTGAACCGGAACTCTTTCTGCTCGACCTTGTAGAACGATGTCGACTCGGGGATCTGGGTGTCGTTGCCGAACCCGTTGAACCGGATCACGTTGATGCCGGAATACTCCAGGTGAAGCGACCCATCCACTCCGGGCCAAATGTGACGAAATGCGCCCGTGTAGGCGACGAAGGGTTCGGCACCCTCGCTGGCAACGCCGAGGCTGATAGAATGCTTCGACGAGTACGGATCCCTCCGATATCCGAAATGCTGTCGGCTGCTGATGACCCCGCCATAGATGCCCAAATCCGGACTGGTAGACACGACAGGGAGAGTGATCCTCTGGCTGCCCCAGTCGAGCCACCGTCTCGAGTTGCTCGTTGTCGTGCCGCGAGGTCGCTTGTAGGGACGCTCATTAACTTTCGCGCCCCTACCCTTCTCGAACCGATTCTTTCCGCTAGCGTCGAAGAACCGCGTCTTTCCGCTTCCCGCCTCTGACGTGTTGACGAACGTGTCGTCTCCATCCCCGCCGTCGGCCAGGATGTTGATCCGCCCGTTCCCGCCTGACACCTCCACGTAGTCGTCACCGCCGTGAGCATATAACCGAATTTCTTTCATCTCCGTGTGGTGATACGTCCTCCGGAAGTAAGGGGGCCTCCGGCCGTCCGGATCAGCGCCACCCAGGCCGATCCGGAGCGCGAGATCGCCATTGGCCTTGTGTTCGAAAAGGATATACTCATCCTTATCCGTCGCCCGGACTTCGGCCTGCCGGGTGATCAGACGGTAGTATCGGTCGGCGAACGCGGACAGGCTGTTGCGGCGTGTTTTGAGCGTGCGCGTGAGGAAGTCACCCACCTGGTCGTAGAACGATGGGGGAAGCCTGCGAACGGCGTCTTCGATCACGGCATCCGGCAGTTCACGCTGCAAGGCCGTGGCCATCGAGTCCCACACCGACCTCTCGAGCTCGGACAGGTATTCCCGATCCAGCTCCCAACCGTTCGTCGTCAACCCGACGACACTGGGATACCTGGCTTCGAACCTGATCTGCTTCGGAATGGCCCTTCGCGCAAGGAACATCGCAAAACCGTCGAAATCCACGAAGGCCTGGTCACGATCTTCGGGGATCGGGTACCAGAAATAGCCGTCGCCATCGGGGAACCGGGCCCACCGCCACTGACCGAAGTGGCGGTCCTTGTCGTTGATCAGGATGTCCAGCAGCCGTGCCTTGAGGAATGCCCGCGCATTCACCCGGTGCTCGGGGCCCGCTTCCAGGTCTGCCCAGAGGCGCTCCGATCCCTTGACACTCCGCGAGCCGGCGAAGCCCGGCGTCTCGTCGGCCCCGTCAACCGGATACTCATGGAACGCCCCGATGAGGCCGGCGAATTCCTTACGGTAGTCGCCCAGCCGGGGGTGGTCCGGAATCACCACAAGCGTATGTTTCGCGTGGAGGATTCCGGTCACTTCCATCAGGCGATCGACGACGAGTCCGCCGGTAGGGAGCATGGCGCTGATCTGATCCTGTAGGATGTCCTCGACGAACGTCTGTTTCAGCTCACCCCACAGGCGCTTCGTAGGGTCTTTGTCCAAGGAACGAACCGAATAAGGCCGACCATCCTCCCCCGCGAGGTGCAGAGAGATCGACTGCCCGAACCCTCCGGTCCCAACCGGCTTCAGCCCGCCGGCCACGGTGTCAAGGTCGAGGACTTCGACCTGGATGGGCGTGATCCAGAGGTCGCGGTAATCCCTCCCGTAGAGCCACTTGTGGAAGCCGCCCGCCCGGAACCGTTCTCCGAGCACAACCGTGTGCGTCCTGGCCCCGGGCGGCGGAATCGACCGGCGGATCAGGTGGCCTGGAGGGGGCGGGTCTTCATCGGCTCTCGATTCTGATGCTACGAAGCAGACCAGCGCAGCAGCCAGTAAGATAAGGCTCCAGCACCTCTTTCTATGCGCTATGTACATGCAATGCCCCTGTGCGGCTTCAAAACCGACTTCACTGTGGTTGTCACGTTTGATGTGTCCACAATATAGCCCTGCGAACGGCCTCCGCGTACAAAACAAAGGCGGGGCGAAAAGATGTTCCGCCCCGCCTTTCTATTCATCAGGCGCCGATGGCTCAAATGATCATCCACTGACAAATCTACTCGTCTACCCATGCCCAAGCATCTTACATATTTCTCCTACTCCGGCTTGAGTGGCCGTTCGCCGGCACACTGACTCAGAATCCGAATTTCAGTTCAGCGGCCAACCCGCCGCCGCCTGCCCTGTTCGGAACGATGCCGTCCCTGAGCCTAAGGGCCACATCAAAGGCAATCAACTTCACGCCGATGCCGAAGCCGGCGGAATAGGAGGTCGGTCTCCCTCCGCCGACAGAGATGCCCGCTCTAACTGGAAACCATCCGGTCATCTTGTATTCGCTTCCCACGGAGAGCCGAGATTGGGTCGTCGACCCTGGCGCATCGTTGAGCCCGTGCTGCCAATCGACGTTGAAGAGCGAGAGTTTCGTCTTCTTTGAGATCCCAATGCGGACCGTCGTGGGCAAAGAAGTCGAAAAAGAGTCAAGCCTGCGCTCCTGATCTTCCGCATTGAAAAGGTCGTCGAATTCCTCGACGTCCGCAATGTCCTGAACCTGTATCGCGCCGGCAAACATCTGTCCTCGGTTCTCCCTAGCATTCTTGTCCCAGGATAGGCGTCCGATCTGCAGGATGGAAATTCCCGCACTCCACTCCCTGCCGAGCTGAGCCGCCAATCCCAGGTCGAACGAAAATCCACGCCCACCCTCGGCGCGTCTGGCCAGTGAGGAGCCCTCCAACTGCCAGCCCGAATCCAGTGTAACCAGTGTGCCCTGAGCGTCCTGAAGTTCGAAGAACCCCAGACCTCGAAGATATCGGACCGTCACCCCAACCGATACGACCCTGGACCCCCTCCGGCGGATTGGATGTCCCGCTGAGAATGATATCGACCAGGCCGCCTGCGCTTTCCCCTCTGTGTCCGCGACGTTGTAGACGCGGTCGCGCTCGTTTCCAAAGAGGGCCAGCTCCAGTGGATCTCGTGGAAACCGTGCACGGCCGGCACCGAAAGCAGTAACGCGCACCGCATACCTCCCTATGGAGATCCCCAGTGCCCGTGCCTCTCCAGAAGCGTTAGCGCGGATGCCTTCGGGCGGCAGCTTGTCCAGGATTTCCTGCCTTACCTCCTCGTTCCACGCCTTCCCGTTGTATCGATTATAATCGTCTAAATCGAATGCGTCATTCCTCCCATTAAACCCAAACGAGAAGATCGCGATCGATAGAGATCTGTCGCTGGGAAGTGCCAGGTTTGCTGGATTCCATCCAACGGCATCCAGATTCCGTGCAGCTGCCGTGTAGGTGCCTGCCATCCCAGCGGCGCGCGCGCTCGATTCACCCAGCGCAGATGCCGGAGTTGACCACAGCAGCACTCCGCAGAGAAAGAACCCTGCCATGAACTCGTTCTGATTCTTGAGGTTCCACAATCTCTTAGTCATCCAGTCTCTCGTCCACCAGGATTCGGATCTTTGCACTCATCTTCACCTGTGCAAAATCGTCCTGCTCGATCTGGACTGTCTTGCCTCCTGTTCCGGGTGTCCTGATGGAAACGACCGAAAACAGCGGAAACCGGGCAAAGACTGCCGTCTCCTCTTTTGTGAGTTCGACCTTTGTCTGACTCGTCACCGACTCCTGGACCGCCCCAGCACCGTCAACCGGAGCCGCCGGCAGCAGGATCTCCCCCTGACTCGGAAGAACGAGATCGGCATTCGTTTCAAGCTGCTCGCGGTCGGACCCGATAAGGAGCCTCACGCCGATCGCCACCGGAAGGTGATTGATCAGGTCCAGCGTCACGGTTGCCGCGCCGACGTTCGTCGCCAACCGTTTCCTGGCTTCGGGATCGTCGATGCCGATATCCTCGGGATCGCTCAGAACCTGAGACTCAGAAACGACCATCTTCAGCGGCGCCCTGAAAAAGAGTTTTATATCCACGCCATCCGTCCTGCCCACGCGCGCGTCTCCGTCGTCAATCAAAATCCCGCCACTGACCCGGATGCTGCGCGGGATGATTTCCAGAAATTCCAGGATGTTGCTGTTTGTCTGATCGAACCGGATGAGGGTCACGGCGGGGTTTCCCGGTGCGCCCGCGGCCAGCGCTCGCTGCCCGGACGGGATGCTCAGGACGACGGAGCGCCCTCCCTCCCCGATGCCCACGACCGAAATATCCAGCTCGCTCGAGGCCCCGATTTCGCTCGTGGCCTGTATCTCTACCGCGGCCTCGGAGAAGGCCACGTCGATCTCGCCATCTGGAAAGTCGACCGAGAGGGAGCTGGTTTCGAACCCGACAGGAAGATCTCGAATGGCGCCCTGAATCTCTTCCAGGAGGAGTGCATCAGGTTGCATTACCACGCTCACCGATCCGTCCTGTCCCCCGACACCAGATTGTATCCTCGCGTCGATTCGAAGCAGTTCCGGTGCGGATGGAGAAAAGTTCGATCCGTTCAGCGAGACCAGCAGCGAAGCGGTAGACCCGCCTTGTACGCTCGTGGCCTCCCGGATCACACTGCCCTGGCTGGAGAAATCCGGAAGTGTGATCTCGATATCGAGCGACCGCCCAGAGCCATTCGAAAAATCGAAACGCATTGATCCCGATCGAATTTCGGCATTGGTCACCCGGATCTCGTCAGGCAGCGTGAGGCCCAACACATCCGAGCGCACCCCCCCCGATTGGGGAACCGGAAGCGCGAAGTTTCCGTCTGGCGGCGAAAGCTGAAGGTTGTCTCCGACCGTGAAACGGTCGACATCCTGTTCGATGTCCAGGCCAACTGTCCCGGAGGGCTGAATCGTCAGGTAATCCTCTCGGTCCTCGATCAGTTCCTGCATCGTGACGACTTCGTCCGCCAGCGACATCTCCACGTCGATCTCGTAGGACGGCGCCTTCGGTTTGCCGGGGAGCGAGCATCCGAAATTTGTGATCAGAATCACCAGGATCACGACCCATTCGAACGGTCTGTGCTGCATTTTCACACCTCGTCTCCGTGGGTTAAAATGTTCAGGGACCATAAAGGCAAACGAAATGCCAACGGTCTCAACCTAAAGCGGAAGGGGCAGTAATCTCTACAACCATTTGTGGCACAGAAAAATAAAAGGACAGGGCGAAATTCGATTTCGCCCTGTCCCTGTCATCCTTCGGGTGCCGGTAGTACAAAATGACCGTCTCCGGACAAATCCTACCACCGCACCTGCTCTACATTAATACTTGTAATGCTCAGGCTTGTAGGGACCGCCTACGGGTACCCCGATATAATCGGCCTGGTCCCTTGTGAGCTCGGTCAGCTTCACGCCCAGTTTTTCCAGGTGCAGGCGCGCAACCTCTTCGTCCAGCTTCTTTGGCAGTCTGTAGACGTTCACTTCCCTGGCCGTGCTCCACAGATCCATCTGGGCAAGGACCTGATTCGTGAACGAAGCCGACATCACGAAGGATGGATGTCCCGTTGCGCACCCGAGGTTCACCAGACGTCCTTCGGCGAGAAGGTAGATCGAGTTCCCCTTGGGAAACGTATACTTGTCGACCTGTGGTTTGATGTTTAGGTGTTCGATCCCCGGATGCGTGACCAGCTTGTCGACCTGGATCTCGTTGTCAAAATGGCCGATGTTGCAGACGATCGACTGATCCAGCATTTTCTCCATATGCTCCACGCGAATGATATCGCGGTTTCCCGTGGTTGTCACGTATATGTTCGCCTCACTGAGCGCGTTCTCCAAGGTCGTCACTTCCAGACCTTCCATGGCAGCCTGCAGCGCACAGATCGGATCCACTTCCGTGACAAGGATGCGGGCACCCATTCCGCGCATCGACTGTGCGCACCCCTTTCCGACGTCTCCATAGCCACAGACGCAAACGACCTTCCCGGCGAGCATGACATCCGTGGCCCGCTTGATTCCATCTGCCAGGGACTCCCTGCATCCATACAGGTTGTCAAACTTCGATTTTGTCACGGAGTCGTTCACGTTTATCGCCGGAAATAGGAGCGATCCCTCTTCCCTCATTTGGTAGAGACGGTGTACACCCGTTGTGGTCTCCTCCGAAACCCCCCGTATCCCCTTGGCCAGATCGTGCCAGAATTGAGGATCCCTTTCCAGCTGGCGCCGCAAGACCGTATCGATAACGCCCTGTTCCCTGTTCTCTGTCGGACCTTCCAGGATCGTCGGGTCATCTTCAACCTGGTATCCGCGGTGTATAAGCAGCGTGGCGTCCCCTCCATCGTCCACGATCAGATCCGGGCCCTCCTTGCCCGGGAAACTCAGCGCCTGGAGCGTGCACTCCCAGTACTCTTCGAGCGATTCACCCTTCCAGGCAAAGACCGGCGTACCTCCGGGTCGCCACGATGTTTCCGCTGCGATGGCCGCTGCGGCGTGGTCCTGCGTCGAGAAGATGTTGCACGAGGCCCATCGGACATCTGCGCCCATGGCCTGAAGGGTCTCGATCAGCACGGCCGTCTGCACGGTCATATGAAGAGAACCGGTGATCCGGGCACCCTTCAGCGGCTTCTTATCGCCGTGCCTCTCTCGCAGCGACATCAACCCCGGCATCTCCTTTTCAGCGATCGTAATCTCCTTGCGACCGAATTCCGCGTCAGAGATGTCGGCAACCTTGTGGCTCAGCCGGGAGTAATCTGGAATCAAAATTTCTGTAACAGGGTTCTGCGCCATGCTTTTTCCTTTCTCAGGTTTACATTCCGAGGCGCTTGGCGGCACGGCGAAGTGCCTCGGCCTTGTCTGTCTTTTCCCACGTGAAAGCAGCGCCCTTTCGGCCGAAATGTCCGTATGCGGCCGTCTGCTCGTATATGGGGCGCAGCAATTCCAGCGACTGGATAATCGCCCTGGGCGTGAGCTTGAAATGCCTGCGGATAAGGTCCGAAATCACCTCACCCTCCAGCTTTCCCGTCCCGAACGTGTCTACGGAAATCGAGACCGGCTCAGCCAAACCGATTGCGTAGGCCAGCTGAACTTCACACCGGTCGGCGAGCCCGGCCTTTACGACATTCTTGGCCACGTAACGCGCTGCGTAATTCGCGCTCCGATCCACTTTTGACGGATCCTTGCCCGAGAAGGCGCCACCCCCGTGTCGCCCCATTCCGCCATACGTGTCCACGATGATCTTCCGGCCCGTAAGCCCGGTGTCTCCACAGGGTCCCCCAACCACGAAGCGTCCGGTAGGATTCACGTGGTAGATCGTATCCTTGTCCAGATAACGGCTGGGGACAACTGACTTGACCACCTGCTTCATCAGGTCACTGGTGATCTTTTTGTGGGTCGCCTTCGGATCGTGCTGGGTCGACAGGACCACCGTGTGCACGCGCAGGGGCTTGCTGTCGTTGTACTCTACGGTAACTTGCGACTTGCTGTCGGGTCGAAGGTAGGGCAGTGTGCCCCGCTTCCGCAGGCTGGCCAGCCGCTGAACCATCTTGTGGGCCATCATAATCGGCATTGGCATCAGTTCGGGGGTTTCGCGGCAGGCATAGCCGAACATCATCCCCTGGTCCCCGGCCCCCTGCTCGGCGTGCAGCCCCTGGCCCTGGGTCACCCCCTGGGAGATGTCGGGTGACTGGCGGTCGAGTGTGACCATCACGCCGCAGGAGCGATAGTCAAACCCGTAGTCCGGATCTGTATAGCCGATCTTTTTCACGGTCTTCCTGACCAGTCCCGCAATATCGACGCTGGCCCGGCTGGTCACCTCGCCTGAAACGATCACCTGTCCCGTCGTGACGAGCGTCTCGCAGGCAACACGAGACTTGAGATCCTGCTGAAGCATCGCATCCAATACGGCATCCGAAATCTGGTCAGAGATCTTGTCTGGATGCCCTTCCGAAACGGACTCAGAGGTGAAGAGATGTCGCATCTACTTGAGTTCCCCTCCTGATTGAAAACCTGAACCTGACGGCCAACCCAAACCACGCTCGACTTCCTAGCTCACGCATTCACATCACGATGATTCAGCAACATTCAGCCCGCGGGAATCAGACTCGACCTTCGTATTCTTGCCGACGAGCGATTCCTCCAGATCACACCCCGTGACCTCGGCCCGATCGCCGATGATCGAATTCCGGATGTGGGCGTCGGTGATCCTCGCCCGTTCACCCACGGATACGTAGGGCCCCAAAACGGAGTTCTCCAGGATAGCAGATTCTGAAATGAAGACAGGAGGCTTCAGAATGGCCCCTTCCGAAGGTGAGGGTGGCGGAAGCCGGTCCAGCAGGTACCGGTTCGTTTCCAGCAGCGTCTCCGGTGTCCCGCAATCGAACCACTTTTCCACGATGAACGTCTCCAGGTGGGCGCCTTCGGCAACCATTTCGTTGAACCCATCCGTAAGTTGATACTCACCTCGAGTCCTGACTCCGTCCTTGATCAGTCTTTCCAGACTCGAGAAAAGCAGCCTACTGTTCCGAATCAGGTTAATGCCCGCGATGGCGATGTCGGAGACGAAGGTTTCCGGTTTCTCGACCAGCCGAACGATTCGGTTTCCGTCCAGCTCGACCACACCGAACCGCCTCGGATCATCCACGCTGCGGACGCCAATCACGCCGTCCGCAGCGGTCTGCACGGCGCCGGACAGGTCAGCCTCGAAGACCGTGTCGCCATAAACGATCAGAAGGAAATCACCGTCCGCCAATTCCCGCGTCAAATATACGGCGTGTCCGAGACCCAACTGCTCGGTCTGCCGGATCGCCGCGATTTCGCAATCCCCATAATGATGCTCGGCGAACTCGACGATCTGTTCGCCGAGGTGGCCGACCACGAGCGCCAGTTTGCGAATCCCAACCCGGATGACCTCGTCCAGGATGTGCCCGAGAATGGGCTTTCCAGCGACGGGCAGCAGGGCCTTTGGCGTTGTGTGGGTTTGAGGGCGCAGACGGGTGCCCTCACCGGCCACCGGAATGATCGCCCAGCCGTCTGCGATCACACGCCCTCCCCCTGGAGGCCCTCCCGAGTGGCCCCCACCGGTTCTGCCCCTCCGCCTATCTCCTGTGCAACAGCAAGCTCTGCTGTTCGTAGAACATCGACAGGCATGGTTTCCTGTAGGAAATTCCAGATATCCTCTCGAGTCTTGAGGGACAGCACGTGATCGGCCAGCTGCCTGGCCTGATCCATCGTCACAGATCGAATCGCGTGCTTGACGCCCGGCAGCGCTCTCGGGCCCATGCTGAAACCGTCCACGCCCAGTCCAAGCAGAAGGATGCTGCTCCACGGGTCACCGGCCATCTCGCCACACAAGGTCACAGGGATGCCCTGGAGATGCCCCACATCAACGACGCTTTTGATCAACCGGAGCACGGCCGGGTGGTAGGGATCAAAGAGGTAGGCCACTCGCTCGTTGCCTCGGTCCACCGCGACCGTATACTGAATCAGATCATTCGTCCCGATGCTGAAGAAGTCCACCTCTTCCGCCAGCTGGTCGGCCACGATGGCTGCGGCCGGCACCTCGACCATCACTCCCACAGGACAGTCTTCATCAAACGGAATGCCTTTAGACCTGAGTTCTGATCGGGCCTCTTCGAGCACCTCGTTCGCCTCGATCACCTCTTCGACGCTGGAAATCATCGGATGCATGATCCGAATGTTCCCGCTTACGGTGGATCGGAGGATGGCCCGCAGCTGAGCCCGAAACACGTCCTTGTTGGCGAGGGAGACGCGAATGGCACGCCACCCCAGAAACGGATTGGTCTCGGACCCGTGGGCGTTCAAAGGCAGTTTGTCTCCACCCAGATCGAGGGTCCTGATCACGAGAGGTTGCGGCGCCACCCGCTCGGCCAGGCGGGAATAGGCTTCGATCTGTGCTTCCTCGGAGGGTAGTTCCTCACTGGCGAGATACAGATACTCCGTGCGGTAGAGACCGATCCCCTCTGCGCCATAGGCGATCGCGGATTCGATCTCCTCCGGCAGTTCGATATTCGCCTGCAGGCTGACTCTGACCCCATCCCGGGTTTCCGCTGAAAGATCCTTCGACGCGGAGAGGTCCTTCTCGTGCTCCTGAAATCGCTCCGCTTCCCCTTGATATCGCTCCAGCGTCTCGGGATCCGGGTCGATGAACACCAGCCCCCTCCCCCCGTCCACGATCGTCAATCCGCCGGGCTCCGCCGATGCAATGGCAGCGTCGACGCCCAGCACGGCCGGGATTCCGAGCCCGCGGGCGATGATGGCCGCGTGAGACGTCGTTCCGCCGACTTCCGTCACCAGGGCCAGCACGTCTCCTCGCTGCATGTGAGCCGTATCCGACGGCGTGAGGTCGTGAGCGAACACGATGGAGTCCGGGTTCAGCTGTTCCAGCGACGCGTCTTCGTGTTGACACAGCTTGGCCAGGACCCGTCTCTCGATATCCAGAATGTCGGCCTTCCTCGCCCGAAAATATTCGTCTTCGATCGCGTCGAACTGATGGCGTAACTTTTGAAGCGTCTGCCAGAAGGCGTACTCTGCTGTTGCTCGCTCCTCGCGAATCAGCTTCACCGTCGGATCTTTCAGTGCTACGTCTTGCAGGATCAGCAGATGTGCGTCGAAAATCTGTGCGTAGTCCGCGCCCAGCTTTTCGGCCACCTGCTTCCGCAGCAGTTGGACGTCTCTGGCCGCTTCCTCGAGCGTAGCGAGATACCGCTCGACCTCCGCCTCCACCTCACCACCCGAGATCCTGCGGTAGTCGAGCCAGGGATCGTCCGGGTCGTGAAGGTAGGCAGCACCGATGGCGATGCCGGGTGAGCCCTGTATGCCGGTAAGTTTTCTCATCGTTTCGATTCTAACGGCTTCATATGAAGAAGCCATCTAGGACCACGGACCGCAGACCACAGACCGCCAAATCTAAAACCTATTTCATCCGGCGGTCTGCCGTCGGTGGTCCGCCGTCTGCCTTCAGGCCATCCCATCCTCAAATACGCCCTCGATCACACCCACCACTTTGTCTGCGGCCGCTTCCTCATCTTCGCCTTCGGTCCTAACGAGGATCGTCGAGCCCTGTTCGGCGGCCAGCATCATCACGCCCATAATGCTCTTCCCGTTGATCTCGAGTCCATCCTTAACGAGTAGGATCTCGCACTTGAACGTTGCGGCGGCCTTGACCAAAAGGGCCGCGGGACGGGCGTGAATTCCCAGTCTGTTTTTTACGGCCGCATTCCGTTCCACCATCAAACGGTCCTGGAGATATCGATTTCGGCGATTCCCGACCTATGAAGCCGAGTGAATGGCGTCTGCAAACGCCAGCGCGAGTGAGGCCTCACGCTGGTCCTCCAGGGCGCTCCCAATCACGACAAATGATGCCCCCGCCGCCACCTTCGACGCCGCATCCTCCGGGCGACGAATACCTCCCCCAACGATCCTGGGAATAGAGATGTAGTCCCTTACGGCCTGAATCATCTCTTCGGGCACCATTTGTTCCGCGCCACTTCCTGCATCCAGGTAGACGCACTGCATTCCCAGGTATTCCGCGGCCAATGCGTGCGCCATCGCGATGTCTGGCTTATCCCGCGGAACCGGCTTTGTGTTGCTTATGTATTCCACGGTCGTCTGTCTTCCGGAGTCGACCAGGATGTAACCGGTTGAAATCGGCTCCAGCCCGTAGGCCTTCAGAACCGGCGCCGCCCTCACGTGCTGCCCGATCAACAGTTCCGGATTCCGTCCACTGATCATAGAGAGAAAGAAGATCGCGTCAGCGGACGAAGAGATCTGGTTGGAGCCCGCGCCGAAGATGATGACGGGGACTTGAACGGTATGCTTGATGAGGCGGATCATCCGGTCGAATTCTGTCGAGACCAGGAAACTCCCACCGACGAGGATGGCATCAGCACCGCACTCCTCGAAGGTTGCCGCCGCCCGGACCAGATCTTCCTTGTCTGAGTGGTCCGGGTCCAACAGCACGAAGAATCCCGCTCCGCGCGCCTCACGAACGTCCATGAGTTTTTGAAAGACCGACAAGAAGCCTACCTCCCTTCCAGGTGCGACCTCACAATGTCTTTCACCGCGGCCAGCGCCTCGTCCATCCTCTCGGGATGCTTTCCACCCGCCTGAGCCAGGTGTGGTTTTCCGCCTCCACCGCCCCCGACGATCTTGGCCACATCCTTCAGCACGGCCCCTGCCTCTACCCCCCGCTTCACCAGGTCATCCGTGACGACTGCGATCAGGTTCGCCTTGCCGTTCATCGTCGCACCCAACACACCCACACCGGTCCCCAGGCCATCCCGAAGACGATCGGCCATCTCCCGGAAGCCCTCCATATCCTGAGGCTCCGCTTTCGCGGCGACCACGCGAACGCCTTCGACTTCGAAGGCACGGTGGACCAGATCTTCCATCTCTGACCCTGCCTGATCGCGGCGCAACCCGTGCAGCTCACGTTCCAGTTCCCGATTCCGAGAGATCAGATCCGACACTTTCTCCGGCAGATCGGGGACCGGCGCGTTCATCAGTCTCTCGAGCTCCGAGAGTGTCTTCCGCTCACGACGCAGCAGACGCTCCGCCTCTCTCCCGGTGAGGGCCTCTATTCGCCTCACACCCGCAGCCGTCCCCGTCTCTGCGGTCAGCTGGAGGAGTCCGATCTGACCTGTGGATGTGACGTGTGTTCCCCCACAAAGCTCCAGGCTCACCTCACCGATTCTGACGGTTCTGACGACATCCCCGTACTTTTCGGTAAACAGCATGGTGGCCCCCATCTCACGCGCCTTGTCCAGCGTTACGTGCGAGATATCCACTGCCAGATCTGCGCGGATGGATTCGTTCACGATGACCTCGATCTCCTCTTTTTGAGCCAAATCCAGGCCATGAAAGTGTGTAAAATCGAACCTGAGGCGATCTGGCGATACGAGAGATCCGGCCTGGTTCACGTGATCTCCGAGCACGCGGCGAAGGGCGGCGTGAAGCAGGTGTGTCGCGGTATGGTTTCGAGCCGTGTCTGTCCTGCGGTCGCGATCTACCTCGGCCTTCACGGACGCATCCGTTAGGACGTCTTTCCCACCGCCTTCCAGTCGCCCCCTGTGAACGACTGCAGAACCCTGCCGAAGCGTGTCATCCACTCTTAATGAAAAGGAATCGTTATAGACCCTGCCAACGTCTCCAACCTGCCCTCCCGACTCCCCGTAAAATGGCGTGACATCCAGATAGACGTCGATCAACCCATCCGGGCCTGCCTGCGTGGCCACCACGGTTGCCTCCGAACTCAGGGTCTCGTAGCCCACAAACTCTGAATGCCTCTCTGGAAGGCCGATCCGATCCTGGGCGACAAAGAGACCGCGTGTTGCCTCGCGCGACCGCGTGCGCTGTCCGGCCATCTCCCGTTCAAACCCCACTTCATCCACCTCGAGGCCCTTTTCAGACGCCATCAACTGGGTCAGGTCCAGAGGAAATCCGTAGGTGTCGTAGAGCTGAAAGGCATCGGCCCCGGAAATCCGGCCCCGCCGGCTGACCGATTCGAAGATCTCGATCCCGCGATCCAGCGTCTTTCCAAACCCCTCCTCCTCCGACTGGATCACCTGGGCGATATGAGGGGCCTGCTTCCGGACCTCTGGAAAGGCGTCCCCCATCGTGTCCGCCAAGGTTTTCGTCAGCCGATAGATGAAGGGCTCGTGGAGATCCAACGTTCGCCCGTAGCGAGCCGCGCGCCTCAAGATCCGCCGAAGGACGTAGCCCCTCCCCTCGCTCGAAGGAAGGGCGCCGTCGGCGATCGTGAAGGCAAGCGCGCGAATATGATCGGCGATCACGCGCATGGCCACGCCGCTTTCCTCAGTATATGAGGTTTCGCTTATCTCGCTGATCGTTTCGATGATGGGCACGAACAGATCTGTATCATAGTTGGAGTCCACGCCCTGAAGGATGGCACTGACCCGCTCGAACCCCATTCCGGTGTCGACGTGACTGTCCGGGAGGCGGTGGAGGCGGCCGTTCGAGTCCCGGTCGAACTGTATGAAGACCAGGTTCCAGATCTCCGTGTAGTCCGGCCCCTCCAGATCAGGGTTTGCCGACTGGGCTCCGGGATCCTCCCCAAGGTAATAATGGATCTCTGAGCAGGGACCGCACGGCCCGGTCTCTCCCATCTCCCAGAAGTTGTCTTTCTTTCCCAGACGGAGAACGCGCTCGGGCCGGATGCCGGTCATCTCGGGCCAGAGGACCTCTGACTCTTCATCCGGATCCAGCCCGTCACCCTCGTGCCCCTCGAACACCGTCGCCCAGAGGCGCTCGTTCGGGAGCTTCCACACATCCGTGAGCAGTTCCCAGGCCCACGCGATGGCCTCCCGCTTGAAATAGTCGCCGAAGGACCAGTTCCCCAGCATCTCGAAGAAGGTCTGGTGCTTCGTGCTGATTCCCACTTCCTCGAGATCGTTGTGTTTACCCGATACGCGGAGACACTTCTGGGAATCCACCGCGCGCCGGTAATCTCTGCTCCCGGTCCCCAGAAACACGTCCTTGAACTGGTTCATCCCCGCGTTGATGAAGAGCAGGGTCGGATCGTCTTGAGGAACGATGGGTGCACTCGCAACCCGCGCGTGACCCTTTCCTTCGAAGAAACTCAGAAAACCTTCTCGAACTTCGTCTGAGGTCATATCAATCTCAACCGCGCTTCGAGCCACGTAGACCTTTCAGCGCCTCTCATCGGAGATCTCCGTCCACATCTGATCCGAAGCCCCCCGGGAAATGGAGCCGTCGAAGCCTCTCCGCACGAGAAATCCATACATCCGGGATAGCGCCTGCATTCGATCCAACCCTTCGTAACGGCGACGTCTTGATTTCAGCAGGTCGAACGCAACCTCACCCGGATCGACGTCAGCCATCATTTCGTCGAGCACCTGACCGACGATCTCCTGTTCCACGCCGCGCCGGGTCAGCTCCCGAAAAAGTCTGGGCCTGCCCATCGGGCGAAGCCGCATCCGCTCCTGGACCCAGCTTCGAGAAAAGGTCCGATCGTCGATGAGACCGACCTGCTCCAACCTCTGGAGGGCATCCTCGATCGCCTGCTTGCGGAACTGTCTGCCTCGAAGCTTGCGAACGATCTCACGACGCGTGTAGCTCCGCCTGCCCAGCAGACGCAGGGCGACGTCCTTGGCTTTGTCGACATCGGCTGTCATGTAAAACCCGCTATGCTCGACCGCGGACGGCTGACCGCGGACAGCTGCTGGAGACAAACAAGCTATTAACGATAGCAGAAAACGAACGACTCAAACTCGAAAAATCACGCTGTTCATCCCGCCGTCTGCCGTCTATGGTCTGCAGTCCGCTTCTACGCTGTCTCCTCGGCCACCTTGGGGGCCGATTCGTTGGCCGGCAGGCCGACCGCTTTCCTCACCTCTTCTTCGATGGTCTGGGCAACCTCGGGATTCTCTCTAAAGTACCGCTTCGCGTTCTCTCTACCCTGCCCCAGGCGATGCTCTCCGTAGGAGAACCACGTCCCGCTCTTGCTGACGATGCCGTGCAGTTCGGCCACGTCCAGGATGCTCCCCTCGCTCGATATCCCTTCCCCGAACATCAGGTCGAATTCGGCCTCCTTGAAAGGTGCTGCCATCTTGTTCTTTACGACGCGCACGCGCACGCGATTTCCGAGTATATTCTGGCCTTCCTTGATCGCACCGATGCGCCGGATGTCCATCCTGACGGAAGAGTAGAACTTCAGGGCATTCCCTCCGCTCGTCGTCTCCGGGTTACCGAACATCACGCCGATCTTCATCCGCATCTGGTTCGTGAAAATGACACAGGTCTTCGACTTGTTGATCGAGGACGTCAGCTTTCGCAGCGCCTGCGACATCAGCCGGGCCTGCAGCCCCATGTGGGCCTCTCCCATCTCCCCCTCCAGCTCCGCCCTCGGTACAAGCGCCGCGACGGAATCGATGACCACCACGTCGAACGCCCCGCTTCGCACAAGGGTATCCGTAATTTCGAGGGCTTCCTCACCGGTGTCCGGCTGAGAAATCAGCAGGTTCTCCAGGTCTACACCGATCCGCTCTGCGAGTTCCACGTTGAGTGCGTGCTCCGCGTCTACGAATGCCGATACGCCACCGCGCTTCTGTGCCTCGGCAATCACGTGAAGGGCGAGGGTCGTCTTCCCCGACCCCTCGGGCCCGTAGATTTCGACCACACGGCCGCGAGGCACCCCCCCGGCACCGAGCGCGATATCCAGCGCGATGGATCCGGTAGGAATCACCGGGACCGGCTCATACCCGGCGTTATCGCCGCCCAAACGCATGATGGCCCCCTTGCCAAACTGCTTTTCGATCTGGGTGATGGCCAGTTCCACCGCTCGCTTCTTTCCGTCTACCTCTTGCTTCGCCATTTCACCGCCCCTCCTCTACAGACGACAATCGAATTGTGTGTTCGTGTTGGCCGGCGGTCAACTCTAACCGGTCAACTTGGGAATTCAGTGTCCAAATATACTGAACATATGTATATCGGTCAAGCGCCGGCCGGATTTCAGGCCGGGTCGCCGAACATGCCACAACCCAGGGTCGTATACCTGGCCCCATCCCGGTGGAGATCACTCCTGATCACCTGGACGCGGTCTACGGAAAAGGGGTCGCCCTCAGACAGGTCGACGCACGCCCGTGCCAGCGACACGGGTCGACGCGAGACACGCCCCAGCGTGACGTGAGGGTGAAACTTTCGCTCCTCGCCCGAGAATCCGAGCGGATCCAGGGCCTGCTCGACCCTCTCCTGAATGCTGGAGAGGGCCTCCAACTCCCCCTCGATCCCAACCCATACAACCCTTGCGCGATCGGATTGAGGAAAGCCGCCAATACCCGCGACACGGAGTGTAAGAGGGCGAAGCCCGCCGGCAACCGCATTGACCGCCTCCACGACGTGTGGAACGCGCTCCTCTTCCACCTCCCCCAGAAACTTCAGAGTAAGGTGAAACCCGTGAGGTCGGACCCACCGAATCCCCGGCAGGTCGCTGCGGAGCCGTTCGATCGTGTAATTCAGGTGTTCGCGAACCTTCTCAGGCAACTCAATCGCAACGAACGTCCGCAGGCCAGCCATTCACGCCACCCAGACGAAGATCAGGCCTCGCAAAATCAAGTTTCCGTAGATCCCCGCTACCACGTCGTCTAACACGATACCCCAACCTCCCGGAAGGGCCTCAGACTGAGCTGCCGGGAAGGGCTTGATGATGTCCAGGACGCGAAAGACGAAGAACCCCACCACCCCCAGCAGCACGGAAGAGGGCAGAAGACACATCGTCACGAAAAAGCCCACGATTTCGTCGATCACGACGTAGGACGGATCGTTTCCCCAGACCGCTTCGCCGGCGGAAGAAGCGTAGACCGCAATCAAAAACAGGGGCAGGATGAGGAGGGCCCAGCCCAGCAGATTTAGAGGGGGAAGCAGACAGTAGATCCCAAGGGCGACGGCCGATCCAACGGTCCCTGGAGCGATATGGGCATAGCCAGCAAAGAAACCGGTGGCGATGAGCCGCGTGGCAAAATTCAAGCCGACCTCGAGTTCACTCGCTCCATCAGCCCCGATTGTGGTCCCAAAAGTACTTCACGCCCGATACCAGGGCCAGGAGGGTCACAGCCCCAACAAGCCCGTTCAACACGAGATGGGATGAGGCATCGACCAGGACAAGGGGTTGGGCGCTCCACTGCGCCTCGACGACCCGGGTGCTGATAAAGACAAGGATGCCGAAGATGAGAACGTGCTGCAGAGCCGTCTTCCACTTGGCCAGCCTGGAGGTCACGACAGGCTTTCCCCTGCGTATCCCGTAGATACGAAGCGCAGTAATAACAAAATCTCTGACCAACAAGACGACCACGAGCCACGCGTCCACCATCCCCAGGAGAATGAAAGAGATCAGGGCGGAAGAGACCAGAATCTTGTCTGCGAGGGGATCCAGGAACCGTCCCAGCTCGGTCACCGTCCCCTGGCGCCTGGCGATCCACCCGTCGAAGTCAGTCAGCGACGCCACAGCGAAGACGAGAAGCGCCACGTGCTTCCAGACCAATCCGTCCGCGAAGATCAGCGCGAGAAAGACCGGCGTCAGCGCGATTCGGATCACGCTCAACACATTGGGGAGCGTAACCAATTTGCCCGACCGACCGGATTCGGGCAGACCTTCTGCTGTCCGATCCAATGTTTGGGCCTGCTCCACGCCTAAAGCTCCCTTCGCCCTTCCAGAGCGCGTGACAGAGTCACCTGATCTGCGAGCGCCAGGTCGCTCCCGACGGGCAGTCCTCGGGCAATCTGTGTGATGTGCACCTTGAACGGCTCCAGACACTGTTTGAGATATTGTGCCGTGGCATCCCCTTCCACCGTCGGACCGTTTGCAAGAATCACCTCCTGCACGTTTCCCTTTTCCAGCCGAGCCAGCAGTTCCCGGATATGCAGGTGCTCTGGCCCGACCCCATCCAGCGGGGAAATCCGTCCGTCCAGCACGTGGTAGACGCCTCGATGTGCGCGGGCGTACTCGATGGCCAGAAGGTCACCTACGGTGTCGACGACCATCACCGTCGAGTGATCCCGGTTTGGATTCGAACAGATGTCACAAGGATCTTGCTCAGTCAGACTGAAACAGATGGAGCACTGCTTAACCCGCGTCTTCACCTCCATAATCAACTCGGTAAGCGCGTGAACCTCTTTCGTATCCCACGTCAAGATCTCGAGGGCGATCCGTCTCGCCGATTTTTCTCCGATGCCCGGCAGCCGGTTCAATCCTGAAATCAACCTGTCGATGACATCGGACGCCACTGCGCACCCTCCCGACTCAGATCAACCCGGGCAGATTCATCCCGGGGGGGATCAAACCGGCCGTTGCCTTCTGCATCTCCTGTTCGGCCAGCTCCTGGGACTTTCTCCTGGCTTCCTGCGCGGCTGCAAGGATCAGGTCTTCGAGCATCTCCACGTCTTCCCGATCCACGACTTCGGGATCGATTTTGATACCCACGATCTCCTGCTGGCCGTTCGCCGTCACGACGACGACGCCTCCCCCGGCCGTCCCTTCAACGCGCTTTTCAGCGAGCTCTTCCTGAATTCCGGCCAGCTTCGACTGAAGCTTCTGGGCCTGCTTCATCATAGAGCCAACGCCTTTGGCCATCAATCCTCTCCTTTGTCAGGACCGAACGATCTCTCCATCCAGGATCTTCAGGGCCATCTGTACATCCTCATCCGTTTCGGGATCGTAGGCTTCGTCGCGCGGCCCATCTCCCCCACCCTCGTCGACGACCTCGCAGGCGATCCTGATCTCAGCCCCGTAATACGCCGTCGCGGCGCCTTCCACCATCTCCCGGTTCCGCGTGACCTGATTGGCGTGAAAGGCGCTGCTATGAGGGAAGGCAAGGGTCATCTTCAAGCCGTCGAAGGCCCTGGGTTTCCCTTCTGTCAGAAACGTTCCGACGGAAATCTTCTGTGCTTTGACTGCGTCTACAAGGCCATCCCACCCTGACTGAATGCCTTCAAGCGTGACGTTGCCCTCTTGAGCGTTTGAACGCGAAACATCAGGTTCACTCGTTGACGCACCCTCAGGCGTTCGCGCATCCTCCACCCGCTCGGGCGGAGCGGCAGGAGGACCGGGGTCTTCAGCTGGCGGTTTGGCCTCAGAAAGGTGAGGCGGCGGTTCAGTCGAACGTATTCGCTTTGCAGTCGGCTGGCCGGTCCGCCCCTTCAGTTCTGCCTCCAGCCGATCCAGCTTGGCAATGACCTCCTCCACCGAAATCGTGGACGTCATCTTGACCAACTTCATCACCGTCAGCTCCAGCCAGAATCGGGGATTGGAGACCCGACCCAGGTTCAGCTCCAGATCCGAAACGATCTGAAGCATTCGGAGGAGATCGTCTTCCTTGAATTCCTTGGAGACATCCAGAAACCTCGCCTGGTCCGCTTCGGCAATGTCTTCTTCCTTCAGTCCACCCGAGACGCAGGAGACCATGAGCAGTCTGAGGTGTTCCAGAAGCCCGTCGATGAACTCTCCGACGTCGCCTCCTTCGTCCACAACCCGCCCAACCAGATCGAGGGCATTCCGTCCGTCCCCCTCCTGAACCGCGTGCAGAAGCTCAAAATAGACATCCCGAGGAATGATGCCCAGCATATCCCGAACGGCATCTGCCGTCACACCTCCATCGCAGAACGACGCGACCTGGTCGAGCAGTCCCTGCGCGTCTCGCATCGCCCCATCGGCCCTTCGGGCGATCATGAAAAGCGCCTCCTCCTCTGCCTGCTTCCCTTCATCGGTCTTTCTCAGATGGGAGGCGATGTCGCCTGTCGGGATACGGCGGAAGTTGTATCGCTGGCACCTGGAAAGGATCGTCTCCGGCACTTTGTGAGACGCGGTCGTGGCAAACACGAAGACGACGTGCGAAGGAGGTTCTTCGAGCGTCTTCAGCAACGCGTTGAACGCCGGGTCGGTCAACATGTGGACTTCGTCGATGATGTAGACCCTGCGCTTCCCTTTGGAGGCCGCGTATCCAACTTCCTCGCGGAGCTGCCGGATCTCATCGATCCCCCGGTTGGATGCTCCGTCGATCTCCAGTACATCCATGCTCTTTCCGTCGGCGATCGCACGACAGTAGGCGCACTCCCCGCAAGGATCAGGCGTGGGTCCGTTTTCGCAATTCAGGGCCTTGGCCAGCAGTCTCGCCGTCGTCGTCTTGCCAGTGCCCCTGGGTCCCGAAAAGAGATAGGCGTGGGCAACGCGATCCGCACGCACCGCGTTCTGCAGTGTCTTGACAATGTGCTCCTGCGCCACCACGTCCCCAAAGCGTTGGGGACGCAGTTTGCGTGCAGTGACTTCAAATGCTTCCCGTGGCAAACTGTTCTCCGAACGAGATAGGATGTGATTATCGAGACGAAGCCCACAGCCGCGGTCTGTGGGCTGCCGTCCGATATACGAAATACGATGTTTTTACGGCCGTGCACCCAGCTTCGATCCCTCATCCCGGCGGGCTCAAAAAGCGCCAGCTCCCACCAGGTCGCCCTGCGGCACACAGGCCGAACCGCCTACCGCTGCTACCTTCCGGTCCTGACGGGGTTTGGCGAAGGCCCATTGCGCAGGACCTGGCGATCGACACCGCTTTCTTTCTGAACCGCAACCCGGAATGCGAGACCTCAGGCGTGGGAATTCGACCCCGCTAAGCGGATTGCGGGTAACAGGGCACCGCTACCTCCCCATCTAGCACGGCCATAAATCGCGTCGTTCGTCGCTCGTCTATCGTGGATCGCAACCGGATTCTCACTGGGGCTGGTTGCAACGTCAACTCCTGAGCCGTTTTATAAGATTGGTGAGCATCCGGCTCTCGTGATCGATGCTGTCTTCCAGATTAGAAAAACCCTCGTCGCTCACGAACTCTCTCCGACGTGCGATGATAAGCTGCGTCTCTAATTCCGAACAAGAACCGAGTGCTACGTAACAAAA
This sequence comes from Candidatus Latescibacterota bacterium, assembly GCA_965248435.1. Lineage (GTDB taxonomy): Bacteria > Latescibacterota > UBA2968 > UBA2968 > CBDFJH01. The sequence continues at coordinate 772,172 of OZ252100.1, forward strand.
CTGGTATTCTTTGGAATACAGGCGTGCAAACCTTCTGCTATGTTCGATGGAATCGAGATGGCCGTTCTCTGCATATGTGGTGCTAATCCGTATGTCTCTTCTTTGCGAAAGTCTTTCGCCGCGTCATAAACAAGATCTACGATCTCGATCCCTTTTTTCTTTATAGCTCTTTGCTCTCACATTGTGTATCCCCGCTTGCGAACGACGAACGACGATCCGGTCGTGTCCGTTAGGACACGACCCACGATCTGCGGGTTTTGATGGTGGAGCAGATGGGGCTCGAACCCACGACCTCCAGAGTGCGATTCTGGCGCTCTCCCAAACTGAGCTACTGCCCCACCCAAAACTCACGCAGCCTCGATGATGATCCCCTCCCCCGATGAGACGGTTTTCAATACGGTGGTATCCCCAATCACGCGGCCGATCGGGTTGACCGGACTCGCCGGCCTGATCTCATCCCCCTCGCTGGCGGGCGTTTTTCCGAAAAAGATACAAAATGCCTTTCCGGGGGGCCAGTAGCCAAGGTCCCCCAGATCCACGGTTTCGACTGCATTTTCCGGATCCGCCGTCACAGGAATCGAAAAATAGATCTCATCACCCCAGGTATTGAAGCTGCCTTCTTCGATCGGAAGCTCGCTGGCAATCTGGCGCGCTGTCTCTGAATCATTCAGCTCGGCATCCAGGACGGTCGAACCGACGCGTATCTTTATCGGAAATGCCAAGGTGATGTCCCAAGGGGAATGTTTTGACGCGTCGAAAGAACAGACCTTTCAATCCGTTCGCGATTGCCCTCGGCGACTATCCTGAGAGTTGACTCACTTAACGGAAATCGATCTCCCCGCGGGCGGCAACCATGCAAAAAGTCTTCCACTCGAAAAGGATGCTGGCGGAGAGAGGGGGATTCGAACCCCCGGTACCCGTAAAGGTACACGTGATTTCCAGTCACGCCGATTAAGCCGCTCTCGCATCTCTCCGTGATCACATCATCCTCTTTCTGACTTCAAGGGGCTCGACAACCTCTCCCGCTCGAATCGTGACCACCGGCTCCCAGATACCGCCTTGACGCTCCTGGCCCGGCACGTCGCGCAGGGTAAAGGGACCCGCGTTCCACCGCACGACGCTGACATCCGCGCATTGACCTTCAACCAGCGACCCGATCGTTTCGTTCAGTCGGAGTACCTCTGCTGGTCGGCGGGTCACGCGGGGCAGGATATCCGCTTCCGCCATGCCAACGGCCCGCAGCTTCGACATCACCAGCAGAAGATCGTGCTGTGGCACGCCTCCGATGTGACGTCGCTGGAGGTCCGTCGAAATCGTATCGGGGAGGAAGCCGTCGGAGATGGCGGTCTCCGCGACCTGAAAATCGAACGATCCAAATCCGTGGCCGACGTCGAACAGCACCCCACGCTCCCGTGCGTCCCATACGCAATCACGCACCCGGCCCTCGTGGACGATTTGCTGGCCCCATCCGTGGAGGCAGTAGGTCACGACATCCCCTCCCCTCAACATCCCCAGCTGTTCATCCAACGCCCAATCCGTACTGCCTCGCGTCCCGAAAAGCAGCGGCAGGCCTGTTCGCTCCGCTGCTTCCAGCGCACGACGAGTGATCTCACGCGGGTCGTTGTCACCGCAGACGGTATCATACACGTTGATCGAGATGCCCCAGATCGATCCCTCGGCCTGCTCGATCGTGCGGACGCACGCCTCGACGTCTGCCTCTTGAAGGTCCGCGAAATAGCCCTGCTTTTCCTCGCCGCACGCGGCAAGGTTGAGCGCCGGAACGACCCGCGTGCGCACACCACGAATCACGTGATCTCGGTAGTCGGACCAGTTGCCCGCCCCGGCGTCTCCCTGAGAGAGAACGGTCGTGACCCCGCGAGACAGCATGAACAGATCGGGGTCTACGCCGACTCGCGTCTCGCCCAGGTCGGGATGCGCGTGCAGGTCCACGAGCCCCGGCAGGATCAGATCGTCCGGAAACTCCAATGTCTGCCGAGCAGGAACCGTCGTAGTCTCAGGGACGTCATCCAATGCAGCCGCGATTCGGTCTCCCCGAATCGCGATCGCCCCCGGATGATCAACCCCGCTCTTCGGACAGACCAGCCGCCCGGCTCGCACAACAAGGTCGTAGGGCGGTTCGGTCATCGAAGGTCCGTGTGCGACACGACAGAAACTTGGTTGATCGAAGGATTTGGAGCGACGGATGGGGAGATCCGCCCGTGTCGATGTCCAGCATGAGGCTGGCGGAGAGGGTGGGATTCGAACCCACGGTACCCAGAAGGTACAACGGTTTTCGAGACCGCCCGATTCAACCGCTCTCGCACCTCTCCAAAAAGCAAAAGAAGGTATCTCGTATTTCGTAACTCGTATCTCGTATCTCGGGGCGCACACCATAGCCAGTCAGAACTCGCTACCCCTTCACCTCGCGAATCGACGAGATACGTTTCACGAGATACGACCTTATCGCCGATCTTTGAAGAACGCCTTTAGCATTTCCGAACAAGGCCTTTCGAGGACGCCGCTTCGAACTTCCAGTCGGTGGTTCAGCCGACGATCCTCCACGACATTTCTAAGCGATCCACACGCGCCCGACTTCGGGTCCTTCGCGCCAAACACAAGCCTCGAAACGCGGGCAAGCACGAGTGCCCCGGCGCACATCGCGCAGGGCTCCAACGTGACGTAGATCGTCGCCCCTTCCAGTCTCCACGACTGGAGGGATTCCGCTGCGGCACGGATAGCCAGCATCTCAGCGTGCGCCGTCGGATCCTGGTTCGTGCGCGTGAGATTGTGGCCTCGACCGACGGCCTCGCCGCCCAGAAACAGGACGGCGCCGACACACACCTCACCTTTCTGAGCGGCAGCCTTCGCCTCATCCAGCGCGAGCTGCATTCCCGCTTCGTCTACGTCCAGAGGACCTTCCTCGATCTAAGTCATTGAACCTTCGAGACTCAGCCCTGCGCGGAATGAATTAATATACTGATTTCGCGAAACCAGGTCAAATAAGATTGCCGGCGAAAAAACTGGCGTAACTCCTTGTGGGAGCAAGAAAAACGTCAAATCGAACGCTGATTGCTTCTGCTGCCGAAGGGGTCCAGGAATTGGTGCTGAATCACGGGGATTACAGCCTGCAGCAAAACAGAGGGATCAGCATCTCGTGTTGACTCAGTCCGCCGTGCCTCCCGCCTACCAGGTCGGAGGGTGCGGCGCCTTTCCAGTAAGGATAAAAAAAGGCGTTTGTTTGTCTCGTCAGCAGCAAAAGATCTCCGATTCGCTCGTTGACATCGGGCCGAATCGGTCCAGGGCCCCAAAGGCCACCCCTGAGCGCATCTCTCGAAGACAACACGACTGCGCGGTCCCCGAGGGCCTTTCTCATATATGCCCTGGACTCAAGAGTGCAGCCGTGGTTGAGGTAGAGGTATGATGACCTGCCCGTCCCGGTAGGCGGGAGTCTGAGCTCGTCCCTGAGCCGCTTGAACCGGGGGACCGAAATGACATCCTGAGCCTCCACGCCGACGTGTCCGTGGTCCGACATGAACAGCAGACCTGCTCGGCTTCCTCTGCGGCCTCCAAGCGGCCGGAGCAGCTCCTCTTGAAGCGAAAAGCAGAAGCTTCTCAACTCGGCTTCCGGCTCTCTCCCATCTGTGCCATAGTTGTGCAGAATCGTGTCGAGGGCACCCCAGTAGGCCCAGATACACGCCGGCTCCTCTGGATCGGTCTCCACTAACTTTCTGATCTGCACGAACATGTCGGATGAACTCACGAAGGGAACGACCCGCGTCGCGCCGTCGTAGAGCATCTGCGAGAGTCCGCTTCGACTGATCGCGTCTCGTATGAGGCAGGTGGACGGAATCCCGGCGCGCTTCAGGTATGTGTGAACGGTTGGCACGCCCAGGAGCGCTTCCCCGTCACCGGGGTAACGCAACAGTCGTGTGGGCCGTTCGTCCGACTCGGGGCTCAACCGGATCATATTCGCGATGAATCCGCGCTCGGGCAGGTACATCCGATAGCCTGTGATGCCGTGTCCAGTCGGTGGGAGTCCGGTGTGAAGCGTGGAGATCGCCACGGCAGTCGTTGAAGGAAAGACGGAGGTCAGAGGAACAAATCGCCCCTTGCGAGCGAGTGTGTTCAGAGCCAGCCCCCTGTCTTCGGCCATCTGTTTCTGTGCTGCGAGAAAGCCGAGGGCGTCCATCAGCAACACGACGAGCTTCCGACATCCCTTCAGCTGATCCCCAAGCGCTTCCTGAGCGAGAGGCGGCGTCGGGAATCCTTTGACGCCGAAGTGGGACAGAACCGTCGCCGGCACATTGGCCAGGCTGTACCCATCATACGCCGGCAGGACGAACTCGTCCGGCAGCCGTTCGCCAGCTAACGTCGCGGGACGCTTGAGTCGCTTCAGAATCTGTCGGGCGATCTTGTTCATAGATGCATCAAAATCTGGAGTGTTGGGGGAATTGAGTAATCAAGAAAAGAGTAGCTAGTGTTGGGGGAATGGGGTGTTGGAGCAATGGAGTGTTGGAAAATCAAGGCTAAGATACTCGTTTTTCCCAATCCTCCAACACTCCAATACTGCAATACTCCAGATTCGCTTTGTGTCGTCTACTGCCGCCCTATTGCGGCACTCGCATCTTTTCGGATACGATTTCGGCCTCGGTCCTTCTTCTCACGCTAAGATCGTTAAATGATATAAGTGGTTTATAATTAAATATTTAACGTATAAAATCGCTTGAGGGGAATCTAGTCCACTGACTCGGCATAGCCTTTGCAATAATCTCACATAGCCATCACAATCATCAGTTATATTATCCAATGAATTGCAGGCTGGGAACAACTGCGTTGAGGTTGCATCCCGTGCCCCGGGATGCGTAAAACGCTGGGGGCATAGATTTGATTCAGGATAGGTCAACGTTTTAGAAACTCGATAAGGAGGGAAGAGACAATGAGCAGGTACGTGAAGCCCTTATGGGCGGCGTGCGCGGCCGGGCTGCTTCTGGTTGGCTGCGGCAACGAGCAGGTACTTTCTCCCCAGTCAGGACCGGCACCTCTGGCGAAGCTGGCTCTCGCAAGCCACGCGGGCGAGGTCGAAGTCGAGGTAACCGTAATGCGTGACGGACTGCCTACAGAGGATATCGAAGTGGCTTTCTCCCGATCGGTTTCAGGGCGATCGCCTGAGTACGACTGGGAAGGGACGACCGATTCGGACGGCACCGTCTCAATCGAAATCGAATCCACATCATCGCGCGGCACATCGGGATATTACGTTGCGCGCGCGACCGATGCGATCACCGGCGATGTCCTGGGGCGATGGGGAAGCATTCCGCTCACCGGTGGAAACGAAGTGGCGCTCACGTTGGCGATCGACGGTGCCGCCACCGTCACGTCGAGCCAAAGCATCACGCCGACCACGCTCACACTGCGGTTCAGCGGGATCCAGCCGCTGTCGAACGGATTTCACTTTGAGGGATGGGCGATCATCGGGGGATCCCCGTTCACGACGGGCAAGTTCAACGTGGATGACGCCGGCAGGTTGATCGACCTGAGCGGCAATATCATCCAGAGCGGCAGATTCCGGACGGGCATCGATTTGAGCGGAACAACGGCCATCGTCCTTACGATCGAGCCAGACGGCGACACGGACACCGTCCCCGCCGACACCCACTACCTGGCCGGAGATGTCGCCGACCGTTCATCGGCTTTGACTGTGGGTCACCCCTCAGCACTGGGGGACGACTTCTCCAGCGCATCCGGAAACTATATTCTTGCCACGCCGACGGACGATCCGGATGGCAACGAAAACAGCGGTCTCTGGTTCCTGGATCTGTCTTCGGGCAGTCCGGCACAGGGCCTGGAGCTCCCAGTCCTGCCCGCCGGTTGGAAATACGAAGGCTGGGCGGTCACGGGCGGCCAGCCGGTGACCACGGGGACCTTTACGGACCCGGCGGCAGCCGACGAGAGCGCGCCGTTTAGCGGCGTCAATGACGGACCCCCATTCCCCGGGGAAGACTTCCTGAACAATGCTCCGAGCGGTCTGTCCTTCCCGACAGACCTTGCGGGGGGTGCTGCGGTCATCTCGATCGAGCCTTCACCGGATGACGGCACGAGTCCATTTACGCTTAAGCCGTTAGTGGGTGACATCCCCGCCGATGCCACGGATCACGTAACTTATTCCGTAACCAACATGGCTTCGGGTTTCCCTACCGGCTCTGCAACAATCAGGTAGTGTGTACAAAGAAAGAAGGGCGACCGACGGTCGCCCTTCTTTCTTGCTATTCAATTGCGGATTTCGGAATGCGGATTGCGGATTGACTCTTCAATTCCTGTTTCTTTTCGCCGTTTTAATCGAAGACACCGTGATAGCAACGATCTGGCCGGCTTCATCCAATAGATCAACTATACGATTCCTGTCCATCAAATCGGATTCAATGAGGAGTTCCATCCAATACATGCTTTCATCTGCCTCTTCTTCTACGATACCCATCTTGGCAACGAATTCGGCCTGCGATCTCGCCCGACATGCAGCCCTGTAGTTGGCTCCCACAGACGTCCCACACCTCAGCAACTGCCTTCCCAAGACGTCGCTTGTGTTGCCTTTTGGCAACTCTTCGACGAGCTTTATAACCCGAAGTGCAAAGGCCCTAGTCCTTCCCTCCATTTCATCACGATTCACTCCGCAATCCCCAATCCACAATCCGCAATTGGATCACCTCCGTTTCTCCACATCCCCGATTTCACGAATTCGTTCGCCATACTCACGACTCTCGAAGGGCGTCGTGATCCACGCCGCGACAATCTCCTGCGCCAGTGTATCCCCGACCGTTCCCACACCAAGACAGAGTAGATTCGCGTCCACGTGTGACCGCGCGTATTTGGCGGCCGTCACGTCGCTGCACGCAGCGGCACGCACGCCTGAGACCTTGTTCGCCACGATCGCGGAGGGTGTTCCACCTCCGTCGATCACGATGCCGGTCACCACTTCTCCCTTCGCAACGGCCATAGCCACAGCCTCGGCGACCTTTACGTATCCCGCATCCGTCGTTGACGCCGGCGCATAATCGACCACCTGACGACTCAGCCTGCGCAGGGTCCCGGTGATCGTTTCCTTCAGCGCGAGTCCCCTTCGATCCGCGCCGAGTCCGATCGCCCCCTGCGTGCGCCCCGCCGAAGTTGGGGCCTGACCCTCGTCCCCCCGGACCTCGACAAGCTTGATCCCTTTATCCCTGAGTGTCTCGAGGGCCAAAGGGGTAATGATCCCCCCTTTTACGACCCGAACCTCCACCGCCCCCTGCCTGGCCGCCTCAAGGACAAACTCCTGAGTCAGGAGCCGAACGGGCAGACCGCCTCCCGGACCCTCTGGCCTGTCCCCGTCCGATATGCGGGACCCCAGCCGTCGAATCACCTCGGCCACGACCCGCTCGATCTGCGCCTGATTCATGTCCTGTGCTGCCCGCCTCACTCCCTGAATATTGATCCTCCGCGTCCGCTTACGTCCCCACCTTCCGCCCCCAGGTCCCGGTCACTTCCGGCTCCGGGTTACCGAGCTCCGATTCATCCGATTCGACAACGCGGTTGAGCCTGTCCGGATGGTTCGTAATGATCCCTCCCACACCCATCTCGATCATGTCACTCATATCCTGCTCCAGGTCCACCGTCCAGACCCAGAATCCCATCGCCCGGCTCAGGAACATCTGAACCAGGTCGGGGCGGGCAGCCCTGTAGTTCAGCGCCAGTGCGTTCGCGCCGATCTTCAAGACCCGCTTGACCACGCCCGTCTTGCGGCGGAGAGCGGCCTCGCTGCCGGTCATCACAAAAGCTGTAGGGATGCGCCGATCCAGCCGATTCACCGTCCGGATCGCCGGCCCATAAAAGGATTGAATGATCGCCCGGGACTGTGCCCGCATAGATCGGATCACAGTCACCGCCCGCTCCGCGGCCTCCTCCGTCTTCGCCTCGATCAGGAGCGGGGCCTGCTTGTGAACGAGGTCGAGCGCTTCTTCCAGGGTCGGGATCCGCTCGTTTCGGAAGGAGGGGTCGAACCAACTCCCGGCATTCAGCTTCTTGACCTGGGCCAGTGTCATCGTATCCACGGGACCGCTTCCGTTTGTCGTCCGGTCCACCGTCCGATCGTGGATGGTGACCGGGACCCCGTCCGCCGTCAGGTGGATATCCACCTCCACCAGATCCACGCCGATCTCCAGGGCCTTCTCGATCGCGGCCAGCGTATTCTCGGGAGCGAGCGCCGACGCGCCCCGATGCGCGATACGCATCACGGGGGGGCGAAGGATTTTGGTCACCGGCGAGCGCCGCCGTCCAAACGGGAGGGTTTTCGCCTTCCTGGGTTTTCTGACCCGCATCTCTGCTCTCAAAAAAGGGGGAATAAAGGGGAGGCACTTCGATTCGCTTGATGCAAAATAGACCGCCGGCGTTCTGTTGTCAAGCAATCTCAATTCGTCGTTCGTGGATCGGGAAAACCGTATCTCGTATCTAGTATCTCGTATTTCGGGGGCTGATGTTACCGCGAAAAAGTGGACAGGTTAGTTAAGCAGCAAGGAGCTGCTCGTAGTTATGTGGACTTTTGTAGCCCAGGGTAGAGTGCCTCCGCCTGTGGTTGTAGAAACGGATGTAGTTTGAGATCCTTCTTCGCGCCTGGTTGACGGTGGCATAGGTATCGCGATGGACGCGTTCGATTTTCAGCGTTGAGAAGAAGGACTCTGCCACCGCATTGTCAAAGCAGTCGCCTTTGCGACCCATACTAGACCGAATGCCGTTTTCAGCGACGGTATTTTGGAAAGCTTCACTGGTATACTGAGATCCACGATCAGAGTGAAAGATCAATTCCCTTGGGGGCTTTCGAGTTGCACGTGCCTTTTTGAAGGCTTCGACCGCTAGCTCCGCAGTCAAGGAGGCCCGGAGCGACCATCCGACGATCTTCCGGGAGAACAGGTCCATCACGACGCACAGATAGGCGTGGCCTCCCACGATGGGGATGTAGCTGATGTCCGAGACCCACTTCTGGTTGACTTCATCGGCGTTGAACGCTCGACCCAGCAGGTCCGGAGACACGATGGCGTTTGAGGCTGCCTTTGTCGTGCACCGGAATTTGCGTGGGGTCCCAATGGCCTTCAAGCCCATCTTCTGCTTGATCCGGGCGATCCGGCTGGCACTGCAGACGATCCCGGCCTCGTTGAGCTCCTCCGTGATGCGAGGCGTGCCGTAAGTCTGGTCGGTCTCCCGGTGGATGGCTTTGATGTGGAGCGCCAGCACTTGGTTTTCTTGCTCCCGTTGGCTGACCGGACGGCTTTTCCAGGCGTAGTAACCGCTTTTGGAGATCCCAAGGGTCTTGCACATATGGGTTACTGAAAATCGGTCGCGGTTCTCCTCCACCAGGTGGAAGTTCATCTTTGGCGTCTGCTGAAAACGGCTAAGGCTTTTTTTAAAATGTCCCTCTCTTCGCACAGATACTCGACCTGTCGCTTCAACTCGAAGATCTCCAGGTCCTTCGACTTGCGACGGCCTTTCCCGGGGAAGGCTTCCTGCTCATCCTCAACGAAGTCCCTCACCCAGCGACGCAACAACCCAACAGGCATGTCCAATTCTGTCGCGACATCTTTCGGAGTGCGGTCTTCAACCAGAATCTGCTGCACCGCTTCGACTTTGAACTCTCGGGAATACTTCCGACGCTTCCTGACACCCATAGAAAGCCTCCTTGGATATGGGGAGACATTCTACCTATACAAAAACCTTAACCGAGTGTCCACAAAATAGGTAACCCCAGGCTCGTCATCTTGCCAGTTCCTTAGTTTCACGGAATTCCCGTGCCATTCCCGTGATCGCCTTTCTGAACTACTCGCATATCCGACGAGATACGCTTCACGAGATACGAGATACGAGATACGATCTTCACCCTTGACACTAATCGGCCCTTGTCGTAAGTTTTTTTGCGAGTTAAACCTTGATCCGGCGTAGCTCAGTCGGCAGAGCAGGTGGCTGTTAACCACCGTGTCGTAGGTTCGAGTCCTACCGCCGGAGCCAGATAGAACGTCTGACTGAACCAAGCCTGGGGTGGTTAACCGGTCAGTCGGATCGTTAAAGAGTTCCAGGCACAACTCCTGAGGTTTCCAGACGACTTGATTCACGTGGAGCCTCAGGAGTTCTTTTTGTTCTTCGCGGGTGGCTTCTTTGTAGATGTCCTCGAAGCTCGTCAGCACTCCCTTCAGCCTCCCGGGAAGTATTACGCAGGCGTGCAGGAAACTGCGCCTTGCACAGTCAACGATCAGCAGTGATAGAGCTGCCATCAGTGATCAAGGGAGAAGCTGAAAGGAGATTATCTCTGGTCAAACAATACGAGCAGTATGCCAGAGAGACGGCGCTGTACGCTCGGGAAAGGGTGGACAGGCAGACTCTTCGCAGATGCCGCACAAGGCTGGCATCAAGCTCATGGAAGGGTTGCGCTTGCACCCTCTACGCCCGCCGATGAAGCAAGCGCCAGACACTGCCGACGCCGGTAGCGAGGTACGTGGCCACCCCGGGCGGACCCTGTGGAGGATTGCCGCTCGCCGGCTCAGGGAGGCGGGGCGGGATCTACTGCCAGTGTTCCTCCTCATCGCCGCCTTCCAACTCGCCGTGCTCCGCCAACCGCTCCCCGATTTGCTGGCCGTTCTGATGGGCTTGTGCGCCGTGGTCGCCGGCCTAGCCCTGTTTATCGAAGGCCTCGAGCTGGCACTGTTTCCCCTCGGCGAGTCGATGGCCAACGAATTCGCTCGCAAAGGCAGCGTTTTTTGGCTCCTGGCGTTCGGATTCGTACTCGGCTTCGCCACCACTGCGGCAGAACCGGCGCTGATCGCCGTCACTCAGGAGGCGGCCGAGGTCGCTGCAGAGGCCGGTCTGATCGAAGCGGGCGAATCCTCCATGGATCGCTACGCCCTCGGGATGCGGTTCACGGTTGCTGTCTCCGTCGGCGTCGCGGTGTGCTTGGGCGTACTGCGCATCCTCCTCGGCTGGTCCATCCACCTGATGATCATGATCGGCTACATCCTCGTCGTCTTGCTGACCATGGTGGCACCGCAGGAAATCGTTGGTATCGCTTACGACTCGGGCGGTGTGACCACGTCGACGGTGACCGTTCCCTTGGTGACGGCGCTTGGCGTCGGGCTAGCCTCGGCCATCCGCGGCCGCACCCCGTTGATCGACGGGTTCGGCCTCATCGCCTTCGCTTCGCTTTTGCCCATTCTCTTCGTGCTCGGTTACGGGATGGTCGTATTCGGACTGTCAGTAGGAGGGTGACGATGCAGTTGTTCACGGACGTGGGACATGCGCTGCTCACAACTGCTCGCGACGTACTTCCGGTCGTCGCTGTCCTGGTGGTGTTCCAGCTCTTCGTGCTCCGGCGGCCGATTCCGCATCTACGACGCCTGTTCGCCGGTGGGTTATGTGTCCTCGTGGGCCTCGCCCTCTTCCTGATTGGATTGGAGGGTGCGCTCTTCCCTCTTGGGCGCGCGATGGCTCAACAATTGACCGCCCCGGCGTTCGTCTTCGGCACGGAGGTGGTTCCGGACGAGCCTTCGTGGAGCGCCTATCTCTGGATCTACTTGTTCGCCGCCCTCCTTGGCTTCGCCACCACGATCGCCGAACCGGCGCTTATCGCCGTGGCGATGAAGGCCGAGACGGTTTCTGCCGGCGGCGTCCGACAGTGGCGGCTGCGGGTCGCCGTTGGAATCGGCGTCGGCGTGGGAGTAGCGCTCGGCGTCGTGCGCATTGTGTCCGGTCTGCCGCTGCACTGGCTCATGGCCGCCGGTTACCTCATCATCATCGTGCAGACCGCCTTTGCGCCGAAAAACCTCGTCCCGCTGGCTTACGATTCCGGCGGGGTCACCACGTCGACCGTAACCGTGCCGCTGGTAACCGCCCTGGGCCTGGGGCTGGCAACCACGATTCCCGGCAGGAACCCGGCAGTCGACGGGTTCGGGCTCATCGCCTTCGCCTCGCTGTTTCCGATCATGGCGGTCCTGGGCTACGGGCAACTGATTGCGCTGATGGCCCGGAGACGACGTTCCCGGTCCCGGAAGAGCGGTATGTGAATCAGGAAGGAGGAGATCCACAATGAAGTTCTACCTCATCGTCTCCACCGTGAAACCCGATCACACCGACAACGTCGTCGATGCGGCCAAGGCCGCCGGCGCGACCGGCGCGACAATCGTCCCCGCGCGCGGTGTCGGAGTGCACGAAGCCAAGACGTTCTTTGACTTGGCGCTCGAAGCCCAATCGGACTTGCTCTTGTTCCTGCTGACGGAAGTTTTCGTCGATCCCGTTTTGAAGGCCATAAACCGCGCCGGCGAGTTCGAGAAACCGGGCACCGGCATCGCCTTCGTGATTCCCGTTGATCGTGCCATCGGCCTCGAAAGCCAGATGGACCGGCTCCGTGAGGAAGAGCAAGGGAAGTAGCAGCGGTCCGGGCAGGCGGGTCGCCGCAACGCGTCTCTTTGGATCCTCGGGCGTGTGAGAAGAGGTTCCATAATGGTTTCCCTGATGTAAATTGGCCCAAAAGCACAAGGACTCACAACCTTGTTTATTTGTTGGTCGGTGCGGCGGGATTTGAACCCACGACCCCCTGCCCCCAAGGAAGTTCTCCCAAAGTGAAGCACCTGCACATCTTCGTTTGACCAGCCGTCGGGATTCCCCGAACTTGCCTAGATTAAACTCCAGAACATCGCCCTTTGCTCCTCAGCAGGGAGTTTCACCAGCTCCCTGAGTTTGCGCTCAGACATGTTTCTGAGCCTCGGATCCCCTGCATTCAGGCCTAACAGAAAATTCTGGATATCCTGATCCAATTTCAGGAGATCCAGAATCTGGGTGATACGTGCCCTTGATACACCTTCCTGACGAGCCAGTGCGGCTCGGCTCGTGACCTCTCAGAATTTACGATTATATGAAGTCCCCTTTGGATGGCCCTATCCCGTCGGATACCTCAAGTCCCCCCCGACCCGATTAAAATCGCACGGTATCACCGGTCGTTGCAGAACGCATCGCCGCGTCGTAGATCGATATCGCCCGTCTGACCTCTTCGGGCTTCACCATCAGTTCTGCCCCCTTATTCAGGACATCGGAGATATTTTGATAGTACGACTTCCAGGAGCCTTTGACACTTTCTATGACGAGTTCCCGTCTCTCACCGTCCACTTCGGTACAGACCTTTGCATAGTTTTCAGGATCTTCCTCGGCGGCGTCGATATCGCCTCCCACCATCGGCTGCTCCTGCGGATCCAGCCCGTATTTCACCAGCCCTCCAAGGTCGCCTAAGACATACCAGCGGGGTTTGTCGGCCTTTGCCAAGTTGCCGACCTCGATTTGATAGCGCACCCCATCTTCGAACTTGATCAGGAGAGCGGCGTAGTTGCCGATGTCCGTGTCCCAATATCCGCCGTCGTAAATGTCACAGAATACGGCCTTTACCGGACTGTGGACAAGCTGTAGCGCCTGGTCTACAAGGTGTGCGGGCCAGTCGTAGAGGATGCCTCCACTCCGTTTATTCACACTCCGCCATCCCCGGGGCGCTTCGTATCTCATAACGGCAACCTGAAACAGGTAGGGGATGCCGAGCATTCCGCCTTCGATCATCTTCTTAACGGTAAGAAAGTCCCAGTCCCACCGGCGGTTGTGAAAGACACTTAAAAGGACGTCGTTTCGCCGGCTCACTTCGATCATGGCATCCGCCTCCTGGGCGTTCATACACATGATCTTATCCGTCACCACGTGCTTGCCCGCGTCCATCGCCTGAATCGCCAGTTCGGCGTGCGTGTCGTGGGGCGTCGCCAGCACGACGAGGTCTACGCCATTGTCGGCGATCACCCGATCAATCGTTTCGTAGAGCTTAACGCCGGGGTGATCCTGGGCAGCTGATTCGCGTCGTTTGGCGTTTCGGGAGGCGACCGCATAGAGGTTCAGCCCATCCGCCAGGCCGATGAGGTAGGCGTGGAAGTGCCTTCCAGAATAGCCATATCCGACCACGGCTGCATTGACCATCACCCCTCCTGTTCCATCGGATACTTCAGCCCCCACTGCGAGCGGATCCGGTCCAGGATTGCCATAACCCCCAAGGTCTCGTCTAAGGGCATAATCTCGCTCTCCAGCCTGGCTTCCCGCAGGCAGCGCATGACCTCGGCGGGTTCGTAATGGAAGCCGTTGCCCTCCAGAGAGTCCTTCGGCGAATTTATGGGCGATCTTTCCGGTGCCGAGTATCCCCCCCAGCGAATAGGCATCATCACACTCCCTTCCGGCACAGGTATATCACAGTCCAGGCCGCTTTCGGCCTTGAATTTCTGGATCTCTTGGCGAACCTATCGAATCGGGTCTGATTTGAGCGTGTCCCATTTTCAGATGGGGGTTTGGGATATCGGGCAGGCTGAATCTCTACCTCAGGAGGTCTCGAACAGGCCGACGAGCCCTTCCAGGGAATTGACGGCGGGAACGCCATGCTGGCGGAAGCTTCTCCGGGAGATCTGGTCCCTCGAAATCCCGACGAACTTCAGGTCCTTATCCCGCGCCAGATAATAATCCCTCAAACTGTCGCCTACAAAGAGCACTTCGTCGGGGCGCAGCCTGTACCCCTGGAGGATGAAGGTGAGCTGCGCCGCCTTCGCACGTCCCGTCTGGTAGCCGGATACGCGGTCTACCAAACCTTCGATCCGGGTCAGACGGGTATATCTGTCGAGCATCTCCTGGTCGGTGCTGCTGCAGATAAAGGTCAGCAGATTCTGGTGCCTGAAAAACTCTAGCGCCGGAATGGCGTAGGAAAAGAGGGGGTGATTGAAGATATCCTCAACTTTGCGCGATTCAAAATGCGCAGCTACCTCTGCGTTTTCCAAGTGGTTCGGGAAGATCTCCTCCAACTGGCTTGCAAAGTCCAAACCGGCGGTCTCTAAGTAGCGCCTGCGCGCCTCGTCCGCTGCGAGATGGTAGTTCCGGGTGATGAGACCGACGGCTAAGTCGGTGAGGAAAGGCATGGTGTCAGCGACGGTGCCGTCGAAGTCGAAGACAACTGCTTTGAGGTCGCGGATAACCAGACGGCCGGGCGTTTGGCTGCCTGCTTTGAGGGAGCGGCCCGGCGTTTGCGCAACCTTCCAGGAATGCAGCATTCGCCACACCACAATGAGGTTGGTGTGGACAGCCGTGAGGACCAGCCCCAGCAAGGCAAAGGCCGGGTGGAAGTAGGCCATAGTCCCGCACAGGAAGAACACAAAAAGCCGGAGATCCCGTCCTCTGCCGGCGGCTATCCACTTGCCTTTGTAGCGGTAGTTAAGGTTGACCACCGATTTTGCGGAGGTATAACTGACCATGAGGTGGCCCACAATGGCCAGGATGGAGATGGTGAAGATCAGAAAAGGACTCCAGGTAATGCCGGCGATCTTCTGACCTGCCAGCCGGTCCAGGGCGTAGTAGGCCAGTCCGGCGAACATCAAGGAGTCCGCATAGCGGTCCATGACCGCATCTAAGTAATCCCCCATCTGGGACTGGAGGTGTTTGAGACGGGCGACCTCTCCGTCACTCCCGTCTAAGATACTTGCCAGTTGCAGCAGCACCGCGCCGGCCACTGCCTGGCCCAGGAAGAAGCACAGGCTGCTCACCAGCGCCACCAGAAAGCCGACCACAGAGACCTGGTTGGGCGTGATCTGTGGGTATACCTTCAGGCAGAGAGGGGTGAAGATCCGGCTTGAAATTTTCCGGTTGATATGGCGGGAGACCCAGCCGTCTGCGGATTTTGTCGAAAGGCCGGACAAGAGAATTTTCTCAGCTCGCACGAGGCCGTCTTCATCGTCTATATCCACCCAGAAGCGCCCCGTTATGTTGAAGGGGCGGACGGCGCTCTGGTCCGACAAAACCCGTATTGCCGCGGTGAGGGTGCTGTCACCGCGGAGGTCGATGGAGGTCCTGATGGCTTTGAAAATGGCCGGCGAACAAAGAAAGATACCTGTGTCATAGGCGTTATACGGAGTAATCTGCTTGCCTATATCCACGATCTTGTCACCGTGGGTGAGGACCTTCGTCACATCCTCCAGATCAACCCTGCCATTAGGCGAAAGGTCTCGATCAACGGCCAGACAGACCTCCCCTTCATCTATGCGCTCATCCTGCAATCTGCTGAGGATGTCCTCGTCAAAAACGTGGTCGGCCATAAGCAGGATGAAGTTCTCGTTCAGCAGATGGGCTGCCTTAAGGACGGAAAGGCCGTTTCCTGCCTCCCAATCTTCATTCGTAATTGAGGTAATGCGAACGTTCATGGTTTGGCTGAGCGAATCCAGGAAGCGCCTGACTTCCCTTCCCTTATAGCCTGTAACGACACAAAAATCTCTCAGGCCGCTTTTTGTCGCCGTACGGATTGTCCGCTCGATGAGTGGCATTCCAAGAAGAGGGACGAGGGGCTTTGGAAGGCCTTTGCAGGATAGTCTGGTTCCCTTTCCAGCTGCGATGATGAGGCATTTCAAGGGATCGATCTATTCCTCCCTCCCGCTGGTGTTACAATTTTGCGCAAATGCAAATTTCTCGAGGATATGCGAGCTTCACGCTCTTGCGTAAGAAATTCCAATACTCTACTGAGGGAGTGTGAAAGAGCCCCGTAGTTCATACACGGTCCCCTCCAGGTCGTTAGCCAACGCCCGTCAAGGTAAACATCTAACGGCCTTTTATGTTTTCCGCGCTTTAGGATGAGGAAGTTTGTAAAAAAAAAACCCCCACATGCCAAAGATTTCGTCTTTGGCAGTGCAGCGGTCTCCTTTCTAAGCGGAATGTCTCGTCGCTGGGGGGGTCCCCATCAGTCCCGATCATTCAAAGAAAATTTGCCATCTCTGCCTCCGAACACTTTCGGACGAACTCCAGGGGAAAATATGGAAGCCGCCCACAAATTAAGCCGCAATCGATAGGCCTCCGCAGGTAAAAACAGAAGCCTCCTCTTTCGGGCTGTAGGTATCCATTACATTATTTAAGCCATCCACTATATAAAAAATCAGCCGACCCTTGTCAAGAAGAAATGGGACCCCTTTTCACAGGACTGAATTGGCCACGCCAGACAGGTGCACGGCGTAAGAATTTGGCCTTTGGCCCCGGCGTTTCACAATGCGCTCGAAGTACCGATCCACCCTTCTGCCCGCGAAAGCCGCCGCCCCCCCTACAAACTTGGGGTCCTTACGACGAATCAGTTTTCACAATTCCGCACCTTGACCCGGCGTTCTTGTCGGGACGTGCGGCTATTGGTTTTGTGCAGCATTGAAAAGAGGTGATGGCCGCAAGGTTGACGATCGGGCGAAGAAGAACTAAGGAACTCATCGGTTACATGCTTGAAGCCTTCTATCCCATTTCTGAGTTAGTCTGCCGATCTTCCTGAACATCCTCCGCAGGTCTTTCCTGATGTCGTCGGACATTCTCTCACCCTTTTCTAAAACAAGGAGTCTGTCCCTTTCTAAGCCGTTGATTATTGCATCTCTTGAATTTGTTTATAACCCATTTCTGTCAGACCATACCCCAATGGATCACGACGGGTGATATATCCTGACTCCATCAGACTTTTGATGATCGCCTCCCAGTGGTCTCGTACATTCTTGGACAATTTAGCCCGTTCCTCATTCAGGATCGAAATGGCAAGGTAGTCCCCCTTGGTGATTTTGTGCTCTTTGAAAACGTTCATTACTGCGCGTTGTTCAGGTGTGAGTTCCATATCCCGCTCCTGCAAGAAGCTCGAAACGACCACCGTGAAAAGCCCGACGGACCGCAGACCGCGACAGGGATTTTGCCAGCCCGGCCCGTCGATGATGAACTCGAGTTGATCAAAGACCAACGCCCAAGCTTGGGTAACAGGCGGCATCCGCACAACTTGAGGCCACCTTAGACCAACCTCCAGAACATCGCTCTCTGCTCCTCAGCAGGCAGTTTCACCAGCTCCCGGAGTTTCCTCTGCATCCAGGCCTAACAGAAAATCCTGGATATCCTGATCCAGTTTGAGGAGATCCAAAACCTGGGTGATCCGTGCCCTAGACACACCTTCCTGACGAGCCAGGGCAGCTCGGCTCGTGACCTCTCCCTGATCAAGAATAGACTTGCAGCGGATAGCTTCTCGAAGTGGATTCGTGAAGAACCGAGGCCGTTCTTCCGCCGGATGCCCCATCATGATGACAGCTCGCCGATTCCTAGCGGTCTGATAAACAGGACACTTATCTCGAACAACCAAGGGTTCAGTGAGAGTAACACCTGGGGAGCCGGAATACAAAAGGGACCGTGATTTGATCACGGTCCCTTTTCTTACTTGCACGGCCAAGTCGCGGCCCTTGATGGGATGTGGAGCCGCATAAGCTTGACGTTCTGCCGAACTTGAGGGGCTGTCGGAAGCGTTGAGTTTCGGGATGGAAACGATTGGTATGACGATTTGACCGCAACCAACCCGCTGTGATCGATAGCCTCCGCTATGCTGCCGGTCCTATGGCATCTCCCCGCCCACTGCCAAGGCCTCCTTAGCGCTCTGCCCCGCGGCGAATGCTGCGTTTACGCCGTGTTCCCATTCTCTGATCGCCTGGGCCTTGGCGACGACGTCGCTAAGCTCCTCCGGACGAACGACGATCACGCCGTCATTGTCCCCGACGACAACGTCACCGGCGTAGATCGTTCGGGCGCCGATGACCACGGGTTCGTTGGCCGCAACGGCCAAGGCTTTGCCGTGGATGTATCCTGGCGCAATCATTCGGGAAAACACCGGGAACTTCATGTCGCGAAGGTCATGGCTGTCTCTGGCCGCCCCCTCGATCAGGGCCCCGACGAAACCATGGGCGCGAGCAAGAGTAGCGCCGCCCTCGCCCACAATCCCATATCCGCGTAACTCCTCGGGCACCTGGATGACCATGATCGAGTAAGATTCTAGAGACTGGGACTCGTACGTGTCTGCGAGCAACGCCAAATCGGCCGGAAATTCGTCTGTCGCCATTTCGAGGCGGACGGTGACGGCCGTGCCCGCCATCCGCGTGAACGGCACCGCCGGCCTGATACCCGGATCAAGATGACTTTCAGACAATCCCAGTCGGACTCTCGCGTCAACCAGCAGCGGAGTTGAGAGGCTTAGTAGCTTCTCGCGCAGTTGCAGACTCAGCATTCAGCGCATCCTGCATAAGCATCTGGTGGTCCAACGTTCAAGCTCAGCGGCGCCGCTTGTCGGCGTCCACTGCAGCGCCGTGTTCTGTGCCGTGGGACCACTATTAAAAGGTGTCACGCTTAAATTTCAGAGCCTTTGCCCGTTTCCTTGCTGCATCTTTTCGTTTTCGTTTCTTTTTCACTGAAGGCTTTTCGTAGTATCTTTTTGCTCTTATATCCTTCAAAAGGCCTTCCTTCTGGGCTTTGCGCTTAAAAGCCTTAAGTGCTTTTTCGACATTATTCTCGTAAACGGTTATGATCAAAAGGGCGCTCTCTTTCTGGGGAACCATACAGGACCTTGTCCTGAGTGGCCCGCGAAACGGCCGTATCGAAGGGCCTGACCCGGCAGGGTTTAAGCGCGCCGGCGCCAGAATATCAAAGGGATCGTGATTCGTCACGATCCCTTTTCTTGTTCGCACAGCCACCTCGAATGCAAGTTGCTGTGCGCTGTCACAATTCTACTGCCGTGCGCTGCGTCTCCCGGTGCCGCAACCTGGCTATTTCGGCTGGGGCACGATTCGAATATACGGCAGCGGTGACTTCCAGCCGTCTGGATATTTCTTTTCGGCCTCCTCGTTCGACACCGACGGAAGGATGATCACGTCGTCGCCCTGCTTCCAGTTAACGGGGGTAGCCACCTGCTTCGTCGCGGTGAGCTGGCAGGAATCGACCAGGCGCAGGATTTCGTCGAAGTTACGGCCGGTGCTCATCGGATAGGTGAGCGTGGCCTTGATTTTCTTGTCAGGCCCGATGATGAACACTGACCTTGCGGTCGCGTTGTCAACCGGGGTCCTGCCTTCGGACGTATCGCCCGCATCGGCCGGCAGCATGTCGTAGGCCTTGACGACCTTCAGCTCGGGATCGCCGACCAACGGATAGTTGAGCGGGTGGCCCTGCGAGGCCTCGATGTCCTTCGACCACTTCTTGTGGTCGCTGACGCCGTCGACGCTGATCCCCAGGACCTTGCAGTTGCGTTTCTTGAAATCGGGCTGGAGACCGGCCACGGCGCCAAGTTCGGTCGTGCACACCGGTGTGAAATCTTTCGGATGCGAAAACAGGACCGCCCAGCCGTCGCCGATCCACTCGTGAAAGTTGATCGCGCCTTCCGTCGTCTCGGCGGTGAAATTCGGGGCTTCGTCGTTGATTCTGAGTGACACGGTGTCCTCCTGGGCTTTTGGGGATGTGGGGATTGTGTCTTGAGATTTCGGTCAATCAATGGTGAGTTACAGCGCTGGATTGCTCACTCACCCCACAATGTAACTTTCTATACCCATCATTCCCAGCTAAATCTACGCCGACCCTAAGCGGGGTCAGGGGATCTTTCTCCTCATCGGACCCACCCCTGAATCCCCTCCAAGGAGGGGACCTCACATTCACGTCGCATAACCAAACAGGGTCACCAAATTCCCCTCTTGGGAGGGGTGCCCCGAAGGGCTTGCCCCTACACGATTAAAGCAGGGGGCGGGGTGGGTTTGCGAACGACGATCGACGGCCTTAACCATGCCTCCGGTGGTCTACCCTTCGACACATTCGACTCCCTGCGGTCGCTCAGTGCAGGCAAGCTCAGGGCATGCTTTTCTTGCTCGCCCAAGAAAAGGCCTACCGCAACCGCTACCCTTGGGCACAGCGCGGCTGTGCCCCTACACTCCAAGATTTCGCCGTAGGGGCGCGGCACCTCACCTTCAGTGGAAAGGACGGTGGCGGCAATCAGGGCGGGACTCCTGCCCCGCCTGACGCCCACTATGGGACCGGCCCAGAGGGCCTAACCGCGTGGGAGGTGAAAGAACGAGGTTGCAAGGGAGTCGCACACCGCGGCCCTGAGGGGTTCAAGCGATCTCTTTCGTGAGTTTGTGCCCGCTGATCCTTCAAACGAAATAAATATATTCAATGACTTTTAACTTCCTGGAATCGGAATAGACTTGACTAAGTCCTCGACTTAGTCTATATTTACTTTCTGAAAACTCGAAACGGAGGAGGCCATTGTGATCCAGACAAACATCCACGAAGCCAAGACGAACTTCTCGAAGCTTATCAAGCGGGTGATGACCGGTGAGGAAGTCGTCATCGCTCGAGCCGGCGAACCTGTAGCCCGACTGGTCCCCGTTAAAGACCGGGCACGCAAGCCGCGGAACCCGGGAAGCGCGGCGGGCGTTTTCCGGATCGCCGAAGACTTCGACGCTCCGCTTCCCGAAGATATCCAGGCGTCATTTGAGGGCTCGACGACCAAATGACCTTCCTGCTCGATACTCACGTTTTTCTCTGGTGGATCTCCGGCGAGCCGCGTATGTCCAAGCGCGCGGCGGAAACCATTCGGAACCCCGATAGCGAACTGTTCGTCAGCGCCGTGTGCGGATGGGAAATCGCCATTAAGGCGACGCTGGGTCGGCTTGATCTGCCGTCCTCTCCCCTCGATTTCGTCGCCGAGCACCTCCACCAGAACGACTTCGACGTCCTCCCCATCAGCATGCATCATGCACTGAGCGTTCATGACCTCCCTCGGGAACACAGCGATCCTTTCGACAGGCTCCTGATCTCCCAAAGCCTCTGTGAAAACCTTCCCATCATTACCGGTGATGAGGCATTCAAGCGCTACGACGTGCAAGTTATATGGTAAGCGTCCGCCTTGGCACGGCAAGTCGGTTCTGCTCTGTCAATTCTTCATAGCAATGCAGGCTAAGATGGCGATCTCGTGTATCACTGTCCTCTCGGGGCTCTGCTTCAGCTCGTCTTCCACCAGAGCCAGCCCCTCCAGAACCTCCTCCTCTGAAATCGTCCAGAGTTGAGATGCGTCCCGGTTCCTGAAATGAGCCAGGGCCTCTGACAGTTTCCATTCGGACTTGTCGATCCGAACATCCGCCGAAAACTCCAGCCCACGACTCTCCAACTCGTCTTGCAGTCTCTCCAGTGACCAGAATCGCCTCAGATCCTGTTCGTAGGTTCCGGGAAAATACTCGTAGTAGATCCAGTTCTGCATCTTCTGGGGTAGAATATTGGTAATCCTCAGTATCCCACCCCTCGACAGGATTCTTGTCATCTCATCAAGAGATTTCTGTTTGTCGCTGAAATGATGAAAAGTAAACTCTGTCGTAACGAAGTCGAAGGAGTCGGGTTCGAATGGCTGCGCTTCCGCGAACGCCCTGACGAAGTTGGCCTCTCCTGCAACCTTTTGGCGTGCAATGGATAGCATATCCAAAGAAGGTTCAAGACCAAACCATTGAATGTTGTGGTCCGTGAAATACCCGACCTGCATTTCCAGATAATTCCCCGTCCCGCATCCTACGTCGAGTACGGCGAAGGGCTTTTTTACTTCCTGTTTCAGAAGCGACTCTAAAGCAATATCCGGGTATGCCAGGGTCCTTCTGTTCTTGTCGTATCTTTCGGCGATCTTCGAGTAGTCGACGTTCTGCACGGTGGCTCTCCATCCCTGCCTCTAACTTTCGGTTCGACGCTCTCTTACATACAGGTACGCCGGAAGGGCACAGGAAAGTCCGATGATCAGGTTGAGCAGGATGAAGAGGATCGGACTCCGCCCCCTTCCACGACTCTTCTGCTGAAACATCCATATCCAGAATATCAGCGAGGTAATGAGCAAGTCCGAGGTGAAACCGCTAGCGGCCGAATTCGCGAACAGGGCAGAGATGAAGCCAAGGAGGTTCACACCTTCGATCGAGAAATGCTGGATGAAGAAGACGTAGGGTACGACCGCGCCAACGATCGCCATAACTAAGGTACAGGGTCTTCATCGCTTCCTCCTTCTATCCTCTTCAAGACTATTTTTGCCCTGATCCGAACGAGTGCACGCTCTGAGCGGGGCGTGCTAGGATAGGATGTCTTAGGGTTAGTTCATCTCGAACGTACGCACAAGAAACGCCCACCGGTCTGCCATCTCCTCGATAATCTTATCGGTGGGTTTACCTGCCCCGTGGCCAGCCTTGGTCTCGATGCGGATGAGGGATGGGGGCTCTCCGCCCTGGGCGTGTTGGAGGGCTGCTGCAAATTTGAAGGAGTGGGCAGGAAACACCCGATCGTCGTGATCGCCCGTCGTAATCAGCGTGGGTGGGTAGGCCGTGCCGGGCTCTAGATTGTGATAGGGTGAATAGGCCATCAGGGTCTTGAAGTCTTCGGGCTCATCCGGCGAGCCATAGTCGGACGTCCAGGCCCAGCCGATTGTGAATTTGTGAAAGCGTAGCATATCCATCACCCCGACCGCAGGCAGGCAGGCCCCGAATAGCTCCGGCCTCTGGGTCAGTGCCGCGCCCACCAGCAGTCCTCCGTTACTGCCGCCGCCGATCGCCAGCCTGGAAGTTTGTGTGTAGCTGTTTTCGATCAGCCACTCCGCGGCAGAGATAAAGTCGTCGAAGCAGTTCTGTTTGTTGAGCAGGCGACCGCCGTCGTGCCAGTCCTTGCCGTACTCGCCTCCGCCGCGCAGACTAGCCTGAGCGTAAATCCCGCCCATCTCCATCCATACCAGGTTGCTGATGGAGAACGCAGGGGTCATGGGGATGTTGAAACCCCCGTATCCGTAAAGGTAGGTTGGTGTATCGCCGTTTCGCTCTAGTCCTTTTTTGTAGCTGATAAACATGGGGATTCGCGTCCCGTCCTTGCTGGGATAGAAGACTTGCTCGGTCGTGTAGGCTTCGGGGTCGAAATCAACATCCGGTTTCCTGAATACCTTGCTCAGCCCGGTTTCCAGATCGTAGTGAAAAATTGTTCCGGCTGAGGTAAAACCGGTAAACGCATAAAACGTCTCCCGTTCCTTTTGCTTCCCGTCGAACCCGAAGACCGAGCCGATCCCTGGAACCTCTACGTCTCGTACCAGGGCCCCAGCCTTGTCCAGGATCCGTATCCTACTGCGAGCATCTTGCAAGTAGTTGGCGACAAACAGATCATGGACCAAAGTCACGTGCTCCAAGGCATCGCCTGCTTCGGGGATTCTCTCCTTCCAGTTAGACTGGTCCGGTTGGGTCGTATCGATGGAGATCACCCTGTATTTTGGCGCCTTGAGATCCGTCATAAAATAGAATTGCGGACCGTCGTTCCCCAGGAACCGGTATTCCGCATCAAAGTCCCTGAGCAGTTCTACGACCCCATCGCCATCCTGGAGGTTTTGGTAGAACACGCCGTTTTCCCGGTGGGTACCGGTCATCACGTGAATGATCAGGTAAGTTCCGTCCTCTGTAACGTTTCCTGCGAAGCCCCATTCCTTTTGATCCGGGCGTTCGTAGACGAGGACATCGCTCTCCTGGGCAGTGCGGAGCCGATGGTAGTAGAGCTTGTGATAGTAGTTGGCCCCTTTGAACTCCTGACCTTCCTCTGGAGCATCGAATCGGCTGTAATAGAAGCCCTGCCCGTCTGGCGTCCAGGATACCCCCGAAAACTTGACCCATTGCAAGTGATCGTCCAGGTCTTCACCGCTGTCCACTTCTCTAACTCGCCATTCCTGCCAGTCCGATCCCGAGTCCGACAGCCCGTAAGCAAGGTAGCGTCCATCCTCGCTGGACGAGTGTCCTGAAAGGGCCACAGTACCATCTTCTGATAGCACGTTTGGATCCAGCAACAGCTTGGGCTCGGCATCCAGTGACGGCATCCAGTAGAGCACGAACTGGTTTTGGAGCCCGTCCTTGCGGGTGAGAAAGTAGCGGCTTCCCCGTTTAGACGGAATGCCATACTTCTCGTAGTCCCAAAGGGCGGTGATCCGCTCCTGGATCTTCTTGCGTGCAGGGATTTGATTCAACAGCTCGAAGGTCACCCGATTCTGTTGCTCGATCCAGTTTCGCGTCTCTTCTGAATCCAGGTCTTCGAGCCACCGGTAAGGGTCCGGCACGTAGATTCCGTGCAGGTCCTCTCCTTCGTCTTTGCGGAGGGTATCAGGATAAATCATGGGCCTGTTAGGTTGGTGATCCTTGGACAAACTAGGCAGAATTCGCGTCGGGAACCTGCAGATCGGCAGTAACTGGCTCGAACTCACGCGAAACCACGTAGTCAGGACGGGGATCCTTTACGCCTTTGGGGATGTTTTCGACCGCGCTGTAGGCGAAAATCACCGTTTGGCGTGGCTCCGGTGAGAAGTTGTGGTTGGAGCCGTGCAGAATGTTGCAATCGAAGAAACAGACGTCACCCGCCTTGCCGACGACCGGATAGATGTCGCTTTCTTCGGCAACGTGCTCTCGCAGGGCCTCAGGCGTGATGCACCACTGCTTGTAGCTTGTCGTCACCTCGTCGCTGTAGTGGTCCAGTATACCCCACTTGTGCGATCCTTTGACGAGGAGAAGGCAGCCGTTGTGAATCGTGTTGTCACCAAACATCACCAGGACCGACACCAGGCGGTCATCGACGCCGTCGTATTGCCAGTAGCCGTAATCCTGATGCCACATCCAGACCGTACCCTCGAAAGGGGCCTTGAAGTTCAGCTTACTGTGAAAGATGTAGGCATCCTGGCCGAAGATCTGTTTCACCGGCCCTCCGACCGCCTCCGACCTGCAGATGCTTCGCCAGGGCTCGACGCGACGATGCATACAGAATACCGTGCGCACCGGGCCGCTCTTTTCCCTCACGATGTGCACCTCCTCCGGGTTGTCCTTCTCGCCCATCAGATCGGCGGCGGAGGCCTGCAGGTCATCGATCTGCTGCCGGGACAGGAGCCCTGGCTGAAACAGAAATCCCTGCTCTTTATAGGTCGCTAACTGTTTTTCAGTCCACACGGATGGTCCTCCATTCTCAAGCCTCCCAATGCAAGTCTGATCAACTTGACCGGCTCCTCATCTCATCAGCATCTGTGACGGCAGCCACAGCGACAGCTGCGGAAACACCATCGTCAGAATAAGCGCGGCCACGATGAGCAGCAGGAACGGCCAGACGGACTTGTAGATGTCACCCAGCGTAATCTCCGGGGGACTCACACTCTTCA
This sequence comes from Candidatus Latescibacterota bacterium, assembly GCA_965248435.1. Lineage (GTDB taxonomy): Bacteria > Latescibacterota > UBA2968 > UBA2968 > CBDFJH01. Next base: position 798,237 of record OZ252100.1, read on the forward strand.
TGTAGAAACAGGCCGGCCCGAAGGGCGGCGACAGGTACGAGATCTGCATGTTCATGCAGAATACGACACCGAACCACACGATGTCGAAACCGTGCGCTTTGATGATGGGAATAAACAGCGGCATGGTCAGCAGCACGATACCGATCCAGTCCAGGAACATGCCCAGAAAGATCAGAATCAGCTGCATCACCACGAGGATGCCCCAGCGCCCAAAGGGAAGGCCGGTTACGGTGTTCTGGACGAACTGGGCGCCGCCGGCAAGCGTGTAGACCCCGATGAGCGTCTGGGCCCCGAAGAACAGCCACACCAGCATGCAGGTCACCTTGAGCGTGTCGAAGAGAGACTGTTTCACGTTCTGGATCGAAAGGCTCCGGTGGAACGCGGACACGATCAGGGCCCCTACGCACCCGATTCCGGCCGCTTCCGTCGGTGTCGCCACGCCGGCGTAGATGGAACCCAGGACCGCTACCGCGAGGAAGAACGGCAGGACCAGACCCCGCAGCAGACGCAGTTTCTCGCTCAGTGCAATCCCTCTTTCCTCCGGCGGAGCAGCGGGCGCCAACTCCGGGTTCAGGTGCGACCTGATAACGATGTAGGCGACAAAGAGGGCGGCCAGCAATAAACCGGGCACGATCCCTGCGATGAACAGCGCTCCCACCGAGGCCCCCGATACCATGGCGTAGACGATGAACACGATGCTGGGCGGGATCAGCGAGGCCATGCCGCCTCCGGCACAGATGCTTCCGATGGCGATGCGCTTGTCGTAGTTTCTCGCGAGCATGGCCGGCAGCGCGACGAGACCGAACGTCACGATTTCGGCACCGATGATTCCCACCATCGCGGCCATAGCCGTGCAGGCGATGACCGTCCCGACCGCGAGGCCGCCCCTCAGACCCCCCGACCAGACGTGGACTGCGCGGAAGAGCCACTCCGCCGCCCCGGACCGCTGGAGGATGGAAGCCATGAGTACGAACAGAGGGACCGCCACGAGGGTGTAGTTCAGCATCATGTCGTAGACGCGGGCGACCAGCATCGGCATCACGGACGGACCGAACAGGATCAGGGCGAAAATCACAGAGGTGGCGCCCATCACCCACGCCAGCGGCAAGCCGGACAACAACAGGATGATGAATGTGGCGATGATCAGCAGCGTGATCAGTTCGATGCTCAATGACGTTCGCCCCAGATCGCAAAACGGAGATCTTTTACAAGCTTCCCGACGCCCTGGAGAAGCAGGAGAAGGATGCCCACGGCCAGAGCGATCTTGAAGGGATAGACCGGCGGGTCCCACGGCGAGCCGGATGTCTCCCCCAGCGCAAGCGAATCCAACGCGTAATAAATGGAGGCCCACAACAGCATGCCCAGATAGAGGGCGAAGAACAGAAAGGTGCAGGCATCGGCGATCGCCCGGCCTCTAGCCGAGAGGCGGCCGTAGAGCAGTTCGATCTTCACGTGTCTTCCCTCGTGGGCGGTCCACGCGGCCCCCATGACATAGACGAGGGCGCAGCCAAACACCATCGATTCGCTGGCCCACAACGTCGGCGCGTGAAAGAGATACCGCATGACGATCTCGGTGACCACCACGAAGACGACGAGCAGCGTCACGACGCTGAACAGTTTTCCGATCCAGGTGACGAGACGATCGATCAATCGCCGTTCCCCCCTTCATCCACGTTCAACCTTCCCAGTTCCTCGAGCCAGGCCTTCTGGGCGTCGATGACCTTCTTGCACATAGGGCTCTTCTCGGCCCATTCATCCCACACCTCTCGCGCGACGGCTCGAGCACGGGACAGCTCCTGCTCGCTCCAGATCACCGGCGTTACGCCTCTTGCCTTCATTTCGTCGATCGCCCTCAGGTCGTCGATCGCAACCCTTTCCGTCGTCTCCCACGCCCACTCCCGGACAGCGGTCTGCAGGATCTTCTTGATGTCGTCCGGCAGCCTGTCCCACTCCTTCTGGTTCACCGTGAAATCGCCGGCAGGCATCGCGTGAAAACCCGGAAGATTGAAGTATCCGGCCACCTGATCAAAACCCATTCGCTGATTCATGGAAGGCGTTCCCCAGTCTGCGCCGTCGATTACTCCCTTATCGAGCGCGGAATAGACCTCGCTTCCCGGAAGGATCACGACGGAAGCGCCGAGTTTGGACAGCAGCTTTGCCGCCATGCCGTGGGGTGCGCGAAACTTCAGTCCCTTGAAGTCCTCGATCCTCCCTACGGGCTTCTTGGAAGGCATGGACTCCATCCCCCAGTAAGTCACACCGACACAATGGACACCGAACGGCTTGTATATCTCGTTGAGCAGATCGAGCCCGCCGCGGTAGTGATAGAAGGCGTCCACTTCCCAGGGATGACGCCAGGCGGCGACCAGGTCACTGATCGGGGCGAAGGCCGGGTTCTTACCGGTCCAGTAACCAGGCCACTGGTGCATGGCCTGCAGGATATTGTGCCTCACCGCATCCAGGCACTCGAACGTCGGCACGATCGCCCCGGCCGGATAGGGCGTGATCTTGAGCCGACCGTTCGTCAGCTCCTCGACGCCCTCGCAGAATTCGACGAAGGTTTCGTAGGGCAGCTCGGACGCGCTCCAAAGTGCCTGAGCCTTCCACGTGATGGTCTCTGCTGCCTGTGCGGGAAACGTGAGCGAACAGACAGCGACCAGTAGAGCAGAACCAATTGAAACATATTTTCGTTTCATGCTTTCAGTCCCTCATCTGAATGCGGGCGCGTGACTCCCGTTCTGTCTCTTTGGCGATTCTCGGTGCAAGGCGCCCTCTTCGCGCCTAATTCTCACGCATAAACATGTCGCACGCCTTCCGAATCGCCGCGGCCGGACCGATGAAATAGACCTGATCGTCCACTTCGATCATCGTGCCGCCGCGCGGGACCACGAACTGGTTGTCTCGGATGATCGCCGCGATCACGCACTCCTTCGGTATTTCGAGATCACGGATGGGGCGTCCACTTACGTGGGACTTCTCGCGCACCATGACATCGAGAACGCTCGCGGCTCCGATACCGAACTCGAAGAGCTGTGCCAGGCCGGGCCTGTCGAGGAGACTCTCGACCATGGCCGCCGTGGCCCAGGGCGCGCTGATCGCCTTGACGTCGCTCTGCTCGAGGAGCTGCGCGTACTCAGGGTCCTGGACGATGGCGATCACCTGTTCCAGCCCCAGCTTCCTCGCCTGGAGAGCGGCGATCACGTTTCGGCCGTCATCCTCGTATGCCGCGATCACGACGTCGATGTTTTCGAGGCCTACCTGTTCAAGGAGCTCCCTCTTCGTTCCGTCTCCCTGGAAGATCGGCGTATTGAAGCGTCGCTGGAGCTCATCGCACAGGGCCTCGTTTTCTTCGATGAAGGTGATCTGATGCTCCGCTGAACGGAACATGACGCGGACCTCATCTTTCGCCAACAGCCGGTTCGCGATGCTCTGTCCCTGCCGCTTTCCGCTTATGATTAACACGCGCATTTTCGTTCTCCTCAATCTCTCAATGAGTAGCCTGGTTTTCTCAACAATTACCCCCGGGATTTCCAGAACTTCGGCGCGATTCTCGGCTCTCGTCATGTATATGGCGCTTCCGACCAGCGTGAGCACGCCCCCGAGAAAAAAGCTCCTCGCTTCCAGGGCCGGTACGAATACCCAGGTCGTTATGACACCCAGAATGGGCACCAAGGGAAAGAACCACGTCCGGAATGGACGTCTCAGATTGGGCATCTTCTTGTGTAGTGGGATCACTGCGTAGTTGATTATCCCCAGTCCCATCAGGTAGCCGAAGTCGCTCAACGATGCCACGAACTTCACGATCCCGGAGGAGCTGAAGATGACCACGATCGCCGCGCAGACGACGAGGGCGATGTCCGGCGTCTGATACTTGGGGTGCAGTCGGGCGAAGAATAGAGGGAAGTGTCGATCCCGCCCAAGCGCGAACAGGATGCGAGCGCTTGCGCCCAGGGTCACGCTGAATGCGGAGAGGCTTGCCATGATGGTCGCGGTGATCGCGGCCCATCGTCCCCAGTCGCCAAAAAGATGGTCCGCAAAGAAGATGAATGGCACATCACTCTGGGCCAGGTCTTTGTAGTTGACGACACTCATCATCACCCCGACCACCAGAATGTAGATCGCCGTGCTGATCCCGAGGGTGATGAGTATCGATCGCGGAATATTCTTGTGTGGTTCGATGATCTCTTCGGACGCATTCGAGATGAGTTCGAATCCAACGTAGGAGATGTAGATCAGCGCCATGGCCGGAACGAATGGACCCCATCCCATAGGAGCGAGGGGCTCCAGGTTCATCGGCTCGATATCGGCCATGCCGAGCACCGAAACGCCGATGAGAACCGCCAGTTCCACCAAGTTCATAACGGTGATGACGATGAGCGCTTCCCTCATTCCCAGGTAGTTGACCGCGGTGAACACGATTGTGGCGATAGAGGTGATGAGGGCAATGTTGGCGTCGGCCAGGAAGTAGGTGCGGATCGTCAGGGCGAAGATGAGGGCGTACATCGCACATGCCAGCGTGTTGCCGATCCAGAAGAACCAGCCGGAAAAGAAGGCCACTGGCCGGCTCATCGTTCTACTGGTAAAGGAATAACCGCCGCCCGCCAGCGGAATCGCCGCGCCGAGTTCGCTGTAGTTCAGCGCGGTGAACACGGTCATGATGCCCATCGTCAGGTAAACGAGAATACCGAGCGGGCCGACCATGTGGGCCAGCTCCCCCGGCAGGGCGAAAATCCCCGGTCCCATCGTGGCGCCGATACCGATCATCACCGCCATGAACAGACCGATGTTTCGTTTGAAGCTCACTTGCTCTAGCAAATCAATTCGCTCCGTGACTCACTTTTTCGACGCCATCTTAAGCAGGTTGGCACGCGCCTTCATTCGCCATTTTTCCGTCTTGGGGAAATCTTCAAAGCTTCGAATGGGGGCGAACAACCCGTCGGATCGATCCACACCTGCTGTTTGTAGCAAGGCGTAGTCCTGCAGACTCTCGCCAAAGATCTCCCATCGAATCGAGTCTATCGGTCCGTTTTCTCCTGGATACACAACAAACGGATCGCCAAAGGCCCAACCCGGCCACATAAGACCATCCTGCACGGAAAACGGATCGATCAGCTCGCGCGTCTGCGATTTGTACCAGTAGTTGAATCCCCAGTGCAGGAAGCCCCTGAATGGCCAGCGATAGAACAGAAATCCGTGCATCGCAATCTTTGGAAGCGGCGTATCCATCACACGATTCAAGTATTTCCCGAGCGGATCGCAGCAGTAATAACACCAGCTCGGAATACCTTCTTCGTGGAAATCCAGCGCCGTGCGAATGTTCGGAATGGGCAAATCCGTCATCCCCTGCCTCGCAAACTCGACATCTTTAAACGCATCCGTCACCTTCATCCAGGGGGCCAGGCCCCGCAACATCTCGCGCGCCTTCTTGTAGTTCTCCAGGTGTTCTTTTTTGTGTGGTTCATCCGAAACGTGGAAGAATGAGCGGTTCAGAATCTTTTCCGCTGACAAGAAACGATGCAGCTTCGGAAGATATTGCGAGAGGAATTCGCGATAGATCTTCGACGTCGCCAGTGTATTCGGACGCCAGAGGAGTTTCTCGTCCCTGCCCTGGCCGTCGTAGACTCGAATGGCTCGCTCAGCACCCCACTGGGTAACCAGGTGGCACCATTCGAACTGTCGGATGCCCCGCTTTTTCGCAAGGTCGATGTAGCGTTTGACGTCGCGCCAATCGAATCGATACTGGCCTTTGTCCGCCTTCGAAACCCGAAGCAGCTGCGTCGGGCGTTTCACGCCGTCCAGCGGAGGCGTAAACACCGGCACGTAGAGTGTATCCAACCCGTGTGACGTATAGTTGGCCAGGTAGGCATCCAGGAGGCCCCAATACTGTTGATCGAACATATCGGTCCGGTACCAGTCGATCAGCGCATCAGAGTAGAACCAGTGTGTGATCGGGAAACCGGTGCGCCGCTTCAGCGTCACATCGTGCAGTTTGATCCGAACGGTATGGCGTCTTGCCGGTCCGTCCTCCGGTTCCACGACCACCTTGATTATGTATCTACCCGGATCCTCTCCCCGCTTCGGAACGACTGTCACCCAGAATGCGTGCGTCTCCCGCGCGGGCAGCAGGAGTTCAGTTTCTTCGAGCAGAGGATCGGGCACATACCCGGGAATCTGTCCCACGCCATCGACATCCCGAGGATCGGTCTCTATCGGCGTGTTGTGGGTTCGCATCGGGACATACCCCACGCGGCGCACCCTCACCCTCCACCCCGGTGGGCCGTCGGCGGTAACACGCACCTTGCACGGAGGTTCATTGCCCTGACGCATTCCGACCTGAAAACTGAGCGACTCGTTGCGTGCACCTTCCAGCGCCAATGCGGTCGTGCGCTTTGGAGGCGTTTTCGGGAAATGCCTTACAAGTGATGTTGAAATCCAGGACTGAATCGCCATTTCGAACCTCAACTGAGTTTAGATATCAAGCTGTTGATGTGAAGGTACGCGACCCATCACTAATCCCCTCTCATATCCGGTGATGCTCCTCATTATGCTCGGGAAATTCGCAGTTCCTTTTTTGGAGATCGCGTCCGAACCATCTTGGTCCCTATTCATCACACACGGACCTGTAGATCCTGCTGACAAGCAAGCCGAATATTCCGAACTGCAGAATCAAGTATGCGGTTTCCATCCCGATGAATAAGGCGACTTCGCCGGTCGCCTGCTTCGCGACAAACGCCAATACGTGAGAGGTCCAGAAGAAACCCCCGATGATCACCGCAAACTTCAAGCCGCGAACCGCTCCTCCACCAGCCAGTTTAACCCTAGGATAGAGCGCAGAGAGCAGCGCGCCCTGGATGAGGATCGTCAGAAGGCCGACCAGGAACTTCGGTTCACCTGAAAAATAACCGAAACTGTCATAGAGGCCCCTGAACAAACCAACGTGCCAGACTACGGCGAGAGGAAACGTGACCCCGGCGTAGGCTATGGTCCCGATGAAGATCCTCATCATAGAGATAGGCACCTCATGAAGTCGAACGTGATGCAGGTCAGTATCAAACAGCTGCTTACTGCCGCCACCCGTTATTATACGCACGCCGTGTTTAGGCCCAAACGTCGCCTCGTACTAGCAGCAGAAAGGTCGCGAATCCAACTCGCGACCTTTCTGCGGTTGTTGTGAATGCTCCTGCTTCAGCCCCAAGCCTCGCGGAGTCGTCGAATCCAGTTGCCGTGCATGACCGCGGCTATATCATCATCCGAATATCCGCGCTTCTCCAGAATCGCCGGGATCTTCTGCAGGTCCGCGATCGTTTCCAGGTCGGCGGGTGACTGTTCCTTCCCGTAACCGCCGTCCAGATCGGTACCGATTGCCGCGTGATTGGCGTTGCCCGCGATCTGACAGACGTGATCAACGTGATCAACCACGGTCTCCAGAGTAATGCCCGTGTTGTCCTGCGCCTCGTGGTCCCACAGGGGTGACAACATCCAGTCGTCGAAGGCAGTGCCGATAACACCGCCACGGTCGACGAGCGCCTTGATCTGCTTGTCGTCGAGCTGCCGGTCGTGGTCACACAGGGCGCGGCAGCAGTTGTGTGTGGCCAGCACGGGGCCGCCGAAGACGTCGAGCGCTTCCCAGAACGCACCTTCGGCCAGATGACTGATGTCCAGAATGATTCCGGCCGCGTCCAGGGCCCGGAGCAGGGGTGCGCCACGCGGCGTCAGCCCCCCTGGGGCCTGGGTGCCGTGTGAGTAGGCGCTGATCCCGTAGTGGCAGAGGCTGACCACGCGCAGCCCCTGCTCCCACCAGTGGCCTACCTGATCTTCGTCGACGATGCCGTCCGCGCCCTCCATCGTGAGGACGAATCCCAGCGGACAGGATGAGGAATCCTGCTCCCACTGCTCGAGGTGCGCGTCCAGGTCCTTGAGGCTGCTGACCTGACGCACGACGCCCTTGCTCTCCATCAGCCGGTAGTAAGCGAGTTCTCCCATAGACTTGGCGTAGGAAATATCCTGAGTTCGAACGCCGGAGAAGCGCTTGCCCATTGAAGACAGGCGGCAGTGGACGGTGACGAAGAAGAGGCCGATCTCCCCGCGCCTCAGTTCCTCGAAATTGACGACGTTCAGACCTCGGCCCTTCTGCGGCATCCCCGCTTCGCCCTCTCGGATCTTGACGATGGGCTGCAGCAGGTCGCGATTCCACTCCAATGCACTGTAAGCGATGTCGAGATGAGAATCAATGATTAGCATGGGTCACCAGGTGTCGTTGGGTTTGTGGGTTTGCCGGGTAATGAATCCTCCGCGAGTGTTGGAGTTTTCATCTGGGCCGCCGCTCCTCGAAGGTTGGAAACTCCGCGAATTCAACGTGGGGTTCTTTCTGATACCAGTAGGCGACGGATGCGATATCGTCTGCCAGGGGCTGAAATCTATGATTCGGCCACCATCCCAGCGCCTGGATCGTGACTCGCAGATCGTTCTGGAAACAGACGGGGTCCATGATATGCCAGCGATACAGGCTCCACTTCGGGGGACCGTCTTCGCCGGGGTGTTTCAGGGTGGTTCCGGCGTATGCCGTGGTGTAGACTTCTGGAAAGCGATAGCTGCCACAGAAATAGTCCTCTGTACCGGTGCCGCAGATGGTGGGAAACTCCTGATCGCCATCGATGTAGAATTTGATTTCACCTTCGCCGAACCATCCATCCGACAGCTGCGTCTAAGCCAGGAACGTTCCCACGTACCGCCCCTGCCCCTTGACGCTGTCCAGGATCACATAATCCGGGTTACGGCGGTCCGTCACGGCACGGCGCCACTGGGCGTGGAAACAGCCCGCTTCATCAGGCACCTCGGTTTCCGCATACGTTATCTGGAAGCCGAGATTGAGATCCTCATGCGTCTCGTTGGTGATGGTCACTTTTGCGTGCTTGCGGAACGGCATGGGCCAGTAGCAGTTCATGGCCGACCGCGGATTCACGGTCACCGCCAGAGAGTTCACCGGCGCGAACAGGTCGTGTCCGATCGCGAAAAAGTCAGAGAACGGAACCTCGACCGAGGGTTTGTCCTCACCCTCCCAATAGAACCGCAGCACGTTTGCCCTGCCGAAACGCCGGATGTCCGGCCCAGCGGCCATAGCCATCCAGATGTGCTGAATGATGCCGGGGCCTGTGACATCCATCAGGGTCACGGTTTGACCGGCAGGTAGAGGCTGGAACGGCCGGACCTTCCAGCCTTGACCCAGGTCAACAGCTGCCGCCGAATGCGGCAGATCAGGATCTTCGGGATTCGGAACCCGCGTGCCTCCCCTGCCCTTCTCTCCAGTAGGATTCTCTGCTGAAATCGAACGTGTCGTCGCGTTTGAAAGGAGAGGTAATCTACCAAGACCAAAATGCAACCCGGCTGTCACTTTCGGCTCCTTCGATTTTTGATCGACCAAATAATACTCGAGTTCGTTCTCGCGACCTTTTGCATCGTCAAACGGAGCTAGGCTCTTCACCAAATTCCGGCGAGGGCCGTAGCAGATTGCGAGGAAAAGCACTCATACTTCTTGAAACCTTAAGTCGTGCACACCACACTTTGAGCGATGCATCTCGTGAGTTACAGAGACGCCGGCAAGCGGGCGAGTCTACAATTAGAGCTTAATACCTTAACCCCAACATTCGACGAAGAACCTTAAGCTAGGGGATGGTCGAGTGGTTTAAGTCGGCCCACTGCAAGCTTAAGTTACTCTCCACCGTCCAGCATCGACACCAGCGCCGGGGGAACCAATCGGTGATGGCCGTCAAATGAGTCGAGCTTCCGCCAGGAGGCCGTGAAAACTTCGCCGTTGTCCTCTCGCCCGGTCAATCGACTATGTTCGTAGAGCGAATCGTCAACCAATCGGCCATCATAGACGAAGACGATCTCGTGACCTGGCTGGCCCTCACAGGTGAACAGATTCTCGACGGTACCGAGGAGTTTCAGATCCGTAATTTCTGCGTCGATCTCTTCCCGGATCTCACGGATGATGGCGTCGCGAGTCGTCTCGCCGGGATTGACTCCGCCTCCGAGCGGTCGATAGAAGGGCGAGCCCTTGACCGAATCGAACGCCTCGAAGACCAGGATGCGATCCTCGTGATGAAAGACACAGAGGGCGACGACTCGAATGGACTCCGGCTTCACGGCGTGGCGCCCCTATGCTGTAGATAGGAGAAATTGATTCACTTAGTGACTGGGTCGGTCTCGCGAGCGAGCGCCAACAGGCAGTCGTCCTCCAGGGGTTCGATCGGCGTAAAGTCGCGATGGGCGACCCACTCCGGGCGCTCGAACCTGCGGATGTGGTTGTCCACGTGACAGAGGCTCAAATAGACGATCACCCTGCCCCACGGGCTGATGTTGGGCGCCGAGGCGTGCACGATATTGGAATGGAACATCAGCACGGCCCCCGGCTTGCCCTTGGGCGCGACGATCCCCGCATCGTTCGCCAGACGGCTTACCGTTTCCTTGTCGAGCGTCCAGAGCGGATAGGACGTCGTGAGCGTATCGTGGCCCGCCTCGATCGAGCCTTTCCTGTGGCTGCGCGGGATGAGATAGAGCGGGCCGTTGAATTCGGTCACCTCGTCGAGGAACAGCGCGATGTTCATCGCGCGCGGTTCCGGCATCTCGTCGTCGCGCGCCCACGTGCCGTAATCCTGATGCCACTGCCAGACATCCCCCTCGAAAGCCGCCTTCCCGTTGATCTTGTACTGGTGCATGTATACAGGCCCGTCGAGGAGCTGCGTGACCGGCACGATCAGGCGCGGATGTCGTCCAAGGCGGTCGAACGCCTCGTTATAGGTATGTGCGGCGAAGGCCGTGCGAACCGCCTCGCCGTCCTTTTCGCGCCAGACCTCGTCGCGACGCATAGCGAAGATCTTCGGCAATTCGCCCTTGAGGACATCGATCTCTTCCCCGCTGAACAGATCGGGCAGGAACACCCAGCCTTCGGTGCCGAACTGTTCCAACTGTTCCTTTGTCAGTCTCATAGTAGAAGACTCCTGAAGTCATCGCAATATAGCGAGGCCCTTTACCGATTGCAACCGCCTGCAAGCAGGACTCCGGAGGCCCGGGGCAAAAAAAAAGGCGCGGGTTCGTTCTCGCGGCCTTCCCTCCAGGTTCATCTCCCAGAGCTTCCCGCTGGTGTAGGAGGCTCCCGCTGCGCAGAGGCCTCATTCAACTTCAATAGCTCCAGTTCTCTCGCCGAACCGGCAGGTGATTGAGTACCTGGCGATGGAACTGCCACTTGGGCATGAATCGATCCATCAGCGCGACGAAGCGGGGGTTGTGGGTCGGCTCAAGCAAGTGAACCAGTTCGTGAACAACAATGTATTCAAGGCACTCCGCTGGCTTTTTGGCCAGCTCAGTGTTGAGGCGAATCGTGCGCGCCTTGTGGTTGCAGCTCCCCCATTTGGTCTTCATCCGCCGCACGAAGAACCGCTCCACCCTCACGCCGAGCAGCGGCTCCCATCGCGCAATGAGCGGCGGCGCAGCCTCCTTCAGCTGCTCGCGATACCATTCCTCGACGAGAACCTGCCTCCTGTGCTCATCTGTTCCTGGACGCACGCGCAGAATCATCCCGCTGTGCTTCAGCTCGATGGAGGGTGGCTCATCCCTAGCAGCTACGGACAGCAAGTAGCGCTTACCCCAAACGTAGTGGCTTTCCCTCTCCACGTACTCGCGAGGCGTCTCGCGTTCCTGCGCGCGCAGCTTCTGCTGCTGCAGCTTGATCCAGCCCAGTTTGGAAATCGCGAAGAGGCGAAGCGTTTCCGTGCTTGTACGCTTCGGAGCTGAAACGCGTACTCTTCCTGTCGGTGGATGAACGCTGAGATGGACGTTCTTGATATCTTTGAAAACGACGTCCACGGTGATGTCGCCCAACTCGAGTTGCTCGACCATCAGTATTCGCCTTGCTCGAATATGATGAGGAAGATCCGTTCCACCTCCGCCCCATCCTGAAGAATCTCGTGCAGGGCACCTTTAATCACCTGCTCGCGAGCTCTTACCCCACGCCATCCATCCGGCCGGTCTCGCTTCACCCTCGCGTCGATCGCCAGCGCTAGATCCAGTGCCGGTTCGCCGGAGCTTAAGTACTCCACTGACGCCTCGGCCACGCGCTTCGCCCTCTTAGGCAACTCTCCGGCCTCCTTCAGGTTGTTGTAGAGCGCCCTCAATCCGGGGCTGTTCTTCAACTGCTCTGGCGTGTCTTCTGCGTGACCTGCCCTCCACACTCTTCGCGAGTTCGGCAATCCGCTTCAGGTATTCCTCATACTCGATGGCCCTCTCCTTGCGCAGCTCTATGATCTCCTGCAGCTGCGCGGACATCCTTTCGTAGAAGGCGGGGTCGCTCAGGTGCTCCTTGATGATCTTGCGGCGGACATTGTTCTCGATGGTCTCGGCGATGGCGTTCTCATTTCCCTTCAAGCCACCCAGTTGTGTCGCTACGGCATTGGCGATGCCGGTCTTCACGATCAGCTCCAGCAGGCCCATGTTGTCGAAGGGCGAGATCTTGCGCGGCTCGTCGGCCTCGATGTAGGTGTCGATGAGGTGCCGCATGTCGGCCTCGTAGGGTTTGAGGTCGAGCGTCTCGCCGCTGGCCTTGCGGATTATTTCGCGGACCTTCAGGTAGTTATCGAGCTGCTGCTTGATGCGGATGATGTCGGCGGCACTGTATCCGGCAGGCTCAAGCTCGTCGACGATGTTGGCGTAAGCCCGAACCAGGTTCACGGTCGCCTTGTAAAGTGCGACCCGCTGCGGCTCCCGTTCCTTCAGGTCCGACGGTACCTCGGTATTGCCGCAGAAGTAGTGGATGTGCTCCAGCTCTCCCCTGGGCGGCTCGACCGGCTCGCAAACCAGGGCGGGCGCCTCCAGCGCGTCGTCGAGCCGTTCCTTCCCTTTCTTGAGACGGTCCTGCAGCAGCACCTCGGGAGCGGGCCCGCTCGCGCTGTGATCGAGCTCCGCGGTGTAGACGGCAATGGCGTTCTCGACCTTCTTGAAGAGGTCCTTGTAGTCCACGATGTAGCCGAAGTCCTTGTCCTCGCCATCCAGGCGGTTGACGCGGCAGATGGCCTGGAACAGGCTGTGGTCCTGCATGGACTTGTCGATGTAGAGATAGGTGCACGGGGGCGCGTCGAAGCCGGTGAGGAGCTTGTCCACGACGACAAGCAGCTTCATGTTCGCCGGCTCCCTGGTGAACAGCGCCTTGGCCCACTCCTCGTAGGTCTCCGTCTTGGTTTTCCCCGGCTCGGCGTCGACGTCCTTTAGTAACTCAGTGTAGGTGTTGTAGATGAACTGCTTGTCGGTCTCGGTGTTGGCGCCGGTCTCCTCGAGCGTCACGTCTCTGGCCAGCGGGTTGTAGGACGTCACCACCGCGCACCTGTCCTTGAATGGCGTCTTCTGGAATAGGGCGAAGTACTTACATGCCTCGTAGATGCTGGAGGCCACCAGGATCGCGTTTCCACGTTCGGCGGATATACGCGGCTTCACACTGAAGTCGAAGACGATGTCGCTCACCACGCGGTCCATGCGCGAGCGCGAGCTGAGCACCCGCTGCATCGTGCCCCACGTCTTCTTCAGTTCATCCTTCTGCCAGTCGTTCAGCCATTTGGTCTTGGCCTCGAACCAGGCGTCGATTTTTGCCTCGGAGCCGAGGCGCTGATCGATGTCCCGCGCCTCATAGACCAGATCAAGCACGACTCCGTCGTCAACACCCTCGCTGAACTTGTAGGTGTGGATGTAGCCACCGAAGACTTCCAGGCTCGTTGCCCTGTCCTGGACCAGTAGCGGCGTGCCGGTGAAGCCGATGAATACCGCGTTGGGCATCATCACCTTCATCACCCGGTGCATCTTGCCACTCTGCGTGCGGTGACACTCGTCAACGAACACGAACACCTCGCCCACCGTCGGGCTGGGCTGGGCTTCCAGCTCCTTGATGAATGCGTCGAAATCGTCCATTTTCTTGCGGCCGAACTTGTGTACCAGCGAGCAGAGAAGGCGCGGCGTGGCCTGGCCGAGCCGACTCATCAGGTCGCGGCCGCTGCTGGTGCGATAGATAGCCTCGCCTACCTCCGTGAAGACCCGCTCGATCTGCTTGTCCAGCTCGTCCCGGTCGGTAATAATGGCGACGCGGGCGTTGGGGTTGTTCTCGAGAATCCATTTGGCCAAAAACACCATCACGATGCTCTTGCCACTCCCCTGAGTGTGCCAGATGATGCCGCCCTTCTTCTCACGCGCGTGCGCCTGCGCGGCCTTGACGCCGAAATACTGGTGTGCACGCGGCAGCTTCTTCACGCCGCCGTCGAAGAGCACGAAGTCACGCATCAGCTCGATCAGACGGTCCTTGCGGCACATTTTGAGCAGGTACTTGTCCAGCTTGAAGCGGCTGTCGTCCGCTTCGTCCTCCTTCCACTTCAGGAAGTACTTCTCCGGCGTGTTGATGGTGCCGTACTGCAGCCCTTCGGAGTCGTTCCCGGCGAAGATGAACTGCACCGTGCTGAAGAACCAGGCGTTGAACTCCGGCTGCTGGTTCGAGAGGCTCTGACGGATGCCGTCGCCGATGCTCACACGGCTGTTCTTCAGCTCCAGCACGCTGACGGCGATGCCGTTCACATACAACACGATGTCGGGCCGCCGCTCGCGATTTCCCTTGAGCGTCACCTCCTCAGCGATGGCGAAGTCGTTCTGCTCCGGCTCCTGCCAGTTGATGAGGTGGACGGTCTCCGTCACCTTGCCCGCCTCGATCTTCACAGGTACACCGTATCGCAGGAGGTTGTAAACAGCCTGGTTGTTGCCGTAGAGCGTGCGGCTGTGGTTGTCCGCCTCGGTGCGGAGCCTGTGGAGCGCCACGCCGATCTGTGCCGGCGTGTAGCCGCTATTGGTCAGCCACGCCGAGAGCAGGCCCTCCTCGATGTTGCTGTTGTCATCGCGGTCGGCCCGGTCGCCGAGGTGGCGGTAGCCCAGCTCGTCGCGGAACAGGGCGATAACCCGATCCTGCGTGGCGCGTTCCGGTTGGCCGAGGGTGGTCATTTCAACACCTCCCAATGGCCAGATTGGGGGCTGGGCATCCCTGCTCTCGGCAGGTGCGAGTGATCAGCTCGATGCCACGCCCCCAGGATACGAGGTGGCCGGGACCGGAAAAAGACGTTGGCGATATCGGGATTGAAGGGGCGGGAGGCGTGTTTGGCGATCAGGTGTTCCAGGGTCCAACCTTCGGGCAAATGACCGGGGTTGGCAAACCCGCAGATCCAGCGCAAGTACTCATCGCGCCAGCTCGCTTTCCATTCGACTCGCTGGTGTTCATTCATACCATCCAGGCCTCCAGGCCATATACCGGGCGAGATTCGCGTAGATGGTTTTGGGCGTCTACCGGAGGTTCGCACAGCGAATCCTGATCCCATTGCATCGGATTATCCACGATATACCGCCGGATACGATTCAATTCCTGTTCATTCCGGATAATATGTTCCCAATAATTGCGTTGCCAGATTTGCGATGCGTCCGACCGTTGCCGATGCCATTTCGTCACGCCAATTTTGAACCCGCGCACCATGGACCCGATGGTGCGCGATGTGCCGGTGGGGCGCGGGGGCACCTGTAGGGGCGAATCATCATCGGGTAGGGGCGAATGATTATTCGCCCCTACCGCCGTTGCGTTTGCCGATGAATCCACAATAACCATGATGCCGTGAATGTGATTGGGCATGACCACCCATTCGTCCAATTCGACATTCGGGAAATGATCGGGAATCTGCAGCCAACAGTCTGTGGCAGTGCGGCCCACATCATTCAATACCATCCTGCCCTCCGCGATGGTTCCGAACAGGCAGCGCCGATTCTGCGTACAGATGGTGATGAAATAGGCGCCCGCCCGAGAATAATCATAGCCGTGCAGACGAACCGAACGACGATTTCTGTCCCCCGTTTTCATGCTAACCGAATCCTCCCGGTGAGCAGCTCCTGCATCATGCCCTGCTTGAGTTGGCGGGCTTTGGTGAGCTTCGCTTCCAACGCGGCGATCTCCGCGTCCATGTCCGAAAGGATGGCGGCGATGGCGGTTTGTTCGTCGATAGTCG
Organism: Candidatus Latescibacterota bacterium; assembly: GCA_965248435.1. Lineage (GTDB taxonomy): Bacteria > Latescibacterota > UBA2968 > UBA2968 > CBDFJH01. Next base: position 814,307 of record OZ252100.1, read on the forward strand.
CGGGCGTCTCATAAACGAAACCCACGAAGTCCTTCTGATAAAGGTGATTGATTGTCGACCCGGCGCTGAGCTGAATAAGAAACTCGGTGAATGCGTTGGAACACAGCAGGTAATAGAAGAACTCGGGGTGAAAAGCGTCTTCTACAGGCCGTATCACGAAGACTCCGCTGTTAAGCGTCGCCGGTTTAGGCAAATTGGCAACAAAAGTGATCTTGCCGATGGTTCCGTCCTTCGTCACGAGAACATCATGCTCTTTCAACTGAATGTACTTGTCCTGCTTATAGCGAGACTCGTCGACGTAGTGGCAATTGTTCCAGTCGATGTAGCCATCCTTGAATTCGGTGCCCGTGACGAGGTAGTAGTTCCCGGAGTCTCGGTACTCAGCAGTCGTTAAACCCTGCCATCCAATGCGCGCTTTGAGGATGGCCGTATTCCCCAACCGCTTCATCTCCCACTCCCCGCTGAAGCCCGGCAGGCGCTTCTTGCCGGTGAGCAATTCCTGCATGGCGCCTTGTTTAAGCTGGCGCTTCTTGGCGAGGAGTTGCTCCAGGGATTCGATGAGGGCATCCGCATCGCTCAACGCCTCAGCGATGGCCTCTTGTTCGGCCAGTGGCGGAACAGGAAGTAAATACGGCCTAAGCTTTTCAAGGTTGATGTTTAGCTGGGCGTTGTGAGACGCCAGGTTTTCAAACGACGCCTTACGCCTCCCCAATTCGTGTGCGAGCCAGCGCTTGTCGATCCTGTTGACGGAAGTAATGGCAACAAGACTGTCCGGGCAGGCCGTATCGAAGCCCGCAAACCCAACGTCCCCGATGTTTGCGGCGATCGTGAAGAAGAGAGTTCCTCGCGGAAAGAGCTTGCTAACCTTCAGGCCTTCTCGATTCAGCGTCTGTGAGTACCTGTTGATCCAACCACCGGAGTTCCTCACATCGCCGGTCTGGATGAACGGGATCTCTCCTCCATAATACTTTGGATCATTCCGAGGTCGAGCCGTGAACTTCCCTCGTTCAATGTTTGCTAGAGACTGGAATGGCTTGACCCCCCATTCCTCCGGAATCACCCCTACCTCGGTCTGCTTGTAGCCTGGCTTCAGTTCCATGCGAACCCCATCACCTCCAAGTGGCGGTTGACCCTGGCCTCCAGGTCGGCCACGCGGTCGGCCATCTGCGGCAGCGGGGTATCGTAGCGCTCGGACAGATCCTTCACGCGCTGGGTGAGTTGCTGGCTCAGGCGGTCCATCTCGCCGTGGATGGCGGCATCGAGCGAGGCCAGCCATTTGTCGTCTACTACCAAAGCCTTGATCTCGGCCTCGGTGAGCTTCTGATAGTGCGCGTAGGCCTGGGCGTCGAGCGCGGCCTCTGCCGCCTTGAGACGCTTCTTGAGGTCGGCCTCATCGTCGTTGAGCTTCAGCCAGTCCTTCAGCGCGGCGGCTTCGTCCTCCACGTCCTTGCCGCCCCCGATCTCTCTCAGCCGGGCGTTGACGTTGGCCTTGTTCACCTTGTCGAGCTCGGCCAACGCTCCGTCCTCGCCTCCGTGTTCCTCCTCCATCTCCGTGAAGCGTGCGGCGACGCCTTCCAACCCGGCGGCCAGCTGGTCGATGGCCGCTTGTTCGTCCGCGAAGTAGCGAGCGACTATGAGGGCCTTGGGGATGAGGTCGCAGGTCCAGCCCTTGTCCTTCTCCTTACCCTTCCTGTCCGTCTCGATGATGCGGGTGGCCTCGGCCTTCCAGCCATCGGCGGCGACCAGGTAGCAGTCGTCCTGCATGGTCTCTGCCCAGAAATCCATCAGGTGCTGATAGACGTCGTAGGGGTCGATGAGCGGCTTGCCGGTGTAGTGGGCGAGTAGGCCCTCGGCCAGCGCTGCGATGACCTCCTTGGGATGGCAGCCGGCCTGCAATGCCTTGAGCGTTACGATGCTCGTCTCCCGCCACGCGGCGAAATGGGCGTTCATGCCCGTGATGAAGGAGGCGAACTCGGGATGCTCGTAGATGGCGGACTTGATGGCCGACTTCTCTACGCTGAGATCGAAGTAGCCGGGGCGGCTTTCCTTGAACAGGCTCTGCCGGAGCTGCGGGCAGACGGCCCAGTAGCGCTCGAGCGCATCGACATCGGCGGCGGGGATGCCGCCCTGAAGGTGACCCGCGATGTCCTGCAGGTCCTCGGGCGTCTGGCTGTCGATGTAGCGCGGCAGGTTGAGGTTGAACTCGTTCTTCTCGATCTCGGCGAAGGGGACCGTGCGCGCGTATTTCGGGACGTCGAGCCGCCTGTTGAAGACGTCCACGATCTTGTGGATGTCCATGTTGCGCAGGCGGTTCTTGGGGCCGTCCTTCATGAAGCCGGCGCTGGCGTCGATCATGAAGATGCCCTTCCGGGCCTGGGCGCCCTCTTTGTCTACAACGACGATGCAGGCGGGGATGCCGGTGCCGTAGAAAAGGTTGGCAGGCAGGCCGATGATGCCCTTGATGTAGCCCTTCCGCACGAGGGCGCGGCGGATGTCGGCCTCGACGTTACCGCGGAAGAGCACGCCGTGCGGCAGAATGCACGCGCCCTTGCCAGTACTCTTGAGGGAGCGGACGATGTGCAGCAGGTAGGCGTAGTCGCCCTGCTTGGCGGGCGGCGTACCGAATGGCTTGAAGCGCTCGAAGGGCTCGTTCAGCGGATCGAGGCCGGTGCTCCATCGTTTGTCGGAAAAGGGTGGATTAGCGACGACATAGTCGAAGGTCTTGAGGGTGTCGCCGTCCTTGAACTTGGGATCGGCAAGCGTGTTGCCCTGCACAACGAGCGCGGTCGGGTTGTCGTGCAGAATCATATTCATCCGCGCGAGGCCGCTGGTGGCGGCGTCTTTTTCCTGCCCGTAGAGCGTGACGGCGGTGGCGGCCTCGTCGCCCACCTTCAGGAGCAGCGACCCGGAGCCGCAGGTGGGGTCGTAGACAGTGGTGGCGGCGCTGGTCCTGGCGTCGCGGATGCCGACGATTTGCGCCATGATGCGGCTGACCTCGGCGGGGGTGTAGAACTGGCCCTTGCTCTTGCCACTCTCGGTGGCGAAGTGCCGCATCAGGTATTCGTAAGCGTCACCCAGGATATCGTCGCCCTCGGCGCGGTTCCTGGAGAAGTCGAGGGCCGGGTTCTCGAAGATGGCGACGAGGTTGGTGAGCCGGTCCACCATCTCCTTGCCGCTGCCGAGCTTGGTGGGGTCGTTGAAGTCCGGGAAGTCGGAGAGCTTGTTGGCGTTGGCCAGCGGGGCGATGATCTTCTTGTTGATCTGGTCGCCGATGTCCGGCTTGCCCTTGAGCGCGACCATGTCCTTGAAGCTCGCGCCGGGCGGGATCGTGATCGGCGCGTAGGTCTGGCCGGCGTATTTGTCGCTGACGTACTTGATGAAGAGCAGGACGAGGACGTAGTCCTTGTACTGGCTTGCATCCATGCCGCCGCGCAGCTCGTCGCAGCTTTGCCAGAGGGAGCTATAGAGTTCGGACTTCTTCAGGGCCATTCGCTAGTTGCTCCAAGCATGAGACGCCGCCGGTAACCCCTTGGCACGGTCGGCGGCGCGGTAACCTGCGAGCCTCGAAAACCTGGGTTCCCGGCCGCCTATTTCTCTCCCGTCGTGCTCTCTAACATTGAGTTCCTCATCGCAGCCAAGTAGCAGGCTGGCACTCTGTTCAGGCGCTCAACGTCCTGCTTAAGCTGACAAACCAGCGAAGCTGTATTTGGTCAGCTTCAAGTAGCTGTTAGGCGGCATTGCCTTTATCCTTCGGTTCTCTACCTACTACACGCGTGTAGCCCTCGCGCGTACTGAATGCCCTGGCCAAGCGTTCGATCCAAGCTTTGGTGTAGACGTAATCCCCATGGGTTTTATCGAACACGCAGTATTCTCCACGGGTCTGTTCGGGTTTTCCGACACCATATTTCGGCCGGACTTTGTAATATCTCCATGCATCAGTGTGGGTCGCCATCGATATTTCGTATAGCAGTCTTTCGTTTAACTCTTTAACTACGTCACTTGGTCTATACAGATCCAAATTTGCGATCGGTATTTGCTTTTCCTTTATAAGCACGTTCAACTTCCCAAGACGCTCCAACTCGGTGTCACTCGCTTCGTCGACCCGAACAAACTCCACGGAAACGTCGGCTGCGCTCTCTCGATTTGCAACCTTCGGAACTAGGAACACGTTAAACGAGTACTTCATGCTGTTCAGCACATCACCAGGTAGCCCCCCGCGAAATGTTTCAACATATTCTCGTACTGTTTTTACAGCTGAGTTGACCAATTTTTTCGCGGCTGCCTTCTTCTCGGGAGGCATAATTTGAGAAAATTGAAGTGACACAGCCAACTGTTCCACAAGCGCATATTTCTTCCCGAACTTTGACACTAACAGTTCTTCGAGGTTGAGTAGTGTAGCTTGGCACTCGCCGTAGAGAGATGGGTCTAGCTCAGGGAGATACCGGTGCTCAATCTTGTTTCGTAAACCGATCAAGAACTCCAAATTCTTACGCTCGGGAGGAAAGTCGGACCCATAATATTGTTTAAGGCATTCGGATAAATCCCAGTGCTTAGGCTCTCCGTCGATCCGTTGGTAACGAATGCCCGTTCCGGAACCGGAATTCCTTTTTCTATACCAAGGTCTCTTGTTGCGTTTATAGAAAATCGCGTGAAACAAGGCTGTCCACGCAATAACAATCATCACTAAGTACTGTTCGGTTCTGAATCGAGGCCCGGGACGGTTGTAAGCTTCTACGGCCGCGAGAGTTGCAGCTTTGCACTTTTCCAAATTGTCTCGGACCGGTTGAGAAAGTGCTTTTGCCATCAGATTCGCCGTGATTCTCTATGCCACATGACACAAATTATGCAGGTGAGTATAATTCCCGAGCATAATCAATTCTCGGAGGATCTCGCGTCACGGTTCTATCCTTTCGTGAGCGCAACTTCCTGTATCCATTCGACTACGGAAAAAGTCGGCAAAATCCCTCCGGGTTGATATCCGTGCGAGCCGGAATATAGCGACGCCTATGCCTGATTGCAACAGCCTGCGGGCAGGACTCCAGGTGCCCGGACGGCACTTCCCTGCCCGGAAGTCGTGCTTCGCACTCCAGTCACTTCGCGAGAGGCACGATCCTGGACTTGCGAATGCGCTGGTCGCGAGTCACCAAGGGCACGGCGTGCACGACACTCGTTGCCGCGATCAACTCGTCTGCCGGATCCCCCTGAAAGTCCAGGCGGGTGGAAATCCGAGCGACCTCGAAATCAAGCGGCCACACGTGAATACTTGCCAGCGCGTTCTGGATCTCCGCGTCATCCAGATCGATCTCAACTCTCTGGAGCTGTGCGAGCTTAGCCAGCTCCCAAAGCACAATGGCCGCCACGCCCCACGCGTTTTCTGACAGGAGGTCACGCTCACGACGACGCAGATCGCCCTGCAGGGCGTGGATCAGAACGTGAGTGTCAAGATTGAGCATCTGCCCCTCGGCTCCGCCTGGCAGGGGCATCCCACGAGACCCCCGTAGACAAGATGTCACCCCGGATCTCGATCTTGTCTCGAAGCGACCCGATCAGGTTTTCCGGACGCTGCGGGTAGGGAATGATGCGTGCCACAGGCTTGCCTCGTTTTGTGATGATGAGTCCCTCAGGCGTGAGGCGGTCGATAAGCGCCAGGCATTGCTCTTTAAACTTCGCTGCGCCAATTTTCTCCACGGTTCCTCCTTTCGCAGAACATGGTCATATAATATGACCAGTCATATAATATAGTCATATTGTAGTTGCTGTCAAGGGCAACCGTCTTCCTTTCCTGGCGGCCGTAAACGGAAAAAGGTCGCGAGTTCAGACTCGCGACCTTTTCATTGTTAAAGCTTCTTGAAAAAGAGAGGAAGGGGGAGCCCTGCCGAAGGGCATCACATTCAACTAAGCCGCGTGAAGCTTCTTTACGTACAATTTGCCAAGATTCTGCTCTGCTATCCACAGATCATATTGGGTCTGCTGGTTCAGCCAACTCTCTGCTGATGTGTCGAACGCTTTTGACAATCGAATAGCCATCTCCGGGCTGATCCCAGCGCGGCCATTTAGAATCGCGGACAAGGTCTTACGGCTCACACCAAGGCTCTCAGCGGCCTCGGTGATCGTAATCTGCAAGGGTTCAATGCAAAGCTCTCGCAGAACCTCTCCAGGATGCGGTGGATTATGCATCTTCATCAGTGGTAGTCCTCCAGATCTACGTCGTACACATCCGGACCGCGGACCCTGAAGGTGATCCTCCAGTTTCCTGAAACTCGAACAGCCCACGCTCCCTTTCGTTTTCCTCGGAGCTGGTAGAGGTAAAGACCTGGCAGATTCATGTCTCGTGGACTTGCCGAAGCATTCAGCCGACCTAGAACAATCCGGATACGAGCAGATTGCTGGACCAGAATCCCACGGCTAGATCCTGTCGTGAAGAAACGCTCTAAGCCCTTATGTTTGAAACCCTGAATCACAAATTGGAATGTAACCTATTACGTTACGGTTATCAAGTTACAAGCAAGACGCAGCTTCCGCAGCCGCCCGCAGGGCTGGGTGTGGGTTCAACCCAATATTCCACGCGTATGGAATATTGGCCGAAATCGATAAAACGCGCCGGACTGGTAGAGAATCGCCTTGCCGAGCACTGCGGTTCGCAAGCCGCGTACCCATCTTGTCACCCAAAATAAAAAGGTCGCGAGTTCATTCTCGCGGCCTTCTTCATTCGTTGGAGTAAGATATTTGCGGACTTCTAAAAAGCGAGCGAAACAGAAAGTCCCCTACCATAGGGTGTAACGCTCACCGGGGAACGCCCGCTCAAATTCACCGATCGACCGATTACGTAGCCGATGGCCGCACCGGCGACCACATCCGAGAGGTAGTGGACGTTCTCTTCCATCCGACCCGCGGCCGTCAGCGCCCCGAGGGTATACAGAGGCGCGCCGATCTTCCAGCCGTAGTGGCGGCGGAACAGTTCCGCCAGAGCAAAGCTGTTCGCGGTATGACCGGATGGAAACGATCGATAATTGCTCCCGTCCGGGCGCTCGCGGCCGACCAGCCGCTTGATCGGGTCGACGACCGCCTGCGTGTAGACGAGCGTTCTAAACGCATCTCCTGAAATGGAGGCCAGTTCCCGATTGTTCGTCGCCTTACCTGCAGACCACGCCAGCAGCGAAGCGGAGAGGTTGAACATGCTCGAACCATAAAGATTCGTGAGGTCCGTAACGTCGAGAATCCTGATCTTATCCAGCTTTCCTACGCAGTTATTGTCCCAGGTGTGGACCGTGCCTGCGATTCCGAGGCCCAGAGCCAGAATGTAGAAATTCTCTCCCCGCACCAACGATTTGGCATCCTGTTTCAGGAATCCATCTGAGGCCGATGTGTTCGGGGCTCCAGCAAGGACCAGGCAGACGGCTGCGGCGAAACACTTCATCACTGGGACGTCCCTCCTTGGTTCATTTTGTTCGCTTTCTAACTCCTGAGAGGCAGCGAGGTTCCCCAAAACATCGGAGTTTTGCACGTTATCGTCAACAGAAAGTATGTCGAAGCCCGGATTCTCTAGCATGTCGGTCGAAACCCCGGAAAACATAAGACCCACTACTAAAATCAGGTAATTGTGCTAAGCGCTGCTTAATTGTGCCCCCGGGGGCACAATCTGAAAGCGCAGACTTCGGGCCGTTTTCAGATATCCGACATGACCTGGTCATAAAACTTGACGTGGTCGTCCTTTTCATCGCCCGCACGGAACTCCATGGCCGCCCGCGGATGGATGTTCATGTGCCCTGTGATGTTGTACGCAAGGAGCGGACCCCATCCTTTCCCTCCGCGAATGGGACAAACCTCCTGCAAAATCCGGGCCTGTAGAACCTCAATAAACAGCCATTTAGCGGAAAAAGTCAAACAATTCAACGGGAGGTTGTCATCCGAGCTGTTTTGATACGCCTACGGACGGCTGGCTTCCCATCCATAGTCGATGTAGTTCCACTCGACACGATCGCCGTGGAGATCCAGCACGCAGAATCCCTCTTCGGTCCCGTGCCACGGTCCGCGCCACCATTTCGCGCAGACTGCGCCCCCGGTCACGAACGTCGTTTCCCGCCATCTCAAAAACTCGCTGACGTGGAGATGGCCTTGCAGGACCAGAATCAGGTTGTGACCCCTGAAGAGATCCAGGACCTCTGTGTTGTTCACCAGGACTCGATTCTTCGGCGCCGGGATCGTCAGCCCCTCCGTCGCCGTAAAAAAACTCGTAAGAAGAGGCAGGTGCGTGGCGAGGACGATCGGCGTACCTCTCTGGACACGGGCAAGGTCCTGCTTCAACCACTCCAGCTGTTCAGGCGGGACTCTCCCGTTGAATTTCAGCTCGCCGCCGGTCACTACGATCGAGTCGAGCACGACGAAGTGGTACCCCACCGCGTCGAATGCGTAGTAGGTAGACTCCAGGCCGAGCCTCTCGCGATAGATTGCCCGAGGATCCGGACTGGGCGAGGTCCCGTCTTCAGGGATCGCAGCCACCAGGTCGTGGTTGCCGATCACCGGATAGCTCTCTCCTCGAATTCGTTTATGCATCACCATGTAGGCGTCCCATCTCGGCGCCACGGTCTTTGCCGAGGATTGGAACCCATCCGTGATCAGATCGCCGCCTGCGATGATCAAATCAGCACCCTGCTCGTTGATCGCGTTTGCGGCAAGCTCCATAGCTCGCGGCGTGTCCCATTCCGTGCGCGCGTGGATATCCGTGTAGAACACCAGGCGGACCGATCCTTTTTCTGATCCGGTGGCACCCCAGGCAAACCGAAGGGGACCGCTCGCCAGGACCGACAGCCCGCCGGCGCCCATCGTCTTCAGGAAATGCCGGCGGCTATTGAGAACACATTTCATTGCAACCTAGATCCCAGAATCTAATTTTGTGATTCTTCGCCCCACCCCACAACCCCACGCCTCCGGCGGCCTACTTTTCTTGTCTCGCCACAAGAAAAGTAGGCAAAAGAAAGGCGCCGCTCAGGCGCCGCGGGGGCTGGGGCCGCGGCACCTTACCCTCAGTGGAAGAATCGAGTTCAACGACAGAGAAGAATTCCTCCCCCCTCCTTATGCCCGCTGCGGGACCCGCACCCACTCCGTCCCGGCTTTGCCGGGACACCCCTCCCAGGAGGGGACTTTGACGATCGCTATTCGGTTATTCAACAGAAATTATGGAGGTCCCCTCCTACTTCACCCGCGAATTCCATTCGCCCCACCGTCCACCCCTCTGCCACCCCCGGTCCCGCAGAGGTCCCCAACCCCTTGGCGGGTCGAACACGGCTATCTGCAAGGAGTCGCACACCGCGGCCCCGATGGCATCGAGCGACCCTTTTCGCGAGTTCCAAGACCGTGCTCAAATCGGCGAGTCGCAAAATTTTCGCAGTGAAGGAACTTGCTCTTCACCCCTCGGATGCCTTCACACCGGTTCGCTCCCTTCCCGACATACGAAGGTCCACTACCGCCAGACCGAGTATGGCGAACAGGAGCCCGCCGACGACCTGCCACTCCCTGACGCCTGTCACCAGATCTCTGCTGACGGGGCTTTCGTATTTGGTGTCAGGCAGTTGATTCTGTTCCAGCGTGGCGAGTTGATCGGGCGTCAGGACGTAGCTTGAATGCCGCAAAGTGTTTTTGAAGTGTTTTTCCAGGATCTGATTTTCCCGGTAGGCCACGGTGAGGTGAGTCCTGTACTTATCATGATCGTCTGCGTGCTTTTCGGAGTTTAGCAGGTAGGTGTCTCTTCTGAACAGATGGACTCTCGCTTCGTGCAGGAAGGGATCCGTGATGGGTGAATACTTCCTGAGAAACGGACGATATGCGGATTTATCCCGAGAGCGATCAAGGATGCCTGCTGCCTCCAGGCCCCGATCCGAATCGATTCGCCAGAGTTCCTCAGACGATAAGCGGGAGCGGAAGAGACCGGTTTCCGGGTCATCGTAGAGATAGCCGTACTCGAACATCATACTCTCCTGGTTCTTCAGATACGCAAGGAAAGGAAAGCGATCCGTATACCTGGCAATTCGAGCAGGCGTGTTGAGTAGCGAAATCAGGAGTAAAATCAGTGCGACTCCGGATGCCCGACAAAGCCATCGGACGCTTGTCACACTAACGCCCTTCGATATCAAGCTGGGTCTAAGGCCTTTCGCGATGGCGACCAGGGTGAGCGTGCCCGCGAACCCATTCAGCCAGATATCCCCCAGCCCCCAGTATCTCCCCGGTGTTGCCCACTGAATGAGTTCATCTATCGTCCCCGCGATAGTACAGAGGATCGCGGCGATGAAATAGATGCTCACGTCTCTGATGCGATGGCACAGGGCGCGATAGGCCAGAAACCCGAGGAGACCGTATTCGACAAAGTGCAAGGCCTCTTCGGGACTTCTGAGCGCCATCGTATACTTGACAAAGATCCCGGATATGACCAACAGCCATACATAGCTGGCCAGCGACATTCTGGAGCGACGAAAATGGATAACTCCGGCTGCGCTCGCGAGAGCAACAATGCCGATGACGACATAGGCAAAGGTTTCGCGACCCCAATTCAGGTATACGAACTTCTGAATGGCGCGAGCGAAGGGGATGGTCAGGTAGATGATGAGCGTCCAGAGACCGACGATCGTCCAGGACACCCATTCCTGTTCTCGGGGTGGATGATTCAGCATAATACCCTCGTTCGTCGTTTATACGACCCACCCCGCCCCTTCAGGGCACCCCGGAAAGCGTTTGGTGCGATTGTTAGAGTGCCCTCCTTGGGGGGGGATTTAGGGGTGGGTCTGATGGGCAGAAACCCTATTGTGACCCACCCCGACCCAGGAGGGGATTTCGGGGTGAGTGCTTCGGCGAGATACATTTCCTTTTTCTCTCGGCAATCCCAAATCCGCAATCCGCAATTGAACCAGGCTCACGTTACTTGATTATCGCTTCTTTTTCCGCGTCAACCTCCATATCTGCCGAATAGTTCCCGTATCGCGCTGCCCCGTTCAGGCTTGCCCGATGGACTAGCGCCTTTTGTGCAGACTCCTTCTTTGCCGCGTCGCCCTGCCATGCCTGCAATACCGGCTCCTGCAAAGCGCGCCCATAGGAGAAACTTAATTGCCAGGGTCCGCCGCCCAGAGCGTTCATGGCGCTCAGATGTTCTGTGGCTTCTATGGGCGATTGTCCTCCCGACAGAAAAACGATGCCAGGCACAGCGGCAGGAACAGATCGTCGAAAGCATCTCAGCGTTGCCTCGGCGACCTGCTGAACATCCGCTTGTTTATTACACGCTCTTCCTGGCAATACCATATTCGGCTTCAGCAGTGTCCCCTCCAGAACAATACGCTGCTCGTGCAGGTGTGCGTAGAGAGATTTCAGGGCACACTCAGTTGCTTCCTCGCATTCTTCAATGCCGTGCGGTCCATCCATCGTGACTTCAGGCTCGACGATGGGGACGAGCCCGGCCTCCTGCGACAGCGCCGCATTTCGGGCCAGTGCGCGTGCATTCGCATCGATGCAGAATCGCGTGGGAAGGCCGTCTCCAATCTGCAGGACGGCGCGCCATTTTGTGAACCCAGCACCGAGCTTTCGCCAATCATTGCAGCGGTCGCGCAGCCCGTCGAGACCTTCGGTGACCTTCTCGCCAGGGAACCCGGGGATGTCTGTGGTTCCCCGGTCTGACTTTATGCCGGGTATGATCCCCTTTTCTGAAAGAAGATCAGGAAAGGGAACACCGTCTCGGGTCTTTTGACGAAGCGTCTCATCAAACAGGATGACTCCGCTGATGAATGACTCAATTTTTGGCGCCGTAAATAATATCTCTCGGTAAGATCTACGGTTCTCCTCCGTAGACTCGACACCGATGGAATCGAAACGCTTCACGATCGTGCTGACGCCTTCATCTGCCGCGAGAATTCCTTTCCCCTCCGCTACCAGCGCCTGCGCTGTCTCTTCCAGATGTTTCGACATAAGTCCCTCAATGGGTGAAATCCGTATCTCGTATCTCAGACCTAACCCCCCCGGCCCCCTCCCGCGTCAAGCGCGGGACATGCTTCCCTAAAGGGAAGGGGGGAGTAGCGAGGCTCACAGTGAACTATCGAGTTGATATCGCCGCGGTGATTGCTCTAACCTTCCCTCCCCCTTCAGGGGAGGCCTGTCCCGAGCCTGGTCGAGGAAGACCGAGGGAGGGGTCCACGAACCACGGTATTTCCCCTACCCCAGCACGAGACTTCGAGCCACTTCCCCGCGTTCGAGCGCGGCATAGGCTTCGTTGATTTGCTCGAGCGGATAAGTACGGGTCAGGAGCTCATCGAGCTGGAGCTTACCCGCCTCGTGCATCTCGAGCAGATTCAAGATGTCGATCCTCGGGCGCGACGAGCCATACACCGAGCCCATGAGCGTCTTCTCGCTATACACCATCTCGTTGGCGTTGATGCTCACCCGCACATCGGCAGGCGTCACCCCGATCACGACGGCCGTCCCCCCCCTACGGATGGCTGCATACGCCTGTTCGATGGTTTTGGCCAGACCGATGGCCTCGAAAGCATAATCCACCCCGCGACCCCCGGTAAGTTCCTTGATCACTTCGACCGGATCCTCTTTAGAGCCATCCACCAGGTGAGTGGCGCCCATCTGCCTGGCGTATTCGAGCTTTTGCGGCGCGATGTCTACTGCGATGATCTTGAGGGCACCCACGATGCGCGCTCCCTGCACCGCGTTCAAACCGATTCCGCCGCAGCCGAAAATGGCAACGCTGCTCCCGACTTTGACCTTGGCGCCGTTGGCCACGGCGCCCACACCGGTGATCACGCCACAGCCCAGCAGCGCAGCCTTATCCAGCGGAAAGTCCTGCGGGATCTTCAATACGGCTGCTTCCGGCATCGTAGACAACTCAGAAAAGCTCGAGACGCCGGCGAAGTGCCGAATCGGTTCCCCATTGAGCCGAAAACGTGTGGTGCCGTCCGGCATCAGCCCGGTGACGCGCACCTGTGTGCCGACGTCGCACAGCGCAGGGCGTCCACTGCTGCAGTAGTCGCAGATACCACAAGATACTCGCCAGATGAAGATCACGTGATCCCCCTGCTGAACAGAGGTAACGCCTTCTCCAACCTCTTCCACGATGCCCGAACCCTCGTGACCCAGGATGATGGGCTTTGGCATCGGCAGATGTCCCTTCATCACGTGGAGATCGGAATGACACACGCCACCTGCGTATATGCGGACCAGGACCTCACCGCGTTGGGGCGGGAGCACCTCGACCTGTTCGAGACGCAGCGGCGTCCCTGCTTCATACAGCACAGCTGCCATGGTTTGCATCGTTCATGCCTCCCGTTTCAAACCGTTTGACTGATTTCGAACAAATGGCCATCAGGGTCCCGAAAAAAGCACCGGATCTCTGTATCCCAATCAACGGGCGGGGTTAAAAATTCAGCGCCTCTTCCCTTGAGAATTTTATAAGCCCCATAGCAGTCGGGGACTCGAATCGTTATAGCGTGGCTGACAGAGTTTGGATTCTCCGGCGCTTTGAACGTAACCTCGGGTTTGTCCCTGGTCGGGCCACCCCCGGTAACAATCAGCAGCCAGCTGCCCTGGAAACTGAAAACTGAAGAGGTCCCACCATATTCGCGATATAGCTCCGCCCCGAGGATGTTTTGGTAAAACTGTTTGGATGCTTCGAGGTCACTCACGACCAGGATGTGAGTCATTTCCATGCCGTCGATCGGAAAGCTGCCCTCCATTCATCTTCTCCTCTCAAACATCATGAATCGGGCCAACGTAATACCTGGTCTAATTCCAGAGGTCGCAGTAATGGCTGAATATGAGGAATATACTAAAAAAGCCTCCCTTTGGGGGAAGCTTGGATGCCGCTTGGCTTGGAAGCTCTCTGCCCAGCCAACCACAATCCTTAGGCCCCTCCTCGCGCATCTCACCTAGAGTTTGCCCATCGAGTTAGAGTTAGTCGACCCGCTCAAACTGTGCATAGATAACGCGCTTGATGTCCAACAGGTTGGTCACCTTTCCGAAAAGTTCGTCGATTCGCTGATCCGAATCGACCCTGGCCATCACCTCTTCGTGATGAGCGCTATCCTTGTATCGGCTGAGACCCATGAAAATCTTCTCATTCTTCTTTATCTCGAGTTCGTCTGCAAAGACTTTGCACCCGTGTCTCGAATCCAGGTCCACGGGTGCAAGGGTTTCGTCCTCTAACGCTCCGTGTTCTCGGTAAATCGTGCTCGCTTCCCGCTGCAGGGACAAAAAGGCGCCGATGTTCTGTTCCGGGACTCGAAAGAGGTAGACTAGCGTAAACATATTCTATCCTTCCTCCAATCTGTCTTTCTGACATTCCGATTTCGCCAAATCCCAACATCTCGTCCATCGAATCGGCCTTCCATAATCTAAGTAAAGGCACCCCCTTACGTGAACCCTTTTCGTCTGAGCGGACCCCAGCCAAGACAAAAAGAGAGGCCGTGAGTCCTGCTCACGACCTTTTCGTTTGCGTTAGTCCGCTCTTCTTCGCTTTTAGCTCACGTTCTATCCCTTTGGCCCATCTTCCGCCTCCATACGATTCCCTCTTCCAATATCTTGAACTCGCCGTTTGTCAGCGCCTGGGGCCTGAGCGGAAGCTCCTTCTTCCTTCCCTTGAAATCCACAGTCTTCAGAATGAACGAGCCGTTATCCGCTTCTGTCCTTGCTTCAGCCACCTGCTTCTCAATCTCGATCGTGCCTTGCGAGGTCTCCTCAAATCCGTGGATCTTCAGAATCTGCACAAACACCTTCTCCATTACCTGCGCCCCGACTGTCAGCTTGTTGCTCGTCCCTTCTTTGAGTTCTTTCAGAATCCCCTTCCGGCGTTCCGAAACCTCTTTGTTCGCCTCGCACAGCTTGTCTTCCTGTCGCGTCATGAGTAGACATTCGCGCAGGTCGCTGATCAGCTTGAAAAATATCTTTCGTCGACCCGGGTTTCTGCTAATGTAGTCCTTGTTCGACCGCGTAAGTTGGCTGACGACGATCTTTAGAAAGAATTCTTCCAGGACCAGATCGACCTCTGATTCTTCTCGCGCCGAAAGCGTTCTGTAGAATGGATTGAGGTCTATGCTCAGCCCCTGCTTCGTCTGGACCAGGATATCTCCCAGGCGAAGGTCCAGCTGCTGATAATCTCTCACAAAACTTCGCGCTTTGGATCGGCTTCGAACTTTGGATTCATCAATCTGCGACTGGATCCTTCGAACTTCCTCCCTGACTTTACCCAACAAGCCGATTTCCCTTGAACGACTTCCTACATACACATCTGTATTGGACAAATTTCCGCCTACTTCAACATCCGAATCGGAGAAGATCTTGCTGTCTCCGACATCCCCCTGAGCGACAATATTGTGTCCGCGGATCTTAGCGAATGAGGCAGAACCCTGCAGCACGACATCGCCTCCCCCTTCCACGACACATTGACCACGCGGCGACCCGGCGACAGCTCCCCGGATCACGATGTCGTGCTTCCCTCGAATTACACTTCCCGCATAGACATTCCCGTTCACTTCACCATCTTTGTCACCGAACTCGACAACACCCCCATCGAACGTGACTTCGTTTGCAAACTGCACTTTGCCAACTGTTTCGGGCGTTTCTTGCTCGGGATTTTCCATTGTGCTGCGTCCTACTTTCACTGTTGATTTACGAGGCCAGCCCTCGAATAGCCGAGCGACCCTCAGCGAGGTCATTGCTCATTCGTATGAGGTCTTGAATCATATCGACTCGGAAGGGCTTGGAAATTACGAGATCTGCAAACTTCATCTCTTTGTCGGTTACCTGCCCGGTATACCCGGATACAATGGCAATCACACACGTAGGAAGGAGGCCCCGAATCACGGAGAGAATGTCCAGACCACTCACTTCCGGCATCGCAATGTCGAGGGTAACCAGGTCGTAGGCCGCCTGAACCGCAAAGCCCAATGCCTCTTCACCATTTGTTGCCAAATCCACCTTCTTGCATCGAGTCGTTTCGGCCATCTTGGCCAACACATCCCGCACCACTTTGTCATCATCTACGATCAGCATGTTCATGCTATTCCCTCTATGCTCGATTCCGCAACAGCTGCACGGCAATAAAAAACCGGAGGCGCCGCCATCCTCTAAATAGAAACGCCTCCGGCATCCCCAACCTGCCTATGACAGCAAGCCGAGCATAATTATTTAGATTTTTAACATTCAGATCTCAGCAAATGAATTGGCGCTGCGCTTTTTAGGAATCTACCCCCGGCATTTTGCATGTGCAACTTTAAAAGTGTCCAAAAATGTGCAGTTTGTCCGCCAACAGGCACAAAGAAAGGCACTAACCTCGCGAGTCAGCGCCTGAACCGGCAATCGATCGGTGTCTTTCACTAAATGGGCCTGCGGAACTCTCTAGGCGACCTGCCTTCCAATCTTTGGAAAGCAGATGTAAGTTGGCGATAGTTTTTGAAGCCGGAATCCTCGGCAATCCTGTAAAGCGGTTCATCACTGGCCCGGATAAGCGCCTTTGCCTTCCTCACACGATAGTAAGCCAACCGTCTTCTAAACGTCGTTCCGACGTTGTCCTTAAACAACCTCGATGCATACCTGCGCGAAATTCTAAAGTTTTTACATACTTCACCCAAAGTCAACTCAGAATCTGACGAATGGGCCTTCAAGAACGCATCCAGCCGCTCTGCGAGTGCATGTTGCGTTGGATAACGCTTTGCAAGCAGCCTCTTGATCGCATTCTTGAATTCATCCACATCGAGGGGTTTCGTCAGGAAGTCCTGGGCCCCTTCTTTCATTGCGAGAACAGCGCCCGATACGGTCCCATAGCCCGTCAGAATAAGCACATCAGTTTCAATTCCTCCCTTTTGCATAGCCCGCAAAACCTGCATGCCCTCGAGATTCGGCATCTTGAGATCCAACACCGCTACATCGAAACACTTGTCAGATAGAAGGTCGAGAGCTTCTTGCCCGTCTCTGGCATATTCGACGGACCAGGGTTCCGAGTTCAGTACGCGTTCGATGACCGTCAACACGACGGGCTCATCATCTGCGACGAGAATGCTGGGCTGCGGCATCAAGCGACTCCGGTAATTCCTGTGTTAAGACCGAAAAACGAACTTCGTACGGAATATAGATCTTTTCTCATTCAATCTCCCGAGTTTATGACTTTAGATTTGTGATAAGTATCACACGCAAGTTTCAGTGGTCTACGACACTTCCGTTTTGCACATCATTGTGCACTTTATACAAGTATGTGCACAATCAGACATCCCGGCCGACGTCGTGACAAACAAAAAGGCCTGGGACTGAAGTCCTCGGCCGTGAGTGATTCCCCTGCTCGAACCTTGTGGTTTCCTTCGAAGGGACTCAAAGGACCAGCCTGAAGGCACCCTCCGCCCTGCAAACGCCATTGATCATGGCTTCAATCCGATGGATACCCGCATAGTGCCTCCGAGTAGAAAAGTCCTCGAAACACTGTGCTTTGCAGATTTCCACTTCCTCGCCCGGCTGCAACACGAACTCCTTCAACTTGAAGACCTTGGGAGACAGGCTGCCCGATTTCTTTACGTAATGGACCTTGTAGTCTACCGCGAGCACCTGAGGCCTCTTCGATCCGGACTTCAGCGCGAGAGAAAAACGCAGCTCCTGACCCAACTTTATCCTCTTCGCGCTCAATTTAAGTCCACGCACCGTAACCTTCGGCCTTCGCTCGAAGCCCAACAGGGAAAAAGCACGGGGGTGACCTACCTTGATCAGGCTCCGCACGGCTCGTTTCACAATCCAGGCGGTGCGAGGATTGCTCCGATCCCAGGTGGAGACCCAATTCAGCATCCAGACCGGATGGTCTTTCGAAATATCGTTGAGATGGTTGGCTACAGACTTTCGCACGGAAAGGCTCAGGTCTGCCTTCAGGTTTTCCAGAATAGGTACTACAGGCGTCGGATCCGCAATCAACGCATCCAGCCTGGCGGACCAGGGCAGACGCGGCCGACAGCCCTCACTGGACAGACGCCGGACGTGGTCGTTGCTGTCCCTGGACCATCTCTCCATCACTCGGAGCGTTCGTTTCGGATCACGCCTCAAGAACTCACGAACGGCCATCTCGGATGACGAAAAAGGCGTGAAGTATTCCAGCGCGTCCAGAGAGAATTCGAAATCATCCAGGCCATAAAGACCGACGAACTCGGGACAGAACATGCCCGTAAACTCGCCATCGTAGAAGGGCGCGACTTTGTAGAGAATCTGAACGGCCCGGCGGAAGTCGTCTGGAAGATATTTACGGGAAATCTGAGCCGTGCGCTGAAGGCGCTCTTTGAGGGACAACGTTTCCAGGCCGTCGACGGCGTCCCGGTAGAAACTATCGACATCAAAAGGTCGATGCGCTTTCCCGATCACATCCGCCAAACCTTCGTAAAAGCCTGGATTGAACCAGTTTTTCAGGGCGTCCATGGTCAAGAGGTGTGTGAACTCAAGGAAGCGCTTCAGTCAACGGTCTGCCGACTGAACTACTGGGCGGCGGAATGTCGAGATAGGCACAGACGGTCGCGGCCACGTCCGAGGGCGCTACGCCGCGGTCGACGCGCCGGGCCCTGATCCCTGGCCCCGCAAAGAGGATCGGCACGTGCGTATCGTATGCGTAAGGGGAGCCGTGCATCGCGGAGACCGTCGATGTGGTCAGGACCCAGGACGGGGCCTGCACGAGGAAGATCTCACCCGACCTGTCTGGATGGATGCTTTTCCGGATCTTTTGCACGATCGAATCCGACTCCGCCCGAACCTCGCCGATCTCTCTGCCGGTGAGTGCGAGTGCAATACCAGGCTCCTCCCTCAGGATTCCTGCAGCAGCCTGCGCGACCTCGGACGCGTCCAGGCCGAGCGCTTTGATCACCCGCCGATTCAGGTAGACGCTCGGATTGTAAAAAACCTGGATCAGATTCTCTGAGCAGTTGTAGCGGGACCGCAGCGACGCGTTCGCGCGTTCGATCATCCCTTCATCGTCCACGCGGCCCGCGGGAATGTTCCGGGCAAGTCTCGCCTCTGGGATTTCGTCCACGCCATGGTCTGAAGAAAGCACGATCAACGTCTGTTCAAGACCTACTTTCTCATCGACATATCTGAAGAGTTCAGATATCGTCTCGTCCAGGCGAATCAAATTGTCTTCTGCCTCGCGGCTGTTCGGACCGAAGATGTGCCCGATCCAATCCGTCGCCGAGAAGCTGATCGACAGCATGTCGACCTGTCCCCTCTGACCCAGCTGCTCCTGTTCGATGGCGGTTTTGGCAAACTCTGCTACCATCCGATCAATGAACGGCGTATAGCGCAACTGATTGAAGAGGACTGAATCCTGGTCGCTAAGGGTGTGAGGAAAGGTATTGCGGATATCAAGAACGGACCGTTCCGCCATACGGTCATCCGTGTGAGCATATACGTCTTCGTCCTGACTCAAACTCCACACCTGACCCCCGTATGTCCCCGCACCCTGACTCCGGTTCCAGTCGTCGACCCACGTCGGCACCAGTTCATAGTAATAGGTACTGGTTACAAACCTCCCGGTCCTGCGCGAATACCAGAAGGCCGCCCCCTTGTGTCCAGCCGGGATGATCGCACCTCTATCCTTGGCCGAAATGCTGAAGACCTTCGCCTGCCCGTTCGTGGCCAGGAACAGCTGGTCTCCGACCGTGTTTGACTCCAGGTTCCTCGGCGATGTACCTGCGTGCGAATTCGTCTCTTCGCCGATCAGGCGGTGCCGGTCATCTTCAACGCAGTAGACTCGCCTTCCGGCCTCCGAATCGTACCAGTCGTTTCCGGGGATGCCGTGCTGTGCTGTGTGTCCGCCCGTGAAGAGGGTCGCGTGCCCCGGAGCCGTGAGCGTGTTGGAATGCTTGTAATGTGCGTTGGTATAATAGACACCCCGATCCATCAGGAATCGAAATCCATCCTGGCCGAACCGATCCTGAAAGCGGAGGAGCATGTCGCCCCGCAGCTGATCGACCGTGATCAACAGCGCGAGCTTGATATTAAGCGCTCGCGGAGTCGATTGGGTCTTCTCTGATTCACAGCTTAGGAGCGTGAGTGCGGCGGTGAGTGCCCAAACCAATTTCTTTCGCATGCGGTCGCTCTATCCCAGCGGTCGATCAAAATGAGGAATCATTCACCTGAACACTAGCCGTAGGGGCAGGCCCCCGTGCCTGCCCGCATTCTCGCAAAACAAAAAGGGCAACCACGGAGGGTTGCTCCTACGGCGAAAGGTTCCCTTCGCAATGGCGTAACCTATCCGCTGGCCCCAAATCGTCCTCTCTGGTCGAGATCCGTCTGGTTCGGCTATCTATACAAAGGATTCGGATGATCGAACCTGCAGCCGGCTTCCCAGGCTGACCGTTGATTCCCGTGCGCCGGAATGCCGCCCGCATCTTCGATCATTCTTGCCATGTGCATCAGGTTCCACGTCATGAACGTGGTATTGCGATTCGTAAAGTCATTCTCCGGCCCCCCTGATCCCGGATCTAAATAGGAGGGTCCGGGTCCGACGGAACCAAGCCATCCGGAATCCGCTTGTGGTGGAATCACGTAGCCTAAATGTGACAGCGAATACAGAATGATCATAGAACAGTGCTTTGCACCGTCCTCGTTCCCGGTGATCAGACAGCCCCCCACGCGCCCGTAGTAAGCGTACTGGCCGTGTTCGTTCAAGTCACCAGAAGTCGAATACAGCCGCTCGATCACCTTTGTGCACACAGAGGTCTTCTCCCCCAGCCAGATCGACGACGTCAGCACCAGAATGTGCGCTGCCTTCACTTTCTCATAGATCATGGGCCAGTCGTCGTGGTCCCACCCTTGTTCAGTCATGTCCGGATAGACGCCGGTCGCGATGTCGTAGTCGATCGGTCTCAGGACCTCGACGCTCACACCGTTCTTCTCCATAATGGCCTTCGAGATGTCGATCAGGCCCTGGGTGTGGGACATTTCGGGTGATCTCTTCATCGTACAGTTCAGAAACAGTGCGCTCAGATCGGAAAAGTCCCAACGGCTCGTGGAGCACATCTCAAGCTGTTTTTCGCTCAGGTCCATTCGCTCCTCCTGTCTTATTACCGTGGTTCGTCGCTCGTCTCAGGTCGCGTCCTGTGGGACACGACCGACTCGTCGTTCGCAAACCAAATCTCACCGTTGTAAGTATACCTTTGTTCTACGAATTTTTGCGACGCATTGTCTTTTCAGCGGCCAAGATTGTTATCCCGAGGAGCCTCAACGGCTTCCGTAAAAGTTCAGAGCGACCAGGTGACGAGGGATCTCAAGAGCGAGCCAGTCACTAAATCGTATCTTGAAGGAACGGCTGATGCATTGCCTGCTGAGATTCCTCGCCGACGCTCGGAATGGCAGAAAGGGGTTCCAAAATCACAGGTCTTGCGGTACCCGGTACCCGTGTTTTGGTTTCCCGGTACCCGGTCTTAAATCCGCAATCGATTCACGATCCCCCGTCTTCCTCCAACGCCTTTCTGAGCACCTGGGCAACGTTGTGCAGCCTTAAGGGCTTCTCCATAAATGCGGTGATCTCTCCGGAGGGAAGCAGAGCCTCAGGCGCGGATGCTTGATAGCCTGTCATCATGACGATCGGAACTTCCTGATCCCGTCCTTTCAAAGCGGCCACCAACTCAACGCCCCCCATCTTTGGCATCACAACGTCGGTCAACACCAGGGCAACTTCATCTGCATTACGATCGAAGACTTCCAATGCCTCACGTCCGTCAGATGCAGTGATCACGCGATAATTCAAACGCTCCAGCATGTCTCTCGTCACTTCCAACACGTGCTCCTGATCTTCCACGACCAATATCGTTTCTCCACCACCCCCTGGAATTCCAGTATCGGCCCGCTCCACGGGCGCTGCTTCCTCTTTCACCGGCTTCAGGAAGACGCTGAAATCGGTTCCCTTCCCCACCTCACTATGCGCGTCTATATATCCGCCGTGCTGTTTGACGATGCCATAAACCTGTGACAACCCGAGACCGGTGCCCCCAATCGCTTCCTTTGTCGTAAAGAATGGCTCGAAGATTTTCTCCATAACGTCTGGTGCAATCCCTTCACCCGTATCGGAAACCGTCCACACGATCCATTCCCCAGGTTCGATTTCCGGCACGATTGGGGAACTCGAGGACCGGATGGAGCGTCTTTCATCTGGATCGATCGAGATCCTGGAGAGCCCAACCCGCATCTCCCCACCCGTCGGCATGGCATCTCTCGCGTTGACGGCGAGATTGGCGATCACTTCCTGGAGTTGAGTCAGGTTTGCGTGGACCACATACTCGCCGTCTTCGAATCCAGTCGAGAGCCGAATGTTTTCTGGAAGGGTTCTCTCCAAGAGCTTGACGTCTTCTTTCAGAAACGACACGAGGTCCACGGGCTGCCGCTGTACCCCCGTTTGACGACTGAAGTCCAGGATCTGCCGGATGAGCTGCTCTGCACGCTGTCCCTGGAAAATGATCCTCTTCAAATTCTCTTTCGCATCCTCCGAGATATCCTCCCGCATGCCCAGAACCTCGGCGGATCCGGTCATCACCGTGAGCATGTTGTTAAAATCGTGTGCGATCCCCACGGCGAGCTTGCCCACGGTAGCCAACCTGTCCTGCAGTTGAGCTCGAACCCGGTCCTCGTCCTGCTCGGTCACATCACGTATCAAGAGCACGCGCTTGCCGCCGCTTCTCCCTCTCTTGATGGGATTCAACTCGACCTCGAAAATCCGGTTGGGCGGTCCTTCTACGACCACTCTTGTGGGCGACTTTTCCGGGGTATCTTTCGCCAGCTCCTGGATCGGGACCTCCCCGAGTTGCGAGATCGGCTCGCCTTCAGCTGCCTCAGTCAAACCCGGCAGAACCTGCCGCGCGGCCGGGTTAGCCAAAAGCAGGTGCCATTTGTCGTCCAACAGGCATACACCGACCGGCAGGTGCTCAATCAGCCGATTCAATCGTTCTTCGCTGTCAATGACAAGCGATTCGGCCTGTTTCAACTCGGCGTAGATCTGGGCGTTGTTGATGCTGATCGCCGCCAGGTCAGAAAGCGTCGTAAACAGTTCCAGGTCTTTGTCGCCAAACAGGCCGCCATCCTTCTTGTTGAGGACCTCCAGCACACCGATGATTTCCCCTTTGACCCTTAAAGGAACGGCCAGCATCGATCTGGTCTTGAATCCTGTGAGTTCGTCCACGCCCTTGAAGAAGGTCGCATCCTTGTCTACATCCGAGACGATCTTCGGAATTCCTGTCTCAAACACCAACCCGGCGATGCCTTCTCCTTTCGGGAACCGTTTGCTCTGCGCGACCTTCCCTTTCGGTCCCGTCGCGACTTCGATGACCAATTCATCCGATTCAGGGTCCAGCAGAATGACCGACCCGGCCTCGGCGCGCATGACCCCTGTCGAGGACTCTAAAGTCAGGCGGAGCACCTCGTTCAGGTCCAGAGACGAGTTGATCAGCCATGCAACATCGGAGAGGACCATACTCACAGCGATTCCCCTAGAAATCTAGAAAGCTGTCCCAAGCGGGATGCGCTAAGTATCACGTCAATAGGGCTCCGGATAATCGCCTCCCAAGCCTCTTTTTACGGACTTCCAAACAAGCGAATTTCGCACGTTTCGTCAACAAAAAGAAGGGCTCGAGTCTATTGTGCTTGACCTTGTCATCTGCATTGGCGACTTTCTACTTTGCAAACCGGAGGCCCAATGGCAAAGATAGTGCTCCTGGAAGACAACGATACGGTGCGGAACTTAATCGTCTGGGTGTTGCAGCGAGAGGGCCACGAAGTGAGTGCTTTTCCAGATGCTGCGCCAGCCCTCGAAGACGCTGGTTTGGCCGATAATGATCTCGCCATTGTTGACCTGATGATGCCCACAAGTGGAGACGCGTTTATCCAACATATTAGAGGAATGGGTTTACAGACCCCTGTAATCGTCCTGAGCGGCGAGCTTCGGGAAGGGGACGAGGCTCGCTTGAAGGCCATCGGGGCGCAGCAGGTAATGAAAAAACCCTTTCTGCCGACAGCCCTGCTCGGCGTCGTTAAACATCTGCTCTCTACAGACTGATCGCGAAGTTTTTATTTGAATATACGGAAACGGGGATCCTGCGTGGATTTAGGTATGACACGAACAAGCCAATAAGGGCTTACACGCTTTTGCGTAAGCCCTTTCTTAGCTTCTTATTGATATGATGGACCAAGACGAATACGTTGGGAGTGTTCTAAGAAGCGATGCTGCGATACCTTCTAGGGGGCATGCCCTCAAGTCTTCGAACTGAGCGCAAGCTCGACCGTGTAAAGCACTATCGGCTCATCATCTGGGGATGTGAGGTTGCGACATCTATGTGCTCTTCGTAAGATTGCCCTCGAATTCTATCACATACCAGCTCGTGTATGTCTGCAATTATAACTCTCATCGGGGCAACAATCGGCTACGCTTATTTCGTATCCCTGAGCGCTCTGCTCACTACCTGTGCTACCTGATGAAGCATCAGAGGTTTCTTCATCAAAGATGCGATCTCTACGGACGAGGAACCCTCTTCGGTTTCACCCGGCTGATAGCCCGTCATGAGAATAATTGGAATGTCAGGCTTTCGCGCTTTTACCATTGTCGCCAGTTCCATACCTCCCATTCTCGGCATCACAACATCTGTCAAAACAACATCCACTTCGTCAGCAGCCTCGTCGAAAATCTCGAGGGCGCTGCGCCCGTCGGATGCTACGAGTACCCGATAGTTCAGCCGGAGTAGCATATCTCTTGTTACTTCCAATACGTGTTCCTGGTCCTCTACCAACAATATCGTTTGTCCAAACCCTTCAGGCATCCCTATTTCCCCCAGCTCTACGGGGGCCGCTTCCTGCTCGCTTTGTCCTATATAGATTTTGAACTTTGTGCCTTTCCCCACTTCGCTTTCTACGTCTATATACCCGTCGTGCTGCTTGACGATGCCATAGACCTGCGACAGGCCAAGACCTGTACCCCCAAACGCCTCTCTTGTTGTGAAGAACGGCTGAAAGATCTTCGTCATCACTTCTGGCGACATTCCCTTTCCCGTATCTGAAACCGACAACACGACCCAATCTCCGGGTTCAATTTCAGGTACGATGGGAGAACTTGAAGACAGAATCGATAGTCTTTCACCAGGCTCTATGTGGACTTTTGAAAGAGAGATGCAAACCTCCCCACCTGTCGGCATAGCATCTCTGGCGTTCACAACGAGGTTTGTGATTACTTCCTGAAGCTGTGGCAGATTCGCATTGATGATACATTCGCCATCCTTAAACTCAGTTGTAATCCGAACGGTCTCTGGTAATGTTTGCTGTAGAAGCTTCGAGGCTTCCTTCAAAAAGGCAACCAGGTCGACAGGCTGCCGCTTCACACTTGTTTGACGGCTGAAATCTAATATCTGTCGGATGAGTTGTGCTGCACGTTCTCCCTGGGAAATTATTCTCTTCAGGTCTTTTTTCGCCTCCTGTGACGTGTCCGGGCGCATTGACAGAACTTCGGCGAATCCGATCATAACAGTCAGTATATTGTTAAAATCGTGTGATATCCCCGACGCAAGTTTGCCCACAGCTGCCAGCCTGTCCTGCAGCTGCGCCCGTATTCGAACCTGATTCTCCTCCGTCACATCGCGTATTATGATCACGTACTTACCACTGCTTCTTCCCTTCCTAATCTTGCTCATCCCCACTTCGAAGATCTGAGGTTGGGGGCCTTCCACTACCACCTCGGTGGGTAATCCCTCTGCCTTTGCCAGCTCTTCCATAGGGAGCGTCCCCAGATGAGAGATCGCCTCACCTTCATCTGCGTCAGTTAAGGCTGGCAGATACTGCTGACCAACCGGGTTGGCCAATAGCAGTTGCCACTTCTCATCCAACAAGCATACGCCTAGTGGAAGATGCTCGATAAGCCGATCCAATCGTTCCTCACTATCCAGAAACGAATCTTCAGTTTTTTTAAGCTCCGTGTGGATTCGTGCGTTATTGATGCTAATGGCCGCCAGATCTGCAAGCGTCGTAAACAGTTTCAGATCATCCTCGTCGAATAAACCCCCATTCATCTTATTGAGTACTTCTACTACACCAATGACCTCGTCTTTTACTCGCAAGGGAACAGCCAAGATCGATCTCGTCCTAAATCCGGTGGTTTCATCAATCCCCTTAAAGAAGTGTTTGTCCTCTTCTACATCTGAAAGAATCCTTGGCTTTCCTGTCTTTACCACCCAGCCCGCAATACCCTGTCCCTTTGGGAATCGTTTGCCTTGTGCCTCTCCCCCCTTGGCTCCCGATGCAATCTCGATGACCAATTCATCTGATTCATCATCGAGAAGTATAACCGACCCGGCCTCTGCCCTCATCACCTCAGTTGCAGATTCTAAAGTAAAGCCAAGAACCTCCTCTAAATTCAGAGAGGAGTTAATCAACCGGATCACATCGGTAATGATTGTATCCATAGTTATTTCCTTGTGTCCCTTACTATAACCTCCCCTGGAATTCCGTCTCGTGTCGTGATGCGAATCACGTCAGATTGAAATATATTCAACGTAATCCGCGATATGAAAGCTCTTTTCAAGAATGTTCACTTTCCTGCGCTTTAGTGCGGCTAACTGAACAATTCTCTCCACTTTTTGTGTTGAAAGTCACACTTGACGAGCAATAGATGTGACTTCTGCCCACTATAACAAAATGGCCGTGAACACCTTCTTCACGACCATTCTTTCTTCGCTGCAAGAAATCCTTCAGGCTCCGATCCTCGTCAGGAACTCAGGGTCCGGGGCGTTTCGTTTCGATCTCACACTACCACAGGCGCGCGATGCCGATGGTGATGGTGGAAAGCTGTGAAGTCGTGCGTCCGCTCACAGTCCATCGCCCATCGGCATGGACCTGCCAGTTGGGTGAAAACAGCACAGACACTCCCGGTCCTGCATTGATGTACCCTTGTTCAGAGACCTGGTGCATCATTGTAGAGGATCCAGTGCCGGAATTAGACGTGCTCTCCACCAGATCAAGACGCCCTCGCAGCAACAGCTTCGAGTTGACTGAGACGCCGCCCCCCAAATGCCCATACTATTCATTCTCGGGTGTTCCGCCGCGAACTTTGATCCCGAAATTCGCAGTAAGGTACGCAGGTGCCGGGTGCAAAGAGAGACCCAGCGCAGCCTCAGCGAGCAGATCGGTACTACCCGATCCCAGGGGCGGTTCCGCTTCTGAATCATAACCCAAAGGCAACTTCAGACCGATCTGAGGCGACACGACCAGTGCTCCCGTTTGTGATACAGTATAGCGAAGCAGAAGCGTGAGGTCGGCAAGCCCACTGGTGCTGTGCGTTGAGGCTAAAGCCTCAACATCTATGGCCTTGCCGAACGTGGACCCCACCAGTGTGGCTTTATCGCTGAGCCCATACTCAAAGTAGAGATACCCCGCATTTTCGCTGTAGTCCTCCGGCATCTGAAGCAAGCCGAGCGGCTCCGTGTTTCCGTCGGCATCATACCCCTTTGTGGCCGTCGAACGACCAAAGCTGAACTGCGCGTATCCCTTCCCTTTGCCGCGCGGCCACTGGGCGTTGGCGTCCAACACAGCGACGGCCAAGAGAAAGAACAGAAGTCCATTCGTCAAAAGGCGTTGCATGCGCACCCTCCAGAAATTCCCGGCTTCCTAAGCTATCGCTAGCTTCTACAACGCTCCAGTCCGCACCCGGTTCCGGCCTTCCAGAAGTCTGATTTGGTGATCCAATCTAGCATAGACCCGCGCAAAAGCTGTGTCCGTAATCACAGATTATGTGGCTGTGGCAGCGCCCCAGATTTCGAAGTTTGGAATACATAGAAAACAGGGCCGTGGGGGAAAATCACGGCCCTGTTTTCTTGTCTTTATCTGGAGGAGGGGCAGCAATTACATCATCTTCATTTCGTTGGGGATGACTCCTCAAATGGAAAGCGCAAGAAGGGCAAATTCAGAATCCCTGGAGGACCTCGTTTACTCTCGCCTTCGCTCAAAACAGGAGCGATCCCCGCAGGCGGCGCTGTCCAGTAGGTATTCCCCAAGAGAAATGATACAATATGTTAATTTACAGGCAGTTCCATTTACGATCAATCCTTAAATCTGACGGAAAAGTCGAATTTTAACGGCTATGTCTACAAAGTTTGCGATACTGACTGGGGGGCATCCCCTCGAGACTGACGAAGGCGTCTCTCAGCCTCTGCTGGTTTTTGAAGCCGCAATCAGCCGAAATGGCGCCGAGGGTCAGATCACTCGAGCTTATCAGTTTTTTTGCGGATTCGACCCTGTAGTAGGAGAGGCGCTTTCTGAACGTCGCACCGACGTGTTTTTGGAACAACCTGCAGGCATAACTTCTGGAAATTCTAAAATGCTCGTGAAGGTCCTTAAGCCTGAGACGAGGTTCCCCCGCGTGTTCTCTCACAAATTCATCCAGTCTGTCTGCAAGGATATGCGGTGAGATGTGCCGCTCCTTGTCGACGATCGTGCCTGCGGCGACCCTGAGTTTCGAGATGAACTCACTTGTCTTGAACGGCTTTCTCAGAAAATCCCTGGCCCCGAGCCTGACCGCTTCGATCGCAGTATCCAGGGTGGCATAACCGGTAATCAGGATGACCTCTGTCCTGATGAATTTTTGTTTCATGGCTTTCAGCACATCCAGTCCTGTCAGGTCCGGCAGATTGATGTCCAGGATCGCCAGATGAAAAGGCTGATTCTCCAGTAACTTTAATGCATCCGTGCCATTCGAGCGCGTTTCAACCTTCCAGTTCGGCTCCGCGCCTTTGATTGCTCGTTCTAGAAAAGCAGCCACTCTGTCTTCATCATCCACGATCAGGACATCCATCTCTTCTACTCCGATCGAGCATCTCTGGCCATGAGTGGAAGGACAACCGAAACTGACGTGCCGCGCCCAACTTCGCTCGTCAAGTGAATATCCCCGTTGTGCACTTTCGCGATCATCTCACAGATCGACAGGCCCAGGCCCGTACCGCCCGTTCTGCGCGATCGATCCTTCCTCACGCGGTAGAATCGCTCGAACACCTTCCCTTGTTCATCCTCTGGAATCCCCGGGCCCTTATCCCTAACTGTGACTTTCAAACCGCTGCTTCCGTTGAAGGCGTGAGCCTCCTTGTCCACGATCACTTCGACGGACTGACCCTCATCAGACAATTTGGAGGCGTTGGAAACCAGATTGAGAAACAGCTGAGCGAGCAAGTTCTCGTCTCCCACGACGCCGGCCGATCCCCGAACATCCAGAATCAAATCCTGATGTTTCAACGAGCACACCGCCTCCCAGTCTCTCGCTTGTTCATCGAGGAACTGTGCGATGTCAATCGGCGTCTTCGTGATCGAAAGAGAGGCCGTATCACCTCGGGCCAGCAGTAGGAGGTTATCTACAATGTGGATAATATTCAGCGTTTCCTCCAGGAGGTCCGAAAGGATTTCGACGTACTCCCTATTCTCCCTCTCCCGGGTCAGAGCAACCTCGATATTTCCCCTCAGGATCGTGAGCGGTGTATGGAGTTCGTGCGCGACATTGGATGAAAAGTTATTGATTCCGTTGTAGGACGTCTCGAGTCGCTCGAAAAGGTCATTCAAGGTTTCGACGAGACGTTTTAGCTCCGTATCCCCCTCAACGAGCTCGATCTGTTTATTTAGGCTGTCGAGATCCTTCTCCGCAACAGCCTGCTGGATGGACAACATCGGCCTGACCATCCTGCCCGCAAACAGGTAGGCGATACCGACACCGAAGATGGCAAGGATCAACAGGGAAACCAGGATACTGTCCTTCAGGATTTCGACATATCCGGTCACGTCCGCCATGCTGGAGGCGACCAGAATGTAAGCGACGCGTCTGGCTTCCCTTTCAACAGGAAAGACGACGCACATGAGCCGGGTCTTGCTCACTTCAAGGGTAACGGTCTCCGGTTTGGAGACAGGTCGGAAGTCGTAAAACTGTTGAAACTCCAGACGACCGACATTGCTGCTCTTTCTGAGTGTCCTGAACTCGGAGTCTGTAGCCACGATGTACTCCTCGTCCGCGCCGTGCCACTCGTGGTGGTCCAGAACCGCAACTTCCCCTCCACTCAAGACGACGGTCTGGGAGAACTCATAGGCGTCTTCAAGAAGCTCGACTTCGAGTTCCGCCAATGCCGCTTTCTCGAAAGAAAGGGTATACACGAGAGAGCTGACGAAAAGTACGGACAGGCCCATCAACACGAACGCGGCCAGGAGTCTTGATCTCAGGCTGAACTTCATCTTTCAGGGTCCTTCAGAATGTAGCCGGCGCCACGGACGGTGTGGATCAGCGGCCGTTGCGACCCGCAATTCAGTTTCTTTCTGAGGTAATTGATGTAGACGTCTATCACGTTCGATCCCCGGTCGAAATTGACGTTCCACACGCGATCTGCAAGGGCTGCTCGAGTGATCAGCCGGTTCTGATTGAGCAGAAAATACTCAAGAATCGCGAACTCCTTGTTTGAAAGGTCTATCTGCTCCTCGCCTCTTCGCACGGTTCGCTCCGCAACATTCATCTCCAGATCGTCCACGCGCAGCGCCTCGACTGTCGAATGTCTTCTGCGCAAGAGTGCCCGGATTCTCGCCAGCAATTCCAGAAATGAAAACGGCTTGGTCACATAGTCGTCCGCACCGGCTTCAAATCCCGCGACCTTGTCCGTCACGTCGCCCTTTACCGTCAAGAACATAATCGGCAGTTTCGGCGACCTCTTTCGGATCTCTTTGCACACCGTAAGGCCGTCCATCTCCGGCAACATCCAGTCGATGATCACCAGATCGAAAGAGTCGACCGCGAACGCGTCCAGTCCCGACTTTCCATCAACCTGCACATCCACGGCGTATCCGCTCTCGGTAAGCCCTTTGACGAGGAACGACGCCACCTTCCTATCGTCCTCGATCAGCAGAAGTCGCACCGTTTGCACTCCCTGAAATGGCAACAAAGAAATTGGTGATGGACTCTTAAAACATACGCAAGAAAAACTCGAGCTGCACGCGAAAAGGGCAACATTAGAGCTTTCTAATGTTGGCTTAATGCCGTTCTAATCCTGCCTTTCTATCTTTGACTTCGACCGGCATCGCTGCCACCCATCATCGGGCAAGGAGACGAATTGATCAGACACCCTTCGAAGATTCTTACGGATCACGCAGGCGTTCTCTGGATCGATGCGGCACGGAACATGAGGCGTTTGTTAACAAGGCTGTCTAAGCAGAAGAAAGAGGAATTTCTTCATGCAGCTAGAGAAGGCAGGGCGATTCAGATTCGAACACTGCTTACGGCAGGCGTCAATCCCAACACGAAGTCGATGTTCGGGGAAACAGCCTTGATGATGGCGGTTCAGAACAGTCATAGGCCGGTCGTTCAACTCCTGCTCGAATCCGGCGCGAATCCTGATACAGAATCACTCCTTGGGGAGACGGCTCTGATGATGGCCGTTCGAAACGGTGATCCATGTGTCACTCAACTCCTGGAAAATCTCGGAGCAAGCAGGTGATGAAATTCCCCTTGTGACTGAACTTCCAACTTTCGACATCGTGGAGCCTTCCTAAACCCAAACAGGAGGTCAAAATGACTCGGTTCATTGGGATCCAAATATGCATCCTGCTTTGCCTCTTCCACGAAACCAGCTTTGCTCAGGGACCCGTGCAAGAACGCGAGACCGCGCAGATTCAAGGTCGAATCATCGATGCCGATTCTAAGGAACCCGTCCCCTCGGTGAATGTGGCGCTGAGCGGGACTCGCCTTGGCAGCACCACAGATCGGGATGGGCGGTTCAGGATCGAGCGAATCCCCCAGGGGGTCTATGCGCTTCGGGCGAGCCGTGTGGGATACGAAGAGGTGGTCTACGAGAACGTCCGCATCGAGGGTCCAACCTCGCTGGATCTCGACCTGCGCATGACGCGCGTGGTCCACGAACTCAAAGAGATCACTGTAACTCCGGGTTCCTTTTCATTCATGGAATCGAGTTCATCCACCCAACAGACCATGTCCCGGGAGGACATCGAGACCGTACCCCAGTTTGGAGAGGACATCTTTCGCGCCGTGAATCGTCTGCCCGGTCTTTCGTCAGGGGACTACTCTGCACATTTCTCCATTCGCGGCGGCAGACACGACGAAACCCTCATCCTCCTTGACGGGTTGGAAATCTACGAACCGTATCACCTCAAGGACTTCAACGAGGGCGCAATCAGCATCATCGATGTCGAGGCTATCGAGAGCATCGAACTGATGACAGGCGGGTTCCCAGCGGAATACGGCAACAGACTGAGCGGCGTCTTCAGTCTCACATCCTCTAAGAGGCCGAAACCCGGCCACGCGAGCTACAGCCTGGGTATCAGCTTCTTGAACGCACGCGCGAAGTCCGAAGGCACTTTTACAGAGGATAAAGGCTCGTGGTTTCTCTCGGCCCGCAGAGGATATCTGGACCTTGTATTGAATCTTATGAATCAGAATGATCTTCCGTCCCCCGTGTATTATGACATCTTTTCGAAGATCCGATACGAAGTCAATCCGCGACATACGCTCTCTTTGAATGTGCTCCACGCCCGTGACAAATACACTTTTGACGCAAAAGCCACGACTGGATTTCAGGACACGATCAAGACCCGTGAGGACGCAAACAACCGCTACGGGAATTCCTACGTTTGGGCCACCCTGAACTCAACGTTGACGCAAAAATTAGCCGTTAGGAGCATGGCTTCGGCAGGCCTCGTGACCAGAGATCGAGATGGCACTGAAGAATACATCGACATTCCTGAACCCATCTACGCACTGACGAATAAACGTGACTTCTCGATTCTGGCGTTCAAGCAGGATTGGATTTACGAGTCCTCCGGTTTTATGCTCACGGAATTCGGCTACGATCTGAAGAAAGAGGATACAGACGATACGTTTACGAACATCGTCGGCAAAAACCCGGATGACCCCTCTGCGGACCCGCTGGCGCACTACCCCATAGTGAACCGCACCAACTTCAAGAAAAGCGGCACGCTCCTGGGGATGTATCTCGCCAACCGCTTTCAGTTTCTCGATCCCCTCGTCCTCGAAATCGGGCTGCGATACGATCGGGCCTCCTACACAAAAGACAGCGATTTCAGTCCGCGCCTGAACGCGCTTGTGAAACTCGCACAAAGAAGCAACTTGCGCCTCGGCTGGGGCTTCTACCGGCAGATCCAGAGCATCGAGGATGTGTCTGCGCTGAATGACCAGGATGCCTATTTCCCATCCGAGCTCTCAAAACAGTGGACAGCTGGATTCGAACACGTTTTCGTCGACGGCGCGAGACTGCGCGTGGAGGGCTACTACAAACGGGGCTCGAACCTCAGACCGAAATACAGGAACTGGGTCGGCTCCCCCGATGTCTTTCCAGAGACGAATGAAGACAGGATTCTTGTCTTTCCAGAGAAAACGACCTCGAAAGGGTTGGAGATCTACTACAATCAGAACCTGGGAAGCAAACTCTCCTTGAGAGGGAGCTACGCGTTCACGTTCGCAGTTGAACAGGCAAATCGGATAGACAACGTAAACGACCCCGCAGCGATCGATTTCGACAGGAACCAACCCAATCCCCAGGACCAACGGCATGCGTTGAATCTGGATTCTACGTATCGCCCGTCTAGAACCTGGTCGATCACCATGTCATACGCCTATCACACGGGATGGCCCGCTACCCTGCAGGATATGTTCGAAGTCACGGGGGAGGACGGCGAACCTGATTTGGCCGTAAAACCACTCAAGCTCTACGGCGCCAGACTTCCCGACTATCACCGGATGGACGTACGCGTGACCAGAAAATTCGCAACCTCGAGGGGCGACCTTCGATTCTTCTTCGAAGTCGTGAATCTCACGAATCATTCCAATGTGTTCGGGTATGACTATTTCAAGACGCTGGACAGCAACGGCGAATTCAGACTCCAACAGGATGTGGAAACCTGGTTCATCATACTGCCATCGATAGGGATAAGCTGGAGTTTGTAGATCACCGACTTTCGACTACGCACATCGCAAATCTGTTCGGCTTGACATCTCTGGCCTGGATGGATTGTTTTATACGTGAAGAGCCCCAATCAAGATGGAGGTGGCTATGGAAAGGAACTTCGGCCTGTTTTGCACCGGTTTCGCTCTGGCGGTACTGCTCACAGGTACATCAGAGATCCTCGGCGTCGAGGGTTCCATTCAAATCAAGAAGAGCAAAAGACCAGCCCTGCACGAGATGGCCCGAATCACCATCCTAAAGGCCATAGATATCGCGACCGCCAGGTTCGAGGGAACGGCACTGGAAGCGGAACTGGAAACCGAGGACGGCTACCTGGTCTACGAGGTGGGTGTCTCGACCGCGGACGGCGCAGTGATGGAGATCGTCATCGATGCGGGCAATGGCAGCATACTGAAGACCGAGCAGGAGGAGGATGAAGAGGAAGTGCTCCTCGGCAAATCGGCGAAGATTTCGTTAAAAGATGCACTGAAAGCGGCAATCGCGGCGTGGCCTGGTACCGTAGTGGAAGCGGAGTTGGAACGAAAGAAGGGGCACCTTATATATAATGTACAGATTGTCAATGCGGATCGCAAAACTTCAGAAGTAGCAGTCGATGCCATTACCGGGGAAGTTCTGAAACATTCTCAAGACTGAAGGGGGGCAGAGTCACTCTAGAGCTGAGTTGAGTAAAACAAAAGGTCGTGAACTTAATTTGTTCACGACCTTTTCTAGAACACGGTAGTGTGTTTCAAGATCACCCATTCACTCAGCAACTCCCCCCTCTCCTGAAACCCTTTCGTCGTGCAGCTGGATCGCCCTTCCCACCATATCGCACACGAGGATCACATCCTTAAACGGCTTCTGCAGCTGAAGGTCAAACTGTGCGAGCCGATTATCGTCGTCCTCAAGTCTCCATCCAGTGATCAGCACCGTAACCAGGGCCGGGTCGATTTGCCTCATCTTTTCGGCGACCTGGTCCCCGGGAATCCCCGGCATCCCAAGGTCGATCAAAGCGACGTCGTGCTCTCCCGCGGTAAACTCCCCCAGGGCTTCCTCCGCCGCGAGAACCGTTTTTACTTCGTGGTCTTCGGATAGAATAGTTGTGAGGAATTCGCAAACCACATCCTCATCATCGAGCACCAGGAGCCTTCCGCGTCGGGAGGAGGTCGGCTTGAAATCCGATTTTTCTTCTCCATACGTTCCTTCCCAAATTGGAAGGCAAACGGTGAACGTGGCTCCCTCTCCAGGTGAAGATTCCACATCGATAGTGCCCCCCCACCGGTTAACAGCTCCATACACAGTAGAAAGGCCCAGGCCCGTGCCTACGTCTGCCTTGGTTGTGAAAAACGGCTCAAACACGCGCTCTAGAATCTCCTTGTTCATGCCGTGGCCTGTGTCACACACGACCAGGCGAACGCTTCCATTCACGGTTTCCGTTGTGATGCGTATCGTGCCGCCTTCGGGCATCGACTCAACCGCGTTGAAAAGAAGATTCATCACAATGTCGTGAACACCGGACGATGTTCCCGCGACGGCCGGAATATCTCCAAGGCTCGTAAGTATTCGGACCGTAAGCCCGTTCGCTTCAGATTCGTCCTTCCACCTGGGTTGAGTCGTTTCCAGGGTTTCCACAACAATGGGATTCAGCTCGATCGGCTCTAAAATCTCTTCCTTTCTACGTACCGCCATGTAGAGGCGGTCAATCAGGCTCACTGCTCGATCGGTGCAATTCCGAATCATTGAAACGTAGCCCAGAAGCTTTGGGTCTTTCGTGTCCATTGCAAGCAACTGGGCCGGACCCACGATGCCGGTCAGAATATTATTCAGATTGTGGCTGATCCCCGCCGACATCTGTCCGAGCGCATTGAGACGCTGAACACGGATTAACTGATTTTGCGTCTTCTCGTGTTCTGCGACTTCATCCCTCACGCGATCCTCCAACTCATCGTGGGCTGTCTGGAGCTCTGCTTTCGATTCATTCAGACGCTTTGTCATGGTGTTGAATGCGTTCGCGAGAGCCTCGAGCTCATCTCCTGAATCGATCTTGATTTTCCTTCCCAGATCTCCGTTCGATGCTGCTTCTGTGACCACCATCAATTTGTCCAAAGACCCGGTCAACCTCCGAACCAGGATCAGGGCAAAGCCGATGCCTGCAGCGAGAAAGCAGAGGCCAAGCAGGATATTTCTGTTCCGCAGTGATGCGATTTCCTCGTGCATTTTTTCCAGCGAATATCCGATTCTAACTCCACCCAGTTTGTGATCCTCAAGGGTGACGGGTTCCGCGACTTCCAGGACGTTCGGACCGAATTCCAGGTGGCCGGCGTCTGACCCAAGGACCTTCTGAATAACAGGGTCATCGGGCATCGTGAAGCGCAGGCTCGTTTCGCCCCAATGCGATCCATCTGTAACGATCATCCCCCGCTCGTTGAATATGTGTGCGTAAACGACTTCCTCCTGGTTGAGGACATCATCCAGGAGCAGCCTCAGATCCTCAATGCGCAAAAGAGCCAGCGGATCCACCGCACTCGCGGCCAGAAGCGAGGCCATGGCCCTCGCCTTTTCCTCCAGCCGGGCTCTGATCGCCCGTTCCTTGGCCATGATGCCGATGACGGTAAACGTGATACTGAAGACGGTAAGCAAAACCGATATGAACAGAATGTATTTTCCCCTCAATCCCAATCTCATGATCATCCTTCCCCGGCTTGAGTCCCTTATTTTGTAATGAATTCCATCAAGGAGGTTAGGCCTTCATCCGCCCCCGCGTGAAACGTGTCAAATTTTTTCGTTTCTTGAAACCTGCGCAGCGAGTTCCTACCCTCCTCGCTTTCATCCATCTCTAGAAGAATGTGCTCTATCTCAAACATCAAGGTTGAATCCATGCTGTTCCGGAAGGCGACGAGCTGTCGGGGGACAGAGGTCGACCGCTTTAGAACTTTGAGCTCATCTATGCGCTCGCCGGACATGGCCGCGAAACTGCCATCATCCATGGCTCCCGCTGATGTCATTTTCTCCAGGACCCAGAAAATCGTATTCTCATCGTCCATCGAGAAAACGTAGCCCACTGTATCGGGAGAGACGTGCGCCGAAGGAGATTCAAACTTCCTGAGCACCAATCCGGACCGGCTGAGGACGGCCTTTGGGATCATGTATCCTGAAGTTGACGAAGGCTCGTCGAACGCCATCATCCTTCCTCCCAGATCCGAGACCGATTCAAGGCCGCTGTCCTCCCTAACGAAGATCACGGTGTGATATTCCGACCTCCCCCTTTTCCACCGTCGGAGCAGTGGCGTCATTCCAGCGAGCCGGCTGACACTTAAAACCGGAAAAGCACTATCGACATAGATATCGACTTCCTCTTTCGTTACAAGATCGACCATCTCCTGAATGGATTGAGCCACAACGACCCGACCACCGTCAATGCCCTTTCCTTTGAGCTGCGCGACCAGATAAGCTACCAGAGGTTGAAAGTCTGAGACCTCGTCTTTGACACTTGAAGCGATCGAGCCAACACGAATCACGCCCCCACCTTCATCACCACCGGCTGGTCCTGCCCCGTCCAATGAGAGACCATGAAAAAGGAACAAAATGGCGGGGAGAGTTGCTAGGATGTAGGAGGTATGTTTCATCTTCACTTGGGACTAAAGGTCGAACTTCAGGCCAGCGTGACCCCACCAGGAATAGAATTCCTGCTGAATGGGCCAATTGGCATTCATTGTGTAAAGTCGAAAAGGCGAATCCGTGACGTTGACCAATTCGACGAACAGGCGTAGCTTCGGCTGAATGCGCTGGCTAGCGGAAATGTCCAGCTGGGCGTGACGATCGTAGTAGACATCTCTGTCCGCCGTTTCGCCAAGGAAGAAAATAAACGCACCGTGGAAATTCAGCGCGGCACGACCTGAAAAGCCGTCGCGTTCATAGGTCAAAGCGGCGTTTCCGACGTGCGCAGTCTGTCCCGGAAGTTGTGTTCTGCCTGAACGACCCGCCACGTTGGCCCGTGAGTTGGTGAAGGTGTAATTCGAGTAGATTCCGAACCCTCCGAGGACACCGGGTAGTGTGTTAAACCGCTGCTGCCAGGAAATCTCAAGCCCCGCCAGGCTGGCACGGCCCCCGTTTCGGGGCTCGGTGACGAGGAACTGATCATAAATTCCCCCGGATCTTTCGAATTCAAAGGTGTAGATGTAATCACTGAGCCGCTTGTAGAAGAACCCGCCGGAGATCACACCCACGGATCGAAAATAATGTTCCAGGAGAAGATCGAAATTTACCGACGTCGTCGGAAGGAGGTCGGCGTTCCCCAGGTCCAATTCTTCGTCCTCCCTGTCTACAAGCACGTAGGGGACAAGGTCGTAGTAGTTCGGGCGGGCCAGTGAGCGTGTCAGTCCCATCCTCAGATTTGTATTCTGCCCAATCCCATAGCGCAGGTGCAGCGCAGGAAAGAAGTGCCGGTAGGTGTTTTCTCCTCGTGTGATGCTGGTACTCAAATAGCTTCCGTCTTCTTCGAGTATCACATCATTGCCCGAGTATGAAAGATCTGTCTGCTCGTAGCGCAGACCCAAAAGCATGGACCAGTCCGCAGCGTTAACGCGGGTCTGTGCATAGGCCGCGTAGACACTCTCTGTCGCCTCGTAGTTTGCCGGATCGGTGTCTTCCCGGGACTGGTCTGAATTGAGTTTGAAACGGTCTTCTTCTTCCTCATAAAGGCGACGAACCTGGTCTGGATCAGGTGATCTGCCGACAGAGTAGCGCTTATTGTTCATCGCCCGCCCCGTTGACTCTCCTACAACCCGAGCCAGGTTCAGATCACCCTCATAGCCATCCATCAGACGAAGGTCGTTCTCCCGAATTTTCTTTTTGAATCTCGCCTTGCCCCCGAACTCCACGATGCCAGGGAAACCTCGTAGATTGCCTGGAATATCAAGGTCGAATCTTAGACCCAAGTTCCGTTCCCAGGTCAGGTTGTCCTGAAGTTCGAGTTCTTTGAAGCTGAAGGCCTTCGGGTCGAAAATATCGCTTCCATTGGTAACGGAGGTGATCGGGAACTGCATGTCGGTGATGTCGTATAACATGTCCACCTTCTTCTGTTCAAATACAATGTCCCTTCTGTTCGGCTCCTTCTCCGAGGCGTATGAATATGACAGTCCGTACTCGGTGTTCATTGAAGGGAACGAATGGTTCAGCCCGGCCTGGATACTGTAGATGTCCTGTACCTCGTACCGGTCTTTCAACTTTCGCTCCACGCGGCCATCCCTCACATCCGTTAGAGATTCGTAATCGCCCTTGTCAAACCGAAATCTCAGGCGGCGTTGATATTCCTGATCCCCAAACCGGTTGAAAATTCCACGAAGGTTCAGCGAAGTCTGCTCGCCCAAACGGTAATCCATCACGCCGCTGATACCGAGTCGCTCACGTGTGAACGTGTAGTCCCGAATCTGGTAATCTCTCAAGACCGGTCTATCCGCCCCGCCGGCCGCCCGAGATGCCCATTTGAATTCGTTGTTGTCCGACCCTCGGTCAGTCTTGTAATAACTCCCACTCAACATATATCCGAAGGAGCCGTCTGGGCCTACCCGTTTCCCATAGGTAACCGACCCCTGGAGGTTCGAATCAGTCACCAGGCGGTTATAGCCAGTCGCCAGAGTTGCCTTTAGAATCGTGGTTTGATCGACGGCCTCCTTCGAGGCCAGATTCACAGCCCCTCCGATTCCGTCGGCATCCATGTCCGAAGTAAGGGTCTTGTTCACGTCGATCGTGGCAACCTGATCTGCGGGGATGACGTCCAGCGCGGCGTATCGCACTTCTCCTTCAGGAGCAGGGATCGCTTCACCGTCGATTGTCACTGAAGTGAGCCTCGGTGACGTTCCTCGAATCAGGACATATCGCCCCTCTCCCTGGTCCCTCGTTATCGAGATTCCCGGAACACGTTGAATGGCCTCTGCGACATTCGGGTCGGGAAAACGTCCCGTCTGGTCGGCAGACACGACGTTTTTGATGTTGTTCGCCGTCTTCTGCAAGTTGAGTGCCCGGGCCTGGCCGTAACGGGCCCCCTCTACGATCATGGGCTCCAGCTCGAATCTAATTACATCAAGCGCGACCGCGCCGGTGGACGATGTCTTTCCATTCTCCACCGTGATGTCGAGGTGTTCGCTCCGATAACCCAGATAGGAAAAGACAAGGTTATGGTTTCCTGCCGGCACGCCTGCGATTCGGAATG
Source organism: Candidatus Latescibacterota bacterium (assembly GCA_965248435.1). Classification (GTDB taxonomy): domain Bacteria; phylum Latescibacterota; class UBA2968; order UBA2968; genus CBDFJH01. Next base: position 854,480 of record OZ252100.1, read on the forward strand.
TTCCCGCAACGCCCGTCGCAATTCCCATTCGAGTCTGTTCGATAACGACATTCGTTCCCGGGAGTGGGTCGCCAGTCTTACCATCGATGACGCGGCCCGTTACAATGCCGCCAGTTCTGGACTGCGCATCCGTGCAAAGTGCGGCAATAAAAAGGAGAGCCAGGAATTGTATTTTGAATTGCTTCATGGGTGACTTCTAGTGATGACCCGATTCGTGAGTCGGCCTATTAGCTGAAAATCAAAAGGCTCAACGGCGTAATTCGTTTAGCCAGACTGTCGAGCCCCCCGACGTCCCAGGCGGATAGCCAACTCGAGTGGTGAACGACCCAACACCCGCCACAAACCGTCGTAACTACTATAAGAATAAGGATATCTAACCGTTTTGTCAACAAATCAGAGTTTACAGATGGATAGGAGGAAGTCTTGAGGTAGAAAGGTGGGCTTGATTGAAGAAGATTAGAAGGTCGTGAGCAAGCGTGCCCACGACCTTCTTTCTGTTTCAAGCATCGACCAGATCAGGACAAGATTAGGCCTTCGCAGCTTTACTCCCGGAAAACGGCAAGCTGATCGTAACGTCCGTCCCTCTTCCCACTTCACTCTCAATTCTGATATCTCCCTCGTGCTTTCGGACGATGTTATACGCGGTTGAGAGACCCGAGTGCATTTTTACGCGTGTCCCTCCGGCCGAAAACCCGAAATCGAAGATTCTCTCTAGCCTCTGCTGTCGATTCTAAGTCGAAGATCCAGATTACCCTCTGCGACACTACCAGCTGCCTGGGCGAGCTGCTTGACGGGTACTGTGACCAGACGAACGAGCACCACGGCCATCGACGTCGACACAAGCGCGGTCACGATAAGCAGTAGGATGAAGATCCTGCGGGTCTCCCGATACGTCTCATCAGCCCTTTGGGCGGCCTCGAGGGAGCCTTGTTGATTGATGTTTACGAGTTCCTCCAAATCGTCTGCAAACGCGTTGAAGACTTCCAGCGCTTCTCCGTTGAGCAGCTTTACGGCTTTCTCGCTTTCATTCTCCCGGGAGTGTTTGAAGATCTGAAAAAACAGGTCCTGATACATCTCCCAGCGCTGAGTGAACCTGTTGAAGAGAGACCGCTCCTCATCAGAATACAGGTTCCTTTGCTCGGAGTATCGCTTGAGCTCTTCGTATGTGTCCAGGTTCTCGTTGATCTTGTCAACGAGGACGATCATCAGTTTCGCCTGTTCTTCTTTAAGGGCCGGGTTAGCCGCAAAAGCGTGCTGGAGCTGGTAAAGTCTGAGGTCTGACGTATAGAGATTGATATCGGAAATTGCCGAAATCCGTTTCAGCCAATTGGAGGTCACTTCGTCGATCTCATTCTTCAGCTCCTGGATCTGCAGCAGGTAATACACATTGACACCCGCCATGATCAGAAGAATGAGTCCAAATCCGATCATCTGCTTGGTGCCAAGCCTCAAGTCTCTAAACGTCACGTCAGACCTCTAGGTCGTAGAAGAGGATTAACCTTTCTTCCGGAAGGTGAGCGTCTTCACTCTTGCGTCAGTACTGTCACGACTCACATAACCTATTGCCCCCGGGGTTGAAGACACTCTTTCAACAACGGCAGACTCCGACGGCATGGATTCTGGAGGGTCACCCTCCCCAGACAGCATGCGCTTCATCCAAATCGACTTCATCCTGAATGGGGATCGCCCGATGAGTTTGAAGAAAGACTCCTGGGCAGCAGTCTTCATCTGAAGCGTGAATGGGACGATCGGCCTCCCATCATCCCAGTGTCTGGCGTCACCCGTGTAAAGGTCAATCAGCTCCGTACGCGTTATTCGATCGACGGGCACGTCTTTATGTACAATGACGATGACCTCCCCAAGTGATTGCTCGGGGAAAGACAGCAAGAGGAACATCACAGCTAGAATATACGGGACCATTGTAACCGTGTTTCCCAACCCTCAAAAGAAGACAGATACTGCGGCAGAGTAAAAATCTTGCTTACTTTTAATTACTTCAGCGGGTATAACGGGGGGGTCCACCTGGATAACTATTTCTTCAGCGGGTGCAGCGGGGAGATCCACCTTGAGCTCATCCGTTATGTTCACACGTCCTGCTTGAGCCTTGAAGGTGATTCGGTCGTGGATGTAGTAGGAAATTCCGCTGCTCAACACCTTGGCAGAAAAATCGACATGCGTAAGCTTTTCCACGTTATGCCAGTACGTAGCGTAGACAGACAACCCTCCGCTGAGGTAAACCCCGAGCGTTCCATAGTAGAAGTTCTTGTCCAAGCTGATATCGGGTGCACGGTCTCGATACGACACACGAATCCACTCCCCCTCCGCATACAGGTTCCCGACATCGAACGAAAAATCCGCGCCCAGCCTGAATCTCGGAATATTCTTGAAATCCGACCTCGGCCGGAATAACTTGTAGACCTTGAGGATATTGCCGGTTACACTCGCCCTGTCGCGGGTCGCTGAAAATCCCAGCTTCATCGTCTTGTAACGTAGGCCGACCCTCCCGCCTACGAGGAACGACGAAGTCGTGTCGACTCCTGTTTGACCCAGATCGCTGTCATCGTTGACCTGAGCGCTGTTGCCAATAAAGAGGGCGTAATCGAGCTTCATCTCGTTCGATGGTAGGAATCCGTAGACCTGGAAGAAAGCGCGAGTCGGAACGTACTCTTCGACAAAAATGAATTCCTCGAACGAGGTTTCATACACGAATGGGCGGATCACGTAGGGCAGCAGCGGCGATCTGTTCTTGATTTCGTTAAAGTTGTTGAACGTGGGAATCTGAAGGCCGACCCTCATACTCATCTTTCCGCCCGTGCGATACTTGACCCAGGCCTCCTCGAACTTGAGAGATCCAAAATTCCGCCCTGAATCGAAGCTGTTCACGCCCTCGATGTTGACAAACGCCGACCATCTCCTCGCCAGCGTCTTTTGAAAAAAAATGTTGAGCTGCTGCAGGCTGAAGGAGTTGAACTTGGTGCCGCTCTCGCGCACTTCGTGATGAATCAACGTCTGGAAATACCCGAAGATCCGGATCGGACCGTCTTCAGCGGCGGCTTCACGCCCTCCCAAAACCAGGAAGGTCGCGGCCAGGATGATTCGTAGAGGGTTCACGCTGGGAAGGTTCCCTTTATGGATAATTCTCTGAGCGAACTTGTGATTTTGGCTATAACAGATGGAGAAGGACCCGCAACCAACGCAACTAAGGTAATCATCCGAACTTGGATGGGCAAACTCTGTATCCGGGCCGAAAGCGGCCTTTAGGGAACACACGGCCCGACACCCCCGCAACCGAAATTCTGCACAGCGGGACGAGCCGCTACGGGCCGAGTAAGGTCCAGAAACACAAAAACCGGAGCCCATTCTGAGCTTCGGTCTCGAAATTCCATTTCTCTCGCTTTTCTACCCTCTATCCATCTCCGTCCGACACCAGAGGCCTCTCGGGCGCCTCTTTGTGAAACGTGATGTCGGCGTACCAGGTCGACGCCCGACTTTTCGTATTGTCCGAATCCGTCATCAGATAGACCCGCAGAATCTTGCCCGGTTCTTCGCCGGGATAGGCCTTTTTGTAATCCTCGTAAAGGTCACGGACTTCCGGGACCCAGGTCCCGGGATGCTCCAACCCGCTTTCTGCCACGAAGCGCCACCACTTCAGCTTCCAGATCTTGGGAATAATCGTCGTTTCCGCCCTGAACATCAGGTCTTCCGGAAGTGTTTTCGACCAGATGTAGGCGACTTCTCGGATCGAGCTGCTGCCCTTCCTCTGGATCGTGATCCCGAATTTCGCCGGAAAGTCGTCGTATTTGCTTTTCAGTTTCTTGCCCTGCTCGACCTGCTGATCCTTCATCGTCGCATAGTCCACCTTCCAGCGCCACGAGACGTAACGAAACTCCGAGACCTCGATCAGGGCATCCACGCCCCTCTCGCTGATCTCGCTGTTGAGGCTCCGAGGCGGCCGCTCGCAATCCTCCAGCCATGCATTCGATTCCCGATCGAGCACCATCGGCGTGTTATTTACCGTGGGGATCTGCCAGATCAGTCCCGTGGATTGCTCGCTGGTAATCTGGACCGTGTTGCCGAAGTAGTTGAACTGCGTCGCCGATTTGCATTCGTGCCAGTCTCTCCGGTACCATTGATCCATATCCACTGACGCCTCGTCCGCCCGATCTTTGGCGTGTCCCGGGATCCCGTGCAGCGCCAGTACGACGGCGCAAAGGACCCCCGCGGCTATCAGGTGCTTTGTCATACGGTTCGGTGAAGACCGAACGGCGTTTGAAATCACGAATTTCTTCATCTAGGATTGCCGATCCAACTGCTTCGGTGCGTTCGCTTACCGGACTGGCCGCATCCGAATACTCAGCTGGAGTGCCCTGAGGGTATGGAAGACGGCAGTGATCACCGTCAGGCCGAAAACGGCCCAGATCGCGCCGAGCGGCTCACCCAAAACGACACCTGCGAGTAGAATCAGCACATTCGTGTTTCGTCGTGCGCCAATCCTACGAAAAAATCTGTCTACGGACTCCCGATCGAACAGCTCGACCTTTGTATAGTGTTTGAAGATCCCGGTTGCCAGGCGGTCGAAAAAGGAGAAGAGGATGATGCCCGCGCCGATCAGCAGAGGCAAGTTCGAGTCCTCCGCTGTCCCGGACAGATAGCTGCCGATTGCCAGATACCACAAGGGTTCATACAACAGGTCCAGCACGTGGTCGAGTCGATCGCCGAACCTGGAATAGACAAGCTTCAAGCGGGCCAGCTTTCCGTCCACGCCGTCCAGGACACCCACAGCCATCGCCATCAAGACGCCGACAACCAGCTCGCCACGCCAGAACAGCCCGACCGCAGCAAAGGCAACCAGGTTCGATACGAGTGTCACGTGCGTGGGCGTCACACCTGTATCCAAAAGCCGTCGTGCGATCCAGTTCTCCGGAACGGGGTGAAGATACTGCGCCGGCAGATCCAGGACCCCTTTCTGGGTCGCCTCTATCAGGATGTCCTGACCGGCCCGTAAATCCTCGTCGTCCTGGACCGTGAAGCACGCCACGGGCAGCGATCGTCTCATGTTGACGACGTAGCTGGGAATCTCATTCAGGTCCAGCGTGTGGATATCGGCCTCAGACTCCCTTAATTCAAGCGCCTTCCCCAGGTCCTGGTCCGCACCAGTCCCTAATTCCTGCGAAAACCTTGCCAGAAAGCTTCTCTGCAGTAGACTCAGGCCATAAAAATAGGTTGCATCATTATTCTGAACGGACGCTTCGTTTGATCGGATATGATCCGAAGCCTTTGGGGGAAAATGACTTACGAGGAAGGTGTTCGGTGAGCTCGAAAGCATGGACTCAACTGCCCTTCGATCGTAGACATACTCGGCGCGAAGCTGCAGGAACGACTCGTCGAGATGGTTTTCTATCGTCGTCAGCGAGTGTAGATCTGCGGCCCTGCAGTCCATCTCGAGCAGTTCGACCTCCAGGTCCGACCCGGAGGTCGCGTACGCCAGGGCCTGTGTGAGGCCGCTCCCTCGCTTCACGGCGACGGTGACCCGTTTGACGCCACAAAGCCGCAAGAGTCTGAGATTCCGCTCGAACAGCGTCAGACCGCACAATCTGAGCAGACATCCCTGAGATCCGTCATCTATGTCCCGGGCAACCAGAACCGCTTGTTTCACCTGAGTGATCGACAAATGGAAAACTCCGAAGTTTGGATGCCCGGGCAACATTTAAGGGGCACGCGGCCTCCGCGTGCCCCCGAAGGTCTATTTGTCCCAAATCCGGAGAGCGGTGATTCTTTATACCCCAGTCCGCCTCGGGCAGACCGCGGATGGCCTCACTTTCGCGTCAATTCATCCGGGCGATCAAAACATCGTGCGACTGATGGATTGTTGTGGGCGAACACAAGGTTCGCCCCTACCAAGCGATGCGATAGAGGTTTGGGTTTACAAACGACGATCCACGATCCGCGATTAAAACGCCCCAACCGGGATCGAGACGCCCGAACGGGATCGAGACGCCCCACGTCTCCCCCGGACAACGAACGGCGGCTTTTAGGTTCCTTTGCAGTTCTCGCAGATCAGGCCGTCGAGCTGCTGGGTGCGCCATCGGTGCCGCAGCTCCTGGTATGCCGCGTTCTGCCATATTTCGCGAATAGGCCGATCGGCACAGTTGCCCATCAGGTTCGAGCGCTCCTGATCGACGCAGCACATTATCATATCTCCGTTCCACATCACCCACGCTCGCCAGAAAGGCACGACACAGAACGGTGTCCGAACGAATTCCCGATCACCCAGGTCCATGGCCTCGATATCATCGTTTGCCCTGTTGTCCAGCTTACGGGCCTTGAGAGGTATGCCCACCTTTTTCCAATAGGCCTTCTCATTCTTGAGATTGGCAATCACGGGTTCGGTCAGGACGGTCCATATCTCCATCCTGGGTTTCTCGCCCGGGACGTTGTCCAGCATCTCTTTGAACCGCAGGATATTCCCCATCACTCGATCGAATTTCAGTGGGGCCATCGCGATCTCATAGATCTCGGGAACGATGCTGTTGAAGCTGATGTTTATCTCGTCCATCCCCCCGGACTGAAGCAGGCGGTAACCCATTTCCTCCGTGAGCAGTCCCGCGTTCGTCGTGATGCGGACCTTCGGAGCGCGGCGCTTGCCTCTTTTCCGTGCGATGTATTCCAGTCGCTCGGGCAGGTTCTTGTCCACGAGGGGATCGTTCAGCAGGTAGGGGTTGATTTGGTATAAGGATGGATAGTCCAGGATTTCGTCGATGATCTTCTCGAAGAGCTCATCGCTCATCGTCCCGTATACCTTGTTCGCTTCCTTGCCCACGGGACAGAACGTGCAGTGTGCGTTACACCCGCTCTTGGTCTGGATATCGATAGAGTGTGGATAATCGGGTGTGAAGCGGGTAAAACGAAACCACTTCACGTATTCGACGAAGGGGATGGAACTGGACGACGGAGAGTTCGGAAGGACGACGCGATTGATCGCGTGCTTAACCTTCTTGTACCTGCTGGAAATTACAGAGCGGGTTTCGGTCTCTTCTGTACCGATGTCATGCAGGGTCGACATTAGCTTTCCTGGTCTTACGACCGCGTTTTCTGATATCGCTTGCCGCCTTCTGCACAGCATCCACGATCTTGGTGTAGCCGGTGCACCGGCACAGGTTCCCCGCCAGGGCCCGCCTGATCTCACCTTCGGTAAGTTTCGTGTTTCCGTTCAACAAGGCGAACGCTGAGACCACGATGCCAGGCGTGCAGAAGCCGCACTGCACACCGCCCAGCCCAACCATGGCCTTCTGGAGGGGATGAAGTTTTCCGTTTTCGGAAACCCCCTCAACGGTCGTGATCTCACACCCGTCCGCCTCCACGCCGAGTACGAGGCACGAAGTCACGGGCTGCCCGTCCAGCAGGACTGTGCAGGCCCCGCAGTCGCCGGTGCTGCAGCCTTCCTTGGTCCCGGTGAGCTGAAGCTGATCCCGGAGGACGGCCAGCAGTGTCTTGCGGGGTTCCGTGGACAACTCATGTAAAACCCCATTCACGGTCAGCTTGATCGGATGGTTCACGCCGCTCGCCTCCTCGAGGCTGACCTCTGAAGGGTATCTTCGTGCGCCGCAGCCACCATTCTGCGGGTCAGCACGCGCACGAGCTCGCGCCGGAAACCGGCGGTGGCCCGTAGATCGCTGATCGGTCTGGCCTCCTCGCCCGCTACCTCGCCCGCTTTCTTTATCAGCTCGGGAGTCAGGATCTGTCCCCGGAGGATCGACTCCGCTTCCGCCGATCGCATTGGCGTCGGTGCCACGGCACCCAGGACGATGCGGATCTCTTCGCACGCGCCGGTCCTCGGCTCGAGCGTAACCGCCGCACCCACGCCGACGACGGCGATGTCCATCGCTTCACGAATCGTGTGCCGCACGTAGGCCGAACCGGTCCGAAGCGGTGGAACCGGCACCTGGATCGCGGTCACGAACTCGCCCGGCTCCAGCGCATTTTGCCCCGGTCCGGTCATGAATCGCTCGACCGAAAGGGTTCGTCGTCCATCTGGACCCGCGATCCGGACCTTCGCACCGAGGGCGATGAGCCCCGGTGCCGTATCGGCCGACGGCGCCGCGTTACAGACGTTTCCAACGACCGTGGCCAGGTTCCGAATCTGGAAAGAGCCTACGACCTCAGCCCCCTGCGCAAGCCCCGCATAAGACTCCCGGACCAGCGGTGTGAGCTCTACCTGCCGCATCGTGACCGCGGAACCGATCTTGAGTCCCGCCTTCGCGTCGAAGCTGAGCTCGTTTGAACCCTTGATCCGCTTGATGTCTACAACCGCATCGGGCCGCCAGACCCGATCCTTCATGCGGACCAGCATGTCCGTGCCCCCGGCCAGGACCCTTCCCTTCGGGTGGTCCTTCAGAACCTCTACGGCTTCCCGCACAGTGGCGGGCCGGAAGTATTCGAATGCCTGCACTGCCCTACCTCTTTGGTTTCCGGCCGTTACCCGATCCGGCCTGGACGGCCGCGAGCACTCGCTCGGGTGTCATCGGCATGTCCGTGACACGTATGCCCACGGCATCCTTGATGGCGTTGGCAACGGCCGCACCTCCCGGAATAATCGGAGGTTCCCCTGCCCCCTTGGCGCCGTAGGGCCCGTGCTCACACGGATCTTCCACGACCACTGTCCGAACGTTCGGTACATCGAGCGCCGTAGGAATGGCATAATCCAACAGGTTCGGGTTCAGCACGTGTCCCTCCTCGTCGTGCCGATAGCCCTCCATCATCCCGAACCCGATCGATTGGACTGCACCGCCCTGCATCTGGCCCTCCAGCAGCATGGGATTGAGCGCCTTCCCGACGTCCTGGGCCACGACCAGATCGAGCAAACGAACCTGCCCCGTCTCCGGGTCCACCTCCACGACGGCGACTTCTACCGAATAGGCCGGATATGTCGGGATGCTACCCACGATGGACCGGCCGCTGATCGGCCCCTCCGCGGAGTTGATCGTATCCGATGCGAGCTCCGCCACGCTCACAGCGTGCCCGGGTGAACCGACGACGCGCACGACTTCATCCACGATCTCAAGGTCCTCAACGGCGGCCTCCAGCCTGTCCGCGGCCTCCTTCAGCAGCCGATCCCGCGCCTCCAGGGCAGCTCGCCGTGCCGCCGTTCCGGCGGTGTAGGCCGCCTTGCTCCCTGCACTCAACGAGGTATAAGGAACAGAATCCGTGTCCGCCAGCCGCACGCTCACCTTTTCGACCGGCAGGGCCAGTTCCTCAGCGACGATCTGGGCCATCACGGTGTGCAGGCCGGTAATGTCCACCTGGCCCGTCAGCACCTGCGCGGAACCGTCGCCCGCAAGCGTGACAAAGGCATTGGTCGCGCCCGATCCATTCTGCCAATTGCCGCACGCGATCCCGATCCCCTGGTTCCGCTTCAGACGACGCTTCCCCCACCTGGCTGCTTCCGCGGCCTTCCGTATCGTCTCCCTCGCCCAGTCGTGGGCGAGCGGCGTCCCACTCGGCGCCCGATCTCCTTTGACCAACGCGTTCTTCAGACGGATCTCCACCGGATCGATCCCGAGTTGAGCGGCCAATTCGTCCAGGTTCGACTCGCGGGGCACGGCGGTCTGGGGTGCGCACGGGGCCCGGTAGGCCCCCGGCCCCGGTTTGTTCGTGCGGACGCAGAACGACTCCAGCCTGATGTTCGGGAACCTGTACGGACCCAGGAGCCGGTCCGGGCCCCAACCGCCCCCGACGATCCCGCCATCCCAAACAATCCGACCCTCTACGGCCAGCAGCGTCCCGTCCTTCGCGGCGCCGGTCTTCAGACGGACCCAGCACCCCGGGGCGGGACGACTGTCCATAAAATCTTCGTCCCGGCTGATGGTCACCTTGACGGGGCAGCCCGTACGCAACGCCAGAAGCGCCGTGGGGGCCTCCACGATCAGCCGGTTCTTGCCGCCAAATCCGCCGCCCATCTCAGTCATAATGACGCGTATCTGACCTTCCGGAATCTTCAGAATCTCGGCCAGGCCTTCCCGCTTCGAAAACGATCCCTGGCCCGCTGCCCAGACGGTCAGCCGCCCGTCAGGCTCAACCCGGGCCGTCGCGGAGTTCGGCTCCATGTAGGTCTGATTGAAAAACGGAGCGCTGTAGACCGCCTCCACCACCGCTGCACAGTCCCTGAACGCCTTATCTGCATCTCCCTCGACCATCACCCGATGTGCCGTCACGTTCCGGTAGCGTCTCCCCCTGGAATCCCGGACATCTTCGGTCGGCGCACCCAGAACGGTTTCCGGTGCCTCCGGATCCATCGCGGCGACAGGGTCTACGTGCGCGGGCAGGACCCTGTAGTCCACCTTGATCAACTCCAGGGCGTCCTTCGCGATGTCCGGGTCTACGGCCGCAACCGCCGCGACCTTCTGGCCGTGGTAGCAGGCCTCGTCCCGCGCGAAGATTCCCGTCAGATCCGGAAAATCTCGTGCGGTGATCACAGCCAGGACGCCCGGCAGCGCGCGTGCCCGGGTCGTATCGATCTTCCGTATTCGCGCGTGGCCGTGAGGGCTGCGCAGGATCCGGCCGTGGAGCATCCCCGGGAGCTGGACGTCGTCCGCATAGAGTGTCCGACCCGTCACGATATCCGGACCGTTAAGTCGCGCGGTGCGTTTCCCTACAGCCTTCAACTTTTCGGCCTGAGCCATTTCGGTCCTCATGGACAGTGATTCTATCCCTTGCTAAAAAGCAACCCACCGAACCACATCACTTAGACTTGTATTAATAAGCAGATATCGGGACGGAGTCAACCCCATAGCGTGCTGCAAAAATGAAACAATACAAAAGGGGTTCGCGCGACCTTCTGAAGCTCAGTATTCGTATGCGTGCATCTTTTGGCGCTTTTCCTCTAACCCCCCAACTGAATGCCCAGCCTGACAAATCCACTGTTTTTGAGATCCAGAGAGCTGACCTCGTTATCTCCATCGAAGAATTCGAATCGGCGCAGGAGCGTGATGCCCCCGTGAATCGTCACGTGGAGCGTTTTGGATAGGTGCAGCTTGACGGACGGTCCCGCGGTGCCAACGGAATACCTCATCTGGGGGTTCTGAACGAGGTATGTTGCCGGATCTCCGTGATACTGGTTCCCCTCTACCTTCGCCGCGAGCCCAAGTTCGACTTTCTGGCTGGGGAGGTACCAGAGTTCAGCGTGCACAGGAAGGAACAGATCCACTCTGGCATTCGAACCGTTCGTCCACATCAGCGTCAAAAGCGGAATCGGGAAGGCTTCACCATATTTGAAGGAATAGGCCGCTCCGAAGCCGAACGAAAGATGCTCGAATATGGCCGCGGAGGCGACGTTGAAATCGTCGTTTGAAATGTCGCCTTCGAAATCGGAATGAAGACCGGGCGTAACCACGGCTGTCAGGTTCCATTTTTCCGAGAGTCGACGCACCAGGATAAGACCGTACTCGATCCCCTGTGCATTTTCTATCCTGTTTCCTCCCTGCAGATTATCCCAGTTGTTGTAACCCAGATCGAGACTACGATAGGAAATCTGGTTTACGAGAACGGTTCTGCCCTCGGAGAAGACAGCTGGTGCAGCGAATTCAAAGTGGAACGTTCCGACCTGGACCTCCAGATTCTGCTCGAAATTTCTCCGACCGTTGATCGGCTGGGTATCGGGATTCGCAAGCTTTGAGAATGGGAAGAAATCATAACTCACCGAAAAGGATGGTCCGGGCCCCGCGTGAGATCTGGATATGCCGGAAAGGGTGACGAATATTGGACACACAAAACACGCGACACAACTGATTACCCACTTTTTCACTGAATCTCCTTTTTGCCTTAGTATTTGTTCTTCTTAAGGTAAGGTCCGCGTGGGCGCCGGGTCAAGGAACTCCTGCCGCCGCCAAAACCCGAAATATTCGAGCTGCATTTGAACCGAGGGTTGACAAAACCAACAAATCAGGTATAATTGGATTAATCAGAATACTCTGAATATTCTTACTTATCGTCAGGAGGAGTTTCGTGGCGAGAGAGAAGAAAGGTCAATTCGATGCCGGATGCTGCAGCTGCAAGGTAGAATCTGTCGTCAGCGTGGACGAGAGGGGCCAGATGGTCCTCCCGAAGGAAATCCGAGAAAAGTCCAACATCAAGCCCGGCGACAAGCTGGCCCTGGTCAGCTGGGAAAGCAACGGAAGCGTCTGCTGCATTTCCCTAATCAAGGCTGATGAGCTCACCGGCATGGTGAAAAACCTCCTCGGCCCTCTGATGAAGGACGTTCTACAATGATAGAAGGAGGCAACTCGATGAAAACAGAAGCGATCAAAGAAATCGTCCGGAAGGGGTATGGCAAGGTCGCGAGGGGCGGAGGCGGATGCTGCGGCGGCGACACTACGGAAGATCTCGCAAGATCGATCGGCTATTCGGATGAAGAGCTGAGTGCCGTCGCCGGGGACGCCAATCTAGGACTGGGCTGCGGAAATCCGACTGCTCTCGCCAGTCTGAAGGAAGGCGAAGTCGTCCTGGACCTCGGGTCGGGCGCCGGGTTCGACTGTTTCCTGGCTGCGCAGAAGGTGGGTCCTGCAGGCAGGGTGATCGGCGTCGACATGACGCCCGAGATGATCGAGAAGGCGGAGGCGAATGCCGCCAAGAGCGCCGCGGAGAACGTCGAGTTCAGACTCGGTGAGATCGAGAGCCTGCCGCTCGAGGACAATTCGGTCGACGTCGTCATCAGCAACTGCGTCATCAATCTGTCGGCTGACAAGCAGGCCGTCTTCCGGGAAATCCATCGTGTATTGAAACCGGGCGGCCGCATCGCCATCTCAGACATCGCGCTGCTCGAGGAACTCCCCGAAAAGATCAGACAGAGCATCGAGGCCTACGTGGGCTGTGTCGGCGGAGCGATCCTCGTCGATGAATACAGGGAAATCCTCCAGGCGGCCGGTCTCGGGGAGATCACCATCACCGTAAAGGGCGGCTCGTCCTGCATCGATGAGGATACGACCGACCCGATGGGCAGGGCGCTTCTGGAAAGCATCGATGACGTAGATGCGCTCGAGGGTTGTGTGGCCAATGTTTATGTAGAAGGACGCAAATAACAGACGACCGCGGACCACCTAAAGGCAAACGACGGACGACGGACCGCAGACCGCGAGATAAATGGCCTTTGGAGTTTAGCGGTCCGTGGTCTGTGGTCCGCGGTCATTCATAACTTCACTATGCACGATTTTAGGAGAGACAGACAATGCCAGTACGTGTTTTTGGCTGCAACCATATCGTGATCGAGGTCGACGATGTCGAGAAGGCTGTCGAGTTCTACCAGGATGTCTTCAACCTGAAGCTGAAGGACGAGGGCGAAGGGGACGCCTTCTTCGAGCTCGGCAACCATCAGTTCCTGGCCATCTTCAAAGTGGATGAACTCCAGCCCGATCGCCATAGACACTTCGGCCTGATCGTGCGCGACGACGACCAGGTCACCGAAGTCCGAGAAAAGATCACCAAGAAGTACGGCCTCGAAACCCTGGGGTCATTCAGGTGCGATTTCCGCGACCCCTGGGGCAATCGGATCCAGGTCGTAGACATGCACGACGAATCCACTGCGTGGCTGCAGCCCTACGAGGAGGTGCAGAAAGTCGGGGCGAAGCTGCCGGACTGACTCTCTGAATTTAATTGCAAGAAACCGCGAAGGGGATGCCCAAATACAGGGCATCCCCTTTTCAGAACCGGCAATCATCTGGATTGGGGCGAATACAAGATTCGCCCCTACGGTGCTACGCCGAAATCCTCATCCTCTGAGCTGCTCGCTTCAGCGGTCGATCGAGGGTCCAGAGATCGCACTCCGCGAGAAGGGCCGACGCGAGCAGGTGAAGATCCACCCAGCCGAGTCCATGACCGAACAGCCGGCGTGAATCCAGCAGGTGCAGGACCTCACTGTGCTCGGCGGGGTCGGCCTGAGGCAGCGCATCCAAAAGGCCGAGGACCTCCTCGCGATTCTTCAGGCGTCCGCAGGCCAGTTCTCCCACCACGAACGGATGGCACGCCGCGCCGTCTTCCTCCAGCAGGGATTTAAGCCGCTCGTTCTCCCGCCTGAAGTGGTCCACCCAGACAGAGGTGTCGACAAGCGTCATCGCTTATGCGCCGCGCGCCTGCGGCGAACCGGACGCAGTCGCTTCTCTGTCCCGCCGAGCTCGGCCAGGCGCCGGGCGCTGACCCTCGAGATCAGCGCTTCCAGTCCCTGCCGAACCAGGCTGGTTTTCTGCTGGATACCGGTGAGCTCCGAGGCCCGGCGAAGCAGGTCATCGTCGATGTTGATCGTTGTCTTCATATGGGTAAAATATACCTATTTATATGTATAAATCAATGGGTATTTTGATCGCCCGTGCTACGATTCTGAACCGGGCAGGCGCGGAGGCCTGCCCCTACGGCTATTGTGAACGCTTTTACGATTCACGATCCACGGCCCGAAAGGCCTTCCCATTCCCCGAAGCGCGCCTCTATCTGTGACTGGATCTCGGTCTTCTTTCTTGTGATCTCGTCGAGCCGATCCCAATCGCGCGCCACGGCTTCGGACTGCGTTTCCTCGTCCAGAAAGCGGACTGCTTCTTCGAGCTCGCTGATCTGTTCCTGAAGTTCGGCCATCCGTCGCTGGCGACGCTCCTCTTCGCGCTGACTGCGCCTGGCCTCCTTGTAGGACGCCTTTTTCTTGGACCTTTCTTCAGACTCCTCGACGACCGGCTTCGCGGCCTGCTCCCTGCGACGCTGCCAGGCGTCGTAATTTCCTTCCACGAGCGTCCACGTCCCATGCTCCAGGACCAGCAGCCGGTCGACGAGGCGATTGAGGAAATATCGGTCGTGCGACACAGCCACGAACGTCCCACCGTAGTGCTCGAGGGCCGCCTCAAGGACGATGCGAGACGGAATGTCCAGGTGATTCGTCGGCTCGTCAAGAATCAGGAGGTTGGATCTGGCGCGAAGGAGCTTGGCCAGCGCGACACGAGCCTGCTCCCCGCCGCTGAGCGTGCCCACCTTCTGTTCCACCTCATCCCCCGAGAAGAGGAACGCCCCGCACACTGTCTTGATCTCCCCGACCAGCGCGCTCGGCGTCACCTCCCAGACCTCCTCGAGCACGGTGCGGTTCGGATCCAGGTCCTGACGGTCCTGGTCGTACTTTCCGATCTCGATTCCAGCCCCGAGCCTCGCGGAGCCTGAGTCGGGTTCCAGATCGCCCGTGATGAGCCGAAGAAGCGTCGTCTTTCCCGACCCGTTGGGCCCGACGATGCCCAGTCGCTCTCCACGGCTGATCAAAAGCTCGACGTTCTCGAACAGCACCAGATCCCCGTAGGCCTTTGAGGCCCCAGAGACCTCGAGAACGAGGTCGCCTCCCCGGGCCTTGGGCGCGAACGAGAGGGCCATGTCTCTCTGTTTGCGAGGCCGGTCCGCCCGTTCCAGGCGCTCCAATGCCTTCCGCCGGCTCTGGGCCTGCTTGGTCTTCTGTCCAGCAATATTCTTTCTGATGAATGCTTCCGTCTCCTGGATGTAGGCCTGCTGTGCGCCGAATGCCTTCTGAGCCCGGGCCCTTCGCTTTTCTCTCTCATCATAATAATATGTAAAGGCGCCGGCATAATGCGAGAGCGCCCCTTCCTCGAGTTCGATAATCTCCGTGACTGCGCGATCCAGGAAATAGCGGTCGTGTGAAACGACGACAAAGGCGCCGCTGTAGCTCTCCAGATAACCCTCCAGCCATTCCACCGTCTGCAAATCCAGGTGGTTCGTCGGCTCGTCGAGCAGGAGGAGATCCGGTTCCTTCGCCAGCAGCTGGGCCAGGGCCAGGCGGTTCTTCTGGCCACCGCTCAGCACATCGACCGGCTTGTCCAGGTCGGACTCGGCGAACCCCACGCCGTTGAGCACCGCCTTCGCGCGGGCCTCCAGGGTGTACCCACCCTCCCGCTCGTAGCGATCGTGAAGGTGGCCGTATTCGTCCAGGACCTCCTTTCCGCTCTCGCCCGAGGCCATCACGTCTTCCAGCTCCCGCAGACGACCCTGGATGTCCAGCATATCCTGAAATCCGGCCAGGGCCGAGCGCAGTACTGTGGACTCACTCCTGAGCTCAGGCTCCTGAGGAAGATGGGCGATCTTCAGGCCTCTGGAGCGGTAGACCGCGCCTCGATCGGGCGTCTCAACGCCGGTCAGGACGTGAAACAGCGTCGTCTTGCCGCACCCGTTCCTCCCCACAAGGCCAATCCGATGGCGCGGCTCGACCTTCCACGTGATCCCGGTCAGGACTTCGTTTCCACCGAACGATTTGTAGACATCATCAAGTTGTATCAGCGGCATGGCGAAAAGATGGGAATTTAAGGGCAATCAGTCAAGGTAACGCATCTCGAGGATGAAGAATTCGGGGCATGGTCATGATATCAACTCCGCCATTTTGGAGTATTGGAAAGATCTTGCCTTTCCATGACACGATTGCTCAAATCTTCTAATACTCCAGCTTTAAGCATCCTGATTCTGGAGTATTGGAAGAACCCTCATGTATCTTGTTTCCCATTACTCCAATACTCCATTGCTCCAACACTCCGATTCCCTCAGCGATCAAATTATTAGTTATCTTTCCAGTTCTCGAGAAACCGGCTCGAACCGAAATAGGAGTCCGATGTCCACATTGCAGGCAGATAGAGATCTCGATCTGGAACAGAAGATCCGCGAACTCGGCGAGGCCCTTTGGGCCAAAGCGCAGGGCGAGGTCCCTTCCCTCTTCGACAAATCCTACTGGCAGGGACGGATGATGGAGTGGGCCATGCGGGACCCGGAGTTCAAGCTGGATCTCTTCCGTTTCGTCGACGTCCTGCCGGTCCTCCAAAACCGGGCTCAGGTGACGCAGCACGTCCGGGAGTACCTCCTCAAAGGGGACAGGCGGCTTCCGGGCGTGGTCAACCTCGCGCTGAACGCCGCCTGGGGAAACCTGGCCTCCGGTCTCGCGAGTCGGACCATCAGGAATAACGTGGCCGACATGGCCAGGCGATTTATCGTCGGCCGAGACCCGAAGGAGGCGATTCATGCGCTGAAGGAAATGGACAGCAACGGCCTCGCGTTTACGGTGGACCTGCTGGGCGAGGCCACGGTGAGCGATGCGGAGGCCGATGTCTATCGCACCCGCTATATCGACCTGATCGAGAGCGTCTCCGAATCGGTCTCCGAATGGCCCGAGAACGACATCGTCTGTCGAAATCACCTCGGTCCCATCCCTCGCGCGAACATCTCACTCAAGGTTTCCGCGCTCTCCGCCCATCTCGATCCAGTGGATCGACCGGGTGCGGTCCGTCACCTCGTCGACCAGGTGCTCCCCCTCCTGCTTCTCGCCAGGGAGCGGAATGTCTTCGTCAACCTGGACCTCGAGCAGTGGGAACTCCACGGCATCACTTACGACCTGTTCGAAGAGGTCGTCTCCCACCATGGACTCAGAGACTGGCCTCACCTCGGGGTCGTGGTCCAGGCCTACCTGAAAAGCGCGCCGCAGGACGTGGATCGGCTGCGCTCCATTGCCCGTTCTCGGGGGACCCCCCTCACGGTCAGGCTCGTCAAAGGGGCCTACTGGGATTTCGAAGTCGTTCGCGCGCGGCAGCACGGCTATCCCTGTCCTGTGTTCACGGACAAGGCGACAACCGACGCCCAGTTCGAACAGCTTAGCGGTGTGCTCCTGGAAAACGTGTCGCACCTATTCCCTGCCTTCGGGAGCCACAACCTCCGCTCCCTGTCTCACGCCCTCACGCTGGCCAAAGCGCGGCGAGTTCCCGAGCGTGCCTTCGAAGTGCAGATGTTATACGGAATGGCCGAGCCCGAGCGCAACGCGATCCGCGATCTCGGATATCGGGTCCGGATCTATTCGCCGATCGGGGAACTCCTGCCCGGAATCGCCTATCTGGTCCGGCGTCTCCTTGAAAACACCTCGAACGAGGGGTTCCTCCGGCTCAAGCACCACGAAGACAGGGAAATCCACGACCTCCTGGAGCCTCCGAAGCCTCGAACGGCCGATGTTGCTCCCTCAGACAAGAAGCGGGGGGATCTCACCCCTCCCTTCGAGAATTGTCCCCTCGCCGACTTCGCCGACCCCGAGGTCTGCGACCGCTTCGCCCGGGAGATCAACGCCATCCCCGCAAGCCTCCCCCTGGAGATCCCCACCGTCGTCGCGGGAGAGGCCGCTTTTTCCAAGGCGCGCATCGAGCAGGTCTGCCCGAGCGAGGCGGAGCGTTTAATCACGCGTGTGTCGCTAAGCACAAAGCAGGATGTCGTCCACGCGATCGAGGCCTCGGTGAATGCCTGGCCATCCTGGCGAGACCGGCCCATAGAATCACGTGTGGAACTGCTCGATCGGCTGGGTGATCGCCTCGAGGCTGACCGATTCGAACTGGCCGCGCTCCAGACCTTCGAAGAGGGAAAGCCCTGGCGGGAGGCGGACGGAGACGTGGCAGAGGCCGTCGACTTCTGTCGCTACTATGCCCGGCAGGCCTTGATCGAGCTGACCCCACGGAGGCAGGGAGACATGTGGGGAGAGAGGAACCTTCTGAGCTACCAGGGCCGCGGGCCTACGGCTGTGATTGCGCCTTGGAACTTTCCGCTCGCCATCCTGTGCGGGATGACGACCGCGGCCCTCGTCGCCGGGAACCCCGTCCTGATGAAACCGGCCGGGCAGTCGAGCGGGGTCGCCTATGCGTTCTACACACGGATGATCGAAGTCGGCATCCCCGACGGCATCGTGCATTTCCTTCCCGGTTCAGGAGGAGAAATCGGCGCCTACATGGTGGGGCATCCCGGGGTCGCGCAGATCGCTTTCACGGGGAGCAAGGAGGTCGGGCTCTCCATCATCGCGCGCGCCGGTCAGACACAGCCCGGGCAGCCTCAGGTCAAACGCGTCGTCTGTGAAATGGGCGGGAAGAACGCGATTATCGTAGACGACGACGCAGACCTGGACGAAGCGGTCGCCGGCGTGATGCAGAGCGCCTTCGGCTACGCCGGGCAGAAATGCTCGGCCTGCTCACGCGTGGTCGTCGTCGGAACCGCCTACGAACCTTTCGTCCGCAGGCTCGTGGAGGCCTGTAGAAGTCTCGTGATCGGGCCCGCACACGACCCATTGTGCGAGCTGGGTCCGGTGATCGGCGAAGACGCCTATTACCGTCTGAAGGAAGTCATTCTGAACGTGGGGAAATCGGCGCGGCTGCTCTACGTGGGTGAGGCCCCTTCGGGGGGGTACTTCGTGGCTCCAGCGCTGTTCGAAGTGGAAGATCCCAAACACAGGCTGATGCAGGAAGAGCTGTTTGGCCCGATCCTCGCACTGATGAAGGTCAGCGACTTCGAAGAGGCGCTCGATGCGGCGATGACGTCGGAGTTCGCGTTGACTGGAGGGGTCTACTCGAGATGCCCGAGCCACCTGGCGGCGGCCGAAAAACGATTCCGGGTGGGCAACCTCTATCTCAACCGGGGATGTACAGGCGCCGTTGTCCACAGACAGCCGTTCGGGGGGTTCGGGATGAGCGGGGTCGGAACCAAGGCCGGGGGTCCGGGTTATCTGTTGAACTTCGCGGAGCCGCGCGCCGTTTCCGAGAACACAACGCGAAGAGGATTTACGCCTGATATGGAAGGATGATACGGAAAGAACTCTGCTTCGCGGTCTACACTGACCCGTTTCCAATACGTTGTGCGTAGCTGGACAGCACGACGTGGCGAGGCCCAGACCACTGCGCACCCTCGCGCACGACCAGCAGGTGGTCTCCTTCGTGCCCCTTTCTCACCTCTTCAACTTCCCCCTCGACCCACGCCATTCCGGCCCCAAAGCCGACACTGTCTCCAGGTTCAAATCGCGCCATTTCCGTGTCCTCGTTTCTCCGACGGGTATATCCAATGTTTTCGACTGAAAGCGCGATTTCCT
Source organism: Candidatus Latescibacterota bacterium (assembly GCA_965248435.1). Taxonomy (GTDB): domain Bacteria; phylum Latescibacterota; class UBA2968; order UBA2968; genus CBDFJH01. The sequence continues at coordinate 874,377 of OZ252100.1, forward strand.
TAACCGAGGAGTCTAATCTAATCGTTTGACCTATTATATAAGTAGTTGATTTTAATACGCTTGATTGTGAAACTAACAAGGGGGATGTCCGGTGCTTGGACATCCCCCTTTCCGATACTGTTTCGAAAACTTGGTATTTCAGACTAGAGTTACTTGGCGAACACCATCTTTCGCACCGAGACGTTTGCCCCCGCTTCCAGCTGATAGAGATACAGCCCGCTCGACACCTCGCGCCCGAGATGATCCCGTCCGTCCCATACGGCGGTATACGCACCCTGGGACTGAGTCGTGTTGACCAATACCCGCACACGCTGACCCAGGGAATTGTAGACCGTCAATCTGACGTCCGAAGCCTCGGCCAGGGTGTATCGAATCGTCGTTGATGGATTGAACGGATTTGGAGCGTTCTGGCGGAGCTCGAAATTCAGTTTCCCAGAGGTCTCCTGTGCGAACCAGACCCCTGGAGAACCCTTGATCTCATCACCCGGAATCAGATTCTGTAGTCCCTCCCTTTGAGGTCCAGCCAGAACTGGCTTCGCCGCGGGCACTCCGGTAACCGAGTTGTAGAGCTGTCCATCATCGACACAGGTGCCGCCCTTCTTACCCTGGTCGTGCGGTACACACACCGTCACACTTCCCGGACACGTCGCGCCCTGGCCATCCGATTCAATGAAGGAGATCTCATAGACGCGCCCGTTCCCAGATCCGCCCCCCTTGCCTTTACCCTTGCCCCCCTGTCGCTCGGCCCGCACTTGCACAGTTGATGTGCCCACAACTATACCGTCTGGTTCAAAATTACCGTCCCCTGTGTCGTTCACCGGCTCGTCCTGCGTGATGCCTGTAATGGTGATGGTCAATGGACCGGACACGCCTAGGATCTCGACGTCTACCATTTTGTGGTTGGGGGGCCAGATCAAGTCAATACTGGCCACACGATTGACAAACTTCGCCACAAACCCATCCTCGCCACCACCCAAAGTGACATCGAAGGCGCTCACTGTCGGAAAGTCCGTCGAGCCCGTATTGCCTGTCAAGTATACTCCAGAAGCGCTCACAGCGATGGCCCGGCTTCCGTCATCGCCGCTGCCGCCGAGGTAGGTGGAGTAGATAAGGGCAGAACCTGTCGGATTCAGCTTTGTCACAAACGCGTCCCTGACTCCACCAAATGCCTGTATGGAGCTCACCGTGGGGAAATCGGCCGAAAAAGTACCCCCGGCTACGTATGCGTTGCTAAAAGCATCCACTGCGATGTCCTCTCCTATGTCACGGGCGCTGCCGCCCAGGTAGGTGGAGTAGACCATAGCGGAACCTGCTGCATTCAGCTTCGTCGCGAACGCGTCAAGGATTCCTCCTCCATGAGCGGTCTGGAAGGCACTCACCGTGGGGAAGTCGGTTGAACGGGTACGCCCGGACACGTAGGCGTTGCCGGAAGTGCCCACGACGATGCCCAGGCCGCGATCTCTGCCACTTCCGCCCAGGTAGGTTGAGTAGACAAGGGCGGAACCCGCGGCGTTCAGCTTTGTCACAAAACCGTCTCCGCTACCACCATATGCCTGGATGGAGCCCACCGTCGGAAAGTCAGGCGAACCGGTTACGCCCGTCAAGTATGCGTTGCCGGAAGCATCCACGACGATGTCAGTGATTCTTTCGAAGCCGCCCCCGCCCAGATAGGTGGAGTAAACAAGGGCGGAACCTGTCGCATTAAGCTTCGCCACATACGCGTCGGTGCCGCCACCCGAAGTCGCCTGGAAGGGGTTCATCAGGGGAAAGTCAGGCGAAATGGTTTGGTCCGTCACGTATGCGTTTCCAGTCTATGGCGATGTCCAGGCCTAGTTCGGCGCGGCTTCCACCCAGGTAGGTGGAGTAGACCAGGGCCGAACCTGTTGCGTTCAGCTTCGTCACGAACGCGTCCGATGATCCTCCTCCATACGCGGCCTGGAAGGGATTCAATGTTGGCAGGTCGGTCGAGTTTGTAAAGCCAGCCACGTAAGCGTTTCCGGAAGCGTCTACAGCGATGTCACCGCCTCCATCCGTGCCGCTGCCGCCCAGGTATGTGGAGTAGACAATCGCCGAACCTGTCGCATTCAGCTTCGTCACGAACGCATCTTCGGTGCCACCCAAAGTGACATCGAAAGCGCCCCCTGTCGGAAAGTCGACAGAAGAAGTACTCCCTGTCACGTATGCGCTGCCGGAAGCATCTACGGCGATGCCCCGGCTTCCGTCATCGCCGCTACCGCCTAGATAGGTGGAGTAGCTCAATATCGGGTCGATGATGAGTGGCCTGTCGGCATCGTAGGCGGCTATCTGGAAGCCCACCTGGTCCTTGCCCTGGAGCACATAGCTGCCCGAGATTGCCCGTCTGACACCGTCGACCTCCTGATAGACGATCGGAGCCTTCTGGAGGACATCGCCTTCTGCCATGTGCAGCGTCAGATTGCCTACGTCATCGAAACTGAGGTCGTCCGCACCCTTAAAGCCCAACCGAATGGCCGCAGGGTCAGCGCCGGGTGAGACGACGAAGTCGTATTCCAGCTGGCGCTGGTTTCCGTAGAAGACAAGATCTACACCGGGGTAGACGTCGTCGTAGTGCACCCTGGCGTAATTGGGGACATCCGTATGCCAGTTCTCGAGATCGTTGCCGATAAAGTAATTGCTCTTGCCTGGAAGTTCATCCAGGCCCGCCACCCGAGGCTCAGGATTGGCACCAAGCAGGTGCATCCGCAACACGGCATTCGCAGCAGCCTGCGTGTCCCCAGCGTCGGCCATCGCTGGCTGGATATTCATTTCTTCCGAGGTCTCACTTTCGGCAGACTTTAGAGACAGCACCGCCTCGGTCGGGCTGAGAAACAGGGTGTAACCTTTACCACGAGACAGGAACTTCACCCGCGAATCCGTCTGGCCTTGATTGGCTTCAAAACTCAACGGCAATTTGCCGTAGGAATCCACAATCGGGGACTTAGCAGCCTCAGGAGTCTCATCCGAAGCCCGGCCAGATGGGTTCATGATAGTCTGCGAATGAATGAGGATGAAAAGCAATAGGATACCGACCCCCATCGCACCTGAAATCTGGAGAATCTTACGCGGTTTCATACTCTCTTCCCTCCGTTAGGGTGATAAAGCGTGGAATTCTGAAATGGTTTGTCCGGTAACACAGGAAGTTTATTGTGTCCAAAGCTTGTTCATCACATATACAGAGCTACTTTAGCAGGATCATCTTCCCGGTCGCCACCTTCGCTTCGCTTCTCAACTGATAGATGAAGATCCCGCTGGAGACCTGTCGTCCCGCTTCGTCCGTGCCGTCCCACGGAAGGAAATACTCACCCGGGTTCTGGGTCTCATTGACAAGCACCCGAACCTCCTGACCCAGCAGATTGTAAATCGTCAGCCGGACGCTGGACGCTTCGGCAAGCGAATACCGGATTGCCGTGATCGGGTTGAAGGGATTCGGATAGTTCTGGCCAAGACCGAATTCATATGTCTCGGAATGTCCTGACGCGTACCCTGTAAGCGCGCGTTTTGCCGCGACGGGCTTTGAGGCCGGTGGATTTTCTGCCTCGATCGACGCGACAATCGTCTGTGCCAGGGCAATCAACGCGTCCGCCTCCTCTACTGAAATCTTCTTTCCGCTCTGCGCGTTCACGGAATTGATGAACGCGTTCATCTGGTTTATCGCTGTCTCAGGTTTCCCCTTATCGAGCGACTTGAAAGCGCCGTCCAGTTTGCTGTTCAGGCTGTTCTTGGTCCCCTCGGGCGCACTCAATTCATCCACCTGCGTCATCAATTCCGTTCCGGCTGCAGCAGGGCTCAAAACCTCGACCGCCACGCTCTCACTTCCCGAATCGTCCTCGTCCGACACCGTGAGCGTGAGCGTGAAAGTACCGGGATCGGCATAGGTATGCACGGCCTGAGCAATGCCGGAGCCACCGGCTTCGATGATTGTCCCCGCATCCGTGATGCCATCCCCGAAATTCCAGAGGCCCGTGTGCGTGTCCAACACACCCGGATCATCGAAAGTGCCGCTGAAGTCGAAGGGCACGCCGACCAGAATCAGGTCCAGGATCGGATCGATGCTCACTGCCGGGGGCGCGTTGTCCACCGTCACCTGCTTCGTCACCTGGTCTTCGCCGTCTTCGTTGTCTTTTACCGTCAAACTGACGACCGGCGTGCCGTTGTCTTCAAACGTGTGGGTGACGGTTGGCACCGTTGTGAGGACCGCGGCGGTCCCGTCTCCGAAGTCCCAAGTATAGAGAACGATCGTTCCATCGATGTCAGTTGTTCCGGACGCGACGAATGTGGCCGCCGCACCCTCCGAAATGGCGGCAGGAACCACGAGCACAGCAACCGGCAGGTCGTTAACGGACTCCACCGTAATTGTAAATACCTGGGGCGCCGACAGGTCTATTCCTCCGTTGGCCGACCCCCCGTCGTCTCGCAGCTCTACGTTGACTGTAGCGCTGCCGTTGGCATTATCCGCCGGCGTGTAGGTCAACGTTCCCGATGCATCGATATCAGGTCCGAGCGCAAATAGAAGATTGTTATCGTGGGTGATTTCGAAGCTAAGCGTTTGACCCGACTCATCCGGCGGACCTGCAGAAAGATTCGCCGCGAACCCGGCGACACTCTGGGGCCCCGCATCTTCCAGGACAGTTTGATCTCCCCCAGCGGCGAAAGAGGGCGCGTCGTTCACCGGGTCTACGGTTATCGTGAAGGTCTGTGCAGGAGATTGGTCCACGCCCCCGTCGGCTGTGCCGCCGTCGTCTCTAAGCTCGATGGTAACGGTCGCGCCGCCGTTGCCATCATCGGCAGGTGTATAAGTTAGGTCTCCGGTCGCCGGGTCGATCGCCGGCTGCACGATGAACAGGCTATTGTCGTCGTTCGTGACGTCGAACGTCAGTGTCTGCGCTGCCTCGTCCGGCGGACCGGCCGTGATGCTTGTAGCGAACCCGGCGACGGTCTGTGCTCCGGCATCCTCCAGCGCGGTCTGATCCCCTCCTGCCGCGAAGGACGGCGCATCGTTGACCGGTGTAACGGTGATCGTGAACGTCTGCTGCGGGGCGGTGTCCACCCCGCCATTAGCCGTCCCACCGTCATCGCTCAGCGCCACCGTGACCGTCGTGCTGCCGTTGGCATCAGGGGCGGCATCATAGGTCAAGTCACCCGTTGCCAGATCGATCGCGGGCTGGACCGCGAACAATGAATTGTCGTCGTTGGTTACCAGTAAAGTCAGTGTCTGCCCGGACTCGTTGGCCGGTCCAGCGCTCGTTGTCGCAAAGCTCGCAACACTCTGGGGACCGGCATCCTCCAGGACAGTCTGATCCCCCGCCAGTGTAAGCGTGGGCGCGTCGTTGACCGGTGTTATGGTGAGGTCAAACGTCACAGATGGTGAGGCATCCACACCGCCATTGGCTGTCCCGACGTCGTCGCGCAATACGACAGTGACCGTGGTGGTCCCGTAGGCATCATCGGCCGGCGTATACGTCAAGTCGCCAGTCGCCGCGTTGATGGCCGGCTGCGTCGCGAACAGGCTATTGTCGTCGTTTGTGACGTCGAACGTCAGTGTCTGTCCCGCTTCGTCCGATGGACCGGCCGAGATACTCGTGGCAAAGCCGGCAACGGACTGGGCCACGGCATCTTCCAGCACGCTCTGATCGGGTCCCCCGGCAAAGGATGGCGCGTCGTTGACGGGCGTGAGCGTGATCGTGAACGTCTGCTGTGGTGCGGCATCCACCCCGCCATTGGCCGTGCCGCCGTCATCGCTCAGCGCCACCGTGACCGTCGCGATGCCGTTGGCATCAGGGGCGGCATCATAGGTCAAGTCACCCGTTGCCAGATCGATCGCGGGCTGGACCGCGAACAGAGAATTGTCGTCGTTGGTCACCACCAGGGTCAGTGTCTGCCCGGACTCGTTGGTCGGTCCTGCGCTGGTTGTTGCAAAAACGGCGACGCTCTGAGGTCCGGCATCCTCCAGGACGGCCTGATCCCCCGCCAGTGCAAGCGTGGGCGCGTCGTTGACCGGCGTTATGGTGAGGTCAAACGTCACAGGCGGTGAGGCATCCACGCCCCCATTGGCTGTTCCTCCGTCGTCCCTCAGTACCACGGTGACGGTCGCCCCACCGTTCGCATCATCGGCCGGCGTATAGGTCAACTCACCTGTCGCGGGATTGATGGCCGGCTGGACAGCGAACAGGGTATTGTCATCGTTCGTGACGTCGAACGTCAGTGTCTGTCCCGCTTCGTCCGATGGACCAGCTGTGATATTTGTGAAGAAGACCGCAACCGTCTGGGCCACGGCATCTTCCAGGACGGTCTGATCGCTGCCTCCCGCGAAGGATGGCGCGTCGTTCACCGATGTAACGGTGATCGTAAACGTCTGCTGTGGAGCGGCATCCACCCCGCCGTTGGCCGTGCCGCCGTCATCGCTCAGCGCCACCGTGACCGTCGCGATGCCGTTGCCATCGTCGGCTGGCGTATAAGTCAGGGCACCCGTAGTCAGATCGATCGCGGGCTGGACCGCGAACAGCGCGTTGTTGTCGTTTGTTACCAGCATCGTCAGCGTCTGCTCCGATTCGTTAGCTGGCCCCGCACTGGTTGTCGCAAAGCCAGCGACGCTCTGGGCTCCTGCGTCCTCAAACTCGGTCTGATCGCCAGCAAGTGTCAGCGTTGGTGCGTCGTTGACGGGCGTGAGGGTGATCGTAAACGTCACAGACGGAGACGTATCCACGCCACCGTTCGCCGTTCCTCCGTTGTCTGTCAGAACCACGGTGACCGTTGCGCCACCGTTCGCATCGTCGGCCGGCGTATAGGTCAGGTCGCCGGACGCTGAGTCAATGGCCGGTTGGATAGCGAACAGGGTGTTGTCATCGTTCGTGACGTCGAACGTCAGTGTCTGCGTCACCTCATCGGCCGGACCGGCAGAAATACTCGTAGCAAAGCCGGCAGCGGTCTGGGCCCCGGCATCCTCCAGGACGGTCTGATCACTGGTTCCCGCGAAGGATGGCGCATCGTTGACGGGTGCGACTGTGATCGTAAAGGTCTGGGACGGCGAGGTATCCACACCACCGTTGTCGGTCCCGCCATCGTCCCTCAGGACGACGGTGACGATCGCACTCCCGCTCGCATCGCCAGCCGGTGTATACGACAGATCTCCTGTAGCCGGGTCGATCGCCGGCTGGACAGCAAACAGCGAATTGTTGTCGTTCGTGACATCGAACGTCAGCGTCTGTCCTGCTTCATCCGGAGGCCCGGAAGAGATGTCCGTAGCGAACGCGCCAACCGTCTGGTCGCCGGCATCTTCAAGGACGTTCTGGTCGCCACCGAGAGTAAAGGACGGGGCATCGTTTACCGGAATCACCGTGATCGTGATCTCGTCGGGTACACTGTCTGAAGTTCCATCGTTGACGATCAGCTTGGCAACATAGACGCCGGCTACATCAGATGTGAAATTCGTCTTGTCGGCAGTCTGGACGACCGGGGACGCCGTGCTTCCTGGAGGACGCTGGGTGATCGTCCAGCTGAACGTCAGCGGATCGTTGTCCGGATCGAAGGAACCGCTGCCATCGAGCAGAATCGTCTGTCCGAGTGGGATCGTCGGATCGCTGCCTGCATCGCTGTCGGCAACCGCCACAGGAACCGCGTTCGGGCACTTGCCAGCAACGCCCGCGTTGTAGATGTCGGATATCTGTGGGCTGGACAGCGCACCGCCGTAGTACGTTACCTCATCGATCTCTCCAAGGAAGTGACGCGCTGGCGTGCCGCCGCCCCAAAACGCGCCGATGTAAAGATCACCGCCGTTGGTCGCATGCTGCGTGGCCGCCGCGGGAATAGCACTTGGGACACCGTCCAGGTAGACCTCCACGCTGCTCCCCGTGAACACACCCACGACGTGGTGCCAACGGTTGTCCACAACGTTGATACTAAGATCTGTGGCGGGCGACAAAATGGAGGAACCATCACCAAAAGCGAACGACACCCGGGTGCCCGTCACTGTGAGCGCCCAACCTGTGGGGGCTGAGCCGAATCCGTGTGACTTATCGACAATGGTATATGCACTCGGGTTCGGGTCCGTCTTTGCGGCCTTGAACCACGCCTCGATGCTGAACGGTCCAGCTACGTTGAGATTCGGGCTGTCCGAAACCACTACACGGTCGTCCACGCCGTCAAAACGCATCGCACCACCCACGTGACCCGGAACGAACTCTACCCCGTTCTGCGGCGAACCGGTATTGCCACCTGCGAGATCCTGTGCAGCGCCACTGCCATCGTCCTCCCCCGTCCACCAGCTCACTACCGTTGGTTGGGGCAATACACACTCCGTGGCCGTGACGGTCACCTGGTCCGGATCGCTCGACGACGTCGCATCACTTACCACCAATTCAACCACATATTCACCGGGCAGGTCGGGAATGAACGTCGGGGCCTCCGCCGTGTCATTCAACAACGTCACGCTAGATGGCTGCGACACGATGTTCCACTGATATGCAAGTCCATCACCGTTGGGATCGACGGATCCACCACCGTCCAGCTGCACCTCATCTCCGACCACCACTTCGCGTGACGACGTGAACAGCTCCACATTGTCAAACGCCATCAGTGCATCGTTATCGAGGAGATAGAAACGACCGCTGTTGAACGTGGACGTTGTCAGTGTGGTAGCCGGCGTCGTGCTGCCATTCAGATACGCTGAATACGTATCGCCGTCGACAGTCACACGGATGTGGATGTTATCTCCGGGCGTGAACAAGCCGGAAACCTCAGCCAACGCAGGACCAAAACTGTCGTTCTGTATGATGTGCCAAAAGAGACGACCAGAACCACTGGCATCGCGGGCACCAGCAAAGTCCACACCGGACACACCGATGTTCCCGGGTGCCTCGACACCGCGGAGCAGCAACCCCCCACCTCCGTTGAGCGGATTGAAGTCAAACTCCACGGCAAAGTCATCAAGCTCAAAAGGTAGCGACGATCGGGCAACGGGTGCATTATCCGGAATCTCCGCCCGATATTTCCCGGACGTCAACACCGACCAAGTCCCGCTCTCATTACCGAAGGCACTGGAAGCAACGGTATCGAATTCATCGCCGAAAGCCAACACCCGGGCGTCTGCGGTTAGAATTGGTGCACACTTCCCGGCGACACTCGCTTCATAGATGGCCTGGATCTGGATCGCTGTGAGCGCCTGGTGATAGAAAGACAGCTCATCGATCGAGCCCTGCCAGTGATTGCCCGCAGTGCTCTTTCCGATCAGTGCAACTTCAACCGGTGCCGACTGGGTAAACATCGCTTTTGATCCTACCTCTACGCCGTCTTTATACAACCGATGCGTGGTGCCATCGAAGGTCACCGCCACGTGGTGCAAGAGACCGTCGGCGATGAACCCTGCATTCACGTTATCTCCAGCCTGGGTCGTCATCAGATTCCCGTTCAGGACCCCCATGCTCGCAAGCGCACCACCGCTGTTCGCAATATTCCAAAGCTGGAGGACATAACGCTCGTTCACCACGTCCGTGGTCTGAACCCAGGCCTCCATGGACCACGCGCCCGGGTAAGTCACAAGACCGGATGAAGGGATCGAGATGAAATCGTCCACTCCGTCAAGACTGAATGCCTGAGCGACCCGGCCGGACGTGAACGTCGCTCCATTCTGAAGCGTCCCATCACGGGTCCCGCCAGCGTCTTTGGAAGTGCCGTCACCTTTCCACCAGCTCACCAGTCCCGCCGACGGCTCTACACACGTGACTGCAGTAATCGTTACTTCATCCGGAAAGCTGTCGAACGTGCCGTCGTTCACGACCAACTGGACGACGTAGTCGCCGGGCTTGTCAGGAATCAACGACGCCTGGCTGGTACCCGAATTGGACAGGGTAGCCAAACTGCCTGAAGGCTGAATAGGCAATGTCCAGTCGTAACCGACCACATTTTCGTTTGGATCAGGATGAAAGGAGGCCGATCCGTCCAACGGTACGCTCTTACCGACCAGCACTTCGCTGGGCACGGCCGCCACAACAGCCACCGGAAGTACACACTTCCCCGCGACACTGGCGTCATAGATGGCCTGGATCTGCGAAACTGTGAGCGCCTGGTGGTAGAAAGACAGCTCGTCGATCGAGCCCTGCCAGTGACTGCCCGCAGTGCCCTTTCCGATCAGTGCAACTTCAACCGGTGCCGACTGGGTAAACATCGCTTTTGATCCTACCTCTACGCCGTCTTTATACAACCGATGCGTGGTGCCATCGAAGGTCACCGCCACGTGGTGCAAGAAACCGTCGGCGATGAACCCTGCATTCACGTTATCTCCAGACTGGGTCGTCATCAGATTCCCGTTCAGGACCCCTATGCTCGCGAGCGCACCTCCGCTTTCCGCAGTATTCCAAAGCTGGAGGACATAACGCACGTTCACCACGTCCGTGGTCTGAACCCAGGCCTCTATAGACCACGCGCCCGGGTAAGTCACAAGACCGGATGAAGGGATCGAGATGAAATCATCCACTCCGTCCAGGCTGAATGCCTGGCCGACCCGGCCGGACGTGAACGTCGCTCCATTCTGAAGCGTCCCATCACGGGTCCCGCCAGCGTCTTTGGAAGTGCCGTCACCTTTCCACCAGCTCACCAGTCCCGCCGACGGCTCTACACACGTGACTGCAGTAATCGTTACTTCATCCGGAAAGCTGTCGAACGTGCCGTCGTTCACGACCAACTGGACGACGTAGTCGCCGGGCTTGTCAGGAATCAACGACGCCTGGCTGGTACCCGAATTGGATAAGGTCGCCAAACTGCCTGAAGGCTGGCTCCTTAATGTCCAGTCGTAATCGACCACATTTTTGTTTGGGTCAAGATGAAAGGAGGCCGATCCGTCCAGAGTCACGGTCTCGCCGATCAGCGCATCGCTGGGAACAGCCGCCGCAACGGCAACTGGATCATCGGAGCGGATCTCGAGGTCGTGCCAGTCAGATGCAAGCGTCACGTCAACGCTACCCAACTGCTGACCTGTACTCGTCCAGCGTCTCACGATCCCGGTGGGACTGTGATACTGGAGAAAGTCTTCGTTTGCCCCGATCTCCAGGTCGTGCCAGTCAGATGCAAGCGTCACGTCCCCCAGCTGCTGACCTGCACTCGTCCAGCGTCTTACGATCCCGGTGGGACTGTGATACATGACAAGGTCCCCGTTCGCCGCGATCTCCAGGTCGTGCCAGGACGACGGGAGCGTCACGCTACCCAACTGCTGACCTGTCCGCGTCCACCGTCTCACGATCCCGGTGGGACTGTGATACATGACAAGGTCCCCGTTCGCCGCGATCTCCAGGTCGTGCCAGGACGACGGGAGCGTCACGCTACCCAACTGCTGACCTGTCCGCGTCCACCGTCTCACGATCCCGGTGGGACTGTGATACATGACAAGGTCCCCATTTATCGCGACCTCCAGATCGTGCCAGTCTGACGCAAGCTGTACGTTCTCTTCAAACTGGCCGGTGTTCGTCCATCGCCTCACGATTCCCGTGGGACTATGATACATGACGAATTTTTCGCTGGCAGGTGGCGCCGGGTGCGCGGTGATCGTCACCTCGTCGGGATCGCTGTCAGAAGTGCCGTCGTTTACGATCAGCCGGACGATATAGTCGCCAGGCACATCTGGGACGAAAGATGGACTCACCGTGTTAGATCCCGTCAAGTTCGTCGAACTCGCGGGATCCTGGATGAATGACCAATCATAGGAAAGCGTGTTACTATTGGGATCACCTGAGCCGCTACCATCCAGTTGGACGGTCAGCCCCTCGAGAACTGTCTGATCCGGACCGGCATCGGCATCGGGCGGATGAGCGATCAGGTTGTGAAACACGGACAGGCGGCTGGACGTACGATTCGTGGCGACGATTTCGGGACTGCCATCCCCATCCAGGTCCCCGATGGCCACATAGTCGGGACCCGTGGCGGCTGTCAAAAAGGCTGGCGCCGAGAAATTAAATGCCCCCATTGTGCTCTTGTTCTGCCAAACCAGGACCTGATTCGAGGGGCGGTTTCCCATGGCAATGTCGAGGTCCCCGTCGCCATCCAGGTCGCCCAACGCGAGTCCAACGGGAAGGGACCCCCCTGAGAGGGGGACGTGTGGTTTGAAAGATCCGGGATTATCCTCGTCATTCATCAGAAGGGAAACCGATTGGGAAGCGGCGGCACCGCCCTGGTTCGAGGTCGCCAGATCGAGCAGGCCGTCTCCGTCCAGATCTCCGATGACAACCATGAAGGTTACCAACCCTGTTGAAAACGGCGATGACGGAGATTGCTCGAAAGAGGCACCGGTGATTCTCCCGGTCATCTTTTTGTTCTGATAGACGACCACATTGTGATCCTTGTCGTTTCCGACAGCGATATCGGGCCAGCCGTCATCATTCAGATCACCTATCGCTACGCCCCTTGGCCGAGGAGCAGCCGGCAGGGGAACCTGCGGCAAAAAAGAGACAGACTGGGGAACGCTCGTATTCTCCAGCACAGACACAAAGGCCGAACTGTTGTTCGTGGCGACGATGTCGAGACGGCCGTCGCGGTTCAGGTCTCCCAGCGCCACCTGGACGGGAGTAATTCCAACGTCGAAGGTCCTTGGGTCCTCAAAAGTCATGCTGCCGTTCGAGCTATTGTTCCTGAAGACCGACACCTTGCTGCTCCCGCCGGCATTGTTCGCCGTGACGATGTCGAGCATCCCGTCACCATCTACGTCTCCAGCTGCCATCCCATCAGGATTTATCCCTGCCGGGACGGCTGCCAATGGGATGAAAGAAGAAGCATCGATCGTGTGCGCGGTTTGATTCTGATAGATCGACAGTGGTGTAACGCCCTGGAGATTGCTGACGGCGATGTCGGGCTTTCCACGACCGTCGAAGTCCGCGATGACCACCCCCTGAGGCAGGGTCCCGGTTGAAAAATCCACTCTTGCAGCAAATGAGGAGGTCGTGATCGCCGCTGGGGGGCCTAGGCTCGGGAAGGTAGGGATGAAGAACTGGTCAGAGATGGCCGTACGGCCGCCAACGTTCACGCTGACCGGGCCGAAGGTGGCGCCTGACGGCACATCGACCGTCAGTGACGTCGGCGAAGCGGCGGTCACTGTCGCCTCTGTCGCTCCGAAATAGACGGTGTTGTTATCAGGATCGGGGTCGAAGTGAGCTCCGTCTATCGTGATGGGAGCGCCCACGACACCTGAGCTGGGACTAATACCCGAGATCGTCGGAACTGCAACCACAGTGATCCTGACCTCGTCCGGATCGCTGTCCACGATATTGTTGTTCACGACCAGTTGTATTACATAGTCTCCCTGTACATCTGGCATGAAGGAGGGATTCACTGACAATGGCCCTGATAGGAAAGCGAAGCTCCCGGCGGGTTGATCAACGACCGTCCAGCTGTAAGTGACAGCGTTAGTGGACCCGCTCCCGTCGAGTTGAACGGTCTGCCCAAGGAGCGTCTCCTGATCGGGGCCTGCGTCTGCAACGGGAAGGTCGGCCACGTTCTCAAACAGCGACAAGCTCTGAGAACCCACTGAAACAGAGGCTATATCAGGCTTGTCGTCGCCGTTTAGATCAACAATCGCGATTCCACGGTTTCCTTGGTTGACACTCGCAAAATCGACCCTCCCCGCGCTAAAGTCACCAGTCCCTAGGTTCTTATAGACCGAGACAACGGGAATTGAATTATTAGCCACCGCCAGGTCAGGACTTCCGTCACCATCCAGATCGCCAATAGCAACCTCGAATGAACCTGCGATCCCGGTGAAATCCTGTCTTTGGAACGAGACTGAATTGACGCTGCTGGTATTCCGCATGATCGAAAGAATGTTCGTGGTGCGGCTGGGAATCACCAGGTCGACCGCATCGTCGCCGTCCAGATCAGCCGCAGCTATGGTCCAGGACTGGCCGGGCGAATCGAAATCGTGACGGGTGAATGCTGCGTTGTCGAGCGTTTGGGAACCGATATTGCGAAACACAGAAAACAGATTGAAGCTGTCGTATGACACAGCTAGATCGGGCAGCTCGTCTCCATCGAGATCTGCAGCAATCAGAGCTGTCGGCATATCTCCGGTCGAGAACTGAGCTGCCTCTGTGAACGAGGTGGCATCGATAACCCCAACAGAGCCCGTATTTCTGAATAACGTCAGCCTGTCGGATTGGTAGCTGACAACTGCAAAATCTGTCCGACCATCGTCATCAAAATCTGCAATCGCTACATCCTGAGAACCTGAAGGAGTTGGAAAATTGACGGCCGCCGCGAAGTCGATCGTGCTACTCACGCTGACATTTTGATAGACCGAGATTCCAGAACCATTGTGAACACCAAGCATGTCCAGACGCCCGTCCCCGTCCATATCGCCGACTTCAAGCTTCTGTATGGTAATGGGCGACGGGAACGTGACTGCCGCATCAAACGAATTTGTGCCAAGCGTACCCCCCGATCCCGTATTGCGGTAAACGAGGATTTGTCCGGGCACGGGGACGGCCAGGTCTGGATGGCCGTCACCATCGAAATCTCCCGTGGCCAGGTACTGCCACGCGGATCCACCAGGGAAATCTACCCGTGGCGCCAAGGTTGAACTGTTAATGATCTGTGCAATGCCAGGGAAGGTCGGGAGGAAGTGCTCAGTGGAGAACGCGGTAAGACTATTTACCAGGACGGTTACACGTGCATGTGTTGCGCCGGCGGGCACTTCCACCGTGAGCGAGGTTGTCGATGCGGAAGTAACTGTCGCTTTTGTGGCGCCAAAGTAGACCGTGTTGTTGGCGGCGATCGGGTCAAAGTTCACTCCGTCGATGGTCACGGATGCTCCGACGGTGGCAGATGTGGGATTGAAGGAAGTAATAGCGGGGACAGGAACAGGCGTGAAGTCATATATGTACGCCGAACCGGATCTGGAACCGCTTCCAATGTTTGAAGGTGACCCAACGATGGCGATATTCCCGCCGATCGATACCGAAGATCCGAAGTTGTCGTGTGATGCGACATCGCTGGCTGTCAGTTTCGCCTGCTCGTCCCAATTTCCACCGACAAGACGAAACACATATGCCGAACCTGACCTGAGGCCTTTGTCATCGTCGAAATGGGCTCCAACAATGGCTACGTCCCCGTCCACCGCCACGGAAATTCCGAAATTGTCACCTGCCGATCCATCGTTAGCTGTCAGCTTGGTCTCTTCGTTCCAACTTCCGCCGATGTGACGAAACACGTACGCGGAACCTGAGGTCGTACCCTTATCGTCGTCGGATTGAGACCCGACGATCACTACATCCCCGCTGATTGACGCAGAATTTCCGAAAGAATCACCTGCCGATCCATCATTAGCGGTTAGCTTCTGCTCTTCCACCCAGCTTCCTGCGACGTGACGAAACACATATGCCGAACCTGAGTTCGTACCGGTATCGTCGTCGAAAGGAGACCCAACAATGACTACATCCCCAGTCATCGACACAGAACGTCCGAACTCGTCGCCTGCCTCACTGTCACCAGCAAGGAGCTTGGCCTCTTCCACCCAACTTCCTCCGACAAGTCGAAACACATATGCCGATCCTGAGCGCGAGCCATTATCGTCGTTTTCTGGAGCCCCAACGACGGCCACATCCTCGCTGATCAACACGGAATGTCCGAAGATGTCACTCGCATCCCCGTCACTGGCGAGAAGTTTGGCCTCTTCCACCCAACTTCCTCCGACAAGTCGAAACACATACGCCGAACCCGAGTTCGTACCGCCGTCGTCGTCGAGAGGGGCCCCAACAATGGCTACACCGTCGCTGATTGACACGGAATGTCCAAAGTTTGCTGTCGATCCAATACTCGCAAGAATCTTGGCCTCTTCCACCCAACTCCCCCCGACGAGTCGAAACACATATGCCGAACCCGAGTTCGTACCGTTGTCATCGTCAAGACGAGCCCCAACAATGGCCACGTCGTCACTGATCGACACGGAAATTCCGAAGATGTCATTTAGATCCCCGTCGCTCGGGACAAGTTTGAACTCGTCAGGAGGCGTTTGAGCCAGACTGGCTTGTGCGAAGGCGAGCAGAATGACCGCGGCGAAAATCGCTGAGCGTTTCATCTTATCCCTCCAAAGGAGCCAATGCAGTGCCTGCTTCAGCGTGTTAATTAGATAATGGGATCGAAATTTCTTTTGTGAGAGTGTTTTACGGGATCGCAACTAGCATTGCGGACCAAACAAACAAAAGGCCCAACACTGCGTACAGTATCCGTGAACCGGATAGCAGGCAGTCCGTTGAGCCCGACATCAACGGAGACAAATCCAGTGCCGCTTTGTTACGCGACGATCCCACCCGACAGAGATGCTCCGTATTATCAACTCCATATTTTGCTATTAGCCACTATTGGGCTTGTCAAGCACCGAGCGAACCCGTCACGCTGAGTCCTCATCTATTCAGCCTGCTCTTTCTAAGACATTCAAGAAGTTGATTCTGGTCGATCGGCTTCTCAAGGAGATCTGCCCTCCCACCGCGCTCCGCCTCTATGGCCAGATCGTCACTCGCATAGGCAGTGGTCATCACGAAAGGCAGATCGGTATTTGTAACGCGGACTTTCTTGAGAAGGGATATCCCATCCAGGCCGGGCATCCGAACGTCGCAGATCACGACGTCAGGCTTCTGCCGGTTGATGCTTTCGAGGGCCTCGATGCCGTCGCCTGCCGTTTCCGTCTCGTATCCCCGCGCACGTAGATATCTTTCGGTGGCCAAACAGAACGCCGGATCGTCATCGACAATCAGAATGCGCATCAGAAAGCTGCCGTCCTCGACACGGTCTCGCTTGATATGGAAGTCAGTTGGGCGCACAAACCGAATGCAACCGGCGTGCCGCAAGAGGCAGAGCGGAGATAAGGCTGTGAATCGGAAGGGTGTTAAACCAAAAGCGGGATCAGGAGCGCCAATCACTAACGCGCGGAATCGCTCGAGATGCGGGAAAGGCAGCGCGCGGAATCGCTCGAACGGGCGAATTCGCACCGAGCGGGATGACTGGCAGGTGCGGGTTTAGGAGGGAAATTCCAGGCTGTGTGCCTTCATCCTGCGACGAAGCGCGTGGCGGGAAATGCCGAGGATTTGCGAGGCCTGTTCGCGGTTGCCGTCCGTGAGGCGGAGGGCTTTCTGGATTGTGTCTCGTTCGAGACTGTTGAGATTCATATCGCTGCTGTCGGAAGACTGGATGGCCGAATTCCCGGGTGGATCTTCCGCGTGAATATCAACATCCGTTGTTCCGCTCCCAAACCGCAGATCGGAAACGCAGATCTTTTCCGTCTCGCAGAGAATGACCGCGCGTTCCACGAGGTTGCGCAGCTCGCGAATATTTCCTGGAAAGGGGTGCGATCTTAGCAGCGATGCTGCTTCCGAATCGAAGCTGGTCAGGTTCTTTCGGAGCCTGTGGCTGTAGAGGGGCAGGAAGTAATCTGCCACAGGAAGGATGTCATCCGGCCGATCGCGCAGCGGCGGGATGTGGATGCTGAACGTGTTCAGCCGGTAGACGAGGTCTTCTCTGAAGCGCCCTTCTGTCACGAGCGAACTCAGGTCGTGATGCGTCGCAGATACGACACGGACGTCCACAGGAAGCTCACTGTCCCCGCCCAGACGTCGGATCCGTCGCGACTCCAGCGTGCGCAGCAGCTTGACCTGCATCTCGAGAGGCATGTCTCCGATCTCGTCGAGGAAGAGCGTGCCGCCGTCGGCCCGTTCAAAATGACCCTTCCGAGCTCCCTTCGCATCTGTGTAGGCGCCTTTCTCGTGTCCGTAGAACTCGGCTTCGATGAGGTTGCCGGGTATCGCGGAACAGTCGACGGCGACGAAAGGACCTTCCGAGCGCCGGCTTTCGACGTGAACGGCGTGAGCGACAAGCTCCTTCCCGGTCCCAGTCTCGCCCGTGATGAGGACGGTCGTATCGTCCGTCTCCGCGATCCGGGTGATTTGACGCTTCACTTCCCGGATCGCATCGCTCTCTCCTACAATCGCGTGGAGTCCGTAGCGTGCCCTGGCTTCCGAATCGACCTGGGAAAGCCGCTCCCTGAATCGCTCGTTCTGTCGCTGCAGCTGTTGGACCCTGGCGGTCCGGCTGATGGCCGCATCCAGTTCCTCCACTTTGACCGGCTTCCTGAGGAAGTCGGACGCGCCGTCCTTGATCGCGGTCACCGCGCTCTCGATGTCGCCGTAAGCTGTGATCACGATGACCTCAGTGGCGTGCGATCTCTGCTTGACTTCGGCGAGAACCTCAAGACCGGACATCCCCGGCATCTTGAGATCGGTGATGACCAGATCGACGACCTGGCCGTCCAGGGCCTGCAGCGCCTCTTCGCCGCGGGAGGCGAGGAGCACGTTGTGTTTGCGCGCTCGGAGGTAGTTGCTCACCGTTCTGCGCACACCCTCGTCATCATCAACGACGAGGATACTCAAGCAAGTTTTGGTGTCTTCGGACATGGTTTGGCTCGACCGATCAGGCGTCAGAGAGGGGCAGACTCACCTTGAACGTGGTGCCCTCTCCCGCCACACTCGCGCACTCGATCTCACCTCCGTGATTCTTCACGATCGCGTAAGAAATGGACAACCCGAGACCGGTACCCTTGTCAGCGGACTTTGTCGTGAAGAACGGTTCGAAGACGCGTCGTCGATCTTCCTCAGACATCCCTATTCCGGTGTCTGCCACCTCGAGCGTAACTCGACCATCGTCACTCGCAGTCTTCACCGACAGACATTTGTCTGCGCCGTCCTCCTGCTCATCTACCGCGTCCCGGGCGTTCCGAAGCAGGTTGAGCACAACCTGTTCGACCTGATTCGGGATCCCGACGACCGGAGGGAGGTCATCCGAGAGGCCGATTTCGGTCTCGACGTCGTGCTCCCGCAGCTGCGCGGCGATTAGCTTAAGGCTGTCCTGAACGACGCCATTCAGGCAGAACGTACGTGCTGGCTCATCCGAGGTGTCACGAGAAAACACCCTTAGATGATCCACAGTACCGGCCATATGATCCACTAGCCGCCTCACGTCCTGCATCATCTGCTTCAGCTCCTCCTCCCTCAGTTCGATGCCTTCAGACAGTCGCGACGCGATGTCGCCGGCCGTCATCGAAATCGCTGACAGAGGCTGGTTCAGCTCGTGTGCAACACCTGCAGACATCTGACCTAAGGAGACGAGTCGCGCCGATTGTAGCAGTTGCATCTCCAGCTCCAGCGCTTCCAATGTATGCGCGAGCTGACCCGTGGTTTCATCCAGAAGGGCGCGTTCCTGGGACTCGTCCAACCCTGACTGAGAGAAAACCTCGATCGTGCCGCGCGTTCGCCCTCCATAGGCGATCGGACGCGTGTATTGAGCCTGCCCGTGTCTTCCCAAGGTTCCCCGTTCCACGGACTCTCCCGCGTAGTCGATCCGGACACCGGTATTCGGCCAAGCCGAGAGCGCGTTTGCGATGACCTCGGCAGCCCCCATAACGGCTTCCTCGGTCGAACGGGCGTTGCCGAGAGCGCCGCGCAGTTCGTATAGATACCGAAACTGCCTCAGCTGCGCGTCATATCGGAGTGCGTTGCTCAACGACAGGGCCATCTGGGAGCAGATCACGTTCAGTGTGTGCAGACGTTGTTCGGTGAAGACACCCTTCATCTGGTTGTTCTCCAGATATAGGACCGCCAGCACTTCCCCCATGTGGACGATCGGCAGACACAGGACCGATTGCGGTTCAGCGGTCCGAAAATACGGGTCGGCTGAAAACAGTTCGCTGCTGCTGGCCTGCTCCAGGATCACGGGCTCTTTCGTCCTTGAGACGTAACCGACAACGGAATCTGGCCAGAAGATCCCTGTTCTTTCCTGTTTTCCTGTGTCGGTTTCGACGGCCTTCTCCGCCACGGGTTGCCACGCGCCATGTTCCTTCAGGAGCAGCACTCCACTTTCGGCTCCGGCATTCTCGATGATGATCGACATCGTGCGTTGGAGCATCTCGGCTGCGATTTCCGAGTCCTTGAATGTCTCAGAGGCCTTCAGAATCGAGTCCAGATCGACATCTTCGTGTCTGTCAACAGAGGCCTGCGTGGTCAGGGCCAGATCGCCGATCCATTCTGGACGCCTCTTTCGAAGGTCCGCCGTCTTCGCGCCGGCTCCCCAGGCGTCATACAGTCGGTAGGCTTCCCGAAGGTAGACCTCCGCGAGTCTCGGCTTGTCCAACGCTTCGTAGAACTTCGATGCAAGTTCGTTGGCGAGGGCTGCGTCGTTTATGAATCCGTGATCATTGGCCAGTTTGATGGCCCTATCGTAAAGCTCAGTCGCTTTCCGAATGTGGCCTCGAACCCGTGCCCTTTCGGCCTCGACGAGAAGATGCTTGTGTCTGAGGTTGGTCGGCGCGTTGGTCGCCCAATTCTGTATTGAACGTTGATTGGCCGCGATTCTCCTGCGACGCCTCGTTTGCTCTTTTGTCGACTGTTCTGCGTAGTCACAGAGGAGGATGAGCGATTCATAGAAAGGAAAAACGGAAAGGAATATCATGCCCTGGACTCCGTGGGCGTGTTCTCTGGCGTGCTTTGCGTGGTAGAGTGCCTCTCGTTGTTGACCGAAGAGGTGGCACAGGATGAGTTTGTAGAAGTGAAGCAGGAAGATAAAGTTGCTGTCGCCGCTGGAGAGATGCTCCTTGAAGGAGCGAGACTCATCGTAGGCCTCGCCGATCATGATGTGAGGCGATTCGGATTTGCCAAGCAGGTTCAGGATGAACTGCCGGCAAAAGTTGTTGAGCAGCGGAGCCATTACCTGGTTGTGACGATACATAAATGAAATGTCGGCCGAAACCTCCCGATTCAGGTCCCTGAGCTCGCGCCCGATCAAAGCGGAGTAGGTGCTGTAGAAACACATCAGACGTGTCGCAAGCTCGATGTCGCCAACCTCTGTGCACGCGGCGATGCCTCCGCGAATATGCTTTATGGAATCAGACCACGGCTCGTTCCACGGCGCTATGAATGCGTAAACAGGAAAATCGATCCGGGGCTGGGCCTCGCTCGCACCAAGCTGTCGCGCAAGGGTCGATGCAAGAAGGCCCATACGGTTGGCAATGTTGGCCAGCCTGATATCCTGATGGCCGGCTGTGGACATGCCAATCTGACTGAACGCGATCGCCGAATAGGCCGAATGGCCTTCTTCGATCGAATTTCGTACCAATCTCGCATTCATCAGACGAAATAGACCGACATGCCTCTGATAGCTCGCCCCGGCCAGGTTAGTGATAAGACGGTGCACCGCGACCTTCTCTGGATCCGTAGTCTCCGGGGCTCCGAGGATCTCTTCGTTGCTCATCTGTTCCAGCAGCGCGACGACCGCATCGAATTCGGCCTCGATCTCCCGTTCATCGGGCTGCAGGGGCAGGACCAGTCCCAGCAATTTCCCGGCTTCTAGGCCGGTCTTCACCGCCTCATCGTGCTCGTACCTAACGATGGAAACCATCACTCTTAACTCGAGCGCCCTCGCTCGATCAAGGTCTGCGTGCGCGTTGCCCAAAATTGCGCAGACCAGGGGCTCCACGGCATCGTAATCGTTGTCCGCAAAAGCGGCCTCAGCGGCCCCCTGGTGAAGCGCCAAAGTGAGGGTGTAGGCACTCTTCCATCCGTCGGCAGGCAGGAAGCGAAGCCCCGCTCTGAAATGGCTCTGTGCCTGGCCGAAGGCCACCGACCCCATGGCCCTCCGCCCCGCTGCGAGGTTCAATTCGGAGAAACGCAATCTATCGGACTCGGAGTCGACGAGCCCACATCCATAGTTCAGATGGTGGATAAACTCAGGGACTCGCTCATCTACCTCGTCTCGTTCTTCCGCCTCCGTCAGCATCAAGCGGCCGAGCCTAAGGCGAGTCGAAGCTCGTTCGTTGTCCGAAAGGCGGTCCTCGACGGCCTCCTGTACGCGATCGTGGACAAAGCGATAGGTCGATATCGACTCGGTTTCATCGGGTCGCGAATGAACGATGAGACCACGAAGGGTTGGCTCTTCGAGCTCTTGTTCTACCTGCTGTTCGGTCTTGTTCTGGACAGCAGCGACCGTTTGCAAATCGAACCGGCCGCCCACGCAGCAAGCGATCTCGAGGGAACGCAGTGCCTGCACGTTCAGCTTTTCGATGTATTGTGCAAGAAACTCTGCGACGTTGTCACTCACTTCAGCCTGACTCATCGAATCCAGATCGCAACGCCACTGATCTTCTTCCTGATCGAAGACCAAATTGTGATCCTCGTGAAGGGAACGTAGAAGCGCTCGCGCGTGGAACGGATTACCACCCGATGTTTCGTAGATAAGGTTCGCGACTCTGTGGACTCGGGACGCTTCGCTCTGGAGCGTGTCAGCGATGAGGCTTGAGACGTGCCCGATGTCGAGAGGCTCCAGCTGTATGCGATTGAGTTCAGCATCGGCCGCTTCGATAGCCGCGATGGTAGTGGTCACGGGGTGATCCTCGGATACTTCGTTGTCCCGATACGCGCCGATGATCAAAAGGTGCGACGGGTCACCTTCGATCAGCAGCGACCTGACCAGATCCAGAGAAGAGGAGTCCGCCCATTGCAGATCGTCGAGGAAAACAACGAGAGGAAGGCGATCGGAAGTCAACACGCTGATAAACGACTGAAAAAGATGCTGGAAGCGATTCCTGGCCAGGTCAGGAGGCAGATCGGGCGGGTCCGGCTGCGGACCGATGATCAATTCCAGGTCCGGTACGAGGTCGATCACGATCTGGCCGTTCGATCCGAACACCTGGTGAAGCCGGTGGCGCCACCGAGCGATCTCGTCGTCCCCTCCAGTCAGGATCCTCCGAACCGACTCCTGAAGCGCCTGAGCCAGCGCCGTATAGGGCACGTCACGGGTCAGCGGACTGAATCTTCCCGCCACGAACTGTCCATTCGCCAGCGTGACCGGTTTTCGGATCGTCTCGACCAGCGCGGTCTTTCCGACGCCCGAATAGCCGGCGACGAGTTGAAGCACTGCTGCCCCGGAGCAGACCCGATCCAGGGTCTCCTGCATCGATTCGACACCCTGCGCTCTGCCGTAAAGCTTCTCTGATATCTGAAGAAACTCGGGACGGTCATTCAGTCCGATGTCGAAACCTTCAACACAACCTTCTGATTCCAGCTGCTCCAGACAGCGTTCCAGATCGGCTTTGAGACCCCGAACACTCTGGTAGCGCGACTCCGGCTCTTTCTCCAGCAGCCTCATCACGATCTCTGAGAGCACTCTCGGGATTCTTTGATCTCCTTCATCGAACGGCTGAGGTGTTCTGGCCAGGTGTGCGTGTATGAGTTCGGCGGGATCCTTCGCTTCGAAGGGCGGACGACCGGTCAACATCTCATAGAAGAGGATGCCCATCGTATAGAGATCAGAACGAAGGTCCGGCAGCCGATCCACCCGGCCGGTCTGTTCGGGTGAAAGGTATGTCGGGTCCCTTTCGATAGTCGGCAGCTCGATCGTCGAACCCGAATCGCGTTCGATCATCGACGCATACTCGAACCCGCAAAGCGACACTTGCTGAGATGATTCATCCCAGAAGACGGTCGTCGGGTTGATGCCCCCGTGAACGATCTGTTGTTCGTGGACTGCGGCGACGATCTCGGACAGCCGTTCTGCGATCTTGAGGAAATCGGGCAGGGAGATCGGATCATCATCGATTCTCTTCCTGACAGGTAACCCTGCGATCCGCTCTGTGACGAGATGGATCGATTCGGGACGCTCCAGTAAGTCGATGAAACCCGGAATGCCCTTCACATTCAGCCGTCTCAACAGTTCTGCCTCTGCTCGGAGCCCATTGCCTTCGCTCTCCGAGAGCCGGCGTTTCGGGGAAACCTTGATCGCTACCGGGTGACCGTCTTGATCACGCTTCGCACTGTAGAGCGCCCAGAAACCGAGAGCGCACAGCTGATCTGTGACCTGATATCCAGGAACGGACGGCATGATTTCCTTCTCGAGTCGGCGTCGCCTACGATAAGACCACGTGAGACCACCTGCGATAGACAGGACGAAATTCTGTCTACCCTAAGAAGACAAAAAGATAATTTTTTCCTTTGCACAAAGCAACTTCGGTCCTTTCTGCTCTTTGAAACAGAAAAGGTCCGGATCTCGGCCGAGACCCGGACCTGAATCCAATCTGTAGAGCCCTACTCACGACCATAGCGAAAACCGGCCCAGCAGCTCCCTATAGGGACTCTGCGCCGCCGCGGAGTTAAAGTAGACCTTCCGCGTATAGTCGAGCGCCCCTGAAATTCGTTCGAACTCCGAGGCCATAGTCTCGAACCTCCACGCGCCTGGCAGGGCAAGCATCCGATCCAGCCTCGCCGTATCGCGATAGGCCTTCTCACCTTCCCGGAGATAGAAACCCAGAAAGCCGTGTCGCTCGACATACCCCCTGAACATGCCGCTCATGAATAATGTATAGTCTCCGACGTGCTGACGAACCTCCCGCTCCTGCTCGACGAGATTTCCGGAGCGGCCGAACGCCTCGATCAACAGTTCGACCACCGTCTCGAGGCGTCTCCCGTGAGGTTCCTGGGATGCGGTAGAGGGCATCCGTGCGCGCGAACCTCACCAGCAGGTCTACCACGTAGTTCACGACTTCCCGGACCCAGACCCACAGCTCGCTGAAGCTCCTGTAAACCAGGCGCTCGAAGAAAAGGGAAAGCCCTGAGTTCGAGACGGGTTTGAGCCCAACGCTTGATCGGATCCTTTCGGTCAAAACGGCGCGTCCTCGTTATGGGTTCCAGCGGGGATGTCGGTTGCGACTGAATCTCGGTTGTGAAGCATTTTGAAATCTCCCCTCAATCCCCATTTTAGAAAGGTTCATCACCGATTTCCGTGGAAGGCGTGGCGCATCTCGAGACGATGTTCTCTGACTCCAAAGCCGTTTGCTCCGCTCTGCAATGACGATGTCTCCGGGGCTGCACAATCCGTCCCCTCCTGGGTCGGGGTGGGTCTCAATAGGGTTTCTGCCCATCAGACCCACCCCTAAATCCCCCCCAAGGAGGGCACTCTAACAATCGCACCAGACGCTTTCCGAGGTGCCCCGCAGGGGCGGGGTGGGTTATATCGCGAGAACCAGAAACAAGACCATGCCTCCGGCGGCCTACTTTTCTTGTCTCGCCACAAGAAAAGTAGGCAAAAGAAGGGCCCCCCTCAAACGCCGGGGGGCTCGGGCCGCGGCACCTTACGCTCAGTGGAAAAAACAATCATGGCAGGAGGGCCAAATCTTCACCACGCGCTCGCGATCACTGAGAAACCAAACCGCTGGGAGGAGAAATCCACTCGTTGCACGGTAAGTCGCACACCGCGGCCCTGATGGCATCGAGCGATCCATCTCCTGAGTTACAGGGACGCTGGCTAGCTGGCGAGTTCTACAAATAGAGCTTGATGGCCTAACCCCAACATTCGGCGAAGAACCTTAGGAGAAGGGTGGCAGGGGGGATTTGTTTCAATGTCAACTACCGACCTCAAATCACCCACTGCGATCACGGCATTTACTCGAAGGATACATGCTTGATATTCACTTTTTCCCGAACGGCGTCCCACCCTCCCATTCCCAATCCCCTCGTTCCGGTTTCTCCTCGATCTGTTCTTCCCGTCCTTTGTTTGGTCCTCGCCGTAAAAAGAGATAAACCGGGAGCCCGGCAAGCATGATCACTACGCCCAGGGATGCCTCCAGCGGACTGTAGATCAGGGTGTTGTAGAACAGCCAGAGGCTCACCACGACAAAGACGCACGGAAGCGGAGCCCAGACTCGATATGGCCGGTCCATCTCGGGGCGTTTCTGCCTCAGCACGAACACGGCGAGTCCGACCAGGCCGGAGAAGAGCCAGGTGACAGCGCTTGTATACGAAACCAACTGATCGAACGTGCCTGACGCGACCAGCGCGCTCGCCCACAGTCCGTTCAAGATCAATCCGACCGCAGGCGTCCGGTATTGGCGGTGAACATCGGCCATTCTGCCAAGTCGTTCGTGATCGCTCCCAAAAGCCAATGAAATCCGTCCTCCCGTGAGCACCAGGCCGTTCACGGCCCCCAGCGCAAACAACATAATCGTGGCTGCGATCACCGTGCCTCCAACGTGGCCGAACAGATTCTCCGCAAACAGGGAAGCCACCATCTCGGAACCGGCCATCTGCGAAATCGGAACGCGATAGAGGTAGACCGCGTTAATCAACACGTAGAGCAGAATCGTCAATGCGATGCCAAGGGCGATGGAAGAAGGCAGGTCTTTCGCCGGCCGGTGCATCTCTCCGGCCATGTAAGTACTCTCGTTCCATCCTCCGTATGTCCACATCACAAAGATCAGCGCCATTCCGAAGGCCCCCAGAAGCGGAACGGTCGCCTGGCTTTCTGTCGGAGCCAGTTCAAGCGAACCCTCACCCCAGAAGAGACCCGCACCGATCAGAAACAGAATCCCGGCGATTTTTCCGAGGACGAGGAGATTCTGGGCCAGCTTTCCATACCTGAGTCCAAAGACGTTCAGGGCGGTGAGGAGCAGAATGACACTCACGGCGACGGCCCTGACGCCCCAGGCCTGCAGCGGAAGGAAATAAGCCGCGTAGCCGGCAAAGATGAACGCGACGCCTGCGATCGATCCGGGCCGGATCACAAGCAGCTTGGTCCACCCGAACAGGAAACCGACGCAGGGACCGTAGGCCTCCCGCAGATAGACGTAATCTCCGCCGGTTTTCGGGAGCGAAGCGGACAGCTCCGCGTAGCAGAGGCCGCCACAGAGGGCGAGCAGTCCACCCACGACCCAGGCGGCGAGGATCGCGGAGGGGGAGTGTAGATACCCGGCGATCGAGCCCGGCACCCGGAAGATCCCGACACCGATGATGACGCCCACCATAATCGCGATGCTGTCGACGACGCCCAGTTGGGGAATCAGGCCGCTGCCCTTGTTATCGCTCTGCGTCATAACTTTTCGCTCTATGAAACTCAAAGGGGCACGGCACGCCGTGCCCCTACGGGTTTCAAATCCTCTATCCAACGGGCGAGTCCGCCGAGGGCGGACTTCGTGATTCTCCAGCGCGGGAATTTATTCCCGTGCTGACGGGCGTGGCGGTCACGCTGTTTATATGCGTGATCGATCACGCGACCAATGAAATTCATCGGGCGAACACAAGGTTCGCCCCTACAGGACGAACCACGAACGACGAGCGACGGTTTTGCGGTACCCCGTCCCCGTGTTTTGATTTCTCGGGGCGACGCAGGCGTCGCCCCCAAACCGTCAGGTCTCTGTAACCTATCTACCTATCCCGGTACCCGTTTATTACTCTCCTCTGTAGGCCTCCGCAAGAAGCGATATCGGGTGCTTCACTTCCACGCCGACCCCGCACCGTTTCGCCCCGTGGACGAGCTGAATGATGCAGCCCGGGTTCGCAGCAACCACGACGTCGGCCCCCGTCTTCTGGATGTTGTTCATCTTTCTCTCCTGGAGCTGCATCGACATCTCCGGCTGTGTGATGTTGTAGACGCCAGCGCTGCCGCAGCACCAGTCCGCTTCGTGCAGTTCCACACGATCTACGCCCGGGATCGCATCGAGCACCTGCCGGGGCGCCGTCGTGATCTTCTGTCCGTGTGCAAGGTGGCAGGAATCGTGGTAAGCGACGGTCTTGTGAATGCCTTCCCCTTCAGGTGTCCGGTGGCCGATCGCGATCAGGAATTCGTGAATATCCTTGACCTTATCGCTCCAGATCCTCGCCCGCTCCGCATACTCAGGATCATCACCCAGCAGCCGATCGTAATGTTTCATATGCGACCCGCACCCACCCGAATTCGTGATCACGGCATCCAGTTCGTCCAAACAGAAGGCGTCGAGGTTCTTCCTGGCGAGGGCGCGGGCGTGCTCCGGTTCGCCGTTGTGTCCGAACAGCGACCCACAGCACTCCTGGCCTTCGGGCAGAACCACCTCGCATCCGTTTTTCTGCAGTACATAGATCGTATCTGCGTTCACGTCCGGAAACGCAAGGTCCTGGATGCATCCAGCGAGCAGGCCAACACGGTATCTGGCACCGACGGGATTCTGAGTTGCATACTCGTCTCGAAACAAGGACTCGGTAGTCTGGTCCTGCACCACCGGCGTGAGAGGCTCCAATTCCCCGAGCGAGCCGGGCAGCCATTTCAGGATCCCGCTCTCTCGCACCCAGCGTTGAAGACCGCTCCGCTGATAGAAACGGAGCAGACCGCCGAGTCGTTGGAGTCGCTTGCGAGACGAGAACAGCCACTTTAGCGCGATCCAGCGAACTGCTGAGCGCAGGGGCGTTTTCAGCACACCGGTCCGCTCGATTTCCGCTCGCGCGTGCTCGAACAGATTGGTGTAATCTACGCCCGCAGGACAAGCCGTCTGACAGGCCAGGCAGCCCAGGCAAAAATAGAGCTCCTCGGCAAATGTGCGAGAGACCTCCAGGCGGTCATCCGCAATCGCCCGCATCATCGCGATTCTCCCCCGGGGAGAGGACCGCTCCATCAGGGTCGCTTCGTAGGTCGGACAGGAGGATAGACAGATCCCGCAGTGGATACATTTTTGCAGGACCGAGTAGTCAAGACCGGCGAGCAGGTTCTCGGGTTCAGTCAATCGAAGATCTTTCCGGGGTTCAGGATGGTGTTGGGGTCGAAGCTCCCCTTCACGCGCCGCATCACATCCAGCGCCACCGGCCCTACCATAGACTCGAGATAGGGCTTCTTTACCAGGCCGACCCCGTGTTCCCCGGTGACGGTTCCCCCAAGCTTTACCGCAAACTCCACGATCTCCTTTATCGCACGCTCAACGTGCTCCATTTCGCCTTCCTTGCGTTCGTCTACCATAAAGGTCGGATGCAGATTGCCGTCTCCCATGTGGCCGAG
This sequence comes from Candidatus Latescibacterota bacterium, assembly GCA_965248435.1. GTDB lineage: Bacteria > Latescibacterota > UBA2968 > UBA2968 > CBDFJH01. Next base: position 903,195 of record OZ252100.1, read on the forward strand.
CGTGCCGATCCTGATCTGATACCGCTCCGCTACCTCCTGAATGTAGGCCACCATCCGGGCAAGTTCGCTGCGCGGCACCGTTGCGTCCTCCAGGATGATCGTCGGCGCCAGGTGGGCGAGCGCACCGAAGGCCGCACGCCTGGCCGCGATCATCTCCGCGGCCTCCTCTTCGGAGGCTGCGTGGCGCACCTCGCGCGCACCGTGATCTAGCGCGATCCTCCCCGTCCGCTCGGCCTGCTCCTCGACCTGCGCCGGGTGCCCATCCACCTCTATCAATAAGACTGCCTCCGCATCACGGGGCAGTCCGATCTGGGCGTGGTCCTCCAGGCAGCCAATGGTTATCCGGTCCATGAATTCGAGCGTGCAGGGAATGATCTTCTCACGAATGATCGCAGAAGTCGTCTCCGCGGCGTCCGTCATCCGATCGAAAAGAGCCAGAAGGGTCTTTTTGGATTCGGGAGTGGGGATCAGTTTGAGGGTGATCTTCGTAATCACGCCGAGCGATCCTTCGGACCCGACGAAGAGATCTTTCAGCGTGAATCCCGCGACATCCTTCACGCACTTCGTTCCGGTGTTGAGGATTTGGCCGTCGGCCAGGACCACCTCCAATGCCATCACATAATCCCGAGTCACGCCGTACTTCAATCCCCTCAGCCCTCCTGAGTTGTTGGCCACATTCCCACCGATGGTCGAGATCTTCACGGAACCCGGATCGGGCGGATAGAACAGCCCCGAGGCAGCAGCCGTTTCAAAGATCTTTTGGGTAATGACGCCGGGCTCCGCCGTGATCGTCAGGTTCTTCACATCGAGTTCCAGAATCTTGTTCATCCGCACAAGGCAGAGCACGATACATCCAGGCACGGGTAACGATCCCCCACCCAGTCCCGTCCCCGAACCTCGCGTCACGACGGGGATCCGGTCTCGATTCGCGATCTGGAGGACACGAGACACCTCGCTCGTCGTCTCGGCCATAAGAACGCAGCCGGGCATCTCGTGAAGGACGGCCGTGGCATCGAAGGCATAGACGCTCAGATCCTCGGGATCCGTGAGGATCTGATCCGGCTTCAAGAAATCGCGAAGCTCCTTGATGACGGACTCAATCATTTGGACGGCAACGCTCCGGCCATTACAAATAGTGTATGGCTATATTTGCTCGGCGATTTAACCTACGGTCATGGATAGGATGTGAGGTTCGGCTTTTCACTGGATCGGGCGAACACAAGGTTCGCCCCTACCGGGCCCATAACCAGCCACGATACTCGAATCCCTCTACCCGGTCTTTTCCGTTACAGAAGTACCAATCAATAGATCCGGTCCCCGGTACCCGTTCTTTCAGAGGTACTCATCAATGGGCGCACCCATGAACAGCCACCAGCAGTCTTCGTCCGAGTGATTGTAAACCGAACGGTAGACTTCTGCCGGGATGCGAAACGCATCGCGCGCTTCCGCGTCCACTACTTGATCACCGATGCGGATCTTGGCGCGGCCGCGCATCAGCACATAGATCTCTTCAGCCTGCTTGTGGCGGTGATGTGCTACGGACTGGCCCGGCTTCAGGTGGCCGATGGAGAAGGCCAGGTGCTCGCAACCCAGCGGGGCGCTGTAGGCCCGTATCGAGAGGTTTTCTCGCTTCGGCCAGGGATGGTCCTCGGGCAAGGGCCCGCAGGGGTAGTCTTCGAGCTTGTCCCAGCTCACCGTGGTGTATTCAGACGGGTTGTCCACGAATCCTCCTTTGAATGAATCAACCACTTCTACCATTAATTCATAATCGATTCGCCCGCCGCTTCAACTATTCGGTTCCTCGATTCTGGAGTATTGCAGTACTGGAGTATTGGAGAATCTTACCTTCCTATTTCTCCATTACTCGATTCGTCTGTTACTCCAGCTTTCCAGCCCTCCGATCCTGGAGTACTGCTGTACTGGAGTAATGGGGTATGGAAAAACCTGCCTTCCCATTACTCCAACACTCCATTCCTCCAGCACCCGCGCCTTTGTTCTTTGTCCTCCATTACTCCATTCCCCCAACACTGACGCCTTTGTTCTTTGTCCTCCATTACTCCATTCCCCCAACACTGGCGCCTCTGTTCTTTGTTCTCCATTACTCCAATACCCCATGACTCCATTCCCCCAGCACTCGCGATTCTGTTCCTCATTATTGTATTCCCCAAACCGATGAAGGCCGCTTCGGGAAGAGCGCGTCAACAAGCTCTCGCGTTTCGTCCGAGCCTATGGTTATGTCCGGAAACGCATACTCGATGTCGTCCAGGGACCGAAATCCAAACAGCAGCTGAATAAAGGTCAGCCCGGGAAAAGTTACGTCCGGGACGTCGGGCCTCGGATCGTGGTTCTGCGGGGGTGTCCAGTCCTCGACCTTCGCCAGCCTCCCGTGCTCAAGAACGATCCGCATCCCGCTCGTGCCGAAGCTGAGGAGAAGCTCGCCGGCCCATCCTTCAAGATGAGCCGCTAACCTCTGTTCCAGGGCCGGCGTCACGTGTCGGACGAATTTGGGAACGTCGGCGACACGGACGTACCAGGCGAACGGACGAATCTGTCGGGGCAGCTGGTCTTTCACGGCTTCATAGGCGGGATGCTCCGTTCCCAGCATCAAGGAGACCACGCCCGACCATGCTTCAGAACCCGCGACCTGCTCTCCCGCCGAGCGAAGATAACGCAGAACACCGGGCATCACGGAAGGCCACGGCACGTCCCTGGACAGTTCGAAGGCCCTCACCTTCATCTCCCCGCCGATCAGCCCGGGCCAGTGCAACAATAGACCGACCGCTTCGCCCTCGGGCGATAGGATGATTCGGAACGCCACCCTGTGGTGCTCCCGATCACTGCGTCCGTCCAGCTCGTAGCGCCACATCGTCTCGTCACGCGCGCAGGAAACCAGGTAGCGTTCCATCCCCTGGCTGTAAACCTCCGACACGTAGGGAAGATCCTCACGCGTCCCCGGACGCAGTTGAACAGGCTCTGCATCTGCCGCTGTCGAATCAGGCTCGTCACCCTTGCCTCCAGCCCGTCCTCCGAGCCACTCGACGGCCGTCTCGTAGCCGAACTGTCGATAGAACGGAAACCCCCCTCCCACGGCCTGCACCATCTCACCGCGCCCCCCACTCCACCCGTGCGCCAACTCCATCTGAGCCCGGACGAGTCCTCGACCTCGGTATTCGGGATGCGTAACAACGAGATCGATGGACCCGACGTCGAAATCGATGCCATCGAAGGACCAGGTCTGAGATATCAGGGCCAAAGATGAGATGATGGTTGAGGAAGACCTGTCCTCCACGATCGTGAAATCCTCGGGACTGAAGCACGGATGGCGACCGCTGATCAGGTCCGTCGTCCAGGCACGGATACCCGCGGCACGTTCTTCGTCACCCACGTCACTCAGCACAGACGCATTCAGCTCGGCCAGCGCTTCGGCGTCTTCAGCCCTCGCTTGCCTTAGAACCAGCCCGCTTCCTATATCTTTCATGGGTTCATTTCGTCTCAGACACAAAAAATGGACCTGGAGTCGAAACCAATATAAAACCCCAAGTCCATTCGTCAAACAAAGGAAGTGATGATTGCGAATTATTCAGGCAGCCAGATTACGTCCCCTCAAAGTTCCCTGTGCCAGAACGGATTTTGAAGTTCTCCCGGATAGTCCGAATGGACGAGCTCGAAATTTCCCAGTCCTCTCCGGTCGCGGAAAATGAACTGGTACCTTCCGGCCATGTTGTAGAACCACACCTCATAGGGCTTTTGACCGGCAGCGGAGGTGTGATAGTCGACGTCGTCGGGAGGTCCGTACTTGATGTAGACTCGGCCTTTGTCCGTGTCCGATCCGCGCACACCACGGTTCCCCTGAAACCTGACATCCGCGTGATGCACCCAGTACATGTGTTTAAGCAGACGCTCGTTCGTCGGGGTCTCGGGCGTAGGGTCCATCTTCTTCCAGAATGCCCTCAGAAACTTCATCCGCGAAGGCCAATCGTCGAGTTTTTTGAAGGCACCGATCTGCACCGAAGAGGCAATGTATCGAATGTCCGAAAAATACCGGATCATGTCTCTCTGAGCCTGGAGCAGGGCCAGCCGGTCTTCAGAAGCGACGAACAGCTTACGGCGGATGCGGAGATATTCTCGACTGACACCATCAAAGGCCTCGATCTGGATCTCATGGGGCCCGTCCTCAAGACCCTCCGTGTCCAGAAACTCGGTCTTGACGACACTCTCACCCGGTTTCAACACCAGCTTTGCCGGAAACTGTTTCACGGCCTGTCCCGTCGAATCCAGAAGGGTATAGCCAAGGATAAAACTGTCGTCGGATTGATCCGGATAGAGTGAAAAATTGTAAAGCTCGAAATAGATCGGAAGCGCATCTCCGGCAACATAGGTCCGGTTGACGTTTGGAACGACCTTCCACCCCTGCTTTTCGTACTGGTCGGAATCTCCCGTCCGAACCATCTCTTTGGCAAGCTGGATATCGCTGAATACCAGACCTTCTCTCTCGAACCCCCTCACCTCCAGGAGCGTGGCGGCCGTGCCCGTTATGCCGGCCTTGGAATCCGTGACCGAGATACTCGCCCCGTAGAGGCCGGGCTTCAGATCGAATTTCACAACCTCGCGATGTGGCGCCCCGCCATCCGCCAGGGCGTCCAGGTCTTCGATCGACACCGCACGCCGCCACTTCTTTTCCTTTACGGTTTCGCCGGAAGAGTCGATCAGGGTCGTGGAGAATTCCATCTTCCCGATCCGTTTATTTTTCTTTACCTCAAGGCGCAGCTGCTTCACATCGATCAGAACATAGATCTCCTGGCGCGTGTAACCCACGGCTCCCCGAAACCCGGCGACATCCATGAAGAATCTCAAGTTGCCGGCGCTCTCGATCGGCATTTCAGCGCTTTCGAAAAACTCGACGCTTCCTGCCGGTATGATCGCGGGCTCCTCTGCACGGACCGACAGGTCGGAGATCCCGATCCCGATCACCGCGACAATGATCAGGCTAGGCCAGAGATATCGCAAGGGTCGATCCCTCCTTTTGCCAGTCCATTCCTCGGGTACTGATTAGGATTTCGATAGAGGCTAGTGGGGCGGGTTGAAATCGCGCCCCGCTGAGGAGATTTGATGAAAAGCGGTTTCTGTCAGCCCCCATACCTGAAGCGGACCTCACGCGAGGAGGACTGGCCACTGACCAGGTCTTCGACTCTAACTTCCAGGACCTGAAGCCCGGCCTTCGCTTTGCTGAGGTCAAGCTCGAAGTACTCGCGTTCTGTCGGATCGGATCCAACCTGTTCGTAACTGACCGAAACCTGCGGTTTACCTCTGTTGAATATGGAGCCGATTCCCCGCTTCATTGCCCCGAAGACGCCGACGGAATGCCCCTTCCCGGTTCGGACCGTGTAGTTGACCTTATAGCGAGTCTGACCGAACGTGTCCTTCGACAGGTTGTAGACTTCGTAGTAGGCGTGCACTTTCTGATCGTCTCCATAGGACCGGGTCGGCATCGGAATGATCCAGACGTCCCCCTTCCGGAACTTCGCGGCCTGTTCGGTAGCCCCGATGTCCATCGCCAGTTCTATGTCGCTCAGCTGCAGGACATCGATCGTGAAGTCCGGGACCTCAAGGGACTGTTTGTAGAGCCCTGTCCGCCCTGAAATCCGATCTTTCAACTGGACCTGAAGCTCATACTTGCCGGGAGGAATCTGGGTCTTCAGAATCTCCGGGACGAATGACCCCTTCGTCTTGTTCATTTCCCCGACAGTCCGGTAGTAAAACTCCTCTTTCGTTCGGTAGATAACCGTGTGATCTTCGTCGGCCAGTGCGATTGCCGCCTCCACGTGGATGTAGGAGGAATCCGCCTCTTCGATCGCCTCAACCTGCTCGGGCGGTATGCCGTAATAGATTTCCAGTGAGGTATGGCCGTCGTGAGAAGAAAAATTCGCAAGGTCGTAGTAGAAGTTCAGAGCAGGGCCCAGGAGTCCGGGCCTGTAGTAGTCGGGGACTTCGCCTGCGGCATTCGCGTAGATCGTGGCGGGCGCGTGTTGGGAAATAACAGCGATCGATCTTATCATATTCGAACTCAGGTCACTCACCGGAGGGATCGGGGCGAAATCGAAACGCCCGTTCCTTTTCTCATCAGTGAAGACGATTTCAATCCCCCCCTGGATCTGCGTGTAGGTCCAGGCCTCCCAAGACACCATCGCGATATCCTGTTCGGACGTCACGGGGGCGTAATCGCCGAACAGAAGTTTGACCCTTCCGAAAGACTCGAAATCCGCGTCAGCCGCATCATCCTCAAGGCCGCCGTCCTCCGCTGGGGCATCGATGTCCACCGATTCGAGGCCGCTCGGGTCACCGCCCAAGTCCTGGTCTTCCACTTGGCCCCCAAAGTCATCCAGACTCCTCTGCATCACGGAATGCCGATGCGACCGAATCGGGTAGACAGGACCGACGAAGGTCAGGAACTGGGCCTCGGGTCCGTAGATCTGTACGGCCATCCGGTTGCGTACCGCCTCGACCTCCGGGCTCTGTCGAAACTCTCTCTTGGCGGATCGGGACCGGAAGTCCGGCTCACCGTACCGAATGTAAACTTCGCCGCGCTTGTCCCACGGATAGATCCTGTCGGCAAAATAGGTCCGGGCAAACCAGACCCTTCTGTAGTGCTCGATAATCCGTTCGTTGATCTTCGTCAGAATGTCGGGATCCCGCCTCGCCCAGAACTGCTCAAGGTAGGCAATGCGCACGCCCTCATCCTGGATCTCCTTGTAATCTTCCAGCTCAGACTGCGAGCCGATTAGGGAGATGTCTGTGTACAATCTCCTCTCGTGGCCCTCTTTGTTTTGTAGATAGCGTTCGAAGTACTCCAGCGCCAGGTCAGGCTTGTCCTGGTAGAAGTATCCCTGAGCCGCCAACGGAAGAAGCCTGAAGTCGTCCGGATTGGCCCTCAAGTGCGGGGCAATGTACTTATCAATATTCTCGTACTGCTGGTCCAGCACACTGGCCAGCCCGAAATGGTATAGGCCGTCCGGATTATCCGGCTCGAGCTCGATGTACCTGAGATAATATCGGATAGCCTTCTTGTGGTCCTCCTGATACTTCTCGTAGACCTCCCCCAGCAGACGATAGGCCGGTCCGTAGGACGAGTCGATCCTTGCGGCCCGCTTGGCGTGCCCGATCGCTCGGCGGTAATTGTAGAAAGCAGTAATTCCTCTGGCCGGTTTTTGGGCGTGTGTCATTCCCAATCCGACATAGGCCGGCGCATACTTCTTGTCCAGTTTCTTGGCCTTCTCGAAGGACTTCTCCGCCTCGCCAAAATTCTCTCGTTTCAACTGGACGGTGCCAAGCCAGGTCCGAATGACGGCATCCTTCGGATAGGCCTCGACGAGCCGGGCGAAGATTTCCTCCGCCTCGAAGTATTCCTCCGCGCCGAAGTGGCTCTCTGCGAGGATCATCAGAGAATCCCGCTCGGCCTCGGTCATCGTGGGGACCTCAACCTCGTCCTCCTCGTCGCCGGCAGCCGCAGGCCCGCTCACGACAATCAAAAGGCAAAGCAGAAACATGATGGAGAGGGTGAAAGGCCAAAATCGCTTAGCCCCGTGCATGGCTTCCTCCTTGCTGTCAGACTGATCCAGGTTGCTGCAGATTATTATTGTCGCTACCCGGCTGCTATTTTTCACGTCCGGATAAGGCCAAAGTTCCACGGAATCAGCTCCGCTTGGGAGGGATTTCCCATAAATCAGCCCTTTCCGCGTCCAGACCCGAAATATCGATGGAATCTGAACGCGTCTGGCCTCATAAATCGCAAAAAAATAACAGGAAGCGGCAGCACTGTCAAGCACCTTGCGCGGAGGGAAGATGGTCGAATCTGCCCCGGGTCGCCCCGCACGGTGGGTTGCCTGGCGCCGAAATATGGCTGAACGACCAACTCGTGGAATCGTAGAGAACGTCCCCGCCGCACGCTCCCCGATTTCTTCTTACGCTTGTGAAAACCGAAGGGTTTCATTATCTTTCCGCCCCGCAATCATCACAGCACGTAACTCGAGGAAATCTTATGGCACACAACCTCCTCATCGTTGACGATGAAGAAGACATTCGGTCCGTCCTGGAGGATTTATTCACGAGCCGGGGATGCGAGGTCACCAAGGCCACGAACGGCAAGGAGGCACTCGATCTCCTTCAGGGGTTCACCCCTGACCTTATCCTGGCCGACTACCAGATGCCCGAAATGGACGGAATCGAGCTCTTCAAAGAGGCCCGATCTCTTTATCCGGACACCACTCGCATCCTGCTCACCGCTCACGGCGACCTCAAGGTGGCCATCGCCGCCATCAACGAGGCCGGGGTTTATAGATTTATAACTAAACCCTGGAATAACAATGACTTGATTCTGACCGTGCAGCGGGCCCTCGAACACCACGACCTGATCAAGGAAAACCGCGCCTTCGCTGACACCCTGGAACTGATGGTAGACGAAAATACTCAGGAAATCGAACGCCTCAGGTCCGAACTTCGGAAGATTGCCGCCCGGATCCGCAGCCTCCTGCCCTAGAATCAAGCCCCGCTCCGCCTAAAGTTTTTTCCCTAAATAGCCGATAACTTGAATAGATACTCCATTTAGGGAAACAACTTGATCACAGGCGGTGTTCGGGATGTTGACTCCGATTACATCCGTAATCAGTCCGGCGGAAGATAGAGATGCCTGGAAGCAGCGCAGGCGGCGGGATCGAAAGCCGGGCAAAAAGCAGACGGATTCGGACACTCACCCGTCCGAGAAGAAGCCGGATCACCTCGACCTCACGGCTTGACCCTCAAGACCATTGCACTGATAAGCCGGTCTTCGCAAGAGCGAGGACCGGCTTTTTTTTATGCAGACGGCAGACGGCGGGATGAATAACGTAATCCTTGGGGTATAAGCGGTCCACGGTCCGTCGTCCGTGGTCAAGCACAACCTCTCTTAGAGTCGCAGCCGCGGCCCCTGACCCTGGTCAGATCTTGCCACCAACTACCCGATCATAGATCCCCTCCAGCCGTCCACCCAGGACCCTTCGGTCGTGATTCGCCTCCACGTGCGCCCTGCCCGCCCTGCCCATCTCGGCCCGAAGCTCCTCTGACCCCAAGATCGCATCCAGGCCTTCGGCAAGTCCTTCCACGTCTCGCTCTCGGAAGAGCAGCCCGCACTTCTCGTGGGGAACGATGGTCGGAATGTCGGCGTGCAGAGAGGAGACCACGGGGAGCCCCGACGCCATCGCTTCGATCAATGCCACGGGTGCCCCGCCCTCTGTATCGCCGTCTCCGGCAGTCACGCTCGGATGCAGAAGCACCGTCGCTCGGTGCAATTCCTCCAGGCAGGCGGCGTGCGGTTGCAAACCCAATAGATCGACGCGATCACCCATCCCCAGTGCTTCGATCTCCGTTTCAATCTCCGGTCGAAGGGGCCCGTCTCCGACCATCCTAACGCACAGGCCGGGATACCTGTCCAGGACTCGGTGAACGGCACGCAGCCCGTAGACCAGCCCCTTCTTCTCTCGAAACGAGGCGTAGGTCATTACGATCGGCCCCGCCTTGGACAGATCATCACCGGCGCGCGGGGTGATCCTTTCGAGGTCGACACCAAGGCAGTGCATCTCGATCTTGTCGTGCGGGCATCCCAGCGCCTCTATCGACTCCGCCATTCTCGGACCCTCCGCCAGAAAAAGCTGCCCCTCGGCGAAGAGCCGTTTAAATCGGTTGAACCAGATCCGCTGTTTCGGGAGCACAGAGACGTCCAGTCCATAAAAACTGGTCACCATCGGAATCCGCGCGCCCCTTCCTGCCCCGAGGCACCGGAACCCTTCCTGTCCGAAATGGGCGTGCATCAGGACCGCGCCTTCCTGCATCAACACCTGCTGGTATCCCACATAGGTGCCCCTCCACTTTCGGAGCCCCCGGTAGGCCATCCGTCGAAAAGTGGGCAGTGCCTCCTGGGCGAAAACGACATCTGTAGAGGGATAGTGATCGCGGTTTCGGACGGCCTGTGTCAAAACAACAGGCCGGTAGCGGGAGAGGGATCGGATCTGGTCGTAGATCCAGACGTTCGTCATCTCCAGGTATGGGCTTGCGCAGTGTGCAACGGTTCGCTTTCGCATCTCTTAGTATAAATGTATAGGCTGTCGTCGATGTCGGGCTAAATAGCGTATCTCGTATCTCGTGAAGCGTATCTCGTCCGAGGTATCCCGTACCAGAAATACCCACCCCGACCCAGGAGGGGACTGGCGTCTCTCAAACTCGCGAAAGAGATCGCTCGAAGCCATCGGGGCCGCGGTGTGCGACTCCCAGGCAACCTCGTTCTTTCATCTCCCACGCGCTTAGGCCCTCTGGGCCGGTCCCATAGTGGGCGTCGGGCGGTGCAGGAGTCCCGCCCTGATTGCCGCCATCGTCCTTTCCACTGAGGGTGAGGTGCCGCGGCCGAAGCCCCCGCGGCGTTGAGCGGCGCCCTTCTTTTGTCCTCGGGCGCGGCACGCCGCGCCCCTACAGCGAAATCTTGGAGTGTAGGGGCACAGCCGCGCTGTGCCCCAGGGTGGCGGTTGCGGTAGGCCTTTTCTTGGGCGAGCAAGAAAAGCATGCCCTGAGCCTGCCGAAGGGTGGGCTGCCGGAGGCATAGGTTGTAGGCTCAGAAAAACTGTATGCAATCACCGCGAATCATTTCGTCGCCAGGGGGAAGACAGGCTTCAGGCGGCGAACCGTCACCCTGATAATCGCCTTCGCCAGCAGGAGCTGGCTCCTACCGGATACAATTCGCGCGTTCAGTGCCACGGTGTCCGCAATCCAAAATTCGCAATTACTCGAAATGCGCCACACCTTCTCAGGAATGCGGTGAAGAACCAAAACAAAAGGGCCTCCCAATCTGTTCGTGACAGACCGGCAGGCCCATTCATCTTCTCATTCTGGTGATTAGTGCCCTGAGTTCTCCGGGAGATTAGCCCTGTACATCCACAAGGTTCCCAGGCCTTTCAGGGGGTCTTCTCTCTCCCTGCTCGCGAGCGGCATCATCCTGCTGCTCGGCAGCATCCCGATCTTGACTAAGCTGCTCTGCCCGATCGTCGGCGGACGGGCCCTGAGCTGCCCCGCCTGCCTCGTTCGCGGGCGCGTCGGTCTGAGGTGGGTTCGCGGCCGGCGTCTGAGTGGTCCGGGCGCGGGCCTCGTTCGAAATCTCTACCCGATCTGGTTCCGGCCGCTCGGCCGCTTGCCTTGCCTGCTGGGCAGCCTGATCAGGACCTTCTCCTCCCTGTGGTCTGGCGGGCGCGGGGCGGGCCCCACTCGTGTTTGCATCGACTCGATCCGGCATCACGACCTCCTTATGCGCAATCCTGCTCGCGAGTCCATTATGAACCCACGAAAGACTTGACACTTCGGAGCCATCAGGATATATACGTTACACACTTAAAATATCGTGAACGCCCCCGATAAACACAACAGGAAAATTAAAAATAAAAATGGGAGAGACGGTCAACTACCTCGCGTATGACCTCGGCGCTTCGAGCGGGCGTGCCGTCGTGGGGAAATTCGACGGCGAGCGGGTCATTTTGGAAGAGGTGCACCGCTTTTCGAATGGCGCCGTCTCAGTATTAGATGGGCTCTATTGGGACGTCTTGCGCCTACACGAAGAAATGCTTCAGGGGTTACGTCGATATGTTCAGTCCTTCGGCAGCCAACTTTCGGGAATCGGAATCGACACGTGGGGGGTCGATTTCGCGCTCCTGGATGGGGACGATGAACTCCTGGGCAATCCTCGCTCCCACAGAGATCCGCGGACTGATGGAATGATGAACAAGGCCTTCGACATCGTGCCCAAAGAGGAGATCTTCGAACAGACAGGCATTCAGTTCTTCGAGCTCAACACCCTCTACCAGCTCCTGGCGATGGTATCTCAGGACGCGCAGCAGCTCCAGGCGGCCAAAACCTTCCTGATGTTACCGGACCTGTTCAACTTTTGGCTGACAGGGGCCAAGGTCTCCGAATTCTCGGACGCGACGACAACGCAGTTCTACGATCCGCGCAAGGCCGGCTGGGCGACTGACCTGCTTTCCCGGATGCAGATCCCGACTGGAATCCTTCCACATATCGTCCAGCCCGGCACGAAGCTCGGCCCGCTACGCCCCTCGATCGCGAAAGAGGCAGGCCTGGATTCCACTGAAGTCATCGCACCCGCGTGCCACGACACCGGTTCGGCCGTCGCCGCCGTCCCGATGCAGCAGCAGGACGCCGCCTACATCAGCTGCGGGACCTGGGCGCTCATGGGCGCCGAAATCCCGGAACCCAGAATCTCATCGGACGTCCTATCCCACAACTTCACGAACGAGGGAGGGGTCTGCGGAACCTTCCGCTTCCTGAAGAACATCAGCGGACTCTGGATCGTGCAGGAATGTCGGCGAATCTGGGAGGCGGAGGGCCGGTCCTTCGCTTTTGAAGACCTGGTGAGGCTCGCCGGTGAGGCGGCCCCACTCGTCGCGCTCGTCGACCCGGATGACGGCAGCTTTATCACGCCGGGAGACATGCCTTCCAGAATCCGCGCTTTCTGCAAGCGCACCGGCCAGCCGGAACCTGAAACCGAGGGCGCGATCATCCGATGCGCGCTCGAAAGCCTGGCACTCAAGTTTCGACAGGTCTTGATCGAACTCGAATCTGTCCTCGAGAGAAAGATGGAGACCATCCACGTCGTGGGAGGCGGAAGCCGCAACACGCTCCTTTGCCAGCTCACAGCCGACGTGACGGGCCGGCCGGTCATCGCGGGGCCGGCCGAAGCGACTGCCCTCGGAAACATCCTGATGCAGGCCACGGCGGACGGTCAGGTCGACTCCTTGAATCAGATCAGAGAAATCGTACGCAACTCCACCGAGGTCGTCACCTACGAGCCGGGCCCCTCAGAGTTTTGGGAGCCGGCCTACGGACGATTCCTCAAACTCCTCGCAAACTGATATGGGACCAGAACAAAACAGGCAGAGAGGCAACTCACGCCGTGTCCTTGTTGCCGCTCGAATCTGCCAGATCCTGATCGGCCTCGTCTTCCTGGTTGCGGGCGCGGCCAAGTCGTGGAACCCCGTGATCTTCTACTGGGAAGCCCTGCCGTTCGTACAGGGCATCCTGACTCTGGGTCCCAGCATCGGTCCCGCGGTTTCCCGGGCTGCCCTCCTGATGAGTGTGATCGAGTTCGGTCTCGGGCTCTCTCTCGTGATGAACTGGCGGCCAAAACTGACCCTGCGGATCGGCGTCGGCCTGATGGCTTTTTTCCTGTTCCTGACGGTTTCGGCCTGGTCGAAGGGATTTGACGCGAGGTGCGGATGTTTTGGCACCCTGCTTCAAAGGGGACCGGGTGAGGCGACGATCGAAAATACGGTCATGCTCGCCATGCTCCTGTTGGCGCTCTTTAAGCAGGGATCCGTCTTCACTGCACCCGAAGGGCTTGCTCGAAGGATTGTGACAGGGGGTCTACTTGTCGCGCTGATCGTGGCGGGCGCCCGCTTCTTCCCTGAAATGGGACGTCTCGAGGCAGGGGATTTGCAGGTGGGACTGGAACTGGAAAGTCTGGAGGTTTCAGGAACGGACGTAGATATCTATCGAGGGGCCTATCTCCTACAGCTCTTCAGCCCCACGTGTAAACACTGTAAAGAGAAGGTGCCGGCGATGAACCGGCTCTCCGCGATTCCGGGCGTCCCGCAGGTCGTCGCGCTGTCCCCCTACGAGACCCACTCGACGGAGATTCGACATTTCGTAAAGCAGCTGCAGCCCAGATACAAGATCGCACAGATCTCCTTCACCGATTTCGCGCGTCTCGTCCACGGCCACGGCTTTCCACGTATGGCCTACGTGAGAAACGGTGAAATTCTGGCCGTGTGGGAATCGAATCAGTTCCCCACCCGATCGCAGATCAAGCAGTTCTTCCAGAGTTCATCGTAAGAGATCAAGCCCTGCCCCAAAGTGAAAGCTGCCTTACCGCTTCGCTCCCCGATCCGGGCCTCACCCGCTCCTCCTCCATCAGATCATCAGGAACCTCTCGAACGAAGCGAGATACTTCAGGCTTGATCCGCCTACAGTAGAGACGCCGGCTCCGTGCGCGAGTCAATAATACTTCATCCTTCGCGCGCGTCAGCCCGACATAAAACAGCCTTCGCTCTTCATCCACGTCGACATCGCCCGCGCCCGACGGAATCAACCCCTCCTCTACCCCGCAGATGAAGACGACTGGAAACTCGAGCCCCTTCGCGGCGTGAAGCGTCATCAGGCTTACGGCCTCCTGGCGTGGCGCGCCTCCCCGCCGTTCCAGGTCGGCCTCCTTTCCGGTCAGGACGGTGTCGAGCCCAAGCACCGAGCCCGCCGATTCCGCCAGCCTCACCAAGCGTTCGGTTTCAAGTTTATCTCCGCGGCCGAAATCCTCTTGCCAGCGCCTCAAGAGCGCTTCGGGAGACGCCTCCTTTGCGAAGTGACGATAGCGCGCCAAGAACTGAAAAAGGAGATCGACGCGATCCGATACCTTTCGAAGCGCCTCGATCCTGGCACCCTGGCCCAGCCGCCTGCGCAACGCCGACAAGACCGGTGGTGCCTAGAGCCGTGGAAGTTTCGACGCTGCCGTCAGCCGCCCGGCGGTGGCTTGATCACCGCGGACCAGCACCACCGCTCTGAGCAGAGCACCGAGCACGACGCGCTTCGTCATTTTGGCTCTCCTTTGAACGCCGCGCGGATCTCCACCAGGTTGAAGTGCAGGAGCGCGTTGGAGTTCTTGAAGCGGTCGAGCACGCGGTAGATGCCCGAGTACTCCAGTCGTGGCCGGTCGTCGGTGACCAGCGGAGCGCTGTCGGTGTAGGCGCGCACCTTCGCCGGGTCGAGCACGAACGAGGTGCGCATCAGGTTTTCGTTCAGGGGAATCGCGCGCAGCGACTCGGGGCCTTCGCGGAGTCGGCGCACCGCGCGCTCGGGCTCGATGGGGCTCGGCGAGCCGATCGCCAAGCCGGTCATGTCTCCCGGCATGATGAACAGATGGGTTTCGGGGAACACGCTTTGTAGCGTCGCGAGGATCTGGCGGCTGTCGTCGGGTGAGACCAGGTGCAGCGGCAGCCACTGCACGAGGATGCCGTCGTCGGCGAGCCGGCCGCGCGCCAGCTCGTAGAACTCGCGTGAGTAGAGGTTCACGGCCCCGGCGAAGTGCGGCGGCATCGGCTCGAGCGTGATGATGTCGTAGACGTCGCGCGAACGGTGCAAGAACGTGCGGCCGTCCTCGAGCGTGACGTGCGGCAGGATGCGCAGGTTGTCAAGGGTGAAGTGCTCGGCGCAGGCCAGCACGTCGGGGTTGATCTCGGCGACATCGAGATGCAGCGGCCAGCTACCCAGCGCGCGCGCGGTCGAGCCGGTGCCGAAGCCGATGACGAGCCCACGCTTCGGGTCGGGGTGCAGCAACGCGGGGAGGTGCCCCATCATCGGCATGTAGTGCGTGCCGGGGCCATCGGCCGCGGTGACGAAGCCGTCGAGGAACAACGAGCGCCGGTTGGTCACGATGTTGCGCACGACCGTCGTCGTCGTGCTCGCGCCCTCGCGGTAGTAGAGCACGCGGTAGAAGTGCTCTTTTCCGACGGTGTGCGGGGGGACCGACGTGCCTTCGCCGAGCTGCTTGCCGACGGCGGCGGGCCAGGCGAGCACCACCGCGGCCGCGAACACCCCGGCGAGCGCCCAGGCCGCGCGGGGTACCCGCGCGCCGCGACGGTCGCGCACCATCAGCCACAGCCCGCAGCCGGCTTGGACCAGGGCCAACGCGATGAGCGCACCGCGCACGCCGAGCGCGGGAAGCAGCCAGAAGCCGGTCGCGAGCGAACCTGCCACCGCGCCGAGGGTGTTTACGAGGTACGCGCCGCCAAGAGACGCTCCGGCGCGGCCCTTGGTCACGAAGCGTCCGGCGGCCATCGGGAACGCCATGCCCCACACCACGGCGGGCAGCCCAATTAGAACGATCGACAGCCCGATGTAAATCGTCAGCCGCACCCAGAAGCGCACGTCGTTGCCGCGCAGGAGCTCCACCAGCTCCGGCGTCGCGGCCACCAACGGCGCAAACGCGAGAGCGAGCGCCGCGCCCGCGGCGATGATGGCGCCGAGCAGCGCGGTGGACTTCCTACGGGACGGCGGCGCGACGGCCGCTCCGATCGCGAGCCCGCCGAGAAACGCCGCGAGGATGATGGTGAACGAGTAGGCGGTGCCCAAGAACCCCTGGAGCAGCAAGCGCGTGAAGAGGATCTCGTAGCCTAGCGTGACCAGGCCCGAGACGAACAGCGCGCAAGCGGCAGGCAGCGCGGGCCACGCGCGCGGCTGGGGCTCGGTGGCCGGGGGCGTACGGTCGAGCGCGATGGCGCAGACTCCCGCGACGACCTCCAGCGCCGCGGCGACGCAGGCGGCACCCCACAGACCGAGGTTCTCGATGAGCACGAAACCGGCGAGCGCCGCGCCCGCGAGCGCGCCAAACGTGTTCGCGGAGTAGAGCGGACCGAGGGCTTTGGCGGGCTTCTCGCCGACGCGGTCGACGTAGGCGAGCATCGCCGGCAGCGTCGCGCCCATCAGCACCGTAGGCACGACGAGCAGCGCCAAGGCGGCGAGCGCGACCAACGAGTAGTGCGACGATGCGTGAAGCGACGGAAGGTGTGCGGCCAGCGCGGTCACGGCGAGCCCGGTGACGGCCGCGCCGATCTCCAACACGCCGTAGAGGCGCAACGGACCTCGGACCTTGTCACCGTACCGTCCGATCGCGATCGCGCCCAGCGCCAGCCCGAGCATGAACGTGGCGAGCACCATGGCCACGCCGCGCGCCGTGCCCCCGAGCACTAGCGTCATGTGCCGCGCCCAGATGACCTGGTAGATCAGCGACGCCCCGCCCGAGAGCAGCAGCAGCGCCTGCAACGCGCGAACGTGACGGGAAATCGAGATGGGATCTACCTCGGTACGCGGAAACCGCTGTGCAAGTCGCCACCGTCGGTCCACGCGAACGACATGCCGCTCGTGTTGTGGGCCATTCCGATAGCACCGTCGGGGGACAGCAAGATGACGCCGCCTCGGCCCCCATGGGTGCGCTCTTCCATGCGCGCCACCGCGTCGCGCGCCGCGTTCATGGGGGTGACTCCCCGGGGAAGCCTTTGGAGCGAGTCGAGCGACAACGCGGAGCGCAGGATGGCCTCGCCATGGCCGACCTGCCCCCACCTATGTATCTAGATCCAGAGTTAGGATGCGGTTGCGACTAGCGGTCCTAAGACCGTTTCAGGTGCCGGTGGCCTATAGCCCAGCGAGCTGTGTGGGCGGACCCTATTGTACTGCCGTCGCCACACCTCAGTCAACACCTTTGCCTCCTGCAGCGTCGTAAAGATCTCACCGTTGAGGAGTTCATCCCTGAGTTTCCCGTTGAAGCTTTCGATGTAGCCGTTCTCCCACGGACTACCCGGCTCGATGAACAACGTTCCGATCTCCAACCTCGAGACGCACTCGTTGGAGATTCGACAGTTCGTGGAGAAGCTGCAACCCAGATACAAGATCGCGCAGATCTCTTTCACCGATTTCGCGCGTCTCGTCCACGGCCACGGCTTTCCCCGCATGGCCTACGTGAGAAACGGTGAGATTTTGGCCGTGTGGGAAGCGAATCAGTTCCCCACTCGCTCGCAGATCAAGCCGTTCTTTCAGAGTTCATCGTAGGGCATCAAATCCCGCCCCAGATCGAGAGCTGCCTGACCGCTTCACTCCTCGATCCCGGCCTCACCCGCTCCTCCTCCATCAGATCATCAGGAACCTCTCGAACGAAGCGAGATACCTCCGGCTTGATCCGTTTCCCGTAGAGACGCCGACTCCGCGCACGCGTCAACAATACTTCATCCTTCGCGCGGGTCAGCCCGACATAAAACAGCCTTCGCTCTTCATCCACATCCACATCGCCTGTGCCGTGAGGAATCAGCCCCTCCTCTACCCCACAGATAAAGACGACCGGAAACTCGAGCCCCTTCGCGGCGTGAAGCGTCATCAAGCTCACGGCCTCCTGGCGCGGCGCGCCTCCCTTCCGTTCCAGGTCGGCCTCCTTCCCGGTCAAGATGGTGTCGAGCAGCGCCCCTAGAGAGCCCGCCGACTCCGCCAGGCTCACCAGGCGTTCGGTTTCCAGTTTATCTCCGCGGCCGAAATCCTCCTGCCAGCGCCCCAAGAGCGCTTCGGGAGACGCCTCCTTTGCGAAGTGACGATAGCGCGCCAAGAACTGAAAAAGGAGGTCGACGCGGTCCGATACCTTTCGAAGCGCCTCGATCCTCTCACCCTGACCCAGCCGCCTGCGCAACGCCGACAAGACCGAGGGACCTGGATTGAACGGCGCGAGCGCCATTGCGTTCAGAAAACGAAACGTCCCGCCAGGAGAGTGGACGCAACGAAAAAAGGTCAGCGCATCCCTAACCGCTTTGGCCTCGAGAACATCCTTCTGTCCGATGATCCGATACGGCAGGCCCTCCTCCAAAAAGCAGCGCTCCAGCGTCTCGGCCTGCCACCACGTGCGGAACAACACCGCGAAATCGGCGAAGCTGCGAGCCTGATCGATCTCCGCGGCGCCATTCCCTGGAGCAACCTCGTCGGACTGAAGCATGTCCGCCCCGCCGACCCTCCGGCTGATCTCTCGCACGACGGCGATCCCCTCGGCCGTCTCGCCTGGCACGGTGAGCAGGCGAATCGCAGGTCCGCGATCCCTCACGCTCCGTGTATCCTTACGATGTCTACCAACCGAAATGACCGCCCCCGCCGCCTCGATGATGTTGGGTGTGGATCTGTAGGTGGTTTCCAGATTCACCCTGTGGGCGGAAGGAAAGTCATCGGTCAACGCGTTGAAGAATGCCGGCCGCGCACCGCGAAATCCGTAGATCGCTTGATCGGGGTCGCCGATCACGAACAGCCCCTCCCCGGCGCCCGCCAGAAGTTTGACCAGGTGGTACTGCACCCCGTTGACATCCTGGAACTCGTCGACCAGCAGGTGCGAGAACCGTCCCCTGAGCTCCGTCAGGATCTCCACGCGTGCGACCAGAAGCTCGACCAGGTCCACGAGGATGTCGTCGAAATCTCTTGCCCCGTAGGCCTTGAGCTGGTCCTGGTAGGTTTGATAGACCGCTCTGATTTCCTTACCCCTGAGCTCTCCGGGGTGTATTCCCGCAGACTTGGCCAGCGATATCGACGCGACAGCCTCCTTGAGGGGAATCGCGCACTTCACGCGGGAAAGGGCATCCGACAGGATCTGCCGTGCTTCGAACTCATCCACCACCGAGGGTCCAGGCCCCGGCTCGTAGCGCTTCAGGAGACTCAGGGCAATCCCGTGAAACGTTCCGACGGTCACCTCTCTCCCGCGCTCGACGTCACCGAGCAGGTCCACGAGGCGGCGGCGCATCTCGCCCGCCGCTCGATTCGTGAACGTCACGGCGGCGATCTGATCGGGCGCGACCTCCCGTTCTCTGATCAGGTGGGCGATCCGGTGCGTGAGCACGCGCGTCTTTCCCGTGCCCGGTCCCGCCACGACGACGATCGGTCCGTCCACCGCCACGACCGCCGCCCTCTGGTCGACGTCGAGCGCGCGAGGGCCTGAAGGCGACGAACCTGGATCGCCCAAACGGGACGCGGCTTCCTCCCCCGCTTCGATCGCCCGGGCACCGCCGTTCTTCCCGTTCTTGCCGTTCTTCCCGTTCGTCGTCCACTCGAGCGAGGCCGTCGTTCGCGTTGCATCCACGTCGAACAGGAGCCGCTGTCCCTTGATCCGCTCTCGCTCTTCATCCGAGAAGACCCGGATCTCTCCGTAGACCCCGTCATACCCCGCGTGGATCTCCACTTCCCCCGCCCGCAGCCTGCGCACCCCTTCGGCAACGAGCGGCCCACCCGAACTGGAGATCCTCTCCACGGAGACATCTCTCAAGATCTCCAGTTCGGGGCCTAACTCATTCAGGAGCCGTGCGTAGATCGTCTGGACCTTCTTGCTGCTCGGTCCTACCCCGATGACAGAGCCGATCACCTCGGGCAGGGGAATCAGGTTTTCGTATGGGGCGGCGCCGTCCGGGCGGCTTCCTTCGGGCCTGTCGGCCAGTGTCTCCACCCGGTGCAACACACCTACCGTCAGTTTCCCGCCGCAGACGGGACAGATGCCATCCGCCGCCCTCGTCTCTTCCGGCGACCAGTGGATGTCGCATTTTCGATGGCCGTCCCAGTGATACTTCCCTTCCTCCGGATAAAACTCGATCGTCCCACAAAATCTGCCTGTGTCCCTTTCCTTCAGCGCTTCGTAAATCCCGGAATACGACAGCTCCGTGTCGAAACAGGTCGCCTCTCGCGCCAGCTTCTGGGGGGAGTGCGCGTCCGAGTTCGACACGATCGCGTATCTGTCCAGCGCCGACAGCCGCCAGTTCATCGGAGGATCGGAAGAGAGACCGGTCTCCACCGCGAAGATGTGCGGGAGCATGTCTTCAAAGCATTCTTCCAGGCTGTCGAACCCCGAGCTCGACCCGAGCACCGCGAAGTGAGGCGTCCAGATGTGGGCGGGGATGAACAGTACGTCTTCGCAGGCCTCCAGACAGATCTCCACCAGGTCCCGGCTGTCCAGGCCCAGGATCGGCCGCCCGTCCGACTTCAAGTTCCCGATCTCCGCGAGCCGGGTGCTCAACCGCTCCACCGCCTCGAAGCCCGGTAGAATCACGACGTGATGCACCTTTCGGGTCTTTCCGTTCTTCTTGTAGATCAGGCTGATCTCGGTCGAAAGCAGGAACCGCACGTCACCGCGACACGACGCGGGCAGTTCGTGTTCGATCCGCAAAGCAATAAAGTGCTTAGAATAATCGAAGCCAGAAAGAGTAGCCTCGGTGAGGGCGAACCCTACATCATGTATCCGCATGGCATATCAGCTTACGGGGACAGAATGGTTGTCACGTCAACGATTCACCCCGATCTCGCCACCGGAGTCGGAAATGCGGTCACCGTTATCGACTTGAATACGTTTGCACCGATAGAAATAATTACGATTGAAGATGCGCAACCGGTAGGTTTTCCCTCCTCTCCGGTTGAGGTGTTATTTCTGCGACCAAGTATCGTTGCGGACATTGAGCCGAGCGTGTTGGTTAATACTATGTTCGGGTTTGAAACCTGGAAGATACCCTATAACGAGTCTGATAAATCATTTGGAGATCCAGAAATTATCTATGCTGGCGTTGATCAAGGAACAGGTGTACCACTCGAATTTTATGGCAATGAAACGGAATTGTTTGTCAGCCATGCAATTCCTGGCGTAGTTAAGAGATACCAACTATCGAGTCTTCCGAATTTGGTTTCCTCTGGCCCCGATCTTGAATCAGGCCTGGGGGCACATCATATGATTTTCTATGCCACCAAATCAGACAGGCAGGTCATTGCGATACAAAACAACCTGCTAAATCTGGGAAATGCGGCTGACAATGACCCGACTGATCTGGATTTCATTGCCAAGGTGAATGATCACACGATCACTGTTCATGACCTTAAAACCAGTGAGAAGTTGGCGACAGTCAACTTCAAAGAGAGGTATGGCAAAGGAGTAGATAATGTTGAATCCCTCTTTGGCTCGGGATTCGTGCATCATCATTAGACTGTCTGTCCAAGCGGAAGACTGTCCGTCCGCCAGGAATTCTTTGATTGTAAAATGATTCAGAGCGCACTAGTCAAAAGCCCATGTTTGAGCTCACCACTCAAACATGGGCTTCGAGTTTCGGTGACTTATTGAGTAGGGTATTGACGAACGCGTTGCCGTGAAGAAATCACTCTCAATAAGTGCAATAATCATCGCCGTTATGGTGGTGGGCGGTTATGTCTATATTGAAACACAATTCAATCGGCCCACGCCTATCACCAACTTCTCTGCGCCCTTTGTTTTTGGCCGGTTTCGCGTTCCAGAAGATAACCCATTAACCGATGAAGCAGTCGAACTGGGCAGGAGACTATTTTACGATGTCCGCCTGTCTGGGAATAATGAAGTTTCCTGCGCTACCTGTCACGTGCAGCAGCTGGCGTTCACTGATGGTAGAAAGACGGCGGTAAGCGCTTCCGGAGAAGCGCTGGCGTTTAATAGCATGGGCCTGGCAAACCTGATGTGGGGTCCGCGGCATTTCTTCTGGAACGGTCGCGTGACTTCATTGGAAGCGCAAGCTCTTGTCCCAATACAGGCTGACGAAATGGGTCAGGATCTAGCGGAGCTTGTTGATGAACTAAAGGCAGATGCTCAATATGTAGCACTATTCAAGAAAGCCTATGGGAGCATCACGGATGATCATATCGCCAAGGCGCTGGCCTCTTTTCAGCGCACACTGATCTCTTCAGATTCAAAATACGACAAATACTTGCGTGGAGAAGCCGCTCTGACCGTGCAGGAAAACCTGGGCAGGAAACTATTCATGGCTCATCCTGATGTAAAGGCCAGTTTACGGGGTGCCAATTGTATTGATTGTCATAGTCAATTTCTGACCAGCGGTTTCAACACGCAGTATGACGGTTTTTCCAACAATGGCCTGGACAGTGAAGAGAACTTATTGACCGGACTGGAAGATGTTACTCAGAACCCGGCACATCGAGGCCTTTTCAAAGTCCCTACTTTAAGAAATATTGCTCTAACGGCGCCCTACATGCACGACGGTAGATTCGCCACCCTGGAAGAGGTTCTGGATCACTATAACGAGGGCATAAAATTGAGCAGTACACTTAGTCCACTAATAGCGGAAGCCGACAATTTAATAAAAGGAGCGAATACACAGCCGAGTCTTAATCTAACCGAAAATGAAAAAGGCGCAGTTATAGCCTTCCTGCACACGCTGACGGATCAGAAGTTTATCGCGGCTGAGAAGTTTTCAAACCCATTCGAATAGTCATATGGCAATAACCGTCCAAAGGAAGTATTTACTAATAGCATCGATTATTTTGGCATCATTGCTGCTTACTGTTTCCTATTCCTTACTAACCACGCGTTCCACGGAAACGGTAAACCTGCATTTCGAAGCAGTTGTCGGCGGCGATCCAGTCGTATTCGACCAACTTCGGTATTCTAATCCAGGCGGCGAAGGTCAATTTAAGATACGAAGTTTCCTGTTTTATCTAAGCAATGTTACGTTAATCGGCGATTCGGAAAATTATATCGAAGCAGATAGCTATCATCTTGCGCGCTTCGACAATGGTAACAACGCCTTCACGATTGAACTGAGTGACGTTCCCAGACAAAGATACAAAAGGATCGAATTCTCCATTGGAGTGGACGAAACGGCCAACAATTCGATCAAACCGATTGGAGATCTGGATCCGAATAGTCGTATGGCCTGGAGCTGGGATTTTGGTTATAAGTTCGTTCTCTTCGAAGGAGGACTCTATCTGAATGAAGCACTGCACCCCCTCGTCTACCACGTTGGCTTTGATGAGAACTACAAATCTATGGCGTTCAATCTGGACCAAGCCCATAATGAGGGTCGGCTGAAATCGGCTTACTTCAAAGTAGATATCATGCGGCTCTTCACGGGGGCTACCACAATCGATATGGCCGAATTATCGACGGTGAAGTTTGATACACTAGATGCCCAAGTAATAGCCAACAATTACGCAAAAATGATCGCCTTGAAATAATGGTGTTTGGCTTTTTCCTCTGAACGGTAGCCCATCTCGTACAGCCCAGATAACGGCCTCAAACCCAATTTACTTGCTCGACCCCGCATTCATCGGCAGATGAATTTTCATCGGGCGCTCGGTCGTCAGGCAGAATTCTGCCGTTTTGGCACAGGTGAATCGTCGCCTGTCATCTAAGGTTGACGTGCCGAACTAAGGAGGAAAAATTATGTCCAATTGGTTGAAGGTTGTGGCCGCAGCGGTTCTAGGCGCGCTCGGATCATTCGCTCTTTTGCAATACATGCACGGCAGAGAGATTCAGAAGGTGCAAGATGGTGCTGTAGCCATTACTCGTGGGCCAGGCGAGGGGGCCTGGGTTCGGTGGGTGCCTGGGCATAAAATTATAGCCAAGGCTGATGCAAAAGAGACGGCCAGCGCCTACTCGCTGTTGGAGACGCTGATGCCAGGTGAAGGACCTCCACAGCACATCCACAAAAATGAAGACGAAGCATTTTATCTTTTGGAAGGTGAGGTGGGCGTCAAGAGAGGGGAAGAGACTATGCACGCGTCTCCCGGAACCTACGTTATGATTCCAAAAGGGACAATTCATACAGTATGGAGCACTGGGTCGACCCCGGTTAAGATTCTGGCGATTTTGTCACCGCCGGGATTCGAGGAATACTTCCTTGAGACTGGGATGGAAGACAGAGAACCAGATAAGGCCGCCTACATTGAGAAGGCAATGACCGTTTCTGAGAAATACAACCTAGAAATCGTGGGGCCCCCACTTTCTGCCCAGTAGCCCCTCTTCGCGAATGCCTTTCTATAGAGACACTTACTTAGTCTGAACTCAAGTACCTATTCTCCATCAGATCGTCACTTCGACCGCTCAGCTTGATGTCGCTGCATAGCCTCCTGCGACCTCTACATTCCTCTGTGCGAGCAACACCGCCGATTCTCGAAACTGAGATTCCACATCGCTAGGCAGCTCCAGCGCATGAAGATTTCTCGCCACAACCCAATATTCCACGCGCGTGGAATATTGGTCTAAATGAAAAGGCCTCCGCTATTTTGACATAAGCCCTTGTTTATTATGCTGATGACCTTCTGACAGAGCCGTGCTCCGCACTCAAATTTCGCCCGCTTTCAACACTGCTCTGGCGAACCCCGAGCGGCTGACAGTGCTACCTCCTGATGGGCCAGCGATGTCTGGATCCCCTCTTCCTGCGAGCCAGGCCGCTCGATCTTTCTCCGTAACCAGCTCGTCCGGCGCGAACTCCAGGCTGTCCTCCCTGCCCCCATAGCCGCGCGTCATCACCAGCCGTTGAACCGCCGGGAAGTCGGCGCTCCCTATCGGCACATCGATCAGCCAGCAGAGCGGCACGCCTTCGCCCACCACCTCCCTTTGAAATGCCCGCAGCAGCGTTTCGTCTTCGCGGATCGCTCCGGGCGTCCTGCCCTGCTCGATCGCGAACGCGGCGACGAGTCCCGCCGCCTCGCCGATGTTCCACTCGACCGGGTGCAGCCGGAAGCAGCCATTCGTGATGTGCGTCGTGCCGATGTTCTTGTTGGCCGCGATCAGGTTCTGGACACGCACGGGGATCAATGCGCCCAGGGGGATCTGGAACGGCTTCGTCCGCGTACTCGTGCCGACTTCATCATCGCTGACCTGATGGATGTCGATCGGATACCAGCCGACACCGACAGAGTCGTCGAAATGAGCGGCGCGCGGCCCCGGCTGGTGGGCGACGGCGACCTCCTGCTCGATGACCGTCTTGACCGCTTTGATCCTCCGGCATTCGCGGATGTAGGGAAACTTGCTCAGTCCGTCGCTGCTGCCCATGAGGTCGGGTCGCAGCAAGAGATTCGCGAATCCCGGAGCGCCGTCCGGATTCGGCGCGCCGGTCTGCAGCCAGGTGACGAACCCCAGGCTCACCCGCTTTGCGCCCTGAAGCGCTGATGCCAGCGCCTCCGGCGATTGGTCCACGAGCGGCACGTCTCGATAGTCGTTGCCCGGCCAGTTGAACATCGTCAGGTCGTGTGTGTAATGACCGGGAAACTGCGTCGCCTCGACGAGCCTGCGGTATTCCCAGAGCGGGCCTTTCGTGTCCGGCGTGGCTTCAAAGACCTGGTAATCCAGCCACCCCGTCGTCTCGCCGTAGATCTCGCCGCCGTGCACGTGGATGCGCAGACCGTAGGGCTGGCGGTCGCGGTAATGCTCGTATCGCGTCGGCTTGGAAATGCGATGGTCTTCACCCACGGGCCTGCGTTCCAGAGCGAAGATGTAGGTGCAGCTCTGCACGCAGTGCGGCTTCGCTTCGTCCGGCTGTGCGTGCGGCTCGGTGGTCTGCGACACCGACTCCGCGCCCACCACATATTCCGTGCCCGTCAGCGGGAGCAGATCCCCCAGCTCCGTCGCGTCCAGGACGTACTCAAACGCGAATCGCACGGCGTCGCCGGTGTCGAGGTTGATCGCTCTGATGCTCGTGACGCGGTCCCCGTCCGTCTCAGCTTCGGTCGCCTTCGTGCGCAGAAAAACGCGCAGCCGCCCCGCCTCGACGTGCGGCGAAAGCAGATCGCCGATCACGCCGACCGCGACCCGCGGCTCGAACGCCAGGCGGCTGACCCAG
The DNA here is from genome assembly GCA_965248435.1 of Candidatus Latescibacterota bacterium. Taxonomy (GTDB): domain Bacteria; phylum Latescibacterota; class UBA2968; order UBA2968; genus CBDFJH01. The sequence continues at coordinate 929,426 of OZ252100.1, forward strand.
CAGCGGCCCGGATTCAGGGGCTCCTGCGGCTCGTCCGCCAGCTTTCGATAATGGTCTCGGATCGCTTCGCAGAGCGCATAGTAGGACCGCGTGCCCCCGAACGCCTCGATATGTTCGTGCTCGTCGAGCGCCGCAACGCCCTGGCTGGCCATCTGCCCGCCCAGCCAATCGGTCTCCTCCAGCAGGCAGACGCGATGTCCGCGCCGCGCTGCCGCCCACCCGGCAGCGACACCGCCCATCCCGCCGCCGACGACGAGGATGTCGCACGACTCGTCGGAACAGGGCGCGTCGGGGTCGACCACCACGATCGCGCTTGACGGATCGCCCTCCGCGGGGACGCTCATGACGTCAATGACCGTCTCCAACTTCCTATTCATTGGTGGCACCAAAGATCATAAAGAGGGCTCCGTTTAGGCATCGGAAAGCCTGTGCCGGTCCTCGGTTCTATCGAAAAGTGTGCACGCACCGTCGACGACAAAAAAAATCGCCTGCGTTATGAACTCGTTGACGGAACACAGGCAATTCGTCTAGAGGGGCTAGCATCCTGAGGTTGCTCTCGCTAGGCTGCCTCCAGTGGGGCTAGTTCGTTCGACTCCATCGGTGGAAGTTTGAGCTTTGCGAGTGCAGCATTGATATGATCAAGTGTTATTTGAGAGGGAGTAGTGATTTCCAATCCGATGGGCTCACCGTCTGCACCGTAATCTATCAGTAGTCCGTCACCGATGGATTTAGTGTTCGCGCTCTTTGCGCTGGCCTTTCTCGGAAAGTAAAGGTAGGCAGCAAGAGGCTTTCCGCCCCGGAAGGTCACTTCCAAATATCGATCTTTCATTTGTAACCCTTAGATTCGATAGGCTGTGACGACCACGAGCAGTTGCTCTTCGTCGTCTGGTTCGACTACGACCTCAAAGTTCCGATTGCGATGGCGTGTCTCAATGATCCATCGTCCTTCAAATTTGTCCTGTCTGAGTCCTCGTGCATCTTGGAGCATCTGCCTAAGATCAATCTGGGAAAAACCCCTTTGCTCCATCCGTTTTTCAATGTGAGGGGTAACTTCAATCTCCCAATCCCACCAGTGAGGCCAGTTCATCCCTCCCCCAAGTGCGAGCTAGGATCGATTATTACAAAGATAAGCAAAACATAGCCACGATGAAATACCTTTAAATGATTGCCCTTTTGGGAATTTGTCTTCAAACTTGGCAATGGACCGGCATGGCTCATAACCACGGCACTAGCGAACCAGTTTGCAAAAACGTCTGACCAGTCTTTGTAATTATCCCGTATTTGTGAAGCAAGCTAAGAGACCTCAACCTCGTTTTTCTCAGGACGCGCTAAGTAGGCTGATCTGACGTATTCCGCCATCGCCCGGACACTGTCGAACAGCTCCGGGCGCAGGTCCTCATCCTCGATCTCGATTCCGAATTCCCCCTCCAAACCGACGATGATCTCTATCGTGGCTTCGGAATCCAGGCCCAATGCCCCTTCAAAGAGTTGATCCTCGTCACCAATCTCTTCAGGTTCGATCTCCAGAGAGAGGGTTCGCACGATCACTCGTTTTATGCGATCCTCTATCCGCTCTTCTTCCATCGACCCTCGCTCCCATCGGCCAGAATTATTCTTTGGGTTATGATGTGACTGCTGCCTCCTCGCGAAAGTATTCAATGACCGTCGTCACCATCCTCTGCTGCCCTTCTTCAGAGGTGATCTCCACCGCGGGGAGCTCGAACTGCTCCTCCAGATGACGCAGCTTTTGATCGATCTCCGCCTGGGACATCTGACGCGGCGTGACCAGAGTTCGCCCGTAGGCGGCCCGGATGTGTTTCTCCTTGTCGCTCATCGCCAGCATGATCGTGGGCGCCTTGCCCAGGGCACGGATGGCGTCGATAGTGTCACGGATGTAATCAACCGGGTCGATGCTGTTCACAACGAGGATGCAGGCATCTGGCTTCGTCCCCAGCAGAAACGCAAGGGTCGGCAGAGAATGCGTCGTGTGCTCGAGGATATCGTATGGAATCGTCCCGGATTGGGAGCCGACGAGGATGATCTCCGGCTTCTTACGGGAGATCGCACGCATCTCGTGATCCAGGTAGGGCAGGTAGACCTGAAGCGGCAGTTCCAGAGGGGACGCATATCCTATAGGAAAGGCCAGGTCCATCCCGAACATTTCGGCGTGATGTTCCGTACCGATCTGCCCGACCCTGTAGCCGATCTCCATCAGCTTTCGCCGGAGCGCGAGCTGAACCGTAAACTTGCCCTGCTGAGAGCTGGTCCCGAACACGCCTATCACGGGGGCGTCAACTCTACCTTCTGTCCGGTAATGTCGAAGCGTTTCTTGAACTCCGGCCTGAGAGATCGAGGGGTAAACGATCTTGAGGCGCTTTCTGCGAGCTGCAACATAGAGGTCGCCGTAGACAGCGCGAGGCACCGGAAGGAAGCTGAACACGTGGACGTCCTGATTCAGGGCCTTCTGGATCGAATCCCGAATCAGGTCTCGCCTCGTAATGCGTGCGATCTGGTCTACATAACCGAGGATGAGCGTATCCGCATCTTTGAGGGCATCTTCCAGGCGCGGCTTGATCTTGATGCCCGCTGAAGGGATCCCGATGGCCTCTCCGGCGTCCTTGCCGACGAGTCCTTTTCCTACGGGATCCGCGATGCCCACGATCTCGAAATCGAGCAAGTCCCTGAAGCGGATGAAGGCGTGCATCTCCTTGTTATAGGGGTAGAGCGCTGCCTTTTTGATCCACTTGAATCCCGAGACCCGCTCCAAACGAACTGTCGGCGGTATCGTGGGAGGCGTTGACCGTCCCCTCAGAGACGCGTCCGTTTTACGGACCAGGTCGGGTTCCCCCTCCACGGCATTCGATCTCAGGATCTCTCTTACCTCTTCCAACGTCGCGCCCGGGTGGACTTCACGAATCAGGGCGATGAGACCCGCGATGTGCGGCGCGGCATAGCTCGTCCCCCCCATCATAATCTCCCGACCTTCCGACCAGCAGACCCGCTGCTCGTCTCCGCGGGCAACACACTCGATCATTTCGCCGGGCCTGTAGCTGTACCCATACCGTCCGTAAGCCCTTCCGCCCGTCACCCCGATGACTTCGGTCAGGCAGGCAGGATAGCTTTCAAGGCCGTCGTTATGCTCCGCGGAGACGAGGATCACACCCTCCTTTACGGCCTCACTGCATGCCTCCGCTATCGCATCTCGAAAAGAGACCTCGGTCGTCCCCAGACTCAGATTGACGACGTCCATTCCCTTCGCTGTGGCCCATCGGATGGCGGCGACGAGCGCTCGCCCGTCAGCGGAGAGGGACTCTCCGAAGATCCGGATGCTGTAGAGGTCCACCTCCGGCGCCTTCCTCCGGATAATACCCGCGCAGGCCGTGCCGTGTCCCGCGCCGTCGAACCTGTCCAACCCCTGGATCACCTGACCGTTGGGACCCATACAGAGCTCCACGCCCCCCGCGATGCGCCCGATCTTCGGATGCGTGGCGTCGATCCCACTGTCCACGACTGCAACCTTGATCCCGCGTCCCGTCAGACGCGAGAAGGAGAATCGTTTTCTGAACTTGCTTTGTTCCATTATGACTATCAGAATGAAATTGTGGGTGTTGTGAAAACAGACGCGACCCACGCGATTCCGGCGCCGAACGCCATCGATAGACCCCAGAAGGTTCCCACGACGCCCGCAGAACGAGCGCGACTGCAATCAGAGACCGTCGCGATGCCTATTGTCAGAAGACCATAATACCAGAGGTTGAAGGGATTCAGGCTCGTGAGCAGCACTTTCAAGGAGGGGTGAACGATACCCTCCACGAACAGGTCCGCCCCAAGGCTGATCTCCAGATCCTGAAGATCTATCTCACCTTTCTGAGCCTTCAACAGGACCAAAGCCGCTACAAGAACCGCAGAAATCAAAGAGACGACGCTGCCGTGCGAAACCACGGAGAATATGGCCGCAAAGCCGCTTCTGCCTTCGAAGACCTGAACAAGCAGCCAGATCAGAAATGCAGAGACGAACCAGAAGACAAGCGTTCCCAGGACTGCACCCCCGGCGTAGACGTACCTCATGGTCCGATGCATCTGAGTGACCTGTTCCAGCTGATCAGAAGAGAGTGATTCGGAAAGGGAAGGAAGAAAGGCCTTCTGAAAGACGGGGAGGGTCATCCAGGCGATGGCAGATGTGCCGAAACTGACCACGAGAAAGGCACACAACCAGGTCGGCCTCTCCCGGATTTCTCCGAATGCCCGCAGCGGTGACCAGATCATGAGGGCCAGTCGTCCGACTGAACGGGAGAAGGCTGTCAATTGTTCAGCCGCCCTGGAAAAGATTCCTGATCATTCCACGCATATTCCGAACCGACTGATAGCCGACAGCTGTTTGTCTCAGAATGCCTTCCTCGTCCAACAGGAACATCGCCGGGACGTTGGAGGTGCCCAACTGCTTATAAAGCCTCCGCTGGGGGTCGATCCAGATCGGGAATGAGGCAGGGAAGGCTTTGAAAAACTCAGCGGTCTCGGCCGGCGCATCTGTCGAGATAACGACCACAGCAAGTTCACCATCCCCGTATCGCTCCTCCCGCAGCTTCTCCAGGACCGACAACTGTGCTCCGCAATGACCGCATCCGACCTGTATAAAGGAGGCCAGCAGGATCTTCCCCCGGTAGGTGTCGAGGCTGACCGGATGGCCCTCCAAATCCGTAAGCGTTAAAGACGGGAAGGGACGGTCGATCACTGCAACATTTTCAGGTCGATAGGTGTCCCGCATTCCAAGAATCGCTCCTGTCCCACCCCCAACGATGGCGAGCAGGACAGCAAGAGCGATCCATCTGCGATTGCTCGAATGCATTCTTTTCCTCTCTTCCCACGACTATCCCTGCAATCGAATAGTCTGGGTGGACGGGATTTCATTTTCGTGGAGGCACGCGACAGACGACCAAGTCAAACCATCTCAATTCTTCTGTCGATCAAGAATACTATCAAACAGAACTGTCAATACAGGCGCCCTCCGATACTCGAGCAACATCGCCTTCACACGGTGGGACGTGTCCGCCCCTTCACCAGGTGCTCCTGGCGAACGGACTTCGATATCTGCAAGCAAATCGGGCCCTTCCTTCACCAGACATCCATTCACTTTTATGATCTGTCCGTACCATACCTTCTCTCCCTCTGACCCGATGCGCACAAGACGACATCTACTCAGTAGACCCAGCCGCTCCCCGGGCACTCGAGTGCGAAGGTTCCACCCTTCCTGCGTATGGCTTATCTCCCCTTCGACTTCCAGACCGACGTCCATGTGTGCGAGCGTCAGGACGATCAGCAGCCCGAGAAAAATCGCCGATACCCCGATTAAAATCGCACCGGCTCGCCACTCTATGTTCCGAGGAATCCTCATACCGCAGCGGCTGTCAGATCCTTCTGGTAATATGTGCTGAAGTGACCACCCTGCTCCAATAGCTCAGGAAACGTCCCTTCCTCAACGATCCGTCCACCGACGAGTAGGAAGATTCGGTCTGCTATCGATACAGTAGAGAGCCGATGGGCAATCAGCAGGGTTGTTCGCCCGGCTGCAGCTCGCTTCAAGGCATCCTGAATCAGACGCTCTGAGCAGGTATCCAGTGACGAGGTTGCTTCATCAAGCACCAGGATCTTGGGATCGCGAATCACCGCGCGGGCCAGAGCGACCCGCTGCTTCTGACCACCGGAGAGCTGCACACCGCCAGACCCGATCCGCGTGTCCAACCCACGAGGAAATCTCCGGATAAACTCGGCGCAGTTCATCGCCTCCGCTGCCGCTTCCACCTCCTTCTCCGTCGCGTCCAGCTTGCCGTACGCAATATTCTCCCGGATCGTCCCAGAAAAGAGCCGGATGTCCTGCTCGACCAACGCGATCTCCTTGCGCAATGCCCGAACGTCGAAAGTGGAAAACTCCTCCCCATCGATCAGAACTTGGCCAGAAATCGGTTCGTAGAAGCGGAGCAAGAGGTTGACCAGCGTCGTCTTGCCCGCACCCGTGGGCCCGACAACTGCAGAGATCCTTCCCCGCTCGAGAGTGAGGTTCACCGAATTCAGAATGGGCCGATGCAGATCGTATCCGAATCGGACTGCTCGAAATACAACCTCACCTCTCGGTATGGTGAAAACTCTGTTGCTGCGACCCACCTCTGCAGGGGCATCCAGGATGTCGAGGACGCGCCTTAGAATGCTCAAGCCCTGTTGGAAACTGACGTACAGACCCGAAAGCTGCCCCATCGGGCCGTAGACGTAGGCCATCAGCATGTTGAAGCCGACGAACCGACCGAGCGTCAGCCTATCTGCCATGATCTCGTAAGCGCCGTACCAGAGAAGAAAGAGCCCGCCCGCACTGTAGAGGAGCATCTGCAGTAGGCCCGCACCCGCCATCGTAACGTTCCGCCGCAACTTGGTATCCGCCTCTTTGTGCAGCTTCCCGGCCAGACGCCGGGCCTCCAGTTTCCCACGCTCGAAGGCCCGAGCCACGTGAGCCGAGTCCAGAGATTCCACCCGGGTCGCGTTTGCAATCCCCTTCCGCTCCTGTAGCTGGTCGCTCTGCACGCTCACAACGCGGCCGAAGTGGATATTGACCCACACAAACCCCGGGAGAACGACCAGCACGGCAACCGCCAGTCTCGGATGGATCGTCACCATCGCTGCCAGAGCAACGACGAGCAGAACCAGCCCGCTCAACCCATCGATGTAAGCGCCAGCCATCAGCGACCCGAGCTGCCTGACATCGTCACTGATCCGGGTAGCGATGTAGCCCGAGCCATGCTTCTTGAAAAAGGCGATCGGAATCGTGTGGACCTTCCTGAATAGCCGCATCTCCAGGTCGAAGAAGACCCTTCGCGTAAACACGAGCAGCAGGTAGCGCTGGAGGAAGCTCAACGCCAGGCCCAGGACCGTCGCGAGCGCAAGCGCCTCACACACCAGGTGAAGCACCTGCATCTGCCCGTTGGCGATCACCCGATCGATGATGTAGATCGACAGCAGGGGCATCGGCAGGGCCAGCACGGTTGTGAACACCATGCAGACACCTGCCTCGAGCGCGCGGAGCCAGTATGGTTTTAGGAATGAGAGAAGACGAAATAGCATAAATCTGTTCTCTATAGGTACTATGACGGACAGGATTATGATTTGGACGATCCCGGGGGATCTGACGAAAAGTTTGTCAACCGAGATACGGACTCTAGAACAAATTTGCTTCTTTCATGCTCAAGAACCGCTCGGAGCCAAGGATCACGTGGTCCAGGACCTCGATCCCCATAATCTCTCCGGCCTGGACCATTCGGCTGGTCAGTTCAATATCTTCTCGGCTCGGCGTCACGTCCCCGGATGGATGGTTGTGGCACAGAATGACACTCGCAGCGGATGAACCCACGGCAGGCTGGAAGACTTCCCGCGGGTGTACAAGGGAAGCGTTCAAGCTCCCGACTGAGACATCTTCTCTGCAGATGACCTGATTCCGCGCGTTCAGGAAAACCGCCACAAAGTACTCCTTCCTGCGGTCCTTGATGTCGGACACGATCGGCACGAGATCCGCTGGGCTCGTGATCGTGGGCGCGATTCCGATTCCTTTTCCAAGTCCTCTGCGCGAGAATTCGAACGCCGCCATCATCCCTGCGGCCTTCGCGCGTCCGATCCCCTTGATCCGCGTCAGCTCGGCGAGGCCCATCTTCATCAACTCCTCTGGCGAGCGCTTCACGAGGATCTCCGAGGCGATCTCCAGTACGTTTTTCCCCTCATAGCCGGTTCTGAGCAAGACAGCGAGCAGCTCCTCATTACGGAGTGCCTCTGGTCCCAACCGCTCCATCTTCTCGCGGGGCAGGTCTATGTCGGCAACACCGGGAAATCCCTCACGCATACTCATACACAAAGCCATTTGTCAATACGACCTGCTACCCGGTTCTGTAGTGTTGGGGATACTCCTTGTGTTTCCACTACGCGATCACAAATGTGATTCTAGAGTTTTGCAGTACTGGAGTGTTGGAAAAACCTGTTTTCTCATCCCTCCATTACTCCATTCCCCCATTACTCCAACACTCACGCTTTTTTCTCGGTTCCCATTACTCCATTCCCCCAAACACTCACGCTTTCCTCCTCGTCACTCCATTCCCCCCATTACTCCAGCAATCAGGTTTTTGTTCATCGTTCCTCCCCCGCAAATTCCGTTCCGAAAACAAACAGGGGAAGATCCCCTTTTCCGAATTGGGATCTTCCCCTGTCGTTCCAAACCTCAGCAGCGAGGTTTGAACAGGCTTTTCAATCAATCAAGCAAGAGATTTTCAGAGATCAGGCTTCGACTGCCCTCGCCCACCGGACGCCGCCATCTTCACGGCTTACGCCCTCAGCCCGCTTGCAACCTGACAAAACAAGATCACGGCCAGGTCGCCATTACCCAACAAAACAAGTCAACGCTTGACTGTACCACTCTGAAAATTGACCATGTTTCCGTCAGGATCTCGGAAATAGATGGAGGTTGTGCCCCATGGCTGAGTCGTCGGAGGTTTCACCCAGTCAATATCGAATCGCTGCAGTCGTTCGTATTCGGCTTTGGCACTTTGCACACGAAACAAGATCGACACCGTCCTATTTGACGCGCCCTCCATCGCCCCTGGCGCGAGCTTATCCTTTCCCTTCTTGCTGAAGAGTGCCAGGGTGCCAACAGGTGTGGGAAATTCAATCCACCCACCACTTCCTACCGGTTCGACTTGAAGAACATCCTGATAAAATTCTGTCAAACGCGGGAAGTTTTCAGTGATAATGACAGTATGGCTGAGTTCTATTGGTTTCATTATGACAAATCCTCAATGCGGCCAAAAGCCCTCAAGCTGATGAGGGTTTCTAGAGTCAGATGTCCGCGCCACTCATCTCTGGCTGCGGGCCACGCTTCAGGGAGGGTCTTGGACCAGTCCCAGGCCGGATCCCACGTGCCCTCGTCGCTCTGTGCTGCAACCGTATGGTCCAGGTGTGATTGTAGCTCCTCCCTTAACACACGTGCTGCCACAGATGTTGGGCTCGGTGCAGCCTTTAAAGGGGTAAGGCAGTACCCGGACCATTTCTCAGGCTCAAGCGTTATGACTTCTGGAAGCACCGCCTGAAGGTGCCGTTGCAGTCGCTCTCGATATCGAGACGACAACGCAGAAGCATCAGCGAGTTTAGCGGCATAGACAAACCCGTCTCCTCGAAGCGCATCGACCTGGGTTGTTTCTATGAAGTCTACACACGCTTCTGTCACATCCTCCAGCCAGTCATCAGATACTAAAGTCCGGAAGTGATGCAACGAGGCAAGAATCGATGCTCGGGGTATCACGCCGAAGCCAGAGAACATCCGGGCTACACTCCCATCTTCATCGTGCCACCACCCGGCGTGTGGATAATTGTTTGCATCACCTGGTATGGCTCGCCAAACTTTTGAGATAGGCTCAAAAGTCCCAGAGAGGTAATTAACAGCTCCCGTAACGATCGATGCGACTGGAGGACAGCAGACCTCTCTAAGGACCTCAAGAGCAATCCCTGTCGCAAGTGCCGACGAACTAGGCGTTCGCAGATCTGGCTCCAATCCTCTACCAAATCCTCCGTCCTCGTTCTGGTATTCGGCAAGCACCTCGATTACCGCATCTTCTCGCCCACCTTCAAAACGATGCTTAAAGACCGCCCAATCTACTGGCCTCGCCCTTCTTTCCAAGAATCCACGCGCTGCATCGTATCCGCTTTGAGTAAGCAGCTTCAAATTCACCACCTCCTGACACCTTTTGTTGGTCAAATATCACGATAGACGTGGAACCGGTGACCATCGGTATCTCTAATTGTAAACTGCCTGGTCCCGTAAGGCATGTTTTCCAGGCCACTCACGATTTCGGCACCTGCTTTCTTGAATTCCTCATAGGTCGTATCGACATCTTCAGCATACATCCACTGAACAGTGGTCTGAAATCCCTTTTCCTTCCTGCTAAAGTAGATGCTGGTCTCACCTCTTGTCACGCCACCAATGGACTTGTCTGGCGCGATCCACGCGATCTGGAATCCGAGCACATCGCGATAATAGGCTTGAGATGCTTCGACATCAACGACGGGAAGCTGTGGAATTACGGGTGGGGCGTTGTGCACTTCATCTGGCGTGAGTGCTTCAACGTGCTGCTTGAGCTTTGTCCAACTGTCGAAACCATACTCCCTGGCGACGACCAGTTGGGCATCCTGCAGAACGAACCGATACGCTAGAACCTGATCTTCGGGTGCTGACTTCAGCTTTGGGAAGTGGGCCGAGATTCTGGTGACAGCAGTTCTGTCCCGGTCCTTAAACCCGTTGAGCAATTCTTTTGCCTGATTCTTCAGGTGCTCGACACTCGGGCGATCAGGAAGGGACTTCGGCGAGGAATTGTGAGGTGTAGGCATACGAAAACCCTCTCTCTTTTGGGCCTGGCGTCCGCAACTCAGGCAAGAAAGAAGGTCTGAGAAGACCCTGCGAGGAGGTGGGCTAAGCCCTTCCCGCGGACTAGAAGCTGCCTATCAGCTCGACAGAAAAATAGCCCCTTATCCACAATTTGTCAAGGGAAGGTTAACACAATAATTGACTCTGCCTACCGATTCAGATCAATCTCCATCACGACACGTTTCTCATCCAGGTACTCCACTTCTTCGTTCCCATGCCATCCGAGTTTCTCGTAGAAATTTGGTAAGGTACCTGAAGTATAGAGATACAGCTTCCGCCAATTCCGTCGTCTAGCTTCTTTTTCTACAGCACGAACCAGCTCAGACCCAATCCCCCTTCCACGCGCTTCAGGATAGACATAAAGCTGACCCAACCACGGAGTCAGATCTTTTCGTACCGGCAAATCATTCGCAACTAGATTGACAGACCCAAGAACTCGCTCCCGCTCCAGTGCAAGTAGTGTGGCAGGCAGGCCATCGGTATTGATTCCACCTTGCAGGAACTCTTTATATCCCTCTAGGTCTTCCGAACCTGTCAACGGTCCCCACAGCTCGAACTGTAGTGCCGCGAGCTGATCAAGGAACTGTTGGTGGCTCTTTAGGTAGTCGATTGTCACAGTCTAATTTGCAGTCGGCAGGTCTTGCAAAGGTGACATCAGCCCGTCGGCGTATCAACTGACGAGGTGGGTCGATTTTGCCTCTCTTGGTAACCACAAGATTGTGGCAAAGAACGCAAGGAATGCAGGGGCTACTGCGATCAGGAACACTGGCGCAAAGATACCTGAATACTTGAAAACGGAAATCGCAATCAGGGGCCCAATGAACAATGACAGATCCATCATTGAATCGAAGGCACCCATAGAGGTGGCCATATACCTCTCATCGAAGTTATCCTTCGCGTAAACGAAAGCAAGAAGATATGTGACAGTTTCTCCAATACAGAATAGACCATAGTATGCAGCTAGTGAGAGAAAATTGTTACTGAATGCGAGGCCGATTCCTGCTGTAACAACGATCAGTTGAGATAGAATAACAAAGACTCTTCGACCCAGCTTATCGGCAAGTATGCCAGTCAAATACGATGTGAGGCTAAATATGATCGCTCCCCCACTCAGAATTGCCCCGATTTCCCACGCCTGCAGGCCGACATGCTGAGCCTTAGTGACCACAAAGCTGTAAAGGATTCCAAATGAGAACAATCCCGAAATCCCCATCAAGAGATAGAGATACACCCGTGGATTCGAGAATGTCGAGCTAAGACCGCGAAATAGGCTCAGACCGTGAGGGGAAGCGACCTTTTCAGATCTACCTATGAGGTGAAAGACAGCAACGAATGCCAGCAGAGAAAGTATTCCATCTACAAGAAATGGGGTTCGGAGTGAGACAAGGGAGAACAAGCCCCCCAGTGCAGGAGCGACTGCAAATGAAAGACCCTGGCTGCTCCTCAGAATCCCGAAAAACCTTCCAGGCCGGTCGGACCCAAGAGAAGCTGTTAAGGCAAGCAGAGCCGGCATTGCAATCGCATCAGCGATACCCCCGATCACGCGGAGAACGAGCAGTTGCACCCAGTCGGTGGCAACCACACACAACAACGACGATACGGCTCCTAACAGAGCACCAACCAGGATGAGAGCCTGCCTAGAATAGCGATCGGCTAAGATTCCAGTGAAAAATTGGACGAGGACCACTGTTGCCAAGGCTGCTGAAACTACAATTGGAACTCCCGCTGGTCCAGCCCCCAGTTCAACAGAGAGCTGCGGAAGCACGGGGACAGCAACCAAAGTACTGAGAAATAAGATGAATGCCATAACACCAACGGCATACATCTGGCCTAGATTTGTTCTCACTCTTGGCCGTCCTCTTGAGTGTAGGCAAGAAGAATGTTCTAAGAAGATTCTAACCTGATTGCTACCTGAACCAGGCGGTTACTGAACAGTTTAATGTCACCCTAGTCAATTCCGTGCCTTAAACATATCTCTGGTGTTTCTCCTTGGGAATGGCTCATCTGGAACGCTATAACCCAGAAATTCACATAAGGGTCCCCAGCCCTGCGAGACCTCGTAGTCGAGCAGTCGCTCTTTACTGATGCTTCCCCGAACCTCGTCGCAGTATTGCCTATACCTTGCTATCGCGTAGTCCTTATCCTCGAATCGACCCTTGAAATAGCGTTCGAAGAAGACGCGCTTCACCATTGCCAATGCCGGCTCAGTCTCTCCCTTTGGCCCCATCACAACTTGGTGAGTCGTGGAGAGCATGCTTTCGTACCAACTCTCTGGATCGCGCCTGAGCAGGAGCACCTTGGCGCTTGGAAAGCACTGCGCAAGTTCTCTCCAGTAGAGACAGGCCGGTGCGTCGAGTGTCGCCGCATACCCTGAGAATAGACTCTTCCAATCAGGCATCTTGCCGTCGCAGGTTGCATTCCAGATTTCAATATGCTCAGGGTTGAGGAACACCTCATGCATGTGGTAGCAGCGGCCTATGCCCAGATGTTCGAGGGCACTCTTTACAGACATTGTGCCCGTCCTTGGGAAGGCTGCGCCAACTAGCACCATTTTGTCATCTGTCATTTAAGTGCTTCCTTTAAACCGAGCCTTCATCTGATTGTACAAAGTTCTCAAGTGCAGTGGCTTTCAGGTTGAATCGTCGAAAGTAACCTTCCTCGTATTTGGTGCCATCGTAATCTCTGATTGTGGAGCCCCCACTCTCAGATTCAGCACCTACGTGGATCATATAGTGGTTTATCGCTAGATTGCGCCCGAAACGGTCTCTCAACTTGCTCGCCCATGCCTCAATTTGCTCCGTCTTGTGAGGTAACACCTCTTCGTATGCACCGACAAGCTCTTCGAATGCCCTTGACTCTCGAAATCCTCTGGTTAGCTCGACAGGCCTCCGAAGCAAGCACGACTCGACAGTTTTCAGGATTGTTGGGATGCCTTCGTTCTCGATTTGAATCAGATACAAGAAAGCCTGCCCGTCCTTCTCAAGCAAGGCTGGAATCTTGTTCAATAGTTGCTCAGCAGGACCGTTCCCATCCACCCCAGCGTCGGAGTGCAGGGCTCCAACGACACCTTGGGGTGTGGCGACGAAGGGTGGGTTGGCGAAGATCGCATCAAACCTGCCAGGAGACTGAAAGCTGCTGAAATCTGAGACGGCTGTACAAACCCTGTTCGAAGGAAGGTTGTTTCTCTTAACATTCTTCAGAAGGAACTCCATTGCTCTTGGGTTGATGTCTATGAAGGTGACCCTCTCGGCACCCAGCGATAAGGCGACCATCCCGAGTGGGCCCGACCCCGAAAACGGCTCCAGGATGTTTTGCCTCGGGCCAGCTCCGGATGACGAGCCATATACCGCATCTGGATCCCACAGGCTTGTCCCAAAGCAATGACTCTGTTGCGGTCAGGTCGATCCAGCTTGTCCGTCTTGAAAATGAGGTTGCCAAATCTATAGACCCAAGAGTCTCCCTTCTCCCCAATGAACCTGAGTTTGGACACTTCATCCTGGCTGGTCAATGAGTTTTCATCCCTTTTTGACAAGTTTTCAGGCCCGATTTGCGTCTATCTTTATACAGCGCCAGACCCAAGGATTCATGAGAGTGATCTCAGATGAAATTAGATGAAATTCTCGTTCAACGTGCTGCTAAGGGCTGCAGCCAAAGTTTCGACACTCTGGTGAAGAAGTATCAGACTGGGATTCTTTCACTCTGCTACGAGACCGTGGGCTCCTTTGCTGAAGCACAAGATTTGACCCAAGAAACTTTTGTGCGGGCATTTGAGCGGATTGATCAACTTAGGGAATCGAAAAGATTTGTTTGGTGGCTAAGGCGAATTGCTCTCAATCTGTGCTACTCTGCTACACGAAGCCAAGTCAGAACTGAGTCAGTTGAGCTTTTTTCTCATGACAGTCCTCCGGTTTCACTCAGATCTCAGGCCCGCCAACTAGAAGCACTGGAGGACGTCGAGAAGCGCAGGACCGTGATTGATCTCTTAGACATTCTTTCCGATAAGACTCGTATCACAGCAAGACTGTTCTACATAGACGGGCTTTCCTACCAAGAAATCAGTGATCTTCTCAACATCACGGTTACGACCGTGGAGAGTCGCCTTCACAAGGCCCGACAGAAACTCAAGATTGAATTTAGGGACGGATATTCTGATTCAAAGCGAAGAGGTGTTCTCCAGAGACTCACTGATATTGCAGGAGGTGACAGGAAAATGGACGAAGTCCGAATCGAAATAGGCTGTGATCTTATTGCACACGCGAAGGACGAAAGCCCGGAGGGATTCTTGGCTCAAATTCGAGAATTGCGCAATGATCTGGCAAAAGCTCACAGACTGGGGCTTCCGCCGGTTCGGATAATTGACAAGACCGGGTTACGACAAAGAGCCTTTGACATCCTAATTCGAGAGGTTCGGTGCAAGTCAGGAGAACTGAGTACGGAAGATTCTCACATAAAGGTCATTGAAGAATTGAGGGAGTCGATTCTGGAACAGCGAAATCTGTTTGACTAATTAGCTCTAGACTTGCTGTTTTGTTTGATCTATCAGCCCGTCTAGACGGTTCACCAACTCGGCAAGGACGGCATATGTCTTGTCTATGGGTTCGGGGGTGGAGATGTCTATCCCACACAGTTTGAAAAGGTCCATGGTGTAGAGAGAGGAACCAGCTTTGAGGAAGTTGAGGTAATTTTCCCTGGCATCGTCCGAGCCCGACAGAACCCCTTCGGCCAGGGCATGGGCGGCGCTGATGCCGACAGCATACTGGAAGGTATAGTAAGGCATGTAAAGATGGGCGAACTGGGCCCAGGTGATTTGAGTGCGATCAGGATCGTCGATCATGGTGGCTCCATAACCTTCGGAAAAGAGGTCCTTCATAAGGCCGTTCAAGATGTCGGCAGTGAGGGGTTTGTTCTGTTCGGCTCGACAGTAGACTTCCCACTCGAAGCGGGCAAGCGTGGGCATGATAAAGAAGTAGCGGTGAAAATTGTCCATGGCTTCGTCGATGAGTGCCATCTGAAATGTGGGATCGTCAGCCTTTTCTTCCATCAGGTAGGCCCGGGTGACGGCTTGATTGAAATTAGATGCTGTTTCAGTGACCATGGCAATGGGAAACCCTTTATAGACGTCGGGCTGCGTCTGGTCAGCGAGGTACGAGTGCATCGCATGTCCAAGTTCGTGGGCCAGAACGCTCATATCCATCAGGGTATCGTTGTAGGAAGTAAACGCAAACGCGTAACCATCAATCGAACCCGGGGCAGCTGCGCCCTGGCGCTTACCCTCGTTGGGGGCGTAGTCAACCCACCGGTCTTCGAGGCAGCCACGAAGGAGAATGGAAACGTATTCATCACCCAAAGGGGCCATGCCCTTGCTGATCCAGTCTATGGCCTCTTCGTAAGGGACTTCCGTCTGATCTTCAACAATCGGTGCCCAGATGTCGTAAGGGTGAAGCGTTTCCACTCCCAAGGCCCGGCGCTTGACCTCCCAGTATCGGTGCCAGGTTGATAGGTTGGCTTTGTAGGAGTCGATCAGATTGTGAAAGACTTCGACGGGGACATTGCCGGGGAAGAGGCGCGACTCAAGGACAGAGTTGTAACCACGTACCCGAATGTTGAATGCCTGTTGTTTTACGAAGGTGGCGTAGTTGTTCGCCAAAGTATTTTTGAAGCTTAGGTAACCGTCGCTGAAATTTTCCCAGGCTGTGCGCCGCTGTTCACGGTCGGGACTCTGGATACCGGTGGGCGGAATGGTAGTCTGTCCCACGTGGTACAATCTACCACTGCTATCGATGGCCTCGGCGAATTTCAGGTCGGTGTTGGTGAGTTCGACCGCGGTCTGTGAAACACCCGAAAAAGGGTCGGCCAGCAGCCCTAGGATTTCTTCGACTTCTGCAGAGCGAAGGTGGGCTTTCTGGCGGAGCAGGTTGTCGAAGAAGTGCTTGTAAATGGCCAGACGCGGCTCTCGTTTGCACCACTGCAAGAGCGAGTCACCTATCTCAAGCATTTCGGGTTCGGCAAAGGCGGAGTTGGCAACAAACCTGGAGAACACACCAATAGCCAAGCCTTGCTTAGCTTTTGCAGTGATATCGTTGCTGTCCACGGAAGAAGACATGCTCAAGTAGATCCCTACCCGATTTAGCCGCCTGACCAAGGCGAAATAGGCGTCGAACCAGTCTGCCAGGACAGTGGGGCCGTCGCCTAGTTTACCGGCAAAGTCCGACAATGCAGGCAGGGCCTCTTCGACGGCATCCAGCTCCGTCTGCCACGTGTTCCAGGACTCAAACAGCGCCTCGGCGTTCCAGGTGCTTTTTTCTGGGACGTCTTTGCGTTTGAGGACTTGACCCGTTTCCGACATCAAAACTCCGGTTACTCTGTGCGCCGAGCCGGGGGTACCGTGTTAGCGGGCGTGCGTCTACGTTGACGACACTTCCGAGTCAGCTCGAATACGAGAACCAATCTCTTCCGCAATTTTCCCCAGTAACTCTTCAGAAACAGTCCTCCTGACTCCGGGAACTGCGTAATGGGCAGGATAGTCTGGATCATCAAATTGGCATCCTGCAAATGTCCGGACTTTGCTGTAGCGGGGAATCAGATGGAAGTGAACATGCCGATCCTGATTTTGAAGAAAAGCGTAGTTGAAGTGATCTGGACTAAAGGCTTGAGTCAAAGCTCGAGAAGCTATGCGTATTTGCTGGTGCAAATCGACCCACTCATCCTCCAAAACCTCGCTGACGACTTCGGCGTGACGACGCAATACCAAGAAGCACTTACCCAGTAGGTTCTGATTCGTGTTGACAACAAGCATCCAACGCGAGCTTTGGGAGACTATGGGAGCCAATGCTGAATCACATAGTGCACATCCAGGTCTTGCATCAATGATATTTGACACTGTCGATTTCCTAAAACCGCAAGGCGCGTAACGTTCTCGCCGTGCGTGAACTGCCGAAGGCAAGTTGGGCGAGTGCCCGAATGGGCCGAGCCGGGCAACTGCTACTAGTGGCCGTGCGGCTCCGATGGGGCTTGCCAGATCATTGGAACTTTTCTATAAAGCTACTGGCGCCAAAATGGGTCTCTATACGTAGAAGGCCTTCTTTTAGTAAGGATGGGAGATGGAAGAGCTAGATGCATTAGTAGTCCGGGCTCAAGCAGGCGATCTGGCCGCTTTTGACACAATTGTTCTGCGATTCCAGGACATGGCAGTGGCCTATGCCTGCTCGCAACTGAATGATTTCCAATTAGCCCAAGATGTCGCTCAGGAAGCGTTTATTTGTGCCTTCCTAAATCTAGAAAAGGTGCGAGACCCTTCCGCATTTCCAGGATGGTTTCGCCGAGCGATCTTGACTCAGTGTGACCGACTTACTCGGAGAAAGCAACTTTCAACTGAACAGCTAGATGAGACCGGTGATGTGGCCTCCGACCAAAAACGCCCCGACGAACTTCTGGATGAACGGAATCTAAAAGAAGAGGTGCTGACCGCGATCGAAGCGCTTCCAGAGTCTGAGCGTGCTGTTGTTTTGCTTTTCTACATCGCCGAGCACTCTCAGAAGGAAATTGCCTCTTTCCTGGAAATTGCCGTAACGAAAGTCAACAATCGGCTCCACACTTCCAGGAAGCGGCTGAGAAAGGAGTTGAGGAAGATGGAAAGCAAGAACTTACGACCTTCGCGAGACCAGGAATTTAGCGAAAAAGTGCGGAAGCACTTGAAGGGCCTAGAGAAACTTCACAGCAAGTTGGCGAGTTTGATGGGAGCGCTCATTTCGGTTGGACTGGGAACTAGCACGCAAGTAAAAGTCGCATCAGTGAATCAAGAAACATATGTCGATTTCATCGAATCTTTGCCTAATCCCAGTTGCGCTTTGACATTCAGGCTAGCACCGTCAGAAGGTAGAGTAACATTCAATATCCCAATGTCACTTGCTTGGGGGCTTCTGGACCATCTGAATCATCCAGAGGCGGCCCAAAGATTTCACAGAGAACAGAAAGTAGTCTGGGAAGAGATACAGCCTCTGGTTCCTTTTTTTAAACAAGCGGTGAAAAATCTTAGTCCCACCTGGGAAATGGAGCTCGATGTGGAAGCTTCAAAGATTGTAGTAGACACAAATCCTTTGTTGTTATTGGCCCAACCGGAGATCCGGAGTGCCGACCCGATCGAAACGGTAGTCCACCTAAGGCTTGACGTGAAGACGGAGGGAATCTCAGTCATGCTTAGCTTGTGTTATCCACCAGACATTCTGAGGTCTCTACTCCCATATCTCAACTAGAGCGGCCAACTTCGTTTTTCGCACAATGCATCATCTGGCGGTCCCACCAATCCTTAGAAGCAGCCTGTCCTCTGTCTGGTACGCCTCCTCATCTACCGTGATTTTCCAGATCTCGTTCGGTTCCGGCGGGTTCTCCACCTGCCAGAGGACGGTTTCCCTGAGTGCTTCTTTTACGGCCACAACGTCACGGAGGCCCAGATCCCTTGAAGCGCGGGAAAGATCATACTGGCCCAGGGGTCCACTGTATATATCTCCCTCCCAAACATCGTCTGGTATCTCAACCACTTCCCATTCGTGACCCAAGATCTTAGATATCTCCTCGGCTATCTCGGGAAGCGTTTGGCATTCCATATCAGAGAGATTATAGGCCTTACCCACGGCCGCATCTGTTTCTAGAGCTGATACGACACTCGCTGCCAGATTCTTGTTGTAGCCCCGAGCAGCTGGTATTCGAAACGCCTTCCCTGGGAGGGCCAATCTGTCTCGGCCGTCCAAGACTCGCCTGATGATAGGCCACTCGCGGTATCCACCGGATCGGCCGGGACCATAGATGACCGGATAGCGGATCACGGTCGCAGGAAAGTCCCCTTCTTGACACGCTGCCAGCACCGCCCTCTCCATTAAAACCTTGTCGTAGTTCCGTGGCTCTTCCTCATAAGTCGGAGGATCTCTTAACGGCGCATCCTCCGAAATCGGTTCTTCTCCGAAGTCCGGGGCGTCTGCATACACATCGCCAGAACTGATGTGTACAGACGCCCTGATTCGGCCTCTGAAAGCCTCGATCACAGGCTTAGAGTCCGCATCGATCATGCTGAGCATGTCGATCACAGCATTTGCCTTGATCTTCTTCAGCGCCTCCCCGAACGCATCGCGATCTTTCCGATCACCATG
The DNA here is from genome assembly GCA_965248435.1 of Candidatus Latescibacterota bacterium. Classification (GTDB taxonomy): domain Bacteria; phylum Latescibacterota; class UBA2968; order UBA2968; genus CBDFJH01. Next base: position 949,013 of record OZ252100.1, read on the forward strand.
AATGTGCTCACAATCCGGCATAAACGGGCTCTCGTGCTCCCCACGATGGTAGACCACTACCTCGTGGCCACGGTTCTGTAGTTCACGCGCAATAAAAGGACCACTGAGCCCGGTTCCACCAAGCAGAAGCACTCGCATCAATCACCCACACGAATTTGACGATCGTCGCCTACAGGATGCCGCATCCAAACATTTGGATCGGCATAGTATCCCTGATCCCGCTCGCGATCTATTTCTACTGGCTGCAACGCCCCTGACACAATGTAAGAACCACTTTCTGGAAACTGCAACCCGGTCCACGTCTCCCACTCGGCTATTGCGCCGATAACCACTACTCCTTTGGGAATCACCTTCAGCCTTTTAGCCCCCAGACGCCAGTGAACCCGAACCCAGGGATCAAACGGCGAACCATCTTCCCGAGTCCAGCTTAGATATGTCTCGAAGGGTGTAAGCTGATAGGAGGGCTTCAAGGTAGGTCGCACAGGGGCGATGAGCGCGCTCAATCCGCGTTCGGCCGCCATGTCTGCCATCGCCTGCACCATCGTTCTGCTGTGCCCTTTTCGTCGGTGAGCGGGTGCTACCATCACTGCCAAGGCCGAGAGCGCTGTTGCGGTCTGATGGCGTTCCACCACCTCTTTCGCGCGGACAAAAATCGTGTGGAGGTCAGGGGGCAAATCTGCGAGCGACTCATCCCATACGAGGGGCAATGTGTGGCCGACCGCAATCACATCCTGCGAAGCGTCGCATAGAACCAGCTGAAACTCAGCAAATTGCTCGAAGAGGAGGTGCCAAAAGAGGATATTGGTGTGACGAAGGAATTCCGGCCACGCAGCAACGCTTAAGCGGTGGATCTGGTCCTCAAGGTCTGGCTTCTTTTCGAGAGTGATAAGTCTGTACGACACAGGTTGATCCTATTTGCGCTTTGCATTCAGAATCAGCTCACATTGCTGAGGCTGCGACGGTTAGCCACACGGGTAAACCGGCACGAGGATTCGCTTTCCAGTCTACCGAGGTTTCATCTGCTCCAAAGTCATATTGGCTTCCCTGCCAGAACCGGGAATCTGCACGACTTTCAACTATCCTCGTTATCGTTAAGCCTGCTTCCCAGAGCGGATTCAGCAAGTCTGACAGAGTCCAATGAAATTCGTAGGATTCCTCTTCAGACACTCGAAATGGTCCGGTCTCCCAGTAAGACTTCTCCATTTCAATAGGCGATACTTGATCTTTCCACGGGCGCATGAATGGATGGATGTCGTAGAAGACATAGGACCCTCCCGGCTTCAGTATTCTCGATACTTCGCGGAATACTCCGGCAACATCAGCGATCCACACGAAAAAGCCATTCGTGGAGCAAACAAGATCAAAGGTCGAGTCGCCTGCGAACTCTAGAGATGCAGCATCGGCACGAACAAAATCGATCGACAAGCCGAGCTTCTCCGCCCTACGCGCAGACAGTTTCAATCGCTCCTCGGAGATGTCTGTCGAAGTCACCTCTGCCCCCAGCCCTGCGAAAGCGTACGCCGCAAGGTTATCCCCACTGCCAATGATGCACACCTGCTTGATCTCCAGCCATCTCTCGAATTGTCTCTAGAGCCCCGCCCTCAAATGCCAATTCCGGTTCCTTGTGACACCTTCGCCACCGATCGCTGCGATTTAGTCGGTCTTCCCATGTTGTTGCCTGCTCGTCCCAGATTCGACGGTTGGCTTCGTGCATTTTGTTCATATCTGATCGGTTGTGCTGAACTGTTCTTAACGGAGAGATGCTATCAGCTGACTCGCTCTTTTGTGTACACCGTCGGGAGCACCATAAAACACCGATACTGTCTTGCCCTCGCGGTCAAACACAAAAATTGTCGGAACCACAACAAAGTCTCCAAAGGCGGCCAAGACCTCTTCTGTGCCAATCGCGATGGGAACTGAATTGTCCAAGGAAGCTGCAAATTCTCTGACGTCCTTTTCTTCAGAATCCACTGCCAAGGCCAGAACCCCTACATCATCACCATACTCACGCGCAAGGTTACCAAGCCACTTCATTGATCTACGGCATGGCGGACACCATGTCGCCCAGAGTTCGACCACCGCAATCTTTCCCGACAGATCGCCCGATCTGATAGACTCACCTTTCAGATTGTGGATGACGAATTTCGGCATCTCGTCGATCTCGCTATCTTCTTCCACGCTTTCAGGCTGCCCAAGAACATCCTCACCGCGGAGCGTAAGATCGATCATTTGCTTGAGGTCCCTTCGATACAGATCATAGCTCCCCGGGATCTTCCAGGAATACTTTCCCTCTTTCTTCCAGCTGAAATCCTTACGCCGTGCGAGAAGGGCCTCATTCACAAAGACAGCCGGGTACTTCATCACACCGTAGCGTGTAGCAAGTTCAGATTCTCCAAAATTCTCGCTGGAAAACACGACCTGCCCACCATATTCACGCACCACTTCCTTAGTCAGCAAACTTGCTGGATCGGAAACGCCTCACGTATCGGGCCAGCGCACCAGAGTTACAGTAATTGGAGACATTCCCTGGCCTGCGGAGCTCAATGATTGTGGTATGAATCCGCAAGCCACTAACAGAAAGATCCCGCTCAGCCGTTTCATCTTTCAACCTCCTCTACAAAGGTGAAATAGCGGGGCAAAATATCTTCAGCTGGATTCAATGACTAAGTGCAACACTTGGACTTGAAGACTTCAGCTGGTGTTTTGAAGTTAAGACATTTTCTTGGTCGGTTGTTGATCCGGTTCTGAATTTTCTTTAACTCGTGTTTGCTGACCTTTGAGAAGTCTGTCTTCTTGGGGAGGTATCTGCGGACCAGACCGATAGCGTTTTCCACAGCGCCTCGCTCCCAGCTGTGGAACGGTTTGCAGAAATAGGATTTGGTGCCAAGCACCTCGTTGACCCGTTGATGTTGGCCGTTTTCGGATCCGTTGTCATATGTGATGCTCTTCCTCATGTGGGGAGGATGTCGCCCAAGGCGTCGATTAATCGCTTCGGCGACCTCCGAGGGTCCGTTCTTTGCCAGCTTAGCCAGGTGTAGGTATCTCGACGATCGCTCAAGACAAGCGCCAACGGCCTGTTTGCTCTCACGAGAGATGATGGTGTCGGATTCCCAGTGGCCAGGTTGTTTCCGTTTTTCGATGTAACGGGGACGTCGATCGATCGAAATACGGCCTGGAATGTGGCTTTCCCGGTGTTTTCGGGTATGCCACCGCGGCTTTCGTTTTTTGTGAGCTCGGGATAAGCAAGCAACCAGATCCCGCTGCTTGTGCACCTTTGGATCGTAGATATACTGGTAGATGGCTTCGTGGCTGATACCCGCGCTCGGACGCTCCTCGGGAAGCCTCCCAGCGATCAACTCGGGAGACCATCCTTGCTTGAGTTTGGTCTCGACATATCGCCGGATAACCGGATTCTTCAGCCGTTTCCGCTTGCCGGCCTCCCGCTTACGTTTCTCAGCCCTTCTGTGAGCCTGGAGGCCCGAGTAACTCTCAGCTATCGGGGACGGATTACGTTTCAACTCTCTTGAAATCGTGCTGGCGCTCCGGTCAAGGGCCTTGGCAATATCTCTAAGGCTTGCACCAGTGGCTCGACAAAGCGCAATCTGCTCGCGTTCGTCTATCGTAAGATGCTTGTAATTGTTTCCCATACACTTAGGATAGGACAGTTGCTACCCTAAGTGTTGCACTTCCTTATTGAACTCGGGTCAATGATTACCGCCGCCAGTTTGAGGTCCTTATCGTTCTGATCGCCGAGGCCTGACCTGTCGAGCGCTGCCTTCCCTATTTGAAGATACAGCTGACCGATACTCTGATCGATCTCGCTTGAAGATAAACGCGCCTTGGCCAACTCATACGCTTCAAGCAGGGGGGCAACTGCAGAAGTGTCAGGTGATGCGCGAACCAACTCCCCGAATCGGAGGTGTGCTTCTAAATACTTGTAGAATGCGCCGTAAAGCAGTCCTTTCTGATCTAACTCGCGTGCAGTCTTCAACGTAGAATTTACCACATTGTAGGGCACGTGTCCTTCCGGGTCTTTATCCTCAAGCTCTCGATTTCGATCGATTAGCGCGCCCTCCAGTATGGCCAGCTCAGGTTCCATAGACCGAAGCGTAAGCGAAGCAGATCCGTCGTCGAACTCAAGACCCTGACAATAGATAGCAAAGTCGAGGTCCGGCTCGGACATGCCTATGTAGTAAAGGCCTGGGGAAATTCTGAATCTCATACCATAAAATCCCCCACCTGTATAGTGCCTGTCGCTCAAGAAACGGGAGACCTGTGCCAACGCCTTTACGGCCGAAGGGAGACTCACCTCTGAAACATCCACGAGCAGCTTCTGCTTCGCCTTCAACCTTTCGCCAAGCTTCTCCCACTCGCGTTGAAAGGCGGCAACTCCTTGATTCTCCGAATCCCGTTCAGGATCATAGATCGTCTTTCGGTGGTCAAGATGCGTCGGAGTCATCACGTTGACCCATCCACGTCTCAGCTCTTGCAAGCTCAAATAGAGATGGCCAGACGCTAACGCCGTTTCCACATCGGTCAATCGCGCCAAACCCTTCTCCTTCGTCTTGCGCCACCAATTCTCACCTGATTTGTCAAGATCCGTCTGCTGCCTGAGCTGGTCTATCTGGACAGCGATCTGATCCCCCACGCGCGGCTTCTGACAGGAGCCCGCTAGGACCAGGAGCAGGGAACATCCAATAGCACGCAATCTCAATTGATATCGTCTCATCTCACTCCTGGCTCCGAAGTTTCTCGATCTGTTTCGCGACGAATTTCGCTCGAGGCATGATCTCTAGGGCCTTTTCAAAGCTTTGAAGTGCACTCTCCCGATCTCCCCCCCTCTCGAGGAGGAATCCAAGGTTCAGATGGGTCCCGAAAGATTCAGGAAAGTGCTCCAGATTCACCTTTAAGAGCGCTTCCGCCAATCCGGCCTCACCCAATTCCTCAAAGTGATGAGAGATAGGCCAGAGAGCCTTCTCGCCGAAGTCGTAACCGGCGCGTCCGTAGTATTTTTTTCGAAGCTGCCGGTACCTTGTCAACGTAGAGTCTTCTCCTCCTGCTGCCATCGTTTCTTCCAAAACCTGCATCAGGGTCTGGGGTCGCGTGTGTCCGCGGTGACAGGTCTCGCAGGTGACATCGAGCAAATCGGTGCGCCCTGTCTTCGTTAACAGTTCAGTGTTGATCGCCAGGGTCATTCGCATCATCGCCCGAGCGACCTTCTTGGTCTCCTTCTCGTCCAAAGCATAAGCCATCTTTCTTGGGTTGCTGGGGTCTTTGACGTGGCAGTGTGAGCAGTTCACGCCGAGCCCCTGAGTGAATGCATTCATCACCTTATGGATTATCTTGAGGTCTGTACCGGCTGGAATAACTTCAAGGTTGGTTGCCACGTAGTCTTCTGATGCGTTGACAGGCACCCACACTAAGGCAACGAGAACTCCGATGTTAACAAAACGAGCCAAGTTGCTCATCATATTCCTCCTTACCAGTAATATGCCTCGTCTTTACTTGACGAGTGAGCTAAACAACCGAAGCTCGTTCCTTTGGGCCTCTGACAACCGCAATTCTTTGTTCGCCTGGTCAGGGTATATCTCTGCTTGATCCCACTGTTCATTAATAATGCTGGTGGCAATCCCGATCTTGACTCCTCTATTTCGAAGCTCTGCCACGAGTTCTTGTGCATTTAAAAGAAACACCCAATCAATGTGCCAGGGTCGAGCTTCTCCGCGCGAAGTCATCGATTCTGCCTTCGGACCCGTGAATACCAGATAGTAGTCGGGCAAGGCATCTTCTCGTATATCGAGCAGACCTTCTCGCTTTGCGTAAAACTTGATATTTACTGTCTTTCCATTGAGGGAACCTTCTTCGAACACACCATCGATGCCCTTGACTGTGGCAGACTCCTCAAGTCGAATGTTAAAGACTTTCGAAGCTACATACTCTCCGACATGACCGATCTGAGCAGGCCTACCGATGATTCGGGTGGTTTCTCGAGCGACCTGATTGCGCTGCCTAATGAGATCTGCAAGCTCCTCGATATCGCTCACTCAACCTCTCTCCTTGAACGTTCCTCTCCTCTGTAGAGCTGATGGGGGCCTCGATTCAACTTGCTGAGGGCCAAATCTCAAATCCGCTCAGATTTCGTCATTCTGAGACCTCTACCCGTCACTAGAATCAAAAAGACCTTGAGCCAGAGGTCATAAAACGCGGAAATTTCGTCGTTCTCGACGCAATCTATATCTGAACAGGGGCACCCTGGAGATCTCACGGGAGAGAACGAGAATCTGTCGCTAAGCATTGATGGCCTGATTAAGGAACGAACCCAAACGTGTTCTCGACCACTCCTGGAGTCAAGCTGTAGATAGAACAACCAATGGCTTCTTCAAAATCCTTCTGGATTTGAAAAATCGCCTTCCATTTCGTGATCATTTGATCAGACCCCCAATTACCATCAGACCGAATCGCTCCATCCACCATTCTTTTCTCAAGCAGACAGAAGCCCGTTGGCAATGCAAGATCGTCACATAGTTGTAGCAACCTGTCATAGTCGTTATACTCAATCTCATCCAAGAAATCTCGCACCACCTTGCAGTCGGCCTCCGTGCAATCCCATTTCGCGAAGTCAAGCCTCACCTCCTTGCATGGAAACGAGTGAGTCAGACAGACGCGAGCGGCGTCCGCAAAGCCTTCGCCAGTCAAGAATTTGTAACCCTCCACAATGTGACGCATCCCCACCCGACCCACGCGCCGCCCTATGTCGTGCAGAATCCCCAGAATGTGAGCAGTTTCTGAATTAAGGTCTTCGTGTTTGGCTGCGATGGCTCTGGCAGCTTTGGCTACAACCATAGAGTGGTCCACCCACTTTCCGGGATTGAGCCTTTCTGCTTCTCTGAGGTAATTCTGTGCTTGATCCAGAGTTGGCACGCGAGTCATTAGCACTCCGATGAAATAACGTTCCAGGCACTTGCGCGAACCCCGGAGGGGTTGGTCGAGGCCGGACGGCCTGAGCCGCAAGTGCTATGTTATAAGCCGTGCCGGTTATCAATCATTACTCCTGCAAGTAACAGAAATATCTTCATAAAGAAAGATTTTCTTGGCATAATGGTGCTTTAGTTATAGAAGGCCTTCTGAGCTGCTAAGGATGTGAGATGGAAGAGCTGAAAGCACTGGTCAAACTGGCGCAAGCTGGTGATCTGAAGGCGTATGACAAGATTGTCGATCGCTTCCAGGACATGGCTATGGGATATGCCTACTCACTACTGGGAGACTTTCATCTGGCTGAGGATGCATCTCAAGACGCCTTTGTTGAAGCGTATCTGTACCTGGCTAAGTTACAAGATCCTTCAGCCTTTCCGGGTTGGTTTCGACGCATTGTGTTCACACGCTGTAACCGGATAACTCGTAAGAAGCGGATTGCCATGGTGGATCTGGAAGTCGCTAGCGAGACTTTGTCAGATGAAAAGGGACCTGAGCAGCTTCTGGAAGAGCAAGTACTGAAAGACCAGGTCCTACAGATTATCCGCGCTTTGCCAGAGGCTCAACGTACTGTTGTGATGCTCTTCTACATCTCCGAACTCTCTCAAAAAGAGATTTCTGCTTTTCTGGAGATACCCATAACTACGGTCAACAACCGGCTCAACGTCTCCAGGAAACGACTGAAAGAGGAGATACTGAATATGGCAACCGAAGACTTACAAGCACAGAATCCCTCCAGGGATCGAATATTCGCGGAAAAGGTACAGAATCACCTGCAAGTCATTAGGAGCATTCACAATGAATATGCTTCGCGCCTAACAGATCTTTTCTCTCGTTCGCTAGGTAGAAAAGTGGATCTTACAGCATTAGCCGTGGAGCAGTCCACCTACGATGCGTTCATCCAATCACTGCCAAAGCCATGTTGCGCATACACCTTCTCGTTCAACATACCGACTCAGAAGGATGGCGGATGGGTCATCCTTGATTTGTCGAGACCCTTTGGTTGCGCGCTTGCAGGCAGAACTACCGAATCGGGGAATACACCTACGGAATTAAGCATTAATGAACGCAATAGGCTTGGCCCGATTATCACCAATTTGGTGGCCAACTTTGGCATAATTTGGAAATTTCCACCCGGTGTCCTATCAGACGCCTATATACATGAGGACCCAGAAGAACTACCGTCGTATCCTCACGCAGATCGGGAAGAACCTATAATCCAGGCAAAACTGATGATCGAGGCCGATGGGCTTTCGGGTATTGCCGGACTATGTTATCCAGCCAACACAATTGAAAAGGTGATTTTGCCCTATCTTGATCAAAGAGTATAGATTCCATAATCGTCTAAAACCGGCTGGCTTATAACGTGTTCCCCGAACCTGGCGAAGCCAGGTTGTAGCGAAGGCGCGTATGCGCCGAAGCCGGGTGTACTCGTGTTAAGCGCTGGTGCAGCCCTACTGCGGAGCTTTAGGTAGCTTTCTCAGTTCAATTCTGAGGCGCTCCAGGCTGTCCTGAGGCCATGCCTTGTTTCTGTCGTATCCTTCTTCAAACTGGGGGACATGAGCCGGCAGCTCAAGCCAGGCGTGCTTTTCTTTGGTCCAAATGTGTGCATTTATCTCAAGAACCCTCATGTCGTCCAACGTTCGCGATCTCAATAGAGCAGTGGCCGGGTGATTAGTAGCAGTCCTGTAGATAACATCCTCGCAGGATTCGCAGAGGAACGTCGTTCGATGCGCCGCAATACGCTCCGAGACAAGTTTGCCCTGATCGAATCTAAGATCGCTTTCAAGAACGATGGTCGTAATCCCGAAGGCGGAACCGGAAGCCTTCTGACAGTCTAGGCAATGACATGCGTGCACAAAAAGAGGCGGGTTCCCAAGTCTGTATCGCACCTCTCCGCAGCTACAGCCACCGGAGAACTGGCAGTTCTTAGTCATACGCTCCTCCAGGTCAAGCCTGTCCCGCCATCAATCCGCTCTACGCGCGGGTTTGCCCGAATCCCCCCCTCACATCCTTCGATTAGCCGTGCGTTGTCAAGTTGAGCGATATGTTATACCGACCACTCGATGCCATCGAATGCTGCCCGCTGCGCATCGAAGAAGTGCCACCACTTGTCTAGCCACGGTTCATCAATCCCGCTACCCTTCGCGCAATCCACAATGACAGCTCTTATATTTCTCAGTTGAGTTGAGATCGCGTTCTCTTTCTCAGGTCCCATCAACGATTCCGGGTCTGATTGAACGAGGTCAAGGATTCGGTCGACGCCCTCGAGCACCCGTGACCCGGTCGGCGAGAGCGCAGCAGCGACGTAAAGCCACTTTGAGTATGGGAAGACTCTTCCATCTATCACAAGAGCGCAACGAATCGAATAGTTGATGGTCTCGAGTACACTGCTGAGAGCTGACAGCCGGTCGTTTCGATCCATGGGGTTATCTGCGTTACGATGAAAGCCTCTCATCTCAACATAGTTGAACAGCAGTGCTGCCCGTCGTAATTTCTCGTGCATTGGCAGACAAGCTCGGCTTTGGATTGCATCAAATCGACCGCTCGGATCGAGAACAGCCACTGCGTGTTGGAGTTCGTAGATGCTCTCAAGCTCTGGTGTGGCAAACGCATTGTGGATGTCCGCAAACGACGTGACGTTGAGGTGACCGGGCTTGCCGTTGATGATCACGCCTACAAACCTGGATGGTGAAAGCGAATCGAATCGAGTTGCACTTTCGTCATCCATCAGTAGGTAGAAGTCGAGGTCCGATGAAGGATCATCAACGTTGCGGGTGGTCGATCCATGAAGCACTACACATCATCACCAAAAGCTGAAAGGACGGGCGGTCGCTCTTTCGAGGCGAAGAATTTGCGCGACTGGGCCACCCACTTGGATCGGTTCTCGCCGGTGCCGTTTTCGCGATACGAATTGATTAGCTTCCCGAATGTATTGTCCATGATGTGCGATTACGCCACGAAGCTGTGGTCGGTATAACTAGTGTTTGAACGGCGAATATGCAGCACATCTCGCGATATTCTGGAGATATACTGCAAGGTTCTGATTTCACTTTTCCCATTTCATCTAACGTTCCGCAGGTTGCCGAAGCGGCTGTACATCAACAATATAGTAAAATGCCTCCCGGTAGGGGAGGCTGGTGACCTACAGCCGCTTTGGCGAAGGTCGTACGACCTGAGCCGGCAACCTGCTGTTATAAGCCGTGCCGCCGTAAATTAGTAAAACAAAGAGAAGCCGCCCAGAGGGGGCTTTCCCTGTGCGGTATTACCGTCTATGACTGGTTGTCCGTCGTCAGTCAACCAAAGAAGGCCGAATGGTGCCAGCCCTCTGTAGATCGTGGATAGTCTTCAAAATCGTCGTGCGCGATGTATCAATCTCAGCCTCTGATGGTGACCTCTCTTCAATCATGTGTTGCATGATTCCTTGAACACGCTTTGAAATGTTCCGCATGATCTTGTCTTCAACCCGGCGTGCGGCGTTGTCTTTCCTCACCAGGGCAATCGCGAGATCCTCGGTAAAGGTCTTCCTGAGCGTGGCCACCATCTCCTCATCTGTCAGCTTTGACCAGTCCGCGAAGGATTCTACATCCACTCTATCTGATTTCTCATCCATAGCGATCAACTCCTGTCTTAGTCTCTGCCGGCCACGGTGCAGGCGGACTTTCACGGCGTTTTTCGAGATAGCGAGTGATTCACTCACAGAATCCACACGCATCCCAAGAAGGTAGTAGAGGACGACAGCCTCCCTTTCTCCTTCCGGCAGGCAGTCCAGCACATCAAGAATCTGGCGCCTGCGCTCCTCCCGTTCGTATACCTCATCTGGAGAAAGGTCTAGTGCCGGCGTCCCGTCAGGGTCAATGCCATTCTCCTCGACCTTGGGCCGTCGCAGTTGCATTTTGCAGAGATTAATGGCTATTGAACAGACCCAGTTCCTAAACTGGTCAGCGTCCCTGAGGCTCGGCAGGTCGGTAAAGGCCGCAATGAACGCCTCCTGTGCGACATCATCGGCCAGGCCAATGTCCTTTAAATACCCCGTTGCCAGCCCGCGCACCGTGCCATAGTGACGCTTCACTAGGATGCCGAAGGCATTTGTATCACCCTCAAGCGACCTAGTCACGAAAACATTGTCATTCATCAACTCTCCGCTTGTTGAAGGCCCTCACAAGGTAGGATGCTGACTGGTGTGGTTTGGTTACATGGGTTTCCGAGATTTCCCCCGGCGGCATGGCTTGTAACGTTCTGGCCACTTGCGAACCCGCCGCAGGCGGGTTGCCGTAGGCCAAGGCGCGTATGCGCCGCAGGGCAAGTGGACGTGTTATACGGCTTTTGTGCCTTCAAACTCTAGTCCAGCCTCGTCTTTAGCCAAGCTCGGAGCTTTTCACTGTAGGGCTTACGCTCTTCTGGAGTTGTGGTGCGGCGGCGTTCGGCGTACAGCTGATCTCCTTCCCACCGAGGGAAGACGTGCAGGTGATAGTGCCAGACATCCTGGTTGCCAGCGGGTTCATTGTGCTGCCTCGATGACACGCCATCGCATTCATATAGCTGTTTGAATCCGATAGAAATCTCTCTTGCCACCTCCTGGATTCTGGCCAGCAAGTGGGTCGGCATGGAGTAGACATTCTCGATATGCTTATTGGGGATAACGAGAACGTGCCCGTGATTCCCGGGCCACCACGCCGAAGAAATGAAAGCCGTAACGGTTCCGTCCCGAAAGACAACGTCGTCTTGTTTGGTCCTGGTGTGCTCGTTCTCGACCCCATCCACGACTAGGCAGAATGGGCAGGTGTATTCAGCAGGAGCGTGGGAGTTCGTTTCCATTGGCGCGGACCTTTACACCCAAGGGCGGACGTGCCGTATAACGGTCTAGGGGTGTGCGAACCCCCGCAGGGGTTATGCGACCGAAGGGAGCCGCACACCCCCTGTTAAGTGTAGTTGCGGCTAATCTGGTAACCTATTTCAGTCTAAAGACTAGCTGGGAGCAATTGCGCTTTACCAGCCAACCATTCTTTGGCGCTTTCGTTGTAAGACTCCTGGGCAAAACTTCCACGCGATAAGAATCCCTCCGTGGGGCACCGAGTTTTATCCACTTTCGGAGTGCTTTGTCGAACTTCTCATAGCATTCATCACCACCATAAACGTCAATGTGATTTTGTTCAGCGATGCAAACACTATTAGTGTCGTTTGTGGAGAGAACGTAATGCTTTCCAACTGGTTCACCGGATAAGTGGTCCCTTCCTACGGGCTCAATGGATAGACCTTCCAAATAAGCGAAGAAGAATAGGTCGCGCCTAAGCCATTCTCTATGCCCAGGATTCCAGCTCTCCCACGGGGCAGCCTTCCGAGTAGGTTTGCGACCCGCTTTGATCATTTCCAACCGCCTGTGTGCCTGCTTTGGCGGCATTAGGTCTACGCCGTACTTTCCATGCAGTGTCATAAACCCGGGCAAACCAACTACCTTTCCTTTTAGACAACCGTTTCTTTTCCACAATTCAATTAAGAGACACCAAGTCTCGCCGGGAATATCCTGAAGGGTAATCAACATCATTCCATCTTCCTTCAATTGGTCCATCCATTCTGGTGGAATATCTGGGCTGCTTACGGTCGTAATAATCCGATCGTAGGGAGCGTGTTTTCGGTGACCCCTGCCCCCATCAGCCGTAAGGATTGTTAAATTCTGACATCCTTGTCTGCGAATATGTCTTCTTGCCCGTCTTGCAACATCTGCTTGAATGTCTATACTCCACACGTGCCCTTCGTGACCCACCAGATGCGCCATTAAGGCAGCATTCCAGCCCGTCCCAGCACCGATTTCAAGGATCTTCAAACGTGGTTTGAGCTGGAGCTTCTCCAGCATGTCAGCAACAAGACAGGATTGAGACGTCGAACTAGGAGGATTCCGATGGCTCAACAAAGCGACATCGCTATAGATCTTCTTCAACTGTGCTGTCGTTGGAGCCTTGGGGTCAACCCTTATCAGTCGCGACCTCTTTCCGTTCCCGCCCTGATAGTACTGATCGACAAATAAATGACGAGGCGTGGATCGAATCGCTTGCTCAACTTTCTTCGTTTTCAGGGTGCGGGCAACGTAGAGCATATCAATGAAGCTGTCCATTAGAGAACTTAACTGTTCATTGTGTTCTGTGGATTTTTTCATAAGTGCCGCTATTGGGTGTCGTCAGACACCGCCACTTTTAGCGTTCTCAGCGCCTGCCGAACCTGCTGTGCGGTCCAAGGCTGCAAGATCCGAGCTATTCACAAACCCAGCTTCGCCCTCAACTCTTTGCGGTCCCTTATCTCCTCTGGCGGAAACTGACCACTCCGAATCAGATCGACGACATTCTGGGCACTTCTCAGGATCTGATCCATTTCATCGTTGTTCACAAGACCAATGCGTCGGGCCTCAGCTAGTTCATCTAGGTCTAGTATGCTATGGGTGCTCAAGTCATCCTTGACCGTGATGTCAACAAACCAGTCTTTGAAGATCCAGGCATCAAGGTCCGTGCGAAATTCTGTCACACCAATGTCGATGTACCAGGGCCAGTCCTTCCCAAGTGCGGGGAAGCATACATTCTCGTGGATGAAACAATTCCGGTCCAGCAGGTAATAGCAGAGGGTCTCCGGTCCGCATCCAAATTGGCCCTCGAACGGCTTCTCGACGATCAGGTCTTCAGAGATCTTGAACCATCTCCAGTCGCTCTCGTCGGTCGCTCGAAACTTAGAGACTTTCTCTTTAAGATAGGACTCCACGAGGTCGGGAGGATTGACCTGGAATCCACCCTCTCCAAGCTCTTTTCCGAGTCGATGCCAAGCGACAAGTGTTTGGGTCATGTTATTAAGCAATCAGTTCGTAAACAGCAAGTCCGAGCCTTAGACACCTACCCTGACTCCCTTTGACGCTGCTGCCATTCCTGTTCAAGAATGCTCATCTGCACATTGTTCCACCAGTCTTTACCCATCCTTCGGGACTCTCGCTGCACACCTTCCCGAACGAATCCGCAAGCCTCGTAACACCGAATCGCCTTGGTGTTGAAATCCCATACTCCAAGAGAGATCCGATGAAGGTTCAACTCCTCGAACCCATATCGAAGAACCTCCTGAACCATCCTTTTCCCCAGACCCTCACCTCTCCTACTCGGATCAACTAGTACGCGACAGAGGGATGCCTTTCGGTCGTGGTCGTAGATGTTGTCTAGTTCGACATGCCCGACTACCTCATCGCACTTTATTGCTTTCCATATCTTCCGTTTGTCCGGGTGCCTTTCAGCACATGAGAGGTGCTTTTCGAGTTGACTTTCAGTAAGTGGGAAGGTGAACACAAGTCCCGTCCACTGCATTAGGAAGTCAGCTGTAGGTATCCATCCCACGAGGCGTTCAAAATCTGATCGTTCAAATGGTGTCAATTCAATCACATGAGCATCTTTCAAAAGAGATTCAGAAATCTATCAACTGCTTCGCTCAGAGTGATATCAGCCTCATCGGACCACTCCTTGTAATACCTTTGAAAAGGTGGAATCTGTGGGGTTGCGGTGGCTATTGACCGCATTTCGAGACGGCCCATAGGACCGGCCGCTTTGAGGTAGCCGCTTTCGCGGAACCGACGAAGTGTAGCATCCACATCGTAGTCGACAGATTGGTGACGGATATGCCAGCCATTACTGTGTTGCTCCAGGAGGAGATACTGAGCAGTCGGATTGTAGTCAACCGGAATTCCGACAGAACCGCAGTTAATGATGATGTGATCCTCCCAAAGCCGTACCTGTGGGTTATGTTGATGCCCTCGTACGAGGTATCGTTCCGTAACACCGAGAAAAATTTCTTTGAGTTTATCCTCGGGTGTATAGGATCTGAGGGGCTCCTGATTGCTGCGTGGAGAAGAATGGAAAAAGAGCAAGTCTGATACTTCTGGAATTCGACATGTGAGTGGAAGAGCACCAAGGGTCTTGCGCTCCTCCACTGAAAATTGTTGAGCTGCCCATTGCAGGGGACCAAACTTCTCCGTGCTCCAAATGGGATCTGCATCGGGGGTTCCATATCGGGCTATGTAGCTTTCTCCATTACCTTGCACGATAGGGCAGTCGAGTTCACAGGCCAGCTTCCAGCACGCAGCCGAATCTGGGGCACCGAGAACGATGTCGCCGACAATGATGATTTGATCTACGTTCTGCTTCTTGACGTGATCAAGTGCCGCCTCGAATGCAGGTAGATTCCCATGTATGTCGGACAGAGCCGCAATACGCATGGAAGTTCCTTACGCTCTGAGAATCGTTAGGGCGCGTATGCGCCGAAGCCGGGTGTACTCGTGTTAAGCGCTGGTGCAGCCCTACTGCGGAGCTTTAGGTAGCTTTCTCAGTTCAATTCTGAGGCGCTCCAGGCTGTCCTGAGGCCATGCCTTGTTTCTGTCGTATCCTTCTTCAAACTGGGGGACATGAGCCGGCAGCTCAAGCCAGGCGTGCTTTTCTTTGGTCCAAATGTGTGCATTTATCTCAAGAACCCTCATGTCGTCCAACGTTCGCGATCTCAATAGAGCAGTGGCCGGGTGATTAGTAGCGGTCCTGTAGATAACATCCTCGCAGGATTCGCAGAGGAACGTCGTTCGATGCGCCGCAATACGCTCCGAGACAAGTTTGCCCTGATCGAATCTAAGATCGCTTTCAAGAACGATGGTCGTAATCCCGAAGGCGGAACCGGAAGCCTTCTGACAGTCTAGGCAATGACATGCGTGCACAAAAAGAGGCGGGTTCCCAAGTCTGTATCGCACCTCTCCGCAGCTACAGCCACCGGAGAACTTGCAGTTCTTAGTCATACGCTCCTCCAGGTCAAGCCTGTCCCGCCATCAATCCGCTCTACGCGCGGGTTTGCCTATCTGATCCTGCCTAAGCTTGTCCCACACCCGATCGTCCTCTAGATACGCTCTAAGCTTCTCCTTCGGTGAGACCAGTACAGGATGCCCATGTCCGAAGCAAATGGTGCTGAATGACAGATCCAACAAACTGCTGAGCGACTGTCTTGCCGCACCAAGGTCACGAATGTAGTTGGGGGCAATGATTCCAATCTCCCCTTCGGGTATTCCCATATCCATCCTGCCTCCAGAGAGTATGTCCCCAACTATGAGTACACCTCCCGACTCCTTCACGAGGAGAGCTGTCTCCGGGAAATAGAGATCGGGCACGAAGATAAGATCAATGATATGCCACAGGCTTTCCCCACCCTTAAAGGTGCCACCCAACTCGACTTCGTACCGGTCAAGTTCGGCTTCATTGGCCAGTATCTTGCAACCCCATCGCTCTCGAAATTTCTCTGAGTTCCGAAGATGATACTCACAAGTTAGCACGATATGTGATGGCTGGCCGATTCGCTCCACCTCGCGAAGGTCATCATCAGCTATCGGAAGAGGGTCAACAAGAGCTACAACACCTTCATAAGGAACATTGATAACAAAACTGTTCCAAGGATACGGTTCGTCTCTTGTCTCTCCGTGGATCTCGGACCACATCCAGACGTTGGGAGATATTCTCTGCATCGGCATTCTCTGAGGGTGTAGTGCGATAGGGCGGACGCACCGACCAGCGCACGGGCGTGTTAGCCGAAGTGGGATCTGTAATTCTCAACTGATTTTCTATGAGTCCGTTTTTCTCGATTTTACAATCAAATGGACTGGAACTATTCCCCTCCGAGGCTCATGAACATCCTCAACGCGGAAGCCATTGTGCGCAAGGGCATTTAGATAGGTTGAGATCATCCGATGATGGCTCCCAAACGTTCCGCACATGCCGGATCCGCCTGAGTACCACTTTCCTTCCTCGCTATACCTCGTTACCCGAAGAGCGATGAGATTGCCTTCCTCATCGAATTCTTGATGAGGGTTGTCTACACTGAATGGCGCTCTGAAACAAGGATGCAGGATCAGGAAAACGAACAGTCCATTGTTTTCTAGGATTCGCCATACTGTGCGAATCGTTGCATCAAGGCCTGGAATATCCATTAGAGCCATGTAGCAGACAATCGCATCAAAGGTTCGGTCATCAAATTTATCTAGGCGCTGGGCGTCATCCCTTATGTAGTTGATCCCAAGTCCAACTGATTGTCGTTCCGCGTGATGGAGCAACTTGACCGACAGATCAACCCCGGTAACCACAGCACCCCGCTTGGCCAACTCACGAGCGAGGTAGCCCTCGCCGCATGCGAGGTCACAGACCCTTGCTCCATCAATGTCTCCGAGCATTTGGAGAACAGCCTCCTCGGTTTGTCCGACAGATGGGCCGTTTCGAATTATGTAGTCGTAGTAGAAGTCCCATTCTTTATCGTACTCGGATTCGGGAAGTTCACTGGTGCTCATAGGATGCGGTCTCCCAACTACCCCTGCGCGTGCCGCATAACGATCTCGGCACCCACGAACCTGCCGCAGGCGGGTTGCCGTCAGGCCCAGGCGCGTATGCACCGCAGCGCAAGTGGACGTGTTAGCAGCCGTCGTGCCCTGAAGAGTCAATCAGATACCAAAGTTGATCACTCAATAATTCACTCCAATCGAAGCGCTCTAACGAGATCGTGGAAAGAGTCGTAAATCTCACAATCCGCGGTGGCAAATCGAAATCTATCTTGGTGTCCTTGGAGAACGGCAAGTGGGCGGCAGCCCACGGCGCTCGCTACCTCAACATCATGGTCAGTGTCGCCTATGAAAAGTGTCGCGGATGGATCAAGATCGAAGTGTTCGATCAGGTCGCGACATCTCTGCTCCTTCGACGTAGCCAATCGATCAGAAAGCCCGTACACACCCTTGAAATGTCCCTGAACTCCGAGCATGTGCACCCATGATACGAGCATCTCTTCCTCAGCAGCCGACAACACGAACTGATCTATTCCATATTCTCCCAGGTACTCCAAAGCCTCCGTGATTCCCGGATTGAGTGAACAACACCCAATACCGGACTGGTACACCTTATGAAATTCATCAGAAATGTCGCAATGTTCTTCTCTGACCAGATCGAATCCCAAATGACGATAGTAATCAGATACGGGGAACCGAAAGATCTGTCTATGTTTTGCGCTGTCTATTGTTGGGAGACTCCTCTTGCGCAACAATTCGTTCATCGAACTTGCTGCCCATTCTAGATCATTTAAGATGGTTCCGTTGAAGTCCCAAATGACTGATTTCATGATTTTCTCACAAAAAACCGAGATCTTTAATGGGGCCCCAGAAACCTAGGAGCACGATGGCTGCTATAGCATCTGCTTGGCCCCAAGTCTGAGGAGTGGTCTTTCACGGGCAGCCTGTTCTGCGGAGATTTCCTGCCAGTTCTTTGCCACCTCGTGGGTTCCCAAGATGGCTGTGGTCATGCTCTTAGTCACGATGTCTCCAGTAATCTGATCTTCGAAACCTTTGATCTCAACGAGAGGCACTTCTCCCTTGTAGTAGGTCAGCTCAACTAGGAGGTTCACCGAGAGATTGACCTCGGACTGCATGTTACCAGACCTCGTGCAGACCGTATGTGCGAACAAGGGTATGTCGTTGTGTTCACCTACATCGATAGGCAGATCACCATTGTTCCATGCGCGTGAGACATTCTCGTGGATAGATCCGAGGGATCCGCCGTGCTTGTCGTATAGAACCATTGAAGGCCAGTCACCTCCAGCAACTCCACCTGCACCGATTAACTTGAATGTTACCGAGTAACGCACGTTGACGAATTCGCAGATAGTTGGCAATGCAACGTATGTCTGCCAATCGTGCTTTTCAGCGTCAACAGTTCTGTAGAGTGTCAATCCAGCATCTGCCCCCCGCTTCTTGGCGGCGGCAGAAAAGCCTGAAGAAGAAACCAGCACCGCCTGGTTTGCCTGTATGTCTTCAGCCAATCCCATGAACGATTCGACAGCCTTTACATTTACAGGCCTTTTGAGATCCTTACATTCCATCGCGACCAAAAGTTCAAATTGGCCAACTTTCTTTTTGATACATATGTCTACCTGACGCATGCGGCCAGATTTCTTTCCAAGAATCTTTTGGTCGGTTGTGATCTCACAGTCAGGTGATAGGGTCTTTTGTATTTGGGAAACAAGCTGTTCAAAGCGTTTCCACTTCGGGGTCTGTTTCATGCGATTTCCCTGGTCCGCAATTTCCTATAACGTTCCCGGCACCCACGAACCTGGCGGAGGCAGGTTAGGCGGAGGCCCGAATGGGCCCAAGCCGAGGGTGCCGTGTTAAGCGCTGGTGCAGCTTTGAGGCGTGTCACCTCCACGGGGGCTACGCAATCGACACGATGCAGCGGAAGCCATGGTCATTGGTGTCACGGCTGTCGGGAGGGTAGAAGAGACGCTGTGCCCCTCGGCTCGTATACGCGGGGCTCAACCAGGCACCGCCTCGCATGACGCGAACAAAGTGGGCAGTTGGTGTCTCCGGTCCTTGCGGATCCCGGCTCGGGCTGCGCGTGTAGTAATTGGGGTCATGCCATTCGCGGCACCACTCGCGGACTTGGCCAGCCATGCCGACGACACCGCACCAGCTCTCGTCCTGTGGATATTCACTTGTTGGCGTCGGACCCTCAAGCTGCGCCACATGCTCTCCGAGCCAACAGGACTGGGGGAACGAGCCATCCGGGTTCCTGCTGCCTCCTCCATTGAGCCATTCCCGCCAATCGTCGTTGTCCGTGAAGTGCCGGCCTGCGAGTTCGTCAGCGCAGCGGCAAGTTCTCGGACGCCACTCGTTACCCCAGGGGAAAACCAGTCCTTCTGGCCCTCGGGCGGCGTACTCCCACTCTGCCTCGGTCGGTAGGCGCCCGCCGGCCCACTCGCAGTAAGCAGATGCGTCGTGCCAGTTGGCCGAACTGACCGGGAGCTCTTCGCTTCCAGCGATCGGGACACCGGCACTCCAGGCGCTGTTCCAGGGTCCATGCACCGTGGGATCGACTGGTGGCTCTCGATCCGTCTCTTGCATGAAGCGGTAGTATCGACCGATGGTGACGGGCTCGACGTACATCCAGAACCCACTGACCTCCACCGCGTGAAGGTCGAGCTCACCGACCCAACGATCGGTGCCAACCTGTGCGTCGAACCAACGCTTGTCCCAGTCGTACTTGGCCCAGAGGTTTTCCACGGCGTGACGCTCAGACCCCATGATGAACCTGCCATCGGGGACAAGAATCATTTCTGCCCCGTCTTGCGCGTTCACCCGCGTGCTAAACTCGTTCACTTAGGTTCTCCAGGCGGCGTGGGATGTTCTCGGGAGCCTTGTGATCAAAGCTGCACTTGCGGCTAACGTTCTCGCGGGCTGCGAATGCACCAAGCCGTGTTAGCCGCCGGCTGCACCTGCCCGCCTCTCTCGGCCCAAAAGATCAGGGCGCGAATGAAACGCGCACGATTACAATGGTTCTTACTTCTGCTTTCGCTGTGCAAAATGCTGACTGATCGCTGAAGCAGCTTCCTCTGCAAGCTCCTCTGGTGGTCGCAGGCCGTCCACCACCAAGTCTGCATTTGCACTTACCAGTTGCTGCCGAGAATAGAAATAGTGAAGTCCAACTTCCAAATATCTACGTAGACTGGCAATAGCATCCGCGCCATTCGAGGCATCTCTCAATACCATTCGGGCAAGGGCGACATCTAAGGGAATGTCAATATGCACAACGTAGTCAATCAAAGAGCGAACTTCATCTCGGTCGCATCCCCAAGGCTCCTCTAAGAGAATGAATGGTGCTGGCTTGACACTTCTTCCTCCGTGATCTGGTGGTTGAACCGGCTTGCCCTCTTTCAGTGCTCGAAGGTCTTCGGCCAGTCGTGGACAAGTGAGACGCTGGTTTGGATCCCCACCATCCCCGAGCCAGCGCAGGAAACTCTTCTCCTC
The DNA here is from genome assembly GCA_965248435.1 of Candidatus Latescibacterota bacterium. Taxonomy (GTDB): domain Bacteria; phylum Latescibacterota; class UBA2968; order UBA2968; genus CBDFJH01. Next base: position 969,816 of record OZ252100.1, read on the forward strand.
GGGTTCGCCGTCGTCATATGCCGAGAACCATTTTTGAGCCGAATCGTAGGTATCAAAGCATAGAAGCGTAGAGTCCCTTAGTCGCTGATGAATTTTCTCGACGAGAGTGGTCTTTCCTGCACCAGCTGGTCCACTTACCACAATTACGCGACTGTCGGCGTCCACTGATACATTCTCCGCAAAAGAGTTCAACTTACTTTTTGGGTTCTGCGCGTCCTCGCGTCTTTCTGGGTAGGGTGGGGCGATTTCTGCTAACGTTCCCGCCGTGCCGTTTCTATTATCAGGAAGGAGCTTGTTGGGTCTTCCTTCTTACTCTGAATCAGACCTCCCGCTGCCGACTATTCTTGCCTCTCCAAGGCATTACCGGATGATCACCTCCGATTGCTGCCTTGACGACTGCATCCCAAATCTCAGACCCGTTCTGTCCGTTAGTCATTACCACAACTCCAGATCCGTTCTCCCTGGATGCTACAGCGAAATTCCTAAAGCCTTGAAACCATCCCCATTGCCAAAATGACTCACCGCTACAGCCGTGCTGAATACCCCACCCCAATCCCCAGGAAATGGTTTTGTTAATCCTCACATGGGGCTGGACCATCATCTCTACATAGCCCTTGCCTAAGCCAGAGTTATCTCGCTCAGACGGGTGAATCATCTCCGCGAGGAAACGGGCATATTCCGAAGGAGTGGTGAATAGTGTGTTGGAAGCTAGGCTTCTGTCAGGCTTATAATCCTCCAGTGGTTTCCCCTTCTCATCGTGGCCTTTTGAGGCCGTGAGATTGTAGGTGTCTCTCCACAGGAAACTGCTGGAGGTCATTCTCAAAGGATCCAGAAATCGCTCCCTCATAAAATCTGCAAATCCCATGCCCGTTATGTGCTCCACAACTCTTTGCATGTAGTCGTAACCTACGGATGAGTAAGAGAACTTAGACCCAGGTCTAAATCCAACGCTCCAGGGTGGCCGTCCGTGCGGAAGACCAGATGAATGGGACAGCACCGTAGGTAGCGTGATCTGAGAGAGTAAAGGATCATCAGGGAGGAATGGGCTCGGAAGATACTCGTCGAGAGGCGTTTCAAGATTCAACTGACCAGCCTCGCATAGAGTGAGTGCAGCATACGCCGCTGCAGGCTTGCTCAGCGAACAGGCGCAAAAGACGGTCTCGGGGGTCATCGGTTCGGCCGTATGCGTGTTCTTGACTCCAAACCCCTCTGCCCAGACACATTCACCGTTCCTCAGGATTGCAACTGAGATTCCGGGAACATCGGTATCTTTGATAAACTTGAGGATTATCCGTTCAACTTCGCCCGCCAAATCTTGGATGGGCGTATCGAGCTTAGAACGCACAGGTCTCCTCTTGACTGAAAGATACTTACTAACCTTGTTGCTGAAATCTAGATCATAGAAGCATGCCGCATAACGATCCCGGCACGCGGAGCGTGGATCATCAGGAATCGGAGTCTGTCTGGGAACGATGCCACAAGTCCAGTCATCAATCGGACTCAAGAAAGGGACGGTGATAGGGAATAGTGAGGAAGTCAGCGATTGCCTGCTCGTCCAGATCGACAGAATCGCCCTTTTCTAGACGTTCGGTGATCTGAGACCCGCCAATGTTGAATGCGTCCACGAACTTCGGGGTTGTGCCGTCAAATAGGATGTTATCCGGATTCCAGTCCATGCCGGCGAAGTAGGGAAGACTGTCAGCCTGTCGCAGACCTTCTCTAAGAATATGGCAGAGCAGGCCTATTTCGGAGTCTGTCGCTTCGTCCTCCTCTAAGGCAGACCTCAGCATATCAAGGAATCCCTGGTACTCTTTTCGGTCACGTTTGGCGTACTTAGGCGTCTCGACAGTAAAGCCATTCCGCTGTAGCATTACTATGGATCGGATTTGCGGCAGATTCCGATGGGGGTTCTCTCTGCATAGTCTAGCAAAGGTGAGATAGGCAGGATCGAATGGAGTGATCTTGACGACGTTGTCTGCGTGCGGAGTCTCGAAGACGAGCGACCAGTCGCCAGACGCGAGCTGCGTGTATCCCTCATCAAGGAGAGCGCGCGCGGCCTGCCTGTAGGTTAGTGACTCAAGATTCAATACCATAATGTTTGGAATCTCGTGCGATGAAACAGCGATTTTCGGGCCTTGCGGCCTGAGCCGCGCACGGGCGTGTTAGGCGCCGGAGGTCCGTCAATTATAGTCCAACAGTTCGACCGCAAGATCCTCAAGCGAAGCCGCCTTGGGGGGTCTAGGGGCTTGACGGATGAGCCAGTCAAGGGTGACATACCGATGAAGTAAGAAATTGGCGAGGAAACGGCACAGGAGTTGGGTTTTCTCAGCTTCTGCCGGTATACCATAGCCTCTGTAAAATGCACCTTGGCACCCGGGATCAAACGTAGCGAAGAACTCCGCGTGAGAATCCCCGTAGAGTGCATCGCCAAAATCCAGAAGACCGACAACTCGCCATTGGTTTCCGCCTCCCTCGACCCTCCAGGCGCCCAGAGTCAACTCCGTATGCAGAACTCGCAAGTCGGAAGGGGTTGGGTTCGTGTATTCTTCCACAAACGTCGGAATCTGGCGAATCAAGGCGGGAGCTACCAGTGCCGTCTGATGCCTCTCAGAACATCTCTTGCTCTGCCTGGATACGAATCTACTCCAATCCTCGACAAGGGATGACAGTCCTCCAGGAGCCAACTGGTGGACCGCCCGAACGATCCTCCCCATTTCTTCCAGCAGTTTCTTCTTTTCCCTGTCAGGTATCCTATTCCAACACTTGTCGAGAGATTCTCCCGGGAGGCGCTCAAGAAACAGATACCTCCATCCCTCCTCTTCACCATCTGCAACGAGTCGCGGCGTTGGGATCTCTGCATCATTAGCCGCCGCCAACAGTATCTCCTTCTCCACTTCGATCTTTTCGGGCCAAAGCGGCGGACACATCTTCAAGACAAGGCCATCACCCACGAAGTACGTGATTCCCGACTGACCCTCTGGAATCATCCTGAGGTTATCCGAGTCTATGTCTCGACTTCGGCAGATTCCCGCAACGCCTTTCCGGTAATGCTCCTCACCGTGTGAAAAGGCATCGAACGCCTCATCGCTTTCAAACATTGGGAAGATGCTTGCCATTGTGTTCAAGGACCTCTGGCGTAGATCGGGATTCAGGATTCTTGCACGATACGCTTGATAAGATGAATGCTACGAATGGCCTCCTGAAATCCCACGGCTTTGTGAAACGCTTCACTCCCTCCATCTGTGAGCTCACAATCGCTGGCAATCTCTGAATAACCTTGGGCACGAGCGTGAGTTTCAAGAGTCTGAACGAGCTGCGACCCAACACCAGATCCGCGCTCTTCTGGCCCAACATATATCCCCTCGATATACCAGATTGGAGAGCTTGTGGCCCCTTCGACGTAATCGGTTCTCAGTTCGGCATCCAGGAAGCCTACGTAACGACCATCCTCGGTCACACCCAAGAAAGTGATCGCCGTTCCTTCACGCTGGCGCACTTTGTACCTTTTGAAATCCGCCCGATCTTTTGCATCGTCGTGTTCTTCCCAGAGGTCCTGTCGCATGACCGACCAAATCTTGAAGGTCGAACCGCTCAGCAACTCAGTCCCTATGTTCGTTTGTCTATGGGGCATGAAACCATCCACCTTGTGTTTCAGGCGCGACGGATTGGGAACCCCCTCGCCATGGCGTGTAACGTTCTGTGTTAGCAGATAGCACGCGCCGGGGTCTGTTTTTCTTATTGTGTCTCACGATGGGCTTCACTTGCCGGAACTGTCACGCAGGATCCAGCAACGTTACGGTGCCCCGCGTTCCGTCTACATCGATCCGCCAGCCGTCGACCAGCCGCTTCATATCTGAGTGGGCGACCCTGACGATCGGCAGCCGGCATTCCCGCGCAATCTGCCCCACATGGTGCATCCACATCATCGGATGATCCAGAACAACAATCCCGCGAACTCGTAACATCAGCGAAAACAGGAACGGCACCTCGGCGGCCCTCGACTGGATCGGCTCTACGATCACCACAACGTCCTCCGCACTGGCGTCATCTCCCTCCTTTAGTGTCTCGATCCGGCGTACGATTCCATGATTTCGACCTGGACCGCCGGGCTTCCCGGTGATGACGGTGCCCCGATTAGTGTCGTCCACATCGGTGCTAGTCTCTGCCTCTACTTCCGACCCGTTCTGCGGAGGTGCCTTTCCCAGAAACGTCGGTGCGTCAAGGCGGTCCCAGCGCTCGTACTCCAACCGCCGCCGCTGCCACAACCGCCTTCCCGCTTCGATGTTGCCCGTTGCGCCGACGACCTTCAGATCCTCCACAGTGTAGTAGCCCACGTCTTCAAGGCTGTCGACGAGGTCAGCCCTCTGCAGGAACTTTTGCATCTCACGAAAGAGCTGGGAGATTCGCCGTCCCGCTACAGTCGTCCAGGCTCGGTTGTTGAGAGCAGGACCCCAGAAGAGGGCCCAGTCATGGAGTCGCTTGAAACGCTCAAGCGCCTCTGGCCGATCGGCCAGCCTCTTGCACACCTCGGCTGTGACGTGCTCCCGCCGTCGCGTGGCCTCCTCGTTCGCCTCCTTGATTCGTTGACCGCCCTTCAAAGCGTTCCGGATGAGCCTCAGAAAGTTAACCGTCTCCCACCTCTCATCGTGAGGGTCGGTCTGGAACTCACTAGGTGGTAACAACCCGTAGCGTCCGCAGTATTCATCGAGAGCTTCGATGAACGATGATGGTGCGTCTCCTGCCGTAAGGGCATTGACCCACTCCGACGAGCTTAGGTCTTCGAATCGTTCGCGATCGGGTTCCAAAAGTTGAGCCATCTCCTCGGCCTCCGTTACCAGCATCTGCGGGAAGTAGGGATCCAGCTCTGCGTGATGGCCCAGCATCAGGTCGTTGACGTCGACGTCGGGCTGGTGCTGATCCACGAAACTGCGCAACAGATTCAGGCACGTACCGAACATCCCTTGCGAAGGTCCGCCCGTAATTGCGTAGATCTCCCACATCTCCTCGCGTGCCCAGAGCATCGTGTCGATCGCCTGCGCCAACGTATTTCCCTCGGTCGCCAGCCGCACGGCTTTCTGTTCAGATGCGGGTAACCTGGTGTAGATGTCGTAGAGGTAGTCAGCTCGCATCCGCGGCTCGTAATCGATGAGATACTGCTCCCGCTGCGCTACCGGCACCTTTGGCCAGGCTTCATCCTGGATAACATAGCGATGCCCGTGGAAGTCCATTTCGGTTCCGGACGTCCGGTGCGTGGGCATCTCGACCGGACCCATTTGCAGGTACCGATTGAACTTCTCCATGATCAGCGTGTCCCGGTAAAGGGGCGGCATCACCTTGCCTTTGATCGTGGAGAATGGGAAGTGCCACTGCTGAGCGGGGACCCATGTCCGGTCCGCTAGGTGCGCCGGCAAATGATGCGGGAAGAATGGCGGCAGCGCCGTGATCGGCCGCACCTGCACGATGTGGATGTTATCCCCTTCCACAACCCATTCGACATCGACACGGGCCTCGAAAGCACGATCGATCTGAAGACCTACCTGCGCGATCCGTGTCGCTATGTCGTTGGTGAGCGACGGCTCGGCTCGACGTTCGGCGGGCACCGCAACGCTGTCTAGGCCATCGACAGATGGTACCAGAATCGTCCTTTTCAGCGCGATATGCCTTTCCAGGATCTCACCCGTATCCCACTCGAACGTGAAACGGTCGACTGGCATCGTACCCGTCGATGCCACGAGGTCACGGGCAAGACCAAATGACGACTCGACGGCAAACTGCCATGGGTTCCCTGTCTGTGGGTCAGCGGAGAACAGCACACCAGCACTATCGGCATTCACAAGCGTCTGCAGCAACACCGCCATCCCATCCATGTCAATGATGACCCCCATCTTGCGGGCGTAGTCGATAGCCCGGGGCGACCAGGATCCGCACCAGCAGCGACGGATAGCCATCCAAACGTCTTCCTCGCACCGAAGCCCGAGAAAGCTGTCGTACACACCAGCGAAGCTCGCCACAGTTGAATCCTCGTGCACACCAGACGAGCGAACGGCCAGTCCGTAGGGGGCCTCGGCGAGTAGTGTTTCGACGACTGGGCTAACTGCGTCGACCACGTTCGACGGGATGGGTGAGGTGAGCACTTGCTCGCAAAGTGCCTTATAGGCGCCAGCCTGCAACTCACGGCCGCGGTGGGGGGTACCGATCACACTTTGCGCCGCTTCCAGTAGGCCGGCTTCCTCGAGAAAGACACGGAGGACTTTTCTGGTGATGATGGCTCCCGCCGGGACGGAGAACCCGAGGTCTATAGCTCTGCCAAGATTGGCAGATTTCGCCCCGGTGAGTTCGGGATCAAGTCCCTTTTGGAGATCCATCGCGAGCATGTGATCCTCTTGGCGTTCTCGGCACCCACGCGACTGCCGCAGCGGGTTGGGCGTAAGCCGAATGGCCTGAGCCGCGCACAGGCGTGTTATCTGCCGTGCGCCTCAATTGCCCCAACGGCCTTATGAGACCTTCACGAACTCGGTCGCGAGTTGGAATGGGACTTGACGCCAGCGAGTGCGCCTGTGCTCGGATTCTTCTGGACCTGGTGGCGGCTCTAGAAGGGTGCGCAACATGAAACCAGAATCGGCAAATGCTTTCAAGTACTCGCTCATAGTCCGGTGGTAGTGGTACACCTTTACGCCTATCGTTGACATCCCTTGATACATGACAACTCTGCCTGAGTCGAAGTACGTTTCGGCTTTTTCCCTCAAGACAGCGGAATAGGGATTGTTGAAGGATAGGACGGCGCGACCTCCTGACTTCGTGACTGATCCCAGAGTGTTGATGAATCCCTTGTAGTCAGGCACGTCATTCAGCACGAAATGACTTGCGACCAGGTCGAAGTGACTTTCAAACTGTGGTAGTCCTTCACTGAGATCAGCGATCAAATACTCGACGGACCCTTCTTTCTTTTTGGCTTTTCCTACCAAGCTCGGAGAGATATCGACAGCTGTGACAGTCGCCCCCTTCTTCTCGAGCACCCGCGCAACGAATCCCTCTCCGCATCCAGCGTCCAACACGCGTAGCCCCTCAACGTCACCTATCAAGTCGAAGAACACTTCGTCTAGGTTCGACAGATGTTCCTCGTTTCGATACGAGATCATCGCCTCGTATTCTTCGGCGAACTCGTCGTACGTGTTCCGTTCCATATCTTCAATCTCACCTAAGAGGGGCCGCAACCTGTTTCAGGCGCATGGCAGGTAACGTTCTCGGCACCCACGAGCCTGGCGAACCCAGGTTTGGCGGAAATGTCAGATCAGATCTTTAACCCCGCTCAATTTTCCCTGAATCCATCCCTATAGGTCGCTTCCTGAGGATCTCCTGGTAGTTCTCCTGAAATCTGACCCTTGATATGGGTTGCGCGGAGATCGACCAAATTTCCCGATTTTGGCTGATATAGGGATGCTACCCGGGTTTTTGCCGGACCTGAGCCGCGCACGGGCGTGTTAGTGGGCGTGCTGTTGTTCCTCAGACTGAGAGCTGGGGAGTCTTTCGATGCCCAGGTCACCCTTGCTATGCTATCAGCAGCTCACAGATGTCATTGACGATGAGGTCAGGGTGAACTCGACCCATCGGTCTCTTCCGCTCCGGATTGTCCACCCAGATTGCGCTCATACCAAGCGACTTACTGCCTTCAACATCACGCCGAGGATGATCGCCGACGTAGACTATTTGTTTTGGTTCGACTTCGAAATGGTCGAGCGCAACTTGGAACAGGCGGGGGCTAGGTTTGAGACAGCCATAGTTCGACGACCAAACCACGATCTCGAAACATTCGAGAATGCCTGCATCCTCAAGATTCTGTTCAAATCGCGGGGGACTTGCCCAGATATTGGATACAACCCCGAGCCTGTGCGTTTGAGCCAGTGAGTGCATGACTCGCCGATGGGGTTCTGAGATTGTCCCGGTCTCCTGAATCGCCACGAGATCATCCAGTAATGGCAACTCAGTCTCATGAATCTTGATGCCGTGCGGGATAGCCCGTACAGCCTCCTCAATTGACGGGAAGTTTGCCTCTCGCGACCGGGAGCTTTCAAGCATGTAGTGGCAAATCGTTTGGACGATTCGATGGAGCTCACCGGAAGATAGCCTGTTGCCCCCAAGAGACTGGTAGACTGACAGGTAATCTTCGTCTGGCCCAAATCGATCATTCTCAAATATGAAGGTCTTACCCTGGTCGAAGAGGATTACATCGAAATCGTCCACAAATCTGTGAGCCACTCACACACTCCTTCGGAACTGCTTCGGAATCCGCGCCGGTCTTGCCCGCTATGACCGGCTTCTGGGTCTCATCTCAATGCCGCATAACGGTCTCGGCACCCACGAACCTTGTCTGACAGCTATGCAAACGGCATTGCTTTGACAATTTCATCTGCTGAATGGCATAGATTCTGGATCTGTCGTTCGCTCAGTTCTGTAAACCCTAGTTGCTCTAACCCCTGTTTCAGTTCAAGAGGGAGCGAGTTGAGGTGATTCTCAAGGGACGCTTTATAGACACCCAAGATCACATCATATGCGTCTGCGTAAATCAATTCGTGCACTGACACAAAGTCTTGTCTTTGAATCTCACGGTCCACCTTTCGCGACAACAGAGCAGCATGTTCGCTGGCCACAGAAAATGCATCTTTATATCCGCTGCATTCTCTCAAATGACGGCGATATTCATTCAAGCTACTCATTCTCAAACAAATTTCCTGCTCCTTGTCGCTGATGTCTAAGGGCCAATTGCGAGTTATCGCAGTGTAGATGCCTGGCAGATGCCTTAAATTCGAGATCGGTTTGCCCGTTTCCGTACTCCCGCATTCGAAGTAGCCATACATAAACGCAGCATCGGCCCAGGCCGCCATTGCTGCCATTGCTCCTGTATGATAGGTTTGTTTTGCAACACAGCTATCCGCCCACGCTTTTCTCGATTCAACCACTACCTTTGCCCCTTGATACAGTTTATCCTTACCCTCTTCTGATTGAAAAATCTGCATGGCCTCACTCTTAAGAGTAGCAAATCGTCGGTCCGGATCGTTTATAGCTCGGGCATCCTTTAGGAATCGGAACTGCCAGGGATCAGAAGCTACTTTTTGGAGCGAAGGGAATTGGTGGATATGACGCTGGATCAATTCTCCCTCGAAATCAATGTTCTCATTGCTTTTCCCCCTGTGTTCGACATAGACCATCAGATCCAGATCGCTGTACTCGTCTGCCGTCCCCCTACCAACAGATCCTCCGGCATAGACGCAAACAGTACCGGGGACGGTATTCAACTTGACGTATTCCTTACCAACCTCAATCAACTGGCGTGTTTTTTCAGTCATCTCTCAAATCTAGACTACGAAGCCGCGCACGGGCGTGTTAGCGGACGGCCAAACTATATCTCGCTAATGATATTCTTGACTCTACTTACACCATCCTCGCTTATCTTCCAGGTCAATCCAAATCGTGAACTGATTTCCCTGCGTTGCTCCTCATGTAGCTCCACTAGGTTAGCGTAAGCCTTCTTGAGGGAGTCACGTGTTGGCTGGGGGAATAGGCTCGCAAATCGGCCAGCCAGGTCCGATGGCATTCGCTGCTCGAGCTGCCTGGGCGTGAATCCGTGTTCTCCCTGTAGACAGGCATGCCATTTCTCCACGATGTCTCGTAGATCGGCAAACGACCAAGCTGCGGAGTAGTATTCACCACGTTTGGTGTGTAATGCAACATACACAAGCCACGCCCAGAGACGTTCGTCTTCATGAATCAACAGTTCTTCACAGCGAGTCGGTCTGCTCTCGCCGCGTGCCCTGGCTTCATCATTCGAACCCTGACACCATTCCTCAAGCCCGTCTGACTTCGTCCAGATAAGGTGAAAAGGCGCGCCTTCCAAACCGGGCAAGTCCTCTCGTACGTACAAATTGATGTCTACCTTGACACAAGGCTCGAAGAGATAGATTACGAAATACTCCTTGATGTGATCTGCATCAAATCGGTGGAACCACGGTTCGGTAGCCCAATTCCACCTTTCAGACCAGACCGCATCTCGGATCTTCTGGGAATCAAGAACGACCCCCAAGTCAAGGTCGGATTGCTCGTCCATCTCCCCGGTAGCCTGACTTCCGCTGGCGAAGATGCCGATGATTCCGTCTATGTCCCGGAAGTGTCGCAGTAGACTGTCAAGAACGCGTCTGTGCTCAGAGAGATGAACTGTATCGAACACCAGGAGAATCCTTTACCAACATTCTGTGGCTGTCCGCCAACGTTCTCGGCACCCACGATCCCGCGCAGCAGGTCGGGCGAGGGGCCGGATGGCCGGAGCCGTGGGTGCTCGTGTTTCACGCTGCCGTACGATCGAGACCTCATATCTCGAAGAGAAACGACTTCCTATCTAGAAACTTACGGCAGTAGTCTCTTGCGAATATAGGGATACGTTTCTTCATGGCATCGTGGGTTTCTGGATTTGGGATGTGGAACGAATAGCCGGAGAGGATGGCTACTATGGCAAATGCCTCTACCCACTGAATGACCTCCCGAGGTAGGGTCCGCAGGCGAGCGTAACCATCTAGGAAAGGCTTCCTCATTTCTGTCTTTAGGCAAGGAACGCTAACGCCGAAGTCGAACAATAGATGCCCAAATCCACACAGGGAAAAGTCAATGGGACGGACATCGTCTTCGTGTACAAGCACATTTCCACCCTGGAGGTCCGAGTGGATCAACCCCCAGCTTTCGTGACTTGCCCCAATTGAGTCCAAAACTGATTTGACCTCCTTCGCCGTTTCAGACAATACTCGATACTCTTCGTCACTAAAGAGTCCAAGCTGCAAACCCGGTCTAAGCAATTCCAGTCTTCTTCGAATATAGTCCGTTTCGTATGCAGGTCTGACGAAGTCGCTGGGGTGAGCCCACCTGTTCGAATGATCGTGGAGTTTTGCCAGCATCCGACCGAACGATTCTGCAAGATTGCAGACATTATTCGCTTCCTGAAACAGCGTTTCCCCGTCTATCCATTCCAAAATTGAGCAGGGAACCTCCTCTTGTTCTGAGTGAGCAAGAAAAGAGACAAGCTTGCCTTCGTTTGAACGGATTGGTTTCTGAACTGTGATGTCTGTATCTCGTGCTATAGCGTCTAGCCACATCAATTCAGAGCTAATCATCCCCTCAGTGTATCTTTTCTTGTCAAAGTTCGTGGTCGCTGGAGAATGGATTCGCAGTAGCAGAGAACGGCCTTGAGTCCCTTCCCGGACTCTAAAAGTCATGTTCTCATTATGTCTTATAAACTCTGGCGTTGGATCTTTCAAATCATACTGGCTTAGCGCTTGGTTTGCGAGGCTAAGGGCATCTTTGAGCGAAATGGAATGCACTATGAACAGTCCTCATCTACTATTGCTCTGCCATATGAAGCTCAATCAGAGACTCTTCCTTGCACAACATCTGACCCACTTTTCATTCGACCATATGTCGAGAATGTGAAAACCTTCACCACATACTGCAGCACTCAACTGTTCCACACGCCAGTAGGTAAACCAACGTGGAGCGTTCTCATCGCCTGGTTCCCACCTCTCGCCAACACCTTTCTTCACGCTGATGAAGAGATTACCTCCTGGCTTAAGGACTCGGCAAAATTCTCTTAGCGTCCAAGGTATGGCCTCCCTTTCAATGTGAAGAAGAGAAGCGTTGACCCATAACCCATCTATCTTCTGCAGAAAAGGCAGGGTTTCCATGTCTGCTTGTACAAAAGGGTAAGGAAACATGCGTCTTCCGATCTTAATCATCTGGCTGGAAAGGTCGAGGCCTATCACTCGAAATCCTTTCGCCAGCAGAAGATCTCCATCAAATCCGGGACCACATCCGATATCCAAGATCAGATCGTTTGCCTCACAGTGCTGAGCGAACTGATCGAGATTGCCCTCAATCTTGCTCCGATCCTTATTTCTCTCAAGAAAGCGTTCCGCAATCTGATTATAGGACTGGGTGGTACCCGCCTTGGTAGACATTACTTTGGCTCTTTCCTAGTTCTGATTTTGTTCGCAATAGCGTTTCTGAGAATTCTGGGAGTTGGGGACCTGCCAATACCGCACAACGTTCTAGGCTCTACGGCGGATGCCACGAGCCGCAGCCGGTCGTGTTATGTTGCAGTGCCAGCAGTTTGAGTTTAAGAGCTTGTCGTGGACTCTACGGAACACCTCAGACGAAATATCCATTTCTTACTTCTCAAACATGGCCCTGTATTCTGGAATCATCCAGTCCCGATTGGTGAAATCGGGGAGACTGTTTCGGCGGAATAAATCCAGCAGGTAAAGGCATTGCTCCTTTCGAATGCCTTTAGCGAGATTTGGGCCATACGATGCCCCGCCAAAATGAAGCACACCCCGGCTGGAGGTCAGATAGACCATCTCGTGGGTAGTCATCACAGCTGTCATCAGACCCATGGTGTCATAGTAGCCCGCGCCCTCCAAGGTGTCTTCATACATCCAGGCGCAGCTAAAACCTATACGATCAGCTACACGACGAAAAACCTTCGAGTTCTTGACCAAAGTGCAACACGGCAAACACCGTGGATGGTTCGTGCCCACCATTGTAGCCAAAGGCTCTCCAGTGTTCTCTGGAGTTGGAGCAAACAGGTTTCTTAGGTGATGAAGGTACAACTTATTCTTCTGGGCACGCTCTTTGGACCGGTATTGCGAAAGGTCCTGAGTAAAAACATTCCTATCGCCATGAAATAGACTCAAGCTATCTGGATCTTCATTGGCTTGAATCGCCCACGCTTCCTCCCGGTCTTCGATCGCCAGAATCATTTGGTCGATCGTATCCGACATCACAAAGCAAATATCGGAGTCGACAAGGAGGTAGTAATCACAATCGGGGTCATCCATCACGAACTGTCGAAGAACCTCACCGTGCGAGTTGGCCTGTCTCCCCTCGGCCTCCCAGCCGCTTTGTCTGAACTCAATTCCGACGCTTTCGGCGTAATCCTTTAGATCCTCCGTTCGCTCTGTGGACGAATTGTCCATGATGACGAACTTCAGATCACTACGCGCACTGTGCATAGCGAAGTAGGATCTGGCCGCCAGCTCGGTGAAAGCGGAACTGTTGTGATTGATGATAACCGCGTTGATCATCGAACTAGAGGTCCTGATTGTCTACTCTGTTATCAGGAAAGGCCGGCACTTCCTATAACGTTCTCGGCACCCACGAACCTGCCACAGGCAGGTTACAGCGGAGCCGCAACACGCCATGTTATGTGCCCGTGCGGCCCTAGCCTGGCTTGCCAGGAAGGCGAGCCAGGTCCACAGGGAATCAGGAATGCTCCACCAGAAACTCACGCAGGATCTTCTTGAGGTCTTCTGGTCTTTCCACCCATGGATAATGCCCGCTTTCTTCGATCGCACGATAGCAGCCGTTCTGGACCAGAGATGACAGCTTCTCTATGAAGTGGGCGGGGCGAGAGTCTGCTGCTCCATGGACAAATAGGATTGGCATCCGCAACCGGTGAACGGCTTTGTGGAATGCCGGATCATTCTGGTAGGCACTCCAATCAGAGCCGACTTCTCGGTTTACATCGTTGCTTGTAGGATGGAGATCATATTGGGGTAGCATTCCAATATGATCCGGGCTGCATACATCGGCCCTTCTGCTTAGTTCCGTGAGCCGTTTCTCCATTCGTTCGAGCTCGACCCCTTCGACTTCCTCCCTCTCAGATCGAAGGCGAGTGTATTCGTTTCTTTCGGCCTCAGACAGAACAGCCAGCCGATTCTTCCGGTACTCTTCATGCCATTTGGGATCAATCCCCGTTCCGGAAATATGAATGACGGCAGTTGTGTGAGCCGGGAACCGGACCGCATGGGCGAGGGCAAGACCTGCTCCCCAAGAGTGACCGGCAACGATCCAGCGTTCATGTGCATAGTGTTTTCTGAGGCTATCAAGATCCTCAACGAAGGTAGAAACATTATAGGGTCCTGATTCACTTGATCGTCCGCCTCCGCGCTGGTCATAACGAATCACCTGGCAGAGATCGTCAATCATTTCCGCTACGGGTTCTAGACAATCGTAAGCGCCAGGTCCGCCGTGACACAGTACGATCGGAAGGCCCCCTCCCTGCACCGTACTCCAAAGATTCACTCCGTTCACAGCGACCATCTGCTCCAAGCACATACTGAAATACTCTTCTTTCTGCGAGCTTGCGATTAAAGGGTTGTCAAAAAAGGCTCTAACTTCGCAACCTCTTCAATTCAGATCGGTTCGAATATGAGAACCGAATTCTTTCGCGATTCTTCCTAGCAAATCTTCAGATACAGACTTTGTGGCTCCCGGAACTGCATAATGAGCAGGATAGTCTGGGTCATCGAATTGGCATCCTGCGAAGGTCCGGACCTGACTATAGCGGGGGATCAGATGCAAGTGAACATGCCGATCCTGATTCTGAAGAAAAGCGTAATTAAAGTGATCGGGATTAAATGCTTCATTCAGTGCTCGAGTTGCAATACGCAGTTGATGTTGTAATTCCGCCCACTCATCCGCTGAGAATTCGCTGACAACTTCGATGTGACGGCGCAATACCAAGAAACACTTGCCCAAAAGATTTTGATTTGTGTTGACGACAAGGATCCAATGCGAACTTTGGGAAACTACCGGAGCCAATGCGGAGTCACACAGCCCACATTCAGGGTTATTAATGACATTTGACATTTTCGATTTCCTTAACCGCTCATGCCCGCTAACCTTCTCGCCGGCTGCGAACCTGCCGCAGGCAGTTGAGCGAAGGTGCGGCTGCACCGAGCCGCCCACGGGCGTGTTGCAAGCCGTGGCAATCTTTATTGGTCACGGTCACCCTTAGCGCCAGCGGTCCGATACAGCCAGATCGAATAACTCGACCAGTATCTTATCCGATCTATATCTGTGTAATTTGTCTTCAGATTGTCTATAAACTCGACGTAGGCTCGGTCGAAGTCTTCTTGCGAATAGCGGTCGAACGTGGAGTAAAACTTGTTGCGGGTCTGTTCACAGATCCAAGAGAATGTAGCCTCCCGAGGAAACCGAAATTCGTAGGTACCCTCCAAGATGAATCGAGGATCGAGGTCGGAGGCATTGTTCATAGTTGCCCTAGGTGGTACGAGGCTGTAATCGATGTATCCTGGAAACCATCGCCCCCAGACATGCTCTTCCTCTTGTTCTCTTAGCCTTGTGTAGACACCGAAGTGCCCACCGGTTTCGCAGATGCGATAGACTTCCGAAAACGTCTCAACCAACGGAAGATAGTGGATCGAATTGAAGGAGATCGAAAGTGATATGCTGTGCGAATCTATTCCAGTCTGCCCAGAAGTAGCTCCCATCCAGTCACACTCAAATTCGTAGTCGCTCGATTGTGCTGCCGCCTCCCTCAGCATCTCTTGGCTTGTGTCTACCCCTACTAGCCTTTGCACAGGATAACCTGACTCCTTTAGTCTCGCTGCCAAAGCAAAGCCGTACCGGGCAGTACCACATCCAAGATCGCACACGGAATGCACACGCCGTGGAAGGGCCTTCACGAGCCAATTGATTGGCTCCAAATCTGTGGTCCTGTACTTGTCGTAATCACTTGCGACAGAATTGAAGTGATCAGCCGACTCTTGACTCATATTTCATCCCATAGTGGAATCCGCTCATCACGCGGTGTTGCGTGTGTGCGCATATAAGAACCAGAGACTGCCATGGCTTGTAAACGATTTGCCGTGCGCGAACTGCCGCAGGCAGTTGGGCGAAGGTGCGAATGCACCGAGCCGCGCACGGGCGTGTTATACGACCTGGTTAATCCTCACGACTCTCTTTCTCTGACCAGAATGTCATCCAAGGAGGTGCGAAATATTGGTAGTGCTCCCATGATCCGGGTTCGGCCTCGGGATCTCTCTCGCTCTCACCATCTTCATGTATTCGGAGGAGCATCAGCCCCCGGTCAATGAGTCCGTTGACAATTGTACTCAGAAGATGACGGTATTCCTGGGGGGCTGGAATGCGTTTTTGATTACCGTCAGCGTCGTGGAAGTTCCAATGAGGATCCAACGTAGAAATCTCCGCTCCCTCGACATAGGGAAGCCGAATCGGGTACC
The DNA here is from genome assembly GCA_965248435.1 of Candidatus Latescibacterota bacterium. GTDB lineage: Bacteria > Latescibacterota > UBA2968 > UBA2968 > CBDFJH01. The sequence continues at coordinate 985,901 of OZ252100.1, forward strand.
CAATGCCCTTCCAGAGATCTTCCTTTGGCCAAGAGCTGCCCCAACAACCATCGATCCACGACCCGTGCACAAACGGATTATGCGTTGAAAGCACATACTTCCCACCAGGTCGGAGAACCCGGGCAACACCGTCGAAGACAGGATCGATATCGCGAACGTAGTTGATCGAATACCCCTGCGAGACGAGATCGAACTCCTCGTCTGCAAAATCGGTCAGGTCGCGTATATCGCCCTCGACTGTTCGTATTTCGAAGCCATAGTGGTCAGCCGCAAGACGATCGGCTGCTAACTGCTTTGGCGAATGGTCAAAAACGGTAACTTGCGAGCCAAGGAAGGCGAAGGCTGCAGACTGTTTTCCTCCACCGTTCGCCAAGCAGAGCACCCTGCACCCAGACAGATCGCCCAAGATTCCTCCATGGTTGTCGGCGATCTCGGCAGCACGATCTGCCGTCAAGTCGAGAACAGGACGTGAACAGACAACCCCGGCTTCGGCGAGCGCATCCCACTGTCTCCGGTTGTACTCGTTAATGTTCTCGCTCATTGGGCTTCCTTTGAATGGCGGCGTACGCTGCTGATAGTCTCAACGCAACTCAGCCATGCCGTATAACGTTCTCGGGCTTTTGCGAACCCTGCCGTCCCGAAGGGCTGGCATGCCGGTTGTGCTCGCTATTTCACTGCAACCGTGCGAGCAACTCATCGAAACGTTCCTGAATCTCCGGATGAGGTGACCATTTGACATCTTGCCCGTCACCCTTGTGTCTAGGAACGATGTGGAAATGAAGGTGGAACACGTCCTGTTGTGCCTCGGGGCCAGAGCTGTTGACGATCTGTACGTTCTCGATGCCGAGTTTCTCGTGGTATAGGTTCACAACATGCTTCAAGGCTGAGATGACATGGGTCAGTTCGTAGTCAGGCACGTCGAATATGTTGGTGTAGTGACGTTTGGAGATTACCAGCGTATGGTACTCATTAACTGGGTGGATATCGAGGAAGGCATAGGCCAAGTCAGTTTCGTAAACCTTCCATGACTTGGCTGTTCCCGCCAAGACTTGGCAGAAAATACAGTCGCCGGTATTTGATTGTTCCTGAGTCATGGCCGTATTCTCAGCGAACTGGGTTTATGTATGTTCAGCTCCACTCAATTTTCCCTAAGTTCATTCCTATATGTCGCTTCCTGAGGATTTCCTGGTAGTTCTCCTGAAATCTGACTCTAGATATGGGTTACGCCGAGATCGACCAAATTTCCCGATTTTGGCTGACATAGGAATTCTACGCGGGTTTTCTGCCGGCCTGAGCCGCAGCTGGTCGTGTTGGGCGAAGTCTTGCTTCTGAATGGCCTCAGGAGATGAGTTGAGGCAGTTCCGAAAGGCTTTCGACGATGAAGCCGTAGCTACGGTTACTGGCCTTTCCTACTTTTACGGTCTTAGCCCCAGCCCTCTCCGCTGCGGCAAGTGCATCATCCTCGTCGTCCACGACAAAAACGTCCTTCGGATTAGCACCAATTTCTCCGAAAATCTTCGGATAGAAACTCTGACTTTCCTTCCGAACTCCTAGAAGATCCGAACCGAATGGTTTGCCGACGATATCCTGCAGGCCAAGACGATCCAACACTGTCTGCACGATCCAAGAAGGGTTTCCAGATGCCATGTGGATATCGAAGCTGTTTCCTAATTCTGAAACCGCCTCCACCACGCCAGGGAACACACCTCTCGTGTTCAGATAGAAGTGCGTTAGGACTCTCTCTGCAGCATCTACCTGCCCCTCTCGAGTCTTGGGTGCAGCCACTCCAACAGCAGCACAGGTTTCCACTATCCAATCAGCATGTAGACGGTCCCAGGTTCGAGCGAGATTCAAGCCTCGTAGCCCACCCTCATCATTGTAGTCCTGAAACCCTCTCACCCTGACACGCTGCCAAGTTTCCTCTTGGTGTCGGATCCACGAGGAGACTTCCCCGCCAAGTATCTCCACGAAAGCGGACTCAGCGAGACGTTCCCACTCTGGCAGCCATTGGTCGTTGTCGAGGATTACACCGTCCAGATCCAGCAAAACAAATGCGATGTTACTTGGCATTGATGAGTTCCGATGGTGTTGAATGTGATGGTTTGGTTTCGGCTAACGTTCCTGGCGCCCACGAACCTACCGAGCAGGATTCGGCAGAAGGCGCGAATGCACCGAGCCGCGAACGGGCGTGTTAGCAGAAGTGGACCCGGTTTACCTCTGATTTAAGGGAAGTCCAGGTGCGCTCGGATTCGGGATGTCATATCGCGAAGCTCCTCCATCGTCAGGACCTTCGGTTTCACTTTCTCGAATTTCAGATTTTCCGCCCGAGCGATCTGAGGAGGAAACTTTCCAATCGGATTATCTGTTTTCCATTGCGGCACGAGATGTAAATGATAGTGCGGCACTTCCTGGTAGCTGGCGATGCCATTGTTCTGGTAAACCAGCAAACCCTCGGCGTCGACGGCCATGGAGATGGCTCTGCCGATGCGCTGGCTAACACCTGCTATCTCAACAAGCTCAGCCTCAGTGAGGTCGAACACTGTGGGCGCATGTCTCCTTGGAATAATGACGCACTGTCCATCCAGGAATTGGCGGCCATTTACTCGGGCCAAGATAGTGTCAGTTTCGTAGACGAAGTCCTGAGCCTGCCCGTTGCGGACTGCATCACAGAAGAAGCACGGATCCTGGATGGGCAGGTCGAAACCTTCGAAGGTCATGATTCAATTCCATTTCTGCTAACGTTCTCGGCACCCACGAACCTGCCGAGCGGGTTGGGCGAAGTGGCGAATGCCGTGTTGTGCGCTGTGCCTGCCGGGGTGGAATCGGGGATGATCTACTCCCCTGAGTCAACCTTATCGAGGTCAGGTAAAAGATTTACAACTTCCTTTATGAAGTGCGCGTGAATTACCACTGCCAAACCAAGCGGGTACTTCTGCTCCAGTTTGGAAAATGGGCCCCTAGCTCCGTATGTCAGGGACTTCTCCTGAGTAACCATGCCAATTACATATTGTTGAGCTTCGGTTGCTTTAATGGTATCTCTCATAGCACGACCAATTTCATAGAGATATACGGGACCACCACTGTTGCCCTGAAACACTTCAAAGTCAAACAAGAACGTCTTGACGCTGTCAGCAGGTACCAGTGGATATGAGGCGATTTTCCCACTACGAAGAATAGGGAAGCCAGCCGCGCTCGCTTCTGCTCCAAATGGATATCCTAGACAAAACAGCTCATCACCAGGATGAATGTCAAGATGCACCAAGTCCCTATTGTTGGCTAAACGGTTTGTAGTAAGGAGCGGCACCTCAGTTTCAGGGGGAAGTATCAAATACATCGCGGCAATATCAATTTCGGGATCAGGATGCTGAGTCCAAAGAGGCTTCCCATCTTTCCGAATTGTGAGGAGAATTACTTTTCTTGAGAATGAATTAGGGCCGTGCTTCTCTCTCACATGAAGATTGGCGGTGTTCTCTGAAATGCCTTGCATGACATGCGCAGCAGTAATCAAGACATAATAGGCGGTTCCGGGAAATCTGTTGCTTGGACGACCCAGTACAAAGGCAGTGCCAACGGAGTTTCCTCCCTCTATCTTGAAAGTGGACTCCATCATCACTGTATTGAAATCCAAAGAATAGCACACGGACCCCATGCCAAAAATCAAGACTGCCAAAAAACTCAAACCTAACGTCAAGCGATCGCGTCTTTGGTCAGAACAAAACACTACAGAGCCTCAATATTGAGAGATCTCGTTCGAGTGGGGTTTCTTAGGGGCTCAGGCTGGCATGGCGCACAACGTTCTCGCGGGCTGCGAACCCCGAAGGGGTTGAGCGAAAGGCCGGATGGCCTGAGTCAATTCACCTCTATTTTGTTTTCGACGCCGTCTACTCCTCTCCAGTGAAATACTCCACACCTTCGAGAGGCTGCCAGAATCTCCAGCCTTCGGGCATCGGTCCCCACAGCTTCTTTGAATCCGGCGCCAACTTGCCACTGTCGGGGTAGTAACAGGAATCCTGGGGTGGGTCGTTGGAAATCACCAGGTAAGCGAAGTCCGCATCGGAATCGTTGATGATCTGATGGGCGAGCCCCGGTCGGCAAAGGTAACTGTCTCCCGCCTGGAAGTCGACGGTCTCCTCGTCCGTTCGCATGGTGGCCGTGCCGGACACGGCGTAGTACAATTCCCATAGAGACCCGTGCGTGTGGAAGGGGAAGTTTTTCTTCCCAGGTTTTAGAATCACGTGCTCGAGATCGAAGGGGCAGCCGGTATCTTCACAGCGGATGAGTTCGCGGTAAGTGATGCCGAAGCGACCCTTCGGGGATTCGAAGTCACCCGCCTCGATATCTGCGTGCCGTACTCTCATGTGTGCCTCCATAAAGGATATTACATAATCTATAAATCATCCGCGCTTACGGCAGACCGAGATGATGCTTGGGCTATCAGCAGTCAGCGATTCCAGATTCCAATCGCCATACTGCCGTACGATGCTGAAGCCATTGTAGTATAGCAGTGCTGCAAGCTCCTGCGGGAAGGTGTAGCGCAGCGCGATACGCGTGACCTTGGTGTGATCCTCCTCGCCCTCGTGCCAGCGTTTGAAGGTCGTCCAGTGGTGGATCTGAGCCATATGGTCATATACGTATGTTCTTGACACACGCACTTCGCGCCCGCTCGTATTGAAAGAAGAAGGCCAATCTTGCTCTTCCTCGTTCGTCTCAAAGGGCACAAACAGCCCTTCTGGGGTCTGGGAGATAGTGAAAAGTGGGTTGCGCGTTTCAAAGGCAAACAATCCTTCGTCGTGTAAATGTGCATGGACACGTTGCAGAAGCGCTTCTTGATCGGCGTTTGTTAGAAAAGCCTGGAAGGCGTTACCAGTCAAGAAGATGAGTCGAAATTGTTCGCCAAGATCAAATGTGCGTGCGTCACCCACAATCCAGCGCATATGGAGGTCAGCAGATTTGCCACGTGCCTGCTCAATCATTCCAGGGACAATATCCAAGCCAGTTACAGAAAAGCCCAAGCGGCCAATCGGGATGCTGACACGACCCGTACCACAGGCAATTTCGAATACCGAACCGCCAGTTTCTTGTGCCAGGGCAGCGTAGAAGGCAATGCCGGTATCGCTAGTATCCTCCATGTCATAGTTGGCTGGGTCGGAAAACTCCTCAAGATTGTCGTGATCAATCAATTCGCTAACTCCTAAATCTTTCAGGGGTAGAAAACCCTAGGTAGGCGCGCTCATTTCTCGGCCTGATCGACCGAAGGGAGGTATGGGTGGACCCGGGGACTGAGCGGGGTCGCGCCTTTGAAGTTATAGGCCGTGCCTGTGTAACGGAGTCCACAGCCCGTCATTCAAGAGTTGGCGCATGAAGTGTGGAACCCAACTCTGCACCTGGTTGATTGTCCACGCGGCATAGGAATAATCCAAGACCTGACCACCATCTAGCTTCTCTTGAACCCTTCTGCATTGCTCTGTGAAGTGAAGTGCCTCCTGGAGCAGCTTTACGGGAGCAACTAGCTGGAGAAGGTCCCTTAGTTCCGGCAACGGTGCGTAAGCAATCCACTCTCCAAGATACGCGGCTCGGAGGATATCCTTCACTTCTGTATCCTTGGGGAAATCCTCATCAATGGAAAGGAAGGTCACCAAACCTGAAAATGGATGTGCAATGCAAGCCTCGGCCCAATCCGAAATCAGAACGCCGTCTGGTGTCATCCAGAAATTGTCACCATTCGCGTCGGAGTGCTCAAAGGTACAAGGCACCCCGTAAGCCTCTATCTTCCTGCATAGGGCCCACATGCGTGGTATCAATCTTCGTAGGTTACTCAATTCGTTTTCATTAAGGGGAGTAGCATAGCTGCTCAACATGGTCGGCAATTGGTCAATCGCCCTCTCGAAATCCGGAACCATCACCATTGGACTGCGGTCGTCGCATGCAGTGCAATCTGGGAGGAAGCTCACCATGCTCTGCTGCAACCGAGCATAATCTCTCAGAGCGTTCGCCCACGGATCTATGTCAACAATAGAGTTTAGCTTTCTCCCTTCAATTTCTCGTATCAGTAACCAGTTTTCATCGTGGTTCACGGCGACCACCTCTGGAATCCGGCGAGGAAACCGCCTTGCAAGAATTTCAGTAAGGGAAACTTCCGAACTCAGTTCCCTCGGACATGCTTTGAAGTAGTACCCCCGTTTTTCTCCCGTCTTAATCTTAAGAACAGCACTACGCTGCCAAAAACGCACCTGCTCAATCGAACTCACCGGCGTGGTGGAGCAGCCTGTGCGCTCCGAGACCCACTTGAGAACACGGGAAAGCCATCCTGGTTGACACCACGGTTCGACTGGCGAAAATGACTTGCCGGCGCGCGCCTCCTCGAACCAGGTGGCTAAGACTGACTGTAGAATAAGAGGATAGACTTCAAGCCCTGAGAGCTGACTTTCATCTATCCACTGCCCGCTTCCTGGAGGAACGAAATTGCTGTCGTGATTCTCAAGGTTGTAAATCCGGATGTTCTTTCCAATCACCGGCTCCTTCCAGTGAAAGGCGAATAGTATCGTTATTTGAGCCTCATATTCTCGCGAAAACGCACTACCGAAATAGCTGGGGTCCGTCATGGCATCCACACCATCCGGGGCTTGCCAGGTAAATGAGGGTAGCGTCCATCTGGCGTCCGCAGAGGGAACCATCCAGACCTTCGGTGGATTGGGACAAGACAAGATGTACAGAGCGCTACATTCCACGTTGGTATCGCCTCATCTCGGGTTCTTCCAATGCATTTCCTATAACGTTCTCGCGGGCTGCGAACCTGCCGAGCTGGCACGGCGGAGGCCGAAAGCCCGTGCAACCCAGGCTAGAAGCGCGTGGCAAACCGATCGGTAGCGGAGACTAAGGCTTCAATCATTCCAGGATCTCCGGAAGAGTGGCCAGCTCCACCTACGATTACAAGCTCAGCATCTGGCCAAGCCTGATCTAGTTCCCAAGCTGTAGCGAGGGGTCCCTGCAGATCAAGACGTCCGTGCACCATGATGCCAGGTATACCCGCTAAAGCCCCAGCTTCTCGCAATAAGATTCCATCTTCCAACCAAGCATGGTGAGTGAAGTAATGAGTCACAATACGGGCAAATGCCAATTGGAATTTGGGCTCTAATCGTCGCGGTCCGGGCTGGGCCTTTGAATCAACCGAAAGAAGCGAGTTCTCCCACTCACACCAATCCCTTGCTGCCTTCATATGAATGGCAGGATCAGGATCTTGTAAAAGGCGACAGTAGGCTTCCACAAGGTTGCCCTCTCTATCGGCCTCGGGAACCCCCAGACGGAAACGCTGCCAGCGGTCCGGAAAGAAGAGAGCAACACCATGGTAAAGCCAATCGATCTCTGACCTTCTTGTCGTAGTTACGGCTGTTAGGATGAGTTCAGTCACTCGATCTGGATTTCTCTCAGCGTAAGCAAGGGCCAACGTCGAGCCCCAAGATCCACCAAATACAAGCCACTTCTCTATACTAAGTTCCTTCCGAAGATGCTCAATATCTCCAAGGAGGTGATTGGTGGTGTTGACTGAAAGGTCTACAAGCGGGTCACTCGCGTGTGGCGTACTGCGACCACAGCCTCGCTGGTCGAACAGGATAATCCGGTATGCACGGGGATCAAAGAAACGGCGCATACCGGTCGAACATCCAGAACCTGGACCACCGTGGAGAACGATAGCTGGTTTGCCGCCTGGGTTGCCACAAACCTCCCAGTACGAGCAGTTGCCGTCGCCGACATCTAACATGCCACAATCGTATGGTTCAATCTCTGGATATAGTAGTTCCATCTTTACTTAACACAGATAAGCATCTTGTAATGAAAAATGAATTTCCAGGAAGTCGTTCCCAATACATCCCGAGCAGTCTCTTCTAGGTCTGGAATTCCAATATCCTCTTCTGAAATCCCATTAGAAAGTGCCCGAGAAATTCCGCCAAATGTTCGCACCAAGCCCAAGAATGAATCTGCAGTGCCATCCTCTTCCTGATGGAAGAATGCCTCCTTCACATATCTGTACCACCCGGCCTCTTCGATAACTGGCAACTGTTCCCGATAGGGCCATAAGCGGAAACCGGGCAATAGCTCTCGCTCACGAATCAATCGTTGTGCTGAACGAGCAACATTCTGATACGCTAATTCTACTTCAATGGGCATCGTCGGAGGCAAATCGTACCCGTATGCCAGTAGAATCCCGCCAGGCTTCAGGATACGGACGATCTCAGGATGAGCCTTTTCAGGTGTCATCCAATGGAGCGATTGGCCACACGCGACCACATCAACACTTTCGTCTTCAAGGCCTGTCTCTTCTCCACTTCCTTCGCGGATCTGAACATCGGAGGACCCCTGCCCCCGCAAAGCGATCTCGCGCATTTCCGAATTGGGCTCTATACCGATAATCGATCGCGCCCTCCCGATCCAGACACCCGTCGACAGCCCGGTACCACATCCAAGGTCAACCACCGTCTGTATCTGTGTTTGCCCTAGAAGCCGGTCCGCAATCTCGGTAACTATCGCAGGAGCTTCTTGGCGATATTTGTGGTATGCCTCAACATCGTGGGCAAATCCAGGGCGTATCGATGAGCTCACTTTCATTCCTCAGTCGAGTTGACGATAGGCTATAATCTCATCCCATCCATCGAACTCCATCTTCGCCTCAACTTTGAAACCTTGCTTCTCATAGAACTCTCGAGCATTTCCGTCCTCTGCAAGAAAGCCGACGCACAGTCTCTTCGCCGTCGGGAGACGCTCCTTTAATAGTTCGATGGCCAATTGCAGTGCTTCGCGAGCGTATCCCCTTCTCTGATGCGCCCGATCAATCATGAAACCCCAGAGATCCGGCTCCTCTCGATTCTGCTCCCACACTTTGACAAACCCAACCGGCTTATCATCTGCGTAGATCACTTTGAACCAGGCGTCGTCCTCGTAGGTCCCGCGAGCGATCATGTGAGCAACCGTTGGCACAAAGCGCTCCTGCTCCGGTGAGACATGGAGATTCAGTACTTTCTGGATGTTCTTTTGTGTGACATCTCTGAGACTAATCGTGGGCATTAGGAGATACCGTTCAATCGAATGATCTCCTACAGTGGAGTAGCATTATCGGCTTCCGTAAGACTGACAATCTCGAATCTCGTATTCTCCGGGCCTCGAAAGAATACCGCATAGTAATCACCGCTATATTCAGGGCACTCTTCCGGACCATCTGTGATTTCGATGTTGCGGTCCCTAGCCCAGACTGCAAATCTTTCTACTTCGTCGCGGCTCCGGGCGGTGAAGGCAATGTGTTGCAGAGCACCTGGGGGTGAGCCTGATTCGGCCTTTCTCAAATAGATACGCGAACCTCTACCCTTCCAACCTGCAATGGCTTCGTGTGTTCTCTCTTTGGTCATACACAGGAATTCAACCAACAGATCGTCAAAGAATTGCTCGGCCTTTTCTGGCTCCTGGAGCCCCAAACCTATGTGGTGAATTACTGAATTGATCATTTGATTCCCTCTTGTCACCCGGTCTCGGGATGCACATTAGTGCCTTCGGAGAGTCCTTCAGCATGAAGGTGAGCGGAGTCATTCAATCTCTCAATAGCGCGTTCACTCCACTCATTGACCCTCAGCACAGTAATGCTTGCCGGCGATGCCTCGAAATAGATCTTGAAGAGTGCAGAGGGACTTGAAAGTAACTCCAGGTCAAAGCCAAGCCACCACCAGAGAATCGCTTGGATGGTCCCACCGTGTGTAATCAAGAGCAGAGGGTTTTCCTGGTCCTTAGTGAGAAAGGCAATGCAATCGGCAACCCTTGAGTGAAATTCTCGCCACGTTTCTGCCTGGGGATATTGTTCCCAATCAAGAAGTGGGTGTGTTCGCTCCAAAGCGTATGCTTTCGCCTCCTCCACCGATTTCCCTGCAGCAACCCCATTATTCCATTCCCTCAATTTGGGTTCCTGATGAAGCTCAAGTCCGAGCCCGTTGCCGACTATCTGTGCAGTCTGGAATGCCCGTTTCAGGTCACTGCAATAGATCTGGAAAGGTATGTCGCCTAATTCCTCCTTAAGCCTTGATGCTAGAGCTACAGCCTGACGTTGACCCAATTCGGTTAGATCAGTATCGGTCCAGCCGCTTGTTAGCCCTTCTACTTGATATTTCGATTGCCCATGTCGAATCAGCACAATGGACTTCATAGGCCTGTTCTCTTGCACATCAATTCGACTACCCGCGTAGTCGTGAACGATGTTGGTAACCTAGACTAGCCGCGATAAATTCTTGGATCACGGATCTTCAAATAAAACACTGATGCTCTCCCGATTATGAATTCGGCTGATTGCCTCACCCAGCAACGGGGCAACTGAAGTGATTTCAATCTTGCTCCCCAAGGGTTCCGGATGGGATTCAACACTATCGGTGACCAGCAGGTTGACAATCGGACTCCGCTGAATTCGCTCCATTGCTCCCCTTGAAAAAACGCCGTGAGACACCACAGCATATACTGCCAACGCTCCTCGATCCATGAGCTTTTCCGCCACATCGCATAACGTGCCACTTGAGATCGTGAAATCATCCACAACAAGCGCTGTTCTTCCAGACACATCGCCTATGATCTCCAAAACTTCAGCCTGCTCATCGTGGCTGACCCGTTCTTTGTCAGCGATAACCAGCGAGCAGCGTAAGGCAGTTGCATATTGGCGGGCCTTCTTCGCAAATCCTGCGTCCGGGGACACGACAACCAGGTTATCCAGGCCCTTCGTCCGAATCGCCTGACACAATACAGGTAACGCGTATAAATCGTCCACCGGTACGCGAAAGAAACCCTGTATCTGCGGCGCATGAAGGTCTATGGTAACGACTCTGTCCGCGCCAGCTGCTTCCATAGCATCGGCGCATACTCGTGCCCTTATGGATACGCGTGGTTCATCCTTCTTGTCACCCTTCGCATAGCTGAAATAGGGGACAATGGCTGTAACCGACGCAGCGCTGGCGCGTTTGAAGGCATCTAGCCAGAACAGCAGCTCCATAAAATTATCGTTGGCAGGGAACGCTGTTGATTGCACCACGTAGACATGCCGTCCTCGGACATTCTCTTGCACTCGGACAAACAAGTTCCCTTCTGAAAACCGAATCATTTCGCTACGGCCCCTTGAAACCCCGAGGCAGTCACAAATCTTGTCTGTCAAGTGGAGGCTCGCACTGCCGCCAAAGATCATCATATCCTGTATGCTCATAGCGAGACTCCCGGATTTTGTCTTGGCCCAGCCCACGATGTATCGTTATGACTCGGATGGTTCGCAGATTAGTCGTTTAAGACCATCGCCCTCATTGGGGCCTAAATCTTTTTCAAGTTCTCGGGCATATCGCAATTCGTGAAGATCGAATCCCTTTCTCTCTTCAACCTTGGTTGCCCCGTCGACCACAAATCCCATCTTCTCATAGAAAGCCCTGGCCCTCTCGTTCTCCTTGAGTACCCAAATCCTCACATCCTTGTACCCTTCCATCTCAAGTTCTTTCAACGCCCGGGTCATCAGCATCCAGCCCAGCCCGCGGTCCCAATAATCCTCCAGGAGGTAGATACCGTGAATTTCCCCTGTCGAACCATCGGAGAATTCCTCGTCACGGGCCAACCCCTCCCCGGCAAACCCGATGATCTGTCCTTCTTCTTCAAGAATCAGGGTTCGCCACGACGTTTCTTGAAGGTTTTTAGTCCACATCTTTACGTGCTTCGCCACCGATAGACCACTTAAAAAGCCGTCCGGAATGAGACCCTTGTAGGTAGACCGCCAAGATCTGACATGTACCTCTGCAATGGCCTTGACATCAGCAGGTGTAGCCCATCGTAAAGTAGGTGAAGATTTCCCCATTCGCCTTCATCTCAATCAGAATCTTCGCAGTGAAGCCATCTCAAGCCTCCAGGCCACCCTTTTTCTGACATTTCGAGAATCGACCTGCAATACCCGTTGATTCGACTCACTGCATAATCATACTGCTTACAGTCCCAAAAGAAATAGTTCGATATGGCTGCTCCGTTAAATTGTTCTCTCCTGGTATACGCTGGCAAACTGCCATCTTCCCTACGGTGCACTTCAATCAAATCAGGCTGGTTCATCAACTCCCACGTTGAAGCCCCTCTTCCGTCAACGTGGTGATAAATCGTCGCAGTTGAGGAATCTACTGCTCCCCAGATTCCATCTCGAAAGATTTCGATGATCTGATGACCACTGTATGCTTGCTGCGTGTTGTATAACATGACTAATCGAGTTGGTAGGCCAGCAACCTGGCACATCACGCAAGCGACTCTTGCAACATCCGTGCACCAGTCGGAACCTCGGATGGTTATCTCCTCCTCCAACCCTCCAAATCGCATCTCATCCAGGCTTTCATCCTCAACTTCCTTGCCCAGTCCAGAAGTAAACTTCACAATCTTCTCGATCTTTTCCTCTGCCGTCTGACAGCCTGCGACGACTTCATCCGTTCGGCTTTCTAGCTCCGGCCGTTCCCCCTTTTCATACGATATGGATGTAGGTGAGTACTCTTCATACAGATAGGGGTCGATCTCCTGGCACAACCTGATCATTCTCTGTGTCAACACACGATCCACAGATCCAGGCGCGTGAGTATCATTCTTCATCATGACCTGGTAGGCACAGCCGAATTGTCCAATGCCCTGATACTTTGAGATATCTATTCCCATTGCAACTTCACGTCTCAGCACAACGCTTGCTCTATGTCTTCAATCAGATCGTCGATATGTTCGACACCGACTGACAATCTCAACAGATTCTCGGTTATTCCTACTCTCTGACGCGCTTCAGGTGAGACTTCTTGGTGTGAGGTTGTCGCAGGATCACAAATGGTTGTTTCAAGCCCACCCAAGCTAAGGGCAGGTCGAATCAGTTTGAGTCTTCGCATGAACTCCGTAGGATTGCCCGACTGCAATTCAATCGAAAGCATTGCGCCAAATCCCCCCATCTGCCCCTTGGCAATTTGATGACCCTGGTGATTCTCTAAACCCGGATAATTGACGAGGCAGATTGCTGAATGATTTTCCAGATGCTTCGCCACTTTCATCGCGTTATCTGTCTGCCTTTCTACTCTGAGGCATAGGGTCTTTAAGCTGCGTTCAAGTGTGTAGCATGACAGGGCATTGAGACTACCCCCCAAGCTAGATGCCGACTTCCGAATCAGATCAGCTTGCTCCCCTGTCGCCAAGATCACACCACAACAAAGGTCACTGTGTCCGCTGAGATATTTCGTGCCACTATGGATTACGATATCAATCCCAAGACGGAATGGATTCTGATTGATAGGTGTAGCAAAGGTATTGTCGATCATCGTGACAATTTTTCGGCTTTTGGCAAACATTGCTACTTTTTCAATGTCAACGACTGTTAATAACGGATTCGTTGGGCTTTCTATGTAAATGACTTTTGTCTCAGGTCGTACAGCATCAATGATTGCTTGGGCTTGGGCTGGTGCAAAAGTTGAGTCAATGCCATGTCGAGGGAAATGATTAGAGACGAATGAATGTGACCCGCCATAAACTTCATCTTGAATGACCGCATGATCACCCGATTTCAAAAACGTAAGTAGCGCCGTTGATATAGCAGCCATTCCGGAACTGAACAAGACACCATCCTCGGTGGACTCCAAATCGCACAACTTTTTGACCACTGCCTCTTGATTAGGCGTGTTAAAGTATCGTGGATATGGACGCACATCCGTATCAAGATATTCGTATGCTGAAGAGGTGAAGATGGGAGTATTGACCCCCCTTGTACCTTCGTCAAAATATCCACCCGAGTGAACACACATTGTTTCGGATCTCATAGTCTTCCCCATTAAAGAGAGTACCTCACCAAGGCATCCGTTCTGGTGTTACCAAACTCAGAACAGCGCTTCTCCCAGCGCTTCCGGACTGTGAAAATCGATTGAGCCACTTCCATTCTAGGTTACTCCTCCGTAGCACCTCTGATTTCCACTATAGGATTCCCTCTATCATCTCAGCTATCATGCAATCAGCCCTCCATCTACGACCATGGCGTGTCCGGTAACGAAGGAGGCTTTCTCTGAGCAGAGCCATACGACTGCTTCGGCAACCTCGTCGGGAGTCCCTACTCTACCACTTGGCTCTTTCTGAATGTTTTGTTCTTCTAGCTTCACTCTTGCTTCTGGATTTCCGCCTGAAATGACATCGCCTAATCGCTCATACATCGGCGTACGAATTGTTCCTGGGCAAACCGCGTTGACTCGAATGCCCGCCTGAGCACATTCCAGTGCCGCTGTCTTGGTCAGACCAATAACCCCATGCTTACTGGCAATGTATGCGGGCAAACCTAGGCCACTTCCTGCCAACCCCAGTGTCGAGGAGGTGTTTACGATGGCGCCACTGCCCTGCTCAAGCATTTGGTGGAGTTCATGCTTCATACACAGCCATACTCCTTTGAGATTTACCCCGATGACCTGATCCCAGTTCTCCTCAGTACATTTGTGAGTGCGGGCCTGAATGCCTTCGATTCCAGCGTTATTGTGTGCGCAGTCTAATCGACCAAAGTTGTGGATAGTCTGGTTAATCAGTGCTTCAATGTCAGTGGCTTTTGTAACATCGGTTCGAAAGAAGAGAGCTTCGGAATCGGTTCTCTCGATCATGCGTGCTGTTTCTTCTCCACCTTCAGTGTCTATATCACCAATGATTACCCTTGCTCCCTCCCTGGCAAATGCTAGAGCCGATGCTCTTCCCATTCCAGAGCTTCCTCCGGTTACGAGCGCAACCTTGTCCACCAGGCACCCCGGCATCTAGGTCTCTCTCAGGGTATTTTGAATACGAACAGGTCTACGGGCTCGAGGATCGGCCCGTCGGGCTGGGAATCCTCATCTCTTGCCATCGCCTCCAGTCCTTCTTCGAACTCTGAATCAGTGATGCTCGCCAGATCCGACAGAGCCCGTTGAGCAAGTTTTTCTCTGTACTCGTTGAATGATCCTGCGAATACCTGATTAATCACTGTGTGGTCAACTAGACTAAATCCATTCGCTTGAATGGTCCCGATAAGCTCCGATTTTCCAGGCAGCATTTTCTTTCCCACACGTCGGGCACTTGGAAAATACTTCAGATACGGCACGCGATCATGCAGATCCAGGGTTGAGTTCCGGATACATAGCTTGCCACCTGCTCTGAGCACCCGGAACCACTCACGCGTCGCTTCGATCGGCTCAGTGAGGTGATGGAACACCATTGAGAGAAAGACTAAGTCAGATGAATCGTCTCTGATGGGGACAGCGTGAGTGTCTCCTCTGATAAATCTCACATTATTTCCATCCGATCTGGCTTGGCTAAGCATTCTAAAGGAGGGATCGATCCCAATGAGCCTTGCGTTGAACCTTTCGGCAAGGGCATCAGAGAAGCGTCCTGTCCCACATCCAACATCTACAATACGCCTGACTGGTCCCACGATCAGATCTGCAATCGCATCCAGCCAGATCCTCAGTGTGGCTTCGGGGAGCTGCCTCGCCTTTACATAGGTGGCAGGTATGTCAGTGCGGTCGTATTCCAACGTTTGACTCAGGGTTCGCTTTGATATTCACGCAGATGTGATCGAAACTCAAGAAGATCCCTCTCAAAGCAATCTCCATAAGATCGTTTCTTCGCGTCCAGCATTGCGAGGCACGATCGTAGAAAGCGTAGTCGTCGGCATTCAACTCTCGAAATCTCTCAACTATCGACTCAGGAATCTTCGGAGATTGATAATCCCCAACATTCTCTCTGCTGTAGTAGAGATGTGGCCATTGGAACTGGTGATCCAATAGGACCAGAGACTCGTCAAACTGTTCTGTGACACCCACAAAGTCGTATCGCTCCATGGGACGCTTATCAAACCACTGTTTGAACCGGTTCTGACCGTACCCGGGAGGATCTGGCCACCTAGGTGGTTCTGTGTTCGTCAGGAATACTCCGAGCCCTCGGTCAGTGAATCGTGCGCCAGGGTATCTCTTGGCAAAGAAATACATAGAAATTGCTGAGCTGAGTGGTTCTCTCAAGAAGGTGATCCACTTCACCTTCCGGTGTGCGTTTATGGTGTCAGAAAAGTATTTAAAGACCCCGTGCCCGTGAATGCACATAGGATTCTGAACTATGGGCCACTCTTCACTCTCGTCGTATGCCATCTGCAAGCGGTCCCCGAACCTCTGCTTGAGAAGCTGGCGGAATGTTATACCGCCTGTCTTGGGAATATGCAGGCTTACATATAGCAATCTTCTCTCCCTGTCTCCTCGCTTCCTCTCCTCCGAGCCTCGCGTATGATGTAAGTAGGTGCCACAGACGTTTCCCCGGATCGAGCTATTTCGCCGCTAACGCGACAATTTCGATCAACGTATCTCCCTCCAGTTTCACTTCGACGCAAGCCCGTTGTGGCCAGTTGTCCTGCCCGATCCAAGGGTCCCATATCTCGTTGACAATAGGTTTCTTCTCAATGTCTGTGATGTAGATGGTTACGGAGACCAACCGGGTTTTGTCCGTGCCTGCTTCTGCTAGGTTAGTATCTAACTGCGCAAGCGCCTGCTCGGTCTGGCTCCTCAGATCTCCTGAAAAATCCGTTGCAATTACAGCCGTGTAGATCAATCCATTGTGCTCGACGGATTCGCTTCGGCCAACGGCCTTGCCAGTATACCGCTTGATTGACATGCTCTATTCCTTATGTCGGAATCTGCTTATGCTCCCCAAGTCACATCCGATCACCGCTCTTTCGTAGCGACTAAGAGAAATTCCCCTGGAAGCGACCTCGCTTCGTCTAGTTTCTCACCGAATCGCCAGGTGTCGTGGCTTGGATATTCTGAGAGGTGATTTATATGTAAACCCGAGGCCACCAAAGCAGTAATGATGTCACCGAGCGGCCAACTGAACTGATATTTCGTCTCCCGAGCGTCCTCCCCGCCTTCGAAATGCCTCCAGCCCGATCCCACGATAGGCTCCTTCCGACTGAAATAGTCGTCCTCCATGATCAATACTCCATCCTTCACAGAAAGACACGCAGCAACTGGGTGTCCCTCCAACAGAAGAAGGCGTCCACCCACACCCAATGCTGACGAGATATTCGTCGCCCAGACCTCAATATCTGGAATCCATACCAGAGAACCGCCTCCAGTATGGATGATGTCAAACCCCACTCCAGTAATATCCGCAGGCAGACAGCAAACATCCGCGACATGGAATGATACGGGGATGCCGGCCTCCTCAGCCTTGTTTCGAGCGAGACTGATCTGTCGAGGACTTATGTCGACTCCCGTTGCAATTGCACCAAGGACGGCCCAGGAAATTGCCTCTTCACCCGTGGAACACTGACATTGCAGCACAGTCTTTCCTGTAATCTCTCCGGCTGCCTCGATAAGGAGCGGACTCAACGTTGTGTTACCTGAAGCATAGTAGCCTGCCGGTTTGGTCCGTTTATGGCGAACTTCGGCAATCTCGTCCCATGCCCTAGCATTCTGCGATGTAAACTCTCGCACAACTATACCCTCTTTCCATCACTCCTAGTCTTGCCACTCGCTTCTTAGAAGACCATACAGATGCATGTCGTGCCTCTCTCCGTCGCGTTCCATGAATTGTCTGAACGTGCCCTCTCTCTTAAAATTCATCTTCTCATACAAAGCAATTGCTCGGTCGTTGAAATCAAATACCGTTAACTGAAGTTTGATGAGATTGAGTTCTTTGATGGCATAGTCGATAAGAAGCTCGGTGGCTTCCGTGCCGTATCCTTTTCCCCAGTCATCTGGATTCCCAATCCCAATGCCCAACCAGGCGACGCGATTCGGCCACTCGATCTCAGCTAGGGAAACAGTGCCGATGATCTCCTCTTGATCCAAAAGTCGAATAGCGAACACCAGTTCACGCTCTGTCTTTCCCAACCCGTCAATCCATTCCTTGATCTGAGTCTCCGTTCGCTCCGTGATAGGATCGGAGCCCCAAAGCCTCAGGAATCGAGTGTCCTCCCGCCATTTGAGAATGGTTGAGACATCTTCCAATCTAAGCAGAGTCAAACGTATTAGGTTTCCGGCTAAAAGGTTTGTGGGATGATCCATGGTAGACTCCTGGTGAGGAGGTAGTGAAGGGCTTGGAGGATTCCTCTGCGACCTGTATGCCATTTTGACCGAGCCGTAAGACCGCAGCAATGCTATTGCTCAATCATAATCCATAATGCATTGGCACCCTGGTGGCAGACACCTCAAACCCACACTTCTTGTAAAATTCGACTGGACCTTCGGCAAGGAGCAGCTGCTGGAAGAAACCCTGGTAATTGGAGATGAGCTTCCGCATGATCAGACTTCCAATCCCTTTTCCTTGATAGTCCGGCAACACCAGGAGGTGGGGGTAGTATACGACGAGTGATCCATCCGATATAGCATTACCGAGTCCAACCAGGGTATCTCCATCCCATGCCGTGACCAAGGAGTGTGAGTTTATGAGACCATCGTGCAATTCATTGGGCTTCTTGGCAGAAGACCACTTGTTGGCCTCGTATAGCGGTAGAATGTGCTCTTTCGAGATGTCTCGGGTCTCTCTGAGTCTGATTCCTTCCATGACTACCTCACGAGCCTAATGGAGATACTCGCTCCTCAACATTCGATAGAATGGCCAGCCAGGCTTATATTCCCCGTCCTGTTTGAACCCAACTTTCTCCAGAACTCTAATCGAAGCAACATTTCGTGAATGGACCCACGTTTCAACCGACGGCAAATCCAATGTCTTGAAGCCATAGTTGACAGCTGCTGCAGCTAGCTCCGTAGCGAGCCCGCGGCCACAATAGCTAGGATGAATGATGTAGATCAGCTCGTTCTTAGGTTCCTCGTCACGAGAATCCCGGGTTAGTCCACCCCATCCCACAACCATTGAGGTTTGTCTCAAGACAGCGACCCAGGGTGAGAACCCCTCAGGTTCAAGCAAAGACGCATGGTTTTCTAACCAAGCTTGTGTCTCCGCAAGAGACAGGGGTCTCTCTGGACCGATATACTTCATCGATTCAGGATCTGAAAACGTGGAATAAAGAGCTTCATCATCCGAATCGATAGGATCTCTTAGGGTCAGTTGCTCAGTTTGGATAAGTTTCTGCATGGTCATAACCAGCTTTTCAGTTCTTCCTCGCGGTAACTACCAATCTACTTCCTTCTCTCCCATACTCCCTGCCATCGAAACCCCCATACAGCTTAATCTCTTTAAATCCCACCTGCCCAAGACGGTCTTTCATCTCCTGCCCAGAATACACGGCAGTTGAAAACTTGAAACTGTGGGTTTGGCCATCCTTTATCACGATCCACTCGTTCCGAATCCGAGTCCAATCTTTAATCACCTCATGACGTTGAATCCAAAGGGTGCCATCTTCTAGTTCAGTTGAGCTTGTTGGCTGAAACACTTTGGCCAACCACTCTTTGCTAACTACGTCGATCACACAAGAACCATCCGCCCTCAGATTGCAGTAGATATTATCCAGAACTTTCAGATTCTCCTCTTCCTTGTCAAAATATCCAAACGAGGTGAACAGGTTCAATACCAGGTCATAACTGTCCTCGCGGACAAACCTCCGCATGTCTTCCAAGATCCATTCAACCTGCACTTTCTCAGCAACCGCCCTTTCGCGTGCTTTTTCCAATAGATACGGCGTGAGGTCTACTGCTGTTACGTCCAGCCCTCTATGGGCTAACACCACAGAGTGCCTCCCCGGGCCGCAGCAGAGGTCTAGAACAGAATGACCTTCGAAATTCACCAGTTTCAGAACCTTCTCGACCTGTTCTTCTGCCTGTGCAAATCTCTTGCTTGGAAACATGAGCGGATACATCGTAATCCAAAAAGATTCATCTTCAAACCAGTCAGTCATGTTAATCTCCGCAAGTCAAAGCTGATCGTTCAGGGGCGCCTGAATCAACCGCGACATCTCGTACTCAAACAAGGCGCAATCGTTTGGGTACGGCTCTGTGCGTCCAGTCTTTTTGAATCCGATTCGCTCATAGAAATCGATAGCTGAGTTGTTGTTGCAAGTCACCATCAGCAGCAAAATGTGAACTTTCCGTGCACGTGCCCAGTTCAGAACACCATCGACCAACAAACGACCCACACCTAAGCGTCGCTGATCTGGTGCGACCCACATCGATACGAGATGCGCTCTCGTATTGTCTAGCTTGTCGAGAAATCCAGCGACGATCCCGCACGAGATGTCCCCGTCCATAGCTAGATAGGTAGTTGAATTCGCACCATCCCTCTCTGCTGCATGTTTAATCCACTCGGGGTCGGTAAGCTGAGACTCCTTAGCATAGGTAGATCCGAATGCTCCGGGCGAATCTTGCAAGGCTCGCAATCTTACATCCTTGAATGTCATGGCGTTCCGACGGGCGACCGCAACAAGCGTGACCATAGGCTGCCTTTCCGCTAACATTCTTCGATTTGATTTGAGTGCTCATCCAACACATAGCTCCCATAGAGTTTCCCAACTCGAAACCGAATCCTACAAAAGTTTCCTGAAGTAGGTAGCGGACTCTTCATATCCGATTGCTTTATAGAAGTCTTCAGCTCTGCGTGTAGCCAATGCAATCAGCCTTGAGTCCCTTTCCTTAGCTTTTTGTTCAATCATTACTACAAGCTCTCTGCCTATTCCTTGGCCTCGGAACTCATCCTCCACAAAAAGCTCCTCGATCCAGGTCACGATCCCATTCGCGAAAAAGGTCAGGTGGTGGAATGCGAGAACATACCCGACCGGTGAGCTGCCCCGTTCCGCTACTAGAAGGTCAGCGTTTGGATCTGCTAGAACATCTTCAATCGATTTGACGAATGAACCTGTTCGTGTTTCGAAGCTTGAGGCGAACTTTCTAACCAAAACGAGCAGTAAGTCCCTGTCATCGCTCTGGGCTTCTCTAATACCAACCATTCTGATTCCAACGTGAAAACGTGAAAAAGAAAAAACCCGCGGTCGAGAGGTCTCAACGGCGGGTCAGGTTCTGGCGCAAGGTGTCTTGCTCAAGGCCACAAATGATCCCGCCGCTTCATCTTAAGGGAATGCCAGTTGATAGCGGCATGGGTTTCTACCTGCTTATTCGAACGGGCAGGTCCCTCAGTCAGTTCGATTGGGAAACATGAAGGTCGGCGGGTGATCATTGGCTATTTACCTATTACGATGATTAGAGATGTGCATCCAACTGATAAGAATATATAAACTGGCACCCGTTGGAGTCAAGATCTTTCTGTTTGTTGGTCACGAATGCTACTCTGACTCCGTGGCTTTCCTCCGGCGATTTAAGTGGCCGGGGTCTGCAGACGATTGCACACAAAAGAGGTTCACTACTTCTCAGGCTTCTTATCGGCCAATGTAGCCTCTACTATTGCCGACAGATTACCTCTCAGCTCGGGTCCGTTGTTTATTAATACTCTCCCATCACGAGAAATTAGTACATAGTGAGGAATCCATGACACGTTGAAATGATTTACCAGGTCCTCAGAATAAGCCTGGTTCCAGCTTACTTCCTTTCTCTGCAGAAATTCCCGATAACTTCCCTCTCTCGCTCTCTCTTTCGCGCTCAAAACACCGATTATTTCGAATCCTTCTCCTCTAAATTTCTCATAGACTTCTGAAAGCTTTGGCAGGTCTTCCAAGCAGGGGCCACACCAAATTGCCCAGAAGTCCAGCAGGGTCACCTTGCCATGAAAGTCACTCAGTTCTACGGTTGTTCCATCAAATTTCGTTAGGGAAAAATTGGGAACCTTTGCCCCGCTTTGCAACATAGCCAAATCTACAGACTTGCTTTCTTGCTGTTTGCCTCTCTTTCTTTCCAACAGAACGGTCCTGCCATCAGGTGAAGCATATGCAAGTTGCAGAATCTCATCGAAAATCTGGAATGGCCGATCGTGCCTGAAGGCCTCCCAATTCCCAAAAGTTCCATCACCATCGAAATCCACGCAAACCGACACCATGTCAAGCAGGTCGTATGTCGCCGGATGCCCATTTGTACTAAGCGCAACAGCCAGTTCCTTTCCATTTACAGTAATAACACCCCTACGGTACTCGGCGACCTGCCCCTTATATACAGTGCGTCCCTGCCTATAGTTTTCCAATCTAAACATCCTGAAGTCGACTGTATCTGATCTCACTACACCTCTATCTAAGTATTCGAATTGAGCCTGAGACTGTGCCTGGCTCACTCCGACTCGTTCGTGGTCAGCCCAGCTTAGCATCTTTTCGTTTGCAAGATCTTCATCATTGTTAGTGTCGATGATCAAGAACTCTTCACCCCCGCTAGTGCCCACGACGAAATCAATCATGCTATCGACGCCTGAACCTAGCGGATAATCAGGCCCGAGACGGTACAGGGTGCTGGTCCTTAGGTTCCTCCGTGCAGCCTCATCAAGATGTTGAAAGTGTACTGGACGCTCCGGCGTCTTGTAAATATCGACTAACTCCTCTTTGCCGCTCAACTCAGAGTAGCCATAGTATTCCACAAGAAAGCCCTGTGGCATACCCACGAGGTCGTGAAAGGGCTCCTTGCCAATTCGACCGATGTCTTCAAAATCGTCAAATCCGCCGATGAACAGCGAAGTATCACTGGCTGCGTGCAATTTCACTTCTAGATACTCTGGTGGTTGTGCGTTACTGAAAGTTACTAAGAAGAGGATGACCGACGGAATCTTCAGAAAGGATCTATGTGTAAACGCCATCTTAACCTCCACTATTCGTTGGACGATTCGAATGCCCAATTAGAGACGGTTTCCTGCAGCGAGCAATCGTGTCCCGTGGTCAAACGGAAAGTTAAGGAGATTTAATGGAGTCTTAGTAAAGAAAAGGAACCCGCTGGTCGGAGGCAGCAGGGGAGGGGAAAGATCTTGGTCAATCACACTTTCTTTGGTCGCTTTGGGCGCGATCTTCCACTGCTATAAATAGGATACTCGTAGCCCTTCAGAACGTTATCGACTGTATCGTTCTGCCCAGACCCGGCCCGAGGTCGTCGAACAGTCTGCCTCTTTCTATGCTTACTGGCCCTTTCAAGGGCCGCCTTCGCCTTCCCGAATACGACTCGGCTGATGATGGGCTCGTGTTCCCCTTTCACCTTGAGGTCAGCATGCCGGACCACACCAATATGGAAGTCATTGGTGAGCATATCGTGTAGGGCCTGCCAAGAGAACGGCTTCCCCTTCCGGTTCTTGACGTCCATGATCTTGAGATATCGTTCGAGTGCCCTGATTTGCCCGACCTTCAGGAAGGCCCTGAAGATCTTCTTCACCTGGGGGGCCTCTTCAGGATGGGGCTCGATGAATTTCTGAATGTTCCTTCCATCTACCTTTGTTGCCCACATGTAGCCGTATGGGGCCTCACCACAGGGCTTGAGGCCCTTCAGGGCCCTTGCCCGTCTGCCACGTTTTAGACGCTGAGCGATCACTAGCCTCTCCCAGGCATTGAGCAGCCCGATCATCCCACTCACCAGAAACTGGTTCGGGTCGTTTTCTGAGTAAATCGTGAAAGTGGGCTCATCGACAGCCCTGATATCTTTCTTAACGTCTCTCACCGCCTTGATGATCATGGCCTGGGGATAGATATCTCTCCAGAGCCTAGAGGTCGAAGCGGTGACGATATAGTCGATATCGTTCAGATTCCCGAGCATCGCCTCAAGCCTCTCCCTTTCGAGGCTCGCCCCCGAAACAGCTTCATCGACGTATTCCTCGAGAACCCTGATCTGGTTGGCCGCGCAGTAATCTCTGCAGAGCCTGAGTTGAACATCGAGGCCCTGACCATCGAGCTGGGTCCCTGTTGAGACCCTGGCGTAGATATGAGCCCGCTTCTTTCGTTGTGCCATCTGCCAATTTCCTTGTAACATTCTGTTGCCATTAACCACTTGTCGTAAGTGACTGAAATATAGCAGTTTATGTATAACTGTTCAAGAGTTATTTATGTCTCTTAACGTTCAGGAACGGGAGTTGACAGGATTCAGGTGGGGCAGGGTGGGCATAACTTAATGAGAATGATGTAGTTAGGGGAATTTTCAGTTTGGCAGGATGCGGAGAGTGGCGGGAGACTTAGGCTTAACACTACTGATAATAACGTGTTATGGTAGCATATGGAAGCAGAGCGCCCGATTGAGAGCCAGCCAATGCTCTATTCACCGAATCCAGCGGAAATTTGGTCGTTCTCCACCGTAGCCAACTATTACAGGGGTGCGCGGAGAACATCCTGGAAATCCTGAGGAAGGTCGTCTCAGGGGGGGATTCGAACAAAATCGAGGGGGTCCTAAGTCGGAAAGAGGGGCTCAAAACGAGTGAATTCTGGAGATTTCATATAAGTGATTGATTTCAGTGGTCTTATACCAGAATCCCGTAAGATCGTTCGGAATCAGCCTCTCCCTAGGCCCCCAGATCACTCCCAGATCGGCCCTTCCCTCGATTCTCCTCCTGGGCCATCGGATGTAGATCGCACCCCAGCAGGGCAGCATCGGGAGGTTGCTTTCTTGTCCCGCGCATAGTCGGGTACCGGTCTCGAGGAGTGGCCACCCCATTAGACCCACTTTCTGCCTCACACGACCTTATCCCACTATGGCCCTCACCATTACTGCTACCCCTGCCATGGTCCTCACTCTGACCTCACTCAGATCCACCCCATTTCGGTCGTTACCCACATGACCAACCTTCCTCGCTGCCACCTCCGCACCTGGCCCTCGCTTCTGCTCCCCTAGGCTATCCCCCTTATATCTCGGCCTTTCGGCCTTTTCCACCTTCCTTGCTGCTACCCTTCCGCTTCACTACTGCTTTCTCAACCTATTCTCCCATGGGCCATCAACTCTTTTCTCCATTGAAAAGAAGCCCCACCGGTCATCTCAAATCCCCAGGGCTCTCCATTAATGTGGCATATTCTTATGCTAGGCTTGGCTCCTAAATGCCTAAGGCTTCTCTAGCTATTCTGCCGTTCTCCTACAACCTCAGCGACCCTACATTACTAATAACGTTCTCTTCCTCTTTTCTCCTGTTTCCTTCAGAGGGACGGAAAAGGAGGTGCCATGAAAGCTGTGGAGGAACTCAGGGGGCGCTTGATTGAAGACTTCGAAAAGGTTGAACTGACTAATTATCAATTACGCCCAAGGCAGGAGAGAACTAAAATCTGAGCGAGATGGGCTGGAGGAAGCTGTTCAGATCAAGATGGCCGTGCTGAGGGGATGTCTGCAGAATAGAAGACGAAAATGAATGTAATTGCTATCCATCTTTTTCAATTGCTAGACGGCACATTACTATATCCCGTAGTCGGCTTTCGGCCAACAGTGTCCACCTAAGCAATAGCTTTTTGTAAGATGACTCCTCCTGTGGTGTAATCACCTGCAACCTTAACCGTTAGTGGCAGCGCTCCATACAGAAACCCGGCTGTTACTTATCTGGGAGTAAAGATACTCGAAGTAGTTGATGTCAATCTTACGCCAACTCACAATACCACGAAGATTACCGCCGGGCTGGTAGGTAAGTAAGTCGTCTACCCTGGACGCGATTACAATCCGCTGATCCTTCTCGCCAACGAATGCAAAGTCCCAGCCTTGGTAGTCAGCCAGCTCTCCGCCAAGCATATCTAGACTGAACGCCCATAGCTTAAGCCTGGATGGGGACCCCGCAAGGAGGTGCTCGACCTGCGTCTTATATGAATCGACTGTTTCTTGCAGTTGGTCACGAGTATCAAAGATTATAGTTCGATGGATCCAAAGAGCATTGGAAAGCGGTTTGAGTGCAGAATTCTCTTCGAGGGCTAATAGCTGCTCCAAGTATTTGGGTTGGCAGACCGCACGGACCGGGCTATTGCTAAACGCGTGTGATGTTAAACCAAATACGTCCATGCATTCCACGCGGCCAGAACAAATGTCTTGAAACATGGTGACGCAATCCTGGATCTCATAATACTTCTCTAGCTGTTGCGGTATCGGAGCCAAATCTGGTTCACTAATTCTTCTCCATCCCGCACTCATGTCGGATGCGCCGATTGTAGACGGGCGACGTGCTATTTCGTCTAGAATATAGGGAGGAAATGTATCTTCATCACCTGGATACATCTGTTTCGTGTCGACACCAACAGAATAATGATTCAGAGCGAACAAGCCATCGTACTTAAGGGATTCTGGGAGCGAAACTAACGACTGATAACACTCTGGGCACAATCCAGTTGGAATGTTCTGACGGACAATTGCCCAGACTTCACTGCCACGGTGACTCAGAGATTCTATTTTGAGGGATCGAATATTCTTAACCGCAACTCGCTTTCTCTCTAGCTCCTCGGTCACCAACTTAGCGCCGCCCGACAGCACCCCAAAGAGCTTGGACACAAAGCCAACCTGTTTAACCAGGCCAAGTTTTTCCTCAATGTCCCTGGTCTCATTGACACTGAATTCTGAAGTACCGCCAACTTCGTGAGTCAATCGCTGAATGATGCGACCATGTATCAGGGGACGTTCCTCATTATCGCTCAACGGCCTTTTCGTGAAATACAAAGCGACTGAATGACCGAACTTTCCAAAAATCGATGACAGGCTGAAAAGAAGTGCACTCCCCACTAGAATCGGCAGAACAATTAGGATCAACCAAACGGAGTCAGTACTGGTGAGAAGTGAATAGAGGTCATTTGGGTGGGTAACTGGTCTTGCTGCGAGAAAATCGATTCCAACGACATAGAACTTGTTACGAGCAATGGGAATCTTCTTGTAAAGCGTTCGAACCGCCGAGATTGAGCTCGTAAAGTCGTCGTACAGGAAGGTCAAGCCCATACTTTCGGGGATCTCTTGGCGATCGTCGGATTTTCCAGTTGCGGTCTTGTACCAGGGTCTGGTTCTTGGGTCGTACGGTACGTCGGAATTTCTCCAGAGGTCACTATTCCCTGGCCAAACGACAAACGTGCCGTTTTGTGATGCAATATACACCCACGCTATTTGCAGAGAAGGAAAGGCTTCTTTGATGTTATCATCTAGACGAAGAATCTCGGCCATGCGATTCGAGTAGGCTGAGAACGACCGAGTTTGGGACTCTTCCACTAGAAACCTTCTGCGTATCGCAGTGATGAACTGTGCAAACCTCCCGAGTTCATCATCAACATCATCGCCCTCACGCTGCCTCACGTAGGTACCGAATTGATAGTTGACATCGATGGCCTGGAAATCAGAAGCAGTGGAATTCCAAGTGACATCTCCGTCAGCCACTTCCCAGCTTTGATCGCTCGCTCGTATATCTTTCTGCCAGCCGTCGACAGCGGTCTTTCTTACATCTAAAGTAAAGTCGTCGATGGCACTAGACAAACCGTCAAAGAGCGACATATCCGACCAGGCGTTGTTGTGCCATAACCAAAGCCTATCGGCTTGGCGAACGTATCCCTGGAGCGACACCAGTAAAAAAAACAGAAATACAAGGATAGACCCAGTCGCCGAGAGCCTCAAAATTTTCCGCCTGGCCACCCTTCGCACTCTATCCATTGCTGCTCTCCTTTTAAACCTTCTGCATTCGGTTGTTGGCAACTCCGCGTTTACCGTACCACTGGTTAACGTAACGGCACTTCGTCGACGCATCTTATGATGAATTCTAAATATCCGATCAATTTAATTGCTGAAACCATACCCTTACTTCTCAACATCAAACGTCGCCTCACCAAGGGAAGCTACTCAATTCGCTGGTCTGCAGTTGTGCTTTGTTTTTCCTGTTGGTGCTGGCCCCGTTCGTTTGTTCGCTTGGCCGATATGTCTTACAGCCCAGCAGTTGTTATCGTGGTAGAGGTTGCTGTTTTTGCTCCAGGTGAACGAGGGAGTTCCTTGAGGTGGTGGAGTGTTGTGGGTGAACCATATGGGCGCTGTCCAGGCGTCGTCGTTGAGGTCGTCGCGTTTCCTGTCTGATCCTCTTTCGCCGGTGTCGTTTATGGTAATGTCCGTTCCTTGGCCCTTTGGATTGTCTTTGCCGTTCTCTTCGGTGATGTGGAGATAGAGGTATTCTCCACTTACGACTGGCACAGGGATTGTGTGTTGTTACCTCCTCTTAGAATGTGCGTGTCCCAAGTACTTGCTTGTCGTCCGCCGATGCCGTCTGGGTCGCTGACGATGCTGACCGTGTAGGGACCTTCGTCTGTCGAATCTCCGTCTGAGCCTGTGCTTTGCCAGATCTTGACTAGAAGTTCAACGTCAGCTTCAGCTATTTGGAGGGGCACGGTATCTCCCATCCAGTACGTATTGCCGTTGTAGCGCGCCTGGAATGCCACGACGAGTTCATCGTCTTCAGTGGCGTAAGCTCTGTTTGCTTTGAATCCGTTCACAAGGCCTTGGAATGAGACCTCGTTGGCCCATACGGCTGTTCGTGCCGCAGATACGGTTCCCCAGTTGGTTCGATGTGTGTCTTGGTTGGCTGAGGGTGCGATGTGAAATCCATAGTTGAGAAATCGTTTGTAGTAATTCTCCCATTGGGCGTCCCGGTGGACCTTGTCCTCGCTTTCCTTATCGGGCCCATTGAGGTGGCCTCCCGCGACGCTGGTGATGATTGAGATCGTTTTGATCACAGGGTCAGTTGCGCGCACGAAGGCTTGCGAGCTGTCATAGAGTGCGATTCCGAAGTTGCCTACTCGCCTATTCCTGTTTGATTTCCGCTTCCATCCATGAGGATGATTAAGTTGGACGAATTCCGCGTGTTGTTTTGCCCACTCGTAGAGATCATCGTAGTCTTTATCTTTGATCCTGTCCGGTGGCGGTGTCCTTGAGCCGAAAATGTTGAGGTGGTTGCCTGTTGCAGTGTTGCCCCACTCTATAGCCGGGACCGCCACGAACTCTCCCGCGTGGTCGCTGTTGTACTGCATGGCAACGTCATAGAGGAGCGTCTTGTATTCCTGCCGTGTCATGCTGAGCCTGTGAGAGCTATCAGTTGCTTTGTGGTGGTCAGTGATAGCCAGGAAGTCCAGGCCGTTTTGGTGGGCATAGGGGAATGCCTTGTCGGGGAGCATTTCGTCGCCAACATGCTTGATGTCATCTGAGAGTTTTGAGTGCGCATGTAGGTTTCCGAAGAGAACAACCTTGTCGTCATGGCTTGGCTTTTCCGCCCAAGCCGTCGTGCTCAGAGCGATGATGATGAACAATAGTCGCGTCATGGATTCCTCCTCTGTCTATTAGGATTGGCGTAGATGTGGAGAATTGAGCTTGCTTCTGGATTCAACCTTGTTTCACGTCTCAGTCAGGAATAAAAAAAACCCAGAGGCTGTCCTGCCATCTAGGACGCATCTGGGTTTCATGAAAAGCACCTACATAGGCGACGATTCCTCCCCGGCAGAAACCTTGCCTCACCACACAGAGTGCGCTCAGTCTAAATCGTCATAGACCGGATTGGCTCCGCGGAATACCATTTGAAATCTGGATTCCGGACGCCGCCAAACTTAAATTTGCAACTGTTTCCCCAGTTTTGTCAAAGCTTTTTTTGATTGTGTCATAGATGAGGCTTCTAACTGAACTCCGGACATATTCGGGATCCCCTCCGGGAGAGGTGAGTCTCATCCGTAGCGACCCGCCTGAGTGGCGAACATTTCAGCATATCGGCCTCCGTGGTTGACTAGCTCCTCGTGGGAACCCTGTTCAATCAACCTGCCTTTGTGCAAGACCAAGATATGGTCGGCCATCCGAACCGTTGAGAATCGATGCGAAACCTTCAGAAAGGAGCCCACGGCCAGGGCTCTACTGAAAGACCGAGGACAACTGTGATGGAGTCTCCTCTCGGGAAGGGTTTCTGAGAAGCCACAAACACGTTATAGAGAGCAACCAGCCGAGCCGTCCCCTCGACGAAGACCTTAAGGCGTGACCAGCTTAAGAACAGTTAGCGATCAAACGACCAAGCGAACGAATGAAGGTACTCCGGTTCCAAGTTTTCCTCGCAAAAGCAATCTTGCAAGACGTAGTCCTGCTTTAAGCCAACCAAGAGGTGGGGTAAGGAGCTCGACTACCAATGGAATCGCTCTGGAGAGAAAAACAGATGTTTCGAGAAAAGCTCCAGCCGTGGCGTCGATTTTCTTAACGTGCGACCCGATGTCCTCTTGGTTGAGAGTGTTCTCGATCCTACTCACTGCATCAAAGTCAAAATCGAAGTCGGTGGTGAGCCCTGCCGTGGTGATGATCCGCTTCCCAAAAATGAATCTGATCGCGGTCCTAAAAGTCTCATACGCTTCTTTGATCTCAGCAATCAGCGATTTCGCTCCGTTCTTTACCCACCGAAAGAAATCATGGATCGCGGATAGGACGGCCGAGATTCCTTGCTTGATTACCTGGGCAATCTTCCCGAAGAACGCTCTCAGCCCACCCCAGAATCCACGTCCGTTCCTGGTCTTCCTCTTGTGTTTCCTTTGTTTAGCCTCCTCGACGAGTTCCTCGTCGATTAGATCGCTCAGGCCAACGTAGAAACCATTCCGGTCGGGGGCCCGTATCCCTTCTGCAATCGAATCAATCTCTCTCGAGATGGAAGTTCTTCTCCCGTACACAGCATCTACACTCTGAAAGACGGAACCGAAAAAGAATTTTGCATTAATAGCCCAGTGATTCCTACTGAGCTTTATGAGAAAGGACTTCTCATCTACGACGGGGGACGTTTGGTTGTAATTGACCATCTGTGCGAAATGCTCAATTGCTTGGTGACTCAAGCTCCCCATGTCATTATCGAGTTTTCCAACATATGTACCCTGAAGCCACAGCCTAAGCTGCACGAGCCTAATGACCAACCTATTGACTTCGTCCTCTTCGAAAGCCCGTACTTCGTCAAATTCGCCTCCTCGCAAACCTCTCTGAGTTCTTCTTCTTACGGGACTGTTTGGGATCTTTCTGAGTATGTATCTGGTTGCCTTGTCGATCAGAGGCACGACAGAGCGATTCGCTTTTTGAGGGAGGAGTTCGAATGACTCAGAGAGGAGTTTTCTGACATTGCGGTACTTCCCTACTTCAGACCAGTCCGATCTCTGGAAGAACACCACCCCGAAATAGCTACTCCCTTCAAATTCGTCCATCTCGTTGATTCGTCTGATGAGTGAAACGACATCTCCAGCTAGTTCGATGACCCGACTAAGAGATCGTACGGACAACCAACCTTTTAGTTTCGCAAGTGCGGATTCTGCACTCTCGGTAACGACTGGCCCAGCCTTTTCTGGCACTATTGACAGAGCGCTGAGTCGGTAGGCTAGAATGCGAGAGAGGATTCTGTCGCCTGATATCTCCGAAAGCGAGAATTGGTGAAGAGCGAACTCATTTTCCAAGGAGCTGATGCGCCCAAGGAATGCGACTTCCTCTGGTGAGAGAAAGGGTGATTCGACAGTCGCCGGCTTCGGTTCGATGATCGTGGCTGAGAGATCTGACCGGAATTCGACAATGCCCTCCGCGACCTCCGCAGGCGATGGTCGTTGGTCCGAATTCTGGTAGATATCGATGTATCCCAGATAGTCCAGAAGTTCTTCGGATTCATCCTGCTGTACGTCTTCAAATCGACCAGTTGTAAGCCCCTGAAAAATCTCTGAATCGAATGTATCCAGGATGCTCATAGGCGAGACCTAAATTTCATGGTGATTCTCACGAAACGAATCAAACTCAGGCCGAAATCCCTCACAGAATCAGGCAATCTGTCAGGAACACGAAGATCGTTCTCGTCTAAGACGATATCTGGTTGCGATGCTGGGAGAACTGCCCTGATCCTCGAGAAAATGTCTCTGTTACTCAGTCCCTCTATAGAGAGCCTCACTTGCCCGGAAAAGAAATAGAACCTTACGATCACTCTTCTGTCAGCGCCTTTAGATCAACCTAATCTGAGTAGCTTCATAACCGTATCGAATAGTGCCTTCCGGGATTCCTGCGACGCGGCAACTAGCTCCTTGTGGAAGGCCGCAAGATCCCTTAGAGATTCGTTGTTGTTGACGTAATGAATAGAATCTCCTTCGATTTCAAACCGAGAGTATGCAACCAGCTGCACATTGGCGCCTCCAAGGATATCTTGCATCTTTGAGAAAGTGTCCTTGGGATCGTACAAACCTAAGGCCATCTCTATATCCTTCACTATCTTCTGCTGCGTCTTAACGGCGGATTTCAGGCTCTTTATCTTGCTCTTCCTATCGGCCTTCTCAGTCTCATCATCGGGATCCTGGAGAGGAGTCGCAATTGTCGTGACGAGATCTCCCCTGAGACGATCCAGTTCTTGTGTCTGTGCGTCCACTTTATCCTGATCCGCTTGTGGTAGGGGTTGTTTGGCGAGACTTACTGGTACTTCTCCAACATTCGTCAAGGTCGCGACCTCAAGGCTAACAAGGTCTTCTGCCACGTCCTTCAGATAGTCGAGCACTCCGGGCATCTGGATTCCACCTTTCTTACAGATGTGTGGACGGCTTAGGTTAGTGAAGCTATCAGAGAAAGAACTGCAAGTTTGCACTTCTGAGCGGCAACGGTCTGTGACAGGTGGAGCTTCAGAACTGATGACAACTCACTATCGGGTAAAGTTGGCAACCAGCTCAACGAATCCGCCTCGATCTCAGTTTTCGTGTAGGCGAGGACGGCCTGATCAACGGCTACAGCAGTTTCCGTTGATGTCAAGTCAGATACGAGAGCATTAAGCTGTTCCATGAGCATAGAAGATCTCCCAGGGTGGGTTAGTTAGAACGAGCGAATCACGACGCTGACACGTATTGCGTGGTGCTGGAGGGGGAGGCAGCGGTCCCCCAGCTGGGTGTAGTAAGGCCTCGAAATTCCCATCCTCTCAGCCAAGTCTTGGGCCCTTAACCCTCGCTTTTCCCTACATTTCCGGATCCTACTCCTGATTTGGCTCAGAATCATAAATTCACCCCCATTTCTCAGTATGGATGATTTACTTGCGAACTCTACTGAATGTAACACATTGCTACATTAGTCAAGAGAAATCAACGGGGCAGCCCGAATGCGAGCCGGCCCATCAATGTGGCCTGAAACAAGAACCCTAATTAGGAGATAGTGAAATGAGCACCGTATCTATTGAAGCTCTTCACCGTGCCAGTCGATGCCGCCACAAAGGCTGAAGCATATTATCGCGAAATCTGGGCGAACTGGCTGGATGGCCCGCTCCAGCTTGTCGTGGCCCATTTGGAATTGTCCTATTTCAGGTTGCTAAGCAGCTGCATCCTCTTCCTCACATTCGGCACAATTGGCTTAACCCATCTATCACAAATTGAGGAAATAGGAAAGGACTGTGAATTGCGACAGTCTCAGATGTCCGTCTTCTTCGACCCACTGATTCTCGGAGAAATCTTGAACATAAATCCAAATTCTCTTCTTCCTCGTGAGCCGATCAATCACTCCGAAGGCGAGGCGTCTTGCTCCCTCAGCGAATTCGTTACGTATCCTATTCGCCGTGCCCCCGTCCAAAACGTCATCCCATAGGTTGTGTAGATCCACGTCCGCATCAAACCTGGCCCATGCCGCGGTATACTCAATACGACCATTGATGGCGCCCAACAAGAATGTTACGGTAAGGAGCATGTTCTCCATATTACCATGACGCGCTCCGCCGCTAAGACCCCCACCGGAACATATCGGTTCAAACTCTGGGCCGTTTTCCTCAAAGAGGAACTGCGCGACCATATACCGTTCGCCTGAAAGCGAGAACCTTGGATGCGTGCCTCGATTCTCGTCCAATGAGGCGCTCGTCTCCTCTTCTACCGGGTCGATTGAATTAACGTCGAGAATCCCAGTTTTTCTAAAATTAGGCACATTGTCAGGACATCTAGGATCGTCAGAATTGTCTCCACATCTTGGGTCGTCTGCTCCATAGCAACGTGGGTTGTATTGGGCTGTAAAATTGCCACGATTTCCAAGTGTCTCGGTCCAGCTATTGTCCTCACCATGGCTAATGTGAATCTTTATGCTTTCAAACACCCGGCGCATTCCCGCCACAGGACTGCCGTCGTATATTGTCAGGGGTTCATCCCACCAAGTGGGCGGGAGAGTAACTGTCTCTATGGGGACCGGACTTGGGTAGCAGATCTTAACGGTGTGAAGTTTCTCATCCTCCTCGCTAGTTCTTGGACGCATATCTGTAACCACGACTTTCCACCAACCCTTTGGATCTGATTCAGTGAGGCTGTGGGAAAGCTCTGCCAAACCAAGGGAACGATCGAGTTCTGCGTCAAAAGCCCTGCTGGCAACGCGGCTCATACCTCCGTTCCCGTCAGGCCTGAACAACTGGATCCTTCGTGGGGTCTGCTCCTCGCGACTAAGAGCTCCTGTTGATCCAAGCTCTACCAGAGTCGTCGCAGCCCGGGATTCGATGGAGACAATACCACAAGTGGCTACGGGAAATCTGACCTCCATGGACCCTCCTTCGCTGAGGTCCGCACTTCCATTCAGACAGGATCGCACCCATCTTCGACCGTCGCAGGTGAGCATATCGCTTGTTGAATCCGGGTGTCGGATCAACACCAGTGACACTTCGCCGGTCAAATGCCCTTCCTCAGCACCCAGCTGGTCGTCCTTTCTGTTGAAAAATGCCTCCTGTTTCGGAGACTGACATCCCACTAAAGCCGCAACAACGACAAATGGGATGCCTTTTCCAATTACCAACAGACATATTCTATTCATGAGGCTATCTCTTTTTTGATGGAGCGAGCACATCTAACGGACCGGGCACTGGCACACCGCGCTGGCGGGTAGCGCTGGGGCCCGGGTGCCCGCCGACTCAGTGCTTCGCTCACTACTTGCCAGATTTTCTCCAAAATCGGTTCTTTACTGAGTGAGGCGCCAAAACCGACCGGCCTGCTTATGTATTCTGAAACAAAAAACCCAGAAGGCAATCCCGTGATCCGGAACGCATCTGGGTTCACTAAAAGCCCTACATAGGCGGCGATCCCTCCCGACAAACTTACACGTTTCCGCTACCACAGAATCCCGACTTTATATCAGGATTCCGGACGCCGCCGAGTTCAATTTGCAACTGTTTCCCCAGTCTTGTCAAGTTTTTTTTAAAAGATGCGATCTTCATCAGAAAAAACTAATTCATCCACTACGAGCCATTAAAGGCCATCCAGTGATTCGATTAACCATAGCCCATTACTTATGAAGCACAACTCTAAAAATGTTCATAAAACTGCACTTTGTCTTAGAATGTGCACAAAGAAAGGCGCAGATTGCTTAAAGCCAGCGTCTTAAGAATGAGGAACTACTAGGAGAGTGTATGTTATTGCTTGGGAATCTCTAGGCGCCCCCGGAGAATGAAGGAACATATGTAACAATTTCTGAAGCAGCTATTCATAGAGACCTAGAGCGCATAGATCATGGATTGAAGAAGAATGTTTGACCTATTGAAGAAACTATTCAGCACATAGTGGGAATAAGAATCTCAACCAGCATATTGGAGAACGCAGAGCTTTCTAGTGTGGTCTCTATCCACCGAGAAAACCCTTGCATTTTGTGTCGCACACCGCGAATTTCTAACAAGAAAAATCTCCAATCCATCTAGTCCCTGATTCCTTAACCTTTGCCAATACAATCTGTACTATTATCCCCGCTTGGGACACAGCCAAGGGAATCAACTAGTGAGGAATGCGATGTCTATGATTCAAGGTATTCTCAGTAAGGTTGGCAGTCTTTTTGGATTTAGAAAGCACGGTGACCGAACTTACTCGGCATCCGACGTGAAGAGAATCACACAAGACGTCTCCAACCTGAAGAAAAGATTGCTTGTAGGGCAAGCGAGGCAGGATCTACTTCGCTTGATGCAGATGGCCGACGAGGTAGAGGATCAAGCTGAAACCAAACTCAAAGCTCTTGAACAAAGGATTGATGAACTCCTTGCCTCTCTGAATGAAATATCTCAGGTCTATGGAGTAAGAGATGCAATCCACAGGGTCCTCTTTGATACGATCCGAAAGGTCCAGGTGGCTGGAATCGTGATGACCTTCTTCTTCGGTATCGTTGGAATGATACTCGCATTCCCGAATCTCAAAACCCTCTTCCAGAAGCCCTATCCAGGAATTGTCCCAAACTATCCTCAAGAACTCCGTCTCCAGAACTTGAGACGAGACCTTTCTGAAGGACTCTACGGAGATGTAATATCGAACGCGGGCTACATTGTCCGGGAAACTGATGAGGGCAGAATTAAGGGTCACGCCCTCTTTCATAGGGCAGTTGCGAGGATACTCCGGGAAGATACTGACCGTGAGAATCTGATGAATGAGATCGCAAAAATCGGATCAGAGGACGAATCCTTAGCAGCTTACAGACCTTTTCTCTATGCTGTTCTTCACCTAAAGCAATCTGAGCCAGACAAAGCGATGAACCTCCTAGCAGATGTTTTGAACAACCAGGATTACAAAGAGTACTGGTTTGACGCCAACTTCTACTACTTCCAGGCGCTTATGGATCAGGTTGATGTCTCAGCACCGGACAGTCAAATGATCCACAGGCTTGATGTATATTTGAACCGGATCACCAAGAGTCCACCAAGGAAGGAAATTCTCAACCTGCTTGACGGAAAGCAGTACCAAGCAACCGAACTTGCCACAATGACTTCTCAATCCCTGAAGAATCTCGGACAACAAATCGATATTGAGCACCAAAACCTGCTCCTCGCCACTAGGCTCGGTGACGTGAAAGTGGCTATTCGATATAATCTGTTTAAATACCGGGGCAAGGCAACCGCCAATGTCATGGTTAAGCGGAGAGCAACCGCAATGCGTGAGCAACTCAAAGATTACTTCCCTGAGGTCTCGGTCAGCCTGGGCTCCATCACTAAGCAGGAGTTTGTAAAGCGGGGCTACGATTCCGATTACTACTACTGCTCCGATGGGTTAGGGGAGTATTTCTGGCGAGAGAAACTCAGCAATAGTGTTGATATTGATAGCTTCAGCAGGAATCAATTGCTCAGAAAGAGATACGGCAGCTACAACGTCGTCCTCATTTTGGCTAGAGAAGAGGGTTAAATGATACGCCCGGTGCCTGCAACTTCATCCGTGTCATCTCATGTTCTATGGCCTCTCCACTCGGGCTCTCCCTTCAAATCTACCGTATACCCCACCTCTTTTCAGTGCCCCCAGATAGATTCACTCTTGTTTTCACTGCACCCATGACCCCCTTGCTCTACCTCCCATTCAGCCCTACCCAGCCGCCCATCCCCTTTCTGCTACCCTTAAACCATCAACTCTTTCCCCATTGAAAAGCCCCAGGGATCATCTCATATCCCCAGGGCTCTCCATCTATGTGGCCTATTCTTAGGCTAGGCTTCACATCTAGAACACGTAAGGTTCCCCTACGTATTTTGCCATTCTTCCTACAACTTCAGCCACCCTACATTACTAAGAACGTTCTCTTCCCCTGTTCTCTCTGTTACCTGCTTCTTAGCCGTCTCAGTAAGTGCCCCTTTCTTGATCCCTAGTTTTCTTCTTGTTTTCTCATTTGAGCTAGAACTCGGTCGACTCGCCTCCGTCTGTTAGTTGGGGTTGTTCGTGGGCGGGCGTAGACGGCTGCTCTCATCCTCAATCCAGGAAACCACTCTCTACAGCATAGGCACGGCCAGACTTAGTCAGTTTGTAGATAGCACCGTGCTCAGGCGTAACAATAGTCGCACTCACGTAATCCATATCCCGAAGTTGGTCGAGCAAGTATCGACACTTCTCTTCGTGTCTGATTCTACAAGCATTCTGAATGGCACGCAGGGAGTAGAAACTAAACGCATATTCTACGTCCATCCCCGTTGGCTTTGGCAAGTCATCCCCGACCGTCGCCAGGTACTCGACTATTTCATCATGCTCGAAAGACGGCTCAAGATCTTCCTCATCCAGCTCATCCTCGCCCCCGTCCTCCGCGTCATCCCTAACTCCTTGCTCAGAATCGTCCTGACCACTCTCAAGTTCCGGACTCGGGTTCGCTGTCTCCTCGATGGACTCAGGTGTTTGGGAAGAAGGTGGTCCTTGAATAATCGTTGCGTCTCCAGCCACCTGAATGTTGCCCTTACCGCTCTGGGACTGAGATGAGTCCATCTGAGAAATGCTCTGCTGAGAGTCGCTCTCTTTCTTCCAAGGTGGCCAGAACCATTTAACTGCCCCGCCGATAAGACCAAGAGCAGCAAGAATCACGGCCAAGAGCGATATCCATTCCTTTGGCGTCAGGTCGTACAGCATCACATATCCACACTGCATCGAAGACCCTGACGTCGTTCATCAAGCCTTGATTCCTTCATTCCGATTGCCTACATTTCTCGGTCGTGAGCGCGATGAGTGGTCGTCGCAGAGAAGCACTCCGAAAATCGAGATGGAAAAACCGTTGGCCTACGCCGGCGGTTTTCTCGTTGTAAGGAGAGGTTGGTAATCAGGATTCCTCATCACTAAGGTCGTTGTAGCTGACGACCGCGTCATCGGCTCCCTTTGCCTTTCTCGATCCGTTCGGCTTCTAGCCCTCTCTGTCGATCTGCTACCGGACGGGATTCGGGCGGCTGTTTTTACGGCTGTCCCGGTTCATCGGGAGCCCATCCCGGAACCCCATACCGTGGTGCATCGAATGAGATCTTGGATGCTGGAATCCCTCTCTCTTCCAGGAGCTCCCTGACGTGATCTCGCTCACTCGGGCCAAACGGACCGATGTGATGGACTCGCGCATCTCGAGATCCGATCACGTTGAAGTTTGAGAGCTTGTCGTAGAACTCAGGACACGACGGGAACACTTGGATATAGTATTGTTGCCTAGCCATCATCTCGCTGCTGGTGTCTGTTAAGGAGCTTGCTAACCGCTCCCTTCAGGCTCTGCCTTTCTTTCAGGACATGATCAATTCGGTCAGCCAGGTCGATCAGCACTTCCCGTGAGTGCGCGCCGTGTTGCCTTTAATCCTCCTGATCCTCCTTCATATGGTAGTCATGACCGAACCATTTATCTGTTTCCAGCGATTTGGATCTGGCTGACTGTTCTATACGCAGCAGGCATTCATAAAGCATATCGAACCCTATAGTTGGAACCGGCTCTCCTTGGAAAGTAGTTTCATCGAAGGAAATGCCCTGTGGCCC
Source organism: Candidatus Latescibacterota bacterium (assembly GCA_965248435.1). Lineage (GTDB taxonomy): Bacteria > Latescibacterota > UBA2968 > UBA2968 > CBDFJH01. The sequence continues at coordinate 1,024,881 of OZ252100.1, forward strand.
TCCCAAACCGTGGATAAAAGAGGACCGGATGGAAGCATATGTGAAAGCCGCCAGAGTGCCTCTCCACACATTCCGAGAGAACCACTCACGTTCATGGGCAGTATGGTGTGGAGCCGTCATCTGGCCGATTCCCTCTTCCGAGTACAGGCGACCTTTTGCGTTCTCCAAAAGCGTCCGAGTTTTCCTCAATATCGCTTGGACTCGCTTCCCTCGCCTGCCGGACAGATAGTCGAGAAGCATCTGGGGATGCACCTGCGTAAGCACTTTACACTCGCCATACTCCTTGATTAGCCGGACGAAGTTATAGTTGGAACGATCGTCTGTCCAATACATCTGATTCGCGAGACCGTCAATGTAAGAACAGCATAGGAGCAGAGCTTCGTGATCGTGGCCTGACTCACGAAGTTCCACACAGAACTCGATTCGCGCTTCCAGGTCGTCGAAATAGCTCTCGATGATTCTGTGCTTGGCCTGCGTGTTAGTATCCTCATTAGCCATTATCCATCTCCAGAACGATGCAACGGCAACATGGCTCGCAAGTTGCCGAAGCGCTTCAGCATCCAGAATATAGTCAAAAACCTCCCGATCGGGGAGGCTCCATACTTACAGCCAGTTTGTCCAAACATGAGGCTATAGCCAGCTGGATTCCCTTGCGTAGATGAAGGCCTTCTTCGTCTGGTCCATCGTTTGGTCACCTTTGGAATGAAATCGCGTAAGTGTCCTGGATTTGGTTATAAACGGTATTGAATCGAGGTGCTTGACCCCCACTACACAACTTTGGTCGATTCCCTCAATTTTTGAGCGCCTCTACAGTCAGGTGATCGAGTGCTTGACTTTTGATGGAATTTTCGTATTGAAGGCCTGCAACAAAGTTTAACTCTTAGTCCGAGACACGTTTTGGGTAATCAAAAGGCCAGCCCTTGCAAAACGAGCTGGCCAAACGGTGCCGAACACCATTTCTCTATGAAAAGGCCCCAGGGATCATCCAAATCCCCAGGGCTATTTTCATCGATTCTATCACTGCCGCTTGAATGCTAGCGACCAGGATAATAGGTCTTGAATGGTAGCAATGCTTTCGTATTTCTGCTTATGCCCGCCAGTTCGTGATTCGTGACTATCGTTAGCTTCAGTATTCCTCTTCCTTCTATCCTCCTCACAGATATTGCCCAGCTTCTGTCATCTACTTTCTCAGCGTGCACCTCTCCTTTTCCTTCATTAAATACATAGTCTTGATCAATTTCTGTGATTTCACCAGGAAAGCCCTTCTTCATTTCCAGTCTGATTCTGGGGCTCATTTCTACATCTTTCTCAGTACTGAGAGCTTTAATAAACACTTCCAACTTCTGATTGTCATACGTAGTCTCGGTTAGATTGATTATGAACAGATCAACCGACACTTTCTCCCCAGAAGCGTTGTAGGGTTCGAAGACACAGTAGAGAGGATAATTCGACGCCTCTTGTCTGAGGCCAAGCAATTCGAAAATCGCCGGCTTGAAAACAATGACCGTCAAGAAAAGAATGAGGGCGGTCATGATGTTTGCCAAGACTGGCGTGAGAATGTTCCTTTTGACGTCCCATCCTCTGAACATACTGTGGAGTTTGCCCATATGAATATCTCAGTAGTTTACTACTGATTTGCTGTGGAATCACCTCTACTGCGACAGTTGGGTAGTTATCTCATCCAACTTGCGTAATATCGCGTAAATTTGTCTCCTAATAGCGTCTATGTCTCCAGGAGTCACCTGATCGAATTTCTGATCAAGATTGATTCGTTCGACTTTCCCGATTTTCACACTTTTACCTCGATCACCAGATCCTGAGGATTTGTCCATTACCATAGGGTGGAGTATTCCACGGATTTGTGTCAGACCCGGGGGCCAGTCTACCCTTGCAGTGAAACGAGTGTCTACAGGATTTCCTGAGACGGTGAAGCAACGGACATATAGGTTGAAGTCTTTTCCCCGAGAACCCCATTTCGCCACCTTGCAACTCTCGCTGCTACCCCCGTAGGCAGTGACTTGGACACTCCCCCCCTCCTTGCCATTTCCCCCAAGCCCTGGGAACCGGACCCGATAGACACCGACACCCGTTCGAACGATCTTGGGATGTTCCCCGCACGAATTGTACGAGTACGTAGAACTCGGAGTATAGCTCTTTTCTGTAGGCTTGTCCGCGAATACATAACCCAATCCTTTTCCTTCTTGCGCAAGCGCGAAAGTAGGTACGGCCCAAACCATTATAGTTGTGATGAGGAGTCGCATGCTCATCTCTCACCTCCCTATTCTTCGCCTTAAGTCAAGGCTCTTGATGAAAGTCTGGGGGAAGCCCCGATCATTCTGTCGTATTCCCGCCCTCATTCTTGTATGACCCACGTCAAGATATTCTGATGAAAATTGCGGGTGTATTCTTGGCGGAAGCGGAAGTACTATCTATCGATTCCGAAGGAGCAAGACAATTATGGAGAGGAGACGATGGAAGAGGAAATCGATTTGACTGGCCTGCTGAATCTTCGGCTTTGAGGTCTCTGAGTGCCTGATCTGAAATTGATTGCCTATGTCTGTAAGGTCTTGAGCTTCCTCTTCCAGTACTTGACGAAACATAGGCTCTGAAGCCGACTTGTTGAGTATCTTCATAAAGCTATCCTTCTTGTCTTTCCCAGGCTCGAGCGTCTTTAGACGTTCCCAAGCATCCCAGAGCTTCTCTATAGCCTCACGACGAACGGCGACATCTGCATTGACGATTTTGCTGATGGCAGTTTCGAGCATTTCATCAAGTTCACTATCTCCGGCGCTAATGACTGTTTCCGTGACTAGCTCATGCAAACCCGGTGGTAGAAGACGCTCAACACACCCCTTCTCGCTCAGTTGAAAGGCAATACCATTACGGGCAAATATTCGGTTGACATCATCTCTGAAGGAAAGTTGACCGGCCTCTCGGTCAAAAGTCAGGTGATAGTGGTCATAGAACTTGTGGAATGATCTTTGGATGGGCTCAGCTACGTGAGAATAGCAGAATTCCAATAGATCCAATACACCTAGCAGAGGAGGTCGTTCCTGGACATCGAGAGGCCAAAAGACATCCTGGATCTCAGCTTGCAGAGCCAAGCCTATAGTATTCGAGTCAGTGGCAATACATCCTGGCCTTTCAGGATCAGGACACTGCTCAGGGAAGTCAATTCCGAATGCTCCAGTGGAAACTCGACTTTGAACATTGGAGACGATTCCACCCCACACCTGCTGAGATATCTCTTCAGTTATCCGAGGCCCCTGGCCCATTTCTCTGTCACTGAAGTAATTGTCTCGCATTGGTAGATAGAATTCTATAAAGGAACTTCTATGCTGTTACAAACGAAGCAATTTGAAACAGGAGCAGAACGATCAGTTCGGTACTCAGCATTATACCAGCATATCCCGGCGTCTGGCCTCAATGGGAGATTCTCTATCAGATACAATCCCTCAACGATTCAGTATTTGTCTAGCCCTTTCCTTATACTCGATGGGAATGGCCCAGCGAGTGCCTGAAAATGTGAGAGTTGGTGACTCAGTGGGAAGTCCTTGGTTAATCCAATTTGTGATAAACACCTCGTCTATAGCCTCCCAGGATCGATCAGTCTCGGAAAGGTAATGCTCCACATCCCACTCGCCGAACCAATCAGAAGGTTCCGCTAACCGCGCCCGCGAGTGCTAACGCTACCTCGCATCATAACGCAGAAAACCTACAAATGCTCATATAAACACCCCATCTCATTTGTTTCTAGCGAAGGAATGGGTCATTTAGGTTGTGATTCGCAAGATCTTCTTTGGAGTCCCCCTGAACAACGGCCTCTATGAACCACGCACCCCTTTCGAAAGCAAGTTCAAACTCAGCGAATACGTAGTGAGTATCCTGGATAACCCTTTCAAACACATAATGTCCATTGATATCTGAACGCGTCGACAGCTCTAGGTGCCGTTCCATTAGAGCCCTGACTCGCCGATTATGCTCGGCTTTCACAACTGAAGCTTCAGCAGAAATCTTATCTGAGGTTATTCCAAGTCTCTCTGCGATTTGAGGAAGTCTTTTGCACTGTTCGTTCAGGGCGTCAAGGGAAAAAGGCTTTGATTCGATCTTGCTTGAGATTGTTCGCAAAGCAGATCCGTGCGTGTCATAGACACTCATAAGCATTGTGTACCAGGTGTCGTATACCTCTACTAGGTTTTCTTCAAATGACTTCAAGCGCGCATCTCTTCCGATCCCTGCCTTCTCTAGCGCTTCCAGCTTCAATAATGCGAGATCAGTACCCACCTTGGCACTGACCAGACCCGTCTCGAAGACCCACAAACGGTCTCCACTCGCCACAAGGAAGTCACTCAAAGCGCCGAGCGCCTCATTCATCGCCTTTAGCTCAGCCCTCGCGGAATCGAGGGTACCCGACCAGTCATTCAATACCAACGACATACGAGTCGCTGCTTCGTGCTTGGAGGTTTCCATTCCATCGTTAATCCGCTTACCTAACATTAGAACTTCAATACCTCCTAACGCTCTTGTCTCACCACTCTTCAGAAGGAGAAACACATCACCCGTAAGTATCTTGAGAAGTTTCCTTTCCGCCACTGCCCTATGTTCCGTATCGGGATACTCTTTTAGGAGTTTCCTATACAGTGAATCCGCATCGATGTAACTCCCATACTTGTAAGCAAGCCGGGCACTATTGGCAAGATCATCCTCGTTGGAGCACGAAATGACCAAAAGAATCAGGAAAAGAGCGCAGTAGACAAAATTCTCCGTTCTCACCTTAGCTCCATACACCTTACTTTTCCACTATATCAGAAACCCCTATGGCTCACCCAGGACTCTGTCCAATAGCGTTCTCGGGAAAAGTGACGTTGAGGCGTAGATTCTTTTCACCAAATCTCCCTTCTCTTTTCCGAACAGGTAGCCATCTTGGACCATCGGTGCCGTGAACGCTTTCCCAAATTGTGCGTATAATTTCGAAAGTGGAGTCTACAGCTTGATCAACAACCTCGTGTGAGACATCATGAAACATTGATTCCTTTACGTAACCACGTTCCGATCTTTGGGAGCCGGGCTCGCAGTGTATAATTGCATCCCGACGTAATTTGATGGAGCCAAATAGGACCGACATCGGTGGATTATTAGCATCCAGGTTGCACTCCTTAGCACCGATCGCGGGAGGAAGCTGAATTATTCTATTCTTCAATGCCTTCCTTGTATCGGTCAGTTTTCTGCGAAGCGGGGCTTCGATGTTTGGGTGCTCCATAATGTAGGCACGAGCAAGGCCGGACACAAAAGACTCGAGTAGATTGAAGCAAGTAACTATAACTCCCCGTGCTAGTGACTGCCAATTCTCTGCAGCTGCGCCGACCCATTCGGGAGGCGGGATATTTTCGACCGATCTTATGAGATCTTGAGCATCTCTGAAAAGGTTGTAAATCAAGCTGAGATCTCGGGAAAGCATGTACTCTGGGTGCCGAATAGCAACGCCAAATCCTGGCTGCAACAATAACTCGCCATAAGGTGGAACCTCTACAAGCCTATGGGCAGTGAGTTTCCCTACGTTTGATTCAAACTCTTGTGCCGTGCTGAGTGTCAACGTATTGCAAAACGGCTCACTGGTCTGCATGCATTGATCAAACTTATCTGCAAGCCGGGCTGCCGCATTGAGGCGCTGTCTTTTTCCTTTCGCCTCCACAATACGATTCAGAGCATCGTAAAAATCGTAGCGGAGGTCGCCGACATACTTCCTCAGTCGCTTAAGTGTCATTTGACTACAATTTTCCACGCTAAGGTCAGTATGAGTAGGGATCTCACCTAACCAAAATAGGCACAAGACCCACGCCTTCTTAAGAATAACACTTTCTGCTGCCAGCAAGTCTCTTCGCGTCTTCATATCCAGCCCAGCCACTCAGTGGATAGTCTATAAAAGAACCTCCACCAGATTTCTAATTCACATCTTCCTTTCTCCCCGCAACTTCAACAGGTGTGATCTTGAGAGACCATATGAAACTCGAAGCCATATCTTGGGTTTAGTGTCGCATAGCGCCAAAGCACAAGATCAACCTCTGCGACATCATCGCCAGTCATCTCTCCGATTGTCATGCATAAATCCTGTGCTGAATCAAATCCAGCCGCCTCTGCGATCCTAACCATATGCCGATCAGGCTTGGCAACGGAAATTCCGATGTTCTTCAGAAGATGTAAACCGGTCACTGGACCTATGAATGGAAAGTTCTGAACGTAATCAAGACGATACTCCCACGTACGCTTCTTAACATTCTTAAATTTCTCATCTGCCACTTTTCCGATAATATCACAAATGGCGTTAATCTTGGCCAGGTGTCGAAAAATCTCAAGAGCTCTCTTTCGACAATCGTCTAAAACCGAGCATATCGCGCCGGCGCTACGCCACTCCAAAAAAGCGCAAGAGACACCGGGGAAAAGGCTACGAACTATGGCTTCGCGGAATCCGGAAGACAAAACAACCCATGCTGTCTCCCGGAGGAATTCGCTTTCCGTAAGGTCATCAAATGACCGTTCCGACTGCCAGTCTAGCTCCCAACCATAGCCCTGCTGAACAACGAATTCCTTGGCATCAAGGTATTTGTGCACTAGCAATTCCAGGCCTTCATCCATGATTGCCTCTCTTAAAGCTCCTGCACAAACCACGCCAACGTAGTTGGGCACTCAGTACCAACACCGGCGCTCCAGGGCACTCATCAATCCTTCTACTGAGTAGCATCTTAAAAGCATGCCGTGCTTTAAGTCTGGCAAACTTTCTTTCGGGAATCTCTACAACGCTTCCCATGGCCTCAGTAAACCTTGTGTGGAGACGCTTATTTTCGTCCTCATCTTTTCCCCTGTATTCAGAATACGATTCCCGGTAATCAGATTTCAGCACACTCAATTTCTTTACGGCCTCATCATGCAAAGCTGATTTTCCCTCCCAATCCACCCGAAACCCAACTAATGCGAACACAAAAACAAGGATGGAGGCCAATCCGAGACCAAGTTTGATTGTATCAGGCCTTAGGCCAAAGTAGGCTTCTATTTCGTTATCTGCGAATACAAGCGCGCAAAGAAAGGTTGTTGTTACTAGCAATGCGAGATTCAAAGAAAGCGCACGGCGGATGTAATTGTCCCTTTCTAAGGCGTGCATGCTTAGGGTTTGATTAATGGTATCATACTGGCGATCATTTTCGCTCTTGAGACATCTTCTCTGCAGATCACCTGATTCCGCGCGTTCAGGAAAACCGCCACAAAGTACTCCTTCCTGCGGTCCTTGATGTCGGACACGATCGGCACGAGATCCGCTGGGCTCGTGATCGTGGGCGCGATTCCGATTCCTTTTCCAAGTCCTCTGCGCGAGAATTCGAACGCCGCCATCATCCCTGCGGCCTTCGCGCGTCCGATCCCCTTGATCCGCGTCAACTCGGCGAGGCCCATCTTCATCAACTCCTCCGGCGAGCGCTTCACGAGGATCTCCGAGGCGATCTCCAGTACGTTTTTCCCCTCATAGCCGGTTCTGAGCAAGACAGCGAGCAGCTCCTCATTACGGAGTGCCTCTGGTCCCAACCGCTCCATCTTCTCGCGGGGCAGGTCTATGTCGGCAACACCGGGAAATCCCTCACGCATACTCATACACAAAGCCATTTGTCAATGCGACCCGCTACCCGATTCTGGAGTATTGGGGATACTCCTTGTGTTTCCACTACGCGATCACAAATGTGATTCTGGAGTTTTGCAGTACTGGAGTGTTGGAAAAACCTGTTTTCTCATCCCTCCATTACTCCATTCCCCCATTACTCCAACACTCACGCTTTTTTCTCGGTTCCCATTACTCCATTCCCCCCATTACTCCAGCAATCAGGTTTTTGTTCATCATTCCTCCCCCGCAAATTCCGTTCCGAAAACAAACAGGGGAAGATCCCCTTTTCCGAATTGGGATCTTCCCCTGTCGTTCCAAACCTCGGCAACAAGGTCTGAACAGGTCGTTCACTCAGTCAAGCAAAAGACGTTCAGAGATCACACTTCGCTACTCTTCGCTCTCCTCTTCTGGCAGCGCATTCCTCAAGGCCCGGGCAACCTGTTCCAGCCGCATGGGTTTTTCCAGCAGACCATCGACCTGCTCGGATATTTCGCCCCTCATCCCGGCTCGATATCCGGTCATGACGACGATCCGGAGATCCGGATTGCGTGCCTTCAAGGCCTCGACAAGCTTCTTTCCTCCCATGCCGGGCATCACCATGTCCGTCAAGACGAGACGGATCGAATCTTCGTGCTCATCGAAAAGGCTCAGTGCCTGCAGACCGTCTCTTGCACTGAGGACCTTATAGTTCAATCCCTCGAGCATCGTCTTGAGCACGTTCAAAACATCATCTTCGTCCTCCACCACCAGTATCGTCTCACCGCTGCCGCTTAAGATTCGACTTTCCGAGACCTCCAATGGGGCCCCCTCACCGGCGACCTCAGGCAGGTAGATCCTGAACGTCGTTCCCTTTCCCAGGTCGCTTTCCACATCGATGTAGCCCTCGTGCTGCTTCACGATGCCGTATACCTGGGCAAGTCCCAAACCCGTGCCCTCTCCCTGGCTCTTGGTCGTGAAGAAAGGTTCAAACAGGTGATCTTTCACATCGGGGGTCATTCCTGAACCCGTGTCACTTACGGCCAGCACGATCCAGTCCCCCGATGTAACGTTCGGGGACGTTCGCGAATGCGGCCTCACGGACATACTTTCACCAGAACCCAGGCGGAGCCGTGAAAGCTGGATGCGCAGATCGCCACCATCCGGCATCGCATCCCGAGCGTTGACGGCCAGGTTCGTCACGACCTGCTGCAGCTGCGTCAAGTTCCCTTCTACAACGCAGTGTGTCTCGCCCAACTCAGTCGTCACGCGCATGGTCTCAGGCAGCGTACGCTCAAGCATCTTGATGGCTTCCTTCAAGAAGGACGCCAAGTCTATCGGCTGCCGCTGGGCGACCGTCTTGCGGCTGAAATCAAGAATTTGGCGTATGAGTTGTGCGGCACGATCGCCCTGAGTGACGATCGTCTTCAGGGTATCCTTTATGGACTCGGGGGTATCCTTTCGCATCTTCAACAGATCGGCGAACCCCGTTATGACCGTCAAAAGGTTGTTGAAGTCGTGTGCGATTCCGGCGGCGAGCTGCCCGACGGCGGCCAGCCGATCCCGAAGTTGGATCCTGAGCTGTGTCTCGCGTTCTCTGGTCACGTCCCGTATCACGACCAGCCACCCGACATCTTCCAGTTCGCTTCCGGTCGTGTGGCATTCGACTTCAAAGATCTTCTCGGTTGAACCTTCAAGTACGAGCTCGTGGGCCAACCCATCTTCACGCGGCTTTAGCAACCGTTCGATTTCATGCCCACCGAGGCTTGCGATCGACTCATCTGCGCGATATTCCGCCAGTGAGGTCAAGTACGCTTCGCCCAATTTGTTCGCAAGAATAAGCTGTTTGTCCGGTCTGAGCAGGCAGACGCCGTCTGGCAAGTGTTCCACCAGACCCTTCAACAGCTCCTCGCTCTTTCGCATCGCCTCTTCTATGACCTGCCGCCCGGAAATCTCCCGCTGAAGATATTCATTGGCGTGCCTCAATTCCTTATTCCGCTCCTCCACCCGACCTTCCAGTTCATCCAGCGTATCCTGGAGGGCGCCCTCCATATGCTTCTGCTCAGTATTGTCACGCACCACTACGAACAGCTCGTTGCTGAGCAGCGGCATCAGTCTCGCCTCGAACTTCCTGCCTCCAATTGGCAGTGTCAATGGGAATTCGATCGTGGCCAGCGATTGGGTATCAAAGACCTGGGAAATCGTTTCTTCGAACATCTGCCCTATGTCGCGGGGGAGCACCTCCTGCAGTCGTCGACCCAGAAGTCCCTTGGGCGAGAGGTTCAATTCCGAGACCTTGCCCGCGTTGCAGTCAACGATTATGCCGTCTGGATCAAGCCGAAAATAGAGATCCGGAAAGGCGTGCAGAATCTCCGTATGCTCGGCGATGACTCTGAACGCCCAGTCCCTCTCGACCTCGGCCGTCTCCAGGTCTGCGATCCGCCGACGAAGCTCTGCTAGTTTACTCACGAGCTGGTCCCTGGTCTTCTCTTCATCATTCATGATTCGAATCCCCGGTCACTTCTCGAATGAGATTCCCCCGAATAGGGATTCCGGCTTATCGTTTTACAATTTAAGTGTGAATAACCGGATTGTCAATTTCTACTCATGTTCGGACGACTCCGCAAAGGGTTCAGCCGGTTTTTTCGTCTGTTTGGGAAGCGAAGCCGTGAAGGTCGTCCCATCTTCTTCGCTGGAAGTCACCCCGATCCGGCCCCCGTGTGCCTCTATGAACAACCTCGCGATCGTCGTGCCCAAGCCCGTGCCCTTCTTGTCTCGCTTTGTCGTGTTGAACTTTTCGAAAATCGTCTTCAGGCGATCCTCCGATATCGGCGGACCCCAGTTGTGTACGCCCACTGAAACCATCTTACCCTCATCCAATACACGCACGGTGACCTCACCCGGGTCGTGCTCCAGGGCGTTCTTGACCAGGTTGGAGACCACCCTGTGGATCTTCTGGATATCGTACTTGCAGTAAAGCGCGGATGTAGCTTCAGCCGTCTCGTGAGGGATCAGCTTGACCCGACCCTCGCTGCGCTCCACATCCTGACTCAATTCGGCCTCCTGAATCGCCTCTTTCAGCGTTTCGTAGAGGTCGTGTTTCAAGGGCTGCAAAGGAATCTGGCCGCGCTCATAATCCTGTACCTCACGGGTCAGGTTCAGCAGGTTTTCCAGGCGTTTTCCCCCTCGCCAGATGGCATCGAGATACTTTTGGACCTTCTCATCCGTCACGACGTCCTGGAAGTCCTGGAGAATGGGGGTGAGCGGCGCCCTCAGTTCGTGGCGAATAAAGGAATCCCAATCGTTGCGCAGTTCCTTCATCCTGGCCTCCAGGGCCTTTCGCGCAGATATGTCCAGAACGGACTCGATGAAGATCTGGTCCTCTCCCCTCGGGACGACTCGAAGTTGAATTTCCACTGGAATCTCCGACCCGTCTTTTCCGTGCACCTGCATCTCGTAACCGGTCAGCTCCCCCCGATCCTGCTTCCTTCTTTCTTGATCCACGACCTCCCACGATTCGGAATGCACCGAATCATACTCTAAGCTCATCAACTCACCGAGCGAGAAGCCGGTCAACTCGCTGGCCCGTTGATTCGCCTGGTAGATCTGACCTGATTCAGGATCCCCGATAAAGATCGCATCTGCGATGCTCTCGAACAGTCCCCGATACTGCTGCTCCAGGACCTTGATTTCGCGCAGATCCCGAAGGCGGACCATGAAGCTCTTCGGATCCTGCCCTTGAATCAGCCTCATACCCAGCATCATCGGAATGTCTCTTCCCTCCCGGGGGATCACATCCACTTCGACTTCTGGCATATGTGTCCCCTCCAGGACACCCCTCAGCAACATCTCGAACTCAGAGCGACTCTCGGCAGAGAGCTGGTCGTGGATCAGTCTCCCTTCCAGATCTCCCTGACTATGGCCGAGCACATCTTTGCATCTCGAATTGGCAATGAGGATCTTTCCATCCCGATTGATCGTCATCAGGAGATCCGGGGTCGAATCGAAGAGGTACTGATAGAAGCTTTCCGACCCTTCGAGAGATGCGGGCTTGGAATCCAAGAGGACCTCGTTGCTTAAACTCGAATCGGATTTACGCGTATTACTCACTTCAGATAGTGTCGTTCCATCTCCTCTTTGAGGTAGTTGAACGCCTCCAGAGGAGAATCGACGACTTGAAAGAGATCCAGATCTTCGGGGCTGATCGTGCCCCATTTTACCATGGCATCGAAGTTGATCACTTCTCGCCAATAGTCTCGCCCGTAGACGACAATCGGGATGGGTCTGGGTATTTTTTGGGTTTGAAGCAGAGTAAGCACCTCCATCAACTCATCGCACGTACCCACACCCCCGGGAAAGATCGCCATACCTTTGGCCATGTAGACAAACCAGTACTTTCGCATGAAGAAATAATGAAATTCGAAATTCAACCTCTCTGAGATGTAAGGATTGGGAACTTGCTCGAACGGGAGGCTGATGTTCAATCCGATCGAATCGCCGCCCGCCGCCGCAGCTCCGCGATTTGCGGCCTCCATAATCCCCGGCCCGCCTCCAGAGCAGACCACGAAACGGCGCCCTCCCTTCAATCCGAGAGACCACTCCGTGAGAAGACGCGCAAGCTCGGCGGCTTCATCATAGTACCGCGACATCTCAAGCGCTGCCTGTGCTGCATCCAGGTCTCGCGATGGCGCCTGGCTCGGGTCCTGGCGTTGCTTCTGAACCTCGATTTGCCGCTTTGCCTCTTCGCGAGGAAAGACGCGAGCCGACCCGAAGAAGACCACCGTGTCGCGAACCTTTTCCTGCCTGAATCGCCGAAGCGGCTCCAGGTATTCTGCCAGAATTCGGATGGTTCGGCCATCCCGGCTGCTCAAGAATCTCGGATTCCTGTAAGCTTTCTCACCCATAAAAGGTTCTTGGGACACCACCTGTCTCTTTCTAACATTTTGAAAATAAAAACGTTGACGGTAAAAACAGGCCGCAGTATAAAATCAATCCGAATCGAAGTCAACCCCTTTCTGGGATTCAGGCGCACTCATGAAAAAGCCTTGATTTTGACGTTTACCTATGCTAGTATCACGGCATATCCTATTTACCTCCCGACGCGCGCCGAGATCACAACAGAAAAGGGGTCACCGTGGTCTTCCCCCTGCCCATCGATCTTTCCAGAACGATTCTCGCTCAAGGTCAAAGCTGAACACATCATGGGCGCTCTCCTCACCGCCTGGATGGTCCTTGGCGCCCTTTACTACCTCCTCATCCTGGCCTTCTGGGTCGGGCTCCATCGCCTGAAGGCAGGATCGAGTACCGAGAAACCATCCATCACGGTCGTCATCGCCGCTCGCAACGAATCAGAAACCATCGATGCCTGCCTTTCCGCCCTCGCAGCCCAGGACTACCCCGCCGACCGGATGGAGGTCGTGGTCGTCGACGACAGATCCTCCGATGACACGGTCGCACGCGCCTGTCGCTGGGTAGGCCGCCTCCCGAGTCTTCGGGTCCTCAGTGTCGCTCGGGCGCATCACCTCTGTCCAAAGAAGAACGCCCTCGACGTCGGGATTCGTGCTGGAACAGGCGAACTGATCCTGACGACCGATGCGGACTGTCGCCCCCCACCCGGTTGGATCGATGCGACGGCCAGTGCCTTTGAACCCGATGTCGGGATGGTCCTCGGACACGCGCCGCTCGTCCCGAAATCCGGCGTCATCCAGGCCCTGCTGGCCCTGCAGGCACTCGTTGTTTCGGCTCTGGGGGCTGGCAGCGCGGGTGTTGGATTCCCGCTGACCTGCTCGGGCCGTAACCTGGGCTACCGCCGTAGCGCATTCTATCAAGCAGGAGGCTTTGAAGAGATCGGAGATGTTCCTGGCGGTGACGACGTCCTGTTGATGCGCAAGATCGCCTCCAGGACGGCCTGGAAGGTTCGCTTCAACGCATCTCCCGGTGTTCCCTCCAGCCCTCATGCAGATCGACTGCTTCGCCGACAGCTCCGCTACCAGTCCAAGTCCCTGCATTACGGCGTTCCAGCCTTGCTTATGGCCCTACCTGTCTATATATTCCACGTGGCCCTGGCATTCGGCCCATTTTTTGTCGTTCGTTTTCCTGAATTCTGGGCTGTGCTGGGAAGTTTGGTTGTCGGCAAGGTGCTCGCCGACGGCCTCCTCCTTTGGACAGCGGCTTCCCGGTTTAAGTCTCGGCGATCGATGGTCTGGTTTCCCGTGCTGGAGTTCATTTCCGTCCCTTACATCGTCTTCTTTTCTGGACTCGGAGCCCTTAGAACCTCCAGGTGGGAGTCATCCTGATGCTTTCGATGAAGCTGCTTCCTAAGACTTTCCTGAGATACCACCGCACGCTCACCGCGCGCCGCATCTGGAACGCGGCCAAGGTCGTTACCTCCTTCGGCCTCTCCCGCCTGTTCAAACGTGACGTTCGTTTGGGCAGGCCGTTTGTCTTGATGGTGGAACCGACCAACTTATGCAACCTGAAATGTCCGCTCTGCCCATCCGGCAACGGACAGCTTACTCGGGATCGTGGAACCATGGCCTTCGACGCGTTCTGCCAGGTCTTCGACGGGCTTGCCGACGACCTCATCCTGCTGATGCTCTGGAACCAGGGTGAACCGTTCATCAACAAGCGTTTGACCGACATGATTCGCGTCGCAAAATCCCGCAACGTGCCAACGATTACGAGCACCAATGTCCACTATATCCGCAGCGCTGAGGATGCCGAAGACATCGTGGATTCGGGGCTTGATGAAATCATCGTCTCGCTGGACGGAGTTTCCCCTGAATCATACGTGCAGTACCGTGTGGGTGGCAATTTCGATCGCGTGATGGACGGCATTCGGCTGCTTTCCAGCGCCAAGAGGAAGCTGAAGGCGGATCACCCGGTGATTCATTTGCAGTTCATCATCATGAAACACAACGAAACAGAGATCGAGGATGCGCGTGAGCTGGCCAGGGACCTCGGCGTCGATCGGCTCTCACTGAAAACGGTCCAGGTCTACACCGATGAAGAAGCAGAGACCTACCTGCCGTCGAACGAAGACCACAGTCGTTATCTTTATGATCTCCCGTCGCTCACAACGAAGGGTAAGATCACCAACTCGTGCCGGCACCTCTGGTACAGCACAGTCGTGAACTGGGATGGCGCGGTGTCACCCTGCTGCTTCGACAAGGACGTGCACTACGGACTGGGAAATACCCTCAACGGGCAGACCTTCGATCAAGTATGGTCTGGGGAAAGCTATACCCGATTCAGAAATGCGATTCTGAAAGACCGGGCCTCGGTCCCGATCTGTAATAACTGTTCTGAGGGAATAAAGGGCCTCTTCTACGACATCGAGCACGTCCCACACTGAAAGGAATCGTGCATCTCCCTACTCGACCCCATGGACATGGGTTCCTGGATACTGCTTTCGGCGACGGGCGTCTACGTCGTCGCTGTCCTGGCCTTTGCCTGGGGATGCAGACGCGTCCCTCCCGGCAAACCCGTAGAAACGGTTCCGTTCGTCTCCGTCGTCATCGCCGCCCGCAACGAGGAAGCGTACATCGAACGCTGCCTCGAAGGACTGCTGCAGCAGACCTATCCTTCAGACCGGTTTGAAGTCCTGGTGGTGGATGATGGCTCCGAGGACCGCACTCGGGATGTGGTTGACCGGATCGCGGCCCGAAACGCCCGTGTCCGATGCCTGACTGTTGGGGCGCGCGAGCCCGCCCTGGCCGCCAAGAAACGTCCTCTTTCGGTAGGCATAAGAGAGGCCCGCGGCGAGATCATCCTGACGACAGACGCGGATTGTCGCGTTCAGCCCGAGTGGATCATCCGGATGGTGGCATGCTTCATGCCCGATGTCGGGGCGGTCATCGGGTTTTCGCAGGTGAAGGAACCCGGCCAGGTTTCCACCCTCCTGGAGCGATACCAGGCATTCGACTTCCTGGTCCTGATGTCCGCCGCTGCGGGCGCAGCCAACCTCGGTTACCCGCTCGCCGCCACAGGACAGAATCTGGCCTATCGGAAATCCTTCTTCGAAAGCGTCGGAGGGTTTCACGAAATCAGGAACCGGCCGTCCGGAGATGACATCCTGCTTCTCCAGCAGATGCGGAAGGCGGGTGATCTGAGGATCGTTTTCGCGAATCACCCCGGAACCTTCGTAAGCACCTGGCGGACAGAATCCTTGGGGGGATACATCCAGCAACGCCGGCGATGGGCATCCAACGCCCTCTTTCAGGTCAAACTCAACCCTCCCTTCTTCGCCTACATCGCCGATGTCTTTTTAGTAAACTTGATGATCCCGATAGGCGTTGTCTTCGGTACCCCGGGAGGTGGGCGTCTCGTTCCGTTTACGTGTTGGTTCGCGAAGGCCTGCGCCGATCTTGTCCTTGCGTGGAGGGGTGCCCGAAGGTTCGGCCGCCTCGACCTCCTCGGCGCTTTCCCCTTGTGGGAGCTGCTCCAGCCGCTCTACATCGCTGCGATGGGTGTACTGGGGAGCCTTTCCGGTTTCTCTTGGAAGGGAAGGCAGTATCGCCGGGTGGGGAAGATGATCCCTTCCTCCTGAAAGGGTCCTTTGACGCGACGCTTCATCCAAAAGGTGATCCATGGCACAGTGTAATTACACAGGACCAAGCGGCAGCCGTTGTGAGGAACCGGCCCTCGAGCAGAAGCCTTCCTGTTTCTGGCACGACAGAGATGCGGAAAAGGGCGGACAGGACATTAAAGCCAGGCTCGAAGAACGGGCGAAGAACCATCAGTCGATGGAAGGGTTTCAGCTCGGCCACGCAGACCTGGAGGACGCGTATCTGGTGGAGGCCGATCTTTCACACGCGAACCTCACACGAGCGAATCTCAAGGATGGTCATCTTTACGGAATCAACCTCAAGGGGGCTCGGCTCTTCAAGACCGATCTCGAGGACGCCAACTTGAAAGAGTCGGTCCTGGAAGGCGTGGATCTCTTGGGGGCCAACCTCGACGGAACCGATCTTCAGCGGGCCTCGTGGGGGAAGGACATCACGCTCCGTAATCATCACGAGGCCGAGGTCTTGAAAGCGGACGGGGATAGGAAGGGGGCAGAAGCAAAATATCTGGAAGCGGAGGAGATATACAGGCTGATCCGACAACGCTACGAGGCCTCTGGTGCCATCGATTTGGCAGGGGAGTTCTTCTACTGTGAGATGGTCGCCAAGCGCAAGCAGATGCCGATTATTTCCATCGACCGTTTTTGGTCCAAGATGGTGGACCTCCTCTGCGGCTACGGCGAGGACCCGTTTCGCGTAGTTAATAGTATGATCATCTACATGGCTGTCAACGCCTGGATCTTCTGCATACTCGGGATGGGATCCGGAGGAGAGACGTTGGCATTCCATCTGAATGAAACGCTCGGACAGGACCTCTGGCTATTCGGAAAAGCCCTTTACTTCAGCATCGTTACCTTCACGACTCTGGGATACGGTGATATCTCCCCCATCGGATGGTCACGACCCATTGCGGCCATCGAGGCCCTCGCCGGGGTTTTCATGAACGCCCTCTTCCTGCTGACCTTTGTCAGGAAGTTGACCCGGTAGCCACGCCCCTATGGCCAGGGACCCACGATATCTTCTCGCCGACTTCCTTCGTCTCTCCACTCTTCTTTGCTTCTTTCTAATCCTGCACCCCCTGCCCGCTGCGGGGGGTGACTCGCGTCCAGGAGCCAGAGACTTTGGCATCAGGATCGGAACGCTGCCCACCGGTTCCTACAACGCGATCACCGACGTGGCAGGCGTTCGGGTCGGTCACGTCACGCTCAACTCCGGAATGGGCAAACTGGTCGTCGGGAAGGGACCTGTGCGCACCGGAGTGACGGCCGTGCTGCCACACGCCGACGACATCTACCAGAACATGGTCTTCGCCGCGGCAGAGGTCCTTAACGGGAACGGGGAGATGACCGGCGCTGAATGGGTGAACGAGCGCGGACTCCTGGAAGTTCCGGTGATCCTCACCAACACGTTGAGCGTCGGCACTGCCTACAACGGGGTCATCTCCTACATGCTCAACCAGGATCCGCGTCGCGTGCCTCTCCCGGTCGTCGCGGAATGCTACGACGGCGGGCTCAACGACATCGCCGGCAGGCACGTGCGAGAAGCTCACGTCCTGCAGGCCCTCGAGTCCGCCCGGAGCGGCCCGGTGACCGAAGGATCGGTCGGGGCCGGAACCGGTATGCGGGCCTATGGATTCAAAGCCGGCGTCGGCACTTCCTCTCGGGTTGTGGAAGGCCATACCGTCGGCGTCCTCGTGAACGCCAACTGCGGCCGTCGTTCGGAGCTGATCGTGGATGGCGTACCGGCAGGGAGAGCGCTAGGGTCTGAGACCCTCAAACGCTCCCGGGACGGCTCCATCATTATCCTCATCGCAACAGACGCGCCACTCATCCCGACACAACTCCGCCGGCTCTGCAAGCGCGCACCGCTCGGTCTCGCCCGGACAGGGACCGTATCTCGCACGAGCAGCGGCGATCTGATCCTCGCCTTCTCTACGGCTCAGCGAATTCCACGAGACAAGGCGGTTCAGGACACCGTGCTCACGCTGCGGGACAGCCAGCTCACACCCCTGTTTCAGGCTGTGGTCGAGGCGACAGAAGAGGCCATCCTCAACGCAATGTTCCGCGCGGAGACCATGGTCGGGAGAGACGGTAACACAATAGTAGGTCTTCCGATCGATCAACTGGTTGACATCCTGAGGGCCCACGGCCGGCTGAAATAGTGGTCTCGATGGTCTTCATGAATAAAGCTTGGAGTCGAACGGCATGGTCCACTGGCCCATCCTCCTGGTACTTTCCCTCTATATACTGATCACGCTCCTGGTTGGCCTCTATGCCGGCAGAAAAGTAAAGGCCTCTGCCGATTTTGTCGTGGCCGGCCGGAGGTTGGGAATCTGGCTCGCGACCGGCAGTCTTGCAGCCACCTGGTTTGGCGGGGGCGTCGTTGTCGGAGCAGCGAGCGAAGCCTACAAACGGGGGTTTCTGGGCGTGATCGCCGACCCCTTCGGCGCCGCTCTGTGCCTGTTTCTCGCCGGTATGTTCTATGTCAGAATAATGCGGCGGATGGGCCTGACGACGATTTCCGGTTTCTTTGAAATCAGATACGGCAAACAGGCAGGAGTCATCGCCGCATTGTGCACCATCCCGGCCTATGTGGGCTGGGTCGCCTCGCTGCTGCTGGCCTTTGGAAAGGTCATCCATCTCATCGTCGGCCTGGATTCCACCCTGGCGATCTGTTTGGGAACGGCCGTTGTCCTGATCTACACGGCGGCGGGCGGTATGTGGGCGGTTACACTCACAGATTTCCTCCAGGTCGGTGTGCTCACGATCGGCCTCGTGGTCATCTTCCCGCTGTTGATCCACGACATGGGCGGATGGTCTGCCATCCGAGCCCAGATTCCTGATGATCGATTCTTCCTCTTTCCCAGGGATGCTGGGTTCGCCGAATGGTTCGGCTATGCCAGGGATTGGCTCGTGATCGGTCTTGGAAATCTCGCGGGCCAGGACCTGCTTCAGCGGAGTCTATCCAGCAGAACAGAGGCCGTCGCACAAAACAGTGCCTATCTTGCCGGGCTGCTCTACGTCACCGTGGGTCTGCTGCCTGTGTTCCTGGGGATCTCCGCGACCCTGGTCTTCCCCGGTCTGCAGGATCCGGACCTCGTCATGATGAAGCTGGGCATGCACTACCTATCGCCCTTCTGGATGGCGCTCTTCCTGGGCGCCCTGGTTTCGGCACTCATGAGCAGCGCAGACAGTGCGCTCCTGGCCCCCGCGAGCATCATCGGCTCTGATCTGCTCAGGTATCTGCGTCCAGACGTATCCGAAGCGCGCATCCTGCAGGTGTGCAGACTCAGCGTACCGGTGCTGGGGCTCGTCGCGCTCTACCTGGCGCTGGTCCACAACGTCGTCTACACACTGATGGTGAACTCCTGGTCGATCCTTCTTGCGACCCTGTTTGTCCCCCTTACCGCCGGAATCTGGTGGCCCCGGGCTAACACGCCGGGCGCCCTGGCAAGCATCCTGGCCGGCCTGGCCGCCTGGCTCCTCATCCTCACCCTGGCCCCGAACCTCCCGGCCGATCTTATTGCGGTCCCCGTTGCCCTCCTTTTCCTGGGTTGCGTCAGTCGGTTCACGAGACGTGCGCCCAGGGCCCTCACCGATGCATCCGGCAGGCCTCTGGAATTCAAGGATCGAGCCGGCCTGCTCGGACTGCTACGATAAAAAATGTTTGAATCAGAGCCCCGTTCTCCTTATATTTTCGATAAGTCCCAATAAATAAACAGGGCAGCGTTGTCTGAGGCCCTGAACTTTGCATAGAATGGACCTGCCCCATATCGGTATAACTGCGTTTAGATTTATACCTTTATCTCTGATTCCCATGATTGCTGCTGGGATTCCGTTTGAGATGATGGAGTAACCGAACATGGCCGATGCGAGGGAAAAGCTTCAGGCCGCAATCGCGGCGAAACAGGGCGCCCCCAGGGCGCCCTCACCTCCCAAGGCGCCCAAGAAGAAAGCACCCCCCCCCAAGCCTGAGCCTCCTCCATTAAGGAAGCCCAAGGAAGAGCCGGAAAAGCCTGCCGCCAAGAAGGCTTCATTCTTCAAGAAGTCGAAAAAGAAGAAAAAACCCAAGGCTTCTGAAAAGCAGAAGAAAGCCCCCAAGGCTGAGAAGAAGCAGAAGAAGGAAAAGAAGAAGGGATCTGGGTTCTTCCAGAAGTTCGTGTCTGATCTCAAGGAGGCGGCGGAGGATATCAAACCTAAGGCACTCGTGTCTTCAGCCTCCGAAGGCCTGGGTTCACTCAAGTCTATGGTGGCGTCCGGCAATGAGGAAGACGCCGACCGCGAACCCAAGTCCAAGCCTGCCAAGAAAGCAGCCGCGTCCGCTGAGCGGGACGAATCAACAACCGCCGCGCAAGCCGAGGTCGAGTCGGGATCCACCGCGGCCGCGGCATCGACCTCACCTTCGTCCGGCCCCCCCCCGGCACAGGATGAGGCTGCTCCAGCACCCGCTTCCGGAGCCCCCTCTGCTGCACCTTCAGCATCCGAAGGAGATGCTCCCCCCTCCTTTTCTACTGTCAAAGTCCAAAAAGCCACTCCGAAAAAGAAAAGAACACCAAAACCTCCTAAACCGAAGAAGGATCTGACGGAAGAGCTTGAAGAGGCCGTCGCGGCTGCGCCCGAAGATGAGCCGGTTTCAGCGACACCGGAAATTGGTGAAGAGGAAACGCAGGATTCTATCCAGCCCGAACCAGAGGAGATCCAAGCTGACCGTGAAGAGGTGGAGGCCCCAACGGAGACAGAGGAACTAGAGCCTCTGGAAGCAGACGAGCCGGAGGTAGTATCAGCATCCGCCGAAGAAGCTGAGGCGGTCGGCGTCGCTGACGAACCGAAACAGGAACCGGCTTCGTCACAGAAAAGCGAAGAGGCCTCCGGGGGAAAGAAGAAGGCCAAGAAGCTGCCTCAGAAGCAGGTTCAGCAGGTCTCCAAGTCCGAACAGTTGATGCGGAGCTTCCAGGCCCTGCAGATCCTCCTGAACGACGAAACGTGGAGCCCGGTTGTGACCGACCCGGAATCTCGGCCGAGCACACTCGGAAGCGAAATCCCAATCTTTGAAATCCAGCTTAGCTTCGATGACGGCAGGGTTCTTCCGGTGGACACCGATCTCTGTCCCGTAGACATCGAAGGGCAGCGGCGGCGGCTTCTTCACTTAAGAGACATTCGTCGAAGAAAGGCTGCTGAAACCCGGTCCTCCATGATCTTCGAATATATCGGAGACGGGATCCTCATCACAGACCAGGCGGGTGTCGTGCTCCTGGGAAGCCGAAGCGCCGCGGAGCTGACGGGTTACTCCAGGGATGAGATCGTGGGTCTGGACATCGCCCAGTTCCATTCAGAAGAGGGTGCGGCCAGGTGGCAGGATTTGGTCCGACGCCAGGAGTCGGAACCCGGAATCTACGAGGATCGGCTCAAGAGAAAGGATGGGCGCGAGATTCCGGTAGAGTGGACCATGGCCGCCTTCTCGGTAGGAAGTGAAGCCTATTTCATCGGAGTGGCTCGCAACCTGACAGATCGCAAGTCTGCCGATGAAAAGAGGATGGAAGCGGAGCGTCTCAATACGCTCCTGGAAATCGCTGGAGGTGCCGCTCACGAGATCAATCAGCCCCTTACGGCAATCCTGGGATATGCTGAAATGGCCCTGGACAGCCTGGGTAAAGACGACGCGACTTATAGTTACCAGCAGCAAATCGTGGAGGCCGCTCTACGGATCAACGATATCCTGAAACGCATGCAGGCGGTGCGGGAGTACCGGACCCGGCCCTATGCGGACGGCCATCAGATCGTAGATTTCGAACAGTCCTCCAGTGAAGAGCAATAATGCCCCACGCCCGCTCGACCTGCGCTCACTTTCCCGTCCCCACCTTGTTGATCAAGCTCGCTGCAAATCCCGCACCGAATCCGTTGTCGATATTAACGACCGTGACGCCAGGAGCACAGCTGTTCATCATCCCGAGCAGAGCGGCTAACCCTCCAAAGCTTGCTCCGTAACCAACGCTCGTGGGCACTGCCACCACGGGTACGCTGACCAAACCCCCAACAACGCTCGGTAGCGCTCCCTCCATGCCTGCCACCACGACGATCACACTCGCCTCTGAAATCTCTTCTCGATACGCCAGCAGGCGATGGATGCCTGAGACGCCGACGTCGTACAATCGCTCCACCTGATTTCCCATAACATCGGCCGTGACCGAGGCCTCCTCCGCCACCGGAAGGTCAGACGTCCCGGCAGAAACCACCAGCACCTTACCCGAACATGTTGCACTACTCGATCCATCCGCGCGGACGACGACGGTCCGGGCGAGGCGGTTAACCTCCGCCTCTGGCAGCGCTTCCAGAAGGGCATCTGCCATCTCCTCCGTTGCTCGTGTCCCTAAAAGAGGCGATCCGGCCTCTACGATCTTCCTGGAAATACTCAGAACCTGGTCCACCGTCTTCCCCTCGCAGAACACGACCTCCGGGAATCCCTGGCGCGTCTCGCGATGATGGTCGACCTTCGCGAAACCAAGATCCTCGAAAGGCAGTTTTTCCAGCTGAACAACCGCTGCCTCGATTCCCAGGTCTCCCGTCTTCACGTCCTCCAGGATCCTCTTGATTCTGTCAGCAGTCACTTAAAACCTCCAGGGCAACAGGCCTGAGTGGACGAAGTCGCTTGGGAAGGTCGCAGCTATGCGAGCGCTTTTCCATCCAGCCCTACGGGGCATAACCTCTGCAGTGGGCAGATGTCGCACTTCGGCTTTGGGCGACAGATGTCCTTGCCAAGAGCGACGATCAGCGCATGGTACTCCTTGTAGAGTCCTACATCTTTCGGAATCGAGTCGGAGAATCGTGCCCTGAGGTCATCGTAGCCGATCTTTCCGTCTACAAGACCTAAGCGGCTGAAGATCCGTCGTGTATAGGCATCGACAACGAAGGTGGGCATTTCGAGGGCGTAGAGCAAAATACTGTCTGCCGTCTCCGGCCCCACGCCGTTGACTTCCAGAAGCTCGGGTCGCAGTGCCTTCAATGACCTGGCCTTCATTTTACACGGCTTACTCTGGTAGTTCGACCCAAAGTAGCGCAGATAGGCCTTGAGCCGTTTGGCCTTGACGTTGAAATATCCGGCGGGGCGAATCAGTGCGGCGAGTTCCCGTTCCGAGATTCGATACATCGCCCTCGGTCCCAGTTTGTTGGAGGACCTTAGGTTCTCTATCGCCCGCTCGACGTTCTTCCAGGCCGTGTTCTGAGTCAGAATCGCGCCAATCATAACCTCAAAGGCGGTCTCTGCCGGCCACCATCCCTGCGGGCCAAAGGAGGCGAAGAGCAGATCGAACACCTGCTGGAAGCGTCCCTCTCGAGGCATGAAGAAGATTCCAGGATTGCAGCAAAACGGCGTCCGGACACTTTAGGTCCGGACGCCGGTCATTTAGCTCGCGTGCCTTCGTACTAGTTCGGATGGATCAGCGCTTTTTTCCATCGCTGCATGATACTCAACTGACGCTTGGCACGCTGGTATCTGTCCAGGATTTCGATAACCTTCAACCGCAATGCGAATTTTCGAATGTCCAACACGACTTTTAGCCCCTATCTCAACGACGTGCTGTTTGCGACAAGATAAGCAGGCGTCGAACAAAAGTCAAGGCACCCATCTGCGATGCTCAACAAGGAATTCTCCTTTACAGCCGCAGACCCGACATCTATATTGCTTCGATTTCACGATCCAAGAACACTTTCGCATCGAGGTTACACACTATGGCGGAAAACAGGCTGAAAGCCAGGCTTAAAGATGGAAACATTGTCGTTGGCCCGTTTGTAAACATAGGCTCGGGTGCGATGATCGAAATCGCTGCGTTCGCGGGATTCGACTTCGTTATTCTCGATACGGAGCACGGCCCGCTGGACATCGAGACGACCGAAGATCTTTGTCGGGTCGCCTCCGGCGTGAATCTCACGCCAATCGTCCGTGTTCGCGAGAACGATCCGCCGCAGATACTTCGAGCCCTGGATATCGGTTCTGGTGGCGTTCAAGTGCCTCAAATCTCTTCGAGGGCAGATGCTGAGGCCGTCGTCCAGGCTGCCAAGTATGCGCCCTTGGGCATGCGGGGCGTCTCCCCATACACGAGAGCGGCGCGCTATTTTGCCGAAGGATCCTCTATCTTAGGGAGGCTTAACGAAGAATCCATGATCGTCATCCACATAGAGGGTGTAGAGGGCCTGAACAATATCACAGAGATCTTAGATGTCCAGGGTCTGGACGTGATCTTTCTGGGTCCTTACGACCTTTCACAGTCACTCGGCATCCCGGGGCAGGTGAACGACTCGAGGGTGGTGGAACGAATGAAGCTGGCCGTGAGCGAGGTGGATGCGGCTGGCATCGCTGTCGGCACATTCTGCGATACCCGGGAAGCCGCCGAACGCTGGATCGACGCCGGTGTCCGTTACGTTGTCACCTCAGTCGACACAGGCATCTACCTGCAGGGATGTCGAAGCATGATCCAGGGCTTGAAACGGGGGTAAAAAAAAGTGGGACAGTTAAGGCCTGCCCCACCCCATCGCAAGAATGCTGCTTAACGGACTTTGATCAGGTCTCTTCTTCGCTCGATACCGGGAGATCGTCACTGAGGATAATGCGACGTCTCCGTCGATCTACCTGAAGATCCCTGGGATTCCTTTCCTGTTTCTGCTGGCAGTCTACGCAGAGCCGTGCTGTCGGAATCGCCTCCAGACGGGCCGGCGCGATATTCGTTTCACATTCCTCACATTTTCCATACGTCTTAGTGCCCATCTTCTCTATCGCATTGTCGATCTCCGACAGCTCGACCCTTTCGTTGTTGCCCAGGGCAATCATCAACTCCAGGGACGAGCTGTTTCCTGCCATATCGAGCGGATCGGCAGGCTGATCGTCCCTGAGTTCGTCGATATCGTCGTCCTGGATAACGACCTGCTTCAGGAGATCGTGCCTTCTCTTTTCCAGGAGCTTTTTGAATGAACCCATCTGCCGTTTGTTCATCTTCCTCTTCACCCCTCCAAATTCCAGCTCTGACGATTGCCGCTTTCAGTAGTTAGATCGGCAAATCGGCCAAAACTCTTCACCAGGCTTCAAAAACAGAAAAAACCGGTACAGCACTCGAAATTCCTGTACCGGCCTGCGACCCTCTCGGACCTGCGGCCTGACTTCGCGAAAGCTCGGAAACGCCTGGATTTCTACGGAAAGCCAAGTGTTCCGGCCTTGAATCTTGAAATTTACAGGACAGACCGTGGAATGTCAAGCCCCTTTTATTAAGATCGGGCCTGCCCGGACGATCCCCATTATGCATTGACAACACAGGTCCAATGTCTTACGGTTCGTATCGTAAGGCCTTTTAATTTCAACACCTAGCGGAGGAATCTATGGCATCCTCTTTAACTGACAAAGTTTGGTGGCTCGCGGTTCCCGTCCTCCTCTTCTTCCTCGTTACCGGCATCATCTGGCCCTTCTTGGAGGATGAGGATCAGCCGGAGAATTCTGCCCCAATAGCCGTCAGCTGGGTGGATTCTGTCCAGGTCCTCAGCTGGGACTGGCGGCACGATCGCACAGGGAACATTTTTGCTGTCTTCGGGGTGATTAAGAACTTGAGCAGCAAAGACTTCCGGCAGGTCACCATGCATATGCGGACACACGATCAGTCGGACGAAATGATCGGCAAATACTCGATCGTCGTGAAAGACCTCAAAGCCGGGGCGGAGAAGCCATTCAGGGAAGACGTCCGGCGTACTGGAATCGAGGAGACGGGTTACCTGGACGTCCACAGCGTGGAGCCGTAGGGGACCCTCAGACCTTCCCTCGAGAAGGACAATGCCGGCCGATCTGGCAGGCCTCACAGTTCGGTGACCGCGCCTTACAGGTCGCCCTACCGTGGAGAATCAAGAGGTGTGAAAAGACGGCCCAGCTTCTCCTGGGCACCAGCTCCACAAGATCCCGCTCAACCTTGAGCGGATCCTTATGCTCGGTCAGTCCCAACCTCCGGGATATCCGACCGACGTGCGTATCTACTACGACTCCCTCCTGCAGGCCGAAGGCATTTCCCAGGACCACATTGGCCGTCTTTCTACCCACGCCGGACAGCCCGGTTAGATCCTTCATGGTCTTAGGAACTTCCCCGTCGTATTCCTCTGCTAGGGACCGGCAACACGCCTTGATGGCCTTCGCCTTGTTGCGGAAGAATCCGGTCGTCCTGATCCGGTCCTCGAGATCCTCTAGAGGCGCGTCGGCGAAGTCGAAAGCATTCTGATAGGTTCGAAACAAACCCGGAGTAACCTTGTTCACGCGTTCGTCGGTGCACTGCGCAGACAAGATGGTCGCGACGAGAAGCTCAAGTGGATTCGAATGGCTTAGTGAGACCATTGCATCGGGAAAAACCTTCTTCAGCCGCGTGATAATCTTTCGCGTGCGCGACGCCTTCTTCTGCCCGTTCTCCTCTAAATGGTCGTCCTCCAATTTCGCCTTCCTCATTCCTTCTCCTACCCGTTCCTGAGTCCTTTTCCTTCCGCGCTCTTTACGAGCCAGTCGAAGATCCGATCCCATTCGCTCCCCTGCATTCTCTCGGGATGGAATTGCACACCGAGAAACAATCCGTCTTCCGATTCCACACCCTCGATGACCCCGTCAGGACTCCGCGCATTGACCCGCAACCCTCTTCCGGGGCGCTCCACCGCCTGAATGTGTCTGCTGTTGACTGGGTCTGAACTGCGTCCACTGCTAAAGATCTTCTCAAGACGGGAGCCCGCTTCCAGGGAGACCTCGTGCCAGACCTCACACCCCTTGTTACGCGAGGGCGAATGCGGCCCGATTTCGAGCTGGCGCTGAACGTCCCCATACAGGGTCCCTCCGAATTTGGCATTGACGAACTGCATGCCGTAGCAAATCCCCAGTACTGGAATCCGCCTTTGGTACGAGATCTCAAATGCCTTCCTGTCGGACTCTACTCTTTTCGATTCGGCTGGGGGCAGGTCGGGGGGAAGTTCGCCGATCAATCCTTCAGTGATCCCTGGACCGCCCGGTATGATCAGACCGTCCAGAACAGACAAACACGACGTCAGCGACTCAGGGTTCGCCGCCATCGGAAGAATCACCGGCGCCCCTCCAGAATGCTCCACCGCTTCCACGTATCTGGAGTCGATGACCTGCCTCGAATCGTTGTTTGAACTCGATTCGAGACTGGTTGTGATCCCGATAATCGGTCGAGCCATAGGATGCGATCTTCAATGAGGTTGTTATCTAGCCAGGGGACTTTTTGCCTTCAGATGCTCCAGCGCCTCGGGGTTGAGAACGTATGCGGGTTCACGCCCCTCCAGCGCGTCGGTGACCTGACCCATCGTCCGCATGTCCAACCGAATGGCCGACTCCCTCGTGCACCCCGCATTGTGGTTTGTGCAGATAATTCGCGGATGGTCCTTGTGAACCTCGCGTGGGCCGTTTACAGGATCGTCGACCACATAGTAAAAGAGCCGATCCTCCCTGATGGCCCTGTTCGCAGCCTCGTCATCCACCAGGTTGCCTCTCGATGGATTGATTAACGAAGCGTGAGGTTTCATGCAACAAAGGTGATCATACGTGACAACCGTTTCATCCCCGGCCACGTGTAGAGAGACCGTATCGCACGTTTCGAAGAGGTGCTCAGGATTGTCAACCGCTTCCGCCCCGAATTCTCGCGCCAATTCCTGGATGTCGGGCCGGATGTCATAGACGAGCAGTCTACCCTCTTCGCCGAGGAGCGGTTTTGCCCGTTGGGCCACGGCCTGTCCGATTCTTCCGAACCCATACAGGCCAAGTGTAGACCCCTTTGCCTCGAACGTTCGAATGATCGAAAAGTCGCCTTCGTGTGAGAGCCGGTTGAGCGTGAAGAGTCTCTTAAGCGTAGCCATCCACTGAGCGATCGTGTATTCCGCAACCGTGTCTAGATGTTCCGGGGCCACTGTGACGATCACTCCGTGCTGAGTTGCAAGATCCAGATTCACTTTCTCGTATCCTACGCCCCACCTCGCAACGATCCTCAGGTCTTTGGCCGCATCGTAAAAGCTTTCGTGAATCCAGGCGGAGTTCGCAATCACCCCGATTACGCCCTCCGCGTCCTCGCCTGAAAGTTCTCTGTTGTAATGCACCAGCTCACCGAACTCAGACAGTTCATCGAGTCCCCTTCTGCGAGCATTAGAATCGAACTCGGAATTTTGAAAGATGGGGCTCAACAAAATTTTGTGCGACATCGTTCCCCCTAAATGCCTTAGTGATCTTCCCAGTCCATGGTCTCGAGATGGCTTCGCAGGTCTCCTGCCGTCCTAAACTTGCTGGCGATGAGGGACCTTTCCAGCCCGCAGCAGATCTGCTTGACCTGAGGAGGATGTTTCGAGTAGAGCCGAGCGCCGCCTAAAGCGTCATAGAAGATCCGAATGAGATCAAAGACATCCTCACGAATGCTCTTTGCGTCCGCGGTGCCCCAGTTGAACATGTCTACCAGTTGACATCGAACGAGATACCGCGTCTCCGGATAATCACGTTTTCGTTGTGCGGGTCCCCGTGGTATTCGCGAGCGTGGTGAATAGGCTCCACTCCCTTTGCCAGGGCATAAAGAAGGTGAAGGCCCTCGAAGGGCATGAGGCGTTTCCCTGGCTGGCGCGACAGGAAGCTGGAAAGGAGCTCGCCCTCGACGTACTCCGACACCAGAAAGGTGACCGGGTCCTGTGATAAACGATCCGGTCCTGAGTATGATATTGAATCAGGATCGGGCAGTGACGAAGCTTGTGGAGCTTTCGAGCATAAAACTTCGTCGCCCGGTTGCCGGGATTCCGGTGAGGTAAAAGAACTTTGCGGCTCGCTCGACACCCGTGCTCATCTCCCGAACCCGATAGACCTCGCCTTCCCATCCGCTCCCCAGGAGAGAAAGCACCTCATACTTGTCCGCGAATACCTCGCCCGGTTCAAAATCGAAGCCTTCGATCCTATGATTCATCTTCTCCGTGCCCGAGAAGCTTCACGAAATGCCGTCAACTGCGCCCCTCAGACCTGTTTGACATCCTCTTGGAACACGCCGACTTCATCCAGCAGGCGACTGTTTTTCGCGATAAACATGGGCGTTTTGATGAGCGCCACCAGGTTGATGCCCAGACCCGCAATGGAAGCGATCTCGTGCGAGATCGAAAGCACCGACCGGCCTGCATCGGCTTGTGCAACAATCAGATCTGCATGCGCTCCTCCGCCAAGAATCGCGGCGAGCATCGCAGCTAGAATCCCAAAAGTAAGCCACGTGAAGAAGGCACTCTTGAACCCTCGAGCACGAACCAGGAATTCTGGATCAAGATCCCGCTCCCGAACCTCGGATTTAATTACCGCGCCCGTCCCCAGGAAATAGAACATCGTCGTCGTGTGCGTCAAGATCGTCAAGATCGCGGTGGCCAGCCCCAATCGCACGTGAGTTCCCACATCGAAAACAGCCAATCCGAATCGGAGGGAATACCCCATTCCGAATGTAGCCAGCAGCAGCACGAGCGACACGGTGCCCATCGCCAAAATTGCGGCCTGCATCGTCGTCGCTCTTACCCCACCCGAATCCTTGTCTGCAGTCGGCTTGTCTTCCACGAGAACCCACTCTATAATTAACTCTTGATCTGCCAGGATCATCCCAAATCCGGATGAATATAATCGATCGCGACACCCGGGCAAGCGGCTATCTCGTTCGTGGCACGCCACTTCACGTGACGATGCGATTCTGATCCGCAAAAGACCTGCAAAACGAGCATCCACGAATCCTTCCAAGAATCATAAGCACAGCTTATGATTCAGGATTCGTCGGGAATTATCGACTTGCTCGATTGGGCTTAATATCTTATGTTTATTGCTGATACAGAGAGTTTAGTTCCGTTGAGTTTCGCATTGATATGGAGCAAGTCTATGGGGTTAGAACAAGACCTGCAAGCCGAGACCGTCGGCCACTTGGATCTCTCCCCACACCTTTTCGTTGAGGGCGAGGCACAGGTTAAAGACGTCTTGGCGCGGATGCGAGAAGACAAGCGGAACTGCGTGATGGTCATGAAACAAGACCGACTGATCGGGATCTTTACTGAACGCGATGTACTCACAAAGGTAGTCGATCAACCAGAGGTTTGGAACCGGCCAATTCATGAAGTCATGACGCCCGCGCCGCAGACTGTCGGGAAGGATGACGAGGTACATCGGGCAACCAACATGATGAACGAAGGCCACTTCCGGAACATACCGGTCGTGGACAGCGAAGAGAATGTCGTGGGAAACCTGACCCACTACGCAATCATCAAGTTTCTGTGTGATCGATTTCCACAGGAGATCTACAACCTGCCGCCCGAACCGGATCAAACTGCTACGGCGCGCGACGGGGCTTAGTTATCCGCTTAGTATTCTAATGCCAGGAGGTTTAGACGAATGGCCGACCCAACGGCCCGATCGGCGAATCACCTGAAGGAGTTGCTTGAGGTCGAATCCATCACCGTCCGATTTGCTGGAGACTCCGGTGACGGGAGTCAGTTGATCGGGGGTGAGTTTGCGAACACCTCCGCTGTAGTCGGCAACGACATCAGCACGCTTCCTGACTTCCCCGCCGAGATTCGTGCCCCTGCCGGCACCCTTCCCGGAGTGAGCGGGTTTCAGGTGCGGATCGCCAGTGAAGATATCCACACACCCGGCGATGAACCTCAGGTATTGGTAGCGATGAATCCGGCGGCGCTCCGAGTCAACATAAATGATATCCCTCACGGGGGCATCGTGATTGTCAACAAGGAGAATTTCAACAAGAACAACCTGCGCAAGGCTGGATACAAAACCAATCCTCTCGAGGACGATTCCCTCAAAAGCTATCGGGTCTGCGAAGTTCCGCTCACGAGTTTGCACAAGAACGCACTCGAAGGAATCGAAGGGTTGTCGAACCGTCAGATCGATATGATGAAGAACATGTTTGCCCTGGGCCTCGCCTACTGGATTTTCGACAGGCCGCTGGAGCCCACGATTCGCATGTTGGAAAGAAAGTTTGCGAATCGACCAGTGGTCATCGAAGGCAACCTCCGAACCTTGAAGGCGGGTTATCACTACGGCGAAACGACCGAGGAGTTCCAGTTCCGCTACCGCATCCCGAAGGCCCCGGTCCTGCCTGGCACCTATCGCGCGATTACGGGCGCACAGGCGACAGCCCTGGGAATGGTCACCGTGGCCAAGAAGGCCGGAAAGACGCTCTTTTACGGAAGCTATCCAATCACACCCGCAAGCGCGATCCTGGAGGAACTTGCTGGTCTGAAGAACTTCGGGGTCCGGACCTTTCAGGCTGAGGATGAGATCGCTGCCATCGGGTCGGTCATTGGAGCGGCCTTCGGCGGAGCCCTTGCGGCAAGCGGCACGAGCGGGCCCGGCATCGCGCTCAAGAGCGAGGCGATCAACCTCGCCGTGGTCCTGGAACTCCCCCTCGTGATCGCCAACTTCCAGCGGGGGGGTCCAAGCACCGGTCTACCGACGAAAACGGAGCAGTCCGACCTGCTCCAGGTCCTCTTCGGCCGGAACGGCGAGAGTCCGATCCCTGTCGTGGCGGCCGCGACGCCCGCGGACTGTTTCAAGATGATCATCGAGGCCTTTCGAATCGCGGTAGAGAGCATGACCCCCGTGATTTTCATGTCCGACGGCTATCTCGTCAGCAGCTCTGAGCCCTGGAAGATACCCGACCCGGCGGAGATCAAGCCGATCGAGGTCCATCACCGCACCGATCCTGAGGGGTTTGAGCCATACCTTCGGAATCCCGAAACGTTGAGTCGCCCGTGGGTCATGCCGGGAACGCCCGGAATGGAACATCGGATCGGGGGCCTGGGCAAACAGGACGTCACCGGAGACGTTTCTTACGATCCGGACGATCACGAACACATCGTCAAGATCAGGGCGGAGAAAGTAGCTCGTATCGCCGAAAGGATTCCTCTTCAGGAAGTGCTTGGACCGGATCACGGGGAGCTTCTGGTCGTCGGATGGGGCAGCACCTTTGGGGCGATCCGGTCTGCCGTGCGAAAGGCCCAGGCCGACGGTAAATCTGTCGCGAGCGCTCACCTTAGGTACCTGAATCCGTTTCCGAAGAATCTGGAGGATGTCCTCTCCAGTTACGAGAAGATCCTGGTTCCCGAAATGAATCTGGGCCAGCTTTCCCTGCTCCTCAATGCCCGTTTTCCGATCCGGGTCAGCCCTTATTCCAAGGTGAGGGGCCAGCCATTCAAAATATCTGAAATTACAAACAAGATCGACGAACTCCTGAAAAGCTGAAGGGGTCGAATCAAACGTCACAGGTCGAGGATCAAGCTATGGCAGAAGCGTTGGCACTCGAAACGCCATTAACCAGAAAAGATTTTGTATCGGACCAGGAAGTCCGTTGGTGCCCGGGATGCGGCGATTACGCGATCCTGGCCCAGATGCAGCGAGTTTTGCCCGAACTCGGAATTCCGAAAGAGAAGATCGTCTTCATCTCCGGGATCGGGTGCTCCAGTCGCTTCCCTTACTACATGGACACTTATGGGATTCACTCCATCCACGGCCGCGCGCCGACATTCGCCACCGGTTTGAAAGTCGTCAATCCCGACCTGAGCGTCTGGGTGGTCACGGGGGATGGGGACGGCCTCTCGATCGGAGGCAACCACTTACTTCACTGCTTGCGCAGGAATGTAGACATAAACATCCTGCTATTCAATAACCGCGTCTATGGACTCACGAAGGGCCAGTATTCGCCGACTTCCCTTCCGGGCCACCGCACCAAATCCTCACCCATGGGATCTGTCGAACAGTCGTTCAACCCGACTTCCGTGGCCATAGGCGCGGAGGCGACCTTCGTGGCTCGCACGGTGGACAGGAACACGAAGCATCTCGCCGAGGTGATTCATCGAGCGGCGGAACACAAAGGCACCTCCTTCGTCGAAATCTACCAGAATTGCAACATCTACAATGACGGGGCCTGGTTCCACGTGACCGAGGCGGACGTAAAGGATGACAACACGCTGATCCTCGAACACGGAAAACCAATGATCTTTGGGAAGGACAGTGACAAAGGCATTAGACTGAACAATCTGAACCCCGAAGTTGTGAGCCTGGACAGCGGCATTTCTGAAGAAGACCTCCTTGTTCACGACGAAACCGGATCACAGCCCGCCCTTGCCTATCTGCTCAGCCGAATGGATCATCCGGAATTCCCCATTCCTCTGGGTGTGATCAGGTGCTTGGAAAAGCCGACTTACGAAAAACAGCTGATCGTTCAGGAGCAAACTGCCAAAGCTGATAAAGGCGATGGTGACCTGGCTGAGCTCTATCAGGCTGCCGATACCTGGACGATCGCGGGCGAGTCATAAGAGGGCTATGTCATGGAGTGCCCAGCCTGCGGCCACGAAAACATCCCCGGTACGGACATTTGTGACGGATGTGGTGTCAGTTTGACTCAGGAGGATTTACCGGCCGCATCCACCGATGCACATCACATGACAGATCCGATTTCTGTGCTCGATCCATTACTCCCTGAATGTCTATCCGCTGATGACTCGATTGAAGAGGCCATCTCCCGCATGCGTGAGAAAAGTGTCGGTTGTGTCCTCGTCACAGACGAGGAAGGCAAACTCATCGGCGTTTTTACCGAACGCGACCTACTCTACAGGGTGGCCGGACAAATCCAGGACCTTTCGGGGACGTCTGTCGGAAGCGTGATGACCTCCGAGCCGACGGCCCTGAGGCGGTCCACCCCGATCGCCCACGCACTGCATCTGATGTCGATCCACGGATTCCGCCATATCCCTCTGGTGAACAGACAGGGCCATCCCACCGGGTTGACCTCGTTCAGGAGGGTCGTTGAATTCATCGGGGCCAACTTTTTCTCCACACCCACAGCGCCCTGAAGACTCCACAACTTTCTCTTAATGTAACAAGGTCCATCGATTTTCTCATCGATGGACCTTGTTTTTTGAGCGAAGGTTGGCAGATATTCTAATCGAGCGGGATGACTCAGGGTAGGTCTGCTCTCAAGTTTCGCACCACGGCTCCCGTTAAGACACATCCTTGAGTCGGAGCGACTGGCTGAGTTTGTTTCAGCGCTAACTCACGGGCGCTTGAAGGTAATGGACGCCAGGAGGCGTGGATCGAAGCGACCCACCCCCTCCTCCCCCAATCGCTCAGCCTCCTCGAGCCCCTGCCGGATCGCCTCTTTCAGTGCGGCGACGTCGAC
The DNA here is from genome assembly GCA_965248435.1 of Candidatus Latescibacterota bacterium. GTDB lineage: Bacteria > Latescibacterota > UBA2968 > UBA2968 > CBDFJH01. The sequence continues at coordinate 1,059,271 of OZ252100.1, forward strand.
GCCCAGAAACCAGTCCGAAAAGGGACTCAGCTTGAAGGCCGCGTTGTTCAGGTGCTTGACAATGCCGTGGTAGATCCCCCGTTCGCGCTGGTGATATGCGGCCGCAAGTTGGATCAGGCCCTGGAAGAAGATCCGGCTTGGCTCCAGATGCCTTCGCCAGACGAACTCCCACGCCTCGTGGCTCTCCCAGTACCGACTGCGGTTGAAAAGCGCTACGCCACGCTTGAAATCCTCCCAGTCCGCTTCGGACATCTCCGGCTCGACAGCATCCTCCGGCCTGACCTGGTAGGCAGGCTTGACACGCGCCGCTTTCCAATCCGCATTGCTCACGTCCGTGTTCCCTCAACTGTCTCCCCTCGGATGCAGTGGGCTCTGATGATCGTCTCGACGGCAATCAGGTGTGCCTGGACGCGCCGCTCCGTGGACTCAGCGGTCGGCGTCTCGGACGTAATCATGTGATCGGTTATCCTGCGCTGGAACAGTGCGATCGGAATCCCTTCACCCCTCCGACGCTTTTCAGCCTCGAGGTCAGGGAATATCACCCCGTCTTTCGCCTCTTCGTTCTCGATCTTTGTGCTTAGATTCAGTGGGCAAACGTCCGAAACCTTGCGCGTGACCTCCCGGCCGATTGGCGACCTCCCCCTCACCTGTTCATACAGGTAGTATCCCGGGCTCTCCCAGTCCTCGTGAAGATCGATCACTGCCTCGAACCTCCGTCCCTCGACAAATTTTCGGATAACGCCGATCTCCTCCACATCATCGCGCAGAAAGGCCCAGTTGATGTCGACACCTTTCCGATTCGGGCGTGTGTTGTGCACATACCCGTATGGATTCAGACAGGGAATCACATGAAACTGAAAATAAGTCAGCCACTTCGTCTGATCCCGTTCCAGAAAAGCGAGCGCCGCTTCGACGCCCGCAGGTTCGTCTCCGTGCGTTCCCCCATTCACGAAGACCGTTGGAAGGGACGCACTCCGGGACTGCTCGATTCCAAGAACAGGATACCCCTCCACCTCCCCCAGGACAGTTACCTCGTGGGACGCCTTTGGTAGACGCTTTACGCGATTCACGAAATCGCAATAATCCCGCACTGCCTAGCCTTCTTCTTCCACGACCACAGTCTTGGAGAGCGCCTCGATCACCGCATCGTGAACATGTCCATTGCTTACGACCACGCCCCGGTTGCCTTCCATCCGAACACTTGATCCGAAATCAAGCGGTCTGCAGAACATATCTGTGACTTTCCCCCCCGCCGCCTCAACAACGAGCGATCCCGCCGCGTGGTCCCAAACCTTCTCACGATAATCCGGCTGTTTGGGAGAAGGCATGCGAAGATAGAGCACCGCCTCCCCACTGGCCACGGCTCCGTATTTCGCCTGGCTGTCCATTCGGAGCGACGGTTCTTGGAGACCGATCGCGCCGGCAATCTGTTGGTGAAGTTCGCTGTTGCCGTGAGAAGACTCCACGCTCTCGAGCATGCGCCAGCTGGGTCCCCCCCGTTCCTTTGCCACCTGAATGTGCACGCGGCCCCCGCCACGTATTGGAACCCTCTCCGCCGGCCTGTCGCGCTGCGCGACGAAGAGGACCCCGGGTTCAGCGTCAGGCCGATACGACAGTGCAGGACATCCCAACACACCCAGTTTCACCTCTCCGTCCTCTACGAGAGCAAGGGCCACCGCGTACTGATCGTTCCTCAAGAACCCCTTCGTGCCGTCGATGGGGTCCAGGGTCCAGAATCGGTCTGCCATCTCACCGTTCCCCGCATCAATCCAGTCGCTCACGGCCTCCGCGTCGGCGTGGGGCTGGGACCGCTGGACGTAACCCACGATGCGATTCAGCATGCCCTCGTTCTCCGGGCTCCGCAGAGCCCCGGCGTCCTCTTCCGCAACCACTGGATCTCTACTGAAGGCCATCTGCAGTCGACGGCAGATCAGGGCCTGAGACCCGAAATCGGCAAGGGTGACGGGGCTCCTGTCCTCCTTCTCCAGGGTAGACGGATCCAGTAGTTCCTTTCGCACGGCGGTGCAAAGGCCCACAGCCTCCATTACGGCCGCCACCGCCTCTTCTTCCTCGCGTTTATACTTCACGAATTATGTCTGCTCCTCAGTTCGTCTGATCGACCTTGACGCGATCCAGCCAGCTGGGCAGCGCAATCTTCTCGGAAATCTTCCACGCAGTCAGATAGAGCGCGGCGGTAAAACGAGTCGCCTCCCTTCCGCGTTCGATCGCAAACTTTTCGACGGAAGTCACGGGCGTCCATTTCTCCCCTTCCAAATCCGGGAGGTCTGGCCCCAGCTCGTAAACAAGATCGATCAGTTCACGGCCCGCATCGATTTGATCGAAGATGGCCTCCATCAGATCGTCATACGGTTTGACCTTCTGTCCCCGCGCCATAACCTCTGGCGTAAGCTTGAGGTACTGGATCAATCCGTCCACCTGTTGGTGAATCCCCGTCCCAGACGAAGAGCCGTCCGGATTCACTCGCCCGTTGTAGTGAATCGTCAGATGAAGGGGCTGGCACATGTCCTGTGCGTAGTGCGCGATGAATCCAGCGTAGACCAGACATTTGTCCTGGATGAAGGGGCTTGATGGCCATTTGCGATGCTCCGCAAAGGCCACGGCCAGTCGGTGGGTCCACTCGGACAGCGCGTAGGGCAAGAAGCCCACTTTTTCGGGCCTGACCCCGAGCTTCGCGCACAACGGAATGTATTCGTATCGATACTTCGGCAGGGCGCTTCCCTTCAAATACTCGAGGTCGATAAAATGTTCGGGGTACTCGGCCTTTCGGACGAAGGGTGCCCCCTTGTTCTTCGAGACATCTGGATCGAGCGCATAGTGGCCAATCGCGGTTTCTCCCGCGCGAAAGAACGCAGGAACCTCCTCCGGAAGCGCGTTCACTGCTGCCCGGGTGAGCAAGCCGTGACCTTTGGGCCACCAGGCCTCACCACGCGACCCGAACAGGAGGATTGTACAGGTAAGGGTCAAACAGAGCCGTTTCATCATTCTCCTTGACGCAAAGCCGTCAATCCTGCATGCTTAACCTAGACTTTTGCAAAACCGATTGCTGAATCTGCCATTCATCGGCCAGCAGCGTAGAGTCGCGAGCGGCTTCTCTGAGGGGAGTGTACGCTGCTTGTGTCTTCTCGCCTGTCGGCCGATGTTCCTTTTTAGCGCCTCCGAACCGGTGGCGCTTTTTCGTTGACGCCGGAGACTGGCGGGAATGTGTGGGAATCGAACCCACCCAGTGTGTGATTAGCACACCGCAACGGGTTTGAAGCCCGCGAGGGCCACCAGTGCCCCATCCATTCCCGCTCCTCTCGGCAACCCGCTCAGACTGTAACCTCAACTCGCCCAGGATGTTCGCCGAGCACCTCCCCAATCATAGCTGCGGTGAGGCCCTTTTCGACCAGGTTCTCCACGAGGCTGTCCGCCACCTCCGACGCCACGGAGACCAAAAGGCCTCCTGAGGTTTGTGGATCATACAGGAGGCGCATCCACGCTTCGGGAACGTCACCGGAAATGCGCACGGAGGACTCGAACTGGGCGCGATTCCTCATCATCCCGCCTCCGGTCCTTCGTTCCGCAAGCTTGAGAGCCAAATCGAAGTGGGGGATGCTCGAAGTCCGCAACCGAAGGCACACGCCACTTTCGGTCGCCATTCTGAGCGCGTGCCCAAGCAGTCCGAAACCCGTGATATCGGTGCAGGCATGCGCTCCGCAAGCCACCATCTGCTCAGAAGCCACGTCGTTCAGGCGTGCCATTGAAGCGATGACAGGCCCCATCTCCTCCTCGGAAATCTTATCACCCATGTTGGCATCGGCGGCGAGGCCGGTTCCCAACGGCTTGCTCAAGACCAGGCGATCCCCAGGCCGGGCACCCGCGTTGGCCACAATCCGGTCGGGATGCACCACACCCGTGACGGACAGGCCGTACTTCGGTTCAGGATCGTCAACGGTATGGCCGCCAACGAGGACGGCACCCGACTCGCTTACCTTTTCCTGTCCCCCGCGAAGGATCTCCGCGATGGCCGTGTGCTCGAGCTTATCCTTCGGAAACGCGCAGATGTTGAGCGCCGTGATCGGCCTGCCACCCATCGCGTAGACGTCGCTCAGGGAATTGGCCGCGGAGATCTGACCATAGGCAAAAGGATCGTCCACGATCGGCGTAAAAAAGTCCACCGTCTGGATCAGGGCCATCTCTTCCGAAATTCGAAACACACCCGCATCGTCGGCTGTGTTCACACCAACCAGAAGGTCGGGGTGCTCGATCTTTGGGAGGTCCTTCAAAATCTCATCCAGCACCGCTGGATCTATTTTAGACGCTCAGCCACCGCAGCTGACCATCTGGGTCAGCCGTTTGGCCCTGTTTCGCCATTTCATCATTACCCCTTGTTATTTACCGGCTTCGCTGTCGCCCGTTCAAGAAAAGTGTAAGCATCTCTGATCCCTCACCCTAAAGGCCGTTGGAGTTGCGGAGAACCCGCACATCCCCCCTACGCAGCGTCACGCCGTGACTGTCAAAATAGTTGAGCAGTGGAACCGCATACTTTCGTGTCGTCCCCACGAGATCTCGAAATGTCGACACCTCGATCTCCCCCTGGTCCTTGAGGTAATCAACACACTTCCTCTTCACCTCCCCCAGCATTTCAGTTGAAAAGAGCAGCGTCCCTTCAAGCAGGACCAACTCTCCCATCGCCTGCATCGCTTCCACGACTCTCCGAACAGAATCGGGATCGCTTCCAATCTCCTCCGAAAGCTCCCTCAGGTCCGGGGGCCTCGCGCCTCCCTCATGCAGCCGCTTCAGGATCGATCCTCGCAGGCCATCCTGATCGGACGACAGTTTGATCTGGTGATCAGTCAGGCTGAGCAGAGGGCCGTCTGCCCTGATGACTTCCTTTCGAATCAAGGATTCGACACCGTAATCGTAAAGCGTTGAGGAATACGCTCCCTTCACTCGGAGTCGAAGTTCCTCGCGCTTGATACCGGGTCTCAGAGGTTCCGACTGGTGAAAATCGGCCAGTGCTTCTTGAATCCGATCGAGGAACTCAGCATAGGCATCTGCGTGCAGGTAGTATGTGCAACCCGAATGTCGAAAGGACGCGACACGTCTATGGCTCACGAGTTTCTGCAGGTGTGTTTCTATTTCACTCAACCCGAGCCCCATTTCCAACGCGAGTGTTTCCGGAGCTTTGGGCTCGAAATCCGCCGCTTTCAAGCGGACTTCGATTACGTGGGCCGGCTCCTTCTCACCCAATCCCTGAAGGGTCTGGATGACCTGGGCGTTGAACCGTTTGTGCTTGACCGGTTTCGGATCCAGCACCACTCCGCCGCCTATCGTTAAAACAGGGGAGTATCGCCGGATGACGAATCGATCGCCCGGAGAAGCAACCCCTGGTGACTCGAGGCGAAACTGTACAAACTGCTCACAGCCCGGCTGTAGTTCCTCCCCCTCAAGCAGAATAGCTCGCGCCAGCACTTCTCTCGGTCCCAGGTGAAGGCGCACCCGAGACCTGTCCTTCAAGGCTGCAGGTGCATGCCGTAGCAGTTGCAGTCTCGTGTCTATCATGTAGGTCTTGGTAAACTGGCCCGGTTGCGTCAACACGTCGCCTCTGTTTATCTCTTCCAGCTCCACTCCGCCAAGGTTCACGGCGGCCCTCTGCCCGATCCTGGCACCGTCTACATCATTCCCGTGGACCTGAAGGCCGCGGATCCGGGCCTGCCTCCCCGATGGCAGGATGACAACCTCGTCTTTCGGCTTCAGTACCCCTGACAGGACCGTCCCAGTCACGACGGTCCCGAACCCCCTGACAGAGAAGGCTCGATCCACCGGCAGGCGGAAGATCCCTCGGTCTGGTCTTTCAGACACTTCCGAGATCTCTTTCTCCAGGAGCTCTCGGAGCGTTTCGATCCCCTCTCTCGTCGTAGAGGATACGGGCACGATGGGCGCCTCCTCAAGAAACGTACCGCTGACGAGAGAACGAAGGTCATCGGTAACCAGGTCAACCCACTCCCGGTCGACGAGGTCGATCTTGGTCAATGCGATAATTCCCCGATGAACGCCCAGAAGGTTCAAAATGCCGAGGTGCTCCCGGGTCTGAGGCATCACCCCATCATCCGCGGCGACGACAAAAAGGGCCAGATCCACAGAACTGACTCCGGTGACCATATTCTTCACGAAGCGCTCGTGACCGGGTACATCGATGATCGTGACCTGATCCTTCCAATAGGCGAACCCAATATCGATCGTCATTCCACGGCTGCGTTCCTCGGGAAGCGTATCCGTGTTGATGTCTGTGAGGGCTTCAATCAGCGCGGTCTTGCCGTGGTCGATATGTCCGGCCGTCCCGATGATGACGTGCGTCATCAAACTTCCTCTGCACGACACTGGTGATTTTTCGCGGAACCTTCTTCGTGTCCCTCGACCGCCCACTTTATGGCGTCAGCCACGATTCCGACTTCGTTAGATCGTGTGCTACGGAGGTCCAGCCATACGCGGTCTTCCCTCACGTATCCCAGAACTGGGGGGCTATGCTGCCTGAGACGGGTGGCCAATCCGGCAATCGAGCACCCTGCAGGACCCTTCAGGGTGAGCGCAATACTCGGGATCTTCTCCAGCGGCAGAGACCCACTGCCGCCCTGGGCCACTGAGTCCTGTAGACGTAAATCCCACCCGATACCGCCCAGATGTTTCAAAAGATCCAGAAGCCGCTTACCCCGCCGCCGCAGAATCGCCGGCGACTCGGTGAGCATCCTCAGCGTGGGGAGCGTCCGGATGAGGCGCTTTCGGTCCAGATAGAGTTTTAGGGTGGCTTCCAGGGCCGCATAGGTCAACTTTCCGCATCGCACGGCTCGCATGAGTGGGTTCCGTCGAATCTGCTCGATCACATCTTTATTCCCCACAAGGATGCCGGCCTGAGGTCCCCCCAGGATCTTGTCCCCGCTAAAACATACCACATCGGCGCCCGCGGAAACACTTTCGGAGACGACGGGCTCGTAAGGCAGGCCGTATTCCCTGAGATCTATCAAAACGCCCCCACCCAGGTCGTGGGCCACGGGAAGCCCTTGCCGGTGACCCAGAGCGACCAGCTCGCTCAGCGGGACGTCAGACGCGAAGCCCAGAACTTGAAAGTTGCTGGGGTGGATCGCCATGAGCAGGCCCGTCCGTGCTGAGATCGCCTGCTCCACATCTTCGAGATGCGTCCGATTCGTCGTTCCGACCTCAACCATCCTGACACCGCTTCGGGTCATAATGTCAGGGATTCGGAACGAATCGCCGATTTCGATCAGCTGTCCACGTGAAACGATGACTTCTCGATCGAGGGCGAGTGTATTCAGGGTGATGAGGACAGCAGCTGCGTTGTTGTTCACGACGGCGGCCGCCTCCGCGCCCGTGAGCAGACAGAGCATCTCCTCGACAATTGTGGTCCTGGACCCCCTCCTGCCGGATTCGAGGTCGAGCTCTAGATTGTTGTAACCTCCAGCTGTCTCCCTGATTTGGTCTATCGCCTCTTTGGGAAGCGGTGCCCTCCCCAGGTTCGTGTGCAGGATGATGCCTGTGGCGTTCACCACTCGCTTAAGGTTCGAGGAAAGCAAATTCTCCAACAGCCGGCGTAGCTCCACGATCGTAATATCAATCAGCACTTCGCGATCAAACGCTTCAACGTTCCCGTTCACCAAAGCCTCCCTGACGGTGTCGAGCGCCGAACGCAGGAGATCCTTGATCAAAGATAAGTTGCACTGCTCTGCCATAGCCTGAACGGCCGGTTCCGTAAGTACGCGGTCGACCGAGGGAATCATAGCGAGTTCTGATTGAGATACGGTCATATGCCTTTTCTAACTCAATCGTAAGGTGCGATCCTGAAGACAATGCTTTTAGACGCAGATTGGTCGGTCAGCAGATCCGTTACGGTCGCATCCACAGCCTGCCTGCCAGGCTCCGTTTCAGACAAATCCAGCTCCACGTAGATCACGTCATCACTACTGTTTCCAACCTGGTCATACGCCACCTCTATCTCCTGTCCCTGCGCTGATGATCGAAACAGCTCCCCGAAACCTCGAAGGACCTTCGCGGGCGCGGACTTCTTATCCAGAGATCGAATCGAATAGCTAACGCGGTAGCGGGCTTGACCGAATTCATCCCGCTTCAAATCGTAGATTTCGAAATAAACGAAGGCGTGTTGCTTTTTGCGAAACGACCCGGACGACATCGGAACAATCTTCAATCGGTTTTTGACGAAGGGCTCCTCCTCTTCGGCATCGGTAATCGAGAAGGCGACTTCAAGGTCGCTGATCTTCAGCGTGTCTCCCTTCGTGTAGTCCTGGAGTGTCAGCGCTTCCCTGTAGGCCTTCGACCTCCCCGATAGGACATCATCGACCTGGAGGGCCAGGTGATAGAAACCTGGAGGAAGCTCGACGGCGAGCTCGCCCGGAATAAACGCTCCGTCCAGGATCTGCTGCTCGGTGGGCGTCTGGAACGCAAGCTGGTCCTTCATCCGGTAGACCTCCTCCCAGGATGAATTGAACAGGGCCAATCCCCTATCCAGGACAAGCAAGTCGGAGGTCTCATCCACCTGGAGCCTTGCCATCTCCGATGCCGGGAGACCGTAATAGATCTCCAGCCGCGTCTTTCCTTGTTCCCCCCGAAAACCAGCCGTGTAGTAGTAGAAATCGATTAGAAGGCCAGCGTCGCCTTCGTAGACGACCTGCTGATGAGCAGTAGTCTTTTCGATCAGATCACGACCGTGAAATCTCTGAAGTTCGCCGATCATCGACAACGGGACACCCGGTGGAACAGGGGCGAAGATGTAGAGATTCTTTCCGAATTCGTTGACAAAGGTAAATTCCGTACCGTGAGCAAGACGTGTATACACCCAGTACTCCCATTTGACATCGCCCCTCACAGGGAAAGTTGGATGGCCGGGGACCACTTCGGGTCTTGCCCGAAAGCGATTCGCGAAATTTTCCCTTGCATCCTGAATGTCTCGATCCAGTTCTGCCTGCATGTCGTTTGAACGGCTGAGGTGATCTGGAGCGCCCAACCGAACGAAGACTTCCCCCCGATCGTCCCAGGGAAACTTTGCCGCAGAGAAATGTTCTCGGGCGTGTGCCACCCTTCGGTAATGCTCAAGGCGATGCTCGTTCGAGGAGGATAGAGGCGTTGGATCCCGGAAACTCCAGTAGCGCCTGGCCAATACCTCACGCGTGATCTCCGAAAGCGATTCGTAGACCTCTCGCTCTGCATCCGTCACGACGAGCCCGATGTCCCGGTATATCTCCTGCTCCTCATCAGGGAGGCGCTCGATATAGCGTTCGAATAACCGTTCTATAAGCTCCGTTTCCTGCGCCAAATTCTCAATACGTGTGGCCTCCAGGAAGGGGCCCGCCTCACCACTTTCAGGGAGAATCGAGAGCGCCTGAAGCACGTCCAGGGCCTCAGAGTCTCGCCCCTGAGTGAAAAGCAGCCTTCCAAGAAGGACATAGTCCTTTGGCTGGCCAACATCAGAGGCGATTATGTATTGGAGCTTCGAAACGGCGTTCGCGCTTTCCCCAGCAGCCGCATCTTCGGCGGCGGCTCTGCGCAGGGAATCGGCTTGAAATGAGGAATCCTGGGCAAGGGCGATTCCAGGAATCAGCAGCAGGAATAGGATTTTCTGAATCATCTGGGGCAGTTCGCTCACTACAGTGAAAGAAAACCGCCCCCCCAAAAAAACCTGCGAGCGGCGGTAAATTATGGGTAAAATCTAGTCAAAATGGCCTTACAGGGCAAAAGAAATTCTCGAACAATATCGGGGACCCCATCATCTCGGTTCTCTCCGTAACACATTATCTCCCAGTAGGATGAAGCGTATTTTACGGCGAAAAGAACAGCCTTTCTGCGTTGACATCCCACTGCCCCCGGCGTATCTTAGACTCCGGCCTTCATCCCTGCTTTGTAGAGAAAGAAGAATATGCCAATCATCAAAGCGGTCGTCCCCGTCGCAGGCCTGGGTACCCGTCTCCTGCCTACCACCAAGGCGATCCCAAAAGTGATGCTCCCCCTCGGGCGGTATCCAGCGATCCAGCACGTTGTCGAAGAGATGGTCGCAGCGGGCTTGAGGAAGTTTCTGTTCGTTACTTCGCAGGCGAACTCCCTCATCAAAGAACAGTTCGACAATAACGATCGAGAAATCGAGTTTTCTTATATCGAACAGCCGATACCTGAAGGCAGCACGAAACCTGAAGGGACGGGGGCGGCCATCGCTTGCGCCGAGCGGTTCGTGAACGGTGACCATTTTGTGGTCGCTTATGGGGACACGATTATTCATTCGACCAGGAAGCCGAATTACGTTCGACGCATGATCGAAGAACACCTCAGGCACGGCGTCAGCTGTACCTTGGGCGTTCGTTCTGTCGGTCCCGATCGTGTGAGTCAATACGGCGTCGTAAAGCCGAACGCTGCTGCGGATACCTCTTCAGAAAGCTTTCAGATCGATGACGTCGTGGAAAAACCTTCTCCGGAGAATGCGCCCAGTGATCTGGCCATCAACGGACGGTATGTCTTTGGACCCGGGGTCTTCGATGAAATCAGGACACTCAGTCCGGGCCCACGCAACGAGATCGAAGTTACTGACGCGATTCGGGGCTTGATTCAGTCCCGGGGTGGGGTTCGATCTGTTCAGATGGACTCGGGCGAAATACGCTATGACATCGGAAACCACGAAACTTACTTCAAGGCATTCATCGACTTTGCGTTACAGGACGCAGACTACGGACAAGCCGTCCGAAGCTACTTGGCTGAGCGTTCTGAAGAGGCGTAGGCGCCAGATCAAGAGGAGGACGAAAAATGACCGACACAATAAGACAATACCTGGGAGGTGACGCGGAGGATTTGCTGAACTATGAATGCAAGATCTCAAAGAGCCTGTTGAGTCTGCCTGGCCCCGACTTTGTGGATCGGGTCTTTCAAGACTCCGATAGGCCAATCCGCGTCCTCAGCAGTCTCCAGCGTCTTTTCAACAGCGGGCGGCTTGCCGGCACAGGACACGTTTCGATCCTGCCAATCGACCAGGGAATCGAGCACTCTGGAGGCGCATCCTTCGCGCCCAACCCGATCTACTTCGACCCCGAAAACATCCTAAAACTCGCCACGGAAGGCGGGTGCAATGCGGTGGCAACGACCCTGGGTGTATTGGGTCTCGTGGCCAGGAAGTACGCACACAAGATCCCCTTCATCCTCAAGTTCAATCACAATCAGCTCCTCACTTATCCCGCCGTCTACGATCAGGTCTCTTTTGCACAAATCGAACAGGCCTGGGACATGGGCGCTGCCGGTGTCGGAGCGACGATCTACTTCGGATCTGCCGAATCGAATCGACAGATTACCGAAGTCAGTGAGGCATTCCAGCGCGCTCACGAACTCGGGATGTTCACCGTACTCTGGTGCTACCTGAGAAACTCCGCGTTCAAGACGGACGAAACGGATTACCACGAAGCGGCAGATCTGACGGGTCAGGCGAATCATCTAGGGGTGACCATACAGGCCGACATCATCAAGCAAAAGCTGCCGACGAGCAATGGCGGCTACACAGCGCTGAAATTCGGACGCACGCACGACAAGGTTTACACTGAAATGACCTCCGACCATCCCATAGACCTCTGCCGATATCAGGTCGTGAACTGCTACATGGGCAGAATCGGTCTGATCAATTCTGGCGGTGCGTCTTCAGGGGCAAGCGACTATGCAGAAGCCGTTCGCACGGCTGTCATCAACAAACGCGCGGGCGGCACAGGGCTGATTTCCGGTCGCAAAGCGTTCCAGCGCCCGATGGACGAGGGCTGTCAGCTCCTGAATGCGATTCAGGATGTTTATCTCTCGAAAGAGATTACGGCCGCATGACGGTAGAAATAGAAAAAGGACCCTGTGCCGAGAAGCACAAGGTCCTCAAACGAACGATCATTCCGAAGGCTACCTCTTCTTTTTCTTCTGTTTGGGCATGTATTTTTTCAGCCGCTGCACAATCACATCGGCCGTATAGGGCTTTACGACATAATCGTTGGCTCCCGACTGAACGGCTTCCACAACGGTCTCGCTGTCGGTCAATGAGGTCAGCATCACGATGGGGATTTGGGATAGGTCTTCGGTATCCCTGATCTTCTTCAGCGCTTCGAGACCGTTCATGCGCGGCATCATAACGTCCAGCATGATCATCCCCGGTGGATCCTTCTTGGCCAGTTCGAACGCTTCGTATCCGTTCGTGGCCTCCACCGGGACGAACCCCGCCTTCTTGATCACAAAGCTGAGCGCCCTCCTGCTGGCGATCGAGTCTTCCGCGATCAAAACCTTGTTTGAAACCCGTGCGGGTTCAGCAGGCTTCGGAACCAGCGATCCTCCGCATTCACTGCAAAATTTGCCGCTCTGATCCCCGGCTTGACAGTTCGGGCAGGTCGTAAGGGCCTCCTCAGCCTTTGGAGCTTCATCGGCAGCCTCCGCGTCAACCTGGATCGAAAAAATCTCTCCGATCGTCTTGGCCGGACCAAAAATCTTTCCCAACAGCTCGTCGACTTTTTTCGGACCGAACCCGAAGAAGGTCTTCGCACGGTCGTCAAGACGTTCCCGAAGCTTTTCAGAGTCGCTATCGAAAAGGAAATCCACGAGCAGACTCGCCAGATTGACCACCTGGACGATCTTCTTGTGTTCTTCGGAAATCTCCTCATCGAACTCCGCAAAATGATGGTGACGGATCACCTCGATCAGAAGTCGAGGGAGTTTCCAATTTGCGCAAAGGACCGCGCCTACGTGGGCATGGTCAACCCCGAGCGCCTCGCGTTCCGCCTTGGCCAGGTGGACACCCTTGGTTCGGGAGATGCCCATAGCACCACCGTAGTCCAGCGGACGGGTACGCACCAGGAACAGTACGCCGATATCCTGTACGAGACCAACGGTGAACACATCGGCGGGCAGCTCGCCAGACATATTCGCTGCGATTTCACCTGCCGCTACACCGCAGCAAATAGATCGCTCCCAAAACTTACCGTAGTCGAATCCTCCAGACGAATCCGCGGGAAACAGATCCAGAACCGTTATTCCCACAGCAAGGTTGCAGATCTTCTTGTATCCGATGAGCGAGACGGCTGTAGAAACATCCTTCACGGATTCTCCAAGACCGTAAAATGGAGAATTCACGATCTTCAGCATTTTGCCGACCAGCTGCTCTTCAGATTGGATCTTTTCGGCGATCTTCTGGACGGGCGCACTGAGGTCCGTCGTCATCCGTGCAATTTCAGCCGCGATTGGTGAAAGCTTCGGAAAATCCTCAACTTTCTGAACCATTTTTACGACTTCATCATCCTTCATAGATTCACCCAAGACGATTACTGCTCCTTACTCTTGACCAGTTGCTTTCCGTCGAATATCATCTCACCTTTCTCGTAAATACATCCCGTTTTTTCGTCAAGCTCGTACTTCATCAACTGCCCCAGAGAGAGGTGTTCGAACACTACTTTGGGATCTTTGTACTTTTCAATCAGCTTTTCGATGGGGCCTTCGAATTCAATGCGCTTGCGCGTCGGTTTCGCCTTCTCTCGTTGAGCCTGTTCCTCTTTGGAGAGGATCGGCAAGCGTTCGGCGGCGGGGCCCAGTCTGCTCGCATATTCCTGCCTTTTCCTGTATCGGTCGTGTTGCTTCTCGACCTCGGTCTTCTCTTCCCCCTCATAAAAAGCGGCAACCTGATCCGCTTTGTCGCGAAACTTTTCCTGCTCTTTCTCTTTCAGATTGTCCCTTCCCGCCTGCCTCAAAATGTCTCTAACCGAGCGGCTCATTCGTCCTGCCTCCTGAGTCAATTCGAGCCTGTCGACCACGGCCGAAGGCGAAACTCAACTAATCATGAAATAGACGACCGGTCCTCTTCGCAGCGCAGCCGACATAAACAGGAGAATACGGCACATTAGGGATGGGTTCGGGCGACTGCACCAGCGAAGGGAAAACAGATTCTGGACCGAGATCGGGTTAAGGATCAATCCGATTCGACCCCGAAAAACATACCTAGCAGGCTGGTGATTGTCAACGGGTATTTTGATATTGATTGGGCCATTTTCGGCTACAGATGTGCCATTTTCGGACCGGTACGATCCGCGGCGATCTGCTTGCCTGAAACCGATTGACTTGCCCGTGGATGCAATTTACTTTACAAATCTCGTTTAGGATCCAACTCCTCAGCCTCGGAACTCTTCCTCCACAGGGTTGGTTCGAAAGGGACGCATTCGGTGATGATCGAATTCGATCGGCTGGTGAAGATCATGAGTCAACTCAGGGGCCCAAAAGGCTGCCCGTGGGACCTCGAACAAACCCACGAGAGCCTCAAGTCATACCTGGTCGAGGAGGCCTATGAGGTCCTGGATGCGATCGACAGCGGAAATGATCGTGAACTGCGGGAGGAATTAGGCGATGTTCTTCTTCAGATCGTTTTCCACGCCCAGATCGCGAGCGAGGAGGGACGCTTCGACATCGAGGAGATCTCAGCCTCTCTTTCAGAGAAGCTGCTTCGCAGACATCCGCACGTCTTTGGAAACACAGAGGTGGCAGATGCGGACGAGGTCTTGAAAAACTGGAAAGCCATAAAATCCCAGGAGGCCCGGGAGAAGGGGGCGAAAGCTTTCACACTTTCAGGAATTCCACGGCACATGCCAGCACTTCTGAGGGCAGAACGGATTCAGGGAAGGGCTGCCAGCGTCGGATTCGAATGGACAGATCCCGACGAGGCGAAAGAAAAGGTCACCGAGGAACTGAAAGAATTTCTGGACGCCCGTTCGACCGGGGACCTGGGAAAGACAGAGGAGGAACTGGGAGACCTGCTCTTCGCATTGATAAACGTGGCACGCTTCATCCAGGTATCTCCTGAAGAGGCACTTCGAAAGACCATCGACAAATTCGAGACTCGCTTTCGATTCATCGAAACGGAGTTGGAAAAGGAGGGCAGGGATCCCCGCAGTGCGAGCCTTGAAGAGATGGATAGGCTCTGGCAGAAGGCAAAAAGGAATGCATAAGACCATCCATGACGCGAAGGAGACGCCGAAATGAAGAATCCCGTTCGAGAGAGTTTGACCCGGGGCAGGGTGTCCATCGGAGGATGGCTGAATCTGTCCTCCCCGCTGGCAGCCGAAATCATGGCCAGCTCGGGTTTGGAGTGGCTCACCGTGGACGGCGAACATTCACCATTCGATCTCCCACTCATCGTAGAGACGTTTCGGGCCATCGAAAACCGTGGAGCAACGCCGTTCATTCGTACCTGGGATCACGACCCGGTAAGCCTCGCACGACTTCTTGATGCCGGGGCCTATGGCATCATTGTCCCGCACGTCTCAACGCCACAGCAGGCAGAGGCGATAGCAAAAGCAATGCGCTACCCACCCACGGGAGCTCGCTCCACGGGCACGGGCAGAATCGCGATTTACGGCAGAGAGTACTACAAGATAGCGAATGACGAAATCCTAGTCATTCCGCAGATCGAGGATATGGAGGGGATCGACAACACAGAGGCGATTATGTCTGTCGAGGGTATTGACGTCGGCTTCCTGGGACCCGGGGACCTTTCCATCTCAATGGGCGTGGAGCGAGGTTCCCCCTCTCACGAAGAGGCCCTTCAGAAGTTCGCCGACGCCTGCAAAAAGGTCGGCAAGCCGTATGGCATCCCCGAGCGCGGCCTTGAAGAGATAAAAAAGCGTATCGATCAGGGGTTCCAGATGATCGACATCGCCAGTGACCTCAGGACCCTCGAGACTGGCGTTACGACGCAATTGTCCGATGTTCGAGCACTTCTGTAACACGACCGGCGAGAGGGAGTGGGCTCCGTTAGCTAACCGGGCTTTCTAGAAGGACGGTGACGCCCATGTCGAAGTACTTCTCTCGCAGGTCGGGCGAGTAGCTTCGAACACAGACCGCAGCACTGGTGTCTTCCAGTGCTTTCACGACGTAGGCCACGCAGTCATCCATTGTATTGAAGACGTGGTGGGGGTGACGTTTCAGATTGAACATCAGGTCAATTGGGCCGAATGAAAGGCAGTCCACGCCCGATTTTGCAAAAGCGTGCGCCTGCGTGACGGCTTCGACCGACTCGATCTGCATCCACAACACACCAAACTGGTTCCACCAGGCGGCGTATTCCACCGGATCCGGGTGATCCTTTACCCCTTGCCTCGCCCCCCCACCATAGCTCCTCCCTCCCTCGGGAAGATAGTAGAATGATTCCAGGGCTTCCTCCACCGTAGATTCTAGCTCCGTCTGAGGAACCTCCACGCCGCAAGGTCCCAGATCCAGGTAATTGCCGATCATATAGGTGTGGCGGGTATGTTTGATTCGGAACTGGACGTGAACGTCGTGCTCATCCGCCATCTGGCAAAACTCGACCAGTCTCTCTTCGTTAAGCGCAGAGTGCTGACTGTCGACGTTGACGAAGTCGTAAGGTCCCTGCCCCAGAATCTCCTCGAGGCGGTCTTTGGATGTTGACAGGGGTAAACCCACACCCACAATCCGTTCGCCTGCGTGAATCCGTTTCTTGAGGCCGGTAAGCGCCATTTGCTATTCTCCTTTCTTCGTCTGAATTCTCGATTTACTTGCTCAACTTTCGATAATTACATCCTCGGGCTTCGTGCCCTCGAGGGCTTTGACAACGTAGGCCACGCGGTCCGCCTTCTAAAGGAAACTCCCATGAACGTAAACGTCAAGGAGATTAGCGTTCCCTACGAATTCAAACTCCCGAGCGGACGCGTCCTGTTTAGAGTAGAAGAGGTTCGACTCTCCTACGAACAGTTCGATGGGAGCATGGGATCTGACGTGACCCGAGTCAATTTTGAGCGAGGCGACGCCGTTGGAGCACTGCTTTACGAAGAGGAAACTGGCAAGGTCATCCTTGTGGAGCAATTCCGCTATCCCGTCTATGCCAGAGACGCTCAAAAGGGCTGGATGCTCGAGATCGTCGCAGGCATCAAAGATGATGAAGGTAGGGTCGTTGCTCGGAGGGAGATTCTGGAAGAGACTGGCTTAGAACCGACCAGCCCCCTCGAACATTTGACGGATTTCTACGTCAGCCCCGGAGGAACATCTGAAAGGGTTGAGCTTTACCTTGCAAGGGTTCAAGAAACGGGAAGCCTTCAAGAGAACACTGGGATCGCGGCCGAATCGGAGGATACTCGCACGCACGCCATTCCCCTTGCTGAAGCACTCCAGATGGTGGAAGATGGACGAATCGAAGACGGGAAGACCATCCTCGCGCTGCTGATGCTCAAGCAGCTCCTCGATTAGTCTCGACTTCCATAAGCGTCACGATTCTGCCTACAGGACCTCCAACACATTTTCGGGCGGTCGCCCGAGCCGGGCCTCGTTCCCCATTACGACAATCGGCCTTTCGATCAGGATCGGATTTGCCACCATCAGCCTGATCAATTCCTTTCTATCATCCTGCTGGTCGGGTAGGCCAAGATCCTTGTACTCTTTTCTCCGGATCAGATCGATAGGCTCCATCCCGAGCATTCCCAGGATCCGAGCCAGGGCCTCCGCGTCCGGCGGTGTCTTCAGATACTCCACGATCTTCGGCTCAACGCCCCTCTCATGGAGGAGTTTCAGCGCCTGTCGGCTCTTGCTGCACTTGGGATTGTGATAGATGATCACATCGCCCACGTCATGCCTCCTGGTCTTCCCTCAACCCCTTACGTTTACCGGCCGCTTCCTGGACGCGGACCTGTATACAGCCTGTGAGAGCTTCGCGACCCAGACGGCGTAATCGGGAGGCGCATAGCCTCTGCCCCCGTTTCGAATGAAGCGGAAGAATTCGGTATCCGGCGTCGTCTCCTTAATCCGCGTCGGGACATCTACCGGTTCGTCGTTGAACAGGAAAGATTTTTCTTTCCACTGATGCTGGCGAATTACGATCCCGCCCTTACTCCCGTGGATCGCAAGCCGCTCATCGTGAATGGCCCCGTTGCCGACCGTGCTCAGGGTCCCGACGGCACCCCCCTTGAACCGCACGGTCAGGACCGTATTGATATCGATCCCTTCCTTCAAGTGCTCAACAAAGGCCGATACTTCTGTGGGGATCAGCCCGGTCATCCAGAGTACCACTGCGACCATATGACTCCCCGTGTCCATAAACATCCCGCCCCCTGAGAGCTTCGGATTCAATCGCCACCCCCCCACGCCCAGCCAATTCTGCGTTACAAAGCCAACGACTCCGCGAAGGTCTCCAAGGGCACCCTTCTGTATCAGCTCTTGCGCGTAGAGAAAAGAAGCGTGGAAGTGTCTTTGATAGCTGACCATCAGCACGCGCCCTCTCTTCTTTGCAAGGGCAAGCAGTGCCCTGTTCTGTCGTGACGAAAGCGTGAGCGGCTTCTCGACCAGGACGTGGAGTCCCGCCTGTAAGGCCCGGCGCGCCTGTTCGTAATGCAGTGCGTGAGGCGAGCTGATTATGACCGCGTCCAGAGCTTCCTGTCGGACCATCTCTCTGTAGTCGACGTGATAGGCCACCTTCTCACCCCACCGCGCCTCCAGAGCCGCGGCCTGGTGCTCTACAGGATCAGAAACCGCAGTCACGACCGCGTTCCCGTCGGCTTGGATGCGCGGAATGTGCGCACCCCTCATGTTGCTGCCACAGCCGATCAATCCGAGTTTGATCTTCTTCTTTGCCACTCCTTGGATTCTCCTCCTCGTAGAAGGCATTTCTTTGCCCGGCTGTGACCCGAACGCGCCGCTGAAACCCGAATGACTCCGCTACTCGGCTAGCCGTCCGCGGTCTGCCGTCCGCTGTCCGCATTCCTACATTCTCCTCAGGTAGGCCGAAAGGAACACCACGATCACGGCGAGCACGACATTTACCGCGAGCAGCTGTTTTCGTCGTGTTTTCAAAGAGGAAAAGAGGTCGCCGGGTGTGGTCAGCAAGAAGGCGATCCCGAAGATGACCAGGGCCAGTAGAATCTTAGTCAGCAGGATGTGTAGATAGGCGGGTGCGGCCGCCAGGCCTCCCCTCATCGCCACCATGCCGACATTGTAAAGTCCGGTAAAAAAAAGCACCGCGATGCTGACCCACAAGATCGGACGAAATCGCTTCATCACCCCGTCCGTCAGCTGCCGCTGCTGCACCTCATCCAGTGATCGGGAAGCAGGCAGCAGCACGAACCTCAGAAAAAAGCTACCCCCTATAGCCACGATAGCCGACAGGAGATGCAGCCATTGAATCGCGATTCGCATCCTCATTGCTCCTTTCCTGGGCAGGAAATGGACTCGCACGCCTCGGCGTACGTAAATTGCTCGTTTCCGAATCTATGGATCGTTGTCCTAATACGGAGGCTCGTGAATGATGACAAACTACAAGGCAGGCATCGCCTGGCTTCGCGGGACAGGCTGGCTGTATGAAGTAGCGAACGACCGCCCACGCAGCTGGGGCCGAGTGGGACGCCAGTAGGAATGGCGCCGATGCACGATGATCGTGATCCACCCCCGACAGCGCATCCGAGCAATGCGCGATCTGACCCGGGCTTAATTCATTCGCTGAAGGTCGCGAGCCCACACACGCTGCAATTGCCCACTTTCCAGCATCCCCAGGAGTGGGTTCTCGGGTCCCGAGTAAGGAAAATCGACCCTCGCCCCGAGGCGCTTCGATTCGTAGATCGCAAATGCCATTTCCAGTGCGGCCCTCGCATCTCTTCCGCTGGATATACTTTCCTCACCGTGCTCTACACACGCCACGAGTTCATTGATGGCGGTCTCGAAAAGGTCATTCACCTCCCCTTCGATCACTTCGCCATCCCTGAACGAGCTGGGGTCCGGGCCATCCTCCCCCGCGCGCCAGACCCGGATCAAAGGCCGCCAGCCATCGAAATTTCGGGCCTCGATCTTTCCGGTGCTTCCCTCCAGGATGATCGACTCATACCGATAGTCGGTCCCCGCCCCGGAGAGATAGGTGCCCCGAGCGCCGGTCTGGAATCTGAAAAAGGCGGTGACACACTCTTGATTCGACTCGCGGGTCAGATTCCGATCGATATCTGCAAGGACCCAGTCCGGCTCCCCTGCGAAGAATCGAAACGCATCCAAAGCGTGAGTCGCATTGTGGAAGAGCGAACCCTGGTCCCCGGTGTAGAGCACGCTGACACTTTGAAGGTCACCGATTTCTCCCTGATCGACCCATTCCTTTATTTTGCGGTAGTTCACCTCGAACCGCATGGAATGATCCACTGCAAGCCGCGCCCCCGCTTCGTCACAGGCCTCGATCATCCGGTCCGCATCCGCCAGGCTGAGTGCGATCGGCTTCTCACAGAAGATTCGCTTGACGCCTGCTTCTGCCGACCTTATGACGGGATCCACGTGCTCTTCATTTCGCGTGCAGACGCTGATGAAGTCGAGCTCTTCATTTTCGAGCATCTCTTCATACGTCTTGTAGATCCCGGTAAAACGCAATTCGGCCGCCAACGCTTCAACCTTCTCCACGAACAGGTCCGCTGCTGCAACGAGATGAATCCCCTTCATCCTGGCGTAGGCCTGGGCGTGCCGACTCCCCAGTTTCCACAACCTATCACGGCGGCGCGATACATCTCAGCCCTCCTGTTTTGTCCAAAGTGGCCACAAAATTCTGTCTAGTATAGCGAATTCCGATCCGAGCAACAACGTATCTCGTATCTCGGGGCCATACATGCACACAGGGGCACGGCGAGCCTGTCCGTGCCCTACACAATATTCCTGTTCGAGGCCACAAAAAAGGGCCCCACGCTACACATAGGGCCCTCCTAGTATGACATCCACTGGTGTTGCTTCTACTGGAAAGTTTCCGAGTCCTGCCAGAAGGTCGCCCAGGCGAACCAGAACGCATTGTGAGAGGGTACCTGCTGGAGCTGCTTTCCCTTGAGTTCGCCGTCGAGCGCCTCTCCGAGCAGGTTCCAGC
The DNA here is from genome assembly GCA_965248435.1 of Candidatus Latescibacterota bacterium. GTDB lineage: Bacteria > Latescibacterota > UBA2968 > UBA2968 > CBDFJH01. The sequence continues at coordinate 1,080,170 of OZ252100.1, forward strand.
TCGAACCCGTCCCATTGTCCTTCATGTAGAAGGGGAAGATGGCGCTCTCTGAGGCGATCGAATCGAACGTCAGCTTCTGGCCATCGACCGTGCTGAAGTAGGCAACAGTGAACGCTTCGGCCATGTGAGAGACCACGACGATATCGTTTCCTGCCACATTGTCGTTGATCAGGGAATTGGTGCTCAGAGCCGTGAAAAGGTAAGCCTTGGCTTCCTCTCCGAACCGGATTCCGAGGGTCAGTCGCTTCGGCTCGTGTTGTGCGACGAGCGGATTCGACGCGAGGGGTGGAAACGTCTCATAGAATGGAGAAGACTGAAGCGACTTGTTGTTTCCATACGGATAGGTTAGATACTGCCCTATGGGGTAGACACCGTTATTCCCGCTCACGACTTTTGTATCCGGATAAAGCTGCTTCCAGTACCGCCAGGTTGTCTCTATGACAGGCAGCAGTTCCAGCTCCTCGCCTATGCGCGGGCCGAAAAACGCCTTGTAGGTCATCTGTGGATACAGCGTCCCGCCGTCTCGACGATCATACATCACGAGGTTGTTGTTGAACAGCCAGCCTGAAACGCCCATGCCGATACGACCGCCGTCTGCCGCTACCCCGTTGAATACCATGCCCGTCTCCGTCAACGGGCAGAGCGTTGCGACGATCGGCACGCCACCCACGACATCGTTCACGATTTCGTGATGCCAACCGATATTGTGCGGATAGGCCCTCGCCTCACCGTTGATCACCACGCCCATCACGATATCGGTTTCGCCAACGTAACTGGCTTCAAAGTCACCGGGATCGGCAAGGGGGGGATCGGTCAGGGCGGGGATGCCGTCCTTTCCAGGCCCCCCGTCCCTGAGCTGGTCGACAGGAAATTTGCTTATGTCCAGAAAGTTCGGTCCGGAGCTGACGGTCGGCCCTGCACTCCCTCCGCCGCCACCTGCGTTGGACCCCCCGGTCCCTGAATCGCCGCCACATCCGAAAATACCCAGCCCCAGAAGCAGTAGAAGACCTTTGGAAAGTGGGTTTTTCATATCGCCATCTCCTTGCCAGGAGCCCGCGCCAGCAAAAAAAGTCTAAATCCCCTCATTCAGGGTGCAAGACCTGTGCCGCAAATCGAGATCATCCAGACTTTTGCGCAAAGGAGTATGTATCATACTATTAATAAACGATATATGCGCCAAAACCTCGAGTCGCAAAGCTTCCCCCCGATTCGAAGGATTCTAACCCTATTATTATAGTCGAACGCGAGGATGTGTCAACCGGGCCTGGCGACGCCCGCTCTATCCTTGTAAACCGCTGAAGCACATAAAGGTTCCTCTCAACTGCTCTGCATCAACCCTCCGGCCTCGGATGAACCACGCACCCAAGGGAATCCATGGCCGCAGAACCGAAGAGACCGATCCCACCCTCGATGCGAAACAGGGGCCGTTCGAAATTGTCCCCGGCGAGGTTCCCGAAATTGCCACCCTCGTTTTCCGGGCTGGACCGTACAAAGTCGAACCAGTTTTCGTCCAGCGCATAGATCTTGATAATGTGCCTACCGGCGAAAGCAACCGCAAACCACGGCAGGCGAAGTCTGCCGTCCGGAGCGACGAAGGCAGGGGAACTCTCCTCCCGGTTCAGGTCCGCGTAGTCGGATTCATCCAGAAAGTCTGCCTCGAGGACGCGCTCTGAACCAGGATCGAGGCTGAAGACCCCCGCCTGATAGCCCGGTACATCCAAGGGCTCGAATCGGACCTCCAGCAGCCCGTCCAGGTAGGTCACTTGATTCTCTGGAGCAGTGAAGACAAGATCGATCCCATCACTAAAGGTCTTGAATTGGCGCCTCACTTCAAGCGTCTCCTCATCCAGTAAGACCGCCTCTCGGATCTGGAAAGGCTCCGGCGTGCGGGTCGCCGCACGGACCTCACGGCCGTCAACGCTTACCACAAGGCCGTATTCCGTGTTCGGCAACACCGTGGATGGTTCTCCTAAGGGAAGGTAGCGACCTGCCGAATCGGGGTCTGCCTGATAAGAAAAACTCTGATCTCCCTGTCGTATCTCGACATCCGCCCCGAACACGGCTGCCATCTCACGGCGGTACTCCCGACCGGGTGAGACCGTCCTGTGGAGGAAAAGGTCAGGCAGCGGATGGCCCACGATCAGCAGCGCGTCCACGACCAGGGTTCCTTCTTCAGACGGCCCGAAAAGATCTCCGGTTCCACGGTCTGCAGAGCAGGCAACAATCAGAACTGAACTCGCAATCGGGAGGATCCCTTTCAAGAACGATCTCCTTTTCTTCTCTAGATTTTGAAATTGAGTCCAATCGTCGGCACAATCGGAAGCATCTTCACAACTTTCGGCTCTGTTTTCGGGTTGTCGGTATCGTACTGGACGAACCACTCATTTCGACGGTTATAGACATTGAATACCTGCAGGTAGGCCTCGGCATCGGTTCCGAAAAGCTTGAATCTTCTTGTCAGATTCATGTCGATCCGGTGGTAGGGCAGGAGCCGCCCGCTGTTACGAGGCGCAGGCAGGATGAAATCATCCCTCAAAAAGGCCGCAGTAGCCGGAGATCGTAAAGTATAGCGGGCGGAGGCAGGGGTAAAGGCCTGACCCGTGCCATAGATAAGGTTTGCCCCGAGGGACCAGCGACCCACCCTGTAGTTGGCCACAAAACTCAAGTCGTTTCGTCTATCGTATTTTGGAGGGAATCGGCGGCCGCCGTTCAGTTCTCCGAACTGGCGCCGTGTCCACCCGAGCGTGTATCCCACCCATCCGGTTAGCGCTCCAGTGCGTCGCTGCAAGAAGACCTCGATTCCGGTCGCGAATCCGGTTCCTCCTGAAACGAAGACATCCTCTGACGTTGTCTCTTCACTATCCTCGGCAACGTTGTTGTCCAGAACAACAAGGTTGCTCAGATCTCTATAGTAGAACTCCGCAGTTGCCTGGTATCTCCTTGAGGGTTCCCACTCCATCCCCACAACCCCCTGCAGCGATCGACTTGGCGATACTGTGCGGTCCAGCGGGACCCAGAAATCTCCTCCACTGAATCCCTCGGTCGTCACGAGCTGCAAGTATTGGTGATAGACACCTCCACCCAGCTTCAATTTCACAGTGGGACGGAGTCGTTGACTGAGGGATAATCGCGGTTCCAGCTGAAATCGCCCACCTTCGCTGAAATAGTTGGTCCTGAGCCCCAATCGGATACTGGTTGCTGCGCCGGGCTGCCACATATCCTGGATGTATAAGGACAAAAGCCTCGGGCGTTCCTTCAGGTCGATTTGATCTTGCTGGTTGAACGCAGACTCGAACGAAAAGTCGTATAGCGTGCCCAGAAATCCGGCGGTCAGGGCGTGTCGGCTGCTGGCGAAATAGTCCAGATCCCCTTTGAAGGTAAAATCTTGAATGCTGTTCGAGAACTGGATCGGCGTCTCGAAAAAGCTCAGGGAGGTCTTGCTCGTATACTTGCTTCCAGCAACCATGAAATTGCCAAACAGGGCCGGAGAAAAAACGTGCGTCCACTTTCCCGTGAAGGCTGTGTTTCCCCAACGGATGTTCACGAAACTCCCTTCGTCCAGATCAAGATTCAAGTCATCTCTGCCGAAGTATCCGCTGATGGTCAAATTGTCTTGGTCGCCGAGATCCTGGTTCAGCTTGGCGTTCAGGTCGTAAAAGAAATATGACGGCACTTCTGTGCTGTCGTTCCGGATTGCGGCCAGAATGGGATCCAGGTAGGTTCTTCTGCCCGAAATCATCCACGATCCCTTCTTCACCGGACCCTCGATCGTCGTCCGCGCGGAGATCAAGCTGATGCCTCCCCTGGCCTGAAATTCCTTATTGTTGCCGTCCCGGTTGTGAACGTCCAAAACAGACCCCAAACGTCCTCCATACTGCGCGGGAAACGCGCCTTTGTGGAGGCTCATGTCCCGGATTGCATCCGGGTTGAACGTGGAGAAAAACCCGAACGCGTGTGAGGGATTGTAGAGAGGGATCTGATCGAGGAGAATCAGGGTCTGGTCCGGCCCCCCACCTCGGATGTATAGCCCGCTGCTGATGTCGGATGCAGACTGGATCCCCGGAAGCAGCTGCAAGCTGCGTAAGATGTCGGCCTCCCCGACTGCTGGAATCTCCTGCAAGCTTGACGCTTCCAGAGAAAGGAACCCGGTCTGTACTTCACGTTCCTGTTTGTATCGATCGGCCTCCACAACAATTTCCTCTGTTTGGATCGGCGCCTCCGATAGAGCGATCGCCAGACGCGTTTCCTCCTCGCCCTCAAATTCCAGGGTGTCTCTGAATGCGAAGTACCCGATAAACGACACCTCAAGAACGTAGGTTCCTGGCGATATGCTCTTTATCGCGTAATAGCCGTCTTGATTGGCCAGGGCACCGAGGGTCGGTCCCGCTGATAAAAGGACAACATTCGCGTAGGGCAGGGCCTCTCCGTTACTGTTGTCCGTAACGAATCCGCTCAAGGTTGCGGCGGCGACCTCAAATGGAAGAATTATCACAAGTAGTGACAAGACACTTCGGTTCACTCTCTCTCCTTTGATTCCACGAAAATTGCGTTTTATCCGCCGGCGAGCCTCCGAATGCAATTTGTATGCCGGGTTGGCCCATCAACGAATTCCCCGTTTGTTCTTAGTGCAAACGTATGAACTCTCGAGGCGCAGGGTGATTGCCCGCAACACCTGTAGCCAAAAATCGACATCTCACCTCGATAAGGTCAGCTTTGAGAATTCCTCTCTTGCTTTTGAAAACACGCTATGGTATCTTTTTCTGAAATTCGGGCTGCTTTGGCCCAAATTCTTCGCTCGAAAAAGGGAAACCAGCGTGAAAGTGCTCCTGATCAGCCCGCCGCTTCACAGCCTATACTTCGCTGCCGAGGTAATCATTCCCCCCCTCGGGCTCCTCTACGTCGCCGGAAAACTGGATGCGGACGGCCACGATGTCGAAGTTCGCGACATGACGTTCCACGACGGTCCGGAGGATTACGATGATTTCGATCTCGTGGGCATTACGTGCACGAGTCCCCAGTATCCAGAAGCGCTTCAGTACGCCCAGCATGCCCACGAGTCGGGTTGTCTGACCTTGATCGGCGGCACGCACGTTACGTTTACGACCCAGACGACCCTTCGCCTGGACTACGTAGATTTCGTGATTCGCGGCGAAGGGGAGCAGGCGACTTCGATCCTGGTTCGAAATCTGGAAGAAGAGGGCTCCAGATTCGACCCATCCAAAGTTCCCAGCCTGTCCTGGTACGATACGGATGCCGGCGTCGTTGTCGACAACCCCCAGATTCCGGACATCGCTACAGTGGACGACCTGCCTTCGCCTGGGCGTCACCTATTGAACATGGATCCCTACAAGGTGACCCGATTGCGTCAGTACTCCGTAACCACGATGATCACAAGCCGGGGTTGTCCCTTCGACTGCACGTTCTGCTCTGTTCCCACTTTGTACCAGAAGCGCAAGTGGCGTTCCCGCGAAGCCGTGAAGGCCGTGGATGAAATGGAATTCCTCCAGGAGACCTACGGCTTTGAAGGCGTCCTGCTCGTCGATGACCTCCTGACAACCAATGTTCAGCGCATCCACGAACTCTGTGCCGAAATCATCGATCGGGGACTGGAGATCGCGTGGTGGTGTCAATCGCGCGCCGACATTCTGGTGCGAAACCCGGATCTCGTAGAGCACATGGCACAGTCCGGCTGCAGCAACGTCTTTCTCGGGCTCGAATCGGGGAACGAACACGTTCTCGTGCACTGGAAAAAGAAGATGAGCCTGGACACTGGCCGTCAGGCCGTCGAGCTCTTGAGGCAGCACGACATCCGGTCCCTTACGGCTTTCATCATTGGAATGGAGTCGGAAACGGAAGAGGATCTCGAGCAAACCATTTCCTACGCAAAGTCATTGGACGCCCATCAGGCCCAGTTTTCGATCCTCACGCCCTACCCGGGCACGGTCGATTGGGACCGAAATGCCCATCGGATATACGACAACAATTGGGCGAACTATACCGGCAGCAAGGTTGTCTTTCACCGAGACACGCTCCCGGCTGAGGTCATCGAGAACAAGCTTCGCAAGGCCTACCTCTCATTCTACAACCCCTTACGACGATGGGATCTCGTGCTTCGTAACGTGGCCGGCGTGAACCCAAAGAAGCTCTGGCATATCTGGCGCACCCTGCGAACACAGCGCGACATCGATATCGACTCGGATATGGATCCCGTCTCGCACCTCATTCCTCTCGCTGCCGAATCCCGAGAGGAATGGTTGTCTGCACGGCCGGAGGAACCCCTTCGGGAAATCGCCGTCGCGTCCTAACTTCTTGATAATGCGCATTTTATAAGAATATGCAATTGAGGGCGACTCGGGATTCAGGGTTGCCCTCGATTCATTCCCAGAAACCGCGTCAGGTGAAGGTAGGACAATCCGTCAGCACCGGTTTCATGCCCTCGGGCAGTGGGACTTGAAAGACGTTCAAGGTCATCGCAACCATGCTGTAGTAGCCCAGGAGGCCTGTCAACTCGACGACAGCCTGCGTGTCAAATTGATCCAAAAGCGCATCGAAGGCGTCGTCCTGAACGAATCCGTCCTGTAAAACCTGGTGACAGAACTCATAGACGGCTCGCTCGTCCGCATTCCGGAAGTCGGGCACACCTCCGTTTCGAACCGCATCAATGACTTTCTTGTCCAGCCCGGCCTTATCTGCGAATCCTTCGTGGATGGACCATTCGGTTTGACAATTCCGAAACCGTGCGGTGATCAGAATGGCCAGTTCACTTATCCTTGGCTCCAGCACACTCTTCAAACGTACGTATTCACCCAGGGATTGGGCCCGATCGGCGAGCTCAGGACTGTGAAGCCAGACGCGGAACGGTCCGCCGATGTTCCCGCGGGATGCCAGAATGGTGTCGTAGATCCGTTTTTGTGCTTCGTTAAGTTGATCCCTCTCCAGCTCGGGTACCCGGCTCATCGAAACCTCCCAACACTTGACGAATACACTCTCGACATATTAGGCCTATGACAAAAATATCAAGAACACCATAAGGTAACGTGATGGGACGTCGCTGCTGCGAGTTTTGTTCCACATTAACATAAGGATTGGAAAATGAGGGTTGTCACCGGCGCGATCAGCCACGAGACAAGCACGTTTACCCCGGTCGCCACGACCTGGGAAAACTACGAAGAACATTTCGGCTACTTGCGTGGACAGAAAATCATAGAAACTTTTCGTGGCACGAATACCCCGATCGGTGGCTTCATCGAAGGTGCTGAGGCCCACGGTTTTGAGCTCATCCCGACCATTTTCGCCGAGCCCCATCCCAGCGGCCCGACGCCTCGTGACATCTTCGATCGCGTCCTGAACGAGCTCCTGCAGGGGATCGAGGCGGCGCTCCCGATCGATGGCGTCTTGCTTGAGCTGCACGGGGCGATGGTCGCTGAGGGGATCGACGATGGAGAAGGACATATCCTGGAGGCCGTTCGAAAGCTTGTTGGCCCAAACGTACCCGTTTTCGTCCAGTTGGATATCCACTCGAACGTCTCGGCCCGGATGGTCCAGGAGGCCGATGTGTTGATTGGACGAGACACCTATCCCGAGGTGGACCAGGCCGCCCGCGGCCGTGAGTGCGCCGACGTCCTGGAGCGCGTCCTCAACCAGGGATTACGACCGACCATGGCCCTGCACCAGATCCCCATGGTGTGGGGGTTGAATCAGGTCACGGCTCACCCTCCGATGAAGGAGGCCATCGAGCTGCTCCACAGCATCGAAGCCCGGCCGGGCGTCGTCTGCGGCTCCATCGCCACCTGCTTTCCACTGGCCGACATTCCGGACATGGGGGCCTCCGTCTACATCGTGACAGATGACGATCCGGCTCTGGCACAGGCATGCGCCGACGAGCTCGGGACCTGGATCTTCGAGCGGAGGGCCGACTGGCATTTTGAGATGCCGACTACGCGGGAGGCCTTGAAGCTGGCCGACGAGAACGGGAAGTTCCCCGTGATCTTTTCTGACAGAGCGGACAACCCTGGCAGTGGCGCCCCGGGTGACAGCACCGGGATGCTCCGTGCCTTTGTCGAAGCCGGTCTCCAGGATGCCTGCATGCTCTACATCGTGGATCCGGAGGCCATATCTCGCTGCCAGGAAGCCGGAGTGGGCGCGACCCTTCAACTCGAAGTCGGAGGAAAGTCATCCCCTCTCCAAGGGGAGCCCGTTGAAATGACGGCGGAAGTCGTGGCCCTGTCGGAGGGCAAATTCCGCTACGGGGGTTCATTCTGGGCCGGGATGGAAGGCAACATGGGCCCCTCCGCGCATATCCGGGAGGGCGGGATTCACGCTATCCTGGTCACTCAACGCGAGCAGCCGTTCGACACGGCCTTTTCCCGCACGCTCGACCTCGATCCTCAGCAGATGCGCTACATCGGCGTGAAGTCCGCCGCACATTTCCGCTCAGGTTTCGAATCGTGGGCAGGAGCCATCTACCCGGTGAACGAGCCAGGCGTACACAACCCGCCAGGAGGCAAGCTCGCCTTCCACAATCTAGGTCGCAAATTGTATCCCTTCGACGATATCTGAGGGTCATATCTCATGAAGGAACATTCAGCAGACGTCCTGGTCATTGGCGGTGGCGCTATCGGCGTCTGTTCGGCCTACTATCTCTCTAAACAGGGTCGAAAAGTCCTCCTTGTGGAAAAAGGCGAGATCTGCTCGGGCAGCTCCTACGGCAATTCGGGGCTGATCGTTCCCAGCCACTGCATTCCACTTGCGTCGCCTGGCGTGATCTCCAAAGGACTGAAATGGATGTTGAATCCAGAGAGCCCCTTCCACATCAAACCTCGGTTCGACCCTGAACTCTTCTCCTGGCTGTGGAAGTTCCGGGCGGCAAGCAAAGAATCCAGGGTGAGGAAGGCGATACCCACCATTCGCGATCTGAGCCTGGCAAGCCTTAAGCTCTATAAGGAACTCGCTCAAGATCTGGAATTCGGTTTTGAACAAAAAGGCTGGCTCGTGCTCTTCCAAAGCGAAGATGGGCTCGAAAGTGGAAGAGAAGAGGCCCTCCTCCTTGAGGAATTCGGCCTCAAGGCCCCGATCCTCAGCGTAGATGAAGCTCAGAAAATGCTGGCCGGAAACCGAATTAAGATCTGTGGGGCGGTATTCTATCCCCAGGACGCACAGCTTCTCCCAGCTCAGTTTGTCAGAGGGATGGCAGTGCTGGCGGAACAAAACGGCGTGGAAATCCACACCGCAACTGAAGTGCTCGGCTTTGAGACAGACGGAACAGGGATAACAAAAACTCAAACCACGCGCGGGGATTTCGAAGCTCGAGAGATCGTTTTGGCCGGCGGATCGTGGTCACCCGTAATCGCCCGTGATCTCGACATTCATCTGCCCATCCAGCCAGGAAAAGGCTACAGCGTCACGGTGAAATGCCCCCCTGAGAAGCAGGTCCCCCTCCCGATTTTCTTCGGTGAAGCGAGAGTTGGGATGACACCCATGGGTGACACCCTCAGATTCGGTGGAACGCTGGAGCTTTCAGGACTCGATCTCTCAATCAACAGGCGCCGCGTAAATGCCATCCTCAATACTGTGCCTAAATATCTGCCCGATCTCGATCCAAGAAGCCTGGAGCTTGTCGAGACCTGGCGTGGCCTCCGGCCCTGTACGCCGGATGGGCTACCGTTTCTGGGTCGTTCCCCCACTTATGAGAACCTCACCGTAGCCGCCGGGCATGCCATGATCGGGATCTCCCTGGCCCCGATCACAGGTAAGATCGTCTCTCAGCTCGTGACGGGCGAACAACCCCGGATCGATCTGAACCTCCTTCGCGTCGATCGGTTTTCGTGAGGACTAGGATGGAAGAAACGCCCTGCATATGGAATGTTAATGTCGTCGACGTCGCCGCGGGCACGATCCTGCCGGGTCGATCCGTTTACCTTCGGGGCGAAAAGATCGATTCGATAGCAGATGCTGAGCCCGAGCCGCCTGAAGGCGCCATCGATGCAACCGGGTCTTACCTCTCGCCTGGACTGATAGACTGCCACGTGCACTTCTTCCTGGATGCAGGTGATTCTCCGCGGATCAGCTACCTCGAGAGCGACGACGAGACGAAACTACAGTGGGCCAGGACGAACGCGAAGGATGCGATCGAAGCCGGAATCACGACCACGCGAGACTGCGCAGCGCCGGCTGAGCTTATGTTTGACTTTCAGCGGCGGGTCGAGCGCAGTGAGATCCCTGGACCCCACATCATCAGCTGCGGACACGCGTTGATGAGACCCGGTGGCCACTGCCACTTCATGGGAGGGGAGGTCGGAAGCGTCCAGGACGTTCGCCGTCTGGCCGAATACCAACTGAAACGGGGGGCCGGATTCGTCAAACTGATGGCCTCGGGCGGCGGATTGACGCCCGGCACGCTGCCACACGAGGCGGACCTCCCCCTGGAGCAGATGCAGGAGGCGAAGAAGGTGGCGTGCGAACACGGCGTGCAGATTACTGCCCACTGCCACGCCACGGAGAGTATCGAACGCGCCGTCGAAGTCGAACTGGACATGATCGAACACGTGAACTTCGTAGAACCGCCGGGCAGATATCGATTCGACGAGGAGATTGCCAGACGGATTCGAGATCGGGAAATCGTCGTGAGCCCTACCGTGTTCAGCGGACTCAAGACCGCGCAGAGGTTTCGGGAGACGGGCGAGTCGCACAACCCCGGCGACGTCGCCGCTGTAGAGCGCCTGGAGGGGCGGCTCACAAACACGTCACATTTTCATCGCCTTGGGATGAAGATCATCGCGGGCACCGATTGCGGCGCGACGAATACGCCGTTCAATTCCCTTCAGGACGAGCTCCTGGCCTATGTGAAAGCCGGGCTTTCAAACGTGCAAGCGCTGCGAACAGCGACCTGCCAGAGTGCGGAATTTATGAACTTACGGGAGGTTGGTGAGGTCAGGGAGAGCTACCGGGCGGACCTTATTCTGTTGGGGGCGAATCCGATTGAGGACCTGAACGCCCTGCGAAGGCCGGCGAGAGTTTTCAAATCAGGAAAAGTCGTCCATCAGGCGGAAGCGGCGGTGTAAAACGCCAGACCGTATCGAAGCGATTATATCCATCATCAGCAACCGGCAGCCTCACAGAGCGACCGGTTCGGTCATTCCGATCTCCGTTCTAATCTCTTCTACGGCCTCTTTCAGGTGATTCAACGCCTTGACGTCGGAATCGGTCAAGGGATCCCTCGACACCCGACAAACGTCCCGAATGCCAAGCCCCAGCAGAGACAAGAATCGTTTGGCACTTATGGGGTATTTGTGCGCGGCCAGGTGCTGCACGAGGCTCAAAAACCGCTGGACTTTGGCCGCATCCTCCGGCTCCGTAGCAAAGTTGCTGCACAGCCAGACAAACAGCTCAGGGATAAAGTTCGCCCCTATCCCACTGTATCCGTCCCCGCCCTCCTGAAGTGTGGAGAGCAGATTCGGTGTGTTGGCAAGGTAGAAACTCAGCCGGCTGTTCCGGGTCGTCTCGATCTTCTCCGCGATGAGTTCCATTCTCCCCGACGTCTCTTTCAGAAACAGGAATCGGCCTGTGGATGCGCACCAGCGAGTATGCTCCGCGTCGAGCACCCTGTGGTAAGGTTTGGGACACTCGTAGAGCCCCATGGGAATGTCCCCGGTCTGCTCCAGGAGGGCCTCCATATTGGCCTTCCACGTCTGATCCGTCTCCGAGTCGTCGGCGAGCTGGCAGACGATCGCCACGACCGCGTCCACGCCTGTATCGGCCATCTGCCTCACGAAATCGGCTTGCTCCTTGGTTTCTCCTCCAAAAGTTCCCGCTGCAACGACAGGAACCCGTTCGCTAGATCGGGTGACGACTCGGCCTGCAAGCTGCAGACGCTCCTCGTTGGTGAGCTCGTAAATCTCGCTGGACAAGCAAACTGAAAACAGACCCGCCACGCCTGAATCGATGTACCAATCTGTTAAGCGATCAAGACCTTCCCAATCTATTGTTTTGTCTGAAGAGAATGGCGTCAACATCACAGGCCAAACACCCTTTGGAAGCTCAGTCATGAAAAACCCCTTTCGCCAGAATAGATAATTTCCAGATCTCTTCAGACTCGCCCATTCGCAGCATAGCCGCTCTGTGGTGTGAAAGGTAATATGCCCATTTCCCCCTGTCAATCTCGTCGAGCCCACACGACTCGGGGATCGTTTTGAATTAGATCTTGACAGCCCTTTCCGCTTTGCTTATCTTTCGAAATATCTTATAAAAATCTGTTTTTAATCAGGTTAGCCACCCTAGCTCAGCCGGTAGAGCAACGCATTCGTAATGCGTAGGTCAGCGGTTCGATCCCGCTGGGTGGCTCCAGCCAAAAGGGCCTCTGTCCAAACGGACACAGGCCCTTTTTTGTGCCTTCAATGAATCCTCGCTCGCAGCTACGCAATGACTGCGCCGCTTTCCTGCCTTTCGGACCACGCCCTCCAGTCTGTCAAGAACCGCTCCAGCCCGAGGTCTGTCAAAGGATGGGTCAACAATTTGCTCAGGACGTCGGGTGGCAGAGTCGACACATCGGCCCCAGCCAATGCTGCTTCTACAACGTGCAGGGGGCTTCTGAGGCTGGCCGCAAGAACCTGCGTCTCGAATCCGTAATTGTCGTAGATCTGCCGGATCGTTCGGACCAGATCCATCCCGACGTGCCCGATGTCATCGAGCCGTCCCAAAAAAGGACTGATGTAGGTTGCTCCCGCCTTGGCCGCAAGAAGGGCCTGGTTCGCAGAGAAACACAGGGTTACGTTGGTCCTGATACCCTCTGCGCTGCAACGCTTGAGGGCCTTCAGGCCGTCCAGGGTGATGGGCAGCTTTACGACGACCTGCTCGTGGATAGCGGCGTGGCGTCGGGCCTCCTCCAGCATTTCCTCCCACTCCGTGGTCACGACCTCAACACTAACCGGGCCATCCACCACACCGCAGATTTTCAGGATAATGTCCACGAACGCCCCGTCTTCCTTTGAGATATGCGATGGATTGGTCGTCACCCCATCCAACACGCCCATCTCGTGGGCCTCACGGATGGCGTCCAGATCTGCAGTATCGATGAAAAATCTCACGACTCACCTCCTTTGCGATGGTCCCCCGCAAACATAGGAAACAGTCCCTAAAACGCTAGAATGCCCGCTCTACGAGAAACTGACACATTTCTCCGAGCACGTCCCTGGCCTCCGAGGCCGATATCCGATTCAGGTGTGTCTCGGCCTCCCTGGCTTGACGCCAGCACGCATCCTCTGCTCTTGAAATCGAGCCATAACGATCCATAAGCGCGATCATCCACTCGATTTCGTCCTCCGTTGTCTCAGAACGGTCACGAGCCAGGATTTCCAGAACTCGGCTTTTCTCGTCCAATGCACACTTGTGGTAGACGTCTATGACCATGAGCGTGCGCTTCCCTTCGGCAATATCGCCTCCCCGCTCCTTGCCATAGCCGCCGGCCGTCGTCGTAGGTGCAGTGACGGCATCCTCGGCTCGAACAGAGAGGTTAAGGAGGTCGTCCCGGACCTGAAACGCCACGGCCATCGCCTCGCCAAAATTTCCGATCGCCCTTCTTTGATCTTCGGACGCGCTGGCTATGATCGCCCCGGCCTCGCACGGCCCCCGGCCGCTGTACCACCCCGTTTTCAGTCGAAGCATCTCCGTGAATTCCTCGACATTCGGAATCTTCTCCGCTCTGATCCACCCGATGTCTAAGGCTTGACCCTCGAACGTGAGCCGGGCTCCCCGAATCATCTCCTGAATCAGGTCCAGGGTCCTGTCATCTCCCAATGCCTCGCGATTTTCGGATAAGGCCTCAAAAACCTTCGAATACAGCGCATCTCCCACATTGATGCTCAACGGAATGCCGAGGAGTCGATGCAGGCAGGGCTTCCCCCTTCGCATCTCGGACCCATCCTCAATATCATCGTGAATCAAGGCAAAGGACTGAAACATCTCGAAAGCGGCAGCCGTTCGCATCGCCTTGTCTTTCTCTCCGCCCAACGCCTCGCAGGACAACAACACGAGTGCTGAGCGAAAGCGCTTCCCTCCCCTGAGGGGATAATCCCGCATCGGCTCATACAGGAAGTTTCGAGGTTCGGCATCCGGCAGGAATGCGAACATCTCCGCGTCTATCAGCGGCACATTCTCTTCCAGGTAACCCTTTAGTAAGGAATTCACTTTCTAAATCCCCGAACTTTCTTGCGGATCTTGGTCTCAACGCTGGCGGGCAAAGGTTTGACAGGCACGCTCGACGAAGATACCAGGACAGGTGCCGCCGTATCGACCTCGGCCTCTCTGAGACAGGGCGACTTTGGAACATAAGCCTCTCTTTCCAGAAGTGCGTGAAGGAGTATCAACGCTGCCTCCTTGTCAGGCACAGTTCCCCTCACACCCCCATCGCCACCTGGAGTCGACGGTGCCCCAACACAGGAGGGGCAGCCATCCTCACACGAGCACTCTGATACCACCATCAGACACGCTGTAAGGACCTCCTCCATCATCTCATAAACCTTTTCGGAAAACCCGATGCCTCCAGGATAGCGGTCATAAATAAACAGTGTAGAGCGTCCTATGTTCGAGCTATCGATCGTGGCCCCAATGTCAGCAGGATCGCACATTGCAAACAGTGGAACCACTTCAACCATAACGTTTGCTATGCCCTTCAGACCCTCTACCGGAACCCTGCCGTATCGACGAACGAGACCAGTGGCTTCCCTGGGCGGCATGACCCAGCAAGCCGCCGTGTCGAGTGTAATGGGTGGCAGGTCCAGGTTTTCCCAGCCAATGCTGTCTCGATCTTCAAACTTCACTTTCTTGAACATGATAACAAGCGTTGTGACAGATACCTCACCAAAGGAGATCCGACTCACTCTCCAATCAGTTTCTGCTTCGGTCTCGTTCACTTTTATGTTTGTTTCGTCTACCGCCTGAGTGTAGTAGTCTAGCCCCTGCTGGCCAACAAACGCGATCTTGCGGTCTACATCCAGCCGATCTACAAAGTAGGTTTGGGCGTTATGCATATAAACAGCGTGTGTATGCAGCTGGAAATAGGCACTCACCTCATCCAGTGTACCGATGACTTCCGGCTCCCCATCTCTCTCATCAATAATCGTGAAAGTGGGCTCGCTGATGTTTCTGAGCCCCACCTCGGCAGCCGGGTAGCCAGACCGGCTGTAGTACCAGCGGCCGTCGAGTTTGTGTGCTTGATTTTCCTCTTCAAGGATCTCGAGCATGGCACCTGTAAACTCCCCGAACACCTCCCCTTCCTCTCCGCTAACAGGAAGTTCTCGCAGGGCGCATCGAAGGTGGCCGACAGCAACGTGTGGGTTGGCCGGATCGATAATGGCATGCTCTGGAGACTGACCGAAAAAGTAATGTGAGTTTCGCACGAGAAACTGATCCACAGGTGCGTTGTGTGCGATGAAAATGACCAGAGAATTATCGACGTCTCTGCCTGCTCTCCCCGCCTGCTGCCACATGCTCGCTACGGTTCCAGGATAACCCACGATGAGTGCCGCGTCCAAACCGCCGATATCAATGCCCAATTCCAGCGCATTGGTGCTTACAACGCCCAGGAGTTCCCCCTCGAAAAGCTGTCGTTCTATCTCCCTTCGTTCGCTCGGGAGATAGCCTCCACGATACGCCCTGATCGCCGAGGCCAGTTTCGGTCCAATACGAGAAAGATCTTCCTGGCAATAGCGGTAAATTACCTCTGCCGTGACACGCGCTCGGGTGAACGCAATCGTTTTGACTCGGCTTTCGATCAATCGGGTCAGGAGCTGCCGGGCTTCCGTGTTGGAGCTTCGACGATCGCTGTTACTGCCCTCCAAGAAAGGCGGGTTCCAAAACACGAAGTGGCGTGGCCCTCTGGGGGACCCGTCATTGTCGATACAGGCCATTTTCCGCCCCGTGAGGGCCTCTGAAAATTCCTTGGGATTGGCGATCGTAGCCGAACAGCAGATGTACTGTGTCTTGGCCTCATAATGGGCACATATCCGATTCAGCCTGCGGATGACGTTGGCTGCGTTGGAGCCAAATACCCCACGGTAGGCGTGCATCTCGTCCAGGACCACAAAGCGGAGGTTTTGAAAGAACCTTGCCCATCTGGGATGGTTGGGAAGAATGCCCTGATGAAGCATGTCGGGATTCGTGAGAATGACCCGACCCTCATCACGGAGAGTGCGTCTCAGGTTGGGGGGCGTGTCTCCGTCGTAGGTCCCGAAAATGAACTCCCCCGCGTCGAACCGCCCCAGCGAGCGAGCCTGGTCCTGTGCCAGCGCTTTGGTTGGATATAGATAAAGAGAGGTAGCTTCACTGTCCTGGAGGACCGACTCCAGCGTCGGGATCTGGTAGCAGAGCGTCTTTCCGCTGGCCGTGGAAGTCACGAGGGTTACATTCTCACCACCCCGCAGGGCATTGATCGCATTTGCCTGGTGAGTATAGAGCTGTTGTATGCCGAGCTTTTGAAGGGAGCCGTTAATACGCGGATGCAGAGGTGCCCGGAGGACGTCAAATCGGGCCTCACGTGACGGAAGATGCTCAACGTGAACGACCTGGCCGCCGTAACCGTACGCGCTTTGAAGCTCATCTAGGAAGTCTGAGAAATCCATCAAATGGATCTACGAAGAAGGGGGTGAAATGCGGAGGGAGAGTCTGTCGCGGGGAACACTGCAGTGGAATATAGCCGCGGGATGTTTCAGCGTCAACCCATTTCCGAAATATCTCGTGTTTCGGACCAAGACGCCCAACCCCTTCCGCGTCGAGGCGCACCTCGGTACAGCCCTTCGGGCCTACGCGGTGCGCGCGGGACATCCCCCTCGGCAGGCTCGGTGCTTCTATATAGGGAAGGGGAGAACATAAAAGACATATCGCCCACCGGCAGCTTGCTGCCGGTGGGCGATGCTGGGCGTGTTTCGTGATTCAGCCGGAGAGTCGTTTTGCACAGGCGGACACCTCGCTAGCCCGCTTCGCGGGCCACTCGCCAAAGGCAGGCCGCCCGTGGACACGTGATCAGGTTTCTCGAACAACGAACGACGGCGCTTACGAGATACGCCTCAAAAGATACGTGACGATAATTGTTAAAAAAAGAGGCCGCAGCCATGGCTGCCGCCTCTCAACTCAAACCCGATTGGAAGGATCAGACTAACTCATGGCCAGTTCCTTGAACCGTTCGATGGAAACCGGAACCTGGGACTCACCTCGACATCCATACCAGCATTTCGTACAGTCCACCTGTTCTTTCCAAGGCTTGTAGTCCGAAAAGTGCTGTGTCACTGGCATTTCTGGGCAGGCCTTCAGGTAGCCGTCCGGAGTGGCCTGAATGAATTTCCGCCCCGCCTTGCAGTTCTCGACCTGTCCATGTTCGAAGTAATACGGCACCATATCCAGGTAATAGGACGACGACACGACGTTCTTGTAGGTTCCTTTCAATTCTTTGATCTCGCTGATGACATCCTTAAGTTTCGCCAACCTTTCACGGCCGATAAGGTGCTGAGTGTTTCCATTCTTTAAAGAGGTGTAGGAGCTGAACGAGACCTTGATTCCCCACTCGTAGGCCTGCCGAAGGATTCTGGGGATGATATCCAGGTTTTCATCCATGATCACTGTATTCAGCATCACGTTGTCCACGCCTACCATCGGGAGCTGGGGAATCAGTTTGGAGAGATGGTCGAAGAGACCCGGAATGCCTCGTTCTCGATCGTGGGCCTCACCTAAATAGTTCATCGAAATCGATAACTGGTCCAATCCTGAGTCCCATAGTTCTTTGGCCTTCTCAACGGTAAGCAGCTGGCCGTGCGTAACCATGCCGATGTAGATGAAGAACGTATTCTCGTGGATCCGCCGAATCAGATTCGGTAAATCTTTTCGAAGTAGGGGTTCCCCGCCAGTGATGTTTACGACGATCGGCTTGACCTTCTGGACCATTTCAACGTAGTCGTCCAATCTGGGAGACTTCTTCGTCTTCCAGTAGTCACAGAAGTCGCACTTCGCGTTGCAGAATTTAGTGACCTCGAGGTTCATCAGTCGAGGCCGTCTCTGCAGGGTAGTCAATCCCAGCTTCAACAGTGCCTTGACTTTCCTCGTTGCCGTGAGTTTCTGAGTTAGCATACAAAATCCCCAAGTTTCAATGTACCTTCGACGCCCTCGCTAAGGTGATAAAATAAGACTTATGGCAGGTGGCGTCAAGGAAAACGGCCTCAGGCTCAATCACCGGTTTTTAATGCGCTTTCGTAATCCCCTTGTACGCTCCGATTTCGGACATTCTCGATCACTTGCAGAATAGCAGGAAGCACGACAACGGCGGAAATAAAGCAGGTGATAAGTCCGATGAAGGCCAGCTTCCCGATGGAGTTCAGACCGGGATGGGTCGCCAGCATCAGACCCAGGAACCCTACCATCGTCGTCATCGTGGACACAAACATAGCTCCGCCAGTACTCCTCAAAACGAGAATCAGTGAGCCCGGCCCTTCTTCTCTATACCGGTGGTGAAAATGAACGCCATTGTCAATGCCCATCCCGATGATCGTGGGTAACGCGACCATATTGTAGAAATTTAGTTTCATGTCTGTCAAAAACATCGCACCTAACATCCAAATGGCACCGCAGACCAATGGGAACATAACAAGAGCCACTTCCTTCAAACCTCGAAAATCAGCCAGGACGATCAAGAAAACCACGACGATGGTAAGAATAATGGCCGTCCTGCTATCTCGGATCATGAGCTTCAACATGTCCGCAAATATGATGCTCGAACTGGAAGAATAGAAAGTCTTTCCTGACTTCGTTTCGATCACTTCAGAATCATCCGCGAACGCCATCGCATTTTTTCCATCCCTGAGCGGCACGTCCGGGTAGATAAATGCGAAATGGGCTCGACTTCCGTCGACCGTGGAAAACTTTCGCAGAATGTTCTGCGGGAGATCATCCACGGTTAAAGACGCCACTTCCAACAGGTCGCGAAGCTCATCGAGACGCTCCTTTTGCTCACCTTTGATAAGCTTGGCACCTTCACCCTCGGTCAACACCCGAATCTCTTCAATGACCTCGAGTTTTTCCCGCTGACGTTTGGGAAGGGCCGACCAGAGGGTGCGAACCGTATGGATTGTGGGTGTGGCATCTTGGGACGCTATCTTTGCCTCCACGGCAGCTACGACCTCGTCCAACTCCTCCTTGCTATCGGCTAAAACTAAACTGGGCGACTGAGAAAGCTTGTTGAACTTCGGGATGGTGCCCATCTTGTCTTTGACAGCCTGTGAAGCTGGCAGCCTGGATCTCAGGTTCGTAAAATCGTACTCGAACTCTATTGTGTGCAGATTCGAAGCCAGGTAAACGGTCAGGCAGACCGCCGCCACAAAAATCATCCCGGCGAAATAGAACCGTCCCTTATGATTTACTCTACTGTGCCCCCACACAGGCCTCAGGCGGACGATGTTCAGTCTGTGATCCGCAAGGACAATAAAGGCAGGAAGCACGGTCAACATTGAGACAAGCGACATCAGGATACCCGTACCGACTATAAACCCGAATTCTGAGAACCCTTTGAAGTCCGTGACCGTCAAGGAAAAGAAGGCCATCGAGGTCGTTAATGCAGCTGTCAGAATGGCGAGCCCCGTCTGGCTCAACATCGTTTGGAGGGCCACCAGGACGTTCATTCTTGCGATTCGGTCCTCAAGATACCTGGAGAACATGTGGATGCCAAAGTCTACCCCCAGACCAAACAGGATCACGAAAAGGAACCCTGTCATCGTGTTCAGGTTGCCGATGACCCAGTAGGTGATCGCGAAGGCCCACATCAAACCCATCGTAAGGGGAATGGCAATAAAAAGGACAGCCAGGGGCTGCCTGAAGTAGAACGTCAGAAGAAGGACAACACCGACGACGCCGTATATAAGCGTCGATTTGATGTCACCCAAAATGACGTCATATTCATCAATCTTGTTCTTGAAAGGACCACCGTATTCGACGACCAATCCGGGGTGGTAGGACGAGGGGTTCATGCTGCTGACCGCATCTCGGACGACATCGTACATTTCCTTCGCGAACCCGATGTTGCTGACCGTCCCGGCAGCAACGAGCTCCAGTGCTACGATGCTACGCTCTGGATTCGAATAGTATGGGTCCTCTCCGTTCCGGTCCTCCTCGTATTTTTCTTCAATATCCGAAAAATCAAGCGCTTCCTCCTCGTCACTAAGGCTTATGTAGAGCGGTGACAACTTCAGCTTCTCTTCAGTAATTCGGTCTTCTATTCGAATTTGAATTTCTTCAAGATCCTCCAGGTCCATGTAGAGCAACGCATTTTTCTTGAAGAAGTCTATGTCTGCCTTGTAGTCGACATAATTCACGTACTCTTTGTAAGACTCCGTCTTCAGCTTTGCCGCCAGGTCTTCGGCGAATCGCTTTGAAATTTCGTAGTCTTCGCACTCTACGAGGACAACAAGCCCGCCCACACCCCCGACCCGCGACTTGATATCCTCAAGCGTCCTTACGCTCGGGTAATCCTTCGGGATCAGCGAGGCGATATCGGTGTCGATTCGCTTGACAAGCTGGTAGACAAAGTAGCTGCAGAAGAGCGTCAGCAGTCCGGATAGAACCACAATGCTCAGATATCGTTTATAGGCGATTCGCGCCAAGAAGTTGAACAATGCTTCCATTTTTAGTCCTGGTCCGTCTCTTCGATCAGCTTGTCCTTTAGCTTCTGCACAAGTCCTTCATAGGAGGACTTCCGAATTTCTTTCCTGAACTGCGCTCGGTTGCTACGCGTAATGCTCAGGTCATCCACAACCATGTCGTATATCAACCATCCGGCTTCCACTTTGTGCATCTTGTAATCAAGGCTACTCATCTCGCCCTTGTAATGCACCTCGGTCTGCACCACTGCCTCTGTGCTGTTCATCTCCACTCCGATGTAGTCTATCTTTTCTGATTTCGTATAAAGCTTAGGGTCCCCATAATTCTTTTCCGTTAAACGCCTACAAAGATCGGTGAATTCTCTCTGTTCGTCCTGCGTGCGCTCCTTCCAGTATCTTCCAAGTGACAACTGGCTGAATCGTCCGTAGTCAAACAACTCTCCGATAAGCTCCTTTAGGCGCTCGCGTTCTGCGTCCGTCTCGCCTTTCGTCTCTGAACCTACGATCTCCATTATGGCCTGATCGCGTGTCTTGATGAGGTCCAAAAGCGCACCGCCCTCGTCCCCGGCGTGAGCCGGGAAGATAGCGAGAAGCCAGAAAAGAAAAGTGAAAAGCAGAAAGGTCATGTCAAGTATCAGATTGTGGGTGCAAGTTCTTGCGTACACAACACATGGAACCTCTCGGGAGTGGAAAGGTTCCAATTCGCCTGCCCCTCTTTCTAAATCAGTCGGCTTTTTCGGAAATCAGCCCCTCTTCTTCCAACTGGCGACCGACGGCTACGGGCCAGACCCCCTTTGTCCGGAGCATATGACCTGCGTACCCAAAGATCCCTGCCGTTACAAGGATCGAACCCGTCGTAAAAATCCAGTAGATCGCGTCTAGCCGGTTCGCGATGGCGAGCAGACAGAACAGTGCGGCAAAGAAATCCCGCCGGCAGGCAAACTTCAATGAACAGCAGAACCGGTGAAACCACCCACGCTTCTCCTTGGGCACGTCCCCTGAAAAGGCAAGGTTGAAGCTGGCGATGCTTCCTGATCCTGTGCTTTGGAGATAGATCGAAACCAGAGAAACACTCAGGATGTTGAGGGCAATGGCCACGAACCCAAGTGTGAGAATGGAGCTTTGCCCCGACAGCTGATACATCCCATAGGTCACACCGACAAAAAAGGCTATGTATGAAATGTTGTCCGAGACGGTGTCCCACCACTCGCCCGAAAGTGAGCCTTCGAATTTTAACTTGGCGATCTCTCCATCACATCCGTCCACAATCGATGCGAATTGGAAGGTTAGACCTCCGAGTGCCAGCAACCAGTATTCTCCTGCCGATACCATCCAGGCTGATAGAAAACTGATGAGCAGCACACCAATCGAGACTTGATTCGGCGTGATCGGCGTCTTCACAAGCAGGCGGCTTATCTGTCTGGAGATCTTTCGGTTGAATTTCCGGGATACGACGCCATCTGAAGGCTTTCCAAGTTGCTCCAAAAGGACCTGTTCTGCATAGCGACGAGATTCCGGTGTATCCACATCCAGCCAAAACAGGCCATCCACCTCCACGGCGCTCACCTTCTGCTTCTGCGCCAGTATCCGAATTCCACCAGAGAGCGAGTCGTCGCTCATAGAGACAGAACGTCCCAACGCGCCGAATATGCTTTGGCTGCATAGAAAGATTCCGGTGTCGATCGCATTGAACGAATGCAATCCTTTTCCGATCTGGACGATTTTACCCCCCTCGACAGCGACCTTCGTTGCATCATCCAAATCATAAACGCGATCTAGCTCCGGATCAACGCAGAGTAAGATTTCATCCTTTCCAAGTGGCCTGTTTTGAAGCTTGACCAGGACCTGCGGGTCGAACAGGTGATCCGACATCAATAGAAAGAAAGGGCCATCTACGCTTGCCCGAGCCTTGAGCACCGACAACCCGTTTCCACGTTTCCATTCCAGGTTTTCGATCCACTCCATGCGAACGTCAAGCTGCGGATCCGACTCTATCTCCCTCCGAATCTCCTCTCCTCGATACCCTACAACAATCACGAAATCCGTAACGCCCGCAGATTTCGCGGAAACGATCGTTCGTTTAAGCAGGCTGAGTCCTGCAATCTCAACAAGTGGCTTCGGTCGGTCTCCAGAACTTCCGTTAAGTCGACTGCCCACGCCTGCGGCGATTACAACTGCCTTGCTGACCATAACCTCCCTCCCATACTACTTTACAACCGCGTTTCCGGTCGCAATCTGTAGGGCAGCCCACGTCGTGTTCAAATTGTAGACCGCCTCAAGGTACTTCGCGCGAATAACGCCATATTCTTTCACGGCCTCGATCAGCTCCCCTGACTCTTCGAGCCCGGCATTAAACCCTTCCCGTGCAGAATTGATCCATCGTCTAGTTGCTCGCTTCGCCTTTCTCGCTTCGGCCACGTTTCCCTGGGCCTCTTTCAAGCTTGCGTAGATTCTTTCGAGTTCGATGCGGGCCCCAGCTCTCGCGAGGCGTTCTTGATGAATCAGCTTTTGGTGTTCGAGTTGCACCTTCCGAACCTTGGCACGGGTGGCTCCAAAGGACAGGGACTGGCGTAAGCCGACAACGGCACCCAGGTGCTTAAAGTTGAAATCGTCCTTGGCGAAGGGGCTGTCTTGATCATCTCTGTTCGGCGCAAACGAATACTTGAACTGGCCTCCCAGGAAGAGCTGTGGATAATAGTCACTGCGTGCGACCCGGACCTGCGCCTCACGGATGCCGATAACAGAACGAAGTTGCCTCAATCCTGGTCGATCATCCGATTTGGCGACATAATCTTCAAGCGGCAGGAGTTCAACTGAAATCGGACTCAACCTCTCTTGTGCCAGCACAAGGGAATCGCTCCTCGCAAGTCCAAGCAGAGACTTGAGTGCGGATCGAGACAACGACTTCAGCTTGGCAACCTTGTTCAGGTTCTCGTGAACATCGAACAGAAAGCGATCCAACCGCGCAAGATCTATGTAGGTATAATCTCCTTCTTCAGCTTCCAGCTTTTCCAGAATCGTCTCACGCGCATCACCGATGTCTCGCTTCGCTTCAACGGCCAGCTCCCAGAGTTCATTCCCCAGCAACAGTCCGTAGTAGGCTTTGTTCACCTGAAGCGCCACCTTGTGCTGTGATCGCTCCAAGCCGGCCTTTTGGGCGGCGATCCCACCGGATGCCGCATCCTCGATCGCCGAGAGTTTTCCAAAAGTGAACAGGGGCTGGACCAAGCTGACTTCAGATCGCGAGAAAAGGCTCAGGTTCCCCAGATCGGTATCCCCGGCAAGCGCATTTCCCCGGGCCTCCGGGGAGGGCCCCAGTATCCAGCTCAAATCGAACTTCGGGAGAATGCGAGCCGCACGGGCGCGTGACCGCTCCGTCTCGGCGATCTTCAAATCGGTTTCTGAGGCACGAACTGCCGGGCTCGCCTCGATCGCGCGTGCCAAGGCAGTCGCCAGATCCAGACGAACCAGGTGATCGTCCCCGAACGCTGGACACGCCAAGACAAAACTGAGACATCCTGCCAGCAACCGTGCCATTTTGCCACGGGTGTGGTATTTTTGCAACACTAATCTCCGCAGCATCGGATGCCTGCAGTCGCAATGCTTTTAGATGATTTGACCTTATTTTATAAAAAACAAATACTTGGTGATTGCTCAAGTAGGTCAGTCTAACATGACAATGCGAACGGTGTGCCACAATGTTCCTTCGAAGGGGTACGGGAAAGGGCGATGCCGATTCCTGTCTTGCATCGCCCTCTCTAATGAATCTTCCACAAACGTTTCAGATCAGTTAATTCTAAAAATGATGTGATACCCCAGAGCCGTTTTGACCACTCCGCTGAGCTTGCCCACCCCCAGATTCAACACGGCCGCTTCGAATTCCACGTGCAAGTCCCCAGGCGAGAAAAAGCCAAGGTTTCCACCATCCTCTTTGGAGGCCGGGTCGATCGAATATTTTCGAGCCAGTTCAGCGAAGTCTCCGTTCGCTTTGAGTCTGCCAAGGACCTCGAGCGCCTCCTGCTTCGTCCTGACCAGAATGTGCCTCGCACTCAGTTCCCCGGCGCGAAGGGAAGCAACGACCTGAAGTCGTTGCTGGGCGTGTTTCAAGTCCGCAGCATTGTCGCTGTACTTCAGAGCCGCCTGGTAGGCGGTTTCTGCATCATCGAGCCTCTGAAGGAGCATGTGGACGAATCCCAGGTCACTGTAAACGGTGACGTCCGTCGAATCTACAGACAATGCCTTTTTGAGTATGATGAGTGCCGAATCCGCGTCCTCCAGTCTCAGATAAAGCAATCCGAGGCCCTTGTATGGATCGACCCAGTCCGGTTCGAGTCGGATGGCCTCGTTGAATTCAAACCTGGCACGCGCTACCTCTCCACTCGAGAGCAGTAGCTGCCCGAGCGCGAGCCGAACTGAGGGATCCTTCGGGAGCATCTGAGCCAGATTCTGGTACTCGCCGATCGCACGGTCCAGATTGCCCTGCTCCGCGTAGAGCTGCCCCAAAGCGTCTCGGACCTCCAGGTCTTCTGGATTCAGTTCAACGGCCTTGATGAACGACTGCAGGGCCACGTCGTATGAGTCCACCTCGGAAGCCATAAAGCCCATGGCTCGAAAGACACTGGGATCTTTTGGGGCGACTTCAGCGGCCCGCCGGTAGGCCTTGAATGCCTCCGAAACCTTCCCACTGGAATGGTAGACCCCTCCCAGGTTGACGAGCAACCGAACGTGATCAGGATGCCGTGACAACCCCTTGTTCAACACCTGAACCGCCGTTTCAAAATTCTCCGTTCCTACGTGTATCAATGCGAGGTGAGTGTAGGCGTCGGTAAAGTCCGGGTCTCTCGTGATCGCTTTTTCCAAATCATCAACGGCAAGCCCCGGAAGGCCACCACTGCCGTAGATTACAGCCCGATTCAAAAGCAGCGCTGCAGACCCGGGATTCTGTTGTAGACCTTCGTTCAGGACCTCCAGGGCTCTTGGTCCGTCACCAACCTTCACGTATAGCAAGGCTAGACCGTTGTATCCGTCCACCAGATCAGGCCTCAGCTCGATCGAGCGACGAAACGCGGCTCGCGCGTCCTCTATTCGCCCGGTCTCTGTGTAAAGCGTCCCCAGATAACCCTGCGCTTCGGCGCTGTCGGCGTATGCGGACACAAAGGACTGTGCGACAATCAGGGCAGAATCAATTTTCCCGGCGCCGTAGTAGGCATCGATATCCCCTCTGAAGTCACGCGCAAGGAGAAGCGTGGGCCGGCAGAGCAAACCAAGGCACAGGATCGACAGAATGAAGGTGCCTGTTTTACGTCTGCTCACATCTTGACAAGAGTCAGGCTTCCACATA
This sequence comes from Candidatus Latescibacterota bacterium, assembly GCA_965248435.1. Taxonomy (GTDB): domain Bacteria; phylum Latescibacterota; class UBA2968; order UBA2968; genus CBDFJH01. Next base: position 1,106,141 of record OZ252100.1, read on the forward strand.
TAATCCCTCAAAAAATACGACCTGGTTAATGAACCCGTGAAACTAGAACTGCTTCCACATATCGTCACGTCAATCGTCTTCGTGGTCTCTATCCTGGCTTACGACTTCCTTGCCCCCAAGATCCCCATTCATTGGGGTATCGACGGCCGAATCGACACCACCGCATCCAAGGGCTGGGGCATCTACCTGAATCCCGGGGCCATGGTATTGACGTACGTCTTCTTTTGGCTCATCACTTATATCGATCGGCCCCGGGTCAGGCGGCTACGAGAAGTCGGCGTCTATGACGCCCTGAGAGATGGCGCGGTCTCTCTTTTCGGCTATGCCCAGCTGCTTGCCGTGGGTAGCGGACTCGATTGGGTGAGCACCGAAGCCAACTTCCTGGTCGGAGCATCCTCGATCTGGATTCTCGTCGCCGGCTTGCACCTTCGGCGTCCTCCACACGTCAAAGTCTTCTGGTTACTCAGCCGCATGGGGATTGTGTCTTCCGATACAGCAGCAGCACATCTCTACGGAATCCTGATCGTTGCCGGAGCAGCCGGGGTTTGCGGCACCTTTACCGGACGAGCCCAGATTTGGTGGCCGACCGCCGCACTTGGACTGGGTCTGTTCTGGACTCGGAGACGTTTCTCTTCCGCAAGTTCATCCACGTGAACTCACATACCCCGCGCTTGACCCTGAGCGCTTGCGCCCTTGCTCTGCTCACTGCAATGCTCTGGGGTGGGCTCTCCGTCTCCATCAAAGTGGCCCTTGGTGGCCTGCCCCCCTTTCTGCTTGCCGCGGCTCGCTTCCTGCTCGGCCTGATCACCGTCTTCATCTGGGTCTTCTTCAGCCGGATTCCCCTGCGCCTTGCTCCCGGAGAACGACGCGGACTCCTCCTCCTCATCCCGCTGTTTGTCGGGCAGATCTACGTCTTGAACCTGGGCACACATCTTACCCTGGCCAGCCGAGCCACGATCTTCACCTGCTCCTATCCCCTTTTCACTGCGCTGCTTGCCCACTTCACCCTCGACGGCGATCGCCTGAGTGTGTCCAAAGGGGTCGGAATGGCTCTCTCTTTCGGGGGCGTCCTCCTGGTCTTCGCGGAAAGCCTGGCCCTGCACGAACTCAGCTACATCCCAGGGGACCTATTGTCGCTCGGAAGCGGCTTCCTCCTGGGGGCACGCCACGTCTACGCGAAACACCTCTTGAAAGATATCCATCCGGGCAAATTGCTTTTCTGGCAAGCGACCCTGAGCGTGCCGTGCTTCCTGCTCCTGAGCGCCGCTTTTGAGCAGCAAGTCCACTACGCGTTCACCCCTGAGATCGGAGTGGCCATTCTCTATCAGGGGATGGTCGTCGCAGGCTTCTGCTTTATCGTTATGACCAGTCTGCTTAGAAAGTACCGCGCAAGTCAGCTGGGTACATTCGGCTTTGCTACCCCTGTCTTCGGTGTGCTCCTCAGCAACATTTTGCTCGCAGAACCGATTTCTGCGGGCCTCCTCGCGAGTATGCTTCTCGTAGGCGCCGGCATCGCTATCGTCAACAGAGAAAGCTGACTGCCTTCCCATCGTTCCTCAATCTCCTACAAGCACAAACGCCACGTCTGCCACATTTGTTCCCGTTGGCCCTGTCATCACCAGGTCCTCGAGGGCCTTGAAGTAGTGGTAGGCGTCGTTATTCTTCAGATAGGCGTTAGCCGAAAGCCCGAGTTCCGCTGCCCGGGAAATCGTGAAGCCGTCGGCTACAGCCCCGGCCGCGTCTGTTGGGCCGTCTGTACCATCTGTGCCCCCGCTGAAGAGTACCACACCGTCCCAACCCGCGAGTTGCAGGGCGCCAGCCAGGGCGATTTCCTGATTTCTGCCTCCCTTACCCGATCCGCGGACCGTTACGGTCGTCTCCCCACCCGCGATCACACAGGCTGGCGTACGGACGGGTTGCCCCGAAGTCAACACCTCCTTCGCGACCGCCGAATAGACGTGCGCGACTTCTCTGGCCTCACCCTCGAGTCTGGTGGACAGGACCAGTGTATTGTAGCCCAGCTCCTTGGCCCGATCCTTTGCTGCTGATACCGCCAGGCCGTTGCTCCCCACCACAACGTTCTGACATCGCTCGAGCGCCTCATCACCAGGCTTGGGTGTGTCTGGAATACGCCCTGCAAGGCCTTCCTGCATCCGATCCTGGACGGACGGTGGAAGCTGGTCGCCCAGGTCGTATTTATCCACGATCTCCTGGCAGGTCTTGAAGGTGGAGGTATCGGGCACGGTCGGGCCTGACGCGATCACATCCAGAGGATCCCCGATGACGTCCGATAGCATCAGGGCGACGACACGGGCCGGAAAAGCCGCACGCGCCAACCCACCCCCTTTGATTTGGGAAAAATGTTTCCTGATCGCATTCAGCTCCACGATATTGGCGCCGCACTCCAGGAGAAGCCGCGTCGTCTCCTGTTTTTCCGCGAGCGTGATGCCCTCCGAGGGGGCGGGCATCAGCGCGGATCCCCCACCCGATATCAAACAGATCACCAATGTCCGCTCGTCTGCACTTTTGAGGAGTTCTAGGATTTTGAGAGTGCCCTGCACGCCGGCCTCATCCGGGACGGGATGCCCGCACTCCACGATCTCGATTCGTTCTAGAGGTTCTGAATGTCCGTACTTCGTATTCACGATCCCGCTCGTCAATCTCGCCCCGAGGATGTCCTCCAGGGCAACCCCCATACGCGGCGAGGCCTTCCCCGTCCCCACCGCCAGGATCTGCTCGAACTGGCTCAAATCGTAGGATCCGTCCCCGACCACCAGTCTATCCCCCTCGAGCGAGACGAATCGGCGCACGCACTCCTCTGCATCCACGGCGCGAACCGCCGCATCGAAGATGGTTCGGGCATCCTGCCGCAGCTCTTCTACCGACTCCTGAGTCATTTGATTCGCTCCTCATATTCCACGATGGCCTGTTCCTGCTCATCGGACTCCACTGAGCCGGGGCGTTTCTCCCGGACATCCTGAAGTGCCATTTGCGCGGGCTGGCCACAGTAGACCAGATAGCAGGTCAGCATCGTTCCGGTCCGGCCGTATCCGCCCAAACAGTGCACACCCACAGGTTTATTCTCGAGCAGTCTTTCGTCAATGTACTCCACGAACTGGTCAATCTGGTCGGGGGTTGGGGCCTTCCTATCTGGTATGGGCAGGTGCAATACCTCAAATCCCATCGCGCTCAGGGTTTCGCCATCAAGCGGGGTTTCTGTAAGAGAAACGAGAGTATGAATACCCTGCTCCCGGAGGAAGGACAGGTCCGCTTCAAGACGTTTCGTGGACAGATCGAACCTATCCAGAGATCCGCCATCACTTCCGAATCCCTCGCGATAGCCGGCAAGGATACCCCAGATGTCTCTGAACTTTTTATAGAGATCCAGCATTCGCTGGTCCAATTGAAGCGCACCGCTCGCCTTAATCCCAATCCGTTTCGCGAGCTTTTGCCTGTCCGAAGAGAGGGAAGGTGAAAACCAGAGCCAGGAGAGGAACCGTCGCTCGTGTGGCAGCATTTCACCTGCCAACTCGAGTCCACATCCCGGGCGACCGATGCCGGCCAAACACCCTTTCGTGATCCACTCAAAATTATGCGGCATGCAGTTACTCCTGAATTTTGAACCTCGCGATGGCCCTGGCACTCTTGCCGCTGTTCTCGTCCGTAACCTTGATCCTCAACAGCTGACGACCCGGCTCCGATCGAGACATATCCAGCTCCAGATATCCCTGCTCATCAGACTCAGAGCCGATCTGTTCGTACTCGATCGTTATAATGCCGCGCTCTTCGCGCTGGTCGAGCAGGTTACCGAATCCTCCAAGGATGCGGGCCCCGATTGACTTCCGTTCCAGCGACCGAACCTCATACGACACGCGATACTTCGTGGCTCCGAACTCATCCTGCTTGAGGTTGTAAATCTCATAATAGATGAAAACCGGCTGGCCTGGCAGATAGGCCTTCGATGCCATAGGAACAACAGCAATGTCTCCCTTCTGGAATCGCCCTTGATCTGCGACTTCGATCGCGCCGGCCAGCTCGATATCGCTCAGCATGAGCGATTCGCCACCGTATCCCTTCACGATCCTGTTCTGACTGTAAACCTGCGATTTCCCGGAACTCCGATCCATAACCTGCACTGCCAGGCGATAGCTACCCGGCGAGAGTTCGACCCGGTCCATTTCCGGGATGAATGCCCCCGCGGACTTCTCCACATCCCCCCTCACGAGCAGGGGCATGTCGTGGCTCACCCGGTGCACTTCCCTGTCGGATGCGTCGTAGATGGCCACGCCTCGCTCGAGATGGACGCTCTGTGCACCGTCCTCTGTGGGCACAACCGTAAGATCCTTCATCGGAATACCGAAGTAGATCTCCAGCCCACTCTCCTTCTCTTTTCCCTTGAACGCGGCCGTGTAGAAGTAGAACTCGAGTATACCAGAGACAAAGTCAGGTTCGTACGTATTCGGCGTCTTGAGCGCCACCCGCTGGACGACGACCTCGGGGTTCATCGCGCGCCAGATCTGCGCTGTTCGGTCTGTCCCTAGTGGCATCCTCGCGTACTCGTAGGATCCGCTCTGCCCTCGCTGTACGAATGTCACCTCGATCCCGGGTCCCACATCGGCATAGATCCAGTACTCCCAGGATGCGTGATCGGCGACAGGGTAGACGGGCCACCCGAGGATCGTTGCCGTTCTCAGCCTGGACTCCTCCACGATCTGCTGACCTGACCGCCCCTCCTCCTCCCCCTCCGGATCCTCGTCAACCGAGAGCCTCCCTTCTGCTACGAATCCCGCCCGTCTCGTCATCCTCTCCCGGTCTCGGATCAACTGGGGAATCGCCTCTCCCGCGCGGTGGATCAGGCGGTCTTTGAGGGCAACCAGCTTGGGGTCCCGCTCAAGTCGTATGTCCTTCAAACGGCTCACGTGATCCGGTTCCCCGTACCGGATATAGGCCTTACCCCTGTCGTCCCAGGGATAGGTTGCGGAACCGTAGTGCTCCCTTGCGTGGGCGACCCGGCGATAATGCTCCAACAGCCGTTCGTTCGCTTCTGTCACAGGGGCTGGGTCTCGATCCCTCCAGAACGTTTCCGAAATCGCCTTTCGTTCCTCTTCAGATGCCGCTTCGAAGCGCTGAAGCTCCCTTCCTCCGGCCACGAGTCTCAAGTCGGCATAGAGCGCCTGCTCTTTCGGGTCCAATGCTTCGATGTAGGTTTCGAACAAAGACTGGGAACGGTCGAAATCCCGCCGGTCCTGATGGACCGAAGCCAGCTCAAGCACCGCGTGACGCCGATACGGATTGGGTGTCACGGCAACCCCTTCGAGCACTGCCGCCGCCTCGTCGTTTCGACCCTGGTGGTTCAGCACGACACCCAGCCGAAGCTGGGCGCCAAAGTGCGCTGGATGCACATCGACCTGCCGCCTGTAGGCGGTTTCCGCTTTCGAGAACTCTTCAGCCGCTTCGTGGATGCGCCCGAGCTGAAACAGGGCGTCTGGGTGATCGGGATCGATCTTCAGTACGTCTTGGTACGCACCAAGGGTCTCGCTGCTCACATACTGCTGAAAGGTCTGCGCCAGGTTGTACTGCGCTTCCGCGTAGGCCTTGTCAGATCGAAGGGCGTCCCGGAAGAACCCGATCGCCTTCCGAAGCCCCTTGTCTTTCTCCCGGTAGACCAGCCCCAGGCCGTTGAAGGCCGGCGCGAATTTCTTCTGTTTGCGCAGCGCCTGCCTGAAGGCCTTTTCTGCTTCCTTTAAGTTTTTCTGTTGCAGGTGGATATGACCCAAGCCGACGTACGACTGCGCGTGCCTGTCGTGGATCCCGATGGCTTTTCGGAACCGATCAGCGGCCTCACCAAGCTGCTCCGCCTCCTGAAGCGCGAGGCCTTCCTTATAGAGGGCCTCGGCACGGGCCTCTGTTGAGTCCTCTGAAGCTGTGCTCACGGGAACAGCTAGCCAGACGACGATGAAAGCGGTAGATCGGTATAGCCCTAACAACAGGCACCTCCAACATTGTCGTGTTCGAGACTCGACGCGATCCCCATCCAAACGGAGAACCGAACCTCTTACCGAATTTTTATGATAAACAAATCCGGTCTCAGAAACAAGCCGTGGGGCAGCGACGCCTTAACTAAGCTAAGAAGCGTATGGATCCTGCGTCAGATTCGATCCATTCAATCAAATGGGAATAAGCCTCAATCCAGGCCAAAGCCTGATCGTTGGCCCGCTCGAGAAGACCGATCTTCAGCCAAAGGGTCAGCCCGCGAACCAGGGAAAGGGTCAAGACGTCGGGGAGAAGTCTGGCCTCTTCTTCGGTCAGACCCGCGGTTTGATGATACGTTTGCAGAAATGTGATGCGATCCTCAGGACCGAGCGGCGAACTGCCAATCACGGCTTGAAAGAACAAAACAGCGTATGCAGTATCGAACAGCCTTGGGGCAGGTCGAGCACCGTCCAGATCCAGGATACCCGAGATCTCAGGACCCTTGAACAAAAGATTCTGACCCCGAAAATCACCGTGAATGATCGCCCTTGGCAGCGATCCGAGTTCGTCCATGTTCAGATCGTTGACGACTCGGTGAAGGAGACAACGCAACTGCTTTCCTTCGCTCGGCAGTCGACTCATGTCGTCGGCCCCAAGATCATTCCAGATTTTGCTGGCAGCTTCGCACAAATCGTCTGTGAAAGATGACGATGAATGTCCAGATGGCGGCATTTCGGAGGTAGCGAGGTGCATCTGTCCCAGTAGGTCAGCCGCCGCGTTCAATTGGCTTACATCTCCCGGAACGTAGCTCTCTCCCTCCAGGAAGGGCCAGAGCAGGAGGACGTGTCCCTCGACGGACAACAGCGTGGATCCATCCAGGCCCTGAATCGGCAGGGGCGCCGGGAATCCTGCAGAACCGAGGTGCTCGCTCACCGAGACGCCGAATGCAAGCTGCTTGGCATTCACCTCTTTCTCCTGATAAACCTTCAGCAGCCAATCGCCACCCTGGCCTGACAATCTCGCAGTCGTGCTGAAATATCCTTGTTTGACCTGTTCGATCTCTACCGTCAGGCCGTAACGCTCTGTTACAAACTGCCTCAGACGATGCTCAGAAAGATTCAACTTGCTTTGATAAGGCACCTATTCCCCCGGTCTTGATATCAAAACCTTTCCGACACATCCGCCTTGAGAAATTCCAAAAACATATCAGCCGCCTGAGACAGCCGGCCCCCGGCTCGTCTTACCACACCCACTTTCCGCATCGGGAGATCCTTTACTCGCGCAGTTGCAAGTTTATCGCTCTGAATCTCTGAACTGACGGCCACCTTCGGCACGATGGCGATGCCTAATCCAATCTCTACGAACCGTTTGATCACCTCTATGCTTCCGAGTTCCATAGCGACCTCGGGGACAACACCTGCATCCAGGAAGGATCGGTCCATCAACGCTCGGCTCGTACTGCCGCGTTCAAGCACGAGCAGTGGACGTGCCCCGAGGTCCTTCAGCGCGACCGTGCCCTTTCCAGCGATGGAGTGACCGTGAGGGAAAATCGCCACATCTTCGCGATCGAAAAGCGGATAACTTTCCAGCCGAGGCTCTGCGACAGGAAGTGTAGCCAGGCCAAAATCGACAACGCCATCCAGCACGAGCTGTGCTACCCCTGGCGACATCCTGTCCATAAGGCGAATCTCTACACCGGGGTAGGCCCCCCGAAAAGCCGTAACGGAGTAGGGCAGGACATAGGCGCAATTCGTGTCGCTTGCGCCGACCGAAACCCGACCTACGCGGAGTTCTCTCAAGGCAGACACTTCCTGTCTCGCGGACTCGACCGCATCAAAGATCTCCTCCGCCTTCCGAAGGAGCAGGCGGCCGGCCTCGGTCAGGATGACCTGCTTCCCGCTTCGCTCGAACAGCCTTTCACCCAGTTCCTCCTCGAGCGCCTTGACCTGCAAACTCACGGCCGGCTGAGTCAGGAAGAGCTTCTTGGCAGCACGGGTAAAACTCTTCTCCCGTGCCGTTTCAAAGAAGCCCCTTAGCTGATCGAGATCCATGTCGACTAATCCGAGAAACAACGACGCGTATGTGAATAAATTGAATTAATGCTTAAAGTATGTTATGCCCTGCAGCGGACTGTGTCAACACGTGAGATAAAAGGAAGCCATCCTTGACTCGAGACCATGCCGTCCGTCGACTGCCAACCAAAAAAAAGGGTGGATTCCATATGATGGGATCCACCCTTCGCGGCTTCCGACGCATCCGAACACCCGCTCTACTCCTCCCCCTCTCCCCCTCGAAGAAGAGAAAAAGTGGGCGAGGATGCTGGAAGCGCTTCTATATCAAAGTTTCTGCGATTAGTGCGGGACGTTTAGACGACTCTCCCAGATCTGTTCAGTTCCTCCTTTCTCCGAGCTCATCGAGGATGTTCAACCAGCGCGTTTCATATTCGGCAAGTGCGGCCTTCCAGGCCCTCGGGGCACAGAGTCCTCTCTGCAATTCAAGGGCCCTGACATCTATGGTCTGCTCAGCCACTTCGACCTCTGTTAGAACCTCCGGGTCAAGCGAATCGATGCTACGATCGCTGAGCTCGTTAGAGATTCGGTCTACGACCCTCCGGAACTCGTCACTGAGCTCTGTGAGGGCGGCGTGATTGGCAGAGTAAGTTTCCATGATCGGCTCCCGAAAGGCATTTTGATCGGCTGACATATCGAAGGATTCACCCTTGCAAATAGTATACTAAACAGATGTTCAGGTGTCAAGGGTGACTTTTCATTTTAATTGAAATCAATTAAATATGTATCACATTGATAATAATATAAATATATGGTTTTATTAAACTCGATTCTGGGAGTTCACGACCTGCAGGTAGGAAATCGGTCCAGAGTCAGGAAACAAAAAAACCCCTTTCCCGATCCAGGGGCTTTTTGGTGGGAGGGAAATCCAAAAAGCGTGCTCGGGAAAAGGGCCGTCTTCAGCCCTTATACGCCCCGGAGTAGGCCGGGGTTGCATAAAAACAGGATCCCCGGCCATCCCACCCCTAATATGTCCGAGGATCCCAATTGGGCCATCCCATAGCCCCACCAAAATATACAACGTCCTATGCTTTTTGTCAACAGGGATTTACGCCCATAACCGCCTGACTCCCTCCCCGGATAGGGTGGTATCACCCTTCCCTGTCATCCCGGGCCTGAACGGCCGAGTTCCGAGGTCAAATTCCTTCAGGCGGCCTCCATCTCCCTGAACCGTCGCCCAACATACCTCACAGCCGTCAGCCACAAGGTAAGGATCACCAGGGTGAGCAAAGACAGCCAGCGAAGGCTGCCAAACCCCGAAGCCAGGGTCGTAATCAAAAGGCTTAGACCAACAGCGACCGCCTTCGCGAATCGCTGGACGAACATATCGATAAACGCTTTGGCCTTGTATTTTTCCTCCCTGCTGGTCGGTACATAAAGCACCTCTTTGGCCGACTGATTGATGGAATAGCTGAATCCGTTGTCACACGTATTCAACGCACTCCCCAATAGGAGCACGGGCGCCACGAAAAACCCGGCCGAGCCCAGCAAGGCAGCAACGGGCAAGAACAACAACGCGACCCCGACCCCGAAGCGGGTCATCACAAAGCTCGTCAAAAACAGCTGAACGAAAAGCGCGATCCAGTTCGTAAACGCAAATACCGATGCAAAATGCGCCCCGATTTCCGGTCCATCGAGATAGTGGGATACCGTTGCCGAAAACTGAAAGTCCATAATCGTAGATACCATCTCGTAGAGCCCCACGATGGCTACGATGGAAAGCAGGTATGTCGATCTGAAGACCAGCCTGGCGCCTTCAAAGGCCGGATTGCCTCCTGGTACCACGGATTCCGGCTCCGCCTCCGTGGCTGGGAGGTTCCCCGCAACCCTCCGGCCCACCAGCGACGCAATTACCGCGATCAAAGCCGATTCCCAGACAGACCCACAGCCACTCGGACATACTCAGTTCTTCTACCTTGGTCCTAAGCATGGTCGAACCGAAGGTACCCCCCAGCACGCCGCCGAGTCCGATCACACCGTAGAGGCGCTTGGCTTCATCGGGTACCACGCTGTCGTTCAGGAACGCAAAGAAGGTGGCGACCATAATCGTACTGTAGAGATCGCCGAAAAGATAGAATGTCCACACCGTAAAATCCCCGGGGGCATCCAACACGAAGCTGTAGAGTAAATAACAGACAGCAAAAAACGCTGAAAAGATATACGTCAGCTTTTCCCGCTGGAAAAAACGCACGAGCACGGTAAACACGGTCACGGCCACGAAGGCCACTCCCATATTCAGCACCTTCGCGATCAGCTCCGCCTGTGCCGCGTCCAGATGCCAGGCCATCAGATCAAACCCAGTCTGATCGTAATACCCGATGAAAAGGCCCTTCTTGAGGGGCTTCAAGATCCAGAACGTGGTTATCACCAAGAAAAAATAGAGAAACATCAAAATCGCCAGGGGTGCCTCTTCCCGGCGGATGTCAAGAATTTGCCTTAGGGGGTTGCTGGACTGGGCCAAAATAGCTCCTATCAACGAATCGAGTTCAGGTTACTGTCGTTTATTCCTTCAGCCTTTACTCATCAATCTTGAATCTTCAATCCGCAATTTGCAACGGTTCCGGTACCCGTGTTTTGGTTTCCCGGTACCCTGTTTCTAGCTCTCTCGCTCCACGCGCACGATTTGATACCGCCCCTGCTGCCACGCATAAAAGTAAACGTTCGTCGCCTTGCCCCAACCCGACCTACCCGGTCGCCTTGCTTGAATCCTGAACCCATAGTATTTCCGTGGTGGCAACTCGGCTGGCACTTTCAGCGTAACTTCACCTCGATGCATTCCTATCGGACCTACGGGGTTGCCTTCTGCATCGATCAGCGTGTATCGATACGTTGTCCCTTCGGCTGAAGCCAAGTTTCCATTCACGGCCTGATCCTCAAACCGAAGTCCATCCGGATCTATCCAGAATTTATCCAACGGGTTGATTTTGTCAAACCAGTACTTGCCGATCATATCTCGCCGCTCGATCAACAGCCGCGTCAACTCGGCGGTGGCGTCAGGGTTGGAATAGTGCCCGGTCTGAACCATGGCCGCGATCTCTTCATCAGAGAACGACATGACGATCTTGGCTCCCCAATAGCCGTCTCGTGCTGTGCATCGTTCGAATGCAGGGTTGGGATAGGTCGGAACCCACCTGCCCGGCCGGAACGTCTCGTTCTCAAAGTAGCCGAGTTCCGGATATTTCATTGGAAGGGGCTCGTCCCACGCCTTCCGGTAGAGCCCGAGAGAAATCAACGATAGTCCAACCGTTCGGGCATCCCATAAGTACTCGTTTCCGTATTTGGGCTTGTGCGGCATCAGATTGTTGCTTCCGAAGGTCGACCCCATATCAATGATATAGTGTTTCAGATAGCGTCGCCCTTCCTCATCGGCTACGTACATGTCCAGCGTGTTGGCGGCCCGCCGGTCCGCGTCGTTCATCCAGGAACCGATCACCCGCAGCCCCCTGAGTTCCCTGCGATGCTGGTGCCTTACCCGGTCGTTTGGGTCGTCCCTTCGCTTGCTGTGATAGTTGAACACACCCGCGGGGATGCCGCTCAGGAATCTGCTGGCTACACACCGCAGTCGGCCGTCCGACTGCGGGATGATGTTATCCAGGGTGCCCCGCACGTCAGACCGATTCATCGATCGCTTTCCACCCCGACCGTCCGGCACCCTCGCCTTCCGTCCAATCTCTAGAATGGCCGGGTCGAAGGTAACGACGGAGTTTGACGGAACGTTGTAACCGGCCGCGTGGAGGATCTTTGTCGCAATCACCTCGGCGGCCGAACCCATCTCGTTGTTCCCCTCAGAATCGAACTTGAGCAGGAACAGCGCGCCTTTTGGATCTCTGATCGTGAACCCGGCCGTGCCGCCTTCGAATTTTCCAGCCACAATCTCCCAGGACCCGCTGGTGTCCGGCTGGGCAAGGCCGGGCCCGCGCCTCAGTTCATCCAGGCTCATCCGCTCTAGGAAGTGACGATTCGTAAACCAGGAGGAGTTGGGCACCTCGTCCAATGCGTTCACATTGTCCGCTTCCTGCACGGGCGCAACCCCCAGGATGTTGCCTGTACGTCGGGCGGTCCAGCCCAGGTCGAGCAGCTTGCCGAATTCGTAGAACAGTGTGTGATCGATCACGTCCCAAATCTGGTTCTCTTCCATCTCTTCGGGCTCTGGAATATGCCGGTTGTCTGGATCCGCCCACTTGATCGGGTCTGTAGTCAACTTCGGGCTGCTGGCGCAGCCGCTCAGCAGAAGCAAACACAGCACGCTCCAGTACGTGCTCACCGTTCGGTCAAACGCTGATCTCATACCCCTTCTTTACCTCCACGCCTTGAACACGAAAGGCCTAAAACGCCTGCTCCATAACCAGCCCTACCAGCGCCTTCTCTTCGGCGCTGTGCCCCACTCGGATCTTGCCCAGGAGCCCGATCTCGGTTCGGAGGGAGATTCCTCCTCCCCACGATGTTCGAAAACCGCCTCCCTCGATCTCATCAAAATCGTCAAATATCTGGGTCTCATCCCAGAAAACGAACGCGTTCCAGGTATCCCAGATCGGGTACCGGTATTCTACGCTGAAGAGCAGTGCCCCCTGACCCCTGAAGTACCCCCTGCGGTATCCACGGGCCGAGGTGCTGCCCCCTAAAAGCACAAGATCGGTATATGGAATCGCGTTGTCATCCGCACTGCTCACCTTCTCCAGTCTGGCACGAAGCGCGAGGATCCTGTCCCGCCAGAACAGGGTCACATACCGCGACAGCTCAGCCGCGATCCGGGTGAACTTCACCTCCTCCGACCCGCTCACCCACTCCGCTTCCGCCGCAATCAATCCCCCTCCCTCTGGATACCCCAGATCCCTGTAGGAATGGTAGAGCCCGTTCGAATAAGTCAACACCCGCCCCGGCAGTACATAGTTCAGCGGGAGCAAGATTTCCTGAACTGGCCGCTTATGGTCCCGGTCGTCATAGGCGACACGCCCCCCGAACCGGTAGAGATCGATCTGCAGGCCCAACCCGTTCAGCGCGTTTGCCCGAGCCGTTGATCCCGGGTGAGTCAGCGGGCCTGGAGGCCCCTCCCGCTGCCGCAGGTCACGCCGTCCGTAGCCCGCCCAGACGTCGATGATGAAATTGCGTTTGTGAGTCGCCAGATCGCCCGCATTCAGCCGCCAGCCCAGCGTAGTCCGGATGTCCGCTCGCTCGATCTGGTAGAGTCGGATGTCGTCTTCCCGAACGGCTGCGTTGACCGTGGCGCTGCGGTTGCGCGTTCGTAGGTATTCCCCTTCGAACTTCCACACGAAACTGCTGCCAAGCAGGCTCGGGTCCAGATACACCCCCCCTGCCATTTGCCCACGTCCTCCCGCGTAGATGAAGAAGCCTTGGAACTGCTTTCCGTTTCCCCAAAGGTCGGTGTGGAACAGGCGAGCGCCTCCGCCCGACCCGGTCTCTCCTCCAAGCTGAACCTGTGGGAAAACTCCAAACGTGCCCGCTTCGTTCGTGAAGAATTCAGAAAATTTTTCCGCGAGCTTGCCTCGTTCCGCGCGAATGGCAAGCATTCCCAAGGGAATGAACAGCGAAGAGTAGACGGTTCGGGGCAGAGCCAGCAGGAAGTTTGGCGATGGGGAACGATACACATCGGCACTGTCAACTTGCCCAGCCTTCGAGATGTCGTAGGGGCTATGTCGCGTCAATGATCCTGTGGAGTTGTGCAGGTGGAGGGAGTCTGCAGAACTGCTATCGGCGTCAAGGGGTGAAGGAAGGACGAGCGCCTGCCCCAACAAGACACCTGAAATACACATCGGGATCCAAATTTGCTTCATCCGGCCACCCAAAACGCGCTTTCAACTTTCAAGATCAAACGCTTAACTCCGTCAAGACGCAAGCCGGCACATCCAAATCACTCGACCAGAGACCTTTACGCTCACGGAGCAAAGACCTGAACCCGGTTGTTAAACACGTCGGCTACGTAGATTCGACCCTGCGAGTCCAGTGCGATTCCTGCCAGCGACTCGAGACCTGCGTCCACTGGAAAGAAGGGGGAAAGGCCGGAAAACTGAAACACCCCCTCCTCTGTACCGAAATCACCCCACTCGGTGAGTAACTCGCCGTCCGAAAACACTTTCACTTCAGACTGGATCGCGTCGATCACGAAGATGCGACCATCTTCACTGACGCGGAATCGACGATAAATCCTCGCATCTTCAAGGGCTTCAGACACCCATATGAGATCCTCTGCGACGGCCAAGTTGAAGGCAGCCGAGGGATCCTCGGCCTGAAATCCATATTCTCCAACCCGGATTCGCTCGTGCCCCACCTGGGAGCAGGTCGCCTCTGCAAGCCGGACGAAGAACTCCCGATCATCGGAAACGCCTGCCATAGCCTGCATGTCGACGAAGATGGGAAGAAACCGACACCGAGCCGACCGTTCAGGATCTGGAATAGGATGGATGTCTTCCCGCTCCGCCGTTCGCCGACGAAGAGGAGGACGCACCCCTCAGTTTCCGCGACCAATCGCTAACGGGCATAGGCGAAATCCTCCTCACGCCCGAAGAACAGGTTCGGGTCGCGGACTGGATTGCCCGTGATGAACGGATTCGGGGAAATGGGAGTAAATTCGGTCGTGTCTTCAGATCCCATGGCCAGGCCTTTGCAAAAGCCCCTTTCTGAAAACCAGAAGAGCCCAACTGGAATCGATCCCGCCGGGCTCTGTCACATTGCTTATGTATGGTGGCCCCGAGGAGAGTCCAAGGGAAAGCAACGCTTAAAGGACTCGTGTATCAGCTAGAAATCCAGCCAACCCGTCTCGACGCCGCACTCCCTCAAGTCATCTCCGCTTCTATTAATCAATCATACCTCCACAACCATTCCATCATAAGCCAGAACGACGCCCCTCCGGGCCATATCCTCGACAATATCCTCGTGGGGTCCGACCTGCCTCAGGCTGATGTGCGAGCCTACGATAGCCGTATCGCTACTGATAATCCCCGCTTGGCTAAGCTCAGAAATGGTGTGTTTAACCATGGAAAAATTCTGGTGCCCGGAGCGGGCCGGGTCGATCTCTAGATCCCCGAAGGTCGCATCGAATACGGCCAGATCCACCTGAAATCGGCGCAGGTAGTCCAGAGTCAGCGGTAGAATATAAGAGGAATCCAGGCCGTAAAAAACCGTTTTCCCGCCGCGCTCGAAGACATAATTCAGGGCCCGCTGCTCCCTGATCGTGTACTGCTTGTTGATGCAGTGATTGGCGTCCACTGCCGTGACCGTGGTGTCCCCAACCTCAAAACGCTCCTCCGGCCGAACCAGGTGGAAGTCGACATTTGGCTCGCTCCTCCGAGCGCAGAACCTCTTGATGCTCTCCTTCCACTCATAGCTCGCCGCAAACTCCAGAGCATCCCCCACCATCCCGTTGCCGTAGATCTGGAGCGTATGGCGCAGACGAGCGGCAAATTCCAGAATGGCGACCGGCTGGAAATGATCCTGGTGTCCGTGAGTGATCAACAGGTGCCGGATCGTATCCCCGTTGACGCCGAATTTTCTTAACTGACGGTCGTCGTAGAAGTCTATCGAAATGTCTGGGGAAATCATGACAGAGGACGCTCGGCGCAGGTTCTTACCCCCGAGTTGCCGAGCCCGGACCAAGTGCTTGCTTTGGTCCTCCAG
This sequence comes from Candidatus Latescibacterota bacterium, assembly GCA_965248435.1. Classification (GTDB taxonomy): domain Bacteria; phylum Latescibacterota; class UBA2968; order UBA2968; genus CBDFJH01. Next base: position 1,121,815 of record OZ252100.1, read on the forward strand.
ATCGTCCAGGAGGTGGAAATCGCCAGCCCCGGTGCCTAGAAACAGGAGCTTCACGCTGTCCTCGAACCGGTCATAGCGCCCGGGCTCTGCAATCCCGAAACGTCGGCGAACGCAAGGTGCTCAAACTGAATGGTCGTCCTCCTTCAGATACTGGCGCAGCCAGTTAATTACGCGCTCGGCCATGTCCCGTACATGAGCTCGCTCGATGACTCCGTGGGGCTCTCGCGGGTAGACGATCAGCTCGACGGGTATGCCCTTGTCCTTCAGGGCGCGATAGAAGAGATACGATTGCTCCACCGGTACGTCTTCGTCCACCTCGCCGTGGAGAATCAGGGTCGGCGTCTGCAGATTGTCGTAGTAGGACAGGGGTGAGAATCGTGTGTATCGCCCCTCGGCCTCGTAGGGACTGGCCTGGTAGTAGAGCTGGTCCCACGCCGGCAGGCAGCTCTTCCCGTGGAAGCTGAGCCAGTGCGAAATGCCGGCGCCCATCACCACGGTTCGGAAACGGTCGGTCTGCGACACCGCCCAGGCCGCTATGAAGCCTCCGTAGGACCAGCCGGAAAGGGCCAGTCGATCGGCGTCGGCGATACCCGTCCCGATCAGCGAGTCAATACCCAGCATCATGTCCTCGAAGTCCTTGCCGCCCATGTCGCCGAGGTTGCTCTCGGAAAACTTCCGCCCCCAGCCGACGGAGCCGCGGTAGTTGGGCATGAACACGGCGTAGCCCTCGTTGGCCATCAGCTGGGCCCAGCCGCTGGCGGCGTAGTAACGCGAGCCACTCACACCGCTCGGCCCTCCGTGCACGCTCATCACCAGCGGGTAGCGCTTGCCGACCTCGTACCCCACCGGCTTTATCAGCAGGCCCTGCATCTTCTCTCCGTCGGCGCCCATCCATTCGTGGACGTCGGTCTCGCCGATGTCGATATCGGCGCTCTGCGGGTGCAGATTCGTGAGCTGAGTCCACTCGAGGGCGCTGTCCGCCGGGCGCCCGATCCACACGTCCAGCGGATTTTCGGCGTCCTCCAGCACCACGGCGAGGTCGCCGTTCTCGGCGTGGGAAAAGCGTGGCCAGTTCGCAATGGAGACGGCGGCCTGCTGCCACCACAGACTGCTCCGCTCGCCGTCGGCGACACGGATCCGGTAGATCCCCGTGCCGCCCCGCTCGTGACCGATCGTCTGCAGCTCGCAACCGTCGGGCGACCAGGCCAGCCAGCCGATGCCGGCGACCATGCCCTCGGTGAGGTTGCGCGCCTCCCCTCCGGGCTCGAGCAGCCACGCGTCTCCGGCCACACACCCCCGATCACTCCAGGTCGAGGAGATGAAGGCCAGTTGCTCGCCGCTGGGCGACCACAGCGGTAGCGCCGCCTGGCACTCCGATTGCCACAGGGTCTCAACATCGCCGCCCAGATCGAAGCGCACCAGGCGGTTGCCGTACCAGGCGGATTCCGTGGGCAGATCGGACGCCACGGCTGCGATCTCCGATCCACTCGGATGCCAGGCGAATTCCCAGATCTGCACCCCCGCCGTCGGTGAGGCACAGCACACTTCCCCTGTCGCCACCTCTACCGTCCACAGCCGCACGTATTTCAGATTCTGCTCGAAGGTGATAGCGTCGTCTTTGTCTTCGCGCCGCTGTCGCTCCTCGTCGGTCTCCGGGTCTTCCATCAGGAAGCCCAGAGCGCTTCCATCCGGCGACCACTGCAGCGCGCTGAGACCTCGCGGCGAGGAGATCTCGCCCTTTATCTCGGTCAGGGCGATGGCTTCGCCGCCGCCGGCCGGGAGCAGAAACACCTGCCGCTGGCCCTCCTGCAGACGATCGGACAGAAAGGCCACTTGACGGCCGTCCGGCGACCAGCGGGGCAATGAATCGGTCCGCGGTCCGGCAGTGAGCTGGATCGCTGGCCCTCCCGCTGTACTCACCGTCCAGATGGTGGACCTGGGCCACTTGCTGTCCAACTTGAAGGAATCCCCGACTGTGAAGGCGACCCGCGTTCCGTCGGGAGAGATCTGCGCGTCTTCGACACTCTTGAACGACAGTACATCTTCGGTTGTGAGAGGACGCCTTGAAAGCATGGAAGGTCCCTGTGTGAAGTTTGAGGAGCAGAGGCTTACGGGCACCCGCTATCTCGGGTCCGTGGGTCAGTTGACGAGGTGGGCGGACTTCATCGACACCCCCAAATATGTACAGGGGTACACACGGTAAAACACTGCAGGACGACTGTGTCCCCACCAGTCCCAAAGTGAAGCCCGATCGCACGAGCAAAGCCTGCGACCGGTCACAAAACCTTCCCCTTTGCTGCGGTCTCTAGGTATCCAACGCAAAGCTCCTTGCAAACCCACTGCCGAACTCTCCGACACGCTCCAACCCGCGCCTTACCAGTAGATCCGCTCTCTCGAGACGAACCGTTCGATCTTCTGCCAGCGGGTGCTGTCGCGTCGATAATGGTCCCGTTGGTACAATGGACAGAGCCGCCCCGGCGGATCGATGGCGACCACATCATTGCCCTTCCGCACCAGCGTGAACTTTTCCTTCTCGATCCACACCTCATCGGTCCGCTCCGCAATGGGGAAGGTCATCGTCGCCACATCCCCTGGTTTCACCTCGCCCACCTCCGCATAGCGACCATCCCGACCCACTGGACGATCATTGCCGTTCAACTGCAGTCTCACTTCATCGTGCTTCACCCACTCCGGGATGCGAATCGACAGCTCTACTGACTCCTTAATTCTCACATCCACCTGCCCTACGTAGGGGACGTGGCTATCAACATCCGCCCAGGGAGAGGCGCGATTCAGAAGCAGGTTCAGCCGCAACTTGCCAGAATCATGGGTCAAGATATTCTCCCACACGTAATAGAGGGCTCGACTGCCGGTTCCCGTGCAGCAGTGCATTATACCGTTGCCAACGCCTTCGTACCAGTCGTTGGCCTTGGGCCATCCTCCAAAGGCGCCGATGTTTCGCTCTATCACCCGCTCCGTGGTTTGACCCATCGGATCCACTTCCGAGCGGGGCTGTCCCGCCGAATAGCGCCTGAGCCAATCGCCCTTCGCGGGCGTCAACTGCATTTCCACGAGCATGTTCCGCACCCAACGATCCACGTCGTCGAGATAGTCTCCCACACCGGCCTCGGTCAGCTTCAGGCCCAGGGCGATCATGGTGGCCACCTCACAGATCTCGGAATGCTGCAGGTGCGGTGATCCTATAGTCTCCGGGAAATACCCGGTGAGCATTTCGCCGTTGGCCATGCCGTACTGAAAACCCCGGTGGGCGAAATCGATCATCTCCTGGTCTCCGCTGAGCATGCCATACTCCAGCATGGCCTGCAGACCGATGGCATGGTGATAGAAATGAGCTGTCGGTCTTTCCAAGGGACGGTCGGGCAAGAAGGTGCCGTCTGGAGCGAAGTGGTTGTTATGGTCCTTCAAATGGCGGCACAACTTGCCTGCCAGTTCCAGGGCCGGCTCGTAGTTCAGGGCCCGATACGCCTGCGCCAGCCCCACGGCGACCCAGCCGCCAAAGCTGCCCAGAAACGGACCGGGTATTTCTGCGTTCGGGTCTGTCTCCTCTCCCGGCAGAAAAATCGCCTGTGGGCAGTAAGCGTAATCTTCTCGCTCGATGGCACGCGCAGCCAGGGCATCGACCAGACGCTCGACAACCGACCGCCATACGTCACTACTGTCCCGAAGCGCGTAGAGGCTCAACGCACCCAGGGCACATCCGCAGTCAGCGGGAAGGGTAAGATGGTCCGCAGCCAAAGTGCGCTCGAGGTCATCATACTTGTCCAGACGAACACGTGCCCACGGCCGGCCCCTTGTGGGCATGTAGAGCAGGCCGTCCGGCCCCTGCATGCGCAGGATCACCTCCATCCAGCGCCGCTCCACGTGCTCGTTCACGTCCGAGCCGCTCACGAGACGCACGAGTTGAAGCGACTCCATGAACTTCCACTGATTTTCGTGATCCCAGCATTGGTGCCGCATCATCGGCGGATTATGATTCAAGGTGGCGAGGAAATACAGTTCATAATCCGCGTCTGGATCGGTGGGGCCGGTGAGCCCACTTACCGCGAGTGCGGCCCGCTCCTGAAGATCCAGGGTATCCGGCACCTGCGCCTCGTAACGCTCCCCGTTGCGGGCGGGAAGCTGAAACTCGGGGATGTCCGGACGGATATAAGCTATGGGGTCCCCTTGCCTCAGTTGCGTATTAGGCCTATCGCTCATGGCATTGTCCCCTCCTCTTTTTCGTCTCCCGTAAATTAAAAGTATCTTTAAATCTAACGACTCATCGGGCAAACAACGGTGGAACCGACTGTATCCTTGAGTATGGAAAATGGCTGCCGCAACGACGGAGATCGAGGGTCTGATAGTGGGCTTCGCCACGTGTTTCGAGCCCGACTGTGTCACGCCGGTCGATCTGCGCCTGTATGGAATGCTTATACAATGTACTCCAAATGAATATCACCGAAATCCGCATCCTCAGGGAGAAAAAAGGGAAAGTCCTGCTGGAATCGAATCCCGCAGGACTTTTAGAGCCTTGTTTTTGGTGACCCCGAGGGGTCACGCACAAGTCGCAAACACTTTTGGGGACCTCTACGCGCTGGAGAAAACGGGCTTCCTGTACGTCGGACCTGCGTGTCGGCAGGCAGCATGAGGCTAGGACTGGATTTTCCGCTCAAAGGAGGGTAGGTAGCCCCGGTTTCGCAAGCGCACAAAGATAGCCTCCACACGTGCAAATTCCCAGAACAAAAAGGCATCCTCGCGAATTACTACCTCTGAACCGCATTCGCCTGCACGAGCGACTCACTCCTGATTCGCGTTCCAAGACACACCTTGCAACCCTCATCCTACCTGCATATCTTACCGTAAATTAGTGACTTCATGCTCCGAGGCTGAAGACGGGACGAACAAATCGGACACCTGTTGAGGGGCACGCTTCGGAGAGAGGTGTGCCCGATTCTCGTGGAGATCTGGCTCTCTTCTATGGTTACTTCTGTTCGCATATTGCTTGTAGGCTTCTGGATCTCCGGATTTGTCCTCTCAGTCGGAGCTGCGCCGGGGGACATCACCACCGTGGCCGGTGGAGGCGTCGGCGACGGGCGTCCAGCGACTAATGCGGGCTTGAATGTCCCTAGTAGGCCATTCTTGGATGCGGCGGGCAATCTCTATATCGCGGATACGTTTAATCATCGGATCCGGAAGGTGGATAGGTCAGGCACCATCACCACCGTGGCGGGAAACGGGTCCGCTGGTTTTTCCGGCGATGGGGGTCCTGCGACCCGTGCAAGCTTGAATAGACCCTTCGGAGTCTTCGTTGATGAGTCAGGCAATCTCTACATTGCGGATACGGACAATCACCGGATTCGCAAAGTAGATGCGTCGGGCATCATTACCACCGTGGCAGGAACTCTCTTCTTTGGTTTTTCCGGCGATGGGGGTCCAGCGACCCGCGCAAGCTTGAATAGTCCTAACGGAGTCTCCGCGGATATGGCGGGTAATCTCTATATTGCCGAATTTGAAAATCACCGCATCCGCAAAGTGGATACGTCGGGCACCATCACCACCGTGGCGGGAGATGGGACCGCTGCTTATTTCGGTGATGGGGGCCCCGCAACGGATGCGAGTTTGGGTTTTCCTTTTGACGTTTTCGTGGATATGTCAGGAAATCTTTACATTGCAGATACGGGCAATAACCGAGTTCGCAAAGTGGATACGTCGGGGACCATCACTACCGTGGCAGGAAATGGGACCCATACTTATTTCGGTGATGGGGGCTCTGCAACGGATGCGAGTTTGGCTTTTCCTTATGGTGTATTCGTGGATCGTTCAGGCAATCTCTATATTGCGGATACGTTTAATAATCGGATTCGGAAAGTAGATCCGTCGGGCACTATCACCACCGTAGCTGGAAGTGGGGACTCCTTTAGTCCTTTAGCCGATATAGGTCGTGCAATTACCTTTAACCTATGGGCGCCCAGAGGGATTTTCGGGGACGGATCAGGCAATCTCTATATTGCGGATACGTTTAATCATCGGATTCGAAAGGTAGGCCCAGGAGGTGATATCAGCACTGTAGCTGGAGGTGGTTTTGTCGGCGATGGAAGTCCGGCGACCCACGCAGGCTTGTTCGGCCCTCAAGGCATATTCGTCGACGGGTCGGGAAATCTCTATATCGCCGATCGGGGAAACAATCGGATTCGGAAGATAGATGGGACTGGCACGATCACCACCGTGGCGGGAAATGGAAGGATTCGTTTTCGCGGGGATGGAGGTCCGGCAACCAGTGGGAGGGTGTGGGAGCCTGGAGGCGTTTTCGGAGATCGATCAGGCAATCTCTATATTGCGGATACGTTTAATGATCGGATTCGGAAAGTAGATCCGTCGGGCACTATCACCACCGTGGCGGGAAATGGGAACCCTACATTTTCTAGCGAGGGGGGGCCGGCGATCGGTGCAAGCTTGTTTGGTCCTTCTAGCGTTTTTGTAGATAGGTCAGGCAATCTCTATATTGCGGATACGTTTAATCATCGGATTCGCAAGGTACATCCCTCGGGCGCCATCACCATCATCACCACCGTGGCGGGAAATGGGACCCGTGGTTTTTCCGGGGATGGGGGTCCCGCGATCCGTGCAAGTTTGACTTTTCCTTTCGACGTTTTCGTAGATGGGTTAGGCATCCTCTATATTGCGGATAAAGACAATCACCGGGTTCGGAAGGTGGATGCGTCGGGGACGATCACCACCGTTGCGGGAAATGGGATCCCTAGTTTTTCCGGCGATGGAGGCCCGGCGACGCGCGCGAGCTTGGTTGCACCCAATAGCCTCTTCGTAGATGGGTCGGGCAATCTCTTTATTGCGGATAGAGGCAACAACCGGATTCGGCGAGTGGAAGGCATTGCGGCACCTCCCAACTTGGTGGTGGGTGTTTTCGAGCCGCCAGCTCTCGTATCTTCCCTGCCGGGGCTTGGACCTGCTTCTCCGGGTGTAGGGCCAACGCTTTCCGGTCCGCTTCCCATCCTCGGCCCGGGGCTGAACGATCCGCAGGAGGCGGGCACCATTCGAACTATCGCGGGAGGCGATGTTGGTGATGGCCGGGGCGCCCTGGAGGCAAACCTCCTTTTTCCAAACGATGTTGTTACCGACCAGGAGGGCAACCTCTACATCTCTAGCGGGAGCAACAACCGGGTGCGCCGCGTCGATGCCCTCACCGGTCTGATCAGCACCGTCGCAGGAACCGGCATCCGCGGCTTCTCCGGCGACGGAGGCAGCGCCGTAGACGCCAAACTTGCTTTCAATGTTGGTCTTGCCATCGACAGTGCCAGCAACCTCTTCCTTGCGGATGCCGCCAACCACCGCATCCGCCGGGTAGATGCTCAAACAAGCATTATTACAACGGTCGCCGGAACAGGTGAGCCCGGCTTCTCCGGGGATGAGGGACCGGCAGTCAATGCGCAACTTTTGTTCCCGGAGGACATAGCTGTAGATCGCGCAGGAAATCTTTTCATCGCTGACAGGAGCAACCATCGTGTCCGGATGGTCGATTCATCTACCGGACAGATCGTCACTGTAGCAGGCAACGGGGCCCCAGGGTTTGCGGGAGACGGAGGGCATGCGCTCGCTGCACAGATAGAAGTCCCCGAGAGAATCGCCGTCGATAATTCGGGAAATCTCTATGTCTCAACGGGCAGCCGCATCCGCCGCATCGATGCAAAGACGGGCACCGTGACCACAGTCGCGGGCACTACCACCGGCTTTTCCGGAGACGGTGGCCCGGCAACGGAAGCGCAATTCAGCGACTCTCAGAGAATTGCTATAGACGCACAGGGCAACATCTTCGTGGCGGATCAGGGCAATCACCGCATCCGGAAAGTCGATGCCCAGAGCGGGATTGTCACCACCCTGGTCGGCACAGGTAAGTTGGGCTTTTCCGGAGACGGTGGTCCGGCTGCCCAGGCCCAGCTCTTTTTTCCAGAAGCTGTCGCCTTAGACAACAAGGGAAGCCTGTTGATTGCAGACCAAGGGAACAGTCGCATTCGAAAGGTGGTCCTTCGAACAAACACCATCACTACTGGAGCGGGCGGGGGTGTAGGCGATGGACGGCCCGCATTACAGGCACAGCTTGGCTTTCCGAGGCACATCGTTCTGGATGACTTGGGCAATCTCTACATTGCAGACCGCAGCCATAACCGCATTCGAAGAGTCGATGCGAAGACCGGACTCATCAGCACGATCGCAGGTACAGGTATTCGCGGATCTACGGGAGACGGTGGACCGGCCACAAGCGCCCTGATTGCATTTCCATTCGGCCTGGCCGTAGATCGTGCAGGAAACCTGTTTATTTCTGATTTCGAAAACGACCGCATCCGGAAGACCGATCTCAAGACAGGCATCATCGCAACGGTTGCAGGAGCCGATACAGCAGGGTTTTCCGGGGACGGCGGGCAAGCTGTGCAAGCTCAACTCGACGATCCATTAGGCCTCGCTCTCGACAGTGCCGGCAACCTCTTCTTTGCAGATGCCGAGAACCACCGTGTCCGGCGTGTGGATACGAAAACCGGTGTGATTACCACCATTGCAGGCACGGACACGGAAGGACTCTCAGGAGATGGCGGTCCAGCGACAGCGGCGGCCTTGTTGCATCCCCGGGATGTGGCCGTGGACGCCGCAGATAACCTGTTTATCGCGGATACTTTCAACGACCGCATCCGGAAGGTCGATCTCAAGACAGGCATCATTACAACGGTTGCAGGAGCCGATACAGCAGGGTTTTCCGGAGACGGCGGGCCCGCTGTGGAGGCTACACTTAGTTTTCCATCATCCATTGCTCTGGATGCCAAAAGTAACCTGTTTATAGGCGACCTTGGCAACGACCGTATCCGGAAGGTCGATGCCAGCACGGGCATCATAAGCACGGTTGCCGGCAGCGGGACACGCGGATTTTCCGGGGACGGCGGGCCTGCTACCAAGGCGGCCTTTTTGGGGCTCTGGGGGGTAGCGATCACGCCTTCGGGAGACCTCCTGATCTCCGATGCCACCAATCATCGAATCCGTCGTGTAGCGGGCATCGCTGCGCCTACGACGCATGGGGATGCCGTGGTTAAGACTTCCGATTTCAACGGAGATGGAACGGTAAACTTTGAGGATTTCCTTGAATTTGCGCAGAATTTCAGCAAGAACCAGAGCGATCCGGATTTCGACGCGACGTATGATCTAAACGACGACGGGGAGGTGAATTTCATGGACTTTTTCCAGTTTGCCCAGGCCTTCGGTCAGGCCTGAGCAAGGACCAGCCCTGCTGGAATGGATCCAACAGGGCTTCTATCGTCATCAGGTGTTTGCGAGTTCTTTGGTGACCCCGAGGGGAGTCCACCGGTATGCAACGCTTGTGATAGCTCGAAATCCAGCTCTATTGCTGATGGAGCTGCGTGACGCAGCTTAGTCTGGCACCGCCTGATCCGACGTCACTTCAATTCCAGCAATCCCCTCCATAAGCATCTCTTGGCCGCCGTTCCTCGCCGTCGTATCTTGGGTTGCGATGTGCACCTATGTCACCATCCATAAGACACATTTGCTATCCACTGCTCTTCGCGGAAAACCAAAGGACGAGCCCAGCCATGGACGAAAACCCTACGGTCAGCACCGTATTCGAGATCGAGCCGCCGGATCCACCCAACGACGGCATCATGTTCGTAGACCACGCCCGATCGGGCCGTAGTGGCCACCTGGGCCACGCGCTCGTTGAATATGCACCGGGGAAAATCCTGGCGTTCTACTCCAACTGCTCGGATAGGAACGACGGACACACGGGGGACGGGTGGATGGAATACCGGCGTTCCGAAGACGGGGGACGAACCTGGAGCGCCGGCGAAGTGCTTGCCTACTCCAAGGCGGTCTACGACAGGAACGCTGGAAAGTCCGTCATGTGTGAGAATGCCGTGCGAGCCGACGACGGGGCGGTCGTCCTGTTCAACCTGGAGTGCGGGAACACGGCCGAAGAGAAGTGGGCGTGGGCGCCGCTGGACGTTCCCACGTGTCTTCGCAGTACGGATGACGGCCGTACGTGGGGACCTGCGGAACCGATGGGCGATCAACCCGGCCGCATCTGGGATGCGATGGTTCACGACGGCAGCATCCTGGTTCTCGAGCTGTGCAACGACAGCTCGATCCAATGGTACGGCAACCTTCCCGAGCACTTCTACGGGCTCTATGCAAGCACCGATCACGGGCGCAGCTTCGCCCTGCGGAGCAAGCTGCCGCTCGAGATCCAGTGTCGGGGCTACGGCGCCCTGTCGATTCTCCAAGACGGCGGACTGATCGCCTACGTCTACAACATGGCCGACGAAAAACACCTGGACTACGTCATCAGTCACGACGGCGGCTACACCTGGAGCGACGTGCAAACCGCGTTTTTTGAGAAGCAGATTCGAAATCCGCAGATGGCCCGCTTCAAAGGCGGATACGTCCTTCACGGACGGAGCGGAGCCCAGGGAGAAGGGAGCGGACATTTCGTACTGTATACGTCGGACGACGGCATCCACTGGGACTCGGGACGCTACCTGCGGATGCAGGAGGCGCGCGCCGGCGCATACTCGAACAATTTACGCGTGCACAGCCCCGATGCACCGGAACGCCTGCTGATCCAGGCTTCCCACGCGTACGAAGGATATATGACGAACATCCTGCACTGGTGGCTGACTTAGTGGAAGGTCCCACGGGCCTCAGATTTCGCCAGGTCACATGACTCTCGGAGGTCCGATGACTCATCAAATTCACCGACAGCGGCAGCGTGACGGTGAATGCGGCCACCGAGGACTGGCAACGTCATCGCCGTGTCCGATACCGGCAAGGGCATCCCCTCAGACGAACCACCCACCATCTTCGACGAATACCGTCAGGCCGAAGGGTCCGAGAGCAGCGTGCAGAAGGGCACCGGGCTGGGGCTGTCGATTACGAAGAAATTCGCGGAGCTGCTGGGCGGGACGATCGGCGTGGTGAGCGAAGTGGGCAAGGGCAGCACGTTTACGGTGCGGGTGCCGGTTGAGTATGGCGACGGACAATCCTGACCGCTGACCTCTGTCTTCTGCTCTCTAATCACAAAGGCGCCCCTTCGGTCTGGCCGAAAGGGCGCCTTTCATTGTCAAAAATGGTGACCCCGAGGGGAGTCGAACCCCCGTTGCCGGATTGAAAGCCCGGTGTCCTAACCGCTGAACGACGGGGTCACCTTCCTCTTTTGACAACACTGGCGAATATATTCAAATCCCTCAGTTGAAGCAAGTTCTATTGGCTTGAATGGGAGCCATTTACGGTTCGAGGGGCGCCGATCGGGTATGAACAAGGTGCTTGACTTTCCCTGGCTCTTTATGTTTATTTAATGCCCCAAATTGACCAGGAACCGCATTGTATCAGACCTTAAAAAGCCAATGGCCGGAGGAAACTTATTGAAGTTGCCTCTCAGATTGCCTCCATTTGGGCGATTAGCTCAGTTGGTTAGAGCGCTGGTCTCACATACCAGAGGTCACTGGTTCGAATCCGGTATCGCCCATTCTTCAAAGCCTACCGACCCGCACCAGTCACGCAGGGTGGACTCGGGCGGTGAGAAAACGGAAGAGATGATCGAGTTTAGAAGGGTGCATCGAGAATCGATGCGCCCTTCTTTTTTGCCTTCCTGACAGAGGTTGTTCTTCCAAGGAGCGGAGCAGGAATGAAAGAAAACTTGACGCTGTTGTTGAACCTACAGGAGATCGACACTGAGATCGACGTGCTGAGAAGATCCCAGGATGACTACCCGACAGAGATCGCAGAGCTCCAGGGTGAACTGGATCGGGCAAAACACCGGTTGGACGCAAAAGTCCAGAAGGAAGGTGGGCTCGAGAAGAATCAGCGCCTCATGGAACAGGAACTTGAGGCCCTTAACCTTGACTTGAAGAAACACCAGGACCGCCTGTATGAAGTCAAGTCCAACAAGGAATACGATGCCCTTCAGCATGAAATAGAGGCACTGAGAGGCCGCGTAGAAGAGACCGAGACGGCCATCCTCGAATCCATCGAAGCAGCGGATGCGCTGAAAGAAAAATTGAAGGATGAGCGGCAGCTCTTCAAGGATTTGGAGAACGAAAAGCAGGAAAGGATTACGTCCCTTCAATCCCAGCTGGATTCCCTGGACGAGGACGTGAGGGGACGGGAGGAAAAAAGGGATGGCTTGGCGTCTCAGATCGATAAGAAACCGCTCTCCATCTATACACGCATCCGGAGAGTCGTGAAGGGCGGCGTTGCGGCCGTTCCGCTCGAGAAGGGTTCTTGCGGAGGGTGCTTCCGACGGATGCCGCCCCAGCGAATGGTCGAAATCCGAAGGCGGGATCAAGTCATTCGCTGCGAAAACTGTGGGCGATTGCTCGTGTGGAGAGAAGAGGTGAGTGCGTGAGCAGTCAGGTCACGCTCTATGTGGATGGGGCCTCCAAAGGAAACCCTGGCCGGTCCGGAATTGGTGTGCGAATCGAATCAAACGGCGAGCTGATCCTGGAATCTTCAGACTACATCGGCGAGACCACGAACAACTCCGCAGAATACCAGGCACTGATTCGCGGTCTTGAGATGGCAAAGGAAGTCGGTGCAAGTCTCGTCGACGTCGTGTCCGACAGCGAGCTTATGGTAAAACAGTTGAATGGCCTCTATAGAGTTAAGACCCAGTCGCTTAAGCCACTATATGATAAGGCGATAAAACTGTCTGGCGGGTTTGATGGGTTCCGGATTCGGCACGTTGATCGATCGAAGAACCAGGAGGCCGACAGGCTGGCGAACGAGGGAATTCTAAAGGCAGCATTGGCGAGTGGGCCGGATGGTCGCGCCCGATAGGGTGAGGAAAGTCCGAGCTCCGAAGGGCAGGATGCTGGGTAACGCCCAGGCGGGGTAACCCGACGGAAAGTGCCACAGAGAATAGACCGCCAGCGAGCGGGACCGCAAGTCTCGCAGCGGGCAAGGGTGAAACGGCGGGGTAAGAGCCCACCGCGCCTCCCGGTGACGGGGGCGGCACGGCAAACCCCATCTGAAGCAAGGCCAAATAGGAGCGGAGAGGTGGCCCGCCTCGCTACAACGCTCGGGTTGGCCGCGTGAGGCATCGGGTAACCGATGCCCCAGATAAATGACCATCCATTCGGTCCTCATCCGGACCGAGGGACAGAACTCGGCTTACAGGCCCACTCGCTTTTCAAACCGGCGGACTCCCCCATTCGGAATCCGCCGTTTTAACAACCGTGCGCAAGGAACACGATGGGATTTCACGAAAAATACAGTCGATCTGCTGACAAAAACAGGAGCCTGGTCTGTGTCGGACTGGATCCCGATCCCAAGAGGCTTCCAGAACACCTTGAAGGGAAATCCGACGCCGTCCTGACCTTTCTGCGGGATATCGTTCTCGCTACGCAGGATCTGGTCTGCGCCTACAAGCCGAACTTCGCCTTCTACGGTGCCATGGGCGTGAGCGGATGGGAAACCCTCATTGGTGTAGTGGAAACGATCCCAGACGACATCCCAGTCATCCTTGATTACAAGGCGGGAGACATATCCAACACGGCATCCCGGTACGCGGCCATGGCCTATGAGCAGCTGAAAGTAGATGCTGTGACCGTGAACCCCCTTCTCGGCCGCGATTCGGTGATGCCCTTCCTGGATTACAAAGATCGGTGTGCCTTCCTGCTCTGTCTGACTTCGAACCCCGGCTCTGCCGACCTTCAACGCCTATCCGCCGATGGAAAGCCCCTCTACGAGACCCTGGCCTGCAAGGCCGTCTCGTGGTCGGCCGACGGCCCCTGCGGCCTCGTGGTCGGTGCGACCCACCCGGATGAAATGAGAAAGGTCCGGGACATCGCGCCCAACCTTCCCATCCTCGTACCCGGTATCGGTGCCCAGGGGGGGGAGACAGAGAACGTGATCATCAACGGGCAGGACGCATCTGGCAGAGGACTCCTCATAAACGCCTCCCGCAGTATCTTATATGCCTCAGGGGGTCTGGACTTCGCCGACACGGCGAGAGAGGTCACAGAATCCCTGAGACAGCGGATAGAAGCGACCCGTGTTGCAGACTGCACCGAAGCCACCTAGAGCTACACCTCCCTCACCGGCGTCGGCCTTCCCTCATCGTTCAGGGCAACGTAGACGGCCCGGGCCTGAGTCACCCGGACCCGCCCACTTCCGTCAGTCCGATCCGCCTCCACATCTATCGAGACCGTAACCGACGTTCGTCCAACGCTCTGCAGCTGCGTGTAGAAAGAGACCACGTCACCCACGAACACGGGCGCGACGAATTCGATCTTGTCGATCGCCACGGTCACGACGCGATGGGCCGTATGCTTGCGCGCTTCGATCGCACCGGCGATGTCCAGGTGACTCATGATCACGCCCCCGAACACGACGCCGTAAGCGTTCGTATCTTTCGGCAGCAGGACCACCCGGATTGTCGGACTGAGTTCTTCGGTCATTTTCTTTCCTCATAAAGTTTCTGGTTTCTAGTTTCTAGTTCATATTAACACGGCTGTGAGTTCGCATACCGCTTTGTCTTTCAACTCGAAATCCGAAACCCGCGACTCGAAACTGTCTCATTTAAAATAGCGCTTCAGCAGCCGACCTGCCTCCCCCGCTTCGACGCCCTGCGCCTTCAAGGATTGCAGCCTCTCAAACGCTTCCGCATCCCGACCGAATCTTCTGACGGCCGCGATGTAAGCGGAATCCGACTGAGCGTAGTCTTTGTTCACCAGGTAAAACAGTGCAAGGTCGAAATGCGCGCTGCTCAGGTCTGGGTTCAGCGCGACGGCTTCCTTTGCCTCCAAAATGGCCTCTACAAAATACCCGGCCTGGAAATATTCGCGTCCCAGACTTTGTCTGATCTCTGCCAGGTCCATCGTGGGCCGCGAGTGCATCGAAGTGAGTAGCCTCTCGATAATCACCTGTGCCTCCTCCACGCTTCCCGATCTCAAGTATGCACGGCCCAGCTTATACACAACAGGGAGATAGTCCGGCGCCAATTCAGCTGCCAATCCATACTCCCTGATCGCTTGATCGTTCAGACCGAGCTGGAAGTGAATGTCGCCCATGGTCTCCCGGGCCAGCGGCTGCCCGTATAGCTGGTCTGAAAACAGGTGCGTGACCCGCTCATTCCAGGATGGCACTGAACGTTGCTCTCCTTTTGGCGCTGCTTGAGTGCGTTCGTAGACCGATACCGTTCCGAAATCTCTGGCCAAACGATAGACTGGGATATGCCCCGCTCTCAGGTATCTATAAAAATAGTGTGAATCAAGGAATAGATCCTTGCCCAGCTGGGTCCGGCTAGTATCACCCAGATCACTATAATGGCTCGCCGTGGCCTCCCGAACCACAAGCAGATCTGGTTTCAGATGGTTCACCATTGGATAACTCTGCCCGATCGCAGTCGGTACCGCCTTGAGAAATTTGGGTGGAACGTAGGCATAGGCGTCGTAAAGGACCGACCTCTCCGGTGGAAAGGTCGCCTCGATCCACTTGCCAGCCGAAATTTCATGGCTGAGTTTCTCCCGCTTCCACCTCCCACGGAAAAAGCTTGCATCTCCGGCAAGGGGCTCCCACAGAAGCAGCGCGAGAAACAGGGGGAGCAGAACCTGGAGGACCGGAATCCTTTCTGACAGCCGAGCCCGGGTCCACATCATGCTTCGGTGGACCAAATCGGATACAAAGAGCAGCGCGACTGGCAGGATTGGAAGCAAGTACCTTGTTCGCCTCACGTTGATTTCAAGAACGAGATACGAAAGCACGACACCGATCCAGACTAGCAAGATCCCACGATCCATCGGAAGTTTGCGACGACTCAACGAATAGCTCGCAGCGCCCAGGGCACAGACAAAAATCAGCAGGCCGACCCTTCCCAATATCCCGGCAAGTGCCCCGACCCACATTATCCCTCTGTCGTCTTCGCGGACAACGTGACCGGTTTCCATGATCTCTTTGAAGGCTGACAGACTGCCCGTGAATTCCCCAAACCGGACGACAGCGTAAGGAGTCGTAAAGGCAAAGACAAGCGCAAAAACGCATGGGACGATCAGCAGAGCCCTCAAGAAGCCCCAATCGTTTATCTGTTGGGCCACGCCTCCCGGTCGCGAGGCAGATGCCGCCAACGCGATAACCGGGAGCAGGAAGATCCCGATGTATTTGGTCCCGAATGCGAGTCCCGCGAACAGTGAGGCGAGCAGGATCCATCTCAACCTGAATTCGTTCGCCAGTCGACAGCACGCGAGAAGCGCGCACAGTACCCAGAACAACTGGGGAAGATCGGGATGGGACTCTACCGACCAGCGTATGAAAACGGGCATTACAGCCAGCAGGACGCAGGCGATGGATGCCGCCACCGGATTGAACACCCGGAGACCGATCCGATAGGTCATCCAAAGACACCCCAATCCGGCCAGCGTACAGAACCCACGAAGCGTGACGACGATCATTCGTTCGGAAACGTCTCCCAACGCACCAAGAAATTTCAGGGCGACCATCGGCAGGTAGTAGAAGAGCCCACCATATTTGTACGTGCCAGGATCGAGCGTTTCCCCCCGGTAGAGGTGACGCACAACCGTTGCGGCCCCAAACTCATCCAGGGAGTAAACACCGGCCATTCGGAGATCGTCTGCCGCTACGGAGAGCAAGGGAAGCGTGAAGGCAATGTAGAAGAGCCCGCAGAGTACCGCGCAGAGGGACGGCCATTCTCTAACGGCTCGCATCGTGAGTGATCCCTTCGAAATGGGTATCAAGCAATTTCATCCCCGCCTCCACTGCGATGCCCCTCTGAATCAGACGCTGCAGCATATCAGCCCCGTTCCGGTCCGGACCAAAACGGCCAACAGCTCTCGTAAGGGACGAATCGGCCCGGTCGGGCTGGCCGTCCGCCAGACGGGCGACGGCCACCTGAAAGAAGGGTCCGGGAAGGGCTGGATCCAGTTCAGTGGCGGCCTCCGCGTAGGCTGAGGCCTCCGAGAAATATCCTGCCTTGAAATACTCCGTCACCACCTTTTCGAGGACAGCCGCCCGATATCGCGGGGGCTTCGAAGACACGGCTTCCAATGCGGCATCAAACGCCTCTCTGGCCCGCGGAAGCCTACCCGCTGACAACTCCACTTTGCCGTGCTGATAGATCTGAATGGCGAAAGTTTCCGACGCCTTGGCAATGCTGTATTCCCGTTCGGCGTGCTCTGCCAATCCGAGCGACATATGGATACTCCCCATAGTCCATCGCGCCGAAACCATCCCGTAGAGTTTGCCTTCAAATTTCATCTTTGCGAGTTTCAACCACCGTTCGGACGGGTCCTGCCATTCCCGGACCCTCGGAGCGACCCGTCCGTAGACCTGCATTCGCCCAAAATCCTTGACCAGACGATAGGTCGCAATGCGACCCTCGGCTAGATGGCGGTAAAAGAAGTGCCTGTCCAGGAACGCCGGTTTTCCCATGCGCGAATCATCAGCATCTTCAATGTTTTCATAGTCTTTTCGAATCGCCTCTCTGATCACAAGCAGATCCGGCTCAAAGTGACTAACGAGCGGATAATGATGGCCAAACGTCCTGAAAACATTCTGAAATTTGGAAGGGACGTAGGCATAGGCATCGTGCAGGACACTCGTTTCAGCCTGATAGCTCCCAGCCAGCCAGCGCCCGACCCTCAACTCGAGACTATCCCGCACACGATTCCATTTCCCCTCATAGAGGCCAGCGGCTTGCTCCATCTGGCCCAGCGAAAAGCCAATCACAATCGCGGCAAGACCGATTCCAGCCCCCCGAAGAGGCCTCACAACCTTCAGTCGGTCGCCGATCCACCGATACCCGTCTGCCGCGAACAAGAGCACGACAGGGATGATGGGCAGAAGGTGGCGAGCCTGCCTGAAGTTCACTTCCAGAGCCAGATAGGCGAGATAGACTCCGATCCAGATCAAGAGCACGCCTTGCTTCGAATGAAGTTTTCCTCCCTTCACGAAGTGGAATGCGCCGGCAAGGAGAGTGATCAAGAATGTCACGGCGTGCGGTCTCCCCAGGCCGCCAGCCAGGCTTGAGAACCACAAGAATCCCCGAGTGTCGGCCCGCAGCGTGTGACCAAATTCCATGATCTTCTTTTCGGCCATCAGACTATCCGTGAATTCCTCAAAGAAAATAACGGAGAACGGATTCGTCACGGCAAAGACAAGGACGAACACGACAGGGACGAGACCCAGATATACAAGGACCTGCCTCTGCCTCAGCCTTAGGGTTGCAGTTTTCAGACTCAGTGCGCCATCCTTTGATGGAAGCAACACCGCGGCGTAGACAGCCGGGAGCAGAAAGATCCCGGCATACTTCGTCCCGAACGCGAGTCCCGAAAACAGCGAGGCCAGGACAATCCACTTTGGCCGGATCCCTTCACAGATCCGACAACCCGCATACAGGGCACACAGGATCCAGAAAAGTTGTGGTAGATCCGGATGGGCCTCCACAGACCACCGGAGGAAGACCGGGGTGACGAGCAGGATAAAGGTCCCGATGAGCCCTGCGACCTGACCAAAAGTGACAGATCCGATTCGATAGACCATCCAGAGACATCCGACCCCCGAAATGGCACCAAACCCCCGCAGCACCATGATGACAACCCGATCGGTTACCTCTCCCAGAATTCCATACAGTTTCAGAAAGGCCACAGGCAAATAGTAGTAAAGCCCTCCATACTTGAATGAGGGCTTCTCCAGAAATCCCTTCTTGTGGAGTATACCAACAGCAGCCTGGATGTCGGCTTCATCGATCGAAAAGACGCTTACGACTCGAATATCATCGCTTCCCAGTGGCACGAGCGGCAACACAAACCCGACGTAGATTACAAAGCATACCGCCAGAAGGATTTGGGCCTTTTCAAAACGAATCACGCTCACTCATCTCCTCCGAAATACCGGTTTAGAATCCGTCTCGGACCCCCTGCGCCCAGGCCCCTCCGGATCAACATCCTGAGCAGGTCCTTCGCATAGGGGTCTGCACCATAGTGTTGGACAGCTCCAACAAAAAGGGAATCTCCTCGAAGGAAATCTCCCTGAGCCAGTGTGAAAGCCCCCAGGTCAAAGTGGGCCTCTTTCAAGTCTGAATTCAGCTCGATCGCCTCTCGGGTCCAGGCGATCGCTTCGGAATAGAGGCCCGCTTCGAAGTACTGACGGGCGATGTGGTGTTGGACCGAGGCGCGCTGCGCCGCCGACTGTGAGGATATGGCGGACATCAATTCGTCAAAAAGGCTTCTGGCAGCCTCTGTTCTGCCTTCGCTCAAATGCACTGTCGCCAGGTTGTATTGCTCTACCGGATGACTTTCAGCTTCCTCCGCGAGGCGAAGCTCCCTTTCGGACTCCGCATTCAGGCCAACCGCCTCGTGGATCGCCGCCATGGACTTGCGTGCCTTCTCCACCCCATACACGGTTCCCGCCGCGTACTGCTTCAGGCGTTCCGGCCAGGCACTTGCGGGCTCCGTCCCCTTGCGAACCTTGGGGGCGTTCCGTTCATAGATTCCAATGCGCTCAAACTCCTTGATGCGGTCATAGGTAGATAATCGTCTCTCACTCAGATACTTATAAAAGTAGTGACGATCCAAGAAGGCCGCCCCGCCCACCCGAGCGCGGTCCGCGTCCTCCAGGTTGGCGTAGCGCCCCGCCATCGCGTCCCTTACGACGAGCAGGTCGGGTTCGAAATGGTTGACCATCGGATACGTCATCCCGAACGTCCGGTGTACGTTCCGGAATTTTTCAGGCACGTAGGAATAGGCGTCGAATAGGATTGTGGTCTGTTCCGGAAAGTTCTCTGAAAGCCACCTCCCCGCTGACAATTCGACACGGCCTTCTTCCCGATTTCCGATCTCCTTGAACATCCCGAATGCGCGTCCGATGTGACCCTGTGCGAAGGCGAGAGCAACAACGACGCCGACAAGGGCGGGGGCAAGATTGCCGCCCAATCTACGCCCCAGCTGCAGTCCGAACCGTCTGTAGGATTCCCCTACAAAAAGCAGAACACAGGGAAGAATGGGAAGCAGATGGCGCTCGCGCTGGACGTTGATCTCAATGGCCAGAAACGAAAAGAACAGAAGCACCCAGCAACCGAGCAGTGCCCGGCCGCTACGGACCCGCCTGTCGCGGGTGACGGCGAAAATTCCAGTCAGGGCATAGATTGCGAAAAGCGTCGCGTTGACCCAGCCAATCGTTTGGATCAGCCCATTTGTCCAGGTACGCCATCCGGCCATTTCGGCCACCCTGAATCCGAAGGTCAAAATCTCCTTTTCCGATTGCAGCCGAGCCTCGAAGAGATCGAAGTGGATGAGGGCATAGGGATTCGTGACCACGAAGGCCACGGCGAAAACCGCAGGAATGGCAATGAGGGAGTAAAGGACCCGTCGGTCCTTTAGTCTTTCCGCCCAGGAATCCAACCCGAAATATCCAGCATCTGAAGGCATCGCCGCGGACAGTGCGATGATGGGCAGGAGAAAGAGACCCGCGTATTTGGTCCCGAATGCCAGCGCCGCGAAAAGAGAGGAGAGGGCCATCCACTTCAAGGAAAACTGATCTGAAAGTCGACAACAGCATAAAAGCGCAAGGAGGATCCACAGGAGTTGGGGTAAGTCAGGGTGAGTAAACACGGACCAGCGCAGGAAAGGCGGTGAAATGATGAGCAGCGTGGCCGCCAACAGGCCCGTGGTTCTGTGGAAGACCGTCGCACCAAGGCGGAGCGTGATCCAGACGCAACCCAGGCCGGCTGCCGAGCACATCCCTCTCATCACCAGTATGATAACGTGATCGTTGACCTCCATTCCCAGGAAATCGATCAGGTTCAGGAACAGAAGCGGGACGTAGTAAAAGACGCCCCCATAGGTGAAGGATTGGAGCTCGTAGCCCCCTAGCCGATGAAGATGGCGAACGACCGCCGCTGCCCCCGATTCATCTACAGAAAAAACGTCGGCCATTCTGACATCATCTGAGGCAACGGAAACGAGCGGCAGAACAAAGGCCAGGTAGAGCGTTGAACAAACGCCAAATGAGATGAAAGTGTGTTTCGAGAAGGATCGCATGGGAGGTCAAAACGGAATATAGGCCCCCTCCGATTGCCCGGTCAAGATGACTTTGATAAAGCACTGTTCGCCGAAAAAGCCCTTGACCCGTTTGGGCACATTTACTATGATTTGGTAGTCTCAATTATACCCTCACAATATGTTGTGCTGTAGCCGAGTGTTCATCTCCGCTGCAGCCGCCTCTCGGAGCCGCTCGGTCGCCCGGTCAAGCGGCTCTGGTTATTTTTGGAAGAGGAATCGAGGAACAAAAACACGAGTGCTGGAGTAATGCTGGAATGGAGTGTTGGAGTCATGTAAAGGCAGGTCCTGCAATACTCCCGTACTCCAGTACTCCAGTACTCCAGTACTCCAGTACTCCAGTACTCCAGGATCGGGTGGCCGAAAAGTCAAAGTAAAGGCGAGTTTGTTTTGCGAACGACGAACGACGAACGACGAACGACGGGTTCCAGGATTCTAGTCGTTGACGACCTGCCCTACAACATCGAGTTTCTGGAAGAAGCGCTTACCAAGCTTGGGTTTGAGGTCATCAGCGCCTCCAATGGCGAGGAGGGGCTTCGCCAAGTGGCCGATACCGATCCAGACCTTGTGCTTCTTGACCTCTCCATGCCTGTGATGGGCGGGTTGGACGTGCTCAGATCTCTGAGGGCCGACCCAAACCATGGCACACTCCCGGTCATCTTACTTACCGCAAAGACTGAACTGAACGATCTCGTGACCGGGCTTGACAGCGGCGCAGATGACTACATCCGAAAACCCTTCCGCATTGAAGAAGTCGCTGCAAGGATCAAGGCCCATCTGCGAATTCAGGCCCTTCAGAGGCAGATTCTCGAAAACGAAAAACTCTTGGGAAAGGTGGAAGGCATTGGGCAGACACTGGTCACACTCGCTCACCACATCAACAACGCCACGCAGGCCATCTCTGGAATGGCTCAGGTGTGCAATGCCAGAAAAGACAACTTGCAGCAGCATCATCAGCTCGCCGAAATCGCGATAAGCCAATCCGCACGAATCAGCGCTGTCTTGAAGAGTATCCAGCAGATGGTAGATCACGTTCAGGTGAAGACGACTGATTATGCTGGAGATCCAGATCGGATGCTGGATATCGAAGCGGACTTGCAACAGCGTCTGGAGCGCCTGGACCGGGAATAGCTGGCTCTCGGTGTCCGACCCGTCCCAACAGACACAAAAAAGGCCGCAGTCCAAGACTACGGCAGTGAGTATTATAAAGTTACCTTGACCGCAGACCGCGTACCACAGACCGCCGAATTCTAAAAGGTCGTCATCTCGCGGTCTGCCGTCTGTTGTCTGCTGTCCGCCCTTAGGCGATCGTCGCCATCATTTCCGCCTCCGCCGCAAGCGTCTCGCCCACGAAGGCCTTACCCGAGACCCGACACACGTTCTTCCTCCTCTGCAGCAGCTCCACCTCGAGCCGAAGCTGGTCCCCCGGGACAACCTGGCGCCTGAACCGCGCCTTGTCTATTCCCATAAATAGGGGAACCCTCCCGCTTTCAGCCCCATCACCCATCAACACACCAGCCGTTTGGGCCATCGCCTCGATGATCAGAACCCCGGGCATAACGGGCCGACCGGGAAAATGGCCCTCAAAGAAAGGTTCATTCGCACTTACATTCTTTATGCCGACGGCTCCCTCGCCCGGCCTCAGTTCCACGATTCGGTCGATGAGCAGGAATGGATAACGGTGAGGCAACACGCGTCGAATAGCTTCTAAGTCCAGTTCCACTTGCTTCCTCCGGCGGCCGAATCCTTAGCGCCCGGAACGATCCGACTGCTTTGTCTCCGCCTCCATCTCCTTCTGAAGCTCTTCCAAAACCTGCACGGTCAAATCATGAGTTTCGTTGGCGTAAGCCAGCGTTGACGAGTTGAAAACAAAGTCAAATCCACTTTCTTTCGCCAGCCTCTGGACGACCGTGTTCACTCGATTGATGATTGGAGCCAGAATCTCCTGGCTCTTTTTGGCAAGCTTCCCATCTTGGGGCGCTGAAATCTCGGAAAGGTACCGCTGCAGATTTTCCTGCTTCTGAATAATGGCCCGTTGCTCCTCCTGCTTCCGTTTTTCGCTCAGGAGTAGGGCCTGCCTCTCATAGGTCTCTGTCATCTTCTCCAATTCGTTCTGGCGTTTCGTGAATTCCTTCTCGAGCTCCATTCGGTATCGTTGCACTTCCTTTTCGCCCTCTTGAAAAGGCTTGTGCTTGGCCAGAATCTCATCAGAATCGATGTACCCGATCTTGAGCTCTGCGCTGGCCACCGAGGGAAGAACGATCCAGCAAACTGCCAGAACCGGAATTACTCGTTTGAATCTCATGCCTCAGCTCTCCTTCTATTAGAAAAATTGTGGTCCAAACTGGAAGTGCGTAACCATATGAGGGGCCAATCCATCCACTTGACGCCTATCGATTCCCCAGGCAAAATCGAATCCCATAATTCCGAGGAGCGGTGCCTGGATGCGAAGACCGAACCCCACCGACCGGCGGAGATCGAAAACGCTCACTTCAGACAACGTGTCCCAGGCATTCCCTGCATCAGCGAAGGCCAGGCCATAGAGCTGATTTTCCATGATAGGAATCGTGATCTCCGCGTTGAAGATCAACTGAGAATGGCCGCCGACGGGAACCAAACGCTGGGTGCTGCCGGATGTGACAGGCTCTCGTGGGCCGACCGACTGCTCGTCGTATCCGCGTAGCGTTGTCCTTTCGAAAAGGTCGACGCCTCCGGGCCTGTACAACTCGTTGAAGGGAGCGGTCAACTTGCCAAATCCGGCGACGAGCCCCAGCTGTGTTTTGAGGCCCAACGCAAATTTCCAGAGAAGGGGAACGTAGAAACTCGTGGCAAAGTCGTGCTTATGAAAGTTCGTATTCCCACCGAGAACACCACCTGCGACAGAGGGTGTATAAGAGAAAGTCGATCCGCTCGTTGAAAATACCGGAAAGTCACGACTGTCTCGCGTATAGTTGAGATTCACGAGGCTCGTAACATTGTCTATGAGTCTCGATTGAAATGTGGCATCCAGGTCTTCGCGGATATTGATGTAATCTGTCCGTTCAATCCGGTATCCGATACCCACCCTCGAATAATCGGGCCAGGCCAGCCTTCGACCCACCCGAACGATGCCCCCCAGGCGCCTCAGGTCGTAATCGGTGAAAAAGCGCTGCGTGTCCTGAAAAATCTGCCCCGATAGACTTGTTGGCGTATTGAGAAACCAGGGCTCGGTAAACCCGGCCCTGAGGGTCGAGCGTCGAGGCCCCACCTCTGCCTGGAAATCCAGAATCTGTCCGTTCCCCAGGAAGTTCGGGATCTGCAATCCGATCGTGCCTACAATTCCGTCTCTACCGCTGTAGCCCATGCCGATAGAAGCCGTTCCCGTCGCCTTTTCTTCAACCTTGAAGGTCAAGTCGATTTCCGAGTCCTTCTCGATCGGCTTCATGGGCACATCGACATTGTTAAAGAAATTCAGCTGCTGGAGGTTCCGAACAGATCGCTCGACCAGATTCCTGCTGAACTTATCCCCAGGGTTGATCCACAACTCCCGCCGAATCACCCGGTCCTTCGTCTTCGAATTGCCCGTAACTGTAATCTCCCTGACTTTCCAGGGCTTATTCTCCTCTATCTTATAGTGGAGGCCCACACGATGGCCCTCTGCGGGAGTTTCTCTGCGGGTCACGATCGCTCCGATATAACCGATGTCCGCATAAAAACTTCGCATTTGCTCCAGGGTCTTTTCTACGCGTTCAGAATTGTAGACATCGTCTTCCTTTGCGACAACATGGGCCACAATCACGCCATCTGAAACCTTCTCATTGCCGTCCCAGGTCACCTCGCCGAAGGTATAGAGGGGACCTTCCCTAACATCTATATCAATGTAAAGATCTTTCCTGTCTTCGTCATAATAGAGACTGTCACTAACGATTTCTGCGTCACGATACCCGTTCTGGCGATAATAAGCCAGAACTTTCTGCTTGTCCTCGGGGTATTTCTCCTGACTGAATTTCCCGTGTCCGAACCACCACCCATCCTGTTTCGTCTCTTCCATCTGCTTTCGAAGCTTACGATCGGAAAACTTCGTATTTCCCTCAAAAGAGATCCGTTTCAAATTCACCTTGCGTCCTTCTAGCACGTCAAAGATCAACGGAATGCGCCCTTCTGAATCCGGATCTCCTCTAGCCGATCTGACTTCTGCCAGGAGATACCCCTCCTCGCGATACTTGCCCACAAGTTTCGCCTGTGCCTGCTTCTGCTCCTGAGGTGAAATAAACTGCCCTCGGATAAACCCCAATTCTTTCTTCAGTTTCTTGGATTTGATCTTTCTGTTTCCCTCAAACCGCACCTCCCCCAGTTTCGGATTCTCCTCAACGACGATCTCTACAGCCACACCCTCCTCGACGCTCGGATCGACATATAACTGAATATCGGAGAAGTAATCCAGTTTGTAGAGGTTCTGGATTGCCCGAGCTGCATCATTCGGCAACACCAAGAGCTGTCCTACGCTCAGGCCGCAAGAAAATCGAATAAGGGTTTCTTCGATGATCTTATTGCCACGAACGCGGATTTCAGAAATCACGTGTGATTGCTGCTGCGCTTCCGCTCGAGTTGCAGGCAAGAGCATCAGGATGAGCAGCGCAACAATTGACCGCTTAAAATTGCTCAATGTGCACGCTTCCAATGTCATGGGACACTGCAGTAATCTATAGGATCAATACTATATTGAGACGCGTCACCCGGCGGAAGGTTCCGTACGACAAATCGGCCCGGGCAAAGAATACCCGGGCCGAATGCCAGGGCAACCGCCCTGACAGGGGCCCACAGAGACCGAACGACTTATGGAGGAATCAGGCCTTGTCCTGATCCAACAGTTCCTGATCCATCGAGCCGGTATCCGCTCCGGATTCGTCGTGAAAATTTAGCCCGTCTCCCTTCTTGGAAACCCGGACCTTGCTGCCTGTCCTGAACCTGCCCTGCAGGATTTCCTCGGCAAGTGGATCTTCGACCAGCTTTTGTATCGTCCGCTTCAGATGCCGGGCGCCAAAGGTCGGATCGTAACCCTTCTCCGCGATCAATGATTTCGCTCCAGGCGTCAGGCTCACGTGGATCCCTCGTTCTTCCACGCGAGATAGGATAGCCGCCAGCTCGATATCCACGATCTGTACGATCTCCTTCTTTTCAAGGGGATTGAATATCACCGTTTCATCGAGCCTATTCAGAAACTCCGGACTGAATGTCTTTTTGAGCTCATCCTGAATCTTTTCTTCCATCTGCTGACGTAGCGACTTCTTGTCTGACTTTTGAAACCCGAGGCCTCCAGCCTTGGACAGGTCCTTCGTGCCCAGATTCGATGTCATGATCAGGATCGTGTTCTTGAAATTGACCTTGCGGCCAAAGCTGTCTGTCAACCGGCCTTCGTCAAACACCTGGAGCAAGATATTGAACACATCGGGGTGTGCCTTTTCAACTTCATCCAGCAGGACCACGGAATAGGGTCGTCTCCTCACCTTTTCGGTCAGCTGACCCCCCTCGTCATAACCGATGTATCCCGGGGGCGCTCCAACGAGCCTTGAAACCGCGAACTTCTCCATGTATTCCGACATGTCGACCGTTACGAGGGCATCGTCGTCATCGAAAAGATATTTGGCCAGCGCCTGTGCAAGGTAGGTCTTTCCAACACCGGTCGGCCCAAGGAAGAGGAAGTTACCGATCGGTCTGTTCGGATCCTTCAGGCCCGCCCGGGTCCGGCGAATCGAGCGGGTCACAGTCTTGACGGCCTCGTCCTGCCCAACGACCCACTTATTGATCTCATCCTCCATGCGCATCAATTTTTCAGACTCGGCTTGTGTCAGCCTGAAGATCGGAATCCCCGTCATGGCGGAAATCACTTCGGCGATGTCATCTTCGGTCACCTCCACCACCTCGTCCCTCACCTTCTGTTCCCAGTCCTGCCTCATCTCCTCGAGGCGTTCTTTGATTTTGCGTTCCTCATCGCGTAGCTTTGCGGCCTCCTCGAACTGCTGGCTGTTGGCAGCATCATTCTTCTGTCTGGTGATCTTCTCCACTTCGAGCTCCAACGATTTGATCTCCTCAGGAGGATTTAACCGCCCGAGCCGTACGCGCGATCCACTTTCGTCGATCACATCGATCGCCTTGTCAGGCAAATGTCGATCGCTTATGTACCGATCAGCCATCTGAACCGCCCCGCTGATCGCATCGTCCGTGTATTTGACCATATGGTGCGTCTCGTAACTCGACTTGAGACCCTTTAGGATCTCCACCGTATCCTCTACAGAAGGCGCTTCCACCAATATCGTCTGAAACCGTCGCTCTAAAGCCCCGTCTTTTTCAATGTACTTGCGATACTCATCCAAAGTGGTGGCACCGATGCACTGGAGCTCGCCCCGAGAAAGGGCCGGTTTGAACATATTTGACGCATCAAGCGTCCCCTCTGCACTCCCGGCGCCCACAATCGTATGCAGCTCATCGATGAAAATAATCACTTCCTGACTCTGCTGCAGTTCATTCATAACGGCCTTGATGCGTTCCTCAAACTGCCCACGATATTTGGTTCCTGCAACGATTCCGCCCATGTCAAGTGTCACTACTCGTCGTTCCGTCAAGACGTGAGGCACACGCCGTTCCACAATTCGCTGAGCCAGTCCCTCTACAATCGCCGTCTTGCCGACGCCAGGCTCGCCGATCAAAACCGGGTTGTTTTTCTTCCGCCGACTCAGCACCTGAGAGACGCGCTCGATCTCCTTATCTCTGCCGATAATGGGATCCAGTTTCCCTTCTCGAGCCAGCTCGGTAAGATCCCGCCCAAAGTGATCCAGGAACGGGGTCTTGCTCTTCTTCTTTTCTCGTTTACCGGAGGACTTACCCTGCAAAACGGCGATCACCTCCTCTTTTGCGGTCTTATGATCAACACCAAAGGCAGCCAGGATCTGAGCGGCAATCGTTTCCTTGTCCTTGAGGAGCGCAAGAAATAGATGACACGTCCTCACAAACTGGCTCTTCATCTCTTTGGCTTCGTTTGCCGCGATTTCCAGAATCTGCTTGGCTCGCGGAGTGAATGGCACTTCTCCCATTGTCATGGATCCGCCGGAAGAGGCAACATAGTCATCGATCGATTGCTTAATGCTATCCAGGTTCAGGCCCAGGTTTATCAAGACCGTTACCGCCGAGCCCTTCCCTTCGCGAATGATTCCAAGTAAGAGGTGCTCCGTCCCGATGTAGTTGTGTCCAAGACGCGCCGCCTCTTCTCTTGCCAGTTGCATCACTCGCTTTACACGATCCGAAAACATGTTATTCATTGCGACTCCCCTTCCCTGTCGGTTCTCAGGATATCGACCTCAAACCAACTGCTAGACCTTTCCAAGACCTGCCATTCGATTTCGAACCATCTCCGCACGGATCTGGTCTCGATCCGCGGGATCGATCCTTCGACCCAATCGACACTGGAGGTGAGCGGGCCTCGTTTGCACCATCAACTCGTTGAGCACACCTACATCTTTAAGCGGCAATACACCGAGTCCGATCCCAAATCGAACCGCCGACGAAAAGTTCATGAACTCCTGAGACGTAAGCACCCTCGCGTGGGAGAGAATGCTGTAGGCTCGCCAAATCTTGTCCTCTATTTGTGCACGAGCATCCCGGACCAATGCTTCTCGCGCGTTCTGCTCGCATTCAAGGAATTGCTTTGCCACCTTTTCGAGTGATTCTATGGTTTTAAGCTCCGAGCACCCAAGGGTGAGTTGATTAGAGACCTGAAACAGGTTGCCAGACACCTCGGTCCCCTCGCCGTAAAGGCCTCGAACCGTAAATCCCATCTGCGTCACGCCGCGGACGACGCTCTCCATCTGCTGCGCCAGAACGAGCCCGGGAAGATGGACGAGAATAGATGCCCTGAGTCCCGTGCCCGTATTCGTGGGACACGCCGTGAGGTAGCCCCACCTGTCGGAAAAGGCGTAGTCGAGTCGCTCCGAGAGACTTCGCTCCAAACATTCTACGCCTTCCCACACCTCGCCGGACTGAAAACCTGACAGGACCATTTGCATGCGCAGGTGGTCCTCCTCGTTGGTCATCACACTCAGCGATTCATCGGACGCCATCAAGACCCCGCGGGGGCCTCGCCCCTCGGCCAGCGCAGGACTAATCAAATGCCGCTCTACGAGCAGCTCCCGCTGCAGCTCGGAAAGGCTCGATGCGTCGAAAAACGTCATCTCGCTCGTTGACGAACCATCCTTGCAGGAACCAACAACAGCATCCATGATCTGGCGTAGTTGTTCTTCTTTTGCCCGATGGGCAAACGGAAATCCGGTCAGATTTCGCGCCACCCTCACCCGGGTGCTGACAACGCTGGTGGATTCCGGGCCTGACCCGTCCAACCACTTTGCCGTTCGGCAGGTCAGATCTTCAAAAGTCATCAGACTACCCCTTCTCATTCAGAGTCAACAAACGGTCTCGAAGTCTTGCAGCTTCCTCGTAGTCCTCCACGTCCACGGCCTCCTTCAAACGATTCCTCAAACGTTCGGCGCTCTCATCATCAGCCTCTTCGGCCACGTCGTATTGCGCAGCGCCGTGGATACGTTTGAAAATGCCGTCCAGCCTGGGCTCAAAGGCCTCATAACACGCCGGGCAACCGAAGAGACCGCCCTTTTGGAACTGGGCGAAGGTCAAACCGCAGTCAGGACAGGACAGGTTCTGCGCTCGAGCCACCTCGGGCATTGGCTGGGCTGTCACAGATAGGGTAACACCGACTGAGGTTTCGGATTTCAGCTCAGCGCACCTCCTGCAGAGGTGATGGACGTGCTTTTCCTGGCCGACAATCTGTGTAAAAAGGACGTTTGCTTCCTTCTGACCACATAGTTCACAAAGCATTAAAAGGTCCGGAGCTAGGCTTCATTCAGGGCGGAAGATCCAATCCTCCCATCTTCCATCCGTATGATACGATCCGATCGCTCCGCAAGCGCGCCATCGTGTGTGACCAGAACGACCGTCTGCTCGAAGCGTCGTGCGAGGTCCCAGATCAAATCGTGGAGTTCTGCACTCCTCTCCACATCGAGATTGCCGGAAGGTTCATCTGCGAGAAGCAATTTAGGCCGCGATATCAGGGCCCTGGCCACCGCGACACGCTGACACTCTCCCCCAGAAAGCTCTGAAGGGAGGTGATCCATGCGTGCTTCAAGGCCCACCCGCTCCAGCAACTCAGCCCCGGGCCTGCGGGCCTCGGACACACCCTGTCCCCGAATCAGCAGGGGCATCATCACGTTTTCCAGGGCGGTGAAATCGCTCAACAAATGGTGGAACTGAAAAACAAACCCGACATCCCGATTTCGAAACTGCGCCCTTTCACTCTCCGAGAGGGCGAATACGTCTGTCGAATCGATCCAAACCGAGCCCTCATTCGGGTGATCTAATCCGCCCAGAATATGGAGAAGCGTACTCTTGCCTACCCCTGAGGGACCCACGACCGCCGCGATCTCCCCTCGAGACACCTGGAAATCGATTCCCCTCAGCACATCAAGCTCGGTCTCTCCCGCGCGATAGGTCTTTACGATTCCCTCTGCCTTTAGGAGGCTATCCATCAAGCCCCTTCCCGTGCCTCCTCGGGACGCATATGAGGGAAAAGAATGACATCCCGAATCGACGGGGCGTCCGTCAACAACATCGTCAGTCGATCGATCCCTACCCCGAGTCCCCCCGTTGGAGGCATGCCATATTCCAGGGCCCGAATGTAATCCTCGTCCAGAACCTGGGCCTCCTCATCCCCACCCTCCCTCAAAGCCATTTGATCCTCAAACCGGGTTCGTTGATCGAGGGGATCGTTCAGTTCAGAAAATGCGTTTCCTACTTCCCAACCACAAATAAACGGCTCGAATCGTTCGGCCAGTTCCGGATCTTTGCGGTGGCGTTTTGCGAGCGGGGATAGCGCGACGGGATAATCCACGATAAACGTGGGCTGAATCAGATTGGGTTTGACACGCCCGTCAAAAATCTCATCGATCATCTGGCCTGCGTTCGCACCGGCCTCCACTTCGATTCCCAACTTCTCGCAGACTTTCTTGAGATCACTGGCCGAGGCGCCTTCGATGCCTACACCTCCGAAGGTCTCGATGGCTTCTTGCATCGTCATCCGCTTCCACGGCGGCGTGAGGTCGACTTCTTCACCCTGGTAGGAGATTTGGGTTGACCCGACCACATTTTCAGCCACGTGAGCGAACAACGCCTCGGTGAGGCGCATCATGTCATTATAATCGGCATACGCCTGATAAAGCTCCAGCAGCGTAAACTCTGGATTATGAGACCGGTCGATCCCTTCGTTCCGAAAGACCTTGCTGAACTCGTAAACGCGTTCGAACCCGCCCACAATCAGGCGTTTCAGGTAAAGTTCGTTTGAAATCCTGAGATAAAGCCGCATGTCGAGGGCGTTGTGGTGCGTCACGAACGGCCGCGCGGAAGCCCCCCCGTAGAGCGGCTGCAAAACCGGCGTATCCAGTTCCAGGAATCCTTTTGCATCCAGGAAACTACGAATCGCCGAGATGATCGCACTCCGTCTTCGAAAGACCTCTCGGGTCTCCGGATTCAGTGCGAGATCCAGATAGCGACGTCGATACCTCAGCTCTTTGTCGCTGAAGGCATCGTGAACCACGCGCTCCTCGCCTCTCACCTCTTCTTTGGGGACGGGTAGCGGCCGGATCGCCTTGGCCAGAAGCTCCACTTGTCGGGCCTCCACGGTCATTTCGCCTGTCCGCGTGCGAAACAACCGCCCGGTGACGCCTATAAAATCGCCAATGTCAAAGAGCTTCCAGAGTTGAAACCCTTCCTCGCCGATCAACTCTGATTTGGCGTAGAGCTGAATTCGCCCTTCGTCATCCCGGAGGTCTGCAAAACCGGCTTTTCCGTGACCGCGAAGGGCGATTAAACGACCCGCTAAGACAACCTCAGACTCAGATGCCTGGATCGTTTCGAAGTCGTCCCTGATTTCTCTGCAACTGTGCGTTTTCTGAAAACGATATGGATAGGGCGCAATGCCCATCCCCTGGATCTCCTCCAGCTTCTTCAGTCGCTGTGAGATCAACTGATGCTCAGGAGTGGACCGCCCCTCCTCACCCGGGTGCGCATCCTTTGTTCTGTTTTGGGGACCCTCTTTTGCTCGTAACTTGCTGATTTTTATCGGCTCCAGATAACTAAATGTAGTATAACCAATATGATTTTACATGTCAAGCGCTTTGCCCGGAACGGGTCTTTCCGCCACCCTCACTCAAAAAAGCGGTGATGAAGTCGTCGATGTTGCCGTCCAAAACGGCCTGCACATTAGAAGTCTCAACGCCGGTTCGAAGGTCCTTGACCATCTGATAGGGCTGGAACACGTAGCTTCGAATCTGACTTCCCCATTCGATCTTCTTCTTTCCACTTTCGAGGACCGCGCGCTTCTCTTCCTCTTTTTCCTTGAGATGCTGGTAGAGGCGGGCCTTCAGGATTTTCATCGCGGAGCTTTTGTTCTTGTGCTGTGACCGTTCGTTCTGGCACTGGACAACGATTCCAGTAGGTTCGTGGGTGATTCGCACGGCCGAATCGGTCTTGTTCACGTGCTGCCCCCCTGCGCCGCCGGAGCGGTACGTATCGACCCGTATTTCCTCTGGCTTGATCTCCACCTCGATGTCACCTACGGCCTCAGGGTAGACAAAAACAGACGCGAATGAGGTATGCCGTCGGCTGTTGGAGTCGAACGGGGAGATGCGGACCAACCGATGCACGCCAACCTCCGCTTTCAGATATCCAAACGCGTACTCACCCTTTACTTCTATCGTCGCGCTCTTGATCCCCGCCGTCTCACCTGGCTGCATGTCCAACACCTCCGTCTGGAATCCGCGCCGCTCGGTCCAACGAAGGTACATGCGCACCAGAATCTGCGCCCAATCTGCCGATTCGGTCCCTCCCGCACCAGGATGGATCGTCAAGATGGCGTCGAGACGGTCCTCCTTCCGTCCCAGCATGTGACGGAGTTCGAGGTCCTCCAGGGAACCGTCAAGTTGTCCGAGTTCAGTCGCAACTTCACGGAGGGTCCCCTCGTCCTCTTCTTCTTCGGCCAGCAATTGAAGCTCGTGGAGGTCACTCAGTCGTTCGTCCAGGCCATTCCACCCGTCGACCCAATCCTTCTCGAGTTTCACTTCCTCCATAATCTTCCTGGCCTGCTCCTGATCGTTCCAGAAGTCCGGATGTTCCATCTTCTTCTCAAGTTCTGAAATCCGGACCGCTCTTGCTTTCAGGTCAAAGATGCCTCCCGAGCGTATCGAGCCGCTCCCTGCTTTCTTCCAGTCCGGATCTGACCTCAGCGCTTTGGAATTCCTGTGGCATGCTGGCTACTCCTTTCGGCTCTCACACAAAACCCGCTATGCACGACCACGGACGGCGGACCACGGACCGCTCAAACCTGGTGGGTCCAGCGCGTTCAATCAGGCGGTCTGCCGTCCGTCCCCTCGGCTTCGCTCGGGGCAGGCATCCGCGGTCTGCTTCTTAGATCAACGACCTCCACACCTTTGGGCACCTCGAATGTGAACAGATCCACATCCAGATCCTCGTTCGTCTTCAGATCAGTCAGCGTGTGGCTGGTAATATCGTCATTTATGTTCCGATATTCAACCTTCCGTACCAGCCAGAGACTTCGATCCACCCAGATGCGAATGTGGGAGATGTAGGCCTCTTCCTCTTTGGCAACGAGCTCCACGAGGTGACACCGTTTTCTACTGATTCGCTCCTCTTTGATGTAATGAGGGTTGAATCTCTCGGTATATCCCCCCAATAAGATCAAGTCGAAGAGCAGCTTTTCGTAACTTCGATCCGACTGGGCGGCCTCGTAGCTGGTGATGATCACCTGACCATTGTCGGGGGCATAGTTCCAGGCCGTCTTACCGTCCGTAACCACCGTCTGGATCGGCGTTTCTAAACGGAAACGGTGCTGCTTCTCTACGTAGAGACGCCCCTTGATTTCCTGCGTCTGCCCGACCAGCTTCCAGTAATGCCGCTTTTCGAAACGCGCGGTAATGCTTTCCAAATCGCCGAACCGATCCTGAAGTCGGCGGATGACGTCCCGGCCCTCGATACCCCACGCCATCCCTTGCGGAAAGAGTGTTGCGACGAGAATAGGAAGGAGGGCAGCGACTGTCTTCTTCATAAGTCAGCCTACAAATCAATAATCAACATCCCGAGTTCAATAAGGAAGTGCAACACTTAGGGTAGCAACTGTCCTATCCTAAGTGTATGGGAAACAATTACAAGCATCTTACGATAGACGAACGCGAGCTGATTGCGCTTTGTCGAGCCGCTGGTGCAAGCCTTAGAGATATTGCCAAGGCCCTTGACCGGAGCGCCAGCACGATTCCAAGAGAGTTGAAACGTAATCCGTCCCCGATAGCTGAGAGTTACTCGGGCCTCCAGGCTCACAGAAGGGCTGAGAAACGTAAGCGGGAGGCCGGCAAGCGGAAACGGCTGAAGAATCCGGTTATCCGGCGATATGTCGAGACCAAACTCAAGCAAGGATGGTCTCCCGAGTTGATCGCTGGGAGGCTTCCCGAGGAGCGTCCGAGCGCGGGTATCAGCCACGAAGCCATCTATCAGTATATCTACGATCCAAAGGTGCGCAAGCAGCGGGATCTGGTTGCTTGCTTATCCCGAGCTCACAAAAAACGAAAGCCGCGGTGGCATACCCGAAAACACCGGGAAAGCCACATTCCAGGCCGTATTTCGATCGATCGACGTCCCCGTTACATCGAAAAACGGAAACAACCTGGCCACTGGGAATCCGACACCATCATCTCTCGAGAGAGCAAACAGGCCGTTGGCGCTTGTCTTGAGCGATCGTCGAGATACCTACACCTGGCTAAGCTGGCAAAGAACGGACCCTCGGAGGTCGCCGAAGCGATTAATCGACGCCTTGGGCGACATCCTCCCCACATGAGGAAGAGCATCACATATGACAACGGATCCGAAAACGGCCAACATCAACGGGTCAACGAGGCCCTTGGCACCAAATCCTATTTCTGCAAACCGTTTCACAGCTGGGAGCGAGGCGCTGTGGAAAACGCTATCGGTCTGGTCCGCAGATACCTCCTCAAGAAGACAGACTTCTCAAAGGTCAGCAAACACGAGTTAAAGAAAATTCAGAACCGGATCAACAACCGACCAAGAAAATGTCTTAACTTCAAAACACCAGCTGAAGTCTTCAAGTCCAAGTGTTGCACTTAGTCATTGAATCCAGCCATCCAATACACAATATCCAATAATCAAGGGCGAGGATAGTCGTGCCACAGCCGGCCGGAGCTTTTGCCCTTGGATGTTGGGTGTTGGATATTGGGTATCTTGGTTTCCACTTTTGTCAGGCGTCAAGCAGGTAGTTCTCGCTGTCCCTGACGCTTCGATACACGGCGCGCTATTCATTAACCTCAGGACGCCACACTCAGGGATTCCAAAGGATCTGCCTTCGGCTCCGCAATCGTAAGCCCGCAATCCGAAATTGAACGGCGATCGACGGATCTATTGCGTCTCCAACTTCTCCAGATAGTCTTCACTGACGAGGATGTCTCGTGACCGGCTGCTTCCATCGCCGGTGCTCACGATCCCCGCGGCTTCGAGTTCGTCTATCAGACGCGCAGCCCTGGCATAACCCACCTTCATCCTGCGCTGCAGCAGGGAGGCGGAGCCCTGCTGGTGTGTGACCACCAAGCGCAGCGCCTCATCAAACCGTTCATCTCGACTTACGTCCGGCTTGCCCAAGTCAGACATCTGAGTTCCGAAATCGATCGCCTCAACCTCGAAATCCTGATCCTTCACACAGGCGACCAGACGCTCCGTTTCCTCCGTGGAAATGTAGGCCCCGTGAACCCTCAGGGGTTCGGGCCTTCCAGAAGGCAAAAAGAGCATATCGCCCTGGCCGAGCAGCTTCTCGGCGCCGTTGACATCCAGTATCGTCCGGGAATCCACTTTGGTCGCCACCCGGAAGGCGATGCGGGAAGGAAAATTCGCTTTGATCGTCCCGGTAATCACATTTACGGATGGCCGCTGGGTCGCAAGAATGAGGTGGATGCCTACAGCCCTGGCCATCTGGGCGAGCCGCGCGAGTGAATCCTCGATGTCCGCCGGGGCGGTCATCATCAGGTCAGCCAGCTCATCGATCACGATCACAATATAGGGGAGCAGCTCCGGCACCTCTTCCCGGTCTTCGTCCGTCTCTGCTTCGCGCCGAATCCTCTCCAGCTTCGCATTGAAGTCATCTATGTTCCGAACCCCGTATCGGGCGAGCATCCGGTAGCGAATCTCCATTTCGGTCACGGCCCACTTGAGGGCCTCGGCCGCGATCTTCGGCTCGGTCAGGACCGGGGCAAGGAGGTGGGGAATATCATCATAGACCGAGAGCTCCAACATTTTCGGATCGACCATGAGAAATCGGACCTCTTTCGGTGACCGCCGAAACAGGATGCTCGATACGAGCGCGTTCATGCAGACAGACTTCCCACTGCCCGTCGCGCCCGCGATCAGCAGGTGTGGCATCGCCGTCAAATCTGCGACAAACGGCTCACCCGTAGCCGTCTTTCCGAGAGCAATCGTCAACCCCTTGGTCGCTTCCTTGAACGCGCCGGTACTCAGAACCTCCTTCAGGTAGACCGTGGAAGGCCTCCGATTCGGCACCTCGACGCCTACCGCAGCCTTACCCGGAATGGGCGCCTGGATCCGAATGCGCCGCGCTTTCATCACGAGCGCAAGATCATCCGCCAGGTTGACGATCCGGTTGACCTTGACGCCCGCAGGCGGCTCCACCTCAAAGGTCGTGATCACCGGCCCCGGGTTGATCTGTAGGACCCTTCCTTCGATTCCGAAGCTGGCTAGACTGCGCTCCAAAATCTTACCCGATTCGATCAGGTGATCCCGGTCGACACGGTCGTCGGTGATCAGCGGATCGTCCAGCAGGCTTAGGTCGGGAAGCGAGTAGTCCCCGTCTTTCCCGAGCAGGCTCCTTGAAGCCACCTTCTTAACGGGCTGTTCAACCGCCGGGGTAAAGACCACAGGCTGTTCTCCGTTCTGCTTCACCGGGTCTGGGGGAATGTCGGTCTGCAAACCCGTTTCCAGGTCCCCATAGGAAGCTGGAGCCGGTGGATCATTCGCGAGTGCGGGCAGTTCAGGCTCCGCGACGACCTCCTTGACTTGCGCCTTTTTCGCGCGGCGTCTCCGCTTCAGGCTTTCCCAGCTTCTCCACAGATTAGCCGGGATATGCGCTGCCGACCGTCCCAGGGCGGCAAACGATCTTCCGAGACTTGTAGCCCAGGTCAGGAGCCTTCCCCCCGCCTCGAGCAGCAGATCGGGAATCCGGCTGAACGGGATATGGGTGGCCAGCATCATCACCACGACAGCGGCAGTCCCCAGGCAGACGTAGGACCCGATCTTCCCCAAATAGGGCACCAGGACCGTGGAGGAAAGTGTAACCCCGAGCCACCCGCCCAACCGAAACGACTCGTAAGACTTTCCACGAGACGGAATCCCGGTCGCGCCGCAGTAGATCACCATCATGCTCAGCATGGCAGCGCTCTTTCCCGCGAGGGGCAGGACAGCCGCTTGCCTGAATCGATTCCATCCCCAGAGGAAGACAAGCAGGGTCAAGACGTAAGCCCCCTGCCCGATCAGGAAGAGGATGTAATACGAAAAATGGGCGCCCACCCACCCTGCCAGGTTAACGGCCAGTTCTGGCGGACGGCTCGAATTGGGCGGATCTTCCGGTGCTTGAGAAACGAGACTGACAACCATCAGCACCGCCAAACCAATCAGGAGCACGCCCATAATCTGGGTGAACAGCTCCGATGTGTAGCGCTTCTCCTTCGGCACGAGTTTCGATCTTTTGTTCATCTCACCCACCTGTACAGATTCTCAAAGGGGAGAGCAATCAGGAGATCGTGAAGACCGGGTACCGGGAAAACAAAACACGGGGACCGGGTACCGTAAAGTCCGTGGATCGTGGATCGGAAAAACCCTTGCCAAATGCCTGGCGATGTGCACAGGCCTGGGGAAGCCTGAGCAACGCGCAGCGTCAACCAACGAGATACGAGATACGGGGTTTATAGGCCTTTCGCCATCACAACAGGTGTTCGCGTCCGATGAATCCGTCCGTCCGGGTCAAGGGCTTCCATGTATAGAATGTATATACCCGGTTTGAGCTTCGATCCACGCTCCCCCAACCCGTCCCAGACCACAAGACGCTGCGCGCCGCCCGGCTCTCCATTCAGCAGGGCCCTGACGCGTCGCCCGAGGCGGTCGTAGACCCAGAGATTCACGGACGCCCTCGGTGTGGGAACCTGATAGGTAATCTCCACGCGGTCGCGAAAGGGATTGGGTGAGACCGAGAGCATCACCGCTTCGGAAAGCTCGCTCACGGAAACGCTGTTGGGACGTCCCGGCGTCGCGCCGACCCCGTCCGTGCTGAAGAGCCAGTTTTCTGGCGCTCTGCTGGGTCCGTCCGGATCGATTCGCTCCAGAGATCGGCCCTGCGTCTGGGACGCATCAGCTCCGTCATAAGTGGCACTGTCGACGACAGACCCGACGCCGTCCTTAATTACAACAGCATCTCCGCTGTCGTTCAACCGGGGCCACTTTTTAGGTTCCAGCAGGGTGGCCTCCAGCCCTGGATACACCTTTGACATCTCGTCGGCGTCTTCAGTGATCACAACATATTCAGCAGGTGCAAGCCTCAGCGAGGATTCGGCCGGCAGTTCGACGGGATCCGGACGGCGATCCTGAATCTGCCAGCCAAGGATATCCACAGAGGTTTCAGACCGGTTGAAAATCTCGATCCACTCCGGCTGGTCAGACTGCGGAGAAAACATCACTTCGTTCACGACGACCTGTCGTGGCTGCGCCCCGACGATCACGTACCTTGAATACCGGTTGTTGGACCTGTCCTGGTCTGCGGGAAAGATCACCTCAGCCGATACCTCGTGGTGCCCCTGCTCGAGAGCTCCCACCTCAACGAACTTCGGGATCGAGCCGCCCGCTTCGAGGAACTCGATCTCCTCTCCAAAAATCAGCCCCGGCCCCGATGCCGACACCTCTACGCTAAACGGCCCCGCGTCACGGACGCCCTCGTTGACGATCCTGAACTCGAACGTAAGGGTCTCACCTGAGACGACCTTCAAAGGGGTTCCAGAATCTCCTGCAACGGCGAGATCATTCGCTTTCTGACTCACGCTGTTCGTTCGCCCCGGCGTGCCACCCACCCACCGTGAATCGGTCCAATTACCCGGGAGGTCGTCTCCCATCGGGTCGATCTTCTCCTCCGAGAACCCCGGAGCGTTTCCCAGTTCATACCGCATCGCGGCTATCGTGTCACCCGCAGAAGAGACCAGCACGATCTGTTCGGGTTTCGAATTACTCAACCCCCCTTTGCCCAGCGTCGCATCCGCTACGGTCAGGACCAAAGCGCCCTCCGGCAGCGGGTCGTAGGTGGATGAGTGCTCGAAGTGGCCCGAGTCCAGAATGAGTCCAAAGCTACCCGGCTCCAACACTGTCCCGCCTTCGTGGGCGAGGATCTCGTCTGCCTCTTCGGCATCCCCGATGCGCCAACCCCGGAGATCCAGGGACTGATCGGAGAGATTCTGAATTTCGATAAACTCATCGTAGAATTCGCTTCCGGACGGGTCGAACATCACCTCGCTGATAATGATCTGTGCCGAAGCTTGAGCCGGCCACGAAACCGCTGCATAGATAAGCCAAGTAGCTATTCCCCTGGCCAGGCCCGCCCCCTCGATACACGGCGGCTGACGCAAAGAGGCACCACGCGCCGCACTCGGGGATTCGGGGCTTGTAGATTTGGGGTGGTCTACCGGTTCATTCGATTCTGAAATCTAAAACTCCAATCCACAGTCTTCTACAGTAGCCAGGTTTCTTCGTGCCCTTCGTGCTTCTTCGTTCCGTTTCGTGATCAGCTTTTGCGAACGACGATCCTGTCGTGTCCTAAAGGACACGACGCACGATCGACGATCGACGGCCTTAAATCATTCCGCGCCGCCGCCTTGTCGACCACTCCAGGGTAAGGAGCCCCAAAAGGACAAACAGGGGCCAGGATTCCCCCCATAGGCGGAACTTGAACCGCTGGGTCGTCGGCTGCAGGGCAAGGGGTAATGCGTCAAGCGCTTCGGGCAGTCCTTCTGGAGTGACGAATTGACCCCCCGTCAGTTCCGAAATCTCCTCGAGCAGTTGGGCGTTCATGCGTGTATCTTCGTATTCAAGGCTGTAATGCCCGACCGCAAAACGGCCCGTCCCCTCGCCAAGGCTCACGCCGCCCTTCTCCGCGCGAACCCGAAAGGCGTGGTCCCCCTGAGACAGACCGCTGAACTTGCCTCGATACCTTCCCTCACCCAGTCCCTGCAGCAGGACCTCTCCGGCATCACCCTCTTCGATGACCGAGACCCGAACCGTTGCTCCATCTTCCGGGAGATCCAGCGCATTGAGCACCCTGGCGTAGAACGTGATCGGTTCACCCCCCCGGTAGATCTGTCTGTCGGTCGTTGCGCGCACACGTTCCATATCTTCCCGGGTCGTCAGCCATCGGATCGCGTTTCCCCAAAACTGCCGCGAGACCCGATCGCCTTGTCCGACCCCCCACATCATCAGCCCGAATCGCCAAAAACTACGAATGCTGACCATCATCGACTTGCCTGCGCCCGCCCGCGTAACCGCGACGAGGGGCATCTTGCTCCCACCCACCCGCGCGACCGGATGCTGAAGAAGCACCGTCGCGTCGGGCCTCGCTCCACCATTCGGATTGAAGGCAAGCAATGGAGGCAGATCCGACCATTCTGCCTGAATGTCCAAAGGCTGGGCGGAGATCCGCATAATCGGATGACGCTTTCCGGTCTCTGCCACCTCAACGCTGAAATCTCCGGCCGCGTGGGCATCCGCGCCGTTCGAAAACTTCAGCGGCAGCACCTCGGTCAAAGCCGGCAGGGCATCCGCCCGCTTTGGGAAGAACAGGCCGCCCACGAACAGCAGACCTCCTCCGTCGCGCACGAACTCGGCAAGCTTCCGCTCAGCGGCCCCGGCCAGGGCTGCGACCGGAAGGTCGAACAGGACGATCAGATCCCGATCCTCGACACCTCTCAGGACCTTTCCCAGATCCTGCTTCCGTTCTCCAGACCGGGTCGAGACGATCGCGTCCAGTTCAAGATTGGGGTCGGCCTCGAGCAAACGGCGAAGGTATGCGAAGTCGGCACTCGGACTTCCCCCGGCCAGGAGGACCTTGATTCGGCTTTCGAGCACCTCGGTCGTGAGGACCAGGACATTGTTTGCTTCGGAACGTTCTCCGGGAAGAACATCGACAGAAACCGTGTAGACGTGCCTGCCCGCGTGGTCAGGCTGCAGTTTCAGGTTCAGTAGCTGATCTCCATCAGTAAGGGCCACCGGCTCGGCCGCAACCCGTCGCCCTTCCTCTTCGACCACAACGAGGCCTCGATCTCCGTCGTATCCGTTTGCGCGGATCCCGATCTGAACCGAAACTTCGCTCCCGACATATCCGAGTGGATCGATCACGCCGGAGGTAAGGGCCAGATCCTTGGGCGGCCTGGGGTCACCCACACCCACGGTGATGATCGGGATACCCAAATTCAGGGCAGCTCGTTCGGGCTGTCCTCCCAGGTTGTGAGCTCCATCCGAAATCAGCACCGCGGCGACCGCACCCTTTTCATCCACCTTTTCGCGGACCCGATCCAGCGCCCCCGCGATGTCCGTCGCACGGCCATCCCAGAAAAGGGAATCGATCTTTCCCTCCGAAAACGATACGATCTCCTCCGAGAACCCCACCCGCTCCAGCCTCGCTGCCGTCCCTAATTCTCGTAATGCATCTCCTCTCAACAATTCGAGCACGACATCCAGGCGCCGCCGCCCATCTTCCTCCAGCCGCATGCTCTGACTCTTATCCACCATCAGGGCCACGAGCGGCCTCCGATGCCTGTGCATCGTGAAGGCCAGGATCGGTTCCATAAGCAAGAGCACAAGGAGCAGGCAGACCAGACAGCGTAAGGATACCGCCCACCGAGCAAACCCGTTGCTTTTGAGGGACGGCCAATAGGCCTGCACCGCGAGGAAGCCGCCCGCCAGGAGCAGAAATCCCAGCAGGATCCCGTTCTTCACGTCCACATCAAAATCAAAGTGCATTCTGCGCCTGCTCGATCTCGTCCGATCCACCCCCGGGCAGCGACAGCCTGGGCATGACATCCAGCCCCAATCCGGAACGCTCTCCACGGGCCAGACGAAACGCCCCCGCCGCAGCGATCATGGCGGCGTTGTCCGTGCACAGATGAGGAGAAGGCGCATAGACTCGAAAATCCCGATCGGGCGCGCCGCTCTTCATCTTCGCTCGCAGCGAGGTATTCGCCGCGACACCTCCGGTCATAAGCACGCGCGCCACACCGAGATGCCTCGCGGCCTTCAGCGTTTTGTGGACGAGCACATCGATCACTGCAGCCTGAAAACTTGCCGCTACGTCCGCGCGCTCTTTACTGTTCTGTGTATCCGAGCGATCTCGCAGATGATACAAGACGGCCGTCTTCAGTCCGCTGAAGCTGAAGTCGAACCCATCCGCATCGCGAAGCCCTCTCGGGAAATCGAACGCCTCGGGGTCTCCAGACTCGGCCATAGCCGAGATCGGAGGTCCCCCCATCGTTACCTTCCCTTCTTCCAACAGCCCGAGCAGCTTCGCAACCTTGTCGAACGCCTCGCCTGCGGCGTCGTCTCGCGTCCTCCCCAGAACGCCGTATGTCCCCCACGCCGTCACGTGGATGAGTTCGGTGTGACCTCCGGAGGCCACGAGTGCAAGGAACGGGGGGTCCAGGTCGGGGTGCTCGAGGACGCCGGCGATCAAATGGCCCTCGATGTGATGGACCCCGATCAGGGGAAGCCCCGATCCCAGCGCGATCCCTTTTGCGACAGAAATGCCTACAAGGAGGCAGCCCGCCAGACCGGGCCCCTGGGTGACAGCAACCCCGCCAAGCTTCTCCAGCGAGAGGTCCGCAGCTTCAACCGCACTCAAGATCGTCGGAATGACTTTGCGGATGTGATTGCGCGAGGCGAGTTCCGGCACCACCCCACCAAACCGGCTGTGATCTGTCTGAGAGAAGACCACGTTCGAGACAATCCGCCCACCGGCCACCACAGAAGCAGCCGTTTCATCACACGACGTCTCGATCCCGAGCACGGGCTTTTCCCACGCCCAACCGTTCGTAATTTTCCCTTGCTGTTTCATACCTGGACCTGCTCCACCCGGCCAAAGGACGCTCCCCTCCACAGGTCCCGGCGGCATATCCCTTCGATAATGTTCAAATTATAGGAAGGAAGGCGAAAATAGGCGAGAGGAGAATCTGATCCTTCGACCAAGCAGGAGCGTCAGGAGGGCGCGCGGGCTTTCATCAAATTATCAGGCGGTGAAATGACCGGTTCCTGCCCGAAAAAGCGCCGGAAGGAAAGCCAAAAGCTGCATCTCGGTCGAAACCGAACCGAGCTG
Organism: Candidatus Latescibacterota bacterium; assembly: GCA_965248435.1. GTDB lineage: Bacteria > Latescibacterota > UBA2968 > UBA2968 > CBDFJH01. The sequence continues at coordinate 1,165,417 of OZ252100.1, forward strand.
CAGCTTCTGTGCCGGGATTTCTCAGATGGCGCCCGACCAAATCGTGCAATGGCATCCATCCGCAGCGCTCGCTGGGAGCGCTATTTGTAGGATTCGGCGATGTTTCTCCCCATACTGATTTCGCCGTTGTCGATTCGGAGGTTGAATCCACACTCCGGATTACTGCAGACCCAGGCCTTGTACCGGATCGAAGACCCCTCCCGACCGTAGTCGGAAAGCGGGAGCAGGGTCCCTGTCGAGCACCTGAGGCACGAGACAAATTGAGATTCCATTCTGTCCTCCCATCCGCTATACAGCACCACCGACATGCCGGAACAAGGCGCTTGCGCCGTCCGGCCTTGCAGAGCAGCCCATCCGCAGCGGGTTGCCCCCTAAAAAACGGCAAAATATGCCGTAACCTTATCAGGTGCATTAATTTAGACTAATTCACTGACAAAGTCAATTCCTTATTCCTTCGGGGCCGCATTCGGGTGAACCCACTTGACAAATCTCTTTTATTCACTTATACTTCAGCTCGACATCGCCCAGGAATCGAGTCCATCTCGATAGCTATTAGCCCGCCTAAGGCAATAAATGCGGACTCCTTCACAAAACAACCTTCTTTTCCTCATCCTGCTCGCCATCCTCCTCGGGGGGCTGTTCGGCGGCCTGTTCCCCCAGCAGGCGCTCCACACCAAGTTCCTCGGTGAAATCTTCCTCAACGCATTGAAAATGGTCGTCGTCCCGCTGGTCGTGGCCTCCATGATCGTCGGGGTGACCAATCTAGGTGACATCCGTCGGATCGGCGGCATCGGCCGGCGGACCGTCATCTACTACATGGCCACGACGGGAATGTCGGTCCTTTTGGGTCTTCTGTTGGTCAACATCATCCGCCCCGGGGTCGGTCTCCATCACGGTGAAAATCTCACATCGGAGCCGTATGCGGTTCACGATCAGACCGTCTCCCTGCGGGGTGAAGGGCTCGGAGATGCAGGTTATGACGGCAGATACCGGGTGGTCCTGAAGGACCAGGGCGTTTCGGGGATCATCGATCCGGGAGCGACGCGAACTCGAACCCAGCTTACCGTCTCGGAATGGCTCGACATCGACACGGGACAGCGTGTGCGTCCCGACGCATCGGGAACGGGACTGAGCATCGATCTGGCGGTTGCCCAGCGCGTGAAAGGGAAGGACCGATCCATCATCGATGTGCTCACCGATGTCCTCGTCGGCATGGTGCCCACGAACGTCTTCAAGGCCATGGTCGAGACCGACGTGCTCCCGCTAATCGTCTTTTCCCTGCTCTTCGGGGGGGTCCTCACCACGCTCGGCGAACGCGCCGACCCGTTGATCCAGGTGATCACATCGATCAACGAGGCGATTATGAAAGTGGTCCACATCGTCATTACCTTTGCCCCGGTCGGCATTTTCGGTCTCATCGCAGCCCGGATGGGTGCGAGCGGCGGGTGGGCGGGGTTCTATCCTGAACTCGTGAAGCTGGGCTGGTATGCCACCACCGTGATCCTGGGACTGCTCGGCCACGGACTCGTGATCCTCCCGCTCGTCCTCCTGATCGTTGCCCGCAGGAATGTCCTGGAATACGGCCGCAATCTTCTCACCGCCCTGTCCACGGCCTTCTCTACCGCCTCCAGCTCCGCCACGCTCCCCCTCACGATCGAGTGCGTCCAGGAAAGGAACGGGATCTCGAACCGTACGGCCAGCTTCGTACTGCCGCTCGGTGCAACGATCAACATGGACGGGACGGCGCTCTACGAAGCCGTGGCCGCAATCTTCATCGCTCAGGTCTACGGCATCACGCTCGGACCGGTCGAACAGCTGATCATATTTCTCACCGCCACCCTCGCCGCCATCGGGGCGGCCGGGATTCCAGAAGCGGGCCTGGTCACGATGGTCATCGTCTTGCGCGCGGTCGACCTCCCCATCGAGGGCATCTCGCTCCTCCTCATGATCGACTGGTTCCTGGACCGGTGCCGCACGACCGTGAACGTCTGGGGAGACGCCGTCGGCGCGGCTGTGATCGCCCGTTATGAGGGAGAGTCCGAGGTGCACGACCTTCGTGCTGCCTGAGTAGTCTCGCGGGGCGTTTCATCCATAAATCCAACCCGTTGAATTGCACGACCACGGACGACGGACCGCGGACCGCTTAGATCAGCCTATTCATCTCGTCATCTGTCGCCTGCCTTCTTTTTCCAATCCACGATCCACGGACTCACCTACCTGACGACGAATGGTAACCACCCAAGATAACCCCCTCATCGTCCAAAGCGACCTGACCGTCCTGGTCGAGGTCGCGAGCCCCCGTTACGAAGAGGCGAGAGATCGCCTCGTCCGGTTCGCGGAACTGGAAAAAAGCCCCGAACACGTACACACTTACCGGATCAACCCGCTCTCGCTCTGGAACGCGGCGTCTGCAGGCCTTTCTTCCGATGACGTCCTGGACGTCCTGAACGAATACGGCAAATACGAACTCCCGCAGAACGTCGTCGTTGAAATCCCTGAACTCATCAGCCGCTACGGCCGGATTCAGATCGATCGATCCGGCGAGGCCCTGGTCCTCTCCGTGGACGACCCCCTCTTGATGACGGAGATCCGGGCGCACAAGAGGGTCGAACCCTATCTCGGAGACCGGGTCGACGACACGCGGGTGAAGATCGATCCCCTCTACCGCGGTCATCTCAAGCAGGTCCTCACGCGCATCGGGTTTCCGGTAAAGGACCTTGCGGGATACCTGCCCGGAGCGAAACTGAAGCTCCAGTGCGCGACCACCTTGCAAACAGGAGATGCCTTTCAACTGAGGGAGTACCAGAGGGAGGCCGCGGACATCTTCTATGCTGGAGGCGGACCCGAAGGCGGGAGCGGAATCGTCGTCCTCCCGTGCGGAGCCGGCAAGACGGTCGTCGGGATCGCGGCGATCGAGCGTCTGCAGTGTCAGACCTTGATCTTGACGACCAACATCACCGCGTCACGTCAGTGGAAGGACGAACTTCTCGACAAGACAGATCTCACCGAGGACCAGATAGGAGAATATTCCGGAGCGAAGAAAGAGATTCGTCCCATTACGACGGCCACCTATCATATCCTGACCTACCGCAAGAAGAAGACTGAGGGCTTCCCGCATTTCGGGATTTTCAACCAGGGGAACTGGGGACTCATCGTGTATGACGAGGTGCATCTCCTGCCCGCACCGGTCTTCCGGTTCACGGCCGAACTGCAAGCCCGCAGGCGGTTGGGCCTCACCGCAACCCTGGTGAGGGAAGACGGCCTTGAAACGGATGTCTTCAGCCTCATCGGCCCGAAGTGCTACGATGTACCCTGGCGTGTGCTCGAGAAGCAGGGCTGGATCGCCGTGGCCCAATGCTGCGAGATCCGGATCCCCCTCTCTCAGGACCTCCGGCTCGAATATGCCGTTGCAGGCGGCCGGGCAAAGTTCAGGATCGCGTCGGAAAATCCGGAAAAGGACGCACTCGTCAAAAAGCTGTTGGAGAAGCACAAAGGGGACCAGGTTCTCGTGATCGGACAGTATCTGGACCAGCTGGAGAGCCTGGTGGAGCAGATCAAGGCCCCGATCATCCAGGGGAAGACGCCGGCGTCAGAACGCGGCGAGCTCTATAAGAAGTTTCGGCAAGGGGAAATCGGCGTCCTCGTCGTCTCCAAGGTCGCCAATTTCGCAGTCGATCTCCCGGATGCGAACGTGGCCATCCAGCTCTCGGGCACCTTCGGCTCCCGCCAGGAGGAGGCACAGCGGCTGGGCAGGATCCTGCGTCCGAAACGCGACGGCGGCCCGGCGCATTTTTATACCCTCGTCACCCGTGACAGCCGAGAGCAGGAATTCGCGCGAAAGCGGCAGACCTTCCTCACCGAGCAGGGATATCACTACACGATTCGGGATGCCGGTGATGTCTTCTCTGAATCCAATGACGCATGATGCCGGCAAGGCATCGACCCCGCGCAGACTCACCGACGTCTTGTTTGCCGCGCTTGAAATCACGCGCCCGCACAACTGCACCCTGGTCTTCGGGTCCGTGCTGCTCGGAGGCTGGCTCGGCGTCCATTCCCTCCCTCCACCGCTCCTTCTTGCCGCGCTTTCGGCCGGTCTGGTCGCTGCAGGTGGCTACGCCTTCAACGACCTGTGGGACATCGCGACAGACCGTCTGAATAAGCCGGGACGTCCCCTCCCATCCGTACGGCTGCCCATCTGGCTCGCGAGGACCATCGCTTTCGGTCTGACCGGGCTGGGGATCGGCCTGGCACTCATACTCCCGGCGACCTGCCGGGGCATCGTTCTGGCCGCTGTGCTCGGGCTCCTCCTCTACAACCGATGGCTCAAGGGCGTTCCTCTTGCCGGAAACCTGCTCATCGGCGGACTCGGGGGACTGACCTTCCTCTACGGCGGGGCAGCTGTCGAATCCCTGATTGCATCCGCCGTGCCTGCCGCCTTTGCCGGCCTGTATCACACGGGCCGGGAGATCCTCAAGGATTTGGAAGACGTGAAGGGGGACCATCTCCGCGCCGGCGGAACCCTTCCCCTCAAATGGGGCGTCAGGCGAAGCCAGATCCTTATTACTTCCACCTACTTACTCGTTCTCCTCGCCACGCCACTCCCATTCCTATTCGGTCTCTACGGCCTCCGCTATCTGGCCGGTGTCCTGCTCCTCGACGCCCTTTTGGCCTACATCGTCGTCGCCCTCTGGAGGGACCCCGACCCGGGCGCCCTCTCCAGGCTGAATCGGCTCTTGAAGGTCGGAATGGTCATCGGGTTGAGTGCCATATTTCTAGGTAGTGTGTAGTTCTGCACCCTTAGCTGTGGGACTCCGGTCGGGGAAGGACTTGAGCCCATGATTGATGGTGTCGACCTGCCTTTTCAGAATACACCGGCCTTACATTCCGGCTCTATTCAGGGATGCGAGAGCCGTACCCGGTCTGGACCCTTCAACACATTCCACTCCCTGCGATCGCTCAGTGCAGGCAGACTCAGGGCGGGGACCGGTCCCACAGCGATGCCCTGATATCTTCAGAATTTCACTTAACACAACCCCCAGATTTTCGCTTGACACAACCCATTGATTATGTTAATTTAAGCGCATCGTTCCCGGCTCCGTTCCTGTGTAAGGGGGTATGTTTTGGCGACGACGACCAAGAAAGACTTGGCCCTGAAGATCAGTCAAGAGACCGGATGCAAGAAGAATCTGGCCTCTAAAATGGTCGATGTCGTGTTCGAGGCGATGCGCGAGAGCCTGATCGACGGCCGCCGAATCGAAATTCGCGGGTTCGGTGTCTTTCAGGTCAAGGAGACGCGTCCCAAGCTGGCCGCCAGAAACCCTCGAACCGGGCAGATCATCTACGTTCCTGCTCGCCGAAAGACCCATTTCAGACCCGGCAAGCTCCTCAAAGAGGAACTCCACAAGCCGATCGATGACCAACCTGCTCCTCCTCAGAACGTGGGTTACCAGCCTCCCCCACCCAGTCCGAATCCCTCAACTCCTCCTCAGACCTGAAGTTCAGTCCGTTTTTCGGGTTCTATAGCTCCTCCGCCAACGCAAATCCGCAAGGCGCTTGACAATCCTGCTGCACGTTTAAATTGGTTTTCGCCGACTCACGGGGACGATTTCTTCATTTGAGTCGAATCTTGCTGTAGTCGCAGGCTTCAGCCTGCGGCACCCCAAAGCAACGTGCCGCGCTAGCTTCCCCACCACGAGATACGAAATACGAGATACGCCGTGAAACGCGCGCTTGTTATCGAAGATCAAAAACCGGTCAGAGACTCCCTGGGCGAGCTCCTCGAATTGGCCGGTCTGGAAGTCCGTCTGATCGGCGACGGACAGGCTGCGCTCGATGAGCTGCTGGCCACGCCCTACGATGTGATCACGCTCGACCTCAACATGCCCTCACTGGACGGCGTCAGCCTGATGGAATCGCTCTCCGTGCAGGAGGGCCCGAACAAGGACACGCCCGTGATCGTCGTCTCCGCCTATCTCTCGTCCGCAGTGGAGGAAAACCTCAGAGGATTCAACATCGAACATTTCCTCTCGAAGCCCGTGATTGCAGAAGATCTGCTCTGCCCGGTCAAACAGATGCTGGGAATTTCCTCCACTCAGGCGGATTCCGAGTAAAAGACACTCGTGTTTCTTGGATCCTTAAAGCTATTCCCCCACCTCACAACCCCCTGCCTTCGACGAGCGCACCGACCGACCCCTCCTGGGTCGAGGTGGGTCACAATAGGGTTTCTGCCCAATCAGACCCACCCCTAGATCGCCGAAGGAGGGCACTTTAGTATTCGCACCAGATGCTTTCCGGCGTGCCCCGGAGGGGCGGGGTGGGTCATATTGCGAGCACAAAAAACCATGCCTCCGGCAGCCAACTTTTCTTGTTCGCCCAAGAAAAGTTGGACAAAAGAAAGGCGCCGCTCAAACGCCGCGGAGGCTCGGGCCGCGGCACCTTACCCTCAGCGGAACAAACGATCACGGCAGGAGGGCCAAATCCTCACCACGCGCTCACGATCACTGAGGAACCAAACCGCTGGGAGGAGAAAATTCACTCCTTGCAAGGTAAGTCGCACACCGCGGCCCTGATGGCATTGATCGATGCGTCACGTGAGATCCAAGACGGCTGCCAAGATGGCGAGTTTCAAAATTAGAGCCTGGAACCTTAACATTCGGCGAGGAAGCGAAAAGTAAGACGCCATGGCCGGCAGCGCAGAAGCCCGCATCGACGCCCTCGTCGGCGAACTCAACGAGCACAGCTATCGATACCACGTCCTGAACGCACCCACCATTTCGGATCAGGACTACGATCAACTTCTCCGCGAGCTGATCGACCTCGAAGAACAGCACCCCGAATTCATCCGCGCCGAATCCCCGGCACAGCGTGTCGGATCCGACCTCACCAAGACCTTCCCTACCATCGTTCACGACGTTCCCATGCTCAGCCTCGAGAACACCTACTCGGAGGAGGAATTCCGAGAGTTCGAGGCCCGAGTCCGCCGAGAGATTCCGAACGAAACTCTTAGCTATGTCGCCGAGCTCAAGATCGACGGTGTCGCCCTGAGTCTGAAGTACGAAAACGGCCTGCTCGTCCAGGGCGTGACACGGGGAGACGGGATCCAAGGCGAAGAGATTACGCCGAACGTGCGCACGATCCGGCCCATCCCCCTGCGTCTCAGAGAACTGATCGGATCCTGCGAGATCCGCGGGGAAGTCTACCTGCCCAAAAGTTCGTTCGAGGCGATGAACCGTGAGCGGGAAAAGGCGGAAGAACCTCCGTTCGCGAACCCGCGCAACGCCGCGGCCGGGTCCCTCAAGCTCCAGGATCAGAGACTCGCCGCGGACCGCAGCCTCAGCTTCAGCGCCTACGCGCTCCTGGCCCCAGAGCTCGACCTCCGATCGCACGCCGAAGCCCTCGAGCGCCTGACGTCGTTAGGCCTTCCGGTCGGCACTGAGTGGAAACGATGCGGCAGCATCGAAGAGGTCGTGGGCTACTGGAAGGACTGGGAACAGAAGCGAGAGGACCTGCAGTACGAAATCGACGGCATCGTCGTCAAGCTGGACGACCTGTCTCAACAGGGGCGGCTCGGCGCGACCGCAAAAAACCCGCGCTGGGCGATTGCCTACAAGTTTCCGGCAAGCCAGGCCGTCACGACGCTGAAGCAGATCCGCCTCCAGGTCGGCCGGACCGGCACGGTCACGCCCGTCGCGGAGCTGGAGCCTGTCTTTCTGGCCGGCACGACCGTGAGCCGTGCCACGCTCCACAATCACGAGGAGCTTCGGCGCAAGGACATCCGCGAGGGTGACACCGTCACCCTCGAAAAGGGCGGTGACGTCATCCCGAAGGTCGTCAGCGTCGTCCTCGAAAAGCGGCGGCCCAAAAGCAGGCGCTTTCGCTTCCCGAAGAAATGTCCGGTCTGCAAGACGCCCCTTCTGAAGGACGACGTCGAAGTCGCCATCCGGTGCGTCAACGTCCGATGCCCCGCGCAGGTCAAGGCCAACATCCGCCACTTCGCGTCCCGCATCGCGATGGACATCGAAGGGCTCGGAACGGCCCTCGTGAATCAGCTCGTCGAACAGGAGCTGATCGAGGACGTCGGCGACCTGTATCGCCTGGACGTGGAGACCGTCGCCGAACTCGAGCGCATGGCCGAGAAATCGGCCCAGAACCTGATCGATGCCCTCTGGGACAGCAAGACCCGGCCGTTTCATCGTGTCCTGTTCGCCCTCGGCATCCGCCACGTCGGCGCCACCGTCGCGCGGGCACTCGCCGACGGCTTCGGCTCGGTCGACCGGCTGAAACATGCCAGCACGATCGAGCTCGAGTCCTTACACGAAATCGGACCGAGTATCGCGCAAAGCGTGCATGAGTTTCTGAACAGCGAGCAGAACTGGGAGGTCATCAAAAAACTTCGCAGTGCAGGCGTGACGCTCGAGTCGAGCGAAGGTCAGGAAGAAGGTCCGAAACCACTCGAAGGAAAGACCGTCGTCGTCACGGGGACGATGAGACGCTGGGGGCGTCAGCAGGCGCAGGACCTCATCCGGACGCTCGGCGGAAAGCCGACGTCCACCGTGAGCAAGAAAACGGACCTCGTGGTCGTCGGAGAGGGTCCGGGCTCCAAGAAAGACAAGGCGGAAAATCTAGGGATTGAAATTCTGGAGGAGGACGCCTTTGCGGACCTGATCGGCGAAGCCTAACGGGCTCACCACGAAGGTCGATCGTTTTACTAGCAGTAAAAGGGCACACAATTGTCATTGTTCGCGGCGCTGGGATGCGCCGCGAACGATCCAATGCACTAAGGCACAAATGCGTACAAACTTGGAAACAGGACGTCCGCTGGGGGTGCCGTACGGGCCAGGCATGACAATTGTGTGCCGAGTTTTGCCTTGACACAAACATGTGTTCTGGTTACTCTTGTGGCCGATCGGTGGGGCTGTAGCTCAGATGGGAGAGCGCATGAATGGCATTCATGAGGTCAGGGGTTCGATCCCCCTCAGCTCCACCATTAAAAACAAAGGCTTATCTTTCTAGTGAGATAGGCCTCTCTTCTTTTTATCAGAAAAAGTGACGATCTCGTGACAAAATCCCCGAAATCAAGAAATCTTATGTGAGGATATGTCAGCTTTGATGCCCATATATAATGTATGGCGAGCGGAGAGGTCTGAAATTCAGAAGTTTGGAGAAGTTAATGGCTTCCTTTAGCACATACACAATTTATGCGCGTTTCTTTCCTGCCATCATTTCAGCTCTGCCGCTTGCTGTCTTATGGTTCTTTCTATCAGACCTCAAGGAGTTATCTAATCTGGTATCGTTCGTGCTGCAGTTTAAATTCCTCGGGGAATTATCCTTCTCCCTTGTCTTCCTTTACTTATATGCACAGATAATTAGAACAACATCAAAGTTCTTAGAAGAACGATACTTCACAAAAGCGAAAGGATTTCCAACAACATATCTGATGAGCTATGAGAATAGGGTCTTTTCTGAATCCTACAAAGACAAATACAGAGAACGAATTGCTTCTTGTTTCAATCTTGAACTACTTGACGCAGATAAAGAAAAAGAGGAACCTGAAGAAGCGAAAAAACGATTAGATGAAGTAGTGAAGCATGTAATTCTCAAGGTTGGGGATGGGAAGCTTGTAGGAAAGCACAATATCTGGTACGGTTTCTTTAGAAATCTCATAGGTGGTTCTTTTTATTCCACGACATTTTGTCTGCTGAACATCGGAGTAGGATATTTCCTGATAAATAATCCAATTCTTGTCATTCCATCAGGCGTAATCCTGATTCTCAATGCAACTATTCTCTTCTTCCGCAAAAAGATCCTCATTCAAAATGGGGAGGCCTATGCGAAGCAGCTAATTGCAGAGTTTATGTCCCAAGGTTAAATGCTTATTAACTGCTTCGCTCTTCTTTGAGCAATCTTCTTTCGAGTAGCCCTTTGAAACGAAAGTATATTTGGCGGAATTGAAATCCTCTGCACGATCGCTTCATCTTCGACCTCTACGAAGATTGAAGTGTTCTTATCCTTTGTGGATACACTATGTGATTTCTCGTTGTCACCTTCAATCAGAAATCCGTTTGAGAATTCTGATTTGCTGTAGCTGCTGTCAACATCGTCATCTCCACTTCGTGCAGGAATAACAAAGAGATCCGGTTTGCCCAAGACATCTATAATTTTCTTAGTGAATCCGTTTTTATGGCCGTGATGTGATGTGATAAAGAAGTTGGTTCCTGAGGCGGCTTCCACAAACCTCTCATCCTCAAGAAGCTTTTCCCATCCACTGACTTGAAGATCCCCAGGAAAGAGAAACTTGACATCGTTGTGCTCGATGACAGTGACAATGCTGGTATTGTTAACATACTCGTTGTCTTCGGAAGATACTTCTTCAACTTGGCTTTTGGTTAAGCTTTTATGAAAGAGCTTAAACCCCCAATTTGGCTCCTCTGCATCTTGGCTATATCTTTCTTGCCATTTGAGGTATTTATTTAGATTCTCCAGACTTTTCCTTTCCCTTGGGTTCTGAGTGCTTGTAGATGGCTGCGGTTGTATCTTGGTCAGAACGTGTTTGCATCTCTGCACTATTCCTGGTTCTTGCTCCCTCTTTCTGACCAGCTCTCCGATATCGTTAAGGTGGTCAGCGTGAGGATGGGTCAATACAAATTTCGCAATCTTCCTGGGCCATCGACCATTTTTACGCACGTAAGGCGTAATGATTCCTATTTGCCGAGTATATTTTACAGGAGAGAAGTCTTCTCTTGCTCCGCAGTCAATCATCAAACCATACCCATTAGGGCTTATGATGAATGAGCAGAAACCATGTTGAACATTAAAAACAAGAACCTTCACGATACCTCCTATGACTCAAATGCCAAGCACCGTTAACGAAAAAACCCCTCTCCTTGAGGGAGAGGGGAGCGAGTTATCTCGTTGATTTTACTGATTATGTATGACGATGTCAAGTAAAATACTGAACATTTGGTCATTACTTTATTTGTAACGTATTGATTTAATGTATATTAAGTCTAAAAATTGCCAGAATTCTTCCCTATATTCCCCTCTATTAGGGCTCATTTCAGCCCTCCCGTCGAGTGATGGGCATCCAATGCTCTATTCTATATCCTCTATCCCAATGTCCATCAGCTCAGCGAACTTCCGCATATCTAACGCATTGGAATGATCATAGACGTCCATTACCATCCTGGGACTAGTGTGGCTTAGCAGGGCTGCTATGGCCTGAGCAGGAGCTCCTTTGGAACTTAGATATGATGAGTAAGTGTGACGAAGAGAATGGAGGGTATACTTCTCAGGCAACTCAGCTTTGTTGCGATATCTTCTAAAGGCCTGTGTGACAGAATTCGGTCTTAAAGGCCTGGAAGAATCAGTTTCTGACTTGAACACATACTCCCCAGGCTTTATATCCATCCTTTGGAATACCTTGGCAAGCGGCGGAATAATAGGAATGTCAACAATAACAGGATGATCTTTTCTCTTGGTGATTTTGACCTTCATCGCCATCTGCTCAAGGTCTATGTCTTCGGATTTTAGCCCGAGTATTTCATTCCTCCTTCCGCCAGTATACAAAACGCCTAGAACGTAATTCTCAAATGTCCTATTTCCTGCCTTTCTAACTTCTTCCAGCAATTTACTTACTTCATCAGCGCTCATATCATTGTCTTGCCTCTTGATCTGGTTTGGCGTAGGAACTGAAACTAGCAAGAATGGATTATGTAGTAGGTATCCTGACTTCACAGCCCTGTTCAAAGCTGCATTGACTGAATTATGGTAAATCGCCTGAGTTGCCCTACTCCTTCCTTCCCTATCCAAAGACTCTCGCCATCGCCTTACATCATCTTCCACAAGATCTTCTAAATAAGCGTCCCCAATCTTGCTGATTACGCTCTTGAAGGCATTCCTAGTCCCAATCTTTGTATTTTCAGAGTGATTGAATTCATAATCCTGTCTGCGCTGATACTCATCCAAGAATTCTGATAGCCTTTTCCTCCTCCTTGTTGCTTCTGCCCTCTTATGCAGCATATCAATTGAAAGCCTGCCAACTCTTTCAATCTCACCTCTTTTCGCCTGGGAGAATCTCTTTCGGAATAATCGCATCCACTCATCTGCCTCGTCCTTGTCGTCAGTCCCAGTGTCAATTCTGTAGCGCCTGTTGTCCACATCAGTGTAATCCAAAGTATATTTCCCATCCAGATCCTTTCGTTTTCTAAGGCTTGCCATTTTTGTTGTGCTAATCCTTCTTTGGGTTTTGATGCCCACTTGCCATCCATTCATCTATCAATACGCGTGAAAATCTTGTAAGGTTTGAGCCAGGCAGTTTTATGTAAGGAATTCTCTTTTTAGAGACATATTGGCGTACAGTGTTCGGAGAGATCTTTATGTATCTCGCGACACCATCTACATCCATATAGGTCTGGTCCTCATCCATTCCTCCAGAACCTTTCATAGCCTGTTCCTGATTAAGGTTTGTGCGGGTATTAGTGTAGGACCATCTGCAAACTGAAAAGAGAAAACCACACTACTCTAGAAGTGAAGCTGAGCGGTGTGGTTTTTCCTACGACCGTCTAACTTAGTTAGCTAAGGCTTAGAGATTAGGGCTTTCTCTCATTCCTATCTATAGGTTCCAGCTTTCTGGTCCTATGCTCTTCAATAATCTTTGGAATTCCGCTCTGGAATTTTATGGAAATGGAGCCCCAAAAGTCTTTGCCAACGTTTTCCTGGAGATACTGAATCACTGGATTGAAGCGGCTAGTCATATTCCCTCCTAGTTTGAGTTCATTGAGTAGCTTATTCATACGCCACCATTTAAGGATCAAATTTCTTCTTGAAGAATTCTGCTATGGCAAAGAACTTAACTTTAGCTAGACGATCTCCGAGTTGTTTTGCTGCCTTCTTCTCAACCTTGGTTTTCTCTGCTGGGTCTGGAAAGACAAACCAGGTGAAATCGTGATAAGCTGAAACTTGCTCAAAGCTGAGGTGTGAGATTACATACTCCAGGCAATAAGTTTTCCCATCCAGAACCGCGGTTAAATCCCGCTCAGCTCCTGTAAGGGTATCGTGCCTTTTTGTTTTTGCTCCGCGCTGCTTTAGCCATCTTTCCATTACTCTAATACCTGCTTCGTGCTCTACTTTCCCTCTACCCATATCTAAATCATAGCCAGCTCCGAAAGCCTCTGCTCGCTTCACGCCTCTTGGGGTTAGAGCGAGTAGCTTGGGCGAGCCAGGCGCTTTATAGCCGATTTCCGTGATTAGGCCCTTGGCTTTGAGGCCATCCTTGGCTCGGGTGAAGGTAGGAGCAGAGGAGATTCGTGGTTTACATCTCTCTCGATAAATTCCAACTTGTCGAAAACCTTCCTCAGCAATCTTCGTATGCACATAGGCTTCATTCTCGGTCAGTTCACCTTCTCTCGATTTTGGTGCTTCTGAAGGAGCTGAGAGTGAGACTTTTTCCTGCATATAGATTACATCTTCATACAGCTCCTCGACGTTCTCGTTCCTAGCTTCAGCCTCGATGTTGTGGGCAGGTATCTGGATGGGAAACGCCGGTATTGGACCTGTTATCTTGACAATCGCCTGCCCTGTTTCCAAGGACATCAAGGAGGTGGTATCTGGAGATGAAATTTGCTTTTCGTTGAGAGTCATAACACCCCCAAGAAAATGTCCTTCTGTTCCATCCCCAGGATTAAGCGCAAACTTCACTCTAGCGTCTGAGCAAACTTCGCTAACTACTTCGCTCGCTCTCTGAGACACTACAACTAAACCTATCTCCGCTTCTCTGATTTGAGATACAAGTGTGCTTATGACAGGAGCGGATTCGAGTTTCTTTTCTTTATTCTTGCTGAAAACAGCCGCTTGAGCTTCCTCAACTATGACGAGATTCTGTAGGCTGTCCAATTTTTTGTTAAAAAGTCGGTATGCAAAAAGCCAGATAAGCAGAATTTCTGTCAGGAAGCTCGCGAACTCCGCAATCATTCCTCGTGTATCTATGATAATGTTCTTGTTGAGGAGCTGGGCTTCACAGCCTCGTCTTACTGAGGCATTGGGGAAACCGTGATTCAGGTGTAGAATTCTATTTCGAAGAGTGCTCCAGTAGCCAAAATCCTTGCTGTATGTTTTAGGGCGGGAGGATTCTATCTGCTGAACCAGCTCCGGCAGCGTGGGGCAAGTCTCAGGCTTTCCATTCCATTTCTTGTAAAGAGTGCGGAGGTTGTCGAGAAATCCCGTTTTGAAAACCACAAGTCCACCCATACGGTCCGTGAAGCTTTCTGCTATGTAGTTGGCGTAATCTTCCCAGCTAACTCTAGGCGGAGGGTTAAGTGGGTTGAAGAGAAATTTTCGCCAGTGAATGTGTATGAATTGCCTTCCCCACTTTCCGCCTTTGGGGTCGAATCCTGTGACTTTGACATCATCCTGGACTGCTCCTTGGGCTATGATCTTGGCTAAGTGAGTTTTACCCAGTCCGGTGGCTCCGAATATTCCGATGTGCTGGTTGGCATAGCTTTTCTTGAGATTGAATATCAAGTCCGGTCTGTGAATCAGCGGCGCAATTTCCCAATCTCCTGCAAGCTGCTCCTTTGTAGGGTAGGTGAAGGGAGAATCCAGAAGGAATTCAAACGGTAAAGATGACTGAAGACTGGTTCTGAGATGAGATGCCAGACCTTCGTCCCAGGAATAGCTCAATGAACGCAGCACGGCCTGGGTATCGGACCGGTTTACTCTGCCCGCCAGCTTCGCCAAGTTGTAAAGTTCAATCAGAGGGTGGTCTAAGGGGCTCATTCTTTGGCAATCCCACGAGGGCCTTTAGAAGATTCAGAACCGCTGAAACAAGACAAGTAACCACTAACAAAACCCTGGCTCTGCGGCCATGAGATTTGCAGTAGAATTCTTCACCTATCTGAATGGAGTTATGCGAGGCAACAGGGGATCTACACTTCAGACAGAATTTGAGATGAGTCTCGCATACGCTTGCACCATACTTATCCACCGCCACGAAACTTTCAAGGTCTGTCTTGACGCACCCGCACCCAAGCCAAAAGTGGCCTCTGCTATTCACAGTGACGGGAACATCATCGACAATGGCTGTCTCCTCAGACTCCGTGAATAATTCAGCGGTAGAGCTGCCCACGCGAACTGGTCGTGAGATGGTTTTTTTCGCACCTATGGGTCGGTCCGTGTCTTGCTGAAGAATCCCATTCTTAAGTTCAGCCAAAAGTTCATCATCCATTAAAGTGCTCCTCTGAAAAATCTTTCTGCATAGTACCCTATAGCGACGCCAAGAAGGACTCCAAGAACTCGGTTAATTTGGTCTGGTATATTCTCGGTGGCTCTGACCACGAGTTTTCCCAGGAAGAACAGCGCAACACCAAGGATCGAGATTGTGAGCGCTATGACAGTGAGATTGGCCTGCTTAACTGTAAGCGAGCTGAACAGGAACGGAGCCAAGACAGGATAAATTTGCATTGGAAATTGTAGAAAGGCGACGAGGCTTATGGCGCCAAAGGCCAGAAAAATCCACCCTCCCAAATGGATGGCCACTCCAATCAGAGCCCCTACACCCATAGACAATGCGGTCCATACTTCAAATCCCATTTTAGTCCTTACTTGGTTTGAAGGGAGGCAGTGTTCTCGGAATGCCGGATTGAGTTGTCAGATCGGTCGCCAGTTTTGAACTAATGGGGTCGAGCATTGAGAACGAAGCAACACTTGACCAGAAGTGGCTCCAAGAGCTCTTCATCTTAGTCCAATTGGTAGCTGCCCAAGGAATGAACAAGAATTTCACTTCAAGATTCTGGCTAAATGTGATTAGCTCACGAGGTGCCAAAAACGTTGTCCTGCCATCTCCTGTCGTCTGCAAATCCGAATACAGGAATAGAGATTGGTGCTCGTAGCTTGAGTTCGCCATCAGAACCGATATGAAGGCGAGAAGGGTATGAAGTTGGGTGGTGCCTCCGGCTCTCTGCACTTGGTTCTGTTCAAGCCAGGCAATACACTCGGCTTTAATTTTCTCTGTCTGCTCCCAGATCTGTAGCAGCAGGTGTTGGCTACGCTTCCACTCGGAAAATGATTCATAGTCTTTTTGCCATAGTTCTGGGTTAGGACTGGGGCAAATCTTATCGACCTTCACCAGGTCCAGACTGAATGAACCCAGATTCAAAATCGTAATCCTGTCACCCGGTGAGAGCTGGGGCAGCAGCTCCCGCATCATCAGCTCATCACCAAGCTTGAGATAAACAAGTGAGTAGGACTCTGTGAGATCCCGCACAATGACATAGTGCGTTTGAGCTAGTGCTATGCGAGGCGTCAGCACGGTTAAGACCGCAAGGGTAAAGATTCGGCATTTCATCTAATCATCCTTGTGAGAAGGTCTGTTTGAGAACAAGTCCACTAAGCCTTGGTAACTGCCGTTTGAGAAAGGGTTGGAATTGTCTTTGAATTTCTGTTTTGTCTTCTTTCTCACGAGCTGAATGAGGTCAATGGCGATGCGCTTAATCTCCCTGCGTGTGTCGCTCATCCATCTAAGCTGACGCACCACTTTCCGCTGGATTACGCCCAGTCCTTTATTTACGGTTTTGTATTGGTGGGAACGTTTGATCTTGAGGAGTTTGGCCTCAGCTTGATGGTGTAGTGTCTGGAGGTATTCTCGCTGTTGGCGCTGCGTTTCCACGATTATCCTAGTGTGTTTTAGCTGGTCCATCTTTTGTTTAATATCCAACTGCACTAAGATTCGCTTCCAGTTCTCGTAGCGGTAAGTTTTAAATCGTCGCGGCAGCTCAGGCAACTTGGCGCATATTGTGATGAACTGGTCTGCTATGTTTTTGAAGAGAAGCGCGATTCTCGCTGATTTGAGAAGCCATACAAGTGCGTAGACCAGATAGAGAGGTGAGAAGAGAACCAACCAGAGGCGGGCAAGACCGCCACGTCCCAAAAGATGCAGACTCACGTAGCTACAGAAAAACTCTGTTCCAGAAATCATAGCTACCCACATTGCAGCCGCTATCGCCTGCGTCGAGGCCGTGTCTGATGTGCTGAACGAAAGCTGCTCGTTTGTGGCGTGATAAGTGAGCATAATAATGGTAGAAGTTAGAACGATATAGAGGCTACAAGCGATCACTCTGATGTATTGTTTTTCAACAGAATGAAGCGAGAGCGCGAGGAAAAAGCCCAACATCGCGGTTGAGAGGATTATCTCAGGGCCGAATATTTCAGTAGAGAACAAGTAGGGGATTTGATCTTTAATTAGATTGAAGATGGCTCTGACCGCGCTGATGCTGATGTAAAAGCCGAGCAAACCCAGAAGTGCGTTGGCTGGGGATGGTAAGGAGTCCTGCCGAGTCCAGTTGAGGAAAGGCTCTGAGATGTGCTTGAGGCCTCGGAGCAGTGTCTCCAGGAGGAGTTCCCAGTTCGTGTAGGTGATCTCCACGCAGTTCTTCACATTCCTGGGATAGAAGATGCTGATGAAGACAGCGGCTGTGAAAGTGATGAGTAAGGCGAAGACCATTTGGTTACTCCTTTCTGTCTATTCGGGCAAAAGAGTTAGCTGGATTCCCTGTGACCAACACCAAGCCCCAAAGCCAGCGAAGATTGCTATTGAAACAACACAGAGCACAAAGATGTAGTCTTCGGCATTTGGAATATTCAGCACTTCCTGTCTGATTTTGTATCGGATGCTTTCCGAAAGACAGGCGAGACCTAACAAAATGGTGATAGTGAGATGGAGTGATGCGGTGATGAGCATAATGAGTGGCGGTCCGATTTGATGAAGGCTCCAGGTGATGTTTCTCCACTCCTCCAGTATTTCCTCAGCCTCTTTCCCAGGAGCAGAATCTACGGCCTTGAAGAAGAGCATCGCGAAGATGAACAAGGCGCTGCTAATTCCGAAGTTTCTTCCCAGCCATTTAAGCCAGATCATTTTCCACATCTCCTTCCTTTTAATAATTCCGATACTCTCTATACTCCCAGCCGTCGCTGTCGCACGTGCGGCACTCGTAACCTTTGTAGTTCCCAGAGCCGCCACACCGCCTACAGCTTATTCTCATCCGCTTGGGGAAACTGGACCTGATCTCGAACGACTCTCTGCTGTTTGGTCCAGTGTTTACAAGCATGTTCATTCGATCGATCGTGTCCTGTATGTCTTCGTCCTGCCACCCATTTTTCTTCCCGTCGATTTTCCACTGATCGAGGCGAGTAGCACCCCTGCCTGGATTGGTTTTCTCGTAACACTCTTCGCACAATTCAGCTTTGCAGTAGGGCTCTGGTTCGCCGTGAACTTCCCAAAACTTCCTGTTATCAACCCAATCCACGATTGCTCCGCACTGGAGACAATTGTATTGGCGCGACATTTTGATTTCTCCTTCCTGAGCCAACCACCGCGTGGTATATTTTGGGGCCGGAATGTGTCACGCCCTTTCTTGGTTGATGTAGAATCTTCTGTAGTATTCGAGAACCAGCTTATGGCATTTCTCCCCATCGGAGAATCTGGCATCGAAAAAGTCTCGAAGTCTGCATCGAAGGGAATCTATCTCCTCCGCTTCCGGCTCGGACTCTGCATCGAGGTATAAGCTGGTGAAGTGAATCAGAACAGCGGTGCGAAACATCCAGCCGAGTTCCTTTTCTGCCATTGCTCCAAAGATGTGACCGATCATTTGTGCTTCATCGCCTTCAAACTCAGCTACGCCATCCAGCGCATCCTTCTCTAGGAGAAGCAGGAAGGTTTTCCCGTCTGGTATCTTGATAGTCTTCATTTCCAATCCCCTCCATTTCGAAGTGGGGTGCCCTGGCCGATTAGGTATGTTGAATCCCCAGCTTGCTATGGGATGAAAGTCGAGTTGTCCGTGAACGTGTATTCAGTCATAGGTTCTAACGCGTCCTTTCGAATTTTGCCGTGAAACTCCACCACGGCATCTTCCAGAGCCTGCCTCAACACATCTGTGATAGCGCCTACTTCACCCTTAGCCTCGTACCAAACTCTCTTGCCGTCCCACGTGCCGCTAACTACGATCGTGAAGTCCATCTCGTTAATGCCCTTCTGTTTCTCCGTTGGCATCCTCGGCCTCCGTGGAAAGTGTAGTTGTTGGGGAGAATTTTAAGGGGCTGGAGAACCTCTCCCTCAGATCGTGTTATTCTGAAATCCTCCAGCCCCTTGGGTTTGTCAGCTCGCAGGCATCAACCCCTTTCTCCTCTTGCCTTAAACCGAGGATGGTCTCATATTAAGAGACCCCTCGGGTGTGCTCCACCACAGTGGCTTTGACGGGTTCTTGGTTGTCAGGCCTGACCCGTTTCAGCTACGGACACATTCGGGGGTTTGCTACGTCTAGAAGCCTTTCTAAGTCGTAGTGCTTTGCCTAGCTTTGAGTTTCTTTACCGTTTCGTGAATCCCTTGGCTGGCCCTTTCTTTGAGATGCTGCTTCAACTCCTCTACGTATTCTTCTGCCTTTCTCGGAAATTCTAACCCTCCCAGTGAATGAACAAAGCAATGCTTTCTTTATCTCCATTTCTAAAGGATATACTTATTCTATCTCCCATCTTCACATCACCCTTTAAAGAATCCATTATCCTTTAGAAGAATCTCCCCAGTGCTTTCGGAAGTAGCTGTATGCCGTCCTAATTCTGCTCCCACTTACTTTGCTTGCACCTTCTATTCGAGAATCATATCAAAGAGGTTATTTATTTCCTGCATTACTTGCGTATCTCCACCTCTATCAGGATGGAGGTGAAATGAGACTTTCTTCTTTAACTTCTTAACAGTCGCAATCTTTTCCTCTAGCCTTCTGAGTCGAGCTCTCAAATCAGAGACAGTTTCTCTTAGTGCATCTAGGGATTCTGCCTTTTTTTGCTTTGGTGGAAGGAGCGAATTTATCTTTGTACGAAGCGTGTCACGAGTGATCTTTTTTTTGAAAAGCTCTTCCTTGAGCATTTCGAACTCTGGCTGAGGAAGCTGTTTCTGAACTCGACGTAGCATTGCGATCTGGTTGTATGAGGGGACGAACGCGCTGTGATTTTTCCGTCTGACGGAAATCAGATGTGGAAAATGCTGTTCGATGAACTCTCGCCCTCTGATAATGTCGCTTGCTGCGGATCTCCCGAACCATAGCTCTCCTGCAACATATGAATTGAAGCTTTCGAAGTTCCCAAACAGACGCCAAAGATTGTCCTTCTTTACCTCCATAAAAAGCTCACCTAGCTCCATCCAACATTGATGGTCTGGACGGAGTTGCTTCGCAAGCTGAAAGATCTCGGTTCGAACCCGGTTTGCGTGTCTCTGGCTACTTCCAGCTTTCTTTTTAGACGCCATAACGTTTTATCTCAACTTTCGAGCCGAGCCCCGTGGGATTCTAAAGATTTCGGGCGTGTGACGCGTGTGCGATACGACCTTGCTGTTATATATAAAGGTTGGTAGATGTCCCAGCTCCTTGAGTTTGTTGCTCCAGATGAACGCGAAGGCAATCGAGGACGAAAACCTGAACGCCTCTGTTCGCAAGCTCTTCGCGAATTGATGCAAGTCGCGTATATGGTCCGGGATTACCGCGCTGCTGTTCCGCCTCAGTCCAATACGCGAAAATCAGATCCGGCGTTGACGTTGATGATTCCATCCTGAACACCCCTTATTCTTAAGCAGTTTGATCTGTGCCGCTTGTGCGCTTCAGCTTTGCGATTGCTTGCTGACCGCAGTGCAACTGGTTTACTAAGATTCGCTCTGCTTCAGGTGAACCGTAGGGATGGTACTTTATTGCGCCTGTGGCCTTGTCATATTCAAGGATGTAGGCGGCGCTAACTCCGCCGTCCAGAATCTCCGGAAGGCTCATTCGGTCGTCTGTCGTTGTTATCTTCCTTCTCCTCGTCGATCGGGTGGTTTCGCCGAACGCGGAAAAGTTGTGTCTTCGATAGACCCTCCTTGACTTACCTGCTTGAAAAGGACTAGATTCTCTAGCCCTGACTCCGGTCGGCTAAGAGCATTTGCGGATATTCCGTCGCCAAACGAATCCTCCGCATTTGCCCTGGCTAGAGTTGGGGTTTGTTTACCCCACTCCGATATCTTCACTTCTCCGCTGCTGTCTCGAATCTACCGACGGATCAAATATACGACTCTTAATGAGCATGTGCACATTATTGTTTTTACAGTAGTTAGTCCAACATTATGGATAAAGAGTCCAACATTCTGGACTACTGCCGTTTTCGACGCTATGAGATCCGAAACCTTTATATAGGTCGAGTATTGTTGCATGCTGCAATAATGCAAGACAATCGCAAGCGAACGACCAAGGTCGGCACTGTATGCGTATTTATCTGAGGTTGGGATTAAGTCGACACAGCCAGGGAGGATTGATTACAACGAAGTTGATGTAGACAGGGCCCTTGAAGCGATTGTTCAGGACGGCGACAATTTTCTCTTGGAAGGATTGTATTCCTATGCGTTGGACAATAATTCACGCATTGGCATAGACCTCGAGCGGCAAGACAGGATACCTGAGGACGAAAATGCCTTGGTTGGCAGAGGGAAGGAGCAATGGGTTGAATACTGCGAAGCTACTTATTCTTGTGGCGAATGGATTGGCATTGAACAAGATGAAAGGGTAGCACTTGGTCCCAGCGTCCCCATTTACAATCGTGATACTGGCCAACTAGAGCCATTTGATCCTGTTACATTCCACCCTCTTCCTTTTGAAATTGGGACAAGTGATCACGTTCAGAACTATCGCACGCTCTACAATATTTACCAAAAAGCAAGGCAGCTTGGTTACGATTTGGTTAATGTACGGTTGCACAGTGGTGAATGGGCCACGAGTGACAATACTGGATTTCAACTTGGGAGATGCGGAGGATATTTAGATGACCTCCCACCCGACTTCTCTCTCGATTATGAGGATATCTCTATTGCCCGGGAACGATACAAAGAATTGCTTCCAGGCTTAGAATAACTTGCTTCTTCTCAGAGATTATGAAACCTATCCAGAGTAAAGAAGAGTTCGATGAGCTTGCGTGCGAGCACGGTTTCAAGACTCGCCGGGAACTGCTGGCTGCCTGCAAAAAAGTCGAGGGAATCAAAAAATCAACTCTGGAGAAAATCCGCAGCCAAAATTATAGAAATTTCGGACGAGTTACGCTCAGGGCCTTGGCAGAACTTCTTAGTCTAGTAGGCAAGGAGATTACTCCCTCAGAGCTCGATATCAAATTGGGATGGATCGAGCCGGTCACTGGCGAGAATACCCTCAGAGCTGGGCAGGACACCGGGCGAGACACCGTCGCAGAGAAGTTGGCAACGTTATCGGAGTCCCTACGAGCCAAACTTAGCGCCATTCACTATGAAGACAGGAACTTGAAACGCCTCACCGTGGGTCATAAAGGGGCTAATTCGAGTGAAGATGACGAGGTAATCACTGTCGCGCAGCTGTCGCGCAAGAAGTGTGCTCTTGTAATAGGTGAAGCCGGATTAGGGAAAAGCACCTTGTTGGATGATATTGCTCGGTATTCAGCCCTAAACAACCGAATCCCAGTCTATGTTGATCTTAGTATCCGAATCGTAGAAGAACTTGAGCATTTCGAGAGTCACGTCTGGGCATGTGCACAATCCTACAGGGGTGTAGACAACGTAGCATTCTCACCCTTAGACTCGAAGAGCACGGACGTCGTTTTTCTGTTTGACCACTTGGATTTGTCTCCTCGCCCCAGTGCGAATGAGATTCCTGAGGTAGTTCGCCTTGTTAATTCATTCCTTAACAAACAGGGGCGTCTGAAAGAGCGCGCCCAATTCATCGTGTGTTGCCGGACTAACTTCGATTCGTATTATCGAAAACTACATCCCAGTTTCGACTGTTTCGAACTGCTTAATCTCAATTCTGAAGACAACATACCCAGATTGTTGGAAGCCCATGGAGTCCCTTCTTTACTTTCTGATTCTTTGAGGGAGAGGGAGTTACTTGACTTTGCAAAAAACCCTCTACGACTTGTCCTATTAGCTGAGATTTACAAGGCTAATACCGAAGACGGCAAAGAGATCAGAATTCTGAAGGAGTCGGATATATATGACCAACATGTTGATCTGCATATTGAGAGGGAAATCAGAGAACGAGAGTTGAAGGCACCAAAGAGATTAGTGAAAAGACTGCTAGCTCGTCTTGCATTTGAATCATTCACATCCGCGATCCCTGGAGCACAGGAGTTCAGAAGGGGTTGGGCAGTGGACTTTCTCCAAGAGATCTTGCCGAAAGCCGTTGGGACAAGCCAAATCAACGGGAGTCTAGTAATAGAAGGACTCATCAGCGGAGGCTTGATCACTCTCTCTTCAGATGGTAGACGGTTCGAATTCTATCATCCATTGCTTAGAGATTTCTTTTGTGCTCTGCATCTAGCAAGGAATAACTCTCAGGCCAATGCTTTAGAAATCTTACTCGCAAAAGCCGGCGACCCAGAGAAGAGATTAGGTCCCGAGTGGGAGAAAGTATTCTTGCTCTATGCGGGACTGGTAAAGGACGTCACCCCCCTTGTTGCAGCACTAGCAGATAAGGAAGAAGTCCAAGACGACATTTTCCGAACAAACCTTCTCCTTGCCGGAAAGTGTCTTGCTTCTTCCACCCTAAGCCACGACAATCCCACATACACGCAGGTCATGGATGAGGTCTGGGAGATGTTCTTACAAGCTGAGGATCCGAATTTCTTGGGGGAGGCCCCAGAGGTCCTTGGCAGTTACACCAGTCCGAGCTTCATCGACGATCTATTTACGAAGCTCAGAAGTCGAGATAAGGGAACTCAGTGTCGCAGCCTGATTGTGTTATCACTTTTGGCGACTAGAAGCGGAACAGTCACCCAGCAGCTATTGTCCTTGTTGGACGTAAGCCATAGGAGGATTCGCTCAATTAGGACGGAGCTAGTTGAGATACTAGCAGATCTTCATTGCAATGATGCAGTTCAACCACTAGTCAAACTGCTGGGTGATAGCAGTGGTGATCTGAAAGGAACAGTCGCACGCAGTCTTGCGAGATTGGGAACCAGGAATGCGATCGAAGCTCTGGTAGGACTTCTCAGGCAGAATCTGGAAGACGACTCTTGGCGCTTCGTTGAATTTGCCCTAGTCCACAGCAAATCGGAGATTGCGGTCGAACTTCTCGGTGAACTGTTGCTTGATGAAGACGTACCGTGGGAGGCCAGACTGAGAGCCATGACCCCTTTGGCATTGATTGGCTCAAAAAAGGCCATTGAAGTGATATCGTGGGGTCTTGAAACCGAACTTAAGGGTCTGATCATTGCGGTATTGGCTTTGACGAGGTCAAATAGAGTTGTCGAGCTACTCAAGAGACTGCTGGAAGATGAAGATGTTCGGACGCAGACAATTTGGACTCTTGCGTGGATCGGAACGCCAGAAGCTCTTGAACCATTGATATCTCTGCTGAATGACAAGACTCACGACTTAGCCCTCTGTGAAACCATCGTGCGGAGACTCAGGTATTGCGAAGCGGTGCGGAACACTACTTTCGATCTATCGGGGGCCCTTGAAGCTTTGCTGCAGTTGCTGAATAATCCAGATGTTGAGTTCAAGGCAGATGTCATTACCATATTGCGGGCGCCTGAAGCATGCGGGCTACTTGTGAATCTTCTCGAAACGAGCGACCCAGAAATACAGCGAGCGGCCGTTCGCGCTCTTGGCAGGAATGGCTGTGAAGAAGCCGTCAACAATCTAGTTAAGCTCTTTAGTCATAGGATCTGGGATGCTGAGGAACCTTGGCCCTTGGGGCGTGTAATACTCCATTCAATAGAGTCTATTGGGACCCCGGAAGTCGTTTCTGTGCTACAGGGTATAGCCTCTGATGGATCTGTCGAGGAGGTCTACCGGATGGACGCTCTGGAATCTCTTGATAAGATCGATTCGGGGGGTGGACATCTTCAAGACCAGGATGTTGAACCCGACTTCCTAGAGGCCCGAATCAAGGGACGCCCCTCACTCGCTTTGGAATTGAGTGACCCTGGCTTCGCCAGCAGTATCCTGATCAGCGAGTTAGTTCGAATCTGTGAAGAGAAAGACGAGTATGCCTATGGTGAGCATTGCGTCGAAGTCGCCAAGGTCCTTTTGCAGATTGGAGCTGGTGAGGGAATAGACAAGCTAGTTTGCCTTCTTGGAAATGAAAACACCCCTGACACACTTCGAAGTGGGGTGGCAAGAGCGATGAAGGAAGTTCAACCATTCAGGGCTATCGAGGCTTTGTCTTGTTTGATCGGTGTGAAATCATTGAGGCCAGAAATCCTGGGTTTACTACACAACATTTCGGTTGAGACAGGAATAAGAATCACCGAGGACTTAATCCAGACATCTCCTGTTGGGGAGTAGGAATGCGTACGTGCCCTTCGGTGGTAGGTGGTATGTGACGCGTATACTAGAACTGACCAAGACTTTTGTAGATTGTCTAGACGCCAGTGAAGTAGCTCAGGTAGTTATGAGAGTAGGGCTCTCAAACAGGCTATGAAATCGAAGATGAGGAAGGTTGGCAGAGACACCTCCTTGTTCAGGCAATTTTGTGGGAGAATTTCGCAGAACCTGTTAAGGAAGGTGTGACCACTCGCCTCATTTACCTGCTGCTGACACCCATATCACTAAGGTCCTAGCAAGTTCTTGATTTTCTTAAGACTCTCTTGCCTGCAAACAAAGTCACAGTCTCTTGTATATCTAGAAATATCTAGAAAACCTCTCAAAGCATACCCGCCGATTAGAATTAGTTTTGGCTGTTGGAAATTCTTAGTGGCCTTGCTTAGTCTTTCAAGAAGAGACCCAATAACCTCTTCGCGGAGCTCTCTGGATATGCAAGGGACCTCTTTGAAAATGGACGCACAGCAGTAATTAGAAGTGACAACAGAGATCAGATTCTTAATTCCTTTGAAATCCCCAAGACTGTTTTGCAGAAAGTTGACAAGCTCACCCTCTACTTTGGTAGAAAATCTGAGTATCCTGGTTCAAGCATACCCGTAAATGGAGCAACGCATTATCCAATTGCTTATGCGAAGAACGCAAAGGAGTTCTCATATCTACTGCAGCATATAGAGGGTGCAGAATTATACGGTCCAGGAGATGCGCTGACAATGAAGGGTTGGGAACGATTTCAAGAAATTGAGGAAAGGCGCCCATCCAGCAGGAATTGCTTTGTTGCGATGTGGCTTGACAAGAGCCAGGATGAGATATATGAGAACGGCATTGAGAAGGCTGTTAAGAAAGCGGGCTATCAACCGGTTAGAATCGACGAGGTCGAACACCTAAATAAGATTGATGACCTTATCATCGCTGAGATTCGCAGGAGCAAGTTTGTGGTGGCTGAGTTTACAGGACATAGATAGAATGTGTATTTCGAATCTGGATTTGCGATGGCGCTTGGCTTACAGGTGATACGTCTCTGCAAGGAAGATGAAATCAACGATGCACATTTCGACACCAGGCAATACAACCACATTACCTGGAGAGATGCTGGCGATCTTTATGCAAAACTGCTAAACAGCATTAGAGCCAACATAGTTGACTGACTCGGTTCGAGGAAGCCGCCTTTACTATTTTCCAATTTGAAAGAGCCTGGACTATGCAAGAACCGACTTCTACACTTGCCGACATCGCTGCCTATTGCGCCATCATTGGAGTGCTATTCTCCGTTGTTTACGCCGTCTGGAGAAGGAGGTCAGTGGCTTTCGTCTCTATAGGTCTAATTGTGATTGGCGCTTCAGTGATTGCCTACAAGAGCGCTTGGCTTCGTGCGTTGGAGATTGTTGGAGGCCTTCCAGGTCTGTTCTTTTCTGCTTTCAAGTATGTAGCTTGGGATCACCCCATCATTCTTGCATCTGGAATCATCGTGCTGCTTGTGGCCAAGAATCGGAGGCTTGCAAAGGTGGTTACTGGTTTAAGAGAAAGGCTGAAGAGCACTGGATTGGATAAGCCTTCTGGTCCCTTAGAACTGTTCGAGACTGAAATAAATCAACAGATGGATCGCCTAATTTCCCACCTGCCAAGAGAATGGACTCCCAAAGAAGCATTCCAGAAAGGATGGGCGGGCTGCGACACGTTAGAAGTTCCGGCAGAAGAGCTCCTCAGACCCTTCGTGCTCACCCTTAGATTGCATCCCCAAAAAAACAACGATTGGAGAGCTGGAGTTTTCTTCTTTAAGGATATGAAAAGAGATTCCCCCAGAGTCATCTTCCACGCCTCTCGGGACACTAATCATATGGGGGAGATTGGATATTCTGCTTATCTCTATTGGGACCAGGACAAACTCACGCTTCGAGATGCAGAAGATGCTCTGAAGCCACCAAAAGCAATCTGCGGCTTGTCTCTTGGTTCTGGATTGATGAGGCTGGTCTTCCTTAAGCACTGCTTGATTCTCTCTCTCGACGACGTAGCCTGGGTGTTGACCAACGACCATTTGGAGATTGAGAACCTTGGAAATCCGTATCTAGCTCACTGGTGGGAAGGTGGGTTCTCGCAAGTCTTCTTTAAGGATGTTAGTGTTCAAAGAACCGTATCGAATGCAGAGATACTGCTGTTAGAGCATCTCGCCAAAACTACCGGAAGGTTGGTTAGCACTATCAAGATGAACCCTAAAGTGCTCGAAGCTTTTGAGAAGCTTCGATTTCTTCGCTCCATCTTGAACAAGAACAAGTGGGACACGACCGTGTTGTATAGAGAGCTCAGAGATTTCCTTATGGAGAACAAGATGAAGCATCCTCAAGTAGACGTGGATGCTCTCCCAACCTTTGATTCTGACGCGGCTGAACAGGCCATATTGCTTGCTTGGTCCAGAGGATTTCTGACTCCACTTAAGCTTGGAACGGATGATCTCGGGAACGTCTTCCTGAAGTTCAATCCTGAAAGCCAGTAGCTTTTCTACAGAGAAACTCCTCTTTTCCTCTCCCTTCCAAAGTTAGCTACCCAACTACAGCAGAAACCCATAAAAGGCACTCTCCAGAGCCAGCTAACCCTTTAAGGCTCTCTGCTGGACCTCCCGCGGGTTCCCGCACCCTCCTGCAGCCACTTCCTCCGAAGAAAACATCTCATCCTGAAATCATAAAAGCCACTCTTCTGAGAGGAGCTAGGCATTTAAGGTTTCGGATGAAAGCGGTTTCTCAAGCTCAACCACTTGAGAGCCAGAAAACCATTCCTGAAGTCATTCTCCTTTTCTGTCTCCTTCTATTGGAATTGAAACAGTGGGGTTCATTGAGAAAAATGAGCTACTAAAACTGTGAGGTGATGTGGAATGACATCAAACAAGAACGATTGGGTTTCAATGGAACCTGAAATTTGGAAGTATGAAAACAAAGGAGACGAGCTCGAAGGCGTGTTAGTTGCCAAGATTCCTAATGGTGGGAAGTTTGGGAATGAGAGCTATCTCATAGAAAACAAGGCTGGGAGATTTACTGTGTTTGGAACAACAATCTTGGAGAGGTTGATGAAGACAGTAGATGTAGGAGCTGAAGTGAGAGTCGTCTACAACGGCATTGGAAAGAACAAGAAGGATGAAGATATGAAGCTGTTCTCCGTGTTCCAGAAAAAAGCAAGTGTGGAAGAAAAGAGTGAAGGAGAGGGTGGAATTCTCTCTTCATCTGGTGGTGATTGAGATGGGCAAGATGAAAAAATACAGAACAAAGTGCTGGATTGAAGTTGAGCAAGAAGAGGATGTGTTAATGAACAAGAAAGAAGCAGAAGAAGAGCTGGAACATCTCCAAACTCTACATCCAGACAATAGGTATGAAATTGAAGAGGTGGACTGAAAAATGCAACAGACACTATTCCAACGCGGACTGAGCCAGAGTAGAGGAGAAGCAGCCGAAGTAGAACTGGAAAAGAAGCAAGAGCAACAACCAGCAGTAAAGGACTCGAAAGGAACAGACGAGCAAACTAAAGCCTATTCAGATTTCATTGATGAATGCGAGGCAAATAACACTCCATTCAGAGCTGTGTTAATTGAGGCTATAGTGAATACAACCTTGAGCGGAACAACCAGAATTCTATCTACATCGATTTCGGAATTGGCTATGTGGGGATGTGGTGGAGACTACCAGAGCGAAGATGAGATTCTTGGAGAGAAGCAGACAGTATGTAAGGACTGCTACTTTGAGGATGATGAGATGTTCTTCACTACTCAAATCAGAGCAGAAAACATAAGGCTTTTCGTAACAGACCAAGCAAGAGTGTGTCTTGAGCAAAGGGGCATTGACATTGATGGTGTTATAGAAAAATGGACAGCAATTCAAAACACACTACCGAGCGAAGAACAGATAAGAGACTTTGCAAGGTTTACTGAAATCAGAAATGCACTTCATTCATTAGGCTGTCACATTACATCATCCGAAGACATTGGAGTGAAGAAAGAAATAGACATCTTGAATCAAGCCATCAGAGCTAAACTTGGAATGCGAGAGAAATATGGCAATAAACTTGAGCAGTGTCCTCTTGGTTTTTCTGAGAATTCAATACAAGAACTGCTGGATAGAAAAGCTGAGATTGTTGCTAAAGGGAAAGAGCTGGAAAGGGAGGGCAACGTAATTGTCGAGAAATATAGACCTGGATGGTATGAAGATGGGTATTTCAATGATGTGAAGTCCCAATCAAGGTTGGACTAACATACCAATACCCCCATTAACATTCATAAGCTTGAACTACGAAAAGGAGTAAAGAGGTGTATGAGAAATCACAACAAAGACAAAAGAACCAAGTGATGAGCAGATTTTGGATAGAACCAAGAGCGGCTGGCTACGTCCGTATCTCCTGGCTTTGGACGATATGTTCAGCAAACGCTGGAACTATTGGCTGAGAACTCTGGATGAAGGGAAAGTCTTGGAGGAGAGGATTCCGCAGATTGAATGGTTGGGGCAAGGAGAAAAGGAAACGAGGAAAAACCTACAGGATTGTTTGGACTATGTTCACCACCAGCGTAGAGATGATACGTTCAGCCAATTTACAGACTGGTTGCTCTATGGATTTGGAGACTCTGCACAGAGAGAGTTTCCGAAGAAAGTTGATGATAATGTCAATGCCCATTGGTATAAGACATTTAATATGGGTCTGATGCTGAAGCATCCCTACGATTACCTTGGAGAAATCGCCGCAGAGCTCTATGGCAAAGGAAAATGGAATTCAACTGGCTATTTCCCAACACCATTGGATGTGTGTGTTATGATGGCGAAGATGACAATGAATGGAGCAAGAGAGGAGATGAAGACAGCTTCTGTGTGCGACCCTTGTGTTGGCTCTGGCAGGATGTTGATGGTTGCTTCAAACTCCTCGCTAAATCTTTACGGGATGGACATTGACTACAACGTCCTAAAGGTCTGCAAGGTGAATATGTGGATGTATGTCCCCTGGGCTATTCACCGTCCTAAGATTGAGGGGTTGGAATCAGCAGTGGGGATTGGGGGAGGAGATAGTCTCGCTCCTTCTTACACAGAACCAATCCAGAAAGTAACGCCTGAAGTCCAGCAGCAGCTTTTGAGTCAAAGGGGAGAGAAGCAGACGGATTTGTTCGGTAGCTAACTAAGGAAGCTAGCGGAAGAAACTCTCAACATCTTTTTTTCTTCTCTTTGCGAGAATCCTCTCAGCATACTTTTTTACTTTCTCTTTCGGATAATCCTTGTGCTCCTTGCAGAAAGAGAATTCTAACCCCTTTACAACCTCTTCTTTTGCACAACACTTAGGGCAAACCTGCCTCTCTTTGCCAGGTTCTTCGTTCCAACATCCTAAACACGGTTCCTGCCAGAATTCACCTACTATTGATTCGCTTTTGCAAGAAGAACATATCCTGAATTGAAGTCTGATTCCTTGATTCATCTGTATTTCTAACTTCACAAGTAGTTATATGTCTTCCCCTCCAAGTAACCTCCAGCCTTAATGAATTCTATCTCACACCAGAAAGAGTGAGCCGAAAGGTTTATATACTCCGAATGCTTCATTCCTGAATGGGGTAATGTAGAATGCTAACAAAAATGACAAAGGGAAGGCAGGTCTCAATCCCTGCCGAGCTTCGGAAGAAATTGGAAATCGAAGATGGCACTCTCTTGGTGTGGGATGTAAATGCGAAAAAGGATGCATTGATACTGAAGCCTGTGAAGACTGGAACTCTCTCGGAACTGTTCAAAGAAGCGGATGGTATCAAGAACAAGACTAAGAAATCGGTCAAGGGAATTCTGAAGGAATATGATGAACAAATGCTTCATTGACGCTGACGTGCTGATAACAGCGATCGTCGGGAAAGGAGAGAAGGCGAAAAGGTCAAGATCCTTACTTAGAAAGATTGAGAAAGGTGAGCAAAGTTTCTTAACAGACGCTCTCGTCTTGAGCGAAGTTTGGTATGGAATTGAACGACAGAAAGGAAGAGACTTCGCTGCGAAAGTGATCAAGGATTTCTTGAGCTTTGGCGAGCTGGAGGTAATTCCAGTTGACAGGAATGTTCTGTTTGAAGCGCTCAGACGAGCTGAAAAGAAAAGAAAACTGGTCGGCAATGATCTGATTCATTTGACTATTGCTCTTCTGGAAGGTGCTTCTGGAATTTACTCTTATGATAAAGACTTCGATGGATTAGAGGTGAAGAGAATTGAGCCGTAGGAAGAGATTGAGTAAGCTGTTTGGTCTATGCCCGAAACTAGAGCCAGGGCAGAAAGTAAAAGACAGACTGAGGAATAGGGAATTTCAGGACTTAGGAAATGTGGAGTTTGTCAAGGGGTAGAAAGTCTAATGGCAAATGTTGGGAAAGTGCGGAAAAGAAGAACTGACAAGGATATTGAAATAGATATGGACTTGCACTTTGACCACTTGGATCGAGGGAGAAAAGAGAATTGTCCTTGTGGTGTGTGCAGGGCAAAGGAAGAGTAATGAATTCTAAGTTGATTTAGATTTGGCAGAAGCCCTTCCCTTGAATAGAGTATCCGGCTCAAGCTTGCATTCCAACTTAAGCCAGTCCCTTTACTCAGGCAGATGAGGTAAAGGCTTAAGAGAATGCCAGCGTTGCGAGCACGGGAGATAGGCAACTGGGTTGCGGTAGGGAAGATTTCTGCGAATGTATGGATTGAAGACTCCACTCCTTGGTCTTGAAAGGCAGAAACCAGGGAGGTGGTTGAGATGAATGAATTAACAGCACAGCAAGAGGATTACTTGCTGGAGTCTGGAATGGAAAAGTTTAGAGAATGGAAGGAACGTCTCGATAGAGAAGATGAGGAAGACAGCGATGACGGATTTGAGTTTGATAACTCGAAAGCGATGGAGATAGCTCAGGAGGTGCTGAAGGCACGTAGAAGGAAGAAGGAGAATGAAGAGTTGGCGAGGCAGATGTTAGAGAAGGAACGAATAGCTTAGTTCCTTGTTTTTTTTCTATTCGAAAAAGAGGGCATCCAAGGTTGGATAGAGGGATGTTGGATACAGAATGATGGGAGAGGTTTAACCCTAATGGGCATTGGGGGATGAAACTCGTTTCATCCCAGGGAAGAAGCCGGAGGGTTTGATGAGGGGAATGATAGCCTTCGGTATGCTCAGGTTTTTGGGGGTGCTAATGGTGTGTAAAAAAGGAAAGTTGAAGGTGGGAAGGGAGATGATGAGGATAGGAAAGAATGGATGGGAATGGAGGGAGTAGGACCCCTGGCGGGGGAATGGATGGGCCCCCTTCGGGGGGAGGGAAAAGGAGGATGGAATGGAGGCGGGAGAATGAGGGAAAAGGTTTAGTTATAGAGATGAGGGAAGAGAAACAACGCCTATAACTATAACAAATAAAACAAATCTAACTGATTGTAGTTCAACCACATATACGCGAATTCAATTTAGCGGTATTTTTCCCCCTAAACAAATACCTGCCATACTATTTAAGGCTCCCAGATGCTAAATATGCAAAATGGTGAGGAAGGAAATACCGAGGCTGTATGACACTGAGAATATTCCTGTTGAAGAGAAAGTAATATTCGAACACTACTTCCTGCCAGGCACAGCTTGGGAGTGGTATATAGCTGAGTTAGATGATACAGGCAGGACCGCTTTTGGCTATGTGTGTTCTGGCCTAGATCCCAATTTTTCTGAGTGGGGCTATATTGATATGAAGGAGCTGAGAGAAGTCAAAGCCAGAATTGATGTAAGGCAAGCCAGATCTGGTACTAGTGTTGGAAGTTTTGAACAGGCTGTGGAAAAGGATATAGAGTGGTTTCCAAAGAAAGTTAAGGAGGTTGACAGCTTAATCCAGAGATTAGGACTTGGGTAAAAAGAGAATCTTAATTTCTAGTTCCTTATCAAAGCATCCCGGTTTCTTTAAAACTTAACAAACTACTAGGGGGAGAGAAGATCAAATGGTCTAGCAAACTAATCCCAACAATTTCTCCTGCTTCCTCCAATCTCTTTGTTAACCCAATATCCTCCTGGCTAGGAGTAGAATCTCCAGATGGATGATTGTGGCTACAGATAATAGCAGCAGCACTAAGGAGGATGGCGGGTTTGAAAACTTCTCTTGGATGCACAAGAGAGGCGTTCAAAGAGCCAACCGAAACTAAGTCTATTCCCATAAGTTGATTACGGGCATTAAGAATCAGAGAGTAGAAATATTCCTTCTCTGATCCATTATAGAGATGGTTGAGGATAGATAAACTATCAGACGGATTGCAGATGCTTACTCTCGGCTTATAGGCCTGCTCCCGCACAACCTTTACCCCCAAACCTCTAAAGTCATACAAACTCTCATAATGCCTTCCTCTGAAGACTGGAACTTTGATCGAGCTGCTAGGGGAGGGGAAGAGCTCTAGCTGCTCTCCCTTTCTATAGCTCATTCCTCACCCAATACTTTTTGAGTTTCAAGCTTCTCTAGAGACAATCCTTCTCCAATTTGCTTGATTTCATCTACTGAGAAATACCGATAGGTCTTTCCGTTCTTGCTGAAAGTCCGAAAGTTAGCCTTGATCCTGCATACCCCTTCTTCCGAAACTCTGTGGCTCAAGTCAAGAATCACTGGGTCTAACTCATCAACTTTTACACTCTGCTTGTTTGTCAACACCACTTTCTTCCCGCCAATTTCCTGAGTAATCTCTCTTTGCGTAAATGGTCTATGCACGATACTCCCATAGTTTGTCTCAAACACAACTCTGGTAGCTCTCCACACTCTATTTATCCTGTCATGAAATCTCTCCACTGAAACTTTATGGATATCAATTAGTTTTTTCTCGCTCATTCTTCTCACCTCCCTTTTCCCTTGGTTTCCCATCTAGGTAAATCCTAACAATGGGTGCGTCATTCTCGTCCTGCTCACGATAGCAGTAGAGTTCTTGGCTTCTCTTTAGATTGGCCTGAAGAGCGATTGACTTCAAAATCCTCATCCTATGCACGCCTCTTGCTATATCCACACTCGGTGCCCAGGAAGTTGCGTTGATCCACTTTCTGCTCACCTTCCGTGGCTCTCCACTTAGGTAGACCGCGATAGTCGGTCTCTTGCCTTTGTATTCGTAGTAGTTGTGCATAATCCTGCCCTGCTCCAGACATAAGCCTCTGGCTAGCTCATTCGGAAAAGTCCAACGATACGTCACCCCTTTGTTCACTTGACAAGATGTCACCCAGGAAAATCGCTCTGGATGCGCATCAAGTATTTTTTGTCTCATAGCTTCCACCCCCTAATTTCAGCTCAGTCACAAACGAGATTCCAGAACTCCCCATAAGACGCTAACGCTTTTTAATCGCTGCGGCTATGTGGCGGGTTTGTCGGGTGAAATTGGTTTCACATTCCAACCAAATCCTAACATCCAACTTCGCTTTGGAGATTGTTTGTTCTTTTAGGTAAATGGGCAACAGAACTTATGAGTCTTCACACCAGAACAGGTGTCAGTCTGATTCTCACGTATTCCTTCACGAACACTCTTAAACTGAAGACCTCTCTCTTGAGCTATGACAGAAAGAAAATCATTGGAACGGAGAAACCACGCGCTCTTGAAGGACTTGAACGCTAAGGTGGATTATCTGATTGAGAGTAGAAGGGAGTATGTCTTTGGCAGGAGATTCAGCGGAGAGTATGAGCCTGAAGGTCGGGTAGGATGAGCAGTCCAGATATTGAATCTGCAAGAAGTGAAATTCTTGCTATCCGGAGCAGACTCCTGGCTCGGGTTCAGAAGCTGTGCAAGGAAGCTGAAGGTGAGCTCGAAACTCTCTTGAAGAAGTGAGAGTATGGAATTTCACATCTATATTCTCTACTACAGAAATGTTTATATCCTTCGAGTGATTAGTGCAGGTAGACAGAATGAATGGAGTGAGGGATTTAGAATTCTTCAAGTGTGCCCGGCTAGGGCGTTCTGCTCCTATTCCAAATCCTCAATAAGTTAAGAGGGAATGGGATTAGGTGTGATCTGCTCGGCCAGAGCGTTCTCTTTGAATTCTAAATCCCCCCCACGTCTCAGACCTTTGTATTTGGCAAGTAGGGGTCAATCTGGGTGGGAACCCGTGTAGGAGTCACTCGCCCTAGCTGGGCGTATAAGCCCCTGGACTGAATCCCTCCCTACTGCTAAAAAGGACAGAACCATTTGGTATCAAAGGAGGTGCTATGTAAGAAATGGCAGAAAACGACATCTACAACAACCAAGGGAAATATGAGCGCTACAAAAAGAACTTGGAGAGTTTCCTTTTGCCGCCAGAGCAAAGGCCGAGGAGGGAGTCTTGGACATCAAGATATTACTGTAAGAATCCCGACAATTTGAAACACTTCAGAAGGCTTTTCATCGTCGTAGAGGCCCAGGATATAAGCTATATCAGGAGATGCAGGTTAATTGAAATCCTGAGAGTCATTACTTACTATGCAGAGAAAGAGCTAAGTCTGTTGGATCGAGAGGATGTGGATGTGATTATCGCTGGGATGCACAAGACACACAAATCCCCTGAGTCAAAGAAGTTCTTCATCCGAGTGATTAAATGGCTCTGGAGGAAGCTGTTTCCTGAGTTAGACGAAAGAGGAAGGATAGATGAGACAATCACGCCTTATGCGGTTCGACATCTCAAGGCAGAGATAGATCGAAGCAAACTGACAACCACGAAAGACAGACTCTATTGGACTGAGTATGTTGCATATTTGAGGGGACTAACGAATGACCCGATGATGCAATGTTACCTGGGAATGCACTTTGAGTGTTATGGCAGACCTCAAGAACTCTGTTATCTCAAACGTTCAAACTTTCAGATTTTTGATGATTATGCCATTGGAGATGTGAGAGAGCACGGAAAGGAAGGGCCAAGGCGTCTCCTGATTATCGACTCCTTTCCCTACTTCATCCGCTGGTATAATCTCCATCCTTCTAAAGACACAGATGCCTACTTCTTTCTCAACGAACACGGGAAGCAGTTCACGCCTGGAGCTGCGAATAAGAGAATTCGGAGCGTGACCAAGCTTCTTGGCTTGAAAAAGCACATCACCAACTACACTTTCAAGCGCAGTGGTGTAACCATTTCGGCGGAGCAGGGAGAACCTTCAGTATTGACACAGCATAAGGCTGGATGGACCTCTGACAAGCAGCGTAAGACCTACATACTTACCAGTCAATCAGATGCTTTCAACACAGAGCTTGCCAGGCGCGACCTTCTGAAAGACTCAAACTACAAGCCCTACTCCCCCAAAAACAGAACTTGCCAATTCTGTGATACATTGAATGGATTTGCCGAGGAGGTTTGTGTAACCTGCAAGAGGCCATTGGATAGGACGAAAGTAAAGGAGCAGATTAGGAAGCAGAAGGAAGAGGCTGTGGCGGAACATCTCAAAAGCCCTGAAATGGAATGGCTGATGAAGACTGTGAAGAAATTTGATGTGGCCTTAGCCCAGAAGAAGTGACCTTCCTGCATTACCTCCCGCCATAGAATTCTTAGTATCCCATCTGCTCCAAAGTAGGGATGAACTCTTACACTCTGATTCCAAATGCAAAGATTCTAAGGAAAGCAGTTCCTGTTACTTCATCTCTAGAACAAAGAGTGAAGGCCACGCAGGTTGAGAAGCTGTCTGACCTTAAAGGGATTGTGAAGTCACTCGGCCAGGACCTTCAGCAGAGAACAATTCTCTACGGTCGCATTCTTTCAAAGCTGGAAGAATCGATTGTGAGGATTGATAACGAAATCCTACAAGGAGAAAAAGGTAGGGAAGGTGACCTGACGAGGGTAGCGATTGAGAAATTGAAGGAGCGGCAGAGAGCTTTCAAAGACATCATCCATATCAAAGGACAGATACGGCACTACGCTTTGGCCTATAAGGATTTGGGCAGGGCTGTTTCTCTTCTTCCAAGTTCTTATCTAAATCGACAACTCATCGAAGATTTGAAGCCAGTGATCGGTTTGCCGGCCGATTTGCTGAAGCTGAACTACGATTTCAAAACTCAAGAAACCATCCTTCTCCAACCGCCAACGCCGGAGCAGTGCGAGGGAGAGTTTTCCTTGGGTCAGGTGATGTATGATGACAAGGAACTGGGGAGAGAGTTCGGGTTAAGCAGAGAGGATTTTACGAAACATCTCTTAGTCTGTGGCGAGAGCGGAAGTGGTAAGACCACATTCATCCGTCATATGCTGAAGCAGCTCATTGACAAGGTCCCATTTTGCGTGTTTGACTTCAAAAGAGACTACAGAGGACTTGCGCAACATCCTGAAGTTGAGGTTATCAGATGGGAGCAGCTTACCTTTAATCCCCTCCGTCCACCTGGGCCTCTGATTGAATGGCTCCAGAATTTCAGTGATGCCCTATCCCAAGACAGTGCCTTGATGATTGGTTCCAGAGGCTTCTTGCTAGAACAGTTGGTCTCTGTTGTGAGGCAATTCAAGGAGGGACTTCCGAGCTTGAGGGATCTACTGACACTCCTGAATACTCTCAAAATTTCCGGCTTCTATAGGGAGGCGTCCTACCTGTCCGTGGTCAAGAATCGTCTAAGGACTCTCTGGATTCAGCTACCCAAGACAGTTGGTTGTAGAGAAGGTTTTCAACTAGAATCTTTGCTTGGCAAGAATGTCATTTTGGAACTGGACGGACTTGGCATTGAGGCCCAGAACTTCCTCGTCACCACCATACTTTCCTGGATTTACCTGTATAGGATGGCTCGACACCAGAGAGGTAAGTTGAGGCACGTCTTGGTTTTGGATGAGGCCAAGAGAATCTTCGATCGCAACAAGGAGCTGAGGCCTGCCGAGGGTGTTCCTCAGATAGATATTCTAACTTCCAGAGTAAGAGAGTTTGGAGAAGCCTTGCTGGTGAGCGACCAGGAGCCAGTGGCCCTGACGAATTCCATCAAAGCAAACTCTTATACGAAAGTGTGTTTGAGGCTGGGCAACGGCAAGGACATTGAAGACTTTGCAAAAGCAATGAGCCTGAACAGAAGGGACTTCATCTCTAAGCTTAAGACCGGGCAAGCCATTGTCAGAGTAGACGGACTCAATCCTTTTCTTGTCAATATTCCATTTGTGAAAGCCGAAGCCGATTTCACCCCAAACAACCGTTTTCAGCCTGTTTCTAAACCGATTTCTCCGATTTCACCTCCAGATAAATTATCTCTTGTTGATAGGACCTTTCTATTAGACATCGTCAGTTCTCCACTTGCAAGCGTGACTCAACGATACCAACGACTCAAAACTAACCCAAGAGAAGGCAACCAGAGGAAAAGAAAACTCATTGAACAAGAATTCATCAAGGAGGTGAGTATTGTTGATGGCAGGAAAATTCTGTTTTTGGAGCTAACTCCGAAAGGAGCTTTATCCCTTGGCAGAAATCCGAGAAGGGGCTGGAGAGAAGGCGGGATTGAGCATCAGTATTGGAGAGGAAAAGCAGCTCAACATTATCTCAAGGAAAGCTATAAAGTAGAGGAAGAAGTGTCTGTTGGCGAAGGAAAGAAACTGGATGTCGTAGTTGAGAAACAGGGGAAGAAAGTAGCCATTCAGGTTGAAACAGGAAAGTCTGACATCAAGCAAAATATAGAGAACGCTCTTAATGCTGGCTGCTCTTCTGTCATCTGCATTCCAACAAATCCGGAGGCAAGAAAAATCATTACAGGAATTGTTAAAGCATTCTATCCTGCTCCTGTTTTTCTCAAACTTCCACAAACTCTGAGATAGCTCTCACAAATCTAACAATTTCTATCCTATTGAATTAGTGTTAACGCTTGGGCTTTCCAGACCTTTTCTTCTCTTCTTCTAAATCAATACACTCCTGAAACATACGGAGGAGTTTTTTGCAAGATCCACATACTCACAATCAAATGGCACCTGCATTGAAATTATGCCCTACCTTCACTTGTAGCATTTCCTTGCTTTAGGGAGAACTGCTATGGAGGACTCCCGCCGGTGGGTAGGGTAGGTCAATCCCCATTGACTCTCCCTTTTGGTAGGTGTTGGGGAAACACTAAATGTGATACAAAGGAGTCCGCGCTCGAATGCCTTTGTATCATAAACGCAAAAATCAATGTCCAGGCTATGGTAATACCTGACAGTGCCATCAGTAGCTCATTCGCTCAGGATTGTGTGACCATTTAGAACCTTGATTATTGCTACACTTGCTGAAAGCCAGGCCAGATAGGTCTCCAAACTATCCCAATACTCCCCTAAGCCACAAAAGAAATCTTTGTAACAAAACTGGTTCTACGCATTGATCGTCTACACATAAATTGCTGCTACATTCATAACTGTTATTACAAGGTATGTCCGCACCGAACTGCTGCTTGAATTGTTTATCAATATCGCAAAACTCATTTTCAATCCTTACCCCGATTGGGATGCAATCATTATAACCGCAACATCCCTCACAGATAGGCTCTGCCATACAAGCACCATCTTTGCACCCATAGGGACACTCATAAGGTTCGCCCTTAAGCCTATCATCATCACCGCACCAATGCTCAGTTAATGTTATGCCATCCTCCTGGCAAGAATCTGTGAATGGATTTACAGCGCTCACGTCGTAAGTAAAGCCTTTGACATAATAATCTTTTCCCCCATCTGAATCGCTACATTTATCTGTTTCCTGAATGCAAGCACCCTCTTTACACCCATAGGGACACTCATAAGGTTCGCCCTTAAGCCTATCATCATCACCGCACCAATGCTCCATAACTCTCTTATCACTTAGATTTCCCTCAGGATAATCTCTTAAGCATCTATCAATAAAGGGTTTCGTACCCCCCTTGTCATATGTGGAGCCTTTCATGTAGTAACTCCTTCCTCCATCATCATCTCTACAACTCAAGACGTATTTATCCATAACCTCCCCGATTATCAATGCTTGTTCTTCAGGGTCCGCAAATTGCAATTTTCCAGAATTCAAGTCAGTATAAAAAATGGCCGTATTTGATCCATCTTGAAACAGAAAGATGTGTTTTGTTTTTACGATGTCTTGTCGTAATCCTGTAGACTCATCTATAGAATAGATGCTAACTTCTCCTTCCAAGGATTGAAGACTGAATCCCTTAATCGATGTATAAGCCTCCCATCCAGCAACATCGCTTAAATCGATAGAAGGATGAAAGCTCAATAAATACGGCGCAGCATATCCATCATCTTTGAACTTCAGTGTTTGTTGAGCAGAATCTGCAAATTTGAATCTATTGGTATCGACATCCTTATAGAAGATTCCTAGATCCTTTTCATCTTCATATACCAAAACACTACGTGTTCTTACACCTTCTTCTACAAGCTGTATTGCATTTGCTTCATTGGTTTGAACAATGAACGAGCTAGATGATGAATGATCTTCCCATCCTGGCGAATCGCTTAAATCGGCAGAAGGATCATACTTCATTCTATAAGAGATTGCCTCCACCAAGCTAGGTACATTTAGAACGAATATAAATACCACAAGTAGGGATAAACGTGTCAGTTTCACTACTTGAGGAGAGAGGGTAGTATTTATACATCTTTTGGTGTGAATCTTTGATAGGAGAACTCATAACAGATCCGGAGTGAAGGGAATGGTTTAGGTTAAGGCCCTGTCAATTTTGAGCAAAAATCACGAGTCGTCTCGAGTTAGTCATTAGGTTAGTTCTGTATTAGGCATCGAATACCGAATTCAGGCGCGAATATGAGAAAGTCCTGAAAATCTATCTTGCAGTCTCCGGTGCTTTTGGCCGGGTATATATCGTACCTTTGGTCGTAGTTAGCGTCTCCACAAGCTGAATCGTAGGCATCCACAAACTCGAGAAAATCCCAAAAATCGACATAGTGATCTCCATTAAAATCAGACACTGGACATGATTCAAGTTTTAGTGACTCCTCTTCTGAGATGGCATCTTGTTCAAATGGAAATGGACCTACCCAAACCACCTCGACAAGTTTGATATCGGTGCTAACATCCGAAAAGCTATTCTCGTCCGCATTGGGAAATCGATCGGATGCCACAAATGTTACTACTCCAAGCAATCCACTTGTATCTGATGGGGATTTCTCTTGTGCTAATACCTCTCCGGAAATTTCAACCGTACCTGTATCTGTTTTTTGGGATAAGAAGCTCATATTATCACCAAAGTAATTTGGCTCCGAACCAAAATTTGGTTGACCATCTTGATAACTCATTGCTACTGGATCGTACACGAGTCTTACGACATATTTCGTAAGGTAATCTGGAGTGCAATGGTCTGCATACACAGCAATATTGATGGAATCTTCTGCCTTAATGCTTTTGAGCGAGCCTAGATTTTGATTATTATTGTGAGCTACGTCTGCATCAAACACAGTCCGACCTTGAGAATTTCTGGTTTGTTGAACCTGGAATCCAGAAGATAGTATGACCGTATTATTAGGATCAAAGGCAGATCCGCCAGGAGGTGACGGCTGCCCAACGCAATCTTGTATCTTGTAATTGTCAGAGCTGCCCGTATTACTCCCGGCTTGAGACAGAACATCAAGAATGAGTTTGTAGGAATTATTCTGTGCGTGGACCATCCTGGTAGACATAAGGAAGGCAAACAGGCCGGTCAGAATGAAAAACGCATAGGTGATTGGTCGCACTTTCATCTTTTTCTCTCTTTGTCTTAGATATTATGGATATCATTTCCGAACTGCTCGATGCTCCTCTTCTATTGAATACTCCAGTCTTCGGGTTTCATATCCTTTTCGCTTAGCTGCTACCTCCCAGTTCAAGGTTGCATCCGAAGTTCCTTTTACAAGTTCTTTAACCGTAAAGCTACTTTGGGTGGTTTCAGAAACAAAAATACCATTACAATCCGCAGTAAGAGTAACTTGTACTAAGATTGGATAATCTTCATCAATAGTGACTGTCTCTAGGAATATAGGATCCAGATTGACAGTTATCTGGCCATTCACAAGTCGAGCTTGACCTCTGTCAAAGAAAAAGACTTCGGTAGATTCATCGGCATAAGTTATGCGCTTACCAAAAGATTTGGTTTCCACAACTGCATTTTTCGTTCCAGTTGCTGTAAAATAACCATCAACATACAGACCAGGCATAGTTGAAGTAGTGTTGCCAATTCGGACAGTGTAGTTAGTGCTGCTGGAGTTGTCAAATCTGCCAGCTACACCATCTGCTTCATTAACGCCTCTGATGCCTGGATTATTTCCATCCGCATAAGAACGTCCAAGTATTGCTGTGGCATTTTCACTTCTTCCATAAAACGCATTTCCGGACCCATCATTACGCACTATCAATATATATCCATCCAAGCTGCCACTGATCGTACTCCCTGGCGCAATTTCTGCAGGGTCACCTTTGTCACCTTTATCTCCAGGGTCACCCTTGTTCCCTTTAGGTATGCCGAATGCAAAACTTAACATACTGTCGGCCAAATCTACAGAGACTGTAGCTGAGTCACTAGCCCCAAGATTATTGGTCGCAGTAACCCTAGCTGATGTAACTCCTGGTGGGCCAGGGTCACCCTTAATACCTGGCGATCCGGCAATTCCTGCATCTCCTTTTAGCCCTTGAGGTATTCCGAAACTAAAGACCAGAACACTATCTACGAAAGCCACTGAGGCCGTAGCTGAATCTCCAGGCGAAAGAGTTTCAGTCTCTGTCACCTTTGCTGTATTAATACCCCCAGCTGCTCCCCCAGGTGTGCGAAAGGCGTACGCAACAGTAGCAAGCATACGGCGAGGGCGAATCTCCGGTTCAGATCCTATCTGTATGCCAAGGTAGCGATTTGGATCCCTGAAGAGACTGCTATCTAGAGGATTCTTGATTCC
The DNA here is from genome assembly GCA_965248435.1 of Candidatus Latescibacterota bacterium. Lineage (GTDB taxonomy): Bacteria > Latescibacterota > UBA2968 > UBA2968 > CBDFJH01. Next base: position 1,208,525 of record OZ252100.1, read on the forward strand.
CAACAACACACCGAACAATCCATTTACTACTGATACTTCTTGAGTTTCGGTCCAAAGTTCCTGTCCCTCTTCCGCATTATCATATATCCGGAAATTCATACTGAACAATCCATTCAATGGCTTGTCATTAGTGTCAGTCAAGCGCCCTTGATAGTTCATTACAGAGGGAACATCCGAATTCGCGGTAGAGCTAATCCCTAAAAGAATAAAGGGAAGCATCCAAGAGATTTTGCACCCGATTTTCATCGTTACCTCCTTGTTATGACCGCGTGTCGCAAGTCAGAGAAACAGTACGATTTGAAAACGCCTGTTTTTCATCTTCCAGTCCTCCTGCTATTCCGCGAATATCCAAATTCTTCTTCCGACACAAACCACCAAAATTTTCGCCACTAAACATTACCCTGGATTCACTCTAAACTTTGTTTGTGTGCGACCTTCCTGCGCTTGTTTCTTCTCCTTCAAATTCGAAGCTAGGTCCTTTTCTTCCAGCTCTAGATCTTGAACTACTTTTCGCAAGCTCTGCACTTCCTGCTCTGATCCCTGCACTTCACTTTCCAACTCGAGGGTTTTAGCCTCAAAATCTATTGTTCTAGCTCTGCAATCTATAATCTTCAGTTTTAGCTCACTTACTTCCTGTAATCCATCCCGTATTACTTTCACGGCAAGCCCAATCCCAATAACAATCAAGCCAACCAGAAATAGTTCCATCTCTGCCATTCTCTATACCTTGCCTTTGAGTTCCTTTGCCTCTTTCAGTAGTTCTTGCTGTTCAGCAGCTTTAGCCTTCTCCTTCTTTTCTTGAGCAGAATAACCACCAAGCATTTTGTCAAAGCGACCGATATGTTTTTCAATCGTTGACTTCTTTGCACTAAGCTGTCTTTTCTCCGCTTGGAGAAGTTTCTGTTTGCCTTCTATTCATTTCCATCTTGGCTGCTTCCAACAGTGTTTTTTCTTGCTTTAGTTTTCTCTCCGAACTCTTCGTTTTTAGGGCAAGAACGAACTTTCCGATTAAGCATGCTAGAATTGCACCAAATGCAAGAATCTCCATACTTCATCTCCATTACATCAGTTCTACAAAAGTTTAGGATTGCTCTTTAGGTCTTTTCCTTAAACTAGAAATAGGCAGTGATGTCATCGTTTTGTCCTGCATTACCAAAGTTGCACTATCACCTTTAATAGAAACCACTTACCAAGGCCCCCAATGAGTGTCATCCTCATCAACGAATTCAACAAAGTGCCCAGGTTTCAGCTCAGTTGTCATAGTTGCTTTATTCCTTCTCTAGCAGCTCCCCTGTGACACCAGCCTGATTTCACCAGCACAAATTCTCCGCCATCCATATCCACACAGAGCCTCTACAAACTAGAAGACCAGAGGCATCGCCATCCTCACAGAAACGCCCCCGGCGTTTGCAACCCGGCAAAGGGATCTCTGTTCCAGACTGCTTAAAGGAAGGGACTGAAAATGTACAATCAGCAGGTTGCAAAGCGCAACTCCAAAGACGAATTACAGAAGAAGAATTGATTAACGAATGTTCAGGAATCCGCACCTTTGTACTGCAATGTGCACAAGCCCAGTGGATTGAACCTCCTGAGGACGGATGTCAACTTCAGACACAAATTAGAAGTCAGCTCAAACCGCAATAAATGCCAACCTAGAGGCTCAGAGTTTGCGGATGGCTATATTCTTTGGCTTTGCGGAAAGCTGCTCGATATAGGTCTCTAATACATTTCGGCATCCCAACTTAGTTCCCTCCTCTCCCCCGAACTCTCGTCTATTCTCCTGGCCATCTTATCAACCCATATACAACAACGATGATGCCAACAACTACCAGCACGATAAAAACTGTGTATCATCCATTCTTGAACGCCTAAAAAACTGAAACCGGAGACGCCGCCATCCTATAAATAGAAACGCCTCCGGCCACCCCCGACCCGCCCAATGGCAAGCAAGCAAGGCTGTTTCAAAAGTGAAACAAAAAAGCTCAGCTTAGTGCTCGATCTTCGCAAATCAATCATCAGTTCAATATTAGCAACAACTTACCAAGTGTTCGAGTATCTGCACTCTTGTTCTAAAATCTGCACAAAGAAAAAGGCGCCAGCTCTCCGAAAGCCAGCGCCTCAGACCTGACCAAGGGTCTCTTGCCACTGCACTATTCTTATCGTCTGTAGTTCTTGAGTATTGAATGCTAATCTCCTAAGCAACTTCTGATGATTGGAGTAATAAGGAAATCTGAAATTGCATCGATTCTCATAAGCAAGCTCGAACATCTACCTTTTCTGTATAGTTCATATTGAACTATCCGAGAGATCCCTCTAGTGTGTATACGAATTCAGTTTCCTTTTTTGAGAGCTTAGATCCCTCGATCTTTTCTGACAATTGCTTGTCCACATTTCCAAGGCGTTCACATAGCAGCTCAACAATGTTCCTCAGCGCCTTGACTTCCAGACTTTGATTTTCACTGAATAAAGCGCTCAACTTTGCCCTGGAAATAACAAGGCCGCTGGATTTCTCCGACGCTAGCACGTTAGCAGTTCTTGGCTGACCTGTCAGCACTCCCATCTCTCCAGTAGAAGTCCCAGGAACAATCTCGCCAAGAATAGAACCCGAGTTTGATGTTACCCTTAATTTTCCTTGAAGGAGTATCAACATCTCATCACTCTCCGCTCCTTCTTTGTATATCATTTCTCCTGATTGAAGAGATTTGTAATCGCTTATGGTCACAATGAACTCTACCTCTTTGGGTGTGAAATTTCTAAAGACTCTGATTTTTTTGATAATTGGCAGTAGACGTCTGTGCAATTCTGGATCCATTCAGGGTCTATGTTCTTTTTTAAGGCCTACGTGAACTCCTGAGCAACTTTATCTTCATCATTGTTTAGACGAAAAATCACTGAACTTAATTCTTCATTAAGTTGCCTATATAAATCTCCGATCTGCACCGTGACTTTCGGATACGCGATTCCCAAGACCCGGATCTTTGCACGTTTACTCTGCTCCAGTCCTTTTCCCTTCAGTTCTCTTATATGGTGTTCGAGGCTTTCCTTCAGCCGAGTGAGCTGTTGCATGTCCTTCAAACGGTCAAGCAGGAACTTCTTTTTTTCTTCTGAAGATTCCTTAATTATCTGAAGAAGACGTTGTGTATTATAGCGGCCTCCGCAGACTGACATCAGCGTTCTCATTATCTGGCGGGAACGCAAGCTATCAAAATCAAGGCCTTCCATATAGCGCTTTATCTTTGACTCTATCTCTAGGTTAAGACCAGAAATCACCTTTGTCTCTCTCTCGGTTTGAGAGCCGATAGAGTTTGCTTCTACTCCAGAGGTTCCAAGCAAGGTTCCGCCTAAAAGGCATAAGTTCTTAGAGCCCCCCTCGTTACCCTGAATAGTAGCCCTTCCGACAACCGCTATTTCAGAATCTTGAGCATAGTTCCTCACTATCATATCCTTACCGACATCCACTTTGGAATCCTGTATAAACTTAGCATAAAGGCCGCCTCCAGCCTTCACTCTAGACCCTATGATCCCACCTTGGACAGAGACATCTCCATCTGCTGTAACTATCGCACGCCTCTCAAGAGTACCGCCTACATAAACGTCTCCTGTAGCCTCAACCTTGAATTTACTCTTAACACTGCCCTGTATTTCCACATCACCTTCGAACTTGATGTTGCCCACTTCGTAATCCACATCTCCTCGAACTATGAACTTCTGTGTGACTGAAAGGGTGTCTCTACTTAATTTTGCAAATCCTCCAGACGTGGCATAGAACCTCTGCTCCACTCCTTCTTTCTTCTGAATGACATTTGCCCCTGGAAGCAAAAGATCTTGCTCGGGTTTTGGTGGCTCAAGTGTTTTGCCCCTTACATCTGCCCCAGCAGTTCCGGGCTCTGCAAATGTTCTTTTTGCAAGAAGCTGTCCGGCCTGGGCTGCAGAAACTCCATCCCTCTCTCTGAAGTCTATCTTCTCACCTTCTAGTATTCTGCCTGGATCAGGACCTTGCTTGAACAAGAGCTCTGCCTTACCTTCCTTTCCCAAACCCGGTTTTGTGCCAGTGGCTAAAAGCACTGATATTTCAGAGTCTTCTCCTCGTGGTAATTCTCTGGATATACCTGCTATCGCATTCTTGTTGATGCCATATTTGATATGAGCTACTTCAAGAAGCTGCTCAACTTCCTCTTGACGAGGAGGAACAAATCTGTCTTTCTGGGGTAGAGATATGAAGTAGGCTTCTAACTTGTCAGGAGATATCCATATTGGTGAAAGAACTGTGATCTTATTTTCAATTATTCCAGGATAACCATAAATTTCTGATATGTAGCGAATCCTGCCTTCATAAGCTTCCCGCCTGACATTAATTCCAGCTTTGTAAGTCTTTTGTTCTTGCTCTTCTTCTGTTATCGCAACAGGTTCGCCAAAGACGTCAATTCCAGGACCTGAATCCTCGCCTTCTGCTTGTTCTGCCAGCAAAGCACCTGAATGAGCGATCGGAACCCTAAGGTCAAAAGTTTCTAAATCATCCTTCCTGGGCAGCTTCAACTTATTTTGTAAATCCTCAAACCTGATCTCGGGAAGAGGCTCAAATGTGAAACCTATCTTTCCCTTCGATACTTGTGGTTTTTTCCCACGAGCAACTAGAACACAAGACTCCCTCAGATTGCCTGCCGAAAGGTCCTGACACATCTCAGCGATTGTCTTTTCTTCAATTCCCAGGCATACGCCACTTGCTTTGAGATCATCCTGAACCTGCTGAGGAGTGGGATATGCGGGAGTTCCAAGCTGAGGAGGGTTTACGAAATAGACTTCCATTTTGTCAGAAGAAATCCAAATAGGAGAAATGACAGAAATATGCCTTTCATCAACAGACACATACCCAAACCTTGATGCAATTAATAAATTGTCCTTTTCAGTAACACCATCGGCTGGCCTTAGAGAACTCGGGGTTGCCTCAGGGATTGTGTGTATTTTCTTGCCAAAGATGTCGATTCCCGGCTCAATCACGTCTTCCCCTTGAACTTCCATCAGAGTCTGCCCGGGAGATACTGCAACTCCTGGCTTTCCATAGCCTCGGATCTTCTCGATACTTTCCAGCAACATGATTTCGGAAATTTCTCTAAAGATGTGTGAAGCGAGATGAAGTGGCTCGCCTGATTCAGGATCTTTGAGGTCTTTTAAGAAGGGAAAGCTTGTTTGCATCCTTTTGATATATACCGCAGCCTTTCCCAAAGCCACGAGCACGTCTTTCTGTCTCCTGCCTGTTTCATCTGCTTTAGCCACAGCCTTTATTAGTGACTCTTCCTGGACCCCTTGTGAGATTCCTTCTATTCTTAGAAGTTCTTGGATTTCCTCAAAGCTAGTAGCAGGAAACACTACTTCAAGCTTCGCCTCTAGTCTATCAGGAGAAACCAACAGATTGAGTTTGCGATGAGATGGCGGGGCAGACTGCTTTTCCCAGCCAGCGTCTTGATCCTTTTCTCTCATCTCCTTTGAGGCTTGGTCCAAAAACTCTTCCAAGGCCTCCTCGGATACTGCATCTGGTTTTTGCTTCTCTTCTGGCATTACTCAGTCCACATCGAAGACATTTTCAATACATCTTCTATGTTGCCCTGCCATTCAGGCAATTCCTTTTGAAGCTTGAAATCCACCACGGCAAAGCCCATATAGGGAAGAAATTCTTCCAATTCCTCAAGTTCTTGATAGCTTAGCAAAACGTTCTGGCTTTTCCTGTCAACTTCAAGAATCGCGATAATTTCGTCGACTCTGGCTATAGGAAACATTCCAAAACAGAATATCCCATTACTACGCCTAAAATCACCTGGGTCATCGACCGTAAATCCCCTCCGTTGCTGGCATATTTTTGCAATACTCTCTTTCGTTTTCGCTTCCTTGTCCAGACCTGTGGAGTTTGAGAACCCTGTTGCCTCACTTAGTTCAGCACAGCCCTTCTCATCTACCATATAGAGAGCTCCTGCCTCACACTCAGCCAAGCTACAGGCTAACCCCAGGGCCAAACGCAGATTATCGCCTGGAGGATTAATTGAAAGTAACGACCTCAATAGCTCGTCTCTTGCTTTCAATTGCCTAACAAGTTTCTTTAACTCTTCAGTTCTTTCCTCTACTTTAATCTCTAAGTCTCTTTGATATTCTTTGTTTCCCAGCGAAAATTGTCTGTGCTGCAGTGCACGTTTCACAGATGCCATAACATCACTTATGTCAAACGGCTTAACGAAATATTCGTAAATGCCAATTGAGATTGCTTTTCTAGCGCTCTCTAATTCAGCATACGCCGTCATCATCAACACAGGTCTATCAGCGTCCTGTTCTAAGAGTTTCTGAGAGAGGGAGAGGCCATCCATTTCTTTCATTCTAAAATCTGTGATGATAAGGTCAAACCTATCTCCTCCTACGACCTCAAGAGCCTCTTCAGCACTTTCAGCTTCCTCTACTGAATATCCTACCTGCCTTAGCAATCTGCTCAACATCTCTCTCACAGTCTCTTCATCGTCAACCACAAGGATTTTAGACATATCAGCGCTCCGAATTTCATAATGAGAGGATGAGAAACTATGAACTTCTCTTAGATGGTTCTAGAGCTTCCTCAATGGTCTTTGCAATCTTTTCCATTCTAAGTGGTTTTTCTATGAAGCCCACGATGTCAGTTGGAAGTTCAAAATCAAGCTCCACCCCAGTGATGTAGCCACTCATAGCAGCGATAGGCACATCTTTGTCAATCTCACGAACAAACTTGATAAAATTAAAACCGCTAACCTCGGGCAAAACTAGATCTGTAAGCACAAGTGCAATCTCGTTTCTTAACTCTTTAAACAATTCCGTTCCCTCCTGTCCATCTTTGGCGGCAACGACTTCGTATCCGAGACTCTCCAGCATGGCCTGCGCAACCCTAAGCACTTCTGGTTCGTCTTCTACAACTAAGATTTTTCCTCCTCGTCCTTTCTCCAAATCCTCTGTCTTTTCTCCCTCTAGGACTTGCTCCCTCTCTGCTTTTGGAAGATATATTGTGAAGATGGTTCCAGATCCTTCCGCACTCTCAGCATCGATAAATCCTTTATGTTGCTTGATAATGCCATAGACCTGTGCCATTCCTAGACCAGTCCCATTTTGCCTAGCTTTTGTCGTAAAGAACGGCTCGTAGATATTTGCAAGAACTTCCTTGGACATACCACAACCTGTATCCTTAACAGCCAGCACAACCCACTCTCCTTCTCCAATCCTTATTCTTCTTCCTGACTTTACATCACGAACCCATCTCCTCTCTTCCTTTTCGATTTTAGATGAAGACAGCTCAATTCCCAACTCTCCTCCGTCCGGCATCGCATCCTTGGCATTTAAAGCTAGGTTAGTTATGACTTGTTGAAGTTGCGTTAGGTTTGTATTAACCAAACACCTTTCATCATCAAATCCTGTTACAAGCTGAATATCCGCCGGCAAAGTTCTCTGCAAGAGCTTTGTGGTTTCCCTCAGGAACGGAACTATATTCACCACTTGCTTCTGCACAACTGTTTTTCGACTGAAATCCAGCACTTGCCGAATCAGCTGAGAAGCTCTTTCTCCCTGATTCATGATTGTTTCCAGTTCTTCCTTAGCAGAACCAGAGATGTCTTGCTTGTAGAGAAGCATCTGGGCGGTCCCCATAATTACTGTGAGCAAGTTGTTAAAATCATGCGAGATACCCGCTGCCATTTGACCAACAGCAGCAAGCCTTTCCTGCTCTTTTGCTCTCTCCTCCCTCTGTTTTTCTTCTATAATGTCACGTGAAACTCCCATCACACCTACAGCCTCACCCTGGGCGTTACGTAGAATAGAGGCGGACATACGGCTCGGGAAAAGCTCGCCGTTCTTCCGTTTGTTCACCACTTCCTTCACAAGCCTACCTCTTTGTATTGTTGTTCTGTGCACATTGTGCCCTTCATCAGCTTCAGCATACAGCAAGCTTACGTGTTTACCCAAGACATCTTCTGACCGATACCCAAATGTCTCCTGCGCCGCTCTGTTAAATTCTGTGATGCGTCTGTCGTTGTCGACTGCAATGATCATGTCCAGGGAGCTGTCGATGATATTTCTCGAATATTCTTGCGACGCCTTTAACGCTTCCTCTACCTGCTTTCGCCTGCTGATATCCCGAGTGATGCCAAAGAGACCGGTCACCTGCCCCTTCTTGTCCTTTATTGGCACTTTGGTGTTTGAATACCACCGCACGCTTCCATCTTTCTTAACCATCTTGACATCAAGGTCAACTATAGAGAGTCCAGACTTAATAACCTCTTGTTCAGCACTATAAGCCTGAGTTGATATCTTGTCCGTGAGGAAATCAAAAGATGTTTTGCCGATGGCGTCCTGCGGATCTTCTATGCCCAAGATCTCCTGAGCTTGCGTCCTGTTGATCTTAACGAATCGAGAAGCAGTGTCTTTAAAGTAGATGGCGTCAGGACTGTAGTCCATCAACGCTTGTAACAGCTCGAGTTCCTGCTTCAGATGCTCTTCGTTGTGTTGGCTCACAGTGACCCCCTTTGAGCTAGCTTTTCAACACTCAAACAAACTTGCTCTTGATGCGTATTCGTAGCCACAAATCAAGATGATTTTATTCCTACAAATCATCCACCTCTGTAGCATTCAGACGGCATATGTTGCATGGTGCAACTTTCAGTCCGAAAAAAATATGGATTAGCAAACCTCTGCTGAAACAATCTGGAATCTGAAAAACAATCGAGGGCACCACCATGGCACAGTGGTTAGACGCCCCCGATCGTCTACCTGCGTAACTGCTCGGCTACTCAGAAGAAAATAAAAAAGGCCACACTTCCCCAACGAAAGTGCAGCCGCCAAGCTGTTCCGCATAGGAATATATGGAGCAGTCTAAACTTTGTCCAAGGCAATAATCATAAATTCTCTCCTTTTATTTTGAAATTGTTCAAGGAGCGGCACTACTGTTTACGAATCCGCACAAGAAATGCTCTGATTAAGATCCAATACTCTTTATTTTGACCAGAATCACTTACTATGGACGCACCAAAAAGTAGAATTCTTGATGCCGGACTTGAGACGAGAAATTTCATATACCTAATCGCCACTAGCCGACAGCTTCTTTAAAGCCCAATCAGTAATAGCAAGGATATCAGCAAGCACAAATGGTTTCTGCAAATAATAGCTCGCGCCTAACTCCAGGATTCCTCTACGCACCATTGAATAAGTTCCAGGTCCAGAGTTAAGGATGATCTTCGAGTGAGGAGAAGTTTCCTTTATAGCCTCCACTACTTGTAATCCAGAAACGTATATTGCTTCATCACCAAGTTTTATGTCGACAAAGGCAATGTCTACAGTCAGATTATTTATGAGAGACATGGCTGTCTGACCGGAAGAACAAACGAAAATGGCGTCTTCAGGATAACCGAATTCTACCAACGCAGATTTCAGAAAGTCAGTTACTTGCTCGTCATCATCCACTATGAGAAGTATTGGTGCCCTGGCAATGAAATTCAATCTATCTGGTAATGCCAAGGCTTGCTCAAGATCTCTTGACTTAAAAATCTGAATTAGGTTTTCCAAGTCTTCATACTGTTGCATTTCAGGATCTATCTTAGCTTCTTCATAGCATCTAATGCTAAATTCGTGAGACATCCTTTCTCCCATACAAAGCAAAAAGTCTTCTCATCTGCTAATCAATGTTTTGTCCAAATTTTACGCGGTATTCGCTAGGAGACATCCCTTCGAGTCTATGGAAAGTAGCTGTAAGATGACGGTAATTCCTAAAGCCGCATCTTTGTGCAACTATATGAAGTCGTTCATTGCTGGATTTCATAAGTGCTTTTGCTTTCTCAACACGATAGTATGCTAATCGTCTTCTAAATGTCATCCCAATGTGTTCTTTGAACAACTTAGATACATATCTATCTGAAATTTTGAAGTTCCTGGAAATATCACCTAATATTAATTCAGAATTAGATGCGTTGGCCCTAACAAAAGCATCTAACTCACTGGCCAGTGGGTGTTCTGATGGATAATGCTTCGCGAGCAACCTCTCAATAGCATCTATTAACTCTTCTGCCTTGAATGGTTTTGTCAGAAAGTCCTTAGCACCGCTTCTCATTGCTTTTACGGTCCTAGGTATGGTGCCGTGCCCTGTTAAAATAAGTACATCAGTTTCAATCCCTCTCTCTTGAGCTGCCTGCAAAACCTGCATACCGCAAATGTGTGGCATCCTTAGGTCCAAAACAGCCACGTCAAAGTGCTTGCTAGAGAGAAGATCAAGTGCCTCTCTACCATCCCTGGCTAATTCAACAACCCAGGATTGAGAGCTGAGTGCTTGTGTGATGAACTCAAGAACTATGGGCTCATCATCTGCTATGAGAATTCTGGGCTGTGGCATCTGACTGCTCTTTTTGATTCTCAATTTCCATCTTGGAAACGCCCTGACCTCTGTCAATTCTTGCCCCAAAGCAGATAATTATCTTACGATAGATCTCCTCCTTATATCAAATACACCTTGGCGGCTGCATCTAAGCAGTCCTCTATTGTTCCTTCTTGAAGATCTCTATAATTGCTGTACTTTTGAATGTCAGACTTGTAGATCAGAAATCTCCACTTATTAGGTCCCAAATACTCCAGCCTGGCTAATCTGGCTATTCCTCTTACACTACCCATTTTGAAGATCCTTCCAACAAGACCTTCTTTCTCCTCCTTCACTACTTCTAGAAAGAGATGGTTGCCTTTGAAGTGTCCGCGAATCTCTTTCACCCCTTGCCTTCCTATGTAGTGTTTCTTAGCGTGAGTTTCTAATCGACTGAGTGTCAGCTTCTTGTTTTCATCAGAAGGAATACTAACGGGTGACATCCTTGGCTATCCTTTCCAGATCAGTGACATTTGCATCTGGTTAGATCAGCGAAGAGCCTTTTGAACAGCTTCAATCAAGCCTGAAAGCCCGAAGGGTTTTGGAAGGAAATGTCTAATACCTAACTTTCTTAGATGTTCAATTAGAGAATTGTTCAGATAGCCAGATATTATGAGCACTGGGGTTTCTAGATCCTGACGTTCAAAAAGCTGGGCCACGTCTGTTCCATCAATACCCGGCATATTTAGGTCTAGTGTAATAAGTCCGTAATCACCTGACAGGGCATTTTCAATACAGGTGGCTAGATGAGGCTTGGCATCCACTTCATAACCACAGCCTGTCAAAAGCGTTTCAATTACGTCGCGAATACCTTCCTCGTCTTCAACCATTAAAATTCGTTTAGCTTTCGACATTAAAATATCAGAGATTTAATTGACGGACAAAGAACACTAATATAAGTTTCCCTGATCAGGTACTTATAGCCCGTGACAAGAGTCACATTGTAACCCTACTGGCAATCTTTTTTCTACAGAACTGAAACAATTGTTCGGGTTTCTGCATCTCTTGGTCATGTATCTGAACAATTTCAACCAGCCAACAAAAAAGCCGAAGATTAAACAAAATCCCGGCTCTAGATTGACGATATATCAAAGAGAAGTTGCCAATACTACCTCCATAGCAAAGGCGCTGGGTTATCTTCTTCCAGCGCCTTTGCTCCTCAGATCGGGATAGTAATAAGCTCAGTCTCAGTCCTAGGCAGAACTTCCTGAATCATCTTCTAAGGCTTCGAGAATAGGGCATTCGCTAGTAGGACCACGGCCAGAGCAGAGAGCAATTAGCTTGGAAAGTGCCTGTTTCATTGCCTGAAGGGTTTGGACCCTATCTTCAATATCATCGACTTTAGCGTTTGCCTTTTTTCTGACTTGATCACAAGTCCTATCTGAATCTACCCGTAATTCAAGTAGCTCTGAGATCTCATTAAGGGTGAAGCCCAGTCCCTGGGCACGCTTGATGAACCTGATCCTCGAAACATCCTCCTGAGAGTATTCCCGGTGACCAGACGCCTTTTTAGGCGGCTGAGACACGAGTCCCCGTCGCTGATAATAGCGAATTGTTTCAACGTTCACCTCGACCTTCTTAGCGACTTGACCAATCTTTAGCGTTTTAACTTTCTCAGCCATCATAAAAAATATAATGCCGTACCTAGGTACAGAATCAAGACAAATCTTGGAATTTCGAAGTGCTTTAGCGAAGTTTCCTCAAACGCCCGCTCCTCTTAGGTTCACTTTTCCGCACTCTTGTTTACGAATCGGCACAAGAAAAGGCGCTGGCCTTTAACGGCCAACGCCTTAACCAAAACAAGGGGTCTTCTGTCGCTTCTTTGTTTTTATCGACTGTAATTCGAAAACATTTAGTCCTTGAAGCCTTCACCAAAGAACTTTAAAATTGAATCGGGATCGGGCTTCTTTGTCAAAGTACTTTGAAAGAGAAGAAACAAGTTCACGATTATGGGAGAGTATTGCTATCTATTATTCTCAACTTTTTCTAAACTAGAAATAGGTAATCGTGTCATTGATCTTCTGGAGTTTCAACTGTTGCTTTATCTCCAGAAATAGAAAGCACTTTGCAAGGCTCACAAAGAGTACCATTCTCATCAACGAATTCAACAAAGTCCCCAGGTTTCAGCTCAGTTGCCATATTTTCTCTAAGCTTCACGATAAACTTCTAAATCATCAATCCTCTTCCAATAGTTGTCTTACAACTTCCAGCAGTGCTTTCATACGAAGGGGTTTTTCAAGGATGCGATCAGCTCCTAATTCCTTAGCCTTGAGAAGCACTTCTTGTCCTCCAGCACCTACCGCAATGATTCTTACTTTCGGATAGTCTTTTCTAAGCTCCGTTATAACATCTAGCCCATCTTTCCTTGGCATAAAAATATCTGTGATAACTAGATCTGCTTGCTCCTGATGGAATAGACGTAGTCCCTCCTCACCATCAAGTGCTTCCGTGACTTGATGCCCCCTTGTGTGAAGCATTTCCCGCAACACTTCCCGGTTCGTCAGTTCATCTTCAATAACAAGGATGCGTGCCAATCCAAATTACCATTTCTCCCCGACCAATATGCTTTCTCTACTAGCATCTCCATTGAAGCTAGTGTTTTGATGCAAATAAAAGACCAGAGACGCCGCCATCCTCATAGAAACGCCTCCGGCCATATACCCCCGACCTGCCGCCAAACTAAACTCAATATAATCCTCAATTTTTAATAGTCAACCTGTAAAAATGGTCGGTCAAGAAACAGATTTGGTTCGAAACCTGCACAAAAAAGAGGCGCTAACTCTCCAACACCAGCGCCCTTCCTCAATCAAGGGGTCTCTTGCCACTTCATATCATCTGATGCTTAGCTCGTGAGACACCTTGTCCTTTAGGATGAAATCCCTGCGAAACCCTCTTGGAGTTATTCCCTCTAATCTTTGGAAAGTAGACGTAAGCTGGCGATAATTTCTAAAACCGCACTTCTCTGCAATTACATAAAAAGGCTCATCGCTGCACCTAATGAGATGCTTTGCCCTTTTTACGCGATAGAAGGCCAAGCGTCTTCTGAATTTCATTCCCACTTCATTTCTAAATAATCTGGATGCATATCTCGTTGAGATCCCGAAATGCGCGCATATGTCACCTAACTTCAACCCAGGCTCTGAATAGTGGTCTCTCACAAAAGCTTCCAATTTATTTGCAAGTGGATGCGTTGATGAATGACGTTTGGCAATCAGGTTCTTTATGGAACCTATTAACTCATCTGCCTTAAAGGGTTTTGTTAGGAAGTCCTTGACTCCTTTCTTAATCGCTGAGACAGCAACTTCTACGGTCCCATAGCCTGTCAGAATAAGAAGATCAGTTTCAATTCCTCTCCCTTGCACCTCTTCCAAAACCTGCATCCCATTAAGATGTGGCATCTCCAGGTCGAGAACTGCCACATCAAAGTGCTGGCTGGAAAGCAGATCAAGTGCTTCTCTCCCATCTTTTGCTAATTCAACAACCCAAGGTTGGGAGCTGAGTGCCTGTCTGATGAACTCAAGAACTGTAGGCTCATCATCGGCTATGAGAATTTTGGGTTGTGGCATCTAGCTACTCTTTTGATTCTTAATTTCCGTCCTGAAAATACTCTGATCTTGTTGCTTCGTGCAAGTCGGCGCCTTAGAGGTCTCCTCTTGTCACTTCAATATATTTATCGTCTGTGATCCTTGGTAATCCAATGCTTAATTTATTCCTCTCCCATAACATCCTCAATAGCCTTACTTAAATCTTGAAGCTTAAATGGCTTTTGAAGAAAGCTAAGTGCTCCAGCTTCTTTAGCTGGTTCTGCTATCTCTTCGGAGAATATACCAGAGATGGCAATTATTCTCGCTCCATTATCATAGCTCTTTAGTTCTTTAATCACTTCAAGCCCGTCTTTTCCTGGCAATCCCATATCTACGAACACCACGTCTGGATTTTCTTGATGGTAAAGCTCAATACCTTCCTCTCCATTATGCGCCAGATAAACTTCATAACCCTCTGAATTCAAGCTGCTCTTGAACAGCTCTCTAACTGGAGCGTTATCATCTATCACAAGAATTGTTGGGAGCCGAGACAGATATCTTACTTTCCTCCAACAATCCCGGATGCAATTGCTTCACGCAACACACTTGGTTTAAAAGGCTTTTTAAGAACTGCAACAGGTTCTAAATGCTGTAAGGCTTGCTCAAACTCTGGCAGATGTAAGAACGCTGATAGGATAATGAAAGGAATCTTTTCAGGAAGCATCTCAATGAGTTCTTTACCGTGACACCCCGGCATCTTCAAATCTGTAATAACAAGCTCAATCTTCTCCTCACCTACTAATATCTGAGAAACCGCATCAAAGCCACTATCCGCCTCAACCAAATCATAGTGTTGGTCAAGCACGCGATGCAAGAGTTTTCTAAGGTCTACATCATAACCCACTATCAGAATACAAGGTTTCATCTCTTCGCCTTATTCTCTTTGGACCATCTTACTAGCTCATAGAGAAAGATACCGATGCACGGAATTAGCAGAATTAGGAAGGGTGTAAAGCCATTCATTTCTTTCCCTCAGCTTCTCCATCTCTAGGCTTAGCAAATTCTTCCTTCAACGTCTTTCCAGGTCTAAAACTCACCTTTCTTCGGGCCGGAACATACACTCTCTCTCCAGTGCTCGGATTGCGGGCATTGGGATTAGCCCTTACTTCTCGTACTCTCCAAACACCAAACCCTCTAATCTCAATTCTGTCTCCCTGAATAACAGCCTCGGTCATAGCCTTCACTACTGTATCCACCATAAGCTTCGCTTTTCTCTGAGTGATGTTGCACTTCTTAGCAATAACTTTACAAAAATCTAGTTTGGTGATTGTTGCCAACTCTACCTCAGATCATAAAGAAAAAGGCACACCTCTCATCAAGTGCACCTCAATAATTCTGGCTTTCTCCCTCCCGATGAGAGAACTGGGATCGACATAAATATATGTTTCGACTGTTGGAATTGTCAACTTGAAAGTAGAATCTTTAGCTACTCATACCCTTGCTCTTCCACTCTTTGCAGAATTGCCTTAAGCCTTCTACTCATTGTCCGAATCAGTTTTGAGTTTTCAAAGTAAAGAAAAGCATCACACACAGCCCCAGGTCCAAAGGCATAGCCTTCACAAGGTGTAAAGTTATCAACTTCAGGAATCCAGGGCTTGTAATTCGCATCTACCCTTTGTCCTCTGCCACACATCCTCTTCTCTATCTCTCTCGGCAAAATACCTTGGTTGTAAAATCCACAATCACTATGGTATTTGCATCTTGCTGGCTCTTTGTATTGTTCATCTGGCATTCACTCTTAATGGACTTTCCAGCTTAAGAAATTCTTTGCAGGTATTAGTGTAGCGATTGTAGGACAGAAGATGCAAAAGAGAGGATTAACTCTCTTGGCTTCTGTCTTTCTACTCTCAATACAAAGAAAGCAACCTTTATAAAAGCAACCTTTATATATACGTTTCCCCCTTCCTTAACATAGATGTTTCATAACAAAGAGAAGGTGATATTTGTAATTCTAAGTCTTGTATTTCTCATAGGTGCTGGGTGTGAACAGGAAAAGATTGAAAAACTCATTACCGATATTATTGAATGTGAGAACATTCCTAACTTGCATAAGAGGGGTGAGTGTTTAGATGATTTTTATTTGCAGCAGGCTCTAGATAACGATGATAGTAGTATTTGCAATCTAATTACAGATCCTTCAGTTAGAGAAAGTTGTGAAGCCGCATTTGTCATAGGATTTGAAGAGTCTGTTGTAGAAAATGCTTTGGCTGATGCAAGCTTGTGTGATGAATTAGAAGAAGAGCTGCGACAAGATTGCCTTGATGATTATTACTTTAACCAGGTTATTGAGACTGATGATCTAGGTTTTTGTAATCAAATTAATGATGGAGAACTGAGAAAGGTTTGCCAGGAGCTAGAATGAGAAAGATACTTTTCCTTTTGGTGTTGGCGGTTTTTGTCTTTGCAATTATGCCTGAGAGTGAGTCAAGACACCTTACTGCTTCTCTTTCCTCTGCCTTCTCCTCTTCTCTGTCTCCATATTGTAAGGAATACAAAAGCGGGAATGTTAAATACAGAGTTGGAAGTAAGAGTTATTACAAGAAGGATTACTGCGGCAGAAATTCTTTCATAGACTATTCTTGCCAGGGAAAGAGGAAAAAGACTACAATTCGTAGGTGTAATTTCGGATGCGGTAGAGATGGATGCAAGCCAGCCCCTAGAGTTGAAGTGACGCAGAAACAAGCTGAGGCTGCTTTCCAACAAGGTGGATTTACAGGATTGGTAAAGACCGTCACCCAGGGACAAACAGATACTAATTGCTGGGGTAGAAATTGCAATGCTGGTGATGGCTGGAAACCTGACTGGAGAAACATAGGCCAATGCCAAGAACAAAAATGGGAGAGGTATTCTGATTTCTTTTGTGATACCAGGTCTAGTGCTCAGAGATGTAATCTGCAAATAACTCAGAATAGAAAAACTGAGGAGGTAAGAACGATTGCGCCTCCAAGATGCACTCTTCCTACACGTGCTCCAACCCCAGCTCCAGCTGTAACTCCTAGCGCTCCTAAGCTAGCTGCTGATCCTGGCTTCCCACAAGTTAGAGATAATTTGTTTACAGCCAATTATTATGATGGTGTAAACTTCGATAATTTCAGGCTCGGAGTTAGAGCATCTGATTTAGCAAGTTCAGGACAAGGAGATGAGCGAAAATTCTCCAAAGATTGGGGTATTGGTGCTCCTGCTCAAGCTACTAATGTTGGGGCTGATCAATTTTCAGTAAAGTATGTTGGCAGATTTGATCTAGCCGCTGGTCAGTATGAGTTCTGGACTAATAGTGATGATGGTTCAAGATTATATTTGATTTACCCTGGTGGAAACAGAAGATTGATTATCGATAACTGGGGCTTGCACGGACCTAGAAGAATCTCTACAAATAATGCTGACACTAATCTGCAAGCTGGAAAACATACAATTCAAGTTGAGTATTTTGAGCAAGGTGGAGGTGCTTCAATTGAATTTGGATGGAAGTTAGTTACTCCTGCTGCTCAACAGCTTGAAGCATTTGGTTTTGTCAAAGTGCCCGATGATAGTCAAATGAATGTAGATGAGGTTGCTGGGGGCGAGAAAGCTACTGTTAGTTGTGGTGGAGGGGTTATAGGGCAATACAAAGCAATTTATTATTGTGAGAATAAAGCATCAAGTAGTTGCAGTAAGGGTTTTCAGTTCGGTCCAGTAGGAAAGCCAACATTAGCAAGCGCAAGTGGAGACCCCCCTAAATTGAGTATTGTTTTCAATGACGCTAATTGCGGAATTCCTTGTGGTGCTCAAAAGAAAAGAGGATTTTTAGTTGCTACCTGCCAAGATTCGTTAAGAGAGAAAACCTGCACTACTAATAATGATTGTTCCTTCTTTTCTTCCAGTGCTTTGCCTGGACAGAGAAATGAGAATCTGTATTGCAGCTTTGCTAGCGGACAAGGCGGTTGCTGTTTTGTTGCCAAAGAAGCTTGGGATGGAGAAAGATGTATTGGAGGAGCAGAAACAGTAAGTCCTTGTGATTGTCCGATTGAGCAAAAGCAGGGTGGAAAATTCTTCTATGGTGGAAGAGAATACGATATTGGAAAGATCAAGAGAAATCCCTTTAAAGTTGGAGGCAAAACCCTTGATTGTTGGGCTGCAGAGCAGATATGTTTGAAGACAAATGCTCTTGGCAAATCTGATCAAGTTATTTTAGTAAAGCCCGAAACTTACGGAACCTAACTAAGGTTCAGCCTTAGCTAGACCTGCTTTTAGTCTTTCATCTATGTTTGCAGTTACTAAAGCTATGTGCATCGGTGAATAAGCTTTAACATCTGGAATTCCTCCTACAGAAAATAGATCTCCTACTTTTTCTGAATGTGTTCCAGAAGTTGCGACGTGATAATTCTCGTGAAGGTGGGTTGAGAAATTTGCCCCTGGTTTAGTATAATATCCAGCAGCAGTGTAGTTTCTATTGCGGTCTCCATTATTATAGGCTCCCCCATTTCCTCTTATGTTGTCCCTAGTATACCAGTGTATCCATCCTTCTGGAGGCTCTACAGTGTTCGTAGCTTCATTATAAATTTTAGTATGGTCTGTTCCTCTGACAATTTCAATGTCTTTAGGAATAAAGCCACTCGTTAAGATGTGAAGTTGTTTTATTGCGTTCTCTGCATTTGCAAGGTCTTCTTCAGATGTTAGAGGGCCTTCCCAGGTTCTAGGATCTTTATTTTTGACATCTAACCTTGTAGCACCTGCCCATAGGTAAGCCATTTTAATCGGAGATTTGAGACCTTCTTGTATGTCCGGGAAGAGAGTCTTGTATTCATCTATAAAATCATTATCGCTCTCAATCTCAACCTCTAGTTCTCCCAGATTGCTTTCTAGATCTCCTTTCCTAACTCTAAACGCAACCTTAGCCAAACCATTATCTTCTTTATTAAAGAGTCCTCTTGGTCTGTATGCCAGAATTGAGTCTTTTAGCTGCGTAACTAAACCATTACTGCCAACTATTTCATAAACTAAATTACTATCTGGCTCTGTAATAAATTGGAAAAGGTCTAGAGTTCTTGGCTCTGTAAAGGGTTCAACTTGAGGAATTTTTTGTAAAGGAATTTCAGTTATTTGCGGAGGGTTTTCTCTTATTTCAATGTCTTTTCCAAATGTCTCTGTAAGTTTTAGAAAGTCAAAAAATCCTACTTGTTCATCTTCATTCAAATCATATCTAGCATCCCAATCAAGGTCAGTGCGTCTAGAGCCAAAAGCTTGTGCAAATCCTACAAAGTCAAGGAAGTCTACTTTCCCACTTCCATTAAAATCTGGATTTGGTTCACCTGGAGATATGATGTAAGAATCTCCTTCCACAACACCCTTAGAGGCTTTTGTTGTTGAAGGATTAGGATGCGGGTTTGCTTGAAGAGGCATACTTAATAGGCCGCTAGCTAATAATCCGTAACCTGTATCCTTCAAGGTCCTCTTTATTCTTCTGCCTAAACTTGGCTTTTTCATCCTCCAAGGAGATATCTGAGTGTTTATAAAGTTTTCTATTTTCACTATTGCTAAGGGGTGAATAACAAGACCCTGAAAGAGCCTCAGAGCCTTTTAGGGGGATGTTCTATGTCTAAGCGAACTCAGCGAGGGCTTAGAATTATCGTTACTACATTTGCGATGTTTAGCCTATCAAAGCCAAGTTCTGCCATCCTGGCTTGATTGCCTTCAACAGTCACCAAGTAGGTCTCATTCTCACCAGCATTAAGTGGTCCTAGGATGGATGTTCCTTCTCCAATAGTTTCTCCTGAGACAGTGACTCTATGGCTGAGGCTGGCTCGCTCAGATGTATCATCGCCATCATTGGATAACTGAACGCTCACTTCGAACCAGCCTCCGTTTATGCTATAGCGCTCAACCTTTGAGAATGCTCGGTATATGGGAGCTTCCTCCATATTTGGATTCAAGCCACAGGAAAAAGCCAACAAGGCTAGTATGAAAACAACAGACTTCATCTCTTTTCATCCTCAAGTGGGAATGGTAAATCTCACCTCTGCTGGAGTGGGGTCTTTTGCTCCTTCATCGTCAACAGCTCTGACTCTCAAGGTGTAGCTGCCTCTCGGTAGGTTTCTGACAGTGCCTCGTTGGAGGTATTCTATAACTGCCTCAAAGCTATCTGAGATTGTTGGAGGATTTGATTTGAGAGAAATCCAACTAATGACTTTTGGTCCTTGGATAGAGAACTCATAATCCACAACGACCCCATCCCCATCATTTCCTTCATAGCCAACCAGAAGCGAAGGTCCTGGATCAACCTCTATTACGATAACTTGAGGGGGGAGAAAAATGCTCCCAGGCGTAGGACTTGTGAACTTTGCAGATGTCTCTGGCGGTTGATTTCTTTGAGAGGAAAGAAGACCATCTAAGTCTTGATTACTTTCCTTGCACCCCAGGACTAAGAGAATGAGAATTAGAGATAATTGTTTCATCTCCTCTCTTTACCTCCTTCTACGGCATAATGAATTTCATATAGAGACTGACTTGCAAAGCACCAAGTTTGACTTTTCCAAAATCTCCTTCCAGTTCAGTTTCGAGGGAAGTCCATTTGGGCTCAACAACAAAACCCACATAGTTGTTTGGCATCCGCATCTCAAGATTTGCTCCGAAACTCCACCCATCCTCCCACTTATCAATATTTCCTTCTGTAACAGAACTGTCTAGCCCAAGCTCAGAGCCATTCATCTTTACAGAGCCAAAAGCCAAACCTCCGAAAATGCTGGCATACACCTTTACACCTGGGCTCTCCTTCTCAGCCAGATTTTCCCTGTAGAGAAGCATCACTTCAAAGATTCCTACATCCCAATTCCAGGTATTCAGGAAAGTGTTATCCAGAAAACCCTTTTGCAGCTCATAGCCTGTATAGTCCACTTTCAGTCCAAAGCCATCGCCGTGCTCGAACTCTGTTGAAAATCTCACCCCTGAAAAGCTTTCTCCATCAGGTCCAGCGATTGCCTGAATTCCAGTATTCCCCGCCAGTTTTCCTATTCCATATCCGACTCCTAGAGACAGAACTCTTTCTGATTTGCTTTCTGTGGAAGCTTGCTCATCTTGGTTGATGAGACTATCTGGTTCAGGTGGTGCAAATAGATCAGAGTCAACTGATAGCTGCACTTTTCCAATCCTCTTCACTTCCTCCATCCTAAACACCAGCAAGTCTCCTGCTCGATTCTTTACTTTTACATACTCTCCAGGAATTTGCTCAACAATGGTTCCAAAGATGATGCTGCCATTTTTGAGCTGGATCTCGTATAGGATTTCCTGAGCTCCTATCTCTCCTGCAAACACCAAGACCATCACTGCAAGTAAGCTTCTCATATGAATACCCTCCTTAGAGTGTTGCTTTTAGCCCACATTTAAGATAAGGAAAAGATTGCTTATGAGCAATCTTAATAGATAGGAAAATACTGCTTTTAAGCCATTACGCCCCCGGCTTGGAAATCTTACCTTAGTGTTTTAAAATTCAGGACTTACTTGCAGTAGAGGTTTGAAAAGGTAGGAGGGGGCTATGAAACAGTTCGAGGAAACAGCAAGACTTCTGGGCAAAAGGATATGGGATTTGCGAAAGCAGGCAGGATTATCTCAAGAGGAGCTTGCAGAGGGTGCGGATGTTAGTCTGGATGCTTGTGGAAGGCTGGAGAGAGGGGAGGGGAATGCGACTCTAAAGACAATGGTTGGAATCTCTGAAGCCTTCAGAATCAGCTTGAGTGAATTGTTTCAGCTCCGACAAGGAAAACAAGATCCTATAAAGAAGGAGATTGGAGAACTTTCCATTTTTCTTTCTACAAAACCTTTAGAGGATGTTAAGTTTGCTGCTGGATTGATGAGGCAGATGATTTTACAGCTTCAGGAAGTTCGTGGAGAGGAATAATAACTAGACTAACGTATCTTAACTTTTCTTTCTCCATAGAGCTCAGAGATCAAAACATCTAAAGCAATTGCAATATTCTGAACGTGCTCTGCTGAAAGCCTTCTCGACCCTAGTTCTAATTGAGTGTAGTAAGGTCTAGAGATTCCTATAGATTCTGCAACTTCCTTGGCAGATAGACCTTTTTGGATTCTTATTGCTCGAATTTTTTCTCTTATTACGATTGGCATTCAACCAAATCCATTTGCACAATAAACTTGTGTAGCCACCTTATCATAGCAGTCCTCGCTCCAGTTAGATCTCCGAATTCAACCACTTCCTGAATCAAACGTTCTCTTTCTTTTCTTAGAATATCAACTTCTTCTGCTTCTTCAGAAACTTCACAAAAAGAAATCTCATCAAAAAGTTCTTTGACCTGGCTGTTGAATAATGTATTCACTGTATTGTCCTCCACTTTCAGGCAAAAAAAATCCGAACATCAAGCTCCTATGACATTCGGCCTATTTCCGGTCCTCCTTTTGTAGCCATTAGGCTAACACTTTGTCAATGGTTCGCATCATCTCTTCTACGTCTACAGGCTTGGACAAAGAGCGAGCAGCTCCCAATTCCCTCGCTGAGTTCATTAATCCAGGTTTGCTTTCAAACGAACCTGAAATAGCTGAGTTCTCGAATCACTTCCAATCCGCTTTTCTGAGGCATCTGGATATCTGTGATGACTAAATCGGTTTGTTCTTCTCGGTAAGCAGCAACTCCACTTTCTCCATCAGAAGCTTCTAGGACATTATGCCCTGCAACTTCTAGGGTCCGTCGGAGCACTCGCCTAACAAGATTTTCGTCGTCGATGATTAGGATATTTGCCATACCACAATATCTTGTGTTTCCGAATGTTAGGTATTGCCATCCCTGGAATCTTACATTATCTTATATACACCAATGGGGCAGTTTACTGCTCTGTTTGGTTTGGGCCGGGGGGTCTGTCCACCAAGACTAACACCCCTCGGCTTCTATTTTGATACTAAGACTTGCTAATCCCGCTACATCCTCAACCTAGGCAACTTTACGCATTTTCCTTCCAGACTTTTTCCTCTTTTCCTCTCTCCTAAATCGACGTATAACCATATCAATCAAAGTCCCGCCTAATTCAGCGTGTGGATGCCCTTTCAACTTCTCGGCCTCTTCCAAGCTGCTACAATTTGAAATCTCCAAGCTAATCTCAAGACGCTGAGCCAATTCCCAAGGCTTGTGCTGGCGAAATATAGAGAAAAGTGGATCAATCATCTCTGGATGATATTCCAAGATGAAGTTTAAAATAGCAGGCCAACAGACAAGCTTAGCTGGTCCACCATAAATCGTTGGGACAAACAAACGACCAATGAGATGGTCTATGATGGCTAACATAGCAGGAGGCATGTCCTCGCCCACTGAAAGCTGGATAAGTTTTACAATGGCAAAGTGATTCTGATATATTTCTTTGATCTGAAAAGGATCGAATTTCTCTGGAAACACCATCCCCATTGAGCGTTTCCCACCAGTCTTTAATATGACGTTTTTGAATTCGCCTTTTGACACATCGCTCATTTGCAGCGAAGTGAATTTTCCGAATCGGACATTCTCAACCTCTGTATGGATCTTAGCTCCTGTAAGATCCCACGTATTCATATCTATGTCTTTTACCTTTGCATCAGTTAGATTAGCAAAACGGAGCTTGACGTCTCTTCCTGTAGTTCTCTCTAGGTTGGCACCGCTTAGGTCCATTCCTGTTAAATCCCATCCAGATAAGTCCTCGCCAGAAAGGTCAGCTCCTCTTAGGTCTTTGCCGTGATAGCCGTTTTGATGGCCATTCAAGAGACTTCTAGCAGGAACGTTTCCTTTTGTTTCATATTCGATGAACTCAGCCAAGCTCAGAGCTGTGGAATCCTTCATTCGTCGAATATTACCCCTGATGGCCTGGCTAATTGTATCACGGCTTATCCTATGCCCATTTTGTTTGGTCCAGGCTTCTGTATACTCAAGCTTAAAACCTTGAGTATCGTAAAGTTCCTTGAGGGCATTTGACAGGCGAGAAGTGACTAAAGCTCCAGGCATGACTCATTACTCCCTTGTCAAGAACTCCTGAAAACTCCTGAAAGAATTCAGATGTTTTTCTAGAATATTTTGATAAATTTAGCTTATTGCTACCGTACATAACGCGGCGGCGATACTGGGGCTGAGGGGCGTTTTTCTCCGCAAGAGTGGACGCTCCTTGGCCTTTTGTTTTGCCTACCTAATTTCCTACCCCCCGGCTCAAAAGTCAAGTTGAAAAGCAGTCGCTGAGTAGGCATTCTGAATGTTCCCTTTCTGAGTCTTGACATCTAACCCATATTGGTATACTTTTGTGCACTACTCTCCAAACTGGCTCATAATTGAAGGTTCGGTAACTAAAAGATGATCGCATTGATCCAAACGCAGATTTCCCCTGTCGAAGCGGTCGAAAATCCGTTGGCGGTTATAAAGCTAGCGCGTTTTCTTTATGCACATTTTTGTATAAAGGTCACATTTTTGAATGTTCGAGGTTAACAGAAGAGAGAAGCCACAGTGTTTTCTTTCACTTACATAGATTGCGTTGTACATTTCAACCTGAAAAAAGCGAGACTATGGCTTGGCGGCTACACCTTCAAAGAGCTTTCGCGAACAGCTCAAGGGTGCAATATCTGATTTTCTCGGTCGAGAAGAGATGCCTTGTTATAAGACTGAAGAGGCAATCCTAGAGCTTGTTGTCGCATTGTCCAGTTACACAGAGGAAGGAACCAATCTCTTTCCCAGGATACTAATCTGCGATGAGTTGCATGAGACCTTACGCATACTCAATGGAAGGAACAAGGTTCCGATAGGTCGCGAGGCTGGTCAAGTCGAAAAGCGATGTTTGGCAAGTCGCAAAATCCGCCAATAGCCTTCAGCGTCTCTTGATGCAAGGACAGCCTCGCAAGTGAGCCGTGAGGATATTGAGTGACCCGCCCAATGGTCGAGGCGTCAGAAGCTATAGGGTACGTTATCGCCGAGGGAGAGATGACTTACGCCCTTACGGATTCTGGCACAGAACTTCCTTCCACGATGAAGATTCGGCCCCAAGAGAGCTTCTTCGACAAGCTCATCAAACGGTTCAAACTAGACATCTCGTTTGACATTACGAAGCTATTCAAGCAGTAGTGAGACCCCAACCATTCCTTTCAGCCGACGGCGTTCCGCCGCCGCGAAGGCCGCGTTATCTCATTCAATCATTTTCAACATATTCCACTAATAGAAAAACGAATAATACTGATTTCCTGTGCGAGGAAAAAACGAGATACGAAATCCAAAGCAAAAGATATGTATGTAAGCGCTTTGTTTAAGAAAAGTCTAGCTTATGCAAATCAGATACAACCAGTAAAGAAGAATATTTACATCCTATCTGCAAAACACGGGTTATTGCCATTAGATCAGGAGATTGAACCATATGAATTTTCATTGAAATTCTTATCAAATGTGAAGGTAAAGAAATGGGCAAAAAACGTATTAAATCAATTGGAAGAAGTATGTACACTTGACGAAACTGATTTCATTCTTTTTGCTGGTGAAAGATATAGAAGATACTTAGTGCCACACCTAAAATCTTATGAAATTCCTCTTAAAGGATTGGGTATTGGCAAACAGTTAAAAGAACTTAATGAGCTTGTAAAATGAGCCAAAAGTGTTGTTTGATCACAACCGTTTTTAATGACCTTAATCGATACAATTTTCCCTATGATGAATCCTATATTCCAAAGAATGGTATCTACATTTTATTTGAAAAGAGAGAAACCGGCCATAAATGTGATAGAGTGGTGAGAATCGGAACTCATACAGGAATTAATCAGTTACGATCAAGATTAACACAACATTTTCTGAAGGAAAATAAAGATAGAAGTATCTTTAGAAAGAATATTGGAAGAGCAATATTAAACAAAAGAAAAGATCCTTTTCTCAAACATTGGGAAATCGATCTAACAACAAAAGAGACAAAAGAAGAATATTTCAGGTTAATCAATTTGAATTATCAAATGGAGGTTGAAAGTGAAGTCAGTGTGTATATTAGGAATAATTTTTCGTTTGTTGTTTTCGAAGTCGGAAAAAACGAAAAGCGTCTTGAATTGGAATCTAAAATTGTATCAACGGTGTCACTCTGTGAAAAATGTAGACCATCAAGCTCATGGCTGGGGAACTTTTCAACAAAGGAAAAAATTGTTAATAGTGGTCTATGGCAAATAAATGAGCTCTATAAGAAACAGTTGAATAGTAATGATATTGATGAGTTAGCTAGGTTAATGAAAAAGGTTTGAATTTCTCATAATGAGGTCGGAAAATGAAAACATTTACCGTAGTTTTTATATGGTTTGGAAAGGAGGTAGAATGTTAAGTAATTACTTAGGTTCTCAACCTCATTATGGATAATCCATCTAAACCAACAAGCAAGACGAAATAGGCTCGCGCTTATTTGCGGTGCCGGAATCTCAATTGATGCTGGGATACCATCGTGGAATACGCTTGTGGAGAGAATCGCTCGCAATCTAAAGGATATTCCAGAAGACTCCATTCAATTCTTTGGTGCTGGTTATAGTCCTACCTTTTTGACACAAATTGCTTATGAGCATTTTATTCGTAAATGTAAGCTATATAATACGACTGATAGACTCCTCGCGAATGAATACTGGGCAAGAATTGTTCATGAGTCTCTTTACCAAGACTGCGATCAATCTATTGACAATATCTTGAATTCACATCCATATTTACGGCAACTGGCCAGACTAGCATTCAAATGTCCACAGATTGTAACTTTTAATTTTGATAATCTGTTATCAGAAGCAATGCAAGTGCATGCATCAGAAGTAGCGAAGACTGGTGGTCATTTGGTTCCACCAGACATTTCTGTTAAACCAGGCTTAATTGATAAACCTGGTGCACCTACAATATTCCACATTAATGGATTATTACCAAGAAATCTACAGAGAAAACGAAGCGAGCATTTAGTATTCACCGAAAATGCTTTTGCTGACGCTATGTTGTCAACAAACAGCTTAGAATTCAATCACATTTTGTTTAACCTCAGCAACTATACAAACTTGATAATCGGGCATTCGCTAAACGATTCATCGCTCAAGAATTTACTGAGGGGGTCAAGGCAAAGGGCTCCTGCGCAATTGAATTATTTCATTAGCTGGGTTGATGAAAAGGAACCACCAAATGATCAAGTAATGCAAGATATTTTTGCCGTTAATCTGGAAGTGTATAATCTGATAACGATTTTTGCCACTACTTCAGACATTGCAGAGATCCTAAAACTAATAAATATAACAGAAGAAATCGATTTCGCGGCAGCATTAAGACCTTTCGGGATTTCATCCATTAAATATCTATACTACATTGTTGGTCCCGTCGCATCTGGCAAAACTTCGGTTCTGCTGCATTTACGCTATTTCCAGACCTATGAAGAATGGTTAGATCCAGTTCCACCGTTGATGTATCTAAGTCATAACCTCCTAACAGATGAACAGCGTTCAGATGTTGAAAAATGGGTATTAGACCAATTAGATAAGAAGAACAGAATAATGCAAAGGACTGAGGCGGGTTTCTATTTTATGGATAGAGCACCCTTAGATGCTTTGGTTTTTTCTGCTACTGAAGAGGAACGAAGAAAAAAGGCATGTGCTCTGTCCAAGTGCTTTCAAGCTGATAACCAGCTTACAAATGCTCAGATCCAGTTCATTTATGCCGAAGGGAAGGCGCTAGAAGAGAGGAACATTCGACGAGGCAGACTTCCTGAACAAGGAGGGGATTCAGATTATATTGATAAACAAACTAATGATCTATTAACACTCTATACTCCAGACAAAATCTATGATGCAACAAACAAAAGTTCTGGAGAAATCGCAAGAGAAATTGTAATCTCAACATTACTTGATGATTATGAAGAGAAGAATTTAGGAAGCATATTGGAAGAAGAAACCAATGAAATCTAAAGTATATTTTGCAGCTCCTCTGTTTACAAAAGAAGAACGATCCTTCAATTCGTTTCTAACAGATATTCTGTCAAAGAGATACTATGTTTATCTTCCCCAAAGAGATGGTGTCCTGCTAGAAAACGAGGCTCGTAAAGGGAAATCGGTTGCTCAGGTAAAAGAGCTTATTTTTGAGAAGGACTGTGAAGCAATCAGAGACTGTAATATTGTTTTTGCTGTTCTTAACGGTAGAACCATTGATGAGGGTGTTTGTTTTGAACTTGGCTATGGATTTGCTCTGGGGAAGAAATGCTGGAGCTATAAAGAAGATTGGCGCTCTTTGTTTAAATATGGTGATAATCCAATGATTGAAGGTGCAATACAACACTATTTCAAGTCAATTGACAAACTTGTAACCTTCATTAGCGATCGTTAATTCAAAGTTCTTGCTTTTCCAAAGTGAATACACTGCGGTAAATATAGACAAAGGAAATAGTCGGGTAGCCGGCGGATTTTCTCCCCCAGCTCCCAAAGCAGGTGCCCCACTCCTTCAAGAGTGAGTTTCTGATGTATGTGCTTATTCTCGTAATAGTTAAATCAAAAGTACAGGTCTATTTTCGTAACAGGCCACTAGAATCATAAAACAGAGAAAAATTGAAGCCCATCCTGGATTCGACTTGAGCATCAGGCGTCGTTCGGTCACCCTCCTATTCCCTCAACGATCTCGCAAAACGCTGTCCTCTGAAATTCCCTGTCTGAAATTTCACCAATGACCGAAGTGTAAGCCTCCTTGAGAGGATTCGGTAGGTTTGGGACTCTAGTCCGACCTGCTCATTCTCCGTAAAGTGCAGATGAAACCCAATCCACCTTTTACAATCCAGGAGGGATTCCTCGGATGCCTATGTAGTCCTTTTCAGCCGTTTTCAGGCCCTTCTCGGGAAGTGATGGGGTTTCTTTGCCCAAAATCCCAAAAACCCCATAAATGCCAGTCTTCAGAGGCTTTAGTATCAGTGCGTCCTTTCTCTCGCTTAAGTCCATCTCCAGGAGAGTGTCCTCTTCAATTTCCAGTTCCTTACGAAACTCAGAAGGGATCGAGACCTGCCTTCCTTTTGTCGTTTTTGTTAGCATTCTGCATAACCTCATTCAGAATGAAGCATTTGAAGTATTTAAAGCTTTCGGCTTGCTCTCTTTGCACTTCGGACACTTGGGCATTTTCTCCACCAATTGGAGAAGAGGGCTTTTCACCCTCTCCAATTTCCTCACTTCTCTCAACCGCCTTCTTCCTAAATACTGAGAACAGCTTCATATCCTCATCTTTCTTGTTCTTTCCAATGCCGTTAAAGACTATTCTCACTTCATCTCCCACACTTACTGTCTGAATATTCACAGGGCAGAAATTGTTATTGGCTTCAGTGTTCCTCTTTTTCTGTATGGAAAAACGAAAATATGGCCTTCAGCTCTTCGATGAAAACTATCTCCCACGACCCTCACCGCCGTTTCCCTTCGGGATGCAACCTCAACATTCGGTTGGGAATGCTGGGTTGTTCCGGAAACTCTTGACAGGATTGGCGGCGCTCCAAAGGAATTCATTGGTCCGTTATAGAGATCCATCTATTGAAGGAATGTTGAAGGAGAGCGTTGTTGAGGAAGCACTCAATGAGACCGGTATGAATTCAGAACGAAGATATCCGTATCTCGAAGCAGAGGTGAGTGATGCAGTGGAAAGCGGTAGGTATTTTCGAACTCTAGGAGCGTCGAAATCCAGTCGTGGCCGGAGCCTTCTGGAGCAAATGGACTTACTCCCTCGTGAGCTCCCACGAGACAGTATCAGCATTTCCTAAGAACGGGATTCTATGTGAGGGAAGGAATGATCTACAGGGGACCTCGGTAAATCCCTGTGGCAAATTTGAGGAGATATGGTCGTGCAGCTAAGCGCTAAGTGCTCAAGGAGTTGAATTCGAATTTGTGGAAGATCCTGAAGACCTAGCTAGCTAAGGCTATTGCGTCTTTCATTCCCGGTGGAGTTCGTAAAGCTATATTCGATCGTTACCGAACTGGATGTCAGAGATGTAATCCCCCCCTAGACCTCCTTTCCAAAGTTCTGAGCAAACGTCAGAAAGTCCAAGAAGTCTACTGCCTGTTATTGTCAAAATCAAATTTTGCATCGAACTTTTCTTCTCCTTGCTTTGTGCCAAAACCCTGTGCAAAGGCGAGGAAATCAAGGAAGTCTACTTTGTTGTTGCCATCAAAGTCACCAACCAAGAGAGTAGCTATCGTAACGGTGAAAGCGTGCTGGCCCGCAATGGAAACAAGAGCTCCTTCATCATCTTCAGTTCCATAGATCTGGTCATTCGGAAGAATTTGCTTGTCAAACACGTGTCCGTCCCTCCTATTGGCCAGAATAGGCATGCTAGGAGGATGCCAGCAGAGAAGGACTTAAAGGCAATCGAAAGGAAGCCATGTTAAAAAAATAGAAACCCCGAGGACTACCAACGAAGCTCTGTCGGTATATATCCTCGGGGTCAAATAGGACCGGAGGCGCTGGCATCCCCCGGTCAACGCAGCCCGGCAAGATGAGACCCCTAGATCACGGCCAGGTTGCGTCACGATCCAGTCATCAAAAGCCCCGCTTGTGCTCCGACATCAGCCATCCGTTAAGAAATCGCGCTGGGTTGCGACAGGACCACGGCCATTTCTCGATGCAGGGCCGTCCTTAGATCATCCAAGTAAGTATAGAATAGCGGCACCACGAACAGCGTCAGGGGCGTCGCGCACAGCAAACCTCCCATCATCGCCCTACCCATAGAGGAATACGGAACGCCCATCAGCGTGTCCGAGGCAAGCGACATCGGCACGAGCCCGAACACGGTCGTGAAGGTCATCATCAGGATCGGACGGAACCGGCTAGTACCGGCCTCCAGGATCGACTCCATCCGATCCTTGCCTTCAGTCCTCAGCCTGTTGACCACATCGACGAGCACGATTGCGTTATTCACCACGACCCCGATCAGCACGATGATCCCCACCTGGGCCATCTTGTCCATCACAGTGTCGGTAAGGTAGAGCGTCCAGTAGACGCCCAGAAAGGCGAACGGGATGCAGAACAACACCGAAAACGGGAGAAGGAACGACTCGAACAGCACACCCATCAACAGGTAAACACACGTGATCGCCAGAATAACAGCGAACGCCATGGTCTGCTCCGACTCCTTGAATCTTGAATACCGCTCCCCCTTGTCCCAGGAATACCCTGGCGGCATCTTGAAATCCGCCATCACCCGGTCCACATCATCGTAGAGGCCCTTGAGGTTATCCTTGGTCGCATACATATCCAGTGTCAACTGAAGCTTCCCGCCAAACCGGTAAACCCTCATGTCTCCCTTTTTCACCCTAAATGACGCAAATGCTGAGAGTGGGATCCTCTCACCCAATTCCGAGGGAAAGGTTAAGTTCTTGAGTTGGTGCAGGCTCTGCCTGTTCAGCTTGTTCAAGTAGAGTCGCACCCGCATCTCCCGTGCGTCCGATCGGTAGCGAGGCAGGTCGACCCCAGCGTACTGGTAGGCAATGCTCTCGCTTACGAACTTAGGGGACACCCCAAATCTACTCATCCGCTTCCGGTCTAGGAGCACGAGAACTTCGTCGTCTGCAGCCTCAGAATTACTCACTATGCTGGTGACCGAAGGAATGGTCCGAACCCGAAATGTTGCTTCCTTAAGCAGATTGTCCAGCATTTCAATATCCTCGCCCCTAAGGTTAATGCGCACGAACGTCCGGCCATATCTTCCCGATTGGTCGACATCGAAATCGTGCCCTACGAATTTGGGCATGGATTCTCTTATGTCCTTGATCACGGCCTTCCGGTTCATTGGACCAGCCAAGGGGTTGTCAGCCCAACTTCTGAGGCCCTTATATGCTTGATACCACCATTCGCGATTCTCTTCTTCCTCCAGAATGACTTCGAAGAACAGACGGCTTCCCCCCATCGTTCGATACATAAACCTCACGGATTGAATACCGTAGGCCGCCTTCCTGCTCTCCAGAAAGTCCTCGATCTCGACACCGACGTCACTCAGCTCCTCCCAGCCCAGAAACTTCGGCGGATAGCCTGTAATACGTACGCTGCTGACCACACCTTGCAATAAATCCGTCTTCTTGACCTTTTCCATCGGATACAGCACCGTTGCAAACAGCGCGACGGCGATCAAAGCGACGTCTCGTCTATGTGTAAGTGCCCAGGCCAGGGCCTGATGATATCCCGTTCGGGCCCAACGGATCGACTTGGGATCCGCCTTCACCTCAGACCCACCGAACCGCTCTGCTGCCAGAGGGATGAAGATCAGGGCCACGAACAGAGAGCCCAGAAGAGCCGCGACAAAAGGCACACCGATCTTCGTCAGGAAGAATGAGAGATCCACATCTCCGCTCATCACCATCAGGGGCAGAAATACGACCACCGTCGTGAGCGTGGCTGTCGTAATCGCCAGCCCCACCTCGCTCGCCCCGTTCACCGACGCAACGCGAGGGTTCGCCCCTTTCGCCCGCATCCGGTAGATGCTCTCGACGATCACGATCGCGTTGTCCACGACCATGCCTACAGCGATCATTAGCCCCATCATGGTCAGCAGGTTCAGAGACCAATCCATAAAGTAGAGGACGGTGACGGCGATCATCACGCAGAGGGGAATGGCCAGAGTGATCAGCGCAGTCATTCGCGCAGAACGAAGGAAGAAAAGCAGTACCAGGGCCGCAAGCAGACCGCCCCAGAGGGCCGTATTCTGCAGATTCTCTATCGATTTCCGGATGAGATTTCCCTGGTTGTAAATGGTGCTGAATTGGAAATCAGTATCTGCCTCAATCTCCATCAATTCCGCCTCCACCCGATCACACAACTCCACGATGTTGGCTTCCGACGCCCTGTGAACGCTGATGTAAACTGCTGACTGTCCATCCATACGGAATTTCGCCATCTGCAACGGCACATCATAGACGACACTTGCGACCTCCTTCAGCCTGATGACACCGCCCGGCGCAGAGATCGCGAGGTTCTCTATTTCGTCTACGCTTTGGAAGCGTGCCACAGACCTAACATAGAACTTCCTTCCACCTTCATGAACGGTGCCACCGCTCATTTCAAAGTTGTCCGCCCTAAGTGTCCTCACAATTTCGTGTGTGGTCAAGCCTCGTGCCTGGAGCCGCTCCTGGTATACTGAGATCTTTATCACCTTCTTAGGAGGCCCATAGATCCTTATGCCCGCCACCCCATCAAGCCGCTCCAACCGCGGTTGCACCCACGTCTCTAAGGCGTAGTACATGTCTTCGGCATCTCGAGGAACTGTGACATCCACCCCCAAGATTTGTTCGTCAGCATCCCGATCGTATTTGAAGACGAAGACATAGTGCCGTATTTCTTCAGGCAGCACTTGCTTCATACTCTCCACCCGATCAACAACCCTATTGTAAACGTCCGTCATATCGACGCCTCTTTGGAACACTAGCTCTGCGGAAGTTGCATACTTGTCGCTGCGTATTCGAAATTTCTGAAGATTCTTCATGTTCCTGAAGTGCTCTGTCAGTGGTCGACCAATCAGCAAATCTTTTTCACGCGGCGAAATGTTAGGCTGAGTGGGGATATAGACATAGATTTGGGGGCCATCCAGGCCGGAGGCAAAGGCCCGTATCGGGATCCGGGAGTGCGAGACCAGGCCGATTCCCAATAAGGCCACTAAGCACATCGTCACCGTCACCGGACGGGTCAGGAAGATCCGAAGGAGCAAAGCGGAACCTCTGTTCAATTGTTCTGAGATAGTGCCACACTCCAATTCTCACGATCCAATATTTAGGAATTCGCACTTGCTATGGTGTCGCAAGTCGATCCGCCATTGTATGCGGCTGAGTGCCATCAGAATGACTATCGACATATCGATATCTTCCTCAGGAGCGAAACAGGTTGCTCAATCCGTTAGTTCTCTAGCCTAAGTAAATCACCAATTGCCGAAGACTAGAGATCGGGTCTGAGAGTCAATGTGTGCGTAGTAGGCCCGGGAAGAAATGGCAGGGGATCTCCATGAACCCAACTGCTATGTTGGTCATTGTAGTTAGTAGAAAAAGGATGACCCGATTGTCCACAGGGCATATGTAGAATCCCATCTTCATGTTGCCCCGGGGAAACAACCAGGCGCTGAGATGCGCCAATAGATCCTCCGGAGTAGCGAATACTAAAAGGTCCTCCAGGAAGCGGATCCCGGGGCATGTTTAGAAGCTTTCCTAATACTGGAATGCCTCTTCCGAGAGGATGCGAGATCATAGCTCTATTCATAAGCCCCCAAGTTAGTTCGCCTAACGACCTAGCTTTGTAGTTCTTCCGTAGATCTTGGACAGCTTTCTCTAGTTTTCCGAGGACGAACGCGTCCCAATCGGGAAAGTGCTCTGGGTCCGGAAGAATCTCAGGAATCCTGTTAGTAAGCATCATGCGTAGAGGAGTCTCCTTGTTAGACCAAGCGTATGAAAATCTTCTATCTTTTTCTCTACATAGCAACAAAAATGGACCAAATACGTCATCTGCTAGAACCTCTCGAAACCGAACCAAAAGACCAAAGCCCACACTTTTCAAACCCGCTTTGCCATTCCATCCTTCAACATGCTTGCGTACTTTCCGCAACAGAGGCTTATCAGCAATCACCTCTTCAGTAAGAACATCTAGGGCCAACTGTCTGTAAAAATCGTAGAAGTCACTCGTAGTATCCAGCTGCAGTTGAAACATATCCTGTTCGGTGATCTGATCGGCTTCTTTGATCTTCTTACTTATTTGATGCGCTCGGTAGCTATAGTCGAAATTATGGCCAATTACGTGCGGATAGTCCTTGCCTAAGGTACGATTATTTGCAGTAGTCAGAAAACCTGAAGGTGGATCAATTACCCTGGGCAATTCATCGGGTGGAATATAACCCTGCCATCCTATATCACCCTCGGACCAGGACTTGCTAAAAGCACCATCGAATCCATTCCTGATAGGAATTTTGCCACAATAGGTCCAAGCAATACGTCCAGTTTCATCCGCCAGGATGGCATTTAGAGGCGGTCCTTTGAATCGATTCATGACATACATAGCATCTTCAAGGGTCTTCGCCCGATTCATGTGGTGCAAACCAATGTCAACTGCAGTGGGATCAAGGGCTGTCCAATGCAGGGCAACCGGTTGGCCCATGAGTGGAATTTCACTAACAGGTCCCCAGATCGTGAGTCTTATGTCTTGAATCACATCTGCATCATCTTTGACTTTAATGATTTCTTGCGAAATTCCAAACCGTTTCCAGCCATGGCGAGTTTTGTATTCCTCTGGATTCTTAGGATTGATCTCCAGCCGGACAAAATCAAGAAAATCACCACCTATATTGGTAAATCCCCAAGCCACATGCCCGTTCGATCCGGCAACCACAAGGGGAATGCCGGGTATAAGTACACCCGAGATTGCAATACCTTCGTATTGAATCGTAGCTCTGTACCATATATTCGGCACAGAGAGAGTCAAGTGCATATCATTGGCCAGGATCGCCCTCCCATCTAGCGTTTTCGATTTATCAACCGCCCAGTTGTTGGAGCCTACAATGAATTCCTCTGTATGACCGAGTGTTGTTGTCCCCTCACCTTTCTGGTGTGACATTCGGCGAATCAAAGCCATCGACTCAACAGGAATAGGCCTAATCGGGCGATGTGACTCATTCCCCCCCAAGAGAACAATTGTGTGCTCATCTGTATCAGGCGTCAGAAAGGCAACGACCTCTGGCGGCAGGACCTCCTCCATTATCGTCATCATCCTCTCATCTTGAGCCCCCCCGTTTAGTCTTTGAAACATATTCAGCTCCAATAGGATGCTGTCTTCTATTGTCCAAGGCTCTGGACGATACCGCAACAGGAGGAATTCAACAGGTGGAGTATCCATTTGTTCCATGAAGGAATTCACTCCCTCAGTATAAGCTTGCAGCACTTCCTCCTGGTCCTTCGGGAGATGGGCAATAATGGCTTTTGCCACGCCTCTAAATCCCAATACTCTTTGCCTCTTATCGCTCCTTACTGCGGCTTTACCGATGACTTCAGAAAGACGACCGCCACTCAGGCGACGAGCTAAATCCATCTGGGAAAGACGATCTCGTGCGGTAACGTAGCCTAAAGCCCGAACAGCATCCAGATATGACTGGGCCTTAATAGTTGGAATTCCGTACCGATCTGACACCACAGTGACAGGCAAGGACAGCATAGATAACCGCTGTTCGCCATCCAAGACAGGAAGAGAAGTATAGAGCATGACTCCTACAAAGATTCCTGCTCCCATCACAATCAGAAGAAGAGCTAGGAACGAATAGGCAATGCCTTTAAAGATTCCTGTTCTCTTTTTAGGACCCATCAATTACCCCCCAAGACAAACCATAGCGGCACCGATTGAGAGACGCTACTCGTCTTGCCAAATTACAAGCGAAAAGGGTGTTGCTCAGGAGACCCAAGCATCTAGGGCGCTGAGCTGAGATGCACGAACACGTCGTCCACCGGATTGGTGGTAGACCGGTAGGGAAATTGTACCCGGATAGACGGAAATAAGGCTGGACTCTAAGTAAGATTTATAAAAGAGGAACGATCCGACCAAGACCTTGGTTTGCAGCAAGCCTCCAATGGAGTTGCCTTCAATCCATATTCTCAAGCAGTGTATGCAAGTATTTCAGATTGATGATTTCCCTAAAGATCTATCAGCGTTCCGAGGCGACAAATGAGAAACACTCTATCTACAATGATCCACACTGCAGCTATGGAAGCAGGCAAAGTGATCGCCACTTGATAATCCAAGTTTCCAGAACTTATAGGAAGTATGCAATGAAAGCGTCAAGTGATTCAACATAGCACTGAAGTCCGTACTCCCTAGTAGAGCTTCGGAATTGCCCCTTAAAGCCCAAGCCAAGAATCATTTCGAGCTTGCCTTCATCTAGCCAGACCTTGTTTGCAAAAGCGAATGGTTTTCCCATTACTGTTCCAACAGGCCACGAAACCGGCTCCTCAATCAACCGAATCGATATATCGTCCGAAGAGTCATTGCTTGTGCACAAACCTTGATCACTATGCGGCACTAATATAGAGTTGTAGCGGGCCTGGCAATGCGAGAATCCTGTGAGTTTCTCAGCAACTTCTCTATCCTCGCTCATATAGCGCAACAAAGTGTAGCCAATACCCATATTAGGAACACGCCGGATCCTATCTGCGACCCTCTCTAGCGTCTCCCTCTGATTGATCATTTCTCCTAGATCCAATAGCAGAGGAACCTCAAATACGAAGAGACCTACAGTTCGGGACAAGTCAACTTCATCGAAAATAGGATCTCTCCCGTGATGAATTTTCTCAATCAGTACAGTATTGTGCTCGCTCCATCTAGCGACAGTCTGGGCAAGAATCGTCAGCAGCACCTCATTGATGTTGCTGTGCAATGCCCTGACGACCCTAAATAGATTTCGGGTTCTCTCTGGAGAAAGCGTCAGCCGTGCGAGAATAGCTGTCCCATAATCAATTTGATCGTTGTCAGTACACTCCACTGGAAGTGGTCTGATTTCACTCAAAGACAAATTCATCCAATAGTCGACCTCTTGTTGAAACTCATCTGACCGAACATACGTCCTCAGGCGTTCAGCCCAATACTTGAACGATGTCGTCTTGGACGGCAACTGGATAGGTTCTCCCTGGATGAGCTGCGAACAAACCATCTCGAAATCCTCCCTCAGGATTTCATAAGACAGACCTTCTGACACTATATGGTTGATGGCCATTAGCAACCTTTTATCTTTCCCCCGCTCAACAATAGTAGCATTAAACAAAGGTCCCTTCGACAAATTTATGTGGCTCTTAATATCTTCTTGTAGCACATCAGTCACCATCTCCTCGGCCTTCTGATTCACAGATATCTCAGATAGATCCACCCATTGACAAGGTAATCTCCGACCGATGTCGCCAATCGACTGCTGCCAGCCAGACTCATTGCGGACAAAGCTTGTTCGTAGTGCATCATGGTGCGCAAACAACTGCTGAGTGATCTTCTCCAAATGAATCGGTCTGAAGCCCCGGGGCATATCAAATGTGTGTTGAATAGTACCATAGTATCCATAGTCGTACTCAAGTCCAAATAGTTCCAAAGTCTGGTATTGTCGAGGTAACATAGGTACAGGCCCAGCAACTATTCCTTGCTCAGCATCTATTGTTGAACCCTCTTCTCGCTGCTTAGCTAGTTCGGCGATAGTCTGATGTACGAAGAACTGTTTAGCACTGAACCGAAGATCACACCGACGAGCTTTGGCAACGCACCGCATAATGAGCAGAGAATCGCCACCTAGCTCGAAGAAATTGTCGTGAATACCAATCTGTTCAATCCCGAGCACGTCTTGCCAAATGCTTACGAGGGTTTTCTGTACCTCACTATCGGGACCGACATACACACTGTTCATCTCCGCCGGGCGGGCGTACCTTGCTCTCGACGAAGACTCACTTTCTAAGCTTTCTAAAGTGCTTGATCCAAGCTTATTCAACTCGAACGATACAGCAGATCCATTTTTGCACAATTGAAGCAATGCATTGGCAGTCTCCTCTTCTCTATCGGCTAATCTTTCAATTCTCTCAGAAACTCTACCTCTTAGATCCTCATTACTGGGCATCAAGGAGGCTTTCATCAACAAGCTTCGAATTAAACTCCATTCTCTGCCCAGTGCTTCAAGACCTTGGGATATTTCTTGAAATTCTAAAATTTGATGCTCTTCAACTAAATACTGAAGCAATCTGGCGAATTGATAACGCCCTTGACTAACACGCATCAAATTGCTAAACAGAGGGACAAAAAAGTATCTTGAGTGTCCACTCGTTTCAATTTCAAGATCTAGGGACTTCGATACGCTATGACCAAAACATTTCATCAATGAAAAGACACTGTCAGAATCAAGCGCCTTAAGGCGCAGAAGGGCATCCTCGACAATCTTTCGTCCATCCACCTCGTTTGATCTGTCACTTCCTACCAGCCTCAACGTTGTATAGAGGTCCCACCTTTCACTTATGAGTTCTTCAACAGATGACCTTTCTGCTTTGTCATTGAAGTCACTATGGTTATCATCAACATCTCGATTGTAGCTGAGATAATGGACCGCCTTTTCACTTTTAATGAATCCCTCTATTAGAATGTCTTTACTGCTTGGTTCCGTGATGTCACGATGTTTAGTGATCTGAAGAGGTTTGTTAAGTTGGGCGAGCCTGATTGGATATCCAGCCAGTAGTTCACTGTGAATAATAGTTGAAAGTTCTGTGTTATCTGAGATGTGTTTCTGGATTAGCCTTACTCCATGATATTTCTCCAAAAGCCCCCACCGGTCTCCTATTCCTGCTTTGA
Organism: Candidatus Latescibacterota bacterium; assembly: GCA_965248435.1. Lineage (GTDB taxonomy): Bacteria > Latescibacterota > UBA2968 > UBA2968 > CBDFJH01. Next base: position 1,247,772 of record OZ252100.1, read on the forward strand.
TCTGCTCTCCAGTTATGTGTTCGCTTCTCGGATTCTCCAGGCCAAATCCCCAAGATTCCCCATACATCAGTTCATGTCTCCGTCCCAGCCACGAAAGTACTGAGACAACCATGTCTTCAGAACAGTTTCTTGATTCCCTTTCGTAAAGGAGCTTGAGATCCAGTAGTATCTCATCCATCGAAATTTCCTCTAGGCCTGATTCGGTCGCTCGTCAAAGGCAGCAACAACACCCTCCTCTACTGCCCCGCCGAATCTTGATTCACCATATCACCTCATCCCCACTCGACTATCCACAGCTATAGGGCTAGCGCATGTCCACCCTTTCAGTTGAAGAGAGGGTCAAAGAACCCGGTGTTAGGCCGCCGTTCACTAATTCCAAGAAACAAAATCCCCCAGGCCTGGCCATCAACAAGAACAATGTTCTGGTGATCAGGACAACCAACTCATCGAGTGACTGGACTTTGCCTCGGTAAGATCAGCGCATATACGGTCGCGCCCAAAGAAGAGTAGACCTAACAGATAAGAGCCTAGGCTGCTACTCAAGATACGAAGTCCAATCTATTGGACTTGATCGATCGCCTCGATCAAGCTTCTGATCTGAGCGACCACGTCACGAGCGTCTTCATTGCACATGTGGTCTTCGTGCAAGCTCTCCGTCACAAATAACAGAACATCCGTTGACCGCATGGGAAGATGTACGCGAGACCCTATTTGGGCGCCCTCTTGAACACAAATTTCCGTTTTGCATATTTCATTCGAAATAGTGAACCAGTATTTTCTCCTCACAATCTCCCAACAAGGGGGGAGATCAAGTGTGGACAACGCCTCGTCTATTTGCATACAAGCCGCCTTCACCTCAATTTGGGAGTGAAACGTAGTGAATTTTTTTCCAATCACAGAATCGCTTTTCACCAAAATGCCCCAAAGGAGACCAGTTCGTCTCTACAAGTGAACATTTCCCACGGAATAGAAAGAAATCTTCATGCCCCAAGAATTCTCTGTAACACCGGGCCTTAATTTCGACGATGCGCGAATTGAGATGATTGAATCTAGTGAATGCGCTCGAAAGCTAAATTCCTGAATCCACGATACGGACCTATGTTTTGTCAATCACCCACCAGTGTCTCGTCCCGGAAATAGCTTCACATAATCTTTGGATCTTTTCAAGGATCGAATCTGCTGTAGCAGTCCACACGAATGGTTTGGCCTTTGTGTTGTAGTTCTCGGTGAAGGTGCGGATTTTGTCCACAAGTTCCTTTACGGATTTAAAGGATCCTCGCCGGATTGCCTTCTGAGTGATAGTATTGAACCAGATCTCGACCTGGTTGAGCCACGAAGCGTATGTTGGGGTGTAGTGAATGTGATACCTGGACCTGGCGGATAACCAGCGTTTGACCTTGGCGTGTTTATGGGTGCAGTAGTTGTCGACGACAAGGTGGACGTTGAGGTTTTCAGGGATGTTCTCTTCGATGTGCCTGAGAAACTGCAGGAACTCTTGATGACGGTGTTTGCGTTTGCATTGAGTCAGGACTTCACCCGTAGCGACGTCAAGTGCGGCGAACAAGGTTGTTGTTCTGTGCCGAATGTAGTCGTGCGTGACACCCTCGACATATCCAAGGCCGATCGGCAAGAGGGGTTGGGAGCGCTCGAGCGCCTGCGTCTGGCTCTTTTCGTCCACACATAGCACCATTGCGTGATCAGGGGGGTTGAGATATAATCCGACGATGTCGTGAACTTTCTCAACGAAGAAGGGATCGGTCGAGAGTTTGAAGTGTTTCTGCTTGTGGGGCTGAATAGCCAACATCGACCAGAGGCGCTGGATAGGTGCAGCTTCATGCTCAGAATGCGATTTATGCGATGACGCAACGCAGTGATCCGACAGAAAAACCTCTACGATCAACTCCGGCGTGCCTATTACGGGCACTCGGGGCACTTCATCGGACCCTCAAACCTCACCAGCCTGCTCTTGACTCGTTCTCTTTTCAAGTTTCCCTTCCTTTGGAGTCATAGAACAACAGAGTTGTGTCCATCACGCACAGAGAGATTACTACATCCAGCTTGAACAACAGTCGGTCGGCAATGGAAGCTTAAGCAATCAATACATTAGGAAAGTCCTCATTTAGCTCGTTCTTACTGTCTCCTGGCCTGTTCGAGCAGTCAAGCCCATGTAGAACCCAAACACTCGGTTCGTTATAGATTCCGATATCTCGTTGTAGATCAATGGACACTGGGGACAAGGCTCCTTGAGGCAAATAGTCTCCAGACTCTGGAAATTCCATCCCAGTCCATTCCATCCATTCCTCAACTGATCCAGTAACGACGTATGAACCAGAGGCTTCCTGAAGTACCCTACCTCCTTCTTGCCAATGGAATCGAAGCGAGGAATCAAATGGTGATCCATCACAGCGGACCCAAGCGATGTATCTATCAATACGCGTAAGTGGATATAGATTCTTAAGCGTGGGACGAACTGGAATGATCAAGTTGGTCATATCGTGATCGCTCGCTAGCCTTTTCAATGCAAGAAGCGCCTCCTTATCATATTCCTTTCTCTTTCTATCCTTTTCTATCGTGAAGCCCAGCCCGCATAGGGTATTAAAATTTTCTTCCTTGCTACTAAGCAAGCATTTTCGCAGAATGTCAGCCCAACTTCCCGCTAAGTCTTCCATTTTTCCGGTCCACGTAAATGGCACAGCGTGGCAATAGCCCTCCAATTCACAGTCTTTGTCAAGGCGGTACAGCTGGTATTTAGACAGTTTCTTAAGCAACTGTTCTGTAGTCTCCATAGGTACGAGTGAAAGGAATTCAGATCTAGACGGGTTGTTTGAATTCCAAGTGAGACCCGCCCAATAAGGGGTATGTGAGTCTGCGTCTAAAGCAACCATAGTCTATCTACCCTAGCAAAGGATGTACATTTGCATACCACTGTCGTAGTTTAGCCTAGGCAATGGAAGCGCTTTTTAATACTCAGCTCACTTTCTAAACAATCTAAGTGCAGATACATTAGTCTTCAAGCAAAGAGAGGCCTCCCTAATTCTTACGGTATGTAAGTAGCACGACCTTTTTTGCTTATGTAGGAACTAGATCGTCCATAATATAATACCCGCCCTCAGCGGCATAGTTGGGGTATCCATCCTCACTTTAAAAGAGGAACCAACTCATCCTGCTTGTAACGCACCGCCCAATGCACAGGCCTTTGACCTGTATGATCTTCAATGTTTTTGTCGGCTCCATTTTTCAGCAGTAGCTCAACAAAATCCCTATGACCATATGCTGCAGCCAGATGAAGAGGCGATTCGCCGCATACTGGAGGCGAAGTATCGAACATATCTGTTGTCCCTTTTGATGTTCTGCAATTCACCTCCGCACCGTACTCAATCAAAATCATACCTATTTGTGTCAACCCCTTATACCCTGCAGCCATCAGCGCCGTCTCGCCACTAGCAGAAGTTGCACTAGGGTCAAGACCTCGTTCAAGTAGAAAGAGAGTTATTTCTTCCTGGGCTTCCCAAACAGCAATGTGCAAAGCCGTCCCATCTTGTCCAACAGTATTGAGATCGGCTCCCTGCTGCAGAAGGAATTTTACGATTTCAAGATGACCTCCCGCTGCCATCGACAGCGGAGTAGCACCTTCTGAGTTTCTCGCAGCTATGAGTTCTGGATTCTTTTGCAATAGGGCTCGCACAGCATCAATGTCACCCTTCAAGCAGTGCTCGAGAATGGCCTTCTGATCAGTCTCCATGTCTGAATCCTCCTTGTATCGTTTAACATACACGACTTGTGCTCTAGGATGACGCCATTGTGCAGGCGTGTGGCAAATCTCTTATTGGTCTGACCCAACGGCACTTCGCTATTTCGGATATCCCGAACTGGCAGACCACATATGAACCCGAGTTCTCTGCCTAACAGAGGACTAGAGCTCAGTATATTTCATCCTGCCACGCGTATCCCTCGAGCATCTCCAGACTCGGGAACACGACTATCTATGTCTACTTTTCCTGATTCCAGCTTGATTAGGCGATCCCCCAAGTGGTAATTCCGGTCGTCATGGCTAATAACCAATACAGTTTTTCCTCTGCCTCTAAGTTCCAATAAGACTTGCCTATAGAATATTTCTTGAAAAACGGGATCCTGATCTGCTGCCCACTCGTCAAAAATGTAGAAGGGACGATCCTCTAAGTAGGCAGTGAGAAGGGCGAGACGTTTGCGCTGTCCCTGTGATAGAGCAGTAGTCGAAAGAGTCCCATCCTCAACCGAGACCTTGTGGTCGAGCCGAAGTCTCCTCAGAAAGTCACGTGCTTCTGCATCGAGTTCCAGTTTGTTTAACCCCAGTAGACTGTCAAAAAGGCAAAAATCAGCGAACACCACAGAGAAGAATTGACGGTAGGATTCCCGATTCTCGTCATTTATCTCCTGGCCTCCCAAACGTATCCTTCCATTCTCAGGGATATAAAGGCCCACAAGAAGCTTTGCCAGAGTCGTTTTTCCACTCCCGTTCTCCCCAGACACGAAGACTAGCTCTCCTGGACAAAAGGTCAGATTCAAAGGACCGAGCATGAATCCGCTCTCTCCACGCTCTCCGCCATAGTTGTGCGTGACGTCCTCCAATTCTAAACATTTCCAATTGGCACCGACCGAGGATATCTGGTCGTCTTCCCGGGGAAGAATAACTTCTGAGCATTCGAATGTCGTCTCTACTTTATTCAGAGCAATATCAACCTGGTCCAGCTCGTTAAACAATACGACGATCCTTCCAACATGCGGCATCATGTAAAGGCTAACGAGCGCGTAGCCGGTTACGATGTGAGAGTCCGTCAATTCCAGCGATAACATAACCAGAATAAATGTGCTAAGAAAGCCAAAGAACAGGAGTAACGTCCAATTTTCAGTGATAGAATCATAGATGTTCTTAATAACATTATACCGCTTTAAGGAACTAGCAGTAGGCTGAAGAACCTGAGACAGAAATGCTCTTCTACGGCGCGCATGGAGCTTGAGTTCCTTGATCCCTTCTGTTACTTTCCGAAATTGACGAAACAGATTATCCTGCCCCTCGCGAGCGAGCCTTTTAAAACGAAAAGCCCTCTGCCTTATTCTCTGATTAGAAAGAATGCCTAGGCATAAGAAACCCAATGCTATTGGCATGGCCTGCCAACAGAGATACCCCAAGTAAATCAAACTGCCAACTACAATGGTTGTATCCATAAGAAAGTTAGGGAATGTTCGAAGACTCTTCGCAATAGTTGCGACATCCTGTGTGAGGACAACCATCTGGTTTGCAGGCCCAATGTCTTCCAAGCGGCGCAGAGGAGTCGAGAGAAGCTTCCCGCTCAGGTGCATCCATAGACCAGAAGAGGCATCATAGACAAGATGGACCAAGAGCGCATCAAAACCAACCCTGATGACAGGTACAAACATGCAGAGCAAGACGAAACTCCAGGCGTGAGTAACGTCGGAGGAGTGGCCGCCCTTTAGTAAGATGTGGAAAATGGCCATAAGACCAGAGGTACCAATTCCACTGGCGACTGCGGCAACAACGGCTAGAAAAATTGCGCTCCAGGGTATGTCCACCTGACTGGTAATGCGCTTAGCTATGGATAGAAGATGCATCGGAAACCATTCGATGGGCTTTGTCTTAGAGCGGAAACTAGTGATCATCACCCGATCGGATCCGCAAGACATCGGCGGTCCGAGTCTGCTCACTCCAGAATTGACATTGGATGTTCAAGATCACACGTCCTTATCAAGATAGGGCCCCAATAATTCCGCCAGGTTCTGAACATTTGGTTCAGCCAACATAGTGACGTGATCTCCTGAAACGATATGGTGCCTAATCGGTTTCGAAGTAAATCTTCCCCAGTCTAGTACGGGATTGCGAATCTCGAGGTACCTCCTGCTCGCACTGAAGAAAGTAACTTGCCCATGATAAACCTGTGGTTTATAGCTTTCCAAGATTTGTCGACTTTCCACAGTAGCATTTCTGAAAATCTGAAAGAAACGACGGATTACTCTAGATGGAGTATTCGGAGGTATGACACCGGTTCCCTTTACTTGCTCTAGGATATGGTCCCATCGCTCGTCCGGACTGAGTTGTTGAATGTCATTGTAGAGATTGAGAGGATCTCTTTCAATGACGCCCGGCGCAAGCTCCATCATAATGAACTCGGTCATGAGTGCAGCATCCAAATCAATTTGTGCAGGTTTGTTCCCATCCGAAGGCTTCAGAGCATTGACAGGCGCCCCACTGTCGAGCAAAGCGAGCAAGGCTACTTTGTGACCCTCCCTTTCCAACGCTTGCGCCATCTCAAAGGCTATTACACCCCCATTGCACCAACCTCCTAAGAAATAGGGACCTAGCGGCTGAGCAATCTGCAAGGCATCAATGCACTCAAGTGCCTTGGCCTCGATCGTTTTGAGATCAGACTCTGGAGCTAGAGCCGGGGATTGCAAACCATAGAATGGCTGATCTAAACCCAGGTAGTTTGCAAGTAACTCGAAACGTTGATTAACGTATGAAGGCAGAAGTCCACTCATGGGAGCAACGCAAAAGAATGGAAATTTCGATCCGTGCGGCTGAACCTCTATTAGTGGAGATCCGGTCCTAGAATCCTGCGGCAACTCACGGCTCGCACATACCTCTTGTCGTAGCATATTAGCCAAATTCTCCACGGTTGGAACTTTGAGAAGAGTAGCAAGCTGTATCTCTTGTTTGAATCGCTTCCGAAGCTGATCCACCAAGCGTAGTGCAAGAAGCGAATGTCCCCCTAGATCGAAAAAACTATCAGTAGCACCGATAGGCTTTACGTCCAGAATGTCTTCCCAGATCTGCACGAGTTGAACTTCCAGCGCATCACGAGGGGCTACGAAGACATCCTGTGGCTCGAGACTGATAACGTCTGCAGCTGGAAGAGAGCCGCGTTCCACTTTGCCACTGGGTGTCAGCGGCAAAGCATCTAACAACATAAAAGCAGAAGGAATCATGTAGTCGGGCAGCTTCTCTCTCAAAAAGCTACGCAGCTCGCTAGCTGTTGGTTTCAGCGTCTCCGCAGGGACAACATAACCCACTAGGCGTATGTCATCTGATTCATCCTTTCGTGTCACGACCACTGTCTCACGTACTGCCGGATGTCGACCTAGAACCGCTTCGACTTCCTCTAGCTCTACACGAAAGCCTCGAATCTTTACCTGATTGTCAATCCTTCCCAGAAATTGGATGTTACCATCGTGCAGATACTTGGCCAAATCTCCCGTCCTGTACAGTCGTCCTCCAGGCTCACCACTGAATGGATTGGGGACAAAAACATCAGCCGTCAATCCCGCCTGCTTCAGGTAGCTTTGAGCCAAGCAAACTCCACCGATGTAGAGCTCACCTGGAACATTTACAGGCACGGGCTGCAAGTGATGATCTAGCAAGTAAATCAGTGTGTTCGCGATGGGACGACCAATGGGAGGAAGTGTGGCCCAATCACTCGTAAGACCCATAAGGGTGTAGTCAGTAACGACATGTGTCTCAGAAGGTCCATATTGGTTGCGCAAGCTGCAATCACCCAATTCTTCAAAGAGACTTCGAATACGCCAGGTCATTTGCAACTGCTCACCAGCCGTTATGATTTCGCGCAAATACTTTGGAAGCGATTCTCGGCTCGTAATCGCATTGGCCATTTGCTGCAGAGCCACAAAGGGAATAAACAACCTTTCGATCTCTTTTTCTGCAAGCAAGCACAACAAATTCACAATATCTCGCTGCAACTGACTTGAAATCAAAACTAGTGTGCCGCCTGAATACCAAGTGGAGAATATCTCTTGGAAGGAAACGTCAAAACACAGAGAAGCGAACTGTAGTGTCCTTGCCCCCTTAATAGGCTTTGAGTGACAGGCTTGCCACGCAATTAGATTCACGAGGGAACCTTGGGACATGGAAATTCCTTTGGGTCTTCCCGTAGACCCAGAGGTATATATCACGTAGGCGAGATTGTCAGCTGTGGCTACAGCATCCAAATTCTCTTCACTGTTCTCAGCTATGGCATCCCAATCTGAATCCAAACAAATGAGGCGCGCCTCACTCATAGGGATCAAATCCATCAGCGCTTTCTGTACTATCAACACTGGTGTTTGACAATCATTCATCATAAATTCAAGTCGTTCTCTTGGGTACCCAGGGTCCAAAGGCAGATAGACACCGCCTGTCTTAAGAATTCCTAAAAGCCCGACCATCATCTCCAGCGATCGTTGCATATAGATCCCAACCACTACCTCGGGCCTTACACCCAAAGATCGCAAGTAGTGCGCCAACTGATTCGCCTGCCTGTTTAGTCTCCAATAGGTGAGCTGCCTAGATTCGTAGACCACAGCAACTGCATCGGGTGTTTTCGCGGCCTGAACCTCGAAGAGCTCGTGAATGCAACCATCGTAGGGGTAATCTTGCTTGGTCTCATTCCATTTTACCAACAGCTGAAATTGCTCTTGTTCGGACAGAAGCACGTGAGAATTGTAAGGTTCATGCGGTCGGCTGGCCATTAGAGTAAGGGCTCTCACGTAGTATGAGCCAATTACATCGATCTGGTCGCTACACAGTTCAGAAGAATCGTAATCGAGAAAAATTTGCACCTGTTGTGTGGAACGCTCCAATGAGAAAGTTGACAGCAAAGTGAAATCTGTTTTCTCGAAAACGCTGCATCCCAGAGACTCTATCTCCTCGAAGCCTCGTAAGCTTTCAAATAGATGAAAGTGAACGAAATTAAATGCTGTTTCAAACAAAGTTTCTCCCCCCAAAATCTGCTGCATCTCTGCCATCGGGTACCGGCGGAAAGGCATCAACTCGCGTTCAGTTTCAAATGCCAATCCTACAAGGTCTGCCCAGGTTCCTCCAGAAAGTCTAATGCGGAACGGTAACGTATTTAGATAAAGGCCCAGCGCCCGATCACCGTCGACATGTTCAGGCCTGCCATTAGATACGAGCCCCGTTAATACGTCTAGTTGGCCGCTAAGTAGGCTTAGTACTCTGAGATGAGTTGATAGTAACACACTTTTGAGAGGAGCCCCTGCAGATCCCGCGAGCTGGCTTAGTTCCTCCGACATCTTGAAAGACAATGTGATGGTTTTCCGGCCTTCCTCTTCTTTGTGAGTTGCGCTAGAGGGTCTCTGCAAACGCGGCAAAGCTAAAATAGTAGCTTCACTCAAGGCTTCTGTCCAGTAATGTTCACAGGCCTCGGACGCCAATGCCTGTTTTTCCAATACCACAAAATCTCGAAAAGTGGACCGGGGTGGTAATGAAATTGGCTTAGTATTATTGCCAATGAGAGAAAGATATCGTTGGAATAGCTCAACAAGCATCGAAGCTGTGCTCCAACCATCCAGAATTGCATGATGGAAACTCAACCCAAATTGAAATGTATCATCGGAGCGACGATGCACGTGAAAGCGCAAGAGTGGGGGACACGCCCAGTCAAAGGGCCGGAGCTTCTCAGCTTCCATCCAACCAGACAATTCTTCCTCTTGTTGTGCATGAGTTAAATTGCAGAGATCTTCCTCGAATATGGCAACATCTACCCTTTCATAAATCAGCTGGAAGGGCTCACTAAAACTATTTAGATCAAATGAAGCTCGCAGGATGGGGTGACATGCTATCAAATCCTTTACAGCGCTGTGTAGAGCCTGAGAGTCGTAACGCGCCTTAAGATGAAAACTGATAATATCATGGTAAATGCCAGTCTCGGTACTGTACTCCGTGTGGAAGAGCATACCCATCTGTAGTTTTGTTAGGGGATACGCGTCTTCCACTCCATCAGGTATCTTAAGTCGGTCAGTTTCGGAAACGAGGCTGAATGGATGACTATATTTCTCTACAGTAGTATTGACACTTGCCCTTGTGAGTTCATTGGCCAGATCATGAATCGTTGGATGCCGAAAAAGCTGTTGCAGAGAAAGGTGCAGTCCTCTTTCCCTGAGGAGGCCAAGCACCTGGATACTACGAATTGAATCTCCTCCCAACTCAAAGTAGTTGTCATAAATACCGACTTGCTCGAGGCCAAGAACGTGCGCCCAAGTATCCGCTAACACCTTTTCCTCCTTGGTACGTGGCGCAACGAGAGCTTTTCCCAATTCTGGCCTTTTTTTATCAGGTACTGGAAGATTTTTGCGATCGATTTTTCCATTGTGCGTCAGCGGCATCGCATCAAGCACAATAAGGGTTGAAGGTACCATATATTCAGGTAGCCGCTTCTGTAGGAACAGGCGAAGTTCGCCAAAAGATGGCGTAGGCTGATCGGCTCTCGTTGTTACATATGCCACAAGGCGCTTTCTCCCTGCATAATCATCACTTGCCAGCACGACAACTTCCTTTACCGACGAGTGTTGGCCTAGCGCGCACTCAATTTCTACTGGTTCGACGAAATCCTCGAATCTTGACTTGATGATCGAAACGACCGCAAAACTCGAGATGTCCCTGCACACTATATCGGGCCCTATCTCCAGTCCTGTAAATGCGTTCGCCCGGAGCCTTAGCGAATGGATTGGGCACGAACTTTTCTGCCGTCAAATCAGGACGTCCTAGATACCCTCTGGCAAGGCCTACTCCCCCAATACACAACTCACCGACTCCCCCCACTGGCGTAAGCCCCAGGCGTTGATCGAGCAGATAAATCTGCGTATTTGCAATGGGCCGCCCGATTGGAACTCCGCCGGAATTATGGATTCCTGAAGGGACTTCATAGACACAACATCCGACCACTGTCTCTGTCGGTCCGTATTCGTTGATCAGCCTAGTATTAGGTGCAAAATTGAACCAAAAGGACAAACTATCTCCACGGAGGGCCTCCCCGCCTATAACTAGTACCCGTGCTTTCCCTGCAGCATCTTCACCAGACAACGACCGGTTGAGTATCTCAAGATGAGTAGGCGTAATCTTCACAAAGCTGAAATCATCGACCTCATGCAATACGGCACTAAGTGCCTCAATGTCACGGCACAGAAGCATCACCTGTTGTCCCACAAGCAGAGGGGAGAACAGACTAGTGACGGTCAGGTCGAATCCAATTGGAGAGTGAACTGGAGAGCCGCGTCCTCCTGCCACTTCATATGCCTCTATACACCAATTTAGATAGTTGACCAAACCACGGTGTGGAATCGAAACCCCCTTGGGCGCTCCGGTGGAGCCAGAGGTATATAATGTATAGGCCAAATTCTCGGAGTTCGCCTCGGGAATAGGATTATCTTTGCCTTCTGCTGCAATGGATGCCCAATGAGTATCCAGGCAGACGGGCTGTGATCTTAACGGAGGCAACCTTTCAACAAGGTTCTGAATGGTCAGCACCACTGGCACTTGGGCATCCTCCAAAATGAGTGCCAGCCGTTCAGTCGGACAGGCTAAATCTAGGGGCAAATAGGCCCCCCCGGCCTTGAGGATCCCCATTACCCCAACAACGAGCTCTAGCGAATGTCTCATGTACAGACCCACGAACACCTCTGGCCCCACTCCAAACTTCTGTAGGAAGAAGGCGAGTTGATTAGCACGTACGTTGAGTTCGGTGTACGTAAGCTGACGATGATCGCACACAGCAGCGATTCTATCCGGTGTACGCTTCACCTGCTCCTCGAAGAGCTGATGAACGCATTCCTTCTCCGGATAAACAGTACGTGTCTTGTTAAATGCAACTAATACCTCGTGTCGCCATGCTTGTCCGAGAATTTCAAGATCACCGATTCTCTCTTCAGGATGTCCCACGATGCTCTTCAACAACGTATGGAATTGTTCTGCCAAGGCCTTGATATCCCTTTGAAAGAATTGGTTCATATCGTAATGAAATTCTAGATATAAACCACCCTTTCTAGATACACATGAGAGTTTTATTTTGAAGCGATCAGTGCAAGCAAAATACTTGTAAATTGAAAATGATACGCCACTAGCCAAATGTTGATCGGGTTGTTCCTCGAATTCAAAACAACAGTGACAAAAAGGCAATCCGGTGCCATTCTCCCTCAAACCCAACACTTGCTGCCAGCAGAAACACTCCTGCCATTCACTGATATCCTGTGTAGATTCAACTAATCGTTTCAACACGTCACTGACCAGAAATTCTGCTTCAAGATTACAACGAAGCGGCACATACTTTGTAAAGAGTCCCAGGGCCTCTCCCAAGTCCTGGTGCGTTCTTCCCTCACAAGCCATGCCAACGACAAATTGTCTCTGTCCCGTAATGCGCCAGATCAGAATCTGCCAGCACGCCAAGAGGACTGTAGAGGCCGAAGTCTTGAAATTCCGAGAAATCCCCTCGAGCTTCAAGGTTACATCAGGAGCCACGACCAAAGGAACGCACTTTGGAGAAAATCTTCGCTCCTGTAGCGATTGAGTTTCGAATGGAAGCTTCAAACCCAGGAGAGATTTCGCCAAGCGACATTGATGAAGAGATTAAACTTAGATATTGCCACGGAGCGCTACCTGAACTATTGTGCGAATGGCACATACGGTCGCCTCTGCAAGATTCACGGTTCTTTGAACTGGCTATACTGCGAAAAGTGTAAGCGACTCGACTTGTTCGTCTCCCCACGTAGCGGAACTCAAGACGGGGGTCCGATACGAACCGCGAAGGCCCTGGAGGATCTGTACCATTCCGTGCCTTTCGGCGAGGCATACAGTTGCCAAGGGACGCCCTGCCGAAGGGATACTTGCGATGGATCTGTGAGTCCAATTCTGATCACGCCAACCTTTGTGAAGGACTATGAGAACCCCCACGTGGATAAAGTTTGGAAAGCGGCTGAGCACGCCATGAAAGATGCTACGAGAGCGGTCATTGTCGGTTATAGTCTCCCAACCGATGACGTCGACGTAGCCATGCTTTTCAAGCGTGGACTTGATCACCTCGATCGGGCACGCATCACCGTGGTTGAACACGTTGGTAATGACATCGACAAACCACAAGCAAGTAGGACTCCGATGGAAGCCCACGAGGTGGGCAGGCGTTACCGAACGGTTCTCGGCTCGGGGGTAGACTGGCACACTACAGGCTTTGAGGGATGGCTCGATGAACAAGGTGAGTTCTGACACTGCTACCACGGCGGGCTAGCAGTCACAACACAGTCTTTCGCCATCGGTTTAAATGTGAGATCCTTACCGAATTGAGTTCCGCACAGCTCACACTAATCTAGATGACGCTACCCGGTCCCCGAAATTGACCCTGCTCTTTCCCCGAAGGCGGGGATGGGTCGACCTCACCTTCCTTCCCAGGGAAATCCTCTTGAAATTTGGGATATTTTCAACCTTGCCTGTTCCCACGAGGTCTATATGTTGTCCCCTGAAGTTTTGCCTGTCGTAAAGTCGGTAGAACTTGCCCTGCGGAATCTGAAACCTGCCAGAAGATAGGCCCCGGTCGATCGGCCCTCCGTGTACGTTCAGATCCTCATAGTTGGAGAATTCTGCCCGATTCGCCAGATCCCGAATACTCAGGCGGCGGCTCTTGAAATCGCTGTCTTCGTAGAGGTCCATCCAGGAGTCCCGAAGATTGTCAATATCAGGTAAAACGGGATCCGGCTCAGGACGAAACTCGGTCAAGCGGAGAATCGAATTGTACTGCCAGTAGTAGGTCGAGTAGAGCCTCAGAACCCCCGAAGGATCTATGTACGTCCCACCCCCGGCAGCGAAATGGAATTGAAAGTGGGGGTTTGGAAACGGTTTGTTCGCAACCTTCCTGAGCGCGGGGGGACTCAACGCCGCCGGGGAACCGAAAATTCCGTCCCTGAAGTCCACTTCATACAGCTCCGCTATGTCCTTCCCTAAGGACACGAATCTTGTATTATAGGTCCCGACGAGAAACAGTCTGTAGTTCGACGCCGAGTCCTTTTGGACGATGAAGTTCGTGTTCTGAAACTTCCCGAAACCCTCCAGTTGGCCACTAGGTACCGTCCACGTCACCTTGCCTCTAGTATCGAACCCGTCGAGGATATTCGCCGTATTGGATAGATAGAAGTCGAACCTGGGAGGCAGATGCGCGTCACTGTCGCTCCAAACCGCTGCCAGAAGGTGGTTGCTCTGGGGAAGCTTGGTCAAGGCGACTGCGCCCGCTTTTACACCCGGCCTCACGATATCGACAGATCTCGCAAGTCTTTCAGGCCTCTCTGGGGTTCGAAAGTGGTATAAAACAATCGATGACTCTACGCCTCCGGAATCTGCGGTGCTGTAAACAGGAACGGCCAGCAGGTCGCCCGACACGCTGATTCCCCCGGCGTGCCATTTGCCGTTTGCCACTTTAACCACACCGATCATCCGGTCCAGCTTCTGAATCCTGCCGGATATCAGGTTGGATCTCCACGCCCCCCTGGCCTTAAGGGTATCCATCTTCACGAGGAAGAGCTGAGATACATTGCTTTTTCGGTCACCTCCCGATATGACCAGGTATTTCCCCTGCCGCAGGCGCTGAACGCCCTGGAAATGAGTCAATCGATAATCGTTTGCCATCGCTTCGGTGTAGCGCCCGTTTGGTATCTGGTTATTGTCAAACAGCGCCAGGTAATCACCCCGATTGGTGATCGCCCTGAACTTATCCCGGACACCCTCGACCGCGGGATTGCTGTCATTTATCTTTGTATACGGGTTGCTGCTGTTGCTGAGTGTTCCGGGAGTCACATAGACATAGTCGTCAGGCATTCGAGCCACCTCCGGCTGCGGGTCAATGTATCTTTTCATGGAAACATGAGATGAACAGCATCAAGTTGAGATACTGAGGCTCAAATCTCAGCTCATAAATGAGTTCACGCATCATTTGTCTCATCCAGATGTTCCAGGATATGAGGGTAAACATCCTTCCACGCATTCTTCCCGTAAATGCAGTCGATGTGTCCATATTTCGGAATCACGAACCGCTTATAGAGTTCTTTGCCATTCCTTTCGCGCAGCAGGTCATGGGTATTCACGTTGCTCATAGCCTTCTCTTCGGCGTCAGGTCAACATTTTTCGGAATGATCCTTCGTTTTCCAGGATGTTCCAACAGGAAAGATGAGCTAACAGCGAAACTTGCCGGGCACTCAAGTCGATAACCTTTGGCAAGTTTTGGCCAAAAGTTCTGTAATGTGGAAAGTTGCTGAGCTCTCCGTGTCCAATCAGATCTTGTACTGCCTGGGGAAGTTTGTTTTCCCATTTTTTCACAATCTCGTTGTAAACCCAGAGAACTTCGACATCCCCATCTTGAATGCCATAATGTGAATTCTTCAACACCTTGTGAGTAGCCTGATGAAGTACTGTTTCATTCGCCCTTTTCTTACCCAGCAGACCGTCTACCAATTTCTCGTATTCGCTTTCGGGAAATACGTGGTTCAGGGTAAACCCGGGATCCTGGCCGAAAAGATTGGAGATAGACTTATTGATGCTTCTTGCGCTGATAAGCGGGCGTTTGGTATTTACAAAGGCCACAATCTTCTTCACTTTCCGCAAGAGGAGTGGCATGATCCCCAAATTCTCCAGAACCCCCCCGTCTGCGTACTCGTATTCTTTGTGATTGGTTTTTCCAGCCTGCGCTTCCGCTACCGGCCAATACCTGAACTCGGGCAATCCGAGAAAATCCAATTTTAGTTCGTCGAATATCTCTGCTGGCGCCGATCCGCTGGTACCCACCATATCAGATAAAGTAAATCGATGGCGTTTCCCTCCAAGCTTCACTTCCAGGTATCCTTTAGCATCTGCTTTGTCGTTCGGATCAACCTCAGAATCAAAGCCAAAAGGCTCGAGGTACCCGCCGCCGATTCTCTGATCCCTTGAACCGACCGGTCCGTGATCGTTGTAGATGCCCGTATACAGCGGTGTTATTTCCACTTGATACTTTCGAGCGCGAAAACTTAGAAAGGGCGTTCTTAGGAGTGTAGCACCAACAATGAGGAATGGCCGATTCGGATGCATTAAGTAGAAGTCGTCAGCATCCATCTTAAGATTGTTACTAAGAATGACTTTCAAGGACTTTTCATCCTGAGTGAAGAACCGCCTCAAGGAATCCAGGCCGAATGGATTCAAGAAAATGTCACCTATGGCCCGCGAATAGATCTCATCCCCGGCAAATGCATTCTTGATCAAATTATCGAGGATGAACGAATTGCTGATGGCGTGGGAGAATCCGCCCGTATCTAAATGTCCCAATCGTTCCAGGTTAAGATCATGGGGGTCAACAATGGGCCCGAGGAAAGTCTTGTCTGATTTGTTTTTCGGCAGAAAGCTGAACGGCACACAAGCCCACGATCCCCCTGAGACACAGGATATGTATTTCACATCCTCAAGCAGCCCTAAATGACTCAAGGCGCGTAGTTGCCCAAGAGTGGCAGAAGCTGAGCGTGTACCGCCGCCCGAAAAAGCAACGCCTATTCCGGGGCGGCCTTTGATATGATCGACGGACAACTCTTGATCGTCTAATTCCGGAAACCCTGGATTGCTAACCGTGTCCCAGGTCTTGCACGTGACATACTTGAGTCGGGATTGAAAAATAGACATGACGGACTCCTAGGTTTGTTGTATTTGGGTGAGCGCCTGGCCTAAGACACTCTTTACGAAACGAATCCGTAGAACGATCAGCCAACGCTCGTCCGGAAGCCTCTACTTCAAGTCCAGGGTAACTCCCCTCGTAAAGTCCTTCTTGGGCTTGCCCGCGGAGAAGCTTCGGACCAGCCACGCGTTCACCTCGAGTTTGATGTGACGGTTCGGCCTTCGAGTAAACCCGAGCGTCATGAAATGCTCGCGGGTACGTACTCTGGGATAGCGGAGGTCCAGCAGCCTATTAACCGTGGAAACTGCCCAGTTCCTCTGTGGATAGGTAACCGGCCTCGCACGCATTCCGGAAATCGAAACCGTTGGAAAACGTCTGATCTTTGACGGTTTGTTCGTAGCCAGTCCGTTCAGCCAGGTGAGGTTCGATAGCGGAGAGGAGATGATCTCGTGCAGGGTTCCTGGCCCGTCTCCGAGCGGAACGGAGGCGATGCGGCCGAAGTGCACGTCCCCCGTCAATACAACGATGTCGTGACCGCTCGACGCCAGAGCTTGCAGGAGCGCCTCGTACTGTTTCGTGTAAGAGGCCAGGTTCCAATCCTCCCCACCCGCGGGCTCAACGAGCAAAGGCTGCGGTGAAACAAAGATACCGGGCGATTTCAAGCCCTCGGCCCACGCGACGATCTTATCGAAGTTGGCGTGGCTGATGAATCGATCGGACTGGTTGCGCTGTGACCGGAGGTCTGCAACGCAGAACGAAAGATCCGATCCCACGCTGAACGTGGCCACGGACGGGCATCGCTGGACGTTTTTGACCCCATCCCGAGCCGCCTTGAGCCAGGTGTCGTGGACCTTCTTGTCCCTCAGCATGAACAGATAGGGGTTCAGTCCCTTGTAGAAGGGATAGTTGTTCCAGTATTCGTGGTCGTCCGGAAGCATCCAGGTGCCGCCCCGGCTCAGCACGCCCCTCAGTGCCGCCCAGTTGTTCGCGTAATCGTCCGCGATGCGATCCCGAATGTCACCCTCATCTCTTGACAGTGAGTCCAGCCCGATATCCAGGTAGACCTGATCACCGGTCAGGAATTTGAGATGGGGACGATGTTTCTCATCCTTGTCATACAGCGCGCTGTAGGCGTCCGATACACTGTTGCCGTCGAAACTGTCGTAGAAGCAGCTGCCCAGCCCAATGGTAAAAGGATTGCGACCCACTTTGGGGATGCGCCTCGGCAGCGTATCGAACCAGCCTGTTGCCAGCGTCTCCCATCGCGACTCTGCAGCAAGCGCGTTCCATTCCTCCCTGAAATGAGTCTTCCATCGATCGCTCAGGGGGCGCTCGAACTTGACTTCGTAACGTCTGCCCGGCTTCAGTCCCTTCAGCGTCAAAACATGATAAAATCGCTTCCCAATGTCGGAGAACGGACGGGACCAGTTCGACTTGCCTGAGATATACCTATGCCTCGTCTCCCGCCCGGTCGTGTAAGCGACTCGCCACCTAGCCGGTTTTGCCAGCGACGAATGCAGGGTGCCCATCCAGATCGTGGCGTGGTCGAGGCCCACATCGTGTATAACCAGGGTCCACTTGCTGTCCATGTCTTTTCCTCCCAACCCTAAGGAAGTTGGCTGGCAAGCTCAAATAGAACTTTCAAACTTCGTCTTCAAACACGTCTTTAGTCTTTCCCTTTCCAAGCAGATCCAGTTCCGCCGGCTCCCACCAACCCAGAAAGTTCAGGTGGTCCCAGTCCATCTCCTCATTGAACTTGAAGTGACTGCCCGAAGACCCGGTGTCAACCAGACCGTAGTTGTCACCATTATAGTCCTCTATAATCCTGTGGCTGGCCAGCAGTGGTCAGAATACATCACCCACTTTTTGTTTGCCCGAATACGTTTGATATAGGATATCAGCCATATTCTCATTTTCGAATTTTTCATATTCACTGTTTCTCCGGCGACAGACATCTGTCTTTAGGTCGTGCAGGCCTGTGAAATCAATGCCGAGATTCTTCAGAATCGGAAGCAAGTTTTCAGAACGATTCTTCACTATCCAGTCCGCGAACGGCGTCCCCTTGTGTGGTGCCACAAGTTGTCAGCGATGCGACCCTGTCAGCGATCCCGTCTTTGACCATTGCCTTTCTGGCATGCAGGCCACCCATACTATGGGCTAGAATATTCACCTTGGGGTCACCAGTATCGCGCAAGAGTTGCAAAACCTTGTCAGCCAGCTCAGATCCTCGTTTACAAACTGAGCCTGCCCAGTTCACATTGGATTCGTAGATGATAAATCCTTTCGACCTTAGAAATCCCGGGATGAAGTTCCAATACTTCTTCTCATCTTTCACCAGGACGTCAAACCGTGCGAAGCCATGAGCCAACAGAATAGGATGGTGCATTCGGTCTCACCTTTATTGAAGTTGGAAGATACGTCTTACCATCAGAACCGAATAGGTCTCTCAGTCTAGCCTTCCGTATGTCTCGCCCCAGTCTTCATCACAACGTCTCACTTTGCCTGACCCCGTACCCCAAACAGTCCAGCGCGACGAGCGTCAGGAATCACATCGGTGGGCTCCTTTTGAAGCTGTAGTGCTAACGCCAGACCAGAAGGCGGGGGTCCCATAGTCACCCCACCCCATGCCAGCTGTCCATAACAGTCCGATTCTTATACCCGTCCGCGATTTGAAATTGTAGATCCTTGCCGAATGTCTTCCAATTATCTGTTTTCGTTGGTTTCTTGCTGATAGGTGGATTTTGTGGCCCGCTCCATCCTTTGAATTTCGAGGCGTCTCCCCACAGGCCCTTATATTTGAGCCACGGTTGTTTGTTCACTAGCTCTGGTGAACTCCACTTGTGAAACCTGAGATTTGTTGTATTTACGTTGGCCGACTGAAGTTCCGCTCCGATATTATTTGTATTGACGCCACCGGGGACGATACAAGTCCCACCCAGCTGTCTCTCATCTGTCGTGATCAGAATATCCTCTCGGGAAACGATGCCAGGCAGGTCGATACCGTGTAGTGTGAATCCCGGTGTGGGGTATCCTCCGTGGCCTCGCAGGGAAACAAAAACATACGGATGATCTCCACGCACGAAGACTTCACCTAGCTCCTTCTTCTTTAGATTGTTCCAGCCGTCCAGCCAGGTCACCACGGTTTGGCTGCCAGAAGGGTCAGGCCACCTGGATACCCATTTGGCGTGATGCATGTGAGTCGTCACATACTTTCGACCACTGTTTCTGTTTATATATATCTTCACCATGCTGTCCCAGTCGCTCTGGTGCATGTTCCACGCATCATTGAAGATGAAATAAAAAAAGTATTCGATTAGATAGTATGGGCCGAAAACGTCCTTGTCGTTCTGCCGGAAGAAACGGCTAAACACTTGAGAAGTATCCCCAGGAAAACAGGTGAACTCCGAAACCCTGGCATAGTACTTGGGTAACGTACGATTAAACATGGAGCCGTTTATGGAGATGCTTGAAAGCGAATAGTGGTACTTGCTGCGGCCCAAATTCCCCACTCCTCTTGGGCCTAATTCTTTAACCTTCTCATCCAAGTGGAAGTCTCTGAATCTCAGGAGGGTCTTGTCAGAGTTCTTAACGTCGCCAAGATCATCAATCTTCTGCGGCTGTTTGGGAGCTATCTTACCTCCCCTTTTCCCTGTACAAAGATCAGAGATCTTCACGACGATTTTACAATCTTCTGGAAGGAAGGCTTCTTCTTCGTGAAGCCAGAGAATTGGCGTGTGCTTTTTTGTCAGTGCTAGCTTTTCTGCATCTGTCATGAATTAATCCTCCACACTGAAAATTTCGAGTTCGACGTAAGGTAGTAGAAGCACCTGACCATTTACGCTACTCATCCATTTGTCTCATCCAGATGTTCCAGGTTATGAGGATAAACATCCTTCCACGCATTCTTCCCGTAAATGCAGTCGATGTGTCCATATTTCGGAATCACGAACCGCTTATAGAGTTCTTTGCCATTCCTTTCGCGCAGCAGGTTATACGTAATCTCCGTACTCTCCGGCAAGAAGCACTCGTTCTCGCCGCCCGAAATGAACGCGATCGGTATGGCCATGCGCTCCAAATGAGGGAGATAGCTTTCCTCACCCTGGAAGTTGACAACGTGCCCCTTTCGAGACATCAACGCCAGATGCTCGAACGAAGTGATGTTTGCCACGCCGAACATCTCGTGCAGGTTCTCGTGAGTCTGGTTATTTAGCTGATCGTGCTCATACAGCTGTCCGTAGAGGAAGGTGATACGATGACAGACCGGGTTGTTGCATTGCTCCTCCAGCTGAGTCGGAAGAACTCGAATCGCATCATCGAAAAATTTGTCCAACCAGTTCGAATCTTCATCAACGTAGGCAGTGAGAGAGTCTATCCCCAATTTGTCGAGGAACGTAGGTACGTGCAGCCCGGTCTTCAACTTGGTCAAGAAGGGCACCTTCATGTGGGTCGAAACCTGAGAGCAGACCGCGGATCTCACCCCATCGAGCCATCCACCCAGCATAGACATGGTCCAGGAAGTGGAGCCGAAGCAGTGCACGACCATCTGAACGGTTTCTGCACCGGTGATTTTGCGCACTTTGTCAATCGCCGCCGGATAGTCATACCTCGCGATCTCATCCGCGCTGAACTGTGTTTTCGACGCAGGCAGCTCTATGCTGGCACGATAGTCGAGCAGCCAGACATCGTACCTGTGTACGAAAAGATACTCCAGTAAGTTGGTGTCGAACGTATCCATAGAAAAGATCCGGCTCGACACACCCAGACCGTGTGAAAGGATAACGGGACCTTTGGGACCGCCTTTGTAGCGCGTCAGGCGCAGTTCAAGATCATCCAGGGTCTTGAAATCGTGGACCTCCGGAGGAGAAACGCGCAGCGGGCGCCTTTTTCTCGGTGGTGCCTCGGGATCGAAGTATTTCTGGCCTGCGAACAGGCCGCCGTAGGTGTCGAAAAGTGCGCCCGCGAACAGCGCTCCGAACTTTGTCGTATATTCCAGGCGCTCCGTCGCACTCTCGGCGTTGAGCACCTTCATCGTCGTCATCTGCTTCATAAAGTCGGTCGGCCGAATGATCAGCATTCCCTTGCCCAGGACTGCGGCGTTCTTATCTTCTCCGTCGTGTACGGTTATATACAGCGTCGTCGTATCGCTCCACAAATCAAGGCCCGGATCATCCCTGATCACCTTGAAACCCTCAAAATAGTAGACCCTTCCTTCCTCAGAACTCAATCTCATTCGGTAACGCATACGCTTGGTATCGACGTCTTCAGGATACGTTACGAACAGGTTGAATATTCCTTCTGTCACGGTAAGCGGTTCGTTTGAAAGCGCCGGCGCCTCAACCGTGCCGACCATCCTCGCTTGATGCTGATCGCTTTCAATCATTTCATCTAGATCGTCTGAAATGATCGTCAGTATGAACTTGAACGTCGATCCAGCGTCTTTCCCGAGTTGATTGGCCTTTTTGTAGTTCTCTTTTTCCTGAGTAGAGAAATACCCCGTCATGGTTTCGGTGAACTGAATGCCTACTTTGGCTGGAGTTGGCGGCGGTGGAGGACCCGAGGGCAGGTCCGTGTTAAATGACCAACTCCGATCTTTTGCCATCAGGGCCACATTACGCTCGGCAATTGCAGAAATCGTCAGAAGCGGATTGGTGCCCAGTGAGGTAGGGATAACGGATCCATCGGAAACGTAAAGACCGTTGTGAATCTCACCGCCTGTGGTTGAGGCGAATACCTGGCCTTTGTGATTCACGGCGCTGCTCGATGCATCCTCACCCATAATACATCCACCCAAAGGATGAACCGTGACCAAATCGTGACCCATAAAAGTTGTCTGAGTCGGATTGGGCAGATAGGTCCCGCCCAATGCCTTCGTTACCTGCTTGAGGCGTTCCCTTACCTTTTGAAAACTTTCCTCCTTCCCTACTCCTGGCCAGTTTATCCTTATCCGGTCGTCTTTCAGATCCATCTCGCCGCTCCCACTGTCGTGCGTCATCACAAGATAGGTTTGCGTATGATCCAACGCGCCCCTGTAGGCGCCCAAAACAAGGCTTTCCAGTTCTCTCTTTTTCTCTTTCACATAGTCCACGAACCCTTCGTCTGTGTCCTGGCCAATGAGTTTAGAAAGCGTCGAAAACGCGACCGGTAGGCCGGAAGACAGCGCCCCCGGGATGGCGCCCTCCTCGATCGACATACCGTCCTCATAGTTTGGCGCGGACTTGCGCGTGTCAATGATCCCTGTAATCGTAGGGCCAACGGGATTTTCGTGGTCAGGCTTCCGAGCGCCCCAGCCCACACCGTTTATTTCCTGATCGGTATTGTAACCGAAAGCCAGCACGTCCCCGTTTCCGGTAAACCGCTTGCCCACCATGTCCGAAAGTGCAAGGCCGTCTTGCCTGGAGCGGAGAAGGATCTCGGTGGTCCCCAACGTCCCCGCCGCCAAAACCACGATATCTGCACTCACAAACGAGGTGGGTGCGTCGAATTTGTGTCGGTCAGCGCCAACGAATTCATAATGCACCAGCCACTTTTCATCGTTCTTTTCAACAAATCGAACGCTGACCTCCGTGAATATCACCGCGCCGTGACTCCTGGCATCCGGCAAATAATTCATCTGTACGGTGTTCTTGGAGGTGTGGTTGCATCCAGAGAAACAATCGCCACATCGAACGCAGGGGGTCTGCTTCACCCCGACATGATTCTTGTCATTTTCGTACGGCTGAAAAGTTACCGCAATATCCGGTCGGTAGAAGTCCTCGCCGATATACTTTGCAGATTTTTCAAGTGCCTTCAGCTTCTTCAGCGGGGGTGAGTCTTCGGTCTCTGGATAGGGGCTAGGCTTCAGCATCTCTCTTGCGCGCTCGTAACCCTCCTTTACGCCGCCGTCGAGATCGTCAACCAGCTCGTTCGGCCACGAAGCGTGCTCAAAAACACGAGGTTCAGCTTCGATCACAACATTTGCGTTGATCAGAGACGTACCTCCAAGCCCGCAACCTACGAGCACATTGATATCGTCATTGATGTGCAAATCGAACAGTCCGGTCCTGGAGCCGATATGACCCGAGGATGTATTGGCCTGCATCTCCTCAGTTGCCTCGGGCAGCGTATCTGGAAATTCGCCCGGCAGGAACTCTTTACCACGCTCCAAGACGCAGACCTGCTGCCCCGCTCGCGCCAGGCGGGATGCAGTGATGCCACCACCATATCCGGAGCCAACGACGACAACCGTGTAATGGTCTTTGATCTCTTCGATACGAGACGATAGTCGTAGCATGATTTCACCTGTTTAGAAACGAGCAAGAAACCTTGGCGTATGAGGTACACTCATGCCCGATTGACGGCGCATCATCAAACCTACTTTTCGAACGCCCACAGAAGGTCTACGAGTCTGCAAGCTCTAAGGTTGATTCAAGGGGGGGTGTGTCGCGCTCTCTGGCGATCAGATCTCTGTCTTTATCTTTGACCTGGACGACAATTTTGTGATTGTGCCTATCAATATTAACTTGAGAGAAATTGTCCTCTTGCGTGAAGTTGTACGCACAGTAATCCATGGCAACGCCGCCGTCTAACGCAAAGCTGTCTCCCCCTTTCTTGGAATCATGGACATAATTCGAAGGCTCGCCATCGGCGAAGGGGAAGGGCCAGAACAATTCCGTCGTGCAAAACGCGTGTAAACCCTCCCTCTCTTCGCAACGGGCTCAAAGAAGCTGCCGCTTTCTGAGGTTGCCCTGAACTTTACTGGCGGCAAAGCGAGCAACAAGGGTCGAGAGAAGGAGCACAAGTGGGGTTAGTAGCATCGTCTTCGTAATCCCGATCGTCTGAACGCCAAGCTTGGGCAGCAGCCGAAGGGCCCTTCGATACACATGAAGCTGAAGCCGTGCAAGCGCCCATCTGCTGTAGCGAGGCCACTCGCGAAGCTTCTGTTCCTGGCTTGCTTTACCTATGAGAGGAATAATTCGGCGGAAGGGCGTCCCGTCTTTTTCGAAGCTGTGAGCTTCATCCAATTCGTCGGAATTCCTCGAGTCGTTCCACACCTTGAAAATCGGATTGCGGGCGTCTTTAGGAATGGCAAAATGTTGGTCCAGAAAGCGCTGGCAGTTCCGCCGTCCCAACTGGTAATCGTGCTCTCTGAAGGCTTTCGAAAGAAATCCGCCAAAGCCGCAGAGGCTTCCGCTGGCAATGGGGTATTGCTCGTCCTCCCGCTTCGGCGTGATGAGGAACCGGCTGTAGACGTCCTCCTCTTGTGCCAACTTGAGCTCGTCGAGTTTGAACACGGCCTGGTTGAGAAGCGAGTCTACGAGACCCTTGGCTGCGCTGACGATGTCAACCTTGGTTTCGGAATTCCACGAAAAGGGGTGGACGTCAGGAAACGGATCCACCATAATCACGGCACGTTTAGCCTTCTCAGGCTCCCGCGGGTTGGTGCCGTCTTTACCAGCCAGCGCCCGATGTGCAAAGCCGAAAGGTTCGTTGTTCAGAACACCGCCATCCATGGCCACGAATGGTAGCTCCCCACTAGCCGGGGGCTTCCCTTTGGGCCAATAGGGCGCGATCCTACGGTATTCGATAAAGTGTCGCCTCTTTCCTTTTTCCTTTGCCTTCGCCTCTTCCTTTTTCTCTTCCTTTTCTCGCCCTGGCATTCGCCAAGGGCGATCGTCATAGGCCTCCTTGTTTTTCGACAGAACCCGAGGTGCCAAGCCGAGTGGAAAGGCCCCAGTGGCAATAGTAGCCTTCTTGAGTGCGTGCCAATTCTTGTGATCGAGTTTGAACGGTTGGATAACGACTGCGTCGGAGGGTGTTTCCTCAGCTGAGTTTGTCAAGATGAAATAAGTGTAGTCGGCGTGCAGCGACATGCCGTGACCAGGTTCCTCACTCCCTGCGAAGGGGACGTTGTAGGGTATGCCACGTACATTTGTGACTGTAAGGTAAATGTGCAGAGGATCTGACACCCAGGGAGGGAAGGTCTTTACGTCAGAAAGTTCAAAGACTTCATCGGCAATCTCCTCAATTTTCGTGGAATCGAAGACCGATTTTGCTACAGCGTGCCTCCCGGCCAGGTCGCGGGATTGAAGCAGATCGACGATGTCGATCTCCTCTACCCATTTCTTCCTTAGCTGGGACGTCTCGTGACCCCGTGCTGCGGCCATCATACCAGCTGCAATCCCGCCGCCAGATGAGCCCGAAAGCACACGGATTACGACACGATGGGGCGGGCAAAGGGGATTTTTGCACTTGCGAGCCTTTTCCCATTCGCTGAGCGCCTCAAGAAGAAAGTCAACTACGCCGGCTGTGTAGGCGCCTGCCGATATGGTCCCCGCCATCACCAACGCGATTTCGAACGTTGGGATATTCTCGTCAGATTGGGACATCAGGAAGTCTCCAGGTTTCAGCTGTCAAGCCCAGCAGACCATCAACAGTGTCTGTCTCTCCCCATAAACAGAAAAACCCAGACAACCATCCCCTCGACTTCAGGGACGCATCTGGGTTTCATCATAAGACTTACTACATTGGGCGGCAGTCTCTCTCCCCCGACAGACTACGCTCAACACATTTACCGCCGAAATCCACAAGAATTCTGGATTCCTTTGACGCCGCCGGGTGCAATTTGCGACCGTTTCTCTGCATTGTCAAGCGTTTTCGAGTGCATTCGTTTCGCTCAGGCCCTGAATCAAGCTATATTGAATTCACTCTAAGTTTGACTGGCCCACACCTAAACGCCGTTCACACAATTCCGGTTAGTGTGCCAGAGGTGCCAGAAACTGACAAATGGAAGGAACCAGATGCCGTTTGATGAAAAGCTCGCGGAACGCGTCTCTTCTTGCCTGAAAGGCAGGCGGGGGATCACGCAGAAGAAGATGTTCGGTGGGTTGTGTTATCTCGTGAACGGCAACATGTGCTGCGGAGTGGAGAAGGACAGGCTGGTCGTTCGGGTAGGTCCGGAACAGTATGAGGACGCGCTGAGAAGGAAACACGTGAAACCGATGGACTTCACGGGCCGCCCACTGAAGGGCTTTGTTTACGTCACGGCGTCAGGGCTGAAGAGGAGTGATACCCTGAAGAAATGGGTGGATCTGGGCGTTGAGTTTGCGAAATCGTTGCCGAAGAAATAAGTGATCATCGTATCTCGTATCTCGTACCTCGTATCTCGATGGCTCATAATTTAGAGCATTTTCGCTGCTATTTTGAAGAGCGTTGTCAATTTCGCACAAAATCGCTCGAGTCCGCCGCAGGCGGACTTTTTTTATGCCTCTCCAGCGCGGGAATTCATTCCCGCGCTGGGATCCTCATCATAAGGCCTGATACAGTCGTTGTAGGCCCTTCGCGAAACTCAAATCCCCCCTACCCCCTCCCTCGGCAAGCTCGGGACATGCTTTTCCAAAGGGGGGAGATTGCTTCTTGTCCATCACATTGTGAATGGTTTCCGTGTCCCTCCGTGATCCAGCTTCTTTGCGATCCACGAACCCCGGTCTTACACTCCCCGTGTTTCGATTTCCCGGTACCCGGTCCCCGTGTTTCGATTTCCCGGTACCCGGTCCCCGTGTTTTGATTTCCCGGTACCCGGTCCCCGTGTTTTGATTTCCCGGTACCCTGTTATATCGTCGGTAACCTCGGCACAACCTCCTTCGCCAGCAGTTCCATCGACCTCACCCACTTCGCCTTGTCGTCCCAGTCGTGCGCGATCATCAGCAGCGTGCCAAACCCGCCGGTCTGTTCCCACACCTCCATCAACTGTTGGGTCACGGTTTCCACATCCCCGATAATGCACAGGTGCTTCAGGAGATACTCAGAAGTCACTTCGTCATCCGGTATATCCTGATCGTGTTTCATCAACGGTAGCCTGCCCCCCGGTGCGAGAAGGTTGATCAGGTACTCGTGCGCACCCGCCATCGGCCCGTTGACCGCGTGGTCCCACGCCTCCTCGTTCGATTCACCGATGAAGACGCTGCGGGAGATCTGCCAGATCGCTCGATCAGGCGGCGGTCGGCCTGCTTCTTCCGCACCGGTGCAATAGGTCTTCCAATGATCGCAAAGCTTCGCCGCAGGCACGAGGTTCGTACTGATCGGGATATAGCCGCGCTGCCCGGCCGTACGAGCTGCCATCGAAGTGGGCTGAACCACGCTCATCGCCAGCGGCGGGTGAGGCTTCTGGTAGGGCTTGAGGATCGTTCCGATTCCGTAGTCCGGATTCTCATCGTTGAGTTTGACGTGCCAGTAGTCGCCCTTGTACTCGAACGGGGCCTCGGCCTGCCACAGCTTCAGGATCAGGTCCATGGCCTCGACCGTCATCAGCCCCTGCGTCTTCGGTTCCGGCAGGTCGAACAGCGCCCAGTCGGTCCGGATGCCGCCCTGCCCGAACCCGCAATTGATCCGGCCCCGGGACAGGTGATCCAGGTAGGCGATGCGAACGGCCACGTTCACGGGGTGATGCTGGGGAAGGATCGAAACGCCGGTCCCCAGACGGATGTTTTGGGTGCGAGGCAGCACATTCGCGATGAAAACGTCGTTCGCCGGGATCGGCTCCCAAGCCAACGAGTGATGCTGGCCGACCCAGAGATCGGAAAATCCGAGTTCATCGGCCAGAACGGCCAACTCGATGTCCTCCTCGAAGCAGACCGTCCGGTCCTTCTCGGGGGGATGCAGCGGCATCATGAAGATCCCCAGTTTTATAGGTCACCTCCCGGGTCACTGGCGGATTTCCGCCAAAAATAGGTTGAATTTCTCCGAAAGTGTCTGTAATATAAGGGGAAACGGGACTACCCGGACACTTTCTTCTCGACATCCCTATCTGGAGTTTCAGGACAAAGCATGACTCTCCGCAAGCGAGTGCTCATCAACATCGCCGCGACGGTTACCGGCCTGATGCTCATCCTATGGGGCATCTCCCATTTTGTCCTCATGGACAGCTTCCTCGACCTGGAGGAGCAAAACGTCCGGCGGGATGTTCAGCGGGCACAGGATGCGATCTCCGAAGAGATCTCCAATCTGAGCGCGACCACCCTGGACTGGTCTTCCTGGGACGACACCTATACCTTCATCGAGGATCGCAACGACGGATTTTTAACAGCGAATCTCGTCGACGCCACCTTCGACAGCACCAAATTGAGGCTGAATGTGATGCTGTTCGTGGATGCCACGGGCAACCTGGTATATGGCAAGGCTTTCGATTTTCACAACATGAAGGAAATGCCTCTTCCCCAGGACCTGTTCGCGCATCTTTCTGGCAAGGGTCTTATGAATCATCCGGACGTCAAGAGCAGGGTCAACGGAATCGTCATGCTTGGCGATGGCCCGATGCTGGTCGCGTCCACGCCGATCCAGACCAGCGAGGAGAAAGGACCGATACGGGGCGCGTTGATCATGGGACGATATCTCGATCGGTCGGAGATAAATCGCTTGGCGGACATTACGCATATGTCGCTATCGGTCCATCCGGCTGGCAGCGCTGACCTCCCCTCGGATGTTCAGGCCGCGAACTCGCGCTTGACGGAAGACGTCAAGATTGTCGTTGACCCGCTGAATGAAGAGTCGATCGCAGGATACGCTGCCCTGAAGGACATTTATGGAAAGCCGCTCCTGACTTTGAGGGTGGACACACCGAGAGACATTTACGCCCAGGGCGCGACAACCGTATCCTACTTTGTGCTGTTCATGCTCGGAGCGGGCCTTGTCTGCGGCGGAGCCGTCTACTTATGTATGGAGAAGACGGTCCTGAAAAGAGTCGCGAGCCTGGCCAGAGCGGTCACCCGAATCGGTGAGGGTCAGGACCTGTCAAAGAGAGTGGAAATGAGCGGACGGGACGAGCTGTCCCGATTAGGGGAAAAGATCAACGGCATGCTCGCTGAACTGGAGGATACAGAACACAAGATGGTCCAGCTGGAACGCATGAGGGCATTGGGAGAGATGGCCGCCGGCATCAGTCACAACCTGAACAACATTCTGACAGGCATCTGGGGTCCCGTTCAGCTTATGCAGAAGGAAACCGACGATCCCAAAATCCTTGATCGCACAGATATGATCGCGAAATCGGCGGAGCGGGCCTCGGAACTCGTAAACCGAATCAATCGCGCCGTGCAGGGAAGCAAAGAAGACTCAGGACAACCCGTCGATGTGAACGCGGTGGTTCGCGAAGCCATTCAGAGCGCGCGTCCTCGTTGGAAAGATGAAGGTGAGTCCAGCGGCGTCTCGATAGACATCGTGACCGACCTGAAAGGCGTGCCTTTCATCATGGGCACACGGGCCGAGTTTCACGACGTCATCATCAACATGCTGTTCAACTCGATCGATGCGATGCCGAATGGCGGTGAGATCCGGATTGCGTCCAGCGTCCTGAACGGTGAGGTTAAGGTCGACCTGAGCGACACCGGCATCGGGATGGACGAGGAGACGCTGAAAAGGGTGTTCGAGCCTTTCTTCACGACGAAGAGGGACGTCGGCACCGGCCTCGGGATGTCGACAATCCATTCGACCGTGGTGCGCTGGGGAGGCACCATAGATATACAGAGCGCCGTTGGGAAGGGAACGGCTGTCTCGGTTCGATTGCCGTCTTGCATAGACGTGGAAGTGCCCGAGCTCGAAATAGGAAAGGTCCCTGAGGCACCGCGCAGTAGACTCCTCGTCGTCGAAGACGATGAGGACATCTGCCACTTTTTCGCTCACTTTTTAGAAGGACAGCACGATGTGGAGACGGTCTCCGACGGTCGCGAGGCCCTGGACGCGTTCACACCCGGGCGATACGACGTCGCCCTGATCGATCTGGGTCTTCCTGGAATGCCGGGCGATCAACTCGCTTTAGAAATCAGGGAGCGGGACGCAGCATTGGTTACCGTGCTGGTAACGGGGTGGGACCTCGAAAAAGACGACCCGAGATTGTCAGCGTTCGACTTCTGGCTGAAGAAGCCCCTCAAAAACCTGAATCACGTAAAGGGCGTAATCGGCAGTGCAATCGCCTTCCACCAGACCAAGGCAAACGCGTCATCCTGATTTGCCGGTAGGCAGGCGAACAAAACGAACTCGGGGCTTACATCCACTTGATGTAAGCCCCGTTCCTTTTCTAACGACGCAGACTGTGCCTATCTTGTGTCAGGAAGGTTCTACTGTTCCGCCAGCACCTCATTCACAGACTCTATCACGTCGGCCAGCTCAAACGGTTTCTCCAGAATCCGCTCGACGCCGAGTTCCTCCAGGTACTGGGTCCGGTGATCCGTCAGATGGGCGCTCAGAATGATCACCGGCACATCGATGTCCTCCTGCTGAAGAATGAGCACGAACTGATCGCCAGGCGTGGGCATCACCAGGTCGCTCAGGACCAGATCGACATCAGTAAAATCCACCTCATCCAGTGCAGGCTTGGCATCATCAAAATCGAGTACCTCGTGA
Source organism: Candidatus Latescibacterota bacterium (assembly GCA_965248435.1). GTDB lineage: Bacteria > Latescibacterota > UBA2968 > UBA2968 > CBDFJH01. The sequence goes on from OZ252100.1 coordinate 1,278,602, forward strand.
CCCTCTTTCTTCAGCAAACGGACCAGCACGTTTCGCACCGAGGCGTCATCATCCATCACAACAATCTTGGCCATATCGAGTCCCCTATCAAACGCCTTGAACCATCCACTTTAATAATAAGATATGAACCTGTGATTCTGAGTCAAGTCGCTTCAGATCCCGTCTATTGTGGAAACGAAGGCAGCTCGAGCCCCGAAATGTGCTGAAGGATTCGGATAACCTGAGCGCTGTAGCCGTACTCGTTGTCATACCAGACGTAAAGGACACACCGCCGCCCCTGAACAATCGTGGCCTTGGAATCGACGATGCCCGTCTTCTCCTCCCCGATAAAGTCGCTTGAAACGACGTCAGGCGAGGTGACGTAAGCGACCTGACCCTGCAACGGGGAATTGAAGGCGATTCCTCGAAGATACTCATTCACTTCTTCTACGGAACTCTCCGTGCCCAGATTCAGATTCAGAACGGCGAGCGAAACGTTCGGTGTCGGCACACGGATCGCATTCGCTGTCAGTCGTCCCTTCAGCTCCGGAATCACCTTCGCGACGGCCCCGGCCGCACCCGTTTCGGTGATGACCATATTCTGAGGCGCACCCCGACCTCGCCTCTCCTTTCTGTGGTAATTGTCCAGGAGATTCTGTTCGGGTGTGTAGGAATGACAGGTCTCGATATGTGCGTCTTCGATCCGAAACCGGTCGTTTATCACTTTGAGCACCGGAACAATAGCATTCGTCGTGCAACTGCAGGCAGACAGGATTCTCTCTTCTGCCTTGATGCGGTCATTGTTCACTCCGTAGACGATGTTCGGGATGTCGTCCTGACCTGGAGCGGTCAAGATCACTTTGGACACACCCTTGGATTCGAGGTGTTGTTGCAAGCCCTTCCTGTCCCTCCACACCCCCGTGTTGTCCAGAACGATCGCATTATGAATGCCATATTCCGTATAGTCCAATTCTGTCGGGCTGTCGGCGTAAATCAGCCGAATCATGTTCCCGTTCGCCACAAACGAATTTTCCTGCTTGTCCAGGACAATCGTCCCATCGAACTGCCCGTGGACCGAATCGCGTCGCAACAGCCCGGCCCGCTTCACCAGGTCTCCCTGCTTTTCCCTCACCACCACGGCTCGCAGGCGCCATTTGTCTCCGCCCCCGCTCCGTGCGATCAGAATCCTGCACAGGATCCGGCCGACGCGGCCAAATCCATACAAAACGATGTCCTGGGGGACCTCACGCAGTTTTCTCTTTCCCGCGTTAATTTCCGGAAGCTCCTGGCCAACGAAGACCTCCACATCCTCTGCGGCCATGCTGGTATGATAGCGGGTTGTCAGCTTTCCTATATCGATTCGACTGGGCGCGAGCTCGAGCTTTGCCAGGGCCTGCAGGATCGGAAAGCTGGAAAAGACCGTTAATTCCTCTTTGAGAATCTGTCTGGAAAAGCGATGGGCTTTGAGGATTTCGATCGCCGACTTGTGGACCAGAGACTCTCCGCAAATGGTCGTAACCACACCATAATCCCGATACAGGCGACCGATTAATGGGACCATGGATTCAGCTACTTCCTCGCGTCGGGTCCAATCATTGAAATAGGTTTCAGCCTTCTTATCCATGCCCGCGATGACTCCTTTCTACCCCTGCAATGTGAGACCTCGCTCGCTGGGTATACCGATTAAACCCTGTTGGTCAACCTCCCCTTCGCCTTCCTTGATAATATTTCGTGCAGCCATTCTGATGACTTCAGGTCCCGCGTCTGGTCTGACAGCCTGTTCTGTGAGATGACGGCGCCAGGCCCTTGCGCCGGGCATGCCCTGAAACAGACCCATGATGTGCCTCGTCAGCTGAGCAAGGCGGACACCACAACGAAGCTGCCTCTCTACATAAAGCAGGTAAGCCTCCAGGATGCCCTCACGCGTGACTCCGTGTTCTTCTTCGACGCGGATCGCACGATCAAGCTCAGCCAGGATGAACGGGTTCTCATACGCCTGACGGCCGATCATGACCCCATCGACGGACTGAAGGTGTTGGCGGACTTGATCTACTGTCCTGATGCCCCCATTGATGATTATCTCCAACTGAGGAAAATCCCGCTTCAACCGATACACAACTTCATAATTAAGCGGAGGAAGATCTCGATTCTCCTTGGGGCTCAAGCCTTTCAACCAGGCCTTCCTGGCGTGAATAATGAAGACCTGACACCCCGCCGATGCGACGGCTCGCACGAAGGTGACGAGGTCCTCATACCGATCCTGTTCGTCTATCCCGATTCGGGTCTTGACCGTTACCGGAATACCGACGGAGTGGCTCATGGCTGCCGCACATTCGGCCACGAGGCCGGGCTCCGCCATCAAACAGGCTCCGAATCGAGCGGACTGCACACGCTCGCTCGGACACCCGACATTCAGGTTTATCTCGTCGTAGCCATAACCCTGGCCGATCCGGGCACATTCCGCGAGCTCGGTCGCGTTACTGCCTCCAACTTGCAGCGCCACCGGATGTTCCTGCGCGTCGAATCCCAAAAGTTTCTCTCGATCGCCATTCAGGATCGCTGCAGTTGAAATCATCTCGGAGTAAAGATAGATGCGGGGGGAGATGAGTCTTAAGAAGTAGCGCTCGTGTCGGTCTGTGCAATTCATCATCGGTGCCACACAGATCAGCCGATCCACAAGAGCATTCTCCGAAGTCGTTCCAGAGGTGATGAGACGGATCGGGCGATCCGTCTCATCTCCGACTTCCTTTCAGAAACAAAAGTCCTACGCGCTGGAGGTCGGAACCCCCACATCCCCGGCATTGACAATGCTGGGTGCCGCTTTTGGCGGGTCGTCTTCCAAAAAATCCAGGACGTTGTTAGGATCGTGCCAGGCCGGATAGCCATTCAGGATGCCGCCGACATTGCTGGCGGCGAGGGTGGCCATCCCTTCCCGGGTCCAATCCGTTGCTGATGCAATATGCGGTACGATCACCACGTTGCTGAGATCACTCAGGCCAGGTTTCATTTCCGGCTCATCTTCGAACACATCCAACCCTACCCGGAACCGTGGGTGGTCCCGGCAGTGGGCGACAAGATCGGTCTCGTTGATCACCGGTCCCCGGCTCGCATTCACGAGAATGGCGTTCTCCTTCATCAACGCGAGCCGCTCTGAGTTCATAAGGTGGTGCGTCGTCTCGTCCAGCACGGGATGCAGGCTGACCACGTCAGCCGTTTTCAGCACTTCTTCCACACTGTCCGCCCGCCTGCACGACACCGCTTCCTCTCCTCGAGACGTCAACAATGCTGCGTACGCCTCGAGATACTCCTCAAGGGCGCTATTCTGGTAAATATCGTAATAGATCAGATTCATCTTGAAGCCTTCGACCATCATGCGCCCATAGGTGGCACCGATTCGGCCGGCTCCGATCACCCCGACGGTCCTCCCCTTGAGAAGTTCGCCCAGAAAGAGCGAGGGCAGCCAGCCTTTGTAGTTTCCGCCACGCATGAATCGGTCGGCTTCGACGACGCGGCGGGCAGTAGAAAATGTGAGAGAAACAGCCATTTCGGCCGTCGTATCGGTCAAGACGCCCGGCGTATTCCCCACAGGAATTCCGAGCTTGGTCGCCGCACCTACATCCACATTGTTGAAACCGACAGCGTAGTTGCTGTAAGCCTTGCCGCCCGCCGTCTTCAATGCAGAGAAAAGCGGCTCCCCCCAGTCCTCGGTTAGCTGACCGATCACTCCGTCGCATTGGTCGCCGATGGCGGCCTTGATTTCATCCTTTGTCAGGATGTCCGTAGAGGTACAGACTTCGGTCTTGCAGCCCGCCTGGGCAAGGACCTTCAGCCAGCGGTCGCCAGGCAGTTCCTTTGTAACGACGACCCTCTTCCCCCCAGAAGGATTGTGTGTCTTCCACTCATTGGCGCTCAAAGTCTCTCCTCCTCGACGTTTCAGGCATCAGCCTCGATGACCGTTCAAGAATCTCCCAGGTCTCTTATCGACTTCCGACACTCGGATATCTCTTTAGTGAACTTCAATATAGATTGAAAAGTCTGCAGGGACACCGGTTTGGAAAGCACGACATCAGCGGCAGACATAGAATCGGGATCGATATCGCGCGTGTAGGCAGAAATGATCGCAAGAACGGCGTGAGGACGAAGGCCCCGGATAACCGAAAGGGCATCCAGACCGCTCACGCCTGGCATTCGGACGTCAAGGGTGATGATGTCGTATTCTTCGATAATGGCCTTGCCGATCGCGTCTTCGCCGCAATTCACAGTATCCACAAGGTCGCATCCGACCATATCAGACGCATCTGACAGGATCTGTGCGGCATCGTCGTTATCATCTACGATCAACACCTTCATCAGATTCCCCGTTCGTGCAGGATTCGAGCACCGCCGAGGCCCAAGTGTTTTTAAGGTAACGCATTTAGAACAGGGGGTCAAGCGGAAATCGGGACATTTAGGGCGTCGAAAACGGCGGGGAATCAACCATAGGATGCGTCGCGAGCGATACTAAGAAAGCTCTTCGTCGAATGCTGGTGTTAGGTAACAAGCTCTATCATTAAAAACACGCCAACCTGGCAGCCGTCTTGAAGCTAGCGAGATACATCGGTCAATTCCGTCAGGGCCGCGGTGTGCGACTCCCTTGCAACCCCCTGATGAACGTATCTCGTATCTCGTGAAACGTATCTCGTCAGAGCTATACCGTAGTTCAAAAAGACGATCAGGAAAATACAACACGAATTCTGCGAAATTCAGGAACCGGCTGGATCACGGGCCCGCGAGATACCAGTTACGAGAGGGCCGCCGGAGGGAAAAGGCCGTCGTTCGTCGATCGTCTCAGGTCGTGTCCTGTAGGACACGACCGACTCGTCGTTCGCAAGCCCTCGAATGCGAATCCCCCGTTCAGGGGTTCGCCAGCAGGAGCTGGCTCCTACCGGATATATTTTCCGATTGAAGATCGCTTGAAACCATCAGGGCCGCGGTGTGCGACTCCGATGCAACCAGCCCATTTCTCCTCCCAGCGGTTTGGTTCCTCAGTGATCGCGAGCGCGTTGTGAGGACTTGGCCTTCCTGCCTTGGACTGTTTATGCCACTGAGGGTGAGGTGCCGCGGCCGGAGCCTCCCCGGCGCCTGAGGGGAGCCCTTCTTTTGTCCTCGGGCGCGGCACTAGCCGCGCCCCTGCGGCGAAATCTTGGAGTGTAGGGGCACAGCCGCGCTGTGCCCCAGGGTGGCGGTTGCGGTAGGCCTTTTCTTGTGGCGAGACAAGAAAAGTAGGTCGCCGAAGGCATGATGTTGTGAAGTTCGCGATATTACCCACCCCGCCCCCCTGCTTAAATCATGCAGGGGCAGGCCTTCGGGGCACCCCGGAAAGCATCTGATTCGAATACTAAAGCGCCCTCCTTGGGAGCGAACTAGGGGTGGGTCTGATGGGCAGAAACGAGATTGTGACCCACCCCGACCCGGGAGGGGACTTGCAATCCTCTCTTGATATGCCCCTTGAATATGAAAACCCTATTCAGGGTTTCGCCAGCAGGAGCTGGCTCCTACCACATTTATTTTCTAATTCGGAAAGCACGCCCTTTTGCCTTTCATTCCGCAATCCCAAATCCGCAATCGTGCGGCCGGACGTGTGCCACGGGCAGCTCAGCAGGCCGTTTGATCAGTTCTTCATTGTGTTACACGGGCGGCTCGCCTGCCCGTGGAGAGTTTATGACCCTGTGAATCTCTAAACACCTCCATCACTGCCCACCGGCAGCAAGCTGCCGGTGCCACAAAATCTACTTCCGTCCTGCAATACAAAAAAGGACGTCAGCCCGATGGGTCTCGAGCTGACGTCCGGTAACACAGTAGTGATGCCGAATCACTGATGTATCGATCGGCATCCAGGTCTGCAATCTTTAGGCAATAGTCAAGCAGGCTGCCCGACCGGCTCGATGGCCAGATAGGCATCGATCGGAGAAGGTTCTCCCTCCCCATTCAAAAGAAACTCGGCCATCCGGCAGGCAGCGTCCATCTTGGGCCAAATCACCTCTCGGTAACCGCGGACCTCCTCAGGCAGTCGCAAGACGCGCACATAGGTCCCGTATCGCTCCTCATCATCGTATTCGAACTGATCGATAAGACCGGTGTACCAGTCTCGGAACGCCTTTTCCTCCTTGTGCCAGGAGGGGAGAAGCGTACGAATGACTCCCATTTTGCGCATGATCTTCAACATCCACGGGCGGGTCCTAACGTCGAACGTAATGTCGAGTCCGGCAACGCGGAAATGGGGCCGAGTCAAATGCCGGTACGAGACACTGTCGCCGCGTTCCGGGTCTATGTTATAATGTATATAGTCACGACGACGCTTTTCCTCACTCGTCAACAGATGGGCCACATAGATCTCATCTTTGTAGGCCATCACCCTTGCCAGATATCGGACGACCGCCTCAGTGGCTTCGTAGCCATATTCACGCCGATCCTTGTTGTAGATTTGCCACACTCTCCCTACGTATGAGCGCGCATACTCCAGCCCACCCCACTGGATCACATCATAGGCCCCAAGCGCAAACTGCACCTTCGTTTCCTCGCTCAAATCCATCTCTTCGGCCATGTCCACGAGTTCACGATAGGCCTCAGCCACCTTTTGCCCCTTCGACCGCCTGAGGATCCGTGTTTTATCTTCGGCGAAGTTGCCGAACGTCTCCAGAGTCGGTTCCGCTTGCTTCTCGAACGCACCCTGATCGACCGCGAGCTTTCTCCCGATGTCGAACGCCTTCAGGTTTGCATCCATATCCCGCCGAATGTTGTGTTTCATGGCCCAGTGGATGTTCTCAAGGTCGATCGGAAGCGCCCCCTTTTGGTACGCAATCCCCAATATAATGCTGTTGGCATAGATCTTATTGCCCAGGTAGCGCTCAGAAATCTCGCTCACATTCACGGACAAGTAGCGATCAGCATTTGTATACCGCTTCAGCACCCTCTGCATTTCCTCGATGTCGAACTCGTCTTTTCCGGTCAGGCTCATCGTGGTCTCACGCCTGCTCGTTTCCACTACGGCAGTCGTGTGCTCTGGACTGGCGATCTTACCCAACTCACCGGGACTGAGCCCCCTTACCGCCTCGAGGATGTCGAGACCCAGCAGGAGATCGGCGTGACCATACGGCGTCAGCTGAGAAATCGTGCGGTCCCCTTTGGCGAAGCTGATGTGAGAATAGACCGCTCCGTTCCGAATGGCCAGCCCCTTCTTGTTCGTGAATCGAACCGTGTAGCCCTGCTTCGCCCCGGCAACGGAAAGAATGGCAGACACCGTATTGATGCCCATCCCCCCAACACCAGCGACATAGGCATACCACGCCTTATCGAAGCTTCGAACCTCGGGCTCAGGAAGATTCGAAAGATCGATTCGTTCGGTGAATACTTCCGGTACTCGCCTTCGCCTGATCGTTATCTCCTCGAAGGAAGGGCAGGTCTTGTCGCCATCAGCAACCGTAACCTTGGTGCACGCGCCATCGGAAACGCACAGCGAGTAATCCGTGACGATTTTCGGGCCCCGGAGCGTTTGTTCCACAGTCAGGCCGCTGCAGCCGGTTGCCCGGGTACACTCGAGACAGTATTCGCACACGTCGGGGGTGACGTTGATCCGAACCTCTTTCGGGAGGTAGCCCTTCTCTTTGACGATTCCGGCCTCTTCCGCCCTCGCGCGCCGATGGTAAGTAATTCCGCATTCCTTGTCCGCAATGATGATCTTGACCCCATCCTTCAGAAGGGTCTCCTCCACCCTCCTTCGATAGGTCTTTCTATCGGCGGGGTTCATCCTGACAACGACGGTCGACCGGGGCCCTTTCGACCTGACCATGCCCCTCACGACCTGCTCGATATCCTGAGCGAACGTCGGCCGACCCATAATATCTGTATCTACACCCGGGGTCGGTTGATGTCCGGTCATCGCCGTGGTCTTGTTGTCCAGGATCACGTATGTGATGTCCTGTCCGTTCTTGATCGAGTCTGAAATTGCGGCCATGCCGCTGTGAAAAAAGGTGGAATCTCCCATGAAGACCAACTGCTTGTTCGTGATGAAGGGGTCGATGCCGGCCCCCGTGCCGCCACCCAGCCCCATCCCGGAAAGATTATGAATCAGGCGATCGAAAGGTTCGTACTTGAGTAAGGTGTAACAACCGATATCGCCGTGGAACACCAGATCCACCGGATGGCTTCCGTGCTCACTTTGCATATACGTCTCGTCCATGAAATCGTCTACGACCCGATTCAACACACTTGCCGAATCCCGGTGTGGGCATCCTGGACAGAACGAGGGCGTTCGGACCGCCGCCCGAACGTCATATCGATCGGTCCGTTCGATCAGCGCAACCTCATCACTGATGAGTTCTCGGTCTATATCCACTTCTGGATCATCACCCTCCAGAAACAGCGGCGCGAGGCGTTGGAGCAGGATGGATGGGTTGAGGCCGCGATCACTGGGTAATCCCTCTCTGTCCCGTGAGAAACGTTTGCCCCACACACGATACGGCCCGATCTCCCCAGCCTGATACATCTCCTGCAAGGCGGACGTGATCTGCTCCTCCAGAAAAGGTCGCTTCTCCTCGACCACGATCAGTTCCTCAACCTGGTCCGCGAACGCCCTCAAGACCTCTCGATCCAAGGGATACGTGACACCATATTTCAGGATGGGTACCTGACCTTCCAGTCCCAGCAGGCTCAAGACGTGTTCCAGATAACAGTAGGCCAGGCTGCTCGTCACAAAACCGATCCGCCTTCTTCCGGAAGAGGGCGGATAGAGAATCCGATTCACACCGAATTCGCGAGCGTTCTGCAGCAGCCGGGGAAACCGGGTGTGTAAGACCTCGGATTCCTTACGCGCTGTGTGAGGGGGGATGATCACACGATCGTCGACCGGGATCGAGCGGGTATCCATCTCCAGAGGGTGGTTCGTCGTCAGCATCGGGTAGCGATTCGGCCGAAGGCTTACGGTCCCGCCTCCGTCCGCCTGGTTGGAAGTAACCAGGTAGGCGATAAAGAGTCTGCTCTTCTCCGAAAGATCGAACGCCACCCCGATCCAGTCCTTGATTTCCTGAAACGTACTCGGCTCCAGGATCGGCATGTAGAGATGTTTTGCGATAAACCTTGAATCCGCCGGGACCTGCGTCCCTTCGGACCAGGTATCATCCCCGAACACGGCCACCGCCGCCCCGCCAGGCCCCGTTCCTGCCATGTTTCCCAGCGCCAGCGCATCGGAGGCAACGTGAACGCCAACGCTCTTCATGACGGCCATGGCTCGAATGGATTCCATCTGGGAGCCGTTCAATCGCGCAGCGCCAAGGGCTTCATTGTTGGCGATCTGGACGACGATGCCTTTTTCCAGCAGCAGGTCTTTGATGCGCTCTGCAGCGTCGAACACCTCGGCCACCGGAGAGCCAGGGTATCCCGTCAGCAGGCCGATTCCGCTTTCCAGTCCGCCTTTGACAAGAAGCTCGTTGCCCGTAAAGATCCCGGACCCTTCCTCCTGCAGAAATCGACGATCCATCTATCTGGGTCTCCTTCGTCCCCTTAGGACCGGCACCGGCGGCTCCCAAACTTCGTTCCAGTGAGGATTATGCACCTCTCCTGGATAGGTCGAATGGACGAGCTCGAAAACGCCGAGACCTCGTTGATCCCGAAAGACGAATTCGTTTCGCCCCTTTTTCTCTAAAGTCCAGATCTCATAGGGCTTCTGCCCCGAGGCGGAGGTACCGTACTGGATATCATCCGGTGGTCCGTATTTGATGTAGACCCTTCCCTTGTCTGTATCGGAGCCCCGCTTGCCGTGCCCTCCGAAAAAATGGTCCTCGGCGTGCCGCATCCGCCTTATGTGTCCGATCAATCGTTCGTTTGTGGGCGTATCCGGTGTCGGATCCAGGTTTTTCCAGAAGGCTTTGAGAAACTTCATCTTAGAATTCTGGCTGACCAGATTCTTGTAAATCTTCATATCTTCTCCCTGCGCGACATACCGAACATCCATGTAGTGTCTGATCATGCGTTGTTCGGTCTCCTTCTGCTCATCCGTCACTTCGACATCACCTGCGGCCAAAAAGACCATCCTGCGGCTTCTCACGTGTTGCCTGCTTCGTCGGTCGAAGATCTCAACCTGCAGGTAGTAGTCCCCCGCCTCCACACCCTCCGTACTGAGTGTTTCAGTCTTGACAAGACTCTGCCCTGGTTTGATCAAGCGCTTGGCAGGATAGTTCTTGACGGAGTTCCCGCTGGAGTCGGCCAGACTGTAGCCCAGAATCACCGAGTCGTCTTCAAGATCCGGGTCGAATTGCAGGCTGTAGATTTCAAAATAGAACCGCAGAGGATTTCCAGCCAGATAGCTGCGTCTGGCATTTGGAATCACTCGCCATCCGTGTCTGATGAATCTTCCGACGCCTTCGGCTTGTTCCACCTCGAGCGCCATTAGAATATCGCTCGTTACCAGCGTTTCCACATCGAAGGCCTTCACGCTCAGGGGCCCGTCGCAGGTTCCCTGCTTATCTCCAAATATGTCCTCGATCGTGACATTGAACCTGTAGGCACCTGGAGACATCTTGAACCCAATGACGTCTCTAAAAGGTGCGCTGGCTTCTTGGACGTCCTCCATTGTTTCCAGAGAGACGTTTCGTGTCCACACCTCGGATTCGATCTGCGTGCCATTGGAATCCTCGATGGCCACAGAGATGTCCATCTGAGCGACGTGAACCTCTCCTTCGGGTACAAACTGAAGGTGTTTGACGTCGATCAAGATGTAAACTTCCTGCATCGTATATCCCTTGGAATCTCGAAATCCCGCATTGTCCACAAAAAATCGAAGCTCTCCGCGGCTCGCCAAAGGAAGGTCACGATGCGCGATCGCGGCCCGTCCGGTTTCTAACAGTGACGCAGACACCACTACAACTAGAAGAATAATCATGACCGTCTTGTTCATCGCATCCCTCCAGTCAGCCCCCGCAAAGTCACGTGCGCGGCAGACTCTGTTTTGTGTCTTCTCTGAAAAGCGCATTCTTTATGAAGTTTCTCTTTGAAATGAATGCCTCCTCATCAAGCACAGGTTCCATCCGGGTTGTCGTGATCTCCGTCTCCAGATCGACCCAAGACGTGCAGCCTCCGTATGCGGGTCTAAGGTCTATCTCGCTTGCGCTGAGGAGTCGGAAGACCCTCAAAACCAGGACGAAAAGCGGGCTCTCGGGCTTCCAATCGAAACGATCAGCAATGTAGGATGCCGACCAGATATGGGTGTCTGAAAGGGCGGTGACGCCGCTGAGTTCAGTCACTGGAACGACGTCGTGAACTTCCGCGAAGAGGCCGATCCTCACGCGTCCTCCGGGTGGCCTCTGATGGAAGACCTCCTCGACCCAGCCCCGGTACTCGTCCTTAAGAACCTCGGCATCCTGGTGGAAGTAGGTCGGGAACAGAAAGAAACGATCAGATTCCAGCTTGAATCCCCCCGGGCCCTCCACAATACCACCCTTCCTCAGAAGGATAACCTGTTCACCCCTCTCGAGGGCCTTCACCGCGACCGCCCACTCTTTTAGCGCCTTGCGAACCGATTCAGACATCTCGAGGCCAATCCTTAATGTTGCCTACCCTGCTGAGGTCGAAGATTGATGCGAGACAGCGATCTTCTACTCCGCAAGGGCGACGAATATCTTTCCGTCACAGACCTTCACAAGATACTTTCGAACCTGGTAGTGCGGCGCATCCACGCAGGTCCCCGTGTCCAGATTGAACTTTAGTCCGTGCCAGAGACAGGTAACGAAGTTCCCATCGAACCCCATCGTCCCGATCGGACGTCGATTATGGGGGCAGACATTCTCGATGGCGTGAATCTCGCCCTCCGAATTGAAGAGTCCGACTTCCCGCCCCCTGACAGCGACCACCTTTCCGGTTCCCGGAGACAGTTCGCTCACCGTAGCGACCGGGATGAATGCGTCCTCCAGCCTTCCCTCAACGACCTTTCCCTTTTTCGTCATCTGATACGTACGCTCAACATCAAACTCCCCGACGCCCCTCTATCCCACGAGCGCCACCTGATCCGCGGCGTGGTAGGAACTCCGAACCAGAGGGCCCGACTCCACGTGCCGAAAACCCTCCCCCTCGGCGAACGATTTCAATTCACGAAATTCGTCTGGATGGTAGAATCTGGAGACAGCTACGTGAGCAGGGGAGGGCCGCAGATACTGGCCTATGGTCAGGATGTCCGTTCCCTGATTGCCGATGTCCCGGATCGTCGCCCGGATTTCATCCAGTGCTTCGCCCGCGCCGACCATAATGCCCGACTTGGTTGGAATATCCGGCCGCATCTCCTTCGCCCTTCGCAGCAACTCCAGAGACCGCCCATATTTCGCCTGCGGGCGCATCCTCCCGTAGAGCCTCGGGACAGTCTCCAGGTTGTGATTTAGAATCTCGGGGCCTGCGCACATCACGACCTGCAGCGCCCCCCAATCCCCTTGGAAGTCCGGAATCAATACCTCGACACTCGTCTCGGGGCTCAGGATGTGAATCTCCGAAATCGTTTCGGCGAAGATTGCCGCGCCGCCATCCGGAAGCTCATCCCGGTTCACCGAGGTAATCACGGCGTGACTGAGCGCGAGCGTGCGAACCGCCTCGGCCACTCGCCCGGGTTCTTCAAGGTCCAATCCATCGGGACGACCCGTCTCTATCGCGCAAAAACCGCAGCTTCTTGTACAGACGTCACCCAAAATCATGAAGGTGGCCGTACCTCTCCCCCAGCATTCACCGATGTTGGGACAGAGCGCACTCTCACACACGGTATGAAGATTGAGTCCGCGGACCAGGGTCTTGAGCTCCCGATATCTCTCGCTGCCCGGCGCGGGAACACGGAACCACTCTGGCAGGCGACGACGAGGCCGCTTCGACGGTTGATCAATCTGGAGAAACATCTGTTCCGTTCTTTTTTGTCAGAATCCCCATCAGGGTGTGTGAGCTCGCATCCGTGATCTTTACGTCCACGAACGTGTTCACGCGGCTCCCATTCCGTGGAAATACGACCGTTTTGAACCCGTCCGACTTTCCGACGGCCTGGTCTTCCCCTTTCCGCGCGTCCCCCTGAACGAGGACCTCCACCGTTTTTCCGACAAAGGCCCGATTGACCTCCCCGGAAATCTCGTTCTGAAGCTGAATCAACCTTTCGAGCCTGCAGATTTTCTCCTTCTCCGGAATCTGGTCAGGAATCCCTCGAAAGGCCGCAGTGCCCTTCCTGGGTGAGTATTTGAAGGTAAACGCAGAGTCGTAGCGAACGCGCCGAACGAGGTCGAGCGTCTCCTCAAAATTGGCTTCGGCCTCGTTTGGAAATCCTACAATCACGTCAGTTGACAGGCAGAGACCCGGAACCGCGTCCCGAAGTCGATCGACAAGCCGCAGATACTCGTCGACTGTATAGGTTCGCCTCATCGCCGAAAGCACCTCGTCGGACCCGGATTGGACGGGGAGGTGAACAAACCCACAAACCTTGTCTTCCCCAGCAATCTGATCGATGAGCTTTTCCGAAAAATCACTCGGATGAGGGGATGTGAATCGAATCCTGCGAACGTCCTCGATCCGGGCCACCATTCGGAGCAGGTCAGCAAAGTCGTGCTGTCCGTCGCTGTAGGAGTTCACCGTCTGGCCGAGTAGCGTCACTTCGCGGAAGCCTTCGGAGGCTGCGACCTCCACCTGCCTAAGCACCTCGCACGCAGGGACACTCCGCTCCCGCCCTCGTACGTAGGGAACGATACAAAAGCTGCAGAACTTGTCACAGCCTCTCATAATCGTCACCCAGGCGTTCGTGCCCTCTTGACGAATGGGATCCAGTTCGAGGTAGTCCTCGTCCCGGTCCAGGCGCACGTCGAGCGCAGGCTCGTCCGATGCCTGGGCGATCAGATCCGGCAGTCGCCTGTAAGAGTTCGGGCCCACGACAAGGTCAACATAAGGTGCGCGGTCCAGCAGGTCATTCGCAAGATGTTTGGCCATACACCCGCAGACTCCGAGCACGAGATCCGGCCGTCTCACCTTCAGTCGGCTGAGCTGAGACAGACGCCCCAGAACGCGCTCCTCTGCACGCTCCCGGATCGCACAGGTATTCAAGAGCACGACATCTGCATCTTCAAGGCGGGAGGCGAAGCGATAATTCGACGCCTGAAGGACCCCGAACACCAATTCGGAATCTGAGAGGTTCATCTGGCACCCGTAGGTCTCGATGAAGACGCGTTGGCCTTGCCCCTCCTGCACCAAACCCGGTTCCTGCTCGATGTTCAGAATGCCGCTATCCACACAAGGTCCCTTCATCCTTCTCTGGTTTCCCCTTCAGCCTCTCTCAGCGCCGAGCGAATCTCTTTAATAACCTCCGAGTCCGATTCCGATTCCATCGCAGACCCGAGCGCACGCACGACCACTTCGCCCCCGATCTGCCCCAGTGCCCACGCCGCGTGTCCCCTGACGAGGGGTTCTGGATCACCGAGGGCGGCGCCCAGCACGCCGATGTCCTCCGTTCGACCCTGATTCCCAATCGCCACGGCGACATTCCTCAAGAGCCCGCGGCGCTTCGCCCGTTTGATCGGGCTCCCCTTGAACCGGCCGCTGAAGCCTGCCTGATCCAACTGTAGGAGTTCGTGCAGGTCGGCGGGCGAGCGCCCCTCCCGGGGCTGGTAGGCGGACTCATCGGTCGGCCCCGCGTGCTTTTCGTTCCAGGGGCAGACCTCCTGGCAGATATCGCAGCCGTAGATCCAGTCTCCCATCCCGGCACGCAGATGCTCGGGAATAGACCCTTTCAACTCGATCGTAAGATACGAAATACACTGCCGCGAATCCAGCAGATATGGCTCTCTTATCGCCTCGGTCGGACACGCTTCGATACAGAGGTTACAGGTCCCACAATGGTCCGTCTCCGGGCGATCGTAGTCGAGCTCCAGAGACAGGAAGATTTCGCCGAGGAAAAACCACGAACCCCTCTCTTTGTTGATGAGGTTCGTGTTTTTCCCAAACCAGCCCAGGCCGGCCCGAGCGGCCAGGTCACGCTCGAGAACCGGTCCCGTATCCACGTAGACTTTACCTTCTACGTCGGGTTCGAGCTTGCGAATCTCCTCCAATAGCGCGTGGAGCCGCTTCCCCATCACGTGATGGTAATCATCCCCCCTGGCATATCGGGAAATCTTTCCACTCGACGAGGGCACATCCTCAACCTCCTTCGTCTTGGGTTCGTAATTCATCCCAACACAGAGCACAGACCTCGCATTCGGCAGGACGCACCGCGGGTCGAAGCGGCGATCCAGATTCCTTTCGAGGTAGCCCATCTCACCCCCATACCCCAGCCCCAACCAATCCAGGTAGAACGAACGATGTTCGGGCGGTTCGGCGGGGGCCACACCCACAGGCGCAAACCCGAGATCACGCGCGCTTGCCTTGATGTGCTCTGTTAAGGACGGCAATGTTCCTCCTCGAACACGGAATCACTCTGAGGGTATCCAAAAAAGGACAGGACACATCCATGTCCTGCCCTTTTCTATCACCCTTTCAACCCGATCCCAGCAGAAGGGGCCTGCGGCCTTTCGTTGAATCCCCCCGATCGAGGTTTCGGCTGATCCCCCCTAACAGACGAGGCCAGCCTACGCCCGGCTGGCCTTGGTGGGTCTGTCTTCCTTTACGGAGGGAGGCCGCCCTTACCTCCTCCTCAAGAGGGCGTTGCTGCTTTCCTAAAGTCCGAGATGGCAGCCTGAATGGCGTCTTCAGCCAGGGCAGCAGCGTGTTTCTTAGTCGGCGGCAGGCCACCCAGTGCCTGTTCGATATCGCCGCGAGAGATCCTTTCCACCTCTCCGATCGAGCGACCGGCCACCATGGTGGTCAGGACTGAACTCGCCGCGATCGTCGCCGTGCACCCCTGACTCTTGAACCGCGCCTGGACCACCTTGTGATCGTCGATCCGAAGATAAAGCTCGATAGAAGCCCCCGAGGCCGGGTTTTCCACCCTGCCGACACCGTCCGGGTTCTTCAGGATGCCGACATTGCAGGGGTCCCTGAAATGACGAAGGACCACATCAGAATAGGCTTCGGACATCCCCGACCTCACTTAAGGCCGATCAGTGGACATTTTCAAGCGGCCTTCTTGTCGGAGTCAGTGTGATGGGGTCTTCAACCTCCAAAAGCATCTCTTTCGTATAGATCAGATCGGCCCGGTTTTCAGCTGCGAGTTCGGACCGCTCGGTCATCACGATTGCATCTTCCGGGCAGGCCTCCACGCACATTCCGCAGAAGATGCAGCGGAGCATGTCAATTTCGAATCGATTCGGATATTTTTCCCGATCTTGCCACGGTGCCTCGGCAGCTTCGATCGTGATACACTCCGCCGGGCAGGCTGTTGCACACATGTAACAGGCGACGCACTTGGGCCGCCCCTGCTCATCCTTCGTTAGCTTGTGCAGCCCTCGGTATCCCTTTGGCTTTTCCCATCTCTCTTCGGGGTACTGAATCGTTATCTTTTTTCCGAACAGGTGTTTGAAGGTCAGCGACAGGCCCTTCGTTATTGCCGGAAGATACATTTTTTCGGTTAGCGTCATTTCGTGACCGACTTTTATCATATCTACGATCTCCCCTCCGGTTCCTGGATCTCCTCCGTCGTTTGCTCGTTCGACCTGCCCACTCAGACGCAATGGTTTGCCGAATCACGGTAACCTGGATCTGACCCGGGTAAGTCATCTCATCCCGGATCCGCTGCGCGATCTCGAAAGAAAGCCGCTTGGATACATCGTCGCCCACGCGACCGGCGTTCACCATAACGCGAACTTCCCGGCCCGCGTTTATGGCATAGGCGTCTCTCACCCCGCCAAAAGACTGGGCGATCTCTTCAAGATCCCGGACTCGTTTTATATACCCTTCGACATCATCCCGGCGCGCTCCCGGCCTCGATGAGGAAATCGCATCCGCCGCTTTGACCAGGAACGAAATCGGCGTCGTTGCCTCTGCATCCCCGTGGTGATATAAGATGGCATTCTCTACCTCAGGCGGCTCTCCGTATTTGCGAGAGATCGTCACGCCGATGTCGGTGTGTGTTCCCTCAACCTCCTGATCGATGGCCTTGCCGATGTCGTGCAACAACGCTGCCCGTTTGGCGAGTTTTTCGTCTAACCGCAGTTCGGCCGCCATCGCACCAGTCAGAAATGCAACTTCCTTCGAATGTCCAAGAACGCTTTGACCGTAACTCGTCCGATACTTCAAACGGCCCAGGAGTTTGATCAACTCCGGGGCCATGTTGTTAATTCCGACCTCCTTGACTGCGAGCTTTCCTTCCTTTTCGATTAGTGCTTCGATCTTTTTCTCACACTCGGCGGCAACTTCCTCTACTCGACTCGGATTGATCCGACCTTCCTTGACGAGCTGTTCCATGGCAAGGCGCGCAACGTCGCGCTTGACCGGATCGAAGCTTGAGAGAACCACTGCCTCCGGAGTGTCGTTTACGATAACTTTTACTCCGGTAGCCGCCTCGAACGAAATGATGTTGCGACCTTCTTTGCCTACGATTCTGCCTTTGATGTCGTCATCGGGTAGCGGAACGACGGATATGGACGACTGAACGGTCTGGTCTGTGGAGCACCTTTCGATCGCCATCGCAATGACCTTCTTGGCTTCCCGCTCTGATTTCTCCTTTGCTTGTTCCAGAATCTCCATACCCATGGCAGTGGCAGTACGCTGGAGTTCTGAACGAATGTTCTCAAGCAGCATCTCCTTGGCATTCTCTACGTTCATCCCGAAAATTCGTTCCAGGCGCGTCTGCTGTTCCGTTAAAACACGTCCGAGTTCCTTTTCTCGATTCTCGAGACGCGAACCCCGCTGTTGGATGGTCCGCTCCACCCGCTTCAGCTCCTTGTCTCGCTGCAGGATGGTCTCGTTCTGATATCCTACTTCGGTTTCTTTCTCCTGGACCTCCTCGCCCAGCCTCTCGAGTGTCCTCCTCTTCTTACTGAGTTCCCGCTCGTAATTCGCTTTGACATCATACCACTTGTTCTTTTCCTCAAGAAACGCCGCTTTTCTCTCTCTATCCGCCTTCTCGACTAGTTTCGATACTCGCCGCTCGGTCTGTTCTTCAATCGCACCAATCTTTCGTGATTTGATCTTAGCGCACAGAAACCAACCGAATCCGAAGAGGAGAAGGGCACCGGCTGCGAAAATCCACACCCAATATCCCGCCAGCGCCAACGGAGCCTCCTGCATCGTATCGATTCCCATCGGAGCCTCCTGCATCGTGTATTTATCAAGATGAATATTCCACCACCGCCCCACACACCTGCCTGTCGTCGCCTCCAGGCCCTGCCGTTATGCAAAGCCCGGAGATGTGTCCTACACAGATACGGCCGTGAAAAAAAACCAGCACCTGAGTGGTGAATGCTAGACCCTCGGCTTCGAACCCATCTCTTTGCAACCCGGCTTTCCAACACCACAACCTCACGAACAATCGAAGGGGAGGAATCACAAAGAACGTGTGCCCCTTTTCCCACCCCGGGCACCGCCTCGCCTGTGAAGCTAGACACCAAAAGATTCTCCACAACCACATTGATTCGCAGCATTGGGATTCTTGATCTGAAATCCCGAACTCATCAATCCATCATCGAAGTCAATCTCGGAGCCGGAGAGGTAAAGCGCACTCTTCATGTCCACGAAGACTTTGATTCCGTTGCTCTCAACGGTGTTGTCGTCGTCCTCGGGCGCCTCGATGAACTTCATTTTGTACTGCAGTCCAGAGCAGCCGCCACCCACGACCCGCACGCGGAGACCATGATCCGGCGTACCTTCGCGGTCCAGCAACTGTTTTATCTTGCCTGCAGCATGCTCCGTGACAGTGATCATTCCGATTAAACCTCCTTCAAACAGCGAATCTTGGGCGGGGATACCCTGCCACCATCTCGTCTCAGCTCAGGGAATGAAGGCACTGCTTGATTTCACCAAAATCGGGGATCACTTTTGGATCGTCGGAGACAGAAGCGTATCGGACGATGCCTTCCTTGTCAACCACGAAGGCCGATCGCTTCGCCACCCCTTTGAAGCCAAGCAGCTCTTCATACTGCACTCCGTAACTGGAACAAACCTCCCTGTTGAAATCGCTCAAAAGCGGGGCGGAAATTTGATTCTCGTTTGCCCAAGCCTCCTGAGCGAAGGGGCTGTCTACACTAATGCCCAAAACCAGGGCATCCAACGCTTCGTACTCATTCAAACCGCTGCTTACCGAACACATTTCATCAGTACAGACTCCCGTATAGGCCAGAGGAAAGAAAAGGAGGACGACCTTCTTCTTTCCTATGTTCTCGGAAAGTGTAACATCCACAAGGTCATCACCCTTTTTTCTCTTCAGGGTGAAGTCTGGTGCACGATCTCCAACTTGGATAGCCATCTAGACCCCTCATTCGATTCTGATGCCTCAACCCCTCGCCGACTGGTAGCGATCGGCCACTGCATCCCAGTTTACGACACTCCACCACGCCGCAATGTAGTCCGGACGACGGTTCTGGTAATTCAGGTAATAGGCATGCTCCCAAACGTCCAGACCCAGTATGGGTGTGCCGTCACCCGACATCAACGGATTGTCCTGATTCGGCGTGCTCAGGACGTCCAACTTCCCGTCCTTCAGGACCAGCCACGCCCATCCGCTCCCAAACCGGGTGGTTCCGGCGGTGGCGAATGTCTCCTTAAAACTGTCTAGTCCCCCAAAAACGCTCCCGATCGCATCGGCCAGCTCACCGGAGGGTTCGCCTCCGCCAGCCCCCATCACCGTCCAGAAGAGGCTGTGGTTTGCGTGTCCTCCGCCGTTGTTCCGGACGGCGGCCCGGATGTCCTGGGGAACGCTGTCGATGTTGCGAATGAGATCCTCCACGCCCTTCGATTGCAGGTCTGCGTGACCTTCGAGCGCGTTGTTGAGGTTCGTCACGTACGCGTTGTGATGTTTTCCGTGATGGATCTCCATCGTCCTCGCATCGACGTGCGGCTCCAAAGCGTCGTGAGAATACGGCAGGTTCGGCAGTTCGTGTGCCATGATTCCAGCTCCTATTTTGCTGCACAGGTGAAGATTCGCGAGATCAAGTCAATTTCGGTCAAATATAACCAACTATATTAGATGCGTCAAGTCTTTTTGCCCTACCTTAACTAGATACAATTACTTGTACTTACGCTACATCTAGGCCCATTCTGGGGCGCCCGCAAGATTGCCAGCCAGGACCTTTTTGTAAGTATGTAATCACTTACATTGCCTCCGCGCAAGGACGAGCTATCCTCAGAGACCGGGCAGAACCAGATTGTCGATCAACCTGGCCTCTCGAAACCTTACGGCGAGGGCAATCATCACGCTGCCCGAAAGGGCTTCAACGGGCTGCATGTCCGCCCGGCTCACCGCCTCGGCGTAGTCCAGCTTGGCGCAACGCCTGGCCGCGATCAGCCGCCGTATGGCCCCGATCACGACCCCTGCACAGCGCTCTCCTCGCTCGACCATGTCCTTCGCCTCCTGAAGGGCGTGAAACAGCACAGAAGCCGCTTCCCGCTCTTCTGCGGTCAGGTAGGCGTTTCTGGAGCTCTTCGCCAGACCATCCGCCTCTCTCACGGTGGGCGACACAAGGATGTCTACGTCCAGGTTCAAATCCTCAACGATTCTGCGCACGACCTGGGCCTGCTGCCCGTCCTTCTGTCCAAAAACGGCGAGGTGGGGCTTGACGGCAGCAAACAGCTTTGTGACCACGGTCGCAACGCCTTGAAAGTGTCCAGGGCGGGACGCGCCGCAGAGGTGGTCCGCTACTTTCTCTACCGCGACGTATGAGGCGTATCCCTTCGGATACATCTCTTCGACGGAGGGCGCGTAGACCACGTCCGCGCCGGCAGACTCGACCAGGCTGAGATCGTGCTCCAGGTCACGCGGGTAAGATCCGAAATCCTCACCCGGACCGAACTGCTTGGGATTCACGAAAATACTCACGACGACGCGGTCCGAAACCCTGCGGGCCCTCCTGATCAGGCTCACGTGCCCCTCGTGAAAGGATCCCATCGTCGGTACGAGGCCGATTCTCTGTCCGCTTTCGCGCATCTCGTCCGCGGCCTTCTGCATCTCGCGAACGCTGCGTATGATTCGAATCGCGTCCATGATCTCGTTCATTTCCAGGTGAATGAGACTCTGTTACTCAGGCCTCACCCGACAATCGCTTTACTGTTGCAGATCCGCGCCCAGAACCGACGCCTTGAATTTTCTGAGCTCCTCCCCTTTGATCTTGAACCGGTGCTTTTCACCAGGAAACCGACCGACCTTTACGTCTGCAACGAACTCTGAAAAAGCGTTTTCCATGACCGAGGACAATTCCGCATACTGTTTCACGAAGCTGAATCGGGCGTCAGTCGCGCCAAGCAGGTCGAGGTTCACCAGTACTTGACCGTCGCAGTTTCTCCCGGCACCGATACCGATCGTCGGAATCCTCAGACTGTCCGTGATAATTTCCGAGACGCGCTCGGGCACACACTCCAACACGACGGCGATCACGCCCGCGTCCTCCAAACTCCGGGCATCCTGAAACACGGCGTGTGCCTCATCCGCACGGTCGCCGACCACCGCCCGTCCGCTCATCCTGGTTTGTGGGGTGTGACCGACGTGCCCGATCACATCGATTCCGTCAGCCACGATACCGGACACGCTTTCTATAATTTCCCGACCCCGCTCCAGCTTGACGACCTCTGCCCCTGCATCCCCCAAACGCGCCGCATTCTCCACCGCCTGAGCAGGCGTCTCATAAGAACCGTAGGGCAAATCTGCGACCAACAGTGCCTTTTGCACGCCTCGGTGAACCGCGTTTGTATGGTGAATCATATCCTCCATCGTGACTTGCTGAGGACTCCGATATCCCAGGACGTTTACACCGACCGAATCCCCCACGAAGATGACGTCCACGTCAGCTGCTTCCTGACAGCGGGCAGTGGGGTAATCGTAACAGGTGAGCATCGTGATAGCCTCGCCCCGTTGTTTCATGTCTATCAAGCTTCCTGGCTTGACGCGAGAACCCATTCGCATCCTCCGACGGGAACCCTATCCTGTGACGCTTCCGCAACGGACTACCCCTGACCGGAGGCAGGCCTGTAATACCGCGTCCCCGCGGGCGGTGAAGAAATCTGTTGTAGCAGATCGTTCAAATCGTCCGGCTTGTCAAAATTGACCTGCGAGACGTTTACGACCAGGAGAGGCGTTTCCGAATAATGGAAAAAGTAGTGCGTGTAGGCTTCCGCTAGACGAGCGAAATACTCCTCGGTGACCAGCCGTTCATAATCCGCCCCTTGCCTCTGAATGTTCCCCATCACACGCTCGATCGAATCCTGAAGATAGATCACCAGATCCGGCTTCGGGATCTCTTCCCGTAGGGTCTGAGAAAGACGGTCGTATAGAGACAACTCCGCGTCGTTCAGGGCGACGTGGGCATAAATCCCGTCTCGTGCAAAGAGGTAGTTGCTGACCACCACGGATTGAAAGAGGTCCATCTGGTGAAGGTCCTGCTGTTGTCTGTACCGATTCAACAGGAAGAAGACCTGTGCCTGAAAGCGATAATGTTCAGGGTCTTCATAGAATAGGGGCAGGAAGGGATTTTCTTCAGCGATCTCTAGCACCAGACGGGCGTTTAGCCGATCGCCTAGGATACGGGCAAGATAAGCCTTTCCCACACCAGGAACGCCCTCAATGGCGATATACCTAGCGGCCACCAGCAGGTTCCTTGTTCGATTCCGGTGTCCATAGCGAACAAGCCTCAACGCGACGGATCTCCGAGTCTACGATGACGGCCTCGGCGAGTGAGCGAAAGCTCTTCCCGGTAAGTGGATCTAGGCCTTCGGGACTCAAGTCACAAAGGGGTAAGAGAACGAAAGCGCGGAGGTGGAGTTGCGGATGTGGAACGGTAAGGCCCCGCTCCTGGACCGTGCGATGGCCGTAGAGCAACAGATCCAGGTCGATGATCCGTGGACCCCACCGCCGGCGGCGAACCCTGCCCAAAGTTCGTTCTACCTCGAGCAGGATCTGGAGTAGATCCCTTGGAGAAACGCCGGTCTCCAATTCGATCGCCGCGTTCAGGTAGTCTGGCTGGTCGACATAGCCTACGGGGGCCGATTCATAAACCCTGGACGCACCCACGACGCGAACTTCCGGTCTTGCTTCGACCGCGACCACCGCAGAACGTAAGTTCGCTTCACGGTCACCTACATTCGCTCCGAGACCGACATAGATCTTCTCCACTAAATGCCTCTTCGAACTTCCACTTCGATCCCATCAAAGTGGCCTAATACAGGGGGGTGGGGTTTACGCACCCTCACGAGGAGTCGTTCGAATCCGTGTCGTGTCTGCAGGACTGTTGCGATCCGGTCGGCCAACGCCTCCACAAGACCGAATCGCTCTCGGGTAACCACCTCCTCGACCATTGCATAGACGTCTGGATAGTTAATGGCCTCTTGCTTTGCCTCGGCCGAATAGCCTCGAAAATCTCCAAAAATCTCCACATCCACTTCGAACCTCTGTCCCAGCCTTTCCTCTTCGGGGAGAAGCCCATGATATGCATAGAAGGCCATATTTTTCAGTCTTAGAACGTCGTCAGCCACGGAGAGATCCGCCTATCGAATTAAAGTCGTGAATGCCCCGCCCACCCATTCCGGTCAAAGGACTTGACAGAATCCAAAACTAGATCTTATCCTAGAACGCCGAATTGGCGGACCGGATGTGGGACGAATCGGTCGGACCTAGTCATGCGGGAGCGGCCACCGGGCGAAAGGGAAGGGCTGCAACTTCGGCTTGCGCCCCACCATCGAGAAAGAGGACCTTTCCAGGCGCCTCAAAACCTCTACGCACAGATGCCAGCGCGATAGTCCGGTTCAGGGCTCGTGATTTCACGCAGCTCGTAATTCTGCCGATCTCTTTCTCGCCCTCTAGAATTGCCGTTCCCGAACGTGGAATTGCATCGCCATCGATGACCAGGCCCACGAGATATCTTCTTGGCTTTCCCAGGCGATGCATTTTGGCAATGGCTTCCTGGCCGATAAAGCATCCCTTTTCAAAATCCACGGCTCGGTCCAAGCCGGCTTCAAGAGGGATCACCTGCTCGTCTACATCGATTCCGTAGCGCGGGACGCCTGACTCGATGCGGACGATCTCCAGGGCCTCGAACCCGACCGGTTGAGCGCCCGCGTCATGCAGGGCCGTCCAGAGGCGCACAGCAACGCCGAGTTCGACCCATAAGCTGAATCCCGCTCCATCTAAGGGGCTGCCGACAGTAAGCTCCACTTCGGTAGCACCGTAAGAACCTAAAACTCTTCGGCCCTGTGGAAGACCTGAATTCGGAATCTGGAGGCATTCACGGATCAGCGCCCGGGCTTTGGGACCGCGCACACCGATCAAGGCGGAATCTGTTGTAACATCTTTGATAACAACGTCATCAGCGATAAGATAGCGATCCAGGCTGGCGGCCACCTTTTCCTGAAGCCCGGGTTCGGTCTCCAGTAGAAAGGCCTCCCCTCGATTATGAACCCAGAGATCGGCCAGCGTATTTCCTCGGGCATCGGTCAGGGCAGCATACCTGCTTTCCCCGTCCTCGAGCCCTTCGACCCGGTTCGTCACCATACCGTGCAGGAATCGCGCCCGATCCGCTCCGGTCACCCGGAGCTTGCCCCGAGCGCTCAGGTCAAACAGAGCGACCCCGTTTCGAAGAGCGCCATATTCAGACGCGACGTCGCCGTAGTGTGCGGGTACCTTCCACCCCCCGACCTCGGTGAATTCGGCACCCGCAGAATCGTGAATAGGTTGAAGCACGGACTCACGCATATACCATCTCCTCGATGTCTGAATATTATCCCGATCGCTGCCTAAAGTCAAGCAGATCCGGGTTGTTAGGTCGACTATGTCACTGCCTCGATACGGCTATCGAGTTCAACTCATTCTTCTCGGAGGTCAGACTTCATGAAAGCCATTGTTTGCGCTCAAACCGGAGGACCGGAGGTGCTTCGCTATCAGGATGTGCCGAATCCTGAGGTCGCCGAACGCCAGGCCATCGTCAAGGTCGATGCAATAGGCCTCAACTATATCGATACGTATCACCGAACAGGCCTCTATCCCCTGGACCTGCCGTTTGTTCCTGGACTGGAAGCGGCCGGCGTTATCGAGGCGCTGGGTCCCAACGCGCAGGATTTCAAGGTAGGCGACCGGGTAGCATACAGCGGTATCCCGTCCTCCTATGCCGAATACGTGGCTGCCCCGGAAGACAGGCTGATCAAGCTTCCGGATGGGGTTGACACCCGGACCGGTGCGGCCGCAATGCTGCAAGGCATGACTTCACACTACCTCGCTCACGGGACGTACCCCCTTAAGAAGGGGGATACCGCCCTGATTCACGCAGCCGCAGGGGGTGTTGGACTCCTCCTCGTCCAAATGGCCAAGATGTGCGGGGCTCGCGTTTTAGGTACCGTTTCCACCGAAGAAAAAGCGAGGCTCGCCGGGGATGCAGGGGCAGACGACATCATTCGCTACACTGAACAGGACTTCGAGGCCGAGGTCAAAAGACTGACAGACGGGCAAGGGGTGAACGTGGTCTACGACTCGGTCGGCAAGACCACCTTCGATAAGAGCCTCAACTGTCTCCGCCCTCGGGGTACCCTCGTCCTTTTTGGCCAATCGAGTGGCCCTGTACCGCCATTCGACCTGATCAAGCTGAGTCAAAATGGCTCACTCTTCATCACCCGCCCAACGATGTTCGACTACACCGCCACCCGGGAAGAGTTGGTCGAACGTGCGGGAGCACTGCTGGACTGGATCCAGACCGATAGGCTAAAGATTCGGATCGATAGAACCCTGGCGCTCTCCGATGCCGCAGAGGCCCACCGTCTGCTCCAAGGCAGGCAGACGACGGGAAAGGTGCTGCTGATCCCCTGAGAAAACAGCGGTGGGAACCCAACAAGAAGGTCAAGGCCGGACACCTCCTGGGGTCCGGCCGCTTTCTTTTCTGTCCACAATCAAGCCAGGATTGCAAATGTAACCTACTGATAAATAAAATCTTAGTTCCGATACGGCACAAAATTTGAAAGGGTCAAAAAAAATGCTAAAGATTGCTCAACACGCGGCCGATAGGTAAGGATAGGGGCTAAAACGCCTACGCTCCTCTACACCCGAAGAACCGAACTTGGTCATTCCTTTTCTAAAGAACAGTCGTTCTCAACGCTGCAGTTTACCAACGTGGACTGCGTTGCTGTCTCCAATCTTTCACATTTAAGATAGAGGAGGTGAGACCAGGAGTTCGCAGTAGTCGAAGTCTCATAGGTTTGGTCATCTGGCCGTCGAAGTATTAAGCTCGCGTTCTAGGAACGCACTGGAAGGCGGTCCGGCGGAAAATGCCAAAGCGGTCTGGACATCGAAGGGGAACGATGTCCTGGTTGAATCACCGCCTGGCTCACAGGATTGATCTTGTCCACTTCCGTGCGAGGTCGAACGCAGTGATAACGTTTGGTAGGGTTGTGTCATGCCTGTATTCATTTCGAGGTTTTCACCGGAAAGATCCATCGTAGGAAACCCATCGGCAGCCTCTCGGTCAGGTTCAAACGAGAGCTCGTCGGGTGCGGGTCAAGCTGGAGACGCTGTTCCGCGTGCGGATAGCGCCATCCGCAGAGCGAATCAGTCGGCGAATCAAGCCGCCACCCCCGCAAGACTTCAGGCCTTCTTGACGAGCCTGAGGCCTTTTCAGGTGCCTCCCCCGGAGCCCTCGCGGGAACCTGAGGATAACGCGCCACCCCCTTCACAAGGTCCTCCTGCGAGCGGCTCGGCCGAAACTGCCGATAGTGAGCCAGCATCCGAATCGTCAGATGCCGCCCGGGCTGAACCCACCCCACGGGAAACACAGCAGGATACCCTTCGGCAAGATGTGAGGACGATTGGGCAGGGTCTTCGGAGCGATGCAGACGTCCAGGCCCGTTTGAACGCGAATCAGGCTGCGCACGATGCGGACCGTGCCGTCAGGCAGAACGATAGCAGTGCGACCAGGCAAATCAGATCTGAAATTCGCTCCCTGGAAGCCGACCGAAGGAAGCTTCAATCGGAAGCTCAGAAAACAGATCAGGCCATCCGCAAGCTGCGGAATCGCGACAGTAGGCCGCCACCCAGTGCCAATTTGAACCAGACGATATTGCTCGATATCCTTGCTGAGTGACTTCGCGTGCCCTGGACCGTGCTTCTGTAGATCGCTCAAATGAAGCACGTCGTGGCGAAATGATGGAAGGGATCGGCCAGCCCCTTCAGGGTCCGATGGGGACAGAGGCCCGATGCACACCTAAAATGATCTAACCGGTTGTATTTTTTTACTTAAGGGGGGGTTGACTTTCCTTCGGGCTTTGCCGATACTATTCAGCAACCCTCGGGGATAGAGATGTCCTTCTTGATCGGCTTGAGCCTCAGGATTTCGTCACCTTTCCTGACGCAATTTCTCTTGACAACCCTGATTCTAGATTTTATATCACCCCACCTCGAAGTTGGCAAAAAAGCGGAATTCATAAGACAATGGTATTCAACAGCCCAAACCGGATTGTCTGAGGCGAAGCCGTGGCGAGAGCGAAAACAATTGCTGCCGACGACGTAAAGGATGCGCTTCATCGCTATTTGGAAGACGTAGCCACATCCAAACCCCTCTCGGCGGCAGAGGAAGTCGCCTTCGCTCAGCGAATCAAGAAGGGCGACCTCAAGGCACGTTCAAAACTCGTGGAGGCCAATCTCAGGTTCGTCATCACGGTCGCCCGAGAGTACCAAAACCAGGGTGTTCCACTCGTCGATCTTATAAGTGCCGGAAATATCGGTCTGATTACAGCGGCTGAACGCTTCGATGAAACCAAAGGATTCAAATTTATCTCCTATGCCGTGTGGTGGATCAGGCAGTCTATCCTCCAAACCCTGGCGGAGCATTCACGTGTTGTACGCCTTCCGCTGAACAGGGTGGACCTCTTACGCCGAATCTCACGATACACGAACAGCAAGCAGCAGGAGACGTCGGTTCGGCCGGCTGAGGAAGAGATCGCTGCAGAACTCGGTATCTCTGTGCAGCAGGTTGTCGATACCCTCACGAGTGGTCAGCGTATCCTGTCACTAGATGCTGCCTTCGGTGAAGACGAAGAGAACAGTCTGCTGGAGATCATGCCGGATGATGGCCAGGAATCTCCTGATTCCATGCTGATGAAGAACTCGCTCGAGCATGAAATCCACGCCGCCCTGAGCACCCTTGAAGACAGAGAGAGAAAGGTGATAAAACTTTACTTTGGACTCGGGGGTGCGCCCGAAATGACGCTGGAAGAAATAGGCGTTCAGTTTAGGCTCACGAGAGAACGCGTTCGGCAGATTAAGGAGAAGGCGCTTCGTAAGCTTAGACATCCGACACGGGGAAGGAAACTGATTCCTTATTCAGACGAAGTGTAGTCAAAAGGACATCGGACGAACAAAGGGGTGAGCGCGCGTCGCGCTCACCCCTTTGTTTTTGGTTCTTTGGGACTTTATTTCAAATATATGGCCCGCAACTCTTCGCGCGATGCCCAAATAAGCGGCACAAGAAGATCTTCCTCCACCGACCCATCGTGACTGCCTAAATTTGGATCCCCCTGCTCTTCGTGCACGCCGTGATCGGCCAGTAGTATAACTGCATTTTTAGCCTCTGCAAACGCCCTGAGCAGCCCATCCAGACTTCGGTCCATCCTGGCTGCCACCTCCTTGACCTGCACCGAGTAGGGACCCCACTTGTGGGCGGCCTCATCGATGTCGATGAGGTGTACAAAAGCAAGGTTGGGTTTAACCCTACGGAGCACGTTCGGCACTTGCGCGTAAAGTTGGGCATCTTCATTGCCTTCCGCGATGATCAAATCATCTACAAACTGACTCAGGGGCAGGTCTCCCACACCCTCTCGATGCGCTGCAAGCATCGTCCTGCGTCCGGCCCTCCTCGCCGTCCCGAAGAGGGTCTCGATTTTTCCGGACTCTACCACCTCCACCGCTTCTTTCAGATCAGTCACGCCGTGCGACCTTGGAGACATGCCGGTAAGGATCGACGAAATACAGACGTAGGTCAAAGCTGGGCGAACGGAGAAAATCTCCTCGCAGTGCAGCCCCGCCAAGCGGTTCACCGTCGGAACAACGCCTTCCAAGGAACCCCAAAGCGATGATCCGAACCCGTCCAAAATGACCAGGCCTATTTTTTCGGCGGATGGAAGTGTATCCAGGACTTCGGCAATCGGAGCACCTTCCGCCCCCGAGGGTACGGGTATGCCCAGGATCTCGGCAACCGTTGGAGCAATAGAACGGAGGTCAGTCACGCGGGAGGACCTCCTGGTTCTCGCTTTCAACCATCGATAGGACCAGGCGCTTGAACAAAAGACCCCTCTCCTCGAAGTTTCGAAACATGTCGTAGCTTGCTGAAGCAGGTGAAAGCAGGACGGTTGATCCGGGAACGGAGAGGTCAGCAGCAAACGAAACGGCATCTTCGAGGGAGCGCTTTTGGTGGATGCGCGTTGGCGCCTCCTTTGGAACTGATGCGGCGATCGCTCCGGCCGTTTGACCGATCAAGATCAAGTCAGACACCTTCCTGGCAATCACCCTCCCCAACAGGTCGAAAACGAGCCCTTTGTCGTAGCCGCCGGCGATGAGGATCACAGGTTCGGAAACGGCCTCCAGGCCAACGAGAGCGCGCTCCTGAGTCGTCGAAATGGAATCGTTGAGGTAGGATACGCCGTTAAGCTCGGCAACCATTTCCAGGCGATGCGCCACTCCTCTAAAGCTGCGTATCGACTCGAAAATATCCTCTTCAGGAATCCCCCGAGATACAGCAGCACACGCGGCCGCGAGTGCGTTCGCCAGGTTGTGCCGACCCGGCACCTGCAGCTCGCTAACAGGACAGATCTCCCGCTCCGAACCTTTGAGCGTATGCCTGATCTCCCCATTGCTCAAATATACTCCGCGTTCCAATCTCTTCTCCAGGCTGAACGAACTGCCCATAGCATCGGACGCTTCACCCCATTCACTCACTACCGGGTCGTCCGCGTTCAGGACGTATCGATCTTCCGTCCCCTGGTAAACCACAATCTTCCGTTTTGCACCGAGGTAAGCCTCCAGGGACCCGTGCGCATCCAGATGATTAGGAGCAAAGTTCGTGACCACGGCGATCTGAGGGCTCCACTCCAGGTCTCCCAGGCGGTCGAGCTGAAAACTGGAGAGCTCCAGTACGACAGGTGTATCTGCAGTGATCCGTTCCACTCGATCAAGCAGTGACCCCCCGATGTTTCCACCCACGAGCGTACGGGCGTCCCTTCGGCGCATCATGGCACCGATGAGCGAGGTCGTTGTCGTCTTTCCGCTTGTTCCTGTCACACCTACGATAGGTGCGGGACACCGCTCCACAAAAAGACATATCTCCGTCGTAATCGGAACGCCCGCGTGTTCCGCGATCTTGAGAAAGGGCGAAGTCCGGGGCACTCCGGGGTTCGCGACAACAAGGTCAGTGTTCCGAAAATCCTCTTCGTCGTGGCCGCCGAGCTTGTAGCGTACCGCACACCCCGACAACAGCTCCAACGCGTCGGCCAGCTCAGCAGAAGACCGAAGATCCGTAACGGTTACGCGCGCTCCCTCCCGAAGGAGATACTGGACGGCGCCTGCACCCCCTCCAAACAGTCCGAGGCCCATCACCAGAACGCGCCGCCCTTTTACGGCTGACATGTGCTCTGTGTTTTCAGGAGATGAATCATGAGCTCTGCCATCGTGATCAAATCGAGCGCATTGTGGTGAAGGATGTCGCGAAGTTGGATGGCGTTCTGTGACCGGACAAAGTGATGATATGCATCAGGAATCTCTACCCCGGCGATATCCCCATACCGAAAGCGGCGACAGATTGCTCGCTCAAGCGTCTGGAGTTTGCAATTCGGCAGTTCAGTGCCCCACTGTCTACGGGCATGGTGCAAGATGTCCACGTGGGCCTTTCGCAAATCCGACTTTATACCGTGAAAAATCATTCGGTCTCGAACAAAAGGCAAATCATACGACTTTCCATTGAAACTGACGAACACCTGTGACCGACCGATCAACTCGGCGAGGTGATTCAATACGTGCGGCTCTTCGGAATAGTCTCGTGCAAGAAGCTGTCGGATCACGAGGTTCCCGTTTTCATAAAGAAGAACACCTGCAAGGAACAGGGGGGTTCCAGAGGTGAATCCCGTCGTTTCCAGATCGATATAGAGCAAATCCTCAGGACTTCGGCTTTGACTGAATGTTTTTTCGTCTTCAAGTAATCGATCTACGCCAATGGAACCGACTGCATCCAAATAGTGGCGCGTGAACGCCTCATCGTAATCAGGGATGAGGTCATTCAGCGTTGGCTCGACCACCAGGAAACATCCGTCGCCGCAGGTCATTTCCCTGCCACCAACCGCATCTCTAATTGAAAGGCACCGACGCGCTTCTCGAGAAGTCGCCAACCTATTTTTCAGCTCCCTCCGACTTTTCGAGGGCGTATCGCGGAGGTGCGCCCGATTCAGTGCGGCAATTCGTTTTCTCAGACTCTCTGAAATCATTTGAACGTCGATAGTTAGAGTTCACAACAGGTTTTTCCAAACGAATATAGTCGAACCCTCAATTGAAAGTCAAGGTGGCCTCGGAAAGCACTGGTCCAGCCTTACATCTTTCGGTATAATTCCAGCGAGAAATGGACAGAGCCATTCACGGGAAAATATCTCTCGTTCAGGGGGATGTACGGATGGTTACGACCTCTATTTAAGAATCTTTTATGGACTCTCGAGGAAGTTTGTCCCCAAGCGCTTTTCTCAGCCAGAGGTCTTCTGAAGACCCTGGCATCACAGGGGGGGAGACAACGTGAGATCTTTGACAAAGAACATCCTTTTGGTATCCATTTTGAGTACAGGGCTGGTTCACGCTGGAACCACGGACTGGGGAAACGACCCGTTATGGGACGATGGGTTTGCAGAGGTTGCGACCTACGAGGCTCGGCGATCTGTCTACGGAAAACTACGCACCTATGAAACCGTGCTGATTACCGTAAAGGAGGACTTCAGCACCCAGTACTACACCAAAGCCGATCCGCCCTTTTTAGGAAAGGCGCTCTTTCCTGTCCTGAAACTGAACATCACGTCAGAAATTCAGACAGAGAACTATCCTTATTCCTATCTGACGAGCATCTTCGTGGACAGGAACGATGTATTCAGGCTGGTGAAGATGACCAACGGGAGTCAGGAGTGGTGTGGGAACACGTTCAAGCTCATTAAGACGTGGGGTGAAATGCCTGAACTGGTGTTTCATTCCTACTGGGATGGAGAGGGAGACGGAAGTCAGCCACTCCAATGGGGCCCGAACAGCGTGGTCGAGGACCAACTCCCGCTATCTCTGAGGGCCCTGCCGTTTTCCAAGGACTATACCTGGGAGTTTCAGCTGCTGCCCACGCAGATTACCAACAAGGCTTCTCGGACCAGTCCGGTGCACGCTGTGGGGCGGGTTGTTGGTCAGGAAACGGTTCGCTTTGGACAGGGAACGGTTATCTGCTGGCGAGTCGATTTGGAATTCAGCGAGATGAAGCAGAGCTACTGGTTCGAAAAGGCACATCCGAACACGCTTATCAAGTTTCGATCTTCTGATGAAAGGAGCCTAAAACTGATCGCACAAAATCGGGAGAAATACTGGGAGAAACCCTAGTATGAATCCATCCGAACTTTCTTTGACCGCTGAATCGTTTGTACGTCCTCCCACGAAATGCTCTGCCGCTCACCATCATCGTTGAAAAGAATCAGTTGAGTGTCCTCTACACTCGCCACCTGCCCGCTGATCTTCCTTCCATCCTTTAAAGCGATCTCCACCCTGTCATCCGGCCGAAGTTCGCGCAGACTCCTTACGACCTCGGTGGTCACATAGGTATGGGCCTTTGAGCAGCCGTGGGGTCCTAGACATAACACAAAAATGTAAATCAGAATTCTGTAGATCATGGAATCTCTTTCTCAGCGGACCTCAGCTGTGTAGACCTGAAGACAATCAACGGGTCGAAACTTTCTCTTGTACTGACGCAATCCCGCCAGGCCAAGATCACCCGCGTCATTCACTAAGCGATAGTGTGAAAGCGATCGGAAGACTTCCCATCGCAAATACTCCGACAGGCCCCGAACATCCGGGTCGGTCTTGGCGATAAAGAAATTGGCCAGATCGTCCTGCATTTCTCCCACCATGGCCAGCCCACTCAGCCGTCCCTCGATCTCCACACACCAACCTCTAAGATCAACCTGCGACCAGTCCTCGAAATGGTTCAGTGCCGCAAGACTATAGCCCCAGTCCAGAAGGTGGGTGAGCCTGCTTCTCCGCTTCCGCCGCCACAGCCGAAGCAGGTCTATGCCCGCACCTACATCCTCAGGCTTCATCTCCCGGAAACAGGCCTGCGTGGATCTTTGGAATCTGTTCAACCGCTTCCGGAGGTCCCGATAGGCTCGTCCCGATGCCGCAGCCACACCTACCGGATCGTAAAAATACTCTTTCTCTTTGGATTTGATCGAAAAAAGTGTCCGGGGTAGCCTTCCGGCATCTTCCTCGTCCACCCACAGGATTCTCAGAGGCCGCTGATTTACCGATCCCAGTTCATCAGCAAACGAAATGAGGGCTTTAACCGAAAATGGCAAAGGTGGAACAAGGAGATCGATCTGAGCACCCGCAGGGTCTGACCTGAGGACAAGAAGCCAGAGGGATCCTTCACGTTCGTGGAGGAACACTTGTCGTTTCGGGGGCAAACTGTAGCAACAAATAAAGGGCCCGTAGTAACACCAGGCCCGTTTCTTTTCGGCAGCAAACACACGTTTGAGTCGCCCCACGTGCACGGGAGCGATCGGCTCACCCTCAAACGGCAGCCTATCGCCCATGGGCCTTCTGAGCGCGCTTCCGGTCCGCCGTATAGAGCGCTCCCGTATAGGCCCCCTGAATTCTTGGCCGAAGCCGCCCCGTGGAAACGGCCCGAATCATCTGGCTCACGCCCGCAAGAACCTGAGCCCCCACGTAACGGTTGAATCCAGGCAGAATCTCTAGGGGTGACAGACCCATGTCCAGGATGGCGCCGATCGCCCTGGCCGTCTCATCGGGACTGCGGTGCCCGAAAGAGACAAAGCCCTGTCCACCCGCTCTCGGTCTAAGTCCACTCGTACCGCGAGATACGAACAGGTCCAAACCTTCCAGCGTATAAGGGGGATCGGTGAAAAAAGTATCGAATCGCCCGGTAAGATTCAGGGGGAGGTCCAAACGCAAGTCGTGTTGGATCACTTCCACTGAACCATCGAACGGACTTCCCACACAGAGGAGGAATTCAACCAGTCGCTCGTCCAACTCGACGACCACGATCCTCTGAGTCCGAAAACCCAGAAACTTTGCCAGGAAGATCACGCCCAACGAGGTCAGATCGTCATCTCCGAGAATCAGGACGTTCCGACCTTCAAGGGCATCGTGCCCATAGAGAAAAATCGCCCTGCGTAAGGTCGTCTCGGCTGTTGCGTGAGATTGATCCAGCCGAACATCGACCTGCGGGCGATTCTTACAGACCTCTTCGAGTTGTTCCTGGACCGCTTTTAACTCTGTCGGGATCGGAGGAGCCTGCGGCGAGGGGAACTTTCTTCGGCAGGAGATCCCAAGGTGCTGCCTCACGATCTGGCACCCTACTTCAGAAAGGGCTACCCCTCCCTTCCTCAACAGGATCCCTCGAGATTCCAGCTCGCCCCGAATCGCTGCCACCACCGGAACCGGGAGTCCGGCTTGCCGGGAAAGATCTCGAATCGGCAGCGCACCCGCTTGAAAGACTGCCCTTAAAACTCGCCGAACACCCTCTGGACCCTCTAGAACGTTCGCGGAGTCGGCGACCTCTTCCAGCAGTGCTGCGCCGGGCGACCCCTCACCCCCCACCAGCCTCATCCTTCGACTCCGATCCCCCGGCATCCCCTTCCTTCTCAGAAGACGGCGCTTCGGGTTCCGAGACGGAGGGCGTCCCAACCTCGTCAGCCTCCGTTCTCTCCTCCCACTCAAGGAGGTTTTCGTCGTCCTTCTGTTTTCTAAGGATCACATAAATCAAGCTCAGGCCTGAGGCGCAAGCTGAATGGGCATAGGCGAGAAGCACACCCGTGAGCAGAATGAGCATAATCGCCAGAATCTTCCCGGACGTGGCGTCGGAGACAGATAGTATCCCTGGCCCAGGGTCAGGGAGATGTTGCATAACATCGATCCTGAGTTGCGACAATTTGATCGGGAGGTGGTAGTTCGCCGCAAAGAGCGCGTTGGCGAGCTTCTCTTTCATGAAAAATCCGCAAGCCCAGGTGATGAGGCAAAGCGTCCAGGTCATCAAGGTTCCCAAGATGGCGACACCCAGCAGGACCGAAATCTTCATCCAGATCGTGTAGACCACAAGTCGCCAGGGCTGGCTCCAGACCAGCGAAAAAGACTGAATCACGACCTCAAGCGTATCCTCACCCACTGTACCGACAATGGCCGGCGCCATCAGAAAGGCCGCAAAGAAGGTGATTGAGATAAAAATCGACACGAGCGCCGCGAAGAAGATGGGAATAAACGTAATCGCAAACAGAGGTCCGCCTACCACTGGGATGATGTTCGCCAACCACCCAATGACGATGCCCACGACCAGAAAAAAGACAAAAAGCGCCAGCACCGCGACCGGGCCAAACAGTACGCCAGTCCAGTTGCCTTTGAGGAACTTCCACGCATCTCCAGAGGAGTAAAAGTCATCTCCCCTGAGTTGCTGATATGTAATCTTGCAGATCATACAGCTGGCCAAAAGCATTACAGCCAGGAAGAAGACTGCGCCAAGCAGCCACAGTACGGTCCCCAGAAGTGGCAGGTGCCCCCACTCTGCGCCAGGGAATAGCCCATAACGGACCCACAATGAACCGAGGGTTGCTCCGCCGGAAAGGTGGGCGAGAATCGATAGAATCGAGTAGCCGACGGTGGCTATGATCAGGCCGCACAGCCCGACCCAGATCTTCTTTCCGGACCAGCCCAGGCGGATCACACGAAAGATGTCGCGGATATCAAAGTGCAGCTTCGCCATGAAGCGCCTCCCTCACGTTTGCCTCGGCCTAGATGACAAAGGGGCCAAAACGGTACAGACCACAGAAAAACTTAAAGGTTACGGCCGCTATTATGCGAAAATGCCTGGGGAAAGTCAAGCGAAATATAGGGTTTTCAGCGGGGGGAATGGTCGCTGCCCGGTGGTGGATCTGAAGCGGAGAGATTCGACCTGATTTGGGTCAAGAAGTCGTCAAGGAGGACTGTGAAGGGTCGATGAGAACTGGGTTTGAACAGAGATCCGTCCGGCATCGGGGTCGCACCCGCCTGAAGCACCACCTGAGGTTCATCCTGATTCTCCACCAACACTTCATAGCAGCCCTGACTCAGGCCTACCGGCCAGGGAGAATCGGTGCCGGAGGAACCCGTAAGAAAAAGCACGCTCTCCTGGTGCGGAGAAAATTCGGGCATGCCCGGGACAAGAAGCCGTTGTCCCTCTACACGACCTCCAGGGAGGGTGAGGACGATCTCTTTGGAGGCCGAGTCACCCTTGATCGGATTCAGAACTTCAAATGCGGTCTGTGTGAAGATTCCTCCACCCTGGGCATCTCGAAAACTCTGAGTACGGAGGCACCGGACGTGGGCGATTGTCTCTGCACGAACGCAGAGAGAATCGAAGGGGAACCGGACAACCGTCGTGGCTGCAGTCTCACTCACGAAGCCGAGCAACAGAGGAATTAGGAGCGTCCGGAGTCGTTGAAGGTGGCGGGGCACGCTAAGAATACCTGGTTAGGATGATTTGCTCTGACCGAAAGCGCACCTCCTATGAACGCCCGACCGCTCCCATCGTTCCCCCCGAACACTACTGGAGAACAAAGTTTTGAAAGTAGACCTCGACGACCGCGTTAACCCCCAGGAAGCCTTCTACGTTCAATCTCTCCTTGATCTCATCCTTCAGCCTCTGGTGGTTCTCTGGCTCCAGTTGGGGGATCGTCTTGCTCCGAAGGATATCGATGAGCCGGTCCCGGATCTTGGAACCCTGCTTGTTTTCTTCGATGAACGCCTCGACTTCCGGGCTTGCCAGCCCGAGGTTGATCTTCGCACTCAAAAATCGAAGTCCTTCCGTCCCAGCGGGATTCACTACGATATCCTCTATTTTCTCATAAATAACGGAAACGATCCCAGGAGGACCATTCGTGGCCAGCTGTTCCTCCTCCTCCGGCAGAACTTCCTCCACGACTTCCTCCTCTTCCAAAACCTCGTCGGGCGCAAACAACCAGTTGACCAGTAGGTACCCAATGATGATCTGGACGACGAGAACCCCAGCGATGTACGGAAGGTATCGCTTCAGGTTCAGGCCGCCCTCCTGCTCCTCCTCTTCACCACCCTCCTCGCCTACATCTGCATCCAGATTAAACTCTTCGTCAGCCATTGAGACCTCCTGAATCGGTCACCAGAGAATGTCCCATCAGTACCGATATCGGCACATCACGCTTGACCTCCAGTTCCGTCTCCATCGACGGAAGAAACCCCTAGGCTGCGAAAGGTCCCCCGGGCAACCGCGAGTGCACTTTCGCGGCTATCGATGGTCCCTTCCAGTTGGGCATCTTCCACTGCGGTAAGCGCACGCTTGAACGCAGGTCCTGGAGCATAACCCAGGCGAATCAGATCTTTCCCTGATATAAGAGGCGCGGGTCGAATGTCCTCAGGTCCGAATTCGTCCACGGCTTCCTTGCAAAATTCATAGTTCTCAAGATTTCCGTGGCAGGCAAGGCAGTCAACGCGATGCAACTCCAGGTGTTCTTCGAACCGATGGGTCCGGAGAAAGCGCTTCAGTCGGCTCGGCCGCATCCGACGCACGTGCATAAACTGGTGGTGGTCAGACACAAGGCGCACGATATGCTCGGTCGAGTCCAAGGAGAAATGCAGCCGCTTGCAGATCTCCGCGGCCATCTGCCCGCCAATCCGATCGTGGTTGTTGAACCGAATCCGATCGCTGACTTCCAGAGTGCGTGGCTTGCCGACATCGTGGAGCAGCACGCCCATCGCAAGCTCCGGTGAGGGGGTCTTGACGATCCCGAGCATGATCAGCGTGTGCGTTAGAACATCCCCCTCAGGGTGAAAATTTCGGGGTTGCTGCAGGCCTTGCATCCGAACGACTTCGGGCAGGATAGACGCCATCAACCCTGAATCGATCAGCCACCGGACCCCGAGTGGGGCTCCGCCCTCCGTGAGGACCTTCAAGAGTTCATCGCGGACACGTTCTGCGCTGATCTCATCGATCGATCCACTGAACCGGCGGATGGACCTAAACATCTCTGCATCGAGTCTCCAGCCATATCGGCTCCCAAACCGAATGGCCCGAATCATTCTCAAGCGATCTTCGCGAAAACGCTGCTCGGGGGGTCCGATCGTTCTGACCCGTCCGATGCGCAAGTCCTCCAGTCCACCCACGTAATCGATGATCCGATCTTCGATCGGATCCATGAACATTCCATTGACGGTAAAATCACGACGCAGGGCGTCTTCACGCGAATCAGAAAATACAACCTGATCCGGTCGACGGCCGTCGCTGTAGCCCAGATCCCGACGGAACCGAGCAACCTCGTAATCGTGTCCATCGACTTGGACGATCACCACGCCGAAATGGGCACCCACCTCCCGGGCATTCGGGAAAATATTCATCACCGTCCCACAGTCGGCATCGGTTGCAATATCATAATCCTGAGGCAGAATACCCAGGAGGTGGTCTCGGACGCAACCGCCGGCAAACAGCGCCTGAAATCCACGGTCCTGCAGCGTCCGAACGACCCGGACAGCGCCCTCTCTTAGGGAAAGGCCATCCATGCTGACTCAAACCACACTCATCTGGACGCGGCGGATCCTGGCACCCAGCGACCTCAGTCGTTCATCAATCCGTTCGTGCCCGCGATCGATCTGCTCGATATTACCGATCACGCTTTCGCCTTCGGCGCAGAGACTTGCAATAAGGAGCGCCATGCCGGCGCGGATATCTGGACTCATAAGATGCTCGCCGTAAAGCTTGGACGGCCCGACCACAACGGCCCGATGGGGATCACACAGGATGATCTTGGCACCCATCTCGATCAGTCGGTCCACCCAGTACATGCGTGACTCGAACATCTTCTCGAAGAAAAGGATGGTCCCTCTCGCTTGGGTGGCCACTACGATGGCAATGCTCATCAAATCGGCCGGAAACCCGGGCCACGGATCGTCGTCGATCTTCGGGATGGCGTTGCCAACATCGGGAATAATCTCCAACTTTTGGTAATCCGGGACGATAATGTCCTCACCATCAATCTGGACCTCGAGCCCCAGACGGCGAAAGACCATCAGGCTCCGACGCATGGCTTCGGGCGCGGCGTTCGGAATTCGAATTTCTCCATTTGTGACCGCTGCGAGCCCGATGAAACTCCCCACTTCCATGTAGTCGGGGCCGATCGTGTGAACCCCACCGCCCAATGCGTCCACGCCCTCGATCGTGAGCTCGTTCGTCCCGATCCCTGAAATCCTCGCCCCCAGCACATTGAGTAGATGGCAAAGCTCCTGAACGTGAGGTTCCGAGGCCGCGTTTCGAATCACGGTCTTGCCCTCCGCGAGTGTGGCGGTCATCACGGTATGTTCCGTCGCCGTCACGCTCCGTTCATCCAGGAAGATGTCCGCTCCTTTCAAGCCCCTGGGGGCCTCCATCTCGTAGATGTGATTCGTGGAGATGCGAGCGCCAAGCGCCTCAAGGGCCATGATGTGGGAATCCACACGCCGCCTTCCGATCTTGTCACCACCGGGCCTTGGAACCGTGGCCTGCCCGCAGCGCGCCAGCAGCGGGCCAGAAAACATAAAACCGCCCCTCACCTTCCGACAAAGATCGGATCTCAGGGCGGTCTTGTTGATGGAACGGGCAGAAACGACCAATTCGTGATGGCCGTGGATCTTGATCTGCACGCCTAAATCCCTCAGGATCTCCACGATGCAAGCGATGTCACCGATATCCGGGACATTCTTTAGAACAACGTCTTCCCTTGTAAGAAGTGTCGCCGCCAGCACGGCTTGTGCCGCATTCTTGTTGCCGGCCGGCGAGATCGTGCCGGAGAGTGGGTACCCCCCTTCAATCACGAACTGTTCCATGGACCTCCTCAGATTTTTCGAGGGGGGGAGGGTGATATGTCGTTCGTGGTCTAAGTTAAACTATAACAAATCCTTGAGGAAAATTCAAGAGGAAAATCCTCACAGCATTTGTGGCGAGAACGGGCGGTTGGTGCGCGCCGTGCCGATAGCTAAAGGGGTCTGCCAAGAATTGTAAGTTGTGAATTTGGGACCCGATTGTGAACGCCCATTGGGCCTTGCTCTCCGGAAATGAAGTTGACAGCCTTCGCAATTTGATCTATCTTCTTGTCCGTAGTGCCCTTAACACAATGAGTTACGTAATCTCTACCGTATCAAGCCAGTCGATTCGGAGCCCTCGGGATGCCGATCTATGAGAACCTGATCAGGAGTCGGGCAAGCGCGCGGGTAGGCCGCAAGGGTCTGCGTTCCATCCTCTTCCTCGTTGTTGCGTGCGTCGCTGCTCTCCTTGCCGGAATGGGCCAAATGACCGGCCTCACGCCCGAAGTAGAGGCCCCGCCCGAGGTGGATCAGACCGAATCAGAAAGCGTAAACACGCTCCTCGTGGAGCCTGAGCCTCAGTTCACCGAAATCTCGGGACAGATCGGACCACGACAGGTCTTTTCAGAGGCCCTGATGGGAAAGGGAATCTCTCACGAACAGGTGTTCGATCTCGTCTCCGCGGTCCGGGCCGGCGTGCACCGCCGCGAGTTTAATCCGAATCTTGTGCAGCGGGGAGATCGCTACCGGATAGGCGTCGACAGCCTTGGCATTATTCAGTCCTTCGAATTTGTCAAGAAGGGGGCAATGGAGACCCGCTTTGTCGCGCTGCGCGAAGACGGGATCCTTCGCGCGAAAAAGGAACAGGTTCCCCTCGACCGCGAGGTCGTCATCATCTCAGGCGTCATCAAAGACATGCTTTGGAATGCCCTCGCCGCAACAGGAGAGAATCCGGCCG
The DNA here is from genome assembly GCA_965248435.1 of Candidatus Latescibacterota bacterium. Lineage (GTDB taxonomy): Bacteria > Latescibacterota > UBA2968 > UBA2968 > CBDFJH01. Next base: position 1,319,704 of record OZ252100.1, read on the forward strand.
TGCTCAGTGACAAGATGGTAGACATCTTCGAATATTACATCGATTTCATGGTCGACTGTCGCGCCAACGATCGGTTCGCACTCATCGTGGAGAAACTCTTCAAAGATGGGCAATTCTTCCGTTATGGGAACATCCTGGCAGCCGAGTATGCCACCGCCAGGAAAAGCTACCAGGCCTTCAGATTCGGCGATGCCCGGATGGGATGGCGCTATTACGATTCCGAGGGCAAATCGCTCCAGGGACTCTTCTTGAAGTCCCCTCTGAACTACCGCCGCATCAGCTCCCGCTATAACCCCAGGCGGTTTCATCCGATCTTGAAGAAAATCATCCCGCATCACGGAATCGACTATGCGGCCGACTACGGGTCCCGCGTTTGGGCAACAGCAGATGGGACCGTCACCTTCATAGGGCGAAGGGGTGCACTCGGAAAGTACATCGAGATCAGACACAAGAATGGCTACAAAACAGGCTATGGGCATCTGAGTCGGTTCCGGAAAGGGCTCAAAACGGGCGCCTACGTGAGACAGAAACAGACAATCGGCTACGTGGGTAGCACGGGAAGGGCAACGGGACCCCACGTCCACTACAATTTCCTCGTCCTGGACAAGAACGGAAAGTACCGACCGCGGAACCCGGCAAAGATCGTCGTCAGCCCAAAACGAAAGTCGGTCCCTCCCTCCCGTCTCTCCGATTTTCTTCAACTTCGGGAACGATTTCTGGTGCTGCTCGATGGCGTCGCAGGCTCTGTCTTAACGGCCCGCTTGGATGTTGATTCAAAAGCGGGGGTCAACGTGCCCGATGATGGGAAATCTTTCAGAGAAACGGAAAGGCCTTTTTGATGCTGGACAGTGCGAACAACCTGCTTCGCAAGATTGACAAAGTTGCCGAGGAAGACGGGCGCTACAAGCGAGAAGCCTATCTGTTTGTGTATGCCGCCCTGGAATTCGCCGTCCATAAGTTGAAACGAGACCAGGTTGAAACGGCCGAAGCCAGGCACATCACCGGCAGGGAGCTCTCGGAACACATCGCTGTTTACGCGCAGGAACAATACGGCCCGATGGCACGCCCCGTGTTCGAACATTGGGGCGTACAGAAAACCCTCGACTTCGGGCGAATTGTCTTCAACCTGGTCGAAGCAGAGTTGATGAGCAAGACCGAAGAAGACAGGTTGGAGGATTTCCAGGACGTCTACGACTTCGACGAGGTCTTCGATCCCAAGAAGATCCAGGACGATCTAAGCCAGTTCGATCTGGAAAGGCTCTAAAAGGAAACGCAAAAGCGGAGTTGGGCCGTGGCGTATCGCGCCGCGGCCTTTTTTGCAGAGGAAATTGAATGAAAGTCGCTTATTTCGACTGTTTTTCTGGTATCAGTGGAGATATGCTTTTGGGAAGCCTGCTGGATGCGGGGCTCCCGCTTGAATCACTTCTGGTGGAAGTCCAGAAATTGGAGCTTCCTAATGTTGAGATCCGCGCAAGAAGCGTAGAGAAGCACGGAATCAGCGCCACGAAGGTGGACGTGCTGACAAAAGAGACCGGAAAGCACAGACATCTCGGAGACGTCTTGGAACTCCTGGACAGATGCCCAACCCACGGCAAAATCAGGTCCGATGCTCGAAAAATTTTCCAGAACCTGGCCCGGGCCGAAGCGGAGGTACACGGCGCCTCGCCCGAAACCGTTGTCTTTCACGAAATCGGAGCGATGGACGCCATCGTGGATGTCTTGGGCACGCTGATCTGTTTGGACCTTCTCTACGTGGAGCGCGTCTACGCCTCAGTCATCCGATTCGGTCGCGGAACGACTCGTGGCGCACACGGTCCGCTTCCTATTCCCGCCCCGGCCGTCGTGGCCCTCTGCAAAGGGCTGCCCACGGAGCGAACCGAGATCCCTTACGAACTGGTCACGCCGACCGGAGCAGCGATCCTGTCGACGCTGGCGACCGAGGTTGGGTGCCGGATGACCCTGACGACCGAATCTTTCGGCTATGGGGCAGGGACTCGAGATATTGAGGAGGTGCCGAATCTGCTCAGAGTGGAGCTTGGCCAACTCAAGGAAGACCTGAAGGCAGACACCCTCTACTTGATCGAAACGAATGTCGACGACATGTCGCCGGAAATCTATGGCTACGTGACGGACAGACTGCTCGCAGAAGGCGCGCGCGACGCCTACCTCACTCCCCTTATCATGAAAAAGGGCCGCCCGGGCGTTCTGGTGAGCGTTCTCTCAGATCCGTCCAATGTAAATCGTCTGACCGAGATCCTCCTGCGTGAAACGACGACCCTCGGCGTGCGGGTAAGTCAGGTGGATCGGCTATCCATCGACCGGAAGCAGGAAGTTTTCCAAACTCCTTTTGGGCCTGTGAGCGTGAAGATTTCTCACTCTGGCGGGAGAACGCTTTTCGCTCCTGAGTACGAGGACTGTGCCGGGATCGCCAGAGCACACGATGTATCCATCCTCGAGGTCTACAGGGCCGCAACGCGTGCTGCAGAATCAAAGCAAAAGCCCGGGAACAGCCCCGGGCAATCAGCTTGAATCTTATGAGTCAAGCAGGTGCAAGCTAGTCAGCCCTCGTCCATCTCCTCAAGCGATTGAATCAATCCACCCACCGTCCTCACTTCACTTCCTTCCTCGAGCCCTTGGCCGCCGTCCTTAGCCTCGTCGAAAAATAGAAAACTCTCCAAGTCCCTCAGAAACTCGAGACAGTGCCATACCTTGGTGCGTTCATAATCCTCGGAACAGAGTTCCCTGGGGATCGGGCATTGATCATAAAGCTTTCGCGGACAAGGGCGAGGCATCTGCCGTACTCATAGAGTTTTCAGATACTGGTCGATTTCATACCCGGTCACTTGGGCCCGATAGTCGGCCCACTCGATCTTTTTGTTCTCGATAAATTTCTCAAGAACGTGGTCTCCAAGCGATTTGCGCAGAAGTTCGCTCCCCTGGGCCAGCTCGATCGCGTGCGATAGATCTTGGGGCAGCGTTTCGATTCCTGCCTTCTGCCGTGCAGAATCGCTCATCTCGGCAACGTTCATTTCTGAAGGCGGAGGCAGTTTGAAGCGCTTTTCGATGCCTTCCAGACCAGCCGCCAACATCACGGAGAAGGCCAGGTAAGGATTACAAGCTGGATCGGGAGACCTGTATTCCACACGAACGGCGTTTTCCTTGCCGGGTTTATAGGCAGGCACTCGAACCAGATCGGACCGATTGATCACGGCCCAGGTTGTGTAGATGGGGGCCTCGTAACCAGGAACGAGCCGCTTGTAGGAATTTACCCACTGGTTCGTCACAAGTGTGATCTCCCTCGCGTAGCGGAGTAACCCGACGATGTAGTACTTAGCGGCGCGAGACAGATGAAACGGGTCCTTCGGATTGAAGAAGGCGTTGCGTTCCCCCTTGAACAGGGACATATGCGTGTGCATCCCGTTTCCATTTACGCCGAAGACCGGTTTGGGCATGAACGTGGCCCAGACGCCGTGTTTCAACGCGATCTCCTTGACCACCAGACGGTAGGTCATGGCACTGTCGGCCATCGTCAGGGCGTCTGTGTAGAGCAAGTCGATTTCGTGCTGACTGGGAGCCCCTTCGTGATGGCTCGAGGCGACCTCAATTCCCATCTGCTGCAAGGCCAGGACAGTCTCGCGTCGGAGGTCGCTGGCGACATCCAGAGGAGTGAGATCGAAGTACCCGCCTTCGTCTAAACCCTTCAGCGGTCGTTCTGTGCTCTCGAAGTAGAAATATTCCAGCTCCGGACTGACATAAAATGTGAAGCCCATATCCGAAGCCCGCTTGAGATTTTTCTTGAGCACCCACCGTGGGTCCCCCTCATAAGGTTTTCCGTTGGGTTCCACGATATCACAGAACATGCGCGCAACCGTACCCTGTTCGCGGGGGCGAAAGGGGAGCACCTGAAAGGTGCTCGGATCCGGCATGGCGATCATATCGCTTTCATCGATCCGTGCGAAGCCCTCCACGGAGGACCCGTCGAAACCGATTCCCCCATCGAGTGCTTCCCCCAGCTGTTCAACCGGAATCGCGACGCTCTTCAGAAACCCGAGGATATCCGTGAACCAAAGGCGGATAAACTTCACGCTATGATCCTTGGCCGCGCTCAAAACGTAATCTTTGCTTCCGTCGTTCATGATTTGGCTCGGTTCGCTGCTTTGTGACGGTGATGGACCGAATAAGAACGGATACAAAAAGTACTGCCGGCATGTTACGCGCATGTTTCTGGAAGATTAAATGGAGGTTAACAGGAAGGGAACGTTGACCTGAAATCCGAGCAGAACCACCTTGGTGCGCGCCTCCTCAGATTCCTCGCGATCTCTGTGTTTCTACACTGTTTTTCAAGGACGAAGATCAGAGGTGTACGCGAAAAGCCCTGAAGGTCACCGACCTCCAGGGCTGCAGGTTTTCACGAAAGCCTTTTAAAGCTACTGAACAGCCTCTTTAAGGGCTTTTCCGGCCTTAAAACGCAGAGTCTTGCTCGCCGCAATCTGAATCGTAGCACCAGTTTGAGGGTTGCGCCCCTGTCGTGCCGCTCTACTCCCAACAGAGAATGTTCCGAAGCCAGAAATCGAAACCCGTTCTCCCTTCTTCAGCGCCGAAGTAATTTCACCTAAAACAGTATCCAGGGCAGCTCCCGCGGCCTTCTTGGAGATATCCGCCTTATCAGAAATCGCATCCACTAGATCCGCCTTGTTTGGCATATTTCTCACCCCCTTTCGAAAAGGCGCCTAAATATAGTACCCCAGCGGAAGTTTGTCAAGCCAGCAAGGCCCGAAAAAGTCCCGTAATAGCGCATTTTCTTCTTGAATCTAAAGAGGTTATCTCATATGTTTTTCTGCTTCAGATCGAGTTGCGATTGGACTAAATCCGAGGCGAACGCGGATGACCCGTAGCCTGACCCTGAATGCGATGCTCACTGCCTTAACGGCGGTTGCGACGCTTGTTTTACGTATTCCAACACCTGCAACACAGGGATACGTGAACCTCGGTGACAGCGTAATCATCAGTGCCGCACTTCTCTTTGGGTCCAGAACCGGGGCCTTGTCTGGAGGAATCGGCTCCGCGTTAGCGGATATCCTGGGCGGCTATGCACACTGGGCTCCCTTTACGCTCGTCATCAAGGGCGCGGAGGGAGCCTTGGTTGGGAGCTTTTCACGCAAATCGCTGCTTTCGAGGATGGGCGTTCTGATTGGTGGACTCAGGGCATTTGTCGGCACCTTATGGATGGTTTTGGGATACTTCCTCACCGAAACGTTCCTTTACGGATGGCAACCTGCCCTCGCCGGACTCCTGGGGAACGGGATACAAGGTTTGGCAAGTCTGATCCTGGCGATTCCTGCTGCCATACTCCTTGAACGAGCCGGATTTCGCCGTGAATGATCGTCTTAACAAAAAAAAGGGGGCGGCGGAAGCCGTCCCCCTTCTCTCAAGGTCGTCTTCGGATCAGCAGGAAACGCTTTCCGGCTTCACGAGCGCCCCTTTCAAAATCTCTAAAACTTCAATCTCCGAGTCCGCGTTCAACAGGGCTTGCCGAACTGGCGCTTCGTGTAACAGGCGAGCAATCTCGGCCACCGTCTTCAAGTAGGCTTGGTCGTGTTTGTTGGGCCAGCCGATCAGTACCACGATGGACACCCTTTCACCCTCTCCCCATTCGATCCCGTTTCTCGAAACACCCAGTCCGATGACCGGTTCCTCGATCGTCTCGTCCCGGTAGTGAGGAATCGCAACGCCATCTCCGACACCACTCCCGAAGCGCAGTTCCTTTTGTACCATTACCGATAGAAACTGGCGAAATGCGGAAATCTCTGGCCCGTCCTCCAGTAGGCCCGCCAACTCGCGGATCGCCTCCACCTTATTCCGTGCGTCCATGCGCACAAGAATTCTGTCCTGCTTGAGGTATCGGAGAAGATTAGCCACGATTGAACGATTGCCTCGCGATGTAGCAACGCCTCAGTAGAGTTGAAAGCACAGCGTCTAGGCCCATTCCATAAGCGGTTCCAACTGCATTCGGCGCTGAGGGTGTCGCAGCCTGTGCAGCGCCCTCTCTTTGATCTGCCTCACTCGCTCCCGGGTCAGTTGGAATCTTACTCCGATTTCCTCGAGTGTCATCGGTTCTTCGTCTCCGAGCCCAAAATAGAGTCGGAGTATTTTCGCCTCGCGATCCTCAAGAGAGTCCAGCACCATCTCCACCTGCTCCTGTACTGACCGCTCCACAACCCCGCTGTCGGGTGTCGCCTGAGACTCATCCGCCAACACGTTCAGCAGACTGTGATCGTCCTCTTCTTTGAATGTCGCGTCGAGAGACCAGACATCCCGACCTCGCATCATCGTGTCGCGCACCATTTCTACAGAAACACCCAGCTCATCCGCGACTGCCTCAGGCTCGGGCTCGTACCCATTAGACTGAAACAGCTCGCGCGAGACCTTTGAAATGTTATGTAAGAGATCGATCCGATTGACCGGCAATCGAACAACCCGCGTGTCCTGCGCCAGGCTCTGATGGATGGATTGCCGGATCCACCAGACCGCGTAGGAGATGAACTTGAATCCGCGCCGACCGTCAAAACGCTCAGCGGCGGTCATCAGACCAAAGTTGCCCGCGCTGATCAAGTCTGAAAGCGGAACGCCGTAGTTCTGGTATTCACGCGCGATACTCACGACAAAACGCAGGTTGGCGCCGACCAGTGTATCCCGTGCCTTCTGGTCTCCTTTTCGGATCCGCTCCGCCAACCCGATCTCCTCTTTACCGGACAGAGGTGTCGAAGAGGCGATATCTCTCAAATACAGATTCAGTGTTTCGCTGTCTTGCACAGAAATCCCAGCCACGTTCACGATCTCCTCTCCTGCCAATCACCCGACCTGCGGCGACAACCGTCTCGTGCGTGCAGGTTTTGCACCCTTCACGTCCGACCCACACAGGTTTGAAATCTACAACACGTTGTTAATAAATAACCTGTAAGGACGTTCCCGCAGCGACCGATACGGCCCCTAGATGCTGGTTGATAAATTAGCAACTTTAATGCCATGTTGCGGGTAGAGAAAGGACAACTGCTTGTTTCGAAATGAATTGGGTGACAAGCCGACAGCGGGGATATCTGCAACTCGGGGGACATACACGCAAAATTTGCATTCCAATCGGATCTAAAGTGCAAATTCTGCACATGTAGGTGTTCACTGAGGGGGCCGGACCTGATACCTCTTGAGCTTATACTGGAGGGCCCGAACGCTGATTCCGAGGATGGCCGCAGCCTCTTTCCGGTTTGACGTCACCTGCGTTAGAGTATGCTCGATCAGCGCCCGCTCCACGTCCTGGATCGATTTACCGATTTCCATCTCAAACCGCTCTGGCCGGGTGCCCGATTCTCGAACTCGGACCGGAAGCCGTTTCACGCCAACCTCTTGATCCTCGCAGGTTACCACGATCTGTTCGATCACATTCTTCAGTTCCCGAACGTTTCCCGGCCAGTCGTAGTTTAAAATGGACTGCATCGCACCAGCGGTAAACCGCTTTCGCGGCTTTCCGTGAAGTGAGCAGAGCTGGGCCAGGAAGGTATCGACAATCAACGGGATATCCTCTTTCCGGTCCTTTAGCAGGGGCAGCTGGATGGGCACGACATTGATCCTATAATACAAATCCTCTCGAAATCCCCCCTGCCTCATGAGGGTGTCCAGGTCCCGATTCGTGGCAAAAATCGTCCTCACATTGGCCTTGTGTGGCTTCATCCCGCCGACTGGGGTGTAGACTTTCTCCTCCAGAACGCGGAGTAAATCCACCTGATTCTGGATCGGGATCTCGCTCACCTCGTCAAAAAACAGCGTGCCCCCCTCCGCGGCAGCGAATCGCCCAGGCTTGTCTGCGTGCGCGCCGGTGAATGCCCCCCGGACATGGCCGAAAAGCTCGCTCTCAAACAGGGATTCAGGAATCGCACCGCAGTTGACCGGCACCATCGGATCATCTGCGCGGCTGCTCGTTTGCCAGATTGCCCTTGCGACCAGCTCCTTTCCCGTTCCCGTTTCGCCCGTGATCAACACAGGGACGTCTGTCATTGCCGCCTGTCTGATCGTGTCGCATACACTCCTCATCACTTCGCTTCGATGGACGATCTCTTCAAAAGACGTCGCTGAATCCAGACGCGCACGAAGCTCTTTGTTCTCAACGACAAGCGCCTGGTGTTCCAGAAGGCGCTCCAAAGAGAGTCTGATGCGCTTGAAGTCTGTCGGCTTGGGTAGAAAATCATAAGCACCCAGACGCATCGCCTCGACGGCGGTCGCGACCTCGCCCTGTGCAGTGATCACAATCACCCCCGTGTCGGGGCTCCTCGCCTTGACCTCTTTGAGCAGAGACATCGCCGCTTTCCCTGGCACCTTGAGGTCCAGAATGGCTGCGTGGTAATGCCCACGTTCCAGGCGTTTACCTATCTCGCGCAGGCCGTGGACGGCATCCACAATATAGCCGGCCTCGGAAAGAAAGTCGATCAAGCCTTCGGAGACATCTTTCTCATCATCGATGACAAGGATACGGTTCTCGTTCGAGTGCATCTAATTTTCCTGTTCAGTTCGTTTTCTTTCAACGCCAAAGGCTCTTTCAAAAGCTATCGAAGCGCTTCCGGATTCGCAAGCGCAACTTCCTTTTCCAAAGACCTTGACACATCCCCCGCCGTGGCGCTATTATCAAATTTGGCTTTTCGTGCATTAAGGTCGTATCAAATAGAAGGATAACGAACGTCTACACCAGACTTCGGGCATCGCGCCCAGGAAGGGGTGAATTCATAGTTGGACAGTGACCTCCGAAAGCGACTCAAGGACCTCAGGGCGAAAAGCGGCCCAAAAGAACTGCCCAAAAAGAGGATCGAGCTGCTCAGGCGCTATCTAGAGCGAGCCTGGGACGAGGTCCTCTCCCGACATCGGTCCCAGGCATCCGGACAAGAGGTGGTCGAAGCCCTTACAGAACGCGTCGACACGCTTATTTCATTGCTTCATAGAGAAGCGGTCCTGGACACCGGAGGAGATCCACCTAGGGGATATGTCGTCTTAGCGCTGGGAGGCTACGGAAGAGCAGCCCTTAATCCAAAGTCTGACGTTGACCTCTTGTTTCTATCGCAAAAAGTGGAAAAAGCGCACCCTGTTACTCGGACCATACTCCACGCACTTTGGGACCTACGATTCGAGATCGGATACAGCACTCGTACAATCCCTGATTGTCTTTCCGCAGCGAAGGAGGACCCGGACTCTCTCACGTCCTTGTATGAGGCCCGCTATCTTGTCGGAGACCGCAAACTGGCCAAAAAACTGGAGGACGCCCTGACAGGGCAATTTTTCGGCCGGAGGGCTCGTACTTTTGTTGCCCAAAAGGTCGAGGAGCGTCGGCAGAGACACGTCAGAGCAGGTCTCTCCGTTCAACTCCTGGAACCGGACGTAAAGGAGAGTACCGGCGGACTCAGGGAGACGCACGCCGTCGGGTGGCTGCTCAAAGTGCGGGGGGTCGTCACACCCGACGGGCTACTGAAAGAACATCTGCTTGACCGAAGAAATTTTCGCCTCTACACCGAAGGTCTCGATTTTCTGCTGCGGACTAGAAACGAGCTTCACTTCCTTACGGGGAAACGCCAGGACGTGCTCGAACACGAGCTCCAACCGACGGTCGCTCTCGGTCTCGGATACGAAGACCAGAATGGAGAGTTGGGCGTTGAGCGATTCATGCGAGATTACTACCTGCACGCCAGAAACATAAAACATCTTTCCGACTTCATATGTGAGCGGCTGGACGGCCAACCGTCTGTGGCACGCCGTGTCGTAGGTTTGATCGTAAGGCGAACCCTGGATGATGGGGCCGTCCTCACGCATTCTCACATCGGACTACCTAGAGAAAGGAAGTCCTTCTTTGAAAGCAATCCGCGTCGGCTCCTGAGCCTCTTTTTGGACAGCCAACGATTCGGGGTTCCAATCAACGAAGCAACTCGCCGAAGCATCCAGGATAGCACCCAGCTTATTGATGCCGACTTCCGAAGTTCCAAGGAAGCTGCCCACATATTTCTGGAAATCCTGCGTGCCCCTGGAGGGGTAGCTGTAACGCTGCGTACGATGCACGAACTCGGCATACTGGGCGCCTACATTCCCGAGTTCGATAGCCTGACGTGCCTGGTGCAGTATAATCGTTACCATATCTACACGGCCGATGAACATACGCTGGTGGCAATCGAGAATCTAGAGCGTCTTCTCACCGATTCGTCGGACGGAGGAGCCCTTTCTCATCTCAAACGTGTATTCAAAGAAATCCCGAGAAAGGAGACGCTCTATTTGGCCGTACTGTTGCACGACGTGGGGAAGTCGGTCCGTGGCTCGGAACACAGCGCCGAAGGTGCGGCCATGGCTCGGGACTTCCTGGTCAGGCTGGGGCTCCCATCTGAGCAGACAAAGGCCATCATTCTTTTGATTAAGAATCACCTTCAGATGTCACACATCTCGCAGCGCCGGGACTTGTCCGACGAGCGCATGTTGAAGGAGTTTTCTCGCTCGGTCAAGCATCCAAACCTGCTGCGCATGCTCTATGTGCTCACTTACGCCGATCTTTCTGCCGTGACCCGAACGGCCTGGACGGCGTGGAAGGCGCATCTCCTTCGCGAACTTTACGCCAAGACCCTAAACATCTTGACATCGGGGTCGCCATCTGCCGAGGAGGAGCGCAGGCGGCAAGCCGCCAGCCGGGATCTTGTTGGAGCGCTCAGCGACCGTTTCGGACGGGGCCTGGTGAAGAAGCATGTCGATCGTCTTCCACCACACTATGCTGAACTGAACGGTAGCGAAAGCGTAGGGAGACATCTCGATCTGATTCAGAAGCTCGAGAACTCGCCCGTTACGGTCGGGTTTGCACCGAGTCGTTTCTTCTCTGAAGTGACCGTCTGCACCCAGGACAAACCTTACAGGCTTTCTGAAATCTGCGGCGTGCTTTCCAGCAACGACATCAATATCTTCAGTGCGCAGGCCTACACGCGTTCCGACGGGATCGTGATGGATACCTTTCAAGTCACGACCTTGGACGAAACCAGCCATCCCATACACCAGAAGCAGGTGCAAAAACAACTTGCGGAGGTCTTTCAGGAAAAGGTCAGCCTGGAAGACCTTTTCGTCAGGCATCAGCGGCGGTGGGCCAGGCGAAGGAAACCAGCGGCTCGGATTCCGACCGAGATCCATTTCGAAAACGACATCTCGGACAGATACACCATCATAGACATCTTTGCACAAGATGCAGTCGGACTTCTCTACAAAATTACGAGCACCCTTTCCGATCTTGGTCTGGATATCTACACCGCCCGCATCAGTACTCAGGCAGACAGGGCGGTGGACTCCTTCTATGCGATCCGAGACGGCAAAAAGATCGAATCTCAGGAAGAGCAGGACCGCACAAGAAAGGAGCTTATCGCCCGAATCGAGAGGCCAGATTAGAGAAAAAGCTTGACAAACCCCGGGGCGTGGGCTTACCTTATTTGACAATTACCTTCAGATGTCCTCTGCAATTTCCCTCGCACCCGGGTCCTTTTCCCTCGCAGCACCGCGACCGATTCCTTTGTCAACCTGAAAGAATCCTCTAGTATCGCTCACTCCCTATTCAAGATTCGAAAAACTCCCTTAAATAACTATAAAACAAAACCATAGGTACGGAAATGACGGTTACGACGACCAAAGAAACTGAAAAGACGGAAAAGACCGAAAAGATGGAAAAGATGGACATGATCGATCTTCAGAGGATGACGATCGCTGAACTCGGCAAACTCGCCCGGGAACTCAACATACAGGGATACAGCAGCCAGAGAAAACAGGAGTTGATTTTTTCGATCCTCCAGGCCCAGACCGAAAAGAGCGGTCTCATCTTCGCGCAAGGTGTCCTGGAGATCCTCGAGGATGGGTTCGGATTCCTTCGCTCACCGACCTACAACTACCTGCCCGGGCCCGATGACATCTATGTCTCGCACTCCCAGATCAAGCGCTTCAACCTTCGAACCGGAGACACCATTTCAGGGCAAATTCGGCCCCCGAAGGGTGACGAAAAATATTTCGCCCTGATCCGGGTGGAGGCCGTCAACTTTGAAGACCCAGACCAAGCCAAGCATAAGATCCTCTTCGACAATCTCACTCCGCTTTATCCTCGCGAACGGATCGGCCTGGAATATGACAGTAAGGAACTTTCTACGCGGATTATGAACCTCCTCACGCCTATAGGCAAGGGACAACGGGGAATGATCGTGGCGCCTCCGTTTACAGGCAAGACCATGCTCCTCCAAAAAATCGCAAATGCCATCACGCATAGCCATCCCGAGATCGCGCTTATCGTCCTGCTCATAGACGAGCGCCCGGAAGAAGTCACAGACATGCTTCGGTCAGTAAATGGCGAGGTCATCAGTTCGACATTCGATGAACCTGCAACGCGACACGTCCAAGTCGCGGACATGGTCATTGAAAAAGCCAAGCGTCTCGTCGAGCACCAGCAGGATGTCGTCATCCTCCTGGATAGCATCACTCGTCTTGCGAGGGCGTATAACACGGTTGTTCCTCACAGCGGACGTATCCTGACCGGAGGCCTTGACTCGAGCGCCATGCAGTGGCCGAAGCGATTCTTCGGGGCAGCTCGAAACATCGAAGAGGGAGGGAGCCTTACGATCATCGCGACGGCCCTCGTCGAAACCGGAAGCAGGATGGACGACGTCATATTCGAAGAGTTCAAGGGTACTGGCAACATGGAGCTCAAACTGGATCGGCGCTTGAGCAATCGCAGGATCTTTCCTGCCATCGATGTAACGCAGTCCAGCACACGAAAGGAAGAGCTCCTTCTTGAAGAAAAAGAACTGAATCGTGTATGGATCCTCAGGAAGCTCCTCAATCAGACACCGGCACAGGAGGCGATGGAATTCCTTATCGAACGAGTGTCCGGAACCAAGGGGAATGATGACTTTTTGAACTCCATGAACGCCCCGGTTTAGAGGCTTGTGTTTTTCGCCGGTTTGTGTATATTTCCGTGCTGATTGGTGGCCGAGGCTGTGGTTGAGCTTGTCAGGAGTTACAGATGAAACCCGATGTCCATCCCGAATACGTAGAAACGACGATCACTTGTGCGTGCGGAAACTCGATCGAGACGCGGTCTACTGCACCGAACCTCCGGGTTGAAATTTGCTCCAATTGCCATCCCTTTTACACGGGCAAGCAGAAACTGGTCGACACCGCCGGAATGGTAGAACGATACCGCAGACGCTACAAGATCGAGGAGAAAGAGGGAGCCGAGGAAACGAATTCATCTGAAGGGTAGATTGAGATACACAGACACGGTGAATGGGCTTGGCATTCGGTTCATCCGATTGCCAATACTGCTTCACCTTTTTTTTATCTGATTTTCTACATAAGGTCCCGGGACATGTTTGAGCAATTAAAACAAGCTTCCGATCGTTACGAGGAAATCGGCCAAGAAATGGCCCGTCCGGAAGTGGCGTCGAACCCCGGTAAGTTCCAACAGCTAACGAAGGAGTTCCACGGTCTGGAAAGGCTTGTCACAAACTATAGAGCATACGAAAAGGTCGTCCGGGAGTTGTCGGAAGCCAAGGACATCATCAAGACTTCAGATGATCCCGAGCTTCTCGAGATGGCTCGCCTCGAAGAAGAGGATCTTCAGAGGCAGGAGACCGAATTCGCCGAAAAGCTAAAAATTCTCCTTATACCCAAAGATCCAAGCGATGATAAGAATACAGTCGTCGAGATTCGTGCCGGGGCCGGAGGCGATGAGGCTGCCCTCTTCGCCGCAGATCTCCATCGAATGTACACGAAGTATGGAGAATCTCTGGGATGGAAGGTGGAGTCCCTGAGCTCTAATCCCACAGGGATAGGGGGTTTTAAGGAAATCATCTTTTTGGTTTCCGGAAAGGGTGTTTACGCTCGGCTCAAGTATGAAAGTGGTGTTCATAGAGTTCAGCGGATACCGGCAACCGAATCCAGCGGCAGAATTCATACATCTACGGCGACAGTTGCTGTTCTGCCGGAGGCGAAGGAGGTGGAGATTGATATCAATCCAGAGGACTTGAAGGTAGACGTCTATCGGTCGTCTGGCCCCGGGGGGCAGAGCGTGAACACCACGGACTCGGCCGTCAGGATCACGCACCTCCCATCGGGCCTCGTCGTTCAATGCCAGGATGAAAAATCACAGCACAAGAACAAAGCCAAGGCCTTCAAAGTGCTTCGTGCCCGCCTCCTCGACAAGGCCATCGGCGAGCAGCACGAAAAGGCGTCTCAGGACCGCAGAGACCAGGTGGGTACTGGAGATCGAAGCGCGAAGATACGCACTTACAATTTCCCCCAGAGTCGCATCACGGACCACCGAATAAAATTGACGCTGCACCGACTGGACGAAGTCCTGGATGGTGATTTGGACGAGCTCATCGACACCCTTTCCCTGACCGACCAGGCAGAAAAACTCAGCGGACAGGAGATCTATCCGGAATCTCCTTGATGCGCACGCTTCCGTCTTTATCCACGGTCTCGGATTCCCTGACCTGGACCATCCAGGTCCTCACCGAGGTCGGCGTGGATTCGCCACGGCTCGAAGCTGAATGGCTGCTGACCGACCTGCTTTCCACAACCCGGGCCAACCTGTATCTCGACAACATCCTGATTCTGACTCCGAATCAATCTGAATCCCTCCAAAAGTCCGTTTTTCGGCGTAGCCAGCGCGTTCCCATTCAGTACATCCTTGGGAAAACGGAATTCTACGCCTTGCCATTCTGTGTCACGCCAGAAGTGCTTATCCCCAGGCCCGAGACCGAAGTCCTGGTGGATTCGGTCATCGACCGGCTCCGGAACCTGCCTCATCAAACTATTCTCGAAATTGGGACGGGATCAGGCGCCATTGCAGTGGGCCTTGCCCACAACCTCCCCTCGAGCAGCCTCGTGGCCACAGACGTATCGGTCAAAGCGCTGAAAATTGCGGCGGAAAATGCAAGAATCAACCGCACGGAATGCCGTGTGTCGTTTATCCTCTCCAACCTCTTTTCGGCTTTGCGTCCCGCTCCCCTGTTTCACGCGGTCGTATCAAACCCGCCCTACATCACCTCTCACGAGCTTGACGGCCTCCCGGCAGAGGTGCGAGAACACGAACCCAAGCTCGCCCTTGACGGAGGCCCGGATGGCCTTCGGTTCTACCGTCCCCTGATTTCACAGGCGGGCCGGTATCTTCACCGGGAGGGATGGCTGGCGATGGAAGTCGATGATCGGCGCGCCAAGGATGTAAGCACGCTCCTGTCCCGGTCCGTCGAATTTGGAAGCCCTGAAACGATCCAGGATTTGAGCTCTCGAAACCGGGTCCTTGTTGTCCAGAAACGTGCCTGAGGGTCCCGCCTTTCGTTCATGACTGTCCTTCGAGCCCTGGTATTAGGTGGCTTTAAAACCTGCTTGCCCGGGCTTTAGAAATGGTTGACAAGGGAAGCGCTTTTAGTTAATTTGACACAACTTACGACGTCTTTCCGCTGGCCTTTCCACCCCGGATGGACCCAATGTTCGATCAAATCATCTCACCGATCTCTCCCCAAATTGAGCGTTTCGAGCAGCGCCTCGATCAAACGCTTACCTCAGACGTCGAATTGGTCCAGACGATGTCAGATCACCTGATGGAGACGCGTGGCAAACGATTTCGACCCGCGCTTTCCCTTCTGACTGCCCAGGCCATAGGTGACTGCTCCGACGACGTAATCGACGCCTCTGTGGGGATAGAATTGATCCACTGGGCCACACTCATACACGACGATGTGATTGACCTGGCGGAAACCCGACGCGGCGCGGAGGTGATCAACTTTCGCTGGGGAGACCATGCGGCCGTACTGATGGGAGACCTCCTCCTTGCTCGAGCCCTCGAGGTCCTGGTCGGGCTCAACTCAATGGCAGTGATGGAGGCAGCGACCCGCGCGACCCGGCGCATGATCGAAGGCGAAATCCTCGAAATTCAGCGAGGTAGCGACGCGGAGACCGAACTCTACTTCCACATGATCGACAAGAAGACGGCCTCCCTCATGGCCCTCGCTTGCGAGGTCGGTGCTATATTGGGCGGGGGCACACCGGAGCAGATCGCACAAATGTTCTCCTTCGGCAAAGAGGTTGGGATCGCATTCCAGATCACGGACGACCTGCTGGATTTCATAGGGGATGCGGAATCGTTGGGCAAACCCGTCGGGAGTGACGTTCGGGAAAAAAAGGTCACGCTTCCCCTCATCCGCGCACTCGCAAACTGCCAGAACGGCGAAGCTGAGCAGATTCGTGCGAAAGTCCGCGACGGAATCGAATCAGATGAGGACTTTCAAGAGGTCTTCCACTTCGTCCACCGATACGGGGGAATCGAACAGGCCAGAGAAGAAGCACGTACCTATGCGAAGTCTGCTTTGAAAAATCTGGATCCCCTGCGCTCTTCAGAGGCCCGCGAGGCACTCGAACTCGCCGTACACCACGTCGTTGATCGGGAGCGCTAGTTTGATCGACCGAAGGTGCTCCTCCCCTGGAAGTCCGCTGTTTCGATCCTTCGTTCACTACCAGCAATTCACCATTCCTCAAGAATAGAGATTCAAAATGAAGCGAGACACGTGGCGGCTATTGCTCATTCTGGCGACAGTCGTAATTGCTCTTCTCTACCTATACCCGAGCTACAAATTCTACTTCTCCCCACCGGAAGACCCTGACGAGTTGGAGCTCGTCAAACGGAACTCGATCAACCTTGGCCTGGATCTTCAAGGTGGTATTCACCTGGTTCTGGAGGTCGACCCCAGCGGACTTTCTGAAGATGAACGGGAGGATGTCGTCGATCGCGTCAAGGAGATCATCACCAATCGCGTCGACCAGTTCGGAGTCTCAGAACCCATCATTCATCGAGAGGGAGACTGGCGCATTGTCGTTGAGTTGCCTGGAATTCAGGAAGTAGAGCGGGCAAAGGACCTCATCGGAAAAACGGCGCGCCTGGAGTTCAAGATTCTCAAATCGACTCAGGAGCGCGGCGCCTTGCTGGATAAGATCGAATCTCACCTCATCGCCGCTTACGGTGACACTTCCGAAGCCGAATCCGATGCGTTGTTCGAGGAGCCCTCGGAAGATCGGCCGTCTTTGAAGCGGCACCTCCTCTCCTACGGAAGCGATGACTGGGTCGTATCCGAGGAGGACCTACCAAAGGTAAGGCAGATCCTGAATCAACCGGGTGTCGAGAAGCTCGTTCCGGCCGACGGAGAGTTCCTTTGGGAAAGCAAAACCGAAGAATTGTCCGACGGGCGAAGGTATCGTAGGTTGTATTACTTGAAATCTCGCATAGAAATGACGGGCGAGACCATCGGCGATGCCAAGGTGTCTACGGGTCAATCCTTCCAGAACGCGGGTCAACCGATCGTAAACCTTACCATGAAGGATGAGGGGGTGAAGATTTTTTCCCGGGTGACCGGCGCCCACGTCGGCGAAAGGATGGCCATCATCCTGGACAACCGAATCTATTCTGCACCCACGATCCAGGTCAAGATCAGAGACGGCAGGTCCATCATTACGGGCAGCTCCACGACTGAAGAGGCTAAAGATCTCTCCATCGTCCTCCGCTCCGGGTCTCTTCCTACGAACGCCGAGATCGTCGAAGATCGGACGGTCGGCCCTTCTCTTGGGCGGGACTCCATCGAGCAAGGCAAGAAGGCGGCCGCGGTCGGAATGGTCATAGTGATGGTGTTCATGGTCGTCTACTACGGTTTTGCCGGACTTGTCGCAAACCTGGCGCTTATCTTGAATCTCGTCTTTGTCCTGGCGATTCTGGCGGGATTTGGGGGCACACTTACATTACCCGGCATCGCGGGAATTATCCTCACCATCGGGATGGCCGTGGACGCGAACGTGCTCATCTTCGAGCGGATCAGAGAGGAGCTGCGCACAGGGAAGACGATTCGTCCCGCGATCGAAAACGGCTACGGGCGGGCCATGCTGACCATCGTGGACGCCAACCTGACGACCGTGATTACCGCGGTCGTCCTCTATCAGTTTGGAACCGGGCCGATCAAGGGGTTTGCACTCACCTTGATGGTCGGCATCATTTCCAGCATGTTCACGGCCCTTTTCGTAACCCGAACGATCTTCAATTCGCTCATCCAGCGCTTGCAGTTGACATCGATCAGCATTGGCAGACTGCGCATCTTTGGGCATACCTTGTTCGACTTTCTGCGCATACGCAGGGCGGCATTTGTGGGGTCCGTGCTGGTTATTCTTGTCGGGCTGGGGTCTTCCATCACCAAGGGTGGCTACAACATCGGAATCGACTTCGCTGGAGGCACGCTACTGGAACTCCATTTCACACCGCCAGTACCCGTGGGCGAAATAAGAGAAGCCCTTGGCCGGGTGGATCTGGAACACAGGACCGTGGACCTCAGGCAGAGCGAGATCAAACAATTCGGTCCGCCGACAGATGTCCTCATCAGGGTCGAAGAGGAGGCGGAAGGCACCCTTGTGGGAGACGCCATTAAGAAAACACTCAGAACCAGATTTGCCTCCTTCATCGGAGACGAAACGGAGTGGCTTCGGCGTCAGGAAGCCGTCGGCCCAAAGATCGGAAGCGAGTTGAAAAGTGACGCGATAAAAGCGATTCTGCTCTCCATGGTCCTGATTATTCTATACATCTGGTGGCGTTTCAAACAGATTCAGTTCGGGATCGCGGCCGTTGCTGCCCTCCTTCACGACGTCCTGATTACGCTCGGGATCTTCTCGCTGACGAATAAAGAGATTTCATTGGCGATTGTGGCCGCGCTCCTGACGATCGTGGGCTATTCCCTGAACGACACGATTGTGGTATTCGACAGGATCAGAGAAAATCTCAATCTTCATCGCAGAGACAGCTACAGAAACATCATCAACAGGAGCATAAACGAATGCCTTAACCGGACAGCGTTGACCTCAGGCACGACCCTTCTGGTGGTGATCGCGCTGTTTGTGTCTGGCGGCGAGGTCATTCACGACTTCGCTTTTGCCCTCATTATCGGGGTTGTGGTAGGGACCTACTCGTCCTCCTTCGTGGCGAGCCCCTTGGTGGTGGAATGGCAGGCCGCCTCCGAACGCCGCTCCGGCGGCGTGATCGGTCGACGCGCCGCATCGTGACGGCAGTCAACAAAAAATAAAGAGAGGCCCGACGGGGAACCGTCGGGCCTCTCTTTTAGCCTGGGATTGATTTTGGTTAAAATTGATAGGAGCGCTTCGGATCCTTCTTTGCCCTCTCGTCCCTTTGATCCATCCGTTCCACGGCCGTGTGATCCGGACACGTCTGTTTGGGTGCTGAACCTGGAATAAAGACCTCTTTCAAGCGCGTCGGACAGTATATGGACGCTACTTCATAGGTGTCCCCGCAGACCTCGACCTGTTCCACCGCGGCAGGCAGTTCGAAATCCTCCTCGGGTAGATTCAGAAGGTTGTGCACCCGCCTCATGAACTTCGCCCAGATTGGCATCGCCACGACGGCGCCCGCCATCCGCTTTCCAAGCGACACCTTCGAATCGAACCCGACCCAGACCCCGGCGACGATCTGCGGCGTAAACCCAACAAACCAGGTGTCCGCAAAGTTTTGTGTTGTCCCTGTCTTTCCCGCCGCGGGTCGCCTGAAGCGGTATTCTGTCCGGGCGCCACGTCCCGTACCGCCGCTCATGTCCATCACCGACCTCATCATGCTCGTCATCACAGCGGCAGTCGCCTCGGACAGAACCACTTCTTCGGTGCCTTGCATCCGCTCTTCCAGAACATTTCCCCCTTTGTCCGAGACCTTAAGCACCGCAACGGGAGAGACGCGAATCCCCCGATTCGGAAAGACCCCGAATGCCGACGCCAAATCGATGAGTTTGACTTCGCTCGTACCCATGCCCAGAGAAAGAACGGGTCGGATCGGTGTCGAGATTCCCATTCGCCGTGCGTAGTTCCGTACGACTTTGGGACCGATACGCTGCAGCAGATTGGTTGTGACCACGTTGCGGGACATGGCCAGCCCCTTCCGCATCGTCATCCAGCCCAGGAATCTCCGATCGTAATTTTCCGGTCGCCACAGGGAACCATCACCCATCCGGATTGTGACGGCCGTATCGGCAAGTCGCATGGTCGCTGGAAACCCCTTGTCTATGGCCGCGGTATAGATGAACGGCTTGAACGCCGATCCGGGCTGTCTGAGCGCCTGGACAGAGCGATTGAACTTACTTTCGCTGAAGTCTCTCCCCCCGACCATGGCGAGAATGTGACCCGTGCTCGGGTCGAGGGCCACGAATGCCCCCTGCACGATCGAAGCGGCAAGTGTATCCTCACGGGTTTCTGCGCCTGCCCAGAAAGTGGAGTCGGGGGGGTTTCGAAGTCGATCCCGATCTACGGTCCTTTGAATCTCCTCGAGCTGCCTTTGAAGCTCCTCCTCCGCGATACGCTGTATGCGACTGTCCAGAGAAGTATACACGGATGCGCCGTTATACAGAACCTTCAATCCGTGTGCCGTCTCCAGGTGTCTGCGAATATACTCTGTAAAGTAGGGTGCCTCCACCGTTTGCTGCTCCTGTCGTTTCAGCATAATCGGGCGGAGTTTCGCTGACCGAAAGTCGGAGCTGGAAATCTTTCGAGTGCGGTACATCCTTCCCAGGACCCAATCGCGTCGTTCGATAGCCCGTCTCGGATAATTTACGGGAGAATAGTAGTAGGGCCCCTTCAACAGACCCACCAGCAATGCACACTCGTCCAGAGACAGGTCGGCGGAGTTTTTTCCGAAGAATCCTCGTGCGGCCGCTTGAATCCCCCAGGCGCCCCTGCCAAAGAGCATCTGGTTGAAATACATCTCGAGAATCTCTTTTTTGGTATAAGTCCGTTCAAGCAGTACGGCGGTCAGCTGTTCCTGAAGTTTGCGACTCCACGTCTGCTCACGCGTAAGAAATAGATTTCGCGCGAGCTGCTGTGTGATCGTACTCGCCCCGTGGCCCTTGAGACTTCCCTCTCTCCAGATATTCCTCATGACGGCGCGAAAGATATCCGGCAGACTAACGCCCCAGTGGCGCCAAAAGTGCTGATCTTCGGCTGAAATCAGAGCATCGATCGCAAACTTGGGCAGCTGACTATAGGATACGGGATCTCGCCTCTGTACCCAGTACTTCCGCAATACCACCCCGTCGGCCGAATTGATCGTAGTCGTCTCAGCCGGATCCACCTTTTCGAGTTTTTCGAATGAAGGCAACCCGTCCTTAAATCGCCACACCACGCCCGCTGCGACGGCGACGCAGATGAGGGAAGCAACGGCGCAATAAAACACGATTCGTATGAAAAAATGTCTGACCATTGCATCTGGTAGGCGCCTAAACAGCCAACGTAGCCAAATTTCCTTCCAATTTCGAAAGCGACGTTTGATACGTGACCTTGCGCTGTCGCTCCTTCTCGACAACCTCTGTAGGGGCCTTCTTCAAGAAGCCCTCGTTGTTCAGTTTCTTTTCCAACCCCAGCAGCGCCTTCTGAAGCTTACCGATCTCCTTTTCCAAACGATCTCGCTCCACCTTCAGGTCGATCAGCCCCTCCAGGGGCAGGTAGACTTCCACGTCGGGCAGCACAGCGCTCGCACAGGTGGGCGGGCGAACCAGATCCTGTCCGATTTCAAGACGATCCACCTTGGCCAGCTCTCGTATATATCCACTCGCCGTCCCGAGAAAGGTTGCAACCGGTTCCGATTCCGTGTTCAACAACACGTCGGCCCGCTTTCCGGGCGGCACACGCATGGAAGCCCTGATGTTCCTCACTGCCCCGACGACACCCTGGAGCAGCTCCATTCTTGACTCTGCTGCCCCGTCGATGAGGGTATCATCGCACACGGGCCACGGTGCCAGAATCAAGGCATCGCCCCGATGGGGAAGTTTTTGCCAGAGCTCCTCTGAAATGAAAGGAATGATCGGGTGGGCCATCCTCAAGATCCCTTCCAGAACGTGGACGAGCAGAGACTGTACGAGCCTCCGGTCTTCTTCGTCTTGTCCGTCTAGACGAACCTTGGCCATCTCCAAATACCAGTCGCAGTAGGAATTCCAAACAAACTCGTAAATGCCGCGAGAGGTTTCGTCGAATCGATAGGCCTGAAGCGACTCCGTAACAGATTCGATCGTTCGATTATAAAGGCTCAGGATCCAGCGGTCGGCCGGATCTTCGAGGTCCTCCGGAGGAGCTAAACTGACCTCATCGTCCAAGTTCATTTCTACAAAACGGGCGGCGTTCCAGATCTTGTTGCAGAAGTTCCTGCACATCTCGGTAATCGGAGAGCCCTGCAGCTGATTGTCTTCCACATCTGCGTCGAACCGGATATCCTGCGAGCTTCCACACTGGTAGAGCAGCGAAAATCTTGTTGCATCGGCTCCGTATCGTTCAATTAGCTCTCTCGGATCGATTCCGGTGCCCAGGGACTTGCTCATACGTCGACCATCGCGCGTCTGAACGGTCGGATGGACGAACACCGTCCTGAAGGGGATATTACCCATAAACTCCAGGTCGGTCATGATCATCCTGACAACCCAGAGATACAGAATATCCCTCGCCGTAATCATCAGGTCCGTGGGATGGTAGATCTTCAAGTCTTCTGCCTCGTCGGGCCATCCCATTGTGGCGAACGGCCATAAGGCCGAACTAAACCACGTATCCAGCACATCCGGATCCTGTTCGAGACGGCGTTCTCCACACGCCTCGCACATCACGGGAGGGTCGGCCTGAACGATAACCGCTTCGCAGCCCTGGCACGTCCAGACCGGGATCCGGTGACCCCACCAGATCTGCCGGGAAATACACCAGTCCTGGATGTTTTCCAACCATTCGATGGCGTATTTTCGGAACCGGTCAGGAACATAAACAACATCACCCCGGCGAAGCACCGGCAACGCCTGGTCCGCCAGATCACGCATCGTGACGAACCACTGCTCCATCACAAAAGGTTCGATCACCGTTCCACACTTGTCGTGATGGGGTACGGCGTGCACGTGCTCTTCAACGAGCTCCAGCAGGCCATCCTCTTTCAGCGCCTGAACAACGGCCTCCCGGCAGGCGAGGCGCTCCATCTTCGCAAACCGCCCGGCCTGGTCCGTCATCATCCCGTCGTAGCCGATAACCTGAACTTCGGGGAGGTCGTGCCGTAATCCAACCTCATAGTCGTTCGGATCGTGTGCGGGCGTCACCTTCACAGCTCCGGTTCCCATCTCCGGGTCCGCGTGTTCGTCCGCCACGACCGGAATGGTCCTTCCCATCAATGGCAGCACGACCTGCTTGCCGACCGATGCCTGCCATCGGGGATCCCGGGGGTGCACAGCCACCCCGGTATCGCCAAGCATCGTTTCAGGCCGGGTCGTGGCAACGACGACATCGGGCACACCGCCCTTCCCGGGATACCGGATGTGCCAGAGGTTTCCGGTCACCTCACGTTCTTCCACTTCAAGGTCTGAAATCACCGAGCCGCACCTGGGACACCAGTTCACCATCCGTCTGCCCCGGTAGATCCAACCCTTGTTATAAAACCAGACGAACGCCTCGAGAACGGCACGGCTATAACCTTCGTCCATCGTAAACCGTTCCCGGGACCAGTCGTAGCTGCATCCCATCTCCCTGAGCTGGCGCAGAATCGTTCCGCCGTACCTCTCCTGCCAGCTCCAAATTCGCTTGACCATCTCACTGCGCCCAATGTCGTGGCGGATTTTTTTTTCATCTTCGTAGAGGTGCTGCTCGACCTTCATCTGGGTCCCAATCCCCGCGTGGTCCGTGCCAGGTAGACAGAGCGTCCGAAAACCTTGCATCCGCTTCCACCGAATCACTGCGTCGTGGACGGTGTGCTGGAGCGCGTGCCCCATGTGCAACTCGCCGGTCACATTGGGAGGAGGAATCGTGATGGAAAAATACTTTCCATCCTCACCCACTTTGGGACGAAAGTGGCCCTTGCTCTCCCAAAAAGAGTACCACTTTCGTTCAATTTCCTTCGGATTGTATGTCTTGGCCAGTGTCTCTTCCATACGCTCAGAGCTCAGGCAATAGAATAGCTGCGAAGTCCCTCGTAGACTGTCTGAACTGAAACCTTTACCACCGCAGTCGTCGGTACGGCCAGGATCATTCCCACAGCGCCAAACAACTGGTTACCCACAAGCACGACAAAGATTACGACAAGTGGGTGCAGATTTACGCTCCGGGCAACCACAACCGGGGCCACGAAGACGTTGTCTAGAATCTGTACGACGAGGAACACGGCAACGACCGGCAGGACGATACCAAAACTCAGTGTGGAATGCTGGATAAGCGCCGCAATAATGCCAGCCAGGATGCCGATGATAGGACCCAAATATGGAATTACGTTCGATATGCCCGCAATCGTCCCGACGACAAGGAAATCTCGTAGACCGATGATTCTGAGTCCTACGATCGAAAGAAATGAGATCAGGACAACGGAAAGAACGAGCCCCCGGATATAGCCCCCGAGTTGTAAATCGATCCGGTAGAGCAGGTTCAGCACCATTTCGAAATATCGGTTGGGGACAATCTCTATAAACGCCCGCTTGATAGCCCGACCTTCACTCAGCAGGAAAAAAACCACCAATGGCACGATGATCACGAAGGTGAGGCCTGAAATCAGACCGCCCAGAAGGGCCGGCGTCTCTTTCAAGACCTCGGTCGCCGTCGACTGGACCTTCCTGTTGATCGACCCCGCAAGATCCATGCCCTTGAGCATGGGTACGGCGCTCTCCAGCCTGGGCTGGATCTCCTCCATCTGGGACTTGACTTGGTCCACGTAGCCAGGCCTGACCTGCCCAAACTGGTGGGTCGAGCTGGATAGCCCGAATCGGGCAGATCCCAACACCAGCCTATAGTTGGGTTCCCACGCGGTTTGGGCCGTTTGCTTCTGAAAATTGCCCGTCAAGTACAGGCGTATGGGTCCCACTTCCTCTTCGTTGAGCTTTCCAAAGAGGTCCACGCGGCCAAACCAAGGAGCGGAACTCTTGGGCGTAAACTCAACGAGGAGTGTATCTTGGACACCAGGAGGGATCTCTTTGTCTGGTGGAGAAACGACGACGAATTGCGGATCGCTGCTCTCGACAGACACCCGATCGAATTTAATCGGAGCACTGTTCCGGTTCAGGATGACACAGGACCAGGTCGATGTTTCCCCAACAATCCGGTCCTTCATGTCGTCAAGTCCCTTGAGCAGAATTGGAACCACCAGAATGAACAAGGCCACAAATGTCGCAAGCGTGGAGGCGTATATGACCAGGACCCCAATCATTCGATTCAGTCCTCTGGCCTCCATACGGTCAACCAATGGCATCAATACATAGGAAAGGATGAACGCGACCGCGAATGGGAACAGGGTTCCCCGGATCGTATACAGCAACCACCCAGCGACGGCCAGAAAGATCAGCAAAAGCACCATCCTGAGGATTTGTGCCACGCTCATTCCGGTTCGTCTCTCGTCCATCATTCACCCCCCGATTCGTCCTGGGACGTCTCTTCCGCCTCTTGCCTTGCGAACGCCAGCTTCTCACGTGACTCTTTCAATGCACGATTTGTCCGGCGCAGCCTTTCTGCGGCGATCTGAGAAACGTTCATCAAGATCTTTACGCCCAACTTGGGTCTCTGCTCGGCCAGGGAGAGAAAATCTGAACGACGGAGCACCCCGAGTTCGGTCTCCTCAGTCGCGGCGGCGGTAGCCGATTGAGGTGTGTCGTCCAAAAGAGCAAGCTCTCCGAAACAGCTTCCCGAGTTCACCCGACTCAATTCAGTCCGTTTCCCGTCGTCGTTCTCCTGGACGACCTCAACTTCCCCCGAAAGAACGATGTACATAGCAACGCCCGGCCGTTCCTGCTCAAAAATGGCTTCACCTGAGCCGAATGTTCGCCGTTCGATAATTCGCTCCACCTCTCGCATCTCACTTCTGCTGAATCCGTTGAAAAACGGAATTCGGGATAACAATGATAGAGCCTGATCCCGGCCGAGCAACCGCATCACCAAGTTCGGAAACACTGTCAGCTCACCCCCTCTTGGGTCTTCCCCGTACGGTAGGGAGATTCCATGGATTCTGCCGCCAACATCCGGTCCAGAAACTCAAAACTTTTGGCCCTATAACCGCCCTCAACGTAGTAGGTCAAGAATGTCCTGAGTGCACGGCGTACCTTGGGATGTTCAACTGCATTGAACTTACTCGTGTCTATCTCCTCAGGCCGACACCGTTCAAGATTCTGAAGAAAGTCGATCGTAGATCGCTTGAGTTTCAGTTCCCCTGTGGCGCACTTGGCACATACTGTCCCTCCCTGCTCAGGACTGAAGCAGACCAGATTGCCGGGAAGAGCGCCACCGCATTTCACGCAATCGCTCAGGTGGATCCTGTAACCGAGTGAGGCGACTGCCTTGAGCTGAAAGGCCCAGAGGGGAAGTTCAACGGCCGAGAGGAGGACGGTCTCCAACCACAAAAGACAGACAACCGCTGAGTTCAGAAGCGTAGGGTTTCTGTCTTCGTCCGTCGTCGCACCGTTGAGCAGATCGCAAATAACGCTCGCATAAACCAGTCGGCGATACTCGGCCTTGATCCCCGAAAAGGGATTGAGAATGTCCGCCTCGACCAGCGACTGGAGCTCCCGGCCCTCTCGTCTGAAATAGTCGTAAACGCCCCAGGTAATCGGCTCTAGACTGGCACCAAACTTACTCTTTGGACGTCGAGCGCCCTTTGCTGCAAATTTAAGCTTCCCTCCCTCCTTCGTGAAAACAACCACAACCTTGCTGCTTCCACTCATCCTGTAGGAACGGAGGACGAGTCCCTCGGCCCTGCAGATCATGGGGCGCTTTCTTGCACGGGTGGATGGGGATACACCATGTAGACGGTTTCATTCTCCTTTACCATCCCGTAGCGTTCTCGAGCAATGCGTTCGATCGTCTTCAAATCTGATTCCAGAGCGACAGCCTCTTTTTCCAACCGCAGATTGACACCCTTAACCTGTTCTATTTCCTGAGCCAGCGTCACGATCTGCCGGTCACGATGCCACACATTAAACAGTCCATTGTCGCCGAGGAAGGTCAAATACGAAAAAAGCAAGATGGGCAAAAGCAGCAGAATCCGCCGTGCCCTCTTCCTTGGACCTGAGGGGCGTTCATAGTTGCCTCTATAGAATCTCACAAGCTTGGCTCCACGGCGCTCAGCCTAGGCTCGCCGATTGGTCTCCTCGGGACGAAAGACGGGTTTGCCGACCTCAACCCAGTCGCCACCTTCGTTTCGCCGGAAAAAGCACGTTCTAAATCCGGTATGGCAAGCCCCGCCTTTCTGGAGGACTTTGAAGAGGAGTGTGTCTCCATCACAATCGATGCGGAACTCCACAACCTGCTGCGTGTTTCCGGAGGTCTCTCCTTTGACCCAGATCTGCTGCCGACTTCGTGACCAATAGGTCATTTTACCCGTCTCCAGGGTGAGACGAAGGCTTTCGGCATTCATGTAGGCCTGCATCAAGACCTCGCCGTTTTCAGCGTCCTGTGTAATGGCCGGTACGAGCCCCTGCTCGTCGAATTTTATCTGCGTTAGATCCATCGCCCTACACGTCCGTATCAGAAACCACCATGTCATCCCGGTGGATGACCTCGTCTCCCGACCCGACCGCCAAGATCGAGGCGACCTCGGAAGTCTGCTTCCCCAGGATTTTTCGAATCTCCGCCGATCCATAGCGTGCCAGGCCGCGCGCAACCTCCTTGTGCGCAGGGTCCTCCACACCAATCAATTCTCCGGCGTCAAACTCCCCCACGACCTCCAGGACGCCGGAAGGGAGCAGGCTCTTTCCACGTTTCCAGATCGCCTCCACGGCGCCGTCATCGACGACAACCGATCCCTTTCTGTTCAGACCGGCGAGCCAAAGCTTCCGGCTGCGCATCCGCCCCTTCCCTGCAAGAAACAGGGTGCCCACCTCTTTACCCGACAGGAGATCGGTGATCCGAGTCGTCAATCCGTTCGCGATCACCATCATACGGCCGCCGAGTGTGACGCTTTCTGCCGCTTGAAGTTTCGTCCGCATCCCCCCCAGGCCCAGGTCGCTCCGTCCCTCCCCGGCACGTTCGATCATCTCGCTGGTGACCTCATCCACGACCGGGAAGAACTCAGCATCGCGATTCTGGTTCGGATCGTCAGAAAACAACCCATCTACGTTCGTAAAAACCACCAGAAGATTAGCGTCGATCAGATGCGCGACCAGAGCAGAGAGCCGATCGTTGTCCCCTACTCTGATCTCCTCGATCGCGACGCTGTCGTTCTCATTCACGATGGGGACTGCCCCCAGCCGAAACAGCTCCTCGAGTGTATTACGTACGTTCACGTATCTTTGACGGTCGTCCAGGTCGTCCGCGGTAAGCAGAACCTGCCCGATCGCTACCCCGTGATCTCGAAAGGCCTGTTTGTAGGCGTTCATCAGCAACCCTTGACCGACGGCCGCCGTCGCCTGAAGTTCGGGTATCCTGGACGGCCGCGCCTTCAGTCCCAGGCGGCCCATTCCTGCACCCACAGCCCCGGATGACACGATTGCGACCTGCACGCCAGAAGACTTGAGTTCTGCCACGTCTACCGCCAGTTTCTGAATCGCTGTATGATTCAGTTCGTTCTGATGAACAGTCACAACACGCGTGCCCAGCTTGACGACAACGCGTTTTATATCCTTGAAAAGCTCAGTTCTTGGCGTGGAGACCATTCTGCTCACAGACCTTCTATAAATGGCGATTTTCGAGTTTGAGGTAGCCCTGGAGTTCTTTCATCAATCCCTCGAACTGTTCGGGCAGCAGCGATTGCGCCCCGTCGGAAAAGGCCTCCTCGGGGTTTGGATGGACCTCCAATAGCAATCCGTCTGCGCCGGCGGCCACTGCCGCCTTGGACATGGCTGGAACCAGGTCCCGTACGCCGGTGCCGTGGCTGGGATCCGCGATGACTGGAAGGTGGCTTTGGCTGTGGACAGCAGGAATCGCAGAAAGGTCGAACGTATTCCGCGTATACGTCTCGAAAGTCCGGATGCCCCGTTCGCAGAGAATCACGCGCATGTTTCCCTCCGAGAAGACGTACTCGGCCGACATCAACCACTCTTCGATCGTCGTGGACATTCCTCTTTTGAGAATCACCGGCGTTTCCGTCCGTCCCACTTCCTTCAGAAGAGAAAAGTTCTGAATGTTGCGTGCGCCGATCTGGAGTGCGTCCGCGTAGTTCAGGACCAGTTCGATGTCTCTGGGATTCATGACCTCGGTCACGATTCCCAGTCCGGTTTCTGCCCGAGCTTCTGCCAACAGTTTCAGCCCCTCTTCGGCCATTCCTTGAAAGCTGTAGGGAGACGTTCGCGGCTTGAAGGCACCTCCTCTCAACAACTGCGCCCCGCCCTTCTTCACGGCCTTTGCTGTCGCAAGAATCTGGTCCCGGCTTTCCACGGAACAGGGACCAGCGATCACGCCGAACTGACCTCCCCCAAAGGCCACGCCCGCGACCTCCACCACGGTTCGTTCAGGATGGACCTCCGAGCCCACCAGCTTGTAGGACTGCAGTATCGGAGTCACCTTCTCAACACCTGGCGCCGATCCCAGCGTCTCGAGCTGATACTTCCCTCGCTCATCTCCTACTGCGGCAACGACGGTTCGCTCCACTCCGTAGATCGGATGCGGCTCGAAGCCCAGCGCCTCGACCCGCTCGATCACGTGTTCGACCTCCGTCGAAGAAGCGCCCTTCTTCATCGTAATGATCATCCGGGACCTCCCGCGTCCAAAACCACCTTCGTGCGAACCAGAACGCCTCGGTCAGCGAGATAGCGCTTTACATCCGGAATCGAATACTGTCGGAAATGAAAAATGGAAGCTGCCAGTGCGGCGCTCGCCTTTCCCTGATCGAGAACATCGACCATGTGCTCCGGACCACCGCATCCCCCAGAGGCCACAATCGGTACGTCCACCCGCTCGGCTACGGTTCGAGTCAGCTCGACATCGTAGCCATCCTTGGTCCCGTCCGCATCGATGCTGTTCAATACCAGCTCTCCCGCACCTAGATCCACGAGCTCCTCCGCCCATTCCAGCACGTCACGCCCGGTTGGCGTGCGCCCGCCGTTGATCACGACCTCCCACTTGACTTGCCCCTCTTCGCCCCCACCCCGCCGAATCGCGTCCAGAGAGCCGACGATGGCCTGAGAACCAAAGAAGTCGGATCCCTGCGTGATGATCTCGGGGTTCTCGACCGCAGCGGAATTCAACGAGGCCTTTTCGGCTCCACCCTCGATAATCGTCCGGATGTCCTCCAGGGTTCGCACGCCTCCCCCGACGGTAAACGGGATAAACACTTCCTCCGAGACGCGTCGAACCAGCTCCCCGACGATGTCTCGCTTCTCTGCGGAGGCCGTGATGTCGTAGAAGACCAGCTCGTCCGCGCCCTCGGCGTCGTAGCGGCGGGCAAGTTCGACCGGATCACCTGCATCCTTGTCTGCAGAAAACTTCACACCCCGAACGTTACGTCCGTTCTTAACGTCAAGGCAGGGAATGACCCGCTTGGCCAGCATCAGAATATATCCTGACGAATCACGACAACTCAGCGAAATTCTTCAAAAGCCGGAGGCCCAGGTCCTGGCTCTTCTCCGGGTGAAACTGGATACCGTAGGCGTTGTCCCTGGCCGCGATAGAGGCATAGTCCTTGGTGTAATCGGTCGTCGAAACAACATCTCCCTCGATCTCGGGATCCACATAATAGGAATGCACAAAGTAGAAGAACGACTCGGAGGGTATTCCCTCCAGGATCGGACTCTGCTTCCGGATGTGGATCTGATTCCATCCGATCTGTGGGACCCGCTCACCCTCGGGAAACCTGCGTACCTTGCCGGGCAGAACATCAAAACCAAGGTGCCTTCCCATCTCCTCGCTTTCGGAAAAAAGGAGCTGTAGACCCAAACAGATCCCCAGGAACGGGCGCCCTGCGGAAATCGATTTCAATATCGGATCGATCAATCCTCTACGTTCCAGGTTGGCCATCGCATCACCAAACGCCCCGACTCCCGGCAAGACGATCCGCTCCGCATCGGATACAGAGCTGGGATCGTCCGTGACGGTCGCAGCGTGTCCGACCCGTTCGAAGGCCTTCTGCACACTCCGAAGGTTTCCCATGCCGTAGTCAACGATTACGATCACCTCAAGCCCCTAACTCCTTCGAACGCCGCGTGGCTGCCTCAACAGCTTCGATTACCGCCGATCGGAACCCACCTTGTCCCATCGCCTGAAGCCCCGCGAGTGTCGTGCCCCCTGGAGAAGTCACCCGATCCCTCAACTCGATCGGGTCTTTGCCGCTTTCCAAAACCATCTTCGCAGACCCGAACACGGTCTGAATCGCGAGCTTCAGGGCGATCTCTTGCGTCAACCCCGCCTTGACGCCCCCTTCCGCCAGGGCGTCGATCATCTCGTAGACATAAGCCGGACCGCTCCCGGATAGCCCCGTTACCGCGTCCATCTGCTCCTCTCTCACCTCCACCGTCTCTCCAACAGACCCGATGACTTCCCGAGCCACACACAGATGTTCTTCCGTCGCGTTTCGGCCCCGGCAGAGCGCCGAGATCGCAGCCCGAACCTGTGCCAAGATATTCGGCATGACCCGGATCACGGGGACCTTCGCCGTGAACGCACCTTCGATCGCCGATGTGTGCACGCCGGCCATGATGGAGATAACGAGCTGCGTGGGCGCCAACAGGGCACTGAACGCCTCTACGACCGACTGCCAGACCTGGGGCTTCACCGCGAGCACAATCACATCGTGGCCGCCCACCACCGTCCCCGCCTCCCCGCTGGAATTTATCCCGAATTCCGTTTTGAGCCGCTGCACCAGATCCTCGACGACATCTACTGCCGTGATCCGATCCGGCGGCAGCAGTCCAGATTGAACCATTCCGGCGACAAGCGCAGATCCCATGTTCCCCGCGCCGATGACGGCAACACCTGTCATCTGATTCGTCTCACCAGCCATAACACGATCCACTGCACACCACCGCTCATACTGGGGTCAGCCATCCGTGTCGGTCCTCCGCCTCTCCGGTGGTGATTGCAAAGAAGGCCTCCTGAAGCGCCTTTGTGACCGGTCCGCGCTGGCCATCCCCGATCTCGATCTGGTCGATTTTGGCGATAGGCGAAACTTCGGCAGCACTGCCAGTGAAAAACACCTCATCGGCGATATACAGAGACTCCCGGGGGATCGGCCGCTGCGTGACCTCATAACCGAGCTCGCGTGCGAGCACGATAACGGAATGCCGGGTAATCCCAGGAAGGATAGAAGAGCCGGTATCCGGCGTGTAGATCTTGCCGTTCCGTACCATGAAGATATTCTCCCCACCCCCCTCACTCACATAACCCTGAGTATCCAGGGCGATCCCCTCAACGTATCCGTCGCTCTTCGCCTCCATTTTGATCAACTGAAAATTCATGTAGTTTGAGCCGGCCTTCGCTAAAGCCGGCATGGTATTGGGCGCCAGCCTGCTCCAGGATGAAAAACGGACCGAAACCCCCTTTTCCAGCGCTTCAGCTCCCAGGTATGCCCCCCATTTCCAGACCGCGATCACGACATCTACCGGGCAGGCTGTGGGGTCTACGCCCAACTCCCCGTATCCACGGAAGGCAATCGGACGTACGTAGCACGCCTCCAGTTTATTGACCCGGATCGTCTCCAGGCAGGCCTCAAAGATTTGCTCCTGGCTGTAGGGAATCGGCATCCGATAGATCTTGGCCGAATCGAACAACCGACGAATATGGTCTCCCAGACGAAAGCAGGCGGGGCCCTGTTTCGTGTCGTAGCACCTCAGCCCTTCAAAAACACTCGACCCGTAGTGTACCACGTGTGAGAGCACGTGGATTTTCGCGTCCGCCCAGTCGACCATCTCATTATTGCACCAAATCTTTTCACTCTTCGGAATAGGCATAGGCTGTCCTCACTCACGAAACGAGTTGAAACCCTTCGTGTCAGGCCTCAACGGCCGTTCCATCTTGGCGATGTTTCAAGCAGAGAAGCTTTTGACAAATCCGTTCGTAATGCTCGACAGAAACCGATTCGGGACGAGCTCGTGGATCTACGTCGGCTTCCAGGAGCAGATTGTTCAGCACCTCCGCGTCTCCCCCCACAAGGTTTACGATCGTATTTTTCAGCATCTTCCTGCGTTGGTTGAACCCCATTCGCACGACCTTGAAAAAGAGCGACTCATCCGTCAACCGGATCGGCGGCTCCTGTTGGAATTCGAGGCTCACGACTGACGAATGGACTTTAGGAGACGGGTCGAACGATTCTGGAGCCAGGTCGAAAAGCCGCTCGGGGCGCGTCCTGATCTGGACCGCGATCGACAGAATGCCGTAGTCCTTCACGTTGGGGGGTGACACGATCCTTTTCGCGACCTCTCGCTGTAGCATCACGATCGCACGTTTCAATACCTGTCTCGAGTCGAGGATCTTTTCAACAACCGTGCCTGTGATGTTGTAGGGCAGGTTGCCCACGAGAACGGCGCGATCAAACCCCTGGGCGTGAATCAACTCAGAGAAATCCACGTCTAATATATCACGGTTGATGACAAGCAAATTTTCCGAGGCAGCGAACCTTCGCTGCAGCACTTCGCAGAGCCCGTCGTCCAGCTCGATTCCAACCACGAACGAAGCCTGCTCCAGGAGCAAACCTGTCAGCGCGCCTCGCCCGGGCCCGATCTCCAGGACCAGATCTGTCGGATGAATTCCTGCCGAGGCTACGATGCGTACCGCAGCCGAACTATCCTTCAGAAAGTGCTGCCCGAGGCGCTTCCTGGCCCTTGTTCTCCTGGTGCCGTTATCGATCGAGCGCATCGTCGGGTATTCCGTAAAGCCGAAGCGCGTTTTGCGTCGTCCGCCGAAATAAGTCCTCAGCCTGTTCGTGCATCTCTCCAGCTAGGAATTCGGCGATGGTGCGAACATACGCCGGCTCGTTCCGCTGTCCGCGGTAGGGTTGAGGGGCCAGGTAAGGAGCATCGGTCTCCAGGACCACACGATCGGAACTGACTTTCAATGCCAACGAAAGAGACGCTGACTTCCGATATGTGATCGAGCCCCCGAATCCGATAAAAAAGCCCAGATCGATACCCCTTTTCGCCTGGTCGAGATCGCCACCAAAGCAGTGCAGGACGCCTCCGACCTCACCCGCCCCCTCCTCTTCCAGGACATCCATTACGCGATCCTCGGCCGCACGGCTGTGCACGACCATCGGGAGACCCGTATCTCGGGACAGTCTAATATGCCTGCGAAAACTATCTTCCTGCAAATCTCTGGGCGAATAGTCTCTGAAAAAGTCGAGCCCGGTCTCCCCGACGGCAACAACCTTCTCGTGAGAGAGGAGGGCCGGGAGTTCTCTGAATCCCTGTTCATCCACTTTTTCCACATCGTGAGGATGAAACCCCGCCGTAGCGAAAACAGATGCGAACTGCTCCGCCAGGATCGCCGCCTCTCGGCTGACCGCCGCATCGGTGCCTATGTTCACGATCAGGGTGACGCCAGCCAGCCGCGCTCGCTCGATCGTCTCTTCTCTATCCTCTGAAAATTGAGGGAAATTCAGATGCGCGTGCGTGTCAACAAGCATGTTTCCGCTCAGCTTACTGCTGTGCCATCGGTTACTTCGGAATCGGGCTGAAGCAGGACCGGGTGCCCTTCTTCTGTAGCCGCAAGGAGCATGCCCTCTGATTCGACCCCGCGTATCTTGGCAGGCTCAAGGTTGGCCACGACCACAATCTGGCGACCGATCAGAGACTCCGGCTCGTAATGCTGCGCGATGCCGGCAACGAGCTGACGGCTTTCATCTCCCAGGCTGACCTCGAGCCGGAGGAGCCGGTCCGCCCCCTCAACCCTCTCCGCCGCCTTGATCCGGGCGATTCGCAGCTTGAGCTTCTGAAAATCCTTGAACGAAACGGAGTCGTCGTGCTCTGTCGACATCGTCTGCTCCTTCTCGATTTGTTCGGTCGAATCCGACGGCGCTGTATCCGATTCTGTTTCGATTCGGGGGAAGATCGGTCCGGCCGGCTTCACCTTCCCGCCCGCCTCGAGCCCCCCCCAGCATCTCAGACCAGACAGACGTTGATCTTCCAGGCGACCCTGAACACCGGCCTGGTTCCAAATCTCGTGCGATTTTTCGGGCATGACAGGGTAAAGCAGGACGGCCAGATATCTCATGGTCTCCAACAGCCCGTAGATCGTCCCCTCCAGCTCCTGGCGCCCAGCCGGATCCTTCGCCAGATTCCAGGGCGCCTGCGACTCCGCGAACCGATTGCCCGACCTCACAAGCTCCCAAATCTTGTCCAGGATCCCGTTGGGGTTCAGATCCCTCAGACAACGCTCGATCTCGTCCACCGCACTGAGAGCGGCGTCTCTCAGGGGCGCAAGCAGCGGGACGTCGGGCTCGACGGTGGGCACCTCTCCATCAAGATAGCGGGTGGTCATCAGGACGGTCCGGTTCAGAAGATTGCCCAGGTCATTCGCGAGTTCTGCATTAAACCGATGGACGAAGGCCGCCTCGCTGAAGTCGCTATCCAGCCCCAGCACCATCTCGCGAGCAAGGAAATACCGGAAGGCATCCACACCGTATTTGTCGACAAGGTCCATAGGCCGAACCACGTTTCCCAACGACTTAGACATCTTCTCCTGCTCAAAGATCCACCAGCCGTGAGCGACGATGGTTTCTGGAATAGGAAGCCCGATCGCCTTTAGCATCGTGGGCCAGTAGACGCAGTGCGTGGTCACGATATCTTTTCCGATCAGATGGCAGGAGGCAGGCCACCATCGGCTGAATTCCTCATCTTCGCTCAGATAGCCTGGCACAGTGATGTAATT
This sequence comes from Candidatus Latescibacterota bacterium, assembly GCA_965248435.1. Taxonomy (GTDB): domain Bacteria; phylum Latescibacterota; class UBA2968; order UBA2968; genus CBDFJH01. Next base: position 1,355,557 of record OZ252100.1, read on the forward strand.
GATGAGGGCGTCGAACCAGACGTAGCACACATAATCCTCATCGAAAGGAAGCGGGATACCCCAGGACAACCTTGCCTTCGGCCGAGAAATGCAGAGATCCGAGAGCGGCTTCCTTAAAAATCCCAGGACTTCGTTCCGGCGTGTCTCTGGACGAATAAAATTTGGATGCGATTCAATATAGTCGACAAGCCACTCTTGATAGGCACTCATCCTGAAAAAATAGTTCTTCTCCGAGATCTTCGTGACTTCTCGGCCGCATTCAGGACAGTTGCCGTTCACCAGGTCCTTCTCGGTCCAGAAGCGCTCGTCGGGGATGCAGTACCAACCCTCATAGTTGCCCGCATAGACTTCCCCGGCATCGTAAATGCGTTGAAGGATTTCCGTCACAACGCCCTTGTGCCTGGGTTCCGTCGTGCGAATGAAGTCGTCGTTCGAAATGTTGAGCTTTTCCCATAGCGACTGAAACCGCAAGACCATTTCATCGCAATGCGCTTGAGGGTCCACCCCGCGCTTCCTTGCGGCCTCGTCTACTTTCTGACCGTGTTCATCCGTACCCGTCGAAAAAAGCACGTCATACCCCGCGACTCGGTAGTAGCGTGCGAGCACATCTGCGAGAATCGTCGGGTAGGCAGTCCCAACGTGCGGCTCGTCATTCACGTAATAGATCGGAGTTGTGATGTAAAACTTTTCCATGCAACCACCCCTAGGCGGAACTGGCCGTGTGGCTTCTCACGCTCCGCCATAGCGAAACCAGCCCCAGGTGCAGATTCACGTGTCTCCGGCTCTTCTCCCTCAGGGCCTCGATCATCTCGAAGGTTCGCGTGATCGTTTCGGTGTCGAAGGCTTTCGATAATTCCCGAATTTCTTCACCTTTTTTGAAATGTGAAACCTGTTCCTGGTTCTCGTTCAGAACCAGGAACACATCCCGCAGCCAGAGCTCAGCCCCCTCCAGAACCTGCCAGACAGCCTGTCGATCCCGAGACAGGTTCTCGAGGGCTGTGTAGGTTGGAAACTCTTCTCCCCAAATCAGAGCGTGCAAAAACCGATAAGACCGGTCCTGTGCCTCCTGAAAATCTCCGTCGACCATTTCCCGAGCACGCCTGAAACTCCCTCCACACGCACGAGCAACAAACCGCGCCGTTTCAGCTTCGCCACCTTCCTGTGAGATGAGGGCAGCCTCAACCTCCTGGCTGGAGAGTTGCGAAAACTTCAGATACTGGCACCGAGAAACGATCGTCGGGAGCAGTGCTTCGAGATTGGACGCCGTGAGAATCAGCAAGCAGCGATCGTGAGGTTCCTCAAGCGTCTTGAGCAGAGCGTTCCCGGCTTCCGGCCGCATCTGATCGGCGTGCAATATCACCGATGTTCGCCACTTTCCTTCGTAGGCCCCGTATGAGAACTGCTTTTGAATGCTGCGAATGCGTTCAATGGAAATCGTATGGCCTTCATCGGGAAGCGGATACCCGTAGGGATCTTCTATCACCTGCTGGGTAAGCGCGTGGTTCGCATCGAGTTCTTTTCGCGCAGGCATCGGAAACAGAACCGAAAAATCCGGGTGATTCAAGGCCTTCGTTTTTCGGCATCCCTTGCAGGACTCGCACGCCCCCAGACCGCCGCCATGCTCACAATGAAGCGCACGCCCCATCTCTATCGCGGCTGCAGCCTTGCCCGTACCCGTTGGCCCAAAAAGAAGAAGGCTATGAGGTGTCCTCCCCTTTTGAATGAGATTCTGGAGAAAGGATACCCCACGCCTCTGGCCGACGACGCGTGTCCTAAACATGGCCTCTCTCAACCTGTGCGTTCGAAAAAGCCGTTGGAACGGATAGATCCCAACGGCTCCATTTCCAGAGACCGATTTCGTATCGCAATGATAACGGGAAACCCCAATCTTGTCAAGCCTTTTTGGGCTTCTAACCACTGGAAAGTGAACGATTTGCGAGCCATTCCGAAAGCACCCCGTAAAGGGCCTTGACCATGACGAAGGCGTCCTCTTTCGGCTTGCTATAATAATCCTTCCGAATCGCAACCGTCTGGAAGCCGGCCTTTCGATAGAGCGAAATCGCCGATAAGTTGGAGACGCGGACCTCCAGAGTGGCGACGCGGGCTGTCCGCTCCTTGATATGCTCCAGCAGTACGTTCAAAAACAGCGTACCCATTCCCCGATTCTGACGATCGGGATGAACCGCGAAGTCAGCCAGATGGAACTCATCCTTCGAGAAAAACCCGACGGAGTAGCCGACCATGCCCCCATCCACAACAGGCACAAGGCAGAGACTTCCAGGCCTGGCCATGGCGTTCCGAAAATCCTCCCCATGCCACGGATTCGAAAAGACCCTGCGTTCGATCTCCAGCACATAGTCCAGGTGCTCCTCGTTCATCTCGTCCAGGTCAAGGGAGACGCTAGGCATCTCGTGCCCGTTCCCGGCCGTCTCCGAGATTGGATCATTCATTCAGAACGCCTCCCAGACCTGCGTGCCTCGCGATCGCATCAAATAGTTGGGCTCTGCGCCCGAGAGATCGGAGATGTCTCCATCTCTCAGGCGGCCTGCACCCAGGATCGCGATGGGTCCCGCTTCGGGACCCTCGAACGGCTCGCGGACAAACCGGGCCTCCTGACCCAACACGCGTTTTATCTCGCCACGATATTGTAAGGCTCCAGGCCCCGCACAAAATACCGGTCTGGGAAAATCATTGAGCACGTCCTCAAGCGGGCGGGCAGAATCCTCGACAAGGCAAGTGAGTTCGCCCTTCTGCCAGCCGTAGAGGCCGACATAGACCTCGCCTCTGTAAGCATCCAGCATACTGCATATCGGGAGACCCACATCCGGTGCTCTGAATGCCAGGCCCTCCAGCGTGGAGATCGTCAAGAGCGGAAGCGAGGCCCCGAGACACAGCCCCTTTGCAGCCCCCATTCCGATCCGCAGACCGGTAAAAGAGCCGGGCCCGACCGAAACGGCCACACCGTCCAGATCCCTGGGACGGAGCCCCGTATCCTCGAGGACTCGTCGTGTCAACTCCAGCAATCGCTCCGAGTGAAGGGGTCCCAGATTTTGGGAGCAATGGGCCAGGATCCGATCGGAATCTGAGATCGCCACGCTGCAGATCTGGGTCGCCGTTTCAATTCCAAGGATGCGCATTGCTCAAAGACTATAGGAAACGCAGTTGATCAGCTTCAGGGATCTCCAGGCCCAGATGCAGATAGGCCTTCTTCGTCGCCTGCCGCCCACGGGATGTCCGAAGCAAGTAGCCCTCCTGAATCAGGAACGGCTCGTAAACTTCCTCAATCGTGTCCATCTCCTCGCCGATCGCTGCCGAGAGGTTGTTCAGCCCGACAGGTCCCCCGCCGAACTTCTCGATCATCGTGGAAAGGAGACGGCGGTCCATCTCGTCCAGCCCACTTTCATCGATATCCAGCAGGTCCAGTGCCTTGACGGCCACATCCACGGTAATCACGCCATCCGCACGGGCCAGTGCATAGTCCCGCGCTCTGGCCAGCAATCGAATGGCCACCCTAGCCGTGAAACGTGCGCGCTTCGCGATCTCTGCCGCACCTTCCGGCTCAATCTCGATATTCAGAATTCGCGCCGAACGCTTGACAATCTCTCCCAGTTCCTCTCCTGAATAAAAGTCAACCCGTTCGATGATCCCGAACCGGGACCGCAGCGGCGCAGTCAACAGACCGAATCGAGTCGTGGCGCCGACAAGAGTGAACTTCTCCAATGGAATCCGATACGAGCGTGCGTTCGGACCGCTGTCGATCATAATGTCCAGACTGAAGTCTTCCATCGCTGAATAGAGATGTTCTTCAACGATCCGGTTCATCCGGTGGATCTCATCTATGAACAGGACATCGCTCTCACCGAGGTTGGTCAGGATCCCCGCAAGATCGGCAGCACGTTCCAGGACGGGGCCGGATGTCACGGAGACCTGCACGTCCAGTTCACGCGCGATCACGTGTGCAAGCGTTGTCTTCCCAAGTCCGGGCGGCCCATAAAGCAGCGTGTGGTCCATGGCCTCACCCCGTTGCAGGGACGCATCAACGGCAATCCGAAGCTTTTCCTTGACCTTTTCTTGACCGAACATCTGGTCGAAACGGGCAGGACGCAGCCTCTCTTCGGCTTCGAACTCGTCTTCTTGGCTGATCTTCGGATCGGTGATGCGCTCAACCATCGCGAGGGCTCTTTGGATCAGATGCGCTTCAGGGCTCGTCGAATAACCTCTTCAACACCAGCGCCGTCCACATCGGCCTGAATGACGTCTTGCACAGCCCGGCGCGCCTGTAGAGGACTGGCTCCAAGACCGACCAATGCGGCCATGGCCTCCTCGAGTTGGTCGGGCGTCTCCAGCAGGGGCTGCGAAACTCTATCTTTTAGCTCAACCATGAGCCTCCGTGCCAGCTTTGGGCCGATTCCTTTGATGCTCGTCAGCCCATTTGCGTCTTCAGAGGCGATCAGTCGTTCAAACCTCTCCACCGGCACTCCGGAAAGGATGTTCAACGCCATCGGAGGACCAATGCCTGAGACTGTGATCAGTATTTGGAAAAGAGATCGCTCGGCCTGAGTGGAAAATCCATAGAGCATCAGCGCGTCCTCTCGGACGTGGAGATGCGTCAAGATCTTTACCATCGTCCCGACTTTCAAATCCGGATCGTAGCTCGACAGAGGAATCCGCACGGTCAGACCTATGCCGCCGACCTCGACGACCATGTGGGTTGGCCCCTTTTCTCCCAGCTTTCCGAGCAAATAGGAGATCATCGTCGCGCCAGGCTCCCCTGTGCTGAGTGCGAACTGCGTGAAATCGAAGAGCCGCTTCGACGACTCCGTGGGATTTCGTGGCCGGACCGTTGATTCAGATGATGAAGGGCCAGGGCCAACGCATCCGTTACATCGTGTGTGACCGGCTTTTCCTCAAGGTTCAACATCCGCCGAACCATGAACTCTACCTGCTCTTTCGTGGCCCCGCCCCTCCCGACCACGCCCTTCTTGACTTCTCTTGGGGAATACTCAAAGATCGGCAAATGCGATTTGGCAAGGGAAAGCATGATGGCACCCCTCGCGTGGCACATCTTCATCACAGTCTGGGCGTTCCGACCGAAAAAAACCGCTTCCAGAGCCACCTCATCCGGCTTGATGTCTTCGATCGCCTCCAGGAGGCCGTCGTAAATTTCCAACAGACGTTTCTCGAACGGAAGTCTTGCATTCGGACGGAGCGGTTTACACGAAACGAGCCGGATCTCTCTATCTCGGTGCTCCACCACGCCTATACCGGTGACGGCACTGCCGGGATCGATACCCAGGACAATCACAAACGCTACCCTAGTAGTGTGAGAAAGGGGAAGTGCGTCAAAATGAGGAGCGTAGAGGGGGAGGGTCGGTCAGAGAGAGTTCAGCTACGAGGTCAATGCCGCTAACTCCTGATCTTCCATCTCGAAATTCGCGTAGACTCTCTGAACATCGTCCTGGTCTTCCAGCATCTCGAGGAGCGTAATCAGCTGCTTGGCCGTCTTGCCCTCCACGGGGACGTTGTTTTGAGGAATACGCGTCAGCTCCGAGCGCTCGTAGGGAATCTCCCCTGTCTCCAGAGCTTTCCGAACGTGCTCGAACGACTGAAGCGGAGCATAGATTTCGTATAGGGTCTCGTCCTCGACGATGTCGTCTGCACCTGCCTCAAGAACGACGGTCATCAGCTCATCTTCATCAGCCCGATCCTTCGACACGACGATCAGGCCCTTTTGCTCGAATATCCAGGCGACAGCCCCACTTTCTGCCATACTACCGTTGTATTTGGTCAAGATGTGGCGTATCTCCGAAACCGTCCGATTCCTGTTGTCCGTCAGGACTTCCACAAACAGGGCCACGCCACCCGGGCCGTATCCTTCGTAGATTGCCCCTTCATACGTTTCGCCCGGTAGGTCTCCTATCCCCTTCTTAATCGCACGCTCGATGTTGGCCGCGGGCATGTTTTCCGCCTTGGCGCTCAAGACGGCTCCGCGAAGGCGCGGGTTACTCGCCTCATCACCCCCGCTTTCGCGAGCGGCCACTGTAATCTCGCGGATCAATTTGGTGAACAACTTCCCCCGCGCTGCATCGTTTCTGCTTTTCTTGTGCTTTATATTAGCCCACTTCGAGTGTCCTGACATCGAACTTCAGGCCCCTTTGTTCGCGGTCCAAACCAATGGAAATAATGCCGTCAACGCTTGTTATTTAAGAAGATACTACTTACCATCAAAAAAATCAAGGGCTTGCTAACCGACCTGCTGCGCGCCCCTGCCGATCGACAGGAAAAACTCTCTGTTGCCCCCCGCGCCGGGCAGCTTTGACTCGGCTCGGTCCAGCACCCTGCAGCTCGATCTTTCCAGTTGATGGATCACTCTGTTTACGACTTTTTCGAGGAATTCCGGTCGAACCACGCCGCCTTCCCGCTCAGATTCCTCCGCCTCGTATTGAGGTTTCAGAAGAGACACGACCTTTCCACACCTTCCAACCATATGCAAGGCCCGAGGAACGATCAGGTTCAGCGGCGTCCACCCCAAATCTATTACCACGAGGTCTACCGGTTCAGGAAGCTCCAGATGCAGGGCATTCCTTCGCTCAATCACCACTACTCTGGGGTCTTGTCGCAACTTCCAATCCAGGACGCCGTAAGCGGTATCGGCTGAATAGACGCGAGCCGCCCCGCGCTGAAGCAGGCAATCCGTAAACCCACCGATGTGCGCGCCAAGATCGGCAGCTACCTTCTGAGAGACGTCGACTTGAAACGCTTCGAGCGCCCCCTCGAGCTTCTCTCCTCCTCTCCCTACGAATCTGCTGCTGTCGCTGCGTTTGGCCAACCTACCCCCTGAGTGTCGGTCGAGACAACGGACTGCAGACCGTGGGATGATCGGGCGATTCGTCACTTCCTAACTGGTCTGTCGTCCGTCGTCCACGGTCAAGATTCAAAAAAAAGGCGATGCCCTCACTCGGAGGACATCGCCCTGTCAAGAAAGAACAGGGGTTATACCTCCACGGCCTCCTTTTCCTCCTTGGAAGCCGCAACGATCTTCTGCGTAACCTCCGCCGGTACGGGTTCAAAGCGAGAGAATGACATCGTATAGTCGCCCGTGCCCTGGGTCATGGATCGGAGAGATGTCGAATACTTGTAGAGTTCGGCCAGAGGTACCTCCGCGCGAATAAGCTGGAAACTTCCCTCCGTGTCAATCCCCTGAATCCGCCCCCGACGAGAGCTCAGGTCGCCCATCACATCACCTACGTACTTCTCCGTTACTGTGGCCTCCAATTCATAAATCGGCTCCAAAAGGATCGGGTTCGAGTCCATAAAGGCCTTTTGAAAAGCCTGAGACCCGGCAATTTTGAATGCCATGTCTGAAGAGTCGACGTTATGAAACGAGCCGTCATACACAGTCACCTGAGTATCTACAACCTGGTAGCCCGCAAGGACGCCGCGCTCCATCGCCTCCACGACACCTTTCTCGACCGCTGGGATATACTTGCTTGGGATCGAGCCCCCGACGACCTTGTCTTCAAACTCATACCCCTCCCCGCGGCCCCTGGAGGCCACCCGCACGTAAACTTCGCCGAACTGCCCCCGGCCCCCGGTCTGTTTCTTGTGCCTGTGGTGGCCCTCCGCATTTCCGGTAATCGTCTCTCGATAAGGGATCTTCGGCTCGATCACCTCAACATCCACCCCAAAGTTTCCCTTCAGTTTTTGAATTACGACGTCCAGATGAAGTTCACCTTGACCTTCCACGATAATCTGGCGCAGTTCCGGATCATAACCTGCGAGGAAGCACGGATCTTCCTCGTGAATCCGCTGCAAACCGGTACTGATCTTATCCTCGTCACCCCGCGACTTGGGTTGCATACAAATTCGTATCAGCGGGTGGGGAAGTTCGTATGGACTGACGATGGCAGGAGCATTCTTGGCGCAGAGCGTGTCCCGTGTATGAGTATTCTTCAACTTCACGAGCGCACCAATATCTCCAGGGGACAGGGCTTCGACTTCCTCTTTATCTTTGCCATTTAGCAAGTACACCTGGCCGATGCGCTCGTTCTCCTTAAGGTTCGCATTAAACGCATCCCCACCCGCCTCTAAAGTCCCTGAAACAACCCTGACAAAAGAGAGGTCGCCCACACTCTCAGAAATAGTCTTGAAGACGATGGCCGCCATCGGTGCTTCAGCCTTGGGAGCCAATTCAATCGTCTCCTCGGAATCAGGCTTGTGTGCTTTTCGCGGAGGCACTTCTAGAGGCGCGGGTGCTTTGGCAACCAGGAAATCCAAAAGACGATCCGCCCCAATATTTCCGGAGGCGTCGCCGCACAACACAGGAAAGAGGGTTCGATTTGCGATCCCGATCTTGATCCCGCGCGAGACCTCCTCTTCGCTGAGGCCGCCTTCTTCAAGATACTTTTCAGTTAGCGCATCCTCACTTTCCGCGGCAGCTTCGATAATCCGCTCCTGCACCTCCCCAGCCTGGCTTTCCAGCTCTGCGGGCACATCCCCTTCCTCTGCCTTCCCCTTCCCACCCAACTGATACGTCAGCAACCGCCGCTCCTGACCATCCATAATTTGATTGAATCCTGCGCCCGGATTGGCGGGCAGATGAAAAGGCACAATGCCCCGGCCGAAGTGCTCCTGCATTTCCCCCAGAACCTTTTCGAAATTAGCGAACTCCTTGCCCACATGGTTGATGAAGAAGACGACGGGTCTGCCGTACTCCCTGCAGAATGCCCACGCTTTGTCCGTCCCCACTTCTACACCGCTGGCGGCATTTATCAGGATCAGCGCGGCATCGACAGCCCAGAGGCCCGCCTTCGCATCACCGACGAAATCGGGATACCCGGGAGTATCCAGGATGTTGATCTTTGTGTCGTTCCAAGCACAGTGCAGCACCGACGTGCTGATAGAGATTTGGCGATCGATCTCCGCTTCCGTGTGGTCGGATTTGGTCGTACCGTCCGTTATGGTTCCAAGGCGATTGGTTTCTCCGGCAGTGTATAACATGGCCTCGGCAAGAGAAGTCTTTCCGGTGCTGCTATGGCCCGCCAACGCGACATTTCGGATGCTGTCGGTATCGTATGTATTCACGCCCTGCCCTCCAGGGTGTCTCGGCCGCGGTCGATTAAGGAAATGCCTGCAAACGAAGCAAGTAAATATGATCGCCTAGACCTGTCAAGGACTGATTTATTCTCTCCGAGGCAAAAGAAAGGCCTGAATTTCGCGAGAAATTCAGGCCTTCTTCAATAATCCCGGCGGCGACCTACTCTCCCACAAGGTCTCCCAAGCAGTACCATCGGCGCAGGAGGGCTTAACTGCTCTGTTCGGAATGGGAAGAGGTGTTTCCCCTCCGCTATAGCTACCGGAAAATTAGGTTGAATATCGGATGTCTATTGCAAAGCACGTTAGCGATCTGCTGAAAAACTGAGAAAATGGACAAGCCGCACGGCTGATTAGTATCGCTCGGCTGAACACATTACTGTGCTTACACCTGCGACCTATCGACCTCGTAGTCTACAAGGAGCCTTCAGGTGGGTAACCCCACGGGATATCTTATCTTGGAGTGGGCTTCGCACTTAGATGCTTTCAGCGCTTATCCCTTCCGAACATAGCTACCCAGCGATGCCTCTGGCGAGACAACTGGTACACTAGAGGTTCGTCCATCCCGGTCCTCTCGTACTAGGGACAGATCTCCTCAAATATCCTACGCCCACGGCAGATAGGGACCGAACTGTCTCACGACGTTCTAAACCCAGCTCGCGTACCACTTTAATTGGCGGACAGCCAAACCCTTGGGACCTTGTACAGCCCCAGGATGTGATGAGCCGACATCGAGGTGCCGAGCCCTCCCGTCGCTGTGGACGCTTGGGGAGGACGAGCCTGTTATCCCCGGAGTACCTTTTATCCGTTGAGCTTCGGCGCTTCCACTTGCCACCGTCGGATCACTAAGCCCTGCTTTCGCACCTGCTCGACCTGTGTGTCTCGCAGTTAAGCTCCCTTATACCTTTACGCTCTATGCGCGATTACCGACCGCGCTGAGGGAACCTTTGGGCGCCTCCGTTACTCTTTAGGAGGCGACCGCCCCAGCCAAACTTCCCGCCTGGCAGTGTTCCCGACCCTGATTCAAGGGCCTGAGTTAGAATTCCACCAAAGTAAGGGTGGTATTTCAAGGTTGGCTCCATGAGAGCTGGCGCCCCCACTTCATTGCCTCCCACCTATCCTACACATACTGTGCCGAAATCCAGTGCCAGACTGGAGTAAAGGTTCACGGGGTCTTTCCGTCCCGCCGCGGGTATCCGGCATCTTCACCGGAACTACAATTTCGCCGAGTCCCTCGTTGAGACAGCGCCCAAGCCGTTACACCATTCGTGCAGGTCGGTATTTATCCGACAAGGAATTTCGCTACCTTAGGACCGTTATAGTTACGGCCGCCGTTTACTGGTGCTTCGATTCAGAGCTTCGCCTTACGGCTAACCCTTCCTCTTAACAGACCAGCACCGGGCAGGTGTCAGTCCCTATACGTCGTCTTACGACTTAGCAGAGACCTGTGTTTTTAGTAAACAGTCGCCCAGGCCTTTTCACTGCGACCTCCTTCGGCTCACAGGGCAAGCCTGATCACCTAATTGGAGGCGCTCCTTCTCCCGAAGTTACGGAGCCAATTTGCCTAGTTCCTTAACGAGGGTTCTCTCGCGCACCTTGGGATTCTCTCCCCGTCTACCTGTGTCGGTTTGCGGTACGGACACCCGAGAGACTTGCATAGAGGTTTTTCTTGGCAGCGTGATTAAGACCAGTTGGCTTGCCCGAAGGCTCGTTTCCCCATAACCCCTCGGGGTTAAGACCGCTCGGATTTGCCTGAGCAATCCCCCTACAGGCTTAGACCCGCATTTCCAGTCGCGGGCTGGTCGCCACTTCTGCGTCACCCCATAGCTCAAATGCCTCTAAGGTGGTACAGGAATTTTAACCTGTTTTTCATCGCCTACGCCTTTCGGCCTCGGCTTAGAACCCGACTAACCCTGGGCGGACGAACCTTCCCCAGGAAACCTTAGACTTTCGGTGAACAGGATTCTCACCTGTTTTATCGCTACTCATGCCGGCATAGTCTCTTCCACTTCGTCCAGCAGACCTTACGGTCCACCTTCAACCTATAATGGAATGCTCCCCTACCGCTCCAGCCTAAAGGCTGAAACCCGCAGCTTCGGTGATGAGCTTGAGTCCCGATCATTATCGGCGCAGAACCACTTGACCAGTGAGCTGTTACGCACTCTTTAAATGAATGGCTGCTTCTAAGCCAACATCCTGGCTGTCTCAGCGTTTCCACATCCTTTCTCACTTAGCTCATACTTAGGGACCTTAGCTGGCGGTCTGGGTTGTTTCCCTCTCGCTTACGGAGCTTATCCCCCGCAGGCTGACTCCCCTGCAACGAGTAAACGGCATTCGGAGTTTGGTTAGGATTGGTAACCTTGTGAGGCCCCTAACCTATCCAGTGCTCTACCTCCGCCACTCTATAACAGGAGGCTAGTCCTAAAACTATTTCGGGGAGAACCAGCTATCTCCAGGTTTGATTGGCCTTTCACCCCTATCCACAGCTCATCCCCCAATTTTTCAACATTGGTGGGTTCGGACCTCCACGCGAGATTAGTCGCGCTTCATCCTGGCCATGGATAGATCACCTGGCTTCGGGTCTACCCCACGCTACTCAGTCGCCCTATTAAGACTCGCTTTCGCTACGGCTCCCCCACATAGTGGGTTAACCTTGCAACGTAGGAGTAACTCACCGGCTCATTATGCAAAAGGCACGCCGTCAGGCGCCTCATTCCCGAAGGAATGGATTGCCCTCCGACCGCTTGCAGGCATACAGTTTCAGGTACTATTTCACTCTCCTAAAAGGAGTACTTTTCACCTTTCCCTCACGGTACTAGTTCACTATCGGTCACAGAGGAATATTTAGCCTTGGGAGGTGGTCCTCCCGGATTCCCACAGGATTTCACGTGTCCCGCGGTACTTGGGAACAGAATCCAGGGAGTCCGCATCATTTCGTCTACGGGGCTTTCACCCTCTTTGGCCAGTCGTTCCAGAGCTGTTCGGCTACAATGCGGATTTCTAACTCCCCGACGGAGCTGCCTCTCCGTCCGATTCCATCCCACAACCCCGGCCGTACAACGCAAGCAGGCTTTAACATACGGACCGGTTTGGGCTCTTTCCCGTTCGCTCGCCGCTACTGAGGAAATCACTAATTGTTTTCTTTTCCTGGGGTTACTTAGATGTTTCAGTTCGCCCCGTTCGCTTCGCTCGAGCTATGTGTTCACTCGAGGATGATACAGCATTACCTGTATCGGGTTGCCCCATTCGGAGATCCCCGGTTCAACGGTTGTTTGCACCTACCCGGGGCTTATCGCAGCTTACCACGTCCTTCATCGCTTCTCTGTGCCAAGGCATCCACTATATGCCCTTAGTAGCTTGTCCAAAAATCAGTCTTCCAGCAGATCACTGACGTGCTCTGCTAAAAGTACTGTCGCGAGTTCGGCGTTACAACAGATACCCGACTTCCAATATTCAATTGTCAAAGAACAATTGGGGCGGAACGCCGCCCCGAAATATTACTTATAAATTATGCTGAGTTTTGATCGAAATAGCAAAACTGGTGGAGATAACCGGACTCGAACCGGTGACCTCGGCCTTGCAAGGGCCGCGCTCTCCCAGCTGAGCTATATCCCCAGCGGCAATTCCAGTAAGGATTTACCAAGGTCAGTTTCTTGGTGGGCCTAAGTGGAATTGAACCACTGACCTCACGCTTATCAGGCGTGCGCTCTAACCGTCTGAGCTATAGGCCCGAGAATCCTAAACAATCGAATAGCGCGCACGAGCATGACTGGCAATTGACCTGGAGTAGGCCCGGGCGTCCGAAGACCCCAAGCCATGTCTCCTTAGAAAGGAGGTGATCCAGCCGCACCTTCCGATACGGCTACCTTGTTACGACTTAGCGCCAATTACCGGTCTTACCTTCGGCAGCTCCTTCCCTTGCGGGTTAGGTGACCGACTTCGGGTATTACCGACTTTCATCGCTTGACGGGCGGTGTGTACAAGACCCGGGAACGTATTCACCGTGGCATGCTGATCCACGATTACTAGCGATTCCACCTTCATGCAGTCGAGTTGCAGACTGCAATCCGAACTGAGACCGGTTTTTTGGGATTGGCTCCACCTCGCGGTATCGCGACCCTTTGTACCGGCCATTGTAGCACGTGTGCAGCCCCGAGCGTAAGGGCCATGAGGACTTGACGTCATCCCCACCTTCCTCCTGCTTAACACAGGCAGTCCCCCTAGAGTTCCCACCTTGACGTGCTGGCAACTAGGGGTAGGGGTTGCGCTCGTTGCGGGACTGAACCCAACATCTCACGACACGAGCTGACGACAGCCATGCAGCACCTGTATACAAGCTCCCAAAGGGAGGGGCCCTATTTCTAGGGATTCCAAGTATATGTCAAGCCCGGGTAAGGTTCTTCGCGTTGCATCGAATTGAGCCACATGCTCCACCGCTTGTGCGGGTCCCCGTCAATTCCTTTGAGTTTCAGCCTTGCGACCGTACTCCCCAGGCGGGGCACTTAATGCGTTAGCTGCGGCACTGAAGGGGTCAATACCTCCAACACCTAGTGCCCATCGTTTACGGCTAGGACTACCAGGGTATCTAATCCTGTTTGCTCCCCTAGCTTTCGCGCCTCAGCGTCAGTACCAGGCCAGAGAGCCGCCTTCGCCACCGGTGTTCTCGACAATATCTACGCATTTCACCGCTACACTGTCGATTCCGCTCTCCTCTCCTGGACTCAAGACAGACAGTTTCGAACGCAATCTGTTGGTTGAGCCAACAGTTTTCACGCTCGACTAATCTACCCGCCTACGCGCCCTTTACGCCCAGTAAATCCGAACAACGCTTGCTCCCTCTGTATTACCGCGGCTGCTGGCACAGAGTTAGCCGGAGCTTCCTCTGGAGGTACCGTCAGACGACGAGGGTATTACCCCCATCGCTTTCTTCCCCCCTGACAGGAGTTTACACCCCTAGGGGCTTCATCCTCCACGTGGCGTCGCTGGGTCAGGCTTTCGCCCATTGCCCAAATTTCTAGACTGCTGGCCCCCGTAGGGGACTGGACCTTGTCTCAGTTCCAGTGTGGCCGATCACCCTCTCAGGCCGGCTATCCATCGTTGCCTTGGTGAGCCATTACCTCACCAACAAGCTAATGGACCGCGGGCCCCTCTCCAAGCGGCAGCTTGCAAGCAGAGGCTACCTTTCATAGCACCTCCATTAAGAGGCGCTGCCTTATGCGGTATTAGCCCCTCGTTAGAGGGGTTGTCCCCCACTCAGAGGCAGGTTACCCACGTGTTACTCACCCGTTCGCCACTCTACTGGCACCCCGAAGGGTACTTTCGCGTTCGACTTGCATGACTAAGACACGCCACCAGCGTTAGTTCTGAGCCAGGATCAAACTCTCCGTGGAATAATATCAAGCCCATACAGGGCATGTATTCTCACTTTTGATCCAACTTACACCTATAGAAATACCAGTCACTTGACTCGTGCACGCTATTCGGTTGTCAAAGAGCCTTTAAACTTAGATTTCTATTTCCGCAATCATGCAATATACCAGAAAGAGACAGGCGAGTCAAGTAATTTCACCCGATTGACTTTTCTTGGGGTATATTATTAGACATGCTTACTGTATAGTGATTAGAACTTGAATAGGACTATCGTTTGTCCACCCAGAAGCTCAGCCCCAGCTCTTTCTTTAGGCGCTCTCCCAGGGACTCGGCCTCCGACACCTTCTCGAAGAACCCGATCCTCACGCGGTAAATGCCCTCGCCGGGAACCACGCCTGAGGGATACCCCATCAGACGGAGGTCTCCCGCGAGCCTATCGGCCCGGGCCCGGTCCTGGTAGGCCGCAACCTGGATGAGGTAGCGCCCGTGCGCCGAGAATGAGATTCGCCCTGATCTCTGCGACTCCTCCGTGCCTGGTTTGGAAGACCCTGCAGGTTCTTGCTCGCGAGACCCCCTCAACCCTGGCTTCGACGCTTCTTCCTGAGTCCCTTCGAGGACTCCCGTCGCAAGTGACTCGGCTTCCACCTCTTCGACCTGGGGTTCGGTCTCCTCGAGGGGAGGTGCGGACCGTTCTTCGCTGCCACATCCGCTCCACACGGAGACCAACATACTGATGATGACGATTCGCAATCGTTCGTCGGGCAACATCAGATTTCTCCAGAACCCTGTGCCGGCACCCGTCAGTGCATCGGACAAATTTACGTACACGCCCGGAGCGATTCATAATTCGCTCTGATGGCCTCATCGATATCCGAATCTGAATGTGCCAGACCAATGAATGCGGCTTCGAACTGAGAGGGTGCCAGGTAAATCCCCCGGCCCAGCATGGACCGAAAGTAGCGCGCAAACATTCCTTGATCGCATCGATTCGCGGAGTCGAAATCCACAACGGGTTCGTCTGTAAAGAACAGGGTCATCATCGATCCCACCCGGTTCAGCTGGAGATTCATTCCAAGCGATTTCAGGTTTTTTCTGAATCCAGCCTCCAGCCGTTCAGACCTGGCTTCGAGGGTCTCATATACGCCCGGCTCATTCAGCCGCTTCAATGTCTCGTAGCCGGCGGTCATAGCGAGGGGGTTTCCGGACAGCGTCCCGGCCTGTGTGACCTTCTTACCCAAAGGGCTGATCTGTCCCATGATTTTTTTCTTGCCCCCGAATGCCCCAACGGGAAGTCCTCCACCGATGATCTTACCCAGCGTCGTCAGGTCCGGCGTAATGCCGTAGAGGCCCTGTGCCCCTCCGGGATGGATCCGGAACCCGGTGATAACCTCATCGAAAATCAGCAGGATGCCAAGGTCGTTCGTCAATTGCCTCAAGCCATTCAAAAAGCCCTCGGAGGGAGGGATCACGCCCATGTTTCCGGCGACAGGCTCCACGATGATGGCGGCGATCTGGTCCCGGTTCTCTGATACGATTCTCTCTACGCCCTCGAGATCGTTAAATCGTGCGGTCAGGGTATCCCGGGCCGTGCCTTCGGTTACGCCCGGACTGTCCGGCGCCCCGAGGGTCAACGCAGACGAGCCTGCCTGAATCAGAAAGCTGTCTGCGTGACCGTGCCAGCATCCGGTGAATTTGACGATCTTCTGCCGTTCGGTATAGCCCCGGGCGAGTCGTACGGCCGACATCGTCGCCTCTGTCCCCGAATTGACCATCCGGACCATCTCTACACCGGGGACCATCTCTGTCACCAGTTTTGCGAGTCTGATCTCCGCTTCGGTCGGCGCCCCGAAGCTGGTGCCCTGTTCGCAGGCCCGTTTGACGGCCTCCACCACTTCAGGATGGGCATGACCCAGGATAAGCGGCCCCCAGGATGCAACAAAATCTATGAACGCGTCGCCGTCAGCGTCATAGATCCTGGCGCCCTCACCCCGCTTTATGAAAAGCGGATCGCCCCCGACAGGCCCGAACGCACGCGCGGGGCTGTTGACGCCGCCCGGTATCCAAATCTGTGCCTGGTAAAACAGTTCTTTCGAGCGTGTACCCAAAAGTTTTCCCCAGTGTTCGAGGTCAATCCTCTGAAGAGATTCTAACGTAATTGTCTTTGTCGTGTCAAGAGTTTTTCAGGCGACAACCGTGCCCGTCTTTCTGAATCGCTTCCAAGCGGATTCCGTCTTGCCGCCCCGCTTTCCAAACCGTATATTTTGCGTCGAGAGTGCGGTAGTAGCTCAATCGGATAGAGCATCTGGCTTCGGACCAGAGGGTTGGGGGTTCGAGTCCTCTCTACCGCACCAGGTCTCAGGGCCTCGATTTCGATCGAGGCCTTTTTTATCCTTCGAGTGCCGTTGACAGCCCATCTATTGTGTGTCTTTACGCCGATTCTGGAGTACTTCAGCACTGGAGTGTTGGAGTATTCGGAAAATCCAGTAGATTAGCCATGGGTTCACACTACTCCGATACTCCATTCCTCCAATCCCCCAGAACTCGCGCATTCCTCCATGAGACCCGCGAACAAAGACTACATCCTCGTACGAGGGGCCAGGCAGCACAATTTGAAGGGGATCGATGTCGATATCCCCAGAAACAGCCTGGTTGTCGTAAGTGGTCCTTCGGGTTCGGGAAAATCCTCCCTCGTCTTTGACACCATCTATGCGGAATCCCACCGTCGATACGTAGAGTCTCTTTCCACGTCTGCCCGCCAATTCCTGAACCCCATAGAGAAGCCGGATGTCGAATATATCGACGGCCTTTCGCCGGCAGTGGCCATAGAACAGCTGAAGGCGAACCGAAACTTTCGATCGACCGTCGCCACGTTGACCGAGATCTATGACTTCCTTCGTCTACTCTTTGCTAAAGTGGGGAAACCCTTCTGTACGCTCTGTGGGCGAGCCATTACCCGACATACCGTCGAACAAGTCGTAGATTTTGTGTTGGCCATGGAGAAAGGTCTGCGGGTCCAGATTCTGGCCCCGGTTCAGGGGGAGGCCAAGCTTCATCCCGGGAAGATTCTGGATCGTCTTCGAAAGGAGGGTTACGTTCGTGTCCGAGTGAACGGTGAAATTTTCTCAATTGACGACAAGATCCCGATCGATCGCTCCGTTCAGACCAGTATCGAAGCGGTTGTGGACCGCCTTGTATCCGGTCCGGAGATCGCGGGAAGACTTGCCGACTCATTGGAGACAGCCCTGGCCCTCTCAGGCGGCGGCCTCATCGTCGATGTGATCGAACGCGAGCAGCATTTCTTCTCCAACAAATTCGAATGCACAAACTGCGATACCGGGTTTGAGGAGCTTGAGCCTCGGCTCTTCTCGTTCAACAGTCCTCAAGGGGCGTGCCCGACGTGCAAGGGACTGGGGACACATACCGATCTGGACCCGGAGAAGATTGTCCCGGATCAGGATCGCTCGATCCTGGAAGGTGCGATCGCCCCTTGGGGCGTCTCCGGGAGCAGGAGACTGACTCGAAAACTCCAGGACCTCGCCGCGCACTACAAGTTCGATCCTTCAGCACCCTTTCGGTCGATCCCGAAGGAGGCGCAGCACATCATCCTCTGGGGAAGTGGACCCGACCAACCGGAGTTTCAAGGGGTGATCCCGGCCCTCCGGAAGCGTTCCGGGGAAAAGAGTGACCGTTTCTCCCAGACCGCAGTTTGTCCAGCCTGCTCCGGAGCGAGACTCCGACGCGAGGCGCTCGCGGTCAGAATCGGGGACCGCAACATAGGAGAACTCGTCGCCTTGACGATCTCGCAGGCCCACACCTATTTCAGCGCGTTGAACCTCGATGAGGCGCCCCAACAGGTCATCGGCCCGATCCTGAGAGAGATTCAAGACCGGCTCGGGTTCCTCCTGGATGTGGGTGTGGGCTACCTCACGCTCGACCGTGCGGTTTCTACGCTGTCCGGGGGCGAGGCACAGAGGATTCGCCTGGCCACTCAGATCGGCTCCAGGCTCTCGGGTCTCGTCTACGTACTGGACGAACCAAGCGTCGGTCTGCATCCGCGCGACAACCGCTGTCTGATCGATACACTCTGCCAGCTTCGAGACCTCGGGAATACGGTCCTGGTGATAGAGCACGACCGTGACATGATTCGTGCGGCCGACTATCTGATCGATCTTGGGCCCGGAGCTGGCGAAGCGGGAGGCCGAATCGTAGCCCAGGGCACGCCGTCGGTCGTCGCGGCAGAGGAGGCCTCGCTCACGGCTCAGTACCTCTCGGGGCGCAAGGCCCTGCGACTCCCCGCAGAGAATCATCACCCCAAAGGAATGCTGAAGCTCAAAGGCGCCCGCGGACACAACCTGAAGTCTGTTGACCTCTCCCTGCCTCTGGGCACCTTCGTCTGCGTGACGGGAGTCTCAGGGTCGGGAAAGAGCACGTTGATCAACCGAACGCTGGTTCCCATCATAGCCGGGAAACTTCACGGTGCGACAGAACAGCCGCTCGACAACGATGGCGTGGAGGGACTGGATGAAATTGACAAAATTATTCGCATCGATCAGTCGGCCATCGGCCGGACGCCGAGGTCGAATCCGGCCACATACACGACCCTGTTCACGGCGGTTCGCGAGCTCTTTGCCCAACTGCCGGAAGCCAAAGTTCGGGGCTATACCTCGAGGCGGTTCAGCTTTAATGTAAAGGGAGGCAGGTGTGAAGTCTGTGAAGGAGAGGGGGTCAAGCGGGTGGAAATGCACTTCATGCCGGATGTCTATGTAACCTGCGAGGCTTGCAACGGCAAGCGCTACAACCGCGAGACGCTGGAAATCCGCTATAAGGGAAATTCCATCGCAGACATTCTCGATACGACTGTGGATAGAAGCCTTGTCCTCTTCAGGGATATCCCTCAGTTGGAACGAAAACTCCGGACACTCCAGGAAGTGGGACTCGGCTACATCCGCCTCGGTCAACCCGCCACATCTCTTTCGGGCGGAGAGGCCCAGCGCGTCAAGCTTGCCACAGAGCTCTCGCGGGTAGATACCGGCAAAACGTTATATGTCCTGGATGAACCTACAACCGGACTCCACTTCGAAGACATAAGGGTACTGCTCAACCTGCTGGACAGACTGGTTGACAGGGGAAACACGGTTGTCGTTATTGAACATAATCTGGATGTGATCAAACGTGCAGACTGGGTCATCGATCTGGGGCCGGATGCCGGTGATGCCGGGGGAACCGTCGTCGCGGAGGGGCCGCCGGCCCGAATCGCTTCAGTGCAGTCGTCCCATACGGGACAATTTCTAAAAGAGGTGTTGGCGTCATGATTCGAATCGATTTCGGCTCCCTGTTCGAGTTTGAACGAGAGGACAAAGACAGGAAACAAGACAACCGTCGAAAAATAAAGGACTTCATTACGCTATGTGAGATAAACAACGCGACGGTGGCGGAACAGAGAGACTGGAATACGCGTGACCTCATTCATTTTGTAGGCATAAGTCCACACCTCGCCGTCACGATTACGATTTCAGAAAAATTTCTCAGCGTTCAAGTCAGTCAGATACGAGAAAAGTTCGACACCTTTAGAGCGGAGTATGTATCCGTACCGGACCGGCTCGCGGTCTCCGTGGAACAGCCCCCCGCAGAAAAGCTGGGTCTGCACGATGTCATCTCCTGCCCAACGTGTGGGAAGACGACGCCTTATGACGGGTTCTTTCAATACTGCGTGAGGTGCGGCGAAAAACTCGATACCCTTGTCAAAGCCTGTACCGCCTGTAACAACGGCGTCGTATACCACCCATCCTTCACATTCTGCCCCATCTGCGGCACCGAGATGAGGCCGGACGTCTACAGCAGCCCTCCTCTGAACGAACTCGATCCCAACGGACTGGTATGGGGTATTCCGAACAAGGAGGAATCGGCCGAAGAGGGTGAGGACCTTCTGCCGGGAACGGGGCCGCCCGCTCCGTGAATAGCCATTGTCCGATGACCAATACCCAAAGGCAATGACCCCGCCTCCTTGATTGTTGGAAATCGGGAGTTGGATATTGCGGTCAATTCTATAGCATATAAAAATACCACGGAACGAGGAGTTGCTTCCGTGGTATTCGTTTTTGAACGATGCGGTCCAGCTCCTATTCTGGAATTTCCTCCCCCGGAATCTCTCTCAGCCTCCGGTTTGTTACGTCGCGGGGCGACAGTTCAGGTGACGTTATGCCCCAATCCATCCCGATGTCGGGGTCGTTCCAGGCCACGCCGTATTCGTCCTTTCCATCATAGTAGTTATCGACCAGGTAGGTCAGTACGACCTCTTCCAGGGTCAGAAATCCGTGGGCGACGCCGACCGGGATAAAGAGTCCAGTCGCGTTCTCATCCGACATCTCGAAGGTTTCGTTTGCCAGACGTGTAGATGATGACCGACGAAGGTCCAAGAGGCCCACTCGGATCCGGCCCTTGGCGACGAACCAGTAGTCGATCTGTCTGAAGTGATAATGCAGTCCGCGTAAGACGCCCGGGGCGGAGTAAGAAACGTTCGCCTGCAGGCGATCCCAGGTTCGGTCGGGGAACCAGTCCCTGCGAAAGGTCTCCACGAATCGGCCCCGCTCGTCGCCGAAAGGAGTCAGGGCAACGTGTTGAACACCTTCGATCTTACTCGATTCCTCTAGATTCCCCATACCTGCTTTCGTGATTCTCTCAATTTGTGATTCGGGATCCGGTGGTCAGCCCCATTTCCCTTCGTCAACCTGGAGCCTCGTTAGCAGAGGCTCCCACCATTCTCGATTATCCTTATACCATAGGACCGTCTCCTTGAACCCTTCTTCAAACTGGAACTCCGGCTCCCACCCAAGCTCGCCTCGAATCTTGCTGCAATCGAGCAGGTATCGCCGATCGTGTCCGGGACGATCCGGCACGTAGATCTTGAACGACGCGTCAAGGTCCAGGATGCTCAAAATCGTGTCGGCCACGGTCTCGATGTCGACCTCCACTCCGCTACCTACATTGTAGGTCTCCCCGATCCTCCCATCTTTCAGGATGAGCTCTATTGCTTTGCAGTGATCGATGGCGTGTAGCCACTCCCGCTTGTTCCGGCTGCTCTTGTAGAGCGTCATCTTCTCGTTTTCCAGAACCCTGATCGTGAAGTGCGGGATAAGTTTCTCGGGAAATTGGTAAGGTCCGTAATTATTCGAGCAGTTCGAGATCGTTATCGGCAGGTCAAATGTTTCGTGATACGCTCGAACCGCCAGGTCAGCAGATGCCTTCGAGGCGTTGTAGGGTGTTCTAGGAAGGTAGGGAGAGGTTTCCGAAAACTTGGCGTCCGAATCGAGCGGTAAGTCGCCGTAGACTTCGCACGTCGAAATGTGGTGAAACCGGGGAACGCCGGTGTCTACAGCCGCCTGTAGAAGGCTCTGTGTTCCCATAACATTCGTTTCAAAGAAAAGTCCGGGATCCACGACTGCGCGGCTATTGTGAGATTCGGCCGCAAAATTTACGACGTAGTCGGGTTCGTGTTTCTCGAAGAGGCGACTCGTGAGCTCAAGATTCCCGATGTCTCCCTGATGGAAGGTGTATCGATCCGCGTGGGCCCTCTCGACATCTCTCAGACTGTCCAGATTTCCCGCGTAGGTAAGCGAATCATAGTTGACGACGGAATCATCCGGGTGTGTGGACAGCCAGTAGCGGATGAAATTCGAACCGATGAATCCCGCCCCACCGGTGACGAATAGCGTAGCCATGATTTCGATCGCCCTCCACCTACAGAAAAAGCTTTCCGGCCAGCACCAGGTAAGCGCAGTAGAAGAGACAGAGAAACAGACCTTCTACCCGGGTCAGACGGTTTCCAGTACGCATCAGCACCAACATCGTGAACACGATGAACAGCATCGCGGGAAAAGAGAAGTGGATCACCTTTTGCCCAACAATCAGGGGATTAACTGTGGCAGATGCGCCTGCAATCCAGCAGATGTTCAAGATATCCGCACCCAGGATATTGCCCACCGCAATCGCCCCGTGCCCCTTGCGGGCGGCTATCACCGCCGTAGCGATCTCTGGAAGGGATGTACCGATGGCGACGACTGTCAGCCCGATCACGGCCTCGCCAACCCCCAGATACTGGGAGATCGCCACCGCGGATTTTACGATGCCCTCACTCGCAATCAGGACACCGACCAATCCAAGACCGAACCAAAGCATCAGCGTGCTCAGGCCACGCCCGCTGATCGTTTCTTCAATCTCCTCCAAATCTTCTAGTTCAGCTTCTGATTCGGACGATTTCCTTCTCGTGAGATAAGCAAAGAAAAGGTAGGCCCCAAAGAGGGCAAGGAGAACGGCTCCCTCGGTACGATCGAGCGTGCCATCAAAGGCCATGGCATAGGCGACCAGATCTACGGAAACAAGAAAAATCCCGGTCGTCTTCAGCAGGTAAGGATTGATAAGGATGGGTGAGTGGGCGAACAAAGCCCCTAAACCGAGCGCCAGGCCGTCATCCGCGATAACAGATCCGACCGCGTTTCCGAGCGCGATCTCAGGGTGCCCTGTCATCGCAGATCGAATCGACACAAACAGTTCGGGCGCCGTCGTCGCCAGGCTGACCAGTACGATCCCGATCAGAATCTTCGGGACGTTTAAATGCTCGGCAATCCCCACAGCGCCGTCTACAAACCAGGAAGCACACTTGGAAAGAACGAGAAAGCAGACAACAAGAAGCCCGAGGGCGACCGGCAGGCTCAATGTTCCCTCCATCAGGGCTTCAAACCGCGAAAACCGCGCTTGGCCTGTCCTGCTCCGCCACGGTCAGTCGTAAATCGGGAAAACCAAGCTGATTCAGGTTTCCCCGGCAAGTCCGCCGGGCCAGGTGAGGTTGATTGTTTTTGTCACTCAGATGGGCAAGTACGGCGTGCTCCAGGCCATCCTGAGCCAATCGACAAAGAGTCTCTGCCGCCCGATCGTTCGATAGATGTCCCCGGCTTCCGCTGATTCGCCGTTTCAGATTCCACGGATAAGGCCCGTTCATCAACAGGTCACGGTCGTAATTCGCCTCTATCACAACCAGATCGGCAATCTTCAGCCGTTCGTAGACGAGATGGGTCACGGTGCCCATATCTGTTGCAATCCCCAGAACCTGATCGCCCTCTCTAACCAGAAAATTTACCGGATCGGCTGCGTCGTGAGACAGGGCAAAGGGCTGGAAAGAGAGGTCGCCTACGTTGAAATTTTCGTCATTTCCAAAGAGGTGAATCCGTTCGCGGCCGCGAAACCATTTCTTACCCGAATTAAACGTGCCTTCGGTCATCCATATCGGGACTCCAAATCGACGCGCGAGTACACCGACACCTTTGATGTGATCTGTATGCTCGTGTGTTACGACAATCGCCTGGAGTTCAGATGGGTCCACGCCGATAGATACAAGCCGTTCTCCGATCCGCTTGCCGACCAGGCCAGCATCGATCAAAACACGCGTCTGCCCCTTGCGCACGTAGATTGAGTTTCCGGAGCTCCCACTGCCCAGCACACAGACTTCCATGGACATCGAACCACCCTAGTAGTACGCTACACTCGCAAACGAGACGAGAGACTGCCCCTTTTCATCTATGGTCCGGTCGTGCTTCAGCACGACACCGCGTTCCGCTTCGATGGCTTGAAGCATGGTGTAGATAGAAGAAGTCC
The DNA here is from genome assembly GCA_965248435.1 of Candidatus Latescibacterota bacterium. GTDB lineage: Bacteria > Latescibacterota > UBA2968 > UBA2968 > CBDFJH01. Next base: position 1,379,668 of record OZ252100.1, read on the forward strand.
CACAGACCCGGTTCCGATCGCCTTCTCGCACGATCGCATCGAAAAACCCTTCCGCATCAACCGCCTCTGCCGCCCTGAGAAGCTCCTGATCCGATTTTTCAACCCGATCGATAAAGGTCTCAGACAGGTCCTCTTCGTCGCCGAACCGAGCACCGACGTGGCTGAAATCCACGCCCGCGATAAAACAAACGCGGCTTTCCAGCCCTTCGATAGTAAGCCTCAGCGCTTCCAGAAAGTTCGAAACGGATGAGGATGCCAACGGCGAACACTTTTCAACAACCATTTCGTGAAAAGTTCCGATCAGGACCGGAACAAAAGTGATATCGCGATCCGGATACAGGTACTTCAAGAAGAGGGTCTGAAACTCGATGGAGTGTTCAGACCGATGCGAAAACTCATCTTCGAACAGATCCTCGGCGGCGTGGTGGGACAACCGGTCGATGACCTCCTGGTCCGCCTTCAATGTCCCAAAGGGCGTTTCAAAATCTTTCCTGCTCAGCACAAAGCTGCGTCTCGCAGAATGTCCCGTTCCGAATACGAAGAAGATGTCTGGCGGCGGTGCCTCGGCAAGGGCCTTGTAGGCCCACGCGAAACAGGGTCCTCCCCGGTTGAAATCGATATGCGGTGCGATCAGCCCTCGAATCGGCGCTCGGCCGTTGGTTGCTTCAGGGACCCCAGGTCCCTCGGGGGAAAGAAAAAAACCGTCCATCATCTTCCTGAGAGCATCTGCCTCGTTCGGGTAAGAAGCACCTGCGTGGGCCGCCTGCCTTACGGACGCGGCTCGGAATCCGGCCACTGCGTCTTCCCGAAATTGTCTATAGCGTTCGCTGTCAAGAAAATAGACCTCGTCCATCTTCAGGACGAGCTCTTCGATTTGCTGTCGATTCACCGTCGACTGATCGAATTTACGATTGAACGCAGCAGCCAGGTCATCGATCGAATGCTGCCCGTCGAACAGTGTAAGCAGATAGTAGACGTGATACGGCACGGCGAGGCCCTGATCCGTCAAACCCTCGGGATCCTTCATGTAGATCAGCTTCTGCCCCTCGGCCTCGACTGGAACCGCTTCCAGATACCTGATTTTCGGTCTATCGTCCATCGTTCACAAAGGTCCTTCTTACCAAAAAAAGCCCCATCCAAATTCCTCCGGATGGGGCTCCGAAGCACATCGTCGTGCCCTAAATCGAAGGTAGGGTCCAGCAGATGATAAGTCAAGCTATTTCTGAGCAGATACTTGATTTAGGCGATTCGGTGCCACTGTTTTTCTCTACCTGGCGGCGACCCTGGCGACCCAAATACTGATTTCATAAAGCACGATGAGAGGTACGGCCATCATCAATTGAGAAATCGGGTCGGGAGGCGTCAGGAGCGCGGCCAAAACAAACCCGGCCAGGATGGCGTAGCGGCGTCCCGCCCTCATCTTGGCCGCGGTCAGCAATCCCACCTTACTCAGAAAAAAGGTCGCCACGGGCAGCTCGAACACGACACCGAACGCGAGAAGCAGGCGAAGCACGAAACCGATATACATTCCGATATCAAACTGAGGGGTTATTCCAGTGCCGGACGTCATCCCGACGAGGAAAACGAGGGCGATCGGTATCACGGCGAAGTAGGCGACGGCGGCGCCTGCCGCGAAGCAGAACGCTGAGGAACCGATGATAAAAATCACATAGCGTTGCTCATTTCCGTAGAGCCCGGGCGCGACGAACATCCAGAACTGGTGAAGCACGAGGGGCAGAGCAAGCAGGAAGCCGCCGACGAGCGCGATGTTAAGCCTGACGACAAACATCCCGATCGGTTTGAGGGTGATGAGTTCGGGACTGACCTTCATTCCCTGCACGGGCAGTGTCAGAAGTTTTAGAAGCTCATCCGAAAAAACGGCACACAGGATCGCTCCGGCCACGATTGCTGCCAGTGATTTCAAGATGTGCCACCTGAGTTCCTCCAGGTGGTCCAGAAACGGCATCGCCTTCTCCCCTTCGGGGATCGAAGGTTCCGGATCCCGCGCAGGAACCTGTCCAACCGCGGCCTTTGGAAGGATGGTTCGCTCTTCAAACGTGCTGCCTGGAGGGAAAAAAGAAAGCCCGAGCAGCGCGACCGCAAGCAGCCCGCAGACCTGTGAAAATAGATCTCCGTATTGCGTGTAGAAGGTCATCTGAGTGCGCGCGGCAACCGTTCCAATGAGCAGGGCTTCGTGAAAGATACCCGTGGTCTGGTCCTTCCTTCCCAGTGGGTCGATCAACGTGGAAACGCCCGTATTCGCACAACGAACGACCGCCCGCCGATTTTCAATTGCCCTGAAAACTGCCGCCTCGGCGTGCTGATACGGACCGGAGGTCCTTCCAAACCATCCGTCGTTCGTAATTACGACAAGATACTCGGCTCCCCTCGATACCAACTCCCTAACAAAACCTGGGAAAACAGAATCGAAGCAGATGAGTGCCGAAAACCTGGCTCCTGGTCCATCGAAGACGGTCAGTTGTTTGCCCGAATCAAAATTGCCACTCACGTAGCCGGCTCCCGTAAATCTGATCTTACGTAAAAACGGAAGGAGCTCGGGAAAAGGGGCGCGTTCGCCGAACGGGACCAGCTTGATCTTGTCGTACCTCTGCAGGGAAGACTGGCCGGGCGACAACAGGAATGAAGAGTTGTAAGATCTAACGGGCGGGCCTGCCTCCACGCGATGTGCGCCCGTGTAGAGATAGACCTGAAGAGAATCCACATAGGCCTGAAGCCGGTCTCTGTAGCGCCGGTGGAATTCACTCTCCAGGTAGGCCTTCGTGGCTGTCTCTGGCCAGACAACGAGATCGACGCCGCTTTCCACTGCAGGACGCGTCAGCTCCTGCAGGATGTTGAAATTGTATTCAAATCCCAGGTCCTGCTTGGCGAGGGGCGGGATGTTGGGTTGTACCGCTCCTATTGATACGGGACGCCCGTCTAGTGGCGTTGAGAGCCGAAGCAGACCGTAAAGCGTGGGAACTCCGAACAGAACGATGAGCGCCACGACACCTGCAGCCAAGCGTAATCGTTGCCGCACGATCGCGAGCACCGTCAAATTCACGACGACGATCCAGAAGGAAACGCCGAAGACGCCGGTAAACTCGGCATACTGAATCAACGGGAGATACTCCGTCTGCGTGATTCCGAGCAGTGCCCACGGAAAACCCATGTCGCCGATCGAACTGAAGTATTCGAAGGCCACCCATATGAAGGGCGTGCTCCAAAAGCCCAGGACTCCGAACCGCCTAACCACTCTGCTCAGCACCCATAGAAAAAGCCCTCTAAAGAGGGCCATGTAGACAATCGCGCCGGCCATACCGGGGAGCGTGATCCAGGAAATCCAATAGATCGTCGCGGAATAAAATACGGTGCCCTGGATCACGCCGGCGCCGAATGCGGCTCGCCCCTGCAGCCGCTCCGCCGAAAGCAGGAGCGGGATCAGCCCGACGTAAGCCAGGAGTCCGAGAGGAAGCGGAGGGAAGGCTGCAGCTAGGATGAGCCCGGAAATCGCCGGATAGACGAGGAGAAGGGGCAGGGACTTTCGGCCGCCTGGGGCATCATCCGTCATGCCGATCCCTTGACTGCGTGGAGTTAGCGATCAATAAGGCTTCGAGGGTAAGATTTTCCAGGTGGCTGTGGGCACTTTCCAAGGAGGAATGCGTAGAATATAAGCGAGCCCAGAATCCTTGTCAAATCTGGGATCGCGGGTTTGACAAACCGCCCTGGCCCATATATCTTGCAATTTCGGATCTGGGAATTCGGATTGCTGATTGATGATTCATTGACGCTTCTGTCCTTGTCACCCAAACGTCGCATCGTCATCGGTTCTGCCTTTCATTCCGCATTCCGCAATCCCCGATCCGCAATCGCCATGCTTCCTTCCCTTTCCACAGAGCTTGAGCGCCTCAGGTCCGAAGGCCTCTATCGCAGCCTCCGTCAAGTCGAGGGTCCTCCGGGACCCCACTGCAGGGTGATGGGGGTCGAGTACCTCAATTTCTGCTCCAACGACTATCTCGGTTTGGCAACTCACCCCACACTCAAGGCCGCAGCAGCGAAGGCCCTGGAAGTCTACGGCTGTAGTGCAACCGCGTCGCGACTCCTCTCGGGCAGTATGCCTCCCCACGCGGAACTCGAGACCCGCCTAGCCGATTTTCTGAACACCGAGGCCGCCCTCACCTTCCCGACCGGCTACATGGCGAACCTGGGCGCCATTACGTCCCTGGCCGGTTCGGAGGATGTCGTTTTCAGCGATCGGCTCAACCACGCGAGCATCGTGGATGGCTGCCGGCTCTCGAGGGCGAAGATCATCGTCTACGACCACTGCGACCCGAATCATCTTGAGGAATTGATGCAATCCGCGTCGAACATCCGCCGACGTGTCATCGTTACGGATGGTCTCTTCAGTATGGACGGGGACGTGGCGCCGCTGCCTGAGATAATCGAAATCGCACAGCGAAACGACGCGATTCTAATCGTGGACGACGCACACGCAACCGGGGTTCTGGGCCCGAACGGCAGGGGTTCGCCAGAGCATTTCGACCTGCCGGGCGTCGACGTCCTGACCTCGTCCGGGAGCATTGCTCTGGGCTCAACAGGAGGTTTCGTGGCTGGCCGACAGGACCTGATCGACCTGCTGATCAACCGGGCCAGAACTTTCGTGTATACGACCGCCCTTTCCCCGGATGCCTGCGCAGCCACTGCGGCGGCCCTGGACCTGATCGATGCAGACCCTTCGATTCGTGGCCGACTGTGGAGAAATCTACAAATCGCTCGCGAGGGCTTGTGCCGTCTCGGGTTTGATCTCATGAGTTCTCGAACCCAGATTATTCCGATCCTCATCGGCGATCCGAATCGAACGATGGCCATCTCGGAAGCCCTCCTCGAACAGAGGATCCTCCTATCCGGGATTCGCCCTCCAACCGTACCGGAAAATCAGAGCCGCCTGCGCCTTTCGTTAACTTCCGAGCACAGCCAGGAAGACATCGAACACCTATTGGAAGCACTCGAGACGGTCCGAAGCATTTGAGCCTGACCTGCGGGCGGCCATCTGTTCAGGAAGACGTATGAACGAAAAGAAAGTCGATTCGGATCCCCTCGAGCGAATTCGGGTTGTCCTGGTCGAGCCCAAAGAGCCGGGCAATGTCGGATCGGTCGCACGCGCCATGAAGAACATGGGCTTGGCCAAACTCTACCTGGTCAATCCACCTGACTTCGAATCGGGAGATGCTCGGAAAATGGCTACCGGATCCGGCGACGTCCTCTACGGTGCAACCGTCTCGGACTCTCTGCAGAGCGCGCTCTCCGGGACGGTCCTGTCTGTGGCCACGACCCACAGGAGGCGCCAGCACTTCGAGCAACCCTCGAGCCCGCAGGAGGCTGCCCGAAAACTCACTTCCCTGCCGCCCGATGCCGAAGGTGCACTGGTGTTGGGACGAGAGGACAGCGGTTTGACGAACGAAGAGCTTCATCTGTGCTCCATGGTGGCAAGGATTCCCACGGCGCAACAGTATCCCTCACTCAACCTCGCCCAGGCAGCGCTGATCTTCGCCTACGAACTCTCTCGGGCCGCCGCTGCCGGACCCGAGACGCGACGGCAGGACCTCGCTTCGTTCGAACAGGTTGAATCCCTCTACGAACACATCGCGTCTGCCCTCGACAAGCTCGGTTTCGTGTCCAGCCAGAGGCCCGAGACCTTCATGCACTCCATAAGACGAACCTTCGGACGCATGGCCCTGGAACGTGCAGAAATTGCGACCCTGCACAAAATTTTTCGGCAAGTAGACAAGTTCGTGGCGCGCACCGGTTTCCAAAACGAACAAAATAGCAATTCGGTAACTGTCACAAACAAAAAGCGGACACCATAAGGTGTCCGCATAGAAACCACTCCTCGCCCTGGGGGCTTTACGTTCCGGGCTGAGGATCAGGCAGCCGACCCAGGCTGCCGCATTTCCACGCCCGCCTTTTCAAGGATATTCACGATCTTGGGAACCGGGCACTTGAAGTGGCCGGCAATCTCAGCCAGTGTCTTCCCCTCTTGCGTATAGAGGCGGGCGATCTCTTCGCGAGATAGGACCTGCTCATAATCTTTGGTCCCCGTGAATCCGGCGTGTTTCCGAACCACGATATCGCCGGTCACGGATACTTGACACGAAAGTCTCAGGTTGCCTTTGAGCTGGATGAAGCGGAGGTTTTCCAGGGCTCCCTTTTTCGTAACACCTTCCTGGGGAATCACTTCGACGGTACAGGTACCGCAGGCGCCGTGCCCCTGGCAATTTACGTATTTTGCCAACCCGTTGTAGAGATCGATGTCGTGCTCGATCGCCAGCTCCCTGAGGTTGGTAAACGGCTTGCACTCCACCGTTTTGTCACAGTTCGAGAAGGTGACCTTGCACAGAGACTTGCGTTCCGGAAGACTGCCGATGAAGGTTGACACTGGGTTCTCCGGTGAGTGACGCGTAAGAAAATTCGCGATCTCAAAGTAAGCATATCGCTGTTTCCAGACAAGAGGAAAATCAGTTCAGTAAAGTCTTCGCACGACGAGACCGGCTTCATGATCTGACCCTATTGACGAATCCTAGAGGCAATTCCCGGTCTGGACCCTTCGACAGGCTCAGGGCAGGGACCGGTCCCACAAGTTATGTCTGGTTGCCAGTTGAGGAAAAAGTGTCATAGACATGGATTGAGGCAGTTTGATGTCAGGCCCGCACCCTTGGCTGTGGGACCCGACCCCGGCTTGAGGCACGCCGGGGCACGTCCAGTCGGGGAAGGGCTATCTGCGATCCAATCGAGCCCATTTGTAGGGGTGTTGCTATTCGCCCTCGAGATACCGGCTTTATGATCTGCCCCTATTATCCAATGCCAGAGGCAGTCCCGGTCTGGAGCCGGATCATCTCCACTTAATAGTAATGCTAGGAGAGCATCGATCCCTATCTCGAGTGGTCGCCTCATTCAGCAAACATACGTCTCGGGAAATCAATCGACATCTCGGTCGCTCTGGCCGTTTGTGGGAAAAGGGCTTTTATGAACGAAAGATTCGCAACGAGGCTGAGCTCTTAAACCAACTCGGCTACATTAGAGAGAACCCCGTCAGAAAAGGCTACGTCGAGGGTGCGGGGGCTTGTCCCTATTGCGATATCTATCCAGAGTGGTGACCGAGAGAAATCCCAACATGATTGACGATGGAGGAGCCTAATGACCGGTGGTGAAATCCTGATTGAATGTTTGAAGGCACAGGGCGTGCGCTGTCTGGTCGGAATGCCAGGCGTTCAGAACATCCACGTCTATGACGCGCTGTCCCGAACGGATGAGATCAAGCACTACCTGATCCGGAACGAGCAGACCTCCACCCTCGTGGCAAACGGTTATGCACGCGCTTCGGGCGAGCCAGGCGTTGCGCTCACAGTCTCCGGCCCGGGGGCGAGCAATGCCGCCACGGGGATCGGAGACGCCTATGCGGACTGCGTACCGGTCCTGCTCGTCACGGGGGGAACGGCCGCCTCCTTGGATGGCCGAGATCGGAGCAAGTGTGTTCACGGCCTGGACCAGGCCGCGTTCTTCGCGCCGATCACGCGATTCTTCGCACGCCCCAAGCAGGTCCAGGAGATTCCCCAGGCCGTCGTCGGGGCCTTCCGGGCATTGAGGGCACCGAGGCCGGGTCCGGCGGTCATCGAACTCCCGATCGACATCGTCACCTCCGAAGGAAGCGTCTCCATCCCCGCATTTGTTCCGGGGGAACGACCGACTCCGGACACAGACTCAGTCCGACAGGCGGCGCGCGTCTTGCAGGGATGCAAGCGCCCGATTATCCTGGCGGGTGGAAACGTCATCGAGGCGAATGCGACTGGAGAGCTGTCGGACCTTGCGAAACAGATTCAGGCCCCCGTCATCTCGACTCGATTGGGAAAGGGCGCAGTGCCCGACACGCATCCTCTTTCCGCGGGCCACTGCAAAGCCAAACTTGCCAAATCCATCCTGAAGGAGGCAGACGGCGTGCTCATCACGGGATGTCGAATGACGGAGACGGACACTTCGGCCTGGAAGCTCGAGCTGCCTCCGTCTCGGGTGCAGCTGGACCCTGACCCGGAAGAGATCGGGCGGGAATACCCGGTCGATATCGGTGTGGTTGGGGATCTCAAGCAGTCGATTACGACACTGTCCGAGGGGGTCCGTGAAGGCAAGGCAGGCGCCTCGGAGTGGAACGGGAGGATCGATCAGCTTCGAGGAGAGCTGACGGCAGGCAGGCCCTCATTGCCGATCATGTCGGAGATGCGTGAGGTTCTTGCGGATGATGCGATTATCTCTGTGGACGTGACTTCAATCGCCTACCGAGCGTTCGATGAGTTTCCGATCACGGTCCCGCGGACCTTCTTATACCCGTGCCACTACATCACGCTCGGGTTTGCGCTGCCCGCGGCGATCGGCGCAAAGCTGGCGCATCCGGACCGGCAGGTCGTCGCATTCTGTGGCGACGGCGGATTTCAGATGACGGCCTACGAACTCGCGACGGCAGCTGAGCACGGGATCGACGTCGTGTTTGTCGTCATCAACGACGGAGGGCTCACTGCCATCCGGGGGGCTCAGGCAAAAGCGTTCAACGGACGCACGACCGATACCGGGATGAACACACCCCACCTCGCCGATCTTGCTCGGACGATGGGTGCTCGCGGTATCCGGGTTACCCATCCCGAAAAGTTTCAGGCCGTCTTTGCGGATGTCCTGGATCTCGAAGGTCCCACCGTCGTCGAAGTTATGATGGAAGACCAGAGAGAGGGGATCATCAACCGTATTCCGTGGCTCTATCCCGACTCATGAGTCAGATCCTGGAATTTCACGTCCGCAGTGCGGACAGACCTTCTTCTCTTCCCTCCTTCTCGCGATCTCCTCCGAAAATCCCGATCCCAGAATGCCGGCCGGAAGGGCAAACAAGCCGATCCCCATAAGGGCGATGACCGCCCCCAGGACCTTCCCGATGGGTGTAATCGGGTAGGCGTCACCATAGCCCACCGTCGTCAGTGTTACCATACCCCACCACATGGCCGCTGGGATGCTGGAGAAGGCCTCTGGCTGAGATTTGTGCTCTGCGTAGTACATCAAACTCGAGGCCAAAACGAGCATAATCAGCAGAACAAACATGGTGACATAGAGCTCTCCCCGTTTGAGTCTGAGCACTCGCCCCAAAGACATCATGGATTCGGAGTATCTGGCCAGCTTGAACAGACGGAAGAGCCTGAACAGCCGCAGGGATCTCATCACCCGGAGGTCGACAGGAAGGATCTTCAGATAAAACGGCAAAATAGCGATCAGATCGATCAGGGCCATCGGAGTGATCAGGAACTTCAACCTGCCGCTGACGGGATGTTTAAAGTCTTCATCCGCGGTAGAGCTCCAAAGTCGCAGCAGGTACTCCACCGTAAAAACGAGAACCGAAAAAATCTCGAAATATTCGAAGAAGGCGGCATACCTCGACGAAAGCTCTTCCATCGTCTCCAGAATGACCATGACGATGTTGAGGATGATAAGGCAGACGATGAAAAGATCGACCAGCCTGCTTGTCAAGTCCCCGTCCGATGCCTTTTCTAGAATCTCGTATGTTCGATCTTTTGCGCTTTTGCCCATGTTCGAAATCCTTTACTCGCTTGCTGAGGTTTCTCTTTGGGTCGTGGATCGCGATCTGTCCGGGTGCTCGTCCACACCCTCCTGAGTCTGATCCATCTCGCGATTTCCGTCTTCTGTGATACTCGACCAAAGAGAGATCTCACGCTTTCCTTGAAGAGACAGCTCGTAGATGCCGAGTGACGCTCTGTCGAACCAGCCGTATACATTCTTATAAAGAATATCCCTCGCTTTCGGCTCTCGAAGTTTCTCGGCGACCCGGGAAGCCTTTGTCGGCCCGTTCCCCTCCAGGAGCCGGGCGATCCTCAACGCCCTCTGTCGGTAGGCCGTCATGAGGCCCCTTCTCCGATCGGCTCCGCCCTGATTCGGGTCGCCCACACGCTGAACGAACTCGCCAAGCAGGCGCTCTCGCCGTTTTTTTGACCTGCGGGGTCTGTATTCGCCCGGATCGAGAAGTACGTCCACACCACCCGCCTCCAGGCGAGGATCTACCAGGAGTAGACCCAACCCGAGCATTCTGAGCAGCTTGAGGATCTGTCGCCGTCGCGCCTTGAGGATTGCGTTTCCCGCGGGGATGCCTACATACACCTTCGGGGTCAGGGCGAGTCTCTCAACAGCCTGCATAACGACGTTGAGATTCAGGGAGAGTTTGAGTTCGACAACGACTGGATCCTCGCACCCACGCACGGCCAGAACATCGCAGTCGTGGACCTCGCCCTTTACCTCAAAATTCTGAGATTCAAGGAATCGTTTTACAGGAAGGTATAGATTCGCTTCTTTCAAACTTTTATCCAAGGCTTCGAACGCGCGTGGCCGCACGTCGGCGTCCGATCGATCGTACCAACAACAGAACAGGCGACAGCCACCTTTGGCTGTCGCCCGCTTTCCTAACCCCATAGGGTCACGTTCATTTCATAAGTCTGGAGAATCTCGCGATTTGCTACCGCAGTTCCCGTGACAGACCGCGCCCATCTCTGGCATACGTTTCCAGGATTTCTTCAATTTCACGCTGGAATTTCTCGAGCGGTTCGCGTACCTGGTTGCGGAACTCTTCCCTCAGCAAGGAGTGGTGCTCCTGTGCAATGGTTTGGAGTTGCCTCGCGGCCTGGTGAAGATCGATGTGCTCGAGATGCTCGAACCCGCCGTGAAAGGCCTGCATGAGCCGGCTCGCGTAAGCCCCCACGTTTCGCTGGATGGCCTCCCGGTAGCCCTTACAGTGTCTTTCCAGATACTCCAGAGCTTCAGGGAAAAAGGTCTTCATCTCATCCACGTGCATTGCCTGCTGCGTGGAGACAATCAAGTGATGACCCTGTACGGCCAGCCGCACTGCGTTTGCGAACGACCGGGGGTGGTACCTCAACGCCTTGTAAAAGTATTTCCAGTAATCCCACTTGTAGTTGCCGGCGAACCCCTGTCTCCATAGGGAGCGGAAGAACGCCATGGTCTCCGGGAGTCGAATCGTCGTTTTTCCGAGGGGACGTCTACCCTGGTGTTTGAAAAGTGTCAGGCACCGCTCAAAGAAGATCTCCGGACTGTTGAGTGTCTCCACAACCCGTCTGTGTCGGTCGAAAAGTTCCTCCGGTTCGATGATCGGAACAAAGCTGAGTTCCCGGCTGAAGATGCCGGAGTCTCCGGTGTACTTTACGCCTTCGACCAGACGACCCAAACGACTGAACCGCTTATAGTCTGGTGTGTCTCGAAGCACACCCAAAATGCCCACCATGGCAACCGGAATGCCTGCTTCCTGAATAAAGGAGATCATCCGATCTGCAATGTCGTCCGGATCTGTGTCAAGTCCCATGATGAAGCCGGCCTGGACTTCGAACCCGTACTCCTGAAGGATCTTCACCTTGTCGAGAAGCGAAGTATTTCCCTGCAGGTTCTTCTGGGCACCCATGAACTTCAAGCTCTCCTCGACTGGAGACTCGATACCGGCGAATACCTTGTCGAACCCGGCCTGATACATCGCCTCCAGCAACGCAGGATCATCGCTCACTCGAATACTCGCCTGGGTATGGAACTGAAAGGGGTAACCGCGCGCCTGCTGCCACGGAACGACCTCTTCCTCCAGTCCGATCCTGATCTCGTCCTTGTTCCCGACAAAATTGTCGTCCACCGCCATAACAGACCCAATCCACCCGGCATCATACAGTGCGTCCAGCTCCTGGACCATACGGCTCTTGCTCTTGATCCGAGTCATCTTCCCGTAGAGCGAGGGGATGTTGCAGAAGGTGCAGCTTTCAGGACATCCCCGCGTCATCTGGACCACCATGCTGCTGTAGTCTTTGAAATCGATGAGATCCCATCTTGGGAGCGGGGTCTTGCTCAGCTCCAGAAACTGGCCCCTGCGGTCGATATATTCTCGTTTAGAGCTGGCCCCGTTCTTGACCAGGTTTTCCAGGATATCCAGGAACCCGGTCTCCGCCTCCCCGAGAAAGAAGACGGCGTCTCCTTCGATTTCCTCGTAATACTGTGTCGGGAGGGGTCCCCCATTCAGCACGGGAATCCCGCGGGCGTTACACCTGGCCATGACCCTTTCCAGGGAGTGCCAGTGGATGATCATGGTGGAGGTCAGCACGACGTCGGCCCAGTCCAGGTCCTCATCCGTCAGCGGCTTGACGTTCATATCCACCAGACGGAGTTCGTACTCCTCCGGCATCATCCCCGCGATCGTCAACAGGCCCAGAGGGGGGAACGCGGACTGTTTTCCAACCATCTTCAGGGCTTCGTCGAAACTCCAGAAGGTGATGGGATTCTCCGGAAAAACGAGCAGTGCTTTCGGCATTCGGCGCCTACCTTACAGTTTTCGGAACTACCAGACAAAAAAATGCCCCGGAAGGCTAGGGGAGCCAAATAGATGATCCGTCCCTCCCGTTACGGCATCCTTCCCCCGACGAATGACCTTCCTGGGATGTTAGCTGTCAATATAAGTCATTTTTTCGACGCACCCAACAAAAAAGACTCCATCTCGTCTCCTCCAGCAGGGCCCCTGAATCTGATTCGACCGGGTAAATTTGAGAATAATCCTGCACAGAAGGGGTGAGGTAACACATTGTTATTATTGACAGATAAATCGAATCCCTACGTTTTTGGGACGAAATGCTCCCTATCGGCTGATGGTTTCAGGCGCCAGAGGGTATTTCCCGTACTTTTGCCCGGCACGAACCATCGCCAGGTAATTCTCGGGATCGACGGACGAGTGTATGCTGTCGCTGGAACTGAGCATGAGGCCGCCGCCCATCCCCGCGTCCGCGACGCACTTGGCAACCGCGTCTTCAACAGACTCCAGCGATCCGTGGCTGAGCAATTCACCACAATCGATGTTTCCGATCAGGCGAACGCGGTCACCGTACTTTCGCTTGACCTCTCCGATGTCCATCCCTACGATCGGCACCTGGTCTGGTTCTTCCCCTTTCATCGCCGCAAAGACCCGCTCTGCAGAATCCATGACACACCTCCTGGATGATTTCCTTCAACAATGATTCCGTATCTCGTGAAACGTATCTCATCCGCAATCCACAATCCGGAATCGATCACCGATCCACACGTTTCAGGATTTCGACTCCGCCGCTTCCGGTGCCGTCGATAGATCCAGGCCTGTTTGTTCGCGCTTTCGCATAACCTCCGGCTTTACCCACTGGCTCACGATCAGTGAGATCACGGCCATAACCGAACCACTGAAGAAGATGATCTCGTAACCGAAGTAATGCCACGCCAGACCTCCCGTGACCGGGCCGATCACCGCGGCGATGTGGTTCATCGTCACGCCCATCGAAAGCGTCGGACCGAGGTCGCCCTTGTCTGCAATCTTGTGAATGTAGGTCGTGAGGGCGATCCCGCCGATAAAGAGGAGGTTATCGATGCAATAGATCACATAAAGCGTAGGCCTGTGTTGAACGATCGCATAACCCGCAAACACGAACGCGAGGCCGAGGTAGCTGTAGCTCAACATCAAACGTTCCCCATACCGGTCGACGAGCCGGCCCATCAAGGGCGACGTAAGTGTTGACATCACCTGGTTGATCAACACCAGGATCATCGTCGTCTGCACGGGCATGCCGTGGACCTTTACCAGTGCAAAGATCGCGAAGGTCGTAAACATCTGTCTCCGCCATCCCGAGAGGACGTGGAGCCCGTAGAAGACCCCGTACCGCCGTTTGAGGACGAACCTCCGATCCGGTACCTCCGGCCGCTTTCGAGAAGCGAACATCAGCACCCCCCCCCCGAGCACCGTCGCCGTCCCGGCTGCTACATAGAGCCCTTCGTAGTCCATGAAACGGAACGTAAAAATGCAGATCCCGATCGTAATCAGCCATCCCAGACTCGTCGCGCTTCGCAGCTCCCCCAGCCATTTTCCTTTCTTTCCCTCCGGAGAAAACGTGAGGGCCATCGTCTGTTCAAGTGGAAGCCAGCAGTGGAATCCGAGGCTCCAGATCACGGAGTAGATCGCCAGGGAATAGACGCTCGAGACCTGAGCATAGGCCGCAATCCCCAGGCCCATCACGATCAGAGATACCCCTCCGACAATCGGGAGAGCCAGCCGGATCATCAGAGCGATGAAGAGGGCGTTCAGGAATCCGGGAACCTCGCGCAGGGATTCGATGGCGCCCAGCTCGTGGGCCTCGATTCCGAGTCTTTCTACGATGAAGTTGTTGAACAACGTGAGCTGAACGCCGTAGAAGACGCCTACCGAAAAGGCCGCTGATGCCAGCAGCGCGAAATTCCGGTTCCAGTCCGAGAACCTTCGCTTTAGGTAGTAGACCATTCAGTCTCCGAAAAAAGTTTCCGGTTTCGAGTTTTCAGTTTCTAGTCCTATCGTCCATTTTTGAGCGACCTTGCATTCCTGCCTTTAACTCGAAACCAGAAACCTGAAACTGATTCAGTTAGCTAGAGGCTCCCAGATCTCTCCGAAGATGGATCGCAACCTCACAACGTCTGCATCCGGCAGAGGCGGCCCCAGGATGGCCTCCACATTGTCCTCTAGATGATCGATGTTCGAAGTGCCTGTGAGCACGGTGCTCACTGCGGGATGTGCGGCCACATATTTGTAACCCGCCGCAGGCAGTGAGGTCACGTGTCCCTTCACCAGCCAGCCCAGGGGGTCATCGTCCGGCAAAGCGGTTTTGGCAATCAGACCTTTCGCCTTGGCCTCGGCAATCCGCTTCCGCATGTGCTCCGGCCTGCTGAGCGCCCTCCGGACCGGCATCATGCAGATCGCTCCGACGTCCTTTCGCTCGCAGATCGGGAGAATGACCTGCTCCGGATTGGGGTTCATCAGGTTATAACCCACCATCACAGTGTCGAACGTGTCATCGGCCAGGGCCAGACCGAGCGAGTCGTGGCGCCCGTCCTGGGAGTGATTCTCCGTGATTCCTACAAAACGGAATTTCCCCTGCTCCTGGAGTCGGAGCACGGCCGGCAGGGTCATTTCCACCGCCTCCCGGTACTCCCCGGGCAGTACTCCGTGAAGCTGAAATAGATCGATCGTATCCACGTTCAGGCTCCTGAGACTCCTTTCGACGGATTCGATCAGCCCATCTTCGCTCGTGACCTTCCCTTCCCAAACCGGGTGGAACTTGGTCGCCACGATGTAGGCGTCCCTCGGCACGCCCCGAAGCGCCCGCCCCAGAATCGCTTCGCTCTCTCCATACGCTGCGGCCGAATCGAAAAAATTGATCCCCAGGTCCAGGGCACGCCTGACCAGCCGTGCGATCTCCGACTCAGAAACCCCCGATGTCTGCCCGAATTGACTCGGTCCACCCGTGCCGATCCCCAGAAGAGACACGCTGAGCCCGGTCCGGCCAAGGATTCGGTAGTCCATCAAACCGCCCCTCCGCTCGATTGAAAATGTCGCCAGAAACATCCAGAGGTGATCGAAAACAACCGAACTTGAAACTTCTCTAATTTTTCAGCGTTCATTTGATTAGGAATATATTAATCAGTCTGGATCAGCAAAGCCCTTTTCGTACGGGTCCTCCTTCACAACTTCTTCCAACATACATAGTTTTAATAGTGTTACTCTATTTCGAAAGAATTCTCTGAAAACTTCATTGACAAAGGTTAAAACAGTCGTATTTTTAAAACGATCGATTAAATCATGCGTTTAATTCTCTGACGGTTTATTCTCCTGATAAGGAGAGATTGGATGAGCACCACCGATACTCGAGACCGATTGCTCGATGCCGCCGAACGGCTCTTTTCAGAACAGGGTCTCGAGGCCACCTCGCTTCGATCCATCACGGCCCAGGCCTCTGCGAATCTGGCTTCCATCCACTACCACTTCGGTTCGAAAGAGGCCCTGATCCAGGAAGTCTTTGCGCGCAGGCTGGGACCCCTGAATGACGAGCGCCTGAGGCTCCTGGACAACGTGGAGAGAGAAGCAGGCGACGCCCCTCCGCCCCTGGAAGCGATCCTGGAGGCTTTCATCTCGCCCCCACTCAGACTTAGACTGGGACCCAAACGTGAGGGCAGGGACATCTGCAGGCTCATGGGGAGGATCTATTTCGAACCGTCGGAATTGACGATGAACATCCTGGAGCAGTTCGACGAAGTCGTTCAACGGTTCACCTCAACCCTTGCTCGCACGCTCCCCGATCTATCTCAGCCAGAGCTCATGTGGAGATTCTTTTTCATGATCGGAAGCATGGCCATGATGCTTGTCGGGGCGGACGTCATCAAGGAAAAGACCCACGGTATCTGTGATCCTTCCGATTTGGATGCTACGCTCCGCCGCCTCGTCAATTTTGCGTCGGCAGGCATTCGCGACCCTCTCTCCGAACCCGTCGAGAGAACGCTATGAAACATCGAACTCTGCTTCTCATTCTCTTGTTGGCAAGCGCGTGCGCCTCCGCGCCCAGGACCCGTCAGCCAGAGCTACGCACCCAGACCCCGGAGCGATGGGCAGTGGGCTCAGAAGCCGCGGCCCGTGGCGACTCCTTGTGGTGGACCCGATTCGAAGACGAGCAGTTGAGCCTCCTTGTGCAGGAGGCCCTGGGCCACAACTACAACCTGCAGGAGGCGGCGGCCAGGCTCGAATCCGCCTCGGCCCGAGCGAAGATTGTGGGCGCGCCGCTCTACCCCCAGCTGAATGCCGGATTCTCCAGCTCGCGCCGCAAACAGAATTTTATCGGTTTTCCCATCCCTGGAGAAAATGGTGTCGCCACCTCGACGACCAACAGTTTTGGCGTTTCCCTCGACCTCTCCTGGGAAGTCGATCTCTGGGGCCGTCTCGGTGCAGGAAAGGCGGCGGCCGTGGCCGACCGGCAGGCTGCGATTGCGGACCTGAATGGCGCCAGACTCTCGCTCGCTGCCCAGACCGCCAAGGCCTGGTTCGCGGCGGCTGAGGCCGGCCGTCAGGTCGAACTGGCGCGCGCGACCGTGGACAATTACGAGACCAGCCTGCAGCAGGTTCGGGCGCGATATGAGCGCGGGCTTCGCCCTTCGCTGGACCTTCGGCTCTCGCTGTCCAGCCTGGCCACGGCCGAAGACCTCCTGGAGCAGCGCCTGCAGCTGTTGGACGGGGCCTTGCGCCAGCTCGAAATCCTGCTCGGCCGATATCCGGGTGCATCTATCACCCCTGCCGAAGATCTTCCTCGTGTCACGAATGAAGTACCGGCCGGCTTGAAGGCCGACCTCGTGGCCAGGCGTCCCGACTTGATCGCGGCTGAGCGACGATTTGCCGCTTCCTACGCCCGAATCTCCGAGGCCCGGAAGGCCCTCTACCCGCGCATCAGTCTGACCTCGTCAGGTGGAACGGCGAGCGATGAACTGGGCGATCTCTTGAGCGGTGACTTCAGCGTCTGGAACCTGTTCGGTAATGTGGTTCAGCCGCTCTTTCAGGGTGGGCGACTCAGGGCCGGTGTCTCCCTGGCAGAGTCGGAGTCTCAGCGGGCCCTCGCGCGATATGCGCAAAGCGTGCTGCTTGCGTTCGCGGAAGTCGAGTCTGCGCTCTCAGCGGAGGGGTTTCTGTCCAGACGCCAGGATGCCCTTGAAGCGGCCACTGAACAAGCGGTGTCCGCGCGCCGGCTCGCCGAAGAAAGATATTTAAGCGGCCTGGCTGACCTGATTACCCTGCTTGAATCCCAGCGGCGCGCCTACGACGCCGAGAGTCGGCTGCTTACCGTGCGCCGACTCCGACTGGACGCGCGCATCGACCTCCACCTCGCGCTAGGGGGTGGATTCTCTCAGACCAGCGCTGGGGCATCGTCGAACTAAGGAAGGAAGAAAAATGAAGGCGAATCCCAAGGTCGTCCTCCCGCTCGTCGTCCTCGCCGCCGGCGTGCTGGCGGCCGTTCTGCTAATCAGCGCCCGCCAGGATGTAGCTACGCAGTCACCTCGCATCCCCCCTCCAGTCGTCCGGGTCCATTCCGTCACGCTCGATAGCCTTAAGCTAAAGGTAATGACGCAGGGCACCGTGACGCCGCGAACCGAAAGCACCCTCCTTTCTCAGGTCGCCGGCCAAGTCCTGGCCACCTCGCCCGCTTTCGCAAGTGGCGGATTCTTTGAAACCGGGGATCTCCTGGTCAAGATCGACCCCCGGGACTATGAATTGGCGCTGGCCGAAGCCGAATCCCGGGTCGCGCAGGCCAGACTCCGTCTGGCCCGGGAGGTTGAAGAAGCAGCAGTGGCCCTGTTGGAGTGGCAACGGGTCGGGCAGGGCCAGGCGACGCCCCTCGTGCTTCGGGAACCGCAGCTGAGAGAGGCCCGCGCTGCGGTGAAGGCTGCGGCCGCCCGTCTCGAGCGAGCGCGTCTCGACCTGAGCCGAACGCGAATCCGTGCCCCATACGCGGGTCGAATCAGAAGCAAGAGCGTGGACATCGGTCAGCTCGTGAGCCCGGGCACCCCGCTCGCCAGGATCTATTCCGTGGATTATGCCGAAGTTCGGCTGCCGATTCCGGATCAGCAACTTTCATTCCTCGAGGTGTCCTTCGATTTCAGGGGTGAAACCGAACTGAAACAGGGGCCCGATGTTATCCTGCGCGGAGAGTTTGCCGGCAGCGAGTATACCTGGTCCGGCCGCGTCGTCCGGGTTGAGGGAGAGATCGATCCGCACACCCGGATGGTCTACGTCGTGGCTCGGGTTGCAGATCCATATGGACGGGGGGACGATCCGGACCGCCCTCCTCTGGCCGCCGGACTTTTCGTTCAGGCAGAAGTCCTGGGGCGATCGGTCGAGAACGTCGTCGTGCTTCCTCGCTCAGCTCTGCGAGGGCAAGACCAGGTCCTGGTGGTCGACGAGGAGAATCGCCTCCGCTTCCGGGAGGTCGCGATCCTCCGCTCGGATACCGACAGGGTAATCCTTCACTCTGGGCTGACCGCCGGGGAGCGGGTCTGTATCTCACCCCTGGAAGCGGTCGTCGACGGCATGCGGGTCCGCATCCTGGGAGAGAAATCCGAGACTCCCGGCACAAAGACAGAGGGGGATCCGGCATGAACCGCGCAATCGCCTGGTTCGCGAATAACATCGTGGCCGCCAACCTGCTCATGGTCGTGATCCTGGGCGGCGGACTGATGACGATTTCCCGCCTCAAAATGGAGATCTTCCCAGAATTTTCGTCGGAAGTGATCACCGTCTCCGTGCTGTATCCCGGAGCCGCACCAGAGGAAGTGGAGGAAGGTGTATGCATGCGCATCGAAGAGGCGCTGCAGGGGCTCGAAGGAGTGGAAAGGGTGACGGCGACGGCCTCGGAGAACTTTGGTTCCGTCAACATCGAGCTCGTTCCGGGAGCCGATCCCCGGGAACTGATGGACGACGTCAAGTCCCGGGTGGACGCCATCGAGACCTTCCCGGGGGAGACGGAAAAACCGATCGTCAAGGAGGTCAACATCCGGAGACAGGTGATCGTCGTCTCTATTTCCGGCAAGGCGGACGAGGCCACGCTCAAGTACCTGGGCGAACAGGTCCGCGACGAGATCTCTACGATTCCGGGGATTACACAGACCGAACTGGCCAACGCTCGACCGTATGAAGTGTCCATCGAAGTCTCGGAGACCGCACTTCGCCGATTCGGACTCACCTTCGATGAAGTCGCCCGTGCGGTACGCCGCTCATCCCTGGACCTGCCTGGCGGATCCATCAAGACAGAAGGTGGGGAGATCCTCCTGCGCACGAAAGGTCAGGCCTATCGCGGGCCGGACTTCGAGGACGTCGTTCTGCGCGCGCGTCCGGACGGTACACACCTCACCCTCGGCGAGGTGGCGACCGTCGTAGACGGCTTTGAAGAGACCGACCAGTCTGCGCGGTTCAATGAGGATCCCGCCGTCCAGGTCCTTGTATTCCGCGTGGGGGATCAGAACGCCCTCCAAATTGCGGAAAAGGTGAAGGCCTACGTCGGAGAGACACAGGGCCGCATGCCCGAAGGCATCCAGTTGACGACCTGGGCCGACTTCTCTCTGGTCCTCAGAAGTCGTCTCGATCTGCTCATTCGGAACGGCCGCGCCGGTTTCTCCCTGGTCTTTCTGATCCTCGCACTCTTCCTCAGGCTTCGTCTCGCCTTCTGGGTCGCCCTGGGGATTCCGATCTCGTTCCTCGGGGCCATCTGGTTGATGCCATCGATGGACGCCTCCATCAACCTCATCTCCCTGTTTGCCTTTATCGTCGTGCTTGGGATCGTCGTGGACGACGCGATCATCGTCGGGGAAAACATCTACCGCCACTTCCAGATGGGGAAGGACAGATTGCGTGCCGCGATCGAGGGCGCGCAGCAGGTTTCGGTGCCGGTCATCTTCGCTGTCCTGACCTCCGTCGCCGCGTTCTCGCCCCTGCTTTCGGTCCCCGGAAACACGGGTAAGATCATGAAACTCATCCCCGAGATCGTGATCGCGACGCTTTTGTTTTCTCTGATCGAGTCGCTGTTCATCCTGCCGGCCCACCTCGCACATTCCAGGATGAACGGCAAGAAAAGTGGATCCTGGCCGGTCGGCAGGTGGTGGAATCGATTTCAGGAAGGGTTTACCTCCAGAGTGCGCCACCTCACGGACACGGTCTATCGCCCCATCCTGGAATTTGCTTTGGGGTGGCGCTATCTCACGATTGCCTGGGGAGTCTCCATGCTGCTGCTGACGTTCGGGATCGTGGGCGGAGGCTGGATCAAGTTTACGTTCTTCCCTCAAGTGGAAGCGGATTACGTGGTTTCCCTTCTGACGATGCCTCAAGGCACACCGGCCGAGACCACCGCCGAGGCGCTTCGAAGGCTCGAGAAAACGGCCTTGATCCTCGAAAAAGAAATCGAGGATGAAGCAGGAGAGGAGATCTTCAGACACATGATGACCTCCGTGGCCGAACAGCCCTATCGGGCTTCCCAGAGGGCGAATGCCGGCAGTGCCGCTACGTTCGCAGCTGCGCACCTCGGAGAGGTCATGATCGAACTCACCCCCTCAGAGACCCGGGACATCAGCAGCCCGGAAATCGCCAAACGCTGGCGCGAGCTCACCGGCCCGATTCCCGATGCCCTCGAGCTCACCTTTACGGCTTCCTTGTTTTCTACGGGTGAGCCGATCAACGTTCAGCTCTCCGGACCGGATAACCGCGAGCTTCAGGAGGTAGCGGAAAAACTCAAGGCCAGGCTGGCGGAATATCCCGGAGTAATCGACATTGCGGATTCCTTTCGCCCTGGAAAGCAGGAGGTCAGACTCTCCCTCACGCGGGCAGCCGAAACCCTCGGTCTCTCCCTGTCCGACCTCGCCCGCCAGGTCCGCCAGGCCTTCTACGGGGAAGAGGCACAACGCATCCAGCGGGGCAGGAATGACGTCAAGGTCATGGTCCGGTACCCCGCTCACGAAAGGCAGTCGCTCGGAAACCTCGAAGAGATGCGCATCCGAACCCCCGACGGGAGCGAAGTGCCTTTCTCCATCGCTGCCAGGGCCGAACTGGGTCGCGGCTACGCGTCCATTCGACGCACGGATCGCCAGCGCATCGTCACCGTAACCGCCGACGTGGACGAAAAGGCCGCTAACGCGAATGACGTGCTATCCGACCTGACCGCGTCCGCGTTGCCGAAAATGCTCGAAGATCATCCACGGGTGCGGTTTACGCTTGAAGGGGAGCAGCGCGAGCAGCGAGAAGTGATGGGTGGGCTACAGAGGAGTTTCATGCTTGCACTGCTCGTGATTTACGTCCTGCTTGCCATCCCCTTCAAGTCCTACGTCCAACCCTTGATCATCATGGCGGCCATCCCGTTCGGGTTGGTCGGCGCAGTCTGGGGACATATCATCATGGGGATGAACCTGACTATCCTCTCGATGTTCGGCCTGGTCGCGCTCACGGGCGTCGTGGTGAACGACAGCCTGGTGATGGTCGACTTCATCAACCGAAACAGGTCAGAGGGTGCGTCGCTCGATGAGGCCATCCGAGAGGCCGGTGTGGCACGATTCAGGCCCATCCTGCTCACCTCATTCACGACCTTTGGCGGACTCACCCCCATCCTGCTGGAAAAGAGCATGCAGGCCCAATTCCTGATCCCCATGGCCATCTCCCTCGGGTTCGGGGTCCTTCTTTCCACCTTTACCACGCTGATCCTGGTCCCCGTGAGTTACGCCATTCTGGAAGACATTCGGGGGCTGGCCACCAGGATCCTGGGACGAGAAACCGAAGATCTTAAGGGGGATATGGGGCAAGCAGCCTAGGTTTCGAGCCAAAATGAACTCCTTGGCCGTACCAGAAGCCTTGTCAAGACCCGAAATTCTTTTTATCTTAGTTTTCTATAGAAGACCGAAGCCTCGTTTGTATTAACTGCGCAAGAGGGCTGCTCCGAATGACACTTTTGGCCGAAACGGTCCAGGGAACCTGTGAAGAGATAAGGCGGAAGGTGAACGGCATTGTGCCGGACATGGAACTCCTCTACAAAGCCGAGCTGGTCTACGAAATCAATCGGCTCAAGGAGGAGCGGGGTGCGGTCATCCTCGGCCACAACTACATGGAACCGGTCCTCTACCATACCATTCCGGACTTCGTCGGAGATTCGCTTGAGCTCAGTCGCAGGGCTGCAGAGACCGACTGCGATCCGATCGTCTTCTGCGGGGTGCGATTCATGGCGGAAACGGCCAAGATCCTGAACCCGGAAAAGACGGTCCTGCTCCCCGCGAAAGAAGCGGGCTGCTCGCTTGCCGCCAGCATTACCGCCAACGACGTCCGCGATCTGCGCGAAAAACATCCCGGTGTCCCGATCGTGACCTACATCAACACATACGCCGATGTCAAAGCGGAATCGGATATCTGCTGTACCTCGAGCAACGCCGCCAGTATCGTGGAAGCGCTGGAGAGCGACCGCGTGATCTTCCTCCCCGATGAATACCTGGCGGCGAACGTCGCTCAGGAAACGGGCAAGCGGATCATCTTCCCGACAAGGAACGGAAACGGAAGGCATCAGGAGGGTCTTGACTACGAGATGGTCGGCTGGCACGGCCGTTGCGAGGTCCACGAGCGATTTACGGTGGAAGACGTTGAAAATGTCCGCGCGCAGTTCCCCGAAGTCGTCGTGATCGCCCACCCGGAATGCAGCCCCGAAGTCGTTCAGGCCTCAGATTATTCCGGGAGTACCTCCAAAATCATCAAGTACGTCCAGGAAGTGGAAGCTCCAAACTATCTGCTCCTGACCGAGTGCAGCATGGCCGACAACATCACCGCAGAGAATCGTGAGAAGGAAATGGTGCGGCTCTGCAGCGTCCGGTGCCCTCACATGAACGAAATCACCCTGGAAGACACCTTGAACGCACTTCAGAATGACGTGCAGATCATCGAGATCCCGGAAGACATTCGGGTCAGGGCCAGAAAAGCGGTGGATCGCATGCTTGAATTCACTTGAGATAGATGGGCATGAATGCACGAAGGGGCGGGTTCCGCGAACCCGCCCCTTCTTATTTTGTTCTTCTCCGAACCATCAATTCCGTCTATGACGAGATGTCAATACCAACCGAACGATTAAGACGATAGATGATCTACGATTCGTCACTTCAGTTCACTCTGGCCCGACTCTCCGTCGTAAACCTCCGTCTGGAATACCTGATCCTGCAGTGAGATGTACTCCTCCTTCGAAAACTCCGGCTGATACTCTTCTAAAACCTCCTGCGCCTTCTCAGCCTGGCCGTAGAGCAGGTCTACCGCGAACATGGCCAGTGACTTCGCCGGGGCCAGGTAACCCATGTCCTTGTCCGAGATGTGCCACTCCGCGCTGTGAAAGCCCCCGGTCGCCCCTCCGATGTAGGGATGGAGAGACGGCATGAGCAGTGACAGGTCGCCCATATCGGTCGAGCCCGCCTGATGCGGGATCTCGGTGTAATCATCCGCGCTGAAGAGGTCCTCTGCGTTCGTCTTGAAGATCGCTTTCATGTTCTGATCGTTCCTGAGCGGCATGTAGCCCGGCAGCGTCTCGATCTCCACCTTCGCGCCGAGCCCGAGCGCTCCCGCCCGCAGGGCCCGGTCCACCTTGCGATTGGCCTCCAGGATCGCTTCGTTCGTCTTCCCCCGGACAAAGGTCTCCATACGGACCTCTGCCGGAATCACGTTTACGATATCACCGCCCTTGGTGATGATCGGGTGCACGCGGATGACATCTTCTTCTTTGAACGTCTCCCGCAAGGCGTTGATCGCAGTCATCGCGACCTGTGCCGCGTAGAGGGCATTCACGCCCAGATGCGGCCATCCGCCTGCGTGGGCCGCGCGCCCGATGTAGCGGATCAGCTTTACGACGCATCCGTTCGTGG
This sequence comes from Candidatus Latescibacterota bacterium, assembly GCA_965248435.1. Taxonomy (GTDB): domain Bacteria; phylum Latescibacterota; class UBA2968; order UBA2968; genus CBDFJH01. Next base: position 1,403,980 of record OZ252100.1, read on the forward strand.
AGTCAGACAGTGCTGCCTTTTTCATTGTCTCAGGCAAGGAGTGGGTATGGATCATCGCGGCCATGTCTATGTCGTCGAAATGTCCGAGCCGGATCAACTCAGGCTTTCCGCCCAGATAGCCCAGCTTCCCTTCCCTCACGAGCCCGAGTCTGTACTCCACCTGCACATACTCCTCCGCGGGTACCGCGAAAAAGATCACCGTTCCGGCCAATTCCTCCGCGGCCTGGCTGTCCACCATGCCCATCATCGCCCCCATCAGGCCGGCGATCTGCGCGTTGTGGCCACAGGCGTGTGCGGCGCCGGTCTCCGGATCCGCGTTCGGGTGATCGGCCACGACTAGAGAATCGAGCTCGCCGATCAGGGCGACTGTCGGACCGGGTCGTTTACTCTTCAGCACCCCTTTCACACCCGTGATCCCCAGGCCGGATTCGAACGAAATTCCGAACTCTTCCATGGTATTCGCGACAAGCTTGGCGGTCTTGAATTCGGTGAAGCCCGGTTCGGGATGGGCCATGATATGGTCTCCAATCCCCTCGATCTGAGACCGCCGAGCATCGATCCGCTCACAGATTCGGCGCTTTAATTCCTCTTTAGTAGCCATAGCTCCTCTAGATCTTGATTTGTAGGCTTACCAGTTTCGCGATTCTGGAGTGTTGTATTGGAGTGTTGGGGAATGACCAGCGGTATCTCTGCCCTGGTTTTCCATTACTCCAATACTCCAACCCCCCAACCCTACAGCTTTTCTTCCTTATCTCACCTTCAACAGAAGCACAAGAAGAATCGGCGTGCCGACCGCCTGCAGCAGCATGAATCTGACGAGTACCTGGGTATTCGACCAGCCGCCGCTCTGTCGGAAATGGTCGTGAAGCGGATACCGCACCGTCTTGAAGATCCCGATCTTGAAGAAGCGGAGCAGTCCCACCTTCAACAGGCCCGTAGCACCGTTGACCAGGACGACCCCTGCCACGACAAAGATCAGGAAGGGATTCCCGCAGGCGAGCACCAGCATCCCCAGCAGCAGGCCGATCGGCCGCGAGCCCGCATCGCCCATCAGCACGGCACTCGGAAAGGAATTGTGCCAAAGGTAGCCGGCCATACAGCCAACCATCAGAAAGGCCATCAGCGCCCATCCCGCACCGTCGTGGTAATGAGGCACGAGCAGGTAGTCGGCGATGACCCTGTGTCCGACGATCCCGTAGAGGATGCCCCCGATATACAGAAACGCCAGCGCGCAGAGGCTTCCCGAAAGCCCATCCACGCCGTCTGTACAGTTCGTGGCGTTAATGGAAAGCCAAATCACGACCGCGGCGCAGGGAATGAAAATCAAGGGTCCGACGACAACGGGCGTCTTGATGAGCGGCAGCCAGAGCTGCACATCGTCGAGCTGGCAGATCACGATTGCACCCAGGACCGAAATCGCAAGATCGATGCCACCCAACCGGTACTCATTCCATCCCTTTTCGCTCCGGTCATCCATGTATCCGGCAACCATCGCCAGCAGAACACAGACCAGGGCCTGCACAAACTTGGCCTCGAGAGGGAGAACGAGGAGACCCACTGCCAGATAAGCCGGGATGAAGATGATTCCGGCGCCGACCGGCTTGCCCTGACTCTGCTCGGCTTCAACTGCGTATTGCCGGCCTCTGTCCCTGGGCAGGCGTCCCCATAGACGAGGAAGCAGAGACCAGGTCAGTATCGCGCAGAGGGCGGTTCCCAACCCACCCAGAAACAGGTATGACGTAAACAGCCGGAGCGGGCCGTAGACTTCAGAAAAGTTATGGCCGATCCAGTTGAGCATAACGGCACTTATCTTTCACTTAGGCAGGGATTTCAGCGGAAGAGCGTCTGTTGTATCGACAAGGTAATGCCATCGAGTTAAAAGGGCAAGGGTAAGTTAGGCATTGGCCGATCTTGACAGCCTTTGTTATTGCATCTATTATTGATCTCCGGTAAAACATAACGCGCAATCTATTTCATCGACCTGAATACGAAGCCACAGGAATGATCAAAGCCCTCATCTTCGACTTCGACGGCCTGATCCTGGACACTGAAGTCCCAGCCTACGAGGCCTGGAAAAAAATCTATCGTTCATACGGTTTCGATCTGGACGTATCCACCTGGGTCTCGTGCATCGGGACGAGTGGAGGGTTCGACCCGTACGAGGATCTTCCGAGACGGGTCGGTCGATCGATCGATCAGGGCGAGATCTCAGAGAAGCGCCAGAAGCTGAGCGCGCTGATGATCGATGGCCAGCCTTTGTTACCCGGCGTAGAGGACAGGATCGAGGAAGCCAAGCGCCTGGGGTTGAAACTCGGCGTGGCGTCCAACTCCACCGACGAGTGGGTCACAGGACATCTGGATCGATTGGGCCTGGAACACCACTTCGACGCCTTCTCTTTCAGGAACTGGGTTGAGAATCCAAAACCACACCCCGATATCTATGAGGCGATCATGGACAAACTCGAGATCCACGGCGATCAAGGCCTCGCGCTCGAGGACTCGCCGAACGGGATCCTGTCGGCCAAGAGGGCAGGGTTGTTCTGCGTCGCCGTCCCCAATCCACTCACGAAGGGGCTGGACCTGAGTAAAGCCGACTTGATGCTGGACTCGCTGGCAGACCTCTCCCTTGAGAAAAGTCTGGAGAAATTCTGATTCAGGCTTCCCTGCACAGGTCGCAGCTGCAAGTTCGCATTTCTGATCTTGACAGTGATGGGCCTCTCGTTTATCTTCCGACCCGTTCAAGATCCCTATATAGAGGCAACGATGACGACAGTATTGCTTAAAGAGAAATTGGTTGTTTTCAATCCGCGGACGTCCCAGGCCCTTAACGGGGCGACGTGTGCTCTGTCTGGTAACCACGCCCACGATCATATCACCGGGACCTCGGGTTCTCGACCGCTGGCGGTGGGTATATTGAGGATGTGAATCAACCTTTAGATCTTGTCTCAATTGCCCGCTGCCGAGTGTTCGGCAGCGGGTTTTTTCATTACGAAAGACACGGCGACGGTCGACATGGAAAACAAATCCCCCCTGCCCCCCTTTGTAAAGGTTCTTCGTCAAATGTTGGGGTAGAAAATAGACGAGACAACGGCATCCGACCTATCTTCAGAGTATCCTCTATAAACCTGAAGGTAGAAAGGAGAGCGCGTTGTCTCAGGTGCAAAGTATATCCTTACTGGGTAGGTGGCAAGGGTTTGTGGTAGTTGGCATTCAACGTCAGGAAGCAGACGTTGTTGGAGTCGAGTTACGTCCCAAGACAGGCCGCCTTCCTCGGTGTGGTGGTTGCGGGAAGAAGGCGTACCGGGTTCATGATTGGGCAGTGCGATTTGCTCAGGATTTGCCGATCTGGGGGTCTCGAACCAGGCTGATCGTGCACTCCCGGCGCGTCCTATGTCCCCGATGTGGCTGCCGGACGGAGCAGATTGACTGGCTGGATCGGTATTCACGGGTCACTCAACGCCTGGCTGAAAGTGTTGTTCGATTGTGCGAAGTCCTGCCCATCCAGCACGTGGCACAGCACTATGGGATGAGCTGGAATACCGTGAAGCGCATTCACAAGACCCATCTCCAGCAAGAGCTGGAACCGCCGGATTTTGCCAGGGTCACGGTGATCGGCATGGACGAATTTGCGATCCAAAAGGGCCATCGCTACGCCACAGTGATTGTTGACATGGAGACCAAGCGTGTCCTATGGGTGGGTCGCGGCCGAAGTCGAGAGGACATCCGCCCGTTTTTCCACCTCCTTGGAGAAGAAGGCTGCAAGCAACTTGAGGCCGTGGCGATGGACATGAACGGTGCCTACGAAGAGGAGGTGCGATCCCATTGTCCGGATGTGGACATCATCTATGACCTGTATCACGTTAAAGCCAAGTACAACCGCGACGTCGTCGAGCGAGTACGCATCGACGAACTGGGTCGGGTGCGCGGTGGCCGACCCGATCGCAAAGTGACTCAGAACCAACGGTGGTTGCTCCTGCGCAGCAAAGCAAATGTCACGAGCAAAGAAGACAGAGTGTCGCTAAGAGAATTGCTTTCTGCAAACAAACGCCTCTACACGGTATACCTCCTCAAAGAGGATCTCAATCATCTCTGGTCTTATCGATCCAGAGCTGCGGCCAACAGATTCTGGAATCAGTGGTATCGACGCGCCATCTACAGCAAGATCGAGCCACTCAAGAAATTCGCACGCAATCTGAAGACGTATATGCCAGGAATCCTAGCTCACTGTGACTATCCCATCGGGACAAGCCTGATTGAGGGAATTAACAACAAAATCAAGGTCATCAAGCGGATGGCATATGGCTTCAGGGATGATAATTATTTCTTTCTTAGAATCCGCCACGCCTTCCCCGGAAATCGGTGATGAACCTTTACGAAAGGGGGGAGATTGCACCTACATAAAATAGTAGCCATCCTGGAATAGATTCTTCCCCCTTTGAAAAAAGGGGACTGAGGGGGATTTCAAAATACATCACGAACTCTTTTCGACGAAGGACATAGCAAAGGAGATCCGATGAGTAAATTCGGCGCATACGAGATACTGCCGTTCATTGCCGATCTGTATGACTTCATTCCGGGCTACCATGATCGACGCGACATGGACTTTTACCTGGATTACGCCTCGTCGGCGAACGGAAAGATACTGGAACTGGGGTGTGGTACAGGGAGAGTTCTGATACCGATAGCCAGAGCGGACGGAGGGTGAGGTTCCCGTGATCCGAGATACGGGATTCCTTTTGCTCCCTGACCAAGCCGGTTTTATATTGTCACCTCGTTCAGCCCATACTGAGCGATCCGTCGACTCTTTGATTCAGGGGGGACCTGCTGTGGCATACGATCTGAAAGTCTTCACCGGAAGCACCAACCGGGCCCTTGCGGAAGAAATCTGCTCCGGTCTGGAAATCAGCCTGGGCGAAGCCGAAGTCTCGAAGTTCCCGGGTGGAGAGACGAATGTACAGATCGGCGAGAATGTGAGAGGGAACGACGTCTACATCATTCAGCCGGTTTGTGCGAGCGACGGAACGACCCCAAACGACGCACTGATGGAACTCCTCATCCTCATCGATGCCGCGCGCAGGGCCTCGTCTCGACGAATTACGGCCGTGCTCCCCTACTACGGCTACGGACGTAAAGACAGGAAGGATCGCCCAAGGGCTCCTATTACCGCAAAACTCGTCAGCAATCTCATCGTCACGGCGGGTGCCAGGCGAGTCCTCACTCTGGACCTTCATGCCGGCCAGATCCAGGGATTCTTCGACATCCCGGTCGACCACCTTTATTCGATTAATATCTTCGCGAAATATCTGATAGAAAAGAATCTGGAGAATCCCGTCGTCGTAACACCGGACGTGGGGGGTGTGAAAATGGCGAGGGCCTATTCCAATCTTCTGAGCGCACCTCTTGCCATCGTAGACAAGCGTCGCCAGAGTGGAGATGAAACCGAGGTGATGAACGTCATCGGAGACGTGAAGGGAAAGAACGTCGTTATTACCGACGATCTGATCTCGACCGGAGGATCGCTCGTAGATGCGGCATCAGTCCTGAAAGAAAAGGGGGCAAATGAGATTTTCGCGGTGACCGTACATCCCGTGCTCGCGGGACAAGCGGCCCAACGTATCGACGAATCCGTCCTCACGGAACTGGTGGTCTCGAACTCCATCCCCGTGCCGCAGAGTGCTCAAAACGGGAAGATCACGGTTTTGTCGGTGGCCCCGATCCTGGCCGAGGCTATTCGCCGAATACACAACGACGAATCGGTCAGCTCTCTGTTTGTAGACTCCCACGTCGAAGGATAGCGCGAAAGACTCCGTCCATAATGGCGATCGCAAAGCAGGACGATACTGTTAAAATAAACTATGTGGGACGTTTGGAAGACAACGCTGTCTTCGATGCTGACTACGAATCAGAACCCTTCGAATTTACGATCGGCAAAGAGATGGTGATTCCGGGCTTTGAAAACGAAGTCATCGGGATGCAGGAAGGCGACAAAAAGGTCATCACGATCCCACCGGAAGAGGCCTTTGGACCTATCAAGAAGGACCTCATCGTGGTCGTCAAGAAGTCACAGATCCCCTCCAACATACAGCCGAAGGTGGGTATGAAACTCGAGGCCGCCCTCGAGGGTGACACCAAGGTGGAGGTTCTCATCAAGGATGTTTCTGAGAACGAGGTGACCCTCGACAGCAATCATCCCCTTGCGGGCAAGCAGGTCACCTTTGAAATCACCCTCCTGCAAATTCTTTGATATCCGTATTTCGTATCTCGTATCTCGGTGGCTTGTCATCTTGCCAATTTCTTGATTTCGCAGAATTCGTGACCTGTCTTGTGGTCTTCTTTTTGGACTACAGATTCCATCCGACGAGATACGTTTCACGAGATACGAGATACGCTCCTATTGTGCTTTCCAGACTTGCCACGCCAGGCAGATCCATCCTCCCAAGAAGGCCAACCCCCCTACCGGTGTAATAGCGCCCAGCCACCGCACGCCCGTTATACTCAGCACATACAGACTTCCTGAAAAAATCACTGTTCCGGCTACGAAGAGCCATCCGGCCGTCGCGCCGACGGCGTCCGGCCACCGAGTGATCGCCCACGCCGTTCCCAGCAGCGCGAGGGCGTGGTAGAACTGATAACGCACACCGACCTCGAACGCGTTCAGCATATCCGGATCGAGGCGATGCTTGAGTCCGTGTGCCGCGAATGCGCCGAGTGCGACGGCCAGGAATGCCGAGAGCGAGCCGATGCAGAAGAATAGCCGATCCATGTTAGGAGCTCCGTTAATTGCGGATTTCGGATTTCGGAAAGGCAGAAGGGCGTGATTCGCGAAGCGGCTGGTTGCAAGGAATCGCACACCGCGGCCCTGATAGCTTTGAGCAATGCATTTCGAGAGGAAAATTACGGAATTCCGAACCCGAATGATCGGAAAATTTTCTGGGCCGGTTTTGAACTAAGATATTTCATGAATTTGTTGACCGGCGCGCGGTCTTTGCCCTTCAGGATAGCGACGGGATATTCGATCGGACCGGACACCTCTTTCGGGAAGCGGGCGATCACATCGACCCTGGAACTCAGGGCGGCGTCCGTCGCATAGACAATCCCGGCGGGGCAGACCCCGCGCTCCACGTAGACCAGCGTTGTCCTCACGTCGTGCCCGACGGCGAGGCGATCCTTCACGCCCACCCACCACCCCAACCCTTGTAGTGCCTGTCTGGCATAGATTCCTGCCGGTACGTGGGAGGGATCGCCGACGGCAAGCCGGCCCTCGAATGCCAAAGCGAAATCGAATCCCTTTTCTGCTTCCACCTCAAATCCCTCACCCTTCGGCGCCACTACGACCAACTCGTTGCGCAACAGGGGTCTTCTCGATCCTTCCTCGATCAAGGCCCTGGCTTCCAGGTAATCCATCCACGCGATATTGGCAGACAAGAACAGATCCGCAGGCGCGCCCCGTTCGATCTGACGGGCAAGGGTTGACGAGCCGGCGAACGAAGACACGACGGCAACGCCCGTCTCCTCCCTGAATGCCTCGGCTATATTCTCGACAGCATTCGTGAGGCTCGCCGCGGCGTAGACGTGTACGACCTCGTCACTCGCCTGCGGCTCCAGGCCGATCCCGAAAAACAGGACGATCGAAAGCAGAGATACGAAGTGACCGCGCCGAAGCTGATTCGGTCCGACCATCATTCCTCCGAAGCGTAGCGTCTGCGAAGCACGCCTTCCGCCGGTTTTCCCTGAGGCGTGAATCCCCGTGTTCGCCTTTGTGAAACGCGGTCGTCCGGGAACCACTTCCAGATGTAAAGCCCGTTGAACCACGGGCGGTCCCAGAATACCTCGAACATCGCCTCGTAGCAGAGCGTCTGAATCTCGAAATCCACGCGGTCTCCGGAGCGCCAGACCCACGGCTCTTCGGCCGCGTCCCCCGTGCTGCGGTAGCCGACCTCGGTAAAGAGAACGGGCTTCCCGACGCGCCTCTGCACGGCCTCGATCCGTTCCACGTAGGGCTGCCACGCCGTTTTCAGAGAAGAGAGGGTGACCTCCTCTTCGTCGTTTCCGAGGGGAAAGTAAGCCTGGATCCCGATATAGTCGAGCAACTCCCAGAAGGGCACCTCCTCGAACTCCTGATACCAGTTCGCCGAATAGGTCAGCTCCCCGCTGAAAATCTTTCTCGTCTCCAGAATCAACTCGCGCCATTTGTCCGGATGTTTCAACACTGTGCTCCTCAACTCGGTCCCGACACACAGGGCCTCCATTCCGTGTTTCTCGGCCAACACCGCGTAGTGGAGGATGAACCTGCGGTAGCTCACCCACCAGGTCTCCCACTCTTCCTGAGTCGCAAAGTCGATTTCCCCGCGCCATTTGCCCTCGCGCCGGTCCCGGATCCAGATATGGGGCTTCAGGATCGTCCGAATGCCTCGGAGCCGCGCCTTGTGAGTCGCCTCCACGAGTCCCGCGTCCCTCTCCCCCCACCATACCCTACCTGAAGTGGCCAGGACGACCTCCGGATCATCGTGGCGTTGCTGCCATCCAAACGGCGTCTGCGAGATCCAGTTGACGTTCAGCTCGGAGAGACGGTCGAACGCCTCATCGGACGGTCTTCGCCGGCCGGCCACGAAACAGACGCCACGATGGCGTTCTAGTAGAGACGACGGCCCAGGAATCCGATCAGGCTCGTCTGCATGGGCTATGGCGCTTAAGAAAAGCGCGACTGTGGTCAAAAACGCTGTCATCTTCAACCACCCTTCAAGGCCCTCACCCCCAGCCCCTCTCCCACACGTGGGAGAGGGGAGATGGCGATGTGATCTGTTTTTTCCCTCTCCCATTTATGGGAGAGGGATGCCGAGTGAAGCGAGGCAGGGTGAGGGCCGTCTTAGCCATCAAAAAGCCCGGCGCGTGATTCACCGGGCTTTTGTTGAATTTGAGTTCTGCACGTCAATCAGTAGACCATCTCTGCGGCTTTTCCCTCTACCGGGATGTGTTCAGGAAAGATCCCCGGATACCCGTAACCCGTGGGGATGTGTCTCGTGGCCGTGTCCACGTAACAGACACTGAAGCCTCTCCGGGGTCGATCCGTCGTGTTGGCGTCGGATTGATGCAGGGTGAAATTGTGCAGCAGGACGACCTCTCCCATCTCCATTTCGAGGTAGAGCCGATTCTCGTCAGGCGCGTGAATGGCCGCTTCCTCCGGCGACAGCGAGTCGCCTTTCTCAGGAATGGCGAACTTGTGCGAACCCGGGATAATCTGAAGACAGCCGTTGGCGATGCTGGTTGGGTCCAGGGCAGTCCAGATCGTGACGAGGGGCGTGATGTTCATATTCCAGCCGCCCGCGCCGTCCTGGTGCCATCCCTTTGCGATGCCCCGCCCGGCAGGCTTGTTGAAGAACATCGACCGATAGACCGAAATCTCATCACCGATGATCTTCGCCGTGATGTCACGGAACATCGGGTGCTGGATGTAAGCGCGAAACAGGGGATCCTTCTCGAGTCCTTCGACCTTCCGGTATTTCAACGAGGCGATCTTGAACGTCTTTGTCTGCTCTGAAAGCTCCGCCTCTCCCCCTGCCGAAGGACAGAGCTGCATCAGCAGATTGTCATACTGAATTTTGCCCAGCATGATGTCATCGATGCGCTGACCGAGGGCCTCGATCTCAGCGTCGGGTGCCACCTTACCCAGACGCACGTATCCATTTTCGTGAAACTCCGCCAGCTCTTGTTCAGTCAGTGCGGGTTCGCGCAGGCTTCCCACGTCGCGACCCCCTTATGTAGAATGCGTACGGACATTTGTTGCGGTCGCGATAAAATACGAACCTGCCTGGCGTTCGTCAACCCGCGCGGCGCATCGGCACCTTGACAAACGCGTGGCTTGGTTTAAATTGGAGTAAAATCAATCCTTTGTGTCAATCACTGCTTGAGATGGAAGTCTAAGAGGCCGCATGTCAGATCGTCGATTCACATGCTTCAACGAAGAGGTTCTCGAGGCCCAGGCAAGGGTCTGCACGGGACCTCATCAGACCCGGCCCCTCGGGGTCAAGCCGTCCGATCCGCAGCCCGGACCGATCCTCGAACTCATCCTCAAATCGTCAAAGGGAGAACTTTCCCCGGACCAGGAGGTCTCAGACGCGCAGATGGGCGCTTTTTTTACGGGGATGACGATCCGAAAGCGCTTCCCGGAAAAGACGCGCTGGAGCGATGCGGAACGCGAGGCCTTCGACCGATACAGCGCCGACCTGGAGCGGATGCCGCCCGAAGTCAGATTCCTGATCGAACCCGACCAGGTCTGCAAGGCAACGAATGCCCAGGAACAGATCGTGATTGCCTCTCTCGAAAAGATCCTGAGCGGCGAACATCTCAGCTACGATGAAACCCGGCGGACGGGGGAAGCGATCCTGAACGGCCAGGTCCGGGACGCCCTAAAGGCAGCTGCCCTGATCGGCCAGCGAATGAACCGCGAAACCTACGACGAACTGCGCGGATACCTGGACGCGACACTGGGGCCCGAGCAGGTCCTTGAAGTCGACGTCGGCTCCCTTACCCATCTGGGCGAGCCGTTCGACGGATCGACACGTTTCTTCAGACCGACCCTGTTTGTCGCCGCAGTCCGCGCGGCGCTCGGCGAGGCCTCTGTCCTCTACGGCGTCGACGAAATGCCGCCCAAGAACGGCGTCACAGATGAGCAGATCCTGAACGCGCTGGGCGGCCGCACAGATAACTCCCTACACGAAGCGAAAGACCTGATCGAAGACCCGGAGGTCGGGTTCGCTTACGTCAGTCAGCGCATCTATTCGCCTGGGGCCTACGCGATCCGCGATCTGCGCGTGCACATCAAGAAGCGGCCTCCCTGGTCTGCCACGGAGAAGGCGCAGCGGTTGTTCTCTTCCCCCAGAGCGAACCATATGATCATCGGATATTTCCATCCGGGGTACGAGGCGCCGCTCTTACAGCTGATGTGGGACCGGGGGTTTCAGGCGGGACTTGCCATCAAGGGGGAGGAAGGCACGAGCCACTATGCCCTGCGGGCGGGCAAACCTTCTGACGACGGTCGAAAAGCGGTGAACTATTCGCAGGGATTCAAGCGCCTTGGCGAGGAGCGGCACGACTTTTCTTGCGACGTAGATCCGGCGGAGTACGGCTTCGAATACGATCACAGTCCCCGGCTGGACTCAGTGAGCGCTGAAGCGTTCGCGAAGGCCGGCCTCGCGGCCCTATCGGGCGAGAAGGGTCAGGTCTACGACCGGATCGTGTTGAACGCGGCCGTGAAGGACCATCTTCTGGGGCTCTGCTCGGACCCGCGCGAGGCGATCGAGCGATGCAGGGAGGCGATGGACAGCGGGAGCGCTTTGCGCTGTCTGAAGGCCTACCTTGAAAGAACAAAAAGGACTGCCCAGATCCAGAAGGTCTGACTCACTCAGGACATAAACTTGCGGCCCCAGCGAAGATCACTGGGGCCGTTTCATTTTCTGCCCAAGCTTTGGCGTTCGGAAGATGGTTCTACCAAATTTGGGGTCTTTCTCACCAACCCACTACACTGGTTTCACTCTTATTCACTTGACATCGAGCAGAGGTTGTCTCCCGCTTATCTATTTCAAATCCGCCCCGAGTTCCACCAGCCCCTCCACAAGGCCCCGGATCCGGGGCCGATCGCTGTTCAGGAACGCCTCGTCCGGCTGAAAGACGCCAGACGACCACTCCTTCAGCGATGCGATGTGTGCTTCGGTGATCGGCCGGGCAGCGAATTTCAAGGCGATGTATCGCCGGCGCCGGTCCCTTTTTCCGTAGACCGCGTGGTATATGGACTGGTTGAACATCAACAGATCACCGGGAACGGTCTCGACGACGTGGCAGGGGACATCCGGGCCCTCCACGCCGAAAAACAGCGGGTTTTCCTCATCGTATCGGTCCCGGAACGACGCGAGGTCTTCGTGCAGGGGCATCCGGTGAGAGCCGGGGATCACCCGAAGGGCGCCCGTCTCTTTCCTCATCGGATCCAGGTAGAGCATGAACTTGATCCGGAGGTAATCCAGCTCCTTCGCCCCCTCCCTGTCCGCGTGCCACTGGTGGATTTCGTCTCCGCCTCGAATGCCCCGGTTGCCCTCCGACCCCGACCAGATCAGGTCCGGCCCCATCAGGTGCGCCGCAGCGTCGTAGACACGCGGGTCCTCGGCCAGCCGCTCGAGCTCGGGATGGCTCTCGATGAAGTTCCCCATGCTCAAGGCCTCCGCCTCGCCTGCCTGATGGCCCAGCCGTTTTTCCCAAACCTCCTCGGCCGCGTTGGTGATCCGTTCCATCTCCTCCGACGAAAAGACCTGCCGGAAGAAGAGGAAACCGAAGGTCTCGAAACAGGCGATCTGGTCTGTGCTCAGCATCTAGACCTCAGTCAGCCCACGCAGCTCGACGAGCGGCCGCCACCCGTCTTCTGTCATCACAAACGGCTCCTCGACGGTCCATAAAGAGGTAAACCATTCCGAATTCACGACAGCTCCTGGCCGAAAATGAATCGGTCCATCGAGCGGTATGGAAGTCGCCACGCTGCCAGTCAGGACCGGTTCTTCGTGGAGCTCCAGGCCGATCCCGTGGATGTACCAATCGGTGACGTGCGCTTTCGCTTCCAGGTCGGTCGTGACGTAGTCGTCGATCACTTTTTTGGCTTCCGGATGGCCCATGTTGGGACGGACGAGATTGAGTGCCTCTGTCTGTACCCGTCTCAGGATCTCGAAATCCCGGCACGCCTCATCAAAAGGAACCTGCACCTCTCCCCACGCAAGGGTGCCGTTTTCGTCCGGCCGGTGGAAGAACTCGTGCCAGGCCAGGTCAGAGAAATAGTACTGGTATCTGGCCTGACAATGCGTTACGAAAAACGGCGAGTCGTCGGGCAGGCCCCGCCATTTCCTCGCCGTTGAGGCAAAGAATCGTCTTCTCGCATCTGGGTCCCACCAGTCGGGCGTCTCGTCCGTCCCTCCGTTCCAAGCCAGCCCGTATGGTCCTCCCACCCACTCCCCTCCCCGATCCAGGGCCGATTGTGCCCGAATCCGCTCGGCCTCCTCTCGAGACGCCCCGGAACGAATCGCTTGCATATAAGCCTGCATCGCCCGAAGACCGATCTCAGCCGCTTTTCGCAGTAGGCCCTGCTCCCGTGTCGTTTTGGTGAACCGGATCCGGGGGACGAGCAGGTCGCACGCGACGAACTCGACATGGGGAAGCGCCGAACGGAGGTGATCGTAGACGGCAACAGGGATCCACTTATGTTCGATGCCGATCCTGGCCCGATCCAGTCCCTTTTCTCTCGCGAGATCCACGAATCGCTGCAGGGCATTCGGGGCCGGACGGCTTGTCGGATGCCGCTCCGTCAACCACCAGGGGGCGACCCCGACGCCCCCTTTTCCGACCAGAAGAAATTCTTCACCAACGATGAAAGCGTCATCTGCACGGGGAATCACCAGCAGGACGGTCATCTCTTCCCACGGGATGCCGAAGTGCACCATGTCGTAGTAGTTTGTCAGGTATGCGAGATGGGACGGTTTCCACGGAATGAACGCGTCCAGCTTCTCTGAATCCAGGTAGAGTCGGATTTCCGCGATGGTGCGATCGTCCTTTTCCTTCCATCCAGTCAACTACATTCTCCTTCTTAGCCAGGAGCGCCGCCCTGTCCGTAGACGGTCTTGATGTTGCGCGATGTGGTCAGAGAACGCCAGCTGCCGATCACGGCCACCACAACGCCCAGGATGATGAGCCCCCAGCCGCCCACACTCGCCAGCGTGCCCTCGAGGAATTTGATGGCTCCGGCGCCGGTGATGAAGAGGGCGAGACTGGTCCTGCAATAGGCCAGAAAGGTGCGTTCGTTGGCTAGGACGGATCTATCGATCGCGAGCTGATCCCGAAGGATCAGCTCAGCACCCGCGAATTGTGCATAGAGGTTCTGTCTCGGCATCGCGCCTCCCTTTTTCGTTGACGGGTTCGCTCGAGAGCGGTTCTAACCGATCTTCTTGAAATACTCGACCTTCCCGTCCTGGGCCAGGTCTGCCACCTTGTCGATGAGCGCCTGGCGGTCCTGCTCGGTCAGCGCCGCGAAATCGCGGGCGAGGCCGATCTTCTCTCGCATCAGTTCCGCGTTCTCGGCCCCGGTAATCAGGACGCTCACAGGCAGCGACCAGACGAAATGGAGGGCCTGGCGGACACTGACCCGGCCCGGGACGACAGGGTCGTCCGTTTCCCACTGTACCTTGCCCTGCTTGACCTTCTTCGGGAAGAAGCGCCCGTCTGCCAGCGTCTTCATGGCCAGCAGCGCGATGTTGCGCTCCTGCAGGATCGGCGTGACCTGTTCGATGAAGCTGTGGTGGCTGGGATCGAGCAGATTCACCGGCATCTGGCAGGTATCGAACATATCACTGTCGGCGGTCCGCTCCAGCATACGCAGGTGCGCCGCGGGGTTGCGATGTCCGGTGAACCCGATGAAACGGGTCTTGCCGGAAGCCTTCGCCTTCTCGAAAACATCCAGGACACCGCCTTCGATACGCCGGTCCACATCCTCGGGCGTGCCAATCGCGTGCACCTGCCAGAGATCCAGATAGTCCGTCTTCATGCGCCTCAGCGCGTCATCGAGGTGCTGCTGCGCGGTCGCTCCATCCTTGGCGCCTGTCTTCGTCATGATGAAGACCTGATCGCGGCCCTTTGGCACCAGGTATTTACCGTACCGCTCCTCGCTCCTGCCGTTCGAGTATCCCTCCGCGGTATCGAAGAAGCGCACACCGCCCTCGAGTGCCGTTTCGATCACGGCGGCCGCATCCTCCTCGGTCGTCCAGCCGACATGATACCCTCCGATCCCGAGCATCGTCACCGCCTGGCCCGTGCGTCCCAGCTTGCGCACCGGCAGAAGTGCGCCCAGCCTGTCGCGCGCCGCACTGCCGCATCCCCACGGAATCATCACGCCCGGAAGCGCGGCGAGTAGGGTCTTCAGGAAATTGCGTCGTTCAATCATGGTGAACCTCCAGGAAGTTAGTTAAAGCCAGTACTGGAGAATCGGACTACAGGCACCGTTAAGTGTGGGACCCGACTCCAGTCGGGGAACGGGCTATTGCGGTGCAATAGAGCCCAAGCACACAGGTGCCAACGTTACGAAAACACCTGCCTCCGGCGGCCAACTTTTCTTGCTCGCCCAAGAAAAGTTGGACGAAAGAAGGGCGCCGCTCAAACGCCGCGGGGGCTCCGGCCGCGGCACCTCACCCTCAGTGGAAAGGACTAGCTCCGCGTTCCTGGCGGATTGCCTGCCCAACTGACGCCCAGCACGGGGGCGGGCTAGGGGTCCGAAACCGCGTGGGAGGTGAAAGCACCTGGTTGCAAGGGAGTCGCACACCGCGGCCCCAATGCTTTTAAGCCATCTTTTTCGCGAGTTTGAGAATCGCCAGGGGACGTCCCACCCGACCTTGAGGGCGTTCTCACAGACCCTCTTGACCGTCTGCTCGAAATCGTGCTTGCTTCTGTTGACCTTGAACATGGCTGCCTTCATGGCACGCATTGTCAAGCTCATCGCTCTGCCCTCCTCTCAATAGTCCTGGGCATCTACCCATCTCTGCTTCAACTCGACTCCTCCTTTACCATTCGTATCATCGTCTCATAATTGGTCATCGTCTGCGCGGTGATCGTGCGGCCATAGGGGCAGGCAGACGGCTGCAGGATGAACCCGCGTCCCTCGCCGGCCGTGCCTTCACGCAGGGCGGCCGCCACCTTCCGCTCGAACTCCGCCGTCGACAGGTTCTCGATGTCGGACGCCTCGATATTCCCCATCAGGACCGTATCCTGCCCGATCTCCCGCTTGATTTCCCACAGCTCCATGTCGCCCTGAGGCGGCGGCTCCAGAGGATCCAGCCCGTCGGGGTTCATGCTGGCGATGAGGGGCAGGATGTGCCGCAGCCGGCCGCGGGAATGGATTCGGGAATATCCACCGTGCGCCTGAATCGTCTTTACGATCTGGCCCGTATACCGAACGACGTACTCCTCGTAGAGCCGCGGGGGTAGATAGGGCTCTCTCGCATACTCCGAACCACACGTGCGCCAGAGGCGTCCCGGGAACGCCCTGGCGAGCTGCTCGCACCTGGGGAAGAGCGTTCGCGCGAACCGCTCGAGCAGCCGGTGAAAAAGTTTTGGCTCCTTCATGGCGATGACGGTGTAGTCCGCCATCGAGAACAGGGCCGCGGACGCGCAGATCGGATCGTTGAACTCCACGCTCAGGATTCCGGCATCTCCGAGCGTCTCTTCCTCGGCCATCAGATCAGATACGTCCACCTGACCGATCGCAGGCTCGGGAAGCTGAAGGAAGGCCTCTACATCCTCGGCGCTCTTCAGCGGATGTTCGAGCCTCCGGGTCGTCTGAGTCTCCCGGTCACGGCGGGCGAGGGAGGTGAGTGTGCGCCCGGGCGCCCTGATCTGCATGCGGGTGAAGCGTGAGTCCTCTTCGCTCCAGCTCTCTTCCGTCATCAACTCGTCGAGGCCGTTGTCGGACCCCCCGGTCCAGCTCGCGGACACCATTCGGATCAGGTCGGTCTCTTCGTGTGCCAGCTGAATCAGCGGCCGCCACGAGGGATCGTTCCAGACGTCGAAATCGTCGTCGTCCGGCGCCATGTTCCAGCCGCCGATCTCGTAGAAAGAGACTGCCGGACGGTCCACCGGCTTCCCTTCCAGCGTTGCCATCAGCCGTTCGCGGCGCGTCATCATTCGTGATCCCTGGTTGGCGGGGCGATCAAGAGCGGCTGTAAGTTTGCTGACGTCATTCATCCACAGGAGGCAGGGACTCGAACGCTGCCAGGGGAACAGCATAGACGTTTCCATACCCGGAGCGGTCTGACGTGAACACAACGGTCTGACCGCCGGGCGAAATCCTGGGGTGTGGATGGGTCTGCTGAATGTGCCTCGCGGAGTCGTGGCGGCACAGCACGCGTGGGAAAGTATAGCCTTCTCCCATCCACTTCCAGACCCGAATCACCCCATCACCGTCTCCCACGATCAGGTTCTCGTCGTGTGAGAAGATGTGGCCGGTCTCTCCGGGAAAGTCGCATTCAAAACCCTCCGTGTCGTCGAAGCGTATATGGCCGAGCATGGGCCGGCCCTCCAACGTCTTGCCGTGGTAGCCGACCCGGATCCCGTCTTCGTACCAGTATTCGTGGCCGACGACTTCGTCCTCAGATGTCGGGCGTATCTTCCAGACCTTACCGCTGTTCGCATCGAGCCCCCAGATTCGCTGGTCCACCCTGGCCCACGGTCCTTCGTGACAGTAGGTCAGAAGGCCGGCATGTGTGGGAGACGTGTTCACGTGCCCGATCCAGATCTTCTCCTCATAGACGACGCGGTCCCGGTCCCCGCTTCCGTCTACGGCGACTTCGATGATCTGGCTCAAGGGCCTCGCGGCCCACGTCTCGGCAAAACCTACGAGGCCCCGCAGAAGATCCGTATGGATTTTGGCAGACAGGTCCTCATAACATCCGAAATAGACGTGTCGACCATCCGCAGAGCAGTTCGTCATCGACACACACCACCGGGCCTCGACCTCGAACAGCACCCGTGTCTTACGTGATGGAATGTCGAGCGCGACGAGCTGCAGATCGTGCCAGAAATAGACCTCGTCCCGAACCGGGTTTAAACACGCCGTAAGGAAGTGAAGCTCGCGGGGTGGGGGCACGGGTTCAAGATCGGTAAGCTGCTCGATCTCCCCAGCCTCGAGGTCAACACCGAAGAGGTTTGTCCGGTTTTCACGATCGGAACCGAACAGCAGCTTCCTGCCGTCCTCATACCATCCCGGATTGGTGAAGTAGAAATGATGACTGTGCCCCTTGTAGTCGGTCAGTTGGGTAACCGACAGGCCTGAGCAGGGATCTTTGTATGTCTTCTTCTCGAGTCTCATCACACATCGTATCTCGTTAGAACCGGGTACCGGGGAACCAAAACACGGGTACCGGGTACCGTGGGTTCGTTACTTGCCCGTCAATCATCGCCCAGGAGCCTGGCCTCGAGATACGAGATAGGTCTTACTCACCGTGGCCCGAACAGCCTGATGGCAATCTCCATCTCGGAATCCATGACTTTATGCTCTTTCATTTCGCCGTAGACGCTTGCCACATCATACGCAACACGTTTGAGGTGAATCTCCCCGTCCACAATCGTTATGTATTGTGCATCCTGTGACGGGTCACTGAGACTGAGGATGTCGCGCTGCGCGCGGTAGGAGGCGCTGCCCGCATTCAGCCAGAGTGTGGTGTCGCTCAGATAGTAGACGCCGAGACGGTGGGTATGCCCGACGATCAGACGTGTGGGCAGACCCTCCTGATTCTCAGGAAAGGTCTCCTGGACAAAGGAATCGAAAACCTGTGGGCTCGTAATCACTTCGATCTCTCGGTATAGATGCGTCATGCCATACCGTATTCCATCCGCGCAGAAATCGACAGCCGCGGGCAGCTGCTCCAGGAATGAGATCTCTTCCTCGTTCAAACGGA
This sequence comes from Candidatus Latescibacterota bacterium, assembly GCA_965248435.1. GTDB lineage: Bacteria > Latescibacterota > UBA2968 > UBA2968 > CBDFJH01. The sequence continues at coordinate 1,422,453 of OZ252100.1, forward strand.
TCGCATTGTGGTGCTTCCACATGGTTTCACTGACCTGCAGGCGTTCGAGGTCGCAGTTCCTGTAGCGCGAGGCTACCTCGGTATCGTGGTTGCCTCTTACGCAAATGACTTCATGTTCCCGGATCCAATCGATCGCCTCTTTCGGATAGGGTCCATAGTCCACCAGGTCTCCGGGGCAGTAGACGATATCGCTGTCCTTGTCGACCTTCCAGATCGCTTCGAGCGCCTGAATGTTGCTGTGAATGTCGGAGATCACCAGAACTTTCATGCATCTTTCCCTTGGGGCACAACGCTGGGGGAATGGAGTATTGGAGGACAAAGAACAAAAACGCTAGTGCTGGAGTAATGGGAGAATGGAGTATTGGAAAGATCGGTTTTGCAATACTCCATCACTCCAGTACCGCAATACTCCAGAATCGAACAGCCTCCTGCCGGTCTCTACGCGCGATACGCCTCTGCTACCTTGCGCATCGCCTTCGCGACGCCGTGCATATCCTCCTCGGAGTAGTGCTCGCTCCAGGAGATCGTGAAGTGCCGGGTCAGCGCCTGTTCGGCGGTGGGACACATCCCCTTGTGATAGCTCACGCGCCCGTCGTACACAGCCCTGGGAAGGGCATAGTCAGGATACTTCTGCGGCACGGGGTCCAGGAAGGCAGGGTGGTCGTAGAGCAGGTAGTAGCCCTTGCACGAGCTGGGGACGCCTTCTTCTCTCAGCGCAAGGGCGAATCCGTAGCAGTTGACGTTGAATGCGTCCGGTTCGAAGGCAATGGGACGAAGCCAGTAGGAATGCGCGGCACCATCGATGACGTGCTGTGGCCCCAGACCCGGGATGTCTTCGATCAGCTGGCCGAGCAGGTGCGCCAGCTGCCTGCGGCGGGCCACGTTGTCATCCAGTTTTCTCAACTGGACCAGCCCGACCACTCCGCCGAGTGGATTCATCTTGTAGTTGAGCCCCAGGCCGAAGTGCCCTCTGTGACTCAATCCGTCTCTCGTTCCGTCTCTCTCTCCCCGATCCACGCCGAAGAACTTCGCCTTCTCTGCATACGCGTCATCGTTCGTGATCACGATGCCGCCCGCAACGGTGTGCAGGTGTTTTCCGGCGATTAGACTAAACACCCCGATCTCGCCGATCGACCCTACCTTGCGGCCTTTGTATTCCGCGAAGTGGGCCTGGGAGCCGTCCTCGATGATCGGAAGATCGTGCCGCCTGCCGATCTCCATCAACGCATCCATGTCTGCCGGCTGGCCGTAGAGATGGACCGCGATGATCGCCTTCGTCCGCTCCGTGACCTTGGACTCGACGTCGGCGGGATCGATATTACAGGTGTGAAGGTCGACGTCGGCGAAGATCGGGATCGCATTCTGCGCAAGAATGCCTTTCACGCTGCCCACGTCGCTGATGGCGGGGAGAATCACCTCGTCACCGGGCTCGACGCCGGCGGCATAGGTCCCCGCGTGGACGGCCGCCGTTCCTGAACATAAGCCGACCCCGTGGCTGACCCCGCAAGCCTGCGCAAAGGCCTGGGAGAACTCGCCTACCGGGTCCCCCCGCAGTCCTCCCCGCATGAACGCCGCCACCGCTTCCACATCCTCCTCACCCACTTTTTTCGTCACCAGGTCCTTGTTGATCGGCTCCGGGAAGATCGGCGTCCCGCCGTCGATCGCCAGTTGCGATGTGTTCGTTGCCATTTTTCTTCCCCCGACTATGGGATATTGGGTGTTGGGTAATTGATTATTGACTTTTAAGGCTCTCGGAACTGCAGCAAGAACTATGTACTGGCCGGCCCGACGTCCACATCAGGCGACTCTGTAGCCTCTTTCAATCCGTCCAATAATTGTAGACTCTTTCAGTCATGAGACTCCTCGTCCTTCTTCAACTTTGCTAACGGTGTTCGGACGATAAACACTCCCGGTCCCCCGGGTTGGTCTGGGTCTAAATCGTAAAATACAGTGCCGAGAGTCTCAGCGTCGATTTGCGCCGTACGCGGCCAACCACGTCCCACAATTCGTCGTCCCGGGTTGTGGACTTCAAAAGCGTGGTCGAAATTCCATGTTTCGCCGTCATCGCGCGATACAATCAGTTCATAACTAAACTCCCCATCGTGTCCGACGCCGTAGGCAATAGCAGTCAACACAACCCAGCCGTTGGTTAAAAGGGTGAGGTCGTACCCGGCGACACCGAAGTGTGGAAAAACACCTAACGCCTGCCAGGTCCTGCCCTCGTCGGTAGAACGAAGCCCTCTAACCATGTTTCCCGGCACACCGACAGGAACAGGTGCATCGGCTTGAGGGGCACCACTGATAAGGGTCACCCTGGGAGTCCAGACGATGGGCACCATGCCGTGGTTGCGACCATCGCCAAAAGGCGTGACCGTGTCTGTCTGCATATCGTAAAGCACGGTGCGGTCAAAAAAAGGACACACCCACTGAGAAGGCGACCATTCGACCACTGCGTGGCGCATACAGGTATAATTGGTGTGGTCGGTGATAGGATAATCCTGCGGTTTAGACCACGTTTCGCCTTCATCGGTGCTTATCGAAAATTGTGGCTCCCGCCATAGTCTCTCTACCGTTTTTTTGTAACAGGACCAATTAAGTAATATCCGCCCATCGCTTAACGTCGTCAGTGACCCGGGATAGATCGAGCAGTCGCGGATGACGGGGATTGGCGCCGAATCGCTCCATGTGGTTCCGCCATCACTGGAGCAGCTTAACAGGAGTTCTTTCCCACCGCCACCTTCTTTGTTGTAGACGACGAGTAGTATACCGCTCTTAGTAACGCAGGCCGCCGGATGGACATGCCCGCCGATGACATCGGCGATGCGTATCGGTTCACTGATACTATTTTTAATCATAGTTTATCACCTTTATAATATCTGCGGGCTGACGAAATGGCCATGGCCTCAGAAAACAAAATGCGGCGAGAGCAACCCCACCGCAAACCTAATCCCCTCGGCCATTTTGCGCGAGCGTCAGCGAGCCGGCAGCCTATGTCTGGCGAACCCCGATTTTAGCATCCATCACAAACCGGGAGGCAGTTCTATACCATATTTCTCGGAAACGGCCTTCAGCTTGCGGACCGTTCCTTCAGGCAGAGGTATGCCGGTTCGTGAGCGCTCGATAAAGGCTCTTTCCTCCGGTTCTCCGGGGACGAATATCTCGCTAAAACCGTCTGCCCTGGGTAGCGCCTTTATGCCGTCGATAAGGTTATCTATATGCTCTTTGTAGCTCTCAAGGTCCGTGAACTGGCTTATGTCTATGGCCGCGACTACGCTGTTCTGAATGTGTTTGGGTCGCTCTTTCTTACCTTTTGCCGGCGGCCCGAATTCGCGTCCGAACAGCGCCGGCTCCAGAAGCGGGTTGTCGGCCATGACGCTGGAAAGACACTCGAACATCATGGCCAGGCCAGAGCCTTTGGGGCCGCCGATCGGCAGCAGGGCGCCGAACCTGAAGTCGGGCTCATCGACCTTTCTAGGATCGGTGGTCGGATTGCCCTCCCTGTCCAGGACCCAGCCCTCGGGGATGGGCATATTTTTGTCTATGGCCAGCAGGAGTTTTCCTCCTGCAGCCACGCTGGTGGCCATGTCCAGATTGAGCGGTCGATGGCGCTTTGCCGGCACCGAGATGGCGATAGGGCTGTTGTGCACGCCAGCAGCCCTCGCGCCGAAGGGCGCCATGTTCGGCGGATTGCAGACTAACAATATCCCCGCCATCCCCTTCTCCGCCATCATCTGCGAATAATATCCCAGGGCACCCTGGTGGGTCAGATTGCGTATCAGCGCCCAGCCGATGCCCACCTGCTTTGCCTTTTCCATGGCTATACCCACCACCTTGATGGTGACCATCGAGCCAAGGGCACGGTCGGCATCGAGAAGTATCGTTGCCGGCGTTTCATTGATGACCTTAATATCCGGCTCTGGATTCATCGCCCCCTGCTCAATGTAGTCCAGATACAGGGGGATGCGCAGTACGCCGTGGGAGTCAACAGCACGTAGATTGGCCCAGAGCAGGACGTCGGCCTCGGCCTCGGCGTCTTCCGGCGGTACGCCGGCCCTGATGAATACCTCCCTGGTGAAAGCGTGTAGCCGTTTCCAGTCGACTACCTTCATCTCGCCACCTGCCATGATGCCTCCTCGAATAGCGCACAATACGAACGATTCAGGCGCTCCGTCTGTTAAGATAATAACGAGATTCAGGTCTTTTTACGTTGTTACCGCGCTGGCGATGCGCCAGTTACCGTGAGAATCGCAGGCGGCGTAGTAGACCCTGAAGCGACCGTCCCCCAGGGCGACGACCGACATGTCTTCAGCATGGACGCCGTCGATGTCTTCGCTGTCGTGGCCGCCGCCCTCGATCACGCACTCGCCGTGTTCCCACGTCAGTCCATCAGGCGATTGGGCAGTGAAGATGCGGGATCGGTATCCCGCCAGGTCGACCGCAATCGAGGCGGCCGCGAAATCGGCGCTCGATCCGCTCCGAACAGCGTCCGGATCCGAACTGGGGTGCGAGGGGACAGCGGTCCCGGGTGGGACGTCCTGCCAGCTGGAGTAGAGCATGTGCCAGGAGTCATCAGGGCCTGCCGGGACGATCACATCGGCGGCAGTGATTCCCAGAGCGTCGTGCTCCGGCCTCCGCGTGAGGCGATAGCCTGGCTCGGGTTCGAAGGCGAGACCGTCCACCGTTACGGCACTGATCACGTTCTGTGAGATGCGGGATCCGCCCACGAGCCCGCCTTCATCGTACTCCGAGGCGAAGGCATAGATCCGTCCCCGTCCATCAGGAAGCGCTACGTAGCGCGGGCCACCGATCCCCTCGAAGCCCTGCAGTCGTATTCCCTCTTCGTATTCCCACGACACCATATCCGGGGAGATGGCGCTGCATACGACGGTCGGCCGATCCGCGGGGCCGCGCGCCTCGAAATACATCCGCCAGCGTCCGTCAGGGCACGTGGTCACGGTAGGCGCCAGAACGCGAAGGCTGGCGTGTTCGAGGGATGGATCGGGAGCCACGCGGATGCCGGACTCTTTGCGAAACGTGATGCCGTCGTCCGAGATCGCGCTGAGGATATAGCCCTGGCAGTCGGGGAATGGTTTGCCGGGACCCACCGCGGTGTAGAAAAGCCTGTAGCCGCCGGAGGGGATGCGAACGACGCCGGGCGCCTGAACTTTCATGCCGTCGAGGTCGCGGGTTCCTTCGATACGCGGGCCCGGTTCCCTTATCCAGGTGTTATCTGCAGGCATTGACCGTTACCCGCTGCGGGAGCGCGTTTCGGTAGCCCCTGCCTGACGCTACATTCGGTGCGCTGGAAAGGTCGATCATCTCAGGGTTCAGAACCGTCCACAGGCGTTTGCAGAGCTCAGTCATCCGTCTCAACTCGATAGAATGGAGCGGTCACCTACTGACCGGTAATGGAATCGACGTTGCGGAAGATGTGCTTCTTTGACCGAGACCCACTCAGCGTGAAGCCTTGTTTCTAAACCTGCCTTTAGAGTCCCGAAACTACCCTTTCCTCCATTTTATCTAATATCCCCATATAATTTTGATAATTTCTCAGGAGATATATTAATAAAAAACAGGAATAGCAACATACAATCCAGTAAAAATTGTCTTGTTATCCCATATTTCATAAATCTCCTTGCAGATGTAACAACCTTTGATTTTAACAAGATTATTCTTCCTTCCTCAGATAATCTTTTTGCAAAATCCATATCTTCCATCAACGACATTTCCCCATACCCCTTCAATTTTTTAAACATTTTTTTCGTTACAAACCATCCCATGTCCCCAAACGTAAAGGGCATAATCCCCAGATTGAGAAAAAGGCTTCCTAATTTCAGTCTTAAACTTTTACTATCAAATGAATGTCTAAACCTCCCTCCATCATATCCTTCCTTGACTACCTTCTCTACCTCCTTGATCGCACCTTCTGGCAATAAAGTATCTGCATGTAAGAATAATAAGATATTTCCCCTAGCCTTGCCTGCACCATAATTCATCTGCACCCCCCTCCCCTTTCTACTTCTAAACACTCTCCCATATTTTCCCGCAATTTTTACAGTGTTATCTTTACTCCCACCATCTACAATAATGATTTCAAAATTTCCTATTTGTTTTTTTAGTCTCTCTAAATTTCTAGTTATGCAAACTTCCTCATTTAAGACCGGAATAACCACAGACACTTCTCCCCTAATCATCCTTCTACTCCGTGTTAATCTCTGTAGTGCCAAGAAGCAATCTTCTCCGCGCTGATTTGGTCCATCTTTTCTATGTGAAATTGCATCATCCTGTTTTCTGTTAATGAGCCTTGATGGCGTAGAAGGACGTAGAACACAACCAGGACGTCGACGGAGAATCTCCAACTGTTGAGCTTCCGTCCCATTCGCATTGTCGTTGGCGCCGTTACCGTTCGCGAGAAAGAATACTGCCGGAGGCAGGAAGAATCATATCGCTCTCGAACCCCCTTCTACTTGGTGGAAATTTGGCTCTCCATCGCTCCTCCCTCACAAAGTTGCCTCCTCATTGGCCAACCCGTCCCTTCGATGAAAGATTCGGTACAGGCTTGGCAGTACGAGAAGTGTCAGGAGTGTCGATGAGATGATGCCACCGATCACAACGGTCGCCAGCGGGCGCTGCACTTCGGCTCCCGTACCAGTCGCAAGTGCCATGGGAACGAACCCCAGCGATGCGACCAAGGCCGTCATCAGCACCGGCCTAAGTCGGGTCAGAGAGCCTTCCGTAATGGCATCATCAAGAGGTCTACCTTCCAATCGCAATTTGTTGATGAATGTGATCATGACCAGGCCATTCAGTACGGCCACTCCCGATAGGGCAATAAACCCCACCCCTGCCGAAATAGAAAGCGGGATATCCCGAAGCCAGAGCGCCGCAATACCGCCGGTCAATGCAAGCGGGACGCCGGTGAATACGAGGAGCGCATTCTTGACCGTCCCGAGAGTTGCGAACAGCAGGAGGAAGATCAGAAGAAGCGACATCGGAACAACAATACGGAGCCGCTGAGCTGCGGAGATCAGATGCTCGAACTGACCCCCCCACGCAAGCCAGTAGCCTGCCGGGATGTCGACGTTGCTACCGATGCGCCTCTGCGCCTCATCGACGAACGATCCGAGGTCGCGCCCTCGCACATTGGCCGTTACAACCACTCGACGTTTGCCGTTTTCGCGGTTGACCATGTTTGGCCCCTGACCGACCGAGATCTCCGCAACTTCGCTGAGGGGCACATACGAGTGAGCGTGGTAGGGTGGAGTTTCCAAGCTCGCCCTGCCCGTGAACCGTGCCAACCGGGCCTGACCTGGCTCGCCCTCCGGCAGGGGAACAGGCAGGTCACCCAGCGCGGCCAGGTTGCCCCGAAGGTCTTCTGGCAGTCGTACCACGATCTGGAACCGTTTGTCACCCTCGAACACCTCGCCAGCCGACTTGCCCCCGAGAGCGATTTCAAGGACTTCCTGCATATCCGCAATGCTGAGACCGTATCGAGACAGCGCATCCCTTCTGGGCGTGATGCTCAACAGGGGGAGCCCGGTTGTCTGCTCCAGTTTCACGTCCGAGGCGCCTGGAACAGTCTTCATCTCACGTTCAATCTGTTCCCCTATCTCCCGCAAGACGTCCATGTCCTCGCCGAACAATTTCACGGCGACGTCGCTGCGCACTCCGGCGATCAGCTCGTTGAACCGCATCTCGATAGGCTGTGTAAACTCGTAGTTGTTGCCCGGAATCTCCCGAACGGCCATCTCTATCTCATGCACGAGCTCTGACTTGGTCTTTCGCGGATCCGGCCATTCGCTACGTGGCTTCAACATGACGAAGCCGTCCGCCACACTGGGGGGCATAGGGTCCGTTGCGATCTCGCCAGTACCTATCTTGGCGAACACGTTTTCTACTTCGGGAAGGTCCTTCAGACGACGCTCAAGGATGTGCTGCATCTCCACAGCCTGAGTCAGGCTCGTACCCGGAATCCGAATCGCGTGCAGGGTCACATCCCCTTCGTCGAGACTCGGGATGAACTCTGTTCCCATAAGCGCAGCCGTAATCCCGCTGATTGCGACCAGGACGACGGCGGCAAGAACGGCAATCTTGCGAAAGCGGAGGACGAGCCCAAGGATGGGCAGATACGCCGTCTTCGCGGCACGGATAAGGATGTTTTCCTTCTCGGAGATCTGGCCTGTCATGAACAGTGCGATTGCTCCAGGAATGAACGTTACCGAGAACAACAGGGCGCCGCTAAGGGCCAGGATGACAGTCAGTGCCATCGGATGGAACATCTTTCCCTCGACCCCGCTCAGACTGAGGATGGGCAGATAGACCACCATAATGATGAAGACGCCAAAGAAGCTCGCGCGGACGACTTCCTGTGTAGCGTCACGGACGACCTCAAACCGCTCAGAACGCTTGAGCAGGCGTCTGAGTCTGCGTTGCTCCTCGCCCATTCTGCGGATGCAGTTCTCAACGATGATGACGGCACCGTCGACAATCAGTCCGAAATCGAGGGCGCCAAGGCTCATCAGGTTCCCGCTGATTCTACTTCCGGCCATGCCGGTAATCGTGAACAACATCGAAAGCGGAATAATGAGTGCGGTGATGAGCGCGGCTCGAATGTTGCCCAGAAGAAGGAACAGGATCAAGACGACAAGCAGCGCTCCCTCGAACAGGTTCGTCTTTACGGTCTCGATGGTTGCATTCACGAGGTCGGTACGGTTGTAGACCGTGCGCGCCACGATCCCCTCAGGCAGCGTCTTGTTGATCTCACCCATTTTTTTGTGCACGCGCTGGGAGACTGTGCGACTGTTCTCGCCGATCAGCATAAACACGGTCCCGAGGACGACTTCTTTCCCATTCTTGGTAGCCGCACCGTTGCGAAGCTCCTTGCCGATGAACACGTCGGCGACATCGTGGACGTGCAGCGGAAACCCGCCGCGGTTGCCCACGACGATATTCTCGATGTCCTCGACACCGGTAACCTGACCGGGACTCCGAATCAGGTATTGCTCGCCGTTCCGCTCGATGTACCCGGCGCCGATGTTGGCGTTGTTCTCCGATAGCGCTCTCATAAGGTCCCGAAACGACAACCCATAGGCGCGAAGCTTGTCGGGATGCGGTGTAACGTGGTATTCCTTGGTGAAGCCCCCGATGGAATTGACCTCGATCACCCCCGGGACGTTCCTCAGCTGGGGCTTGACGATCCAGTCCTGTACCGTTCGCAGATCGGTTGGGGTGATCTCGGTCCCATCCGGATTCCGTGCTCCCGACTCCACTTCCACGTTGAACATGTAAATCTCACCCAGCCCCGTCGCGATCGGGCCCATACTCGGCTCGATTCCCGGCGGCAGCTTTCCCCTGACTTCCTGGATACGTTCGTTGATGAGCTGTCGAGCGAAGTAGATGTCCGTGCCGTCCTCGAAGATCACGGTTACCTGGGAGAGACCATACCTCGAGAGCGACCGGGTGTAGTCCAGGTGAGGTAGACCGCCCATGGCTGTCTCGATCGGAAAGGTCACGCGCTGCTCCGACTCGAGCGGCGAGTAGCCCGGTGCTTCGGTGTTGATCTGGACCTGAACGTTCGTGATATCCGGTACCGCGTCGATCGGCAGATCCTGGTAGTTGTAGGCGCCCACGGCCCCTATCAGCACAGTAGCAACAAGGACCAGCCAGCGCTGCTGGATCGAGAAATTGATGATGCGTGCAAGCATGAGATTCTCCTACAGAGCGCTGCGCATGCATGGCTGGATGACAGTGGTTATCTGTTTCACGGTCGACTCCTGAGTTAGTGGTCGTGCGTGGCACCGGATTTCCCGATGTCGGCCTTGATGATGAAACTGTTCTCCGTGGCGTACCTCTGGCCATGAGCAAGTCCGGACACCACCTGGGCCCACTCCGCGTCTCGACGTCCCAGTTCCAGGATAGCGATCTCGAACAGATCGTCCGCTCGTGCGAAGACGACATCCCAGTCACGAAACACCTGAAGGCCTTCGGTCCGTACAGCAAGAGGAACGGTGGCTTCATCAACGATGATTTCGCCGACCACGAAGAGTCCGGGTCGCCACCGTCCGTCCGGGTTCGGTAGTTCGACGCGCGCAAGCATGGTCTGCGTATCCAGTGCGCCGAACGGAGAGATGTATCCGATCTTTCCTGGCGCCCCGATCGAGTCGTCCCCGTTGTAGACGACCACGGCCTGTCCGAGCTTGAGCCGGCCAAAATGTTTTCGGGGGATGTCCAGGTCGACCCACACCTGGCTGAGGTCCGCGACGGTATAGATCGTCTGACCCTCATCCACAAACTCCCCCGCCGTCACGTCCTTCCGGATGACGGTCCCGGCGATGGCAGACCTCACCTCGTACTTCAGAAGGCTCTCGTTGCTTTCCACGACAGCCATCACTTCGTTGTTGGCCACGTTTTCACCAAGTTTCTTCCGGACTTCCTTCACAACTCCGGGAAATCGAGGAGCGACCTTCTTGAGCCGATCCTCGTTCGGTGCGATGTGACCGAACACCCGGATGATTTCTCTGATTGTCGCCGGTCCGGCGAGCTCGATTTCGATGCCAGAGAGCTGGGCGACCTCGTCAGACATCTCCGTTCGCCCCTCGTATGAATCGTACTCCCAGCGATACACATTCCCCTGGTATTCGGCGGTTAAGATGACGTCGAAGGAATGCGGTTCCTCCACAATCTGGTCACCCAGCAGGTAGTCATCCTGCTTCGCGAACCGGATTACGTCCGTCCTCCCTGCAAACCGATGGAGTTCGACTGTCAGATTCACGTGATCCGGATCGACCGGTTGACCGTCCTCGTAGAAGTAGACTCTGAACTGGGGAGGAATGCCTGCCTCATGAATCGTCACCTCGGTCTGTATTCCCCCATCCGTGAGCAGACGCCCTCGGTGGGGGCCCTTGGACACATCCCCTCCGACACTCTCTACGTGACCGGTGTCATTTCCCTGACAGGCAGCGAGACTCAGAGCGAGCACGATCAGGGATCTCTTCACGGTCTGTTTCAAGGTGATCATTCCTTTCATTGGGGTTGAATGCCCTGGCCAGTGAGCCGCTCGATTTCCGTTGCCAGCAGGTGGTAGGTATGGGCGGCCGAGATCATCTGCTGCTTGATTTCAAGCACCGCCTTCTGCGCCTCGGCGATTTCCAGATATGTGAACCGTCCTGCCCGATATCCGGCTTCCCCGTGGGCCAGGGCTTCCTCCGCCAGTGGGAGGACCTCTCGACGGCTTGATTCCACTTCCATCATCGCCCTCATCAGTCCTCGATGCATTTCGAACAACAATGACTTCAGTCGAGACTCCGCAGCAACGCGGTCGAGCTCCGTTCTCTCCAACATCGCAGTGGCCTCGCGGCGAGCGCCCTGATTCTTGTCAAACAGAGGTAGGGGCAGAGACAGCTCAGCCACGAGAGAGAAGGCATTCGAGCCTGCGGACCTTCGTATGCCGCCGCCAGCGGTCAGATCAGGCATCCCTCCGGCCTCTGCAAGCCGATGCTCCGCTTCTTTCAACCGCTTCTCGGAGATCCATCGCGTCATACTGGGGCTGTCGGAGAGACGTTTGACCAACGCCTCAAGAGGAATGGGCGCGGTAATGGCGAACAGATCTCCCTCCACGCTGCTGAAGTCGGCCGTCGTATTACCCCACATCGCTGACAGCCTGCGGCGAGCCACTTCCAGCAACCCGGAAGCGCGCTGCTCTGCCACACGCCTCTGAGCCGCCGCGACCGCTGCCCGCTTCTCCTCGAGCTGCGTACCACTGCCAACTCTTACCCGTTCAGTCGCGCTCCTCATTACGGCCTCGGATGCCTTCTTCGCCTGGGTCGCGAGGACAAGCGTGCTTTGCGTGCTCAGCACATCGATAAACCTTGCGGTCGTCTCGGCCAGAATCTCCACGCGCTTCAACTCATAATCCTTTTCTGTGAGCTCGAGCTCTGAAGCCGCGACACCACGACGGGCAGCTCGTTTGCCCCCCAACTCGATGACCTGGCTCATCCGGACCGTCGATTGCAGCTGGCGAATGCCACCAGATGGACTCGTACCGGCGAAATCCTCGAACTCGACACCCAGTTCAGGATTAGCGCGGAGACTGGCCTGCAGCATACGTGCCTCAGAGACACGGAACTGCGCCGGATAGGTCGCCAGCTCGGGGTTTTTCCCCAACGCCCTCGCCAGCGCTTCTTGCAGCGCAAGAGCGCTGAGACGCGACTCCGAAGTCGCGACTCCCGCGGCCTCCTCCTTCATCAACACCTGGGGAGACGCCGCCTCCACCAAACACATGGTGAGGATCAGAGCGGCAATCAGATTTGATGCGGTGTACATAGAACGCCTCCTGACACACGGAAACCAAGCAGCCCGCGAAAATGCGCGCTGCGAACAGTCAATGCCGTGAGAATCAGGAGGTGTCAGATGATGAGAACGACGTTTTGAGCCAGTTGGCTCGGAGGGAGGATTGTAGCAGGAACCCATAGACGCCGTGGCGGGACAGGAGCGAAGGCCGAAGGGGCGTCAGAGACCTTCGGCACAAGGATGTTTCCATCGACTATCGGTGCTCGATCGATGGCTATTTCGTAATCCAGACATGGACCACAGTGGGAGGCGCTCGTTGTGTGTAGTAACGGTCGGGCAGTTTCATCCTCTGCGCAGTAACCCTGCCAGACACCGACCTCGATAGCGACGTGGCCATCCAAACCCATACAGAGTACGCGACCGCCGATTGAGAGGAAGCTTGTGACCAGGATTGTAACGGTCAGCAGGAGACCCATGCATCTGTTATTCGATACGTTCATGACCACACAATTAACCTGAATACTTGCTCAAATCTTGATAGAGGCTTCCCGTTCTTTGGGTTCGCATTGGGACCAAGATAGAGAAACTGCACCGGGCCCGCAAGGATGTAAAGCTGGATACGGGAAACGGACCAATACACCCACGGACGATATCATCCAATTTATCGACGTCCGTGCATGACTTTAGTTTCGCCTTTCACTCGGATGCAGGGCTATTCTCGGCAAACACGCCAAAGTGTCTGCTGGCCGGTCGAGCACCACGCGACACGTCTCTACTCGGACATTTGTCCCCGTCGGCAAGTTGGCCAATGTCGCCTAACGGTGGGTGTCTGTGAACCCCGGCGTCGGTGGGGTTGGGTGAATCGGTGGAGCCGGGGTTCCCGTCAGGCCGAAGGAGAGCAGTGACTGAAGCACAGACACATTGTTACCTGCCTGTGGCAGTTTGGGATCAGCTAAAGGAATATCGGGGACGACATCGCCCTCTTTGTTTTTTCTCTTTTTGTTTTGCCTTCTTTTTAACGCTAACCGGCCTCGCCGCAGGCGGGGTCCGTGTTGAGCGGCTTGTTATCCAATTTTTTGAACACTTTTCGGATAATCCATTCGGCTACGGAATCTCTAGCTTTGATTGAATGGTAGAGTAATCGAAAATTCCGCGCCTTGACCTACTTCACTTTCTACTGTCAGTTCACCTTTATGGTTTTGAATTATATTGTAAGCATTGATCAAACCCATGGCCATCCCGACTCTGGTGTCCTTTGTTGTAAAACCTAATTCGAAAAGCGTCTTTATTTTTTCTGCGGGCATGCCTTTTCCCGTATCTGAGATTTTAACATACACATTATTCTCATCTGAAGATGTATTGATGGTGATGGTACCTTTCCCTTCAATCGCTTGCGCCGCATTCCGCAATAGAGTCATGAAAACTTGATTGAGCTCGGCTGGATAACATCGAATCTCTGGAATATCACCATAGATCTTTTCAACGTGCACTCGGTCTTTCATTTCGTGTTGGATTAACGTCAAGGCGCTATCCAACCCTTCGTGAATGTTTGCACTTTCGAATTCGGCTTCATCCAATCTGGTAAAATTTCGCAAGCTAGTTATAACCTTCATAATTCTTTCACCGGCAGATGATGCGACCTTACGATTATCTTCGAGAATTTGAAGAGACTTCTGATAGGCACTATTATCCTTGAGTTCAGCAAGGGTGTTACTATTTTCCAAAATTTGATTTATTTTTGTGCCACATCGACTCATGGTGTCCACTGTACTTTTGAGCGCACCAACCGGCGTATTAATTTCATGAACAATGCCTGCGGTAAGTTTTCCCAACGCCGCCATCTTTTCTGATTGCACCAACTGCACCTGCGTATCTCGTATCTCTTTGGTTTTTTCTGCTACCTGAATTTCAAGGTTTTTCCTTTGGGTCTCAATATTCCTTATCCTTCTTCTGTACCAGCCAAACGCCAATGCCAAAACAGATGCACCTGCAACAATCCTGAACCACCAGGTTTGCCAGGGAGGTCGGTCTACGACGACCCCCAGCTCGGCGATGTGGCCACCCCATACCCCGTCCTTGTCGGCCGCAACGACCTCGAGCGTATAGCTTCCTCCCTGCAGGGCGGCGTAGCGACCACGACGTGTGGTGCCTGCGTCGTACCAGTCCTCGTCCACGCCTTCGAGCCGATAGCGGTACTGAATGTCACCGACGCTCCGGTAGTCCAGCCCGGCGAACTCGAACTCGAAAAGGTTGTTTCGCCAATCGAGATGGATCGATCGGATTTTCTCAGGCGCAGCGCCCAGATTGAGCGGCTTGCCGCGTTGCGTGAGCGAGGTAATGTAGACCGGGATGGAAGTGGAGGTGGTCTCATCCGTGATCGCCTCGGGGTGAAAGCGGATGATGGTGTTGTCTTCATAGAACCAGAGCTCACCGTCCTCGGTGACCAGCGGCCGAAAAGCCCCGATGTGAAAGTCCAATCTGTAGAGCTGAGCATCGCCGGTCTTGGGATCGAAGCGGACGATTCCCCCGTCACCGCCTATCCATAGCTGGCCTCTCGGATACTCCGTGATCTGCCCGGCCGAGCCCATCGGAAACGTGCCATCGCGCTCGGAGAAGCGGCGAAACGTCCCGGTGTTGGGATCGAAACGGTTCAGCCCGGCTTCACTGCCGATCCAATAGGTACCCGAGGAATCCTTGAAGAATTGGTACAGGGTGTTGCTGGCGAGCGTGGTCGGATCGTCCGGGTTGTGCTTGTACTTGGCCACAACCTTCCCGGTACGCGGGTCAAATCGGTCGAGTCCGCCTCCCAGCGACGTAACCCAGATGAAGCCCTCATCGTCCTGGTAGATGGAGAGGGCGACGCCAACGCTGAAGCTCGTCTCGGATGAAGGATCCGGTTCGAAGTAGGTCGTTTCCCCCGTGGGCTTGTGAAACTTCAGCAGCCCCAAGCCGGCGGTGCCAAACCAGAGGATATCCGGATCGCCGCGGTCCTCGATGGGGCTGTGTGGCCAGGCCTTGGCAGGATAGGTCTTTTTTGCTTTACCCGTCTCCCGGTCGACGAGGACGATCCAATTCATCGACGTCATCCATAGGTTTCCCTGCGTATCCTCGATGAGCGCGTGCCCGTACGATTCCGGCAGGCTCTCGGGGTCGTCCGGAACGTGGCGGTAGTGCGTAAACGCGCCGGTCTTGCGGTCGTAGCGGTCCAGCCCCGCCCCCCCTACGGCAATCCACACCACGCCGGTGCGGTCCTCGATGATCTGGCCGATATACGATCCTTTGCTCACACTGTTATGTACGCCCGGCACGTGTCGCACCGTCTGGAACCTCTGCCCCTTCGGGTCGTATCGATTGATCTCGCCGCCCAGGGTGACAATCCATACTGCGCCCGAGTTGTCCATGACGATGTCCAGGAGGATGTTGCTGCCGATGCCATCGGGATCGTTGGCCTCGGAGTTGTACTGGTGGTGCGAAAACGTCTCGTTGTCGGGGTCGAATATGTTGAGTCCGCCCCCAAACGTCGTGATCCACAACTTGCCGTCCGGGAACTCGATCATCGAATAGACAGAATTGCTACTCAGACCGGATGCACGATTGGAGTCGGCGACATAGTGGGTCACGGTCCGAGTGACAGGGTCGAGCCTCTGCAGCCCGGCGTCAGTTCCCACCCAGATCGTTCCGTCGCTACCTTCCATGATGACGTTGATGTGGCTGCCATGCAGGCTCATCGGATCGTCACTCCGGATCGGGTATCGCTCGACAACGATCCCGTTGGTGGGATCGAACTTATGCAGACCGTGGACCGTGCCGACCCACAGGAAGCCATGTCGGTCCTGGATTATCGCGCTTACGAAGTTATGGATGAGCTTTGCGGAGTCGGTCGGGTCGCTGCCGTAACGGGTGAAGCGCTTCTCACTCTTATCGTACCGGTTCAACCCGTCTCCAGTCCCGACCCATATCGCTCCATCGCGATCCTCGACGATCGTCTGGAACATCAAGATGTTGTCGTTGCTAATGCTTTCGGGCTGCCCGGGATCGTGCTTGTATTGAGTGAACCTGTCGGTCGCCTTGTCGTAAGAGCAGAGCCCGCTTGTCGTGCCGATCCAAAGGATACCCTCGCTGTCCTCGTAGAGGGCGTTCACGAAGTTTCCGGTGATGGAGTGCTCGCCAGCGGAGTAACGGTGGAAATCGTAGCCGTTGTACTTGACCAGTCCACTTTGCGTGGCCAACCACCAAAAGCCGTCCCGATCTTGAAGGATTGCGAATAAATCGAACCCTGTCGCGATCTTCTCGAAGCGCGGGGACTGCGCCCGGGCGTTGGACAGCTCCGCATGCGCTTCAGGTGTTTTAACTTCTTGTGATTGTCCGAACCCTGTCGCCAGGCCGATTAGAATAAAGCCTATAAAGATGACCTGTTTTGTCATAGCCTATTTTTCCTTCTTTTTATTTTGGTCAGCGGGCAAGTAAACACTGAAGGTCGTCTTACCGGGTTGACTTTCTACTTTAATTTAACTTGTGATTCTGTGGTAAAAATTCGGCATATCTCAGTCGTGGCCGAAAAAATCCGGCATAGTCCATTCGTCGTAAAAAAAATCCAAAATGGGGTAGGGGGTGCCTTTGTCCCCCTTATGCTTTTCAGATCAGCCCCAAAAACTGCCATGGCAGGTAACGTTCTCGGCACCCACGAACCCGCCGCAGGCAGGTTGGGCGGAGGCCGGATGGCCGGAGCCGCGCACGGTCGTGTTAGGCGTAGCCACTCCGGCCACATTACCAAGAGGATCAGAACATCACATCCAGAAGAAGGAAATACTCAATTTTGTCCCAATCCAGTTTCTCTTCAAGACGCTCCAGAAGAAGACCTACGTGCTGCTCTCCGAGGTCCTCTTTGACGCTCCTTATGCACATGGCAATGTCAAACCATTTGTCTCCGACACCTCCACGGCCCCAGTCGATGATCCCAGAAATGCGCTGACCATCGACGAAGAAGTTCCCGTCACTCATGTCACCGTGCGAGAACGCGGGCTCCTGGTCTGGAATATTGTCCTTTAGATGCTTGACCAGCGCTGAGGGCGATGGGAAACCTGTATTCTCGGAGCAAAAGTCTTCTTCGGCGGCGAGTCCACTCTCCAGGAGGTACTCCAATTCCGTCAGTCTGCCTTCAACGGGAATGGGGATTGGACATTCGACATGATCAATTGATTGAATGAGCCTTAAAGCCTCGATATAAGTATCTATTACTTCTGGAGGATCAAAGTCCTTTCTCTCGTACAGCAATACGCCATCTACTTCCGACATGAGCAGATACTCACGGTCGTCATCAGAAACGAAATGCATAACCCGGGGAACGGCAAGCTTACCATCGAGCCATCGTAGGACATACTTCTCTCGTCCGACTCCGTACGTCGTGTTCTCATACCGCTTGTCGCTCACCTTCAAGAACAAGACATCCTTGTCTCTGGAGAGCCTATACACATCGCAGGGTGACATACTACCCACTTGCGATGAAAGCGAATAGTCAGAAACGATCGCTTGGAGACTGTCAGGTAGTGAGTGTAGTTCCATTCGTCAAATGGTTTCCGCCGGAGGGGTTTCGCCCAACGGTCTCGCGGGCTGCGAACCTGCCGAGCGGGCGCGGCGGTTGCAAACCGGGCTTCTCATCAGCAAGCGCCGTGACCGCGAAAGGCAGGTTGGGCGAAGTGGCGTATGCCACGAGCCGCAGCCGGTCGTGTTATAAGCCGTGCCGCTCCCACATCGCTTGAAGACGACACCATCGGGTGGCTTCAATTGAGGGTTTCGAGGTGGTTCTTGAGGGCTTGCAGATGGAGAATGATCCATTTTCGAGGGCCATCCCAGATCTGGCTCTTTGCTTGTCCCTCTGCGTCCAAAGCACGTGGAACCCAGACCGTGGTAACTCGTAATCTCTGAATCGCTACCAAGGCCCTGCACTTTTTCACCTCTGGCCAGAAGGCCTGCCACTTGATGTCGGATGATGTCTCGGAGTTGTAGGTGTCAAGATACTGTCTAGCGACCTGTTCGACAGGAATCTCGTAAGGTTCGCCGTGGTCAATGATCAAGGCTATCAAATCCATGAACCGGGGTCCAATGGCGCCACCAGCGATGTCAAAGAAAAGTACTTCCCCGTCCGCGCAGCGCTGTCCTGTATGAGGGCTGTAAGGTTCGCCGTGGTTGAACGACTGCGGGAGTTGATCTGCTTCCTCAAGCAACGAAGACACTCGTTGCTGACTCATTTGGAGAACAGGACGCAACTCATACTCAGAAATGGCTTTCTGGAGAAGATCATCGTCGATCTGGAGAGCTCCCTCAACATCTAATAGATACTGATCGAGATTGGCCGACCATTCTATCAATCTGAGAGGTGCACCGTCCGGCAGTGGCAGGGCAGCCAACTTGGCGGTGGAGTCAGCCCATTTCAGATGATAATCGGGTGGGATTGGCCAATCGATGGAGATTGGAAGGTACTCCAAGATAAGCGTACAGTCACCATTGGGGTGGTCACGGTATCCAAACATGACTGCGACAGGAGCACTCAAGCGGTTCAGGAGAGTATATATCTCCGTTTCTCGTGAAAAATTCGCGGTTACCCTCTTGAGTATGACCCTGTGTTCTCCCGAGTTGTTAACTCGAAGATAAACCAGTGCCTTCTCCCCATTCCATCCACCAAGGTCCTCAGTTTCCTTCTCAACGAGGAGTTGGTCAATAGTGATGGAGCGGTCAAGATGCTCGGAAAGGATCTTCTGAAGGTCCGCTTCCGTCACACCGAGTACCGATTTCATGACTCCTCACCAGTCCTTACTAATACCCAATCGACAGGAGCGGCATGGCTTATAACGGTCTCGGCACTCCCCAAACCTGCCGAGCGGGCGTGGCGGTTGCCTTAACAGTTTTTTATTGGCTAGCAGCAAGCACCGTGACTGCGAAAGGCAGGTTTCAGCGGAGGCGCGTATGCGCCGTAGCCGTGGGTGCTCGTGTTACACGCAGGCGGCGCGCCCCCATCATGGGCAGGTATACAGGGGCTGAAATACAGTGCACACCATAAACAGGGGTGGCAGTTACGCACTGGGGCTCACGACCTGGCAGGAGCACCCAGGAGCAACGTACTCGCTGGCCCCCTCGCCAAATCGGACGACACCATCATAGCCAAGAGCGATGATCTCCGTACCGGCAACCACGATCGCGGACCGTTCTGAGATGGCGAGTACAGGATGCGAATGGTCCCCGACTAGCCGTGATATCATTGGGTCGTCTGAAGTCTTGTAGTGACACCATATCGTGAAGCCGTCGACGACCCCGAGGCCAGTCGTGTCCGCCAACCCTACGTCATTGGGATCTGCATGTTCGCAGCTTCTGATGTCGCATCCCATTATGATCGCACCGGCACTTCCGCCGAAGACTGGTCCGCCCGCTTCGATGAAGCGTCGCAAACCGGGCTCCATCTTCTTCGAGCGCAAGTTGGCAAGCATTGAGAAGGTGTTGCCCCCTCCGATATACACACCGCCAAAGTCCCCAAGAAGATCCGGATTTTAGTCTCCTGGGCCTGCCCACATCTGGATGGAGGTGACCCCGAAGGGGGAAATTGCCGCACAGATCCATCTGTAGGAATCCTCTGCCGGGAAGGCATCACCGGGCACGTATAGCA
Organism: Candidatus Latescibacterota bacterium; assembly: GCA_965248435.1. Classification (GTDB taxonomy): domain Bacteria; phylum Latescibacterota; class UBA2968; order UBA2968; genus CBDFJH01. Next base: position 1,442,398 of record OZ252100.1, read on the forward strand.
GAGGTTCCCTACCTGCGACCCAGGCCGCAAAGAGTTCGTGGTGGAGACGGGTTTCGTTCTCGTCTCCGCCTCCAGATAGCACGAGTCTCATCATTGGGTCGATCCCTTGTCTGTCGTCCAGTGACGGGCTTCGGCTTCTTGCTCTTGTGCACGACTTGCAGAGGTGGTGTGGCTGGGATCTTGCGCCGCTTGCGTGTAACGTTCTCGCGGGCTGCGAACCTGCCGAGCGGGCGCGGCGCTTGCAAACCAGGCTTTTCAAAGCAAGCGCCGTGACCGCGATAAGGCAGGTTGGGCGAAGGCGCGAACGCGCCGGAGCCGCAGCCCGGCGTGTTATACGGCGTTGGCCAGGTTCTATGATTTTGTTCTTTGCTGTTGGTATTCGTCTCGCAGGATTCCGTAAACGTGGTAATCACCGAAGGCATCCCACTTCTTGTAATGTTGCTTCAAACACCCCTCGTAGCCCATACCGATCTTCTCTAGGACTCGCCCAGAGGCCGGATTGGTGTCCATGTGCCTCGCGTGAATCTTGTTCAACCCGAGTTCGTCAAAACCGTAGTGCAAAACAGCCTTCGCAGCTTCTGTGCAGTATCCGCTTCCCCAGTATTCCTTGCCGATCCAGTATCCCATCTCCCCTCTGTCATGTGGTCGGCTGATTACAAGCCCGATCGCGCCAATGAGCAATCCATCTAACTTGAGGGTTACTGCGAAGATCACTTCATTTCCGGAATCGAAGGCCTTCCTATGGGTTGAGATCCACTTCTCCGCGTCTCCCGCTTCGTATGGATGTGGGATGTTGAGAGTGGTGGCTGCGATCTCCCGATCGCCCGCGAGTTTGTGGACTCTCGGCGCATCTTTCTCCACAAATGGACGAAGGAGAAGTCTGTCGGTTTCTAGGTTAGGTTGCTCTGCCATTGGTGGTTACTGGATTCATTCCCCGGCCAATGCCGTATAACGTTCTCGCGGGCTGCGAACCTGCCGAAGGCAGGTTAGGTCCGAGGCCCGAAAGGGCCTGAGCCGCGCACGGTCGTGTTATGAGCCGTGCCGCTCAATTACTGTGATGAGATCATACTCTTCGTGTAATCTGTATCCAAGCTTTAGAGCAAGACCGTCTGATCGTGGATTTTCGGTGGTTCCCCAATGAGGCTCCTTGTCACTCCTTATGCATTCTGACAGAAGGGCAGCTGAGGCGACAGTTGCAAGACCTAATTTCTGAAAGCCGTCATCTGTTCCCACTCCCACCTCAATCGAGGATTCACTCACTCCGAAGGAAGTGGCTTCCGCAACTCGTTCACCGTCCTTGAGAATCCAAAAACTGATTCCGCCTCGTTCAAAGAATCGTCTCAGCCTGACAAAGGCCAGAACCTTTCTTTCCACATCGATCCCTCTTTCCCTTGCCATTTCCTCATCGAACCGACGGAGCTCAAATCCAGGCCGCAGCCGACCTCTGAGGTCCGAGAGATGGGTGAGGTCCAGGAACTTTGCAGAGTAAATCTTCCTTCTCCGTGTCAGGACTCTCTTTTCAATAGCCGAAAGTATAGCCGTGTTCCACTCCTCATTCTCTGGTGTCAAGAGTTCTCCGGTGAACTCGGTACTCCACTGGGGGTAAGAATTGGCAACAGAAATCCTCGAACAGATTTCCCCAAGACTCGTCAAAGATGGATCCCCGCCAATCAGAACGTCTGAACCCACCCTCAACTTAGCGATCCGAGGATTCACAGCATCATCCACGGAAACCTCGACAAAGTCCTTAAATCCGTCGAAATAACCTTCGAAAGTTGCGTCAATATAGGGACGAAGCCTTCTGTGGCCATCGAACAGGCTGCTACATTGGAACCAGTCTTCAGGTTTCAGTTTGACCACAACAAGCTCCTCTCTTCTGCGGCATGGCTCATTGTATCTTGAAAATATGATCTATTTGTAGATTATCTTGGTTCGAAGAAGACCTCTGGGGAGGCCGGATTGCGCATGAAGGCATTGACCTTGGACGTTAGATAGGCCCCCCGCCTTCTTGGCCCATGCCGAGGAGTATCCGAGACCCGAGAGTCTGTATCACAAGGCTGGTAGGCCAGGTGCAAGGTCGGGGGACCAGAGGTACAAATAAGGAGGGAGAGATCATGAAGCAAGAGAATCTGTTGGGGGTAGATGTCTCAGCCCGGGAGCTGGTGGTCGCGATCCGTCGCTCAGGGAAAGCGTATCCACTGGCAAGATTTCCCAACACAGGCGAAGGGCACCGTCGATTGATCAAGTGGGCGACAAAGCGGGGAAAGCCGGCTCGAGTGGGAGTCGAGGCCACAGGCATCTATAGTTTTGAGGTGGCGTTGGCGTTGTATCGGCATCCGAAGACTCAGGTGATGGTAATCAACCCCAGAGCGCTGAGGAATTTCTCTCAGGCTTTGATGAAACGGGGGAAAACCGACCCGATCGATGCGGAAGTGGCATTGGAGTATGTGCAGCGGATGCCCTTCCAGACGTGGCAGGCACCCCGTGATGAAGTACTTGACCTGCAGGCGATTACACGCCGGATCGCGCAGATCAAAGTCGAGATCAACCGGGAAGGAAACCGGCTTCACGCTTCCACGCAACGCCCATCGGTCGCGTCTGCGGTCGCCTTGGACATCGAAGAGCATGTTGAACATCTCAAAGCGCGTGTGCAGCAGCTGAAAGCGCGGGCTCTGGAGCTCATTGAGGGGGAAGCCACTCTGCGCGAGAAGTTCGCGCGATTGACTTCCGTTCACGGGATCGCAGCAACCAGCGCGATGGGCATTCTGGCAGAGATTTCGATGTTGCCTGCCGACATGAAGCCTGCCCAATGGGTGGCCTACGCAGGCCTGGATCCACGACCCCACGAATCGGGAGACACGATTCAGAAGCGCCGAGTGATCTCCAAAGCGGGGAATAAGTACTTACGAACCGCCTTATATATGCCAGCGCTGGTGGCCATTCAACAGCAGCCCAATGTGAAGGCGTTCTACGAAAAACTCATCAGTCGAGGCAAGAAGCCCATGCAGGGGGTCATCGCGGTGATGCGAAAGCTGCTTCACTCCATCTGGGGTATTCTCCAACACAACCAGGACTTCGACGGAGAAAAGTTCTACAAAATGGCTTGACCACCAAGAGAGTATCTAACGTTCCCGCGGGCTGCGAACCTGCCCAAGCGCAGCGAAGGCAGGTTAGGTCGGAGGCCCGAAAGGGCCGGAGCCGCAGCCCGACGTGTTAAGTGTCCGTGCCGGTGCCCGTATCGAGATACGCTCCAACATCGCGGTCAGACGGATGTCCAGCGTCCGCAGGTCCAGCCCTCCTACTGACCGATTTGACTCCCTGCAGTACGTGTGTTTCCTTCTCCGACAAGGGCACTATATTAGCGATGGCTATAGCACGACATTGTAGGAGAGACCCGAGCAGTTCGAGATCGATGACGATATGATGTCCAATCTCGGGCCTGACGGGACATCAATGCTTTGGATCGACCAAAGAGAGATATGTCGACACGAATCCATAGAACCGAGTGCCCAAGCCGGAAGCTACTTTACCAGCCATCCAGGCGCAAGAAATGGGCCTTGTAGTTCCTACACGTAGAGGAGACCAGAAGATGGACGACGCGATGCGTGACACGTTCGCACGACAAGGCTATGTCGTGGTGCCCGACGTTCTCAATCAACAGCAGCTGGACGAGCTCAATGAAGTCTACGATCAGCAGGTCCTCAGGGGGGAGGAGACGCTGTCCGCCCGCACCGATAACCAGACAAGCTTCTCCGTCCACGGGCGCGACATGCACGAGACGACGGACCGGCACGGCAACACCTACGTGGGGAGAAGGCTCTGGAGCAAGACCTACAGGGACCTGATCGACAACGAGACCATGCTGCCCATCGTCGAAGAGATTCTGGGCGACCCGGCGTGGGGCCATGCCCCGGCACACATGCCGGAAGAGCTCCGCCCGTTGTTCCGGCTGGATCATGACAATGTGCACTACAAGACTGGCCGGAAACCGACAGACGGACCGGACAAGGGCGGGAGGCTCCACGGCGGCCCGGACCACTGGCATATCACGTGTGTGTATGAACTCAAGACGGTGGGACCGGGTGACGGGGGCTTCGGGTGTGTCGTCGGCACCCACAAGCCGGCCAATGAGCAGAAACTGCTGGACATCGACGGCGACTGGCGGTCGAACTGGTGCGACACGGAGTGGACGTCGCAGCTGCCGAACTGGGATCAGGATGTGCCGGTGCATCGCGTCGAGGCCAAGGCCGGGGACTGCATTCTATTCACGGAGAAGCTCAAACACGGCACGATTCCGTGGTCGGGGAGCGGCGAGCGGCGCACGCTCTTCTACAAGTACGTTCCTTTCGGCATGCACCACGGCGACGCCGCGTACGACACGAATGATCCCGAACTCACCGAGCGGCAGAAACGCATCCTGGAGTTCTCGCCGTGCTGGTTCAACGAGCCGAGGGAGGACAAAGACTACGCCGCGAACCCGGCGCTCACGGAGCTCCATCCGCTGGCGCGTGTGGAGAGCGACCCGAGCGTGTTGCTGCCGGGCATGTCGCCGCCGCGCATCCGACTGACGGATGAGACCAGGGCGAGGCTGCTGAGCGCCGGTGGAGTTGGAGCGAGTGCACACGCGAAGTTGTAGTGTTTGATACCTGTCGGCACTTGCTGCGACTGGATCACGGTACCGGCGCCCTGGGCGGATGCGAGACAACGCGCCTATCCTGGAGAACCACGCATCGTGTCTAGGCACCGGCATTACACTTAACGATTAAGCGTGTATCCGGAGTCGGAGAAGCGTGGATGGGAGCGGGATTCCGGATACACGGTGTTGAACGAAGCCGCTTCACCTGCCTATGGGGATTGGATGAGTGATTCTTGTGTAAGGACCGCTGGGCTGGCCCAGTCATCGGACCGTATTTGAAGCTGTTTGGAGGGGCCGATGTCGCAGGATCCCATAGTCGCTCTACCAAGCTCAAAGAGTGGACAGACTACTGCCGTGTTGGGTGGTTGGGCTTGCGGGCAAGGGATGGTGTAGGAGCTCAAGCTACGGCAACATGTGCCGGAGGCGCTCGCAGAGGCGCGAGGGTTCCGACTGTGAGCATAGGGCCTCCGCACTGCGCACAGACCTGAAGATCGATGCCTGTTACCCGGAGCAGAAGGTCCTGCCAGGTCGCCTTTGTGGCTGCGGAAGCCGTCGTGCATACAGTGCCCAGGAGCCTACGGCATCGTGCGAGCTTTTTCCGGCGACCCCGATTGCTGAGCAGTCCGTAGTGCCGGATCTTCACGAAGCCATCCGGCAGGATGTGAAGCAGGAACCGCCGGATGAACTCGTAGGCATCGACGGTCATCAGCTTCCGTCGGTTGCCGTCCTGGCGGTCCCGGTAGTGGAATGAGACCCGGTCGCCCTCACAGGCGACCAGCCGGTGGTTGGAGATGGCGATCCGGTGTGTGTATCGTCCCAGATAGGCCACGACGCGTTCTGGATCCGCAAAAGTCGGCTTGACGTAAACGGTCCATTCTCTCTGGTAAAGACCCCGAAGCAGATCGAAGAACGCATCTTCCAGTGGAGCACTCAATCCCGGGAACGCCAGAAGGCCTTCCTGGTGCGCGTCCTTCAGGAACGCAAGGAACTTCCCCCGGAACAGTCGGGACAGAACTTTTACGGGTAGAAAGAAGCCCCGTCGCGCCGCCTTCCATTCCTGACCGTCGTGGGTCAGCCCACCTCCAGTTACGATACAGTGCAGATGCGGGTGGTCGATGAGTGTCTGAGACCACGTATGAAGCACGGCGGTAAAGCCGATCTGCGCTCCAAGATACTTCCGTTCCCGCGCCAGCTCCAGAAGACTCTGCGATGCGGCTTTAAACACCAGGTTGTAGATCAGCTTCTGGTTCCGCAGAGCAAGCGGCCGCAGGGGCTCGGGCAACGTGAAGACGACGTGGAAGTATGGGATCGGAAGGAGATCCTCTTTACGAGCGTCGATCCATCGTTCGGTCGTCAGGAACTGGCACTTCGTACAGTGCCGGTTGCGGCAGGAGTTGTAGGCGATCCGCTTCGCTCCGCAGTGTCCGCACACTTCCACGTGTCCGCCCAGCGCAGCTGTTCGGCAGATCTGGATAGCCCGCATGGCCCGCTTCTGCCGAAGCGGCATGTGATCACCGTATTCTACTTGATAGCTGTCTCCGTGGGCCCGGAAGATGTCGGCGACTTCGAGAGCCTGTGACATGGCCGACCTCCGCTACGAAGTCGGCTTGTCTTCATCTCCCAAAAGGTCCAGGGGGCTTCTGATACGCGTGAGGTCCCGGGTGGTGACGTGGAGGTAGACGGTGGTGGTTCGAATGCTCGTGTGACCCAACAGTTGTTGGACGAAGCGGATGTCGACTCCGTTGTCCAGAAGATGCGTGGCGAAGCTGTGACGCAGCGAGTGGACACTCGCACGCTTTTGTATCTCCGCGCGTCGGCAGGCCTGCTCGAAGACTTTCTGGACAGTGCGAGCATGGAGCGGCGCGTCCGGTCTTTCGCCGGGGAACAGCCAATCGCGAGACGGGTTGGTGCGCCAATAGACGCGGAGTGCCTTTAAGGCCTCCTGGGCCAGAAGCGTCTCTCGCTCTTTTTGGCCTTTGCCCCGCACACGGATCAGCATCCGGTCACTGTCGATATCGGAAAGCTTTAGCCCGATGGCCTCACTCAGTCTGAGCCCGCCAGAGTAAATGACCATCAGCAGCGTACGGTGTTTCAGGTTGTTGGTCCTGTCGATCAGCCGCTGCACTTCCTCTGTGGAGAGTACCACCGGGAGCTTCTTTGCCTTCTTCGCACGAGGGATGCCCCACTCGACCCAGTCACGCTTCAACGTCGTTTGGAACAGAAACTTCAGCCCGCTGTATACCTGGTTGACATAGCTTTGGGACAGCTTCCGCTCAGTGATCAGATAGTGCAGATAGGCGCGGATCTCTTCTTCGCTGAGCCGGTCGGGCGGTGTCTTGCAGTAACGACACAGCCCGGCCACTCCGCTCACGTACGCCTTCTGCGTATCCGGATCTAAACCTTTCAACTGCATGTCCCGGATCATTCGCTTCCGATGCTTGGTCATGGCTCTCTCCTTCTGCTGATGGTGGACGTTGTTAGCAGAAGGAGGATGCGAAGCACAGAGCCATTTGCAAAGTGGCTCCGGACTTGCACGGTATCATATCCTGGTTGTCAAAGAGCAAAGGCCTTGCAGCAGGCCACCGCGAAGCGGTTTAGTTCAACTTCTGCATTCACGCACCAGGTTCGCTTTTTCGTCCTAATATCCGAGTATAGACGCCGTGCGCGAATCTGCTAAATAATGTATATAATCTGTCCCTGTTCGCGAATGCTTTTCTATAGATACACCTAATATTCCCAACCAGAGGGTTTAATTCATCAGGCTGTCAATAGGAATGCATTTCAACCCTTCCTGACTCGCTCTGCCAATCCCTCTTCCACGAGCTGTCGGTTCAGAAACAGGCCCTTTTCCAGCACTTCCTCCGCCGCTTCTCCACCTGGCAGGTAAAACAGATCCGCCAGGTACCGATCGTATTTGTCCGGCTTCGTCGTCGTCACGACGACGAACGGCACCCCTTTCAGCGCCTCCGCGACAAAGTCCCTGGCACGCACGCCTTCCGGCGTCTCGAGTTCTGGCGTGTCGATCCCCCGCAGCCTCACCTTCTGCCTCGCCCACACCCGGAACCCGCAGTCGATGTCTAGCCAGACCGTATCTCCGTCGATGACGCGCAGAACGCGCGCCACGTAGGTATAGAATGCGGCGGTTCGTTCGGCGGCTTCAGCGAAGCGGTAGACCTCGGGCCCTTCGCGCGTCGCCTTTAAGAACTGCCCCGCGCGGAGCCCGTCAGCGTCCGGAATCGGCCAGGCGAGCTGAGTCCCGAACCCCAGGTCCAGCCTCAGGCCGCGCGCCTCGACCAGCTTGTAGGTGTAGAACTGCCCGCGCAATGCCGGCAGCTGTAGCGCTGGCCCTGATCCTGGAACCCGCGATTTTGCGTCCGCGAACGCTCCGGACCGGATCTGAGCCTCCAGTTCACGCACGCTCCAGCGATGCTCCTGGGCGGCTGCCTCAGCGGCCTGCCGCTGGGCGTCTTCTGGGAGCTTCAGCAGGGCCCGGTAATGAGTCCAACCCAATTTTCCACGCGCGTGGAAAATTGGGCGAAATCGATAAAAAGCCACGGCCTCATACAGAATCGAGTTACTGAGCCCGACGTCGGCCGCAAGCCGCACCAGGGTCTGCTCTCCGTACGTGGCCGGATGCGAGAGCAGGTATTCACTCACCACCCCGCCGATCGCGTGGTAGGTGCGCAGCGTCTCACGCTCCACCGCCGCGGCAGCCCTCGCCTTCCCTTCCCGGAGGAGGCGGGTCACTTCAGTCTTCAGAGCGGGGTACTCGTCAGCTAGAATCGCTTGTGTCATCGCAATCCTCCAAAACGCTCATGACGCTGTATTCGGTGCGCTGAAAAGATCGATCATCTCAAGGTTCAGAACCGTCCACGGACGTTTGCAGAGCTCAGTCAAAAGTCTCGACTCGATAGAATCGAGCAGTCACCTACTGACCGGTGACGGAATCGACGTTGCGGAAGATGTGCTTCAGGCGGTCGATATCGGCCTGAGGAAGCGGTGGGCGCTCGAAGCTCGCGATGTTCTCCTGCAGGTGATCCGGATTGCCCGTGCCGGACAGAATGACGTGTGTGCCGGGCTCGTACCGGCAGAAGCGGTAGGCTGCGTCGGGGATGCTGACCGCGCCGGTCTCGTGGACGAGGAAGTCGAGCGGATGGCCGACGTCGTCCAGATCGCCCGCATCCAGCTGGCCGGCCTCGATCAGCCCGCGGACGACCTCGACGAGAAACGCCGGGTCGCTCATCGCTTTGCGAACGGCGAACATCACCTGAATCCCGACGTCCTGTTCGATCGCCCTCGGGAAGACAGCGTCCCGCGCGGTCTGGTTCAGGATGTTGAATCCGACCATGGCGACGTCCCACAGGTCGTCGGCGAGGGCGGCCTTCAGCATGTCGTGCGCCTTGTCCGAGTTGAACATCTCCGTGATGCCGATGTAGCGGATCTTGCCCGCTTCCCGCAGTTTGACCAGCTCCGGGTGGAGCGCTTCGCGGCATCGCGCGTAGTCGTCGGGGAGGACGCCGTGGAGGCTGTAGACGTCGATGGTGTCGGTCCCGAGCCGCTCCAGGCTCTCTTCGCAGCTTGGGGCAACAGTGTCGGCTGTTCGACCTTTCGAGCTCTTCTTGGTCGAGATGATCAGCTGGTCGCGAGGGATGTCCTGGAGCGCCAGCCGGATGATCGGCTCGGTACCGTACCCCTCAGCCGTGTCGATGAAGTTGACGCCGGCCTCGAACGCCTTCAGGATGATGTCGGCCGACTCCCGGTCCGTCTTCCCGGTCCCCTTGCCGATCCGGCTCGGCCCTCCGGCCCCGATTCCCACGACGCTGACCTCGAGGCCCGTTCTGCCAAGCGCGCTTCGATCCATTCGCTTTTCTCTTTGCTGGGAATCCCGCCGGCGATCTAAAAGATTTCGCTCATCCGGGGCTGTCCGCAGGCTGACACCCGGTCTCAAAGCAGCTTCTCGAACGCGTCCTTCACCCTCACCTTGTCCGCCGAGTCTCCGAACCCCAGGCTGAACCACCCCGCATAACCCATCGCGTTCAGCTTCTCAAACAGGGCCTCGAAATCGATCGTGCCCTCACCCGGCACCAGATGCACCTCGTAATCGCCCGAGTTGTCGTTGATGCGCACCTGCCCGATCTTCTCCGAGCCGAACGCATCCAGAAATCCCGCCCAGCCCTCGGGCACCAGGTGCCCGTGCGCCACGTTGAACGCCCACTTGAAATGCGGCGCGTCGATCGCATCCACGAACCACCGCATCTCTTCCACGTTGTGCGGAATATAATGGATCTCGGCGTGCTCGGGTTCCTTGTTGTGGTTCTCGAAATAGATCTCCACGCCCGTCCCTTCGGCCCGGTCCACCAGACGCTCGATGCGCGACACCGCAGCTTTGCGCCGCTTTTCCACGTCGCCGAAGTGATACCCCCCGTGCCCCACCAGCCACCCGCAGCCCAGTTCCACCGCCAAGTCCAGGTTGGCGTTAAGATAGGCGTCTACCGCATCCGACAGAATCGGTACGTACTCGGCATTGTTGATCGCCGAAGACGGATGCACTCCGATCTGCACCCCGTGCTCCTCGCACAATTTCCGCACCCGGCGCACCCGCTCCGGCCCGAACGAAGCCAGATCGTTGGGCGGCAAATCGGCCTGGAAATCTACATACCGGAACCCGTTTTCCCCTGCCCAGGCGATGCCGTCTTCCAGCGGCGTGCGGTTCGACATGTTATATCCGAATCGATCGCTCACTCAACCTCTCTCCTTGAACCAACCCGCTCCAGTGGAACACGAAATGGCTCAACAGGGTCTAATTTCTTAGCGGAGATTTAAACGTCAATAATCGGCTTGGCTGCCAGCCCTTTGATAGCAGTAGAGCCAATATGATCAATCCTGAGGGCTACTGACCCGGGCTCGCATGACGGTGAGGGTCAGTGACACGTGATTGCTCTTTCGCGGAAAGCTGACATCAGGCGATCAGGCAGCTTATACGGGCTCGAATTGCTTCAGATAGTCAACCGCGAGTGCGGTCGACATCGTCTCGCTTCCGGTCCATCGCATCGTGAGACCGTCATCGAGTCGGGCACCGAAAATCCGCTCTGCCTCCCATGTTGAGATCGGCGTGCGGAAGGCGCCGTTTGGATCTATTACCAGCGCTGGTCGCGGCGACCAGGACTTCAAGACTGCGGGACAGTCGGCCACGGCCGGCAGGTTGCGTACCAGCACCTGGTGATGCCACGTCGCCCGCGGCTCCTCGAGCAGAAGCCTGTAACTCGCCAGCGGCGCGTGCAGGATCAACCCGCGCATGCGTTCCGACGCAAAGGGGCTCGCATAGAGAACCCAGAGCGACGCGACGCCTGAACCCGCCAGGACGACCGGGAGTTCGGCGAGCTCGCTTAGCGTTTCCGCCACCTCGAGCACACACAGTACATCGCGGACGCGCTGTCCGAGTAGCGGTCGACCCAGCATGCGCACCGTCCACGAGTGCTCGCACTCCGCCGCCATCGGCCCCTCGTAGGCCGGGTCGTTCAGACCGAGGATCGTCGGATCGAATGACCCGTCTGTCCTCATCTCCTCGAAATGAGGCGCCGTGGATCTGCCCCACCAGCCGTGAGGCTCACCGCGGGTAAGGCCCACACCGCGCGGATCGAGGGCGAGCACGGCATGGCCGGCTCCTCTGAGCTGCTCGATCATCCCCGCCCGTCCTGACTCCGCCTGCATGCCGTCCTCGTGGCAGTACACAACGAGCGCCCTTCCATCCGCGAGCTCGGATGCCCCCGTGTCCGGGTCGAATAACACCGCCGGAATGGTGATCCCCGGCTCGGTTTCAACGCGAAAGCAGGTAACTCCCTTTTCTTCCTGTCGCGATTCGAACCGCGAGGGTGCCGAAACGTCTGGAAGGCCGAGCGTCCGGCCCAGCTCAACCGCATCGATTCTATTTTCTCGCAGCACCTCCATCGGAGGAACCAGCTCTTCCGAGGCGACGTACCAATTCTTGCCGCTGCCGTCTGCCGCCAGCTGTCCGGAACGCGTCGCCCACAGCGCCTTTTCGGGCTCGGGCTCGGCTGCGGGATCCTCGTCCGGTATCGGCAGCCCGAACCAGCGGCAGAACCAGTCGCTCGTCGCCCGGCGAATCTCGTCACTCAGGCCGTGCTTCCCCGGACCCTCGAACAGATCGACCTTCTCGGCATCGCCACTCAGGTCGTAGATCCGCTTCAGCGTCGCCACCGTGTCGCGCGCCCCCTTGAGGGGGAAGAAGTCCTCCTTTGCAGCCGCTATGAGAACGGGTTTCGGCGCCAGCATGGCGAGAAAATCGGCATACTCGAGTCCGAGTTTGAGCAGGTCGTAGGGGTACTGCTCACTGTCCCCCGGTTCGCGAGACAGCAAGCGCTCGCGCACGCTTGTGACGAAGCAGATCGGCACGGCGGCGGCGATGCGGTCATCCACCGTCGCCGTGAAAGTCGTCTGCGTGCCTCCCCCGGAGCATCCGGTGAGCCCGATCCTGGCCTCGTCCACCTCTGGCCGCGAAATGAGATAATCGATGGCGCGCACGCAGTCCCAGGTGTACTCGCCCGACGAGCTCGTGCCGGCGAGAACGGCGGCGCGGTCGAGGACGTCGTGTTCGGGATAGGTGAGCATACGATTGCGAACTCGATCCCACATCAGTCGCTCGCCCTGTCCGAATGGATCGAAGCACAGCACCACCATGCCCCGGCGAGCCATGTCGATGGCCGCCAATTGATATCTATAATAGGCTTTGGCGATTCCGGAGTGGCCGCAGGCGAGCGCGATACCCGGTATCCGCTCGTCGAGCGGTTCGGGGAGGTAGAGATTGGCGGTTATCTGCAGCCCGGGGACACTGTCGAAGATGACATTCTCGACGCGGTAACCGTCGCGCTCGAGGCTCCGCGTCGTCCGAGACGCCAGGTCGCATTTTTCCGGAAATGGCCCGAACATCTCCCGAAAGAGACCCCGGAGGCGTTCCCGCTCCGTCTGCCAGGAATCGAGCGTCAGGTTGTCGTAGAGATGCCGGCGTTCCTCGAGCGCACCGTCGTAGAGCGACAGGTGAAACTCGAACAGCATTTCCCGGGACACCCCATCCACGAGCCAGGGATAGGGCGTCTGCCAGCCCAGATAGCCCTCACTTGGGCTCACTTCGTCCATTGTCCAACGGCCGCCTGCCTGGCCATTGCCTCGAATCGTTCAAAGTTGAGCGCCTTTTCTCCTGCGGATCCATTTGAGGACGATACCGGCGACCTTCATCCTGTTGCCTCTTTCGCGGTTCGGCGCTCTTCGTGTGCCCACATCCCGACGCCCGGCAATGCAGGCAAATCCCTCTGAGTTTCCTCCAGCACCGGCAGTGGCAACAAGGCTGGTCCCGGAGAAGTGGCCTCACAAAACAAAATGCGGCGAGAGCATCCCCACCGCAAACCCAAACCCCACGGCCATTTTTGACGAAGATTTATTCTTCCTATCCGCCGTGTTCGATCAGGCTCTGGAAAATGTTCTGGGCACGAAGCGCGACCCCGACCTAGCCCTCAGGGAGCGCGAAAAGATCATCGCTGTGATCCTGAGACTCGCCAAATAGGAGGGTGGAGCAATGAAGATTTCCGTATCAACATCGTCGGGCACAGCTTCCCGTCTTTTCCTGTTTTTCCGCACAGGCCCCTCTTTTCCTCACAACCCGGCAAGCATTAATGCCACATAAAGATAGCCCAGCTTGAAGTCTTGGAGAGAGAATGATTCAATTGGCGCCTCGCCTTCCTCCGGGCTGCCGAAGCCCACCAACAGCGGCTCAGCACCCGAAACACGTGAAAGTTCGTGCACGACAGGTATGGACATGCCCTCCCACACAAAAACCGTTTCTTTTTCAGTAAGCTGACCCAGGATTTTCTTTGCTCTCGACACGAGTTCCGAATCAGGATTGAGACGCAGTCCACGCCCACCGATACCTTTTTCGGTCACCTCCAGGTGCAGGCCTTCCGGCTCGCGTTCTTTCAAATGATCAATTATCGCGTTCAGACAGAATTCCGGATCCTGGTCTGCCTCCAGCCGCACCGTAATCTTAGCAACTGCCACCGCGGGAATGATCGTTTTTTTTCCAGCACCACCGTAGCCTGAATGAATACCGTTGATATCAATACTTGGTCGAAATCCCACACGCTCGACAGGAGTGAACTGCTTTTCGCCGGCTGTGGCTGGCACCCCGGTTTCAGTCTTATAGGAATTCATGTCAAACGGGATTGAGTTGACCAGCTCTCGTTCCCTTTCCGTAGGTTCTCGAACAGAATCGTAAAAGTGTCCCACAGCGATGCTTCCGTCGGGATTGTGCAAGCTTGCCACCAGCCTCGCCATTTCTGCAGCCGGATTAGGCGCCATTCCTCCGTGCACGCCTGAGTGTAAGTCATAATGCGGACCGGTCAGCATTACAGTTATGTGAAATCTCCCGCGCAGTCCCATGACGATTGTCGGTGCTCCGGAACTCACGGTACTCGTATCGGCTACCATCAGAATATCGGCCCTGATCAGCTCCTGCCAGTCGCTCATGGCTTTCGATATTCCCTCATTCCCGCATGTCTCTTCACATTCGAGAATTATTTTGACTGTGCACTCCAGTGCGTCTCGCCGAATCAGCGTTTCCATGGCCTTGAGTGCATAAAAAAGCTGGCCCTTATCGTTTGCTGCGCCGCGCGCGTAGATACGGTCGTCCTTGAGCACCGGGGCGAACGGCGGATTTGGCCAATCCTCCTTCGGATCAACCGGATAGACGTCGTAATGGGCGTAGAAAAGAGCAACTGGTTTGTCGGGATTGCCTTTGCGTTCTCCAAAGACGACAGGTTTTGTGCATGTCTCCAAGAGCCTTGATTCGAATCCGATTCCTTCCAGGTGTTCAACCAGCCAGTTCGCGCAGTCGAGACAGTCCTGGTTATGCGCGGGATCAGCGCTTATGCTGGGAAACGTCAGAATTTGTTTCCATTCCTCGAGGTAGCGTTCCCTGTTCTGTTCGAAGATTCTCTCGATATGCGCTCTGTCCATGAACTGAAGATCCTTTCATAGGAAGTTGAATCGACGGGGTGAACTCCGGGAGGGTGTTCGGCGATCCCTTGCCTGGGAATGAGAGAACACCGTTTATTCTTCCTATCCGCTCAGCCAGTCGAGACTGAACCTGGCGAAGCTGATGCCTTCGTAGGGCTCTTCGTCGCCGCATTCGTAGAGCAGACCGACGGTTCCATCTTGCAGTACGGTAAGGCAGCAGTAAGCGCTGGGTCCCGGGTGTACTGTCCGGGCCACCGGCCAGGTGGCCCCGTCATCGAAGCTCAGACGAACGGTCAAGTTGACTCGGTTGCGGTAGCTCGAAGCCGGATTGGCGAAGAGGAGGGGCTCCCTGTCTTCGTCTTTCTTCTTCAAGGGATACTTCAGGATGGATCCCTGACATTTCATTATCTGTTCGCCAATAGATATAATTTGCTCGCGTCTACGGTCAACAGTTTCACATAGCTTTTTTTTCAGTTCCTCACGTTGCATGTTTTCTCCTTAAAAAGTGATATCGAAAAGTAACTTAATTCGCCAGTGTCACATTAATTGTCATTGCGAGGAGTGAAGCGACGAAGCAATCTCAAGGAATCAATGCCGCGGAGATTGCTTCGCTTTCGGCTCGCAATGACATCTTGCGCTCCGCTCCTTTTGGCAAATGTGACATTGGCAAGTTAACTTATAGCACCGATTAACGGAATTAACGGATATCCGTATATTCTGTCAATCCGCGCTCTAACCCGCTTTACCAATCCTGCACAGAACCATCCGGTCTACGCAAATGCGGTGGTTCACCTGGTGTATGTGGATGAGCGGCAGCGGCTTCTTCGTTTAAATCAATCCCCAAGCCGGGTTCGTCACAGCGTAGCAAATAACCGTCCTGTATCTTCAAATTATTTGGAATAACCTCATTCATCCATCCACCAGTAGGCGCGTATTCCTGTACAGCGCAATTCGGCACGGACATATTCAGATGTAGCATTGCGGCGGTGCTTACCGGGCTGGCTGTATAATGCAAAGCCAGTTCTTGATAATGCACCTCACCCATCACCGCAATCTTTTTGCCCTCCGTGATGCCGCCGCTATGGCAGATGTCCACCCGCAGATAGTCAATAAGTTCCTGTTCGATTAACTCACGAAACGCCCATTTCGTGGTCAATTGTTCTCCGGTGCCAAGTGCAACATTTGTATGCGCCCGCAAAGTCGCGAATGAAGCAGGATTCTCAGAACGAATTGGATCTTCGACAAAGAATGGGCGATATTCCTCAATGGCGTTGCATAACTCAATAGCACGAGTTGGATTCAGCCGGGTATGAACTTCTAAGATGATTCCCCGTTCCATTCCGATAGCATTCCGTAACGCTTTGATATGCTCAATGCACCGGAGAACAGCGTGTGTCGGGTCAAATCCATCCTCAACTCCATTTGCCGGCGAAATACGCAAAACCTTCCAACCTTCCTCAAGTAAAGCCTGCGAATTTTCGACCAACTGTTCAGGTGTACCTCCTCCGACGTGACGATAAACCAGGACCTTATCGCGCGTCGCCCCGCCCAAAAGTCGATAGACAGGCACGCCCAACGCTTTGCCCTGCAAATCCCACAGGGCGATATCAATCCCCGCTAACGCAGATTGCAAAACCGGCCCACCACGCCAGAACGTCCCTCGGAAAATATCTTGCCAGATATGTTCGATGCGGGTAGCATCTTCACCCACCAACAGCGGTTTGATATGCCCTAGCGCTTCCACAACTGCCAATGACCGGCCGCTGAGTGAAGCCTCTCCAATGCCATACAAACCATCTTCGGTGATGATTTTTACATACACAAATTGCCCAACTGGAAATACTTTGACATCAGTAATTTTCATGATTTTGCTGTTCTCCTTTCGTCTGGTACTGTCAAAAGTTAGCGTCTGAGAAGCCGGGAATCAAAAGAATAAAAGCTCGGTCTGCCGTCACGAGCTCCGCCGATCGCACCTCCACGCCCCCTTCCTCAGACCAAATTCGAATACGCCTGCTGACTCCGCGCCCTTTCCGCTGTCGCCTTGAGTGCGACCGGGGAGAAGTGCGTCCTCGCGGTGCCCCTTTCGTCTGCAGACAGCCCCACCAGGTCACCTGCCTTCGCCCAGGCTACTGCAAGACATGGCAACTCGACGATTCAAACGCCCCGCATTAGGCTGGCTCACCCTCCGCTACGCCCGACCCTGAGCTCGATTCCCTGCCAGGCTACGTGAGAACGCCGTTTATTCTTCCTATCCGCTCCAGCGTCGTCTGGAACGGGAACGTCTCCGGCATGTCGATCTTCACACGCGCCAAGAGTGTTTCGCCTCTGCCTTCACGTTTTGCGTTTTGCGTTTCGCTGTCTACGCGACGATTTCCCCGATATCCAACAGGTACATCTGCCGCCCATCGCCTGAATGGGGCGAATCGATCGTCAGAAATCGCCCATCCCGGCTGCTGCGCGGGTGCGTGTCGCACCGCCACTCCTCGCGGTAGACGTCCGGGGAGTGGTATTCGCCCAGCTCGACCCTTCTGCTCGTGCGAACGTGGTAGAGATAGGGACGCTGTATCCGGTCCGGCCCCGGGTAGGTGTCGTTCACGACCCAGTCCCGGTTGGGCAGGTAGCTGACGTGCCCGCCGAGGGCCCGTGCCTCGTGCCCACCCAGTGAAACGTCTCCGCCCTGCCGGTCCTCGAACAGGTAGACGCCCGGGCCGTTGGATGGTTGATCCGACTCGGCCAGAATGTGGTCCGGATCGCGCCAGATGAAGTGTCCGGTCAGCCCGTTGTCGTCGACGACCCGCAGGTCACTCCCGTCGGGGTTGGCCGTCAGCATACGCGTCCGTCGGCTGGCATCGGGAAAGCGCCAGCGGTGCAGAAAGACGAATCGGCTTCCGTCCGTGTTGACCAGCAGGTGATTGACGTAGTGCTTCACGTCGGTCGGGTCTCCGGGAAGGTCGCCGGTCGCGGCGATCTCGGCGATCGACAGGATCAGCTCCGACTCGCCCGTTTCCAGGTCCACCCGCCAGACGCCCGATGTGTCGGGAGCCACGTCGTCGGCCACCGGGTCGGCGATACCGACGTAGCCGTAGCCCGGCCGCACGTCCTGGATCCGGGCGAAGTCTGCGGAAACGCCCCACGTGCCGTCAGGGCTCACGGCGTAGACGGCGCGCCCGGCCGTCGTCGGCTCACCGTCGAAAACGTCCATCGTCCTGCAGACGTAACGACCGTCTTCGCGATCGTTCCAGACGATCGTCGAGGCCGTGCCGGGCAGCCATTGCAGCATGCATCCCTGCTGCCAGCACCAGGCCGTTGTCGTGCCGACCTCGATCCACCGGTCGCCGTCTTCCAGGTCGACCATGCCGATGCGGATGGCCTCCTCCGGCCTCGGCGTCCGGTGCTCGAAGTCGACTTCCATCCCCAGCACGTATCGGTCGGTCGGGTCGAACTGCAGCTTGTCGTAGTACCCGAACCAGTGGTGCTTGGGCCCCCGCGTGATCATCCGACAGCAGGCGGTCATGCCAGGCTCCTCTATCGGGTCGTAATTCAATCTATAGGGCGTCGACAGGCCTACGTCGGGCACACGACGGTCTTCAGACCCTCGCGCCGCGCCGCCACCTCGAACGCCTCTGCGGTATCGAAAGACACTTTCCACGGGTAGTTCCCGAAGGCGTAGACGTCGCGTCCGCACGACGGGCAGCCCAGGTTCGCGTTGACGTGGATTCCTCGCGGCACCTCCTGACCCGTGATCAGGTTCCAGATCTCCTCGTCGGACATCGCGAGCCACGGCTCGCATCGTCTCTCGACGGCCAGTTCCGCCTTTGCCCAGTCGTAGCGCTTCACGTTTTCACGCGCGTTCTGAATCTGCTCCGCCGTCCAAAGCGAGGTCCCGTCCTTCGCGGCAGCGATCTTAACAAACGTGCAGATGAAGACGAGTACCACTGCGACCATCACCAAGAACTCCATCATCGGCCTCCCGGAAGGCTGTAAAGCCGCCACTGCCACTTACTTGAGTATTGAGAATCGAGCATTGAACATTGAGAATTGAGGCCTCAATTCAGCAGCTTTGCGCTAAGCCCGTACTTTTCCATTTCGCGCCTCACCCTTCTCACGGGTTTCATATCCGGCCCCCACGGCTGGACGATCGACGCTCGTTTACCGAGCGCGCGAATGCAGTCCGGTATGTCGAGCTGCCGCAGCGCGCCGCGAAGGAAGTTCGCGTGGGGCCACGCAACGATGGGGACGGACGTCCATTGCAAGAAGGAGAGAGGAGCGTTCTTCAGCGTGACGTCTCCGACGGATTTATGAAGGAGTCCTGCGAAGAGAGCGATAAGGGCGCCTTGACCGCGCCCTGCCAGATGGACCTTCTTCGCGCCCTCGCGGACGAGAAGGTCGAGCGTCGAGAGGACGTCGTGGACGCGCCGACCGACATAGCTCTCCCCGAGCATCTCCGCGTGACTGTTCATCATGTAGTCCATCCCGTAGGCCTGGAAGAAGTCGCCGACCCCGTCGTCGGGGAGCGATTCGCCGAGCCCTCGGACGTCGATCGCGTAAAGCGGAGCGGATCGGGCGAGGGAGGCCGCAAGCGCGTCGGAGGTGAGGTCTTCCTCGCTGGATGTGTGTGGTATGAAGAGATGGACTGCCGGCTCGACGTCCAGTGAGACGGAGTGCCGGGTGGTCATGCGCTTTCGGAGGATCGCGCGGATGTCGCCTTCCGTCTCAATGGCGTAGCGCGCGTGGGTCTGTCCCTCGAGTCGATCCGGGCGAAGCACGCGGTAATGCGGCGCGGGACCTCTTCTGGGCAGGACGAGAAGCCTCTTGAGTCTGCGACGGACCTCGGTTCTGCTGAGCCGCTTTCGCATCGATGCGGCGTCCTCGGCGGACCTCTTGATCATCTGGTAGATCGGTGTCGCCCCCGCGGGTATCACCTCGCCTTTAGGTGTCGCGTTGAGCTCAGGAGCATCGACAAGCGGCGCCTTTTTCAAAGGGCGATAGGGCCGGACGCCCGCCTGCTTGCAGAAGAAGCGAACCATGGCCTCCTGGTTGTGGACCGAGTAGCCATGGCCCTGAGGACCGATGAAGAAATCCGTTTTCGACTTCGCGCCGAGAACGTCGTAAAAGTGGCGGATCTCCTGGTATGCGGTCCGAAGTCCGCGCCGATCGAAGTAGTCGTAGGTCTGGCCGAGAAGCATGACCGGCTGTGGGGCCCTCGCGATGAGGAAGTCGGCCATGTCCAGGCCGGCCCCGATAACCCCTGGCGGATACTGCTCCGCGTCGGCAGGAAGCTCGTTCTCGAGGTTGTTCTGGAAGGAGGTGACGAAGCAGCTCGGCGCGGCCATCGTGAAGCGAGGCTCCCAGGCCCAGGTCCAAGTCGTCATCGTGCCGCCGCCCGAGTTTCCGGTAAGTCCGACACGAGTGGGATCCACTTCCGGTCTGGTGAGGAGGTAGTCGAGTGCTCTGACCGCGTCCCAGGCCCTCCAGGCGCCGAACCAGTCTCCGAGGAGGTCGAGCTGCTTGCCCATCATGTTGTGGGCGCGCGTGCACGCGCGGACGGACTCTCGGTCCTTTAAGCCATAGTACTGGTCGCGTTCCCCCTGGTTGAACGGGTCGAAGATGAGGGCGACGAATCCGTTGTGTGCAAGCCGCTGACAGAAACCTTGATACAGCGGCTCCTGCTTCCCCGCCATGCTGTGACCGCAGGACCCGATAACTCCAGGCGCAGGGCGTTCGAGATCGTTGGGGATGTAGAGGTTGGCCGTCACCAGACATCCGGGTCGGCTCTGGAAGAGGACCTTCTCGGTGCGATGGGCGCGACGTTCGACGACGCCGGTGATCTGCACCTCGAGGGGCGTCTTCTTCGGCCGTGGTCCGAACGCCTTTCGGATCGCGCGTTGAACGTCGGCCTGATAGCTCAGGGCTTGTCGGCGCGACCGTATCGAAGCGAGCCGCTCGGACCTCTGCGCGCCAAGATCCCGGATCCGCGACACGTAGTCGTCGAGGACCATGTGGGCATAGCCGTTGTGGGGCATTCGCTGCTCCTCGGGAAGGTAGACGATGACACCGCAATATAAGGGCCGTACACCAACATTGGGAGCGGCGAGGGGAGGGCTAGAACTCGAACTCCAGCCCTCCGACGGGGAGCAGGGAGAACTGAGTCGAGGTGTCGATTGCGTCGGTCTCGTAGGCCTGACGTTCGAGATACGAGATACGGTTCTTTACCCGCGAACGTCTATGCCTTGAAGCAGAACGAATACAGCCGGGCGTCCCGCATGTAGAACTTGAGACGTATCGTCCGGCCTTTCAAGTCCCCGATTTTCGATCCTGACTTCCAGGTGACGGGGATGCTGAACCCGTTTTCGCTGATCTCCGCAGCGTCCTTGCAGTAAAAGCCATCAATCCTCTCTCCGTCCGGTTCAACCGCTTCGACTTTCAACAAACCCCGGCGGGCGTCGGCATTCACCTCGAGACGGTCACCTTCGACAACGAACGGTTTTGTCATCAGCACACCCAGCTCGTCGCCGGCGGTTCTGGCCACCAATCTCTCCTTAGGGAGTCGGGCGATCCCGACGGTGTGATGTGGGATGTGTTCAACAGGTGCGGCGTTGTGGCCGGTCCAACATCCCGTGTAGTAAATACGGAGCTCGTCGCCGTACGGAATCAGGGGCTGGTGAGCGGCATATATGGTGCCGCCGTCGAAGTCGCCGACATAACCCCTCTGGATGAACACCGGTCGGTTGGCCAGCCGCTCCCAGTGAAATCCGTCGCGGCTGAAGGCCAGGTGCAGCTCGAAGATCTCGGGTTCATCGGGCGAGCCGGGCAGCCTTCTCGGCCCCCAGGAGTAGTAGACCTGAAGCATGCCGATGTAGAGCCCTTTGTAAAGCGTGACATCCATGTTGTACAGCCTGGGGGGATCGAGCTCGTCGGGATGTATGACAACCGACGGCTCGGTCCAGTGAATGAAGTCCTCGCTCTCGGCCCGGGCGATCCGACGGTTGCAGCCGCGGTGACGGCCCCGGGAGATGCGCAGAGACCGGGTGCCTGTATACGGAAATACCTTCAGATACCGATGAATGTAATCCTCGGTCTCCCAGCGGTTCACGAAATCCTCTTCCGCCGGAAACCTGGGCTTTTTCGTCACATCTTGAAACTCGGTTTTGTCATCCGTGTAAAAATCACCGGTATACACATCTCTGTCGGGAAACCCGAGTTCCTCGGGATCGAACTGATTGTCCAGTGGCAGGACCGTCGGCCTGCAGAACAGCACGTACTTTCCTAATTTGGGATCGTAGACGAAGGAGTTGCTCCCGTCCCGGGAGTTCTTCAGAACGGACTTCCCGGACGGGTAGTCGTTCCACCGAATACCATCGGGTGAAAATGCTGCAAACACCCTGCCCCCGACCGATCGGCGCTTGACGAGCATTTTATAGCGTCTTTCAGGATCCGTCTCGTGTGTATCCTTCAAGACGAAACCGCAACCCTCCTCGAAAACAAGATTGTTTTCCTTAGATCCCCTGTAGTCAATAAGCCCGAGGTTCGGGAACTCCCAGTCGATACCGTTTCCTGAGACCGCGTATCCTCCCCTGTACATGTAATTGTTGGAATAGCCCGGTGGAAAAGTGTCGGCGTTCTTGTCGACAATCGTGTACCAGAGTTTGAACAGCTTCTCCTCTTCGTCGTACATCACCGACTGGGCGACCACGCTGCACTCACCGACCTGCGGACTGGAATTGATGATGGGATTTCCCGTGTATTTCACCGGTATTTCCGGCGATCTTCTTATGTTCCAGCAGTCATCCACCGCGAAGTTGTCGAGTAAGAGCTGGGTTTCGCACCCGACCTGTATGATGTTCAAGCGTTCCGGCATTTTCCAGTCCTCCTTAAGAATCAGTAATCTTATACCACGGGAATCTCCCGATGTGGAGCCCGCACGGTCTGAATCGATCTGTCATCCAGCCGACTATATGATGCCGGCTCTGCAGTTCGCCGGTACACGTCAGGCATTGACGCCGGACGTGCCGGGGCTCATCTAATCACCTAAAAAGAAAGCTGGCTCCTGTGCAGCGTCAAGGAATAGACAATTTCTCCATCGATATTGACGATTTTATACGTTACTGTCGGATCCTCGACTGTGGTATCGAATTCCAGCAGTCCGCACGAAGGTTTGGCATTGTAGGAAAAGAGCGCGTGATCCTTGGTTCCGTGACTTATCGGATTGGTCAGCTTGGAAGATTCGAACTCGTAAAAATCATAACCGTCCGACCACGGAATCCGATAGGCATCCGATCGATGCCTATCCGCTGAAACAAGGACAACCCCCTCGACCCGGTTCTGGTGGATAAAATCGAAAAGTTCATTCCGTTCCTGTCTGAATCCGTTCCAGGTATCCAGGCTTTTCCCCTTGGAACGGAACTCCCACGGCACCGATGAGGCGATCACTTTGAAGGTGGCATCCGATTTGGTGAGCCGGTCTTTGAGCCACGCCTTTTGTCGCGGACCCAGCATCGTTGGGACCTCACCCGGGATATGAGGGCTTGTTCGGTAGTAGCGGCAATCCAGCAAGAAGAAATCGACATCGCCAAAGGAGAAAGTGAAAAACGTCCCTGGCAACTCAGGCAGATCCTCTCTTCCCGGATTGATCCAGTTCTGCTGAAAGATATCCCACGTGATCGGCTTGAATGATGCGTCCAAAGCGTAGACTTTGTGTTGACGCTCCGGGATGAAATCGGTGTCCAGATCAAGGCCATTCTGCCCACCTGCGGCGCTGGCATACGGCGACCATCCCTCTCCATTCCATCCGCCGGCCGCCGTATCAGTCACCTTCTCGGGCAAAAAGATGTGCAATCCTCCCTTCTGCCATCGACTGGCGACACTGCCAGCCCAATCGAAAGCATCCCAGACGTTCGGTCCCCCCCAGCTGTCGTTGTCAGAAAAATCATGATCATCCCAGATCGCATATACCGACGTTGATGCCGTCAATCTCCGCCACCCCGGGATCGACTGTCGGCGATAGTAGCAGTACCGCTGCATGGCCGGCCGAAACGGATCGTCGATGTAGACGTTATCTCCCAACATCAGAAGCGCGCTTGGATTCAGGGCTCGAACGGTATCCCACATACGTTCATTTTCAGGAAAGTATCCCGCCCCACCTCCAAAAGCCACACGGAACTCAGCGGGAGATCCAGCCCTGGGAGGGGTCCTGAATTGCTGGTATGGTTCAGCGTGCAGGTCATCATCGATCTCGACGGCATACTCATATCGCGTGTCGGGTTCAAGTCCATCGACACCGAGAGTGACTGTGTAATCTGAGGATTCAAGCGACCGAGCTTTTGACGAGGCTATCGAAAAAGTCGTTGACTGAGAAGGACGCATCTTGATTTGAACCATCGCTTCCTTTGCCGTCCTGACCCAGAAAAGAGCGCTTGATTCAGTAACGGAACCTATCATCGGGCCGTGAGTCGGTTTGATCACGGAGTCATCTATCAGCTCTCTTATGGCGGATTGTTTCAGCAATGGTTCCAACAAGAACCGGGGTCCGGCAACCAGACGGCTCGGATGAAGACCCAGATCCAGCGCTCGCTTTATGCGCGTTATCGCCGTGTCCACCTGCCCCATCTGGGCATAGGCCACCCCCATAAGAAAGTGCGCCTCCGCATCATCAGGATTTTCTTGTAGAAAGAGTTTTGCTTCCTCTACCGTCTTCTCCGGTTGCCGATCCAGTATCGCGCGTAACAAGGCCTGGTGATAGCGAGAGTATGTGATCGCGTCCGCGACCGTTCCGGTGCAGAACAGGGCAACCATCACGATGAACATCAGCTTTAAATTACCTCTCTTCATCTCTACACCTCTCAGGAGATCGTACCTCGTATCTCGGACCTAACCCCCCCGGCCCCCCTTCCCTAAAGGGAAGGGGGGAGAATGGGTTCGCTTTGTCGATAGCCAAGAGCAATGCCTCCACCTTCCCTCCCCTTTAGGGGAGGGACCGAGGGAGGGGTCCAAAACGAAAAACGACAATCCACCGCCATTTCCGAGATACGCTTCACGAGATACGGTCTTTTCATGAAAGGGCGAACACAAGGTTCGCCCCTACGGTTGAAGATTCGACCAACGAGGAACGACGGTTTTCTTTCCCGGTACCCTTGCCTTGAAGCTCTTCAGGACTTTCTTCGATAGAACCAGATGGCCGCGTTGCGCTTCGGCAGCGTGAACGTGAAACCCTCCCGGCTCAAATCCGCTCCCGAGATCTCCCTCGTTTCACCCGTTTCAGGGTTCTCGAAGGCGTAGGTTGCATCCAGAGAGAGCTCTTTCGGTTCGATCGTCAACGTCTCGTCCGGAGCGTCGGGGAACCGAAAGCCCTGGACAAATCCGCGGCCTGTCTCCGGTGTGTCGAACTGCCAGGCGACCCACTCTCTAACGCTGTGATGGAACGGGGTGAGCGGGAAATAGTCACCATAAAGGACGAATTCCGATGCCCTGCGCCAGATATCGATCATCCTCCTCGCGAGGGCGTAGTCGTAATCGTCCCGGCGGACGTCCATCTTCGGCGTCAACATCGCGGCCATGCCGCAGTGGAAGTCGTAGCTCTCCACGCGGTCGTTGTATCTCCCCTTCTGGGGGAGTCCATCGCGAACCGGATTTCTTCGTCTCCCCTGCGCATCGAGATCCCAGGAGCCCGTGCCCGACCTGAAGTAGGGGAACCACTCGTAGAGTGTGCGGTGGAATGCCAGCTTCACGGGATGGTTTCCGGGGCCGTGGTCGGTGATGTGCAGCGGCACGGAGCGACGCAGGGTCTCGAAGTCATTGCGGCGCCCACCGCCGGCGCAGGAATCGATCCAGAGGCCGGGGTTTCGTTCGAGCAGGTCATCGTAATACTGAAGGTAGCCCTGGGCGTGCAGGTTCTCGTTCATCCCCTGCCGGTCCGGGCCCTCATTCTCACGCCAGAACTGAAGCGGCTCGGTGCCCGCATCGTCCACTAAGTTGAGATCCTGTCTGTAGATCTTGATGCCGTTCTCCCGAATCAGCCGACAGACGTGGTCGGTCAGCCACTGGCGGCATTCCGGAATGCCCAGGTTCAACAGCCTGTGATCGTTGGCGTCCTCTCTCCTGAGCAGCCACTCCGGGTGTTCTCTGTCGATCCCGCTGTCAGGGGTTACCCTTTCCGGTTCGAACCAGAGCAGGAGGTCGGCGCCGCTTCGGGCCGCGGCGTCGGAGACCGACTTGAGCCCGTCGGGGAATCGTTCAGGATCCGGCTCCCACGTGCCGGTCACACCCCAGCTCCTCGTTTCACCGTCCTCCTTGTAACAGGGATACCAGCCGGCATCTATCCACCAGACGTCGAACGGAAGGCCGTGCTGTCTGGCCTTCTCCATACACCGGAGCTGGTTCTCCTCGGTGGCTGCCGTGTGTACCGAACCGTCATCCGTGCCGCTGCAGGACAGCAGCGGCTTCAACGGCCGGCCGTTGGGCCTGGGAAGGATGTGGGCCAGGTACCACCGCCGCCACAGGTTCACCGCCCTCGAGGCATCTCCCGTCCAGGACAGAAGGGTGATTCGCGGCGTCCGGATCGTTTCGCCGGGCTGGAGGTGCAGGTGCGTCACCTCCTGACCCGCCTTGATGTGCACCCCCTCTGCGATGCGCTGGAAATCGACCGACCACTGTCCGGGCCAGCCGATCGCCATCGTCAGGCCGCAGCCTTCGAACATCACACGGTAATAGGGAAATGCGCCGTCGCAGGGGCGGCCGCCGTTGGGGGCGAACTTGAGCTCTCCTTCGTCCAGGGGGGTCTCGACCGGTGCGTAACACTCGTCGGCGCGGTAGTCGCCGTTGCAGTGAACCACGACGGGAGCGGCGCCGCTAAACGCGCCATCGATCGCGAGAATGTCACGGAGGATCGGCGTGGCCTCGTTGCCGTTGTTCGTAAACCAGGCGACCCATTCCACGACCGGGAAGTCTCTGTACTCCGTGCACTCGACTCTGACGTTCAACCCGGTCCTGGCGTCATTGCCCTCAAACACCGTTTCGGAGAGGTTGGCGTCGATGCGGCGCCGGGTTGTGGACGGATTCCAATCTACCGGAAGTCCCGTTATGGCTTTCCCGTCGTACGTGAAGGAGAGCGGAAGCGCCTCGGGGCCGGAGATGAAGCCGCCCATCCACTCCCGGCTCTGCTGCAAGTCTTCAGGGCGGGTAGCGGCGGTGTGGGTTGCATTCATTGCGGTTCTCCTTCGTCATCAGTCTTGAACCCCTTGGGGCATTGGGTAGATTGCCTTCATCCTCCGTGGTCTGAAATTGTGATTATGCGGAAGAAATTCAGCATATCCCAGTCGTTGCCAGGCGTTGAAGGGGTGGATCAGCTTATGATTAGCCCATCATCCGAGCAAAGTGGGGAGATGTCTCATACTAAATACCTCTTTCGACAGGTTAGAGAAAGTTAAGCGAAGTCTACCATGATGTCCGAGCACCCGCCTACTTAGGAGCGCCTCTGGCCGCCCGGTCTTTCTCCCCCTCGACGCCCCTCGGGGCGAGGCTTCGCTTCATTAACGGTGAGCGTACTTCCCTTCAACTCATTCCCGTTCAGGCCCTCCATCGCGGACTGGGCTTCAGCCTCGGCGGGCATCTCTACGAATCCAAATCCCCTCGATTCTTTGGTGAACTTATCCGTTATGACATTTGCGGATGCGACCTGACCGAACGCTTCAAACGCTTGTCGTAAGTCGTCTTCGCTGACCTCGGGAGACAAGCTCCCCACGTAGATATTCATTTTGGACCCCTTCTTGTCGTGAAGCTTATGAGGTGCAAATCAACGGAATAACCGCTCCAACCGACGTGCTATGAGCTTGCTATCAGGACCCATAGCATTACCAATCTTGTAATGTCCGTGGTTTTCCTCCGCGTGGCGCGATTGGTGGATGCTCACGAAGCAATTCGAAACGTGTAGAAACGTGCCCCCTCCAGGACCACCCGCAGTCGGATCACACGCCGGTTTACCTCCTCCAGCAGGGTGTCATCGACAAGCAGTTCACGACGGGAACCGATATCCACTGTGTTCTGCTGTTTCACTTCATACCCTCGTGGGTATTCGATTGCAAAGCATGTTTCTCTAGTGAGCTACACTGAAACCCGCGGCCAACCTGGATCCGCCGCACCCCAGACCAGGCTGCGTGTGTGTTGGGACTACTGTTGAGGCGACAACGATTGATAAGTTTCCACGAGTCTTTCCAGAAACTCTGGATCAATTACGGCGCCCCTTATTCCATTCACAATGAACTGAACGCCTACACATAGCAAGAGAAATCCCATGATTTTTGTCATAACGTTCATCCCGTTTGCGCCCATGAAATTCACAATCTTTGTGGCACCTTGGAGAACAAAGAAACAGATGAGGCAGACGAACAATATTCCCGATAAAATTGCGATGTAATCCAGCCAATGCTCCACCAGAGAAGTGAGACCGATGGTTACGGCAATTGCACCTGGTCCGCTCAGGCTGGGCATGGCCAGAGGTGTAAAGGAGACGTCTCTCTTATGGATGGACTCCTCCTCCTCTTCTGCCGTTTGTTCGTCCTCTCGTGAAGGGTTCAGCATCTTGATGGCAATACTACCTACCATGATCCCACCGGCGATGCGTAGCCCGGAAACCGAAATACCGAAGAAATTGAGTATCACTGTCCCGGCAACCGTGAAGACGAGCAGAATCGCAAACATGTAGACAATGCCTTGCCTGACCTGGTGTGCCCGCCTCTCATCTGAATCTCCCTGAGTAATCGCAAGGAGCACCGGTGCCGTGCTGAAAGGATTGGCAATGGGAAAGAGCGCAACGAAGGTACTCAGAGCCAGCTCTATGTTGAACATTCCGGACCTCCCGTGTAAACCATCTGTGGTCCTCCAAAAAAAAGACCCAGAGGGCCATCCTGTGGGCCAGGATGCATCTGGATCAAATCAAAGCCTGCATGGGCAACGACCTCTACTGACGCACTTCCTCTAAGTCCGCTTCGGAAATACTCTTGACGCCGCCAGGTAGCAAGCTGCGACGCTTCGTGAGCCTTGTCAAGCTTTTTGGGCTATGCTGCTTCCTTTTCGACTTTATTTGTCGTCGCGTTGAATCTCGATTGCAGCCCTCCGTTGGTAGGCTGCCGCTGAGGTTTGATGGTTGGTTTCACTCAACCCTCCCCCTCACTTCCTTCGTCCCTTTGAAAGGATTCATTCCCGACCGCCATTGCTGCGAAGCAGATCGGCGATCTCTGTATACCCTTTCTCGACTGCTATTGCAAGCGGAGTCTTCTCTTCGAAGTTCAGCGTGTTGATGTCGGTTACACCGTTCTCGACAAGCCATCCGACCATCGACGTGTGTCCCAACTGGGTCGCGGCCTGCAGTGCCCGATTCTTGTCGGCTGGGGATCCGGCTTTCTCCAGCGCTTCGGCAAGTTCGACCTTGCCGGACAGCGCGACGTGATACATCAATGAAATTCGGTGCACCCCCGGGATGTTGATGACAGCCGGATCCGAAGCGATGAACGACTTCACAAGTTCGACATCTCCCAGCATCGCGGCGCAGAAGACCGTCTGCGTGGCGCCATTAGACAGCAGGTATTCTGCAACTTCGCGATTACCCACGTGTCCAGCGGCTTCCAGGCCAGACTCCCATTCACCGCCTCCCCAATCCCAGGAGGCACGGATGAGGTTAGATTCTTCCTTGTGCAGGGCCTCGACCTTTTCAAAGTTTCCGTGCGAGGCCATCACGAACTCTCTCACAAGATCTGGATTTAGGGGTTCCTTTGAGGACATCTTATCTGTTCTCCATAGTTGAGGGGTTGACATTGAAACAAATCCCCCCTACCCCCTCCCTCGGCAAGCTCGGGACATGCTTTTCCAAAGGGGGAAGGTCGCTCTTTGTAAAAGAGTACCCATTCTGAAATAGATTCTTCCCCCTTTCCTAAAGGGGGACTGAGGGGGATTTCAGAATGGATCACAATCCTTTTCTCCTTGGCTTATTTCGAGTAGTGGCGATTTAGAGTTCTCTTGATCGCCAGACTGTCATCTTCTCGATCTGCATGTCGTGCATCGTGTATGGAATCCCTCCGATGGCGAGCCCGGATTGCTTGATTCCAGCAAACGGCATCCAATCCACCCTGAAGGCGGAATGATCGTTGACCATGACGGCCGAGGCATCCAGGCGCTCAGAGGCCCGCAGTGCCGTGTCGATATCACGAGTACAAACAGCGGCTTGAAAGGCGTAGGGAATGGAGTTGGCTTGCGCGATCGCCTGATCGATGTCGCTGTATCCATATACACAGATCGCCGGCCCGAATATCTCCAATTGACTGACCTTGACATCGACCGGTGGATCGAGCAGGACCGTGCATTCATAGCAGGTGTCAGATATTCTATTGCCGCCGGTGATCAAGTTGGCTCCAGCGTCACCTGCTTGGTCCACCCACTCCTCTACCCGATTTACCTCTGCCGGCCGGATGAGCGGCCCTACCTCGGTCTCTCCGAGCGTCGGATCCCCGATCTTGAGCCCTTCTGCAGCATCGGCCAGGCGGTCGACAAACTCTTTTGCGACGGTTTCATGGACAAAGACCCTCTGCACGGAGACACAAACCTGACCGGCGTGATAGAAACCGCCTTTAGTCAACAATGGCAAGACATCATCCAAATCCGCATCCGCTGCCACGATGACCGGCGCGGCGCCTCCGTGTTCGAGCGCGCATCGGGTTCCCGGCGCCAATTTGGAACGGAGCATCCACCCGACCCGCGCGCTCCCGATAAAGGAGAAAAAACCGACCCTGGGATCGGTAACGAGCTGCGCGGCAACATCCAGGTCTTTTACGACCAGTGCCTGGCACCACTCCTCGGGCAGTCCGGCCTCTCGCAGGATATTCACGAACCGAAAACAGGATAGGGGTGTGTCCTGTGCGGGCTTTACGATGACCGGGCATCCCGTCGCGACGGCCGGGCCGACCTGATGTACGATCAAATTCAGGGGGTGATTGAACGCGCTGACCGCGACGACGACACCGATCGGCTGTTTGTGCGTGAATGCGATTCGGCCGGCCGAGGCGGGGTTCAGATTCATGGGAATTTCCCTGCCCCCCTCGGTACGCAGCACCTCTATGCAGTTCTTGACACCGTCGATCGCGCGCGCGACTTCCACCTTCGAGTCGACCAGGGGTTTACCCCCTTCGCGTGCTGCTTCGACGGCCAATTCTTCTGCCCGCTGCTCCATAATCGCGGCTGCTTTGCCGAGTATTTCGATGCGCTGATAAGGTTTCAGCCAGGCGTCTCGATCCCGAAACAGGCGGCTTGCTGTTTCGAGTGCCTTGTCAACCGCCTTGCTGTCTGCGGCTGTCGCCGTGGCGATCAAAGCGCGGTCGAAAGGTGCGAACACATCAAGCTCGCCATCGTTCGTGGCCGCTCCGGGAATCATCAGTGGAATTTTTTGAGACATTCTCTCTCCACTCCGTTAGATCTCGTATCTCGTATCGGGAAACTCGTATCTCGGGGTGCTTCTCCAGGGCGAGTTCCATCGCCAAGTAGATCCCACGAGATACGTTTCACGAGATACGAGATACGCTGTCTTTGAGATACGGATTCAGACCAGTTTGCTTTTCTCCTTAATCTCGCGGTTCAGGATTCTGTCATTATCGACATAGTCTACCGGGCAGTCGATCAAGTGAACGCCCGGGGTGTTGAAGCATTCTTCCATCATTGGACGTAAATGGTCCGCACTCTCTACACGGTGGCCGTATGCGCCATAGCTATCCGCATACTTGACAAAATCGGGATTGTTGTAATCCAGTCCAAACTCGGGAAAATTCATGTTGGCCTGCTTCCATTTGATCATGCCATATGCGCTGTCATTCAGGACCAGTACCACAAGGTTCATTCTGAGCCGCACGGCGGTTTCAAGCTCCTGGGAATTCATCATGAATCCACCATCTCCACAGATCGCCATAATCCTGCGTTCGGGACAGACCAGGCAGGCCGCCATGGCCGATGGCAATCCAGCGCCCATCGATGCCAGGGCGTTGTCCAGTAACACGGTGTTCGACTGATGAGCCTTGTAGTTTCTGGCGAACCAGATTTTGTAGACCCCGTTGTCCAATGCGATGATCCCATCCGATGGCATAACTTTTCGCACATCCGCGACCAGGCGCTGCGGATAGATCGGGAAACGGTCGTCGTCCGCACCTTCCAGAAGATGCGACTCTACCGCCGCCTTAACCTTCATGAAGTAAGAGAAATCCCAGCAATCTTGCACTTGAATGCGTTCTTTGATCTGCCAGATGCTGTTCGCGATGTCCCCGACGACCTCCACCTGGGGGAAGTAGACAGGGTCCACCTCGGCAGAGAAGAAGTTGATGTGAATGACCTTGAAGCCGTCCAGCTTCATGAAAAAGGGCGGCTTTTCGACGACATCGTGGCCAACGTTGATGATGAGGTCGGCCCTTTTTATTGCGCGATGCAGGAAGTCATTGTCAGACAGCGCTGCATTTCCCAGGAAGAGCGGGTCGCGTTCGTCCACGACGCCTTTTCCCATCTGAGAGCTGATGAAGGGAATACCGGTCTTATCGATGAACGCCCTCAGCATTTTCGACGTCAGTTTTCTGTTCGCTCCCGCGCCGATCAACAAAAGCGGATGGTTTGCCTCTTCGATCATCTCGGTTGCCCATCGGACAGATTTTTCCTCGGCGATCGATCGACGGTTCCGGGACTGTGGGATCACTTCCTCGTCCGTGCCCTCGGCGGCGATATCCTCAGGCAGCTCCAAATGTGCGGCCCCCGGCCGCTCGATCTGCGCGGTGCGGAACGCCTCGCGAATTCGTGATGGGATACTGTCTCCGCTCGCGATCTGTTTGGTGTATTTGGTCAGGGGCCTCATCATGTCTACGATATCGACGATCTGGAATTGGCCCTGCTTACTCGTCTTGATCGGCTTCTGGCCGGTGATCATCACCATGGGCATCGCTCCGAGTTGTGCGTAGGCGGCGGCGGTTACGAAATTGGTCGCGCCCGGCCCCAGGGTGGAAAGGCAGACCCCGGCCTTGCCTGTCAGTCTCCCATAGGTTGCCGCCATGAATCCGGCTGCCTGCTCGTGCCGTGTCAGGATCAGCTTTATGCTGGAGCCCCTTAACGAGTTCAGGAGATCCAGGTTTTCTTCGCCGGGGATGCCGAAAATAAACTCCACTCCCTCAGCTTCAAGTGCATCTACGAACAGGTCAGAAGCCTTCATGAAATCTCCCCTCTTGATCGTATCTCGTATTTAGTATCTCGCACCGCGGCGTGACGACCTTATGCGGCACATTTCGCGAGTTTCACTGCCGCCAGTTAGGTCCCTACGAGCTCGATGAGCTCCGTGAGCAAGCTGACCTCAACGTCGGGAACAATATCTGTTCTGTTTGGAGCCCTCTCCCGATTCAGCCAGACTGAGCGCACGCCCGCCCTGCCTGCACCCTTCACATCATCTTCCAGCGAATCCCCCACGTGCAGGAGGGAGCTGGGATCGCACTCAGCCTGTTCGACCGCAATGTGAAACAGTCTCGGATCCGGTTTTGCGAATCCGTGGTCTGGCGCGAACACCGCGAACTGGAACTTCCCTTCAAGTCCACATTTCTCCGGATAGCTGTTCCCGTTGGAAAGGATGCCCAGGACAAACTCTCCCTCGAGCGTGTCCAGCGTCTCCAGGACGTCGTCATACAGCTCAATATCTTCAAACCTGTGGCTGAAGTAAACATCGTTCAGGCGCCGTGCGAGTGCATCATCGTGCAGGCCGACCCTGGCGATCGTCTCCCGGAATGCCTCGAGCCGTACTTCCTCGAGATCCACGACCTTTCCCTTCAGCTTCTCGGCAACTTCCTCGCGAATTCCGATCATCGCGTCGATCGTGAGCTTGCCCTCAGTTTCCGGTCTGACCGTCGTGAGTTCATCCATCGAGCATTTCAGAGAGTGCCTCATGACTTTCTGGAATTCCCATAATGTATCGTCCGCGTCGAACGATATGGCTCGGATGTTCTGGAACCTGGTCATGAAACGCACCGCTCCGGACGTATAACTGAGGTCGAATCAGACATCACAGATCATTCGAAGAAATTCAAATTCCCCGCCGTTCGTTTTGTTGAGGAATATCTCTCCTCTCTCGAATCCGGCCTTCAGATACACCCTGATCGCTCGCTGATTGAATGTGGCTACGGCCAATGAGAATCGATCCGGGTGAAACCTCGATACGCCGTATTCCATTCCAGCCTTGACGAATTCAAGCCCCATCCCTTTGCCCGTGAGGTCTGGTCGCAGTCCGAGTCCGATGTCCAGAGTCTCTCCCCTCATTTTGAAGCTGAAGAATCCGATAAGGTCTCCTTCATCGTCGTGGATCGTATACCTACGATCCGGCCAATTCTCGGGGTCCAGGAATTCTTCGAGATCTTCAGCATCCTGATCCGTGTCGTAGAAGGTATAGGGTTCCTCATAGTGCCAGGCGACGATTGTTTCAGCGCCTTTTTGGTCCATCTGCTTGAACCTGAATTGCATTCCTCACCCGGTGGACATTCTATTAATGTAAAGGGAGTACACCGCCTCCGGCGGGCGTGACCCGGAGTCCTCTCAGGAAAGTTCCTGTTCAGGGGTGGGTCCTGTTCGAACAACTGAAATCACGAAATAACCCACCCCGGCCCGGCTTTGGCCGGGCCACCCCTCCCAGGAGGGGATTCTGGTGCCCATTTTGGCATGGGCTAGTGAATTGGGTTCGGAATCTCTTCCTGCTTCCACGGCAGCGCCTTCTTTTCGACAGCTTTTCGAACAGTATGTAGCCAAACTGGCCAGAACCAATCTGTCTTGCACCCCGGCGGAAGGAATTTCTTGTCAACGGGATACTTCATTTCGCCGTTCACATCGCTTTGGAGGTAGCCCTCAACCTGGGAGAAAGGAATCCACGCATACGGCCCACTCTCGGCGTAGGCCGCATCCACAGCGGGGGGTTGGAGATTGCTGAGCAGCTGCGCTGGAACAAAGTCGATCTCGGCAAAAAAAAGCGCGAACCTGTTGTCCATCAAGGCCTCCTGCTCCGCGATTTTCTTCATCAAATCTGCGCGTGCAAAATAACCTCGTGTTTCTTCCTCGGTTTCTCGGGCCGCGGTTTCGGCAAGGCTCTCTCCTTCCTTCGCTCCGCCGCCAAAGCCCGCCCATCCTCGAATCTTTTTATGATCTTCGGCGAGAAGCAGATAGACCTCATCTCCTGATTCGAAATAGAGGAGTGCACCAGCGGGGTTCTGCGCGAGCGCGGGACCGCAAATCGCCAGCAGAAGGACGAAAGCAAAGGACAGCCGTATTTTCACTCGGGTCGCCAATTATCAAACAGCTCCAGGACTACTCCCAAAAATCAGATCCGATCTCTATCAAATTTCCTTCCGGATCCGATATCATTGAAGATCGCATCTTCCACGGTTCGTCTCTGGGTGGGTATATCGGGTTTGCGCCGCCTTCAACCATCTCTTTAAACGTGATGTCCACCTGCTCCGGAGCACCGACATTTATCGCCAATTCGAAGGTCCCATTGATGCCGTCCGGGAAGGACGGGTCCTGTCCGAGGAGCCCCGGCAGTTGCTTCCTTTCAAACATCGAAAGCCTGATCCCATCGTGCTTGAACTCGGCATACGGTCCCTTCCCATCCCAATCGGTGTCTACCCCAACGACGTTCTTGTAGAAATCCACCATCGTCGTAAGGTCTTTGACAAAGATGCCGAGCATATTGAATTTTCTGTTCATTGCTCTCTCCAATTTCCGCACTGTAGATTTACGATGTCCGTTTTTTCACCAGTCGGACAAATATCATGAAGTGCGTAACCAGGAGTAGTGGCACTACCATAGTCGGGATG
Organism: Candidatus Latescibacterota bacterium; assembly: GCA_965248435.1. GTDB lineage: Bacteria > Latescibacterota > UBA2968 > UBA2968 > CBDFJH01. The sequence continues at coordinate 1,477,915 of OZ252100.1, forward strand.
TACCAGGCTGCTCCAAAGTTGGGCGCCACGTCGACATGGCGTAATGCATTGAGCAGATCTACCGTGCCGACGACGTTGAACACCCAGACCAAAATCAGGGCGCCGGCCCAATTTGTCCGCAACGCGATGAGCGCCAACAACGCAAGGACACCCGCCGCTAAATCTCCATAGGCCGCGGGAACTGCGAAATCGTCCGGCAGCGGCTGTGCCAGGACGCCAGGGACGAGGAATACCATGCCAACGTGGCGAAATGCGTGTGGGACGGCGAGCCAGAAGAGTGCTGTGCGTTGCGGCTGCTTATCCAACCAGGGAGTTAACGTCCACTTTGCCAGCAGGCCGATCACAAGCAGACTGAGTAGAAACTGCAGTCCGAAAATGGCTTGTACGTCCATTGGATTACCTCCTTTTGATCCCTCGTTTCAGGTCAAGCATCTCGTCTCATCAGACTGTAGCTCTGTGCCGTGGGGCCCACGGCAGGCTGTGTTGCCAGAAACAAGGCCATGGGGACGACGTCATCGGGTGACTTGATCCATTCACTTTCGATTTCGAAAATGGACCCTCCCGCACCCTCGTTTCTCGTCATGCTCGTTTCTACAGGACCCGGGATGAGCTCGTTTACACTGATGTTGTGCTGCCAGAGCTCCTGCGCCAGCGTTCGTGTCAGCATCCAGAGGCCGGCCTTTGAGCAGCAGTATGCCGAGCTCTCGGCATATCCCTTGTGACCCATCCCGGAGCCGACGGTAATGATCTTGCCGCTGCCGCGTCTTTTCAGTGCTGGAATCGCCGCTTTTGCGCAATAGTATGCCCCGAACAGATTCGTGTGTAACGTGGCCTCCCACACGGCCGGGTCGCTTTCTTCCACGGATTTCCGGTCCAGGTTCGCCCCGGCGTTCAGAACGACAATGTCGATCCCCTCGAGTTCCGAATCCGCGAAATCGAACAGCTCCTCTACCGCTTCCCACTCCGCCACGTCTGTCTGAAATGAGATCGCGGTCCCACCTTCCTCCCGGATCTCCGCCACAATTCCTTCGAGATCGGACTTGGTGCGGGCCGCACAGCAGACGGACGCGCCCGCTCGAGCAAAACCTGCGGCGATAGATCGACCGATGCCTCGTCCCGCCCCGGTGATGACGGCCCCTTTTCCGGCAAGCGTGTTACTATCTGATACCATAACTTGCCTCCGTAAAGATCCTTACGTCGTCAACCAACTGCTACCTGGTCGCGGCCAGAAGAACCGCGTCCATTTCCATTCCCTCGACTGCTTCCACAGAGCGCCTGTCAACGCTGAATCCCACCGCACGCGCGGCGTTAGCGACCTGGTCCGAACGATATCTCATCGCGACAACATCTGCCTCTTCGCCATAGTCGACGGGTCCCTCGCCTTCCCAGGTCGACGCGAGAAGCTGCCCGCCGGCTTTCAGCACGCGGTACCACTCACTAAGACAGGCACCCATGCCTTCCAGATCGACGTGGTGGAGTGCGAAGTAACTCAGAACAGCTGCGCACGAACCATCCTGCACGTGGTCAAGCTTTCCCATATCGCCCTCGGTTATGTCGGCAGAATCACCTAACCGTTGCCGAGAAGTAGCTACCATTCTCCGTGAGAGATCGACACCGAGGAGTTGCCGTCCCGAAACGTATCTTTCTCTGAGCCGCTCCAGCATGTGTCCGGATCCACACGAGGAGTCCAGAACGGGGCCATCGAGATCTGCAATTCGTTCTGCCAGGCCACCGAGCGCCTCAGCATACATAGGGAGGTCGATTTCATCATCCATCATCGTGCTGTACGAGTCGGCGATCTCCTCGTAGAACTTGGTGACCTCCTCGATGGATGAGATCTTCATCGTCTCCAACCCATCAGAGTACGAATGAGATCGAGAGGGCAAGCCCACCTCGACGGGTAAAGGATCCGAAACGCTTTGTCATCTAATCAACACGGACAACCAGCTTTCCCCTGGCCTGATTCGATTCCATGTACTCGTGAGCTTCCACGACCTCGTCGAATCCAAACACCCGGTCGATGTTCACTTCCGCTTTTCCTTCCTCGAGTTCCGTCAAGAATCCCTGAAAGGCTTCTTGGTCCATATCCTCAGCTCCTCCCGTGTAAACCGTGAGCCGCACCGTGTGTGGTATCTCGTCCATGGGTGCGAAGCGCTCGAACTGCCAACTGTTTCCGAGGATACCGGTCATACACACCACCCCTCTTTCCCTGCAAGCACGCATCGAGTCCTTCAGCGTCTTTGTTCCGACGAGTTCAAGGACGAAGTCGACCCCTTCCGGAAAACGGGTCCGAACCGCTTGCGCGATACTGCCGTCATCTATGAAGACCTCGTCTACGCCATTCTCCCGCAAGACTGGCTCTTTGTCCGGGTTTCGCGTCGTGGCGTAAACCTGCATGTCCTTTGACTTGGCGAGTCGTGTTGCCATCATCCCGATAGATGACGTCCCTCCCCGAATCAGTAATGTTCGCCCTGGAATGACGTCGAGGCCGTGTCGCAACGAACCCCACGTGGTCTGGAACATCTCCGGCAAGGCACCCAGGACGTGCCACTCCAGCCGGGTGTCCACAGGGAAGACCGACGAAGCCGGAACGCTGGTAATTTCTGCGTAGGATCCATCGAAATCACGCCCCATCCCCTCCATGAGAGCCACGACCTTCTGTCCAGTTTGCAGGTCAGTGCCGGGTGCTTCGACCACGAGCCCGGCACACTCGATTCCCAAAACTCTTGGAAATTTTACAGAGGGCGAGTGTCCCTGCCTTGTGAACATCTCCGACCGGTTCAGCCCGAATGCCTTTATTTCGATTACCACCCGCCCACGCTCTGCAATTGGCTCTGGGTGCTCCGTAAATTCCAGTACCTGGGGCGAACCCGCACTGCGGACCACGTATGCCCTCATGAGTTCTCCTGGCCAAGCTACCTATTGATCAAGGCAACATCATTTGTTTTCTGCAGCATCCCTTATCGGGAAAGGGGCGTGTTTCAGAAAAAAGAAACGGAAGGATTCCTCCTCCCGCAAACCCAATCCCAGACCATTTTCTTGTTCCGCTAACGTTTCGCAGCGAGCTGTTGGAATGCCGAAGGTGGCGGGCCATCTTCGAGGCGACGTCTGATCAGCTGAGCACACTCTTCGGGGTTGAGCAATGAGGTGTCGACTTCCACGTCGTAGATCCCGGGATTGTGTACTTCACGTTGCCACAGCTGAACCGGATCCGGCACAGGGTCGTCCGCTGAGCCTTCCGCGCCCCACGTGTCTCGTCGCCGCTCCATGATGACGTCGATGGGGCAGCGAACGCCGACGAACAGGACCGGTAAGCCGTTAAGACGCCGGGCGCTCCCGGTGAGGATCCCCCGGGGGGTAACGTAGCCGTCGTGGTGTCCGACATCGACGACGACGTTCAGGCCCATCCGGCTGTGGGCAGCGATAGATTCGTACATGGCCGCGTAGTGCGCGACGATGAAAGACTCGAGGTCGGGGTAGTCGGCCCCAGGCCGCAGCCCGATTCCCGGCTGGTAGCGTTCGGGGGTCATCGCCTTGAACCGGTCCACCCCCAGGTTCATCCACGGGCCCTCGAAAGTCTCCTGAATCGCCGAGGCAATGCTGGACTTGCCCGACCGTGGGACCCCGTTCAGGATGATGATCTGCCCTGCTTCATTCGCTGGCGCCATTCGAACGCCTCTTTTCCAGCGGGTGTCAGACCGACTCGATCAGGCGCATTCGGCCGATGAAAGCCCACGGAATTTCTGTGAATTGCGCCTGGCCCAGGTCTTTCTCCTCTCGCGGCTCGAACACAGGCTCTTCCAGGCCGTCCATCACAAGACCCGTGTCGAAAAAAGTCGTCAGCAAAGAAGACAACGGACGGTGGAAGTAGTGCTGCGGATCTCGATTGCAAATCCCTCTACTTTCGCCCGACGCCGGGGTGATATATGATGTAACCTTGATGGAGCGAATCCGCCTGAATCCGCTCTCATCATAAACCAGCTCCGCCAAACGGGACGTTCCGACGCTGTTGTTGAAACAGGGATGCATGATCGAGAAGACGAATCGCCCGTCCTTCTTGAGTAATCTAGGCACACGACTCGCAAGGGGTCGAATCGTGGCGAGATCCATCAACGTCATATTGCAGACCACGGCGTCGAATGTGTGCTCACCAAGCTTCGCCAACTCCGCTTCGGATGTCGCATCAAGAACCGCGTATGTGATCCGATCCTGGCCGCGCGATCGCTCCTTTGCCTTCTGGATCATCACGGTGCTGACGTCGACAGCTGTCACAACGGCACCCAGACCCGCAAGGTGCCGAGCGAAGACGCCGTTACCGCAGCCGACATCCAGGACGGTTTCACCCGGCTGCAGGTTGAGCATTCGCTCGGCGGAAGGCCTGACGAGCTCCTGATGGAAATCATTCCCCTCGTTTCCCATTCTTTCGTCCCAGATGTCGGCCTGCTTTTCCCACTCGTCGTTCGAAGTCTGGGACAATTCCGGCCATTCGTCAGGTTTCTGAGTCATCTGCTCTCCTGATCGATTAAATGAGCAAGGAATCTCAAAGGGATGCGCCGACAAACTGGGATGCGAACTCCAGAAAGTGCTCTATTTCAGTATTCAACAGATTGTTGTCCTTCGAGGTCGTCGTGCCATCGTATGATCTCGTCGCGGCCTCGATCAGCGGCTTCCACTGAGGAAATCGAGCGCATGCCCAACACCCCGCAAAGCGCTTCGATACCACCACATCTCGTTCTTCAAAGGTATAGATGATCCTGCAGAGATTGAGAACGCAGTAGTCAGGGTAGCGGAGATTCTTCTTGATGAAGTCCAACTCAGAGTCGAGGGCGAGGGAGATTTCATTCCACGACGCGTCAGGAAAAATGTCAGTGGGCTCTGGGCCATAAAGAGAGATATAGCAGCCTGCCCTTATGTGAGAACAATGCAGCGCCCACGATTCGTCTCGTATTTCAGGTCGAAGTTGATGGTTGGGCGGGGTTGTCTTTCGGGCATCCTCATACAGAATAAAATAGGCGTCCAATTCGGCACCCAAAGGAGGAAAACGGTCCGACAAATTCTTGAAAAGCTGAGATATGTCACCCCTCACCTGATCACGCAGTGATTCCCTCAAGATGACATGGCAGTCGATATCCTGGATCTTTCCGGAATCCGGAAACACGGATGCTCCATACATATAGATCCCGTACAGGTTCTGGTGGACAATCTCCTTGAGTCCGTCTACGAATGCCTCACAAAGCTCCGTGACCGGCAGGGGAAGTTCGCGATACGCCTTGATTCTCCGCATCACGCATCTGCCGTGCGGCTGCCGAAATAGAGCCGATGACCATCCAGATCCTGAAGTCCGAAGTCACGCATCCCGTAGGGCCGATCCTCCGGGGCGTTGACGTCGGTGTGCCCCATCCCCTTCATCTCTTCGAAGACCGCGTCGGCATCCTCAACCTTGATGTAGATGCAGTCACCTTCGTGTCCTTCCTCGGTGTCCCGCTCGAAAAAGTGTATCTCGACGCCGCCGCGGTTCACGATGGCGTAAGGGCCGATGTCCTTCCATATGTTTCGAACGGTGAACCCCAGGCTGTCCCGGTAGAAACCTGCCGCTCGCTCGACGTCCTTCACACCGAACATCGTCGCGGCATTGCGGAATGCTTCATCGGGCACAGATTTGCGTGTATCCAATTCTTCCTCCTAAAGCAACAATCCGGGCAGGCATTGCGTCAACTTCATCCCGATCTATTACGGTGTCAATCTTGAATTCATATTCAGTGGGGCAATCTTGGATGGAAGTATGCGTAGAGGTACGCTCCAGCGAATGCGCCAACAAAGGAGATCACAGCCAAATACTCGCCACTTCCCATCTGGGCGTAAATAGGTCCGGGGCACGCCCCGGTAATAGCCCAACCCATCCCGAAAAGGCCGCCGCCGATAAGGGTGCCTTTCTGAAATCGCTTCCCTTCGATCTCGATCTGTTCCCCGCGCACCGTCTTCAGGCCGAGCTTCTTGATCAAGAAGACGGAGATCGCACCTACGACAACGGCAGAGCCAATAATCAGGTACATATGAGCTTCTTCAAAGCGAAACATCTTCTGTATCCTGAACCAGGAAGCTACCTCAGATTTAACCAGCACCAATCCAAAATATGCGCCTATAAAAATCGAACTTAGAATTTTCATTCATATCCTCGCCACTATGAAAAAAACCGAAAGACCGCCACCATAAATAATCCCCCCACAAAAAAGCTGATGGTCGCAACTAAGCTGGGCCATTTGAGGGCGGACAACCCCATGATTGCGTGACCCGATGTGCATCCACCGGCATATCGCGTACCGAATCCAACGAACAATCCGCCCACAAAAAGGGCCATCATCCCGCCCCAATGATGATAGTGGCTGGGCAGCAAGGGGATCGGCGCATTCGATAGAACGTGCATGCCAATAGCACTGCCAATGAGTATGCCCAGAACGAAATACAAATTCCAGGATTCTGTTCGCCAATCGTTTTCCCGCAAATAGTCTATTTGGGTGTTAGGTGAACAGATTGAGCCCAGATGTCGAAAACTGCTCGATATGCCGAAAGGTTTCCCAACAGAGATCAACAACAAGGGCACGGTCAGTCCGATTAAAGGCCCGGAAACATACCAGGGCCAGGTTTCGAATAACCAATCCACGTCACTCTCCTCTCGCGAACGGTTCTTATTTCGATGGCTTATAAGGTTCTCGAACTTCCCCGAACCTGCGAAGCACCTCCGGCCTCAAGATCTTTTTTTACTACCAGGGTGAACGTTCCCGGCAAAGTCAAACATTCCCCGTGCGGTATTTCGACCAACGTCTCTACGATCAAGCCACTGGCGCTCACGGCGGACACGATCTCTCCCAACTGCCAGTACCGCACACGACACAGAGGAAACGAATCGACTTCATCACTAGAAAAAGCGACGTGAGTCGGTGCGGGCTTTTCTAATATCTCCTCAGAAAAGTAGTCGCCCTCCAGAACCAATCGATCTCCATCCTGAGCAGGCGCAAATTTCCTGTTCATTGGATGAAATTCGTGCAGAACCAGCTTTCCCCCCGGCTTCAGGATCAAATGAATCAGCCTGGCGAGCGGATCCAGATCCACAAAGTAATGGAGGATCCCGAGCTCCATTAAGACGAAATCGAAGGTGGAACCAAAAGGTTCCGTGGACCATTCCATCAGGTCTGAGACGATGTAATTGATGGACACTCCAGCGGCTCGAGCTACCTCCTGAGCATAACGCTGATTTTCTTCAGAAATATCGACGACGGTCACCTCGGCTCCAAGAAGGGCCATGGCTACAGCTCGACGCCCGTGCGACCCCAGAAGGTTTGCGACGGCCTTGCCTTTCAGGTCACCCAGATAGTTTGCGTACTGTCGGAGGATGTAGTCGGGATTCTGACGGATTTTTGCTGCCGCCTCCGCTGGAGGGCCGTAGCCCCTGAGCCACGCTTCGTAGGCTCTATGCGACCAGGCTGCTTTGTTGGCTCTGCTGTGTTCTCTTTGTGACACTGTCGCCATCACTTCACTCTACGAGGCGGAACAGCTCATCCTGCCTGGTCGTTTGTCGTGTCTGAACGTCTTCTACCGTAACCGTTAGTTTGTAGACCCCTGCAGGCATTTCTGTTACATCAATATTCAAATAGATGAAATCGTCCTCCTGATCCCCCTCATAACGGGCCGTGACCGCCGTCTCCCTCCCTGCGCCTCCTCGTCGCCTCTCGTATTTTTCCGAGACCCGATTTTTTTCAGGGAGCACGTATCTTACTCGATAGTCGACAACACGTTCTTGATCGAATTGCCCCTCCCTTTCTGTCACTTCTTCTACTTCTACTCTGGCCCCCGCCTCGGGCAAATCCACGGCTTCGAAAAGAGCGGGATCGATCTCCTTCTTCCCAGGCGCCCCGATGCTGTAGGTCACATCGTATCGAGTCCGGCCGAATTCGTCTCGGGTCAGGTTGTAGACTTCCAGGTAGACGAACACGAGATCATTACGAGGGTAGGTCCGAAGCGGATTCGGTACGATCCTCAGGTCCGCGCGATTCTCGGGAAACGCCACACGGGTTTCGATGTCGCTGGACAGCAGCAGATCGCTCATCGCCAACGCCGTATTGTCGAATGAGAAGGCGTAGGTCTCACGAAACGTCCCGATTGAGCCCCCGGCCCGGTCGAGGACCTCTGCTGCCAGCGTGTAGGACCCCTGGCCCGCGTGCAGTTCCTGCTGAATAAGCAGGTAGCTGTTCTTGAGGCTGTCAGAGCCCGCACGCGCGTGGGCCGGCAAGCTGCCTACCCTCTTATAGACCTCTCCCCAGTTCTCGTCGAACATAAAGATCCCGTTGTCTGCCTGAGCCTCATCTGCCCCCAGGCGAGCCTTCACTCTCGATCTGGGGACTGCATAGGCAAGCTCTATGCGGACACTGTCCGCATCCCGGAAGCCCACCGTGAGATGAGGCAGTGTATATTTGTTCTCCACATACGGATCCACATATCTTGGCGATTTCTTCTCGAAGGTCTCTCTGGGATGCCCGGGCCACTTGCCGCGGCGGGACGCCTCCAGAGCCTCTTCCAGGAGATAACCCTCCCACCGCCACGCATCCAGACCGTTCCAGTTACGAAAGCGAAGCTCAAAATCTTCGTATACCCAGGTTTCCAGGTGGTGCTCTACCCTGGATATTTGCAGCTCCTCCTGCACGCCCGTCGTTCCCGGCTGAGCTTCGGTTTCCAGAGTATCTTCCTCGCCTTCACTCACCTCCTGTTCGAGCTGGATATCTGGCCTCTGCGCCCATATGTGGAGGGGCAGCCCAAACTTGATGTGGGTCTTGCCCATGTCGGTCTGCCAGCCGGAGATACCCTTCTCGGGTCGGGTGAAACGGAGATTGGCATAGGCAACGCGCCCGTAGTGTGCCATCCGCCGCTCGTTGTAGTCGGTAAGCAGGAGGGGGTCCTGCTTGCTCCAGAATCGCTCTCGCGCAGGACTATCGGTCCACTGAGCCTGTGAAGCAGGTTCCTGTGCCTGTAGAGCGGCCTGTTCTATACCGACCTTCTCGTCCTTATCCGCGAGGTAATCGACCGACTCCATCACGGCGCGCTCCTCTGGCCGCATCCGTTTCAGTGCAGCCGAGTAGAGCAAGTAGGCGTTTTCCTCCTCGCCCAATCTCTGATAGGCCAGCCCCATGAAGAGGAACGCGTCCTTGTCTCTCGAAAACTGCTTGAGCAGCTGTTTAGACACACGGACCAACCCGTTCGGATCCCCGCTCTCGAGGTATAGTAAACCGAGCTGGTAATAGGCGTTTCTGAACGTGGGATCTGCCTGGATGGATTGGGTCAGATAATTTTCGCCTTTCTTCCGCTCCTCCTCGGGGAAGATCTCCTTGCCCAACATTTCCATGTGCTGGTACTTCAGAAACCGCTTCAGAGCGAGGTAGCCGAGGTAGTAGGCAGCCGCGGCGTTGTTCGGGTTCGCCTTCAAAACTTCGCGGTACTTCCGCTCCGCATCGCGCCGGAAGCCCTGTGACCACAGGATTTCCCCGTACGCACGTTGATACTGTTCATTGTCGGGGTCGAGGCGAATGGCGTTTCGGATGGACCCTTCCGCGCGCTTGCGGTCTGAGGGTGTGTCGAGCGATAAGTAGAGTTTTGCGAGTTCGTGGTGTGCGGGGGCGTAGTTCGGGTCTGCCTTGAGGACACGTTGAAACGCGTCAGCACTTCCTTCATGAAGGGCCAGCAGGAACAGGGAGTCCGCTTTGCTGAATACGGTGCTTGCGTGAATCTCTGCTCCAAGAGTACAGGACAGCGCGAGTGCGAAAAGAAGCGTCCTTTTCAGTCTGGATTCCATTCGATTTTCCGTTACTCGGCTTTGCGGCGATCTTATGCCTTTTGATTAGTCTGTTCGTATTGGGCCAGGAAGTCGTATATCCGCCGGTGAAGTCTTGCGTCTTCAAGCGCGTGGTGAATGTCGTCTTCTGATAATGGCAATTGAGGATTTCCGAGATGCCAGGCCCATTGGTGAAGGTCCCAGCACTCGAACGGCCAATTCGATGGAAGATCATCCAGGCCGCTAAACAGCACACGCGTTACCAGGTACCAGTCGTAAGTAGCAATGAAACTCCAAAACTCTGCCGGCTCATCTCCTACAAAATCTAGGAACTGGGTCGCAATGGAGGTTAGGGGTTTCCACGCCGGAGATTCTCGAGGCGCCAGATGAGGCAAGACATTCTCTTTGATCCAGGGCTTCACGGCATCGGGATCAAAATCTGTTGAGATTGCATAAAACTCCCGGTCGTCTTCTGCGACAGCACCCAAACTTATCAGTGCAACTTCCTTACCATCGTCGTAGTACTCCGTATCCAGCCAAAACCGCATCTATCTTTTACCTCGTATGTTGAATGAGAGCCAAGCCGCACCCAGGACCTGATTGATGCTCGTGTAAGCGCCAAAACCTATGCTACCCAGAATGTTGAGAACCTCGCCTCTCTACTGTAACCAAGTTTCCTCGCAACCTTCGCAGAAGCAGTATTGCTCGCATCGCAGCACCAGTAGGTTTCGCAGCCGCGCTGCTCGCATAGCTGGATTAGCCGCGAGCAAGCAACCGTGGCATATCCTTTGCCTCTATTTTCCTCTCTGGTCAGCACGCCGATTTCTGCCGACCCGGCGCCAAAGTGGGCCGCATACGCCTCGGTGAGTATACAGTCGGCCTTCATGAGACAGAGGCCAATTCCATTCTGGAGAAAGGCATTCAAACTTCCACACGTCGTCTGCATAAAATCCTTCCAGGCACATCTCTCGAGCAGTTCCCGGTCCATTCTACGACAGTCGAGGTCCTGTCCGATTCGAAATCGATCGAGAGAGGATGAGCCTCCAGGACAACCATCGAACTGAAGCCTCGTGCCTTCCTCCAGGAAGGTAAGGGAACGAAAAAACTGATAGTCCCGCTCGTAAGGAGTGAAATGGACTCTCCAATTCGCCTGGAGTTGTGCCGCGACCTCCGTTACCGCATCCCCTGTCAGCTCTCCCGATGCAAATGTGTTACCTGATGCTTCCGCAATGAACGCATAGCTGGGGGTCGATTCATCGTCTGCGAAAACTCTGCCGGGATTCATTCCTTCCAAGACAGCATACAGAAATGCCCTCTTGGGCACATCTGGAGTGAACATTCTAGAAATGCGGTTTGGAATTGGCCTAGTCTTGATCTCGAACATCCGGGGGACGCCTATACCTGCTTCTCCTTCTCACTTGTAAGGTATTTCAACACCATTAGCGATACGTCAACTTTGGCTCTTTCTGTCCTCTCCGTCTCAATCCCCCTACGACCAGGTTGTGATAGGGTTCCTCAGGTGCCATCCCAACGGGACGTATTTCAGCGTCGTGAAATCCGATACGCACCGACTTTCGCCACGCACGGGTTCGGTTCATGTCGGACCAATGGATCGTGTAATAGCTAAAAAAGATGACATCGCCCTTTTTGGCCGGCACCTGAACCGTTTCTACGTGGTCTGGATGATATTTCTCAGGCGGCAGATACGGGCGCGTATGATCCCCGGTAATGTGCTCCAGGGGTCCCTGTTCGTGGCTTCCAGGAACAACCCGGAGACATCCGCTCTCAGGTTCCGCATCGTCCAAATGCAGCAAACAGTCCACAAAGCCGGGTCCGTCGTGGGGATAGAAGGGATAGTCCTGGTGCATCGGGAAAGGGGTGCCGCGTTCAGGCGGTTTGCCGTGCAGAATCGTATGATGCCACTGTACGTTTGGCCCGACAAGCGCCTTCACGCAATCGATCAACTTCTCGTGAAAGATCACACGACCCCAGGCAGGAGAATACCATTGTGGATTGGCAATAAAGACGGCTCGGGTGTCGTTCTGCTGGCCCTCCGGCAGGTAGTGATCCCGCCACGGCCCGCGCCACCCAATGCTGTCCTCGCCCCACCAATCCTCAACAATCCGATTCATCTCTGAGTGGAGTTCTTCAATCTCATCCTTCGTGAAGATTCCAGAAACCTTTACATAGCCGTCCTTTTTGTAGGCTGTAATCTGTTCTTCCGTAGGCACAAAGGGTTTACCCATGTGTCTTCTCCGTGGGTGATCGGTGTATCAAATGCCTCACCGACTTCAAATACCGGGAAGATTTAGCCATGTGTTGTTCTTTTCTAGGCTTCCAATAGATTGGCGACAATGAGAGCGCGGTGATGCAGCGGACTAAAGACGTTGGGTGCCAATTCTGAAAGGACCCGATCGGGTGGAACTAACTTGCGAGCCAGGATTTCGTGCTGGGGTACCCACTTCTCGAGTTGAACGCTCGCCAGCCAAAAGGACCGCACCAGCACCAGCCCCTTTTCGTGACCCCTGGTACATCCACCGCGGGAAAACCCGAGCAGCTTCGCCTCTTTAACTTCCACACAAGCTTCCTCCCTCATTTCACGCCGCAGCGTTTCCTCCCACGACTCGCCACCCTCTGGTCTACCTCCAGGGAAGTCCCAGCTTTTCCCATCGTGCGTAATCAGCACTACTTCACCACCGCCTGTCACGCAAATACCTGCCGACCCGTGACGTTGTCCCTCGGGAGGATCGTGAGACGGAAACCAGGCGGCGAGCCAGTCCTGCCCACCCGATTCTACCTGGAATTCTTCATATTCCCGCGCCGCTCGCGGCTGTTTCACGGTTTCCTGCCTCCAAACAGAGCTAACTCAAACAGTTTGAAAAAGCAGTCGACGTCAAGGAATCCGACCTGGCGAAGCCACTCACATTGAACATCGACCGGAGCAGGAATGTTCTCCTTCTTGTCCGGTCGGTTATAGTACGTCTCCGCGACCTCCTGCCTGGTCTTGTTCGGGGCTTTCGTCCTGTGGAAGCGATGAAGGTTATCAACAAAGAAATCATCGAAAAGCTCTTTACCAGAGGATGTGAGCGACGCGACGTGATCGAGGTTCAGGAATATGCCTCCCGTTGACAGGAGATCTAGGACCTCGGCATACAGTTCCTTCTTGCGGGTGTCTTGTTGATGATGGATGGCGAAACCTGAGACGACGATATCGAATTGAGCTTCGCCTCTGACATCCTTAAGCCACGCCGGCGTCGCAATATCGGCTTTAACAAGCACGGCGCGTTTGGCGTCATTCAATTGATCCCGTGCAGCGTTCAGCATGGGATCTGAAAAGTCTACAAAAGTCGCATGAATTGCGGGGTACATGTTCATCAGAGACCGGCCGAGGATCCCGTCACCACAGCCTATATCGAGTATGCGCGAAGGCCGAGGGCACCACAATTGAGCAATCTTGGCCAGGACCTCAAATTGAAGGTCTGTGCCGGGAATGGCTCCTCGCACGCCTTGAAGAAAGACCCTTGCCGGATCCTCTTTTTGCCATTCGCTTTTGATTTCAGTCATTTTCGCCTCATCATCCGACTTGATCTTCCACGGCAGGTAACGCGCAAACGATTCCGGACAGCCAGCAGGCTAAAGCCATCTCAATCTCGATCTATCGAAAACATGAAGAATTCACCCAGTTCCTGATAGCCCATTCTCGCTGCGATGGCGATGGAAGCGGCATTGTCTGGTGTGCAATGCCACTGCGGCACGAGTCCCATGGACAACCATGTATCGATAAAAGCAGCTGTCGTGAGCGTTGCATACCCTCTTCGTCTGTATTCCGGGCCTGTCGTGAGCGCTATATCGCATTCTCCTCCACCCACGAATGTCGTATGACAAAGGCTCGCAATCTGTTCTCCTTCAAGCAGCGCGTAGCCGAGTCCTTCAGAGAGGAATTTTTCCCTCCGGGGCCATAAGAAGCCTAAACGCGGGCGGTACGTGTTGACGATTCGATCGAAGAGGCTTTCGTCGACGCGCAGCATCCGGCAGCCCTTTGGAACTTTCTCGCTCCAGTTTCTGTTTGCGGAGAACCGCTCGGCATCCAGTCGAAATGTCTTCATTCGGAATCCCTTTGACTGTTCTCTAAAGTGGGCTTCTATACTGGTTTTCCAGTCCTGGGGATGGATGCACAGGGAATACGGACGATCTTTGCTGGTCAATTCGCCTGGCAAACTGTGACCCGCGCCAGCACCTGCGAGGTAGTTGTAGTTGGTAGCTCCACATATGAGAACCTGAGCGGGCCGGGTCCTGTCGTCAACAAACACCGTACCCGCTTGATGCCCATCCACCACCGAGAAAGCGATAGGAGAGTAGTACTCCACTTCGCTCAGTAAAGATGAAACGATGCTGTACTCGTTTTTCTCAAGTTCGATCACGAGCAATTCCTCTCATCGAGGTCCTACACGTGTTGATCAACAAGAATGGGATTGCCGTCCGGATCAACCACAATAAAGCTTGCCGGTCCTGAACTCTCCTCATCCGTTTCAGTCTGTATTCTGATACCTTTTGTCTTAAGCTCTCGTTGGAGATCTCTCACGTCCGTAAATGAATCCAGTTTCGTGGCATTTCGATCCCAGCCGGGATTGAAAGTCAAACTGTTCTTTTCAAACATTCCTTGAAACAGTCCGATCGTGCAATCACCATTTTTCATAATGAGCCAATTTTGCGAAAGGTCGCCGCCAAAGACCTCGAAGCCGAGGTTCTCATAAAATGATCTTGAAGCTTGAATTTCCTTAACATTCAGACTTACTGAAAATGCACCTAATGTCATATTTCCTCCTCGTGACAGTCGCAACCAAAGGTTCGTGTTGAAAGGATATCAAAACGACGGACAATTGCATATAGTTGGAGTTTTTGGTTGGGGGAGGACAGGTTGGGATCGGAGGGCGCGAAGCGCCCGCAGCCGCAGCGCCGCCTGTTATGCGCCGGCAGCCCCCTTCGCTGCAAAGCCCTTAAAGGGAAAGGAGAGAAGGCTCGAGAAAGCGCCTCCTTTTACACCGGGAACGGAACATTATAACGTTGGCCGAGTTCTGCCAGTTCATCGGCTAAACCCGCTTCCACCGGGATGCCCTCAGTGAGACGCTGCTCGCGCCGTAAGCCCTCGATCTCCCCAGGGTAGTAGACTCGATCAAAGCCCGCAGCCGGTTCCAAGGCAGTAAACTCACTCAACATCTCGTCTAGATTTCGTTTAAATATGTCCAAAGGCATAAACCGTTTGGTATCGATAGCCATTATAAAGTGCCCGAGATGTCTTGGGGCATCCATCTCTCCGTACATCTGATTGATGTGTGGTCCCCACAGCATACCCGCCAACAGGCTGCAGAAGATATCGATAACCATAGCCAAACCACTACCCTTGGGACCAGCCACCGGGTGCAATCCCGCTACAGCAGCCGGATCCGTTGTGGGATTACCAGCGGCATCCATGGCCCACGTATCCGGGATCGAATCTCCCTCAACCGCAGCCAAGGCAATCTTGCCGTAAGGAATTGATGAGGTGGCCATGTCCAGCACAATGGGGATGCCATCGGTAGGGAATCCGAAACAGATGGGATTGGTGCCAAAGAAAGCCTTGCGGGCGCCGAAGGGAACCAGAAGGGCATCAGTAGCCGTCATGCTCATGCCCACATACCCTTCCGAGACCATGCGCAGTGTGTAAAAGCCGGCCATGCCAAAGTGGCTGGAGTTTCCAATGGAAACGATGCCGGTCCCAGCCTCTGCCGCTAGTTCCATGGCGTGGCTGGTCGCGTGATAGGCGACCACGTGACCCAAGCCATCCCCACCGTTTATGATACCGATCGAAGGTGCTGTTCGCGCAAAGTCGAGTTGTGGACGCGCCTTGATCGTGCCATTCTCCAGGCGTCGGACGTAATGGGCCAAGCGTACGATCCCGTGTGTGTCTATTCCTGATAGATTGGCGGTAAGCAGACAGTTGGCGACAATAGCGGCATCGTCCTTTGGTACCCCAACCGTGTTCAATAGATCCACAACGAAGACCGAAAGCTTGCTCTCTGGAATCAAGACCGGCTTGTTATCCATAGCAGACGATTCCTTTCATAGTTGACTCCGTTATGCTCAGCTCCGGTTGAGAACCGACGTTTGATCCCTCTGGTTGCACAAGCTGAAAACTCTTGTTCTAAACCAGCATAATCAGTATAGCAGAGTGGTGAACTATTATTCATCAGCCTTATCCCATGTACATTCCGCCGTTGATGTCAAGCACAACGCCGGTGATGTAACTGGCCAGCGGTGAAGCTAGGAACAGGATCACGTTAGCTACATCCTGTGGCTCACCAAGACGACCTAACGGGATCTGTTTCAGGTAGGCGTCCTCGTTCCCGCCGATCTGCTCCTTGACTGGTTCAGTTAGAATGATGCCTGGAGCAACGGCATTGGCTGTGATGCCAAATGGACCACCCTCTTTTGCCAGCGACCGCGTAAGGCCAATCAACCCAGCCTTCGACGCCGTGTAATGGACGCCCACCTCGATCCCACCAACCCGAGCAGCCAGCGACGAGAAGGTAATGATCCTGCCGTTTCTACGACGCCTCATACCCTCCATAAAAGCCTGACAGACGAGGTACGTGCCACGTAGATTCACGTCCAGGACCAGGTCCCACTCATCTACAGGCACGGCGGCGACGCCTTTTCGATAGGAAATCAGCCCAGCACAGTTAACGAGAATGTCCACTCCGCCCACGTCGGAATTCACTCGCTGCTGCATACCCTTGACAGCCCCCGGATCCCTTAGATCGCATCGTATTGCCCGACCCGAACCGATTGATGCAATCGTCTCCTGAACACCTGATTCGTCGATGTCCACGGCAATAACAGTTGCACCCACTCGAGCAAGCGTTACAGCACAGGCTCTGCCGATTCCAGAAGCGGCGCCCGTAATGAGGGCGACCTTTTCAGAAAGATCAATTTGCACGTGAAATGTTCTCCCTATATAGGGGACTATTGAGTTCGGGCCTTCGCTGGGCGCTCACGTCGACACGAAACTGTGAGTGTTCATTGGTTGAGGACCTAGATCGAAGTCAGCACGACCTAAAGTCACCTCGCCTCTCCTAGCCTCTTCTCATCCTGAGCCCACACCAGTCTATTGTGAGCGAGGCGAGAACCTCAGCGACCCGCTGCATTGAGTCGATGCTCACTTTCTCATCGATTCCGTGGATGTTTTCCGACTTCGGCCCGTAGCACGTGGCCGGCGTGTCGTAATAGAGGTTGAAGTATCGAGCATCGGTCGTCGCCTTGAGCAGCGCCCCTTCGGGTGTCTCACCTCGCCAGTCCTTGTGTGCCTTCATCAGGTCCCGCCCGAGTTCCGACTCCGGATCGAAACTGCAGCCTTCGGCCTGAAACCCGACGTACTCGACGCGGGGTGGGAAATCTTTGAGCCACGGATCGGCGGCGGCGGCCACTTCCACGCAGGTTTCGATCTCCGTCAAGACATCGGGCACACGTTCGTCGGGCAGCACACCCATTCGAAACCGGGTGAAGCAATCCCCCGCCACGGTGCTCGCCCAGTCCCCGCCGCGAATAATGCCCACGTTCAGATTGACTGGGTGCTCGACCCCTGCGTAGAGTTCGGGGATGCGGTCCGGGAGGTTGCGTTCGACTTCCAGGTCCCGAAGCGCCTGGATGATCACCCACGACTTCTCGATCGCGTTCACGCCCTTTTCTGTGCCGAGTACGTGCGCCGTTTTCCCGAGCACACGCGTCTGGAACCAGATCACGCCTGCCTGCCCCCTCATGTAGGTCTCTCCGAACGGCTCCGGGATCACGCAGGCGTCCGCGGTGTAGCCTTCTGCCAGCAGCGCCAGCGTTCCATTGCCCGAACACTCCTCTTCGATCGGAGACTGCCAGACCACCCGTGATGCCAGCTCGACACCTATATCCTGAAGCGCAGCCAGCACCCACAGCGTGCAGACGGAGCCACCCTTCATGTCGGCCGCACCTCGGCCGTAGATCCAGGTCTCTCCGTCCTGCTCGTTTTCGACGATCCGAGGTTCGAACGGCGGGGAGGCCCAGAGCTCGGTCGGCTCAGGGCTCACCACGTCCACGTGTCCGTTGAAAACGAGTGACCTTCCCGCATCGCTTCCCGGGGCGTGGATGCCCACGACGTTCTGGCGCCCCTCGTAACCCCAGTCCACCGGGCTGAATCCGGGCAGGCCCTTGATCTGGTCGATATCGACCGGCACCATCCGGGTCTCGAGACCTAGCGAATCGTAGACCCCCGCGATGAATTCCTGGGCCGACGCCTCCTCGCCGAGTACGCTGCCGTGCCGCACCCAGTCGCTCAGGACCTTCACAGCCCAAGCCCGCCGCGAATCTATTGCCTCCTGGATGTCTGCTCGATCAGGGTTCACAATTTTATCCAGGGAAAGCCCGTCGTCATGTAACCTGTCACCGTTCCGTCGCTGTCGCGGCGGAATTCTACCCGCTCCCCGGCACCGCGACCCGAGGTCGCCAGAAAGGCATCGGGATCTTCCGTGGGCTCCAGCCTCACGGGCGGAGGCTGTCGACCGTCGGCAGGCGGTGAGACGAGCAGAAGCTCACCTTCGCAGGTCTCGACCGAGGTTTGATTTCCGAGCGTCGTCGAAACGTAACTGCCCACGAACGCCTGCCACGCCTTCGGCGTCGAGACCGGCGACGTCACCGTTGTTTCTTCGGGCCCCTCAGTTTCCGCGCCCGTTATCGTCTCGATGATACGGGCAAGGAGGGGATACCGGGCCGAGTGACCGTCACTGTTGGTCAGGGCGACAAGCCCCAGACGGCGCTCCGGGCTGAAGAAGATCTGGCTCAGAAACCCCTGAAGACCGCCCCCGTGTCCCAGGAAGATGTCCTTGCCGATGCGCTGTCCCCACCAGGGCAGGCAATAGCCCGTGTCCCAGCCAGAATCCACGAACTGAGGACGCTGCATCTCCTTCAGCGAGGATCCCGCCAGCACCTGGGCATCGGCTCGTTCCGAAACATCCGTCCTGAACTGAAAGGCGATCCACCTGGCAAGGTCGGCCACGCAGGAATAGAGACCCCCGGCCGCGACGTAGCCGTTGAGGTGCGGATGAGGCGCGATCGATGTGGAGGTCTCGTGAGAAAGGATCTGGTAGCCGGTGGCAACGCGGGGGCGCAAAGCGTCCGTCAGCTCGAAGCTGCTGGTGCGCATACCGAGGGGGTCGAGGATATTCGTCAGCACATATTCGGTGTAGGATTGGCCCGAAACACGGCTCACTACCTCGCCCAGCAGTGCGAAGGCCAGGTTGGAATACTTGAATGCGAGGTCGGGGTCGATGACGACTTCGACGTCAGGCAGGACCTTCAGGATCTCCTCTATCCCGGGAAATTCGAGCGTCTCCCACTGGTCCCCCGGCGCCTCGGCCATAAGCCCGGAGTGGTGGCACATCAGCCGCCGAAGGGTCACGGCCTCGATGTTTCCCGCGCGGGCCTCTACGTCCGCGAACTCACCGATGTGCTTGACCACGGGATCATCGAGGCTGAGCCTGCCGCAGTCGCGGAGCTGGAAGATTGCCGTGCCCGTGAAAGTCTTCGTGATCGAGGCGACCCGGTAGAGGGTATGCTCGTCAGGCTTCCGCTCCGACTCCAGGTCCGCATAACCGAAACCGCCCGTCCAGACCAGTTCCTGATCTCTGACGACGCCGATAGACACGCCAACCGGGCGCTGCTCGTCCAGCACCTCGGCGACCTGCTCCTCCAGCTGTTCAGATATAGACCCTGTGACGGGATCGTCCACAGACTGCGCTCCGTTTCTCGCAGCTTGTTGATTACGGGAAGTGACGCATCTATTTCACTCCGTCCGGCTCGTCACCTCGATCAGATGATACCCGAACTGGGTCTGGACCGGGCCCTGTACGGTCCCGATATCTGCACTGAAGACGACCTGGTCGAACTCCTTGACCATCTGGCCCGGGCCGAACTCGCCGAGATCTCCGCCCTCTTTTCCGGACGGGCACTGGGAATGCTCCTTCGCGACGTCGGCGAAATCAGCCCCCCCTTCGATCTGGGTCTTGAGATCCTCACACGCTTCCTGAGTCGGCACCAGAATGTGACGGGCACTCGCTAAAGCCATTACGTCCTCCCCATGTGAAAGTACGCTACTCTTGACCACGGACCACGGACCGCTGACCGCCGACCGCCGACGAATGATCACGCTATTCATCTCGCCGTCCGCTCTATCCCAGCAATCCCATACAACACTTCTTGAACTTCTGACCGCTCCCGCAGGGGCACGGATCGTTCCGGCCCACTTTCGCAAATTTCTTGCGCACCGTCTCGCCCCGAACGGATCCATCGTCGCGGAACCGTTCAACGTAGCCCGTCTCCAGCTGGGGGATCCAATTCGCCCACCGGTCCGCCTCGGGAAACCTGCCCGTCGTCGAGACGTAGCTCAGAAACGCTTGAAGCAGTTCCGGGAACGCCTTCCGGACCGGCAAAGGCAGATCCAGCTGGGCGACCTTTTTCAATGACGTTTCGAATCGTTCCTCGGAGAGCTCATCCCCCGTCTCCTGACACCACGCGGACAGGAGGGAATCGGCGTGCTCCTTCAAGTCCTGATTGAGAAACAGGAAATGCTCCGAGGTGCAATACTCAGGAACAAAATCCGACAGTCTGTGCATGAATCTCGAGCCCTGGATTAAAGGACTGCTGCTGTCGACCTAAAATCGAGACGCTCTCGAGTCGCCCAAATCGTGATCCACGGCGGCATTCTGCTTTGAAAATGGTTCCAGGATCCCGGTTTCGCATTCGGATCCCCGCCTTCCTCCTCCCACACGCCGATCACTCTCATTCCGAGTGAAATCATCGTATTGACGATCGTGGTGAGGCTGTGGCGAAATTCGTGTGGACCCTTAACGCTCTTCCTCGTGCCATCCGGAGCTTTGAATTCCCAGAAAGGATCGGGGTCGCTAACTTCACTCCCATCCTCGAACGGCTCTGTGACGAGGTATCCCTCTCCATTCCACCGATCCCACACGGCGTGGGCATAAGGATTCGTGAAATGGATCCGGAAGAACCCTGCCGGTCGCAGGACGCGAACGGATTCAGCGATCACCTTCCTTGCATCAGGCACAAAGTTGATCCCGTGGGCCAGCCAGACGACATCGAAACTCCGGGACTCAAGCACGGACAGATCCCGCATGTCTCCCTGGATCGTTTGAATAGACAAACCATAGTGATCCGCGGTCGCCCTATCCTTCGCGAGCTGACGCTCTGTAAGGTCCAGAACCGTTACCCGGGCGCCGAGAATGCCGAAAGCGGCGGACTGCTGTCCTCCAGAAGCCGCAAGACACAGGACATCCTTGCCCGCAATCTCGATCTCTACTCCCTCGCGGTTGATGGCGCGATAGGCGGTCTCGTCCGTGAGCTCCATCCAGGGAATCGAGTACCCGATGCCTTCTTTGGAAAGTTCCTCCCACCGCTCTTTGTTGTACTTCGCGATGTCATCCATGTGGAAGTCCTGCCTCAGGGATTCCCTCAGATTGCGATCCCTACGCCTCCTCCAGACTCAGCGTTCCCGAACCTCTTTCCCCACCAATTTTGGCGGCGTCGGGAAGTCGCTTCAGACGAGCCATCGAAACGATGCCGAACAGTGGGCCGACGGACAGCAGTGCGAACACCCAGTTCCAGGAGATCCAATCGACAAACACCGGCACCACGCGAATCGAGATCAGCGTAAGCAAGAACCCCATACAGGTCTGCAGGGTCAGTGCGGTTCCGACGTACGCGGAGTCGGCCAGCTCGGTAATGCTCGCCGAAAACTGAGCCGAGTCGGCGACGATCGTAAATCCCCAGATAAGACAGACCGTCAACAGCAGCACGGGCGAGCCCGCGTAGAACATCCCTGCAACGACACAGCACAAACCGCTGATCAGCATCGATACGATCGTAATCGTCGTACGTCCGTAGCGGTCTGCGAGAATCCCGGCGAAAACACACCCGATGCCGCCAATCCCGATGACCGCGAATCCGCCGATCGCCGACCAGAATTCAGCATCATTCAAACCGCTTTCCGTAAAGCTTGAAAGGAGGAAGATCGGGATCCACGTCCAGACCGCGTAGAGCTCCCACATATGTCCGAGATAGCCGAAATTCGCCAGGCGCACGCCTCGATCGGCCATCGCCCTTCCGATGTAACGCCAGTCGAACCGCGTGCCCTTCGTGGCGTAGGGTCCATCTGTCACAACCAAGAGACAGATCAGTCCGCCGATGAGTGAAGAGACCGAGGCCAGGAGCATCAGCTGCCGCCAGTCCGGGCCGCCGATGACCTTCAGAAGATGGGGCAGCGCAGACCCGACCGTCAGAGCACCCACCAGCATGCCGATCGCCATGCCCCGCCCTTCCTTGAACCAGGTCGCCATGATCTTCATTCCGGGCGGGTAGACGCCTGCGAGACAGACGCCCGTGAAGAAGCGCAGCACGAGCGCCGGCTCTATACTGGTGACGAACAGGCCGATCGCACCGTTGAACAGGGCGCCCAGAAAAGCGCTCACCGAAAACAGGTAACGTGCATTGAAAATGTCGGACAGATTCAGCAGGACGCTGACCAGCGTTCCCACGACGAATCCGATCTGCACCGACATCGTCAACCACGACCTGCCGGCGTCGTCCAGCTGCCACTCGGCCGTCAACGTCGGGGTCACCGCGGAGGCTGAAAACCACAACGCCATCCCGAGCAGCTCTGCGACAGAGAGGGCGAACAGAATGCGCCATTTCATCTAGGCTCGCCCGTTTGCCATCATTGCTCGGATGTATAGCACCAGCCTCACCCTCACCGCGAACAGCCTCAAACGGCCGCCGCCTTTCCTCCGTCGATATTGATCGCCGTGCCGGTAATAAAATCGGCTCGCTCCGATACGAGGAAGGCGACGAGGTCGGCGACCTCGCGGGGCTCGCCGAGCCGTCCGAGCGGGATCTCCTTTCCCTCCGCTTCGCACCACGCCTCGAAACTGAGCTTGCTTCCTTCCCGCTTCCATCGCCGCTTCCACTGAGCGGTAATAATGTTGGTCAGGCAGACCGTATTCACGCGGATGTTGTCCTGAGCCGCATCCTTCGAGAGGGCCTTCGTGAACGCGATGCCGGCGGCCCGGGTGACCGACGTCGGCACAGACTCACTCCCCGGAGACTTTCCGCCGGGGTGCGTGATGTTCACGATGCAACCGCCGCCCCGCTTCTTCATCTCTGGGATCGCTACCCGGCAGGATCGAACCGCTGCCCAGAGCTTCAGCGCGAAGTCTTCCTGCCAGATCTCTTCGGTCGCCTCATCGAAGTGGAAGGCGGCAGACCTCCCCGCGTTGTTGACCAGAATATCGAGTCCGCCGAATTCTTCCACAGCCGCGGATATAAACGCCTCGACCTCCTCGCTCTTCGTGACGTCACTCGGCCTGGCCTGCACCCGCGCGCCGGTCGCCTCGCGAATCTCGTCTGCGGCCGCGTCCAGAACATCCCTTCGGCGGGCGCAGATCGCGACGTGACAGCCCTCTTCGGCCAACTTGAGGGCCACCGCCTTCCCCACACCCTCGCTCGCGCCCGTCACAGCAGCGACCTTGCCCTTCAGGTTGAGATCTAGCAAGTTAAAGAAGCCTCCCTTTCAGCGTCGCGATTCTGGAGTATTGCAGTACTGGAGTGTTGGAGTATTGGAAAACCTTGCATTTCCATTACTCCACTACTCCATTCCCCCATTACTCCAATCCCCCAGCATCTTTCTATTCGTTCCCCCAGCACTCGCAGCTTCTGCCCTTTTCTCTTATTCCCGCAATCCTGCCAATATCTTCTCCGCCAGCTCCATCGTCTTGACCGCCTCGTCCAGGTTCGCGGCCGGAAAAGTGATCGGACGATCCTCTTTGACGCAGTCGATGAAAAATCGGTCCTGTCTGGTCGTGGAATTGTCGTCCGCGTCGGATCGGTTCTCTCCCTCTCTGGTTTCCGGTTTCTTGTCCACGTAGATCGTGCATTGCTTGATTCCCTCGAGATAGGCTGAAATGCCGTCCCCGTGGATTTCGTAGCTTTCGCGCCTGTTGCCCGTTGTGAGGTTGAAGATCAGACTCGCGATACATCCGCTTTCGAACAGAACGGTCGCCGCGTGAACGTCCTTGTATGGAGTGATCGACCGCCGCACGATGCTCTGCACCTCGGCGACATCAGACTCCGCGAGCCCGCGAACGAGATCGATCGAGTGAATCGGCGATTCCCAAATGTAGTTGTCCAGCAGATCCTCAGGAAACCTTCCCTGGCTCGCCTGGCCCACAATGTTCTTGTGAAACTCGCCCGTCATTTGGGTCACAGGCCCGCGGGCCCTCACCCGCTCGTAGGCCCACGTGACGTAGGGATTGAATCTGCGATCCCAACCGACCATCCCCTTCGCCCCCGTTTTCGCAGCTGCGTCTCGCAGCCCCCGCGTCTCGGCGGCACTCATCCCGGGCGGTTTCTCCATAAGCGTATCTATCCCCTGCTCCAGGCAGGGCAGGGCAGCTTTCGCATTCAGAAACGCCGGCGTGGCGACGACGACCGCATCCAGGTCCTCCTGGTCGAACATCTCTTCCGAGGAAGCATACCTTCCCTTTACATAATATTGATTGCCGGCTGCTTCCCTGGATTCTTCCACCGGGTCGCAAACCGCGACAAGGTCCACGTCTTCAAGGTCGTCCATAGCCTTGATATGATTCTTGCCCCTCCCACCACACCCGATCACTGCTACCCTCACTCTAGACATTCCTGATTCTCCCCTTTTGACACGTTACGTAACCAATTACCGGATTCTGGAGTATTGCAGTACTGGAGTGATGGAGTATTGGGAAATAACTCGGCAGTATCTCAGCCCCAATTTTCCATTGACCCAAATACTCCAATACCCCATTACTCCAGCATTCGCGCTTTTTTCCCTATTTCTCCTTCAGCGCGCTGTTCCCCTGGATGCTACACCCGGCATACAGCACCTGCTGCACGGCTATGTCGTGTCCCAGGCTGTAGTCCGGCTCTTTTTCTCCGCGGATGCAGGCCGCGATCTCGCGCAGCAGAGACGGGAATTCAGGCGAACGCTCGAGCTTCAGTTCCTGCCACCCCTCCTTGTAGCCCTCCGATGCCGTTTCCAGGCAGAGTTCCAGATTTGGTGAGCCGATCCCGGCGTTGATCGCCGTTCCCCCCGTTCCGTGCACCTCGATGCGCCGCGCCATCCCGATCTCCATGCCTGCCATGTCGATCGTCCCCAGTCCACTCCCGAACTCGTGCACGACAACGGCATTGTCCACTTCTCTCCGGTTGCCGTAATGTTTCCGAAGAACAGGATGAACCTCGGTCGGCTCGTCCATCAGCGTCACCATGATATCCACAAGATGCCCCGCCATCTCGAAATAGATCCCGCCTTCGTAGACGCTGAATTCAGAATCCAGCTCCGGGTGCCACGATTTGGGTTTGGGGATGTGTCCCCGGAAATAAAAAATGTCTCCCAGCACACCAAGGCGTGCGAGGCGCAAGATCTCATGAACAGCG
The DNA here is from genome assembly GCA_965248435.1 of Candidatus Latescibacterota bacterium. Taxonomy (GTDB): domain Bacteria; phylum Latescibacterota; class UBA2968; order UBA2968; genus CBDFJH01. The sequence continues at coordinate 1,503,278 of OZ252100.1, forward strand.
GGACTGTAACGCCACATGTAGGCCATATGAAGGCGAAGCCCCTTGCGGACGGATAGATCCTGAATCCGCCGATACTGCTCGAGATCCACACCGGCCGGTTTTTCCAGCAGCACGTGCTTGCCCGCCTCGAGGGCCATTTCGGCATAGTCCAGATTTTGGTAGACGTGCCCCTCCGTGATCACGATCTCGGCGTCACTTTCAAGGACAGCTTCAGCAGACGGGAAAACCTTGATATCCGAAAACAGTTCCTTCCACCTCTCTTGATTCTTCGATATCACCGCTGGATCCGGATCATACATTCCGAGCAGCTGGATCTCGTCCGGTCGTTCCGCCGCCTCCCTGACGTGCATCACCGCGTGACTGTGCCAGGCACCCAGAAAAGCGAATTTTATTGGCATGTGATTCTCCGTCTGTTTTATATCACCGTTTCTCTTGCCAGATTTGTCATTCCGCTGAGGAACGAGCCCTGGAGGAATCTACTCGCTGAACATTTTGGTGACGTGCCAGTTGATGCATTTCCTGTTGAGATCCCTCCCTTTGGCTCGGGAGGACAGACGGGCCGCAGGCCTGGTGATCACCACCTAATTTACAGCCGATTTTGTCATTCCGAGTTGCCCTCGGCAGTTTGACGACGCCTCGGGATGAAGGTCAAGCAAAGCTGCAACGAGGAATCTCAACAGTGAATATCTTACCGAACAGCAAGCGTGCGGGCACAAAAATCGGGCGAGTTTTTCCCGACTCGCCCTCGTTTGAAAACCGAGATCGCCCGGCCCCGGAACCTCAACCCCCTCCTGCCCACCTCACCCCCTGTGTGACGAGCTTCTGCACCGCCGGGACCCTGAACGTATCGGGTCCGTGCCCCAGCGCCGTATAAAAGACGCGTCCGTCCCCATAGGGCTTCACCCATGCCATCGGATGCGACTTCTCGTAGCATTCTGCGGAGCCCAGCACGTGGATCGCGGGATCGTATGCGGACATGTAGATCTCATCCGTGACTTCGAAGTCGCTCAGCTCCTGAGTAACCGGGTGGCCCTCGTCTTCGATACGAACCGTAAAGGTCGATCCCTTGGGATGCCAGTTCGCGTGGCCGCCGAGCAGATCCACTGCGCGGCCACCGATACACCACGCCGTCCCGTGAACTCCGGCAATCCCTTTTCCGCCGTTCACAAACTCGAGAAGTCCTTCTTCCTGCTCCGGCGCCAGGTCCGGCTCAACTCTCCTCGAGCCGTCCGGATCCCGCACAAAACGGGTGAACCCCGTACCGAACACGCAGACATCGAACGCGTCCATCTCGCTCGAGGCAAGCGTCCCCTTTTCCTCCGTCAGCGTCACGGCGAGATCGTCCTGCTCGCTCAGAAACGCTTCGATGACCCCTGCGCTTTTTTCGAACCCGTGGTTGGGACCAGACAGGATCAAGACATTCATGAACGAATCTCCTCAGGTCGATGGTCTTTCTCAGGAAGGTCGCGACATAATAAACCTGGAGAGCATGGATGTCAAGCGACGTTTCCCCTTTGACTTCCTTGAAAGTCGCGTTAACCTTAAGAGACTCAGCCTTTCTGACGAACATCCGTTTGCGGTACCCGGTACCCGTGTTTGATTTTCCCGGGGCGACGCCTGCGTCGCCCCAAAACCGTCAGGTCTCTGTAGCCGATCTGCCGTATCCCTGTACCCGGTCTCTTTTGCCTCTTTGTAGTAAATCTCCTGATTGAGGAATGATAGAGCTTTGAGAGTCGTCGTGATACGAACCGGCGGGATCGGAGACGTCGTTTCTACCCTCCCTGTGCTTCAGAGCCTGAGTAGGGCCGTATTGCCCGAAAATCTGTGTGTGATCGGCAACGCGGAAACGCTCAGTCTTACCGAGGACTGCATCTGCAGTATCCACTCCATCGACCGGGCAGACTGGGCGCCGTTCTTCGTGGAGGACGGGCGCCTCCCTTCAGTCCGAGTCGATGAATTGACTGAAACAGATCTGGTCCTCTCCTACCTTCCGGACCGGGTGGGCCACTTCGCGGAGAATCTAAGGCGGGCAGGCGTCCACAGGGTGGTCTTCCACAATCCGCACCCGCCGCGAGACGGCACGGTCCACATCGTGGATCACCTGTTGAAACCTCTTTTTGATCTCGGCATCGAGATCACGAGTCACGCGCCCTTGATTTCGGTCCGCGAAAGCGAGCGCGACGATGCGCGACGTCTCCTCGAGGCGGAGCCCTGCTTCGTCATTCACCCCGGCAGCGGCGGCGTGCACAAATGCTGGCCGGCCGAACGCTTCGCGAAGGTCGCCGATCGGATCAGCCGGGAGTTCGGTCATCGTATCATCCTGCTATCTGGCCCGGCAGATGGCGACAGGGCGGAGCAGGTCGCGAATGACATGAGAACAGATCCGGTCCGCCTCCACCATCCACCACTGCGGCTCCTGGCGGCGGTTTTACACGAAGCTGTGGCCTACCTCGGCAACGATTCCGGGCCTTCCCACGTGGCTGCAGCGGTCGGCGCCCGGGCCGTCGTCCTCTTCGGTGCCACCGACCCGCGGATCTGGGCCCCTCGCGGAAAGTCGGTGAAGATAGTCGAAGGGGAACGTAACCTGGATATGGAGGATCGACTTGAATCTATCTCGGGGGATCGCGCAGTCGAGGCCGTTGTACAGGTCTTAGAAAGCATGACCGGAAGTTGAACTCATTTCTTCGAGATACGAAATACGAGATGCGGGCCTCGGGATCTTGACCTCGGAAGCATATTGGTTATCTTACTGTGCAATATTTCCACCCAAAACTGATCAGGAGTTTCCCCATATGTCCAAAGCCCTGCTCATCGTAGATCACGGGTCGGTGAAAGAAGAAGCAAACCGAATGCTCGAAGACGTCGCAGAGCTCGTCCGCCGTAAACGGCCGGATCTGATCGTCCATATCGCGCACATGGAGCTTGCCGAGCCGACGATCGAACAGGGCGTATCGGCCTGCGTCGAAGATGGTGCCACTGAAGTGATCGTACACCCCTACATGCTCTCGCCGGGACGACACGCAACCACGGACATCCCATCGATGGCCCAGGATGCGGTTCAAGGTTTTCCGAATCTCAAATTCAGCGTCACAGGACCCCTCGGGCTCCACGACAAGATTGGCGAGGTCGTCCTGGAACGCGCCGGCCTCCTCTAACACAGCTTCATTCGTCCCGTCTCCATTACATTTTTTCGATTGGTCTCTCATGCGCTCTACCCGGATGAAGGGTGTGTGGTATGTCGGCCTCGCCCATTCCGCGATGGACTTCTACATGACCCTCTTCCCCCCGCTCCTGGCCTTCTTCAAGGCCTACTTCAATCTTTCGATTGTTCAGGCTTCACTTCTCCCCGCCTTTTCCTCCGCCTGCGGATCGTTTCCCCAGCCCTTCATGGGTTACTTCAGCGACCGTAGAAACCGCCTGACCCTTGCGATCTTGGCGCTGATCGTCACCGCGTTCGGTGCCTCCTCCATCGGGTTTGCTCCTTCTGCGGTAATCCTCGCCTGTCTCCTTGCCGTTGCAGCGGTCGGCTCTTCGCTCTTTCACCCCACCGCAGGGGGACTCGTCACCTCCATCAACCCCACACGCTCCAATTTCAGCCTGGCACTCTTTCTGACGGGCGGCAGTCTTGGAATGTCCATCGCCCCTATCGCTGGGACTCAGATCGTCGAACGCCTCGGGCAGCAATTTCTGTGGATCGCGATCTTTCCAGGTCTGGCGGTCATACTGTTCCTCCTTCGCCTCGACCGGACGGAGTTCGCGCCCGCAGGCAGGAGACCCGCCGGGCGTGTTAACCTCGCGCTCCTTCGAACGCCCGGACTCCGACCCTTGTGGGTCCTTTACGCCATCGCGGTGCTCCGATCCACGGTCGGGTTCTCGTTCTACAGCTTCACATCACTCCTGCTCACGGCAAGAGGGGAGTCCAACGCCAGCATCGGCTGGATCATTTCAGCATATCTCCTCACGGGCACAGTCGGTCGGATCGTGGGCGGATACGTGGGAGATCGCGTCACGCCCCGCAAGCTCCTTGCCTTTTCGGTGGTCAGTTCCACCCCCTTCCTCGTGGCCTTCGCGCTGTTCGAAGAACCCTCTGCCTTCCTTTTCCTGATCTTCGCCGGTTTCTTCGGCGAGCTTGGCGCATCCACGAACATCATCCTCGCACAGCGGACGCTGCCTCAGAACGTAAGCACCGCCACGGGCGTCGTGATGGGGCTGTCCTGGGGGACCTCCGGACTTATGCTCCCCCTCGTCGGGATGCTCGCGGAGACGACATCCATCTCTGTCGCACTCTCCTACGTCTCCCTCCTCCACCTATTTGCGGCCCTGCTCGTCATGGCCCTTCCTGCGAGTGCCCAAGGCGAAGTTGAGCAGGCACGTGTGTAGGCTATGATGCTCCAGTCTTACGATCCACGAACAACGATCCACGAGCGACGGTCCTTAAGTTGACAGAATCGCGGCAAAGTGGGTTATTTTGATCCATATGTCTAAAAGATCTCCTATAAACTCCCTGCTGATCCCCATCTTGATGTTCGCGTTGCCCCCTGTCGCAGAAGCCGAGGAACTCCTCTATTCTCCCGGCCAGATCCTGGTCAAGTTCAGAACACCCGCCTCAAAGCCCTCGCAGGACCAGCTCCAGGACTTAGCCCGGCGATTCGGCGCCCAGGTTCCTGAACCCCTCTTCCCCGGCCCGCTCCGCCTCTCCAAACCGGTCTTGAATCTCCATCAGGTCTACCGCATCCGCATCCGGCCTGACGTAGACCCGCGAGAGGCCTCCGTCGCCTACGCAGCCCTCCGGGAGGTCGCCTACGCCCAGCCGAATCACCTCTTTCGACCGGTCCAGGCGCCAAACGACGAACGCTTCTCCGAACAGACCGGACTCTCGAACATCCACTGGCAGGAACTATGGGATAGGTTGGGCCCGAAACAGCAGGAAGTTGTCCTCGCCGTCATCGATTCCGGAATCGATACCGACCACGAAGACCTCGCGGAGAACATCTGGACGAACAAGGCGGAAGTCGAGGGACAGCCCGGTGTGGATGACGACCGGAATGGCTACGTCGACGACGTAAGCGGGTGGGACTTCTCGGATGCGCCCGACCTTCCCGCGAAGGGGGATTTCCTGACTCGGGACAACGACCCCTCCGACGAATCGGGTCACGGCACCCTCGTCGCCGGGATCGCCGCCGCGCGCGCTGACAATGGGGTCGGCATCGCCGGCGTGGCGCCGGACGCCAAATTGATGGCCCTCAGATGTGGGGTCCTCCTCCAGGCGGGCGGCAGCTTCTTCGAAGAAGACGACCTGGCCGCAGCCATCCTCTACGCCGTGGAGAACGGCGCCGATGTCATCAACATGAGCTGGGGCAGTTCGGAGCGGGCCTTTCTGATCCAGGACGCGATCCGCTACGCGTCGATCAACGGATGCGTGCTCGTGGCCGCCGCGGGCAACGAAGGGGAGTCCGGACTCTCTTATCCCGCGGCCTTCGACGAAACGATCGCCGTTGCTGCCACCGACCGAAACGATCTTGTCGCCAGTTTCAGCAGCAGAGGGTCGGGGCTCGATCTCTCGGCCCCGGGAATCAACATCCTGAGCACCCTGCCGGGCGACACCTACGGCTTCAGTTCCGGCACCTCCTTTTCGGCGCCTCACATCTCCGGCCTGGCCGCGCTTCTACTTTCCCGGCGTCCCGAACTCACACCCGATCAGGTCAGATCGCTCCTGTCCGCTGCGACCGTAGACCTCGGCCCAGACGGCTGGGATGAGACGTTCGGTGCGGGGAGGATCGACGGTCTCGCCCTCTTGTCTCCCCTTTCGAGCCCGGACGCGCCCGCAACGGTCCAGATCCGCGCGCCGGGTGCGGACGCCGGGGCGGAGTCTGAATTCACCGTCCTCGCATCGGCCTCCGGTCAGGAAGTCACCGTTTACCGGATCTCCTGGGGGCTCGGTCGCTCTCCTTCATCCTGGTCACCCCTCGATGAAGGTCCATCCTCGTCCGAAATTGAAGTCTCGTGGGATGTCTCCTCCCTGCCCGACACATCCGCGGTGCTGCGGCTGGAAGCCGACCTCGAAGACGGCAGGACACTCGAAGACCGTGTCCCCGTCTTCGTACGCCGATCCGCTCCCTCGATCACAGGAATCGTGATCGGTCAAATCCTGGATCGTGATCGCAGGGTCTACGAAGTCCGCTGGCGCACGGATCAGCTCACAGAGGGGGTTGTCCTGTTTAAGCCCCTCGACGCGACCGAGGAAGACACGCTCTCCCTGGGATTCATCGACAGCACACATACGGCCAGGCTGCCTCAGGATTTGGCCGACGGACCTCTGCAGATTCGCGTTCGGTCTGCGGGATCCTCCGGGAAGACCGTGCTCAGCGAACCCGACACCGTCACAGTCTCACCCCTTCTCGTTCAACGCGAAGGCTTCATAAAGGTCACGGAGCTGCCCGACGGTTTTCTCGCCGATCGGCCCTCGGATTTCGACGGCGACGGACTCGCAGAAATCGCGCTCATGCCCTACGTCGAAGGCCAGCCCTTCAGTCCGGTCCTGATCTACGAACAGACGGCGGAAGGTGAGTTTGCTCAGGTCTTTGAAAGCAGCGAAACCTTCCTGCCGTGGAGTGTGGGTGATGTCGACAACGATGGAAACCCGGACCTGCTCGGCTCTGAGCTGAGTAGACTTCGACTATTTACAGGCGGCCCCTTTCCGTCCACCCAGGTCCTGCAGCGGACCCAGACCTGGGGCGGCGAGATCGCCGACCTGGACGGGGATGGGAAGAACGAAATCATCGCCCGCTCCGCCGTGATCCCGGGAATCGAAGTCCTCGAACAAGCATCCGACGGCGTGATCCGCGAGGTGACCTCCCTCTTCGACCCCACATCGGGCTCGGGTGACATTGGGGCGCGGTTCGTCATCGCCGATCTGGACGGCGACGGAAGGAACGAACTCCTGGGAGGGGACGCGGACGGAGACCTCTGGGTCTTCGAATCGGACGGTGATGACAGCTATCGGTCCACGTGGAAGCTGGAAGGGGACGACGATACGGACGTGCGCTGGGTCGGCGGCGGCGTGGACCTGGATGGCGACGGGCAGATCGAATTTGCCGCCGCACGCGCGTCGGAGGACCCGACAGATCCGCTCAACGGGTTCTGGGACCTCGAGATCTACAGCGCGTCGGGTGACGACGCCTTTGCCCTCGAATGGACTACACGGATCACCGGGGTATCCACGACAGGAAACGGGATCTCCGCTGGCGACGTGGACGGAGACGGAACCTTCGACCTGGCCGTCTGTCTCCTGCCCGACCTCTACATCTTCAGGTCTGATGGACCGGACGTCTACAGGCCGATCTGGTACAGCCCCGCCGGTCTCACCCACCGTCCCGTGATTGCGGACCTGGACGGTGACGATCGAACTGAAATCCTCTTCAATCGTGACGGTGCCGTACAGGTCCTGGAGTGGGACGCACCGTTGAGGGAGGTCGTTTCACCCGAAATCCTCAGTGCGCGCCCGCTCGGACGAGACCGGGTCCAGCTCACCTGGGTGAAAACGCCAGAGGCCTCCGGCTATCGCCTACTCAGAGGCACCGACGCCGAAACGCTGGTGGCTCTGGAGGAAGGGCTGGTCGTGACGGCGTTCATCGATACGACCGTTTTGGAAGGGCAGCTCTACTTCTACGCCATCGAAGCGATCCTGGGAGGTGAGGACAGCGTTCGATCTGGATCCGTATCCGTCCGTCCAGACGCCCCTCCCCAACTCATCCGATTGGATCCGATCGAAAACCGGCTCCACATCACGTTCAACCAGCCGATGGCTCCCGAAGCCGCCGATCCCGACAGATACTCCGTTCTACCCGGTGTCGGGCGCCCTGAATCCGCCATCCTCGACCAAGCCGGGATGCGAATCGTCCTCTCGTTCCCCGTCCCCTTCATCGACGCCACAGACTACACGCTCCTGATCGGCGACGCGACCGACACGTCGGGCGTCCCCCTGGATACACCGTCGCAGACTACCCCCTTCACCCCGGGCCGATCCGTTTACCCGGCGGCGAGCATCGCCGACTTTGACGATGACGGATCGGTTGGGTTCCTGGACTTCGTCCTCTTTGCATTGGCCTTCGAAAGCGCCGATCCCGATTTCGATCTGGATGAGGACGGCGCCGTCGCCTTCTCCGACTTCCTGCTGTTCGCCCTCATGTTCGGTCAAACGATTTAGAATTGGCCAACGTTGGGTTGTGATCTTCCTTGTAGGCCGCCCGGAGGCATGGTGTTGTGAAGTTCGCGATATAACCCACCCCGCCCCAGGAAGGGACTGGCGTCTCTCAAACTGACGAAAAAGTTTGCTCGAAACCATCAGGGTCGCGGTGTGCGATTCCGATACAACCAGCTCATTTCTCCTCCCAGCGGGTTGGTTCCTCAGTGATCGCGAGCGCGTGGTGAGGATTTGGCCTTCCTGCCGTGGACTGTTTATGCCACTGAGGGTGAGGTGCCGCGGCCGGAGCCTCCCCGGCGCTTGAGGGGTGCCCTTCTTTTGTCCAACTTTTCTTGGGCGAGCAAGAAAAGTTGGCCGCCGGAGGCAAGGAGTTCGGGAAACGAAACGCCATCAATTGTGGATTGCGGATTTGGGATTGAAAGGCGGGATCACGAAACAACACGAAATTCCACGAAGGACACGAATGCATAGAGACGTCATCGGGAAATCCCCCTCAATCCCCCTTTTCCAAAGGGGGAAGAATACGTTCCGTGAATCGCCTCCCCCTTTGAAAAGATTCTTCGCCGAATGTTGGGGTTAAGGTAGTAAGCTCTAATTGTAGACTCGCCCGCTTGCCGGCGTCTCTGTAACTCACGAAATGCATCGCTCAAAGTCATCAGGGCCGCGGTGTGCGACTCCGATGCAACCAGCTCATTTCTCCTCCCAGCGGGTTGGTTCCTCAGTGATCGCGAGCGAGTGGTGAGGATTTGGCCTTCCTGCCGTGGACTGTTTATGCCACTGAGGGTGAGGTGCCGCGGCCGGAGCCCCCCCGGCGCCTGAGGGGAGCCCTTCTTTTGTCCAACTTTTCTTGGGCGAGCAGGAAAAGTTGGCCGCCGGAGGCTAAAGGTGGTCGATCGTCGTTCGTCGTTCGTAGACCCACCCCGCCCAGCTCATAGTTCAGCGCTGTCTGGGTCACCGTTTCGAATTGCGACGGGGCACACCTCCTGGGAGGGGACTCGCAATCCTCTCTTGATATGCCCCTTGAATATGAAAGCCCCCATTCAGGGGTTCGCCAGCAGGAGTTGGCTCCTACCGGATACAATTCGCCAATTCATTCGGTAGGAGCCGTCTCCAGACGGCGAACAATTCGATCGCGATGTCTGTCTCGGACAACCGTACGTGCCGTCTCCTGACGGCGAACAATTCGATCACGGTGTGTCGTCTCGGACAGCTGTACCCGCCGTCTCCCGGCGGCGAACATTCCAACCTTCGCCAAGGTTTGGAAATTCTTGACTCACCAGATGCCACATCGTACCATAGGCCTTTCACCTTCCACATCTGCCACCCAGGGTCATGAGATGGAAGCTTCGGCAAAAGAATCCATTCCCGAAATCCCCAGGGAGACGAAACTCTCGGAGGAGTACTTCTTCCATTACACCACGGAATTGTCCTTCGAACCGGGAGAAGTCGCCTTCGTGATGATCGACCTCTGGAACACCGGGTTTGGCCCGGCGCCCCTTTCGGATCTGGGCTGGGAAGCGGAGTACAACTGCGGCAAGAGCTTTTGTGACCGGGCGGCGGAAATCGAGAAAACGAAGATTCTCCCCATGCTGGAGGCCTGCAGGGAGAACGGTCTGACCGTGGTACACGCGCCGACGCGCGACATTGCCCTGAAATACTCACAGTGGGAAACCCTCGCCACCGATCCAGAGAAACAGGCGGCGCGATCGAAAGGAGCGGCCAAGGTACCAGGGGGAAGGGCTGAATCGCCGACTTCGGCGACGTCTGACTGGCCTCCTTCCGACTGGGTGAAGCGCTGGCAGCTCGAGCACACCTTTCTGTATCGCACTGAGGAATGGATTACGAACTACTACGCGCAAGTCAGGCCCAACCAGGACATTCCGGCGCCCCTGCGTCCGGCCGGCGGCGACCTCGTCGTCTCTTCGGGGGAGATGCTGCACCGCCTGCTTCGGGATCGGCAGGTCAAGGTCCTGTTCTACTGCGGGTTCGCGGCGAACATGTGTTTGGCCGACAAATCGGGCGCGATCAAGGATATGTACAGTCGCGGCTACATGCCGATCGTCATTCGAGATGCGACCGCGGCCGTGGAAACCGCTCAAACGATCGACGGCCTCTGGGCGACGCACGTGACCATCGACCAGATCGAAATGAAGTGGGGATACTCTGTGACGACCCATGAATTCCTCGAGGCGGTCAGGAGCGGCGGCAAGCTCACCCTGCCCTGCCGGTATGTTCGAATGCATAAACCCACGGAGTAGTCGAGCAATGGCCCCTTATTCCATCCAAAGCCGGGAGAACCGATTCACGCTGCACCAGGGGGACTGCCTCTCGGGAATGCGCAGCGAACTTCCCGATGGCTCCGTGGACGTCGTCGTGACCTCGCCCCCCTACAACCTTGGGACGAGTTATGAAGCCTACGACGACACCATCCCGCGCGAACAATATCTGAACTGGCTCGATGAGTGGGCCTCCATCGTCAAGGAAGTGCTCGCAGACGAAGGCTCGCTCTTCCTGAACATCGGCGCCAAACCCTCCGACCCAACCGTCCCCTTCGAAGTCCTGAACATCGCACAGAAACACTTCCGCCTCCAGAACGTGATCCACTGGGTCAAATCGATCGCGATACAGAAGGAGGATGTCGGCGACTATCCCGGCATTACCGGAAACATCGGCGTGGGCCACTTTAAGCCGATCAACAGCCCGCGCTTTCTGAATGGCTGTCACGAATACATCTTCCACCTGACGAAACAGGGCGATGTCAAACTGGACCGCCTCGCGGTCGGCGTCGAGTACCAGGACAAGTCGAACGTCGCGCGGTGGAAGTCCGCCGGGCAGGATCGAAGGTGCCGGGGAAACACGTGGTTTATTCCCTACAAGACGATCAAGAGCCGGGAAAAACAGCGCCCGCATCCCGCCACCTTCCCCGTCAAGATTCCCAAGATGTGCATTCAGCTCCACGGCCTCGAGAGAGCGCGTCTGGTCCTCGACCCATTCTGCGGAATCGGCATGACGGCCCTGGCGTGTATGGAGCTCGGCATGGACTTCGTTGGATTCGAAATCGACCCGGCCTACTTCGAGGAGGCCCGAAGGGCGATCGCCTCGTTGGATTCGAACCCTGAAGATCATCTGATCAGCACATCTTCACAGGAGCCGCTCCGATGATCCTGGAAAAATTTTCGCTCAAAGACCAGGTCGGCATCGTGACAGGCGGGGGCCAGGGCCTGGGTGAGGCGTTCTGCAGCGCCTTCGCGGAAGTCGGCGCGGATATCGTCGTCGCCGAAATCAATCCGGAAACAGGTCCAGCTGCCGTCGCGAAAATCGAAGCGCTGGGCCGCCGGGCGCTCTTTGTCCGGACCGACGTCAGGGACCGTGAAAACGTCAACGAGATGGTCCAAAAGGTCCTGGAGAAGTTCGGCCGGGTCGATTTCCTGATGAACAACGCCGGCATCGTCTCCTGGGGAGAGGCCGAAAACGTCTCTCAAGCGGACTGGCTCAACGTCCTCGATGTGAACCTGAACGGGCTGTTCTATTGCTGTCAGGCCGTCTCGGCGCCCATGATCGAACACAGGAGCGGCCGCATCATCAACATCGCGTCCATGTCCGGGGCCATCGTGAACGTTCCTCAACCTCAGGCCTCCTACAACGCTTCGAAAGCGGCCGTCGTCCACCTCACCCGGTCCCTCGCGTCCGAGTGGGCCCCTCACAACATCAGGGTGAACGCCATCGCGCCCGGCTACATGAAAACCGCGATTACCCAGCCCTACATCGATAACCCCGAATACGGTGGGACGTGGATCGAGGCCACCCCCATGAAGCGTGCGGGACTCCCCGAGGAGCTCGCCCCTGCGGCCGTCTTCCTGGCCTCCGATGCCTCCAGCTTCGTCACCGGCACAACGATCACGATAGACGGCGGATTTACGCTCCGGTGATTTGCGTACGACTCTCGACGCTTCAATGCTTTCCGACTTCGCTATTCTGGAGTATTGCAGTACTGGAGGGGTACTGGAAAGCCTCCAAATAAGCCCTGTCACCCCAATACTCCATTGCTCCATTACTCCATTTCCCCAAAACTAGCCCTTTTATTTGGAGATGCTTAGCCGTGAAAAAGACCTGGACCTGGTCCGTTACGAGCGGCCCCCTGCTCGGAAGATCCCACACCGAGATACAGGACATATGCAAACAGGCCGGCTCTGGCATCGAAGCGGGCATGAAACTGTTCGGCCTGATCCCGGAGGCGGAACTCGAAACCCTCGGCGAAGACTACCGGAGCGCAGGCGTCAGGATCGAAACCTTCCACCTCCCCTTTACGCCCCAGGACGACCTCGCCTCCTTCTACGAGACGGTGAGGCAGAGAGCGGTTGAAACGGCCGTGCGCGGGATAGAGCGTGGAGCGGCGCTCGGGGCATCGGTCGGCATCCAGCATCCTTCGATGAGTACCTTCAGCGTAGATAACGAGGGCCTGGATCCGTTCATGAGGCAGCTCGGAAAGAGCCTGAAGACACTCCTCGATGTCGCCGAGAAGAACCGATTTACGATCGCGATCGAGAATATGGGCGCGAAAGGAAGACTGGGGGGTCGACCCGAACATTTCGAGCGCCTCAAGCAGGAATTCGACCATCCCAATCTCGGTTTTTGCCTGGACTCTGGACACGCCCTGATGGCCCTGGGTCCGGAACGCGCTGGCGAATTCTTCGACGTCATGGCCCCAAAGATCGTCGCTTTCCACCTGGCCGACAACGCGGGAGACCGCGACTCTCACCTGGCGCCCGGGCACGGTCTCGTCGACTGGACCGGATTCTTTCGGCGCGTCTCTGAGATCCAGTTTTCGCGTGCGATGTGCATCGAAACGCCGCCGTTCGCTCCCGGCCCGGACTACCGTCCGGAGGCGTGGAAAGAGATGGTCGCCGACGTGGACGCCCTCGCTCGGGCCGCACTGAGTGAACCGTCATGAAATGGGATGCCCGATACGGGCCCTGGGCGCTGGTCACAGGGGCATCGTCCGGACTGGGCGCGGAATTCGTCCGGCAGATCGCGGCAAGAGGGCTGAACGTCGTCCTGGTCGCCAGGCGCCGGGAGAAAATGCAGGCGCTTGCGGACGAAGTCGAGCGCGCGAGCGCCGTCCAGACCCGGGTCATACCCGCAGATCTCACCGAAGCGGGCGCCTGCACGGGCGTCGCTCAGGAAACGAGGGACCTGGAGATCGGCCTGCTGGTCAACAACGCCGGTTTCGGTCTGTCCGGCGACTATCCATCCTGCGACCCGGATCGCCAGGTCAACATGACGGTCCTGAACTGTGTCGTACCGGTGCTCCTCACCAACCACTTTCTCCCCCTGATGCTCGAGCGAGAGCGGGGCGGCATCATCTTCCTGGCCTCGACCGCCGCCTATCAGGCGACCCCCTACCTGGGAACCTACGGCGCCACCAAGGCCTTCAACCTCATGCTGGGGGAGTCCCTCTGGCGGGAGGTCCATCACCTGGGTGTCGACAGCCTCGCCCTTTCCCCCGGATTCACTAAGACGGAATTTCAGGCCGTCGCCAACATCGAGGATGCAGGCCCCTTCCGAGAGGCGACACCCGATGCCGTCGTCGCTAAGGGCCTGAAAAGTTTGGGGAAGCGGCCCTCCGTCGTTCACGGTGCCCTGAACAACCTGCTCACGTTTTCCACCCGAATCCTTCCCAGAAGGGCCGTCACCGCGATTACGGGGACCGCACTGAAGGGAAGGGCCACCTCCTCTTGAAACAGCTCACCTGCCAGGCTTGTAGCACGGTCTACCCCTTTGAAGACCCCAGGTGGAAGTGCGACTGCGGCCAACCTCTCGATCTTCAATTTGATTCGCGCTTCAGCCCAGACCAGGTAAAAACCGGAAAGCCAACCATGTGGCGATACCGGGAGGCCCTGCCGATCCAGAATGACGGCCACATCGTCTCCTTCGACGAAGGTTTCACGCCCCTTCTGGAGACGCGAATCGGCGGAAACAGAATCTGGATCAAACAGGAACAGCTCTTCCCCACCGGCTCATACAAGGACCGGGGCGCGTCGGTCCTCATCAGCAGGGCCGTGGAGCTCGGCATTCGGAAGGTCGTGGAGGACTCATCAGGGAATGCAGGCGCAGCAATCGCCGCCTACGCCGCGCTTGCCGGAATCGAATGTGAGATCTTCGTACCCGAGGCGACCGCACCGGCGAAACTCGCACAGATCGGGCTCTACGGTGCGGCGCTCCACAAGGTACCTGGCTCGCGCGAAGATACGGCGCGCGCCGTCCTCGTGGCCGCGGAGACCGAATTCTACGCAAGCCATTCCTGGTCCCCCTTCTTTCTTCACGGCACCAAGACCTACGCCTACGAAATCTGGGAACAGCTCGGGTTCAGTGCGCCGGACGTATTGATTATCCCGACGGGCAACGGGACCCTTCTGATCGGCGCCTACCTCGGATTTCAAGACCTCCTGTCCCAAAACCTCATCTCCGCGCTTCCCAGAATCATCGCGGTTCAGTCGGAAAACTGTGCGCCTCTACACAAGATGTGGGCGGATCGGCTGGAGCAGCTTCCCCCCATGCAGCCGGAGAAAACCATCGCAGAGGGCATCGCCATCGCAGAACCCATCAGAGGCCGACAGACCGTCGACGCGGTCCGCAAGACCGAGGGGGCGTTCGTCACCGTATCGGAACGCGAGATTTTGACCGCGCTCGTGGAAATGGGCAGGAACGGTTGGTTTATGGAGCCAACGTCTGCCGCGGCTTTTGCAGGGCTCGAGAAATGCAGCATCGATGAACGGGAGACCGTCGTCGTACCGATCACGGGGCACGGCCTAAAATCGACCGACAAACTGCTCAGCCTCCTGTAGATATTGCCGTTACCCTAAGCCTTACAGCTCGCGAAACATATGGATCAAAGACATCAGGGCCGCGGTGTGCGACTTACCTTGCAACGAAGGGATTTCACCTCCAAGCGGATTGGACCCTCAGTGATCGTGAGCGCGTGGTGAGGATTTGGCCATCCTGCCGTGATCGTTTTTTCCACTGAGGGTAAGGTGCCGCGGCCAAAGCCGCCGCGGCGACTGAGCGGCGCCCTTCTTTTGTCCAACTTTTCTTGGGCGAGCAAGAAAAGTTGGCCGCCGGAGGCACGGTGTGTTGGGGTGGGGCGAATACAATTGAGATTTCGGTCCACGAGTAACGAACGACATAAAGAGAAAGAATGAAACACGAGCGAATATCGGTTTTCTGTGGATCGAGCGACAACTCGGGCCGTGCCTATCACGAGGCCGCCGACCGTCTCGGGAGGATCCTGGCCAGAAGCGGGATCACGATCGTTTACGGCGGGGGGTCTACAGGACTCATGGGAAGGCTCGCGGATGCGGCGCTGGAGGAAGGCGGGAAGGTGGTTGGCGTCCTGCCCGGCTTTATGGACCAGAAAGAGTGGGGACACAGGGGCCTGACGGAGCTCCGGATGGTGGACGACATGCACCAGAGGAAGCGGGCGATGCTGGACGCCTCCGACGCCTGTGTCGCGCTGCCGGGAGGGTGTGGGACATTCGAGGAACTCTTCGAGGTCATCGCCTGGAAAAGCCTCGACCTGCACGGAAAGCCGATCGTAATCGTGAACGTGGAAGGGTTTTACGACCCCTGCATGGAACTCCTGGAGCGAAGTATTTCCGAGGGGTTCATGACCCCGACTCACAGAGCAATCTGGACGCTCGTTCGTTCGCCCGATGAGGTCCTTCAAGCCCTGCAGTCCCCCCCGAGCTGAGAGAGAAACCTTCCCGCTCACCCTGCCTGCGCCAGACGACCGCTCGGAAGCTTGACATTTTCGCCCCGACGTCATATACTATTCCCACAAATGTGGCATATCCTACTAGTAAATCATTTACTTATCTCGCTCAACTCGATTCCCGCACCGCCACGAGCCGCGGGGAAAACCTAACCGATGTGGATCAAATTCTGGGGCGTTCGAGGGTCAGTCGCCTCCCCCATCTCGACTGAGGCACTCGAAGGCAAGCTGGTCGACCTCCTGCTCGCCTCCAATGGCCTCCAATTCTCGGGTCCGGACGAGGCCAGAGAATACCTCCACACCCATCCGATCTTCAAACGGGGCACCGTAGGCGGCAACACCTCCTGCGTGGAGATTCAGGCAGAGGGAAGCCGCCTCATCATCGACTCTGGGACGGGCATTTCGGGACTCGGCCGAGCCCTGATGCAGGAGGAATTTGGAAAGGGAAAGGGTCGGGCCGACATCCTGATGAGCCACACCCACTGGGATCACATCAGTGGGTTTCCGTTTTTCCCACCTATTTTCGTCCCCGGGAACCAGATTACGCTCTACGGCTGCCATACTCACCTCAAGGATCGCTTTCTGAATCAGCACCACGAATACAATTTTCCCGTGCCATTCGAAGCGCTGCCGGCGGGCGTGAAATTTCGCAAATTATCCGCAGGCAAAGAAAAGAAGCTGGGCCCGTTTTCAGTAACTCCCGTCAAGCTCGTTCACCCCGGAGATTCCTACGCCTACAGGATCGAGCAAAACAAACGCGCGTTCGTTTACGCAAGCGATGCCTCTTATGCCAATCTTCCTGCCAAGCTTATGGAGAAGTATATTGAGTTTTTCAAGAATGCCGACGCGCTCGTATTCGATGCACACTTTGCCTTGCTCGATTCGTTCGAAAAGAGCGACTGGGGTCACAGCTCGTCATTCATCGGGGTGGACATCGCCCTCAAAGCGAATGCCAAACACCTGATTCTCTACCACCACGATCCCTACAGCGACGACACTCAGCTGCAAAACCTGGTTCGGAGTACGCAGGAATACCTCGATCACGTTTCGCCGGACGGGAACTGCCGGGTCCTGATCGCCTACGAGGGATTGGAGATAGATCTCTAGAAGCTGACCGCAGACCACGGACCACAGACGGCTGAAAGACACGTATGATCACGCTGCTCATTCTTGGTGTCTGCCGTCCACATGAAAAAAGGAGACCGAAGTCTCCTTGTGAACTTGGAGACGCCCCACCGGGGCGTCTCTACGGCCACGGCCTCTTTGGCGTGAATTGCCTTTCGAACAACGAACGACGATCAACGAACGACGGCTTTACGATTCACGAATCTTTGCCGCTTTTCCCTTCTGCTTCCCTTCCTTCTGACCGTCCTGGAAGTTCATAACGATCAGCTTCTTCAGCGCGTCGATCTCCTCGTCCAGCGCGTCGATCTTTTCGTTCTGCAACAGGACAAGATCCGCATAGATCTGCGCCCGCTCCTCCTGGCTCAAGATCGTCTGTCTGAGGTCCTCCACCCGCTTGATCAAGGCATCCGTGGATTCCACGTTGGGCAGCTTCGGCCCTCCTTTGCCCATGGTGTCGAAGCGCTGACGGAGCGCTTCATCCATTTCCGCCTGTTTGCGCTCAGCCTCCTCGATCGCGCGAAGCAGCGGTCGCTTCTCCACCGCGTACTTCAACACCGAATCAAAGCCCCCATCCGGCTTCCGGCGTCTGTAGACCGGACTCGCGAGGCGGGCCGCACGCCGCTTCCTGTAAAAAAGACCCAGCGCAACCAGAAACACCAGGGACCCGATCGCCAACGCGGGCAGCAGATAGATCGCGCCCTCCTCCAACCTGTCAGTCCACGGTCCCTCTGGGTCCCCGGCCATCTCAGGATCAACGTCCTCCCCGGTTTCCACCTCGGGCTTCAACATCGCCTCGAGATGGAACCTTGCCTCCGGCCGGGGGCGGTCTCCCTCCAAAGCTGCCTTGAAATGGTTCAGCGCCTCCTCACGTTCCCCTTTTACCCTCAGGAGTTTCGCGAGCTCGAAATGGATCGCGCCGTCGTTCGGATGGACCTTTAGCGCCTCCCGAAATGCATCGATAGCCTGATCCTGGTGTCCTTCAGTCACGTGATCGAGGCCCAACTGATAGTGATCTACCACCGGCGGCGGCTCCGGCTCAGGGGACCGGGGCGCTGCTTCTTCCGGGGGGGGTGACTCTGCGGAGGGGTCCACCGGCCGCCTCACGACCATGTCCTGGCGAACCCACCCCCGCAGGCTCCCGTCGGGCAGCGTGGCCAGGAACCAATCACCCCGAGCCCTCTCCAGGCGCAGCATGTCACCTTTTTTGACCCTCGCGATCACTCGTGATGCGCTTTCGGCCGCCGGCTTCTGGCGAACTCTCGCCTGGGCGACCGTGACCTCCAGCAGGTCCCTCGCGATGCCCTCTTCCGTATACCGGCTGTGGACCCAGGCGGTTCGCCCGTCCGGCAGGATCACCTGATACCAGGCGCCCCGTTTCCCGATCCACTTCATCTGCGTCCCGCGGGGAATCCGCCCCATCAGATTCTTGAAGCTGTTGTCCCGAAGAATCTCGGGAGAGGAGCGGACATTCACGGCGGCAGTTTTCACAACCGTTACGATCTGATCTCCGTGCTTCAGCTGACCCCAGGAGGCGCTCGACAGGAAGAGCAGCGCAAAGAGCCCTGTGACAAACGAATGATGTCTTGACATGATTAGCCTCGGAAGATTCACTCGGCCGAACTTCTGGCCGCAATCACGCATATCCAGTCCCCCTCGCGCCGCACCTCATCAACAAACAGGCCGATCTGTTCGATCGACTCTCGAAACGCTGCCTCCTCCTGGATCAGAATGCCACCCAGAATCAGCTTTCCCGTGAGCGAAGTATGGGCCTTAAGCTCGCGAAGCATCGAAACGAGTGGCTCGAACGAGATGTTCGAAACCACCAGGTCGAAGCGACCCGAAACCTCGGAAATGGAACCAAGCTTGAGGTCGATCCGGTCCGCGACCTCGTTCAGCTCAAAGTTTTCGCGCGCATTCTCTACGGCAATGGGATCGACATCAACGGCACAGACCTTCGCGGCCCCCAGTTTGGCCGACGCGATACTCAGGATCCCCGAACCGGTTCCGACATCCAGAAGTCGATCCCCGGTTTGAATCCTCTGCTCGATGACCTGGATGACACCGCGGGTCGTCTCGTGACGGCCCGTCCCAAACGCGGCCTGGGGTTCGATCGTGATCGTAAACCCCCCATGGGGATCAGGCAAAAGATCCCACGGGGGGCAGATGGCAATCCTGGGTGTGGGAAAAATCGGTTGGAAAAAGTCGCGCCACGAGGTCGACCAGTCTTCCTGGGGAACGGCCTCCACGCGAAGATGAGCCGTCGACAGCAACCCGGGCCTGCCTGGGAGACCTTGAAGGCAACTTTTCAGTTCGCTGGCAAGTTGCACCGGGTCGCGGTGAGGCTGGAAATAGGCAGACAGAAGGGTCCATCCGGCCGTATGCCCATCTTCCACCTGCAGCCCGGCGGTATTCAGGTCAAACAGCAGTCCGGATGCCAGGTCCGAAAGATCAGAAGGCACCTCCAGAGAAAGCTTGAACCAGGATTCCACTCGGGCACCTCAAGCTGCCAGAAATGCAAGTTTTTTGAATATAAGCCCACCTGCACGCCTTTGTCAATCCTAGGCATACAAAATGGGGCAGTCCGCCTCCTCTCGGAAACGGACTGCCCTTGGCCGGCATCCCTGCTTATGTACTCCACGTCCTGTGTGGTAACCGGTGATAAACGGGCCCCCTTCAGAGATCCCAATGGATCACCGAATACTAATAAGTTTATCGTCATAAAACATATAACCATTAAGGCTTTTTTCATACTATTTTAGCCCAGAACAGCCGAGAAAAAGGCCAGCCGCAATGCCTGCAGCTGGCTGGTTACAGTCCCGCCATTCTGAAACTCTAAAGGTGGAGTATCGGAAAATCTTGCCCTTTCCATTACTTCGCTAATCGATTTGCGCTACTTCACCCGTTCAACCCCCGATTCTGGAGCGTTGCAGTACTGGAGTGCTGGAGTATTGAAAAACCAGAATTCCAGCCCCGTTCCCCAATACTCCATTACTCCATCCGCCCATCGTTCGCATTTCTATTGCTCATCCTACCCACCTCCAAAAGCCTCCTTCATCCGCTCGAAGAAACGCTTTCCAACACTGGGGGGCTGAATGTTCTCCATTTCGGCCAACTCCTTGAACAGGTCCTCTTCGTGCTTGTTCAGCTTCTTGGGCGTCCAGACCACGGTCCGCACGATCTGATCCCCGGTCCGATATCCGTTCAGCTCGGGGATACCCTTGCCCCTCAACCGAAAGAGCTGTCCGGACTGAGTGCCGGAGGGAATCTTCATCTGCACTTTACCCGTGAGTGTCATCACCTCTACCTCGTGCCCCAGTGCGGCCTGGCTAAAGCTGATCGGCAGGTCCAGCAGGATATCGATCCCGTTCCGCTCGAAAAACTCGTGTTCCTCCTCCTCGATGTAGACCAGTGTGTCGCCCTCGGGCCCACCCCGCGGCCCTACGTTTCCCTGACCGCGCAGGTTGATATAATTTCCCTCGGAAACGCCCGCAGGAATCTTCACCGTGATGGTGGAGGTCTTCTTTTCCCGGCCGTCTCCCCTGCAGGAAGGGCACGGATTCTTGATGATCGTACCTTCCCCCCGGCACTGAGGACAGATCGCCACATTCACAAACTGGCCGAACAGGGAGCGGCTGGCTTGACGCACCTGACCCACCCCACCGCAGGTATCGCAAGTTGCAGGTTCGGACCCCGAGTTTGCCCCCGATCCACTGCAGGTATCGCACTTCTCGAGACGGGACAGTTTGATCTTCTTTTCTGTATCTCTCGCTACTTCCTCCAGCTTGAGCTTCAATGCGAGTTTGAGATCTTCCCCCGACTGAGGGCCCCGGCGGCCACCCCCTCGGCGTCCGAAGATATCGCCGAAAATCCCGCCACCGAAAATATCGTCCAGGTTCGAAAACACGTCCTGAAAATCGCCGGCGTGCGTAAAGTCGGACCACTGGAACCCACCCGTTCGGAAAGGTCCTCCTAACCCCTGGTGACCGTATCGGTCGTAGATGTTGCGTTTTTCGGGTTCACTCAGAACCTCGTATGCCTCCGCTGTTTCCTTGAACTTCTCCACCGCTTCATCATTTCCGGGGTTCCGATCTGGATGATACTTGAGGGCCTGCTTACGATAAGCCTTCTTGATTTCATTCTCAGAGGCGTCCCGATTCACACCCAGTACTTCGTAATAGTCGCGCCTGCTCATTCATCCTTCCCGGATTCAGTTTCCTGTTGTGCTTCAGCTTTTCCTCGGCTCACAACCACCTTGGTCGCCCGAAGGACCCTTTTCCCGAGACAGTAGCCCTTTTGGGCCACTTCGGCGACCGTCCCGGAATCGTACTCATCCGAATCGACCTGCATCAGGGCTTCGTGGTAGTGGGGGTCAAACGGCTTGCCGAGCGCATCGATCTCGGAAAGCCCTCGGTTCTGAAGTATCTTGGGCAGCTGCTGCATGATCATCTTGACCCCTTCCCGAAACTCTTCTCCCTCGTCTTGTTCTTCACCACCATGAGCGAGCGCCCTGTCCACCGAATCCAGCACAGGTAAGAGATCGCGGAGAACGTCTTCGTTGGCCGTCCCGACGAGAGTTTCAAATTCACGGGCGATTCGTTTCTTGTAATTTTCAAACTCGGCGGCCAGCCTCATCCACCGGTCTTTGTAGGCCTCAGCCTCCTTTTTTGCCTCCTCTAAAGGATCACTTTCCGGAACGGCCTCCTCGGACTGATCTTCAGCCCCATCCGTTTCTGGCGATGGCGACCCTTCAGTCTCCTCCCTGTTCTCGAGAACCACGTCCTCGTTGCTTGGGTCTTCCTGAACGTCACGGCCTTCCATAAAAGGTTGAGACCTCCCTACGCGTCAAAATTGAAAATTCGCCCCCTGGATGGAGAGCGATTCTGTCGTGAACATCCCGAATTTAAGCTTCGCGGAAAGTTACTGCGGGAAGGATTCAGTTCGCGAGCATTTCCTCTGTGATTCCAGCGACGTATTCAACCAAAGGAACCAGGTTGGCATACTGAATTCGTGTGGGCCCGATCACGCCGATAAGACCGGAAACGTTACCAACGCGATAGCGGGAGGTCAGGAGGCTGCAGCCTCGGAGTTCAGGAGAGGTATGTTCGTTTCCAATCGTGATCGTGATCCCTTCAGAATTCATGCGTTCATCCAGGATCGTTACGATGGGCTCACGTTTCTCGAGGAACTCGAACAGCGCAGCAAGACCCTCCTGGTCTTCGCTGAACTCGCGCTGCAGGAAGAAATTCCCGGTTCCCCCAAGATGCAGGTCTTCCCCACCCCTGAAGTTGAACAGGGTCTCCGCCCGTTCCCAGATCAGACGCAGCAGTCTCGGCGACCCGCGTGAAATTTCGCGTAATCGCTCCTGCACGGACCTTCGAATCTCGCCAATCGATAAGCCCGAAAGCCTTTCGTTTATGGCACGATTTGTCTCGTCCAGCTCTGAAGCTTGAATGGCCGAATCCACTTCGATAACCATCGTCTTCACGAGCCCGGACTCGATCGCCAGCACGATCAGCATCTTCGATTCAGACAGGCGAAGCATCTCGATACGCTGAAAGACCCCACCTTCGAACCCGGGTGCGAGCGCCACGCCCAGATTATGTGTCACGTCGGCGATCACCCTCGATACCTGCTCCAGCAGGCTTTCGATGTTCCCGTCGCGCTGGCGCATCTCAACGCTCTTTCGGATCAGCTGCCGCACCTCTTTCGTCAGCTCCTGCTGCGCCATCAATTCATCTACGTAATGTCTGTAACCCTTGTCGGTGGGGATGCGCCCGGCTGAGGTATGCGGATGAGACAGGTAACCTTTATCTTCCAGGTCCGACATGGAGTTTCGCACCGTGGCGGCACTCAGATCCAGTCCGGACTTGGCGACGGTCCTTGAGCCGACCGGTTCACCTGTCGAAACGTAGGTCTTGACGAGGATATCCAGGATGTGCTTTTCACGCTCAGAAAGACTCGGCATTGCCGCTCCTTACCAGTGCGATTCTTGGAGTTTGGAATGCGTGGCGGTAAGCGCTAAATCTTTGCGGCACAATAAACTGTGTTGTGCCTTCCGCATCTGCGATCAAATAAATGATAAGAGAAAGCCCCAGAGTTGTCAAGCGAATTAAACCCCTTCAGAAGCACCCGATGGTGACGGCCATTCCCGATAAAGACCTTACTTCCCTGTGACTTGATTGCCCTTCCGGGGCATTCCCAGTGCAGGAAACGAGGCCAGAGTATGGCAGATATCAGCCACCCGAGACGAGACATTCTTTCCTGTCCTCGTTGAGATTGATAACGTTATCAGCATAATAACAATATGTTATACATCTTGCTGTCTCGAGCTGTCCGGTGGCACAATACCTGCTTTTTAGCGACCTTGAAGGATCGAAGTCCAGCTTTCGGAAAACCCTTTGACCGAATGGCCAAGACCATGACCAGGGATGAAGCCACAAAACCCAAAAAAGTCCTCGTGATCGACGATGACGCCGACATCCTTCGGCTCATGGACCACGTCCTCACTCAGGGGTACTACCTGCCCATCACGGCTAGTTGCTGGACCGAGGCGCTGGACGCGGTCGAGGACCAGGGTCCCGACCTGTTGATCCTGGATCTCGTCATGCCTCAACTCGACGGTGTGGCCCTCCTCCACTACCTTAGAGAAAACGGCTCTCCGCTGCCCGTCATTGTCGTCTCTGGCCACTTGAACGCGAAGGTCGCCGAGGATCTGGCCCGTGCTGGAGTTGACGCATTCATCTCCAAACCCTTTCAGGTCAGAGACCTCGTGAAAGAGATAGAGCGTGTGATCGGCCCGGGGTCACCGGAATGGGTCGAAGGGCCCGACGCGGCTATGCTGCAGGAGACCCCAGAACCCCCCATCGCTCCTGGCAATGACGTCCCTCCATTCGAAACGAAGGGCTTGTCTGAGCATCAGACGGTTCTGCCGCCAGGAAACGGGCCAAACGGAAATTCGGGACCGGCCCTTGTCGATATCGATACGGACTTCGACCCGCCACTACCACCTGAAACGAGCCAGGGTGAAGAGGACACCGAGCAAAAACCTACTAGGATGCGTCGCCGTCGACGTCGTCGCAAATACCGGCGGAGAAAGCTTGCTTATCTCGGTGCGGTCACGCTCGTATGCCTTTTGATTGCCGGGATGATATTTTTGGCCCGGAAGTACGCCCCCCGAATGGATACGGAACAGATCAAACAGAACGTGCAAAAATCCGTCTACGATCAGCTCCTTCAGGAGCTCAAGAGGGATCAACTTCTGGACGAACTCAGGACGCAGGGCAAGAAAGAAAGCGCAAAACGGCAGAAATAGGGTTCCCCGAGGACCCACAACCCAAACAGAAGGCCTCTGCAAACTTGCAGAGGCCTTCTGTCTTAAGGGCTAAGCGAACGACGGATCTTGCGGTACCCGTGTTTTGTCTTCCCGGTACCCGTGCTTTGCTTTCCCGGTACCCGTGCTTTGCTTTCCCGGTACCCGTGCCCTGCTTTCCCGGTACCCGTGCCCTGCTTTCCCGGTACCCGTGTTTTGTCTTCCCGGTACCCGGTCTTATGTCCTACTTCAATAACATCATCTTCTTGACCTCCCCGAATCCTTCAGCCGCCATTCGAACGAAGTAGAGGCCGCTCGACACCGAACGTCCGCCCGTATCCCGCCCGTCCCACTGGATTCGGTAATAACCGGCCTCCTGACGGCCCTCCATCAGCAGCCTCACTTCCTGACCCAGGATGTTGTAGACCCTCAGGGTCACCTCGGATGCCTCGGGCAGTTGATAGGCGATCTGAGTCACCGGGTTGAACGGATTCGGAAAATTTTGATTCAACGCATACGCATCCGGCAGCGCACGCACTTCCGCGGCGTGCGCCCCGACGAGCTCGCGAACCCGACCCAGACCGTCCGATATGAAGGCCTCGGCGATCTCTACACGACCCCCCATCGTCTCATCCAGCAGACGGAACTTCAGGCGAACCAGGTCGCCTTCGCCCTGAAGCAGGCCATCCGCTGTGAAGACGTCGGAAAGGACGACCTCTCCATTCGTAGATGCGTCCTCGATGGCCACCCCGGTCGGGCCAGATCCATCTGTGAATAGTGATGAAGACTGAGCCTCTGCACCCAGCCAGGCCATTGCCGAAGGATCATAAGTCAACTTGAAGCTGAACCCACCCACCTCGTCAGCTTCATTCAGTCGAACGAGGAGGTCCACTTCTCCGGACTTCTCACTTTGTGTGGGGACCAGGTTGAGCTCGGCCTTCCCGTTCGGATTCTGAACCGCGGGTAAAACAGGCTTCGTCAACACGATATCCGAGACATTTTTGTTGAAGTTCAAAGAGAAAGCCACGAAGTCGAAGAAAGAGACGGTCCCGTCCCCGTCCAGATCTGCCCCATCGATAAACTGCGCGTCTCCCTGGGACGATAGGAACGAAGTCCCGAAACTCACGAAGTCCAGGAACCCGACAAATCCGT
Source organism: Candidatus Latescibacterota bacterium (assembly GCA_965248435.1). Classification (GTDB taxonomy): domain Bacteria; phylum Latescibacterota; class UBA2968; order UBA2968; genus CBDFJH01. The sequence continues at coordinate 1,528,835 of OZ252100.1, forward strand.
CTCCGTCTATGTCTCCGACGCGCACATCCGCGCCCGCTTTACCGATTACCGCAGTGGCGCCACCCGAGCCGATGTCTAGGAACACCTGATCGGCGCCGATCGCAAACTGCCCGGAGACAATCGTGATACTGGTCTCCTCAGCCGCCAGGAGGTTGAGTGTGAGCGTGCCCAGACTGCCCGAATCCTTCGTCGCTACATCTGTGCCCAGGAACACGACAGCCAGCGTGACCACCCCGTCATCAGTCACCGGAATGGCCGCCGCTCCTTCGAATACGTCCGCAGGTTCGAAATCGTCAAATTCCACCAGAGCCGGATCGTGCTCCAAGGTGACCTGAAAACCCGAGGCTCCGAGAATGCCCTCCGTGACAGCCAGATCAAGGGTTATTGTTTCACCCACCTCCAGGGCGGCCGATACTCGGCGCTGTCCCTGGTCGCCCGATGTGAGGTCACCGTCCAGGACGACCGGTCCTTCGGGCGGCTCCGGGGCCTCGACTTCGACCAGGGCAGAGCTCGCGCCCTCGGTCGACACCCTGACGGACACTGTCCCAGTCCCGGTCGCTGCAAGGGTCGCCTTCGCTTTCCCTCCGGAGGCCGTCAGGGTGACCGACTCCTCGCCGTTGACCGTGGCGTCTCCACCCGACACGACGAACGTGACGTCGGAACTGTTGTCGTCCGTGAACGGGAGGCCTTCCAGATCGAGCAGTTCGGCAGTGAGGATCGCCTCCTCGATGCCATCTGCTGCGATCGATTCCACGTCGCTGCTCACGATGATCTGTTTCGTGGCCGCCTCACCTTCGATCTGGGCGGTCACGTTGGGTTGCAGGGTCTGAGTGCCCGCGCTGCTTTCCAGAACGAGCTGTGTCACCACAATATCAGTCGTGCCGGAGAATCCCTCGTTCACCCTGAACGTGAAGAAACCCACGGGCCCCTTGCCCGACACCATCTGGTCCTCCGACGCACCCAGGATCACGGCCGACAAGTTGAAAAAGCCCCCGCTGACCGTGGGAATCGACAGCACGAACCCTTCGTTCTGCTCCAGCAGGTGGGGCTCACCCTCTTGATTGAGCACCGCATCCACAAACGTCACTGCCGTCGGATCGGTTTCGAGCAGCAGATCGACCCCGAACAGGCCCTCCGGACCCTCGAGATAGACCGCCACCGTGAATTCACCTCCGGGTTCACCCTGAACGAAGTCCAGTCCCTGGTCATCCAGTGTCGCATCCAGATCGATCGTGACCGGAGAGGCTGCCGCCGAGATCAACTCTACTTCCTCGACCTCATCCACTTCCTCCGGTTGAACCACACCAATCGCAATTCCACTCACCGAGTCCCCTGCGGTCACCCCTATCACATCTGGAGCACCATCACCATCCGTATCAAGGAAACCGCTGGTTGAGCCGGTGGTCGTCTCGGCTGTGACAAAGAGCGTGTAGTCTCCTTCCGGAAGATCCGTGATCGTGAAACTGCCGTCCTCCTCGATGCTAGACTGTCCCTCCCGCTCGCCATCGGCGTCCACGGCGATCACTTCCCCGGAGAGACCGACTTCCGACCAATCGACCGTCGCCTGCTTGGTCGCGGCTGGCTGCGTCGCACCCAATCCCGTAACGTCGATCGTCCCGGTGATGCTGCCCAGCAGCGCCAGTGTCCCGCCGGTGGAGAACTTTGAAGAGATCGGGCGCGTGAGCGCCTGATTCCTTTCGCCCACCGCACTCACGACCCTGAGCGAGTAAGTCGTTTCACCCGCGATCTCCGCGGGAAAGGCCACGGTTACACCGTCATCCAGCAGCGTCCCACCCCTCAGGAGCCCCCCTCTGGGACCCGGCTTGAGGAATGCGGTCACGTGGACGAACTCGCCCGACACCTTGATCGGTTCCGTGAACGTAATCAGGACTTCACTCGTCACCTCGGGATCCACGCCGGTCTCGCCGTCTGCGGGAACAGTAGACGCCACCGTGAGCCGCTTCGGTTTGGCCCTGATCAGGAAGGACGCCCTGTCTTCGAGGCCTCGTATCGACGGCACCTGCACCCGGATCTTGTGCCTTCCGGTCCGGAGGTTATTCACGATTTCGCCAGAGTTGACTTCCTCAGGTTGAAACTTGTCGAGGAACACCGTCACGGGCAGTGCAAGTTCGACGTCGTCCTGGTCGAGCACCGTAATCAGGATATCGTCTGCCGATCCCTCTCCGTCGAAGTCACCGACCTCCACCTGAAGGCTGATCGCGTCGATCGTCTTGATCACCAGGATGCGGAGGGCAGTTCGAACCTCTCCGGTCTGCTCCCCGTCTACGATCACGCGCTTCCCTTCCAGGTCCTCGAGGTTCTCTATGACGTCTCCCTGAATCTCCAGGCCCTCCGGCACGAAAATCGGCAGGGGCGGTGCGAACACCAGCTGCAGCCCACCGTCTTCCCCCACCTCGATCGTCACATCAGCACCCGAGATCAGCCGTTCGTCCTTCTTGATGTTCTTCTTACGGCTGGGATCGAGAATCTGAAGTTGCCGAATGCTGCCATCGAACTTGCTGAGCTTGACCACGACCTGCAAGTCCGACCTTTCGTTCAACAGGTCATTGAACCTCTCGAAGGAAACGCGTCTTCCCCGCTCGTTCCCAAACTTGGCCTTCCGATCGATCGGCACCGGGTCCGGAGACCCAAAGGTGATCGTCCGTTCCGCGATATCCACAGACGCAACGCGTCCCTGATCCCGGAACGGCCTTCCGCCCAGGATGCGGACGATGTCGGCAACAAAGGCAAGCTGTCGACCTTTTCGTGTGACCGTTCCCGAGACCTCAACGCGCGTGCCGCGCGTCAGGTCTTCAGCCGCAGCCTCGGATTCGTCTGCGAAGACGAGTTCTGTGAGCCGATTCACTTGAACCGTCGGTTTCGGGAATGCACGAATCGCGTTGTCAAACTCGAGAATCTGCCGTGCGTCGATCAGACAGAGAAGCGAGCCTCCCTCTGACTCCGTTGTTTTCGAGGGATCAAAACAATCGAATTCTGGATCCTCCAGATCGCTGAGTGTCGTTCCATCCAGGAAGAACCCTTGATCCGGGTTGTCCGCCAGAAACTCCTTCAGCTCCGCGAGCGTCAAAACCGTTCCATCCGGCAGCGTGAACTCCGCATCAGGATCGAACGAGACCGGCTCGGGATTCTGGAAGCTCAGCCGACCGCCGAACCTGTCGAAGAGATCGATCTTGTCCGTGAACAGGAAATCTCCCTGGCGCACGCCTTCGAACAGGATGACGATCCGCGTTGCCTCCACCGTCAGCGGTTCTGTCTCCTCTCCGAACACGGCCACGAACAGCCCGTCTGTCGTATCCGAGAATTCCACATCCTCCGCATCTTCGAACTCTTCGAGCGCAACCGCCACCTTTTTCCCCTTGGGCCGGTCTCTGCCGGAGTTCCCCTTACCTCGACTGATGTCTTGAGGAATAAGGACCCCTCCGTCATCCGGTCTCAGCGACTCCGACTGACCTGCATCTCCCTTCACCCGGATCACTTCCGTTTCATCGCCGACCAGCACAGTCCAGGTCTCTTCAGTTCGCTGGTCCTCGACGAGCAGGACTCCGCCCTCTCGGTCCACATCGACGACGCGTCCTACGACCACCGGCGCCTCTGGTTCCTCTTGCCTGAAGATGACCACGCGCGCGGCGTCGACGGCACGCTCCTCGTTGCGCTCGCCGAAGACGCGAACATGATCTCCATCTAAAAGGTCGTCGAATGACGCGGATTGGTCTGCAATATTGCCGTCATTCTCATCCAGAGGCTCGATCCGAAGGAGGAACTCTGTCCCCTCGCTCACGATGACGAGAGTCGCAGACCTCTTCCCCTCCCGAACATTGAACGTCCCGGCATCCTGATCGACGTCCTCTACAACGCCAGACACGGCCGGGAATGCAAGTCCTGTCTGATCCTCCAGGGACCGGGTAATCAGGATGCGATCGGCCAGGATGGCCCCGGTCTCCGGATCCAGCGGTCCATCTACCTTGACCTCGTCTCCGACCTTTAGGTCGGATAGCGTCGTACTCAACTCGACAGGTTCGTCTGAATCTAATTCCGGCTGAAAGAACGCTTCCGTCGCGACCTTGGAGGGGCGATTTCCGCCCCCTGGATTGCTATTCCCGGAACCACCTCCTGGATTGTCATTCCCAGGACCGCCTCCGCCGGTTCCAGTATTCTTGTCCTTGTCCTTGTCCTTAGTATCGGTCCTGTCCGAACCCTTCAGCCGAACGAAGAACTGAGTGTGATCCTGGACGACGACCTCAACAAGCTCACCCTCCTCCGTCTCGACTGAAAACGTCGAATTCTCCAGGTCGATGGCCGCCACATTGCCCTCTGTGATCAGCCCTTCCTCGTCGTCATCTCCATCTTCACCATCTTCGTCCCCATCTGCGTCGTCCTCCGCCCCAAGCGCGGCACGCACATCGCTGAGGTTGACCGTCTCGTCATCCCCCGCGATATCGTTCAGCTCCTCCTGGTCCGCGTCCTCCAGACCTTCCAGAAAGCCGGCGATCTCCAGCTCCGCCTCCTCGTCGTCCCCGAGTTCCTCCGCCATCGCCTCCAATACCTCGCGAAGCGCGTCGGTCAGATTCTCCTCATCCTCTTCTCCATCTGTCCCCTCATCTCCATCGACTCCGTCTCCCTCGTCCTCCACTCCCAGAGCTTCTTGCACATCACTCAGATTCACGGTCCCGTCATCCCCCGCGATATCGTTCAGCTCTTCCTGGTCCGCTTCATCCAGACCGGTCAGAAAGTTGGCGATCTCAAGCTCAAGCTCCGCATCTTCACCCAACTCTTCCTCGATCGACTGCAACACGGCGCGAAGCGCGTCGCTCAACCCTCCTTCTTCAGAATCGTCAGACGTCTGCCCCAGGGCAACGCCGGTTGTGGTGGCGATAATTACCGTTCCCACGAAGGCGAATGTCAAAAGAGCCACCATAAGGAACAGAACGCTGGTTCGGCTGATGCATTTCACTCGTGTCATGACAAAATCTCCCCCGAGACTTGTGTTAAAAGAAACGTCTCACAAACAATAAAAATAAACCATTTCTATCGAAACTCCAGCGATTTCCAAATCGATCCGACGCCGCTTCACACAATTCCGTCTCCACGTCATCGCAGCGTCACCCGATCAGCGAATTGAGTTCTCTTCTATTCTGCGGATGCCGCAGCTTGTGCAGCGCCTTTTCCTTGATCTGCCGCACCCGCTCCTTCGTCACCCCCAGCTGTTTCGCGATCTCGGTGAGTGTAACGGGCTGCTCTTGATCCAGACCGAAGTTGAGTCTCAGTACCTGCGCCTCACGATCCTCGAGCGCATCCAGCAGCCTCCCGAGCTGTAGACGGTCCGTCTCTTCTTCAAGTCGGGCGTCAGGTGCAGGCTGATCGGCATCAGGCAGCAGGTGGAGCAGACTCTCATCTTCATCGTGGAGTGACGCGTCCAAAGACTTCACACCCTGGGCACGCACCAGGGTATCTCGAACGATGTCCGGTGACACACCCAGTCCTTCGGCGATCGTCTCCGTCTCCGGTTCCTCTCCCCGGCGCTGATTCAGCTTCCGCGTCAGGTCCGAAATCCGGTGCAGCAGCTTCAGCCGATTGACGGGCAGCCGAACGAGCCTCGTCTCGCCCATCAGACTCTCGCGGATCGCTCGTCTGATCCACCAGGCCGCATACGTCACGAACTTGAATCCCTTGCGGCCGTCAAAGCGCTCCGCGGCGGTCATCAGGCCAACGTTCCCGGCGCTGATCAGATCCTCGAGCGCCATGCCCCGGCCCCGATATTCCCCGGCCAGCTTGACGACGAACTTCAGATTCGCCCCGACAAGCTTGTTTCTGGCCTTTCGATTCCCGCTGCGAATCGGCTGTGTCAGCTCGACCTCCTCTTCCGAAGAAAGCGGCCGTGAAGACGCGATATCCCGAAAGTAAAGGCCCAGCGACCCACTTTCACCAATCATTGCCCCGGCCATCTTGATCCCCCCCGACATTGAGATTTATGAATGGGTGACAGAGTTTTCCATTCTCTCAGAATATCGACAAATCCGCTGGAAAATGATGTAAGTCAGGTCACCCTCTAAGCGTGACCTGGAACACGTGACGGGGCTCACATTACACGCGTAATGGGTTGATCGGAAGGGGATTATCACATTTGTATCGGCGGGTCGGCAGCGATGCCAATCAAAATTTTTTTCGTCAAAGACGCAGTCATCTACAATCTCGGATACACGAAAAAAGGGGCACGTAGTACTACGCTGTGCCCGGTTTGCCGCTCACCACCCAACATTTAAGTCCGCCCGGAGGGCGGACTTTGTGATGCTGCAGCGCGGGAATTCATTCCCGCGCGAATCGGTCAAGTTTCTATATCCCCGATTTTCCGCGCGCTGGCGAACGACCCAACCCGAACCGATGCAGACACCAGCCGCAGCCCACCCCCGCGCATGACGTCGCCGTAGAGACGCCCCGCCGGGGCGTCTCTACACGAACCACGATCCACGGCTTTTACGGTAGCCGTGTTCTGGTTTTCCGGTACCCGGTCATCTACTCTGCCATGGCCTTCTCGACAGCCTCGAGCAGCTCGGGTATCTTGAAGGGCTTGGAAAGAAAGTGATTGATATCGCTTTTTCGAAGCTGCTCTTTGATTGACTCATCCAGGTACGCTGAGATGACCAGCACGGGTGTTTCCAGCTTCTGTTTCCGGAAGAGCTGGGAGATATCCTTCCCGTCCATTCCAGGCATACTCAGGTCGAGCGTAATCAGGTCAAACTCGCCGGAGAGGGCCTGGCCGATCGCACTCGCCAGAAAGGGCGAGACTTCGACCTCGTAGCCCGACCGAGTAAGGATGCTGTGAATTGCGGTCCGAATGCTCGCTTCATCCTCGATGACCAGGATCTTCGCTTGTGGCACTTGTGATCTATCCAGACTTTTGAAAGGAGTTTCTTCGCAAGAAGCTCCCATAATACGCGACAGGACTTCTCGTTTCGTCTATTTCGAACAAGATAAAAGCCGCGCGCCTGGGATGTCAAGCGCCAAGACGATCGTTCTCGGCGGTCCACGGCGCCGCGGACCGGGCTAAAAAAATAGCCGAGGCCTCAATGCTGAGGCCTCGGCTCACATCTTCTAAATTCCTTAGGTTTTAGGGCACAATAACATCGAGGGCACCGTCCTTGTCACCCTGGGTCAGTGTCTGCTTCATCAGCTCACCCTTTGCCGCGGTGGGGGCCATGGTCGCATCTGTCTCGTCCCCATTAACACTTGCATCTGGGAAGACGTGGCCCAGGCCGATAAAGTGACCAACCTCGTGTGCCCCGATGGCCTGAACGTCGAAACCGATCCCGCAGGTAAAACTTTCACTAGTGATCTCAGGATTCACGGCCCACTCCCGGGACAAGTTGTAGACAATATCAGCCTCATCAATCTTACCGCCCGTCTCCCAGATGTAGGTCGCAGCCAGGGTCCTTTTCGCGCCCTTTCCAACGATCTGCCGCCATCCTACAACATTCAACCCATCGCCAACCCCTGCAAGAGATGCGTTGGCATTCTCGGTAAGCGTAACCCCAACGTCCCAGTCTTCAAATGCTCGACGTACGGCGTTTCTGGCTTGGGGGACTGCGTCTGGCTCAAAGGTTGAATTATAAATTGCGGATAGCGATGTGCCTGCTGGCCACAACAAACCCAACGTTTCGTGGTGCTCATTCGTATTTGGGTCTTCACAGGTCTCATCACCTCCATCATCGTCTTTAGGTGGTTTTCCCTTGCCACCACCACCCCCGCCTCCTCCAGCTCCACCCTTGCCTCCCTTTTCATAGAACACAAACACGGTGAGCGTCTCGCTCCCCTTTCCTGTTGCTACCCGGAACTGAGGCTTCACCTCTATGCCCGGAGGTGTGGCAGCCCGTTTTGTGAGGCCCTGGCCCGTCTCGTTGCTAGTGGGACTAAACAGACCAGCGTTTTCACTGCAGCCCGCCCAGATCAAGGCCAGCAGCAGCACGCCGACGAGGGAAGTCAAGGTGGATCGATTCATAGCTCTGCCTCCTCCAACTGAAAGTTGACCAAATGACTGTGCTTCCTAACTTTGTTTCCCAATGAACCGGGGGTCTGATATCGGCCAACATTGAGCAATATCTGAGCCTTTAAATATAAGAATTACAGCTACCGATTTCAATTGGTAAGGCAGCTAATGTAAAGTGCAAGCTCTTCTTATTTGAGGGGATCCTGAAGGAGGGGATCTGCAACAGGAGATTTGAAGTGAAGCCTTTATAAATCAACGACTTAGGATAGTTTTCCGTTATCCCGTGAAGAGGGCAATCGACGGCTCTAGGTCAGATATACCTTAGCCGCCACATCCAGACATTCTTCAATCGTTCCTTCTCGAAGGTCTCTGTGGTTGGTATACTTCTGGATGTCCCCTTTGTAGATGAGAAATTTCCACTTGTTCGGACCCAAAAATTCCAGCCTGGCCAGCCTGGCAACACCCCTCACCGTCCCCATCTTGAACACCCTTCCGACGAGGCCCTCCTTGGCCTCCTTGACCACCTCCAGGAAGAGGGCGTTGCCCTTGAAATGCGCGCGAATCTCCTTCACGCCGCGCTTCCCGATGTAGCGCTTCTTCGCGTGAGCCTGCAGACGGCTCAGGGCCAGCTTTTGGTTTTCTGGAGAGGGTATCTTCACGGGCGACATGTCAGAAATCTCAGTGAATTGCGAGTGAGAAGGGACTCCTTTCACTCGTTCTACATTGTAGTAGACCGCCCGGCGCTTTCCCTTCGGAAGTCCGCCGGGCGGTCCCGTGCCCCTCTGCTTCTCCTTTATGGTTACTTCAGCAGCAGCATCTTTCTGATGTCCATGAACCCTTCGGCGACCATCTGTGTGAAGTAGATCCCGCTCGACACGGGCCGCCCGAACGCGTCGGTGCCGTCCCACCTCGCGCGATAGAAACCCGCTTCCTTTCGGCCCTGCTCCAGCACGCGAACCTCCTGACCCAGAACATTGTAGATCCGGAGTGTCACGTCCGAGGCTTCAGGAATCTGATACACGATCTGCGTCTCGGGGTTGAACGGATTCGGGAAATTCTGGTTGAGCGCATAGTCCTGCGGAAGCGCCCGCACCTCGGCCAGATGACTCCCAAGAATCGTGCGGATCTGGCCCCAGCCATCCGAGATCAAGGCCTCGGCGATCTCCACGCGACCCCCTACAGTTTCCTCCAGCACACGGAACTTCAGGCGAACCAGGTCGCCTTCACCCCGCAGGCGGCCTTCCGCAGCGAAGATGTCGGAAAGGACGACCTCGCCGCTTCTGGATGCATCCTCGATGGCCACCCCTGCCGGACCCGATTCATTCGCGAATCGGGACACGGACTGACTCTCCGCGCCCAGCCAGGCCATTGCAGAAGGATCATAGTTCACCTTCAGATTGAACCCGCCCACCTCGTCCACCTGGTTCAGGCGAACCAGGAGGTCCACTTCCCCGGACTTCTGACTTTGTACCGGTACCAGGTCGAGCTCGGCCTTCCCGTTTGGATTCCGAACCGGGGGGAGAACCGGTTTCGTCAACACGATGTCCACAACTTTCTTGTTAAAGTTTATGGAGAACGCGACAAAGTCCAGGAAAGAGACGGTCCCGTCCCCGTCCAAATCTGCATCCACGTTGTAGAGGGGGTCCCCCTCGGACTTCAGGAAGGAGATCCCGAGGGCGACAAAGTCCAGGAACCCGACCAATCCGTCCCCGTCGATATCTCCAACCCGCACTGCCGCAGTGCCGCCGAAGGTCACCGTCTGACCCCCCGCCCCAATCTCCTGTTCGAATTCCTCGAGGGATGCGGTTGCGAAGGACGCAGAGACGAGCACAACGCTGGCCACGCCATCTTTCAGCGCGGTGAACGTGGCCTGGCCGATGCTACCTGCATCTCTTTCCACAAGCCCGCCCGTGTGGGCCACACTGATCTGTAGGGTCCCCTCACCTTTCGCGGCGATCACCAGCGCGCCGGAAAACAGGTCCGACTCCTCAAAATCGTCGAACGCGACGGCGTCCACCCCGTAGTTGAGCACGAGATTTACGCCGGCGAAATCCTGGGCCCCGGAAACCGCAACCACATCCACGACCAGTTTTTCGTCAATGGTTGCCTCGGCTGTCCTGAACCGAACACCGCCATCCCCGGTCGCCAGATCCAGGTCCAGCGCGATCGGGCCTGCAGCTGCACCCGATACACCGGCACCCGGAATCACGGCCACTTCAACCGTCGCGGTTTGAGCGCCCGAGGCACTCGCAGAGACCGTGGCAGACCCTGCCGTGTCGCTCGTCAGCTCCGTCGTCGCCACGCCGTTCGTGACCGTTACCTCCTCATCAGACAGCACGCCAACGCCATCAACACTGAACGTTACGACGGTGGCGTTGTCATCATCCTGAAGATTGCCCTCCAGGTCCAGGATCTGCGCCTCGACCGTGGAAGCGTCCTCGCCGTCGTCTGTAACGATACTCGGGTCCGCCGTCAGACCGATCGAGCCCGTCAATGCCTCGACGCTGACCGTTCCGATGGCATCGGAGGTCGCCTCGTCCAGGTTCAGGTTGAAAGTCCCCTCGATCGTCAATTCCGTCGTGCCCGTCGTGAAGCTTTCCAACACGACAAAATTCAGGACGCCGAGCAGACCCCCACCTGTGACGACAACATCGTCGTCGGGGTCCAAGATGGCTCCGGTGAGATGCCCCTTTCCTTCTTCACCGACTCGGTTGAGAAACGCGCCGAAACCGTCGTTTAGCGTCAGGATGTTATCGCCTTCCTCATCACTCTCCGGTTCAGGATCGTCCTCGAGTGCGAGGAACTGAGAATCGTATCCGATCGTGACATCAAACGCAGTCAGGGCTGTTGCCCCTTCCACGTATACAGCTACGGAGAACTGGTCGCCTGGACTCAAATCTGCAACCGTGTCACCACCATCGCCCGCCCCCGAATCGAAGTCGAACGAGAGGGTCGCCCCCTCGTTCCCACCCGTCTCGCCTGCAACCGGTGCTTCGGGCACGAATACTTCGATTGTCAGATCGGTTATCTCTTCACCGGGCTCAATAGCAAACAGGTCAGGTTTTCCGTCGCCATCCTCATCCACCGTACCGTAGACCTTTCGACCGTCATCCAGGGTCAGCTCTGCGAACAGCCCGAACTCCACTCCTGGGATGTTCTCGAATCCGAAACTACCGTCACTTCGGATCCTGGACTCAGCGATGAGGCGCTCCTCGGCCGGAATCCCGAGTATCACCTTGCCTTTCGGATCGAGCCCATCGGAGCGAACGACAAGCCCCCCAACGATCCCGCCGCCAAACTCGGAGCGGGTGCTGATCGGGATCTCAAAAAGGTCGAACAGTTCAGCCCCTGAGACGCCTCTCGCATAGTGGATAATAACGACGTAATCCGTGTCCGCCTGCAGCCTGACATCGGTTTCGACCCGCCTTGGGTCCTGGCTGGACCTTTGGAGGTCAAAATTCCGGATGTGGGGCCTGATCTCGGCCTTCAGCACGGGCGTGCCGCGGTGCTGAGCCAGCGGCTCGGAGAACTGGACGGAGAGCGTCGTCACACCGGCAGGCAGGTTGGTCTGACCGGGGAACGGCCGGGTCGCCGTCACCCGCAGCTCGGACACCACACGAATTTCGATATCCGTAATCTCTACTCCGTCGCCAACCACGAGTTCCAGGGGTTCCCCGTTGTCATCTTGGTAGGTTCCCACCAGACCCTGTTCTACGCCATCGGGTCCCTCTTCGATAAAGACGAACCCTTCCACGATGTAGGTCCCTGCAGACACAGGCATCTCGAAATCACCCGACTGTGTCACATCGAAGGCGACACCAAGCCGTTCAGGTTCGTCCCCTTCCAGATCTCCCAGTTCGAGCTCAGCCGGCAACATGTAGACAAAACCGGCCCCATTCCGGAGGACCGGATCCAGCTGTGCATTGGGTGGGAAAACGAAACTCCCGGCTACAGTGGAAGTAGGCGGCTCCCCCGTGGAAAATCGACTCTTGAAGATCTCGTTCAGCCGGAAGCCGTCCACGTCTCCGGCATCCGGGATGACCACCAGGTAGGACTGATCTGGCCTCAGCTCAACGTCGACGGAAATAGTGAGATGATCATCACTGATCCGCGGCCGGCCGAAATCCGTCCCGCCATTCTCATCACCCTGTAGTGCGCGGGTGATCTTCCCCGCAATTTCGGTGAATCCCTCCGGAATCGGCAGGATAAAGAGCTCGGCATCCACCTCATCGCCATCCGTATTCAGTTCCCGGTTGAAGGTCACGGAAATCGTTGTCACGGTGCCGACGTTAGTCGCCCCGTCCTCTGGATCTATCGATTCCACCAAGAGCGACGGAAGCGCGTCCGACGTCGTGAAGGTGGCGAAAAAGAATGCCCCACTCTCCAGTGCGATCTCACCGTCGTAGACATCGTCCGCTGAGAGCGTCATCTCCAGCACGAGATTCCCATCCGCGTCGACGCTTTTCTGCACCTCCACGTCTGTATCGGTCTCCTGGCTGTAGACAAAGACCTCCACCGCGTCCAGTGCGATCTCCGAAAGCGGTACGTTGAACGTCACCCGTGCCTCGGCAGCCAGCGGGACGCCAACCGCCCCGGCGACCGGTACCTCTTCTCCGTTGATCAGGAACACTGCGGATAGGATCTCCTCAGGCGCACGTTCGCCCGGTTCCCTGACGACGTCCACTCTGCGGGCGGCTATGCCAAAGCGCGTCTCGGTCGGGATCACTCGCACATCCGAGCCTGGCTGGACTTCGGTTTCATTTCCATCCCGATCGAAGTACTCAGTCCCCTCGAATAGCGCAAGGCTTACTGCGCCGAAAATCAGCCGTTCGTTGAAGTTGATGTCGGCGATCTGTCCGACGAACAGATCTGGCTCCGGCGGCGGTGCCGGCTCCCCGGGCCGCAGCACGCGAATCCCTTCAGCGATGAGGCCGCGCTGCCCCATCTCCTCCGTCTCCCTGAACAAGATGATAACAGACAAGCCTGGATGGAGATCCAGCGGCGAAATCCGTCGACCAGAGGAGTCCTCTACGCGTGTCTCGAACTCGTTGAAACGGAAACCCGCAGCGGCCAGACTCATCCGACCTGGACGGTCGGCCTCGGGCAGCTGGATGGAGATCACCCGGCCGAATATGCTGCGCGGTCCCTCGAACTCGATGACTTGCAGTTCGAACAGGGAAATCGACCCGTCATCGAAGACCGTCCCCCACGCGTTGACCCGCGAACCTGGGTTAAACTCCTGCAGATCGATCTCCTCGCCTTCCCGATCAAAGATTGTCGCATCGGAAACGTCGATCCTAAAGGGGCCTTCTGGCGTCCTTACGAAGACGAAACCGTTTTCACGGTCGACCTCCGCAATCACAATACCTTCCTCATGAAATTCCTCGACCTCGAAGCGGAGCTTTTCCAGCGGGATCTCGAGGCCCGAAATGCTCTGGCCTGACACTTCGATGACATCAGGAATCCCGTCGCCGTCCTCGTCAGGAAAGCCTATAAAAGATGTGATATCCCTAACATCTACGACGAAGAGGAAATACTCCCCGTCCGGAACGAACGGAACCTCGAACGAGGACGTCTCGTCGACCTGGACCACCCGGACGAAGGAATTCACGATGACTTCCAGATCCGCCCCCTCATCATCGCTGAACTCGTCGTCGAATTCATCCTGCTTGGCCGCGACCTGTTTGGCCGCCCGGGCAACCGCCGCTTTGGTGGCCGGCTTGAATAGCCCACCTACAGCATCGAGGAAATCGAGATTCAGAAGCCCAACCAGCGTGAAGGGGCCCAGGTTACGCCCGTCTGGATGAAAGGCGGACCCGGACAGCGTGACGTCCTGAAGGTCTGTTGTCCCGAAAAAGAACTGACTGAGATCACCCAAATTTTCGACGTCGGGATCTCCAACGAATGCCTGGTAGGTGGTCTCCTCCGGAAGATCGAACGTGGCCGTCAGTGTGGTCTCGTCGTCTCCGACCTGGAGGTCCAAGATGTCTTCCTCGAGGACCAGGGGCGGAAACGACTGGAATTCGACGTTCTCGGGCTCGCCACCGAAAACCTCTACAGGTTCGTTGAAGACGAGCTCCGCGTCATTCAGCCCCGGCGCCAACGGCGGATTTGCGACGTCCTCATCCAGCACCTGTCCGCCCAGCGTGAATGAAACGACCTGGATGGGCACCAGCGCGCGCTCGAATCGTTCAATCGTTTCGGCTGTGGGCAGATCGTCCTTGGGCTCCCGCGGACCGGGTGTCACCCTCACGATGTCTTTCGGGATGAGGTCTTCGAGAGCGATCTCGATCCCATCTTCGGTTGCGCCCGTCCCGTCCGTCAGCCGGAAACAGAGGCCCGCCAGTCGAATGCTGCCTTCGCGGACGTTGACTTCCTCAACAATCCCGAGCAGAACGTCGGGCGGTACTTCGCCCAACTCATCGGCGTGTATGACGCGGATGCGATGCGCGACGGGCGGCTCTCCTTCGTGCCGGAACTCGACGTCGATCGCCACCGGCGTTCCCCTTGAAAGCTCCGCCCTTTGCTCTGCATCCCTGACCGGTAAGACGAACCCGTCTCCGAACTCCACAGGGATCTCTGGATGTTCGAGTCGGATAACCGGTCCCCTGATGCAGATGAACGATTCGTCAAAGCTGATCTCGCTGATCGCACCCACAGGGCCCTGGCCCGGGGGCCGCTCATCCCCTTGGAAGATCACCACCTTATCTGCCTCGATGACTCCATCCGCGTTCCGCCCCCCAAACACATCCACGTGATCATCCACCTGCAACGCGTCAAATCCCACAAACTCCTCGTCGAAAAACGGCTCGTCAAACTCCCCATCCGCCTGCTTGGTAACGGCCGTGGGATCGTCAGAGCCATCCTCACCGTTCGGCCCTGGCCGGCGGATCACGAACTCTGTGTGACCCAGCACCAGCACCGTCTCGATCAGGTCAGGAGCCGCCTCCACCTCGAACAAGCTGGCGTCGAAATCGATGTGCGCCACCCGGCCCGCCACCACGGGATGCGGCTGCTCTTCTCCTCGGAAGATCACCACCTTATCCGCCTCGATGACCCCGTCCGCGTTCCGCTCTCCGAACACCTCCACGTGATCTTCCACCTGCAGCGCGTCAAATCCTACAAACTCATCCTGAAACGGCTCCTCAGACTCCCCATCCGCCTGCTTGGTAACGGCCGTGGGATCGTCAGAGCCATCCTCACCGTTTGGCCCCGACCGGCGGATCACGAACTCCGTGTGGTCCAGCACCAGCACCGTCTCGATCAACTCAGGACCCGCCTCCACCTCGAACAAGTCGGCCTCGAAATCGATGTGTACCACCCTGCCCGCTACCTCAGGCCGATCCCCGCGCGTGATCGCGACGAAACGCGCCTCGATTACCCCGTCCGCGTTCCGCTCTCCGAACACCTCCACGTGGTCGTTCACCTGCAGCGCGTCAAACCCCACAAACTCGTCGTGAAACGGCTCCTCCCCGTCTACCTGCTTCGTAAGCGGAGGATTGTCGTCAATGCCATTCTCCGGATGAGGCCCTGGCTGCCTGATCACGAACTCTGTGTGGTCCAGCACCAGCACCGTCTCGAACAGCTCCGGGCCCACCTCCACCTCGAACGAACTCCCTTCGAAATCGATGTGCGTCACCCGTCCCCCCACTGCAGGCTCCTCCCCACGGAAGATCACGACCTTGTCCGCCTCGATGACCCCGTCCGCGTTCCGCTCTCCGAACACATCCACGTGATCTTCCACCTGCAGCGCGTCAAATCCTACAAACTCCTCGTCGAAAAACGGCTCCTCAGACTCCCCATCCGCCTGCTTGGTAACGGCCGTGGGATCGTCAGAGCCATCCTCACCGTTTGGCCCCGACCGGCGGATCACGAACTCCGTGTGGTCCAGCACCAGCACCGTCTCGATCAACCCCTCATCCGATTCAATGTCGAACGACCCGCCTTCGAAATCGATGTGTACCACACGGCCGAATGCAACCGGCGCCACGTGCAGCCGCTCGATCCTCACGGCTGTCTCCAGATCACCCGCAACAGGACCGCCGTCGTACGTAACCAGGACCTCGTCACCGAGGTTCAGGGCATCCAGAGGTAGCGGCAGGCCCCCCTCGACCACCTCTGTTCCATCTGTCAGCAGAAAGCACCTGCCAGCAAACTGTACCTCGCCTACGCCCAGCTCCGCCCCGTCGATGCGGCCGACGATTGTGTTCTCGCGCGGCTCTGCTTCCGATTCTTCATTCAGCACTCGGATGTGCAGTGCAACCGGTGGACCTCCCTCCAGGAACGCGATCTCGACCTCCACGGGCGTATCCGAGCCAATCAGGCCGCTCGCCGCCGCGTCCAGAACGGGCATCTCGGTCCCGTCAGGAAGCAGGACGGGGAGATCCTCACGATCGATCTTGAACAGCGGCCCTTCGATGCAGAAGAGATCGTTTTCCGGCTCGATCAGGCCCACAGGACCGCGATCGTGAAAGGGCTCGGGAGGGGGCGCGACTTCGACGCGCTCGATCTTCAGGGCCGTGGGCCTGTCGTCGCCGGCCAGCGGTGGGCCCGAAGTCACGATCACGATATCTTTCTCGTTGAGATCGTCGAGGGAGATGAAAACTTCTCCTTCCACGACTTCGGATTCGCTCGTCAAAAGGAAGCACTCGTCCGCCAGGAAGACCTCGCCGATTTCGATCACGGCCTGCTCGACCACACCCACCATCTGGCCTTCCACCGGACCGACGCCCGCAGCCTCATCCAGCACCCGGATGTGCGTCGCGACGGGCGGCCCGAAATCCACGTGCACGAAATCCACCCCGATTAGGGTGCCCGGCGGGACGAGACCGCTGGCGCGAGCTTCCGCCACCGTCAGCACGCTCCCGTCAGGGAACTCGACCGTCAGATCATCGCTTTCGATCTGGAAAGACGGCCCCGCGATACAGAGGACCTCCGCAGCCACGTCGATGCTGGCTACGGGTACCGGCCCGACCGGCTGCGGCTCTCCAGGCCCCTGTGTGTTGAAGAGGATCTCTGCGTGCGAAAGATCCAGGTCATTCCGAAGCTGCGTACCCGCTTCCATCACGGTGGCGAATTCGACGCCGACTCGCGTGGGAATGTCCGTCATGTCCGATGTGGTTTCGAATTCCACAGTACCCAGGAAGCCGCTCTCACCCAGGTCAAGACCCCCTGCAAACGCAACAGCGAGACCGAAGTCGTTCGTGGCCTTAACGGCGGTTCCCCCCGCTTCGATAAAGTCTCTCACCCTCAAAAGAGAAGGGTCCACCTCCAACCGGATCCTCGCACCATCGATAGATGTCTGAAGCGGTTCGATGAACACCTCGACAGAGAAGATACTTCCAACAGGGCCCACAAAACCGTTTGTGAGGCCGTCGTTGAGGCCATTGCCCACGTCCGCATCGAAGGACAAAATCGCTCCTGCATTTGGGCCGATACCGTCCGGCGGTCTTTCCAGATTCAACTGATCTACACTCAGGTTGAAATTGCGCGCAAAGATCAGCAGGTCATCAATTCCGACCTGCCCGTCCCCGTCAAAATCCAGACCGTCATCGAAGTCTGGTTCCCCAGCGTTCGCCAGCCTTGCCCTGTTGGCAATCTCGAGCAAGTCGAAAAAATCAACATTTCCGTTTCCATCCAGGTCCGGACTGGGGCCCGTAGGCTCGGGTGGCGGAGGAACACTGTTGGCGTCCCCAGGAAGGAACACCTGGACACCCGCCTCGGCGGTGCCGTCGCCGTCCGGATCGCCCAGCTCCTCGCCGTTCGTAGCGCCATCCCCGTCGGAATCTTCGGCGGCCAGCGTGGCATCCCAGAAGGCCTCCTGCCCGTTCGGTGTGACGCGCGCCTCTACAGCCTGTCCGAATAGGTTGCGATCGCCTCCCCCGGCCGGGTTGACGTGACAGTTGGCGCAGCTATTCTCTGAGCCATTCGGGAGCATCCCGGGCCTGAAGGAGCGGGCCTGAACTTCGGTAGCACCCCACCCACACGTGAGCCCGGCCAGGAGCGCAAGTGAACCAACCATTTTGAGCAATGACATATTCGATTTCCCCCTAAGAATTTGTTGAACTCGTGCACATTTCCACATTATAGTATCGGCCTTCCAACTCAAAAAGAAGTGATTGTCGTCACCATCCAAAAATTTCGCTCGCAGTCAACACGGATTTTGCGAAAAGAACGGCGCAATATAGCTGGGGGTGAATATCTCTGCAACTGGTTTTTCGGCGTAAAAATCACCAACTTAGGAGAATCGGGGCACTGGAGGGTGTGTTGCGGGCAGTCCGGATTGAAGCATCAGGAGAGGGAAATCGTCGGGTCTTTTTTTTCGACGCAAATCGCTGTGAAAAGGTCCAAAAAGTCCTTGCAGTTTTATTAATATACATTTAACATGGCCGAAATCTGACCGAAACACAGGCCGGATATATTCACGAAATCCTATTACCCTGAAGCGCTCTACCGATTCCTCCTCAAGAAGAATCCTTCCCTTGAAAGGAGCAGGAAAAATGGCGAAGACCCCTCGAGATGTATTCGATACCATCAAGCAGCGGGACATCAAGATCATCGACCTCCGGTTCATGGACTTCCCCGGTTCCTGGCAGCACTTCTCCATGCCGACCACCGAGTTTGAAGAAGACCTCTTTGAAGACGGCATCGGGTTCGACGGCTCCAGCATCCGGGGCTGGCAGGCCATCAACGAAAGCGACATGCTGGTCGTCCCCGATCCGACTACGGCCTTTGTCGACCCGTTTCTCAGCATTCCTACGCTCGTACTGATCTGCGATATCGTCGATCCCGTGACCCGCAGCAAGTACACACGGGACCCACGGGCGGTCGCCTTGAAGGCGGAAAACTACCTGAAATCCACCGGGATTGCCGACACGGCCTACTTTGGTCCAGAAGCCGAGTTCTTCGTGTTCGACGACGTCCGCTTCGACCAAACCCATAATTCCGGCTACTACTACGTGGATTCCGCGGAGGGCAGGTGGAATACGGGCAAGGATGAAGGCCCCAACCTGGGCCATAAGCCGCGCTACAAGGAAGGGTATTTTCCCGTACCCCCAAGTGACTCCCAGCAGGACCTCAGGAGCGAGATGATCCTGCACATGATCGACGCCGGGCTCAACGCCGAGGCCCACCACCACGAGGTATCGACCGGCGGCCAGGGAGAGATCGACATCAAGTTCGCCCCGCTGGTCAGCTGTGCGGATCAGCTCGTCATCTACAAGTATATCGTGAAGAACACCGCCAGGAAGCACAACAAGACCGCCACATTCATGCCGAAGCCGATCTTCGAGGACAACGGGACGGGAATGCACGTCCACCAGAGCCTCTGGAACGGAGACGAGCCTATTTTTGCAGGATCTGGCTACGCAGGATTGAGCGAGACGGCCCTACACTACATTGGCGGTCTCTTGAAGCACGCGCCCGCGCTGCTCGCGTTTGCGGCACCGACCACGAACTCCTACAAGCGGCTCGTCCCGGGCTACGAGGCGCCAGTCAACCTGGCCTACTCGCAGCGCAATCGGAGTGCGGCAGTGCGTATTCCGGTCTACCACGGGGACGCCAAGGCCAAGCGAGCCGAGTTCCGGTGTCCCGACCCCAGCTGCAACCCCTACCTCACCTTTAGCGCGATGCTCATGGCAGGGCTGGACGGGATCCTGAACAAGATCGACCCGGGCAACCCGCTCGATAAGGACCTCTACGACCTGGAGCCTGAGGAAGCGGCCGAGATTCCTCAGACGCCGGGATCTCTCGATGAAGCCCTGGGCGCCCTGAAGCAGGATCACGAATTCCTGTTGAAGGGAGACGTGTTTACGGAGGACGTCATCAGTACGTGGATCGACTACAAAATGGAGAACGAAGTCGACGCCATACGGCTGAGGCCTCACCCGTATGAATTCGCCCTCTATTACGATGTGTAGCAAATAAGCGATTCAGCAAAGCGGGGGGCTACTTGCTGGCCCCCCGCTTTTTTTTGCGCCTGGTTATGGCCTGTAGAGACGCGGTGATGCCGCGTCTCTATCACGTCGATCCGGTCCCCGAAAACCCTGGGTCGAAATACGAGATACGTGATCAAAAAGAAGGCGTCGGCCCATTAGGGCCGACGCCGATCGTTTTCGCAGATTCTGGCTGGCAAACAGAAAAGGCGAGAAGTCGATGATGCTCCTCTCGCCTCGATCTCATACTGACGGAATGTTGACTAACTATCCGACCAATCCATCCAGCACTCTATCCGCGACTTGAACCGCCGCCCCGCTGGAATTGTAGAAGCCTGATGCGACCCGTTCTGTGGCTTGTGCGATTCGATCTTGCCTCACCTCGGGCAGGTCTGCGACCGCGGAACGGAGGGTGCTGACTTCCTTGACCTCCTCGGCGACGCCGCTCACGATCCCCGAATTGAGGACGGCGTCGGCAATGGCCCGAAGCACCTCGGGACGATCGTAATAGCCGCTTGCTACTCGCCGTCTGACCTCCTCAACGAGCTTCCCGCGGACGTCATCGACCGATCCCAGATCTACCTGGCCAAGCTCCCGAGCGGCGTGCGAGATCTGGACGACATCCCCGCCATTCGGCACATTTCGCCGCCTTCTTACCTCTGCTTCGCGTCGCTCCGTAGTTTCCGGGCCGCGTATCTGATTTATGGCATTCTCAATTCTCATGCTTTACCCTCTGTCATGATATATCGGTCATGCCGGAGGAATCTTGAGGCCTTTTCGAATCCCTGGGGCTGCCTGATTTTCCTGTAGCGAGCTTCCAAAGTAACTTTATTAAATATAATATGTTATCTCACACCGCGAGCCGGAAGTTTTTGCCGGTTCACGGCCCCTTACCGGGCCTTGTCCACGAAGCGCGCGGCCTGCCCCGGTCGCCGCTGAAAATAGGCGCGGGCCGCCTTGGACTGGGAGTTCAGGTCGGTCATTTGCTTCCTGACATCTCCCATGGACTGCTTGATCATCGAGGCATTCCGGTCTTTGACCTCTTGAATCTCCCCGATAAGCTCCCGGATCTTGTCGACAACCCCATCCATCGCCCTCTTTTCTACAACAGGACGATCGGATCCCAGCGAACCCCAGCTCTGACGGAGCGGTGTCAGGGAGGCCTCCAGGTCCCGGATCTTGCGCATCAGCCCCCTCACTTCGGATGACCCGGAAGTCAGACGGGCAACATCCATGACTTCGATGTAAGCGGTCTGCTTCTGCACGGCATCCTTCATATTGACGTAGTGGGAGACCTGCTCGTGCAAAAGCTTCACAATCTTGGACCCGAGTTCCATCCTGTGTTCAACCCTCTATGCTAAAGCTTGAAGTTGTAACATCCCCCTGGATGTTCCCCTCGACCTGCTGAATCGCGACCTCCCAGGCCGCGTAGAGTGTTTCCAATATCTGGATCGCCTCGTTGACGGCTTCCTTGTCCACGTTCAGATTCGCGTCGAGCAGGCGACGGTATACGTAGAGGTAGAGCTGACGCAGGGATTGGGGGATTTCTCCTGCCTCCATATCCAGCGCGAGGTTCAGCTCCATGATGATGTCCTGGGCTTTGATCAACTGATTGCCCTTGCCCTCGAAATCATTCTTTTCGATCAACGCCAAAGACTTCTTCAGTGCCTTGATGGCGCCCTGATATAGCATCAGGATCAACTTGCCTCGAGGGGCGGTGCTGATCTGTACTTCCTTGTACTGACCAAATTGCTTCGAGCTTTCCATTCGCTTTCTAACTCCTTAGTGAACCATTCTCGGCTTAGTTCCTTGCCGTGGCTGCACCAATAGACGCGAGCTGGGCACCAAGGAATGAACCGAGAGCATTGAACTCAGCGAGTGTCGTCTCCATAGCCGTAAACTGCCTCTGCAGTGTCTGTCGGGTAATCAGCAGACGGTCCTCCATCGATTCGATCTGGTCCTGGGCGGCATCAATCGTGTCCTGGATCGCATCCTGTCGGGTGGCCACGAGACCCGATAGTGGGTCCGTGATCGAATTCAGGGTCCGTCTGAGCTGATCCGCCACGCCCTGCGTGATCTTGACCGTCCCCTGATCACTGCCCTGCGAGATCAGCTCGCTGGGTGTGAGCAGCGCCCGTAGAGAAAGTCCGGCCACGTTCCCCGATCCGGAATCACCGGTCAGAATCCGTCCAACTCCTGTGGCCAACTCTCCGTTGATCGTGCCCACGACGTCAACACCATTGAAGGTATCGTCTGTGATCCCGGTCTCATTGCTGCTCTGGCTTACCGCAAAACCGGCTCCCGAGCCGTAGGCATCAGACGCCAGCTTGAGCTGACCCCCTTCGTTGGAGGCTGTCACATCGATCGCGAAACGGCCCTCCGTGCTCACTTCGATGCTTCCGAAATTGAGGTTGCCTCCTCCCTCATTGCGCTCGATCAGGGCCAGCGTGATCTGGCTGGTTCCGACCTGATTGTCCGTAATCACGATTCGCCCGCTGGAATCCACACTCGCCGACACACCGCCCTGCATGAGGCTTCGGACCTCCGCTAAGAGGTCGTTGACGGTCTGAGTGGCAGGATCTGAGATCGTGAACGTCCCTGAAACCCGCTCTCCGTTGTGGAGGTTCCCCTGGATATCGATCGTGTCGTCGGCCGCAACATTAGCGCCGAAGATGGTGTCGAAGGTGTTATCGGCACTGATGGACGTCGCGCCATCCGAAGTGTTCGACAGAGACCCGGTTCGGACCTCGGCGACACTGGTGCTCAAGGCGCTGTTGATCTTGTTCACAATGTCATCTGTATCCTCACCCACCACCAGGTCTATGGATTCCGATCGGTTGCTCACGACGTCTGTAATCGAGATGGTTTCCGGATTCAAAAGACCGGCCGACAGGTCGACCGTGCCCTGAACAGAGGCTTGCTCAGCCGCCGTAGTAACAGAAACATCATAGGTCCCTGCGGTGGTATCGTCATTCTGGAATACGAATTCGATGTTTGAATCGGAGGCCGATCCTTTTGCCACGAGGACCCGCTCCAGGTCATCCAGATTGTTATTCAGGGCGTCGTCCAGCCGAGCGCTGTCGATCTCCAGCTGACCGTCCCGATTAAAGGCGACGCCGAACAGAGACAGGCTATCCTCATCCTGGACGAGCCCGCTCACAGGACTCGTCACAACGCTACGCAATTGACTCTGCAGAGTCAACAGGGTCGAGTCCCCGGAGAGGGGTCCAGAGGACTGTGTGTCTTCGTTGAACACGAACTGCTGGCTGACGAGCGAAAGCGCGTTGTTGTAGTCGGCGACAAAGCTCTCGATCGATCCCCGGATGGCCCCCGTATCCTGTTCTACGGAAACCGTCGCAGTCGTCCCGGGCTCTGCCTTGTTCAGGTCAAGGTTCACGCCTGCAAGGGCGTCCGTCACGGTGTTGCTCGTTCGGGTCAGGGTCACCCCGTTCACCCGCAGCACAGCGTCCTGCCCGGCGGTTTCGCGGGAAAGCGCGTTCTGGCCCTCGGTGGATACACTCATGCTGCCGAAGGTGAGCGACCCGCCCGCCTCGTTGTTGGGCTGCAGGGACACGGAAAGCTGGCTCGTGCCTGCCACACTGTCGGTCACGACCACCTGACCGGCCGAATTGATGCTGGCGGTCACGCCTCCGAACGTCGTCTCGATCTCGTCCAGAAGGTCCTGGAGTCGATCACTGTTTACGCTCGAAACGGTAAACGATCCTGAGGCGGACGTGCCGTCCCGCGTCGTACCGGAGATGGTAATGGTATCGCCGTTCGTGACAGCAGCGCCGAAGATATCGCTGAATTTAGTATTCGCATCTACCGGTGTCGATCCGTCGGTGGTGTTGGAAACGGTGCCGGTGTGGACCTCCGCCACCGCAGCGGACACCTGCGCAGTGCCCTTCAGGATTCCGAGGGCCTCCAGCACATTGTTGTCATCCACGAACGTCGTGGTGCCGTCGATCTGAAGCTGGAAGAAGGTACTCCCGTCAACCTCTTCTGAAATCAGGCTGGTCGTCACCCCCGTGATCGCATTTTTGATGTCTGTCAAAGACTGAGTCGCAAGGTCGATGGTAACCGTCTGATTGCCGATCGTGACCGTACCGGAAGGCGCAGCGCCTAAGCCCATCAGGCTTCCAACAGAGGTCGTACTGCTCGCAAACGAGTCCGATTGGGCGCCGTTTCCAGAGACCAGGCTCTTGATCGACGTGGCCGTGCCCGTGAACCCGAGCGTCTGTAGGAGGTCGGTCGTGCTGGCGTCTTGCAGGCCGAATCCCCCGGCACCCTGTTCTTCGCTCGTAAGCAGGAGGCGATGGTCCGTCTCGGTAACCTGAAGGATTTGGGCCTGAACGCCGGCGTCCGCGTTGTTAACCGCGTCCCGAACCGTGAGTAGATCATCTGTGTTCGAGATCGACACGGCCTTTCCATTCACCAGGATCTCACCGGCGATGCCCAGGGCCTCAGTGCTGCTCGAGAAAGATCCGGAAGATCGGCTCGCAGTCTGCGCCAGGGATAACACTTCTACAGAGAAGTCGCCAGGACTCGCAGACCCGCTTGCGGTGGCGCTCACCAGGTCTGAATCACTCGAGGAGACGGTGAAAACGTCGAAGCCAGACGCATCTGAAAGTGTATCGGCACGATTCAAGACCGAGAGCAGGCTCGTGTTGATTCCCTGGAGCACACTGAGCTTGATCTCCTCCTGGACCTGCTGGTTCTCGAGCAGGACGATGGGACGCCGCTCAATGGCGATCAATTGCTCAACGATCGTCGCAGAATCGATTCCGGAGCTCAGGCCGGAAAAGCTGATCCCTCGGCTCATATGGTCCTTGTCCTGTGGAAAGGCCTCCGCCCCGCTGGAAGGCTCGGGGCAGCCCTATCTAACCAATCGGTATCCTGCGGAGTAACTTTATCTCTAGTACAGAGAAACGCGGACACCTCGCCCCTCCTTGCGAACTGCCCGCTGCTTCCGTGCAGCGAAAATGCTACTGAGATCGACTGCCGGGTCTACCCGGCAGTCGATCTCTATTACCCACTCTGATTAACAAGCAATCCGATAATCTTGTCGATGCTCACCTCAGCTTTCAGAAGCTGTTCAGGAGGAATTTGTCGGATCAGGTCACCCGTCTGCGGATTCTTCACCTGAACCACCATATGGCCGGTGTCCCCGTCAATGGAGATCGCGAGATCGCGGCTGAACGCCTGTATCGCCTTGCTTAGCCGTTCCACCGTTCGCTCCACCCTCTGGACATCCAGCCTATGCCCCTGGCCGGCGTCTTCGCTTAACTCAAGCACATCCTGTGTCTTGGAGCCTGGGGCAGGATCATCGACGCGCGGCCGCTGTAAAGCTCGGCTACCCTGTATGGCGACAATGTTTTCCATTTCCCACTACCTCGCTTCAAAACGAGTCTGATAGGCTCGAAGGCTTTTGCCTGGCGCGGACCGGATGCCCGCGCCGCTCATTAGAATCATCACTCTAGAACTCCCGCCTCGCGCTTCGGAATTATCCGAGCAGCGACAGGGCGTTCTGCGGCAGCACGTTGGCCTGTGCCAGCAAGGCTGTGCCAGACTGGACCAGGATCTGCGCCCGCGTGAATGCGGAGACTTCGCCCGCGATGTCCGCATCCCTGATCGAGGATTCGGACGACGTGATGTTCTCTATCGCGTTCTCGTTTGAGCGGATCGTGAACGAGAGCCGGTTCTGGAAAGCACCCAGGTCACCGCGCTGCTGCGCCACGCTTGTAATCGCTAGATCGACGGAGGAGATCGAGGACTGTGCCGTGCTCTGGCTCGCAATCGAGCTGCTGCCCAGGTTCAGGACCGCCCCGGAGGCACTCATATCTCCGATGCTGACTTCGATCCGGTTGACCGCACTGTTGTCAGAACCCACCTGGAACTGACCTCCGACCCCGGCGTTGACGATCAGCTGCGTCGCGTCCAGATCACTGTCCCGGTAGCCGTCCGTCGCAGGGTTGATCCCCTCGGCCGCCTTCTGTCCACTCAGGGTCAGCTGGATCCCGAGGCGGTCGAAGTTGGCGATGATGGCACTCCCGGAGGCCACGACCCCGCCAACGGCGTCTGTGTCGAGCGCCGGGCCGATGTCGATCGTCTGGGAGACCACCCCGTTGCCGAGCGTGATCTCTCTGTCGCCGGCAACATCCTCAAAGGTGTATGTCCCTGCCTGGGCTCCCGAGATCTGAATGCCCACCGCACCTGTAGTAACTGAAGCCAGGGCCGAGGACGTACCATCCGCGGTATTTCCGAACCCCAGGAGAAGCACCTGGTTGTTATACGACGTGACGTTGGCGATCCGGTCCATTTCGTTCGTCAACTGGACGAACTCGGCGTTGAGAGATTCCCGGTTGTCGTCGTTGATCGTCGAGGACGCGGCCTGTACGGACAGTTCCCGCATCCGGATCAGGATCGCGTTGGTCTCGTTGAGCGCGCCCTCGGCCGTCTGAATCAGGTCGGTGGCTGCCTCGGAGTTCTTTGTTGCCTGTCGCAGACCGACAATCTCGGCCCGCATCCCTTCAGAAATGCTCAGCCCTGCTGCGTCGTCTGCCGCCCTGTTGATTCGCAACCCGGACGAAAGCCGCTCGATGCGGACCTTCAGATCCCGGTTGTTTATGTTCAGGAGCCTGCGGACGTTTAAAGCAGGAATGTTGGTATTGACTCGGAGTGGCATCTGATAACCTCCTTGTTTGTCTCACCTCGAAACTTGAGACCGTTACGGCATCCTTGCCCTTAGTTGAAGCCTGAGATAGGTTCAACTTCGATTGGTCAGGAACTGTATAAACACCAACAGCCGTCGATTGGCTTAATCGTTACCCATGCCCGAAACGCCTCACCTCCTTGCTCTGGCGCATCTATATGGTTGCCTTTTGTCTACTTATCGGCAAAGCCAGAAACAGTCTTTAACCTTTTTTGACTGTGGAGGCGCAAACATCGGGTAACGTGCCAACCTCGGCAGCTGTCCTGCCAAAAGAGCCACTCCGATGGAATTCCGCTCAAACGTCCAGTGGCATCCTCCTTTACATTATTGAATGATCAATGGTTCAATTACGATCTTCGAACGGGTTCACAGCCTGGTGGAAGTTGGAGGTTATCAGATGCCGTCTGAATTTTTGTCCTGGCTTCCAACAGGATGCGTTACCATTCTGAATAACTTATTAAGACTTCGTATAACGTTGTATAAACTATATCGCCCGATTCAAGATCTGCTTGAGCCCTTTTTTACCCGCTGAGCTCGAATCTTTGCCTTGATACCTGCCACGGGGGCCCCGCCTCACATTCCGGTATCCTGCAAGGAGGATTTCCTTGAGATCGCGCTTCCTCTCAGTCCCGGATCCCTGCGTTCCGGTGCCGTTTTGACCTGGGTCCATCGACTCACCTCCAAAGATCGCGATCGCCTACTGCAGCAGTGACAATGCCGTCTGCGGGATCGCGTTGGCCTGTGCCAGCACCGCCGTGGCGGCCTGAGTCAGGATCTGTGCCCGGGTGAATTCAGAGACCTCCTTCGCCACGTCCGCGTCGCGGATCGATGACTCAGAGGCCTGGATATTCTCAATTGCGTTGTTGGCGGACGCCACGGTAAAGGCGAGCCGGTTCTGGATGGCCCCGATGTCCGCACGCTCAGACGCCACCCTGGAGATCGCCAGATCCAGGAAGGGAATCGACTCCCGGGCGCTCGTCAGGGTCGAGATGGACGTTACAGTCAAATTCAGCTCCTTGCCGCTTGCGCGCATATCATCCAGGCCGAATTCGATACGATCCACGACCTTGTTGTCCGGTCCCACCTGGAAAGAACCCCCTGTCCCCCCCCAACCACGAGCGTCGCCCCGTCCAGGTCCCCATCCGTGTACCGATCGTCGAGCGTCAAAAGGAGGCCCACCCGGTCGAAATTCGCCACGGCGGTCGTGCCTGTGGCCACGACCCCTCCCGAATCCAGAATCGTCCCGATATCGATCGTCTGGGTCGTGATGCCGTTTCCCAACGTGATCTGATTGTCTGTGGGGTCCGCGTCTATGAACCTGTAGGTCCCGCTGATCGAACCGGACAGCGTCACATCCTGCACGCCCGTCGTCGCACTCTGCGTGATGGCTGTGGACGCATCTCGGTCGACCGTGTTCCCGAACCCGGTCAGTAGAACCGTGTTGTTATAGGAGGTCGAGAGCGCGACCCGGTCGATCTCGGCCATAAGCTGCAAATATTCGGCCTGAAGATTGGACCGATTGCTGTCGTTCACGGTCGAGGAAGCGGCTTGAACCGCGAGCTCCCGCATCCGGATCATCATCGCACTCGTCTGGTTGAGCGCCCCCTCAGCGGTCTGGGAGAGGTTGGTCGCCTGCTCCGCATTCCTGACCGCCTGGGTCAACCCGCCGATCTCGGCCCGCATTCCCTCGCTGATCGCCAGCCCGGCGGCGTCGTCTGCCGCGCGGTTGATGCGAAGCCCGGACGCCAGGCGCTCGATTCGAGTCGCCAGCGTTCGGCTGTTCACGCCCAGGGCCCGGCGCGCGGTGAGTGCGGTGATATTGTTGTTTACACGAAGTGGCATCGAGGTTCCTCCTTGAATGGGTTTCCGCCACGTTTGCCCGGTGCGATATCCTTATCAATCCGGATGGAGTGGCTCCGGTATGGAAAGGAGCAACGAATATGCCACGCAGAGGTGCTCGAGCGCCTTCCTGCGCATAAACACATATTTAACTGGTACTTATATCTAGTATCCGATCTCGATTTTTCCCGGAGAATCGGGAATAACCCACTCGCGAGACCAGGCTCGTGAAAATTTTTCCCACCCCGCGATGGAACTGCCGACTGCCAAAATAATCTGCGTAGAGACGCCCCGGTGGGGCGTCTCCCCGACCGGGCACGAAAAAACGCCGCCAGAAACCAGATCTGACGGCGTCGCATTCTAACCACGAATCACTTCTACGTTACGGCCCCTCTCTCAGCAGTCTGAAACCGATGCAGTGAAAGCGTCGGCCGGGCGCATAGCCGTACCTGAAAGCCGACCGAACGGCCCTGCTCAGGCTCGAGAATCCACTTCCCCTTAGCACGCGAATCGTTCCCTTTTCCGGACCCTGGGGATCGGTCTGAGGTTCGGCGGGATAATCACCGTGCAAATCCAACACCCACTCCCAGACATTCCCGTGCATGTCGTGGATTCCGAGCGGGTTGGGGGACTTGGTCCCGACCGGGTGAGCATACCGCTCACCTGCCTCCCACGCATTGCCTCGATACCACGCATAATCACCCGCATCACCCTCTTCCTCCCCGAATGACCAGGGCGTGGTCGTACCTGCCCGGCAGGCATACTCCCATTCTGCCTCTGTGGGCAGCCTGTAGGGCGCCGCCCCCTCATCGACGTTCAACCGCTCCACGAACGCCTGCGCATCTTCCCAGGATACGAAGACCGCGGGATGAGCAGGGTTTTCAAGGACATACTCCTGATTTTCCCAGGGCCGAGAACTCATTAACGCCGCCCAGACCGCCCGCGTAACCGTGTACTTTCCCAGGTAAAACCCTCGCGTGATCGTGACCTCGTGTTGTGGACCCTCGTCGTCCCACCTTCCAGCCTCAGACTCTGGGGACCCCATCATAAAGGTCCCCGGTTCGATCCACACCATCTCCAGCTCTACACCCTCCGGAACGGCGAAGGTCTTGTCTGTATCTACTGACACGATTCATACCTCCAGGAAACAGCTTCCGAATCAACTGCCGGCTTTCGACCAAACGATAAGGTCTGGACCCAGAACGCGCAAACGGTTTTACAATTAGCGGCATCCCGCGTTGTCGGCACGAACAAAAAGAAAGGGGAGCCGAATGCTCGGCTCCCCCTGTCCTGAACAAGAAAACGAATTCAACTATACGGCAGTACGCTCGAAAAATGCCTCTCTACGATAGGTTCCAGAATCTCCTCCCTCCAGGGCAGAATGTCGTAAATCTCCCCGCCACCCTCGATGATCCGCTTCTCGACCCGCCCCGACGCCTCTTCAAGGAAGTAGATCTCCATCGTGTCCGAAAGGACTTCACCGTGCCGCGTCGAACTCCCGCCCAGGTACCAACCCCCGTCTGCGTGGCAGGCCCCCCTCAGGAAATGGTCCTCAGTCACCCGATATTGGGCTTTCTCCCTCAGTAGACTGTCCCCGTTGAATTCGCAGACGTGAAAAATTCCAGTGGCCGAAGAGCAGAGGTAGAGGTCAGGCTCGATGTACTTGAGGGAATGGGGGTGATTGAAGCCGCAGCCGACGACCCTCCCTTCGCCGTGGCCTTCACTCCCAGTCACGTTCAGCACGAGCCCGTATCCCCCGCTGCACCAGTCCTCCCAGGATGTCTGCTCCCTCGCCTCCCGCCAGGGCCGGTAGTCGAAACAGGAGCCCAGAATACCGTGAGGCGTCACGGCGAAATCGTTCAAGTGAATCGCATCTTGAAGGCCGTCTCCCCAGGACCGAATCGGCTCGTAGGTTTTTTCGATTTCCCCGTTCCTGTTGAGAACAACCACTCGGGAGTTGCCGGTATCGACCACCCCCACGGACAGCTCGTCGATCACGTGGACACTGTGCGCAAGCGCCTCGTGTCTGCCCTTGAGTTCAGTCCGTACGTATCGGTCAGGCATCACACGGGTGACAAAACTGTCTCCCGAAAGCAGGAGGTCGTTTCCGTGATAACCCGCCCCGCATACCCGGATCAGTTTCTGCGGGCAGGTCCAAAAAATCTCGCCCTTGTCCCAATCGTAACCGACCAATGAGAGGTTCGTATTCACGCAAGCCAGCAGGAGCTTCATGTCTCGAAAATCCTCCCTTATATCTTGCTGTCGTGGAGGCCACCGTCAAGCACTGTGACCTGTTCAGAACACAGGCGCGCCGCCTCCGGAACGCCCATCTTTTCGTAACACGCCCCAAGCCTGCGAAAGAATTCGGGGTCTGTGGGAAACCTCTGGATGAGATTTTCATAGATCGACACGGCCTTGCCCGCCTCGCCGATCGACTGATAGACTTCCCCGAGTTGCAGAGAGATCGCGACAGAATCCCCATCAAGCAAATACGCCGCCTCGAACGCCAGTCTGGAACACATCAGATGCTGCTTCTGAATCAGCATCCGTCCCGCTTCTCCGAGCAGCTGGGCCATCTCTCCAGATTCTAGGTGTGAGGGCAGATCTACATCCAGGGCCTCTCCATATACTGACCCCACGACTTCGCTCACGAGGTTCTGCACCCTTTCGAGCCTGCCAGACGCCAGGTCCGCCACGCACTGCCCCAAGTCCACGTCCAGCAGCCCTCGCTTCTTTTCCCGAACCCGGGCGAACATCTCAGAGGCTTCTTCATAGCGCCCCTGATCTAGAAACAGATGTCCCAGATTGGCCTGGGGTTCGTAAGAGGCCTCGCTCCGTTCATCCGCCTTCCCGTAAAACTCCTCGGCTGCATCCAGGTTCCTCCGACGTTTTGCAATGAATCCGAGGTTCAGATAAGGTTCCGGCATGTCGGGATCGGCTTCCAGTGC
The DNA here is from genome assembly GCA_965248435.1 of Candidatus Latescibacterota bacterium. Classification (GTDB taxonomy): domain Bacteria; phylum Latescibacterota; class UBA2968; order UBA2968; genus CBDFJH01. The sequence continues at coordinate 1,560,269 of OZ252100.1, forward strand.
CTCGTGAAACCAACGTTCAGCCGTCGTTTCATCACCGTCTTCAAGGTAAAACGTGCCCCGGTTGAACCGGTGTTTCGGGTCGTCGGGGTCGCGCTGAAGCGCCTCCTCCAATGCCTGTATCGCTTTTTCCCGTAAACCCATCTTCCTGTAGACCGTGGACAGGGCGCCGAGTGCGCCGCTTCGAACGGTATCGATCTCGGATGCCTCTCGATACGCCTCTGCAGCCTCGTGGAGCCGCCCTTTTATTACAAGGTTCTGACCTGTGAAAAATCGGATCGAGTACTTCACGGCCCGAGGATCTTTTGAAGCAAAAGTGACCTGGTCCTCGAACGCCTGTGCCCGGCCCAGCGCCTCGAGCGCCTTCTCCGTTTCACCCATCTGCGTGTGGCATTCGCCGAGGGTCAGATTCGTCGTCGCATACTCGTCATCCAGAGTCTGGGCCTTCAGCAGGTGGGGAAGCGCCTTGCCGTACTCCATTTTTCTCATCCAGCACCGCCCCAGGAAGAGATAGGCTGTCGTCTCGATCACCAGGTTTCGGTCCTCGTGACATTTCCCATCGCTCAGGATCCGCTCATAACCTGCGATCGCCCGATCGAAGTCCCCCCATATGTAATACGTCATCGCCACGTGCGATCGCACGATATAGTCGTCGGGGTGTGATTCGACCCAGTTCTCCATGATCCTGAGGTAGCGCTCCTGCTTCTCCCTGACGACCTCCGGCGTCGTGTAACCGGTATGTACGACCTGGATGTCAGTCGCCTCACACTTGATGTTCAACCTGGAAAGGGAGGGCGTCACCTGTTCGTGAACGGGCATCGTAAAAGCGACACCGGGCAGGTTCGGAAACAGACGCAGCTGCAGGCAGCTGATAGGCTCATACCCTCGGCTGTCCAGCACGAAATAATAGGCCTTGTCCCTGCCCTTTTTCATCAAAGCACGGATTTTCTGATGGGCCTCCGCAGGCAACAGGTCATCCGCATCCAGCCAGAGGATCCAGTCTCCGGTGGCCAGTGGGAGCGAAACGTTCCGTGCGGCCGACCAATCGTCGCACCATTCGAAATGCCCGATCTTTGCCCCGTATCTCCGTGCGACCTCCTCCGTCCCGTCGCTGGAGCCTGTATCCACGACAACGATCTCGTCAACGAGTCCCTTCACGCTCTCCAGACAGTTCCCCAGCCGATGCGCTTCGTTGCGCGCGATCATGCAGAGGGTCAGCCTCTCTTTCTGGCCGCCCGAATCCCGGACCTTTTCCGCTCCGGTCCCGAGCCGTTTGACCCGCGACAGGTTCTCTCGAATCGTCTGCTCTCCCGGCGCGAGATCGTGTGCGCGCTGGTAGTATCCTTCGGCAGCTTCCAGATCCCTGCTCCGCTGCTTAAGTGTCCCTAAATTGTTCATCGCCTCATAGCAGGCAGGGTTCTGCTCCAAAGCCCTATGATAGGCCGCCTCTTCGGTTTCACGATCGCCCAGCTTTCCCAGGATTTCTCCCTGAACCAGATAGACAAACTCGCCCTTCAGATAGGGTCCGGACGAACCAGGCCGCGCCTCCAGCAGCGTCGCGCACCGGTCGATTGCCGTCCGCGCACCCTCGAAGTCACACGAATCGCGCAGCGCCAGCGCGAGCTCGTAATAGGCCTGGGGATCATCCGGCGCTTCCTCCGCCTTTTGTCGTGCCGCCGCCGCATACATGCCTGGCGATCGCTCCTTCTCGGCCGCTCCGTAGTGATGAATCGGAACGGAACAGTCCTCGATCTGTCCACCGATCGCTTCGATGCTTCCCTCGACGAGTTCGTGCACCCTCCCCTGAAACCGGATTCGCGGGTCGTTCCGAAACAGCCTGACCTTCGTCGTCGGGTACCAGCCAGGGTGTCTCTTCTCTTCGGCATAATCACCCTTGCAGGCCTGCCACCCGACCCGGTTCGGCGCCTCGGCGTAGTTTCGCGTCGTCATTCGAAGTCCCGCGGCATCACTGTTTACGGCTGCATCTCGAATCCGCGCCCGGTCCTTTCCGGTCAGTGTTTCGTCGCAGTCGATGACAAAGATCCAATCCCCTTTTGCTTCTCCCAACGTGGTGTTTCGCGCCTTGGAAAAATCTCCGTCCCACGGAACGTCCAGAACACGCGCCCCAGCCTTTCTGGCGACAGCCTTCGTGCCGTCTGACGATCCGGTGTCGCCGACGATGACCTCATCGGCCAGGCCCCGAACGGACTCGAGGCACGTCTCCAGGAATTTTTCCTCGTCCCTGGCGATCATGCACACCGAAATCGTGGGCTGTTCAGTCTCGTCCGTCATACGCTGGCGAGTCTTTTTCTGTCTCTGGGAGTGATTTTTCTGTTTCATCTCGACAGTTGTCTACTCCTCTACCTTTTCTTCAGGATTGATCATAGCCATAACCGCGACGTCGATGAACCTGTCCACCACCCAGAGGGCGTCTCTTAATACACCCTCCTTCTCGAAGCCCACCTTCTCGAGACAGCGAACCATACGGGTATTCGATCGGAACGGGGCTGAAATCACCCTGTGCATTCCCGCGCTCTTGAACGCATACTCCGTCATCAGGCCAATGGCTTCTCTTCCAAAACCGCGGTTCCAGCAGGTCTTTTCTCCGATCGTGATATGGAGATCGCATCCTCTGTGAATGGGATCGATGTTTCTGAGCATCCCGACCCCGATCGGATTCCCATCCGCATCCAGAAGGCCAAACACCTCAGACTGCGGACTGTTCAAATCAGACTCGATCATCTCCCTGAATTGAGCCTCAGTAAGGGGGCTCGGATCGTCGGAAGTCAAAGCGGCAATCTCGGGGTCGTTGTACCATCTAAGGCCCACATCCCAGAACGGGCCCTCGAACGGACACAGGCTCACCTTCTCGCCTTTGACGCGGTTCCCGTTTGACACAGTCACTGGACCTCACCCGCGGTATCGTCGGACGCCTCATCGCTCACGATATCCTTCAGTTGGTCGACCACCCTTTGTGCCTCTGCGTGATCTGGATCCCTCTCGAGGACATACTCGAGCGCGGCCAGCCCTTCGTGCTCCGCTTTGTTCTCCAGGAGCAGCACGGCGAGATAAACGTGCGCGTGCAGATCTTCCGGCACGGAGACCAGATAGCTCCGGAGGAGGTCCATCGACCGCTTTGGCTCATCCAGCTGGGCATAGACCATCGCGACGTTGTAAATGATGTTCGGGTCCTCAGGGCCGATTTCCGCAGCTCGATTCAACACCTCCAGAGCCTTGTCGAGCGCCCGGACTCCCAGAGAAGGACACCCAGGTTGCTTAAGGCTTCGGCGAATTCAGGATCCAATTGAATCGCCTCTTCGAACAGGCCGCGAGCTTTCTCGATCTCCCCGCCCTTGTAGAAACAGCGTGCCAGATAGTTCTTGATCCGGGAAGAACCGGGATGGCGAGCATCGAGCGTTTGCAAGACCTCCGTTGCGTCCCCGATCTGCTCCTCTTCGAGCAGGGCAGCCGCCAGGACGAGCGAGGCCTCGAGATAGTCCTCCTTTGCCTCCAGAGCGCGTCGATAGCAGGCGATGGCAGAATCCGACTCCCCCGCGGCCCGGTGCAGGTCTCCGGTCTCCAACAGCGTCACGGCCTGCTGCTCGTGGCCCTCCTTCTCACCCGGAGTCTCCTCCGGACAGTCTACGAACGTGTCTCTGGCAATCACGGTCCGATATCCTTTCTGTCGACAACGACGACAAAAGTCCTGCAGAAACGCCCCGGTCTGGAAGCTGGCGTCGAAACCGCCAAGCGCCTTGAGGACCTCTACCCGAATCAGAAAACAGGCCGTGTCCACGCAGTCCGCATCATCCCGAAGGCCCCTTTCCCTCAGATAGAGTCGCCGTGCGAACTTCTGCATCTCTTTCTCTTGGCTCTTATATCCTGCCTTCACCCTCTGGACCTCTGACCCGAACGGCAGCCTCGGGGCGACGAGTGCGATTTCCGAATCGCACTCCATATGAGCGACCAGTTGCGTCAGCCAGTCTCTTGTCACCGCGACGTCGTCGCGCAGAACCACGACGTAACTCGCCCGAAGATCCCCGAGTTTCGCGTTCAGCAACGCAGGTCCCCCCGCTTCGTTCCCTTCGACCTCAAGGAGACGAAACGCCGCCCCGGAAAACCGCTGCAGGGAGGCGTTCACGCGTTCTGGGTCGCCGATTTCTGTGCGAACGAGCAGTAGATTCACTTCGGGCTTCTGGCCGTTCCCGTTGGCGCTTCCCTCAGACATGGGCACGTCCTCACCGAGGCCTTCGGACCGGATCTCAAGCTTCGTTTCCGACCGTCGGACTGCGTTTTTCCGGATCGCCCTGAGGCGCTCCAGCGCCCGCTCCGACGACTTCTTCCAGGTCAAATGCTCGCGCACAAAAGCGCTTGCGACACGTCCCTTCTCTCGTGCCTCTTCCTGTTCCGAAATCACCCGCCTCATGGTCTGAGACAGCGCATCACCATCTGGCTCGAGAATCCACGACGGTCCAGCCGTTTCCTCGGGAAAGGCGACTTCCTTTTCGACGGCCGGAACAAAATAGGCGCGCTCCTCAGAACAGAAATCGTCGCAGGCACCCCCACGTGTGACGATTACGGGAAGGCCGCACGCCATCGCCTCGGCAACCCCCAGTCCGAACCCCTCTCCTCGATAGGGATGCACAAGGGCATCACATGCAGTGTAGAGGCCGGCGATTTCGGCGCCGTTCAGTTCGGAGGTCAGATAATGAATTTCCGGGCCGTTCGGGTCGGCCTGCAGCCGGCGTATCGTATCGCCTGCAGTTTGACCCTTGTAAAAGCTGTCGTCGCCCATGCCCTTGATCACCAGGCAGACGTCGTCCGAGCGTCGGAAGGCCTTCCAGAAGGCGTTCAACAGCACATCGATACCCTTCCGGTAGATCGTTCCGCCAACGAACAGAAACTTGAACCGCTTTTGGGTCTCCAGCGGGATCGGAGGGACGTCCGGGTGAAAGAGATCCGGATCCACGCCGAGTGGGACGACGTGAACTCGCTCTGGATCGATCCCGCTCTCTACGTAACATCGTTTGACGGAATGGGTGTAGGCCCAGACCTCGTCAACGCCGTCTTGAATCGGTTTGACCCAGGACAGCGGAATCCGGCCGAACTCCCAGGGCTGCATCATCACCCAGTGCCCCTCCGGCGGCGGATTGAAGTCCGGCGGCCATCGGTGGCGCACGTGGAACTGGGCCGGACCCGTCAGATCGGCGGACATTCTCTCGGCGATCGGCCCGTATCGCTTCGGGTCGACCTCAGGTCCAAAGGTCGCCGGTTCGAACGGAATCAACTTCAGTTCACATTCATCAGAGCGAATCAACTCCGATGTCAGCGACATGTTAACGAGTGACAGGCTGTGCGTGACGAACTGTGTACCCTCCCAGCAGCCCCGCAGCACTTCCTGTTCGTCTTCTGGCGGAGTGGAGGCAGGAACACCTGAATCCGGCGCCGCGCCCACCTCGCGCGTCACCCTGGGGATGAATCTCCCGTCTCTATCGAACCTCCCCTCCCACCGCTCCGCGAATCGAACCAGATTCGGCTCCACGTGCTCGTACCGACCCTCTGTTTTTCCCTCGTGATGCTCCAGGACCGCGCCGGGACAATATCTCACTTTGTATCCAAGGTCACGCGCCCTCAAACAGAGATCCACGTCCTCGACGCCGTTCACGTAGCCCTCGTCAAACCCGCCAAGACGCTCGAACAGGTCTCTTCGAATCAGCAGACAGGCGCCGGTGACCATGTCCAGGTCTCGCGCCTCGTTCACGCCAGGATCCGCCGCGCCCGCGTTTCGGAAAACGTGATCGGGGGTGCCATCGATCATCTCGATCCCGGCGTGCTGGATCCGCTGGTCATCTGGATAGAGCAGCTTTGCACCCACGACGCCCACCCGAGGATCAGAGTCCGCCTCATCGATCATCGCTTCCAACCAGCCCGAATGCGGCAGCGTATCGTTGTTCAAGAACAGCAGGAACTCCCCTTTCGCCGCTCTGGCACCCAGATTGTTGGCCCTGGCGAACCCCAAATTCTCGCCGTTTCGAATCACGCTGGCTTCGGGCTCCATCCCGGCCAGCAGTTCGCCCGTTCCGTCTGTAGACCCGTTGTCCACCAGGACGAGTTCGTGCCTCACCTCTGTCGTCACTTTGAGGGTTTCGAGGCAGGCCTCCGTGTAAGCAGCCCCGTTGTAGAGGGCAATCACCACACTCGCCCGCGGCGGTCCTCCCGCGTCCCGGATCGTATGCGTCACTCTGTTTCGACAAACGAAGATGGTGGCCGCGTCGTCAGGCTCGACCCTGGATGAAATGATACACTGGCCAGGAAACTCCGTCTCGGGCGCCCAGGGCCTTTGCCCGAGGACCGTCGTTTCGGGGAAGACAGAACAGACCGATGCCTTCACCGCCTCGACACCCCCACCGTTGCCCATCCCGTTCGGAACGGACAGCAGGGCCACTCCGCCAGGTTTGAGTCCGCTCCGGATCTGTTCCAGTCGGCTCTCGAATTCAGATTCCTTCAGAACTTCCGTGCCGTCCATCCAAGTCACGACGTCGTAAGCCCCGAATTCCGGCTCGGACTGCGTTGGATCCGCGACCTGCCACGCGATCTTCGCGTCACCGTAGCACCGCTGCAAGGGCGATGTCCGCCACCGATCCTCCCACAGCCTCCACCCTTTCGGCCACCCGCGCGGTCAATTTCGCACCATATCCCGATTTGCAGTCGAAGTGCAGGACCTCCGCCCCGTCCGCAAATCGCTGCGCCAGCAGATAACGCTTTGCCAACAGCAGAGACGTTGGGAGATCGACCGGCCCCCCCGGCTGGGCCTCGGCCCCATTCAGGGAGACGCTTCCATCCGGTTCGAATCGGGCGATCGTGAGTGAGCCATTCTGCGAAGCAGGGTCCGCCAGCTTCGTCTCCAGGGCCCGCCCAACCGCGTTTCCGAGCCGCTGCCTGGACGCCTCGTCCGTTCCCTGAAGGTATTCGGGAAAAATCAACACACGATTCTGTTTCTTCCCTTCATTCCAGAAAATCTGAAGCCCCTGTAAGAGCATCTCCCGACCGGCGGCCTGAACGCCGGCAACGACAGCGAATTCTGCGCCGCCGTTCGGCAGCCGCTCGAAGCCCACCCATCCGATCTCCCAGTTTTCTCCCCTGAGGACGGCTTCACACTCTTCGGGCCGGTAGGGCGCGATCGTGGAAAAATCCGTTGGAAACTGTTCCTTGAAGTAGGCGGACGGAAGCGGATATCCCTGATCAGACTCGGCGACGGCCTGAGCGCGGAAGGCCTCTACCCAGAGACACTTCATCCCGTGCGACCAGACATACGACGTCTTCACCCTAGGAAATCCGACCTCCCGGAGCAGCGCCTCGATCCGATCCGCCGTAAACCCTGTCTTGTGAAACTCGCCTGGATGTGTTTGGAGCCCGTAAAGGGTATCCAGGCGCCAGCCCCATCTCGCCTTTTCCGGAGTGTTCAACCACTGTTCCGTCACCCATTCCAGGTCGGGCAGGTTGAGGCGTAACACACCCTCGGGCTTGAGTACCCTGTGCCATTCCTTTAGGGCCGAAGGGACCTCGAACTTTCCGAGATGCTCCAGCATATGCGAGGAAAAGATCTCATCGACCGTGGCGTCGCCCAGCTCGAGATTGAAAACATCCATCTGCAGATCGGCTGTCGGTACGTGGGCATCTACGTTGATGAACCCATCCCGTCTGTCTTCTCCACAGCCCAGATTCAAACGGATCGGTCCCTGCCACGTTTCGAGAAAGGCGCGATGCCTGGCCCCTCGATCCGGAGCCGGAACGGAGGACACGGCACCCTCTCTGTCCCCTTTTTGGAAGACCCTGGGGCTGTAGGGCGAAAGCTCCGTCATCCCGAGGCCCTTTACAATATTATAGAACGACTCATTCGTGTATCGATCGCAGTTCAAGTGGAAAGGGCCCTCTTCGTTCGTGTAGAACGTGACCGTCAGAACGAGCAGCCCCCCCGGCCTCAAGCGGTCGACCAACCTGCGCACCGCCCGAAGGTTGAGGAAGGCCGAGAACACGTTCTGGGCGCCCTCGAAGAGGTCCCGCCCTTCGACGTTGATCTGAATGCGGAAACCTTCGTCGACCTCGCGTAAAATGGCTCCCGTCGTATCTACGTTGTCGATCTGAAGGGTGCTGAGCACGTTGTTGGCATCGACAGCGGTCGTCGTCCCGTCGATCCGCAGCCGGAAAATCGACTGCCCGTCAGAAACACTCTCCTCGATATCGACACTCACACCGGTTGGCGCGGCCGCCTCGATCTTCGCCTTGATGTCATTTAGGGAATCGGTCCCCAGGTCGATATCCACGGTCTGGTCGCCGATCGTAACTGTGCCGGACGGTGGCGTGGTCAGCGACAGGAGTGTGCCCACGGCCGTCGTGCTGCTCTCCAACCGCAGGCTTCGTCGTAGCGTGTTCCCGACCGAGAGGACATTTCCGTCGGCGTCCCTGACTTCCGAATACGGCCTTTCCAGCGTTTCCGTCCCGGCGAAGACGAATCGCCCGCGGAACTTGGCCTGACCCACGCCGATCACGTGTTCGAGCAGTTCGTTCACTTCCCTCGCGATGATCTTCCGGTCAGACGGGTTCACGGTGTCGCTCGAGCCCTGGATTGCAAGGCCGCGGACCCTTATAAGCGTGTTCACGAGGTCGTCCATCGTGGAATCCACGAAATTCATGAACCCGATGCCAGATTCGATATTGCGCTGGAACTGTTCGTTTTTTCGGATGTCCGAGCGCAGCTGCAGGGCCCGCGACGCGCTGCTGGGGTCGTCCGACGCGTCGTGGATCCGGGTCCCGGTGGACAGGTCCTTCTGAAACCTCGTAATCCTCGAAAAAGAGCGTCTGAGGTTGTTTGAAATCGTGTTGGTTACAACTGCATCCGAAATGCGCATCTCGTGCCACCTCTATTTTGCAAACTATAAGAACTATATGGAGTTATATCAAGATCAAATTGGCAATCAGCCCTTTGTTCACACGGCTTTTTCAGATATTGAGAAGCGATTGCATCATCTCATCGACGATGGTGACGATCCTGGCCGCGGCCTGGAACGCACGCTGAAAGAGGATCAGATTTGTCGCCTCTTCATTGAGAGAGACTCCCCTTACGTTTTCCCTCCGGATCTCCACCTGCTCCACGACGAGCCGCTGTGTCTCCGCGTTCGTAAACACCTCTTTCGCGTCGGCGCCTATCTGTCCGACCAGATCAGCGTAGAACTCCTCGATCGTCCGGGTCCCGCCGCCCAGCACCTTTTCCGAGGCCAGGCCCGAAAGGGTGAGCGCATTCGCGCCGTCTCCGTTTCCGACGGCCGTGGACGATGCCGCGATCTTGTTCAGGTCGCCGAGTACCTCTTGAGAGATGGCGATCTCACGGGCGGAGTCCTGTGTCGCGATGAAGAAGTTCGTACCGGACGAGCCGTCCAGCCCGAAACCTGCGGAGTGGATCAAATTCACCCTGCCAACCAGCGTCTCTGCGACAATGTCCAGGTTTTCCTGAGCGCTGATGATCTTTTCGTCTCGCGCCTGCAAGAGCCCCCCGAGCTTGCCCGAAACCGGGTCGACCGCCTTTCCGTCGATCGCGAGCGCCACATCCGAAACAATGGCATTGTTCCGGGACACCGGCCGCGTCGTCAGTTCGTTAAAGACCGCTGCGTCCACGAGCAGGATGCCGGGGGCCGCGGAAACCGCCACCGTGCCGTCCACCTGTTCACGGATGTTGATCTTGAGCAGCTTGGAGAGGTCGTCCAGCAGCCGATCGCGCTCATCTTCCAGGCTGCCGGCCACGTCCGTCGGATCCTTCTTATTAGTAATAATCTTTGTATTCAATGTGGCAAGCTGCCTGATAATCCGGTTGGTCTCCAGGAGGGTCTGTTTGACTTCGGCCTCCATGTCGAATCTCAGGACCGATAGCTGATCGTGCATCCGTTGAAACTGGTCCACGAGAAAGCTGGCCTCCTCCCTGACCACCGCGCGCGCCGTCTGACTCTCCGGATTGTTGGCCAGGTCCTGGAACGAGTTGAAGAAGCGGCTGAAGGCCCCGCTGAGCGCCGCGCCTGATGCCTGGTTGAACACGGCACCCGGTTCGCTTGCCCCGCCTCCGGCCAACTCCGTAAAAATCGCCTCGATCGACCGCATCGCGCGCTCCAGGACCTCCAGGTTCCCGAGCGAATGGCCCTCGAACCGGAACTGCCCGTCCAGCAGGAGATCTCTTGCGCGGGTGAGTGACTCCACCTTCACGCCCGTGCCAAATCCGGCCACGGTGAGGCCGGTCTTCAAATTCGGCGTCTTACGCGAATACCCCGGTGTGTTGACGTTGGCGATGTTATCGCCCGTAACGTTCAGCGCGATCTGCTGCGCCCGGAGTGCGGTCCTCGCGATTTCAAAGATGGAGCCGATGCTCGGCACTGGCTACCTCTTTAAACGGTTTCGAATGGTGGCGCTGAAAACCGGACCGAGGATGGAGTGGGCCTCCTCTACCCGGACCTTCCAGCGCCAAACTCCTGAATAGAAACTAAATGACCTGATTCACCACACCCTGAACCGGCCGGGCGTGATTGTCGATCTTCCCGGACTGTTCGTAGACACGGTTGGAAGGATCACCGCCCGACAAAATCTGGATACTCTTGTCGACATATTTCATAGACTGCTTGATCAAGAGCCCGTTTCGCCGGTTCGCATTTTGAATTTTGTCCTGAAGGTCGATCAGCGTCTCTCGCATCTCTCTCAGACACTCAGCTTGGGGTTCCTGAAGCCGATCGATCAGTCGTGCCATGGTCAGACTGCCTTCATCCTCTTTCAGCGAGGACGAGAGTTGCTGGGTGATGCGAATGCGTTCCTGCTCGAGCGCCGCCGCTTCTTCGGCCAGCCCCTGCTGATCTCCTATCGCGGCCTCCAGTTCGCCGATCTCGTGGCGGACGAGCGCGCTCTGCTCTCGTCCCAAAGTCTCCAGAAGGCGCTGAAAATTTTCGACTTCCTTTTCGATAACCCCGACCAAACTGCTGATCAACTCGTCCACTTGCTACTCCTCTCGCTTAAGGGCCCTTCATCGAGGCCGCAGCGTCTACGGCTTTCATTCCCATTTGTGCCTTGCGTAATTCTCTCCGCAACCTGCCTGCCGCCTCGGAGACGTCTGGAAGTGTCGACTCCCCTTCGCCCGCCTCCTTGATCCCGAACCGACGGCTCAGCTGGCTGAACATCATTTTCGCGATCCCTGCTCCACCATGCCCCGCCATGTGCTTGGCAAGCTCCTCATCCAGCAATCCGGTAAAGATCTCCTCTCCAGCGCCGCCGTGCATCAATCCTTCGGTGTGAACCGTACTTCGCATCTGCTTCAGGACCTGAAACATGAACACCGATTCAAAATCCTGGGCGGCCTTCCAGAGCTTGTCCGCCTCATCAGACCGGTGTGCACCCTTCGTCAGCTGATTTCCCTGGCCGTGCTTCAACGCAATCGGCCCCCGGGCAGGGCGCTTCAAGGGCGTGAAATCTTTAGGGACAGAAGTGCTTGCACTCAAATCAGACATACCGTGCTCCGGCTCAAAGGATGATCAATTCCGCTTTCAATGCCCCCGCCTGCTTCAAGGCCTGGAAGATGGCGATGATGTCCCTCGGCGTCACCTTCAACGCATTCAGTGCCTTCGCCACGTCGCTCACGCTGGACGCGGGCGGCAGAGCCAGCAGCCGCGGCTTCTCCTCCTCCACCTCCACCCCACCACCCAACTGAAGCTGGGCCTGCGGTCCCCCCGGCACACCGGCCTCCAGCGTTTCTTGAGGGCCGATCGATATGCTCAAACTGCCGTGGGAAATCGCAACTTCCGCGATGGCGACGTGCTCGCCCGCCACGATCGTCCCCGTCCGTTCGTTGACGACGATCCTTGCATTGACGTCTGGGATGACCGTAACCCCTTCCAATTCGGCGATAAACTCGATAAATCCACCCGTCGTGCGCCTTGCCCTTGGAACAGACACGCGAATCGTTGCAGCATCCAGGGCCGCGGAAAGCCGGTCGCCGAACTTGATGTCTATCGCGCGAGCCAGTCTGGCCGATGTGGTGTAGTCTGGGTCATTCAGTATCACAGTCAATGCGCTGCTGACTTCTCCTGGCGCGACCATTTCCTGCTGCACGATGGCCCCGCCTGGAACCCGGCCGACGACCGGGTGATTCTTCCTGAACGCCCCTCCGCCTGCCGCTTCGATGTTGAATCCGCCGATCGAGACCGGACCTTGCGCCACAGCCATCACAGGTCCGTTTGGCGGGTTTGCCTGGAGGGGGGTCATCAACAGAATTCCGCCTTCCAAACTTTTCGCATCACCAAGGGATGAGACCGTCACGTCAAGCGTCGTCCCCACACGCGTAAACGGGGACAACTGTCCCGTAACCATAACCGCCGCCGTATTCCTGGACCGAATCTGAGATGGATCCACTTCCACGCCCATCGTCCGCATCATGTTGGCGAGGGCCTGTGTCATGAACGGGGCGCCTCGAGGCTGATCCCCATTCCTTTCCAGGCCGACGACCAGCCCGTAGCCGATCAACTGGAGATCCCGAAGGGTCTGGATCTGGGCCACGTCTTTGAGCCGAGCCACCTGAGGCTCGAAGTCTGGGATAAACTGCCCCGGGGCTGCACCAGGTAAGAGCAGACCCACAGCCAGGATCAAAACGATGAGTGTTCGCTCGGCACTTTTGTTTGGGCGATCTGTCACGTTTACGATTGAGATTGCAGATTCCATTCGATTAGAAAACCCAGTTTAGCAGACGCACGAAGAACCCGGGACGAGAGCTTTGGGTGATAACGCCCTTACCCTTGTATGAAACCTGAAGATCCGCAATCCTGAAGGATTCGATCGTGTTGTTCGCAGGAATGATCAGGGGGTTTACAGCCCCTGAGAGGTGGATCACTTCTCGCTCTCCGTTCACTTCGATCGTGCGACTTCCCTCTACCAGGAGGTCGCCGTTGTGCTTGATCCCCACCACGGTCACCGAGACCCTGGCCTGGATCTGCTGCTGGCGTGTCGTTGAGCCCTCTCCAGTAAACTCCGATTGGGCATCGCTCACCAATCCGAGCCCGGGAATGAACTTGAGCACCCCGGAGCCCTTTGCGCTCGTGATGTCAACTGTATTTTCCTTGTTCGTCTCGAGGTTCGCGGTATTGGACGCCGTCGTGTTCTCCGTGACCAGAACGGTCAGGATATCGCCTACACGACTTGCCCGAAGCGGTCGACGATCCTGGAAGAGCGTCGTCGGCCGTTCAGGGTCGCCGAACAGAAACTGGGCATACGACCTGGACGCCGTGCCCATCAATCCCAGCATCATCAGAACCAGACTCTTGAAGATCATCCTGTTCTCCTGTCGGCCGTCTCCCTAATACGCGACCCGCACCACACCCGGCGCGATGACTTCCGCGAGCAGCTTTTTCCTGGAGGCGAGATTCTGGACGACGATTCGATCACCCTCCGCACCCGACTCCGTCGCCACGCCCTCTGTGGAGGCCGTGATCGCCCCGATCCGGATCTCGATGCGCACGAGATCCTTCCGTTCGACCAGAGGGATCGGTTCAAGAAAACGTCCATCGATCGGCCTGCCCGATCCTATGCGCGACTTGGCTTGCGACCCGATCACCCTGGACGGGTCCCTCGTGTACCTGCCCAAAACGGCCGTCACCTCCCGCTTTTCCAGGACGATTGTGTCAGACGTGATCGGCTCGCCCCTCTCGATCGGGCGCGCTGCCACAACCACTTCGTCGAAGTAGCGCACATTTGCTGTTACGAGATGTTCACCGACGATGACGGGGCCACGGAGGATCTCGAGGACCAACGGAAACGACCTGTCCGAGCTTCGACCTTGAGAGGGCCGAACCTGGAGCGCTACAGAACCGCTTCCTTTGACACTCAGGTTGCCCCTCCTGCGAACCTTAATCTTGAGTTCGCCTTCGAAGTCATCGAGGAGACCCCTCACGTGTTCGGTAACCACCCCGTGGATCTCCGTTTCCGATACAACCACTTCGGCCGTTCCATCCGACACCATCAAGCAGAGCATCCACAGGACGACCAGGCCGGCGTAGATCAGCTTGAGCATCAGTTGTCTTTTTTTTCTTGCGACCATCATTAGCTCACGATGTTGTTCGTCTCTCTCATCATTTCATCCGATGTCCGAATCGCTCGGGCATTCACCTCATACGTCCGCTGCGCCATGATCATATTCACGAGTTCATCCACGACCTGGACGTTGGAGAGTTCCAGGAACCCCTGTGAGATCCTCCCGAAACCCTCTGTGTTCGGCTGTCCCGATATCGGAGGGCCCGAGGCCTCGGTCTCCAGGTAGAGATTGCGTCCGATGCTCCGAAGGCCCGCAGGGTTGATGAACTTGGCCAGCTCGATCTGGCCGACGTTGGCTGCGGCGGTTTCGCCGGACGACAGCGTCTCGACGTTTCCGTCCGACGCGATGTTTATGCTTACCGCGTCCTGACTGATCGTGATCGGCGGCTCCATAGTAAATCCATCGGAGGTGACCAGCTGGCCCTCGTTGGACCGCTTGAACGCCCCGTCGCGCGTGAAGGCGATCGACCCATCAGGCAGGGACACCTGGAAGAACCCGTCTCCGTTGATGCCTTCGTTCTCGATGGCGATGTCCAGAGGGTTATTCGTCGCGGTGACATCTCCCTGCGCGAAGATCCGCTGTGTGGCGACCACGCGGGTCCCGTAACCGATCTGAATCTCCACCGGCACGAGTGCGCCCTGCGCGGCCGAAGTCCCCGCAGTTCGAATCGTCTGATAGAGCAGATCCTGAAACTCCGCTTTGCTTCGCTTGAACCCCGTGGTATTCACGTTCGCAAGGTTGTTCGAGATGTTGTCGATGTTCAGTTGCTGGGCAATCATGCCTGTCGCAGAAGTCCTTAGCGCTCTCGACACTACACATTACCTCCGGTTGAGGTGGGGGATGGCACTAGCTAGGGTCTGGCTCGGCCGACCTCGTTTACAGCCCGTCTGAGCGTGTCATCTTGTGCCCGAAGGGCTCGTTGGTCGGACTCATAAGACCGGAAGAGACTGATCATGTCCACCATCTGGACAATCGGATTAGCATTAGACTGCTCTAAGAAGCCCTGCATGACTTTGGTATCTGAGGTGATCGCTGCTCTGCTCACGCCCGGCTTGGGAACAAAAAATCCGTTCTGCCTTCGCTCCAGCCGGGTGACCCCGTCCGGGTCCTGGTAGTATCCTTCCTCATCCTTCTGGAAGTCGTGTATCGCCAAGGTCGCGTTCAGCGTGCCGTTTTCAAAGATCTCGCCGTTCTCGTTCACCGTAAAATCGGATCCCTGCAGCTCAATCCGTCCACCCCTGTCGTCCAGGACCTCGTAACCGAGGTTGGTCACCAGGGTGCCATCCCGGTTGATCGAAAATTCTCCGTTCCGTGTGTAGAGATCGCCCTGGGGCGTCCTCACCTGGAAGAATCCAGGTCCGCTGATCGCAAATTGCTGCTTGCTGTCTGTCTGTCTCAAGGCGCCTTGATCGAAATCGATGTAGGCACCCGAAATCTGATTCTTGCGCCAGACCGGATAACCGCCCGAGCCTTTTCGCCGCGCCTCGCCCAGCTCCCTCAGGAAGATTCCGTCTCGCTTGAAGCCCGGAACATCACTGTTGGCCAGGTTGTTCGCGATGACTTCTTGTCGAGTGGAGCGATTCAGCAAGCTCGAGCCCGATGTGTAGATCCCTTCCGACATCCGTTACTCCATTTCTGTTTCGCTTGGGGTGGATACGCAATGCCAACCCCGAGCGGGTGAATTTCCCCCTACTCAAGGGAGTCATCCACGTTATAGCAACCCCTATGCCAGCCAAAGGCCCTGAGGGAAATCACTGCGCTATTTACTTGTAAAAAATATAGTTATCCTCCCTCCGCAGCCCTGAAAACGCGCCATGGCGCCCTTGCTTTTGCGTCCAGAAGGAACGAATTTCCCCACACGGTCACGCCTGCGGACGCCCCCGATTTTTTTCGAATCCTTTCATTCCCCGTTGGATTCCGCGCATTCAGGTCCATTCTCCGACCGGATTGATCTCCCTTTATCAATGTATTACCTTGGGTCTGCCCCTCGAGATCCCGGTCGGGATTCGAGCGAAGGCAGGAGATCTGTACGAGATGAAGATCACGAACGTCGAAAGCTTCATCGTAGATGCCGGCTGGAGGCCCTGGACCTTCGTCAAAGTGGAGACGGATGAGGGCATCACCGGTTACGGGGAGTGCAGCGACGGCAGAAACCCGTATGGGGTTGCCGGCACGGTCCAGGACGTGAGGGCCCTGCTCATCGGCAAGGACCCCAGGCCCTACGAGATGAGATTCTGGGACCTCTACCGACGGCTCCGACAGAGCCCTGGCGGTACGGCTGCGAAGGCTATCGCTGGAATAGAATGCGCCCTTTTAGACATCAAAGCGAAAGCCCTGGGGATATCGGTGGTCGAGCTCTTTGGAGGTCCGACCCGGGACGACATCCGGCTCTACTGGTCTCACTGCGGGACGAGCCGCGCCCGATACCCGGACATCTTGAACACGCCCCCCCTGCGCACGATGGACGATATCGTCGAGCTGGGCAGAGAGGTCGCGGAAAAAGGGTTCACGGCCCTGAAGACCAACATCGTCCTCCCCGGCGAACCCGCCTCCGTCCATTTCGGCGGATTCGGAGGCGGCCCGGGGACCACCGATCAAATCCTCACGAAGGACCTGCTAGACCCTATTGTCGATCTGATCCGAAGCTTCCGGGAAGGCGCGGGTCCGGATGTCGACATCAACCTGGACCTCAACTTCAACTTCAAACCGGAAGCCTGCGTGCAGATCGCGAGGGCACTCGAGCCGTATGACCTGCTCTGGCTGGAACTCGACATGTACGATCCAGAGGCGGTTCTTCAGATCAAGCAGTCCACATCCACGAGGATCTGCACCGGTGAAAACCTCTTCTACATGGGCCAGTACCTCCCCTACTTCGAGCGGCACGCCGCGGATGTGTTCATGGTGGACGTGCCCTGGAACGGCTTTGCACAATCCAAAAAGATCGGGGACCTCGCCGAGGTCTATCAGCTCAACGTCGCCCCCCACAATTACTACAGCCACCTTGCGACCTTTATGAGCGCGAGCCTCAGCGCCGTTCTGCCCAATGTGCGCATCATGGAGATCGATATCGACGACGTGCCGTGGAAAGACGACCTGGTGACGCAGCCTCCAGATATCACAGATGGGCACATGAAGATCCCGACCGGCCCCGGATGGGGCACGGATCTGAACGAAGCGGAGCTGAAGAGACGACGCTGGCAGGACAAACAGGCACCCTGGTGAACCGAGGAGGACCGACGATGCTGATCTTCGACGGCGATTACCCGATGGCGCCCGTTGCCACCGAGGGAAACCTGGATTTGACCCGGCCCATCGATGAGGTGCGCGCCTCCGATCCCGGCAACGCGTTCAGGATGTTTTCCGATCGTGCAGAAGTCATGACCTCGCTGCCGGAGATGCGCCGCGGTAGGATCGCGGGCGCCCTCGTGAAGCTGAGCGGGCGGATCTGGAGGCCAGGGAGTACCCTCTGGGGTTACGCGAGCGGGCACCTGGCTTACGCTGCCGCCCACGGGCAGCTCGCCTACTACCGCGTGCTTGAAGCGGAAGGTGAGGTAAGACTCCTCACGACGAAGCGAAGCGTAAGGGAGCACATGCAGACCTGGGCAGAAGCGGATCAACACGATGGCCTGCCGGTCGGATTCGTGATCGGAATGGAGGGGGCCGATCCAATCCTTTCGCCCGGACAGGTCGGCGAATGGGTTGAAGCCGGTTTGAGGGTCGTCAGCCTCACGCACTACGGTGTGAGCACCTATGCCCACGGAACGGCCACCGGCACATCCGGGGGGCTCTTTCCCCCGGCCAAAGACCTGCTTCGCGAGATGGACGCTGCCGGAGTGATCCTGGACCTGACCCACGCCTCGGACGAGTCGGTCCGGCAGGCCCTGGAGATCTTTACCGGCCCCATCCTGGCGAGCCATCAGAACTGCAGGGCACTGGTACCTGGGGAAAGACAGTTTCCGGACGAGCAGCTCAAATGGATCATCGAGCGCGGCGGCGTGATCGGGGCCTCCATGGATGCGTATATGCTCTACAAGCCGGGCATCGACTGGGCCAACATCCAGGACCGGCGATCCGTCTACGCCAGGGACACGATTACCCTTGGGGACCTCGTTGACCACATCGATCACGTCTGCCAGTTGGCTGGCAACGCCCGCCACGCAGCGATCGGCGGCGATACGGACGGCCAGGGAGGGAAGAAGGGCGCCCCATACGAAATCGACACCGTAGCCGATTATCAGAAAGTGGGCGACATCCTCGAAGCGCGAGGCTACGCCCGAGAGGACATCAAAAATATCATGTACCGAAACTGGCAGCGATTCTTCGAAACCTGGCTGCCCGCATAGAAGATTGTAATTCTGGAGTATTGCAGTACTGGAGTGTTAGAGTAATGGGAAAGCGAAGACAAACAGTATTCACGATGCCTTCCATTACTCCATTACTCCATTACTCCAGCACCCCATTTCCAGCACTGGCAGCTTTCGCTCTTCGTGTCCTCATTACACTTGATCCATGACTGATAGACCGAATATCCTCCTGATCATGACGGACCAGCACGCGCCCAAAATCTCGGGCTTCGCGGGCGACTCCGTCGTGAACACTCCGCATCTCGACGAACTGGCCGCCCGATCCATACAGTTCGACACCGCCGTATGTGCTTCCCCTGTCTGCACCCCTTCCCGAATGTGCACGCTCACCGCAAAAGAGGCCCATCGCTGCAGCGCCTGGAACAATCACTGGGCCATCTTTCCCGAACACCTCACCTGGCCCGCACATTTTGCGGCATACGGCTACCGTACCTGTCTCGTCGGGAAGATGCACTTCGGGGGACGCGACCAGATGCAGGGGTTCCAGTTCAGGCCCTACGGCGACCTTCGCCACGGATTAGGACATCAACCCGACCCGATCGATCTCTTCCCGGCATACGCGGGTGCATCCGGCGCAGGAGTCACCGAAATCCCTGAAAGCCTGCTCCAGGAGGTTATCGTCACGAGGGAATCCCTCGCCTTCCTCCTCGAACACCAGGACCGCGAGCCGGACGTCCCCTGGTTTTTCTGTGCCTCATACTCCCGTCCTCATTCTCCGTTCACGGCGCCAGGACGCTACATCCGACGATACCGGGACAAGGTCCCACGCGTCGAACTCCCGGAGGACTTCAAGGAGCGTATGGATCCCTTCGCCCGGAAGATGTATGGCGGCGAAACCGGAGGAGATTTGTCTCTCGAACAAACCCAGCGCGCCCGCGAAGCCTACTATGCCTGCGTAGACTTCGTGGACGACTGCATCGGAGAGCTGATGGATGGGCTCGAGCAGGCCGGACTGCTCGAAAACACGATCGTCATCTACACGAGCGACCACGGGGAGATGGCCGGGTTGCACGGCCTCTGGGGCAAGGTGGTCCACTTCGAGCCCTCCGTCGGTGTCCCCCTCCTGATCTTTGGTCCGGGAATTCGCGAAGGGCATCACAGAGTGGGCCATCCCACGTCCTTGATGGATCTTTACCCCACGACCTGTTCGCTTGCGGGCATCCCCGTCCCTGACCATCTGGACGGGGTGGATTTCGCCGGGGTCCTGGCCGATCCAGAGTCCGCGAAGTCGCCCCGAACCTATGCCCCCAGCGCCTACTATGCCTACGGTGTGAAGACCAGAGGGGCCGTGGGGGCCGCCGAGTCCGAGCCTCACAACGCGATGCGGCTCGTGAGGGACCGGGATTGGAAGTATGTGGAGATAGAGGGCGGGCCGCCCCTCCTGTTCGACACGCTCCACGACCCGGATGAGACGACCAACCTGGCCGAGCAACAGGATCAGGCGGAGCGGTGCCGAGCGATGCGGGAGGCCCTTTTCGAGGGGTTCAGCTGGGAAGATGTGCACCGCCAACTCGCGGAGGACCGCGAGCGGATCAAAGCCTTCCTCTCCGGCCAGAAGCCATCCACGCCAAACCAGTATATGCTTGCCGACGGGCGGGTCTTCGATGCAGAGGCCGACCTCTACGGGGCCCGCTGGCTCTACCGTCCTCCCTCCCAGGGAGGAGGCATCATCCCCCAGCAATTCGGTTGATCCAGCCGGCTTGAAAACCACTATTCTATTGACTTATCTCCGCGTCAGGTCTAGATTTAGACTCTCTTCGAGGGTCATCGATGCGATTGAACAAAGAATGGCGGATCTACCTCTCGAGCCTCGGCGCGCTCCTCCTGGCCGCAGGGGCAACAGCGTTTTTCCTTCCCGATTACAGGAACCTGTTCTACCTCTTCCTGTATTCCGCACCCTCCAACTCCTTTATCCCCGTTCCGCACGAGCCTGCGATGATCTTCTTCGGGCGCCTCTACCTGCCTGAGCTTGTCGCGCTCGTTGCAGCTGTCGGGACGTTGATCCCCTGCTTCATCGACTACAAGGCCATCAGTTTCGCCTTTCAAGCGGAAAAACTCAGGAAAATACGGGACAGCAAGGTCTACGGCGGGGCCGTCTACTACTTCCTGAAGGCCCCGTTCGTCTGCGTCTTCCTTGCCGCTTTGCTGCCTTTCATCCCGTTCTACATCTTTAGAGTACTCAGCCCGACGAGTGGCTACGCACTCAGCCGCTATATGCTGGCCGTCTTCCTCGGCAGGATCCCCCGCTATTATCTGTTCGCCTTGCTGGGGACCCTTCCGATACTTCCCCTGCTGCTCGTCATCAGCATCGTGCTGATCGTCTGTGCCCTTTCCTACGCAGTCATCAAACGTCACCTGGTTTCACGCAGCGAAGGGTCTCCAGGTCCCGTCCAACCCACGCATTCCCGGGTTTAGCCGAATGTCCAGCGCGCCTTTTCAGGCCTGCATTCTCTTTCTCGTGGATGGGGCACGGCCCGACGTCCTTGACGACCTGATGCAACGCGGCGAACTGCCGAACATCTCTCGTTACATCGTGGAGCCCGGTTCATTCTGTCGGGCGACCACCGTCTTTCCCTCGACCACCGGTCCCGCATACCTTCCTTTCCTGACCGGTACCTACCCCGGTCCGAGCAACCTCCCTGGAATCCGTTGGTTCGACAGAAAGGCGTTTTCCCGATATGGCATCTGGGGCTGGAAGAGCTGCCGCTCCTATATCGGCCCGGGGAGCTACTGCATCAACAATGACCTGACACTCCCGTTCCCGACGATCTTCGAGCGTTTCGAACGGCCCGCGAACATTTTCAGCGCCATCAATCGAGGCGTCGGGTTCGTGGGCAACTCCACGAAGGCGATCCGCAGTGCCTACTGGCTCTACGCGCACTGGACAGACCGCTGGCAACCTGTAGACAGGGCCGCCGGGCGGCTCCTCATCAGTGCCATCCGTCGGAGGTCGGACTTCGTCTTTGTCGTCTTTCCCGGCGTCGACGAATTCTCTCACCTGAGACATCCTTTCGCGGACGAAGTCCTGGAATCTTATCGTGAGCTGGATCGCGCGGTCGGGAACGCAGCAGCAGAGCTCTCTGCCCAGGGTAGGGCTGAAGAGACGCTCCTGGTGCTCGTTAGCGACCACGGACTCACCGAAACCCGAAATCATTTCGACCCGGGCGACCTGCTCGATTCCCTCGGCCTGCGAACCCTCCACTTTCCAAAGGTCTTCCGCCCCGACGCGGACGCCGCGTTCATGGTCTCCGGGAACGGAATGGGCCACGTCTATTTTCGTGCGAAGCGGGGCTGGGAAGAACGGATGTGTTTTGAAGACATCCGTGAGCTCAAACCCGATCCGGTGACCGAGTTTCTCTGCAGAAGTGAAATCGATCTGGTCGCGAGTCGGGCTCACGACGGCGGGGTCTGGGTGGTCGGACAGAATGGGGAGGCTCGGATATTCGAAAGAGGAGGGCGCTACACCTATGAGATCCTTTCCGGGGACCCGCTGGGCTACGGTCCCCTCTCTCCCGAGCTGGATGCCGAACAGGCTCATGCCCTGACCTTTGAGACGGACTACCCGGACGGTCTGGTCCAACTCGCACAGATCTTTGAGGCCCCGAGGGCGGGGGACCTGATCCTCAGTGCGAAGGTGGGCTGTGACCTCAGATCGTGTGAATATGAAAACCCGGATCACCACGCTTCGCACGGCTCTTTATACCGCGAGCACATGCACGTTCCCCTGGCCATAAACACCCCCGTCCAGAACGATCGCCTGCGCACCGTCGACCTGTTCCCTTCAATCCTCCAGCTGACGGGACGGCCCTTCCCGGGAGACATCGAAGGAAGGACGGTTGGTGCTTCTTAGGCAGGGCCCTGCACCGGCCAAATGACCGTAATGAGCATCTTCTATATCGGGGTTTCCCTCGACCTCATCGGCGTCCTCCTCATCGGCCTGGACTTGATGGGGCGCAACCGGATCGAACGGTTTGAAGCGCAGCTCCAACGCCTCCTCCGCGACACGGCTGTAGCCCTCTTCACTCCGGCCTACGTCTTCCAGACATTTCAGGACCTTTTTTACAAACGCCGCGTATTCTTCTGGTTTCTTGCACTCACCCCGGTCCTGCTGCTGCCCCGGTATGTCGCGTGGTTGATCACGACGCCCGTCTGGTACTATGTCCGCGGGCTCGGCATCCTCTGGTCGATCATCGGCGCATTCTGTCTGCCACTCGTCCTCTTCAGTCTTCTCCTCTGGGTCTGTTTCCACAGACATGCCGGGTTTCCGGTCTGGGTCGACCATCTGCTTGCGGTCGCCGCCTTCCCCTTCCGTCCCGGGCTTGTCCTGACCCTGCCCGCGGCCTTCATCTTCCTCCTGCTGCCCGTCCTCCTGAACTTCATCTTCATCAAAGGACTGCTCTATGTCCTCTACGCAGTCACCGTCCTACTATGGCACTTCCCCTTCCTCCACCCCGCCAGGGGCTCCCTCGCGCTGCGTCTGATGGGCATCCTCTGCCTGGGCGCAGGGGTCACGGTCCAGCTGATCACGATGTTCTAGACATCCCGTTCCTCGGGGCGTCTCTAACCGACAGGGCACGAAAAAACGCCGCCAGAAATCAGATCTGACGGCGTGGTATTGGACACGGCGTACCGTGTCCCTTCTTCTCTGTCTCTTTCTTCTCGATCCACTTACGCGAAATTCAAATCCCCCTCAATCCCCCTCCCTCGACAAGCTCGGGACATGCTTTTCAAAGGGGGAAGGTTGCTTCTCGTTTAACACATTGTGGATCGTTTCCGTGGATCTCCGCGTGTTCTTCCGTGATCCAGGTTTTTCTGCGGTACCCGGTACCCGTATTTTGATTTCCCGGGGCGACGCAGGCGTCGCCCCAAACCGTAAGATCCCTGTAACCTATCTACCTATCCCGGTACCCGTTTTCTAAGTCAGTTTCTTCCCGAAATTTTGGGCAAACTCGATAAAATCGAACAGTCCCACCCGACCATCTCCGTCCAGGTCGAATTGGGGATCCGCATCGGGGCGTTCGAAATTCAGAACAAATTCGAGGAAGTCCTGAAAACCGACCTCTCCATCCCCGTCAAAGTCCCCCGCCAAAGCCTGGATGGGCACCTCCCGGATCACGCTTATGGAAACCTGGTCAAAAGCGCCTGAGGGATCCATCAGTTTGATCTGAATCGTCTCCGAACCCGCCCAGTCCAGATCGGCGAAAATCCTCGCCGTCGGACCCTCCAGAATCTCCACGTTCACGCTCCCGTCCGTTAGGCCCTGCCAGACCAGCGAGCCGAGGTCATCGTCCACATCCTCGCCCCCCGCGGCGAGGCTGATCGAAACAGACGGCCCCGAAAGCGAAATCGTATCCTGCAGCACCCCGCCCACAATCTGCGGAGGGTCGTTCACCGGTTGCACCGCGAGAGGCACCTCTGCTGTCGCGCTGATGCCACTCGGGTCCGTCGCGCTGAAGGCAATCTGAACATCCCCGTTGAAATCTGGAGACGGTGTGAACACGACCTGGGTCGAGTCCGCGCCCGGAAACGTGACATCCACGTTGGAACCCGACCCGGTCACATCCCAGACGATGCCCGCGGGTCCCGACTCGGCGTCCGTGGCCAGATCGAGCAGGTTCAGGACAAGGACAGAATCCTCGTCCATCTGAAACGGATCAGGGAGTTGAAAAGAAGGGGGAAGATTCCTGAACTCGAGGGGAGGGACCCCCTCAAATTCGAAGGTCAACCCATCTACGTTCGGGACCGTGTAGACGCTGACCCGCGGGATTCCGGGGTCATTGTGGAGGGCGATCTGAGAGCTGCCCGATAGACCCGCGGTCACAACCAGCCGGAGCGTGAACAGGGGCCCGGACACGACGGCACCCGATAGGTCTGCCTCTGCGTAGTGAACGATGACGAGGCTGTCGGAATGCGCCAGGAGCGTATCCACCAGGATCTCGGAAAGCAGGCCATCGGACTCAGCGGGCTGGATGCCCGGGTCCGGTGATATATCCAGGGGTTCGAACAGCCCAGGATCGAACGCGAGGAAAAGTTCCACACCGGTGAGGACCTCGCCCTCCGAATCCACTTCAACAACCACGTCTACCGTGTCGCCCGGAGGGGCGTAAAACAGGCTGTCGCCATCGGAGGTCAGGATCTGGAGGATAAGCGAAAGGGCGGGTTGGGGCTGAAATACGAGTACAGTGAGGAAGAAGAATAGAAAAGGGATCTGTCGCATAGCGTGCGATAGGAGGTTGCGCATCGCGTCACCTGTGAGTCTGAGTGTTGGGCGAACAGGAGGACCGCACCCGGGTCAAGGGGAGCAGTCTTCTTCACATCTACAAACCGAAACCGGCGAAACTCAGCCTGGAGCCTATTTGAGCAGCACAGCCTTCTTCACGTCCACGAATCGACCGATGGCCACACGGTACAGGTAGACTCCGGATGCGACATAACGGCCCAGTTCATCGCGACCATCCCACGTCGCTTGATGATACCCTGGTGGGAGCACCTCCCGCACGAGCCTGCGTACCTCCTGGCCCAGCGTATTGTAAACGATCAGCTCCACCCTGGCCACTTCGGACACGTTAAACGGAATCGTGGTCGCCGGATTGAACGGGTTGGGCAGGTTTTGCATCAACGACGGCCGATCCGGGAGATCGGACGCGTTCCTGAACGGGAGTTCATAACCCGCGACGTAAGCGACATGTCCCGTCGCGTTCAAGACCTGTACGTTTTCGAGACGGATGCGATCCTTGAACGCTCGATCGGAGATCTTGAAGGAGAGCAGATGACCATTTCCGGACAGCCCCGCCTGCCTCCCGGACAGCACCGCTGCCACCCTGAACCTCACCTCTCCCTCACCGGCCATCTCTCTGACAAGAAATAGGGGTCGGCCATCGACCACAAGGAAATCACCAGACTGCATCCCGCTACGCGTCAGACCCGCACCAGAAGGTGCGACGAGGTCCGCAGAGAACCCCACCGTGGCCTGAGCGCCCTTAATCTTCAATTCGCCAACCAGAGGCTGCGCCCAGGAGATGGCGACCCGGGTCCCCGTGACCACAGGTTTGGCCGGAACAGCCGGACCCAATCCCTGCTCTCCGAAGTTGGACTGCAGCAGGGCGAAGTCCGCAAGCGTAACGACGCCGTCCCCGTTGAAGTCAGCACCCCAGGCCACGCTCCCGACGTCGAATCCAGAGGCACCGAAGTTGGCGGCAAGGATTCCGAAATCAGCCAGATCGGCACGGTTGTCATCGTTGGCATCCCCGGCCCGAAGCTCGGTGGACACAATTGAGCTATCCGCCGACACCCAGCGAAACGAAACCGGGCTCGAAACGCCAAGCGAATCGTTCACGACGACACTGTCCCCGGATACCCTTGCCCTCAGGTAATGAAAAGTCTTCGCGAACAACCCATACGATCCCGACGCAACCTGAAGCAGCGTAAAGCCGCCATCTGGAGCAAGGATAGTCTGAACCCCATTCTCGTTCAAGTCCAGATCGTTCGGAGGGGCGTAGGCCACGGAGTCCGGCAGGGGCGTCCCAAGAGAGTCGGTCAACGTGAGATCGAACCGGATGTCCAGATCGAGCCCGTCCGTGCGCCCCTGGAAGGAGACGCTGCCGGGCACCTTGTGATTCCTCAGAATAAGCGTACTCGGTGGAGGGATGTAGGGCAGGATCAGTGCACCGTCACTTCTCGCAGTGAGCACGGTCTGGCGGACCGAGGCGGTGTCGCTCACGACCTGGATCTGTGTCAGCGTGTCCTTGAGGGCGACGAACGTGAGATTACCGATCGGGACAGGTTCATCGGCCAGCACGGGGAGGAAGCCCAACCCGAAGTTGATCTGACCTGCTACCCCGTTGTCCAGGCCGTTCTGAAGGACCTTCGCACTCGAGGCCAGCGTGGAGTCCACGGCAAACGGTTGTAGCCCTGACGTGCCGGAATCCCCGTCAAGTAACGTAAACGCAAGGCTGTCGTAATCCATGAAGATGGAAAGGCTCTGCACGTCGTGGCCCACAGGATTCAACCGGACGGTCGTGACGATCGTGTCCTGAATGTGGTATGGACTGTTTTCCGTGTAGACGAAATCGAAGAACGGCTGGGCCCCGGAAGAGGCGCTGGCCGTGTCGGAGGACGCGGATGCGACCTCTGCGACATTCTCTGAGACAGCGTAATAGTAGAACGCCTGATTCACTGTGGCGCTGCTGTCTATGAAACTCCGGAAGACGAACGTGCTGTCTTTCGTTTGCGCGGCACTCGTATCGAACCTTACGATCTCGGAGTAGGGTCCGGATTGTGCGGATGCCCTGAAGACCCGGTAGGAAACGATGCGGCCCGTTTCCTCATCCACCCTCGGCCGCCTCCAGGTCAGATTCACGTTCCCGCCCAGATCCCCCTGCAGGTCCTCGGCCTCCATCTTCAGCGGAGGCGCCGGCAGCTTGATCAGCGTGTCCACGTTGTTGGCGAATAGGGTCAGTCCGTTCCCGTCAGGGTCCAAAACTGCTACATCCGGTTTCCCGTCGGCGTTGACGTCGGCAGACACGGAAGCGCCTGCCCCCTGCACATCGCCAAGGGAGAACGAGGTGGGGAAGGCCCCGTTTCCGTCGTTCACCAGAACCGTCACGTTGCCGTCGCCCCGGGGGACCAGAAGGTCCGCGTATCGATCGTGGTCGATGTCTGCCGCCTCCAACGCAGCAGCCGTATCGCCCACGGCATAGCTATTCGAAAGGCTGAACGCCCCGCTCCCGTCGTTCAAGTAGAGGGACACCTGCGAATTTTCCATCGCGACCGCAACGTCCCTGTCTCCGTCTCGATCGAAGTCTTCTGGCGCCAGGTGGACCGGGGTCGAGCCCGGAGTGACCGGGGTCTGTTGAGAGAACGTCGCATTGCCCTGGTTGATGAGGAGCCTGAACGTCCCTTCCATACGGCTCAACACGAGCAGGTCGATCAGCCCGTTCCCGGTGAAATCTCCGGCCTCCAGCGCGTCGTGAGACGAACCGACCTGAAGCAGATCGGGGGCCTCGAAACTCCCCATGCCGTCGTTCAAGAAGATGTGCAGTCTACCCGCTGCTTCATCCGACACGACGATATCCACATCCTGGTCGCTGTCGAAGTCGGCGAGCGCGAGGTGGGCCGCAGGCCCCCCCACGAAAAGGTCCACCGGAAGCGAGAATACCCCGGTACTGTCGTTGAATAGGATGGAGATCGTTTCTTTGATCCGATTCGCAGAGACGAGATCCAGGTCGCCGTCCAGATCCAGGTCCGTAACCGCTACGTCCACAGGTCCGTCCCCGGCACGATAATCCACCCGGTCGAACAGTGCGCCCGAGGACCGCGTCAACAGGACCGAAAGCGTGTTGCTTGCGTGGTTTGCGGCGATCAGGTCCGCCAGGCCGTCTCCATCCAGATCTGCTGAGGAAAGCCCGCGGGGGTCCGGCCCGGTGATGAGAAAGTTCACCGAATCCAGCCCGGTCTGTTTCAGGCGCTGCACGGCCGCGGTGGTCAGCCCCCGCATCCCCGCGTAGACGACATTCGGGCTGTCGGGATGGACGGCAACGGCATCGACTTCGACGGTGGGTATATTCCTCGTCAGGTCAAACCACGTGATCCCGTTGTCGCTCGACTTGAAGACCTCACCCATGTCCGTGCCCGCATACAGGATCGAAGGGCTGCCCGGCGCGAGCCCCAGGCTGGTCATCCCGAGAGACGCCAGCCCGTTGTTGGCCGCAGACCAGGTGTTCCCACGATCTGTGCTCCGGAAGACACCGGCGTCGGTCGTCGCCGCATAGACCAGATCCGGGTTCAGCGGATTAACGACGACCTCTATGATCCGCAGACTGCCCAAACCGGTGTTGATCTGAAGCCAGGTTGTGCCCCCGTCATACGTCCTGAAGACGCCCACCGTGTCGGTCCCGACGTAAACGGTGTCGGGACCCAGGGGATTGATCGCCAGGGCCGACACGTTCACCGTATCCAGCCCCGCTTTCGCCCAGGTTGTCCCTCCGTCAAGGCTCACAACAACGCTGTCCAGAGAACCTGCGAAGACCCGGCTGGTGTCATCCGGATCGACCACGATGGCGTCCACGCGCACCCCACCCAACCCCGTCGCCACCCAGGTCGCGCCTCCATCCACACTCTTGAACACACCCCTGCTCAGCGTGCCCGCGTAGTTGACCTGTGCGCTCCTGGCGTTCACGGCGATGCTCAGTACCGTATCGACGAACGTCTGAGCCCAGGTGCTCCCCCGGTTCAGGCTGCGGAACACACCGGAATTCGTCCCGGCGAAATCGAACGCTCCGGCCAGCAGCGTATCGGGGGCCAGCGGGAGGACCTCGATGTCCAGTACACCCGTGAATCCCGTCGGGCCGTTGGAGAACCAGACATTGGTGGTATCCGTCTGCGCCGCCCCTTTCCCGGGCCACAGCGCACCGACGAGCGCCAACGCGATCAGGAGCGACCTTGTCCGCTCAGTCATCGGTCCCTCTGATCTGCCATCTTGGTGGCGGTGTAATCGGACCCGAACAGCTTCGCGAACGCGAGGAAATCAAGGAAGCCGATCTCCCCGTCTTTGTCCAGATCCGATTTCTCATCGTAGAGCGTTTCTCCCGCCCGGCTCTCGAATGCAGACGTGAATCCCACAAAGTCCAGAAAGTCCACTTTACGATCCCCGTTCAGATCCCCGGGATCATCGGCGAGTTCTGCCGTCATAAAACTTTGAATGTCGGAATTACCTAGATTGCCGGCAGCGTCTGCAAAGGCGACGCGGTAGAAATAGAGGGTCTCTGGCGCCAGACCAATCTGTGTGATCGAATGTATTTTCTTAGATCCGGAGAGCGTCGCCTCCCCGAACGCAGCGGAGTCGGATAGGTCAGCCAAAAGTCCAACTCGCACGCGGCTGTCCGTGTCTTCGCTCGTCGTTCAGCCGATGGAAGCCGACGTTGCGGTGATGGCCGAAACCGAGGGGTTGGTCACGATTTCAGGAGAGGTCACATCGGGCGTGGTCGTGAATCGACGGGTCGGGCCGCTTGTCCTCGCCCCGGCCAAATCCTGGGAGACGATCTGCCAGTAGAAGGTCTCATCGTGTGGAAGACCTGGCAGCGTATGCTGACCCACAGTGAGGCCCTGAGTGTTTACCTGAAGCGTGGTCGGGCTGGCTCCAAACCGGAACTCGAAGGTGAGCGTATCGTTCAGATCCGGATCGCTCCCGATCCACGTAAACGTCAAAGGTGTAGAGACCAGCACGCTGTCGGCAGGTCCCGTATAGACCGGTGCAGCGGGGGGGTCGTTTACCTGCCTCACCTCCAGAACCACGACGGCGGAGTCGGAGGCGCCGCCAGGATCGGTCACCGTCGCATCGATCCGATAGACGCCCGAACCGCCGGCTGGCGGTGTGAGGATCACCACTGCGCCCGCGTTCGAGATCGGCGGAGTCACTGTCACCTGGACGAGACTGTCCGGGTCCTGGAATGCCCAGATCAATGCATCGACCGGTGACTCCAGGTCTGTGGCCTGCGGCCTCAACGCAACCGCCGCAGACAGGTCTTCGTCTGTCTTCAGAATCGGAAACGGTTTGATTTCGGGCGGCGTGTTTCCCAGACCAATGGCGTTCCCTCTGGCCAGGGTCAACGTGGCCGACGCGGAAGTGATGTATTGGCTGTTGTGCAGTGGAACCTCGTTTAGCGCGCGCAGCAGCGTGTTCGTGGACAAAGGCTGAAGAATTGCAAAATCGAGTTGTGCCAGGGGCCCTTCGGCGGTTACGGAACCCTGAAACAGGACCGAAAAGTGGACGATGCCGCTCCCCGGATTCGTCCCATCCAGGATCCGGTTGACCACGATGATCGCGTTATCGGTAAAGCCCGTGCGAACCATCGGGGAGTCCGGCACGCTGGGCGCGAACACAAGATCATCATACCCGAAATAGACCTCCACACCATCAATCGTATCTCCGTTCGGATTCAGGTCCAACCTCACTGAAACCGTGTCCCCGGCGTTGGGAAAGGCCAACGAATCCAGCAGAACCAGCGAAAGGCCTGCGGCCCCGATCTGGTTCGGCGTCTCCAGTGCCTCGAGCACGACGGAGACGAGCCCGCTTTCGAAGTCGTTACTCTCCACTTTCAATGTATCGGTCCTGGCGTCTGTCCCTTCAGGGGTATAAATCAGATCCAATTCTAGGGTCTCGGACGGGCCCAGGCTCAAGCTGTCGCTGCTGACTTGAAACCGTGTGTCGCTCAAGGTTAGACTCGAAACACGAAGCGTGTCGCTCCCCACGTTCGCAATCTCTACCTTCTGGGTATCCGCCGCCCCGACCTGAGAACTCACGAAGGTCAGCTTCAGAGGGATCACCTCGATGTCCGGTCCCAATCCGGTCCCCTGGATCGAAACCAGAGGTCTGGGCAAGGATGGATCTTCAAGCTCCAGATTCGTTTCGAACAGCAGTGCGTCGGTCAAAATCCCGGTCGCGATCGGCGCGAACGAAACGAGTAGGTCAACGCTGTCTCCCGGGGCCAGAGTAAATGACGTGTCTGCTACGCTGAAAACTGATTCCGACCCCGCCGCCATTTCGACGGCCGAGATCACAAGGCTTTCTGTCCCGGGATTAGAGATGTTCAGTTCCGCCTCTGCGGAGTCCCCTTGAGCCACCCCCTGAAAGTCCAGGCGCTCCGGCTGAAAGAGAATGCCCGGATCGCCCTGGGCCTTCAGCGGCCCCAGGACCAGCAGGGGCAGCATCAACCAGATGGCAGTGCCGCTTCCATTCCTCGATCCTGTTCCCATGTAGCTCCAACCACCTACTCCCATTCGATAGTACCGGGTGGTTTGTGAGTGACATCGTAAAACACCGCATCGACGCCGCCCGTATTCACGATTTCTTCGGCGAGCCCGGCCAGCAGGTCCAACGGAAGCTCTGAAAAACGGGCCGTCATGAAATCCGGAGTCTGTACGGGCCTGAGCACGATCGTCTCGCGCGCTCCGCCAGATGTGAGGGGTATCAGCACCGTCGGCATCTGCGAGACCTCTCTCATCTGCCCCCACGCCACCAGCGCCTTCATGGAAATCGCATCCACCTCCCGCAGGAGGTCCAGCCTCGCACGTGTGAGAAAGGCGCGCTTCGGCCTCAGATTTGGAGGCCCTCCGGGCGAGAGCAGGTAGACGAGTCGGTTGATCGACCTGACTTGATTTGTGATTCGCGTGGAAACCGCTTCGAGCGCCTTCCAGTCCGCTTCTCCCCAAACGGCAGCCGGGTAAGCGTAAGTCCGAAAGTCTCCCTGCACACCCACGCTCTGGATCGGCAGCATCTTCAGGTCCAACCCGGCCTCCGCCGCCATGCCCCTGGCGGTCTCTTCTGCTTCGGAGAGATCCTCCTGTGGAGGCTCGCCGGTAGAACAGAGGCACCGCACCGCCAGTCCTGGACCGGGAAACGGGTGACGCCAGACGAGCGGCTCCGGGAGACCGAGCTGAAGGCCCAATTCTCTGACCTCATCTTTGTAGAGCTGGGCAAGGGGCTCGATCACCCGTCCCGTTGCGATCAGTTCATCAATCAAATCGATTCTGTTATGGTGCGTCTTGATCCGTGCTGCGTGGTCTGTCCCACCCGATTCGATCGTATCGGGGTAAAGTGTCCCCTGTCCGAGGATCCACTGTTCCGGGTCCAGATCCATTCGCGTGAGGACCCGATCTTTGACTTCAAGAAACGTTCGACCGATGGCCAGTCGTTTTTCCTCGGGGTCCACAAGCCCTTCCACGCTCAACAGAAAGTCGTCGACGGCGTCCTCCACGACGAGATTGTCGAACCCTTCCTCGGTCAGGAAGTCCTTAACGGCCGCCGTCTCTTCTTTTCGCATGAATCCATTGTCGATGTGCAACCCAAGAACGCGGTCTGCCCCTAGGGCCCGGTTGAAAAGAAGGAACGAGACCGTTGAATCCACGCCGCCCGAGACGAGCAGGAAGACGTTACGGTCGCCCACCTTTTCCCGAATTTCCCGAACCGCGGTCTCCGCGTAGCTGGCCATGGTCCAGGTGCGAGGGGCGTCGCAGATCTTCAGAAAATTGTTCAGGATCTCCATGCCCTGCGGCGTATGCGTCACCTCTGGATGAAACTGCAGGCCATAGATGTGTCGATCCGGATCGCCGACAGCCGCAGTCGGACAAGCGCTGGTCTCGCCCAGCACCCGAAACCCTTCAGGGAGGCGATCCACCACGTCTCCGTGACTCATCCAGACCACTTGAGATTCACCCAGGCCTTCCAGCAGCCCGGTACCGGATCGAATCCGGAGTTCCGCGGAGCCGTATTCCCGAATCTCACCCGGAGAAACCTCGCCGCCCAGCGTCTGACAGATCAGCTGGTGGCCGTAGCACAACCCCAGGATGGGCAGTCCCGAAACCAGGTTATCCGGATTGTAGTCAGGCTGGTCTGAATCGTAGACGCTGGCGGGACCGCCTGAGAAGATGAGCCCACGGGCCCCCTGAAGCTCGGAAGGATCGACGGTAGGATGAAAGATTTCGGCGTAGACCTGGAGCCTTCTAATCCGGTTTGCGATCAGGTGGGCGTACTGCCCCCCGAAATCGAGGACGGCTATGCCGCTTCGCATGCATGGACCTATAAAAAGAATCCAGGAGCCAGGATCCAGAACACAGCCAAACCTGTCTTCCGCGACCTGACCCCTGAATTACCACAGGCTAACCTGGTTTCCCCTTAGAATCCCTTGATATATCCCTTCAGAGACACGCCATACCGTGTAAAGCCGCCCATATCGGTAATCACATCGGCGCCGAATGTGTAGCGCGCATTAAACGGAAACCTCACGTTCAGATCCAGGTAGTTCTTCTCGACCTCCCGGTCCCACCTCCAGTCCAGACTTGCGATCACCGATCGCAGCGTCCCGTCCGGATTGGCGTTCATTCCGGCCGGGTTCAGCGTTTTCATAAAATAGGTCAATCCTGCGTTAATCTCGTCCAAATTCCCGAACCGCATCAACCCGGCCCGAATCGTAAACCGCTTGAACAGCGGAATCGATAACCCCACGCCAAACCCGAAGCCCCGCTTCGCGCTCTTTTCCAGCGACGACTCTGCGTCCATACGGAGGCTGTCCGTGATCGGAGCCCTGAACAACGAGTCAGCTTTGGTAACCTGCGTCGAATCGAGAGAACCGATGAACAGGCTGTCCGCGACCAGGTCGCCGCGGGCGCGAATCAACACCCTCGCCCCGGTGGTCAATGAACTGGAACCGCGGCCGCCTCGCCCGACAATCAGGGTGATCGCCGGCTCTCCAATCTCTCCATCGGGCGTCTTGCCATCTCCTAAGTAAGGCACCAGCGGACCGGGATAGTAGCGGGCACCGACGGCCAACAGCGAATTTCCACCCCGCCACACGTCAAGGAGCGCCGAAAGCCGGCGCGATCTGGGCATCACGAGTGAAAGCTGCATCTCCTGCTTGTCGTTAATGCCGGCCAGCTTCTGGTTGATGCCGGTCTGATCTGCCTGACCCCTGAGCCCTGCGGAAATCAACTGATAGATCGAATCGGGCGTCGCAGTCCTTACACGGCTGCCGAGCCCGAATCGAAAGTCCGTGACCCACGACCCAACGGCCCCGTCCGGGTTTTTCTCTGAGTGAACGGGCACCGTCATCATCGGCACACCCGCCACCGCATCCATCTGTCGCTCTACCCTCTCTTTGAGTTCCATAGGCAGTGGACGGACGCGGATCAGACCCTCTCTCGCCTCGCTGTCCATCGCGCTAAGGTCTGTCTTTCGATCCAGGTCGACCACTTCGGCGGTCGAGAGCCTTGGAAACACCTGAACCACACGCACGGTGCCGAGTGGCACATCCCCACCAAGATCTTCACCGGTCACCGGGTGAATGATGGCCTCGTGGCGGAGGACCTGGAGGAAATCATCGGGATGCAGGTTGTCCTGCTCGCCCAGATCCACGAATACAAGCCGGCCCTGCACCTGAACCACATACCCCAGGTGTGTTTGAGAGGAAACCGCATCCGTGAACAAGAACGTGAGGAAGCAGGTCACCCCTAAAAAGCGCATCATCGATCGGTTACTTTTCTGCATCGGCTGCCTCGACCTCTTCGGGTTCAGGAATCTCTTCAGGCATCATCTCATCATCCACTTCGGCGAATTCTTCCTCCGCTTCATCTTCTTCGTCCGCCTCTGCAGGCGCTTTTCGTTTCATCATCTTCAACACGAGGAGGACCGCAGCGCCGAGAGGACCCAGCAGCACGACCCACCAGTAAGCGATGTACCAGGGCGTCTCCTCCTCAGGAGGGGGCTCATCTTCGAACAGACTCGGCACGGGATCCTCTCCAACCGAAGCTGTCCCGCCCTGGATACCAGATGCCAGCTGCTCTTCGATCAATCGATTCTCCTCGAAGGAGAGACGAAAACTCCGGTCTCCAACCATCAGGTAGATCTCTTCGTCCTCGGTCCGCCGAAGGACACCCAGTTCGTGCATGTCGGCCGGCATCATCGTCTCCACCTCGGCCGTATCCCGTTCGATGAGCTCGGCCTGGTTGGTCTGGAACTCCTGCATACGGCCTTCCAGGCTCACCATCCGCTCTCGCATGTTGGTAACCGCGTTGATCACCGTCTTGAGTCGCCGTTCGGAACTCCCGATCCGCCTCAAGGTCCGCCGAAGGTCCGAAATCGCCTTCTGGTTCGACTTGATTTCGTCGGCCAGCCCGCGTGCCAGAACCTTGACCTCTGCACGGGCTTCCGCGATCTCATCCTTTATCTTCTCTTCAGGCGTCGGAATAAGCTCGAGCCCGACCACGACATCGCCTACTTCCACTGGCGCATACCTGACGATGTAGCGCCCAGAGGCGAATGTCGGTCCCGTCTTCGTGATTTCGATCTCCGCGATCTTGACACTCGGCGCCCCCAGATTTTCTCCGGTGACGGGGTGGATGATCGGTTCGGCCTTCCGATAGACCTCTCCGACCATGCCCTCCTGGATCCCCCTGTCCGCACCCGCTCCGACGTAGACCGTCTTTCCTTCGACCTTGATCACGTTGAGCAGGTCGGCATTGACGATGCCGGGACTCAGCAGGATTCCCAGAGAGAGGGAGAGATAGAAGAAATGCTTCATCTTTTTCCTCGAATGACGGATTTCTCTAAAGATCTCAGGGTGGGGGAGATTGGTTCTACCTGCAAATGCCAGAGGGAGTGGGAATTTCCGTAGTGCCTGCCCTCAAGAAGCAAAAGAGAGGCCAGATCTACCCCGCCTCCCCAGCGCAACGGCTAAGCCGGTGTCAATACATAACGTAAGTCATTGTCTTCAAACAGAAATGAAGACCCAACTTATGGACGAGCGCGAACCTCTGATACAAAATGTAGTGGGGGCCCTCCAAAACGGCCGGCAGATTCAAACAACCCGGAATCGGACGCATCGCTGCCCCCTGGGGCCGCGCGAAGGACCGGATCGGGGGCCGGATCGGAATAATTTTCCCCTGATGAGCCCGACCTCCCCGATCGAGCAACCTATCCGGGTGGCGTTTTTACGATCTCCCGAAGAAAATCCTCGGCCGAGAACTCGTTGCAACCCGTTGCCTCTATAAGAAGATCCAGGATCTCCCTCCGTTCCCGACGGTTGTAGATCAGGTCTTCGAAGACATCCTTGAATTTTCTGCGACCCAGAGTCGCTTCGATTTCCTTTGGCGTCATCCAGGGATTTGCTTCTTCAGACATCTCTCCCTCCTCCCAAAGAACTCGCTTAACCCGTTCAAAACCTTGAGTTAAAATTAACGGAATCCCAATTTGATGTCAACGCGTCAGCTCACGAACTCACGAATATAATCACACCCCGGGGCCCAAACAAGCCGGGCACCCCCGGATTCGAAGTATGCGTCGGTCATAATACGATCGTGATGAACTCTGAAATCCCCCTCAGTCCACCTTTTCCAAAGGGGGAAGAATGCGTCTCGTGATCGCCTCCCCCCTTTGTAAAGGTTCATCGTCAAATGTTGGGGGTTAAAGTAATGTGCTCTAATTTTGAAACTCGCCGATTCGTGCACAGTCTTGGAACCCGCGAACTGTATCACTCAAGTCCGTCAGGGCCACGGTGTGCGACTCCCTTGCAACCAGGTCCTTTCACCTCCCACGCGGTTAGGCCCTCTGGGCCAGTCCCATAGTGGGCGTCAGGCGAGGCAGGAGTCCCGCCCTGATTGCCGACACCGTCTTTTCCACTGAGGGTGAGGTGCCGCGGCCGAAGCCTCCCCGGCGTTTGAGGGGCGCCTTTCTTTTGCCTACTTTTCTTGTGGCGAGACAAGAAAAGTAGGTCGCCGGAGGCATGATGTTGTGAAGTTCGCGATATTACCCACCCCGACCCAGGAGGGGACTGGCGTCTCTCAAACTCGCAAAAGAGATCGTTCGAAGCCATCAGGGCCGCGGTGTGCGACTCCCATGCAACCTCGTTCTTTCACCTCCCACGCGGTTAGGCCCTCTGGGCCGGTCCCACAGTGGACGTCAGGCGGTGCAGGAGTCCCGCCCTGATTGTCGCCATCGTCCTTTCCACTGAGGGTGAGGTGCCGCGGCCGAAGCCCCCGCGGCGTTTGAGCGGCGCCCTTCTTTTGTCCTCGGGCGCGGCACAACGCGCCCCTACAGCGAAATCTTGGAGTGTAGGGGCACAGCCGCGCTGTGCCCCAGGGTGGCGGTTGCGGTAGGCCTTTTCTTGGGCGAGCAAGAAAAGCATGCCCTGAGCCTGCCGAAGGGTAGGCTGCCGGAGGCATAGGTTGTAGGCGCAGAAAAACTGTATGCAATCACCGCGAATCATTTCGTCGCCAGGGGGAAGACAGGCTTCAGGCGGCGAATCGTCACCCTGATAATCGCCTTCGCCAGCAGGAGCTGGCTCCTACCACATTTATTTTCTGATTCCGAAAACACGCCCTTTTGCCTTTCATTCCGCAATCCCAAATCCGCAATCCGCAATTGTACGGCCGCAGGAGGCACGGGGTTGTTGGATGGGGTAAGTGCTTTAGGAATTCACCTCGCGGTCCAATGCATGGCATCATCCGAATTCGGAGAAGAGCCACGAAGGAGATGCATCTACCCATACTCCGGCGTCCGGAAGTGATTGAAAAACATCATAAAGATGTGTACACTGACCTCGGATGAGCCCCACCACCCGCACCGATCGGACCGAAATGAACGCCCACGACCTTCCAACGATTAACGCGATCCTCAACAGCATAAGCGGCATCCTGCTCGCCCTGGGGTTCATCCAGATCAAGAGGCAAAGGATCCAGGCCCACAAACGGCTGATGTTCTCCGCGCTCACCGCGTCTGTCCTGTTTCTCACCAGCTATCTGATCTACCACGCCCGGGTCGGTTCCGTCCCCTACCCGCACTTTGACTGGACCCGTCCCCTCTACTTCGCCGTTCTGATCCCCCACGTGATCCTGGCAGCGGCGATGGTCCCGTTCATCCTTCTCATGGTCAGGCACGCATTACGTGAACGATTCGACGCCCATCGGAGGCTCGCACGCTGGGTCTGGCCGGTCTGGATGTTCGTTTCGGTCAGCGGCGTCGTGGTTTACACGATGCTCTACAGACTCTAAATGGCGTCGTGCAACCTATCGCAAGGAGATCCCTCATGACCATTCTCGTTTCTGGGTCCACCGGCCTGGTCGGCTCCGCGATCGTCACCCGCCTGGAAGAGGAGGGCCACCGGGTCGTGCGGCTCGTTCGAAGGAAGCCCGAATCGGACCGCTCCGAGGTCGGCTGGAACCCGGAGTCGGGCGCGATCGATACCTCCGGTCTGGAGGGCACCGACGCCGTCATCCACCTGGCCGGCGACAACATTGCCGAAGGCAGATGGAACGACGAAAAAAAGGCGAGGATACGGGACAGCCGCGTGAATGGCACCCGACTCCTCGCAGAATCCCTGGCCGACCTGGACGCGCCACCGCGCACCCTGATTGCGGCCTCCGCGATCGGCTACTACGGCGACCGCGGAGATGAGGTTCTTACCGAAGAGAGCACACCGGCGTCGGACTTCCTGAGTGAGACGTGTCAGGCCTGGGAAGCAGCCGTCCAGCCCGCCGTTCAAAAGGGCGTCCGGACGGTCAACCTGCGGATCGGGGTCGTCCTCAGCCTCGACGGCGGCGCCCTTGCCAAAATGCACTTTCCGTTCCGAATGGGCCTGGGCGGGGTGATGGGCAGCGGAGACCAGTACGTGAGCTGGGTCTCGATTCACGACCTGCCCGGAATCGTCCTGCACCTCCTCTCGAATGAGGATCTGAGCGGCCCTGTCAACGCCGTGGCGCCAAACCCGGTGACCAATCGCGAGTTTACGAAGACCCTGGGGCGGGTCCTGGTACGTCCGACCCTCTTCCCCATGCCGGCCTTCGCCGCGCGTCTCGCCTTCGGCGAAATGGCCGACGCCCTTCTCCTTTCCAGCACACGGGTGCATCCCGAGCGTCTTGCGGCCTCAGGCTACGCGTTTCGGCACGCCGACATCGAGTCCGCCCTGAGGGAAATCCTGAGTAAGTAGCGACCTTCTCCGCGTCACCGCTTATATTCGATTGACATAAGTGAACTCTTTTCAGATATATATGAGCATTGTCTCCGATCAAGGAGCAGATTCGCGGTAGCCAATATCATCTATTCTTTAAAGGGGAGGGAAAATGGCGAAGCAGCGGCAGCGGCGTGGAAGTGATCGTAAAACCTTCAGGGAAAGTGTAGACCTGATGTTCGACCGGGCCGCGGCCACGCTCGACCTGCCTCCCGGTCTCCCTGCACAGATCAGGACCACAAACAACGTCTACCAGGTCCGTTTTTTCGTCAAGTTTCGGGATGGCTATCACGTCTTCTCGGGCTGGCGCGCCGTGCACAGCGAGCACCGCTTGCCCGTCAAGGGCGGGATCCGCTTCGCCCCAGAGGTCTCACAGGACGACGTCGAGGCCCTCGCCGCCCTGATGTCATACAAGTGTGCCATCGTGGATGTGCCCTTCGGCGGGTCGAAGGGGGGGCTCACGATCACCCCGAGCAAGTTCGATGAATTCCAGATGGAACGCATCACGCGAAGGTTCGCCCAGGAACTGATCAAGAAGGCCTACATCAACCCCAGCCTCAACGTGCCCGCGCCAGACATGGGAACGGGACCGCGGGAGATGGCCTGGATCGCCGACACCTATCAAACGCTTCACCCTGATGACATCAATGCCATCGCCTGCGTGACCGGCAAGCCGATCACTCAGGGAGGAATCGGGGGTCGAGTCGAGGCCACCGGAAGGGGCGTCCAGTACGCCCTGCAGGAATTCTTCCGACACCCCGAAGATGTCGCTGAGACAGGGCTGAAAGGCGGTCTGGGCGGAAAACGCATCGTGGTACAAGGCCTCGGAAACGTCGGCTACCACGCGGCGAAATTCCTCTCAGAGGAAGATGAGGGCCTAATCACCGGCATCATCGAGCGAGACGGGGCCATCGTCTCTGAAAAGGGACTTTCTGTGGAGGAGGTCTCCAAGTACAAGCAAGAGACCGGGGGCGTCAAAGGGTTCCCCGGTGCAGACTATGTCGAGAACGGAAACACCGTCCTCGAAGCCGACTGCGACCTCCTCATCCCGGCGGCCCTCGAAGGCCAGATCACGCTGGAAAACGCCCCGAGAATCAGGGCCCCACTCATCGCCGAAGCCGCGAACGGTCCGGTCACCTTCGAAGCGGATAACTATCTTCGCGAGCACGGGAAGATCATCATCCCTGACGCCTACGTGAACGCAGGGGGTGTCACGGTCTCCTATTTCGAGTGGATCAAGAATCTCTCGCATATCAAGTTCGGGCGCCTGGACCGTCGGCACGAAGAGATGCGCGGGCAGAACGTGATGGACGCGATCGAAGATGCGACCGGCAAGAGGATTCCAGATGCCTTTCGGTCCAAGCTCAGCAAGGGGCCCGACGAAATCGATCTGGTCCGTTCCGGCCTGGACGACACGATGCGTGAGGCCTATCAGCATATCAGGGAAATCTATCGAACCAAGGACGACGTCCCGGATCTCAGGACCGCCTCATTCGCGCTGGCCATCCGGAGGATTTCCCAGGCCTATCTCGAAATGGGGCTGTAGCATGAGTCTAACGAAGCCTGGCACGACCGCAGACCACAGACGGCGCTGGTGAGGATGCACAGCTAGAGGAAGGATGATTTAAGAGGAAGGATTTGAGTTGGTGAACGGGGGGTGAGGCCCTTCGCGTTCAAGTTAGCGTCGTCTACATCACAGCCGCGGTCCGTCGTCCGCGGTCCATTTCCTGATTTGTTCCCCCGCATACAACGCCTGATGCAGCACGGCCTCATAGAGCTGATCCCGCTCACTGTTTGGAATGCGCTCACCTTTCTCATCCCTGTAGTCAATCACGTGCGAATAGACCGGCGGCATCGGAAGACCTCGCGATCTGTAGAACGCACACAGTCCGCGGAAGTCGTCCATCGCCTCCGCTTGAAGATGCGGAAACCCGAATTTTGCATCCTGTTCCTGGTCCAGCCGCAGGTGCGCGTGGATCCGCATCTCGTCCAGCCCGTCGATCAGCTCGGGCCGATCGCGAAGGTCGGTCAGGTGCTCCGTGATGAAACCGCGCCAGTCCCCCTTCCTGCCCTGCACCTGTACCAGAATCGGCGACCCATCCGCGTAGTGTGAGATGAAGTCAGCCAGCTTCGGGTGCTCGGACGGCTGCTCCAGGCGGGTCGAGTTTCCAAGGTTGATCCCGCAGACCCCGATGCCGTGGTCCGCGTAGATTCTCGCATGTTCAGTCGGATCCGCGAAGTTCATCCGGCTGTGCCCCGCGTCAAGCCGGATCTGCACGACCTCCTTCAGGATCTTTTTCGCCTCCGCTTCACTCACGCCGAGTTCCTCGACGATCAGATCCCTGCCCTCTACCGACAGGTACTCATCCCAAAATGCGACGACTTCCTCGGCGTACATCAGGCTCTGACCGCGAGTCGGGTCCAGCCCGACCATCAGCCGCTTTCCTGAGGCCTCGGACAGCCGGAAGAGTTCGGCCGCGACGCGCGCCACGTTCCGCGCGATCAGTGGATTCAGCTCCGCTTCGCGCCCTTCTATATCGCTTCGCATGATCCCCGCCAGAGACTGAACGAAGATGTGTGGGACGGTTCCGTTGTGCAGGTGCGGCAGCAGATGCAGCCCCTTGCGCATCGTCTCGAGCTTCTGGTCTTCCGCCCAGGACACGCCGTTCCTCGCGATCAGGTCCTCCCGGGAGGTCCCCCACTTCATCGACCCTCCTGCAATCCCCGTCGCGATCAATCGGCGATCCGCCAGGTGTTCCTTCAGCCGCCCGAGCTCGCGGGTTTCCCTGTAGCCCTCCCCTTCCTCGATCAGAAGGCCGTCTACGACAGGGCCCGCGAGGCGCACTTCACAGACCGGGTCCAGCCCGACCCGCGCGAGTTCCGCTTCCATCCCGGGGTAAATGTT
This sequence comes from Candidatus Latescibacterota bacterium, assembly GCA_965248435.1. Lineage (GTDB taxonomy): Bacteria > Latescibacterota > UBA2968 > UBA2968 > CBDFJH01. The sequence continues at coordinate 1,602,140 of OZ252100.1, forward strand.
CTCCACGATATCGACCAGGTCCTCCGCCGTCTCCCGCCCGGAAAAGACCCTTACCCCGCCTACTCCGAAGGGAATCCCGTTACTATTCTTCATTTCAAGCCCTCCAGGAAGGTTTTCTTAATGCCAGGCTGAAAAATTGTATAATTAACCTATTAATAATAAATGCTTTATGATCTAATTCTCAATCCCGGGCAGTCGTGTGATCTGGAATACATCGCCTCAGACGTTTCATACCGATTCATGAGAATAGGGACGGAGGCACGCCTCGCAGTTCCGATATCGGCAGATGAGTATGAAGCCCGTTTCAACATCAGTGGAAACCATGGCCAACATCATTGTCATCGATGACGATCTGTTCGTGCGGGACGTCATAGCCAAGGCACTTCAGATGCACGGCCACGACGTCCAGGCCTTCGAGGACGGAGGACCGGCGCTCGAGCTTGGCGATTTCGAGAAGGCCGACCTGCTGATCACCGACCTGCGGATGCCGACGCCCGGGGACGAGGTCGTTTCCACACTCAAAGAACGAGGCGTAAAGATTCCCATGATCGTCCTCAGCGGTTACCTGGACAAAGATCAAACGGAGCGCCTCGACAAACTTGGCGTGGTACAGATGCTGGAGAAACCGTTCAAGGTCCTTGAGATGGTTCAAATCGTCAACATATGGCTCGCTTAAAGGTGGACGGCAGACCACAGACCGCGGACCGCGGCTTTGCCGTCCACGATTCACGATTCACGATTCCCGGTTTTATTCCGCAATCCCAAATCCGCAATCCGCAATTGAATCCCGATCCACGCTCTTCTAACTTACCTCACATCCACTAAGCCTGCACACCACATCGAACACCACCTGCGTCGCGAACTGGACGTTATAGGTCGAGACCCGCTCATCGTGACCGTGCGCGAGCTCATAGAAGTTGAAATTCGGCTCCCATCGCATCGGTATGAACCCGTAGATCTGGATGTCCAGATGGGCGAGCCACCTCGCGTCGGTACCGCCCGTCGATAGATGCGGCGCGACCGCCGCCTCAGGATCGAATCGCGCGACCGAGGACCGGATCGCGTCGAACAGTTCTGTTTCGTGATCGAACTCGTTCGCCGGATTGAACGGGCGCGCCTCCTCGGTCTCGATCTCGACGTCCTCCCCGACGATCTCCCTCAACTCTTTCGTGAACGTCGCCTCGTCCACGCCCGGAAGCGGCCGCCCGCTCAGCGACACCCGGGCCTCGGACGGGATCACGTTCCGCTTCAGCCCCGCGTTCATCATCGTCGGGGCGCAGGTGTTCCGGAGCGTCGCATCCAGCATCAGCCGGGTCGGCTCGTCCACGGGCAGTTCCTTCAGTGCGGCATCTGCCTCAGCTGGGTCCAGAAGCTTCAGCGCCAGGTCACGCACCTCCGGCCGCCTCTGTGCCTCCGCGATCCCTTCGATGAAGGCGCCGCCGCTCCTCGTCACACGGTGGGGCATCTTTTGCTCCCCAAGGGCCTGGAGGACCCTGCCCAGGTGCGCGATCGCGTTGTCGCCGTGCGGAACGGAGCTGTGTCCGGGCCTCCCCCTCGAGATCAGATCGACCGCCGCACCTCCCTTTTCACCCACCTGGCAGGTATAGATCGGCATTCCGTCCACCTTGACCGCATACCCGCCCCCTTCGTTGATTCCGAACTCCGCGTCGAAGACCTCGGGGTGGTGTTCGGCCAGCCATCGGATGCCGTAGGACGCCCCCATCTCCTCGTCGCCGGCCGCGACGACCACGAGGTCCCGTTCCAGGGGAAGTCCAAGACGTTTGCAGAGCCGGATCACCTGGACCCCCACCACCGCCGTCAGCTTGGAATCGAACGCGCCGCGTCCCCAGACGTAGCCGTCGGCCACCTCTCCCGCGAACGGGGGATGCGTCCACTTGTCCGGCTCGGCCGGCACGACATCGGTGTGAGACATCAGCAGCAGCGGTCGCTTCTTTCCCGTCCCCTTCAGACGAACCACAACGTTTCCCCGCTCTGGCGTCGACTTCAGGACCTGCGGGTCGAGCCCCTCCCCTTTCAGCAGGCCCTCGAGGTAGAGGGCCAGCGGCAGTTCGTTTCCGGGAGGATTCGTCGTGTCGAACCGAAGCAGCTCTTGAAGGAGGGCCACGCCCTCATTACCCACGTCGTCCCAGTCTACTCGCATTGCTTCTCCTTTGAGTATCCCGGCCAATATCAAACGACTAACCGCTTGTGTCAAGCGGTTCCCTGAATCACAATCGACTTGCGCAGGTTTGCTCAATTGCGTAGAATCTTGTGTTTAACCGATTAGGATACCGCATTGTGAGGTATATTTCCGTAGGGGCAGGCCCCCGCGCCTGCCCGTGCTCTTCGCTCAAAGATTCGGGTCTTTTGTATCCAGGTAATTCAGAATGCCGTAGTCGCACCCTTCAGGGTGCGGCAGGCTGACACCAGATTCGTGAGGCCTGCGCTGTCTTCGACTGAATCAGCACCCTTTACTCGGATTTCACGGGGGTGCCGCAGGCTAAAGCCTGCGACTACATTAGAATCGGCCCCGAAACTCGGGCAACGGAAATCCCGAAGAATGGACGACTCGAAACCTCCTAGGCTTCTCGGACGACACCTCGCACCCCCGGCGCTCTGCCTCTTTCTGATTCTCATCGCCTTCCAACCCCTCTCCGCCGATTCCATAGAAAACTACAAGCAGGTCCCGATCAAAGAGGGCGACCGCTGCTTCATCTGCAATATCGAACTGGTGGACGGCGGGGTCGCATTCATCTACCGCGGCAGGCGCGTCACGGTCGCCTCTTTTCACGTCCAACAATTCCTCGATGCTCCCCTGAAGTACTTTTCCAGGCTGCAGCCCAGGGGTGCCCTGTTTCAAGAGGACGCGATCCTCGAAAGACCGATGTGGTCGGGCTGGCTCCTGCTCGGCATCTGGTTGGCGGTGGGTCTGGTCTCTGCCGCGATCTCTACCCACCTCGCCCTCAGAAAGGGTCTGCCGCCCGTCACCTGGTTTGCGATCGGGCTGGCCACCAACCTCTTCGGCCTGCTGCTCCTGCTCAGACACCGCGCGGAGGCAGACGTCTCTCTACCACCGCACCTGGCCAAGATCCCCACCACTCTCAACCCGGTTGAATGTCCCGCCTGCCGTGCTGAGAACCACCCGTCCGCAAAGCAGTGCTCCGCGTGCGGGGCTCAGTTGAACCCCACAGCCGTGTCCGAAGTGGAGCGGAGCGGGATGGCCCCGTAACCCTCTCCATCAAAATCATCCTTGGAAGGATCGTCTGATTTGTTTCGACGCATTCAGACCTGGTTAGAAGGCAACTTCTTTGCGACAGCGGACGGCCCGTCCAGACGTCCGCAGCTCTCGAAAGACCGTGAAAGCAACATCCGCGGTCTTTTCATCGTCGGAGACCTGGCCGGGGCGCCCGTAATCAAACTGGCCATGGAGCAGGGCTACGACACGATCGAGCACATCGCTGCACTGCCTCGCCCAGACAAAGACAGTGAAGACATCCTCGACGTCATCATCGTCGGCGCGGGCGCGGCCGGCCTCAACGCTGCCCTCGCAGCCAAGGACAAGGGCCTCTCATGCCTGCTGCTCGAAAAAGAGAAGATCGCAAACACGATCGAAAATTTCCCGGAAGGAAAATGGGTCTACGCGGAGCCTGACACCGTGCCTCCGAAGGGCAAGCTCTGGCTGGATGGGGCACGAAAAGAAGACCTGATCAAGCGATGGCACCAGATAGTGGATGAACACGGGCTGGATGTCCGCACCGAAGAGCCTCTGACCGGACTGTCGAAAGAATTCGGTCTGTTCACGATCACGACGCCGAAGGCCACATACCGCGCCTGCTTTATCGTCCTTGCCACCGGACAGCGCGGAAATCCCCGGAAGCTCGGGGTCTCGGGCGAAGAACAGGAGCACGTCTACCACCGGCTCTACAGCCCGCGCAAGTATCACGATGAGGACATCCTGGTCGTGGGCGGCGGCAACAGCGCGATCGAAGCCGCGCTCACATTGAGCGACCAGAACCACGTCACCCTGTCGTATCGTGGAGCCGAGTTCGCGCGCCTCTTCAAGGACAACCGGCAGGCGCTCGATCAAGCCGTTGAAGCCGGAAAGGTCCGTCTGGTTCTCAGCTCCAACGTGACCCGCTTCGAGAACGGGTCGGCGGTCCTGTCTCTGGACGGCGAACCCGAGACCCCCATCGCTGCGGATCACGCCTTCATCCTCATCGGTTCCGAAGTCCCTGTCACCTTCCTCAAATCGCTCGGCATCAAGCTGGAGAACGAATGGAGCGGCTCGCTCCTCCGCAGCGTCGCCGTCGGGCTCGCCGCCCTCGTCGGCCTCTGGTTCACCGGCGGACAGACCGACCTCGTCCCCGAAACCAGCGCATCCCTGTCCGAAGTCGCAGGCATCGTCCTGGCTGCAGTCTCCGTCCTCGCCCTCATCCTCCTCGGCCGTGCCGGTGACCGGTGGGCCTGGCTCTGCCTCTCCTTCATTGTTTGGTACACCATCTACGGCGTTAAAGTCGGGAGCGGCGAGGAATTCTGGCCCTTCAAGAACTGGGGTTATTCCGCGTTCTCCTTTTTCGACCGCCCCTGGAGCTTCTGGTATACGGTGATGTACACCGGACTGATGACCGTCTTCGGCATCCAGGCCCTGAAGCGCTGGGGCCTGGACCGTAAAGATCGCTTTCAGGTCTGGCGCTTCGTCTGCCTGATCGGGTTCCAGGTCCTCTTCTTCTTCATCATCCCGGAATTCCTCTTTCAGTGGGCCGTCAAGTTCCGCTGGGTCGGCGACCTTGCGGACGACCCAGTGTTCGCGGAGCAGGGCTGGCGCAGCTACGGCATCATCTACGCCTGGCCGCTCTTCTTCTACACCTTCTTCTACAACCCGCATCATATCTGGGTCATCTGGGGCGTGCTTCTCACTTTCGTGATCATCCCCATCTTCGTCCTGTTCAACGGTAAGCGCTACTGCTCCTGGATCTGCGGCTGTGGCGGCCTGGCCGAGACCTTCGGAGACCGATGGAGGCATCTCGCGCCCAAAGGCAAGTCCGCCCTTAAATGGGAAGGCATGAACTTCGTGGTACTCTTCCTGGCCACAGCGGTCACGGTCATCATGCTCGTCAAGGATACCTGGGGCCTGTTCTACGAGCAGGCCGATCTCTCCATGGCGATCTATCGCATCTCCGTCGACGTCTGGCTCATCGGTATCCTCCCCGTCACCCTCTATCCCTTCCTCGGCGGCAAGATCTGGTGCCGCTACTGGTGTCCCCTCGCCAAGATGATGGACCTCATGTCCAAGCTTTACCTCAAGCTGGGCATCAGCAGGTATCACATCACCTCCAACGACAAGTGCATCGCCTGCAACGAGTGTTCTCGGAACTGCCTCGTCGGCATCGACGTCATGTCCTTCGCCATGAAGCAGGAAGTCCTCGACAACTCGAACAGCTCATGCATCGGTTGCGGCATCTGCGTCACCGTCTGCCCGATGGACGTCCTCTCGTTTACCCCTCGCCCTCAGCAACCGCTGGTGCAGGTCGAATCGGCCTGATCCCGCGGTTTCGATTGCCTGTTACGTCCCCCGTGAAAATTCATTATCTTGTTTACCATAGCGTCTTCACCGGATGTATCGTGTAGGGGCAGGCCTCCGTGCCTGCCCGACTTTTGGCCACCGGTGGCCTGATTTCATCACCACGATCCACGACTCACGAATACCGGAGGCATCATGCCATCGCCTGTAATCGATAACCGAGATTGGTCAAAGCTGACCCTCGGCCAGCGCATCCAGCAGCTCGAGGTCGAAGGCTACTTCGTCCTGCCCAACCTGCTCACGCCGGACCAGATCGCACGCATCAAGGCCCAAACGGCCCAGCTCCCCACCACCGGCGCCGATTACAGTGTCCACAAACAGGTCTGTTCACACGTCGAATTCACCGGCGGGGCGATCACCGAGCTCGCGGCCCATCCCCCGACCCTCGCATTCCTGAAGGAGCTCTTCGGAGACGAGATCCTCATCATCTCTTACGACTACCAGCGCTCCGAACCGGGCCACCCCGGTATCAGCCTGCACACCGACGGCCAGCCCTGGGGCTCCAATATTTTCGGCTATGAGGGGACCTGTCCCAAGATCGTCCGCGTGCTCTACTACCTGGACGACCTCACGCAGGACGTCTCCCCCTTCCGTGTTGTCCCCCGGTCTCACCTCTCGTTCCACGTCGACCGGAATCCCTACACGCGGTATGAATCCCATCCCGAAGAGGTCATGGTCCCGGCGAAGGCCGGTTCGGCCGTCTTCCTGAACCACTTCACGTTTCACGGCAACTTTCCCAACACCGGCGATCGGTCTCGCGAGCTGCTGGCCATCGCCTATCGCCCGGGCTGGGCAGGACCGGTGCAGGAGGTGCCGCGCTGGGACGAATCTGAAGTCGCGAAGCTCCCGGATCACATCCGCCCGCTCTATGGAGACACAAACACCCGTCACTGGGACCACGAAGGTGGCAACAAACCGGCCGACATGAAAAACGAAGCACCGGGCATGAATCCGAGCCGTTGGGAGAGAGTCTGACGGCGGACTGCAGACCGCAGACCGCGGACGGCAGTGGTAATACAAGGAGCATCGCCCCCGTGTCCCCGAGTGCCCTCTGGCTTACGTATCAACTCTACTCTCACAAGGGATCTCGCGGGAGTATCGAGGGGCGTGGGATCAGGAAATCGTTACCATTCGACTGCTTTGATGTTTCCGTGCCCTTCCGTGCTTCTTCGTTTCTTTCCTTATCCAACTTTCTGGAGTCGTTATGTCCAACCCACGCATCGACGACCGCGATTGGTCGAAACTCATGCTGGGTGAGCGCATCCGCCAGATCGAAGTCGAGGGCTACGTCGTCATCCCCGACCTGCTCTCACCCGATCACCTCGCCCGCCTGAAGTCCATTACGGACAACCTGGAGACTCACCACGTGGACTACAGCGTTCATCAGCGGGGCGCGCGCGACGTCCAGTGGATCGGCGGGGAACTCACCGAGCTGATCGCCCACCCGCCCACCATCGCCTTCCTCCGCGAGCTGTTCGGCGACGAGATCATCTTCTCGCACTACAACTACGCCCGTTCCGAGCCCGGTCACCCCGGCATCAGCCTCCACACTGACGGACAGCCGTTCGGCTCCACGATCTTCGGCTATCTCGGAAGCGTGCCCGCCATGGTCCGCGTCCTCTACTACCTGGACGACCTCACGCCCGAGATCTCCCCGTTCCGCGTCATCCCCCGTTCTCACCTCTCCTTCCACGCCGACGGCAATCCCTACCAGCGGTTCGAGGGCCATCCCGAGGAGCTGATGGTCCCTGCAAAGGCCGGCTCCGCCTGCCTGATCAATCACCGTGTCTTCCACGGCAACTTCCCGAACGTCGGCGACCAGCCCCGTTCCATGCTCGCCATCGCCTACCGCCCGGGCTGGGCCGGACCACTCGAAGAGGTCGATTCGTGGGATCCTGAAAAGGTGGCGTCGCTTCCGAACGCCGTGAAACCCTTCTTCAAGGACCGCAACTCCCGCGAGTGGGTCTTCGACGGCGCCAACAAACCGGCCGGAATGAAGCGCGAAGCGCCGGGCATGAATCCCAGCCGATGGGAGCGGAAATAAGAACCGACCGCGGACCACAGACCGCGGACCGCAGCAGCATACAGAATCATAGTCAATCACCGCTTGCCGCAGTCTGTCGACTGCAGACTGAAACCGCCTGGGTTTCCCGCCGTCTGCGGTCTGCCGTCTGCGGTCCACATCAAAGGAGCAACACATGTCCGCAGGACTCTCCAAAGAAGATCTCGAGCTTCTTCGTAAATACGATACGCCTACAGTCTGTAACGCGATCGAGTGTTTCAAGGTCCGCCCGCAGAACACCGGTTACATGGGCAGCCGCATCAAGTGCAACTTCCCCGAGATGCCGCCCATGGTCGGCTACGCAAGCACGGCCACCTACCGGTCCGACCTGCCGTCCCGGGAAGGCGACGTATACGAGACCATAGACAATCAGGTCGACACCTTCAAGGACCTGCCCGGTCCGACCGTGGTCGTCTATCAGGACCTGGACGATCCGCCCGTGGCGGCCACCTTCGGTGACGTGATGTGCAGCTGCTTCCAGGCCTTCGGGGCCGTCGGCCTCGTCACGAGCGGCGGTGCCCGTGACCTGGAGCAGGTCCGGGAGCTCGGGTTCCAGACCTTCAGCAGCGGCGCGATCTGCGCCCACGCCTATTCCCACACCCTGGAGATCAACGGCCCCGTTCGCGTCGGCGGGATCACCGTCTTCGCGGGCGACCTGATCCACGGCGATGCCAACGGCGTCACCACTATCCCAAACGACATAGCTTCAGAGATGGCGCACGTCCTGGAGGACTACGCCGCTGCCGAAGCGGTCGTGCTCAACTACGCGAAGAGCGGCTCCGTGACCCCCAAAGGCCTCGGCGAAGCCCGCGCGGAATGCAAACGAATGATCGACGCGATCGCAGAGCGGGTCGCGAAGAAGTAGATGCTTTTCAACAAGCCACGAGCCCTTGACTACATGGACCGCTACGGTCTCGACGCGCTCGTCGCCACCTCGCCGGTCAACATCACCTACTTCACGGGCTACTACCTCTGGCTCGATCCTGTATTCAAGGAGTTCATGGTCTCCCCCGGAGCATCCAGCAACCTGTTCCAGGCCTACGCGGTATTCACGGCCCGGGGCGAAACGGGACTGGTCGTCAACCCGGTCACCGCCGTGAACGCCGCCGACCTCGGGGTGAGGGACCTCTACACCTACGGGGACGCCGGCCTCGATCAGTCCCTGCCGCGCGGGACGATACCCGGCGCCTATCGGCGATTCGAGGAGCTGCTTCAAACCTCTGGAAAGCACGAGACCCCGACAGACGCCCTTCTCGCCCTGCTGGAGGATTACGGCCTCTCGAACGCCCGGATCAGCCTGGAGACCGAGGGGCTTCCGTTCGACATGAAAGAAACCCTGCATCAGGGTTTGCGGCGCGCTTGCATCAAGGACTGCACGAACCTCATTCGCCTGATCCGCGCGGTCAAGACCCCGGAAGAGATCGTCCGTCTCACCGGCGCTGCGGAAATCAACGAAACAGCTGGAATCGAAGCGCTCCATCTCGCGCGTCCCGGGCGCTCCATCCAGGAGGTCGTCGCCCACTTCCGAGCGAAGGTCGCCGAACTCGGCGCAGATTTCGACCACTTCCTCTTCTGCCCGGAAGGTCTCGGCCTCGCCAGTGAAATCGATTACATATTGAGAGAGAACGATCTGCTCTACGTCGACTTCGGCTGTTTCTACAACTATTACGGATCGGACACCGGTACAACGCTATCGTTGGGAGAACCATCCGGCCCCTTACTCGAAAGACATAAAGGGGTGCGTGCCTCCCTCGAGGCCGGCGTCCAGCAGCTGCGGCCAGGGACGAAATCTTCGGAGGTAAGGGCCGCGATGTGGGATACCCTCACGCGATCGGGTGTCCAGACAGCTCATCCTCACGGCCACGGCATCGGCCTCGAAGTCAGAGATTACCCCATCATCGTGCCGGATAACGGCCTTCACATCCGGGACGACTGCATCGACGTCCCTTCAGACCTCCCGTTCGAGGTCGACATGGTCGTGAACCTGGAGGTACCCGTCTACATGCCCGGCGTCGGCAGCGTGCACACCGAGCAGTCGTTCGTAATCACCGCGGACGGCTGTCGACCTTTGACGCCGCAGGACCGGGCGCATCCCGTCCAATCGGAGCCTTAGCAATAATCCCACCCCTCTCCTGCCTGCGGGAGAGGCATGTCCCGAGCCTGCCGAGGGAGGCCGGGGGTGAGGGCCACCAATGGAAAACGCAAACCCATTCAGAGAGAAGATCGCAAACGGCGATATCCTGATCGGTCCAGGCATTACCTTCTCCGATCCGACGGTCACCGAGGCCCTCTGCAACACCTTCGACTTCGTCTGGATCGACATGGAACACAACCCCCTTTCGCTCGAAGCGGTCCAGGGACATATCATTGCGACCCGGAGCAGCGATACGACCGCCCTAGTTCGCGTGACCTGGAACGACCCCGCCATCATCAAGCCGGTCCTGGACATCGGCGCGGACGGCGTCATCGTCCCCTGGATTTGCAGCGTCCAGGAGGCCGAACGCGCCGTGAAGGCCTGTCTCTACCCACCCGAGGGCATCCGCGGCTACGGCCCCCGCCGTCCCTCCCGATACGGCCGTGAAGGGGGCGCGGAATTCTGCAGAAAGGCGAACGAAACCGTCATCGTCCTGCTTCAGCTCGAACACATCGACGCGATCAACAGCCTGGACGAGATCCTGGACATTCCAGGACTGACCGGGATCACCGTCGGCCCGAACGACCTCTCCGGTTCCATGGGTTTAATGGGTCAACCCCAGCACCCCGACGTCGTGAGCGCAATCGAGACCGCCGTCTCAAAGGCACGTCAGAAAGACGTTCTGATCGGCATGCCGACGTTTGACGCGAACGATGCGATCCGGTGGATCGAAAAGGGCGTGCAGTGGGTCCTCGTCGACGACGACTACGGCCTCCTCACCGCCTCGGCCGATCAGATCGCAAAGGAAATATCCGACTACACGCGAAACAAAAAACTTTAGGCGGCCACACGAAGCTCTTTGCCTTCTCCCCTCTCCCACGTGTGGGAGAGGGGCCGGGGGTGAGGGCCAACAGGAGAATCCATGAAAAACGCGAACGCATTCAGAGAGAAAATCAAGAACGGAATAATCTGCATAGGCTCGCGCATCACCTTCACGGATCCGACCGTGACCGAGGCGCTCTGCACTACTCTGGACTATGTCTGGATCGACATGGAGCACACCGCCTTGACCGTCGAATCCGTACAGAGCCACATCCTAGCCACGAGAGGCAGCGACACCGCCGCCTTCGTCCGGGTCACCACGAACGATCCCAACCTCATCAAGCCGGTCCTGGACATCGGTGCCGACAGCGCCATCGTCCCCATGATCCGCAGCGCAGAGGAGGCCGAACGCGCCGTGAAGGCCTGTCTGTATCCTCCGGACGGCATCCGCGGCTTCGGCCCCCGAAGCCCTTCGGGATACGGCCAGGAAATGGGTGCGGACTTCTGCAAGAGAGCGAACGAAACCGTCATCCCCATGGTCCAGATCGAACACATCGACGCCATCAACTGCCTGGACGAAATCCTGGACGTCCCCGGGCTCGCCGCGGTCGAGGTCGCCCCCTACGACCTCTCCGGAACCATGGGACTGATGGCACAGCCGGACCATCCCGAGGTCGTCAGCGTCATGGAGTCCGCCATTCAGAAGTCGCGGGAAAAGGGCATCCTCGTCGGCACGACCGCATGGGACGCAGCCGGCGCGATCAACTGGATCGAAAAGGGCGCGCAGTGGTTGATGGTGAATGACGACTTCGGCCTGATGCTCATGTCCGCGAACCGGATCGCAAAGGAAATCAGGGACTACACGCAGAAGAAAAACGGTTAGGCAACGAGCAAGTCAAATGCCTTTCCCCTCTCCTGCGTGCGGGAGAGAGCTTGCCCCGGACTTGCCTGCCCCGGACCTTGATCCGGGGATCCGGGGGGTGCCTGAGCGAAGCGAGGGCGGGGTGAGGGCCGCATTTCGAGATACGCCGATACGAGATACGATTTCTCGCAAAGAGGAGGGCGCTCAGATGCCCGCTAAGAATCCCCACGAAACAATTCGCCTAACAATGGCCCAGGCCCTCGTGAAGTACCTGAAGGCCCAGTACAGTGAGCGCGACGGGACAAGCAGACGCCTGATCCCTGCCATCTTCGGCATCTTCGGGCACGGCAACGTCGCCGGTCTGGGCCAGGCCCTCGTCGAGTACGCGAGGGACCTACCCTATTACCAACCCTTCAACGAACAATCGATGGTCCACACCGCATCCGGATTCGCGAAGGCCAGCCTCCGGCTCGCCACGCTGGCCTGTAGCTCCTCCATCGGTCCGGGCGCCACGAACATGGTCACCGGCGCGGCCACGGCGACCGTCAACCGCCTGCCGGTCCTGCTTCTCCCCTCGGACCATTACGCCACTCGGCATCAGGAACCCGTGCTTCAGCAATTGGAGAATCCTGTGTCCGGCGACGTGAGCGTCACAGACTGCTTCCGTCCCGTCAGCCGCTTCTTCGATCGCATCTCCCGACCCGAGCAGCTGCTCACCGCGCTGCCTGAAGCGATGCGGGTCCTCACCGATCCCGCCGATACGGGTACTGTGACCCTCGCGCTTCCGCAGGATGTGCAGGCCCACGCCTACGACTACCCCCTCCACTTCTTCGCGGACAGGATCTGGTCGATCGAGCGGCGAGTACCCGATCCCGGGCGCATCGAAGAAGCCATCCGCCTCCTCGAGGATTGCGATCGGCCGTTGATCATCGCGGGCGGCGGCGTGCTTTACTCTGAGGCCGGGAAAGAGCTCGAGACGCTGTCTGACCGATTAGGCATCCCTGTGGGTGAGACCTTCGCCGGCAAGGGCGCGATCCAAAACGGATCTCCCCTCCTGCTCGGCGGCATGGGCGTTGCGGGGACCGCCTCCGCGACCCGGGTCGCCAACAGCGCGGACCTGGTCATCTGCGTCGGAACCCGACTTTCCGACTTCATCACCGGTTCACATTCGCTCTTTCAAAACCCGCAGGTAAAATTCATCAGCGTCAATGTCTCCGGGAATGATGCCCATAAGCAGGGCGCGCTGCCGATCGTTGCAGACGCGCGTGAGGCGCTGCGTTCACTCGTCGAGGCCAGCGCCGAAGCAGGGATCAAACCGAGCGAGAAATATGTCCACGAGATCGGAATCGTGAAGCAGGAATGGGAGGGAATTCTGAAGGAAGAGGTCTACAGACAGTTTCCAGGAGAGGCCATGGGTCAAGGCCAGGTCGTCGGGACCTTGAACGAAGCGGCCCACGCCGGGGATACGATCATCTCAGCGGCCGGAACAGCGATCGCAGATCTGTTTAAATTGTGGGACGCGAGCAACAGTCGAGCCTGCCGGCTGGAGTTTGGAAACTCCTGTATGAGCTGGGAGCTGCCAGCCGGCCTCGGCACCCGGATGGCCCAGCCGGAAGGTGAGGTTTTCGTCTTCATCGGCGACGGCGCCTATCTGATGAACCCGATGGAGATTCTCACATCGATCCAGGAAAGTTTGAAACTCACTGTAGTCGTCTCCAACAACCACGGATACCAGTCTATTCGACTGCTCCAGATGAACCGGGTCGGTCACAGCTTTGGAAACGAATTCCGTGCCCGCGACGAGGAAACGGGTCTGTTGGAGGGAGACTATCTGGAAATCGACTACGCCAAAAACGCGGAGAGCATGGGCGCCAGGGTGTGGAACGTCGCCACGCCCGACGAGTTGGGAAGCGCACTGGAGGAAGCTCGCGAAGAGGCCCGGACCTGCGTCATCGTCGCCGAGGTGGAGAAACACCGCTACACGCCCGACTCCGGGGTCTGGTGGGATGTCGAAGCAGCGGAAGTGACGGAGGACGCCACGACCCGGAAGCTAAGGGTAGACTATGAAGAAAATCGCGCGAGGCTGCAGCGGTTCTATTACTAGACCCCAATTAGGATTCACAATCAACGATCACTGACCTTAGCCCTTGCCTTGCCATCGCCGCTACCCGATTTTCTCAGCGTATTCTGGGTCTCTGCGGTCTGATTTTGCGTTTTCTATCCGCAATCCCAAATCCGCAATCCGCAATTGGATGACGATCAACGAGAATCGCGGTTCTGCTCCTCACCCAGGCGCCGGCGCGATCCCGACCAACAAGACGACGCGTTCTGTCCCTCTATTCGTGACCCCGTGATCCACACCTGAAGGCGCCCACACCGTCTCTCCAACCCCCGCGGTCCTGGACTCCTCTCCAACGCGAAACTCCCCTTCCCCTTCCACGACGAAGTAGAACTTATCCTGTCCTTCGTGAGTATGAACGGCCTGTTCCTGACCCGGTTCGAGGCAGTTCAGGCCGAGCAGGAGTCTCTCGCTCTTGAACAGCGTAGACTTGAAGAACTTTTCTGGATTTGAACCCGTGTGATCGCGGTAGTTTACAAAGTTCGACATGGATAACCCCTTGAGTAGTGTACTTCCGGTACCCGGTACCCGTGTTTTGTATTCCCGGTACCCGCTCTAAACGCTTCTTCAGAATTCATTTGCGACGCGAAGATGCACCTTCCCCTGTCCGGGACTCTCTCCCTTTGCCAGGCCGTAGTCGAGCCCGATCTGACCCATCCGGCTCTCCAGCCGAAGTCCTGCCCCATAGCCAACCGGCAGCAGCCAGGCGCCTCCCCTGTCGGTACCCGATTCCTTCAAGGCACCCAGATCCGCGAAGAGGAACGCGCGGGATCTCCGCCCCAGCAGCAGGCGCCACTCCAGATTCATCCACGAAGCCTGTGTCGCCAGGAAGGCCTCCTCTCGGTGCCCGCGAATCGTCGCGCTACCGCCCAGTCGCAGTCGCGCTTCCGGAGGCACCCGGCCTGACTGCATCACACCCTCCGCGCGAAGCGAGACCGCCGCAACAGATCGCCCGCCTGTCGGAACAAAATGTGCAAGCAGTACCGCGAACTGCCTCCGCGATCTCCGCACCTCGCCGGTCTCTACTCGGCCCCAGTTGAGCGTCCCTTCGTATCGGGACCCGCCCTTCGGATTCCAGAGGTCATCGCGTGTATCGTATCTCACCCCGGCCTCCACTCCCCAGAACTGGCTCCCGATAACCCCTTCGAGGTCCCCCTGACCGGGTCTTACACCCTCTCGGCGCAGCCCTATTCGAAGGTTCAGATCCGGTGTCACCGCAAACGCGGCCGCACCGCCGAGTTCGTTCTCCACAAAACCGACACGCTCACGGACCGACACGTGAAACTCGCCCGACAGGGGAGTTCCGAAGGCCCAGGGCTCTCGATATCGCAGCTCGAGGTCCGAGGACTCAGGACCCCGACGCCCCCACGAGGCGTGGACCCCCCGGCCCGTCCCAAGGAAACTCTCGAAATCGAGTGAGAATTGACCCGTCAGGCCGCGGCTTGCGCCAGGGGGACCTGGCGCATACCCCAGACCCCCCTCTACTCTTCCCGCGCTGCGCTCTCGGACATCGACCACCAGTGCGGTCCGTCCCGGGAGGGAAACGCGATCCAGTCGCGGCGGCTTCACTTCCAGCAGGTAGGGCAGCCTTCGCAGAGTCTGCACGGCCCGATCCACGCGCCGCTGGTCATAGATCTCGCCCGTCTGGAGCCGCGTCTCGCGCGCGAGCACATCTGCCTTCGTCGCGCGATTCCCCGCAAAGAGGACCGTGTCGATTCGCACGAGCGGCCCCTCATCGATCTCAACACGCACCTGACTCACGTCGCTCCCAGGTCGGATCACAACTTCCGGCCGCAGAGCGCAGTAGGGATATCCCTGATTCTCGTACAGATCGAGAACGGCCTCCAGGTCTGCCTCGAGCCGGTCCGGCAACAGCCGCACGCCTGGACGGCTGTGCATCACCTCCATCAACGCGTCACGCGTCAATTGATGATTCCCGGTCAGCTCCACAGATTCGATCCGCGTTGGTTGCCCCTCACGGATCGCGAACACGACCGAGGCCCGCCCGCCCGACAGCTTGACCTCCGGCCGGTGAAGCGATACCTGCCAGTAACCCGCCTCCCGGTATCCATCCAGGATCCGTTCCAAGTCTCGTTCCAGGACGCGCGTATTCAGAGCAGATCCCTGCCGGGTCAGAAGCCACTCCAGCACGCGGCCCTCAGACATCCTGTGCGCCCCCTCGATCCGCACCCGACGCACGATTTGCCCCTGGGTGGGAGTTTCGCCCCAGCTAGGTGTCTGGCCCAGGATGAGCCCGAGCGCGAGAAAACAGAGGATCATAACGGCCCTTCTGATCAGGGCCGCGGTGTGCGACACCCTTGCGCCCAGACCCGTTCCTCCTCCCAAGGGGTTGGGGCCCTCTGTGGGACAGGGTGAGGAGCGGGGGTGGAGATGTGGGCGAATGGAAATTCGCGGGGCGGGGGCGGGTCCCACGGCGGGCATCAGGCGGGGGGAGGAGACCAAAGCTGGTGCCGAGTCCGCCCTTGCCACTGAGGGTAAGATGCCGCGGCCCGAGCCCACGCGGCGATTGAGCGGCGCCCTTCTTTTGCCTACTTTTCTTGTGGCGAGACAAGAAAAGTAGGCCGCCGGAGGCAAGAGGTTCTGGGGTGTGGCGAACAGCTTAGGGATCCAAGAGAGATAGCCACTTTTTTCTCCCAATCTGCTCATGCCCTCCCCGAGATTCCGTGAATAGCCTTTCAAAACGTCGCCCTCATCTCCATCCGTCCCGCGTGAATCACCGGCCGTTCCGGCCGCACCCGCCCATCGTAGGTCGCAAACGCCGTCAGATATCGCGCCAATCGGTAATCCAGGCCGAGGCGCCAGACAACGTTCTGTCCCTCCCGATTTCCTTCCGCCAACCTGAGGAAGAGGGGCATCTGCCCCGTACTCGTAACCCTCACCCAGTCCATGCTTCCCCTGATCCGGCCCCGCCCCAGAAGCGCGCGCTGGAGCTCCGGACCTACAGAGAGCCGCCGCGCCTTGAGGGCACGGAGTTCTTCCTGGTCCCACCCCATCCCCAGACGCAACCCTGTACGCCACCCGCGGTCGATCCGCCAGCGCCCAAGCAAGGAAAAAGCGCTCGACTCGATCCCGTATGCAAACGGTCCTTCCCCTTCACGACCACGGCGACCACTCGACAGATCGGACTCCAGATCGAATCCCGCTCCGAATCGGAACCGACCCCGCGCAGCCAGTTCCGAAAGGTGCGTTTGCCCGTCCTCTGAGAGGTTGCGGTCGAGTCCACTGCGCCGCCTGGAAGTGATCCGGAAGGAAGCCCGGCGGTTGTATCGGAACAGATGGAGCCTCGCGCGCCGTTCCCTCCCTGCGCTGAAGATCTCAGGGCCGGTCCTGAATCCCGAGAGGTCCCACGGGGCCACCCCGCTTTCTCCCGGGAAGACCTTCCGCGCCGCCTCCATCGAGAGGTCTACCGAAATCTCAGAAAGGAGACGCTGCCACTGCGCTTCAGGCGATCTCAGGAGACGGTGACCGGCAACCTCGAAGCGCAGCCCGAGTGCCGCCTCCCGGACGGGCTGAAACCCGCCCTCGAATCCGTAATAGGGATCGAAGTCGCCGTGTGTGTCCGGCACGAACTCCTCCCGGTCCTCTTCCCCGTCGCCATCCACGTCTTCCCAGACAAAAGTGCCCTTTCCCTCCCCCACGAAGACAAAAACCGATTCTCGCCTGGGCGCACCTGTGCTCGAAATCCTGTAGGTGAACTGCTGCGAAAGTGCGCCGCCAAGGGGAGCGTAGGACAGGCGGACGCTCGCCAGATCCGCGTCTCGTCCTGAGCTGCTCGATGCGAGAAAGCGTGTCCGGCTGTACGCACCCGAGAGTGAAAGCCCCTTCCAGCCTTTCAGGTCTCCACGATTGACGAGCGACCAGCTCTTCAGGCTGTCCTGCCACGCGCCCTGCAGTCGTCGCGTCTCTTTGATCCCGAGATCGGTCGTCCACGACCACCTCCTGGCGTCGCTCTTGCTCAACGTCCAACCCAGCTCCCGGGTCTTCACGCCTTCGGGGGTGTGAGTGCTCCCGATCGGGGAGGCGTAGAAAACGGACGCGTAGGCCGCCGCGTCGCCCAGCGCCGTCTCGGATTGGAATCGAAAGCCAGGTCGGACGCCCCAGATCTCCCCGGAAACATCGCCGTACTGACGAACCTGCTTACCGCCCCCCCTCGAAATTTCTTCAAAGCGATAGCCGACCTTCGTGGCGTCTGGACGGGAGAGGTTGAACCCCAACTCTCTTCTCGAGGCCGGATGGATCCCATCCTTGCGTCCATAACCCACGTTCATCCTCATCCCCGTGCGCGGCAAGTACTCAAGTGCCATCTCCCCGGACCGTTCGCCCTGCCGTTCCTGTTCCGGGACCCATCCCCACTTCCCCTCGATATCCACCGGGTCAATTCGATCGAATGTTGAAAACTCCGAACCGATCTGTCGGTAATGCGTGCGCAGACGAACGCGCCCGACCTCGAGTCCTGACAACCTCAAAGGGCCTGGTGCGAGATCGGCTCCGAACCGGAAGGCACGCCCGCGTTGATCTTGAGCTCCCGGTTGAAACGCGTCAGCGCTCCCTGAGCTCAGACCCACCTCTCCGTTCAGCGTCAGACCCTGGAACGGGGCGTAAGAGGCATCCAGCACCGTCACCTGATGACGGGACACCGTGCCCGGATCACCCCCCGACGCGGGAATCGGTATCCCTGGCTGATCCGACTCCCTGATGAAGGTCGTCCCGATCTGAACGCGCCCCTCTGAAAGATCAGCTTCGCCCCGCAGCCCCATCAGCCGGCGCCTATGACCGCCGTGCAGGTACTGATATTCCACTGTAATCCGGGACTCTGCGGAAATCGGCCGAAAGGGCGTGAACGTCAGGAGCCCCCGCTCGTAGTCCACGACATAGTCCTGCCCTTCACCGCGTTTCAGCTTGCGGCCGTTCAGATAGACGCGCTCCGATCCCGGAACAATCTCCGTGGTGCCGCCCCCTTCATCACCTCCCGAAAGCCGGTAAGGTCCCTGGTAGCCTTCAACCGGAGCAACGCGGCGGGAAACCCATCGCCCCCTCGATACGGCGCCGAACGCCTTGACGGTTCCGTAAGGAAGCGAGAACCCGAGGCTCGCGCCCTGCAGCTGTCTTCGATATCGCCCGAATGTCGTCTCGTTGAACACGACATCCTGATCGCCGAGACCCGCATTGATCGATCTGGACCTGACTTGAAAATGGATCCTGTCGATCTCCTGAAGGCTTCGTGTACGGCCGCCGGACTGCAAAGGAAGGTCCTGGTCGGAAAGCATCGCCAGCAGCTCCACGCCTTCCGCAACCTCTCCCGATACCTGAACGCGGAGCGACTGGCGCAGCTCCGGACCACGGTTTGAGCCCATCGCAACCTGAATCCGTTTGCTCCCACCGATCTCCAACCTCGGTTCCCCGACAGACGCCTGAGACCTTACCGTCCGACCGAGGTTGTGTTTGATGCGTTGAGTGCGTCTGACCGATCGCTGCGTTTCGATCGCCCGCTCGGTGCCCTGACGCCGCCTGTAGACTTGCCGAAGGACTTGAGGCAGCTGCCGGAACTTGACGGTCACTGGCGTACCCCTCGCAAGGTCCTCGAAAAAGCTCAGCAGGGCCTCGTCTTCCTCTATCAGGTAATCCTTGCCGCGCCGCTGCAGACGTCCCGCCACCCGGACCGACTCGGAGGCATTCAGAATCGGGCGTTCGGAGATGCGGTAGGGACCCCGGCTTCCGTCTGCCTTGAACGTGCGCTCCACATCGAACAGCGTCACCGGCTTCTGATTTGGCACGTCACATAAACCTGGGTCGGGCATGTAGAGGAGAACGAAGAGAGCAAGGAATCCAGCGATCAGGGCCGCGGTGTGCGACTCCCTTGCACCTTCATTCCTTCTTCTCCCAAGGGGTTGGGGCCCTCTGTGGGACCGGGTGAGGAGCGGGGGTGGAGGTGCGGGCGAATGGACATTCGCGGGGCGGGTGCGGGTCCCACAGCGGGCATAAGGTGTTGGGAGGAGTTCAGCCCTTTTGCCGAGCCCGCCTATTCCACTGAGGGTGAGGTGCCGCGGACCGAGCCCCCGCGGCGCCTGAGCGGCGCCCTTCTTTTGCCTACTTTTCTTGTGGCGAGACAAGAAAAATAGGCCGCCGGGGGTTCGGGGTTCGGTGGAGTAGGGCGAATGCCTCAAGGATTCAAGAAACACGACTGTTTTTTCTCCGAAAACGAAGGACTGCTTGTCGTCAATCACGTGGCAATAGGACTCCGTGGCCTTTTCGAACGACGAATCGGTCGTGTCCCACAGGACACGACCTGAGACGAACGACGGTTGCCGTCACCAACAAAAAAGGGACATCCCTACCCGCAGGCAGAATATCCCGGCGACTGGATCTATCCCCCTGATTCGCTCATTTTCTCAGGACGAGAACTCGAAACATTTGGACGCGGCTGTTTCCCGAGTCCAACACGTAAAGCACGTCGTTGGGCCCCATCGCCACCCCCCTGGGCTGATTAAAGGCGTCGGGGTCCGCCCCCGCCCGGGGACCGCCGAACCGATCCACGAACGTTTTGTTCTTCAGATCATACACAATGATTCGGTGATGTCCGGTATCTGCGACGAAGAGCGTCTGCTTGGGGCCGAGGCAGAGTCCGCTCGGCTCCGAGAGCGAACCGTCACCCAAACTCCACTTGAAGCTGCCGAATGCGTCGAATATCGCCACACGGCCGTTCTCGCCGTCGCTCACGTAGACATCCCCTTTTTCGCCTACCGTGATCCCGAGGGGCCGACGCAATTTTCCCGAGCCGTATCCGTATCCGCCAAAGGTCCGATCCGTTGTACTGTAGCTACTGATCTGAATAATCTGGTCCGCGTCCGTGTCGCTCACAAAAATCTCACCGTCCAGCGAAACGGCGATGCCGCCGAGGGACGCCAGGGGGTGCGGACCTTCCACGTCACGTCCACCGACGACTGCCAGAAGCTGAAGGTGGGGACCAAAGATCTGGATCCTGTCGTTCCGGCTGTCGGCGACGTAGATTTTTAGACCCCTGGGCGTAGCCAGGCCGACCGGCTC
Organism: Candidatus Latescibacterota bacterium; assembly: GCA_965248435.1. Lineage (GTDB taxonomy): Bacteria > Latescibacterota > UBA2968 > UBA2968 > CBDFJH01. The sequence goes on from OZ252100.1 coordinate 1,622,785, forward strand.
GTTGAACCGAGCGTCCTCCCACCCGAAACCACCGACTTCGGAGTGGTAATTTCCTTTCAAATCGAACTTCTGGACCCTGTCGTTCCCTGTATCGGCTACATAGACCATGCCCAGCGGCCCGACTGCGATTCCCCCGGGCTGATGAAACTGCCCTTCTCCGCTCCCTTTTTGACCAAAGGAAGAGACGAACCGAAGGGCTACCTGCGGCGGCGCAACCTCCCCAGCGAAAACGACGGCGGGAATCAGGACTCCCGCGACCGCGTGTCGAAAACCTATACCCCCCATCCTGGACATCCCTCCTGTCCGCTGCGGCCGCCGGTGACGGTTGCGGCTACAGTTTGAGATTTTCCTCCAGACTCTTCACGGCCCTCGCCACATCCTCCCGGTGTCCGAAAGCACTGAGCCTGAAGTAGCCCTCACCGCTCGGCCCGAAGCCCGTGCCGGGCGTACCCACGACGTGCGCCTCGCTCAGGAGCTTATCGAAGAATGCCCACGAACTCATCCCACCAGGCGTCCGAATCCAAACGTAAGGGGCGTGCCTCCCCCCGAACACTTTCAACCCCAGTGCTTCAACGGCTTGCCGGATCAGGGCGGCATTCTCCATGTAGTAGCTCGCCAGAACACCGCACTCGCGCTGGCCCGCTTCCGAGAGGACGCCGAGCCCGCCTTCCTGAACGATGTTCGAGGCCCCGTTGAACATCGTATTCTGTCGTCTGGTCCACATCGACCTCAGCGTTCCGGGTTCCGCATCTTCGGCCACGAGGTCGGCCGGAACGACGCTCCATCCCAATCTGACCCCCGTAAACCCGGCGATCTTGGAAAAACTGCTTATCTCGATCGCACACCGCTTGGCGCCCGGGATCTCATAGATGCTCCTCGGCAGGTCCGGGTCCGAGATGAAGGGTGCGTATGCCGCATCGAAAAGGATAACGGCGAGATTCCGGGTCGCAAAATCAACGAGACCTTCCAGGTTTTCTCGGGTTGCGACCGCGCCCGTCGGATTGTTCGGACTGCAGACGTAGATCAGGTCGACCTTCTGTTCCGGAAGGTCTGGGAAGAACCCGTTCTCTTCGGTGCACGGCATGTAAACCAGGCCTTCATACTGATCCTTTTCGCAGTTCCCGGTCCGGCCGGCCATCACATTGCTCTCTACATAGACCGGATAGGCCGGGTCCTGCACGGCCACGACATTATCCAGGCCGAATATCGATTGGATGTTGGCAGAATCCGACTTTGCACCGTCGCTCACGAATATCTCGTCGGCATCGACCGTCGCACCCATCTTACCATAGTGTGCGGCAAGCGCCTCTCGCAGCTCAACATTGCCCTCCGAGCCATCCGCGTAGCCCGTGTAGGTCTCGACGTCTCCGAGCTTGTCGACCCCGCTGCGGAGCGCCGAGATCACCGCCGGCGTCAACGGCTCGGTCGTATTTCCGATACCCAGTCGCATCACCTCCACACCCGGGTTCGAATCCAGGAAGGCCCGAGTCCGTTTCGCGATCTCCGGAAACAGGTATCCTGAAGCCAGCTTGCCAAAGTTCTTATTGATTCGCGCCATGCTTAGAGAATCTTCCTCATTCATTAAGTCATTAGCCGACTCGTCTTCTACTTCAATGTTTCAGCTCCACCGACTCCATTCTCCTGGCACTTCTGCTCTTCTTTCTCGCCAGAAAATATACGTTCCCGCCCCGGCAATGTCAAAAACCCTCCCCGCGAGCAGCATCCCGCTTAAAACGAAAAACGCCGCCTCCAGTCTTCCAGAAGCGGCGATGCACGAGAGTCGAAACACTCAGGTTCAAACTTCCATAATCTCTTCTTCCTTTTCAGCAAGAATCCCGTCGATCTCTTTGATAAACTCGTCGGTCAATTTTTGCACCTCTTCCTGTCCTTTCTTGGATTCGTCTTCCGGTACATCCCCCTCTTTCTGAGCCTCTTTGAGTAGATCGTTAGCATCGCGGCGGGCATTCCGCACCGAGATCCGTCCCTCTTCCGCCATATGTCTGACGATCTTCACGATCTCTTTTCGGCGTTCCTCTGTCAGCTGCGGTATCGGAAGACGAATGTTGGTCCCGTCGTTCGCTGGAACCAGTCCGAGGTTTGAGTTCATGATCCCCTTTTCGATCTGGGGGATAACCGTTTTGTCCCACGGCTGAATAACGATCAAACGCGGTTCCGGGGACCCCACGTTGGCCACCTGATTGATCGGTACCTGGGATCCGTAATACTCAACCCGAATGCTGTCAAGTAAACCGACGTTGGCCCGCCCGGTTCTAACGGTGAGCGTCTCGTCTCGAAATGCCCCTACAGACTTTCGCATCTCGGTTCTGGTCTCCGAGAGAATCTCTTTGACCATGCCGCTCCCCTCAACTTTCTTCTCCAAGTACGAACCGCGCGAAGCGCCTGACCGTGACGTTTTCTCCGCACTTAGCCTTCAGCTCCGTCACCAGATCATTTATGGTCTTCTCTGGGTCCTTTACAAAGGGCTGTTCCAGCAGGCAGGCATCTTCAAAGTACTTCTCCAGGCGCCCTTCCACAATGCGCTCGATCACCTTTTCAGGCTTTCCTTCCCCGAGGGCCTGTTCCTTGAAAATGGATCGTTCCCTCTCCACGAGGTCGGGATTCAAGTCCTCTCTGCTTACAGCCAGCGGCGCGGTCGCAGCGATGTGCATGGCCAGATCTCGGGAAAAATCCTGAAATTCATCTGTCCGTGCCACAAAGTCCGTCTCACTGTTTACCTCGACCATAACGCCCAGCTTGTTTCCAGTATGAATGTAGGAAGTGATCACCCCTTCCTTCGCAACCCGGCCCATCCGATCCTCGGACTTGGCGATACCCCGGGAGCGCAGGATCTCGATCGCCTTCTCCGTGTCCCCATCGGCCTCCTCCAGCGCCCTTTTGCAATCCATCATTCCTACGTTGGTCTTCTGGCGCAGTTCCTGAACTTCCTTTGCAGAAATCCCCATCAGCCACCCTTGAATCTTAGCGTTTGCCCGTATCCACGATTTCGGTAATCTCGGTACTCGCGACCGCAATTTCCGGCTTGCCGACTTCTTCAGACGCCTGCCCGATATGCTCCTCGCGCACCTTCTGGCCCTCGAGGATGGCGTCCGCCATAATACGGGTGATGAGCATGATCGACCTGATCGCATCATCGTTGCCCGGTATGGGATGCTCAATCTCGTCTGGATCGCAGTTCGTGTCCACGAGGGCGACAATCGGAATTTCCAGCCGATTGGCCTCACCCACCGCGATCTTCTCCTTTCGAGTGTCCACAACAACGGCGAGCCCCGGGAGACGACCCATATCCCGGATGCCGCCCATGGACCTTTGGAGCTTTTCTCGCTCCCTCTCGAGCTGGAGTACTTCCTTCTTCTTCAAGTGCTCATACGAACCATCCCCGCTCATCTTGTCGAGACCCTCTAGACGTCGGATGGACTGACGAATCGTCTGGTAGTTTGTGAGCATGCCGCCCAACCAGCGTTCGGTCACGTGAAACATCCCGCATCTCTCGGCCTCCCGACGCACAACCTCTTTAGACTGCTTCTTCGTGCCCACGAACAGGATGGCTTCACCGTTCTCCGCGGCTTCGCGAACCGCCTCGTAAGCAGTTTCGATCAGCTTGAGCGTCTTTTGGAGATCGACGATATATATGCCGTTGCGCTCCGTGAAGATGTACTTCCTCATCTTCGGATTCCACCTTCGGGTCTGGTGTCCGAAGTGTACTCCGGCTTCAAGAAGCTCTTTCATGGTTACAACAGCCATTCAACCTCCAAGACGTGACAGTCAGTTGCCGCTTCGCATGCGTCCCAGTAAATTCACACTACCGCTTGGAAAACTGGAAGCGACGCCGAGCGCCGGGCTGTCCCGGCTTCTTTCGCTCCACGACCCGCGGATCACGCGTCAGCAGGCCTGCCGAGCGCAGGGGTTTTCTCAACTCCTCATCGATGGCCACTAACCCCCTCGCGATCCCGAGACGAATCGCACCCGCCTGGCCGCTCAAGCCGCCACCTTTTGCACGGGCGACAATGTCGTAGGTCCCCGTTGCTTCGGTAACGCCAAGCGGCTGTTCAATGATCATGACGAGGGTTTCCCGCCTCAGATAATCCAGGGCCTCTTTACCGTTGATGGTGATCTTTCCAGACCCCTCGAATAGCTCAACGTTCGCTGTGGCACTCTTTCGGCGGCCTGTCGCCGAAACAATCGCTTTGCTCAAACTCACCTCCGCTCAAAAGCATTCGAACCCACATCGATCGTCTCTGGGTTCTGAGCCTGATGTGGATGGTCGGGCCCGGCATAGATCCTTATCTTTTTCATCATCTTTCGACCTAGCCGGTTCTTCGGAAGCATCCCTTTTACAGCGTGCTGGATCACGAGCTCCGGACGCTTCTCGAGCAGTTCACTCAAGCTTCGAGTCTTGAGACCGCTCGGGTAGCCACTATAGCTGGTATAAACCTTCTGGTCCGGTTTGTTGTTGCCTGTCACCTTTATGCTGGATGCGTTGATCACGACAACGTGGTCGCCTGTATCAACGTGAGGCGTGTAGATCGGTTTGTGTTTCCCTCTCAGAATCTTGGCCACCTCACTCGCAAACCGCCCGAGGACCTTTCCGTTCGCGTCGGCGATGTACCATTTTCGTTCCACTTCCTCTTTCTTGGCGCTTAGTGTCTTCATCTGACCAGATCTTCTCCTCGAATGCAGGTTAGGGCAAGTTGAGCCTTTAAAAATACGATTCCGGCCCTGTTTGTCAAGCAGTAAGAGACCCGAACCTGTTGAAAATAAAAGGCGTCGCACGGCGGGAATCCGGGTGTCCGGTCCATCTCCGTGCGACGCATAACGTTCGACAGCATCCATCTCGCGGTCTGTGAAACTTAAAGACCGCCCAAAAGGACGGATTGCGTGCCGTTCGGTGACTGTTTAGATTCGCCAGGTGCGCTGCCAAACGAGATGGAATCCCGCTCCTGGCGAGCGCATCTAACTACAGCCACCTCCACTGGTCTCATCGCTCATTCGACCACCTCCTTTCCGTGTAACCGCAAATATAGGTGATCGTTTAGGGCAAGTCAACGCCATTTGCCCACACTTACGTAGGCCTGCATTCTGGGGTCGAAGGCATCCCGTAGTCCATCCCCGAGAAGGTTAAAGGCCAGCACCGTCAGGAAGATAGCGAGGCCGGGGAAGGTCAGGACCCAGGGCGCGCTCAGGATCAATTCCCGGCCACCGCTCAACATGGCCCCCCACTCCGGTACGGGGGGCTGCGCTCCCAGCCCGAGGAAACTTAGCCCTGCGGCGTCCAGGATCGCGGTTGCCAGCCCGAGCGTGGACTGAACGATCAGAGGCGTCAGACAGTTCGGGAGGAGGGCAACCCGCAGGATCCGGAAGTCACCCGCGCCCAGCGCTCTGGCCGCCTGGACATAGTCCGTTTCTCTCACCGAAAGCGCCGATGCGCGGGCCAGCCGGGCATACTGCGGGATAGCGACGATGCCCACGGCCAGCATGGCGTTCTCCAGGCCGGGGCCGAGGACGGAGACGATCCCGATGGCCAGCAGAATGCTCGGAAAGGCGAGCATCAGATCCATGGCCCGCATCAATACCTGATCCAGCGGGCCGCCCCAATAGCCTGCGGAAAGTCCGATGGCCGTCCCGAACACCAGGGAAATCATCACAGCCACCACGCCCACCCGGAGTGAGATCCTGGCTCCGTGGAGGACCCGGCTGAGGATGTCCCTTCCGAAGTCGTCGGTGCCGAACGGGTGCGTCAACGAGGGGGCCGAAAGGCGATTGTAAAGATCCTGGGCGAGGGGGTCGCCAGGGGAAATGATCGGGGCCGCCGCAGCCAGCAGCAGGAAGGTGATCAACAGCAGACCCCCAAGCACTGCGAGCCGGTTACCTTTCAGTCTAAGCCAGATCTTCTTCGACTGGCCGACGGAAAGGCGCGCGTTAGGCAGGCGATTCGTGCTGCCGGCGACAGATTCATCTGGCGCCATACTTGATCCTCGGATCCAGCCAGGCGTAGAAGAGGTCCGTCAGCAGGTTGATGATCACGAACGTCGTAGCGATAAGCAGCACGCCTCCTTGGATGGCTCGAAAATCGCGCGCGTAGACCGCCAGGAGCAGCCAGCGACCCACGCCGGGCCAGGCGAAAATGGTCTCGGTAATCACCGCACCCCCAAGCAAGTAGCCGAACTGCAAACTGATCACGGTAAGGATCGGAATGAACGCATTCTTCATGCCGTGACGCAGGACCACGGCACGCTCCGAGAGCCCCTTCGCCCACGCCGTACGCACATAGTCCTCCCGCAACACCTCGAGCATGCTGGAACGGGTCATCCTCGCGATCACGGCGGCGGGAACCGTCCCCAGCGTCACTGCGGGCAGGACCAGGTGCCACAGGGCATCGCCGAATGCTCGAACGTCACCGACGAGCAAGCTGTCCACCAGGTAGAGCCCGGTTGCGGAGGGGATAAACAGGGTGCTGCTGATCCGCCCGGAGACCGGAAAGAGCCCCGCGGCAAGCGCCAGTGTCATGATAAGAATCAGCCCCAACCAGAAGATGGGCATCGAAACGCCCATGAGTGAAGCGGTCATCCCAAGATAGTCGAGCAGAGACCCACGTCGAACGGCGGACAGCAGACCCGCCGAGATCCCCAGAATCATCGCCAGTGCCATGCTCGCCAGGGTGAGTTCAATCGTAGCAGGGAATCGGCTCAGAAGCTCAACGGAAACCCTCTCGTGAGTCTTGATCGACCGGCCCAAATCCCCCTCGAGCAGGCCCGCGAGGTAGCGCCCGAACTGGATGTGGAGGGGGCGGTCCAGCCCCAGTTGGTGTCGCAGGGCCTCGACGCTGCTCGCGCTTGCGCGCTCACCCAGCATCACCTGTGCCGGGTCCCCGGGTACCAGATGGACCATCAGGAACACCAGCACGCTGATTCCCAGGAGGGTGGGAATCAAGAGCAGCAGACGTTTGAGCAGGAAGGCGCGCACGGATGAAATCGGCTGGTAGGGAGGTTATTGGAAGGTTTTAGCCAGATGTTAGGGCCAAGGCTATAAGCGTTGTTGTAGAACACACCGACTTAACGATTATACGCATACTGGGGCCGATCCTGGGATTTTTCCCGAAATCGCGCAAAACGATCAGGGCCGCGGTGTGCGACTCCTATGCAACCACCTGATGAACGTATCTCGTATCTCGTGAAGCGTATCTCGTCCGAGGTATCTTGCAAGTTCACTACTCGAGGTGTCGACGAGTTCTGGTGAGCTCCGGTGTTGGCCAGATACGAGATGCGAAATACGAGATACGGGTTTCCGGCCGCCGGAGGCAAGAGGCTGTGGGGTTCCTTGTGAAGAGCTTGTGCAAGCTACTCCTCGGCAAGCTCCACGTTGTGGAACCACTTGCTGCCGGTCGGATGGAGGAGGAATCCGCTTACCGACGTCCTGAAGGCGGCCGTCTGTGCGGCGTGAACCAGCGGAACCCACGGTGCGTCTCGGTTCACGATCTCCTGGGCCTGTCGATAAAGTGCCGTGCGGGAATCGATATCGACTTTACGCTGGGCGTCAACGAGCAGCTCGTGAAGCGCGTCGCTCCGGTAGAACGCGATGTTGTTCGCAGGGTATTCCGTCGCGTTCTTGTCCAGAAGCACGTACAGGAAATTGTCCGGGTCCCCGTTGTCTCCGGTCCAGCCCAGAAGGGCCATGTCGTGCTGGCCGCGCTGCACCTTGTCCAGATAGGTCCCCCACTCGAAGGTGACGATCTCCGCCTCGATCCCGACTGCCGTCAGGTCGGCCTGAATCGCCTGCGCGATCTTCAGCGGCTGCGGCATGTAGGGTCTTGGCACCGGCATCGCCCAGAGCGTTGTTCGAAACCCGTCGGGAAAACCGGCTTCCGCCAGGAGCGCTCGAGCGCGTTCCGGATCGTATGCGTAGCCCTTTACCTCCTCGTTGTAGCTCCAGAGCGTGGGCGGGATCGGATTGACGGCCGGAATCGCCATGCCTTGATACAGGTTGTCCACGAGGGCCTGCTTGTTGACCGCGTGGTTGATCGCCCGCCGCACGTCAAGCAGGTGGAAAGGCGGGCGGTCCATGTTCATCGCGAGGTAGCCCACGTTCATTCCGGCCTGAGTCAACAGCTGCAGGTTCGGATCCGCCTCGATGTTAGGGATGAAATCGGGCACCAGGTTGTCCATCCCGTGAATCGACCCCTTGGTGAGCGCGATCAACCTGACGGAATTCTCCGGAATACTCTTGAAGATCAGACGATTGACGCTCGGAGGCTTTCCCCAGTAGTCCGGATTCTTCTCGAGTACGACCCGGTCGTCCTTGATCCACTCCACAAAACGGAAGGGCCCGGTCCCCACAGGGTGCCGGGGATAGTCATCCCCCCATCGCCTGACCGCGGTCGGGCTCACGATGGCGCAGAAGTTCATGGCCAGGTTCGATAGAAACGGTGCGTTGGGCCTGGACAACTCGATCTCCAACGTATATTCATCCACCGCGCGCACATCCCGCACGATCTCACTCATCGACATGCTGTTCCAGTACTGATAGGCCCCCTCTACACGATGCGACGGGTGGTCCTCCTTGAACTGTCTGCCGAGTGAAAAAACCGCAGCCTCTGCGCTGAACTGGGTGCCGTCGTGAAAGCGGACATCCCTTCTCAAATGAAACGTCCAGGTCAGCCCGTCATCCGAAATCTCCCAGGATTCTGCGAGTTCGGGGATCACCTCCGTCTTCTCGGGCCTGAAGGTCACGAGCGTCTGATAGATGTTGTCGCAGACCTTGAACGACTCGCCGTCTGTCTCCAGGGCGGGGTCGAGCCCTACGGAATCGCCGCCGCGACCGTAAACCAGGGTGTTCGACTCCTGTGGCGCGCACGACATCAACGCCATCAACGCCGCAAAAGCGATCAATCGCATCGTCTACCCTCTCTAAAAATCAACCTCGATCCCTCTTTAGGCGAATCTACTTCTGAATGAATATTTTTTCGCCAAAAGAATCCTCCCCCTTTGGAAAAGGGGGGCAGGGGGGATTTGTTTCCATGTCGGACATCGATCTGCCCTCAACCGTGTCCAGGGACTGGACAAAAATTCGGCCAGCAGTCCGCTCGCTTGTCTGCTGGCCGTGTGCTACTCCATTGTAGATATCCTATTCGGAAAACGCGTCGTCGAACGCACGGCCTGGGAGGTCGAAATCCATGCTGTTCACGAACGCGCAGGCCTCCGCAGCGCCCACCTCTCTGTCCATACCGGAATCTTCCCACTCGACCGAAAGCGGACCTCGATAACCGATCTCGTTCAGGGCACGGATCACTTCCTCGAAATCGATGCTGCCCCGACCCAGAGATCGGAAGTCCCACGAGCGATCCGGGTCCCCGAAGGACGTGTGCCCGCCGAACACCCCCGCGCGCGTCGGAACAGGTGAGGAATACGCATCCTTCATGTGGACGTGATAGATTCGGCTCTTGAACTCTCGTATGAATCCGACGTAATCTACGTTTTGATAGACCAGGTGACTCGGATCATAGTTGAATCCGAACTCTTTCCTATTTTTCAGGGCTTTCAGTGCCCGAGCGGCGGAACTGATGTCGAAGGCGATTTCGGTCGGGTGGACCTCCAGGGCGAACCGCACCCTGTTCTCTTTGAAAACATCCAGAATCGGGTTCCAGCGATCCGCGAACTCTTCGAACCCAGCGTCGATCGCCGAGGCGTCCGTGGGCGGAAACGAGTAGAGCAGATGCCAGATCGAAGACCCGGTGAAGCCGTTGACCACCTTCACGCCCAGCGCCGCAGCCGCCTCGGCCGTCACGGTCATCTCTTTCGCAGCCCTGCGGTTCACGCCATCCGGCTTTCCGTTCCCCCAGACGTGGGCGGGAACGATCGCTTCGTGGCGGGCGTCGATCCGGTCGCACACCGCCTGCCCCACGAGGTGATTGCTGATCGACCACAACTGGAGCCCGTGAGATTCCAGAATCTCGTGGCGGCTTCTGCAATAACGGTCACTCGCGGCCGCCTTGCGAACATCCATATGGTCGCCCCAGCAGGCCAACTCCAGACCGTCGTAGCCCCACGCGCTCGCCTTCTCTGCGAGCAACTCGAGTGGGAGGTCGGCCCACTGTCCAGTGAACAGCGTGCAGGGTCTGGGCATCTTTCCCTCCTTTGGACCGTTTCAGATTCTCGGAACCTTCACCCACTTCTTCGATTTCGCGGACAAACTCACCGCCTCCAACACCGCCTGCACCCGGGTCCCCTCTTCGAAGTCGGGCGAGGCCTTTCGGTTCGCGGCAATCGCCTCCAGGAAATCCTTGATCTCGTGGATGAACGTGTGTTCCCATCCGATGATGTGACCCGGGGGCCACCAAGCCGAAATGTAGGGATGCACACCCTCGTTCACGATAATCTCCCGGAACCCCTGGACGTGGCCCTCGTCTTCTCGAGAGAAATACTGGAGTTCATTCATCTTCTCTAGGTTGAAGGCGATGCTCCCTTTGCTGCCGTTGATCTCGAACCGGTTGTGATTCCGCCGTCCCGCCGCGAATCGCGTGCCCTCGAACGACCCGATCGCCCCGTTCTTGAATCGGGCGAGGAAGAGCGTCGCGTCATCCACGGTCACCTTCCCCTTTCGCCTCCCGCTACCGCTGCTGGCCCGGAGTGAAGCACCAACCGAATCAACGAGCGGACGCTCCTTGATAAACGTCGTCTCTGCTCCGACCACGGAGTCGATCTCCCCCACGAGATGGTAAGCCAGGTCGACGATATGTGCATTCAGGTCCCCGTGTGGGCCCGACCCTGCCTTAGACTTCTGGAGACGCCAGACCAACGGGAAGTCCGGGTCGAGGATCCAGTCCTGGAGGTAGACGGCCCGCCAGTGGTAGATCTGCCCGATCTTCCCTTCCCTGATCAGTTCCCTGGCTAGCGCGATCGCGGGTACCCTGCGATAATTGAAGGCCACCATCGTCTTCTTTCTGGAGCGCTTCGCGGCCTTCAGCATCTCCCTGGCCTCTTTCAGGTTGTTGGCCAGAGGTTTCTCGCAGATGAGGTGCTTTCCGGCATTCAGCGCGGCGATCGCCATCCGGACGTGCTCATTTCCGGGCGTGCAGATATCGACCACATCGATATCATCGCGCGCGACGACCCGGCGCCACGAAGTGTCGCATTCTTGCCAGCCGAACTCTGTCGCCGCCTGACGGACAGCCGCCTCGTCACGGCCGCAGATCACCTTCATCGCAGGTTCCGTCCCGGTATCGGGAAAGAACATCGAAACGTCGCGATAGGCATGGCTGTGGGCCTTCCCCATAAAAGAATACCCGATCAGTGCGATGTTCAGCCGTTTCGGTTTCGCCATGCGCGTACCTTTAGCCTGTTTCTCAGACGATCGACTGAATCAACCTTCAAACGCGCCCTGAATCCCGCGTCCCTTCTTGACGACCTTCGTAGCCAGACGGATGGCAAACTCGACGGCCTCGCTCAATGCCTGATCCGAGCAAAGGCCGTGGAGCAACGCCGCGTTGAACGTGTCGCCCGCCCCTGTCGTGTTGGCCCCGTGCACCGGCTCCGTCGGAAGGCTAAGAACAGCTTCCCCCGCCCCTCCGAACGCCGCACCCTCTGCACCGCGTTTTACTACAACACGGTCGGGCCCCAGGTCCAGCAACCGCTCCACAAGCTCGCCCTCCTTTGCGTCGGACGCCCAGACGGAGAGTTCTGACTCGGTCCCGAGCAAGCAGTCCACATCCTGCCACAACGCGTACATGTTCTCCGGGGTCACCATTCCGCCGAACCAGGGTCCAATGTCGAACGCGACCTCTGTCCCCCGCGCTCGGAATGCCTTGAAGCAGTCGCCCAGCCGCTCGATGTCCTCAGGAACCATCCCTCCGTGGCCCCCGACGAAAAACCATTTGCTGCTCGTCTGGTCCCGCGAGAACAAAAAGTCGACGCGTTCTCCCCTGAAATAAAAAGACCGCCGAAGCCCCTCGGCGTCCAGAAGAATCACGTTCACCGCCGTAGATGGGCTCGGTGGACTGATGACGTCGACGTTCGCCTCGTCGAGTCGAGATCGCAGAACGGATCCGAATGCATCGTTCCCGATCTGCGTGTTCAATGTCACACGACGGTTCAGCCTGCCGAGTGCAAGGGCCGTTCCACCCCCCTGTCCGCCTAGCACAGATTCAACGGGGCCGTCCAGAAAGTGCGTGTTGCCCGCACCAAAATCGTCTATCGCAGCGCCCATTTCGGAAGGCACATCTCGAACCAGCAGGTCGAGCGCCGTGTTTCCTGCGATGTGAACATCAGGTGATTCTAAACCGTTCTCTTGACCCATCGCGATCTACACCGTTTCACCAGGACAGACCAGGCCTGCTGTTGACTTTCTCTGACGGGATATCCTATGCGATGGACTCGAGTCCCGACCGGATCGCATTCATGATTCGATCCGCCTCTCTCTCGGTCAAGATCAGGGGCGGAGCCAGAAACAGCGTGCTCTCGGGTCCCGCCATCACGTGACTCATCTTTCCGACGATCACGCCCTCCTCGAGTATTCGAGCCTGCACCCGAGACGTGCGACCGGCATCCAGCATCTCCCCATCCTCACCCACCAGTTCTATGGCGAGCATCAGGCCCTTGCCTCTCACCTCACCCACGAATCGAGACGCGAGGTTTTTAAGACCCTCCAGGAGATGGCGTCCGACGCGATCGGCATTTTCCCAAAGGCGTTCTTTCAGCAGAATCTCGATGTTCGCGAGGGCGGCGGCACAGCACGCGGGGTGGCCGCCGTAGGTGCTGATCGATGAGTACTCGCGATCCTCCTCCGGTTCGCCCAGGAAGGCCTCGAAGACGCCCTTAGTAACGGCACACGCGCCTAAAGGCAGGTACCCGCTTGAAATTCCCTTCGCCATCGTCATCACATCGGGCACCACACCCCAATGCTCGGAGGCGAACAGCTTTCCTGTTCGGCCAAATCCGGTAATCACCTCATCCAGGATGAGCAGCAGTCCGTACCTGTTGCAGATGTCTCGCAGGCCGGGGATATAGTCGTCCGGGGGAACGAGCACCCCACCTCCTCCGATGATCGGCTCCGCGATCACGGCAACGACCGTTTCAGGACCTTCGCGTTGAATGGCCTTTTCGATCGCCCCCAGACCGTCCACGCCGGGCAGCGGCGGCTCCACGTGGACAAACCCCGGCGCCAGCGGCTCGAATTTCTCCCTGCGCTTCACCTGGCCCGTCGCCGACATGGCGCCATAAGTGAACCCGTGATACCCCTGGTAGCGCGCGATGATCTTGTGGCGGTTTTCTCCGGGAAACTTCTGAAGACCGTACTGCCTCGCAACCTTGATCGCGGTTTCGTTCGCCTCCGATCCGCTGTTGCTGAAGAAGACGTGGTCGAGATCGCCTGGCAGGATCTCGCCTAAAAGCGCTGCCAGCCTTGCCGCCGGTACGTTGATCTGTGTTTGAGGATAGTAGGCCAGCTGCTTCATCTGCTCGTAGACCGCTTCGACGATCTCTTCCCTCCCGTATCCCACGTTCACATTCCAGATTCCCGCCATGGCGTCGATATAGTGCACCCCCTCGGAATCCACGACTTCAGTCCCTCTCGAATCCTGAAACACCAGGAGGTCTTTCTTGTCAAGAGACCGATGTTGAAGCATGGGGTGCCATACGTGTGCGCGGTCTTGTTTTCGAATCTCTTCCAGGTTGATTTCAGACATCTCGACCTCCGGGCATCTCGAGTTGCGTTCGACTTGACTTTTCAGTGGGGCAGTGCGAACTTTCAGATTCGCGGCGCATCATAGCGCATTCAAATTCCAAAGTCAAGGGTTAGTGCTTCAAATATGCCTGTAGAAACAAAATCATTGCAGACCTCGGACCGCCCGGACGGATCAAGACCGCTCGCGGCGTTCCCCTCTTCACAGCCGAGGCAAACCGAATCGGACCGCCCAAACATCCTGCTCATCATGTCAGATGAGCACGCGCCGATGTTCAGCGGGCCTTATGGACATCCTCTCGTTCAAACCCCGAACATGGACCGGCTGGCCCGCGAAGGCGTCACCTTCGAAAACGCCTACTGCAATTCACCCCTCTGCATGCCCTCGCGGATGTCGTTTATGACGGGGCGCTACATCAGCAACATCGCGACCTGGGATAACAGCACACCGCTCGCCTCGGACGTCGTGACCTGGGCCCACATCCTGGGCGCCGAGGGATACGACGCGGTCCTCTCAGGGAAGCAGCACTTCTGCGGCCCGGACCGGCTCCACGGATTCAGGGCCCAGCTTGCCAGGGACCTCCACGCCGAATGGTCTCACGCCGTCTTCGACTGGGACGAGGGCACGCCTCGGGCGAACGAACCGTGGCTGGGTCTCGACGAAGCCGGTCCAGGCACGACCGAAGAGATCGAGGTCGACGATCTAGCTGAGGTTCAAGCGATCGACTACTTGAAGGATCCGTCACGTCAGGACCAGCCCTGGATCCTGAATGTCTCTTTCATCGCACCGCACTTTCCGCTCGTTGTACCCGAGCGCTTCTTCAATCTCTACCCCACCGATCGCATCGATCTTCCGGAGATCCCTCCGGGACACCTCGAGAACCAGCACGCGGTCTACAAACGCATGCGCAGCATGTTCGGACTCATCGATTTCCCTGAAGCCCACGTGCGCAGGGGTCGCGCCGGCTACTATGGCCTCATCACCTATCTCGACGAAAAGATCGGCCGGTTCCTCAGCGTCCTGGAGGAGACCGACCAGATCGACAATACGGTCGTCATCTACACGAGTGACCACGGCGAAATGAACGGTGAGCACGGGATGTGGCGTAAATCCAATTTCTATGAGGCCTCTGCTCGCGTGCCGCTTCAGGTTGTCTGGCCGGGACACCTGCCGGGCAATCGCCGCATCACCGGGGTCGTCTCTCTTGTCGATCTCGTGGCCACGCTCGTCGACATCGCGGGCGCCTCCTCTGGTGTGCCTTTGGACGGAGACAGCCTCCTGCCCCTCATGCTCGGCAAGGCGAGCGATTGGAAGGATACGGCCTTCTCGGAATACTTCGCACACGGCGTCGACAGGCCGATGGCCATGCTCCGAAGGGGCCGATACAAGCTCAATTACAGCCTGGGCGATCCCCCTGAACTCTACGACCTCGCCGAAGACCCCAACGAATTTCGCGACCTCGCCCGGGACCCGAAATTTGAATCCCTGGTTGAACAGATGCAGTCGGAGCTCCTGTCCGACTGGGACCCGGTCGAGCTCGACCGGCAGGTGCGGCAAAGTCAGAAGGATCGGCGCCTGCTCGATCAGGCGACTCAAGGCGCCTGGCGATTCCCGTAAAAAAAAACGGCCCTTCTCGGGCCGTCGCTTTCTTCTTCCACGCAAAAAAACTCCGATTCACTTCATCAATCCCACCTCACGGAATCGGTCCTCCAGTTCCCGCATCAGCGCCTCGTATGTCTGGCTTCTGACGAACTGGGCGGCCCGGCCCACCTCCTTGAATCTTGTCTGATCCACCCACCCCATCCTACCGACCCAGGCAAACTCTGCGACCTCGGAGAGCAGCGCAGCGAACCGTTCCGGGCAGCAATAGACCACCGGCGCAACCGAGGCCCACACCTTGATGCCAGCCTGCCGCAGCCTCCTCATCGTCTTCAGCCGCAAACCGATCGTCGGGGCGTTGGGTTCCAGACGCTGTCGCACCCGGTCGTCGTCCGTGGGCACTGAAAACCCGACCTCGACTCTTTTACCGAACGACTTCAGCAGATCCAGATCTTCCAGAATGAGTTGACTACGTGTATGCACCGTCAGACGCGCGAGGTTGCATTCCAGGAGGACCTTGAGACAGTCCCGTGTCAGCCGATACTTTCGCTCGACGTACTGGTATGGGTCTGTGGCCGATGACATAAAGACCCGTTTGCCCCAGACCTTCGCACGCGCCTTACCAAGGAGGAAGGCGGCGTTCACCTTGGGCCTCACCCATTCACCCCAGGCGGACGGATGCGCCTCCGCGAACGGATAACTCATCACATAGCAGTAGGCGCAGCCCATGCCGCACCCCTGGTAAGGATTGAGTGAGAAGTCATAGCTCGGGTAAAGCGTAGAAACCTCGTCCTGCGGGGTAAGAATTGAGCGCGCGGCGGCTTCCTCGACTTGAAGCAACGTCTTTCCACCCTTCTTCTTCGAGCACGGTTTGACAAACCCGAAAACGGGTGTAAAATTATACTGAACATCTGTTCACCTGTCAAGGCCCAATGAGCTGAGCCTCCGCTTCGCTGCCCTTCCGAACTCCTTGTTTCCCGTCCATCGCTCCAGGAAGGCCTCGAAAGCCTCTCCCGCCGCCTCGCGATTCCCGAGCTGTTGTTCGATCGAGCCGACCTTGTAGAGGGAAAAGGCCCCCATTTCGTCCGTGGATTCCGAAGCCAGAGCATAGGCCTCTATGGCTTCGTTCAGGCCGCCCGCCTTTTCGAGCGTCACGCCAAGGTTGTAGGCCACCTGGTAAGCATCCGGCCGCACCTTCAGGTGACGGCGGTAGACCGCGATGGCCTCGGCCCGATACCCGTTCTCCGAGTAAAGTGAGCCCAGATTTACGGCTGCGTCAGTATAACCCGGGTCCGCATCAAGCACCTTGAGATAGGCCTCCATCGCCTCCTGGTTTCGACCGAGCTCCTGACTGGCAAGGGCAAAATTGTATCGCGCCAAGAGGTGGTCTGGATCCAGTCTGAGGGCCCTCTCGAAAACGTCTACAGCTTCCTCAAACCGCTTCAAACGACCGAGCTGAGTACCGGTGTTGACCCAGGAAGCAACGTGAAGGGAATCGGTGAACAGCGCCTGCGTGTAGGCCGTGAGCGCCTGCTTTGCCTCACCGCGTTTCTGATGGATTACGCCGATATTATAATGGACTTCCGTATAGTAGGGGTGAATCAGGAGTGCTTCCTGGTACTCTCGATAGGCCCCGTTCAGATCGCCACGCATTCTGAGTGCGCCGCCGAGGTTGAAATGAACCTTCGCGCTGCGCGGGGCGGTCGCCACGGCACTCGCGAAAAGCGAATGGTTGTCCTTCCAGTCCGCGTTTCTTAGCATCGTTCTCGCACCGTAGCCTAACAACAGCAAGGCCGCGAGGCCTGCAGCAGCCCAATCCGATCGGGTGCGGGTCAGCACCCGAAACCCTGTCCCGATCCAGAGCGCAAACCCGAGGCAAGGAAGGTAGAGCAGTCGCTCACCCATAATCGTACCGATCGAGAAGAACAGGTTGGATACGGGCAGCAGGGTGACGACTGGGATCAGGGCGCCCAATCCCCACCCGGAGTCTATCCTGCTGCGAAGCCCCTGGACCGCAGCCCACGCTACGCCGACAACCACAGCCACACCGAACCAGAATCTGAAGTCGAACGCCGTCCCCACTACGGGGATCTGGTCGTAGGAATAGTCTGCGGAAAGGCTAAGGGGGAGCAGCAGCTTAACGAAGTAAGTCCCCAGAACGGCGATGGCCGTCGACACGCGCTCCAGGGTCGATGCGTACGCGAGAGGATTATCCAGGAAGAGCGGCCGCTTTGGGAGTAGGACGGATCCCACGACGGCACTTCGCCACACAAGAAAGAGGAGGAGAATCGCGACGTAGGGCCCGTACCGCCTCAGACTTTCGCGGTCGATCCAACGGCCATTGCCGCGACCGAACAAACAGTCGTATCCGGCCAGGAGACCGACGAGGACCGCGGCTTGCTCTTTGCAGAGACACGCTGCCAGACTTGCGACGACCGACGCTGCGAGGAGCGAACGTCTTTTCATCTCTATCGCGCTGATGTAGAGCAGCCAGGCGAGCACGAGCCAGAACCCGCAGAGAAGCTCCGAGCGCCCGACGATTCCGTTGACCGCTTCTGTCTGAACGGGGTGGAGGACGAACACGAGCGCGCTGAGCCCTGCCGAAGCGACATCCCCCAAAACGCGCCACGCGATCCAGAACACAAGCATTCCGTTCAGGAGATGCAAGACGACGTTGAACAGGTGGTATCCAAAGGGATCCAACCCGTGGATCTGGTAGTTCAGTGCAAAAGTTAGAGTCGTGATCGGCCTGAAGAGCCCGAGTTCCGCTCGCCCGGGCCAGTATGGCTCCGAGAAGATTCGACCTAGATCGATCGCCTTCACGGTCGGATTTTCGACGACGATCGCCTCGTCATCGAACGTAAACCCGTTCT
Source organism: Candidatus Latescibacterota bacterium (assembly GCA_965248435.1). Taxonomy (GTDB): domain Bacteria; phylum Latescibacterota; class UBA2968; order UBA2968; genus CBDFJH01. The sequence continues at coordinate 1,640,947 of OZ252100.1, forward strand.
GCAGGCTGTTCGAGAACGCGACCGTGCCGAAGACTACGACAAGCAACGGAAAGAAGAGATCGGGTCTTCTCGTTTGTCTAATCCAACCCAACATCGGCGATTCGAGCTCCCGGTTAAGAATAGGCGAGAACTTCGACAATGAACCAGGCAGATCCATACCCGTTGAAGCGCCATCGATCTCAATACTATAGGTCTGTGTTACAACCTTGTCAACGTGACAACCCCCGTTGCGCGTTTCGCCTGGGAGTGTCTCGGTTCATATCGAACAATGAAACACCGGACGCATTCAAGAGAAAGGGCCGGCAGCTTTGAGCTGCCGGCCCTTTGCACTTGTATGTTCGGCTCCAGACCGGTCGAGTCTGGCCAGCTCGCCTCCCTGCTTTGCCAGGACCTCCCTGTGTGACATACAAGCGGCATAGACAGACCCGGCAGTCAGACCCCATGCTGACCGCCGGGACTCATTTCAGGATAGATCGGAGGTTGAAGAATCCCTTAAGAAAATTATCGACATTTCGACCCTGCGTCTTGAGCCCGGATCTCTCCAAAGCTCCCCGGCGACGCAGGTTTATCCAACCGATCCCACGGATCGTCTGTAGGAAGTCGCCAGACCCAGCAGGACGAGATCCGGCTCGATCCGGTGCGGGTGCTGCAAGAATGGCGACAGGAATTCGGCGTCCCCCCCGGTGAGACAAACCTGAGTAGCGGCGTCCACTGCGCTCACCATCTCCTGGATTACTCGATCTACTCCGCCCGCCGTCGCGTGAACCACTCCCGCCAGGATACACTCTCGGGTGTCCTGGCCGAGGACGGTTTCGGGTTCCACAAGCTCCACCTCTGGAAGGAGGCTCGTCTTCGCAGAAAGTCCAGAGATTGCGGTACGGAGCCCGGCCGTGATCGCGCCCCCCAGAAAACGTCCGTCTGCGGAAACCATATCTATAGTCACGGCAGAACCGAAGTCGACGACAATCACCGACCCTTTAGAAAAGCGATAGGCCTCGCCCGCAGCCAGCAGTCTATCTATTCCGACCGCTTCTGGATGCGGGACAGCCACGTCCATACCCAGATCCATGGACGGGTCTGCGGTCACGAAGGGGGTTGTGCAGACGGCCTGAATACCGGTCCTCAGTCTATCCGTCATCCCACGTACGACGGAAGAGCAAACAACAGCCTCTAGGTCGTCTGGACAGATGCCTCGGCCTTCGAGCGCCTGTCTCAGATCTTCCGCGTAGGATTCGGCCGAACGGTCGAGCGCCGTTGGCCAGGACCAGCGGTGCGCGATGCCTTCACCCTCGGAGAGCCCACAGCCGATTCGGGTATTGCCGACATCAAGAAGAAGAAGCATCGTCACCCCGCTCATTCGATTCACGGATTTCGTCGACCTCACCAAACTGAACGGACGCCAACCCGCCCTCGTCAACCCTGACACTCAGGGCGCCGCCCGGAGTGAGGTCCTCGGCGATCCCCTCTACTTGCCCATCTGCCGAGCGCGCGCTGATGCGCCGCCCCAGGATGGCACTCCGCGCCTTCCAGAGGGCTCGGATTCTCTCGGGCGTCATCGAGCGAGTGATCGATTCCAATCTCTCAAGAATCCTGCTCAGGAGGACCGTTCGCTCCGGAGGATGCCCAAAGACGATGTTGAGAGATGTGGCGCTCCCACGGAGGTCCAGAGGAAAGTCAGTGACATCCTGCGCGACGTTGATCCCTATTCCGACCACCGCGAACGAAACGTCTGGTCCATCCAAACGAGTCTCTGTGAGGATACCGGCCAGCTTCCGACCTTCCAGCAAGACGTCGTTCGGCCACATCAGGTCGGGATGAAGCCCTGTCATCGCTTCCACGGCTTCTGCTACCGCCACCCCGGCCCCAAGGGTCAGCATCCACGCCCCATCTGCCGACAAACTGGGCCTGAGCAGAATCGAGAACCAGAGCCCGACCGCGACCGGCGAATACCAATCCCTGCCGCACCGACCCCGGCCAGCGGTCTGATGCTCGGCCAGGATCAAACTTCCGTGCGGTGCACCCCCCAACCCGGCCTCCATCGCAAGATCGTTCGTGGATCCGACCTCCAGGTGGCACGCGAAGTGATGCCCGAGGGCCTCGGTCGACAGGCCCTCGTGAAACCTCCTTCGATTCACGACGTCCACTGCTGCTCGAAGCTGGACGGATCGGGCGCCATCTATATGTATAGGATACCCCAGCCGTCGAATGGCTTGGATCGCACCCTCCAGGTCCGCTTCGCTCCCTCGAATCGTCTCCCGCAGGTCCGCCTGGCTGCAGACACCCTGGTTTTCAGCCAGGACCTCGAGCACCTTGTAGGAATGGGATGTGTTCAGCTGAGAGATCGCAGAATTCTCTACCCGGGCTGAGGGGTTCACGATGACCTCGACGCCTTTCCACGGCCTCCAAACCGGAGGCTGATATCCAGTGCGTCCACCGAGTGAGTCAACGCGCCGATGGAGATCACGTCTACCCCGGTCTCCGCCACGTCTCGAACGTTGTCCAGGGTAACATTCCCGGAGGCTTCGAGCAGCGGTCTGATCGGAGGAAGCTTCTGGACGGTCTCGACAGCCCGGCACATCTGCTCCAGGTCCATGTTGTCCAGCATGATCCAATCGACGCCCACGGCGATCGCATCCTCCAGTTCCGCCAGGGTTTCCACCTCTACCTCGATCTTGACCGCGCGGCCCTCTTTTTCCATGGCGTTTCGAACCGCGAAGACGGCAGGGCCGATTCCGTCCGCGGCCTCGATATGGTTCTCCTTGAGCAGAACCATGTCGTAGAGCCCCATTCGGTGATTCTCACCGCCGCCCACCCTCACGGCGTACTTGTCCAGCATACGGAGACCTGGCACTGTCTTTCTCGTGTCAAGGATCCGCGCCCCCGTCCCTGCGACCACTCGGACGAAACGCGCCGTAGAGGTCGCGATCCCGGACATCCGTTGAAGAAAATTGAGAGCGGTCCGCTCTGCCGTCAGGATCCCTCTCGCCGGCCCTGAAACTTCCGCAATGATCTGCTCCGGACCGACAGCATCGCCGTCCTGCAACATCCTCTCGAAGTGGATTCTGGAATCCAGCTCCTCGAACGTCCCAGCGGCGACATCCAGACCGGCCACGATGCCTTCTGCGCTCGAGATCAGGTGCGCTTTACCGCTTGCGGTGGCCTGGGTCGTCCAGAGTGTGGACAGGTCCCCCGACCCCACATCCTCCTCGATGGCCCGATGGATCACCTTGCCTACCGTCTTTAAATCCAGAGATGGAATCCTGCCCATTCGGCTCCACTCCACGAGGCTCGGCCTACAATCAGGTCCCACCCGTCGTTTCCGTGCCCTCACGCATTTCTGCCTTGACCCGTGCGATCTCATCACGAACCTCGGCTGCTTTTTCGAATTCAAGATTTGCCGCAGCCTCTGCCATCTTCTTCTCCAGATCGGCGAGGAGATCCACCAGGTTCGTCCCCACATCATACACTGATGCCTCTTCAGCCACCTCCAAGACGTCCTTCTTGACGTCTGCAACGGCCGTGGACTGAAGAATCTCCTCCCTGGACTTGTAGATCGTCGTCGGGGTAATCCCGTGTTCCTCGTTATGTGCCTCCTGCAGTGCGCGCCGCCGAGCGGTCTCTTCGATCGCCCGGCGCATCGAGTTCGTCACCTTATCCGCATACAGAATCACTTCGCCCGCCTGGTTTCGTGCGGCGCGGCCCGATGTCTGAATCAAAGAGCGCTCAGACCGAAGAAACCCCTCCTTGTCGGCGTCAAGGACCGCCACAAGGGAGACCTCGGGCAGGTCGAGGCCCTCACGAAGGAGGTTGACGCCAACAAGCACGTCGAACTCGCCGAGCCTCAAGCCTCGGATGATCTCCACGCGATCCAGCGAGTCGATCTCCGAATGCATATAGCGCGCACGCAAGCCGAGGTCACGCATGTAGCTGGTCAGGTCCTCGGCCATCCGTTTCGTGAGCGTGGTAACCAGAACACGCTCCCCCTTTTCGATCCGCGTGCGCGACTCGTTAATGAGATCGTCCACCTGGCCGCGAACAGGGCGCACGACCATCTGTGGATCCAGAAGCCCGGTCGGACGAATAATCTGCTCCACCACAACACCCTTGCACTGCTCCAGCTCATAGTCGGCCGGGGTTGCAGACATGAAGATGACTTGATCGATCTTCTTTTCAAACTCCTCGAAATCCAGCGGCCGATTGTCGAGCGCGGCGGGCAAACGAAAGCCGTGCTCGACGAGTGTCGTCTTGCGAGACCGGTCTCCGCTCCACATGGCGCGAACCTGAGGAATCGTCACGTGAGACTCATCGATGACCGTCAAGAAATCATCGGGGAAGTAGTCGATCAGCACATAGGGCGCTTCGCCCGGCGCGCGACCGTCGATGTATCGAGAATAGTTTTCTATCCCCTGGCAGACGCCGATTTCTCGCATCATCTCGATATCGTATCGCGTCCGAGTCTCAAGCCGCTGAGCCTCCAGGAGTTTTCCCTGATTTCGAAACTTCTCGAGCTGCTTCGCCAGGTCGATTTCGATCTGCTCGATCGACCGCTCGATCCGGTCAGCTGTGGTCACATAGTGTTTGGCTGGATAGATCGAGACCCGATCCGGTTCATCCACAACCTCACCTGTCACCGTGTCGACCATCGAAAGCGTTTCGACCTCATCCCCCCAGAACTCTATTCGGACGGCAACCTCCTTGTCAGGCGGGAAGACTTCCACAACATCCCCCCTTACCCTGAACGTGCCGGGACCAAACTCGATATCGTTACGCGAATAGTAGATGTTGACCAGCCCCCTGAGCAGCACGTCCCGGTCGATTCGCTGACCACGCTCCAGGTCGGCGTGCAGCGCCTTATACTCTTCAGGACTCCCGATTCCGTAGATGCAGGAGACGCTCGCGACGATAACGACATCCTGCCGCTCCATCAGGGCGCTCGTCGCACGAAGCCTGAGCCGGCTGATCTGCTCGTTGATATCGACTTCTTTCTCGATATAGGTATCCGTAACCGGCTTGTATGCCTCCGGTTGATAATAATCATAGTAGGAGATGAAGTACTCTACCGCGTTGTTCGGGAAGAAACTTTTTAACTCGCCATAGAGCTGGGCCGCAAGTGTCTTGTTGTGAGAAATCACCAGGGTCGGCCTCTGGATGGTTTCGATCACCTTGGACATCGTGAATGTCTTACCCGTACCCGTAGCCCCCAGGAGCGTCTGATGCCGAAAACCCTGTCTAATGCCCTCAGACAGTTCGGCAATCGCGTGGGGCTGATCCCCTGCCGGTTCAAAAGGTGAAATCACTTCAAATTGCGGCACGTGACGCCCTCGTTCGAAGGCCCATCGGCGGATAAGCGCTGGGATCCGGACGGGCTAAGTTAAGTCGATAACCTAGTTTAATTTAGAGAGAGCAGGACTCAGAATCAAGGTGCATCCTCCGGAGATCGAGGGTCGGATCAGAACCGGTCCGATGTCCCCACCTGAGGTTCAACCCTCATGGACTCGATAGATTTATTGAGGTCCTATCTTGCATCGGGTATCCGTTTCAATAGATATAACCCATTGTTAAAACAATAGATACGGGATTTCATTCCAAATGCGCGCTCGCCCGGCACGCGGCTTGCAAATGCTCTACATATCCTGCACACTAAGTGCGGGAAAAGGCGGGAGTGCGGTCTACCCGGCTGACCGGCTCCCGCCCCCTTTAAACCGAAAGCGGAATGATATCCCTGAGCAGGACACTTTGGGGGGACTTGATTTGAAACGGTTCGTGATTCTGCCATTACTTTGGGCGGGCTTCCTGTCGCCCGGGGAGCTGGCTGCAGGGTCGTGGACGCTGCCAAAGGGCGACTTTTGGAGTAAGGTCACCTATCTGAAGCAGTCCACGAATCAAGAGTACGTCAGCTCGGGCGGGCAGGGCCGACCACCTGACCCGGCCGTCCAGTACTTTCCCGGAGACCGTGCCCGCTATCGCTTCGACGGACAGTACAGCTCCTGGGCGGTCTTTCTAGATCTCTTTTATGGAATTACAGATCGATTCGACGTGGGGATTCAGGTCCCCTTCTTTCGACAGGAATTCGTCGACGACGCCCTCCTGACCGGGTTCGGGGAGCCCAGAAGGGCAACCGGTTTCAGCGATGTGAGGGGGATTTTGAAGTTTCGTGCGATTAGAGAGCCTTTTATAGGCACCCTTAAACTAGGTGTGAAGGCACCCACCGGCCAGTTCCTGAATGAGGATGGCATCATCCCTGTCGGGGAGGGACAGTGGGACTTCGATTTCATCCTCCAGGCCGGGCGGTCGTTCTGGCCCATTCCAGCTTACGCCAACGCCGAAATCGGCTATCGACTCCGACTGAAGAATGACGAAATCGACCGGGACCCTGGAGATGAGTGGATCTTCCTCGGAGAAGTCGGTGCCAACCCGGCGAAAAGGATTCTGGTCGCCCTCAAGCTGGAGGGAATACGCGGGAAAAGGGCCACCGTCATTGGACTGAGCAACCCCTCTACGATCAAACGTGTCACCTACCTGTCACCAACCGTGGCGCTGGGACCCTTTGGAAACACGAGCGTAGAGTTTGCTCTGCGGATCTCTCTGAATGGTCACAACTTCCCCGCCGGCCAAATGCTCATCGCAGGTGTCTCTTATTCAGGCAATCCCTTCCGAAGACGCTGATTCCCTTCAGGCCTGTAGCTCTGCTTCGACGTGCTGAAATTCGCGGTCTGCCTTCAGAACCGGATCCACTTCCTCGGCCACAAACGCCGTCACCTGCTCGGGTGCGCGGCCGATGAACGCCTTCAAATCCAGAACCGAATCCAGCTCTCCGCGATTCATCCCAAACGCGTCGTCTCCCGCAATCCGGTCCAGCAGGTCATTCGCCTCCCCTTCCTCTTTGACCAGACGCCCGGCCTCCATGGCGTGAATTCGCAGACGCTCGTGAAGCGCCTGGCGGTCACCCCCTCGCTTCACTGCCTCCATCAGGATGTTCTCGGTCGCCAGGAAGGGAAGCTCCTGATCGATATGGCGCCGAATCATCTTTGGATAGACGACAAGACCGCGCACGATATTGATGTAGAGGATCAGGATCCCGTCAATGGCAAGGAACATCTGGGGGAGGGACAGTCGTTTGTTGGCCGAATCGTCCAGCGAGCGCTCGAACCATTGCGTCGCGGCGGTGAAAGCCGGGCTCTGTGCGCTCGTTATCACATAGCGTGAGAGCGCGCAAATCCGTTCGGAGCGCATCGGATTCCGCTTGTAGGCCATCGCAGAAGAACCGACCTGATCCTTTTCGAACGGTTCCTCGATCTCCTTCAGAAATTGGAGCAGCCGAAGATCGCTCCCGAACTTGTGCGCAGATTGGCCGATTCGGGAGAGCAGGTCCCCGACCTGAGAATCCACTTTGCGTGGATAGGTCTGGCCCGTCACTGGATAGGTCGTTTCAAAACCCATCTTTTCGGCCACCCGCCGATCCAGGGACACCACTTTTTCCGAATCCCCGTCAAAAAGCTCCAGGAAACTGGCCTGAGTGCCGGTGGTCCCTTTGGCACCACGGAAACGAAGGGCCGACAGATGATGGCAGAGGTCGTGATAGTCCAGGATCGCGTCCTGAAGCCAAAGGGTCGCTCGCTTGCCCACGGTGGTCAACTGCCCCGGCTGAAAATGAGTGAACCCGAGCGTCGGCAGATCCCGATACTCCAGCGCAAACGATTTGAGATCCTCGATCAGATTTAGCAGCTTCGTCCTGACGTTTTGAAGGGCCGCTCTGATCTGGATCAGCTCCGTATTGTCCCTAACATATTCACTCGTGGCGCCCAGGTGAATGATCGGCTTGGCCTCTGGACACTGGATCCCATACGCGTAGATCTGGGACATCACATCGTGTCTGATTTGTCGCTCGCGCGCCCGGGCCACATCCAGGTTCAGTTCATCCACGAAACGGCGGAGCTCGTCCAGCTGTGAGTCGGTGATGGGCAGTCCCAGCTCCTGCTCGGCCTCGGCCAGCGCGACCCATAGTCTGCGCCAGGTCGTAAACTTTTTCACGGTGGAAAAGGTTTCCGCCATCTCCTTACCGGCGTATCGCTCCACGAGTGGGTTCTCGTACTTCTCTTCAGGCCCTGACATACTCTGATCCTCGGTCTAAGCGGGGGCGGGTGAGCTACCATGAATCGGATCATCCGGATCGATCGGAGGGATGCTGGGTCCGTCTGGATGGGCCTCCGAAAGCGGCGAACCTTCCCCAGTCCCTTCTTCAGCCTGTCGCTGCCGTTCGGCCTCCTTGCGTGCCCGATCGATCTGCTTCTGAATCACGAGGGCCTGCCGAAGCACTCTCACAATATCCTTGCATCTGTAGGTCTGAAAGACCGAAAAGAAGATCGCGACCAGGGGGATCGTGATGACCCACAAGTTGACAACGGTAAAGAGACCAAAAACGATAAAAATGGCCATCAGGCACAGGGAAGAGATCACGCTGTAGCCCCACCTCTTCTGTTGTCGCTGATAATCTTGATAGAGCTCTCTTAAAGCCTCCGTCGGGTCGTCAGATCGAGCGGGTTGGGTGCGCCTTCGCCACGGGGGCCGCAATCGTTTCAGCCATCGCATAGAAGACTGTCCTTACCCGGATGGCGGAACGCCGACCACTAGGCTGAAAATCAGCCAGGTCAGGCAAACGGAAAGCGCCCCGCCTGCGGATACTTGTGAAAAGGTATGGGAACCCAGTTCAACTCGGGCCCAGGAGACGACGATCGGCACAGGAATCAGGAACAGGGCCTGAGGCCCCACAAGAAAACAGAGCGCCGCCAGGGGGCCCCACGCCCCGACGGCGTGCAGGCTGATCTTCCAACGGAACGAAATGCCAGCAAGCAGCAAGCCGTTTGCTGCGTAACAGAACATCAAAGCCAGGAGCGCCGGTGGCGCTGAGGCCCACGTGAGGGCGGCCGTCCCGAGCAGAAAACTAAGGCTCCCGAACAGGAGCGGACCTCTCCGATCCCGTGTCACCGGGATGAACAGATCCTCGATCTGACCCCGGATCTTCAGCATCCAGACATAGCCCGTGGGCAGCACAACCCCGAAGAAAAGGCAAATCGCAACCAGGAGGCCATAACGCTCAGCGCGGCCCTCAAGCCCGACGGTAACCGCGACGAACACCACCGCGGCAACAACGGGCGGATTGATCAGAAAAGAGATCCCTCTCGCCAGCAGGTGGCGCGTGCTGGGTCGGCCCAAAGTTCCTGCGCGGCTCAAGCCGCTGGCGAAAGTGCTCGAACGGCCCACCCCAGTCCCCTACATATATAATGAAACACGGGCAACGCGTTAAGGGCCCCCCAGCGAGGCTGGATTACAGGCGAATGCAGCATCCCGGGCATATGCCACAAAAAGAACTAAAGCAGATCCTATATCCGCCGATATTCATACAGAACAATACAACTCAGTATCAAGAAGTTCTATACCCTTTCAAGTCGGCCAAAGGTCCTACCTTTGGTCCCAAGGCGCCGCCCGGACGGTCTTTCCGGGCCCGTCTCAGGACGGAGACGGAAAGCTCCTGAATCAGTCCGTGTTCTGAAAGGGAACACAGCTAAGGACGGATAAAGGGAGTCTCGAAACAAGGAGGTTTTCAAATGGCACTTCGGGTAAACAACAACATCATCGCAATCAACACCCGGCGACAGCTCTTGATCAACAACAGAGAGCTGGCGACGAGGATCGAACGCCTCTCCTCCGGGTTGCGAATCAACCGGGCAGCCGATGATGCAGCAGGCCTTTCAGTTTCAGAAGGGATGCGCGCGCAAATCGGCGGATTCCGACAGGCCACCCGGAACGCTGAACAGGGCACCAACCTGATTCAAACAGCTGAGGGCGCCCTCAACGAGGTCAGCGACATCCTCATCAGGATGAGAGAACTGGCGGTGCAGTCTGCCTCATCTACGCTGAATGACGGCAACAGGACGGCACTCAACGCCGAAGCCGTACAGCTCACGACCGAGATCGACCGAATCGCGAACGCGACGAGCTACAACAACATCACGCTCTTGAACGGATTCGGGAATACGGTAAACAAGACCGTTTCCACGGCCCTTGCGTCGAACACGACGGGCGTGGTCGACACCTCAATCACGGGTGCGGCCGCGGGAACCTACACGTTCATCGATACCGACAATACGGACAACCAGATCACCCTCGGAAACGGTATCGCCTCACAGACCATAGACATCGGTCCGGCGCTGGACACCGACGGAGCCGCAGGCGCGGTCGTGGCCTCTGGAAGCGCCATCGTGGCCAACTTCGACCGCCTCGGAATCCAGCTGACCCTGACTGGCCAGCGTGCGGCATCACTCGCCACTCCGGCCAGCGACGGATATCGGGATGGAGAACTGGATGGACTGATCCTCCAGGTCGATTCGGGTACGGGTGGGTCCTTCCAGATCGGCCCGGACAACACGGCCGTCCATCGTTTTGAGGTCAACATCGGGGACATGCGAGCCACTGGGGCACAGCTGAACCTTTCCGGGGTCTCACTCAGCACCCTGGAGAGCGCCCGATCCGTCATCTCAACCATAGACCTTGCAATAGACACTGTGGCTGGACAGCGCGGAGATCTGGGGGCCATCCAGAACCGACTGGGCTTTACCATCCGGTCACTCGAAAATGCCATCGAGAACCTCCAGGCATCCGAGTCCTCGATCCGAGACGCGGATATCGCCGAGGAAGTCTCCAAATTTACGAGAGCGCAGATTCTGGTCCAGTCGAGCACGGCCCTCCTCGCCCAGGCGAACGCCGTGCCGCAAAACGCGCTCACACTTCTCCAATAGACATCGCCTGAGCCAGGTTCCAGGCTCACCTGGGAAAGAAGCAAGGCGCAGCGGCCCCCCGCCACCGCTACCGCCTTAGGACCCGGCGGGATCGAGCAGTCTGTTGTTACCCGAATGGGCCGCAGGTACCGTCACCTGCGGCCCCGTTTTTTTGTAACTCACGAAAAAATATGAAGCCTGGTGAACGACGTGTCAACCCTTTGCTCTCCATTCCTTCCGGCTTGACAATGACTTTTGATTGCTCTATACTTTGGGGCGCAGCAACCAGGTTATCCACAAGTGACACAAATAGTTGTGCGAATAGCCACCTGCGAGGACTTACCCTTTGAATCGCTACATGCCTATGGTGATGCTCGTGGTCTTCGGTCAGGCGATCATCGCCTATCTCCTCGTGGACCAGGTCGTGCTTCGTAGGCTGTATGGCCTGCCGACTGAAGAGATTCGGGAAACGCAAGCCGACATCCCGATCGGTGACGAGCCGGAGGCCATCTACCGGGGGCTGGGCGAATTTTTGTTGACCCCCTCCGATACTGCCGGTACGCAGGGCCTGCGCCATCTTAGGGCCACGATTTCCCTGGGCGTCTCGCCCGCAAAGGCTGAAGAGCAGCTCCAAGCCCAGAATCCTCGTCTCAGAGACGCGATCATTCGTATCCTGACGGCCAAGGCGGTCGAAAAACTGGACGACCCTGAGGACAGAGAGTTTATCAAAGACGAGATCCGCTTCACGCTGAACAGACTGCTCAAGCAGGGTGAAATCCTGGAGGTTTATTTTACGGACTTCATCGTCCAGTAGAGGTGCGCGTGTCTGGTCCAAGGCAAAACATCCGCCCCTCTGCCGTTGCCGGTCAGTTCTACCCAAAACGGGCTTCCGAGTTGAGGCTTCAGGTCGAAGACATGCTGGCCCGAGCCTGCGATGCGGAGATCGAGGGTGAGATCCGAGGGCTGATCGCGCCTCACGCCGGCTACGCCTTTTCAGGTCAAACGGCAGCTGCGGCCTACAGACAAGTCAGGGGGAGGACCTACGACACGGCAGTCGTTATGGCGCCCAGCCACCGGGATGTCTGCGACGGCGTCTCGATCTTCCCTGGCGACGGATACGAAACCCCGCTCGGGGTCGTCCCCGTAGACGTAGAGATGATCGACAGGCTACTCGAAGAAGACGCTTCCCTAAAAAAATCCAGTGCAGGACATGCAGTAGGCGCTTCCCAGAGTCCCTCCTGTGGCCACTCGGGCGAACACGCCGTTGAAGTTCAGATCCCTTTTCTCCAGATCGTCCTGCCGCGGGGCCTGCGTTTACTGCCGATCGTCATGGACTGCCGGTCCTTCGAAACCTGTAGGCGCCTGGCAGATGCGCTTGTGCGGGCATCTGAGGGAAGGCGGATACTCATCGTGGCGAGTTCGGATCTCTACCACGGTTACAGCCGGGAAGCGTGTGTCAAGAGTGATGACCACACGCTGGAGAAATTGGAATCGGCGGATCCTCAGAGGTTCTCAGATGCGCTGGAGAAGGAAACGGCCCTGGCCTGTGGTGGGGGGCCAATCGTTACAATGATGGAAGCGGCTCGCCAGCTGGGCGCTTCTCAAGCGCTGGTCGTTGCTCGGACAAATTCGGGTGAAGTGACAGGAGAACGAGCAGGATACGTCGTGGGCTACGGTGCCGCCCTCCTATACGGCCCTGAGCGTGCCGCCGGGTTGGTGGATTCAGACCGCGCTCAGCTCGGAATGATCGCGCGTCGAAGCGTAGAAGACACGGCCTGCGGAAGGGTTTCGGAAGATCCGGTTCTAAACTCGCCTGGACTTGGAAGAGAACTGGGGGCCTTCGTCACGCTTCGAAACTGCGGAAGGCTTCGCGGCTGTATCGGAGACATCGATGCACACGACCCGCTTGCTCAGACAGTGCAAAAAATGGCTTCCGCTGCAGCCTCACGGGACCCCCGCTTTCCACCCATTTCCAAAGACGAGCTCGGCGTGATAGAAATTGAAATATCTGTGCTCGGTCCGGTTCAGCGCGTGATGTCAGCCGCTGACATCACGGTCGGAAAACACGGACTTTGTGTACGGAAGGGAACGAATCAAGGTGTCCTGCTGCCACAGGTGGCTGTGGAGCAGGGCTGGGACGGAACCGAATTCCTCAATCAGGCCACGCTTAAGGCGAACCTTCCCCAAGCGGCCTGGCAGGAACCAGATGCAGAGATCTGGACCTTCACGGCCGAAGTCATCTCGGTATAGCCATTCTATTTCAGCGACAACTACACCCTCCGTCTCCGGATTGAAATGAAACTCCGATCCACGCTTAGCCTACAATCTACGAGCGATCTACGACAGATCGCTACAAACACTGGCCTTTCCGCCGATTCTGTGCGAAACAAATCGGAGTTGGTGGACCTCTGCTGTCGCCACCTCTCAAAACCGGCGCAAGTCCGTGACAGAATGAAAGCGCTGAACTCGGCCCAGACAGACTTTATTACCACACTGGCTGCCGAGGGAGGAGAATTGCTGGAGGCGGAGGCGATTGAAGAGCTATGCGGGGGTTTGGTTCATCGATTTCACGGCATCCTGATCTCCCTCTCGGGTGTCGGCCTCGTCTTCCAGGACCGTGAATCACTGGGGCCAGACTACAATCTCGTGGGAATCCCAGAGCCGCTGCTGAAAACGATTCCAGTTCCACCTGGCCATCAGAAGCGGTTGAGGACCGTAATGAAGCCGCTCTCGATCGGTCACCTCCGTGCTTTCGCAAGTCAGGCAGGCACGCGTTTGCTCGATCACCGCAGACCTTTCGTCATCCAGGCCATTCGGGACCACCTCCTGGATCCAGACAGATTGAGAGACTATGTCAACAGCCTGTCAGATGAGAAGCGGGTCATCCTGGACGAGCTGTTGAAGTCTGGGGAGACGACACAGGAAACCGTCAGGCAGAACCAGGGAGAAGATGCCGTCCGACAGCTCAGTGAAATGATCCGGAAGACGCCGATCTTCTTGGCGCAGGAAACGGATTCGGCGCGAGACCGGTCGCCCATCCGCCTCGCCTCAGACCTCTCCAGCGCACTGCAATCGCTCGCAGATTCCCACGGAGGCAGCCTGGAAAGTCGTCCTGAGGAATTCCTGGGGGAGGGGGTTCAGGCACCGAAGAAAGTCAAAGAAAACGCGAGCAGCCTCTTTCGGGATCTGGCCAATCTGCTGGGTCTCCTCGCGCGACGTCGTCCTTCTGCACTCAAGACCGGAGGAATCGCAAAACCCGTTCTGAGGGAGGCAAGGAGGAACTGTAAGGAGGAGGAGGATCCAGGCTACACCGAATACCTGATGCTGTTCATTGAGGAAGCAGGGATGGCCCGGCCCGAAGCGGGGATATGGCGACCTGAGCCAGATGCCGGAGAAAAACTCGAAGGCGAGGCGGACATCCAGAAAGCCATGTTTGCCTTTTGGCAGGAGACAGATCGCTGGAACGAGTGGAGTGCCGAAGCCAGCAAGCGCAAAAGTCAGCGCAGTCGAATGATGGCCCTCAAGGACTTTCGGCAGGAGATCCTTCAGGGATTGCGCAAATGTCCGGTGGACCGCTGGATCTCATATCCCAAGTTCTATAGCCTTCTACTAAAATCCTCCGAACCTTTTCGAAGCCACGTGCAACATCCGAACTCTGGGCGAACCTTGGCAGCAGGTGGAACGACAGCAGAAGAACTGCTTCGCCGTACGCTGAGTGGCGTCCTAGCGTGGATAGGGCTGATTGAGCTAGGAAATCCGGAACTTTACGAACTCCCATTGCATCGCAACGCATGCCCCCTCTTTCGAATCACCAGGGCGGGAGACGCACTCTTACGGGGTGCGTTTTCAGAGCGGCCAATCCAGCGCTTCCAACCCACGAACCCTGAAGCCAGAATCGTGCTGCAGCCGAACCTCGAGGTGCTCTCGCCGCCCGACCTTCCACACACGGCCTATATCAAGCTATGGACCCTCGCCGACCTGAAGTCCGTCGACATCGTTACACATTTCCAGATCACCCGAGACTCGCTACGTGAAGGCATGAACGCTTGGACTTCCGGGGACGCCATCCGGCAGTTCCTGGTGAATTGCAGCTCAACGGGAATCCCGGAGGTCTTGGAGAAGCTCATCCAGGAATGCGAGAGCCGACACGGTGAGATCGAAATAGGGCGGGCATCGGGGTATCTGGCTGTGGGCAGCGAGGACCTGCTCGATGAGCTTTACGCCCAGAAATCTGTCGCCGCCCTGATGGGAGTCCGAACCTCTCCCCGATCCGGCATATTGAAAGCGCACGCGAGACCCGAGGCCCTCGTCCAGATGCTCCAGAAAGAGGGCTACATGCCCAAACTGATCGATGACTCGATAAATACGCACGACGGACATCTGCAACTAGCCTTGAAGGGGTCCGATCTGTCAGAGCTCGTTGCATTCTTGGAAACCGCCACAAAGATGCTCAGAGACCACGCGTCGGATCCGCCTAGAGAGCTGGACCATCTCCTGAGCCGGCTCAGAAGAGGACTCAGGCAGCTTCCGGATCAGCAGCGGCTGGATGCGCGGTCCCGGTACGAACGGGCGTTCGAGAAACTGCTCCGGCCCGCTTCAGGCGACACCGGGGTTCATGACCTGCTTCGCTACGCGGGAAAAAACCCGTCGAGCGACCCCGAAGAAATTCGATCTATGTTCAGGTATGCGATCGACCACCATCTATGCCTGGAGATCCACTACCCCTCGATCGATGCCCGCCGCGTGATCGAACCCGCGGCAGAAGATCCGTCGATGCTCTACGCGTTTTGCCGCGAACGGAACGGAGACCGGGTCTTCCGAATAGAAAAAGTCGGCCTGGCGCGGCTAACGGGGGACAGGTTTGAATCTAAGCATCGCGCTTGACTTCTGGTTTTGTGAAGCATATATTGCCCAGGGTTTCCGGAGCACAGTTTGACCCCCGACAAATCGCTCTGGAGGCCTGCGCGGCCATCAGCGACGCTTGGCAGAAACCGCATTGCTGGTGGCCTTTCTTTGCCATCTACGGGAGGTAGAAACGTTATGAAGTGGATGTCTCTCCTGGCGGGGTTGTCCCTCTGCTGGGCAGGATCGGCTGGTGCTCAAGCCATCGGTGAAGTCACAGACATCCAGCTCCTGGGTGGAACAGCGACAATCACCCTCGACCTTTCGGTGAATGACTACGAGTTGATTCTCTATCCAACGATCCAGGATGAGCCGGACACCGCCCGAACTTTCTCTTATACGGTTTCCAGCACGACCCCTTCTTCCAAGATTGCCCTCACGCGCATGCCTAGCCCCGTCGGCGTGACAGATCGCGATCGCCTCGAGTCAGTGCTCCGCCGACGCGAGCGGGAATTGGCCGACCGACTCGATGGCCAGAAGCCATCGCCACGGCCCGCGTCTAAAATCGCTGCACAGGTTGGCGATGTTCGGACCTTCACGTTTAGTGCATTCGGGGACGTGACCGAGGACCGCTCCGTCGAGACCACGCTGGTCGCCACGAGTGATCGCGCAACCGCCTATCTCGATGACGCGCTGCCCGCCGCAGACGAGAACGTGACGATCACGCAGATCGAGGATGTGCTCACCACTTTCAGTACAGACACCTACCCGGTCCTCACCACAACGTTTGGGACCGCTTCCGACGTTGATGCGGATGGCAAGGTCGTCTTCTTGTTTACGCACCTCGTCGATGATGTCGGCGGCATCGCAGGATTTTATTCCTCCTCCTCCTTGTTTTCAGCTGAGCAGGGCGGCAACGGTAATCTGGCTGACATGATGTTCATCAGCCCGACCCGGGCGATCAACTCCTACGAGTCCCTCTTGGCCCACGAATTCCAGCACCTGATCAATTACAACGAACACGTGCTCGTGCACGACGGCGATCCAGAAGAGAGCTGGATGAACGAAGCCCTCTCCCACGTCACCGAAGACCTGGTGGGCGGACACGTGGAAGGCGGGAATCCAACCCTCATAGAGGAATTCATGCGGGACCCGGGGGCCTACCGTTTGAATGGAGACGCGCTCCTCAACTCGGGAATCCGAGGATCGGCTTACTTGTTCTTGCGCGGATTGATCGAAGACTTCGGTGAAGCCCTTCCAGGTCAGCTCGTTCAGACAGATGTCTCGGGTATCCCAAACGTGGAGGCGACAACAGGTCAAGACTTCGAGACGCTCTATCGGACCTTCGTCGCACGGGTCTTTTTGAGTGGGACCGGCCTCAGTGAGGAAACTCAGTCTAACTACACATTTCCCTTCTTTACCGAAACGACAACAGGGCATCGTTCAATTCCCCCACCGGGCGAGACGGTGATTTCGAATCAGGTGGCCACCGTATCAAGCAGCGTCAAACCACTCGCGCCGGAGTTCATCCGAGTTGCCGGGACCGGAATCGAGCAGAGCTTTGATATTCAGACAGAGGTTGCCGGGTCGTTTCAGGCCTTGCTCGTCGCCCTGCCCAAAGGCTTCATCCCTTCACTATCACTGCCCTCCGGTTTCTTTCCTGGTATCGTTCTGGACGCGCCATTTCAGGGCGGCTACACTGAAGGAGAAGCAGTCACCGTGTCCGGTTCGATCCCGGATTCGGAGGGAAACGAACTTCTCTTTCAATTTGTCTCATTAGAGGGAGAAGCTGATACCGTAAAATTCATAGCACGTGTGGCAGACGGTCGGTTCGGTCTTCCCATTCTGTTTTCACAGACAAGGGCGGGGAAATACAACTTCCAGCTCTTTCTAGGTCAGACAGGTGCCACACTTCCGTTCGTCGGGGGCTTTTCTCCGGTTGTTGTAGATGAACGCTCCGGCCCGATCGACCTGCCGGTGGATTTCTTTGCCGGGATCACGCTCGATTCCACTTTGCCGACCCATTACGAGGCAGGAACCGGCATCTCTCTGTCCGGTGTTGTTTCCGATCCCTCGGTGGAAGCGCTTTTGATGACCTTTACCTCCGAGGCCGATGGCCAGGAAATCAGGGTCCAGACAGTCACTTCCGGAGGACAGTTCCGGAAGGGATTCCTGTTCACGCCGGACCAGACCGGTACTTATTCCCTTGACCTTTTCGGGGGACTCGAGGGAGAGAGCCTTTTCCCACTCGGTTCCTTTGACCCCGTTACAATTACGTCGAGTGGAAACGAACGCATCTCCCTGCCCGTAGACTTCTTCGACTCCATCCTCCTCGATCTACCCCTGCCCGGGACCTACCTGGGGAACAAGACAGAGGTCCTCTCGGGACGAATAACAGAGTCCTTTGTCGAAGCCCTCATAATGATCTTTAATCCCAATGGAGCTGAGCAGGAGATCCGGGTAGATGTTGAAGTCTCCGAAGAGGTTTTCCACCAGGAACTTGCGTTCACGTCAGACAAGGCGGGTAGCTACACGCTGGACCTATTTGGAGGATCTTTCACGACAGGAGAGTTTCTGTTGTTGGGCTCGTTCCCGCTTGCTGAGATCCTCATACCCCAGCCGGACATCCTCGTCCGCCAGGCCTCTATCTCCTGGGAGGACGTCCCGATCGGCGAAAGCTCCGGGCTTCAAATAGAGGTCGTCAATGCCGGCAATGAGGACCTCGTCCTCACCGACATCGGCCTCGAAGGTGACCTGTTTTCAGTCACCCCGATGGACGCCACGGTTTCCGGCGGAGACAGCATCACCGTTACCGTCACCTTTACGCCCGCTTCCACGGGCGCCTTCACGGCCCTACTCGAAATCCTCAGCAACGACCCCGACCAGGCGTCTCTTCAGGTCTCCCTGACCGCATCCGCGATCGAGCCGGAGCCATCCACTGGCCCGTCGCCCGATTTCGATGGGGACGGCAAGGTGGGCTTCCTCGATTTCGTTGCGTTCGCGCTCGTCTTCAATTCCGTGGAGGGGGACGGGAATTACGATCCCAAATTCGATCTTGACAATGACGAACAGATAGGATTTCTGGATTTCGTGGCCTTCTCCGTTGCCTTTGAAGGGTAAGCCGGCCTACACTGGCCAGGTTTCCTCTCGGTAGGCCATGTCCCAGAACATCCACTCATACCGGCTGGTCGTGATGAAATGCTCGACCATGGCCTGTCTTCCCTCCGGTGAAATTGCCTCAGCAACCCGATTCGTTAGGGCAAGCACGTCCTCCACGATTTTACCGAATTCCTCCCCTCCATAGGTCTCGATCCACTTTCGATAAAGGGCGTTCGGCGACCCCTTCCGAATCAGAACCTTCCCGACTTCCCAGTAGATCCAGTAGCAGGGCAGGAGCGCTGCCAATCCCTCGGAGAACGGGCGGCCGTAGGCCACCGCGAGCAAATAGCTCGTGTACGCACGATTCGTCGGCGTCATTGGGGTAGATCGAACCGCTTTTTGAGAAAGGCCGAAATCGCTGAAAAATTCGCCGTGCAATGCCCGTTCGACTTCGATGGCACCCGCGGCGTGAGTGTTGAACATGGCAACGTCCTGTTCTTCGGGCGCCTTGGCGGCAGCAAGACTCAGCGCCCTGGCATATTCGCTGAGGTAAAGCGAATCCTGCACGATGTAGAATTTGAAGGCCGACAGATCGAGGCTGCCGTCCGTCAGACCCCTGACAAAGGGCTGGTCAAGAATCGCGCCGAAAATATCGGCGATCTCAGACCATAGGTCCGATGTGAACTGCCGCACGCGAGGCAATGGGCCACCTCCTCTCCTGAAATCCCCTTCGTTAGACTTTGAATTCTGCGCGGGCCAAACGCTCCATATCATACCAAGACCCGACTCGGCCGTCAAGCCTGGCAGCAGTCAATTTTCGTTTGTGTTTAGACACCGTCTGTCGTATTATTCGTTCGACTGAAAGATAGCCATTCAGCGCAGTTCAAGAAGGAATCGAGCAAAACTCTATCGGGGGTTATACTCTGTGCAGATTCCTCCTCCCAACGTCCAGCAAGGCGTAATGAAACGCCTCAAGGACCACGCAAAGAAGAGGTATGAGGGCAAGCGGGGTGTCACAGAAATACGTGGACACATCAAGGGCAATCGCCTCTTCCTCGAGGTGGTCAAGGAGGAAGGAAGGCGTAGTTGGAAGAATGTTTAAGATGGGCACGGTCAGAGGCGTTGCGCGTTTGGCCCGCCTGGATTATCTGGGTCCAAACAAGTGGAAGTTTCTGATCTACAAGTCGGACAAGAAGGTCTACGGACCCTACGGCGCGTTGCAGGAGGGCACGATAGAGGAGTGCCTGGATGCCGCAGCGGACGTCTATTTGAAATAGCCTGAGGCGCATCGCGTTCATCTCCCTCCCGAAGAAGCCATCCTGCCATAAAAAAACGATCTCTCGCCAAGACGAAGCCTGGTCTTTGACCTCCGCAGCAACGCCCTCAACCAAAAGGCATTTCCCAGCAGAGACCCTCTCTTCAGAGCGACCACAGCTTCCAAAATACGGTTCACCCGACCCTCAGCTACTCATGAGGTATCCATGGCTAAGTTGATCGATCTCAGGAGCGACACCGTCACAAAACCGTCTGAAGGCATGCGCCGGGCGATGGCGGACGCCGAGGTGGATGACGATGTCATTGGCAGGGATCCCACCACGAAAAGGCTTCAGGAAACGGCCTCTGCCATGTTCGGAAAGGAGCGGGCCTTGTTCGTTCCCTCCGGAACGATGGCGAACCTCATTGCATTGAAGGCCCACGCACAGCCAGGGAACGAGGTCATCAGTTCAGACAGCGCCCATATCATCCACGCCGAAGTCGGGGGCCTCGCTGCGGTAGCGATGCTCCAATCTCGACCCATCCCCGCTCCGGAAGGCTACTTCACGGGCGATCAGGTCGAGGCCTTGATCCGCCCCGGAAGCTTCTGGGCCCCAAAAACCGGCCTGGTTGAAATCGAAAACACGATGAATGCCCCGGGTGGAAGGGTCTTTCCACAGCATCACATCGACGACATCTGCCGGCTCGCACACGATCACGACGTCCCCGTCCACATGGATGGTGCGCGGGTGTTCAACGCGGCGATCGCTTCGGAGACCCACGTCAACAGAATCGCTCAGGGATGTGACTCCGTCTGCTTCTGCCTCTCCAAGGGCCTGGGCACACCGGCCGGCTCCCTTCTCCTCGGCACCTCGGACTTCATCGAGAAGGCCTTCGGAATCCGTCAGATGCTCGGCGGAGGGATGAGGCAGACCGGCATCCTCGCCGCTGCCGGCCTGTATGCCCTGGAACACAACGTCGAGCGGCTGGCCGAAGACCACGCGAACGCCCGGCTGCTGGCCGATGGCTTGGCCGAAATCGAAGGCATAGGCGTCGATCCCGAGACCGTGGAGACGAACATGGTCTCCTTCGATCTGTCGAAGACAGGTTTGACCAGCGCGGAATTTGCCGAGTCTCTGCGAGAACGAGGTGTCCTGACCACCGCGCCTCGGCGGGCTCTCGTCACACATCTCGATTTCAACCGGGAGGATATCCTGGAAGCGGTGAGGGCGATCGGGGAGGTCGTCGGGGACGGTCAGAAACAGTCCTGAATCCCCGTCACAGTCAGGCATCTCTTCGCTCAACTCACCGAAGGGGACGCGATGGCGGCCAAAATCCTGAGTGGAGAAGCGGTATCACAAGCGATGCGCGCCGAGATGGCCGAAGAGGTGGCACGTCTCAAGGAAAGGAATGTGATTCCGGGGCTTGCAGTCGTCCTGGTGGGCGATGACCCCGCTTCGATCTCTTACATAAAGGGAAAACGCAGGGCCTGCAAGAAGATCGGCATCCACTCGATCGAGCACAATCTAGATGCAACCGTCTCGGAAGAGGAAGTCGTCGAAGTCGTCAACGGCTTGAACGCCGACAAAACAATAAACGGCATCCTCGTTCAACTCCCCCTCCCCGGGCATCTGGACGAACAAAAGATCCTGTCCAGGATTGACCCAGCGAAAGACGTCGACGGCCTGCACCCCGTCAATCTTGGAAAACTCCTCCGCAGCGATGACGGATTCCTGCCGTGTACGCCACACGGTATCCAGCAGCTCCTGCTGCGCAGCGGAATCGAGATCGAAGGCAGGCACGTCGTCATCGTGGGGCGAAGCATCCTTGTCGGCAAGTCCCTCGCAAACATCCTCCTTAGAAAGGTCCCGGGGGCGAACGCGACGGTCACCGTATGCCACACTGGCACCCAGGACATCGCGCAGTTCACTCGTCAGGCCGACATCGTCGTTGTGGTGGTGGGGCGCCCCAAGACCCTCACCCCAGACATGATCTCTAAGGGTGCTGTCGTCGTCGACGTCGGGGTCAACAAAGTTTCGGACCCATCCAGAAAACTGGGATACCGCCTGATCGGCGACGTCGATTTCGAAGGCCTGTGCGAAAAGGCGAGTGCCATCACACCGGTGCCTGGCGGCGTCGGTCCCATGACCATCACGATGCTGCTGCACAACACCATCCGATCCGCAAGGAAGGCCCACGGACGCTCCTCCTCACTCTGAGCCCTTCCCCTGATTTCCTCGTATCTTCGAATACACTCCCCCTGAACTGAATCTTTTCCCGGATCATACCCCTGGACATGCCGGATTGACAGAAAGGCTCGGTTCGGGTATCCTTTCAGAGTTTCGAATCTCCTTCAAGACCAACCAGGGGGCTTTGTATGAAAAAGACGACCATCGCTTTTGTCTTGATATTTCTTCTGTCCCAGGGAAATCCCGTGCATTCACAGGAACGCGAGGGCGACTTCGACGGAGACGGCAAGGTCGGCTTTCTCGACTTCGTCGAATTCGCCGTGGGCTTCGACAAGGCTGAAGGGGATCCGGGCTTCGACGCGCGGCTCGACCTAGACGCGAGCGGAAAAGTCGACTTCTTCGATTTCATCAGGTTCACCGAGGCCTTTGCGCAGGACAACCCACCGCCCGAGCCGGACCCGGTTCGCATCCTACTCTATATCGCCGACCTTGTAGGTAATAAGGTAGATGTACTCGATACGGAGACCAATCTACTCGACCCCGCTCGCCAGATTTTGGTGTCTCAGCCGCGCGGCCTGGCTTTCTCCTCTCAAAACGGGCGGGTCTACATCGCGAGTGTGGACACATTTCACGCAGTCTTTCAAAGCGGCTCGATAGATTATTCGATCCCCCTGCTGGATCCTCCCGCCGAGCCCGGGGGCAACCCCGTGAGCCGGGCTGGTTACAAAGTTGCGCTTTCCCAAGACCACAAATTTGCGTATATCACGGAGGAGGTGGCGGGGCAGGTCGAAGTGATCGACCTCACGAGCGCTCAATCCGTTACCCAGATCCCGGTCGGTCCCACACCTGTCGGAATCGTCGCATCCAGCGATGGCCAGGAGATCTATGTAGGGCACGCAGGATCTTCGATCTCAGTCATAGACGGCGTGCAACACGTCTTCAAGGACAGCATCGCCGTAGGGGAAGTCGCCACGCGGCGGCTCGCGATCTCCCCCGACGGAAGTCGAATCTACTCTGCAACCCGGGGAGCTTCGGGCATACAACTCATCGCCGTGGACCCGATAGCTAGAGCGGTTGTGGACTCGCTGATTGTTGGTGAGCCCACTGATCTGGATGTGAGCGTGAGCGATTTGGCAGTCTCGGAGGAGACCGGGTTCCTCCACGCGACGATCCAACGCCTTGCGCCCCTCCCATCCGATCTCGTTACATTTCAATTCGTGGGGGAACTGCTTATTGTCGACGGTGAATCATTTCAGGAGATCGGGAACGTGGAAATCGGAGAAATCGTTGCGAACTTGGGAGTAACCCCAGATGGGAGGACGGCCTACGTAGGAGCCGTTGAATCAGTTGTTCTGGATCCAATCCAACAAGTATTCATCGTGGACCTCGAAAATCGTGAGAAAATCGGCTCCCTTAGAGGATTCGAGCTTCCAGCGGACTTGAAGCCTAGGGCAGAAAAACCGGCCTTCCCACTAATGGACTTCCTGGAGATCATTCTCTTCTGACAAGAGAATTTACGAGGCGACCAAGCCGAAATTGGGGTTGACCGACCCATTCCAAAGCATTAAATTCTCATAAGACCTAAGTGTCTGCCCAAACGAATCCCACTACCAGATGTTGAGGCCACATGCTTGCATCACTTCTGCTGGAACCGGGTCGCCTCGAGCTTCGAGACATCGAGACACCGAAGGCGGGGCCTGGAGAAGTCGTGGTCAGGGTCCGAACGGCCCTGACCTGCGGAACCGACCTGAAAACCTTCCGGCGGGGTCACCCCAAGATCCCGATGCCGGGACCTTTCGGTCACGAATTCGCCGGAGACGTCTGTGAAGTCGGCGAAGGCGTCAAGGAATTCAAAGTTGGCGATCAGGTCATGGCAGCCCCGACCGCCCCCTGCGGAGAGTGCTTTTACTGTAAGAAGGGCCAGGAGAACCTCTGTAGCCTGGTCATGGACGCGATGATCTTTGGCGCCTACGCTGAGTACGTGAGGGTGCCCGAACATGTCGTGAAAAACAACATGTTCAAGAAGCCGGCCCACCTCTCCTACGGTGAGGCGGCCATGCTGGAACCCCTTTCTTGCGTCGTTTATGGTATGGACCAGTTGAATGTCACTCCTGAAGACACAGTCTTGGTCATCGGGGCGGGCGCTATCGGACTGATGCACATCATGGTTGCTCGCATTCTCGGGGCCAAGCAAATCATCGTGGCCGGCCATCGTGACCACAGGCTGAAGCTCGCCCTCGCGCTGGGTGCCGATGCCGCCATAGATGCCGAGTCCGAAGGCACCTTCGACCGTGTCAAGGAACTGACCGGCGGGATAGGCGCGGACATCGTCATCGAATGCACCGGGCAGCTCGCGGTGTGGGAAGACGCCCCCGACCTCGTTCGAAAAGGTGGGACAGTCGTCCTTTTTGGAGGTCTTCCGTCAGGGACGCGTGCCACCTTTGACACAACACGCCTCCACTATGATCAGATCACCCTCAAGGGCGTCTTCCACTACAGCAGAAGCGCTGTAAAGAAGGCATACCAGCTCCTTGCCGAAAAGAAGATACAGGTCCGCAGTCTCATCTCCGGCACTTACCCCCTCTCCGAGCTCAAACAGGTCTTTGACCTCCTGATGGCGAAGGGCAGCGACATCAAGTTCGCGGTGGAACCGCCCGAGCCCAGCGAGGCAGGATAGGCATCACCCGATGCGCGTGGCTCGCCTCTACGACTTCGGAGATATCCGAATCGAGGAGCAGCCGGTTCCCCGTATCGGTCCGCACGAAGCCCTGGTGAAGATGGCGGTCTGCGGCATCTGCACCAGTGACACCCTTCCCTGGTATGTGCGCCGCAAAGCCCCTATCGTCCTCGGGCACGAACCTTCCGGCACGCTCATAGAAGTCGGTCAGGAAGTCGACGGGTTTTCAGCCGGTCAAAGAGTCTTTGTTCATCATCACGCCCCCTGTCTGGTCTGTCGATTCTGCCGGCGGGGGCGTTATTCTATGTGCCCAACCTGGAAGGCATCCGCTCTCGACCCGGGTGGCCTGGCCGAATACGTTCGTATACCAGCCATCAATCTCCGTAACGATACCCTCCTGCTTCCAGAGTCCCTCACCTTTGAAGATGGCGCTCTCGTAGAACCAACGGCCTGTGCGGTCCAGGCGCTGAAGCGGCGAGCTCGGATGCAGAGCGGTGATCGCGTTCTCATCATAGGCATGGGGGTGATGGGACAGATCCTTGCCCTCGTCGCCAAGCATTATGGTGCCAGCCAGGTTATCGCCGCGGACAGGATCCCCTACCGGCTGCAAAAGGCCCTCGCGCTCGGAGCCGATCTGGCCGTGGACGTCTCGAAGGAAGACCTTGAAAATCGAGTCCGTGTTGCCACGGCAGGTGAAATGACCGACCTCGTCGTTGTGGGTCCAGGAACGATTCCCGCTATGCAGTCCGGCCTGGCCTGCCTCGGCGTCGGTTCAACCCTCCTCCTTTTTACACCGACTGAGCCGGGCCAGATGCTTCCGGTCAGCCCCTACGATCTTTACTCCAAAGACAACGCGATAGTCACCAGCTATTCCTGTGGACCGCCGGACACGCGGGAGGCACTCGACCTGATTGCCTCCGGGGCGCTCTCTGCCCAAATGCTGGTCACACACCGCTTTCCACTCGATCGGGCAGCGGACGCCTTCTCCACTGTTGCCGAGGCGAAGGCGTCGATCAAGACCCTCGTCGTCATCGATGAAAGTGTGCCCCAAGAAGGGGGTGGCCAGTCCAATTCGGGGTAGCGGGCCAGGTTACAGGCCCGACGACAAAAAGCGACCACATCGTCGTGGCTTGCAACTTGACGGAACCGACTGAGCAGCAAAGGGTCCAAGTATGGCCAGGTTGAACCTTGACAGGCGCGGCGCGGCAAGCTATATTGCGAAACTTCTTCGAGCGCTTCGGTTACCATTTCACCAATTCAAGGTTCGAGGCGGAGGGAAGGAGCGAGAAAAATGAAGACACTCATGAAATATCGATACCGCAATCGGCTCCTGATAGTCCTGTCCGTTCTGTTCTGCCTATCGGCCGTTAACACCACGGCCGTTCGGGCACAGAAACAGATCAATGTGGGCGTCGCAAAGCGATCGGCGAAACTCTACATGTCCCAGAGGCTGCGTGATAAGGCCATCGAGAGGCTTCAAGAATGCGCGGAAGCCAAGCCCGACGACGCAGAAGTACATTTCATGTTGGGGGCGCTCTATGCGGAGAAGGGCATGATAGAGGAGATGAACCGGTCTTTTGCCACCTGTCTGGACCTCAAAAAAGGCAAAAAGTATCTAAAGAAGGGGGTCAAGATAGGCAACGCTTCGGCCTTCGTTCGTCAGGGGATCAACTACTCGAAGCAAGAAATGTGGTGGCGATTCATGGATCGTGGTGCGGCGGCCTTCAATGCGGAGGATCACAAGACCTCCACTCGCTATTTTCAATTGGCAATCTCGATCATACCGGACAGCTCTATCACATACAAGAACCTTTCGGACACCTACATCCAGATGGAGGACTACGAGGGCGCAATAGGGGCACTTCGAAGCGCGATCCAGTATGACAGCACCAGTGCCATGGTATACATGAATCTGGGCATCGCGATCATCAATCACGGGGAACCCGCAGAAGCCCTTCCTTACATCGAAAAGGCCGACCAACTTCAGCCGGGCAACCTTTCCGTCCTGAAGAACTTGGCGATTGCTTACCAGCGTTCCGGAGACCGTGAAGGTGCGCTCGAGACCGCCGAGAAGGCACTCGAGATAGACCCCGAAGACGCAGGTGTGGCCAACATGGCGGGCGAGATTTACCTGCGACAGGGAAACTACGAAAAGGCCGTCGGGTTCCTAGAAATGGTCACTGAACGGAAGCCGGAGCTTATTGACGCAGTGTTCAATCTTGCTGCGGCCTACAAGGGGATGGGACAAGAAGCAAAGGCGGAAGGTCTGTTCACGCGGAACGTGGAGGCCAATCCTGAAGACTCGGAAGCATGGTACCAACTCGGGCTTATTTACAACCGAGATAAATCTTTCGACAAAGCCATCTCTGCTTTTCAGAAGGTCGTCGACCTGCAACCGAAGGATGTCCAGGCATGGAAGGCGCTCTACAAGGTCTATGCGCGAAAATCGAACATGGTTGAGGGGGAAGAAGCAGCCAAGTATGTACGCAGAGCCGAAGAGGCGCTTAGCATGGTAGAGACCCTAGAGGGCCAATAAGGAGAGAGATGTACCTGACGAATGAGAAGGTGGCCGTCTTGGGGGCGGCCGGGGCGATCGGATCCAACCTGGCACAAACCCTGCTCTCTTCGCGAACGGCAAGCCGGGTGGCCATGTATGATCCGTTCGAGAAGGGCCTGCAAGGGGCCGCCGAAGAGCTCTATCACTGTGCGTTTCCCGAGTCGGAAGTCACCTGGACAACAGACGTAGGCGAGGCCCTCACCGACACATCCTACATCATCACCTCAGGCGGCGCACCCCGAAAAGAAGGTATGACCCGGGAGGATCTAACACGGGACAATGCCAAAATCGCACAGCAACTGGGAATGGACATTGCGAAATTCTGCCCGAATTGCAAACTCGCAATCGTCATCTTCAACCCTGCGGACATCACGGGGTTGACGGCCCTGGTATACTCCGGACTGCCTCCGACCCGGGTCAGCACGCTCGCGGCGCTCGACAGCACACGCCTGCAAACCGCCCTCTCCCAGCACTTCGGCCTGCGTCAGGACCGCGTAACAGGCTGCAGGACCTACGGCGGGCACGGAGAGCAGATGGCCGTCTTCAAGGGAGGCGTCCGAATCGACGGAATCTCAATGGAAGAGATCCTGGACGGCGCGCAGGTAAACGGAATCGGCTTGAGCGCGGAAGACTGGAAGCAGATTCAAGAACACGTCAAGGGGGGAGGGGCCAAGATCATTGAGTTGAGGGGTCGCTCCTCCTTCCAATCCCCCTCACAGCAGAGCGTCGACATGCTTAGAGGCGTCCTCGGTCAGCCCTATGAGTGGCCCTGCGGAGCCTATGTCAGCTCTGAGGAGTTCAACCACATTATGATGGGCATGCCTGCGACGCTCTCCTCCGAAGGCGTGACCTGGAGCATGCCCGAAGGAACGGACGAGGACCTGGCCACACTCCGTGAGTCCTACAACCACGTGGTCAGCCTTCGCGACCAGATCATCGCCGATGGCATTCTTCCTCCGCTCTCCGAGTGGAAGGAGACGAATCCGAACCTCAGTTGAATGGTCTGATAGTCTTGGCTTTAAGGGGCGGTTGCGGCCTGATGCAATCGTCCCGATTCTGTTTTAGGCAGCGCCTGTGATGGAAACGAAACCCAAATACGATCTGCTCCTACGCGGAGGTACAGTCATCGATCCGGCACAGGGGCTGCACGAGGTCCGCGACGTTGGCATCTCCGGTGGTAGAATCGCCGAAATCTCGGACGAGATATTCGAGGAAGAGGCAGAGAACGTGATCGATGTCTCCGGTAAACTCGTCACACCGGGGCTGATAGACCTGCACGTCCATATCTGGTGGGGTGTTTCCCACTACGGGATAGAGCCCGATCCCTATTGTGTGGCCCGCGGGGTCACGACCGCATTCGACGCCGGCTCCGCAGGGGCAGATACCTTCCCAGGGCTCAAGAAATACGTCATCGATGTAAGCGTGACCGAGATCAAGGCGTTTTTGCATATTTCGTCGCAGGGCATGCTGTCTCAAGAGATCGGGGAATTGACAGACCTCCGCTACGCCGATGTAAAGCGGGCGATCGCGATGTGTGAGGCCAACCGGAAAGACATCGTCGGCGTAAAGATCAGAATGACCACGAATCTGGTTGGGGAAAACGGTAAAGAAGGGCTGAAACGGGCCCGTGAAGTCTCTGAGGCAACCGGTCTGCCCCTGATGATTCACCCCAACGCAAGCCCCTTGACCTTTTCGGACATGCTCAACGAGTTGCGCTCAGGAGACATCGTTACACATTGCTTCCACCGAAGCGATACTGGTATCCTGGACAGCGAAGGCAGTCTTCGGAAGGAGGCCAGGAAGGCGGCCGAGGATGGGATCCTGTTCGACGTCGGTCACGGGAAGGGGAGCTTCGACTTCAAAGTGGCCGAGGCCGCTATAGCACAGAATTTCAAACCGGGAACGATCTCAAGCGATCTACACAAATATAATGTCGATGGCCCGGTCTATGACCTCGTCACAACCGTCTCCAAGTTCCACCACCTCGGTCTCTCCCTGGACGAATGTTTAGAAAGAGTCACGGCCGCGCCCGCACGCGCGATGGGCATGCTGGGTGAGATCGGAACTCTCCAGCCCGGGGCCCGGGCAGACATCGCCGTCCTTGAACTCAAACAGGGTCGATTTGAAATGACCGACACCCACAACGTAACCCGAACTGTCGACACCGAGTTAGCGACCGTTTCCACCATCAAGGGCGGTCGACTCTACGCCCCCTCAGCCTTCGATCACTAGGGCTGACTTCGCTTCTTCTGCAAGTTAGTTTCCACTCGATTCTTCCTCCCACCCCTCCTGAACTCGGCAAATTGTTCCAGGTGTCGGCTCCAACTTCCGCTGTTCCCCTCCTTTGTATATATCTTACTTCTTTGTTTATAATATGTTTACGCGTAATGTATTTCCTACAGGTCGCGTGGCATGTCCCTTGCTCGAAACGTTTTGTCGTGATCGACTGAACCCCACCTATATCGAGCCGATATAAAGAGGGATGGCCATTCCAATGGACTTCGTTCTGTTTTTGCTGATCTCCGCTTCTGTGCTCGGCCTGCTCTGCCTGGTCGTTCTGGAATACCAGAACAGCCGTACGCGAAAAATGATGCGCCTCTGGCCGGAGCAGCAACCCCCCTCATCGGCCGACCGCGCCCGGCCCGCCGAACCCCCGCCGGAGATCCAGATTCAATTCCCGCCACCGGAAAAAGGCTTGACCCCGGGTCCGACCCATCCTAGATTAACGCAGAAGCCCCCAAAACGACAAGCCGTTGCAAAATAATGTGTTATTGACGAATTTGCGCGGGCATCTCGCCTGCCCGTGTCATCAGCCTGAAGGAGCGAATACTCCATGAAGTGTCTCGTGACAGGCGGAGCAGGATTCATCGGCTCTAATCTCATCAAGGCCCTCCTCGACCGAGGTGACGAAGTTTCCGTCCTCGACAATTTCTCGACCGGCAAGCGGGAAAACTTGGGCCCTTTTCAGAACAGGGTTAACGTCATCGAGGGTGATCTGCGAAGTTACCACATCGTCCTGGAAGCTGCCAGGGGAGTCGAGGTGATCTTCCACCAGGGCGCGCTCCCTTCGGTTCCTCGCTCCATCAATGACCCAATCACGACCAACCAGGTGAGCGTTGAAGGCACCCTCAACATTCTGGACGCGGCCAAAGACACTGGGGTAAGACGTGTGGTCTATGCGTCTTCCTCATCCATCTACGGACAGAACGCACGCCTGCCAAAACGAGAAGACATGACACCGGCGCCGATTTCACCTTATGCCGTCGCAAAGCTGGCAGGTGAGAACTATTGCCAGGTCTTCACACGAACCTACGGACTTGAAACCGTCTGCCTCCGCTACTTCAACGTTTTTGGACCCAGGCAAGACCCCAGATCTGAATACTCTGCCGTCATTCCCCTGTTCGTCACCGCTTTCCTCGACGGAGGCCGGATTACGGTCTACGGAGACGGGGAACAGTCCCGTGACTTCACCCACGTGGACAACGTCGTCCAGGCCAACCTTCTTGCCGCTGAAGCAGCCGATGCCGCAGGCGAAGTCCTTAACGTCGCCTGTGGCGAACAGACGAGCCTGAATCAGATGCTGGATGCCCTCCGCCGTCTTTCCAAGGTAGACGTAGAGGTCGTCTATAAACAGCAGCGTGCGGGAGACGTCAAACATTCTCTCGCAGACATCGAAAGAGCCCGGAAGGTCCTGGGCTATACCCCGAAGGTCTTCGCCGAAGAAGGGCTTGAAAAGAGCCTGGAGTGGTATCGAACCGCACGGAAGTGACAATGCGGGCGCAACTCGGTCCCAAAAGGTGAACCAGCCTTGAGCCGAAAGGTCCTCCTCATCGGTCTCGACTCGGCCCCCCCCGAGCTCCTCTTCGACCGATTCCTGAACGATCTTCCCAACATTCGCTCCCTGATTCAATCAGGCGTCTACGGCGACCTGAACAGCACGGTTCCTCCCATCACTGTCCCGGCCTGGATGAGTATGATGACCGGGAAAGACCCCGGCACGCTCGGATTCTACGGCCTCCGAAACCGGGCGGACCGTTCTTACTCCAGGATGACGATCGCCAATTCCCAACTCGTGAAAGAAGATACCCTCTGGGATATTCTTGGCGCCGCTGGCAAAAAGGTAATCCTGGTCGGCGTCCCCCAAACCTACCCACCCAGGTCCGTGAATGGCTGTCTCATTTCTTCCTTCCTCACGCCAGGTACCAGTTCCCAGTACACATACCCATCGGACCTCAAGTCAGAGGTCGAACGGGTCTCAGGAGGGTATATCCTGGACGTGCCAAACTTCCGCACGGAAGACAAGGCCGTTCTGCTGCAGCAGATGTATGAAATGACCGAAAAGCGGTTTCGAGTCACTGAACATCTGATGCAGACACGCCCGTGGGACTTTATCGCACACGTCGAAATCGGAACGGACCGCATTAACCACGCGTTCTGGCGGTTCCTGGATGAAACCCACAGGCGCTACGAGCCGGATTCCATCCACAAAAGCGTCATCCTTGATTACTACCGGTTCATCGATCGAGAGATCGGAAAATTCGTCGAACTTGCTGGAGACGACACAGCGATTTTGCTCGTGTCGGATCACGGGGCCAAACGGATCGATGGCGGAATCTGCGTGAACGAATGGCTTGCGAGGGAGGGGTATCTCGCCCTCGAATCTTCGCCGTCCGGGCCTGCCCTGCTAGAGGAAGTGGGCGTCGACTGGGACCGGACGACCGCCTGGGGCGAGGGCGGATACTACGCCCGAATCTTCTTGAACGTGAAGGGTCGGGAGCCGCGGGGCACGGTCAGCCCGGAGGCCTTCGAGTCCCTCCGGGACGAGTTAGCGACGAGGCTGGCGGCCATCCCGGACGAATCGGGGGCTGAGATCGGCACGCAGGTCTTCAAGCCGCAGGACGTCTACCAGACGTGCAACGGCGTTCCTCCGGACCTGATCGTGTATTTCGGGAACCTGCTCTGGCGATCTGTCGGGACGGTCGGCACTGGAGAGATCCACGCACGCGAGAACGACACAGGTCCTGACGATGCGAACCACGCTGAGAAGGGTGTGTTCATCGCCCGCGCGAAGGGTTTCGAATCAGGCC
This sequence comes from Candidatus Latescibacterota bacterium, assembly GCA_965248435.1. GTDB lineage: Bacteria > Latescibacterota > UBA2968 > UBA2968 > CBDFJH01. Next base: position 1,673,427 of record OZ252100.1, read on the forward strand.
GGAAACTCGAAGGTCTGGACATCCTCGACATCGCTCCGACCGTGCTGTCGATTATGGACGTTCCCGTGCCCCAGGATATACGACATCACAGCATTCTGGAAACAACGGAAAAGGAAAGAGGCCCAAAGCAGAGGAGAGGGTCTGGAACCGAGGAAGTCTATTCAGCAGAGGAGAGGGCCGCAATAGAAGACAGACTGAGGGCCTTGGGTTACCTTTAGGGGGAAGAGGAATGACGAGCGCGATTTCTGAATCGGCTGTTTTGGGAACGGGCACCCTGGTCGGCGAATATACGGTGATCATGGAGAACGTCCGAATCGGCGTCCACTGCCAGGTCGGTCACCACGTCGTCATCCATCCTGATACGGTCATCGGCGATAACGCGCGAATCGATGATCACGCTGTACTCGGCAAGCCGCCGCTGCGATCACCAGCGATGGCGACGCCCCAAGGTGGGAACCTTCCTCCTCTGGAACTGGCGGAGGGCGTTCTGGTTGGTACTGGTGCGATTCTGTTCAGGGGCGCGAGAATCGAATCCGGCGTCCTCATCGGAGACGGCGCTTCCGTCCGGGAAGAGAGCTCGGTGGGGGTGGGCTCGATCGTCGGGCGGTCCGTCGTGATCGAGGACAAAGTGGCGGTTGGAAACGGGTGCAAAATCGAGACAGGTGCGTTCATCGCCGCGATGTCTCAGATCGGCAATGGGTGCTTTGTTGCGCCAGAAGTCACCGTGACCAATGACAACTACCTCGGCCGGACAGAGGAGCGGAAGAGGCACTTCAAGGGAATCACGATAAGAGATGGCGGGCGAATCGGGGCCAATGCGACGATTTTGCCCGGAATCACCATCCATCAGGATGGCGTCGCAGCCGCAGGAGCCGTGGTTACGAGAGATGTTCCAGCCTGTCAGGTCGTCGTTGGCGTTCCGGCGAAATTCCTCCGTGAAGTCCCGCAAGATCAGCTTTTGGAAAATCGGTAATCAATCCCTCCTCTTCAGCCAGAAAAACCAAATGCCTTTCTCAGCTCGCTCTTTCTGAGCTGTTTAGGACCTTCCTCGCCTATCCTGCTCCTCTCGATGAAATTTCCCGTATAACGGAATAAATTTCCCTTCCGAGTTTTGATTCCTAGTGGTTGCGACCCTGCAATTCTCCCACGTGAGTTCCTATAACATACTAAAAATAATAAAATTAACTAAGACTCTGCGATCGATTCCGTGGTGCATTTCTAGAGTGATCAGAAAGGGCATAGGAATTGCGTCTAGAGTCCAAAGATGCTGACGGGAACGGGCTAATCCTCACGCGAGAATTGCCGATTAAATAAGTAAAAGATCAAGTAGTTGCCTCATCCCCCTCTGCCCCGCCGCAATTCTCTCCACTTGTGCCATCCCCTTATGACCCCGGAGACTCTCGGGCGATCAGATAGAACAGCAGCTAACCTCAGCTTATCTGAAAACCTCCATTAAACTATCGCTAGTAGGAGATGGGTCCTGCAATGCGGCCTCAGGGATTTCAAGAATTGATTCGGATCTTGGGAACACACGCAAAGCCGTATCGGGTTCAGATTGGCCTATCTCTGATGCTGGGGGTCTTGCTGGCTTTGCTGGAAGGAGTCGGACTGGGGCTTTTGGTACCCATTCTTCAAGGGTTAACCGACAATGCATCCGTCATATCTGGCAATCCAGTAATAGACTGGATCAGCCGTCCATTTGCTGATGTTCCTACGCAAGCGCGTCTCCAGATCTTGATGGCCGTTCTACTTGGCGTAACTGTGTTGAAAAACGGAGCGGCCTATGGTCATACGGTCTTAAACGAGTGGCTCCGCCTGAACCTGATGCGTCGCCTCAGATGCAAGATCTTCGATCAGTTACTCCACGTAGGTTGCGAGTTTTTGGCCGAACGACGAAGTGGAGATCTATGGAACGAGTTGACAACTGAGACGAATCGGACCGCCCAGTTGGCGGTTACATTGGTTCAGCAGGCGGCCATTCTTTTTGTTACCGCAGTGTGTGTGGGGCTTTTGTTCTTGATCTCGTGGCCACTAACGCTCCTAGCTGGGATGACATTAGGCATTCTTTCTCTCCTTCTACGCACCTTTATCAAGAGATCTCGCGAAGCAGGCAAACGAATCAGCAGAGCCTATGCGGACAGCTCCTCCGTTGGAGTAGAAGCCCTGGGTGCCATGAAGGTGATTCGTCTTTTTGGGCGAGAGAAATTTGAGAGAGACCGCTTTGACGCGATGGTAATGCACGCAAACCAGGCCGACATGTATTCGGCTAAGATCAGAGCCCTTGTAACCCCGATTTCAGAACTTTTTACAATGGGCATGTTCGCTCTCACGGTTGTATTGGCTGCAGGGCACTTTGTACAACCCGTCGATGCCTTTCTCCCCCTTCTTCTCACTTTTCTCTTTATCCTTTATCGACTCATGCCGCGCGTGACACGATTTAACAGTAACAGGACGATCATCGCGAACAATACACCGGCGCTCGCCGCTGTTGCCAATGCCCTTTCTTCTGCGGACAAACCATTCGTGAAAACCGGTACTCAACCGTTTGTTCGACTGTGTAAGGCAATTCAATTTGAGCATGTTTCGTTTTCGTACAATGGCAGGGCTCTACCAGCGCTGAACAACGTAAATCTCGAGATTCCATACGGCAAAACCACAGCGATCGTTGGGGCCTCGGGCGCGGGAAAATCCACGCTTGCAGATCTGATCCCCCGTCTCTACGATCCGGGTGACGGCCGCATCATGGCCGATGAGATCGATATTCGCGACCTGGACCTCACTGACTGGCGCTCCGCCATCGGCGTCGTTAGCCAGGAAACTTTTGTGTTTCACGCCTCTATTAGAGACAACATTCGATATGGGAGGTTGGATGCTACCGAGGTGGAAATCGAAGACTCAAGCCGCCGTGCAAATGCCTATGAGTTTATTTCACAGATGCCTAAAGGATTTGATACCGTGGTGGGTGACCGGGGGATGAGGCTTTCAGGCGGGCAGAGACAGCGGATAGCAATAGCCAGGGCTATCCTGAGGAATCCTCAAATATTGATCCTTGATGAAGCCACGAGTGCTTTGGATACGGCCTCTGAGAGACTCGTACAAGAGGCCCTTGAGGACCTGAGCGAGAACCGAACGGTAGTCATAGTTGCCCACCGTCTTTCGACGATATCGAAAGCTGATCAAGTAATCGTTCTACAGGATGGTACGGTCGCTGAAATAGGGACGCACGAGGAACTCATGGGTAAGAAGGGAGTATACTGGCGATATCATTCCCTGCAATTCGATTCCTCTGTCGCATACTCTGGAGAACTACAAAATGCCTATCAATGACAAAGTCATCTTCCTTACCGGAGGAACAGGGTCCTTCGGAAGAAAGTTTGTCCAAATCGCTCTCCGCGATTTCAACCCGAGCAAAGTGATCGTCTTCAGTCGAGACGAACTGAAGCAGCACGAGATGCGGGAAGAGCTTTCGGACCGGCGCCTGCGGTTCTTCCTTGGAGATATCCGTGATCGGGAGCGACTCCAACGGGCGATGAAAGGCGTCGATATCGTGATTCACGCGGCTGCATTAAAGCAGGTACCCGCGTGCGAATACAATCCGATGGAGGCGATCCTGACAAACGTCATGGGAACCCGAAATGTCATCGAGGCGGCCCTGGATACCGGCGTCAAGAAGGCAGTTGCTTTGAGCACTGACAAAGCCGTGAACCCGGTAAATCTGTATGGCGCCACGAAGCTCTGTGCTGAAAAGCTGTTTATCCAAAGTAATTCTTATTCGGGCGACTACGGAACTCGTTTCTGCTGCGTTCGATACGGCAACGTTGTTGGCAGTCGTGGGAGCGTGATCCCACTGTTCTTGAACCAGAGAAAGAATGGGCGAGTGACCGTAACTGACAGGCGTATGACACGGTTCTGGATCACACTCGAACAGGGCGTCAAGTTCGTGATCCGATGTCTGGGCCAGATGCACGGAGGCGAGGTCTTCGTGCCCAAGATCCCGAGCACCAACATGATCAATCTCACAAAGGCAGTGGTGCCCGAATGTGCAATCGAAGAGATCGGGATTCGCCCCGGCGAAAAGCTTCATGAGGTACTTATCTCGGAAGACGAGGCCAGAAACGCCTTGGATCTCGACGACATGTTCATCGTTCAGCCTGTCTATCCGTGGTGGTTCAAAGGGAACTGGGGAAACGGCAGGCCCTTGAAGGACGGATACAAATACGACAGTGACACGAACGAAAAGTCCCTCTCCGCGGATGAAATCCGCGACATCGTTGAGGAGATCGTTTGAAAACGATCACAGAAGCTCCGTCGACAGCACCGGACCCTACGGGTATGCTTCCTTACGGTCGTCAGTGGGTGGACGAAGAGGATATCCAGGCCGTGGTCGACGTTCTCCGGTCCGACTGGCTCACGACAGGGCCAAATGTAGAAAGATTTGAAAGGGCTTTCGCCGAGTTTGTTGGAGTCCGCGAAGCGGTTGCGGTCTCGAGCGGAACGGCCGCATTACACGCGGCTGTCTACGCCGCTGGAATCGGACCTGATGATGAAGTAATCGTCCCTGCCCTGACTTTTGCTGCGTCTGCCAACTGTGTCGTCTTCCAGGGAGGTACGCCCGTTTTTGCCGACGTATGCCGAGACACGCTTTTGGTGGACCCAGAAAACGTCAAGGCCCTGATCACCCCGCGGACAAAGGCCATAATTGCAGTCGACTATGCCGGCCATCCAAGCGACTACGATGATCTATCTGAGTTGTGTGAACAATACGGCTTAGCGTTGATCGCTGACGGATGCCACTCCCTTGGGGCAACTTATCGAAACCGTCCGATAGGAAGCATTGCCGACTTAAGTGCGTTCAGTTTCCATCCTGTAAAACATATTGCGACGGGTGAGGGAGGTATGGTTACCACAGACGATACCAACTTTGCGAGAAGGATTAGAAGGTTCCGCAACCACGGAGTTGATTCCGATTCGAGAGAGAGGGCAAAGAACGGCCAGTTCTACTATGAAATGGTCGACTTGGGCTACAATTACAGACTCAGCGACCTACAGTGCGCGCTGGGCCTCAGTCAACTCCGAAAATTGCCAAAGTTTCTTTCCAGGCGCAGGAGCATGCAGGCCGGTACGACGAAGCACTCTCTGAGTTTCCGTTTGTGTCCCCCCTAAGTGTGCGAAGTGACGTCTCTCACGCATATCACCTCTATCCCGTGCTATTCAATCCTGAATTTCTTGGGAAGCCTAGGGAGTGGGTCTTCTCGGAACTTCGCCGCCAGAACATCGGTGTGAACGTCCACTATCTTCCGGTCTATATGCACCCCTACTATGAGAACCTCCTCGGCGACCTGCGCGGACAATGTCCCGTCGCAGAGTCTGCCTACAAGAATCTGATCAGCCTTCCGCTCTTTCCACAGATGACACCTTCGGACTTGGAGACTGTTTTGGAGGCGATTCGAAACCTCAGGGGGCGAGCATGAGGACTATATGCATCATTCAGGCACGAACCAATTCCCGAAGGTTTCCGGGAAAAGTATTGATGGATCTCTGCGGTAAACCAATGCTGATCCAGCAAATCCGTCGGTTGAAGCGCTGTACACAGCTTGATGAGATCGTCATCGCAACCACACGACACTCGACAGACGAACCGCTCGTCCATCTGGCAGATGAAGAACACGTCGGGTGGTTTCGAGGAAGCGAGCAAGACGTCTTGAGCCGTTTTGTTGGGGCGGCGAAAGAATTCAATGCTGAAGTCATTGTGCGAATAACAGCGGACTGTCCATTGATCGATCCAGATGTTACGGATCTGGTCATTCAAGAATTGGTCAGCAAACCAAACGAGTTTGACTATGGAAGCAATGTTCAGGAGCGTACCTATCCTCGCGGTCTGGATACAGAAGTCTTCTTCCTCGATACCCTACTCCGCATGGGTAGACTCGCTGACTCAGAATGTGCACGCGAACACGTCACGATCCTCCCACGATCAGAACGTCCAGATCTGTTTCTCTGCAAATCAGTGACTGATGACGAAGACAACTCTGACCTGAGGTGGACGGTCGACACGGTCGCCGATCTGGAGTTGATTCGCCAGCTTTATCGCCGCCTGTCACTTGACTCTAAACACGTGCCATATCGGGAGATACTTTCGCACATCCGTCTTAACACCGATCTGGTCGGCTTGAACACAGGTATTGAAACTTGGACACCAGCCTGATCCCTCCAGCAGTCTTTCGGGTGGACAGCTCCCCGGCAATCGGCAGCGGCCACCTGATGCGATGCCTGGCACTCGCTCAAAACTGGCAGGCAAGGGGAGGTCACGTGACCTTCCTGAGCGCCTGCCGGAACAAGGAGCTCGAATCACGGCTCACTCGCTGCGGCGTGACATTCAAACGCCTCAAATCTGGTCTGCCACTCATCGATGACCTACAGCGGACCCTGGAGTTCCTCGGGCGCAGCGCGCCTGATGCTCGTGTTATTTTAGATGGGTACCACTTCGATTCAGATTACCAAAGGGCACTGCGGAGACACGGGTTCCAAACACTGGTCATTGAAGACACGGTTCGCTTTCCGCACTACTATGCCGATCTTCTGCTGAATCAGAACGACACCTCGGGGGAACGTGGATTTGTCTGTGACACTGACACCACCATCCTTTGCGGGTCTCGCTTTTCCCTGCTGCGGTCTGAATTTCTAAACGCGAAGCTTTCGACGAAAGAGATCCCATCTCGAGCCAAGAGACTCCTGGTAACTTTCGGCGGAAGTGATCCCGGAAACATTACGCTAGAGGTCATCAAATCCTTGGGGACGAGCGGGCTGTCGGACCTTGACATCAAGGTCCTAGTCGGAGCCGCGAATCAGAATCGGGAAAGCCTAAAAAAAGTAGCTGGCAGCCTGGGCATGGAAATACACCTGTTGACTCACGTGGCGGATATGGTGGGCCTCCTATCCTGGGCTGACTTGGCTGTGACTGCAGGAGGGACAACGTGCTGGGAGTTGGCCCTTATGGGCGTCCCTGCACTTGTTCTCCAAACCGCAGAAAATCAGTCGGGAGTAATTGACACGCTCTCCCAGTTTGGAATATCTGTCAATATGGGATCCGCCGACAGCCTAAATCGGGAGAGATTGAAGAAAGAGATCGTCCAGCTCAGCGCCGATCAAGAGTGCCGCTTGCGAATGAGCAAGCTTGGCCGCTTGCTCATTGACGGAAATGGCGCGGATCGAGTCGTTGAGGCTTTCTTGGACGAGCACAGATCATCGCGCACCGACATCAGACCAGCTACGCTAGGGGATGCGCGAATCATCTGGAATTGGAGAAACGATCCGTTGGTTCGACAAAGCGCATTCAATTCAGACTCTATTTCATGGGAGAATCATCTTGCCTGGTATGTTGACAAGCTGAACTCCTCGGATACCAAAATCTGGATGCTTGATTACGGAAATTGCCCAGTGGGATGCATCCGCTACGATCGCGATGATACTGATTCTGCACAAATCAGCTTTGTTGTGGACCCAGAGCATCGAGGCAAAGGTTTCGGGACGATGCTTATCGAGAAGACGATACAACGGGCTTTCGTGGCGTTCAGTGTTCCCAGAGTAAAAGGTATCTCCTTTGTAAGCAACTTGGCTTCCTCAAAGGTATTCGCAAAAGCCGGCTTCATTAAGTCCTGCGAACGGGTCATCGCCGGTACGCAGTGCACAGTATTCGAACGAGACCGCGAAGATGGTCATGGAGCGCTTAATTGACTAACCTGGAAGTAAACGGACGTAAGATCGGAGTCGGTAAGAGAGTTTATATAATCGCCGAGATGTCCGCCAACCACAATCAGGACCTAGACAATGCCATCCGGATTCTCAATGCTGCCAAAGAAGCCGGCGCCGACGCAGTCAAGCTTCAAACTTACACTCCTGACACACTCACGTTGAACTGCCGAAATCACTATTTCCGGATCCGTGATACACTCTGGCACGACCGGTTTCTGTACGATCTTTACAGCGAAGCGTGCACACCTTGGGAATGGCAGCCAAAGCTCAAAGAGATCGCTGACGATGTCGGCCTGGACCTGTTCTCTACCCCTTTCGATTCGTCTGCAGTTGACTTCCTTGAAAGCATCGACGTTCCCGCTTACAAGATTGCGTCATTCGAAAATGTGGATCTCCCTTTACTACGGAAAGTCGCCCGAACTGGAAAGCCGATCATCGTGTCAACCGGCATGGCGACGCTTGCAGAGGTGGACGAAGCCGTACAGACGCTCAGGAGGGCAGGCTGCCAACAATTGTGCCTCCTTAAGTGCACGAGCTCCTACCCTGCGGATCCGAAGGAGATCAACCTTCGGACAATCCCCCACCTTTCGGAGGCCTTTCGGGTGCCGGTAGGACTGTCTGATCACACGGTAGGGATCGCGGTTCCCGTAGCCGCGGTCTCACTTGGCGCGTGTGTAATTGAGAAGCATTTTACGCTGTCACGGAGTGATGGGGGACCGGACAGCGCTTTCTCCTTGGAACCACACGAGTTCGAAGCCCTTGTCAAGGCAGTTCGCGTGGCCGAAGATGCTTTGGGTGAAGTTCGATATGGCGTCACCGAGGAAGAGAAGAAGAGTCGGGTATTTCGACGGTCGCTCTTTGCCGCAGACTCCATCAAATCCGGAGAGGCTTTTACTGCCGATAACCTCCGATCTGTTAGACCGGGACACGGCCTCCATCCGCGATTTATGGACGCTATTATAGGACGGCGTGCGAGGCAAGATATTGAATTCGGAACTCCTCTAGATTGGGCAATGGTCTCCGACGAATGAAGACAAAAACAGGAAATTTCCGAATCTCAAGGAGCAACAACCGTGAAAGTTGTATGCACCATTGAGGCAAGGATGACTTCATCGAGGCTTCCAGGGAAAGTGCTGGCTCCGATCATGGGTCGACCAATGCTCGACCTAATGATCGAGCGACTGCATCGGTCTAGAACTGTCGATGAGATCGTCGTTGCCACGACTGTGAATTCGGCCGATCAGCCGATTGCGGATCTGGCTGATGATTTAGGAGTATCCTGCTTTCGAGGAAGCGAGGAGGATGTCCTTGATCGCGTCTTAGAGGCAGCAAGACAAGCAGGTGCCGACGTCATTGTGGAAACGACCGGCGACTGTCCTCTCATCGACCCAAAAATTGTCGATCGGGTCGTAGAAACCTTGTTGAGAAATAGTGTCGACTACTGCTCTAATGCAGTTCGAAGAACCTATCCACGAGGAATGGATGTGGAGGTCTTCTGGTTCCACCACCTTGAGGAAATCGCTCAACTTACGAACGATCCGGTCGACCGAGAGCACGTGTCTACTTTCTTCCATCGATTCCCTGATCGGTATCGCTTGCTGAACGTGACAAGCTCTTTGCCCTCTCACACTCTCAGCCTTAGGCTAACCGTTGATACACAGGAAGACCTGGATATGGTTTCAAGCATTTTTGAATCTCTCTATATGCGGAATCCAGAGTTCGAACTAGAGGATATCCTGGATCTGCTTGCTGAAAATCCATCTCTTGCAGGGACAAACCGTCACGTCAAACATAAAACGGTGTTCAGCAAGATCTCTCTTTGACCGCGCAATCGGTCTCGTACTAGCTTCGAGGAGGATTGGTATGGAGTATTGCAGTAAGTGTGTGTATCCCTCGAATTCAGCAGTCAACCTGAATTTCGACGAAGATGGAGTTTGCTCAGGCTGCTCGTACTTCGAAGAGATAGACAACATCGACTGGAAGGAGCGGGAAAAGACACTTGGTGATCTGCTCCAGAAATATCGAAACCCTGAAGCACCTTATGATTGCATTATTCCTGTTAGTGGTGGAAAAGATAGCCATTTTCAAACATATCTCATCAAAGAGGTCTTTGGTCTGAAGCCGCTCCTCGTGACCTTTAACCATATCTGCAGTCCCTTGATTGGCCTGAAGAATATGGCCAATATTGTAGAGAGATTTGGTGTCGACCACGTACGGTTCAGCCCGAACCCCGTTCTAATCCGAAAGCTGATGAAATACACCCTTGAGAAGAGAGGAGATGCTTGCTGGTTCTGCCAGGGTGGCGTCGTCACAGTACCTATCCAGGTAGCTATCCAGTACAAAATTCCCTTGATTATCTGGGGTGAACACGGCTGGTCGCATTTGGCAGGGAAAAACAGCCTGGATGACATGGTCGAGTTCAGTGTAGAAGAGCGTTCAGAACTTTTCATGCGCGGATTATCCATCGAAAAGGTTCTAAAGGACAACCCAGACTTGGAGCGCCGGGATCTAAGCTGGTTGGAATATCCCAGCACTGAGGAAATCGAGAGCGTAGGCGTTCGAGGAATCTATTTGGGCAACTACTATAAGTGGAACCAGAAGGCCCTAACGGAATTCGTAATTGACAAGTTTGGCTTTACCACAAGACCCAAAGCCAGGACCTACAACACGTATGCCGATGTCGACTGTCAGCTTTGCTCCGGCACAAATGACTACCTCAAGTATCTGAAGTTTGGTTACGGTCGTACCACCGACCACGCAAGCCAGGACATCAGAGAAGGTCGAATCACGCGCGAAGAAGGCATTAAGCTTGTGAAAAATTACGACCACAGGAAACCTGAAGACTTAGACACCTTTCTAGAAGAATTGGACCTGGACGAGGAGGAGTTTTACAAGATCGTTGATAGGTTCAGAGATCCTGATGTTTGGGAACGGAATAACGATGGCGAGTGGGTCCGGAAGCCTTCCGCCGACATCGACCCTATCATCGACTCCTCCGGAGCCGACGAGATCGAAGATCGGATGGCCTTTGTCAAGAATTGGACTGAAGACGAGGTCGATGGTCGCTGGTACTTCTAATCTTCTATGGATCAAAAACGCCTTATGGCCCAAGCATCGCGAAAGATCGTCTCTCAGAGTTTGAGCTCGAAAACGAACACGACTTCGGATTTCAATTACTTAGACCAGCTCGAGGACTATTTCTTCCAAACTGATGGCACTTACGCCGAGAAGATTGCAGCGTTCCCAAAATATGTTCCCCGCCAGAGACTGACCGACTTCCTTTCCCTTTACGAAATCTTTAAAAGGGTCCTCTCGGTCCAGGGTTCGGTGATAGACTGCGGGGTTTACCGCGGCAGATCGTTGATGACCTACGCCCAGCTTAGTGCTATTCTCGAACCCATGAACTATCAGCGACAAATCGTGGGATTCGACACTTTCAGGGGATTCCTTAGCTTATCGGAAGAGGATAGCTTGGGAACACACGATCAAACAAAAGCTGGTGGCTTCAAGGCGGATTCCTACAATGAGCTTCTTGAGTGCATTCGACTATATGACGCGAACCGGTTTCTGAATCACATGCCGAAAGTGATTCTCGTAAAGGGAGACATCGTAGAAACAGCACCTGCGTTTCTACAAAAGAACCCACACACCGTCGTAAGTCTCCTTTCTCTGGACCTTAGCCTATACGAGCCAACCAAAGCGGCGTTAAAAGCTTTCCTGCCTCGAATGCCGAAGGGCGCGGTCATCACTTTCTCGGAAATGAACTGTACAGACTTCAGCGGCGAGGTGCCGGCGGTAATCGAAGAGCTGGGCATCCGCAACCTCCGGATCGAGCGGAATCCCTTTGACACCGTAGCTTCATTTGCAGTTCTGGAGTAGTTGAAAGGTTTTTTGTCTATGCGCGCATTCCACGTTGAAGATCACAATGTCCGCACCATGTGGACCCTTGCCGAAGAGCTTGTCCCGATCTATCGGACGCTGGTTTCACCTGGATTTGAGGAATCCCTTGGCCTGGTACAGAATCGGCTACCCCTCAACATCAAGCGGTACCCTTCGGGAGGAAAGGTTTTCGACTGGACCATCCCACAGTCCTGGACCGTTCGTGAGGCCTATCTGGCGGACACGCAAGGCCGCAGGATCATCGAATACGCCAATGAACCTCTGTTCGTAGGGCCTTACAGCCAGCCGTTTTCAGGTGTCGTGGAAAAACAGGACCTCATGCCCCACCTTAACTCCCTATCTCACCTTCCTGATGCGATTCCGCTATGCCCTTCCTACTATGCGAAAGATTGGAAACTTGGGATTCCAGATGCGCTGAAGAAGCGGCTCAACGAAGACCGCTATAGGGTGCACATAGACTCGAGACTCGAGGACGGGAACCTTTGCATTGGGGAAGCATATCTACCCGGAAGGTCTGAGAAGGAGATAATCCTGACGACCTATATGTGTCATCCCGTGATGGCGAACGACAATATCTCCGGAGTTGCTGTGGCGTCGGAGCTTTTTCGGATTCTGTCGAGTTTTCCCGAAAGGAACTTCTCATACCGGCTCATCATCATCCCTGAGACAATCGGATCGATCACATTCCTTTACCACCATCAGCCCGAACTCAAAAACGTCATCGGCGGCTACAATCTGACCTGCTGTGGAGATCCGGGAAAAATCCACTTCAAGCAATCCTGGTCCGGCGATTCACTACTCGACCGAGCCGCCCGGAAAGTCCTGATGGATAGAGAGCAGGATCATCGTATTCTGCCATACTACTTGAGTGGTTCTGACGAGCGGCAATTTAACGCCCCAGGCTTCCGCATTCCCATGCCGACCATCATGAGAACGCCGCCTGCTCAGTTCCCGGAGTATCATTCCTCCTTTGACAACCTGAAGTTCATAACCCCGGACGCACTTCGAGACACACTACAGTTCGTTTTGGACACCCTATTCGTCGTGGATAACAACAGGACATACAAAAACATCTATCGGGCTGAGCCCTTTCTCTCGGATAAAGGAATCTTCACCCAGGTCCACGTGGGTCCGTACGGAGTCTTTAACAAGGGAAAGGCGGGCGTGGATCCGGGATATCTGAACCAGATTGTCATCCACGAAACAGATGGCCGCCAAGACCTTCTTTCTATAGCAGAGAAGTGGTCTTGTCCATTTCCAGAACTCCTGCACGCCTCCGAGAAGTTCAAGCGGGTCGATCTTGTCAACCTAGTAGAATAGACCTATAATCAATCATCTATAATGTATCCTTTCGATGCCTCCGAAGTAGAGGCGGCCATCGCGGCGCTTCTCGATGAAAATCACGATACTATCGTGATCCATTCGAACATCTGCTCATTTGGGTACATTGAGAATCCTCTGAAGACAATAGCTGAATCCGTCTGCAAGGCAGCCTCTCCCGATCGGACTGTGCTTTTACCTACCTTTACTCCCTCCTTCTGCCGCACCGGATGGTTCGACAGGGAAGAGACCCCATCCGAAACGGGAGCCCTGAGCGAACATTTCAGGAATCTGCCGAATGCCGTTCGAACTCCCTGCCCAATCAATTCCTTCGCTGTGTTCGGCCCCGATGCGGGCGCATTTATGGAGTACGAGGCCTCCGCGACATGCTGGGGGCCCGGATCGATCTATGAAGAGATCTACAATAAGAACGCACTCATTGTCGGTCTGGGCGAGCCTCTTGCCCTCACTGCTTCCATCTTTCACCACGCCGAGGAACTCGTCGGTGTTCCCTATCGGTTCTTCAAAACGTTTTCGGGTCACGTCAACGCCGACGAATTGGTCACCAGTGTCTCAAAACGGCTGTATGTAAGGCGACTCGACCTACCGGTCGAATACAGCTATCGCGTAGCCACCGATCGCCTTAAAGAGGCTGGGAAACTTTGCCGAGTTCCGCTTGGGACTTCTTTCGTGGAAGCCTTTTCAGCGAAGGAGGGCGTCGATACTCTGATGGAAATCCTTCACAACGACCCTCTCGCCACACTCACAAACCGGGAAATCTATCTGACTGCCAATGCGCAGCGCTCCAGCGTTTTTCTAGGAAGCACCAACCTCGAATTGACCGGGAAGACGTTCGCACGAGAATTCGAGCGGTTGACTGGCGAAGACTGCAGATTCGTAAAAACGGAATTTGGCAGATTTCGACAGGAGATCTTGGACCCAGAAAGTCAGCTTCGAACTGCCAATCCGGACTATGTGGTGTTTCTTGAGCGGGCTGAAGAGGTCCTTGGGAGCCAGATGGAAGGTTCGTTCAACGGAGATGGAGAACTCAGGGCCGAAATTGAAAGCCGAGTCAAACACTATCTACAAACGATTCGCGAGGCACGTTCGGCACTGTCAGGAACCTTCTTTGTTGCCAACCTGCAGTTCCTCACGTCCTCACCGTTCGGAAACGCCGATGCCACATTTGCTGCCGGCGACGCATCCGTACTAGACATCGCAAATTCGATTTTGCGGGAAGCAGTGCAGGAGCTTGAGGATACATATATCCTCGATTTTTGTCAGGTCGCCAGGCGCTTTGGTACAGAAAGAGTCCACCCAGGAAAGTACTGGTACGTCGGCAGAATTCCCTTTTGCAAGGAGTTCACAATCGAGCTCGCCGAAGTCCTTACAGGGATGGCGCTCGCCGCAGAAGAGAAGACAATACGTCTGATCGTGGTAGACCTCGATCAGACACTCTGGGGCGGAGTGGTAGGCGAGGATGGTGTCGAGGGAATAGCTCTCGGTGGAGATTTTCCTGGTAATGTCTATTCCGATATTCAGCGCTACCTAAAGGCGCTCACAAAACGCGGCATTGCTCTGGCCGTTTGCAGCAAAAACACTGAGGAAATTGCTCTCAAGACGATTCGCACTCACCCCGAAATGATCCTCGACGAAAGCGACTTCGTGGAGATGCGGATCAACTGGAAGGATAAAGCCACCAACATCCGGTCCATCTCCCAGGCACTATCGCTGCGGCCGGCCTCGGTGATGTTTATCGATGACAACCCGATCGAGCGAGAGTGGGTCCGTAGGAACATTTCTGAATGCACCGTCCCGGAACTGCCCAAGGATCCTGCTGAATGGGTCGGATTTCTCTCCAAATTACCTTGTCTACAGACCGTCCGGATAACATCCGAAGACCTCGGACGGACGAAGCAGTACGTGGGTCGGAAGAAGGCGAAGGACTTTGAAATGACGTGTGAGTCCATCGATGAATTCCTCTCGGAACTCAAAATGTGCGTCTACCTGGAGAAACTCAACGAGTTCAACGTCTCCCGAGTATGTCAACTGTTGACCAAGACCAACCAGTTCAACACGACCACCAAGCGTTATCGCAAATCTAACCTACGCTTGCTCATCGAGTCGCAGGATGCGGAGGTTTTCGCTGTTGGCCTGGAGGACGGGTTTACAGAGCGTGAAATCATAGGAGTTTTCATCCTGGTACCAACCGAAGAGACCCTGTTGATCGATTCGTTCTTGCTCAGCTGTCGCGTTTTGGGAAGAAATGTGGAGTCCGCTCTGCTCGGTTGGATTTCCACCCACGCAATCAACAAGCTGGATTCAATGACTAAGTGCAACACTTGGACTTGAAGACTTCAGCTGGTGTTTTGAAGTTAAGACATTTTCTTGGTCGGTTGTTGATCCGGTTCTGAATTTTCTTTAACTCGTGTTTGCTGACCTTTGAGAAGTCTGTCTTCTTGGGGAGGTATCTGCGGACCAGACCGATAGCGTTTTCCACAGCGCCTCGCTCCCAGCTGTGGAACGGTTTGCAGAAATAGGATTTGGTGCCAAGCACCTCGTTGACCCGTTGATGTTGGCCGTTTTCGGATCCGTTGTCATATGTGATGCTCTTCCTCATGTGGGGAGGATGTCGCCCAAGGCGTCGATTAATCGCTTCGGCGACCTCCGAGGGTCCGTTCTTTGCCAGCTTAGCCAGGTGTAGGTATCTCGACGATCGCTCAAGACAAGCGCCAACGGCCTGTTTGCTCTCACGAGAGATGATGGTGTCGGATTCCCAGTGGCCAGGTTGTTTCCGTTTTTCGATGTAACGGGGACGTCGATCGATCGAAATACGGCCTGGAATGTGGCTTTCCCGGTGTTTTCGGGTATGCCACCGCGGCTTTCGTTTTTTGTGAGCTCGGGATAAGCAAGCAACCAGATCCCGCTGCTTGTGCACCTTTGGATCGTAGATATACTGGTAGATGGCTTCGTGGCTGATACCCGCGCTCGGACGCTCCTCGGGAAGCCTCCCAGCGATCAACTCGGGAGACCATCCTTGCTTGAGTTTGGTCTCGACATATCGCCGGATAACCGGATTCTTCAGCCGTTTCCGCTTGCCGGCCTCCCGCTTACGTTTCTCAGCCCTTCTGTGAGCCTGGAGGCCCGAGTAACTCTCAGCTATCGGGGACGGATTACGTTTCAACTCTCTTGAAATCGTGCTGGCGCTCCGGTCAAGGGCCTTGGCAATATCTCTAAGGCTTGCACCAGTGGCTCGACAAAGCGCAATCTGCTCGCGTTCGTCTATCGTAAGATGCTTGTAATTGTTTCCCATACACTTAGGATAGGACAGTTGCTACCCTAAGTGTTGCACTTCCTTATTGAACTCGGGCAAGGGATTTCGACAACTTGTCGGATTGTTCGAGGCCACCCCGAGAAACGAACCGGTCGCCTCGCTCTATTCTCGACACGGATTCAGGCCGGTGACTGATCGCGAGTTCCGTCTCGACCTTGACAGCGTCCGCGTTGAGATTCCTGATTACTTCACGGTTTCCGAAAGCGGAGTGGATGAGGACCACGATGAATCTGAAAAAGAGCGCAGAAGTTTCCACGTATACACTTGATGAACTCACCGAGGGAATGTCGGCGCACTACACTGTGATGCTGGGCGGGCGGGAAGTGGGTCAGTTTGCCGGCACCTCTGGGGACTTGAGTCCCCTCCACGTGGATGAGGAGTTTGGCAAGAATTCAGAATTCGGCTCTAATCTGGTCCACGGCATGTTGATCGCTTCACACTTCTCTACGCTCATCGGCGTCCATCTACCAGGCCGAAATGCCCTACTTGCTGGAATAGATTTCGCCTTCGAGAAGCCCGTTCCCGTTGGCTCTGAAGTAACGGTTTCAGCCTCCATACTGGCGGTGCAGAAAGCCAACAGGATGGTTAAGCTGAACCTTTTGGCTTACTGGAATCGAGAGATTTGCGTTAGGGGTACGGCCAGCGTAAAGATCCAAAACGATCTGTCTAATCGCCCAGCGCAATCGGAGTCTTCCACATGACTCAAACAACAATCCACGACCCGTCAAAGCCTGGTGTCGCACTTGTGTCGGGTGGAACCGGCAGCCTTGGACAGGAAGTCGTGCGTGCACTGGCTGCGGCGGGATGGACTGTAGCATTTCAGTACAATAGGTCCGAAAAAACAGCCCGGAATTTGACGGAGGAAGTGCACAGGGCCCGTGGAACCGCCCATCCATTCCAGTTCGCCTTCGAATCAGGTTTGAGATCCCCAGAGGCCTTTATAAAGGAGATCTCCGATCAACTAGGATTCATCCGCGCGTTTATCCACTGCTGCACACCCGTGTTCAGGCTATCGGATTATCGATCCAACTGGATGGATGTATTCAATGATATGGTGTCCCTCAACCTCGAAATGTTCCTAGGAATGGCCAATGCCTGCTTGCCACCGATGATGTTTCGGCAAGACGGAACCGTGGTTACAATTTTGTCCGATGCAGTAAGGCCTGACAGGATCCCGCAGTTTTCCGCTTACGCTGCGGCAAAATTGGCGCAAGCCTCCCTTGTCAAAGATTTGTCTGAATCCGTCGAGGGTGCCGGAGTTCGGGTCGCCGGTTTGCTGCCAGGCGCGTTCGTCCAAGATCAAGGCAAGGAGAAGAATGAATTACCAGGCCCTGTAATCAATGCAATACGATCCCGCTGGCCAGTCGGCCTACCCCCGGTCAGATTGGCGCACGTCATCGAGAAAGCGATTCGACCCGATTCAGATCTTCAAAACGGACAGTTCCTTTCCATCGACGCGATGGGTGGGAAACTTGATGTGACACTCAGCGGATTCTTTGCTGGAGAGGCAAAGGATCCATCGCCATCCGTATCCCCAGAGCAAGCCCATGCCCTGGCCCCAGATACAGAATCCAATGATGCGTTGCGTTCGGATCTCAAGGAAGTCTTTCAAGAGGCCCTGGAACTCAACGGGAAAGAGGATCTGGAGGATGTCAGACTCGGCATAGGAGCGTGGGATTCCCTTCAGCATCTGGATCTCTTGATGTCGATCGAACACAAACTGAACGTAGATTTTGGAGACATATCGGGAGATTCGTTGACCAGCTTCCTGGACATCCTGGCGGCGGTTCGTCGCCTCAAAGCAGAGAGTCGATGACCATGATCTCCGATAACACCGAGGGTCACTTTGATTCGCTCGCGTTCGAGCGGTTTCCTTTCATCACTGGGATGCGAACGGACCCGGAGCCGCTGAAGGGAATTCCCTCATTTCTTCCATTCCACCTCAACTACGAACCGCGTGGGGGTTTTGCGGCCCAAAAGGCAGGTCCCGGTGTGCGCGCGGCCCTTCTGATGGCTTACAAGACAGGATCCATGTTGTCGACGCCCCTCGGCGAAGGGAGTTTAAACGACGCGCTCTCTCGTGAAATCCTAGCGCTCATTGCCGAAGCCTGTGGCGGGATCGGTGGGCGCAGGTTCTTTGAGCCGGGCTGTGGGAGAGGGGCGTTGCTCAAATCACTTCTGGACGAGGGTGCTTCTGCGGCTGACGGCTGCGAGCCAGGCCTTCAGGCGAAGGAGATCACGCAGCGAGAAAGTATGCGTGTCCAGCGGGAGTTCTTCGGAGAATCCGTCTACAAATCGGATTACGACTGTATATTTCACTATGGCGTGCTTGAGCACGTGGAAGAGCCGGCGGATTTCCTCTACGCGAACGCACAGCTTCTAAAGACCGGTGGAACGGTCTTTGTGGCCGTCCCAGGATGCGAGCTGGACTTCGCACTGGGGAATTTCATGGTATTGGCTCACGAACACTTGTCATATTTCACTGAATATTCCCTTCGTAGGATGATGTCGGCCGTCGGACTGCAGAACATCAGAACATGCACACTTTCATACAGTCACGGCATACTATGTGCGTGGGGAGTACACGGGGATGATCCACGCCCTTCTCGGATCCTTACTTCCATGAACCACGAAGATTCCAGCCTCTTCCAAACATTCGTTCAGAAAAGCAAGACCCTTCTTGAAAAGCTTCAGAGTCGAGCAAACGCGCTTGCCGCCCGGGGCAAAACACTTGGCCTCTACGGCGTACCTCGCGCTCTACCGGGTCTATTGGAGACCGGTGTTCCGCCAAGAATCTTCGACGGTGACTCTGCTAAACACGGAGCCTACTTCAGTGGCTCGCCAAACCCAGTAGAACCGCCCGATGAGTTGATACAGAACCCTGTCGATGAGCTCTGGATCCTGCCGATCCATCACGATCGAGCAATCCGCGACTACCTGGACGATGAGATTCTCCCCAATGCCAAAATAAGTGTATTGTCCGTAATGGACTTCGCCAAAATGATCCGAGATAATCGACTTCCGGAGAGCACCTATGTCTGACTACGGAAAACCTCTGTATGTGGATAGGCTGAATTACTGCAAGCGCTGCTGCCTTCCTGAGACGGTCGAGGGCATCAAGTTCGATGAGATGGGCTTCTGTCAGGCCTGCCAGTCCTCCGAGCACAAGATGCACATGGACTGGACTGAAAGGGAGAAAGCTTTGCGGGAAATTCTGGAGTTCCACAAATCGCGGAGCGGAACCAACTACGATTGCATTGTCCCCGTTAGTGGCGGAAAGGACAGCGCTTTCCAACTTCACGTAATCGTTAAGGTCTACGGAATGAAACCGCTGGCCGTCACCCACAACCAGGGCCACGGGTGGCAGTCGGAAATCGGTAAGTTCAATCTCGAAAACATCCTCACAAAACTCAATGTCGATCACATTATGTTTACTCCTAGCTCGGACCTGGTTCGAAGAATCTCGCGAAGATCACTGGACACGATCGGCGATGCATGCTGGCATTGTCACGCAGGGATCGGAGCCTTCCCCTTACAGATCGCGGTCAAGTTCAACATCCCACTCATCATCTGGGGGGAATCGGTCGCCGAGACGTCAGGGCGGGCGACCCATCTCGATCCGATCAAGTTCGACAGAGACTATTTGATGCGAGAGTCAATCAAGGTTGTGCCCAAGAAGATGGCTTGCGCGGACCTGTCTGAACGCGACCTGTCGCCCTACAACCTTCCATCGGCTGAAGAACTGGAAAGGGTCGGCGTCACTGGAATCTATCTGGGCAATTACATCTTTTGGGACGAGGAGAGGCAGATGGAATTCCTGCAGGCCGAGTACGGCTGGCGGGACGGCTACGTCGAGGGCGCCTACAAAAGGTACAAGAGTGTGGAATGCCGGATGGCGGGCATCCACGACTATACGAAATTTCTGAAGCGCGGCTTCGGTCGCGGCACTGACCAGGCGAGTCTAGATGTGAGGAATGGACTTCTGACACAGGAAGAAGGTTTCGAGCTGGCCAAGAAGGTCGACGCAGAAAAACCTGGGATGCTTAAAGAATATCTGAAGATCGTGGATCTCGAAGAGAGAGAGCTAGAGCACATCATCAAGAGCCAGAGAACCGGTAAAGCGAAACTCCTGCCTTGAGATATCCGAATGTCTGAACCCTGCCTCCAATCGGCAAAGGATCTGATCGACCAGGTCTGTTCCCACAGGATGAGCGTTCGAGAAGTGGTCGAATCCCATCTTGATCGGATATCGCTGCTTGACGAGTCTGTCGAGGCCTGGGCGTGGTTGGATACGAACAGAGCCCTGGTCAACGCCGATAGAATTGACAGAGAAATCGCTGACGGATCCTTTCGAGGTGACCTCTTCGGAGTTCCTGTTGGGATCAAAGATATCTTCAATACTGAGGATATGCCGACCGGGATGGGAAGTCCCATTTGGGAGGGATTTACTGCTGGTAACGATGCCAGAGTGGTGTTCTACCTTCGGCGTCAAGGAGGCATCTTTCCTGGAAAGACGGTAACGGCAGAGTTTGCCGTTCAAGCCCCCGGAAAGACGAGGAATCCACATAATTCTGAATATTCACCGGGCACCTCGTCGAGCGGCTCTGCCGCAGCCGTAGCAAGCTGCATGGTCCCGTTGGCTATCGGCACCCAGACCGCCGGATCTATCTGCCGTCCCGCCAGCTATTGTGGCGTCTATGGATTCAAGCCTTCCTTCGGTCTGGTTCCGCGAACCGGTGTCCTGAAGACAACCGACACAATGGATACCGTCGGGGGCTTCGCTAGAACGCCCGAGGACCTTCGCATCCTGTTTGATGTCATTCGGGTGCACGGGGCAAACTTCCCCATCGGCTTCGAGGCCTTATCCGATCCATCACGCCAGGAAAGAGGAGATCGTCCGTGGCGGATTGCCGTCGATTCACACTTGAATGAGCGTTTCAGCCTTCCTTACGCTTACGAAGCCCTCCTATTGCTGCTGGACGAAATCGAAGGCCACCCGGAAGTCGAACTCTACGAAAGGCCTCTGCCGGAGCTGTTCAATCATGCCCACGAAATCCATACAACCATCTACGAAAAGTGCCTCTCCTACTACTTCAAGAAGGAGTTTGGCGACACAGAATTCATAAGCCCCATTATCCACGAGATGATCGATCGCGGAAGCTGCGTGTCCGTGGAAGACTATGAACGGGCGCTGTCACGTCAGATCGAAATGTCGCGAATGCTGGACGAGTATTTCTCAGACATCGACGCGATTCTCACGCTTACGACTCAGGGCATCGCTCCAAAGTACTCGGAGCCGGACCTCCCTGATACCTGTTTGACGTGGACGCTGTGCGGTGCGCCGGTCGCAAGCATTCCGATCTTTCGGGGCCCCGACTCCATGCCATTTGGCCTTCAAGCCGTCGGCAGGAAGTATAACGACTACCTGCTGCTCAAGTTCGCTGAGTTTGCATCCACAATCAGGCCTGCGCTGGAGCCAATCATTGCGAACACGACGGCGGCTGCATAAACCGCTGTAGAAGAGGAGCCGATGGATTTAAAGTTCCTGGAGACCCAACGTCTGATTCTACGGGGCCTTTGTTCTACCGATGCAAATCAGGAGTACCTTGCCTGGTTGAACGACCCCGACGTCCTGAGGTTCCGTGGGCCAAAGGCCTATCCAAGTGACATCGATGGACTCAAAGCATACATCGAGGGTATATCAGGCCGCGGCGATCTGGTGCTTGCCATCTGTCTCAAGAGCGGCGGAAGACACATCGGGAATATCGCTCTGAATACGATTCAGTGGATTCACCGATCGGCAGAATTGTCTATGATGATCGGTGCGAAAGATGTATGGGGTCAGGGTTATGCAAAGGAGGCGATTCACGCAGTGTGTGGTCACGCGATCTTGTCAATGGGACTGTGTCGGGTTTGGGCGGAATCACCGAATCCAGCGTTCAATCGAGCCGTTGAATCCCTAGGCTGGAAGCACGAAGGAACGAAGCGAGACGCCTTCCTTCTGGACGGCAAGCTTATCAATATCAAGTGCTACAGTATCCTGAAGCGGGAGTTTGCTCCTCGGCCTGAGTTCGCTCCATGATTACGACCACGATCGATGGCGGCTGTTTCGCTGGTCACGATACAGAAACGGGATTCACCTACCCGGTAGATGCCCTGCTGAGGGACTTCGACCGCATTGGAATTTCCAGCGGGCTAGTCTCATCTTATCGAAGCATTTATTACGACATTTGGGAGGGGAATCGCGAAGCTGCGCGATGGGCGGACAAGGCCGGAGGTCGACTGCTCCCGCTAGGTGTCGTTAATCCCTGCCAATACGGTCATCCTCCTGAAAAGATCCTTGCCTGGCTGAAGCAAGAATTGAAATGCCCAGCGGTATCGGTACTGAATATTGCGCGAGAGTCCGCTATAGACTGGGAGTCTCCCGCCGTTCGCGCCATAGGGGAAGCTGCAGAGCGACTGAAGATCCCCCTGCAGGCTGGAATCCAATCTGAGCGTGAGCTTGCTGGCGTGGAGCGTTCCTGGGGAAGCCTTAATATTCCGGTCTTGATCCGCTGGATGGCGGGACACAGGTACAAGTCGATCGCTTCTGAGTTGGCCGTTGCACACTCGTGCGCGAATTTCCTTTTCGATGTTGGCAATCTGAGTTCAAATGGATCCCTAGAGTTCATGGCCGATCAGATCGGGACGAACCGACTTTTCTGGGCTTCAAACGCCCCACACAATATACCGGACTGCCCGGCTGCCATGCTTAAGGAAGCAGACCTCGCGGCCTCGCAGCGGATGGAGATCGGATGCGGGACGTTGTCGACTGCACTTGGCCTCGATTCGCTCACTCCCTCGCTCGCTTGTCGCGAAGACGTAGCCAGCTGGGAGCGAATCCTGAACACGCCAAAAGTTGACATCCACTGGCACCCAGACCACTGGAACCTGGGCGAGCCGCATCTGGCAGACGAGGACCAGATCGCAACCTTCGATCGATATGCATATCAAAAGGTGATCCTTTTCTCCATCCTCGGACTCACATATGATTTCCAGGCTGGAAACAGGCAAAGCGAAACCTGGTTTGAAAAGGACCCTCGCGTATTCGGGCTCGTTGTCGTCAACCCAAAGCATCCGCGAGAGAGCATACAAGAGATCTATCGGCGTTCAAAGCATCCCCGATTCGTGGGTATCAAGACGATCCAAGACGTCTTCGGCCTGACCCTTGACGACCCGGAATATGGCCCGATTCTGGATGCGGCTGCCGATGTGAACCTCCCTATTCTGGCCCATCTCCCTGGTTTGGGTCGGTCTGCTCAGCGTTATCCAGAAGTAACATTCGTGGCCGCCCATTCGAACTGGGGCCGAGCGCAGAATCTGATTCCATTAAAGAATGTTTGTTTCGATTTTTCGACAGGACACGCGCTACGCCACGAGAGCCAGCTACGGCGTTTTATTGATTCCGTCGGTCCACGCCGTGTACTTTTCGGTTCCGACGGGCAAGTCGTTGCCCCTCAATGGTCTCTAGCGAAGTTGAAATCTGCGAATCTTCCTCCTGAAGAGGAGTCTTTGATCCTCCGGGAGAATGCCTACCGCATCTTTCCGAAACTTCGGGCAATCGGAAGATCCAAATCTGCCTGTCTGCATCCTGGGCTGTTATCCTCTAGCTAGTTCTCTTACCTAGTCCTGGCCTACTATCATGAACCGCATTGGACTCCTGACTACCCGAAGTAACCCGTTAATACCCTATTTTCTAGAAAAGTTTGAGGATTTATCGGACTTCGAGCCTGTGCTTATTTTCGATAAGAAAGGCTTTTCCGAAAAGGACAGTGAGATCTTTAGAGGCCGTACGCAAGGTAGGTTCCCCGAGCAACCTATCGACCCTTATCTCAGAAAGTACCATTGGTGCACGGTCCCGAATCATAACGGAAAGATTTGCAGGACACAGATTAGGGAACTTGAACTAGGTCTCCTCGTGAATGCGGGTACGCCTCGAATTCTAAAATCTGATCTACTTGAAAATTTGTCCATCGGTGTTCTCAACGTCCACCCTGGAATCCTCCCGAAATACCGCGGAGCCACGTGCTGTGAGTGGGCAATCTACTACGACGATCCAGTGGGTGTTACCGCCCATTTCATGGATTCTGGAATCGACACCGGTGCGATCATCTTGATCCGTGAATTGCCAATGACAAGAAAGCAGAATTACTCCGACCTGAGAGCCTCACTATACCATCTTGCTCACGATGTTCGAATAGAAGCAATTCAGAAGATCTTCGCAGAAAAGCTCACTCCCGAAAGACTCTCTCCCCAGCCTTCGGGTTCATCGTTCAAGCCAATTCCCGACTCCCTGTTAGAGGTCGTGAAAGAAAAGGTGGCTACGGGAGAATATCAACCGATTCGGGCCGATGTAATATGAAGATACTTGTTGGGGCCGGTGATGCAGGAGGTGCCCGTGCCGTAGAGCCAGTGATCGAATATCTGCGGTCCGCACAGAGGGCTCGCGTCGACTGCGGTGCCTATCGGGCCGCCTACAGATTATGGTCTGATGCCGGTCTAAATCCGTTGCAAATGGCCGGATTCGACCCGAGAAGCTACGACCGCATCCTCGTTGGCACCTCCGTCTCATCCGAACAATTGGAACTGGAGTTGATCCGAAGGGCTTCCAGATGTGGAGTCCGGACTCTCAGCGTGCTCGACTTCTGGTCAAATTATCGCGAAAGGTTCACAGATTCGGAAGGGCAGTGCGTATTACCGGACGCTATTGCTGTAATGGATTCACAATCTCAGAAGGCCATGGTCCGGGAAGGATTTCCCTCCGATCGCCTCCACGTCACGGGTAATCCTGCCTTCGACGATCTGGTCAGGTTCCAAATTTCTGGAGCCAGGGAATTGTCTAGAAAGAGGATCCGATCGATTGCGGGATGTGCTTCTAACTCCGTTTGTTTGCTCTTTGTCTCACAGCCTTTGTCTGAATTGTACCCAAAAGGGGAGCTGGGATTCCAAGAAGAGGAAGTCCTGAGGGATGTCGTGAATCAGTTGGATCGAATTTTTTCCGAACGGACGTTGAACGGCGTTTTGCTTTTAAAGCCTCATCCAAGGGAAGCTGAATACTACTCCTTGCCGCCTTTGAGTCCGACCTCGCACCTTAAGGTTAAGGTGCTGCGGAATCCAGATGTTGGGTCGCGAGAAGCAACCCTGGGATGCGATCTAGTCGTAGGAATGAATTCGATGGTACTGATGGAAGCCTGCCTGCTCGGTCGACCCGTCGTGAGCTATCAACCCGGATTGAAAGTGCCAGATCTATTGCCTTCGAACGCTTTGGGCTGGAGCCGGGCGATCTACTGTCGAGATTCCCTGCATGACGCCCTGGTCGCTGAACTCGAATCCAGCCAAACGCCCGGCACGCCCAGGCAAACCTTGCCGGGTTCGCCTCCATTAGGTACATCAACCCTTAACGTGGCAAACCTACTTCTCCACAACTGATAGGATCGCTATGAGCGCGAAGCATCTGGCCATTCTGGGCGGCAGCCCGATTCGAACCAAACCGTTCCCAGCCTACAATACGATTGGACCCGAGGAGAAACAGGCCGTCAACAGGGTTCTTGACAGTGGCGTTCTCTCAGAATTTCTCGGCACCTGGAGCTCTGGCTTCTACGGCGGTCCCTACGTACGGAAACTTGAGGAGGAGTGGGCTGCAAGGTTTGGAGTCAAACACGCGATCAGCGTCAACTCCGCAACCTCCGGACTCTACGCGGCAGTGGCAGCCTCAGGTGTGGGCCCCGGTGACGAAGTCATTGTATCACCATACACAATGTCGTCCTCTGCCGTTGGGGCTCTAATCTACGGGGCGACACCAGTATTTGCCGATATCGACCCCGAGACCTACTGCATCTCAGCCGACACGATCCGTAAGGTGCTCACTCCGCGAACCAAAGCGGTCATAGTCGTTGACCTGTTTGGCCATCCTGCTGACTATGACGAAATCAATCAGATCGCTCGGGAGCAGAACCTGGTGGTCATTGAAGATGCCGCGCAGGCACCGGCAGCGAGCTACAAAGGCCGTTGGGCTGGGTGTCTGGGGCATATCGGGGTGTTCAGTCTGAATTACCACAAGACAATACAATGCGGTGAAGGCGGAATCGTCGTTACGAACGACGACAAACTCGCAGACCGCGTTTGCCTGGTCCGCAACCACGGAGAGACAGTCGTTGAGGACAAAGGTGCAACCGATCTGGCCAATCTGATCGGATACAACTACCGGATGACGGAAATCGAAGCGGCAATCTCCGCCGAGCAATTAAAGAAGCTCGATTATCTCACGGAACGCCGGGTTGAAGCGGCACAGTGGCTTTCCGATCGGTGGGGGGACATCCCAGGAATCACACCTGCCTCTGTACGAAAAGACTGTCGCCACGTGTATTACCTCCTCGCACTCCAGTTCGAAGAGGAAGTTGTGGGTGTTCCTAGAGACCGCTTCGTAGAGGCGGTGTGTGCTGAGGGGGTCCCATTCTCCGTCGGTTACGTCAAACCCCTTTACCTTCAGCCGATCTACCAACAGCGAGCCTTCCACTCTGGACGAGACGCCGGGTCAGTTTCCTACGACCCGGGGATCTGTCCGACCGCAGAAGCTATGCACTACGACAAGGTGATGTATACCATGATGATCCACGCGAATCTCTCCCGGTTGGACCTGGAAGATGTCGCGCGGGCCGTTGAAAAGGTCGCACTTGAGTCCAGATCGCTTGCGGCTTAGCGTAAAGGAACGTTCGAGCCTTGGCTACGAATCTCATCGTCTATAGGTATTTGGGGCCGAAACAGGTCCGCGAGGCTAGGAGGAAGCTAAGACAGAGCTGGCGAGTTTGCTACCTGCAAGCGGATCCCAAAGTTGCTAGCAAAGAATTCGAAGCGCTTCCAAAACCTCGGGGGATTTGGCCCGGCGCACCCCTGATTAGCCTTGTTGAGTCTCTTTGCCAAGATTTGGTGAATGGGAGTCGACATCTCCGGTGGGCCGAACGCCAGTATGGTTCAAAGGAAATCGGAATCGCCTTTCGGCGTCGAATCATGGAGGGCCTCCTGAAACTCTTCCGAGTTCTGGACAGCATCCAGCAGGTTGCTCCGGAGCCTGACACGACGATTCACCTCCGCGCAAACGGGCTCCGGCAGTCGAAGTCTTGGGACCCTCTGATCCCTCAGTTCCTTGATCTCGTCCGTTCCGGTAGCCTGGGCATCAGCCCCGAAATTCCTCTGCCGCTTTCCGACCTCGTTCACCGGCTATGGGTGGCTGAAGCTCCCGCTTGGCAGCGACTCCTTGCCGATCTTGCCATCTCGACAACTTTTCTTGTTCGTCGTGTGAGACTCAGAAACATGCCCCGCAAGCATTTTCATCTTGCAATAAAGACTTCTCTCCACGACTGGGGCGTATCGGAAGAGTGCTCACAACCCCGATCCCGCGTGGTCGACTTTATCTGCGATGGGGAGTCTTTTCACCCCAACAACACGATGATCTGGGCGGAGGGAGATGTTCCAACGGCTCGGCTTGCTGCACTTCGAAGCAGGGGATATGAGGTGGCTTCGGCCTCAAACATCTGTTTTGATCCAAGAGTAGCAGTGCAAGCCCTTCCCGTACTGTTTCGATTCCTCCTTTACCGATTGGCCTCCGGATTCAGTCGTTCGTTCGCCTGTCTGGCATGTCGCGATCTCTACCAAGCCTATCTTCAAACGGTTGCACTTGGTGAATACTTCTCACCGAAATACCTTCTGGTTTACAACGACCTGACAACCGCTTCTGTAGCAAGAACGCTGGTCCTTCGAAAAACGGGTTGCAGGTCTGTATTTTACGAGCATTCCAGTCATAGCTTGATCCAAGGCGTTGAGCCCGACTTGTCTTACCTGCTCTACGACGCGGTCGCTACGTGGGGTCCAGCTATGAGTCGGTACTTCCAAAGACCGCCGGGGAACTTCGGTGAAACCTGGGAAGTGGGGTGCATATGGTCTGAGCATGCCCGAAGGCTTCGCGAGGACGATGATCTTAGGAAGATTCACACAGATGTTGCCTCCAGTCTCAAGGGTCTGTGCGGTCCTTCCAGAGGTCCAGTCGTAAGCATCTTTGATACAAACCCGAATCCTGTGATATTCCATCGTTCAGACCTGGTCCAGCTTCTCAATGACATCGAATGGTTGGCCTCTGAGTTCCCTGAGTTGACATTTCTCTACAAACCAAAGCTTGATGCGACGTACTTACACGATAAATTCAGCGTCGACGTAAATGTGAAGCTTAGGGACCTTCAGGCTGTCTCCAATATTGTGGTCCTCTCAGCCCAGTTCGAAACATCAGCCGCAGTTGCTTTGGCGGATCTTACCATCTCTACATGTTTCACATCCACGGCCGTTGAATCCATCGGATGTGGAGTCAAGGCGCTGTATTACGACATCTTCGACAGGAGTGGTCCGGAAAGTGAATGGGGTGCATTCTGGCATAAATTCCCTGAATTCGTGTGCCGAAATAGAGATCAACTTAAGGCACGAATCCATAAGTTGATGTATGAAATGACGGATAAGGAATATCAGACGTACCTGAATCGTTACCTGGATGATGTGGAGGGTTTTTTCGATGGCCGCGCGATCACACGTCTTCGGAAGAAGCTGTCCGCCTAAACGGAGCAATCAGATTTAATGACGGTCTGGGCATGTGCATGGAGAAGTATGCTCTGATTCAGGGAGTCGGCCGATTGCTGCTCAGACAATCGAACGAGTAAACTGATCATCGACATCGCAAGGCTACGCCCAGGCAACAATTGCGAGTCTGAAGGAAGCATAGAAACATGAGGGATACAGTCAGAATCGGAATACGGGAGGTTGGTGAACACAACCCGTGCTTCATCATAGCCGAAGCAGGTGTGAACCACAATGGTGACCTTCAACTGGCTAGGCATCTTGTAGATGTTGCCGCAGCGGCCGGCGCGGATGCCGTGAAATTTCAAACATTCAAGGCGACAGGCGTAGCATCATCTGATGCGCCTAAAGCGGCTTATCAGCACGCAACGACAGATGGCTCTGAATCCCAGCTGCAAATGCTGAGACGTCTGGAGCTTTCCCTAAATGACCATCGTGAACTCATGAACCACTGCCGCGAGCGCAATATCCTTTTTATGTCCACCCCATTCGACTACGAAAGTGCTGACATCTTGTCCGATTTGGACATGCCGGTCACAAAAGTTGGTTCAGGTGAAGTGAACAACCTTCCCTTTCTCTCTCACGTGGCCAAGAAGGGAAAACCTGTCATCCTTTCTACGGGCATGTCATACCTGGGCGAGGTCGACCGGGCGATACAAACAATTCTTGCGACTGGTAACGATAAAATCATCCTTCTCCATTGTGTTACGAATTATCCTGCGGATCCCGCCGATGCGAACTTGAAAGCGATGCAGACAATGGCGTCTGCGTTTCGGTGCCCCGTGGGGTATTCCGACCATACCGAGGGTATGGAAATTCCAATAGCCGCCGTTGCCCTCGGTGCATCTGTCATTGAAAAGCACATCACACTAGACAGGAACCTTCCTGGACCCGACCACGCAAGTTCTATGGAACCTGACGCGTTCGAATCACTCGTGGCCAAGATACGCATTGTTGAAGCCGGGCTCGGTCTTGGAGAAAAGCGACCCGCCACCTCTGAGGCAGAAACGAGAAAAATCGTGCGCCGCAGCCTTGCAGTTTGTAACGACGTGGAGACGGGGGCGATCCTCCGAGAAGGCGACCTTACAGCGCTGCGCCCTGGGACTGGAATTCCCCCGGAGTTCGTTGGACAAGTCGTCGGTCGACGTCTCGCGCGATCTGTCGATGCGGGCTCTCTTTTGACTTGGAATGATCTGATATGAGAACGATCGGCATCGTCACCGGTGCACGCTCTGATTATGGGATCTTCCTCCCTCTTTTGAAGGCGATTAAAAGGGATCCAGAGCTAGAGATGTGCTTGATCGTAACCGGCACACATCTCCTTCCTGAATTCGGGTATTCCGTAACCCGAGTTCAATAAGGAAGTGCAACACTTAGGGTAGCAACTGTCCTATCCTAAGTGTATGGGAAACAATTACAAGCATCTTACGATAGACGAACGCGAGCAGATTGCGCTTTGTCGAGCCACTGGTGCAAGCCTTAGAGATATTGCCAAGGCCCTTGACCGGAGCGCCAGCACGATTTCAAGAGAGTTGAAACGTAATCCGTCCCCGATAGCTGAGAGTTACTCGGGCCTCCAGGCTCACAGAAGGGCTGAGAAACGTAAGCGGGAGGCCGGCAAGCGGAAACGGCTGAAGAATCCGGTTATCCGGCGATATGTCGAGACCAAACTCAAGCAAGGATGGTCTCCCGAGTTGATCGCTGGGAGGCTTCCCGAGGAGCGTCCGAGCGCGGGTATCAGCCACGAAGCCATCTACCAGTATATCTACGATCCAAAGGTGCACAAGCAGCGGGATCTGGTTGCTTGCTTATCCCGAGCTCACAAAAAACGAAAGCCGCGGTGGCATACCCGAAAACACCGGGAAAGCCACATTCCAGGCCGTATTTCGATCGATCGACGTCCCCGTTACATCGAAAAACGGAAACAACCTGGCCACTGGGAATCCGACACCATCATCTCTCGTGAGAGCAAACAGGCCGTTGGCGCTTGTCTTGAGCGATCGTCGAGATACCTACACCTGGCTAAGCTGGCAAAGAACGGACCCTCGGAGGTCGCCGAAGCGATTAATCGACGCCTTGGGCGACATCCTCCCCACATGAGGAAGAGCATCACATATGACAACGGATCCGAAAACGGCCAACATCAACGGGTCAACGAGGTGCTTGGCACCAAATCCTATTTCTGCAAACCGTTCCACAGCTGGGAGCGAGGCGCTGTGGAAAACGCTATCGGTCTGGTCCGCAGATACCTCCCCAAGAAGACAGACTTCTCAAAGGTCAGCAAACACGAGTTAAAGAAAATTCAGAACCGGATCAACAACCGACCAAGAAAATGTCTTAACTTCAAAACACCAGCTGAAGTCTTCAAGTCCAAGTGTTGCACTTAGTCATTGAATCCAGCTAAAGGAAATCGAGCGCGACGGATTCGAGATTGCGGAACGGGTCGAGATGTTGCTCGCGTCGGATATGCCTGAGGGTATTGCGAAATCCATGGGATTGGGCACAATCGAATTCGCCCAGATATTCAGGCGAATTCGGCCAGACATTCTGCTTCTACTGGGAGACCGCCTGGAGATGCACGCTGCAGCAGTGGCCTCACTCCCTTTCAAAATCCCGCTCGCTCACATCCATGGTGGGGAATCCACCGAAGGTGCGATGGATGAAGCCCTTCGGCATTCTCTCACAAAATTCAGCCACCTGCACTTCACCTCCGCCCAGGAATATCACGATCGCATTGTCCAGATGGGTGAGGAGCCCTGGCGCGTTACTGTCAGCGGCGCTCCGTGTCTGGACAACCTCAATGATCTGTCCCTGATTTCCAGCGAGAAGCTGCAGGCCAGACACGACATTAGCTTTGAAGAACCTCCTCTCTTGGTGACATATCACCCTGTTACACTTGAGTACGAACAGACGGAGTGGCAGGTCTCCGAACTCATGGCCGCTCTTGAGAATGCAGACAGACCGGTGATTTTTACCTACCCTAACGCTGACACCTACGGGCGGCGAATTATCAAGGCCATTCATTCCTATGAGACCGCCCATCCTAATGCGAAAGCTGTGAAAAATCTTGGAACGCGCGACTATTTCAGCCTAATGAACATTTCTGCCGCGATGGTAGGGAATTCCTCCAGTGGGATTCTGGAGGCCGCCTCCTTCAAACTGCCGGTCGTAAACATTGGTAGTCGTCAGCGTGGGAGAATTCGTAGCCCAAACGTCATCGATGTAGACTACACAGAGGACGCCATTTTGAAAGGCATTCGAAGAGCTCTCTCGTCTGAGTTTCGAGCCAAACTGAGAGACCTTCGAAATCCCTACGGAGATGGCCGATCCACTGAACGAATCCTCGGAGTTTTGAAGACAGCTCAGATGAACGACAGGTTGATGCAGAAGCGGTTCTACAGATTACCGTCACCCAAACCCAATCAATCCTGATTCACAGGCTTTGCGAATGGATTCTATACGCATCATCGGATTGGGAGCTGGCGGGCACGCTAAACTCGTGATCGATACAATTCAGTCAACTGGCAAGTATGATATTGTTGGCCTTTTGGACCCAGACCCAAAGTTGTGGAATGCCAAGGTTCTTGGAATTGATGTACTAGGTGGGGATGACAGACTTTTAGAAAGCTACGCCGAGGGTATCAGACACGCATTTGTGGGAATTGGAAGCGTAGGTGATACATCGCTTCGACGACGGGTCCACGAGAAAATCGTAGAGATGGGTTTCACACCCGTTTCTGCGGTTCACACGGGCGCGCAAACGGCTCCTTCGGCCCTGATCGGTCTTGGAACTTTTGTAATGGCGGGAGCCGTAGTCGGTCCCGATGCACGCTTAGGTAAGAATGTTTCGGTCAATTCGGGGGCGATCATAGAGCACGATTGCACCGTAGGTGATCACGTGCAGCTTTCTACGGGAGCAAAACTCGCGGGGAATGTGAGCGTCGAGGCGGGTGCCCACATCGGAATCGGCGCTTCGGTCAAGGAGGGCATCTCTATAGGTGAACGCGCTGTCGTGGGAGGTGGCGCGATGGTCGTCCGTGACGTGGCTCCCGGAAAGACTGTGGTCGGTGTCCCTGCCAAGTGAGTCAATCGCTGAGGGGATATCCCTATCTGCAACAACCCGCCAAAGGCCTTTTCAAAATCTCAGACTGAACAGATTCGGGACCCTGTTAGAATCCTCTCTGCAAGACGGGTACCCTCCCGTGATCCAAAACCCTCCGCACTCCTTGAGTTGATCCCGCAAATTTCCTCCAGGTGGAAGAATTTTCCCTCCAGCCCCTTGAGGGCCGTTTGCCCGTTGTGTGCTCCCATTGGTCAATTTCATTATAACATATTGATAATACTAGATGTATATAATCTAACCCGAGCGGGGGACAACCCGGGGCCACCTCCAGGAAACTGGTATAGAAATTGCCAATGTTCAAAGTATAGAAAGCCGCAGAAACCAATCAAGCGACCCCTACAGCTGCCGATGTTTACTAAAGAAAGGATGATTCCCAACATCCCACCTGATAGCATCCCTCCTCTGCATCCATCCCAGCCCATCTGAGTTGACATGAACGATCTCAAATACATTCTGGTTTCTCCAACCCAAAGCGTCCGCGAGGCCCTGGAGTGCATGAACCAAAACTCCAAGGGGATCGTACTGGTTGTGGATGAGTCAAACCGACTCTTAGGCACCGTTACGGACGGGAATATCCGCCGAGCGATCCTGGAAGGGATCCCACTGGAAGCGCAGCTCTCCAATCTCATAGGAACGGATCCGACCTACCCAAATCCGGTCACTGCAAACGAGGGAGCTAGTCCTTCTGAACTTCTGGCCCTCTTGAGAGAATATCAAATCCATCAGATCCCTCTTCTGGACGGCGATAGACGAGTTGTCGATCTGGTTACGGTAGATGATCTCACCCCAAAGAACCATCTGCCGGTAACAGCCGTAGTTATGGCCGGAGGCCTAGGTACAAGACTCCGGCCCCTAACCAACGAAACGCCAAAGCCGATGCTCCCCGTCGGCGGACGGCCGCTAATGGAACATATCATCGAGGGACTGCGTGAGGTAGGCATCACACAGGTCAACGTAACCACCCATTATAAACCAGAAGTTATCACAAATCACTTCGGAGATGGAACCGACTTTGGTGTGAGCATAGAATATGTTGCAGAAGAACAGCCACTGGGTACAGCAGGAGCTTTGGGACTGTTGGATGTATCGGCGGGGCCCAGGCTTGTGATCAATGGTGATATTCTCACTAAAGTCGACTACAGGGCTATGCTCGCGTTTCATCGGGAAAATGAGGCAGACCTCACTATTGGTGTGCGAGGTCTCGATGTCAAAGTCCCATACGGCGTAGTGGAGACCAACGGTGCCACAGTCCGGAAATTGAAGGAAAAGCCTGTAATTAGCTTCTTTGTGAATGCAGGAATCTATCTACTTGACCCAGGTGTTTCCGAGTTTATCCCTAATGGCCAGCACATGGACATGACCGACCTGATCCAAAAGCTACTGTTGAATGAACGGCAGGTGATCAGCTTCCCCATCAGTGAGTATTGGATCGATATTGGTCAACGTGAAGATTATGATCAGGCGCTTTTAGACCTCGCAACGGAGGGAACCTAGCCCATGCGGGTTTTGGTTACCGGTGGGGCGGGATACCTGGGATCGACTCTGACTTCAGTCCTGTTGGCCAATGATCATTTCGTCAAAGTTCTGGACACCGTGAATCACGGTGGACAGTCTCTCCTGGGTTTCTGGAGCCATCCCAATTTTGAGTTTGTACTCGGAGACATATGTCAGGGCGACGTTTTAAGAAATGTCTTGGCTGATGTTGATACCGTTGTACACCTCGCGGCAATTGTCGGTGACCCGGCCTGTGCTCGCCAGCCTGACCTTTCACGAAAGGTCAACGTTTCCGGATCGCTGGAGCTGTTGGACTTTTGCCAAAGGCTGGGCATCGATCGATTCGTATTCGCCTCTACGTGCAGCAACTACGGTTGTTTGACCGATCAAACTCAACCGGTCTCCGAAACCGCAGAGTTGAGGCCTGTGTCACTCTATGCCCAGACAAAAGTGGCAGTCGAGCTGGAAATATTGAAATCTAAAACACCTCATGATTTCTGTCCTACGATACTTCGGTTCTCAACCCTATACGGTGTGTCACCCCGTATGCGATTCAATCTGACAGTCAATGAGTTTGCTGCGGATATGTTCACGAAGAGGCATTTGGTGGTCTACGGAGAGCAGACCTGGAGGCCTTATCTGCACGTCAGGGATGCTGCCAGGGGGATTCTTGCAGTTTTGCAGGCTCCCAAACAGAAGGTTTCTGGCGAAGTGATGAACCTGGGCGACAATTCGGAGAACTACAGAAAGGTCGACTTAGTGGAAATGCTACAGAAACGGATACCGGACGGAACGGTAGAGTACGTTAAGAAGAATGAGGACCCAAGAAACTATCGCGTCGACTTCAATAAGATCGCTAAGATACTCAACTACAGAATCACCAGAACCATCGAGGACGGCATAGACGAGGTGATTTCTACTATCCGACAGGGAGTGATTACGGATCTTGGCAACCCTTGTTATCGGAACTGACAACGAGGTCAGAAAACCAGGCTCGGGCACCGCAGCGCTGAGCGCACCTGACTTTATCCCTCTCTGCGTCCCAAGAATCTCTGGAAACGCCTGGGTCTACGTGAAGGAGTGCCTCGATACGGGCTGGGTCTCCTCCGCGGGCAACTTCGTGGATAGATTCGAAGAGGAATTGGGAAAGCAGCTTGGAGTTCAGCATGTGGTTGCGACGATGAATGGGACTTCTGCCCTCCATCTTTCTTTGCTCGTCGCCGGAGTGCGTCCTGAGGATGAGGTGTTGACCCCCACCCTGACATTTGTCTCTCCTGCGAACGCGATTCGCTATTGTGGCGCCTGGCCCGTGTTTATGGATGTCGACCCAAACTGTTGGCAGATGGATCCAGAGAAAGCTGAGCAGTTCCTTGAAAACGAATGCGAATGGCGTGAGGGCGCACTATGGAACAGAATTACTGGGAGAAGGGTTCGGGCGATACTGCCAGTTCACGTCCTTGGACATCCGTGCGATATGGACCCTATCCTCCAGGTGGCCTCCAAATACAACCTAGGCGTTATCGAGGACGCAAGCGAGGGTCTTGGCGCCAAGTATGCTGGCCATTCGATCGGTACCCTGGGAGATATCGGCTGCCTGAGCTTCAACGGAAACAAAGTTATTACCACCGGTGGCGGGGGTGCACTCCTTACAGACAACGAGTCGTGGGCGATGCGCGCACGCCACCTTAGCACTCAGGCAAAGGAAGATGGCATCGAATACAGCCACGATGAAATCGGCTACAACTATCGGATGGTTAATCTGTTGGCGGCGCTGGGATGTGCCCAGCTCGAACACCTCAATGCTTTCATAGAACGCAAAAGAAAAATCGCGACCAGATACCGCCAAGCCCTAAATGATTTGCCAGCAATTTCATTCTTGAAGACGGCGGAATGGGCAGAGCCGATCGAATGGCTCTTCACAGTCTATCTGAATCCCGGCAGTCGATGCAACAGGCGTAAGTTGATGCAAGAATTAAGGACACGTAACATCGAGACCAGGCCCATCTGGACCCCGCTCCATCGCCTTCCAATCTACGCCGAGGCACAAAGTTACAGAATCGAAGTGGCGGACAGACTTCACGCGGGATGTCTGAGCCTCCCTTGCTCGGCGTCGCTGAGTGAACAGGACCAGCAAAGGGTCATAGACACCTGCCGTCGAATCTTACTTGAGAAAGGACAATAAGATATGAACTTCTCATTCTGGCTAAAGACCGACGTGCGCATCGGCCCAGGTTCAGCGGCTTCGGTATTGGACTATATCGAGAAGCGTGCCGTCGAAAAGGTTGCTGTAATCGTAGATTCTGGCCTGCACGGGAATACTCATCTTCAGCAGCTTGTTGATGGACTTCGGTCCAGTGCAAAACATGTTCAGGTTGTAGAGAATGACGCCTATGAGCCAACCTATGGCTATCTGGAGGAATTCAAGAAGACATTCGATTCTGGTCTGGATCTTATTGTCGGTATCGGCGGAGGAAGTACGCTCGATCTGACGAAGGCTGTCTCTGTCTTACTTACCAACCCTGGACCGGCGATTAGCTACCGAGGGTTCGACAAAATCAAAAATCCTGGTGTGCCAGTTATTGCGGTTCCGACGACCGCTGGGACAGGAAGTGAAGTGACCCCAAACGCCGTATTCACCGACGCGGACGAGCAGCGAAAGCTGGGGATCAATACTACTTTATACGTGCCTGTAATGGCTGTCTTGGATCCCTTCTTAACAGTCTCTTGCCCGAGGGTTGTTACGGTTTCGTCAGGAATAGATGCTCTGGTACACGCGGTTGAAACCTACGTTTCCAAGGGCGCAACACCAGTTTCTCGAGTACTATCTAAAGAGGCGTTTAGGCTGGTCATGACGAACCTGCCAGCAGTTGTTGACAGAGCCGACGACCTCGATGCCCGATCGGCAATGCAGGTAGCCGCTCTATATGGGGGAATCGCCCTGATAAACTCCGGTGGAGGAATTACTGGAGCGTTGTCTTACCCCCTAGGCGTTCGATTCAAAGTGCCACACGGCCTTGCAGGCGGCATCTTTCTGGCTACTGCATCGCGGCACAACGTCGCGCTGGGCGCACACCAGTATGGCGATCTTTACGATATGCTCGAAGGTGCCCCTGCCCTTTCAGATGCCCAGGAGCGGTCCGAAGCCGTCTGTGCTGCGTTGGATAATCTAGCTGACCGACTGGAGTTGCCCAGGAGTCTTAAAGTATTCGGTGTAGATGAATCGGATCTGGATAGACTCGCTGAAGAGACCTTTCTGCTGACCGGATCCGTTCAGCAGAATCCCGTGGAGCTTTCAAAGGAAGATGTTCTAAAGATTATCGAAACTATCGCTTAGGGAAAGGGAATACAGGTGCCGGGATTCGAACTCGTAGGAGAGGAAGAACGCGCAGCAGTCAATGAGATCTTCGACGAAGGGGGTATCCTCTTCCGCCACGGCTTTGATACTCTCAGGAAAAACGGACGATTTCGCGTCGTGGAATTTGAAGAGGCGTTTGCTGACTATGTCGGGTCAGGTGATGCCTTAGCGGTATCGTCCGGCACCGCGGCCCTCAAGACAGGCCTGAAGGCTCTTGGGATCCAACCCGGAGACGAGGTGATTACTCAGGCCTTTACATTTATAGCGACCGTTGAAGCCATCGTAGACGTAGGCGCCATACCAGTTGTCGTAAACGTAGACGATACGCTGAACATGGACCCCGACGATCTGGAACGCCATATCACCCCAAAGACACGAGCAATCATCCCCGTGCCCATGCTTGGAGTATCTCCGAGAATGGATCAAATCATGCCCATTGCGAGAGAAAACAACCTCCTCGTACTTGAAGACAACTGCGAGTCCCTTGGAGCAACCTACGATGGCCGTTTTTTGGGGACTTTCGGAGATATGGGCGCCTTCAGTTTTGACTTCGGAAAGGTCATCACGACCGGCGAGGGAGGGATGCTGGTCTCCACCAATCCTGAATATATCAAATTGGCGCGAGAGTATCACGACCACGGGCACGAAAACAACCCAAAGCTTCCCAGAGGCCGAGATACCCACCGAATTTTCGGCTTCAATTATCGGATAGGAGAACTGCAGGCAGCGGTCGGCTTAGCGCAGCTAAGAAAGCTCAACTACATAGTCGACCAGAATAGAGCTCATCATAAGACCATGAAACAGGCTCTTAGACAAATAGAGGGGCTTCGTTTTCGGGCGATTCCACCTAAGAGTGACAGCCTTTGCGACACCCTGATTCTCGAGCTTCCTACGGCCGAACTTGCGAGCGAATTCGTCGCTCGCATGGGGGCAGTTGAGCTCGGTACAAAGAATCTTCCTGACGCGATCGAATGGCATTTCGCAGGTTACTGGGATCACATATTTAACCTATTTGATATGAACAAGCAGCAACTGTGGGACTCCCTCTATCCGAGCTACGCTCGTCTGTCCCGATGTGTCGCACTACCGATAATGGTGAAGTACACTTCCGACCGTATCGACTTCATGATCGACAACATATCACGTATAGCCGACGATCTGCTCTGATTTCCCTACTATGAAAAATCTGGTTATCTGCGAGTTTCCCTGGCAGGTTCAACTGATAAAGCCCAGGATATCAGAAGACGACATTGTTATCTCGTTCAATGCGGAAACAAATTACGAATTGGAGAGAAACGGCATCAATTTCTCCGACGCGCGGGACTATTATGACCACTGCCACATCTGGAGCCAGTATCCAGACTTCACGCATCGGACGGCTCGTATATGCAACCGACTGGATCAAATCTTCTGGAAGGTTGACCCGGAGTTAGGGGGAAAGCAACTCAAGCTATCTGACCTCCTGTTCTACCAACTCAAGATTGCCATTGGCCAAGCCTTTTACAAGATCCACGTCTCGCGCGAGATCTTGAGAAGACACGCACCAACGGGCAGAGTGACGATCGCATCTGCGGCCGAGACCCCAATCCTGACCAATTTCCTGTTGTTTGACGGGGAGTCCAGCATCCTCAGCTGGATATTTGGAGCCCTACAAAGTGAAATGGGATATCAGATCCAGTTCCTTGAGACCCCAGAAACTCGACCTAATAGCCATCAAGGAACAAGATCTCGTCTGACAAAAGGGATTGGTAAGGCCATACGCAAACTGCAGCGCCTTAAAGCTGCGCGTTTCCCGTTTCCAAAAACTCCCCCTCCCGATAAGATCAACGTCCGTCTTCTTTCGGTAAACTGCCCGGAGCTGGACACGCTTAAAGGGCCACTCCTTGCCGACAAGATTTGCGTGGAAACTTACCAGGGTGAGATGTTCCATTTGACCACCAGAACCTACCCGTGCTCCACCGATATCATCGAAGCCATCGAGCAAGACGCCACCATTAAAGATCAACTTACCTTTGAAGGGCTTAATGCCTCTCAGCTCATATTCCCAATTCTATCCAAGTTCGTCAAGACTCTGGACCGCTTTCTGGAACACTACAAAGAAATGGAACAACTCCTGGATGCAACCAAGCCGGACTGTGTTTTCGTTCAGAGCTTGGCCCCGTTCCATCTGTCCAATATCCTTCTCGCTCAAATTTGTGACCGGCGAAACATACCTCTTGTCTGCTGGATGCACGGAGGTTACGGCGCCTATCACTCCTTGACGGGTTATGACGTGACTGACTTCAGATTGGGCATCAATCATTTTGTCTACGGAAAGGCCGTAAGCGACATTTTGGCTTCTGAGAAGTGCGTATTAAACCAACTCGGCTTCAACGGACACAATCTCTACGTTAGCGGGGCGCCAGCAATCGAGCAGAAATATCGTACTTATGTGAAGCCGAAGAACAGTAGGAAGAGAGTATTACTCCCGGTAGGGAATCTCTCGACCTACAATCAATTCCACTTTGGATACAACCGACGGAACGCGGAATACTGCAGTTGGGAGTATCACAGGGTCATTATAGAGCTTTTTGTAAGATATCAAGATAGATATGAATTCGTAATCAAGGACTATCCAAATCCAAAAGTTAACATGAAGGACACATGGTCATCTCTGCTGAAGGATCTCGGCGGCCGGAAAATAAGGCTCGTTACTGACGAAGAGCGATTCGAGGACCTTCTTGTGAAATCCGACTTGTGTGTCTTTACCTGGGTGAGTACTACCTTTATCGAGAGCCTACTGACAGACGCCGATATCTTCCTATTGGACGACAGTGATATTACGGACGAAGCTAGAGCGCTATTCGAGGCCTACATAGAATTCAGCGACAACATTCCACAATTCGTTGCAAAACTTGACCGATACCTGGATGTTGGAAGGTTCTACTCACAGGACAAGGGGCTGCTGCGTGACTATTTTGTTGATTACAGTCATAAGGATGACCGACCTGAGACGGTAGCCAGAATGATAGATCAGATCGTCGATAGGCCTGAGGCAGGAACTGTCCCAGGCAACCTCACGGGTTGACGCGATGTGTAGACATGAAGTAGACGCTATCGTTCGGGCCAGGATGAATGCCTCGAGGCTCCCAGGCAAGGTGCTTCTCCCTGCTGCGGGCAAGCCTCTGCTTTTGCACATGATCGAGCGACTGAGTCGAAGTCGCACCTTGAGGCAAATCGTCGTGGCGACGTCGAGCGATCCATCAGATGACGCGATTGAAAACATGTGCCTGGAAGAGGACATCCTGTGCTACAGGGGCAACTCAGAGGATGTGTTGGACAGATACTACAAGTGCGCTATCGCGTATGACATGAAACATATGGCTTTGCTCGGAGCAGATAATCCGTTGATCGATCCGATGGTCTGTGATGATTCTTGTGACGCATATCTACAATCTCCGGGGGAGTTCGATTTTGTATCCAATCACCACCCCCCGACCTATCCCGACGGCCAGGAAATTGAAATCTGCTCCTTCAAGGCCATCGAGTCAGCGTGGCGAGAGGCGAATAAACAGTTTCAGAGGGAGCACGGGACGCCCTTCATATGGGATCAACCCCAGCGTTTCCGCTGTTTCAACATTACGATGAAACCCAACCTCCAATGCGAACGTTGGACCCTCGACTATCCCGAGGACTATGATTTCCTTAAGAGCATATTTGATGGCCTATATCTCACAAAACCCGATTTTTCGATGTGGGATATCGTCTCCTTTCTTGATGCACATCCGGCATTGCGAAGGATTAACGCGGCCCATTCAGGAAGTAAGTGGTATTCTGAACAAGCTGACGAGCTCAGCACAGTTTAGATCCCCAACAATCGAAAGCGACGAATGATGAAGCGATTTCTCGTTACAGGCGGTGCCGGATTTATCGGTTCCCACATCGCGAGGCGACTCCTGCAGGAGGGCGCTCGTGTCTGGGTACTCGACAACTTCCTGACAGGGAGTCCCGACAACCTTCCCAAAGGTGTCGGCCTCATCGAAGGTGACATCACTTCAGAGAGTGTCTACCCCATCCTACCGAAGGAACCCTTCGACGCTGTCTTCCATCTGGCGGGCCAGTCCTCAGGTCCCATTTCGGGAAAGGATCCCGTCCAGGACCTCGATATAAACGCCAAAGGAACGCTCTTACTGTTGCAGTGGTGCGCCGAAAGAGAGATTCCAAGGTTTTTGTATGCGAGTTCCCAGGCAGTTTACGGTGATACCGGCGGAATCCCTGTGGGAGAGAACCATCCTTGCGCGCCTCGCTCTTTCTACGGTGTCACGAAACTGGCTGCAGAGGGTTATGTCAGAATTTTCAATAGCCATGGTCTGTCTGTAACCGCCTTCAGAATGAGCAATGTCTATGGACCGGGCCAAAACCTGGACAACCTCCTGCAGGGCATGGTTAGCATATACATGGCATACCTGCTGCGAGGGGAACCCATTCTCGTCATGGGATCCTTGGATCGATACCGAGATCTGATTTATGTGGACGATGTCGTGGAAGCGTGGATTGCCGCACTCAACGATCCGATCACAAAGGGGAAAACCTACAATCTGGGAAGCGGCCACAGAACGACAGTCGGTGACTTGCTTGACGCGGAAATCTCGGCATTCGGCTACGATCCGGAGACCTATAGGGTCATCTGTGAAGGAACGACTCACGGCGACATCTTTGGCCTACAAGTAGACATCTCCCTCCTGACGAAAGACTTGAAATGGTCTCCTGAAATCACCGTTCATGAGGGCATTTTGAGGATGTCCGAGTGGGTAAAACAATCTAACAGCTATAAATCCTGCAAACACACCTATCAGCCCACCCCCGTGCAAGCCAGAAATCGCCCTAGAAATCTCTGAGCATCTCTTCCGAAACGAGATGGGTTAAGTAACAGCTTGTCGGTATTAACCAATGCACATATAGATCCTACAAAGATGGGAGAACAACATGCAGTGCCTCGAAGATGATGACAAATTACTTAAAACAATGATGAACGACTATTGGAACCAAGACAAACAATATCAAGCTGACACATTTTGGAAGAACTATGAAAATTGGAACTTACAGGTGTTATACGATTATGGGTTGTCAAATTTTCTGGCCAGACCAAACTCCTTCGGAAATGCCATTACGTCCAAATTCATTCTTCCTAAACGCATCACTCTACGACTCAATAAGGTACTGAGGAGAATTGCGAATTTTTGTCGAAAGGTAAACGTAAGAACTCACCCCTTCAATGTGTACGACTGGGTGAAGGATAATCCTGCGCGCATCAGACAGATGTATGGAGGGTTGATGTGTGAAGCCTTGTTTTCGTTACCCAACGGAAATAGACTCATTGAATTGCATGATGAATTGATTGGAACCCCTCGTGAAGTATTTGAAGTAGGAGGCAAAAGGTTTAGTCTCAGCTTTATGAGATACTTTTATAAAGCATTGATGATGGAAAAATATCTAAAGATTTCGAGTTCTACCTTCTTTTTTGAAATAGGTGCAGGCTATGGCGGACAGGCTCAAGTTCTCTTAAAGATGTTTCCACATCTACGAATATGTCTAACTGATTTGCCTCCTCAATTATATGTTATCGAACAATATCTTAAGGCAGTGTTCCCAGGCGAGGTCTTAGGATACACAGAAACAAGAAGCATGCAGACCATTGATAGAAACATTCTAGGAGAAAATAGGATTGTCATAGTGGCCCCATGGGAGCTCAATAAAATTGATGACGACGCTTTTGAAAATTTCACTAATCAGGCAAGCTTCCAGGAAATGAGTCACGGAACCGTCAAGAGATATTGTGATGAACTACATAGGCTTATAACGAATGGGATCTTTCTGTATCAACAGAGAGAGGGTTGTGGAGGTGTCGAAAATCCCGTTACAAGAGATGACTATGTAGACTATTTATCTGAATTCAAGCTCGCTCATGAAATGACGACTTTGTTGGCAGCACATCCAAACGGACATCCCAACAAACTTTTGAATCATAATGATATCTATGTCTTTAAAAGAGAAACTGGGAGTTTCGCCTGATCTCCTCCTGGACTAGAATATGGAATTCAGAGGATGTCCAAAC
This sequence comes from Candidatus Latescibacterota bacterium, assembly GCA_965248435.1. Classification (GTDB taxonomy): domain Bacteria; phylum Latescibacterota; class UBA2968; order UBA2968; genus CBDFJH01. Next base: position 1,717,456 of record OZ252100.1, read on the forward strand.
GGGCAAGAGAATCGGCTTGAGGTGAAGACTCGTGTCAAACAATACTAGAATACTATTGTGCGGTGCAGGAAACCGGGCATTACCGAAGAATCCCGAAGGGTCTAATTTCGCGGGATGGGTAGAGATGATTCAGAAATCCACCTGCGCCGATCTGGTCGCCGCGCAGGACATCGAGGGGAAAAACCTACAGCGAATCGAAAGCTCTGGCGTCCTCCACTCAGATCAGCTGTTTACCGATCTGGAAGAAGCTCTTGAAAGTGTCCCGTGCGACGCCGTGCTCGTCTGTCCTATGGTAGAGGCTCACGCAGACTGCATTCGCAGGGCCTTGAAGTCGGGACGCCACGTCCTGGTCGAGAAACCTCTTGTGAGTAGACTTTCTGATGCGGTCGCACTCGCCAGGCAGGCGAAGCAGCGAGGGTTGACCGTTGGAGTCGTTCAGAATTGGCGGGGAAAGTCTGTTGGACAGGCCCTCAGAGAGGCGATCTCAGATCGGCAGATAGGAAGAGTCGGAAACATCTTCTTTCGCTACGTCCGCAATCGCGAATATATACATCTGCCAAGCTATCTCTTTGAGGAACCGTATCCCCTGCTTTACGCCATGGGGATACATCACCTTGACCTGTTCCGCTATATCCTGGGCGAGAACATCGTTTCGGTATCTGGAACAGGATTCCGTCCACCATGGACCGGCTACAGTTCCTACCCGGGAGTTGCACTTAACATGGTCACTGAGAGCGGCGTGCATATCTCTTATGCAGGAACGTTTTCCTCGAAAGGCCAGCACACAGCCCTCGAGAATCTCCTCGTCGATGGTGAATTCGGTACATTGACCAACGAATCGGACTGGGGCGACCCCCCACTGATGCTCTCGACCACCGACTCACCCGAGGCGCGGGATCTGACGGCCGATGTCACGGCCCGGGACATCCGTTCTCAGTACGACCTGTCAGATACCCACATTCTCCAAGACTTCTGCGACTCAATTCGCCTGGGTCGCCCTCCCCTCTGCCCCATTGAAGACAATCTGTGGACTTTGGCCGCCCTGGAAGCCTCTGTAGAAGCCTGTGAAACCGAAGGGGAAGTCCAGGTCAGCAACGTCCTGGCTCGAGCAGGCCTGAACGGAGGTGTTTGAAAATGGCGCGTGAACCTGTCTGTCGGATTTGTGACTCTCCTGAGTCCGTAATCGTTTCAGAGGAAGTCTCCGGGGCGCCGGAGGCGAAGGTCTTCCAGTGCGTAGCGTGTGACATGGTCTACCTGCATCCCATCATGGGTGCTGACGAAGAATCAGATTTTTACGAACAGGACTTTCCGTCATACATGGAAGCTCGAAATGCGCCTGAGGGAGCCGAAGCCGCATCAAACTTCATTTCGAATCTTCCAGAAGCTGAACGCAGAATTGAGCTTATCCGACCCCATCTGGATGAAGCGATGTCAATCCTGGAGATTGGAAGCTCCACCGGCCACTTTCTCTTTTCGCTCCAGGGTTATGTGGATTCGGTAACCGGGGTCGAACCAGGCCGAGCCTTCGCCGATTATGCCCGGTGTCTGGGAATTCGTACTTTCGAGAAGCTCGGAGACATCCAAAACGAGCAATTCGACGTCATTCTTCTCTATTATGTCCTCGAGCACATGCGCGATCCGATCGGCTTCCTCTCCGAAGTCCGAACCTACCTGAAGCCACACGGTAAGCTTCTGCTCGAGGTTCCTAATGTAGACGACGTGCTCTTCTCTACTTACGACATCCCTTCTTTTGGCCCGTTCTATTTCCAGAAGGCGCACTACTACAACTTCTCACGAATCACCCTGGAAGCCGTCATGGAAAAGAGTGGCTACAGACCTCAGATTCTTCCGGAGCAGCGCTACGATCTCTCGAACCACCTCCACTGGATGATGGCGGGGCGTCCCGGAGGAAAAGGCAAGTACTCGGAAGTATTCTCCAATACGCTGGAATCTGCGTATGCGGAAACGTTGAAACATCACTGGCTCTGCGATACCCTGTTCGGAGTCGGCTCAACATCTTGAGCGTGGATCGATGAAATTCGACGGAATCGAGGGAAAGCGGGTCCTCGTCACGGGATCCAGCAGAGGAATTGGAGCAGAGACAGCGGTTGCCTTTGCCGAGGCGGGTGCTGTGGTGGGGCTGCACTGTAGAAACCGTAAGAATGGCGCAGAAACAGTCCTGAAACGCATACGGTCTACAGGCGCCACCGCCGATCTGTTTCAGGGCGATCTTCTGGATGTGGAGAATGCCTCCCAACTCATTGAAGCATTCGTCGAGCGATTCGGCGGAATAGACGTCCTCGTCAACAACGCCGGTTCTCCGATTCACACCAGACACGCCCTCGACGTTGATGTGGGGACTTTCGAAGACACCCTAAGACTAAACACCTTGTCCCCTTTCTTCGTCGCGCAGAAGGCGATTTCCCAAATGAAACTACAGGGAAACGCTGGAAGAATCATCAACGTCAGTTCAATTGGCGTCAAGTACGCGGGGTCAGATACGACATTGCACTACACCGCTGCGAAGGCGGCTTTGGAGACCATCACGCGCAGCCTCGCCAAGATTGTCGCTCCTTGTAACATCCTGGTCAATGCGGTTCGACCGGGCGTTACCGATACCGATGCCGTTGAACACTATGTAAGCGACAAACATGAAAGAGTGAGTCAGATCCCGTTGAAACGAATGGCCCATCCCAGTGAGATCTCGAACATGATCCTGTTCCTGGCTTCCAGTGCAGGCGACTTCATCACGGGACAGATTATTGCGGTGAGTGGAGGCGACTGAGGCCCTGAACTCACTCCATTGGCCCAGGTTTTGCGCCGCAGTGCAAAATGGTTCCAACCGGCAGAAACTTCCCTCCTTCCGCGTTTCTCGCACGCCTCTATAGCCCAAACCCTCCAAACATTATTCATATAACATCATATTTTACCGGATCTTAGTTGTGCCTTCCTCGTACCCAGGACCCGGTATAGATATTGCTAAGGCTAAGTCTAAAGGTGCCGATAAGTTACGTAGAAACCTGTAATTCCCTTTGCCATCCCCATCCTCACCAGTTGTCGTATCCCCACCCAGTCTCAACCGGTCCCTGCAACGCCATCGGGCCAACCCAAGCAGAATTCAAGTCAGAAGACCAAGAGGTTCAAGAGTGAAAGTGTGTGTGTTTGGCGGTTCAGGTTTTGTAGGCAGTCACGTTTCGGAGGCGCTCGATAACGCTGGACACGAAGTTACAATCTTCGATCGACGCGACACAGAGTTCCGCCGCCCCCGCCAGCAATTCGTATCAGGGAACATTCTTGATCAGGATGCCGTTCTGGACGTTGTGCAGGGGAAGGACGTGGTCTACAACTTTGCTGGGATCGCGGATATCGAGGAAGCACGCCAGCGGCCGCTCGATACGGCAAACGTCAACTTCATCGGAAACGCGACGCTTCTGGATGTATGTCGTCAAACCGGCATAAAGAGATATGTGTTCGCCAGCACGATCTATGTTTACAGTCGCTCGGGATCGTTTTACAGAGCAAGCAAACACGCCTCGGAACTCTACATCGAAGAGTATCAACGACAATACGGCCTGGACTATACGATTCTCAGATACGGCACGCTCTACGGACGTCGAGCCAACCTTCGAAACAACATTTACCGCTGCCTTCAGCAAGCCCTCGTACACAGAAAGATCGTCTATCGTGGAGATGGAGAGGACATCCGGGAGTATATCCACGTTGAAGACGCAGCCCAAAGCAGTGTAGATATCCTCTCGGATGAATTCAAGAATGAACACGTGATCCTCACAGGTCATCAGCCAATGAAAGTGAAAGACATGCTGGTGATGATCAGAGAAGTCGTCGGGGCTGATGTGGAAATCGAGTATGATGAACCGGATCACGAAAACTGGCATTACAAGGTCACGCCCTACTCCTTTACTCCGAAGATTGGAAAGAAGCTGATTCGACACCACTACCTCGACCTGGGGCAGGGTCTGCTCGATTGCCTGGAAGAGATCCACGGCAGGCAGGTTCATTCGAAGGAACAAACAACATCCGATAGGAAAATTGCCTCTCTGAAACCTCTTCCGGTTGGTGGAAATGGCAAAGAAGACATCTAGATCCGACTCGGAAAACAAGGAATTACACCAAAGCCCTTGTTTAATCCTTACCGACGGTTACAGCATTGATCGCCTCGTGAAACTCGTCTCATCCTTGCCGATTGAGCGATGGATCTACCTCGGACACAATGCCATCACTCGATTACATCTGGAGAAAGCTTTCGGCGGCGGGATTCCCAGAACCTCAATCGTCGAGACGATGGACAAGATAACAAAAAGGCTAAAGCCTGAATTCCTGAACCTGATAGGAAAGCTCGCACTTCGGAATTCATCCCCCTTGTGGTGGAGCACGAAGCTGGCCGCAAAGGATCCGCACCATTCCGCACTCTTTCCTGAGATCTGTCTAATGAGCCTGGGAAAGAACCTGCTGCGGCAATCTAAAGGTCGTCCCTCCGCGATCCTGGTGGAGAACCCTACAGTCTGGGAGTCGCTGAAAGATTTCGCAGAAGAAGCAAATGTTCCCGTTCGGAATTATTCTTCTGCAAGGAGTCGCTGGCGGAGGCCATTGGTACGATGTCTAAGAGGTGTAAGGCGACATCTCTGGATGTGGCGCCAGATCCGATCCAGGCAGCGCGAACTGATCAGACGTGGCCTGAGGACAATTCCCGCGTTCTCGGGTGAGAGAACGGCACTCCTTTTCACGTGGGTTGACCATAGGAACTTCACGGATTCAGGTGAGTATCAAGACCCACACTTTGGCCCGCTTCCGAACCACCTGCAAAAGCGTGGATATCGGCTGGTCTACGTTGCACGACTGCTCAATTCTGTTGAGTTCGGTCCCACATTAGACCGACTTCAACAAACCGGGGAGTCATTCATCTATCCGGAAGCAGCCCTAGGAAAAGCTCAAATCCTGCGCACTATGTGGCAGGCGCTCAGATATCGCCCCACGCTGCCAGATCCAATCTCCCTTGACGGAATGGAAGTCACAGACCTGGTTCGGCAGCACGTGCGTGACGAGTGGGAGACGACCTCTCACGCGACAGCAATGACATCTTACTATGCAATGCAGATTCTCGCTGATCTTGGTGTTCAACCCGAGACTATCTTCTACACGCACGAAGGCCACAACTGGAGTCACGCCATGGGGCTGGGCGTAAAGAGCTTTATGCCCAACACCCATATCACGGCGTTCGTGAACCTTATATCTGCTCCGATGCTGCTCTCGCTCCACGCGTCTCGAGACGAACTCAGCTGTATGCCCCTCGCGGAAAAGTACGTCACTCACGGTCCCCATTCAGCCCAAGAGTTGAAACAGGAGGGATACCCCAAAAACCGAGTCCTTGATGGAGCCGCAATTCGGCATGACTACATTTGGAAACGTCCCGCAAGGACAACTGCTCCCGTCTTGGCCGGCAAAGCGCGGGTTCTGATCGTACCCCATATCGACATGGCGGATGCAGTCGAGCTCGTAGTCAAAGCCTCAAAGGCATTTTCTGGCCTTCCCGACTATGATCTCATCGCAAAGTGTCACCCCGCTGTCCAGACAGAAGCGCTCGTGAGAGAGCTCGATCGGCATCTCGACAGCATCGACATTGAGTTTTCCGATGCCCCCATAGCAGAACTCCTGCCACAGGTGAATGTACTCTTGTACACATACACTTCTGTCTGCTTTGAAGCGCTTGCGCACGGCGTCCCGCCCGTATACGTCCATCCCGAAAACTGGCTGTGCATGGATCAACTGAGTGGCTCCCCTGACTGTCGGTGGACGGCTACGAGCCCCGAGGAGCTTCGAAACACCGTCGCTCAGGTTTTGGATATGTCGGAAGCATCTTGGAAGGTGTGGTACACGCGGGCAAGGCAGGAGCTAGAGACGTATCTACCTCCTGTGACCGAAGATCGACTCGACCGTTTCCTCTTCAATCATGGCCAAGCAGATTCCCATTCCTTCACTTCCAAAAGTTCCAAAGCCTTCAGAAAAATAGGAAATTCCTGACGTGATCAAACAGACCCTGAGGAGAGGCTGGTACACATTCTTTGCTGCCCACCCATTGAGCTATCCAGCCCGTTTCATTCTTTGGACTATGTCTTCGAAGCATCGGTCTGAATACCTGGGCGGCTTTCTTTCCGGCAATGAAAAACGGTGGCCCCGGCTGGACAAGATGATCAGGAAAGAGGTATGCAGGCAGTACTACTCCAAACCTGATGGAGAAATCAGAAAACTCAACAGAGAAAAGTTCTGGGGAGCGTCAACTGGAAAACAGTGGCACCAGGCCAAAAGAGAGAGTTACAACGATCCGGGTCGATTCCTTAAGATCAGGGGCATCCTGGTCTCCCAGCTCTCTGAGTTGCTCTCAGAAGATTCTAGCTACGATACAATCATTGAGATAGGCACTGGAAATGGAATGTTCATCCAACATCTCTCCAAAAAGTTCCCCGACGTTAAGAACTTCATCGGTATCGATCTTAATGAGGAACAGATCTTAGAAAACAAAGCCACCTACAAGGATTCAAATATACACTTCGTTCACGACGAGGTAACGGATTGGGTACGCAAGAATGACATTCAAAACAGCATATTTGTTTCCTGTGGAACGTTTGAATACTTTACCCAAACCGAACTTCAGGAGCTCCTTGAATTCATTCAGAACACTTCGCGTCCATCGGCCTTTGCCATTTGCGAGCCTGTTAACATTGACCTGAGCCGTGAACTGGTTTCGCAGCCTAGAGGAAACATCGCCTTCAGCCACAACTATCCATACCTGTTTAGGTGTCATCACTATGGGGTATTCCGACAAAACGTTGTACAAATTCGTTCGGATGTCCCCTTCTATAACAATGTGATCATGGTATCGAGATCTCAGTTTGTACCTGAAATGACACGCTCGATTACCCAAAAGCAGTGTTGCTTGGACGCAACAACATAGCGGGACCCACATTTCACCTCTGCCTTTTTGGCAGTTAATCCTAGCTGCGATGTCAACTCAAAGTCTTGCCTTTCGACCGCATCATAATATCACAAACCCTCTGGAACAACCATGTTAGAATTTTCCCAAAGTAAAAAAGGCAGGGTAGTCTCTATCGTCGTACCTGTTCGCAATGAGCAAGAAAGTATTCCACAGCTCTATAACCGTGTGCAAGCAGTCATGGAGCAGGATGCGTTGCCGTTCGAACTGATTGTTGTTGATGATGGAAGTACGGATCGATCGCTCGAGATCCTGAAGCGGCTTGAAAATCAGGATTCCCGTGTGAGGTACCTGAGTTTCTCCCGAAACTTTGGACATCAGAGTGCGATCCTCGCAGGCCTGGACCACAGCGTGGGCGATGCTGTGATTTCAATGGATGCCGATCTGCAGCATCCACCAGAGCTAATTCATAGGATGCTTGAGCTGTGGCGTCAGGGCTACGAGGTGGTCTACACAGTAAAGCGCGAGGACCACTCATTGAATCTTTTCAGGCGGGTGTTACACCGTCTCTTCTACTGGGTACTCAGCAAGTTGTCGGGGATGAAGCTTTCATTCGGTCAGACCGACTTTCGTTTGATGGATCGAAAGGCCGTGGACGCCATTTGCGGGATGCCGGAACGAAAGAAGTTCCTAAGAGGTTTGGTGAGCTGGATAGGATTCCGTCAAACTCAGGTCGAGTATGACGTCCCCACTCGATTTGCAGGCGAATCTAAGCTTCTGAGTTTGCGGCACCGATTGGGATTTGCATTAGACGGAATTCTGGGCTTTTCAATCGTTCCACTAAGGGTCTTTATCTTCTTCGGTCTGTTCGTATCGAGCACAGCACTCCTTTACGGCACCTACGTGACAGGTCTTGCCCTACACGACCTGCTCACAGGCCACACAGGTCGCTTCGTGCTAGGCTGGGCAACGGTGGTTGCTGCCATACTGTTTATCGGCGGTGTGCAGTTGATTGGTCTAGGTGTTCTTGGAGAGTACCTCATTCGTGTCTTTGATGAAACCAAACAGCGCCCCCTCTACCTTGTCCGCCAAAAGTCGACAGGACTGGATGCATCGTTTCAAAAGACGGAGCAAGAGATCATTTCCACAACACTAAGTTGATGTTGGACCGAGACAAGCTACAGGCCAAAGCACTTACCCACCTATATCTCCAACAAAATAATTTCTAATGCATCGAATATTCAAGATCTTTCCGTGTTTCAGAAAGTCAAGCCAGGCTTGGAAACTCGAAGCCTTCACTCGCATTGCGGGAGTTCTGTTTCCGATTGGCGTGGTCTTGGCCTTTTGTTTTCCGCTAGTTCGTACCGGAGCTGACACCCTCTCAATGGTCAGATATTTTGACCAGGATGAGTCTGTTCTTGTAGAGTTTGGCATGAGAATGTATGAAAACGGACTGCTCCCGGTTGAGTTTCCCTCGAGCTATCCGAAGTTTTTCTACTACGTTTGCGGGATTTTTCTTTATCCATATACGTTTTTCTTTGGGCCAGATGCCCAGGTCATTACCATTACCCTTAGAATCGCAAACGTGCTTGCGATGGTCCTAACGGTATTTTTCATCAATCGGATTTGCATAAGGGTATTTCGCTCACCTACTACAGGCATGCTTAGTTCAGTACTTTTTGTCTTTACTCCTGCGTTTCTTCATTGGGGAATCAACTCCCGCCCCCATCCATTTGAGTTGCTTTTGATCGTTCTGTCCGTGTACTACAGCCTCCTGGCCGTGACCACGAGGGAGGGAAAAACCCTATGGGTGGCGGTCATTCTTGCTGGCTTGGCGGCGGGTACAAAACTTGGGGGTCTTTTCATTATCCCAATGATTGTTGTTGTCTACGCCCACCTGCTTTATGCAGATGACTCAGATGACCGCGTATTGCGCCTGAAGCCCCAAGTTGGAATTGGGAACGCTCTTTCTGCGCTTATGGGAATCCTGGGCTGTAGCATCCTGGGCATTGTTTTTTATACCATATTCAACGTACAGCGCAGCTCTACCGGAATAACTGTTGCAGAGGAAGTTGGCTGGCAGAGTGCAGCCTTGTCTTCTCCGTTCAATTTGGGTGTCGCCTCAGGGCTTTTATTAGTAGGCATCGGTACCCTCTTCCTTCTGTTTACCAAAAGCGTAGGGAAGTCGTATGCCAGCGCATCTATCGCCTCGAGTCGATGCCTGAATCGCAATTCTATTGCTAGTCTCCTTGCCCACAAAGGCGCGATCTTTGGAGCCAAGGTCTCTCTTGTTATAGCGTTTGTTTTCTTGATTACGAATCCGGATTTTTTGGTCTATCCAAAGGAAAGTATCTGGGTAACCATCAAACGGCTCTATATCTCATCCCACGGCACAGACTTTCAGCGAGATCAGAACTATCTCGCCTGGCTTACCTTCTTTCATCGTACAAGTTGCATGGGGCTCGCAGGCGTGGCTATGGTAGGCTTCTACTTCGTGCTTGAGACGATGCACCTTCGCTCGAAAAACCACAACGCACATTCTCGTGACCTGTTTTGTCGACTGGCGCTTCTTTCCTATCCGGTCACTTTGGTAGGCTTTCTGAGCCTCGTGATTCAACACAGGCCGAATCATTACTTGTTGCCCGCAATTCTCTTCCTCTTCATTCTTGGTACAGATGCCCTTATCCGAGCGAACTGGAAAGTCAAGCGGGGGTACAAGCGCAGACTCTACCAGGGTTTGTGCGCATTATTGTTCTTGATTTGTCTTGGGGAAAGACTCCCGGAGTTCATGGAAAACAGAGTGCGATTTGCGTCGCGCGACATCGATCCTGCAATTTCCGAGCTTGGCCCCTGGCTGACCTCCTCCTATCCAGATTCCACGGCGATAATGACGGACAGCGTCAAAATGTACATTCCTGACTCTTTCATCAATCTCTACTATTGGAAAGGGATATGGAGAGAGTGGGGAAGGATGCCGGGAATCAGTGATGAATCATACCGCGGCATCGCCGAGGTTCCCCCTGCTATATTTATCCGAACGGATTTTGACGGTGTGAATCTGGATGGTGAGATTCCAAAACGTGAATTGGCATACTTGGAATCCAACTACACCCTCATAAAGAAAATTCCGTACGAACAACAAACACAGGCGTGGTACACCAGGGGTCAAGATATCAAAGTGTATGAGAGGAAACCTCAACTGTTGCAGTGAGACGCACTCGGACTAAGTCCTCACAACTTGCCCCTTCCGGTATGGAGAATTCCTCTTGCTGTTTAACTCCTTCGATTTCGCGCTTTTCTTCCCAGCAGTTGTTGCGGTCTACTATTCGATCTCGGCCAAGCACCGTTGGGCCTTTCTCCTTCTTGCAAGCTACTACTTCTACGCCTGCTGGAAACCGGAGTACGCACTACTTATCCTGTTCTCTACGAGCATCGACTATTTCGCAGCAATTTGCATGGAAAAGAAGGCTCATCGAAGTCAGAGAAGGCCGTATCTGATTCTCAGCCTGATCGTGAACATTGGGATTCTTTTCGCATTCAAATACTTTAACTTTTTCAGCAATTCCATTTCTGAGTCGCTAAACCGATTCAACATATTCCATTCTGCTCCCGCCTTTGACGTCCTCTTACCTATTGGCATCTCATTCTATACCTTTCAGACACTGAGCTACTCGATAGATGTTTACAAAGGGAGTAGACCGGCAGAGAGACATTTTGGCATTTTCGCCCTCTATGTCTCCTTTTTTCCGCAGCTTGTTGCCGGTCCTATCGAGCGCTCGACCCGATTGCTACCGCAATTTCGTCGCAAGGTATCATTCGACCCGTACGAGGTCTCCAGTGGCCTGAGGCTGATGCTTTGGGGGCTGTTCAAAAAGGTTGTAATTGCCGACCGGTTGGCCGTCCTCGTAGACGGAGTCTACAGCAACCCCGCATCTTTCGACGGCGTTCATCTGATTGTCGCGTCCTATGCGTTCGCTTTCCAGATCTATTGTGACTTTTCGGGATATTCAGACATGGCCGTGGGTGCGGCTCGGGTGCTCGGATACCGGCTAATGGAAAATTTCGATCGTCCCTATGCCGCACGATCCGTCACAGACTTCTGGAAGCGATGGCACATATCCCTTTCTTCATGGTTTCGTGACTATTTGTACTTCCCGCTTGGCGGCAGTCGTGTGGCTGTTCCCCGGTGGACGTTTAACATTCTGATTGTCTTCGTAGTTAGCGGTTTGTGGCACGGCGCGAACTGGACATTCGCGGCTTGGGGAATGTTGCACGGAATGTTCCTGATTTTCTCTCGGCTGACCAGAGCTCTCCGAGGTTCGATCAGTGGCTGGATCTTTTCTGAGTCTGACTCGTTCCTCCTCCGCGCTACCCAAACGGTGATGACGTTTCATCTCGTGCTTGTTGGATGGATCGTCTTTAGATCAGAGTCTCTGGCCGATGCGGCAGGCATCTTCCAAGCCATTTTCGCTCTAGAATTCGGATCTCTATTCGGAAATCGGCTCTTGAACATGCCGATTGACTTTGGAGACCTGCTTATCGCCTGTGCTGCCGTGATCGTCGTAGAAGTAGTCGAGGCGATCCGGCTCCGTGGGAATCTTGGCACTCTGCTTAGCCGAAGCCCCAGGTGGGCGCGTTGGACTGTCTACTATGCTGCGTTGTTAATTGTCTCCACTATTGGACGATTTACCGCTTCACCCTTTATCTATTTCCAATTCTGATGAACCTACTATCAAATACTCGACCCTTTCTTAACTATATCTGCAATCTTGCGATATTTGTCTCCGTGTATTTGTTGACACTGACTTCGATAAACTATATTGCAGATGCAGGAAACCTATTTAGGCCCTCTCATGCGGTAGATATAGCGAAGTTGCTTGCCGAGAATTGGAATGTCGCAAATGTAGGAAACTATGACGAGCGAAGCCTGCAGAAGCACTATGTGGAGCTGATTGAGGAGAGGAAGGAAATCGTCGCTGTCGGCTCGAGTCGATCTTTACAAATACAGGCATCTCACGTGGGAACCCTGTCCTTCTTCAACAGCTCCGTCACTGGGGCCAGCCTGGAGGACCTTGTGGGTATCTACTATTTCTATCGGAGAAACGACCTGCTTCCTAAAGTGCTGCTGATAGGACTTGAGCCATGGTTCCTCAATCGACACCACGGGCAAACTCGGTGGAAGGCAATTGGCCCCTCAGTGGAAGAAGCGACAAAACTAATCGGCGTTCCGCTTGAGAGAGGTATTCAGGAATTCCCCACTCCGAGTTACCTCATGGAACTGGTCTTCTCAGAAAGGCATTTGGAATTATTCTCTCCTAGCTACTTTCAGCACTCTCTCGGAGACCTCTTCACCTATTGGACGGTGTTCCAAGGTTACGAGGGGCAATCTCTCGAGCGCCTTTTTGGCTTGATCGGAAAGGTCCCCGAATCAGACTTCTACGCTACGGATCGTCAAACCTCAACAGGACCCTTGAAACGGTTCGACGGCAGCCTGGTGTATCCGCTGAGCCATCGTTCCAGGACGATCGAGGAGGTGGCAAAGAGGGCATCAGGATACGCGAAGTGGTACCCGCCCTATTCAATGGCGAATTTCGATCGGCTGGATCCGGACCTAAAGATATTCCTCCAAGCTTTTCTTGATCTGCTTAGGCGCGATGGTGTAAGGCCTGTTTTCCTTCTGCCTCCTTACCACCCCAAGGCTTACCAGACCCTTTCACAGGATTACCCCATTGTCAAGGATGTTGAGACATATTACCGAACGTTGGCCGCCGCTCACCACATCCCTCTTTTGGGCTCCTTCGATCCAAACCTTTGTGAGTGCACGGAGTCCGATTTCTTCGATCCCGTTCATCCCAAGCCGAGTGCGATTCGAAGGATCCTCTCTGCACAGAGTCTGCTTGCTTCTTTCGAGCCTATGAGCTCAGCCTACGTTCCCACCAAACAAAGTGCCTCACCATCTCGCTGAAATTGCCCCTACAAGCCTGGCTGCATCCGAACGCTCCCAATCAAGATTCGTTCCGAATCCGTGAAACCCCTTTTGCACATAAATCGGTGAAATGGGGAAAAAATTTCCCAGAATTGCCATACATCTCTGCAGAACAAGGCATCCCCGATCCGCTTTAGCCGCTAGCTGCGGACCCGATCCCCAACTGGCTCCCGTGTATGAAATATGGCATAAATCTTGCATTATAACCACCTTGCGTAAGCTAAACGTTCTAGAAAACAGGCCGATATAAGAAATAGCAGGCACAGGTCTGTATCCACCCTGATCCATGCCCCTTAAATGGTCACGCCATCCCACCACCGCCGTTCTCCAATTTGCCCAGAGGTTTGAACCCTGTCACACATTTTATCTCGAACAGTCGAATGGTACAGGGCCTTCCTCAGTGAGTATGCGGGGAAAAATTCCCATCTCATTCGTCTCTCGACCCTTTCGGAAAATCCACGATACACAGTCGTGTAGGTAGGTCTCTAGATGATCCGGCAGATTCGTCAGCGCGATCCCGCTATGAAGAAGACTGTAGATTACTTCGACTCCATCGCTGAAGACTACAACTCTTGGTTGAATCCATTCGATCTGGCCGCGCGGCAGGTCTGGTTCGCCAAACAGCTTGACCTGTTCAAGTTGCACGGAGAAGTGGCACTCGATGTCGGCTGCGGAGTGGGACACTTTTCGCAGCTGGTGATGGAACGCGGAGGCACTCCGGTTCCTCTAGACATTGCTGGAAAGCTGCTCTCTAAAGTGAAATGTGAAATGTCTAATTGCATTCAAGGAAACTCGCTCAAACTACCGTTCAGGGACAACTCCTTTTCCCTTGTTATCTCCTCCGAGTGCATAGAGCACACACTGGAACCTTCTCAAGCGATACGAGAAATGGTCCGAGTCCTTCGTCGAGGAGGGGTCCTTGTTCTAAGCACGCCCAATCATGCCTGGCGATGGTCCATCTATATTGCCGAGACCCTGGGATTCCGAAAATTCGCGGGCATTGAAAACTGGCTTACGCGTCACCAAGTACGAAAAGTACTAACTGAATTCGGTACGGAAATCGTTGTGGATGAAGGACTCCACCTCTTTCCATTTCAGCTGCGCTTCCTGTGGCCCCTTCTCGCGCGGTTCAACAGGCTTGGCCAGTCTCTCCGACATTGGATGATCAATCAGTGCTGGGTCGCACGGAAACTGTAACAGATAGAAGGCGGTGTTTCTATGAAGGTCGTTATTCTTTGTGGTGGTAAGGGCACACGTCTGCGTGAAGAGACGGGGTACCGTCCAAAGCCTATGGTGGAGATCGGCGGTCGCCCGGTCTTGTGGCACATCATGAAACTCTATGCGCACTATGGGTTCAATGACTTCATACTCTGCCTGGGTTACAAGGGAGAGGTTATCAAGGAATACTTTCTGAACTACCACACGATGAACAAGGATTTTACGATCAACCTGGGATTTCGAAAAGGAATCATGTTTCACGGCAATCATGACGAAGAGGACTGGAACGTCACACTGGCGGATACCGGTGCTGAAGCGCTAACCACGGAACGAATCAATCGCGTTCGGCACCACATCGGAAGTGAGCCGTTCATGCTGACTTACGGGGATGGCGTTGCAGATCTGGACATCGGCAGGTTGGTGCGGTTTCATCGCTCCCAGGGTCGGCTCGCAACACTAACCGGGGTTCGAGACGCTTCCCGTTTCGGCGTTGTTCAGTCGAATGGCAACGGGCAGGTCACGAAATTCAAGGAAAAGCCGAACGTCCAGGAGCGGATCAACGCCGGATTTTTTGTCCTCGAGCCCGGTGTGTTTGACACCTTCGAGGGGCAGACCGGGATGCTGGAACAAAGCCTCCCTCCGCTCGCCGAAGCAAATCAACTCTCGATGTTTCCCCATGATGGGTTCTGGCATTGCATGGACACCCATCGTGATTACCTGAAGCTGAATCAATTGTGGGATCAGGGAGATGCCCCCTGGGAAGTCTGGGAGGATGACCGTTGAGGCTTGTTGATGGGTGAAGCGTGATCGCTTGAATTGTGCAGGAGTCTGAAATGAATATTCTCGTGACAGGTCATCTGGGTTACATCGGCAGTGTTTTGACGCGAGTCTTGCACCGCTGCGGGTACACGGTCGTAGGCCTCGACACAGGCTATTTTGCGGACTGCTACATTTCGGAAGATATGCAGTTCCCAGACCGGGAACTTCAGAAGGACCTCCGGTCCGTAGAGGTTGAGGACCTGAGAGGGATCGACGCCATAATCCACCTTGCGGCGCTCTCGAACGATCCGATGGGTGAGCTGAGCCCCGCTCTGACTGATGAAATCAACCATCTCGCCACAGTCCAGCTGGCCCAGAAGGCGCGAGAAGCGAACATATCCCGGTTCATTCTCTCCTCGTCCTGCAGCATATACGGCGCTGCAAACGGAAGCGCCCCGCTTACAGAAGGTGCTCCGCTCAATCCAGTTTCGGCCTACGCGGAATCCAAGATCCGTGCCGAAGGAGGACTATGCTCCCTGGCGAATGAGCACTTTTCACCTGTATTTCTACGCAATGCAACGGCATACGGGGTCTCCCCCAGGTTCCGCTTCGATCTCGTCGTGAACAACCTTGTAGGATGGGCTCTGGCAACTGGAAACCTCCAGGTCAAAAGCGACGGCAGTCCCTGGCGCCCACTCATTCACGTGGAGGACATTTGCTGTGCCTGCGTCGCAGCCCTTGAGGCTCCAAAAGAGGCCATCCACGCTGAAGCCTTCAATGTCGGACAGGATTCCGAAAACTTCCAGGTTCGTGACATCGTGAAAACGATTCGAGAAACCATTCCCAGCCAGGTGGAATTCACGGGGGAGAACCAAGGAGATTCCAGAAGTTACCGTGTCTCCTTTCAGAAGATCAAAGATAGGCTTCCTGGATTTCGGCCGAAGTGGACGCTGTCCGATGGGATTGAAGAGCTGTATCAGGCCCTTCGAGAAATAGATTTGGATCTCTTTAGAGACAGGAGATTCTCTCGCCTGGATCAACTTCAATACCTGATGGCATCAGACTATCTCAATACCGATCTGTTCTGGAAAGGTGAACCGGAGGTACTGGCACATGATTGAAGGGGTTCTGATCGTCCCGCTTCGACAGATTCCGGACGAGCGCGGCAAGATCATGCACATGCTCCGCGCTGATTCCGACCACTACGAGAAGTTTGGAGAAATATACTTTTCGGTGGCCTATCCAGGAACTATCAAGGGATGGCACCGCCATACACGCCAGACCCAAAACTATGCCGTCGTATCGGGGATGATCAAACTCGTTCTGTTCGATTCGAGGGATAACTCGCCTACGAAAGGGGAATTGATGGAACTCTTCATCGGCGAGGATAACTACTGTCTGGTCAAGATTCCTCCCGGTATCACGAACGGGTACAAGACATATGGCGTAAGACCGGCCTTCCTGGCCAACTGTGCAACGGAACCGCACGACTCGCAAGAGATGATTCGAATCGACCCCTTCTCTACCGAGATTCCATACGACTGGGCACTCAAAAATCGGTGACCGATGTGACGAAAGTGAAGAGAATACTGATAACAGGAGGTGCTGGGATGCTGGCATCCGACCTGGCGCGGCATTTCGCCAGCGGAGACCAGTACGAACCACTTCCACTCTCTCGCACAGACCTGGATGTCACAAACGCTGATGACGTGAACAGCACACTGGAGGATGCCAGACCAGATGTGCTCATTCACACTGCCGCGCTTCACGTCGACGCGTGCGAAAAGGATCCTGATAGGGCGTTTCAAGTAAATGCTTGGTCAGCAAGAGGACTTGCGCTGGCTTGCCAGCGTCACGGGATCACCTTGGTGCAGATCAGCACTTGTGGTCTCTTCGGAGATGATTACAGGGCCTATACGGAATATGACACCGTCACGCTGAAGACGGTGTATGCTCGGTCAAAACACGCAGGAGATGACTTCGTTAGGAATCTCTGCGAACGCCATTTCGTTCTACGCCCCGGATGGCTCTTTGGGGGCAGTACTCGCCACCCGAAGAATTTTGTGGCCAGACGATACGAGGAAGCCCTGGGAAGCAACTGTGTTCAAAGCGCATCAGACAAACACGGATCACCAACTTACTGTGCCGATCTGGCGATGGGAATCGAGACCCTTCTGGAGACGAAGGAGTACGGGACGTATCACCTGGCGAATTCGGGCGGATGTTCGCGGGCTGAATACGTCAAGCACATCTTCGAATGCTTCGGACTCACGACCGAGGTGGAAGAAGTCGATTCACGCCACTTTCCTCGCAATGCCGATGTGCCCGACTGTGA
This sequence comes from Candidatus Latescibacterota bacterium, assembly GCA_965248435.1. Classification (GTDB taxonomy): domain Bacteria; phylum Latescibacterota; class UBA2968; order UBA2968; genus CBDFJH01. The sequence continues at coordinate 1,734,703 of OZ252100.1, forward strand.
GATTCTTGACAGCCTTAACGTTCGGTTCTTGGGACTCAACCCTCTTCCGCCCTGGGAAGACGCGTTAGAACGATACATCCGATCCATCAACACGGAGGTCTGCGTTCAATGAGTGTTGTGCCCGTTACGATTCTGATGACCGTGAGGAACGGTGAATCCTTTGTGGAAGAGACAGTGTCGAGCATTCTGAATCAGACGTTCGGCGACTTCAAATTCCTGATCCTCGACAATGCCTCGTCTGACCGTACCCGGGAGATCATTCGAAGTTATCGAGATCCCCGGATCGGACTTATCGCATTAGAAAGAGATATTGGCCAGACTGCAGCGCTAAACCGTGGGTTGGCACTTTCGAACACGCCCTATGTCGCACGCACAGACGCGGATGACATATCGCATCCTGATCGGCTGCAGATCCAGATGGATTTCGCAACCAAACATCCCGAGATCGCACTTATAGGGACTTGGTACGAAATCATAGACTTCCGTGGGACGATAGTTTCCAAGCGAAGACCTCCCTGTAAGCCTGATCAACTTTCAAAGCAAATCCTGTTGGACAACCCGTTTGCGCATTCATCGGTGTTGCTCAATCGATTGAAGGCACTTGAGTGTGGCGGATACAATCCAGCATTCAGCTTCGCCCAGGACTATGCACTATGGATAGAAATGGCATCTGGCTCCCCGGCAGCTATCCTCCCTGAATTTCTCGTTCAGATAAGGAGGCACGGGCAACGCTCTACTGCGGACCCTTCGGTAGCCTTTCAGCGTGCAAGGGAGGCGATGGTGGCCGTCTTGGGAAAGGCAAACCGTTCCGTGGACAGAGGAAAAGTAGAAGCTCACGCCTGCCTTCGGTACGCCACAGTCGCCAAGGACACTGGACAGGTGAAAGAATCTCTGAATTGGTTGAAGCACGGCATCTCTCAGCATCCGTCGATGCTATTCTACAAAATGCCTACCATAGCGCCTATTTTCCTTCGAGCGGTCGTTAGCGATAAAGGATTTACAGCCCTTCGAAGAGTGAGGCGTCTTTTTCTGCAGGGCACGGCCTGAATGAAGCCTACACAGCTGCCGAAGGGAATGAGAGTAGGCGTAACAGGGGCTAGAGGATTCCTGGGCCGGCATCTTCTTGACGCACTCCGAAGCCAGCCAGTCGCGTTAGTGTGTCTAGATGATGATGTTCGCTCATCTGATTCGCCCAAACAGGATTTCGACATTTTATACCACCTAGCCGCCGTTCTTCCAGCAAGATTCAAAGAAGATCCAAAACTGAGCTTCTCAGTCAATGTGGACTGCACGCGGTTCCAGAAGCAAAGATTTTCGCGAAGTGTAAATTGATACAAGAGCAACTCGGATGGGAGCCCAGGATGAAATTTGAAGAAGGGCTGCTCGAGATGATGCGCTCAACGAAATGATCAACCTACACCCCTTTTATCCGGTTGTCAAATGAAAACACTTCTCAAAAATACAATCGCCGGTGTGTTCGGTACTCTCGGATACGATTTACACGTAGCACGCAAAAATGGATCAAAAGACTGGGAGGTCTTCGATAAGTTCATTCTCTCCTCCTACTACAACAAGAACAAAATACGTGAAGCCTACAGTAAATCTCTCGAGCGCACCGGCATGGAGTGGTCTGACAATTTCTCCAAGCAATGCCGACATTACATCCTACATCAAATGGCCCAGCACGCCATTTCCAACAAAGGTGACTTTGCAGAGTGTGGCTGCTGGAAAGGACAATCTGCCTACCTGATCGCGAGTATTCTCGAAGAGAACGAATTCGAAGGTGAGTTCCACATCTTCGATTCGTTCGAGGGATTGTCAGATCTGTCCTCGGATGATGGAAACGAAAGGCGGAAACTTACTCGGGTGGGAATGGAAGCGCAGAGGAAATGGTTCGATTCGACGGAGGAGGAAGTCTCCAAGAACCTCTCTGAATTCGAATTCGTGACTCTCTACAAGGGCTGGATCCCGGATAGATTTTCAGAGGTTCGTGAGAAGACATTCTCGTTTGTACATCTCGATGTAGACCTCTACCAACCCTATGTCGATTCCCTTAAATTCTTCTATCCCAGGTTGGTAGACGGCGGCGTCATCTGTTTGGACGATTATGGCCTCACCCAATTTCCTGGGGCGAAAGCGGCCCTTGAAGAGTTCCTTCGTGACAAGACTTATAACCTATTTCTTGAAATGCCGACGGGTGGCGCATTTCTCATCAAGTGACGTGGAATCGCGATGAAATCTGATCGCCTTCACAAACGCAATGAAGATCCGAAAGAGGAAACGCAATGAATCTTGACTTTCTGCAGATCGGATTCCAAAAGTGTGCGACGACCTTTCTCGAAAACAACGTCTATCCCTACAATCCTGGCATTCACTGCATTCAAGCCGCGAACAATGTTGATCTGGAACGCTCTCTCCTGAGAAGCCTGATACTTCCTGATGGATTGGAGTTCAGCCAAAAACTCGCAAACGATTCCATTTCAAAAACTTGTAGTAATTTGTTTAGCGATGAAACAGTAAATGGAATCATGTTCGAGTCATTCACATTTTCGTATCAGCGCAGGTTTGACCGTAAGAGTGTGATTGATAGGATAAACGATACGTTTCCAGGCGTTAAGGTTATAACCTTCGTCAGAAATCAGAAAACATGGCTCTTAAGTCATTACTCTCAGTATGTGAAATCAGGCGGATTGTTATCGCTGCACGATTTCATCGAATGTTTCATTTCTAATCCATACATGGAAAGCCACCACATTGACTGGTATCCGTTAATCTCGTACCTACACGAAGTATTCGGTAAAGAGAGAGTTTTAGTCTGCCTCTATGAGGACTTGAAGGGTTCTCCGCAGGATGTTGCAGACCAGATCTTTTCATTCTTGGGTGTGCAATCTACAAAGATAAATCCAGACGTTGTCAACCCATCCTTGAGCCGTTACGGTTTGGGACTGAAGAGAATGCTGAATCACTTTCTAAGGTCTGACAATGGGGAATCTAGTTACACCTTCAGAAGGGATCCCTACGAATCCCAGCCATCCTTCTACTCCAGGCTTAAACACAAAGTGATCTATAAAGCCTACAAACCAATCACGCATAGAATGTGTTACAAATTTGACCAAGTGCTTAGGTTGCGCAAGAAGGTAGAATTGAACGATACTCAAATTCAGAGAATATATGACAGGTACTCGGAGAGTAATGAAAAGTTGTCTAAACTGCTGAATGTTGATTTGTCTGGATATGGGTATCCACTTCCTAGAAGTCAAGCCCCAGAAGTGCCAGGTCAGCGTAACGTCGCGGCTCCGATTCAGTCGGAAGCTGTCGGTTTAGTGCCAAGATTGCTGAACAAAGGATTTCAGTTCGAATCGGCCGATGAAGTCGTCCAGCTCCTTCAGAGCGATTGACCAGCCTTGAGGCCTCATCCTCCTACATGCCGCTCAAGAAGGCTTGTGGCCCCTCTCTAGCACTACCTATCTATTCTAGAAAGACCCCAGATCCTCCGCAAGGGGGAAATGCCTTAGGCGTGCGTTCCTGTCCTGCATGCCAACGCGTGCCGGTCCCCTCGCGTTTTCATCAGAATTTTCCTGAGGTGGAAAAATCTTCCTGAAATCGCCCCAGCGTCTCCTTGCTGTCCCCATCCGTCGTCCCCCTGACCCCGCCTGGCCACAGACTCAGCTCCCATTTCGTTCTGATGTACAAAATGTGGCATAAATCTTGCAATATAACCACCTTAGAGCATTGTCAGAACTAAACGTTTTAGGAAGCCGGCCGATATAAGAAATAGCAGACGTAAGTCTATATCCCACACGAACTCAAGCCCCTTAGATGGTCGCGCCATCCCACAACGGTCGTTTTTCCGCTCTTCCCAGAAGTCTTGAAGACCCGTCTCACATTCTACCAGCTGTGCAAGTCAGAAAACCATCCGCTCACCGTAGTTGATGAAGTGAACACGGAGCTGCCCTATGAGTCCCGCCATTCGGTCTGAAATCAAAGCTATCCATCCATCCGAATTTCCGTATCCCTACCCTTCAAAGGATCCAGCCGGGCGAATCGCTCGCTACGATGAACTGGCCGAACGACGCGACGCGTTCCGGCGGCGCAACGCGTATTACCACTCGGAAATGGAAAAGGCATACCGGTTCGTCGTTCCAGAGGGTGCGTCCGTTCTTGAGATCGGTTGCGCGACCGGTGATCTCTTGGCAGCCATGAAGCCCCGTCGGGGTGTCGGAATCGACTTCAGCCCACGGATGCTGGAAGTTGCCAGTTCAAGGTATCCCCACCTCGAATTCCTGGAAATGGATGCGGGGTCGCTCCTGCCGGCCGAGACGTTCGACTACGTGATCATCTCCGGCCTCCTCGGAGATTTGGACGATATTCAACTCTTCTTCCAGCGACTGCGCCAAGTTACACGTCCCGAAACCCGAATCATTATCGACTACTACAACCATCTGTGGGAACCGATCGTGCGTCTGGCGGAATTCGTGGGTCTCAAAATGCCCCTGCGCTACCAAAACTGGCTACCCCTGAGTGACATTGAGAATCTGCTCTATCTGAACGACTATGAGGTTGTGAGAAAGTCACATCGCCTCCTCCTCCCAAAGCGAATTCCCCCTTTCACGACGCTATTCAACCGGTTCCTTGCGAAATTGCCGGGTCTCAGAAAACTCTGTCTTGTCACGATGTTGGTGTCGAAGGAGCGAGGATGGCTCCAAAATCCAGACGAGTTCACGTGCACTGTTCTTATCCCCTGCCGAAACGAGCGAGGAAATATACACGACGCCGTCAGGCGTACTCCGACCATGGGAGCCCACACCGAGCTCATTTTCGTAGATGGAAACTCCCAGGACGGGACGCCTGAAGAGATCAACAAAGTCGCGTCGAAGTACCCCGAAAAAGACATCAAACTGATTCATCAGGGTGACGGTGTTGGCAAGGGTGATGCGGTTCGAAAAGGTTTTGCAGCTGCCTCCGGAGATGTGTTGATGATCCTGGACGCCGATCTCACCGTACAGCCGGAGGATCTTCCAAAGTTCTTTAACGCACTACTGGAAGGCAAAGGGGAATTCATCAACGGCACTCGGCTCGTCTACCAGATGGAAAAACAGGCGATGCGATTCCTCAATTTGCTCGGAAACAGGTTTTTCGGCGCAGCTTTTACGTGGCTGTTGGACCAGCGCCTGAGAGACACTCTATGTGGTACGAAGGTGCTGTTCAAGAGGGATTATGAGAAGATCGCCAGAGACAGGGCCTTTTTTGGAGACTTCGATCCCTTTGGAGACTTCGATCTTTTGTTCGGAGCGGCGAAGCAGCATTTGAAAATCACCGAAGTTCCAATCCGCTACAAGGAGCGGACCTACGGTAGGACCAATATCAGCCGATTCAGCCACGGCTGGCTGTTGCTCAAGATGTGTGGCGTGGCTATGAGGAAGTTGAAATTTGTCTAACGCAACCATGGACATCTCAGGCCCTCGTCGGCCTGCCAGGTACTCAGGGGAAATTCGACACGGCGAAGCCATCGCTGACCGTGCGGATGAAATTTGGGGTTGGGACCTGCCCACTGGACCCGCTCGATTGCAGCGAAGATCAGCCCTTCTGGTCCACCACGCCGACATCAACCCGAACAAGAGGGTCCTGGAATTGGGATGCGGCACGGGATGCCTGACGAAATTCCTGGCCAAAACTGGCGCGAGAATCATCGCCCTCGATCTTTCTCCTGATCTTCTGATCAAGGCAGAGACCAAGGAACTACCCCAGAACGTTTCGCTCCAGATCGGCAATGCAGAAGCGCTCGATTTTTCAAACGAGACCTTCGATGCCGTGGTGGGAAGCTCCGTACTGCATCACGTCCATACCGACATCGCGCTCGACGAAATTTATCGGGTACTTCGACCTGGGGGTAGAATCGCATTTTCAGAGCCAAACATGTTTAATCCTCACATCTTCATTCAAAAGAACATCCCGTGGATCAAGAGACTGTCTGGAGACTCTCCCGACGAGACGGCTTTTTTCAGGTGGCCGCTATTCAAGATGCTTCAACGAATCGGGTTTGACGACATCAGAGTCTCTCCCTACGACTTTCTCCATCCCCTTCTACCGAAGTTTCTCATCTCTCCTTTTGCGAGCCTTGGTATGAAATTGGAGCGACTACCGCTACTACGGGAGATTGCCGGTTCGCTCATCATAGGGGCGTTAAAAACTTGAAGATGGAATCAACGCACGAATCTTCAGAAATTCACGGTTCTCCGATCGCTGGAGCCAAATGGTCCAGATACCTCCTTGCCGCGTTGCTGGTTCTGGCTGCGTGCGTCAGGTTCTACAACCTGGACGAAAGAGGGATCTTTGACTACGATGAAGCCTGGTATCTTCTGGAAGCCAAGACGCTCTATAACACTTTAGAGTTCGCGTGGGAAGGGGTGACAACAACAAGTGGCCCCAGGCCGGAACTGAAAGATTACTTAAGGGAGCGTGGAACAGTCCCCATTACATCCTTCAAACCCGGACACACCCTGCTCATACTGTTGAGCTTCTTTCTACTTGGTCCACACGACTATTCGGGTTTTGCTGTCTCAGCAACCCTTGGGGTCTTAACGGTTTATCTGGTTTCCAGGCTGGCGACCAAAATGTTTGGGAGTCGCGTTGGGCTTCTAGCAGGCCTGATCCTGGCGGTTTCTCCGTTCCACGTTGGATACTCGAGAGCAGGGTACGCACAGGCCAATTCTATCTTTTTCGCTGTTCTTGCAATTTACATCTGGTACATCCAGTATCGTTCGTCTGTTCCGAAAAATAGGCATCTCTTTGCCGCCGGCCTATCGTTGGGGTATGCGTTCACCTGTCACTTCAACCTGTTCATATTCCCTCCTCTCTTGCTCCTGTGTGATGTACTTGCTGTCAGAAGAAGATATGTAATACAACTCAAGAGACTCAGTATTCTAGCGATGGGCTTGGTGCTGCCCCTCCTCCTCTTCGAATTGCCAGCACGTCTACTACGACTTCTCGATCGTCTTCCCTCAGGTCAGCTTACTTATTTTGAGCAGTATTCGTACAGAAGCCAACTATCCCGACACCTACGTTTCTCACTCGAAGGCGCATATGCCTTTCTAGAGAAACTCTATTTGTCTGAAGGTCTCTTGCTCATTGCCGCAATAACGTTCGCACTGATATTAGGGGCTTACCGATTCCGTCATAGTTTCGAGCACAGATTCATTATCAGTCTCCTTCTCGTGCCCGCACTTCCATGGTGCATACTATCGTGCGGGCTACCTCCCCTTTATAGAACCTTCGCAGTTACAAGCCCGGCATTGTCCATCCTGGCAGCAGTAGGTCTCTTGCGGATCGTGACACACACGGAAAGGCTTCCAGGTATGTATCGCCTCGTCTTTCCATTGACTTGCGTCTTTGTCTTGTCGAACGGCCTATACAACCTCAAAGAACTGTTGCCTTTAAAGTCAACTTACAGAGAGGCAACCCACGCGTGGCTCAACTATATAGAAAAGAACGGAGGCCGTATCTCTTTTCTTCCTGGAAGTGTCTGGCCCATCTGGTATTTCTATCTTTCTACGCTAGCTGAAGATGCCGATGAGGTGGTGGACTTTTATCCCGGAGAGGAAGACGGTATGCCACCTGAAGGCGATTTCGATGCTCTGGACATAAAACGCTATCAGCGCGCTCTAAAAATTCGGCCAGACCTATTGGCCTATCTCAATCGAACCCGGGCCAGTTATCGACCGGTTGTACGAATTTTCAATCCCATCTCTGAAAAGCAATTTGCCTTCTCTGAGGTAGGTGGAAAGCAAGCAAAGAAATTCCGCGATGATCTGAATCAGATTTCAGCTTCAAAAACCATTGAGATCTATGATCTACGCTCCGAACACAGCAAGCAAGGTGTGGTTTCAATGCCAAACTCCGGAACCAAAAGGGGATATCAATGATCGCGGCTTTGCTACTCGGCAGAGAGGGAAGCATAGGATTCCCAGGGAAGAACGTGTATCCGGTCCTTGGGCGGCCGCTTATGGCCTATCCGCTCCTCGCGGCGCAGGACGCCCACTATGTAGACCGCGTTTACGTGTCTACCGACTCTGAAAGAATCAAGCAGATCAGCCGAAGCTACGGAGCTCAGATCATCCACCGGCCCCCGCAGCTTTGCACAAAAGACGCGCTTTCGGAAGATGCCTACACCCACGGCTACCATCACATTCTTCGTGATTCTTGTGAAACCGTCGAACTGATGGTCCTCCTTTTCTGCAATGCCCCGACCATAACAGGGGAGCTGATTGACGAGGGTGTCGAGGCCCTTCGAGTCAATTCCGAGATAGACTCCGCGGTCTCTGTTTCTTGCTACAACATGTGGAGCCCCCTCCGCGCAAGGAAGCTTGGGGAGGATGGCCTGCTCCATCCATTCGTGCCCTTTGAGTCCATCGGGGATCCCTCGAAACTCAACTGCGACCGAAATTCCCAGGGAGACGTATACTTTGCGGACATGGGCGTATCTATCGTCCGCCCCTACTGTCTTGAGAATCACCGTGATGGCCTCCTCCCCCAAAAGTGGATGGGACACCGGATCTTTCCACTGAAACAGTGGGGAGGACTCGATGTAGACTCCGAATGGCAGATACCCATGGTCGAATACTGGCTCAAAGCCCACGGTGTCGAATCAGCGGAGGAGGACGACTCTATTATGACTCGCCAACTCCTCCAAACGCAGCTGCCTTAGCTTCGGTGCACGTACAATGAGAATTCTGATGCTCAATCACGAATTCCCGCCTGTTGGGGGAGGTGCTGCGGGTGCCACCTCCAACATCGCCCGTGAATTGGCTGTGCTGGGCACAGGGGTTACCGTGATGACGACCGCCTACAACGGCCTCCCCCGGATGGAGGTCGTGGACGGTTACTCGGTCATTCGAGTGCCCGCCTGGCGGAGGGAGGCAAGCGAATCACATCCCCACGAGATTGCCTCCTACCTGACGAGTGCGTTCTGGAAGGCCTTTCCACGTTGCTTCCGATCGGAAAGTGACCTGGTCCACGCATTTTTCGGCGTTCCGTCGGGGGCCATAGGATATGCGCTCAAACGGCTGACTGGTTTCCCATACGTTGTCTCGTTCCGGGGTCGAGACGTCCACAACGGCAAGGGGCGTGATTCCAACGGCATCTCAGGTCCCCTCCGGGCCATAAGTAAGATCATCTGGCGACACGCTGATGCCCTTGTCGCGAACAGCCAGGGCTTGAAACAAATCGCCCTTCGTGTCGACCCTGGCATAGACGTTGATGTCATCCCCAATGGCGTCGACACAACCTGGTTCACACCAGGTCCTTCTGCCCACTCGGACCGCCCCCTGCGTCTCCTCTTTGTCGGTCGGCTGGAATCCTACAAGGGGCTTACCGACCTCTTCGAAGCTCTCCGGATCGTTGGCACTCGGACAAACAGACCCTTCACCCTTCAGGTCGTCGGAGACGGATCTCTTCGAAACAGCTTGGTCGACGCGGCCGTGAAAAGAGGCCTCGCCGATCGAATCAGTTTCAGGGGTGCAGTCCCGGGAGCTGAAATGCCTGACGTCTACCGGGACGCAGATCTCTTCATCCTCCCATCCATCGTGGAAGGCATGCCGAACGCCGTCTTGGAGGCAATGGCCTCAGGGCTGCCGGTGCTTGCCACGCGTATTCCCGGCAGCGAAGATCTGATCGAGGAAGGTCAGACAGGTTTCCTGGTTCCCCCCGTCGATCCCCAGACCCTGGCAGATAGACTCTATACATTGATAGAAAACGATAAACTCAGGATCAACACGGGTAGGCGTGCCCGCGGCGAGGCCGAAAACCGGTCCTGGAGGCAAATCGCCAAATCCTACTTCGATCTCTATAAACGCGTCCTAGAATAGCCCTGACCTCCTCTGGTAGATTCCAAGCGTAGAATTCCGTAGCGAAACCACTTGATTGGACAATCCGGAAACTTTTTCCGTATCCCGCCCAAAGATTCATATTCAATTGAGTTGGCTGTATTTCTTAACATACTGTTTTTATTGCCTATTAATGGGATCTGATTCACGGGCCTCAGTAGGTATACGAATTGCTGACTCTTCCCATCAAGGCTGCCGGAGTTAAACCCCGCCCCATCCCTCGAACCTGCCATCCCGCCCGCGTAGGCCCTCCGGTGAACGCCATTCCCAGCCTTCCAACATCCCCTATAGTCGGCTCGTATTCACACCCTCGAAAGCGACGAATCCACATTTATTCGGCTTCTTTCGAGCAGATCGTCTGAAAATGTCCCCAACGATGCTGAAAAACTTCGTGCCTAAGCTTGACAGGGTTAATGCAGAACTTCGAACCTGTTTGAAGGGAAAACTGTGGATACCAGACGAGGTAATGTCTTAACGCTTGATGAACTGAGTAAGAAGGTGACGCAACTCAAGACTGACGGATCAAGGATCGTGATGTGCCACGGTGTCTTCGACTTGATGCATATTGGACACATCCGTCACTTCGAGGAGGCCAAAAAATTCGGAGACGTTCTACTCGTGACAATCACACCGGACCGATTTGTGAACAAGGGCGTCCATCGACCTGCGTTCCCACAATCCCTTCGTGCGGAAGCGGTAGCGGCTCTCGAGGTTGTGGATTTCGTCGCCATCAATCCTCAGCCAACAGCTGTAGATACGATTCGTCTACTGAGTCCCAATGTCTTCTGCAAAGGCAGTGAGTATCTCAGCAATCAAGTTGACGCCGAGAGCAACTTGCATCCTGAGATCAAAGCAGCAGAGGAGGTCGGCGCTCAGATCCAGTACACGAATGGCGTTGTCTTCAGTTCTTCTTCGCTATTGAATAGCCACATTCGCACTTTTCCTACAAAGACAGAGGCCTGGCTTGACTCCTTCAGAGCCAGATACTCCTCCAAGGATATCATCGAGAGCCTGGACAGGCTCCGATCATTGAAGGTTCTGGTCGTCGGAGAGGCAATCATCGATGAGTATGTCTCTTGCGATGTGATCGGAAAGTCGACGAAAGATCCGGTGCTTGCCGGCAAGTACACTTCCACTGAGGCATTCGCGGGCGGGAGCCTGGCAGTGGCAAATCATCTGGCGGGGTTCTGCGAACGCGTGGGTCTCATTACCTGTTTAGGAGAGATAGAACGTCGCGAAGCGTTTGTCCGCGGGACCCTCTTGCCTAACGTAGAAGCAACGCTCCTCACGAAACACAGGTCACCCACGATCCATAAACGGAGATTCGTGGACGCATATACTCAGAATAAACTGTTTGAGCTGTATGTGATGAAAGACAAATCGCTCGAAGCCGAGGATGAGGCCAAGCTTCTGGACGCGTTCGAAGCGCAATTGAAGAACTACGATGTTGTCGTTGTAACAGATTACGGTCACGGAATGCTTACCCCCTCTTCTATTTCGGCACTTTGTGAAAGTACGCGTTTTTTGGCTGTGAATGCACAGTCGAACGCGGGGAATCGAGGATTTAATCCGATTTCCAAGTACGGCCGCGCCGACTACGTTTGCTTGGCACATCACGAAGTCGCAATGGAGACCCGAATGCGCGAGGGCGATTACAAGGATCTGCTGACTGAAGTTGCGCAGCGGATCGATTGCAGCCGATTCACGGTGACGCTTGGAAAATCTGGAAGCCTGCACTACGAGGAGAATCGTGGATTTACGGAAGTTCCCTCATTTGCGACACGGGTCGCTGATCGGGTTGGTGCGGGAGATGCTGTCCTCGCACTTACATCGCTCCTCGTGGCCCAGGATGAGGCCTGGGACGTGGTGGGATTCATAGGGAACGTGGCTGGTGCGCAGATGGTCACCGAACTGGGGAATCGGGTCCCGGTGAGCCGGGTCCCCCTGGCGAAACACATTATTTCTCTCCTGAAGTGACGAAGAATGAATAAGATTCGCACAGTATTGGTGACGGGCGGCGCCGGCTACGTTGGTGCGGTCCTGGTTCCCAAGTTGCTACACGAGGGGTATCGGGTGAGAGCCCTCGATCTCTACATCTATGGGGAGCACGTACTGGACGCTGTCAAGGGCCATCCGTGTCTCGAACAAATCAAGGGAGATATCCGCAATCGCACCCTCTTAGAACGGGTTGTCGCGGGCTGTGACGCGGTCATCCATCTGGCGTGCATTTCCAACGACCCCAGCTTTGACCTGGATCCCGAACTGGGACGTTCGATCAACTATGATGCCTTTCCAGCATTAGTGGAGGTATGCAAGAGGCAAGGTGTGCGTCGGTTCGTCTACGCCTCGTCTTCCAGCGTCTACGGCGTCAAAGCGGAAGACCAGGTAACCGAAAACCTGCCTCTAGAACCGCTGACAGACTACTCAAAATACAAGGCGATGTGTGAAGATGTACTGCTGGCAGGACGCGAACCCGGGTTTGTGACCCTGATCCTTCGCCCCGCGACGGTGTGTGGGTATTCGCCCCGTTTGAGACTGGACTTGACGGTGAACATCCTGACCAATCACGCGTTCAACCGCAGGAAGATCACGTTGATGGGCGGCGAGCAGAAGCGCCCAAACATCCACATTGATGATGTTGCTCAGCTCTACCTCCAGTCTTTGAGATGGCCGGATGCACGCGTTGATGGGCAGATTTTCAATGCAGGTTATCAGAACCTACCCTTGAGGGAAATTGCCGAGGTCGTGCGGAGCGTCGTCGGTAACGATGTGGAGATTGAGACGAAACAGACGGATGATCTGAGATCCTATCATATTTCGTCGGAGAAGATCAAGCAGGAGCTCGGGTTCAAGCCCAGCCATACGATTCAGGATGCTGTGAGAGATTTAGTTAATGCCTTTCGGGCTGGGAAGGTTCTCGAACCCATGGAGGGCATCCTCTATTCAAATATCAAGACGATGAAAGCCATAAAGTTCAAGTGAAAGGGGTAACCACCAGATGAAAGTGGAATATGCTTGCCTCAAGGAACAGTTCGCTGATTCCAACGAGATCAGTGGAAAGAATAATCGGCCGATGAAGGTGAGATATACTAGCATCAAGGAACAGTTCGCTGATTCGGATGAAATCATAGAAGAGATCAGAAGACTGGTCGCCAGGGGTGACTTCACTCTGGGTGCGCAGGTAGACGAATTCGAATCCAGGTTCGCCCAGCTAGTCGGAGCAAAGTATGCTGTTGGTGTCAACAGTGGGACGGACGCCTTGATGCTGAGCCTGAAGGCCCTTGGGGTCGGTCCGGGAGATGAGGTCATTACCGCTGCGAATACGTTTGTGGCCACCGCAGGAGCCATCAATGCTGTAGGTGCGCGGCCTGTATTCGTGGACGTTGCACCCTACTACACGATGGACCCAACTCGGGTCGAGGATGCGATTACCGAAAAGACGAAGGCCATTCTCCCAGTACACCTGACGGGTGAGCCGGCGGATATGGATGAGCTTCTGGCCCTGAGTCGTAAATACGGGATTCAGATCGTCGAAGACGCCTGCCAGGCGATTCTAGCGGAGTATAAGGGCCGCAAAGCAGGAACCTTCGGAGCGATGGCCGGCTTCAGCCTGCACCCCCTGAAGAATCTAAACGTCTGGGGCGACGCCGGCATGATTGTTACGAATTCCGAGGAACACTACGGGGCATTGAGGTTGCTTCGAAACCACGGGTTGAAGAACAGAGACGAAATTGAGTTGTTTGGATACAACTCGCGTTTGGATACACTTCAAGCCATAGTCGGAAACTGGTTGATTGATAAAGTGGACCACATCACCGAAAAGCGAAGGGAAAACGCCCGACGATACGACGCGGCGTTCAATCTACTGAATGGATCACTCACACTCCCAACTCGGCGGACTCACGTTAAACACGTATATCACCTGTATGTTCTACAGGCTGAAGGTCGAGACGAGTTGCTCTCGCACATGACCGAGAACGGGATCTCGGTCAAGATCCATTACCCCATTCCGCTGCATCTGCAGAAGGGTCTTGCCCATCTGGGATACAGGAAGGGCGATTTCCCGGAGGCTGAACGCCAGGCATCCTGTATCCTTACGCTTCCAGTCGACCAGCACTTGACCGAGGATCAGCAGCAGGCGGTGATTGACGCTGTCGAGTCCTTTTACACCTGATAGGGCCACATGAATTTATCACGCCTATCTCCCATTCGTTTGGGGATCGACTTTGACAATACGATCGTCGACTACGACGACCTCTTTAGGGAGACGGCCAAGGCGTTTGCACACGAATTTCGCTCGAAGGAGGAACTTCGATACCACGTTCGGACCCTACCGGACGGAGAAACCACCTGGCAACAGATTCAAGCCGAAGTGTATGGAGAGAGGGTATCGGAAGCGAAATCAGTCGAGGGGTTTGATGCTTTCGTGAGGCGTTGTGACGCACTCTCCGTCCCCATCTTCGTTGTAAGCCACAAAACGAATTTTGCTGCCCAGAATTCAGATGTGAATCTGAGGAAGGCGGCGCTGGAATGGATGGAATCGCAAGGCTTCTTCGATGATCCGGAGGCCGGCCTAGCGCGATCTCGCGTGTTTTTTGAGGACTCACGAAAGTCCAAGATCTCGAGGATTCAAGACCTGCGATGCACGCATTTTATTGATGACTTAAGGGAAGTGTTCCTCGAGGAAAAGTTCCCAGAAGGTATCGTCAAGATCCTGCTTTCAAAGCACCGTCAGGAAGAGTTGAATGGGATTCTCACATTGGGTTCGTGGCAAGAAATATCGGGGTTTCTTCTTGGCAGGGAGTTATCGGGAATTGTCAGAGCGAATTAGAGAGACGATCCAGAATCGGTTCAATAGCAAATTGATCCGGTTGGAGCAGATAAAGAGCGGAAACAACCGGGTGCTGAAAGCCTGCTGCGAGAATCATCGGTACTTTCTCGTCAAGGTATATCCTTTGACAGAAGATGATCAGCGGGATCGTCTGGGTGTCGAATTCCAGGCGTTGACATTCCTCCGAAAGAATGGGATGGTCGCTGTTCCAAGACCTCTCCACGCGGAAAGGAAAGAGGGTTTTGCTGTCTACGAGTTTATCGAGGGAACACCGATTCGACAAAACGGTGTGGGCAGAGAGGATATTGAAATTGTAACCGACTTCTTGAAGGAACTCTCAGAGCTTTCGTTACTTCCTAACAGTGCCTCTTTGCCTGCCGCTTCGGAGGCTTGTGGGTCTTACAGTTCTTACGCGAATTCGCTCGAGCGGCGATTGAAGAGACTGCAAGCCATTTCCAGCGAGACCTCCCTGCACGAAGAAGCACAGCTGTTCTTAGAAACAGAGTTTATCCCTGTTTTCGAGGACACCAGGGCGCATTACTACGAAGCGCTGTCTGCAGTCAGCCTGGATCCTTCCGAGGGATTCCGTCGGGACCAGATGACGCTCAGTCCTTCCGACTTCGGGTTTCACAACGCCATCAAGAAGGCCGCGGGCGGTATCGCCTTTGTCGATTTCGAGTACTTCGGGTGGGACGATCCGGCGAAGATGATCGGAGATTTCCTTCACCACGCAGCCTTTTCATTGTCTGAAGATCTGAAGCAGTTGTTTATGAAGAATATGCTGAGCGTGTTTGGCCGAGACGGATCATTGCCCGACCGGGTGCGGCTGGTTCATCCCCTCATCGGTCTGAAGTGGTGTATGATCCTACTCAATGAGTTCCTGCCCGGTCCCCTTGAAAGGAGAAAGGCAGGGAATGGTTCTCTGACTATAGAGGACGCTTTGAATGGGCAATTGATGAAGGCGAGAAGAAAGCTCTCTGAGGTTGTAGAACAACGTAATTTGACTTACGAGGTTGCCTGAATGGAGAACGACCGTCTGGATACCCGATCTCTGGAGTTGAGAAGAGACATCGTCTCTATGGTCGAATATGGCGGCAGGGGTCATCTGGCCTCGGCATTTTCACTCGTAGAGATTCTGAGGGTGCTCTACGACGACATCTTGAAGGTGAGGCCGGGACAACCCGGTTGGTCGCACCGTGATCGCATGATCCTGAGCAAGGGGCACGGCTGCCTTGCGCTGTATGCGGTTCTTGCCGATAGAGGTTTTTTCGACAAAGAAGAATTCAAACGTGTCTGCAAATCTGACGGCATTCTCGGAGGTCACCCGGAATTCCCGAAGGTGCCCGGTGTGGAGGCGTCCACAGGCGCCCTTGGACACGGGATCTCGATCGGTATCGGCATGGCACTCTATGCCAAACACGAGGGGATGGGTCATAGGGTCTTCGTAGTGATCGGTGACGGGGAATGCAATGAAGGGTCCATATGGGAGGGAGCCCTTTCGGCAAGCAAACACGCGCTGGATAACCTTAGCGTCGTCATCGACTGTAACAAGATGCAGTCTTACGCCAGTACCTCAGAGGTCCTGAACCTCGAGCCATTTACTGACAAATGGAAGAGCTTCGGGTTCGAGGTAAGGGATGTCGATGGTCACGATGTAAAGAGCATGGGCGAAATCTTTCGAGAGTTGCCTTTCAACCCGGGAAAACCGAGTGCCGTGGTTTGCCATACGGTTAAAGGCAAGGGTGTTCCCTATGTAGAGAACAATCTGTCCTGGCACCACAAAAGCCGAATGAAAGAAGAGGAAGTGTCATCGCTTTACGCGGACTTAAGGAGTGAAGCTTGAGAGCGACAGCGCTTGAGTGTGTCACGGAACAGGCTCGGATTGACAACAGGATATTCTTCATCGGATCGGACCTTGGTGAAGGCACTCTTGATGAGTTCAAACAGGATATGCCGGACCGCTTCCTGATGGAAGGGATATCCGAGGCGAACATCATTGGGCTGGCGGCGGGTCTGGCACTGGAAGGTAAGATTCCATACGTAAACACGATTGCGACCTTTCTGACGCGGCGGTGCTTCGAACAGATCGCCATTGATCTATGTCTGCATAATCTGAAGGTTCGACTGATCGGCAACGGGGGAGGGCTTGTGTATGCTCCACTGGGACCTACCCATATGGCGATCGAGGATCTGGCGATCATGCGTTCGCTGCCGAACATGACCGTCGTCGCCCCTGCGGATGCCGATGAAATGCGTCGATTGATGCCACTCACGGTGGATTATCCCGGCCCCATCTATATCCGGCTGGCAAAAGGCTACGAGCCCATCGTGACTACAAATGATGTTCCCTTCCAGATCGGAAGGGCGATTCCGATGCGTGAGGGGTCCGATGTGCTGATCGTGACAACAGGCATCACGCTGAAAATGGCTCTGTCAGCCTCAGAGCATCTTAGCCAGGCGGGCATCGAGGCCGCTGTCCTCCACGTACCAACAATCAAGCCTCTGGACATCGATGCGATTTTGAATATGGCTGCTTCGGTCAGAGCGATCGTGACAGTGGAGGAACATACTATTACGGGAGGCCTGGGCAGTGCGGTGGCGGAAGTGATCTCAGAGGCAGATTTTGAAACACCTAAATTGTTTCGTCGGATCGGCATACCAGACACCTTTCCGGATCAATATGGATCTCAGAAGAGCCTTATGTCTCGCTACAACATTACTCCAGAGGAGATTGCTTCCGTAGCCGAAAGAACTCTGGAAAAAGCGAAGAGATCCCTCTTTTAGAAAGGATTGCTCGTGGGAAAGCTCCTCAATCTTTTCACCCCGCTTCACAGACGGACCAAACGCGACTACTTGGGGCGGATGATGGATGACAAAGTGCATTGTATGATGAAGGCAAAGGAGTATAAACTCGATTATTGGGACGGCGACCGGAGGTACGGATACGGCGGGTACGTCTACGATGGCCGCTGGAAGGGGGTTGCCGAGGAGTTTATCCAGATCTACGACCTGAGGAACGATTCCAGGATTCTGGACGTTGGGTGCGGTAAAGGTCATCTGCTTTACGAACTGAAAAAGCTGTTGCCGAACGCATACATTCAGGGCTTGGATATCTCCAGACACGGAATCGGAGATGCGCCGGAAGCGATAAAGGATTCCCTCTTCATCCATCGGGCTGAGGAGGCCCTCCCCTATGAGGACGACGAGTATGACCTCGTTATCTCCCTAGGATGCCTGCACAATTTGCGCCTCTTCCAACTTGAAACGGCAGTAGCGGAAATAGAGCGCGTAGGAAAAACGAAATATGTCATGGTGGAAAGCTACCGGAATGAACAGGAACTGTTCAACCTTCAGTGCTGGGCGTTGACCGCGGAAACATTCCTCGACAAAGAGGAGTGGGTTTGGATTTACGACCACTTCGACTACACCGGGGACTACGAATTCATATACTTTGAATGAATCGGAGTAGATCTTGATTTCACGAGCTGTCAAAGCTGCAATCCTGGTCGAGTTGAATCAGCCGCTCGTCGTGGCCGATATCGAACTTCCAAAAGAGTTATGCTTCGGCCAAGTGCTGGTAAAGGTCCATTATAGTGGCATCTGTGGAGCCCAGATCAACGAGATCGAGGGAGCCAAGGGCCCGGACAAGTTTCTACCCCACCTGCTCGGTCACGAGGGTTCGGCGACCGTGCTGGATGTAGGACCAGGCGTGAAGACGGTCAAGAAGGACGATCACGTCGTAATGCACTGGCGGCCGAGCAGCGGGCTGCAGTCGGAGACGCCGTCCTATCGCTGGAACGGCCGCGAGTTGAACGCGGGGTGGGTGACTACCTTCAATAACTATGCCGTTGTGTCAGAAAATCGCCTCACCCCCATCCCGAAGGATTTCGACCTGAAACTCGCGCCCCTGTTCGGCTGCGCGGTGACAACGGCGATGGGTGTGATCAATAACGACGCCCGCGTCAAGATCGGGCAGTCCGTGGTGATCTTTGGAGTCGGTGGCGTGGGACTAAATATCGCGCAGGCCGCCAGCATGGTATCAGCACATCCGATTGTTGCGGTGGATCTGTCTGATTCAAAGCTCGAGATGGCCAGGAAATTTGGGGTCACCGACGTGTTAAACGCCAATACGGCGTCCAACCTGGCAACACAAATCCTTGAGATTGTCGGGGAGCGTGGTGCGGATGTGGTTGTGGACACGACAGGAAATTCCCGTGTGATCGAACAAGCTTACGAGCTGACCCATCCCGACGGAAAGACGATTCTTGTTGGTGTGCCCTCGAAGGGGGACAATATCTCCATCTATTCCCTTCCGCTGCACTTCAAAAAAGTCCTCACCGGCTCCCACGGGGGCAGCTCCGAACCCCACCTTGAGATCCCGCGCTACATCCGTCTCTGCCGAACCGGCAGGATGCAACTGGACGGCCTCATCACCCACGAATTCAGCCTGGATCAGATCAACGAAGCCATTGAGGTGGTCAGCAACCGCGAGGCCGGTCGAGTTCTTGTTGTTATGGATTGAGAGCTACTGGATCTTACGGCGATATGAAAGGTGATTTAGATGGAGGTTCGTTATCTCGACCTGAGTGTGCGTGATCCTCTTCTCAAGAAGGACCTGTTGGGCGCGGTCGAAAATATTTTGAGACACGGTCAAGTCTTGCTGGGCCCTGAGGTGGAAGAACTTGAATCGAAGTTGGCAGATTACTGTGACCGAAGATTCGCCGTAGGTGTCAGTTCCGGGACAGACGCCCTCTATCTGGCGCTTCGGGCCCTAGGCATCGGCCCCGGTGACGAGGTCATCACCACTCCCCTGTCGTGGATTGCGACGGTCAACGCCATCGTAGTGGCAGGTGCGACGCCGGTTTTCGTCGACATCGGCACCGATTTGAACATCAACGCCGACCTGATATCCAGCGCGGTCACGCCCCGTACCAAGGCCATCGTTCCGGTTCACTTTAGCGGCAAGATGTGTGATATGGACCGAATCTGCACGGTCGCTGACGAACACGACCTTAGCATCGTTGAGGACGCAGCTCAGGCATTCGGGGCCCATTTAGGACCCGGTCGACGGGCCGGCTCCTTTGGCCGGGTTGCTTGCTTTAGTATGAACCCAATGAAGGTCCTCCACTCCTATGGCGAGGCGGGGGCGGTGCTCACCAACGACAAAACGCTCAGGGATACGATCGTTACTCTCCGTTATGCAGGAACCGTTAACCGTGAGGATTGTCACCATCCCTGCCTCAACTTCCGCATCCAGACAATCCAGGCGGCGCTTCTCTTGGTCGAGTTCAATCGGATTGATCGCATCGTCCAACGTCGCCGAGAAATCGCTGGGACATACGGTGAAGGCCTACGGAGTGTGGTCGAGTGTCCCCAGGAAGACCCTGGCTCCAGCCATGTGTACTATACATACACAGTCCAGGCAGAAAATCGGGACCAACTCAAACACTTCCTGGCAGGCAAAGGCATTGAGACCAAGATTCACCACGCCCTGCTGGCGCCGAATCATTCCGCCTACAAAGGCAAGTTCAGGGTAAACATCCCAACTGCCGAGCGCTTACACAAAAGGATCCTCTCCATCCCTAATCACGAGAAGATGACGAACGCCGAAGTCGAATATGTCATTTCGTCTATCCAGAAGTTCTATGGAGCCACGTTAGCAACGCGATAGCCGCGAACGATAATGTTTTGCTCCGTTCCGTCGCGCCTAATAAAGCGAGGCGAAGAGAAAAGTCGATGAAATCATGCCACCTCTGTAGGACCGAGCCAGTTAGGGAACTGTTTGATTTCGGAATGCAGCCAATTTCCAACCGTTATCTAATGAATCCTGACGATGACGAGTACACCTATCCTATGGCAGTCAGCCAGTGTTCCGAATGTGGGCTTATCCAAATCAGCAACCCGGTGCCTCCAGCAGAGCTCTTACCTCCCTATGATTGGATCACATACAATGAGCCTGAAGAACACCTCGATCACATGGTGGATATGCTATGCAACCTGCCCGGCCTAACAAACAAATCCCAAATTTGCGGTTTTACCTTCAAGGACGACTCATCCCTGACACGTTTGAAAAAGCGTGGATTCAAGCGCACCTGGAGAATAGATCCAAAGGATGACCTGGGCATTGATGACACGCGAGCAGGTATTGAAACTGTTCAACATCATTTCACAGATAGAGCAGCGAGTCGAATTGTTCAAAGGCGTGGCAGACCGGATGTCGTTATTGCCAGGCACATTCTGGAACACGCACAGGATCTGCGTGGATTTATGAAGGCGCTCAAACAGCTGGTCAGTCCTAAAGGGTATATCATTGTTGAGGTTCCTGATTCTACACAAGCCTTAAAGAATTTCGACTATGCGACCTTGTGGGAAGAACATTGCCTCTACTTTACTCCTGAAACCTTTCAAAACTCCTTCGCCTTTGGAGGTTTCTCCCTCGTTGGTTTGGAGAGTTACTCATATCCTTTCGAGAACTCTCTGGTCGGTATTATGCGGCTCCAAGGGGATCTAGCCTCTTCTTTCCCTGCTGAGCAGATTCTGGAAGAGGAGAGACTCAGAGCACAGACCTACTTTGATCGTGTTGAAAAGAGTCGCAAAACTTTCAACAAATATCTCTCAGAGTTTCGCCATCGCGAAGGTAAGATTGCGCTGTTCGGTGCGGGGCACCTTGGTTGCGCCTTTGTCAATCTAATGGGACTAAAAAGTCAGATTGAATTCTTCGTAGACGACAACCCGAACAAGCGAGGACTCTTTATGCCTGGTTCCCACCTTCCCATCTATGGGTCCTCAGCCCTAGTTAAGAAAAACGTCAAACTCTGTCTGTTAGGTCTCAATCCCTTGAGTGAAGAGAGAGTAATTCTGAACAATTCTGATTTCACGAAAAGCGGAGGAATCTTCGCGTCTATCTTTCCTGGCAGCAAGCATTCAATGCGGCCGTGAAGAATCTGACAGGCGGCGTTAATCAAGAGAAATAGAGGATTATTTTAAAACACAGAAATTCGAATACGTCACTCTATCCATTCGGAATTTAAACAACCCGATGAACCAATGAACTATTCAATCGCTAGCGACGAGGTGCTCTACACCACGGAGCCTGTGACCGCGGTGAATCACGCCGACATACAACGCCTCATAGGCCTCGCGGCAAAGAATCCTAGGCAACGGATCCGTCTTTGCGCTCATCCAGATACCGAGGACCGCCTTCACGAAATGCTCATCGTACACGCCAAGGGCACCTATGTGAGACCTCACAAGCATCCTGGTAAGAGTGAGTCATTCCACATGATTGGTGGCCAACTCCAGGTCGTCTTGTTCGAGGACGACGGACGAGTCAAAGACGTAATCAGCATGGATGAGGTGCGCTCGGGCGACACTTTCTATTATCGCCTTTCCGAGGGCTGGTTTCACACTGTTATTCCTACCAGTACGGTCGTCGTCTTTCACGAGACTACGAACGGACCCTTCAAGCGAGAAGAGACCCTTTTTGCGCCCTGGGCTCCGGAGGAGGACAATTATGAGGCCCAAGAGCATTATCTGAAAGAATTGTCTTTAACGACGAGGTCCCGCCCTTGAACGGAAAAATTTTCTTTCCGTCCCGAGGGCCGGGAAAGAAGGCCTGGTCCTTACCTCACAAAGTCTCCAAGCTTTTCCATCGTAAGATACATAAAATAAAGTAGTTATATATAAATCGACGTTCGAATTCCCTCTACCAGAGAAGCGGGCTACAGGACGGGCATAGGAATTGCTTACACTCCCAATCGTCTTTGTCCAAACCGCTAAGCGTCTCTAAAGCCATTGCCGATAGTGTAGATATTGCAGGTAGCGTTGGTGCCGAATGGTCACCTTCTTAAAGCGCCTGCTCAAACTTGCGAGAAAGACGACGCGCCGATGTAGATGGACAGACTACGCGAATGTTCGAGTCATCCTTCTTGATCCGATCTTGAGTCCAGCTTAGCATAAGGAGAAAACACAACATGTCGTTCACTAAGGAGCAAATCCTGAATCATTACCGCTCCGAGGTTGAACAGCATGGGCTTGATGGCACAATTACCATTAAAGACGATCGGACCCGACGCCTGGAGGTAGAAGCCCTCTCTTCGTATATCCGAAATGGATATCGGGTCCTGGAAACTGGGTGCGGAAACGGATATGTTGCCCAAATGATCGTGGAGAAGTTTGAAGTAGAACTCGATGGAATAGACTTTTCTCCGGAAATGATCGAACTAGCCCAAAAAAGGGAATTGAGGCAGGCCAGAGGACGCGTCAAGTTTACTCTGCAGGACATTCTGACCTTCGATTCGGTAGAGGAATATGATCTCGCAATCACCGAGAGGTGTTTGCAAAATCTGGTCTCCTGGGAAGATCAGAAAACTGCACTGGGCAACATTGTGCGTTCTCTTAAACCCGGGGGGTATTTTGTTCTCTTGGAGTCGTTCTGGACAGGTCTGAACAACCTGAATGAAGCCCGGAGTGATCTGGACTTGCCTCCTATCGAGCCTCAATGGCACAACCTATTCTTTGATGAAGAGGAAACAAAGATTTATATGTCGGATTTGGGGTGTTCATATATCGACCAGAATCCCTTCCTGAGTGGGTATTATTTTGGATCCCGTGTTATGCTACCTGCCTTAATTCCAAAAGGCAAACCTGTATCTTCGAAAACAGTACTGAATGACTACTTCTGTAGTTTCCCCCCCTCCGGGGATTTCTGTCCGATGAAGATTTTGAGATTCGTCAAGAACTGATCTTGTGACTAGGATCCCGAAAATGGCAGAGGCTTCTCTTCTTGAATACTACCAGCAGAATAGTTTTAACCCTGTTCCTATTCCCCTGGAAGATCGGATTGCCTGGAAATCTCACTTTGAAAAGCGTCTAAACCTTTACGTAAGGCACCTGGGAATTCCGGTTTCTCTATTGCAGAATCGCTCTGTGCTCGAATTCGGTTGCAGAAGGGCGAATTGTCGAGTTGTCACAAGAAGATGTCGAGAGCTTTGAATCTCAAACTCTTTACGACGTCGTACTTGCCGAAGGGTTCCTGTTCACGTTGCCGACTCGGGCTGAGCTCATTCAAAAAATTTGCGCTTTGCTGAAACCAGGTGGCCTAGCTGTCATTTCATTCATCGACCGATACGGCTGCCTGCTTGAAATCACGCGAAAATTGATCCTGCACCGAGCGTGTCAACTAGCAGCGGTCGACGATCCTCACAGCAAAGCGTCCCTGGAAATCGCTAAGCAACTTTATGGGCAGGATTTCTCAAGAATAAGTGTTTCCCGGCCCTTTGAGGCGTGGTGGAAAGATTCTCTGGTAAACCCGCTGTTTTGCTCGCCATATCTTTGGAGTTATGAAGATCTTCTCCCTCTAGTGGAGGAGGTTGGTTGTGAGTTCTATTCTTCTTCCCCCCAGTGGAATTCCACTGATCACTTTTCCTGGTACAAGCAAACTTCCGAAACAAACATTCGGCACCAACACCCCCTGAAAGATTGGGCCCGAGTTTTTCCCTACTTCATTACAGGAATTCGTCCCTTAAACAATATCGCCGTGCCTCCAACGCCTGAAGTGCTGAACTCAGTCTTTGAATTGACGACCCAGATTTCAGAATATGTTGCGACGTTCGGTGCGCAAATAGATTCAGTCATATATCCGCATTCACTGGAAATGTATCTCAACAAAAGCCAGGACCCAAGAGTCGTGCGCTTCAATTCAGAAATGAAGAATCTGTATGCGGCATCAAGATCAGACAAACTGGAAGACTTGGTTTCCGCCTATCATGAGTCGGGAGTTCTGAGAAATCTATGGGGGACACACTATCACTACATTTGCTTCAGCAAGCAGTTTAACTCCACTGTCGAGCCAAGGTCGGTCTTGCTCCCCACTTGATCTTGATTCTCCCTTCTGGAAAGAACAAAAATGAAACCTTCGATATCCATCATCATTCCGGCCCTGAACGAAGAAGATTGCCTGGCGGATAGCTTGGAAATGGCCGTGGGCGCTGCTACCAACAAAGGTCTGGATTACGAAATTCTAATCTACAACGATGGGAGTGAAGACAAAACGGGGTTGATCGCCGACCATTTTGCTTCTCAAAACCCTCGCATTCAGGTCATACATCATTCCCGGAACATGGGAATAGGCTACAGCTTTCGAAAGGGTGTTGAGTTGGCCGGCAATGAATACATCGGCTGGCTTCCCGGTGACACGAGCCAAAACGTCCTGCAAGCGGACGTAGAAAACATATTCGATGGCGTCGGGAAGGCAGAAATTGTCCTGACCTATGTCGCGTCAGATCGCAGGTCCCTATTCAGGCGGATGACCTCGTGGGGATTCATTAGAGCGTTGAATCTGATGTTTCGCCTGAAGATAAAGTACTATAATGGCGCCAACTTCTATAAGGGCGAACTGATTAAGAGTGTTACAATGAGCACTGATGACTATGGCGCGCTGAGCGAGGTCTTGATCCGTTTGCTCAAATCTGGACATAGCTATGTCCAAGTAGGCATGGACAACCGGGATGTCTGTCAGAATTCAAAGGCGTTTCAAATGAATCACATCAATCGGGTTATCCATGCTGTATTCAGGTTGTTCTGGGAAATTCAAATTGCACCAGCTTTTGAACCCATAAGAAGACTTTTTCGGCCCGGTTCAAGGGTTGAAACAGAAGGGGGCAGGCGAGGTCCGCGTGCAGGCCATCCTTTGACTGAGAACGATACGCCGATGGAAGTCAATCTAATTCGATACGATTCATCCTCAGTACACACCCAATAGTTCAGAACTCGCTTTTTCTACGATCCACTCTGCCATCCCACCTACGCCCTTGCAGACATGCATTTCTTCACTTTCATACTTCAATAGAAGTCAGCTTGTCGTTCCATTTCTACAGTTCTGTAAAAGAGACATCTATTCTTGGGCAGGCCTCTAGCCCCTCGAAATCAGCACTTATTTGCCCAAGCGAGAATCGGTAAAACCGCGATGTCGAAACCGATCACTGCAAAGGAAAAACGCAACTTGAAGCAGATTGCATCCCCTCACATCTGCGAGGAGCCATCTTCGGTGCACCACTTCTTGCAACAGCGACCAACGCCTAGGACTAAGCGCGCAACCATGTTGGCACTCGGGGGTATTCTTTGCGCTTTCATCTTCTATTCATCCGCCGTTCGAGATGGGCACGACTGGGGCGGCGATCATGCCCAATACATTCTCCACGCCCAGACCCTGCTGCAGGGTGCCAACTATGCTCCTCCCCCCGGATTCGTTTACAACCCATATCTTATGTGGGCACCACTGTCCTACCCCCCCCTTTACCCGATCTTCATTGGCGGAGTCCTGGCCTTATTCGGCCTCAATTTCATAGCCCTCAAAATTCAAATAGTCATCCTCCTTTCCCTCGGACTCTATGCCTACTGGCGTTTTGCCCGCAACAACCTGCCGGTAAATGTCGCCCTGGGGGCACTGGCCTTTTTGATCTTTTCTCCCTATCTCCTGAAGTTCTCCAACAAGATACTGTCGGATATTCCCTATCTTTCACTTTCGCTATATGCCATCCTGGCAGGCGAGCGTTTCTTCAAGCCTAAATCTTCTGTCTGGGATGCTCTTGTATTCTCATTCCTTCTGATATCCGCAATCTGTATGCGGAACGTCGGTTTCTCCCTAATCCTTGCTGTCCCTCTTTATGCCCTCTTCTTCAGACGGGGTCACCTGATCCGTGCTCTGATCATATCAGGAATAACATTTGCAGCCGTTTCAATCATCTCCTGGAAAATGCTGGAATTTTTCCTCGACCAGTCCAGCCCGAGTCCCACCCGAATCCTCCTTTGGTTCGCGGGAAACTTATGGCACCACTTTCCGTATCAACTCTCGCGCTGGCTCGCCCTCTATCCCCGTACGGGCTCAACAACTGCACTCATCTTCAATACGCCCGTCTTGGTATTGTATCTCGGTCTTTGCGTGGTGGGAGTAGTGCACGTGATCAGGGCGCGTGGTGTCAAATACTGGGATGTCTACGCCGCAGTTTATGCGGCAACGATTCTTTCCTACGCGTGGGTCGTAAGTCGCTATCTGATTCCTCTGGTACCCCTACTGAGTATCTATGCCTTTAGCGGACTACGCGTTGTTGCCTTGTTGATCCGGAAGGCAATTCGGTTACCTTTTCGGAAGTCTTATCTGCTTAAAACCATTTATCGTTATCGATTTCTGTTTCCAGCGCTCCTCTATATCCCTCTCTTCTCCGTCTACTGGACTCACTACGCCCTCCAACCAGCCACACAGGGGGCCAATGTTCTGAAAGATCCCACCGTCCGGGACCTCTTTGAAGCTGTTCAGAACCTCGATATTTCAGGAGCCGTTTTCGATCGCCCCAGAGTTCTGACCTTATTTACGAAAGTCCCGGGGACCCTCTGCCACAACAAGCGCGGATACTACTGGCATCAAAAGGTTACGTGGGATCTCGCTATGCTGCTAGACCTTGCATCGCAGGGCAATATTTCTCACATCATCCTCGACCGTGCGAAATCGGCCACTTGGATAGCCATATCTCCAATCGTTTCTCAACACCCTCAACACTTTAGGCTTTCCTACAGCAACATGGGTTACGACATCTATCAAATCCTTCGATAACAACAGAGATACCGTGAACCGTATGTCTACTTTAATCTTAAAGAATCTGCTATGTGTGGCATCTGCGGCATCCTGAATAACGATCCTGCCGAGCCCGTCTCGGAAGACCTCCTCAAGGCTATGTGCAATGTAATCCGCCATCGGGGGCCGGACGATGAAGGCGCCCATATCGACGGGAACGTCGGTATTGGCGTTCGTCGCCTCAGCGTCATCGACGTCGCGGGAGGCAGGCAGCCCCAAAGGAATGAAGACGGAAGGTGTCACATCGTCTTTAACGGCGAAATCTACAACTACGCCGAACTCAGGAGAACGTGCCAGGCGAAAGGGCATCGATTCTCCTCTCGGAGTGACACCGAAACGATTCTTCATCTGTACGAAGATTTAGGATTGGATTGCACGCTTCCTCTCAACGGCATGTTCGCCTTTGCGATTTACGATAGTCGCAATCAGAGCCTGATGCTTGCAAGAGACCGGCTTGGAATCAAACCCCTCTACTACGCAGACACCGGCTCCCATTTCGTCTTCGGATCCGAAATCAAGTCGCTTCTGGCTCACCCCCAAGTCTCCAGAGAAATTGATCCGATCGCACTCGATCAATACTTGGCCTACAAGTATATCCCAGGTCCCCGAACAATCTTCAAATCCGTCAGGCAACTCCCTCCAGGTCACATCCTAATTTGGCGGAACGGCCACATCCAAATTCGACCGTACTGGAAGCTTTCATTCGCAAGCAGAGCGAAGGTGACCGAGCGGGAGGCAGCCGAGGAATTGACTGAACGCGTGGAACGGGCCGTAAAGATGCAGATGGTCTCCGACGTTCCACTCGGTGTGCTTTTGAGCGGCGGCATCGACTCGAGCCTTATCGCCGCGACGATGAGCCGTCTGTCGAGCAGCCCGGTTAAAACCTTCGCCATCGGCTTCGAAGAACGGTCCTACAACGAACTCGACGCCGCACGCCAGGTTGCCGACCGGCTCGGCACAGAACATCACGAACTGGTCGTCCGCCCGAACGTTCACGATCTCTTTGAACAGGTCGTGGGTCACTTCGACGAACCCTTCGGAGATTCTTCAGCCATCTTGACATACCTTGTCTCTCGGCTCGCCCGAGAGCGCGTAACCGTCGCCCTCTCAGGGACGGGTGCCGACGAACTCTTCGCCGGTTATGAGCGCTATTGGGCCA
Source organism: Candidatus Latescibacterota bacterium (assembly GCA_965248435.1). Classification (GTDB taxonomy): domain Bacteria; phylum Latescibacterota; class UBA2968; order UBA2968; genus CBDFJH01. Next base: position 1,763,205 of record OZ252100.1, read on the forward strand.
CTCCCCTGGCTTCAGCCTATCATAAATTTCCTCGTGGCTTCAGGGAAGCCTTTGAGTGGGGCTTGCGCCGTCTTCCGGATGGTCACAGCAAAAGGGGTTGGGCGATGCGGGCTTCCCGATTTACGCAATCCGCTTCGGCACATCCCCTCTGTCGTCATCAGAGCCTCATCCGCCTCTTCTCACAGGCTGGCCGTAAGGCGCTCTACGCACCTGAATGTCTGCACAATCTCCTTCAGGAAGGAGCAGATCCCCTTGACAAACGGTTTGCCGCTTCCGATGCCACCTCAGACCTGAACAGACTTCTCGATCTTGATACGGGAACCCTCCTCGCGGACGATTACCTGGTCAAGGACGACAGGATGAGTATGGCTGCATCCCTCGAACTTCGGGTGCCTTTCCTCGACCATACTCTGGTAGAGTTTGCGGCTTCCCTCCCGCCGAACTTCAAGCTCCGTGGGCTCACGACGAAGTATATCCTGAGAAAGGCAAGTCGAAATCTTCTCCCACGTGATGTACTAAGGCGCCCTAAACGGGGATTTGAAATCCCTCTCGCCCACTGGATCGGCGGCGAACTCAGAAATTATACGCAGGACCTGCTCCTCTCTCCCCAAGCGAAAAGTCGGGGCTACTTCAATCCCAGAGCCGTTGAAGGGCTCATCGAGTCCCACACCTCAGGCCGAAAGAACCACAGTCGACAAATCTGGGCACTCATGGTCCTGGAAATGTGGCACCGTGGTCATACAGATGTCCTATCCCTTCCTCAACGTAGTTTACACGATGAACAAACATCTCTAAGGCGTCGACCCTTTGATGGAGCGTGAATTGGCTCTTTTGTCCGATCCGACATCAAATACTCTGTCGCAAGGACCAGCACAGTTCTGGGACCAGGAATGGGCAGACAAATGGCAGGACATGAAGGCGTTCAGCCCGGTTGCTCGACACACTCGCAGGCTGATTCGTAATCTCTTGGGCAGGCTGGCTTATCGATCTCTGGTGGATATTGGCTGTGGAATCGGGGTCCTCCTTCGTGAACTGAATGCTGACAGGGACTGTGTCGATCTTTGCGGGATAGACTTTTCTGAGGTGGCGATCTCTCTTGCGGGGCGGCTGACGCCAGCACGGTTCCATTGTGTGGATATCCAGCGGGAGTCTGCTCCGGAAACCTTCGACGTGGGCGTCTGCTCGGAAGTCCTGGAGCACCTGGAAGACGACGTGTCAGCCCTTCGGAACATCCGAAAAATGTGCCGCTTGCTGGTCGTAACCGTCCCGTCAGGTCCGCTCGGTGCATCGTCGCGCGCAATCGGACACGTTCGCCACTATACAAAGGATGATCTGGAGAGAAAATTGACGAGTTCGGGTTTTCGGCTTCGTTACTTGAGGGCCTGGGGTACGCCCTTCCACGATCCCCTTTACGCGTGGATACGAAGTCGGACCTCACAGGGTGTAACAATGGGCACCTACGGCCTGTTTCGTCGGTGCGTCTCCCAGGCACTCTACCTGCTCTTCTTCCTGAATCTCTTCGACCGGGGGCATAAGCTCGTCGCGCTGGCCGAGCGCACCCAGGATGCTGGGCCGGGGGATCTGGTCCCCACGCCGAGCAATGCTGTTTCATCTCAAAACACGCCTACCCGACCCCATTCTTGAAGCCTCTGCTAGACCCTCAGCCCTTTCGTCCAAAACAATTCCTATCTCATTTATATTCAGGTATTTAATCCAAAAACAGAACTCAACCGACACCCATTCCTGCCGATAGTAATCATGGGGATTGGGCTCCGGATTTATCTGGTACAACACTTGCTCCCTTCTCTGCGTTGAAGGTCCTCTACCCACCATCCCATCTTCACGCCCCAACGACGAATTAAGCCATCCCAATAAATTTCAAATACTTATAGATACTTATTCGGGGTATCTCCTTTGGCTCGGAACACCCATATAGGAAAAATATTCCTTCCTGTCTCCTTTATATGCCGGATGCGAGTCCGCCCGCTGCACGCAAAGGAAAACCCGTGATTATCCTCGGAATCGGTTTACAGCACGACGCTGGCGCGGCCCTAATCGCAAACGGCCAGGTCTTGGCCGCGGTCAACGAAGAGCGCTTGAATCGGAGGAAGCTCTACTGGGGCTGGCCGAAGCTTGCTGTCCAGGAGGTCCTGCGAATCGCAGGCTTCCGCGCCGAAGATGTCGAACTCGTTGCAGTCGCGAACACGACCCACAGCACATACGCTCCCGAATGGGAAAACCTCTATCCGAGAGATTTCAAGCGGCGCGCACTGATTCGCCTTTCGAGACTGGGCCTCGCCGGCGTCGTTGGAGGCTCGCAACTAGGCATCTCAGGCTACCGACTGCTCAACAGCAAACGTCTGCGCTATCTTGAAACTCGGCAATTCGAAGAATTCATCCGAAAGGCAGGAATCCGAGCAAAGATCGTATATGTCGATCACCACCAAGCGCACCTCTCATCCGCCTACTTCACTTCTGGATGGGACACTTGCCTCGGCATTTCCCTGGACGGCGTAGGCGACGGTTACTGCTCCCGGATTGCGGTCTGCCGCGGGGGAAGGCTCTACCCGATCCACAAGATCCCTTTCTATCACACTCCCGGGCAGTATTACGGCTTTGTGACTGCGTGGGCAGGATTCACGCCTGGAAGGCACGAGGGAAAGATCACCGGACTCGCGGCGCACGGAGATCCTGACTCAGCCATCTCTATCTTCCGAGATAGGATCAGCTACGCCGAAGACAGACTCTCCTTCGTAAATCACGGCATGTGGGGCTGGGCCGAGTACGAACACCTTTCTCGTCTCTTGGAACCATTCGGAAAGGCGGATGTCGCTGCATCCGTGCAGGAGCACCTCGAAGACCTCGTAACGCGATACGTCCGTCAGGCCGTGGAAAAGACAGGACTGAGGAGAATTGCCCTGTCGGGCGGGATATTCGCGAACGTGAAACTCAATCAGAGAATACGAGAGCTGGAAGGCGTCGAAGATGTGTACATACACCCGGGAATGGGAGATGGGGGTCTGGGCGTCGGAAGTGCCCTCGCCGCACAGGCAGATCGCTCTCCCATTTCGCCACAACGCGTCCCTAACGTTTACCTCGGCACAGATCTACCGTGCAATCAGATCGAAAGAGAACTGAGAGCCTGTCGCCTCCAATATTCCAGGTCTAATAACATTGAGCTGGAGATCGCGAAGCTGTTGGCAGAGGGTTACGTTGTAGCCCGTGCTAATGGACGGATGGAATATGGTCCGCGTGCACTTGGCAACCGCTCTATTCTCTACCAGGCCACAGATGCGACCGTAAATGAATGGCTCAACAAACGTCTAAAACGCACCGAGTTCATGCCGTTTGCTCCTGCAGTCCTTCACGAACGCGTAGGAGACTACTACCAAGGTTATCCTTCATCCGAGTATGCTGCCGAGTTCATGACAATGACCTACAACGTTACGGATCGGTGTATGAAAGAAGCTCCAGCGATTGTGCACGTCGATGGCACCGCTCGGCCGCAAGTCGTCTCCGAAAGAACAAATCGATCTTTCTACAAAGTGTTAAAGGAATACGAGCGAATTACTGGCCTGCCTCAAATCATCAACACGAGCTTCAACATGCACGAAGAGCCGATCGTCTGCACGCCCTCAGATGCGATCCGTGCTTTTCGGCTCGGCCACCTCGACTTTCTGGCCCTGGGGCCATACCTGGCCCGAAATCCGAACCTCCAGAACGAGGCTCACCAGTTTCATAAATCGGAAGTTCTCAGCGGGCAGCCATGACCAGTCTACGAGAACAGGGGAGCTACGCCAAACAGCAAGCGTCTGCCGACTTCTACGGGAAATATTTCTGGAAGGAATATCAGATCCGAGAGGACACTTTCCTCGAATTTCTGATTTCCGAAATTGGGAAGGAACGTCTGGAAAGCGCACGGACACTCCTAGATATCGGAGCGGGTTCAGGTAGGTTCTCCATATTCCTCAAACTCAGATTTCCTCACCTTCAGGTGACATCAGTCGACTTGTCACCAGATAATGTGGCCACGATCCAGGCCAATTCAGAGGAAAGCGGTGTAGATCTTACAACTCAAACCGCCTCTGCCCTGGATCTCCCCTTTCCCGATGATCATTTCGACCTCGTCATCTGCCTCTACATGCTTCAGCACACCGAAGATCCGGAGCAGGGCTTCGAAGAATCTGCCCGAGTCCTCAAGCCAGGAGGATCGGCCTTCTACAGTATTGGTAGAAACAATCGACTTGGCTCAATGCATCGGAGATCGCGATGGCTATTTACTCGTGTGCCCACGTTTCTCCGGAAGCCGTTCGTCGCACCTGCTTTCCCGCTCTATTGGGGTCTCATCCACCTTCTCAATCCTCAGAAGGCGTCACGGGGCGAACTCATGAAAGACCTGATTGACTGGGTTTACAACCCCTTGCAGCACTTCGTCGATGAGCGTGAGATGCGCAGCTGGTTTGATCGCAACGGACTAACCTTTGAGCACCGCGGATATACAGGACTCTTCAAGAGCATGTGTCTGTGCAGGGGTACGAAAGGTCAGGGGGGACAGGCGTGAACCGTAAGCTCGTCCACAATCTCGCAAAGATCGTCATCACTTTCTCTCTTCTAATCTGGTTATTCTGGGAAATTGACCTTCGCGAAATGGTCGAACTGGGCAGGCTGTTTGATGTCCCGACCCTCATCTGGATCTTCGCGCTCTGTGTGATCGGGATCCTGCTAAACACGTGGAAATGGGCAATACTCCTCACCACACGGGGCCTTTCGGTCCCGTTTCGTCAGCTGCTGCGGCTATTCTGGATAGCTGCCTTCTTTAATAGCTTCCTGCCCGGTCGCACGGGAGGTGACCTCGTCAGAGCCTACGGCATCGCTCGCGGTGCCCCGAACCGTATGCGAGCCGCCCTCTCGGTGGCGATGGACCGAGGGCTGAACCTCGTTGCACTCATCGGGATAGCCGTCACCGCAATTCTCATCAACCCAGGTGCGTTGCCCGGACCATTCCAGACCAGCGTCCTGGGTTTCGCAATAACGTTGCTTGCTCTGGTATTCCTGACCTTTTTTTTGAGTCTGAAGTTCTCTCGTGGACACGTTGGTAGTCCCAAGGTCCGAAGCTGTCTAAAAGAAATCTCTTCAAGCGGTGCAGACCTGCTTCGGAACCCGATGGTCCTCCTCACGACCCTCATTCTCTCTGCCCTCTATCAGACGACCGCGATTTCCGTAAACTATTTGGTGGCTCGAGGCCTCGGGCTGGAGGTTGATCCCTGGCCCTTCTTCTACCTCGTTCCGATCGCCGCATTGATAACCATAGTCCCGATTTCATTGAACGGTTTCGGTCTGAGAGAGGGAGCATACGTGTTTCTGTTTTCACATGTCGGTCTACCCAACGAAGCGGCCATGGCCATTTCCATAGGAGCCACGATTTGCATGATCGGGGTCAGCTCGATCGGCGGAATCTTCTACCTGCTTGCTCCTACTCAGGCTGAAGTGCAAACTTCCAAGATATCCGACTCTGGGCCCTTTCGGTCTATCGGAATAACGGAAAGATCAAGCCATACTTAGAGGAAGGCAGTTGACAAAGCATCCTTTAGAAAAAACGACTCCAAATTCCATCAGTCCGGCCTCGGGCTGGACTCGGGCAAAGGCCTTCATCACGCCGGAAATTGCCCTCTTAATCGCGATCCTATTTGGCGCCCTGATCGTACGTCTGGCCTTTTCCGTTTACGAACCTCCCACACTGGCAGGGGATTCGGCCTACTATCATTCCATTGCTGAAAACCTTTTGAGGGGTCAGGGTTACTCTCGAAATGGAGTGGAACCGACCCGATTTCGCACACCCACCTACCCCGTTTTCTTGGCAACGGTCTACTTGTTGTTCGGACATAGCCTCAAGGCAGTGGTTTACGTCCAGGCATTTCTTGGAGCCCTGACGTGTCTCTTAACCTATTTCCTTGCCAATTACGTATTTGGAAGACGATCGGGACTGATTGCCGCTCTGATTGTGGCATCCTATCCGGCCCTCGTCTATTACGATAACCGCATTCTGAGGGAGAGTATTACGACACTGCTATTGATCGGCTCCGTTTTAATGGTGGTGGATCGGCCCCAGCTGCAAAGATCGACGTCTCGCCTCCTTGTGACGGGCGCACTGTTGGCATTGCTAACGCTATGCAGACCTGAAATGCTGTTCGTCTCGTGTGTCATCATCTATTTAGTGGCCCGCCCTTTTCGTCATCCACGATTCTTGAGGCAGATACTGTTGATCTTGCTTCCCATCTCTATGGTCTGGATCCCCTGGACGGTGCGAAACTATGTCACATTTGGGACCTTGTCGCCTGTTAGGACCTCGCTGGGTGGTGCCCTTTGGTTCGGCAGTCGATGGGCCGACATCGGCGGCGACGACCACACCCCCGAGGCCCGGCAAGCACTTCAGAAGGAGACGAGGGAAATTGCGGATGTCCCTGAAGCTTCCATCGAACGACGATTCCAGGAAGAAGCGTTTCTGGATATGCGAGAAAGGCCGGCCTGGTATCTACATATGATTTGGAGAAAACTCACCTTCTTTTGGAAAGATGCCAATGGCGTCAATAGAACACTCCCGGCCATCCACCCTCTGCTTGCTCGTACTGTCAACGCCTACTACTACTCGCTGATCCTGCTGGCTTTGGTTGGGGCCATTGCCGGGAGGCGACGTTCTGATTGGGTAATGCCTCTCGTAGGAGTAATCTTCACATTCATGATGACTTATGTGCTTCTGCACGTCAGGAACCGCTATCGTGTGCCTGTATTGCCTTTCCTGTTCGTCTTTTCAGCAGGTGGTTTCTGGATCCTTTATGACAACCTCAAAGCTTTTTATCGAAAAACATTCAATGCAGTTGGATGTTCGGAACGATCCACCCGTGAATCCCGTGCGACGCACGCACACACATAGTAGATCATTGGAGAGCGTGAGATGGACGCCTATTCTGTTGAGAACCCGGTCTTAGCCGCAGACCCTCCAGGCGATGTTCCGTCTTCTGTTAACAAAGAAGTCGGACTTGTCAGCATCGTCATCCCCGCCTATAACGAGGAGGATGGAATCGCCAAGACCGTAGAAGGTATAAAGCACGTGATGGGAAGAACGGCCACACCCCACGAAATCATCGTTGTAGATGACGGATCCGAGGACCGGACGCCCGACAAGGCACGTTTTTCAGGCATTCGATCGATCCGTCACGACTCCAACAGGGGTTACGGTGCTTCGCTAAAGACTGGAATCCAAGCAGCCAGGGGAGAATGGATCATCATCACGGATGCTGATGGGACCTATCCAAACGTTCGTATTCCGGACCTCCTTAGACACGCAGGTGAATACGATATGGTTGTTGGCGCCCGCCAGGGAGGTGTTCCGCTTTTCCGACGACCGGCGAAATGGGTACTGGCGAAACTGGCGAACTATCTGGCAGAGACTCGTATCCCAGACATAAACTCTGGCCTCCGCATATTCCGCAAAGACCTGGCCCTGCGTTTTGCCCGTATTCTGCCTTCTGGGTTCTCCTTTACGACCACAATCACCCTTGCATCACTGTGTCACGGATATCGGGTGAAATACATTCCTATCGACTATCACAAGCGTACGGGACGGTCCAAGATCAAGCCGGTTCGCGACACCTACAACTTCCTCATGCTCATCGTGCGAACCACGTTCTATTTTAATCCCCTAAAGGTATTCATGCCCATCGGCTTCCTCCTTTTCGGCTTAGGCATCACCAAAATGGTACACGAAGTCTTGGCAGCAGGCGGCCTGGCGGAAACCTCCGTACTCCTGATCCTGGCCGCCTTTCAGACGGTAGCGCTGGGACTTCTGGCAGATATGATCGACAAGCGGCTATGAGCAACTCGACGGACATCCTCTACGTCATTCCCCGTCCTGAGATTGGGGGCGCTGAACGTCTTCTCCTCACGCTCCTAAGGGGCCTGGATCGATCCCGATTCAGTCCCCACCTGATATGCCTCGATGGATCGGGGAGCCTCCTCTCCGATTTCGAAGAGGTGACAGAAAGTGTCCATATCCTGCAACGCAGCCGGCCTGTGGACCCAAAGACACTTGGGGCCCTGGTGCGCCTTATGCGAGAGATTCGACCTGCGCTGGTTCACACCTATCTCTACATCGCAAACCTGTATGGCGGGTGGGGTGCACGTTTGGCCGGTGTACCCAAACTTGTTGTCTCTCAGTTCGGGCTCGGCATCGATCCGCAGCGTGGACGACTTAGATCATTACGAATGCGGGCACTCAACCTATTTATCGGACAGTTCTCAGATCGTCTCCTTGTCAACGCCGAAACGGTGGCCAGGCACATGTGGTTAGCCGGCTACCGTCCGGAGGACACCCGGGTCGTTTACAATGGTGTCGACGTTTCAAAACGTGCTTCGGAATCAAGGCGTGACGTCGTGCGTCGCGAACTGAACGTTCGGGACGATGAAATCCTCCTGGGTACGCTTTCGCGAATAGATCCCAAGAAAGATCTCGGCACCATGCTTCGAGCCGTCGCGCTGGCGGCCAGAACTTGCCCCAATATCCGACTCTTGATCTTGGCTGGCGGATTTTCGGAGTACTTGAGAGAACTCCGCGATCTTGCTCAGAAACTGGGGATTTCGGAGAAGGTCCACTTTCTCGACTTTCACCCTGATCCACTCACGATTCTCTCGACCTGCCACATCTCTCTTCTGTCCTCCGTTACGGAAGGCCTTCCCAACGCTATACTCGAATCGATGCTTCTGAGCAAGCCTGTCGTGTCGACGAATGTCGGTGGAATTCCCGAGATCATAGAAAACGGTGTTGACGGCTGGCTCGTCCCTCCCAGAAATCCTGATCTCCTTGCCAAACGCATTGTGGATTTGATTCATAATCCTGGCCGTGCAATTCAAATGGGCGCAGCAGGAAGGAGAAAGGCGATGCGACATTTTACCGCCGACGCAATGATTCGGAATACCCAATCCGTCTATGAGGAGCTTCTCTTTCCTCCCTCTTCACGCTCAGGGACCACACCAACTCCGTCCGACCTTGTGTCCCTGGATACACCTCTCTTTACCGCGGCAAAATCGCCTGCAGCAAACCGGAAAGTGCTTGAATCTTCGGATTCGGCAGTCATGGTCACCTGAGTCCAAATGTCTGACCGTCCTATCAGTGTGCTTGTTGTCACTAGCATTTATCCGACGAAGGAAGATCCTGGCCTCGGTGCTTTTGTCTCTTCCCAGATAGAATCACTAAGGAAGGCCGGACTGAAAGTCGATATCCTCTTTCTTGATGCACGCCGCTCCAAGTGGGAGCTTCTGAAGGGTATTTCACGAATTCGCAGGCTTACCGCTTCAGGCGACTATGACCTGATTCACGCTCATTTCGGTTACAACGGAATCCCCGCCTGCTTTGAACGCAGACTGCCGCTCGTCATTTCATTTTGCGGGACCGATCTCACGCATCCTCGCTTCCGTCCAATCTCGCAATGGGTCGCCCGTCGAGCCGACGCCGCCATCGTAAAGTCCGAAGGGTTACATCGTTTGCTCGGATGTTCAGCTTCGGTCATCCCCAACGGTGTGGAGCTGGCTCGGTTCCGTCCCACACGAAAGGAGGAGGCAAGGCGGATTCTGGGTCTGCGTGAGGATGTCCGATATGTTCTCTTTGTAGGAAATCCTAAGCGTCCGGAGAAGCGGTACGATCTTGCTCAGGGGGTTGTAGCACGAGCCCGACGATCGGGCATCCCGTTCGAGCTCCTTGTGTTGAACAAACAGCCTCACCAGGAAGTGCCCAACTTTCTCAACGCCGCCGACGTCTTGCTCATCACATCCAGCTATGAGGGTTCGCCCAACATCGTCAAAGAAGCGATGGCATGCAATCTTCCCATCGTAAGCACGGACGTCGGAGACGTTCGAAAGATATTGGCGAACACTCGGGATTGTATGGTGGACGATGCTATCCCAGAATCACTCGCGAATGGTCTCGTCTCCGTGACCCGAAATGGGACACGGTCGAACGGGCGTTCCCACATCACGCATCTCTCTTCTGATGCGATCGCATCGCAAGTAATTGGCGTCTACCGCCGAGTACTTGAAGCAAGAGGCCGCGCATGAGACTCGCGATGGTCGCACACACCTATTATCCACACGACGTTCGGGTGCGCCGTGAATGTGATGCCCTAGGCGACAGAGGAGATCGCGTAGACCTGATTTGTTTGAGAGATCAGGGAGAGCAGTCTTCTGAACGGATCGGCAACGTCACGGTTCACCGGCTCCCAATCCAACACGCCAGAGGTCAGGGACAGGCCGCTTACATCCGAGAATACCTCGGTTTCTTTCTGCGCTCGTTCGCCCTCCTAACCCGGCTGTTCATCAGACATCGATATCCGATCGTGCAGGTTCACAACCTCCCCGATTTCCTTGTCTTCGTCACCCTGATCCCAAAAATCCTTGGGGCCCGCGTGCTCCTGGACATGCACGACGTCACACCTGAGCTTTTTCAATCGCTCTACGGAACATCGCAGTCAAGCCTCAAATTCGGCCTTCTCCGATTTGTAGAGCAAGTGAGCCTTGCATATGCCGACGCTGTCCTGACAGTAAATCGAAATATCCGCGACCTCTTTCTTGCGCGAAATCCCATAGCCCACAAGATAGAGGTCGTCATGAACGCCCCGGATCCCAGGTACTTTGATTCCTGTGGGTCCGGGGCGTCCTCCCCAAACGGTCACTTCAGACTCATTCACCACGGTCAGATCATTCGAAGGTATGACTTCGAAGTCGCCCTGGAAGCAGTCAGCATCGCCAGAGACAGAATTCCAGATCTTCGATTGGACATTTACGGGGACGGTGAAGCTTCCTATATCCGCGAACTTCTCGGGATCGTGGATTCAAGCGGCCTGAGCCGGTGCGTCAGGTTTCACAAACGCGTTCCCCTCGAGCAGGTCCCGGGGTTGATTCGGAGCGCCGATATCGGAATTGTGCCGTGTAAGCGTGATGTATTCGTAGATCAGGTCATGCTCCCTGTGCGCCTCCTCGAATACGTTGCCAGCGGTCTCCCGGCCGTGGTCTCCAGGGTTGGGACCGTCGAAGCATATTTCGACGACGAGGAAGTTGCCTACTACCCACCCAGCGATCCCGATGCACTCGCCAACCGTATCGTCGAGCTCTACTCCGACCCACAGCGCCGGCTGGATATGGCCACACGAGCCAAAAATACCTTCCGTATTTACGAATGGCCTCGTATGAAACTACGCTATTACAACGTCATCGATTCACTCGCGAAAATCAGGTGAGGAAGCCGTGGTTCTGCCTCAGAGGAAAACACTGCCGCTCGTTCTCTTGTTGGGGTTCGCTGCATTCATTTATATGAGTGCACTTACTCAGGGCGAGCGTCTCTTCGACAATGACTACGACTGGATCTCCCAAGCACAGAGCGACTGGTCTGAGATCCTACAGGACATCTTCAGGCCGATGCCGCGAGACTGGGGATTTCAGAACCGGCCCCTGCAAGTTCTCTGCTTCAAAATGATCTACACGTTCTTTGGATACGACCCCGGACCCTACTATGCCTTCAAATGCTTCCTGTTCGCCCTCGTGACGTGTGGGATCTGTGTCTTTTGCCTCGGGCTGGGGTTCGGGCGTGCCGTCGGCTTTACTTCGGCAGCGATCTTTGCACTGTCGAGCCCGGTATTCTCCAGCACACTCTGGGTCTCAGACTTTGAGCTCCTTGCTCAGCTCTTCATTCTGTCTGCCTTCAGTTGCTTCCTCTTCTTGGAGAATCATCGTTGCTTCGAAGAAAACCGAGTGAAGTTCTACCTCCTTCAGGGTTTCACTTTGCTCTTTGCCATCTTAGGACACGCCGCCAAGGGGAGTGCGAAAATCGTTCCATTTGTCGTGTTGGGTTTCCTTTTGGTCTACAATCGACGACACGTAAAACGTCACCTTCTGCTTGTTATCCTGATTCTACTGACGATCGTTCCCCTCGTTCAACTCCTCGATGATCCAATTCCCCCTTTCGCCCCGTTCTCCGAGGATCAGTCAAACGGTTGGATGTGGAGACCGGCAAATTTGACTACCCTCCACATCCTCATTTTTGGAGACGTCAACATCCTCAGCGGAAGTGATGATTTTGCCTACAGTCTTTTGGGCGCCTTCTCCCCTGTCCTCTTGTGGAGTCTGGTCGTGGCGGCAGCCTTCCTCTTCTACATACGTCGTTGGCCCTCAGCGCAAAGCACCCAGATTAGGCGTAGCATTGTTTTCTGCTCGATTTGGCTGGCCGTTGTCATCGTCTCTCTTTCCGCATTCCCCAGACTGCCATACGAATTCATGTCCCGATATGTCACCGTCGTCCTCGTTCCAGCCAGCGTGCTCACAGCGATCATTCTCGTTCACGCTGTAGCACTCACGCCTGAACGCGTAAGGCGATATGCCGGCGGACTGCTCTTGCTCGTAATTCTAGGACATAGCATCATCAACTTCGGCCACGTCCGGCATACGCGCGAGTATCTCGGTCAGATCATGATCTCCTATGACCGGGCACGAACGTCCATTTCAGAGACCATACAGAATGCGACAGTCTTCCTCCTCGACTATACGTTCAGCTACAACCGTCCACTGGGGGATGGAAATCTCTACGTCAAAAATCGTGGGTGGCCGCACGAGGCAGACCTTTCGCGTCCGCTATACGTGCTGGCCCATCACGATGGCGACATTGAAAACATCGACTACGACCCGGTCGTGAAAAAGATCTCGAAGCCCCTTCAGCTGCTGTCCAACAACGGATCCCAGGTCCGAATCGGCATTCGTCCGATCCGGGTCTTCCACAGTTTGACGGATGGGTTCTACGATCGTTGGATCTATGGCAGGTCGGAATCGATCATGTCTGTTCTCTTTCACGTCGTCCTCGAACCTCACGACCCCCAAAAGGCGCTAAAATGAACGTTCTCGGTATCCACGACGGCAAAGACGCCGGGGTATGTCTTCTGGTTGATGGGCGTCCCGTCTACGCGGCGAATGAAGAACGATTCTCGCGAAAGAAGCTCCACTTTGGGTTCCCGTTTCTTTCCCTTCGCGATTTGATGGAGACCACGGGCGTCCGACCTCGGGAAATCGACCGAGTCAGCATCGGGTTCGAGGCCATGGTCGAGACAGAGGACTATCCCATCTATCGCGACATCGATGACGCCACACTCATTCAAAAGATCTTTGCAGGCACCGCGAGGCTTCTCGGTCCCGTGACCGCATCGAGGGCGTTCGTAGATGCCTCCAAACAGGTGCTCGCCTTTCTTAGCAGCAACAAGCAGGTCCTTCAAAAGTCCCTCAGGGAGTTCGGTATCGCGGCCCCGATCGAGTTTGTTGATCACCATCGAAGTCACGCCGCGTCGGCCTACTATACCTCCGGCTTTGGAGACGCCCTCATCGTCACGGCAGACGGAGGCGGCGACGGCCTCGCAGGAAGCATCTATACGGGGCGCGACGGAAAGCTGAATGCGCTCTCGGAATGGCCGCGCGTCCACTCCCCCGGGAATTTTTGGTTCCTGATTACCTATATCTGTGGTTTCAATCCGATCAAGCACGGCGGGAAGATCACTGGCTTGGCTGCATACACCGTGAGCGAAGAGGCTCACAGGGTCCTTTCCGAATTCTACGGCTACGATCCAGTCAACCTTTGCTTCGTCAACAAGAAGCATCTCCTGTTCAGGGATGCCCACGTCGCGCTCCGGAATGCACTGGAAGGGTTTACGATCGAAGAAATCGCCTACGGTGCCCAGAAAGTCCTTGAAGACACAATGTTAGGCGTGATGCGGGCGGCGGTCGCGCGCACAGGGCTCTGCCGTGTTGCGCTGGCGGGTGGCACCTTCGCCAACGTTCGCTTGAATCAGAAAATCCTGGAATTGGACGGTGTCGAAGAGATCTTTGTCCATCCGCACATGGGTGACGGGGGTGTCGCTTTAGGCTCTGCGCTCAACGTGACCTCACGCATTACCGGCCTGCGACCTTATGCTATCGGGGATGTCTACTGGGGAAATGCTGCGCCGAATCGAACCATCCAGAAAACCCTAGAGAGTAGTCCTGTGGCTGTAAGGGAGCTACGCGACCCCGCGGATGAGATCGCCGATGCGCTCGCCCAAAAGAGAGTGGTAGGTCTTTTCAACGGCCGTATGGAATTTGGACCACGAGCCCTCGGCCATCGGTCCATTCTTGCGGAACCGACGGATCCCACGATGATGGACTGGCTCAACAAGCGGCTCGAGCGGACGGAGTTCATGCCCTTTGCCCCCATCATCATGGAGGAGGATGCACCGCTCTACTTCAAGAATCTCGATCCGGGGCGTTTAGCCGCGCGTTTTATGACGGTCTGCTTCGACGTAACAGATCACGGAAAGAAGATGGCACCAGGCATCGTCCACAAAGACGGCACAGCGAGACCGCAGATCGTCAATGCGGCACATAATCGCTATGTATACGATGCCTTGAAAAAGCACAAGCAGAAGACCGGACTGTCACTGGCAATCAACACGAGCTTCAACAAACACGAAGAGCCGATCGTCTGTCACCCCAGGGATGCGGTGCAGGAACTTCTTCGAGGGGGCGTAGATGTGCTATTTATCGAAGATTACAAAGTGGAGAGGCAGACGTAAGGAGGCGTGTGAGGAGACGAGCGGCTCGGAATGATTCAGACCCGAAAGCACATTCCACAAATCCTCCTGGTTTCCGCATTCGCCATTGTCGCGTTCAGATGTGCCTGGGTAACAGATGACGCCTACATCACCTTCAGAACGGTTGACAACCTCATTCACGGATATGGACTTACGTGGAACACCGCTGACAGGGTTCAAACCTATACCCATCCCCTGTGGTTGCTTCTTTTTGCTTCCGTCTATTTCTTCACACACGAGGCATTCTACTCCAGCATATTTCTCTCCCTCTTCGTTTCAATCGCGGGCTTCTCGATATTCGTATTCGGTTTAACCTCCAACTTCAGATCGGCTCTTCTTGGTGCTCTGCTCCTTACAAGCTCAAAGGCGTTCGTAGATTACTCCACCTCCGGTCTGGAGAACCCGCTTTCCCACCTGATACTCGCCCTCTTTCTCTATTTCTACTTTAGGCGGTCCAGAAGTCGATCGACCCTCGTGCCCCTCTCGCTCCTCGCTTCTCTGGGAGCGTTAGCCAGGCTCGACCTCCTGCTCGTCTTCTTCCCATGCCTTGTCCATGCATTCCTGGCATCGCCCAAATGTGATAGAAAACCTGCGCTGATCGCCGGAGTCCTTCCCCTGATGTTCTGGGAGTTTTTCTCGATCGCTTACTACGGTTTTCTCTTCCCAAATACCGCCTACGCAAAACTGAATACCGGCATTGAGGGCTTCGAGCTTGCCGAGCAGGGCCTCTATTACCTATGGAATTCGCTTACGATGGACCTCATTACGCTGCCAACGATCGCGGTCGGAATTTCCCTCTCGCTTGCGAATAGGTCGTGGAAACACATCTCAGTCGCAGCAGGTTGCCTGCTGTATCTTGGGTATGTCGTGACTATCGGCGGCGATTTCATGAGCGGTCGGTTTCTGACTGTGCCCCTCTTCTGCTGCGCGACGCTGATCGCGAGAAGCGCCTTTTCGGAGCAAAGGCTCTGGATCCCATCGGCAAGTACGGCGCTTCTGGTCGGGCTCTTGTCTCCCTATACGCCTTTACTCAGCGGCGCTGATTACGGAACGAAATCCGGAGCGGTGCGCGACAGAGGCATCGAGGACCAACGCGGATTTCTCTACCGGCACGCGGGCCTTCTGAACAGGAACGGGATCGGCGAACCGACACATCATTGGGTAAGCGACGGTCTGGAGGCAAAACGTCAAGCGCCGTGTCTGGCAACTGAAGGTGCAGTAGGATATTATGGGTATTATGCAGGACCCGAGGTACACGTCCTCGATGTAAATGCCCTAACGGATCCTCTTTTGGCGAGGATGCCTGCCTTTAGTCAGGTGGATTGGCGGATCGGTCACTTCGTGAGGAAGATCCCACCAGGATACAAAGAAACACTACTTTACGGACAAAATTACATCAGGGACGCAAAACTTGGAGAGTACTTCGATAAGCTGAGACTAATAACGCGAGGGGACATCTTCGATGGGGACCGATGGGCTGAAATCTGGAATGTAAACAGCGGGCAGTATGATCATCTGTTGAACTTCGAGGCCTACAGACATCAATACATTGGCCATCGGCTTGCAAAGCACGGCAGAAAGAAGGAAGCCTTGCGCATGCTCAAAACTTCAATTTCATCAGACACGACGCGTGCAGACGGCTGGTATGTTACTGCAACGATTTGTCTGAAGGCGGGAGAGCTCGATAAAGCCCTTGATGCGCTAACCAGGGCAATCCAACTCGACCCGCTGCAGAACGTTTATCGGGACCAGCTCATTAATCTCGGCAGGGCCTACTACGCGGAAGGCCGCATCGATACAGCGCTGGCCATATACGACGAATTTCAAAGATTGAAAGCAATGCAGCCAAGATAGTTCACACTCCGATCATTCGAGCTGATACAAAAAGGAGCTGTCCCGGTCCCATGACCAGACGGCTCCTTTTTTTAGTTGAAAGCTGCTTTCACTCCAGCCCTATTTCCCTAGCAGCCTCTCGATCTCGTCGATCACTTGGCCAACCTCGAACGGCTTTCGGATAAACCCTTTAGCGCCGGCCTCCTTCAAGCTCTCTTCTCGCTCGTCGTCTACGTTAGCAGACACCACGACTACCGGGATGTTCGCTCCCTTTTTCTGAATGAAGTCAAGGAATTGTTCCCCCGTGATTTCTGGCATGGACAAATCCAGTAAGATCATGTCCACGCGTTCCTTCGTCAGGAGGGAGACGGCCTCTCGAGCCGACGACGCTGTAAGAGGCGTTAGGCCGTATGTGTCGATGATCTCTTCCAACAGTTCTACGACCGCCGGCTCGTCGTCCACAATAAGGATCCGTTTCATCTATCGGCCTCGACCTGTTACACAGATTCACACTTGTGCCCTGGAAATACAGAGTTCCCCAGGAATGTACGTTTACAAATGCAGCAATAACATAGAGTTGTGTAAACACTCTGTCCTGGCACGACGCTTGCAATTGTGATCATTCGAAACCTGGATCGGCAATTCCCATCGTTTCATTTGGGCATCGGATCATGACACTTCGAATCCTAATATTATGTATGCCCGCGTTCTGCGTGAGCGCCTGTGGAACCTACGCCACTCACACTGGTGCCTTCCGTCGCAGTCTCGCGAACGAAGAATACGATCAGGCCGTTCAAAACTTGAGCAAATCTGGCCCTGATCGCCTGCTTTACCTCCTCGATCGCGGGCTCATTGCCCACTACCAGAGCCGTTACCGCCAATCCAACACCTTCTTTGAAGAGGCCGAGCGCCTCGCCGACCAGCTCTTTGCCCGCTCGGTAAGCCGTGAATTGACCTCACTCATCACCACTGATGCCGTGAAACACTATCGTGGAGAGGAATTCGAACTCGTCTTCATCCATTACTACAGAGCGCTCAACTACTGGTACCTGGGGTTTCCGGAAGATGCCCTCGTCGAGAGCCGAAAGGCGAATCTGAAATTGGCCTATCTCGCGTCCTCAGCGGACTCCGAGGCGAACTACAGGAACGACGCCTTCATACACTACATGACTGGACTCTTCTACGAGGCAACGGGTGAACTCAACGACGCTTACGTTTCCTACGTAAACGCAGAAAAGGCATACGAGTTCTATGAGATGGCGTTCGAACTACCCCCGCCGAAGTCTCTCAAAAGCGACATTATCAAGGTAGATCGGGCCCTTCACCGATCCGTGACCCCACACATCAGGTTTGCTTCGGCGACCCTCGATGACCTAGACACCACATCTAGAAACGGTGAGCTTGTCCTATTCTCGGAAATCGGCTTTGTCCCAAGAAAGGCAGAACGAGAAATCGATTTGCCATTATTCAGCAACGACATCGAATGGAAAGATAAACATCAAATCGAAAAACTCTCAAGAAAAGTTGCGCGCCGATACCGAGCTCCCCATCCGCACTACCGGGAGGTTGAGTACTGGCTCCGAGTCGCCATCCCCACCTACATTGAACTCGAGCCCAGGACAAGATTCGTGAGACTCAGTGCCGCCGGTAGATCCGCTCAATCCGTTCCTGCTGAAGACCTTGCGGCCATCGCACGTCTTACGTTCAAAGACAAACAACCGGCGATCCTCTCAAAGACGGTAGCACGCGGTCTCACCAAATATTTCGTCACCAGGGGGGCCAAAAGAAAGAACAAGCTTCTTGGGTTCTTCGCCAATCTCTTCGCGGCGGGCACAGAGGTGGCCGACACCCGAAGTTGGGTCTCATTACCTCACAACATACAGATCAGTCGCCTCGCGATCCCGCCTGGAGTTCACGATGTGAAGGTAGAAGCTCTGGACATCCACGGCAGCGTGATTACGGAAAGGATGTTCTCCGGGATTGAGGTCCAGCCTGGAGCCCGAACCTTTCTGAACTTCAGAACATTCAACTAATCGCAAGGATAGGAGGAAGACATGATTAAAAGAACAGCCGTTCAGACGGCCCTACTCTCGTTCTTGCTCCCGATCCCCTTTTCGTTCGCCGCCGACGTGCCTACACGGGGTTCGGTTGTCAACATCGTGGAATGGGATGGTGGGCAACTCCCTCCTGTCTACGAGCGGTCGAGTCAACTGCCGCTCACGATGGAGGATATCATTCAGCTCAGCAGGAGCGATTTCTCGCCGGGGGCAGTCGCCCGAATGATACAGGAGCGCCGATATGCGGGCGACGTCTCGGCGAATGGGCTCATCGAAATGAGAAGTGCAGGCGTCGCGCCGAACGTCTTGCAGGCCATCTCCCTTCACGCCCTCGCCCCAAACCTGCGACTCCATCTGAGCATCCAGGTGAGCTTCGAGGGCACCTCGTCGCAGGCTCGGAGGCGTTATCTCTACGTCCTGATCCCCGACGGTGAGATTGAGAGGGTCTTCACGGCAGACCTGGCCACACTCCTTACCGGACACTGGCAGCGAGATGTCCAGCTGGACCTTACTGACCCCGTGCTGCCCAAGCAGGTCCGGCAGCTCACGTTCTCGGGGAGCGTGCCCCTCAAGCGCTACGGCCAAAAGAGGATCCGAGTCCTCACGTCGTCAAAGCCCGATGTCTACAATTCGGGTGACATCCCGGATTCTGAAAAGGACGGCGTTCAGATACACCTGATCGATTATCCCAGCAGTTCTCTTCGACAGGATTGTCGGCTCTTCGTTCGCTTCAGACAGGATAGGGTAATTCCCTACAAGTGGGAAATGGGTGGATCCTACGTAGAATGTGAGTGGAACTAGATCGAGAGGAGGAGATCAAAATGAAAACTGCAATCAGCCTGTCCGCCCTTTTGTTCATCCTTGGATGCGCCGGTCCCCGGGCCTTTACAAAGGGCACCTATCAGGACCCTGAAGCCATCGCCCTTCTTGACGATCGCTTCAGCGAGAACGACATGCAGCTCATCGCGAAGAAGATTGTCGGTTCCTTTGTTGCCTCGGGGCAGAAGATCGATACCGGTGAAGCACCCGTTATTATCGTCGGCAAAATGAGGAACCGTACGACTGAACACATCGACATGAAAGCCCTGTCGAACAAGGTCCGGACAGCACTCCTGCAAAGCGGCCAATACCGATTCACGGACGTGGAAAACCGCCGAGGCATTGCAGAGGAGTACGACTACCAGCAGTCCGGATATGTCGATCCGAGCGAAGCGAAAGGGCCTGGAAGCCAGGTCAGTGCCGACTTCTTGCTCACAGGCACGCTGACGTCCAACGTCCAGCAGGTTGGGAAGAACAAGCTGGTCTACTACAAGGCGACCTTCCACGTCACGGATCTCCTCACGTCAGAAATCGTCTGGACAGACGAGAAAGAGATCCGCAAATCTTACAAGAAACGGAGCATCGGAATCTAACATTGGGAAGGAGGTTGCACATGAAACGCCTCTCAGTAATCTTTGTCCTGCTCCTGATCTTTGGGTCCGAAGTCCAGGCGCAGGAATCCGGGCGGACCGACGGTCCCGAGGGGAGTGAATTCAACAAAGGCGGGTATCCTTTCGGGGGTCCGCCGGGTCGATTCTACCTGGACTCTACATTCGGATCAGGCGTCTCATCGAGCCTGTCTGGTCTACTCTATGGATTGGATATCGGATTTGAAAAAGATGAGTGGCTGGGGATAGAGGGAAGTTATACCTATCTCTCGGATCGTAAGCTGTCCATCATCCATCTGGGTTCCAGACTCGCCTACCCGACGGAACCTTTCGTCTATTCCTTTACCACACACGCAGGCCTGTATACTTCGGGCGAAGGAGACAGCCATTTCGGTATCGCCCCAGGGGCGGAAATCGACGTGATTCTGAACGATCGGTTTCGAGTCGGGCTGAGCTACAAACACGATTTTATCTTCGAGAACAACACGACAACAGAACTGGACAGGGTCACCGCGGGGCTGCGTTTCTACTTTTAGTAGCGATTACCGATCGCCAAGACAGTCCACGAGGGCCTGGCTGATATCAAAAAGGATTCTATGGGGAGTATTGGAAACATCGATGCGTCTAAGCTTGTCCATCGTATAATGCGCCAGCGTCTTTTCGGTCTGGTGATCGTAAACCTTGAACCGGTTCTGAATAACTTCCTCGTTCGCATCGTCTACGCGATGATCCAGCAGCGCCCGCCCGTAGAGTCGCTTGACCAGTATATCTCTATCGGAACTGTCTAGCGAGAGAATCAGGCGCACGTCCAGATCCTCCTCCACGGCCTCGGCCTGGGAGAGCGTGCGGGGCAGACCGTCCAGCACGAGTATGTGCTTATCCGGGTCAAACTTTCCCGAGGACATCAGATTCTGCATGTGCTTGTGCCAGAGTTGAATAGTATATTCATCCGGCACAAGCTCTCCTTTCCTGATACACGACAGCGCAAGTTCTCCCATCTCGCTGTGCGGAGAAAGGGACCGAAACATATCTCCGCTCGATACGTGGCAAAATCCTGGAATCCTCGCCAGGATGTCACCCCACGTACCTTTGCCCGAACCGGGCGGGCCAAAGATCAAAATCGTTCGATAGTGCATCAGGCCTGAATCCCTCCAGTCAAAAACTTGTTGATGAAACAAACGAATCGGCCCGAAAAAATCAAGCCCTTTCTGGGTCGATAAACAAACGAACAACGCATCCACTTGGAAATCGCAATTGGAAAAGCAAAAAACCCCACGTGGATTCGAGTTCGCCACGCAGGGTAATCAAAGTATCCTTTTTGGTCGGAAGCTACATCTCGACTCCTCAGACCCGGTCTACATCTCCATTGTCTCCGTCCTCTCGACCTCCGTCATGTAGTTGGACTCGTCCGCCTTTACGATCTTTTCCGTAAGCTGAATCGCGCGACGTTTCCCCGAAAGGCCGAGCCGGCCCAAAAACTTCGGTCGAGCTCCCACAAAAACGATGGAATCTTGAGTAATCGGCGTATCCAGTCTCAAGACGTCCCCTTCCCTGAGATTCCGAACCTCGCCAAGGCTGATCTCGGTGCGTCCCAGCAGAATTCGCACCGGTGCAAATACCCGGTCCAGCTGGAGCAGACGCTCCTCCTTCGTGCTTTCTCGCCTTCCCTTTTCCCGGCTCGCCCATGTCTGAACGTTCAGGTAGTTCATAACCGGTTCCAGGGTAAAATAGGGATAGCAGAGATTGACGAGTCCCGACGCGTGCTGAGAGTTGACCTCGAATGCGATCAGGACGACCGTGTCCGATGGAGCTGCAACCTGCATGAACTCCGGGTTCGTCTCCAACTCGGCATCGGAGACCTGGATCTTGATCAGCGGCTCCCAGGTCGCCTCAAGATCTGCTAGCGTCCGAGTCACGACTTTCCCCATCACGGTCCGTTCAATGCTCGTTAAGGGACGTGCCTCCGAAGGCGGATTGCCTCCAGTCCCACCGAACTGCCGATCGATAAACGAGTACGCCACCGGAAGTGAGAAGTCGATAATGGCCGGACCGCCCAGGGGTTCGATCGTAAACGTATAAGAGCACGAAGGGTTGGACAGTGACATGATGAATTCCGCGTAGGTCGTCTGGTCTACGAATGCGATATCGCAATCCACAACCGAGCGCTGCATCGTTGAGAAGGATGAGGCCATCATCCTGGCCAAGTTGGAGTGAAGGTTTTCAAGGGTGCGTTGCTGGTCCTTCGACACGCGGGCCGGATGCTTGAAATCGTACGTAATAATCGGTCGTGAAGAGGATGCACGCATCTCGCTCGGAGAGAGGCCACCCCCGCCCCCATCCCCCTCATCCGACCCTGTGGCGGTCAACAGCGCATCGATCTCATCTTGTGACAGGATATCTGGCATCGATCAAACCCTCATCGTGCGAATAAATCCGAAATCTCATACTCCATAAAATTAGGTCTCTCGAAAGCGTCTGTCAAGACCGGGTCTACCCGGTTTCCAAGAAAATCCGTTATATATTAAGCAAGTTTTGTGCCATCATAACCGATCGGCTCTTTTCACTTGTGCGAGTTTAGTCAGAATGGCATTGCGATGACCCTCCTGGCGTCCTATCTTCATTCGGCCGCTTTGCCGAACGAACGAGACGGAGGGACTAATGGTCATCCGGGATCCAATCCACGGCGATCTTTTCTTTACCGAGGCGGAGCGTCGCCTGATGGACACCCCTCAAATGCAGCGCCTTCGGGGCATCCGTCAAACGGGAACGGCCCACTTTGTCTACCCTGGATGCGTCCACACCCGGTTCGAGCACTCGCTCGGTACGACCGCGATGGCGAGGCGGATCCTTGGCTCCATCAAGCAGAACGGGTGGGAAATCTCCTCCGACCAGGAAGCCGTTGTTGCCCTGGCGGCGCTCGTCCACGACGTCTCACACCTCCCTTTCGGCCATACCTTCGAAGACGAGCGCAGGCTCTTCCCCCGTCACGATTCAGTAGAGCGCCTGACCGCCTTCCTCTCGCAGAAAGAACTGGGGTGTGCGATAGAGGCGTCCGGCTTCCGAGAAGATCTGATTGGCCTCCTGACCGACCCCGCGTTCGATCCACCCTGGATGCGGCAGATCGTTTCCAGCACGGTCGACGCCGACCTGCTGGACTACCTCAGACGAGATGCCTATTTTGCAGGTCTAAAGCAGGACTACGACGATCGGATCCTCAGTCACTTTACTGTTGAGGACGAAAACCTGACCATCGACGCCAGAAAGCTCAGTACCCGTACCGAGCTCCTCCACCTCCTCCGCCTCCGCTATTTCCTGACCGAGCGCGTCTACACCCATCACGCCAAACTGATCTCCGGAGCGATGATTGCCAAGGCCGTTGAATTAAGCGTAATGCAGGGCCTGACTGAGGCGGCCCTTTATGAGCTGACCGATGATTGTCTTCTGAAGAGTTTGTCGGAAAATGATGATCACCGCATAAGCTCGCTAGCAACCGGTGTCGTGCAGCGAAAACTCCTCAAGAGAGCTTACGTCCTCTCAGAATCAGAGATCGGCCGCACGGGTCGAGACGAAATGATCGGGACCTACCACCGATCTGCAGAAGCAAGGGCACGTAAAGAGAAGGAGATTGCAGACGCAGCAGCCCTCGAGTCCCACGAAGTCATTCTCTATTGTCCAGATGTTTCGTTCATCAAAGAGGCCAGAGTTTTTGTCAGAACCAGGGACGGACTTCGTCGCCTTAACGAGCCGACCGACAGCCCGCCCTTCGACGTAAAAGCCCTAGAGGATCAGTATGAGAGGCTCTGGAGATTCTATGTCTTTGCTCCGGAAGGCCATCAAAACCGTGTGGTCAACGTTTGCGAGAAGAGCATCGGAGAGCGGAATGCACGCTTCTGACCCCTCAAAGTTAACGACGAAGTGCCATCGCTCGGCGGTGCGCCCTCCTGGCAAATTCGTCGTCCTCCGGCCAAAGGTTTTCGAACGTTCGATATGCCCTCAACGCACCCTCCCTGTCACCATCTTCCTCGAGTAGACCCGCGAGCGTGAAATAGGCCTGGGCGAAACTGGAATCCATTCGAATCGCCTTGCGGCAGGAGGCGTGGGCTGCTGGTCGGTTTCCCATACGACGGTGGATGATCGCAAGGTTGTTGTAGACCTGTGGCGACGATCCTCCCAGCGACTCCAGCCTCCGATACGCCGCTTCCGCGCCACTCAAGTTTCCTTCTGACGCATACGCATCCCCGAGGATGGGATAGACCTGCTTCAACCGTTTCTGGGCCCGGCGTATGTAGGCCGGATGGCCCTTCCAGACCTCGAGAAAGGACTCGTAGGCATCCGCCGAAGACGGGTAGTCCTCCATATATATGTAGAGTCCTCCCAAGCTGTAATACACCTCAAACATCTTCGGGTCGAGCTGCAGCGCCTTTTGGTAGCCCTTGAGGGCCTGGTCTAATGCCCCTCGTTCCGCATAGATCAGTCCCATATTGTGGTGTGCCGCAGCACTCCACGCACTCCGATCTTCATAGATCTTCAGGGCGCGATCGATCTCACCCGTTTCTTTGAATACCGCCGCCAGGTTGTTCAGGAGGGTCCCATCCTCGGGGAAAATTTCTAGTCCCTTCAGGTAGCTCCTTTCAGCAGCTTGATAATCCCCCAATGCGGCCTCTGTACGTCCCAGGTTGTTGTAAACAGCCGGCAAATAAGGTTGGAGCGCGCGGTAGGCTTCGTAGACGGATCGCGCGCCCTCGTTATCCCCTTGTGCCGACTTCGCCTCGCCAAGAAGCAGATAGACCCTGTGATCAAAACGACCCGCTTCCATTGCTCGCAATGCCTCTGCTTCCTGTTGCGCGCTTTCGCCGTTGTGCTGCGCCTCGAATGCCCGGGTCAGGTGCCGTTCGAACCCGACCATCTTCACGCACAGGAAGATCCCCACCAGGACCGCGACCGCACCCACAGCGGCCGATGTCCGGACCCACATTCCCGAGGCACTGCGCGCGTAATCATAACTTCTCATCGGACGTCCCGCCAGACCCAGGGCGACCCAAAACACGAACGATGGCCCGACCTCTGAACGCGGAAAGCTGAAGAAAGAATGGCACAGGAGCGAGAGCAGACCCGCCATCATGAACAGCGCAAGGATACGATCTTCTTCCTCACCCCTGTTCAGCTTTTGAAATACCTGCACCCCTACTGCCCACAACAGCCAGATGAATAGGGCGAGACCAGGCGTTCCCAACTCCGACCAGATCCAGAGAAAATCGTTGTGGGGCCTACGCGGCGCCGAACCCAGGACCAGGACGTCCCCTTGATCGTAGACCGGATAGTAAACAGACCAGTTCTGCAACCCGACACCCGTAAGAAGGTTTTCCTGAATCATCTCAAGCGTATGCCACCAAATGTTTAGCCTGCCTCGATCCGCCCCCGGTTTTGCGAGCGAAGACACCGTGCTTCCGATCCCCACCTTCTTTTCGTCAAGACGGTGCAAGCTCAAGTCTGTGTAGCGGGCAGGTGTGAGACTTACCAGGACGACCAGACACAACAACACGAAGGCGGCCGTGAATTTCTGTCGAGTCAAACGCCGCCAAAGCAGAGACAGGATTGAACCACCCTCTCTCTTTCCACAAAACCAGGCCAACGCAAGCCCGGTACAGGCGGCCGTAGATATTCCTAGCCATGCACCGCGCGAACGCGTGAGGACCAAAAATGCTGACATGCAAGCGATCGCCCCGACACCGAGCAACCAGTCTCGTTTTTTGTCTCTCAAAAACAAAGAGGCCGAAAGGGGTATGTTCACGGCCAGGTACATCGCAGCGACGTTTCGAAAACCAAACGTCGCGCTTGGACGCCCGGCAGAAGGGTACAAAGCCCACCCAACTCCAAAATGCTCCAGGATGCCAATCACAGATACGCATAGTCCCCCAATCGCACTAAAGCGGAGCAGACTGAGGGTCTGGGTCGGGGGCACCAAAGCGGCCGCCCCCAAAGCGACAATTCCATATCCTACGTGTGTACTGAGCGTGATGAGCGCTTCAGAGGGATTAATACCTCGAACGGACTGCAGAGATGTCAGAAATAGGTAAGCCAGCAGGGGTAGGACGAAGGGGGTGTTCCGAGGTAGGTAAAAGCGACGTGCCGTAAAACAGGAGAGGGCAAGGCCGAAACAGATAACCTGGAGTAGAATCAACCTTGGGGTATCAACAGAGAGGCCCGGCACATACAGGACGGGCATAACAACCAGGCCCACTCGAACAATCCAGGCACCCGCTTGGGAACCGGACCAGCGTTTCACGTCAGTAGGCCCCTCTAGCCAACAGCACCTTAGGGATCGTTTTCAGAATGATCTTGATATCCAGCAAAGGGGACCAGTTTTCGATATAGTAGAAGTCGAAGCGCAACGTCTCGTCGAAACTCAGGTCGCTCCGCCCACTGATTTGAGCCAGACCCGTCAACCCGGGGAGCACCTCAAATCGCTTCCACTGCCAGCTTTCATACCGATCCACCTCAGATGGAAGCGGGGGACGCGGACCACAACACTCATTTCGCCTTTGATCACGTTTATGAGTTGAGGAACTTCATCGACGCTGAATTTCCTAATCAGTCTTCCGATTCGAGTGATCCGCGGATCTTGCTTTATCTTGAAGAGCGCACCCTCAACCTCGTTCAATCCATCAAGTTCAGTCCTCAGCACCTCCGCGTCCTTGCGCATAGATCTGAGTTTGTAAATCATGAAAGGTCGTGCCTTTTTTCCAATCCGCTTCTGTCTCCAGACGACGGGTCCCTGGGATTCGAGCCTGATCAATGCGGCCGAGATGCCTATCAGCGGAGAAACAACAAGCAGAGAACCGAGCGCCAGCAGTAGATCGATCGTTCGCTTCAAAATACGACTCGAGCGAAGGAAAATACGCTCTTCCAATGCAAAGATGGGTACCCCGGCCACTTCACGGACCTGAATCTGGCTGGTCAGCATGTGGAACAGCGTCGGGACCATGCTGAACTTCACCCTGGAATCCTGGCAGGCCCCCATAAGGGTCATCACTCTGGAGGGATCGGCGTCCCCCGCCGTAATCATCACCTCATCCACCGGGCTGGATCGGAGCCTCTCGCTCACAATTTCGGGATCTGTTTCATCGATCAGTCCAACCGGTGCATAGCCCAACTCTGGGTTCTTGCTGAGCAAGGTGTGAAAAGAGTGGCCAAAATGGCCGTTGCCCAAAATCAGCACACGGGTCAAACCCACGCCCCGCCTGCGCAAGGCCGTAATGACCGTGTCAAAGCCGAGACGCCAGAACGTTAAGATGAAGATGCCCAGCAGCCAGGAAACGGCAATAACGATTCGAGAATACGTCTCTATCGAGTCACCGGGAATTCTGCCCCTGATGGCAAAACTGACTGCCGCCGCAATCAGGTGGGAAAGCGTCACGGCCTTCACAACCGCAAAGAAATCGTCGATGCCAAAAAAGGGCTGCTTCAGCCTGTACATGCCGGAATTGTAGAGCGTAACGAACCCCACGAACCCGATGAACACGGAAAATCGCAGATACGTCCCAAAGTCCGCTTCCGGCGGTGTGGGAAAAACAGGAAGGTGGAACCGGGCCCAGTAGGCCAGCAGGAAGGCAGAAGCCAAAAATCCCGTGTCCAACGTGGCCAAGACCACCTTAAACACTGCCCGTTCATTTATCCGCGTCAAACAATGCCTCCGTCGACAAACAAATGGCCCTCCTTCTGCCAGATAAAGAAAGGCCGCACGACAAACTGCCGGTCCAGTCCTTTATCCGCTTCCAGAGCGTTTCCCTCGATGTTTGAATTCATCGAAAATGGGGAACTGGGAGCGGCCTCTTTCTTCCACAGCCTTGTGGCACGAAGGACAAACAGAAATCAGATTGTCTGACCGATTGGCGTCGCTGGCAGCCTCGAACATCCTGGCTGGCACCAGGTGATGAACATCGAGTCGACGCCCGAGTGCCTCCTCCGATCGGCCGCAGATTCTACAGCGGAAGCCGTCTCGCCTTCTCGTGCGTGCGGCCTCTATCTTCCAGTTGCCGCCCCGAAAGGCCGGCCGGCCCGCCAATTGAACGGCAGTCGACTCATCTTCTCCAGACTCCCACGCTTCGCGGCAGTGGTTACCACAAAAATGCAGCTCGAGCCCCTTTTCGGCGTACCATCGTGGTACGGAGAAGGGTCGCCTGCACCCGCGACACCGCACGTCCACCCGATCCGTTCTTCGAACCTTCGGCTCCTCAACAAAAGCGAACCGAATCTGGGAGGACAGCTCAGTAGCCTTCCGACGCCTCGCTCTGGGCATCACCAATTCGCGAACAGCTAGAATTCGGGGACGATCACTGTTACCGTACTGTCGCGGGGAAGCGTCTCTTTCGTGAAGATGTCTGCAAGGGTTTGGGCATCCCGTACCTGCTCCAGCTCAAGAAGGGCCTTGACCACATCAAGCGTGTCTACGTCCACGACGACCGTATCCGCGAAGGCTCGGCTGCTCCCGCTGCTCAGGTCCCTTAGATGGGCAACGAACTGCCGGGTCCCGGTCGGAATCTGCGAAATCGTCACCAGGCGTCCGACCAAGCCCTCCTCTAAAGAACTGAACCCATCACCAAGACTGACAGATGCCAGGGGCAGCATGTTCAAGTCGGGATGATGGGGCTCCTCGATCACTTCCAGGATATCCAGGACCGAGGAAGCGCTCAGCGAGGCGAGTCCCGCGGCGCTCAGGCTTGCTTCAGCCGTGTCGATCACCGCCTGGAAATCCACCCGACCCCCGATCCGAACCAGTCCGATCGGAATCAAGCGAGTTTGATCGGCCACGATGACCGAGTCTGCTGTCCCCCTAAACCGGAGGGTGCCGTCTGTATCAAACGCCGTCACGCGAAACCGCCGCTTCCCGGCGGCGATGTCGATGACCTCCCCTACGGCCAGGTTCCCCCCCGGGATCGGAAAGTTCAGATCTCGCTCGATCGGCTGAATCTGCCCGGTATCCGCCTCTGTCACCCTCACCTGCAAGCGCTGAATCAACCCGCGCGAGAATGAGGGTACACGCACGGAGATGAGCGCATTTCCGGCTTCGGACTGAAAAGCTGGTGCGAGGACCTTGAACGGCTTGCTGTCACATCCGATACCGGAGTAGAACAGAATGACCCAGGTAAGGGAGAGTAGAAAAAGGAATCGGATTGGAGTCTTTGACATTTGTCGATGTTGTGGGAGTATAGGCAGTATTGCCGACTTGCGTCAACCCTCGTGCTGCGCCTTCAGTCTTTCCAGCCGCCTCGAGAGTGATTCTATACGATGGGCTTCTCGCCCGTTCCAAAGTCTGAAAAATGCCTCATACGAAGAGATCGCGTTGCTCAGATCGCCCCGCTGCTCGAACACCTGCCCCAAATTGAAATAGATCTCCGCCTGACTGGAATCAACGGCGATTGCGTGGGAAAAGGCCTCCACGGCGTCGCTGAAACGACCATCCGAAACGTATGCATTACCTAAAGCGTTCAAAGCCTCGAGATGGTTGGGATCCAGCCTTAGGGCCTTCAGTGCTGAAAGCGTTGCCTGGTCTGCATCTCCCGTAAGCCGATGGAGGACGCTCATGTTTGCGTGGGCGGCAGGCAGATCGGGCCGATAGGTAACGGCCTTCTGAAACGCCGCCAGGGCTGCATCTCGCTCCCCCGCCGACGCCAGGATTGAGCCTATATTGTTGTAAGCAATACCCGACCGAGGGTTCAGCTTCAAGGCCCGGCCGTATGCTTCCAGTGCCGATTCGGTGTCCCCCGTCCCTCGCAGCGCGTCTCCGAGGCCGTTCCACATGCCTGGCGAGTTCGGATGGTAGGCGAGTCCCTGCTCGAAGTCTGCAAGGGCCTGGCCGTGCATCCCGAGCGCATCGTACGCTCGGCCTCGCATAAAGAAGGCGTCTTCATCAAAGGCTCCCCAGGAAAGTGCCGACCCGGCCTCCTGGATCGCTTCCGACCACCGGGATTCCGCGAACGCGAGTCGCAGCTGGAGGGCGTGGCGGTCGAACCCGATCTGTCGAGCATTCAGCCAGATCCCGGCAACGAGGACGGCAGCCGCACCATAAACGACACCGCGCACCCACGGCCCGCGCTTCTCCCTCACCGGGCTGACCAGGCTGATCCCTGCCAGACTCAGGTAGAACGGCAGCCACGCTGCCGGAAATTCTCGTGGAAAGCTGAAGAGGCTGTTAATCACAGCTGCCAGGATCGCGCAAATCAGGACCCCGCCGATCAGCCGTCGCTCGGGCCTCTTGAGCAACGCGATCCCCATGCGCCCCGCAGTGTAGAGGAGAAAGAGATAGAGGCCCAGACCCAACGTTCCCATTTCCGCCCAGATCCAGAGAAGGTCGTTGTGCGGCCTGTGAGAAACCGTCCCGGGGTCAATCAGATCGCCCTGGGCAAAGGCCGGATACGCTAGACGCCAGTTTCCGGCACCTACTCCTATGATCGGCCTGGCAGAAACCATCTCCAGCGTCCTTTTCCACATCGTCAGCCG
Organism: Candidatus Latescibacterota bacterium; assembly: GCA_965248435.1. GTDB lineage: Bacteria > Latescibacterota > UBA2968 > UBA2968 > CBDFJH01. Next base: position 1,793,673 of record OZ252100.1, read on the forward strand.
GCCCCTGTCCCCACCGTCGTGAAACACCGAAGATACCGCGCCTTGAATAGATTGCTTGTTGTCCCACATCGCCTCCCCCTCTCCCTTCCGGATCTCCGCGGGAAGCGTCCCCAGACCGAGGGTCAGCAGAATAGCGACGGAGAGGGCAGCCAGTCTTGGTCTCGATGTTAACGTTTTCAATCCGTCCCGAAATTGGCGTCTGCCGTGAATCACGCTCAACACGCCGACGCAGATCAACGCAAATCCAATCCCGATCCAGGCCCCTCGAGAGCGTGTTCCGAGCAGGAAGGCGCCTTCAAACCCCAGCGCCGCACCCCAGATAAGGATTGAGGAGCTTCGCTTACAGTTATACCAAACCCAGAATGTGAGGGGCAGCATCCCCACGAGATAAGCCGCGGCGATATTCCGGTGCCCGAGCGTCGCGCTTGGCAATCCCGCTGTCGGCACCCACGTCCGTGCCCAGCCAAAATATTGCGCGACCCCGAAAATCGACAGAATGGCCGCCGCCGCACTCGCGGCCGTCAGCACCTTTTTGAAACCATTCCGGTCCAGGCCGTTCAGAAGGAACAGAAAAAAGAGGGCGAACCCGGTGTGCGTCGAAATCGCGAGGAGAGAAGCCGTTCGGTTCATGGCGCCCGTTGTGGAAATAATCTCGGCCAACAGAAACGCCAGTACGGGCAGGACGAGGGGGGACCATTTCCACGATGTCCCTCTCGCCAGGCTCCATACAACCATGCCCGACAGGGCGCACACCTGAAGGCAGAGCAGTTGAGGAAGTAACGCGAACCGGTTGACCCCGTGAAGGTGCGCGATCGGAATCAAGACGACCGCGGCGACACCGATCCAGAGAGAGACTCGCGTATGTGGGCTTTGGGCTTCCATTTATCCGGGCATCCAGCCAAAGGTCTGAGCCATTTCCTCAAACAGACCACCTACCATCTGATTGATCGCCTCCTCCCACACCTGCTCCCGCTCGATCACATTGAGGTAACTCGTCCGGTCATCACTCGAAGTCGGGAAAAGCCTTAGCCCGCGGCTCTGCCTTCCCGTACCGGTCACCTGGGCGGACAACATCCGCTCTTCATCTCGCCGGTCTATCACCCGCACGTCGGCCTGCATCAGGGTGCGCGTCTCGGGAATTCCGATCAACAGCGGCACATTGGGCCGTGCGGATCGATTCGCCTCGTAACGCAGAACCCGTCCCGTGATCACGACGTCTACGTTGCTTACCTGAGCCAGACGCATCGCCGCATCCGGGTCCAGAAATTCGGTCCCCTTGCCGATGTCTACGACCCGAACGTGCCCATAGCCTCCCAGGACCGTTCGAATCCGATCGGCCACCATGTCCCCTGCCCCCTGTTGCTCAAAACCTGAGAAATTAACGACGGCCACGCGCACAGTAGTTTCCCTGTCCCGATCTACGGAGATCCTCCTTACACGTCCTCCGAAGAATTTCTTCGCCTTTCCACCCAGCGTGGTATGGATCCGAAACCCGGCCATTCCCGAAAGGTTGGGGAGATCCTTACTGATCCCCTTTTCCACGCCGACCTCCAGGCGGATGCCCCACAGGTTCATCTGACCGCCGAAGGCGGCCCGTTCAGTTCGGCCTCCGGCCGTTCTCGGTTCGTTCCAGTATTCGGCCGTCATCGTAAAGATCTGGCCGCGTCCCACCTCCACACCACCGCCGTAGATCAGGCCGGTCTGCCGCATTCCGGACGAAATCAGATAGCCCGCGTTCAATCGAAATCCCACGGCCTCCTTGTTGATGTCGAACAGCAACCGGGATGCGATTTCTCTGGAATCTCTGCGGTAGGGCCTTACGTTCAGCGCCTCACGACCGCCATAGCCGTAAGGGTGTGTGGCCATTAGACTCAATCCATAGTAAACGGAGGAAGGAAACCGGGCCGGAAATCCGAATTTCATTGCAGTCGTGATGTCCCCGGTCCCGTATTTCGTCAATCCCCCTGCAATGTCCAGTAACAGCGGGAAGCTCACCGAGATGTCTACCCCGTTCGCCAGGCCGTAGCCGAGTCCGAGGTGGCCCGTCAGGGAGGTCCCGTCACCCACTTTTGAAACATCGATCCGGTAGGCCTCATTCAGATAGCGCAGGTTGAAACCTCCCTTCCCCAGGGGCTCCGCTGAATCGATACGGAACAGCCCTTCTGCCATCGGCACGGGGAACGGAGGAGCGACATTGGCGGCCAGTACACTCTGCGCCCTCGCCTGCCCCGCCTGGAATAGACACAGGACCGTTATCATCAGGGAAAGCTGTCTCATGGCGCCTGTAACTCCTCTATCTTTCGAATCAGGTCTGGAGGGGTGAGTTGATTCTGCAGGTAAGACGCTTCATATCCATCATCCAGCAGGTTCAGATGATGCAGGACATTGTCTGGATCGGGTGAGTCCGGCGTGGCCACGAACCGGCCCAGGAAGAAGAGGGCCTCAGCCACCGTCAAGTGGACATCCCGAAAATCGATATTGTCGTGAGAGGAGAAATAGACGGGATCCAGTGAAAGCGCCTGGTTGCCCGATATCCGGGCATCCTCATAATTGCCAAGAGCCAGCTCGAGACCGGACAGACCGACATACGCATCCGCGTTTCGCGGGTCTGCCCTCGTCGCCGTTAAGAAATTTTCCCTTGCGCTCTGCAGCAGTTTGTTCCTGAGTTGGCTGTCCACCTCCTGCCCGGCCTTGAGAAAGTTCAGCCACCCCAGGCCGTTGAAGGCCTCCGAAAAACTCGGGTCAAGGCTCAAGGCATTGTTGAACAGCTCCTCGGCCTTGTCAAGCTCGGTGTCTTTGTAAGACTCCCATCCCTCGAAGGTCAGCGTCTCTGCAGAACCGAATGTGCCGCCCTTTCCCGTGCCTCCCCCGCACGCGGTCAGAAACGCAGCGAAGGACGCGAGCAGAATGACAAGAATTCTATTTGACTTGATCATAGGGCAACTCTTTTGGGCTACTTCAGAAGCAGCATCTTCATCGTCATTACCGCGCCCTCTGTCTCCAGGCGATAGAAGTAGATCCCGCCGGCAACCGAGCGCTGGACCGCGTCCCTGGCATCCCACGATATCGCGTATTGTCCTGGTTTCATGGGCTCTGAAAGCAGTCTCCGGACTTCCTGTCCCAGCATATTGTAGACAGTCAGACGGACCATCGTCCGCTCCGGAATCTCAAACCCGATCGTGGTCGCAGGATTGAAGGGATTCGGAAAGTTCTGATGCAGGGCATATTCGGACGGAATCGGAATCAGATGTGTCAGGTCGATCTCTCGCTCCATCACTGCAGCATTGCCCGCAAGATCTGTCAGTTCGAGACGCAGGACGCGATCTCCCGGGTCGAACGTCTCGTCTGGCGCCCACACCACCGTGCCCTCCTCCGCCCCGTAGCTCGCCTCCACCTGTCTTCCGTCAACCGTCAGATGGATCGATCTAGAATCGATCCCACTCCCGGTCTCCTCCACCGGAATGGCCAACACACCTCGGCTCGCAATCACCTCCGGCTCGGCAGGGATGGGCGAAACCTCGTCAAGAAACAGGCCGTATCGGCCGAACGCCGGGAAGGTTCCCGTCGTCCCCTTCCCGACGAAACGCCACTGCCCGAAATCCTCGTCCCAATGATAAACCCCCAGGTGATCTCGCCCGGCGAGAGCTGAGTTGAAGCGAATTTCACCCTCGCCCCGGATGTCACCCTCCGTTGCGTGAACCCAGTAGACTTCGGAGGCCGGCTGTAGTGCGCCGTGAACGACCTCTACTCCGGGGCTTCTGCTGTCTGTTCGCCTCCGCTGCGGAATGATGGCGATAATCGAAGGTTTGGCTAGCGCCCCGGACGGCAGGGCGACGGTCAAACTCCGATTGGAGATCACAAACCCCGACTGAATTCCCGCTTCCTGGATCTCGAGTCGAACGGTGTCTGTGAGTGCAATACGCGTGGTCTCTGTGATGCCGGTGGCCGAAATCTCCACGCTTCCGATCACGTCATCTCCGAGCACGACGTCCCCGACCCACATCCCTTCCACGCCTGCAACCTCATTCACGGTGACGGGCGCCGGTTTCGTATCCGGATCGTCACCGACCTGCACAACCAAAAAGGGATCGCTCAGCAGCTCCCTCCTGGAGATCACAAACACGTCCAAGAAGTTTTTGCGCACGGGGTTCGCGACCAGTGAGATTTCCAACAGGCCTCCGGGCGCAGCACCGGATCCCCCAACGACCTGAACGGGTGAGGCGAGCGTAACACGCTCGTCGCCCGTCACCCGGTCCTGGACCTGGACCTGAAAAACGATGGCCCCGGCGTTGCCGAAGAAGCCCGCGATGGGGCGCAAGATGGCATTCTGCTGGTCGATTTCCACACCCACGTTTTGATTCCCGTTCGAAGACCAGTCCAGATTTTGAGAATTCCCTGAGATCAAGAAAGAATTAAGGTCGATCGTCGTGTCCTGATCCGCCGTCAGCGTGATCGCGATCTGATCCACCACCTGGAGCGTACCCGCGCCACCCTGCGGTACCACAAAGACCCTCAGGCTATCCGTGTCGCTTCTGCCGCTTACCGTATCCGTCGCAGTGATCTCGACAAACGTGTTGCCCTCCTGAAGACCGACCAGGACGACTTCCCGCGTCGTCGGGAAGGCGAAAACGACCGTCGGGTCCACCGAGTTCGCATCCCAGCGCACGCTGTTGGGATCGCCCACCTGGATGAATTGGACGAGGTCTATCGTATCCCGCCCTCCCTGCTCCACGGTTACGGAACCACCTGTATCGAGCAGAACACTGCCCGGGTTCAACACGATCACACGCATCGTGTCGTTTGCGGCATTACCAGCAGGGTCTGCAACTGTAAAGACGATCTCCTCCACGCCATTGCCAACCGCGGGCGCGGTGAAGACAGTACTGTGAGTTGAGGTGTTGATACTGACCGACACACCGACCTGACCCGAGGCCGTCCAGGTCATATCAGAATCGGTGTTGTTGGCGTCGAAGTAATAGTCGTCGAGGTCGAGCGTGCTCGTCGTGTTCGCCAGGATGATCAGATCGGGAAGTCCGCCGGCAACCGGGATTCCAGTAACGGGCGAGGCGGAGTAAATTCTCACGGAAAGGGTATCGAACAGGGCGGTCGGGTCCGTCACGGTCAGGGTTGTCTGCCGGAAACCTACAGAATCGGGTGCAGAACCGACCTGTAGTTGACGATTGGTGAGCGCGCTGCCGATGAGCTGGACCAAAGAAACCGGCGTTGCGGACCAGTTGAGCAACTGCTTGGGCGTGTCCAGGTCATTCACGAGCGTGTCCAGCGCAACGGTTGAGACACCTGCCCCGGCGCTAACGCCTATCTTCAGACCCTGACTTCCGTACGGTTCGATCACCTCGGGGGCCTGGGGCTCCTCCAGGGGCATCACGCTGACTCTAATCGACTGCACATCCGTCCCTCCAGATGGGTCTCGCGCCACGACGTCCACCATTCGGGTACCCATAAATGGCGGCACCGCCGTGATCGAAATCCGCCTGTTGTCCGGGCTCACGTCAAACGCAATGCTGTCCGCACCAGAGAAGGAAAACTGGAGAGCCTCGAACAGGTCATCCACATCGCGAACGAAGTCAGGCAGGTCCAGGGTCTCCTGGCCCAGGATTCCGATTTCGATGTCGGGAAACGCCTGGATGTACTCCGGAGGATCGTTCACGGAAGTAACGATGACCACCACCTGCACCGTATCCGTCAACGTGAACCGATCTTCCACGACAAACACCCTGGTTTCCGTCCCAAAGTAGTTGGGTTCTGCAGTAAAGGTCACGCGCTGGTTTTGATCGATGAAGGCGAACGTCTTCGTATCGGAGTCAGGCGAAGAAAACGTCAGGACTTCCCCCGGATCCGGATCGATGGCGACGAGCACTAGGCTCGAATCCCGTCCATCTTCCAGAAACTGAATCGTATCGGGAATGGCCGCTTCATCGAAAAGAGGCGGCGTATCCACGATCACGCGGATCGAGTCCGTCACGTCCTCCCCGAACTGTGTCGAGGCCGTAAAGCGGACACCCGCGATCCCGATGAAACTCTGAGAGTTTACGGTCACAACGTGCGTGATGTTGTCGATGGAGACCGATATGCTGTCGGGATCCGGTATGGAGGCCTGCCAGGAGATATCGGCGTCCGGCGTGCTCGGATCCTCGATGAACTCGTCCAGGTCCAGCGAGGTATCGATCTGTCCGGGGAGCAGAAACAGGTCTGGAAGCTGAACGTCCAGGTCAAGACCCTGCACGGTCACCTTCATCGTGGTGATGCGCCGAAAATTGTAGACGCTGCCGGGATCGCTCGAGATAAAGTAGCCCGTCTCCCCGCCCGTGGGAGATCTCACGTTGACCACGAGTGAAGTCACTCCGTTGGGCGGTTTTCGGATCACGCGAAGAGAAAACCTTGCAGCCACCCCGTCACCCCCAGCCACCCGCTGGGGGGCACCCTGGAACCTCGGGATCAGCTCGGAGTAGTTCAACTGGAACAACGGTATCTGATTGACCTGGCTGTTGCCGATCTGGTCGCCCAGGGTGTCGTTGCTGAAGACCTGTCCCGCAAGCCAACCCCCGGAGGTGAAGGGGCGAATGGTCCCTCCCTGCTGGCCGACCGGGATGATCTCCAGGTAGGTGTCGTCAAAGGACAATATGACGGAGACCTGAGTCACGGCCTCACCCTGGCCTTCCACGAAGGCCTCCACGGTCAGGACCTGTCCAACCTCAACGGTCGGTTCCGTCGTCTTTGTCGTCTGCTGCCTGACCAGGAGATTCGCCTTCCCGGCCTTACCGGCCAGGACCGGACCCGCCAAGCCCAGAACTGCACATAGGCTTATCAATAGCGTAGCAAGCGCGGATTTCACAAGCTTGTTTCCGATTTGGAATGGGTGATTCGCGTGTATGCACAAACGGGCGAAACAGAAAATGGAAGATCTTTTTGACCGGCTATACGAGGTCCCCCCTGGGAAATGCAATTCGCGTGCCATAGACGGCCTGTTCGACGGTGGGAAACGGGAGGAAAAAAATTCAGCATCTGGATAAAATATAGAGAACTCAAGGGTTTGGTGCTACCCGTGCCCGGCCGAGGGGTTCCAGGCCGATGGGGTGGGGGATCGGGACGGAGCCAAGGAAAAAGGGCGGGTTGTGGTCCCTCCACAACCCGCCCTGTAGACCACCGGGGAGAGGATCTCCCCGGAAGGAACTTCCTACTTGAGCAGCATCAGTTTCCGAACGGCCTTGAAGCCCTCGGTCTGCAGCCGGTAGAAGTAGACCCCACTGGCCACCTGCCGGCCAAAGGCATCCTGTCCACTCCAGCGCATCCGATAGCGACCCGCCGCCTGCGCCTCGCTCACCAGCGTGTTCACGAGCTGTCCCATCACGTTGTAGATCTCCAACCGCACCTCGGACCCCTCAGCCAGATCGTAGCTGATCGTCGTTTCGGGGTTGAACGGGTTGGGATAGTTCTGGGAGAGCGCGAACTCAGCAGGCACCAGCCGCACTTCCAGGGCCTCGTTCATGTGTATTGGGTTCGTCAGGTGGTCCGAATCGAACAGCACACCTTCGAAGATCTCGAACCGTGCGTCCTCGAACTCACCCGTCTTCGGACGGAAGGTCAGCACCGCGAGCGATCCCTCGCCCGAGGCTGCCTGCCCTTCACCGATCGCGCTGGCCAGCGTGATCTGGTCCGGCCCTTCCTGATGGACCAGGAAGAGCGGAGCCGTGGCTCCAGAGCTCGTCAACATGTCTCCCTCCGGGCTCTTCGCCTCCACGAACTCATACCGGTCGGCGTCGTAGCGCACCGTCAGCCCCCAGCCCTGCACGGCCTCGGCCTGAGACAGGTCTGCACTGAGGGTAATCACCTTGCCGATCCGCGCCTTGCCGTCCACGTTCAGGGAAAGCTCGGCATCCCGGTTCACCCCGGGAGCGCTGGCAGCCTTGACCAGCCGCCTGGAGGCGGGTGCATCTATGGCCACCCGGCCGAAGTCCTGGGTGAAGATCAGGAAGTCTGCGAAGTTCACCTGGTCGTCTCCGTTCAGGTCTGCCCTGATGTCGAAGACCGGGTCGCCGGCGTTCGTGCCGAAGCACTTCGCGACGATCAGGAAGTCGTTGAAGTCGACCTTGGAGTCCACATCGGGCAGGATCAGCCCGCGGATCTCACTGCCCTTCGCGTCGTGATACACGATCGGATCGTCGGAGATCACGACGGTAACTTCACCCTCAAACTTGGGCTTGTGACCGGCATGCTCCACGTCGATCAGCATCGCGTCGCTCAGGGTCAGTCGCGCCTCTGTGGAACGGCTGAGCGTACGGAACCTGACCGTGGCCAGCGTCCCATCGCCCGATGCGCCCACAGGCGTCCGGCCGATGATCGAGTTCACTAACCCGATCTCGCCCTTGAGGATCCTTCCTGACATATCGGTCAGGTAGTTCTCCAGCAGGGATCCGTTCGACGTCAGGCTCTCGAACGCCAGCTTCGACGGATCATACTGGAGGTGCACCTCGTAGGTACGCACCGCCTTCGCACCGGTCAGCTCGACGGTCACGTCGAACGCCTCTCCGGCCTTCACTTCGCCTTCGGGCAGATTCGCCAGGGTCACCATCGCCTCGGCATTGTCGCCTTCCGGCAGGGCCTGCTTGAAGACCGGGAAGACCGGCTTGATCTTGTTCGTACCGGCGAGGATCAACTGAGACGTCCGGTTCGCGGTCGCGAAGTCTTTGTCCGTCGCGTTCACGATGTTGTCCCGGTTGATGTCCGCAAAGGTGTTGAAGTTGGCCTCTCCGGGCTGTGTGAAGAGCGCGGCATTGATCGCATTGATGTCCGGATCGCCGATCTGGTTGTCCGGTTTGCTCGTGCCCGTGCTGTCGGAGAAACCGGCTGCATCCCCGGCCACCAGGGCGGTCCGCTGGACGCCTTCCCCGTCTCTCGTCGGCAGTAATGCGCTCAGATCGAGACCGGGTTCGACGTTCAGTGTATCGTGTCCGACCAGGTGCCTCGGCACGAACGCCGTGAGAATAAAGCGTCCGGAAGGCACGTTGGTCAGCGTGAACTTGCCGTCGAAGTCGGTGGTCTGCACCTGCACACCGAACTGATCGGGATTGATGTCCTGCAGCTCGAACAGCGCGTCCGAAATCGCAGAGAAGCTGCCCACTTCACGCAGTACGAAGGTCACCGAATCGGCCGAGTTCGACCTCCCCTGAAGGGGCACGGTGCCCGAAACCTGCGAGCGAGCGTTGATCGTTACAGATGTGGGCTGCGGCACGAAGGCACTCACGTCGACGAACAGCGAGTCCAGCATCTTCGTAATCCGCGTACCGCTGTTGTCCAGGCTGATCGTGGTACTCACCGTCGAGGCGGTCAGCGATTTCGCCTTCAGGTTCGCGAAGGCGATCGGGAGCTGGCCGTCAAGGCCGCTGAGCGGACTCGTCGCAGCCGGATCCGAGTAAAGGAAGTCCAGACGCAGGCTGTTCCCAAACGTCAGGGCCACCTGGCTGATGTTACCCGCGAATGCCGCTGGAATCCCCTCGCCCCGGGTGAAGGGCTGGATCCCGGCTGTGGAAGGATCCACGTCCACGGCTTCCCACTTGTCCGCATCCACCGTCATGAAGATATCCACGACGTGGATGTCCTTGCCGGACGGGCTGGCCTCTGCGACGATCGGGAACTGGATCACTTCGTCCGTTACCGCGACCATTCGCGTCGGAACAATAAATCGAGAGGTCGTGGGCGGATTCGTCGGAACGACGCCCGTAAACGTGATCCGTCCTGGAGCCCGGACCAGGGGCGAACGGTTCCCGAAGTTGACCGTTCCGGAAACACCGCCTGCGACTGCGTCGGCCACGGTCCCATCTCGACCGTCGTCCATCGCCACGTAGACGAAATAGGTCTGGCCAACGCCGCCTTTGGTCTGGAGTTCTAAGAATCCGGTGGAGGCCGCGGCGTCCGCCGTTATACCGGTGATATTTTGAAATAGGTTCAATCGCATACGGTTTCCGATGATCACGAACGACGTATCCACGCCTTCGTTCAGCTCGATCTCTTCGTTCAGCGACCCGTCGCCCGAGTTCCCGACCCAGAGCCTGTCAAGGGTGCCGTCGAAGGCAGCACCGTCGTCCGAGAAGTCAGTGACCGACCCCCAGGTCGTCACCTCACCCCAGTCGACGGAGGTCAACAGGATACGGACGTTGTTAGATGCCGTCCTGCTGTTGGGCGAGATACGGCCGCTCGTTCCGGTCGGTACCGCCGTCAGTCCGCTCGCATCCTGGTTGTCCACGTCGAACGCCTCCCAGGAGATCATCACGGGCTCGTCCACCGTCACGGTGAGGTCCCGCGAAGGTTCGATCACCCGGACGTAGGGCGGATGCAGGAACTCGACGGCCATCTCTACCGATCCCGCGGAGCCCAATGCAGGGTTTTCCAGGGTCAGAGAGACCAGCCGATTCTGAGAGGTCGTCCTCATCAGTGCATAGAGGAAGTAGTCCACTCCGGTCCTTGGAATCGTCCCCTCTGGGGAGACATAGGTCCAGAGATCCCACTGGAGTTGGTTTGCGAATTGCCCGTCCGGGTCCTCAGAGACCGACCCGATCAAGTGGACATCGCTGTTCCCTTCAGCGATCACGGCCAGAAGGTCAGACCCGTCCGAGTTGCCACTCGTGAACTCCACACTTCCGCGTACGTCGTTGAAGTCCGACCGCGTGGCGTAGTAGATTTCGATCGTGGCATCGTTGTCTATATCGATGTCACCGCCCAGACCCTGCTCGCCCCACGAGACGGAGACAAACCGCTGAGCAGGACCCGGGTTCAGGTCCTTTCCGTCGGTATCGGCGATCATCTGAGATACATCGATACCCGTGACCACGTCCAGGTCGCCGTCAACTGCAGGGCTGGCATCGAAGTCGTTCAGCGCCCAGAGATCCGGGGTGAGATTCGGTGAATGCTTGACGGTCAACTGTGCGGCCACCGGAGTCCCGATGAACGGGTCGTTGAAGACCTGCGATACGGTACGGCCGACACCGTCCGTCGCCGCAAAGTAGACAAAGTAGGTCGCCTCCGGCACGAAGGAGGAGACCAGATTTGCCGCGTCTCTTACGACCGGATCGAACTCGAACTTCCGGTGAGCGATCGTCAGGGTGTCCGTTCCAGAGAGCTTGATCGAACCCGACAGCGAGTCGATCCCGCCTCCAACCAGGTTGCCCACACCCAGGCCGCTCGTTGTGGACAGGAAGATATTCATCGAGAAGTTGCCCGGGTCGTCGGCGTCCTGCGGCAGGAAGAGCAGGTCCGTCGTGCTTGTCGCGTCGGGGATGAAACCGCTGTTGAAGGAGGGCAGCGGCGTCGCAGTCCCGTCGGTCTGCTGGGAGAAGAAATCTCCGGAGTCGACGGTGATGTTCGCGTTGTCCTTCAAGTTCCCCGCAGTGGAGGCCAGGGCGATCACATCACTCGGAACCTGGACCACACCCGTATTGTCGAAATCGTCGCCGCCGTCATTATCGTAGTCCCAGCCGGCTACGACGAACTCCGGTGGATGCAAGACCAGAAGCGGGCCGCTCCGCGCGAGAAAGACGCCACCAGAAAAATCTCCAAGTACAGTTGGGTCGAACCCGTGCTTTGTGCTGCCCGAATTATTGTTCTGCGGGAATCTGTCCGGCGCTGGATCGGCCAGCGCGTAGATGTAGTAGACCGTGTTGTTCGCCGTCCCCGCAAGGGAGATCACCCCCGCGACGCTGTCAGCAGCGTCGGATGAAAATTCATCCACGAAGTCCTCGCGAATGTAAGTCGAGGGAATGAACGTCGGAACCTGTCGCGTCCCGAGCAGGTCTGTACTGATGTTGCCCGCAGACACGTCCTTTAGCTGACTGAAGAAAGACACAGGTCCCAGTGAGAGCGGACGCTGGATCAGCGTAGAATCTGTCGACAGGTAGAAGGTGTAGAGGACATCCGAGTTCGGGTTAGTCGGCTCGGTCTCCTGGGCCGTGCCTATGCTCAATCCCGAAAGAGACCTGTGGCTCAGGTCGAGCAGGGCACTGGGGAAGGCCATCTTGTAGAAGCGTCCCCCGGCAACCGTGGTATCGCCCTGAACGGAGTCCGGCGCCGAGAAACTAAAGGCCCGGATCGGGAAGTTCTGGTGCTTGGACACGGTAATCGAACCGTCTGTCTGGTTCGCATCCGCAGACCAGTCCAGGGTATATGACGTGTCCTGCGCCGTACCGTCCGAAATGCCAGCGAAGTTGGTAGCGGTCGTCAGATCGAACTCGATGATCATCGTCTGACCGGTCAACCCCGTTCCGGACAACCCGAAAGCCATCTGTTGGCTGCCGGGCACTGTTTTGGTGCTAAACCAGGAGACAGTAGCTGTTTGGGAGGTGGCGGTAACCGAGCCAGTGACCACGCTGAACTCTCCTGGCACCGTAATCGTGAGTGCTTTCCCACTCACAGACGGCGCTCCCGTTAGCGTGATCTCCATACGCTGATGGTAGGCCTCACCCGCCAACGACGCGATGCCGTTCGGCACCTGGTCCGGGAACAAAGAAACTTGCTGCGCCCAGCCCATCTGGGGCGCCAGCAAGATTGCGGGAAGGACGATAATGACCGCAATAAAACGCAAGAGCCTGGGGTTCATGTTACGAACTCCTTCCTTGGACTATTAAACGACCTGATGAAACGGTTGAAAACGAACTGCTCCGGGAGCCTCCGGCCTGCTCCGACGTCCTTATCGTCTCAGCCGGTCGACTCGGTTCGGGTGAAAGACCAAATGAAAACGATTGTCCGATCCAAAAAATTCAGTCGGTTGGGTCTGTGTGAGCATAGATATGCCCGGCATACTTTGTCTGAGTAGCGCTGTGCGCAGACCAACCCTAAGAGTTCTTTGGCACCACAAAGGTTTGCACGTGGCCTCGTAGCCAGGGAAAGGCGCGTTAGATCAATCCGGATCTACCGATGTTCTATAGACCTGAATTTCATTACAACATTCCGTACCGATGTCCTGGCGGGTTGTATCCTTTACTCCTCCATGTGTCAAGTTGCCTGAGTCAGCATCCGTTCATTTCTGTAACATTCGAGGCGAAACAAAAGGGCATACTTCTCCCACTAACGAAACACCCATCTTGTGTACGTCCTGCCGTGCGTATGTCGCCAGGCGCGCAGGCGCACTCTACCCGCAGATGCAGTTCAACACCTGGCGTCCCGTTTCTACCTGTGGGCGGACGGATCCCTGCACGGCACCCGCCCGCGACGGCAACGGGTTGTCCTCACAAACTCCCTTGAAGGAGGCCTTCAGAAAGGTCGCTTGCAGCCTGCCTCGGCAGGCAAAGTGTCAAAGATCGATTCAGGTTTCTTGACGCATTAGGCTACTTATACTTGATATCGATGTTGAGATCCGCAGACTGTCCGATGCTTCTGCATCTCGCTCTTCTTCTTAACCTCGAAACATGTTTTGCTCCGTGAACGTATCTGTCCCTGCCCATACCGACCTTGTGACAGGTATGGTGATGCCCCCAGTTGAGCGCCGTAGGCTCAACACCCCAAAAAGGGGCTTTGGTAGCCTGCATCCCGTACTAACCAGGCAGGCGGAGTGTCAAAGATCCTTCGATCTGATCAGCGGTTGTCTCAGATGTAGATGTACTGGTCCGAGTCCCCGCGATTTGATGCGGTTAGCCCTATGTTCCGCTGGAACGAATGCGGCTAAGGGACATACTGCCATCCTACCTCCCGCAGCTCTACTCGGCGGGACACGTTTCAAAGATCAAGGGTTGACGAGCAAACCTCGAAGGGAGCTGAGGTCTAGAGCATTCAGGCACAGATAACGCTCGTCCGACTGACACATCCTTGCCTATGCAAGCCGTGGCTGCATCATCCAGGCCCAGTACAATTCGTCTGTGCAGTTCCGAGCACGAGCTGCAGATTTCTCATTTGCCGGATCCTACGCTCAGTGCTCTTCGAGTTCCTCCCCCCGGTCCGTGATCGTGTTGTGTAACAGGCGTGACGTCATATATAGATCCATACATCCTTAGCGAGCGCCACGGGTTCCAAGCCCATAGAAGGGAGCTTCGGCTGCCTGCATCCTGTACCTTCAGGCGGGCGGAGTGTCAAAGATCTTTCGAACTGATCATCGGCTGTCTGAGTTGTAGATGTACTGGTCCGAGTCCGCCCCGGTCTGATGCGGTTTGCCCTATGTTCCGCTGGAGCGAATGCGGCTCGGGGACAGATTGCCACTCCACCTCCCGTAGCTCAACGGGCGGGAAGCGTTTCAAAGATCATTCAAGGCTCGACAAGCAAACCTGGAAGGGAACCGAGTCTAAGCATTCAGGCGCAGATAACGCTCGTCCGACTGACACATTCTTGCCTATGCAAGCCGTGGCTGCATCATCCAGGCCCAGTACAATTCGTCTGTGCAGTGCCGAGCACGAGCTGCAGATTTCTCATTTGCCGAATCCTACGCTCGGTGCTCTTCGAGTTCCTCCCCCCGGTCCGTGATCGTGTTGTGTAACTGGCGTGACGTCATATATAGATCCATACATCCTGCTGGATGTATCAGGGCTATGGGATTTGATTTTCGATCGGGCAAATGACCCTCAGCGACTTGCCGGGCTTCCAGACTCGACTCGCCTCGCCGGTTGGCCTTAAGCCAGTCGCCCAGTTCGAGCGCTATTCGCCGCTCCGATCTGGCTTTGTCATTGGGAGCATCGTTCGTTATCTCTCACGATGGGATGGACCAAACCTTCGGTCCTACGCCGCCAAACGCATACAGAGTTGCACAAAACCTCTCTCGACGGTCCAGCCGAACTCTGGTCGCGGTAACCCATTATTCGAATAGCGCCTGGCGAATCACTCTACTTAAGCAGCATCAGTTTCCGAACGGCCTTGAAGCCCTCGGTCTGCAGCCGGTAGAAGTAGACCCCACTGGCCACCTGCCGGCCAAAGGCATCCTGTCCACTCCAGCGCATCCGATAGCGACCCGCCGCCTGCGCTTCGCTCACCAGCGTGTTCACGAGCTGTCCCATCACATTGTAGATCTCCAACCTCACCTCGGACCCCTCAGCCAGATCGTAGCTGATCGTCGTTTCGGGGTTGAACGGGTTGGGATAGTTCTGGGAGAGCGCGAACTCAGCAGGCACCAGCCGCACTTCCAGGGCCTCGTTCATGTGTATTGGGTTCGTCAGGTGGTCCGAATCGAACAGCACGCCCTCGAAGATCTCGAACCGTGCGTCCTCGAACTCACTCGTCTTCGGACGGAAGGTCAGCACCGCGAGCGATCCGTCGCCCGAGGCTGCCTGCCCCTCACCGATCGCGCTGGCCAGCGTGATCTGGTCCGGCCCTTCCTGATGGACCAGGAAGAGCGGAGCCGTGGCTCCTGCACTCGTCAACAGGTCGCCCTCCGGGCTCTTCGCCTCCACGAACTCATACCGGTCGGCGTCGTAGCGCACCGTCAGCCCCCAGCCCTGCACGGCCTCGGCCTGAGACAGGTCTGCACTGAGGGTAATCGCCTTGCCGATCCGTGCCTTGCCGTCCACGTTCAGGGAAAGCTCGGCGTCCCGGTTCACCCCAGGAACGCTGGCAGCCTTCACCAGCCGCCTGGGGGCGGGTGCATCTATGGCCACCCGGCCGAAGTCCTGGGTGAAAATCAGGAAGTCTGCGAAGTTCACCTGGTCGTCTCCGTTCAGGTCTGCCCTGACATCGAACGCGGAGTCACCCAGTCGCGAGCCGAAGCTCTTGGCGACGATCAGGAAGTCGTTGAAGTCGACCTTGGAGTCCACACCGGGCAGGATCAGCCCGCGGATCTCACCGCCGTTCGCGTCGTGATAAACGATCGGGTCATTGGAGATCGCGATCATGGCCTCGCCTTCCAGTTTCGGCTTGGCGCCCACGTGGTCCACATCGATCAGCAGCCCGTCGCTCAACGCCAATCGGGCCTCCGTGGCGCGGGCCAGCGTTCTGAAGCGGATCGTGGCAAGCGTCCCTTCACCCGATGCGCCTACGGGTGTCCGGCCGATGATCGAATTCACGAATCCGACTTCACCTTTCAGGATCTTTCCCGACATGTTTGTGAGATAGTTCTCCAGCAAGGTCCCACTGGACATCAGGTACTCCATGGCCAGTTTCGTCTGGTCGTACTCCAGGTGCACATCATAGGTGCGTACCGCCTGTGCGCCACTCACCTTCACCGTCACGTCGAACGTCTCTCCGGCCTTAACTTCACCTTGAGGCAGGTCGGTCAGGGTATAGGTCGCCTGGGAATTATCCCGCTCTTGGGGTATCGCCCCCTTGAAGCTGGGGAATACCGGCCGGATGGTGCCGGGCGCGCCCGTATTGCTCGTCGTATTCGTTGTGGCGAAGTCCTTGTCTGTTGCGTTCACGATGGTATCCCGGTTGATGTCCGCAAAGGTGTTGTAGAGGGAATCCGATGGCGTCGTATACAACGCGTTGTTGATCGCGTTGATGTCAGGCGCCCCGATGGCGTTGTCCGGAATGTTTCTGCCACTCGCGTCGTTAAATCCGGCTGCATCGCCGGCATACAACTCGGTCAGCGTATTGCCGTCCCCGTCTTCAAATGACGAGACGGGAATAGGAACGCCGCCGACGGAACCCGGTTCCACCTCGATTACTTTCTTGGCGTTTAGGTGTCTGGGTATCGAGGCCGTGAGGACCCAGCGGCCAGAGGGTACATCGAATAGCTCATACTGGTCAATCCCTTCCATACCTATTTTCGGCGTATCCTGCACCCCGAACAGAGACGCATCGATATCATTCAGCTCGAAGAGGGAGTCTGACACCGTCGCAAAGCCGCCCACTTCCCGCAGAAAGAAGGTCATCGTATCGGAAGAGGTCGTCGCTCTCCCCTGCAGGGGCACGGTGGGTAGCAGGGTTACCCGTTCAGTGATGTCGACGGAGGTCGCCGGCACCGGCGCCACCCCGATCTCAACGTTATTGCCGTCTCGCATCAAGGTCTCACGGCTGATTGGAGGGGGGTCGAAGTCCAAGGAGATGGTGGTGGTGATCATCGTTGGCCCCCCAAGCGGTTTAGGCTTGAGGTGTGCGGTGGCCAAAACCTTTTCGCCATCAAAGAAGGTCAGACCACTGAGTCCGGTGTACTCCAGGTCGAGACGAAGCTTACCCCCTAGCAGCATCGCATTTTGATTAAATTCTATTGGAATAATTTCCGACTCATCGCTCAGCGTGAAGGGCTGAACACCCGGTTTACCCAGATCCTGGTCGATCGCCTGAAACTTGTCGTCATCGACGGTGATGAAAATATTCACCTTCTTCACCGAACCCGTTGGATTCGTCCCATCGTCGATCACGATCGGGTACTTGATGATCTGGCCCACTCCCGTGGTGATCTTGTCCGGTACGACGAATCTTGCGTTTGATGCAGGATTTACCGGAACAGCCCCCGTGAACCTAATCCTTCCGGGGGCCCTGACCACTGGCGAACGGTTGCCGAAGTTTGTTTGCAGTGGTGATCCATCCACCGCATCAGCCACGCTTCCGTCCCGTCCGTCGTCGATCGCCAGGTAAACGTAGTATTGAGTCGGGCCAGTTTGCAGTTCTAAAGACCCGGTGGACGATGCATTCGAATAGGCATTGAAGAGGTTGTTCCGCATCCTCTCACCCACGATCACGAAAGAAGAATCCACGCCTTCATTCAACTCGATCTCCTCCACAAGCGATCCGTCACCCGAATTGCCCACCCACAGACGATCATCATTTGCGGCGAAGTTGGTAATGGAACCCCACGTCGTGACCTCTCCAAAGTCTGCGGACATCAACAGGATTCGAATGTTGGGGGAACTGGAGCGGTTGTTTGGGGCTGAACGCCCACCGCCGGACGGGTCCACGGCGAGTCCAGCCCCCTCGGCGTTGTCCACGTCCGAGGCCTCCCAGGAAACGAGAACCGGCTCGTCTATGGTGCCCAACATGATATCAGCAGCTGGTTCAACAGGCCTGATGGTGGGCGGGTGCAGAAAGTTGAGAGCCATAGGGGTCCCGGGTCCGCTCGGACTCGGATTGTCCTCCGTCAACGAGATCAAACGGTTGACACCGTCCTTTAGCAGAGCGTAGAGGTAGTATCGTACACCGGTGGCAGGTACTGTTCCCTGTGCATTGGAGTAACTCCACAGATCCCACAGAAACTGATTGTCGAACTGCCCGTCCAGGTCTTCCGTGATTTGTCCGATCAAATGAGTATCGTTGTTTCCCTGGTCTCTAGAGGCTTCAAGATCCGTCCCTTGCGAATTCCCGCTCGTGTTGGCCGCACTCCCACGCACGTCGTTGAAGTCGGATCGCGTACTGTAATAGAGCTCGATCGTGGCGTCGCCGTCCAGATCGATATCTCCGTCTCTGCCTTCCTGTCCCCAGGAGATCGAGACGAATCGGGTTTCCGGACCCCGACTCAGATTCATCCCGTCCACATCAGTGACCATCTGGGAGACGTCTATGCCTGTGACTACATCCAGATCCCCATCCCCGCTCCCGTCGAAATCGTTGAGCGAAAACACGTCTATCGTAAGGTTGGGAGAATTCTTCACTCTCAATCTGGCGGGTGTCGGAGAAGTGATGAACGGATCGTTCTGCACCTGGGTGACGATGCGATGATCATCATCCCCGTCCGTTGCCACGAAGTAGACGTAATAGTCTCCCTCGGCAATCGTGTCCTGCGAGGCGAGTCTCAGGTTGAATATCCTGCTGTTGATCGTGAGTGAATCTGTGCCACCGACCTGGATCGCATTCGCCAGAGAATCAATGCCTGTAACATCAAGGTCGCCCACGCCAAGACCGCTCAGGGTCGAAAGGAAAACACTCATGGCGAACCCGGCGGTTGAGTCCGCGTCCTGGGCCAGAAAGAGGAGGTCTACAGAGGTTTCAGGGTCAGGGGCGAGACCGCCGTTCACGCTGCTGAATGCATCCCCTTTCGCAAAGAACGATCCCGAATCCAGCGTGATGTCCCGGTTGTCCTTCCTGTTCGCGTCCACCGCCGCCATACCGATGATGTCGCTAGGTACCTGAATCACGCCTGTATTGTCATAGTCGTCGCCGCTGTCGTCGTCATAATCCCAGCCTACGACGACGAATTCGGGGTGGTGCGATACCTTGAGTGGACCGCTCCGTCCAAGGAACGTCCCACCGGAAAGCTTTCCGAACGTGAACGGGTCATAATTGTTCCGGTCTGGGGCTGGATCTGCAAGCACGTAGACGTAGACGAACGAACCGTCCTGAGTATTCGAAATGGAAATCACGCCATTCAAGCTGTCAGCCGCGGATGCATCGAACGTGGCCGAATAGTTTTCCCGAATGAACGTGCCCGGGATAAACCTCGGGATCTGTCGCGTACCCAGGAGAGGTCCACTGCCGTCTGGTCTGAGTGAGAAATGCTGCTCTGGACTCTCCCCCAATGGCAGCGTGATATGTGTGGAGTCGTCCAGAACGAAAAAGCTGTAGAGTATATCTGTGCTGGCCTCGGAAAAGCCTGCGGATGCAGACAGACCTGAAATCCCTGAATGGACCAGATCAGGCAGCGCGCCTGGGAATTCCAGTTTGAAAAAGCGCCCGGAGGAGTCGGTCGTCGCTCCGACCAAAGAATCGGGTGAATCGAACGAGATGAATCGGATAGGGGCGTTCTGGTGTCTGAAGACTTCAACGTTTGTATTCGACTGTGTCGTCACAGACGCGAATTCCACGACATAAGCAGTGTCCTCTGCCTCCCCCTCCATCAACCCCGTAAAATTCGTCGGTGTGGTCACATCGAATTCAACGGTAATCGTCCTGCCGCTCAGACTGGTCCCGGTGATTCCGAATGCCAACTTGTCCGGGTTCGTTTGCGGCGTTCCGGCGAAAAAGGCGACGACCCCTGAATTGTCGCTCGTAGCAGTAACTGAACTGGTCACAACAGTGAGTTCAGAGACCGCAGTGATCGTGAACGCTCGAAAATATTGAACAGCGGTGGGGCCCAACGTGATGTCGAGCCGCTGGTGATAGCGTTCTCCCAACGCAGAAGTGACTCCGTTGGGTACTGCGTTCGGCTTTAGATCGAACGTTTGAGCGGGGCTCGGGATGGGAATCGCCAGCGAGAACAAACCCGAGAGGATCGCTGTAGAAATCAGGCGATTCAATTTCATGTCTGGTGCTCCTCACTCAGTTTGTGAACTGAAAGACCTGACGGGCAGGGTCACCCGTACAGAGCTTTCAGCTTGACCGATGTTGCCAATCCTACTACATTCCATAGAGATAGGCAGGCACCGGCAGGGCCGGCACCTGATTGGTGAAAGACTCAGAAGATCGCGACTGCCTTCTCGGTCGTGGGTTCCTACCAGCCCACATCCGGTCTTGCGGGTTGCCTGCCAACCCGAAGAGGAATTTTCAGCCTAAGGGAGCCTTCTCCCTTTGCTGACAGATGGATCCGGGGCAGAACGGAAACAATCATCGCGTTCCCGCACCGCTGTGCGTATACACAGGTCTCCTACCAGACCTGCTGGAGTCTTCATCTCAAGTCAATTGATCCGTTGGATCGCATAAAGCAAGCCCTGTACCACAAATGATCAGCACTCCCCTTATGCGGTGTAAAATACTTAGAAACAATATCTTCTTCTTCTGATTCCCCTCCCGTTTTCCCGCCTTTTCCAGATCAGATACTCGGAAATATTTCCCCCATCAGAAGGCCTTAATGGCTCACCCGGCGCGCGCGATGCCAGTTAGAACCTCTACACCCGGGCGGATCGCTTTTCGGGCAACGCAACTTTGCGTCGCCCTCGTTCCCTTAACGATCCTCCCAGGCATCAACGAATTCACACTCCTTCCGAAGCTCCTGGTTCTACAGATCGCGCTCCTGGTTATCGCGATCGCGTGGGCATATCGCCCCGATTCCGTTCCATTCCGCGCCATTCCGGCACAACTGCCCATTTTCTTCCTCTTCCTCATGCTCTCCGCCTCTGCCTTCTGGGCCGCCAACCACTTCAGATCGACCTTCGATCTGTCCAAGCACCTCAGCTTTCTGCTCTTCCTTCTGCTGCTCTTTCACAACCTGAGCTCAAACCGCATCATCGACATCCTGCGGGTCAGCACAATCTCAGGAGCCGTGGTCTCCATCCTTGGGATTGGAGAATACCTGGGGTTTCTTCCTGACTTGCTCCCTTCTACCGGTCGACCGAGCAGTACCTTCGGCTTCCGGAATTTGGCAGCGCAATACCTTGTGGCCAACTTGCCCCTGTCTCTGCTTTATTTTATCCGGGCCCATCGCGAGATCGACCGAGTGGTTGCAGGCGTATCCTCAGCCCTGATGTTCGTTTTTCTACTCTACACCCGCGCCAGGGGATCCTGGGTCGGTCTCTTCGCTGCAACCTTCCTGCATTTGGCCTTATTGCTGATTTTCGCTCGCCATTTGCTGTTTGAATTCGGTAAGGTCCTTTTCAATCGACGAGTCCTGAAAGTGGCGGGGGTCGCACTCCTCTTGATCGGCCTACTGGCTCCCCTGCCCGAAGGGTTCCGTGAACGTCACCTGCAGCGTTTTGACGAAAAGAAGATAGACGTCGTGTCGACTGCCTCATCGATCTTTAAAAGAGGAGGGGACCGGGGCCGGCTGCTCATGTGGCAGCGAACCCTCAGAATGGTCCGGGACGCCCCACTCCTCGGGGTGGGGCTGGGGAACTGGGCCTATGTTTTCCCCCTCTATACGAAGGGCGGCGGAGAAGGGATGGTTGGCGCGGGCCACAACCCCCTGCGCCCCCACAACGACCTCCTCTGGATCTGGTCCGAGGCCGGAACCCCCGCACTGCTGGCCTACCTTGCGCTCATTGGTACGGTTCTTCTCCTGGCGGTACGCATCTGGCGAAAGTCAACCGACCCACACGCGTGCATCTCCGCGCTCTGTTACAGCCTGACAGTCTGGTCCGTTGTCGGCGCCAGCTGTTTCGGCTTCCCTTGGGAACGAATTCCAGCATCGATGCTGTTCTGGCTGGCCACCGCATCGGTCGGGATCCTTGCCCGTGAGACAGGAGTCTTCCCCTCACCAGAGTATGCCCCCTCTCGAATCACACGCTGGACATGCCTTTTGATCCCAATCCTCCTGTTGGCAAGTATCTGGATCACACTCCGCCGCATTGGATTCGACTACTACCACGTAACGGCCACGATCGCCTTTGCCAAGAAAGATCACTCGGCTAAAGTTCGAGAAGCCGCGCACGCAATTGCGTTCGGGCCTTTCGACCACCAAATCTTCATCATCCACGGAGACGGAAATCTCGCACTCGGAAATTTCGATGCTGCTGAGAGGAGCTTCAAGCGATGTCTTGATTATCACCCTAATTTTGGGAACGCCTATAACAACCTCGGATTGCTATGGGACAGGAAAGAAGAGAACGAAAAGGCCATCTTCTACTTTCGCAAGGCGCTCGATCTCGTCCCAAACCATCATATCGCACGCTACAACCTCGGCACGGTGTTTCAGAAATTGGGCCAGTTCGACAGCGCCAAGGTGGCCTACAGAGAGTCTTTCCAGCCCCATCACACCGTTCCATACGTCAACCTCGGTGGCATCTATCGCAGCCTTGGAGACACAGACAGCGCCATCGTCGTTTACAGGGAGGCCCTTGCCGGATCCGTGCCTTCAAACGAAGCCTACTTCAACCTGGGTAACATCTATGCTGAACAAAGGCGCTACGAGGAGGCCGCGGAAGCCTACAGCAATTTCCTGTCTGTTTGGAAGGGAGATCCCGAATTCTTAGAAACGGCAAGGGAAGGCTTGAGCGAGGCCAACAGCGGGATGGGGGTCCAGGCCGAACAGCGAGGGGAGAACGATAGGGCCATCGAGTATCATCAGAACGCCATCCGCTATTGGCCCGAAAACGCGCAGAACTGGTTCAATCTGGGTAACACTTATCGGAAAGAGGAGGCGTGGGACAAAGCAGAAAAGGCCTATCATAGATCATTGGCGAGAGATTCGACTTATGTCGATGCGTACAACAACCTGGGACTGACATACAGGGACCTTGGAGACAACGACAAGGCCATTCAGACCTTCAAGAAGGGTCTGCGACAAGGACCCGACCAGCCGGTACTGCATTACAATATCGGAAATGCCTACACCGATATAGGCGATACCCTTAGCGCATTGGAAGCATACGACGCATTTCGCAGGAACTGGAAAGGAGATACCGCGAGGCTGCACTACTACCTGGGCAATGCGTATCTGGAAATGGACAACACACTCGGGGCGTTGGAGGAATACAGGGCGTTCCTCAAGAACTGGCAGGGAAGTCGGGCTGAAGCCGAAGCTATAGAAGCACTGGTAAGGAAGCTCGAGAAACCATAAACTGCATATTGCGACAGTGGCCGTGAACTTGGCTGACAGATATTTCCAGAGCATCCCCGAATGGATCTGGATGGCCCTCTTCATTCTGGTGCCCCTCATCTATTCCGGGCAGGTCTACGAAGGCGCTTTGTATCCGCGGCTGGTCGTCTTTCAGATCCTGCTGCTCTTCATCGCGCTGGCAGGCCTGATTCAAGCACGGAACAAACGGCCGTTCCGGGGCTCCTCTCCAATCATTTTGCCACTTTTGATCTATGCTCTGCTGGCCGCACTGTCAGTGGTGCAATCCGTCAATCGTGTGGAATCCGTTCTCAGGCTCGCGCATTACACCAGTTTCGTCCTCCTGCCGATCTTCGTCATCTGGACCCTATCCAGCGAGTCCCTCTTCCGAATCTTCCGTGTGGCGGCCTGGACCGGGCTGCCGATCTCCCTGATAGGGCTGGGTCAAAATTTTGGCCTGGATGCCGAAATCTCAGGCTGGGGTGTCTACGACATTCCTTCCCCAGCCCCTCCCAGCGCCACATTCTTCCACAGAAACGTTGCCGCCGAATACGTGATCGGCGTCCTCCCGCTTGGCTGGATCTGTTTTCGTCTTTCGCGCACCTCAAAGTCCGCCGCCGTCCACGCCGCCCTCCTCGTCCTGCTCGGGGCTTTCCTGATCTATACACGCGCGCGCGGTGCGTGGATGGGCTTTTTTGTCTCCATCCTCTTAACCGCTGGACTGGCCCGTCTTACATTGCCGAGGGAATCGCGAATGAGTACGGATTCACTCGCAAGGCGCAAGAAGCTTATGACGATCGTGGCGATCGGCCTCCTCGCTCTCCTGGCTGCGCTTCCTGAAGACATAAAGCATCCAGGCAGCCAACCCTTTGACGAAAAAAAGAGCGATGTACTCGCTGCGGTGACATCCATCTTCTCAGAACACGGAGACCGAGGTCGGCTCAGCATCTGGGGCCATACGCTGGACATGGTCTGGGACCGACCGTTTGGCGGCGTAGGTCTCGGGAACTGGCAGTTCATCTACCCCGTATACGCTCGAGGAGACCAGGTGAACGTCTCTGCGGCACCCTCCCGCCCTCACAACGATTTTCTGTGGATCGCATCAGAAGTGGGCATTCCTGGATGGCTCGTATACATGCTAATCCTGACCTTCGTCGCAAGAATGGGCTGGAACCTCCTGAAGGTTTCAGCCTTTCCCACGAGAACCGCTGTCCTGGGTATTTGCTCCCTGGTCCTTGCCCATCTTGGATCTAGTATGTTCAACTATCCCCGGGAACGGGTCTCGCCCTCCCTCTGTTTCTGGTTTGCCATTGGCGCGATCGCCGTTCTCCACGGCGATCGATTCGGATTGCATCTGAATAGGTTGAATACGAACCGATGGACACTCCTGTCCTCCCACACACTGGGTTGCCTGCTGCTCCTAATGGCGATCGGAGTGACGGGGCGAATGCTGGCTTATGACATCCATCACAAGAGGGTCTTTGATGCAGAACGAAGAGAGGATTGGCCAACGGTGATCCAGGAGGCGGAGCTTGCTGCCTCCTACGGCCGCTTCAGGACTGCGACCTTCGCTAACCTGGGCAAAGCTCGCTACAGGTCCGGAGACCCGGACGGTGCCGAGACCGCTTACCGGACCGCTCTCCAGGTACACCCGAATTCGCTTCACGCATACAATAGACTGGGAATTCTTTATCTTCACACAGAACGGCTTAGCGAAGCAGAGGAGGCTTTTCAAAGAGCGCTGACGCTCTCTCCTGGGTTTTCTGAAGCCTATCATAATCTTGGGAATGTCTTTCGTGTCCAGGGACGGCTCGACGAAGCGATCCTTGCATACCAGAAGGCCCTTGGCCGGGTTCCACCCGCACCCCAGACCTATTACTACCTTGGATGGATCTACCACATGAAAGGGGAACTCCTGAAGGCTCAGCGTGGTTACCAGCAGGCACTTGAAGCCGACCCAGGCTACGCGCCTGCGCGCCGCGCCCTGACACACATCGGTGCCTCCCCGAAAGCACGCCCAACTGCAGAAACAGAAGGCGATTCGAGTGAAGACCTCTAGGCCCACATCAATCCAGACCCGGATTGCTCCCGGCATCCTTTCACTCGCGCTGTTGCTTCTGCCTTTGGTGGGACTGTTAGTCCTGCCTCTAGTCTACACAGGCCTCGGTGCGGGTGACCTTCTTGCAAAGAGGATGCTCCTCTACCTCCTCGCGTTTGGCCTCTCCGCAATCTGGCTCTTGTCCGCAATCCGAAAAGCCGCATCCATACCCGCCACGCCACTAACGCTCCCGGCCACGGCCTATGTTGCATTCAATCTTCTCTCCCTCACCTGGGCGACCAATCCTTTCTCCGGAATGGTAGAGGCCGCTCAGCTCGTTGCACTGCTCATCATCTTTCTCGGTATCGTCCTTTTCATGGGCACGAACCATATTTTGACGCTGGCCCAGTTCAGTGCGGCAGGTGGGCTGCTCGTCTCCATCATCGGTATTGGTCAGTATCTCGGCCTCGGATTCGAATGGATTCCCTCCGCGGGATTGCCGAGCGGGGGTTTCCTCTTTCGCAACCTGGCTGCGGCCTATCTCGTGGGCAACATCCCCTTTGGGCTCCTCGCAGTCTTGCTCGATCCTTCACGCCTTCGAAAAATTCTCTGGTCGATTGCCACGACCTCGATGGTCCTATTCCTTGTCTACACTCGCACGAGGGGTGCCTGGATCGGGCTGGGGGGTGCCATCCTCCTGGCCTGCGTCTACCTAGGGTTCAATCGCCCCCTGCGTGAGAATCTGGCCGGCCGCTTTGGCCTCCAGCTCAGGTCTCGGGCCTTGTTTCTCGGAGTTTCGGTCACCCTGATTGTCCTCATCGGCGGAGCCCTCCTGCCCGCCCGCACCTCGAAGAGGGTTTACCAGCGGTTCGATGAAAGGAAGTCCAGTCCCGCAGTTGCAGCGGCCTCGCTTCTTGCGCCGGGAAGTGACCGCGGTCGGTTGACGATGTGGAAGCACACCATAGAGATCATCGCTGACCACCCACTCGCCGGGGTTGGCCTCGACAACTGGGAGTTTGTCTACCCTCGCTACGACCGGGGAGATAAGATAACGGGCGCCTCAGAACCGGTAAGACCCCACAACGACGTCCTCTGGATCGGCTCAGAACTCGGCCTGATAGGTCTAGCCTTATATCTGTGGCTCCTTTTCACCGCCTTCCGAAACGTCCACCGCCTGCTTCAGCGAGGGAGCGAAGAAGCACAGACAACCGTCCTGGCGTGCGGAGTCGCCCTTGTCGCCCTGCTCGGACACAGCTGCTTCAGCTTCCTGAGAGAACGACCCGCGCCCTCAGTGCTCTTCTGGCTGTCTCTGGGCATAATTGGCCTGCTTTCTGCACAACGAACGAGCCCGAGAGGCCACTCCGGTTTCCGTGCGGCCGTTCCCGCGCTCGGTCTCCTCATCTCACTTGGTGCCTTACACCTCACGTGGCGCCATATCCACTTCGACAGATACTTTCATCGCGCGCTGGCCTACGCCGAATCCGACGCGTGGACGGCGGTAGAGCGGGAGACCAGGCTCGCGCTTCGAAGCGGTACGTTTGACCACCGTGCCCGGTTCCTCATGGCCAGGGCGTTGCAGGGTCAGGGACGTCACGTGGAGGCGGAACGCGCCTACTTGAGGGCCCAACTCGCGCACCCGAACTACGCCCACACCTATTACAACCTGGGACGCGTCTACGAGACGAAGCGGGATTGGACCCGGGCCATCGCATCCTACAGGCACGCTCTGGAGATCAGCCCTGAGTATGAGAAGGCCAGGATCCATTTGGGGAACGCCTATGTCTCGACCGGCCGGCTGGATGAGGCGGTGCGCGAGTTTCAGCAGGGTGCTTCTCGCGGATCTGCGGAGGCGAGGGGAAACCTTGGGGTCGCCTACTTGCAGAAGGGGGACCTCGACCGCGCTATTGCCGAACTTCAGGAAGCGATCCGTCTGCGCCCAAACTATCCCGAGGCTCACAACAACTTGGCATACGTGTATGAACTGAAGGGCCTTTACCAAGAATCGATCGAGGCGTACCAATCCCTGCTGCGCCACTGGAAAGGCGACCCCGGCTATCGAGAAACCGTCGAACGGCACATTCAAGCACTTCGAAACCAGATCGCACTGGGAAAGTAGCTGAATGGCGAACCGACCAACCCATCGGCACGCAACTGAAGGCGATACACCCGAACGGGTGACCCGACTCTGCTTTCTGTTCCTTTTCGTCCTGGTCCCACTCGTCTACCATTCCGAGGTTTTCAGTTTCGCCCTGCTTCCAAAGCGACTCATTCTCCAGGTCTTGTTGCTGGTTTCGGCTATCTTCTGGGTCTTTGGTTCAAGTCGCGCTTCGATACATAAGACAAGCCTGAACAACCCCGCCCTCCTTTACTTCCTGGTTTCACTCATCGCCTTTACCCAGGTAATCAACCCGGTGGAGGGGCTGATCAACCTCAGCCACCAGCTCACTTTTCTGATGCTCTTCCTTGTCCTGGTCAGCACCTTTCAGGTCTCGTCCATCCCGGATCTCCTTCGCGCGGTGGCGCTCGTCGGTATCTTTGTTTCGATCATCGGAATCATGGAAGCGCGTGGTTTCGATCTGCCCTGGTTTCCGGTTTCCAATGGGCGTCCGAGCGCGACCTTCGCCTACCGAAACCTCGCTGCCTCGTATTTGATCATGAGCATTCCGTTGAGCGCCGCGCTCTCCCTGACCAGCAAGAGTCATAAAGACTTCCTTCTTGGTCTGGTCTCGACAGGTTTGATGGTCGTATTCCTTATTTACACTAGAACGCGGGGTGCCTGGGCTGGCCTGGCTGGAGCAGTCACTGCGATGGTTCTGCTCCTGGCCTTTGCAAAGGTCAGATGGTCCACGTCGTTCGACGTCTCCAAACACGAGCTACTGAGTCGAAGGGTCCTCACACCCCTGCTCGTCGTTCTTGCTACATCGATCACACTCTCGTTGCTGCCGCCGGTGATCGCCTCCCAACAAAGTAGAGGCATTGATGAGAAGAAGCAGGACCTGCTCGCGGCGCTCGCTTCCGTGAAAATCCCGGGCGCCGACAGGGGTCGAAAGGCCATGTGGAGTCACACCCTGGAAATGATTGAGCATCATCCCCTACTCGGTGTTGGACCCGGAAACTGGCAGTACCACTATCCCAAATACGATGGCGGGGATATGTTGACCAGCGATTCGGCCCCCCAGCGACCGCACAACGATTTTCTCTGGATCGCCGCTGAGATCGGTCTGATCGGCCTGTCGGCATACCTTGTGCTTCTTCTGTTCACGGTGAAGGCTGTCCTCTCCATCCTGCGAAAACCCCGACAGCCGTTGCACGCGATGTATGCCGCGGCGTTCTTTACAAGCCTCCTGGCGATGTTGGGACACAGTCTTTTCAGCTTCCCACGAGAACGATGCGAGACCTCTCTCCTTTTCTGGGCGGCTGTCGCCATCCTTGCCCTCTTGGACACCCCTCGACCTTCTATCCCGCGGAGGATCTCGTCATCTCCGTTGCGCCGCAATGCGATCAAGCTCATCCCGATACTCCTCGTCCTTTCAACCTGGATCACCGTCCGCCATCTTCAGTTCGACGTTCACTACTTGCAGGCGCGCCGATACGAAAAGGGAGGTGACTTCCGTGCTACGCTCCCGGAGGCCCAAAAGGCACTCTCCTACGGCCCGTTCGACCCTCAGGCCTTTCTACTCCTGTCCAAAGGCCACCAGGCGGCCGGGCAGTTTCGGGAAGCAAGGGAAGATCTACTCGAGGGTCTGAGCTACCACCCTCATTCCATTCAGTTATTGGGCGATCTGGGGAACTGCTACGCATTCTTGGACAGCCTGGATCGCGCGGAGCATCTCTTTCGGAACGTACTGGAGATCTTTCCCGGCTACTATCAAATGTATAACAACCTCGGCGGTGTCTACCAGAAACGGGGTGAAATCGACAAGGCAATAAAGACCTACACGACTGTCCTGGAAAGAGACCCGAAATACATAGAAGCCTACAGCAACCTTGGGCTGGCCCTTCTGAGTGCGGATCGAGCGGACGAGGCCATTCAAGTCTATCTAAAGGCGCTGGAGGTCGCTCCGGGGGATGCCGTCCTGCACCACAACCTGGGCGATGCCTACTATCATAAAGGCCAAAGCGACCCGGCAGCGCTGCCGCTGGCCCTGGCGGAATATGAGCGTTTTCTGAAACTCTGGAGAGGTGCGCGGCAGGTTCGAGAGACCGCGCGTAATCGGATTCTGGAGATACGTAAAAGCGGCCACGGGGTGACGGAATGAGGCCAGACTCCTCCAGCGTAGTAGCGATCTCGCTTGGTGCGGCAGCCGTCCTGATTCCCATCGTTTACCTGCCGGCGACGTTTGACTTTCCACTTCACGCCCGTCTCTTCATCCTCCAATGTCTTTTGATCGTGGGTCTTTTGGGCTGGGCTATCCGTGCCTTTGAGATGGGTCAGACATCTTGTTCTCCTCTCACCCTCCCACTGATCGTCTACACCGGCATCTCACTCGCCTCGATCACCTGGTCGACGAACCCTGTAGATGGCATCGTCCAGGGCAGCAGGGTTTTCGCATTTTCATTCCTGGCCCTGCTCGCGGCACACGCGATCAGTCCAAGATTCATACGCGCCGTCTACGCGGCGGTGGGGGTTGCAGGGGCGGTCGTCTCGCTGATCGGCATCTCGCAATACTTCGGCTGGTCAATCGCCAACAAGATCCCCACAGTTGGCAATCCCAGTGCCACCTTCGGCTACCGTAATATTGCCGCGAGCTACATCGTCGTGGCCATCCTGCCCGGGGCTGCCCTCGCCTGGACGGCCTCAACGCGTCGTGCCCAAACGGCCGGCTTTCTGTCAGTTGCCCTGATGGGTCTTTTCCTGATCTACACCAGGACGCGCGGCGCCTGGCTGGGCCTTGCGGGCTCGCTCTTCGTGGGAATCTTTCTGCTGGTCTGGATTCGGGTTCGATCAGGATCGGACTTGATCGGACTCGCACGTTCCCGTACTCGACTCCTCTTGCTAACAGCCGCCCTTTTGGTGATCGGGCTCGGTGCGCTTCTCCCACATAGCATGCAACGCGAGGGGAAGTTCAGGTTCGACGAGCGAAAAACGGATGTCGTCACCACCCTGAGCAAAACATTTTCTCCTTCAGACTCCCGGGGTCGCCTCACCGTGTGGGGCCATACGCTGGAAATGGTAATGGACCATCCGCTGCTCGGTGTCGGTCTTGGGTCCTGGCAGTACGAATACCCACGCTACGATCGAGGAGATTGGATCACTCACAACGTGGCCCCCCAGCGCCCCCACAACGACCTCTTGTGGATCCTATCTGAAACCGGAATCCTCGGTCTTGCCGCTTACTTGTGGATCCTTCTTACGCTGCTGAAAAGTGTTCGCAATAACATCAAGAATCACCCCGACTCACCCCAGACAACGCTGATTCTCGGTATCAGCCTTGGGATCCTCGCCCTCCTTGGACACAGTATGTTCAGTTTCCCCAGGGAGCGACCGGCCCCTTCGATGATGTTTTGGATGGGGTTAGGTCTTGCGGTCCGACTTGCCCAGGATCGCGATTCAGACCCTCAACCCGTTTCGCTGCAGAAACCACTACTCGGCGCCACGGCTGCGCTGGTGGGTGTCGTGTTGATCTGTGGCGTGGTCTTGACCTACCGCCAGGCAAGGTTCGACGCCCACTACCTCCAGGCGCATCTCGCTTGGCGAAAGGAGGCGTGGCCTAGCGTCGCGTCCGAGACTGGAAACGCCCTTCAGTGGGGTCCCTTCAACCACCGTGCCCTCCTGCTCCGGGGAATAGCATACTGGAAGTTGAACCGCAGCGAGGACGCGGTGGAGGCCTACGGGACCTCGCTCAAGTATCACCCCCACGAGGGCCACGGTGCCCTCGCGGCCGCCTACGCCGATCTTGGCCGCGTTGAGGAAGCTGCCTCCCACTATCGCGTCGAACTCGATCTTTATCCGCGTTCTGCGGCCGCGGCCTACGGCCTTGCGAATGCCCTCGCCTCGAAGAAAGATTGGCCCGGGGCATCGGAAGCCTACTTGAAGATCCGGCAGACACGTCCCGATGACCTCGAGGCCAGGTTGGGCCTGGCTGACGCCTACCGACATCTCGAGCTGTGGACAGAAGCGATCGCGCTATACAGGGGCATCTTGCAGACCGAACGGGCTACGGCCGACATCCAGATCAAGCTGGGGAGCGTCCTGCAGGCAGTTGGCGATCTGGCTGGCGCGATAAAGGCCTACTCCGAAGCCGTCAGCCTCTCGATGGAGGAGGATCCAAGGCCATACAATAATCTGGGCGCAGTCTACGCACTGGAGAATCGCTATGGAGAAGCCGAAAAAGCATACAAGAAAGCGCTTGAGCTAGACCCGGACTATGGACGTGCCTACCATAACCTGGGGGACCTCTATGCGGCACAAGGGAAGGCCAAGCCTGCAATAAGGGCCTATCAAGAATTCATCAAGAGATGGACAGGTGATCCCCGATTCGTCGAGCTCGCCGAAAGCAAGATTCAGGACCTGAAAGATCGACCCTGATGTCCGACATTCGATCTGAAAAGACCTCCCGTCTTGTGGCCTTTGCCTGCTCGACCCTTCTGGTTCTGGTCCCACTGATATACTGGACCAGCCTCAGGGACTATGTCCTTCCCCCAAAACTCATCGTCCTCCAAGCCGTCGTGGCACTGACGTTTGCGGCGTGTCTGATCATCAGACCGGAGTCGATCCCTGTCCCTTCCTTCGGCCTGCCAGCCTGTGCCTACCTCATACTCAATTCAGTTTCGGTTCTCTACGCCGCAGATCCCGTCGTCGGCCTCCACGAATTGAACAAGATGCTGAGCGGTTTTCTGCTCTTCCTGCTCGTCGCCAACTGGCTCCGCCCACGCGACGTTCCCCCAATCCTCGTGGCGGGAGCCGCGTGCGGAATCCTTGTCTCACTTGTGGGCATCTCAGAGTACCTGGGATGGCGACCCTTTATCATTCCCTCAGCCGGGCTCCCGAGCGCAACCTTCGGATACCGAAACCTGGCCGCTATGTACCTGATCCAGTCTATCCCGCTTTGCATCGGGTTGTTCGCGATTGCGCGCTCGAGAGGAATCGCGGTCCTGGCCGCTTCGTCCGGGGCGCTCATGCTCGTCTTCCTGATCTACACGAGAACGCGGGGTGCCTGGGCCGGCCTGATCGGAAGCTTGTTGATCACACTGGTCATCTGGACCGCAACACGATCACGAAGGCCTATCTCGCACGCGCGTTTGTCCGTCGCGAAGAAGATCAGCGCCGTTGGGGCCATCCTCCTCGTCGCGGCCATCGGCTGGCTGCCCTCCAACCTGCCCAAAATCGGGCCTCAGAGTATCGACGAAAAGAAGGCATCGATCGCTACGGCCTTCACATCCGTAGCCGAGCAAGGGGCTGGTCGGGGCCGCCTCATCCTGTGGAAGCATACATTGGAGATGGTCCAGGATCACGCAGCCCTCGGCGTCGGCCTGGGCAACTGGGCGGTACACTATCCTCTTTACGACCGGGGAGACCCAATCACCTTCTCCGCCGCGCCGGAGCGTCCTCACAACGACGCCCTCTGGATTCTCTCCGAGGTCGGCCTTCTGGGATTCATATGCTATATCTGGCTAGCGATTTTGGTCCTCAAGGCCGTTTGGAGACACCTGGCTTCGTCGAATCAGCAGACCCGATGGATGGCCGCCGCCTGTTTTGCGAGTCTCCTGGCCATATCGGGACACAGCCTCTTTTCGTTTCCTCGGGAACGGATTCCGCCCACCATGCTCTTCTGGTTGAGTCTGGGGCTCCTGGCTGCACTGGAGAGACCCGCTCGTAGGGTCTGGAGGGCCTCCGCGACCCGGGTGATGCTCATCCTGGCCCTCTTGCTGGCCCTCCTCCAGTTCCGGTTCACGATGCGCGTGTGTGACTTCGAAGCTCACACGCAGGCCGCGAGAAACGCGCAGCTCGAAAACGACATGCCCAAAATGTCTCACGAAGCGGCGGCAGCACTCGACGCGGGGGCCTTCCATCCAGAGGCGATTCACTTGAAGGGCTATGCGTTAAACCAAATGGGGGAATTTCCGAAATCCAGAGACCTGTATCGTTCAGCCCTTCATAAGCGGCCGTACGATATCCAACTGCTCAACGGAATGGCCATCGCCTCTCAAAATATCGGACACCACGAGGAGGCACTCGGTCTTTATGGCCGAGCGCTCGAGCTGATACCGAATCTTATCGATATCCGCTACAACCAGGGTGGGCTCTACACAAAAATGGGTCGCCTGACCGAAGCGATCAACGTCTATCAAAAAATCATTGAGCAGCGGCCCGAAGAAGCTCAGGCTCATTTTGCCCTGGGTGATCTGTCTAACCGCCTGGGACGCCTCCTGGACGCTGTGGAGTCATACAGGGCCTTCCTCAAATACTGGAAGGGTGACGCCCGATATGTAGAAATGGCCCAAACTCGAATTTCAAGAATTGAATCTTTGAAGATGAGATGAGGAATCCTGTGTCCCGAACCGCCAAGCTGGGCTCGACACTGATCACCGTTTCCCTTTCTGCGATGGTCGTGTCCGTGCCCCTTGTCTACATGGAAGGCGTGTATGAGTACGCCCTCTTGCCGAAACGCCTGGCCCTTCACCTTTTCATCACACTCGCCCTGATCGGCTGGTTCCTCCAATCCGGTTTGGGAAAAGACTTCAGACAGTGTTCAAGCCCGCTCCACTTACCGATCATCTGTCTGCTGTGCGCCGCCCTGCTTTCCACGCCACGGACAACGCACCCGCTCGACTCCCTTGTACAGCTGGCGTATCAGGGGAGCTTCCTTGCCCTGTTCTGGATCGCAGCCCACGCGATGTCCGTCGGGCGCCTGGTAACACTCCTCTGGGCGAACGCTATTGTCGGTCTCCTCGTTGCCGTGATCGGCATCCTCCAGTACCAGGGTCTGGAGATTTTGCTGCGCATTCCCTCGAACGGCCAGCCGAGTGCAACCTTTGGTTACCGCAATTTCGCAGCCATGTACCTCGTCTGCGCCCTCCCGCTGAACGGAATTCTCTTTCTCACGACTCGCAGGGTGGCAGGCCTTCTTCTTTCCTCCGCTTCAGTGACCTTAATGGGCGTCTATCTCATCTATACACGAACACGGGGCGCCTGGGCTGGTGCGATGGGAGCACTTCTCATTGTTGCCACAACGGTTGCCCTATACCCCGGTCTTCGGCAAACCCTTGTGAGTGCGCTGCGCGCAGGACGATGGCCGCTGAAGAGAAACCTCATAATCGGAGGCATTCTCTTTTGGATTATCCTTGGCGTCCTCCCCGCCCGCTTCCAGGGGATCGGACTGCAGCGCTTCGATGAGAAGAAGGCCGGAATTGGTTCAACAATCGCGTCTCTTACTCGTGGACGACCGGATCGCGGCCGTTTGGCAATGTGGCGAAATACCATCGACATGATTCGGGACAAACCCCTTCTCGGCGTGGGCCCCGGAGGCTGGAAGCGCGTTTACCCGGCTTACGACAGAGGAGCCATGATCCGGCCCGATTCGTCTCCTAAACGCCCTCACAACGACTACCTCTGGATCGCCTCCGACCTCGGACTGATCGGTCTTGGCGTCACCCTATGGTTTCTGGTCGTCCTGTTTCGATCGCTCCTTGAGCTATCTCGGCATCCACTGGAATTCTGGCGCCTGACTGCCCCTATGTTCGCAATCTCCTTGCTGGCCACCTTCGGCCATGCCCTCTTCAGCTTTCCTCGTGAACAGCCACAAGCCGCCATGTACCCATATCTCCTTGCGGGGATCGTCGCGAGTGTCGTGTCGACACATCGAGTTAGAGCCGCTCCCGCATTTCTTTCTCCGCTTGCCCTCGGGTTGCTTTTCACCCTTCCACTTTCCGCTGGATGGCTTACCGCACGTCAGATCGGGTTCGACAGACATTACCTTCAGGCCCACGTCGCCGAAGATCGGAGTGACTGGACGGATATGCTCCAGGCAAGCGAGGCTGCGGCGGACTACGGGATCTTTCGCCCCCACGTACTTGTGATTCAGGGAAGAGGTGAGGAAAAGAAAGGGAGGTACGACAAAGCGGAGAAGGCCTACCAGAGCGCCCTCGACTATGAACCTCACTCCTGGCACGCCTATAACGGGCTTGGCGTGGTATACAAGCGGCAACAGCGATACCAGGAGGCGCTCCACGCCTACAAACAGGCGCTGGAGATCTTTCCGTCGGCCCCCGCTGTGAGAAATAACCTGGGCGCGCTCTACCGGAGCTTGGGTGACCTGAAACGTGCGGAGGCGGAATATCGCTACGTGCTTCGCGGCGACCCGACCAACGCGGGAACTCTGAACAACCTGGGGAATATTTACAAGGCCCGGGGTCAGCTGGACGATGCCAGGGTGACCTATTTGAAAGCGATCGAGAGCGACTCGACGCTCGCGACCGCACACTTCAACCTGGCCGATCTTTATCGCCTGGAGGGTTCGTCCGGCGAGGCCATCACATACTATTTGAAGGCCGCCCGCTTGGCCCCACGCAACGCCTCGATCCCCTGGGGACTGGGGATGGCGCTTGAAGCAAGCGGAGACCTCGACGGGGCGGAATCGGCTTACCGCGAGGCCATTGCCATTCGCTACGATTTTCCGGAGGCCTACTTCAACCTGGGAAACGTGCTGTTCACGAGACACCTCTACAGGGAGGCCCTCGATGCCTATCGCAGCTTTATTGGCATTTGGGAAGGAGAGTTGAAATTCGAGAAATTTGCGAGGTCAAGAATCGAGGAGTGCGTCAAGAGGATAAAAAAATAGGGGTGCGAAAGCGCACCCCTTTGTGGACAATTCAGAACTTATGTAATATTCTACCTGGGATTCCAGAAGCTGTCGAATCGTCGGGACTTCTGATCCTGGTATTCGACGACCACGAGCGACAGAACGCCCAGTACGACGATGGAAACCCCGATGAATGGAATGATCCAGAGACCCATAACCGTGCCTTATTTAGGGCTGATATTAGGGCTGATAGTTGCTTCGGCCCTCCTGTCGTATCTTATCGGCATATCGGACGCCAATCTTTTGCAAAAATTGAGTTGTGTAGGACGCGTTGTCTTGTTACATTTCACTCCGTAAAAGGGAAGTTGCGACACCTATTAAGTTATAGGGAAGGAGTCAATCGTTGCCTCAACTTAAATCCTCACGGAAACGGCTCAGGCAGATGCAAAAGGTCCGAGCGCGGAATAGGAGCGTTCGCACGCTGGTACGTGGGACCCTCAAGAGAGTCCGAAATGCGCCCAGTAAGTCTGAAGCGGAGGCCCTCTTGCCTCAGGCCCAGTCGGCAGTTGACAGAAGCGTTAAGAAGGGCGTCGTCCATAAGAAGGTCGCCGCTCGCTATAAGTCCAGGTTAACGCGGTTCGTCAGAGCTATGGAAGCCTAGGAACGGCAAAAGAAGAAACACGAAAGGGCCCGGTTGCGGATACCGGGCCCTTTTTTTACGATCGATGGATCTGATTCTACGGCGCGATCTTACCCGAAAAGAAACGACCCGAGATAGCGCTCTCCAGTATCGCACACCACGATCACGACCCGCTTTCCTTTACCCAATTCCACGGCGATTTGAATCCCAGCGTGTGCAATCGCGCCGGACGAGATCCCCGACAGGATCCCTTCCTCCCTTGCGAGGCGTCTGGCCATCGAGCGTGCATCGGTGTTCGAAACGGAGACAACGCGATCGAAGACGTCCAGGTTCAAGACGGAAGGGACGAACCCGGCGCCAAGGCCGTCGATCTCTGTAGGTCCAGGGTCCCCTCCTGATAGAACGGCTGAATCTTCAGGCTCCACAGCCACAACCAGCACATCCGAGCGATTCTCCTTCAGCACTTCCCCTACCCCCGTGATCGTACCGCCCGTCCCGACGCCTGCGACAAACGCATCCGGAGCCCCCCCAAATTGGTCCAGAATCTCCCTGGCCGTCGTCTGCCGATGGACCTCCGGATTTGCCGGGTTCTCGAACTGCTGGGGCATGAAGCACGATTTGCGGTCGGACATGATTTCCATAGCCTTGTCTATGGTCCCCTTCATTCCATCGTAATTCGGCGTCAAGACGACCTCAGCTCCAAACGCCTTCAGAAGCATTTGCCGCTCCTGGCTCACACCCTCCGGCATCGTGATGATCAGGTTGTAGCCCTTTACAGCGGCAACCATCGCGAGCCCGATGCCGGTGTTTCCGCTCGTCGGCTCAACGATCGTCATCCCTGGCTTCAGGTCCCCGCTCTGTTCTGCAGCCTCGATCATCGCGTGTGCGATCCGGTCCTTCACGCTTCCGGCCGGGTTGAAAGACTCCAGTTTCGCCCACGTTTCGGCCGCATCGTCAGGAACGACCCTGTTGAGGCGCACGACAGGCGTCGAACCGATAAGGTCCAGGACAGAATGACCTCTTTTGTTTTCCATCCGCACCTAGATTCGGAATACGAGGCTCTCGCGACGGACTCGGTCCCGTCGGCAAAGATCCTCGAATGTGATGGAAGAAATTACTCTATCAATGGCACCTTCTACTTCGTCCCATACTTCACGCAGGACATCCCCTTCGACGTCAACCCTCACTCCGCCTTCCTTCTGGCCCACGAGGTCGATCGGACCCTCGAGCGCGACGAGAACCTCTCCGACGGAGACCTCGCGGGGACGCATCGCCAAGACGTGTCCCCCCTTCGGCCCGCGAACGCTGCGCACGACACCTGCCTTCCGTAGCAGATTTAGAAGCTGAACGAGATAGGACTCTGGGATGTTCTGCCGTGAGGCGATATCCGCACTTTGCACGTATCCCCGGCCCTCGTGCAACGCGAGATCGAGAACCGCCTTGATTCCGTAGTTGCCCTTTGCAGATATATGCATTTCGGCGGCCTCCAGAGAGTCACTTCCTGGTGAATACGCCGGTGCGAACCACTACGAACGCCCTCCGGCAATCGCCGGGACAATCGTCACACTGTCCCCGTCCTTGAGGGGCGTATCGGAGCCCTCCAGGAAACGGATATCCTCCTCGTTCACATAAACGTTCACAAATCTTCTGATCTGTCCCGATTCATCTACCAGCTGCCCCTTTATACCTGGGTGTTTCGCTTCCAGGTTATCGATCAATTCCCCTGCCGTCTTTCCCGGAATCTCCACATCAGCCTGGTCGCCGGTGTACTTTCTCAACGGTGTGGGAATACGCACGGTCACGCTCATCCTGGGCACCTCCTTCTTCTTGCAGCTTGTTATTCCTGCTTGAGTTAACGGTTCGAACTCATCCGCGCCACCTAACATTGCTTTCCACTCGCCTGGCCAGTTGTTCAAACAGATCTTCGCGCTTCCCCTCTCCCGGGGGAAGGTGTTCTCGTATTTTCGTGTCATACTCGCTCAGGACCTCCCTGCCGTTCGAAAGGGCGTCGGAAGCGAAATTCCCCGCAAACTCACCGCTCACGACCGCAGTAGAAATACCCCCGCCACCGAACGGAACGGAAATGCCACCCGCGCCACCCGCCAGAATGATATTCTCCTCACGGAGGCATGGAACCATCCCGTCGATCGGCACAAGACCACCCGTACACCCGAGGATGCCCCTGGCATAGACCCGTCCCTCCGCTTCTCGGCCGCGCAGGAATCGCTGGAGATTCTCCTTGAGAAATCGAGCTCGTTCACGGCGGACCGCGACGCCTATCCTGGCGGTTCTCCCGGATGGGACGAACCACATGCAGCAATCCTCCTGCTCCCACGGACTATGGAATTCAACCCAGGCTTCCGGCCTTCGCAAACCGACTTCGTATTGCAGCGTGGCCAAGAAATTTTGGTTCCTTTGCCCTATTGATCTCCCGACTACAGAACCCGGGCCATCTGTACCTAGAATGATCTTCCCTCCAAAGGCGGCCTCCAGACCGTTTCGACGGAAGATTACCCGACCTTTTTCGCATCGCAGAACAAGGGCATTGGCAAGATCAGCGCCGGCTTCAAGGGCCCGAATCGCAAGCGTCTTGTCCAGCCGCATTCGGTCCAGCACGTAACCGGGGGACTTGACTTCCTTCCAGCCTGTGCCGGGCTCCTTCAATCGAATCCCGTCCACGTGCTGGAGGACCGCACTGTCATCGAACCCCGTTCGTTCGCGAAGCCAGTCCGGAACGTATCCCGCACAGCGGGCCGGCATCCCAACCGAACGTCTCCTGTCCACGATCATAACGGAGAAACCCCGTTCGGCCGCCACGCGAGCAGCCGTGGCTCCGGCAGGCCCGCATCCGATCACCAGCAGATCAAACAGGTCCAGGTTGGCGCCCCTCGGTAAGGCCCTTCATCCAGAGGGCGAACTGGCAGTTTCTCTTCACCAACTCCTGCTGCGTCTTTTACTGGAAAGGGTTTTGATGACTGAATCCAGCACGACCATCGGCTGTGTCCCGCTTTGTGTTACGCGTGTCTGCAGACCGCCCGGGATGCCGAAATGATCGTGTGCTTTCACCCCTCGCTCCACACCTTCGATCTGGACAGATCCCTCCCCACGTACGACCGACACGATCCGAAAGTCATCGACATCGAACGAATACCCCGCCGGATTGATCCGGGTCAGGCTCAATTCGAGCCCCCCGCTCCCCTCCCGGTTGGTCACCGTATAAGGAATCAGCGTCGAGCGCCAGGAAGATGGCATACCCTCCAGCTTGCTGATTTCTCGCTCCAGATGTATCATCTGACTCAAAGGAGGGCTCTCCCGATCGACTTCCGTCGTGATCTCCTCCACGGACTGCTGCTGTGGAATCACATCTAGAAAGACACCCCACCCACTGTGCTTCAGTGAACCGAAGATGAACGGGACGTGATGAATTTCATCAGACGTATTGACCCATCCGTGATCGGTGTTCGGAGGGATCGGCATGGCGTAGCCTTCATCGATACTTGCCCGATATCTGCCAAGGACAGTCTTCCCGTGTGTCGGGTTGTAGCCCAGATGGATCTCCACCCCCTGCCTGTGGCGATGCGTGGGTACGTTGCGCTCCTCCCCTCCCAGATGCGCGAGATTCCAGGAGTGATGATCACCGTAAACCAGAGGAACGATCGTGATACCGAGATTTGGAACGACGAAAGAGGCCTGCTTTGGGGCCTCGACATCTCGCGTAAGGTGAATACCGTTGTTAGCAGTGATCTCCTGAATGATCTCGGCAAAACGCTGAACCACACGCTCGATTTCCGGATCCCTGGATGCGCGATAGTCTCCTTCCAATGACTCGATCACGCGCAGCAAGCTGCGGTGGTAGCGGTAAAGCGTGGAGACGACGACACGAAAGTCCTCCGGTACAGGCTCCATAGCTTGGTCAGCAAGATCTTGAAGCCCATCAACCGCTCGCTGCCGGTTGGCTGCAGCCAACGGATCCGTACCGGGCCGTTCTCGAAGTGCGATCCCGGTGGCGTGAAAAGTCCCGATCGTGTGTAGACGATACGCGTAGCTATAAAGGCGAGCTTGCGTTATATCATCAGCGGTGATCCCCTCCGGGCTTCGGTTCTTTTCGTGGCTCTGATAGGCCTTATCGATCAGATCCTTATACGCCGGATGCATACGTAGGGTCACGTTGCAGCTCCTGGACAAGATCATCTGTGAGCGACTCGAGGTCGTAGTGGGGTTTCCAGCCCCAGTCGCTCCGTGAAGAGGTATCGTCGATTTCGGTTGGCCAGCTTTCGATGAGGTCTACGACCTCCTGATCCGGATCGAAAACCAGTTCAGCTTCCGGAAGGCGGAGGCATATGGCATCGGAAATCTGCTTCGCCGAGGGGGCCATTGCGTGGATGTTATACACACGTCGTGTCAATCCACCGCTCGGCGCTTCGAGCATCCCGACGATGGCTCGCAGCACATCCTTAACGTAGATGATCGAGGGACTGGTTTCGGGCCGGACCTTGAACGTAAAGTGGCTGGACCGGGCTGCTTCAACGAACGCGCGGGATGCA
This sequence comes from Candidatus Latescibacterota bacterium, assembly GCA_965248435.1. GTDB lineage: Bacteria > Latescibacterota > UBA2968 > UBA2968 > CBDFJH01. The sequence continues at coordinate 1,834,921 of OZ252100.1, forward strand.
TATGCGCTGGCCGCACCAGAGTGTGCGAATGCAGAAATCACGACGGGCAGCCTGATGCAGCGAAAATCCAGGCCGTGCCTTTCGTGGTAGTAGACACCCAGACGCTCCACAGCAGCCTTCGTCACGCCGTAAAGGCCGCTGGGCCATTGTGGGAAATCTTCAGGAAGCGGGCTGGGTAGCGCCCCCCCATAAGAGGCGAGTGAACTCGGGAAAAAGACCTGCTCAACACCTTGTTCGAGGGCCAGCTCAAAAAGCGCGAACGCTCCATCCAGGTTGATACCCCAGGCTCGACTTCGCTCCAGTTCGGATCGGCCGGACAGCAGCGACGAAAAATGGAGGACGACTTGCGGACGGGTTTCACGCAGCGCCGCAGAAACGGCTTCGTGGGACGTTATATCACCGCGTATGTATCTACAGCCCTCGGCAGACGCCCCCGCGGGCCCATCGGCCACGTCGAACAAGACGACCCGATGGCCCCGCTCCGCCAAATCGAAGGTCAGCTGGCAGGCAAGGTTTCCGGCACCACCGGTTATAAGATAGGTACGACTCACGCTTTGTTCCTGAAAGGTCCCGGAATCAACTGCAGGTCCATTTCTGCGAAACTCTCTTCTTCTTCATCCCACCGAAAGGCCTTTTTCCCCTTCAGCTCTCCTTCTACGACAGAAACGACAAGGTAGGTGACCTCGGGAAACGCAGGTTGTCCGAATGGAGTCGCTGCCATTCGATCTTCTTCGGAAAAATAGGCATCGCAATCGATATGGGAGTGGTAGAATGCCACAACTCGGCCGCCCGCCCCCTCAGCCTCAGTCACGATGCGATGAACTTGAAGGTCATCCATCCTGTAGGCCTCCCTGGATGTACGGGGATGCGCCTCCGGATCAGTCGAATGCAGTCGGTCCTGAATGTTGTCGCACCGATGAACCCGATGGATGCCGCCGCCATCCTCCGTGACAATCCCACAGCATTCGGCGGGGTAATCCCGCTTCGAGTGGTCGAAGATCTCATCCCACATTTCAGTTGCGAGATCAGGCACCGTCATGCGCCTTCTCCATCAAGTCGCCAGAGTGGCGTGCTTAGATATTTTTCGCCACTGTCAGGAAACAGGGTGACAACGACACCGGACTCCGCTTCCTCCGCCACCCGAATTGCCCCAACAAGCGCAGCCCCGGAGGATTGTCCAGCCAGGATGCCCATCTCCCTCGTTAGAATGCGAACCGCCTCGTACGCCTCTTCGGTCTCCACCCGAATCTTGTTATCGTATCTCTTGGCGTCGTAGATCCCTGGAACGATCGAAACATCCATATTCTTCAAGCCCTCAATGCCGTGGAACTCTGGGGGCTCAACGGCAACGATCTGAATCTCAGGATTCAACTCCTTCAAGCGCCGCCCGGTGCCCATGACCGTTCCGCTCGTACCCAAGGTGGCCACAAAATGGGTGATCCGTCCATTCGTCTGTTCCCAGATCTCGGACGCGGTGTGTAGGTAGTGTGCTTTGGGGTTTGAAGGATTGTTATACTGGTCCGGCTTGAAATACACGCCAGGATTCTGATCCACGATCTCTCGGCATTTCAAGATCGCCCCGTCTGATCCTTCGACTGGATCGCTCAAATCAAGATCCGCGCCGAAGGAATGAATAACGTGCCGCCGCTCCATACTCACGCTCTCAGGCATCACTAATTCCACTCTGTAGCCGAGTGCCGCGCCGATCATCGCATACGCGATTCCCGTGTTCCCCGACGTGGAGTCTATGATGATCTTTTCGGGCGTTAGATCGCCCGAGGCCTCGGCATCCCGGATCATCTGAAGGGCAGGCCGATCCTTCACAGAACCACCGGGGTTGAACATTTCCAATTTCGCGTAAAGCTCAACGTCCCGAAGATGATCCACCAGCTTTCGGATCCTGAGCAGAGGGGTATTCCCGATCTCTTCCAGGATCGAAGATTTGATGGAAAATCCACTTCCGAGCTCGGTTTTTGCCTCGAGGTTCAATACGTTCATAGGCTGAAGTCTTGGTTCCAACCGCAGTGGACCTACAAAAATGGCCCCATAAAGGGACCATTTTTGGACTGTGTATTACAATATGATTTATGACCAATCTTGTCAAGAATCAAAATCTAGCCGACGTTACCCCCTGGAAGATGATCAAAATTGCAGCAACGCATCTACGCCGACTTCTCCTCTGTTTCCCCAATCGCAACAAACGAAGTGTGAATCCCGCATTCGTCCTTTGAGGTCCCGACCCATCGACCAGAGCGCTCTTCCCCGCCGGCCACGGCCTTCTCGGTACAGGGCCAGCAGCCGAGGCTTGAGTATCCTTGATCCATAAGGGGATTATATGGGACCTCGTGCATCAAGATGTAGTCCCACACATCTTTTCGGGTCCAGCTCGCCATCGGGTTCACCTTCAGTATGTATTCGGCGCTTCCAACCTGGTAGGTTTCCAGAATCCCTGTCCGGCTCCGACTCGACGACTGGTCTCGCCTGATTCCCGTTATCCACCCATCCAATTCCGTAAGTTTTCGCTGCATCGGCTCGACTTTTCGCATCGCGCAGCACTTTCCCGGATTCCGTCCATACAGCGCAACCCCGAATGTTTCGTCCTGCTCATCAACGCCCAACTTGGGATGGAGCGTTTCAATCTCAACCGCGTAACGCCGCTCGACGCGCGCCTTTAATTCCAGGGTTTCCTGAAAAAGATAGCCCGTATCGATCGTAAAAATGGGGAGCTCCGGAACTTCCTTTTGAACGATATCGATCAGTACCATGCCGGTCGCGCCGAACGCGGTGCTCATCTCGACCCTGGGGCCCAGATTTTCCCAGGCCCAGCGAACGATCTCACCCGTCGAAACAGTTTCGAACTCTGCCGAGAGGTGTTTCACATCCAGACCGGCAAGCCGCTTCACGTCAATTAACTCCCTGCAAACCCTTTGGATCCAAATGTCCCAGTTCAACGAGCCTGTCGAGGATCTTCTGTGCACTCTCTTCTTCGGTCTCTTCAGCCGTCTTTACAACGACTTCAGCCTGATCAGGAGACTCATAGGGATCATCGATTCCTGTAAACTGCTTGATTTCTCCTGCCCGAGCCTTGGCATACAGCCCCTTCTTATCTCGCTTCTCACATTCTTCCAAAGGACAGTCGACAAAGACCTCCACAAAATCTCCGATCTCCGCCCGGCACCAGGCCCGTGTCTCCTTGTACGGGCTGATCGCGGCGGCGATGGCGACCACACCGTTGCGCGTGAGGAGTTTCGCTACCCAACCGATGCGCCTGATGTTGGTATCCCGATCCGCCTTCGAAAACCCGAGCCCTTTCGAAAGGTTTGTCCTCACCTCATCTCCGTCCAGGACCTCAACTTTTCGGCCCGTCTGCCTCAGTCTGGGGGCAATGGCTTCTGCAAGCGTCGACTTGCCTGACCCGGACAGGCCCGTAAACCATACGGTTACTCCACGTCCCATAGAATCTTCCTCTATTGATTGTTGATTAAGTTGACCAAAAAAATAAACAAACATTCTTGCATTGTCAAGTCCACGATTTCCGTGCTTCGGGAAAATGAATACAACATATTGTATTATAACAGTTTATGTAATAACATCCCCATAAAGAGAGGTTATAACTACCTTGACTTCAATAAAGATTGTTGTCATATTAGACACGACGAGGGGTGGCGGATCAAGTTCGGTCAGGTTTTCGACCGCAAACCTTATTAAGGCACAAAAAAGGCCCGATGCTTCCGCAATCAGGGCCGTTATTTTTTTCTCCAGAACTCATAGAAGCTGGCGTCGGACCTTCACGGCACATACAGAAATGAGCCCGGAAGGAATTGAACCTTCGACCAACGGCTTAAAAGGCCGCTGCTCTACCTCTGAGCTACGGGCCCATCTCTCTCCCTGCTCAAATGTCGTGATATTGCCACGCCAAGCGAATCGGGATTAGAATTTAGAAGTTCGGTCTTTCCCTGTCAAGGAAAAGGGCGCTCCTGATGATGCATAGACGAAGAAGACGCGGAGCCCTAAGGTGGATGGCCTGGATCGGTGCTGGGCTGGGCTTGTTGCTCGTCAGCTTTGCCCTGATCCAAATCGATGATGTCGTAAGGGGTCAGGGAATCGTAGATCCGGGTCAAAAAATCTACATCGATTCCCCGCTCAAACGTGTCGTCGAAAAGGTCTTCTGCTACCCTGGAACCCATATCGCTGCCAATCAGCCTGTTGCCCAGCTCTACGACGGCGATCTACGTACTGGCGTTGCGTCGGCAGACAAGGAAGTCCAGCGAGCTCAAGCAAATCTGGAAGCGGCTCGAGCATTCTTGTCGCTTCTGGAGGAAAGGCCTACGCCAGAGGAGCTCAGGATCGCGGAATCCAAGGTAGAACAGGCAGAAATCAACCTGACCGCCAGAAAGCAAGACCTCCAAAGGGCCAAACACCTTTACCTGGGAGAACGCCTGTGGAGCCGGGAAGACATCGAGCGGGCGCGAACCAACCACGAACTCGCCCAGGCCGGCCTCAAGCTGGCCGTAGGGACCTATAACCTGGTGAGGAGAGGGGCTTCGCCAGCAGAGTTACGGCAAGCCGAGGCCGAAGTGCGCCAGACAGAGGCCGCGCTCGACAAGTCCCGGCACAGCCTTGATGCGGCTCGAGAGGAACTCGAGCTGGCTACCCTTAGATCCCCAGTCGATGGCGTTGTAGCGCGACTGGACCTGCACCCTGGAATGCTTGCCGAACAGGGGCAGATCGTGATGATTATCGCCGGTAATGCACGTGGTCCGGTGATCGATGCGTGGGTCTCTGAGACCAGTGCCTGGAAAATTCGGCTGGGAAATCGCGTAGAGATCCTGAGCAACCTGTTCACAGATCCTGAGGCCTTCATGGCTTTCGGGGAAATATCAAAGTTCTACGGTTACGCGGTTCACGAAGGCGGCTCAAGAAGCTTTGAACTGGGAGTCGGCATCAAGGACACGCCTTTGCCCCTCAAATACGGATCCACTGCTGACCTATACATAATAGTTGGCAGGAGAAGCATCCTGAAGATCCTGCTTGGAATCGAGAATCGAAGCGCAATCCAGGACAGCCAAAGTCACGACTATCTTGCCCGGCCCGGATCCGGCTCCAAAGGATCCCCTCGAGGGCAGGGCACCGCCGAAGTCGCCTCGCCGTCTCCCTCCGATTCAGGCAAAACCACGGTTGATTCTGCTGCAACAAGCAGCAGCATTGGAGCGCTGAACGCTCGTCCCTGAGAGGGCGCTTCGGTCCCACAAAATGCCTTGCCCACGGCTGGGGCTTCCTTTATATTCGCTTTCTCCTCCACAGTAAATCCATCCGTTGAGTCCCAACTCCAACGATTGAGATGCAGCAAAAATGGCGAAACGAAAACGGAGCAATAAGCCAGGACAGAAACGAAAACGCTATGCCTATTTCTTTGGGAATGGCGCGGCCGAAGGAGACGGGGGTCTGAAGAACCTGCTCGGCGGCAAGGGGGCCAACCTGGCAGAGATGTCGCTCATAGGTGTACCGGTCCCTGCAGGTTTCACGATCAGCACCGAGGTTTGCACTTACACCTATCAGCACAACAAGCGATATCCAGCGGATCTCCAGAGGCAAGTCTCGTTGAACGTTAAGAATGTAGAATCGGCCATGGGCGGAACGTTCGGAGACCCAGAAAACCCACTGCTACTCTCAGTCCGTTCAGGCGCACGTGTTTCTATGCCGGGAATGATGGAGACCGTTCTAAATCTTGGACTGAACGACGAAATCGCCAGCGGTCTCATTCAAAAATCTGGAAACGAGCGCTTTGTCTACGACGCCTACAGACGTCTAATCCAGACTTATGGCGATGTCGTAATGGGCGTTCAACCCGAGGCTAAGGAAATCGATCCATTCGAGGCCGCGATCGAAAATCTCAAGACCCGTCGCGGTATCCACCTTGACTCAGAACTTTCCACGGAAGACCTTCGAGCGCTCGTGGCCAGCTTCAAGAAGATCGTAAGGCGAAAATCGGGAAGAGACTTTCCTGATGATCCCTTCGAGCAACTCTGGGGTGCGATCGGAGCCGTTTTCTCTTCGTGGAACGGTAGGCGCGCCATCGTCTACCGAGAAATTCACGGAATTCCGCACGATTGGGGTACGGCCGTGAACGTTCAAGCTATGGTCTTCGGAAACATGGGCCCGGATTGTGCCACCGGAGTTGCCTTCACGAGGAATCCGTCCACGGGTGAGAAGAAGTTCTACGGCGAGTACCTCGTGAACGCACAAGGAGAGGACGTCGTAGCCGGAGTCCGCACACCTGAGCCCGTAGCCAAAATGAAAAGATCGCTTCCAAAGGCCTATCAGACCCTGGAGCGAATCTACAAAAAACTGGAGCGACACTTCCGGGACATGCAGGACATAGAATTCACCGTTCAAGAGGGTCGACTCTGGATGCTTCAGACACGTACAGGGAAGCGGACAGCCGCCGCCGGTTTGAAGATTGCCGTGGACATGGTCCGCGAGGGACTTATCAGTAAAAAGAAGGCGATCGCCCGAATCGACCCATCACAACTCGATCAGCTCCTGCATCCTACATTCGATCCCAAGGCCCCGCGCGAAGTCTTGACCAAAGGCCTGCCGGCTTCTCCTGGAGCTGCGACAGGACAGATCGTCTTTCAAGCCGATGAGGCTGAGGAGTGGGCAGCAAAAAGCAAAGATGTCATCCTCGTCCGATTGGAAACTTCTCCCGAGGACATCGGAGGCATGAATGCCGCTCGAGGTATCTTAACGGCTCGCGGCGGGATGACTTCGCACGCAGCAGTAGTCGCGAGAGGAATGGGCAAGTGCTGTGTCGCCGGCTGTGGCGACCTTACGATCGACTATAAGAAGGAATCGATGGTCGTAAATGGCAAAACCGTCAAGGCGGGAGATTGGATTTCAATCGATGGATCTTCCGGCGAGGTCATGCTCGGCGAAGTGAAAACTCAACAGCCCAGGCTTTCGGGAAACTTCACGACCATCATGCGGTGGGCGGACAGCATTCGGAAACTAAGAGTGCGTGCAAATGCAGACACGCCGCACGATTCTGAGGTCGCTCGGAAATTCGGGGCCGAAGGAATCGGTCTCTGCCGAACGGAACATATGTTCTTCGAAGGAGATCGGATTTTGGCCGTAAGGGAAATGATTCTCGCAGATGACGAAGCGGGGCGCCGAAAAGCCCTTGAAAAACTGCTGCCAATCCAGCAGGCGGATTTCGAAGGGATTTTCAAAGCGATGAAGGGACTCCCGGTTACCATCCGTCTGCTCGACCCCCCCCTTCACGAATTCCTTCCCCACGAACGGGACCAGCAAAGAGAAATGGCTGGCCAGATGGGCGTGTCCCAAAAGCGGATAGAAGAGAAGGTCGCGGCGCTCGAAGAGTTCAATCCGATGCTGGGACACCGTGGGTGCCGCTTGGGCATAACCTACCCTGAAATCTACGAAATGCAGGTCCGTGCAATCTTCCTGGCGGCCGCGAAGGTCAGAAAGAGGCGGATCAGAGCTATCCCCGAAGTGATGATCCCGCTCGTGGGTACGGTGAAGGAATTCACCCAGCTCGCAGACATGGTCAGACAGATCGGCACTCAGGTCATGAAAGAAGAGAAGGTCAAGATCTCGTATTTGGTGGGCACAATGATCGAGGTCCCCAGGGCAGCGCTGGTAGCCGATAAGATCGCAGAGTCGGCAGAATTTTTCAGCTTTGGCACAAACGACCTTACTCAGATGACATTTGGCTACTCCAGAGACGATGCAGGTAAATTTCTACCTGATTATCTGGAGCAGGGCATCCTGGATTGTGACCCCTTTCAAAGCCTCGATCAGGAGGGCGTTGGTCAACTCGTTCAAATGGGCACCGAAGCTGGGCGAAGCACAAGGAGAGATCTCAAAGTCGGCATCTGCGGTGAACACGGCGGAGATCCAGCTTCGGTCGTGTTCTGCCATCGAACAGGAATGGATTATGTTTCGTGTTCTCCGTTTCGCGTACCCATTGCGCGCCTGGCAGCGGCACAGGCCGCCGTCGAATAACATTCGGCGATCCGTATGACTCGCACAACGTGGTTGCTCGCAGCTTGATTCCAGTAGGTTGCCCTATTACAATCTGGCTTATGCCCGAGTCACAATGCATTTGAAGCACGACGTAATGTCTAAGGTCATTGCCATCGCCAATCAGAAGGGAGGTGTGGGTAAAACCACGACTGCGGTTAACCTTTCTGCATGTCTGGCAGCTGCCGAGAAGAAGACGTTACTCGTAGATATGGATCCGCAGGCCAACGCGACCAGCGCTTGCGGGGTTTCATTAGAAGACCAGGTTCCTTGTATCTATGAAGTGCTGGTCGATGAACTGCCTTTGTCAGAGATCGTTCAGGAAACGGAGGTGCCCTACCTAAGCCTGGCCCCCTCTCACGTCCGCCTCACAGGCGCCGAAGTCGAAGTCGTCAGCATGATGTCAAGGGAACGCCTCCTCCACGCCGCCTTGGCGCCCATCCGTGAGGAGTACGACTACATCCTGATAGACTGTCCGCCCTCCCTTGGACTCCTGACGATCAACGTACTGACGACTGTGGACGCCATACTCATTCCGATCCAGTGCGAGTATTTCGCCCTCGAAGGGCTAGGAAAACTCCTGAATACATTGAAGCTTGTGCAGAAGCACCTCAATCCCGATCTCAAGATTGAAGGCGTGCTCCTTACCATGTTCGACGGCCGGCTCAATCTTTCCCGACAGGTCGCAGACGAAACCAAGGAATACTTCGGAGAGAAGGTTTTTAGGACAGTTATCGGTCGAAACGTAAAACTTGGAGAAGCTCCGAGTTTTGGAAAACCCATCATCCTCTACGACATCATGTCCAACGGGGCGCAGAACTACATTAACCTGGCCGGTGAGGTAATCAACCATGGGTAAAAGGAATGCCCTTGGCAAAGGACTCGGGGCGCTCATCCCGGGAGCCGAAGGCGAAACTTCCACGTTTCCTCACGAAGCCCTCGGCCAGACAGACGTCACAGGGCACAAAATCGTAGAGATCAGTACCTCGGACATCGAACCCAGTCCACACCAACCTCGCATAGAGTTTACCCCCAAAGCGCTCGATGAGTTGGCCCAGTCGATCGAGGAGAAAGGAATCATCCAGCCGCTCACTGTTCGAAAGTACGGGTCCGGATATCAGCTGATCGCAGGAGAGCGCCGCCTCCGCGCCGCAAGACAGGCCGGCTTGAAATCTGTACCGGCGATCTTGCTCTCCATCATTACGGACGAAGAGGCGATGGAGATATCTTTAATCGAAAACATTCAGCGAGAGGATCTCAATGCCATCGAAGAAGCGATGGCCTATCGGACGCTGATGGATGAGTTCCAATTGTCGCAGGAGGAGCTGGCAAAGAAAGTCGGCAAAGATCGGTCCACAATCTCCAACATGCTTCGACTTCTCAAGCTTTCTCCCGAAGTTCGTAGCGCGCTCGAGAAGGACCAGATCTCTATGGGGCACGCGCGCGCGCTTCTCGGAATTCCGGACCAGAAGAATCAGGCCCACCTGTGTCGAAGAATTATCGCCCAGGGGCTGAGCGTACGAAAGACGGAGATCCTGGTTGCGGCCTCCCAAGAGGGTCGTGCATCGATCCGGAAGCTTCCCGCCAAAACCCCAGATATTCTTGCTGTGGAAGAGGACCTTCAGCGCCAGTTCGGTACAGCGGTCAACATTCTACGGAAGGGTCATAGGGGAACGATCGAAATTGAATTCTACAGCGATGATGACCTAGAACGCCTTCTTGACATCCTTAAAGGAAGTTTCCTCTAGTTTTCCCTCCCAGCACGCCTCGAAGTGCGTCAAACCACCAAAGCTCCATGCCAGACTAGAGACCCCGGGTCTTAATATGACACGAAATTTCCTCGGGAAGTTCATGAGAGGGCTTTCCAAGACCAGGGAAGCTGCGCTTGTAAGGATCAGAGACGTGATCCGCCGTGGACCCCAGCTGGATGCTGAGGCGTTTGACCAACTTGAGGAAGCCCTTATCCAGGCAGATGTTGGGGTTAGCGCGACTGGCCGAATCCTGGAAACGCTCAGATGCCGAGTCCAGAACGCAGGTACATCGGGACTGACAGAAGAAATGATATGGAGTATCCTCAGCGAACAGGTGCTGGCAATCCTGAAAGAGTGCAGCAATCCTTCGTCGGACCCGTCCCTCAGGCAGAAACCGTGGGTTGTCATGGTCGCAGGTGTCAACGGCGTGGGCAAGACAACAACCGTTGGGAAACTGGCGGCGCGCCTGAGATCAGAGAAGAAGAGAGTGCTGCTGGCCGCCTGTGACACGTTTCGTGCAGCCGGAATCGATCAGCTGCGCGTTTGGGCAGATCGGTGCGGAGCGGATATCGTAGAACACCAGCCCGGCGCAGATGCGGCGTCAGTCGCCTTCGACGCCATCACGGCGGCCAGGGCCCGCGACTCAGACATGGTCCTTATCGACACTGCCGGACGCCTTCACACAAAAGTAAACTTGATGGAGGAACTGAAAAAAATTCGGCGCGTACTCGGAAAGGCCCTGGATGGGGCTCCCCACGAAGTGCTGCTCGTGATCGACGCCACGACAGGACAAAACGCGGTCGCACAAGCCCGACAGTTTCACCAGGATCTGGGCGTGACAGGCCTGGTATTGGCGAAACTCGATGGCACGGCAAAAGGAGGCGTCGTGGTCGCGATTGCGGAGGAGCTAGGCCTCCCCCTGCAGATGGTCGGTCTGGGGGAGGAGGCCGATGACCTCGTCGATTTCGACCCGGAATCGTTCGTCGCGGCCCTCTTCGAAGCCAGCTGAAGGGTTGCCGACAGCCGTCACCCGGTGCGAAAAAGACCCTCGCAAAGTCCGATGACCTCCCTGCGCGTTCCATCGACCCGCGGCCCTGCTTGAGAACCCCACTTCCCATCCCCGACCACGTTGACGTTGCCGTTAAAGTTCGGTATATTGGTGACTTACCAGAGGTGTTCCGGAAGGACATACCTTCTTCGCCAGAACTCCGTTCTGAGAAACAAATGAAACCCGAAACTCCGATCTACATGGATGCTCACGCGACGACGCCGGTGGACGAACGCGTACTGGAAGAGATGCTTCCTCATTTTCGAAACGAATTCGGAAACGCCTCCAGCCGCTCACACATATTTGGTTGGACCGCAGAAGCAGCCGTAGACAAGGCAAGAGAGAGGATCGCTGCCCTGATTGGCGGGCAACCCAAGGAGATCATCTTCACCAGCGGGGCGACCGAGTCAGACAACCTTGCAATCAAAGGTGTGGCCGCGGCCCACGGCGACAGGGGCAAGCATATCATTACCCAGGCCACCGAGCATCACGCCGTGTTGGACACCTGTAGCGCGTTGGCAAGACAAGGTTTCGATATTACAGTCCTTCCCGTGGACGAGTATGGCCAGGTCAACACCGAAGCGGTCGCCCAGGCCATCACAGACCGGACCATCCTTGTCTCGATCATGGCCGCAAATAACGAAATCGGAACGCTGCAACCGGTCACCGAGATTGGAACGATCTGCAGAGAGCGAAATGTCCTCTTTCACGTAGACGCTGCTCAGGCCGTAGGAAAAATCCCTATCGATGTCAGGTCTGCGTGTGTCGACCTCCTCTCTATGACCGCTCACAAGTTCTACGGACCCAAGGGGGTCGGCGCACTTTACGTACGGAGCCGTTTGCGCGTGGTAGGTCAAATGGATGGCGGGGGCCACGAAAGGGGTATGCGGTCCGGAACCCTGAACGTGCCTGGAATCGTCGGGTTGGGTAAGGCGTGTGAAGTTGCCGGGGCCGAGATGGAGCAGGAGGCAGGTCGCATCAGAAACCTGCGTGATCGCTTGCAAACAAGGATCCTTGAGGGTCTGGATGAAGTCTATCTCAATGGCCACCCCAAAGAGAGGCTGGACTCGAATCTGAACCTTAGCTTCAAATATGTCGACGGAGAGAGCCTTCTGATGGGCCTGAGCGAGATTGCCCTGTCTTCCGGATCGGCGTGTACATCCGCCAGCCTGGAACCGTCATACGTGCTTCGGGCAATCGGCGTGCGAGATGACCTGGCTCAAGGAAGCCTCCGGTTCGGATTGGGCCGCTTTAACTCGATGCAGGAGATCGACTACGTGGGTGGACGGGTCATCTTAGAAGTCGATCGACTGCGTGAGATATCTCCTCACTATGCGAAACCGACAGTGAAAAACTCCCGATGATCCTTTGCGTTAGCGTGATAAGATGCCTACAGAACTGAGCAGGCCTGAACTCCTCCCCGATGTTCGGTACACGATCGCGGTTTCCAGCGGCAAGGGCGGTGTTGGAAAAACCACGGTTAGCGTCAACGTGTCTATCGCCCTGATGACGCTAGGCAATTCTGTCGGGCTTCTGGACGCCGATATCTATGGCCCAAACGTGCCGATGATGATGGGCGTAAATGAGCAGCCGGAGTCTGAAGAAGGCAAAATTATCCCCCTTGAGAACTATGGGGTCAAGTTGATGTCACTGGGATTTATTGCCAGTGAAGACACACCGGTGATCTGGCGTGGACCGATCGTGGGGAAGATGATTCAGCAGTTCATTTCCGAAGTAAAATGGGGGTCTCTCGATTATCTGGTAGTGGACCTTCCGCCAGGAACCGGGGACGCCCAGCTGACGATCGCTCAGACCGTACCTTTGGCCGGGGCCGTAATCGTCACTACGCCCCAGGATGTCGCCCTGGAGGACGTTCGTCGCAGCATCGAAATGTTTCGTAGGGTGGATGTTCCCATCCTTGGAATCGTGGAAAACATGAGCAATTTCTGCTGCCCTCACTGTGGTGACCATGCCCCAATCTTCGGAGAAAATGGCGGCCGAGAAATCGCTGACTTTTTTGAAGTCCCCCTCCTGGGCCAAATCCCCATCAACCCTTCAATTTGCGAAGGAGGAGACCGAGGACAACCGGTCGCGAATTCCGAAGGGGATGAAGCCGAGGCGTTCCGGGAAGTTGCGCGCAGGGTCGCAGAGCGGGCTGGCGGCCTCCGGGCGCCGGGTCCCACAATAACCATTTCCTGATATGAAGAAGCTGACGGTATATCGACAGACAATCAAGGAGGACCCAAGATGAGCACATCGCTCGAACAATTGTTGGAAGAAGCGAAATCGGAAGTAGCGGGAATTTCTCCGCAAGAGGGACAGCGCCGGATCCTTAACGGAAATGGGATCCTCCTTCTAGACGTGCGAGAAAGAGAAGATTACGCAGGAGGCTATATTCCACGCGCGCAGAATCTGCCCCGTGGGTTCTTGGAACTGAGGGTGGAGAGTCTGTCGAACGATCGCACGACACCCATTGTTGTGTATGGTGGAAATCATCAGGGCGCGTTGGCCGCCAGAGACCTGAATCGAATGGGTTACGAGGACGTGGCATATATAGAAGGCGGCTACGACGCCTGGGTGGCGGCCGACCTTCCCCTGGAACGTGACCGAGCTCTCAGCAAGGCGGAGGTCCAGCGTTATTCAAGACACTTGATGGTTCCAGAGGTGGGTGAAAAGGGGCAGGGCAAGCTCCTGGACGCGAGGGTCTTGATGGTCGGTGCTGGGGGCCTTGGAAGCCCGGCGGCATTCTATCTGGCCGCGGCGGGGGTAGGCACGATAGGCATTGTCGACGCTGACGTCGTTGACGTCACAAACTTGCAGCGTCAGATCCTTCATGGCACATCGGACCTTGGAAGACCCAAGGCCGTCTCTGCTTATGAGACCCTCCGAGACCTCAATCCGGGATGCAACGTCGTCCCGCATATCGAATACCTGAATTCCGAGAATGTAACAGAAATTTTCGAGGACTACGACATCGTCGTTAACGGATGTGACAACTTCCCGACTCGCTACTTGGTTAACGATGCGTGCGTTTTTTCCAGGAAGCCCCTCGTGGATGGTAGCATTTTCCGGTTTGAAGGGCAGGTTACGATTTTCCCTTGCGATTCCAAGGGTCCCTGCTACCGTTGCCTTTACCCGGAACCCCCACCGGCCGAGCTCGCACCTTCCTGCGCAGAAGCCGGTGTACTCGGCGTCTTGCCGGGCACGATCGGGCTCATCCAGGCAACGGAGACGGTCAAGCTTATCCTCGGTCAGGGCGACCTGCTCGTCGAGCGGCTTTTGATGTACGATGCACTCTCAATGAATTTCAAGACCTTCAAGATTCGACGGGAACCCAATTGCCCCGTCTGTGGAGACAACCCTACGGTTACCGAACTGATCGACTACGAGGCCTTCTGCTCGGGCGTCAGCATTCCTGAAACAGCAGGATGATTCGGGCTTTTACGGAGAAATCGTGAATATCCACAGTAGCATTCTGAGCTGGATTCTAGCCTCAGTAGTCTGGCTCGGCTGCAACCAGCGTCCTGGAGAGTTGCCCGAAAAGAGGGCAGAGATAGGGCCGATTCACGTCGACTCTGTAGTCGTCATCCCCGCGACAGCTCAGGACATCATCGACGCCATCCAAGAGACTCGGGCACCGGTGACGCTCGTGAACATCTGGGCGACCTACTGTCCACCCTGCAGAGCGGAGTTTCCGGATCTGGTTCGGCTCCACGAATCATACAAGGCCAAGGGCCTCCGCCTGGTTCTCGTCTCAGCGGATTTCGACGATCAGCTTCCAATGGCCCGGGCTTTCCTCGCCCAAAATGGCGTAGATTTTCCCTCTTACGTCAAACGCGAGCGGGACTCTGAGTTCATCGACACCATGGATGAGAGGTGGTCTGGCGCGCTCCCGGCGACGTGGATCTTCGACGCAAAGGGTGTACGACGACACTTCTGGGAGGGAATGGCAACCTACGAAGTCTTTGAGAGAAAGATCCTGGACGTCCTCAACAAGACGGCCAATCATTCAGGCGTTCCATCAAGGAGGGGAACATGATATATATCCACAAATTCGCAATCTGTGCAGGAGCCATTGCACTTATGCTGGCCTGCGGAGCTGAGGTCGGTGGAGGGGAAAGACTGCAACTCGGAAGCACGACGCCCTTGTCAGAAGTCAAGATGAAAAGCGTAAGTGGAGACAATCGGTCCATCTCAGACGTAAAAGGAGAGAAAGGCACACTGGTCATCTTCTCCTGTAACTCGTGTCCTTGGGTCGTCGCCTGGGAAGATCGTATTACAGAGATTGGAAACGCCTACGAAAAGAAAGGGTTCGGGGTCATCGTGATCAACTCGAACGATCCTCAAAGCGTCTCTGGCGACGGATTGGATGAGATGACCAAGCGATCGAAAAAGTTGGGTTTTACTTTCCCATATGTCGTTGACGCAACCTCCGATGTTGCCCGTGCCTTCGGGGCGACGCGAACGCCCGAGGTATTCCTTTTCGATAATGGTGGGGTGCTCGTCTACCACGGCGCTATCGACGATGATGCGAAGAATCCCGAGCGTGTCGAAGCCCACTACTTGAAGGATGCGCTCGAAGCGATCCTTCAGGAAAAGGAAGTTGGACGGAAAGAGACCAAAGCGCTAGGCTGTTCAATCAAGTTTCGTCCGAAAGCCTAACTGAGCCCAGAGACCAAAAAAAAGAAGAGGCGCCCAGAGTAAGAGCGCCTCTTCTTTTTTTCTTTCAGTCAACCTTTAATACATTCCACCTCCTGGGGGTGCGGGAGGTGCGGGAGGCTCTTTCTCCGGAATGTCTGCCACAACCACTTCCGTCGTCAAAAGTAGGCCTGCGATGCTCGCGGCATTCTCCAGCGCAGAACGTACCACTTTTGTCGGGTCCGGCACGCCCGCCTTAATCATATCTTCATACGTTTCCGAATCCGCGTTAAATCCGAACGCGCCCTTGCCCGCAGCCACCTTCTGAACCACGATCGCTCCCTCAACTCCGGCATTGTTGGAGATCTGTCGAAGGGGCTCTTCAAGTGCACGTTTGACGATGTCTACACCGATCTTCTCGTCTCCACGGGCCGATCCCCTGGCCTTCTCGAGACTGGAAATCGCTCGGATGAAGGCCACGCCGCCTCCTGGAACGATGCCTTCCTCCACTGCCGCCCGAGTCGCGTGCAAAGCATCCTCTACCCGGGCCTTCTTCTCCTTCATTTCAGTCTCTGTGGCAGCTCCGACGTTGATTACGGCCACACCACCAGCCAGTTTGGCCAGGCGTTCCTGGAGTTTTTCGCCATCGTAATCAGACGTGGTCTCGTCAATCTGGCGCCTGAGCTGATTCACCCGGCCCTGGATATCGGCTGACTTCCCTACGCCCTCGACGACCGTCGTGTTGTCTTTGTCGATCGTGATCCGTTTTGCCCGCCCGAGATCCGAGGTTGTCGCGTTTTCAAGCTTGAACCCGGCGTCTTCCGACAGCACCCGACCCCCGGAGAGGATCGCGATATCTTCTAGCATGGCCTTGCGCCGATCCCCAAAGCCGGGGGCCTTTACCCCTGCAACCTTGAGGGTACCGCGAATCTTGTTGACGACGAGCGTGGCCAGCGCCTCTCCCTCTATGTCTTCTGCGATGATCAGCATGGGTTTTCCGGTCTGTGCGATCTTCTCCAAGATGGGCAGCAGATCCCGCATCGCAGAAATCTTCTTGTCGTAGATCAGGATGTAGGCGTCTTCGAGCACGGTCTCCATGTTGTCGGGGTTTGTGACGAAGTAGGGCGAAAGATAGCCACGGTCGAACTGCATCCCCTCGACGACCTCCAACGTCGTCTCGGTGCTCTTGGCCTCTTCCACCGTGATCACGCCATCTTTGCCAACCTTCTCCATCGCCTCGGCGATCAGGTCGCCGATGGAGGTGTCATTGTTTGCCGAGATCGTGGCAACCTGGGCAATCTCTTGTTGTCCGGCTACAGGCTTGCTCTGTGAGTGGATCGACTTGACGACGGCGCTAACGGCCTTTTCGATTCCACGCTTCAAGTCCATCGGGTTGGCGCCGGAGGTTACATTCTTCAAACCCCCGCAGAAAATCGCCTGTGCCAAAACGGTCGCCGTTGTTGTCCCATCCCCGGCGACGTCAGACGTCTTCGAGGCGACCTCCTTTACCATCTGCGCACCCATATTCTCGTACGGGTCCTCCAGTTCCACCTCCTTGGCCACGGTTACGCCGTCCTTGGTCACCGTCGGAGAACCGAATTTCTTGTCCAGCACAACATTCCGGCCCTTCGGCCCCAATGTAACCTTGACCGCGCCTGCCAGTTGATCAACGCCCTGCTTCAGCGAATCTCTGGCCGCTACATCGAATTCAAGCTGCTTCGCCATGTGCTTGCTCCTCCTGATTGAAGACGAAATCGCCCTTCCATTAGCCTTCGATGACCGCCAGAATGTCGCTTTCCGACATGATCAGGTGCTCCTCATCGTCCAGCTGCACCTCGGTTCCAGCGTATTTCCCGTAAAGCACCAGGTCGCCTCTCTTGACAGAAGGCTTTACCCTCTTGCCCGAGTCGTCGATCTTTCCATCACCCACGGCCACGACTTTGCCCCGCTGGGGCTTTTCCTTCGCAGTGTCAGGGATGATAATGCCCCCCTTGACCTGCTCCCCTTCCTCAAACGGCCTGACCAAGACGCGATCGCCGAGCGGTTTTACCTTACTGGCCATATTCATGCCCTCCTATATTCTGTGTTTAAACGGAGATGGGCAAATGTGTAACACTCTAGATAGGGACTTAGCACTCAATGGCATAGAGTGCTAATAGCTTCCGAATATATAAAACCTGCCCCCCTGTTGCAAGAAGAATCTCGGCAATCGGTAAGAAAGTGAACGCGTTGGCGCGACCCGATTCTTGGACAAACCGGACCGGCACACCCATCTCAGGGTTCCCTACCTTCACCCGCTCTCGGCCTCCGGGCAAATCCTTCTCTTCGATGGAGTTAGCCTGGTCAAGCCTTTGCAATTGATTTTTCAAGACAATTTTATATATTTGGGGTGCCTGAGTGGTCATTTCTATTCGACACGCCCTTTAGACCCTCACTGAACATCGGGGAACTCCCCCGGAACGACGGGCGCGTTGTGACCTCCCTCCTAGCCTCTCCGATCCGTCGCCACAAAGACTTCTTGAAGGATTCCTGCTCGACCGGACCTGGCACTGGATCCGATGGGATAGATTCCGGCCGATTCAGGATGGAGGGAAGAGTAGTCATTTGAAGACCGTAGGAATCCGCAGGAAAACCAGCCAAGGGACACGTGGCAGATTCTCACGAGAGGAAAGGGACACGTGAAAGAGTACTGTGGTATCTTTGGAATTTTCGGTCACCCGGAGGCGTCCGAATTGACCACGCTGGGGCTTCACGCCCTCCAGCACCGGGGAGAAGAAAGCAGCGGAATCGCTTCCGGTGACGGCGATCGACTCCACATACACACGGGAATGGGTCACGTGGCAGACGTCTTTGGGGGACTGGATATTTCAAGCAACCTCCCTGGCCATCTGGCCATCGGACACAATCGATACTCCACGACCGGGTCCGACACGCTGTCCAACTCGCAACCTTTCATCGCCCAGTTTCGTCAGGGAAGTATCGCCGTAGCCCACAATGGAAACTTGATCAACACCACACAACTTCGGGAGGAACTGGAAGAAGAAGGTGCGATCTTTCAGACGACCAGCGACAGTGAGATTGTTCTCCACCTTATCGCCCGAGTCCGCAAAGCATCCATCGTGGACCGTATCCAGGACGCGCTTGCACAGGTTCGGGGAGCCTTTTCCCTTCTCCTTTGCACAGAACAGAAGCTGATCGCGGCACGTGACCCTTATGGATTTCGACCGCTATGTCTGGGCCGATTAGGAGATGCGTGGGTTATCGCCTCTGAATCGTGTGCGCTCGACATCATCTCTGCGCGCTACATACGAGACATCGAACCCGGTGAACTGGTTGTCGTAGACGAGAACGGTCTCCGAACGATCTCCCCATTCGAGTCCGTCAGACATGCCTTTTGCATTTTCGAATACATCTATTTTTCGCGCCCTGACAGCATCATCTTTGGCGACAATGTGGATAAGACCAGACGCAAGCTCGGTAGGCAGCTTGCCATCGAACAGCCTGCGGACGCCGACATCGTCATTGCCGTTCCAGACTCCAGCAACACTGCGGCCCTGGGTTATGCCAACGAATCTAGAATCAAACTCGAAATCGGTCTGATTCGCAACCACTATGTTGGGCGAACTTTTATCACACCCAGCGAGGATAACCGAGCGGCGATGGTTCACCTGAAATTCAATCCGGTTCGAGGGGTCCTGAGGGGAAAGCGGGTTGTCGTTGTTGAAGATTCGATCGTTCGAGGAACCACACTTCGGCGGCTGGTTAAGATGATTCGAGAGGCCGGTGCTCGCCAGGTCCACATCCGTGTGAGCTGCCCTCCGATCGTATCCCCCTGTTATTACGGAATCGATTTTCAGACAGAGAGAGAACTGATAGCCAGCAAGAAGAGTGTGGAGCGAATTCGAGAGCACCTCGGAGTAGACAGCTTGGGGTATCTCTCGCTGGAGGGAATGCTTGCCATGGCCCCCAACACTCCTCATCAGTATTGTAATGCCTGTTTCACAAAAGACTATCCCATCCCCATTGAGTCAGAAGTCAGCAAGCTGATCCTGGAGCGGTAACGCGCCTCCTCTGGAGCAACTTATTTCTTTTTCAGTCGTTGAAGGGAGTAGTTGCTCTCAAGCGTGACACTCTACAGAGGAGGTACCTCGTGCCCTTACCCCTACTCCTCGCCATTTCGATTGTATTACTTCCCCTTTCAGGGCCTCTTGACGCAGCCAAGCTAGAAGATCTACTCATCCCGGATCGATTGGTCAGACATCTCAATGCCGATCAGACGCAGAGGGCGTTTGTATCCGACTCCGCTCTGAAGCTTCGTAAGATTGTTTCCGATTATCAGTGGGAGCGTGGCAAGCAGACGTGTGAAGCGATCGCCTGGCGGAAGCAGCGTCCAGACGTGCAGGAGTTGCGTTCGCTCCGAAAGGCATCCAGAAAGGCACTTGACGCGGCGTTTGATTCCCTCAAGGCCGGGCTTAGCGAGAAGCAGGGGAAGCGGATCGATAAACTTTTGCGCCGCGACGAAAATATCCTGGATCTCGAAATCGCCAGTCTCCCTTTCGACCACATAGACAATACTCCACTCTTCCCGCGATCTCGAGAAAACGTAAACGCATATAGTATTACGTTGCCTGGTACCCCTTCCCAGGGGGACGACTGGTCCTATTCCGAGCTCCTGCGTACTTGGACCGTACGAGGGTTTGTTCCCTCTCAACCGGGAGTGGATGAGTCCCAAGGCACCGGGCTGGAAGACCGGACGGATCTCCGGACGCGTCCACTCTCAAGTCGGTCCAGAGGCAAGATCGTCAAGTCTCCTCTCCTTCTATCCGCAACACTTATGGTTCCGGATCTGGCCAGGGCGGAATCCGAACTCCTGTGGGAGCACTACAGGAGCGATTCCGAAGACAGGGAGTCTTTGTGGAATCGCTACCAATCGCAGAATCGATTAGACAGTGCTATCCTGATCCGGATGAAGATGAGCACGCCGTTTGCAGCCCGGTATCTGGACCTTGATGCCTGGACCATCTACCTCGAGGACAGTGACGGCATTGGCTACGAGCCCGAAAAGATAGAGGAAGAATCACTTCACCCCATAGAGGCTTTGGAAATCTCTGTTCCGGGTAGAGCCGTGGAAGTCACAGATGTCTTTGGAAACTATTATCCATACGTTCCAGGAAACAAAGAAATCCTCTATCTGGAAGCCCCCGCCGAGGTCGTCTACACAGGTCACGAAAAACTGCTAAAGATCTACTTTCCTGGAAAAAGTTTCCGGGGTCTCCCAATCGTCACAGAGAAGACGAAAAGACTCAAGCTCATCGTGCAATCACAAAAAGAGAAATTTGTCCGTACGGAACTCATCTGGGATCTGTCCCGTAGCATGCGGCAAGTCCAAAAGGATCGTGGATGAAGCCACTTCTCCTTCTCCTACTTCTCGCTGGACACTTATCGGCCTGCGCAACAGCCCAACCGCCTCGCATCTTACCTCTTCAAGTCTCCAAGCGCCCACCGGACCCGAGGGCACTCAGACACTACATTGATGCCAAAATCTTTGAGATGAAAGGAAAACCGGCGGCGGCGGCAGGTGCCCTTTTGGCCGCCATCGCGATAGATTCAACATCTGCTACTCTCTACAAGTCGCTTTGCCGAAACCTGATCTCCCTGAATCGACACGCCGAAGCCGTGGGACCCTCCCGCAGGGCCGTCTTCCTGAATCCAAAAGACCTACAGAGCAGATGGATTCATCAAACAGCTCTGCTCAATGGTGCTAAGGATACCGTCTCCGCATTGCAGCAACTTCGAACCATTTCTCGGCTCGATCCCAATCCGTTGCCAGCCTACAGTGCGCTTTTACAGATCTACTCAGCACAAAGCCAGAGCGCGGACGTCCTTGAAGTTCTAGAAAGGATGGAAACGCTTCCAAATCTAGACGCCCAGACAAAACTCGTCATTGCGGATCAATATGCACGCAACGAAAGGCCTGACCTTGCGCGATCGATCTACGAGAAAATGCTGTCCAAAAATCCTCACCAACCGGCAGTCTGGGGCAGCTATGGCAACCTTATCCTGGCCTCGGGCGACACGCTTCGTGCCGCGAAAACGCTCAGGGGAGGTCTGGCTCAAGCCCAGAATCGTGTCGACCATCGCACTGGCCCGCTCTGGAGGCAACTTCTGACTATATACGCTTCCGATTCTGTTTTCAGCGAGCTTCTTTCTGAAAGCGGGCCGAACACCCTCTTTTTGGAGACCTTGGCGACGGTCTACATAGCAGCCGCCACTCAATCGACGTCCAACCCACAACTTTCAAGGCAACAGGTTGAACGAGCAGAGGCCCTTCTTGATAAGCTGATTGGCGCAGACTCAGGCCGGCACGACCTTTTGGCTAGAAGAGCCGAGCTCCTTCTGATCACAAATCAGCCGCAGGCGGCAAGGTCCTCTTTTCAACAGGCCTTCGCGGCCAAGAAAAGCGCAAACTATTGGTTTGGGATCGGTCGCACATACCTTGCAGAACGACTATGGGACCAGGCGATCCAGGCATTGCTTCCCCTATTCAACGAGGCCCCGAATCGATCCAAGCTCTACCCCGAAATCGTGAATGCGCTCGGCCGTGCCTATGCGGCGAGCGGTCGGGTTTCCGATGCCCGTGGGGTTTATCGGAAGGCAGTCGAAGCCTTCCCTCAACAGCCGAGGTTTCGGCTTGAACTGGGACGCACATTCGGCTTCGAAAAGTCCTGGGATGACGCGATCCCGATTTTCGAGGAACTGGTTCGGACTTCGGAAGATGACCCCGAACTCTTCCTTCAGGTCCTTTTCGAATTGAGTCGAAGTTACGAGCGCGCCGGACACCTTGAGAGGTCTATTCGGGCCTTTCAGCGCCTTCTGACCCTCAGCCCGGAAAATCATCTCGCCTTGAACTACCTTGGATACATGCTTGCCGAAAAAGGCATTCGCCTGAAAGAGGCCGAACGCCTGATCGAGCGGGCATTGAGAGCCGACCCGAACAACGGTGCCTACCTGGACAGCATGGGATGGGTCTCCTATCGCCAGGGACAGCACAGAAAGGCAATCGAATTCTTACAACGCGCACTCGACATCGAAGAGAAAAGTCTTCAAGACCAAGGCGATGGAGGATTGCGAGAGGACTTGGCGGTTATTCACGACCACACAGGAGATGTCGCCCGTGCCTTGGGGGACCACGATAAAGCGCTGAGGCACTGGTCGCGCGCGCTCAAGTTTGATCCTGAGAACGATAGTATCCGCAAGAAGCTGCAGCGCGCAACCGATGGGATCGGCGGTGCACCAGCCGAATGAAATCACTCTTCATCATCCTACCCCTGATGGGCCTGCAATCGTTAGTCTTCAGTGCCTGCTCCACACGTCGCACCCGCCCCCCTGATGTCGGCCCAATCCACAATTCCTTCGATCTTCTCAGAATCATTTCCTCCCACACCGACAGCCTCCGCGATTTAGAGGCCCGGGCCAAGATCTTCATCCGTATCGACGGTGTGCAGCAGAACACTTCCGCAGTCGTTAGGTACAAATCCCCTGATGCGCTTAAACTCGACGTAACCGGTGCCCTCGGAATAGGCCTGCTCCACGCCCTTGCCGAGAACGACTCTCTCGCTGTTTACTTGCCTCGAGACAACCACTACCTGCGAGGCCTTCCAGAGGAAGTCCTTTATCGAGTGACCGGCGTAGACCTCCAGTTCTATGATGCACAGCGTGCTATCCTCGGCCTTCCCAGTACCTCCATGCTCGATCTCCCGCGGGTGAGCTCGTTCGAAACCCAGGGGAATAGCATCTATATTGAAATTGAGGAGCCGCTCTGGGACCGCAGGATATGCGTGGACCGGCGTACTGCAACCATCCTCCGGGAAGAGATTTACGACCATCACCAGGGCCGCCTCATTTCTCAAAGGCTGATGACGGACTATCGAGAGGAGCGTGGCGTAATCCTTCCTCGGAGAGTCGAAATCAGGCAGGGAACGGATCAAATCCGAATCGACTTCGGTTGGCGAAATGTGAACTCGGGGATCAACGAACGCGTTTTCAGAATGAAGGTCCCGTCCGATGTCATCCGGGTAGAAAGCGAGGTCAGCAAGGAAGGAAAATAGTAGAAATAATGCCTTTTGCTGAAGCGAATCGTCTGAGCGAGAACACTATTTTGTCCAACCCCACCAACTGGCTAAGTACGCCACCGTTCGCCTCGCTACGTGTTCGGAGATAGCCCTTATTGACTGTCCGGGTGCGGGTTCCTCGGGTCCCGTCCACTTGCTACGCAGCTCGACGACCGTCAGCATGGTCAGCTCTCCGCTTGGATTGATACTGCAAGAGGCTTGAAACTTTTTCAATGCTTCTCTAGTCAGGGCGCCGATTGTCCCGTCTATACCACCCACATCATATCCCAAATTGTTCAGGATCATCTGAGCTTCGTAGATGTGCTCTTTCCCGGCAGGAATGTCCGGCTCCTGATCCTGGTGATCAGCTGCCGGGAAGGCCGTATGTTCCGAAATCAAGACCCACCTGACCAGTCGCACCTCAAAGAGCGTAAGTCCCAAACAGGCGATCGAGAGCATAGCCAAAAGCAACGCGATCCCGGGACGAACTTCGTAAATCCCCTCCATCTCTCCGATCATCCTCAGACTGTAGAACACCTCGAACGAGGCCAGATAGCGAGTCCATATCCAGACACCAAGGTGTAGAAGAAGAAGTATCACAGGTGTCCTTACCGGAACCCGAAGGGGGCTGTGAGTCGGTCTTCTGAAGCAGGCAATCCCAAGAGTCCAAAGGTCCACCAAAACGACCGTGAGAGGGATTTCGGAGACGGTTCGGCTCAGTCGGTCTACCGGGTTCGCTGCGTGCACCCATCCCAACCACAACGATAGACATAGTCCCAACACAACTACAACCCAGGTCCCTCCAAGGAGAAAGGGTATGACTCGAGGGGGTTGGTGGCTAAGAGCAAGTTGGCTGGAAACAGGGTCCAGTCTGTTCATATTCGGCTACTGACCTCTCGCGCCGCTATAATGCGCCTGGGTAGAAACAGTATTTTGCCCATTTTTTGACCAATATAGGATCATCCAAGACGTCCCGCAACGCTAGGCAGGTGTTCCCATATCCTGTTCACTGGGAAGACCGGCGTTCTTCCTCCGCAGTTCCTTCCAGACAAGCCCCCACAAAATCACCGCGAAGAGGCTGGCCGTTACCGAAGGTGCGAGGGCCGTCCCCAGAGCACCCCAAGAAGGACTCATCCCTGCCCCGAGCAGCGCCCCGGTACACACGAGAGAGGTAAGCACAAGAGCACCACGCCCTTCTCGCTTCATCGCCAGCAGGGCTGAGTGTGCGAGTCCGCACAACAAAAAAGGCGGAAGCGTCCAGACCAAAAGACGTATGACAACTATGGCGGATTCATACTCCCCACCGAAAATCCATAGGGTGACAGGACGTACAGCCACGTATACAATGGCCACGACGGCAAAGCCGATTCCAAGGAGAGAGAAAAACGCACGGGTCAGAAAAGGTTTGATGTCGGAAGCCGCCGCAAAGCGAGCCGTTATCCCCGAGAATATCGCCTCGAGGCTCCCGCTGGCCAGTACGAACAGGGCAGCCGCAAACCGGTAGGCGATAAAAAATGGTCCGGAATTCGCCTCACCAATAGCGAGGTCAGTCGTCAGGAAGTTGATGTGCAGAAGGTTTCCCAGAAAATAGGCAGAAGGCAGAAACTGAACTCCAGTCTTGACGACACTTGCACGGATGGGATCTACACGCAGACTGGGGCGGAGCCCGCGAGAAACGCTTGAGACCAACGCCATGCCTGAGTAAAAGTAACCCGCCCGGCAGACCAGGTAACACACGCCGATGCCGCTCAGACCCCACCCGATGTATATGGCCCCCAGGCAAGTCAAGATCAACAGTAGATTGAGGCCACCAACCAGCAGGGCGCTGTATGCAGCACGTTGCAAACCCTTGAAAATGGCATTCACCGAATCGCCCAACGCCATGGCCACAGTAGACCCACCCACAAGCCCGACAGCGACCAAGGTCACTGGCGACTTGCCCCAAATCCACGCACCCCCCACGACCAGGACAAGCACCACCGGCGCCAGCCTTAGCTTGAACCCAATCGCGTCCGAAACGGCCTCGGCGGCCTCCAGCCCTCCTGAGGCAACCGTTCTGATCACACGATTGGTCAATCCGAGATCCAGAATGGGAGCAAAAAATGCCGTAAGCGAAATCACAAACCCATAGGCAGCCAGCCCCTCTGCCCCCATCACACGTGCGACCACAACCATAATGAATAGGCCGCCTAAAAGATGCGCGCCCTTCTCTATAGTCAGGTAGATAGAGTTCGTACTGACTCGCCCCATCGGAAACTCCAGACAGCTCTACGGTCAAGCAAATAAGACCTGGAGCAGGTTCGCCTGCTCCAGGTCATCATCTTCAAGTCAACAAAGGCTTCTCAGTTCGTCATCTCCATTCAGCCTCCTCGCCCTCCCCTGTCAGTAACGCGTATCGTTACCACATCAGTATCGCTGGTCAATGCTCCGGTCGTGTCCGCAACATCGTCCCTCACACTAAGCAAGAATACGTAGTCGCCAGGGGCCGAGGCACGGAAAGTAGGCGCTTCCCCTTCGCTCGGCTGTAATGCCACACGTGGTCCGCTAATCTGATCCCACCGAAAGCGCAACAAATCTTCATCAGGATCAAAGCTGCCGGTACCATCCAGAACGATCTCCAGTGTGTCGTTATAGGCCACGAGTCGGCTCATTCCCGCGTCCGCGGTCGGGGCTGCTTGCGTCACCAGGATGCGCAGGGCAGAAGTGGCCACGGTTCCCGACCTCCCGTCCCCCACCTCGACGGTGAGATCGTAGCTGCCGACCTCACTGGGAGCGACCCACACGACGGAGACCGAATCTTGAAAAAGGTCAATCAGCGTATCCTGTCCACTCTTCTCAAATTGACCCCCAGTTGCAATCCAGCGAAAGTCCAGCTCATCGTTGTCCGGGTCATCAGAAACCAGTGTAATCCGAACCTTCTGGCGGCGGCCGACTTCAGGTTCCCGGTCCGTCTTCAAATCGAGAATCTGCGGATCTCCCTGCCTGTCCAGAACGCTGCAACCGATCAGGCAGACCATAAGGAAAACGAGGATCTTGCCAAACTGATCGACGCCTCTTCTCCCAGGCCCTGAAACCCGCGATGAAATTCCTTGACAAGCCCCGGCAAATAACTTTCTTGTTAGTGTTGTATAACAAGAGGTTATATCCATAGAACCCGGGGTCTCCGTGAAAAACAAAGTTCTCATTGTGGACGACGATCAGAGCTTTCGCACGATGCTGGATAAGGTCCTTTCAGCGGAAGGGTATACACTCCTCTCCGCGATGAGTGGCGAAGAGGCAGTGCAACTCGTGGAACAAGAGAGTCCGGACCTCGTCCTCCTGGACCTCGGCCTTCCGGGAATCGACGGAATCGAAGCCCTCACCCGAATCAAGAAGATCGATGAGCAAATTGAGGCCATCATGATTACCGCGCAAGGCAGTATCGAGAGCGCGGTGGCCGCGATGAAGGCCGGTGCGCGAAACTACATTACGAAATCATCTGAATTCAACACTGATGAGCTGCGCTTGCTCGTCGCAGAAACACTGGAAACAGCGCGATTGAAGCGAGAAGTTCAGTTTCTGAGGGCCGCCCAGCGTGAAAGGATCGACTTCGACGGGATCGTGTCAGAGAGCCAGGCCTTCAAGAAAATCATCCGTTTATCGGAACGCATCGCAAGAAGTGAAACCACTACGGTGTTGATCGAAGGTGAAAGCGGCACGGGCAAGGAAATCATCTCGCACCTCATCCATTACAAAGGCGCACGCGCTGAGGGTCCGTTTATCCCGATCAACTGTGGGGCAATCCCCAGGGATCTAGTCGAGAGTGAGCTTTTCGGATATGAAAAAGGTGCATTCACTGGAGCGTCTCAGTCCAGGCCCGGAAAATTCGAATCCGCCGACGGCGGTACACTCTTCTTGGATGAGGTCGGAGAATTAAGCCAGGACAACCAGATAAAGCTCCTCAGGGTGCTCGAGGAAAAGTCCTTCTACAGGGTCGGCGGAAGCAAGAACATCCACGTTGACGTCCGCATTGTTGCAGCGACAAACAAGGACCTTCGCAAGACCGTAGAATCCGGAAGGTTCCGAGAGGATCTATTTTATCGCCTCAACGTCGCACCGATCCTGATCCCTCCACTAAGGGAGCGGAGCGATGACTTGATTCCGCTTACGGAGTACTTCCTTCAGAAGTTTTGTGGAACATTCGGCAAACCTATGTCCAGGATTCATCCGGAGGCCGCAGAGTTAATTCTCGCATATGAGTGGAAAGGTAACGTGCGTGAGCTTCGAAATGCGATCGAGCGCATCGTGCTGCTTGAAGAGGGCGATACGTTGAAGCCGGAGCATCTCGACTTCCTCCTGCCACAAGAAAGGCCCGAAACAAACGAGGGTGCTTTCAGGCTTCCACCCGATGGGGTGGTGCTCGACGAACTCAACCGGGACTTGATCGAACAGGCGCTCGCACTCTCGGGGGGAAACCAGGTACGGGCAGCAAAACTCCTCGGGCTCACTCGCGGCACGCTTCGTTATCGTCTCGACAAGTACGGCATCCGCCAGCCCGGCGGCTGATCATTCTTCCCTCAGAAGAGCCCCCACATCCGGCAGAACCTTCTCAGCTATATTTGGATCCGTTCCATCGTAATAGGCGCGCACGGTGCCGCTTTGGTCAACCAGGGCAAATCGAAGGCTGTGCATAATCTGGTCGGAATCCTCATCCTCGCTCACTGGTATCTGAAACCCCTCTCTCACGAGGTCGTAGACTGCTTCCTTCTCTCCAGTTAAAAAAAGCCAGCGATCTTTATCAGCCTTGAACCGCAGTGCGTAGTCCGTGAGCAGCTCAGGTGTGTCCCTTTCCGGATCCACCGTGACGGACACAAGACGGACACTCGGTGAGTCCCACAGCTTCTTCTGAAGGGAAGCCATTTGTGCTGAAAGAAGAGGACAGGGACCGACGCAATGGGTAAAGATAAAGTCGGCGATCCAGATCTCGCCGGCGAGATCGTCCAGGGAAATCTCTGCTCCGCTTCGCTCTACAAGTGAAAAATCTGGGACCTTGCCCAGCACAGGAAGCGAGTCCCCCTTCCGGGCTCGAATCTCTTCGACCTCTTTCAGCATGAGCAGACCGCCCACAGCAAACATCAACATTAGGGAAATCCCCAACGCAAATAGAATTCGGGTCTTCGGGTTCAACGCAGGCCCCCCTCTCCTCTGCGCATAACCTGATAAACCGAAATTCCAAACGTGCAAACTACAAAGAGTGATGTGATCAGAATACAAACTTTCAGCGAGGGAAGCGCGCTAAATTCGAACGGGGCTCCAAGGTAGAGGACTCTGCGCAGGCCGGCCATGCTGTAGGTCAATGGGTTGATCCAAATAATCCACTCCAACCAACTCGGAACTCCTGAGGGGGGAAAGAAGGCCCCTGAAAGTAGCCACATAGGAAGCAAAAATACGTTCATGATGGCATGAAATCCTGCCGTCGACTCCATTCGCCACGCGATGGCAAAGCCGAGCCCGGTTAATCCCAGCGCGGAAAGGAAGAGAAATCCCGCTGTGTACGCAAGAACCTCGAGGGTTAATGGAATATTCAAATGAAGAGCGAATACGAGAAAGACCAGACCTTCCAGCATGCCCAGTGTCGTTCCACCGAAAAGCTTACCTAAAACCAAACTTGCGCGCGGGACAGGGGCCGCGAGGACCGATTGCATAAATCCCTCTCGCCGATCTTCCACCACCGTAATCGTCGAAAAGATGGCGGTAAAAAGGACGATGAGCAAAAGCGTCCCTGGGTAGATATACTCCAGATAGCTCATTCCTAGCGGTTGGCCCGCGGGCAGGAATGATGCATCGAGTCCATACCCCACGAGCAGCCAAAAAAGCAGCGGCTGCCCGATGGCACCGAGCAACCGGTGGCGATCTCTGACGAATCGAACGATCTCTCTCTCCCAGAGTGTCGCCACTGGAAGGACGCTTAGCCACATCCTCTGGTTCCGGTCGCTCCTATCCACAGCCAATGCTCAACTCCCCTCCGCTCGAAAGGCACGGCCCGTCTCTTGCACAAACACATCCTCCAATGTCGGCCTACCCACGGTGACCGAAGTGATCTGCTCTCGGAAGGAGGAATAAATCTGGGCCATCATATCGTGGCCCTCGCCGCATTCAATTCTCAATCGATCTTCGATGAGGGTTGATGGCTGGCTGAACCGTTCCAGGATATCCTCACCCAACCTCTCCGGGCAAGGACTCTCGATCACGATCACATCTTTTCCCACGCCGTTTATGAGCTCTCCAGGTGAGCCTATCGCCACCAACCTCCCTCGGTCCAGAATACCTACCCTGTCACATCGCCCGGCCTCTTCCAGAAAGTGTGTCGTGAGCACGATCGTCACGCCCTCTCTGTCCCGCAGCCTCTCCAAATCGCCCCAATATGCCATTCTGGCCGCCGGATCCAGACCCGTCGAGGGTTCGTCAAAAATCAGAAGCTGAGGTCTATGAAGAAGCCCTTTCGCCAGATCAACCCGCCGCCGAAGTCCGCCGGAAAGCACCTCAACCCGATCTTTTCGGCGTTCACCCAGTTGAAACAGCTCGAGCACCCTATCAATCTGGCGTGCAAGGTGACTTCCTCGTAAACCGTAGAGGTGTCCCTGATGCCTCAGATTTTCCAGGACGGTCAATTTTGGGTCCAAACTGGGGTTCTGAAACACAACCCCTATCTTCGACCGGAGCAGGGCCGAATCTTCGACAGGGTCCAAACCCAAAACGCGAACCCGCCCCCCGCCGGGACGCCGAAGGGTAGAAAGAATCTGGAATAGCGTCGTTTTTCCTCCGCCATTGGGTCCCAGTAGTCCAAAAATATCACCCACATCGATCTGCAGATCAATCCCATCCAGGGCACGACGGCCGTCATAGTCGTGATAGAGCCCGTTTACTTCAACCGCTAAGGCCTTGCCCATGCAGACCAACCTTGCTAAAAAGAAAGAAAGGTGATAGGACAATCACCTATCACCCGAGTTCGAATCTAACTGAATCTTGATACCTACATTACAAGCCTGTCCACAATTATGGCACACCATAGCGCGGGGAGATATACAAGCGTCGCTCGCATCAGGTACCTGGCACGTCGATCCGTCCGCTCCTTGAAGAAGTTGAAGCCAACGTAGAATAGGCCCAGGCCAAGCAAAATAGAGACAATTCCGTAGATCCACCCGCTTATGCCGAGAAAAACAGGCACAACGCCGAGCGGTAGAAGCAGCAGGCTGTAGAACAGTATCCGTGCCGACGTCCGACTTCCCTCAAGATCTTCTACAGGCAGCATTCTATGCCCACCTCGCGCATAATCCTCACGGTAGATCCAGGCAATGGACAGAAAATGGGGGAACTGCCACGTAAACATGATGGCAAACAGGACCCAGGCAGCCAGAGGAATCTCCCCTTGTGCGGCGGCCCATCCCCCGACCGGCGGGAGCGCCCCCGCGACGGCCCCGACAGCCGTATTCTGGACTGTCTTGGTCTTGAGTGGCGTGTAAACGAAGAGGTAGATCCCCCACGTCAACGCGGCCAGAAAACTGGCCAGCCAGTTGACCACGAGTCCCATATAGAGGATGCCGCAGGCGGAGACGAACAGGCCGAACAGATTGGCCTCCGTGGCCTTCAGCCGACCCGTGGGCAAAGGCCGGTTCTCGGTTCGTTTCATCCGGGCATCGAGGTCTCGTTCGAGGGATTGGTTCAGGGCCCCAGACCCGCCGGCAACCAGCAACGTGGCCAAGAGCACGTGAAGCATCGTGACCATCTGGGTTTCCGGCCAAGACCCCAGAACGAAACCCACGCAGGTGCTCAATGCAACAAACAGCGAGATCCTGGGCTTGGTTAGAATCGCGTAATCCCAGACTTTCGCCCAGTTGATCGAAGGGTAATTTTTTTCAACGCCAACGCCGGGTTTCATGGGCCCTCCGTGACCAGGCCAACGCCTTCCTGCAGCCCGGCGGCCTTTTCAAACACAGAGACTCGCCAGCTCCACAGCGTCAGAACCAGACTGGATGCCAGCACGGCAGCACCGATCACGACGTGGAGCGTAGAAACGACGATCCCTTTTTCTGTCCAAATGACCATCGCACCCATCACGATCTGAAGAGGAATTAACCCAAGCATAACGACGGCCGGGTAGACCAACTCCTTCCTATTTGCGTGCATCCTTAAAACTCGGACGACCGCCCACACGACCGACGCCGAGACGACGAGCGCCCAGACTCTGTGAGCGAAGTGGATCCCAACGCGCAAGCGTAGGGTCTCGGAAGAAATCGGAAAAGGGGCACCGGCATCTGCTTCCAAGTCCATAATAGGCGGTACCAGTTGGCCGAAGGCGAGTGGAAAGTCGGGAATTGCCAGGCCTGCTTCGGTGTGGCGCATCCATGAACCCAGGAAGAGCTGAAGGTAGACGGCCAGCGTCGCAAATAGAGCGATGTGCCGGAAGGGAACCCTTCGGGAATCTTCCAGGGGGCTGGCCGACGCTCGCCATACCGGAGAAGTGAAAAGCGCCATCCCGACAACGAGACAGAAAAAGGTCTGAGCCAGAAGCGCGTGCCCGATCGACAAAGCGGTAGGCAAGAGGTAGAGTACAGTCAGCCCGCCCAGCAGCCCTTGCAACACGACCGCGCCCAGCGCCGCTAAGCTGACATAACGGACCCAGCTTCTCCCGTCCCGCCTGCATACCCAAACCGCCAGAACGATCGTCAATAAACCCACGAACGTGGCCACCATACGGTGTCCGTGCTCGTAGAAGATTCCGCCGACCATCGGCGGGAAGATCATGCCGTATGAGAGCGGCCAGTCGGGTACGGCCAACCCTGAACCCGTGCTGGTGACAAGCCCTCCCGAAAAAATCAAAAACAGCGTCGCTCCTGCGGTAAACACCGAAAATCGATGCAGCCAGGGATCGCCGCGTGACATCGGATTGTCCCTTCCAGAACGTCCCTCCACCACACCCGCGCTAAGCCTCCGAACCCGCGGTGACGAAACTCCCATTGACTGCAGGCAATTCAGCCCGAACGGGGCCGTCCAGGGCCTGCCTGGCGAGCAAGCCTCGGTTGTAGAGGCGCGCCCTTCGCATCCAGAACAACATCACAGATACAATCCCTCCAAGAACGCTGACGATGATCCCTAGAAGAATGAGAATGCCCGCGTTGGCACCCTTGACCATATCTGAATTGGGATCGCCGAAGCAGACGGCACACGCCAGAAGGCATTCCGGGCGAACCAGGATCATAGCAAGGGCCAGGGAGACAAGCGCGAAACGGCGCAGCCGACTCATAGATAGCTTAACCTTTTGAGCTTTTTTAAGAACCAGATACCGTAACATACCAGCACAATGCATCCCGCAAACGCCGCCACCCCCATTGCCAGATTCATCCCATCTCCCGATACAGAATAGGCCTGAACCGCCCAGATCCCGAAGCCGAGACAACACAGGATGGAGACCGCGATGAAGAAGACGTGGAAAGCTTTGAGAGACATCACGAATTCCGATCCTTAAAAGACCGACTCCGTAACCGTAAGCACCGGAAGCAACATCAGCACGATAAAAAAGACCACCGTAAGCGCTAGCACCCAGAAGATGATCTGCTTCTCAGACACCAGGTGCATAAAGTAGCCGGCCACGAGAGAGCCCTTGATGGTAGCGATAAACAGGGCGATCAGAATGGTCATTGCTACGGATCGAATGTGGAGGTAGGAAACCCCAACGGTCACGACAGTCAGCACAGACAGCGCGGCAAAGACAATCAAGTAGACCTTTACGTGCTTTCTGACCTCTTCGGCGCTATGAGCCATTGCAAACTCCTTACAGGAGATAGAGGATCGGGAAGAGAAATATCCATACCAGATCCACAAAGTGCCAGTAGAGTCCGGCGCACTCGATCCGGTTCGTAAACCCTTCGGAATCCGTCTTCCACATCGCACTTCCGGGGAAGAGCAGGTAGAGATTCACGACAATCCCACCAATCACGTGCAGCCCGTGAAGCCCGGTCATCGTAAAGTAGGTCGCATAAAAATTGCTGGTAGATGGAGAGATGCCCAGATGGAATTTGTGTGTGTACTCGAAATATTTTATGACCAGAAAGACGAACGCCAGAAGGATCGTCAATCCGAGATACAGCTGGAACTTGCCGAAATTATCCATCTTCAGCGAGGCCCACGCCATCACCATCGTCACGCTCGAGGCAATGAGAACGAACGTATTGAGCGTCGCCAGCGGTACATTCAGCAGCTCCCAACCGTGCGGCCACGTTTGGGCCCCCACACGGAGCAGCACCAGCGTTGAAAAAAGCGCCCCGAACAGCATGACTTCCGATGCCAGGAAGAGCCAGATCCCCAGCTTCCCGTTGTAGACTCCGGTGATGGGATGAGGCTCTACTCGATATGGAATCTCAACTGACACGATCGAAACCTCCCAGCTGATTGCGCGACTAGTCGCCTGGTGTCGGTTGCGGTTGAGGCCGTGCTGCGCCGGCAGCACCATCCTCGGGAGCGTGCTGCGGCCAGTAATCCTCAGACCGTCCCGGTACGCTGTATTCGTATGGGCCACGATAGACCGAAGGGATTTCGAGGAAGTTGCCGTGAGGCGGCGGTGTGGGCGTCGCCCACTCCAGCGTAGTCGCCTCCCACGGATTATCCGACGTCACCTTCTCACCCTTCTTCATGCTCCAGATAAAGTTCACGATAAAGAAAATCTGTGCAAGCGCCAGCAGCCACGCCGACCAGGAGCTCATTACCGTAAGACCTTGAACCTGCTCACCATAGGCGTACTGAGTCTGGTCGTAAAGCCGCCTGGAGACACCGGCCATCCCCACGAAAAGCATCGGGAAAAAGACACCGTTCATAAAAACCAGGGAGAACCAGAAGTGGAGCTTGCCCAGCGTCGTATTCATCATCCGCCCTGTAGCCTTCGGGAACCAGAAATAGATCCCCGCGAACATGGCAAAGATCGTACCGGGCGCCACTACGTAGTGGAAATGACTGATCACATAGTAGGTGTCGTGCAGGTGGAGATCCGCAGTTGTGAGCCCCAGCGGAAGTCCGGTCAGCCCGCCGATGGCGAACATCGGAATAAACGCCAGTGCGAACAGCATCGGGACCGTAAACCGGATCGACGCTCCGTGCAGGCTCAGCGCCAGCGCGGTGAGGATGACAACCGAAGGAATCGAGATGATCATCGTCGTAGTCTGGAAGAAATTGCTCATCACCGTACCCATCCCCGTCATAAACATATGATGGGCCCACACGACGAAAGACATAAATCCGAGGAAGATCAAAGAATAGACCATCGTGCGATAGCCCCAGAGTGGCCTGCGGGTGTTGTTGACCAGGACCTCGGACACGATGCCCATCGCGGGGAGAATCAGAACGTAGACCTCGGGGTGGGCCAGAAACCAGAAGAGATGCTGCCAGAGCAACGGGCTGCCTCCGCCGCTCACTTCGAGGACCTGTCCGGTGACCACGAGTCCACTGGGCAGGAAAAAGCTCGTACCGGCCAAACGGTCCATCAGCTGCAGGACGCCGGCCGCCTCAAGTGGTGGGAACGCCAGCAGGAGCAGGAATGAAGTCACGAACTGGGCCCACACGAAAAACGGCAGCCTGAAAAAAGACAGCCCCTCTGCCCTCATCTGGATCGTCGTCACGATAAAGTTGAGCGAACCTAGAAGCGAAGAGGTGATCAGAAAGATCATTCCCCAGAGCCACATCGTCTGCCCCATCGGCGCGATAACAGCAAGCGGCGCGTAGGACGTCCACCCGGATTGGGCCGCCCCCCCGGGCACGAAAAAACTGACGAGCATAACTACGCCACCAACAACGAAAGCCCAGTAACTCGCCATGTTGATCTTGGGAAACGCCATGTCCGGGGCCCCGATCTGGAGCGGCAGGACATAGTTTCCGAAACCACCCACTGCCAGCGGAACGACCCCCATGAAGACCATAATCGTCCCGTGCATCGCCCCGAGCTGGTTGTAGAACTCCGGCACCATCACCCCTTCCGGCATGTTGGCCTCACCAAGCCACGCACCGATCAACGGAAGCGCCTCGCCAGGATAGGCCAGCTGCCAGCGCATCATCATCATCAGACAGAACCCGAAAAAGAGAAAGATCAGCGCAGTCAGGGCGTACTGGATCCCGATCGTCTTATGATCGGTGGAAAAGATGTATTTCTGCCAGACCCCCAGCTCCACGTGAGCGTGTTCTCCGTGCTCTGCGTGCTCACTCATACGAATCCCCTTAGAATGAAAATTCGTCCTCTTCCTCTGCCTCAGCCTGCTGGGCTTCCAGCCAGGCTTCGAACGCCTCTGGCGTTTCGATCGTCAACTGGCCGCGCATTCGAAAATGACCGAGCCCGCAGAGTTGGGCGCACGCGATATCGAACTTGCCCGTCCGCGTCGCCTCGAACCAGATCTTGATCTCCTGCCCCGGAATGACATCCTGCGTCAACCGCATCACCGGAATCTTGAAACTGTGGATCACATCCTTGCTAGAGAGACGAACAACAACCGGTTTGTTGGGTACGATATGCAGGTTGTTGATCGAATTAAAATCGTCCTGCCCGTTCGGGTCGTCCGGGTCCAGCCCCAACAGATTGTCGCTGGTCACAAGCTCCGGGGCCGTTCTGCCGAAGATTCCATCCCTACCCGCGTAATGGACGTTCCATGCAAACTGCTCGCTCACGACCCGAA
Organism: Candidatus Latescibacterota bacterium; assembly: GCA_965248435.1. Lineage (GTDB taxonomy): Bacteria > Latescibacterota > UBA2968 > UBA2968 > CBDFJH01. The sequence goes on from OZ252100.1 coordinate 1,871,204, forward strand.
CGACCTGAGCCTCCGACTGGGACGGGAAATGGTGCTTGAAAGCCGACCACGCGGGGATCGAAATCCCGATCAGGAGGACCGCCTCCACAACCACGACGGCGATCTCCACATACTTGGACGTCTTTCCCTTGACTGGATCATAGGTCGCTCGGGGGTTGGCACCCTCCCGAAAGCGGACTAAGCAATAGAAAAAATAGATCCCCCAACCGACGAACAGCGCGATCATGAACCAGTGTATCCAGTTGATCAGGAAGTCGACGACGTGCCCGTGGGTCGAGACATCGATTGGGAGCCAGTATCCATATACCTTTTCTTCCATCAAGATTCCTCCCGGCGTCGGTGATTATCCAACGCTATCGCGACGGAGTTTAAGCTACGATTTCTTTTTCTTGGGTATTTTGAACGTAAAATCGACGGCTGCAGCCTCTCCGTCCTTTATGGACACTTCCTGGGTCTGGGAACCCAGTCTCTCGTGCCAGGCCTCCACGGTGTAGGTCCCCGCGGGCAGTCCCTTCAATTCAAACGCCCCTCCGTCTCCAGTCACGGCAAAGAAGGGGTGATCCATCACGCCGACGTAGCTCTGCATCCAGGGATGAACGTCGCATTTGACGGGAATCATCACCTCGGCCTTGTCAAAGGTCTTGGTCTTCACCTTCAAGAATTTCGGCATGGCCATATTGAACTCGGTATTGACCTTCGGTTTGGGATGGATGTTGTGAAGCGTCCCGTCATTGTTCAGAATCTTGATCGGCTGGCCCGCCCTGACGCCAAGTACGTGGGGCTTATACATGCACCCGTTCTGATCCAGAACCACCGGTTCGGCTGGAACGTCGAATTTCTTGCCCTCTAACCCCGCCTTGACATACACAAATACATTTCTCAACGTCCCGTCGTCGTTTACGACAACCACCTCACTGCGGGCCGGCGCATCGGCGGAATGCTTGCCCGCGCACACGGGGTCCGCAGCCATCTGTAGTTTCTTACGTCCGGGCTTCTTACCCCCCGGCAGATCCAGACTCACTTTTCCCGTTACAGCAGCACTCCCCGCGAATGCCCTTCCCGAAGACAGGCAAACCAAAGTGAACGCGACAAACAAGACATAACTCAAGAACCTCATGTTATCCTCCTTTTAAGGGCCGTACCCCTATCCACCACCTTATCGTTGACTCAGCCTTCTGTCCTGATGCAGACCGAAGAAAATATAGTCTGTCAGGGTCTGAATGACGCTCTTACTGGGTAGGATCATGATCCCGTCTTCCGGCACCGTCCCCTCAGGAAGGGTCAGATAGCGGGTCAGATTGATCCCGTCTGCCCGTTCGGGTAGATACGTCATCTCGTCCCCGAAGAACGTAGGCATCTTGGTTCCGGGCTGGATCTTCTGAGGATCCCAGAGCCAGGACCTGATCCAATCCGGTTTCAGACGTTCTTTTGCCATCGTCAGGTCTGGCGCCCAACTGGCCGGATCCCCCTTGGGTTTGATTTCTCCCTGCTGATGGCACGTCCAGCAGTTGTAGATCTCTTCGCTGAACAGCGCCTTTGCCGCTCGTAGATCCCTTCGCGTCAGGCGCGTTTCCACGAGCGAATGATACGGGAATTGCTGCTTGTCGAGTCGCGAAAAATAGGTGACGAGGTCGATGGCTTCCTGATCATCAAACCCGAACGTCGGCATGCGGACGTCCAGCCACGGCCTGATCGGAATCGGTTCCTTCAGAAATTCGAAGAACCAGTCGGGTTGGACCTTCTGGCCCTCCCCATTGAGCACCGGCGGTGTGAATCCTACCGCCTCTGACTCAGAAACGCCATCCTCCACATAGGCGCCAACCAGAACATCGCCGATCGCCCTCCCCTCATCCTCTATAATGTGGCATCCCTTGCAGTTGCGCTCGTAAACCAGACGGCGTCCCTTTTCGATTTCAATTTCGGAGGGCGCGAGGTCTTTCTTCGCGGTTGGCGAAACGTAGGACCTGCTGAAGCTCAACAGCGCTGTCGTGACGGCCCGTGCATCGCTATCGCTCAGACCAAAGTGAGGCATACGAAGCTTCTCGTCAAACCGCTTCACCTTGCCTTCATCAAACACCCTAGGTTGTTTCAGCTTCGTAAATAACCAGTCGTGACGGGTGTGCGGAATGTTCAGCGGGTTTAGAGCAAAGTCGAGCTTGTCTACGTCTTTGCTCCCTTCCTCCGTTAGCTCCGTCCCGATACGCTGAATATCTTCGAAACCCGAGATCATATGGCAGCCAAAGCACCCCTGTCGGGCGATCATCTTTTCGCCCAACCAGACGTCCCGCTCGAGATCGGACATCGCATCCAACTTCGCTGCCGCTTGAGCGATGGGAAACCTGCTCTCGAGACCCTCCAGGACGACCTTGTCTCTCAGGTCGAGATCCACCTCAGCTGGCCGGCGCATTTCGAAGTCGCGGTTACGGAGGGTCATCAGGTAAGCCGTGATGTCGGAGGCCTCCTGGTCGGTTAGACGGAGATCAGGCATCAGCGTTTCTGGAAAGTATGCCTCCGGATCCTTCAGCCACGCATACAGCCATCCTGCGGATACTTTGCCTCCGACGCCACTCAGATTTGGGCCAAAGTTTCGCAGGCCATACGTCTGTTCCAGGTCATCTCCCCTCCCAAGAACGTGACATCCTCTGCACCCGACCCGGGCAGCCAGAGCCTCTCCCCGATTCGCATCTCCTTTCACAGGTGGATCGGGGTAGTCTTGTTCCCCAGAGTTTTCAAACAGATAGGTCACGATCCCGTTGATCACGGCAGTATTTCGAGCGATATCCTCGGCGGAACTGACATTCGGCAAATCGAACAGCTTGGGCATCTTTGTCGATGGGCGGAACCCCTTGGGATCCCGAACCCAGTTCAGGGTCCACTCCCTTTGCAGCTTGGCGGCGGCCTTTCTCAGGTCCGGACCCACTTTCCGAAGATCCTCGTAACCGGCGATTTTGTGACATCCGTGGCACCCGAGTGTCTTGATCAGGTGTAGACCCCGGTTGAGCCTCTCGGCCTTTGGGACCTCCACCACACCGGAATGGCACTGAGCACAAGTAGATTCGACGTAGTGACTGGGCAGCATCGGATAGTCCCAGTAGTGCTTCTCGTGCCAGCCGTAGAGCTCGCGCCATCGCTCGGCCTCCGATTCATCCGAGGGGGTATGAGCCGCGTTGACAAAAGTAATCCCCCGATCTCGCCCCAAGTGGCAGGTCGTACAACCCACCTTATCGATCGGATGGGGTGACGCGCTCCCCAGATACAGGTCCATTTGAGGGTGCGTGGCCAAGACCTGCGCGCGCCCATTTCGCTCCGCCTCCGGATAAACATCCTCCACATATTTTCTGAGGACTTCATCTTGGAACAATCCCGTCTCCGGATCGACCTCATAACCTGCCCGATCGATGTTCACGTGACAGGTATTGCACCGGTCAACCTTAGGTACCTGGACGAAATTGATATCGTTCTTCAGCTCACCCAACACGATCTGCCGAACCTTGATCGATGGATCGATGAAATCGACCATCGGCATGTTTCTGAACATGTTGGGAAAACTGGGAACAATGTCCGAAAGATTCCGGCGCAGGAGCTCAGCGCTTCGAAACAGGGCTGTGTTCTGTTTCTCAAGCTCATCTTTTCGGCCGGCCACCTCGTCGACGATCTGCTGCTCCGCCGCCTGCCTGGCCTCAACCGCTTCCTTGACCCTTCGGAATGAGCCCATCCGGTCTTCCATTTCAGCTAGTTTTGTTTCCTTCTCCTTGGCCTCGTGTTCTTTTCCTTTGCGCGCACTTTCCTCGTACTCGTACTTTACCACGTCGTAGTGCGCCTTTTCAAACCTGAGATCCTGATCCGCTTTATACCACACTCCCTCGAGGTCTCCCAACGCAGCGAGGGCGGCTTCGTAACGGTCCTTCTGTGTCTCGATGGAGGCCTCTACTTCGACGATTTCAGCGGCTATCCTTTTCAATTGATCTGCATCCACATCGCGTTGCGCAGATGCCAGTTCTGTTTCGACTTTGTGTTGCTCGAGTGCCATCGCTTCTCGCTGGATCCCCTTCCACTCCCGATCATAATCGTCCCAGATCATCCACACCATGCAAACAGCGAGCGCGACACTGGACAGGGCAAAGATGGCGTTAAGCGTGTTCAGATTGTAGACAAAATCTAAAAACCCTTGTGGTTTCTGCTCGTTCATCAACACGCCTTTCCAGTTTTCGACGAACCTGGAATCCTGGGTTCAGATGTTGAAGAAGTATTCCGGGATAGCGACAATATACTTGAGGTTGAAAAGCCAGCGCAGCAGCATCTTTACAGGTAGGGCAACAAACATTAAGAGGAGAAAGATCATTACACTGTAGCGGGCGAACCCCATTCTTTTATAAAAGTCCTTGAACACCGTCTGGGCCAGAACCGGTGGAGGGATCAAGAAGTAGAGGGCCACGACCACGAACCCCCAGATCTCACGAGTCAACCAGAAACTCGGCAACCCGACCCCCAAAAGACTCACGTAGATATATTCGGAGAGGTTTATGTTGACCAGCGCCTCCAGCTTGTGCAGGTCCCAGTATTCATACGGACCGAAAAAGTTCCAGTTAGGCCCCCTCAGGAAGGTACCGATGGTGATCATGACGACCCAGAGCACCACAAACCCGAAAAGGAACACCGTGATCGCGAAGGACCTTTGCTTGAAGGTGTAGTAGCCGGATCCTCTCGGATTTCGATCCATGTAGGGAATGGCCATCAGTCCAACGACAATCAGGGTGGGCAGGACCACCCCGGCAATCCACGGATCATAGTAAACCAGCATCTCCTGCAACCCAAGAAAGTACCAAGGTGCCTTAGAGGGATTCGGAGTCTTTGCGGGGTTGGCTGGCTCTTCCAGCGGAGCCTCGATGAGGATGGACCAGAGGATCAGCGCCACGCTGGCCAGGGTCAAACAGATAAGCTCCGTATATACCAGATGCGGCCACGTGAGCACTTTCTGACTGAATTCCTGTTTCTCTCTGGGTTCCTCGCCCCTTGAAATCCGATCGTCGTTCTCGCAGGCCTGCTTCATGCTGAACCACACAAAAAACCCAACAAAAAAAAGCAGCATGACGATCGGAATATTGTCCCCTTTGGTCACAATAATCCGAAAATCAGGATCCTGAAAACTCGCAACAAAGAATACGATAGAGAGGAGCAGAACAGGCAGGCCTACCCGGTTGGTCCAGACACCCCGAGTACGCAGGGCAAGGAAAAAGATGACTGCAAAAAGCGGCAGGAATATTTCAGGAGCAGTAATCCAGTTGATTAAGTCTTTCAGTGCCTCCATAATCTCCTCTGTAAACCGACTTCGAAATCCTTCTGGGGCCCGGTTCAAGTCTCAACACCGGGCTACATCGGCCCGGAAATCCCCCCATCCTTTCTCACCCGCCAGAAATGGACGCCCATCAACGCAGCCGCTATGAAAGGAATGGCGAGACAGTGGAGGACATAGAAACGCAACAGGGCCCCCTCGCCCACAAACCTTCCTCCCAAAAGCGCAAACCGGGCATCGTCACCCGCGTGAACCAGCCCGATGTCCCCGATCATCAGAAAGGCGGCCCCCGGACCCTCGTGGCCCAGGAAGGGGGTCGCCCGAGCCATGTTCGAACCGACCGTTATGGCCCATATGGCCAGCTGGTCCCACGGCAGGAGATACCCTGTAAAGCTGAGCATCAGTGTCAGCAACAAAAGGATCACGCCGATGGCCCAGTTGAATTCACGCGGCGGCTTGTAAGACCCGGTCATAAATACACGCAGCATGTGGAGCCAAACCGTGATGACCATCAAGTGAGCGCCCCATCGGTGGATCTCTCGCATGATCCCGAGCGGCACCTGCTCACCCAGATCGATCATGTCGGTATAGGCATACTCCAGCGTCGGGCGGTAGTAGAACATCAACAGGATACCCGTGATGGTCTCCACAAGAAACACGAAGAACGTGAGTCCACCCATGCACCAGGTGTAGCGGACGCGTATGCCGGACTTCGGTGTCCGGACCGGATGGAGATGTAGAACAATGTTCGTCAGTACGACCTGGGCTCGGCCTCGCTCCTCCCTCGGAATATCGTGACGGAAGATCGACTTCCAGATCTGTGAGCGTTTCACGCTGTCTAAGAGGCCAGAAACCTTTGGCATAAATTACTCTCCCTCAACTCGAGGCGATTCGGTCATCAAATCCTGAGAAACGACTCCGGATTATCCCATTGTCCCTTTTCGTACTGAAACTTCACTGTCTTATCCACTAAGATTTGCCCGTCCTCCGACAACACGATACGCGCCCGCTCCAGGGGTCTTGGGGCAGGTCCCTCGAAGTTGATCCCCGTGGAATAGAACCCGCTTCCGTGACACGGGCACTTGAATTTCTGTTCGTTGACAAGCCAGTTCGGCGTACACCCCAGGTGTGTGCAGACTGAAATGAGGGCGAACATCCCATCTGTATTCCGGACAATCCAGATGGCGAACTTGTCTTTCCATCGCTCGTCTACTGCCCCCATCGCATACTCATCGGGAAAACCGATCTTGAAAAATTGGGGAGGCTCGAACAACACGTTCGGAAACATGAAACGAGCAGTCGCCAGAAGACCCGCGGTACTCGCCGAAGCGAACGCGACCCAGGCAAGAGCCAGCCAGGAGAAGAATCCCCTGCGAGTCGTAATCCCCCCTTCTAAGACCGACTGCATTCGGGGCGGTCCCGGCCTGACAGACCTGGGCGCCGGAGAGGTCTGAATCACCACCTCGCGCTCCTTGGAACCCTCCTCTTTCTTCGCGGTCAAACTCCGCGCAGCCGAGGCCCGATCGGCAGCCCCTTCAGCCTTCTTTGCCGGTGCCTTCGCCGCCGGCTGCGAGGGAGCATCGGTCCCGCCCCCGCGCGCCTTGCGCATGGCTTCCGCCTTTGCCTTCGCCCTTGCTACGCGGTCCGGGATATCATCGAATGAAGAAAGATCTACATCTTCCTCAGCCATATAAGCTCCGTTTGATGCGAGTCTCGGGAAGCCGGATCTCGCCTGAGCTGCCGAAACAACCTGAATCGCCGGCCAATATATTCAAGCTAAAATGGGTTGTCAAGGTCAAGATTCGTTGTGTCTGGGGCCGGTTTTAGGCACTCTGGATTATGTTGCTTTCCGCCCTACATCTCCTTCAGAACCTCTATGGCAGCCTGACGAACCTTCATATCAGGGTCTTTTTTGCGCAATCTCTCGAGGGTTTGAATCATCGAACCTGCCCGCACCTTCCCGATCGCGTAGATCGCCTTTACCATCGCATCCCGCTTTTGCAATTCACTCATCCGTGGAAACGAGTTGAGGTAGGCGCGGTTCAGCATTTCAGCCAACACATCCACCCCTGCGTCATCCTTCATTCCCGCCAATTGTAATGCCGCATTCCAACGGACATCCGATTCCCGATCCCTCAAAGCCACGACAAGGGCTGGTCTTGCCCGTGCATCCTTCAGCTGCCCCAGGGCTCCGATGGCCGCTTTTTGGATTCCTGAGTCTTCGTTAGAAACCATATCCAAAAGGGGAAGCACGGCGCTCGTGTCGCCCTGCCTGCCAAGCGAGGCCATCGCGTATATTCGAGTCTCATCATCAGGATCGTTAAGCGTCTCGATCAGAACCTGTACGATCGAAGGGTCGCGCACAAGTCCCATCGCCAGGGCAAGATAGCGCCGCACTCTGGGGTCGTCCGAGCTTGAGGACTCAAAGATGTCGATCAACTCCCTTGCAAACCTTGAGTCTATCCTTCCCTGGCGCTGCTGATCGGCAAGGACCCTTGACAACTCGTATGCCGCCTGCCACCGACTGTTGATCCCCCCAACCTTCACTCTGTTCAAATAGTCGTTCGGCGTCTGATCCTCTCCTGTTAAGAGCGTCAAGAACAGGTAGATCATCACGCCCACAACGACAATCGCTAGCGGAAAGAAAGCGAACTGCGCGATCTGACGCGATCTCGGCACATCCTGATCTGACATCGGGGCCGTTGCCTGCTTGACAATCTGCCGAAGATCTTCAGACTGCGAATCTTCGCCGTTCGTCGGTGCCTTGTCAGACTCGTGCACGAGCGCTCTCTCATCCATCCAAAACTTGGTAAATACTTCGATTTCGAGCCGAATGCTCAATCCACCGAAACCCACGCTCCCAATATAGTTATGTCCATAAGCCAAGTCAAGATATTGGTATTTGAAGAATAAGAGGAATTAATCTTTAGCCAAGGCTAGTGGGCTGAACTTGGCTTTGTTCCACCTTGACAAGGCAGAACAAAGCGCTATATTCCCCCCTCGACGGACGAATGCAGAGCCTGGTGCCACCTACTTCAAATAAGGAAAACTATTTGGTTGACGTCGATCTGTCTCAATTCGATGATATCGCCGATCGAGTGGCCAGAGCCAAAGCGAAATCCGAAGCTCTACGAAAGGCGAAAAGCGGCGAAGACAGTGGGGATTCGTCCCCCGGTCTGTCCGCACAACCGACTGCGGAAGAACCAGTTAGCAAGGCTGTCGAGGCAACCGCCGGAAAGACAGCTGTGACTGGACTTCAAATCCTGGAATTTGCCCTTGGGACGCATTTCAAATTGAAAGGTCGAGCGGGCAGGGTCATCGGCACGCGGTATGACCTCGTCAGTTTTGTGTATGACGATGATCCCGGGCAGACGGTGACGGCGGATCGATATCGATTGAGCAACGCCTATGCCGAAGGAGCCCTCGAGTTTGCGCCCAAATCTGAGGCCTATCGCCCCGATCGGGTCAACAAGACGGATCGAATTGACTACCACGAATATGTCTGGCTCGACACCAGGAAGGGGATGACGGCAAAGAAGAAACGACCGCGCTCGATTGCCATCATCAACCCCGATTATTGCACGGGGTGCGACGCCTGTATCGAAGTATGTCCAACCGATTGCATTGAAGAAGTGGACGTGGCGGACGCAGGTCTGGATGGGATCGGAAGCTTTTGCGAAGTTCGGCTCAGTGACTGCATCGGGTGCGTCCAATGCGTACACATCTGCCCGTGGGAAGCCATCGACATGGTCGATACTGATAAAGTAGAGGACGCGTACGGACTCCCCACAGGCAGCCTATAGGCATTCCGTCAATTCGTTCTACGGAGACCGGGAGTGACTCGGCCTCCGTTTTTTTATGACCACAAACCGCCAAACAGCAGTTAAAATAAGGCTTGACTTCGCTGACATAATGTCTATATATTGTGACAAATTAACGAGTAAGCATAACATCTTGGTGGCATCGGTTCTCCCCCCGCTCAAGTGACCGCTTTTTTTCTCCACGGAGATCTAGCCTCAGGTCCGGTTCCTAGTAGACCTAATCAGTCAGGCATCTCTTCTCACCAAAACCGTCCAGGCTCTCATTCTGAGCACTGGACGACTCCCAGTCTCCTTTGAGCTGTATCGTCAGATTCGCCTGAGGAGGAATCCCATTGCAATCAGGGGAATCCATTAGCCGTCAGAAGAAGCAAGATAAGTCAGCTTCTTCATCTGCCTCTGCAAGTCAGTCACGCCCTAACCCCGAAAACCGAACCCTTGAGACATTGACCGAATACATGGGCTCCGACGCAGGCCTCAAAAGGACCGCCATCTCGACATCTGGTGGAGACGAACGTCTGGATAGAGACCCGGATAGGTCCCCTGGTTCAAAGGAAAGGCTCCTCCAGGAGTGGGAGATCGAAGACTCGGCCGAAGCAGGCCCTCCTTCCGAAGAGGATCTGCTCAAGCGGATGGAGATTCTGGAAACACGGCTTGACGCCTTCGAAACCACCTGCTACACCTTCCTTCTCTATGCCAAACAGCTTACCGATAGAACCGTTTCGTTTTTCGAAGACATTTTTGGTCTTGGCCAGGATGACCTTGCGCAGATTCACGACCGACTTGGTGTAAACTACAACAACAAGGGTGACTACGAAAAAGCCGTAGAGGCATTCAAGAAGCTCGTGGAAATAAACCGCACCCCAGCTTCCTGCTTTAAGCTGGGCGTCGCCTCGGACAACAATGGAGACTTTCAGGGAGCCATCGAAGCACTCCGGACAGCAATCTCCATGGACAAGGAATACCTCAAGGCCTACTACAAACTGGCGGAAGTCTACGCCAGAGTCGAAAACTTTGGAGAAGCCATCAGATTTCTCACACAGGCAACAGAGATCGATCCGAAAAATGACGAGACACAATACAGACTGGGCAATGTGCACAGTGCACGGGGGAGTTACGACCAGGCGATTGCCGCGTTCAACAAAGTACTGAAATCGAATCCGAGCTTCCCGGGCATTTATCAGAGCCTTGGAATCGCCTATGAGCAAAAGGGCGATCAACCCAAAGCCCTGGAGTTCTTTAAAAAATCAATCTAATGCGGTTACCTTGAGCATACGAGCCCTGACAAACCGCCTGCGAGAAGAGCAGATAGAAGCCCTGAGGCAGAGAAAGTATGCGCCTTTGACGGCCGGGCCTCCGAGCGAGCCTGCCGTGCCGGCGCGGGCCGAGCCCGAGGTTAGAGAAAATAATGAATCGTCCTCTCTGGCCGAAGCCGGGTTTTCTGCCGATCCATCCGGACAGAACGACATTCCCAAGGTCGGGTTGCGCTTTCAGAATCGCGATGCGCGTTGGCAGGTGCCGTGCGGCATCGTCGAGCGTTTCGGTCTTTCTGCCTTTAACGAAACTTTTCCAGAAACAGCGACGATTCCCGCCAACTCCAATTCAGACGTTCAGGACGAGCCCGGGGAGGAAGTGGAACCGGCATACTCCACTGTAGACCCTGAGCCGATAACGATCGAACTGCAATCACACAAGTAGACATCCAGAAACGGGTTGTTTCTCGTCCCGTAGCTCGGGAAAGCGTGTCCAGAGGTCAAGAAGAAGGGGAAGGGAAAAATGGCTGAAGAAACCAGATCGGACGCCACCGGCGGGTTCGCCACGCAGCAGGGCAACGGGAAGCCGCTTTCTTTGGGCATCGACCTGGGCACGGCAAACAGTGCGGTTGCGACCAGCACCGACATCACGCGAACCGTACCGAGCGTGGTGGGGTGGCCGAAGGATCTGGTTGCCTTTAAATTCCTGCAAAAGCCCATTGTATTTGGTGAAGAGTGTATCAGAAACCGCATGTCGCTCGACATCTTCTACCCGCTCGATAAAGGGGTCCTTAAGTATAGACCCGATTCCTCGAGGTATGACGACGTGCCGGGTGACAACCGTGAGGTGGCCGCAGTCGAAGAACTCGTAAGACACGTCGTGGATTTGGCAGAAATTCGATCCGGAGACGCTGTCCGTGCTGTGGTCGGATCACCAGCGCTCGCAAGCGCCAGTGATAAACAGGCATTGGTTGAAGTAATGCGGAATCTGGTCGACTCCGTGATGGTCGTGTCAGAGCCCTTCCTGGTCGCATACGGCCTTGGCCTTTACAACAACGCCCTCGTAGTGGATATCGGAGCAGGGACGCTTGACCTCTGCAGGATGCACGGCACTATCCCGGACGAGTCCGACCAAAGAACGTTGTACCATGCCGGAAACTCCATCGACGAAAACTTTCATTCGCTCCTGCAGGAAAAGGTGAAAGACTCGCCCATTTCCCTCCATTTCGCGAGGAGCATCAAGGAACGCTATGCCTTCGTTTCGCCAATAACAGAAGGCATCAGCGTTGAGTTTCAAGTTGAGGGGAAACCGGTTCTCTATAATATCGCAGATGAACTCAAGGAGGCCTGCGAGGGTATCCTGCCGGATATGCTCGAGGCGATTCGGGAGTTGTTTACGACCTTCGAGCCGGAATTTCAAGATGAGCTTCGAAACAACATCATCTTGGCCGGCGGAGGAAGTCAAATCAGAGGTCTACCAGAAGTCATCGAGGCCAACCTCGCCGAATTCGGACCAGCACGGCGTCGATGATCCCATCTACGCGGGCGCACTTGGTGCGCTCAAGCTTGCCCAGGATATGCCCCCCAGCGAGTGGGAAAACGTCTAGAAAACTCACCCTTGCTTTAACCCTCATCCACTAATATTTCCGTGTCCGACACTCTCCTGAATCTCCAACTCGATCAGATCGACCAGCGAAGTTTGCCGCTTCGTCAACGATTGGGTAGCAGCGAACTCGAAGAGCTGAAACGATCCATCCAACGATATGGCGTCATCGAACCCGTTGTCGTTGCCCAGTCAGAGTCAGGCTACAAGCTCGTTGTCGGCAGAAGAAGATTTGAGGCGTGCCGACTTCTCGGGCTGGAGACCATTCCCGCGATCGTACGAAAGATGTCCGACGAGCGGGGCCGCGAACTCTCTTATCAGTCAAACCTTCAGAGTGAGATGCTCAATCTGGCCGACGAGGTCGAATTCCTTCGTAGCATCGACATATTCCACCTACCCGATGAAGAAATCGCCAGTCGATTTGGCATGTCCCCCGAGGAAGTCTCCGTGGCGAAACGGTTTAATCGTCTACCGCCCCCGCTTCGGGAGGCCGTGCGCACTGGAGAAATCGATGAACGTCGCGCACTGGCCTTGACTCGACTCTCAGGTGAGGTCGAGCAGACGCGGTTTTTTCGCTACATCCAGCAAAACGATCCACCTCTGGAAATCTTGGAAAAGAGGATAGACGAAGCCCGAGACGGGACCGCGGCACATATCTAACGTTCAGACAGACTTGCAAGTGTAAAGGCCCCGCCGGACTGATCCGGTGGGGCCTTTGCGCTTTTCGCATCATCAAACAATCAAACCCCCGAGTTCAATAAGGAAGTGCAACACTTAGGGTAGCAACTGTCCTATCCTAAGTGTATGGGAAACAATTACAAGCATCTTACGATAGACGAACGCGAGCAGATTGCGCTTTGTCGAGCCACTGGTGCAAGCCTTAGAGATATTGCCAAGGCCCTTGACCGGAGCGCCAGCACGATTTCAAGAGAGTTGAAACGTAATCCGTCCCCGATAGCTGAGAGTTACTCGGGCCTCCAGGCTCACAGAAGGGCTGAGAAACGTAAGCGGGAGGCCGGCAAGCGGAAACGGCTGAAGAATCCGGTTATCCGGCGATATGTCGAGACCAAACTCAAGCAAGGATGGTCTCCCGAGTTGATCGCTGGGAGGCTTCCCGAGGAGCGTCCGAGCGCGGGTATCAGCCACGAAGCCATCTACCAGTATATCTACGATCCAAAGGTGCACAAGCAGCGGGATCTGGTTGCTTGCTTATCCCGAGCTCACAAAAAACGAAAGCCGCGGTGGCATACCCGAAAACACCGGGAAAGCCACATTCCAGGCCGTATTTCGATCGATCGACGTCCCCGTTACATCGAAAAACGGAAACAACCTGGCCACTGGGAATCCGACACCATCATCTCTCGTGAGAGCAAACAGGCCGTTGGCGCTTGTCTTGAGCGATCGTCGAGATACCTACACCTGGCTAAGCTGGCAAAGAACGGACCCTCGGAGGTCGCCGAAGCGATTAATCGACGCCTTGGGCGACATCCTCCCCACATGAGGAAGAGCATCACATATGACAACGGATCCGAAAACGGCCAACATCAACGGGTCAACGAGGTGCTTGGCACCAAATCCTATTTCTGCAAACCGTTCCACAGCTGGGAGCGAGGCGCTGTGGAAAACGCTATCGGTCTGGTCCGCAGATACCTCCCCAAGAAGACAGACTTCTCAAAGGTCAGCAAACACGAGTTAAAGAAAATTCAGAACCGGATCAACAACCGACCAAGAAAATGTCTTAACTTCAAAACACCAGCTGAAGTCTTCAAGTCCAAGTGTTGCACTTAGTCATTGAATCCAGCACCCTGATTAACCGGCCTCCAATCTGCTCAGCACTTCACTCATGTCGTCAGGAGTCTCCGCGCGAAATTCGAGATGCTTCTCAGAAATCGGGTGAACAAAACCAAGGGTTTCCGCGTGCAGCATCGTCCGACCGGCTGCCATCAACAGCTGCCTGGCATCGATCCGAAATCGGGGATCGATTCCCTTGACCCGGACGACCCCGCCCCCATAGACCGTGTCCGAAAAGACGGGGTGCCCCAGGTGTGCCAGATGCACACGAATCTGGTGCGTCCTACCGGTCTCGAGTCGCACTTTTAAAAACGAGAGAAAATCGTAACGCCTGGCCACTTTGAAACGGGTGGCTGCATGTCGACCTGATTCCCGGACCGAGAGACGCTTTCGGTTTGCAGGGTCACGCCCTATAGGGGCTTCGATTCTTCCCACGTCCTCCGGAAGATGACCCCAGACGAGCACGCGATACCGTCGAACGACCGTCCGGGCTTCAAGCTGTTTGGAAAGCCCTCGATGGGCTGCATCATCTTTGGCCACCACCAAAAGGCCAGACGTCTCTTTGTCCAGACGATGCACAATTCCGGGGCGCAGGACGCCGTTAATACCAGAAAGCTCACGGCAGTGGCCGAGTAGGGCATTGACGAGCGTTCCAGAGCGGAGTTTCCCCGCTGGGTGTACGACCATACCGGCGGGTTTGTTGACGACCAGAATGTGTTCATCCTCAAAAAAAATATCCAGAGGGATTTCCTCTGGATCTGCGGATGCCTTCTCCACGGGGGGAAGTCGGACCTCTATGTGCTCACCGGGTGAAACTCGATAACTCGGCCGAACGGCCCTCCCATCTACATCTACCTGTCCGCTTTCGATAAGCGCCTGGACACGAGACCGGGAATGGTCCTCACAGACCGAGGCCAGCAGCCTGTCAAGTCGTTCCCCGCTATCCTCGAGGCGGACCTCCACCTTCACGTTCAGCCTCCTTCTCGCGCCGAAAGAAGCTGAACGCGATCAGCGTGATAACACCTGTTGTAACTGAGAAATCGGCCAAGTTGAAAACCCACCACCGGAGACCCCCAAACCCGAAGTCGAGGAAATCGATCACTACGCCGAACCTGACCCGATCCGCGAGATTCCCAATCGCACCGCCCAGAACGAGGGACAGGCCTGCTACGGACCACCGCTCATCCCCAGGAATCCTCCAGAGCATCACGCCAACCAGGATCAGCGCAGTTCCGGCCAAAAGCAGATGGAGAAGCTTCCCGCCCAGCGTGAGCCCAAACACCGCGCCCGCATTCTGGACGTAGGTCAGCCGAAAAAAAGAGCCGAGGACAGTTATGGACTCCCCTACCGCCATCGACTCTGTGATCAACCATTTGGAGATCTGATCCAGCAATACAACAACGCCTACGATGCAGACTGTCCTCACCCGGCGCTCCTAATTCGCAGAATCTTCATGCCTTGCGGGTCGCCCAAAAATGCTCAATCCTCATCTGCCTCCTTGCACGGGACGCAGATAGTCGTCGTGGGAACAGCCTCCAACCTCTCCTTTGGAATCTTCTGCTCACAGACACGACAAATCCCAAAAGTGCCTTCCTGGACCCTTTTCAAAGCCTCTTCAATCTGCGACAGGTACGCACCATCCCGGGATGCGAAGAGAAAGGCTTTTTCCCGCTCAATGGCATCACTACCCAACTCGGGCATGTGGTCTGAATAGATCAAATCCCCGGAAGAATCCGCGGAGGTCGAATTCATGGATCGCTCTTCTAGCAATCCCAAATCGCGCATAATAGAATGCCGTTTTCCCTCGAGAAGTTTCTTGAATTTCTTCAGATTATACTCCGTCATTCAGCCTCTCCAAATCCAGATCAACCGGGCTCAGAGAAACCTTTACAGGCTCTCCATTGATCTTGTGCTCCTCTCCCGTTTCCACCTCTCGAGAGTGCATGGCCAGACAAAGCGTTTCATTCTGAATGTAGTCTGAGTGTCTTCGAATCGCCTGCGATAATCGCTCCGGCGCATCGTACGTGAGCTCGATGCGATCCGAAACTTCAAGTCCCGAGTCCTTTCGGAGATTCTGAACGTAATGCACGAACTCCCGTGCGAATCCTTCGTCCCTGAGATCATCGTCCAGTCGAGTGTCCAGGGCCACCAGCACTTCCTCCCCCCCAGCCACGGACAGACCGTCGCGTGCTCGGACCTCCACGGAGACGTCGTCGGGACCCAGCGTGACCTGCTGACCGTTCAGTTCGACGGCAACTGAGCCCTCCTGCTCCAAACGCTCCGCTGCGCCCTTTGCGTCCATTTCGCCGAGTGCCGACTTGATCTGCGGAATAAGCTTCCCATATTTCTGACCGAGGTTTCGAAAACTTGGTTTCAGCGAATAATCTATCAGTAGGTCAGGATCGTCCACGAACGAGAGCGTTTTCACGTTCAATTCCTGAAGGATTAAATCCTCCAAACGTTTCAAGGCCGCTTTACCTTCTTTTCCAACCCAAACCTCTACGGCTGGAAGGGGCTGTCGCACCTTGAGTCCGGAATCTGTACGTGCCGAACGTCCCAGGCTGACGACTTTCTTCACAAGTGACATGTCGGCCATAAGCGCCGGGTCAATCAGTTCCTCCGCAGGGTGTGGGAAATCACAAAGATGAATGCTTGTGGGTGCATCGGCATCGAAGGAGCGACCGAGGTTCTGGTAGATCTCTTCCGAAAGAAAGGGCAGAAAAGGAGCGAGAATCTTCGATACACTGCAGAGAACTTCGTACAATGTCAGATAGGCAGCCTGCTTATCGCTGTCGTTGTCGCTCTTCCAAAACCGCCGACGGTTGAGCCGGACGTACCAGTTGGAAAGATCATCGAAAAACGTCTCCACCGCCCTCACACCGGGGGGCAGGTTGAACTCCTCAAGACACTTTTCCACGTCCCGAATCGTGACCTGTAACCTGGACAATATCCAACGATCCATAACAGCTCTCTGGACGGCCGGATCCGAGGCCGTTGGATCGACGCCGTCCAGCTTTGCGTACTGCACGAAAAAACGGTACGTATTCCAGAGTGTCAGGAAACGGCGCTTGACTTCCGAGGCAGGACCAAAACCGAAGTTGAGGTTGAGAGATAGGTTCTGATCGGCGAAGAGCCACCGCATCGGCTCCGCACCCATCTCCTCGACGGCCTCGTCGAACCAGATCGCGTTCCCGAGACTCTTGTGCATCGGTTTGCCGCTCTCATCGAGCATCTTTTCGTAAGACATCACCGCCCGGTAGGGAGACCGTCCCTCGATCGTCACGCTCATAAAGAGCGTAGAATAGAACCAGAGCCGGATCTGTTCCCTCATCTCTGTTATAAAATCGGCCGGAAACCACTTCTCCCAATCTCTGCGATCCTCCCCAAGGTATCCCAGCGTCGAAAAAGGGACGATGCCTGCATCAAGCCAGCAGTCCCCAACCTCCGGCACTCTGCGACCCGTTTTTCCAGACGAAGTCGCGATCTCCACACGGTCGATCCACGGTCTGTGAAGTTCCGGAAGTTCGTCTATGATCGATGGGTCTAAGGCCAGCTCCTTGAGTTCCTTGCGGGATCCGACGACGGTCAATTCTCCATCGTCGGTTTCGTAGAACGGCAGGGGCAATCCCCAGTACCGTTTTCGGGAAATGCACCAGTCCCCCATGTTGTTCAGCCAGTCTTCCATACGCTTTCCGGAATGGTCAGGGATCCAGCGAACTGTTCGAGCGGCCTCAAGCATCTGAGGTCTGATCTTGTCGCAGGAGATGAACCACTCATCCACCAGGCGGAAAACCAGTTCCTCCTTGCATCGCCAGCATTTGGGGTAGCGGTGAGGGTAGTCCTCTAGTTTATACACGTAGCCTTTCCGCTTGAGGCTCTCGAACACGAGCGGCGCTACGTCGGAGACGCTTTTGAACTCAAATTCACCAAACCCCTCGATGTAAACACCATCTTCGTCCAGTGGAGCGATGACCGACAGATCGTGCTTTCCTGCGAGTTCGTAATCCTCCGCCCCGCAACCTGGAGCGACGTGGACGACCCCGGTACCTTCCTCTTCGTCCACTTGGTCCCATCCAATCACCTTGTGAATCACCCCTTGCTGCGCAGGAAGCTCATCGAAGGGGCCGAGGTATGAGAGCCCGATCAATTCCTTGCCCTTCACCGTGCCGAGAATCTCATACTCCCCCTCCAAACGATCGAGGACGCCCCGCGAAACGTAGAACACCTCATCGCCCTGCCTTACCCGGGTATAACACAGATCAGGATGCACCGCCAGCGCCGTATTCGAGGTCAGCGTCCAGGGTGTGGTCGTCCAGACCATAATCGACTCTCCCTTTCGCTCTTGGATCGGCAGCTTGAGCGTTACGGCCTTATGTGTGACCTCCTCGTAGTGATCTGCCAGCTCGTGTTGAGAGAGAGAGGTGCCACATCGTGCACACCAGGGCATCACGCGATGACCCTTGTAGAGCCACCCCTTCTCGTGACACTTCTTCAGGAAGGTCCAGATGCTCTCGATGTTGTCGTCCGAATACGTGTAGTAAGATCTTTCCCAGTCCATCCATTGCCCCAGCCGCTTGCTCGTCTTGATAATGGCCTCTGCGGCTAAGTCCACCCGCTCTCTGCACTTGCGTGAGAAATGCTCCAGCCCATATTCCAGAATGTCTTGCTTGGCGTTCAGTCCCAAGTCCTTCTCTACCTCGACTTCCACCCAGAGTCCCTGGCAATCGAATCCGTTCTGGTAGCGTTGATCGTAGCCCCGCATTGCCTTGTAGCGTTGAAATATATCCTTGTATGTTCGCCCCCACGCGTGGTGCACGCCAATGCCACGCTGGTTGTTCGCGGTGATCGGCCCATCGATGAAAGAAAAGGGCTCCCTTCCGGCATTCTTCTTTCGGAGTTTGCCAAAAGCGTCCACTTCCTCCCAGAAGGTCAGAATCCTTCTTTCAAGCTCGGGAAAATCCAGACTTGGAACGTCCTTAAACATCGCCCGCGATGCTCTCCGTGTTATGGGCTCGTTTGCCTTGGTCGCTTGGCCCAGGCATTTGCAAGATCGAAGATCCTGGTCCGCTTTTCAACAAGCAGCGACACCTGCTCGGGCCAAAAAAGAGGTGGCAGCCGATCCATCCGAAACCATTTGTGGCTTCCTGGCCTATTAGAAGCGTAGTGATCCTTATCCGCGGCAAACAGAAAATAAGTCGTCTTCTTCCACTCTGTTTTGTCGTAGTTGAACCGCTCCTTCACGTCCAGCAACCCAAGGAAATCGAGGTCAGTGATTCCGGCCTCCTCTTCGATCTCTCTGCGAGCCGCCTGCTCGAGCGTCTCACCACGCTCCACGTGGCCCTTTGGCAAAACAAAGTCCTCGAAATCCGCCTCCTGGACCAGCCCCACCAACAAATCCTCACCTCTCCATCGAACAACCACACCGCCAGCAGTCTCCTTCTCGGGAACCCCTTCAAGCCGGCGGTACCAACTCTCGTTGACCTTGGTCAGTCCCCATCCCCCTGAACGCTTTAGTTTCGAAGATAATGACCATAAAGCACGTTGAGTCTTTCCTTAACATCCTCACTGATCATCGCCGGATCCGTAATGATCGCGTTCCTGGCAGCGTGCAGGCACTCGCAATCGGACACCTCTGGCAGCAGTCCCGCCAGTTCCTTGATGATCGAGTTAGCCGCTTCTGCATTCGTTTTCAATACGGCGAGGACAGCTTCAATTTCAACATCGTCCTCCTCCTCGTGCCAGCAATCGTAGTCTGTTCCCATCGCGAGCATCGCATAGCACAGTTCAGCCTCCCGCGCGAGTTTCGCCTCCGGGATTCCCGTCATTCCGATGACCGCGGGATTTAGCGTCCGGCGGTAAAAGTGCGATTCAGCTCGGGTGGAGAACTGAGGTCCCTCCATACAAACGTAAGTCCCGCCTCGATGCACAGTCGTGCCACACTTCTCCGCGGCATTGATCAAAACCTGTCGCAATTCCTCACAAAAGGGATCGGCAAACACCACGTGACCCACGATGCCGTCGCCGAAAAAAGTGGACGCCCGGATGCCCTTCGTACGGTCGAAGATCTGGTCGGGAACGACCATCTCTCCAGGCCGAATCTCCTCAGCCATGATGCCCGCGGCATTTACGGACAAAACGTGCGTGACGCCGGTCTCTTTAAGCGCGTGTATGTTCGCCCGGTAGTTTACTTCTGAGGGAAGAATCCGATGCCCGCGCCCGTGCCGGGGCAAAAAGGCGACGGTTCGATCGCCGATTCTAGACTCTATGACCTTGTCAGAAGGTTTCCCGAATGGCGTTTCCATGCTGTGCTCAGCGACCACCTCAACGCCCTTCATCTCATACACACCCGAGCCGCCGATGACACCCAGGCGAACCGGCAGGGGGCTTCTCTCTCCCATTCGATCAAACCTCTAATCCGCTTCTCTTATTTTTCCGGTCCCGCTCCCCTCAGCTTCTCTGTAACGGCCTGCAGGGAGGACGCGCCCTCGACTTCCACGACCTTGTTTTTAGACCTTAAACCTGAAACAACCCTGATCTTCGACTTGCCGAGCCGCAGCCTTCGGGAAAATAGCTCGACCAGACTGCGATTGGCTGCACCCTCTACAGGCGCGCTCGTCACACGGACTCGAATCGGCTCCTCTTCATCGCAGAAAACGATTTCGTCTCGAGAGGCCCGAGGAATAACCTGAACACGGATCCGTACGCCTTCCGCGCTCACTCATTTACCCCAGGTTGCTTACGCAAAGCTTCCTGCTCATCCTCATCCTCCATCTGACCGTTTCCACCCTCTGCTGCATCCGCCTCCTCATCCCCGGATTCTTTCGCACCGTCCCTCTCTCGGAATGACAGCTGGGAAATAAAATCCGAGTGGGCTTGCACAAGGGCCTTTAGTTTTGCCACAAAGAGATCTCGACGATTTTCCAGGTCCACCATCTCCGTGCGGATAAGATGCACCTGCGCTCTGGCCTTCTCGATCGCCCGGTTGCCCAGGATCTCAGCTTCCTTGACGATCAGTCGGCCCTCTTTCCTCGCGTTCTCTCTTACGTCTTCAGCTGTCTGCTGTGCGGTATGGAGGGTCTCCTGGAGCGTCCGCTCAATCGTTCGGAACCGATCCACCTCGGCCTGAAGTCCAGCCTCGCGTTCTCGGAGTTCAATGTTTTCGCGATTAAGTCGTTCGTACTCCTCTGCAATCATCTCCAGGAAGGCCTGCACCTCCTCCGGGTCACACCCACGAAACACCTTACCGAATGTCTGCTTACGAATATCTAATGGAGTCAGCTTCAATGAAATCACCTCCCATGTATGAAGACTGGCCATCGGGAAGAGAATGGCGTCTCCGGATCAACGGGGAGCATTCAGCGAATCAGGATGCCGTAGATAGCGCCCTGAACGAAGTGAAGAAGGAAGATCAGGATAATCGGAGACAGGTCGAACATACCCAGCGGCGGGATGATCTGTCGGAAAGGGGACATGATGGGCTCCGTCACCTTGTAGAAGAACCAGGCGATCTTGCCTTCGCGCGCGAATGGCAGCCACGAAACTACGATTCGAGCCACAATCAGAGCCAGAATTACCGATACAGTGCCGTAGAGGATCCAGCCCAAGCTTTCCACAAAGGCTCCGGAGGACAGCCCGCCGAGCATGCCGAGAAGCGCCCGGAGCACATCTTCTACAACCCACTTGAGGAAGTAGGCTGAAAGGACAGCCACAAGGATCAGAAGCAGCGAAGCCATCCCCGTACTGCCCGGGACAGGAAGAAGCTGTGCGAACGGCCAGAGAAGCGGATCCGTAACCTGCCGGATACGGTAAGCGGCCCATCCAAAGGGACTCCACTTAAGCAAGACCCATCGAAGCGCGATCAGGACGACGATGAAGACGATGAATGCCTTGATCAGCACATCCAGGGCGGCAAGCGTGATGAGGACGAACCCGCGGAATAGGTCTACCACAACGTCTTCGCCTCAGTTAGACCTTGGTCCAAAAATCGCGGTACCGATACGAATCATGGTGGACCCTTCCTCTATGGCGACCTCAAAATCGTTCGTCATGCCCATTGAAAGATGCCCCATGGAGACTCCGCGAAACCCCGCCTGCGCGATCCGATTCCGAGCTTTGCGCAGGCTGGCAAAAGACGGCCGAACGTCCTCAGGATCGGAGGTGAACGCTCCCATCGTCATCAGGCCGCACACATCCAGCCCCTGAATCTCAGAAATCTGTTCTACCAGATCCATCACGCGATCGGGCGTGACCCCGAACTTTGAAACTTCACCACTCGTATTGACCTGTACCAGGACGTTTGCCCGATGTCCAACTTGCGAAGCCTGTGTTCCAATCTCCTTCGCAAGCCTGACGCTATCCACAGAGTGGATCATGCCGAACAGCGAAACCGCTGTCTTGACTTTGTTTCGCTGCAAATGCCCGACCAGGTGCCAGGAGACAGGTGCCTGTATGAGGGCTGCCTTCTCGTTTGCTTCTTGAACTCGATTCTCACCCAGGATCCGGACTCCGAAGCTCAGGGCTTCTTGTATCTCTTGGGGCGTCCTCGTCTTCGAAACCGCCACCAGGGTGATCTCCTCCGAATCTCGCCCGGCGCGTGCCGAGGCCCGCTCGATCCGCTCCCTCACCCACTGCAAATTCTCAGAAATAGAGGACATCAGCACGAGGTCCCCGGCCTTTCCCGAAATCGGATCAAGATTTATAAATATATAAAAAAATAGATAGTTTGACAACATCAAACAGGTTGAAACGGACCCTTCACCACCCCTACCGGTAGACGATCAACCGCTCCTTGACGCGTACTGCATCCGAGCCCTCCTCCGCCATAACGGTGTAGAGGTAGACTCCGTTCGCGAGCCTGTTTCCTTCCCCGTCCCTGCCGTTCCAGTGGACCTGATTGAAGCCGACCGCACCCCTAAGGTTATCCAGAACGCGGATCAGCCTTCCGGAAACCGTATAGATTCGGATCGTTACCTCGGAATCTCTGGACAGCAGATAAGTAAATTCCGTATCCTCGACCACCGGGTTGGGCACGTTCAGTACGCGTTCGATTCGGAGTTCGGAGGAAACCCGAAAGAGGAGCGTTTTGCTCACTGGACCGTTCCCCAATCTGTCCGTTGCCGAGACCTCCAGCCTATATCGGTCATCTTCCAAACTTGGACTATAAACGAAACGAAGCGAAGACCTCTGCTCAACCAGGTCGCGCACCGCGACCGAAGAAAGTCCATCCGATACCTCTACGGTTTCTCCTCCCTTCAGGATGATCTCCACCGTTTCGGCGTCGATTCCGCTCGAATCTGTTATTGAAATCTGGAACCGGGGCTGCTGCGGGAGGAAATCTTCCGGTCGCACCTCTCCTCGTGCATCCAGGGCACTGATCTCAACCTCCGGGGCCTCCTGATCCCCGCTCGGAAGGACTTCGACTTCCTCCGTCGCACGAACGTCTTGTGCGTAGAAACTGGGCCTACCCAGTAGATCCTCGACCCGGGCGTGCACGATCTGTCGCCCGCCAAAGGTCGCCGTCTGCCAGATCACCGAAACACGTTTCGACTCGCCGAGAGGGGTCTCCTCAGGCACCGCCACGCGGCCGATCAGTCGACCCTGGTCAGGAGGCCCACTGTAGAATGCCACGGCCCCCCCCACGACCCGGTTCAAGGGACCTCTGTTCAGAACCTCTATGCTTAGCGTGATCGGACGGAGCTCCTCCACGGACTGAGGCACTATGTTGAGGTCGGAGAGATGTAGATTGGGAAGCGGTTGGAATCTTACGGACCACTCTGTCAACCCCGGCGAAGGTCCGATCCCCTCCGCAGACACCTCCAGCTGAAGACGAATGCGGCGGAAGGAAGGGTCCAGCCCTCCCAAGTCGATCGCGGAACCTGGCTGTATACCGGACCAACCCGGGATCGAAACGAACCGGCCGGCGGTGTCTTCACCCAGAATGTCTACCTCGGCCAGGGCCCCGGTCGACGATGCCCCTTGGATGGAAAAGCTGAGGCTCCCCCACGACCCTGCCGGGCCGATCGGGTCTGACGTGAGCTTGCCGACATCAGGAGGCATCAGCCCCCCGTAGCGATAAATCGTCGGGCCGTTCAACTGTCCCAGCCAGACCTGGTTGTTTACCCAATCATACTGACCCCCGAGGATATCCGTCTCGGCCTGATCGCTATCGTACTCGGTCACAAACGCGCCATTCATCGCGTCCACGACCCTCACACGATGCGTCAATCCGGTTCCGAACTCGATCAGATAGAGAAATCGTCCATCGGCCAGGATTCCATCCGTGAAAAGGTAGGTAAATCCGGTGGATGTGGGCGCGACGACAAATTCCCTGACCAGGCGCCACGCTTCATCCGGATCGAACACCCGCACTTTCCATCCTGCCCGGGGAATCCCGTCCACGCCCCAAGAGACGTTAAACACAAGATTGCCATCCGACGTAATGAGTGAATGTCCTCGAAATACAAGGCCGTTATCCTCTTTGAGCAATCCGTCGGGCACTTGCACTCTGTCCATCGCCCCCGTTTCCGGCGATATTCGGACCAGTTCATCGCTTTCACCATCATCGGCGTATATAAACCCGTCACTGTGGTACGTCGCAGAAATACCCACAACAGGTTCCTCTGAAAGCCTGCCGTAGTTCTGGCCGGCGACCGTGCCCCCGAACCCCGTTCCGATTCGCTCGAATATGTCACTTCCCGGGTAGAGGGCTTGGGAGGCATTAAACCGTTTCAAGTAGAGGAACCTCCCGTCCGTACAGAGTACGGCGGTGCTGCTAACACCGTCCCCAGGGAAAAAAACCTCCCGACTCTGCGCTTCTACGCGCATTGGCGGGGGCTGCAGGACACGGCCCACCGATCCATCTGAATAAAGCTCCACATCCTCCGGTAATCCCAAAACGAGCGCCTCAGGCCCTCGTTGTCGCCATACAAGCTCCCTCTGCAGGGGATCCCCCGCCATCACCGAGAAAGCCTGGGGGTCTGTCCACGCCCCCCGGTCTTGTCCGTCCGTCAACCGCGCCCGCCAGTAGTAGACGCCCTCATGAAGTCCGACGGGCCGCCAGATCACCAGCGCACCTTCACCCTCTGACGCGACGAGCCCGGAACGGACCACGCCCGCATCATCGAACGTCGCTGTTGGGCTCACCTCGAACTCTCCAAGGACGTCACCTGATCCTGCTTCACCCTCCAGGCTTACAACAAGCTGGACGTTGGAGGCCGGAACTGTCTGATTCTCCAGAGGCGTGGAAGGCGTCCCCACGAGTCCGCCCAGGACCTCCAGATCGACTTCCAGACGGTTGTTCGTCTCGTCCAGCTCCTCGATTCGATCGCCCGGGTCCAGCTGCACCTCCAGCCGATGCGCGCCTGCCAGACCTCTGAGCCTCCAGATCGTTGTTACGCTGTCTTTCTGGCCGAACGGGGGGAGGGTTGCAGCGAACAAGGTGTCCGATTCCCCCCGTCCGAGATGTCGGTCCAGTATAAGCAGGTCCAGCCCCTCCTGCGAAGGGATGCCCCAATTTTCGATCCGCAGAGTAACGCGTGTTGAATCCCCGTCGATCAGCTCCTCTTCCCGCTCCACATTCACGGCCAGATCTGGAAACGTGTAGTCCGCCTTTGAGAGGAGGGCCAGACCCTGAGCAGGGTCCCCCATCAACTGCATTCCCTGTGCGGAGCTGACGAGCCCAGGAAAAGCAGTGAGCATATCGATCTTTGCGAGGGCCAGGCTCTGTCCGAACTGCGGGATGTCCTCCTGAAAGATGTGTCTAAACATGGCCTGATTGAAAAATCGATTCGTGAAGAGAAAGGCGAGGGTCGAGGCCGACACGTAGGCGATCGCCCCTCCGTCTGCTTTGTTTACCATCTCCTCTGACAGGGATACGCGCCGCGGGTTTGCAAAGAGGCCATTCAGGCACGACATGGCGACGACCAGAGGCAGGCGCTCCTCGTTTCTGATCTGAATCATATAACTGTAGTTTCCCTGCTGGAAGGTACCTCTCAAGAAGAAAGCCATGATGGCGAAGCTTCCGTGTCCTGCGAAATTCACGACCAGCCGCCCCTCGTTGAATTGCTCTATGACCCTCCTGGTGTCTTCATTTGGTTCAGGCGTTTCGTCTTTGTTATAGACCTTGAACGTCTCCAGGCCGAACGGCTCGGTAAAGTTTCTGGCCAGGGAGTCACTGGGACCGGTCGAAAAAATATCAGAGTTCGCCATGTAGAGAACGCGATCCCGCCACCGGGCCGCTAAGGTCTCGTCATACGCAGTCACCTTCCTCACGACGGTCTCCATATCGCGCTCATTGGATATCGAGAACCGGCCTACAAAGACATCCTGAAACTGATCTTCACCGGCAACGGCGCCGTAGAAATGATCCGTGTATGCCACACCCCGTGTGGCGGTCTGGAACGGCAGCGCCGGTACATAATTTACGCGTCCAGATTCCGACTCTCCAAACAGGTCCCGAAAATCGTAACTCGCTCTGCCAAGCAGGACCAGATAGACCGGACGCCTCGCCCAGGTATCGAACGCGTGTGCCACAAACAGGAGAATCGCTTCGGGGTCTATCTGTCCAAATGAGAACTCATCATAGATGTCCTCAACGTCCACGACCATCACCTCGAGTCCGTCCGTCTGTCGGTGGGCCGCCAGGGCCTCCGCACCCTCCTGGAAAAGGCTGTGAGTGACGACCACATAATCTGCACCTGACCCTTCTCCAAGAAGGTCTGAGGGGACGTCGAATCGAGCAGGATCCGGACGAAGGATGGCCGCCGAGTCTGCTGCGATGAACCGCCCACTCCTCTCACTGAGGTCGAAACGCACACGAAATCCCACACCATCCGGCTCCACCTCTACCCCCTCCAGGACCCTGCCTCTATCCAGATCGTAAACAGACACCGAAGGTGCCCGAAAGCCTTCGATTGACAGCCCGATACCGGTCGATTCCTGCCCCAGGCTGAAAAGGAGCAAACCCCCGTCCGCCTGGAACTTTCTGGGATAGGAGATTTGGATCCAGTTCAGGAGCACATGATCCACATAGGTGTCAGGGAAGTCCGGGCTGCCCGGACCGGACAAGGTCACAAGGGTAGTCTCGGACAAGGCGATGGCCGGAATCTCTCCCGTTGCGATGAATTCCGTCTGGCCGTCCCAACGATCATCGGCGAGAACCAGACCTTCATTCACGTCGACAACGGTCCGGTGGTCAAAATCGAGCCCCTTTATCGACGTCAATCCGTGCATGCCCACCCGGACCTGACCGACAGCCCCCGCCTCCGAATTTAGCCCAGGAAGGAAAACAGGGACCGTCGTCGGAAACGCCTCAACATTTAACCCGGTAGAAGCCGACGCGGTCCGTCGCCAGTACCAGTGGTCTCGTTCCGCATCCGCGGCCAGCCCCAGAGGTTCGTAGATCGAATCGACCTCAGCGTGCTGGAGGGAGATAAACCAGGGCGATACTGTGAAACCATTTGCCGGGCTCGCGTCCATCGATTCCATTCGCCTTCCGGGCGCGCCGTCAAAGGTCAGCCAGTAAACATTTTCCCTTCCAAAATCACTCTCGAAGTCCCGGTCGACCCTCCGTCTGAATTCTCCGTAAAAGAAAATTCCATCTCCCTCGTCCAGACCTCCGTCCTCGCCGCCCCTGACTTCCAGCGGGATCTCCTCACCGTTCAAATAGATCCGGAGCGTAGTCAGGTCGACAGCGGCAAGATCGATCTCCGAATCGGAGAACCAGTCGGCGTCCAGTCGATAGATTCCGTCCTGTGTCACACTCAGCTTGTAATAGGCGGCCGCCGGGTCATACCAGCCGGTCTGTAGCTTGCGAAGCCCGACGGCCGAATCTGTTCGACTTCGCCAGTCCCTGGCCTCATTCGCATTCAGCAGTGCCTTCCGATAAATCGATTCGAAGGCGTCTTCGGCAACCCGAGCTCCAGGCCTGGATACCCCGAATCTCCGCTCGGCCGAAAATCCGACCCGCACTCGAAGACGCTTCGCAACCCTCAGGATCCTACGCACAGGGTTGTAGTGCAGCGGTCGAAGGGATACCGCCGCCACACGCTGATCGCGGATGACGCCGGTCAAACCCATCTCCGCATCATCACCGGGATAGAATCGATCTTCGGCATAGAAGCGATCATCGGGCGCGTAGCGTTCCTGTATGCGCTGAAAATCCTCTCGTCCGACGAGCTGTGTTTCTGGTACCGGCATCAGGTTTACGTCAGGGACCTCCTCGTATTCCACATCAAGCACCTCCAGGGACAACTCGGTCCCGAAGGGCACACCGATCAGGACACCCCTAGCAGGGACAGCAGGACGCCCCGGCTCCGCCAACCAGACCGCCCCGGGCAGGTCGATCCGGTCAAATTCCTCTCCATCCACAACAAGGCGACTCGTCTGGTAGCCGGACCCACTGATCTCTATCACGACACCCCTCGCGTCGGAGGATAGGACAACCGGCTCGCCACTTCCTGGACGAGCAACTGCCGCACGTGAAGATACGCCCAAGAAGAAAACAGCGAGTGATACGACCACCGGCGTGGTGCTGGAAGAGAATGTCATTCTTGACCTGATCGGCCTTAAGGTGTGGGCGAAGGACCTCCTTCTCTCAAGAAGGAGACCTCGGATTCACGAGGGTCTGGAGCGAGGAGAAAAGAAAAGAGACAAACAAAAAACTGGCGAACAGCCATCCATCGACAGCGCGCCAGTCAGATTTCATCAAACAGTCGCAGTTAGAACGAAGTTTCGGGCAGTCGCAGTTAGAACGAAGTTTCGGGACTTTCAATTTACATTCTGTAAGGAATGCGCAATAATTCGCCTTAAGGTGGTATCAAGACTAACCTTCGGATCGTAACCGACGGCGGATCGTATCTTTTCCAGATTCGGCACCCGGTAGTTGAGATCTTCATACCATCCTTTGGCGAAGGCTTTTTCATAGGGTACATAATCGATCACGGAATCGCTTTCCGTAAGACCTTTGACTTTTTCCGCCAAATCCTTCACGCTGATCTCGTTTCCCTCGTTGTCCGACCCCAGATTGAAAATTTCCCCTGGTGAATCGGGGTGAGTGGCCAGGGAGATAAGCCCGTCTAACGCATCGTCGATGTCAGTAAAGCATCGCCGTTGCTCCCCATCGCCGTGTACGGAAATTGGATGCCCCAAGAGCGACTGCTTGACGAACCGAGGCACCACGCTCCCGAAATGTCCTGTTTGCCTGGGCCCGATCACGTTGAAGAATCGCACGATCACGACCGGGAGTTTCTTCTCGCGCCAGTAAGCAAGTGCAAAATACTCGTCTACCGCCTTTGAAGTGGAATAACTCCAGCGAATGATCGTCGTTGGCCCCAGAACCCTGTCATCATCTTCCTTGAAGGGAACTCTCCCGTTCTTCTTCCCGTAAATCTCCGAAGTCGAGGCCAAAATCACCCTCGTCTTCCTCTGGTTCGCGAGCTCGAGCAAAACTTCGGTTCCTCGAATGTTGTTGATCAACGAATGCAACGGATTTTCGATGATATATTCAACGCCAACGGCAGCCGCCAGATGGTAGATAAGATCGCATTTGTCCACGAACGGTTCCACCGTCTCACGGTCGAGCACAGTCCCGATCTTTAGATGAAAGCGCGAGTTGTCTTCCAGGTGCCTTATGTTATCGAGGCTGCCCGTCGAGAGATCGTCAATCGCGTAGATTTCATCACCATTCGCGAGGAGACGCTCGGACAGGTGCGACCCGATAAACCCTGCACCTCCGGTGATCAAAACGTTCATTCTTCCTTTCCCCTCCCTACAAACAGTCTAGATAGGTGCTCCGGCCTGTCTGCCTAGCTTGGAATGAAGGAGCTCCCGATACAAGTGATCCAGATCGGTGACAAGACGGTTGGCTCCATAATGCTGACCGACCCGTCTGCGAACGGCATCGGGAATACGCCTTTCTTCTTTCAGGGAATCGACAATCGCCGAGGCCAAGACAACGGCGTCTCCAGGCACCACGATGAGTCCCGTTTCATCAGAATCCACCAGGTCTGTGGCCCCGCCTACGCGGCTTGACACAACATAACAGCCCGAGGCAATGCCCTCAATCAGCGCGACAGGAAGCCCTTCGTTAAAAGAGGAAAGCACCAGCAGATCCAGCGCATCATAGATCCGCGGTGTATCCCGTCGAAATCCAGTAAAGACAACGATCTCTTCAATTCCCAACCGCCGCGCCAGTGTCTCGAGATCTGCCCGGAGCTCTCCATCCCCCACGACCACAAAGCGGACATCCTCCAGCTCGGTAGACACCCGCTTTGCCGCTTCCAGAAAGACTTCAATACCCTTGATCGGCACGAGGCGCCCGACTAAGCCGACCATTTTGCACGATGCGTCGAACCCCAGTTCACCTCGCAGCCCACTGCCCGATCCGGTGCCGGACAGAAAGGGTTCGAGATATAGTCCTAGCGGAACGGCGTGCAGCCGAGTATGCGGTGCGATGCGATAGGCTAGCAGTTCTCTCCGCTGCTGTCCCGTGACGGTCACGACGGCGTCTGTCAAGTGCGCCAGCAGTCTCTCGACCGTGCGGATAAGCGCGCTCTTCCAGCTCGAAAAATATCGTTGAAACACGTTCCCGTGGAACGTATGCACCATCACTGGCGCGCCAGCAAGCACAGCCGCCAGTCTGCCGAGCACACCGGCTTTGGACTTATGAGTATGTACCAGGTGAGGCCGCACCTTACGAATCAGCCGATAGAGACCGACGAATGCCTTAAGATCCGCCAGGGGAGAGACCGCGCGTCCAAGTCCCGAGATCTCTTCGGCGCAGACGCCAGTCTTGGCGATCACATCCGCCATCTCCGCCTCCCCCGCCGATATGCTCCCCTTTGCCAGGACCGTCCGGTAACCCCGCTCAGACATCTCCTTGGTCAGAAGCAGTACGTGTTGGGCAGGCCCCCCGATGTTGAGCCGGTCGATCACGCGGACCACACGAAGCGGCCCCGATTTACACTTTGGCAACGGATTCAAGGATATGAAAGAACCGCGAGCGACTGGTCTTCAGAGAGTATTCCGCCTCCGTCTTCATACGACCCGCATCCCCCATCCGCCTGCGCAGCGCAGAATCGTGGATCAGCCGCTCCAAGTGCTCCACCCACTCCGACGCTGTCGACGCAAGAAACCCGTTTACACCCGGCTCTACAATCTCCCGATTGATTCCGACCGGACTCGCCACCACCGGGATGCCCAGGGCTTGGTACTGCAGTATCTTGTAGCCGCCCTTTCCGCGCGTCCAGGGGTCGTCCGGAAGAGGCATAAGGCCGACATCGAATTTGCTGAGGTCGACACCCTCGGTTTCGAGCGACCAATCGCGCCTGATCACCCGCAGCTCTTCGACCTCAAAAGCGTTCGCCCCGATGAGAAAAAGCCGGAGCTGCTTGTACCGGCGCCCCAATTCGACGAGAGGGCCCCGGATCAGTTCCAGATACGGTTCAGTGCTGCGACTCCCGATCCATCCCAATACTACCTCAGAACCGACATCCCGACGCGAGGGAAGATAGCGATCCGTGTCGATCGGGCCTGTGATGACCGACACATGCTCGCAGAACTGCTTCGCATAACGCCCGGTGTATCCGTTCTCCACGATCGTGTGCTCGGCCGACCGAAGCATCTGAGACAACCCAAAGTCGCCTTGGTGGCGCCTGATCCGATCCAACCAGTTTTGTGCAGGAGCTTCGGTCGTAAAGATCGCGTCGTCAAAATCGAAGACGATCTTACCCCTGTGGCGACGCAACAGCCACGCCAAGGGAAAAGGGAAGATAACCTTTTGAATAAAAATAACTTGATAATGTTTTGCCGCCGACAGGCATCTTAACCCGACCCGGAGGGCCCGCCAGAAACAGCATAAGAAATATGCGACGCGGACCCTCGTCACCCTGGAATGACCAAGGATCAAGAGCGCCTCGGGGACAACGACCTCCAGATCACACACAACCCCACGGGTCTCCAGGAACGGCAGAAACTGGAAAACCCGCGTGCGGCTGCTCGGCGCAGAAGGTCCGTAATGGGTGACGAACAGCACCCTCACTTCAATTCAAACCCCGTGAATATAATGAGTGACTCCTGGGAAATCAACAACAAACCCCAAGACTGTGTTAAGGTTAGGGTTACTCCACATCTTGTGTACCGGCGAAAATGATCCCGCTACTCCTCCGCTTCCCTTGCACAGCGAAACCCTACTGTATAATCTACCTTGGTATCTAACCAGTAGGCCTGTCGGTTAGCGGCCGTGTAAATCTTGGCCGCCTGGTCTGCCATGGAGCCGCTTCGTAACACCTTCATTCTGTCGGGATGGACTCGCGTGTTCAGGGGATTGACGTCCGGGCTGCTGCTGTAGTAGCGCCGGTCATACCAGTCTTCGACCCACTCCCACACATTGCCTGACATATCCATGATTCCGTAAGGGCTCGCACCGCTCACCTTGAGTCCAACAGGCCACGTACTCTCCCGACCGCAGCCATCCCCGCCATCATCCATCACGATCCGCGAGCAGTCAGGATCTTCTTCTCCCCAGGGATAGCGCCTCCCATCCGGACCGCGAGCTGCTTTTTCCCATTCGGCTTCTGTGGGAAGGCGCTTCCCTGCCCACGTGCAGTAATCGTTCGCATCGTTCCAACTCACGCAGTTGATCGGATGGTCCCCTCGGTCGGATCGTCCCCAATTACAGTACGTGCCCTCGATGTCGTGCTGAAAGGCCTCAGTACCCTGATAAGCCTCTTCGCAGGCACCCGCATCCACGCACGCCCTGTATTGGTCGGCAGTCACCTCATACTTGTCCACGTAGAACGCATCCAGATAAACGTTGTGAATGGGGAACTCATCGCTGTCCCCTTGATTGGAGCCCATAATGAACTCGCCTTCGGGGATCTTGACCATTTCCCTTTCTACCGGGCTCGCTGCAAAGTCAGAATCCCCTTCCGCCGCCAGGGCTGCTCGGTTTTTGTCCATCCAATCCCTGAGATCACGGGTCCCATCGTCGATACCTGAGGTGCCGTCTAGCGACTCAAGAGGATTGTGACTTGATCTCACACACCTGAATCCGATGTACGGATACCAACGTCGCGGTTTGAACCGGTATCGGTTTTTGACCTGTGAGGCAACCTGCGGGAGAGAATAGTACCAAGAATCGCCTCTAAGAACCTTATACTCTCCCGGAGTCACGTTCACAGGGTTCCGAGATGGGCTGGTGGCATAGTAGGCCCTATCGTGCCAGTCTGCAACCCATTCCCAGACATTTCCGGCCACATCCATCACGCCGTACGGGCTGGCACCGGGGGCCTTGGATCCCACCGGCCACGTGCCCTGGCGCCCACAGCCCAGGGAACCCCACGCGAGTACGCCCACCTCACAATTTGGGCCGGTGTTGCCCCAGGGGTAGACCCTTCCATCCGTCCCTCCTGCGGCCTTTTCCCACTCCGCCTCCGTCGGCAAACGTTTTCCCCTCCAATCGCAGTACTGAAAGGCATCATCCCAGCTTACACAGTTTATCGGATGATCCCCACGGTCATCTTTGTTCCAGTTGCAGCGCTGTCCGACGGCCGGCTCCTCGCACGGTCCGGCTTCAACGCACGCCTCATAGTCTTGAACGGTCACCTCGAACTCGTCCACGTAGAATGCGTCCAGGTTGACGGAGTGTCTGGGCCCAACCTGCTGCTCGCCGTTGTCGGATCCCATCCAAAAACCTCCCTCTGGAATCAGGATCATCCGCTTCGAGATAGACCCCACTTCCGCGAACAGCCTCGTGAACATCACGAAATCGATGAAGTCCACAAGACCGCTGTTGTCCAAATCGAATCGCGATTCACTCGAACCAAACGCCAGGGCAAACAGAACGAAGTCATCAAACCCTACTTCCCCGTTGTCATCGAAGTCCACATCGGCCTGAACATTCGCCTTGAGTGCTCCGAAGCCAGACACGGTGATCAAAAGTAGGACGGCGCCCACGACAGCCGCGGAAACAGATCCCGCTCTGTTATTCCCGCTTGCCCCTCTTTTCATCTTGCCCTCTCATCATTCAGCGCCCTTTCAATTCTGCTGATAGGCGCGGTATCGTCCCTCGAAGACCTGCTGCAGCCAGATTTCGAACGTCAGGTATCGGCAAACAGCATCAGCGTGGTCGGCACCGCTTAGATGGCTTTCCCAGTCGGCCTCAACACGCTCCCTTGGAATGTAATCGGGATAGATCGCCTCTGAATTCCGGAGCAGGTTGTTCGAAAAAGATCGGGCGGGATCCTGACGAAGCCATATCGGATAGTCTGCAACACCGACACAACCCGGCGAGATGAAACGCGTTTTGACTTTTCTGGATTGAACTGCCGCCCAAGCCAAACCACGAGGCCATCCGATCGGTACCCCGGTATCTCTCCACGGTATGGTCTTAAAATAGCTCGGAAACGTGTGCAACAGCATCTCGTTATACAGACAACTGCGGAACCTGAGAAAGCCAGGAAGGCTGAACAAGAATTCGATCAGTTCGTTATCGAAAAAAGGTTTCCGCTGTTCGATCGAAGTCGCGCACATACGTGTTCCGCCAGAAATGAATCGACGGCCCCGATTCTGAATCAGGTAGTACTCGGCGCTGTCCAAAGACTTGTAGTCTTCCCAATTCTCGATGTGATCGGGCTCGCAGGCCATCTGCTTCGCCACCAGTTCGGACGACTGAAGGCCTTCTAGATCCCCCCTCTCTTTCACATAACTCCCGCCCATGACCACATCCCCCAGAAATCCGTGCAGATTGATCTTGGGACGCTCGACACTGTCCAAAGCCTCGATCCCGTGCATGTGCATCAGATTAAGTTGTCCATCCGTCCACCAGACCCCTTTTGGCCTGTCCGAGAACCAGTTCTCGGCATCGATTGTCACAACGTGATGGGCTGACCCTTTAGTTTTTGCGGCTAACCGGGCGATTCGAATGTCGTCGCAGCCGGACTTTCCGAACGTCACCGCCTGGATCGGCTCTGCGCGGGCCGGAATCGCTGCCAGGATCGCCCGCGAGTCCAGGCCGCCGCTCAGCGTCACACCGATGCCTTCGTTCGAGTCACAGCGCCGTTCGACCGCATTTCGAAACAGCCTCCCCATCTCCTCTGCCGCATCCCGCAACGTCAAATCCTTCCGCTTACGGATCTCATCCCACCACCAATAACGCCTTGTTTGGAGGGACCCCTCCTTGATGTCCCACGTCAGAACCGTCCCTGATGAAAGCAGCTGTACCCCCTCGAACCAGGTTCGGTCCTCGAGGAGGTATCCGGGACCGAAGAACTGGTCAACGGCCCTTCGGTCAATCTTTACACGAAAGCCAGGCAGCGCGAGTACAGCTTTGACTTCGGAGGTCCAGAATAATCCGCCTTCGTGAACCGTCCAGTAGAGGTGCCGCAAGCCGAAACGATCCGTCACAAGATGGACAACATGCCTTCTGGAATCGTAGATGACGGCGGAAAAAATACCATCGATCCGTTTTAGGGCAGGCAAATCAGCCACCTCTTTGTAGAGCTCAGACAGGACTTGCGGATCTTCCCCCCCTTGTAAGCCCAGCTCGTCGCGGTTGAAGAATTCTCCATCCAGCCAGACATAAGTACCATCCTGGTGAAAGGGCTGGTGCGCCCGCTGAATCGCGTCAAGGTGAGTTCGGGAGGCGTAGACAGGTCCCCCGCAAAACAACTCATCCTGCTTATAAGAAGCCCGGTGCGTGATGAGGTCTCGCATCTGCTTCAAGGTCCTCTGACCCATCTCCCGGTCAATTTCCGGGTGGACAAACCCTACGAGTCCTGGCACGGCTTGACCTCAGGACTCCTGTTCACCACAAGATTCCATAACTCGAGCAGGAAGCGCTTATCCATCAAGGCTCCCATCAGGAAATATACAGCTCCCCCCAGTATCCATACGGCCCCAAGCGTAGGGAGGGCACCCGAAAAGAGATCTCTCAAGAATACTAAAGCCGCAAGAGAAAGGGCCCCCGACCCGGCAGCCATCACACTCGGCCTCAGGAGTGTCTTTACAAACGCAGTCTGCCGGAGGCCAATAAGCGACCGCAAGATGAATACCCCGATGATGAGATACACGAAAGACAGGACTCCGTAACTTACGGAAATCACCAAAACACCACGCTCCACCAAGAACCAGAAAATGAGCGCGTTGACCAAAAGCACGAGGATGTTGAGTTTGAACCCGATGTCCACCCTCCCCTTTGCGAGTAAGATGGAGCCGATCGGATTTCCCAGGACCTTGAAGAGCCCGACGAAAACGAGGACCTGAATCAGGACGACGGTCTGTCCCCAACCTTCCCCGAGGGCAATCGGGACGAACAGTGGGGCCGTAATGCCCATACCGATCAGAATCGGTAGCAGGAAGACGGCCAGAATCTTGACCATCTCCAGATAGCCCCTCTGCAGTGCGGCATCGTCCCCCTGACGCCGGGTAAAGACCGGGAAGGCCACGCGCGTGACGATGGGATTCAACCTCTGAAGTGGAATCATCACAAAACGGTAGGCTATCGTATAAACGCCAAGGATCTGGGGTCCGAGAAACCTCCCGATCATAACATAGTCCACGTTCGCGGAAAGCGAGTTGATACTCCTTTCTCCCATCTGATAGAGCCCAAACCCCAGGTAGCTCTTCAGATCACGCAGTTGAAAGCGCTGTACCGGGGGCCATCGCCTCCAGCCGAAACCTGCGTAGCAGAGCGACTTGAGCGCCGCCGACGCCAACTGCCCCCAAACCAGTGAGAAGACACCTTGACCTCTAAGGGCGGCCAGGACAGAGATCACGGCAGCCAATGTCACGGAAGCGATTTCTATTCCCGCGATCCGGTCAAACTGCAGCTCTCGCTGCATCAACATCTGAAACTGGTGTCCAATCGGCGTAATCGCAAGAGTCATTGCGACCCAAATCATCACGTCAATCAAACCGGGCTCGCCATACGCGCGGCCTATCAGCGGAGAGCACGCTACGACAAAGACAAAGACAACCAAGCCAGACGAGATGTTCAACCAGTAGAGGCCCGAAAGTTCACTCGGAGTCGCGTCGAGACGCTGAACCACCGCATTGCTGACGCCAACATCCGAAAAGGCCTGAGCCACGCCGATGACGACCATGGCCATGCTCATTATTCCGAAGTCCGCCGGGTTCAGCAAGTGAGCGAGTAGGGAGAGCTGGATCAATTGGAGGCCGCTCGTCACACCAGCGGATCCGCCCGTCCACCTCACACCTGCGACGGCAGAGCGCCTCAGGCCCTCAGCCTCAAATGTAGGGCCTGATGGGTCTCGATCGGACTCGGTGCCTTGCGAGTCGCCATTCATCAAACAGGAACCTGGTTTCGGCAAATGCCTAGGAGAAATATTGAAGCGCGTCAGCTCCACCCCAATATAGTGAATCCGCAGGGATGGAGAAATGGTTAGAATGGTTCGCCCTTCGCCTTTTCATGTTGTTTTGTCTAGCGTTGGGAACATTCTGTTCATGGACAAACCAGCGATCGAGTGTATATTGGGGAACATTGGACCCCTGCGGGTCTTAGACCAAGCACTTTCGATCGATCCGGCTCGGTTTTGCACAAGGTGCAGAAAATACTGACCCATAGTCAGGAATCCAAGGCAAGAAAACCACGGCTTGACACCCGTCGATCCCCGTCCGGGCAGATCGATGAGGGCAATCCGCACGTGGCGATGAGGTGGGTGTCTGATGCACCCCCCTCAGCAAACTGGTTTTGTAGTCGATCTAGGCGAGTCGGTTTTCAGAATCTGATCACGTTTTCCAAGCCTGACCTGTGCGCTTTTTTGGACCTCTTGAGACCTGCCCCGGGATGGCATTTGATGAAAGATCGGCTTGAGCAAAGGGATGAGGCAGATGGCTGCGCTTGCTGAGAGAAGGTGGATAGAACCCGACAACAGACGGCTGCTCACCGTCGTCTGCGTCGTGCACGCGGCGTTGATCGTGTTGCCCTTTTTGAAGACCGAGCTTGGGCCGCTCATCGTCATGCTGGTCCTGCTTTCGATCGTCGCACTGCTTGCGTCCCCCACACTCTCCCTGCTCTATCTGTGCGTGATTTCTGCCGTGGTGCCCTCGCAGTTTTTCGACGACTATCTGTTGCTGCCCTTCAATTTCAAGTTCTATGAAGGGCTATTTGCTGTAGTGCTCTGTACGGGCCTGATCTCGTGGCTCCAGGAAGGGCAGCTCGCGTGGCGGCATCACAGTCGTCTCGACCGACCCGTCTTGATTTTTCTTTTTCTTTTGGTCTTCTCTGTGGGTTTAGGACAGTATTATGGCCAATCTACTTCGCAGATGCTCCGAGATGTCCGCTACCCGCTCTACTTTGCACTATTCTTTGTGGTCGCGGGTTACTTTGATACTCGGAAATGCCGAATCTTCCTCACGTTACTGACGATATCCTCTGCCGTTGTAGGACTTGAGTATCTCGCCGAGTTCTTGGACATCGTAGATATTTCGATCTCAGGCTCCTTTTATCGGGTCGCCCGAATGGAGGGTCTGATGATGCCCATCGGCGTGCTCGTGATTGGCGCAACGTTACTGTTCGATCCTTCACTTCGCCTGCGGGTGTTGGCCACGATCGCGCTGATCCCGATCGGTCTGGCGCTTGTGCTGACCGTAGGCCGAGGGATGTGGATTGCCTTAGCGGCGGGGCTTTTCCTCCTGGGATTTCTGACCTTCCGCGATCGGCAGACAGCATTTAAGCGGAGTCTGAAGATTCTGATTCTGGTACTTCTGCCCTGCCTGGTTGTGGGGATGGGCTACCTCTTTCAAACGGTGACCCGCGCAGGTGTGGGAGAGATGGCCTTTGCGCGGCTGGCGCGCGTGGTGGACTACGAGCAGGACCATTCGATTGTGGGACGGCTGATGTCCTACGGGATTGCAATGGAAGAAATCTGGGAACGACCACTTCTGGGCGGCGGGCACGGGGCGACCGTGACCTATCTGGTGACCGACCCTCTTCAGAGTTTTATGCTTACGACCGGTGAAGTGGACAACGTCTACCTGACCATTCTGCTACGCATGGGGGTCTTGGGTCTGTTGGCCTTCCTGTGGATCTTCCTGAAGGGCCTGCAGATGGCCTACAGGACCTTCCAGCGAACGGCAGACCCCAGCGTGCGTCTGTTCTGCGCCTCGTTTTTTGCAGTATACGGAGCAATGCTGGTTTACGGTATGGCCGACAACACGATGATGGGCAACCGGTTGATCTTCTGGCACGCGGCATTTCTGGGCATTTTGGCGAGGCTGGAGCGAGAAACCGGGAACGACCTGCCCCATATCCGCCCGACCAAGCTCGAAGGGCCTCACGGCCCCGAGGCGTGAGAGCGCCACAAATTTTATATCCGCTTGCGAGCCAACATTAGGTAGTTCCAGGCGTCACTCTCGACCCGGTGAAGGCGATCCAGCAACAGTGCACTCACCTGCACGAGCAGATAACAAACCCGGACGGGAAGGATAAACGGTCCGCGCTCGAAGTGTTCCAGATAGTAGCAGAAGCGCGATCCCGCGGTCATCCAGTATCCGGCCATGGCGCGCACCTCGATCACGTCAAGTCCAGCCTTGTTGGCCAGGTATCGCAGGCCGTAACCCGTATAACGATAATAATCGTTCGGTTCTTCGTGAATGCCCCAGATGTGTGGAGCGGTCAGGATGAGGAGACCGCCTGGCTTCAAGACTCGTGTGATCTCCGCCATCGCCCGATCGGGCTCGGGCAAATGTTCCAAGACCTGGCTGCAAATGACCGTCTCAAAGGCCTGCCCTCGAATGGGAAGGGCAAGGGCATCCCCACACGCATCAATCCCTCGCACGGGGGTGCGACTTCGATCCCGGTCCACACCCACGTAGCGGTTGACCTTCGAGCCGAAAATCTCCTTGTAGGGCATCCCGCCGCATCCTATGTCCAGCAGCGCCCCAGAGGCCTCGTGCGTCAGTCCCTCCATCGTCCTGCGCATCACGCGATGCACGGCCCAATTCTTTGAAAAGATACTCGCATCCACCTGGCTTGCGCTTCGCCTCCTCCCTCCGTCTACCCCCAAGAGATGCGTCCCGGAAACAACACCCGCAAGGATGGCCGCAAAGAAGATCCCTCCGCTGACCTCGGCCGAACCGAACGCCCCCAGCAGACCCAGCCCCCCAAGGATTCCGCAAGCCAGATAGATCCTTGTGACCGTTGCCCGGATGGAGCGCCCGGACTTCCTGAGCTGATCGGCGACGTGATCAGGACTTGCGGCAAGGATAGACTTCCCGCGCTTAAAGCGGGCCAGGGACACGAACCCAGCCTCGAAGCAGGGAATGCCGAGCACGAGGAGTGGGCCGAGCTGCCCCTGGGGCGAGGGGAACACACGTGTCAACTCAGCTGCAAGACCCCCAAGGACAAACCCTGAGAAGAGACTCCCGGTATCCCCCATGTAGATCCTGGCCGGCTGATAATTGTAAACCAGAAATCCTGCGAGCCCTCCGGCCAACGATGCGCCCACCAGGCTCAGCTCCGGCTGGCCTGCAACCAGGGCCAGAACGGCCAGACAAAGCGAGGCAATCACCCCGACGCCGGCAGCCAGACCGTCCATCATGTCGAGGACGTTGAAGGCATTGCAGATCAACAGGAGCCATACGCCGGTGAGTAACGCGTCGGCCACATCGAACCCAAAGACCCTCGCTCGCAATCCGAGGGAGAGTGCGACTGCGATCACTGTAGCCTGCAGGATGAGTTTGCGATAGGGGCTCAGGGCGCGGAGGTCGTCAAGAAAGCCGACAAGCGCCATCCCAGCTGCGCCAACGATCAAACCTGTCGGAAGCGAGGAGGGAAAGAACAGAATCGCGGCGGTCAGAATCGCTAGGCCGCCGAAGGAGGGAATGGATGCGGCTCCAGCAGGGTGAGGCCGAAAGCGTGGGGTCCGAAGGACCAGCGTGCGTAGGATGGGAGTGAGACACAGGGCCACTGCACATGAAGCAACGAAGACCGGGAAGGGACCCGACCCGACCAGGTCTTCCAGGAGGACCTCCATCAGATCCCCGAAGTCGTGTCTCTGCCGTTCGGGCTGAACCCCTCTACCGCCTCTATCACCTGCCCGATTTCACCTTCGGACATGCTCGGAAAAAGAGGCAGTGTGACCAAGTTTGTCCAAACGGACTCTGTAATCGGCAGAGGACGCCGGAAAGGCGCGTAGATAGAGTAGAAGTGGTTGGGCTTGTAGTAGACGTTGGAAGCGATCCCACGGTCGGCCAGGTGTACGATCAGTCCGTCTCGATCCTCCGCCTTTCCGACATAGGCGTGGAAAGAACTCTTGACGTGAGGCCGCTCCACCGGTACCTGAAACCACGGAAGGTCAGAAAAGCCCTTCCCATACTGCAGGGCGATCTCCCGTCTCTGGGCGTTGCCCGATTCCAGCTTCGCAAGCTGCACGAGCCCGATGGCCGCATTTAGATCATTCATCTGGAATTTATAGCCGGCCTCCGACACGTCATAGTCCCAGGGGCGGCTGCTTCGCTTCCTTTCATACCGTTCCCAGGTATCCTGACCGATTCCCATCCAGCGCAGCTGTCTGAGTCGTTCCGCCACAGCGGGGTCGTTCGTCGTAAGCATACCGCCATCGCCTGTCGACAGGTTCTTGATCGCGTGGAAACTGAAGCAGCCGATCGTCCCGATACTCCCTGCCATCCGTCCTTTGTAACTCGCCCCACACGCGTGTGCTGCGTCCTCGATCACCGGGATGCCGTGTTTGCCGGCGGCCCCCAGGATGGTATCCATCTCACACGGGTGACCACCGTAATGCATCACGAGAATCGCGGCGGTCTGTTCGGAAATCAGATCCGCCACCGACTCAGCATCGATGTTTAGTGTCTCCGGGTCGATGTCGCAGAACACCGGTTTGGCGCCGTTTTGAAGGATCGCATGATTGGTCGAAACGAACGTCAGCGGGGTCGTAACCACTTCCCTGCCGGCTACGTTCAGGACCTTCAACGCGAGAAAGAGGGCTGCAGAACAGGAGTTCACGGCGATGGCGTGCTTCGTGCCCACGTATTTAGCGAACCGGCGCTCGAATTCTTCCGCCTTGGGTCCCGGGCCGACCCATCCTGACAGAAGCACCTCCCGGACGGCCTCGACCTCCTCTTCGCCAAACCACGGCCGGAAAATGGGAATCATCTTACATTCTCCACAGCGGACGAAATCCGCCGTCCACCCTGGGCCAGCATCCGGCGATATGCACGCAGCCTTGCTCCGGCCTCATCGCGTCGTTCATCAGACAGGAGATAGACCACACTCCAAAGGCCCAACCTGAGCACCATCTCCATCGGCCTCAGTCCGGCAAGTAGAGTTGCCGCTCCGTTGCCCAGATGTTTCTCTACGAAATAGTCGTAGCTCGCTTCGCTCGCCATCAGCATCTCTTCAAAGACCTGTCTTGAGCTCCATCCACCTGTGTGTACCCCTGCTGCTTCCGGTTGGTAGAACACTCCCCACCCGGCCTCCTTCATCCGAAGACAGAGATCCACGTCCTCATAGTACATGAAGAATCGATCATCCATCCCGTTTACGTTCTCGAGTGCGGTGCGCCTGGAAACGAAACACGCCCCAGTTACCCATCCAGTTTCGTCTAGGCTTTTGGGGCGCCGGCGCGTGAATTTAAACAAAGGAAAAACAGTATGCAACAAGAATTTACGGCAAATCTCACCAACAAGATTCGGACGCGATCCGCACGACCTTCTGACTCGGCCACGACCGTCGTAGAGCGTGGGTCCGACCGTCCCAGCCGTCGCTTCCGACGCCAGAAACCTGACCATCGCATAGAGGGCACCCGGTTTCAAGATCACGTCCGGGTTCAGAACGGCAACAAAGGGTCCCGCTGATGCTTCAAGGCCCCGGTTGACGCCCGCTCCGAAGCCAAGGTTTTCTCCTGCACGAATCACTTGAACCTCTTTCGGAAGGGGATCCAGCCTCTCCACACTCCCGTCCTCCGACCCGTTGTCCACGACCACGACGTTCATCTCGAGTTTCCCGCGATCGGCCAAAAGGGCCCGAACACATCTCTGAAGCATCTCACCGGAATTCCAGTTAACCACGATCGCCGTTACATCGAGCCGGTCGGGTCTATGATCGACTCCTGAATTCCGGCCCCAATCCGCTATCCTGGGCTGCTGGCTCTCAACCTGATACATACGATCTTCCTCTAACGCGTAAGCCGTCAATTGCCTGCCATACACGCACCCGGTATCCAGACCGATCAAGTAGGGCCGACCATCGTCGTGTCGTTTGATCACAAGGCCGCGAGGGGCATCGTGACCGAAGATCAAGACCTTTTCTCCAGGTCGGTAAGCATCATGCCATCTCGGGCCGGTTATGTCTCCAGTGGGGGGCCAGGTTCGGATCGCCAGGAATTCCTCTCTTTCAGTTCTCTTGATGCCCTTATCGGGATTCACGCCCGCGTGTACCAGATCAAACGCTCTTCCTTCGATCCAGAGGGGGAGGTTTTCAAGCCACGCCAGGACCTCCTCAGCCACCTCACGCAGTTGCGACAGGATCGATTCTTCTCCAGATCCAATGCTTTGAGGCGATTGGCTCGAAACCGACGCTCTCAACCGTTCTATCAGCCGAGCGTCGTGGTTGCCCAAAACCATCTCAGCGCCCGTTCGCTTCAGAAGCCTCCAGACACCCAGAGGATCCGGACCTTTCGTAAAGGCATCACCCGTGAGGAGAAGGCGGTCTCTCCCCTCCGAAAATTCACATTTCGCCAGCAGTGCCTCCATTTCGGCGCAGCACCCGTGTAGATCTCCGATGAAAATGGTCAAGGGTCATACCTTCAAGCGATCAGGTCGGCAAGTTTCTCGCCCGACTGCTCTGGAGAGAGGTTAAACGCGTGCAGACGAAACGAGTCTCCTGCGCCCTTGACGATAGATAGATGACCACGACCCATATGGCCGTGCTCGAATGTCGGTCCACGGTTTTCGCAGAACAGCCAGATCGCAGCCATGAAGAGCATGCAATGTCCAACCACGAGCACGGTCTGTGCCGCTTCTCGCCTTTCGAGCGATTCAAGAAATCCTCGAAGTCGGCCTTCGATTACCTCCAGCGACTCGCCTTCCGGAAATGAAGCATGATGTTCGCCCTGTTCCCACTTCTGAACAACGCGGTCGTGCCGCGTCCTGAACGTCGATTCATCCTGGTCCGTCCCTTCCAGAAGGCCCACATCGACCTCTCGCAGGGCCGAATTGAATGCGGGTTCAATACCGATGCGGCCGCTGACCGTCTCGGCCGTCTCCCTGGCCCTGCGCAGTGGACTCGAAACGATCGTGTCGACCCGAATTCCCTGCAGTGCGCTCGCCTGGAGTCTGGCCTGCTGGATCCCGGCCTCGGTCAACGGTAGGTCTACTCTGGAGCCCGCGTAGATGCGGCCCACATTCGACTCGCTCTCACCGTGCCTCAGCAGAAGCAGTGTCATCGATCGATCCAAGAAGTGTGGCTATAAAAAAAGGGCCGGAAAATTCCGGCACCTTTTCTCATCATCAATGGGAAGATTTCAAACCTTGACGGAATGGGCGTGTTCGTACCTCTCGGTGACATCCTTCCAGTTAACGACGTTCCACCAAGCCTTCACATAATCCCCCCGCCTGTTCTGGTACTGGATGTAATAGGCGTGTTCCCAAACGTCCAACATCAAGAGAGGAATGACGCCTGTACCGATCAGGTCCTGTTGATTCATCATCGTCACCACAAGAAGCCGACCCAGGTAAGGATTCCAACCCAGCACACCCCATCCACCCCCTTCCACCTTCGTCGCAGCCATGCTGAAGTGCTTTGCGAACGGTGCGAA
Source organism: Candidatus Latescibacterota bacterium (assembly GCA_965248435.1). Lineage (GTDB taxonomy): Bacteria > Latescibacterota > UBA2968 > UBA2968 > CBDFJH01. Next base: position 1,915,756 of record OZ252100.1, read on the forward strand.
TCCTCCAAAATCACGCGCAATGGCCTTCGCCAGGTCACCCGACGGCTTTCCCCCACCCCCGCCTCCAGGGGGCGCCATGTTCTTCCAGAATATGGAATGGTTGATGTAGCCCCCCATATGAAAGGCGAGCGCACGACTCAGCTGCTGAATGTTACCAAATTCGCCGGACGTTCGGGCGGCGTCTAGCGCGCTGAGGGTTTTATTCAGCCCACGAGTGTACCCCGCGTGATGTTTGTCGTGGTGAATCGTCATCGTCTTCTTGTCGATATGCGGTTCAAGCGCATCGTAAGCGTAGGGCAACGGAGGCAACTCGTAGGATGCGGGAGCAGCTTGTTCACCCTCTTTGGCGGCAGCCATAGGGACAGGTCCAAATCCGCCTGTCACGATGCTGCCCGCCGCCAAAGCACTTGCTGACAGGAAATCCCTTCGGTCCATACGCCACCTCCTTAAGCATAAATTGTGATCACGTTCGATCCACTGATCCGGTTCAAGCTAATATATCAGCGCACTTCCAGCAGGCAAGTCATATTTCATGTATGGAAGTTTTCTTCCTTCAGTCAGGGTCCCTTCATTATCGATTAGAGTCTTCGCCTATGGATTTGAATCCCGTTTCAACTTCGACGTATAGGCGGCGGTCGCTTCATCGGCCAGTTGCTCTGGAGGGAGCGTCGCATCCAGGATGAGGTCGGCAAACGCCTTGTAGACGGGCTCTCGCTTGCCGAGCATCTCGATCACTTCCTCAATCCCCCCTTGCGAAAGATTTGGACGCGTATCCGAACTCCCGGGGTCGGCCTCTATCCGTCGCCACAATTCCTCTACAGGTGCCCGCAGATACACGATAAGTGAATCCGTCCACGCGGTCGTCTGATTCTCTTCCCGCATCAGAGAACCCGCTCCAAATGCGATCACGCACTCATCTTCGTTACACATTTCCCGCACGATCTGACTCTCTACATCCCTGTAATGAGCGTCCCCCTTCTCCTGGAATAGCTCCGTGATTGTCTTCCCGCTCCTTTTCTCGATTCCACGATCCACATCCAGGTAGGGCCACCCCAATCGCTGGGACAGAAGCTTGCCCAGGGTCGTCTTTCCGGCCGCTCGGTATCCAATCAATATGATTTTCATGACTCGTTCAGAGAATACCCATAGCCTACATTTTTTTCACCAACGATCTCAATAGCTTCAAGTTTTCCTGGTCCTCTGCCAGGTCCTCCTCCTTCGGTGTTTCGATGACCATCGGGACGTTCTTCAGTTTGGAGTCGTTCACTACATTTCTGAACGCCTCGATGCCGATTTCGCCTTTGCCGATATGTTCGTGCCGATCCTTGCGGGACCCGAACGGCCGTTTGCTGTCATTCAGGTGCATCACCTTGAGCCTGTCCAACCCAACCGTCTGATCGAACTGCTTCATCGTCTTTTTGTAATCCGCCGAATCGGTAATCGGATATCCCGCCGCGAAGATATGGCAGGTGTCTATACATACGCCGATCTGTGAATCGTTTTCCACCCGGTCGATCATGTATGCCAACTGTTCGAAGGTATTGCCCAGCACGCTCCCCTGACCTGCTGTAGCTTCCAGGCAGAGCGTGACAGAGTTGTCCGAAAGTTCCTCGAACATGGCGTTGATGTTCGAGACGATTCGATCCATCCCGGCTTCCTCCCCTGAGCCGACGTGTGCCCCGGGATGGAACACCAGGTTTGGAATTTTCAGGAGATTGCAGCGCTCCATTTCTTCCTTCAGCGATCCGCGGGACTTCTTGTTCAGCGCTTCGTCAGGAGATGCGATGTTGATCAGATAGCTCGCGTGCGAACAGGCAACACCGATTCCGGTCTCTTCAATCGTGGCGAAAAATCGCTCGACGTCTTCGCTCGCGAGTTTTTTGGCCCGCCACTGGTTGTTCGACTTGTTGAACATCTGAATCATATCGCAGGTGGCAGTCTGCCCCCGAGTGATGGCGTTGTATACGCCTCCCGCGATCGACTCGTGTGCGCCGAATTTCATCTTTCTCCCCTAGTTGTATTGAGACGAATCGATCTCTGAAGCAGCATCGATTGTCAATACCCCAAATCGGCCGAAACTTCTGAAATCGTTTTCTGTAAGATATCGACAACCCTGTCGACTTCGGTCTCGGTAATCGTAAACGGCGGACTGATCGCGATGTGGTCTCCGCGAACACCATCAACCAGACCCGGGGCACCTGGCATGACCAGAACCCCTTGTTCGAACGCTCGATCCACGACCATCGAGGTCACGCCTTTAGCAGGATCAAACGGCGTCCTTGTGTCTTTGTCTGCAACGAACTCGATCCCAATGAGTAGCCCCTTTCCGCGAACCTCTCCTACAATCGGCAGTGCCTTTAACGGCAGCAATTTTTCGAGCATCAGTTCGCCCACTGCCGCGCACCGAGAAACCAGATCGTGTCTCTCCACATAGTCTTGTACGGCGAGCGCGATCGCGCACGAAAGGGGGTTCCCACCATACGTATGGCCGTGCGTGAACCCGGTTGGACTCCTAGAAACCGCTTCATAGATCTTCTCGTTCGTGATCGTTGCCGCGATCGGCGTATACCCGCTGCTCAGTCCCTTTCCGGTCGCAACGATATCCGGCGCGATGTCCCAATGATCTATCCCGAAGTTCAGGCCGGTCCTCCCGAAACCGGTCACCACCTCGTCTGCGATCATCAGAACGTTGTACCGATCACAGATCTCTCGAATCTTGGGGTAATAGTCTGGTGGAGGGGTCACCCCGGCGGCGGACGTGCCCAGAATCGGCTCGCAGATAAAGGCCGAAACGGTCTCAGGTCCTTCCTGATGGATCACCCGCTCGAGCTCTTCGGCGCAGGCGAGATGGCAATCGGGATAGTCCTGTCCATACGGACATCGATAACAATAAGGCGCTGGAATATGGGGAAAATCCAACAGGTAGGGGGAATAGTCCTTCCGCCACGCCGTGCGACCGGACATGGAGAGCGCACCGATCGTGTTTCCGTGCCAGCCCTGCCAGCGAGAAATCACCCTGTATTTTCCGGGATTACCTGTTTCCAGATGATACTTGCGCGCGATCTTCATCGCGGCCTCTGTCGCCTCGGATCCTCCGGAGACGAAGAACGCCCGGGTCAGGCCATCCGGGGCCAGGTCAGACACCTTCTCTGCCAGGTCGATCTGAGGCTGGTTCAGGAAGCGCGTGTAGGTAAAGCTGACCTTACTGGCCTGGTCTCGCATCACATCTGCAATCTCTTTTACGCCGTGTCCGATACTCACAACGTGAACGCCCGCACAAGCATCCAGGTAGCGTCTTCCTTCCGTGTCAAACAGATAGACACCTTCCCCGTGAGAAATCTTTCTCCAGTTCTCCTTAAACGTCCTGTGGAAGATGTGGTCCATTGTCGTACGATCGTTCATCGTTTCCTCCGTGTCGAGGGCAAGACACCTCATTGTCAACGAGAATCGCTTCAGCTGCCACCCTGCCGCGATTCAAGCTCCTCGATCGTTCGCGGCCAATCACCCCTCAGAAGCCGTGAAAGGCGTCGATCCGCCAGGAGCTTTCCACCCGTCTGACAGTCCGGACAGTAATTCGTTTCGTGCCCCGCGAAGGCAATCCGTTGGATCGACCCCTTGCACGTTGGGCAGGGCTCGCCAAAACGACCGTGAGCGGCCATACCTTCTCGAAAAGCCGTCACCTTTTCCGGGAAGGAGGTTTCGCTCTCAGTGCGCAGACGATCGATCCAAAAAAGGAGTGTCGATCGCGTAGACTCGTAGAGCCTCGTGATCTCATCCTCGCTAAGTCGGCTCGTCCACTTTACGGGCGAGAGTCTGGCTGCGTGCAGGATTTCATCTGAATAGGCGTTTCCGATCCCACTGAACAGTCGGGGGTCTGTAAGCGCGCGCTTTACGGTGTGATTCTCGCGCAACAATGCCTCCCGAAACGCGGCAAGGTCGCAATCCAGCACCTCTAATCCCCCAGGATCGTGGACCGCAAGGTCTTCCTCGCCCCGCACCAGGTACAGGGAGGCCCGCTTCTTGGAGCCGGCCTCAGTCAACATCAGCGTGCCATCCGGGAAGTGGAACGCGCCGAGGTCAGATTTGCTTTTCGGCCGGACCCCGACTTTTCTCCAGTGGAAACGCCCTGCAATCATGAGATGAAAGATAAAAAAAATGTCATTCTCTATCTGCCATACGATCCGCTTTCCAAACCTCCGGAAACTCAGCACGTTTTTGCCCCGGGCTTCCTCCAATCCAGGGTCCACTGAGCGAAGGAGAAACGGGCTCCGTATTTCGATGCCCTCGATGACACTGCCCTGGACCTTTCGCTTCAAAGCCTCGAGATATGCAGTGATATCAGGCAATTCCGGCATGGGCCCCTTCTCCGACCGCAGACCACGGACCACTCAAAAAGACCACCCGATTCATCTGGCCGTCCGCCGTAAAGATATGGCAAATTCTGCCGTCATTCGAAATCAAAACGAGGTGGTCAGAACCCTTTTCGCGGTCCGACGAGGGCACGCCCGAAACAGGTGTCCTGGATCGGGCGCTACTTCGACCCTTCCATCAGGTCGCTTGTTACTAAGTTATTGATTTATCTATGACATGGATAGAAAGTTGTTGACAAAAAGATTCTTGTGCCTTAAAATATACGCCCTGTCCATTTCTTCTTTAATATACAGACGCTTACGGAGATTTACACCGTTGTCCCAGCTCGGTCGCGGAATGAGGTCGCGAGGCGTTTGGGCGCTCTTGCTGGTTTGGCTTTTCTCTTTTCCGGCTGGGTGTTCGGGTACACGCCGGGAAGTCATCTCACCGCTGACTTCCGCAAGGGAAGAATTCGACCCCATAACGCTCGATGATGATGACTTCCTGCTGCAGCCGACAACACCGTCCGGCAAGGCTCCTTTGCCAGGACGAACGCCCCCTCTCTCTCTGTCCAGGGAGATGGCATCGGGATACCGAGTTCAGATTGCGGCAGTCCTTGACGGCGTGAGGGCCGAGGGAGTCCGAAAGGAAGCCGAACGAAAGTTCAAAACTTCGGCCTACACCAATTATGACGAAGACACGCTACTCTACAAGATCCACCTGGGAGATTGCCGGAATGCCCCCGACGCCAAAAAGATCCGTGAGCAGGCCAAGAACGGAGGATTTCCGGAGGCGTTCATCGTTCGAGCACAGATCGAAGTGGCCGCGCGTTCACCTGTCGTGCGACGACCCGAAACGGCCCTGGGTTTTCGCGTGCAGATCTTTTCTGCCAAAAGCCAGCTTGCCGCGGAAGGGGTTCAAACCGAAGCCAGAGAACAGTTGGGAAGAGACGACGTATACCTTGTACTCGAGGCTCCATATTTCAAAGTTCGGGTCGGAAATCTCCGTACGCGTAAAGAAGCCGAAGCACTCGTAAAGAAAGTCAAAGAAAAAGGATACGACGCGGCCTTTTCTGCAAGGACGCAGATCTTGGTTTCCCCGGAATAACCGTCTCCCAGGAAAGTAAATCTCCTCTCCCACGCGGAGAAGCTTTCTATGGAGACGTGTTCTCCCCTGAACGACCGGGTGAAGATTATGAGAACTCCCCCATTCCGTATTGTCTGTCTGCTTTGGGTCATGAGCCTCGCCGGCTGTGCGACGTTCGGTTCCAAAGCACCTCGACCGAAAACCGCGGTGCCGGCGTCTGCCAAATCCGCGACCGATGCTCCGGCCGATAGTGCTTCCGAAGGCCCCGATGCACCTTTCCATCCTCTGGGACAGATCGATCATCTCCTCAGGCAGTCATTCACCAGTCTACAGGAAGGCCGACGGCTCGATGCGAGGGCCTCGCTCGATAGCGCCGCTACCCTCCTGACCGAAGTCGTTTCCGACGCGGAAGAAGCCGAGACTTCATCGCATCGCCTGGGGGGCGTGCTGCGCGTCGCACTGGAACTCTACCACGACCTGATCCCCCAGACCCTGCCCGTAGAGCCGGATTCGCCCCTCGCCCATCTTCTGCTCGCCCTGCCATCATCGCTTTCCTCACAACTCGACCAACATCCCTTCTTCGAAGAGTTCATCATTCGGAGGCTAGCAGGCACCTCCGACGTCCCGATCGACTATGTACCTGAGGTTGTCGAAAGCATCCACTACTTCAGGACCATCGGGCGAAAGGTCTTTGCACGCTGGCTGTCTCGCTCCAGCGCTTACCTTCCCATGATCCGACAGATCTTCTGGGAAGAGGGCCTCCCCCTGGATCTCGCCTACAAGGCGATGGTCGAAAGCGGCTTCAATCCTCGGGCTTATTCCAGGGCCAGGGCGGCAGGCGTCTGGCAGTTTGTTCCCCGCACAGCGGTCCTCTATGGCCTTCGTCGCAACACCTGGGTAGACGAGCGCCGCGACCCGGAGAAGTCCACGCGTGCGGCAGCGCGCCATCTGCAAAACCTTCGCGGCCTTTTCGGAGACTGGCGGCTGGTGGTCGCAGCGTACAATTGCGGACAGGGACGGCTGCAGCGAATCCTCGAAAAATCTGGAACCCGTGATTTCTGGAAATTGAAAGGGCTGCCAAAAGAGACAGAAATGCACGTGCCTCGCTTCATGGCGGCCATGATCATCTCCCAGGACCCGGAATGGTTCGGCTTTGTGGACATAGACTACGAGACTCCAGTAACATACGATGTGGTCCCCGTATCCGAATGTGTAGACCTGAAAGTCGCCTCGGAGTGTGCGCTGACGACCCACAAAGAAATGAGCCGCTTGAACCCCGAACTTCGGTGGGGCTACACGCCTCCACTCGGTCGCAGGGGCACCTATTCGCTGAGGGTCCCCAAAGGTGCGACCGAAACCTTTATGCAAAACTATGCGAAGGTCCCCTCGAGCCAAAAGGTACAGATGGTAGATTACCTCGTTCGCCACGGGGACACGGCTTCCGGGATTGCAACGCGCTTGAGGGTCAGCACAAGGGCCCTCCTTGAAGCGAACAGGATCCGCAACCCCCGACGGCTCCGGGCCGGCAGTAGGCTCAAGATCCCCATCCGACCTGAGCGCTACTCGCGCGCTCAAGAAATCGCGAATACAGGTAGCGAGGTGGGGGACCCTCCGAGTCAGGCCAGTCACTTCAATGTCACATACGAGATTCAGGAAGGGGACACACTCTGGGAAATCGCTCGCGATCGTGGCGTTACAATGGAACAGCTTCAAGCCTGGAACGGGCTTGTGCGCACTCACACGATTCATCCTGGAAAGAAACTGACCATTTGGCGCCCCCGATACGCCTTTGCGATGGCGAACCGCCATTCGAAGGACGAAGGTGAACATCTCTATACAGTGAGGCGCGGAGACACGCTCTGGGAGATTGCCCGAGCGTTCGGGACGAGTGTCAAAGACCTCAAGAAGTGGAATGAGATCCGGGATCCATCCAGGCTCCGGGCAGGAGCAAGTATTAGAAGTATACGGGCAGCGGGAACCGAAAATCGACTGAGCAAATGAGAATCATCCGAAATGCTCTCTTGATCTTGCTGGCGCTGTTGCTGCAAACGACCTGGGTGGATAAGATTGCCGTCGCCGGCATCAAACCCGATATCGTCCTCCTGGTTCTCGTCTACATAGGGATCACCGAGGGTCAAATCGAAGGGACGATCTTCGGCTTTGCCTCGGGATTCCTGCTCGACGTCTATGACCCCGGGGCGATGGGCATCAATTCGCTATGCAACAGCCTCGTCGGTTTTCTCGTTGGATATAGCCATATTGGCGTCGTGGCAGAAGATTTCCGGGTGCAGACGCTGTTGTTCTTTGTTGCTACACTTTTTCACGATCTGATCTACTTTGCACTCTACACATTTCCCAAGACGCAGGGGTTTATCCATCTCTTTCTTGTTTCGGGAATCGGCACCGCCTTCTACACGGCCATAGCAGGCCTCTGCCTTTCCTTGTTGCTCTCGATTCGGTTCGAGGAAGGAATCTACTTAGATGCTCGAAGGCTTTATGGCTAACGGCGCGCGCGAGTCCCGCTCGCGCTGCCTCCTCGGAGCATTACTGATCCTCTTCGGAGTCCTCTGTATAAGGCTCTACTTGCTGCAGATTGCAGACTGGGAGCACTATCGTATCCAGTCTGAGAAGAACACTATGCGGCCGGTCCCCATAGAGGCCAGCCGTGGGATGGTAAGGGACCGTAACGGAATCATCCTTGTTGACAATCGCCCATCATACACGATTTCCATCATCCCTCCTCGACTTCTGCGAAACACCGAACCTTCCATCCGTGACCGAGTCGTTTCTCGGCTCGGCGAAGCGATCGACCTGCCCGAGTCCCTCATCCGAAAGAGGCTCTATTCCAAGAAGCGGCATTTCTACGAGCCCGTAAAACTGAAACGAGATGTCGGCTTTGTAACGGTCTCGCTCATTGAAGAGGACCTCTACGATCTTCCCGGCGTGGCCATTCAAGTCGAATCCAGAAGGGGTTACCCTTCGTTCAACGGCCGGTTCCCCCTGGCCCCTCACATCCTCGGTTACGTGGGTTTGATCGATCCTGACGAATATCGGCAGGTGGCGCCGCTCGGCTACAGCTATGACGATCAGATGGGAAAACGAGGAGTAGAACGTCTCTGTGAAGCCATGCTGAGGGGTCAGGATGGCATAAAGTACATAGAAGTCAATGCCTGGGGTCGCGAGGTGGGGAGCTTTCCGGACAAGACGGGCGCCCCGGTTCCCGGAAAGGACATTACGCTCACGATAGACTGGCGCCTCCAGCTGGCTGCCGAACAGGCGTTGCACGACAGCCTCGGCGGAAGCATCGTGGCGATGGACCCCCGAAACGGCCAACTCCTTGCGCTCGTCAGCAAACCTGGATTCCACCCCCGTTCGATTCGAGACCCTGAGGAATGGGCAGCGCTCCAGTCCGACCCCAACAAACCCCTTCTCAACCGGAGTCTCCAGGGCGAGTATCCACCTGGTTCGATCCTCAAGATGGTCCCCGCCATCGCCGCCCTGGAGATGGGGCTGCTTCATCCGGACGAGCCCAAGTACGCCCCGTGTGAAGGCGAACTGACCTATGGAGACCGCGTCATCAGGTGTCATCAGGCCTCAGGTCACGGAAAGCTTACACTGCGGCAGGCGCTCGTGCAGTCGTGTGATACCTTCTTTTATCACCTGGGGCTGGAGGTGGGTATCACCAACTGGAGCCGGTATGCCAGGGCGTTCGGATTCGGGCGGCCGACCGGGTTGGACATTGCTGCGGGCGGAGATGGAGAGGCCGCGGGCCTCGTCCCGACAGATCGAAAATACTACGAAAAACGATTTGGCCAATGGGTCGAAGGATTCATGCTGAACCTTGCGATCGGACAAGGAGAAATGCTGGCAACTCCCGTTCAGCTCGCAAGATACGCGGGCGCGCTGGCCGTAGGCACGCTTCAACGCCCGCACACTCTCATGGCGGAGACAGGAAAGCATCCCCCCGAACCTGTTCAGGTTTCGGAAAATACACTGAAGCAGATCAGAAGTATGCTCTACGATGTGGTGCATCACCACATGGGTACAGGCAGGCTGGCCCGCGTCGAGCATTCGGACGTGGCTGGAAAGACCGGTACGGCGCAAAACTCGCACGGAGAGGATCATGCCTGGTTTTTGGCCTTGGCCCCCGTCGACGATCCGCAGATCGTGATTGTCGTTCTGGTGGAGAATGGGGGGCAGGGAGGTGAAGTGGCGGCACCCATCACACGGAAGATTCTGGAACTCTATTTTCGATCAGTCGCCCCGGACCTGGATTCCGAGATTACCGTCGCACAGAGATGGGATGATGACGCGCAGGATGGGATCCAACAGGCCGGGGCGCCGAGTCTCTCAGTAAACACCGCGCAACCCGCCGAACAAAAACCCATTTCGAGATAGTCCTGACATGAATCTACCCCGCTACATCCAACGCGATCTCGATCTCCTCCTCCTGCTACCCGTGCTGACAGCGGTCACCCTTGGAATCGTGACGATCTACAGCGCGACTTACGACTGGGACCTCGGAACCGCAGGAAGGGTCTACCAGAAGCAGATCGCCTGGGCGATGATTGCCCTCTTCGCCCTCGTTCTTACGGTAACCATCCCACTCAAGTTCTATTACGCATTCGCTTACATCATTTACGGCATCGCGATCCTCCTCCTGGTCCTCGTCCTGGAATTCGGCGACCGTCGATGGTTCGATCTCGGTCCCGTCTATGTCCAACCATCGGAGCTGGCAAAGATCGCAACGGTTCTTGCGCTTGCGCGATACCTGTCTCGGCGCAACCTGAATCTGACGCGAGTGCGTTCTTTTCTCGCGCCGCTCGGGCTCGTCCTCCTGCCGGCGATCCTCGTCTACAAACAGCCCGATCTCGGTACCTCGTTGGTCTTCTGCGCGATCCTTTTGCCGATGTTCTACTGGGCGGGATTGTCTCCGGTAAACCTTTTCTTCATCATCTCCCCGGCCCTCAGCCTGATCTGCGCCTTTCATTCTCTTGCGCTCGGAATCCTGATCATTCTTATCGCTTTGATCTTATTTCTTGTACGCCCGCACCTCTGGGCCACAGTCACTCTGCTCGTCGTCAATCTCACCGTGGCTGTAGGCGCACCCTATATCTGGGACAACAAGCTGCACGATTACCAGCAGCGGCGCATCCTTACGTTCCTGAACCCCGGCATGGATAAACTCGGTGCCGGTTATCAGGTGATCCAGTCTCGCGTTGCCATCGGGTCCGGCGGCCTCAGCGGGAAGGGATTCCTTCAGGGAACCCAGACCAAACTTGCCTTCTTGCCCGAACAGCATACTGACTTCATCTTCTCCGTCGTCGGCGAGGAATTCGGGTTTATCGGTGCGATATCGCTTCTGGCCCTCTTCTTTTTCGTCATCTGGAGGGCCATAAAGATCGCAACGCTCACGAAAAGCCGTTTCTCGAGCCTCGTTTCAGTCGGCCTGGCTTCGATCCTCGTCTTCCACGTCTTCGTAAACATCGGGATGACAATCGGGGTAATGCCGGTAACCGGGTTGCCTCTACCCTTCCTGAGTTACGGAGGGTCTCCACTGGTTACGAACATGACCTTGGTTGGGTTTCTTCTGAACATCTACGCCCGCCGTCACGAGTACTACTAAAGAAGCCCGACTGCGATGCAGTCAGGCCCCTGCGAAAAACGCTCTTCTTTCCTTCCAGCCCCTCAGGCCGCCTCCACTCTCCTGGTTTTTCTACTCTTTCCGTTTTCAGCCGAAACCCAGACCTGCCCCCCGGTCAACTCCACGATCTCAGAAATCAAGCGCTCAGAAGGCACGACAGACATCTGACGCGGCCGGATGATCGTCCTTCGATCTTTTCTCAGATTCAGGTGTAGATAGAAGGAACCCGACCCTTGATGCTGCCTCAGAAGGTGCTTCAACGCCTCGAGGCGCTCTTCTGAGAGGTCTTCCCGGCCAACCATCAAGTTGACCGAACCGGAAAACGTTTCCCGGGCATGTTCAATCGACATCGCGTCTTCCAGCTGGATGGAAGTTCTTCCATTGCGGATGGAAATCCTCCCGTCACACACAACGACTTCATCCGTAACAAGCTTGTCTGCGAGCCGCGAGTAGACATCCGGAAAGACCACGACGTCGATCGAGTCTTCCAGATCTTCTACGGTGACAAAAGCCATGGGCCTTCCGTTCCGGTCGATATGGGACTTCACTTCTACTATTATGCCACCCAGCCTGACTTTCGCCCCATCGGAAAGCCCTTCCAACTCCTTTAAGGGTTTGGTGCCGAGGTAGAGTAGATCCTTCTCGTAGCGCTCCATCGGATGCCCGGAAAGGTAAAACCCGATCATCTCCTTTTCCCGCGCCAGCTGTTCTTTTACGCTCCACTCTGCTACTTCCGGTAAGATCTGATTGTTCACGATCTCGGCCTGGGCCTGCATCCCCTCCGTCTCGAAAAGTGTGATTTGACGCCGGTGCCGGTCGACCTGGGCGGCCAGGGCCACCTCCAGTGCACGATCAAGTCCCGCCAGCAGACGCGCCCGGTTACCCTCCAGGGTCTCGAAGGCACCCGCACAGATCAAGCCTTCAATCGCGCGGCGGTTCACACTGCGCATGTCGATCCGCTCACAAAAATCAAAGAGGGACTCAAAGGGCTCGCCCTCCTCTCGCGCCGCAACGATGCTGTCTACAGCACTCCTTCCGACGTTGCGCAAGGCGGCCATGCCCATCCGAAGCCCTGAACCCGAGGCCACAAAGTTGGCATAACTCTCGTTCACGTCCGGCGGCAGCACCTCCATCCCCATCCGACGACACGCCTCGATCACGGTCACGATTCTATCGATGTTTCCGATTTCCCCATTCAGACTCGCCGCCATGTATTCCTTCGGGTAATGGGCCTTTAGGTACGCGTTTTGATAGGCCACGACGGCGTAGGCTGCTGCGTGTGATTTATTGAACGCATATCCGGAAAAGACATCGATATCAGCGAAGATCTTCTCAGCCATCTTCCTGTCGTGCCCATTGGACAGACACCCCTGAATAAAGCCATCCCGATGTTCCTTCATCTCCTCAGGCTTCTTCTTTGCCATGGCGACGCGGATGACGTCGGCCCGAGCTAGTGTAAACCCGGCAAGGGCCTGCAGGATCTCCATAACTTGCTCTTGGTAGACCATGACTCCGTAGGTTTCTGAAAGGAGTGGTTCCAGACTTGGATGGTCGTAAGCGACTTCCTCCTTGCCTTGTTTCCGCGCGATGAACTTTGGAATGTATTCCATGGGTCCGGGACGATACAGAGCGTTCATCGCCATCAGGTCTTCGATCGTGTCGGGCTTGAGCTGTTTGAGGTACTCCCTCATTCCCGGGCTTTCGAACTGGAATACGCCTACCGTGTCGCCGCGGCTGAACAGGTCAAACGTCTCCCGATCGTCCTCGGGGATTTTTCTAAGATCGAAGCCCGGAGTATGTTTGCAGATTTGTTCGACCGCTTCGTCAGCCAGACTCAGCTCCTTCAGCCCCAGAAAATCCATTTTTAACAACCCAAGATCCGAACAGGTGGGTCCGTCATATTGGGAGGTCACCTTGCCATCCTTCGGTGCCCGATAGAGAGGGACATAGTCCGTGAGCTCGCTCGGCGCGACGATCACAGCCGCCGCGTGAACCGATGCGTGCCGGGCCAGGCCCTCGAGGTTGCGAGCGTGCCTCAGGAGATTCCCCTTCTCATCCGGGGATTCGGCCATTTCCTTCAGCTCGGGAACCTGGTCGATGGCCTTGTCAAGCGTGATCTTCAATTCGTTCGGGACGAGCTTCGCGATGCGGTCCACCTCCGGAAAAGGCATGTCCAGCACGCGGCCGACGTCTCGGATGGCGGCCTTGGCCCCCATCGTCCCGAAAGTAATGACCTGGCAGACGTTCTTCTCACCGTACTTCTGGCTAACATACCTGATTACCCGGTCCCGATCTTTATCTGAGAAGTCGATGTCGAAGTCAGGTCGATCGATCCGCTCCGGATGCAGCATGCGTTCGAACAGAAGGTTGTATCTAATCGGGTCGACGTCGGTAATCTCTAAAACGTAAGCAACTAAACTGCCCGCACCAGAGCCACGACCCGGCCCCACCGAAATACCACTCTCTTTTGCAAAACGAACGTAATCCCAGACAATGAGAAAGTAGTCTGAATAACCCATGTTCTTGATGACATCTAATTCATAGTCGATCCGCTTCTTAAGTCTATCATCGATCCGTTCATATCGCCTTTCGAGCCCTTCCCAGGCGAGAACGCTGAGGTATTCACCCGGATCCGAACGCCCCTCGGGCAACGGAAATACGGGCATGTGGGCCTTCCCGAACTCAAGCTCCAGATCGCATTTTTCTGCTATCTCGAGAGTGGTCTCCAGGGCGTTCGGCAGATCCTCGAAAAGCGTTTGCATTTCATTCGCGGACTTGAAGTAGATCTCCTTCGGGTAGCACATGAGATCCGGATCATTTAGCGTCTTCCCGGTTTGAATGGCCACGAGAATGGCGTGCGAGTCATGTCCATCGGCCTTCAGGAAGTGTGAATCGTTCGTGGCGACCAGAGGGACGGACATCTCCTTGTGAAGTTGCTGGAGGCCTGCGTTGACTTTCTCCTCTCGATCGATCCCGTGCCGCTGGATCTCCAGATAGTAGTCCGTTCCGAAGCATTCCTGATACCACTCCACGGCCTTCCGGGCGACCTTGATCCCTTCCCGCTCGATCAAATGCGGGATCTCGCCGCTCAGGCAGGCCGAGAGACAGATCAGCCCATCGGCATGCTCCTTCAACAAGCTCTTGTCCAGCCTAGGCGAATAATAAAACCCTTCTAAATAGCCCGAGGAGACCAGTCTGACGAGGTTCTTGAAGCCGGTCGCGTTCTTGGCAAGCAGCACGAGGTGGTTCGCGCCGCTCTGGATGCCGCGGGCCGCCTGCCGGGAAAATCGGCCCTCGATCGCGCAGTAGACCTCGCAGCCGATAATCGGCTTCACGCCGACCCGCCGCATTTGATTGTAGAACTCTATCGCCCCGAAAAGATTGCCGTGATCCGTGATCGCGACAGCCGGCATACCCTCCTCTGCGGCCAGATCGGCGATGTCGTGGATTCGACAACCGCCGTCAAGCAGGCTATACATCGTATGGCTGTGGAGATGGACGAACTCTGCCATCAGAAAGACCCTCTTGGTGGATCAGGCGGTCCATTGAGCCCGAAGGCGAATCGGGCGGAAGGTTACAATTCAGGAGAGATCTGGGGAATTTGATAAGGAGGGAGAGCGGCGAAGCCCAAGATGAAGGCACAACCGGAGATTTTCTAATTTAATCTGTTGTGTTCCCCGAAGTCAAGCGACAGATTGGCAGCGAAAGATAAGGCTCGAAATAACCAACGGTTCGGAAAATATTTTTTCATCGGTTGCTGCCACAACTGCTGGAGCGTTCATTGACGGAGGTACCCAATATCCTGCGACAGACCTCAAACCCAGTGCGGAGAGCTGTCCAATGGCGAGAAAAACTTTCCGTTTTCTTCGCGCTTGCCCCCCCAGCCCCTCTATGCCACTCAAGCCTCACAAAAACAAGCTTCTACATCCAATCGGAAAGGTTGGTACGGCGGTTGCTAAAATTCCACCCGACTCTGAGTGGTACCGATTGGTCGAGCCCCCTCCGGTCTGTAGGAACCCATGAGGTGACCGACGCCGGAGGGGTCTTTTTATTGCCCCTTCTGGACCGCTTTTGACTCTCCGATTCTGGAGTGTTGGAGCGGTGGACGACTCGGCAGAAGCCCGGCAATGTCTTGGCTTCTGTTTCTATTCCTCCAGCTCTCCATTACTCCGATCCCCCAGCCCTCGCGCTTCTTCTCCTCATTCCTCCAACTTCGCAGCAACTCAGCTGTCTTTCCCTACAACTCCGGATTATAAGTCCTCCTGCTGAATTGCCTTGAACTCCCCTACCCTTTGGTTTACCTTTGAAACGATGTCAGACAGACTCGAGATTCAGCCTCTTCGAGGCCCCGCAGACGCCGATGTCGCCGTCCCCGGCTCAAAGAGTTACACGAATCGTGCACTCATCGTCGCGGCGCTCGCCGACGGAAAATCCCAAATCTCCGGGGCGCTTCAAAGTGAAGACACGCACTTCATGGCCGAGGCCCTGAGAGCCCTGAACATCGACGTCCAGTCCGAAGGCCCGACATTCTCGGTTGAAGGGACCGGCGGACGCATTCCGGCTTCACGGGGCGATCTCTTCATCGGAAACTCGGGGACAGCCGCGCGTTTTCTCACTGCAGCCCTCGGCCTTGGCCGGGGCACCTACACGTTGGATGGGGTTCCGAGGATGAGGCAGCGACCGATCCAGGACCTGATCGATGCTTTACGACCCCTCGGTGTTGAAGTCCACAGCAAAGCCGGAAACGGCTGCCCCCCCGTCGTCATACACGCTTCAGGAATAAAGGGAGGCCAAACTTCCATCGTCGGCTCTTGGAGCAGCCAGTACCTATCCGCAATCCTCCTCGCCGCACCCTATGCCCAAAACGATGTGGAGATTCAAGTCGAGGGAAATCTCACCTCTCGACCCTACATAGACATCACCCTGGACACCATGCAGGAATTCGGTGTCCAGGTTCGCAACGACAGCTACGAGCAGTTCAAGGTCGTTTCCGGGCAGCATTATGCTCCAACGAGCTACGTCGTCGAACCGGATGCCTCGAACGCGTCTTACTTCTTCGCCGCTGCCGCGCTCACGGGAGGCCGCGTCAAGGTACTCGGCCTGACGGAAAGCTCTGCACAGGGCGACGTCGGATTCGTCGGTATCCTGGAGAAGATGGGATGCACGGTTTCCCAAACCTCAGATGGCACCGAAGTCCGCGGACCTCGGGAACTTTCAGGAATAGATATCGATCTGAACCTCATGCCCGACACGGTCCCGACCCTTTGCGCAATCGCTCCCTTCGCATCAAGTCCCGTCTGCGTACGCAACGTGGCCAACCTGCGAATCAAAGAAACAGACAGGATTGCAGCCCTGTCGACTGAATTGCAGAAACTGGGTGCACGAGTGGACGTACGACCCGATGGCCTCACCGTCCACCCTGTGGACCGAATCACCCCCACAGAGTTGGCAACTTACGACGACCACCGGATGGCCATGAGCCTGGCGCTGGTTGGACTTGTCGCGCCTGGCATCGTGATTCGGGACCCAAGCTGTGTAGAGAAGACGTTTCCAAGCTACTTTCAGGTCCTGGGGTCCCTCCAGAATTGATTCCCATCTCTGAGCACAACTTTGTTCCGCCCAGATCAACCCCTATCACCGAAGGCCCGTGATGCCCACCGAAGTCCTCCTCGTAGATGACGAAACGAATATCCTCATGACCCTGGGAGAGACGCTGAGGGCCGCTGGATTCGAAATTTTCCAGGAGGAGAGTGGCGAGGCTGCCTTGGGCCGGCTCGCGATTCATAAGCCGGACCTTATGGTCGTGGACCTCCGAATGCCGGGGATGAGCGGACTGGAATTGATCAAAGCGGCCAGGAACACTGCTCCCGACACGGTTGTCATTATCTTGACGGGATACGGAGATTTGAACAGCGCCGTGGAGGCGCTTCGGCTCGATGCTTACGACTACCTGACCAAGCCGGTCGACGCGGATAGGCTGATTCAGACGCTCCGGAAGGGGGCCGAACACCGCAAGCTTACCCTTGAAAATCGTGCGCTCATTCGGAGCCTGGAAGAGGCGAACCGGATCAAATCGGAGTTCATCAGTGCCATGTCACACGAATTCCGAACTCCGCTGGGGCACATCCTGGGGTTCGTACAAATCCTCCAGGATACACTCGAAGGCCTTACTGAGAAACAGGATCGCTACCTTCAGAATATTCAGTCGGCAGCAACGAGACTCCTCACCATGTTTGAAGACATCCTCCAATTCTCTATACTCAAGAGCGGCCACGACCGGATCAGTCCGATCCGCTTCGCGCTTTCGGAGTTCCTGGAAAGGAGCCTCGAGGCCTTCAAAGGTGCGATGGAGACGAGAAACCTCACGGTCCAACTCGCCTCACCAAAGCCGGATCGTACCATAACCGCTGACCCGGAAACCTGTCGAAAAATTCTTTCCCTGCTGATCGACAATGCGGTCAAGTTCACCCAGGAAGTGGGGCAGATTCAGATAAAGACGGAGATCCTCCCCGAACCCGCGCTGCCTGCCGGTGTGTTGGAACCTGAAATGGCCGATACGATCGCAGACGGCTGGCTCCACATCACAGTCGGCGACACCGGCCCAGGAATCTCACAGGCCGACCGCGAGCGTATCTTCAACCTGTTCGAACAGGGGCGGACAGCCATCGGTCGATCGGAAGAGGGCACAGGCCTGGGGCTTCCCCTGGCACGCAGCCTCGCCCGCATGCACGGCGGGACGATCACGCTGGACAGCCGTCCAGGAGAGGGAAGCAACTTCACCATGATCATTCCGCTCGGGGAATCCCTGGACCCTTCCCCAACCTGAACACCCCTCCACGATCATCCACCTCTTGGTCTCAATACGATCTTCGGATCACTGCTAGATCCCGTAATCTGGACGCTCACCGGAATCACCTCGGTCCCGAACAAGGCCCCGAACGTGCGTCCGAGACTCAAGCCCCCGATGTTCACTTCGGAAATCGGAATTTCCGCATCTAAGACATAGTCTAGATCCCCCTGGACCCCGGTCGATCCTCTCAACCGGCACGGGATGCCCGCCGCGCGTACGTGCAGGTCATCCAGAACCATTTTCTCGCCTGTCAGTCTGAAGGAAGCGCGCAAGTCGTGTAGTGGAATCCCTCTGAAATCCACAAAACCCGCCTGCGGCACCTCCGATGCCAGCGTTTCCAGGATGTGCCAATTTGTGATCTCCCCCTCGCGCATTCGTAGCTGACCACGTACTTCCAGTCCGGTTGAGTCCGGCGACCCGGATACGGACACAAGAACCTCCATCCGCCCAAAAATCGGCACGGCCCAATCCAGACCCTCTTCTACCACGCAGTTGACGTCCAGACTGTCGCCCTGAAATGTAGCCTGGATCGGCACGCGGCCGTTCTGATCCCCCCTGCGCCGACCGACCTCGATCTCGCCCGACAGGGCCCCACCACAAACTTCGGCCATCAAATCCTTGACCACGATGCGCTTTTCTGTCAGCCTCGCCTTCCCCAGAACGTGGCGATAGGTCACTCCGCCAATGACCAACGCATCTACTCGCGCCGATGCATCACCAGGCTCTCCCCGAATCATCTCCCAGGTCCCCATCGATATCTCGGCCTGCTCTGCCAGAAGGAAGGGAGCTGAACCAGGGATTTCGTCTTCCATAATCTTGAGCTCTTGAATCGAGACCTTTACATTTGTATATACCCGAACCTGTAGCCCTGTGATTTCCACAGGTCTCTCAAAGGCCTCCTGCAACCCTCCCACAATCCGGCCACGAGCCCAATCCAACCCGAACAGGGTCCAGAACCCGGCCAGCCCGGCGCCGAGCAAACCCACGAACACCACGAGCAGCAAGGCAGTTCTGACGCCCTTCTGCCGAAACATCCTCCGGTTCAAGACCAAGGAGATCTCCCCAAAAAAAAGAGCCCACCGGGCGGCGGACTCGAATCAATTGCCCCGGCGTGGGGTCCGCCGCTTTCGGCCCGCTTCTCGCTTCGCAATACGGGCCTTGATGAACTGAAATCGATCAGAATCCATCTTCAAGCCGGGCTTGGCGGGCAGCTTTGCGATCCCGGCGCGGACCTTGGCGATCCGCTCCTGCGTGGCAGGATGCGTGGAGAACCAGACGCCTGCATCCTCCTGCTCCGACTCCTGTTCTGCGAGTAATTTCTCGAAGAACGTCGCCATCCCCTCCGGATCCACCCCCGCCGAATACGTCTCCTCCACGGCAAACCGATCCGCCTCGAGCTCCGCATCGCGCCCGTATTTCAGCAGCGTGAGTCCGGCACCCAGCTGCGCGAACTGCCCGGCCACGTCGCGCGCCACCGTCCGATCCCCGCTTCCGCCGACCGCCAGTTCGATCAGCACCCCCAGCCCGAACCGCTTCGTAATCTGACGGGCCCCGTGTCGACCCACAACGTGACCGATCTCGTGGCCCATCACCCCCGCGAGCTCTGACTCGTTTTCCGCCGTCGTGATCAACCCCAGATTCACGTAGAGCCATCCACCCGGCACGGCGAAGGCGTTCACCTCGTCCGTATCCACCACCTTGATATGATAGGTAATGTCCGTTCGCCGGGAGTGGCGCGCCAGCGCCTGCCCCAGGCTGTCCACGTAGCCCTGGACGATCGGATCTCGGTAGATGGGGAGAGAGCGCTCGATCTCGCGGGCGGCCTGCTCGCCGATCTCTACCTCTTGCTGGGTCGAAAGCAGGTTGAGCTGACCGAGGGCAGTGCAGGACACCCCGCCCAGGCCGGCCGCTGCGATCAACATCGACGCGCGAAACAGCCTTGAGAATCCGTTCATGACGGCCTGTTCACCTTGAAGGTCATTCGACCCGCCTCCTCGACGATCACCGGAAGCCCGACGGGCAACACGGTGCGACCCCGACCGTGACCGTATGGAAGCCCGCTGTAGACGGGGCACGGGACCGATTCGGCGAAGGCCGTGAAGACCTCCAACGGAGATCCATCTTCCTTCGCCTCTGCATCGCATTCCTCGAACTGCCCGAAAACAACCCCCCCGACGCGATCGAATATGCCCGCCATGCGGAGCTGGAACAACATGCGGTCCAGCCTGTAAGGGGGTTCGTTCACGTCCTCAAGGAAAAGCACAGACCCATCCAGATCCGGCAGGTAAGGCGTCCCCACCAGGGAGACCATGAGCGAAAGGCAGCCCCCTAGCAAAGGTCCTTCCACCCTTCCTGTCCTCAGCGCCCGCAGCCCCCCTACGGTAGAGTGCTGGCCTTCTGTGAGGCCATTCCAGAGGGCAGCCTCGGTCGGCTCGGCCAGTCCGTCGGAGTCCACATCCTTGCAAAGCACAACGCCTGAATAGCTCACGAGTCCCGTCCGGGCGTAGAGTCCGAGCTGAAGGGCGGTCGTGTCGCTAAATCCTACAAAAATCTTCGGATCTTCCCGGACCAGATCGTAGTCCACCAGATCGAGAAGGCGGGCAGATCCGTAGCCACCGCGGGCGGTGAAGATGGCCCGCACCTCCCGGTCGCCCAGCATCTGATTCAGGTCCGCGGCGCGGTCTGCGTCGCTCCCGGCGAGATACCGCGTTCTCGCATATAGCGAAGCCCCCTCTCGCACCCCATAACCCCTCCGTTGGAGGTAAGAAATCCCATCCAGAAGCCGCTCACGATCGACTGGACCGGAAGGGGCAATCACTCCCACAGTATCTCCGGGGCGCAAGAGAGGCGGAAGAATCACGAATCCTCCCCCGCTTCAACATGCTTTGCAGAGCGCTCTTTAAAGCGAGTTAACAGCCCGTACGCAAAAGCGGTCAATGTATCGTCTCTCGCCCCCATCACAACCACACGATCTCCGGACCGCACGATCGCTTCGAGTCTTTCCGCAATCGCTTCCCGCTCGGGAATGAATTCTGAAAAGCATCCCTGACCGGCGATCGCATCCACCAGGTCGCTGGACGAAATGTTGCGCTCTGCGGTCCCTCCGGCATAAAAGATCTCCGGCATTATGAGCAGGTCGCCCTCGTCCAAGCCCCCCACGAACGCTTCGACCAATCCATCCCTCAGAAAAAGCGTAGGAGCGAACCCGTGGGGTTGAAAGAGGACGATCAATCTGCCCGGAACCGCCTTCAATGTGTTCAATGATGCTGCGATCTTGTCCGGATTGTGGGCAAAGTCGTCGATCACAGACACGCCGCCCGCCTACCCCAGGAACTGGAGCCGCCTTCGGATACCGCGAAATCCTGCCAGCTCGTCCGCAGCCGCGTCCAGAGAAACGCCAAGCTGGTTGGCGGCAGCAATCGCGGCCAGAGCGTTCGAAACGTTGTGTCTTCCAGCTACCTGTAGCCGACAGGACGCCCCATTCACCCGAAATCGAATTCCATTGGCCAGGGCCTCCAGTTTCGTTGCCCTCACGTCCGACCTCTCCAAACCGAACGTAACGACGTTCGGGTTCACGTCCAGCATCGTTGCCGATTCCCCGCAATCGGCGTTGATCACCGACGCCTCCCGTGCCCGCTCGCAAAACGCACCGAAGAGGACCTTGAGCTCATTCACCGGTTTGTGATCCAGGGCAATGTTCGTCACGACGGCAACAGCGGGATCGTAGAGCTCGATCGTGCCGTCGCTTTCATCCGCCTCGATGATCACGAGGTCGGGATCTCCGCAGACTGCGTTCCCCAGGTATGGAAATGTCTGCGCGTCCAACATCATCCCCCCGTTGATCACCGTCGGATCTCTCCCCGCGCCCTTCAGTATGTGTCCTATCATCCCCGTGACCGTCGACTTCCCGCTCGTCCCACCCACCGCGACGCCATCCCTTCCGTTGAAGAGCGAAGAAAGCAGCTCTGCTCGCCTTCGGATCGTGATCCGCTTCGCAAGGGCCGACCGGACATCCAGGTTCGAATCCTCCACCGCCGTGGAGGTGACGACCTCCTCCACCTGTTCGTCCACTCCCGATCCATCCTGGGAGTACAGCCGGATCCCCTGGGCAGTCAGACGATCGTAGAGGTCCCGATTCTCACCCCGGTCTCGACTTCGGTCTGACCCCCTCACGGTATGGCCACGATGCCGCAACACTTGTGCGAGGGCGCTCATACCGCTCCCCCCGATTCCGCACAGAAAGAACGTTTTCCCTTTGTTTATCGTTGACAAGGCAATTTACTCTATAAGGTGTAGATAGCAGATCGTCACAAGTCTAAATGCTCACCCGGGGTTTGTCAAGCACCGGACCTTCTCAGGATCGCATCACCGGAATGCACAAAAAAAACAGGACCAGAATGGTCCTGCCTCAAGAAAGGTCTTCAAACTGAAATGTGATTAACCTACAAGATCCACCTCGCCCCCAAGTCCGCTCATATCAGCTGTGCCGGGCGGTGCTTGCAGCTTCATCGACATCGCAACGCCCACCATCTTCGTCGCGAGGTCCATCTGGGCCTGGAGGGATTGTCCGAGCACCGCCTCGATCAACCCCGCCGCCATCTGATTCTGTATGGAGGCCGCATGCATCATGAAACGAGTCCTCCCGGGGATTCCCCAGCTTCATCATTCCGTCGTGCACGGATCATGTCGAGCTGAGTCTGGTGGAAATGATCCAGGAGTTCATTTACCTGAATAAAGGTCCGCTCGATGCTTTCGTCGATCGTCTCGCTTACCTCGGCGATCCCTTCCAGGAATTCCCGAGCCTTCTGAAACCCTGCATCGATCGCTCCTCGTACAACCGACAGAAGACCGCCGATCTGCTCCTCACCAAGTCCGCCTGCTTGATTTCCTCCAAAGGCCCCGAGGAAACCGGTCGCAAACGCCACGATACGGCGGGCAGCTGCCTCAGGAGATGTGTCGTTTTTCGAACCCCCTGCCTCGTCCACGCTCGCGTCGATATTTGTGTCAGAAAATGCCACCTTTAGCTGCTCCATTACCGAGTCTTTCAGAATTCCGTTCACGGCCTCGACGTTCAGCCGCCCTGACAGAGATATTTCCACGCTGTCATTCGCAGCCTGCACGCGAGTCGGCGACTCCTGTGACTTCGCCTGAGCCTTCTTTTCTTCCGCGCGGACAGCTTCGCGTTGTGCTCGGAACTGGGCAAGTAGCGCCTCGGTCCTGATGTCGTTTCGGATCGGCATAGGCCGTACCCAAGGTTTGAAATCCTTCCCCCCCTATCTAATATTATCGACAGATCTTGCGGAAACTTGAGCCGAAATGCCTGCCAACACGCCGTTTTCACAAACAGCCTCTGTTGACACCGGATACGGGCAGTCGTATATTCTGCCCGTCGGGAATGTCGACCAATGGCTGACGCAACCCCTCAAAACACAAAGGGTTCCAAGATTCAAGGTGGAACCGTGGGACGCAATCTCTTTTCCTGGACTTTCAGTTGACTGAGTCTCCCAATCTTCAAAACCTGATACTTGATCTCGAGCGGTTCTGGGCCTCCAAGGGCTGTCTTATCTGGCAGCCCTACAGCGAAAAATTGGGGGCCGGCACGATGAACCCCGCCACTTTTCTGAGGGTGATTGGACCTGAGCCCTGGTCCGTGGCCTACGTCGAACCCTCCTTCCGTCCAGACGACGGACGATTCGCGGAAAATCCAAACCGGATGCAGATGTTTCTCCAATACCAGGTCATTCTGAAGCCTGACCCGGGTAACCCCCTGGAGCTCTACCTGAAAAGCCTGGAGGCCGTGGGTATCGACACCAGCCGCCACGATATCCGATTCGTTGAGGACAACTGGGAGTCCCCAGTACTTGGGGCGTGGGGTCTGGGATGGGAGGTCTGGCTCGACGGGATGGAAATCACCCAATTCACCTACTTCCAGCAAGCCGGTGGCATGGCACTCGACCCGGTCGCCGTAGAGATCACCTACGGCCTGGAGCGAATCGCGATGTATCGGCAGGAGGTCCGCGACGTCTGGGAACTCAGGTGGAACGACCGGGTGACCTACGGAGAGATGCTCAAACAGCAGGAGATAGAATACTGTCACTACGCCTTCAACACAGCCAGCGTGGAACGCCTCCAGAGTATGTATTCCCTCTTTGCCGAGGAGGCCAGGGAAGCGTTGGGTCGAGGTCAGATCTTGCCCGCCTACGACTATGTGGTGCGCTGTTCGCACGCCTTTAACCTGCTCGATACCCGAGGCGCAGTCGGCGTGACCGAACGCGCACGCTTCTTCGGAGAGATGCGGGAGCTCGCCCGCCAGGCGGCGGAAATGTTCGGCGAGCAGCGGAAGGAGAAAGAGTTCCCCCTGCTTTGCAAGAAACCCGACGCCGAAAAGGCCAAATCGCGGAGCGAAGATCTTCCCGATCTGGATGCCGCCGACCTTCTTCTGGAAATCGGCTCTGAAGAACTCCCGGCCTTTGACGTTCGCAGCGGCACAGACCAGCTTAGAACCCTTTTGGCCCGGCGCTTAGATGAGGAACGACTGGCATACGAGAAGATACAGATCGGGGGTACGCCGAGAAGGCTCTCGGCACTCGTCACCGGTTTGGCCGGCCGACAGCCGGACGAGGAACGCTGGGTGAGGGGACCCACCGTCAACGTTGCGTATGATGAATCGGGTGCGCCTACGCGCGCACTGGAAGGCTTCTGCCGTGGTCAGGGCGTCCGACCGGAAGAGGTCGAGAGACGCAAAGACGAAAAGGGAGTGGAATGCGTCTACGCTCTGCGGAAGGGCGAGGGTCGCAGAACACAAGAGATCCTATCCACCCTTCTGCCCGAGCTCATCGGTGACCTCAAGTTTGGCAAGACGATGCGTTGGGATTCGGACGGCGTCTCCTACCCGAGGCCGATTCGATGGCTTGTGGCGCTTTTTGGAAGCCAGGTCATCCCGATCACCTACGCTCGCGCGGACGCCGGTCGAGCGAGTTTCGGCCTTCGAAGTGAAGGCACACCCGCAATCGAATTCAGATCTGCAGATGAATACCAGTCCGTGACCGAGAAACAGGGTATCCTGGTCGACCGTGACCTCCGTCGAAGAAAAATCCAAGCGCAGGTGCGTAGGCTCGCTGAGGAAGTCGGTGGTGTTGTCGCTGAGGATCCAGACCTCCTCGAGGAGGTCACCGACCTGGTCGAGGCGCCGTTCGGGCTAAGGGGGAGCTTCGACGCGTCCCACCTCGAACTCCCTCAAGAAGTTCTGACTACGGTCATGTCCAAACATCAGCGGTACTTTCCGATCCTCGATTCAAAAACGAGTCGGCTCCTGCCTCACTTCATCACGATCGCCAACGGCCGTTCGATCGACCCGGAAACCGTCCTGCGCGGAAACGAGGGCGTGATTCGGGCACGCTACGCCGACGCGGCGTTTTTCTACCGTGAGGATAGTCGCAAACCCCTGGAGGACTACCTTCCGAGCCTGGATGCGCTCACCTTCCAGGAAAATCTGGGATCGGTACTCGATAAGACACACCGCGTCGAAAAACTCGTGCCCGCCTTGTCATCCGATCTGGGCCTCGCGGAAAAGGAACAGGAGATGGCCCTGCGCGCTGCCAGGCTCTGCAAGGCCGATCTGGCCACCAGCATGGTGATCGAACTCACCTCTCTTCAGGGCGTTATGGGACGCTATTACGCCCTGGCCTCGGGCGAGCCGGAACCGGTCGCCGAAGCCATACAAGGCCACTACCACCCGCGCTTTCCCGGGGATGTGCTTCCCTCCTCACTTCCCGGGTTTGCGCTGTCCGTGGCCGACCGTCTCGACAGCCTCGCCGGGCTCTTCTCCGTTGGCATAAAGCCCAGGGCGACCGCCGATCCTTACGGACTCAGGCGAGACGCGCTCGGGTTGCTGGCTAACCTGATCGGACACCGCTGCCGCTTTTCCCTCAAAAAGGGTCTCGAGGCCGCGGCTGATCTGCTTCCGGTAGAGAAGGATCGGGATCGGCTCCAGGATGCCCTCGATTTTATCCTCAGACGGCTCGCCGTTCAGTTGCGAGACGAGGGGTTCAAGCACGACGTCGTCGAAGCGACGATTGAAGGCGGCTGTGACGATCCGTTCGAACTTCGACAGATTGTCGAAGGCCTCACGAAAATGGTCGAGTCCGAGGACTGGCTGGAGACGCTCCACGCCTACTCCCGCTGCAAACGGATCGTGAAAGATCTGCCTGAGCAACTCGATCTGGATCCAAGCGCCGACAAGGAAGAGGCAACACAGAACCTGGGGAAGGCTTTTCACTCCGCAAAGGAGCGAATGGATCGCGCAGAGGACCGAATCGAGACACTCGGTCAAATCCTTGAAGACCTTCGAAATCCGATCAACACCTTCTTCGACGACGTCCTCGTGATGTCCGAGGACGAAACCCTTCGCAACGCACGCCTCGCCCTCGTCCAGCGCATCGCTGCCCTGCCTGACGGTACTGCCGACCTGAGCCTTTTGGAAGGCTTTTAAGCGCTTCTTCTCGAAGGACAACGTCCGATCGCCTCACGCCATCTCCCAAACGAATTGGAAACTCAGGACTCAATATTGGACCTCAGGGAGAATCTTTCATCCTGGTGCCTCTATGCAGTCCTCCTGGGCATACTCACCTTCGCCGCATTCGGCAATCTATCCACCCATCTGTTTCATACCCACGACCAGGAATATCTGCAGGACGCCGCTGTTTCTCAGGGAGACTTCTGGTTCTTCGTTTCGCCAGAGAGGATCTATCCAGGGAGGCCTACCTTCAACCTCTATCTCTGGGCCGCTTACAAATTCTTCAAGGAAGACCCCGCCGGTTATCACCAGCTTCAAGTCTGGCTCCACTTTCTGGCCAGCCTGCTCGTCGCCTTTACTTTCAGAAGGCTAGGGGCAACTTTCGAGCTGAGCCTTATCGGTGGTCTCCTATTTCTGATGAATGTGGCCCACTTCGACCCCGTGCACTGGATTTCAGCAACCCATTACATCTTGGCACTCATCTTCGGGTTAGTCGCAGTGCTGCTATACTCCCGGTGCCTGGAAACAAGCCGCTACCGTTGGTCCTTTGCCGCAGCCTCAGCACTGGCAGTGGCCATATTCGCGCATGCCTCCACATCGGCAGTAACCTTGTTCTTCCTGATTTTGACTTTGTACAAGAAACAGCCGCGATTGAAAGCGATCTATATGCTGCTTCCCCAATTCACTGTCGCAGGGCTATGCGGTATGGTCCTCATCCTTGTCTATCCCAAAGAACCCCAGATGAGTGTAGTTCTCAATGTCTCTCAACCTGTGGATGTCATTCGTAACCTGTTCTGGTTTTCTGGAAGGCTAGTCACAACCGCTCATTGGCTTCCGGAATCTTTGGATCTGGCGGAATACACGGCCTGGGAACTCGCAATCGGATTCATTCTCCTGTCTCTGTCTATTTTCCTTTCAATGCGTAACCGCGGTTTACTATTGCTTTGGACGGCATGGTTGATCGCATTGACTTTGCCATTCATAAGTATAGAGATAAGGCCAAATTTAACTGGACCATCCAGATATATCTATCTCTCTTCTCTGGGTTCTTCATTCATTCTTGGCTGGATAGTTCACACGCTTGTATGTTGGGTAGGGAAGCGATGGATCAACCTCACGCGACCCCTCTTTCTAGGCTGTCTAGGAGTATTGGTAGGGACAAGTTTGCTGGGACTACGAAGAGCCGAAGCCATTTCACTAGAAATTTCGGCCGGAACCTATATATATAAAAGAAAGCAAATTGAAGTAGGCCTTCAGCTGCTGAAGCGTGCAATCGCTCGAAATCCACGCGTCTTGCCTGCTGATGCATATTTTACACTCGCAGCGAATAGCTTTTTCATTGGAAAATCCACTGAGCCAATCCTGCAAAAGGCTCTCCGAGAAGATCCTGCATCTCCGGAACTCAACATGCTTCTTGGAGTCTCCGCCTTCCTTCACGATGATCCTCAGATTCGCCTAGCCGGAGATAAGAGAGTTGAGGAAGCGCTAAACGCATCTGATCAGGACATATTGCTTATTACTAAAACTGGGGTCGCCTATAACAATCTGGGAGGATTCTTTTATGGTACAGGAGATATGGCCACCGCGGCAAAACTGTTTATGCGAGCTATTCAGCATGATCCAGGGCATATTTCCTCCACATTGAACCTGGGGAGGGCACTTTACAAAAGTGGCGAAAAGCAGAAGGCGGCTACGATCTTCAAGCGTCTTTTGGAGCTTCCGCTATCTGACGACTTCATCATACAATGGATGGGAAGGGTAAGCGACATTTTGGCCGAGCAGGACTACGGACAGGAAGCGATCGATTCCTACAAGAAAGTTATCTCAGTTAATCCACAGGACACGCTCTCTCACTATAATCTAGCCATTACGTTAGAAAAAGTAGACAGATTGGAGGAGGCTGTTGAGACTTACGAGACATACTTACAGTTTCAACCCAAGGATTTGAACGCCCTTCTTGGCCTTGCTCGTTCCTACGCTGAAATAGGTCGGAGCGAAAAAGCGATCGAAGAGTATCGGCGAACTCTGTCTATCAGTCCAGACAACCAGGAAGCCAGATCCAGACTCGAGGCGTTACTGGAGCGCAAACGACAATGATATGTAGGTGGAGAACGTGACGATCCAAGGCTCAATACTCGGCCTCCGAGAGAATATTTCAACTTGGTGTATCTATTCACTCCTGATGGGGCTGCTCACCTTTGCTGCATTCGGAAATCTCTCTACCCATCTGTTTTCAACGCACGACCAGGAATTTCTGCGGGACGCTGCTGCTTCGCAGGGGCCCTTTTCCTTTATTGTTTCGCCAGAAAGGAGCTATCCACACCTGTATCTCTGGGCCGCCTACAAACTCTTTAGGCAAGATCCCGCCGGTTACCATCACCTTCAGGTCTGGCTCCACTTTCTGGCCAGCCTGCTCGTTGCGCTTACTTTCAGGAGACTTGGCGCAACCTTTGAGCTGAGCCTCGTCGGCGGCCTCCTGTTTCTGATGAATGTGGCCCACTTCGACGCCGTTCACTGGATATCTGCAACGCATTACATCTTTGCACTCATCTTCGGGTTAGTCGCGGTGCTGCTATACTTCCGGTGCCTGGAAACAAGCCACTACCGCTGGTCCTTTGCCGCAGCCTCGGCCCTGGCAGTGGCCATGTTCGCGCATGCCTCCACAGGGGCTGTCACATTATTCTTTCTGATTTTGAGTTTGCAGAAGAAGCTGCCGCGATTGAAGGCGATCTATATGCTACTTCCCCAATTCGCTGTAGCAGGGCTATGCGGTGTGGTACTAAACCTTGTCTTTGCCAAAGAACACCAGATGAGTACAGTTCCCATTGTCTCTCAACCTGTGGATGTCATTCGTAACCTGTTCTGGTTCTCTGGAAGGCTGGTCACAACCGCTCATTGGTTTCCGGAGTTCTTGGCTCTGGCCGAACACACCAACTGGGAACTCGCAATCGGATTCATCTTCCTGGCTCTGTCTATTTTTCTTTCTATACGTAATCGGGGTTCGTTATTGCTTTGGACGGTCTGGTTGATCTCATTGACGTTGCCATTCATGAAACTAGGGGCAATGCCACATATTACTGGGCCATCCAGATATGTCTATCTCTCTTCCCTTGGTTCTTCATTCATTCTCGCATGGACAGTTCATACGTTTGTCGGTTGGGTGGGGAAGCGGCAGCACGACCTCGCGAGACCCCTTTTACTAGGCTGTGTAGGAATACTGCTGGTGTTTAGTCTACTGGGGTTACAAAGAACCGAAGCCATCTCACTACATCTTTCGTCTGGAATCTATATATACAAAAAAAACCAGCCTGAAATAGGCCTGCAACTTTCGAGGCGTGCAATCGCTCGTAATCCACGTGTTTTGCCTGCTGATGCATATTTTAGACTCGCAACGGGTAGCTTTGCCACCGGAAAATCCATTGAGCGCATCCTCAGAAAGGCTCTCGAAGAAGACCCTGCGTCTCCGGATCTCAACATGCTTCTGGGCGTTTCTGCCTTCCTGTCTAAGGATCCTCAGGTTCGACACGCGGGTGAAAAAAGGGTCGAGGAGGCACTAAATGCCTCTAGGGATAGCAAGTCCCTCCGTTTGAATACTGCAGTAGCATTCAACAATCTTGCAGCATTCTATCTTAACGCAAAAGACTATCACCGTGGGATAGAAATCTACAAGAAAGCCCTGAGCTATGACCCTACAAGCCCGAAGGCGCTCTTCAACCTAGGGAATGCTTTTTACCACATTGGTGAACCACAAAAAGCGATCGAAATCCTTAAGAATCTCCTAAAAGCTCAGCCTCCAGACGGCATCGCCTGGATGTCAGCGAGAAACCTGAGCACCATTCTAGTTGAGCAGGGATTGGACGAGGAAGCGATTCCTTTCTACACGCGGGCCATCGATGCAAATCCTCAAGACAGTCTTTCTCATCATTCCCTCGCAATCGCACTAAAACAAACGGGTAGATTCGAGGAGGCTGTTCAGGCCTACAAAACCTACTTGATGTTTCAACCCGACAACTGGCAAGCTCGATTGAGTCTAGCTCAGGCCTACGAGAACCTCGGAAGGATTGAGGAGGCTATCGCTGAATATCGAGATGCGCTTACCCTAGGGCCCGACAATGGTGAAGCCAGAGCAAATTTAGAAACCCTCCTAGAGTTTAAAAACGCCAAGTAGAAATGAATCTTCCCTAGGTCCAAGAGAACGTGATTTCCCAACACGACGTGTTTGCGATCCGCGAGACTGCTTTATCCTGGTGCCTCTATGTGGTCCTCCTGGGCATACTCACCTTCGCCACGTTCGGCAATCTATCCACCCATCTGTTTCATACCCACGACCAGGAATATCTGCAGGACGCCGCTGTTTCTCAGGGAGACTTCTGGTTCGTCGTTTCGCCAGAGAGGATCTATCCAGGGAGGCCTACCTTCAACCTCTATCTCTGGGCCGCTTACAAATTCTTCAAGGAAGACCCCGCCGGTTATCATCACCTTCAAGTCTGGCTCCACTTTCTGGCCAGCCTGCTCGTCGCCTTTACTTTCAGGAGACTTGGTGCGAATTTCGAGCTGAGCCTTATCGGTGGTCTCCTCTTTCTAATGAACGTGGCGCACTTCCGCGCGGTTCACTGGATATCTGCGACGAGCTACGTCCTGGCACTCATCCTCGGCCTCGGGACGGTCCTGCTCTTCTTCCGCCGATTGGAGACGGGTCGCCGTGAGTGGACGCCGGCTGCCGCGCTCGTGTTGGCGGCCGCAATATGCGCCCACCCCTCGGCTGCGATTGTTGCCCTGCTGTGCCTGTTTCTGGCTCTACAAAGAAGGCTGGCGATATGGCGTGCTGCCTATGCGTGCCTTCCTCTCTTCGCCGCCACGTTCATTTCCGGAGTTGTGCTGACGGTCGTCTATTCGGGCGCCCCTCAGGTCGAGGCGACCCTCCGAGCCCCTGAACTCCTGGCTGTCATCCGCAACCTGCTCTGGATGGGAGGAAGGCTCTTCACGAACGCTTTTTGGCTCCCCGAATTCGTTCTCCTCGAAGAGTACACCTATTGGGAACTGGCAGCAGGTTTTCTTGTTCTATCTGGTTCTCTATTCCTGGCTGTCCGTAATGGCTCCTCGCTCTTGTTTTGGACAGTCTGGTCAGTTGCGTTTATTCTGCCATTCATCACATCTCAAATCCTCGGCAACGCGTCTGGACCATCTCGATATCTTTATCTCTCGTCCGTAGGCGCCTGCTTCATTTTCGCCTGGGCAATTCAGACGCTGACAATTCGTGCAAAGAGGAGAAGCAAGAACGCGTCACGGGTGCTTCTCGCAGGCATTGTGTCAATCATACTGGTTTCCAGTTTCTTTGGACTGGGTAAAACCGAGGCTGTCTCTCTTTATCATTCCGGAAGGACCTATTTTGCCCGAGAAGACAAGCAGCTTGCGTTAACGCAGTTTGAAAGGGCGATTACACAAGCTCCTGCCGTTTTACCATCTGACGCATACACACGCCTGGCGCACACCGCCTTTACTCTGGGAAAATCTGTCGAGCCTATTCTTCGGACTGCCCTGGCAAGAGACCCTGAATCTCGCGAGCTCAATATGCTTCTAGGTGTCTCCGCCTACCTTAGCGACGACCCTCAGAATCGTGAGGCCGGTGACAAAAGGGTTCAGGAAGCGCTACAGTCCTCACAGGATCACGAGCTTGGCCACGATACGGCGGTGGCATTTAGTAATCTGGCGGCGTTTTATGTAGAGACGACAGATTATCAAACAGCAATCCATCTATGTAACAGGGCTTTGGATTATCGCTCCCATCATCCTCCGGCTCTTCTTAATTTGGGGAGTGCGCTATACCAAATTGAGGAAACGGACAAAGCCCTGAAGATCTTCCAAATGCTACTGAGGGTTCAACCTGACAACTGGAAAGCCACGGTGGGCTTGGCTCGGTCATATCAGAGGCTGGGCAAAGTCGACGAAGCGGTCATCGCATTCCGACGTGTTCTATCTCTGAATCCGAGTTTTCCGGAGGCCCATTTTGACCTGGGTGCTCACCACTTTAATCGCGGAGAATTTAGCGAAGCAGCCGAAAACTTTCGGGAAACTCTACAGCTCTCGCCTGATTTTTTGCCTGCCCGTCTGGCCCTGGCTCGGTCTTACGCCAGGATAGGCCAATATCACCTGGCCATTCAGGAGTATCGACACGCGCTGTCTCTCCATCCTGACAACGACGAAGCCAGGTCACGTCTCAAGAGCTTGCTGGAGCTCAAACGCTAAGTGAATTGCGTTGAGTCTACCCGAAACGATTCTGCGTATTTTGATCCTCAAACCGTTGTCGTGAGATCCTATGGAATATGACCAACCAAGGCTCAATACTCGGCCTCCGAGAGAATGTTTCATCCTGGTGCCTCTATGCAGTCCTCATGGGGCTGCTCACCTATGCCTCTTTCGGAGACCTCTCCACGCACCTGCTGTTCAGCCACGACGCTGAATATCTGCAGGACGCTGCAGTTTCTCAGGATGACTTTTCCTTCGTCGTCTCACCGGAGAGGATCTATCCGGGCAGGCCCACCTTCAACCTCTACCTTTGGGCCGCTTACAGGCTCTTCGAGAACGTCCCCGCCGGCTACCATCTGCTCCAGGCCTGGATCCACGCCATCGCGAGTCTGCTCGCCGCTTTTACGTTCAGGAGACTAGGCGCAAGCCTCGAGATCTGCCTGGCTGCAGGCCTCCTGTTCTTGATGAACGTGGCCCACTTCAGAGCCATTCACTGGATATCGTGCTCGAGTTACATCCTGGCCCTCATTCTGGGTCTTTGCGCTGTCCTGCTCTTTTGGGAAGGGCTGGAGAGGGGTCGTCGCGGCTGGATCCTAGGGTCCAGTCTTCTGCTGGCGGCAGCCGTCTTCGCCCACGCCTCGACGGTTGCGATCCCACTGTTCTGCTTCTTTCTGGCGGTGCGCAGAACGTCGTCGATTCAGAAAGCAATCTACATCGCCCTTCCCCAACTGGCCACCGTGGCGGTGTGCAGCATTGTGGTCTTGGCCGCATACCCAAACACGTTTCAGGCCGCAGCCATCGTAAGAGCGCCTCAGCCTTTCGACATGGTCCGCAACCTGATCTGGTTCTGGAGCAGGCTTGCTTCGACCGCCCATTGGCTCCCCGGCTTCCTGGACCTGGAAGGCGTGACCCATTGGGAACTGGGCGCTGGATTTCTGTTCTTGATCGGTTCTCTCTATCTGTCAGTGCGCAGAGGCCCAGACCCTTGCCTCTTGACCTGGACGGTCTGGTCGATCCTGTTTTGTCTTCCATTCATAAATTCTGCGAGTCTGACGGGAAACATACCCGGGCCATCACGGTATCTCTATTTCGCGTCCCTGGGTACTTCCTTCATTCTGGCCTGGATCCTTCATGCAATCGTGTTTCGATTGCTGAATCTTTCTCGAGCGGGAGAACGTGCTGCTTTCCTAGGCGTCCTGAGTCTGATCGTCGTTCTCAGTCATTTCGGTCTCGCAAGGGCAGAGGCAATTTCCCTTTACCACGCAGGCCGAAGATATATTGCCCGGGGAGACCATGCCCCAGGCGTCAACCAGCTGAAGGCGGCGATTGCTCGAAGCACGAATATACTACCCATCGACGTCTATAGTCGGCTTGCAATGAGTTCATTCGTCCTGGGCAAATCTTCTGAATCGATACTTCGCAGTGCTTTATTGAAGCATCCCGATTTACACGAACTCAACATGCTCCTGGGAATGTCCGAGTTGTTGCACAGCGACCCTCAAGTTCGAGAGGCCGGTGAAAGGCAAGTTCGAGACGCGGTAGAAAGCTCTGTCGATAAGGAATTGCTTCGCTGGTACGCCGCTATCGCCTACAACAATCTTGCGACATTCTACTCCGGATCAGGCCATAAACGGACTGCGATAGAACTCTACTTCAACGCCATTAGGTCTTATCCAGACTATCCGACTGCAATTTGTAACCTGGGAAGGGTTCTCTACGACAGCGGCGACAGAAAAAGGGCCGCAGACGTCGTCCATTCTCTATTGCAGCTGCAGTTGCCTGATGGATTCATAATGCGACGTGGCTCGGAGACTTCATGTCCTCGGAAGGTCGAAAAGAAGATGCAGCAGCATTCTACAAACTGTCCGCCAGCGTGAGCCCCGAAGATGGCTCGGCACATCATACCCTGGCGATCACGCTGGCCGAACTGGAAAGATTCGAAGAGGCGATTGAAGCCTACCATTCATGTCTGAGGTATCAACCCGACAACCTTAAAGCCCGTCTTGGCCTGGCGGCGTCCTACGAGAGGCTCAACAGGATTGGCGAGTTGATTGCGACCTACCGACACGCTGCATCGCTGAAACAGGACAGTTCATCCTTTCATAATCTGGCTATCACGTTAAAGCAGTCTGGCAGATTGAAGGAGGCTATCCAAGCCTACAACGCATACTTAAAGTTCCAACCCGACAACTGGAGGGCCCAACTCAGCCTGGCTCAGGCCCATGAAAGTCTGGATGAGATCGATGAAGCTATTTTGGCATATCAAAAGGGTTTGTCACTGAATCCCCATTTTGTGGAGGCTCACTTCAATCTAGGGGTGCACTACTTCAAACGCGGGGAATTCGACGAAGCTGCCGAAAGCTTTAGCCAGGCTGTCCGGCTCTCCCCCGACTTCTTGAATGCTCGCATTGGTCTCGCGCAGTCTTTCGAAAAAATGGGTCAACGTGAAGAAGCAGTTCGAGAGTATCGAAACGCACTCTTGCTCAATCCGAACGATCGTAAACTGATGGCCAGTCTTCAGGCCCTTTTGGCACACGAATAGCGTGGATGATACAAAATAGTTCTGGCAAAGCTCCTATACTCGCGATACGCGAGAATATTTTGACCTGGTTCCTGTATGCACTGCTCATGGCGGGACTGACTTTTGTAGCCTTCGGGAACCTCTCCACACATTTGTTGCACGACAATGATCCGGAGTACCTGGAAGATGCCGCCGTTTCCCAGCGAGACTTTTCCTTTGTTACTTCCCCAGGATCTATCCAGGCAGGCCGACCTTTAATCTTTATCTTTGGGTCGCATACAATCTGTTCGGGGACGATCCTGCCGGGTATCATAACCTTCAAGTCTGTCTACACCTGGCCGTCAGTCTGCTCCTCGCGTTTACATTCAGGAGGCTCGGATCGAACTTTGAGTTGAGTCTCATTGGGGGCCTCCTCTTCCTGTTGAATGTGGCCCATTTTCGGGCCGTTCACTGGATCTCCTGTACGAGTTACCTGCTTGCGCTTTTTCTGGGGCTAACGGCGCTTCTTCTCTATTCCCACGGTCTGAGGACGAGAAACTCCCGCTGGTCCTACGCGGCGGCCGCAGTCCTGGCGGTCGCCATCTTTGCTCACGCCTCAACGGTGGCGATCACGTTGCCCTTGCTGATTTTGACTCTGACGGCAAAGCTTCCAAAACTTAAAGTTATCCACATGCTGATTCCCCAATTCGCCATCGCGGGAATCTGTGGAATCCTACTCATCTCTGTCTATCCAAAAGCGCCCCAGCTCGTAATGGCTTCCAGGGCCTCTCAGCCTGTGGATCTCGTGCTCAATCTGTTCTGGTTCTGGGGAAGACTGATTACGACCGCTCACTGGCTTCCAGAGTTCCTGGATCTGGCAGAAACCACCGTTTGGGAACGTACGGCGGGATTCTTTTTCTTCGGTCTATCCGCTTTTCTTTCGGTGAGACGCGGGTTGTCCGTACTTTGGACGGTCTGGCTGATCGCATTTTCGCTTCCGTTTGTTGGCTCAGATTTGTGGCCGAATGTCCCTGGACCGTCTCGATACCTCTATCTTTCCTCACTGGCTTCTTCATTCATTCTTGCCTGGATGATCTACGAGCTTGCAAGGTGGTTAGGAAGAAACCGGATCGGACTTGCCAGGGCCGTCCTGGTGGCGATCGTTGGAGTACTCCTGAGTTCCAGTATTCTGGGACTAAGAAGGGCCGAGGCGGTTTCTCTATATCACTCCGGATGGAATTACATCACAGACCAGGAGTACGAAACAGGCCTTGGACAACTAAGGCGCGCAATCACGCAGAATTCACGCATTCTGCCCCCTGATGCCTACTTGCGACTCGCGACGAGCGGCTTCATCATCGGTAAATCCGCGGAGGGGTTGCTCCAGAAAGCCCTGGAGGATGATCCAACCTCTCCAGAGCTCAGCATGCTTCTGGGGGCCTCCGCCTTTCTCCACAAGGACGACATGGGTAGACAAGCCGGCGAAAAGAGAGTTCGGGAGGCGCTTGAATCATCAAAGGACGACAAACTGCTCCGATGGAACACGGCCGTCGCCTTCAATAATCTTGCAGGATTCTACCTCGAGGCAGCGGATCATCAAACAGCAATCGATCTGTCATACCAGGCCTTCCTCTATAGCCCAAACTATTCCATGGCCCTTCTCAACATGGGAAACGCGCTGCACAACAACGGCGAACCCGGTGAAGCCATAGAAATCTTCAAGACACTTCTAAAGTTACAGCCCTCGAATGACATCGCGTGGAATGCAATGAGAAACCTGGGTCTCATCCTGGCTGAAAAAGGCTTGAAAGAAGAAACCATCTTTTACTACCAACAGGCCGCAGCACTGGATCCAGACAACGAAGAAGTGAGATCCAACCTGAAAACGCTCTTGGAAGGTAAATAGTCCGGTGTATGATAAACGAAAAGCCTCTTACAATTACGACGCTATTCCGGCCGGGTACTACGATCGCGTATTCAAAACCGGATTCTCGACGAGACGATTCTGGCACCAATTCAAGTTCCAATCCGTCATTGCTGACCTCCCCGAAGAAGCAAAAACGATACTGGATATCGGGTGCGGCCCCGGTTCATTGACTTCCCTGATACAAGGTCATATCAGGTCTGTCGGAATAGACTGTTCAGCCAGCCAGGTTGCCTATGCAGAGAGGAATTATGGCTCTGACTCAAGGATATTTCTTGCGGCGGAGGTCCCGAACCTCCCATTTGTAGACGGTTCGTTCGACGTTGTCACGATGGTGGAGGTCCTCGAGCACCTTCCGCTGCACGTGGTAGAGGAAACGCTATCCGAAGTCGTACGACTCCTAAAGCCAAATGGGAGTTTCTTGATTACAACCCCGAATTACAAAAGCATGTGGCCGCTACTCGAGCGGATCATCCCTGTTCTGGGCGCTCCCAGCTATGATGAACAGCACGTATCCAGGTTCACGCCTCGCCGGATCGAGATTTTACTCGCATCCCACGGTTTCAGCACGAACAGTCTAAGCTCGATTTTTATTCTCTCGCCTTTCGTATCCTTCCTTTCCTGGAGATTAGGTGCCCGACTATTCAGCCTGGAACGAAGACTTGCAAAGAAGCTGGGGTCTTTGATTCTCGGGCGATTTTACCTGGCACCCTGATGCTTAAATATTCATCGACATCTAGAATCCGGGTAGCAGCCATCCTCCTGGGCATCATCCTGCTGTCAGGCTGGCTCCGGTTCTCAGGCCTGGACTGGGGAACGGACCCGGACACGGGCACATTCCACGCCTTTCACCCCGACGAAGCGACCATCATCCAGAACGCAAAATGGCTCGGCGTCGACCTCCAACAGATCATCGCTTCATACGGAAAGGCCCCCGTTTACCTCCTCTGGGCGCTTGCCACCTCTGCAGGCTACCTGTTCGACATCGACCCATTCGATCTCGAACAGAACCGGTCCAGACGCTTCGTCCACGTTCTCGCGCGAGGAATCTCGGCCGCCCTGGGCACCCTCACCGTATGGATCCTCTTCTCGATCGGGGTTCGTCTGCACGGCGTATGGACCGGTCTCTTGTCCGCTGCTTTTCTGGGATGCTGTGCGGGACACATCCAGCAGAGCCACTACTACACCGTTGAGGTATCCCTCACGTTCTGGTTGTGCTTGGCCATCCTCCTCCTGCTGCAGATGCCTTCAAACCGAAAGGCACTCTACCTGGCATTCGGCGTGGTCTGTGGCCTGGCGATCGGCACACGCCTAGTGGGCATCTGGCTCGGGATCCCCTTTTTGATTACCCACCTGTGGCCACAGAACGGCCGATCGCAGGAGACTTGGCGCACATTGATGACCCCGCAGATTCTCACCTGTGCGGTCTCCGCGCTCGCAGTCACGCTCGCCTGCGAGCCTTTTCTCATTCTTGACCCAGGCCATTACTTCAGTCACACAGAGCTGACCAGGCTGATGCCGAGCTTGAAGGTGGCCAAGGGAGAGCAGGTCGTGATCTGGTCCCTTTTCGACTTCTCCACCACCCCCTACCTGTTCTACTTCACTCACCTCTTTCGCTATGCGCTGGGCGTGCCGCTCGAGATCGTCGCTTTGCTGGGCGTGTTGCTGGCCCTCGCGCGAAGAAGAAGGCATGAGCTCGTGATACTGGGCTGGATAATTCCATACTTCCTGACCGTTGGCGGCCTGCACACCATGCCCATCCGATATACCACCCCATTGCTGCCGTTCCTGGGCTTGTTGGGCGCCTGGACGTGCGTCGAGGCGTCTTTGTGGCTGCACCGACGCTGGAGGCTGCTGCCGATAAGTGCCCTGCCGGTCCTATCCGTAGGGCTTCCTGCCCTGGCCCACGGCGCCTCCATCAGTGAGATCTTTCGCCAGAAAGACAGCCGGATCGCTGCCGCGCATTGGATTCGTGAGCATATCCCCGAAGGGTCCGTCGTCCTGACCGAACGGGGGGGGTTTCAAACCTTCTGGATGGTGCCTGAGGCGCGCTACCGGAGAAAGGTCGTAGAAGCGAACTACTTTGTTACTGCCGAAAAGTGCGTGCCTTACTGGTCTCAGCTCAATTTCCTGGAATCCAAACTCCGGGGCGTGGAGTGGCTCGTCCTGATCGAGGAGAACCGGATGCGTCAGTTCCTGGAGGTTCCGGATCGATATCCGATTGCCTACGGGTTCTATAACAGACTGGCATCCGGGAAGCTGGGGTTCGAAGGCGTAGCCAGCTTTAAGGTCTCCCCAACGATCTTCGGCTGGCGGTTCTCTGAAGCGGGGGCCGAGCCGACGATCACCGCCTATGATCACCCCCGTGTGTGGGTCTATCGCTCGACCGGTACAGACGTGAAGGCGCTGCTGGCAGATTGGACGAAAAGGATGGGGCAGGATGAGCGATTCGCCGACCGCTATATCCGTGCAGGGGTGAAGGCCTATCGAGAAAACGACTGGGAGGCGGCCGCAGCAGAATTTCGTCATACGGTGGAACGGCAGCCCGAATTCATGTTGGGGCACCTTCTCCTGCGAGAAGTGTATCTCAAACAGGGAATGGCGGAGGAGGCAGCCAGGGAATGGCAACTCGCCTCGAAAGATGGGAATGGAATCACGTTTCAGGCTCTCCTCGGACTGGCTCAGGCCGGTCTGGTGGACGAAGGAACTGCCTATCTAGACCAATTCTTGCGAGTTTCAAAGGGAAAAGGCTCAATAGATTCCCTCAAAATCGCTCAGATTGAATCGACGATTCGATTTGTCCTGGAAACGAAACAGCGTGAGACCGAAACAGATTACCTGCGCGACGTCCGGCTGAACCCGGACAACGTAGACCCGATTTTCAATCTGGGTGTTCTATACTATCGTCAAGGAAGATACGAGCAAGCCGCATCATATTTCGCGAGGGTAATCGAGTTATCTCCCCATGACCCAGAGGCCCGCTTGGGACTGGCAGGAGCTTACGCCCGTGTGGGCCGAAGAGAAGACGCCATCAGGGAATTTCGCGGTGTCCTATCCATCAATCCAGAGGACGCACAGGCAAAGTCAGGTCTGGAGTCCTTGTTGAAACTGGAAAAGAATGAATAACCTCCGACGCATACCAAGAATCTCTTGACAACCCTGTTTTTATCCTATATCGTAGTGGATACAGACACTTAAACGATTGCGTCGGGTTTTCATTCGACTCCGCCATCTTGCGCGGGCATCCTGAAATGGCCAACGAAACCATCCTCGTCGTAGAAGACAACGTGATGAACATGGAATTGATCACCGACATCCTTGAGGTCAAGGGATATGAGGTCCTGCAGGCTACGACGGGTTCTGATGCCCTTGATCTTGTCAACTCGAAGCACCCCGACCTGATCTTAATGGACATCCAGCTCCCCGGTTTGGATGGGCTGACCATAACCGGTATCATCAAGGACAACCCTGATATCCGTGATATACCCATCGTGGCTATCACAGCCCACGCGATGCGTGGCGACGAGGAAAAGGTTCGCGAGGCCGGATGCGATGGCTACATCTCCAAACCGATCGATACGCGCAAACTCCCGGACACAATTCAGGGCTTCTTAGACAGCCGCCGGCAGGGCGCTTCCCCAAACGAGGGCTGAG
Source organism: Candidatus Latescibacterota bacterium (assembly GCA_965248435.1). Lineage (GTDB taxonomy): Bacteria > Latescibacterota > UBA2968 > UBA2968 > CBDFJH01. The sequence goes on from OZ252100.1 coordinate 1,956,525, forward strand.
GCATGGGCAAATCCACCGTACTCGTAGTAGATGACAACCCCCAGAACCTGGAGCTCCTCGAGGCTTATCTCATCCCAGAGGACTACAATGTTCTGACTGCTCTTGACGGCCTGGAGGCGCTAAAGCAGGTAGAGGAGGTGTCTCCTGACATCGTCCTTTTGGACGTTATGATGCCCAACATGAACGGGTATGAGGTCTGTCAGAAACTGAAAAACGATGAAACGACTCGGTTCATTCCCGTCGTAATGGTCACCGCACTGAAGGAGCTGGACGACAAAATTCAAAGCATCGAGGCAGGCGCAGACGATTTCCTGACGAAGCCGATCAACAAGCTGGAGCTCCTCACCCGAATCAAGTCCCTCATCCGCGTGAAGCATCTGCACGATGATCTCGCAAAGAGTTACCGTGACCTCATGGAGCTGGAGAATACGAAAGACCACCTTACTCAAATGATCATACACGACCTCAAAAACCCGCTTACCGGGATAAAGGCCAATCTCGAGATCGTGGGCATGGAAGAACTCCGAGAGACTCAGGAATGCCTGGACGCCGCTCAGCGCAGCTGCGACCTGCTGTTCAACATGATCCAGGATCTTTTGGACATCTCGAAGATGGAGGATGGACAGCTCACGCTTAACAAAGAACCGTGCAACTTGGAAGAAATCATCGGTGCCTCGGCAAAAGAGTTCGAGGTCACGTCGCTCGCCGAAAACAAAGAGATTGTGTTGGAGCTGAGTCCTGATCTGCCACCGCTGAATTGCGACCGCAATCTGCTTTATCGTACCATGTCCAATCTATTGATCAATGCGATCAAGTATACGGGTCGTGGAGGGACGATAACCGTTCACGCCTTAGTCGTGGAGGGATCGTTTCAGGTGAGGGTAGAAGATACCGGGCAGGGAATTCCAGACGAATACCTGGAGAAGGTATTCGAGAAATTCGGTCAGGTTGAGAGCAGATCGCGAAGCGGTACGGGTCTTGGGCTTACCTTTTGCAGGATGGCGGTGGAAGCTCACCAGGGGCGAATCTGGGTGGAGAGCGAAGAGGGTGTAGGCAGCAGATTCATATTTGAGATTCCCGAAAATCCTTCTTCCGACGCCTGATGGGTTCGTCAGAACTTCATGTGGGACTGAATGTTTAGAATGCGTCGTCTCCGGAAGCCTCCCGTCTCGTCAGGCTCGTAAGTATATCTCACCTCCCACACCACCAGCAGACCCTTCACGGGTTTGACTCCAACTCTGCAGCCAAATAGGCGGTCTGGCTTCAAGTCCAGACGTCCTGACCTGGATACGCGTTTCCGGTCCTGGTAAAACGCGTCAGCGTGAGAAAGCCTGGGAATAGTTTTGAGAAACGAAGGCTTTAGAGAAGCTTCTGCATCCAGGCGTCTGTCGTCTTCTCCGTTGCCGGACAGGTACTGGTATGAGGCCCGTGTTTCCACGAAGGGTCCTAATGAAATCGAAAGATCTCCAAACAGACCCTTCGATGATGCCTCGTTCAAGGTAGCCTCTTTTGTGAGCAGATTCCCGGTCTCCGGCTCAACGCGGGCTCGATCCAGTTCGTAAAGCGCGTCGAAATGGGTCGGACTCAATTGCCCCCTCACCCAGCGGTACTCCGCCCGCACTTTTCCGCCTTTGAATGCGACCTCTACGCCGGGCCCGTGCAGCCCGCTCCCGCCTCCCCTCGCTGCCACAGTTTTTAGCACCCCGCCGTAAAGCGTCAATCGAGTTGAAAGTCGTCCTTGAAGGGGGTAAGCCATATCAAATCCGAAGGCCCCGTAAGGATCTCTTCCCGCGCCCCTTCGCAGCGAGTCTGGAATCCCCCTCAACTGATCCGTGTCAATCGCGAACGTCGTACCATATTCGAAGGGTCCGGCTGGCTGGAATGCAGCACGCCCCCCAATCACCGCACCGCCACGATCCAAATCCAAAAGATTATTGATGAGCACGCGAAACGTCGTGCTGCCGCCTGATAGGCCCCCCACGCGCAGGTCTACGCCGGTCTTTTTCACCCCTGGGGCTTCGAGCGTGTTTCGATATCGCCACATGATCGCCCCTCGACCCAACGTAATGTCTTCCAGATCACCCACCTTCAGGGAAAAGCCCCGGTCGTCATTTTTGTTCTTTCTGGATCGGACATAGTGGATCTTCCGAAGCAGGCTCTCCAGGCTTTTTCGCCCGCTCGAGAAATCCCATCCCCGGTTCTGGAACCCACCACGGTCGTCCAAAAACAGTTCGAGATCCAGCACTGCTTCAAACTTCTCGGAGAGGAACCTTGGTTGCAGGACGAGACGCTGCCACTGCTTGGCCTTCACGGTAACCGTCCCCACCAACCCATACAGAGACAGTCCCTCGGCCGCACCGGGAAGTGTCTGCGCCTCTGTATTGGCCGTGACGATAAAACCGATCGAGACAGCGAGTATTCGACGTCCCCTCAAGGTCCCTCCTTTCATTTGAACGCCCCGTTCTCCAATCTTACGACATACCCTCTGCAATGGTCAAGCCGGGCATAATAGATTCGAGTTGCTGATCGGAGCAAATTGACAAGCAGGTGACTGAAAAGTATCTTGTCGCCACCCTGCAATCCAACTCCTGGACAACTGAAACAATGCGGGTCATTACGGGAAGTTTAAAAGGCCGAGTTATCCCCTTCGATGTAGAACAACACGGGGAGATCCGCGTGACATCTCAGAGGGTGAAGAAGGCCGCCTTCTCTATTCTTGGGGAGAATCTCACGAACACGCGGTTTCTGGACCTTTGCGCAGGGTCGGGGCAAATCGGGCTGGAGGCCGCCAGTCGCGGCGCCCAAGTCGTGATGAACGAACCGGACAAAACAAGACATCGGTTCATCGACAATCTCCGCCAATCCTGGGGTGTGCGTGAGTCCGTCGAGCTCCTCGGCTTGTCTGCCGAAAGACTGGCAATCACCCTCGGAGCTGAGGGAAGGTGCTTCGAAATCATCTTTCTGGATCCGCCCTACAACGATGAGAGTGATGGGCGTCCACTCTCCATTTCTCTGCTCGCCAAGATCGCCGCGACCTCTTTGTCAGCCACCCCTGGGCTCATCCTCGTCCAACACGCCAGCAAACTCGAGATGCCGGAGTCGGTCGGCCTGCAGTCCAGATTGAAGCAAAGGCACTACGGGGGCACTGCGCTCACGCTCTACAAAAGCGACACGGAGGATCGACATTGATGGTTGTTGTTTTGAGCGAGATATTGCTCTCGCTTCGATGGTCGGAGGTATCGCTTGGAAAAACAAAAGCCGCCACAGAAACTGTGGCGGCTTTCCCGGGACGGGTTGGGGATACTCTGAATCCTAGGCGATGGCGGAAAGAAAGGCCATGTCTTTCTCAGCATCTCGCATCATGTCGGCCTCCCAATCGATGAGATCTTCTGGCTCCATGGCGAGCTGAGTGAAACTAAAGGATTGTATGGCAGGTATCAGCGAATCGCCACCCGATCCAAACCCCAAGTTTCGGCTCACTGCATCACCGATGTGCACGAGCGAGGCCAGCTCCGGGTCCAACTCTGCTCGATCCGGGGCGTGGTGATGGGCGATCGCTTCGACGAGTCGCTTGGGGATCCCCCAGTGTTCAGCCAGTTCTCGACCTAGCTTGGCGTGCGTGAATCCCAACCCCTGCTCCTCGGCTTCCAGAACGGAAACGCCGTCTTCTCTTACGCGGCGAAATACGTCTTGATAGAAATCTGTGTAAAGACCGTCCAGAATCAGCTTTCCGATATCGTGAAGGATGCCGGAAGTAAAACACTCCGGACGAAGGATCCTCATCTTGTTCGCGATGAATCGAACGATCGATCCACACGCGGCAGAATGCCGCCAGAATTCCTTCTTGTCCAGCTCGCTACTACCTCCCACGCCTTTCATAGCCTCCAACACTGAGATACTCAAGACCGCGTTCTTCACGGTCTGATTGCCCAGAAGGGAGATGGCGTCCGAAAGCGATTTGATCTCCCGGTTAAACCCGAAAAACGCCGAATTTGAGAGCTTTAGCAGCTTGAGTGTAATAGAGGGATCGGTCTCGATCACCTTGGCCAGGTCACCTGCGTCAACATCCGCGTCTTCAAACAAGGATTCGACCTGCGCATAAACTGCAGGCAGCGTCGGAAGATCTTCAATCTTGTCTACATCCACTTCCAGCTTTGCTGGTCCCCCGTCGGCAGGCACGGGTGGGGTGGAATCCAGAATCTTCCAGATCCTGGAAAGGAGGCCCTCGGGCGTGAATGGTTTCTGAATATACCCGTTAAAACCTTTTGCCATGCCCTGCTTGATCGCACTCTGGTCTCCGCTGAGCATCGCGATACCCACGTGATTGAGATGCGGCATGCGTCGCATCAACTCCACCGCTCGAGTAAAGTCCCCATCCATCCTCGTATCCACGAGGATCAGATCCGGCCCCGCTTGAAGTTTATGAATCACGTCCGTTGCCGAGTCAGCGTCAACCACGCGAAAACCGCCAATCCGCTCAAGGAATATCCGGATAAATTCCTGATCGACCTTGTCGCGCTGAGCGATGATGATGGTTTTAGGGTCCTCACCCTTTTCTACACTCAAGATGCGCTCTCCAAGAGGTGTGTGGCTTGATTGGATCTACGCGATGCCGTATATTGCTGCGCGTAAACTCACTCGGCAAAAAACGATGTGATTCTGCGGCAAACGAGAGTCCCGACTCCCAGCTGAATTCGCAAGCAGGAGACAGCACAATCCAATCGACGAGTGTTCGAAATCTGACTCAAGTGGCGATGGCTGCGGCCCTTGCCTTCGCCCTTGCCGTAATCGGCAAGGCCATCCCCCTTCGTCTGCCTCAGGGGGGGTCCATTACGCTTGAGTCTGTCCCCGTCCTATTCATTGCGTTTCGTTACGGTTTTTGGTCGGGATGCTCGACGGGGCTTCTCGTGGGATTGCTGAACCTCCTGCTCGATCCGTTTATCCTTCACCCCGTACAAATCCTCCTAGACTACCCCCTTCCCTTCGCCCTTCTGGGTACATCAGCTCGCTTTGCCACTCGGCCGTGGATGGGCGTTCTTCTCGCAAACGCACTTCGCTTCCTATCACATTTCCTTTCTGGCGCAATCTTCTTCAGCAGCTTCGCACCCGAAGGAATGGACGTCTGGGGCTATTCGGCAATATACAATTCCCTCTATATCGTACCGGAAACGTTCCTTGGCCTCTTGCTCATCCCGACACTCCTTCGTCGTATTCCATCTCGTCATCAAGCAAGCACGTCATGACGGCACCTCAACCTCGAGTTGCCGATCGATAAGTCCAATCGAACAGAACCCTGAATTCGATCTCCTGGATTTCTTCCATAAGCCGAGTCTCCTCAGGCATTCCATTCTGGGTATTGTGCAGACAAAGTTCCAGAAAATAGAGAGGGTCCCAGGTCTTCCGATCTTCCAGGTGCCTCAAAAACTCGAGCGCGACATCCCTTGCCTTTCCAAAGTCGGGAATTTGAAGCACGCGAAGTAGGTAGCCCACTACCTGTTCTCGGATTTCACTAAACATCCCAAGCCCACCGGCCTTCCTGAACCAGCCCCTCGCGTTCTGAAAATCAGGCTCGCGACGATGCACGATACCGTGCAGGTAATCTGCCTCAGCGCAAGGCCGGTCTCGGCTCACCTCCTGACAGATCGTGTGACAGGCCTCGAGGTCATCGATTCTTTGATAGAGCCCGGCTTGAACAAGCCGTGCAGAGGACTCCGACGAGTCGTCGCCCGTATGAAGAAGGTCCCCGAACGCTATCCTGTCCAGGTAAGACTTAATGAATGGATGGCGAACCTGCTGGGGAACCAGCCTCCTGGGTCTTTCGGGGGGACGGTTCGATGGGGTCACATTCCACACAGCCAGGTCGCTGTCGAGCACGTCCAATTCATGGCCGCCGTAAATGAACCGTATGGCGAATTCCCATAAAACTTCGGGGACATTGCGATAAACGCCTAGAAGGTCCACCGTCTCCCGCTTTAGCAGGGCGGCACTCGGACCCCAAGGGGCATCCAATACACACCCGATTCTTGGACCGTAACGACTTATGTCCGCCATATCCAATGACCAGTTCCTCTCGGAGCCGTCTCTAACCGTCATACAGTGAACACACGCGCTTGCTGATGGATTGGCCTGTAAACTGATAACCTGCTGTTCGATCTTGTTACCATCCCAAACCACGCCGAGGTGCGCGTGAACCACGTACGAACCTGTGGCCTGCTCCCGAGCCGCATTCAACGCCGAGGTGTTCGCCCCGGGTTCGAAGGGCATGTACTCGACCTTGATGACCTCCGTGAGCTCCGTCGGGTAGGTCTGCGCCGAAATTCCTTGCAGCGTCTCCTGAGCTTCGGTGCTTTGGCCTGATCCAGATGGCATCACCAACAGAATTGAGACTTTCTCTGACATAGATTCTCGTTTCTCTTCGCTTTTGACCTCGAGTCAGATGTCGCCGCGGGGGAGACTGCGGTAGACAAGGCCATGGATTTCACCAGGCCCCATTTGCAGAAGCTGCTCTATCTGCATCACATCGGCCATTACCAGAGGCGGACATTCCCGCGAGGCAAGGCGATAGGCTTCCTCTACATCGTAGTTAACCCCTTTAAGGCGATACAGGTGTGCCAATGATTCCAGCTGTCTTGATCTTCTTAAGGAATTCGTCACCCCAAGCTTGAAATAGTAGAGACGTCGATCTCGACCATCCCCCCACAGTAAGCTTTCCGGTTCAGGTACCCTTTCCATGGCTTCTGACATCTCCGCCTGCAGCCGTTCGATACGGTCATCAAACACCTCGAGCAGGGCTACCAGCACCTCCCGGCGCGATCCTCTGGGTTCCTCGTCCATCATGTCCTGAAGGACGATCGCCGCCTTACCATAGAAGGAGTAACTTTCCAGGCGGTCATCGCCGAAAAGCTCCGTCTCGACCACCTCCGCACGACGCACAAGCCCCTCCAAATCAAGAAATTCATCCCCAACCCCGGCGTGGTCATCGTCCGCCCGCGCAACCTGAATGCCGACCAAGAGCGCCCGTTCTATGGCCTGTTCGATCCCACCGCTCCTGTGCTGAACCGGATCAGGGCGCTGCGTCACCAGGTCATCCGTTTCAAACCCCTCCCCTCTCAACACATCCAGCGAATCATCGCGCCTTACCCCAAGCCCATCCATAAGATCCAAAAGGACCTCTCCAAGCGCAACCTCCCGATCGCGTACTCGCCTTGCAACCCGTCCGTCCAGGCAAGCTTCCACGACCTGTCGAGCGACCCAATCGCTCTTGTCAACGTGTGACTTTCTTCTCGGCCACGGTCCGCCGCCGGTCAACCTCAAAACGACCAATATCACCAGCAGCAATGCGATTCCCACAATCAGCATGGTTCGCCTTTCTAAACCCGGAACAGCTCACCCATTCGCCGACCCAGGAAACGTCCAGCCAGCGAAAGACTGATCATCAGCAGAAGCATACCCAGGATGCCCATCGCGCTCGCAATGTAGGGGCCATCCGAAATTCTCCCCAGAAGCGCATAGATGGCCTTCGTAATCGGATAGTACTCGTCCTTCAGAGCCAGAATCAGACTATCGCTCACCTCGAGCATCGCGAAGGCGAAGCAGAGGATTCCTCCTGCGACCAGGTTCGCTATGATGAGCGGAAAGGTGATCTCCAGCGTGGTACGCATCTTGGATGCACCCAGATTTTGAGCTGCCTCCTCCAGAGTGATGCTTGTCTGTTGAAAGCCGGCATAGGCGGCGCGAACCATGTATGGCAAGCGCCGGACGGCATACGCGATGACGAGCAAAGGCACGGGATAGTGCCTCGCATCCAGGAAGGTCCCGGAAAATCCGGCCAGATAGCCGAATGCCAGCACCAATCCGGGAAGTGCAAGGGGCAGCATCGACAAGGCATCGAGCACTCCTTTAAAGGGAATGCGGGTGCGGGTAAGCAGGTAGGCGATGCTTACACCCAGAACAATATCGGCCACCGTGCTCAACACAGACAACATCAAGCTCATGCTGATACTCGATGAGGATATCGGATGTTCGAAAACATTGGTGTAGTACTTCGCAGTCACCTCCTGGGGGACGACCGACATGAACCACTGCTCTGAAATAGATGTTAGAAACACACTTATGTGCGGAAGCAGGGCCACGCCCGTCAGGCACAGCATGAACCCATAGATAAATACAACCTGCCGCCTTGAAGCGCGCTGCAACCCGGCCGACCCTCTGCCGACCACGTCGTAGTGCCTGCCGCCAAGGAGGGTTTTTGAGAGGAAGAAGAAGAAGGCCGTCAGCAGGAGCACAAACACGACCAAGGCATACGCCATCGGGTTTTCGTTGATATCAGAAATCGAGTTGAATATTTCAACAGCAACAACCTTTCGATAGTTGAATATTAAAGGTGTCCCCAAGTCGGTGAACGCCCATATGAACACGATAATCGCCCCTGCAAAATATCCTGGGAGCATCAGGGGAAACGTGACCGTTCGAAACAGTCGAAACCCTTTACTTCCGAGATTTCGGGCCGCCTCGTCCAGGCTGGGGTCGATGTTGGAAAGGGCAGCCGCGACGTTCAAATACATAATGGGATAGAGATGCAAAACCTCGAGGATCACGACGCCCGCAAACCCTCCACCGAACCAGTCCACAGGGTGATCGACCAAACCTAGTTTAAGCAGGAGCAGGTTGATCGATCCAAACCTGGCAAACATCTGTTGCATCCCGATGGCGCCAACAAAGGGAGGGAGCACCATCGGCACCAGAATCAGACCGTTCAGGAATCCCTTTCCGCCAAAATCGTAACGCGCAATCAAGAAAGCAATCGGAAGGGTGAGAAGCGTCGTCGCAAGGGTTGTGATTACGCCCAATCGGAAGCTGTTCAGGATCATCTCACGATAGATGGGATTGGTCCCCATCAATCTAAAGTAAAGCGTGGTCAATTCCCCATCTATCACGAACGCGTTGACAAAGGCGTACCAGAGTGGATAGAAAAGAAAAACGGCAAAAAACGCGGCGAGCGCTAGAAGAAACGTTAGAATGGGCCAACTCAGGTCGTAACGCCTCAGCATTCTGTCTCTCCGGAGTCTCTCAAAATAACTACGGCATCCTGGCTAAAGCGCAACCTCACTCGATCGCCGATTTCCGCTTTCTGCTTGAGCGGGTTGTACTCCACCACCTTGAAACGGGTTCCACCCTCCAGGCCAACACAGTACTGCTCCACGTCTCCGAGGTAAATCAAATCGCTCACCTGTCCAGAAACCACATTGTCTGACCTGCTCGGTTCGCCGTCAAGCAGGTCAAGGGCCTCCGGGCGTACAGCGCAAAGCACGCGGTCCCCTCTCTGAATCTCTTCATAGCCTACCCGTCCGCGTATCAGGCCGACCGCCGTTTGGACACGGATCAGCGGGTCGACATCCACAACTTCTCCAGACAGGAAATTTATCTCTCCAATGAAATCCGCCACAAACTCGCTCACCGGCCGTGAATAGAGCTGGCGCGGTTCCCCGACTTGTACGACCTTCCCCATCTGCATCACCGCGACTCGGTTCGCCATGGAGAGTGCCTCTTTCTGGTCGTGCGTAACGTAGATCATCGTAATTCCGATTTCTTTGTGCAGAGTCTGAATCTGCTCACGCATCTCCAGCCGAAGCCGGGCGTCCAGGTTCGAAAGCGGCTCATCCAGCAACACAACGTCTGGCTCAATCACGAGTGCCCTTGCAAGTGCAACCCGTTGCTGCTGTCCCCCGGAAAGCTGGTTCGGAAATCGGATTGCGTACGCATCCATTTGTACCATCTTCAGCGCGCGATCCACGCGCTCTGTTCTTTCTTCGGGGGAGACCTTCTTTATTCTCAATCCGTATTCTACATTTTTTGCGACGCTCATGTGTGGCCATAGGGCGTAGTTTTGAAATACCATTCCTGTGTTGCGCTCGTGGGGAGGCACATCTGCCATATCCCGATCATCGAAAAGGATACGACCCCCCTCCAACTGATAAAACCCCGCAATAAGCCTGAGCAAGGTGGTTTTGCCACACCCTGACGGCCCGAGCAGGAAAAAGAACTCCCCCTTTTCAATCTCGAAACTCGCACGATCCAGGGCGACAACACTTCCGAACCGCTTGGTCACGTTTTCCAGCGTCACGCTTACCATGGATGCAGATTCCTGTCCGGTCAGCTTCCGATTCGCTAGACTAGGGCCTCCGGATATACCAGACGTAGGCGACCATCGCGAGCGCGAGCGCCATTGGAAACAACAATGTCAGCAGGTTTCCAAATTGCAGATACACGCTCTGCTCGTGGGTCCCGTACTTCTTGCGCGCGAAAGCTGTCCACTCACCCAGCATTCTATTGCGGAGCTCTGGATCCCGCCACATCCTTCCCATCTCCAAGGATTCGGATTCATTGACGGGTACTTCGGCTAACCGCTCGAGTTCATCCGCCGATACACCATCACTCGCCGCCTTCTTCCAGGCCCGTTTGAGTTCTTCGTGAGAATCGATGATTAAAACGCCGATCAGGTCGTTGAGCAATCCCCATCGGCTGGAAACCGTTTCCGAATTGTATTCAAGGTCAGAAGTCCACTCGAATGGATTCAGTGTCACAGCTGCTTCGGATCGCAGCTCTTCATAGAGGTCGGGCAGTACTGTAAAGCGGTTCAACTGTGTCGCCCTCGGTCCCCCAGGCACCCCCTTTTTCAGGAACCAAAGCTTTTGCCCACGTTCGGACATGACAAACCTGACAAATGTTTCCGCTACGATCAGGTTCGGAGCGCCCTTGAGAATCGCCAACCCATCGGGGTTCACGATGCTCAGATTCTCAGGAATCACGAAACCGATCGACCCCTTACCCACTCGATCCATCTGGGCCCACGCATAGAAATCTATCGAAAGCGCATATGCAACCTCTCCCACCGCTACATCCCTGGGCGCCTGAGAGCCTCCTGACCCGAACCTTCGGACGTTTCCACCCAGGGTGGTGATGACCTCCCACCCGCGATCCCACCCATATCCCTGAAGAATGAGTTCGTAAGCCATGTGAACGCTCCCGCTTGTTCTCGGATCCCCTGACCCGACCCAGGAAAACAGTCGTGGATTACCCAGGTCAGCCCAGGTTTTAGGCACGGGCAGGTCCAGCAGATCGAGCACCTTTCGATTGAAGACAATGCCAAAGCCTGCCAGCGTTGCACCGTACCATCGGTATCTTGAGTCGTAGAGTGGAATGCCACCAAGACGCCTGGGCAGTCGATCGAGTATGTCCTCTGAAAGTGGGCAGGGGAACAACAGCCCTTGGTCTGCAAGTTCCAAATAAGGATCCAGTCCCCCTCCGAAAAAAACGTCGATGTCGATCCCGTCTTCATTGTGCCCGAACTCGGAGCGAATGTATTTAATGATGGAGCTCGTCCCCCCTACATCCAGCCACTCCAGCAAGACTTCATTCCCCGTTCGTTCGTAATAGTCTTCTTGAAAAGCCTGCTCGAATTCTGTCTGGACTTCATCAGGGTGGGGTGAGATAAGCACCAGCCGGTCCGAAGCGCCCCAGACCTCCCCAACGGACAAAAGCAAGGCACCGATCGCACCTCCGATCGCCTTGATCATGATTCGGCCTTCGGGTCGCAAGTGTAGATCTCTCAGGTTCTTATCACAAGTTAAGGAAATTGCTATGGTAGGGAACCCGCATGTCAATGTCAATCGCTTTCCAATCGCACAGTTCAAAAAAAAGCCCTGATCAGCGGATCAGAGCATCGCGATACAGAGCTTGATGAAAATACGCTTAGGGTCCGGTTTCCCCTACCCGACCGATCCTATCCTTCCCCTGGTCCGCGAACCAGATCAGACCCATGGGGTCAACCACAATGTTGGTGATTTCAGCCCCATGGTCCTCTATTTCATAGACTCGAAATCTCTTCGACTTTTGAACAAACCTAGCGATTCTCATTGAGTTCGAGCTCCCAATCCAGATCCGGTCGCTGAAGTCTACTGCCAGGGCTTGCGCACCTGAGACCGCCGACGGAACTTCGTAGAGGGACGTTGTTCCGGAATCGGGGTCAAAAACACCCAGCCCGTGTACACCCGACCGTGTGAACCAGACGCGACCGTCTAGATCGAGGGCAATCTGCCAGAGTTTTACACCACTCCCCGGAAGGTCGAACTCTTCGATCTCCCTTCTATTCGGATTCAGCCGCCCCAGCTTGCCTGCGCCACGCTCCCCGAACCACAAGTTCCCCTCGGAATCCAGTTCCAGACCATCCAGGCCCGCCGCGGGTGTAGGGAGGCGGAATTCCTCAAAAGACCCGTCTGAGGGGTCTAGCAGGCCGATTCGATTTCCGGACTCTTGTGTGAACCAGAGCAATCCCCTACGGTCGAAAGCAAGACTGTAGGGGCGGCTTCCAGGCGTTGGAATGGCGAATTCACGAATTTCTCCGGAAACAGGATCCAATCGGCCGATTCGGTTTGCCCCGATCTCGGTAAACCAGACCTGTCCGCCTTTGTCGATCGCGATACTGTGCGGCTGACCCCCGGGCGTCGGCAGTGGATAATCAGTAAAGGTGCTGGTTTTCGGATCCAGTCGGCCGATTCGATTTGCTCCAATTTCGGTAAACCAGACGATGCCGTCTGTGTCCACGACGAGATCGTGGGGTCGGCTCCCAAGTTCCGGCAGTTCCCAGATCGCAACACGACCGACCGTCTCCTCCACCTGAACCGCACCGCTTTCCAAGCGAGGATCGAAGGCCGCCACGAAAAGCATGAAGTCCTGAAAATCGACGACACCGTTGCCATTCAGATCGAAGGCAGCCAGATTAGACCCGTAGGCCTCAACCAGTGCGACGAAATCGTCCTGGTCAACGCGGCCGTCGTCGTCGAAATCGGCGCCACCGGGAACCTGAGCCCAACTCCAGATAGGCAGAAGGCAGAGCACAAGAATCCACCCTGTCCTGCCTCCCGGCATCGCGTGCAATATCCAGAACATCAGGAGCTACTTTGCCTGCGCCTGAGGCGGATCCGTCAAATAGCTCGCCACTGCCCGGTCCACCGTATCGAATGTTCGAAAAATCCCTGCCAGTTGCGTCACCATCAGAATGCTGTCGATCTTTTCGGTGATGCCTGTCAGCCTCAGATCGCCGCCCTCATTTCGCAGGGTCGTCAAACTGGCGATCAAAACCCCGAGCATAGCACTCCCGAACCATTTCACTTTTGAAAAATCAATGACGACATTCTTGATGCTGTCACTCACAAGCTTCTTAACGTGGTCGTGAAAGGGTGCCACATCAGGACCGCTCATCAAAGCTCCGCCCATTTTCAGAATGGCTACGTCCTTGCGAATCTCTTCATCGATGCGCACGGATACCTCCTTCATTCAAAAGAATGCTCGCCGCAGGACAAATGATCGGACCCATCATATCCATGATAACCACAATTCTGAAGTTTGTTACTACCGGGCTGTCCCTAAGAACCGTGCGATGCCAACTTCAGCACCCCTCTTGCCGCTTCGAGCCGCACCTCCGGCGACTGTTCATTTAGGTATTTTCTCAGGGTCCTCAAATGTTCGAGATTCCCGGATTCGCCTAAACCCTCTAGCGCAAGCGTTCTCAGGTCAGTATATTCGGTTTTTTCCAAAACATCCTTTAACGCTTTCTGCGCGGCGGGCAAAGAGATTCCGCGCAGTGCCTCCACGATCGCGCGCCTCAAAGGTAGCCGGTTATCCCGAGAAAATGCGTCGCTGAGTGCCGCCACAGCCTCACCGCTCTCCATCCCCCCGAGCGCCTTTACGGCCGCGAACTCGATCGGTTCGCTCCTTGACCAGATCAGGGCTTCCCTGAGCGAGACGACGCGCCGGACATCTCCGATCGCTCCAAGCACCTCCAGCGAACGTGCCTTTTCCACGTCATTCCGATACTGGATGTCCCCCAGCTCTGATGAAATCCCGGAACCGAATCCAAGTATTGCGAGCGTCCGTGCCGAGGCCAGCTTTATGGGGTTTATCGGATCTGTTCTGAAAGCCGCCATAAGGAGCGGAACGGCGGAGCTATCTCGGATGTGGGCGAGCCCCTGTGCTGCCAGACTTCGATCCGAAGCATTCCCGGCCGTCGAGAGCATCTCTTGCAGGTAAGGCCCGATCGTCTTGGAGCCAGTCGTCCCCAGTGCCTCCAGGCACCTCTGACGCACGTCATAGTATCTTATTTGTTTGAATGCTTCGCCCAAATACGCGGCCGCCGTAGAATCGCCAAATATCTCCAGCGCCTCTATTAACACAATATCGAGCATCCGCGAGTCCTGGCTTAGCAGACGCTCACCGATTGCGGGCAGACTCTCTCGATCGCCAAGTCGGGCAAGCGCGACCGCAGCAGCGCCCTGTACTAAGGGGTCAGGATCTTCACGAAACGCTGTGCGAATGTCGGCAATCCCTTCAGGCCTTCCGAGACGCCCTAGACCACCCACTGCACTCGATCGCAGGTGGCCCTCTTCCGCATTCCGCAGAACGTCCCTCAGCATACCTGCCGTGCCAAGGTTCCCCAGACGTTCCAGGGCAGTGGCCGCCTCCATACGAAAGAAAAGGTCCCACCTCTCATCATCCAGCAGGGCCTTCAGAGGCGCCTTCGCCCTCTGGTCACCGGATTGACCCAGCGCCCGAATCGCCCTGAAGACAATGACACCGCTCTTTTTTGAAAGGGCCTGGACGAGCACCCGAGTCAAACGCGGGTCATCTGTCTCCTGGAGCAGGTCGATGGCGTTTGCTGCTAGGACACCTTCCACCTGCTTGTCCTCGAGCAGGTCGAACAAGGTATCTGTCGCTTCCCTTTTTGATTGAGTAAGCTCCTCCTGGTCGACGCCGCAACCCCACACCAAGAACGAGACCAATATTGCACCTGCGTAATTCAGTATTCTCCTGGTCGCCACTTCTACCTCCTGATCGTTCTCCCGTTGATCGCGGTCTGGTTTAACTTCCAAATTCTCCGAGCACACCGGTAAGCTCCTCTGCCCCTTTACCCATAATGATAGAAATGTCCCACTCGAATTCACCCTTTCCGGGTACGATCCCACACGCCTTAACGCCCTCCGCGACATCCAGGCGATCCACCTGAGAAGTAGACGGCTCCAGGGCAATGTGATGGAGATTATTCCATCCCCCTTCGTTTATCCAAAGGCCGAGAAAGGGAAGCTTCTTCGCGGGAAAGAGAAATCCAATGAACTCGCCGTTCGGATAAAGCAGAGCACAGCGGCCTTGCTCCATTCGAGTCGTGAAGATCTTTTCGGCCTCTTTGTTTCTGCTAGAACGAAGTGCGCTCCGGTCGTAAGACTTATTCAGGGTCAGATCCGTTACCTTCGGCCAATCGTGAAGCGTTTGGGGCGGTCCAAGACGATCCCCGGTGCTCGAATAGGCCACGACATTCGTACCCTCCGGGATCAAGATCTTGGTTCGGGTTTCGGCTTTGAAAAGCGGATGAAACGCGTATAGAAACGGCATGTCGTAGGGACTCTCGTTAACCACGCGGTAGGAGAGGCGAATATAGGGCTGGTCCATTCGAGCGAGCATCTCGAAGCTGATGTCGCGCTCAAACACGTAAGGGAACCTCACGCCACGCACACTCATCTGGACCCGTCCCGGCTTGACCTGATACTCCCACGGAAGGGTCCAGACTTCCCCGTGGTCCGGTACCCTCACGGCATCCCAGGGAAAGATGGGATAGGGACAGGGACCCACCGTGGGGAAACAATCATCCGCTCCGTCCCGCTCGTAATTTTCGAACGAATCTCCATAGGTACGGTGGCGATACGAAATATTTGTTCGAGATAGAAACTCACGTTTTGTCTTCTTGTTGAGCAAGGAGATCATTTTCCCGCCGAGTGCGGGCAGAACAGTAAGGGAGAACCTGGTGCTGTCCATCGTGAGTGCCGTAATATCTGGTTCGAGCTTCTCTTCCTTTACTTTCATCTTGTTCATGGCAATCTGTCCTTTCCCCGTCAATTAAGATCTAAAGGCATCTCAGATGAAACTCGACCCTCAGTCATCCGAATCCCAGGGTCCGCCTAGGTTCCAACAAAGACATCTTGATAGACCTGCTTCAGAAATTTGAGACCTTCACTCGCAAGCTGCTCCGGAGAATCCGCCAGCTGCCTCCAGATACAGATCAACTTCGCGATCCGCTCCATAGCCGGATCGAACGATTCGATCGTGATGCATCCGTCATAACTCACACTGTTGAGCGCCTCGAAAAAGTCGGTCCAGGGAACAAGCCCTCTCCCGGGTATCCCCCGCTGGTTTTCACAAGCGTGCACGTAGCCGAGGTGCTTGCCCGCGTCCAACACCGCCTGAGGGATATCATCCTCCTCGCGAATCATGTGAAAGGTATCCAGGTGGACCATGACATTCGACATCCCGACATCCTCTATGAACCTGACGGCGTCGGAAGCGATGTTGATGAAATGCGATTCGAACCGATTGAGCGGTTCGATGCCAATAATGAGATCTGAGGTCTCCTCTGCATATTCGGCGGCAGCCCTGCACGCCTCCACGCCCCATTTCCATTCATCCTCAGACCGCATTCTCCCAGACAGGTACCCCCACCCACAGTAGATGGCCCCGCCAAAGACTTTCGCACCTGCCTCGTTGCTCAGATCGATCAAACGCCTTGAGAAGTCCATCCCGTTCTGGCGGACCTTCGGGTCAGGGGATATGACGTTGTACTCGGGCGGCATCCCGTAGCCCGTGTTGATCGTCAGACCCAGGTCGCCGGCGGCCCGTTTCGTCTTCTTGGCTGGAAAATTGTCTGGATCGAAAGGGATGAGCTCGACGGCATCGAATCCCATCTTCTTGCATTTATCCAGAACGGGCAGATCCTTCTCTACGAACGTCTCTTTGAACAGGAGAGAATGGATTCCGAATATCATCTCACATTCCTAAACTGTTTTGCGGTGACACCCTGACTAGAATTTTCCGTCCCTGCGTTCATACATCGTCGGCTTGTCCAATACCCTCCCGGCATTCATCACCCAGGATGCAACCCACAGGGTGACCTGTTCCAGATCGACTCGGGGAGGCCCAAGCAGGGAGATCAACTTATCCGACTTTCCGAGGAATGCCAGCTCACTCTCGGCGCCCTCGAAGATCGGTTCCACTCCCATCAACTCCCCCAATCGAGTCGCCAGCCGACGGCTCGAAATCGGCTCTGGACCGGTCAGATTGAACACGGGCGGGGGGCTGTCGCACAATGGGAAGCACCGGGCGAGATAGGCGTTCGCGTCCCCCTGCCAAATCTGGTTCACGTAGCCCGTCGTGAGGTCGATCGGTCTGCGGCGCCAGACCTTTTGGGCAACGTCCAAAATGATCCCATACCGTAGTTCAGTGGCGTAGAACAGCCGGATAATCACAGCGGGAGTTCGCTGTCGTTCTGAATAGAAGCCGACCAGCCGCTCCCCGCCCAACCTGGAAGCGGCGTATTCACCTACCGGATCCTCGTCAGAGGTCTCGCTTGCGCCGCCCAACGACACCTGTGTAAGGCCGTAGACATTCCCTGTCGAAACCAGGACGATCCGCGACCTTGGAAATCGCTGAACGACCTTGGCGGGAAGCAGCGTGTTCGTCGCCCACGTCCCGGGTTCGTTCCCTGTCGTCCCGAACTTGGACCCGGCCAGGAGGATGATGTGATCTATGTCCGGAAGCGCTTGAAGGCTTTCATCGTCAAGAAGATCGCACAAGATCGTACGGACGCCTGCCGCTTCCAACGCCTCCTGAACTCCTGCGGTGGAAAACCTGGAGACCCCGATAACCCCTTTGGCCCCCGCCCGAATCAGCAGCTCCGCCAGCGATGGACCCATCTTCCCCGCAGCTCCCAGGATCAACACCTCCCCGTCGATCTCGGAGACGGCCTCGACGACCTCCGGGGAAGGCCGTGTCATCTGCTCGAGCAGAGCATCTTCTGTTTCCAGTGGCACCCGGGTCAGGCTCGCATCCATCGTCCTCAAAGCGCGCCGACCCCCAGCAGGCTTTTTACATAAATCAATATTAAACAAATATATATTCCAATAATTGGACCCGAAAACAACCTTCGAATCCTAATATAGAACGCAAACCCGTTCAACACAACCCAAAATTGACCGACTAGACCCTGAAAATGCTGGACTTGAGTCCCGGAAGGTGCGTCTAAGGGTGTCTATCAGGAGACCTTCAGGCAGGAAAAATACGGAGTGGAGGACCGCTTAAAGGAGAGGTGAACCGAAACTGATCTTCTATCTTGCACCCTACTCGGTACCCGAACCCCGGTACCCGTGTTTTGTATTCCCGGATTCTAATCCAATCCCAGCCGTTCCCAGATCTGATCTACACGCGCCTTGACCTCGTCGCTCATGACGATCTTTTCGGGCCAGTCTCGGGTGAAGCCCTCCTCAGGCCACTTCCGCGTCGCGTCGATGCCCATCTTGGACCCGAACGTAAATGATCGGCTCGAGTGGTCCAGCACGTCGATCGGACCCGGGGTGAAATGGACGTCCCGTTTGGGATCGATGTTGTTCAACGTCACCCACCAGGCTTCCTTCGCGTCTTGAACATTCACGTCTTTGTCCAGAATAACGATCACCTTGGCCAGCATCATCTGGCCGAGGCCCCAGAGGCCGTTCATCACTTTATACGCATGCCCAGGATACTGCTTGTCGATCGAAACGAAAACGAGGTTGTGGAAGATTCCTTCCGCCGGCATGTGATAATCCTCGATCTCCGGAAGCATCAACTTCATCAGTGGGAGAAAAATCCTTTCGGTGGCGTGCCCCATCCAGAAATCTTCCATGGGAGGCTTGCCGACAATAGTGGTCTGGTAGACAGGATTCTTGCGCATCGTCATCGCTGTGACGTGGAATGCGGGATAGTGGTCCGCGAGGGAGTAGAAGCCGGTGTGGTCACCAAACGGGCCCTCCCGAACCAGCCTCTCTGTAGGGTCGACATAGCCCTCCAGCACGATTTCAGCTTCGGCCGGCACCTCCAGGTCGACCGTAACACCTTTCACGAGCCCCATCGGGCTTCTGCGCAGAAAGCCCGTGAAGATAAATTCGTCGATCGCGGGCGGCAATGGGGCCGTCGCGCTGAATACCGCCGCAGGATCTCCACCTAACGCGACCGCGACTTCGAGCCGCTCGCCACGACGCTTTGCAAGCTCGAAATGCCGGGCGCCCACCTTGTGTCGCTGCCAGTGCATCGCCGTCTTGTTTCTGTCCAAGACCTGCATTCTGTACATGCCGACGTTGCGCACGCCCGTTTCCGGGTCCCGTGTGATCACCAGGGGCATCGTAATGAACGGCCCGCCGTCCTGGGGCCAGCAGGTCGTCACCGGGAGTCTCCCGAGGTCTACTTCGTCTTCTCTCAGGACAGTTTCCTGACAGACGCCCGAGCGGACCCTCCTGGGGGGAAAGCTGGTCATCTCCTTGAGCATGGGCAGCATCGCCAGTTTTCCCATCAAGGAATCGGGCACCTCCAGCTTGAGCATAGCCGCAAGGCGGTTCCCGATCTCATCCAGATCATCCACGCCAAGAGCCATCGACATCCGGCGCCTGGAGCCGAAAAGATTGATGCCGAGGGGGATCTCACTGCCTTTGACGTTCTCGAACAGCAGTGCCGGACCGCCGTCCCGGCTTTTCATGATCCTGTCTGCAATCTCCGTCACCTCGAGGGTGGGGTCCACCTCTACGCCGATCCGCCTCAACTCGCCTGAGCGGTCGAGATCGGAGATAAATTCTTGGAGATTCTTATAGGCCATACGCCTCATATCCTCAGGTGATCATCTCAGATTTCTTGAGAGTGGGATATTCAGGATCCCTCTCTCTGTCTCCGTTCCAACTCCGCCTGATACTCCTCAGGCGTGTCCAGATCCCGAAGGATTCCCGCATCTTCTTCGGGCAATTCCAAAGTGTCCTCAGGATGCCCCCGCATGACCGGTTTCAGCCCCTGATCCTCCGACAGGGCCGCAATCTCTTTTCGATATCGGTTCAGGTCCAGCAGCGCCGGATGCCCTCGCCTTCCCCGATATGTTGGGATCACGATCCCCTTCGCCCCATCTCGATAGGCCGAAACTACACGGCTCACCACCCCAGCCTCGATCTGGGGCTGATCCGCCAGCGCGATCAGGGCCGCGTCGGCCGAGCCGGGGAGTGCGGAAATCCCGGAACGAACGCTGGACAGCATTCCCTTCGGATAGTCGGAGTTCAGGCTGAATCGCACGTTGCGGCCGGCCAGGCTCTCCCGCACCAGTTCGGCACGATGTCCAAGGACCACGACGATCCCGTCCAAATCGGCCGAAAGCAGTGCATCTACGACGGACTGAAGGATGGTCTTTTCACCGAAGGGGAGCAGCTGCTTGGGTGACCCCATTCTGGAGGAGATCCCGGCGGCGAGGACAATCGCATAGACTTGCTTGGGACCCACGGCCATAGGGCTATAGTATAACAAAAAGCTTGAGGGCGAACCATAAATTAGGGTTACACAACCACATACAGGAATGATAGTGCAAAAAGGCCAGTTTATGGCCCTCGTAACCGACGAAATAAGCCCTTGTATATTTTTATCTTGCATCCCCAAACGACAAACAAAGCATGGGGTTCGGGCGGGCTGTGATTGAGAGGGATGGAGGTCCCAGAGGGCGACCGGCGTTCCCACCGGTCACTGACCCCTGCGTAAATGCTCGTAAGTTGCACTTTTGCTCAATACACAATATGGCATAACCCCCATAAAATCAATAGGTTTTTCCTGAAATAGTATTCATTTATCTTGACATTTCAATTCTAGAGATTAAATTTTTCCAGATTCATTCAAGTCTTCGCGTAGAAGAAGCCCATAAACGGAGCAGAAACAGCGGCCTTGCATTGCGAAAGTTGTGGAGAACGTGCGGTAACCCGTGCCGTGACGCGCGTAAGTGGTGGCGAAAAAAGGGTTTACTATTGGTGTGATCCTTGTGCCGATGCAGAGGAACGGGAACCTGCCCCACTAACCAGGCCTTGCGAGCAGTGCGGTCAGAAGGAAGGAACGGTTAAGCTGACCCGGATGAGGGAGGGATATCGAACCGTCTCATACCTCTGCGAGGCCTGCGCGTCGAGTTAGTGTCAAGCTTTTTAGGCTGGGGAAACCCGTGGAAGAAAACCGGACAGTTCTCGTCGTCGATGACGATCCAGATTTCCTGAGAGGAATCTCCGATACCCTCGGAAGAGAGGGCTACGAGGTCGTCACGGCCCGAATCTGGACCGAGGCGATCGCCGGAATCCAGGAGAAGACCCCGGACCTGGTCCTTCTCGACCTCACCCTGCGTACAGTGAGGGGCGAAACCTTGCTTCAGTTTATCCGTGAGCTGGACGAGCATCTCCCGGTTGTCATCGTCTCCGCGGAATTCGACGAGGATCATCTGGCCAGGCTCGGGGCACGGGGATTTGTGCGAAAACCGTTTCAGGAGGATGACCTCATACTCGTTATCGAACAGGTCCTTGCTGAACACCCTGCCCCTCCCCTCGAGCACGCCCCCGCGCCAGCTGCGACGCTTGAGTCCGAGGCAGGAAGCGCGCCTGAGGTGCCGCCCTTGCCGAGCGGGCAGACTCCTTCTCCGCCGCCGGCTCCAGCTGTGTTGCCAGGGACGGGCGCAGGGATTTCGGAACGTCAGCGTCAGACTGAAATCACCAGACCACAAAGCCGAAGAAGGCGAACCGGAAAACGCCACAGCTCTTTCGCAAAAGGCTTCCGTGGATATGCACTCGCCTTCGTTCTTTGCCTGCTGATTGGCCTTTTGTTCTGGGTCGTCAGACAAACGTTTTCTGTCGGATTTTTCGGCGTTAGTGTCACCAAAACTACAACAGAGTGACGTCTGGTTTCCCATATGAATTCTAGAAAGTTCGTTAACCCTCCCGCAGAATTCCGCCTCGTGCCCTTCTGGTTCTGGAACGGGGCCGTGGAAGAGGGAGAGATCCTCCGGCAGATCCGGGAGATGCGCGAGAAAGGTGTCGGCGGTTTTTGTTTGGCCGCTCGCCCGGGCCTGCGTCTGCCATACCTCTCCCAGGTGTGGTTCGATCGGGTTCAGCTGGCCGTAGAAACTGCGGCATCTCTTGGTCTGCGGGTGTGGCTTCACGATGAGTTTCCTTTTCCTGGTGGCATGAGCTCGGAAAGAGTCGCGCTGGGGAATCCAGACCACCGTGCCCAATATCTCATCTTTGAAGAAACGACCGTGCAGGGTGGACAGCAGGTGGACATGCTGTTGCCGTGGGCGACGGTGCTGCGCGCGATCGCGATACCCCTCAGACGAGACCGCAGTCTGTGGGATGAGGCCCTCGATATCAGAACCCACATCGGTTCTCATCATCGACAGGAGGTCTTTCGGGAATCAAACAAGACAGATGGATATCACGGCAAGCAATACTTTACTCAGGACGCCGTGCATAGACTGTTTTGGAAAGCTCCCGCAGGACGCTGGCGGGTCCTCGTCTTCCTCCAGAAGGAGTTTGAAACCCCGCAATTCTCGGGGACGCACTTCGACGCCTTCAACCGGGAAGCCGTTGATTGTTTCCTGGAGACGACATTCGGACCCTACGCGGAGTCGATCGGAAAGCACTTTGGCAGAACGGTCTCTACCGTTCTGACGACGGAAACGGTAGAGAGGGAAGATCGTTTGCTCTGGTCCCCTCTCCTTCCACAAATCTTCCGGGAGCGCAACGGCTATGACCTCCTCGACAGTCTTCCCGGCCTGATCACAGGGTTTGGTCAGAATACGCCTCGAATACGCTACGACTATTTTCAGACCTTGAGTGAATTGATTCGGGACAATTATCACGGGGCCTGTCAGGATTGGGCTGCCCAGCATAAAGTCAACTATGCGAGCGCTGTACCCGTCCTCAGAAACGCGCATCAGACACGCATCCATCTCCCGGGGAGCAGCGGCGGCAGGGAAAAGATCGGGGCCCTGGAGATAAAGGGGAGCAACGGAAGTGCGTCTGTATACCGTTGGAACCCCAAATTTTCCGCCTCCCTGGCACACCAGACCAAACTGCAACGCGTCTTCAACACCTCCTATCAGGGCACAGGCTGGTCCTTGACCCTCCAGGACATGAAGTGGATCGCCGACCGACTGGCATCCCAGGGTTGCAACCTGTTCACGGCGTATGGTTTTTCCTACACGCTGGATGGACTGCGCAAACACGATACCCCGCCCTCCCAGTTCCACCAGAATCCCTACTGGAAACACTTCAGGCTCTTTGCCGACTATGTCGGCCGGCTCTCCTTCATACTTTCCCAGGGTCAACACGTCGCGGACATCGCACTCCTGGACCCGGTCACCAGCTTGTGGACTCACCTTTGTCACCCGGACCTGGGCTGGCAATATGTGGGATCGGATCCTGACGAGAAGAAACTGGCAACGCGCCTGGCTGGAGACTGGACCTATCTGATGGATTCACTCAGCCGCATGCAACGAGGTTACGACTGTCTGGACCCCGAAATGTTGGGCAACGCCAGGGTGTCCGGCGGTCGCCTGAAGGTGGGACCGGCCTCTTACGAGGCCCTCGTGATTCCCCCTATCGCGAATCTCGAACCTCAAGCTTTTGAGCGTATCCGTCAATTTTACAACGCGGGCGGCAAAGTGATATGCCTGGGGCTGTTGCCCGTGGAGGACATTCAGGAGGAACCGTCCGTAGTCGAGGCCTTTTCCCGGATGACCGACATGGAACCGAGTCGGATGATCCGGGATTACAGTGGACACGAATTAGGCGTACACGTCATCCAGCGCGGAAACCTCTACTTTATTCGAACCGGCGGTTCTATCGAAACAAATCGTGCGGCGAGGGTGCTGGGAGACCTCCTCGATCGGATTTTGCCTCGGCGCGTGACCGTAGAGACAGACAAGCGATACAGCTCTTCCATCCTTTGCCAACACCGTAAGGAAGAAAACGGGGAAATCTTCTTCCTCACGAATACATCTCAGGTTGCCTTCGACTCCAGAATCGGATTTCGAGTGCCGACCAAATTCAAGAACGTCGAGCGGTGGGATCTGGAATCCGGCCGGCGTTATCCCATGCCATATAAGCGTGAGGGAAGGCAGGTCAGAATCGATCTCCTATTCCAGCGCTTTGAGTCTCTCGTCATTGTGTTCTCGGAGGAGAAGCCGCCGAAGCCGGTCGCCAAAGAGGACGTCGAGCAGCTCCCCCTCGACCTGGCAGGCACGTGGAAGGTCGATCCGGAGGAGGACAACTGCCTCAGGCTGGACCGGTTCCACATGCAGGTCGACCTCAAGAACAACGGAGTCAGACAGGGATGGCACAAACCCGAATTTTCAGACCGTCGTTGGTTTACGGCAGAACCCAAACCGTTCGTTGAGCAGATGCAGGGGCTATCGACACTGCCCAGCCTGCCATTCGACTTTTCCTCCGATGACCTTACGTCAAGAACTCGAATCAATCTTCCATTGGTCTGTTGGTTTCGTACCACTTTCACGTGCGACACGATACCTGCGAAGCTCGCTCTGGTCATGGACAGAAATGCCATTCTTGGCAACTACCAGGTATACCTTAACGGATACAAGCAACCGAGCAATGCGTTCCGACCCACCTTCAGATACGATCACGCCAACGTGACCTGTGCAGTTGGGAGACGGGTTTTGAGAGGGAAGAACGTCCTGGCGGTGCGAGTTGAAATCGATGACCTTACTCACGGATTGGTTGACCCCCTCTTTCTTTTCGGGCGCTTCGCTGTAAAGCGGGGACGAACGACACACCTGCGACTGGCCGCAACGGTCGACCAGGGTCCCTTTAATCGTCTGGATGATCTGGGGCTGCCGTTTTATTCCGGAACCGTCGCCTACACCAGGGATATCGTCTTTCCCAGTCTCTCAAATACGAAAGAGTTTACTATCTCTCTGGAAAAAGAACTGAAGGGCCTGACGGACATCTTCGAGCTCCAGATCAATGGCCACTCTCTGGGCGTACGCCCCTGGGCTCCCTATGCCTGGACGGGAAAGACAGCCTGGCTTAAGCGCGGCAAGAATCGCGTGATTCTCAGATCCACGAATACGCTCGCCCGCCTCCTTACAGGCAAGGAATTCAAACCCAGATCGCACCGGATGATGCCGGTAAAGGTCTAATCTCTCTTCAGAACTCCACGCTCTACGCCATTGTCTGGCGCACAAAATTCGGGGCTTACATCGTTTTGATGTAAGCCCCGCTTCTTTGCCCATTCTCAGGTTCGGCATGGACGAATCGGGCAACCGCCTCTACCTGTCCTGCCTGGCTCTATCGCTTCACTTGAATCGAAGGTCTAAGCCTGTGGGAGCTTGACCGTCAATGTGGTCCCATCCGCTTCGTTCGACGCGATGGAAATATCGCCACCGTGGGCGACCGTCACCAGGTAAGCGTAAGTCGTACCGAGCCCCGACCCTCCTTTGCCCTCTTTGGTGCTGTTGAACTTCTCGAAGAACGCCTCCACCCTGTCGGGCGGGACAGGCGCTCCGCCATTCTGAATGCTCACGACAGCGAGCCCGTTCTCGCCGGAGAGCGTCACGCTGACCGCGCGTTTCCCCTCATCGGGAAGCTCGATCACGTGCTCGATGGCATTTTTGATCAGATTCTGGAACACGCCGGTAAGCAGATCCGCGTCGGCAGCCACCGTGCCTCCCGCAAGAGTGCCCTGGAGCTGGATGCTCACCAGCGCGCCATAAACGGTCTCCTGATCGGCTATGGCCTGCTTGAGCAGGGGCTCAAGGTCGACCTCGCGCTTATCGAGTGCAAATCGTCCTGTTTCAAAGTCCTGCAGCAGTTTGATCGAATCGATAAGCCGGGACGTAGCCAGGGCGCCCTCGTGGATTTTCTTGATCCAGTCACTCCGGTCATCGTCCGGATCCCCGGTATCGAACTGCAGGAGCATGTCCGAGTAGCCCAGAATGGGGCTGATCTTGTTCTTCAATTCGTGTCTCAAGAAGGCCTCGTGCTCCCGCTTGATCCGGGCAATTTCTTCGACGTTCTCTCTGAGCGCCTCTTGCAGGATGTGGATGAAAAGGTGGGTTTTCACGCGAGCTAACAATTCAGGAGCGTTAAAGGGTTTGGTCACGTAGTCTACAGCCCCGAGCTCGAATCCCTGCACGATATCCTCGGTCTCGGTCTTCGCGGTGAGGAAAACGACCGGGATGTCGGCCGTTTCTGGATCTGACTTGAGCCGTTTACAGGCCTCGAATCCGTCCATCTCGGGCATCATAATGTCCAGCAGGATCAGGTCCGGGCGCACCTTCTGGACGAGCTCCAACGCCTGGATGCCATTCTGAGCGACGTTGATCTGATATTCCTGTTCCCTGAGGATAGTGCCCAGTACCTGGATGTTCTTCGGAACGTCTTCCACGATGAGGATGCGCAGCTGCTTGTTGTCGATGTTCACGATATAAGAGCTTTGGAAATCGTCCACCGATCACGTCCTGGCAAGACTGTCGGCCTCCTGGATGATCGATCGGAACTCCTTCAGCGACTCTGAAAGTCCGTCCATATCGAAGGCAGCTGACTGGCGGGCAAGTTTCTGGC
The DNA here is from genome assembly GCA_965248435.1 of Candidatus Latescibacterota bacterium. Classification (GTDB taxonomy): domain Bacteria; phylum Latescibacterota; class UBA2968; order UBA2968; genus CBDFJH01. The sequence continues at coordinate 1,983,020 of OZ252100.1, forward strand.
TCCACTCAAGGAGGGGCTGATACTCATGCCGGCCGCCGGTTGCCTTCATCAAATCCGCAAACGCTTCCACTTCGTTGATCGTCAGCGTTTCTGCCAGCTGTTCACTCGTCGTTTGCTGACCCTTGAGAACAGACACCAGCTCCGGAAGCTTTTCCCTGGCCGCGGAGCTCATCTGGCCAGGAGACCACGCCTCGGCCTGAGCACCTTCCGCGATGATCTCCATCTCTGCCTCGAGATCCCCCAGCCTCGTGCTGTCCACCACCTCGATGCCCGGCAGGGAAACCTGAAACGTGCTCCCGACACCCTCCTCGCTCGAAACCGTGACGTTTCCCTGCATTATCTCCACAAGGCTGTGAGTGATGGCAAGTCCAAGCCCCGTTCCACCGTACTCGTTGATGCTCTGACCGCTCTTCTGGGTGAAGGCGTTGAAGATTTCATCAAGCTGATCGTTCGGGATACCTGTCCCCGAGTCCTCCACTTCAAAACTCAAGTCTACAAACCTGTTGCCGTTGCCCGAGGTCACGCTTCGGACGGCGATGCGAACGTGGCCCTTGTGAGTAAACTTTACGGCGTTGTCCACCAGATTTCCAAGAACCTGGCTCACACGCTTCTCGTCCACACTGATGGACCGCGGCATGTTGGGATCTACCTCCATCTCGAATCCCAAGCCCTTTTCCTTCGCTTTTGCCGAGTATCCAGCTTCGACGTCTCCAAACATCTTCAACGTATCTGTGGGCGCTGATTTCAGCTCGAGGCCCCCCGATTCCGACCGCGACAGGTCCAGGATGTCATTGATCAACGCGAGCAGCGACCTCCCGCTGGTTTCGATCGAAGACAGGTACTCCTTCTGCTGCGGGTCACTCGCCGATCTGTTCAAGATCTCGGCAAATCCGAGGATCGCGTTCATCGGTGTCCGGATCTCGTGGCTGATGTTCGCGAGGAATACGCTCTTCGCGCGATTGGCGGCCTCCGCCCGTTCTGTCGCTTCCTGCAGCTCCGCCGTTCGTTCTTCGACCAGACGGCCTACTCTTGTGTTCTGCCTGGAAAGAAGACCGACTACGGAAAGCACCAGCAAAAAGACAACGGTCCCGCTCACCTGGACGACGTCAGCCAGCTGTGTGGCCGGTCCCCCGGAGTAAGCAGGGAGGACATCCCAGTAGACTTCCCAGTAGGCCTGTCCACTGTCGGTGATGATCCGGAACGTTTGAACGGTTCCAGGATTGGGCGTCTTCCCACCCACGACTGCTCGACTGACTTCGGTACCCGCCGTCGGTTCAAACTTCTCCACCAGCCGCACACGCATCCCTTTGGGAATGTGAAGCGCGTAGAGGCCCTCGATGAGCGCGGTGATGTCTACCGGGGTCACGATGGCGCCGTCGACCCCCCCATTGGGCGCGGCGAAGGCGAGCAAGGCGTGCAGCCGACCCGGCGTGGCCTCGTAGGCTGTCCCGCTGACCACGGCGTCAATGACCTCCATCGCTTTGGTCACAGCTATACGGGCGCCCTCGTGCGCCGACAGGTCTGAACCGGGTGCCAGGAGGCCATCCGCGTCGGTCGAAAGCGTCACCCGGAGCCGGCCGTCATCAGAGGGGACAACATACGCCAGAGAGGTGATCGGGATGGCGGATTCGATGGCCTCCATCACCTCGAGCGCGTCGAACAGCTCGTCTTCGAGGACCTCGGACGAGCTGTAGAAGAGCGTCCCGACCCCCCTCAGCTGTGCGTGGATCATGGACAGCAGGAACAGGCCCGTGTCGGTGACGCGCACGGCATCCTGATAAGCCTGATTCAACCAGGCCTCCCTCGCCTGAGCGCGCATACGGTGCCCGCCGTAGGTGATGGCCCCGATGCCCACCACGAGGGCACCGAGAAAGGGCAGCAGCTTCTTGGCGTCGCGAAACCTCACGTTAAAACCTGCTCTTAGGCTGGGATGATTTATAGCGCGCGTTGTTCTCTGCCAACCTGCGCTCCTGAGTGATCAATCAATTTACAGTGTATATGGCCCGGAAGCCGCTGGGAGCCAGCGTGTTCCTCAAATCGAACTCGTCGATGTTGGATCGGTCCATCACCTGGGGTATCGGCCCAACGTGCTTGAGAAACGGTTTCCCCTCGAGGATTCGAACCATCTGATCCATCGCGATTCGGCCCTGTATCACGGCCGGATCGACCGGGGCTGCCAGGATCTGTCCCCGTTTGATGGCGCGATGGACGCCTGGCGAGAGGTAGTAGGAAACGATCGAGACCTGCTTGCTTAGTCCCCGATTTCGCAGAATCCTGGACGCCGCTTCCGCTGTGACAGTGGTGCCCACCAGGTAGTCGATGTCAGGGTATTCGTCGAGCACTTCCTTGATAAGCTCTCGCTGTGTCGCCTTTCCGGTGTCGCCGTATCGGGTGGCTACGACTTCGACCTCACCCGCCTCTACGGCGGTCTTGAACCCCTCATCTCCGGCCTGGACCCATCCAGCGGCCTCTGGACCCGGAAACCAGGCGACACGCACGGGGGCAGACCCCTTCGGGTGCCGTTTGACGAGAAACTCGCCGGCCAGGCGTCCCATATCGTCGTAAGGCACCAGGGTCTTCGCCGAGATCTCGCGAGAGGTGACCCCATTGACCACATCCACAACGGGGATGCCTTTGCTGGCAATCTCGGCGATCAGGCTGTCCATACCCGTGTAGGAGATGGAGGCCAGGATGATGCCGTCCGGATTCGACGCGAGGCATTTTCTGATCTGCGCGATCTGCACATCCAGATTGTCATAGCCCCCGGCCTGCTCGAGCGTCATGCGAACGCCCAGTCTCTTCGCTTCGGAAGCGAGGCCGTAGTTGGCGGCCAGCCAGTAGACGTCCTTCATGTGGGGGAAGAAGACACGGATGTCCCACTTCTTCGAAGCCTTTTCAAGGGGGATGTAGTCTGCCTCTTTCCGCGGACTGTCCATGTCGAACGGCGGGTCCCAGACTTCGACCGGGTAGGGATACCACTTGTCCTGTGCCCACACCTGGGCCACCGCGGAAAAGAGGACCACGACGCAGGAAACGACGGTAATGAACTTAGCTTTCCTTATCATCTGATCATCCACGCTGAGTGGTTTGGTTCAGTTCTTCAAGCACTTCTGCGTATCCTTCCAGCGTCTTCGACATGGCGTCCATGTCGAACATCCCTGTCTGCTCGGCCAGTGTCTCTGCCCATTTGATCACTGGCGGATAGCCGTATTCCTCGCCCACTCCCTTCACCTCGGCGGCGAAAAGCTCGATCTCATTCATATCCATCGTGGACGCGAGTTCCTCGCAGATTCCTCGCTTGGCCTCCAATGCATCGGCCAGCTCCGGCAGCTTCTCAATAACCGCTTCGTCCAGTTCCAAGGGTGCTTCTTCAACTTCCGCTCCCTCCCCTGCGCCGACTTCCAGACCCATCGCCTCCGTGATCGCGGCCACCAGTCGCGAAAGCTCTTCATCCACCGAACTCAGCTGCGACTCGATCTCATCCTCGCCCTGTCCCTCCTTGATCGCCGATTCCAGCCCCGCTGCCCGGTGCTGGAGCTCTCCCGCCCCGATCGTCCCGGCCACCCCCTTCAGCGAGTGCGCGGTGCGCTCCGCCGCCTCGCGATCCTCGTCGCTCAGCTGGCCCCGCACCGTCGTCACGGACTGCGCCTCTTCGCCAGTCGCGAACCCTTTCACCAGCTTCTCGTAGAAATCTCGCTTCCCCATCACCCGTTTGACGCCGCCCTCTACGTCCAGTCCTTCGATCCCCGCAAGAAGATCATCACCTGATTCCATAGTCGGCGCCGCCTCGACAGCGACTGCGGAAGGTTCCTCGACCTCCGGGACTTCCCGCTCTCCGGGCTCGATCCACTGGAGTAGCTTCCCAAACATATCGTCGGGGTCGATGGGCTTGGCGATGTGGTCGTTCATGCCGGCTTGGAGGCAGCGTTCGCGGTCGCCTTCCATCGCGTTGGCCGTCATTGCCAGGATGGGAAGGTCGCTGAAGCGCGAATCCTTCCGGATTTCCACGGTTGCAGTCACGCCGTCCATCACCGGCATCTGCATGTCCATCAGCACGGCGTCGTACGGATGTTCAGCCACCATGTTGACGCCGACTTGACCGTCCTCGGCTAGGTCGACCACCAGGCCCCCCTGAGTCAGCAGTTCCATCGCCACCTGCTGATTCAACTCGTTGTCTTCCACGAGCAGGACGCGGGCGCCTCTGATGGGGGCAAGGTCGATGGACCCTCTCGTATCTACGACGGACTCCGCACGTTGGCCACTGAGCACCTGTATGGCCGCATCGAAGAGCAGAGACGCGTTCACGGGCTTCACCAGAAAGACCTCTACGCCGGCCTCCTCCGCCTCGTGAAAGACCTCCGCCCGTCCGTACGCCGTTACCATCACCGCGTGCGGACGGGACTTGAGTTCCGTCGCCGCCAATCTGCGCACGGTTTCGATCCCGTCGATGCCCGGGGGCATCCTCCAGTCGATGAACACGACTTCATACGGCTCGTCACCCTCATCGGCAGTGGCAATTGCGGACAGCGCCTCTTCTCCCGAGCCGACCTCATCTACCCGGAAGGTCATCGCGACGAGCATTTCCGACATAATCTGGCGGGCGTGGGCATTGTCTTCTACGACCAGTACTCGCCGATTGCGCAGGTCGGGCTCTGGAAGGAACTGGCGCACCTTCTCCTCACCCTTGCCTAGCTTTGCAGTGAACCAGAAGGTGCTGCCGACTCCGTACTCGCTCTCCACGCCGACGTCGCCGCCCATAAGAGTTGCCAACTGCTTGGAGATGGTCAGTCCAAGGCCTGTCCCGCCGTACTTTCGCGAGGTGGATGTATCCGCCTGCTGGAACGCCTGGAAAAGCTTGCCCCTCTGCTCTTCCGTCAGTCCGATTCCGGTATCCTGGACCTCGAACCGAACGAGCAGATCGTCGTCCGTCTCTTTGACCTTCCTCGCCCGGACGATAATCTCGCCCTCTTCGGTGAACTTCACTGCATTGTTGGCATAATTGATGATGACCTGGCCGATTCGCAGAGGGTCGCCGCGAAGTGCGCGGGGCAGGTCGGGCTCGATGTCGAAAATCAGCTCGAGCCCCTGTACCGTGGCCTTGTCTCCGATGAGGGCGGCGGCGTTGTCCATCACCTTGTCGAGGTCGAAGTCGACGGATTCGACATCGAGCTTCCCGGCTTCGATCTTTGAGAAGTCGAGGATGTCGTTGATGATCCCCAGCAGGTGCTGCCCTGATCCCTGGATCTTCTGGATGTAGTCCTTCTGCTTCGCGTCGAGGCTTGTGCGGAGGGCGAGATGGGCCATCCCGATCACGGCGTTCATCGGCGTCCGGATCTCGTGCGACATGTTGGCCAGGAAGTCGGCCTTCGCCTGAGAGGCTGCCTCGGCGACATCCCTGGCTTCGTGCAACTCTTCTTCGTACTGCTTTCGGTCCGTGATGTCGGTGACCATCGCAAAGGCACCGATCTCTCGCCCCCGCTCGTCGGTAAGGGTCGTCGCGTGGAATAGACAGGGGACCAGGCGGCCGTCGGGCCTCAACAATGAGACCTCGTAGCCACTTGTGACTCCCCGATCCCTGCGCTTCGCGCCCTCCGCTTCCCAGATGCGCGCGTTCTCCTCATCCGTGAAGTCGTAGATGGAACGGCCGATAATCTCCTCTTCAGGGCGGCCGAGGATATCACACATCATCTCGTTGACCTGGAGAGTGATCAGGTCGTTGTCGGTCAACCAGAACCCTTCCGAGGCCGTCTCGAGGATCCGCCGGATTCGAGTCTCGCTGGAGCGCAGCGCCGCCGACTGCCTGCGGTTGACCCGGTAGCTCCAAACGACGACGACGAGAAGGATGAGCAGGAGGATGCCGACGACGGACCCGGTGACGAGGGCCGTCTGCTGTCTCTGGATAGTCGTGTCTTGAGTTTCCAGACTCTTCTTCTGGCGTTCGATTTCCTCCCCCAACCCCGCCATCTCACGCTTCTGTTGCTCCAGGACCGTGGCGCTGGCCCCGATCTGTTCGGCCAGGACACTGACCTGCGCCTCCCGGGCCTGCAATGTATCGAGCTTGGACTTCAATCCCTGCTCAGCCACCCGTGCGCGTGCCCGGTTCCTCTCAAGCCGCGCCCTGTCGTCTTCCAGTTGAGCCGCGAGATCTGTCAGGAGCCCTTCACGTTCACTGATCTTGGAGCTCTGCTGCTCGATCCGCTCGTTCTGCGCTTCGATCTCGGTCTGCTGCCGAGCGACCTCCGCCTGGATCCTGGTGAGTTCTTCCTGCTGACTTGCCATCGCCTGTCTTTGTGACTCGAGCGTGGATCCCATCTCCCGGTAGACTTTGACGACTTCGACCTCAGCACCACCCAGATCGAGAACGTCGTCGGAGACGCCGAGATTCTCCGCGACGATGTTGGCCAGGTTGGCCTCGAACCCGATACGCCCATCGCTAGAGGTGGTAAGGTTGAGCATCACGACTGCGCCATCGGCACAGCCATCAGTTACGAGGAGCGTGCCGCTGCCGCGAAGCGTCTCTGAAACCGACCGGACTCTGGCATTTTCCGACCTGCTCAGGACCAATACGTGAGCCGATCGCGCTTCCTGAGCGTTGGCGATCGGTTCGACCCGAATGGGTCGCCCGTGGACGCTCCTCCCCGGAAGGGAAGAGGCCAGTTCACGCGAAAGGGCGTCGTCTCTGCCCAAAAGGGCGACGACGAAGGGGCCACCCTCGTCCGGCCACTGGCCGGATTTGATAAAGTTGTAGACATAGGCGCCCTTGATCTGGACGGGTGACTGGGCGCCGGCCTCGCCCCCAATGCCGGCCCAGAGCATACAAGAAATGCCGAGGAGGCAGACGGTATTCGCCCAACCCATTGCGATCTTGATGCGCGACACGATGGCCTCGTGATATCGGATGGATCTGTTGACTCCCATCATAGCGCGTAGCCCAGCCTGACGGAAACCGGAGCAGCCTCGCTTCGGTACCCGCCCATTCGGCCGAAAAAGTTGCGTTTGTTGAGATCCGGCTGGATCCATCCCAACACGTTTTGGAGGTGAAGGGCCAACTCGATACCGGGTCCTGGGTGGTAGACGAATCCCAGGTTGAGAAAAGCGCTGCCCGCGAACGCGTTGGTGCGTCCGTCATCCGTACGGGTGAGCGAGTTCCGTTTGAGCACCTCGTTGTTGTAGTCTGCGTAGGCTTCGGCGCCCTTGAATCCCCAGAGCAGGCGCAGCGAACTGGATGCCTTCAGCTTCCGGGTCACGTGCCAACGCCAGGTCAGCTTGCCCACGTGCCACGGCCAGTGGTGGAGGTCATTACCGTATCCGTAGGGCGCGCTCGTCTCCGTCTGGGTCCGAATGCTCTCGTCCAGGAGCGTGAATTCACGCAGCTTCGTGAAGGCGTAGGATCCCACCAGGATGTGTCTGCGCCCCGTGTAGCTGGCCTCCGCCTCCAGACCGAAGATCTTCTCATTGCCGACGGGCCTCGTTCGGTTTCTGGGCGGCCCCACAAAGCCGATGATGTCGATGTCCTGCCAGCACAGTGCGGCCGACAGCACGAGGTCATCCCCGGCCCGGTAGTCGTGGCGAAGCTCGAGCGAATTGACCTTCTCGATTTCCGCCAATGAGTCAGGGTTGGCATCGGCCTGCTGCTTCAGTTCGATATCATCGCTCTTTCTGACCGACCGATTGTAGAACAGCTTGGTGATGTTTGACTCGACGGGCGTAAAGACAAGCGCCGCCTTCGGTGAGGCCATCCATTGGGTGAAGCTGTGCTTGTCCATTCGTCCACCGAGGAAGGCCGTCCATTGGTCGCCGGCGTTCAACTGGTACTCGGCCAGGAACCCCAGCAGGTTTGTGGTCCAGGGCTCGTAATCGGTCCGACCGTTATGGGCCGGATCGTCCGTAAGCCCCCAGGGGTCCTTGCCGAACCACTCGCGGGAGTAATCCACACCGACGGCCACCGACTGATTGGCGCGCGGCGTCCAGGACAACAGTGATCTCAGGTTGAGCTCATCCTCCCGGAAGGCAGCAATGAACTCCCGGTTCGCGATTTCAAAGACGTCCGCCCTGACCACATCGTGGATATCGTAGCTCGCCCGCAGCCGCAGCATCAGCCTCGGGTCCAACTCCACGCCCTGCTCACCCTGCATCGTGATCTGCTGGTAGCGCAAACCCTGCACACTACCCTCGAACGTCTCCCGGCTTTCGATGACGCTGCGAGCGGGCAGGTAGTGGAGGCCGCCGCGGACGAACCGGGCCCAGAGCGCGGAATTTCCGTGTCGGACTTCCAGATGCGCCTTGTGATGAAGCTTCCCGTCCAACGCTTTGTTGTGACGCACGATGCCGGAATCGATCGCCACGCCGGCCGTAAATAGGTCCGTACCGTCGCTCAGTGTCTTGGTTTTGCTGAAGGTGAGCGGCGAATCGGCCGGATCGGCTCCACGATAGTCGTCGATCCCGTAATAACCGAAGAGGCTGGATCTGGCCCCGAGCGTACGTGTAAATCTCGCTTCGCCCAGCGTGTAGCCTTCCACGAATCCCTGCCTGAAAGTGGCCTCCAGCCCGTCTGATAAGCCCTGCGCGGACGTCCGGATGCTGATCACACCGTTGATCGCTCCCGGTCCGTAGACCGAAGAGCCCGGACCGCGGACGACTTCGATCGACTCGATGTCTCCGAACAGCGGCAGAAAGCGCTCCGAGACGGCGCCGTAGAAGGCCCGTTGGTTCATGACCCGGCCGTTTACGAGCAGGAGGGTCTTGTTGTTTTTGCCGCCGAGGATGCCCCTCATTCCGACTTTCGGCCCTGTCCCGCCGGCCACTTCCAGGCGTATGAGATTGGGCACGTAGATCTCGAGGAGCTCGTCCAGATTCCGGGCGCCCGAATCCTCGATCATCTCACGCGTAATCAAGGTCACCGAGGCTGGGACCTTGCCCGCCTCCGTCCTGGTCAGCGAAGCGCCGGACGAGATCTTCAGCTTGTCAAGCTCATTCAAGCTCAGATCGTAGATGCTTGCGTGTTCCTGGCCGGGCACGGAGGAACCGATCAGAAGAAGAAGGATCGGGTAGAGGCACCTCAAGTACACAATCACACCTTTCATCAAGCTCCCTCGGTGCGAATCGATTCGATCACATCAGGGAATGCTTCCAGCCCTTTTGCAATGCTGTCCATGTCGAACATCCCGGCCTGCTCGGCCAGTGTCTCTGCCCACTTGATCACCGGCGGATAGCCGTATTCCTCACCCAATCCCTTCACTTCCGCGGCGAAATTCTCGATTTCATTCATGTCCAGCGTAGCTGCCAGCTCCTCACAACCCGCTCGTTTGCCTTCCAACGCCCCAGCAAGCTCAGGCAGCCTTTCGATAACCGCTTCGTCCAGTTCCACGGGTGCGTCTTCCCCTCCCGCTCCCTCATCTGCGCCCTCTTCCAGACCCATCGCCTCCTCGATCGCCGTCACCAATCGCGTGAGCTCTTCATCTACCGAACTCAGCTGCGACTCGACTGCGTCCTCGCCCCGTCCCTCCTTGATCGCCGACTCCAGCCCCGCGGCCCGCTGCTGCAGCTCTCCGGCCCCGAGCGTCCCGGCCACCCCTTTCAGAGAATGCGCGGTGCGCTCCGCCGCTTCCCGCTCCCCTTCGGCCAGCTGGACCCGCACCGTCGCCACCGACTGCGCCTCCTCGCCCGTCGCGAACCCTTTCACCAGCTTCTCGTAGAAGTCCCGCTTCCCCATGACCCTTTTCACGCCCCCATCAACATCCAGTCCTTCTATCAACTCCAGGGCGGCGGACTCCTCCACTGTTTCTTCTACAGCAACCGCCGGTGACTCCTCAACTGCAGCCGTCTCGCGATGCCCGGGCGCGATCCATTGCACCAGTGTCCCGAATAGTCCGTCGGGATCGATCGGCTTCGCCACGTGATCGTTCATGCCGGCCTCGAAACACCGCTCCCGGTCCCCCTCCATCGCGTTCGCCGTCATGGCCACGATCGGCAGATCGGCAAACTTCGACTCCTTCCGAATCTCCCGGGTCGCCGTTACCCCGTCCATCACCGGCATCTGCATATCCATCAGCACCAGGTCATACGGATTCTCGACCACCATCTGCACGCCCACCTGACCGTTCTCCGCAAGCTCAACGACAAAGCCCGCATCCCTCAGAAGCTCCATTGCCACCTGTTGATTCAGCTCGTTGTCCTCCACCAGTAGGAGCCGCGCACCCCGGACCGGCCTCAGGTCCACGCCAGCCACCGCCTCGCCAGGTTGCTTTTCGACCACCTCCCCGCTGAGTACCTGAATGGCGGTGTCAAACAGCAGAGAAGCGTTCACAGGCTTCACGAGCGATACCTCCACACCCGCCTCTTCAGCCTCCTGGAACACCTCAGCGCGGCCGTAGGCCGTCACCATCACGGCGTGGGGAGGGGACTTCATGCTTGCTGAGCGCAATCTTCGCACGGCCTCGATCCCATCTATTCCGGGCGGCATCCGCCAGTCCATGAACGCGATCTCGTAGGGATCGTCACCCTCATCCGCCGTTGCGATCGCCGAAAGGGCCTCCTCCCCGGACCCAACCTCATCTACCCGGAAGGTCATGCTGGCCAGCATTTCCGACAGGATCTGGCGAGCTTGAGCGTTGTCGTCCACCACTAGCACCCGACGGTTCCGCAGATCTGACTCCGGCACGTACTCCCGCTTCTTCTCCTCCCCCCGGTCCAGCCGAGCCGTGAACCAGAACGTGCTGCCCACACCCAACTCGCTCTCCACGCCGACCTCGCCCCCCATCAGCGTCGCCAGCTGCTTCGAGATCGCAAGACCCAGGCCGGTGCCCCCGTACTTTCGCGAGGTCGAAGTGTCCGCCTGCTGGAACGACTGGAACAGCTTCCCACGCTGCTCGTCCGTCAGCCCGATCCCGGTGTCCTGCACGTCGAAACGGACCAGGAGGCTCTCCTCCGAAGCCTCCAGCATCCGGGCTCGGACGATGATCTCGCCTTCGTCCGTGAACTTGACGGCGTTGTTGGCGTAGTTGATGATCACCTGTCCGATACGTAGCGGATCCCCTCTCAGGGCACGCGGCAGGTCGGCCTGGATGTCGAAGATCAGCTCCAGATCCTTGGCCGTGGCCTTATCCCCGATCAACGCCGCAATATTATCCAGCACCTTATCCAGGTCGAAGTCCACCGTTTCGACGTCCAGCTTGCCGGCTTCGATCTTGGAGAAGTCCAGGATGTCGTTGATGATCCCCAGCAGGTGCTGCCCGGAGCCCTGGATCTTCTGGACGTAGTCCTTCTGCTTGGGGTCCAGGTTTGTGCGGAGGGCGAGATGCGCCATCCCGATCACGGCGTTCATCGGTGTCCGGATTTCGTGGCTCATATTCGCCAGGAAGTCGGCCTTTGCCTGAGAGGCTGCCTCGGCCTCCTGGCGGGCTTCGAGGAGGTCGCGGGTCTGCTCATCCACCAGCCGCCGGAGTTCAAGCCGCTGCTGCTCGGAGGCCCGGACACGCCAGCGCGTGAATCCGACGACGAGCAGGATGCTGCCCAGGAGGTAGGCCGCGTAGGCGGACCACGTCCGCCAGGGCGCCGCCGCCACGAGAATGTTCAGGGCGACCTCCTGGTCGGGACGGGACCAGACGCCGTCGTTGTTCGAGCCTCGAACGCGGAGGCGGTACGATCCGCCAGGGAGATTCGAATACCGCCCGAACCGTTTCGTACCCGATAAGAACCAGTGCTTGTCGTACCCTTCCAGGAAGTACTCGTATTGATTCTTGGAGGAGTTGGTGAAGTTCATCGCAACGAACTCGAACTCGAATTTGTTGTCCCGCCAGCCCAGGTACAGGTCGGTCGCCTTCTCGAACGCGACATCCAGCCGAAGCTCCTGGCCCTCCTGGCGGATCGCGGTCAGGTAGACCTGCGGCGGTTCCTGATTGGTCTCCAGCTGCTCGGGATAGAAGCTGTTGAGCCCGTTGAAGCCCCCGAACCAGAGCTGTCCGGCCCTTGTTTTGCCCCGTGCCGTCGGGAAGAAATCGTGGCTGTGGAGCCCGTCTTCTCTGGTATAGACCCTGATCACTTTCTCCTGCTTCGCATCGAAGGCGACCAGTCCGATGTTGGTCCCGAGCCATAGCCGCCCTGAATTGTCCTCCAGAATATTGTGGACGATCTTAGCGTCGAACCCGCGGGTTTCATCGAAGCGCTCGAAGATGCCCTGCCCCTTGTCGAACCGGTTCAACCCGCGGTCGGTGCAGACCCAGAAGATGCCCCTGGAGTCCTCGTAGACGTCGAAGACGGTGTTCGAACTAATGCTCGTCCCGTCGTTCTCATCGTGCTGGTGGTGCGTGAAGATCTCGGCCCGCTTGTCGAATCGGTCGAGTCCGCCGCCCCACGTGGCGATCCACATGATGCGCGGGTCGTCCCGGTCCTGGATGAAACGGACCGACGTGACCGCCGCAAAGCTGCCCGGATCCGCCGGATCGTGTTTGTAGATCTTCCGTTCGCCGGTCCTCAGATTGTACCGGTTGAAGCTCTGCTCCCAGCCCACCGCCCAGACGACGTCCGCCTCGTCCGGGTCCTGCAGGATGGTGTAGAACCAGGTATCGTCGGTCAATCGCTTCTCCACGACGCCGAGGTCCCGGTCGAACAGAACCATGCCTTCCGCCGTGGAAACAATGAACCAATCCCGCTCCGGGTCTTCGTAGAATCCGGCGGGGTACCCGTGAGGAAGGGTCCGCAAATCTTTTGAGTCGGGCTTATAGTGCGTGAACGTGTGTGTCTCCGGGTGGAATCGATCCAGCCCTGCCCCGAAATGGCCGATCCAGATCGTGCCCCGGCTGTCCTCGAATACGGGGACCGCTGCGTCGCTTGCCAGGCTTTGCGGATCGAACGGGTTGTGGCGGAACAGCTCGAAACGATGGGCCTGCGGGTCCGATTTGTCCACTTTGCCGGTGTTGTCTGTGATCCAGAGAATCCCGCGGCGGTCTTCGAAGGCGCCCTGCACGGCGTCCGAGGTGATGCTGGCGGGGTCGCCCGGGTCCGCCCGATACTGCTCGTAGGTCCCGTCCTCGGGGTCGAACAGAATCAACCCCACCGCCGAAATCGATGGGATTACCACGATTCTGCCGTCGGGCTTCAGGTAAAGATCGCTGATGCTCATCTCTGGAAGGCTGGACGGGTCCTCCGGGTTATGAACATAGTGGTCGAAGGTTCCCGATCGTTTGTCGAACCGGATCAGACCATCGTCACGCGACCCGAACCAGAGAAAGCCCCGACGGTCCTCTACGATGGCCTGGATTTCGTTGTCCGGGATGCTTCCCGGGTCCTGGGGATCGTGCAGGTACCGGATAAAGCTCCCGGACGGTTTATCGAAGCGGTTGACCCCGTCGCGCTTCGTGGATACCCACAGGTGGCCGTCTCTGTCTTCGAACACCGAGTAGATGTCGTTGCTGGACAGACTGCCGTCGTCGTTCGGGTCGTGCCAGTAGTTGGTGAAAGCCCCGGTCCGGGGGTCGAATCGGCTCAAGCCCTTCTGCGTCCCAAACCACATCGTGCCGTCATCGTCTTCCACGATCGTCCGGGACGACAGGTTGAAGGTATTGCTGGCGAGCGTTTCATTGGGCCGTTCAGGATCCCGTCTGAACACGTCGAACATGTTTGTCTGTTTGTCGTAGCGGTTCAGGCCATCGTTGGTTCCCACCCAGATGAGCCCCCTGCTGTCTTCGAAAATCTGTGTGACGAAATCGTTCGATATGGAGCCGGGGCCCTCCTTGAACAGCTTGACGGAGGTGCCGTCGTATCGGGCCATCCCGTTAAAAAAAGAACCGAACCACAGAAATCCGTCCCGATCCTGAATGATGGCGAACGACGGCTCACCCCCGATATCGAACGCATACTCGAATTTCAGCTGCTCTTCCGAAATCGCGGAGTTGCTGGCCCAGGCGAGGTCCCGGCTCGGGAACGCAACCGCAAGAAATGTGAGCAAGGCGCAACAAAGTAAGGGTTTCCGAATCATCGCGAGAACCTAGTCGTTGGTGTGAAGGTCGGATATCTGGTCCAGCAACTTCGGATAGCGTTTGAGCGTTTCCTGTATTCCGTCCATGTCGAACATCCCGGCCTGTTCGGTCAGTGCTTCCGCCCACTTGGCGACCGGCGGATAGCTGTATTTCTCACCCAGGTCCTTCACCTCCGAGGCGAAACTCTCGATGCCGCCCATATCCAGCGTAGTGGACAGCTCTTTGCCGGTGTCCTGTTTCGCTTCGAGCTTCTCCGCCAGTTCCGGCAGTTTCTGCATCACCTCGGAGGAAAGCTCCAGTGGCGCCTCATCCTCCTCCACTTCCTCGGCCTCTCCATCCAGACCCATCGCTTCGCTGATCGCTCCGACAAGCCGTGTGAGCTCCTGCCCCACTTTTTTCAGATGCGACTCGACCCGCTTCCCGCCCTTCTTTATCGCTGCCTCCAGGGTCGCGGCCCTCGACTGCAATTCACCGGCCCCGATCGTCCCTGCCACGCCCTTCAGCGAGTGGGCCGTCCGCTCCGCGGCTTCGAGTTCCCCCTCTTCGAGCTGGGAACGTACCGTCTCGACGGACCTGGCCTCTTCCCCGGTCACAAACCCTTTCACGAGCCTTTCGTAGAAGTCCCGCTTCCCCATCACCCGCTTCACCCCGGTCTCGACATCCAGCCCTTCAACGGATTCCAGATCCGCTGTTTCCGATTTTGTCTCCGCGCTCGCCGCTTTCTGTGAATCTTTCGTGTCCTTTCGTGGACTTTCGCGATCTTTCGTGATCGGTTTGATCCACTTTATGAGCGTCCCGAAGAGCTGGGCCGGCTCGATCGGTTTGGCGATGTGGTCGTTCATGCCGGCTTCCTCACACTGGTCCTTATCTGACTGCATCGCGCCGGCAGTCATCGCCAGAACAGGCAGATCCGAAAGCGACTCCTGCTCTCTGATTTTCTTTGTGGCCGTGAGGCCGTCCATCACGGGCATCTGAACATCCATGAGGACAACGTCGTAGTCGCCTTCCTCCACCATCCGGAGGGCCTCCTCTCCGTTGTTCGCGACGTCGACGACGAAACCGGAATCCGAGAGGAGTTCCGACGCGACTTGCTGGTTGAGGAGATTGTCTTCGGTGAGCAGGATGCGGGCACCTTTGAACGGTTCGAGCGCCTCTGCAGATACGCCTTGTTCGATGCTGACCTCCGTGCGCGTCGACTCGCCGCCCAGTGCGACGATGGCCGCGTCGAACAGCTGCGAGGCGTTGACCGGTTTGGTCAGCGTTGTTTTGATTCCCGCCTTCTCTGCTCCTTCGGACATCTCGTGTGTGCCGTAGGCGGTGACCATGATGGGCTGGGGCGGGCTTTCCAGCGGGAGGTCATTCATCTTCTCGACCGTCTTCACGCCGTCCATGCCGGGCGGCATGTGCCAGTCGATAAACAGGATCTCGTAGGGATCCCCCGATTTATCGGCGACGGAGATGCTCTCCAGCGCTTCCTCGCCCCCGGCAGCGACATCGACCCGGAACGACATGCTCTTCAGGGTCTCGGACAGGATCTCGCGGGCATACGCGTTGTCGTCCACGGTGAGGACGCGACGTTTGCGCAGATCGAGATCGGGCAGGAGCGGCTTACTCTGCTCCGTGCCTTTCCCAAGGAGCGCCGTCAACCAGAAAGTAGATCCGACCCCGTGCTCGCTTTCGACGCCGACTTCTCCGCCCATCAGTTCGGCCAGCTGCTTGGAGATGGTCAATCCAAGGCCGGTACCGCCGTACTTCCGTGTCGTCGAAGTGTCGGCCTGCTGGAAAGACTGGAAGAGCTTGCCCTTCTGCTCGGGCGTGAGGCCGATGCCCGTGTCCTGGACCTCGAAACGAACGAGCAGGTCGTCGCCGCGCTCTTCGGCCACCCTCGCACGGACGAAGACTTCGCCCTTCTCGGTGAACTTGACGGCGTTGTTGGCGTAATTGACCAGACACTGACCGATTCGCAGCGCGTCTCCTTTGAGGGCCCTGGGAAAGTCGGGCTCGATGTCGAAGATGAGCTCCAGACCCTTCTCGGATGCTTTTTCGCCGACCAGGTTGCCGACGTTGTCGAGGACGCTGTCGAAATCGAAATCGACGTGCTCGACTTCCAGCTTGCCGGCCTCGATCTTGGAGAAGTCCAGGATGTCGTTGATGATGCCCAGAAGGTGCCGGCCCGACGTGTGGATTTTGTGGACGTAGTCGCGCTGCTTGGCGTCGAGGCCAGTGCGAAGCGCCAGATGAGACATGCCGATGATGGCGTTCATGGGGGTCCGGATCTCGTGGCTCATGTTGGCCAGGAAATCGGCCTTCGATTTGGCAGCGGCCTCGGCGATCTCTTTGGCCTCCTCCAGCTCTACTTCCGCACGCTTGCGGTCCGTGATGTCTAGAATACATTCAATCGCCCCGATTGTTTCGCCGTTTGAGTCGAAGAGGGGCGTCGCTATTCCGAAAAGGTAAGCTTCCCCTCCGTCTCTGGATTTGAGGTTCGGTACATAATTTTCACCGGAGATGATGTCACCGTCCCGTTGAATCTGTTCGTACTTGCCGTCCAATTCAGATGGCGGCCGGAGCGCGAGATCGATTAGAATCTCACGCCGCTCCCCAAAGAAGGGAATCGCATATTCCTGATCGCCCTTGCCAAGCATGTCTTCTGCCTTGGCGCCACTCAAGGCCTCCAACTTCCGATTCCAGAAGACGACTCGACCTTCGTTATCGATTACGAGCACTGCGTCCGGCAGAAAGTCGATGATCTGGGACATCTGCCGCTCTGACTCGCGGAGAGCTGCCTCTGACTGAGCCAACCGAAGGGACGTCGCGGTGATCTCACACGCCTTCTCAAGCCAGCGAATCTGCTCTTCGGTGATGGGTTCGAGGAGACAGAGCTCCACAACGCCGGCCAGGTCATTGCTCGAAACGAGGGGTGTTGTCACTATCTGACTGGCGGCCGCGCTGCCGAACCCGAAGGACACGGGGTAGGTGCCCTGCGGGGGGATGTGGATAGCCATTTTTCGGGATCTGGCGGCCTGACCGACACTCCCGATACCGAGTCCAAAGCACTTTAGCACTTCCGCATCGGGTGGAAGTGCATGCGCGGCGGTCCTGTAGAGCTGGCTATCATCTTCCAGGACGTAGAGCGACCCCACAGGAGCTCCGATGAACTCGGTGATGGCAGCCAGCGCCCGTTCCGAGACCCTCTCCACGCTTAGTTTGCCCTGCATCCGCGAGGTCAGAGCTGCCAGGGTGGACTCCTCCGCGACCCTCGCCTCTGAAGCTTTGGTGAAGTTCTCCAGTTCCTCGGTCCGCAATTCAGCCTGCTGGGCGAATTCCTTGAGCTCCTCCTCAGCACGGCTTCTTTCAGTATCCCGAGATGCCAGATCGGTGGTCATCCGGTTGAATGCCTCTGTCAGAGAGCCGATTTCGTCGCTGGATGTGGCCTCCACGTGCTGGTCGCGTTTGCCGTCGGCATACGCATCGATGGCGCGGCTCAGACGGAGGACCGGTCGAGAAAGGGTGCCCGACACATAGATGCCGATGAGTAAGATGGCGATAGAAAGGATCACGCTGTCAACGAGGATGTGATTACGGAGTTCGGCAACCGGTTCGAAGGCCTCGTCAACATCCATTTCCGCGGATATCGCCCAGGTGAGGTTGTCGATCTTCAGAGGCGCGAACGCGCTGAGCACCGACACCCCGCGGTAGTCCTCGGTGATGCGTGTGTCGGACTGCCCGTTCAGGGCATTTTCAGCGGCTTCCGTTCGAATCTCCTGGCGGCCGATGGTCGTTCCGTCGGATTTCATCATGTCCAACACGAAGCGATCGACGCCTCGTTCTTCCTGGGCCCTGAGGAATTCGATGGGGGTCTGAATGAAGAAGCGGGAGTCGTTGCGCATGGTGAAATCTTCACCCACGAGATAGGTCTCTCCCGTGGCTCCGAGACCTTCTTTTTCCCAATGCCCGCTGCTCGTCATCGTGGAGTTGATGTCGTGAACGTCGAGCTGAACGACCAGTACTCCGACTTTCCTGCCGTCTTTGAAGATGGGAGAGGCTACGAAACTTGCCGGATGCATCCCGGACGGAGGATAGAGCTCGAAGTCGACGAGGTGGACCGATCCCTCGTTTGGGGATGCGGCCGCTTTCCTGAATGCGTCAACGATATGGGTACCCGCATACGGCCCGTTGTAGAGGCTTGTCGCAAAGTCAGGCTCCTTCAACACCGAGTAGACGACAAACCCTGTCTGGTGATCGATGAATAGGATGTCGTAGAATCCGACTTTCTGTTTGATATTCTCCAGCGCCGGGTGGTAGTCCGCGTGCACCTGGGCGTAGGGCTCGAGCCGCCCACCTGACGCCACATCGCGCTCCAGAACATATGCAGACTGAAGCAGAGTGCCCGCGTTCGTCCGGGGCAGCGCTTTGGAGAGCGAGAGCACTTGGTGGGTGGCGTCCCGATTAATAGTGGGTAAATAATGATCGCGGTAGTGAGACCGGAGTCTTACCTCCTGTTCAGCGCTTCTGGCGTCATCGCCGATCGCGTTGAACGCCTCCGAGAAGCGGGACATCGCGTCGGCGATCGCACGGCCCTGGGCGATGACGACGGTCTCGTTCCTCACCCGCTGGAAGTAGGCCTGGATTTGGCGGCTCCGGGTTTCCCGGATCCCGGTGAGCTGCTTGAACGTGGCCTCACTCAGGGCATTTCGGGCATCCCAGTAGCTCTGCAGCCCGGTTACGAGAACAGATGCCAGCCCGACAAGCAGGAGGGACATCATCAGTTTCGTTCTGATATGGAGGTTCTTGAACATATTCCAGGCCTTTCGTAATTACTGCCTTCGTTTGCGCTTTTGAGTTCAGCCGCGTCCTTCGTCTGACGTGATCTTGCTTAACCTTTTCGAGGATCAACGAGTTTCATGAGTCGGCCGGTTTCCGTTCCCTGTCTCCTGAGAGAAACGCAGTGCGGTCGCGGTGATCTCTGCCGCCTTGGTCAGCCATCGACCGCGCGCAGCGTCGAACTCCGTGAGGAAATACAGCTCGACAACCCCTACCAGGTTGTCGCTGGCGGTTAAGGGACACGTTACGACGTGCCGCGGCGACGTTCGGCCCAGCCCGAAGGTGATAGACCATTCCTGATCGCCGGGATCGAGCACCTGCATCTCCCTGACCTTGGCCGTGTGACCGATACTGCCAGCGCCCAGCGGGAACGCGCTTTGCGTTTCCGCTTCAGGCGGCAGCGCATGATCTGCGTGCCGATGGAGATGCCCGTCTCTTTCAAGCACATAGAGCGCCCCGGCAGCGGCTCCCGTATTTTCGATTATGGAAGTGAGCGCAGCTTCCGCGATCCGGTCCGCAGTCAGCTTCTGGAGGCGTGACGAGAGGGCGGAAAAACTCGCCTCCGATTCTGCCTTTTCCTGCAATTCGGATGTGCGCTCCTGAACCTGCTGTTCCAGTTCTGCGCGGAATCGAACCAGCTCATCCTTATCGGCCTCGCTCTGTTTCAGCGCGGCGCTTCGTGCCTCGACCTGATCTTTGAGCCGTCGTGAGCCGGACCTGAGCTGGCCCATGGCGATCGCCAGGCATCCCAGGCCGAGCAGTGCCGTAATGCCCAGAAGGGCCATCACGGTCTGCAGGCCACCGCTCATCTCTTCTCGAATCGCATCCAGCGGCAGGACAACCTCCAGCACGCCCCGAACATCGCCTTCCACCCACCCGGTCCTCGGCGTCTGCGGATGTGTATTGTGACAGTTCACACATTCTGCTCTCATCCGGTCGGCTGTCGCGTAGCGCAACGAGGGCCTGCCTCGGTGCTCTTCGAACCGATAAAACGGCCTGTCCGGCTGTTCGGTCAGCCCCTTCCAGGCCGCTCTCCTGAAGTCATCCAGCAAACCCCCCTCCGACGCGCGCCAGGGAAAGGGGTAGGGGCTGTAGAGCGACGCCGCCAGGCCTGTCCCCAGGGAACCGATCTGCTCCCCAAGCTTGATACTCAGGGTCGCCGGCAGTGGGATGGCGCCATCGTGCTCGTCATAGTCGTGTCTGATATCCACTCCGTGACCTCGAACGCGGCTCACCACATCGGAGGTGTAGATTGTCCGGAAAGTTGCCAGCATCTGGGCGGTTCGTGAGGCGTTGTTGATCGCGTTCGACTCGATCAGCCTGTCTGAAAGCTGAAAGGCGTACCAGCCCAGAAAGGCGAGGCCGATCAGGAGAACCGCACTCAAGACGGGCACCGGTCTGTCGGATACGATCCGAAAAAACCAATTCCGTGGCCGAGGCGAACGTTCTGCGACCCCTTCAGGTGTGTTGGTATCATTCTCTTTCAAAGCGTCAAAACTCCTTTCCGAACTGTGGGACTTGACCGATACCCATCAGGACCTCGACTCATGAGCGAATCGGAGCGATGTTGCGGCGATCTCACACGCCTTCCCAAGCCAGCGGATCTGTTCTTCAGTGATGGCTTCCAGGAGCAAAAGCTCAACAACTCCGGCCAGCTCATCATTCGAGACCAGGGGTGATGTCACGATCTGGCAGGGGGTAGCAGTGGCGAACCCGAAGGTGATGCCGTTGGTTTCCGGCGGGGGCGTCTGGACGGACAGCTGTCTGGAACGTGCCGCCTGACCGACACTCCCTGTTCCGAACGCGAAACTCGTCAGGGATTCCGCGTCGGGTGAAAGGGCGTACGCTCCGGCTCTGTGCAGCCGGTTGTCTCCATCCAACACGTAGAGCGCGCCCGACGGTGCGCCGATGAACTCAGCGATGGAGGACAGCGTACGCCCCGCGACCTCCGCGACGGTCAAATTGCCGTGCAACTGTGAGCTGAGTTCGGCCAGTCTGGACTCCTCCATCGCCCTCGCCTGAGACGCCTCCGTAAGGCGCTGCAGTTCCTCAGAGCGCGTTTCCGCCTGCTGGGCGTATTTCTTTAGTTCCTCCTCTGCTCTCTGTATGTCCGCACGCATCGCATTGAACGACAGCGTCAGGTCGGCAATCTCATCGTCCCCGTCGACCGGGATATCCTTGATAAGTTGCCCGGATGCAAAGTCCAACGTTGCCGTCGACAGCGTCTCGATGGGTCTCGTGATGCGTTCCGAGCTTCGCCTTGACAGAACCCACGAAGTAATGATCATCAGCGCAATGACGCTAAATAGCAGAACAAGGGCTAAGTTGCTGACAGAGTTCGCCCATCTTGCATCCTCTTGCATAAGACGATCCTGATCGCTAGTCATCGCGCTCAACATGTCGATACTCTTACGGGCAAGTGGCACCGCCTTGTTCGTCATGAGATACTGTGAGATATTCCAGCGGGAGGATTCACGCATCTCGATGATTTGCTGTGCCATACGGCAATACACATCAAACTCGTTGCGAAGCCACGTCAATCGATCGAACTGGGAACGAGTGAGCATCTTGCGAAATGAATCAACCTGATCAAGCCGATCGCCCGCGAGACCAACCGACACTTCGAAGCCCATCTTGTACTCGGCTCCAGCATCCGCTACATAGTTTGTCAGCTCTGTTTCGCTGGCCAGGAAGACTCCACGAAAATCTGCCAGAACCACTAGAAGTGCGCTACTTCCTCCCAGCGTCTTCTCCTCGTCAATCAGACCCGAAACCGTTTGCCGAATCTCCCGCGCCAGCGGTTGCAGCTCCTCCATAAGCAGCACCCGGGAGGGCTCATTCCCTGGGGTATTCGCTACATCTTCGATCCACCACTGCCACTCCTTCAGCTCCATCAGGGTTTCGACGGCCTCAGTCAGCAGTTTGCGGTCCTTTTCATCCCACTCAGAGCTGAGGGACTTCAGGGAGAGCATCGCCGGCTCGATCTCACCCTCCCACGCGTGATTTCTGTCCTCCCGAAAATCCGGGTCGGCCAGCGCAACCCATCCCCGCAGCGTGGCCAGAGAATGCTGTACACCGCTGAGCGCCATCGTCGAAGCTTGAAGGGCAGGCGCTCGGACCTCGGAAAGGGCGCGAACATTCGACCGAAGCCAGATCGTCGTCGCAAGAGCAACGATGAGCAGAACCACACCGAGGGCAGCCACCTGGAGGTGGGAGCGCAGGAGCCTTGCTCCAATGCCTTGCCTGGTTTCAAGACTACGGTTCGGAGAATCCATCAAGTCAAACTCCGCCAAACAGTTGTCCGGGTATACGTTCCACCTGCTCCTGCAGCTCCGTCAACTGACGTTCCAGAATGCCCGCTCGCTGATAGACGTGCGAGGGATACTTTTGTCCTGGATGGTAAACTTCTATAGGCGGAGCCGCGTTTGGTACGTGGCTGTGGATGTATGCCAACTCGGAAACGAGCAGGGATGCGATATCGTAGACATCGCTGGGAACGACGCTGTCGATAGATGAGTCCGTTAGTTTCAAGTCCAGCGTCTCTAATCCCCCTTGGGCCGCAATCCGCCTTGTGCGTTCGAAGCAGCCGACCAGCCGTCGGTAGACGTCGGCCGGACGCTTGCCGCGCTCGTATTGTGGGGAATCGGGAATCCGGTTCGCCTCCGGAAATTGGGCAAGCAGACGAGAGGTGTAGCTCACTGCCAGTGTCACCTGCTGAAACACATCTCCAGGCGAGACCTTGTCATCCAACAGAAGGTTCAATTGTCGGTTAGTCTGGACGATCGACTGAAACACGTCGGTAGGAGTCTTGCTGTCGTCCCGCTCGGGCGCAATGGTTTCCCCCGAAGTTGCAATGGCTTCGCGGATCCGATCTATCCGAGCCAGCGCGGCGTTAACAGCCGAAAAGACGTGGAACGGACGAATGTCTTTTGCGGGGATCTCGGGTACTGGAGCGCGCTCCCGGGTCTGTTCGAAGCAAAGCCGGTCTGCCTTTCTGAAAAGTGTTAGTGCCTGAAAGAAGACTTCGCGCGGAGCTACATTGGTGACATCGATCTCAGGCTGGGTGTTGGCCGGCCTGCCCATCTCGAACCGAATTGCCTCCAGCCTTGCCTGGAGAAGCTCGACCTTGGCGAAGACGTGCGCCGGTGTGATTTCCTGCCCTATGGGCTGCGATCGCGCGGACTCCGAAAGGATCCCTTGAAAACAGACCAGAACGACTGTGGCTCGCCAAAACATCGTATGCGGTTTCAAATTCAACTCTCCCCGGCGTGCGGCGGAAGAATTCTCCTGGTGCCGATTATTCGGCATGAGATTGTGTCTCGCCGATTAATTTGACGAACTCTCTGAAGGCTTGCTGAGATGCCATCATCGCCTCTCTGATGGCCGCCACCGATCGCGTCAGCTCCTCATCTACAAGGGCCAGCTGCTTTAAAATGGTAATCCAAGGCCGGGGCCGCCGTACCTTAGCGTCCGTTTCCTTTCAAAGCGTCCCCAATTCCTTTCTCTAACCCGGCTCACGACTCCTTACCGGTCTTGATGGACGAGACCATCGTTCCCTCTCGGTCGGCCTTCACACGTGACCTCGACTCGTGGGCGAACCTAAGCGATGTGGCGGCGATCTCACACGCCTTCCCCAGCCAGCGGATTTGTTCTTCAGTGATGGCATCCAGGAGCAGGAGCTCTACAACACCGGCAAGTTCATCATTCGAGACCAGGGGTGATGTCACGATCTGGCAGGGGGTAGCAGTGGCGAACCCGAAGGTGATGCTGCTGGTTTCGGGCGGGGGTGTCTGGACCGACAGTTGTCTCGAACGTGCCGCCTGACCGACACTCCCCGATCCGAACGCGAAACTCGTCAGGGATTCCGCATCCGGTGAAAGGGCGTGCGCCGCTACCCTTTGGAGCAGGTTGTCGCCGTCCAACACGTAAAGCGCTCCCGACGGTGCGCCGATGAATTCGGCAATAGCTGCCAGTGCTGTATCCGCGACTTCCTCCTCGGTCAGTTTGCCCTGCAGCTGCGAAGTCATACCGGCCAGACTGGACTCCTGCGTCGCCCTCGCCTGAGACGCTTCCGTGAGGCGCAACAGTTCGTCTGAGCGCGCCTTTTCCGATTTGGCGGCTTCCTCTGCCATCCTCGTGGCATCGGAGAGTTCGGCGGTCCGAAGCCGCACTCTTTCTTCGAGGCTGCGGTGTGCTTCCTGAAGGGCCCGTTCTCCCCGTCGATTCTGTTCGACGAAGATCGACAGGAGGACAGTCGTCAGGGTGATCACGAAAATGAAGAGCTGGAGCAGCAGGAGTGAATGGTTCGAAGATGCTACGACAAAGGAGCTCTGCTTCGCCAGGGTTCCTGCAATCGCGATCGTCTCAACCACCACGATAGATGCCGTAGCTCCGGGGGTTCCAAGGCGTAGCGCCGACCAGAGCAAAAAAGGCAGGGGAAGAAACACCAGGGGGTAGCCCTGAGTGGCCGTTCCGAAAGTGGTCGTAAACGCGATCAGGCTGCTCGTGACGATGGCTGCAAGGAGTAAGACGATCTCAACCGACCGGATGCCCGAATCGGTGAGGGTCCGGTCGCGAAGCCATGCCAGGAGAAGGGGCGTGGCGACAAACACACCTACCGCATCGCCCAGCCACCAGGTCAGCCAGAGTTCTCCCCACGCCTCCAGGGGTACGACTCCGCTTACACACAGGCTCGTGCTGCCGAAGGAGGCGCTGACGAGACACATCACCGGAACGATCGCACAGAATCTCAGAAAGGCGGAAACGGTTTCGAGCGGCGGGCCTCCGATGTACCTCGCAATGAGCAGTCGACCCCACAACGGCTGGAGGAAGGAGCCAACCGCGATGACTGTCCCTGCAGAGAATGTTCGCAAGATCGTAGACGCGGATGCGAAGTCGAGGATACTGCTGTTCCCCAGATAGGCACCGATAAACGTTCCGAGCCACGCCCGATTTCCGAAGAGGAGAAACGCTGCGAGCGCCAGCCCTGCTGGTGGCCAGACCGGGGTGACGTTACCCGGGGGAATCGCGGCCGTTTGCCCGACTCTGGCCAATACATAGTATAAGAGGGCGATCGAAACCGTTTCGAGGGCATAGCGCCAGTTATTGATCCTGCTGCTGTCGGTCATCAGATCCTCGGCAGAAGCGAAAGCTCGTCTGGTCAACCGGCTTCCCCACGTGACCTCGACTCGTGGGCGAACCGAAGCGACGTTGCGGCAATCTCACACGCCTTCCCCAGCCAGCGGATTTGCTCTTCAGTAATGGCTTCCAGGAGCAGGAGCTCTACCACACCAGTCAGCTCATCATTCGAGACCAGGGGTGATGTCACGATCTGGCAGGGGGTAGCAGTAGCGAACCCGAAGGTGATGCCGTTGGTTTCCGGCGGGGGCGTCTGGACGGACAGCTGTCTGGAACGTGCAGCCTGACCGACGCTCCCTGTTCCTAACGCGAAACTCGTCAGGGATTCCGCGTCGGGCGAAAGGGCGTGCGCCCCGGCCCTGTGCAGCCGGTCGTCGCCGTCCAACACGTAAAGCGCGCCCGACGGCGCGCCGATGAATTCGGCCATGGCTGCCAGCGCTGTATCCGAGATCTCCTCAACGGTCACCTTTCCCTGCAGCTGCGAAGTCAAAGCAGCCAGACTAGATTCGTCAGCCGCTTTCGCTTCCGATAGCTGAGAAAGACGCTCGAGCTCCGCGGTCCGCTCTGCGACCTGTTCCTCGAGACGGTTGCGGTAGCCGACCAGCTCCGCTTTGTCACGAGCCAGGCTGTCCGACATTCGGTTGAACGACTCTTCAAGAACCTTGAGCTCGTTGCGACCCGGTGTGGCTACATTCACGTGAAAATCCTCAATATGATCGGGATCGAAGCCTTCTACGGCCGAGGTCAAGATCGCAAGGGGTCGTCCCAGAAGTCGTCTGAAGAACCAGAGGAAGATGAGACAGAGAGCGGCCGCAGCGACACAGACTTGGACAATCGTCAGTCCAATCCCCAGCGCGAGCTTTTGCAGAACGACGTCTGAGCTAGAGTAGATGATCGCTTTACCCACCTTCTGACGATTATCTCCCTCGCCGAAGGTGATTTCGCCAGCGTACGAAATAATCTCTCTCAAGCCTCGGCTTGTCGTGCGGTGGTCCGCAGCGTCGATGGATACGACCACACCCCTGTCGTCGATCACGGTCCCGCCTATACAGATCGTCTTGCCGGATTCGTCGCGGATCTCGCATCCAACCACAGACGGCAGACTCACCATGCCTTCGAAGAACCTCTTAACTTGCTCGGTGTTGATATCCCACAATGCTTGTGCAAGGCCCGGACCGAAGGACTTATGGATCAGACGGAGTTCGTCCTGGACTCTCTCTTTTACACTGTAGTACTGAACAGTCACATCCGCAGCAAGCAGCACCAGGGCCACGCCGATGTAGCAGGCGAGAACTCGCACGAGAAGCTGTTGTGCGACAGAGTTTTTCTGCATCAGCCATTTGAACGGATTCATGATCTCTTTCTACCGGTGAACCTCTGAGAGCTTGTGCTTGCGTCGCTCACTTCGATGCCCCTATCCCGCTCAGATACTTCGGGTCATTCGATATATGCATCGATCAGCTCCTGATACCTTCCACTCGATCGAAGGTGCTTCAGACCTTCATCGAAGTCATCTCTGATGCCTTCGTCCCTGAAATTGACCTGGTAGTGGGTCTCTTTCCCAAAGATGTCGTGAAAGGTCACTTCAGCTGAGGTATCCAATTGGTCTGACAATCGCTTACGAAACCATAGAAATATGGTCCTATCCACGATAATGACGTCGGCTCGGCCCTTCCAGAAGAAGAGATTCTGGTGTTCCTGATTCGCGAATTCCTTGTACCTCCCGAGGTGGTCACCCTCTGCTTCGGGTCCGTAGAACTTCACGAATTCAGGCCCCAGGTTCAGATAGGCATTCTGCCAGGCTACGGTGCGGTAGTTGGTCAAGTCCCGGATCGCATCGACCGTAACCTTGTCCTTCTTCTTGGAAATGGCATAGTTGATATAGGTGACAAAGTCTTCCGAGTAGTAGGTTCCATCTTCACGGTGTTGAACAGAGACCGCTCCATCGAACCCACTCCTGGCAACAGCATCTGCCAGTCTGCTGTTCGGCATATGACTCTTATGTCCTACTGTGTGTCCTCTGTATCCTAGCGCTTCTCGGACAATGGCGATCTCGAATCCTCTTCCCATCCCGTTCTCCTCAAAGACGAAAGGGGGACGTCCCTGACCGAATGCCATTCTCAGGTCTTCCGCTTGACTTTCTGGAGGCACGAGCGTACAGGACACCAGAAGAGCCACGAAAAGCAGCTCGCCAAAGTGCGCTCTGATCACCCTACTCGTTTCAGCGGTTTGATAACACCGCGCTGGCCTCACCGAACACCCAATGAACAAAAAGCGCAGCGGTGCTCGTTGCGCCATCGTGAAACCCTCCCCATCGAAAGCTTTACGCGGATTACACAACTCGATCATCTTTCCAATAACCTGTCATCCTTGACATGATATCGAACAGCCTTGACCGGCTTTGCAATCTTCTCTTCGTGTTTCCCGATGCGAATCGTCACACCCTGAAAGGCGGTACTCCAAACCACGATTGACGCGGTTCGCCATCGATAGACTTGAAGCTCCAATTCCTTTCTCTCGGCAAGCAGTTGTTGATTGATCTGAACGATTTTGCCAAGCTGCTGGGCAGAAAGCGCCAGGATCTTACGTTGAGGACCTGTTGTGGCCGCGAGCATCTTTTGAATCTGAGCGACGTCGAGCCTCGGAAGTCCAAATTTTCCGAGGTGTTGCAGAATCTGTTTGTTGCCCTTCTGAATGTTCTGTTGAAGTTTTTCCAACTTGCGCCCGTGTTCCAGATCCATCCCCGCATTCAGCGAGGTTCGTGTTCCGGCAAGGGTACCTGCGAAGTGGGCGTCAATCCCCCTCATGGCCCACGACTGCCCGCCCCAGATCGTGCCGCCCCGAAGTCCAAGCGCGCGGCGTGCTATGATGATGCCCCCTGCCCGTAAGAGGGCGTCGTCTGCGTGACTCCCCAGTATGATGTCCCTGCCGCTCTGTACTTTCGCCTCCTTCACGAACTGCGTCCTTACGTCGCCCAGCGCCATCACAGTCGTCTTTCTACCCAGGATCCCTTCGCCCGTCGTAACGTTCCCGTGAGAGAATACCTTTGCTCCGGATTCCACTGCACCGGTTATCGTGACGTCACCCGCAGCCTTAACGGAGAAAGTCTGCTTCACGGACCCCACGACGCACACCTCACCCCTGAAGTCAAGGTTCCCTGTGCCGAAACCAACATCTCCGTCTATGGTCAACAGCTCATACACCGAAACCTTGTCGTCCGTTACTTTCAAAGATCCTTCTATCGTTGAAGAGTAACTCGCGACGCCGTCTTTTGTCTCAACCCGAACATTTTCACCCGCTTCCAATTTTCGCTCATCCCCGTCTATCGCCGGTACTTCGTTCCCCCTGACATCTTTTCCCGGTATCCCTGAGCCTGGAGGAGTAACTCGCACAACCACCTGATCCGGCTTCACGTTGGGACCGATGTTGGCAGGCGTGAACTCGCGGGAGCCGTCTGTGTTCTGTTTTCCCTCTCTTACCGCTGTATCCACCAGGATTTTCAATTCTGAATCCTTGCCCTTTTTGGCGGTTCCGGATGCAATCAGATATCCGCCCCGCTCGTGCTTACCCTCCGCCTGAAGGCTGAGAAGCTTCCCGATCTCCTCCTCCTCGATGCCCTCCACCACCTCTAGCTCTTCGAGCCACGACTGAATCATTTCTCGTGACACCTTCGGGTGATGATCCATCAGACACCAGTAGACCTCCAGTCCGATGGGATCGACCCAAATCGGTGGAAGCACGGAAAGCGTGTTGTGCAGCAGACAGACATAGCCGTAACGCGTCGCGAGGAACTCGTCGTCCTTCGCTTCCACGAACTGGCCTAAACTGGGTCTCCCGGGGAGAGGCTGTTCGTCCGTCAGCCTTCCGCCGAACACATCGTATCCCGCCTGCGCCTTCTCTTCCTTGTGCACTTGTGCCAACACATCGCCGGGTGTCGCGGACAGAGCGGGCGTGGCGCTCAGATCGGACAAAGACAGCTTCTCCGCCCAGAGAACGGGGTTCAACGTCCCTGAAACCACAGCCAGATTTTCTGCAGAGATCGACTTCCCTGGTTCTCTGGGATTTCGGTATTCTGTCCACTCCTCGCCCAGTGCCGCGCCCCCTTCGGCCACGGGGAACCACCTGATCCGGTCCCCCTCAAGGCACTCGCGAATCTGCTGCATATCAGGTATCTGGGCCTCAAAGAAGCTGCACTCCTTGAGCAGTTTGGTGACCTGCCCGGCGCTCTTTATCTCAGGGGCGATGCGCGAGAGATAAGCAATCTTCCGGTCCTCCCGAAAGGCGACCTCGATCTCATCAACGGCGACTCTGTAAAACCATCTGCCCTGGTCCAGCCCGGCTTCCGGACCGGCCTGCTGGTGGATCGCGCCCTCGATAGGCCTGCCCATCCCCTGGACAATCCACCCCGTCTCGGGTCCGGGTGGAAGCTTTTCGAATACGCTGTCTTCCCCTGTTTCAGCCACGACTCACTCCCCCAGGTCTAACAATGCGGATACTTCGACATTCCCGGCTTCCAGGTCCTCATTCAGCTGGGCCGCACGGATCAGCGTGGCCGACTCGCCCCCGAGTCCGAAAAGCGAATTCAGCAAGTCCTTACGATTAACGCCCAGGCCTCCTGGCTTGTCGATCCACAGAACCCCCAATGGCTCTTCCCCATAAAGGATGGGGACCATGGCCTCCTCGTCCTCTCCCGTCCGGGGTTTGCTGTCCAGATAGGTCTCCGCAACCGGCGAACCCCCCTCCCCGATGGGAATCTTCTCCTGTCCTCCCAGCTGTGCTTCATCCTGAATCGCGCCTGGACCGGAAAACCCGATGGCCGCCTTCATCTCCAACCTCTTCCCTTCAGCATCAGGCCGATAGATAGCAGCCTTTTCCACACTCAACACATCCCCAACGACGTGAAGGGTAGCTTCATAGGCCTCTATCAGCGTCGGAGTGGAATTCTGCAGATGGGTGAGTTTGTCGCGCCCGTCCAGCTCCCGCACACGGTGGTGGAGCTGAGCCGTCCTCTTCTCGACGAGATGTTCCAGCTCTTGCTGTAAATGGTAGACCGTGAGGTGTGTGTTCACGCGCGTCAGAAGCTCGATCGTGTTGAACGGTTTTGTCACATAATCCACCGCGCCCAGCTCGAATCCCTTCACCACGTCGTCGGTCTCGACCTTTGCGGTCAGAAAGATGATGGGGATCTCCTCTGTCTCGGGATTCTCCTTGAGCTGCTTGCAGGCCTCGAACCCGTCCATCACCGGCATCATCACGTCGAGCAGGATCAGGTCGGGATGAACCTTCCCCACGACATCGAGGGCCTGTTGGCCGTTCTGGGCGACGTTGATCTGATACCCTTCCTCCTTCAACACGGTGCCCAGCACCTGGATGTTCTTTACCGTGTCATCCACGATCAGGATCCGCGACCCCTTGTTCTCTAAATTCATGTCTGCTTCTCCTGTATGACTTTAGATGCGGATCGAACTCACGCCTCTTCCACCCAATAGGTCTCCAAATCCCTGTCGATCCCCTTGACCTGAATTTCTCCACGATGTTCACAACGGATTACGTCTTTCACCAGTGCATGGGTTGTATCTGATATCTGAATCCTACCAGGTTCGGAGCTCGATTCCAGCCGAGCCGACGCATTCACGACCTTTCCGATAATCGTATAATCCATCCGGTCCTCGCTCCCGAAATTCCCCACGGTGCACTGGCCGGAACTGATTCCCAGTCGGATGTTGATCCCCAGCTCCTTCGCCCGGTTCCGCATCTCTACCGCCATGCGCACGCACTGTCTGGCATCCTCCTCAACACCGAGAGATTTCGGATCTCCAAAAAAGATCATCACGCAGTCACCCACGAACTTGTCCAGCGTGCCTCCGTATCGCAGGGCGATCTCGGACATTTCGTTCAGGTAGTTGTTCAGCCAGACCGTCAATTCATTGTGGTCCATGCCCTCTGTCGTGGGCGTGAACCCGACGATGTCCGAGAAAAATACGGTGAGCGGTTTGCGATAGGACTCGATCTTGACATCCTTCTCGCCCGAAAAAATGGATGCGTAGACCTGCGGAGAGAGATACTTGGACAGTTTCTGGGCGAGCTGGGCGAGCTTCTCACGAGCCGCCTTCAGTTCCAAATGGGTCGTCACTCTGGACATCAGTTCAGCGTGGTTGAACGGTTTGGTCACATAATCCACGGCGCCCAGATTGAATCCCTTGACGATGTCATCCGTTTCGGTCTTCGCCGTGAGGAAGATGACGGGAATGTCCTTCGTTTCGGGGTCTGATTTGAGGCGCTCACAGGTCTCGTAGCCGTCCATCTCGGGCATCATGATGTCCAGCAGGATCAGATCGGGTTTGACCTTTTCGACGACCTGAAGGGCCTGCAACCCGTTCTGGGCGACGTTGATCTGGTATGCCTCTTCCTGCAACATCGTGCCGAGCACCTGGATGTTCTTCTGGGTATCGTCCACGATCAAGATTCGGGTCTCTTTGTTGTCCTCGCTCATACTCGGAACTCCGTTTGGGTTGTTTTTGAGAGCCGCCAAGCCATTTTTCGGCAGGATTTGTAATATATCCCTGTTATCCTGAAAAATCAACCTCTTAGACGATTCTCGCACCCACTGGCGGACCCCGTCGATTCAATCCCGTATCCCGCCATTAGAGGACTTTCACCGCAGGGCTCTGCAACCTGCCTGGTGTATACGTATCTCAGAATGATCGCCAAAATCCCCTCCTGGGAGGGGTGTCCCGGAGGGACGGGGTGGGTTACGAGGAGGGGACGGGTCAGGCACTTTGTTTCGGTGAAGCACACAAAAAAACCCCTCCGGCGTGTTGCCGAAGGGGTTTCGTTTTAGATCACGCTGTGAGACGTGTATTATTGCTCGATCACGATCTCGAATCGTCGGTTCTTCAACTGACCCTCTGGGGTATCGTTGGTGGCAATCGGCTTTGACTCACCATACCCAACGGTGATAAACATGTTTTCATCGAACCCGGACTGGTTGACCAGGTAGTCACGAACGCTGTCTGCACGCTGCTGTGAAAGCTCCAGGTTGTAGTCCTCGTCCCCTACGGAGTCTGTGTGCCCCTCGATGCGGACCTTTGTAGGCCGGAAACGCTTGATGAACTTGGCAGCACGCTCGAGTTGCCGAATCGCCTCAGGCCTCAGGGTGTTGCTCCCCTTGTCGAACAGGTTTTCCGACTCGACGACGAACACCGGCTGTACGTAGTCTTTCACCAGAACGGCATCCCGATCCCGGTGCGGATCTGAGTGGGAAGCCAGTTCAAGGACCCGACCGACCGAATACTCGGGCTGCGCCTCCACTGCCTTCATTCTGCCGATGAACGCGGTCGTCTTGATCTTGAAATTCCCGAAGTCCGATTCGATCTCCTTGTCCCGGTAGACGTTCATCACAACCCCGATCGCAATGCCCTCTTCCGTGCCGATCTTGACATAATAATCGTTCATCCGTGCCGAATCGGGCACGGCCCCGCCTTTGTGAAAGGGGGTTTTTACCTTGAAAACGACGTGTTTTTGCGCAAAAATCATCGAGGGAAGCAGAAACAGAACAGCGGCAAGCGTTCCCGCGAGGGCGACGCGGTGTCTTGGTGCAATCATGGCTCTCCTCCTCGAGATACGAGATACGATATTCATGCCATCGTTCGTGCTACGTCTCTTGCGAAATAGGTTAGAATAAAATCCGCCCCGGCCCTTTTGATGCTGAGCAGGACTTCATCACGCACTCGGGTTTCATCGATCCAGCCTTTGCCGCCGGCGGCCTTGATCATGGCGAACTCCCCGCTCACGTTGTAGGCCGCGACGGGCACGTCAAACGTCTCTTTGACGCGATGCAGGACATCCAGGTAGGCCAGCGCAGGTTTCACCATAACGATGTCTGCGCCCTCTTCGATATCCAAGGCCACTTCGCGCAGGGCCTCATCCCCATTCCCAGGATCCATCTGGTAGGACCTCCGGTCGCCGAACTGCGGCGAAGACTCGGCCGCTTCACGGAACGGGCCGTAAAAGCTGGAGAAGAACTTGGCCGCGTAAGACATAATCGGGAGCTGGGCGTGGCCCGCTTCGTCCAGCGCTTTTCGGATCACGCCTACACGCCCGTCCATCATGTCGGAAGGGGCGACCATATCCACCCCCGCCGCGGCGTGAGAAACCGCCTCCTTGGCCAGAAGCTGCACTGTCTTATCGTTGTCTACATCCTCGCCCGAAACCACGCCGCAGTGCCCGTGAGATGTGTATTCGCAGAGGCAAACGTCTGTGATTACAAGGAGGTCCGGCACACTCGCCTTTATGTCGCGAATCGCCCGCTGAATGATGCCCTGATCGTCATATGCTTCGCTGCCAACCTCATCTTTTCGCT
This sequence comes from Candidatus Latescibacterota bacterium, assembly GCA_965248435.1. GTDB lineage: Bacteria > Latescibacterota > UBA2968 > UBA2968 > CBDFJH01. The sequence goes on from OZ252100.1 coordinate 2,016,320, forward strand.
CGGGGATTCCGAACAGAACTACGGCCGGTATCCCCAGGTCCGCGACTTCCCTGCACGCCTCCACGAGCTTGTCGATCGACAGCTGGTGATTGCCGGGCATAGACCCGATTTCTCGCTCGACCCCGGTCCCCGGGCAGACGAAGAAGGGCATAACCAGGTCATCCACGGACAGTCGGGTTTCCCTGACCAGGCGACGGATCTTCTCGTTCGCCCTCAAGCGACGCAGGCGGGTTTGTGGAAAAGCCACACTTAACTCCTGAATCATCTCCGGGTTACGCCTGCGGTCAATATACGCCGATTTTTCACAGAGCGCAACGACTGCCGGGTCCTTTTATAATCGGCTTATTGGCGTTAAGACTCTAATCCGGGTGAGCGCCCCCCGGCCACCGCCAGTCGGTCGACTGGCAGGCTCACCGGAGCATCCCCACGGATCAAAAACTTGCGGATCAGTCGCTCGTAAATGCCCACAAAGTCGGCGCGCCCGTTGTGCGAGTTGTAAAAATAGCAGATCGGATTCGGGTTGATTTCAAGGATAGTGGGTCCTGATTCACCCAGGATGAGGTCGATGGCGTAGAACCCCAGATCGATCACGCGGGATACGGCTTTCGTAATTTCGCCAAACAATCCAAGGAGCTCCGGTTCCAGGATTCTGACCGCCCTCCCGTCCGACTGGTGCAACGGATTCAACGCCGACGGACCGTCCGACCCGTGTCCCGCCTTCTCATAGGCCAGAAGCAGCTCATCCTGACTGGCAACGACACGAAACTCCCGTCCCGAAACAAAGGCCTGGAAGAGAAGCACGTTGTCAAAGTAGGTGCTGCTTTGGCACAACTCCCTGAGGCGCTTTTCCAAATCCTCCCGACACGATTCCAGATATACCCCCTGGGCAAGAGATCCCCAGTTCCGCTTGATCACGATCGGATAGTCGAAACGCCGTTCCACGTCTTCCACGATCGCTTCGAACGAGGTGTGGCGCTTGTAACGGTCGAATCTTGCATCTGCGAGCGGGTTGAACACCTTCATCGTCTGCGGAACCGGCAGCCCGGCATCCTGGAAGAGTTCGTACTGATAGGCCTTGTCCTCCGCAAGCCGCGCGCCCACATAGTCATTGAAGGGGTGTTTGTTCCGAAGAAAATAGATCTTCCGCTCGGCGAACACCAACTGCAGCATGTTTCCATCTTCGGACACAGAGAAACAGTCAATGTCCAGGTTTTGGCACGCACGCTCGAGACAGGTCAGGCATTCCAGATGCATCTCCTCGACAAAACCGTCTCGTTCGCGTGGAAGATCAAGGAGTTCCCGAGCCTGGGACACCATCGCCAGGGAGCCAAGCACGCAGAGGAAATCATCGTCAGAAAGGCGCCCAAACTCGCGCTTCAACGCCTGGAAACCGTTCGGCTCACACCGTGCAGGCGTTTCAGGGCCAAGATACTCACTCAGCACCTCGGCAGAGATCGCCCTGGGGTGACCGGACTGCGTGAGCACGATCTCCTCGGCAAGAGGTTCGATCACACGAAGGATGCCGGCGGCATCGTGCCCTGCGTTCACCCCAACGACAAAGCGCCACTTTTCGGAGACCGCTCGAAGGTCTTTGACCAGCATTCGGGCGGCGGCAGGGTTGTGGGCACCATCCAGAAGAATCCAGGGCGCCTTCCGAACGATCTCGAATCGCCCCGGCCACGCGTGGGATCTGATCGCGTCTAGGGCGACCCCATCTCGGAACGTCGGCCCCAAAAGGTGTTGTGCCACAGCAGCCGCAAGCTGAGCGTTCTGATGGAAGGTGGCCGGACGGTCCAGGAATCGCAAATCACCGGGGAAGGACGCCGGCAGGCTTCCGTCAGGGCCGGTCACGCTGTTTTGACCACACACGTATATCGGCACGCCCGACTGGGTGCCCAGCTCCCGAATTCGATCGAGTGCCTCTTCCGGCTGTGCCTCTGTCGTGAACAAAGGCCTTCCGCTTCGACTGATCTGAAACTTCTCCGAGACGATCTCTCCAAGCGTGTGACCCAGCACCTCCGCGTGATCGATGTTGATCGTGGTCAACACGGCCAGGTCTGCGTCCATCGAGTTCGTCGCGTCGAAGCGCCCGCCTAATCCAACCTCGAAGACACCGTAGTCCACGCCTTCCCGGGCGAAAAGATCCGCGGCGATCGCCGTCAGGGCTTCGAACTTGCTGAAGGGGCCAACTCCCTCGCGTTCGAAGTCCCGGCTCTTTTCGTAGAGACGCGTTACCGCCTCCGCCCAGGGATCCTTTGCCACGGCCACGCCATCCACTTGAATACGTTCCCTGATCGTATGAAGATGAGGCGAGGTGTAAAGACCGACCCGCTTGCCGAACGCGCTCAGGAGCGCCGCGAGCAGGCTGCTCACGGTGCCCTTTCCGTTCGTACCGCTGATTACGATCGATGCGAACTTCGCTTCCGGGTTCTCCAGGCGGCGGAGTAGCGCCGCGATCCGAGGCAGGTAGTCTTCGGGTCTACCCGCTACCGTTCCACCTCTTTCCCAATCATCCAGCGTGTCGAGATACCGCTTGCTCTGAAAGTAATCCATCCCCATCCGAACGATCCCCCTCGTGTCACACTTCGTGATGGACACCCGCGAACGAAAAAACTCACCCCGGATGAAGGTGAGTTTCGAACGGATGACACCTGTTCAAGAAACTAAGCGGCTTTGGCCACACGGCCCGACTTGATGCACTGCGTACAGACGCGGAGGCGCTTCGGCCCGCCGTTTACGACCGCGCGCACACGCCTCAGATTCGGCTTGAAGCGTCGCTTCTTCTTATTGTTGGCGTGACTGACGTGGTTCCCCGTCATCGGCCCTTTACCACAAATCGCACACCTCGCCATAGTCCGGAAATCTCCAGTGAAAACTTGGAACCACCATATAAACAACTGCTAAATATAAGGTACGGGCTGAAAATTACAAGCAATTTTTGAAATCAAGGAGGTGCCCCGCCGGATCGATCTTCCGCCCTTGACAAAAATAGGGTCTTAACCGATTTTTCTGCAGGCGGCAGATTAGATTCAGACGACAGGGAGTCGAATTTTGAGTCCACAAATGCACAAAGTCAGCCTGGTCACATTGGGGTGCCCCAAGAACACCGTAGACTCCGAGCGAATGTTTCGGATGCTGGAACTGAACGGGTACGCGCTGTCGGACATCCCCGAAGAGGCGGACCTGATCATCGTCAACACGTGCGGATTCATTCAGCCAGCAAAGGAAGAGTCCATCTCAGCTGCGCTGGAGGCGGCGGACTACAAGCGGACCGGCCGCTGCAAAGGCTTGATCGTCACCGGCTGTTTGGCCGAACGTTACACAGAGGACCTGAAGAAGGAGCTGGTTGAGGCAGACCTGATCATTGGATTGGCCGCGGAGAAGGATATCGTGCGCCACTGCGACCGGCTTCTCGGCGTCGAGAGGGCAGGCGTCGCCCTGGACGACAGATCGCGCCACCTGCTGACCCCGAGGCCGTGGGGCTACCTGCGGATTTCGGACGGTTGCGACAGAAAGTGCGCCTTTTGCGCGATTCCAGGCATAAAAGGGCCCAGCAAAAGCGAATCCATCGAATACCTCGTTGCAGAAGCGGTCCGAATGGTGGCCGGCGGCGTCAAAGAGATCGCGCTGGTTGCTCAGGATACGATGCGGTATGGCGCCGACATCTACAACAAGATTCGCCTGACCGATCTTATTCGTGAACTGATTCGCATCGAAGGGCTGGAATGGCTGCGACTGCTCTACACCTATCCTTCGGGGTGGAGAGATGACCTGATCGATCTCCTGTCGACTGAAGAAAAGCTCTGTGCCTACGTGGACATGCCGATCCAGCACGCGTCCGACCCGATCCTCAAGGCGATGAATCGAGGCACCACCCGATCCGCGATAGGCAAACTCATCCGAAACCTGCGGACTCGAGTGCCCAACCTCACGATCCGGTCGTCTGTCATCGTAGGTTTCCCCGGTGAAGAAGAGCATCACTTTCAGGAGCTGGTCGACTTTGTAGATGAAGCCCAGTTCAGCCGATTGGCAGGATTCCTCTACTCTCACGAGGAGGGCACGACAGCCGGGATGAAAATCGACACGGTCTCAGAATCAGAGAAACGGGAGCGGCTCGACCGACTGATGTCCCATCAGGCCATGATCTCTGCAGAAGTCAACAGGCAGTACATCGGACAAACATTCGACGTGCTCGTTGAAGAGGTCTCTGACGACCCGGATTTCGATTACGTTGGGAGAACGAGGATGGACGCACCGGAAATCGACGGCCAGGTCTTCATATCGGGCTCTGCGAGAGTTGGGGAATTCGCGGATGTTCGGATCACAGATTCACTCGACTATGACCTGATCGGCCGCGCCGTCGACAACACCCCGCTCCTCAACATCTCTCAGCCAGACGTCAGCTCGGCGTCCACCCGATCCGCCACATGACGATCATCGCGGCAATGACCAACGACGGTGTGATTGGCAGTGGAAACACGATGCCGTGGCGTATCCCTGAAGAAAGCGGACACTTCAGGAAGACGACGATGGGAGGCACCGTTGTCATGGGGCGAAAGACCTTCGAATCCATGGGATGCCGCCCGCTCTTCGGACGAAACAACATCGTCGTCAGTCGGACCCTGGCTGAAACCGAGGGCATAGACATTTGCGACTCGCTGGATGCGGCACTCGAAAAGGCCGCCTCTTACGGTAAGGAGATCTTCATCGCGGGCGGCGCCGAGATCTACCGGAATGCCCTTCCGTTTGCCGACAAGCTTTGTCTCTCTTACATTAAAGAAGCCTACGAAGGGGACACCCATTTCCCCGAATTCGACCCGAATGAGTGGGACGTCGTCGAAGAGACTGATCATTCTGAATTCGTTTTGAAAGTCTTTCAGAGGAAACGCGGAAATGGATCAACGTCAGTCTAGTGATCCACTCATCCTGAGCCGCCAGATACGAAACACGAGATACGTTTAAGATGAAGCCCTATTTGGACCAGCTGCGATACATCCTGGAGCACGGCACAGAAAAACAGGACCGGACCGGCGTTGGCACCATCGCCTGTTTCGGGTTTCATACCCGCTACAACGTGGAAGAGGGGTTTCCTGCCGTGACCACGAAGCAGCTTGCGTGGAAATCCACAGTCTCCGAGCTCCTGTGGTTCATTTCCGGGTCCGACAACATCAACGATCTCAAGCAGATTTACAGGCACAACAAGCTGTGGGATGGGAATTATCAGGATTACCTTGAAAGGATCGGTCAGCCTGAAAACGATGGGTCGATGGGTCGCATCTACGGCGTTCAGTGGAGAGACTGGCGGAACGGGGAGAAGCGCGTTGACCAGCTCCAGGAAGCGATCCACACGATACGGACGAACCCGGACTCCCGGAGAATCATCGTGAGTGCCTGGAACGCTGCCGAAGTGGATTTACAGGACGTGGCGCTGCCTCCATGCCACGCCTTCTTTCAGTTCTTCGTCGCCGACGGCAGGCTTTCCCTGCAGATGTATCAACGCTCCTGCGACATGTTCCTGGGTGTGCCGCTCAACATCGCCTCCTATTCCCTTCTGCTTTGCATGGTTGCAAAAATAACGGACCTCAAACCCCACGAATTCATTCTCACGATGGGTGATGCCCACATCTACAAGAATCATATTGGACAGGTGGAAGAGCAGCTCTCGAGGACGCCCTTTCCTCCGCCCCAACTCAAGATCGAGGAAAGGGAGCAGCGGCAGATCGAAGAGTTTGTGATGGATGATTTCGAACTGCTGAACTATCAGCATCATCCACGGATCAGGGCCGAAATGGCAGTGTAACTCACCATTCAGCGAGAAGTGGAGTTTTCTGAAACCAATGTTATCTGTTACATCATCTGCTTCGCGATTCTGGAGTGTTGCAGTACTGGAGTGTTGGAGTATCGGGAAATCTTTCCCTTCTATTGCTCCATTAATCGATTCGCCCGCTATTTCGAACTTTCATCTCCCCGATTCTGGAGTATTGCATTACTGGAGTGGTGGAGTATTGAAAACCCTGCCTTCTCATTACTCCATTACTCCATGCACCCACTACTCCGGCACTAGCGCTTTTATTCCTTGTCCCTCCATCCCTCCAGCACTCGCGTTTCATTAGACCCGGAACTGATTTGTCCTACGCCATCATCCTGTTGGTAGAAAACCCTGATGACAATCGACTCACCGGGGTGGTGTCGTCGCTGCGCGATTTGTGCAGTCATCCCGTCGAGGCCGCGAATCTCACGAATCTCGCGCCGATGTTACGGAGTGCCACTGAAACAGGCGCGGATGAGATCGTGGTCCTCCCCCTATTTCTGCAGTTTCCTGCACGCCTGGAGGCCGAGTTGTCCCGCGAGGTCGAGGCCGCGAAATTGGCCTGTCCGCAGGCCCAAATCACCCTGGCCCCTGCCATTGGATTCGGCCGCGGGGTGCGGGATCTGCTGGCAAACCGTGTGGAGCAGGCAATTTCGAGCCTGGAGGGAAGCGCCGGCGTGCCGATTCTTGAAATAGGGGGTCCGATGGCCACCCCCACTGCTTTCAGCTACCCTGATTTCAGGCAGCTGCCGGACCAGATCCCTGACGTCAGCCAGGTGATCTCCGGACGACCCGGCGGCGGGGTCTGGGTCAGAACGCTTCTCGAGCGTGTCGGCGTCAAACCCGACGCGACACAAGCGGTCTTCTACGCACGAGAAGACGGTTTTTCCGCCAATGTCGCTCTGAAAGATCTCCGTGAAAACGGATTGATGATCTACCAGCTGGACGAACAGCCCCTGCCAACCCGGGAGGGCGGACCGCTGCGTCTCCTCATCCCGGGTGTAGAAGACCGCTGTTCGAACATCAAAGGCGTATCACGACTGGAAATCCATTCTGGATCAAAACGACCCGAGGCGACCGATTCGGCATGAAAGGCTTGAATCCAATCACAACGCTCCTCACGCTCATCCTCGGCGCTGGCCTCCCCTCAGTCGCGGCGCCCCAGGACCTGGATGAGCTCCGTGCGACCACGAAGGACAAATACACCAAGGTGGTGACCGGGGGACAGATCCCGACGGAACTCCAGATTCTCTACAGACAGCTTTCCGACCGCGACCCGGCTGTGAGGATCAAGGCCGTACAGTCCCTGTCCCTCATCGGCGGACCGATGAGCGCCCTCATTCTCGCCCAGGCCATCGACGACAGCCTCGAGCGAGACGCGGCCGTAAGGATAGAAGCGGCGAAAGGCCTCGGAGACATCGGAGGGCGGCAGGCGCTGGAGGTACTCGGGATCGGCCTGGATGACCGTGACGCGACCGTGCGAAAGAGGACGGTCGCGTCCCTCCGTTGGGCAGGCACCGTCTTCGCCGTCCCATACATTCAGGCTGCCCTTCGAGGCGATCAGGAGATAGGGGTGCGGCTCGAGGCGGTCAGAATGCTCCGGAAGATCGGAACACAATTCAGCGTTCAGCCGCTGGTTGAGGCCCTGATGGGAGACCGGGACAACGGCGTGAGAATCGCCGCCGCCGATGCCCTTGGAGAGGTCGGTAAGAAGGAGCGGCAGGTGGCCCGTTTCCTTGGAGAGGCCTACCGGCAGGAGAAGGACATGGGTGTGAAGATGGAGATCGTCGGCTCAATGGGCCTCGTGCGGGATCGGGCCGGTCTTCCCTTCCTTCGTGAGGCCATGGAAGACCGGAGTTCGACGGTACGGATGCACGCGACTCAAATCTACGGCCGGGTCCTCGGGCTTCAATAAGAGAATCTCAAATCCAGCCTGTCCACAATTGATTGTTGGTTGTTAGAATCTTCTCCTAAGATTTCACCTTGGCGAGGGCTTGTCCCCTCGCCTTTTTCGTGGTCCACGAGATACGGAATTCTTGTCCCGTTACGTGAGATGGTCTATATTGAAATCGGATGCGAGCTATTCTGACTCCACATCAATTTGAAGGAATTCTGAATGCCCGAAGAGCAATGGTACGTGCTCGTTGGACAGGACCGTGAAGGGCCGTATACCACCAAGGAACTTCACTACATGGTGGCTCAAAAGAAGGTCATGGCGGATTCCTTTATATGGCGAAAGGGGCTGAACAACTGGACCCGGATCCGTGAGGTGGACGAATTTCAGCCGGCCGTAACCGAGGCCGAAGAGAAGTCCGAGGAACAGGTTCGGCCCAAGCGGGAAGCACCGGTGAGGAAAGCCCCTGCCTCGGAAGAACCGCCCGCCGACGAGGCTCAGGAATCCAGACGGAGAGAGATTCCATTCTTTTTGAGACTTGCGTCTATCATCCTGGCGATCGGTCTGTTATCGAGCGGCATCTACTGGGTGATCTCTCAGGAGGACGCCAAACGCGCGCAATCATCCGAATCGCTCGCTCCGAAGGCGGAGCTGCAGCGCCTTGCAGATCAAATACAGTCTGCGGACGGCGCGGAGGCCGAAGCAGAGCTCATCAAGCTCGGAGGCAAAGCGGTCCCGGGCATGCTTCAGCTGTTAGACGGCGGCCTGGGTTCCCTTGACCTCCCTGTCGGCCGTGTAAAGCGGATCATTATCGCTATTGGCCCAGTCGCCATCGGACCCCTTATGACGTTTCTGAGCGAGGGCGAATCCGAGGCCTCTGTCCGCGTCATCGCCGTCCAGGTGCTCGGAGAGATCGGCGGCCCGCGGGTGGTACCTGCCCTGATCGACGTGCTTGACGACCCCAGTCCAGAGGTACAGGCGGAAGCGGTAGCCGGCTTGAGTGGTCAGGGGCCCGGGCCTGTACGTGCAATGATGAAGCAGCTGACAGACCCCGTGTCCCCACCTTCGCCCCAGGCAAGAAAAAACCTTGCAAAGGCTCTTGAACCCAACGCCGGTCCGGAAATGGAATCCGACCTTCGCAGGGCAGAAGCCATGGAAGGAGATCCGGAAGTCAAGCAAGCCCTGGGTGAACTGTTAAGTCACGTCCAGGAGCTCAAGGCCGAGGCGCAGGCGACTTCTGGCGCGCCCTCCAAATTGGAAACCACCGCATCAGGCGCCTCTGTCGGCCCCGCTCCATCGGCTACGCCTGGTGCGACCGGGTCCGCTCCTCCGCCCAACGTAAACGTGAGCGTCCAGGCTACCGCAGAGGCGCGAGTCACAATTTCCGAACCAGACAAGGAATCAGTACGCGACCCGGAAGCCGCGCGCGAACACGCAGAAAAAGGGAATGAGCTCAGGGAACAGGGGGAGAATGAAAAGGCCCTCGAAGAGTACCAAATGGCCTATCTCCTGAACCCGCTCCAGACCTACTACCTGATCATCCTGGAGCTCGAAGAGGAGGTTCCCGATCCGGGCCGGTCGGAAGAAGCAGAAGGCCTGGAAGAGCTGGAAGGGTTGCCGCCCGTTCCCGTAACGCTGGAAGAGATCCACGCCGCCCTGGCCGAACCGGAGCCCGACCTCACCGCCTACAAAGACGCCCCCGGGATGTGGAACGGGAGCCTGGTCAGATCAACGCCGCTCGGGAAGGATGCCGGAATGGACCAGTTTCTGGTCAAAGGCGAAAAGCCCGGGTTGGATTTTGTAGCTTCGATGCCCGAACGCCAGCGAAGTTTGAAGGATGTGAGGCCTGGAGAGAAGCGCCTGTGGAAGGGAACCCTTCAGGGCTTCAAGGTCGTGCGGGATGAGGGAAAAGGGCGGATGCTACCCGTGCTTCGCGTCGAGGATGTGGATTGAATCCCGACCAAACCAGGTGATAGATCTATAAGAAGCCCCCAGGGTAACACCGCGGGGGCTTCTTGACAATCATTACAGAGAGCAGGCGCCCGGCCCCCGGGGATCTCCACACGACCCGCATGGCCCGATGGGCCCGCTTCCGGAAGGACTTCCCCCGCCCGAACTCACCGCAAACGCAGACAGCTGCTTCTCCAGGCGACGGCTCCCGCACGAAGGGCAACTCGGCTTTTGCGACCCCTGTAGCAGGACCTCGAAGGCGTGATCACACGCCCCACAGACAAACTCGAAAATTGGCATCTCTAATACCCTTCCGCTAAGAAATCCTCTCCTGATGTGCATAGATATTGAATCCCCGGTCTCGCACAAACCCGGCCAGCGTCATTCCGATATCAGCAGCCAGGTCCACCGCAAGCGAGCTTGCCGCTGACACACTCGTCACGATCGGGATCCGGGCCACGGCCGCCTTCTGAACGATCTCGAAACTCGACCGCCCGCTCGCGCAGAGGATCGCGGGCTGAGGTCCGCCCGAGTCGGCTGTCGGACTCAGCAAGCCATCGTATAAAAGCGCCCCGACTGCCTTATCCACCGCGTTGTGCCGCCCCACATCCTCGTGGCAGGCCAGCAGCTCGCCCTGGGCCGAAAAAATCGCCGCTGCGTGCACCCCGCCCGTCTCGGCGAACGTCGGCTGGCTCTTGCGCAGCCGGTCCATAATGCCCAGCAACAGGTCGAGCGATACGACCGGCCCCGAAGGCATCGACCGGCATCGCTCCACGAGGTCATCCACGCTCTGTCGCCCACAGACACCGCACGCCGACGTCGTCAACGTGCCTCGCCGCGTTGCGGTTACCCGCTCCAGGTCCAGAGACACGCCCGGTGCCGGAAGCACGTCGATCGCGTTTCCGTAGCCCTCCGTCCCGGGACGCCCGCAGTGAAACACGCGTCCCACATCGTCGATCGAATCTACGACCCCTTCAGCGAGCAGAAACCCCACAGCAAGCTTCGCGTCCTCGCCGGGCGTCCGCATCGTAATGGCCAACGGATCGCCTGCTACACGAATCTCCAGCGGCTCTTCGATCGCTATGCTGTCCTCGGACTCTCCGGCCCGCGCACCGTCCTTTACGCGTGATACAGAACGCGTTGTGATTCCTGGATTCAACTGGAAATCCCCCTTAATCCCCCTTTGAGAATGGAGGAAAGGTGTTCTTGCGGTACCCGAACCCCGGTACCCGTGTTTTTCCTTCCCCAGGGCGACGCGTGCGTCGCCCCTACACCGCCGATCTCTTATGATATCCGGTACACGGCTTTACGCTGGCTCCACCCTCACGGGACACACTTTCAGTTCCGCCGTCTGCGTAATCGGATCGTAGCCCGACCCGGTAAGCACATTCACCGGCACATCGCTGAAGCTGAAGCTCGCAAACACCGTTCCGCGAGGTGAGCGCTCGGTCGCCTTGACCTTGATCCTGACCGAACCGCGCGAGCTCGACATCTGGCACCACCCACCATCCTCGAGTCCCAGGCTCACAACATCGTTGGGGTGGACTTCAAGAGACTCTTCGGGGAGCAGATAGTCGATCCCCTGCGAACGTCCCGTCTGTGTGCGTGTATGATACGACTGGAGCCGGCGTCCCGTCGTCAACCAGACCGGGAAGTCTGCGCTTACCGTCTCGGCAGGGTTGCGATACCGGTGCTGTGTAAATTTCCCACGGCCGTTAACGAACTCATCCTGATGCAGAATCGGTGTGCCGGGGTGCCCTGCGTCCGGCACGGGCCAGTGATATTCGCCATTCTCGATCCGATCCCAATCCAGACCGTGATAGATGGGTGACACCTCACAGAGTTCGTTAAAGATCTCCTTTGGCGTGTTGTAATCGAACCCCTTGAATCCAAGCCGCTTCGCAATCTCGCAGACGATCCACCAGTCCGGTCTGGCCTCTCCAGGCGGTGGGACAGCCGCCCTGAGACGTTGCACGCGTCGCTCCGTATTCGTGCACACCCCGTCGGTCTCGCCCCACGAGGTGGCGGGCAGCACAACGTCGGCAAGCTCGGCAGTATCCGTCAGAAAGATGTCAATCACGACGAGGTGATCCAGGCTCTTCAGCGCGCGCTCACAGTGCTCTCGATTCGGGTCTGACAGCAGCGTATTCTCCCCGTCGATCAGCATCGCCCGAACCTGGTCCCCGCACTGATCCAGCGCCGTTACCTTCGTGATGCCCTTCTCGATGTCGACCTCGGTCCCGTAGAGCGCCTTGAACTTGGCCTGATTCGCCGGCTCGGTCACCGGCTGGAAGCCCGGGTAGTTGTTCGGGATCGCGCCGCTGTCCCCGGCACCCTGGATGTTGTTCTGACCCCGCATCGGGTTGATGCCGGTTCCCTCGCGCCCGATGTTTCCGGTCATAAGCGCCAGGTTTCCGAGGCTCTGCACATTGTCCACACCGCAGATATGCTCGGTGATCCCGAGCGTATAGTAGATCGCCCCTCTATCCGCCTTCCCGTAGAGGACAGCCGCGCTTTCGATCTCTTCTGCCGGCACCCCGGTGATCCGCTCCGCCCATTCCGGAGGATACTCCTGGATGTGCTCGAGAAAGGCCGCTCCGTCCACCGTCCGGTCGTGGATAAAGTCCTCATCCACAAGCCCCTCTCTCGCGATCACGTGCGCCATGCCGAGCAGGAGCGCCACATCCGACCCGACGCGAAGCGGCAGGTAGACATCCGCCAGGTCCGCCAGCGGAATCCTTCGCGGGTCTGCCACGATGAGCTTCGCCCCGCGCGCCAGCGCGCGCTTCAGCCGCGTGGCGGCCACCGGATGGCATTCCGTCATGTTCGTCCCGATGCAGAAGATCACATCCGGTTTTTCCATGTCGGCCAGGGGGTTCGACATTGCACCGCGTCCGATCGTGGCTGCCAGACCGGCAACCGTCGGAGCGTGTCAAGCACGGCTGCAGTTGTCGATGTAGTTCGTACCCAGCCCCGCACGGATGAACTTCTGCATCGTGTAGGCCGCCTCGTTTGGGGCCCTTCCCGACGCTACACCGTAGATGCTGTATCTGCCGTAGGCGTCACGCGCCTTGCGGAACCCCTCCGCCGCGACGTCCAGCGCCTCGTCCCATTCCGTCTCGTGCAGTGCCCCGTCTTCCCCTCTTACGAGTGGCTTCTTCAGGCGATCCGCGTGATGCACGAAATCGAACGCGAACTGGCCCTTCACGCAGAGTGCACCCAGGTTCGCGGGGCCGTCCATCGCAGGCTGGATACCCACAATCTGCTCTCCCTTCGTCAGCACGTCCACCGAGCAGCCCACACCGCAATAGGCGCAGATCGTCCGCGTCTTTTCGATCGGCCCGGGCGTATCCTCTGAACGAAGCGCCTTCCTGTCGGCGAGCGCGCCCGTCGGGCAGGTCTGTACGCACTGACCGCAGAACGTGCAGGAGGAATCCTTCAGAAGTCCGTCGAACTCCGTTGTGATCTGCGTGTGGAAACCTCGATCCATCATACTAATCGCATAGTCTCCCTCCTGCTCCGCGCAGACGCGCACGCAGCGGTAGCACGAAATACAGAGGTCATAGTCCCGCATCAGAAACGGGTTGTCGTCCTCGGCCTTGCTCCGGCCCGACTGTTTGCCTGAAAAACGTCCGCTGCGCGCGTCGTACTGGTCCACCAACGTCTTGAGCTCTTGAGACGCATAGCTTCGCAGCGGATCCACGTCGACCTCTCGGTTCTCGGATGCCACCATCTCCAGCAGCACTTTCCGAAACCGCTCGACCCTCTCTGTGTGCGTCTGCACGACCATGTCGGGCGTCGCCTTCGTCGTACACGAAGCCACCGGGTTGCGGGACCCCTCCACCTCGACAACGCAGAGGCGGCAGCTCCCGAATGCATCCAGACGGGGATCATAACACAGGGTCGGGATCTGAACCTCCTCCCGCTCAGCGATCTCGTAGAGGGTCTCCCCTGGCGAATAGCTCACCTCTTCTCCATTCAGCGTGATCCAGTGCTTCGAATCCGCGGTCGGACCCATTTTCGCCTGTCCTTTCTCGGCCTGCCGGAGTTTATGTAGACCCGACGTGTCGTTCTACTGCCTCAGGGAAGAACCTCATCAAACTCTCAGTGATCAATGGCGCGGCAATTCCGAGGCCGCAGGCGCTCACGGCCTTCATCGTCTCACCGATCTCCGACACCTCTTCCAGCCACAGATCGACGTCCTGCGGTCCGGCCTCACCCGCCAGTCTTTCCGTCAGACGCTGGGTACCGATTCGACACGGAAAGCACTTTCCGCACGACTCCTCCGCGAAAAAGGCCATTCCTTCACGCGCAACGCTCAGGATATCCCTGCTATCGTCAAACACCATGATGCCCCCGGCGCCAAGGAAGGAACCCTGCTCGCGAATGCTGGCTTCGTCCAACGTGACCTCGAGCGCCTCTCCGGCCAGGAATCCACCCGACAGCCCGGCCATCGTTACCGCCTGAATCGAACGCCCACCCAGCGGACCCCCCGCCCATTCGTGAAGCAGGGTCTGCAGCGGCAGCCCCAGAGGCACCTCGTAGTTTCCGGGTTTCTGGATATCCCCTGAAAGACTGATCACCTTCGTCCCGGCCTGACCGTTCATCCCCAGGCCCTGGTACCAATCGGCCCCACGGCGCAGAATCTGCGGCGTCGCCACAAGCGTCTCTACATTATTAACAACCGTCGGCAGATTGTCGTAGCCGTGCGTCACAGGGAACGGCGGGCGATTTCTCGGAAAGGGGTGCTTTCCTTCCAGGCTGTTCAGGAGGGAGCCCTCTTCCCCGCACACGTAGGCGCCGGCCCCCCTTCGAAGGTAAAGAGTGAAATCGAAATCCTTATCCAGAATCCGCTCGCCCAGGAGCCGCGCTCCCTCCGCTTCGGAAATCGCCCGTTCCAGGGTCCGCAGCGTATCCGGGTACTCATATCGGAGATAGATGAATCCACGCGTTGCCCCGGTCGCGTAAGCGGCGAGCAGCATCCCCTCGATCACGGCGTGAGGGTCGTAATCCAGAATCGCCCGGTCCTTGAAACATCCCGGTTCTCCTTCGTCCGCATTGCAGACGATCGTCTTCGGCTCACGCGGTGCTTCCGAGACCGCTTTCCACTTCTGGCCGGTCGGAAACCCTGCCCCGCCCCGGCCTGCCAGCTTGCTTTCCGTAATCAGCGCGACGACTTCCTCCGGCTTCATCTCCCTCACGGCGCGTTCAAGCCCCTCATACCCACCCGTCCCTCGGTAGCCCTCGATCCGCGCTCGATTCGGCTCGCGAATCGAGGAGAAGACGCACTCTTTCACGCGACCCGGGTTCGGCGCAGGGAGGCCGCTGGGTCGGTCCTCCAGCCCGCTCGGGGTCGTCCCCACGAGCACGCGGTCCCCTTTGAGCACGGGGACGGGATCGTCACACCTTCCTGCGCAGGGCATCGCGGCCGCGCCCTCACTCTCGAGCTGCTTCAGCATTTCCGGACCGCCCCTCAACCCGCAGACCGGACCGGTGCAGACCTTGGGCGACTTCTGACCACCAGGCGTCCGAGACAGGTGGTGGTAAAATGACACCGTCCCGAAAAGCTCAGCGAGTGGAATCCCCAGCGCGGCCGAAACCTGCCGGATCGCCTCGTCCGAAACAAACCCGTCCCGGTCCTGAAACGCGTGGAGGAGCGGAAGGAGAGGCGCCGGTTGTTCTCGCCACGTGTCGATTAATTGTTCGTCGCTTACCATCGTTTAACTCAACGCTACTATCAGCTGGTCGATTCTGGAGTATTGCAGTACTGGAGTAATCGGAAAAACCAGCACCTTGGGCCTGTCTTTCCACTACTCCAACACTCCATTACTCCATTCCCCCAGCACTGGCCCTTTTTTGGCATCATTCCGAATGCATGTTGTATAATATAGCCCAATAAATCAATTGTAATCAAGACATTCGCCAATTAGGACGTGTAGATGCCCGACATTTCCAGGTTTGAGGTACCGATCGCGCAAGATCTCAAGAAGGAGATGAACGAACTCTGGCACGAGACCCTGGAAAAGCCCCTAAACGCCATGGCAGCGGAACTGGCGGGTAAGGAGCTCGATCACAACCGACTGATCTTCTACCTGACCCGTCAGGGGGAGGCGCTCGCCGGAACGACCTCCATCACCATCCCCGTAGCGAACCCGGATCTTGGTGGATTGGGCGAGGTGGCCACGGAACCGGAGTTTCGCCGCAGAGGCATCGCGTATCGACTCTGTGAACACGCCCGCGATGAATTTCGGGAAGCAGGGGGCAAGGCCATCTTTCTGGCCACCGGCAATGGGGTCGCCCGACGCGTGTATACGCGTCTCGGGTGGCAGAGGCTCGCGAACGCGAACGTGATGGCCTGCATCGCCGGCGGTGCCTCGGCCGAGGAGTTCATGGTCGGCTACTTCGGACAACCTGCAGACGTTACCGTCCGACCGGCCTCTGCGGCCGAGCGTGTCCCGATGATACCGCTCCTGATCAACCCTCACGACTGGCAGGTGCTGGACGCGAACGTCGTCGGAATGCATTCAACGCGTCAGGTCCTTCAGAATTCCTGCATGGGTCTCTATACCCGATACACGAAGGCGATTACGGCCGGGAAGGGGACGTGGTTCTGTGCACGTACATCGGACGGCAGGCTCGTCGGCCTGTCGACGGTCTGTCTGGACGACGAGGGCGGATGCTGCGTCGATGGATTCGCGCACCGAAATTTCATGGAGGTGTGGGAAGACCTGATCCAGGCGGCAGCAGGTTGGGGTGCTAACCAGGGCGCGAAGGTCACCCGCGCCCTGCTTGCCGTCGAAGATGAGGACAAGCGCGCCCATTTCGAATCTCTCGGATTCCGCGAGGTCGGCAAGGGCGAGGATTTCGATTTTCGCGGGCTGACCAAACCCTCCCTTCGCTTTGAACGATAGGTGTCTAACCAGCGTGGATACCGATGAGCCGGAAGATTCGATGGGAAGGTTTGCTAATCTCAGTCGAGCCCCGGATTCGCCTGAGCCGCTCTTTTGATCAGCGTTATCATTCGTATCTCGGGTATGTTCTCAGAATCAGGGGAGTGCTCGGGGATTCGGAGCAAGAGGTCCTGATTGCCGTAGGAAAAGCGGCTCATGCAAAGCATCGGTTTCGCGTAGGAGATCGCATCAAGGGTGAGTCTGAACCTGTATTGGATAGCCGGCTGGAGTGCGCTAAATTCTACAAGACAGTCAAGCTGAGCGTAATTGTAGGTGCCGGAAATGTGTCTCCGGAGCCGCCTCCGTGGCTTGGGATTGCACCAGATTTGGAGACCTATCAGCTGCGGGGACATCGGCGCCTGGCCGCTCGAACGTATGATGCCAAATGTCGGTCTTGCATTTGGGGCTGTCCGAGTCCAAGTACCGGGAAACGAGGTCAAGGTCCCGGGGCGTCAGGACGTGCCTTAAGGGTAAATATCCTATGATCAGGAGCGCCTACCTCAATGAGCGCCGCTCACCCTTCTTCATTCTCTTTGCTCCGCTGAGAGGCGGTGTGAGGACCAGAGACGGACTGCCAATGGGAGCTGCATTCACAGCCAAGCAAGGCCAGTACCTGGCTTTTATCCACAACTATTCGATGATCCACAGCGTGCCCCCGGCCGAAGCTGACATCCAGAGGTATTTCAACGTGACGCCGCCAACGGTTCACCAGATGATTCTCCGGCTTCAAGAGAAAGGCTTGATCACCCGCGCCCCGGGGCAGGCGAGAACAGTCCGGGTCCTCCTGGACCCGAATGAGATTCCCAGACTTGGGGATGCCTGATGAGTCGGTGCGGTAGACAGCCAAAGGGTTAAGATGCCCGGGCTAAGGAAATTGTGATGAGGGATTCAGTCGTCATCGTTGGAGGCGCAGGTGGAATCGGTTCAGCTGTCGTCGACCGATTCGTACAAGCAGGATCATCAGTGATCATCGGGGACATCGATCAGGAATCGGGTGTACGTCTTGCGGATTCCTACGGTGACGAGGGCCAGTTTGAGCGGGTCGATGTATGCGATCAATCCTCGATAGACGATTTCGCTGAGGCAGTTGGCCAAAAATGCACGAGCGTGAGACACCTTGTCAGCCTCGCAGGGGCGGCCCTCCCCGGTGAGTTCGAGGAGGGCTTGGGTCTCGGCGCGCAGACCATCAAGGACTCCATCGCGCTGAACCTGACGAGTCACATTCTGCTCACACAGGCGCTCCAGCCGCTCCTCGGCGAGGGCTCGAGCGTCGTTGTCGTCTCTTCGATCAACGCGGTGAAGGACTACCGCCTGCCCGCCTACAGTTCCGCAAAGGCCGGCCTGCTGGGGTTTATCCGCTCATGTGCAACCGAGCTCGGCGAAAAGCAGGTTCGTATCAACGCGGTTTTACCCGGCACCGTCGCGACCCCGCGCACCCTGAGCCAGCCCAAGAATTTCGAAACCCTGCGTCAAGGCACCGCCCTCGGCAGACTCGCGACCCCGGAAGAAATCGCGCAAGTCGTATACGCTTTATGTGAGCTGATGACGTGTGTTACCGGCCAGACCATCATCGCCGACTGTGGGCAGGTGGTTAAGGGTGATTTGTAGCAACTGACATTGGATCGCTGTCCAAGACCGCGGACCACAGAGCAAGGACCGCGGCGGTAAGGTAAAAGAAGCTACGCATGATCGCAGATCACGGACCACAGACGGCTAAAAAAGCATGAAACATCACCCTATTCATCCTGCGGTCCTCGGTCCGCTGTCGGCCGTCTGCCTTTAGGCGGTCTGCCGTCTGTCGTCTGCGGTCTTATTATCACGGTTGTATCAAGGAGGAGCTAACGTGGCCAATAGACAAGCCCTTCGTTTTCCAGATCTGGCCCCCGAGCTTACATCTCGTAGAGCCCTCGACTTCCTCAAGTTCTTCGGGCCGGGCGCCATCATCGCCTCCGTAACGATCGGAAGCGGCGAAACTGTCTGGGCATCCCGAAGTGGTGCCATATTCGGGTATTCCTTGTTCTGGGCCTTCAGCCTCTTCTGTCTGACAAAGGCGATTCAGGTCTACACGGCTGCGCGCTACATGACGCTGACCGGAGAGCACCCCATCGAAAAGTGGTCCATCCTCCCCGGTCCACGCGCCTGGTTCCCCGCGTTCACCGGTCTCGTCGTGATCGTTGCAACCCCATTCTATCTCTCCAGCCTGCCCATTATGCTGGGCACGATCACGTCCTGGATCCTCTTCGACGACCCGGGGCTCTATCCCCACGCCATCGCCATCATCTTCATCGTCCTCCTGATCATCCTTACCCTTCTCCAGAGCTATGGGTTTCTGGAGAGGGCCCAGTTCTCTCTGGTGGGGGTGATGCTCGTCTTGATGATCATCGCCACGTTCGCCTGCAATCCTGACTGGACGGCCGCTCTGTCGGGCGCCGTCGTTCCGACCTTCCCGAGATATCCAGACTGGATCGTGAACTTTCCCGCCTTCGCCGACCGAACCCTCATCGTCGAAATGGTGGCCTACATGGGGGTCATGGGTGGCGGAGTGCAGGACTACATCGGATACATCGGCATGCTTAGAGAAAAGACCTGGGGGATGATCGGACACGCCGAAAGGAAGGGTGCGACTCCTGGAGACCCCGTCCTGCTCTCAGAAGATGAGGAGAACGTCCGGGTCGGTCTGGCCTGGCTGAAGGCCCCGGTGATCGACACCTGGGTCTCCTTCGGAACGGTGTTGATCTTCACCGCCACCTTCCTGATCCTGGGTGCAACTTTGCTGTATCCGAAGCAGATCGTGCCTACGGGAATGGATCTCTACAACCACCAGGTCGTCTTCCTGACTCAACTGCACCCCGGAGAGGAGATAAGGCTCTTTTTGGCGGGGATCTACAAGGCCGGCGTCTTCTTTGCCATCTTCGGCACGGTCTACGGCGCCTACGAGCTCTACGTGAGGACGGCGCACGAATGCATACACGTAATCACACCCAGATGGCACAACCTGGAGCTCGACCAGATGAGGCTCCCCATCCTGGTCTACAACGGAGTAGCCGGAATCTGCCTGGTCCTCGTCGCCTGGTGGACGGCCTACAATGACCCGCAGGGCGTGGGATGGAACCCGATCTCGATTATGACCATACCCCTTCACATCACCGGCGTCCTGTTCGCCGGCCCCTGGTGCTTCGCGATGATATGGGCCGACCGAACCTTCCTCCCCAAACCGTTTCAGATGGGTCGGCTCCTCGTCGCCCTGAACGCCCTCTGCGGGCTGGCCTTCTTCTTCTTCGGCGCCAGGGCGCTCTACGATGACTTGCAGCCGGTCTTTAGTTGGTTCGCGGGACATTAATACGGTCAACCGGTTCAGGTCACGCTGCCAGCTTCCCGATCCTGGAGTATTGCAGCACTGGAGTGCTGGAGTATTGGAAAAACCATCATTCCCTGGTTTCCCATTACTCCAATACTCCATTACTCCAATACCCCAGTGATTACGCTTTACACTACCCTAGCCATCCCCTCCTTCACCAACTCTCCATTCAGAAATCTCCCATTCTCGGCGACCTCCGCTGGATCCTCAGTCTCCGTAGAGTAAAACACATCCGCCAGGTACCGTCCATACTTATCCGGCCGCGTCGTCCGAACCGCAATACCACTCGAGTTTTCAAGCCGGTCCACCACAAACGCCTTCGCGACCTGACCCGCTCGCGTCCACAACTCGGGCGTGTCGATCCCGCGGAGCCGCAGCTTCTGTCTTGTCCACGTCTGGAATCCCAGGTCCAACTTCGCTCTGATCGTGTCGCCATCGATCACGTTTATGAGAGTAGCGCGATACATATACAGGTGGCTCCGCGATCCCTCGTGCACCAGCGCAAACGTGTTTCCCCTCCTGTCCGACCTGACGATTCCGTTCGCTGGAAGCCCTTTGCTTCCCGCCGCTTCCCATTCCCTGTAGACCTCAAACCCCAGATCCACGGAAGCCCTTCCTCGATCCACAACCGTCTGGTAGTGATAAAGCCGTCCCCGACGCGTCCTCAACCGGCCTGTTTCGCCCGCAAAAGGGCTCGGATCGTCCCGGTAGGCCGAATATGCATCCGCCCGGATCCTGGCCTGCAATTCCCGAACCCCCCACCCCTGGCTCTCCGCCTCCCGGGAATAGTAGTGGAAAGCCATAAGGTTTCCTACTCCAAGAAGCCGCCGATAGTGAGACCAGCTTAATTGTGCCCCCGGGGGCACAATTGGAAACGTCCGGTAGAGATCGATCACCTCGTAGATCACCCTCTTTCGCAGCCCGATCCTCCCCTCGAGCTCCCCGACCACATAGGCCCCGTACTCCTCCCTGCCGTCTGCATCCAGATGCGCCGCAATCTCACGCCCAAGAGCCCAGTACGTGCGCACCCTCTCGTATTCGACCGCCGAGCGAGCCCGATTCTTGCCCTCCTCGAGAATCTCGAGCGCCCGCTCCGCCAGAGCGTCCAATTCGCGAACCGCTACCAGTGTTGTCATTTCATGGCCCAAAACATACGGTAGAAGCCAACTCCCGTTGGCGACAATGAGAATCTCGACTTAATCCTCGCCACTTCCAGAGCCAACTCCAGTTGGCGACCGAGAGGATCGCGCCTTAATCTTCGCCATCCCCTTGGCCAACTCCCGTTGGCGACAATGAGAATCTCGACTCAATCCTCGCCACTTCCAGAGCCAACTCTGTTGGCGACCACAAAGATCGCGACCTACTGTACGCCAAAAAAAGGCCCGACACAATAATGTCGGGCACCTCTCCGAAGCTTCCTTGCAACATCAATATGTGACTCAGCAGAACGCATCTGCGTTCGATCCCACCTGAAGACTTCGTGCCTACCCAGGCGATGCCAGGGGTTGCTTCAGGGCCTCTTTCAACAACTTTCCAGGCCTGAAATGCACCTTCCTCCGAGCAGGAACGTTGACCACATCACCCGTCCTGGGGTTGCGTGCATTGGGTCTTGCATTCGTCACCCTAACCGTGAAGGCACCCAGCCCACGAAGCTCGATCCGGTCCCCACGAACAACCGATTCTGACAGAGCCTCCACGCAGCAGTCCACAAGTCTCTTTGCCAGAAACTTGGTCAATCCCAAATCGCTGGCAACAATTTGTGCCAGATCTGCTTTTGTCGTCGTAGCCAAGGCGCCCTCGCAAGAAGATTTCACAATATAGTCGCTAGGAAGGAACTTTCAAAGCAAACCAGAAAGGTGCAAGGACGGGTCATTCTAACCTCCCCGGTTTTCATTGCGCACCGTCTCTCAAATCAGTCGGAAAACGATAGGCATAGGAGCCAGGTCAAGATGAATAGAATGCACAAAGCGCCTGCTTCTAACGAAACCATACTCGACGAAGTTGAAAACGTGAGAACCCAATCATCGAGAGATAGAAGTAACTTTTTAGGTACGATCTCGGTGAATATCTCCGTCACACTCCTAAAGAATGATACCCACTTGGCTTGCGCGGACCACTCACTGACACCAAACAACAGGGCCCCGAAAGATGCTGCGTATGCTAATATTTGTAATAGCAAAGCATCGTCTCTTGTCGGCACTTTTTCCCTTCTTAGCCGTGCTAGCGTCCTTTGCGTGAAGTCAACTGAGGGCATCTTTAGGGGTCCGGTGTATAAAGCCTCGTCAAGCCTGCGCATTCCTTCCAGTTCCTGAGCACAATCAGAGCAACTGTCCAGGTGGTTTTCGAAGATCTCTTCATCTGGCTCGCTCAGTGAGCCATTCAAGTAATCTTCTACTAGGGGGCGACAATCACTGCAATTCATTATCCAATATCCCCTTCATCCAGAATACATTCTTTCAGATACTGTTTCGCTCTATAGAGATAAGTCTTGACCGTCCCTACTGGCAACTCCATAACTTCGGCGATTTCCAAATAACTTTTGTCGAGTAGGTAATAGAGAGTTAGGGCCATTCGATAGTGCGGCGGCAGCTTGCCTAGCCAATGCTCAAGATCCTCTCTAGAATCCACTCTATCAAAATCTTTGTCTAGGGTATACACAGAAGCGCGCCCCCCCTCGGCGACTTCCGTATTGTCATCAAGCGATACAAAGGCCTGACTGCGGTAGGGCCGCTGCAACTCCTCTAGACAGACTCGATACGCAATTTGATAGATCCAGGTCGATAGTTTCGCGTTTCCCCTGAATGCCCGGAGACCGCGGTATACCCTGATGAATACCTCCTGAGCCAAATCCTCTGTTATTTCACTGTCGTGAACCATGCGGTCCGCTATATTGAACACCATTACTTTGTACCGGTCGATGAGTTCGGCAAAGGCATCTTCATCGCCGAGGACGCATCGTCTGATCAGATCCTGCTCATCGGACACAGCATAGTCCCGGCCAGGAGGTTTGACTTTCCATTACAATATATGTGCCCCTCAATTGAAAGAAAGTTTCAACAAAATCAAGAAAAGTGAAACAAATTGCTGATCTAGGCCCTCTTATGGAACAGATAGACTGTCTCACAGGCTTCTCATTACTGCAGTGGGCCCTTAAGCAGGAGAGCAACGATGGAAGATGAGATTGCAGTTCTAATTCCCCTTCTGATCCCAATTGCTATTATTGTTGGGATCTTCTTGTATCTAATTCTGAAACATCGTTATCGGAAAGAGATATTCATCGCTGCCATTGAGAAAGGCGCATCCGTACCGGATATGACTGAAACACCGCGGGATCTACGGAAACCAGCACTGGTGCTTATTGCCCTCGGGCTAGGGTTCACTATTGCGACCTACGTAACTTTGAGCTATGTGAGCGATTCAGATGTGCCCGCACCCCTGCAGGTCAGCATCTGGGGAATTGTGCCAATTCTGATCGGACTGGCACTCTTGAAGTACAAACAGCTTGCAGATAAGGATCACAGATCGGAGAATGCGTTGACATCTTGACCAGATCAGGTTCTCAGAAAGTGTGTTCCTCGTATCCACGAAGCAGAAAGCAGAACGGGCGTTAGCTGACCATACAAGGAGAAAATTAGGATGATAAAGCCCCATTGGATCATTCTCCCGGTGTGTCTTGGAATCGCATGCGCGTCCATTAGACCAACTGTGATTGAAGAACGGGTGGTAACCATTCCGCACGTTCCGAACTCGTTCCTTAGAGTGGAAGCGAAAAACGGCCATATATCCGTAATAAAGAAAGAAGGAAGCGATGTTCGTATCACAGCAATCTTCAAAGCGATCACGGACGAGCGCCTAGAATCTGCCAGAATGCACGCACAACGCGTCGAGGGAGATACTCTAGTAGTAAACACAGATTGGCCGGACAGAAAGGGTAACGAAGGTGTCAATTTCGAAATAGAGATCTCAGATGTTGCCGGTCTCGAAGCTCACACTCAAAACGATAGGATATCGATCAGCAATCTATCTGGGGGAGCGATACTGAGGACTTCCAACGGTCGCATTGAAATCTACAATCAAGATGGACCTGTGATCGCCGAAACCTCCAACGGTTGGATCAGAGCTGACAGCCTATCTGGGCAAGCGATACTGAGGACTTCCAACGGTCGCATTGAAATCTACAATCAAGATGGACCTGTGATCGCCAGAACCTCCAACGGTTGGATCAGAGCTGACAGGGTTACGGGTTCTATTGTCGCCAGAACCTCGAATGATCGCATAGAAATTTCCAATGCTCACCAGTCCGTAAATGCGAGAACTTCCAATGGTCAAATAGACATTTCGTTGAATGACACGGCTCCCGGCCCGGTGTTGGCACGAACATCGAATAGCGACATCACTCTTGAGGTTGGGGTGGGATTCGTGGGAAAATTGAGTTTGCTTGCGGGAGAACGCGCAATAATCGACGAACCTCTTCAGGAAAAGAAAATCGACAAAACTTCTGGGGCAGACTTGCTGGATTTTGGTGATGGCGACGATTCAAACCTTGAGACAAACGGTAACATATACCTCAAGTCGCTCAACTTCGAAGATTAGGCCAACCGACCTGTAGGCATCTAGCTCGCCTTATCAGCAGGTTTACGTGCAATAAAGAGACCAGATCAAGATCTGAATGACTGCTTGACTATCTTTATGGACCTGCTTATCATATTTTGGACATAGATTCCTGTACTGTTAGTCAAATTTTCTTGTACACGAAAGGGGGGATGCGAAGTGAAGTACACATATCTGACAGTCGCGTCCCCGGGTGGTTCTATGTAGACTCTAATTCACAGGCCCGAACTATGTAAGCTCTAGTGTTCAGGCCAAATGTAGAGTTGGAGGTTGTCCTTCGGGGACGGCCTCCTTTTTTTGTGCTCGAAATCAAAAGGGAATCTCAATGAATTTCAATTTTGACGCTTCAGACTTTCAACGAGCCTGGCTGCAGCGTGCTTTGGGAGAGTTTCATGAGGATGGATGGTTCACCGAGATCCTTTATCTGGCAAAGGGCGGCAAAGAGGCCAATGTATACTGCTGCAAGGCTAATCCAGAGACAGGTTACGACTTGATCGCGGCAAAGGTCTACCGGCATCGGAGACTTCGATCAATGAAGAATTATGCCATCTACAGGGAGGGCAGGCATATCACAAGCGACAAGCGAGAATTGCGGGCTCTGAAGAAGAAAACGAGGCTGGGCAAAAGTCTTGAAGACGGTGCCTGGATCAAACACGAGTTCGAGACGATTGCCCGGCTTTACGATATGGGGGCGAATGTGCCCGAACCCCTGGCAAAGGGTGGCACAGCATCGTTGATGGAATATATCGGGGATGAACACGGAGCAGCGCCCCTTTTGCACGAGACTACCCTCGAATCTGGCAAAGCCCAGGGTTTTTTCGACCTCCTGATTCACAACGTCGAGATCTTTCTGGCTTGCGACTTGATACACGGAGACCTCTCAGCCTTCAATGTTCTGTGTTGGCAAGACGATTTCAAGGTCATCGACTTCCCCCAGGCGGTCGACCCGGTTCTGAATCCCAGCGCCTTTCCAATGCTGGTGCGGGATGTCGAAAGACTGTGCCAGTACTTCTCACGATATGGCGTCGAGGCCAACTACGTTGACCTTGCAGCAGACTTGTGGGAACGGTTTAGGAGGAGGGAACTAACAGTGTGAGGCAAACAACGCACCTTCCAGACAAAAGGAGAACAGCCTATGAATGTGAGTCAAAGTGGTGAGATGAGTGGGTTGAAGTCGCACCCAGCAAATGTCCCAATTAGCGGAAGTCGCCTTTGCCCCTCGGGAATAGGCAAACCCAATGAAAATCTAAAGAGCCGAGAAGGAGGAATTGCCAATGGCCTTGCTCGTTGAACAGGATCACACTACGCATATGGAGCAGCTTAGAGAAGTTGCGAATCGGATCCTTCCCCTGCTCTGCTATGCGGACAAAGAGATCGCAAGATTTGTCGACACCAACCAGGAAAGGACCCGTGGGTGTTTCTATCGACTCGAACTCCCGGACGGACTGGCATCGCTGGTGCGGACGACCGAAAGCGGGTCAGCTGTCACATACATAATCCCGTCGGACTGGAAGGCGCGGTACCAGCTTATCCAGGCCGCGGTGGAGACCATCAAAACAGAATCCCAGCGACAAGGTGTATCCCAACTCTTCACAGGCATTGTGGAAAATGTGCCATCGCACAACGGCTACTATGCAGGAATGCTGCCGCTTTTGGGTTTTGAGATGGCGGCTTATGTAAGGCTCGTCGCTCCTTTCGGTGTTCTCGACGCGCTCGATCTACCCCAACTTCCTGACGGCATCGAAGAAGCCCGGTTTTCGGAAGAAAGGCTGTCCCAGGTCGCCGACGTATGGTACGAGGCAGAAATTGAACACTATCCCGACTGGTCGGAGCGGGAAAAGGAGCAAAAAAGAGCCAACTGCCTTCGGGATGTCGAGCAATACTCAAAACACGAGGATAAAATCAAAACCTCGACGACCTTGCTGCACGAGGGTCGAGTCATAGGATTCAGCGTGGGATCGGAGTGTCGCAGTTCGGAGACACTGGATGTCCTGGAGTTGCACGTCGCACCAGCATTTCAAGGACGAAGACTAGGACGCTACCTGTGTATCAGGTGCATGCAAAAACTACATCAATGCTTCGCCGAACCGGACTGGCGTTTCATGCTTGGCACTTTCCGCGAACGGCTTCCCGCAATGAGGCTTTATTCAAGCCTCGGGTTTCGCCTGGACGACAAAGACCCATCGGTGATCATTTATGCTACCTGCAAGCTCACGACAAATTAATGAATCAGGGAAGTAAATCACTTTCACTATTTGACCTAAACCAGGTTATAAAGCTTGCAAGTTCTTCTGCCCATTTCTTAGTCATGTTCCTTATGAATAAGGGCCCATTGCTAGGATGATTCATCCAATACTCCAAGAGTATCACTCGGTAATGTAGAAAGTTATCGATACGACAAGCGTCGTACTGCACTAAATCCTGCCCGCAATTCATCTCCTTGATGAAGTTTTCTTTAAATCTAACAAATGGAGTTAAATCTTCAGAATTTCGGAAGTCGAATAACACCATGTAGAGAGTGTTAGCTATATCATAGTCATACCAATGGTACGAGATGTCGTCGAAATCAAATATCCTGATTTGCCTCCCGCTGATAAGCACATTCGAAGTGTTGTAGTCACCGTGGATAATACCAAAGGACTCTTGGTGCCTTGGCAGCTCATCAATCCAAGTGAGAATCTTTGAATGCTCATCTCTTCTTGAAGCTGGTTCTATCTTGTAGAATGATGAATCCACAGCACTTCTTCGTGGCAAAGTTTCAGCCAATTTTCGACTTAGGACATGGATTTCCCTTAAGCCTCTTGCGAATAACTTAACTTCATCCTGATTGTTAGTAGAG
Source organism: Candidatus Latescibacterota bacterium (assembly GCA_965248435.1). GTDB lineage: Bacteria > Latescibacterota > UBA2968 > UBA2968 > CBDFJH01. The sequence goes on from OZ252100.1 coordinate 2,043,731, forward strand.
GGTTGATGTCCCAATGCCCTTTCAAAGCAACAGACAGTTAAGCACTCATCTGCCTTTATTTCTACAAAGTAGCCACCTTGCAAAGTTGGAATTGGACAGCAAACGATTGTAGTAAAGTTCAACAAATACCGCAGGAATTGTATTTCGGCATCAATCTCCTCTGCCGATCGATGTTTTTCAGGGGTTATCCGAAATATGACTTGCCTGCCAGCTACATCTGCCGAGTAGACTGAATTTTGACTTTTTCGAAGGAACTGGAAGTGAGCAATCTCTCCATAAAGTTGAATCAGGCGATTCAATAATTCCATCTAAAGACTCTTTCGCGTGATCGCATGTCGAGCACAAGGTGCCCTTATTTATAACGGTTAATAGGACCAGGGACACCGCCATCCTCATAGGATTACGCCCCCGGCCGTTCAACCCGGCAAATTCGACCCCTAGATCGCTGCCATGTCGCGATTACCAACAAACAGAGTCAACGCTTGATTGTGCCACTCTGCAAGGACGCAAGTTCCTTGTCTATGAACCCAACAAGGTCTTCCAGCAATTGCGGCGTTATCCAAAGTGAAATACCTGCCAATCTAAACAGCTCGGTCACTGGGACAGTGTTGCCTAATGCCATTGCTTGGCATAATTGATTCATCGTGAGTTCCGGATTTTGTGTGAACCGCTGCGATAGCTGCAAGGCCCCAACTTGCCCAAATAGATACTCTATCCAGTAGAATGGCGCGAAAAATAGGTGCGGAATCTCATATACCCATGTGTAAGGCTGGTACTTCTCAAGTCCTGACCAGTCAAAGTCGTGCCCGATCCTGCGGTCGAAGTCCAGCCAAGCTTGTTTGCGCTGCTCACTTGTGTGACCTGGGTTTACGTGAAGCCAGTGCAGGAAGGCCTCGCCGCGGGCGGTGTAGACTAGATTATCCACGATGCCTTCGAGTTGAGCAATTCGCGCGCGTCTGGCGTCTACCTGATCGTAAAACGTTCCTTTCCAGAAACGGCCTGAGATCAGTTGAATACCGTTGGCTACGGCTTCTGCGAACTCCAAGGGCACTTGCCGGTTCCACGTGAGAGGTTCATCACGACAAGCGTGAATATGGCAGACATGACCGAACTCATGTGCGATGCTCTCTATATCCCGATGGACGGATTTCGGGTTGTAGAAAATAAACCCCGAGCGGCGTTCTCTTAGAAACTGGCAATATCCAACAAAGTTTGCCTTGTCTGGTCGACGCTCCAGATCCATCTGACCCCGATCGACTATGAAATCCAGATCTCGCATTAGATCAGGACAGATCGATCCGACCACCTTGCGCATACATTCAAGGAGTTCCTCAGGCGTTTCATATGGTCGAAGTGGATCACCTTTCTCGGCATCCACCCGAAGATCGCAAGGTCGTAGCGATTTCAACCCCATCGTCTTGGCGCGGCGAACGTCGATCTCTAACAAGTACGGTACTATCTGGTCTTCGACAGCACCAACGAACTTTAGACAATCCTCCGGTGTGTAGTCAAACCGATTCAGTTGACGCCACCGAAACTCAAGGAAGTTTTCAAAACCGGCATTTCTGGCTATCTGGAGACGCAGCTCAAGCATCGAATCAAGCACAGAGTCCAGCGAATCGTAGTCATCTGACTGACGCTTCACCATTTTGGCGAATGTGGCTTCCCGTTGTTCTCTATTTGGGTTCTGATAGTCGCAAGTTGCCTCCTGTGCGTTTCTCACTTTGTAAAATTCAGCAACGAGTTTGTCACACTTTGCTTCGAGGTCAACATTCTTTGGATTGAAAATCGAAACTTGACTCCTAAATCGTTTCAGGAACTGGGCGCAGTCTTGTGGAAGCTCTCCCACCTGCGGATGGTTGACCACCTTCTTCTGGAAGGCTGCAAAGAAGGGCTTGATCTTCGGTTCAATTTGCTCCTTCCACTGGAGGTAGTCGCGACGTATCTCTTCGTCTCGGGTGTTCTGATCCTTTGCGATTTCTCGCAGAACCCGATACTCATCCAAAGCGTCTTCGACCTCGCTCCAGTCCTGCATCCACTCATTCAAAGACTTGAGATCAGGGACTTCCCTGGAGAGTAATTCCGATAGGACCGGCTCGATTTCAGACCAGGTTGTCGGCCCGAAAGAAGCCTTCAGATATGTGCGAGGGTACTCCTGCCAAGTGGTCATTTATGTGCCCGTGTACCTACTTTGCCAGACTCTGGATCGGTTATGTAGCGGCTGAGGGCTTATAGGACCGGGGACGCCGCCATCCTCATGGTTTACGCCCCCGGCCCGTCGCAATCCTGGTTCATGCCAGGTCGCGACTGCCATCTGCACCTTCGAAACTCACCAATTAACACCAAAAGATGGGTCCCCAGGATCAATGTCGTTCTTCACTCTCAGCTTCTTTAGGGCGCAAGGCTGATGTGCTCGAATGAACTGTCTAATTTGCTCGGCACACCTGGAAGGATCGGAGACGGAGGTATCAATCTCAAAATCATATAGGCCATGAGCATGCACTAGCCTTAACTGTCCCTTAGCCATACCAGTTGAACGATCACCGCGTCCGCGTTCACGTTGCTCCAATTCATCTAAGGGGCAGTGGACACCAATCAAGTATGCGTTTAGATCACAGAGATTCTTAACGCACTCTTCGAGTAATCCGGGATCCTCGATGACGACATCCGCAATTAGGTTGTTACCGGTCAGTGCCAATTCTCGCATACAGTGATAGTGGCCATGGAGTAACCGTGCTAGAAGAGGCCCTACGTGGGGCTTACGATCGAACTTTGCAGGAATCTTGAAAAAGTCACTACTGAACCGAAGAAATGGTTCGTCCATGATGTTCTGCAAAGCATCGGCAGCACTCGTCTTTCCAGAGCTGGTGGTCCCATTGATCACAACTACCGTGCCTTCTGTCATATTAGACCTCTGTGATAATCGTCAAATATTCGTGAACCCTTCACCGTTCAAAACCTTTGATGAAATCCATACGGCATAGGCCCCAGAGAAGCCCAGTGACCAGTCTGGCACAGGTTCTGTTTCAGGGAGCCTCTCGATCATCGCTCTTGCAGATGGATGGTCGACTTTCCCCCCGTAGAATATCCCATCTATTTGCGCAACCTCCGGATCGCGTATTCGGTTGACAAGCACAGAGACATAGCGATCACGCGTGTACCTCTGTATGACGCTATCGATGGATGGCCTCATCCTCTTGTGCTTCGAGAATAACTGGCCAAGATCGGACCAGCATTCTACCGGGAGTCTAACTAGATCCACACTGGGTATCCTGATGTCGGAACCAAAATTGAAAAGCGCCTACCTATCCCTTCGCTCCATCGTAAGACGAAGGGCTAAGCAGGCGCCTCGTGGACTGGTATGGCGTGATCCTGCAAGAGCGATACTTGCTCCTAATATTGTTTTTTCGACCGCCAGTCTGGATAAAACCTAAAGGTTTTGTCTCAAGGAGTCAAGGTGAAATTATGAAAAACCGAACGCCATAGCAACCTCGACTAACGCCCGTGAGCAATCCACACTCTCGCAACCATAGTGCATCTGAATGTCAGCTGCTACTCTGGGTATGGGAAGGGCATCTCGTTGTATGTGCAACCATCTAATTCACGTCCGGCCCTTTTCTTGTTTTTGCCGCCCCATTGCTTGAAGAAGAATGGCACTTCGGCAGAACGGCATTGGTCCCGTATTTCAACAACCCATTGCCGCTTCATTGGCCTCGCCTTCGGGCCAGATTCGCCACCGGCTATCACCCAATGAATACCAGTTAGCGGTAGTTTAGTTAGGCGTCCCAACAGCGGCTCGAGAGATAGGAACCTAATCTTCGCGTCGCAGGTCCTAAGCGCGTAAATACGATCTACACGTTCCTGATTCTCTATCGATACACCCATCCATATATTCTCAGGCCACGGTAGTTGAGTGCTGATACGCTCTAAGCGCTCAGCCCTCTTAGTCAGGATCTGAAATCTGTGACGCGGGCATTGGGACATCGTGTCAAAAACCCGTTTAATGAACTCAGTCGGCACATCTTCATGAAACAGATCACTCATCGAGTTAACGAAAACTGTTCTTGGTTTCCGCCAATTCAAAGGTTTATTTAACTCACCGGGATGGAGAGTCAACTTGAACCCATTTGAATACTTCTTGGAACCCATGGCTTTAAGCCGTTGTGCCATAATTTCTGCATAGCAGTTCTTACAACCTGCAGAGACTTTCGCGCATCCACTCACGGGGTTCCATGTCATGTCTGTCCATTCAATGCTAGACTGTGCCATTACACACCACCTCCAACTCACGCGCTTCGAAGAAGCCGTGGATGGACACCCTAGGCCGCCCACCCCCGAGGACCCGTACTTTGCCTTTCCTAATCAGTGATCGCAGCACTTCACGTCCGTGCTTAGGCAGCATTCCTTCGTCAAGACTTGCAATGAACACGGCCTTGTCACTCGTAATTTCTCCCCTTAATATCTCGGCTTCGATCTTCTCCTGGAATAGATTAAGCTTTTGAGGTTTGTCCATCTCGGGGAACAGGTGTGGGATTTGCGAGTCGAGATTGTCCTGATCGATATCGAAATTGGCCTCTCCTCGCTGGGGATCTACTTTCCAGCAAAGCCGCAAGAATTTGTCTATCCCAAGTGGATGAGCAGATCCGAAAATTAGGCCGTAGATATTGCTACCTTTCTTAATCGAGAACGGAGTCAGATAGATGGGCTTCGAGGCGCTGACAAGCCCTCTGTAGTAATCCGTTACTGCGCGATGGGTGTGGTTAAATTTTCGAGCGGAAATCGAACCCTTGGGGATAGGAAGATGCTTTTTGAAGTGGGGGTGCTCTGAGAAGCGCCGGACGAATGATGATGCGATAAAAAAAATAAAGTCGGTTCTGGGAAGCTCTAATCCGAGCGAAGACATCGTCGGAGATGAACTTCATCCCTTGCTGGTCCAGGAATAGAAGATTTGGTCCCTCCACCATTTCTGAGTAGAGAGTGTCGAAAGCCTCATGAAATTTCAGATTGTAGACTCGCCATTCACATAGATCCTTCGGGATTTTCTGGGCCTCCATGACTTCTCGCAAGCTCTTTGCTTTCCATTTCACTGCCTCGTTCAGCTCAAGCCTGATCCTCGTTCCGGTAGTCCGAATCGACGGTGTGTATTTGCGAATCTCATCCAAAATAACGAGGGGGCTGCCACGATTCCCTGCCGAGTCACGGCCTGGCCCCGCGAAGAAGTCCACGATTGTTATCGTCCCACCCTGCTGATTTGAAAGGAATACCGGCAACCACTCCTTCGTATAGCTCCTAAACAGATAGAGTTTCTCTAACGTACCTTCATCAAACGGTTTGCGGTGGAAGTTCATCGTCTAATTCCGCATTCACTCGACGAAGCCACCAAACGGTGTGGCTCCATCTCTCGATAACCATTTACTCGTAAGCGATGTCGCAACTGCAAGTTCACGGCTCAATCAACTTACAACCAACGCCATTCACATAAAAGTATAGTCAAAATTCTCCAGCCCGGGAAGGCTCGACATTCAGGAATACTTCGTGAATGTGGTAGCAACCTACGCCCAGATGCATCTACAGACATAGTGTCCCACCTTGGGAAGCCAACCAGCACCATTTCATCAACTCTCTTCCTTCACTGATCCTATTCAAATTCTTCAACCGAGCCTTTATATAATTGCACAAAGTTCTCAAGTGCAGTGGCTTTCAGGTTGAATCGTCGAAAATGTCCCTCTCCGTATTTGGTGCCATCGTAATCTCTGATCGCACAGCCACCATTGTCAGATTCAGCGCCTATGTGGACCACATAGTGGTTCATGGTTAGATTGCCCCCGAAACGGTCTCTCAGCTTACTCGCCCATGCTTCAATTAGCAGGGCTTTGTGCGGTAATGCCTCTGCGTAAGCACCGACAAACTCTTCGAAAGCCTTTGACTCTCGAAATCCTTTGGTTAATTCAACGGGCCTTCTGGGCAAGCACGACTCGACAGTTGTCAGGATTGTCGGGATGCCCTCGCTCTCGATTTGAATCAGATACAAGAGAGCCTGTCCGTCTTCCTCAAGCAAGGCTGGAAGCTTGTTAAGTAGCTGCTCAGCAGAACCGTTTCCATCCACCCCAGCTTCGGAGTGCAGGGCACCAACAACACCTTCAGGTGTGGCGACAAAAGGTGGGTTGGCGAAGATCGCATCAAACATACCAGAAGACTGAAAGCTGCCGAAATCTGCGACTACCGTGGAAATTCTGTCTAAGGGGAGGTTGTTTCTCTTAATATTCTCCAGAAGAAAGTCCATTGCCCTGGAATTGATGTCTACGAAGGTGACCCTCTCGGCGCCCAGCGCCAGAGCGACAATACCAAGTGGGCCTGATCCCGAAAATGGCTCCAAGACATTCTTGCCACGGACAAGCTCCGGGTGACTAGCTATATACTGCATCTGGATACCGCAAGCCGCTCCTAGAGCAATGACTCTGTTTTGATCAGGTCGATCCAGCTTGTCTGTCTGGAAGACTAGCTCGCCAAATCTATAGACCCAAGAGTCCCCCTCATCTCCTGCGAACGTAAGTGGCGGTTTCATCATGGCTGGTCAATGATTCATCCCATTCATACTTTGCTGCCCGGCCCACGGAACTATTGATTCAATACGAGTGTGCCATCATCTCTGATTTCGAACATTGGACCCCAGGCCACCTCCCACGGGTATCCGTCGGGATCTGCGAAATACCCGCTGTAACCGCCCCAGGATGATTCCCGCGGAGACTTGAGTATCTTCCCTCTGGCGGCCTCAGCGATGCTGAGGACTTCATCTACGTCTTCACGCGTTCTTGTGTTGTGAGCCAGAGTGATTCCGCCGAATCCGCTCCTACGTCCCTCCGTAGCTGGCGAAATATCCTTGGCCAGGTGATCGTAGGGATAAAGCGAAAAGCGAGTACCGCTGGTTTTAAAGAGCGCACATCCTGCGTCGTCTTTAGCAGATGTCGGAAAGCCAAGCCCGTCCCTATAGAACCTGATCGACGTTGCCATATCACTTACACCGAGCGTAATGATGCTAATCCTGGGTTCGAAAGGCATTTTGAATACCTCCGTCTTATAGGAGCTTATTCACTTCTTGGCAGCCCGCGGTACCTTGGCAAACAGTCCTTCCTCTATCTGGTACGCCTCCTCATCTACTGTGATTTTCCAGGTCTCGTTCGGTTCCGGCGGGTTCTCAAGCTGCCAGAGCACGGTTTCCCTGAGTGCTTCTTCTACGGCCACAACGTCACGGACGCCCAGATCCCTTGAAACGCGGGAAAGGTCATACTGGCACAGCGGTCCACTATATATATCTCCCTCCCAAACGTCGTCTGGTATTTCGATGATTTCCCATTCGTGGCCCAACGTCTTCGCGATCTCCTTTGCAATCTGGGGAAGCGTTTGACACTCCACATCGGCGAGATTGTAGACCTTGCCCACAGCCGCATCTGACTCTAGAGCTGATACGACACCCGCTGCCAGATTCTTGTGGTAGCCTCGCGCGGCTGGTATTCGAAACGCCTTCCCTGGGAGGGCCAATCTATCCCGGCTGTCCAAGACTCGCCTGATGAGAGCCCACTCGCGGTATCCACCGGATCGGCCGGGACCATAGATGACCGGATAGCGGATCACGGTCGCAGGAAAGTCCCCTTCTTGACAGGCTGCCAGCACTGCCCTCTCCATCAAAACCTTGTCGTAGTTCCTTGGCTCTTCCTCATAGGTCGGAGGATCTCTTAAAGGCGCATCCTCCGAAATCGGTTCTTCTCCGAAGTCCGGAGCGTCCGCGTACACATCGCCAGAACTGATGTGTACTGATGCCCTGATTCGACCTCTGAAAGCTTCGATCACCGGCTCAGAGTCTGCATCGATCATACTCAGCATGTCGATCACAGCATCTGCCTTGATCCTCTTCAGCGCCTCCCCGAACGTATCGCGATCTTTCCGATCACCGTGAATGTGCTCACAATCCGGCATAAACGGGCTCTCGTGCTCCCCACGATGGTAGACCACTACCTCGTGACCACGGTTCTGTAGTTCATGCGCAATAAAAGGACCACTAAATCCGGTTCCCCCCAGTAAAAGCACTCGCATCCGTCACCCCTCAGAAATGCTATGGTGGTACCTGCCGTTGCCAATCTAAGAAATTTTGAACCTTTTCAGCGCTTACGTGTATGACTATGTGATAGCGGTTCCGACTCAATGCAAAAGGTGATCTGAGAGATAGGAGATTTGGAGATGAAAGCGTTAGCCACGTCCCTTGTTATCCTGGTATCTACGCTGTGCGCCACCTGCATTGCCAAGGCAGAGTCACTGAAGCCGGAAAAGGTGCATCGACTTACGAGAGTAAATCAACCCAGGGAATGGTATACGACACAGGCCGGCCTCTGGAAGGGAGAGATAGAAAACGACCCAAAGAATTCAGGAGCCTGGTACAACTATTACTTTGCTAGTCGTTATTCCCTGAACAAGCGAACCAAGTCGGGCAGAGCCACATTGGACAGGATCATCTCAGATATGGGAAAGGCAATCCCAGATAGCTATCAATATCTCTACACGAAGTTTTTGAACGATGATCTTAAGGATATCACGTTGCTAGAAAGGGCCCATCAACTTCGCCCTGACAATCCTGAACATTACGAAAATTTCGTTCACATTTATGAACTGAGTAATGAAAGGGAAAAAGCAAAAATATACTGGGAGAAACTCTATCGAAGCGGGTACATACCGGCAGCCTGGCTAAATTACAACTATAACACATTGATGTCTACTGAAGAAGACGCAATCCTATTTACGAACGGCGATAACGACACTTATCCCGCCTGGATGCTCCAGCGTGCGAAGGGGGTCCGGTCAGATGTTACCATTCTGAATGTATTCCTATGCAGGAAGAAGCCTTACCTGCTTCGCGTACTGCAAGAGAAAGGAATCAAGATCAGCCCCGAGGAGTTGCCAGACAGTGATGCCGAGAACTGGCTACTTGAGCTTTGCAACACTCTGATTGCAAACAATCCCAATATTCCCATCTACTTCGGTATTACCTTACCTCGAAGGTACATCGGGCCCTTGCAGGATAACCTCTATCTTGTCGGACTTGCCCATCAATACAGCCCCAAAAGAGTAGATAACATGGCCTTGCTGGCCAAGAACCTAGAAAAACGCTTCAGGTTGAACTATCTTCGACACGATTGGTACAGCGAAGCACACGTCTCCGAAAAATCCATTAGAGAAAACCACAATCTCAATTATATCATCCCATTCATGATGCTATACGAACACTACAAAGCTGGCGGAGAAAGAGAAAGAGCCGATTATTGGAGGGAACTTTCGCTGGATCTTGCCCAGAAAGGGAACAGTAAAGGAATGCTGAACTACATCAAGAAAAGAGGGTAACCATCGGCGTGAGTGTTCTCGGATGAACGCTTCCAAGAAGAGATACCAACAATTCCCTGACGAAGAATTGATGGATTTGATTAGCAAAGGAGACACATCCGCTTTTGACGACCTCTATGCACGCTATAGCACGCGTTTGTTGCACTATTTCTTACGGATGCTTAAGGGAAACGAAGAGAAGGCACAGGACTTCTTGCAGGATATCTTTCTAAAGATCATTGAACACCCTACTAGGTTCGACACAGGACGGTCCTTCTCAAATTGGGTATTCAGCGTTGCTCACAATATGTGCAAAAACGAATACAGGGATCTGGAGACAAGAAAACTTCGGGCGAATGAACCGGAACTGAATTCAACCAGCCACTCTGACATCGACTACCTTCCTCTGGAAAGAAAGCTGGACCAGTCCGAATTCAAAGCAGCGCTACTAAAGGAGTTGGAAGATTTTGACGAAGACCAGCGAAGCACCTTTCTCTTGCGTTATCAGGAGAACCTATCAATCAAAGAAATCAGTGAGGTATTAGAGTGTTCAGAGGGAACGGTAAAATCTCGTCTTTTTTACACATCCAGGAAGCTATCTAGAAAGCTCAGAAAGCTGAATCCGCAAGAATCTGAGAGGTGACAGGGCCATGGAAAGATCAACGGACAACAACTGTACCCATTTCGAAGATCTCTTGGTGAGGAAAAGCCTGGGGCAAATCACACAAGGTGAGACCTTGCTACTGACTGAACATCTCAAAGGATGCAAGCAGTGCCAGGCTTACAGCGATACATTGGCGGAAATCGCCAGTTCGATGCAAATTTCCGAGACTGATCTAACTCCGAATCCGGAGATCTATGAACACCTGAAAAGTCGCCTACAAACTGCAAAGACGGTTGAACTTCGTATACTGAGAACACTGGGGAACCGGTTGTTCAGAATATTCAATATTAGGATCCCTCTCTACCAGGCGGTGTTGGGAACGGCGGCAATTCTTATCACCGCGTTTGCCCTAGAGAATGTCAGTCTTTCCAATCTGGATCTGCCTGAAAGTTCTCAAACGAAAGAACCAGCGATCGTCCCGGACAGACTACTCCATCATCTCAAGATTACCGAAGCGCAAAGGATCGGGCAGACTGTCGGGGAAGATAGTCTTTTGACAAAGCACATAGTTGAGCTGCACGATACATTCCTTGCGAAAAGTATTTTGGAGGGCATTTAACTTCCAAGTCGTCCTCCCCAACTAGATTTCCTTCTCCCCTCTCCACTGCCGCGGGCAAGTTGGGCGGAATGCCCTTCACTGAAACAGAAAATGGGGGTTCAAAATCATGAAAATATTGGAAGAATGTCTTTGGCGAAAACCTCCATCGACTGAACAGCTTCCTGATAGGATAGATCTCCCCATTTGAAACTACACAGTATCTCATCAACCCCGAGTGCTTGGAGTTCCTTTAGCTCTTTGATCATATCGGAAGAGGACTCATAAAGGCCGAAAACATTCTGGAAAGTATCAATTGTTTTCTTATGAATGTTCTCCTTGCCTGTAAGAAGCTCTCCGAATGAATTGACTGCACTACGAACCCTGCCCTGATCTATCGTATCCTCTCTTACATAGATATTTCGAAGATAGCCAACATGCCCATAGAAATTGGGAGAACAAGATTCTCGATAAGCCTGGATGACTTCCCTCAACTTGGAAGAGTTCCCAGCTAGGTTGATATTGAGTCCAAGTTTCCCCATGGCAGAAGCTCCTTCCTTAGAGCCAACTGACACACAAATAGGCGGGTGGGGACTTTGGAAAGGTTTGATCGCTAACCTTACGTCTTTCAGAGAATGGTAGTCACCTTCAACTGAAACAGCTTCGCCGGACCACAAACTCATTATGATTTCAAGAGATTCTTTGGCCATCTCCCGTCTTTGTGCAAAGTCGAGACCGAATATATCGAAGTCTCTTTCTTGATTGCCCGACCCAAATCCTGCAATTAGTCTGCCGTTACTCAAATGATCTACCAATAGTAACTCTTCAGCCAATTTCACGGGATGGTAGAAAGGTAATACATTGACTGCATATCCAATTCCTAGGCGATGCGTTTTTACGGCGATAGCAGCTGCAATGACGGATGGAGATCCATTTATGCAATAAGAAGTATGGTGTTCGGCCAACCATACATTTGAAAAGTTTAGTTGCTCAGATCTACACACAAATTCTACAGTTTCATGTATGATCTGATTGCAATCGCCGCCCTTCAGCAGGTGCATTATTTGGAAAGTACTGAATATCATCACCAGGTTTCTCTAGTTTTCGGTGTGTTGCTACTTTTTTTGCGTGCGAGGCTGGCATTTCCTATAACGTTCTCGGGCTTTTGCAAACCTTGCCGACCCGTCAGGGCTGGAGTGTTGGTTGCCCCGACGCTCTCCCTCTCAACGATCGGCTAAAGCAATTCCGGGCACGAAATTGCCCTCTTTGTTATTGAAATCATCCGCGCTTGCGGCGGACCGAGATGATGCTTGGGCTATCAGCAGTCAGCGATTCCAGATTCCAATCGCCATACTGCCGTACGATGCTGAAGCCATTGTAGAATAGCAGTGCTGCAAGCTCCTGCGGGAAGGTGTAACGCAGCGCGATGCGAGTGACCTTGGTGTGATCCTCCTCACCCTCGTGCCAGCGTTTGTAGGTCGTCCAGTGGTGGATCTGAGCCATATGGTCATATACGTACGTTCTCGATACACGCACTTCGCTCCCGCTGGTATCGCTAAAAGAAGGCCAATCTTGCTCTTCTTCGTTCGTCTCAAGGGGTACAAATAGCCCTTCTGGGGTCTGGGAGTGGGGGAAAAGTGGGTTGCGCGTTTCGAAGGCAAACAATCCCTCGTCGTGTAAATGTGCATGCACGCGTTGCAACAGTGCTTCTTGATCTGCGTTTGTCAGAAAACTCTGGAAGGCGTTGCCAGTCAAGAAGATGAGTCGAAATTGTTCGCCAAGGTCAAATGTGCGTGCGTCACCCGCAATCCAGCGCGTAGGGAGGCCAACAGATTTGCTACGCGCCTGATCTATCATTCCAGGGACAATATCCAAGCCAGTTACAGAAAAGCCCAAGCGGGCAATCGGGATGCTGACGCGACCCGTGCCACAGGCAATTTCGAATACAGAACCACCCGTTTCTTGCGCCAGGGCTGCGTAGAAGGCGATGCCTGTATCGCTGGCATCCCCCATGTCATAGTTGGCTGGATCGGAGAACTCCTCGAGATTGTCGTGATCAATCAATTCGCTGCTTCCTATTTCTTCAAGCGAAAACCCTGGGTAGTGTGCTCATTGCTCGGCCTGCTCAATTGCATTACGAAGCTTCTCCGCAAATTTTGCCATTTCGTCTGGCGTAGTTTCAATGACGCCATTCTCATGCATTAGCGCATAGTATTGCTGTTGCTCAAGCGGAACCCCCTTTGGAAGCGGCGCCACATGCCAATGGACATGTGAATTGGCGGCTTGGCTTCCTAGGCTTAGAATGTAGATGCGTTCTGGTTCAAGCAATTGTCTCATTGCTTCCGAAATTTTGTATATGAAACGCTGTAGATCCAGATATTCCTTCTTATCGAAGTCACCTGTGACCTGTTCGTGGTGTTTCTTCGGGGCAACTAAGACATATCCAAAGAGAGTTGGGAACCTGTTAAGAAAGGCAACTGCAGTGTCGGTTTCAGCAACGACTAAATGCTCATAACGGGGGTTACCCGCTAGGAATTCGCAAATAAAGCAATTCGTATCTTTCTTTGTAAGACGAGACATATCGAATGGTACGCGCGTTCTATCCATGGGGGTGACTGTTCTCCCAGTCCTCCCGTCTAATCTCCATATTCAAGATCAGTATCTCTTCTTGCAGAAGTCTAGAGTGGGATTGCCTTTTAGTTTTTGATGTGAATCCGGCTGCCTTGTAACACCGGATTGCGGGATGATTCGTGTCAAAGACTCCAAGCCCGACCTTGACGAAGTCCATTTCCTCAAATCCCACCCGCAGCGCTTCAGCCAGGATTCTTCTTCCAATCCCCTTCGACCTCGCATCTGGTTTCACTATGACTCGGAATAGCCGACCCTCTTTCGGGTGTAACTCTCTAATCTCGAAGTATCCAAGAAGGTTTCCTAGGGAATCAATTGCCGAGAATCCGGTATGATCCGTCTCGCTGTGATGCTGGTTAAATGGCCCTTTCTCCAGGGGAAAATCAAACCAGGCACCACCCCAATATGCGAACTCCTTCTTGTCACTCACCCAGGTAGCGAGTCTGTCAAAATCGTTTTCTTGATATGGGCGTATGGATACAGACTCTTCCACGGTGTTCAGATCCTGTTAACCCATCTGTGCCACGGATATTTGTTGGTGCTGTATCGCTCATGAAGTTCAAACCGAGCATACAGGTTGCTGGCGTCCTTGTACTGTTCGGTAAGCAGGTAGTTTTGATCTGAAAGCCTCGACATGGAATCCCTATGAGCCGGAGGTGCCGTATTAAATGTTGTCATGCCCCCCAGCTTCTGGGAGTTCTAAGAAACGTTCGAACCAGTGCCTGGTGCTAGGGTGCATCTTGTAGTTCCTTGCCCAATTAGCATATGACTTCCTTGCGTTCTCTCTAACTCCTTTCAGGGAAAGTGCAAGACCCTGGAAGGCGGCCCAGTCGCAGACTGTCTCTCTTCTGGCTGACTCTGGAATCTCAATGCAACTGCCGTCTTTGTTATACCAGTGGGGCAGTTCGTGATCATTCCTCGCAATGTGGTGGGCGTTGGCTTTTTTAAACAGACCCATATTTCGCTCTTTCTCGGTCGGGTTGCTAGGATGGAAATGTCGGCCAATCCCGAAGTACTCGATGGGGGTAATCTTGCTATAGTCGTGCAAAAAACCTCGTAAGGGCACGCCCAGCATTACTGAGTGAACGAAGACCCGAAGCTTGTGCTTGACCAGATATGCTATGGTTGGAAGATGCCTCATGATCAATTCGATATTTCTCAGACTTTCCCACATCGAATCTGAACCTGCCGCAGGTTTACGCGTAGGCGCGAATGCACCGGAGCCGTGCCTGATTCGCCTGCAGCAACAGGATCTCTGGCCGCCCATATGTGGTCATCGTCTTTCCGTCGAATAGAGTATTAGGTCAATGTCCCGTCCGTGGATCCTGTCGGCCTTTTCGAGCAGCTTTTCCCGAGTAAACCCGAGGCGCTCGAGCAATAGGGCGCTACCGGTGTTACCGACAGCTGAGCAGGCCACGACCCGCTCGCGATCGAGCACATCGAATGCATAGTCGATCAGGCGACGACCGCAAATGGCCGCGACCCATCTGCCCTGGTACGCCGCACCGACCCAACATTCGAGTTCGATTGCATGTGGCTGCCCCGCCACTCCGACGAAGGAAACCCAACCGGCGATCATCCCCTTGTGTAGCATGCAGAATGCCGGGCCCTTGCCGTCTTTGCCCTGTTCGCGGTCCTCGATGATCGACCGCATCTCGTCCGGCGAGCGGATCGCGCTAACCCATGGTATCCACTCGTCGAGGTAAGCCCGGTCAGCTTCGACCAGCGCGAAAAGCCCCACCGCGTCCTCTGGCAGGGCTGAGCGTAGGCGGATTCGGGGCGTCAACTGTTCGTCCACTCGGACTGGAGGCATCGAAGGGTCCATCTTGTTACTTTCAATCAGGACTGGCTGTCATTTCATATAACGGTCTCGGCACCCACGAACCTGCCGAGCGGGCGCGGCGGTTGCCACAAGTTGTGATTTAAAGCAAGCGCCGTGAACGAGGTTTGGCGAAGGCGCGAATGCGCCGGAGCCGGGGGTGCGCGTGTTACACGCTGTGTTGTCCTTTGTCATCGAGAAAGGAATAAAGGAGCGACCATAACGCTCTTTGTCTTTTACGATTTTCTGTTCTTTAAAAAGGAGATAGCTATTGCAGAGAATCCCCGCCAGATAATTTATCTCACGGGGATCTCATATTACATAACATGCTTGAAAGGTTAAATCGAATATTAACGGCTCGCGTCCACCGGTAAAATGCGAGCGCAGCGAGTAGTTTAAACGCTTTGTTAGATTTATGTGCTCGACGATACTCCGTGCTTATCATACCCTAACGACCGCATACCTTATTAAAAACGGCGCACAGCTAGAAAAACGCCAATAGCCATAAATACCAGCCCAACGAAACGTTGAACAGATATTGGGTGATGAGGAGCACCCAATAGACTGTAGTGATCAATGATTGCCATTGAAATGAGCTGGCCTAACAATACCAAAGCGACAGCATTTCCAACACCAAACCTGGGCGCAACCCAAGTTATGCTGAGAATATAAAATATTACAAATAGCCCACCTAGATAGAAATAGATGGGGATTGAAGTTTGAGGGTTAAACTTAGGCATACCTTCGAAGATGAACAAGAACCCAAGGGAAACTACGATGCCCACCGTAAATAGGATTGTTGTAGCTAATGCTGGGCTTTGGAGTTTTTCGCCTAACCCTCCGTTCAACGCGGCCATTACTGGAATTCCTAGGCCTGCAATCAACATTAAAACTGCGTAAAAGATTGAATGATGCAGTCCGTTCATTGAGGTATCCTCATATGGGTAGGGTTTGTTTTTGCTCCCTTATGCTTTTCCCATCACACAAAAAATAACATTGCGTGTAACGTTCTTTGTGTGTGCGAACCTGCGAAGCAGGTTTTCAGTGAGGGGCGGATGCCCCGAACGGCACACACAATGTTACCTGCCGTGGCAGTTCTCGCGCTATCCTGATAGGTCTTTGGTCCAAGCCTCATACAGTTCGTAGTCGGGCCCCATAACAGACTCATAGAATGCGTTAGCTCCTGAATTTCCACCGTGAACAGAGGCAACAGTCGCTCCCATTCGCCGCAGTCTTCTGAGGCCCTCCGTCATCACTGCTCTGCCTAGTCCCTTCTTCTGATGAGCTGGGACGGTCGCCACAGGCTCGACATATCCGCTACGAGTCACATCATCGAACCAAATCGTACAGAACGCAGCGATTGAGCCGTCTTGTGCGGCAGCAACAAGATCTAAGTCTCGGCGGTAGAGAGGGGCAGTCTGGATACTACGATACCAGGTGGGGTCGTCTCGGTTGTCCACGGCTACCTTGATGTCACCTTTATGGAACCCAAGCCCCGACGCATAGCAGCGCTCCAGTAGCTCCAACCCTTCGCCGACAGATCGAATCGTATATCCCTCAGGGAGATGGATACAGGGCAAATCGTCTTGTAGTTGCCGACGCCATTGGTGGAATCCATTACCCCTGCTATAACCCTTCTCTCCAAGAATATCTTCGCGCATCACATCTTGATTCGTTGCCCATATTTCCAGCCGCTTTGAGCCGTCTAGATCCACACACGGGAGGCAGCTCTCAGCAACGTCGATCATCTCCTCCTCTAAATCGGGAGTCCGAAAGTCAGGATGGACACACAAATGTGCTTCTCCTGGACCTCCATCCGCTATCAGAAGGGCGATGATTCTGCTTTCAGCCTCCCACAAGAAGACGACTTCCCCGAATGGCACGCCGGTGCAGTTTGGACAGACGTGCCACCTTGTGTAGTCGAGCCGAGCGACGTGCCAGCTACGTTCCAGACGTTTGTTCAGCAAGAACACTTCGCGAAGAAAGTCGCGCAAGCGCCAGTAGTCATCCTCTGATTCGTAGGCGCGAAATACGTGACTCATTGGATCGCCTCCCCAGATTTCCATCTGACGTAACGCCAACACTCATTACTCTATTTCTCACAGGCTGATCTTGACACTGCCATGGCAGGTAACGTTCTCGCGGGCTGCGAACCTGCGTCAGCAGGTTGGGCGAAGTGGCGAATGCCACGAGCCGCAGCCCGCCGTGTTATGTGCTTTGCCAGCCTGGGGCGGATGGCTCTGGCGGTGCCGTCCCCGAAACGCCGAGGTATTTTCAACCCAATTAAGAATTAAGTTCACTCAAGGAAGGACCATCTCCTTCAGTTTCGTATAGCCAAGCTTCCAAGTTTCTCTTGATTGCAGGCCACTCGTCGTCCATCATCGCATACCAGGCAGTATCCCGGTTTTTGCCCTTGATAATCATATGCTGTCTGAAGATCCCCTCAAACTTGAATCCCAGTCGAATTGCTGCGGACCGCGATCGCTCATTCACGGCGTCACACTTCCACTCTACTCGTCGATAGGCCAGGCGATCGAACGCCTCAGAAAGCATCAAGTAGACACATTCAGTATTGACTTTCGTTCTCTGAGCTTCCGGACCGTACCAGATATGTCCGAGTTCGAGCCTTCTCATGTCTGCGACTACGTTCAGGAAGGCAACCATGCCCACTCGTTTCTGAGATTCCTCCTGGTGAACAGTAAGAAACAGGGGGTCATCCGAGTTCTCGGTGCTTTCCAGCCAAGAGGCCATTGAATCTTGGCTTGCAAACGGTCCGTACCCCATATAGGTCCAGAGTAATTCTCCATCCACCGTCCCGTGCGAGCACTCGTAAAGCTCTTGCGCGTCCTGCTTTGCCTCGACTGGTGCGAGAGTCACGAACTTTCCAGAATAAACTCTTCTCTCTGGAAGATCCTGTGGACTTCCCACGTTAGCAGGCTCTCCAGCGAGCAAGGAATTCGAACTCACACAGTATCTCCTGTAGGTAGATTGCGGGTAAACCTACGGCGCTAGGGATAGCGGCGTTCGTTTGGTTAGGCTGGCATTGCATATAACGGTCCCAGGCCTTGCGAACCTGCCGCAGGCGGGTTGCAGTGAGGGCCGTCAGGCTCGAACCGCAAGGCCTGTGTTAAGCGCTGCCCCGGTCGTGATCTCATAGGCAGATGCTGACAGGACAAGAACGCGTCAGTCGGTGCTGCCTATTCAGAGCGTATTGTGCCCCAAGCAATCTGAGTACGCACCGGGTACGAGATCTTTCCATCGGAGGCATACGGTGCCAAGATTTCCTTGAGTTCTTGATCAAACTCAGCTAACCAAGGTCCGAGTCTAGATGGTGCAAAGGTGTTGCGAGAGTGCTGGCAGAGCACAAAGTCGTCTATCGTCTGCGATACTGGATCCGACAAGATGGATGTTTCGCCAGAGATGTTGATGAATTGCCTGTATTGGTTGATGAAATCCTGATAAGGAAGATCTCCTCGGAGTTCGTATTTACCGGCTTCTTTCAGTCTTCTAACCCAGCGCTCTACCAGGTCACGCCATTTGCCTTCCCAGGGGGGATCAAACGCCCCATCTCCATCCACCACCGCGAGAACGTGCTCTTCGGACACGGCACGGTGGAGGCGAGGAAATAGAGCAGCGTGATCCATCCAATGAATGCTGGCCGCAGCTACCACAAGATCATAGGGTATCCCCACGAGAGGGAACGATTCCGCGGTATCCTCTACCCAGGTGACATTTGATGTCGTGTCTTCTGCCAGGGATTTCGCGACGGAAAGCATCGCACTCGAAGGATCAACTGCAGTAGCTCTATTGAAAGAGTGACAGAGGCGGCGTACGATCTTCCCCGTCCCGCATCCTATATCCAGAAGGGAATCATAGCGAGGACTGACTTCCAAGAGCTTCGCGTAGACTCCATCGCAGTACGGCGCCCGATACGCGTAGTTCCGAACAACGTCTTCATCCTCAAAGGCTCTACCTATCTTCATGCTGCCCCCGCTGAAATCGAGCGACGGATGTCTTTCCTTCGACCGGGGTTGCGCTTAACGTTCTCGGCACCCACGAACCTGCGAAGCAGGTTGGAGCGGAGGCCGAATGGCCGGAGCCGAGGGTGCCGTGTTAACCGCTGTGCCGGTTTATTTCACGACTCAAGTAGTGCACGCATATCTGCGATGATCTTTTGGTATTCATCAGGATCTAGATGAACAATCTGTTCATTGATTTCCGTAAACAAGTACGGCGCAGCCTCATATGACTGAACAATAATGTGGCAGTGTATGTGAGGGCAGCCGTTGCCGTATACGGCATAGTTTATCTTGGGTGATGAATAGAGCTTGTTCAGTGCCTGGGCAACTGACGCAACATCCTGCCAGAACTCTGAGAGTTCTTGAGGAGATAGATCGAAAAGCTCACATACATGCCGCTTGAAAGCAACAATAGTCCAGCCGCGTAAGTATTGATTGCGCGGCAGCCTGACGAAGCTTTGCTTGAGTTCGACCACGAGAAAACCATGTGGATTTTCCTCAAGGTGGATGTCGGCGCACATCGGGCAGCCGATGCCCTTTCTTAGTCGTTCCCACTCTTCCCAAGAAGGCCAAGCCATAGAAAACGCTCCAAATCACTTATGAATATGCCCGAAGCCCCAAACCGGCATTGCGGTTAACGTTCTCGCGGGCTGCGAACCTGCCAAGCTGGCGCGGCGCTTGCAAACGAGGTTTCAAAGCAAGCGCCGTGACAGCGACAGGCAGGTTGCGCGAGGGGCGAATGCCACGAGCCGCAGCCCGGCGTGTTAGCCGCCGGCCGGCTCTTCAGAGGTTTCCCACCCGGGCAGTCGAGATTCAATGTAGTCCACCAGCAATTTGTACCTGATAGCCAGCTTGGTGTTCTTCGCTTCTCGGTACTCCTGGAGTTTCTCCTGCGCAAACTGAAGTGCCTGCTCGGGGAGCTCGGGATCTCCGCCTACGTACGTTCGGAATCCTTCACCTAAATAGTCGAGAATTGTGTTACCATCGATGTCCCTTGCGATGAGACTGAGGCACAACCCAGACATCTCCTGGTTGAACGAATCGAATTCGTCTTTGGGATCGAGATTCCTTTCTTGGAGAAGGTAGTTAACCATCTCTGTGCCTATTGTGATTCTCGGGTATTGGGCAACCTTGCTCTCTAGGTTGTATGCCCTAGCCACCGCAGGTCCGTATAGTTCACCTTCCCGCATTTCCATGCCGATTCCTACATCTAAGCCTCCTCGGAGAGGATGTTTGCTGGCTAGAGAGATCAGCATAACCGAGGCGCACGCGGAGAGAAGTCCCCATACTGATCGAAACGGCATCCTCCCGGCGCTTTCCGAGAGCGCGACAAAGACAACAATCCCATCAGAATAGCGTTGAAACTTTATCTTGCTTCCAGTAAGAGCCTTGTACAAATCTGGATTCTGGGTTTTAAGTCCCTCAGGAATCCTTCTCTTTTCCATAATTCCGCCAAAGAACTCTTCAAACATCTTGTGAAGGCCATCCACAACGCCAAATGTACGCTTCAGCTGGTCGATAAACGCGCGCATCTCCTCTTCATTGTCTACGTCGGGCAGAGAATCGAGTCGAGATAGCTCCTCCTGTTGTCCCAGAAGATCGATGAACCCGACCAAATGAAAACAAACTTCGTAGCGATCATCATTCTCTTCAGTAGACATGATCAGCCTCGGATTTTCCGGCTGGCGGCTAACGTTCTCGGCACCCACGAACCCGCGTAGCGAGTTGGGCGGAGGCCGGATGGCCGGAGCCGTGGGTGCTCGTGTTATAGGATGCCCGACCCAATTGATTGAATCGCACCAGAGTTTATCCGGAAGATCATCTGGAATCGGACTCAGCGTGAGAACGAAGGTCACGAATCTGCCATCAATGGGACCCGGGAAAGGGACAGTGATAGGGAATCGTGAGGAAGTCAGCGACGGCCTGGTCGCCCAGATTGACAGGATCGCCCTTCTCCAAACGTTGTGTGATATTCGATCCGCAAATATTGAACGCGTCGACAAGCTTTGGGATGTCGCCGTCGAATAGGACGTTATCGGGATTCCAGTCCATTCCGGCGAAGTAGGGAAGATTGTCAGCCTGCCGAAGCCCTTTTCTAAGAATGCAACCGAGCTGGTCTATTTCGGGGTCTGCTGTCTTGTCTTCCTCCAGCGTAGCCTTCAGCACGTCAAGGAACCCCTGCTGCTTTTCCCTCTCACGTTTGAAATACCTGGGCGTCTCGACAACAAAGCCATTTCGCTGCAACGAGATTATGGACCGGATTTGTGGCAGATTCGTATGTGGGTTTTCTCTGCATAGTCTTGCAAATATGAGGTAGGCGGGATCGAACGGGGTGAGCTTGACGACATGGTCTGCATGAGGCGTCAGGAAGACGAGAGACCAGTCACCAGAGGCGAGCTGCGTGTATCCAGCATCAAGGAAAGCATATGCCGCCTGCCGGTAAGTTAGTGACTCAAGATCCAATATCATAACGTCCGGAATCTCGTGATAAATAGGATTTCAGGGAGGGCATTTCCTATAACGTTCTCGCGGGCTGCGAACCTGCCAAGCTGGCGTGGCGCTTGCAATCAACGTCTATCAAAGCAAGCGCCGTGACAGCGACAGGCAGGTTGGGCGAAGTGGCGAATGCCACGAGCCGCAGCCCGTCGTGTTATGCGCTTGTGCTGCGAATGCGTGTCCGTTAGAAGGGAATGCGCAGCCCATCATATGCCATTTTGAGCCCTGGATTCTCCCTGAGAACGTCGGTGCGCCTGTCCTCGTCGAATCCTGCAATTAGTGCCCCGTCCCTCCAACTGTGAAAAGACATGTGTGTCAGGATACACTCTCTGCTTCCTATCTCCTTCCAGACTTCGATCGCTCCCGCGATATCAAGGTTGTGCCAACCTTCTGCATCAAGCTCATCCATTGTAGCCTCCAGAATGAGCAAGTCCACACCGCTAAGTAACTCTAATGTGTCATCCGGCGGCCGGACGCCATCGCCCAGATAGGCGATTCGTCGCTTACCCTCAATGATGAAACCAACACTATCTTTGAAATGAGACGTCTTGACCGGAATATAGCGCAGTAAGCCAATATTCAAGGTCATCCCTGCTTCAATCACACGTAAATCGCAGGTTTTCTTCATATAACTCAGTTCCTGCTCCAAATGGACCAATCCCGACGCAGGAGTGTATAATGGGAGCTTTTCCCATTTGTGAATAAATGCGGCTTCGTGAAACTCCCCAAGCCCCGCGATGTGGTCAAAATGCCAGTGAGTGATGAGGATCGCATCCACCTTCTGGATTGACTCCCTTTCAAGCTGTTCGGCTATGTCGGGTCCCGCATCGATAAGTGTCGTCTGGCTATCTATGATTGCAAGAGCAGATCGCGTTCGTCTAGCAATGGCACCTTGGCGAGTTGCCTCGCAAATGGCGCAGGAGCAATGAAAGGAAGGGAGCCGCAGGGCAGCAGCAGTTCCAAGGAAGGCTATCTCAGGCAAGTCAAATTCCTTTAGTCATTCCGCAGTTGAGGCTCGCAGCACTGCGCATTGTATCTTGAAAATATGATCTATTTGTAGATTATCTTGGTTCGAAGAAGACCTCTGGGGAGGCCGGATTGCGCATGAAGGCATTGACCTTGGACGTTAGATAGGCCCCCCGCCTTCTTGGCCCATGCCGAGGAGTATCCGAGACCCGAGAGTCTGTATCACAAGGCTGGTAGGCCAGGTGCAAGGTCGGGGGACCAGAGGTACAAATAAGGAGGGAGAGATCATGAAGCAAGAGAATCTGTTGGGGGTAGATGTCTCAGCCCGGGAGCTGGTGGTCGCGATCCGTCGCTCAGGGAAAGCGTATCCACTGGCAAGATTTCCCAACACAGGCGAAGGGCACCGTCGATTGATCAAGTGGGCGACAAAGTGGGGAAAGCCGGCTCGAGTGGGAGTCGAGGCCACAGGCATCTATAGTTTTGAGGTGGCGTTGGCGTTGTATCGGCATCCGAAGACTCAGGTGATGGTAATCAACCCCAGAGCGCTGAGGAATTTCTCTCAGGCTTTGATGAAACGGGGGAAAACCGACCCGATCGATGCGGAAGTGGCATTGGAGTATGTGCAGCGGATGCCCTTCCAGACGTGGCAGGCACCCCGTGATGAAGTACTTGACCTGCAGGCGATTACACGCCGGATCGCGCAGATCAAAGTCGAGATCAACCGGGAAGGAAACCGGCTTCACGCTTCCACGCAACGCCCATCGGTCGCGTCTGCGGTCGCCTTGGACATCGAAGAGCATGTTGAACATCTCAAAGCGCGTGTGCAGCAGCTGAAAGCGCGGGCTCTGGAGCTCATTGAGGGGGAAGCCACTCTGCGCGAGAAGTTCGCGCGATTGACTTCCGTTCACGGGATCGCAGCAACCAGCGCGATGGGCATTCTGGCAGAGATTTCGATGTTGCCTGCCGACATGAAGCCTGCCCAATGGGTGGCCTACGCAGGCCTGGATCCACGACCCCACGAATCGGGAGACACGATTCAGAAGCGCCGAGTGATCTCCAAAGCGGGGAATAAGTACTTACGAACCGCCTTATATATGCCAGCGCTGGTGGCCATTCAACAGCAGCCCAATGTGAAGGCGTTCTACGAAAAACTCATCAGTCGAGGCAAGAAGCCCATGCAGGGGGTCATCGCGGTGATGCGAAAGCTGCTTCACTCCATCTGGGGTATTCTCCAACACAACCAGGACTTCGACGGAGAAAAGTTCTACAAAATGGCTTGACCACCAAGAGAGTATCTAACGTTCCCGCCACTTGCGAACCCGCCCCCAGGCGGGTTGCCGCAGGCCAAGGCGCGGATGCGCCGCAGCGCAAGTGGACGTGTTATGGGCTTGTGCCAGTTTGGAATTGGGCAAGAACATACAGTGGACGGCTATTACCTAGATTCCCAGGTCTTTAGTCGAACCTCTTCTGATAACCACTGGCTTGGAGAAATTGTTCGAAGTCGTCAATGATAAGCATATTTCGGACTGCCTGACTCTTGTCAGAAGTAAGGTGATAGTACGATTCACAGATCTTGTAACCAATGAAGTACCCAAGATCGGCTGGGCGGCCCTTTGCCTTATCCGCATTGTATAGCCAATCGCTATGATCATTTCCGTTCATCTTCTCACGAAAGTCAATCCATAACTCACGCTCATGTAAGTTGCCATACTCATGGATATGTTCGTTGATATGTATGCCTGCAACAAGCTCTCCCAAGAAATCCGCTGAGCCTTCATCGATTGACTTCCTAAGAAGTGTCATCTCACCGTTTGGAAATCTCTGCTGACAATGAATCAGTTCGTGCATGACGATAAACGGAATGTCTTCCACTGGCTTTAAGACCTGTTTGTGCCAGTCACCCAGTTCTTCAAGAGGCGTCTCCCGCGTCCTGCCGTACATCTCCGCCCCGATTAAGAGGCCATTGTCCGAGGTTGTGCCTCCAGTGCGCATCCTTCCAATCACGAAAAAGACATCTGGAAACACCGAATCAGGATAGAGATGGTTCAACCTTAGGAAGTAGCTCCTAATTTCGTCCGTCATTTCGGCGATCCGAAGCGTACTCTCTCTCACTGATCGATAATAGCCAGGATGATGATCAATCGCTTTGACCAGGGCTTCGGGATTCTCAATGCGCATTCTGATGAAGTCTTCGAGTCCCTTCGTCCCCTTGTCGAGATACTCCGTCGCGAAGATCCGGATGCGCTCTTCACCTGTCACATCCCGTGCTAAGTCAAAAGCCCTCCAGAAATTATCGATGTCTGAAGTGATAAGTCGTGCTTCATCAGATTCCATTGTATGATCCTAGCCTGTCTGCCTTTGTCCCACTCTCAGTTTCGCTTTGGCTCCAAAACTGGCATGGCCCATAACGTTCTCGCGGGCTGCGAACCTGCCAAGCTGGCGCGGCGCTTGCCACCCACGATTGTCTTAAGCAAGCGCCGTGACAGCGATAGGCAGGTTAGGCCGGAGGCGCAAATGCGCCGGAGCCGCAGCCCGGCGTGTTAGCCGCAGTCGATTGAATTCACTACTACAACCGTAGGCCGTTACAGGGGAGCAGCATGATCAGCCTCTGTAAGACTGACGATCTCGAATCTCGTACCCTCGGGGCCTCGAAAGAATACTGCATAGTAGTCACCACCATATTCAGGACACTCCTCCGGTCCATCGGTAATCACGATGCTTCGATCTTCCGCCCAGACCGCAAATCTATCGACCTCCTCCCGGCTGCGCGCTGTGAACGCAAGGTGCTGGAGGGCCCCCGGAGGTGAGCCAGACTCCACATCTTTCAAATAGATGCGTGATCCTCTGCCCTTCCAGCCCGCGAGGGCTTCATGAGTTTTCTCCTTAGTCATACCGAGAAAGCCAACCAACAACTCGTCGAAAAACGCCTCAGCCTCTGCTGGCTCCTGAAGTCCGAGTCCGATATGGTGAATCACAGAATTTATCATGGCGTCCCTTCATTGACGTGCATCGATTGCGGCTAACGTTCTCGCGGGCTGCGAACCTGCGCAGCAGGTTGGACGAAGTGGCGAATGCCACAAGCCGCAGCCCGGCGTGTTAGCGGCAGTCGCCTAAGGGGTCTACTCTCCAAACCGTTGCTCTATCTCAGGCTAACGAGCCAATCTCCGATGGCTCGGAGTGCGTCCTGCGAAATCTTCGCGTCCAGAGAAGCGTACTCCTCAGGAGATCCTGTTTCAGCCCTTTGCAAATGGTGATTCAACCCATCCATCAACTTAACGTCGTAGTCAGCCTTCCCCCTCCTGTTCAGCACTCCCTCCATTGCGTCCATGTTCCCGCTCGGGGGCACTTGCCAGTCCTTCTCACAAAAGATAGCCAGGATTGGGCAGTGAACCTCAGTCAGTGGTTTGGTTGGGTCATACCCAAGTAGCCATTCCAACCAAGGGGTAATCAGTTCGGGGAGGCTCTCCTTGAGAATCTGAAGTGAATTGAGCCCAAGCTTTTCATACTCCGTGCTAAGTTCTGTTGACCGACCTGAGACAAGAGCAGCAGCAGTCCTCTCGATTTCGGTGTTGGGTTTGCGTCGTCTGACTAGAGCAAAGACCCGCGTCCAAAACAAACGCTCGGACTCGACCAAATCATCGCTCGCTCCATGGGAGATGAGACGTATTTTTCGCTGGAGGTGCAGATTCTCCTCGATGCCCGCGGTGGGGTGAGCCATCAGGACGATGAACGCCGTATCCGGAATCCGTGACGCGACCATCGACGCAATCAGCGCCCCTTCACTGTGGCCGATTATACCGATTTGCTTAGGTGCTATCCTCTTATGTTTCCGTAAGAAGGCGAATGCAGCAGTCACATCCCCAGAGAGGTCTGCCGTTGTTGCTCCAGATAAGCTTCCCGAGGACCGACCTACACCCCGTTTGTCGGAACGCAGGACGGCAAAGCCAATTGATGTAAGATATTGTGAAAGTTGCACAAGACTTGGATCGTCGCGAGCCGTGGGCCCATCCCCAGGTACAAGGATGGCTGCAGGAACTGACGATTCGGAGTCCGGCATATCTAAAATGCCAGAGATAATAACTCCCGCATTTTTGAACTCCACGGATTCCGAGCTGGATTCCGCCTTGGAGGCACCAACCAGCAGTAGTACACCCAGCGACAGGAATAGCCTGGCGAATAGATGCCTTGCCATTACTTCGACTTTCTTTGGAGATTGATCACTCATACGGCGATTGCCGCTAACGATTAAGCGTGTATCCGGAGTCGGAGAAGCGTGGACGGGAGCGGGATTCCGGATACACGGTGTTGAACGAAGCCGCTTCACCTGCCTATGGGGATTGGATGAGTGATTCTTGTGTAAGGACCGCTGGGCTGGCCCAGTCATCGGACCGTATTTGAAGCTGTTTGGAGGGGCCGATGTCGCAGGATCCCATAGTCGCTCTACCAAGCTCAAAGAGTGGACAGACTACTGCCGTGTTGGGTGGTTGGGCTTGCGGACAAGGGATGGTGTAGGAGCTCAAGCTACGGCAACATGTGCCGGAGGCGCTCGCAGAGGCGCGAGGGTTCCGACTGTGAGCATAGGGCCTCCGCACTGCGCACAGACCTGAAGATCGATGCCTGTTACCCGGAACAGAAGGTCCTGCCAGGTCGCCTTTGTGGCTGCGGAAGCCGTCGTGCATACAGTGCCCAGGAGCCTACGGCATCGTGCGAGCTTTTTCCGGCGACCCCGATTGCTGAGCAGTCCGTAGTGCCGGATCTTCACGAAGCCATCCGGCAGGATGTGAAGCAGGAACCGCCGGATGAACTCGTAGGCATCGACGGTCATCAGCTTCCGTCGGTTGCCGGCCTGGCGGTCCCGGTAGTGGAATGAGACCCGGTCGCCCTCACAGGCGACCAGCCGGTGGTTGGAGATGGCGATCCGGTGCGTGTATCGTCCCAGATAGGCCACGATGCGTTCTGGACCCGCAAAAGTCGGCTTGACGTAAACGGTCCATTCCCTCTGGTAAAGACCCCGAAGCAGATCGAAGAACGCATCTTCCAGTGGAGCACTCAATCCCGGGAACGCCAGAAGGCCTTCCTGGTGCGCGTCCTTCAGGAACGCAAGGAACTTCCCCCGGAACAGTCGGGACAGAACTTTTACGGGTAGAAAGAAGCCCCGTCGCGCCGCCTTCCATTCCTGACCGTCGTGGGTCAGCCCACCTCCAGTTACGATACAGTGCAGATGCGGGTGGTCGATGAGTGTCTGAGACCACGTATGAAGCACGGCGGTAAAGCCGATCTGCGCTCCAAGATACTTCCGTTCCCGCGCCAGCTCCAGAAGACTCTGCGATGCGGCTTTAAACACCAGGTTGTAGATCAGCTTCTGGTTCCGCAGAGCAAGCGGCCGCAGGGGCTCGGGCAACGTGAAGACGACGTGGAAGTATGGGATCGGAAGGAGATCCTCTTTACGAGCGTCGATCCATCGTTCGGTCGTCAGGAACTGGCACTTCGTACAGTGCCGGTTGCGGCAGGAGTTGTAGGCGATCCGCTTCGTTCCGCACTGCCCGCACACTTCCACGTGTCCGCCCAGCGCAGCTGTTCGGCAGATCTGGATGGCTCGCATGGCCCGCTTCTGCCGAAGCGGCATGTGATCACCGTAGTGTGCTTGATACCCATCTCCGTGGACTCGGAAGATGTCGGCGACTTCGAGAGGCTGTGACATGGCCAACCTCTGCTACAAGGTCGGCTTGTCTTCATCTCCCAAAAGGTCCAGGGGGCTTCTGATACGCGTGAGATCGCGAGTGGTGACGTGGAGGTAGACGGTGGTGGTTCGCAGGCTCGTGTGACCCAACAGTTGTTGGACGAAACGGACGTCCACTCCGTTGTCCAGAAGATGTGTGGCGAAGCTGTGACGCAGAGAATGGACACTCGCACGCTTTTGTATCTCGGCGCGTCGGCAGGCCTGCTCGAAGACTTTCTGGACACTGCGGGCGTGGAGCGGTGCATCCGGTCTTTCGCCAGGGAACAGCCAATCGCGAGGCTGGTAGCTGCGCCAGTAGACGCGGAGTGCCTTTAACGCCTCCTGGGCCAGAAGCGTCTCTCGCTCTTTTTGGCCTTTGCCCCGCACACGGATCAGCATCCGGTCACTGTCGATATCGGAAAGCTTTAGCCCGATGGCCTCACTCAGTCTGAGCCCACCAGAGTAAATGACCATCAGCAGCGTACGGTGTTTCAGGTTGTTGGTCCTGTCGATCAGCCGCTGCACTTCCTCTGTGGAGAGTACCACCGGGAGCTTCTTTGCCTTCTTCGCACGAGGGATGCCCCACTCGACCCAGTCACGCTTCAACGTCGTTTGGAACAGAAACTTCAGTCCGCTGTATACCTGGTTGACATAGCTTTGGGACAGCTTCCGCTCAGTGATCAGATAGTGCAGATAGGCGCGGATCTCTTCTTCGCTGAGCCGGTCGGGCGGTGTCTTGCAGTAACGACACAGCCCGGCCACTCCGCTCACGTACGCCTTCTGCGTATCCGGATCTAAACCTTTCAACTGCATGTCCCGGATCATTCGCTTCCGATGCTTGGTCATGGCTCTCTCCTTCTGCTGATGGTGGACGTTGTTAGCAGAAGGAGGATGCGAAGCACAGAGCCATTTGCAAAGTGGCTCCGGACTTGCACGGTATCATATCCTGGTTGTCAAAGAGCAAAGGCCTTGCAGCAGGCCACCGCGAAGCGGTTTAGTTCAACTTCTGCATTCGCGTACTTCGTGGATTCCACCAAGGTACGAGTATCTGCGCCCTACGCCTATCCCGGTTAAACGTACTTAACACGCCCTTGTTCGTGAATCCCTTTCTATAGAGACACGTGAATTTGACAACCGAGTGCCGCGTAATACGGCCGATCCCGCGAAGGATGTTGGGCCAAAGAGCGAAGCGACCGAAGCGCAAAGCCCGTGTTACACGCTGGGCAATGATTACCTCTAGTCATCATGAGCAAGCATAGGCACATTCGAGGTGAAATACTGCCGAAGTAGAGATGCATACCTTCGTCTCTGATCGGCGGGCGCAATTGAAAATTCCGATCTATACAGGTTGTCTCCCTCGAAGCGCGGAAGTACGTGCAAATGATAGTGCCACACATCTTGACCCCCTGCCGGCTCATTGTTCTGGCGGGTAGTAACACCATCACAGTCGTGAACAGATTTCAGCGCTAGGGCAAGATGTCGAGAAAAGCGGTGTATTCGGTCGGAGAGGCGGCCCGGTAGTTCGTAAAGGTTCTCAACATGCCTCTTTGGAATTACGAGTGCATGCCCAGGATTATTAGCCCACCAATGCAGACTAATGATCGAGAAAATCAGATTATCCTCATATACCAAATATGGGTTATCAATGTGAGAATCATCACCCATCATTCCGCAGAAGGGACAAGGATACCCATCAGGTTCGTGGCTAAACAAAGGCATTCAGGAGCTCTCCTCTTGTATCTAGTGCCTTGCGCATAACGGTCCCGCCGTGCGCGAACCGCCGCAGGCAAGTTAGGTCGGAGGCCCGAAAGGGCCGAAGCCGCAGCCCGGCGTGTTATGCGTCCGCACAGGTTCTGAGCTCGTCTCTATCCATCACGGCACACCATCCGACTATTCGACTCCCGAGTTCAATAAGGAAGTGCAACACTTAGGGTAGCAACTGTCCTATCCTAAGTGTATGGGAAACAATTACAAGCATCTTACGATAGACGAACGCGAGCAGATTGCGCTTTGTCGAGCCACTGGTGCAAGCCTTAGAGATATTGCCAAGGCCCTTGACCGGAGCGCCAGCACGATTTCAAGAGAGTTGAAACGTAATCCGTCCCCGATAGCTGAGAGTTACTCGGGCCTCCAGGCTCACAGAAGGGCTGAGAAACGTAAGCGGGAGGCCGGCAAGCGGAAACGGCTGAAGAATCCGGTTATCCGGCGATATGTCGAGACCAAACTCAAGCAAGGATGGTCTCCCGAGTTGATCGCTGGGAGGCTTCCCGAGGAGCGTCCGAGCGCGGGTATCAGCCACGAAGCCATCTACCAGTATATCTACGATCCAAAGGTGCACAAGCAGCGGGATCTGGTTGCTTGCTTATCCCGAGCTCACAAAAAACGAAAGCCGCGGTGGCATACCCGAAAACACCGGGAAAGCCACATTCCAGGCCGTATTTCGATCGATCGACGTTACATCGAAAAACGGAAACAACCTGGCCACTGGGAATCCGACACCATCATCTCTCGTGAGAGCAAACAGGCCGTTGGCGCTTGTCTTGAGCGATCGTCGAGATACCTACACCTGGCTAAGCTGGCAAAGAACGGACCCTCGGAGGTCGCCGAAGCGATTAATCGACGCCTTGGGCGACATCCTCCCCACATGAGGAAGAGCATCACATATGACAACGGATCCGAAAACGGCCAACATCAACGGGTCAACGAGGTGCTTGGCACCAAATCCTATTTCTGCAAACCGTTCCACAGCTGGGAGCGAGGCGCTGTGGAAAACGCTATCGGTCTGGTCCGCAGATACCTCCCCAAGAAGACAGACTTCTCAAAGGTCAGCAAACACGAGTTAAAGAAAATTCAGAACCGGATCAACAACCGACCAAGAAAATGTCTTAACTTCAAAACACCAGCTGAAGTCTTCAAGTCCAAGTGTTGCACTTAGTCATTGAATCCAGCACTTCGATTTTCTGTCCTTCAGGTCCTATTTCAGCAAAATGATCCCAGTAGAATTGCGCCCTGGGTTTCTCCCCTCTGCCAAGGATCTCTCGCCAGTCCGCAAGTCTCACGTCTGGTTCAAATGGCCAGACCTTGTCCTGGAGCCTTGCGATTCCCTTCTTCCCATCATAGGCGTCAGCAATCCTCTGCCGGTCCCACCACATAGTGGGCTCGGGTAGCTCGGAGACCTCGAAGTAGGCCGCATCCGCGATCTCATCTGGACAGATCGCGATCCGATGGTTCAGAGGTTCTCCTGCGAAAACCACGACATTGTCGCCACCGTTGTGCCACCGTGGGCTAGAATAGATCCCAACCATTCTGGTTAATTCCGTCTCGATGCCCGTTTCTTCGGTAGTCTCACGGATGGCAGCTTGGGCGACGGTCTCTCCAGGGTCTACCATTCCTCCAGGTAATCCCCAGACTTCAAGATCTTGCCTCTGAACCAAGAGAACTTTGTCAGAGTCAAAGACAGCGACACTTGCAGAGAGGTTTGGCAAGTTTCCTCCAGAGAGAGCATAACAGATTTAGGGTTCTGTGCTTCCGATTGTACGGGTATTGCATCTTGGAACCTATGTGGCGCATAACGGTCTCGACACCCACGAACACGCTGCAGGCAGGTTGAGCGCCAGGCCGAATGGCCGGAGCCGTGCGTGCACGTGTTAGGCGTAGCCGTGGCGGCCACTTATTGCTTAGGCCAAATGGTCCTCAGCCTCTGTGACAATGGTGCCTGGCTCGAAACCCCGACAAATGTCAAGCATTGCCCCTTCCGCATCGAAGTCGAATACGTGGATCGGCAAACCACACTTTTGAGCCTTGACTATCGCTGGGAGGTCCATGACTTCCAACTCCTGCGAAATCGCAGTGTGATATGACAGAGTCTGGTATCGTCTCGCCTCCACGTCAGTCTTCGGATCCGAAGTGTACACCCCATCGACGCCGCATTTAGCTGCCAACACCGCCTCAGCATGGAGCTCCCGGGCTCGTAGGACCGACGGAAGATCTGTGGTGACATACGGATTCGCCGTTCCTCCCGCTAAAAGCAAGATGGCACCTTGTTCAAGGTATTTGACTGCGTTGTGTTTCAAAAAGGGCTCTGCAACGCTGTCTGCGCCAATAGATGACATGACTTTGACAGTAGTAGTAGTTTTGCTCTCGATTACTCCCTTGAGAAGGAGAGAGTTCATCAGAGTCGCCATCATACCGATGTTGTCCGCGTCGGGTCGCTCGATACCCCAGCGTTCCCCGAGTTCTCCGCGAAAGATGTTACCTCCGCCAACCATCGCGGCAACTTCTATCCCTATGTCGCTCAGTCTAAGTAACTCATCGGCGATATGCTCGAGACAGGAAGGGTCGAAGCCCGCCTCTTTCGATCCAGCGATTGCTCCGCCACTTAGCTTTAGCATGACTCGTTTATATCGCATCTTGGTAGCCTCGTGATTCTGAGTTGCTTTAGATGTCGCCCCTCAAATTTGCGTTAGCCTATTAACCAGATTCCCAATCGGCACGAGATAGCAGAAAAACAGACCTCTCAGGCCATTGGTAACCACCCCTGCCTAGTCCTGGCGGTATCCGCTCCACTTTCCTGAACGCCAACCTGCTCAAAACCTGTATAGAGCGCTGGTTTGCGGTAACGGTTCTGGCTTCGAGTTCGTCAAGATTTAGAGCCTCAAACCCGAATTGAACCATGGCCGCTACAGCTTCGGTTGCAAGGCCCTGCCTCCAGTGTTGGGGGGATAATTCATATCCGATGTCTCCTCGTGCAACCTCAATGGATTCGCACCTTATCCCGCAATTTCCCAAGAGTACACCGTCGTCCTTCAGGGTAATTGCCAACTGATACTTGCAACGTGGTTTCTCCGAAGCCCACCGCATGCACTTTGCGACAAACTCCTCGCATTCCGACCTCGAATACGCAGAACGAGGATAATGTTCCAAGTACTTCGGATCTGTTCTATACGAGGCAACGACATTAACATCTGCCGTAGTCATCTCTCTTAAAAGCAGTCGTTCAGTTAGTAATTCCATGCTCCCTGCAGTCCATTATGAACTGCAATATTCATGACTCGGATTCGGAAATACCCTGTCGCGTATAACGTTCTCGGCCGGTTTTCTTAAGCAAGCGTCGTGACAGCGATAGGCAGGTTGGGCGAGGGACGGATGCCCCAAGCCGCAGCCCGTCGTGTTAGGCGTTGCCCTCCCCGGCCACATTGCCAAGAGGATCAGAACATCACATCCAGAAGAAGGAAATACTCAATCTTGTCCCAATCCGGTTTCTCTCCAAGACGCTCCAGAAGCAGAGCTACGTGCTGCTCTCCGAGGTCCTCTCTGACGCTCCTTATGCACATGGCAATGTCAAACCATTTGTCTCCGACACCTCCGCGTCCCCAGTCGATGATCCCAGAAATGCGCTGACCATCGAGGAAGAAGTTCCCGTCACTCATGTCACCATGAGAGAGCGTGGGCTCCTGATCTGGAATATTGTCCTTTAGATGCTTGACCAGCGCTGAGGGCGATGGGAAACCTGTATTCTCAGAGTAAAAGTCCTCTTCGGCGGCCAGTCCACTTTCCAGGAGGTACTCCAGTTCAGTCAGTCTTCTTTCAACGGGAATGGCAAATGGGCATTCGACATGATCAATTGATTGAATGAGCCTCAAAGCTTCCAGGTAGGTGTCTATTACTTCTGGAGGACCATGGTCCTTCCTTTCGTACAGCGATACGCCATCCACTTCCGATATGAGCAGATACTCACGATCGGCATCAGAAGCAAAATGCATAACCCGGGGAACGGCAAGCTTACCATCGAGCCATCGTAGGACACACTTCTCTCGTCCGACTCCGTATGTTGTGTTCGCATACCGCTTGTCGCTGACCTTCAAGAACATGACATCCTTGTCTCTGGAGAGGCTGTACACATCGCAGGGTGACATACTACCCGCTTGAGATGAAAGCGAATAGTCAGAAACGATCGACTGGAGACTGTCAGGTAGTGAGTGTAGTTCCATTCCTCAAATGGTTTCCGCCTAACATTCTCGCCGGCTGCGAACTGCCGCAGGCAATTGGGCGAAGGCGCGTATGCGCCGCAGCGCAAGTGGACGTGTTACACGCTGGCGGCGCGGGCTTCGTCATGGCGAAGCCCCCCACAGGCCGGGAGTACAGTGCACGCCACAAACAGGGGTGGCAGTTACACACTCGGGTTCACGACCTGGCAGGAGCACCCAGGAGCAACGTACTCGCTGGCCCCCTCGCCAAATCGGACGACACCATCATAGCCAAGAGCGATGATCTCCGTACCGGCAACCACGATCGCGGACCGTTCTGAGATGGCAAGTACAGGGTGCGAATGGTCCCCGACCAGCCGTGATATCATTGGGTCGTCTGAAGTCTTGTAGTGACACCATATCGTGAAGCCGTGGACGACCCCGAGACCAGTCGTGTCCGTCAGCCCTACGTCATTGGGATCCGCATGTTCGCAACTTCTGATGTCGCACCCCATTATGATCGCGCCGGCACTTCCGCCGAAGACTGGTCCGCCCGCTTCGATGAAGCGTCGCAGAGCGGGCTCCATCTTCTTCGAGCGCAAGTGGCAAGCATTGAGAAGGTGTTGCCCCCTCCGATATACACTCCGCCAAACTCCCCAAGACGATCCGGATTGTAGTCTCCAGGGCCCGCCCACATCTGGATGGAGGTGACCCCGAAGGGGGACATTGTCGCACAGATCCATCTGTAGGAATCCTCTGCCGGAAAGGCATCACCGGGCATATATAGCAGAGGTTTCCTGCCTGCGATCCAGGCCGCAAAGAGTTCGTGGTGAAGACGGGTTTCGTTCTCGTCTCCGCCTCCAGATAGCACGAGTCTCATCATTGGGTCGATCCCTTGTCTGTCGTCCAATGGAGGGGTTTGGCTTCCTGCTCTTGTGCACGTCTTTCCGGGGTGGGGTGGCTGGGCAGTCCTGTGCCGCTTGCGTGTAACGTTCTCGGCACCCACGAACTTGCCAAGCGGTGTTGGGCGAATGCCCGTTAGGGCTGAGCCACGCAGCGTGAATTGCCGTGACGTATGAAGTGGGATACTTTTCTCATTTGCACGCAGCCATTCTTTGGAATGCGGTAGGGCGGCGGCGCGACTTCCAAGCATCAATTAACGTATCTACGTTGTCTTGGTTTGGTTGCATCGAATCAACTTCCAGATCGTACTCAGTGAAACGGTGAACTTGCTGATAGTCTGTTCGAGCCTCCCCAACTCGCCGGTTTCCCCTTTCGTGCTCCCTTCGCTCTAGCTCACGAAGCGGACAGTGCACGCCGACAAAGAATACGTCAAGATCAGCGAGAAGTTTCAGCAGATCCGACATCCAGCTCTCATTCTCTATAATGTGATCGACGATGAGATTGTTGCCCGCCTCAGCCAACGCCGGCAGACACCTATGAAACCCATCGAAAACGGCGGGCCGCATGGCTGACCAATCAATATCGCCACTGCGGATACGCGCCATCGGCAGGGCGTTGGAATCTCGCAGGTGGTCAAACGAAAAGTGCCAGAATGGTTCTGGTAACGTCTGCTGTAACTCGCGTGCAAGCGTCGACTTTCCCGCGCTCGACGCCCCATTAAGGAGAATGATCTTTCCTGGCTCGCGATTGTTATCCATGGGTCTCCGGCCCAATCTACTTGCGAATCAGACTTACGAGAGTATCAGGAGCGTCAGCAATCGCTTGCGCAAAGGATAACTCCTCAATCGATCCATAGCCCCAGGAAACACCGATGGCGTAAATGCCCAAAGCGCGAGCCGCCTCGATGTCGTGGTTACGGTCACCGACCATGGTTGCATCGGACGACGGAATGCCTTCGGCCTGAAGCCCAAATAGCAGTATTTCCTCCTTCGTCGCAATGCCCCGCTCAAACTGTGCTCCGAACACACCGCGAAAGAACGAATCGAGTCCGAACTGGTGGACGACTCTTTCTGCAACGTCCTGACCCTTTAGGGTCGCCACATATAAATCACAGCCTTCTTGTCTGAGAGCTTCGAGCGCCTCAAGAATGCCCGGAAACACAGAGTTCTCACGGATTCCAACTCGGTCGAATCGATCAATATACGCAGCGACAGCGTCGTCGATCTTGGCCGCATCAGCTTCCGGAAGGAGCGCCTGGAAAACCTCGCTCAATGGGGTGCCGATGAACGGTCGGAGAGAGTGCAGTGCTGGTGGGGTACCCCCCATAGCACGAACTGCGTATGCGAGGCAACGAGTGATGCCTGGCGCGGAGTCTGTAAGTGTGCCATCGAGATCGAACATGACGTGTTGCTTCATCTCGGACCGCCTCTACGTTTTAGTCACCCGCCGCGGAAGTCCCTCAACTCCATCGATCAGATCAGACATTGTCGTGAGTCGAGGGAATCCACCAGACCTCTCTTTGAGAGCATTCTCCAAATTCCAGTGGGGCCATCTTTCGAGATACCAGCTCGCCCAATAGGGCTTCATACCTGCTCCGTGCGCTCCCGATAGTTCGTCGTTTGCTCCGTCCCCGACGAAAAGACACTCACCAGGATTCACCCCGAGTCGCTGGCAACCCTCGTGATAGATCTCGACACCAGGCTTTAGTAGCCCGACGTCACAGGAAAACACTGTAGCATCTACATGCTGTGCTAATCGGCACGCAGGCCAGGCGGCGACTTCCTCCCGACGCGCGTTGCTTATCAAACCAATCAGTATGTTTTGATTTTTCAGAGTCTGGATAACATCAAGCACTTCGCACTCGATACTCTGAAAAGGAAGAGCCTTAAGTGCGATCCTCTCAGACTCAAGGTGCACAAGGAGTTCCTCGTCAATATCTCTCCCCACAGCAATACATATTTCGCGAAGCAAACTCCGATAGTCTGGAATCTCACCCAGCAGGCTTGGCCCTCTACGCTTGTCCCATTCGTGCATTACCGCTGAGATATCTACGCCGAGCCGTCTCGCAAGATCAGGTTTAGGGCTCTTGTTGGTCTCGTGCTCCGTTATGAGCGTCTCGTAGAGATCAAAGACAACAGCTCTAACCAACGGGCAGTGCCTCCAAGCTGTCTCGGTTCATGGGCCTCAATTCTTTACGGGTGGCGGCTAACGTTCTCCCCGTGCGCGACCTGCGAAGCAGGTTTATAGCGAGGGGCTTTGCTATTCCACAACGTTCTTATGCCGGTCCACCCGCAGCAATCCCCTAGATGTATCGAGGATAACGATATGATTTCCCCACGGATCTTTTAGGACCGCACACTTGCCGATAGCAATGTCAAAAGGACCAGAGACTACTGCCCCACCGGCTGCCTTGAATTTCTCGGCGGCATCGGTAACAGAATCAACAAGGAGATCTGTTTCTACTGGTCGAGTATCGGTATGAAGAACAAGCTCCGAGTCCGATTCTGGGAAACGGAGTCCCGCTGCTTCTCCACTGCGCCAGATTAGCTCATGTCCCAGTTTATCTTGATAGAACTCAATAGCAGAATCGAGATTTGCTACTGGCAAACTGTGACAATCAATTTTTCGGAATAGTCCAGACATTGAATACCTTCACGCCTAACTTGTGATGGGGTTCTTGTGCGCGACTTTTCGGGGTAGAGCTGTTGGGACTCCCTGCGCCGCTCGCGTGTAACGTTCTCGCGGGCAGCGAAGCTGCGAAGTAGGTTGGGCGAAAGAGCGAAAGCCCCGAGCCGCAGCCGGGCGTGTTAAATGCTGTCGTGGCCTGAGGTGGTTTGGGCAAGACGAAAAGGGTGTCAGTTTGGCTTTATGTACTGTGTCCTATAGCTGATCTTTCCATTCTTGAATTCATATATTCTGAAAGTTGCTTGTCGTCCCCAATAGCCTGCAACGGGGGAGCAGACGTACAGCGGGACGTTTCCCAACCAATGATGTTCATCTCTGTGAAAGTGCCCAGCGATTACCGCTTTCACATTGTGGGTGTTGATGAACTTTTCCCATTTATCTCGGAATTTCCTCTTCCAGCCCTCATGGATTTTGTTCCTGTAGAAATCTTCAACTGATGGGGTGTGATGAAAGAGCAAAACCGGACGTCCATCTGCTCTTTGGAGGTATCCTTCAAGTTCCTTTAGGGGTTCAAATCCTTCAAGAATGAACGATTGCGCTAAAGGCTCAGTGCAGATAAAGATAAAGACTACGCCCTTATATTCTGCCTTTGAAATCAATGTTCCAAAGTTGCTCTCGTATGTGCGTCTAGTCTCCTCAAGCAGTTTTGGAAGGAAATCATGATTCCCGGGAACATAGTGGATTGGAACCTGGAGGTCGCCTAAAACAGACCTGGCATTGGTGAGAGTAGCTTCATCAAGAATTTTATTCATTGTTATGTCGCCAGTGTGAACAACGCATTCGATTTTCATAGGCAAGTTATTTATACGATCCACAACTCTAGCGACACGCTTAGCATGATCGCCGTCTCCGAAGTGGGTATCAGAAATCTGAACGAAGTAGAAATGAACATCATCGGACTCGTCTGCACAGATCGGATAGGCTCTGAAGAAAGCGAGAGCAACAAGCAAACAAATGTGATATCTCTTTAGCATTGTTATTTCCTTCTGGGGCTTCCCAGGGCATGAGGTTTTGGGATAGGCCACGACTGCGTGTAACGTTCCAGACACTTGCGAACCCCGAAGGGGTTTGCCGAGGGCCGAAAGGCCTTAGGCGCAAGTGCCATGTTATCGGAAGTGTGCGACCAATCAAAGCTCCGGGTGGGTAAGTCTGTATCGTGTGACCAGCCTTTCACCACTGTGAACTGAATTTTCTAGAATTCCGCGTTCGTGGACTTGAAAGTCTAATTTCTCCAAAACTTTGATTGATGCAACGTTGTCTTCAATAGGACTCGCCTGGATTGTCTCAATTTCAAGGTCGTTGAAAGCAAACTCGACTACTCTATTTGCAGCTTCCGTGGCGTATCCTTTGTTCCACTCTTCCGGAATGATCGAGAACCCGAGGATCGCCAGATCCCGAAACTTACTAAGCGAGACAAAGCCAACATCAACATGATTATCCTTTCTCTCGATTATCATGGAGAGAGCTTCTCCAACTTCATTTCCCGACATCACCCTTGAGACAAATTCCTCTGCATGCTGGTGCTTAAAGGGAAATGTGACCTTTGATAAGTGCCTAGAAACCTCCCAATTCGAATACAGCTTGAACACAAAGTCAACGTCGCCAAGATCAAGCCGCCTGAAATAAAGACGTCTTGTTCCGGTTGACGGTGTCCGCCAATGCTTACTAGACGCCACTAATTGACTCCTGGACTTACGCACATTCCCGATAACGGTTGCGCCACGCGCGAGCCCCGCTAAGCGGCGAAGCCGTGAAAGGGCCTGCGTGGATAATTGAGCGCGCTAAAACGGTATTACGCCCAAAGCACCAAGGCGATAACGCCCATCGTCGTACTCGATAGTCGTAAGAGAACACCCAGGTATGACATCGCTGCTGTAAGGGTGCACGCGGAACTCAGGGCGGATAGGATCAAGTTCCTCCGATGAGAAGACATTGAGGAGGAAATCGGCCAGTACACCCCCGTGAGTCACCGCGACAACGGAGCCGAATGACTGAGTATGGCAATTCGAGACGAAGGCCTCGATGCGTCGGCCCGCCTCAATACTGGAGTCACCCGTGCTCGGCCGGTAGGCACGTTCACGGCTACAACGGTCCCAATCGGCTACAAACTCGTCGAATGATTGGCCCTCAACATCGCCCCAATTCATCCGCTCACGCAGACGTAAATCCTCTACAACTTCGAGGTCCAAGGCCGTGGCGATAACCTCTGCCGTCTCTCTTGCTCGTGCGAGAGGGCTACTGAAGACCCCTGAGTTGCTCGACGACAGCTCGGTGGCGACCAAGTGAGCCTCTTCTCGCCCTTCGGGCGTCAATGAAGGATCTCCGACATGTCGGCCTCGTTTGCCATGTCGGATGAAGTGGACTCGAGTCATAGCTGATCCTTTCGCCAATTCTGCCGAATGGGCTTGTTGGACGAGAACAACCTCTCTCTGACCTACAGACTCGCGAGGAACGGGATTAGTCCACTTGCACGAAAAGTCTGCTCCTGCTTTTGCGCCAGTTTCGCCTAAGGTTCTCGGTACCCGCGAATCCGCGCAGTAGGATGAGCCGAAGCGAGCGCTTGCAGGCTTGATCCTATCCTGATGAACGTAGTTCCTTGAACCAAACCAACTGAACTTCGTCGGGAAACTCTGTGTATGCGTACTGGTGAAAAATACCTAGTCTACATCCCTGCGCGACATAGAACCGGCAAGCGGGAACGTTGATATTCTGTGTCTCGATCTTCAGCAGGGTACAATCTCGACTTCTTGCCCAATTTTCTATACTTCTGAAAAGCAGTTTTCCAACCCCTTTCCTACGGTAATCAGGATGCACACGAATGTCCCACAAGGCAGCCATGTCGGTGCGCCCTTCTAAGAAGTTGACGCCGGGAGTATTATATGCCACGGTCGCAGCACCGATACGGTGGACCCCTTCGAATACTGAAAGGAATCCCCAGTTGGACAAGTCCCAGCGTTCGCGCCAGCGAGTAGGCGTCTCCCCGGCGTCTTCGTCGTATGCTTTGACGTAGGGAGGAACGACAGCCTCTTCAGTCAAGCGGATGCCACCAAGCCCATCTTCAATGAGTTCAACACTGAGCTTGGACTTGACCTCGAAGGCTATTGAAATCTCGCCGTATTCTTCGAGTTTCTCTAGACTCTCTTCTTCTACTCTGAAATCCATGGATTTTACCACATGCCCAGAAAATTGCCGCCGAACGTTCCCGGCACTCCCCGAACCTGCCGCAGGCTGGTTAGGCAGAGGCCCTCATGGGCCGGAGCCGTGGGTGCCGTGTTATGAGGGGTTAGGGTGTCTACAGTTTTTCACTTCTTTTTGCCAACTGTCAAAAGATGCAGACTCACGCCTAGAAGGGCTGACTCTTCCTCTATCAAGCGAAGCGCTTCAAGAATAACCTGTTTCTGTTCTGGATCTGACCACCGCTCGTCGAAATCCCCCAAGAGCCATCCTGGTCTCTCCAGGCCCATCGTTTTTAAATGGATAAATCCAGCTTCTTCGATTTCCTCTTGTAACTCTTCTGGCCTGTGAAAGTATGCAGTGGTGAAATAATGGGGGGTTTCCTTCGGATTGAGGTGTTTCCCAACTTTCAAGTCTCTTTGGACAATTTCACGGAACTCTGGATCGGACAGAAAACCCCGTTTCAATCCACTAGAAGGGATGCGAACCGTGAAATGGCACCACAAAAAACGAAGCCACCCTTCTTTAGGACTCGGCGAGCTTCCTTCAGCGACTGGATCCGATCCGAGCGATCTGGAAGGTGATAGAGCGGCCCGAGCAGGAGCACCACATCCATCGATTCAGACTCGAAGTCAAGCTCTCTGGCCTCTCCTTGGCCGATGCTGGCAAGAAGGGTACTACCTTCCCTGGTCTTGGCCTGCTCCAGGTGGAGGGGCACAATGTCAATCAGGTGCACATTGTACGACTTTTCTGCCAGCCAGAAGGCGTAAGCACCCGCCCCGCCTCCAACGTCGAGAACTTGAGCTGGGGGAGGCGGTAAATATCTCAGTAAAACCTCCTTCGTCCGTTCGAACTCGAGGCGGGAAACTCCCTCGGCTAGGCGAGTTGCCTCGTCTTTGACTGTCTCGTAATGTCTGATCACCTTCGAATCCATCATTGCTCCCATACTGGACGTTCGCATACTGATAGCTTCTCTGAAACTCAGTCTGGAGAGCCCATCGCTTCCCTAACTACGCGACGAATGAACGAACCCTTTGCCCCACCGTACGCCTCACGGTCAAAACGAAAGCGTCGAGCCAGTTCGCCCTTTAAAGCAGCATACTCCTGTGCAGTATTGGGGTGCGAGCGCAAGTAATCGCGGAATGCTATTCGCTTGTTCCAGCAATTACTTCCATACGGAATAAGCTGAAGGTTATAAGGCTGCTTACCTTGCACCCTTTTGTCGAAGAAATGCATGTCATGCGGGCAAACA
Organism: Candidatus Latescibacterota bacterium; assembly: GCA_965248435.1. Taxonomy (GTDB): domain Bacteria; phylum Latescibacterota; class UBA2968; order UBA2968; genus CBDFJH01. Next base: position 2,085,926 of record OZ252100.1, read on the forward strand.
GAATCATAGCAGTATCTAACTGCCTCAAGAGACCCAAGAGCCGGTCGAGTTTCGTCGAGGCCAGCCACCCCAACTTGAATGTCGACTATAGGTTTTGCGGCAAGCCCGGGAACTGAAGTACTGCCAACGTGTTCAATGCTGCCAACCACGTACTCGCCGATCGCAGTGACGAGCACTTCACGTTCTCTCTGGAATGCGGCGGGCCATGATTCGTCATAATCAACGATTTCAACTCTCTCCACTTCACGGGCAACCATGCTGACTCCTGATAGGGATCACATTCAAGATAAGTTTGATATAAGCTGGGCCGCCGTAAACGTAGTGACTACTCGACTTCTGCTCAGAATTAATCCCCAAATAGGACGACCCCAACAGCGCCGAGTCCATAACGGTTCCCGTCATACGAAACGGTTGTAATCGAGCACTCACGCATGACTTCACCACTGTATGGGTCATCACAGAATTTCGAACTCACGCGACCCAGTTCTTCAGATGAGAAAACGTTGAGAAGGAAGTCTGCCAGGACGCCGCCATGGGTCACCGCGATCACAGTGCCTTTGAATACCTGGTGGTAGCAATCGGAAACAAAAGCCTCAATGCGTCTGCCAGCCTCCATGCTTGAATCGCCAACACTGGGTCGGTAATCTCGTTCGCGGCTGCAACGCTCCCACTGCGCTACGAATTCGTCGAAAGATTGGCCTTCGATGTCGCCCCAGTTCATGCGTTCGCGCAGCCGTGAATCTTCGGTCATTTCAAGGTTCAAGATTGCAGCGATGATCTCCGCTGTCTCTCTCGCTCGTGCCGGTGAACTGCTGAAAATTCGTGTGATGTCGTTTGAAGCTAACCTCTTGGCGAGCAGTCCAGCATCTTCTCGCCCCTCTGATGTCAATGATGGATCGCCCATCTTGCGGTCTCTCTTACCGTGGCGAATAAAGTGAAAGCGCATTAAGTCTACCTGCCTTCCGATCTTTCTTGTGCACAATTTGTCGGAGTGGGGGGAACTTTTGCGCCGCTTGCCGCTAACGTTTTCGCCGTGTGCGAACTGCCGCAGGCAGTTGAGCGAAGTCCCTTGCGGCCTGAGCCGCGCACGGACGTGTTATGTGCAGTGGACGATCAGTCCGAAATTTCAGCCTTTCCGTACCATAGTCTCAAAACCTTCTCGGCAGGCTTCCCTTGGGGAGTAAAAGGCGCTTGAAATCGCCGCACTGCTTCATTGGACCGTGGGTGCCACTTCCAGATATACATCCCAGAAAGCCATTCGGCACGTGAAACTGCTTGGAAGAACGCTTCGTAGCAGTTGGCCTGCGTCTGTAAGCCCTCTTTTGTAAAACCGACCGTACTTGTCTTCAAACCCCGTTTTGGCTTCTCCCAATGCCAAGGGCGAATCGCAGCATTTGACTCGCTTCGATACCCAACTTCGGTAAACAGAATGGACTTTCCGTATGTTCGATGTACAGTCTGTATACGTTTGAGATGGTTCTTCCACCCCTTTAGAAGTTCTGGAATCGATGGATTGTCATGCTCGGCTACTGGAAAATACGCCTGAATACCGATAAAATCGAGAGCGTCCCAAAACCTGACTTGCTCAATTTCACTGTCCCAATTGGCCCCGTAAACTAACAAGCCTTTATACACTTTCCTGATAGCAGCGATAATTTTCCTCCAGTCACTTTCCCGCGTCGTCGTTCCCTGCAATTCCGTACCAATGCACAATGCTTCAATATCCGCCTCTTCAGCCAGCCGAGCGTAATGAAGTATGAAACGTTTGTAATTATCGAACCACTGACGCCATTCAGCATCGTTGTCCATTTCTATGTCACCGCTCCAATGGCGGCCCCAAACTTGAGGCTTCAAAAGGGTTTTGATGCCCACCTGTCGGGCCAACTTCGCAGTTTTGGCGATTCCTAGATCATTCTCTCCCCACCAATCTGAATCAGCGTTAAGTTCGATTTCAGGTGAATGAGCATCGTGATGCCAGCCAAAGGTAGTCTGGGAGATCCAGTTGACATGATTGCGCAATAGTGGCTTGAGGTCATCCAACTCAACGGGTTCCGTTGCTGCGACCCAACAGACGCCTCGCTGCATGGTATCGGCTCTGGGGGAAGTGGAGACAGATGACACCAACACACAGGCCAATACGAAAATGCCATAGCGCGAGAACATCGCATTGCCGTTCAAAAGACTGCTCATCTTATCCGAGGTACAGTATTTGCCCATTGCAGGTATCGTTCTCGCCGTGCACGGACGTGTTAGGCGATGTTTTACTCTCGCTGAAAATATGGTGCGCTCGATGCGTACGAGATCCTAGTGTGGTTCTCATCGAACACGCTAATACCAGAATAGAAGAATTTGCTGTCTTGGAGCATCTCTGGGAGGAACGCTCTTTGATAGCTGGTCAAATCTTCAAGGTCCGAAACGGACTCAATGTCGTGCCACGCGAGCGTTCCTTCGTTTGACTCCTCGAAAATCGTGCCTGTGTGCGATTTGGCGGTAATGAGGTGGGAAATCCCAGCTGAGCCAGACTCGATAAACCAGGCAAAAGTCCCTTGGAAATGCAGGTCACTAATGGATAAACCAGTCTCCTCCAGAAACTCTCGCCTTGCGGCCTCAAACAGATCTTCGCCTGGCTCGATTTTCCCCCCGATCCCGATCCACTCATTAGGCAGCATCCTCGCGTCGTGTGGCTTCCGGAGTAGCAACACTTTTTCATCATCGACGAGATACACGACCGTAAAAGGCTGAATCGAGCAATTGAAAAGTTCGGGACTGAACATTAAGACTCTCGAAGAATGTCGCCTAACGCTCTCGGCACCCACGAACCCGCGCAGCAGATTGGGCGAAGGGGCGAATGCACCGAGCCGTGGGTGCTCGTGTTAGCCGTTGCCGGGGCCAGTAAGCTTCTTCACTTGAGAATTATGTAGCCCCATTCTCCGCACACTCCACAGTATTGCGCAGAAGCATCGCGACGGTGGTCGGACCAACCCCACCACGTCTGGGCGTTATCCATCCGGCCACCTCGGAGACTGATTCCTCAACATCGGGCACAAGCCGCTTACCCTTCCAGGTGATTCCTCCGCTGATCACAACTGCCCCGGGCTTCACCATCTCTTTCTTAACGATACCAGGAACCCCTGCCGCAGCTATCACCATGTCGGCTCGTCTTGTGAATTTCCCAATGTCAGGTACAGCACTATGCACGACAGTCACAGCCGCATTCGCCCCAGGACGTTTGAGGGATAAGAGAAGTGCTAAGGGACGTCCAAGAGTGGGTCCGCGGCCAACGATAGCGACTTCTCGACCCTCAATGGGAATCTGATAGTGTATTAGCATTGCCTGTATTCCCGCTGGAGTTGCGGGAACGGGGCCAGGTTCCTGCAATACTAATTTTCCGAGGTTCGATGGATGTAATCCGTCAGCATCTTTTTTTGGATCAATAGACCTGACCGCTTCTCCAAAATCGAAACCTTTAGGTACAGGAAACTGGATCAAGAATCCATGCACTTCCGGTCTCTCATTAAACTCCCTGACGACGTCTAGCAAATCTGCTTGTGTAGCATTCGCCGGGATGTGTTCGTCAAATGACCCAAAGCCCATCTTCTTGCAAGTCTCGTGTTTTTTTTGGATGTACCCAGCACTTTCGGCACTATCTCCAACCAAGATCGTACCTAGACCAGGGACAATTCCTTTGTCTTTTAGCCTCTTCACACGCTCGGAGACATCTGCCAAAACCGCATCTGCAACCGGCTTCCCTTCCAGCAATTGTGCTGACATATCTCCTTCTCCGATACTAACCAATACGATCTGTTAGGCTCTTCGTCCTTCGTCAAAGTCATAGTAATCGAAGAGAGTTTGAATCTCTTCGCGATCTCCTAAGCCAATGCTATCTTTTTCGCGTTGAACAAGCTCACTATCATCGTCTCGCCAACCGCGTTTCTCCATGAAAAGGTTCCAAATAAGTACCTCCTCATCGTTTGGTCTTCGACCATTGGAGTAACACCAGTCTAGGACCTCCAAATCCGTTTTCCCCTCAGAAATGAGCCTTCTGATCTCCTGGTAGTCAACGTGAAGGAAACGACAGCAACGCCTATCAAAGCCTACGCCAACAAATTCATGGTAGGCTTCTGGTAAGACACCGCGTTGCATTAACCTGGCCTTGCTGCACATTCTGGCAAAATAGACTAGTCGCTCAGTCTTTTCGTAGCCGCTAGCTGGTAGATCATCGCTCATAATCTTCCGCTCCATTTGATTTCTAGATTCTACAAAGCCGCGAGCACAATGTCAGCTGGCCCAGCGAGTTCCTGTCCGAAATGCAGAATATCTCTGCTGTCGTCACTTGCCTCCCGGCGATCTCGTCATAATGGTATATGGTGCCACCTCGAAACCGCAGCGCCGGTATGCCCGGAGTGCGCGTTCGTTCGCATTGTGTGCATAAAGCCGGACATCTAATGCACCGTGCGCTTTTGCTACCACTGTTATGTGATCCAACAAGAGTCTAACAAGCCCTGTGCCGCGGTGTTCGGGTAGGATAAAGAGACTCTGGATCCACCAGTAGTGTCCGCCGCGAAAGTCGCTCCACTCGGTCACCACGGAAGTGCTCCCTGCGACGCAGTTGTTCGGCGCCTCGGCTACCCAGTAAGCAGCCAGCGGTGGATCCTCAAACGCCGCCTGTACACCACGTCCCACGGCCACTGGGTCCAATTCGGTACCCTCGGCTTCGCGAGCTTCCTCCAGTGTGAAAGTGACAAGCGTGTCGATGTCTTCCTTGACTGCCTCGCGTATGATGTAAGTAGGTGCCACAGAAGTTTCCCCGGATCGAGCTACTTCGCGGCTAACGCGACAATTTCGATCAACGTATCTCCCTCCAATTTCACTTCGACGCAAGCCCGTTGTGGCCAGTGGTCCGGGCCGATCCAAGGTTCCCATATCTCGTTGACAATAGGTTTCTTCTCAATTTCTGTGATGTAGATGGTTGCGGAAATCAACCGGGTTTTGTCCGTGCCTGCCTCTGCTAGATTGTTATCCAACTGCGCAAGCGCCTGCTCGGTCTGGCTCCTCAGATCTCCTGACAAATCCAGTGCAATTACAGCCGTGTAGATCAATCCTTTGTGTTCGACTGACTCACTGCGGCCAACAGCCTTGCCAGGATATCGCTTGATTGTCACGATCTACTCCTCAGCTCGCACGAGCAAGTTCAACATCTTAGAGATCTTCTGGCACATTCGTCTTCAGTTCCTCCATCGTCCTGCTGCTTTGAAGCGCCTGAAGCACACTCTCGTTAGGGTTCGTGAACACAACGGGGTAGTCCTTACCACCTCTCCTCTTGTCTATCTCGAATGCCAATCTCTCTTCGTCAACCGAGAACTGAGCATCTATTCCCGGTTTATTGCCACGCGCATCGACCCTGATCCATTTACCAGTCCCCTTGAGATATATGCCGTTCAAGCCGTGAAGAAACCTCCAAGGAGTCGTCTCAGACCCACTTGCCAGAACCTGATAGCAGAATCCCGCAGGAATTCCTTGGGCACGAAGAATAGCGGCCAAAAGGTGAGACTTTGCCCAACAGATTCCTTCCTTCCTTTGCAGCACATCAGATGCCCTGCATGTGACTGTCTTTCCAACAATATCAAGCGAATGGCTGATACGGTCCCTCACGAACTCATATGCAGATCGGGCGAACTCTCCATCAGAGCCTGCACTCTGCGCCAGTTCACGAGCAACGGTTTGAACCTCGGGATGCTCAAAGTCTATGACTTCTGAGCTTACCAGATAATCGTTGATGTCGTTTGATTCAGAACACAGATTCATTTGTGCCTATTCTTCTCTTCCTGGCCTCAAATATTCCCGCAGCCTTGGTAATGTGGATAGGACCTCGTGAGGCAATTTCTGCTTCCAGGATCCTTCTGAACTCTGGCAACTTTGCTTCGTCAAGCCTGTTGCTCGAAAGAACGTAGGTTACTAAAGGTTCGACCTCTGGAACGATCAAAGCGTCATCACGCAGGTGAACTTTGACTTCGTCAAACCATTCCGAAAGCTGTTCTGTTCCACTCTCAAGGTCAAAATGGAAGCCCGGCCTAATCGGGTAGGCAGCCGGATCGGCCCTTTTGGCAAGATCGATAAGCTCCTTCATATGACCTTTCCCAACAGTCGATGCGAAAAAACGCCCGTTCGCCTTCAAGACTCGCCACATTTCCGAGAGTGCTTTGGGCCTATCGGGCACGTGATAGAGCATATGATTTGCAATCACTGTATCAAATGTCTCATCTGTAAAAGGAATTGCCTGAGCATCGATAAGTTTGAAATCGAATTTGCGTTGGCTCTCTCTAAGATTGTCCTGGGCTTCCTGAAGCATCCCCGATGAGAAGTCTGAAACCGTTATGTCCCACCCATTAGGAAGACGGTCCAAATTCTTCCCCCACAACCAGGCAGGTCCGCAGCCCAGTTCGAGTATGCGATTGCTGGGAGGGAGCCTCAGATGATCGAAGATCCATCGATTCCAACTACCCTTGTTTACACTGAATAGCCCATGTAGTTGCGAACGATCTTTGAGGTTGGTAGCATCTTTGTATTGATGCGTAAGAAGATGCTCTCGATCCGTTTTCTTATCCATAAGATCTATCAATGCTTGTAATGCTCACGCACAACTGATTGCACTAGATTGTGACTATCTCCAATACCTCATCGAGTGAATCGATCTGATGCATCGGTTCAGGTTGCTCAGACGGCCAAGTATGATAGCCGCACTTCCATATAGGGGTCATTCGAACGGCGGCGGCTCCCAAGACATCGTTAACTGGATGATCCCCCACAAACCATGCCTCCTTCGCCGAAACTCCTACCTCGGAAAGACCAACTTCGAATATCCTAGCTTCAGGCTTTTTCACTCCAATGGCTTCTGATACTATGACACAAGACATCTGATCCCTAATGCCGAGGACGTCTATTTTCAAGTTCTGCCCAAATTCAGACCCGTTTGTTATGATCCCAACCTTCAACCCTAGTCCTTTCAGACCCTTCAACGTCGTGCCGACTCCGGGAATAGGCTTGGCACATTTCGGAAATCTGGTCCTCCAGAAGTCACTTATCTCCTCAGCGGATGGACTAGGCTCCCAAGGAAGGATCCTTGTGAGTTCGGTGAAGAATTCATCTTTCGGCCTATAGCCGCCCTGGTCCGCATTGCGAATACTATTGAAAACTTCCTCATAGTCAGTCGAATCAAAGAGGTGCGAGAAGTGATCGTAGAAGACTTCCGCAAATGCCACTAAGGTGCCCTCTCTGTCTACCAGAGTGTTATCTAAATCAAAGAATACGCATCCATGACCAACAAGAGACATCACCATCCATCCTGTTCCTTTGTACCGCCAAATATCGCGTGACCGGCCTTCATCCAATAGACGTCAACATTCTCGAACCCTGCTTCCTCCAGCCACTTCAGCTGATCGAGCAGACTGGAGGGCTTATCAACGGGATCGGGATACCGATAGAAATTCCATTTCATTTTCCTAAAAGCGTCGAAGGCCTTCTGATCGCCGTCAAACCTAAGGGCGCGCTCAAGCACAGCGTCATCCCAGGCCTTTGCTGCGTATTCGATTGCAGTTTTATCGACGGGCTGAATCAAGTCTGCAATCAGAAAATCGCCTCCCGGATCCAGAACTCTGCAAATGTCTTGAAAGAGCTGCTTCTTCTGCTCTCCATCCAAATGATGAATGCCTAGCGAGGAGACCACTACCCTAACAGAGAAGTCAACGGTTCGCCAAGAGCGATCTGCTAGCTCAAAGATCCTCGTTTTGTATCGGCCTTTATACTGAGCAAGATTAGCCTCAGCACGTTTCAACATATCGGGCGAACCGTCGAATCCGCATACACTACAGTGTGAAAATTTCTCAAGTAAAGCTCCTGCCAGGGTTCCATCTCCGCAGCAGATATCGAGTATGTTGATTTGCTCCTCACACTCTGGAATCAAAGCACAAATAGTCTCAATTTGTTCCTCACGATCAGGCACGAAGTATCGGCCGAAATCCATGAAAGTTTCAGAGTCTTGTTCGGTCCAGGTCTCTTCCATTGCAGAAATCTGCCCTTGGCTTATAGATCCAAGTGCATCCTCTGAGTCTCAGGCTCGAAGCCCTGGGATCTGAAGAGGCTTTGCGCCTCCTGATTGAAGCACCATACTTCGAGGTCCAACCGATGTATCCCTTTTTCTCTGGCTATCGCCTTCGCTTCTTCTACAAGCTTAGCCGCGAGTCCACGTCGACGGAAATCTCTAGCCACAGCAATCTGCTCGATATACAACGACTTGAAAGCAAACCGGAGTTGATTCTCCGGCCTCTCCCTCACGATGGCAACCATATACCCCACTAATTCGCTCTCTTCTGCAATAAGGATCACCGATTTCTCATCCTTTAGACGTTCTGCAAAATTCTCCCTTGAGGCTTCGGACACAAGAGGCTTGAAAAAGTCTGGTCGTGCCTCAACGTGGATGTCGTGAACCCATCGCCTGAGATCAGCAAGAGCATCCAGATCCTTCTCTGTGGCCCGCCTGATTTCCACTGTGGTTTCCCTTTATAATCCTCTTAGCTACTGTGCAATTAGTCCGCCATCTACGACCATGGCGTGACCAGTAACAAAGGAGGCTGCGTCTGAACAGAGCCATACCACCGCTTCGGCAACCTCCTCAGGGGTCCCTATTCTACCGCTCGGCTCCTTCCGAATGTTATCTCTTTCTAGTTCTATTCTCGCTTCGGGACTACCGCCTGCAATGACTTCGCCTAATCGCTCATACATCGGTGTCCGAATCGTGCCTGGGCACACGGCATTGACCCGAATGCCTGCCTGAGCAAATTCCAACGCTGCGGTCTTGGTCAGCCCAACAACACCATGCTTACTGGCAATATACGCTGGTAAACCCAGGTCATTTCCCACCAGCCCCATTGTCGAGGAGGTGTTCACAACCGCGCCACTCCCCTGCTCAAGCATCTGTTGGAGTTCATATTTCATGCACAGCCACACCCCTTTGAGGTTGACGCCAATGACTTGATCCCAATTCTCCTCTGAACATTTGTGAGTGCTGGCTTGAACGCCTTCGATTCCTGCGTTATTGTGTGCGCAGTCTAATCGACCGAACATCCCGATGGCGCTCTTGAATAGTATTTCTACATCTGAGCGTTTCGAGACATCGACTGGCACGAACAGCGCATCGGTTCCGGATTTCGAGATCAGATGCGCTGTCTCTTCTCCGCCTTCAGTGTCTATGTCACCAATGATGACCCTTGCTCCCTCCCTGGCAAATGCTAGAGCCGAAGCTCTTCCCATTCCAGAGCTCCCTCCGGTTACGAGCGCAACCTTGTCCACCAGGCACCCCGACATCTAGGTCTCTCTCAGAGTCTTTTTGAACACGAACAGGTCTACGGGCTCGAGGATCGGCCCGTCGGGCTGGAAATCCTCGTCTCTGGCCATCGCTTCCAGTCCCTCTTCGAACTCTGAATCAGTGATGCTTGCCAGATCCGACAGAGCCCGTTGAGCGATTTTCTCTCTGTATTCACTGAAAGATACCGCAAACGCCTGATTGATCACTGTGTGGTCAACTAGACTAAATCCATTCGCTTGTATGGTCCCGATAAGCTCCGATTTTCCAGGCAGCATTTTCTTTCCCACACGTCGGGCACTTGGAAAATACTTTAGATACGGCACGCGATCATGCAGATCCAAGGTCGAGTTCCGGATACATAGCTTGCCACCTGCTCTGAGCACCCGGAACCACTCACGAGTCGCTTCGATCGGCTCAGTGAGGTGATGGAACACCATTGAGAGAAAGACTAAGTCAGATGAATCATCTCTGATGGGGACAGCGTGAGTGTCTCCTCTGACAAATCTCACATTATTTCCACCCGATCTGGCTTGGCTAAGCATTCTAAAGGAGGGATCGATCCCAATGAGCCTTGCATTGAACCTTTCGGCAAGGGCATCAGAGAAGCGTCCGGTCCCACATCCAACATCTACAATACACCTCACCGGTCCAACGATCAGATCTGCAATCGCATCCAGCCAGATCCTCAGTGTGGCTTCGGGGAGCTGCCTCGCTTTTACATAGGTGGCAGGTATGTCAGTGCGGTCGTACTCTAACATTGGGATCCAGTATGCTTGCGACGCCTACCAAATCTAAGCGCTCACCTCATTCGATCACATAACTGACTACAATTCTCAGACAATCCGGGAACCGAACGATATCGATCTCGTTCGAGTATGGACGAATAATTTCCCTTAGCTCCCCATCCGAGAGATAATGCTTGATCACACGGTAACGTGACCCATCTCGCAGCTCACGCGTCTGTATGTGGTTTCCTGCCTCATCATATAGGCCGGTGATGTTGTGATTGTGGGGCAACTGATCGCAGAACACCACCCTTGAATTTGGCTTCAGTCGCTCGTGCAGCCCTTGAAGAAATCCGTTAAGGCGTGACTTAGGAACGTGTGCAAACCAGTCAACGGCAAATGCGGCGTCAAATGATTCACTCACCGATGTGAGATCGTACGCATCCACGGCTTGCAACGAAACCTTGTCCCAATCTAGGGATTTACGTCGCGCTTGCTCCAAAGCCGACTCATTATAGTCTGTGGCAAGAATGGAATCGGCAACCTTACTAACCAGGGCGGTCCAGAAGCAGGGGCCGCAGGCGACTTCAAGAACCCTCCTCTCCCTCAGCAGGTCCTGTACTTCCCTAATCACGGGAGCGAGAGCCTTGACCGTTTCTGGCTGGTCATACCCCATAGACTGATCGTAGCGGGGTGCCCTCTTCCCGTAGTAGGTCTGCATTTCCTCTACAATCGTTTCTTTCAATTTCATGTTGCCCTTACCCCCTAACTGACCTTTGGGTGACAGTTAAACCACAATTATCATCTCCACTCTATTCCCGAACGGATCACGAAATTCGAAGCGTTCAAAGCCTGGGACAGGTACTGATTCGAATATCTCAACACCTTCATCAGTTAGGCGCGACCGCCAAAATGCCAGGTCCGATACCTCATAAGCCAGATGCGCTTTTGTCGCTTGACGATCAACACCATCCTCTGTCCCGATGTGGACTTCCCCATCCCCGACCTTGAGCCATAGGCCACCGCGTGCTTTCAGAATATCGGGCTTCTCCAACTCCTTTAGCTGCAGAGTTCCACAATAAAAGCTTCTCGCTTCCTCTTCAAAGCCTCTTGGGATTGTGATCTGTGCGTGATGAATGCCCTTTATCATCTTGCTATCTCTTGGCCTTCTACCGCTAAGGCCGTTGAAATTTCCTTCAGGCATCGCCCTGTCCTCCGGTCAATCTTGCTGCCTTACGCCTCAATTCCTCGGTCTCGGCATCGCACAGCCGCTCCTCCGGGCTGATTTCAGTGCGCTCAACAAACGCCACGATTAGAGGACGGTTAATGAGCCATTCGAGACGATCCTCGTTGCCGGCAAAATCGGGGCAGTCTACATCATCATCGCTCTGCTACCTTGTAGAGGAACCCTTCTCCTATCTTGCCATCGTGCTTGACCCCTGAATTGGAAGCAGAAACGATAGTGGGTTTATGAGAGAATGCACGGGCTGCGTCCCTATTCTGCGTAATAGCACTACCCGGTTTAAGTGTGGTTAGGTCTTTGTAAGGCGACCCATGGTACCACGTGCCGTCATAGTCCCAGTCTTTCACGATCTACTCCCTATAAGGCCGACTTGGTGCAATCCTTTGGCCACTTTTCACCTTTTCAAATTTCTCTCGAGTAAGAATCAGATCATAGCAACTGCGTGCCTTTCGCCCTGGAGGTTGCGGCACTACTGAGTCCACTTCATATCCGTTCTTCTGAAACGCCTTTAGGCTCCGAGGATTATAATCAGCCACATCGCAAGCGAAGATCACGTCTGATTGTTCCTCTTCAAATCCCAATTCGCTTAGTAGACCAACGACTCTCGTCCCTATCCCATGCCCCCATAGATCCTTTTCGCCAATCGTGAGGTCAATTCGACGACAGTCTAGATCTGGATAGCTTTTAAGGATCCTCTCAAGATTCATTTGCTGAAGCCAGCACTCCCCGATCGACCGACCATCATACTCCGCAATAAAGCAAAAGGCTGCTTGTGACACAGAGCGATAGATATTGTGAACTTCCTCGAGGGTTCGTCCTGTGACATTATCCCCTTCGGAAAAGTAGAGCACTTCTGGATCACTATTCCATTTCATTAATAAGTCCCAGTCTGCCTCGGTCATCGGACGCAAGATCAATTCTTCGTCCTCAAGTGTGACATCATGTAGTCTCAGCTTGTCCACACATATCTCCACAGGAGGCAGTCGATTGAGCTGCTCAGTTGTCGTCTTTACTTCGCTGAGTCGACGGGTTTCCTGGCGACTGCGATCAGGCGGTCGGCTTTCCGCCCATATTCGACGCCCTCGAAGTTACCATAGAGCTTCACTTCATTAAAGCCCACATCGGCCAGTCTATCCTTCAACTCTTGGCCGGAATAGATTGTGTGATGGAAGCTGAAGCTTAACACTTCCGAGCCCTTGACCATCGTCCACTCGTTTCGGATCCGAGTCCATTCGTCAAAGATCTCACGGCGGTACACCATCAGAGTCCCGTCATCCAGCTTCTCAGACGTCGTGGACAGAAATATCTTCGCCAATCGTTCCTTCCCAATGATATCGATCACGACGGCGCCCCCGGGCACGAGATTCGCCAAGACGTTCTGAAGCACTTTGAGGTCTTCTGCTTTGTCATCGAAGTATCCGAATGATGTGTAAGAGTTCAGTACAAGGTCGAATGCATTGGGCCGAAGGAACTCCCGCATGTCCTCCTGGACCCACTCGATATCTAGCCCCTCATCCGCTGCCCTCGTTTTGGCTTTGTTCAGCAGAAAGGGAGTTCTATCCACTCCAGTGACACGGAATTCACGTCGTGCGAAAGGGATGCAGAACCGACCGGGACCGCAGCACAAGTCGAGAACCGATCCAGAGCTTAGATTGACCAACTCCAGCAGCTTGTCGACCAGCTCCTCTGCCGCTTGAAACTTGCTTTCAGGAAATATGAAAGGATATGTTTCGATCCAGAAGGATTCATCTTCAAACCATTGTGTCATTCCTGACCCCTACTGTCTGCTGTTATGAGCCGGCGACTGTGCGAAACTTGATCCTATGACCTGTTCTTTTCCATCCAGCCGGCTGCGAAATCGACCAACTGAGGCTGAGGTATATGTTGGCAATCAGCTTGACCAACTCGGCCACTAAGAACCACTTCCCTACCATCGGTTCGCACAAAGTCCTCTCCAATCTGCGCGAAGTCGGAACTATCGAGATCGATCTCTTCGAATGTCGTCCACTGCCTCTTGCCGTCCATCCAGACCGGTGCGCCCTCCTCCAGCACCTTCTTCGACGGGTATGTGGAGCGATATTCCGCCAAGTGCATAGAGGTGTTCCTGGCGTGATCCACACCCAGGAGCAGGACACACCCGTCGAGTTCATAGATTCGCGCCAAAGGGGATCCCTCGCCCAAACCGTTGGGCAAAGGATGATCTCCTGTTATTCGTCCCGCATATTCGCCCCAGGCACAGAAGGAGTGGTGTGGGTGTGCGCTTCGAAGTACGCCTGGCTGCTTTCGAAAGGTCTCTGGTATCGCACCTATGGCTCGAGTTGGAGTAAAATCAGGATCGAATGCCGGCATGCTCTGACGGATAACCTCCCACCAGGACTCCGGAACTGGAGGGTTCTCCCATCTGCTCGGTTCGGTCAAATCCGTTGAGTGTGCTGGCATAACTAAAGTTCCGGTCGATCCTAAAGCCTCTTCAAGAGCCAGAATCACTGCTACAGCCCCGCCACAGACCCACCCGATGGAACTCAAGGAAGAATGCACCAGGAGCACCATGTCTGGCTGTACACCCAGCGCATGTAGATCGGCCTTCAGCGACTCGACAGTCGCTAGCGTTTCGGTCCTTTTGACAGTCTCAGCTTCTGGCATAGGAATCGGCCCTGTAAGAGCGCAGAAACAAGAGGTGGTTACACGACAATAACTTTGAACACCGTAATCGCCTTGCCCATGATCACATTGAAGTCCTTATCAACCTGTACCCGGACCAAACCAGTCCTCCTCGATATCTGCTTCCCCGTTAGCTCCTTCCTGCCAAGTCTATCTGCCCAATATTGCCCAAGTGTCGAATGAGCAATGCCAGTCACCGGATCTTCGTCGATTCCTACGGGCGGTGCAAAGAATCTCGAAACGAAATCGATTCTGTTCTCATCAGACTTCGCGGTCACGACGCAGCTGTGTCCATTTCTCTTCATCCGAGAGAGATCGGGACTGAGGTCGCGTATTCCTGCTGGATCGTTCAACAGAACGATGTGGTAATCGAATCTGCTCCTAAAAATCTCCTCGCAGCGATCTATTCGCAATTCGTCCAACAACCCACCAGCATCTGTTACGCAGGTAATCTCATCCTTTGGGAACTTCATCGCAATCCAGTCATCTTGTTTTCTCACCTTCAGCAGATCGTTTGGCGCTTCAAACAGGATTTCGGAACCTTCCTGCACAATGGCCGATTCGTACAGGATATGCGCCGAGGCCAGAGTAGCGTGGCCGCACAATGGGACTTCAGTTTCAGGAGTGAAATACCTGATGGCATACCGATCTACTTTGGGGATCACGAACGCTGTCTCTGACAGATTCATTTCTCCGGCAATTTGCTGCATCCATTGCTCATCGGCAGGCCCAGGCAACACGCACACCCCCGCCGGATTCCCCTTGAATTTGGTCTCTGCAAATGCATCAACCTGATAGAGCATGATCTCTTTGGCCATATTCTTTCCTTGGATTACCGTTCACGGCTTCCTGGCTACAAAAAACATCCTGCCCTCGTGCCTTGAGAGTCCTTCTGCAATCGGATCCTTCCCATCAAACGTCAGAATCGCATCAAAGCCTGCCTTCTGAAACGCTGATTTCACCTCGCTCTCTGAATACCATCTCTGGAGCAGGGTTGAATCGCTCCGGTTCCAATTTCCTCGATCCAGTTCAAAGATCGTAAATTCAGTCTTCCCAATCCGTTGCTTTTCATCCCTGCTTGTACGTACCACAAACACGTGGTCATCTTCGACATGGCCACGCGATCCGCCCCACCTGGCCAGGTAAGCGTCCTCCATGTTCAAATCGAACTCGAAGTATCCCCCACCTTCGAGGGCTTCGTATACGCTTCGGAAAACCCTCTCTAACTCCTCCAAAGTCATGACATGGTTCAAGCTGTCAAAGGTTGAGAAGGCGGCATTGAATTTCTTGGGCACAGAGAACTCACGGGCGTCTGAGACAAGAAACTCTGCATCTGGTGCCTTCTTGCGCGCAATCTCAATCATCTGCTCAGAGCCATCGATCCCCGTTATCTTGTATCCCTGCTCTACCAGTCTTGCGGCCAGCTGCCCTGTGCCGCAGCAGAGGTCAAGCACAGCACAATTCCTGGGCAGATGTCTCAGCACCAGGTGATCTGCGATCGCATACGCTTTGGTTGCAAAGAAGCTCCAATGCCGGTTATACACTTTGGCAAAAGGGTCATAGTCACTGTAACGAGTCACTGACATGGAACTCCCCTGCTGAATGTTTGCAACATGTCGGACTTTCGTTCATTTGATCGTGGGGCCGACTTTCTGCAACAGCCTTGGAAATGATACTCCCTACATTGATATTCCCACCCTTCAAGATTCTCGCATATACCCCTCGTAAGTGCAATCCTTGTCTATCGGCCGCGTTGACGAAGTTAGAGGCTTCCTTTCCATAACGCGCTAGGAACTTCCTGCAACCATTGTGCGCCAAATCGGTGACTTCCAGAATTACATCATCAATAGCGAGCAATTGCCCTGCAGGCAAATTCTCTTCTCTGAGATCTAAATCAACAATCAGATTATCCCCTGCCAGGGACCATCTCTCTTTAGTTACAGTTATGAGGTCGAGCATGCGCACGTTTATGAGAGAGACCTGGTTACGAGTGCCATACTTACTGGAGGTAGTCCACCTATCACCTTGAATTCCTTCTTCTGGGGACAGATAGGCGCTCTCGAGTAATTCGCGTTCGCCCTCTTTTGGACGAATGAGTATGGCTTCCAGCGTTCCCCGATCCTCTGGAGACTGAAGAACTTGAGAAAGTCCACTTTCAATATCTGACTCGGTAACGAACAATTCTCCCATGTCATTTCTCCAGGAACGCAAAATTCTCCTAGGTATCTCAGTTAAGCGGCTTCATTTCTTGATTTGTCTAGTCTTCCTGAGGCTCCGCTTGGATCACCTGCCTCGTCTCGGTCTCCTCCGGACGCCACTTTTTAAGTGGCTTAGCTCCTCCTTCCGGCTCAATACATCTCTGAAGGTCTGCATCCTGGACTCCTTTCTGCAATTTCTTGTATGACGACGGAATTTTGGGTAAAAGAAAAACCCGCTGTCGAGAGGTCTCAACGGCGGGTTCAGGTTCTGGCGCAAGTTGTCTTGCTCAAGGCCACAAACGATCCCGCCGCTCCATCTTAAGGGAATGCCAGTTAATAACGGCGTAGGCTTCTACCCTCTGATGCGAATGGGCAGGTCCCTTAGTTAGTGCGATTGTGAAGCATGAAGTTCGGCGGGTGATCATTAGATTTTACCTCTTCTGTTCATTAGTAGTGTGCATCCAACTGGTGAGAATATATAAACAGGCACCCTTTGGAGTCAAGGTTTTTCTCTTTTTTGGACGACCAGCCCTGCTCGAACATCACCCTTGCTGTGTAACGCTGATACGCGATCACTGGATATGCTTTTCCAGGAAAGCTTCACTGATCCGCCCTGTCTGTAGATACGTCCCGTCTTTGAGAACAAGGATATTCGTCGGCCAGCTCTTGACTTTGAGGGCTCCGATCAGTGTCGAATCTGCCAATACTTGAGGCCAGTCCATTTCGAACCTCTCGACCACCCGCTTGGCATCGGGGAGTTTGTTGACCTTCACAAAACTCACCATCTTCAGCTTATCCTTCCGGATCTTCCGATTCATTATCACCAGGGAGGGTATCTCCTGAATACAGGGTGGGCACCACTCGCCCCAGAAATTTAGCAAAGCATACTGACCTCGCAGGGATTCTAAGTCGACAGTCTCACCGGAGATGGACTCGTAGTGGCCTTCCCAGAAAGACGCGGGAATCTGTCCAGTTTCCTGGACGGGACTCGGCACCTTACTTCGCGCTTCCCGCCTGACTGAATCTCGTTCTGCCATCTCCTTTTGATGATAGAACGTCGGCGCCTCGCCCGTCTTGCTAAGGGTCATCCTCTCACCATATGGATGAACGAACGAAAGTTTGTAGTTCTCTTCCCCAATCGTGAAGACGTCGTTCAGCTTAAACACTTCTACCTCCGTGGGTTCCAGTGACGGACCCCTGGCCCAACGCTTCAAGCCGCCTTCGCGATCTAGGTCGATGATGAGGAAGTCCCCCTCATCGTTGTAAAGTCCATTTCCGCTGAGATCCCACAGCCCGATCTCGTAGTCGGACTGATTAACCGTAACCCGGCCTCGACGCATGGAGAGATCGCCCCGGAAGTAGTACGTCCCAACCTCGCCGGTGAAGTCAGGGTAAAGTCTCTTCCAGAACCCCGCTGGACCTGCAAGCAGATCTCCACTAACTGTGTCTATGTACGAAGCCAGCATCTCTGATATTCTCTTGTTAGAAGGATGGTCATCTGGAAGGTGTCTAAGATGTGGTCTCCGCTGCCAGAGCCTCGCCGTCTTCTGTTTCGGATCTTCTCTGTCAGCTAGCCAGATCACAAAATCGTTCTCATCGCGCGGAAAGAATCCCGGACTTCCGTCGTTCGTAAGGTCCTCGTCGTTGTTCAGATCGACATAGAACCGATCCCCATCCTTTTGTGGAATCACCATCACGGAAATAATGCGATCTTCTCCAACTGCGGGCCGGTGACCCGTTTCGTAGAAATAGGCGGGGCGATCGGTAGCGGGAAGTTTCAGCTTTTCCCTCGGTTCCCTGTGGGACCCGACTATACTCACTCCGATACCGTCCAACCCGGTCAAATCAGGAAGCAGGACCTCTATCTCCTTCTTCTCGACAACCACCGGCTTCTTGCGTTCGCCCACAGGATCACGCGGTGCGCTGAGAACCGTAAGGGTCTTCTCTATGTCCTTCTTACCATCGAGATAGACTTCGAATCTCCACTTTCCGGGTTTGTCCAACGACCGGTCGAATTCATACTCAAAGATCGTCTCTTTCGGCCAACGCTCACCTTGAAGATCGTGCTCGGCGACTAACCTTCCTGCGCCGTCGTAGATCTTGCAAGCGATGTCCGCCTCTTCTCTGGGAACACCCCAGTTCACGAAGGCATAGACCTTACCTTTGGCGATCGAGATCTCTTTTATCTCGTCCATAGGTTTGTTCCCGCCGGGGCCACCCAGTCGAGTCGTGAGAACCGCGTCGCCCCGCCTGATCCTTGTCGGGACAAACCGGAGTCCCTTGATCGACTCACCCGCCTCGACTGCGAATTCCAAGGGCTCCACGCCCTCGCCGTACACGACTGAAACTCTGATCTGTCCGGGAAAGACCGGGGCGCGGAAGCTGCCATCAATCGACGTGGTCGCGCCCGACCTCGCCCATCCCTCTTCATCCTCGACGCGGATGCCCGCACCGGGCCAGGGCGATCCATCTTCGCGAGTCACCCTGCCCGAAACGCTGCCCAGGTTGTCCAGACTGGGTCGATAGGGAACCCACCCGACGTATCTGACACCCAGCAGAAGCCTGCCGTCATTCAACTCTCTGATACCGTTGACGTGTCCTGCGGGTAGACCATCCTCACTCGTGATGAGCAGCCACCCACCGTCCTGATAGCGCAACAGACCGCCACGGCTTTCGAGGCCGTGATGGTGGTAAGATGTGCCCATCCAGATCGTGCCGTCCTTTATTTGGCAGATGGCTGAAGCCCCGCCTGCCGGCAGGCCGTGAACCTCGTTCAACGTCTTCCAGGACGCTCCATCAAACACGGAGATTCCGTTGCGGTACGAGTGCGTCCCCCAGACCTTTCCGTCCTGAGCGACGAGGATCTCGTAGGTCTTTTTGCCACCCAACCCGTCCTCTCGAGTGTAGGAGGTCCACTGTTTTCCATCGAAGCGGCTGATCCCCAACCGTGTCCCAACCCAGACCGATCCATCCCTCCCGTCTGCGGCGCTGTAGACGCGGTTGTGCGAAAGCCCGTCCTCCACTCGAAAGTTTCGCCAGTTCTTTCCATCAAAACGTGTGACGCCGTGACCCTCATCTCCGACCGGGTGCGCCCTCATCCATATGTTCTCTTTGCTGTCGAAGCACAGTGCGTACACGGCAGGCCCGATGCTCCTGTCGTGGGTGGTGATCTCCCAGTCCTTTCCATCGTAGCGCGCGAGCGCAGGATTGGTTCCCGCCTCGTGGCTTCCCGAAAACCACAATGTTCCGTCCTCGGCCTGGAGCATGGATGTAGTCCATCCATCCATCAAGCCGTCCGCAGGACCGTAGGTCGTCTTCTCTTTACCGTCGAATCGGATGATCTCTCCATGCATCGAAGACCGGCCCCAGACGCTGCCGTCTTTGGCAAATAGAGGCAGGAGCAGGCCTCCCATCTCCTGAATCGCGGTATCGATGCTCGCGCTTAACGAAACCGAATCAGTCCCCCTATTTCCGAAAACGGTCGCCTTGACCGTTCCAAGGGTCACTGCCGCGAGCACCACGGCAGCTGCGACCGAGATCCACATGCCGCGGCTGATATGCGGAGAGACGCGTTTTCCGATGCTCACAATCCGGTCGATGCGATCCATCACACCGCCCTGCCTGGCCATATCCATACCCATCGAAACGGCTGGGATTGGCTGCATCGCGGAAGTTACATCCAACAAGACACCCGCGTAACTATCTGAATCGCCCGTGGTCACGATCGACCAGTCGTCGCAAGCCTGTTCCTGCGCTACGGACAGGCGACGACTGGCTATCCACACGAGTGGATGGAACCAATAAAACGCCAGCGAGAGTGAGGAGATGAACTTGAAAAGGCAGTCAAGGCGGCGGACATGAACTAGCTCGTGAATGAAAATCACATCAAGGGCTTTCTTCTCGATTAGATTCTCTGGAATCACAATGATCGGGTCCAAAATCCCGATCTGCGTGGGGCTCCCGATTCGATCGCTGCTTGCTAACGCTACTTTGCGTCTGATGCCAAGCCGCTGCTTTATCTTATCCATTCGAAGTTTGAGAGACGAATCATTGAGATCGGTCAGGGACCTTCTTAGGGTGAAGACATACAACACTGCTCCGACTAACCGAATCAGCATCACCACTAGACCTGCCAGGTAGATTGACACACCAACAGCCAGAACAATCGGTAATCGATCAGCGGCAACAACCGAAGATGCCGGGACATTCCGAGCAGACGGAGGGTAGGCTCTTGTCGACAACGCAGGAGATTGAAGATTCCGGTCTGACGGCCGCATCGGCCTGGTCGCAGGCGAGACGGTCGTCTCCATCTTGTTTTGACTCAGGGCAGCGGGCGCTTCATCATTTACACCTGACAGTTCTGTGAAGGCCTTCAGAACGAGAACCGACGACGGCTTTGGGAGGATGGGGAGACGCAGTGAGGGCATCAACCCAGCAGCCAGCGGGATCAACAACAGACCCACCATGCCGAGGTTCAACAGCAAGTTCCGCCACGCAGCCCGATTCGCGCTACACAGTCGGACTGCCAGGAGGACGAGTGCGACCAGGACCGTTGCTTTGATTGTAGTATCCAGCAGAAAAAGCCCAACAGTTTCCGTGAGATCGAACCATAGCTCTGTCATGACTCCTGCTCCTTCTTTCGCTGCTCCAGTCTTTTTTGAATCTGCTCGAGTTCATCCAAATCCACCTGCTCGTCTTCAACCAGACGTGCAAGAAGCATTTCCCCGGACCCGCCAAAAACGCGCTGGATCATCTGCTTCACGGCAGACTTCTGGACTTCCTCGCGTTTGATCAGGGCGCTGTAGATGTTCGCGCGCCCCTGCTTCCGGCTTGCCACATACTTCTTATCCTCCATGATCTGCAGCATAGTCCGAATCGTGGAATCCACGAGCGGATCAGGGAGGGTCTTCTGAACCTGCTCGACACTCGCTTCCCCTTCGTCCCAGACAACCTGCATAATCTGCATCTCCCGGGGAGTCAGTCCATCCAGACGTGATCTCGCCATACACTCCTCCAACCTCCAAAAAGGGCTTGTCGCCCGGCTCTAAGCAAGACAGGAATGGTTGATGGGCCAATGATTCCGCTTCGGTTCCACGGAAAGGGTCGCCTATCCGCTAAATTTCTAGCGATTTAACGCTAATAAAATAGCGTATAAATTTCGGGTGTCAAGCAAAAAGTTCAAAACTACATTTTGCCCGGATCGCCCTCAACAGTATGAAGTGGTGGCGCAGGCTTCCCGGACCTATCATTTCAAGGATGGAGCCTGTTAGGAGTACGTGGCAGGAACGTGGTCTCCCGTATGTTGGGACGATCGAGCAAGACCATGAGGAGGCGGGAGAGACCCAAACCGAAGCCGCCGTGAGGAGGGCACCCGCACTTGAAAAAGTCTAGGTAGAACTGGATGGAGTCGAGGCTCATGCCAGTTTCTCGGGCCTGAACTACTAACCGCTCCAAGCGGTGTTCTCGCTGGGCGCCTGTGGTGATCTCAAGACCCTTCCAGAGAAGATCGTAGCTTTTCGTGATGTGCGATGCTTCCTCGTATCGCATGTGGTAGAAGGGACGTACCGATACTGGATAGTCGGTCACAAATACAAACTCATGGCCGAACCTGCCGTGCACGTGCTCCCCTAATAGCCTTTCTCCTTGAGGATCTAGCTCACCCGAGTAGGGCACCTCGTAGCCTTCCTGTTCAAGATAGCCGATGGCCTCACTCAAGGTGACCCGCGGAAAGGGAACAGAAGGGACAATCATCTCCAAACCAAAGAGATTAGCGATTTCATGCCCATGTTTCTCGCTAACAGTCTGAAGCGCATACGACAGCCACCTTTCCTCGAAGGCCATCACATCCTCGTGAGACTCGATCCAGCCGATTTCCACGTCCACGCTTGTGAACTCGGTGGTGTGCCGCGAAGTGAATGATGGGTCTGCCCGAAAGACGGGTGCGACTTCGAAAACCCGATCCAGGCCCCCAGCAATGGCCATCTGCTTGTAGAACTGCGGCGACTGAGCCAGGTATGCCCGTTTCTTAAAATACTCAAGTCCGAAAAGCTCGGAACCTGACTCACTAGGGCTACCCATCAGCTTGGGGGTATGGATCTCGATGAAACCCTCCCTGATCCAGAAGTCCCGCATCGCTTGTTCAAGTGTGGTCTGCACTCGGAACAGAAGATGGTTCTCCGGACGCCGCAGATCGAGGTAGCGCCAGTCGAGCCTTAGATCCTGACCAGGGAGTGGTGTGGCAAAAGGATCTATCGGTAGAGGAGACACCGCCAGGTTCTCTATCTGAAGACCGGTCAGGCAAAGTTCGATTCCTCCAAGCTTCACCTGCGGGTTTTCTACCAACTCTCCTGTCACAATCACGGCGGACTCGCGAGTGAGGTCAGACGCATGTTCTGCTAGAGAGGGATTTCCCTCCTTTTCTATCACAGCCTGTGCACAACCTGTGTGGTCTCGCAAGATGAGAAAGATCATGTGCTTCTGGTCACGGATGGTCTGAACCCACCCCTGCACTGTAACGGTATGACCAGCCTTACTAGGCAGCTCAGAGATTAAAGTGCGTTCCACAGTAGTATCCTCCTATCTGAGAGAAAAAAGAAAAAGCCCGTCGCAATGCATCAACGACGGGCTCTGAAATTGAACGCGGGGTTATTAACTGCCAAACCACGGTCCTGCCCGCCGTTGGATGGGATTATTATCGTCGTTCGGATTGGGATTCAGATTCAGGTAGACTTTGGTCACGATCGGCTCCTTCACGATAAGTTGAGAAGCAATTGAATGGATCCTGATCATTTCAGTTGATCTCCTTAGGGGGCAATGTTCTGAAAAAGAAAAAACCCGCTGTTGATTGGCTCAACGGCGGGTTATTGTTTGCGTGTAGGTTATCTGCTCAGGGCAATACAAGATCCCGCCATTGGATGCCATAATTATTGGGGTTGGAATCAGGATTGAATCCCTTGGCTCCGTTCATCAATGCTATCGAAGACAAACGGGGTTTACGGCGAGTTATCATCAGTCAGAATCTCCTTTGGATTGATCGGTTACGGTATACGTACAATAATCGACAAAAATTGTGTAGAGTCAAGATTTTTCTCAGGACGGGTAGGATTTCGGAGCCTCGGCGTTATATTGGGCCCGGTCTTACGCATTATAGTGCAAGTGCACTGAAAGGAAACGCCCGTGATCGATGATCGCCAGCTTGTCGAAGCGAGGTGTTTCTGCTTACGAGGTGGTTCTCTGCTTGCGTTGTTGCATCCTAGAATACGACCAGTGACTGAATGTACCTACAAACTCGAAGCCGAGATGGGGATACAGATACTTCCCTTGGCCGGAAGCGAATAGTGTCGCAATGTGATAGCCCAATTCATAAGCGAAAGAACATGCGGCAAAGGTCACAGCGGTTCCTATACCTTGGCGTCGTGCCCTCTTTACGACCCCGACCCCGTACAAACCAGCAACCCCGCCACCGATACACAGCGTAGCGA
This sequence comes from Candidatus Latescibacterota bacterium, assembly GCA_965248435.1. Lineage (GTDB taxonomy): Bacteria > Latescibacterota > UBA2968 > UBA2968 > CBDFJH01. Next base: position 2,109,595 of record OZ252100.1, read on the forward strand.
CCCCCAATGGCTCGCCTCCCATAGAGGCAACAAAATGCCAAATCCGTCGGGGCTTTTGAGCTGCCATCATTTTAAAACTTTGAAGGCGAGCCCTCCGAAGAGGCGTCGATATTCGACCTATATCCGGATGTTCATAGTGCTCAAAGATTTCAAATTCGTTCTGGACACCAACCTTGAGCTTCTTTGGGAGGTTGTGGTCCATTGCAAGACGACTCAAGTCACAAATCATCGGCGATGAACGCGAGTAACAATGGAGCCCATAACTTCTCAAACAATCCTCTATATTGTGGGGCCGCGTACTCGGACCTAACATGATATTCAGGAACTGCTCCGCCTCAGCATAGCATCTGAGTATTTCATCGAGGCGCTGTTCCGCTGTCTCACGCTTGAATCGAGGCGATACAATCTGGTTGGCTCCTCCTGGTTGTGTCGATAATACCCAGGTAGTATCAGATTCTTTATGAACTTGCCCACCTACAGACCGCGCAGTATGGATGGCGAATTGTTCGCAGTTCACTTCAGTCGCCCTCGCCAGTTTTTGGGGCGATATATCAACTAAGGGCTTAGGTAGCCGGAATCTGCTTCTTGCGGTCTGGGTAGACATTACTTCTCATTCGATAATGACGCCTAACGGGCTTCGGCCCAACCTGCTGTCGCAGGTTCTCTTACATAATATCACCGGCATCTAGAACTTGCCTGTCCAATTGTCCCATCTATCGCTAAGAATTCACTGCAAGTTCCTCAAGCAGCTTGGCTGTTTCCTTCTGGCCAAAGTATAACGCCCAACCCTTCGGGGTGCTATCATGGGAACCGTCCTTGAGGGTCAAGTCCGCGTCGCATTCCACCAAGAACTTTACGATTTCGTCATGACCGTTTACTGTGGCAATATGAAGAGGCGTGCCGCCGGCATACATGTCCTTGTCGTGAGGACGTGCTTGGATGAGTGACGGGTCAGATTTGATAAACAGCTTGACCGCTTGGAGGTCGCCAATAAGAGTAGCTGTGAAAATGTCGTCAACAACCGCGCCATTCCCCAAAAGTAGATCTACCATCGCACGATCCCCTGCTTTCCAAAAGAGGGGTGTGCGTTTGTGAAACTCATCGCGAGCGTTGACGTCTGCACCTCGCTCGATGAGAAGCTTCGCTATCTCAGTCGTTTTAGCGTAGTGAAGTGGCCGAGCACCTTCAGGGCCTTTCGTATTAACAGCATTGGGGTCAGCGTCTAGGAAAGCCTTTACCCGATCAAAGTCGCCCATTTGTGCTGCAGCACAGATGTCTATCTCCGCACCCTTCTCGATGAGGTAGTCGATCAGTTCGGAGTTTCCCGCTATGATCGCCAGCGATAACGGCGTGAGACCTGCGCTACCCTTGACGTTTACATCTGCCCCGCTTTCGACGAGCTTCTTGACCACCTCCACGTGACCCTTCCCGCAAGCGACGTGTAGCGCCTGGAAATCCTCATGGTACCACTCAGGCACCGGTCCCTCGGCGGTCGCAAGAGACGGATCTCTTGCCAAAAGCGAAGTTACTTTTCCGACGTCCCCTTTGTCTGCTGCAGAGATAATATCCATTACGCGATCCGCGAAAGCCTCGTCTCGGGAAGGTCTACGTTCGTGAAGCGATTCTTTGACCATTCTAATCATCCTTTGTTTCAATCGTTTTCGTCCCACATGAAGCCGGTTCTTTACACTGCTCAATGGAATGTCTAGGAACGATGCGATGCTTTTCTGCGGGATCTCAGAGATGTAAAAGAGAGTAATGACTTCTCGCTCTTGCACAGGGAGATTGCCGATCTCCATTCGGATCCTGCTATGGACTTCCTGCCGGATTAACCTCTGTTCGGGATCGAGATTGTTAGCGGCTACAGCATCCGTCTCAGCAAGAGGAACGATATTGAACCGTTTCCTTCGAGTAATACGGTCGCATTGCTTCAATGTTATCCGCTTAAGCCATCCGGGAAAAGCAGCCGGTTCTCGAAGTGCTGAGAGGTCCAAATAGGCTGCTAAGAAGGCCTCCTGCGCCGCATCTTCAGCAAGGTGCAAGTCGCCTAGGACCGTGATAGCGTAGCCTACTACAAGGTCTTGGAACTGACGAACCAAGGACTCGAAGGCCTTGCTGTCACCAGCCTGAGCACGCAGCACAGTTCTACTTATCGATTCTTGCATTGGTTATATCTAGAAATCCTTACAAAAGGCGCCTTCACGAATATAGCCCCACTTAGAAGCGAAAAGGTTTGCAGAAATGTGCTAATTGAAGATCGAAATTCCTAATCCATAGAGCGAGGCGTTCAGAAGAAGATGGAGGATAAATGACATAACAGAACCCCTACTGTCTGGCAAAACAGAAGGGGCAGAGGGGAGATCTGAGTCAATCACGCTTTATTTCGTCGTTTCGCCCCGCAATCTCCCACCGCTGTAATCGGGGTACTCGTAGCTCTTCAGAACGTTGTCGACTGTATCGGGGCGTGTCCTTCGCTCAGACCTTGCCCGAGGAGGTTGAACTAATCGCCTCTTCTTACACTTACTTGCCTTTTCAAGGGCCGCCCTCGCCTTCCCAAATACGACCCGGCCGATCGGCTCGTGTTCCCCTTTTATCTGAATGTCACCATTCTGGACCACGCCAATATGGAAGTCGTTGGTGAGCATATCGTGTAGGGCCTGCCATGAGAATGGCTTCCCCTTCCGGTTCCTGACGTCCATAATCTTGAGATATCGCTCGAGCGCCCTTATCTGCCCGAGCTTCAAGAAAGCCCTGAATATCGTCTTCACCTGGGGGGCTTCTTCTGGATGGGGTTTCGATGAATTTCTGAACGTTCCTTCCATCTATCTGGTGGCCTCACTGAGCGCCCCCCTCTTGGCAAAAGGCTTCTCGGCTTACTGGCTAATTCTCTACCTCTAGTCCCACAAATAACCGGCTGTATTCATCCGTGAGTGGATCAATTTCGCTCTTATGGGCTGCTCGGGCGAACACCACCCCCGGATTTTCGGACCGCCGTGCGCGCGCCAACACGTGATAGCCGCCAGGCGCACTCTGTGTCTCCAGGTCGCGATTGATCTCCGCCATCTCCACCAGCATGTTGGCCAACCCCCATCTAGCGCCAATCGTTCGCGTCAGAATCTCCTCAGCCGCCAATCCTTCCCGAAATCCGTGCTTCAACGGGATCAATCCGCCCGTTACTGTCCGCGCCGCGCCCTGGGGGGCAACGGTCTGCCTCAACTGTTGCCAGCTACCGCGAGCACCAGATGCACACAGCATGGCGAGGACGCCGAAAGCGTCATCTTCAAACGACCTGAACGCCGAAAGTTCCGCGACCACTTCATCCGGATAGGCCTCCCAGGCATCCAGATCGTCTCCTTTCGGAGGCTCTGGAAGACTGAGCCGTGAGCCAACAAAGGCGCTCATCGACCCACCCGTTCCGCTGGCGGCCTCAAACCCTTTCTGCCATAATCGCTCGGAAAGGTCCAGTGCTGCTTCTGCCCCGTCTCTTGCCATCACTTGTGCCATCAGGGTAATGATGGTGTTTTTGTCGATGAACTCTCCCTGTATCTCAATCGGCTCAGCGGCGATCGCCTCGATCTGCTTGCGTCCCTCTTCCGTTGTGCTCAAGTGAGCGAGTCCGAACAGGGCATCGCTCATCGGATGCATTCTACTGCGCGCAATCAAGCTCGGGTCTCGCTTCAAATGAGCGGCTGCGGTTAGAGCGTCTCTGGCCGACTGCTGCCCCGCCTCCGTGACGGGCACGAAGACTGCGACCTGATCGCCGTCAAAATCCAGATCCATCATCTTGCAGATCGCCGGCGGGACTCGAATCGCATCCCCCTCCGCTCGTTCGGGTCGGCAGGCGACAAAGCACGTGGGAGATATGGCCGGAATACGAAACAGAATCGCCCACATCTGCGACAACGTTTCATCCAGCGCCTTCTCTGCCTTTTTCGAGCGTTTCTCCACCTCGGACGTGCCCACTTTGCGTGCGGCAAACGGGCCGAACAGCGTCCAGGCCATCTCTTCAGGCAAACCCACTCGATCGAAGCGCATTCCTGGACCCGGCGCAGCGACAGCGCGGCCGCTGAACAGCGCCTGACTCTGAAACCGAAGGTCTTCTGGTGACAGCAGTTCGTTATAAAAAGCCTTAACACGATCCGACAGCGTATCTGCAGCCCGTTCGATAAGCACGTCGGGCGCATCGTTCTCGATCATCTGAGCCAAACGATCATTCGCCTCCCTTAAAGACGCATTTGCACTGGAATCGCTTTCGCCGACGTGGGTCAGTGGGTGTGCGGACAACCAGGGGTGGGGCACGGGACGGGCCAGCTTCAGCGTACCTTCCGGTTTTACCGAGAATGTGGCACCTTTCTCATTCAGCGAGACGACCACACCGTCAGAAGCCAACCGCTCCGTCAATCGCGAAAACACCGGCGCAGGGGGATCGACTTGACTCACATGCCCTTCGGCCAAACGATCGGCCAGGGTATCGGCATCCTTCCGGTCCACGGAACAGGTGTTGAAAAGATCCCGGATCACTTCAGCAGCCCCCCCCTCTTTCAGCGCAAGAAATTCCATCTCGCCCAGTGACTGAGCTTGCTCTCCGATTCGTGTCCCCGCGCGAATCTTCAGCGCGGCCAAATGTTCCGTGCGCCCCCAATAGACCCATCCCGCTGTCGTTCGACGCTTCAGCGCTTCACCGCCTACCTTCAACAGTTCCATTCCCTCCTCGGGCAGACCATTCGCCTTCAATCGTCTTTGAATCTCCTCGTCTCTTGGAGCACAGAACGGCGGCACAATCACCGGCTGGCCCTCGACCTTCGCGATCCGTCCGACGACCGCCTCACGAACCTGCCCGATATTCATCCGTGAAGGCAGGCTGCACACGCTCACAATCAGCTCCACGGCAGTTCCATCCTGCAAGGCCGGCATCTCGGCATCCGGCAGGATCCGAGACACAACCCCCTTCGTGCCGTGGCGATTGCTGATCTTGTCTCCGACCGCGATCCGGTTTGGCAGCATCATACGATTCGCAGCCGATTCACTGATCACAATGGCATCTTCGTGCGTATCGCCGTTCCAGGCCATAAACGCCGTGAGTAGATTGTAGCCTGTCCAGAAGTAGGGATAATCCGGCTCTAATCCAGTCTGCACGAGCGCGGGCTCAGATTCCGGTTCTGCCCCGTCGTATTGCGCTTGAAACTCCTTCCAAGCTCGAAAGTCGGCGCCTCTCGTGTAGTCGTTCCAGGCCTCCAGGTCGTCTCGCGGCATATCGGGTGAGGGCGGCCCCACCCATTGCCGCATCATGTTCACGCCCATCAATGCTCGGTTCGTATCATCGTGCTCCAGAAAGGGCACCATGGAGGCTCCTAACCCCAACCGCTTCTCGGGTGCTTCGTCTTCGATTACCAGCTTGCCGTCCCGGATCGCGGCCCCCTGCGCAACCTCCAGAATCCGATTGATGTTCGGCCCTTCCGCCGTGCAATACGGACAGACACGGCCCTCGTGTGAGGCATCCAATAGATTGGTCGCATCCCTGGCTTGACCAAGGACGGGGATGAGCGTGATCCGCCGGAGATGGGTGTGCATGTCCAGCCAATTCGCTCTCTGCAGATACTGAGATGTAGATTGGTGCTCGAAGAATTCCCGAATCCAGTCCCCCAGCGGCATCCACGTCCTTACCGATTCCGCATCGTCCAGTCCCGGAGGGAAATCCGTCAACCTTTCAGCCAGAAAATCGAGCAGCTGTTCGCCCACACAGCGAATCTCGGCCTTCTCCAGATTCAACTCCGTCGGGACCGGAATCACGGTTCGAAACAATCCGCCGATCTCGAAACTGCCCCATTCATCCGGTTGAGGCACTTCCTCGAATGTCACAGCCACCCCATTCAGCAGCTCAAGGTGCAGGCGACAGGCATACGTCCCATCTGCTTCCACGCGATACCCGGCCAGCGGCAATCGATCGCCCAGGAGGCTAGGCAATCCATCCTGAATGAACGCATCCCACGAGGCCTTGTGCCAGGGCGCTCTCACGGAAATGGTCATCTCATTCCTCCAATCTCGATCGTTTCTTGATGTCAAAACGCTAGGAAGACCCCGAAATCTTTGTCCATCCTTCCGCAAGTCGTTTGCGAGCGTGAAACAGACGTGATTTGACGGTCCCTTCCGGAATCTCCAATCGTCCGGCAACCTCATTCAGGGCCAGCTCACCGTCGTGCACCATTTGGAACACCTCTCGTTTCTCCTCGGGTAAATCGTTGATCAACTGCTGTAACATACGCCGCTGCTCCGACCGCTCGACCTCCACATCCGGTCCCAGCGATGCCCTGTCGATCATCCAGCCAGGGACCGGTCTTTCCTCATCATCGTCGTCGTGAAGCGTCGGTATCTCCAGCGGCTGTTCGCGCCGACGGCCTTTGCTCCTTAAATGATTCATCGCCAGGTTCTTCGCGATCCGAAACAGCCATGCCCTGAAAGGCCCCTGGCCTGACCATTGCACCGCGCGTGTCCATACCCTCAGGAACACCTCCTGCGTCAGGTCATCTGCGACGTCAGGGTCGCGCAGAATTTGACGCAAGTGCTCGATCACCTGAGCTTGGTATCGATCGAACAGGAGCGAGAAGGCCTCTGAATCCCGCTCAGTGGTGCGCCGCATCAAATCGGTATCCGACGGTGCCAAAAGAGGTCCCCTTACGGAATTGACACCGGCCAAGGCGTGTGGGTTCATATGAATGTGCAAGACAGTCAAAGAAATTCGAGTCCCATCTGCCCCGCGGTCACTTCAAGGTTCTGAACTTGACTTTGCTCGGAGCTATCCTTACCATTTACAACAAGAGCAAGTTCTTTCCTACCTAGAAATCGAAAAGAGGTCTTGGGATGGGTATCAGGATTAATTGATTCCTGGAGGTTCTTAGACTCCCTGGAATGGCTCTGTCGGAGGGCTCGGCAGATCCGGTCTTTGGGGGGTTGATCTCCTCCGGGAAGTTCGGCTAGTCAGACGGCCTTCTTACGTGCTGGGGAGATGGAACCTCTTTTAGATATAGCATCCAAGCCATCCTCACCTGGATGGCTTTTTTGATGTTTCAGAGGATAGACCACTGCATTGAGAAGGGAGCAGTGGTCTTTTCTTTTAGGAGATGGGCTTGTGCTTCAGGTAAACAATCTATCCTATTCGTTCGGGACACTCAAGCTTCTGGACTCCGTGTCTCTCGGCTTGAACGCGGGCCAGGTGATCGCAATTGTCGGACCAAACGGCTCTGGCAAATCGACCCTGCTCAAATGCATCGTTGGCGAAATAGCAGACTACGATGGAAATGTGGTCTTTCAACGAAATGTGGAGGTGTCATACCTTTCCCAGAAGCCTGACCAGAATTTCGACGAGAGCGCTTTTCAGCGGATTCTTTCGTTCTCTCCTGGGATCTTGAATATCTATCGTGAAATGCAACAAGGAGACTACGGGAGCGTTCAAGATTACAGCGAAATGGGAGGATACGCGAAGGAGGAAATGGGAAGGCTCTATGCCGAGAATTTTCAACTGGTCGATATCCTGGAAGAACCTTATAACACCCTATCGTTGGGACAAAGGAGGAAGGTAGATATCGTTGGCGTCTTGGTATCAGATGCTGACTTAGTGCTTATGGACGAACCCATAAACTTCCTTGATATACGGGGCATCACAGCATTTGAAGAAACCTTGTTACTGAAAAAGGAGAATGGCAAGGCCTTCGTCATCATCAGCCACGATAGAGAGCTTATCGATAGCCTCGCCGACACTACAATCTTCTTAGAACGAGGGAAACTGTTCAAAGTCCACGGGGGCTATTCATTGGCCCTCGAGCACAAAGAGAGAGAATTCCAGGCAAGGTTTGATAAGGCAAACGTTCTGCGGAATAAGATCCAGGCGCTCCAGGAGGATATGAGGAGAAAGATGGGATGGGGTATTCAACGTGAGAATGAGAGCATCGACTCCTCAAGCCGCAGACTCGCCCGAAAGATGATGAAACGTTCAAAGGCTGTTGAAGGGCGTATGCAGAAGAAGACCGAGGAGCTGGAACAAGAAAAGCCCTGGATCGAGAAGGAGGTCGCGCTGAGTTTTCCAGAGTACCCTATCGCTAATCGGTCGGTCGCGGCGTTAGAGAATGTTTCAAAATGTTATGGAGAAAATGTGGTGCTTACGAATTTGACGCTCTCTTTAAGAACCACGGACAGAGTATCGGTTATTGGCCCAAATGGATCAGGAAAGACCACCCTACTCCGCATTCTTGCTGGGGAAGTCACTCCGGACTCTGGCCTGCTTCGACCTAGCAGAAACAGAAATATCGGATATGTGCCTCAGGGCTTAGCAGGATTTTATGACCACAACATTTTCCTGAATAACTTCCAAATCTCGGGGGTAGACCAAAGCGTGATCAGACAGTTCCTTGGCGGGGCGAAGTTAAGCGGAGAGAAGGTACTCCAGTCGATTAAGACTCTGAGCTACGGAGAACTGATGCGGGGTGCAATCGTAAAAATGATTTTGGAGAAAGTAGAGTTCCTCCTTCTAGACGAGCCGACTGCCCATCTGGATATTGAGTCAGTAGAGGTGCTCGAGAAATTGCTAACAGCATTCGCCGGGGGGTTTGTTCTCGTGAGTCACGATAGACGGCTCATCTCCAATGTATCCGATGAGATCTATCAACTGAGTTCGGGTCGGCTGGAGAGGATGTAGCGCCCGCGGATATTGGATATATTGATATGACGCTGGCTTAGAGTCGTCCAGATGTGTGCTTTTTCGAAATACGAGATACGGATTCAGGCTATCTAATGCCGAGCACGTCACGCATATCGTAAAACCCGGGCGCAGCCTTCGCCGCGAATCTGACTGCCCGAAGCGCGCCGACACCGAACGCATCGCGACTCTGTGCGCGATGCACCAGCTGGATCACCTCGCCGATCCCTCCCATCGTCACGATGTGCTCCCCGACGATGTCCCCGGCGCGGATCGCGTGCACCCCGATCTCCTTCTGTGTCCGCGCGCCCGTATCTCCGTGACGTCCATACACGCCCACTTCGTCCAGGTTTCGGTCCAGCCCCGCGGCAGCCGCCTTTGCGAGTGCGAGTGCCGTCCCGCTCGGCGCGTCCGTCTTGAACCGGTGATGGGACTCCACAATCTCGACGTCATACTCTGCACCAAGAATTCGCGTTGCCTCCTCTACCAGCTGAGTAAGCAGCGTCACGCCCACCGTGAAGTTCGGGGCGAGCACACACGCGACATCCCGGACGGCCTCCTTGAGCGTCCCCAGCTGGGCCTCCGACAGGCCGGTCGTTCCTATGACCATTGCCTTACCTGCTGCCCCGGTCACTTTCGCGGCCTCGACCGTGCCGTCCGGCGGCGCGGTGAAGGCCACAACGACGTCGGCCTGCCCCACCACCTGCTTTGGGTCTTCCACGACCTGGAAGCCGAGAGGCTTCGCGCCGATCACCTCGCCCGCATCACGTCCCACCGTCGGGTTTCCCGCCGCCTCGACGCCTCCCGAAACATCGATATCGTCAGACTCCAACGCAAGGTGTGCGATCCTGCCGCACATCCGCCCGGCGATTCCACAGATTGCGATCTTGATCATAGCGACACCTCATCGAATCAGTCGATCGCTAACCCTTCAACCTCTTCTCCAGCGCGTCGACTTCCGCTCTCATCTCGGCGGGCATCCGGTCACCAAACTTCGAGTAGAATTCACGGATTTCGGGCAGCTCGGGTAGCCAGTCCTCCGCCCGGACCCTCAAAAGCTCATCCAGGTATTCGTCGGGAAGGTCCAGACCATTTAGATCCAGCCCCTCCCGGCTCGGCAGCAACCCGATCGGAGTTTCCACAGCCTCGGCTTCGCCCTCGATCCGTTCGCAAATCCACTTGAGCACACGGCTGTTCTCGCCGAATCCGGGCCAGAGCCAGCTCCCCTCCGAGTCTTTGCGAAACCAGTTCACGAAGAAGATCTTTGGCGCGAGGTCTCCGAGCGTGTTCCCCATGTCCAGCCAGTGATGGAAGTAGTCACCCATATGGTAGCCGCAGAACGGAAGCATCGCGAAAGGATCCCGGCGGAGCTTTCCGACCGCTCCGGCCGCGGCGGCCGTCGTTTCGGAGCCCATCACGGAGCCCATGAAGGCCCCGTGCGTCCAGTTGAACGCCTCGTAGACCAGAGGGACCACACTCGATCTCCGTCCGCCGAATAGGAACCCGGAGATCGGGACCCCATCCGGGTTTTCCCAATCCGGGTCGATCACCGGACACTGGGCGGCAGGTGCTGTGTAGCGCGCGTTGGGATTGGATGCAGGCTCACCCAATCCTGTGTTCCACTCACGGGCCTTCCAGTCCACCAGACCGGAAGGGGGATCGGGCGTCATGTCTTCCCACCAGACATCTCCCTCAGGCGTTTGCGCCGTATTCGTAAAGATGCTGTTTTCACGCAGCGCGGCCATCGCGTTTCCGTTCGACGTATCGTTCGTTCCGGGAGCCACGCCGAAAAATCCATACTCCGGGTTGATGGCGTAGAGCCGGCCATCTGGCCCCAAACGCATCCACGCGATGTCATCGCCGACGCATCGCACCTCCCAGCCAGGAATCGTCGGTTGAAGCATGGCCAGATTTGTCTTTCCACACGCGGAGGGGAACGCGCCGCCCAGGTAATACTTCTTGCCCTCCGGCGACGTCAGACCAATAAGCAGCATGTGTTCCGCCATCCACCCCTCCCTGCGGGCCAGGCAGGAGGCAATCCGAAGCGCAAAACACTTCTTTCCCAGAAGCGCATTTCCCCCGTAGCCGGACCCGTAAGACCAGATCGAGGGATCCTCCGGAAAGTGAACGATGTATTTGTTATCTGCATCACACGGCCAGGCCGAGTCTTCTGCCCCGGGTTCGAGAGGGGAACCGACCGAGTGAAGGCAGGGAACGAACTCGCCTTCGCCAAGTGCCTCCAGCACCGGATCCCCGATTCGCGTCATAATCCGCATACTGCACACCACGTAGGCAGAGTCGGTAATCTCCACCCCGACCTTCGAAATCGGCGACCCGATGGGTCCCATCGAGAAGGGGATGACGTACATCGTGCGGCCTCGCATCGCTCCCTCGAACAGACCGTGCAGCATCCGCTTCATCTCTTCAGGGTCGCGCCAGTTGTTCGTGGGACCGGCATCCTCCTCCTTGAGAGAACAGATAAACGTCCGGTCCTCCACACGTGCCACATCCCCAGGGTCGGACCGGCACAGAAAACTGTTTGGCCGCAGGTCTGAATTCAGACGAATAAACGTGCCCTTCTGACAGAGCTTCTCTGCAAGACGATCGTACTCTGCCTGCGAACCGTCGCACCAGTGAACCCCGGCGGGCTTGCAGAGTTGGGTCACTTCATCGACCCAGGCCTTCAATTTGGTATTCGCAGCCATCCATTCCACCCTTGATTATGTGTAGGCCAGACCTTCAAGGACCGAACGGTCCCCCAGCCGATTGGCGATATCCACTTTAAAAAACCCCTCGATCGGGGCAAACACTTCAGGGCTATTCGACTGCACCGTTCGGGCAATGCCAAGCACCTTTTCCAGCCCCGCACGGTTCATCCTTCCGAGCGGCCGTCTACAGGGCCCGGCAGGCATCCCGAGCAGCATCATCAATGTCTTCACGGGAAGAGGATTCCGAGCCTTCACCTCTGTGTTTCCAAACGGCGTCTCCTCTTCCGAAAGCACGCCCACCATCCCGAAGAGCGGCTTGAGTGCACCTCCGAGTCGCTCCCCCTCTTGCCGGTTCCCCTCGAGAAGGGCCTGCGTGAACTTCTGAATCGGACCTGGAGTGACATTCGACATCACCGAGATCACGCCCGATGCCTTGATTCGATCGTCCGTCATCATGTCGAACGTCTTGTCGTCATCACCTGAGAGGATCGCGAACGCCTCCCCGCAGCACTCCCGCGTACGGGCCATGTTCTCCAGGTCTCCCGTCGCCTCCTTGACAGTCGCGACGTTCGGATACGATCGGTTGAGCAGGGCAAGGTCCTCCGGAAGGAGCTTCGTTCCCGTCCGGCCCGGAATCACGTAGGGGATCATCTGGATCTCTGGGAACGCCTTTGCCACCGGCGCGACGTACTCTTTCCGGATCTCGAGCGAGCTCGGTCCGTTGTAGTAGGGGTCCACAAGCAGCGCCGTGTCCGCTCCGACGTGCGCGGCGTGCTCCGTTGCCTTCAGGGTCTCCTCCGTCGAATTGCTCCCCGTACCTGCGATCGCCCTCCCGTGTCCTTTGACGAGCTCGCAGACACGTTCGACCACCTGGTTGTGCTCTTCCCAATTCAGCGTCGGGCTCTCCCCGGTCGTACCGACTGCCAGGACCCCGCTTACGCCCTCCGAAACCTGAAATTCCACGAGCTTCTCGAGGCCCTTTTCGTCGACGCCCTTGCCAGGGGTAAACGGCGTGATCAACGCGGTGTAACATCCACTGAACATGCTACAACCTCCTCAAAAATATCATATCTCGTCAAGCGTATCTCGTCCGATGTATCCCGTCTTTCAAAAAGACGATCACGAGAATATGACACGAATTCTTCGGAACTAGGAACTGGCGAGGTGACGAGCCCGCGAGATACGATACGAGATACGCTTTTCCCGTGACTAGCTCGGTGAATAAAAAAAAGCCTGCAGCCAGAAGGCAGAGGCATCGCCGGCATCGGGTCCAGACACCTGGACCGAAAGATGCAAGAGAGCGCTCCACAGGTCATCCCCGTGACAGTCCAGTAGATCTTATCCCCTGGACCAGCCTTTCACCGCGGCGGAACGGATGAACGACTTCGGCAACCCTCCCCTTTCGCACGACAGGCCCGCATCCGCCTACTTCCCGCCGTCTACTCTTGGTGGGCTGCGCCTCTACCCTTGCTGCGGTTTGGAAGTTACACAAACGCCGGTTACAATGTCAAGCTGAAAAGCTTCCAGCGGATCGGTTTTGCGGTACCCGTGTTCTGCTTTCCCCCCGGGCGACCCGTGCGTCGCCCCTACACCGCCGATCTCCTATGATACCCGGTACCCGTGTTCTGCATTCCCCGTACCCGGTTCTCCTCTGCGCCCTCTGCGTCTCCGCGTGAGGTATTGAGTTTCGAACGACGGAAAAATCCCTCCCCACCCCAATCCGGCCATCATGAATGCGCGAATTGTATCCGGTAGGAGCCAGCTCCTGCTGGCGAAAAGAGAATCGCGGTCTGCGGTCGCTAAACCGATCGCCGCAGACCCAACCCAACTCATCATTCGTGGAGGTTATGGGGTTTCATGCTTTTCGTGGACTTTCGTGTTTCTTTCGTGATCCAGCCTTCCGCAATCCAAAATCCGCAATTGGTGCGCTTGATCTATTCCAGGATCGCCTCACTTACTCGCCCAGTGTCGGACAGATCATCGAACAGATAGTCCGGTTCATGCACGGCCAGTTCCTCTCGCGAGAATTCCCCGGTTGCCACGGCTACGGTCTTCACATCCAGATGTCGCCCGCAGAGCACGTCGTTCGGCGTGTCCCCGACGATGACAACATCCTTGCCCTCAAACGTGTGGCCAGACACGGACGCCGCGTTTTGAATCGCAACCCCTGGAAGCTCACTCCGATTCAGGGCCTGATCCCCGAACGCCCCGACCCGAAAGGGCCCGTCTAGCTCGACCCGCCCCAATTTGATCCAGGCAACTTCCTCGATGTTCCCCGTCAACAGGCCAAGCAGCGCTTCGGTCGCTTCCGACAGTCGGTTCACTAACTGCCGAACGCCCGGAAACACATCAGGCGCTCGGGCCCCTATCTCTTTCCGCATCCCCTCGGCGTAGCGATCCCACACATCCTGGAGCCGTTCAAGCGTCTCTTCTCGACTCACGCCCGACCGCTCCATCAGCTCAACCACAATCTGCGCGTCGGTCTTCCCGCTCATCGAATACCCGTCTCCTGCTTCCACATCCCGCTCGAAAACCGCACTCAACGCCGCCATCACGGATCGTGTCCCCGCGCCGAAGCTACTCAAAATCGTCCCATCAATGTCGAACAAAACGAGTTTCTTCACGCCTAGAGGCTCCCCAACTCTTCCAGGAGTTCGTCCTCGACACCGATCCCCTCCTGCATTCGCATCTCCCGCTCACGAAAGGCCCGTTCACCCGGGATCAGAATCTCTCCTACCCCTTCGGCCGGCCGCGCCCCTTTGATACGATCGATCAGTTCTTTTACCCCCGCTTGAAAGAGTTCCCTGCTCAAAAAAATCGACGAATTGATCGCCAGGACAAAGATGCCGTAGTTCTTTCCCGGTTCAGGCACAGGAGCAGCTCGGACGAGCACTCCGGAAAGAAGCTGGATCATCAACGCCAACGCGTAACCTTTGTGTCCGCCCGAGGGAAGGATCCCCCCCTTCCGACCGGCTTCAGGGTCTGTCGTCAGGAGTCCATCCTCGTCGAGTACGGTCCCTTCGGGCAGCGGGTGCCCGTCTTTGATCGCCATCAGAATCTGCTCGTGCGTCACGCTGGCTGGAGAAAAATCGACCAGCACCTGCCCCTTTCCTGCTGGAAAGCAGGCGGACATCGGATTTGCGCCCAGCACCGGCTCAACCGAGCCCCAGGCTACGATACGAGGGCCGGAATCGCACATCGCCACACCCACCATCCCGGCATCTGCGATCATTGAGGTGTAGTAGCCGAGCATCCCGCATTGACCCGTGTTGAATCCCCCGATGACCCCGACCCCCCGTGCCTGCGCCTTGCCGACAGCCGTACGCGTGCATCGATGCGCGACCAGGTACCCGAGGTTCTCCTGTCCGTCGATCAGTGCATAGGCACCTCCGTCCCGCGCCAGCCGCATCGGTTTTCTACCCGAGCTCTTACACCGCTCCACAATCGCGGGCAGGCGAATCACCCCGTGGGCCGGGCGGCCGCGCAGTTCTGCCTCAACAAGAATGTCCGTAACGATGTGGGCATCCTCTTCACCCAGACCGCCTCGAATCAACACGCCCTGACAAAGGTCCTGCAGCTGTTTCACGTCTACGATCATGGGTGTTCCCCACTACTTTAGTGCAGCGATCTTACACCCCAACCCGGTGTCGATAATAGCAACCGGCTCCATCAGGGTCAAGACCTAAAAACCCGTCGATCGTCGTTCGTGGATCGTAGACCCCTCCCTCGATCCCTCCCCTAAAGGGGAGGGAAGACCGAAGCGGTGCTTTTGGCTTTCGACCAAAAGAAATCACGCTCCCCCCTTCCATTTAGGGAAGCGCTTGCCGAGGGAAGGGGCCGGGGGGCTTAGGTCGTTATTCGTTCTTTTTCAATCCGCGATCCCAAATCCGCAATCGACCAACGATCCACGATTCACTATTCCCGGGATCTAGCCCGTGTTTTGATTTCCCGGTACCCGTGTTTTGATTTCCCGGTACCGTGTTTTGATTTCCCGGTACCCGTGTTTCGGTTTCCCGGTCTTCCGTGTCCTCCGCTTTTTTTCTTTTTATTTCCGTGATCCCGCCTTTCAATCCGCAATCCCAAATTCGCAATCCGCAAATCGAACGACCGCCTTCAGGCACTTGACTTCACCTCGACCCGTCTCCATATTTCACTCATATACAGCTGCTAGGCATAACCCAGTCAGCGAGGCGTTAAGCCCATGCCCAACCTTCCCCAGCGGCGTCAAAATTCGCCTCTTTCTAAGACAGAGAGGCAGGTGATCATCTCCAGTCTGAACGCTGTCCAGGGTCCAGCACGTTCATTCGTGTCGGAGCTCGCCCGAAAGGCGCTGGACGCCCGCGGCCGTCTTGATGACGATGTGTATGGGATCGTCAAGGTCACGCTGGAAGCCCTGGATGAGAACCGGGGTCTGCCTCCCCCTCTGATATTCGCCGTGACACATTACCAGACCGGAAAGGTCGAGCAGGTCGGATTTCTCCCCAAAGGGTCTAATCAGGTCCCCCGCGGGGGACGATTTGTCAGCAACGATCCACGATTCAAACCAAAATTGCAGGAAGGAACTCGGCGTCGGATCGAGGAGTAATCGAGTGTCGGCAGAAACCCTCTCTATCAAGACCTATTCCCCTGAAGAGCTCCGGCTTCTCGCCGCTGAGGGCCGGCTCAAAGGTCGGGACATCGATCGGTTGATCAACCTGCGTCCCCACGTAGCTCGAAGAGATCGGGTGGTTGGCCGCGAGGCGTTCGAGCTCCACGCAAGTCGGCTTCCCTGCTGGACGGACCCCCTCCTCGCGCTCCAGACCTTTCTCGACCTCGTGGAAATCCACAGCCCCTCCGGAGAAGAGGACCAGGTCGCGGATTACCTGACGCAGCGACTTCGCGAGATCGGAATTCACGATCAGGAACGCGACGACTTCGGTAACCTTATCGCCACCCTCCCCGCAACCGCTTCGTCCGCCCCGAATCTGCTCTTTACGGCCCACATGGACTGCGTCTACCCCGGCGACGGCGCGCCCGTCAACCCCGTTTTCTGCGCTTCGGGTGAAATCCGTACTGACGGAGCCAATTCTCTGGGCGCCGACGACAAGGCCGGCATCACGGCCATCCTCTCCACCCTCCGTTATCTCAAATCTGCCCCCATTCCCCGAGGCGAAGTCCGGGTCTTATTTACCGTCCAGGAAGAGATAGGCTACCGCGGCATCAAACAGGTCCTGGCGAGCATCTTGAACGGCATCCACTTCGTGATCAGCATGGATCCTCCCGTGCGTGTCGAAAGGGGAGAATCCGCACACATGGCCGTGCTCCACGTGCGCCCGGGTCATCCGTTCATCTCCGAGGTCGAGGCCGCGGCCTCAGACTGTGGCCTCCGGCCTCAGACTGTGGCCTCCGGCCACAGATCCTCTTCGCCGAGGACGGCTACGTCGGCGGGGACACCATCTGTCTCTCGCCCCTGGGCGCGCAAGTCATCGACCTTTGTTCCGGCAGCCGCTACCCCCATACGCCCCACGAACACCTGAACATTCGCGACCTGCTCGACCAGACCAGTTGGATGATGGCCGTGACAGAGCGGGCGCTCAACTTCAGTGCGAAGGACCTGGATCTCCACGCAGTCTACGGGGGGGAGCCGATCGGCGCGCTCACGGGCGCGCGCAAACAGGTGCCGCTTCCGGAGGACCTCTTAAGAGAAAAACTTGCTTTGGCCGGGACGGTCCACCTGCGTCCGGGACCGAGCATGGCCCCTGCCCTCGTGCACCTGTCCGCCGTAGCCCCGAAGATGGGGGATGCGGGCCTGATGCGAGCCGTCGGAGATGCCTATCGCCGATGCCTTCGAATTCAGCACGTGCCGCAGGTCCTCCGTGACCTGAGCGCCTCTCTCGTCCACTTCTCCTCCAACGTGGCGGACGTCAGGTATCTCGAGCCCTTGATCCCCGTCTGTCAGGACGTAATCGAGCGGGGAGGCGATGAAAAGGCCCAGCTCAATGCCCTCCGTTTCCTTCTGGATCTCTTCGAGAAGGGGCGCCGCGCTGACCTCCGCGCGAGACTCCTTCGCATCATCATCCTCTGCCTCCAGAGTAATGCACGCGCCCTTGTCGATGCCGCTACGCAGTTCCTCCGCGAGCATATGGAAGAGACCGTGCACGCTTTGACGGTCGCTTTTTGCAACAGGAACAGATCGGGCTGGGAGCGGCTCCTCTCCCCCGAAGGCGGCCGCATCGTCGGCGGACGAAGCCGTGGAAGAGTGCAATTCGCACGGTGGACACTCATCCGGCAGCGCATTCTTCAGCTGTTGCTGGAAGAGGACCGAATCCTGCCGGAGATGCTCGAGTGGATCTTTGCGAACGACGAAGCGGCCACCCAGAAGATCGCGATCGGTTTCATCGACCCGGACCACACGCCTCACATCGTGGAGCGTATTCTGCGAAACTTGACGAGTCGTGAGCGAGGCGTGCAGGAAACAGCGGTCCATTTTGTCGGTACGAACCGACTGCTTCAAGGTATAGGGCCTCTGATCGATCTCCTCCTCACGCCCTATCTCTGTCGAAATCGAAGTCTCGTCGAATGGGCCCTGGATGCCATTGGGCGGCCCGCTTTGGACGAAGTCGTGAGCCGCCTCAGCTCCGAGGAGGAGTATGCGGCCTTCGTCCGAAGGATATTCAACAAATACGACCTGTCCACCGATTCTGATTTCGCCCTTACGCTCCAGGACCTGGAAGAAGCCTACGGTACTGATTTCCGCGTGGACGACCCACCTCACCTGTCCATGGTCGGCCTTTACATCGGTCGCCCGGAGTTAAGTCGCTTAAGAGACCTTACGCAATGGGACAAACGACGTGCGGTCGTATTTTTCGACCATCTCCTGAGACTCTATCCGGCCAGAAGAGACCTGGACAGACTCACAGAAGTCCTGGATGATGCCGAGGATGGAAACAGGCCTCACTTTGTCCGGATGGCGCTTCAGAAGAATGTCTTTGAAGACTCTGAATTCCTGGACCTCGTCACCAAAGAGAATTCGCGCTTCCTCGCCCATTACACCAGCCTTGAAAATCAATTCCCGCGCAACGTGATCCTCTCGCGCTTGAGACAGTTCATGGGCGGCGTGCAGCTCGATATGTCGGACTTTAGAGACATAGAGATTTACTATCTCTACCTGCTCAAGCAGAGTCCCAAAATGCCGGACCGGACTCGCTATCTCAAACACATCGATCAGGCAAGCACAAGCCTGTTCCCTCCACTCAAACCCTACTGCAAGGCCTTTACGATCGAGGGAGACAGAATCGAGGAAGTCGGGACGGTCGATCGAGCGCGAGTCAAATCCCTTATTGCAGAACTCCCACAGAAGTCGCAGCGCGAAGACAAACTCCGCACCCTCCTCCTATCTGAATCGCTTGCCAGACGGGAGCGGCAGCGGCTGATCAACAGCCTGGCTGAAACGTTCAGCATAGATGTCGCGCAATACAACACGCTGCAGCAGAGGGCAGAGGCCGTTTTGAAGGAGATCGATTTCGATTTCGATGCCGCCTACCGTCCCGTACCTCAAGTCATCTTCCCTCACCTTCTGCGCATCAGAATGAAGCATCGCAGTAAGGCCATCGTGGATCCAATGACCTCCTACGCCCTTGAATACGCCCTCATCAATCACCCGGAGATAGCCGATGGTTTCGATTCCGGCGAGCTCGACCTCATTCTGGACAGTGTAAACGACCTTCTCACAGACCGTGTCTACGAAGCCGAGCGCGACCTCTCCGAAGCGGTCTTTGGCGAACTCAGGCAAAAGCATGTGTCTGCGCTTTCTCAATTCTATACCGTCCAATGGCGCGGTATATTCCGTAGCCTTAAAGCGCATTTTCGGTCGGGCCGTCCTGCCGAGTTGATCGAGGCGACGGAACTGGCCATGCGCGGTTATAATGTAGAAGATGAAGATGGCGCTGACTTGCTCGACACGAATCTGAATCGTCTAATTCATATCCTGAGGCCCAGAGACCCCGAACTGGTCGCAGGCCACCTTCGACACCGCGAGTTTTATAAGGTCTATTCTGCCGTCCTTCGAGTACGCAACATTCGGCAGCTCAAGCGGATCTACCAGGAGGTCTCCAGGGTCCTCCAGGACTTGATCTCCTACGCAACACGTCAGCACGATCAAGGGAACCGGAAGATCACCAACAAAGCGTCTGTCTCGCCCACGAATACGCAACTTCGCAGACCTGCACCCCCGGGATATCTCTCCTATTGTCGCAAGGAGCTGGGCAAGCTGGGCAAACTCCAGAGTGATTTCGTACTGGAGCGTGCATTGGAAAAGTGGGTCAACGCTGTACAATCAGAAATCACCAAACTCCGTCAGATCGTGATCGGGACGTCACAGATCCTTTGTGTTCCCAGCAAGGATGTGAGCATCGTCTACCGAAGCTGGCCTGGTAACGACTGCAATACCGGAGACATTCGGCAGGTACTCTGCCCGGACTGCTCATTCTATAAAATCATTTCCAACGGCGCCTGGAAGGGATATTTCACCCTGGTGGAGCTCCACCGAAAGAACGAACGCGCCCTCCTCCTCGATGTGCTCAACTACAGCGGACTCAAGATGGAAAATGAGAACTTCATTCGGGTCCTCATACACCACATCATCCAGATCGCAAAGGCGGAGGGTATCAATTATGTCCTGACGAGCAGCTACGAAAACCACCTCTCCAACCGGGATTATATCCGTCGATCCTTCCAAAAGGCCTTTCCCTCCCGCGGCACGGTCCAGGGATTCTCTCTCACAAGCTCTCCGTCGGCGGCGTTCCAATCGCTTGTGGCCAACCTCTCGTTCATCTGGAAGCGCGAACCTTCCTGAAGTTGACACGCCTTCCTCAACTGCTTATTTTAGGTTCTTCGCCGAGTGGTCGGGGTTAGCTCCATTGGACCGCTGAATGCCATCGGGGCCGCGGTGTGCGACTCCCGTGCAACAACACGGAGCGTATCTCGTTGGATGTATCCTGCCGTTCAAAAAACCGACCACGAAAATAGGACGTGAATTCTTCGAAGCACCAGGGAACAGGCGAGATAACTAGCCTCGAGATACGAGATACGGCCTTTCGAATCAGGTTGAACCGTCGGGGCCGCGGTGTGCGACTCCCTTGCAACTAAATCCGTTCCTCCTCCCAGGGGGTTGGGGCCCTCTGTGGGACGGTGGGAGGTGGGGGGGTGGAGGTGTGGGCGAATGGAAATTCGCGGGGTGATGTGGCCTTGAAAAAGTGGACGGTGAACTAAGCCGCTTTTTGGTGTTCGAAGGCGGCTGGAGATACGTAATCCAAAGACGCGTGCAGCCGCTGGTTGTTGTAGAAGACCTCGATGTATTCGAAGAGTTCTGGCTCGGCGTGCTCGAGGTCGTCCAGGTCGATGTGGTAAGCCCACTCGGTCTTGAGGGACCGGAAAAGGGACTCGGACACTGCGTTGTCCCAGCAGTTCCCCTTTCGGCTCATGCTCTGGACGAACCCATATTCGGCGATCTTTTCCCGGAACCCCTCGCAGCAGTATTGGATGCCGCGGTCGGAGTGGATCATCAGCCCCTTTGGCGGACGCCGGGCACGGATAGCACGCGAGAGCGCCTTGAGGACCATCTCGTGCCGCAGGCTGGTGCTCACGCACCACCCGACGATGCGCCGCGAGAACAGGTCGATGAAGACCGCCAGATACAACCAGCCAGCCTTGCTCGGCAGATACGTAATGTCGCTGGCCCACACCCTGTTCGGCGCGTCGATGTCAAAATTGCGATCCAGCAGGTTCGGCGCCGCAGCCAGATGGTGATTCGAGTCCGTTGTGGCCCTGAACTTCCGTGCGACCTTCGACCGCAGGCCCTGCCGGCGCATCGATTGGGCAACTCGCGTGCGGCTGCACGGATGGCACTGGCCGGTCAAATACCGGGCGATCTTCGTGCTGCCGTAGCGAGCTTTGTGCGCCTCGAACGCCGCTCTGACTCGGGCGTCCAGAAGCCGCCGGGCCCTCTTTCTGGCGCTCTCGGGCCGCAGCAGCCAGGCATAGAAACCGCTCTTGGATACCTCCAGGACCTTCGCCATCCTCTCCACCGAAAATTCCCAGCGGTGGTCCCTCATGAACCGGAACCGGCTTTCGGTGTCTTTGAAAAGATGGCGACTGCTTTTTTTAGGATGTCCCGTTCCTCACGAGCGATCTCCAGCTCGCGACGCAGACGGCGGTTCTCCTCCTCCAGGGGCTTCTGGTGCCCCGTACCCGGGAAGGACTCTTCAGGGTCGGCTTCAAGTTCCTTGCGCCACGTGCGGATCGCTCCCTGGTACAGCCCCAGGTCTCGCTCTACCTGCCGATCCGTCACGTCGCCGGCATCCGCGATCCGGACTGCTTCACGCTTGAAATCGGAATCAAATGTCCGTTTCGGTTTCCCTTTCATAGACACACCTCCTGACGGAAGATACTTTGGTTCTCGGTGTGTCCACAATTTCAAAACGCCTCAGGGTGGGGGTGGGTCCCACAGCGGGCATCAGGCGGGGGGAGGAGTTAGCCCTTTTGCTGCGCGCGTCTTCTCCACTGAGGGTAAGGTGCCGCGGCCGAGCCTCCCCGGCGTTTGAGGGGCGCCTTTCTTTTGCCTTCGGGCGCGGCACGCCGCGCCCCTACGGCGAAATATTTGAGTGTAGGGGCACAGCCGCGCTGTGCCCAAGGGTAGCGGTTGCGGTAGGCCTTTTCTTGTGGCGAGACAAGAAAAGTAGGCTGCCGGAGGCATGATTTTGTGAACATGCTTCACCTCCCATGCGGTTAGGCCCTCTGGGCCGGTCCCATAGTGGGCGTCAGGCGGTGCAGGAGTCCCGCCCTGATTGCCGCCACCGTCCTTTTCACTGAGGGTGAGGGGCCGCGGTGTGCGACTCCCTTGTAACCAGCCAAATTCTCTTCCCGCGGGTTGCTCCTAAGCTGAACTAGACTCCCGATACGAAAGGGATGATGTGTCTTCAACCCCAGAACTTCACCGTCTGAAGAACGGTATACGAGTCGCAGTGGAGCCCATTCCGGGTGCCCAATCGATCGTCCTCGTCTTCCGGTTCGCCTTCGGGGCGAAGGACGATCCTCTGGACCGCCTCGGTATGGCGTGCGTGGTCGAAGAGACACTGTTTAAAGGCACACCTTCGATGGACGCCCGATCGGTCTTTGACGCCTTCGATAACCTGGGTGTTCGACGGGGCTCGGCGGCCGGCGTCGAGTACACGGAATTCAGAGCCCAGCTCCTGCCAAGACACTTCCCCGCTGCCATCGAGCTCTACTCAGAAGTCTTCAGAAGTGCTTCGTTCCCCGATGAAGCGGTTGAGGCTGCGAAGGCCCTGACCCTGGAGGAGATCAAGCGGCTGGAGGATAATCCGATACAGCAGGTCCTCTATCTCACCTATCAGGCCGGCCTGGGCGACCCGATGGGCCGAATGCCCCTGGGAAATCCAGAGACCGTATCGGTGATCACCCCCCCCGGGGTGCGCAACTGCTGGACTACATACTGTAATCCGGAAAGACTCCTGATCTCGGTCGCTGGCGGCCTGGGCCTCCCGGAAGTAATGGAAAAGATCGACGAGATCTTCGGGCAATGGTCCTCCGGAGAAGACGGCCCGGACGAAGTGCATCGCGTATCCGTTGCCTCCCGGACCCTCCATCAGGAAAAACAGTCCGAGCAGCAGCACATCGGGATGCTCTTTTCGGCAGTGCCCAGAGGTCACGATCTTTACTACCCCGGGCAGCTGTTCGTGACCATCCTGTCGGGAGGCGGCTCCAGCCGCCTCTTTACCGAAGTCAGGGAGAAACGCGGACTTGCATACAGCGTGGCCGCCTTCTACCGCGCGCGCAGGGGCGGAGGTCTTATCGCCCTTTACGCCGGAACGACGCCCGACCGGGCCGATGAGACGCTTGCCGTTTGCCAGAGAGAGATCAAGCGCGTGGCAGAAGATCTGTCACCTGAGGAGCTGGAGCGGGCGAAGACGATCGTGAAAGGTCGCATCATGACCACCGGGGATCTTCCCGAGGGAAGAGCCGGCAGTCTTGCTGAGGACCTCTTTTTGGAAGGGCGCCCGCGCTCCCTGGATCAACTGACTCGCAGGATCGATGAAGTAGCGTTGGATCAGATTCCGGCCTACCTGGAGGCCTTTCCGCCTGACCCGCTCACCCTTGTCACCCTCGGACCGCGTAGCCTTAAAGCGCCATCTTAATTGCGGATTTGGGATTTCGGATTTCGGATGGAAACTCAAGGTCCGCTTCTCAACAATCAATTCAACTTGAGATCACGATTCAGCGCTTTTGACC
The DNA here is from genome assembly GCA_965248435.1 of Candidatus Latescibacterota bacterium. Lineage (GTDB taxonomy): Bacteria > Latescibacterota > UBA2968 > UBA2968 > CBDFJH01. The sequence continues at coordinate 2,133,277 of OZ252100.1, forward strand.
TTCATTCCGCAATCCCCAACCCGCAATCCGCAATTTCTTAGGAGTGTGTGAAATGCAGTCTGCTTTCTCCGAGCATACACTGAAAAATGGCCTTCGTCTCGTCTTCGAATCCATCCCACGTATCCGATCTGCTGCAGTCGGCTTTTATGCCCATACCGGATCCCGGGACGAACCCGCCGACTGGTTGGGCGTTTCACATTTTCTTGAACACATGTGCTTCAAAGGAACAGCGAAAAGAGACTGGCGACAGCTTTCGGTGGACGTGGATGATCTGGGGGCCATGTGGAATGCCTACACGTGGTGGGAAGGCACGGCCTACTATCATTGGGTTCAGAGCGACCGAGTCGTCGAATCCGTCGAGATTCTGAGCGATATGATGCGCTCCACGATTCCCGAGGAGGAGTTTAACGTGGAGAAGAAAGTGATCTTGGAAGAGATCGCGATGTACAAGGATCGTCCGGATGCCCTCATCGTCGACGAACTGATAAACGACGTCTTCTCAGGTCACCCGCTCGGGCAGAGCGTGATCGGCACGGAGGAAACCGTTGGAAACCTGGCACGCGACCAGATGGCGGACTACTTCACGCGGCGCTACGCCTCAGACAACTTGACCTTTATCATCACGGGCAGCTTCAACAAAGATGAAGTAATTCGTGTAATAGAACAAAACTGCGGTAAGTGGGAGTCCTTGGAGGCAACTCGGGAACAGCCCAAGCCCGGGTTTAAGAGGGGAACTCGGTGCATCAGACGGGACGAGGTCGCTCGAGAGCACATCGCCCTTGCGTTCCCTTCTCCGCCGGCGAATGACGACTGGGCGACCACCGCCGACTTACTCGCTTCCTATCTGGGGGCCGCATCGAACAGTCGGCTATACTGGTCGATCGTGGAAAAAGGTCTGGCCGACGAAGCCTCGGCAGATTATTTCGGTTTTAGTGACGCCGGGTTGTTCTACGTTTACATCTCGGTTGATCCAACAAAGGCCGGCCATGTCCTGGAGATCGTCCGGGAAGAGGTGGAGGCACTGAAGGAGGGTGTGGACCCAGAGGCCCTGGCCCGTGCGCGAACGAAGCAGGCCACGTCTCTCCTCTGCAGCGGGGAACACGGACTCCACAGATTCTCCCAAATTGTGGGCGACCTGAGTACGAATACGCCTCCAAAGACTTTGGAAGAAGAATTGGCCGAAATCGATGCCGTGACACCTCAGCGCATCGCAGAATTCCTGGAGGCCTACCCTCTGGACGGCGAACCTGCCCTTGTCGCCGTAGGTCCGATGGGATCCCTGGACCAATAGCCCCTTCGACCTGCACCAGACAAAAAAATTACGCCCCCGCTTCGGAGGCGCAATCAAGCAAATAAAATTCCTCAAAGAAACACCCTCTTACCCAGACGATTCCTCCAAAATCACCCTCCCACTCTCCTGCGTCTCTAACTGGGATGGGTAGGGTTCCAGAACCGATTCCACAGTCCGGGTCTTCTCGAAGAAGGACAGCACCCGGGTTAACACCCCATCAACGATCGCATCGGGACACGATGCCCCGCAAGTGAGTACCACGCTCAAAGGCCGCTTTTCCGGAAGCCAGCCTTCCGTCGGCGTGACTTGACGCGTCTCCAGAACAAAGTGACGAATCTGGTCCGGGTTAATTTCGTCCGCATTCTTAATGAAGTAGGTGGGCATCGCGTCCTCGCATAGCTCTACAATGTGCGAGGTGTTGGAAGAATTATAACCTCCCACGACAAGCGCGAGGTCGGCGCCGTGATCGATGAGTGCATAGGTTGCGTTTTGATTCTCGTTCGTGGCATAACAGAGCGTATCTGAGGTGTCCGCGAAGTGGTTTTTGATATTCGCCTCACCATAACGATCTTTGAGGGCTTCCCGAATCACGCGAGCAATCTCCCGCGTCTCTGACGCAAGCATGGTCGTCTGATTCACGACGCCGATCCGCTCCAGATCCCTGTCGGGATCGAAGCCTGCAGAACAGTACTCCTCGAACAGCTCAAAGAAGTCATCGCGAGACAGTTTTTTTCTGATGACATCCGCGAGACGATTCGCCTCATCTAAATTCAGTACAATAACTGTCGGAGCGCTTCTGATACTGTGCGAAAACGTGGCTCGGGTCTCTTCGTGCACGGCCTTCCCGTGGACCACGACGGTGTATCCCTCTTGACCCAGGTCGGCGCTCCGATTCCAGACCTTCTCCACGAAGGGACAGGTCGTATTATATGTATAGGGATCGATGCCTCGGTCCGACAATTCCTGTTGGATTTCAAGTGTCGTGCCGAACGCCGGAACGACCACGATATCTTCGGACTGGAGCTTGTCCCAGGAAATGAGTTGCTCCCCAGTGGGCGTAAAAATGAACCGGACGCCCCGCCCAGTCAGATCCGCGTTCACGTCAGGATTGTGAATCATCTCACTCAGGAAGAATATCCGGTGCTTCGGATATTCTTCGAGGGTCTTGTAGGCAATCTCTATGGCATTCTCCACCCCGAAACAAAACCCGAAATGGCGCGCAAGAATAAATCTCACGGGACCAAAATCGATCACTGACGGCGACAGGTCTCGTTTCTTGGTATCCTGCGTCTGTCTGGCCTTTTTCACCCGGGAAATGATTGGACTTTTGTAGAATTCCGGAATATCGAACTGTCGGGCCATCGACTCAAGTACCCCCTGTACTTCCGAATCCACCTCGGCTCTTCTCACTCAACGCTTGGGACTCTTCCCACTCTACCTTGTCCACACGCACCAGAATCCCCTGAGCGATGCGCTCCCCTTTTTCCACGTCTACCGGCTGCTTGGAAAAGTTGTAGACCTGTACCTGAATCTCGTCCTCAGGCCCGCAGTAGTCCTGGTCAACAATCCCAACACCGTTCGGAATCATCAGCCCTTTTCGAAGGGGCAGACTACTGCGCGCCGCAATCATCAACATGTACCCGGGCGGAACGGCGACGACAACGTTGGCGGGGACCAGGCGGATCTCGGCAGGGTGCACGGTGATGCGCTCTCGGGAGAGCAGGTCGAACCCGACCGAACCTGGAGTCTCGTGCCGCGGAAGCGGGAGAGACGGATCGATCCGCCTAACGCGAACTTTTAACGTGGTATCACCCAGGTCAATTGCCTTTCGCTATAACACCAATCAGCCGGTTGGTCCTCGATTGGCGCTTGACGATCAACGATGCCAAATCTACGGACCCGGTACCCGTGTTTTGATTTCCCGCAATCCGGTCTTTGCGCGATCTTAAGTTTAGTAGGGACGTTCACACCTGTCAACCGCTTTCCCGATACTTGGCTTTCGAGTCTGCCGTCTGCGGTCTCTGATGCGAGATTTTTCTTGTCTTTAGGTCGGGTTCTCATCTAACTTTTCGAGATTTGCTTTGCGGTTAGCATTCCAGAAGTTGATGACACGATCCACGAAAGACGAATCGGTCGTGTCCCACAGGACGCGACCTGAGACGAACGACGAGGTTCTAAATGCCGACCCTTTCCCATACCTCCCTCCGCCGGCTCGGCTATGCGATTTTTGAGGCCGCCGGTTTACCTGCCGACCAGGCGAGGATTGTCACAGACCATCTCGTAGATGCCAACCTCACAGGGCACGATTCCCACGGCGTAATTCGGATACCTTTCTACACCCGCGACCTGCGAAGCGGGGCGATTCGGTCCGTCGAGAATCTCAAAGTCGTTCGAGAAACACCCGCCTCCGCGGTCATCGACGGAGATCTCGGCATGGGGATCGTCCTCGCGCAAAGGGCGATGCAGGCGGCCGTCGACCGTGCGCTTAAGCACACCTTCGGTGCGGTTGCGGTTCATCGTGCCGGCCACATCGGAAGGCTGGGAGATTTCCCGCCACAGGCGGCGGAACGAGGCTGCATCGGAATCTTGATTCTGAACGGCGGGAGCCGCTTTACCGTACCCTTCGGGGGCACGGCACCCCGTCTCCCACCCAACCCAATCGCGATAAGCGTGCCGTCAAACGACGGGTTCCCCTGGGTGTTGGACATGACCACCAGCGTCACCGCGGGCGGGAAGATAGACCTTTTCAGCGTTCGGAATCAGCCAATTCCCGAAGGCTGGCTGATCGATCCTGAAGGTCATCCCGTTACAGATCCAGATCTCTTCCGTAGAGGCAAAGCCTTCATGCTTCCGCTGGGCGGTCACAAGGGCTACGGCCTCTCCGTAATGATCGATGCCATCGCCGGGGCCCTTTCCTGGGCCGGATGCAGCTGCGAGCAGCCCACGAGGGGCGGAAGCGGATTCCTGGCGCTTGCGATCAAGATCGAAAGCTTTATCGACTTGGAAGATTATAGAGGGGAGGTCCAGAACATGGCGGAATGGATCAGATCTTCTCCCACACAGGCCGGCGTGGAAAAGATCTATTTGCCGGGGGAAGTTGAGGAGGAGACCCGAGGGAAGAGAGAGATAGAAGGAATCGCCCTGGAAACGCCGACCTGGCTCGAAATCGGAAAAGTGGCAGAGGAACTAGGGGTCAACCCGGAGGAATTTTCGGAAGCTTGAAATGTGTGATCCGCGCGGCACCTTTTATCGCGAGCTTTCCGGCTGGCTAACAGCCCTCGTGCTCATTCACCGGTGATCTGTGCCGATATAGAAGGATAGATCTTCCGGAGTTTCACGGGTCTTTTTCGGCTGAAGAGTAGCAGCACGCAGGCCAGAGCAAGACCGCCCAGCAGGGCCCCGGCAAGGAACCATGGTTCGGCCTTCTGCTTCGCCCCGAAGGCCACCGAGGCGCAGAGAATGCCGATCACAAGGTGTGAGCAAACCATACTTAGAGGCACCCATTCCATCTTCCTGACCCTGTGCTTGGATTTTGGCCAACATAGTACTACTTATTATAGGTATCGGCAGAAATCCTTATTCCTTTAGCCCGGGATGGCCTTGCCTGGAGCAGATTTGACCCGACACTCGCACGTTCCGGGCAAACTCAATTGCGCTGGATTTCATTGAATTTTGATGCTATTATTCTTTATATTCTTTCGAGATTTTTCCGAATCGTTAGGTATCTAAAGCTCACATTCCGCTCCGTCAGGGGATAGGGCGCATCGAGAACACGCCTCAGCCATGCGATTGATCAACATAGATAAGCTTGAAGAAGGGATGGAGGCTGGAGACGCCCTCTACGACGAGCACAATCGCATGCTGCTCGCCCGCGGGGCCTCTATTAAGGGAGCCTATGTAAAGCGGCTCAAGCAGATCGGCCTGCCGGCACTCTATGTCCAGGATGCGGATACGGCAGACATCACAGTACCCCAGACAGTTCCTCCCGCGCTCCGCATAAAGGCCGTCAAGAACCTCACAGAAAACTTCGACGCGATCTCCAAGGCCACGGACGAGTTCCGGAAGCTCTCGATCGAAGAAGCACACAACAACATCCAGTCCAAGAAATTCCTAGACACGTTCAAGTCCCTCACACGCAACAAGGGGATCGATCAGCTTGTCGGAGACGTGGGCAGCCTCATCGACCCGTTGATGGGCAAGGACGTGGTACTGGGTCTTAACTCGATCAAGACGCACGATGGGTATACTTTCCAACATTCCCTGGATGTCACCATTATGGGCCTCCTGCTGGCGAAAAAGCTCGGATGGGATGAGCAGCGGCTCCAGGACTTCGGGGTAGGCTGCCTCCTGCACGACATGGGGAAAATCTTTATCGATCCAGAGATTTTGAACAAACCCGCAAGGCTTTCGGAGGAGGAGTTCGATCGGATGAAGGCCCACCCGACACTGGGCTACGAGCTCGTAAAGACCATCGCTCCGACCATCAGCTACCTTATCCCCCACGTCGCCTTTCAGCACCACGAACGTCAGAATGGGACCGGATATCCCAGAGGCATCGAGGGCGACAATACCCTGGGAGAGAACAAGGCGAATATGATTCACGACTTCGGAGCCGTAGCCGCGGTAGCAGACATCTATGACGCGACGGCTTCAGACCGCCCCTACAGGCCGGGATGGCCGCCCGACAAGGTGGTCGGCCTGATCCGAGACCTGTCTGAAACCCAGCTGAACAGCAAGGTCGTCGACATTTTCCTCAAAACCGTTGCGCCCTATCCCATTGCCACTTCGGTCAGGATTCTGAACGGGACATATGAAGGCCATGAAGCGGTCGTGGCCGATATAGACGAAAAGTTCTTGGACCGTCCCAAGGTCCGTATACTGTTCGACAGCGAAGGTGTACGGATCGATGCCGTGGAGATCGATCTCAAGGTCGAGGAGGACATCATGGTTGAGTCGGTCCGGAGCGGCGTGCCGGAGATGGAGCCTCTGGGGAGTTCAAAGGCCGTTGTCGAAGTCGGGAGCAACGACTGATCATCCAGGAGAGTTGACGTGGCGCGAATCATGGTCGTTGACGACGAACAGCAAGTACGCGTAGCCCTGCGCAAGTTTCTGGAACACTCAGGGCACGAGGTCGTCGAGGCCGCCGACAGTGAAGAATCTATTACGCTCTTTAATGAACATCCTCAGGACCTCGTCATCACAGACCTCTTCATGCCCAAAAAGGGGGGGGTCGAAGTCGTCAGGCAACTCAAGCGAACGAATCCCGATCTCAAGATCATCGTCATCTCCGCCTACGGTATTCGGGACGAACTCGACCTCGGCTCACTGGCAGTGCAACTCGGCGCGGACTGCGCATTTGAGAAGCCGATGGATCTAAACGAACTCCGGAAAAAGATAGACGAGCTCCTTTCTGAAGCACAATAAGGCCACCACCAATCCGTCTTTTTTTGAAAGCGCTTGACATCACTTTGGCATTGTCGTAAACTGATTTTTAGTGATTTCTTTAGGCTAGAAAGATCACGATTCGCCTGAAAATAAAGAGCTTATAGTCTTGGGGTCTGAATCCATGGGAAAAGACGCAGAGCAAAAAAAGGATATCCAAAATCTATTGGAAGACTGGCCTTATGACTCTGAAAAACTCTGCGTCCGAAAGATTCGGGGGAAGGACGGGAAAAAGAAAATTCAACTTCGCATTGAAATGGGCGTTCTGCAGATGGAGATAACCGGCCGCCCCGATGGCAAGCGTCCGAACGGCCACGCCTCCCTACTTGATTTTTATAAGGCCGAGGCAAAAAAGGAATCCAACTTTTCACTCGATAGTGAGACCTGTATCGCGCTTCAGATGGAAGCGCTTCAATATTATCACCGAAGAATCAGTTTCCTGGAACTGGGCGAGTACGATAAGGCCCGAAAGGATGCTGAGCGAAACCTGGAGCTCTTCGACTGCGTCAAACAATATGCCTCCGAAGAGGAAGATCGAATGGCCCTGGAGCAATATCGGCCATTCGTCATTGGTCATCGCATCAGAGCCTCGGTACTGCAGAGCCTGGAGGATGGTGCCCACGACAGAGCCCTGGTTGATATAGAAGATGGAATTGAAGAGATTCAGAAATTTTTCAAGGAATTTGATCGTCCCGACCTGGTTGAAGAGAGCGAGGAGATCACTTTTCTGAAGGAGTGGGCAACTGAGATCAGGAAGGACCGCCCAAAGTCCTTGCTCCAGGATCTTAAGGATCAACTGCGCGAAGCCGTAGCATTAGAAGACTTCGAGCGCGCTGCCGAACTTCGGGATCGCCTCGGTACCCTCCCTGGAAATTAGATTCCACAGACACGATGAACCAGCTTGAAGAAATTGCGCCGACAGCGGAAAGTGCGATCCTCGTGGGTCTCCGCCTTCCTGGAATGTCCCGTTTCGAAGTGCAGGAGACCATGAACGAGCTCGCGCTATTGGCCGATACGGCGGAGGCAAAGGTCGTTGATCGAGTTGTGCAGGAACGCAAGAGCGTCGACCACACCTCTTTTATCGGTCGTGGGAAGGCAGAAGAACTGGCAGCTCGGACGAAAGAGCTGGGGGCCGAGCTCCTCATCTTCGACGATGATCTATCGCCCGCGCAGGTCCGGGTACTGGAGGATTTGACGGGTGTCAAGATCATCGACAGAAGTCGACTGATCCTGGACATCTTCGCCAAACGTGCAAGGACGCGAGAATCCCAGACCCAGGTGGAACTTGCACAACTGAACTACCTGCTTCCCCGTCTCACCCGCCAGTGGACTCACCTCTCTCGTCAGCAGGCCGGTCACGGCGGGGCAACGGGTGGTATTGGGACCCGAGGTCCCGGAGAGACACAGCTCGAAGTCGACCGTAGGGCGATCCGGAGCCGTATCGGTACTCTGAAGAAGGCGCTGGATCGAATTCGCCGCCAGCGCGAGGTCGGCCGAAAGAGCCGGATTCACGAAACGTGTGTTGCGCTCGTTGGCTACACAAATGCCGGAAAATCGACCTTGTTACGCGCCCTATCGGGCGCCGATGTCCTCATCGAAGACCGGCTCTTCGCCACGCTCGACTCAACGACACGAAGCATTGCAGTCGGATACAATCGAGAGATTCTCCTGACAGACACCGTCGGATTTATTCGAAAACTCCCACATCACCTCATTGCCTCGTTCAGAAGCACGCTGGAAGAAGCGCTGCAGGCGGACCTGCTTTTGCACGTCGTCGACGCGAGCCATCCTGCCTGTGAAGACCAGATCGCGGCCGTTTTCGAGACGCTTGAAGAACTGGGAATATCAGAGAATCCAACTCTCATGGTCTTCAACAAGACGGACCAGTTTGAAGACAGGGCAAAGGAGACAGACCTGAGGAGTGCGTATCCGAACAGTGTCTGGATTTCTGCCCTCACAGGTCAGGGTCTTGCCGATCTTAAGCGGGCCATCTACGATTGGCTCGGAAGCGAACGAGTAACCCTGAGTCTCCGCATCCCGCAGGCCGAGGGGAAACTCCTTTCAGAACTCCATCGACTCGGCGAGGTCCTGAGTACACGATATTCCGACAACGACGTCCTCATCCGCGTCACGCTCAGGGCCCCGGATGCACGTTCCCTCCTGCCTGACGGTCGCTACCAAATCACCTCTTGATGCGGTAAAAGACAAGCGCGCCCGAGATCACCCCAGGGCGCGCTTTCGCTTTACTTTCAGCAACAACGCATCCTCTCCTTTTTGGAAGGACGCGGTTCCTATTCCTGCAAAGTTCTTTCGACTTCCCGATCTGTCTCGATCGAAGGATCAGATTCACCCAGGAACCCGCTCATGGCCGCCCCTTCTTCAATCACCAGCAACTTCGCCTTGATGTCTCCAACCAGAACGGCGCTCGATTCGAGTTTGACCTGATCCGCTTCCAGGTTACCCTCCAGCCTGCCCGCAATCACGGCAGCCTTCGCCTTTATGCGCTCTGCCGCTACCACGCCGGACGGACTGACTTCCAACGTCCCCGAGGACGTCAGCCGGCCAACGAGTGACCCATCCACGCGAATATTCTCTCGAACCTGAATGTTCCCTTCCAGGACCGAGCCTTCTCCGACGATGGTGTTCAGAGTGTCCTTCCTCGAACCATTCATCCCGGCCATCTTAATCTCCGCGCCTCAATCGATGGACAAACGCACTACTCAGGCAAGAAATACCTCGGATCGCGTTGGTTCCCCCCCTCCATCACCTCATAGTGAAGGTGAGGCCCACTGCTTCGACCCGAGCTGCCTACCAGGGCAATAGGTTGCCCCTTTCGAACCTCCTCGCCTTCCAGAACCAAAGTCGATGAATTGTGACCATACCGGGTCATAAAGGCGCCAAAATGGTCGATCGATACCACCTGCCCAAGGACCTCATCCAGTCCCACAAAGACAACCTCGCCGTCCGCAGTTGCCTTTATGACCGTACCCTCGGGGGCAGCGACATCAACGCCCAAATGCTTGTTCTGAAGAACGCCCGAGCGGTCTACGAACTCGGCGGTTACCCATCCAACAGATCTGGAAACTGGCCAGATAGAGGGAATCCACCGTGGATCGACCTCCCCACGAAGTCTGGAACCGCCACGTCCTGACACCGTGGTGATCTGGCCGGTTGCCTCCGTGCCGCTCATGGTCCGCGGCGAAAATGGAACTGTGTAGGCCGCGGAACTGAACGTTACTTTGGAGGACAACATGTCGCGCAATTGCTGATCCACCCGCTTCATTCGCGTAACAACCTGAGCCAGTTCCTCTACACGTTCCACATCCTCCCGCATCCGACCATTCTCTCGCTGCAGGCTTCTCGCAAGTCTTTCCCAGTCCTGTGCCCTCCAGTAGAAGGTTCCGCCAATTACCACAAGCCCAAGGAGGAGACAAAGAACAACAAGAAGCGCCCAGGGGAGCCAGTAAACCACCTTGAATTCCAGCGTGCGCGAACCGTCGTCAGGAATGACTAAGACAGAGAGCTGCTTTCGGGGTCTTTTGGCCAATTCGTTTGAACTCCTAAGTGCTTCAGATCTAAAGGGCTACGAAATATAAATGACGCAATCCCGGAAGTCAACTCCCTGCAGAGCTCAAAACCCGAACAGGGAACTTCGGATCTCCGGGCCGGATCCCAATCTGCCGGTGACACCGGTAAGGAGCCTCGTGTCCGAATGACGGCCTTTCAGGAATAAAAGGCCCGTGAGTCCCACACCCTCACGTCCCGACCCCCTGAACCGAAGTTCTCTATGATCTGCGTCGAAGTACCAGATTTGTCCACTCGTCGAGCCGACACCAAGGAGACCTGGATTGCCCGGAAGAAGAGAAAGATTCAGTGCGCGTACTCTTCCCTCCGTAGCCGTTGCTCTATGGGCTTCGTTCCAGTGTCCCCAACTCGATCGGTATACGATCACTTCTCCACCCTCTTCTCCCGAACCGGTCTCCAGTAGGAGTTCAGGTCTGTTGTCTCCATCCACGTCCCCCACGGCCAGATCCCCCACGTGTTTAGGCACCTGGAGGATTTCAGATGCCTCTAGGGACCCTGCCCGCCACCTGTAATTGACCACCTCCGTCGAACCCAGTTCCGACTCGCTTTCAATCTGGTAGAGCGTCGCTATCACCTCGGCTCGGCCATCCCCGTCCAGGTCCTCCGCTTCAATGCGATCGGTCCACTGTGAAGGCAGGTCCACGACCTGAGTTACCTCCAGCCGATCCCCTCTCAAGCCCAGTAGCATTATGCGACCGGAGCCGACTGCCACCACTTCCGCGTGTCCATCTCCATCCAGATCTCCGGCCGCCACATCCTTCACGACGTGCAGCTCCGGGCTTCGCCACAGAAGCTCCAGAAGCCATCCATTCTGTCTGTAGACTTCCACCCTGGCCTGGCTCGCGAGAACCGGATCCGTCGCACGCCGAAAAGGGCCGACGCGTCCCCCGACGATCACCTCATCGATCCCGTCACCGTCCACATCTCCCCTGGCGAATCTGGGTTTGGTTATCGTCTGCTCGAAGTCGAAGGCAAGGACGTTCAGGGAAGCAAAGAAAATCAGGCAGATAAAGAACAAACCCAACCAGCGTGCACCTCCTGCTCCACCTCGAGCAGACGGCTCATTGTTCAGAACGAACGACGATCCACGATCGACGATCCACGAGATCGGCAAAATACAAGCGCCTTCTATCTGGGGCCGACAGATCACCTCAAAACCCCCTATCATCGATGTGGACCCACGACACGCGCTGCTGGCCGCTGACCGAGACTGAAGTCTCGGTCAGCGGAAGAATAAAATCAACCCCCACGTCTCGCGATTCATTAAAGATTTCTTGCGCCCGCACGTCTGCATCCACGCGACTTTGATCTACGTCTACGTCCACAGCGTCTCCGTAAATGTGCCGGCTGTAGGTGGCCCCTCCGACTTCCCGATTGTGTTCGGGGGTGCGGAAGTTGCTTGTGATAACCAGGGGTCGGCCCAGGCCGGAGCGAATCAGCTGAACATGATCCACGATCTGGGGGTCCACGTAGGCGCGGGTACCACCCCTTCGCATCGTCGGTGAGACATACTCCGCGAGCCGGAAATTGGGTGTGACCAACTCGGACGCGTCTGTTCTTGCGAGATCGATAAAGTAGGCCACCGCGTTATAATGCTTCATTCGCGTCGTTCCGAAACTGTTCGATCCGGGAGCCGGATAGGTCGCGGTGAGATTTCGGTCCTGGATCAGGCTCAGGCGAAGCCCGTTGGGAAACGTCACAGTCCCGGAATACGGAGGATCCGAAGCTCCCGGGGAGCTCCCGATTCGAATCTCGGCAGACATCGACGTCTCGCGACCGCAGCCGGCCAACACGCCGACAGCGAAACAGAGCATCCCACCTAAGAAATGTCTACTATTCACGGTGGCAAGGTGCATCCAGATTCTTTCCTTCATCATTCGTTTTTCTATGCGCCTTCTGCGACCACGCCGTGATTCCCCGGTACCGGTGTTCTGATTCCCCGGTACCCGTGTTCTGATTCCCCGGTACCCGTGTTCTGATTCCCCGGTACCGGTGTTCTGATTCCCCGGTACCCGTGTTCTGATTCCCCGGTACCCGTGTTCTGATTCCCCGGTACCCGTGTTCTGATTTCCCCGGTACCCGTGTTCTGATTCCCCGGTACCCGTGTTCTGATTCCCCGGTACCCGTGTTCTGATTCCCCGGTACCCGGTTCTTCATCTTTTAATCGCCCTGAGTGCACGACCCACCTTAAAGCGCACCCCCTCGTCCGGATCTTCAAGCATTCCATTCAAGCGGATCTCGGCCTCCCTCCCGCCGAGCCTCCCGAGCGCGGAGACCGCGCTTCCCCTCACGCGCGGATTCGGATGCGCGAGGTAGGCTATGCAAGGTGACAGGACGCGCTCATCGCCAGTTCGACCCAGGCCGACCAGGACGGCCGCGATCACTGTATCCGAAGTATCATTCAGGGCCGCAGTCAGGAGCTGCGCCGCGTCACTGTGCCCGACCTCCCCGAGCGCGTGCGCCGCCGCCATCCTCACCCAGGTATTCGAATCGGTGAGCCGAGCTGCAATGACCTCCACGCTGGCAGCAGCCCTCAGCTTTCCCAGCGCCTCCAGTGCAGTGACAACCGACTGCCAGTCTCCGCTTTCCGCCGCCAGGCGGGTAAGCGGACCCACAGCATCATCGCCTTGTCTCAGAAGGACCGCCACGAACTCCAGTTTCTCTTCCCCGGGGGCAACCTCCATCAACCTCACGGCCAGCCGAGAGGCCTGAACCCCGTCCTTCTGGACGGCGCTCTGGAGCAACCTGCCCAGTAGGCGCTGGTCCCCCATCTTATAACGTGAGGCCAGAAAGACGCCCCCACCCTCCACTTCGAGCAGCCGCGTGCCTGCCGCGAGCCTCTCATCAGGGGGCAAATTCACGTCCGCGAAACGCCGCTTTAGGGTTTCCTTGGGGACGTTGCTTTCAGCATCCTGTGGCGACGGCTTCTCATCGCACGCCTGAAATAGCACAGTAAACAGGAGGATCCAGCACAGAAGGATCACGCGCCCTCCACTCGCTTCTGGATCCACCAACCCACAAAAAAGAGCCCCCCTCCGATGGCTGTCAGCTTCAACTCGCCGGCGATATCTCCTTCAACGAGCCCGAGCGCAAGAGCATATCCGACTCCGATCAAACCGATAAGCTGAAGGGCCCTTGCAAGATGTCTCATGTGCGCCTCGAAAAAAGGCCCCTCGCATGCAAGGGGCCGTGCACTCAGTCAGGATTGGGTAGTCAAGACAACACCAGCGGCACAAAATTATAGGTCATGCGGCATATTTTGTCAACGCAGGGGCCCTGGTAGGTGCCTTCGAGGCCTGAAAGTCCCCCCAGGCAAGGTGAAAGGCGGATCGCCCCTATCTGGTATGCTTTTCGCTTAATGCTATCCGGTTGAGAGGCCCACGATCTAGGACCGACGAACCACGATTCACGGTTTCTTCTTGACCGGGTCATCTAAATTCTCTATCTTAAGGTATCCTTTTTTAAGGTACTTCGACAATGGCAAGAATAGACGACATCCCTCAGTCAGAAGACCCCCGGCGCACAGAGCGGGCCCAGGCCCGGCGTCAGACGGAGGCTGCCAAACAGTCGGCGGCGAGTCCAGCCGCTCCAGCCGATCGGGTAGAAGTATCCAATACGGCCCGTGAGGCGCAGGCCCTGCAGGATCGGCTTGTGGATGGGGTACGAAACCAACCTGACGTCCGTCAGGACAAGGTGGCCCAGGCTCGAGCCCGTATGGAATCCGGGGAGCTCGACAGCCCCGAAGCTCGCCAGGCCATCGCAGACAAGCTTCTGGAATCGTTCGACCTTTAGATCTGAATCTACTCGCTGTGAATTAAAGGCGGCCGGCATCGAAGAGATGCCGGCCGCTTCTGTTTGTCATCTAAAGAGACGCCCCACCGGGGCGTCTCTACACGATTTACTGGTTTTGCGGTACCCGGTACCCGTGTTTTTGGTCCCGGTACCCGATTCTAGCCGCCTTCCTCCTCGCCTCTGCCGCCCATCGCCTGATCCAGCCTTGCCAGCGCTGTCTGATAGTCATAGATCGCCTGAACGAGCTCGCTTCGAGCCTCGAAAAGGGTTACCTGCGCCGTTTGACGTTCCAGGAAGGTCCCCGCCCCCAGCTTGTATCGTTCGTCCTGCAGCTTGAAATCCTCTTCTGCAGCCTGAACTGCGGCCTGGTTCGCTTCCGTGAGGAGCCGAAGGCGCTCGAGGCTGAGAAACGTCTGCTGAATGTCCAGCGCTGTCTCCCTTCTTGCCTGCTCCAGCATTTCTTCGCTTCGCAGCAGCTGGAGCTTCCGACTTTTCACCTGATACTCCGTGCTCAACCGGTCAAAGACCGGCAGGCTGACCCGCATGTTGAAACTGTAGTTGTAGTTCCTGTCGAACAGGTCTCCGAGCCCCCCGAAATCTTCATCCTTTGCCAGCGTCCAGTTGTATCCAGCGTTCATGCTGACGGTGGGATGACGCAGGCGAAACTGCGTCGCCCGCAGATTGTCGCGGTCCCGCATCATGAAATATTCTTGCGAAAGCAGGCTCGGATGTCGTTCCATCGCTCGATTCAGGGCCTCTTCGTAGGTCACCTTCGGAGGTTCGACCTCGAACTGCTCATCAGCCAGTACGACGCGGACGTCGGTTCCCAATCCCAGGCGGAAGCCCAGGTTGGACCGGGCGACCTCAACGTCGTTTTCCCGACTGATCAGATTACTGCGGTCTCGCTGGAGCTGCGACTTCGCACTGTACACCTGTGCGATATGCGCCGATCCAATCTCATAAAGGGTCTCGCTACGTCGATGTGTCTCCTCCGAGACCTGGATCTGTTCCTGCTGTACCTCCAGCAGTTTGATCGCCTTCAACAACCCGAAGTAAGCCTCCTTCGTCTGAAAAACTACCTGCTGCCGGCTCCGGCTCAGATTCATCTCCGCAGCCATCTTACCGTTCTTGCTGGACGAGAGATCTGCAAATTTGCTCAGGTCCAGAATCGGCACGTTGAAGCTGGCCCCCACGTTCTGCGAGCCGCTCGTGCGGCTGTTGCCCACTGTCGTGATCAGCCGTCCGGTCGTCTCATCGAGCTGCGCCCCTTCCCGCGGCCCGATAAGAGAGCGATTAAAGGTATAGTTCGTGCTCACGCTCGGCAGGAAGGCCCCTTTTGCCCTGGCGACCTCTGTCCCGGCCATATCCAGATCATAACCACCCTGGACGACCAGGGAGTTGGTCTTGAGGGCTGTCTCCAGGCACTCAGCGAGGGTCAGCTTGACTTTTTTGACCTCTGGCCCTTGACCAAAAGAGACAAGCGGCCCGACGAAGAAACCGACGCTGAGCAAGAGGGTGTAGACGAATCTCGCCATAGGTTCCTCACTCGGAAAACGGTTTTGGATTGCGGGATGTCTGTTCAATCCGTGTCAATCCCCCCGATCCACGAGGGAATAAACGGTAGGAATGATCACAAGCGTAAGTACCGTAGCGCTGATTAATCCAGCTACGACGGCGATGGCCATCGGCGTTCGAATCTCCGCACCTTCTCCGAGACCCAGGGCCATCGGCAGCAGACCGAGCACCGTTGTAGACGTCGTCATCACGATCGGCCGAAACCTGACAGAGGCCGCTTGTGCGATCGCGTCGAACTTGGCCATCCCGCCTCGCCGAAGGCGGTTGATGTAGTCGACCATAACGATGGCGTTGTTCACCACGATCCCGGCCAGCATAATCAGCCCCAGGAAGACCACGACGCTCAAAGAGATACCCAGGAGATAAAGAACCAGGATAACGCCGATGAGTGCAAGCGGGATCGTGAAAATAATGATCAACGGGTGACTAAACGATTCGAACTGAGAGGCCATCACGATGTAGACCAGAAAAATGGCCAGCCCAAGCGCAAACGCAAGGCTGTCCAGAGAGGTCTGCATCTCGCGATTCTGGCCGCCGATCAATATATTGACGTCCTGCGGGACGTCCATCCCCTCGAGCGCCCGCTGGATCTTCCCCGTAACGGTCCCCAAATCGAACCCGCTCACATTGGCCGAAACCTTCACAGCCCGCTGCTGATCGATGCGACGAATCTCGCTGGGCCCTTCTTTAACGTGGATATCCGCGACGGCCGAAAGGGGGATGGGTACCTCCCCATCCGGATTCACGATCAGCCGCCTCAGGTCAGCCACGCTTGCTCGGTCCGCCTCGTTCACGCGAACCAGCATATCGATCCGTCGCTCCGCCTCACGGAATCGGGTGGCCACCTCCCCCTGGACCTTTTCTCTCACCAGGGAGGCGACCGAGCGCAGGTTCAACCCGAATTTCGCCAGCAGATCTCGCTGGTAGACGATCTGTACTTCCGGGCTGCCGCGCTGGAGGCTGGACTTGACGTCGTAGAGCCCTGGAATCCCTGACAATGCGACCTCCGCATCCCTTCCCAGCTGCCCCAGGCTCTGCAGGTCGTTGCCCCGAATCTCTACTTCGATAGGGGTCTTGGTCGTAAACAGATCCGTCCTCGAAAAATCAATCTTCACCTGAGGCAGATCCCTTAGCGCGCTACGAAGCCGATCCATAAGCGCCTGCTCTCTCTGCGCGAGAAGGCTCTCGCCCGTGACTCCCCCCCAGATTTCTGCCGGCAGGGAACCCAGACGCCGCAGGACGCGCGAGGCGCTACTCTTTTCTAGACCGTCCTCTTCCAGTGCGACAGTCACCTTCGCGGTATGTTCGCCCTGATTCTCAGATGTAATCGCGAGCCGGTCCACGCCCACGACGGATGCGACGCGTGCGATACCCTGTTCGGCGTTAACCCTGGACTCCAGTCGCTGAGCCATCTCGTTCGTCGCGCGGAGCGGCGTGCCGACCGGCATGGCCATCTCCAGGTTGAACTCACCCTGATGCACTTGTGGGATCAACTCGCTGCCGATCCTCGGAAGCAGCAGGAACCAGCAGGCCGCGAACAGGGCCAGCGCGGTCAGGAGGACCCGCGCAGGGTTCTGAAGCGCCCATCGGAGGCCGGTCGGATAGCTCCGGCTCAGCGGGTCGAACCCGCGCTCGAAAAGGAACAGAATCGGCGCCAGGATGGGCAGGATCAACAGCCCCAGTAGGATAAGGCTTGCCATACCGGCCAGAAAGACCAGCAGCAGGGCCAGGACCAGGACCTTGCCGGCAGAAGCGACGGCAAGGAAGATCACGAATCGTGCGAACAGATAGAAAGGCGTCAGGACGAAGAGCGCCGCCAGAAGCACAAGGGTGAGCAGTGTGGGCAAACTCCTGAGCGATCGTGCCCCGAGCCCCCCCTGGAGGGCCCACCTCACGACGCGCCGCATCGATCCCAGCGACCACCTGAGGGCGGGGCCGATGTCGCTTCCAAGAGACTCAGGGGCTGTGAACGAAAGGAGATCGTCCCAGATCGTCCTAGCAAACCGGCGCTTGAACAGATCGCGATCTGTCCCCCACGAGCAGATCGCATCCCAAATCGGACCGGGTCCGCCCCGTTTCCGCAATCGTTGAACGCCGGCGGCCGCTGGAAAGTACGGAACGACTGCCAGGACCACGAAGACCATCTTCAACAGGACGATGACCGCGGCCACCAGAATCCAAAGCGCCCGAACGACGAACTCCACAATGACGCATAAAATCAGTAGCAGGATCCACGCCAGGAACGTGGCGAAATCGCCTCCTCTCTCCCTTTCGGTTCGTACAGATCTTAACTTCTCGAGTGACCAGAGTTGCAACACCTCCGACCGCGTCATCTCGCCTACACGGCCACTTGACAAGCCTGGTCCAGCACTGCCTCCCATTTGAATTCTGCGGGAGGCCAGCATCGGGATGAAAAAGAGCGCAACGCCCAGCGACGCAATCAGAGAAAAGACTACGGTCAGGGCCATGTCGCCGAACACCTGTCCTGCAACCCCCTCCACGAAGACGATCGGGAAGAACACGGCTACAGTCGTCAGGGTAGACGCAAAAACCGCGCCGCCCACCTCTCCGGTGCCTCGAATCGCGGCCGAAACGATGTCATCCCCCTCTTCCCGGCATCTGAAGATACTTTCCAGCACCACGATCGAGTTGTCCACGAGCATCCCGATCCCCAGCGCCAGTCCACCGAGGGACATGATGTTCAGCGAAACGTCGAATATTTTCATCGGGGCGAACGTTGCCACGACGGAGATGGGGATGGCCAGGCCGACGATGGCGGTGTTGATTGGATTCCGGAGGAAGACGTAGAGCACCAGGATCGCGAGAAGTCCCCCGATCACCGCGGTCCGCTTCACCTCATTCACGGACCCTTCGATAAACCTGGATTGGTCAGAAAGGACCTCCATCTCCATGCCGGCCGGCAATGAATACTGAATGAAGCTCGTCATCTCCTTCAGCTGCACGAACCGACGCACCTGGGCACCTCGATCCCCTTTCTTGGCCGCTTCGATCTGACCCACCTTCAGTTTGGCCACATATTCGAGCTGCTCGGGAGACCCGAACAGTCGGCTGCGAACGCGGTTTGCGGTGGAGACGATGTTGGCATCCGCCTCCTTGAAAATCTCGATCTCGACGCTCTCCACGCCGTTCACCCGGGTAATCACCTCACGCTCTTTGTGAGCGCGCGAGACGTTCGCCACGTCCTTGAGCCGGATCTCGACTCCCTCCCGCTCACCGACCACCAGGGCGCCGACCTCGTCCAACGACTGAAATTCGTTCAGCGTACGGACCAGGTACTGGGTCTGGGCGTCAAGCAGGCTGCCCCCTGCCAGGTTTACGTTCTCTTCGCGCAGCCGCCGGCTGATGTCGGCGATTCCGAGGCCCAGCAGGGCCAGCTGGCCTTCATCCACATCCACGCGAATCTCTTCCTCGAGGCCTCCGTGGACGCGTGCGGCCGCCACTCCTTTTAGGGCCTCCAGCTCCTGCCTGATTTCATCTTCTGCGATCTGCCTGAGGGAGTAGAGGTCCCCGCCGCTGTAAAGGCCCACGCGCATAATGGGGTCCTGTGTGGGATCGTATCGCAGGATCAGCGGTCGGTTGACCCCTTCGGGGAGGCGCAGGCGATCCAGGTTCTCCCTCGCCGTCTGCACGGCGTCGTTCATATCCGTGTCCCAGCCGAACTCCAGGATCACGTCGGAGACGCCGGCCCGAGAAATGGAGACGATGCTGACCAGGTTGTTCAACACGCCGAGGCGCTGCTCGATCGGGCGGGAAATCAGGTTCTCCACCTCCTCGGGCGCAGTGTCCGGGTACTCTGTGCGGATCGTCACTGTCGGGTAGGAGAGTTCAGGCATCAGAGTGAGGGCAAGCTGCTGATAGGAGATGTAGCCGAACACGGCCACGGCGACCACAACCATGAAAATGGCCACGGGCCTGCGGGTCGTGATTTCGAAGGTTCTCGAAATCTCCGACGGGCGGTCCTCTACCGGTCGACTTTCAGGCGATTCGTTCATGTCTGCTACTCCTCTTGCGTCGTATCTGCCTCGGCCGGGATTCGGAGGCCCTCGCCCTCGATAACCCGAATCCGGGCCTGGTCCTTCAATCCGTTCTGTCCGACCACGACGATCCGCTCATCGTGAGACAGGCCCGAAACCACTTCCAGGTGTTCGCTGTCTTCGAATCCTATCTCCAGCTTGACCTGCTTGGCAATCGTATCATCAACCACGAACACGTGCGGCAATCCGTCGTCGTAAACAACGGCACGCTTCGGGACGAGCACGGCTTGATCGTGGGTGGCGGTGATGATATGGGCGTTCACGAACATTCCAGGCCGAAGCTGTCCATCCTCATCTTCCAGCCCCAGCGTAACCTTGAACGTCCCGCTGCTCGGGTCCACGACCGGACTGATCCGGATAACGCTCGCGGCGAACGCCGCTCCGGGGAGGAAATCGGTCGTCACCTGAGCGCGCTGCCCGGCGCGCACCTTCATCATCTCTCTCCCGGGGACGAACACGCGAGAGATCAAGTTCTCCATGTTGACCATGGCGTAGAGCTTTTCGCTCGGACCGATTCGATCCCCGATCTTGACGATCCGCTCCGCGATCACGCCACCCACAGGTGCGCGCACGCTTGCGTGGGCCAGCGCCAGCCTGGCCCGCTCCCACACGACCCGGGCCTGGTCCAGGTCGTAGCGCTGCTGTTCATACTCCTCGTTCGAGAGCAGTTTCCGGCTGAACATCTCTTCCTTTCGCCGGAACTGGCTCTCCAGCTTTTGGAATTTGATCCTGGCCTCGGCCGCGGACAGCTTCAGATCGTCGTCCACGAGCTTGACCAGCACCTGCCCCCGATCTACGACGTCCCCTTCCTCGACGAGTACGACGCTCACCAGCCCGGTCGCCCGGGCGTAGACGTCCACGGCCTCCTCCGCCTCCACTGTGGCGCTGAAGAGCAGATAGTCCGAGATCTCGCCAATCGTCACGGGGGACACCTTCACCGGTACCCCTTCGGGCGCCTTTTTGTCCTCTTTTTCCGCAGTCGTGTCGACCTGAGTCGTATCGGTCTTGGCATCACCCTCCTTCTTCTCCTCTCCCGCCTCCCCCCCACAGGCCGTAAACATCAAGGAGATCAAGAGCAATGCCACCAAATGGTTGTCAATCAGCGTGTCCACGCCACGCACGGCCCATCTGATACCCCGCAGGCTTCCCATACTGCGCCTCCTGTCAAAATGTCTTGCTTCCATCCCGACTCCCCGGCTTGCGCTTCTCATCTTTGTACCTTTCAAGAACCAGCCTCTTTGATCTTTTTTCGTGCTGAATTGTTTCAGGACTCATCGGTCCTCGAACACAACAAAATAGCAACAATCTTGTAGTGGGTGTTCGACTACAACGAAAAACGCCATCCAGAAAAGGATGGCGTCGAACAAACGTCATATCCACCTTCCCCAGACACGGTTCGGCTCAGCAAAAGCCGAGCCCCGGTGCCCTGGAGAAGGGGTTGCGCAATCTCAAGCGAGGAAAGTCCCACTGGTACTCCGTAATCGCGGCAAGTATCTCCTCCAGTGCTAGCCGATATGCCAGCGCAGAAGCATCTGATTCAACTTACATACCTCCATTTAACGGTTCCTTTTTCGTGGTCCAGGGGTCTCAATTTGATGGTCTAACATACAATCTATCGGGAGCGAAGTCAATATGAATTTCATCCGCTCGGCTACAATTGGAGATAATAAACCATTTGTGTACTCGGGTCCTCTTCAACGTCGTGAAATTTGTCGGACAACGTTCCTTGCGAGCCTCGCGATCTAGATTATGTGATGAATATATCTTAAAATTAGGAAGCAGAACTATTAGAATTGTTTTACATCGGTCGGTCCATACCGTGGACCCTTGCCAGTTCAGTCCGCGGGCTCAGGGCCGGGATAGGAGATCACGGCTGGACGCGAAAAGGCCGTCGCCACGATCCTGCGAAGGTGGCCCCGCAGGTCGTCGAGGTAGGTATAGAAGAGCGGTACCACGAACAGTGTCAGGAACGTCGAGCACAGCAGCCCTCCGATCATCGCCCGTCCCATCGAAGAATATGGGACGCCCATCAGCGTGCTGGAGCTGAGGGCCATCGGCAGCAGCCCGAACACCGTCGTAAACGTGGTCATCAGGATGGGGCGAAAGCGGTTGGCGCCCGCCTCGAGTATCGCCTCCATCCTTCCGTGCCCTTCAGCCCTCAGCTGATTGACCCTGTCGATCAGCACGATCGCGTTGTTGACGACCAAGCCGATCAGCACGATGATCCCGACCTGAGCCATTCTGTCCATTACTGTATCCGTCAGGAAGAGCGTCCAGTAGACGCCGAGGAAGGCGAATGGAATGCACAAGAGGACCGAAAACGGCAATATCAAGGATTCAAAGAGCACGCCCATCAGGAGAAACACGCAGACCACCGCCATCATCACCGCAAACTTCATGGTTTCTTCCGATTCGATGTACTGCTGAAACCTTTCGCCCTTGTTCCAGCTGTACCCGCGTGGCATGTTAAATCCATCCATCGCGAGGTCGATTTGACCAAACAGGCGCCTCAAGTCTTTCATTCTGGTATACATCTTCAACGAGGATTGCAACTTCCCGTTTTTTCGCTTGATCCTCTGGTCACCCTCTACGACTCTGAGTGACGCAATAGCCGACAAGGGGATCTCTTCGCCGGATCTCGATTGAAAGGTAAATCCTTTGAGCTGCTGAACAGTCTGTATGTCCATATTTCCCAGGTACAGACGCACGTCAAACTCCCCATTTCCAGATCGGTAGAGAGGGAGCTCCGCACCCAGGAGTTGATAAGCAATACTGCTGGCCACAACCCGCGGGGAAACCTCATACCGATGCGCCCTCTCTCTGTCGATCCGGACCTGGATCTCGTCATCCCCGCGCTCCTCGTCGCTATCGATGCCGGTGATCGCGGGAATACCCCGCATCCGCATCTCGATCTCGCCTCGCAAGCGTTCCAGGGTTTCAAGATCATCTCCCAAAAGTCGAATATGTAAATACTCCCGCGTCTCAAACTGTCCGCCCAGACTTCCGGCCTCGATCAGTACATCGTGTCCTACGTGCCTAGGAAACGTGCTCATCATGTCCTGGATGAGGTCATTCCTGTTCACGGGGCTCTCCAGGGGGAAGCCGATCTTGCTTCTGAGACCCCTGTAGATCGGATCCCACCAGGCGTGATTCTCTTCCTTATTTAGATAAAGATAGTAGAACAGGCGTCGTAATCCCCTTCTTTGATACCGAAACCGCACCGTTCGAATGCCATAGGTTTCCCGCTTGCTGTCCAGGTACTCCTCCACTTCTGCGCCCACCTCGCTCAGTTCCTCCCACGTGAGAAACTTCGGTGCCGTGCTCCTGACATACACCGTGTTGACGACACCTTGCAGGGCGTCAGACTTTCTCACCCTATCCATCGGATAGAACGCAGTCGCGAACAGCCCCAGAAGAATCAGTGTGGTGTCCTTCCGGTGGGTAAGCGACCATCCCAGCGCCCCTGCATACGCTCTTCTAGTCCATCGAATCGCCCTTGGTTCTTTCTTTACGACCGGTCCGCCGAACCGCTTGGCGGCCATCGGGATGAAAATCAAGGCGACGAGCAACGATCCGACCAAGGCGGCAACGATCGGCACCCCGATCTTCGACAGGAAGAATGAGAGATCCACGTCCCCGCTCATCACCATCAAGGGCAGAAAGACCACGACGGTCGTCAGCGTGGCCATAGATATCGCCAATCCCACTTCACTCGCTCCTCGGATAGAGGCCTCGTGCGCGCGCGCTCCTTTCTGACGCATTCTGAAAACGTTCTCGACGATCACCGTCGCATTATCAACGACCATCCCGATCGCGACCATCAGCCCCATCATCGTCAACAGGTTCATTGACCAACCCAAGAAATACATCATGGTTACGGCGATCATCACCGAGACCGGAATCGCCAGCGCGATCAGCGCGGTTGTTCTGAACGAGCGCAGGAAGAAAAACAGCACGAGCACTGCGAACAACCCGCCCCACAACCCTGTGTTTCGCAGATTCCGTATCGATTCCCGGATCAGGTCACCCTGGCTGAAAAGGGTTTCGAACTTGAAATCGCTCCCGTCCTCGATCTGGCTCAGCTCCGCCTCTACGCGATCACAGACCTCCACGATGTTCGCGCCGGCGTCCCGCAGGATGCCGAGAGTCAGCGCGGGCTGCCCATCTATTCGCTGTCTGCGCTGGGCCAATGGCACATCATAGAAAACGTCGGCCACTTCCCTCAGCCTCACCGTTCCATTGCGCGCGGGAACAGGGATCTCCCAAAACGCTTCCAGGCTCCGGTAGCGAGCCAGCGACCGAACATAGAGCTTCTTTCCGCCCTCCAGCACGGTTCCGCCCGCCATCTCGAAGTTGTCCGCCCGGAGCGCCTCTACAAGGCCATACGGATCTACACCACGGGCCCGCATGCGATCCCGGTCAACCTCTATGGCAATCTCCTTTTGCGAGGCCCCCTGGATTCTAACCTGGGCTACGCCGTCGATCCGCTCCAACCGATGTTGCACCTGAGACTCTACTGCGTAGTACGGGTCTGTCACACGATCGGGTAGGGAGACACCAACCGAAATGATCTCGCGGTCCGTATCTGGATTAAACTTAAAGACCCTGACATTATCCCGATATCGTTCCGGCAGCACCGTCTTCAAGAGTTCGATGCGTTCCACCAGCCTGTTGTACGCCTCCGACATATCCGTGCCTTTTTGGAAGGGCAGATACGAATAGGTTCTTCCTTTATCGCTGGCAACCTCGAAGTCGCGAAGGCCCTTTAACGTCCGAAAATGCTCCGCCATCGGTCTTCCGATGAGTTCGTCATTTTGATGGGGTGAGGTATTCTGGGGAGTGGAAACCAAGACAAAGAGCCCGGAAGGATCCAGACCCGTAGCGAAGGCCTGCATCGGGATGCGAACGTATGAGACCAGTCCAACCACCAGCACGGCCACGAGGCACATCGTGACCGTGACTGGGCGCGTCACAGAGATGCGGGGCAGTAGCGACCCGCTCTCTTTCGGATTGCTATTTGGCATGCGTATCATTTACCTGTAGAGACGTCCCGGCGGGGCGTCTCACCCCGGTGGGCCGTTTCTACACATCAATCCGCCGGCTCAGGGCCGGGATAGGAGATCGCCCCGGGACGCGAAAAGGCCGTCGTCACGATCCTGCGAAGGTGGCCCCGCAGGTCGTCTAGATAGGTATAGAAGAGCGGCACCACGAACAGCGTTAGAAACGTCGCGCAGAGCAGTCCGCCCATCATCACCCTTCCCATCGAGGAGTAGGGGACACCCATCAGCGTGCTTGAAGCGACCGACATCGGCAGCAGGCCGAAGACTGTCGTAAAGGTCGTCATCAGGATCGGCCTGAAACGGTTAGCACCCGCCTCGCGGATCGCCTCGCCCCTGTCCATGCCCTCCGCCCGCAGGCGGTTGACCATGTCGACGAGCACGATCGCGTTGTTGACAACGACGCCGATCAGCACGATGATCCCTACTTGAGCCATCCGGTCCATCACCGTATCCGTCAGGAAGAGCGTCCAGTAGACGCCGAGGAAGGCGAACGGAATGCAGAAGAGGACGGAGAACGGCAGGATCAGTGATTCGAAGAGCACGCCCATCAGGAGGAACACACAGGTAATGGCCAGGATGACCGCGAACCGCATCGTCTCCTCCGATTCCTTGAACCTTTCGTACCGCTCCCCTTTGTCCCAACTGTAACCGTGCGGCATTTCGAACCCTTCCATCGCCCGATCGATCTCTTCGTAGAAGCGCTTCAGGTCCTCCTTGGTTGTGTACATCTTCAGCAGCAGTCGAATCTTCCCGTTCCTCCTTCTGAGGGTCAGGTCTCCCTTCGTCACCTTGAACGACGCAAAGGCAGACAGAGGCACCTCCCTGCCCGATTCAGACGGAAACGTGAATCCCTTGAGCTGCTTCAGCGTCTGTCGATCCAGCCTCCCCAGGTAGAGCCGAACGTCCACCTCGTGGGCCTCCGATCGGTAGCGAGGCAGGTCGACGCCGCCGAGCTGGTAACCAAGGCTCCGCCCCACCACGCGGGGCGAAACGCCGTACTCTCGCGCCCTTACTCGATCGATGATTACGTGGACCTCGTCGTCCCCACGCTCCACGTCGCTCGTGATGCCGGTGATCGAGGGGATGCCCTGCATCCGCAGTTCCACTTCACTTCGCAGCTCTGCCAATGTTTCGAGGTCATCTCCCCACAGGTTGATGTGTGTGTAGGGATCTCCCACGCTGCCTGAGGCAATCGTGTAGTCGATGCCCACGAATTCAGGGAATTGCTTGTTCAAATCCTCTATCACCGTCCGCCTGTCCATGCGACTGTCCAATGGGTGCCCGATCATCTCCGCGAGGCCCCGGTAGACCTGATACCACCAGGCGCGATTGGGCGATTCCTCCAGGTGGAGACGGAAGCGCAGGCGCCCTTTTGAGCTGCGGTTGTAGCGGAATTGCACGTTCCGGATGCCGTAGATCTCCTTCTTGCTCTCCAGGAACGCCTCGACCTCGGACCCGATGTCGCTCAATTCCTCCCACGACAGGAACTTAGGTGGGTATCCATAGATATAAACCGTGTTGACAACACCTCGAAGGGAGTCAGACCGCTTTACATTCTGAACGGGGTAGAACACGGTCAGGAACAGGGCCAGTACGAGGAGGGTGGTGTCCTTTCGGTGGTTCAGACTCCAATTCAGGGCCCTCGAATACCCGCTTCGTGCCCTCCGGAGGAGACCCGGCTCAAGCTTGACCAGAGATCCACCGAACCGGTTGGCGGCCAGAGGGATGAAGAGCAGGGCAACGAGGAGAGAGCCGAGAAGGGCGGCCACGATCGGCACACCGATCCTTGCCAGAAAGAAGGAGAGATCGACGTCTCCGCTCATCACCATGAGCGGCAAAAAGACCACGACCGTCGTCAGTGTCGCCATCGTGATTGCGAGTCCCACCTCGGTCGCGCCACGCGCCGAGGATTCGTGAGGATCCTTCCCCCTATCCCGCATTCGGTAAATGTTCTCCACGACGACGATCGCGTTGTCCACGACCATGCCGATCGCGACCATCAGCCCCATCATCGTCAGCAGGTTCAACGACCAGTCCATGAAATAGAGCGCTGTTACCGCAACCATCACGGAGACCGGAATGGCCAGGGTGATCAGCGCCGTCATCTGCAGGGCGCGCAGGAAGAACACCAGGACAAGCGCCGCGAAGAGGCCGCCCCAGAGCCCCGTATCCCTCAGGTTTTCAATCGACTCCCGGATCAGTTTTCCCTGGCTGTAGAAGGTGTTGAATCTGAAATCGGTCTCCGCCTCGATCTGCCTCAATTCGGCCTCGACCCGGTCGCATACATCCACGATATTGGCCCCCGACTCCCGGAATATTCCGAACGACAGACTGGGCCTCCCGTCGAGTCGGTAGCGGGAGATGCGTTGTGGCAGATCGTAGAACAGCTTCGCGACCTCACCCAGACGCACCGGACCGCTGCGACCGTGGACCAGAATCTGCTCGAACGCTTCCAGGCTCTCGTAGCGGGCCATCGACCGAACAAACAGCCGCTTCTCTCCCTCGAGAACGCTTCCGCCGGCCATCTCGAAATTGTCCGCACGGAGGGCCTGCACGAGGTCATAGGAACTGACCCCCCGCATCTGCATACGCTCCCGGTCCACCTCCACGACAAGCACCTTTTGACTTGCGCCCCAGATGTACGCCTGTGCCACGCCGTCGATCCGCTCCAACCGGGGCTGCACCAGGAACTGCGCAGCAGCATACCGGTCCTTGACGTGCGGAGGGACGGTCACCCCCACCCAGAGCACCTCCTCGTCCGAGTCGGGATTGTGCTTCCAGATCCGGATGTCATCCCTGTACCTCTCGGGCAGGACCGCCTTTAGACGTTCCAGCCGGTCGACCAGCCTGTTGTAGACGAGCGACATGTCCAGCCCTTTTCTGAAATCCAACCTTGCGTAGGTCCGCCAGGTGTCGCTCGTCACCCAGAACTCCCGCAATCCCTTCAGCGTTCGCAGATGGGCGACCATGGGTTGACCGATCAGCTCGTCCTTTTCCTGTGGAGAAGTGTTCGGCTCGGTATAGATGTTGACCCAGATCCTCGTCCCTTCCAGGCCGGTCGCGAACGCCTTCATCGGGATCCGCACATACGACACCACGCCGATCGCCAGCAGGGCCACCAGGCACATCGTCACCGTGACCGGGCGGGTCACAGAGATGCGCGGCAGAAGAGAGCTTCTATGTTCTTTCTCTTTATTCATCGCCCTTGATTATTTGATATCCCGAGTTCAATAAGGAAGTGCAACACTTAGGGTAGCAACTGTCCTATCCTAAGTGTATGGGAAACAATTACAAGCATCTTACGATAGACGAACGCGAGCAGATTGCGCTTTGTCGAGCCACTGGTGCAAGCCTTAGAGATATTGCCAAGGCCCTTGACCGGAGCGCCAGCACGATTTCAAGAGAGTTGAAACGTAATCCGTCCCCGATAGCTGAGAGTTACTCGGGCCTCCAGGCTCACAGAAGGGCTGAGAAACGTAAGCGGGAGGCCGGCAAGCGGAAACGGCTGAAGAATCCGGTTATCCGGCGATATGTCGAGACCAAACTCAAGCAAGGATGGTCTCCCGAGTTGATCGCTGGGAGGCTTCCCGAGGAGCGTCCGAGCGCGGGTATCAGCCACGAAGCCATCTACCAGTATATCTACGATCCAAAGGTGCACAAGCAGCGGGATCTGGTTGCTTGCTTATCCCGAGCTCACAAAAAACGAAAGCCGCGGTGGCATACCCGAAAACACCGGGAAAGCCACATTCCAGGCCGTATTTCGATCGATCGACGTCCCCGTTACATCGAAAAACGGAAACAACCTGGCCACTGGGAATCCGACACCATCATCTCTCGTGAGAGCAAACAGGCCGTTGGCGCTTGTCTTGAGCGATCGTCGAGATACCTACACCTGGCTAAGCTGGCAAAGAACGGACCCTCGGAGGTCGCCGAAGCGATTAATCGACGCCTTGGGCGACATCCTCCCCACATGAGGAAGAGCATCACATATG
Organism: Candidatus Latescibacterota bacterium; assembly: GCA_965248435.1. Taxonomy (GTDB): domain Bacteria; phylum Latescibacterota; class UBA2968; order UBA2968; genus CBDFJH01. The sequence continues at coordinate 2,162,069 of OZ252100.1, forward strand.
ACAACGGATCCGAAAACGGCCAACATCAACGGGTCAACGAGGTGCTTGGCACCAAATCCTATTTCTGCAAACCGTTCCACAGCTGGGAGCGAGGCGCTGTGGAAAACGCTATCGGTCTGGTCCGCAGATACCTCCCCAAGAAGACAGACTTCTCAAAGGTCAGCAAACACGAGTTAAAGAAAATTCAGAACCGGATCAACAACCGACCAAGAAAATGTCTTAACTTCAAAACACCAGCTGAAGTCTTCAAGTCCAAGTGTTGCACTTAGTCATTGAATCCAGCTATTGGATATTGCTTCAAGGCCCTCACCACCGGCCCCTCTCCCATATATGGGAGAGGGATGCCGAGCGAAGCGAGGCAGGGTGAGGGCCCCTCCTTTCAATCAGCCGGCTCGGGGCTCCTGAAGGAGACCGTTTCGGCTCGAGAAAAGGCCGAAGACACGATCCGCCGCAATGCCACGCGTAGATCGTCCAGGTAAGTATAGAAGACCGGCACCACGAACAGCGTCAGGAACGTCGCGCAGAGCAGACCCCCAATCATCGCTCGCCCCATCGAGGAATATGGGACGCCCATCAACGTGCTGGAGCTGAGGGACAGCGGCACCAGCCCGAAGATCGTCGTGAAGCTGGTCATCAAAATCGGTCGGAAGCGGTTGGTCCCCGCCTCCAGGATCGCCACCAGCCTGCCCTTGCCCCCGGCCCTAAGTCGGTTCACCCGATCCACGAGCACGATCGCGTTGTTCACTACCACTCCAATCAGCACGACGATACCAACCTGCGCCATGCGGTCCATCACCGTATCGGTCAGGTAGAGCGTCCAGTAGACCCCAAGGAAGGCGAATGGAATGCAGAGGAGGACCGAAAACGGCAGGATCAGGGATTCGAACAGTATGCCCATCAGCAGGAAAACGAAAGTAATCGCCAACACGATCGCGAACACCATGGTCTCCTCTGATTCCTTAAACTTGGCATACCGTTCTCCTTTGTCCCACCGGTAGCCGGGCGGAACCTCGAACCCTTCCATCACGCCGTCCATGTCTGCATACAACCCTGCCAGGTCGGCCCTCGTCGTAAAAATCTTCAACCGCAGTCTAATCTTCCCGTCCCCACGATAGATGCTCCCCAAGCCTGGAGCGACCTCAAGAGAGGCGAATGCAGACAAGGGGATTTGCTCACCCGACTTTGAAGTAAAGGTGAAGTTCTTAAGCTGATGCAAAGTTTGGCGATCAAAGCGGCTCATGAAAAGCCTTACATCGATCTCCCGCTCATCGGACCGGTAGCGCGGAAGATTGACGCCACCCAACTGGTAGGCAATGCTCCTTGCCACGAACTGTGAGGAGATCCCATATTTCTGTGCCTTTTCTCGTTTGATGTGCACTTGGATCTCGTTGTCCCCTCTTTGCAGATCACTGATCATCCCAACGACCGAGGGAAGCTTCTCTGCACGTCGCTCTACTTCTTCAAGCATTTCTGTAAGCGTCTCGAGATCATCTCCCCAAAGGGTGAAGTATACAAATGGGTTCGACCTCCCTCCCGACTCGATCTCCAATTCGTGGCCCACAAACCGGGGTATGTTCATCCTCATGTCCTTGATCACGGCCGTTCGATCCATCCGACCGTCTACCGGGTACCCGACCGCTCTTCTCACATTCTTGTAAACCTGATACCACCAGGTTTGGTTTGGTTCTTCCTCCAGGAAAACCTGAAAGAAGAGGCGGTACTTACCAGCTGTCCGATAGCGAAACTGAACGGTCAGAATGCCATAGATCTCCTTCTTGCCTTCAAGGAACGCCTCGACGTCTGCCCCGAGGTTGCTAATCTCCTCCCTCGTGAAGAAGGGTGGCGGTCTCATCTTGATCCGGATGTCGTTGACGATCCCGTGCATCGAATCCGATCTCTTGATTTTCTCCATCGGATAAGCCATCGTGGCAACCAGCGCCAGCACGATCAAAACCACATCCTTCCGATGAGTAAGTGCCCAGGCCAGTCCCCTTTCGTATTGCTTTCTTGCCCGACGGATGGAACTCGGCTCCTGTTTCAACGTGTTGCTACCGAATGTCCTTGCGGCAAGGGGAATGAACAACAGGGCCAAGAGGAGAGATCCAAGCAGGGCCGCGATGACCGGTACCCCGATCTTAGAAAGGAAAAACGAAAGGTCAACTTCGCTGCCCATCAGCATGAGCGGGAGGAACACCACAATCGTCGTCAGCGTCGCTATGGTGATCGCCAGCCCGACTTCGCTCGCGCCGTGAATCGACGCTTCGCGCGGATTCTCCTCTTTGACCCTCATTCGATAGATATTCTCTACGACCACGATCGCGTTGTCCACGACCATCCCGATTGCGACCATCAGCCCCATCATTGTCAAGAGATTCAGCGTCCAGCCCATGAAATAGAGGGCTCCAACCGCGATCATCATGCAAAACGGGATGGCCAGGGTGATCAGTGCTGTCATCCGCACGGCACGCAGGAAGAATAGCAGCACCAGGGCAGCGAAAAGACCACCCCAGAGACCTGTGTCTTCCAGGTTTTTGACCGACTCACGGATGAGGTTCCCCTGGTCAAGGTAGGTCTTGAATTTGATATCGGTCTCAGCCTCAATGCGCCTCAGCTCCGTCTCGATGCGCCGGCAAAGCTCCACGATGTTGGTACGCGGCTCCCGGAAAATCCCGAGCGCGACCCCCGACTGGCCGTCCGTTCGGAGAGTCCAGTAGGTATAAGGTGCGTCATAAAACACATCGGCGACTTCATTTACCCTTACCGTGCCTTTGTGGTTCAGGATTGGAATGGCTCCGAATTCTCCCAGGCTTCCGTACCGAGCGAGCGAGCGCACGTAGAGTTTCTTTCCTCCCTCGTGCACGGTGCCTCCGCCCATCTCAAAGTTGTCTCTCCGGAGCGCCTGAACAAGCTCGTATGCGCCTACGCCTCGCGTTCGGAGACGCTCCTGGTCGACCACGATCACGACTTCCCTTTCGTTGGCCCCCCATACGCTGACACCAGAGACGCCGTCTAGCCGCTCCAATCGCCCAAGGACATGCGTCTTCATATAATCGTGACGATCTTCGACGTGAGCCGGCAGGGAGACGCCCGTCCAGATGATCTCCGTATCGGAGTCCGGGTTGTGTTTGATAATTGAGATGTCGTCCCTAACTTCCTCGGGCAGTGCAGGTTTTAACCGCTCCAATGCCTCGACCACGCGGCCATAGGCCAGGGCCATGTCGGCGTCCGTCTTGAAGTCGAGCGTCGTGAAAACGCCCCAGGTCGAGCAATTCGTCCAAATTCTTTGTATCCCCTTGACGGTCTGCAGGTATGCGACCTTGGGTCGCGCGATCTGCTGATCCTTTTCCTTCGTGGGTGTATTCCGCTGAGTGGGGATCCAAACCCAAAGCGTCCTGCCCTCCAGACCGGACGCAAAGGCCTGTATAGGGATCCGCGTGTATGCCACGGCGCCGACCACCAGCAACGCCACCAGGCACATCGTCACCGTCACTGGGCGAGTCACAGAAATGCGGGGGAGTAATGCCCCCTTGTCTTTTGTGGATTCGTTGGTCATGGCAACTGATAAGGTTCCCAATTAGTCAGCCGGCTCTGGACTCCGGTAGGCAATCGGCCTGGTGCGCGACAGTGCACCTGACACGATCCGGCGCAGGGCCAAACGCAGATCGTCCAGGTAGGTATAGAAGAGCGGTACGACGAACAGCGTCAGAAATGTCGCGCAGAGCAGTCCGCCGATCATCGTCCGGCCCATGGGTGCGTAGGGAATGCCCATCATCGTGCTCGTTCCAAGCGCCATCGGGAGCAGCCCGAACACCGTCGTGAAGGTCGTCATCAGGATCGGCCGGAACCGGTTGGCGCCCGCTTCCAGAATCGCCTCCGTCCGAGTCCTGCCTTCTGTCCGCAGCCGGTTGACCATGTCGACAAGCACGATCGCGTTGTTCACGACAACACCGATCAACACGATGATCCCCACCTGGGCCATCTGCCCCATCACCGTACCGGTGAGGTAGAGCATCCAGTAGACACCCAGGAACGCGAACGGGATGCAGAAGAGAACGGAAAAGGGCAGGAGAAACGACTCGAACAGGACGCCCATTAACAGAAATACGCATGTGATGGCCATCATCACGGCGAATCCCATCGTCTCCTCCGATTCCTTGAACTTGGTAAACCGCTCGCCCCGGTCCCACGAATAGCCGTGCGGCAGTTCGAAACCTTCCATCGCGCGACCGATCTCTTCATACAGGCCTTTCAGGTCGTCTTCCGTCGTAAAAATCTTCAACACCAGCCGGATCTTCCCGTTTGCTCGATAGATTTTCCACGCGCCTTTAGCGACTTCGAACGAGGCGAAAGCCGACAGGGGAACCAGCTCACCCGATTTCGAGGGGAAGGTGAAGTTTTTCAGCTGTTCCAAAGTCTGGCGATCCAACTTCCTCAGATAGAGTCGCACGCCGACTTCCCGCTCGTCGGAACGGTATCGAGGCAGCTTTACGCCACCGAGCTGGTAGGTAATGCTCTTTGCCACGACCTGTGACGCAATCCCGTGCTTGCGGGCGAGCCCTCGGTCGATGTGTACCTGCACCTCGTTCTCCCCTCGCTCCATATCGCTCAGAATCCCGACGACCGAAGGGAGGCTCTCCAGGCGAAGCTCGATCTCATCGAGCAGTTCGGCCCCCATCTCCAGATCATCTCCCCACAGCATGAGGTTTATGTAGGGGTTGCTTCCACCTCCCGACTCGACGACGACCTGGTTTCCCACAAACCGTGGCATGTTCTTTCTCAAATCTTCGATCACGGCCTTTCGATCCATCCGGCCGTCGATCGTGGCGCCGGCACGGTTTCTCACCTCTCTGTACACCTGATACCACCACGCGCGGTTCTCATCCTCTTCTAAGAAGACGCGAAAGTAGAGACGCGACCCGCCGGTGACCCTGTAGCGAAGCTGCACGGTCCGTATGCTGTAGACCTCTCTCTTGCTGTCCAGGAAGGCCTCGATTTCAGCCCCGAGATCGCTGATATCCTTTCTGGTGAAAAACGGCGGCGTTGCGACCCGGATTCTGATGTCGTTGAGGTTTCCGCGCATCGAATCCGATCGTTTGATCTGCCCCATCGGATAGACCATCGTCGCAGACAGGAGCAGCACGATCAGAACGGCATCCTTCCGATGGGCAAGCGACCAGGCCAGCCCCCTTCCGTAACCCCTTCGGGCCCAGCCGATTGAACTTTGCTCTCCTTTCGTCGTGGTACCTCCGAATCGCTTCGCCGCGAGGGGAATGAAGAACATCGCCACGAAGAGAGACGCCAGCAGAGCCACGATGATCGGCATGCCGATCCTGGAAAGAAAGAAGGAGAGCTCAACTTCGCTGCTCATCAGCATGAGCGGGAGAAACACGACCACGGTCGTCAGCGTCGCAATCGCGATCGCAAGACCAACCTCGCTCGCGCCGCGGATCGACGCTTCGTGCGGGTCTCCCCCTTTGACGCGCATTCGGTGGATATTTTCTACGACAACGATCGCATTATCGACCACCATCCCGATCGCTACCATAAGTCCCATCATCGTCAAAAGATTCAGGGTCCAACCCACGAAGTAGAGGGTGGCAACTGCGGTCATCACACAGAACGGGATGGCCAGTGTGATCAGCGCCGTCATGCGCACACCGCGAAGGAAAAAGAGAAGCACCAGACCCGCGAACAGCCCGCCCACAAACCGGTGTCTCCGAGATTTTCGATGGATTCGCTGATGAGCTGACCCTGGTCGAAGTAGGTCCTGAATTTGACGTCGGTCCGGGCCTCGATCCGCCTCAACTCCGTCTCTACTTTCCGAGAAACTAGATGTTCGTGCCCGGCTCTCGATGGACCCCAAGCCCGACGCCCGACCGGCCGTCCATCCTGAGGTTCCAGTAAGTGAAAGGCACGTCATAAAACACATTAGCGACTTCCTCTACCCTTACCGTGCCCTTCCGGTTTCGAATCGGGATACGCTCGAACTCGTCCAGGCTGCCGTACCGGGCCACAGATCTCACGTAGAACTTCTTGCCCCCTTCGTGCACGGCACCGCCGCCCATCTCGAAGTTGTCCTCCCGCAGGGTTTGCACGAGATCGTAAGCACCCACACCTCGTGTCTGAAGCCGCTCCTGGTCGAGCTCGACCACGACTTCCTTCTCAGGGGCCCCCCAGATCCGAACACCAGCGACCCCATCGATCCGCTCCAAGGAACGCTGGACGTTCGTCTGAACGAATGCGTGAGGGTGTTCGACCTCATCTGGAATCGAAACCCCGATCCAGAGGATGTTTTCGTCCGTGTCTTTGTTGTACTTCCAGATTCCGACGTTGTCGCGGGTTTCCCGAGGCAGCACAAGTTTCAAGCGCTCCACCGCGTCCACAACCTGGTTATAGGCAATGGTCATGTCCACGTCGTTCCGAAATTCAAGGCGCGCGTTCGCACCCCAGATTCCACAGCTCGACCACAGCAGCCGCAACCCTTTTACCGTCTGCAAGTGCTCGACCATAGGCTGCGAGATCTGCTCGTCATTCTCTCTCGGGGAGCTGTTCTCCTGCGAACCCGCCCACACCCAGAGCTGCTTCCGCTCTAGCCCGGAGGGGAACGCCTCCATCTGAATTCGAGTCAGCGCCACGATGCCCACCACAAGCAGCGCCGCGAGACACATCGTCACCGTCACGGGGCGGCTCACTGAAATGCGCGGCAGAAGAGAGCCTCTATGTTCTTTGACTTGCTTATTCATTTGTGAGTGATGCAGATAGAATTCATTGCGTTATAGATAGAGTTATTTTGGTCCCGAGATACGAGATACCAGATACGAGATACGTTCATTTTCAATCTGCCGGCTCCGGACTTCTTTGTGAAATCGCCCGACCCCAAGTGAACGCGCCTGACACGATCCGCTTCATAGCGACTCGCAGGTCGTCCAGGTAGGTGTAGAATAGAGGAACAACGAACAACGTCAGGAACGTCGCGCAGAGCAGGCCTCCCATCATCGCCCTGCCCATCGAGGAGTAGGGCACGCCCATCAGCGTGTTTGAGGCGAGCGACACCGGCACCAGCCCGAACACGGTCGTGAAGGTCGTCATCAGGATCGGACGAAACCGGTTGTTCCCTGCCACCAGGATCGCCTCCGTTCGGTCCTTGCCCTCGGTCCTTAGCCTGTTGACCACATCTACGAGCACGATCGCGTTGTTCACCACCACGCCGATCAGCACGATGATCCCCACCTGCGCCATCTGGTCCATCACCGTATCGGTCAGGTAGAGCGTCCAGTAGACGCCCATGAAGGCGAACGGGATGCAAAAGAGGACTGAAAACGGGAGAAGGAACGACTCGAACAGCACGCCCATCAACAGGTAGACGCAGGTGATCGCAAGGATCACCGCGAAGGTCATCGTCTGCTCGGTCTCCTTGAAATTCGAATACCGTTCCCCCTTGTTCCAGGAGTAACCCGTCGGCATCCTGAAGCCGACCATCGCCCTGTCCACCTCCTCATAGAGACCTTTCAAATCCTCTTTGGTCGTTTGGATTTCAACTTGCAGTTGGATCTTTCCGTCATACCGCCAGACGCGCATGTCACCCTTCTGCGCCCGGAACGAGGCGAACGCGGACAGGGGGATCTTCTCTCCCGATTTCGAACGGAAGGTGAAGTTCTTGAGCTGAAACAGAGTCTGTCGATCCAGTCTGTTGAGGTAGAGCCGAAGATCGGTCTCCCGCTCGTCAGAGCGATACCGGGGCAGGTCCACGCCCCCAACCTGATAGGCGATGCTCCGTCCTACGGCGTCGGGTTGAATCCCATACTTGCTCATTCGTTCCCGATTCAGGAGCACGAGGAGCTCGTTCTCGGATCGTTCGGTGTTGACCTGGACGCCGGTCACCGAAGGGATGCTCTTGACTCGAAACGCCACTTCCTCGGCAAGTCGTTGCAGCGTCTCAACATCGTTGCCCCTCAAGTTCACGTGGACGTACGGGGTGACTGGGAGCCTCGATTCCACGACGAAATGGTGACCCACGAACGCTGGCAGCGTTTCATTCAAATCCTCGATCACCGCCTCCCGATCCATCCGACGTTCTACCGGATGACCCAAGACGTTCCTGAGGCCCTTGTAGGCCTGGTACCACCACGCCCGATTATCCTCCTCTTCCAGGAAGATCCTGAAAAAAAGGCGGCTGCCCCCGGTAACTCGATACGAAAACCTCACGTTCCGAATGCCGTAGGCTTCCCGTTTGGTGTCCAGGAACGCCTCCATTTCAGCACCGATGTCGCTCAGCTCCTCCCCGTCCAGGAACCTGGGCGGGTAGCCTCTAATACGCACACTGTTCACCTCTCCCCGCAACGAATCCGACTTTTTTACCTTCTCCATCGGGTAGAGCATCGTGGCAAACAGGGCTACGGCGATCAGAACGGCATCACGTCTGTGGGTCATCGCCCAGGCAAGCGCACGATGATATCCCGTCCGGACCCATCGGATCGACTTCGGATCCGGCTTCACCTCCGACCCGCCGAACCGTTCGGCCGCCAGAGGGATAAAGATCAGGGCGACGAACAGGGACCCAAGCAGGGCCGCGATAAAGGAGACTCCGATTTTGGTTAGGAAGAACGAGAGGTCCACATCTCCGCTCATCACCATCAGGGGCAGAAAGACGACCACCGTCGTCAGCGTGGCCGTCGTGATCGCCAGCCCCACCTCGCCCGCCCCCCTAACCGACGCCTCGCGAGCGCCTGTGTCTTTAGACCGGATCCGGTAGATGTTCTCGACGATCACGATCGCGTTGTCCACGACCATACCCACGGCGATCATCAGCCCCATCATCGTCAGAAGGTTCAGGGACCAGTCGATAAAGTAGAGGACGGTCACGGCGATCATCACGCAGACCGGAATGGCCAGCGTGATCAGCGCCGTCATTCGCGCTGCCCGGAGAAAAAAGAGTAGGACCAGCGCCGCGAACAGGCCGCCCCAGAGCGCCGTATTCCTCAGATTTTCCATCGATTCCCGGATCTGCTTTCCCTGATTGTAGAGGATGTCCAGATGGACCCCTGTCTCGGCCTTGATCTCCTTCAGCTCCACCTCCACCCGGTCACACAATTCCGCGATATTGGCCCCGGGCGTGCGAAACACACCCAAAGACACAAAGGGTCGGCCGTCGATCCGATACGTCAAGTACCGTCGCGGCAAATCATAAAACACATCCGCGACCTCCTTGATTCGCACGATGCCGTTCTGCGTGTGGATGGGAATCTCCTCGATCTCCCCCAGGCTTGTGTAGCGGGCTACGGACCTCACGTAGAATCTCTTCCCGCCTTCGAAAACTGTGCCCCCGGACATGTCGAAGTTGTCGTCCCTGAGTGTCCTTGCGAGCTCATAGGCGCTCACGCCCCGTGCCCGGAGCCGCTCCTGGTCGACGGAGATGGCGACGAGCATCGGGGATGCACCCCAGATCGTTATCCGGCCCACGCCGTCGAGCCGCTCCAGCCTCGGCTGAATGCGGGACTGGATGAAGTAATACGGGTCTTCGATCTGCGGAGGCAGACCTACGCCGACCCAGAGGATCTCCTGGTCTGTATCCGGGTTGTATTTGTAGATGCGGAACCTGGCCTGCGCCTCCTCCGGAATCGCGACCTTCAGCCTTTCCAACCGGTCAGTGACTCGATTGTAGACCTCCGTCATATCCGCGTCTTTTTTGAACATCAGGTAGACCGAGAGGTGTGACTTTCGACTGCCCACCGTCAACGAATGGAGGTCCTTCAGGGTGCGAAAGTGCTCCATAACGGGTCGGCCGATCTGTTCATCCCTTTCCCGCGCCGAAGAGTTCGGGAGGGTATCGATCCGCATAGAGATCCCGGGCCAATCGCGCCCCGAGGGAAAGGCCTGTATCCGGATCCGGGCGTAGGAAACCAGACCGACGGCCAGTATAGCCACGAGGCACATCGTCACCGTCACGGGGCGCGTCACGGAGATGCGAGGCAACAATGAGGACTTCTCATCCATCTTTTGTCTCGTCCAGACATTCGCGAACGAATTCCAGATTCCGATAGCTGTTCGAATCCAGCTCGCTGAAATTCGGGTCGGTGATCTCGAACGCATCGGGGCTGAGCGCCAGGTGCGTCTCGATCACGACGAACCCGTCGTAGCCATCCCCCCGTAGCGCCCGGAATTGACCCGGCCAGTCCACCACCCCCTGCTCAGCCAGAGCCCACTGGCCGGCCGCGGGATCGTAATTCTTCACGTGCACGTGGGCGACCAGCTCCTTGAGGGTCTCGTACTCGTCCGGAAAAGGGATTTTCGATCCAGCGCGAGCGGAGTTTCCCGGGTCCCAGCAGAGCCCGATCCGATCGGCGCCGACCTGGCGAATGATCTCCGCCGCCTCGAGACCCGTTGCGCCCCAGCAGGCCGCCTCGTTCTCCAGGATGGGGCGACAGCCCTCGCGCCTGATGATATCAACCATCTCACCTACGCGGTCGATCACCTCGGCGGGAACTTGCCCGGTGTCATCCCTATCGAAGGCGAAGCAGGAGACCAAGTCCGTCCCCCATCGCTTTGCCCACGCACAGGCGCGCTGCAGCCCCTCGGCGAATCCGGCTTCCACCGACGGGTCGTCCACTGGACGCTTGAAGAAGCCGGGTGAAACCGCGGAAATCGCCAGCCCCGCGTCGCGCACCCGCCTGTAGAATGTCTCCAACTCATCGTCCGCCACGGCAGGGAACCGGCCCCCCGCCAGGGACCGCACCTCGACGTGGGTCACATCCCACTCCGACGCCAGCGCGATCGCCCGTTCTGGACGCTTTCGGTCGATCTCATCGGTGAAAATCGAAATCTGCATACATCGATCTCCTTGTAGAGACGCCCCGGTAGGGCGTCTCCTACTTAATCCGCCGGTTCTGGTCCCCTGAAGGAAATTGTTTTTGTTCGTAAGAAGGCCGAAGACAAGATCCTGCGTAGAGCGAACCGCAGGTCATCCAAATACGTGTAGAAGAGCGGCACCACGAACAGCGTTAATAGCGTCGCACACAGAAGCCCCCCCATCATCGCCCGCCCCATAGAGGAATAAGGCACACCCATCAGCGTCCCCGAAGCGGCAGACAGCGGCACCAACCCGAAGATCGTCGTGAACGTCGTCATCAGAATTGGCCGGAATCGGTTTGCGGCTGCCTCCATAATCGCCTCGGTCCGATCCTTCCCCTCCGCCCTCACCCGATTCACCATATCCACGAGCACGATCGCGTTGTTTACGACCACCCCGATCAGCACGATGATCCCCACCTGTGCCATCCGGTCCATCACCGTATCGGTCAGGTAGAGCGTCCAGTAGACTCCCAGAAAGGCGAACGGGATACAGAACAGGACGGAAAACGGCAGGATTAAAGACTCGAACAGCACACCCATCAGCAGGAAGACGAACGTGATGGCCAGCATCACAGCAAAATGCATCGTCTCTTCCGATTCCTTGAATTTCTCGAAACGCTCCCCCTTGTTCCATCTGTAGCCAGGCGGCATCTCAAACCCTGCCATCGCCCGATCGATCTGTCCATACAGGCCGGCCAGATCATCCTTCCTGGCAAACACCAGGCATCCAAGGGCGAGCTTTGATTCTCTCCTCAATATCGTTTGCTGTCCCTCCTTCACCCGAAGGCTTGCGAAGGCAGAGAGCGGAATCTCCTCTCCAGATTCGGACCGGAAGGCCAGGCCTTTGAGATGCAGCAAGGACTGACGGTCCAGTCTGCTCAGGAGGATCCGCACATCTTTCTCCTTGCCTCCAGACACGTAGCTCGGCAGCGCCACCCCTGCAAGCTGATAGTAGATGCTCGTCGCCACCCGGTGAGGAGAAATCCCAAACTGCTGCGCCGCCTCTCGATCGATCCTGACCTGGACCTCATCCTCCCCGCGGTCCCCCTCCGCGAAGATCCCGGTGACCGAGGGGATCTCCGTCAACCGCCGCACTACTTCGATCCTGAGTCTGTCCAGGACCTCGCGCTCGTCTCCTAACAGCTCGACGGCGACGTGCGGATCTCCGACCCTTCCTTGCTCGACGAGAAGTTGATGTCCGACGAAGGTCGGAACCTTTGCTCGAATATCCTCGATGATCGCCTTTCGATCCATACGGTCGTCCAGAGGGTACCCAGCCCATTTCCTCAATCCCCTGTAGGCTTGATGCCACCAGGGCACGGCCCCTTCCTCTTCCAGGATGATTCTGAAGTGAATCCTCCACTTGCTCTGGGGAGAATAGTGGAACCGAATATTCCGAATCCCGTAGACATCACGCTTACTTTCCAGAAAACCCTCGACCTGAGACGCGATGCCCTCGAGCTCCGCCCAGCCGAGAAATTTAGGAGGACGGTAACTTACCCGAATCGTATTGACCGATCCCTTCAACGAGTCCGACCGCTTGACCTTTTCCATCGGGTAGAACATCGTCGCAGAGAGGGCCAGAACGATCAGCACGGCATCTTTCCGACGGCTCAGCGCCCAGGAGAGCCCCCTCAGATAGGCCCTTCGAGGCATGGCAATGTAGGCTGCGTCCGGCCTTACCCGACTTCCGCCGAACCGCTTCGAAGCAAGCGGGATGAAGAGCAATGCCACGAAAAGCGAGCCGATCAGCGCGAGAATGATCGGGACGCCGACTTTGGACAGAAAGAATGAGAGATCCACGTCACCACTCATTGCCATAAGCGGCAGGAAGACGACCACGGTCGTGAGCGTGGCCGTCGTGATTGCGAGAGAGACTTCGCTCGCCCCTTTTACGGACGCATCGTGCGCGTTCTCACCCTTTACGCGCATTCGATAAATGTTTTCCACGACCACGATCGCGTTGTCCACAACCATTCCGACAGCGACCATCAGACCCATCATCGTCAGAAGGTTGAGAGACCAGTCCGCAAAGTAGAGTACCGTCACCGCGATCATTATGCAGAGAGGAATGGCCAGTGTGATCAACGCCGTCATCCGCATGGCGCGCAGAAAGACGAACAGGATAACAGCTGCGAAGATCGCGCCCCATAGCCCCGTGTTCCGAAGATTCTGCATCGATTCCCGGATCAGTCTTCCCTGGCTGAAAAACACCGCGAACTTAAATCCAGTCTCGGCCTCGATCCTCTCCAGTTCCGCCTCGACCCTGTCATTCAATGAAACGATATCCGCTCCTGATTCCTTGTAGACCCCGATAGAGACGGTTGGACGACCATCCAGTCGATTGATTCGAAACCTGAGAGGTGCGTCCCGTGACACCGTGGCCACTTCCTTGAGTGGCACGCTGCCGTTCGGTGCGGGGATAGGCAGGTTTTCCAGCTCGTCCAGGCTTTCATAACGTGCAAGCGAGCGCACGAAGAACCGCTTTCCTCCTTCACGAACCGTGCCGCCCCCCATCGCAAAGTTGTCGCCCTGGAGGTTCCGCACGAGTTCGAAGGGATCTACGCCGCGTGTCCGGAGTCTCTCCTGATCCAGCTCGATCATCACGGCCTTTTCGGGCGCACCCCAGATCTCCACCTTGGCCACACCCCGGATCCTTTCCAGCCTGGGCTGCACCATCCTTTCCAGCTCGGAGCGCGCGTCCTTGATCTCTTCCGGCATGGCAATGCCTGCCCAGAGAATCTCATTGTCCGTTTCAGGATTGTACTTCCAGATCCAGAAGTTCCTCGTGTATTCCTCGGGAATGACCCGCTTCAGCCGCTCCACCCGGTCCATCAGCCGGTTGTAGATCTCGGACATATCCAGACCTTTACGGAAGACCAGCTTTGTATAGGTACCTTGCCGGTGACTCTTGATCTCGTAGTATACCAGCCCCTTGAGCGTTCGGAGATGCTCCACCATCGGCCGGGCAATGTCCGCATCCTTTTCGTGCGGCGTGGTGTTTGTGCGCGTGTAGGTCCCCAGGTAGAGACGTGGGGAATCCAGCCCGGTCGCAAACGCCTGGATCCGAATCCGCGAATAGGACACCACGCCTACTGCGAGCAGAGCCACGAGGCACATCGTCACCGTCACGGGCCGGGTCACCGAAATGCGTGGCAGCAACGATGCGGTCTCTTTCGGAATTCTATTTGGCATGCTATTATTCACCCGTAGAGACGCCCCGGTGGGGCGTCTCCTGATTAATCCGCCGGTTCTGGACCCCCGAGCGAAACCGTTCTGGTTCGTAAAAAGGCCGTGGACACGATCCTGCGAAGAGCCAACCGCAGATCATCCAAATACGTATAGAACAGCGGCACGACGAACAGCGTCAACAGCGTCGCGCATAGCAGTCCCCCCATCATCGCCCGACCCATCGACGAATACGGCACCCCCATCAGCGTCCCCGAAGCGGCCGACAGCGGTACCAAGCCGAATATCGTCGTGAACGTCGTCATCAGGATCGGCCGAAAACGATTCGCGGCAGCCTCCATAATCGCCTCCATCCGACCCTTCCCCTCCGCCCTCACCCGGTTCACCATATCCACGAGAACGATCGCGTTGTTCACCACCACCCCGATCAGCACGATGATCCCTACCTGCGCCATCTGGTCCATCACCGTACCGGTCAGGTAGAGCGTCCAGTATACCCCCAGAAAGGCGAACGGGATGCAGAACAGGACCGAAAAAGGAATGATCAGCGACTCGAACAGCACGCCCATCAGGAGGAACACGAACGTGATGGCCAACACCACGGCGAACTGCATCGTCTCCTCCGATTCCTTGAACCTCTCGAACCGCTCTCCCTTGGTCCATTTGTATCCCGGCGGCATCTCGAACCCGGTCATCGCCCGATCGATCTCTCCGTAGAGCGCATCCAGGTCCTCCTGATTTGTGAACAACTGGCATCCTAGGAGGATCTTTCCTTCACTCCTGAATATGGTCCTCAACCCCCCGGTGATTCGAAACGAGGCGAAGGCAGAGAGCGGGATTTCCTCTCCGGACCCGGACCGAAACTTGAGGCCCTTGAGCTGTTGGATCGACTGGCGATCCAACTTGCTCAGGTGAAGACGTATGACCTTCTCTTCGTTCTCGGAGACGTAGCCGGCAAGCTCCACGCCCGCCAGCTGATAATGGAGGCTTCTGGCCACCCGGCTCGTTGAGATCTCATACTTCCGGGCTGCCTCTCGATCAATCTCGACGCGAACCTCGTCAGATCCGCTGTGTCCCTGCCCGGAGATCCCCGTGACCGAGGGGATTGTCGCCAATCTTCGCTCCACCTCGGTGAGGAGCTTGGCCAGGACCTCACGATCATCCCCCGATAACTCGACAAAGAGGTGCGGAATCCCCACGTTGTCCCCATCGAGGTACATCTGGTGCCCCACAAATTTGGGCACGTGCTTTCGTATGTCTTCAATGACGGTCTTGCGATCCATTCGGTCGTCAATCGGGGTTCCGATCTTTTTCCTGAAATCCCGGTAGGCCTGGAACCACCAGGCGACACTCCCCTCATCCTCCAGGATGATCCAAAACCGCAATTTCCCCCTCGATCCGGGCCAGTAGGAAAACCGGACATTTCGAATACCGTAGGCAGCCCGCCTGCTGTCCAGGAAGGCCTCGACCTCCCGCGCGACCTCACTCAACTCCTCCCACGGAAGCCACCTCGGTGGACTCAGATTCATGTGGATGCTGTTGATCGACCCCCGCAGGGAATCCGACCGTTTGACCTTTTCCATCGGGTAAAACATCGTCGCGAACAGGGCGAGTGTGATCAAAACGGCATCTCTCCGGTGACGCAACGCCCAGGAAAGCCCTCCGAGATAGATCCCTCGCAGCCTCTCGATGCTCTTTGGATCTCCGTGTACTCGGGCCTCGGAAAACCGCTTTGCCGCCAGGGGGATGAGGAAAAGGGCCACGAAGAGCGAACCGATCAGCGCGACGATCACAGGCACCCCCACCCTGGAAAGAAAGAATGAGAGATCCACGTCGCCGCTCATCAACATCAGCGGAAGGAACACGACCACTGTCGTGAGCGTGGCCGTCGTGATCGCAAGACCGACCTCGCTCGCGCCAGTTATGGAGGCATCCTGAGGATTCACGCCTTTCACGCGCATTCGGTAGATATTCTCCACGACGACGATCGCGTTGTCCACCACCATCCCGATCGCGACCATCAGACCCATCATCGTCAGCAGATTGAGAGACCAGTCCATGAAATAGAGCACGGCGACTGAAATCGTCACGCAGAGGGGAATAGCCAGCGTGATCAACGCGGTCATCCGAAACGTGCGAAGGAAGAAGAACAGGACCATGGCCGCGAAAAGCGCCCCCCAAAGTCCGGTGTTCTGAAGGTTCTGCATCGATTCTCGGATCAGTCTTCCCTGGCTGAAAAAGACTTCGAAATCGAACCCGATTTCCGTTTCGATCCTTTCCAGCTCGCGCTCGACGTTATCACACAATTCCACGATGTTTTGCCCAGAATCCTTGTAGACTCCGATCGCCATCGCCGGACGCCCGTCGAGAGTGCTGAACCAGTGCCGAATAGGCACGTTCGGCGTTACGCTGGCGACCTCGCTCAGGAGCACGTTGCCCTGGCGCGTGGAGATTGGCACGTCCTCGATATCTTCCAGGCTTTCAAAGCGCGCCAGGGAGCGGACGTAGAATTTCTTCTCCCCTTCACGAACCGTGCCGCCCCCCATGACAAAGTTGTCGCCCTGGAGCGTCCTCACGAGTTCATACGGATTCACCCCGCGCGCTCGAAGTCGATCTTGATCCAGCTCGATCATCACCACCGTTTGAGGCGTTCCCCATATCCCGACCCCGGCCACACCGGGAATCCGCTCCAGCCTTGGCTGCACAAGCCGCTCCAACTCGTGCCGTGGGTCCTCGAACGCCCTCGGAAGGGCCACACCCGCCCAGAGCACCACCCTGTCCGACTCCGGATTGTGTTTGTGGACCCTGACTGTTTCTCTATACTCCTCCGGCAGCTCGCGCTTCAACTGCTCCACCCGATCAACGAGTCGGTTGTAGACCTCGGACATGTCGAGGCCTCTGCGGAAGTAGAGTCTGGAAGAGGTATTGGTTTCCGTGCTCTTGATATCGAACTTCCTCAACCCTTTCAGCGTACCGAAGTGTTCCCACATCGGGCGAGCAACCTGCTGGTCTTTTTCGTGCGGCGATGTGTCTGACGGGGTGTAGGTACTGACGTAGATAAAGGACGACTCCAGCCCGGTCGCGAAGGCCTGGATCCGGATCCGGGAATAGGCAACCACCCCGACCGCGAGAATGGCCACCAGGCACATCGTGACCGTCACCGGACGGGTCACCGAAATGCGCGGAAGCAGGGAACCCGCAGATGTTTTCGTTTCACGATTCATCACGGATAAGTCCCCAAATCGACATCGCGGATCTCTTCATCTGCCGCCTTCTGAATGACCAGCGCGATGCGGGAAGCCTGGATGACCGATTCGGTACAAAGCTCATCCTCACCTGTCTCGCCCCGAATATCCCGCACGAAAGACTTCAGGTGTCCCCCGGGGTTGCCCTCCGGCAGCACGCGCCTGCTCACCGCCTTGTCGTGATCCAGCGCAAGCACGATCTCATTCAGATTCTGGGAAACCTCCAGGACGCCCCTCCGTCCCCAGAAGGTCATGCGCCAGTAGAAGGGTAGTCCGTATCCTCCGCCAAAAGGCGAGAAGTAAGACACATCTCCCATCACGCCGCACCCGTTCTCCATCGTCAGCATCATCTGTGCGCCGTCCTTGAAGTGGGGATGCTCGCGTGCGAACGCGTTCCAGCACCGCGCGACGTTCACGGTCGAGAACTTCAGACCCGTCATCCACGGAATACAGTCGAGCGCGTGGACGCCGACGTCGGCGATCGTCCCGCCGTGTTTCCCGGGCTCGAAGTACCACGCCGGACGAGAGCCAAGATTCAAGGGGTGCTGCCCGCCGAACGCGATCGCGTGAATCGGCCCGATATCTCCGTCTCGAATCACGTTTCTCGCCCCGATCACGTTGGGCTGATCTCGAAGGGTCAGCATACAGCCGACCTTCAGGTCGTGCGCACGGGCGAGCCGTTCGATCTCATCCAGCTCGTTCAGATCCGTACAGATCGGCTTGTCCGAAATCACGTGCTTCCCTTTCGAGAGCGCCTGAATCGCGAGGCTCCCTCGCCGGCCGAACCAATCTCCGATCGCGACCACGTCGCACGCCACATCCGCCAGCATTTTCTCGAACTCGGAATGCGTGATCTGGACCCCTTTACTCTCGGCTTCCCCCCGAGCCGCTTCATCTTCTTCGCAGGCGGCCGACAGCTCGATCCCCTCCACCTCCTGCTCCAGGACCCGTTTGTAAAGTGTCCGGATGTGACCGTGACGAAAACCCATAAATGCAAACTTGAGCGGCATATGCTTTAACCTACCTGCAAGAATAGCCACAGCATCCGCGTCGTGCCGTGGCTTGGGGGGTATAAAACAAAAACGCCATCCAGAAAAGGATGGCGTTAAACGCAATCGCTCCCCCAGACACGAGTCGGTTCAGTAAGAACCGGGACCTGGCGTCCTGGAGAAGCGGGTGTATTGACTTGACCGAAGAATGTCGCATCGGAGTTGACAAACGCGGGTCGTGTGTTCTCCAGAACTACGGCTGATGACAGCGCATAAACTTCATAAGTGCTTGAACGCCTCCGTTTTTGCGTAGCTAGAGTGCTAGGGGTCTCATTTCGATGAATTAACATACAATTTGCGACCCGTTAAGTCAACCCGTATCTCCCCCGATAGCGCTTCGGGCGATCGAACCAGCGTTAGGTCTTTACTTCCTCAACTTTTAGCGAATCTCTCCGCTCTCTCCACCCGAACCCGAGCAGGATCACCATCACGCTGGCCAAAAGCGACAGCGCCCCGACACGAAACGTGAGGACGTAACCCGCTTCAAGAATCGTCCTTCCGGCCCACACACTGCCTGCTGCAGACAAAAGCTGGAAGCTCGTCACCTTCAGGCTCTGTGCCCTTCCCCAGTACCGCCGGTCCACGAAGTCGGTTGCAAGTGCCATTTCTATCGGCACGTTCGCATTCTCGAAGGAGCTGAAAAGCACGTAGAGGATTGCTCCAAGCAGAAGGCTCTCGATGCCGCCAAACCAGGCCAGGGAGAGCGCCGCCAGGAAGCGAACCGGGACCAGCGATCGAACTTTGCCGTATCGTCTTGAAATCGCTGGCAGCGCCATCGTACTCGCGAGCGCCGCGCTCTGCGCACAGAAGAAGATCACGCCGATCGTCGCTGCCGATGCGAGGAGTCCTTCCTGGAAGAACACGTTGAAGAAGGGGAAGCAGGTTCCCAAGGCCAGTCCCTTGAAGCCGTTGTTGAGCGTCAGCAGGGCCAGAACATTCCTGACTTCTGCTCTCTCCGAGGTCGTGGATGGGCTACTGGTCGGCTCAGGGACCTGAGGTCCCTGAGCCCGTGTACCTAAGAGTGGAATGGCGGCCAGCAGGGTCATACCGGCCCCGAGGAGCAGTGCATACCGGAACGGTTCTGGCCGTTCCGTCGTCAATCCCGACAACGCGGCCATCAGGGCAGGCAGTGACCCCCCGACCAGGCTGACGATCATGCGCGTGAATACCTGGGTCGAATACCCGATGGCGAGGACGCGCCCTCGATTGCGGGGCGAACTGTTTTCTGCCAGGAACGGGACGTGATTGACGAAGACCAGCGAAGAGGAGATACCGCCCAGGAAGGCGAAAACGAGAAGCAGAGTAGAAGACGTGCTCAGGCAGAGGACGAGCTGAGCCAGAAACAGGATGATGGCGGCCGCCAGGAGAAACGGCCCCCGGCCGATTCGGTCGCTCCATAGCCCGATCGGGATCGCGAACAGACCGCTCGCCAACGGACCCATGCTCGCGATCTGCCCGATGAAATCCTCGCGGTAGCCCAGACGGAGGAGGTAGAGATTATAGAGGAGAAAGAAAAGACCGAAGCCGGAAAAATAGAAGATACCGAACAGGATGTAACGTCGCACATTCCTGTCGTATCTTCTGGGGTCCATCCCCCGAAACAGACCAATCACACCCCGCCTCCCCGGGCCACCGGTTCTTCCGGCCGGCTAGCCCTTCAGAGACGTCGCATACTTCAGCTCAAGGTCGGGCCGGCCGTCGTCAAACTCCAGAACAACCGACGGCGTGATATTGGGATACTCACGCTTCAGGAGATCGAACGTCTCCTGGAGAACCTCCACCTTTTCTTGTGCATCAAGATGATCCCACGTCCGAGACCGAATCCGAAACCTTCGGATCCTGGCCTGGTCCATCAGAACCTGGTGCGCTTCCCGCCCTCTCAATTCTACGTCGACGGAAAGATAGACTTCCGGATTGATCTCTCGAAGGTCACGGTTGAAGGCCTTGACTTCCGGCCATCTCCGAGCGATCTGTTGCCGAGGGTCTTCCTCGCGCTGCCACCCGTCGTTCCAGTCGCCTCGAAGATCGATCTTCCCGACCACCGGATCCCTGCCCGGTACGAGCGCCAGCGACTGACCCACCGAAACGGTTCTCGCACCTTTCCAACCCTGCTCCGCACCCCCGTTGCCGGGGAAGGTCACCTTTGCCAGCCCATCATAGACGGACACGACGGATGAATCTGATTTCGGAATATGAATCCGGAAAACGGCGTCCTCTGCGAACCCCGAAGCAACGGAACTCTCCAGAACAATCCCGCCCTGTTCGTCATTCCACGGACTCACTTCTGCCCAGACAGATCCCTGCTCTACCCGACCACCCCGGCGTCCCCCTTCCAGCAGCGTGAGCCCGGTCTCGCGATCCAGCCGGAAGCGTCCCCGGCCGTCCCATAGAAGGAGCTCGGCTCGGCCCTCGGCGGTCCGGATCGCGTCCCCCGGCACCAGCACCTCTCCCAATCGCGCGTCCTGCCAGGTTCCCTCCTGTTTCTGCACTTCTACCTTTCCCTGAATAAACGAAATGGATGCCGAGCCGGGTAAAGGTTTCTTCTCAGCAGTCCGGGCCCTCGTCTGCCCCGGACGCAGCGGCAGGTAGGCGCAAAAACCAAGCAGAAAAAGGGAAAACAGGAAGGTTGGAAGCAGAAATTGTCTGGATCTCATTTGACCATCCGATTGATTTCAGAGGGCTTACCCCTCTCTTCTTTCTATCGGCGGCCGGGTCTGTAGCCTTTACTCACACGCGAGTAATGTATCTCGTATTATGTATCTCGTATCTCTTGTAACTATAACCCCTTAGAGTCAAAATAATCCCTGGCCTGCGGTCCAGTCTGCCCAACGGGCAGACTTTCCATTCAAAAAGCGCGGGAATTTATTCCCGCGCGGTGGGGATTCAGGGTCGCGCCATCAATCTGGGCGAACACAATGTTCGCCCTACGCCCTGTTTCGGCGTCCTCTACCCCAATCCCCAATTTGATTCTGCGGTACCCGGTACCCGTGTGTTGGTTCCCCGGTACCCGTGTGTTGGTTCCCTCGGTACCCGCGTGTGTTGGTTCCCCGGTACCCGTGTGTTGGTTCCCTCGGTACCCGTGTGTGTTGGTTTCCCGGAACCCGTGTGTTGGTTCCCCGGTACCCGTGTGTTGGTTCCCCGGTACCCGTGTGTTGGTTCCCCGGTACCCGTGTGTTGGTTTCCCGGTACCCTTTTTTTCCCGGCCTTCCTTGATACAAAAAAGGCCCGATCCCTGAGGACCGAGCCCGCGAAATCCTTGGAAATCCCTGGTTGTTGCTAATCGGACCCATCCAGCGCCTCGACGAGGCGGGAAGCAATCGATCGATATGCGCTTGCCGGCCCGGAATCCGGTTCTGCCAGGGTCACGGGCGTCCCCGAGTCTCCGCACGACCGTATATTGATGTCCAGGGGGATCTCTCCGAGAAGCGGTACCTCGAACCGCTCCGCCACACGCGCCCCGCCACCGTGGCCGAAGATCTCCGTCGCCTTCCCACACTTTTTACAGATGTAGGCGCTCATGTTCTCGATCACGCCCAGTACAGGCACCTCGACGGTCCGGAACATCTGGACGCCTCTCCGGACATCTTCCAGCGCGACGTCCTGCGGCGTGGTCACGATCACCGCGCCGTCCAGCGGTGCCGATTGGGTCAGCGTGAGCTGCACGTCTCCGGTCCCTGGCGGCAGGTCGACCAGAAGATAATCCAGCGGCGCCCACACAACGTCGTGGAGGAACTGTATCACCATCTTGGTCAGCATCGGACCTCGCCAGATCACCGGCATCCCATCTCCGGCGATCAGTCCAAGCGAGATGAACTTCACCCCGTGCCGCTCCAGAGGAAGCATCTTGCCCGTCTCGCTCATTTCAGGGCGTTCTTTCAGCCCCATCATGATCGGCACGTTCGGCCCATAGATGTCCGCGTCCATCAGTCCAACCTGCGCACCCTGCTTCGCCAGCGCCACAGAGAGGTTTGCCGCTGTCGTGGACTTACCCACCCCCCCCTTGCCGCTTGCCACGGCCACGACGCGTTTGACCCCGGGAATCGGGGGACGTTGGACCGAACTCGCATCTGCGTTCAAATCATCAGTCCTTATGATCTAAGGTTCAGTTTCCAAGCGAGGCGAAATATACGGGAGACGCCCCAAAACGTCAACCCCTTCAAGTGCAATGGAAACAAAGTATTTGTGCCTGTCAAACCGAGCCTTCTATATTTGATCTCTCTCAGATTTCCACTGCGCAAGGACAGCTAATGGTTCAGACCGTTTTCAAATATCGCCTCTTGCTGGCGGCTATCCTGCTGGCGGCCGCGGGCCTTCGCCTCTTCAACCTGGATTACGACCTCCCCGAGGTCTATGAAGAAGCTACGCCCATGATTCAGGCGCTCGAGATGTGGGCCTCGGAAGATGAGCCATTCGACTTCAATCCTCACTTTTTCAATTATCCCTCCCTCTACTTCTACATCCAGTTCCTCGGCCAGGCGATCTACTACGGCGCAAACGTGCTGACCGGGCGGTTCTCCTCCACACACGACATGCTGGCGTTTCACGGGCAAGACCCCTCCGAGCTTGTTTTGTTGGCCAGGCTGATCACCGCCCTCTTCGGCGTGGGTGCCGTTTGGGCGGTCTATCTACTGGGCTGCCGGCTGTCGGGACCCAACACGGGCCTGATCGCTGCGGCGGCTCTAGCTGTACTGCCTACCCACGTCGCCGCCAGCCGGACCATTCTGGTCGATACGCCGCTCGTCTTCTTTGTTGCCCTGGCGCTTCGGGGCATTCTTCAGGTCCTTGATAGCGGCCGGCGGACCCACGCCCTGTTGTCCGGCCTCTGGATCGGTCTGGCCGCCTCATCCAAGTACACGGGTGCCCTGCTCGTTTTGCCACTGGTCGTGGTCTTCGCGCTCCGGATCCACCGGGCGGGCGCCAAGCCGTGGGCCACTCCAAGACTGATCGATCTGTGGATCGGAATCGGCACAGCGGCCTTCGCGTTTCTCGTGACCAGCCCCTACTGCCTGCTCGACTTCAAGGCCTTCTGGGCGGATCTCTCATATGAACGCGCCCACATGACCATCGGGCATTTTGGCACGGACTCCGGGTCGAACCTCTGGCCCTATGCTGGGGTCTTTTGGGGGAATTTTGGGATTTGGCTTGGCCCGTTCGTGCTCGCGGGTGTGGTTTTACTCCTTCTGCGCCTGAGGGAACAAACCCGGTGGCAGCCTTTGCTGGCCTTCTGCTTTTTCTACACAGGCGTGATCCTCACCTGGTCTGCACAGGCCGGACACTATCTGCTTCCTGTCTTTCCCTGTCTTGCTCTGTTCGCTGCCGGGAGTATTTCTGCGCTCTCCAGGCATTTGAGCCGGCCCACCCGGCAAGCCAGGAGCCTGATGCAAGTGTCGCTTCTGCTTTCGCTGCCCATCGGAATCGGGACGGCCCTGGACGTGACGTCTTACACCGAGAGGGATCCGCGGACCGAAGCCAAGGCCTGGGTCGAAACACACCTTGCTCCCGGCACGATCTTCGCCATGGAGTTTCATACACCCAACCTATCGGAGCCGACCTACACGACCGTGCGCATTCCTATGTATGTGATTCAGCCTGACCTTTCAGCACCCTTCTATGATCTGAGATGGTACGCAGACATCGACTATATCGTTACCAGCAGTTCGGTCCGGCACCGGTACAAATCGGATCCAGAACGGTTCAACAGGCAGGCCTCGTTCTACGATTCCTTAGAAAAAGAAATGACCCTTGTTGCCGAATTCCCCGGCAGCGGTACGTTCGGTCCGACCATCAAGATTTTTCACAACCCCAGGCGTGCTTCACGCTCCCCGGATGCCAGCATCGACTCAACGCTCTATTCTAGGCTCGATCAAAGTTCGAACTTGGGCGACACCAACGTCCCGATTTTTCTGCGTTCACTCAGAGATGCATTCGATCAAAAAGGGTGGTATGCAAAAGCGGCGGATGTGGGCAGGTGGCTGATCCGCCTCACGCCCGATCCCTCCATTTATGACCTGGATAACCTGGCCCACATCGCCCTGAAACAGGGCGACATAAGCGGCGCCATCCAGAGCTGGAAACAGGCCATTCAATTCGACAGCACGGCTGCCAGCGCATACACGAACCTCGGTGTGGCGTATGCACGAAATGGGGAGTTCGACCGCGCTGTAGCAGTTTTAGAGCAAGGACTGGACCTGGCCTCTGAATCTTCCAACCTCTTTATCAATCTGGCGAGGCTCTATAAACTCAAAGGTCGGTTCGAGGACGCAGAGACAGTCTTTTCCAGGGTGATCCGCCTGCAGCCGGAAAATGTCGAGGCCGCAATCGAACTGGCAGAGATCTATCGGAACCAGGACCGGCCTGAAAAGGCCGTGGAAGTACTCAACGCCGCACTCCGTGTAGCGCCCGATCGCGAGGAAGTTCGCAGCCAGCTCGAGGAGCTCTTGGGAAAATAGAGAGGGTGTGGTGACGGGCGGCAGAAGAAAAGGAGGATCAGCTTCTTTTCGTCTCGCTGACGCACTCGGCCAGGAGAGGAATGCCTTCCTTAATCTCATCCAGTGTAGCGAACGCGAAGGCAAGCCGTATGTAAGGAACGGGTCGTTCGTAGACGTGGAAGTCACTGCCCAGACCGTATTCGACACCTTTCGTCTCGGCCAGCGCCTCGCACGCTTTCGGTTCAACGTCGTCAGGAATCTTTACCCAGATGAACAGCCCGCCCTTGGGTCGGCTGAACCATTCGAAACAATCCGGAAACGCCCCTAGCATCGCGAACATCAGGTCCCGTTTCTCCTTCACGACCGCGTTGATCTCCTTCAGATGTTCCCGCATCTCCTCTCGAAGATACTCATAGACGATCGCGGAGCTCAGGGCACTGGTTCCACCGTCTCGTCGGTAGTTCAGAATCTTATCGAGCAGCGGCTGCGGGGCACAAAAGTATCCGAGCCTGACGCCCGGACCCAGGATCTTGGAAAGCGATTCGATGTGAACCACCGGGGTTTCGTGTTCCAGGGTACAGAGCGCCGGCACGTGGCTGGGTTCATAGACCGTGTCGGCGTAGCAGTGATCCTCCACTACGGGAACCTCGAAACGATCTGCAATCGACAGCAGTTCGCGTCTGCGGTCGATCGGCATGATGCTTCCGGTTGGATTCTGATAGGTCGGGAGCGTATAGATGAATTTGGGTTTCTTGTCGCGCGCGCACAGGTCCTTCACCCGTTCCTCGAGGGCGTCCATCCGCATTCCATCCTCATCTTGCGGGATACCGACCAGCTCCGCCTTCTCCTTTCTGTAGGCATCCAGCGTGCCGGAGTAGCTGAACTCCTCCAGAATGACCACATCTCCCGGAGACTCGACGAAGGCCTGAACCATCAGCGTAAGCGCCTGAAAGGACCCGGTCGTGAGTGCGATCTGATCCACCGGCAGGCTCACTCCCTCCCGTCTTCGAAAACGCTCCGACATCAACTCCCGAAGCGGCTCGTATCCAAGGCTGCCGGGATACATGGCCAGCTCGCCTCCCATCTCGGGGAGGATTCGCGCGGCCGCATCAGCCAGACCCCGGTTCGGGAACGTCTCCGGGTCTGGCCTTCCGCTGGAAAAGGGATATGTTTTCATCGTTACGGCTTTCCCTCGTTCGTGGATCGTCCCCTCGACACATTCGACTCGCTTCGCTCGGGACAGGCGTTCGTTGTTCGCAAACAAAAAAGCGAGACGCCCCGGTGGGGCGTCTCTACGGAAATGGTATGGCTTCATACGACGTCTTTTCAATCCGCAATCCCAAATCCGCAATCCACAATTGATTCACGATTCACGCTCTTACTAATAGCCTTTCTCGCGTCCCCCAAGCCGCGGATCGATCACGGCGTGGAGTTCCCCCGAATCTGTGACCTCGATCGCTCGCACCTTGGCGGCCGCCAGTCCCTTGCGGAGTTTATACCCGACCTCTTTGAGGTATGCCGGCGCCGTTTCGCCGAACTCCTCCTCCATGATCGCCCACTCATTCCCTTCCGCGTGGACTCTTGGCGCCGAAATCGCCCAGGCCAGGTCCTCCTCCATGCAGAGACACCGTGCCAGAACCTGAAGAAGGGACGTCGAGATTCGCGTTCCGCCGGAACCACCGATCGTCATCACGGGCTGTCCATCTCCAAGGATGATGACCGGGCACATGTTATTGATAGGAATCTTTCCGGGGGCAATGGAGTTGGGCAGGCCGGGTCCCGGATCGAACCGGGACATCCCGGAGTTCATCAGCAGGCCCATCCTCGGAATCGTGACGAAGGATCCATAGCCCGGTCCGTGCGTAAAGGTCAGCGAAACCATGTTTCGATCCGCATCCACCACCGAGATGTGGGTTGTACCTCCCGACCCCGGGGGTCTCATCAGACACTGTCCGCGCGTACCCTCGGATACGTGACCTGAAACTTCCTCTCCCGTGGCCTTCAAATGGGCGTCGGACAGCAGTCGCTCGCGAGGAACCTGGACCTTGCTGGGGTCGCCGAAGTGCCGATAGCGATCCAGCCACGAAGCACGTATCGCCTCGACCATCCCGTGGGCAAAGCGCCCCGTATCTCTCGCCCAATGCCCCAGGTCGGCCACCTCCGCGATGCGGAGCATCTGCAGCAGACTGAGGCCATTGTGGCAGAGCGGAGCTGCATAGAGGTCGTAGCCGGCGCAAGACCCGACTACCGACTCCACCACTCGGGGGCGATATGCCTCGAAATCTTCCTTGGTAAGGATGCCCCCATTCTCCTGCAGATAGGTTGCGATTCGATCGGCAATTCTGCCCTTGTAGAACTCCTCGGTCCCTTTGTTGGAGATCTGCTCCAATACCTTCGCCAGATGGCTGTTCTTCACACGGTCGCCCGACTTCGGAAGCTCGTCCCCCACCTGAAGGAGTTTCTCTGTCTCAGGAAACATACGTATGCGCCGCTCGTATTCCTCAACGTGCCCCGCATAGGAGGCAGAGATCCTGAACCCGTTCTTGCACGCACGAATGGCCGGGGCCAGCGCGTCACTCATCGAAAGGGTGCCGAACCTCTCCAGGGCCAGATTCAGCCCGGCAAGCACACCCGGCACAGATATCGCAAGAGGGCCCACCTCATTTACACGGTCCTTCACAAACGATCCGGAACGGCCGTCAGAACTCACAACGGGGAACATGTTCGGCTTGGCAGCGAGCGGCGCTGCGGTATTGAAATCGATGCAGGTTACTTCTCCGTTCATGTAGACCAGCATGACGCCGCCATAACCGCCAATACCGCACTGTGACGGCATCACCACGCTGGAGAGCAGGGCCGTGGTCACGGCGGCATCGACCGCGTTTCCCCCCTTTTTCAGCACGCTGAGTCCTGCGCTGTCCGCCTCCGGCTGCCCCACAATCGCAGCCTGTTCAAACATCGCTGACAACGTCCAACGCCCCTCTCTTCACAAAAAAAGGGGCCCCTGTAGAACGCACGGGGCCCAACTATCCCTTTAGCAAGGTTCCTGACCCGTAATGATGTTCTGACCTGCCCCCCGACCAGCCAGTAAGAATCACGCCGATGATCACCTGTTCTAAGAACTTACACGATTCGCCCCCGTTTCTGCGACCCGAAAGCGATTAGCGAGACTAAACCACAGTTTTCATGATATCCCCAGCCAATCGGGCGGTCAAGGACTTTCTCCGGTCAGGGAATCGTAGTCCAGCACGACCTTGACGGCCCCATCCTTTCGGTCTGCAAACAGTTCGTATGCCCTCTGCACCTCCTCAAATGGGAGGACATGTGTAACGATCGGAGAAACATCGATGCGACCTTGAACGATCATATCTCGAGCGAGCGAGAAATTGGGGATCACATCGGGCCCGACGCTTCCGATAAGAGTCAAATTTTTCCGGTAGAACTGGGCATACGGAAAGTTCTCGTAGACTGCGACGTCCGGAACTCCGAACGCCACGAGCGTTCCCAGGTTCCGAACCAGTTTCATGCAGAGCCCGACCGTCTCGGTCTGGTGTCCCACCGCCTCGAACACGATGTCCGCCATCTTTCCGTCCGTCATCTCTCGCACGGCCGTTACTGGATCCTCTTTGTCCGTGTTGATCGTGTGGGTGGTCCACATCTTCCGAGAGACATCTAATCGGTAGTCCAGCTTATCGACACCGATGATCGACCTCGCCCCAAGGTTGCTCAGCATGTGCGAGATCAACAGCCCCATCGGCCCCTGGCCGACAACGACGGCATTCACGTCCACCAGAGATCCCAATTTCTGAAAGGCCCAGATCACGGTGCCCAACGGTTGAGCGATCACGATCTGCTCGGGGGGCACCCTGTCTCGAGGTAGGAGAATGGCGTCACCTTCGCCTGTGCAGAAGAACTGTGCGGCCCCGTCGAAGGCCGGGGGCTCCGCCAGAACAAAGTCCCCTTCCTTGAACTTGGACGAGGTGGACTCTACCACCGTCCCGACGCATTCGTGCATGGACTGCCCGGGCCGCAGGGGATAGGGGTTCGCGCCATCGAACTCGGCGAAGGGCCCAAGGAGATCGCCTCCGCTGGCGTTACTTTGTGCGGCAAGGTCGTATGAGAACAGGGGGATGTCAGACCCGCAGATCGCGGCGCGCACGAGGCGCACTTTGATCATTCCGCGGGGGGCCCCGTTTAGCGTCGGTTCTTCCACATCAACGATCTCGAACGTCCTGGGGGCCACGATCTGGGCTGCCTTCATCGTCCCTCCCTATCCTTTCACCGCCGGCTCGTCCAGGCTCTTTGCGAGGCACTCGATCATCTCCTCCAGATTCCCAGTCGGTACATCCGCACCGCTCACCATCCGGTAGATATCCGCCGCGCCGTGATAGATCCGCGGTGTCATCCCCAGGTCCCCGAACGTCTTCGCGATCTCTTCCATCTCCCCGATCCAGCGTCCCGCCTTGCTCGGCATCCCCGTCAGGCCCTCGATCGACTTATAGCGTCCCGATTGGCTCAGCTTGAATTCTGCGACCAGATCATCGTAAAGCCCCATCCGCTTCGCCGCCACCATCAACTCGGTGCACAGCGCGGCGGTCCCCTTGGTGAGCGCGGCATACGTCATCTTGAGCCCGGAGGCCTGGCCGATCTGATTCCCCACGGGGCGAATGTCCAGCCCATGTTCAGAGAGCGACGCAAACGCCGTTACGTCCGGTCCGGAGGTGTAGAATCGTGTCTTACCCTCCTGTCTCGGCGGCGGGCCGATGATGCCCGCATCGACGAAAATGCTCCCTGCCGCGGTGATGATCTCTCCCATCTGTCTCGCCGTCGCGGGGGCCACCGCGTTGCAGTCGACGTAGACGACGCTCTCGTTGGCTTGAGTCAGGACCTCCGCGACTTCACGGGTGACGCCGATCGCCTCTGACGGGACCATGATGGACAGGATCAGGCCCGCCTCTTTGACGAGCTCGCGGGTGTCCGAAACCGCTTCGATCCCCGCCGCTTCGGCGCGTTCGCGAGTGCGGTCGCTTCGTCCTTCCAGACAGGTGAGCACCGGCATCCCGTGATCGATCAGCACCTTGCCGACCACGTGTCCCATCTCTCCGGGGCTCAACAGTCCGACTCGCTCTAAGGTCATTGCATCCGCTCCTTCAGGCTAATCAGTCTTCGCTGACATCTGAAATCCCCCTCAATCCCCCTTTTTCAAAGGGGGAAGAATTTGTTCATGGATGGGTACTCTTTCAGAAGGTAATCTCCCCCCTTTAGCAAGGTTCATCACCGATTTCCGGGGAAGGCGTGGCGGATTCTAAGAAAGAAATAATTATCATCCCTGAAGCCATATGCCATCCGCTTGATGACCTTGATTTTGTTGTTAATTCCCTCAATCAGGCTTGTCCCGATGGGATAGTCACAGTGAGCTAGGATTCCTGGCATATACGTCTTCAGATTGCGTGCGAATTTCTTGAGTGGCTCGATCTTGCTGTAGATGGCGCGTCGATACCACTGATTCCAGAATCTGTTGGCCGCAGCTCTGGATCGATAAGACCAGAGATGATTGAGATCCTCTTTGAGGAGGTATACCGTGTAGAGGCGTTTGTTTGCAGAAAGCAATTCTCTTAGCGACACTCTGTCTTCTTTGCTCGTGACATTTGCTTTGCTGCGCAGGAGCAACCACCGTTGGTTCTGAGTCACTTTGCGATCGGGTCGGCCACCGCGCACCCGACCCAGTTCGTCGATGCGTACTCGCTCGACGACGTCGCGGTTGTACTTGGCTTTAACGTGATACAGGTCATAGATGATGTCCACATCCGGACAATGGGATCGCACCTCCTCTTCGTAGGCACCGTTCATGTCCATCGCCACGGCCTCAAGTTGCTTGCAGCCTTCTTCTCCAAGGAGGTGGAAAAACGGGCGGATGTCCTCTCGACTTCGGCCGCGACCCACCCATAGGACACGCTTGGTCTCCATGTCAACAATCACTGTGGCGTAGCGATGGCCCTTTTGGATCGCAAATTCGTCCATGCCGATCACCGTGACCCTGGCAAAATCCGGCGGTTCCAGCTCTTGCTGGAGATGGGTCTTGTGAATGCGCTTCACGGTATTCCAGCTCATCCCATAGGTGCTGTGCCACGTGCTGGATGGGCAGGACTTCGCACAATCGAACAACACTTTCAGCCAGGCGTTGAGTGACCCGTGAATACCGATCCAGCCAGTCAATCTGCTCCGTCCGGCAGCCACATCGGGGACATAGGACGCGCCGGGAGTGCACGATCAGCCTGGTTCGAGACCCCCAGATCGGCAAATCCTGAGCAAATCGCACTGCCCAATCATGAACCCGGTACGCCTTCTTCCCGCAACCACCACACCGAGGAAGGCGGCCTGTCTTGGGACGTAACTCGACTCCAACAACGTCTGCTTCCTGACGTTGAATGCCAACTACCACAAACCCTTGCCACCTACCCAGTAAGGATATACTTTGCACCTGAGACAACGCGCTCTCCTTTCTACCTTCAGGTTTATAGAGGATACTCTGAAGATAGGTCGGATGCCGTTGTCTCGTCTATTTTCTACCCCAACATTTGACGAAGAACCTTTACAAAGGGGGGCAGGGGGGATTTGAATTTCGAGAAATCAAAGACTGAACTGAATTTCATCCGACAGGACGCTCGAACCTTCCCTCCTTCAGGGAGGCCGCGCCCCGCTGCTTCTTCGATGCTCGGGGGATAGGCCCACAACTATTCCAGCCCGATCGCGCCGTCGTGCTCGACGATGACAGCCCTGTCGTACGGCTTCCCCGGGTACCCGGCCACGTCCTCTTCGTTGAGTTCGATCCCCAGCCCAGGGCTCTCCGGGAGCTCCAGGTGGCCATCCTTGATCCGAGGCGTGGGCGAGAACAGATCCTTCACGAACGGGTCCTCAGGGTTTATGTGACATTCCTGAATCAGAAAGTTGGGGATGCTGGCGTCGATGTGTGCGCAAACAAGGAGCGACACGGGTCCGCAGGCCTGATGGGGCGCCACCGTCACATGATAAAGCTCGCACAGGAAGGCCCACTTGACGGTCTCGAAAATGCCGCCGTTGACCAAGGGCTCGGGTTGCAGGATATGCAAGGCGCGCTTCTCCAGGAGCCCGCGCAGTTGCTCACGGTTGACACACCGTTCGCCCCCGGCGATGGGGATGGAGGTCTTCATCTTCGCCTCAACCAGGGCATCGGGGTTCTCCGTGAGGGTGGGTTCCTCCAGGAACAAGGGATGATAAGGCTCGATTGCCTGCGCCAGACGCACAGCCTCGGTGACCGAGAAGCTGCGGCCGTGGTAATCAAGGCAGATGTCTATGTCGTCGCCAACGGCCTCGCGAACGGATCGCACCCGTTCCACCGCGTCCCGGTGGATCTCTTCCGGGCCCTTGGCCTTGTAGTCAATCGGTTGGGGTGTAAATTTGACTGCTGTAAAGCCCTCATCCACACGCGCCTGGCACGCTCCGACGAGGTCATCACCTCCCAGGTCGAAATGCCGCGGCTCGCACAAGGGGCCGCTGGCGTACAACCGGATGCGGTCGCGCGTCGGGCCGCCCAGCATCTTGTAAACCGGCAGACCGCACGCCTTGCCCGCGATATCCCACAATGCCTGCTCCACCGCGCTGAGCGCGGACAAAGTCGCCGTGCCGAGGGGGTAGCGCAGGCCCCGGTAGATCGCCTGCCAGTTGTGCAGAATGCGAGTGGGGTCCTTGCCCACCAGCCATCGCTCGAATTTCCGCAACGCGCCTTCGATCGGTTCGTCGAGGCCGTGGAACGCTTCTCCCAGGCCCTCGATCCCTTCGTCGGTGTAGACCTTCACCAAGACCGTATTCTTCGCCCAGCCCGTGCCCCAGCTCACCTTGCGACCGGGGTTGACGGTGAAAACGTTCAAGTGTGTGATTTTCACGTGTGTGCTCCGTAGACACGCATCAGTTCAGTGGCCCTCACCGCTTCTGCCTTTTCAATCCGCACTCCGCAATCCGCATTCCGCAATCTCCTGCCTTTCCCGATCCCCGGTACCCGTGTTCTGGTTTCCCGGTACCCGGTCTTCACATTTCCACATATATCGGACTCGACCAGGCCCTTCCGCCATCGGTCTGCAGCACGCGGACCCAATAGGGGTTACAACCCTGCGCCAGGTCCTTATCCTGAAACGTGAAGGCTGCTTCGTGCCCGACCCCGATCGGGAGCGATTCGAACACCACCTGAATATCCACGCCGCCGCACGCCACCTTCACGGGTCCATCGGCGATCTGACCCAGTGAAACGGAATGGTTCACGACCTGGGTCCTGAAGTCGAGCACCGCATCCGCCCGTGCATCAAGGTTCAGGATCACCCCGTCCGCATCACCGGTCGTCACCGATTTCCACGTCACCTTTCGGTCGGATGAATCCTGAATCCCCTCAGCAGGCGTGTCGAAGGCATACCCTTCCACGTCGACGATCCGTCCTTGATCGAGTGAGACTGAACCGTCCCATCTCACCAGTCGATTCCGCGCCAGAATCCGCTGTCCCGACCACGCGATCCTCACCCGGTTCGGGTCGCGTTCGACCTGCTCGGGAAAACTGTAGATCTTGTCCAGCCCCCGGAAAAGATCTACCCGTTCGATCGGCGCCGTACCCTGAACCCGCACCGAGATCTCCGGCGGGGCAATGGCCTGGAATTCCGACCCCATCGGACTTCCGTCCGCCGTCACCTCAAGGAGGGTGCGCTGGCCAGACGTCCCGTAGCATCGTCGCGCCTTCAGGGCCTCCCAGATCCCCTCCCTCGTCAGCGTCTCCGCGAAAACGCACGTCAACCCGCCGTAGACCCCGAAAGATCCACTGCCGGGATGGGCCGCGCCGGGGCGTCCCTTGTGGTCGTCGCTTCCGGCCGTGAACCCGACGCGATATCCTTTTGCAAGGGCGTCCCGGAGAAACCACTCGAACTCTCCCCACTCCGAGTAGACCTCGATCACCGGCTCCAGGACCGGGTCGCGCCACGCCAGGTTTGCGTAGCGTCCCCCCACGTGCGGAACCACGAGGGCCTCCTCGCCCTTCAGCGCATTGTGTAAATCCGTCACGTGTGTGCAGTCTCCGCCCGTGTCCGACTTGTCCGGGACCAACACGTGGCTGGACCGGTAAAGCGGCCCGTCATCCGCCAGGTAGTAGACGTTGCGATCCCCCCCCAGCGGCGTATTGCCGGACCACTCGTAGCCCACGAACGCAACGAACGCGCCCGGCGCGTTCTGGGAGTTTGCCTGTTTTTTGATCTCCTCCCAGACCTCCCGGGTGATCTGAAAATCGTTCCCCTGATGTCCGGCGAAGTCGATCATCGCAGAATCACGTGCGAATCGAAAGTATGAGGAGACCGGATTCGTTCCCACGGTCTCTTCACTCTGTCCGTGCAGGTCCCCCCAGAAAGGTCGATAGCGGCCCGCAGCTTCCACACAGCGCAGCGGATTCCCTTCCGCGGTCAGACCGTTTTCGAGATCTTCCACCCGGACCCTGTAAACACCGTCACGAGGTGCTTTCACACCCTCGAATCTCTTCACACCCTCATCTCCCACCCCGAACCGATGCTCATCAGGAAGGCCCTCCAGATCCCCCGCATCGATCCGCACAGCGCCTTCATACGCGCGGCTCGGATTCCCCCAAAGATCTTCCGCCTTCACCCCCACCCACGTCCCTTCTCCGGGTGTCGTGTTGGAGGGACACACGACCACGAGCCTGTCCGCCGGGCCGCTCTTTATCTCTACGGTCGGAGAGGGCACTTCGGTGTAGACCCACGTGCCGCACCAATCCACCGCGACGCGAAACTCGAACGCCTCCTTGCAGAACGTCTGCGCCCGGCTGCCCGGACTCCCCTGCGACCTGTCGCCCAGGGTCAGCGTCACCGTGTCGCCTTCCGACAGCGAGTCGTCGAACACGTCGATCGTCACGCAGAGCCGCCAGGGACGGACGTAGCGCTGCTTCTCGAACGCCGCGCGCAGTGATACCGGACCGGTCGTCGCGACAGATGCGTATGCCGACGCCTCTGGATCCGTAAATTGAGGCGCCTTCCAGTCACTCACATCTCGCCACGCGATCTTGATCACCCCTCCATCGTCCACCCCGTACCTGCCTGCGTGGTACGTAATCCGCCAGGTCCCTGTCGATCCAGCTACGACCGGGCCATCCGGATCGATCTCCGCCCAGCCGTAATCTCTCCTGATGTCCGAGTCCATTTCACTCCTTTTTCCGGCCTGAATCGATTTCGAAAGGATCTATGATACGTATTATTGAGAGTGCTGGCAAAGTCATTCACCTTTCCTAAAGGCAGACCGCGGGACGACGGACGGCAGACCGCCGGATAGAATGCACTTGATTTTCAAGGTTTAAGCGGTCTGTGGTCAGCCGTCTGCGGTCAATTACTGCGTCTTCCTAAAAGAACCTTATGCTTGACCCCTTATTTCATCTGGGTTACCTTTTCCACCGAGTTGGATTTCTCACGTGCCCTTCTCTTCGCGCCTATGACATCCAAGCCTCCGATCGTCAGAATATACTCAAAACCGGACTGCCATCTCTGCGACATCGCAAAGGAACGCGTCGTTAACGTGCGTCGACGGGTCGACTTCGATCTCCAGGTCGTGGACATCTCGACCGATCCGGAGCTCCTCGAGAAGTATGAACAGCGCATCCCCGTCGTCACGATCGACGGTGAAGAGGCCTTCGTCTACCGCGTGAGCGAAAAGCAGCTCGAAAAGAGACTCTCCGGATGAACCTCTCCGAACCCGAAAAAGTCGCCGTCCTCCTCATCGCCCTGGGGCGAGAGCGGGCAGAAAAGATCCTGAATCAGCTCGGCCCGGACGATCTGGTCACCATCATCGATGCGATGAAAAACGTAAAGAACGTTACGGCCGAAGTCCGCCGCGCCGTCCTGGAAGAGGTGAATGAGATCCTCCTCGATCCGGGCACTGCTTCAGAGACCGGCGGCGGGCCGTCCAAAAGGCGAGAGATCCTGGGACGCATCCAACCACTCCTCCCCGATCGAATCGAGCCTGACGGGATCGACTGGGATGCTGCGGGGTTCGACTTCGGGGATCCCTGGCCCCGGCGTCCCCCCCCTCCGGATGACGAATCATGAGCTCGGAGGACCTCTTCTACCCGTCCCCGCCCGAAGCCCCTCTGGCGGACCGCATGCGTCCCCGAACACTAGACGAAGTCTGGGGACAGGATCACCTCGTCGGTCCCTATGCACCGCTCCGACAGATGATCGAGTCCGATCACCTGCCCTCCATCATCTTCTGGGGTCCGCCCGGGTCCGGGAAGACCACGCTTGCCCGTATCATGGCACACGTCACGAAGAGTCGCTTCGTCGCCTTCAGCGCTGTCACCTCCGGCGTGAAGGAGGTCAGGGGGATCGTCGCTGAGGCCAAGGAAGAGCGTCGTGTTGGACGACAGACCATCCTCTTCGTCGACGAGATCCACCGGTTCAACCGCGCGCAGCAGGACGCCTTCCTGCCGCACGTGGAAGACGGCACGATCGTCCTGATCGGTGCCACGACCCTCAATCCCTCGTTCGAGATCAACGCCGCCCTCCTTTCGCGAACGCGTGTCTTCGTCTTGAACCCCCTCGAGCCGGATGCGATTCGAAAGGTTTTGGATCAGGCCCTTTCCGATTCCGAGCGTGGGTTGGCCCCCTTCAAAGCAGATCCGGACGCCCTCGACCTGATCGCGAATGTTGCCGAAGGGGACGCGCGCCGCGCCCTCAACACCCTCGAAGTGGCCACGACCTCGCTCGGACAGGAACCGGAGCGGAATGGAAAGGTCACCGTCCAGACCGTGGAAAGGATCCTGGGACACAAGTCCCTCCTCTACGACAAATCCGGCGAGGAACATTACAACCTGATCTCCGCCTTTCACAAAAGCCTGCGGGGCAGCGACCCGCAGGCCTCGCTCTACTGGCTGGCCCGGATGATGGAGGCTGGCGAAGACCCGCACTACATCCTGAGGCGGATGATTCGCTTCGCCTCCGAAGACGTCGGCAACGCCGATCCCCGCGCCCTTTCCGTCTCGATTGCGGCCAGGGAGTCCTACGACTTCCTCGGCAGTCCGGAAGGGGACCTCGCCATCGCGCAGGCCACGGTATACCTGGCTACAGCCCACAAAAGTAATGCGGTCTACGCGGCCTATGGAGAGGCCCGTCACGACGTTCAGGAGCAACCCAACCTCCCCGTCCCACTCCACATCCGAAACGCGTCGACCTCGCTGATGAAGGAACTGGGCTACGGGGAAGGCTACCGCTACGCCCACGTTGACCCGGATGCCTACCTGCCTCAGGACTACCTCCCGGATAACCTCAGGGGCCGCAAGTACTACGCGCCGACGGACCGCGGCTACGAGCAGCGAATCGGGGAGTTGATGGCGTGGTGGGAGGGGCTCAGAAGACAGAAGTCAGGCCCCGGAATTCCGGATTCGGAAGAGGGCGGAAGTGCGCATTCTCATGAATGACGAAATCCTCCGCTCTGTCTCCTGACCATCGTGGTCGCCCTTATCCTCATCGTAGGCGTCGCCTCCTCCTCTGCCGCGGCCATCCTCGTCAGACTCTGTGACGCACCCCCCCTCGTCATCGCGACCTACCGGCTGGGCATCTCCGCCTGTATTGTTCTTCCCCTGGCGATCCTGAAGTACCGAAATCACCTCATCTCTACAACCCCTCGAGAGCGACTTACCCTGCTGCTCAGCGGCGGCTGCCTGGGCATCCACTTCGCGTTCTGGATCACCTCACTCTTCCATACCTCGGTCGCCAGTGCGGTATTCCTCGTCTGCACGAACCCCATTTTCGTCGCCATCGGCGGCTGGCTTTTCCTCAAGGAGAAGATGAGCCCCGCTCAAGCCCTCGGTACGGCCGTTGCCCTCGCGGGCGTGGGCATCGTCGCGCGCAGCGATCTGGGTTCCGGCGAGCACGGCCTTTTTGGAGACCTGCTCGCGCTCGCGGGCGCGGCCTTAATGTCAGCTTACCTGCTGATCGGTCGCGCTCAGCGGCCCAACCTCGGCCTCGTCCCCTACATCACAGGCGTCTACTCGACCGCTGCGGTAGTGCTCATCCTCCTGACCTTGGCGGAGGGCCATCCGTTCACCGGTTACAGCCGCCAGACCTATCTGCTTTTCCTGCTGCTCGCACTCGTCCCCCAGATCCTCGGCCACGGCTCCATCAACTATGCCCTGAGCCGAGTCTCTCCCTCCGTCATCGCACTCGCCTTTCTGGGCGAGCCGATCGGCAGTTCGGTCCTGGCCTACTTCGTGCTGGACGAGGCCCCGACCCTGCTGCTGATGGCCGGCTCCGTTGTCATCCTCTTCGGCATCGGACTGGCGACCTGGCCTCGGGCCAGTAAACCCGTATTTCGTATCTCGTGAAGCGTATCTCGTAATTCCGTCGTTCGTCTCAGGTCGCGTCCTGTAGGACACGACCGACTCGTCTTTCGCAGACCCCTCCCTCGCTAGAGCAATCCACCCTGGCGAAATCAACGTCCTCCGATAATTCACTGTGACCCTCGCTGCGCCCCCTTCCCTTTAGGGAAGGGGGCCGGGGGATATGTCCGAGATACGAAAAAATCGGGCGCCCAGTCCTGAGCGCCCGATCGACTTGCAACAACGATCCATTCGGCCGATCACATAGGAGCGACCAGTTTCTCCCGTAAGACAAACAGCGAGATCGCAACGACCGCGCTGAGCACCAGGACGATCCCCGCCGGCATCACCTTGCGCGTCCGGATCAGTCTGCTCAAGAATACACCCGCCAAGAGCACGGCCAGCATCCCGCCGATCAGGAATCCCTGGGCCGGATCATTCTGGCTCGTCCGCAGGGCAAGAAGCGCCGCGAGCCCGCTGAGGCTTCCGGCAATAAGGGAGACCGTGCTGCCCGCCTTCAGTTTTCCCATGATCCCTCCCAGGATCAGCAGGAGGGCGTATACGCCCAGGATGATTTGCCCTGCCTCCAGCATATTTTCCTCCTAACTCACGAAACGCTTCGCCAAGTCACCCCAGGCTACAAACCTGGGTCCTGTCTGATAACGCCGGCCTCGCTCAGCCGCTCGATTTCCTGGGTCGAACACCCAAATGAGTCCAGCACCTCGTCTGTGTGTTGACCTAAGGTCGGCGCAGGCAGCCGGACGGTCGCAGGTGTCTCGGAAAGCTTCGTCGGAACGCCGATGTTCCGGACCGGACCGGCGATAGGGTGTTCCAGCTCCACGACCATCTCCCGTGCCTGGACGTGCGGGTCAGCGTAGACTTCCTCCATGTCACTGATCGGACCGCACGGCAGGCCGGAATCCCTGAGCAGATCCAGCCAGCGCTCCGTCGTGCTCGCCTTGAAGGTCTCTTCCAGGATTCTGGTCAGTTCCTTCACGTTTTTCATCCGGTCCGCGTTGCTCCCGAACCTGGGATCCTGAATCAGGTCCGTTCGCCCGATCGCCTTGCAGAGTCGCTCCCAGTTCGCCTGGTTGGGTGCGCCGAGCGTGATGTGTCCGTCACTCGTCGAAAACGCCTGGTAAGGGGCACCGAGTTGATGGGCGGAGCCCAATCGTTTCGGGGCGACCCCGCTGGCAAAGAACATGGCCGATTCCCAAATCGTATACGCGATGCCCGCCTCCAGGAGCGACGTATCCACGTGCTGTCCCTGCCCGGTCTTCTGTCGACTCACGAGGGCACAGACAATGCCGAAGGCTCCGTAGGCACCCGCGTTCAGATCGGTGATCGGTACACCCACCTTGGCCGGCGGTGAATCCGGATGCCCGGTTAAGCTCATCAGGCCGCTCATCCCCTGGGCAATCAAGTCGAATCCAGGACGATCCCGGTAGGGGCCCGTCATCCCGAACCCGGAAATCGAGCAGTAGATCAGTGAACCGTTCACTTCTCTCAGATCGTCGTAGCCCAAACCCAGTCGGTCCAGCGCCCCCGGGCGCAGGTTCTGGACGAACACATCCGCCTGGGCTGCCATGCGCCTCAGCAGTTCGGCACCCGCTCCCTGCTTCAGGTCGATCACGATGCTTCGCTTGTTGCGATTGATTCCCAGAAACGCCGCCGACTCCCCGTTCACAAATGGAGGCCCAAAGCGTCTGATATCGTCGCCGTCGGGCTTTTCGATCTTCACGACATCTGCACCCATGTCTGCAAGCAGCATCGTGCAGAACGGCCCCGCCATCATCTGCGTGCAGTCCAGCACCCGTATGCCATCCAGCGGCCCCATAGGCGTCGTTCGTTGTTCGTCGTTCGTTGATCGTTCTGGAGAATCAGCCAATCCGCAATCCCCAATCCGCAATCCGCAATGCAATTCACCTGCCTTTGAAATTCGCCTTCCGTCTTTCTTTGAACGCCCGTCTCCCCTCTTGATAATCTTCGGTATCCATGAAAAACAGGGGCAGACCCTCCTGGTCCGGCGTCAAACCCGAGAGACCGGGGTTTCGCAAGACCGTTCGAAGGATCTCCTTTTGATGCCGGTGCGACAGGGGGGCAAGGGAAGCGATTTCGCCAGCCAGCTCCGAAACGAACGCGTCGATCTCATCCAAAGGAAGCACCCTGTTCACGAGCCCGACCCGCAGCGCATCCTGCGCATCCAGCAGCCGCCCCGTCAACAGGATGTAAGAGGCGTTCGTCGAACCCACGATGTTCACGAGGCGCCGCATCTCATCGTAACCGACAGCGATGCCCAGCTTCGCGGTCGGAATCCCGAACCGACTGCTATCGTCTGCGATCCGGATATCCCCCGCGACCGAAAGCTCGCAT
Organism: Candidatus Latescibacterota bacterium; assembly: GCA_965248435.1. Taxonomy (GTDB): domain Bacteria; phylum Latescibacterota; class UBA2968; order UBA2968; genus CBDFJH01. The sequence goes on from OZ252100.1 coordinate 2,202,588, forward strand.
CCGCCGCCCAGACAGTATCCTTTGATCGAACAGATCGAAGGTTTGGGCAGCGCCTCGATCGCATCCACGGCAGATCCGAACACATTTGCGTAATCTTTGGCTTGTTCGGGTGTGCTCCTGCGGCGATCGAAATCCACGATGTCAGCGCCGGCGGAAAACGCTTTGTCTCCCTTTCCTGTAAAGATCACCACACGCACGTCATCATCTACGGCCAGCGCGTTCGTCACCCGCGCGAGGTCAAGCCATCCCTCGTAATCGATCGCATTTCGTTTCTCCGGACTGTCGAACGTCACGGTCGCGACCCGATCCCGCTTTTCTACCAGAATACGGCTTTCCATATCACACCTTTCATTGTCAGGCCTCTGCAAACGACCCCACCTGTGGGATCCTGTTGATCAATCCAAGCTCGAATGCATATTCGTAGAAAAGTCGGAGCCCTTCCCGTTCTCGTTCTCCAACGTCATAACTGATGCGACGCGTCAGGTAGGCTTCATAGAATTCCGATGAGTAGAGATTGGACGCCGCCCACACCCTGGCGATCTCGGGGATCATTCCCACGCCCAGTGCTTTCGCCTCGGTCAGCCACTTCACCTCATCGGGCCCCGCAGAACCTGACCTCCCAGTCCAGCAGGCGTAAACGAACGGAAGCCCCGTGAGTTCCGACCACGCCTCACCCAGATCGAGCAAGCGATACTTACGTGGATCCAGCCCAAGGGCCGAGTCACCGATCAGGAGTGCGGCATCGCTTCTGTCCAGCATCTGTTTCAAGTCGGGAGGACTCTCAAAGACTTCGGGTCGATGCCCGTAGACCTTGTCGAAGACGATCTGGCAAAGCGCGGAGGAGGCCCGAGAGTTGGCGTCCAGTGCCAGGGTTCGAACCTCGGCTGGGTCCTTCTTCAGCACCAGGACAACACTTTGCACCGGACCGAATGAAGCGATTCCGATGCCCGGAACCATGTTGTACGACTCGCGGGCGCGACCGATTTCAATCGAGGGGATCAGGGCGATATCTGTCTCGCCTCGATGAAGACGCTCTGCACAGCTGGAAGGGACATCGTAGATGAGGTCGAACGAATGGGAGACGTCACCCGACTCGAGGGCGTGCACTAGAGGCCGGGTGTTGAGGAAGGAGACGACGCCGAGACGCGGGGGCATCCGGAGGCCTTTAGTTCAGCAGCTCGTAGCGGGTGTTCCTCCGAACCGGTTCATACCCGGCATCCCGGATGAGGCGCTGCATTTCCGGCAGCGTCATCTCGTTCGTATGACTCGTCCCGGCCGCGCTCACGACGTTCTCTTCCATCATTGTGCTGCCGAAGTCATTCACGCCATACCGCAGGGAGACCTGTGCGATCTTCGCGCCCTGAGTGACCCAGGAGGCCTGGATGCTCGGGATGTTGTCGAGGAAGATCCGGGAGACCGCGATCGTCCGGAGATAATCATAGCCCGTGGCCTTCCGCCCGTTCCAGCGACCGGGATCGGCGCCCAGATCGGTCTGGTCGGGCTGGAAGTTCCAGGCGATAAACGCCGTCATCCCGTCCGTCTCGTCCTGCAGGTCGCGAACCAGCTCGAGGTGCTCCATCCGCTGCTCTATGCTCTCGACGTGACCGTACATCATCGTCGCGGTCGTGTGCAGGCCCAACTTGTGGGCGATTCGGTGAACGTCCAGCCACTCGTGAACCCGATCCTTGCGGAACCCGATGATATCACGGACTTCGTCGGAAAGAATCTCAGCACCGGCACCCGGGATCGAGTCCAGGCCCGCATCCCGCAGGCGCCCGATGCAGTCTTCCAGGGTCAGTTTCGAGATATGGGCGATGTAAACGATCTCCGTGGCAGACAGACAGTGCTGATGGACCTGGGGATATCGCTCTCGAATGGAGGCGTGCAGGTCTTCATAGTAGTCGATCTTCAGCTTGGGATTCAGGCCTCCCTGCATGAGAATCTCATTCGACTTCGGGGAATCGCCGCCGACTGCCACCATCTCATCGATCTTTTCGAAGATCTCCTCCATCGGCAGCACATACCCTTCCTCGGAACCGGGAGGACGATAAAACGCACAGAAATCGCACCGAACCCAGCAGACGTTCGTGTAGTTAATATTCCGCCCGATGTTGTAGGTCACCGAATCGTGCTGGTGTTTTCGCTCGCGAACCCGATCGGCGAGGCCTCCGAGTTCGGTCAGGTTCGGGTGCGCCATGAGTCTCAGTCCCTCCTCGACCGAGATCCGCTCCCCGTTTTGCACTTTTTCTGAGATGTCGTCGATCATCACGTTCGCCTTCGCGCGTGACCCATCAGGAAAGGACCGGAAGTTCGCCCGGTATCCCGACCGGCTCCGCCTCTTCAATTTCACGCTCCGTGGAAAGCACTCGATAAAGGTTGTCTCGCTCAACCGGGTCCCGGCCGGCCTCAACGACCCGTTCCACGAGTTCCTTTCGGGTCAACACCTGACGCGTCTGCTCGTAGCTCGGCCGCGTGATCTCGTACTCCTGGATCGTCCCGTCAATGTCGTCCGCGCCGTACCAGAGCGCGACCTGAGAGATTTCGATCGTGTTCATGATCCAGAACGTCTTGATATGCGGAAAATTATCCAGCATCAGTCGCCCGACAGCGATCTCTCTCAGGTCCGCCATGCCGCTCGGTCCCGGGATGTGCTCGATTTCTGTCCGTTCCGGATGGAAAGAAAGTGGAATATAGGTCAGGAACCCCTCGGTTTCGTCCTGCAGCGCCCGAAGTGCCACCAGGTGTTCCACCTTCTCCTTGGGATTCTCGATGTGGCCGTAGAGCATCGTCGCGTTCGTGGGCAGTCCGACTTCATGAGCCGTTCTGGCCACCTCCAGCCATTCCTCCGAATCCGACTTGGTCCAGAAAAGATCGTCCCTTACCCTGTCGCTGAAGACCTCGGCGCCCCCGCCGGGGATCGATGAGACCCCGGCCTCCTTCAGCTCCAGCATCACTTCTCTGAGTGGCTTCTTCGCCGCCTTTGCGATCTGTACCCATTCGATCGCCGTGAACGCCTTGACAGCAACATTAGGCCGGACCTGCTTCACTGCCTGCACGATGTCCAAATAGTATGAATAGGGAAGTTTTGGATTTACTCCTGCGACCATGTGGACTTCTGCGATCGGAATGTGGAGGTAGGGTTCGAGTCGCGCCTTGATATCCTCCGGAGAAAGGACATAGCCTCGCGCGTCCTTTGGCGGTACATAGAAAGAGCAGAACTTGCAGAGCTTGTTGCAAACATTCGTGTAATTGATGTGCTGGTTCCTGACGTACCACGCCACGTTGCCGTTCTTTCGTTCCCGGGCGAGGTTCGCCATACGGCCGACCGCGTTGAGGTCCGGGTCGGCGTAGAGGCGCATCCCGTCCTCTGTGGACAGGCGAGTCCCGGCCTCAACCTTTTTGTAGATCTCTTGAAGCGCGTCAGGGATGTTCAGCGGCATTGACATCCTCACTCTCCGAGCGCTTGCGGGCGAAAGATGAGCTGAAGGATGTTCCCCTCTGGATCGGGGAAAAAGTCCATCTGCGTTCCATCGGGCAGGTCGACCTTCGGTCCGGCGAACGCGATCCCCCGCTCGGCCAGGTTTTGATAAACAGCGTCGAAGTCTTCTACGGTCAGGGCGATGTGCCGGATTCCAGCGTCGCGTGCATCCTGATCCGTTCGACTCGCCTTGTTCGAAGGCAGGATTTCCAGGACGCCGCCGCCGGACAGGCCGATAAAATAGGTCTGGGAATCCTTCCTGGATTCGACCATCTCAAACCTGAGCGTCCCGCAGTACCACTCGGCGAGTGCTTTTGGGTCATCCGCCACGACAGCCACGTGTTCAATCGACTGAATCAAGCTATCCTCCCAGGCTTTAAAGGCACATCATGAATACACAAGGAAAGAGAATTCCTCAACAGATTCATCATATCTCTTGTTTCGGGCCAATACATAGTTTTCTGATTCTTGATCCAACAGGTGAGTCCGCCCCTGCGGCGGACTTTACGAATCCCCAGCGCGGGAATTCATTCCCGCGCGAAGGGCGAAGAATTTGTTTGGGCTGCAGATCCGAGATTCGTTGCCGTAGGGGCAGGCCCCCGTGCCTGCCCGGATTATTTATATATAGGCAGCCCCTGGGGCTTTGATTTCCCGGTGCTCGGTTACTCACTTCCCTCTAACATCTCCTGAGCGTGGCGCAACGTCAGTTCGGAGATCTCCTCACCGCCAAGCAGCTTCGCCAGGTCTTCGGTGCGGGCCTCTCCGGTCAGCTTTCGGACACGGGTGATCGTTCGCCCCTTTTCCGTACCTTTGGAGACAGAAAAATGCACATCGGCCATCTTAGCGATCTGAGGAAGGTGTGTGATCGAGATCGTTTGATGGGTCTTCGCGAGCCCCTTCAGCTTCTTGCCAACCGCCTCTGCGATCCGTCCGGAAATGCCGATGTCGATCTCGTCGAAGATGAGCACCTGCACGGAGTCCGCGTGAGAGATCACGGTCTTCATGGCCAGCATGATCCGCGAGATCTCCCCACCAGAGGCCACCTTCACGAGAGGGCGGATCGCCTCTCCGGGGTTCGTCGAAAGGAAAAACTCTGCCCGCTCCAGTCCCCGGGATCTCGGCGCGTAACTGCGCCCATCGACAACGACCCTCCCGTCGGGATTTTCCTCACGCGTCAGTTCCACACGGAACCGGACCTTGGGCATCCCCAGCTCGCGGAGCGCCTTTTCTATGGAAGAAGAAAGTCGCCCCGCCGCCTTGTCGCGCGCCTCTGACAGCCGCTGGGCAAATCCGGAGTACTCTTCGGCGCACGATGCGAGAGCTGCCCGGATCCCCTTCAAGTCGGCGTCCACTTCCTCAGATCGAGATAGCTCCCCTGCGGCGGTGTCCCTGAACGCAAGCACCTGGTCGAGCGATCCTCCATACTTCTTCTTCAGCCGCGCGAGCAGTTCCAGCCGCTCGATGACCTCCGCGAGCCGCTCCGGATTGTGCTCCACCCGTCCTGCGTAGTCTGCAAAGAATCGAGCCAGCTCCTCCGCACCGTATCGCAGAGACTCGAGCTCCTCCAGCTTCGCGTTGAGAGACCCGTCCATTCGTGCGGCCTCGGACAGGATCCGGCCCGCCGCACCCAACCGGTCACTCACAGACTCCTCACCCTGATAAAGGGCCGTCTCCAGTTCGGCGGCGGCCTGAGCCAGAGAGACCGCATTCGCAAGCTTCGACCGCTCCTCCTCCAACCGGATGTCCTCCTCCGGTTCCGGGTCGGCCTCCGAAATTTCTCTCAGCTGAAACTCGAGGAGCTCACGCCGTTCCCGAAGTCGCTGGGCCTCCATCTCTCGACCGGCGATCGCTTCACTCAACCTCCCCAATTCCGCGTGGGTTGCTTCAATGGCCTCTCGAAGCTCCCCGAGGCCCGCGAATCCGTCCAAAAAGTCCAGATGCCGTTCCACATCCAGAAGGGACTGGTGCTCGTGCTGTCCGTGAAGGTCGACCAGGGTCCTGCCCAGCGTATGCAACGCCTTCATCGTAATGGCCACACCGTTTGCGTAGCAACGACTCCGTCTGTCTGAAGCCACCTCCCGCCTCAGAATCAGCTCTCGGTCTTCTGCCTCCACACCCATTTCGTCTAAAAGCGCCAGGCACGGATGTCCCTCTGGAAGCTCGAAAATCGATTCGACGACGCACCGGTCTTCTCCGGTTCGAATCTCCTCCGCGCTTGCACGCACGCCTAGAACCAGACCCAGCGCGCCCATGAGGATCGACTTCCCCGCCCCGGTCTCTCCGGTGATGATGTTCAGTCCGTGACCGAATTCGATCTCCGCCTCATCGATCAGGGCATAATCCTTCACACGCAATAAGGAAAGCAAAGCGCCTACGCCTCCCGTTCTCGCCTGTCCAGACTCCAGTCCAGCTTCCGCCTGAGCAGCTGATAAAATGGAAGTCCCTGCAGGTTAATCAATCGCACAGGTTCCTGAACACGATTGACGATCACCGGGGTATCAGGCCCTACGGAGGAAACAGTGCGTCCATCAGCCGAGAGCATAATGTCCAGGTGCTCCGCGATCACCTCGACGCGGATCGACTGATCCCCCGGGACCACTATCGGACGCAGGGACAGTGAGTGAGGACAGATCGGAGTGACAACGATGCCCTGAAGGCTGGGATGCACGACTGGCCCCCCAGCTGACAGGCTGTAGCTCGTCGAGCCCGTTGGGGTCGCGATGATCAGGCCGTTGCCGAAAAAGGAGCTGATCTGCGCGTCTGCGATCCAGGTCTTCACCTGCACCATCCGCGCCATCACACCTTTCTCGATCACGATTTCGTTCAGCGCGAACGCCTTCTTCCCACCGATTTCCGCTTCCAGCGCCATCCGCTCTTCTATTTGATAGTCGCCCTTTTGCAGGCGCTGAAGCGAGTCCTCCAGCTCCTCAGGTGCTGCTCCGGCCAGGAACCCAAGCCGCCCGATATTGACCCCCAGGATCGGCGTCCCGGTGTCTCCGACGAGTTCGGCGGTTCGCAGGATCGTCCCGTCGCCGCCCAGCGCGATCACCAGGTCCACGTTTCGGCAGAGATCCGCCGCATCGCAAAAAAGGTCTGCCTCACCCTGGCAGACCTCCTTCAATTCCTCACCCAGGCACAGCTCAATGCCGTTTTGCCTCGCAAGGCCCACGAGTCGATCGATCGTCTGGCTCGCCTCCGCGACCCGGGGGTTTGCGAGAATGCCGATCCGCTTCATCCTGTCCAGCTCCGAGCACCGATTCGGAGATTCACGTCTATCCCTCTTCGTCCGTGTCCAATTCCGTGAGACGGAAGTTCCCGCCACTTTCAGCCGCCAGGACTTCCACCTTTTGCTTCGCTTCCTCAAGCCGCGTCCGGCAGAGGTTGGAGGCCTTCAACCCTTCCTCGAACAGACGCAGCGCCTCGGAAAGGGGTAAGTTGCCCTCCTCCAATCCGGCCACAGCCTGCTCGAGTCTTTTCAAGGCATCTTCGAATGTCGTTTCGCCAGCCTTGTCCTCTGCCATCAGACGTTCTCCGCTTTGTCGTCCCAATATAAAAGAAAAGGGCGCGTATGCTAGGCCTTATAGAATTCGAGTCCGTTCTTCGCCAATTCAGAAACCCGATCGATCAATGCCTGCCGCCTAGACTCGTTCATCGCTTCAAACGACTGGACGAGCTGGATCTTCTCGGCCATTTGGTGCCGGTCATCCGGCCCGGTCACGAGCACACTCACGGGGAGGGACAACACGAAATGGATCGCATCGGCCACGCTGACCCGGTCTGGTACGGCCTTGGGTTTGTCTCCGTGCTCTCCTTGTTGCGACCCGCCGAAGAACCCCCCGTTCGCCAGCGACTTCATCGCGATGATTCCCATTTTTCTCTCAACTAACGTGGGCACGACCCGCCTGATGAAACTCTCATAGCTTGGATCGGCCAGGTTGACCGGGAGCTGGCAGGTTTCGAAGATGTCGGTGCGCTCCAGGACCCGCAGGTGGGCGGACGGCCTCATGTGTCCCGTAAACCCGATATGCCTCACCTTTCCTGAATCAACGGCATCCACGAACACATCCAGAACACCCTCGCTGATCCGTCCGTCCACATCTTCTGGACTCTCTACCGTATGCATCTGCCATAGATCGACAACGTCCGTCCGCATGTTCTTCAGAGACGCATCGAGATGTCGCTTTGCGGTCTTCGCGTCCCGTGCCGCGGTCTTAGTCATGAGGAAGATGTCATCTCTATACTTCGGCGTGAGAAACTTACCGAGGCGCCTCTCGCTGCCCCCGTCCTGGTACATCTCGGCGCTGTCGAAAAACCGCACCCCGCCTTCAAGCGCCGTTTCCAGCGTCGCCTGCGCTTCCGCCTCGCTCATTCGCCCGATGTGCCACCCGCCCACGCCCAGCATCGTCACCGCCTCTCCCGTGCGTCCCAGCTTGCGGAGCGGCAGCAGTTTGCCAAGTCGATCCCGACCCGCCTCTCCTGCGGTGATGGGAATTTGATCCACGAGAATTCCGGTCGTTGCTGCCGCCAGCGATCTCAGAAAATCTCTGCGTTCCATTTGCAAACCTCCTCGTCCCTTTCCCCCAATGGTTCTTAATCTGCGGCCTCTCCGATGAATGCCTTTCAATCCGCAATCGCCAATCCGCATTCCGCAATTTCTTCATTCACTCCGGACCTCATCGACGCTAGAGATGACCTCTCCCCTCGCGAACCTAACTCGCAGCCTATCCCCTTTGGCCAGCGATCTCGCATCCTGGACCACGACATCGTCCTCGACGCGCTGTGTCAGACTGTAACCTCGATTGAGCACGCCCAGCGGGCTGAGCGTGTCCAGCTGACTCGTGGATCGACGAAATCTGGCCACGCAACGCTCGAAAATGCGTTCAATCCCGGAGTGGAGATCCTTCACGAGTTCATCTCGCAACTGAATGTGCTGCACGATGAGGTCATCGACCCTTCTGAGCCCGTAGCGCTCCTGATAGTTTTCCAGAATCGATGCGTTCTCGGTCAGCAATCTCGTCAGCGCGTCGGTGCCCCGGCGAACCCACTTCGAGATCTGCTCCTCCAGCTCTTCGCGATCCGGAACGGCGAGTTCCGCGGCAGCAGAGGGTGTAGGCGCACGACAATCTGCTGCGAAGTCAGCCAGTGTGAAATCAATTTCGTGTCCGACGGCGGAAATGACGGGAACCGTCGCGGCCCTGATCGCACGCACTACGACCTCGGTGTTGAAGGCCGCGAGGTCCTGTGCGGCCCCACCGCCTCGGCCCACGATCAGGACATCCACTTCGCTGTGAGCATTGATTTCGCCGATTCCCTGAGCGATATCCTCGGCGGCCCCTTCCCCCTGAACGAGCGCGGGCCGGAAGACGACACAGGTCCCGGCAAACCGTCGCTTCAGGACGGTCAGAATATCTCCAAGCGCCGCACCGGTGGGTGACGTCACGATCCCGATCGAGCGTGGAAGATCCGGAAGGGGGCGCTTGGCCGTCTCGTCGAACAGACCCTCTGCCTGAAGCTTGCGCTTGAGGGCCTCCAGAGCGATCTGCTGCTGGCCGATCCCCGCGGGAATCAGCTTCGTCACACTCAGCTGAACCTGACCTCGTCGTTCGTATACCGAAAGACGTCCACGGGCCAACACCTGCAGACCAACCTCAGGCTCGAAAGAGGAGAGGTCGTAGGAACTCCACATAACGCACTGAAGCTGACACCGCTTATCCTTCAACGTAAAGTAACGGTGGCCGGAGCTGTGCTGTTTGTAATCGGCCAGTTCACCGACGACCCAAAAGGGTGGGAATTCTCCCTCCAGCGTTCGCTTGATCGTCTGTGTAACTTCGGTTACGGACCACGGGCGGTCAGCCAACCCAGGCCCCTCCTCTTGTCGAGTCAATCCAGAAAACGATGGATCCGATACTGATGGTCACGACCCTTCCTCGCTAATCCGGAGCCTTTCAATCTTCACAGCTTTTCCAGTCTCTTCGTCGACCTCGGTGATCACACCGCACAGTTTAACATCTTCTGTCGCAGGCTCGAACCGCACGGGCATCTGGTCCAAAAACAGTTTGATGACGGTTTCTTTTTCTGCGCCGATGACGGAGTCGTGCGGTCCCGTCATGCCGACATCTGTGATATACGCGGTCCCTCCGGGCAAAATCGTTTCGTCCGCCGTCTGCACGTGTGTATGGGTCCCGAACACGGCGCTGACCCGTCCATCCATGAACCATCCGAAGGCGATTTTCTCAGAAGTGGCCTCCGCGTGGAAGTCGACCACGATCACCCGAACATCTTCTTTCAGCTTGTCGACCACCTTTCGGCCGATCCGAAACGGGCAGTCGAGATTTCTCATGTTCGTACGCCCTTGCAGACATGCCACACCCACCGCAACGCCAGATTCCGAGTAGAACACCCCGGAACCGTTTCCTCCCACGTTCGGGGGGTAATTTGCGGGGCGAAGAACCTTGCCCCCACTCATGATGTAGGGGATAGAATCCCTTTGATCCCAAACGTGGTTCCCCGTCGTGATCACATCGGCGCCGTAGGTTTCGAATTTGCGGCCGATCTTCTCTGTGATACCAAATCCACCAGCTGCGTTCTCGCCGTTCACAATACAGAAGTCGATCGCCTCGGACTCCTTAATCTTCGGAATCCATTCCGCCGCCGCCCGTCTGCCCGGCCTGGCGTAAACGTCCCCCACAAAAAGTATTTTCAATTCAGCCTCTATCCTGAGTCATCAACGGGCACGCGTCTTCTACGCATCGCCCCTATCTTGCGAAATCTATCGCTCGAGTTTCTCGTATCACCGTGACCTTTACAGGACCGGGATAGCTCATGTCACTCTCGAGTTTGGCGGCAATCTCACTGGCGAGATTTTCAGTATCTTCATCGCTCAGCAAGTCCGAGTCGGCGATCACCCTCACCTCTTGCCCCGCCTGGATGGCAAACACGTTGCCCACACCCTCAGCCGTCTTGGCGATCGATTCCAGGCGCTCCAGACGACGGACGTAATTTTCCAGGACTTCACGCTGGGCCCCGGGCCGTGACCGTGAAATCGTATCGGCAGAATCCACCAGCACGGCGATGGCCGAAACCGCGTCGACGTCGTCGTGATGCGTTTCGATGGCATTGACGACGACTGCATCTTCGCCGTACTTCCGCGCCAGGTCTGCTCCGTTCTCCCCGTGGGTTCCCTCCAATTCGTGGGACATTCCTTTACCAATGTCGTGAAGCAGTCCGGCCCGCTTGGCCAGCTGGGCATCCAGGCCCAGGTGAGTGGCCATCATGCCGGCAAGGAAAGCGACCTCCTTGCTGTGGTTCGACACGTTCTGCCCAAAGCTCGTTACGAATTTCAGCTTGCCCAGGCACTCAATCAGGCGTTCGTGAAGGCCTGGAACGCCTACGTCGAAGGCAACCTGTTCCCCTTCTTCCCGGATGACGCGCTGAATCGAGTCGCGGGACCGGGTAACAATCTCTTCGATTCGCCCTGGGTGAATGCGTCCATCCAGGATGAGCTGCTCAAGGGACATTTTGGCAATCGTGCGTCGAATCGGGTCGAACGCCGAAAGCACGACCGCCTCAGGCGTATCGTCTACGATAACATCCACACCTGTTGCCATTTCAAACGCCCGAATATTCCGGCCTTCTCTACCGATAACGCGGCCCTTCATCTCATCTGACGGCAGGCGGACCACAGAAACGGTGGATTCAATCGTGTGATCGGCTCCCAACCGCTGGATTGCGCTTGCAATGATCTCGCGGGCCTCGTCGTTTGCGCGAGCCATCGCATCCTCACGAATCTCTTTCGTCCGCCAGGCAGAGTCGCGCCTCGCCTCATCTTCCAGATTTGCCATTAAGACGGCCTTGGCTTCATCCTTCGTCAATCCGGCAATCTGTTCCAGGCGTGAGTTTTGTTCTATAATCCGCGTTTCGAGTTCCAGAGACTTGTGTTCCACATTTTCCTGGAGCTTGGACAGCTCGTCTTCCCTGGAGGACAGATTTCCCTCCTTGTGGTTCAACAGATCCGCCCGCTTATCTAACTGGCGCTCCCATCCCGACAGTTTTATTTCCGTTTCTTTGCTTTGTTCTCGAAGCTCCTGCATTTCCTGGTCGAACTGCAGGCGCTTTTGGTGCATCTCATCCTTCGCCTCCAAGACGGCCGTGCGCTTCATCGATTCGGCCTCTTTTTGGGCCTCTTCCAAGATGTTTTCCGCAGAGATTTCCGCCCGGTAGGTCTTACTGTGTGAAACCTTTGAGCTGATCAGCCAGCCGACAACGAGTCCAAGCAGTAGCAGACCCACCGAGAGAATCATCACCGTGAATGTTCCTGTAGTCGCGACATCAGGGGGCATATTCCACCTCCTCATTAGCAGCCTGCACCTTGAATCTCATGCGGTATGTATCACCTTAACCACCGCGCACAAAAAAACCCGCTTACGCTCCAACACTGTCCGCCCTGGACCATTTCTCAGATACCCGCAACTGGCAGGCCAGATTGGTTTTTTGCCTCTAATGAGCGTAGCGGGATTCGATTCGGCACTGTCTCCATCGGCCAACCCCGGCCTGGCCGTTACGCCGATTCCCTTCAGACAACCAACAGTCTCAGCCCCTCCCTTAAGTCTGATTCAACGAGTCGGTTAACCGATTGGTATTCACGCGGAGCACCTCTTCCACACGTTCTTCCTGCTCCTTTTCTTTGAAGAGATCATCGGCCAGGTTGACCGCGGTCATCACGGCGATTTTGGCGACCGAACGAAGCGAAAGGCTGTTGGCAACCTCCCGCATCTTTTGATCTACGTGCTGGGCAACCTTTCTGGTCTGATCCGGATCGGCCTTGGTGGCAATCTTATATTCCGTGCTGAAAATGTTGACGTTAACGATAGGGTGGTCTAACATAGATTCCTTACATCGTGTCTGGATTGACATCATCCAGGCGAGATAACATGGCTTCGATCTTGAGCTGCGCTTCTTCTTTATTGCGGATTAATGAGGCGTTTTCCTCGTAGACACTCTGAAGTTCATCCCGTTCACTCCGGAGCGCTGACGACTCCTGCTCTTTCCGGCTCAACTGCCCCTGGAGTTCCTCGCATCGTCGGCTCAGGCTGTCCTTTTCCTGGCGCAACTTTTCAATCAGCTCAACGGCTCGGTCAATCTCTGTAACCAGGCGATCGATCCCCTCGCTCGTCTCTTTTTCAGCTAAAACTTCTGCTTCCATGCGGTTCCCCCATCATCAAAGCCAGATTCCTGGATTCACTCTCATTTAGCACGGCACGAACACTACCGCAATTTAATACCTCTCATACTCAAAGTCAAGGTAGGGCCGTATAGACAAGGGCCCCAACAGGTTGCCTTCAACAAAAAATCGGGTGGGGGACACGGTGACCGATTCGATCACGTCCCCCAACCGATTCAATGCGTCGCGTACTCGTTTAGCTCTGTTCCGAGGCCTTCTTGACCAGCACGCCAAATGCGTTCGGATCGGACACGGCGAGATCGGCGAGGACCTTCCTGCTGACTTCGACGCGGGCGTTCCTCAGCCCATTCATAAGACGGCTGTAAGACATTCCGTGCATCCGCGCCGCCGCATTGATTCGCACGATCCAAAGGGATCGAAACGAACGCTTCTTCTGTCTCCTATCCCGATACGCATACGCCATTCCCCGTTCGACGCTGCCAATCACCGTGCGAAGGAGTTTGCTTCGGCCGCCCCGATACCCCTTAGCCCGCTTTAGCAGCTTTTTCCGTCTACGATGGGACGCGACGCTGTTTCTAGCTCTTGGCACTTTTTCTCCTCAATTCGCTAGGTCTCCATACTTCAGCTATTTGTAAAGGTTTCAGTTCCGCGATTCTGGAGTGTTGAGGTGTTGGAAAAACATGCTTTCCAATTGCTCCATTCCCCCACTACTCCGGCACTCGCGTCTTCTTCCTGTTAGGATGCGAGCATCCTGTCCACGCGCGCGCGGTCCGCTTCGTGAATCTCTCCGGGACGGCGCAGGTGCAATTTTCTCTTGCTCGACTTTTTGGTCAGGTAGTGCGTGGCCGTTGACTTACCCCTGCGAACACTTCCGGATTTTCGTCTCCGGAACCGCTTTGCTGCCCCACGGTGGGTCTTCATCTTAGGCATGTTTAGACTCTCTTAAAATAGATCCCTGGATCAATAAGCTACTTCGGCGCGAAAATCATCACCATGTCTCGGCCTTCGTTCCGGGACGGTGCTTCCGGAGATCCGAACTCCTTAAGATCTTCTTCCACTCTGGCAAGCAGTTCCCGGCCTTGATCTCGATACAAGTTTTGCCTGCCGCGGAACTGAACCGTAATCCTAACTTTGTGTCGGCTCTCCAGAAATTTTTCTGCGTGTTTCATCTTGAACTGGTAATCGTGATCGCTCGTCTGAAGTCTAAGTCGAATCTCTTTGAGTTGAGAACTCGCCTGCTTCCCCTTTTTCGCCTTCTTGCTTTGCTCATAGCGGTACTTTCCATAATTCATAATACGACAGACGGGAGGTCGTGCATCGGGTGCGACCTCCACCAGGTCCAGTTCCTGCTCCTGCGCAAGCTCCAACGCCTTGGTCGTCTCCACGACACCAAGTTGATCGCCGCTCTCGGAGATCAACCGGACTTGAGGGACCCGGACCAGTTCGTTCATCCGCGGCGAGTCTTCGCGGCGATCCCTGAAGCCCCTTTGTCCTCTTGGCCCTCTATTTATAAGACACCTCCTAAACGTGTGAAGGTCGTATGAAACCTACGATGCCGACTTCTTATCAATCTCGCCCCGCATCCTCGCAACAACCTCCTCAAGTCCTGTTTTACCCAGGTCACCCTCACCGTGGCGACGAAGCGATACCGTGCCCTCTTCCTCTTCCTGTTTGCCGACGATCAACATGTAAGGAATCTTCTGAATTTCGGCCGCTCGTATTTTGTGACCCAGCTTGCCGTCCTGGTCGTCTCTCTCAACGCGGAACCCTTCTCTTTTGAGACGTTCCGCAACCTTTTCGCCATAACCGGCAACGGCATCGGAAATCGGCAACACAATCGCCTGGACGGGCGCGATCCACAACGGAAAATTGCCCGCGTAGTGCTCGATCAACACGCCGAAGAACCGCTCCATCGACCCCAACAGCGTCCGATGGACCATGTAGGGCCGATGACGGTGGCCATCCTGGCCCACGAAGTTCAGATCGAACCGCTCTGGGAGATTGAAGTCGAACTGAATCGTGCTGCACTGCCATTCCCTGTCCAGCGTGTCATTGATCATCACGTCGATTTTCGGTCCGTAGAAGGCACCTGCACCTTCGTCAATCCGGTATGGCACACCGTGGGCATCCACGGTTCGCCGAAGGGCGTCCGTCGCCCGATCCCAGTCTTCGAGATCACCCACGTACTTCTCGGGGCGCGTTGAGATATGCAAACCGAAGTCCTCGAAACCGAAGGAGCCCAGGATGTTCAGCGTGAAGTCGATGACCCGGCCGATTTCGTCCTCCACCTGGTCCGGCCGACAAAAGATGTGGGCGTCGTCCTGAGTAAACCCGCGAACGCGCATCAAACCGTGCAACACGCCTGCACGCTCGTAGCGGTAAACGGTACCCAGTTCGGCCCAGCGAAAGGGGAGCTCACGATAGCTCCTCAGGCGGCTTTTGTAGATCATACTGTGGAAGGGACAGTTCATCGGCTTGGCGAAATACTCTTGCCCGTCGATGTCCATCGGGGCGTACATGCTCTCCCGAAAGTAGTCGAGGTGTCCGCTCTTCTCCCAGAGCCTAGACCGACCCACGTGTGGGGATCCGACCAGCTCGTAGCCCCCGTCATAATGTTCCTGGCGCCAGAAGGTTTCGATCTCGTTCCGGATGCGGGCACCCTTAGGATGCCAGAGTACCAGACCCGGACCCACGAGGTCATTCACTGAGAACAGATCCAGCTCCGAGCCCAGTATGCGATGGTCGCGCCGCTTCGCCTCTTCCAGCCGGTCCAGGTACGCCTTCAGATCCTTCCCGTCCGGAAAAGAGATGCCATATATCCGCTGGAGCATCTTGTTCGATTCGTCGCCACGCCAATAGGCCCCCGAAGAACCCAGGAGCTTAACTTCCTTGATCTTTCCCGTGCTCGGAACGTGTGGGCCCCGACACAGATCGCACCACTTGTCCTCATTTCTGTAGATGCTGATCGTCTGATCAGGCTCGATTTCCGAAAGAATCTCCAACTTATACGCTTCGTCCAGGTCTTCGAAGATCTTCAGGGCTTCTTCCCTGGACACTTCCTGCCTTTCGAAGCGCTGATCTTCGGAGATGATCTCATGCATCCGGTCTTCGATCTTCTCGAGTTCGTCGGGTGTGAACGGCTGCTCCCGATCGAAATCGTAGTAGAATCCGTTCTCTATCGGAGGACCGATGGTGACCTTCACATCCGGAAACAGATCCTGCACCGCCTGCGCCAAAATGTGGGCCGTGGAGTGCCAGTAGACCTCTTTGCCCTCAGGCGCTGCAAAGGTCAGGATCTCAACCAGTGCATCGCTCTCGAGCGAAGCGCTCAGGTCAACCGGCATTCCCTCCACCTTCCCAGCCAGCGCTGCACGTGACAAGCCGGGGCCGATCGCGTCAGCCACCTCTTTAATCGAGGTCTGCGCAGGGAAGGTCTTCTGCGACCGGTCGGGTAAAGTAACCGTGATGTCCCCGTTGGCGACCAAGGTTCTCCCTATTCTCAGTTCTCTGCCACCAATTTCTTACAAACAAAAAGACGCGCCACATGCGTCTTTGCGCGCCCGGAAAATTCAAAATGTCAGACCATTTATGCGCTCGGCACTCCTCAAGCGAGGACAATGAGATTAATAAGAAAGTTAAGAAAATCTATCTCATCCACAAGTTCTTGTCAAGGAAATTCCTCAATTTTCAGCCGTTTTCAGCCCTCCAGCACGTAGAAGGTCTCTCCGGGATAAGCCATCTTCCGAACCCCTACTCGGAGCTCGGCCAGGATCCCCTTCATCACGGACTCATAGTAGGATTCCATACCTTTCTCCCGCCCCCCGAGGCTTTGTGCAGGGAAGGACACGACGACGATTTCAGATTCCAGCCGTTTGAGCAAGTCAAGTCCGCTCCCCTTCTTCTGCTGCTCGAGAATCGGGATCGTCTTGAGGAGCAGAACCATATCGGATCCCGGGTCGGGGCATCCTGTCAGAATATCTCCGCACTTCACCCTGGCAGGCTGGCCCATTCGCCCAAAAAAACGATCGATCAGGGAGGTCAGTCTTTCGTCTACGTCAACCGCGATGTACTCCGTCGACCGCTTCAGGGCCATCCAGGGCAGTGCAAACGGGTTTAAACCACAGGCCAGGTCGAGAAGCGTAGCGGGGATTCCGACCATTCGAAAGAGTGCAGGATAAAAATCGGCAAGAATGGGCAGGCGTTCTGCAGTGGACGCGTGGCATTTGAGGATTTCAGAGCAGGTCTGCTCGAGGTGTGATTCGGACACATCACCCTCAAGACCCTCGACGAGCTCTGCAGCCCGGGTAAGATCGGCCTGATCCAGATAAGCCCCATAGACCTGGTGAAGCTTCCGCTTTGCGGCCTTCGTGGCGGCCTTCAGCGAGGGATGCCGCGACTGTGCCCACTCGGCCACGCGATAAAGCGCGTCTTCGCACAGGTACTGATACTTCTTCGTCTGCTTTAGGTGATCTACGATTTCTTTGCGGAGGTCGCTCGCCGTCATGAGAAATACGTCCTTCGCGACAACGGACCGCGGACTGCAGACCGCTAGAGTCTAAAGGCGATTTCATCTCGCGGTCTGCCGTCTGTCGTCCGCCGTCCGCCGTCCGCCCTTAGCGAAGCCGCTCCATCATTTTGGCGTAGAATCTCAGATTGTGCAGCGTCGCGAGCCGTTTGCCCAGACTTTCCTTCACCTTAAACAGATGGTGGAGATAGCCGCGGGTAAACTGGCTACAGCAGGGACAGTCGCACCGTTCATCGACAGGTAGCCCATCCCTGGCAAACCTTTCGTCACCGATGTAAAGATACCGCCAGAAGTCTTCACTCTGGGATCCGAAGCCGTCCCAGTCGATCTCTAATGTATAGAGTCGACCCTGGCGGGCGTCGCGTGTCGGCATGACACAATCAAAGAGGTCATATCCGAAGCGATGGGCCTTCATCAGGTTGTCCGGATTTCCGATTCCCAGGCCGTGTGTGGGATGACCTTCTGGAATCTGCTCGGCGACGAAGCCGACAATATCCAGTAGGTGTCCATCCTTGTCGATCGGCCAGCCCCCGAATCCGTAGCCGTCAAACCCGATCTCGAAAAGCGACTCCGCGCAGCGCAAGCGCAGAGCCCGGTCTTTACCGCCGTGGACAACCCCAAAAAGCAGCGGGCGCTGGGTGCCGCCGGCCCCCGAGTCCAGGAGCCGGTTGAACTCCGCCCTGCACCGGCGGGACCAAGCGACGGTCCGCTCAACACTCTCGGTCTGCGCACGCGTATCCTCGTCGGGATGGGTGCAATGGTCGAGGCAGAACATGATGTCCGCACCCAACTGAAACTGTTTCTGAATACACGTTTCCGGAGTCAGGCGACGCTTCTTTCCACCATCCGGCTTGTAGACAAAGCCTTCTGAGGAGACCCGTCCCTTCCTGATGAGTGAATGCATCTGAAATCCACCCGAGTCCGAAGCAATCGGTCCGCCCCATCCCGTAAAGGAATGGATGCCTCCCAGGCTCTCGATCAAGGAGATTCCGGGCCGGTTCCAAAGATGCAGCGTGTTGACCATGAACCCCTCAATCCCAACCTCCTTCAAATCGGCCGGTCCTAGACCACGTACGACGCCCATCGTCCCGTCAGGCAGGAAGGCCGGCAATCGAAGCGACCCGTGTCCAGACTGCACCTGCTTCAAACGCTCGTCCATGCGCCCTCAGGGCAAATGCAGCATTTTGTGGATTCGACACGAAAGCCGCCAGCTCGGATGTCGCGTCAGAATCTCGAGAGTTTTATGGATATACTCTGGTCTGTTCGACTCCGGCTGAAGGTAGATGAACTCCGCGCGATCTTCTTCGACGATGTCCTCCCGGAACGCCTTGCCCACGACATATTTCAACTCGGTGATCACTTTCAGTCCCGGCGCGAGATTCCGACGCTTGGGGGACACCGTCCAGTGATCGATCAAGTCGTAGAGTTCGCCATCCGGCTCCAGAGCACCGTTCGTCTCGATGTGAATCATGTAGCCAGACCCCTTCAGTGTGTGACAGAGCGGCGTAATGTTCTGGCCCAGCGGTTCCCCGCCCGTGAGGCAGATCCATCCCGCGCGATGTCTCCTGACTTCCCGAAGGATCTCTTCAAGCCCCATGTCGGTGTAGGAATCAAACTCAGTGTCACAAAACGCGCACCGAAGATTGCACCTCGCGAGTCTGACAAACGTCGTCGGCTGTCCGACACGCAGGCCCTCCCCTTCGATCGAGTAGAAGATCTCGTTGATCTGCAGGGTGTGCCCGTCCTCGCGCCATACAGGCATGCGCTCCTGCGGTGCGGATGGGTTTTCGAGCGCGTCGTTCTCGAACTCTTGACTCACACGAGCGTCCTTTTTTCTGAACCATCATTTCGTCGATCCTGACAGAATATAGTTTTTGTCCTGAGGATGCGCAATCTGCCTCCAATCGACTTTAAAATCGGAAAACGGCTTGACAAATCAACCCGGACGATGGACATTTCTGACACGATCCCACCTTCTGACAGACGCTGGACTTCCCGATGCACACCTTCGCTGCCCTAACGATACCTCGAGACAAGGTAGGGATTCACTGGTTCGGACAAAGTTCCTTCGCACTGAAGGATACCACGGGGACCCTCGTCCAGATCGACCCCTATTTTCCGAGAGAGCGTCCCTCAGACCGTTTCATCCATCCCGTTTCGCCGCTCGATGAATCCAGCTTGAAGACTCAATTCGTGCTCCTCACGCACGACCACTCGGATCACACCTGCGTCGAATCCCTCCAGCGCCTCCACGAAGCCTTTCCCGAAACCGTTTTTTTTAGTCCTTCGGAAAGCGTTGCTCGACTCGCGGACTCCGGAATCCCCCAAAATCTTCTCAAACAGGTGGCCTCGGGAGACGAAATTCCGATGGGTTCGATGAAAGCCACGGCGGTCTGGGCGAAACCGGCAGCCGGCCACGCGGAAGCAGGCATCGATCCGCCTGACGTGCATCACCTCGGCTACGTCGTTGAAGCAGGAAACGTGCGTGTCTATGTCTCGGGAGATCCCATCAACACCTTCGCAGAGCGCGATGACCTCCTGCGTCCCATCGCGAGTCTTTGCCCTCAAATCGGACTCTTAACCACGCATCCTACCGAGGGCGAGTTTCCCTTCTTCGCCGGGTCAGTCGAAACGGCGCTGGAACTCGGCCTCGAGGCAGCCATTCCCGCCCATTACGATTGCTTTGTCGCGAGGAACTACGACGCCGAGGCCTGGGCGGCGATCTTCCCTGAGTCCGGCCCCAAGCCGATCGTCATTCCCTACAACAGCGCGATCGTCTACCCCGACTGATCGCGCCCTGGACGGCAGCCCACGATCCATCACACATAGTCCTCGGCGTTGTCTTCCGGATCGTATCCAAGTTCCTCACGTGCATTCTGGATGTCCCAGTAGGCGCGCCTATTGTTGGAGATCCCGTAATAGATCCCGAACGTCACGGGCTCTGCTTCGATGCTGCGTCGGATAAGCTGAACGGCGTCCCGGTGGCTCAGCCAGGTCGAAAGAATCCGGTCGTCTCCCCTGTTGCGAACGGAGGCTTCGGGTTGAAAGGTGCCGATTCGTAAACAGATCACCGAAAGTCCGAATCGATCGACGTAGTGCCGGCCGAGATGCTCTCCAAAGGCCTTACTGACGCCGTAGAGACTGTCCGGGCGGCAGGGCATGTCCGGACGGGTATAGACGCCCTCCTGCTCGTAGAATCCGGTCACGTGGTTGGTGCTGGCAAACACAATTCGCTTGACGCCCGATCGGCGGGCCGCTTCGAACACGGTGTAGGTGCCTCGAATGTTGGCTTCGAGGACCGCATCCCAGGGCGCGTCCAGATTCGGGTTTCCCGCCAGGTGAACAATCGCCTCGATCCCATCGACGACCTCCACCATGTGATCCAGTTGGGTGACGTCTCCAACAAAAATTTCTTCACCCGCAGTCGCGGATAGTGGCGCGCGGTCGTGGAGGCGCAACCGATACCGGTCCTTAAGGCCCTCACGTAGGACTCGACCGACGCCTCCGGCCGCCCCGGTGACAAGAAGGTTTTTGCGGTCCATTTAGATCCCTGCTGCGGTCTATTCCAAATTGATTTCCAATATCATTGAAAATTGGTTACTGGACATTGGAGATCGGATGTTTTTCTTTTTAGCCTATGAAAGTCCTCATCCTGGCCGCCGGATACGCCACCCGTCTCTACCCGATAACCAGAAACTTCCCGAAGGCGCTCCTGGAAGTCGGGGGAAAGACCGTCCTCGATCACCTCTTTCAGAGCCTCGACGCCCTGGAAGTAGACACGGTCCACCTCGTAACAAACAGCCTCTTCGCGGATCGGTTCAAGGCCTGGAGAACTTCATCGAAGCGCGACCGGCTGGACATCATCGACGATGGCACAGCGTCGAGCGAAACGCGTTTGGAGGCCGTTGGGGATATGAGGCTCGCCGTCACGTCCCGTGATATCAGAGACGACCTCCTCGTTTGTGCTGCGGACAACATCTTTCGGTTCCCATTTTCAGGACTCAGGGATGCCTTCCGCACTCATCCGCTTGCCCACGTCTGCGCCTACCAGGAGCAAAGCTTGGAAAAGCGCCAGGAAAAAGGCAATGTCGTTCTGGATGAAGACAATCGGATCCTCGAAATGCACGAAAAACCCCGAAATCCGAAATCACTGTGGGCAACGGCCCCCCTTTACGTGTATCCAGCCTCAACCCTTCCTCGAATCGAGGAGTACTTGCACATCGGCGAGAGTCCTGACGCGCCGGGCCACTTTTTGGAATGGCTTTGTAGTGTTGAGCCGGTCTATGCCTACCCCATTCAAGGCTCGGTCCTGGACATCGGCAGCCCGGAGTCTCTCGCGGAGGCGAGAAAAAAGCTTAGGTGAATCGTAGAGACGCCCGGTGGGGCTTCTCTACGACCTTCCTGAAACCCGTGCCAAACCTGATCAAGTCCCCATAAACCGTGGGTATGCTACACATCGGGCGTTTGCCTGTCAAGCCTGGCTCTGGTCCAAAAAGAAGCTATTCTGACCACAGACCACAGACCACGGACGGCTCAACCGCAAGAAGCATCTCGTTATCATATGCGGTCTGCGGTCCGTCGTCGGCGGTCTGCCTCATGCAATCTATGCCTTGACTTAATGGGCTGCCTCTCTATATTTATTGTGGGAGGTAAAACTCCTAAAAGTGCCTTGAATCTACAGATGGTGACCCAACCGGAAGTTATTCCACTTTTATAGTGGAACTTCGTCAATAATTTTCGGCACCTAGTAGGTTAGGCGCTTTTTTTTTGGCTTTAACCTCAGGCGTGCGTGCACTATATCGTTTATTTTCAACGTGTTATTCAAAAACACCCGATTCACATTAAGAACTTGACCAATGAACGAATGTGCACTATATTTCAGAAGCTACAGAGGAAACCTCAGTCACAAAAGTTCTTGTTCATGGAGGAGCGACTCGTGAGATCTTCTCGCCCGTTCACAGAAGAAAAATCCCTGGAATACTACTATCGCGAGGTCGATCGTCATCCGCCCATTACTGCAGAGGATGAAAGGGCCCTGGCCATCCGCATCGAACTCGGTGACGAGACCGCCCTGGACAAACTCGTAAAGGCCAACCTCCGGTTTGTCATCCACGTGGCCAAAGACTTTCAGAACCTGGGCCTTTCCATGGCCGACCTGATCAATGAAGGCAATTTGGGGTTGGTCACCGCTGCTCGCAAATTTGACCGTCGCAAAGGATGCAAGTTTATCACCTACGCCGTGTGGTGGATTCGACAAAACATCCTCAATGCCCTGGAGGTCCAGACGCGCACGATCAGGGTCCCGGCCAACATTCTCAACGACATAAACAAGCTGCGCAAGGCCAGCTCCCGCCTCGCCCAGAGTCTCGAACGAGATCCCACGGCGCAGGAGGTCGCAGACGAGGTCGAGTGCAGTGCGGAAAAAGTGGCCTACACGATGGCAGCAGACCCGAGCACCATCTCCCTGGACACCCCTCTCTACGAGGATATGGATGTAAGCCTCGAGGAATCCCTGCCGGACAGCAATGCACCACTTCCGGATGAAGTCGCCATCAATAAATCGATGAGAACAGATGTTGACACGGTTTTCAGCAGTCTTTCAGAGCGCCACAGAAAGGTGCTCTCCCTCTGTTTTGGGCTCAACGGACATTTGCCCTCAACCTACCATCAGATCGGGACGCAACTCGGCGTGAGTCGAGAACGCGTTCGCCAGCTCAAAGAAGACGCGCTCAGAAAACTGAGGCAGCCCGCCCTCTGTAAACGCCTTTCGGCCTACGTCGAGTAACGTCTCCCAACCTCCAATTCCTCTCGCTTTTGGTAGCTCACTGCACCCCACTGTGCCATCCGCTCCATCTTCTTCTTATCCTTGACACGATGGGCTAGAATACCCCTATTTACACTACCTTCCCGCGTTATCTACGATCGCATCTTTAGGACCATAAAATGAAGATCATCCTGCTGACGGTGATCGGTGCCCTCATCCTGTTGTGGGCTGGGGTTCTTGCGCTCCTCAAATGGGTGCACCCCATCCTCAAACGCCACGTCCTCTGGCTCGGCGTCTACGCGAGTGTCCTCAGCGGCCTGCTCATCTACCTCGTCATCCAGACCTCAATCACACAACAAGATGCAGCCCTCGTAAAGACCCGAGCGCGGCTCAACCACGAACTGGAAACATTCCGGGAAAAGTTGAACGATCTTACGAACCGACTCATGGGCCAGATCGTAGAGAAGGCGGAGCTCACGGAGTCCGAGTGGAAAGTCAGAGGCGACCTTCAGACCGAGCGGAGCCAGCACACACGAGCTCGGGAAGACCTGGCCGGTGCGCGCGATCAGCTCACCGATACTCAGAGCGAGCTGATAAAGGAAGCCGCTTCTCACAAAGCTTATCTAGACAGCCTGAATACCGAGCGAGCGCTCCACAGGGCCACGCGGGTGAGTCTCCAAAAAGAGGAGCAGAAAAAGGCTGACACCCGTCACAATCTCGATTCGACTCGAGAGGAACTTGCAAGAGTGCGTGAACGCCTCGCGCTCAAAGAGTCGGAGATCGAACGCCTCCGCGTCGACCTTAAACGAACAACGCAATCGTTGAATGATCTGAAACTGGCTCGGAGCGAAATGCGCCAGCAGACAGAAGCCCTCGGCCTTCTGCAGGCCTCCCTGGATTCGATCTTTCTGAAGGTCCTCAAACGCCCTCGAAATTGAAGAAATTTAGCTTGCCGAGCGCGACCGTCGAGCGTAAGTTAAAATGACCCCACGGTCCCACCTATCCGCGTTCTCCCCTGCCTGACGAACTCGAACGGTCCCCACACTGAATTGAAGGACCGCCATACTCTTGAATCTGAGATCGATCGCACCTGGAGGTGTTCGTGACCCGCGATAGCGAAGCATCTGGAGACACTCAGAAAATCATTCTTATCATCGGTGTGGTCGCCGTCGTACTGGCCGTACTGCTCCTTGTCGCCTTTCTCCCGAAAGAGCCGGAAATCGATCCCCACGTCGTTGAACTGGAACAGCAGGTTTCTGGTTACACGACACAGATCGATTCGCTCAATGCGGTTGTGGACGGGCTGAATGGACGGCTAGATGGAATTCGGTCTCAGATGGACAGCGTAAGGGCCTCGAATCGTACCCTTCTGGCCTCTTTGCATCGGGTGACGAACGAGTTGAAGGAGTACCGGCGTCTTTACAGGGAGCAGCAGACGCTCAACAGGAAACTGGCTCAAGAACTCAGACAGGTGCGGGTGGAGAAAGAAAGGGCCATCACCGAGGCTGAAGGACTCAAATCGGAAGTGGACAGCCTGAACAACGCACTCTACGAAAAGACGGTACGCCTGGTCCGTCTCGAGGCCAGCCTTGAGCAGGCGGTCAAACAGACCGAGTCTTTAGAGGCGGCCGTCCGTGCAGTACTGGTGTATTCGGGAACCGAGGACGAGCTCAAGCAGGCGGGCTATCTTAAAACGGGAAGGTCCGTCATCTTCAAGAAGAGTTACCGTGCAATCGGCTTCCCGGACGTCGTGAATGGCGAAACCGGTGGAGCGGTATTCAGGACCTCACTGGGAGAACCGCTCGTGCTCCAGGGTACGCTTTCGGCCCTGGCCGACCGACACGGGAAGCTGGGAAAAGGAAAGGAATATAGGCTACAAAAAGGACCGCCTGGCCAGACGGTCGTCACGTTTATCGACTCCACCCTGCAGGGACAGCGTATTCTGGCCATCCTAAAAAAATCTAAATAGTCAGCCTCTACGCGCCACTCATCAAAGTCCCCCACCACCGCCTCACCACATATGAACGAACACTGCGGGCCGAACTTTTGCGCCGCTCGGTGCGACGGAGAGCAGCGAATCCGCGTATGCGGCGTCGTTCACGATCTGCTCTCGGCCCCCCCCTTTCAGGAACAGATGCAGGTTCCGGTCAGGCTGCGTCACCAGGTCTGAAACAACCCTCCGAAACTCGCCGACTTTCATCAGGCGTGCCACCGACCTTCCATCTGGAGATAGGCCGCGTCCCCTGGACGTGTAAACTACGACCACGTCTCCGGTCTCGGGATCGTGATGGTGAACCCGCCAAACAGGTTGCGATACGTTCAGGATCAGAATTCCCAGGGTCAACATCAGCATCATGATCCCCAGAAAGAGCTCCTTGCTCACATCGTGCTCTTCAACGTCTGCGTGAACGCGTCGCATGAATGATCTCACGGAAACTCTCTCCCATCCAGCACCCGATCTCTCAACTCTACCCAAGACCGCTCAAGCGCCGCGATCCTACCGAGGAGCGAATCGAAGACCTTTCGAAGCGGCAGATACGCGAGCAGGGCCACCAAAGTCGTCTGAAACGCGAGCACAAGCCCTCCTGCCATATCGCGCAATACCTGAAACGTCTCGGTCGCCTCATCCAGTCGCGTCAACTCCTGAGCGACGATCAAAATGCCACATACGGTTCCCAGGTAACCATAAAATGGAATCCTGCTCAAGGCTCGCTGTCCGTTTAGAAGCGGCTCTCCGAATACGTTCACCAGTTCCTCGACCGACTCGTCATCCCGTAGTTTCAATTCTGAATACAGATCGCTTTTCCCCTTCAGATCTTCAAGGCTGGCCCGCCTCTGCAATGAAAGCGTGGCCCTTTGAGGTCCCTTCCCGGTGTTCTGAACATCCCGCTCTTCTGCCTCGAGCCGTATCCAAACGTGAATCAGAACGATCAGGTGTCCGGCTGAAGCTGCCGCGACGAGGACATAGGAGGAGCGCCCGATCCATTCCACGAAGCTGGCGCTGTTCGTGGCAAACAGGTAGTAATAGATCGCAATCGACGCGATAACCAGTCCTGCGACCGCGCCGACCAACGCACTCATCAGTGTAGAACTCGTTGGAGCCAGATTGAACCGGTTCTCCTCCTGCAGAATCCGCTCCATTTTCAACATCAAGACCCTTGCGCCGGCCATCGCGGCCACGGCTGCAAAGACCGAGGCTGAGAGCATCTCCAACCACGTAATCTTTCCCACTAAGACCTCATCAAATCTTGACGGTGGCTCAAAAATCCGTAGGTGACGTATATGGCAAGGATCGCGGTCGGGATCCAGAGGCCGTTCCTCGACCGGCGCTTGCCCGTCCACGATCCACCCGCACCGAATGCGGCGCTTCCGTCGGGTTGGCCTCTTCCGGTTCTACCCTTCAGCCCTTCTTCCGATCGTCCACGCCCGGAGGATCTTTCACGGGAGCCGCTCCCCAGTTCCTTTGGAGGCCGGTAGGCAGCCTGCCGGTCCCCAACCGCTTCGCCGACGGCTGAGAGTGGATATGACGGGTTCGCTTCGCCCTCGCCCTTTAACGCGCGAGCCTGCGGGAAAAGAAGCTCCGCTACCCTTTCAGGAAGCCGCCTCGACCAGGCCAGCACCTGCTCCGCCACCGGTGTCGTCGCCCATTCCCGGAGTGGGCCCGCACGGCCAAGCGTCAGGCTGAGGGACTTGCCTTCCCGGCCTGAGTAGACAGGGTAGTCCAGCTTGTCGGATCTCCGATCCGCCAGCATGCCGCCGAGTTCCACACGCCTTTTCTGCAGGTGCGTCAAGGACCTGAGAAACGTGTCGTACTCCATGGTTTGATTCACCGAGCGCGGCGGTCGCTCCTCTCGGATCGCACCTTCAGACAGAGCTCGTGTTATTTCGCCGATTTCGAAGGTGCGTTCCATTTCAACCGTCCCGAACAGGTTGCCTCCCCAGATGACGGTCGCGTCCGGGATGTCCGGCACGGGATGCGCATAGGCGATCTCCCGAGCCTGGGCACCTTCAGCCCGCCACGCCTGATCCGAGACCAGTACTCGAAACAGCCGACCTTCCGCGTCTTTAAGATACAACCCGCAGAGAAACCCGCTCTCAATCCAGTTTGTGTCCCAGCATCGAACGCGAATCCGGTTCTGATGCCTCAGATAGAGCTCAGGGATCTTCACCTCCAAAGGGGTAAGGCGCGTTTCCCCTACCGGATAGTCGTTAATCCAAACGCGTGCCTCGTCGTCCGCCCAGAAGATCAACGAGAGAGACATCCCCTGAGGGATCATCCCACTCCGCTCACCCTCTGGAAGTCGCGCTGCCTCCGCGGCGTCGGGGTCCACCGCCTCCATCGCCCGCACCAGGCTGTCAATCTCAGCAGAAACAGCGTTATACTCCCATCGGAGAGAGAGTCGATCATCGGCGGCCCTGGCATCAGCCGTAGACACGACAGCGCAGATGAGTCCCCAATAAACAGCCTTTAGGCCAAACAACCCGTTATCCTTCATCTTCCCGCACACCTTTGAGGATCTTCGCGAGCGGATCTGCGAACGAGATCTGGCTGTCGTCTTCGGGTGCATACCCGATCATCTTCCGGGCATTGGCGAGGCTCCAGAATCGGTGTGTATTTCCGCTGATTCCGTAGAAGATCTGGAACGGTACCCCGTTCTCATCTTCTATGTTTTCCGTTTCAATGCTCTTGATGACCAGCTGCTGCTGGTCCCGCACGCTCAGATATGCGCCAAGTTCACGGTGGAGTTTCTTCAGATCGGGTGGGCCGTCCCCTTCGTTTATGATGGTCTCGCGAGGCGCTCCGATACGGAGCTGCACGTTCTCCAATTTCCTGCCGCCGCTAACCCTGCCGGTCGCGAAGGCAAAACCCAGGTGTTCGTAGGACGCTTTCGCCCAACCGTAGAGATTGTCCGAAAGCGGGCGCATATCGGGGGTCACAAACTCCATCCGGTCCGTCCAGATCAACCGTTCGTAGAAATCCGCCGCGTGATTTGAGCTGAATATCACGGCCCGCCTCACGCCCTCTTCGACGCAGACGTGATAGACATTGTAAGCCATCGTCACGTTTCCGACCTCGGCCGAAAAGTAGCCATCGACGTCCGATCGGTCTGTGCGGATGAACGCACAGTGGACCACGGCGTCCGCGCCCCGGAAGTATTCCCGGTATGCATCCCGGTCGCGGCTCAGAAGATCGGTCACTACGACCCCATCCACCTCCTCCCCATCCCGGTTCTTCGACTGAACGTCGAGCAGGACCAGATCGTAGCGCTCGCGGAAGACCGGCAGCATTCGGCCGGACAGGTAGCCCGCTGCGCCTGTTAGTACGACCTTGCGTTTCGGCATGGAGCATTCCTTTCCGTTTCTTCACCATGCGAAGGATAACTTGAGCCCTTCCGTCATCCTTCAGCGGCCAAGGTGATCAAGAATGCGGCAGACCACGGACGACGGACCGCCTAAATCTAGGAGCTGTTCATCTCGTGGTCCACAGTCCGTCGTCTGCTCCCAGCTTATTTCTAGGTCACAGCAGTGGTCAGGCCTTCTCCATCAAGTAGCCCGCGGTTCCAGAAGGAGACGCGCTGACCGGCTTATGAATCGTGACTCGGCGACCCTCCTGAACGCCATCCTCATAGGCACGCGTCACTCGCACCCCGCCGCTATATCGCGTCTCCACCCTCGGGTTCAGGTGGCGATAGAATGCCTTCAGTTTTGAGTCTCCCTTCCACACAAGTGCGTGTGTCTCCTGGAGGAATGTCTCCTGCTCTTGAAGTTTTCCATGAAACCCTTCAAGCACACCCGCGAAGTAGCGCTGGCGCTCACGGTTTGACGCCACATCATTCGATGCCCGGTAGTCTTCCCATAGCCTGCAAAGCAGGTGTGAGAGATATGAGTAAACGTATTCGGCCATCTCCAGGTTCGAAGACGTTCCGTAGATTTGGAGCACCGACCCGATTCGATCTCTGATCGGGTCGTAGCTCTGGGCCCAGATGACTTCGACGAAGAAGAAATCGCCCAATATCGTGGCCAGCCAGAGTTCTGCCGCAGTGTGTCGCCCCTTCACCTCTCCCAGGCACCGCGTCTCGAAGGCTCGCTCCTCATCCAGTTCCAGCAAATCCAGGTTGTACTTTGCCAGGAGATATCTCGCCTTCTTGACGGCCGTCTGAGCTTCGTGCTCATTCGGACTGTTGGCCAGGGAAAGCAGTTTTTTGAGCAGCCGCAGAACCTTCCCTTCATCCGCTCCGCCTGGTGGATTTCTCAGGGCTTCAGCCTTTGTCTCAGCACGTGGGCTGCAGCGAAGCCGCTTGCACGCCTCTTTGAAGGCCGACCCGTGAGGCGGTTCTCCGTCCGCTTTCAGGACTTCCGACACATACTGGTGAGCCATCTCGTGGCGAAGGGTCTCCATCACGGACAGCCACGGATCTTGTTTGATGTGTGACTCGGAGATCGCCAGGGTCCTCCGGGTCTCATTCCAGTGCCCCAACTCTACCACTCCCTGACTCACGCGGAAATGCGGACGTCTCATTGCACTGGAAATGTATTCTTCATTATAATGTTCCCACCAAAAGGACAGCTTTCGGGTCCAGACCTTCCGCAATTCCAGGTATAGTTGTTCTCCCTTCTTCATTTCAGGATCTGCTCTTCCCTCTAAGGCTTCGTACCAGGGAGGGACTCAGGCTACCCCTCGCCACCTCTGCGACAGGGCCCCGCATCCTCAAGTCAAAATCTCCACTCACATCTATATGCAACCTTCCTCCAGGTGAGCTCACCGTCACAGGCGAAGTCACAAGTCCGAGCCGTACCGCTGCGCTGGCAACTGCGCACGAGGAAGATCCCGAGGCCAGCGTCTCGCCGGCTCCCCGCTCCCAGATCAGGATATAGACCGCTCGAGGGCCGGTCGGCACAGCAAGCTGCACGTTCGTCCGCTTCGGAAACATCTTGTGATGCTCGAGGACCGGACCGAGCCCGAGTAGATCATCGCGCGACCACGACCTGCCTTTGGGTCTGAAGACAACGCAGTGCGGATTCCCAACACTCACGCCGGTGAACCTCAGTTTTTCACTGTTGACGGTTATTGGATGTTCGATCAGCTCCTCGACTCCTGCCAGACAGGGTAGGGCCTTCGGCCTGAAGGTCGCCCTGCCCATTTCCACTGTTGCGCCGCTCACCTCTCCGTGTCGGTCGAGGTGCAACTTGGCCCGAACCTGCCCCCCTTTGGTCTCTACCGAAAATTCCCTGCGCCTTGTCTTCCGGGTCGCGTGCAGGTAGCGGGAAAAAATGCGAAGGCCGTTTCCAGATTTCTCCGCCTCGCTCCCGTCTGGATTGTAGATCCGCAGCCCGAAGTCTGCCTCTTCCGACGATGCTACAGCCAGGATACCGTCGCTCCCCACGCCCAAGTTCCGGTCACAGATGAGACGGATGTTCCGGGGGGTTAATCTGAAATCAAGCTCCTTCGGATCCATCACGATGTAGTCGTTTCCCAGCCCGTGGCCTTTATAGAAGCCGTTCCTCATCGCTTCCCCTCAAAGCATCCAGTCGCCGCAACCCTGCGAGGCCCGCAGAGCTTACCCCCTGTCCACATCGGTCAAGTCAAACGGATTGGACCAGGCCTTTGCTCCGCTCGGTCCGATCACCTCAAACCGCACCCATCTCACGTTTTTTCGGAGTGCAAACGTAGCCTTTTCGAATGTGCGTCCGTGCTCTTGATACTCCGTACCTTGAGCATTGCAGATGGCAAAGATGCGCTCCGCTTCGGAACAGCGCACCGTCGCTTCGACAATCCTGTCCGCGTCCTTGGGCTCGTCCACCCTCGTAAGCTGGACATCGTGAATCTCCGCCCCCGTACTCGCGTAGCTGCAACCCTTCTCGAGGGCCTGGATGATGCTATCGGCATTGCGTTCCTTCACCCTCACGTTCGTCCAGCCACCATAAGTGTCCAGCCTTTCCGAGTCCAGGAGGTGGGCGTCGTCATTCGCTAGCGCGGGGTAGAGCTTCTCCTCCTGCTCCATCCAATCGTCCCAGTGAACACCCGACTCGGCCCTTCCGTGCCTTCGCGTCGTCGTATTGTAGACCTCCACGCCGGCCAAACCCTGCAAAGGCAACGTATCCCGTATAATGTTCACCGAACTCCAGTAGGGATGCGCGAGCCAGATCGAGCCGCCTTGATCTCGCACTTCATCGATGACTTTCTGGGGTGGCATTCCAGCCGAATCCATGTCCCTCTGAAAGTTCAGGGCGAGGAAATGGTGCCGCTGGCCCCCGAAGGGATTGTCCGGATGAAGCTCTGCTCCAGGGATGAGAACAAAATCCCCCGGGCGATCCAGTCCATCAGAACGCGTGATCTTGTAGTGGTCAGACAGACAGAGGAAGTCATACCCCTGTTCGACATACCCACTCAGGCGTTCTTGGGGCGTTGCCCTGCCATCGGAGTTCGTCGTGTGGGAATGAAGATTCCCTTTTAACCAGAAGGTGTCTTCTTCCGATTCGAGCGAAAACGGACTGATCAGATCATTCTTTGGAGAATTCGTCTCCATCATATCGGCACCTCAGGCATCATCGAGTCGTGATTGTGGTTATTCCCGTCTTCGGTCCCCGTGTCTTGATTTCTCGGTACCCGGCCTTCGGCCTATTTGACCGCAATCGGATTCCCCGGCGATCCAGTTGCGCCTTTGAGGCGCAGCGGCGCATACGCGAAAGCGAACTCATAAACTTTATCTCTCGCCAGGGCTTCCAAGTCCAGGTTTTCGATGTTATAAATTCCGTTCTTGTTGATAAGGACCTGGTGCACTTCGAACGGCCGGTTTGGGTCGTCGCCAGGCACCGCCTCGACGGCCCAGCTGTCCCCGCCCGTCATCACAATCTTCTTCTCAACCAGCCAACGTGCGGCCTCTATCCCGATTCCCGGTTCGCCCGAGTTATAGGTCTTGTTGTCGACCATCCACAGCTTGCCGTGTCCGGTGCGGAAAAGTACGACGTCCCCCTCTATAATCTCTACACCT
This sequence comes from Candidatus Latescibacterota bacterium, assembly GCA_965248435.1. Taxonomy (GTDB): domain Bacteria; phylum Latescibacterota; class UBA2968; order UBA2968; genus CBDFJH01. Next base: position 2,234,529 of record OZ252100.1, read on the forward strand.
TGCTTCTTCAGGGCCCCTTCTATGTCCTCCACTGTGACAATCTCACCGACGTTGAGCCGGTCCACGCCCTTATGGCCCGCAACGTCCACCAGCACACCTCGCGTAAAGAAAACCCCGACGTTTTCGACGCCCAGTTTCTCAAGTCCATAGGCCTTGCTGAACTCCGATCGCTTGAAACCGTTGTAGAAGCGGTCCTCGTTCCCCACGCGCGTGCCAATGTGACCGAGCCCATCGAACTGCGTTCCTATCTGTCCGATCTCCCCGCTGAACATCTCGTCGTGCCAGACGAGCTCATTCTCTCCAACCGGGCCACCGGAGGGAGACCCTACAATCGTTAGACTGTAGTGCCGGTTTCCAAACAAGGGCATGCCGGGCTCGTAGACCCGCCCGAGCTGGTAAATCTTGCTTTCTTTGATCAGGCCCGCTGCAGCTAGCACTCTTTCTGGAGTGATTCTATTCGCAGCCCCCTGCTGGTCCTCTGGACCCCACTGTGACGGCCACCATTTGGGCCCAATGGGGGTCTCTTCAGCGTTCAGATTCCAGATCGACAAAGAGATGCACACAAAAGCAGCGAAGACCACGAAACCTGGGTTAACCCTGGATTTGTACATCGCCCCTCCTAGTTGAAACCCGTTTTGATTCTATCGTTAGAATCACACTCTGATCTTCTCTCTTGCAATTCCATCCAAGAAAAACGCGGGTCAATCAAGATTGTTTTGGGGTGATAAAATGTCAAGCGCTATATGGGGAATGTGGGCGTGAGGCCCTTTCACGTTGACACGACATGAGACCGAAAGTATCATAAAGTTCTGACCACACCCAAAAGAGGATGCCTATTGAAGCCCGATGAGAAACTTCAGTCGATTCGACCCTTCCCAGACCTGAAAGGTGCTGCCCTTCTCATGTTGATGGGGTGGACCGTCGGCCTTCTAGCAGCTGCTTCCGTTCGATCGTTCCTTGAATTCACGGGCACGACCACGGTCGGAACTCTTTCTAGCCTTGGCCTGATGGCCTTTTTCGGACTCCGTCATCCCTCTACGGGGAAGAAGCAGGTTCTGTCTCTTCGCCCCTTCCCACCCCGGCTCCTTCCACTCATTGTCGTGATGGCTCTCACGGGGTCCGTCCTGGTTGCTGAACTCGGCAATATGATGGAGGAACTTTACCCGATTCCAGACTCCCTTCGAGAAGTCTTCCTTCTCTTGCTGGATTCAAGCGACTGGACCGCGTTCCTTCAACGCTTCGCGCTGCTCGTTCTGATGGCCCCCGTCACCGAAGAGCTGGTCTTCAGGGGTATCTTTCAATTCGGGCTGGTCAGGAACTATGGACCAAAAAAAGGCGTGCTGGCTTCTTCTGTTTGTTTCGGGCTCTTCCACGCGATTCCCTGGCAGATCCCCGCAGCTGCCATAACGGGCATCCTTCTGGGTTTTGTCGTCTACCGAACAGGTTCAATATTTGCCGGGATGACCCTCCACGCGGTTTGGAATCTTCTCCCGCTCCTGTCCGTCTCCCTGATCCAAAACAGTTCTCTCCCGGGCTACACGTCCACCGGGAACGAGGTGGTACACATCCCTCTCTACGTCCTGGTTCCGGCAGCAGGGATCCTCTTTCTCGCCCTACGTGAATTTTACGTCCGGACCGCTTCTTGGGACTCAGCAGAACAGGAAAGCGACGACAGACTGGAGATTGGAGGGGAGGAAGAAATGCGAAGCGGCGACGGAGGGGATTAGAACGATTCGGTCACTTTTTCTTAGAGTCCTTCTTCTCCGCAAGTTGCTCATTCATAGATTTGATCTTCTCTGCCAGAATGTTGATGATATTTCTCAGAACCTGGATGACAATGAGCGGCTCAACGTTTACCATGCCTTCCAGCTCCGCTTGCCCCATTGTAAGACCGGAGACCGCTTCTTCCGCAACGACGCGGGCGATTCGTGAATGTGAGCTGGCAATCTCCATCTCGCCTACGGTATCGATCGGCACGACCTGCGTAATCTCGGAGCCGTCAGGCATCTGAATGGAGACCGTCCCCTTTAGCAGGATAAGCAACTCGTTACCTGGCGTACCTGCTGCATAAATGGTCTTTCCCTTCGGAAAAGAAGCCCTCTCGCAGATGGCCAGAACCTTTCGGACATGGTCCACGGAAAGTTCCGCAAAAATAGGGATCCTGGCGAGGATCTCTGTTAGGTCTTGAGCGGGTTTCTCCGACACAACGGCCTCCAAACCTGAAGCTATTCGCCAGCCCGTTTCAGAATAACCAGCTGCCGCCCGCGAGAAACGATATAGCCTTCACCTTCCAAACGGGTCAGCACACGCGTCACGGTCTCGCGGGAAGTCCCGACCATGTTTGCCAGGACCTGATGGGTGGGACGCTTCTTGATCACAAGCCCTTCCTCGGTCTCTGTTCCTTCCTCTTCGGCCAGATTGAGAAGCATGCTGCAAATTCGATCTGTCATGCCGAGCAGGGCCAGACCGCCGATCTGTCTGTCTGCCTTGCGAAGCCGCGACGCAATCGTGACCATCAGCTTTACAGCGATGTCAGGATGCCGCTGTATCGCCCGGTGAAAATCCGGCCGCCGGATCACGAACAGCTCGCTGTCTTCGAGTGTGCTGACATTGGCTGTTCTCGGCCGACCGTCCAGAAGAGAGATGTCTCCGAAGAACTCTCCTGGCCCAAGAATCGACAGAATCATCTCGCGGCCGTCCGCCGCGTTAACGCTCACTTTGGCGCGGCCCCGATGGATCACGAAGAACGAGTCTCCCCGGTCATCCGCCAGAATGATCATGCAGTTTTTGGGGAAACGCCGAACCTGGATGACCTCGTTCAGGGCGTTCAACTCCGCCTTTGTGAGGTCTTCAAAGAGCGGCACATTTTTGAAAAGGTTCTCTTCCAAGTCTCCCCTCCCAACGGTCAGACCCCCGAAGTCACCGATGCTGTAGTTTAACACAATCGCCAAAGCCAATCAAGCCAATTCAAGCCTGGAAGTGACTTAAAAACAAGGACTACACCGACTTAGGATTCACCGTATTTGAAGGTCTCAGTGTTCAGGGAGACCTCATTTCTTAACACTTCTTGCCGATTGCCACCACTGGAGAAGCCTTGGAGATCAGGTGATCCGGAAGGCATTTTCGCGAAGGTTTGGAAGGACCGGGTACTCTTTGCGAAATTTTAAACTTTCTATTTCCAAATGCTTACATAATCCCTGCTGCCTCCGGGTAGATTGGAGCAGCGTTCAAGGACGCGCAAAAAGCGCTTGTGCATTGCTAGATCCGTCCCTATTTTGACGAGTAGCAGCTTGTAGCATCCATCAAGCGCTCTACTTAGCCGTCGGTAACCTTCGGAGAACTTCATCCCCGAAGAGGTTCGTCCCCCCTCGAGGTTGCAATGCGCTTTGCTGCGCAGCACGCGTTACTTACCGAAGCAGAAGTTGATTTCCGTCTGGGAATCTTGACATCCCCAGACGCTTTTGTTAGATTCGGTCCTCGCCTTTTGACCCGCGCCGGAAAAGATGGCGGCGCCCTAGCTCAGTCGGTAGAGCAGAGGACTGAAAATCCTTGTGTCGTTGGTTCGATTCCGACGGGCGCCACCACCTCTTCCGGTTCTCCAGCTTGGCATCCCAGGCTCCTTTCCAAGGAGCCGGAACGGATGCCTTTTTTATTTTCGAATTCCTGCAAAAAATCTCGTTGTGGTGACGATTGTCACCGATTTTAGTTCGTCTCTCAGGTAAGTTGTGTTTACGATCGGTTTTTCCTGTTTTGTTTCGGTGGAAACACCCATTCAATCTATGAATCTCGCCTTTAGAAAAGGAGGTGACCTTAGCAAAGGCGGAGTTTATATCGCTTTTTTGCCAGTTTACTGCGAATACAAACCCATTTCGTGAATTCGGGAGGTTGTGCGATGTCCGTTAATCTATTTATGAAGTCCCTTCTGACGGCAGTGCTGGTCTTTTGGATCTCTGACCAGGCTGCTGCAAAGGTGGCCCTCGACCTCGATCTGGCACCTGGTGACCAGGGCAAGCGCGAGGTGACGGTCAAGCCTGGGCAACGCTTGAAGGTTGAATTGTGTGCCGTGGAAGGTGCCCGTGGGGGCGCGGAGATTCAGATCAGGTTCAATCCTGAAAAGGTCAAGTTCAGACGCTTTAAGGCATCCGGACTGTTAAAGGGCGGAATGTCCATTCCCAAGAAAAGCAAAGATGGTGTCCGGATCAGCATCGCCATGCCCGGAGGACGGACCGCAGAGGCTGACAACGGCAGCCTCGGCGTCCTTCAGTTTCAATTATCCAAAGACCTTGGTCCGGGCGCCCGGATCGGGATCTCGGGGGGACGATTTGCCACACCTGAAGGCCAGGATGAATTCGAACTCGAGACCATGGTCAAACTCATAAACGCCGACGCCCCAGAGGGCGCCGGAGGGATGGATGAGGGGCACGGGGAGCATCATGAAAGGCCTCAAGGCGGACAGCACGGCCAGGGTATGCCTCAAGGCGGACAGCACGGCCAGGGTATGCCTCAAGGCGGACAGCACGGCCAGGGTATGCCTCAAGGCGGACAGCAAGGCCAGCGAGGTGGACAGCAAGGCCAGACAGGTGGACCGATGGGGCCAGGTGGACCGATGACCCTCGACCTCAATCCGACGCCTGGTGACCAGGGCAAGCGCGAGGAGACGGTCAAGCCAGGGCGACGCGTGAAGGTCGAACTCTGTGCCGTAGAAGGTGCCCAGGGAATCATGGGCGCACAGGTCAATATCAAGTTCAACCCGGAGAAGGTCACGTTCAGACGCTTCAAGGCGTCCGGACTGCTGAAGGGTGGAATGGCGATCCCCACCAAGCGAGAGGATGGGGTCCAGATCAGTATCGCGATGCCAGGCGGAAAAACGGCAGCTGCGGATAACGGCAGCCTCGGCACCCTTCAATTTCAACTCTCCAGAGACCTGGGGCCGGGCGCGAGGATAGGGATCGTGGGCGGCCAATTCGCTACGCCTGAAGGGTCCAGAGATTTTGAATTCAAGACGATGGTTAAGCTCATAAACGCCGATGCACCGGCGGACGCTGGAGGGATGGATGAGGGGCATTCGGGGCACGGCCAGGGTATGCCTCCTGGCGGCGGACAGCAAGGCCAGCGAGGTGGACCGATGGGACCAGGCGGACCGATGGGACCGGGCGGACCGATGGGACCGGGCGGAACGATGGGACCGGGCGGACCGATGGGACCGGGCGGACCGATGGGACCGGGCGGACCGATGGGACCAGGCGGACCGATGGGACCGGGTGGACCGATGGGACCGGGTGGACAGAATCCTGAAGAGATGATCGCCACCCTCCCTCCAGCCCTGCAAGGGTCCTACATGGAAACGTTGAAGTTGGAGCATACCGCCCATATGCAGGCGGAGGTCAAGGCGTTGAAGAGCATCGTCAAGACCCTGCGTGAGACGAAAAAGTATCTGGCTGGTGCGAATGAAGACGAAAAGCGGGCCATCGCGAAAGTTCTGTACTTCTTCGAGCATCAGGACCCTGAACACGGTGGCGGTGGACCACCAGAGATGGGGGGCGGTCCTTCTGCGGAATCCGTCGGGGGTATGGTCACCAAAATGATTCGAAACACCCAAAACGAGATCAAGCAACTGCAACAAGAGATCCGCAAAGCACGAGCAAGGTGACGTGGCCGCTTGGGGTCTAACGAAATCTTTCACACGATCGAAAGGACGTAGGATGGATGTCTTTAAGTTTACACTCAGATTGTTGACCGTGACGGTCGCACTTGGGATCGCCACAGCCGCGGAGTCCGACCATCACGAGCAAATGGGTCCAGAGATGACCCCGGAGCAGGTCATCCAGGATCTGATCCCAACAGCGCTTCAGGAGACCTTCAGGACCACGCTGGCGGTCGAGAATGCGACTGAAGGCGTGCACGAGTCTGGCGATCCGCAGGCGATCATCGCAGCCGAGCTACAGATGATGCAGAGCGTCAGAGGGACGCTCGAACAGACCAGGGCCTACGTGGCGAACGCCAGCGATGCAGAAAAAGAAAACATCGCAAAGGCGCTCATCTTCTTCCACCACGAGGGCGGCCCGGATGAGCATCACGGACCTGGCGGGCCGCATCCCGGCATGCCTCCTGGCGGAATGCCCCCTGGTGGACAGCCTTGTGGACCGGGCGGGCCTCCTGGCGGACAGCCCTGTGGCGGTCCTCCAGATATCAACAAACTGCTCGATGATATGCTTCGCCACGTCAATGAGGCGATAGCACATTTGGAACGGGGTGAGATGCCGCCTGACGACCATCCGGGCGGACCGGGCCAGCATCCACAGGGACAGCCTGGTCAGGGACCCGGCGGACCGGGTCAGCATCCACAGGGACAGCCTGGACAGGGGCCCGGCGGACCGGGTCAGCACCCACAGGGACAGCCTGGACAGGGGCCCGGCGGACCGGGTCAGCACCCACAGGGACAGCCTGGACAGGGGCCCGGCGGACCGGGTCAGCACCCACAGGGACAGCCTGGACAGGGACCTGGCGGACCGCAGGGCCAGCACCCACAGGGACAGCCTGGACAGGGACCTGGCGGACCGCAGGGCCAGCATCCACAGGGACAGCCTGGTCAGGGACCCGGCGGACCGGGTCAGCATCCACAGGGACAGCCTGGACAGGGACCCGGCGGACCGGGTCAGCACCCACAGGGACAGCCTGGACAGGGACCCGGCGGACCGGGTCAGCATCCACAGGGACAGCCTGGACAGGGACCCGGCGGACCGGGTCAGCACCCACAGGGACAGCCTGGACAGGGACCCGGCGGACCGGGTCAGCACCCACAGGGACAGCCTGGACAGGGACCCGGCGGACCGGGTCAGCACCCACAGGGACAGCCTGGTCAGGGGCCCGGAGGACCGGGCGAGCATCCACAGGGACATCCTGGTCAGGGGCCCGGCGGACCCATGGGTGGACAGCCCTGCGGACCGATGGGCGGCCAGCCCTGCGGGCCGATGGGAGAACACCCGGAGATGCCAGAGGCACCTGAATGCTCAGACGCACTCCGAGACGCCGAGCTCCAGCCGCAGGCGACAGACGTTCCGGTTGGCGAAACGATGGGCAACCTGATCTTCCGCACGGTGTGCAACATGCCGGGCTGGGATACGAACGCAATTACCCTACCGGCCGGTCGCGCTGCCGGCGGTTTCGACGTCGAAGCTTCGACCCACGACCCCAGCGGGGTCGCTTTCGAGATCCGTGTTGAGGGGGGCCCTACCGTCTACCATTCCAGTATGGGTGGAGCGGCGTTGCAGGGCCTGATCCTTGAAGACAACAACCCGTCAAGTACGGGCAAATACACGATCGCCCTGGATGCGGGGGGATCCGCTCCAGGGGCTCGAATCACGATTCGGTTCGTCGATCATCCGAAATGATCGGAAGGAAGGCGCGTCATGAAAAGAGCCGTCGGTCTCGCGACCGGTGGCTCTTTCTTTATTTAGCACAACGGGCCCCTGATAGCCGGGGCAAGCCGCTAACTGCTTAAATTATCAAAATCTATCGGGCGATTTCGCTATTCGTCACCCGTAGTCTTTTCTAGTGTCAAGATTCAAATTGCAATCTTGGAGAAAAATTGTTTAACATGTGACTGAAATCACGTCTCTCACGCAGCTAAAGTTCCTATCATTCATATCAAGATCAGCTAGGGAGAAGGAGAATGGCCGTTCCCGAAAACGTGGTAGATCGAGACAGCCTGATCGAGTTGGTCAGAGCCGGCAACAGCCCTGAAAAGATCGCTCAGATGTTTCGTGTGGATGTGAGCATTCTACAGGATATGATCAAGCGACTCGAAGAGAATGGATACTATGATTTGCTTCGGAGTTAATACCTGATGGAATCAAAACGAATCCTTGTCATTGACGATGAGCCGCAAGTCTGTGGCCTGCTGAAGAGTCTCCTGGAGAAGGCCGGCTACGAAGTCGAAACGGTGGGTGACCCGTCCGAGACGGTCGCGTCTCTCCTCGTGCAGCGCTATGACCTGGTTACCGTCGACCTCAAGATGCCGGGCATGGACGGCACGGATGTCGCAACCCTTGCCCAGACCATCGACGACACCGTGCCTATCCTGGTCATCTCAGCATTCCTTAATCCAGAAGTCCGACGCCAGTTTGAACAATCTGGTGTCCACCACTTTGTAGAAAAGCCCTTCCAAAAGTCCAATCTCCTGGCCACAGTCGAAACGGCCCTCCAGGAGGCCGAACCGCACACAGCATAACTGTCAAAGGACACAAAGAGAAAGGACGCCTGCCTGAAGCCGGCGCCCTTTCTTTGTTGTATACCTTCTTCTGGATCTCTTGCTCTAAACCTCCACGTCCCCGAGGCCCTCGATGCTCCCCTCGTGAATCTCAATCTCCTCCCGCTTCCGCACCCGATCGACCTGCCCGTCCCTCAAGTCCACAACCCGGTTCGAAACCCCCAGCATCTTGTGATCGTGGGTATTGGTTACGATGGTCACCCCGTTTTCTTCCTGGAGATGCTTGAGCATTTCAATAATTTCCTGTCCGGTCCTCAGATCCAGATTCCCTGTCGGTTCATCGGCCAGAATAAGGTCAGGATCATTGGCCATAGCCCGTGCGATGGCCACACGCTGCTGCTGGCCCCCGGATAGCTCGAACGGTTTGTGATCCAGCCGATCCTTCAATTTCACGAGTTCCAGCTTGTGGGCCGCCCTTTCCTCATACTCCGACTTCTTCATTCCAGAGAACACCATGGGAAGGGCGACATTCTCGAGGGCAGTCATCACCGGAATCAGGTTAAACGTCTGAAAGATGTATCCGATGTTGTGACACCTATGATACGCGATTTGCGCCTGACTCAGGCTTCCCATGTCGATCCCGTTCACGAGCACACTCCCCTTCGACGGCCGGTCGAGTGCGCCAATCATGTTGAACAGGGTGGTCTTGCCTGATCCGGACGGTCCCATGACCGAAAGATATTCGCCTCGAATCACATCGACGGACACGCCCTTAAGGGCGTGGACCTCAGCGTCGCCCATAATGTAGGTCTTCCAGACCTCCCGGATCGTGATGATATCATCGACCTCTTCATCCTCAACGGCCTGACGCCCCTCAGGAACCTCTGCCATTTTCATCTCTCTTGTGAAAAGTTACCCTGCTCGAACATGCTACATTATGGTAAGGCAAACCACTCTGAACTGTCAAGGCCTTTTGGATCGGGACCCCTCCCTCGGTCCCTCCCCTAAAGGGGAGGGAAGGCAGAAGCCATCTGCGGTGACAGTCAACTAACGCGTCCTCGTCGCTGCTAACGAGCTCTATTGCACCGCTGAATGCCATCCGGGCCGCGGTGTGCGACTCCCTTGCAACCAGCTGATGAACGTATCTCGTATCTCGTGAAGCGTATCTCGTCCGAGGTATACCGTAGTTCAGAAAGACGATCAGGAAAATACAACACGAATTCTGCGAAATTAGGATCCTTGTTCGTGGATCGCAGACCCCTCCCTCGGTCCCTCCCCTGAAGGGGGAGGGAAGGTTAGAGCCATCACCCTCGCGAAATCAACTTCCTCCGATTTCACTGTGACCCTTGCTACTCCCCCCTTCCCTTTAGGGAAGGGGGGCCGGGGGGGGTTAGGTCCGAGATACGAGATGCGAAATACGAGGTACGGGTTTCCGGCCGCCGGAGGCATGGGGTTCTTGGGTGGGGCGAACAGATTAGGGAGCAACGAGAGATAGCCACTTTTTCCTCTTGCCCTTCCCTAGATTCGGTGAAGAGCCTGTAAGGTTCTTCTCCAAATGTTGGGGTTAAGGTAATATGCTCTATTGTAGAACTCGCTGACTTGCCGGCGGCCCTGGGACTCTCGAAATGCATCGCTCAAAGTGATCAGGGCCGCGGTGTGCGACTCCTATGCAACCTCGTTCTTTCACCTCCCACGCGATTAGCCCTCTGCGCCGGTCCCATAGTGGACGTCAAGCGGGGCAGGAGTCCCGCCCTGATTGCCGCCACTGTCCTTTCCACTGAGGGTGAGGTGCCGCGGCCCGAGCCCCCGCGGCGTTTGAGCGGCGCCCTTCTTTTGCCTTCGGGCGCGGCACGCCGCGCCCCTACGGCGAAATCTTGGAGTGTAGGGGCACAGCCGCGCTGTGCCCAAGGGCGGCGGTTGCGGTAGCCCTTTTCTTGTGGCGAGACAAGAAAAGTAGGCCGCCGGAGGCATGGGGTTCTTGGGTGGCGCGAACAGCTTAGGGAGCAAGGAGAGATAGCCACTTTTTCCTCGAAATCTGCTCATGCCCTCCCCTAAATTCGGTGAAGAGCCTTAGCAAAGGGGGGGTCTGGGGGGGGGTTAGGTCCGATCCACGATCAACAGTCTTATCTAGGCATCCAGCTCGCGAGCCGCACTCGCTCCGGCAATTCGCCCGAAGACCGCACCTGCCATCATCCCCGCACCCGATGGATAGTTCCGGTGCCAAAGTCCGCCCACCATCTCCCCTGCCGCGAAGAGCCCTGGAATCGGCCGGTCCTCCTCGTGGACTACTTTCGTTTCGGGCGTGATCTTAAGACCGCCATAGGTGAACGTGAGTCCGCACGCAACCGGGAAGCCCTCGAAGGGCGGCTTCTCCAGCGGGAGCGCCCAGTTGCTCTTGGGTGGGGCAATGCCTGCCGTGCCTTTTCCATCCAGCCTGAAGGCGTCAAACTCCCCGGACTGAACGGAAGCGTTGTACTCCCCCACCGTGCGGGCAAAGCCCGGGACGTCTAGAATGTCCAGCTTCTTTCCAAGCCCTGCCAGGGTGTTGTCAGAAAAACCCGTGGCCTCCTCGTAGCCGTGGATGAGGTCCAGCTCTCGGTGCCTGCGGTCGAAGATCTGAAACGCCGTCCCCTGCGGTTGCGCAAGAATGGCTCGCCCGGTCTTCGCGTAAGTGAGGCCGCGCCAGGTCTCGCCCTCGTCGATGAACCGACGACCTTGGAGGTTCACGGTGATGCCGAAGGGGTAGGCATACCGGCTCCAGAAGTCCCCTCTCACGCCCGGACCCGGTTTGTCACTCGACGGACGGTTAAGGTCCTGAGGCGAAGCGTGGCAGTCGGACCAGCTTCCGAACGGCAGGGCGCCGATCTCCTGCGCCATGGTCAGCCCATCTCCGCTGTTGTAAGGCACGCCGCGGAGCTTGACTCGCTCCCACTCGGGCCCGAGGAAACGCGCGCGCATCTCCGGATTGGACTCGAAGCTGCCGCAGGCCAGGATCACCGCTCCGGCGTGGATGTTGAGGTCCCCTTTCAGGGTCTTCGTCCTCACCCCTGTGACGCGGCCCCCGGAATCCGTGAGTAGCCCTACCGCCTGTGTATCGTATTGCGCGGTCCCCCCCAGTTCTTCGAACGTCGCGAACCACTGCTCCTGGAGCCCATAACCGCCGCCGTTGAACGAGGCGACGTTGGCAGAAGTCGGGTTTGTGTATGTGGGGACCCAGCTGTGTCCGTGCGACGCCATCCATCGCACCGTCTCCGCTGCCCGTGTGACCAGGATCTCCGCCAGCTCGGCGTCGCACTTGCCCTCTGTGACGGTCATGATGTTGTCATAATACTCCGTAGAGGTATATCGCGCTGACCGCTCGACCATCCGTCCGAGTTCCTCATGGGATATGCCGGGAACAAGCGACGCCAGATCCTCCGCACCATCGTAAGGAAACCGCATGTGTACGGTCAGGGCGCTGTTCCCACCGCGATGTCGTCGCGGCGCCTTCTCCAGGACGACGACATCCACGCCCCGTTCGCGCGCAGCCACCGCGGCGGACAGCGCAGCGTTTCCAGCGCCGACGACTACCACCTGCGTGTAAGCGTCATTGTCCATGGCTTTGGTAAACCCGTTGTATTTGATTCGACGTTGTCATAATTTGAACAACCTAAGGTCAGACTACAGCAATCTTTTCTTTTGAGGCTAGCCAATGCCTGGAAGGCTCGTCTATTTCAACGGAGAATTCGTTCCCGAATCCGAAGCCCGAATCTCCATCTTCGATTCGGCGCTCACATTCGGGGACATGGTATACGAAGTTACGCGCTCGTTCCAACAGAAACCGTATTGTCTGAGAGATCACCTCGAGCGGCTTTATGCCTCCGTCCGCTATGCAGAAATCGACCTGGGACTGACCATCGATGAGATGGAGGCCGCCACCCAGGAGACGATCGAGCGCAACCTCCCGGTTTTGGAGGGAAGCGACTTCCAGATCTTACACGACGTCACTAGAGGCGCCCGCGCCTTTTATGAAGGAATCCTCAGAGAAGGCCTTGGGCCGGTCGTCTGCATCTCTTGCTTCCCGCTCATCCCCCGCACGGGGAGGCAGGCCGATATGTATGAAAACGGCGTCCACGCTGTCATCACGCCGCAGCAATCTGTGCCCTCTCGCTTCATCGATCCCAAGGCGAAGAACCGCAGCCGCATCTTTTACAAACTCGCGGACCTCCACGCCAACCGGCTGGAGGAGGGTGCCTGGGCCCTGCTCACAGACGAGCGGGGGTTTATCACCGAAGGCATCGGAAGCAACTTCTTCATCGCTCGCGGCGGAGAGATCCTCACACCGAAACCTCACAATGTCCTGCGCGGGATCTCCCGTCGAACCTGCTTCGAGCTCGCCGACCGGCTCGGGATTCCCGCCCGCGAGGCCAACATCGAGCCCTACGATGTACGCGCGGCGGACGAGGCCTGGCTCTCATCCACCCCGTTTTGTATCCTGCCCGTCGCCCGGTTCAATTTTCAGCCAGTCGGTCCCGGAAAACCCGGTCCCATCTATCGGGCCCTGCTGGCCGCCTGGTCAGAATTCGTAGGCGTAGACATCGCCGGCCAGGCCCGGGAATACGCCGAGCGACTCAAGACCTGGAAAACGTAGAGACGGACGGCGGACCGAGGACGGCAGACTGCTCAATGAATAGAGTGATACTCAGGCTCGAGCGGTCCGCGGTCAGTGGTCTGCGGTCGGACATAGCTCTTTTGACTCGCGGAAAAGCCCCAGGGCTAGGCTCGCCACCGGGGCTCTAATCTAATCTATTTCTTCTCTCTCTCACGGAAGCTCGATCGTGCCCTCCACCTCGCAGATGAACCGATCTCCCAGCAGGGCGCAATCGAATTTACTTCCTCCCGTCATCCCCTTGAATCGGCCCGAGCCGTTAAAGTAGACGGCCGTCCCTACATCTCTCCCTCCGGAAACCTTCCCGGTCCACTCCTCAAAGTAGGTCGACCCATCAGCGAAGGTGAACTTTCCGTACCCCTGATCCTTTCCAGTACCGTCCGCCCTGTAGTCCCCGGTACCCCAGATTTCGATCTTGTAGGGGGGTTCTTCCGGTCCTTCTCTGCGTATGCCCAAACCCTTCGCTTCGAAAAGCGCGATGAAGTGCCCGGGTTCATCGCCTACGACAATCGTGTCGAATCGCGTGGCGAAGTTGATGTGTTGCGATTGGAACCTTATCTTCTCGCCGGCTGAAGCGGGCTGCCTTGTGACGCCGACCAGAGCCAGAAACCCAGCGATGATTGCCAAGAACAGCAACTTTCCTCGCATACGATCCCCCTCGTCAGTTATAAACGACGTCTGCTTTTTACCTCACAACCGCGGTCCGCGGTCAAGCATGGCGTGTTTCTACGTCAGGGCCGCGGGCCACGGCGACCCCGATCATGCTGTCACGCGTGACCAGGTCGGCAAGCTCTTCCTCACCCATCTGCTCCGTGCCAGGCGGGCGTTCAGGAATGACCAGATAACGCATGTCCGCCGTGCTGTCGTAGACGCGTACCTCCACTTCCTCGTCCAGCTCAAGACCAAACTCTCCTAAGACAGCTCGCGGCTCTTCCACCATTCTGGATCTGTAGTTCAAACTCTTGTACCAGGCAGGAGGATATCCGAGCAGCGCCCGTGGATAGCAGGAACAGAGCGTACATACGATCACGTTATGCACCTCTCCCGAATTCTCCACGGCCGCAACAACCGGGTCCCGGCCGGTGTCCATCCCCAGCTCTCCGATCGCAGCGTTCGCATCGGCCAGGAGACGCGCCTTGAACGCCGGATCCATCCACGCCCTTGCGATCACGCGAGCGCCCTGGGCAGGCGTACGTGAATCCGTGTCCTCCACCTGCCGCCGGACCTCATCCGCCGTCACGATCCCTTTCTCGACCAGGAGGGACTGGATCGCACGCGTCCGCTTCTCGTAAACGGTCACCTCGGACGCGTCTTCGATCGGCGCGTGCTCATCGTGATTGTGGTCGACCAAACTCCGCCTCTTTTCAGGCTGGCTCCATCCAATGTTCATAGATATCGATCAGCAGCTGATCCTGTGATTCCCCATCATACTTCGGCCAGACCGCGCATTCATCGAAGCGCACCAGATACAGAAACTGCTTCGGAAGGCCGTCTCCACCGTGCGCGAGTGACTCCGGATCGTGAAAGGCGCCGTGCACCGTTTCGACCCGGCCGATCTTTCCCTGGATGTAAGCAGGTGTCCGGATGTGTCGAGGAGACTCATCTACCCGAATCCGCACGCCATCTCCCGTTTTGAATCTCGCGTCCATATCTTATACGTCCAGCGCCACCACCTGCCGGTCGATGTCATCCGCGGTCAAGACGCCCTTCTCGATCATCAGCTTCTCAAGGCCCACGATCCAGCGCTCGTAGTAGTCAAGCGCTTCATACTTCGCCGGCTCGATACCCTCCATCGCGCGACGAAGTTCATCCATGGTGATCATATTCTTGCGTATCGACAACACCACCAGCGCATCGGTCTGCTTCTCCCACATCGCATAGTCGTGTTCCGATCTGTCGATCGGCCCGGCATCGGGCCAACCACCTCGGTCGTGTACTCGCTGCACGTCTTACTCCAAGTTACCACGGTTTCCGTTGTCATTCCGAGCGTCAGCGAGGAATCTCAACAGTTGATTTCAGCACAACATACCTCGAGAAACGGTTCGGTGAATAACTCTCTCTTGAGATTCCTCGTCGCTGTGTTTGTTGGCGTTCACCTCAAAGCGTGATTTGATTTTCGAGGGGCTCCTCGGAATGACAAACTTGGCGATACGGTGAACGATGCCCTTCAATCCGCAATCCCAAATCCGCAATTATGCGACTTGCTTCGACGCTTCTTCTGCCTTGAGATAGGCGTGAGGATCGTGATACAGCCCCCCATCCGGCAGCCATTCCCAGAACGGCCCCAGATCCCGCTTGATCCACTCCACGTAGAAGCTCGGAATCTCCGTCGTCTCGCCCTCCCAGTATCGCCTCACCTGCGGGTCGGTGTCCAGCAACCCGCGCATCTTCGTGTGGTGTTTGATCCTCCCGAACCCTTCCGAAGAGACCGCGCGCAACACGTTCAGCCAGGGCAGCCATCTCGGCTCTGTGCCCTTCGCGGCCTGAAATCTCCGTCGGATCATGTCCCAGGAGAAGGAGTAAGTCGACAGGTCGACCAGACTGTCGTAAAACTCGGCCCAAGAATAGTTCAGCGGCCGCACGTTCATCACGTGGTTGTTGTTCATGAAATGGAATGGGAACCCGAGTACACGCCCGGCCCTCATATACTCAAGGTTGATCTCAGCCGCCTGGCCGAACGCGGTGAGCAGCGAATAGGCTGGAAAGGCACCCGGGGCCGCATCCAGAAAGCGCTTCGTCAGCTCGAACGGTTCGGGACCTTCATCCACGTCCAGACCCATCACGAAATTCGTCTGTACGTATGGGATGTAGCTCAACACCAGGTTGACGTGATCCGAAACCTTGAGGACCTTCTCCATCCCCTTCCTGCTTCCGGTCTTGGATTTGTTGCCCATGTCATACCAGGACTCGATCCCGGGCAGGATCGCCTTGAACCCGTTCCGTTTGAGCCGCTTCAAGTTGGGTTCCGAGAGAAGCGAAAGGCTGCTCTCCGCGAAGAAATCGATGCGGTCGGGCGGCACCACCTCCTCGATCGCATCCAGATAGTTGTCGAACTGAATCCCGAAATTGGGGTCGTGCCACCCCACGTGAGGGCGTTCGAATTTTTCAAGCAGGAATCTCAGGTCTTCTTTGATCACATCGAAACTGAGCGGCTGATAAGGGATGGCCGCGTCGATACAGAAATTGCAGGTGTAGGGACACCCGAAACTGCCCATCATCGCGACCGTTTTAATCAAAGGGGCCTTCTCGAGCACGATCTCGATGTACTTCCACCGCTCCTTCACCCCGGGAAGATGCGTCGGCTGTCCGTTCGCCGCGAGGTGAACGCCAAGCGGACGGTTTTCTGAGCAATCCTGCAGAACGTCCCGGATCAACTCCCGGTCTGTAAAGTCGAGCACATAGTCGAAGTACTTCTGCGCGTCTTGAGGATAGGAGCGCGCGTGCGGCCCGCCGAGTACCGTGACGGCGCCTTTCGAGCGCATGTAGTTGCTGATCGCATACGAAAGCTGCCCTGCCTGCGAAAATGCACCGACAAAGACCACGTCGGTATCATCGGGCAACTCCGCGAATAGATTCTCTTTGCCCGTGTAGCAGATGAAGTTGACGTCGTGCCCTTCCTGTTCGCACCAGAGCGCGATCACCTGCGGCATGATGCTCGCGGCGTTCGCGTTCATGATGCGCCCATACATTCTTGTCGTGGGCGCTTTGACGACCAGGTCGATGACTGTGACGTGTAGTTTTCTCAACTCGTCCCCCGGGCAGACTTTCTCACTCAGGTAACTGCAAGTCTTTTGCCTTGATTATGAGATCTTCAAGAATGACCTCAAAACCCAATTCCCTTGACCACTTTTTCAAATACTCCATGTCTAGATTTTCCCACTGAACGACTGCTACACCAAGCGCGTCTCGGAATTGAAGCTCCGATTCACTTTCTTTCGACCATTCGAGCTTACTCAAGATGGCATCCTCTGGAGAGATGACCTTGACCCCAACGCCCAATATTTCTGCGTTTATCTGCCTCCTGAATTCCTCTCGGCTGAATTCACGATCTTTACGAATGATCAGATCCGCCTTCCAGCCTGTTTGGCGATCGATGACGTTGAACATCGTGCGATTTCTGTAGGCATCCAGAGCAGCCTCTGGATCGATGTAATACTCTTGACTCAACGATCCAATGAACGTATGCAACTGCACTTCTGTAGGGGCGATGACCAAGTCTATGTCATTGGTCGCTCTCGGCTCTCCGTGCATGCTGCTTCCAAGCGACCCTGAAACCATATACTCCACATTGGCTTCTTCCAATTTCTGAATGAGCTTTGTAAAAAAGTCCTTTTGGCTCATCAAGTTCTAAGCTCTAGCTCTGGATAAGATCGCAGGAATAATCTCTCCCCGATTGATGCACGAAGAGCGGCTAGCCTTACCATCTCAGCATCGTAGTCTGGATGGCGCTGTCTGATCCCTGATTCCACAATTGAACGAACTCCATCGCTTAGTTCGAAAGTCATATTCGCGCGTCCTTTGAGTCCGATCTTTCTTAGAATAGAGAATTGGACACGTGCAGCGTCTAACGTTGTGTCTCTTGGAACCACACCGGAACCCATTGCTGTCCTCGAAGCCGTAAGCTTAACCTCGATTTAATAAGCCTATTCCTATGCAGGATTCGACTCGGGCAGACGGTGACGGTCCACCCAGTAGCCCCACAACACAACCAGCGTCAACCCAACGAATGCGGATACGGCCACGGCCATCACCGATGGAGGCGGTGGACCGAACGCGTTGCTCAGCCAGCCCAGGACGAGGAACGCGACCAGACCCCACAGCCCATATATCCCGATGCGGTCCTGCGACCGTGTTGAACGAAGATAGATCACGAGTCCCGCTGCGAATATCCCCAATTCTACGATGATCGTCGCCGCAATGGAATTCCAGAGCCCAAGGCCTACAACTGTTTCGGCCCCAGGAACCACTGGAAGATCGGGTCGATGGACGATCGCATCCAGGACCCAATGACTCAGGACGACGCCCCCGACGATCGCGGCGTTTCTCAAACTTCCTCTAATAATCCAGAACAGGACCAAGAGTCCAACGGCCCAGCCTAGGCAGCCCACCAGACTGTGGGTAATCGGATAATCGTAGAAATTGAGCGGTGTGAAGACGGTGTTTCCCGGATCGATCCTCACGTGCTCGAGCCCAAGAAGCAGAAAGACCGGCCAAAGCAGGTCTATCATCTGCGTCGCCAGGAAAAGTGTCCCGAGCGATGTGCTAGGAGAAATCTTCTTGGCGGCTAGAGCGACCCCGTAATGACCGACGAACATGGCCTCCGAAAATACGGCCGTTTCCGGGTGAATTCTAGTTCTTTTTGTGAGGGAAGAGGTTACCGATCCGATGTGGTGGGAGCCAATTCCTTAATCAGCTTGACTTGCGCTTACTAATCGGATATCATTCGGACCGTAACTGGATGGAAAGTCAGGATATAGGTGGGCGATTAGCTCAGGTGGTTAGAGTGCTTGCTTGACATGCAAGAGGTCACTGGTTCAAGTCCAGTATCGCCCACCATATGATTCTTCACAAACGAAGACGGACAGTAGCCTTTATTTGGCTATTGCCCGTTTTTATTTTTCTTGACCGACACCAGCCGTCATCCGTGGGGAAGTGATTATGTTCCTATCGTACTGGCTTGAATCAAATCTCAAATGCTTGCACGAACTCGAGAAAGTCCAGAAAGTCCACCTCGCCACCGCCATCTAGATCGTACTTTTGATCAAAATTCGGATCCTCTTGTTTCTTCCCAAAATTCAGCGCAAATTCAATGAAATCGAAGAAATCCACCTTGCCACTGCCGTTGAAGTCAGCGGTCGGAGGCGCAGGGGCGGATGCTGGGATCTCTCCGAGCCAGACGCCCCCGCCGTGTGTGCCAACCAAAATCTGATCTGTGTTGTGGGGACTGATCACGCCCGAAAGGACAAAGGTGTGGCCCAGGTCTGTGTTGACCTGCTCCCAGGCATCCCCGGCGTCGGCGCTTCGATAGAATCCGGCGTCGAGACCGGAGACGAAGTTCCACCATGGCTGGGAGGCGGCATAGACAATCTCCGGATCTTCAGGATCAACGAGGACGAGACCAACCCGGGGTTGATCTAGGACGTTCTGCCAGGTCGTGCCCTCGTCGGTGGATCTGAACAGCCCCCCCTCCAAACTCCAGGAATGGTTATCGGTCGCCCCTACGTAGACACGACCGGATGGATCTACAGCGACTGAAAGGACGTCCAGTCCAGACGCGCCGTCGAGTTTAGTCCAGTTCTGACCTCCGTCTGTGGTCTTGTAAAGCCCCCCGGTACCTTCTCCCTGGAGAGAGTTTAACCCCGCGTACAATGTCTGCGACTCCGCAGGATGAAGCGAAAGGGACCAGACCTTTGAGGAGCCAGACCCCAGGCCGCTGCTGGCAGAGACCCAGCTTTCACCCCCATCACCGGTCTTGTATACACCCTGACCGTAGATCGCGACATAGAGAATCCTGGCGTTCGCAGGACTGGTCGTATCCAGTACCAGGATCGACCTGCCTGCCGGTAGATTCTCACCGAGGTCGGTCCACGTTACGCCCCGATCCGTGCTCTTTAATAGACGCCCGATAGAATACTGTGGATCGAGATCGGCGTCGTTCTCGCCATTGTCTCTACTAATGTATAGGTCGTCGGTCTCTGGATCTACGACTATGGAGTTCACGCTATCGTATCCGCCCGGCTTCTGGGTCGGATCCAATCGCAAAAAGCTGCTTCCTCCGTCATCCGATCGCCACAGCCCCATGTCGTCGTACGCGATGTAGATCACATCTGCATCTGTGGGGTGGAATGCCTGCGAAAAGCTTTCCATCAATTCGATGCCTCTACCCCTCCACCCGCTGCCGACCTTCTCGGTATAGACCTGCTGCCAGGTCTCCCCACCGTCGCTGGACCTGCGTAAGAAGTCCCCCCCCGCGATCAGGATCTCAGGATTGCTGGACGAGATTTCCAGGAGGCTGATATTGCCTTCGTTCCACCAGGCGCTATCCATCCATCCATAGGTGATGTCGGTATCGACCTTGGTCCAGGTATTTCCGCCGTCCGTTGTCTTGTGAACGCCCCACAGATCACCCCAACCGCCCAGGTTGGTGGCGGCATACAGGATGGCCGGGTCGGTGGGATGCACCACATATTTCCAGTAGTCATAGGCCGGTGGAGGGTCTTCAGGATCTTCGTAGGGTACAGTCGGCAGATCCCCGTTGATGGAAGTCCAACTGCCACCGTTGTCCGTGCTTTTGTAGATGCCGCCCTGTAAGGAAGATGGGTTAGACGAGTCACCCTCAGTACTCAAAGACAGAAAGAGGGTGATCTGTCCCCCGGAGTTGCAGAGGGCCAACCGCCTGGCATTTGTGTGGGGTAGGCCTGTGTTGATTGGGGTCCAGGAACTGCCGTTATCCTGACTTCGTGAGAGACCGGTGTCGGTGCTGACAAAGAGCTGTCTGTTGTCTGCAGGGCTGGTCGGGTCGATAAGAATGCTGTGAACCACCGCTTCTTCGTCCATCCCAGTATCCAGGAGAGACCAGCTTGTGCCACCGTCCGTGCTGCGATAGAGAGCGCCCCTGCCGTCTGAGTTGGCATCCGCATCCCCCACCCCGGCATATACGTTGAGTGGATTATCGGGATCGACAGCAACGTAGGACACGGGGATGGGATCCTCGTCTTCGCTTCTTTCGGTAGGGAAGATCCACGTCCAGTTCTGGGCGCCATCCGTGCTTTTGAACAGCCCTGACCACGTGCCCGCATACAGGGTTTGGGTACTCGAGGGATCGATAATCAGTTCCTGAACAGCATACACCCCAGCCGGTCGATTGCCGCTGTTCATGCCCTGGTTTGCCGCCCCCCACGTGGCGCCACCGTCCGTGGACTTGTAGATACCCTCGATATCCCCTCCAACGTAGATAACGTCGGGATCTGCAGGGTCGATGGCAACGGACATGAGAAAGCTCCCTGCGCCCGGTCCTACAGTGCGCCAGGTCATCTGCGCGATTGCAGACGCCGGGGCCACGAGCAGGGAGAATCCAATCAGCCAGACGCAAAGCTTAGTGGACATTGGACCTCATTTCTACGATGAATGAAAGATGATAAAAGGAAAGGCTCAAGGCCACAAAGCCGATTCTAGATCAGGAATCGGTCTGAAGACCGTTGAGCCCGACTTCAACGGAACTGGAAGAAAGCAATTTACACGATAGACGATCCCCCGACAGGCCTCACCTCGCGAAATCTAGATCTGACTTTTGGCGATGTCAAGCTTGTTGATAGGTGGCCTGCACGTCCTCATTCCAATGTCAGTCGCGCGCCATATCCCCTTGGTCGTCACCAGGAGTGTCTCCCTCACTCACCTGGAGATCCATCTCACTCCGATTGCCCCGAATGTATCTGGAGATGTCGACTGCATCGAGGACGAGGGCGATGACATTCAGTATGATCAAAAGGCGGAGCCATATGCCGACAGCTTCCTGGGCCGGATAAACTTCCAGGCTCGGCCAGACGAAGAACAGCATCGGAATCCAGAAGATATGGGCCAGTCCCAGCAGACGCGTGAATCCAACCATCCCGGTCAGGATGATCATAAGCGCAAAGCTTGCCATAAACGCCCCGAGGACGATCTGGGCTTCGAGCATTTGGATGAAGAAAAGAGGCGCAATCATATTGAGCCCAACGAGAGCGACCATATACAGCTGCACTCGAAGCGGAAGATGGAGGAACCCCTTATTGAACCTGATGAAGGCATTCATCTTAACTTCCCTCGCCGCCTAATTCACAGGCTGAACATATCGCGAAATTTCCTTGACATCTCCGTCCGGCTTGAAGAATAGTCATTCACCACTGTGGAGCCCATATCTAAATCTCCCCTCTCTTCCAGCATTCGCAGCATTGCTACTCTGCCGAGATGATCTCAAGCAAGGGGCGGTTGATGAAGAGATGATATTTTCCATAGAAGCGATCTTCCAGCAGGCCAGCTTCCGAAAGCTGCATTAGATAGCGGGTTGCCGTAGTATAGTGACACCCCACTTGAGCGGCTAGATTGACAGGGGTCACTATCGGATGCGAGAAGAGGTGATCTACGAGTCCCCTATTATAGATCTTCCGGTGCTCAGCCTTGATTCGCTCACTGTATTCTCGATACAGCCGCATGACTTTGAATAGGGTCACCTTGGTCTCCACAGATTGACTTTTGACCGCATCTAGAATAAACCTGATGTATGGCACCCATTGACTGTGAGTGGTAACGCCAAGGAGCAGACGGTAATAGTCGTCCTTTCTTACATTCACATACGCACTGAGGTAGAGTATTGGCATACTCAATAGCCCTGCCTGAACCAGGTGGAGGACCATGAGAATTCTTCCCGTACGGCCGTTCCCGTCAAGAAACGGGTGGATGGCCTCGAACTGATAGTGAGCTATTGCACACTTGATCAACGGATCGATCCCGTCCTCGTGATGAATGAACTGCTCCAAATTCGCTAGCAGCCGGCCGATCTCGTTCGCCATTGGAGGGGTGTAAACGGCCGCTCCCGTTTTGCTGTTCTCAATACGATTCTGCGTCCTTCGGAATCCATGACTCGCTTTGGGCAGCAGCTGCTTGTGGATACCCAGTATGAGACGACTTGAAATGGGGAGATTTTGCATCTGATCGTGGCCCCAGATGATTGCGTTTCGGTAGTTCAATACCTCCCTATCCGGCTCACGTTGTTCAAGCTCGGGGAAAAGTTGCTGTTGGAGAACCTGCTCGACTGTGGTGTTTATGTTTTCGATGCTGGAGCTATCCACGGACTCTCTGATGAGCGCGGGAGAAGTCAGGAGGAACGGGTTTGGTAAGGAGAAGGCATACCCCTTCAACTCCCCTAGCTCCGTGCGAGTTTTCAGTAGCAGATCAACATAGGCCTCACTACGAAAGTCGCCTTTAGGAGGCAGTTCTGGAAGGATATGTGGAATGGTCGCGTCAAATGACATATTACACCTAATATATCACAAAAATTGAAAAAATACAACATATGAGACGAAGCTCCAAAACATGTCCATCGTGTCCATTACGGGTGTCAGAGTCATAATCCTATGTTCTAGAGTCGGTTAGGGAAGTGTCGCATTGAGTGACATACGGCTATAGATATATCACAAAAATATGGAATTCTGCACATGATACCGTACGGGAACTACCGACAATCGGGGTGGGTTCAGGAGGTTCTTGAACTTAATTTATTGATATTTCATGGGTTTGTATGCGAATCTTTTCTAATGGCCGACATATTGCACGCCTCCGAGGCTTGTATTGAAAAACCGCCTCGGCCCACCTATTCTAGGAACAGCACGGCGAGGCGGGCTCTTCCTGCCCGCCTTCTTGCTTTTCCAGCAGCTTCTCGGCCCACCGTTTCCAGTCCGAGGAGATCTGAGGCGCCAAAAGGAGTCGTTCCGCCTCATCTCGGTCACGGGTGTAGATGCGGAAGACATCGCCGATCGACAAGTCGTGATCGGGTCGCTCTATGACCTGGATTTCGTCACCGGCGCCCACGTCGCCCTCGACAGAAATCCTAAAGTAAGTGCCCGGACGCAACGCCTCGGTGAATCGGCGGGGGAACCGCTTGTCTTCCATCCGAGCCCCCAACCGCCAGCACGGGACGCGCGGCTCTGATACCTCGAGGATCGTGCTTCCGATCTCCCAGCGCTCCCCCACAAGCGCGTTGGTGACATCGATCCCTTCCGTCGTAAGGTTCTCTCCGAACTGGCCGAACTCCAGCTCGAGACCGAGTTCCTCCTCCCACCACCGCGTGTCCTCGACGGCGTAGGCGTAAACGGCCTTGTCCGGCCCTCCGTGTGCATCGCGGTCCGCCTGGTCGTCTCCTTCCAGATTCACGCCCCGAGCAGCGACCCGACCCGTGACGGGCGACTTCCAGATGGCGCTTACAGCCGGACGGCCGTTGTAGTCGAACTCCCGGATGCCGCCCACATTCACCGAGAGAACTGTTCCTTGACGGGACACCATCTCACCTCCTTCTCTTTGTCAGCCTGCTTGCTTCCTTGATCACAGCTCTGCATCCGCCATATCCACCATATGAACCGTCTCCCCCCCGCTGTCGATCGACTTCAGTGCTGCCATGATCATCCGCGTCGCCTCGCACCCCTGCCGCGCGCTCACCGGCGACGGCGCCCCGTCACAAAATTTCCGAATCTGCCGAACCAGCTCCAGGTCGGCGCCGAAGTGTGTGGAGCCGAACGTCTCGTGCTTGCAGTCGATCACCTCGTGCGTCGAGCCGTAATCGGTCACGATGTCGATCATCCCAGTATGACGCGTCAGTATGATCCGACCCTTCGTCCCGACGAGCTCCAGGGTCTCCTGGTCTTCGGCCTTCGGCCCGAAAAAGCTCAGGAAGAGCGAGGCCACCATCCCGTTTTCGTACGCCACCTGAACGACCGCGTGGTCCAGGATGTCCGCGCCAGGCTTGTAGACACATGTGTCTGCCCGGCTGTAGTCATCTGTGGCATCCACCCAGGAATCCCCCGTCGCAGACCTGCCTTCCTGACTCACCGTCTTGTCACGCGTCGGGTCGACGCGATAGGGGCATTCCAGATCGCACTCCATACACCGCTCCGGGTAGCCTTCTCTCGGGAGAAACACGCGGCGGCCTCCGAATCCAGTGATCTTTTCGGCGCGGCTCCCGGTGAACCAGTTGAACACATCCATGTGGTGCGACGACTTGTCGTTCACCGCATCCCCCGACCACTCGCGCCGCCGCGTCCAGCGGTGAAAGAAGTTGTGGAACGGAATGATGTCCCGAATCTGGATCATGTGCAGTTCGCCGATCACTCCAGACTGAAGCAGATCATACGCCTTCAGCCACGACCTCTCGTATCGCCTCGTGAATCCAAGAATCATCGGGTTCTTTGTCCTCTTCTCCGCCTCCGCAATCGCGATCGCGTCCTCCAGCGTATGCGCAATCGGCTTGTCCAGGTAGACCTTCTTCCCGGACTCGAGGGCGGCGACCGCCGGGTCTTTGTGCGCGCACTGCGGGGTCGTCACCACCACCAGATCGACATCCGGCCGGTCGATCAGGGCCTGGGGATCGTCGGTGCCGGCGATCTCGAGGTCGACGCCCCGATCCCGAAAGAGCAGTTGGAGATGCCCTCGAGATTCTTCGAGCCGGTCCGGATAGATGTCGCACAACGCGGTCACCCGCATGTCGACCTCTTCTGCAAGATCGGTCATGCGCCCGGCCAGGTTGTTGATGCCGCGATGTCCCGAACCGATGATGCCGACGTGGATGGGATCCATAGGATTCCTCAGGTCTTGGAGACGAAGGTGAAACCGTTGACGACGCACAGCAGAACGACGAGCATGGGACCTGTAATATTCGTAAATTGGCTACACAAAGCAACGTCCGCCTCCGCCCTCCGGATCCAACGCATCGCAGTACATCAATGAATTCAGCTAACGAGAAGCTACCGAGTTCCCGAGTGGGCCGAGTGGCGACCGCCGCGAGGCTCGTATCGAGGGACCGGTTTCGCTCAGGTAATACCGACCCCTCGATACAATCCCTCGTCGCACTGCCTTCGGCCGCGACTCGGGATCACTCGGGGATACGGTTGTTTTAGGTTCTGATAAGGGGAAAATAATGATCAAGCTCGGAACACTCTGTTCGCAAGCAACAGATCTCGAAACCTTTATCGAATCTGTGAGCGAGTTCAGGCTGGATACGATCGATTTCCTGCGGCGCGCCTTTCCAGCCACCGATCAGGCCTATCTCAGGCAGATCAGGATGAAGTGCCTCGAAAACGGTCTGCCGATCGGCTACCTCGGCGTGAGCGGAGGGTTCGTCGGTTCCGACGACGAGATACGAGACCGCGTAGAGACGGCGAAAGAGACGGTCGACATGGCCGTCTTCGTGGGCGCACAGCTCGTCCGGGTCTTTGGCGGGTCATACCCGCCGGGCACGCGGGACCTGGAGCCCTTCTGGCCGAAAATGATCGCAAGCCACCAGGAGATCGCCGATTACGCGTTGGAGAAGGGAGTGATCGTCGCCCTGCAGAACCACGACAACAACAACCTGGCAGCCACATCCGAGGATGTGCTGCGCATCCTGCGGGAAGTGGACCGGTCCAATTTCTCCTTCATTATGGACACCGGGCAATGGAAGGGATCGCCAGGGGCCTCACCCAAAGGCGAGCCCGATCCTGACGCGGACATCTATGCCTACATGGAGGAGACGGTGTCGCACGCCACCTGCGTGCGCACCAAGATCTACCGCATCGACAGCGGCGTCGAGGAATGGCTGGACTACGGTAGGATTTTCCAGATCCTCAAAGCCGCGGGCTACAACGGAAATCTCTCCGTCGTTTATGAGGGCCAGGGAGATCCTCACGTGGACATCGGGAAGGCGGTGATCTATCTCAGGAGACTGCTGGCCGAGAATGGAATGTGATAAATCGGACCGCAGACGGCAGACGGCGGACGGCGGACGGCCTGATGAGTAGGCCGCTTTGCGCGGTCCGCGGTCTGTGGTCGTGAATAGCTTCCCATCCATAGCCTGCAGAGGGATACGAGGAAGAATACGCTGCGCTCGAGCCGATCGTCAGCCGGTTCCCACAGGTGAATGTCGTTTTCGATCACCTCGCGGCGGTGCCAGCGAACGAGGCACCGCCCTATCCCCTCCTGAACATCCTCCTCCGATTCGCTCAGTATCCCAACGTTTATGTCAAGGTCTCCAACGTGTGCCACCGGTCGGAGGAACCCTATCCGCACCGGGACACCTTTCCGATAATCCACCAGGTCTACGATGCCTTCGGCCCGGAGCGGCTGATGTGGGGATCCGACTTTCCTCACGTCATCAGGCCGGGTGCAACCGGCTATGTAGAGTCCCTTGACCTCATCCGGAAGGAGATCGACTTCTTCACGGAAGAAGATCTGGAGTGGATCCTGTGCAAGACGATCCAGAAGATCTGGCAGTTCGATTGAGAGGAGAGAGATGATCAAAGTCGGATGTCTGCATCCGCTGTCGCCCGATATCGAATCCTTTATTGAATCCGTGAATGAGTTCAGGCTGGATACGATCGATTTTCTTCGCCGAGCCTTTTCCTCAACGGATCCGACCTACCTCCGGCACATCAAAATGCTGTGCCTCAAACACGGCCTGCCCGTCGGCTACCTCGGGGTCAGCGGGGGATTTGTGGGACCGGACGATGAGGTGCGGGCTCGCGTCGACACGGCGAAGGAAACGGTGGACGTGGCCCTCTTCATGGGCGCGCCGCTGGTCCGAGTGTTTGGCGGTTCTTACCGACCTGGGACGGAGGATCTCGAACCGCTTTGGCCGAATATGATCGCGAGCCACCAGGAGATCGCCGACTACGCGCTGGAGAAGGGCGTGATCGTGGCCCTGCAGAACCACGACAACAACAACCTCGCGGCCACGTCGGAGGATGTGCTCAGAATTCTCCGAGAAGTGGATCGGCCGAATTTCTCATTTATCATGGATACCGGGCAGTGGCGAGGGTCGATCGGGGCCTCGCCCAAAGGAGAGCCCGATCCGGACGCGGACATCTATGCCTACATGGAGGAGACCGTCTCGCACGCCGTTTGCGTGCGTACGAAGTTCTACCGGATCGACAGCGGCGTGGAAGAGTGGCTGGATTACGATCGGATCATCCAGATCCTCAAAGAGGCCGACTATAACGGTAACCTCTCCATCGCCTATGAGGGCCAGGGTGATCCGCTCGTGGACATCGGGAAGGCGGCTAACTACCTCAGGAGGCTGCTGGCCGAGAATGGGATGTGATATGCCAGACCGCGGACGGCAGACGGCGGACCGCAGAATGAATCGGCCGATTCGTTCTGTGTTGGGTGGTCTGTCGTCCGTAGTCCGCGGTCGTGAATAACTTCCTTTTCTATGGACGACATGGGGAAGTTGTTTCGTGTCAAACCGATTGAAAAGGAGACAGCCGTGATCATCGATCCCCACCTTCACGTCTACAGCAGTGATACAGCCCGCTACCCTATAACGGGCCCAAGACCCGAACAGGATGGATCGGTTGAGCTGTTGAACCGAACCATGGCGGAGGCCGGGGTCGAAAAGGCGGTGATTGTTCAACCCAAACACTATCTGTTCGACAACCGCTACGTGGCGGACTGTCTGAAGCAGTTCCCCGGCAAGTTTGCGGCGGTCGGTCTCGTAGACCCCACGGCCCCGGACGCACCCGACCGTCTGGAGGAATTGATCACGGAGCACGGCTTCGGCGGCATGCGGCTGCACCTGGGGCGATACGGACCGCCGTCCGTGCTTGCGGCGACGGACAAAGATCCGATCTGGCAGCGCGCGGAGGAACTGGGGGTCTGTTTTACGCTGTTTGGAAGGGCCCAGGATTACGCGGCACTCGAACCGATCGTCGGCCGGTTTCCGAAAGTAAATGTGGTGATCGATCACCTGGCTGGCGTGCCCGCTAGTGAAGCACCGCCTCATCCGCTCCTGGAAATCCTTCTTCGCTTCGCCAGTTACCCGAACGTCTATGTGAAGGTCTCCAATGTGGGTGGCAGGTCGAGCGAACCCTATCCGCACCGGGACACGTTTCCGATGATCCGCAGAGTCTACGACGCCTTCGGCCCTGAGCGGCTGATGTGGGGAACCGATTTTCCACACGTGTTCAGACCGGGTGCAACAGGATACCTGGAGTGTCTGGACCTGATCCGGAAACACATCGACTTCTTCACAGACGACGACCTGGAGTGGATCCTCTGCAAGACGATCCAGAAGATCTGGCAGTTCGATTGACAAACGCGCGATGACCTGCTAGGCGACCAGCTCATCCTGAACCGAGACATCCTTTGACGGTTTGAAATAGATCGCTTCGCCGGTCGGGTCGGGAAATTCTGTGAGATGCAGGTCGAGATCGGCCGATCGCTCCAGGTCGCGGTCCGCGGTCCACGCCTGCACGGCGCACTTCAGCCCGTCCGGACGGACCGTATCGTCTCCGGACGGACCCTCGAGAGACGCCGGATCGATCCGCATCCTGCTCAAATCCGCGCCGTTGATCCGTCCCTTGTTACGCTCGGGACTGAGGCAATAGACCACCGGACCCCGCATCACCGCGACACGGCCCTCCTGCTTCTTCCTGCCCCGGATGATTCGCCAGGGCATGGGCATGTCGAGTGTGACGTAATCTCCATGCTCCCACTTGCGTCTGATCTCGAGAAACTGTCCGCCCACAACGCCTCCGTTCTCCAGTTCGCCGTTCACCGCGACCCGCGCATTCGAACACCAGCGGGGGATCCTCAACCGAAGCGGAAACGTCGTCGATTCGGACGGCGTGAGGGTAATCTCAACGCGTCCGGAGTTCGGGTAGTCCGTCTCCTGGCTCACGGCCAGCGATACGCCCCCTTCAAGGTCCAGGGTTGCCTTCGATGACGTATAGAGGTTGATCGCCAGGCCGTCGGCCGACCTGTAATAGACCTGGGTCGGCAGCTCGGCCACGATCCTCCTGAAATTCCCCGGGCAGCAATATAGATCGTGGGAAGGGATCTGGAGATGGGCCTTGGAGGGGTCCTCATCGAAGTAGAACCGTCTCCCATCGAACGGTATGTTGTACCGGATTCGGCGTCCGTCCGGCGACAGTGCGCCGAAAAGGGCGTTGTAGATCGAACGCTCCACGATATCTCCGTAGCGGAGGTCCCCCTCCAAACGGATCAAACTGTCCATCAGACGAATCAGGTAGGCCGTGGCGCAGGCCTCACCCAATTCGCCCGTACCACCCTGGTCCGTGTGCCAATTTTCCGAGCGACTGCACGTCCCGGTGATCACCAGCGCATCACCGGAGGTGAGGTCGTTGAGCGTGTCCCGAGTCCGTTCGAGCAGCTGTGCCTCCGGTCGAACCCGGTAGAGATCGTGCTGGGCGACGCAGCGGGCAAGACACCGGTAGACGTGCGTTTCGAGTCCAGTTCCGTATTCGCGCAGCGCCGCGTTTTCCTTCCGTCCCGTGGGCGAATTCGCACAAAAGTCCAAATACGAGGAATCACCCGTCACCCGTGACAGGGTCAGAAAGGCCTCATCCGTCCCAAGTGTCGTAAGGCCCTCTCTCTTCTCGCCCCATTGCTTCATCATGAAGTTCGCCAGCCTGACTGCCGCGCTGCCCGATCCCTCGTCTCCAAACCGGCCGTAGTTCCGGGCTAGCCCCAGGACGATGTAGGCCATCTCGTGCACGTCATAATTCTCCTGCATCCTGTTGGCCTGCTGCATCGTGCCGATGTAACCATCCGCCTCCTGAGCCTGGATCGCCTCCCCTACGATATGATTCTTGAAAGAAGCCACGTCCGCCTCGCCTGTGTAGGCCGCAAAACTCACAGCCGCGTCGATCAGCTTTCCCAGAGCGACGTAGGGGGCGTTGTCGTGCGCCTTGAAGGGTGCGAGGAAGTGGCGGTCCACATCCAGCACAAGCAGGTTTCGCCTGAGCGTCATATCGATTCGTCGGCCGATTTCTCCGCCGACGTCAACCTGATGCGGCTCAAGGGGCGTCAACATATCTGGCATAGAGCCCTCCTGAAAACATTGGAATTGCCTAGACACCCTAACATCTGGTGTCCGTCAAACGGTTAGCCTCATGGGTCACATCTGCCTCCTCACGAGACTTCAGCGCATGGATACAACTATATATACAATCCCGGGGCCATCCTGACCATAAATTCTTGTTGACCTACCGACGAATATGGCTAAGATGGCCACCGTGAATTTGTAGGGCTGTAAATCCGGTAGGAGCCGCCTCCCGGCGGCGAACAATCAGCCCTGATGCTCGCCTTCGCCAGCAGGAGCTGGCTCCTACCCCATACAAGCCCTCTAGGCACTCTGGTCAAATCTGTGAAGAACTGTAGAGAGTGACGCCTTGGCCACTTCCACACACCAAGAGACCGATCCGGGTCACCAATCTCTTCCGGAAACCCAACGTCGCGGATTGACCCTTCGCTCTGTCCTGCTCGGCCTCGTCCTGGTCATCGGACTCGACGTGACCGCCATTTACCTTCGCTACGTCTACCACGGCTCCCTCATGACCTACAGCCATATCCCTATGGCCATGCTCATCGTCTTCACACTGTTGATCTTTGCGGGTGCGGTCGCGGGAAGGTTGACAGGCCTTGTGCTTTCTCCCTCGGAGTGGCACACCATCTTGGCCATGGGGATCGTCGGAGCGACCGTTCCGGGCTACGGGGTCACCGGCCATCTGATCGGCTTGATGGCCGCGCCCTATTACTATCAGCTCCCATACCGCACGACGATCCCGTGGGAAGTCCACATCCATCCTTACCTCCCGGACTGGCTCTTTCCCACTAACGAAGGGAGTGCGATCAGCTGGTTCTACGAGGGACTGCCACCCGGGGCGGAGATCCCCTGGGGTGCCTGGGTGCTTCCGCTCCTCTGGTGGACCACGATGATCGCTGCTCTCTTCGTCGCGCTGGGGTGTGTGGCCGCGATCTTTCGGAAGCAGTGGGTGCGAAACGAACGTCTCGCCTTTCCCGCGATGGCACCGCTCATCCATATGGCCTCCCGTCCCGGTTCGGGGCGACACCCGCTGCCGGAGTTTACGAGGGATAGGCGGTTCTGGATCGGTTTTGGCCTTGGCTTCGGCGTCATCGCCTGGAATTGTATCGAGTACTTCTCGGTCAACTTCCCCCGATTTCCGATACACGGTGAGACCTGGTACTGGATCGACAAACAGTTTCCCCCGATCAAAGCCTACCTCGGAATCTTCACCCTCTTCTTTTCTTACTTTGCAGGTCTGGATGTACTCTTCAGCATCTGGTTCTTCGACCTGATCTTTATCCTCGAGGCGGGCACGCTCAACAAAATGGGCTTCAATTCCATGGCGCAATTCTCTGCCCGGGGTGTCTGCCAGTGGCAGACCGTCGGCGCCTTCTTCGTGATGGTCTTATCCGTCCTCTGGATCGCGCGGGGCCACCTCCGAGACGTCTTCCGGAAGGCGCTCGACGGCAAAGCCCCGGTGGATGACAGCGACGAACTCCTTCCCTGCCGCACAGCCTTGGTCGGACTCTTACTCTCTCTGATTTACCTGTGGATCTGGTTTAGCCGGAGCGGGTATGACCCGGGACGCCTGGCCCTGACGCTTCCCGGTGTCATCCTGGCCTACATCGGCATCGCCAGGGTAATTGCCGAAACCGGGCTTCCCTACATGAATGTCCCTCGAGGGTTCGGCGGCTGGTATATCTCTTTCTTTCTCGGGGCCATGGACGTGAGTAAGAGTACCTTCGTGGTCGGCCGGTGGTCTGCACCCAGCCTCTCACACTTCAAGGGCCTGTTCCTGCCTGCCCTCGTCCACACGGGGCGCATTGGGGAAGCGCTTTCAGGAAGCAGACGCCGTCTGATGGGCGCCGTTGGCCTTGCCTTTTCTGTAAGCTACCTTGTCTGCATCACGCTCACGCTCCATCTGGCCTACCGGGAGGGGGCATACAGCTTCAACAGCTGGGAGATCCTCGATTTCGGAGAGCGTGTCTTCAGAAAGGCCGCGGCGACGGTTTCGAATCACGCAGAAACGCCTTATCCACCGCTGGCTTCTGAACATCTCGACTATACCGCTTTCCTTCTACTCGGCGGAGCGGCCATGTCCGCCTTGATCTACCTCCGTCACCGATTTGTCGGGTGGCCCTTCCATCCGATGGGTCTCGCCCTGATGGGGTCTGACCTGGTTCGACAAACCACGCTCACCATTTTCCTGGCTTGGCTCGTCAAATTGGTGCTGCTCAAGGTGGGGGGACAGAGCGCCTACCGAAAGTCATTGCCCCTGTTCGTCGGGCTGCTCGTCGGTTATGTTGGCGGAGTGGTGCTCTCATCGGTGATCGACATCGTCTGGTTCCCCGACCGGGGCCATGCCGTGCACGGTTTTGGAAGGGGATTCAGCTATTAGGTCGATTATGATCGAAAAAGGAACACAATATGGACGCATCTCTTCCAACCCCATTCCTCGACTACTACGACCTCGACCCCGGTGCTCCGGGCTATGATGAGGATGGGCTGGGGTATCAGATGGTCCCACCGACCGAGGGCGTGAGACTGGCGATTCAGGAGGCCCAAAAGGGCGAGGTCTTCTTGAAGGCCGATCGTCCCTGGGAGGACCCGCGCCTGCGACTGTTTGCCGCATCCATCCTCTACGAAGACGGCCGTTACAGGATGTGGTACCACAACGACCCCCGTCACGGGCGGTTGTATTACGCGGAAAGTACAGATGGCGTGGAGTGGGAAAAGCCCGATCTGGGGCGGGTCGAGTGGGAGGGATCCAAAGCCAACAACATCGTGCTCGCTGAATCCACGGACTCACCCCGCATCTTCCGTGACCCCTCAGCCTCGGCAGATGAACGCTACAAGATGATCTACTTCTTCGGCAAGGGTCTCACTCCCGGGGGTGGCGTTTCGCCGGACGGTCTGCATTGGCGCTTTTTCGAACGTCCGATTCTCGACGAGCTTTGCGACAGCTGGAACACGGCCTGTTTTGACGAGCATCTGGGTAAGTATGTTGGATACTTTCGCGGGTGGTATGTCGGTTCGCCTCGCTCCTCGAACATCGAGGAAGAACTGCTGAGGCACGGAGGAGAGCGCGCTTCGATAACCCACGCCCCTGTGCTGGATCCGTCTCGCCGCTACATCAGCCGTTCGGAGACGGATGATTTCCGGCAGTGGCCGGAGCCGAGCCTGGTGCTGGCGCCCGATTCCCAGGACCCGATCCAGGATGATTTCTACATCCCGGGCTACATCCCCTATCCATCAAACCCCCTGTTTCACCTGATGTTCGTGACCGTATACCACCGGATAGCCGACAGGTTTGATACACAACTCGCGGTCAGCCGGAACGGGATCTTCTGGACGCGACCGGAACGCAAAGCGATCATCCCTCTTGGGCCGGCCGGCAGCCGGGAGGAGGGGATGATCAACGCCGTTGCCAACCCGGGCGGCCTGGTGCCCTTCGGGAAGGACCGGTGGGCGATGGCCTATAACCGCAGCCCCTGGCCCCACAAGAACAGGCAGCAGCGGAAGCTGGCCGTGCCCCCCGAGCCCGGATTCGTGCGCTGGGCGACCTGGCAGCGCGACAGGCTGGTCGCCCTGGAGGCCCGGCAGGCTGGACAGGTGACGCTCAAACCAAGATCTTGCCTGGCACCCGACCTTCGCCTCAACTATCGCGTCTTCCCCGGCGGCTGGATCAGAGCCGAACTGATCGACAAGCGTGATGTATCCTACGATCAGAGCGTCAACATTTCCGAGTGGAACCCCAGTCCCATCGAGGGACACGCGTTCCAGGATTGTGAGCCGCTCGGCGGCGATGAGCTGGACGGCGGCGATGAGCTGGACGGCATCGTTCGGTGGAAAGGCGGGCGCGATCTCACGAAACTGAGAGGGCGGAAACTCGTCATCCGGTTCCAGCTCGAGCGGGCCCAGCTCTTCAGCTTCACGGTCTGAGCGTCGAGGAGGAGGACATGATCAAGACAACCTGTGTCAACACGAAGATCGAAGCCGAGCACGGCGTGGTCACCTCATTCCCGGACGATTTCTTCGGGTATTTCGGCTGGGCTTCCCTGGCGAAGATGGACGACGGCACCCTCGTCGCCGCCGCATCTGGCATGCGCACCGAGCACGCGTGTCCCTTCGGCCGCAACGTGATCTGCATCAGCAGGGATGACGGCAAGACCTGGTCCAGTCCGCGCGTCGTCAACGATTCGCCCCTGGACGACCGCGATACTGGTGTGCTCTGTCTGGGCGGGACCAGGATGCTGCTTTCCTGGTTTACGACAGACAAGAGAGGCAGGGTCGAAAAAAAGTATCCCGATCTGGCTAAACAGATGCAGCCCGGTCTGGCCTGGGTGACCGACGAGAACGCCAGGCGCTGGGTCGGTGCCTGGATCTGCACGAGCGACGACAGCGGCGAGACCTGGCACGCGCCCGTGAAGGTCCCGCTCACCGCGCCGCACGGTCCGATTCGCCTCAAGACGGGAAAGCTGCTTTACTTCGGCAAGGAGTTCAAAGTCGGCATGGAGGGATTCGTTAAAGGCATCGGCGGCATCGCGGCCATGAAAAGCGCGGACGGAGGGTGTAGCTGGGAGGAACTCGGCAAGGTCCCGCTCTATGAAGGCACGACTGAAGGCAACTATCACGAGCCGCACGTGGCGGAATGTCCGGATGGCAGATTGATCGGCCTGATCCGCTTCGAGAATGCGCGCGGCGAGGTCGAAACCCACGGCCTGGAGCGGTTCAGTATTTTCCAGTCCGTCTCTTCCGACGGAGGCCAGACCTGGAGCCGTGCCGAACCACTCGGCTTCCACGGATCCCCTCCGCACGTGATGGCCCATTCCAGCGGGGCGCTTGTCTGCGTTTACGGCTACCGACTCAAACCGTCGTTTGGCGAGCGGGCTATGATCAGCCGTGACGGCGGAGAGAGCTGGGAGTACGACTACATCCTCCGAGACGACGGACCCGATCTCGACCTGGGATATCCGTCGAGCGTCGAGCTGGACGACGGCAGTCTGCTGACGCTCTACTACCAGAAGCGCGAGTCCAGCGAGGAGAAGTGCAGCCTGCTCTGGTCCCGGTGGGAATTGCCGGGCTGATGTCAGCCTGTGGACACGGGAATCGAAACAATTCGAGGAGGTAAGGACAGATGGGGAGCATAGAGCTTGGCGACAGGGACCACCATCACCTCATGTTTCACGTGGATGACGGTTTTCCGCAGGCGACCCTCGACGTGCCTGCAAGCCTCGAGGAGATGCTAGAACGATGTGTGGGCTGGTGCGCGGACACACAGGTGAACGTCCTGAACTATCACCTGAATGAGATCACCGAGCCGAGAGACGAGGCCGGCGAAGACGCAAATCCACCCTACAAGGATCTGATGAGGTGGCGGCAGAAGAAGCACGAGGAGAATCTTCTGGCGAAGGGCTTGGACTACACGAACGAGGCCATCGATGCGACCCGCAAAGCCGGGATCGCCTTCTTCGCGGGTGTCCGCATGAATGACGTCCACCACTGCTCACGCGCCCGGCATCCCAAGTTCTGGGTCGACCACCCGGAGTTCCGCATCGGTGAGGACCGTCCGTGGGATGCTCGGTGGAAGGGGGCCCTGGACTTCGCCCATCCCGAGGTCCGGGAATACCGGAAGGAGATCATCCGGGATGTGCTGGATCGATGGGATGTGGATGGGCTCGAGCTGGACTTCAACCGGATGCCGCTCCTCTTCAAGGAGGCGGAGGCGGACGTGCATCGGGACACGATGACTGCGTGGATCGGGGAGATACGAGACCTGCTCCGCGAAGTCGAGAAACGCAGGGGCCACCCGATCCCCCTCGAGGTCAGGGTTCCCTCGGTGGCGGAGGTCTGCCACCGCATCGGTATCGACATCCTGACGTGGATCCGCGAGGACATGGTGGATATCGCGACCTGTTCAGGCATTAGATATGCCGAGTTCGAAATGCCCGTGGACGCGTTTGTCCAAGCCGCGAAGGCCACGGACGTACTCGTGTTCGCCGGGTTCGAGCCCCGTCTCACGTCTTCCATATCACTCCTTACGGTCGACATGTGGAGAGCGGCAGCCACCCACTACTGGAAAGCGGGCGTGGACGGCCTTCACATCTTCAACGGAGGAAATTACTACTTCTGGAACGCGTTGGAGATGCCCCACCTGCACGAAATGGCAGACCCCGAGGTCATGGCCAGGAAGGACAAGAAATACCAGGTCTCCCGCCGCACGGAGTGGGCGGGAAAGGAACTGCCTCAATTCACCTATCCCAAGCCGCTTCCCTGCCCACTCGAGGCGTCGACAGGTGGGACCGGCATCAAGATCCGCATCCACGTGGACGACGAGATCGAAGGCGCCAGGCAAGAAGGAATCCTTTCCGGCGTCACCCTTCGGCTCAGGATCAACAACATCACGGCCGACGACGAGCTGGAGGTAGAGCTGAACGGCATCCGCCTACCGAAGGAGAGCAGTCGCACCGAGTACGTGTGGGGCCAAAACGCCAACCCCATAGGGAGCTATCTGAGAGGCGCAGGGTTCGGTGCCCAGTGGATCGCGTTCGACGTGACGGAAGGCCCCGAAGTGCGCACGGGAGAGAACGAGGTGGAGGTGATCCTCAGGGAGAAGAATCCGGAACTGGCGGTCCAGCTGGAACTCGACAACGTGGAGATCCTGGTAAACTACGTGTAAGGTCAATCGAGCAAATCAAAGCAGGAAAGAGGGCTTCGGACGGATTCCGAAGCCCTCTTCTTGTTTGACGATGATGGAAGATTTGAGCGTGGGGTAGAGGCCACAATTCACGGAAGAGCGAAGAGGGGCGCCGGTGGAAGCAACAGCTCGGCGACCACGCCTGCGTGATCGGACGGCCACAGACCGGACGGCGCGCGATCGGCCGGCTCTTCCCCAACGACCTCCCCATCAACTGCTCCGACGATCCGCTGCTCTACGATGGTAAAGGCGTCACGGGCGAAGATCAGATCGATTCGCCTGTCGAGCGATGCGGTCTCGTTGAGCAGATCACTCTCCATACAGCACGTATGTCCAGGTGCGTTGGGGGCCACTTGGCCCCAGACATCCACGAACCCGGCGTCAGTGACCGTCCCGTAGCTCTGAGTAGTGCTACCGTCGGCAGCAGAATTGAAATCCCCCACCAGGATGACCGGAAGGTCCTCGTCGCTCAAGACCTGAAGCAACTCGGCCGCTTGGGCCTCCTGGATGGGCGCGAAACTCTTCGTCTCCAGGTGTGTGCTCACGAACCGGACGGTCCTCCCGCGGATCGTAGCATCAACTGCGGCCCAGCCTCGGAGGACGGTGATGGGCGCACCCCCACCCACAGGAACGGCGAGGTTGGTCGAGAAGTTCTCCACCTGGACGTTCGCAACTTCGACGTCGGCCCGCGCAAGGATCACCTCGCGGTCCGTGAGTCGAAGATCGTCGAACAGCGGAGCGCCCTCATCGGTGAACCCGCTCACCATCGGCAGTTCGATGTCGGCATTGGTCGTCGTCGCAACCGCACGATACGACAGACCTCGCGCATCCAGTTCCTCCAGTAGGATGGAGAGATAATCGAGCACAAACGCCGTTGCGGATGTCGGGTTCCCGGCCAGGAAGTCGCCCGGGGATTGGATGCGGAACTGCGAAACTTCCTGCAGCCCCACGAGGTGAGGTCGTGACGCAGCGATCTCATCGGCGATGGCCCGCGCTCGCTCGGGAAAGTTGGTCGCCTGAATGCCCAGCCACCCCTCAGTCACAAGCCCGGGAATCGCCTCGGGCGAGGGCGCAGAAAGAATGGGGTCGATCGGAGCGCCCAGGTAGAGATTCCTCGTCATGGCGATTACCGAGGTACCGGAGCCGACGTCTGCCGGTCCCTCTGTGGGCAGCGAAAGGAAGTTCGGCTTTCCGCCGTTGAGAGGGATACTGCCCCAGCTTCCAACCTGCTCGCCAGACACAGGATCGGTTGCCCTAGCAACATAGTAACCTGAAACGCCGACATGCCTGAACTGTCCCGTCGTGGGTGTCTCGACCTCGATCACAGCCCGACCATTCGTATCGGTGGTTCCTTCCCACCGAAAATCGTGACTTTGACCGGAGATCGAACGGGAGAGGGCCACTACCACGCCTTCGAGTGGGGCCTCGTCTCGGGTCACGGTCGCAACGACCTCAAGATGGGTCGACACCGGTCCCGAAGCCCGTTTCGCCAAACCGACGATCGAAGTCTCCTCGCCACCGCCCGGTCCGAGAACCGACATGCCTCCCCCGTCACTGCCACACCCGGTCAACGCAACGGCGAAAGTAAACACCATCGCGAACGCATGCGGATCTTTAAACTGGTCCACAAACTGTTTTGGTTTCATTTTTCTCCTCCTTCTTTAAGACGTAGGGTCACTGTCTCACCCCTCGCCGTACCTCCCTTGACGTTTTCAACGATGGCACCGGCAGGGGTCCCTACGGCATTCCTGAATTTCAATCTCGAATCCTGCGACAAGCTTTTGAGCGCCTTCAGCTGCCTGTGGTGATGCAGCGGCGGCGCTTTCTTCAAGGCAAAGGCTGTGAGCGGGGGAAGCAAGACCAGGCTCCCGAAAGCGCAAGTGAGCATCGTGAGAGAAACCAACAAGCCAAGATTCTGGATGGGGGAAAATCCCGAAAAGGCGAAGACGATGAATCCCAGCACGTTGGACGCCACGTCGAAGAGGATCGCTTTGCCTGCGGTGAGCATCGTGCGCTGAGTGGCCTCCTCGATCGCATGCCCATTGGCTCGCTCTTCCTGGAGCCGCGTGAAAAAGTGGATTGCAAAGTCCACCCCGATCCCTACCGCCATCGACGTGATGATGGCCGTGGCCATGTTCAGACGGATGCCGCAGAAGCCCATGATCCCGAAGGTCAAGAGCGTGGCAATCGTGAGCGGAATCACGCTCAGGAGTCCCTTTGCGGCGGATCGGAACGCGAACATGCAGAAGGCAAAGACCAGGAAGATGGCCGCCGCGATGTTGTAGACCTTGCCGATGGCGACGTAGTGATTCTGAGCGATCCAGATCAGGACCGACCCGCCGAACGCCACACGGACGTCCTCTGGAAAGTGCACGCGGGCGAGATCCTGCAAACGGCGGTAGATTCTCAATTGTTCCTCGTGGTCTGTGGCCGTAATCATCACCGTGATGCGTGCTCGACGATAATCCTCATCCACCCACGCCGTAAGTTCCCGTTCGCCGGCGGACCCAGAGAGGAGATCAAAGGCGGCCTCGATCTCTTGTTCTGAATCAGGAATCGAAAAAGGAACGGGATGCTGACGATGCACCGTCGAATGGAGATGCCGCAATGCGTCGATCACAGATTCCGAACGGCTCACATCAGGCACCTTTCCAGCGGCACGTTGAAAGCCGATGAGCGACTGCAAGAAGGTGGGATGTTTCACCACATTGGGTTCATCCCCTTCCACCATCACATTGAAATACCGGACTCCGGAGAAACGGTCGTTAAAGACCCGAGTCGCCTTCCGAACCGGATGACCTTCGGGGAAGAGTTCAACAGGGTCGAGGCCCAGCCGGATGCGTGTGATTCCGATGCCAGATGCTACGATCAGCAGGAGTGTCACGACCAGTACGAGGCGTCCGTGATTCAGAGAAAATCTTCCCAGGCTGAGGAGCAGCCGTTCGCCTATGCTTCGTGAGCGATGTTCCGGCTGTTTTGGAGGCTGCTTTAGGAGAGTGAGAATGGCGGGCAGCAGAACGATGGCCAGCAGCATGGCAGAGCCTATGCCCGCCGCTGCAAACATGCCGAACTCCCGGATGGAATTGACCTGGAACAGGAGCAGGGTCAACGTGCCGATTCCCGAGGTGATTCCTGTCAACAGAACCGGCAGACCCAACCGCTGCAGCGCGTGACGGATGGCGGTTTCGCCACGATGGGATTCACTGTTGTATCGGTGGATGACGTGGATGCCATAGGAGCTTGCTGTGGCGACTAGGAGGATGGGGATCGTGGAGGTGACGACATTCAGTTCGAAACCGAGGTAGCCCATCAGTCCGAGCGTCCAGACGATGCTGATCAGGATGACAAGCAGGGGGAGTATGGTTCCTCGCAGGCTTCGGAAGGAAACAAAGAAGCCGAGAAGGACCAGGGCCACGGCCAGAGGCAGGAGGATGTGAAGGTCGCCTTCGATGCCGTCGTCGATTTCCTGAGCCACGATGAAGTCGCCCACCGTATACAGCCGTTCCGGCCCCTCAAATCTGTGGATGATTTCGCGAACCTGCCGGGCCACGGTTGCCTGGTCGGCGGTTCGAGAGACCCGGACGAGGATCTGGGTCGTAGATCCATCTTCCGAGACCAGGGATCGTGCAGGGGAGCCCTCCGCCAGGAGTTGCTTGCGATACGTGTCGATGGCTTCGGGATGGGCCAGGAGAGTCGATAGAAGAGAGGCCTCTGCGTGTTGGCCGTCGTTCCGTGGCGCCGGCAACGTGGCAAGGCTGGCAATCCCGTCGGCAGCTACGCCTTGTACGGTTGCCAGGGCGCCTGAAATCTGTGCGATTTTTTCCAGGCTCGCGGGCGAAAAGAGGTCTTCGCTTTCGACGGCGACCATCATGATCTGTTCGTTGCCAAATACCTCCTCGAAACGCGCATTCGTCCGGATGATCGGATCGCTTGCCGGGAGATCGCCCTCGTAGTTGTTCCGGGTTTCCAGGCGGGTCATGCCAAAGGCGGCGGCCAGAGTCACGAGCGAACAGCACAGGATGATGGATCTTGGATACTTTACGATGATGTTGGCGATGCGATTCATACGACCCTCTCGAAGTTAAAGTTCTATTTTCCTCGACTGGAAGAAACAACGTGGATCCCACTACCTCTCCTCGGCACGCGGCGCAATGCGGCTATTGAGGCAGTCGGGCGATCGAGAGCAAATGAACGATTCACGCGTGGTCGATAGAAATGCCAACCGGACTTTCGAGGGGACTTCGTATCGACAATGGGAAGAAGCGCGGTGCCGGTGAGCCCGGGAGTGCCGGCTCCAGAATGCAGCACGCGTGAGCGCAGCACGCGTTTGCTCGTTTGGAGCAGCGATAGGATGATAATCAAGACGACCATCGTGAAGAGGTAGACCGTTTGATCGGGCTGAGTCATTCCAAGCGATGTCCTCAACACGAAGAACCCGCCGATTGGAATCGACGCGTTGTCGATTCCACCTCCTGCGATGGCTTCCAGGGTCATAAGGGCGAGTCCTACGAGTGTGGCGGTTGCCATGGCCTCGATCGCGCCCCTGCCGGTGAACAGCACGATTGGAATGAGGGTGCACAAGACAGCGATGAAGAGGAAAGAGATGGAGCCCTCCAGGCTTTTCTCGCCGCCTACCGCGCCGTAGCGATGGGATCCGTATCGGGATCCCACCAAGGCAGCGGCGGTGTCGGCAAAAGTCAGTATCAGGAGCGGAATCGTGAACAAAATCGGGTCCCCTTCGGACAAAACGAAAAGCAGACCTGTTGCTCCAGGGAAAAGCAGATCCCCGGAAGACTGCCTTTCCACTCCACCAATCACACGGCCGCAGCGCTGCCGCAGGCCTTTTACGGACCGGACTGCAACCAGTCCCACGGTTGTCATTATGGCCAGGAGAACGACCGGCCAGACCGTGTGAAAGAGCCAAGGGAACGGGAGTGCCGTGATTCCGCCCCCTACGTGCATGAGCTTGCGCAAACACTCCGGATCGGGCTGGCGCCGCCGCTGAAACAAGCTCAATGTCACCATCAGTGTAGATACGCCGGCCAGTGTAGCAAGGATTCCGAACCAGGGGTAGAAGTCGTCTAAGCTCATAGCGGTCTCTCCATAAATTTTAGTTTTACTGCGATGTTCTATGTGATTGCAAGGGGCGTGCCATAGCAAGGATCATCTTCCATTCTAATGGTTAAGATTCTGTTATTACTGTTGATAGTCTCTTGTAGCCAGTACGGAATGAGGTACGGTTCAGCGTCTCTGGAAACGAGATTGCTTGCGCGACATTGCGGGAAGTTGCACGGTCCTGCACTTCTTCTGCCGCTTAGAATAGACCCTGTGGGAAGCGTAATCGTGATTGGCTGTGAGAAGGGTATGGCTTGGAGGATTCGGTGCTTCGCGGAAACAGAGGCGGTGCCCCGCGACCTTCTAGACGATCTCCTCCAGGACG
Source organism: Candidatus Latescibacterota bacterium (assembly GCA_965248435.1). GTDB lineage: Bacteria > Latescibacterota > UBA2968 > UBA2968 > CBDFJH01. Next base: position 2,277,071 of record OZ252100.1, read on the forward strand.
AAATCGCCATAGAAGAAGGTCTTGTCGCGTTGATGTAGCCGGTAGGAGAACTGATCGAGGGAACGGAGTTGTGATGCGAGGTAGTCTGGTCGGCGACGGGGGGTCAGCAAGTTCCAGTAAGCGATGCGTCCGCCGGTGCGCCCGACGTAGATGAGCCTTTCCAGAATAAGATGGTGAGACTCGGGCGGCATGTACTCAAAGATGTTGCTCAGATTAAACCGATCGAAACTGTTCGCAGGCTGTTTCCTCAGGCAGTCCTCGACTGACTGGCAACGCCATTCTAGCGCCCTGAGATTGTTTCGTATCGCTTCGAAGTTCTCGGGTCGAAGGGCATAAGGCAACGCTGTCAGGTGCTTTCCAGTCAAGATCCACTGAAGGTATGGATTCCGAGCGGGATCCAGATCTATAATCCCGTGTCGCGTGCGCTCCAGGATGCGGTCCGCCACGGTACCCTCCACATATCTGAAAAAGTTTGGATCCCGACCCAGCCTCCCCATAACTCGCCGAGAAAAGAAGAGCTTGAAGAGACACCTCCACCGCAACGTGTCCCAGTGCCGGCCGTAGAAGGCACGCCGTCTTTCGCTTGTGCGGCTTTCAAGAAGTTGGGCGATCCGATCCCTCGAATGAACCAGGGGAAGAACGCGGTTCCTGAAGAGGGCGAGGTAGCGCTCAAACTTTCCGCAATTACCGATTCCCCCGGCGATGGCATCCGGGTGGGCGTCCCAGAACCCGCGTGTCGCAGATGAGAGTTGCGAGCGACAGCGTCGGTAGAGAGAAGCACGATTTAGTCCAGAGGTAACTCCCATCAGTTCGAGAAGCTCTGGATGGCGCAGCTCCTGGTAGGCGGCGACACGAAGCTCGAGACACGCGATCTGGGCCGGGCTGAGGTCCAGGGCCAACAGCCGCTCTGGTCCCTTGCTCAACAAGGCCATACAGTTGTCACCGGCGGAAGCGATGGAGAGGCAATGGTCGCCTGGCTGAATATCCAGACCTTCTAGAAGGATGTCGGCATCCTCCCAGCACTGGGCGTACCTGATAATGGAGAAGTCGGCGTCGACGCACGCACCGCGGCATTCGGAAATCATCGTCAAACCTCCTTAAGAGGGTTTGCGGTCGAGCAGCTCCACGACTCCGGTCTGGCCATCCAACCTCATTCCCGTCTTCAGGATCCGAGTGAGGTCCCTGACGCCCACCACCGTGGGAAGTCCCATCTCTCGCGCGACGATAGCGGAGTGAGAAAGAAGGCCCCCCCGCTCCACCAGAAGTCCAGATGCCGAAGGAAAGAGCGGGATCCAACCCGGATCTGTTCTCAGGGCCACGAGAATCTCGCCATCCAATTCCATGCTTTCATCCGGGGAGAGGATCACTTTCACATTGCCTTCGACACGACCGGGACAGCAACCCGTGCCCTTCAGGCGGTTCCCGTCCAGGCCTTCGCCATCGGAGGCGTCCTCATTCGAGAAACAATCGTTCGACCAGTATACGGGGCCGTGCGTCGAGAACCGCCGAGCCGGTTCCAGTTTTTCGTAGCGAGCGTATTCGGCCTGTCGAAGGGCAACCAGGGCGCGCAGATCCTGGACGGTCAGGGAGCCTTCGACTGTGCCGTGAAGCTCCTCGAGGGTCAGATAGAAAATGTCCTCCGGGCGATCGATCATCGACCGAAGGGTATAGTCATTGCCGATTCCGTAAAACATCGCGCGAACCACCCCGTAAATTCGCGTCCTGCAAAAACGCGTGGTTTCACGGTTCCTGACCGCTTTGCGGGCGTGCTTGAGCACCCGCAGATAAACGAAGCGTCTGGCGACCGTGAGCCCGCTACGAACGACCTTCTCTGCAGCCGTCCTGATCGCGCGCTCCCTTCCTTCCTGGGCCTCGAGCTCTGTAGATCCGGAGCGCAGGTAGTTCTTGAGACAGACGAAGAGGAAAGACGGATCCTGGTGTAAGTCCTTTTGCTCCAACTTCATTTCGTTCATGCAGCGGAAACCGTACTGCTCAACGTAATGGTCGATCTTGGTGAGAAATTCCGTGTAGCCCGATCTGTTCAGCACCTCGAGACACGTTTCCTCAGGCTCGGATTCGATCAAGCGCCTCAGCCCAGAGTCGCCTGCGACTTCGACGGCAAGCCGTATGAGCTCACGCGTAGGCTCTGCAGACTCGATGCTTCCTTCGCCGCACAGCAGATCGTTCTGCAGGCCGTCTCCAAGGTGTCCCAGCCACCTCGAAGTAAGCTTCTTCAGGAGACCAAAATGGATCATGCAGAGATAGTCATTGACGATGGGTGCCTTCCAGTGCCACAACAAACGAGCTTCCAACTCTCGAAAGTCCGCGAGTATCTGGTCCGCTCGCATGCGGGAGTAATCCTTCTTTCGGAACTCGCCGTAGACCTCGTGAAAATGGGAAAGGAATCGATTCACCATCGACTGAATGACGAAATGAAAGCCCAAGAACTTGAGGCCGGTAACTAGACGTCGCAATCGGGCGGCCATTCTTCCGTACTTTCCTCCTCCTGCAGTTCGGTCGGCCAGCTCCGCCTCCAGGCTCCGGTCGGTTCCCATCATCGTCTCCATAAACGCACGGTTGTGTCTGTATAGTGGCAGGACACTCGTCAGCCGATACCAGTTGAGGAGGTTGTAGTAGATCCTGCCATTGAAGCAGCCGAGCATGTTGCTGAGGAAGCGGTCCATCCTCCGAATTTGCTTTCGAGGGAGCAGCAAAATTTCACAGAACTGCTGGTATACCCGGTGGTATGCAAAACGGGCAAACGTGAACGTAAGCGGCAGAGTGATACCTCCGTAACTCTCAACGATGTTGGAGTTGTCCCAAATCTGGAACAGGCCTTCACGACCCTGTAAGGCCGTGGTGACGGGCCGAGACTGAAGCAGATAGAGGCGCCCATCCTTCAAGCCCCATTCGATGTCCTGGGGGTGTCCGTAGAATCCCTCCACACTTTTTCCCATTGAGGCGAGCTGCACGAGCTCTTCCCGAGTGAGCGAAGGGCGCTCCTTTAGTCCCTCGGGCACGGATGTTTCTGTAACGCCTCCCCCCACATCTCTTCTCACCAGTTTCCGAGGCTTGGGCACGATTTCCTGACTGATGACCCGATCGTTTTCCTTGTCGAGTACAAACGTGTCGCCGTCAAACCGGCCCGAAACGAGCCCCTCACCGAGTCCGAAGACGGAGTTTATCGTAACCCTCGAACGATCATTCTTCACGGGATCACAGGTGAAGAGCACGCCGCTCCTGTCGGTCTCTATCATCTCCTGAAAGACCACTGCGACGTCGATGTCACCGGTGGGATCCACACAGCGTTGCGTTCTGTAGCTGAGACTGCGTTCCGAGTAGGCGGAGGCCCAGCACGCCTTGACCTTTTGCAGGGCCTCTTCTGGAGACTGGATGAAAAGAAAGCTGCTCAGTTGGCCGGCAAAAGAGTGGTCGTGCGAGTCCTCACCGACTGCCGAAGACCTCACTGCGATAGGGGCCGGATCGAAGAGGGCATAGGCTGCCCTAACTTCTTCCTCGACATCAGGGGGAAGCGGTGTTTGGAGTATGAGTTTCTGAATTTCGGCTGAAACCCTGGCGTGATCCTCAAGTTGCTTCAGATGGTCACCGATGGCGCGCTCCAGACCGGCGGCGCGTCGGAAGCGCCTGAACAGGTCTGCGCCCAGGATGACCCACCGCGGGACGGGGAACCCCTCCCGCGTCAGCAGGTAGAGATTGAAGCCTTTCCCTCCGGCCTCTCTTCGTGCGAAGGCCTGGGGAGTCTGTTCGGTGATGAGATTGGCAGGTGTCATGAAACCCAGTCCGCATATCGGGTGGTAAGAACGCCTGAGTATACAAACACGATGTAGGCCGACGATAAAGCGCGATAGAGCCTGCAGAAGAGTGAGCAATCCTTCGCTGCATAGAGCACTCCGGTCACTACGACCGGGGAGGAGACGACGGCGATGAAGAAGAGGAGCGAAGATCTGCCAGGCAGTACACCATTGAAAAGCCACAGGACCCAGGCCATCATGCCCAGCACAAGGGCGACCGCACCGTAGCGGCCGAAGACCTTCGAGTAAGAGTCGGCACCCGGGCGCTCTTCGTCCGAGCTAAACGTCTTGCGACCGAACTCGAAAATGTTGAACAGACACCAGCTGCCGAGGGCCAAACGGTAATGAGCCGCTGTCAATGACCACGGAAATCGGGAGGTCACCGCCGAAAAGATGGCTAGAGAAAGGAGAATGGAGACTGCAGTGTGCGTCACCGCGTAGGTCGTCAAGCGCGGGCGAAGGTGTCGAGACAGGAAGAACTCCTTGTACATCAGGAGCGAGTAGCAGATCGCCATCAACATGGCAATTCCCGAATGCGTTCCAAACGTGGAGAATACCGCCAGCTCCACGACGATGCAGACCACGATCCCGATTTGGAGGTCCCGATGGCTTACAAGACCGCGGACCAGAGGGCGTCCACGGTTCAGTCGACTGTCGACGGCGAAGTCCTTGATCTCGTCATATAGGCGAAGCTTGAAGAAGAAGGCGAGAGTGGCCGCAACCAGAGCGGCGAACCGCGCGGGGTTAAAGGGCGGCACGTCTTGATCGCCAGATAGCGTCGCCCCGACAGCGTAATGGGCGGAGACAAACACGGTGACCGTGAGAAGATAGGAGAGAGGTGAAAACCGTTCTCGCGCAAAAGTCATCCATCTGGAGAGTTCGTGGATCATTGGGCTTGCTCCTCTTGCAGTTGAAGCCGGAGCAGATCGTATTCCACCTTGCTGTGATGCCGGGGATCCATAGGGATCATCTCTCGGAAGACGACCTCGTGGACTGGAAGACCATTCTTCGACATCACACGCTCGATCTCACGCCGCCACCCGGCCCCGTTACTGCCGGGGACCGCGCACGGATCACCGGGAACGATGACGCATACGCATCTTTCCCCGAGGGTCGGGTCGGGCATGCCCAGGTAGGCGGCGAGCCTAACAAAAGGAAGGTTCTTCATGATGATCTCCGCCTTGACAGGAAACACATACTTGCCATCCGTCTGTATGGCGTTGTGGACCCGACCAACGATCCATAGGTGGCCATGTCTGTCTATGCGCCCCAGGTCGCCGGTGCGGTGGTAAACGACACCGGTGGTGTCGCGGATCTTGGCCAGACGGAAGGCATTCGGATCGTTGTAATAGTCCGAACAGACGTGCTCACCCGCGACGATAAGCTCTCCAACCTCCCCGGGGCGCACTTCGAGATCCTCCCAGTCCTCTTCCGACTGCAGATCGATAGGGCCCCGAGTGATTTTCAGAAGCTTCCAGTCGAGCCCGGGGTGGATCGGACCCACGTCCACACCTTCGTCCACACCTTCGTCCACGCATTCGGAATCCGCCTTGTCAAGCGACTTCCCTGCCAGAAGCTCGCGGGCCTCGATGTGGGCGATGGGTTCCACCTCGGTAGAGCCATAAAGCACCAGCACATCAGAACCGGGAGCGGTAGTCGTGAAATCGATCAGGTCATCTCGGCTTATCGGCGCCCCACCTGTGATGCGATCGCCTGAGATATTTGATGGATATTCGGTTCCGAAGGCAATAACGGGAGACTGAATTCAGCAGGGATGGCGAAAAAGTGGCACACGTAACATTGCAGGCCTTCATCTGAGCCAGCAATGTCAGAGGGTCGTGCTCACTGGGGGCCCCAAGGTCGATGGCAGGGATGACGGTCGTCGCCCCGGCGGCGATGTTGTTCAGGCAAAAGATCGGGAAGACGGGAAGGTCGACATCAGACGGCAGATAGGGAATAATCTCATTCAGGGCATAGTGCTGGCCCGCCAAGAAACGATGTGTCCGGTTGGCGCCCTTTGGCTGACCGGAGCTTCCCGTTGTGAAGGTGATGAGCGCCGTATCCTCCTGCGCAACTGGAGTGACAGCCGCTTCCGCTTCCGTCTCGATCAGCTCTTCGATGCTGGCGGTGTATACCTTGTCTGTGGGGCCCGCCGAGACCTTGATGGGTATCGAGACCAGCCCGGGTTCGGCTTCATAAGCGAGAAACGCCTGGTCCAGGCTTACCATGGCCTTTGGCGTGGTCATTTGAGCGGTGACGCCCAGATTTCGGCGCCTGGCCCAGGAGTCCAGGAAAACAGGAATGGCGCCTATTCGCTGAAGAGCAAACATCACTGTGTACATTCCGACTGACATCGGGAGGAAAACGATTACGCGATCCCCTTTTTGAATGCTCAACTCGCGGAAGCCTGCCGCCATCCGACGGACGCCCCGGGCAAACTGATCCAGCGTAATGGACTCGTGATCGAGGAGATCGTCGAGTCGAAAGGACCAGCGACTTAGTTTTTCCCGGGGAACCCAGTGGAAGATGATATGCTCCGGGTCTTTCTCCAGATTGTGCTCTATAAAGGTGACGACGTTGTTGTCCGGTGTGTCACCCGCCCTGTACCCGATGGTGCTCATGCTGCCTCCTTTGCAAGGACTCCTTGGTTCGCGGTGCTCATAGCTCGATTCCCAGCTTGCGTAGCGTTCGCACCTTTTTTCCATCTGGTGTCCTGGTGTAGATTGGACGCCTGCAGATATTGGGGATTCCTTCGGGCAGGGTTGCCTCCTGGTCGACTCGGTCGAATACGGTTGCGAGCGCCCCTGCTTCTTCGGGACCTGTCCTGGACAGGTAGCTTAGATAATTGCGTTCGGCACCCGAAGAAACCTGATGCCGCACGAGGATCTTCCCCGTATCGATCTTCGGCTCCATCACGTGAATCGTGAAGCCCGCTGGCCGTCCTTCGGCAAGCGCATAAAGGTCACAGAGAACTCCGCGGTGTCTCGGGAGGATTCCGTGATGAATATTCACACATCCCAACCGAGGCGCGTTCAGGATCCTTGAGCGATAGATGCAGCGGGTCCTCACATTCACCACAAGATCGATATCCTGCGCTTCAATCCATTCAGCGACCCAGTCCTCATTCACACTCTTAGCCCGTAAAACCGGAAGGCAGTTTCTCTTGAAAAGGCGCTCGCGCTTCTTGAGGGGAAGCTCAGCAATGTTCCGTACCAGTGTTTTGGCGATCCCTCGAGCCCCCTGCCAATAGATGCCCCCGAGGCTGCCGACCAAGTTGATAGAATGCCCTCCGAGAAGCATGAGGCCGGCGAGGTGACGACGCGAGCGCACAAACAGTTCCTTGAAAAATGGCTGATGGTTGTCGGGCACGTAAGTCAAAGCTGAGGTCACGATCAATGCTTTCATGGCTTCGCCTAATGCAGTTGTGAATTCCTTCCAGCGAGATCCGCTAATAGGGGATTGCAAAGGGCGTACCAATCGCGTTTACCCTCTCATCGAACTGTTCGTATCTGTTTCGTGAACAGCAATTTACAGAAATTGATTCTGAATACCTCCTCGCGGCGATAACGATGTGAACGACTTGCGTGATGTTGCGCAAGACTTCGTGCAATCAAAAAAGGGCCCACACTTCGAAAAGTGTGAGCCCTCGATGCTCCGACTAAGCTCAGCCGATGTTGCGGCTTCTTTAAGTAGCTCTTTAGGCGATTATATCTGACTCCGACTGCGCTCGAAGCAAATCCCTTCCGTCCTGCGACAACTCGTAGACGCGAGCCGCCCCTCGCTTGTGCCAGTCCAGATAGCCGAGGTCGGTCAGCTTTCTCAGGTCGTTCTGAAACGTCCTTCGGGAATCTCCGCTTCCCGATGCAGGGGACGCGATACGATTCATCACCTCGTTTACCGCGGAACCCCCCTCCTGCCGATGAACGACCTCCAGAATCCGCCTCTGCCTCTGACTCAGGGATCGCAGAGGCGGAGCCGGCCTTCGGGTCTGCGTACCCAGCGCGTGAGAGATGTCTGATTCCGTAAGGGTTGGGCCTTTGGCGTAAACGGCAACGGCGCGTTCGATTGAATTTATAAGATCCCTCACATTGCCCGGCCAGGCGTGGTTCATCAGCCGATCGATCGCAGATCGCGAAAAGCCGCGGAGCACCTTGCCCGAACGCTGCGAGATCCGCTCGAGGAAGGTCTGAGCCAGCAGTGGGATATCCTCCGGGCGCTCCCTCAAAGGGGGCAACCGGAGAGGAAGGACATTCAGTCGGAAATAGAAGTCCTCTCGGAACTCACCCCGGGCAATCATCTCCTCCAGATCCCGGTTGGTCGCGGCGACGATCCTCACGTCGGTCTGAATCGTCTCAGTTCCCCCAACCCGTTCGAAGGCCTGTGTCTCCAGAACTCGCAGCAGCTTGATCTGAGTAACCTGCGGAATGTCTCCCACCTCGTCCAGGAACAGGGTTCCTTGGTGAGCCAGCTCGAACCGACCCGGCTTCGCACGGTCGGCGCCTGTAAACGCCCCCTTCTCATACCCGAACAGTTCGCTCTCTAGCAGCGTTTCGGAAAACGCAGCGCAGTTCACTGCCACAAAGGGTTTTTCCTGGCGTAAGCTGTTCTGGTGGACGGCCCTTGCGGCCAACTCTTTACCTGTCCCTGTCTCACCCAGGAGCAACACGGTTAGATCTGACGCGGCCACCTGTTGAATCGTCTGACGGACCTGACGCATCTGCGGACTGTCGCCGATCAACCCGTGAACCCGATCCTCACTTTCCAACGCGCGCACCCGCATCTCCAGCGTCTTGATCCGCTCGAGATAATACTCCAGATCCTTCCGATGTATGGCCTCGAGAATCGTTTGCGAGCGGGCAAGAATCTCGCCGTCATCCTGCAGCCGGATCATACGCGTTTCCGGTCTCCAGGTCAGCGTCCACCCGCAGGAACAAGCCTTTGCGATTTCTGCCCGGGCGGGGTTGTCCAGCTCCTCAATCCGCCCGTGCATCTCAATGCGCGGATCCTCCGCAAACGTATCCCCATATAGCTGAAGTGTGCCCTGGATATGGAGCGCGGTGTCCATGAAGAAGGCCCCGATGTCCTTTTCCAGCCCGAAAGGCTTGAGGCACGCCGCAAGCCGTTCACGGTTCGCATAGTGAAAGTGAATCTGAAGCTGGTTTTCCCCGTCGGCACGCATCTCGATATGGACAAGGTCGCCCGTAAAGATCTGGCTCAGGACCAACGGCCCCAGCCACTGCAACAGTACCCCGATGTTGCGCTGGTCGTGAGCCGGTGGCAAAGCGGTGATCAAGAGCCCAATGAGACTGATCCATTCCTTGTGGGGTTCAACGGCCACACCCCCACCGCCACGTCCCATCCCCACGCAAAAATATTCAGGTTTGGGGACATCGGAATAGGTCTTGGCGAATTCGAACAGGAACTGGACCACGTGGACAAACGTATAGCCCGGATGCGCCATCAACAGCTCGTACTCCTCTGGACTGGCAAGCGCACGGAGTTCCTCGGACAGGCGCTGCCCTGCGGCCGCATCCACCTCGTTCGTCAAATACCGCACCGTCGTCTGGGCCAGCCGATTCGTCACCACGATCGACTGTTCCTGGGGGCTGAGCGACGCAAGATCGGCGTTTAGACCCGTGATCTGTACCGCTTTTCGCAGCCGTTTGAGAAAATCAGATTCGGCGGCCGTCTGCGTGGACGACGGTTTTGCCATGTGAGAGCTCCGGAAATGATGAAGAATCTGCGAAACTGTATGCAAGAAGATGCAATGATACGCAATCTCGCGCAACGCCAAAAACGTCCCAGTGAATGAACCTCGTGGGACAGCGGATTCCGGATTCTGATCTATCTGACATAAAAATAACATCTTAAGAAAATTTATCTCCCTGCAGCAAGTTTTGGCAGCTGGGTGGCACGGCACGTGCCTATCCGGTCAACGGCCTATCGGGACTTGGACAGTCCACCCTCAGAGAAAGCGGATAATCCTCACAAAGACGAATCCCGAGTTTCCATCCCGACGGCCCAATCTCGTGCAAAGCGATCAAAACATTGCTATAATACTAACGTCGGGCAAACCTCAGCGAAGAGGAGCGTCATGAAAACCAGACTCATTTTCACCTTGCTCACACTCTGTATCGCGTTCGTAGAGGTCTCGGCCCAGGATGGGGGCGTCATCCGCGGGCGGGTCACAGATGCGGATACGGGTGAACCGCTCTCTGACGTCAATATCACCGCCAAAGGCCCCGGGCTGCCTGAACCCGCCGGTACCGTAACGGACCCTGAGGGCAGGTACACGATCGACGGTCTACCCGCCGGCCTCTACGAACTGACCGTTTCCCACGTCGGATACGGAGGCGCGCACCGAAAAGGCGTGCGAGTCCAGATTGGAGCCACCGTCAGGCTCGATTTTTCGCTGGAGATCAGACTCATCCCTGGTATGGAAATCACTGTAGAGGCGGTGTCTCTCGTCCCGGAACCAAACAAGGATGCCCCGGCCGGCACCTCAGTCGTGGATGGAAAACAGATCCGGGACCAGACCACGCTGAACCTGGCGGAGCCGATAAAGAATGAGCTCGCGGTCGACTACCACCAGACCGGTCTGGTGACTGGCAATACCGTCGTCAGGGGGTTCAACAACATATTCTCCGGCGCCCTCTTGACGCTCGTGGACAACCGGATCGGCCGAGTGCCGTCACTCCGCCTCAATGCCCACAACTTCATACCGCTTACCCCCCTCGACATCGAGCGAATCGAGGTCGTTCGCGGCCCTGCATCGGCGCTCTACGGTCCCAACAGCGCCAACGGCGTGATGCACATCATCACCCGCTCTCCCTTTCGCTCCGCAGGGACGACAATCAACATCGGCGGTGGGGAGCGGAGCCTGCGGAACTTTGCCTTCCGCCACGCGAACACCGTCAACAACAAAGTGGGATACAAGATCTCCAGCCAGTATTACGCCGGCACCGACTGGAAATACGTGGACCCCGTGGAAGTCGAACGGAGAGGATCCAATCCACGCAGCTACGACGTCGAACGTACAACTTCGGAGATCCAGCTCGACTTCAGACCGACCGACGGGTTCAGCGCGATCATCTCAGGAGGTTTTACAGAGGCCAGCAACATCGAGCTCACCGGTCTGGGCGCAGCCCAGGCAAAAGACTGGCGCTACACCTTTATTCAGGGCAGGCTGCAATTTCAGGAGTTCTTCACCCAGTTCTTCATGAACCGCAGCGACGCGGGCAAAACGACCCTCCTGCAAAGAGGGGATCTCATGGTGGACGAGTCGAGCCTGGCCGTTTTCCAGGCCAGGAATGCGACCAACCTGGGCAGGCACCAGCGATTCATCTACGGCTTCGATGTCCTGCGGACCCGACCCAAAACCGGAGGAACGATCAACGGGGAAAACGAAGATCGAGACGATATCAACGAGTTCGGGTTCTACGTTCAGAGCAAGACGTCCCCGAGCGAAAAACTGGACCTCGTGCTGGCCGGCCGAATCGACCGGCACAACCACATCGATGATCCGGTCTTTTCACCCCGTGCAGCGCTGGTCCTCAAACCCACAGAGGTACAGACCGTACGTCTCACCTACAACCGCGCCTTCAGCACACCGACCAGCAACAACCTCTTCCTGGACCTGGTTGCGAGCCCCGATGCCTTTGGCCTCGGGAAAAACTTTCAGCCGTCGCTCGGGTTCAATCCTGCCGTCGACGTCCGAGCACAGGCTGCCCTCGAAGGCTTTACATTCAAGCGGAATGCCAGCGGCCTCCCGATGTTTCGGTCCTCCTTTGCCCCCGCTGCCGGACTCTCCGCAGATCAGTTCATCCCTCTGCACGATCCCCAGTTCACGAACGTCATGTGGGGCATCGGACGGGGCGCGGTGCTCAACGGCTTTGTGCCGACGCTCAAGCAGCTCGCCACGGGATCGATCGCCCAGCAGCTGATCGCCGGAGGGATGCCCGTCGACCAGGCACAGGCGGCTGGAGCCCAGCAGGCTGAGCTCTTAGCGGCGGCCTTCGAGGGCATCGTACCCGCCACCCTTCCGGGACTGAGGAATACCCTGGCGACCCTGAATCAGCAGACCCGGGGGTTCGACCCGATTTCAGACCTTAACGGCGCTGTCACAGAACTCCCCAAGATCAAGCCGACGATCACAGACGTTCGAAGTGGGGTTCAAGGGTCTGGTCGGCAGGAAGCTGCTTGTCGGTGCCGATCTCTACCGGACACGAACAAGAGACTTTGTTGGACCGCTCCGTGTGGAAACGCCCAATGTCTTCCTGGATTCGAACACGCTGACCAGTGCCCTGTCGCAGTCATTCACGCTAGCGCTGAATGATCCATCCGCTGCACAGCTGGCAGGGGCCCTGGCCGTGCTTGACGCACCCGGCCAGGGAGGCAACGGGAACGGCAGCGCGGTCGATGAGCTGACCCGGCTCTTTGTCGCTGGCACGGACAACAACGGCGCCGCATTCATCCCGTATGGTACCGTCTCCCCGGAGCAGGCCTTCGACCCGGCTGCGGTCGTCCTCGCCTATCGAAACTTCGGCGAAGTGACCCTCTACGGTTTCGATCTGGGCTTCGAGCTTTATCCCAACCATCCCAACAACAACTGGGTCTTCAGCGGGAACTACTCCTATGTGAGTGAGAACCTGTTCAGGGACCTGGACGGGATCGCGGATATCGCGCTAAACGCGCCCCGTCACAAATTCAATTTTGGTGCAAACTATTCACGCCCTGGAACCGGACTTAGGTTGGGCGGCCGTGTCCGTTACAAGGACGCCTTCCCTATGAACTCGGGGGTTTACGTGGGCGATTTGGAAGCCTTCACAGTCCTGGATCTAAACGCGGCTTATGACCTGCCTATGAAGAACTCCAGTGCTGCGATTACGCTGAATCTCAACGCGAACAATGTATTGAACAATGAACATCGGGAATTTGTCGGCGCGCCAGAGATCGGCCGGCTGGTATCCGGTGGGATAACCGTCGGCTTCTGAAATAGCCAATACAAGGACCGTCAGCTCGCGCCCGGGTGGTGATCACCCGGGCGCTTTGTTTTGCCTGATTTCAATATTCTGCGTCAGAGGAACTCCCGAACCAGGCGCGCTGTTCTTGATGGCGCCGGCATGCGGGAACACAACCTGGTGAATTGGTCGGCCTTCAGCGCGGGAATAAATTCCCACGCTGAGAGAAGCGAAAAGCCCTCCTACGTCGGGCTGAAAAGATGCCCCGGCCTCAGACCGATGGTCTACTCAGGGTTTCTCTTATTCAGGGAGGTGATTTCTTATTATCTTCAATCAGAACCAACGGCAGATTCTTAATCAGCGGAACCCTATGAGGTGAATCGATATGTCTCTCTCTGAGCTCAGCAAATCATACGGCACCGTCACCCTCGATCCCGATGGCGAAGTCGTCGCCGCGAGCTACGGCACCTGGCGCGTCACCTACACAGCGGGGTCTAAAGCTGTTGCAGCAGGAGGAACCATCCGGATCTACACCGACTCCGACACCGACCGGGGCATCTGCCAGCTCGACGACCCTGGCGGCGCGGATTACACCACACTACGCGCGCCCAGGGCCGCACAGGCGGTCATCCTGGTTCAGAAGTACGCCGTCGTGGTCGCGATAGGCGGCGAGGGCCTGAAACCGGGTGAGCAGGTCGTCGTTACCTTCGGTGACCTGAGCGGAGGCGGACCTGGATTTCGATCTCAGACCTTTTTAGAGACGAGACACTACTTCCGCGTCGACGTGAATGTCGAGGGGGATGGGGAATATATCTCACTGCCGGACCCCCCCTATTTCAAGATCGTCGGAGGAGACACCGAGTGGCTCACCGTTGTCGCGCCCTCGAAGGTCACGATCGGGCAGTCGTTTCGGATTATGGTGAAGGCAGAGGATGCGTGGGGCAATCCGGCATCGGCTTACCGCGGGACCGTCGAGCTCAGCGCAGAGGGCATGGAGCTGCCCGAGAAAAGCCTGACCTTCAACGCCGAAGATAACGGCGTGCGATGGGTCGACGGCTGCACCGCCTCGCGAGCTGGAATGTTCAGGATCACCACGGCCGACCGCGCGTTCACGGCAAGCAGCAACCCGATCGAATGCGCCGAGCAGCCCGGCGAGTATGGCCTCTTCTGGGGCGACTTTCACGGCGGCCAGGTCACCCTGGCCGAGAAGATCCCCGACTTCTTCCGATACGCCAGGGACATCGCAGGGGTCAGCTTCGCCGGCTACCAGCGCAATGATCACGCCATCTCGACGGATGACTGGGCGCTGCAGCAGCGGACCGAGAGAGAACTCTATGAGGCCGGCCGGTTCGTCCCCGTGCCCGGGTATGAGTGGTCCCCGCCGTCAGAGCGAGGCGGTCATCACAACGTCTTCTTCAGGCGACAGGACCAGCCCATTCACCGCTGTGACCACTCCAGGCTGGAAGACAAATCAGACGCGGACACCGACCTCTATCACATCCTCGATCTCTATCGCAACTATCGGATGGCCGATGTGATCATCACGCCTCACGTCGGCGGTGTCGCCTCGGACCTGAGCTACCACGAGCCAACCCTGGAACCGGCCATCGAGGTGACCTCAACCCACGGCTCGTTCGAGTGGTTCCTGAAGGAGGCGCTGGAGCGTCGTTACAAGGTCGGGTTTCTCGGCGGGAGTGACAGCTTTACCGGGAGGCCAGGCGGGGATCGTCCCGGCTACCAATTGAGGCGTTACGCCAAGTCCGGTTTGGCCGGTGTCTACGCGAGGGAACTGACGGTTGACGGCCTGCTCGAGGCGCTCAGGGCCCGCCGCTGCTATGGGACGACGGGCGTCAGGATCCTCTTACACACGGAAGCAGACGGCCACCCGATGGGTGAGGAATATACGACAACATCCAATCCGGAGATTTCGGTCGGTGTGACCGGCACCGCGCCTCTGGAATCGGTCGAACTGTTCCGCGGATTGGAGAAAATCTACAGCCACACCATATCGACGCCGCGCTCAGACAATCGCGTGCGCATCCTGTGGGAAGGGGCCAGTCAGAAGAGCAGTTACTCGGCAGCGGTATGGGACGGGTGTTTGAATGTGGCGGGACGGAAGATCGCGTCTGTGGAAAAGGTGCGCTTCGACAGTCCGCGTTCTCATATTCTGGACGAGAAAGAGGACGGTCTGAGCTGGCACTCCATAACGTGCGGATATCGGAGCGGAATGATCCTGGAGCTGGATGGAAATGGGGATGCCGAACTGGAAATTGTGATCGACACATCCCTGTTTACTTCGATGTCGTCGATCCCTGCGGAGAACGTCGCATTCAGCGTAAGCCTCCAGGAACTTGCGGCGGGGCCGAAAGAGGTCGAAATCGGCGAGTTGGACCGCAAGGTCACCGTCTCGTTTGCGCCTGGGGCGGGGGGAACGGAGACGGCGGAATTCACCTTTAGAGATGAATCGCCCGATCCTGGGATCAATCCTTACTGGGTACGCGTCGTCCAGACAGATATGGAGATGGCCTGGAGCAGTCCGATCTTCGTGGATTATGTTGCGCCGGTCAGCGCGGGAATAAATTCCCGCGCTGCAGATGCATGAAGTCCTCCTTCGTCGGACTCGCTTCTAAACTAATCCGAAGCAACATTCTCAAAAGCTGGCTGGACATTTCCTTTCTGGTGCCGTTGCTTTTGCCTATGAACGTAGGCCACGATCCTTTGAAGGTCCCTTTTTCCGAACGTCAGTGCTGCATAGCCCCCTTGCCACCTAAAGACGGTTTCCAGATCGAGTTGGCTGTTACAGAAGTGAGATGTAGAGCCCTTCAGCTTTTGAACCACCTCAGATACCGATATGGTAGGGCCCAGTCTGATAACGATATGTAAATGGTCCTCCATCCCGTTCACCGCGAACAGTCGATATCCGTATTCCCAGCATTTGTGAACGACATATTTATAAAGCTTCTCCTGGAGCTGTCGAGCGATGAATGGGTGCCTTCTCCACGTCGACCAGACCAGGTGATAAAATAGTTCTGTGTGAGCCTTTGACATGAAGACAATGGGCCATTGAATAGTCCGGCTTGTCCGGACTTCTCGCTGTTCCAGCGTGGAAATTTATTTCCACGCGAACGGCGGTGCAAGAAAAAATACCACGGACACGTTTGCTGCCGGCGAGGGCCGCAGGCTGGATCACCTCAATGGGATCATCGTGCGAAAAGACCGGCAGCCCTCAGCGCGGGAATGAATTCCCGCGCTGCAGATTCATGAAGTCCTCCTTCGTCGGACTCGCTTCTGTGTGAGCCTTTGACATTGAAACAATTGGATCTCGAGTAGTCCGGCTTGTCCGGACTACTCGCTGTTCCAGCGTGGAAATTTATTTCCACACTAAAAGGGCAGTGCAAAACGAATGCCACAGGCAGCTGGGCTGCCCGTGGCATTTGCAATCTGTCGGAACCACCGAGTCCGTGACCGAAATTCACACCCCCTTCACAGCCACGAGGTCCCCCATTTCCATTCCATTCAAGAGTTGAGCCTGAATCTCGTCCGTCGTCTGATTGATCGCCGTCGGCCCTTCGCCTCCCAGAAGCGGATCCACAACGGTGCGCAGTGGCCGCTTTCCCGCTGGGGTTTGAACCACGTTTAGAATCGCATCCGCGACCAGCTGCGCATCCGGGGCGTCGTCTCCCCCGAGGGCTTCGCTAAATCCACCCCACATCTGCTCAGGGATCTTCCCAAGCTCTCCGTAGCTGGCCACCCTCGCTTCGTCTGCCACCATCTCCATATTCGACAGAAACGAGGTCTTGAATCCTCCCGGCTCTACGATCACCACATCGATTCCAGCGCCGGAAAGCTCGTACCGGTAGCTCTCGGCCAGCCCCTCGAGGGCGAATTTTGACGCCGTGTAAGGTCCTGAAAACGGGATCACGATCCTGCCCATGATGCTGGAGACGTGGACCAGCAGGCCGGAGCCCTGTTCACGCATGCTCGGCAGCACGGCACGATTCAACCGTTGAATCTCAAAGACGTTCACCTCGAAGATCTTCTCGAACTGCGCCATCGTCGCAGCCTCGGTAAAGCCGCCGATTCCGTATCCGGCGTTGTTGACCACAACGTCGATGGAGTCGGCCAGTTCCAGCGCCTGCGCAACAGCCGATTCGGTCGAGGCGTCGTCTGTGACATCCAGTTCCAGCACGTGCAGCGCGCCCTTCTTTCCTTCCGCGAAGGTCTTGAGTTCCTCGGCGCGAGGCGCGTTCCTGCCTTCCGGCTCCCGCATCGTCGCGAAAACCGTATACCCCGCTTCGAGCAGACTCTGTGTCGTCAACTGCCCGAACCCGGTGCCGCTTCCTGTAACCAGTACAGCGTCGCTCATGATTCCTCCTGGTTTGATATTGGTTCCGTCAAATCTCTCTGAATAGCCAGCGTACGGCGTTCTGCTGGATCTTTTCGTATTCGGGATTCCACAGTGCGGCGATGGTATGCCCCGGGGCCAGGTAGCAGACACGGCCCTGCCCGTAATCGTAAGCCCAGCCCGCTTCGCACGTCGTACCGAGATCCTTGTGGGTCAAGCCGTCCTCATTCACGCTCCGCATGAACAGGTGCTTCGGGTCTTTCTCATAGGTCATAAAATGCTGCTCGTCGGTAACGACGAAATCGCGGACACCCCGAGTGATCGGGTGGTCTTGGTTTGTGATTTCAACTTTATAGGGTCTGGTCGCAGTGTGACCCTGAGTCACGGCGCCCAGGACATCTCGAAACGCATCATCCTCCGCCGCGGTGTAAGTCGTGTTGTGATACAACAGTGCCGATCCTCCGTTTGACACGAATGTCTTGACCGCCTCACCCTGTTCCGGGGTGATCCAGACCACGCGCTTCGCTTCGCGCGCGGTCACCGGCGGTTCGCTGACGATCGAAACGGTTTCGCCGCCGCGCGAGTACGTCAACGCCTTCTCGCCGTAACCTTCCGGCCAGATAAAAGGGTCTCGAAAAATGATCAGCAGCGTGTAATCACTCAGCGTGTCCGCGTTGAGGAGTGTAACCTCTTCGGTGAAGTCGATGCTCAGGCCCAGGTCCTTCACCAGCGTCTTCTTCAGCCCTGTGCGAATGTAGTCGGAGTTGTGATACCGGTCTCCGATCAGCGCGAAAGCGGTGGCCTTTTTATTCATAGCTCGTCAAATGTCCGTTCGAAAAGGACCCCTCCCTCGGTCCTCCCCTAAAGGGGAGGGAAGGTAGCGGTCATCTATCATGAGGTATTCAACTTCCTGCTTCCTTAGAAAGCTCACTATGATCCTCACGGCTCCCCCCTTCCCTTCAGGGAAGGGGGGTCGGGGGGGTTAGGTCCGATCCCGGAACAACATTAAACCACGCCTACTTCTTCAGCGGCTCGCCGCTGCATCGCCTTCATATAGGCTATCGAATAGGCGGTCCCGACGCGCGGGTCCCCGGCCATCAGGGGGATGTGGTCCGGGATCAGCACGCCTTTGAATCCCATCTCCGTCAGCGCCTTCACGGCCTTGTACATGTCGTAATACCCGTCGTCGATAAACGCCTCGGTGAAATGCGGCAGGGGTTGGTTCACCGTGCGGAAATGGACCTCGAAGATCTTCCCCTGCGCACCGAAATATTTTACTGTCTCTATGACGTCTTTCCCCATCCTCTCGCCACCCTCGAGCCAGCACCCCGTGCAAAGGCACATCCCGATGTTCGGGCTGTCCGCGACTTCCAGCGCCCGCTTAAACCCATCAAAGCTGCTGAAGATATTCCGCGGAATTCCGCCCAGCTCGATCCCCGGCGGATCGTCAGGGTGAATCCCGACCATCACGCCCGCATCTTCCGCCGCAGGCCTGATCTGTTTGACGAAATACTCATAATTGTCCCAGAGCTCTGCTTCGGAATACGTCCGGCCGTGTGACAAGCCCTCCTGCTTGGGCTTCCCGTCCAGGCCGATCGCCTCCCCCAGCCTCGTCTCGTCGAACGCCCGGGCCGGCGCACCGCCGCGTGTCTGCTCATTCGGCGTGCACCAGACCCCGTTCGCCACGTGCGAATGGGTCGTATAAGGAATTCCCGCCCTGCCCAGCTCCCCCAGATTTCGCTTGTAGTCCTCGATCCGCTCATCCCGGTTCGGGAGGTTCAGAATGATCGCGTCCATATCACTCACACCGTGGCTGGCGCCATAGATCTGGATGCCTGCCGCCTCGAACACCTCCCGCCTGCCCATGTAGTAGTCGTAGGTCGCCTCCTTTACGCCGCCCCACAGTACGGTGTATTTCACACCCATCTGCTGCGCAAACTGCAGTTCCGCCTCGGTCGGCTCGGGCGGCATCTGTACTGCGACCTTGACTCCCGGCTCAAGGGCGATGTGGCTCTTCGGGGCCATGGGCTCCTCCTTGTTACCTTCATCCGAATAATTCCACTCAAAGTAGCATCTCCAACCCTGATGATCAACAGGAAAGGGCTGCGTCTGGCGAAGCGCATCCTTGACTTGTGCCATTTTTGCACGCATCATACACACCCGCCCGCGCCCAACATCACCAAGGAGTTAGAGGAGAATCTGCCATGAAAGCCTTTGACGATCTGGCCCACCTGAGTGATGAAGAGATGCAGAACTGGCTGTGCAAGGTCGACACAAAGGATCTGGCGATCGCCCTGAAGCAGGCCAGTGATGATGTAAAGAGAAAGATCTTTGAAAACGTCTCTGAGCGGGTCCGCGGATTCATCGAGCAAGGAATGGAGGACTCCGGAAATGTGCCGGAAAATGAAATAGAGGAAGTCCAGAATCGAATCCTACAGCTGTAGGGTCGACTTCCCGCTCTGAGGAAGACACAGAGCCTCATAGGGTAGATCGAATGACGAATATCGAACCGCAGAATGTCGAATGATGAAGGAAGGTGACTTCCTATCGAACGAAGGCCCCCGGAGAATGCCGCCGAGCCTTGCTGGGCGAGCCGCTTCGTAATTGTGTGAATGGACTACAAAGCGAGTAGGCCCTCACCCCCTCTCCCGCACGCAGGAGAGGGAAGCAGGCCAATCAGAACGTATTTCCCTCTCTCATTTATGGGAGAGGCCTGCCCCGGACTTGCCTGCCCCGGACCTTGATCCGGGGATCCGGGGGATGCCGAGCCCTTCGGCAGGCTCAGGGTAAACTCCGCGAGGCAGGGTGAGGGCCTTTAAGCGACTCAACTCACCCTGTAATCAGGGATTCAGAAAGTAATCAGTTGGGAGGAAGAGGATAAGACGGGTCGGATAAAGGAAGGATATTATCCGGGGACGGTATCCGGGCGTTCCGTTTGAATCTCATCAAACCATGCCCGAAATACCGCTTCATAGGGAGCACTCGCGACGCCCTTTTCCGTGATAATCGACGTCACGAACTCGCTTGGCGTCACATCGAACGCCGGATTGTAGACCTTCACGCCCTCCGGCACGGTCAATCGGCCAAGTCCCCTCGTAATCTCCTCCGGTTTGCGCTCCTCGATCGGGATCTCCTCGCCGTCAGGAAGCGACATATCGATCGTAGAGAGCGGGGCCGCGACGTAGAACGGGACGTCGTGCTCCCGGGCCAGGATGGACAGGCCATAGGTCCCGATCTTGTTCGCGACGTCCCCGTTCGCAGCGATCCGGTCCGCGCCCACGATGATCGCGTCGATGCGCCTCTGCCGAAGCACCGTGCCAGCCATATTGTCACAAATTACGGTCACATCCACCCCGTTCTGCTGTAGCTCCCAGGCAGTCAACCGCGACCCCTGAAGCAGCGGCCGGGTCTCGTCGGCGAACACGGCGACCTGCTTGCCGCCTTCCAGCGCAGCGTAGATCACGGCGAGCGCCGTGCCGTAGTCTGCTGTGGCCAGGCCGCCTGCATTGCAGTGTGTCAAAACGGTTGCCTTATCCCCGAGGAGCTGCGCGCCGTTCCGGCCGATTTCGCGGCACACCTTCCGGTCCTCCCCGTAGATCTGTTGGGCTTCATTCAGAAGACAATCCCTGATCTCTTCTGCGGTGGATTCAAGACATCCCTCCAGAACCCTCTCCATTCGGCTGAGCGCCCAGAACAGATTGACCGCGGTCGGACGCGTTTCGGAGAGCCGCTTGATCCCCGCCCGGATTTGCCCGGCCGGCTCACCCCCCCCGGCAATCGCCTCCTGCGCCGCAATCACGACGCCGTAGGCCGCTGCAACACCGATCGCGGGTGCTCCGCGTACTCTGAGGCTTTCGATCGCTTCAGCGACCGTCTCCACGTCTTTACATTCGATGTAGACTTCATCCTCGGGGAGCTTCGTCTGATCGATAAGACGCAAAGCGCCTTCATTCCAGACGAGCGTCGCAACAGGCATGAGGAGTCCTTTATACGGAAGGTTAAGGCTGCTCTGTCTGGAGAAGGGAGGCGTCCTCCTCGATCCTTTCGATAGGCACATCGCCCCAAAGGCGCTCGAGTCTGTAGAACGCCCGGGAGCTGGACTGGAAGATATGTACCACTACATCGACAAAGTCGAAAAGCACCCACTTTCGGGTCTCGATCCCCTCGGTTTGCCAGGGTCGGTAACCGGCCTCCTTCATTCCCTCTATCAATCCGTCCGCGAGCGCCTTGACGTGCGTGTCCGAGTTCCCCGTGCAGATCAGGAAGAAATCTGTAAAGTCCGCGGCCCCCGTCAGGTTGAGGACCAGGATGTCCTCTCCCTTCTTGGCCTGGAGGTGCTCGATGCAGCGATCCAGGACCCCCCTGCTCGAGTCTTTAGATTTTGTTTTGGGTTGCTTCATTGGGATTGAGGCAGCGTCAGTCGTTTGTAGTCTCTGCCGACGATGACGGTAACCTGCTCGATTCTGAAAGGGTCGGGAATAATCTGCTGGATCTGATTCCGTGTCCCGAGAGCTTCTGCTACCCGTCTCGCGTATTCCGGATTCCCCACTCGATCGATTACAAGGGTCTCGGGATAGTTGAAACTTTCGGCGTTGTCCACAGTCATCACGTCAAATCCGATCGCGCGGAGGTATCTGCCCACCTGGCGTGCCACACCATCCGTTCCGCACCCATTCCGCACCTCCACGTGAATCTCCTTGCCTCCTCGCGGTTCGGGTGGAGACGGGGTGGTCTCTCGGTGCAGCCGGAATGAATATCCGAAAAAAAACGCCGCTGCGATAAGTGGACCAAATATCCAGATTCGGCGAATCATTGTTCAGACACAAAGCAGAGCGGGACATCGCACGGAATTCCACCGCGAAGATGTCCCGCTAGAAGTGACAACCCGGCCGCGAACTTGCTCGCAATCCTGTTCGCCCTCCCAACTCCTCCAGTTAGTATCTCATGCCCCAGTAGCCGTAGCTGGGGACATTGCTGAAATGGAGCTCGATCAAAATATTGGATTTGGGCTGATACAAGATGCCCACGTGGGGCACAATGATTTTCGTCTGCTCAGCACGACTCGATCCGAAGGCAGGCTTCCCCCCATACAACTGGTTCTGAACCCCGACCTGCGCCTGTATGGTCAGGGGCTTGGCCG
Organism: Candidatus Latescibacterota bacterium; assembly: GCA_965248435.1. Classification (GTDB taxonomy): domain Bacteria; phylum Latescibacterota; class UBA2968; order UBA2968; genus CBDFJH01. The sequence goes on from OZ252100.1 coordinate 2,299,328, forward strand.
CCTTGTAAGTCATCGTGTTCAGATAATACTGATTCATTCCGCTCCGCGCGCCCGACTGGAAGGAGACGCCCACCGTATGGCGAATCTTGAACCGATTCGGATCCAGGAACCCCTTGAACCCTGCAACCGGATCCAGCTGGAGCGAGCCAACCCCCTGTGTCATCATCGAGGCAGACTCCGACAGCGGCTCCGTCTGAATACCCACTTTCGCCTCTGCCAGGGAGGCGGAAAGGACCAAATTAAGCAGAAAAACCAGGATCATTTTGGGCACGATGCGATCACCTCTTTCCATTGTATGACGATAAAACGTACCACAATTTCACAGGAATGTCAAGCAACGCCACAGAGCCACTCAACCGGCTCCTTCTCTTAAAAGACGCCCGGCAAGTGCCTGTGTTCCCACTATCTTAGAGGATTTAATTCACCGATCTTACGATTACGATCCACGATCTCAGGAGTTTTGAAAGCCGTCCCAGGACAGGCAAAACCCAAATCGTCGCTCAGCATTCGGCTTTCAAAACTCCGCTGCTCAGACTTCGGCCGACTTCCTTTTTGTGCGCTGAATTTGAATCCACGAACGACGATCCACGGCTTCATCCTCGCTTCATCAGCTCAATGAATTCATCAAAAAGGTAGGCAGCATCGTGAGGGCCAGCCGAAGCTTCGGGGTGATACTGTACGCCGAGCACGGGAAGTTCCTTGTGACGCAGGCCTTCGACCGTGTCGTCGTTCAAATTGATGTGCGTCAGTTCGACGACATCCTCGTCGATCGAACCCAGATCGAGCGCAAACCCGTGATTCTGGGTGGTGATCTCCACCTTTCCGGTGGATAGTCGCTTCACGGGCTGGTTCGCGCCGCGGTGTCCGAATTTCATCTTGTAAATCTGGCCTCCGAGTGCAAGGCCCAGGAACTCGTGCCCCAGGCAGATCCCGAACGTCGGCCGTTCCTGAAGTAGTTTCCTCGTGTTTTCAATCGCATACGTCACCGGGTCCGGGTCCCCCGGGCCATTCGAAAGAAAGACGCCATCCGGATCGATCTCCAGCAGCTGTTCCGGGGGCGCATCCGCTGGAAAGACAGTAACGTCGCATCCCCGCTCCACCAGGTGTCTTAGGATGTTCTGTTTAATGCCGAAATCGTAAGCGGCCACCTTGAACCTGGCCCTGCTCTGGATTCGGCTCGCCTCGTCCTTCAGAACATCGTAGAGCCCTTCGGTCCAGTGATAGGGTTCCCGGCAGGTCACCTCGCTGACGAGGTCCTTCCCGACAAGGCCGGGAGAGGCCTTTGCCTTCGCGATCAAACTCTCAGGATCCAGGTCTTCCGTAGAAAGCACACTCTTCATCGCGCCCTGGTTTCGAATGTGACGGGTCAGGGCTCGGGTATCGATCCCCTGAATGCCCGGAATGCCGTGGCGAGCAAGATAGTCTCCAAGTGATTCACAAGACCGCCAGTTGCTCGGCACCGGGCAATGCTCCTTCATCACGAATCCTTCCACCTGAGGGCCATGCGATTCCACATCCGCCGTGTTCACGCCGTAATTTCCGATCAGTGGGTAGGTCATCGTCACGATCTGTCCCTTGTAAGACGGATCCGTGAGGATCTCCTGATAGCCCGTCATGCTCGTGTTGAACACGACCTCTCCATAACATTCACCCGGCGCGCCGACCGAACTGCCTTCATAAATCGTCCCGTCTTCCAGGGCCAGCATCGCTTTCATCGCGGAACGCCTTTCAATCCAAAATAAGCAATCGGTTGCAGACCTGGTTTATCTTTCCGGTCGAGCACAAGGTTCGCCCCGCCCCACTATTGTTTCTAGCCCGGTACCCGTGTTTGTCTTCCCGGTACCCGGTACTAAACCCCCTCGGCTTGTCTCGATGCTAGTCCTCGTGCCGGAAGGTGACTCGTCCTCCAAGTACTGTGTACATGACCTGTCCCTGCAAGGACCAACCGTGAAAAGGCGTATTGCGCGACTTTGAACGGGATTGGAGGGCATCGACGGTCCAAGTCTTCGAGGGATCGATCACCGTCACGTCCGCGCGCACGCCCGACGACAGCGTCGCATCGCTCGATCCGAGCAGGCGGGCCGGAGCAACCGTAAGCTTCGAGATGGCATCGCTGAGGGAGAGCACGCCGGGTTGGATCAACATCTTGAACACGAGCCCCACCGCCGTCTCGAGACCGAGGATACCGTTCGGGGCTTCAGAAAATGCCCGGAGCTTCTCCTGGCTCGCATGGGGGGCGTGGTCCGTTGCGATCATATCGACCGTCCCATCCGCGAGACCTTCCAGCACGGCTTCACGGTCATCGGCGCTTCGCAGCGGCGGACTCATCTTCGCCGCGGTTCCGTAAACGCGTACATCTTCGTCCGTGAGCGTAAAGTGGTGGGGCATCGCCTCACACGTTACCGAAAGGCCCTCTCGTTTGGCATCCCGCACCAGATCCACAGATCTCCGCGCGCTGACGTGGAGGATGTGCAGCCGACCGCCCACCTCACGAACGAGATTTATATCCCGCTCCACCATTCCGGCTTCCCCCTCCGACGGCATCCCCTCGATTCCAAGTTCCCGGGAGACGATGCCCTCGTGCATGTGCCCGCCTCGCGTGAGCTCGAGAAGTTCGCAGTGAGGACAGACGAAAAAGCCGAGCGCTTCAGATCGTTTGAGGAGTTCCCGCATCGGCGGTTCGGGGATCGGCAGTCCGTCGTCCGAAAACCCGACCGCCCCGGCCTCCAGAAGCGCTTCGGTATCCGTAATCTCTTTGCCATCCAAATTTCGGGTGGCACACGCAACCGGATAGACGCGCGCGTCGGCCGATAGAGCTTTCTCTACAATCTCCCGGATGATTTGGGGCGAATCGGCGGGCGGATCCGTGTTGGGCATACAGGCAACAGACGTGAATCCCCCTGCAGCCGCTGCGCGGCAGCCCGTTTCGAGCGTCTCCTTGTCCGGAAACCCGGGGTCCCGCAGGTGCACGTGCGCGTCGATCAGCCCTGGAACCACCAGACTGCCCGTGACATCCGCCGTTTCACAACCCGAAGGCGCTTCAATCTCCGCCGCGACGCGCGAAACGTGGCCCTCCTGAATCAGAAGATCTGCCTTCCGATCTACGCCGTTCGCTGGATCCAGGATGCGGCCGTTTCGCAGCAGCAAGCCGTTCTCTGTCTTCTCCGACGATCCCATCAAATGATCTTTCTCAGCAAACACATGACGCTTCGTTCGAGCGACAAGTTACCCGGGGGATCGAACACTGTCAAGAGGATCGGTGAAGATTTCTCCACGGACGGCCGTTCAAGATCTCTTCAAAAAGCCTCTGAGGGAACGACCGACGCCATCCGCCGTCAGGACATCTTCTGGAATCGGCCAACCGTGCCTCCGAAGGCTGTCCGCGATGGCGATGGCTTCTGGCCAATCCAGGGAAAGTCCGCGCAGCCGGTCCCGGTCCGCGAAGGCGGCCCGAGTATCAGCTTCGAACGCGAGCCGTCCCCCGTCAAGCGCCGCGACCCGTTCCCCCAGCCGAGAAACAAGCCCCATGTCGTGAGAGACCAGGATCACCGTGCTCCCCTGCGACTGCAATGCACGCAGCAAATCTTCAACCTCCTCGGCCCCTGCAGGGTCAAGCCCGGCGGTCGGTTCGTCCAGCACGAGCACGTCGGGACGCATCGCTAACACCCCGGCCGTGGCGACACGCCGCTTTTCACCAGAACTGAGCGCGAAAGGGGATCTTTCCAAAAACGCATCGGGCTGGAGGCCCACGTCGATCAAGGCCTGTCGTACCCTCGCGTCGATGTCATCAAGCGCCAGATTGCAGGGTCCGAACGCGACGTCATCGTAGACCGTCTCCGCGAAGAGCTGGGCCTCGGGGAACTGGAACAGAAGCGCGACGCGACGCCTCAACGGGCTCAGATCTTTCGTCTTTCCTACTTCCACACCACAAACGGTCAGTTCGCCCGACGTTGGCAAGAGCAGGCCATTCAGGTGTTGGAGAAGCGTCGACTTTCCGGATCCGCTGGGTCCGATCAGACAGAACAGACTACCCTCGGCAACATCCAAATCCAGATCGACGACGGCCGGACACGACGTGGAGAGTCCCGGATTGTAGACGTGGCAGAGCTTTCGAGCGCTGACTACGGGGGAACGAGAAGGAAGCGGCGGAGACACCGTCTGCTGAGGAAGAGGTTCAGGAGGAGGCTCGGGGAGTTGACCAAGGAGGTCATCGGCAGATAGCGGGATCGGGGGAGGGAGACCGGTCTGGAACGCGATCTCCGCCGCTGTGGGTGGGGCCAGCCCCATCTTCCTGAGGGTGTCAACCCGGCCGTAGACCTCGGCCGGCGAGCCATCCGCTGCGACACGGCCACGGTCAAACACCAGAATTCGGTCTGCGAAGAGGGCTTCTTCGGGATCCTGCGTGACCAGCAGAGGCGTGACTTCGCCCGATCGATGCAGATCCTTTAAGAGCTCCCGGAGCGCGATCCGCGCCGCCGGATCCAGAAGCGCAGTCGGCTCATCCAGGAGAAGGTAGCGAGGGCGCATGGCCACAACAGATGCAATGGCCAGCCGCTGGCGTTCGCCGCCGGACAGCAGGTGAGGAGGATGCTTACGGTCCTGAAGGAGGCCGAACCGCTCCAGGACCTCGTCCACCCGCATCTGCATCGCGTCCGTCGCTACGCCGAGATTTTCAAGGCCGAAGGCGACCTCACGTTCCACTTGAGCGGAGACGATCTGGTCGTCAGGGTTCTGGAAGACCATCCCGACGCGGCGCCTTACCGCCTGCACCGCATCCTGAACCGACAGCCCGTCTACCAGAACATCGCCCCGGGTCGGCCTGAGCAGCCCATTCAAACAGCGCAGGAACGTCGTCTTCCCGGAGCCGTTCGCGCCGATCAGGGCGACCCACTCGCCTTCGCGGAGCGAAAGGTCGATCCCCTTCAGCACCTCGGCGCGCGCGCCGTCTGGATCGTATGAAAATCGGAGGTTTCGGACCTGTATCAAGCCACTACTTCACCGACAAGCTGGCCAAACGCCTCCTGCGGAGGCAGGTTGCCGTCCGGCCCGACGTCGAGCGGCCGGGGCTCGCTCATCACTTCGAGATCGGAACGCTGCTCCGTCTCCGCCAGATAGGAAATGGACGCCTCGATCTCCCCCAGGTCGAGCGTATTCCGGATCCAGAGGACCTTCGCCTCGTGCGGTTCCACGAGGCCGATCGACCGCAGCGCAACCTCAAGCACTTCTCTGTCGGTCGGATAGTGCATCGGCGTAGAGGCGGCAGAAACGTGTTGACCCGTCATCGCATTGATATAGGTCGCGTTTTTGTCCATCTTGCCCACCAGCCGATCGGTCGTGAACTCCGCGAGACCGATGCCGGTCGCGTTGCCGTGGGTCGCTTCGGTCAAGTCTCGCACGAAGATGCGCAGTAATCGCGGCCGCTCATCCCCCAGGGCAGTCCTGTCATTCCGTTTACGACCGATCACATTCGTGTCCATGCCTGTACCGCTGATGTTCTTGCCCATCTCGTCGATAATCAGTAGATCGGCTTCTTCGAACGGCAGCTTGGGACACCAGACCTTGGCCTGCTTCTGAAGTTCCTTCTCTCCCTCCTCAAAGTCATCCGAGTCCAGCACGGTGATCTGTGCAGTCTCGTCGTAGCCGTTTTCCAGAATCGCCACGCCGAACGCGATCGGCATCTTCTCTCTGACGATCCTGCCGACGATTCGCACGATCTTATCGAAAGAATGGTGAATGATGGCCCGGTGATAGACGAGTGCGCCTTTGTGCTTTCCCAGGCCGATGAGCATCATCTTCATCAGTCCGCTCTCTATCTCACCTGCGAATCCGGTGTGCGGTTTGACGCGGTTGATCACGACGACGTGGTCCGCCTCGGAAGCGTTCTTGTCGAAGTAGACCGGCACCCCGAAGTCCGTCGTATCGATCTGGATGACCTCCATCGAGGAGCGGATTGGGATTCCCATCGTGCCTTCCGTGATCCCGTAACCGGCAAGCACATCGATCTGGCCCACCGCTGTTCCGCCCCCGTGGCTGCCCATCGCCGGCACGATGTAGGGCTGCGCGCCCAGGGCCTGCACTTCCTCGACCACGGTCTTGACGATCGTGTCGATGTTCGCGATCCCCCGGCTGCCCACCGCAAGCGCGACGGAGTCTCCCGAATGGATCTTCTGGCCGGGCCGAATCGTTTTAATCTCATCACGCACCGCCTGGGGGACGTCGCTCAGGGTCGGGGCGTCCAGAATCTGGCGGACACGGAACATTTCCGGGTATTCCATGAATGAGCCTCCTGAGACTTTGGGATCACGCGCTACGTGGATGCTTCGTAAAGATCGATCACATCATTCAGGGTGGTCTTACGGGGATTCACTTTGATGTTGCCGCTTTTCATGGCGTCTTCAGCAAGAATCGGGATCTGTTCGACCTTGACACCGACCTCGGTCAGGCGTTCGGGAATCTCGACGTCGCGCTCCAGCGCCTCAACCGCCTCCACGGCGCACGACGCGGCCTCCATAGGCGTCAACCCTTCGACGTCCACCCCCATCGCCGCAGCGATCTCGGCAAACGCTTCAGGGCAGGCGATCAGGTTGAACGCCATCACCCGGGGCAACAGGATAGCATTGGCCACACCGTGCGGGACCCCGAAGTGTCCGCTCACGGGGTGAGACATAGCGTGAACGTTTCCGAGCCGGGTCTGCGAAAAGGCCATTCCCGCCATCGTGCTTGCGATCAGCATCCGCTGCGTGGCCCCGTGGTTGGAATCGCTCGAGGCCGCTTGTCCAAGGTAGTCCGAAATCAGCGAGATCGCGTGAAGCGCCAGCCCCTGAGAAATCGGGTTGGCCGCAAGAGAGACGTAAGATTCCACCGCGTGAGTCAGCGCATCCATACCGGTCGCCGCGGCGACCGGCAGAGGCAGCGCCACCGCCATATCCGAGTCCAGGATACCCAGATCGGGAAGGATTTCCGGTCCTATCACGGCGGCCTTGTAAAGATTCTCGTCTGTAATGACAGCGAATGGCGTGACCTCACTGCCTGTCCCGTAAGTCGTAGGCACACAGAGCAAAAACGGACCGCGTTCCCTTACCTTTTTGGGCCAGAAGTAATCTTCGACGCGGCCGCCGTTAACGATGATGACGGCCGCTCCCTTGGCCGTGTCCATCGAGCTCCCGCCGCCCAGCGCGATCAGGCAGTCACACCCCTCGGCCTCGTAGCGCTCCGCACAGGCGTGCACCACGCGAACGGGCGGGTTGGCCTCCACCCCATCGTATACGGCAGACGCGACCCCCTCCGAATCCAGAAGCGAGGTGAGCCGTCCCACAAGACCCGCCTCGACGAGCCCCTGATCGGTCACCACGAGTGGCTTTTTAAGACCTTTTTTAGCCAGGGCACCGGGCGTTTCTGCCACCGCACCTCGGCCTGAGATCAGGCGGGTTGGAGAAAAAAAGCTGAAGGGTTCCATATCGATCTCTCAGAGTATCCAGAATCGGCCAAATGCACCCATAAATCATAGGCATTTTCGCGGTTCTACACAAGATCGTTCAAAGGCAGCGCATCGCGAGACCCGTTATGAACCGTCAGTCTGCAGCAGCTGCAAGACCTCCCCCAAACCCTCCGCCGATGGCGTGTGATCGAGCGTCGGCTTCCCGTTCGTCAGGTAGATACATCTCACTCCCGTGCGACGACAGGCCTCGACGTCGTATCGACTGTCTCCGATCTTGGTCGCCTCTTCCGGCTGGACGCCAAGCGCCTGGAGCGCCTTCTCGATCAGATCCCCAGAGGGTTTGAGTTCTCCGTCGTCCCTGCTGAGTGCTACATCGAATTCCAAACCGAACCTTCGGATCACCGTTTGCATCGCCTCTTTATGGTTGTTCGTCACGAGCGCGATCCCGATCCCCTTCGAACGCAGGTAATCCACCAGCTCATTCAGCCCCTCGTTCGGCGCTGCCCGCTCGGCGGCTTCTCGCTCGGTCTTCCTCAGCTCCTCATTCGCCCATGCCGAGCGCTCGGACGGAAGGCTGTCGATGTGTTCGAGGATCGTCCGCTCCGGGACCGCCCCGATCTTCTCCCGAAGCGCCTTCCAGTCGATGTAGGGGACGGTCACCGTACCGTCCATATCGAGAATCACGCCCTTTAACACAACCTAACCTCTATCAGTCGACTGATTTCGGAAGCCACGAAACACGTCACCGGTTCCGACCCACCCCTAAATCCCCTCCAAGGAGGGGACTTTTCGTATTTCATCCGGGTAGGAGGGAAGGTCACCAAGATCCCCTCCCGGGAGGGGTGCCCGACGGAGTCGGGCGGGGTGGGTCATATCCGCAATCCCAGATCCGCAATCGCAATTGAGACACGTCTTCTACATCACCTTGGTGATTTCGTCACGTTCGAAAGTCGGCAAATCGATCAGTGAGCCGTCCCGGGCGACCTTCAGTCCGAAGCTCCGATCCTCCACGCGGCCAATTATCTCGCATCGGATGCCCTCGGCGCGGATGGCGTCCCTCACCTGATCCGCATCGGCTTCGGCAACGCCAATCAGCAGCGCCCCGGAGGATATCACGCCCAGAGGATCGAGTCCACATACGGCACATAGCCGGCGCGTCTCGTCTGAGGCGAACAGCGCCTCGGCCTCCAGTGAGAGACCGACGTCCGAAGCCGTCGCCAGTTCACGGAGTGCCGTGGCCACGCCGCCTTCGGTCGGGTCGTGCATGGCGTGCACTCGCGCTGAGTCGCAGGCGATTCGGGCCTCTTGCAAAATGCTGATCCCGGGATCGTGGAGGTAGTTCCGGGCACGGGCCAGTGTCTCAGCGTCGATTCCCTTCTCGGCAAGCACAACCGCAATCTCCCTGGCCAGGATGGCCGTGGCTTCCACCCCCAGTCCTTTGGTCATCAAAAGACGGTCCCCCACTTCGAGTCCGGAGGACCGGACGAGATCTTCCCGGCCGACCTCCCCCAGCATCTGACCGATCACGATCGGACGATCGAGTCCCACCGTGATCTCCGTGTGCCCCCCGCAGAAGGAGACATCGATCTCACGTGCGGCGGAATGGATCGACTCAAAAATCGCTTCGATCTGCGGATCATCGGTTCGCCCTTCCGGCAACAGCAACGTGGCCAGAAACCACCTGGGACGAGCACCCATCGTCGCGAGGTCGTTCGCATTCACGTGGATCGCATAAAACCCGATTTCGTCCGTCGCGAACGTAATCGGGTCCGTCTTCGCGACCAGACAGGTCTCGCCGAACTCGATGACCGTTGCGTCTTCCCCGATACTCGGACCGACAAGGACTCGCTCACCCGCATCCGTGTAACGACTCAGAAGCCTGGAAAGCGTATCCAGCGGGAGCTTCCCTGGAGGGTGAAATCGCTTCAATGCGAAGTCCTTCAAGTCTCGGAATCCAGGAAGACCGTCTGCCGATCCCCGTCAGAAAACGAAATGATCGCGCGGAGTGGTTCCCGTCCCGTGTTCACTGCGTTGTGAACGACGCCTTTGGGGACGCGGATCGTGTCCCCGGCCTCCATGCGGAAGACCTCCTCTCCCACCGCGTGTTCGCACTGCCCTGACAGCACGTGAAGAAGCTCTTCGCAGTTGGGATGGTAATGGGGGGGGTTCTGGGAACCCGGATTGATTGTTGCGATCCCGAAGGTCTGCTGCGCATCCTCGTTCAGCCGCTGACTCATCAGCCACTTGAGGGCGCCCCAATCATACTGCTCTGTCGCTACTTCGCTCAAGCGTGTCACAGGCCCCGATTCCATCTCGCCTCCAGCGCGAAAAGACCGCTACAAACCTGGATAATTTCAATCTCTGAGCACACGATAGCCCATTTGGCATGACCTGTCAACACGTAAACTGGCTGAGAAAAACCAGCTGACGGGTGCAAATTCGCCATTTCCGCGCGTATCGATTCGGGCCTGTCGGCCCTCCCGAATCTCGGCCTTGTGAATATCCCGCCTCAGATCCGGCCCATACGATTTCGACGGGTTCGGAATGCGATCTGGCATACCATTTGCGAATACATCCCAGTGATCAGAATGGCGGTGGCCCGACCTGCCGCCGTTCCCTCAACTGGGAACCGGCGTCCCCCGACTGCCGGTTCCCTTTTTTGTGGCAAAGAAAAACCCGGAGGAGATGCTCCGGGTTTTCTCTGTTTCTGCTCGTTCTGCAGGGGCCAGACTGCACCTCCCTATCTACTGGTTCTCATGCACCGTTCAATTGTGTCGCGAACAAAGTCCAGCGTTTGCTCCAGATCTATTTCCTCCTCATTGCGCCACGATAGAGACGCTTCGATCAATCTCGTTCGCTCCTTAGCAGCAGATTCCATCGCCCATCTTGCGGCAACCGGCTTTGAGACAATCTCTCCATTTTGGACTGTATAGAGTGCCCTGCACATCGTGAGAACGGCATACGCTCGATACTCACTGGTACGCAGAAAAGTGGGTTCCTTAAGCATGGGAGACCACCACTCGCCAAGCGTTCCCCTGGCAGCTCCCCGCAGTTCGTCCGGCCCCACCGGATCGATTAGCGTCTTCGGGTCTGGGCCCGCCAAGCAAACTCCCTTTTCTCGGAGAACGTGGAGGTGAATCACCCAGTCAATCCCGTGATTCCCCACGCCGAATTCCCAATCTACACCGATCGAGGGATACCGTGCCTGCGGATCATATCGCCTGAGCGCTCGCCGCGGAACATAGAAACCCTCCAGCTTCTTCGCCCATTTCAGACTGCTCGCTGAGATTCGATCGTGCATCCCCTTCAGATCGGAGATTGTTTCAGTTGAAAGTTCCTCCTGCGTGGCGACAACAAAATCGATATCACTCCGCAGGAGATCGAAATCCCGGTTGCGAGCGATCCGAATAGATACACGCCAAGAAGGCGATCCCCCAAAGTCGTCTGTACATCTGATTGAATGATTTGAAGTATCGCATTGACATCATTGTAAGGGGTAGGATTCATAGCAGAAGTCTTCGGGACTACGATTCCCGTGCCTTCCAGAACTCGTGTGCGGATTTCGCGAGGTCTCTGTGGTTGCGGTGCCAATTCTCTACCTTGTCATAAAACCAGTATCTAAGATCCAGCCCTTCATTCGACAGACGCATCTCACCGCCAGTTACTCTACAATAGTAGACAACTGAGATCATCGAATGCGGGCCATTCTCCTCGCTGGGAAACCGAGCGAATACGTCCACTAGAGATACACACTCGACCTCTAACCCTGTCTCTTCCCGTGTTTCCCGCACCGCAGCTTCTGCCGGGCTTTCATTCAGCTCGACCCAACCACACGGCAGGCACCATTTCTCATCGTCTGAACGCTGCATGAGCAAGATTCGGCCCTCCTGATCGAAGATGGCTGCATCCGCGCCGACTTTGGGCGTAGCGACTCCCAACTCCATACAGAGCCGCTCACGCGCCCCTTCTGACGGTACACTGACAGACGCCCCGTAGTACTCGCTCACCAGCTCGATCAAACGCTCATATCGTTGGCGATCGTAGTCATTGCCCGCGAACTCGAGTCCGTTGCGCGCGATGCCTCTCAACTCATCAAGAAGTGGCAATATGTCCAATTCGCAAGATATCCTTTGCGTGCTTCTTGAAGTTCCTGCCTTACGACGATATACGTTCGCCTAAGCGTCAATCTTAAGCGATCGAAAAGCCCTTTTAGGTCTGTCATAGTCGAGATACGACATCGGAGCATCGTTCAAGCGTAACGATACGTCATGTGGAGACAGGGGTCGGTTAGCCAGATAAATCTTCGCTTGCATAATGAGGTCGTTCATTGAGCCTGTAACTGCTCGATTGAGTGCTTTGGAGAACGATATCGTATCCATTGAGGGGGCGATCAGTCTCTCGAAAATAAACCTGTGTCCATCGTCTCGGATAAATTCACCCATGTAGTCTGTGATCTGATCCAAAAACTGAAAATCGGTGGTGATGTCTCTCCCATACATCACCATTGAATACAGAGAAGCACTGTTCGTAATCAGAATGTATTGGGTACGATCAGCCGTAAACAAGTGTGTGGACCAATCGGCAAACGGGTTAGAATCGGCAGGCAAAGACAGTTGAGGTGTAAAGTGAATCTTTTTGCTAATCTTGGCCGAGACTCTGATTATCATCCTTGTTCCACATTGCCGTCGTGTTCCATCAAGGGCAACTCACTATTGATTTTGCCATACCCGCTACCCGTGTTTTGCTTTCCAGGTATCTGGTTCTTACTCTGCGTCTCTGCGGTGGTGTTTGGTTTTCGAACGGCGAGCGACCGGTTTCTCCTCTGGATGCGGGGGGGGTCGCCTGCCGGTCTTCGGCGGGATTTTGTGCTCTTCCGTGATCCAGCCTTTCATTACGCGATCCCAAATCCGCCGTCCCCTGACGCTCCGCCTACCGTGCCTGGTAGTGGAAGCTATGAGATTGCCTACACCCAGTAGCCGTCGATAATCAGACCAGCTTAATTGTGCCCCCGGGGGCACAATTGGAAACCTGCTGTACCGGTCGATCACCTCGTAGATAACCCGCCTTCGAAGTCCAATCCGCCCCTCGAACTCCCCGACTACGTAGGCCCCGTACTCCCGGTTTTTCCCCTCCTCGAGAATCTCTACCGCCCGCTCCGCCAAGGCGTCTAGTCTGCGAACCGTAACCATAGTTGCCATTGAACAGCCCAAAATCAAGTACACCAACTCGAGTTTACTGTTGGAAAACGGCTAGATATACGCAAAAAGGAGAGCCCAACCAAAATGTCGGGCTCTATCAGGTGCTCGGCAAGAGTATATCGCTTCGTGTCGATACTCAGATGTCGAATTCGTACCAGGTGTTTCTAATAGATCGTGTCATATGGCGAGCATTTGCAGCATCATCTTGAATCCGTTTCAGCACAACTTTGTCCATGTCCTCTTCGATAACGTAAGACTCTAAACTCAAAACGGTCTCAAGATGCTTGATCGAATAGATCTTTGCCGCGGAATAGGCGATAACAGAATCGTGCTTAATAAAAGGATGCTCGCCAGATTTCAAAATCGTTGTGCAGTCGGACTTACCGCGGCGTGTAGTTATAGATACCACTACAACCTCGTTATTGGCATTTGGACCTGTTAGCACAACGTGTAAGTGTCTCTTCTGCCCAGGCACAGTGGAATCCAAGAAACACAGTCCCGGCTTGATGACCATGATCCTATCCCAAGTGTTTCTCTTCCAGTGCCCTCGTCTCCAATTCTTCTATGATTTCGCGCCTATCTTCTTCCTTTACATCCAGCGCTCTCAGAATATCATCAAGAGTTATTTCCTCTGCACCGCCACCAGGAGGACTACGCCACTCGGAAAAGCCGTGTGTGAGCTCGCTCATCTCCCATTTCGTTGTGCTTTTATACTCATCGAAAACTTCTCTGGCCAGTTCAACTTCAGCGTCGGATAGTTGGTCGTCTGGTGTCTCTCTCAATGGCCTTAGGGCATGCTGTTCCACTTCAGAAATGTATTGCCTCCAATATTCTCCTATCGGGGGCCACGTTTCATTCTTGATGAGATCGTAGGTATTGCTCAGCACAGGACCAAGCTTCATCGAAACGTACCTGTCAAACGTAATGGGAAACTCCCATCGCTTGAGAGCTTCGCGGTCTATGATGTACAAAAGCTTAAGAAGCTTAATCGTACTCATCTGGCCACCAGCCATCTTGAGTAAAACGCCGGCCAACTGAGTCGTTTTTCCTTCTCTAAATTCCGGCAGCATGACACCCCCTGGATAGAGTCTGTCTCCCATGTTTAACGTATCGCTGATTCATCGCCCGATCTTTAGTGCACAAGGAGACAATATTCGCGCGCCACTCTATGCTTGGGTAATGCGCAAGAAAACTCAGGAATATCCAAGTTCTGGAAATATTTACCAATCTTCAAGGAAAAGGTAGTAGCTTCCGGCTGGCTTTCGAATTCACGGGGACAATTCGTACTTTGTGGGATAGCCCTAAGTAAGCCTCAGCAATCAGGTTACACATACAAGGACCATTACTACATATCATACTCTCAATTAACGCTTTCGTCAACCATTCGCACCCAACTTTACGTCTGCCAACCACTTACGTACACGGCTCGATTCTTGATAATGTTCCCAATTTCTTGCGCTATCCATGCCAACAAGCAAACGCGCTGCCACGTCTCAACTCAAAGCTCGGCAAGTTCAATACGTTATTCGGCTAGACTCTGGATTTCTAGCTAAGCCGACGCCGAAGTCGATGCACGATGGGCAGAAAGATGAGGTACGAAAGTATGTGTGCGTAAACGACTGTTATAAGGATTGTAGCAAGTCCCAGTGGAGGCAACTTGGGATTTTCAAGAAACTTCGGGGTGTTCAGGAGATGGACAAGGCCGACCAGGAACCCGATCCAACCGGCGGCCAAAACGAAGGTTCGGGCTTGTGCCCAAGAGTTGGCGGCTTCACGACTTTCTTCATCACTTAGATTTGAAGAGAAGGCGCCTTTCAACATCGTCCCGATCCCAGCACGAGACTGCAGGAGCGCGCCAATCGTAAGGCCCGCGACGGCGATGACCGAGGGAATGTCAGTGAAATATCTGGGAGTTCCACCCATGTACGTACTAAGCACGATGATAACGAGCGTAATGACGAGCCCCAGGATAGGCATTTGTTCCTCCTTTGAATTGAAAACGTGAACCTCCTACATCAAGACATCTATGCGTTCTTTCGAGCGTCTTCGATAAGTTCGGGAAGCCCCCTGATCCCGAGTACTCTCCTCAATGCCCTTACTCGACGATATATTGGATCGGCTTCGGGATCGGGGCGAGGAAATCCCTGTGGATCTTCGATGTATTCAGCGAGCCCGTGGATACCGATCCTCTTTCTAAGGTCCAGGAGGCCGCGTGCGATCGGGTCGAGGCCACGCTTTTGTTCGGCATGATGGATCACCTCAGAGATGCTTCTGATCCCAATTGCCTTTCGACCTGACTCGTCGGAGCCGACAAGGATCACCGCGACCAAGGTTGCCGCGGCCAGCGCCGGACGCCAAACACGGTCGGACCAGAGGGAGCCCTTGAGAGTCGTCCAAATGTTCTGATTCGCTTCCTCACCCTTTTGCGCTTCTGCGAGGACAGATTCGACCACTGTCAGTGGTGGATCGGTTCCCGGAAGCGAACCATACGCCTTCAGGGCAGACTCGATCCCGAGCATCTCCTGTCGACAGTTAGAACAGGTCAGCAGGTGCGCTTCCCAACGTTCGCGTTCTTCGACCGATAGCTCGTTGCTCAGCATCAGCCAGACATCTCGAGAAAATCTTTCGCAGAAAGCTTGGCCCTCTTGATTCATTTCGGGTCCTTTCTACAATCTGCATCCGGGTCAACCACGTGCTTCAGTGCACTTCGCAGCTTGGCCGCCGCATATCGCATATGGCTGATTACGGTATTCAATGGCTCCCGTGTCAGCTCGGCGATCTCCCTGAACCGAAGCGCTCCGTGCTGACGAAGAAGGAAAACTCGTCGCTGCTTCTCAGGTAAGGCCGCTAATGCAGCTTCAATTGCTTCTCTTAGTTCCGCGCGCTCCAGTTTCTCGTCTGATCCTATAAGCGGGTCTTCGGCCGCATCGACAGCCCCCTGATCCTGCACAATCCATTCTCTCTGCCGATAGCCGCGCCTCCACGCGTCCGTCGCGACGCGATTCGCGATACCGAATAGCCAGCTGTCAAACTTTCCCTGTTCCCTGTAGGTCGGAAGGCCCTTCAAGACCTTAATGAAGGTCTCCTGGAAGAGGTCTTCCGCGGTCTCCGGACTTCCCGACATTCGCAGGAGAAAGGTGTAAATAGGCCGCTGGTACCTTTTCACGAGGGCTTCGAACGCATCCGATTCGCCCTGCAGAAACCTTCCGATCAGGCTTGAATCGTCTAGATTCATTCAGGTTCCACAAGTGAGAGTCTACTTAGATAAACGCAGAACAATCGAATTTATTGTATCAGCTTCGAAAAAGAAGAAACCCCGAAGACTAACACCCAAACGGGTCCAGTTAGTCCTCGGGGTCTGGCAAATCCGGGGTGAGCGCGGGCCGGGGATGTTAGCCCATTACCGGAAGCGCGGCATGACGTGCTCTGCGAACAGCTTCATCGAGTCGACAGCCTGATCGTGGCTGATCTCGCCCCACTTGAACCAGCACAGCACTTCGCCTACCCCCATTGCCTGCAGCTCCGAGATCTGATCTGCGACTTCTTCCGGCGATCCGGCCGCAACCCGTTCCTTGATCTGCCGGCTGATCTCCTCCTGATCAGGCTCCTGATCCCTTTCCCCTTCTGATCTCAGCCATCTCACGATCTGCATCTGCCAGGCTGTGGCTGCTTCAACGGTTTTCCGGTTCCAATCGGGATCCGTCGACACAAAAACGTGACGCTGAGCGCCCACGTGCTTCAAACAGAGATCGACCTGAGCCCGGGGATGGTCAGTCTGGCTAAGGGCCGATCGATAAGTCTCGACCTTAGACTTGACGGCCTCCAGGGCACCGAGAACCAACAGCCGATGTCCCGCCTGGGCCGCCTCCACGATCGACTTAGACTGATTGGCGGTAACCACGATCGGCGGATGAGGCACCTGATAGGGCTTGATCGAGATCGCTGCATCCTTGAACTGGAAGCCTGCTCCATCGTAGTCGAATCGATCCTGAGTCCATGCCCGCTCTACGATCTCCAGAATCTCTTTATGCATCGCGTGCCGACGGCCGAAGTCGACACCGTAAATGGAGAATTCAAATGGCGAGTATCCCGGGCCGAAACCGGCCATCACACGGCCTTCACTCAGATGGTCGACCAATGCGATCTCCTCGGCCAGGCGGATCGGGTGATGCAGCGGAGTGACGTTGACGGCAAACCCGATCCCCAGGCGGCGAGTCTTCATGGCGACTGCCGCTGCCAATACCGAAGGCGAAGGCGATAGACCGTACTCCGAGCCGTGGTGCTCGGTCAACCAGACGTGGTCGAACCCCAACTGCTCAGACAGTTCGATCTCGCGCAGGGTCTCTTGAATAATCTCGTGGCTTTCGATGCCCCGTCGGTGAGACATGATCTTGAATGTGCTGAACAGCATTTAGGGCTCCGATGATATTGAAGCCTGGGGGTCGGCCTGCTCAAAGCCTAAAATAAAAAGAAAACCCGCTGCCGAGGGGGACTCAACGTCGGGTTCAGATTCTGACCAAAGCGATCTCGCCCAAGACTATAATTGATCCCGTCGCTTTATCTTAAGGAACGTCACTTTCGGTTGCGAAACAGCGAGCGACGAACGACGGTCCTACGGTACCCGGTACCCGTGTTTTGATTTCACGGGGCGACCCAGCGTCGCCCCCAAACCGTAAGATCCCTGTAACCTATCTACCTATCCCGGTACTCGGCTACTAAGTCTGCTTCACCGATCTCTTCCTGAGCGTAATAAACTCGGGCGCCTCACGAACGCATTCGCCCAGGATCCCGATCGACCGCCAGAGTGCGCGAAAGCCCGTGCATTTGACATCGGCTCCAGGTCCCTCGGCGACGGAATACCCATCGTCATCGGCTACGGTATGCTCCCACCCCTTGAACAGCCGGCCCCACTCGCTCTGCAGGACCAGGGACATCTGCTTCTTCGCGAAGAACGGGTACCAGAAACTGTCGTGGTAGAGCACACTCGCGATGTAGGCCCACGGTGCCAGGACCGTCTTGAGCGTCCACTCGATCGGCCGCTTTAGCGGACCCCAGTAGATTTTGTGCTGCATCCTGGATGCGAACGTCATCTTCTTGTAAGGTCCGACGAAGCCCCAGTCCTGCTCAGCCGCCTCCACGTCACCTGCGATCTCGATCTCCTTCGGATCGCCGCATCCCAGCCCCAGCTCGTGGGCCAGCCGGATGTACTTGATCGATAGCGGATCCATCCCCATCATCCTGGCCGAGACGGCGTCGATGGCCACCTGATCCTCACTCGCCAGAATCACGTCTTTGACATAGGGGATCATACAGCGTGGCCCAGGGCCATCCCCGGCAAAGGTCCCGTCCATCACTGCGAAGACACCCCGGTGGATTCTTTTCTGAATCATGAGCAGATCTACGAGCGTCTCGTGGATCACGGGGTGCGTCCAGTGCCGCCGCTCATTCAACAGCCCGCCGAAGGCGTTCTTCATCGCGCCCGTGGTCGTCGTAAAGACATGCGTTTTCACTGTCGGAAGGTGAATGATGTTCTTTCCAATGAAGCGCCTCGGGATGAAGAATCCCTTGGGGTAGACCTCGTTGAGACAGAGGAATCGGTCCGCGAGATCGCCGACTGCATCCCGAATGTGAATCCACTCCTCACCTTCATAAAGGTGGATGTTCCGCAGCCCGTGGGCCTCTACCACGTCGATCTGTTTGTTTTCCCGCTCCCCCAACCGCGCGTCGATCACCACGGTGCGATTGTGGCACGCGTAGAACAGGTCCGGGTCATAGCCGTCGCGCTTCATCCCTCGGATCACGCCCTCGAGCTGCCAGGGCGTCGTGGAGCAGCCGGGGAAGAAGAAGTGCCAGGACACGTTCACCTTCAGCGTCGTCTCCACCTCCCGGTCGATCACATCCTGATAGCCGGCCAGGTTCAGCAGGCGATGATAGTCGGCCAGGATCGTTTTCGGGCTGGTCTTTAGAACCGCGACCTTGCTTTTTCCCACGTGTGTCAAATCCCCCTTAATCCCCCTTTTCCAAAGGGGGAAGGTCATTTCTTATCCCTACGCTTCCCGGTACCCGTGTTTTGCTTTCCCCGGGGCGACGCGTGCGTCGCCCCTACACCGCCGATCTTTTATGATATCCGGTACCCGATTCCTCTGCGGTGAAACTTTGGCTCATCACGTAAGATAGAGCACTGCAACAAGCGTAATCAACCAGAGACCGCCATTGATCAACAGCGGGAGATCTCGCATAATCGTCGATGAAGGATTTCCCCCTTCACCCTTTGTATAGACGAGGTAGAGATAGCGGAGCAGTCCGTAGATCACGAACGGAATCGTCAGATTCAGATACTGCGTCCCCAACTTCTCCATCACCTCCGGAGACATCGTGTAGAGCGCGTAGGTGACCAGCGCCCCGGCCGTCACTACCGAGATCATCTGATCCAGGAACCTGAGCGAGTACTCTTCCAGGCTCCGACGATGGTCCGGCGCGTCCGCGTCCAGAAGCACGAGCTCCTGGCGACGCTTCACAAACCCCAGAAACAGCGCAAGCAGCATCGTGCAGAGGATAAACCACGAAGAGATGGCCACTTCGATCGCGAATGCCCCACCGACGGCGCGAAGCAGAAACCCTGCGGCCACAATCATCACGTCCAGGATGACGAGTCTCTTCAAGTAAAGCGAATAGGCGACGTTCAGGACTGCATAACTGAACACGACCCAGCCGAACTGGACGTTGAGCCGAAACGAGCCGAGGAGCGCGAGGACCACGATGACAAAAGCCCCCACAGAGGCCCACCGGATGCTCAGTTTTCCCGAGGCGATCGGCCGATGTTGTTTCTCTGGATGCCTCCGGTCACGTTCCAGGTCCCGGATGTCATTAAAGATGTAAACCGTCCCGGAGATCAGACAGAATAGAAGGAAGGCGAGCGCGCTGCGGGCGGCAAAGGAAGGATCAAACAGGTGGCCGGAAAAGATGAGTGCGGCGAGGACGAACAGATTTTTTGACCACTGCTGGGGCCTCATGGCCGTTAAAAAGGCGAACAACGAAACCCCTCCCGTTACGTTGGCCTGGTAGACTCGTTTCTTCACTTATGAGCGGGGAAACATAGTATCAACAACAATGCCGCCCGAAGATGCTGATGTTATTCCTGTGTCGTATTCTCTTCGGCCTCTGCGTCTCTGCGGTAAGATTTCGGACGTATCGCGTCTTCACGCTAAATCGAGATCCCGAAGTAGTACCTCCGACTGTCTACAGGTATCCTCGCGCCGGTTACACGGTCACGAATAAAATCGCTCGTCGGCTTGGCAAACTGAAAGTAGCCGAAAACGGGGAACACATAGTTTGCGGTCATCTGGAACCTGAGCTCGAATCCCCAATCTGTAAGGAACTTGTCTTTGTCGATGTCCTTAACGACGTCCCTGAACCTGGCCGAATTTCCTGTGGCTCCGGTCTCCACGAAGATGGAACCGTAGAGCTTGTCGAAGGCAAATGGGGCCAGCTCCTTGTCGATCCTCTGGAAGATCGGGAAGGTGAATGTCGCTCTCCCATAGACCACCTTGCCCCCTGAGAGGGAGAAATAGGGGTAGCCCCTCAGCGTGCCCAACCCCCCGAGGTAGTACCTCAGCGGAAAATAGAAAGAGCCTTCGAGCGTGCCCCCGTTCTGCACGGGGTCCTTAATCTCCTTGTCTTTGTAGCCCACGAAACCCTGAAGGCCAAGCGTCGCCCGTCCGGGAAAAGGAATGAACTCGTTCCATGAAAAGATATACTCGTTGATGCCCAGCTTCTTGTTGTCCGAACGGAAAATGCTCGGTGTCGGATCCGTCGCCGTCGGGTCGGGGATCTGATTCTGATCGAGATCGGTAGACAGGGCCAGGGAATCCGTCACCGTCGCGTTGATTCGGCTGTACCTGAAGGTGACGGAGCGTCCCTGTCTGGGATTCAGGAACATATCCTTTGTCGGTTTGAAGCTCGCGTAGCGCCAGCCGACGATAAGGTTGTTGCTCCGGAAATAGGTCAGGTCATGATAAAACGAATCTTCAAAATCCCGGGGATCCTGAACGAATCCAGGGACCTGGTCCGTGATGTCCTGATTCACACCCTGGGCATTCCGCTGAAATAGGCGGGTACTGTCGAGGAGTGTCTGCTTTACGAGCAGGTTCTCCGAATAGCGGCGGTGGTTGTAAGCAAGCGAGAGCATCTGACCGCGCCCCACGCCCATCTCGAATCCCAGCGTAAAATCGTTGAACACATCTTTGAACTCGTCCTCTTGCTGCAGTGTCAAGTTGAGCTGCTGAGTCGTGTTCGGAATAATGACCTGCTGAGAGTCGATCACCGTAATCAGCGTCCCCGAAGACGTATCCTGTTGGCTGAGCACGGTCCCCCGTTCGAGCAGGCTGTTGATCGTGGTTTTGTTGAAGCTGGTAAAGAACGTCGGTCGATACGATTTGTGTTCCGTCTCCAGCGCACGCAGACCCTTTTCATAGTAGAAGTACAGATCCGAATTCAGGTCAGTCCGCCTCCGGAGGTTCTTCCCCACACTGAACCCGGCCACGATCACGTCGCTCCCGAAAAACTCCCCCCAGGCGGCCTGCGCCCCAACGCTGATCTGATCCAGACCGAACCGGTTTCCGATAAACGTGGGTCCAAGGACCAGAATCGGGATGATCCCGACACCCTTCGTCGTTATCCGTCCGCCATATCGGCCGATGCTGTAGAGGTCGCTCAGCTTCTCCCCCGTGTAGATGCCCCGGTAGTCCCTGGGAAGGGCCTCCGCAACCTCGACGGGAACGGCCGCGGACCTCTGAATCCGGTAAAGGCTGTAGTTCGCGGCGTGAAATCCAGCGTAAATAATCTCCTCTCCATCTGGGGAAACCGTGGGCACGAATGCCCCGCCGATGACGTTCGTGATCTGTTCCTGCCGGCCGGTCACCAGGTCGTAGGAATAGAGGTTGAAGATGCCCGTGCGGTCCGAGCTGAAAACGAACCCACTGCCGTCCGGGAGCCAGACCGGATCCCGTTCGTCCGCTGACGAGCTGACCAGCGCTTCGAATCCGGCATCGCTCGCGTAAGCCACACTGTCGGGGAAGACCGCCAGGCTGTCATCCTCCGCCTCTTTGTCCTTATTACGCTTGCGGTGTTTGGGCCTGGGCGTCGCGTCCGGATCGATGATGGCGATGTCCCGATCTTCTCCCCTGAACACCGTGAAAAGAATGCGCTTTCCATCCGGAGACCACTTGGGCCCAAAGTACTGCGTCCCGTTGTTGTTTTGCGTCAGATGGCGAACACGTGTGCTGTCGATCCGGAGAATCCCCAGGCTGTTCGTCCCGCCCCGATTTCCCACGAAGGCCACCTCCGTCCCGCCGGGCGAAATCGACGGGTCCTTCCCCCGAAGCCCAATCGTGACTCGCTTCTCCTTCTTCCGCTCCAGGTCGTAGGAGAAGAGATCCCACCGGCCGCCGACCGACCTGACGAAGAAAAGACCTTTTCCATCAGGGGCCCACGAGAACCGGGTGGACAGCAGCCCGAACGGCTTGTCGTTCCATTCGGCCACGGTATCGGTCCTGCGCGTGGAGAGATCCATGATCACCAGCTTGTTCAGCCTGTAATCTTCTCCGTCATTGGTAATAAATGCGACCTTCGATCCGTCAGGGGAATACGTCGGATAGAATTCATACGACCCCTTGTCAAAGATCAGTTCCCCTTCCCGCTCGCCCACCCTACCCACTGAGTCAGCTACCGCCCCGTATTTTTCCTCCAGGTGCGCCACCCAGTCGTCGTAGACGCGATCCGCCGAGATCCCGAACGCCTTCTTCACGGACGATTTGAAGTTGACGATAGGTCGATGGTCCAACAAGGCCCGGACCCTTTCATCGCCATAGCTCTGTTCCATGTAGTTCAGGAGAGCGTACCCCTGATTGTAGACCATCTCGCTGTGGAAGCCGTCTTTTCCCGAGAAACTGTTCATGCCGGTGTAAGTATGAAGATCATTTTCCAGGGTCGCCATTCGAAGCAGCATATCCCGATGCGTGTCCCAGGAATCCCCTCCGAATTTTTTCGATTCGAACTGCGCGACGCCCTCGACGTACCAAATTGGAACCGCCGTATGGTAGATGGGAAGCACGAAACGATAATCCGGGTTGCTGTTCGATTGGCTGGCCGCCAGAATACCCAATTCGAAGGGCATGCTCGTATGAGCCGCTTTCAACGTAATGATGTGCGCAAGTTCGTGCGTGAACACGTTCCGCACCCAGTCGCTCGAACCCCGCTGCTCGATGTCGAACGGGGAGGCATAGAACATGATGAAGCTGTTGCTGGGCATAGCGAAGGCATTGCCCAGGACGTCCGATCCGTCGTTCACGAAGACGTGAATCGGGGCGAACCGCTCCACGGATCCTGGATAATGTTGTGTGATCTGTTCGAACGCGTCGTCGGCAATCTCGGCCACTCTACGTGCCGTGGTCTCGGCGCCCCCGAAATTGATCAAGAAGTACTTTGTCCGAATCTGCCTGGCCCCGGGGGACCCCAGGCCAAGAAACGAGGGGAAAAATTCATACACGATATCATCGTCGAGGTCCAGTTTTGAATTCGGTCGGTTCAACGGCACATCTGACAGATCCAGGATCGGACCGACCTTGCCGGCACGACCGTGGAGCTGGGCGCAGGCAGTGTCCCTTAAGCCAAACAGGCACAGGAGACCGAACAAGAAGATGGCGGTGGTCAACGGTTGGGAGCGATTCACAGGCTTACCTCTCTAAAGAGTGGTTCTCAGGTAGTGGTTTAAATCTCAAAGAATATACGTGATAGGTCAAGAAAGACAACCCGTCGGTCAACGATCAACGATTCCTGGCTTTTGCGGTACCCGACCGGTTTGCGATCGACGATCCACGAACAACGATCCACGACGATGAGACCTAAGGCGCGCCTTGTCCTGTCCGTAGAATGCAGGCCACGCTATGGTCCGATTCGACTTCGAGGAGGTCGGGGACCACCCGGCTGCAGGCCTCCTCCTTTTCCGGACACCTCGGATGAAACGGACACCCAGAGGGGACGTTGGCAGGGCTCGGAACATCCCCGCTCAGCACGGTCCGCGATCGCTTCCTGCGGGGATCCGGAACCGGAACCGCCGACAGCAGGGCCATGGTATACGGATGCTGCGGATTCGTGTAGAGCTGCTTGCTGTCGGCAATCTCCACAATCCGCCCCAGGTACATCACCGCGACGCGATCTGAGATGTGGCGGACAACGCTCAGGTCGTGTGCAACGAAGAGATAGGTCAGGCCCAATCGGGCCTGCAGGTCCTGCAGCAGGTTGATGATCTGGGCCTGAATCGACACGTCGAGGGCGGAGACAGGCTCGTCTGCGACAATAAACCGGGGGTTCACGGCCAGGGCCCGCGCAATTCCGATGCGCTGACGCTGTCCCCCGCTGAATTCGTGTGGATATCGCCGGGCGTAGTCGGGCCGAAGGCCCACGGTGTCCAAAAGCTCGGCGATCCTCGAGCGCAGAGCCCGTCCCCTGGCCAGCTTGTGGATCTTCAGCGCCTCCGATAACATTCCGCCGACGGTCATCCGCGGATTCAGCGAACTGTAGGGGTCCTGAAAGATGATCTGCATCTGTCTTCGGATCGCCCGAAGGCCCTTTCGGCTCAGTGCCCGGACGTCTGTCCCGTCAAACTTGATTCGTCCCTCGGTCGGTTCGATCAGCCTCAGGATGGACCGACCGGCCGTCGTCTTCCCGCAGCCCGACTCGCCCACCAGCCCAAGGGTCTCGCCCTCACGGATCGAAAGGGATACCCCATCCACGGCCCGAACGTGGCCTGAAACCCTCGAAAAGACCCCACTCGTGATCGGAAAGTGTTTCTTCAGATTCCTCACTTCGACGAGCGAGTCCCCGGTCGTCAAATCGAACCCTCTTGAGCGTGATGGGGTGCGGGATACCCCTCGGACATCCAGCACGCCACGGGGTGCCCACCTTCCACATCCAGCAGGGCCGGCTCAGATTCCGTGCAGATGGCTTCTGCTGACGGGCACCTCGGAGAAAAGCGACATCCCTCAGGAAAGGCGATCGCATCGGGCACTGTGCCCGGGATCACCAGGAGCCGATCCTGTTCTTCGGTGAGCTTGGGAATCGACTTGAGCAGCCCCTGCGTGTAAGGATGCCGGGGCTCCACAAAGATCTCTTCCACGCCACCCGTTTCCACGATCTTTCCGGCATACATCACCGCCACGCGGTCCGCGACCTCCGCAATCACCCCGAGGTCGTGGGTGATCATCAAGACAGCCATTCCGAATTCTTCTTTGAGCGCGTCCAGCAGCTCAAGGATCTGGGCCTGGATCGTCACGTCCAGGGCTGTCGTTGGCTCATCGGCGATCAGCACATCGGGATTGCACGACAACGCCATCGCGATCATCACGCGCTGTCGCATCCCGCCTGAGAGTTGATGCGGATACTCTTCGGCACGTTGCGCGGGGTCAGGAATCCCGACCCGGTGAAGCATCTCCACCGTCTTTTCACGAGCCGCCTGTCGCTCGAGCCCCTGGTGGAGCATCACCGCCTCATCGATCTGGAATCCGCAGGTAAAGACTGGATTGAGGCTCGTCATCGGCTCTTGAAAAATCATCGCGATGTCGTTTCCGCGCACCTCCCGCATCTCCCCCTCGCTCAGCTTCAGCAGGTCTCTTCCCTTAAAATGGATCGTCCCCTCCGCGATTTGCCCCGGCGGCTCGGGGATCAGCCGCATCATGCTCAGTGAGGTTACGCTTTTCCCACAGCCCGATTCTCCCACCAGACCCAGGGTCTCCCCCTTGTCCAGGGTGAAGGAAACGCCGTCGACCGCGCGTGCGACCCCGTCGTCGGTGTAGAAATAAGTCTTAAGGTTTTCGACATTTAAGAGCGGTTCAGACATGGTCATACTCGGATCTGCAGGAAGGACAATATGAGTTAAACTCCCGGCCCTGGGCCGTGTTCCCGATTCGTGTCTCGTAACCAGCAGGTTTCGAGTTTCTAGTCTCTAGTTTCTGGTTCACATCACATCAGTTGTGAATCCGCCGACAGATTTGCCATTGACTCGAAACCCGAAACTCAAAACTCGAAACTGCTCCTAAAACAAGGGAATCTCCAATTTCAACCAGCCTTCCAGGAGAAAGATCACCCTTCCGATAAGCAGGGAGAGTCGCGCCATAATCGTATACCCGAAGGAAGCGCCGAAGGAGACCATCAGGAACCAGATCCCGACTCGGGATGTGACACCGACCGCACCGGTATGTTCTACGGAGAAGAAGAAATAGATCAGGACACTCACCACACCGATCAGGATGATGAGCAGGTTCAGCCCTTCTACGCTCAGGCTGAGCGGGCTGAGTGTAGGCTGAATCTGGGCAAGAATTTTTGCGGAGATGGTCCTGGGGATGCTGAAACCGGCACCCAGCCCGACAACAAAGGCGAAGGCGATGCGACTCAGCCATCCAAACCGGATTGAAAATCGTGTCAGCATCAAAAGGCCCAGAATCGTCGGAACGGCCAACAACCAGGCCGATCCGTCGGCCGCATCCTCACCCAGGCCGAACACCGTCTTGATGATCTCGCCGAAAAGTGTCGGATACCAGACCTGGCCGAACGTGTAACCCGCCGCGACACCAACGTAAAGATGCTCAGCAAACTTGAAGAGGGGATTGTCCCTGTAGAGGAAGCTGTAAAGGGCAAGCGTCACGCCGGCGGCGACGATAACACCGAATCCGTTCCAATCGGCTTCTACCGTTCCGTTGATCAGCAGAACCCCGTTGACGAGGACCAGAAATCCGATGAATCCGGCAATGAGGCTGGCGTCTCGACTCATCCTCCACCCCCGCCGGCCGGCCCATCAGAACGCCGGCTCAAGAAGTACATCACGTTGCCCAAGACGATGAACGCGACGATAACGACGTGCGTCACAGACTGAGGCCGCATGCCGGTCGTAGCCGTTCCCGCGTGCTTCACGAGGCTCTCATACTCTGCCGCGCCCGCCAGTCCGCCGATGAGGCCGACGAGCTGCTTCGACTGAAGGTAGGGAAAGAGATCGGGCGCCATCACCGCTGTACATCCTGCTCCAAACGGGAACTTGTATTTCTCCTGTCCGTAGGGGATCCACCACTCGTCAACCGAACTTCCTGCAGCCAGGTCGACAACGAAGCTGAAGTCCCTGAGCGTTCGGATGTCGCGGGTAACTTTCAGACTGTCTGCCCGTGCACCGCCGACATCTCGCGGAAAGGCGCTCTGGAAATCCTGGCCCATGTTGATCACGACGATGGCGGCTCCCGGCTTGTAGCCCATAAAGGCGTAGTCCACCCCGTAGACCTTGTTGAACTCCTCGGCCGTCGTGTCCAGGGCCTGCTTGGCCAGTCCGGGCGCATCCGGCCACAGGCAGACCACCACGACCTTGATGTCCCGGCTGAAGAGGTGTCGCAGCAGGGCCAGGGCCATCGGCTGGAGTTCGGGCTCCGATCCCGGACCGTAGTTGAAAGCCAGAAGCACGGGACCCCCCTCCTCCGCCACCCGTTCAACCTCCCTGTAGATCGACCGAACCGTGGAGGTGGCCTTGATCGGGAAGGAGAACTCTACGAGCAGTGAGATCAGGACGCCGAGGAAGACAAACACGAAAATGATCCTGCGATCCAGATTCATCAACCGTTCTGTCATTCCTCGCCTCCCCCGAGATACGCCCGCTCGATCCCGAAGATGATCCGCAGGGAGGTCGCAATCGCCCCCAGGCTGACCCCCAGCAGGATGCCCCGCTTGGCCGCGAGATTCGGGACTGCCATCAACCACTGCGAGGCCTGCGGAATCAGGTCAGAGATGTAGGCCCCGATCGGCACCCGACCCAGCATGACCACCACGGCAGCGACGAGGAGGATCGCTGCCTCGGGCGTTCTCGCACGAAACGTCCGGTAGGCTGCCGAAGCGATAAAGAACGCCAGGATCGAGAACATCGTGGCGCCTGCCGGCACGTGCACGTAGAGGAAGAGCCATTGGTAGCCGCCCGCCCTCGCTTGAGGCGCAAAGGGCCCGGTCCCGTCATTGTAAAGGACAAACAACAACATCAGGGCGAAACCGACGTGGACGAAAATGCTATATCCCCATCCGGCCTGCCGCCTCCGAATGCGATCCCAATGGAGTTTCAGCAGGCTGAAGAGACCCAGGAAGAAAGCAAACGCGAAGATGATCCGAAGCCAGAGGGATAGGGTCTTTTCGAGGTTCTGGGCAATCCCGTGAGGGATGTAATAGATGGCGATCCCTATAACTCCGAAGCAAAAAGCAATGGCCAGAGGGAGCGTACGTCTCAAAAAGAGCATGCGATCGATCCCCTAAAACGGAGTGAGCACGTGGGTCAAGAAAGGCAAATCGAACGTTGCCAACACAGTACCCGCGATCAGGACGAAGAGCAGGATCGCCTTGCCAACATCCTGGCCCTTCAGACTCCCCAGCAGCCTGGGTTCGCGGGCCAGGTAGGCGCTGGCAGCGTAGAGTTCCTCGCCCATCAGGGTGTAGTCACACGTCGTCACGAAGAACGGAAGCTGCGTGTAGGAGTCTGTCCCGGCGATCTGGATGGCTCCTATAGAGGCCCCGGTCTCGGCAAGAAGAAGCGATTCGGCGTAGAAATAGCCCATCATGATGTTCGCTGCAGGCTGCTCGCGAACCATCATCCCATCCACGGCCGCCGCGTAGCTGAACTGCTCCGTCCCCGCCAGGAAAACGTTGTCTGAGTTGTAAGCATCCGGGCGCCCCGCACTCAGATAGGCCTCCTTGACCACCTCCTGGCTCACCGCCAGAACCACGGGATCATAATTTGCCACACGCAAAGCCGTGTCGTACTCCGCGGTCCTCAGGGCGACGCGCCCCAGGATATTCACCGCTGCGATCGTCGAGATGCTGTCCATGCCCGTCAGGCCGTGCGCGAACAGCACCGGCTTGCCCATCTCGGTCGCTCGGCCAAGGGCTTCGTCCAGCGCCTCGAGACCGGCGATACGCCGGATGCTCAGTTCCCTGCGTCTGGCCAGGCTGATGTAGGCCAGAATGATTACCGAGAAGACGGTGCCCAGGATAAAGTTGTTCAGCTTCGCCCAATTGAAGAGGTTCCCATACGCCTCCGCCTGGACGACGGCGCTCTGCGCACCCTCTCCACGGATACCGATCCGAAAAGTGTAGGGCTTGTTATTTTCGAGATCCGTTTTCGAAGGCGGGTCGACCGGGACGGTATATTTCCCAACGTGGACGAAGTGGTAGTCCCTGTTCTCTTCGCTGTAGCCGAACAGGCCTGGCGCTTCTGACATCAGGCTGCCTGCAGCGTCCACCTCCGCAGCGAGATAGAACGGCCCGTCGGGCACCTCGGCGATCATGATCTCGTAGACCCTGCCGGCTGGTGCAGCCGCATCGCGTCGCCAGGTGAGCGTGATGTGCTTCCCCGCATCGTTCGGCGTATCGAAGGCCTTCACCTCGGTCGGGGGCGACACCTGGGCGTTCGCTTCACCCACAAACGAAAACAGCGCCAGCAAGATCGCCACACACTTTGCTCGATCAATCACGCCGATCCTCTTCCTCGTTTATTGTCTTTGTTCTTCTCTCATGAACTACGATCTCTCGCGGTGCTCGTATTTGATCTCCCGGTAACCAGCTTTTCACTGGTTTGGGCGAACACAAGGTTCGGACGATACCCGGACTTTACGGTTCCCGGTACCCGACTTCTTACTCAGCGATCAGTTCCACATTCGCCCGGGGAATCACCGCAACGCCGCCGTCATCGAACTCGACCTCGAGCACGCGCACCTTCGCCCCCGAATCCACCTCTTGAAGCTCCGCAGGCAGCGCCGTCACCTTCCCGATCCTGCCGAAGTAGGGCGCCCGAATCGCTCGCAGAACGGCCCCAACAGAAAGCCCCTTCCCTGACTCGGAACGAGCTGTTGCAGTCATCTCCTTTACATCTATATCAGGGATAATGATCTCTGGCCGCATCACGCCGGCCCGGATCTGTGTGGCTCCCGAAATCGAGGCCTCTCTTCCCGTGCGATCCTTCAGGAGTTCAAACGTCCGCTTCGCCATCGCGATTTCGCCGAACCCTTCGGTCACGATCGCCGCGAGCCCGATCTCCTCTGCACCCGTGATGGCCACCCCGAGGTCTGCACCGAGTAGGGAACGCAGGTCCTGATCCCGAATGCCGCCGCCGATCACCCCGACGGCACCCACTTCCTGCGCACGGCGGATGCCGTCGAGCGTGAGCAGACCCCCCGCCACGACAATCCTTCCCTCGCATTCGGTATCGATCTGGGCTGCATCGAGAGCCTGATCAGAGGCGTCAGCCAGGACGTGGAGGGGACCCCAGTATTCTCCACCCACCCCGAAGATCCCCTGAATAAAGGCGCCCGATGTCCCGATGACAACACCTTCGTCTGGTATCACTTCGACGACGTTGCCATCCACATAGGCGTGGACCTGAACCGGGCGGGGAGGCTCGCGCAGGAGCACCTGACCTGTGATGGCTGAGACGCTCTCCACCTTTCCCGTGATCGGAGACGACACCGTCGTCTTGAACCACTTGATGAAGGGACAGGTCTCGGCGAGCGGCTCACCTTTCTCTACCGGATCCCCTTCTCCCTTCAGCATGTAAGAAGGCAGTTCGGACGGTGTCGCGCCGAGCCGGTTGACTAGGTTGAGCGTCGTCACATTTCCTGGAAGCTCGGTCTTTGCCACCACTTGATCTCTGCGAACCCGCTCGCCTTCGGAAACCAGGATTTCCCCCTTTAAGGGGAGCTGCCTGCGCCTTCGCAGAGCGGCCTGTGGTGTGACCCGGAGACCGGGCGTGTAGGTGTGTGCCACGACTTACTCAAACCTCATTTTTGGATCAAGCGCGTCCCGAAGCCCATCTCCAAGCAGGTTGTACATCGTAACGGTCAGAAAAATGGCAAACCCGGGGACCACCACGAGCCACCACGCGGAGGCATTGCTCCTTGCACCCGCAAGCAGAGATCCCCACGTGATGGCCTCAGCCGGGACGCCGATCCCCAGAAAGCTCAGGCCCGACTCCGCCAGAATGGCCCCGGCGACTCCGAAGGCAGCGGGGATCAATACGGGGGCGATCGCATTTGGGAGAATGTGCACGAACATGATTCGGGTGCTCGAATACCCCAGACCCCCTGCCGCCGTCACAAAATCGAATCCTCGAACCTGCAGGAACTGCGCTCGCGTCAATCGGGCGATCCCCACCCACCCCGTAAACCCGATGATGATCATAATAAAAAAGAGGCTCGGAGGGAAGAATGCCGCAGCGGTAATGATCAGGAAGAACGTGGGAATCGCCTGCCAGAGCTCAAATAACCTGGATAGCAGAAGGTCCACCCACCCCCCGAAGTAGCCGGCCAGCGCGCCGAGTAGAACGCCGATAAACATCGAGATCCCGACCGATACGAGGCCGATCGTCAAGGCATAACGGGCTCCGTGAATCAATCCTGAGAGGACGTCCCGCCCCAGCCGGTCGGTCCCCATGAAGTGTTCACGGTTTGGAGACTGGTACTTTTCGTTCAAATGGATCTCGTTCGGCGCGTAGGGGACGGGCGGAAAGATCGCCCGCGACGTCTTCAGACGTTTGAAGTTTCGCCGTTTCCTCAGTTCTGCAGGCCAGTCCACCAGACCGAGATGCACGCCGTACTGACGGAACGCAGGGAAGTAGACATTTCCCTTGTATTCCATGTAGTAAGGTTTGTTGCCGGCAAGAAGATCTGCGCCTCCGGCGACCAGGGTAAGCCCGCAAATTGCAATCAGGCCAATCACTCCCAGTCTGTTCTTCCGGAACTGCTTCCACACCAACTTGGAATACGACTGTGTTTCACGGCCTTCTTCGTACCCGCCCGTGGCGTCAGAAGCCTCCTCGTGATGCTCGTGCTCAATCAATTCAGACACCGGCTACCCCTGAAGTCCGGAAAATTCAATGCGCGGATCCACGACCTTCAAAAGAATGTCCGCAGCAAGTATCCCGATCAGCGTCAGCGCTGACCCGATCGTAAACATCGCCATCACGACCGGATAGTCTCTCACGAGCACCGACTGAAAGCCCAGATACCCGAGGCCCGGGATCGTAAAGATCGTCTCGATGAATACCGATCCCGCGATCAGGCCCGGCAGCAGGTAGGCAAGGATGGTCACGATCGGAATAAGCGAATTGCGCAGCACGTGCTGCAGGACGACCACCTTTTCCGACAGCCCCTTTGCGCGTGCAGTGCGTACGTAGTCCAGTCGTAAGTTTTCCAGCATGCTGGTCCGCATGAAGCGCGAGATCCCGGCGAAGCTCGAGTAGCTCGACGCCAGGATTGGCAGGATGAGATGGTGGACGTGATCTTTCAACAAGCGCCACGCCCCCCAATCGGATGTCGCCTGAAGCGACTGGATCCCGGAAGCCGGGAACCAGTAGAAGAACTCCTTGTTGCAGAAGAAAATGATTAGGAGCATCCCGACCCAGAAGGAGGGCATAGACCAGAGCACGAACGTCCCGGCCGTGAGGACCCGATCGGTCAGCTCATT
The DNA here is from genome assembly GCA_965248435.1 of Candidatus Latescibacterota bacterium. Lineage (GTDB taxonomy): Bacteria > Latescibacterota > UBA2968 > UBA2968 > CBDFJH01. Next base: position 2,331,497 of record OZ252100.1, read on the forward strand.
CTGCCGGACGGCCGACCAGACGCCGATCGGCAGGCCGATGATATAGGCAACGAAGAGGCTGATCAGGCTGATCTCTATCGTGATCGGAAGCCGTTCACTGATTCTCTGGATTACGGGGCGTTGGTCCTTGAAGGACCGGCCGAAGTTGAGCGTGACAAATCGTCTTCCAAGTAGCGTGAAAAGTTCCAGCCCCGGTCCATCGTAACGGTAATTAGACTCGAGTTTAACCGTTCTGCCCTGCCAGAACGACGAAGTGATGAGTTCCTCGACCCGATCGGGAGCGTGCTTCCCGAAGTGTTCCAGAAATCTCGCCTTGCGCGCGTCCTCTTTCAGTCGACCGAGCGCCTCACGCACTTCGGGCGTCAGGTCGCCCATCACTCGGTCCACCTGCAGTGCGGTCCGGTCGAATCCACTGAGTCGCTCCACCCGCAGCAGCAGGTTCGACAACCAGCTCAGGTACTGAACGTGGATCGGCTTGTCCAGTCCAAGCTGCCGCCTGAGATCTTGCCGGGTCTTTTCGACGTCCGACGGTTCATCCGTGGAGATTCCCTCGCCTCCGGCAATCCCCCCCAGAAAGAGATCCACCGGGTCTCCCGGGGCCAGGTGCATAATCAGGAAGGAAATGAGCGTGATGCCGATCAATGTCGGAATCAGCAGCAGAATACGCTGGATGATATACTGAATCATGGGTTATCGTTCGATGCCCGTTTACTGATAAAGCCTGTCTGCTGTGTCCACCCACCACTCCTGTGTGTCGCTCCCGCCAGGGTACCAGTTGACGCCCTGGAAGCGGCGGCTATATGCGCTGGCAACGCGCGACTTCCACAGAAACGTGTAGGGCTGCTCTGCGTGTACGATCTCCTGAAATCGCCTGTATAGGGCGATCCGTTTGTCCATATCGAACTCGCGTCGATACGTTTCCAGTATTTGATCCACTTCATCACTTTTAAAACTGACAAAGTTCGAGCCCCGACCTTTGGCTTGAGACGAATGCCAGATCTGGTAGGCATCCGGGGGAAAGCGAACGGTCCCCGTCCACCCGAGTGTGAGGGCCGCGAACTCTTTGTTTTTGACTCGGTCCAGAAAGATCGACCAGTCCAGCTCGCGAACATCGCAGACGATACCGATGTCCTCGAGCTCACTTTGCAAGGTGAGCGCAATATCCTTCCTCATCTGGTTGCCGGAGTTGACCAGAAACTCGAACTTGAATGGCGTTTTCTCACCATCGATTTCCTTGTCCAGAATACCGTCGTTGTCGCTGTCGGCCCAGCCCGCATCTTCCAGCAGCCGAAGGGCCAGGTCCGGATCGTAGGCGTAGGGTTCCAGCTCGTGGTTGTACTCCGGACGAAACTTGTGAATCGGCCCCTCCACCGTTTCCCCGAGGCCGAACAGGAGGTTCTTGACCATGCCCTCCCGGTCCAGGAGATGCGTCATGGCCGTTCGAACCTGTCGGTCACGGAAGATAGGATGGACGTTGTTCCATCCGATGTAGGTGTAACCCCCCGAGTATTCAATACCCTTCAGCAAACGCTCCACGAAACCGGAAGACCAGCTCTTTTCCTTGAACTCCAGGGGCCGCAGTCTGTGGATGTCCAGATTCCCGTTCGTCAGCTCGACAAACGCCGCGTCTGTATTGTTGATGATCTTGAAGACGATTCTGTACACGTAACCCGTCGCGGGAAGTCCTTCTACCTCTTCCCCCCAGTACTCGGGGTTGCGTGTGAGCACCACCTTCTGTCCTGTAACCACATCCTGATCCCAATCCTTTACCAGGTAGGGCCCGGATCCCAGCATCTGCTGATTAAAACTCTGGTTGAACCCCTCCGCGAACTTCGTCACGCGGTCTTTGTGCGGTCCAGCCTCCCACGTACCATCGATCAGGCTGCGCACAGCAACCGGGTCCATCAGACCGTCGGGATCGTAAAAATGTTTTGGCAGAATCTCGAATGAACCGAGTGAAAGATCGTTCCGAAAGTAGGGTTCCCTGCAAACGAAGCTGATCCTGGACGGGCCATCCCTGCGAACGTCCTGAACCGCGGCATAATAGTTGCGCATGTGAGGCGCGAGCACGCGCGGATTGTGAATCACTTTCATGCTGAAGACCACGTCCTCGACCGTCAGTGGTCTGCCATCTGCAAAGCGCACATTGTCACGCAGTTCGAACGTGTAGGTCAGACGGTCTTCAGAGATCTGCGGGTATGCCCTGGCGACCATCCCTTTCATTTCAAATGGGGGATCGTTCTCCGCGTAAAGCAAGGAATCGAAAATATACCGGTGGACCGTCGAGGCTCCGGAATCGTTAGACGTGTAAGGGTTGAAGTTCTCCGGATCGGACAGGAAGTGAAGTACCAGCCAGTCTCCATAAGTCGGAGCGTTCTGTCCTTCGTATCTCAGCGGCGCCGGTTCGGTCCCATCCAGGACGATAATGTCCTTTGTCCCGGAAAGGATGCCCTGGACCTTCTTCCAAGAAGCAGCGGCATCGGTAAATTCGGGGGACGGCGCTTCGGAGCTGCAGGAGAGTAAAAGACAGGCAATCGCGATCGAAAAAAATGAAAGGAATCTATTTGGCAGTGCCGTCATATGATCTCCCTCCCTTGGCTATCGATTTCGTTAGGCCAGGCCTCGATACGCGCGGCGCATCTATCCTGGATACAACCCCAGATTTTCGTGCCACATTTGATTCATTTTCAGGCGAGTTTCAGAATCTTCAGGTAATGCGATTGGCCGGCCCCGGCCATCCAGGATGACCCCGACAATACCCCCGCTTACTCGCGTCTGCAAATCCTCGCCCTGTCCCGCGCCCCCATTCCAACGCCGCGCCGGCCTCAGGGTTGCCTCCGCCTCTGCACCTTCCGGGAGAGGCAGAAGCTTCAAATCACCTACTTTCAGTTCCCCCGACACCACACCCTCAGGTAGATCGATCTCGTAGGTCGCACACACCTCACCCGGTTTTCCCACCCCCGCGGGGGCGATACACGTGCCTAGATCGACCAGGCAATCACGCTCAAATACCTCTGTCGCGGCACCCTCATCGACCGTAGACAACACGCCCAAGTGCGGCATCATGAAGATGCTGTCCACGGCAAGGCGCGTAATCCCCTCCGGCTGGAAAGCATCGATCATCATCGCGGCGGCCTGAGCCCGGCGGGGTGCGTGAGACAGCACTCCCCCGCTCCCGATCAACAGGTCCAGCGCCATCATATCGATAAGGCTTCCCCCCGTTCCCGACTGGTCGAACACGTCGGAAAGCGTCCGCTCCGTCTGAACGCCTTTCAGACCCACCGCGAGTGCCAGGTGCTGTACGAACGCCAGCCGAAGTGCCTCCCGGGCGATCGCCTGCTCAATCTGCAGATCCTCCAGGGTCTGCGGAACGGTCGTCGGCCGGATCATCTTGTTCTTGATCCGATCGCGGAGATCGGTCTCGTCCATTCGGAATGGCATCCAGCGACTCACGCCTTCGACGCCGGCTTCTGCGAGGACGTTCGAAATGCTGTAGGACATCCCCAGGTTCGCACTCACCGTTCGGTTGAACGTCTCCCCGAACACGCTGAAGACATCCGTTGTGGCCCCACCGATATCCACGCCGATGAGGCTGATGCCCTGCCGCCGGGCAACGGTTTGCATGATCAGCCCGAACGCGCCCGGAGTCGGCATAATTGGAGCGTCGGTCCAGCCCATCAGTTTTCGGTAGCCTGGGGCCTGTGCCATCACGTGGTCCAGAAACAGATCGTGGATCACCTGCCTGGCCGGTCCCAGGTTTTCCCGCTCCAGCACCGGACGCAGATTTTCGGTCACGGTCAGCGCGGTCCTCTCCCCCAGCACCCGCTCGATCTCCGGGGTGGCGTCTCGATTCCCGGCAAAAATGACGGGAAGGTTGAACCCGGTTCCGAATCTCGGCTTCGGATCAGCAGCCGCGATGAACTCCGCAAGCTCCACGACGTGACTGATCGTTCCCCCGTCCGTTCCTCCCGAAAGCAGGACCATGTCCGGCCTGAGCTGCCTGATGCGTTCGATCTTCTGGTGCGGGAGTCTGCCATCGTTCGATGCCAGAACGTCCATGACGATCGCCCCAGCACCCAGCGCTGTCCGCTGCGCACTTTCGGCCGTCATGGTCGCGACAACGCCGGCGACCATCATCTGGAGACCTCCGCCGGCGCTGCTCGTAGAGATGTAAACGTCCGCGCCTCGTCCCTCGCTGCTCGGCGAAATGATCTTTTCGCCGTCCAGGATTTGCCGACCCGAAAGCTCCTCCACTTCCTGAATCGCGTTCAACACGCCGCGAGTCACGTCCTCGAAAGGGGCCTCAACAGTCGTGGGGGCCTCACCGCGATAAGTTTGCCGGTAGGCCCCCTCTATTTTTTCGATCAGAATCGCCTTGGTGGTCGTGCTGCCGCAGTCCGTGGCAATCACAACGTTCAGATCACTCATCTCTCTCGTGTTCCAGCTCCAGGATTTTGTCGACAAGGAACTCGATACTCGGGCGTTTCTCCAGGAACCGGATAAAACGCTCGAACTCTGCTGCTGAAAAGATCAGGGTCACGAAGGGGTAGAGAAAAACCAGAAACTGACTTCCGATGAAGTTGAAGGGCCGGCCCGTCTCCAGGACCAGCAGGGCAGGTGCCGTCATACGGCGTCTGACGACGAATCGGGCCAGCCGTTCTGCCAGTGCCTCGTCCTCGGCGTCAAACCCATCTTCGGACGTCTCGACGGCAAAGGCGTGTGACCACCAGGCGCTAAACCGCGTCTGGCGAGATGCGATCCCTGACAAAACGTATCACCTCGTCTCGGTTTTTCTCACACTTGAGGAAGAGCCCCCGGAAGGAATCGAGTCGACTTGGCTGGGCGAACGTGCTCAAGAAAAGCCCATCGCTCGAAGCAGAGACCCTTCGCACCCGGTCCCAGGCCATCTTTCGGCTCGTCCCTGCGTGGGAAACGCGTGCACCGTCACCGTTCAAGGCGTAGCGGGTAGGCAGGATATATCGAGAAACAGACGCGCCCAGAAGTCCAAACGTAAGCAATCCGAACGTCAACTCCCCGAAACTGATCCAGACCCCGACCGACAACCCGGTCAGGATCACCAGGAGCAGGCCCGACCTCAAACGGGACTCGTCGAGGAGTGGATGCACGCGCCATCGCAATTCTTCAGAGTGACCGCCAGGAGGGTCTGATGTCTGCATCTTCTCCAGATCTCTGGGATCATCCTTGAGCGGATGCCCGCTCTTTCAAGTTCCATTCCTCGGTGCCGTATTTTTCTGTAGCCAGACGCTCCGCTTCCTCAGCCTCCTCGGGAGAAAGGTGAGCCTCCTCCAATACCACGCCCCGGGCCTCATCAAACCCCGCCCGAAGCGCTTCGGCAACCTCTTCAAACGAAACCGCTCGGCCGAGGACGTCTTCCAAGGAGGTAGTGTGAGCATCCAGCTCTTCTCTGAACTGCGCCTTGATCTCCTCCTCGCCATCCGGCATCAGGTCCACGATCTGTTTGTGCTCAGGTCCAATCAGCAGAGACCCGTGCTGGAGTAATACAGATCCCATCCGGCGCTGCGCGCTCCCGACCAGCTTCTTGCCCTCGACGACCACTTCGAACTGGGAGGTACTGGAAAAGCAAGGATTCGTCAGGCGCTCCGCCCGGGGCACGGGAAGACTTTGGCGGTGGGGCTCGAATCGAGCCTCTACGCCGAGACGCCGGACGCCGGCCACGAGGCAAACGCTTATTTTTTCGTAGGCCTCCAGGATTTTTCCCCCAAGATGGGGATCATCGGCTGAACAGAGCACGCTGTAGGTCAACTCGTTCCAGTGCAGAACGGCCCGGCCCCCAGTCGGCCGCCGAACCCAACCGACCCCCATGTCCCGACACCTGTCGAAACTCACCTCCCGCTCAACGCGCTGGGCATAGCCGAAAGAGACCGCAGGGGGAGTCCAGCCGAACACACGGATCGTGGGTGGAGACGCACCCCGCTCCACAGACCTCACCACCGCTTCATCAACCGCCATATTAAAAAAGGCGTTTCCAAATCGGGTGTTTAGGAAACGCCACCGGCTAGACTTCTCGTCGAACATCGTCTAACAGACCTGAAGCCTTGTCAACGCATCTCTGGCTGCCATCTGCTGGGCTTCCTTCTTGCTCCGTCCGCGCCCCAGACCCTTCCGCTCTCCCTTGATCACCACCTCGACCGTGAACAACTTGCGGTGATCGGGCCCATCCTCCGAGTTCACGAGATACCTGGGGTGCCCCCGACCCTCTCCCTGGGTATGTTCAAGAAGCACACTTTTGAAGTTGAAATACTCACCGTTGGAGATCACCGTTTCCACGTTGGAGAGAAGCGTTCGCCTCAGGAAAATCTCAGCGGCATTCAGCCCTCCATCCAGATAGATCGCACCAAGCAGGGCCTCGAACGCGTCTCCGATGATCGATGTCCGGTCACGCCCGCCGGCAAGGTCTTCCTCTTTGCTCAACAGGACGTAGGACCCCAGGCCCAATTCCCTCCCCTTCTGTGCCAGAACGACCTTGCTCACCAGGAGCGACTTGATCTGTGTAAGATCCCCCTCACGCTTCTGACCGAATCTCCGAAAGAGACTCTCTGTGACCACGAGATCCAGAATGGCGTCGCCAAGAAACTCCAGGCGTTCGTTCGATTCGATGCCCTCCTCATCAACGGCATAAACGTAGGACCGATGCTTGAGCGCCTGCGTCAGGTACTCAAGGTTTGCAAAGGTGTAGCCCAGTCTCTTTTGAAGCTTCTCAAGCGGTCCATTCGCTACACCGCCGTGAGCGAGCCAGGCTCCCATGTTGTCGATGATTCGCCGAAGTCCGATAACGGAATTCTCCCTTAAAGCGCTAAATCCCTCACGCTTCCATTTCCATCGTCTGGGGTGAGGTTTCGTTTTTTACAACTCCTCGCGACTTATGCCTCTCAATCCGCAATCCCAAATCCCAAATCCGCAATCCGCAATAGACCTACGATCCACGAACGACGATCCGGTCGTGTCCGTTAGGACACGACCCACGATCCGCAGGGTTTCAATGTCGAAGCTTCCTCATCACCAGCACCGCGTTGTGACCGCCAAATCCAAAGGAGTTGTTCATCGCGATCTCGACAGGCATCTCTCGGGCCTGATTCGGCACATAGTCCAGGTCGCACTCTGGATCGGGATGTTCGTAGTTCACAGTCGGAGGAACGCAACTGTCCCTTATGGCCAGAAGGCAGGCGATCGTCTCTATCGCACCTGATGCACCGAGCAGATGGCCCGTCATCGATTTTGTAGAACTCACGGCCACCTGCTTCGCCCGATCGCCAAAGACCGATTTTATCGCCGCGGTTTCATTCTTGTCGCCAATATCCGTAGAGGTCCCGTGCGCGTTGATATAGTCCACATCCTCCGGACTCAGGCCGGCATTCCGGAGCGCCAGCGTCATGGCCCGCGCCCCACCCCTCCCGTCCGGTGCCATGGCCGTCTGGTGGTAGGCATCTGCGGTGTAGGCCGTGCCGACAATCTCTCCGTAGATCGACGCATTCCTCTCGAGCGCGTGCCCGAGTTCCTCCAGCACGATCCCTCCGGCCCCTTCGCCCAACACGAATCCGTCTCTCTCTGCATCGAACGGGCGGCTGGCGAGCTCGGGTTCGTCGTTTCGTGTAGAGAGCGCCTTCATGGACGCGAAACCGCCCAGGGCAAGGCGACTGACCGCGGCTTCCGCTCCCCCCGTTATCATGATATCGGCTTCTCCGTAGCGAATTTCACGAAAAGCGTTCCCGATTGCGTGACCAGCCGAGGAGCACGCGGATACCGTAGCGTAGTTCGGACCCCGGGCGCCCAGCGAGATCGAGATCTGTCCAGAGGTCATATCAGCGATCATCATCGTGATGAAATATGGGCTGATTCGCCTTGGGCCCTTTTCCATCAAGGCCGTGTGCTGATCCTCCAGGCTCAGAATCCCTCCGATGCCCGATCCAAAAATGACGCCGACCCGATCTGGATCCTCCGTCTCGATGTCCAGCCCGGAGTCTTCCACGGCCATATTTGCAGCAGATACCGCATACTGGGTGCAGGGATCGTTCCGGCGGGCCTCCTTTTTCGTCATCCCGAAGTCTTCCGGATCGAACCCCTCTAGTTCGGCCCCTATCTTGACGCGAAATTCTGATGTATCGAACCGTTGGATCGGGGCGACACCGCTCACACCGGCCCGCAGGGCATCCCAGAACGCAGTTGTGGACATCCCGTTCGGGGCCAACGTACCCAGGCCTGTAGCGACCACTCTTCGAGTCTTGTCCACAGATCTATCCGCTAGAAGATGTAAGCCAATCTTCCGCCCGTTTGGTCAACCCGCTTCGGTGATCTACTCACCCAAGCGTTTTTTCAGATAGTCCGTCGCGTCGTTGACCGTTTCAAGCTTCTCCGCATCCTCGTCGGGAATCTCTAAATCGAATTCCTCTTCGAACGCCATCACCAGCTCGACGGTATCCAGCGAATCTGCACCCAGATCGTCGATAAAATGGGCGTCAGCCGTCACACTATCCGCATCGACACCGAGCTGATCGACAATCAGGTCAACCACTTTCTGTTGAACGTCGGCCATTGCATCCCTCCGTTACATCACCATGCCGCCATCCACCACCAGCACTTGCCCGGTGATGTAGACGGCATCATCTGAAACCAGAAAGGCGACAGCAGCTGCGACATCTTCCGGCCTTCCGAAGACGCCCAGCGGGATCTGTGCGAGGAGTTTGTCCTTTACATCTGTACTTAAATCTGACGTCATTTCAGTTGGGATGAAGCCGGGAGCGACCACGTTTGCCGTGATGCCGCGCCCCGCCAGTTCCCTAGCTACGGTCTTCGTGAGCCCGATCAGACCCGATTTGGAGGCCGTGTAGTTGATCTGGCCCGGATTTCCAACCAGCCCCGTGACGGATGAAACCGTCACGATCCGGCCACTGCGGGCGCGCATCATCGCTCGCGCCGCGGCCTTGATGCAGAGAAAGGCCCCTTTCAGGTTAACGTCCAAAACGACATCCCAGTCCGCCTCCTTCATCCGCATCAACAGCGCATCACGCGTGACACCCGCGTTGCTGACGAGGATGTCAACTCTGCCCCAGCTGTCCAGCACAGTCTTGAAAAGCGTCTCCACTCCGGCGGGATCTGAAACGTCCGCCTGTAACCCGAGTGCGCGCCGCCCCAGACTTTCGATCTGCTCCGCGACCCCCTTTGCGGCCTCCACGCTCTTACTGGCGCAGACCGCCACATCAGCCCCTTCACCCGCCAGACGCAGCGCAACGGCCTCTCCGATCCCCCGCGACCCTCCCGTCACGACAGCCGTCTTGCCTTCGAGGCGACTCACCCCGCAACCTCCTCGATCTCCTCGAGGGTTCCTGCGCCTGAAACCGGCAGCTTGCGATCGATCCTCCGCATCAGCCCTTGCAAAACGCTGCCTGGGCCGACCTCGATCGCGCGGTCGATCCCCTCTGAAATCAAGCGTTTGATACTGTCCGTCCACTTGACGGGTGAAACTACCTGTTCGAGAAGAAGGCGCTTTAGCTGATCTGGATCCTGCGTCGGTTCGGCCGTCACATTGGGGATCACGGGCACACGCGCCGGAGAAAATGCGATCGTTTCCAGGACACCGGAAAGCGGCTCAACCGCCGGCTCCATCAGGGCCGAATGAAAAGCCCCGCCGACAGGGAGTTCGATGCACCGTTTTGCACCCCTCGCGGGGGCCTCTTCCAAGATCCGATCAATCCCCGCCCGATCACCCGAGAGGACCACCTGACCGGGACAGTTGTAGTTCGCCGGTGAGACCACGCCTGCATCGCAAACCGATTCGCATAGTTCGCCGATCTCCTTTTCAGAAAGTCCGAAAACTGCGGCCATCTTTCCGGGTCGGCCCTCTCCCGCCGCCTGCATCGCCTTTCCCCTGATGCCCACAACCCGGAGCCCGTCTTCGAGGGAGATCACACCGGCGGCCACCAGTGCCCCAATCTCTCCAACGCTGTGTCCCGACACGATGTCCGGACGAATCCCCTTTCCTTCGAGCATGCCCAGGACGGCCAGGCTGTGTGTGAAAACTGCCGGCTGCGTGACCGACGTCCGTTTCAAAGCGGCTTCAGGACCGCTGAAGCATAACGACTTCAGTCCGATTCCCAGAATCTCATCGGCCAGATCGAACACGTCCCGGGCCGCTTCCGAAGCGGCGTAGAGGTCCTGCCCCATCCCCACGTACTGCGAAGCCTGCCCGGGGAACAAAAAAGCCAAAGGCATAGGCTGGGACTAATATCCAAAGGCCAAAGGTTCGGTCCCCACGCTAATAGGCCCACCTCAGAAGGGCGCTTCCCCAGGTGAATCCCGCCCCCGCACTCGCCACAAGAACCTGATCCCCCCTGCTTACGCGCCCCCCCTCCACAGCATCGGAAAGCGCGATCGGAATCGTCCCGCACGTCGTATTCGCGAACCGATCGATGTCGATCAACACCTTGTCCTCCGGCAGGTTCAATTTCCGAATACTCGCATCTATGATGCGTTTGTTGGCCTGATGCGGGAGGAACAACGCAATGTCTTCACCCGTAAGCCCGTTTCGTTCAAGGAGGTCTGCGGATACCGAGGCCATGCTATTCGTAGCAAACTTGAACACTTCGCGCCCATCCTGACGCACGTAATGCATCCTTTTGTCTACCGTTTCGTGGCTGGCCGGATGAAGGCTGCCTCCTCCTGGCTGAGAGAGGTACTTCCCACCCGAGCCGTCGACCTTGAAGATGAAGTCTTGTATACCCTCGCCGTCCTCTCCGGGTTCCAGGAGTACGGCACCTGCGCCATCCCCGAAAAGCACGCACGTGGACCTGTCTGTGTAGTCGACAATGCTGCTCATCTTATCGGCGCCAATCACGACCACTCGCTTGTGTGCACCCGATTCGACAAACTGACAGCCCACGATGAGCGCGTAGAGAAACCCGCTGCAGGCGGCGGACAGGTCGAACCCCCATGCATTCTTCGCCCCGACGTTTTCCTGAACAAGGCACGCCGTTGCGGGGAACATCATGTCGGGCGTTACGGTAGCGACGATGATCAGGTCAACATCTTTTGCATCCAAACCCTTCTGCTCGAGCAGGTTTTCCAGGGCCCGCGTCGCAAGGAAGGAGGTTCCCAAACCGTCATCAAGGATCCGTCGCTCCCGAATACCGGTTCGAGACTGGATCCATTCGTCCGTCGTATCTACCATCTTTTCCAGATCGGCATTCGTCAATTTGCGGTCTGGGAGGTAGCGGGAAACGCCGGTTATTGAAGCGCGGAAACGCACACCCATCTCGTCAGGACCTCATCGCTTAAACACCTTCGCCCTCGATGACTTCCTGACCTTTGTAATGACCGCAGCTGGGACAAACCCGGTGGGGCTGCCGCTGCTGACCACAGTTCGGACAATCTGAGAACGTCGGCACCTGAAGCTTCCAGTGCGACCGTCGCTTGCCTGTCCTCGAATTGGAGCTTCTGCGCTTTGGATGTGCCATTCAAAACCCCTTTTCTATTCGCTCGCCAAGCCCTGCAGCGCTTCCCAGCGCGGATCGGTCTTCTCCTCTTTGCAGTCGCAGCGACCCAGGTTAAAATTCTGACCGCACGACGGACATAGTCCCGCGCACGACTCCCGGCAGACGGGATTCATAGGAATTTCGAGAAGGATGTAATCCTTCACTTGCTCCCCAATATCGATCTTTCCCATCGCGTCATCCAGCCAAATGATCGCCTCGTCTTCATCCCCTTCCATGGTTCTCGGGCGACCCTTCTGGAGGATGAACTTGAATCCACCTGTCATCCGCTTGGTAAAAGGCTCAAGGCACCTTGCGCACGACATCCCGAGCTCGAATTCCGTCTCCCCGGAGACCGTGAGGGACTCCCCCATCTTGAAAACGGTCATGTGAGTTTGAATCGGCTTTGAGAAGTCGAACTCCTCATTCTCGATATGGAGCTCTTCCGGCGTCTCTGACCATTCGGACTCGTTGAGACCTTCCTCGAGTGCGTTCAAATCGACTTCCATACCACACTCCCTAAGAAGAAACAGCGCCTTCTCCGAAAAAGAACGTAATCTCTTGTGCCCCGTTTTCGGGTGAATCGGACGCGTGCACCGCATTCTCCTGAACGTTGCTGCCAAATGCCTTTCGGATCGTTCCCTCCGCTGCCCGAGTCGGATCCGTTGCCCCGACGACCTCCCTGAGGGTGGATACGGCATCCTCACGCTCGAGCACTGTTGGGACAGAAGGACCTGAAGTCATGAAATCGATCAAGTCGGGATAGAACGGGCGCTCCCGGTGCACGGCATAAAATTCCGCCGCCTGTGCACGCGTCAGGGTCATCATTTCCGTCCGAACGATCCTGAATCCCTTTTCTTCAACGAACTTGAGGATCTCCCCGACAATGTTTCGAGCCACTGCATCCGGTTTGACGATCAACAGTGTTCTGGCTGCCACAATGATTCCAGTGGACACGAGTTGCAGGTAGGGAAAGCGCCCTGTAAGAGGCGTCTCGAGATTCGAAAATATGACCTATCACCCTGAAGATGAAGAAGATAGGATTTCACTATGAGTTTGTCAACACCAATTTTCGGTTCAAAGAATTAGTTTGACATGGAGATAAACCCCCCGTTTAATTATATTTCGCCCGATGATCATTCAGGAGCCAAATGCCACGGGCAGGTAAGAGGATCCAGCTTCCGTCACCCTGCTCCACGATGACGGACGACCCTAAGCCGCTGGCCGCCAGTGCGGGATGCCCTCAACATCTCCGCATCCGTCCCACCGACTTCGCCAAACCGCTCGAAGTCTCCAAAGAGAACCCTCTCGGCCAACCTGAACCCCTGAGGCAATAAAGATCTGATCCCACTATGAGCTCGATCTCGCCTGCAATTAACGGAAAAGTCTTCTTCGTGACCGGGGCCACCGGTTTTGTGGCAAAGGGGCTGGTCGAAAAGCTCCTTCGCGACGTCCCCGGCGTGAGGCGACTCTACCTCCTGATTCGATCGGGAAAGCACGGTTCTGCGGAGCAGCGACTGGACCGTGAGGTGATCAACTCCAACGTATTTTCCGAGCTGAGGAAACGGCTGGGCCCGAAATTTGAAGAGACGGTTCGACCGAAACTGGTCGCCGTCGCGGGCGATCTATCCAAGGACCGGATGGGGCTGACCCCAGACGACTACTCCAAACTGCTGCAAGAAGTAGACATCGTCATCAATTGCGCAGCGACGGTTGTCTTCGATGAGCGCCTGGACCACGCACTCGAGCTGAATACCCTTGGGCCCCGCCGCATCCTGGAATTCACGAAATCCTGCCGGGATGCGATTCTCGTTCACGTATCCACGGCCTATGTCAATAGTCAGCAGACAGGTCACATCCCGGAGAGACTGCTCCCTCCCGGTCAGAAGATCCAAAGAATCTTGGGGGACGGGCATTCTCCGGACTTCGATTTGGAGACAGAGATCGAATCGATCCGGCAATTCCGCGATGAGGTCATGTCAGACTCAGAACAACCCGATCTCGAAGGCCAATTTCTTCGAACCCTCCAGCAACAGGACAGAGGCAAACGGGTGACCAAGTATCGACGAACGCATCAACTCGATGCCTTGCGCAAACGCTGGATAACACAAAGACTCGTGAAAGAAGGAATGTCGCGCGCTCGTAGGCTGGGATGGAATGATACCTATACCTTTACGAAGTCCATGGGCGAACAGATCATCGCGAAATACCGCGGCAGTCTCCCGACCGCCATCGTGAGGCCTTCGATCATCGAGAGCAGCCTCTGCGACCCGGAGCCTGGGTGGTTGGATGGGTTGAAGGTTGCCGATCCCCTCTTCGTGCATTACGGTAAGGGCCGACTGGACCACTTTCCCGCGAATCCGGACATCGTGCTCGACGTCGTACCCGTCGACATCGTGACAAACGCAATCATCGCTATCCTGCCTCAGGTTAGAAAGCAAAAGGACATGCAGGTCTATCAGGTCGCGACGAGTTCCGTCAATCCGTTGAAGCTTCGAGACCTCGCAGACTGGGTCTACGAATACTTTAGGAAGAGCCCGCTGCAGGACAGGGACGGGAACCCAATTCAGGTGCACAAGTGGCGGTTTCCGAGCCACAAGGAATTTCGGCGGCAGGTTCGCCTGAAATACCAGGTCCCCCTCACCACGATGCTGTGGCTGACGAACCACGTGCCGATCTTCCCGTCCAGCATGAAACGAAAGGTTTCAATTTTTGAGGCCACGTTCCAACGTCTCCTTTCACTCATCGAAATCTATGGTCCCTACACCACGCTCGATTGCCGATTCGAAACGGAAAACATCCGGCGCCTCTACCAAAAGCTGGACCCGGAAGATCGAAAGGTCTTCAACTTCGACGTCTCGAGCATCCGATGGCGAGAGTATGTGCAGGATATACACCTCCCGGGACTGAAGCGCCACATACTGAAGGACGGTTCGGAGCAGGAACATGTGGAGCATAGTGCATAATGGACGCACGCTATACCGGTTCAACGCCCATTCTCGAGCTTCACGTCAACCAGCTGCTCGAGAATCCAGAGCGCATGCTGGATCTCTATGACCGGTCCGCCCGGGAACTGATCGAGGTCGGACGTCTGGAAGGGTATTTCGAAGGTTGGGATCTTGGCCGCCTGAAATGGCCGTCCAGTCGGCGGGATACCGGGCCTGCAGACATCTCCGAACTTCAGAAGCGTGCAGAGCTTGTAAATAAAATCTTTCTCGGCGTACCGAAGCTCAGAGGTGAGCGGCTTTCGGATGCCTACTCGCCCTTCAATCGTCTAACCCCTGCTTATCACGAGGGGAACCGTCTCTACCTCCAGCTCAAACACGACTTCCTTGCTCGAGGCGCCGGCAACGAGCAGAATTATCTCCAGCTCTACCAGGCGGTCTATGTGGAGGCCCTGGCTAAGGGAGGCGACCTGTTTTCTCCAGACGCGGGTGAGGCGGCGCTGTCCGAGGCCAGGATCTTTCGCGCACCCCTTTCCCACGCGCAGCCTGTAGCAGAGGACCTGCCAACCGCAGTGTTGGACGAAGATCCGAGGTGGGAAGAGACCTATTCCTGTAAACTGGATGGCCATCCGATCGAGGCCTCGTTGAGGGATCTGCTGAAGAAGGTGGCGGAAAGGGCCCTCGACTACGTCAACGCCGGCGGGTTGCTCGCCACCCACTTCAACACCTACAACAACCTCGGCTGGTTTGGCAGTTCAATCTGGAAAGTGATCGTGGATGTGGACCTTTCTCGTCATCAGATTCAGATCCAACGACCCGGTTCGAATCCCCACGACCTCGCCCATATCCGGAACGACATTCATCTCGGTATCGCGATGCTCGTGGAGTTCCTGCAGGCTCATCGCGAAGACCCGGCCAGGCTGAAACCTGAAAAATACTGGTATGGCCAGGACTACAGCTATCTCACTCGAGATATGCTGGATCTAGCCCAGCGGCTGATTCATGGGATGAACGAGCAAATCGATGGCAAGGAAAAACTCCAACTTCCACCTCTCCTGGCGGGCAGTCCCAGCGGGCGGTTTCTCGAATATCCTCACGTAGGCAGGCAGGCTCAGCCTTCACCCTGGAATCGAACCCTCAAGCTCTTGCGATGGGCGGGGGTCTCCTGGAAAGTGGGCAGACGTCGTGCGAGGCTGGCCAAATCGCAATTGAGCGAGGACCTGCGTTGGCCGCGTGCCTGGCAGGAATGGGTCGCCTGGTCCGATGCCACGCTTCGCATTTTCGGCATCCAGGTCAAAGTGAGTCTGGATCCGAGCTTTCATTCTGTCGCCAAAGACCTCGACCTGACCCGCGGAAAGCAGAAGGTGCTCTTTCTACCCACGCACCAATCTCTCCTCGACCACCCCATTATGTATCGGGTCCTGACCTCCCCGGAGCTGATGTCGGCGATGGGTTGGCGAGAGCCGGTGTCCTGCGCCTTCCTCGCGCGAACGGGGCTCTCCAAGGCTGGAGTGCGGATCGGCAGGTTCGATATGACCATGTTCGGCGTCTCGTCGGAGAAGTTTGACCGCATGTTCGAGGAACTGGACGGATACGTGACGCGCGAGCGTCTGGAGGGAACCGGTCCCACGGCCCTCAGGCTGGTGGAGGCCTTGAAGAAACGCCCTGGCGTCATCTATCCCATGGCGACCGTCGGCGCTTTCGATGTCCAGCTCTTTCCGCTACAGCACGCGATGTTCGCCCAACTGCCGCAGGATGTAATCATCATTCCCATCGCCTTTCGGGGTGCACACGCGCTCTGGCCCAAGTGTCCTAAGGGAAACCTCCAGATCAATCCGGGCCTCGTCGAAGCCGTGGTTGCACCCCCGATGCTCGGAGAAACCACGCTGCTGCCCAAGCGCAGATCGCTGCGCATTCAGCTTGAGGCGGCGACACTCTTTCAGGCAGTGCACATTACTTCCTTGTTGAATCCTGAACCATCTGCAGACTAGATAGGATCTCCTGTGTCTACGGCTGATGTCATAACGCTTGCAGGCATCCTGGTCCTGGCCGCTGCCTTTTTCATCCTCGTAAAGAGGCGGGGTCGCGCTCAGCCTCTGGATGTGTCCTACGACCCGTCCGAAGCGCAGAGGTATCATCACAGATGGGGTTACGTGGACACCCGATTCGAGTTTGACGGACCCAGGAGCGTAAGGGTCACCGGAAGCAGGTATCCCCTCTCGGGTTTTAGCATGCCTTCCTTTGTCCCCTTCATAGAGGAAGTCCTGGACGTTCAGATTCGACCAGAAGATCTGAACGTGGAAAATAGACCTCACGAGATTCGGGCCCCGGCTCTGAACGAGGCCTTTATGGCCTCGATCGAGACCGAATTCAAGGAGGATCAGTACTCCATCGATCCCGGAGACAGGTTAGTCCACAGTCACGGACAACTGAGCGTAGACGAGGTCTATCAGATCCTGTATGGAACATCCGTGAAGAGGGTGGTCGACCTGGTCCTCTATCCCGAAAAGGAAGAGGATATAGGCACCATCATCCAGTTGGCAGACGAACAGAGTGTATGTCTGATGCCTTACGGTGGCGGTACGAACGTAAGCGGCGCGCTGGCTTGCCCTTCTGCAGAAGATCGAATGATCGTATCGGTGGATATGAGAAGGATGAGCCGAATCTTGTGGGTCGATGAAGAAAACTTTCAGGCCTGCGTCGAGGCGGGAATCACCGGCAAACAGCTTGAAAAGGAGTTGGACGCGAAGGGATATACCTCGGGGCACGATCCGGACAGCATCGAGTTTTCAACGCTGGGTGGATGGATCTCAACGAACGCCAGTGGGATGAAGAAGAACAGATACGGCAACATCGAAGACATCGTGCTCGAAGCCACGCTGATCACACCCACCGGAAACGTTGAAACCCTGGCCGTGACGCCAAGAAGTTCTATCGGCTCACAGCCCAGGTCTCTTTTGTTCGGAAGCGAGGGGAATTTCGGAATCATCACCAAGGCCGTCATCAAGATCCACGCGAGACCCAGGGTGCGAAAATACGGCTCACTGGTGTTCCCGACATTCGAGAGAGGCGTCAGCTTCTTGAAGGAATTGCGCACACAGGGGATATTGCCCGCGAGCATTCGACTCGTCAGCAATAACGAATTCAGATTCGGACAGGCGCTCAAACCCGAACCCACCTTTATGAAGGGGATCGTAAACGGACTTCAGCGGTTCTTTCTTCTTCGAATCCTGGGGTTTGATTCGAAAAAGATGGTTGCATGTACCATCTTGATGGAAGGATCAAGAGCAGAAGTGTCTCAACAGGAACGATCGATTTTCAGCATCGCCAAGAAGCATAAGGGTAAAAGCGGTGGTGCAGCCAACGGAAAGAGGGGCTACACGCTCACCTTTGGTATCGCCTACATCAGAGACTTCTGTAATGAGTGCCACGTCCTGGGTGAAACGTTTGAGACCTCCGTCCCGTGGAACAGAATCCACCACGTCTGCCAGGGCGTGGAAAGGGGATTGGTCGAAGAAGCCAAGAAAAGGAACGTTCCGGGGAAACCCTATCTGTCCTACCGTGTGACTCAGACCTATCACACCGGCGTATGCATCTACTTCACGATGGGTTTCTATGGAAAAGGGATGGAGAAGCCGACGGACGTTTTTCACGAGATAGAAGGTCGTTTGCGGCAGATCATTCTGGATAACGGGGGTTCTTTGTCTCACCACCACGGCGTCGGCAAGGTTCGACAGCCGTTTTTGTCTCAGGTCCACTCCGAAAACAGCATCAATGTCCTGCGCCAATCCAAAAAGGCGATGGATCCGAACAACACGTTCGGTATCAGAAACGGCGTGTTTGGTGACACCTGATCACAGACGACGGACCGCTGACCCCGAAATGAATAGCCTTTTGATTCTAGCGGTCAGCGGTCTGATTTCCGAGATACGAGATGCGATCTGGACGCTTGACTCTTGACTGATTCCTTCCGCGAAAAGACCGTCATCATTACGGGCGCGTCTTCCGGCCTCGGCGCAACGCTGGCCGAGGAGTTTTCTAAACGTGGCGCTCGCCTCGTCCTGTTCGCGCGAACCGAACAGAAGCTCAAAGAAACCGCGGATCTTTGCCAGAATTCCGGATCCTCACCCCTGATTGTCACAGGAGATGTGACCGACCCCCGGGACTGTGAGAAGCTGATAGAAAAGGCTGTCGCAAACTATGGCGATGTGGATTATTTTGTTGCGAATGCAGGCGTGAGTATGTGGGCCAAGTTCGAGGACGTGAAGGACATCTCGATATTCGGGAGGATTATGGAAACGAACTACCTGGGTACGGTCCACAGCGTTTACTACGCGCTTCCGTATCTGAAAAAAAGCAAAGGAATGATTGTCGCCATCTCCTCGATCCAGGGAAAGATCGGGGTCCCGCTTCACACCGGTTATGTCGCATCGAAGCACGCCTTGCAGGGTTTTCTGGCGTCACTTCGCGCGGAAATAAGCGGGAGCGGCGTCCACGTCCTCACTGTGCTGCCCCATTGGATGAGAGGTACTCATCTCAGAAAAAATGCGCTCGGCAAAGACGGATTCCCGATCGGTGAATCGAAGAGACACAGCAAAGAGTCGATCTCTCTTCAAGAATGCGCGGCCGCCATCATCAAGGCGATGAATAAGAGAAAGACGGAGCTGGTCATCCCACCCAAACTCAAACTCCTCCCCTGGTTGAATCTGATCAACCCAAAGATCGTGAACTTTCTCGTAAAGGGAGAGATGGAGCGCCAGGAGGAGTCCTGAAACCGTGTACCGGGATAGGTAGATAGGTTACAGAGACCTGACGGTTTGGGGGCGACGCCTGCGTCGCCCCGAGAAATCAAAACACGGGTACCGGGTACCGCAAAATCGTAGATTGTCGTTCCTCTATTCTGGTTTTCTCTGCACCCTCCGCGTCTCTGCGCTGAAGTTTCCTTCCTTATGCTCCCACCATTCAATCAGTCATTAAGCGTTCCAGATCGATGTGCCGCTCCACTGACGCGTGCATCTCCCCGAGAAAACCCTTTTCCACATCGACCTCGGAGTCGAACGGGATCGTACCCAGAGAGGGAATGCCCGAAAGTCGAGTGACGACTTCCGGGCTGGTCTGCGCCGCAGTATCGAGGGGACCCGGCTGTGGGACGCAGTAGACGACGCCGCACACCTGCAGGTCTCGGGAGGCGGCTGCTTCGAGCGTGAGCAGCGTGTGATTGATCGTTCCGAGGGAGGCTCGGGCGATCACAATCAGCGGAAGGCCTATCCAGTCCGCCAGATCGGCAACGACGAAATCCTCCCGGATGGGGACGAGCAGCCCGCCTACCCCTTCCACGATCATCCACGAATGTTTCGAACAGAGTCTCGAAAAGGCCTCCAGCACGCCCTCGAGGTCCACATCTTTCTTTTCGAGACGGGCCGCCACGTTCGGAGAAAGCGGAGCCGCGAACGACACCGGATTGATGTCCTGCATCGCGTCTTGAACACCTGCAGCATGGCGGAGTACGCGGGCATCGTTCGATCCGCCCGTGGACACCGGCTTCATGACCCCGACGTCCAGGCCTCGCTCACGGAAGACGCGAACGAGGCCTGCCGCCACGGCCGTCTTTCCCACGCCCGTATCCGTTCCTGCGATGAAGAATCCGCGTGCCACACTCACTCCGCCGATGAAGGTTCAGTAACAGCGCGAATCGACCCGCCTGTGATTTCCAGCATTCGATCCAGCTCCGCCATCTGGATGGCGAGGGGAGGCATCAGCACGATCGTATTCCCGAGAGGACGGATCAGCAGCCCGCGATCCCGCGCCTCCTGGCACACTTTTGTGCCGATCCGCGCCTCCCACGGATAGGGCCGTCTGGATTCGCGGTTCTCGACCAGCTCTATTGCCGCGATCAGCCCACACTGCCGAACATCCCCTACTTGTCCCAAATCCTCGAAACGCAAGACGCCCTCACGAAGCCGCTCGATCTTGGGCCGCAGGGCGTCCAGCGTGCCTTCCTGTTCAAAGAGTTCCAATGTCGCGAGTGCCGCCGCGCAGCCCAGTGGATTGCCCGTATAGGTGTGTCCGTGAAAAAACGTTTTTCGATCTTCGAACTCACCCAGAAAGGCCTCGTAGATTCGATCCGAGGCCATCGTCGCCGCGACTGGGAGGTAGCCCCCGGTGAGCCCCTTCCCGAGACAGAGCAAATCCGGTGAGATACCCTCCCGCTCACACGCGAACATCGTCCCCGTACGGCCGAACCCCGTCGCCACTTCGTCGGCGATCAAGAGCACGTCATATTCCCGGCAGAGGTCGGCGGCCCGTTTCAGATACCCTTCGGGGTGAACAAGCAGGCCGCCCGCACCCTGGACAAGTGGCTCCACAACGAACGCGGCGATTCGATCTGCATTCCGCTTCAGAAGGTCCTCCAGCGCAACCTGGCACCCTTCATTGCATTTCCGCGCTTCGGCGCAGAACGAACATCGGTAGGGGTGAGGCGCGGGCGTGGCGAGGCTCGAAAACAGGAGCGGACGATACACCTCGTGGAACAGCTGGATCCCACCCACGCTCACCGCCCCGAGCGTGTCGCCGTGGTAGCTCTCCGTAAAATGAAGAAACGTCTCCTTCTCCGGCCGTGGATCTGAACGCTGTCGCCAGTACTGAAGCGCCATCTTCAGCGCGGCCTCGACCGCAGTCGCGCCGTCATCGGAATAGAAAACGTGCGTCAGACCGGGAGGCGCAAGGTCAACGAGCTTCTCGGCGAGCCGGATTGCGGGCACGTTGGAGAGCCCCAGAAGCGTGCTGTGAGCCACCTTGTCAAGCTGATCCCGGATCGCGTCATCGATCGCGCGAACCCGGTGACCGTGCACGTTGCACCACATAGAAGAAAACCCATCCAGATAGCGCTTACCGTCGATATCCTCCAGATAAACGCCGTCCGCACGGGCGATGACCACCGGCACCTCCTGGGCGTAGTCCTGCATCTGCGTGAACGGATGCCAGACGAGCTGCCGGTCCAGATCCTTCAGGCGGGTCTTTTCTTCGGGGGTCATGGAAGCGTTGTCTGACTGGCTGTCAAAAGACCGCGGGATAGATTGCTTTTAGACTCTGACGGTCCGTCGTCCGCCCCCTCGGCGATGCTCGGGGCAGGCCTCTGTCGTCGCGCAAGGCGGTTTTTGTGCATAACCTAAAGGGGGTCGTGACCTTCTGGACCCCCTGCCTCCGTAAACGTACTTGGTGACTTTCTTCTTACTGTCGCTTCGCGCCCATTCCCTCCAGCGTCGCCTTGGACATCTTGCAGACCATAGTATAGGCCGGATCGAACACGTTCCCTATATCGTACTCCACGGCCTGCCCCATCAGCGCGTGAACGGTGAGGGTATCCAGGCCGAAATCCTCCTGCAGCCAGCGCACCATCTCCGTCGTCGCGTGTTGTACGCACTGGTCGAGGGGTCGCGCGTTCCCAACCGTCATGACGTGTGTATCATTCTCCGCTCGCGGCCAGGCGATCGTCTTACCCTTGAGGAGCCTCACGGAAAACGTCACGTCGAACGACGTCTCGATCCCGGTCCCCACGATCTCTCCATCCCCCTGCAGCGCGTGACCATCCCCCAGGTGGAAGAGGGCACCCGCGACGGCTACCGGTAGATAGATGGTGACCCCCTCCACGAACCCACGATAATCCATATTCCCGCCGTGCGTCGATGAGGTCGCTGTCGAGATCGCCTGTCCGCCAGGCGGGGCCACGCCAAAGCAGCCGAGCATCGGGCGAAGCGGAAGCCTCAGGTCACTGAGCGGAGGGGAGACATTCATCGGGCTGGCGACCCCCTGCTCCAGATCGATCTCCCACTCGATCTTTACGACCTTCTCCTCGAAGCGCGGGACATATCCAAAGTCGAGCACATTGGGTGCGATCGGACCACCCGTGAATCCCACCTTTCGGTTTGGCGTCAAACGGTCGAACGTCACTGCGAGGGCGTCACCCGTCTCCGCACCCTCGACGAAAAACGGACCGGTTTGCGGATTTCCCCGCGCGGTGACGGCCTCACCGCTCGAATCACCTCCTCGTGCGTCCACCGTCGTCGTCGAGACGGCATCACCGTCCGAAATCTCCAGCACCGGCTCGTGGGAACCAATCGCTGTATGATAGACCTCAGGTGCAAATTCATGATGCGCCATTGAATCCCCGATTGTTTAGCCGCAATTTACCTTCATCTATTCCTGGCAGGCAATCATCCCGATCGCTTCAGGCGCCTCCCAGAACGTCTCCCAGCTTCCTCCCGCATCATCACTCCGAAAAAGCAGTTGACCCACCGCCGCCCACGCCTTCCCATCCTTCGAAAACACCACCTGAAAGGTGTCGATGTTGCCGTTCGTGGAAGACGGAAACCCCTCGGTCACGTGGGTCCAGCTTCTCCCCGCATCCTCCGATCGAAACATCCGCCCTTCCGCACCCCTTCCAGGCCCACGGCTCACCGTGGCCAGCAGGCAATCCGGCTCGTCGGGATGCACCGCGATCGCGCGACCGTAGTGGAACGGCAGACCCTCGGCCCGATGATCCCACGAATCACCCCGGTCTTCGCTCACGTAAATCGCGTCGGCCGTATTCGCATAGACCCGATCCAACAGTCGAGGCGATGTCGCCACCTGGTGGACATCTTCGTGAAGATCGGGTGTGACCGGCTCCCAGGATACCCCGAGGTCGGACGATCTCATGATGCTGCCAACGTGAACATCCGCATAGACCCAGCCATCCCGTGTGGCGGCGAAACTCCGGAGTTCGGGGGGGCTTCCGTAGGGCGTGTACCATTCATCCCGGCATTCCAACAGGTCGAAGGCCGCATTTCGCTCCATCAGGCCGGCACGATACCTGTAAATGTGGGGGCCTTCGGTTCCGATCAGCAGATGAAGCGGATCGTCCTCCAGAATGATCACAGATTCGATCGACTCGTCGATCTCGGTTTCGATTCGCTGTTCCCGGTCATCTGAAAGGAGAACGATCTCTCCAGAGGTCAGCGCGATCACGCAGGCCCCTTTCTCTTCCGCCACACGCCCGACGTCGCCCTCGAAACGGACTTGAGGTGCGCCCGGACCCCCACGCTCATCCAAAAAGAAAACAGCCGATGGTGTAGAAACCAGCACTGGCGATCCTCCTTCAATAGTCTCCCGCAACGCTTCATCAATTTAGTCCTGGTCGCGGCTTTGACAAAAGCCAAAATGTCAGGGCCTGGGGTGCACCGGTTTCTTGACACCCCAGGATAGGTGACTATATACTATCCCGGTTGTTTAGAATCCATTTACCCGATATCTGAAACACATTCAGCCCATTATGAGACTTCACTTCCTCGGGGGCGCCGACGAAATCGGTGCTTCGTGCACACTCGTCGAGATGGATGGCCATCGGGTCCTCGTAGATGCAGGGATCCGGATGGGCGCATCCCCCGGCGCGCACCTCCCCAACTTCTCCGCCCTGGATGAGTTCGGGCCGCCGGATGAAGTCCTCGTCACCCACGCCCATACAGATCACACGGGCGCGCTTCCCGTCCTCGTCGCGGGACTCCCTCCTGACGTTCCCATCCGAATGACCGCACCGACTGCCGTGATCACCCGGGTCCTGCTGGGTGACGCCTTGAAGATCATGGAAAAGCGAGGCGAGCGCGACGGCGAACTCCCCCTCTATCCCCCTGAGGCAGTCGACGTCTGCCTGAGCAGAATCACGAGTGTACCCACGCTCGCGACGCTTCCGATCTGCGAAGGAAAGCTGAGTGCCACGTGGATCCCTGCGGGACACATCCTCGGCGCGGCCTCGATCTACATCGAAGGTCAAACGGAGGGGCTCTTGATGACCGGGGACGTCTCGGTGTCCGAGCAACAGACCATTCCGGGCATGATCGTACCTCAGTGCAGGCCGGACGTCGTCGTGATGGAGTCCACCTACGGAGACCGACAGCACGCAGACCGCAGCCAGCAGGAGACATCTCTCGCCTTGCGCGTGGCCGAAGCGGTGGAATCCGGGGGTAAAGTCCTGATCCCGGCGTTCGCCGTGGGCCGCGCCCAGGAAGTGATTCTCATCCTATCGGGCGCGATGCGCGACGGCTTGGTCCAACCCTTTCCCCTTTACGTAGATGGGATGGTCCGCTCGGTGAACGCCGTTTACGCCGGATTTTCGGACGAACTGGCCCCGAGACTGCGCCGGCGAATTCAAAAAGGAGACGATTCCTTCACTTCAGGGTTCGTCACCACGGTGGCTGACCACACGGATCGGGATCGCATCCTCAAGGGACCCCCCTGCTGCATCGTGGCGAGCTCCGGGATGCTCATCGGGGGCGCGTCCAGCTTCTATGCGGAGCGCCTCTCGGATCAACCCGAGAACCTGATCGCGATAACCGGCTACCAGGACGAGGAGTCTCCTGGCCGCGCGCTTTTGGCGCTCGCGAAGACGAAGGACAAGAATCGGACCCTCACCCTGAACGGCCGAAGAATTTCTGTCGAATGCAGCGTCGAAACCTATTCCCTCTCCGCACACGCCGACGGCGGACAGCTCGCCGCTCTGGCCAGACGCCTTTCTCCAAGGTCGGTCCATCTCGTCCACGGCAGCCCCGAAGCGCGAGCTGCCCTTGCCTCGATGATGGACCTCCACCTCCCCGAAGGCGTCCACCTTCCCGGAAACGGAACCACAAGCGAAAGTGCGGGACAGACTGCGATAGGCACGCTACGCTACGGCCATCTCGTCTCCGTGAGAGGTCTCCTGGACGGAGGTGCAGCCGACAACACGACGCTCGACAGTGCGCGCGGTTACCTGATGGAGGCGGGCGCAAAGGGCCCCTTTCGCGTCCAGGACCTTGCCGAAGTCTGTTACGGAACGGACCAGCTTCACCAAGTCGACCTCGAAGCCTTCAGAGAACTTCTGGAAAGTTCTCAGAGATCGTTCTCGCCGGACCGCCGGCGTCCCTACCCCTTCCACATTGCGCCCGATCCAGGCGAAGGGCGGACCTCGGGTCCGATGGAGATGAATCAGGCCAGGGACAAAATCCAGGACGCCTTCCCCCCTGAGGCGGGTCTGTTCAAATGCAGCGCCTTCGTCGAGGACCATACCTACGAACTCGCCTTTCACTTTCCGGACGTCGTTTCTTCTCGCTACGGAGACCGCATCCAGGAACTCGAATCAGAAACCGGATGGAAGATCACGCTGCGCAAGACGCCTCACCAGGAAAGAGTCTTCCAGGAGGCCCGATCGGCGGTACCGGAAGGAGTCTCACCCACAAAGCCACCCGCGCTGCGCCTCGATGAGCGAAGCGTATCCGTCGAAGTGGTCGTACCCCGGGAACTCGAAGCGGACTGGGAGGGTCTCGCAGAGGATGCGAGTCGCTCCTTTGAGCAGACGACGGGCTATCGGCTGATGCTCCGCCGTCCAGGGGAGCCTGCATCAGGAACCGAAGTGGGCGCGCCTGAAGGAGCCCTCGAAATCAATCACGCCTACGCCGAAATCCGAAGCGCCTTCCGTCATGAAAGCCACGCCCCTAACAGGATCGGCCTCAAGTCCGGGAGTGACGAATCTTACCTCGAAGTCTCGTTTATCTCACCCGCCGTTGGCGCCCGCTACCGCGAACGGCTTGACGCACTCTCATCGAGCATCGGCTGGCCGATCGCCGTCCGCGAATCGGCCCACCAGGAACAGATCGCCGGCGAGGCCTTGAAGATCACGCCGGACGCGTGTCAGGCGCAGGGCGCACCCAGGCTCTTCGTGAGCGAGCAGAAGGTGGTCGTTCACGTGCTCCAGACCCCCGAGCCGGACGAACAGTCGGCCCTTCAACAGGCCTTCCTGGAGGCTACGGGCTTCCAAATCTCGTGGGAGACCCGATAATTCCAGTTTGGTAGTTCTGAGTCATTCACCTTTCGCAGAACGAGTTACGTACTCTTACCGAATTCATACGCCCCAGAAACGAATTTTTATTCTTGCCTTTTGAATAAAAATTCTTATATTCATACAGGTCCACGTTCCCTGTTCGCCCTTCCCCTACTCGTTATGAACGGAAAGAAGAAACGACATCAACAGATCCTTGACCTGATCGCCTCAAGGCCGATCGGGAGCCAGGAGTCGCTGGAAAAGGCGTTGAGCGAAGTCGGGATCGCCACGACCCAGTCCACGCTGTCCAAGGACATGAGGGAGTTGGGTGTCGTCAAAGTTCCCGAAGGCGCGGGCTTCAGATATCAAGGGCCGGCTGCGGGAACGGCCCCTCCATTCCGTGAGGACATGCTCCAGAGGGAGCTCACCGACTTTGTGGTCGAGCTGGGCCGGGCGCAAAACATCCTCGCCGTTAAGACCACTACGGGACACGCCCAGGGTGTCTGCGAAGCGATCGATCGGGCGGCGTGGCACGAAGTGGTTGGCACCCTGGCCGGGGAGAATACAATATTCATTCTCTGCCGGTCCGAAGCAGAATGCAAGGCGCTGCAGAGAAGGATCCTCGAAACCACGGGAGAAGCGTGAAACCTCTGATGAACGTCGCCCTGATCGGCGATACCGGCATCGTCGGTCAGGAAATCCAGAACGTCCTAAGTCATCATGACGGGGTGGAAGTCGCCTTTCGGCAGAATTCGAAGCGTAGCGAAGGTCGGCTGGACGACTGCGAATTCGTCTTCCTCGCGACTCGAGACGCGGAATCCATGGCCCTGGCTCCCGAGATGGTCGCCGCGGGAAAGCGGGTCGTCGATACGAGCGGAGCCTTTCGACTCCCCAAAATGAAATTCGAACAGTGGTATCAGTTGGAGCACCAGGCCCCGGAACTCCTCAATGAGGCCGTCTACGGAATGCCGGCACTCTTCGGCGATCGCATCTCAGAGGCCAGACTCGTTGGAAATCCCGGATGTTATCCGACAAGCGTGATCCTGCCCCTGCATCCGCTGAAGACCCTCGTCAAGGGAGAAGCAACGGTCGTGGCCACCTCCGGCATCTCCGGGGCGCGGAGGGAGGTAGAGGATGAGCCGAACGAATTGACCTATAACTATGGACGGAGACACAAGCACGTCCCCGAGATGGTTTGCTACTCCGGCTTCGAGGTGAACTTTACCCCGATCGTCCTCCATTCCGTGTTTCGTGGAATCAACGCCAACATTCGGATCGAGCTGGAAGACCGGATCAAGTCCCTTTCAGATGAGGAAGCGGCGCGGGGGCTCGAGGAGGCGATATCCAACACTTATGTCCCTGAAGACCTCGTGGAAGTCGTTCAGGATTCTGATGAAAGACAGTGGGGAACGAAGGAGGTCGTAGACACACACCGACTCCTTGTCAAGGTCCGGGTGGATGACGGATTCGCTTACATCTGTTCGATGGAAGACAACCTGGGCAAAGGCGCGGCCAGCCAGGCCGTAGAGAACATGAACCTGATGCTGGGTCTCCCGCGGCTCTCTGGAATCGAAGCCGCATACGGAGAAACGCTTCAACACTGAACTTCCGGCTGAAAACAATGGACAAATCGATCGAAAAGGCCGCCACCCTCGTAGAGGCCTTTCCCTACATCAGGGCCTTCCGCGGGAAAATCGTCGTCGTCAAGTACGGGGGCAGCGCGCAGCCTGCAGAGGGTGGCTCGTCCACGATCCTGGAGGATCTTGTCTTCATGGAGACGGTCGGCATGCGGCCCGTGGTGGTACACGGCGGCGGAAAAGAGATCAGCCGTCGCCTTTCGGAAGCCGGCATCGCTTCCACCTGGGTGAATGGTCTGCGCGTCACGGATGCCGACACGATGAGGGTCGTGGAAGAAACCCTGTTTGGCGTCGTGAATCGCCGGATCGTAGAAGGAATCGAGGCCCTCGGCGGAAGCGCGCAGGGGTTGTCTTCAAAAGAGGCAGAAATCATTCACGTCGGCAAGCATCTCGCGAAGACAGAGGTAAACGGCAAGACAGAGACCGTGGATATCGGGTTTGTGGGAGATGTCCGGCGCGTAGACGCCGAGCCCATTCGGACCGTTTGTGAGAAAGAGACCATACCGGTCGTGGCCCCCATCGGACTCGGTCCGGATAAACAACATTATAATGTAAATGCAGACACGGCGGCGGGAGAGGTCGCCCGGGCACTCGGCGCGGAGAAGCTCGTCTTTCTGAGCGACGTAAACGGGATTTTCCGAGACGGCTCGGACCCGAACTCCAGGATCTCTACACTTCACCTGAATGAAATCGACGCCCTCGTGGATGATGGAACGGTCAGCGGGGGCATGATTCCAAAGATTCGCGCGTGCGTAAGGTCAGTAGAAGGCGGCGTCCACAAGACGCATATCATCGACGGGCGGCTGCCCCACGCCCTCCTGATGGAGATCTTCACACGCGAAGGGGTCGGCACAGAAATCGTCACGTGAGGGTGGACATGGATACCAAACAGATCATCGAACTCGAGAAGAAATACATCCTGCAGACCTACGGGCGTCCCGATTTCGTCCTGGAGCGGGGCGATGGCTTTCATCTCTTCGACACTGAGGGGAAGCGCTATCTGGATTTTGTGAGTGGCCTGTCCGTGAACGCTCTTGGCTACAATGACGCGGCGATCCTGGAGACGATGCAGAAGCAGGCCCACCAACTCATCCACGTCTCCAACCTCTACCATACGATTCCTGCCCCCAGGCTTGCTCAAATGCTTTGCGAAAGTTCCTTCGCGGATCGCGCGTTCTTCTGCAACAGCGGCACTGAGTCCTGGGAGGCGGCGTTGAAGTTCGCCCGCAAGTGGGGGTTCAAGACCTTTCCGGATGCGCCCAAAAACAAATTCATCGCAATGAACAACTCCTTTCACGGGCGCACGCTTGGGTCGATCTCGACCACCGGTCAACCCAAGTTCCACAAAGGGTTCGAGCCCCTCCTGCCGGGCATCGCCTTCGCTGATCTGAACGACCTGGAGTCCGTCGAAAAGCTGATGGATGGGCAGACCGCGGCCGTGCTCGTAGAGCCGCTCCAGGCCGAAGGCGGCATTCATTCATCAGAGCCGGACTTCCTCCGAGGACTCAGAACACTCTGCGATGAGATGAAGGCCCTGCTGATCTTCGATGAGATCCAGTGCGGGCTCGGCCGAACCGGTTCACTCTTCTGTTATGAGCAGTATGGTGTCGAGCCCGACATCATGACCCTCGCAAAGCCTCTGGCGGGCGGACTCCCCATCGGCGTGACGCTCTTGAGACAGTCCGTCGCGGATGCCATCGATGCCGGGGATCACGCAGCGACGTTCGGGGCGCATCCCGTCTCCTGTGCGGTCGCGATCGAGGTCTTCAGTCGGCTCTCCCAACCCGACTTTCTGGCCGAAATCAAGTCCAAGGGTGAACACCTCCGCTCCGAATTGGAGGGTTTGATGCAACGCTTTCCCGAAAAGATCACGGAGATACGGGGGAAGGGCCTGATCGCGGGCGCCGTGATGAAAGAGACCGCCGCAGGAGATCTGGTCGGGGCGTTCCGGGAGCGGGACATCCTCGTTTGTATCGCCGGTCCCGAGGTCGTCCGTTTTCTCCCACCCCTGGTCGTCGGCGTCGAACAGATAGATGAAGCGATCCAGGCCTTCGAAAACATTCTGAAAGAGATCTAGGAGAGGGTGCTCTGCATGACCGTTCACGAATTGAAAGGGAAGACCATCGCGCTTGCGGCCTCAGGCGGTCTGGACAGCTGTACCATCTGTAGATGGCTGGCGGATCAGGGTGTGACCGTGGTCGCCGTAACGGCGGACGTCGGACAACCTGACGAGGTGGACATCGGTGAGGTCGGCGAACGGATGCTGGCCTGCGGCGCTGATGAGGCGGTGGTGATTGACCTGAGGCAGGAACTGGCCCAGGAGGCCGTTACCCTGCTCGTCGCCGGCGCCCGGTACGAGGGCGGATACTGGAATACGACTGGAATTGCACGCCACGTAACGACACGCGGGATCCTGAAGGAAATGACCGCGCGTGGAATCTCCGTGCTGGCTCACGGGGCCACAGGACGTGGCAACGATCAGGTCCGATTTCAGCTCGTGGCGAACATGACCGATCCTTCGGTTCAGGTCTACGCCCCCTGGAGAGACGACAATTTCCTCGAGCATTTCGGGGGTCGCCGTGAGATGATCGCCTATTGTCAGGCACGTTCGCTTCCCGTCAAGGCCACCCAGGAAAAACCCTACTCGACAGACGCGAACATACTCGGCCTGACGCACGAAGCGGGACGCCTGGAATACCTGGATGTTGGCGCCGACTTTATCGAGCCTGGCATGGGTGTCTTCCCTCAGAACGCACCCGATGAGCCGGAACGCTTTTCTGTTGCGCTGGAGGAGGGTCGCCCCACGAGCGTCAACGGGGAGGATGTGGATCCGCTCAGCGCCCTCCTGAAGGCGAACGAAATCGGGGGTCGCCACGGCGTTGGCATCGGCATCCACACCGTGGAAAACCGATTTGTCGGAATCAAGTCCCGAGGCGTGTATGAAAGTCCCGGCCTTTCGCTCCTTGCCTCATGCTACGAGTTTCTTCTGCAGCAGGTCCTGGACCGCAGGGCCCGGCGACTGTATGAGACGCTCTCCTCGACTCTGGCGGAACAGATCTATCAAGGCTACTACTATGACCTGGCCTCTCAGATGATGAAGGGGGCCCTCCAGGTACTCAGCGCACATCTCACGGGCTCGGTCACCGTTCTGGTCTACAAGGGGACGGTCCTCTACCAGGCGTCTGAACGGGTCTCCTCCTCCCTCTACGCCCCGGAATTGTCATCCATGGAAGCGGTCGGAGACTACGACCACAGGGACTCAGAGGGCTTCTTGAACGTACTGGGCGTGAGTGCCAAGGCGCAACACACCTCCGGTCAGACGAAGACTGAAAACAGCGGATTCGAAAATGGCGAAACCTGACAAACTCTGGAGTGGCAGATTTTCCAAACCCACCGGCCTCGACATGGAGCGGTTTAACGCCTCCATCGGGTTCGACCAAAGGCTCTACCGGGTCGATATCCGGGGCAGCCGCGCCTATGCCGAGGCCCTTGAACGAATCGGCGTCTTCACACCCGAAGAGCGGGACAAGGTTGTGGAAGGGTTGCGTCAGGTAGAACAGGAGATCGAGGTCGGCCAACTCTCGATGACGCCCGATCTCGAAGACATTCATACTGCGGTAGAGACAAGACTGTTCGAAATCGTCGGTCCTCTCGCAGGGAAACTCCATACCGGCCGGAGTCGAAACGATCAAGTCGCCCTGGATGAGCGCCTCTACCTCAGGGAAGCCATTGCGCAGACCATCGATCTGATCGACCGGCTTCAGGCTGTTGTTCTCGATTCGGCTGAAGAACACCTCGATATCCTGATGGCGGGCTATACGCACCTGCAGCAGGCCCAGCCGATACGGTTCTCGCACTACGAAATGGCGCTTTTCTGGATGCTCGACCGGGATCGAGGAAGGTTCGTGGACTGTGGAAACCGGGCGGACGCCATGCCGCTCGGGTCTGGAGCCCTCGCCGGCAGCGCCTATCCTCTGGACCGGGAGGCCCTGGCATCGGAGCTGGGATTCTCTCGCATCACTGAGAACAGCATCGATGCAGTCAGCGACAGAGACTATATCCTGGAATACCTTTCTGCATCAGCGATCCTGCTCGGGCATCTGAGCCGGTTTTCTGAAGATCTGATCATCTGGTCTTCCTCGGAGTTCGGATTCGTAGCGCTCGATGAAGCCTACTGCACAGGCTCCAGCATGATGCCCCAGAAGAGGAATCCGGACGCCCTCGAGCTGGTTCGGGGAAAGACAGGTCGCGTTTACGGCAACCTGATCTCTCTCCTGACGGTTATGAAGGGGATTCCCCTGACCTACGCGAAAGACATGCAGGAAGATAAGGAACCCTTGTTCGACACGGTGGATACGGTCTGTTCGGTCCTGGAAGTCGTCGCCGGCGCCTGGAAAACCCTGAGGGTCAGACAGGAGCGCATCAACTCCCAGATGGACGGGATGATACTGGCCACCGACCTGGCAGACTACCTGGCGCGAAAAGGCCTGCCGTTTCGGGAGTGCCACGGCATCGTGGGGCGTCTCGTGAGGTCTGCTTCCGAGATGGGAAAACGACTGGAAGAGCTGGACCTCGGAACCCTGAGGACCGCCTCAGATGCCTTCGGCCCCGACGTCAGCGATCTCCTATCTCCTGAGAAAAGCACCTCCAGGAGAGAGCTCCGCGGCGGAACCGGAAAGCGCGCGGTCACGCAGCAGATCTCAGAGGCGCGCCGTGTCCTCGAATCTCGGATACAGTCTGAATGATTCAATCCTTCAGCGAAAGAGACGTCCGGAGGCATTACGATCTCCTCCAGCATAGAGACGAACTGAGTTTGACGGAACTAAAGGTTCTGGACGGAACGCAAATCATCGGGATCGGACTGTTCGACAACGAAGATGACTTCGTCGAGGAGTGCAGACGCTACAACGGGCTGGGCAGCCTTCATGTTGGAATCAACCCGAGGTCTCTCCGTCTGATGAAAGACCTGGGAGGACTGAAGAACCGTGTGCGCACCCTTTTCCAGGACGTTGCCGGTGAGAATGCCATCGATCACATAACCGGAATCGCGGTTCCCGGAGGGAGTGACCTGACGGAGAAGGCCAACCGACATCGTCGCGATACGACCATCATGTTTGAGCGAGAGATCTTCTTCCCGATGGACAAACCGATCCCGGTTCAACGTGGAGGCCACCAGGAAGTAGAAGAGCGCATCGCTCTCTGGCTGTATGGAGACAGGGAAGCACCTGCCCCTCCGCTCACCCATTTCGCGCGGGTGACGGGCACGATGTTGCCGGAAGGGGGCTGGCTGAGAAGACGAACGCGGTTCTGGAGATATCGGCCCTACATCCTGGGCGGCATCTCAGCGGAGATCCTTGAAAACAACGCCTGAGCCCTCTATGGCCTCATCGATCCCTACAAAAGCGGGTTAGGCGACCCGCTTTTTTGTTTTTACAGATGAATTTCGTCGCCAAGAGCCTGTCCTGCCTGCACCGAGTAGGCCGAAAGGCCGTACCGAGGTGAGCGAGCGAAGCGAGTCGAAGGGGCGGCTCTACCAGATTACCCACCTTCGCGACGCAGTTTCTCTCTTCGGAGACGGAACATCCAGCGCGGATCATCGTTTAAGTGATTGACGAAAAGCTTTCTGTTCACGAGATACCCGATACGTGATACGATCCTTGACCTCATATTCCATCTGCAGTACATTCAGTTTCTAGTTCGACTGCCCCTGTCAGGAGGAGCTTATGTTCAGAAAAACCGTCGCTTTGATAACCGTCTTTTC
This sequence comes from Candidatus Latescibacterota bacterium, assembly GCA_965248435.1. Lineage (GTDB taxonomy): Bacteria > Latescibacterota > UBA2968 > UBA2968 > CBDFJH01. The sequence goes on from OZ252100.1 coordinate 2,365,171, forward strand.
TCTGATCTGCAGCACCCTCGCCCCTGTGGGAAGTGCTCACGCCGCAGTGGAGAAGGAAGCCGCTGAGGAAACAGAGGAGAGCAAGACCATTCGCACGATCGTCTCCCGCGACTCGGGCTGGGCGATCGTGGATGTTCGAACGATGTCTGGAAATATCGTCGTCGTCAGTCCGGTTGTGGGTCGAGAAATCGACTTCGAAGAGAGCAACCGGTTTGCGATGTTTCACGGAAGGAATGAGTATAACAAAAAGATCAGGCTTTCACTGTTGAACATGGGCGTCCCGGGCTTTCAGTCTGCGGTCTTTCTCAAGAGAGACGGTGAGAAGGCCGACGTAAGGGTCCGCTTTCGCTCCGGCCCCACGATCGAAAGTCGCATGTTCCCGCTAGAAGGCCTGGAAGACCTTCGCATGACTCGCGAATACATCGAGAATTTCTCGGAGATCCAAAAGGGGGAATACACGATCGGGAAGGAATCAAAAATAAAATCCGATGCGGAGTATCCCAAAGTTACAGACGAGCTGATTTCGTTCGAACAGCGCGTTCCCAAGTTCGCGCTTTATACTCGGACCCCGGGCCAGGTTTCCTTGAAGAACGGAGACCGCTTGAGTGGTGAATTCGTCCCTTTCTACGAAGATGATCGTATCCTCCTGCAGACCGAGTTTGACACGCGTCGAATCGCGGTCGGTGACATAGAACGCCTTATTTTTCACGGAAATCGCGGGGCGTGGGCAGCCCGTGAGGCTGTTATGGGCGCAGTCGGCGGAGCGGCCACGGGCGCGCTCATCGGTGCACTCTCGGCGTGGCAGTCCGGCGGGTCCGCGCGTGAATGGGCCGTGTTCGGCGCAACTTTCTTTGCAGTCGCCGGTTTCATCACCGGGTTGCTGACTGGGGCACGCACCGCGCGAGGGGAGCAGGAGTACGTACTCGGACCGCTGCCGGATAAAGAGAAGAGTAAACGTAAAAAAAGTGAAAAGTGAAGGTCTGGGGGGATCATGCTCATCATACCGTTCAACGGGAAAACGCCTTTGATCCACGAAACGGCCTATCTGGCCGAAGGGGCGGTGGTTATCGGGGACGTGGAGATCGGGGCTGAGGCAGGCATCTGGTTTAACGCCGTCTTGAGAGGCGACGTAGAACCGATTCGGATCGGCGCGCGATCAAACGTCCAGGATGGGGCCGTGCTCCACACAGACCCCGGTTGCCCGTGCACGGTAGGTGAATCGGTGACCGTCGGCCACAATGTCATCCTGCACGGTTGTCTCGTCGAAGACGGCGCGACGGTCGGCATGGGGGCCACCGTGCTCAACAGGGCTCGAGTGGGAGAGGAGGCATTCGTGGCAGCCAACGCACTGGTGCTCGAAGACACGGAAATCCCGCCTCGAACGCTGGTCGCCGGTATACCGGCCAAGCCGAAGCGAGAACTGACGAAGGAGCAGGCCGCGAGCTTCAGGAAAAATGCCGATGGATACGTCCGGCGCGCCGGGGTCTATCTAGACGCTCGATAGAATCATCCAGCCTCTCCTGCCCAGGAAGGACCAGCACAAGGTCAGCACTTTGAAAGAAGGTCGACCGGATGAAAGCGTGGAGAAGGGCCTGGAAACAGGACTCCGGCAGTTCAACGACGAGGATTTCTTCGAATGCCACGACACCTGGGAGGACGTGTGGATGGGCCTTCGTGGGAACGAAAGGCCGTTCTTTCAAGGTCTCATCCAGATCGCGGTGGGCTACTATCACCTGACGTGTGAGAACTATCCTGGAGCAGAACATCTGTTGGCGAGAGGGATAGCGAAGCTGGAGAAATTTTCGCCGAGCCACCGCGGGATCGATGTAGCCGATCTCCTGGAAAAGGCTTCAGGGGCGCTTTCTCAGACGATCGATCTACGGTCCGGCGAGCGCGAGCCATCTGAGTTCGACCCCTTCCCGAAAATTCGAAAAACGAACACGGGAGTCTTTGAAAATCAGAAAGGAACATGAGCGTGGGCGCGCGATACTTGGCACTCTCGGTCCTGCCCGTTGCCCTCTGTCTCAGCTGCGGGTCTTCTGACCCTACAGGCAGTTCAGAAGGGCCGCCGGCGGGCTCCCAGGCGCAGGTCGTATTCATCACACTGAATGATTACGACAGCTACCTTGCACGGGTCTTCGAAGTGGCGAGGCCCATGCCGGTGATGGTCCAGGAGTTTGCCGCGATTACGGAGGACTGGCTCAGTCAGCGCACCTCCGATTACTGGACGCTCCAATTCACGCTGAACCTCGTCGAGCGCGTGGAGAAAATCGAGAAAGCGGTGAAGGGGATTCGTCCTCAGGATCCACAACTCGCAGAGCTGCACACGGGATTCGAGGCTGCGCTGGAGACCTATGGGGATGCATTCAAGCACTTCGGGAATCAAATAGAGTTCAGAAGCCGGGAACTCCTGGATGAAGTCAACGAGAAGGTCCGCCAGGGGAACGTCCACCTCATCCGATTTCAGGTCCTCCTGGGCAATCTGGCCGGTAGAGAGATCACTTTCTAGATCACGCACATGTCAGAATTCTACAAGATCCTCGTCGTAGATGACGACCCGAATGTCCTGCTCGCCATTCGAAAGGCGCTCGAAATGGGAGGATACGCCGTTCAAGTGGCCCCAGACGGCCCGGAGGCGCTGGAGCTGGCGCGTGATTGGCCCCCCGACCTGATCCTCTGCGATTACCAGATGCCGAAGATGAATGGCGTGGAAGTCTTTCAGGAGATGCGGAAAACCTGCCCCGATGCCGTGCGGATCCTCGTCACCGGCCAGGCCGAGCTCGGGGTCGCGATGGACGCGATCAACAACGGAGGCATCTACAAGTTTATCCTCAAACCCTGGAACGGAAAGGACCTTATGGTCATGGTCAGGCGGGCGTTGGAGCACTACCAGTTGATTCAGGAGGGAAAGGTGCTGGTAGAAATGCTGGATATGGCCCTGCGTCAGCAGGAGGTCAAAGTCCGGGGACTCCAGGACCAGGTGCATCGCTACAAGAGAATATTGGGCATGGAATAGCCGGAAACAGCACCGATTCAAAGAAGGCCGGAGTGAACATTCCGGCCCATTTTTTTGTACATAAGACTCGTCTTTTCAAACACTTACTGGTAATTATCTCGAAGGGCATTGACTTTTGCAGATTTCTGCCGATTGTACGTAAGAGATGTTAAGTCTTTCTGAATTGAACTATCATGAGAAATAATATGCGAGGCTACCCCTACCATATCCTTGGCACCAGCGAGCGGGACGACTCCCTTTCCTACATGATCGATTGCCTTCTGAGGTCCCGAATCGAGACCGGCGAAGAGACCTCGGACGACGAAGACGTGAATGTCTATCTGTCCGCCCTTCTTCATTCCTTTCTGGACCGAACGTTTTATGTAAAGTATGGGGAGTTTCTCTCCTTCTACAACATCGACGTCTTTCAGTGGGCGGAGGGAAGCGCCGATCTCAGGACCAAGTACCAGGTTTACAAGGGCAACGCAGACTTCGCGCTCGTCACGACCGGGATCTTCGAAGAGCCCATCAGTCGGGCGTCGACCTGGGATGAAGCGGAGTGCGAAGTTGGATCAGCAGTCGAGCGCGGCAAACTCTACTACCGTTTCGCAAACGCCCACATAACGCGTCTTTCGAGGAAAAGAACGGCGGTCGCGGAAGTGCTGGAAAAACTTTCGGACCGCTTTGAAACCTACCTGAAAATCCTCTCTCACATGCGCGGGACCTACCTGCACTTGATGAGACGCCTCTCGAAGGGAGAACTGTTCCACCTCGAGCGAGAGGCCCAGCAGGGCGCGCGTTCAGGTCTGATTCAGGAGGGGCGGGATAGCTTCCTGGATGCGTATGCGGACTGGCTCAATTCCGGTTCTGACTTGGATCGCCAGAAAGTGAATTCCCGGGCCGATGAGCTTTCCGAGATCGATCCCACGTTCCAATTCGACGGCATCTGACCCGTCTGGCGTAAACGAATCAAGGCCGAAGCGGAATCCCGCTTCGGCCTTTTTGTTCGTCAAATATTGTCCACTGTGCCTCGGTGCACATTTCGCGTTACCCGAAGCTCTGAATAAACTACGGTGATCTACTTTGAAACCCCCCTCAAACCCTCCCTCGACTCGCAAGCTCGCTCACCTCGATACGGCCCTACGGGCCTACTCGATGCAGGCGGGACAGGCCTTTTTCAAAGGGGGAAGATTCTTCTTTTTTTTGCGGTACCCGTGTTTTGATTCCCCCGGGGCGACGCTTGCGTCGCACCTAAACCGTCAGGTCTCTGTAGCCGATCTACCGTATCCGGTACCCGGTCTTTCCGATCCACGATCTAAGGAGTTTTGAAAGCCGTCTTGAGACGGTAACGTAGATCTTCAACTGGGATTCGGCTTTCAAAACTCCACTACTCAGAGTTCGGACCGCTTTCCTTCTTGCGCTTAATCAGAATCCACGATTCCACGGCTTTACGGCCTTCGTTTGCGCTTGCCCAGATAGTTGTAAAGCGCCGTGTCAAACGGTTCTTCGACATCCAGGGCAACGTAATCGATCAGGCTTTTTCTGCATTCCTTCCTGAATCGGTGCATCGTCTCCTGCACGGAAGCGCGGTACTCTGCCGCGACTTGCCAGGGTTCCGTTGACACGCTGGCACCCGATTCGAGATCTACGAACTGGGTCTCACGATCGAAGGCGAAATCTCGCTCCATCGGATCAAGAATGTGGAATACGATCACTTCGTGTTTCCTGTGCCTGAAGTGTTTGAGGCCTGAAAGTGCGCGATCAGGGTCATCCAGCAGGTCCGACAGGACAATAATCAGTCCCCGACGGACAACGCGCTCTGCAAGGTTGTGGAACGATCCGGCCAGGTTGGTATCCGAGCCTTCGGGACGTGCTCTACTCAGGGCTTGAAGCAGCGTGTTCAGGTGGCTTCCTCGAGACCGGGGGGGGACATACTCACGCATCTGTTCGTCAAAAACCATCAGACCCACGGCATCACGCTGCCGGAGCATCAAATGAGCAAGAGACGCTGCGAGGTAGGTCGCGTATTGGAACTTCGTGAGATCGCCCGAGCCATAGGCCATAGACCCACTCGTGTCCAGAAGGAGATAGGCCTTGAGGTTCGTTTCCTCTTCGTACTGTTTCACATACAGTCGATCCGATTTGCCGAAAACCTTCCAATCGATGTCTCGCGTAGCGTCTCCCGGCATGTAGGGTCGGTATTCGGAAAACTCGACAGAAAAGCCGTGATAGGGGCTTTGATGAAGCCCTGTGATGAAGCCTTCCACGACAAGTCGCGCGACCAGATCCAGCCTCGACAGCCGGGCCACGACCTCGGGCTTGAGATATTCTCGAACGTCAGGCACGGCGGATCAGGTCTCCTCCATCAGCCTGTTGATCACGTCGACTGCCGAGATCCCCTCCGCTTCGGCGTTAAAGCTGGTAATCACCCGGTGACGCAGAACTGGAACGGCGGCTGAACGGACATCCCCGATGGAGGCCGCGTAGCGCCCGTCCAGGACGGCCCGCGCCTTGGCCGCCAGGATAAGATACCGCGAGGCCCTCGGACCCGCACCCCAGCTGACCTGTTCCTTGATGTAGGAAGGGGCGTCCGGAGCCGTCGGGCGCGTCTTGCGAACGAGACCCACCGCGAAATCGATCACGTGGTCTGCGACCGGCACCTTCCGGATGAGCCCTTGAAGCTCTACCACCTCCTGCGAATTCAGCACCCGCTGGATCTCGGCCGTATAGTCGCCGGTGGTGGTCTGGACGATCCGTTTCTCTTCCTCCTCGGACGGATAATCGATCCAGAGGTTGAAGATGAACCGATCCAGCTGCGCTTCTGGAAGAGGGTAGGTGCCCTCCTGTTCGATCGGGTTCTGAGTAGCCAGGACGAAGAACGGTTCCTGAAGTCGAAACGTTTCCCCTCCGGCAGTCACCTCGTGCTCCTGCATGGCTTGTAGCAGTGCGGCCTGAGTCTTCGGGGGCGTGCGGTTGATCTCATCAGCGAGGATGATGTTTGCGAAAATCGGGCCCTTCACGAAACGGAAGGATTTGTGCCCGTCATCCCCCTCCAGAATCTCTGTCCCGGTGATATCAGAAGGCATCAGATCCGGCGTGAACTGGATCCTGCTGAACGTCAGATCGAGCGCTCGAGCAAGAGTACTGATCAGAAGCGTCTTTGCAAGTCCGGGCACACCCACCAGCAAACCGTGGCCTCCACAGAGAAGGGCGATCAGCAGCTGATCGACGATCTCTCTCTGCCCCACAATGATCTTCCCGATCTCTTCGACGATGCGTGTGCGCGCATCCCTCAGTCTCTCTACAGCCTTGATGTCATCTGGCAAGGCGACGACTCCGATCCTGTTTCCTGTGGAATTTCGTGCTATTTCGTGGTTTGTCTCTCAATCCGAGATCCGCGATTGATTTTTGGTACCCGTGTCTTGAATTCCCGGTACCCGGTCTTCTACGTTTTGCGTTTCTCCTTTCGGGCAGCTGGAAACAGAACATTGTTCAGAATCAGCCGATAACCCGGGGAACTTCTGTGTAGCGCGAGTTGTGTTGGTGGATCGCCCACATAATGCTGATAGTCCTCAGGATCGTGTCCGGCGTAGAATGTAAACGTACCCCGCCCGACATTCCCGTGGATGTACTTCACCCAATCCGTTCCGGTCAGTTCTCCTAGAATCGTAACGTGCTTTTTGATCCGATGTCTGCGGAAGGCGGTCGTCTGTCCCATGAAACCTGGAACGACGGGAAGGTGATTCTGAGTGAGCATGGTGGGCACAGGGTCATACTTTGCCGAAAATTCGAAAAGCGTGAAGGCTTCGGCGTCTGGACCGCCAAGCCTGCCCCGCTCATCGGGGGAAAGGTCGATGTCAGAGAACTCGTACTCATCCGGATCCATAACAAGCTGAAATTTTTCGAACGCCACCGTTCTCGAGAAGTCCAGCTTCAGCTGTGCCTTTCCCTCCGGAGGATCCCCATCGTAGATGCTGTCTACGATGTCAACCCCGGTAGCAGCCAAGGCAATATCAAACGTATCCGTGGCGGAGCACATCGCGAAAATGAACCCGCCTCCCTTTATATACTCGAGAATTGCCTGAGCGACCGCACCCTTCTCGACAGAAACCTTGGCATATCCAAGGCTGGCCGCAAGGGCTTCAAACTGAACCTGTTGTTGACGGTACCAGAGCTGGTGTCCGTGGCTCCGGTAAAACTTCCCGAACTGTCCCGTAAAGTCTTCGTGATGGAGGTGTAGCCAGTCATAGTCCGACAGCTTGCCCGAGAGGACTTCGACATCCCACAGCGTATCATACGGAATCTCGGAATATGTGAGCGCGAGCGTGACGGCGTCGTCCCACGGCTGTTTGTTTGATGGGGTATAGACCGCAATCTTCGGGGCCTTCTCCAGCTGCACCCGATCCATGTTCGCTTCTTCCATCTCCGCAAATATCTGTGCTGCTTGTGCGTCGCTGATCGTCAGCGCGGTCACGTCGCGCAGTCGCGACTCGTCTACGACGGCCTCTACCGCGTCTGTCAGGAAGGCACCTCCACGGTAGTTGAGAAGCCACTCCACGGTGAGGCCGCGCTGTAGGGCCCAGTAGGCGACACCGTATGCCTTCAAGTGATCCGTCTGAGCCAGGTCCATCGGGATGAGCAGCTTCCCCGCCAAAGCGGGAATGGTCTCAAGTAGGATGCCGGCTGATAAGAGCAGAATTCTGAGGACGGCCATCTAGCCTGCTTCCCGTGAAGGGGGTTCGACTTCTCTTAGCCTCTTCTTGAGGGTTCTGAGCCGGACCCTGGCTTCGTCCGCTTCCAGGCTGAGGGGGTATTCGGACATCAACGCCTCGTAAACCCGGAGCGCCTCGTGGAACTGCCCCAACCGGTCTTCGTAGACGCGTGCCTGTGCGATCAGGGCAAGAGGACAGAGGGGACTCCGCGGTGTTTCCCTTATGAGTCGCCTCCAGGTCTGGAGCACTTCGGTGTAACGACCCGACGCTTCCAGAATTCCGGCCATCGTAGCCATAACACGGTCTCGGAGCTCCCACGGAGGCGTCCTCGCCAGCAAACCCTCCAGCGCCTCCACGGTACTTACGCGCTGACCCGTTCGATCCAGTCCCACAGCGACGGCGTAGGCCTTCAACGCCACACTATCTCCACGTCCACTCTCGATCAGAGCGGCCAGCTCCAGTGCATCGTTCAGCGCGTAATTCGTCGCTCGGCCCGACAGAAGATGTTTCAACGCATCCAGGGCATCCTCGAAGTCACCCGTGAGGAATCGAACGTCCGCAATCCGGAAGCGGGCCTCGTCGCGATCCTCCGGGTTGCCTTCTTCGGCGATCACAGCGTAGGCCTTCTCTGCCTTCCCGAACTGTCCGAGGCTGGTTTTTTTCTCTGCAACCTTGAAAAGCACCTTGAAGCGCCACGGGCTTCGGCCCCCCGAATCCGCGAGGGATTGAAACAGTTCCGTTGCTGCCGCCGAGTCCCCGTAGGATTGGAGCATCAGGTCTCCAAGTCGATAGCTGGCCTCATCCGCCTCTGAACGGCCCGCGTATCTTTCCATCACGCGGGTGTAGAGTTGACGGGCCTCGTCGGTAAGACCACGGCCAGCCTGTGCGCGAGCGAGCCCGAGCAGTACCCTCGACATCACGATCGGATCCCCGAACCGGTCCAGCAGGGTTTGATAGGCCGTCGACGCGGTCTCGTACGCTTCACGTTCCAGAGAGAGCGCGGCAATCCGGGTAACGAGGGACCGGTGGCGGGGCGTCCCCCTCAAGTGCGGTATCAAGACCTCCAGCGCGCGACTCGTGTGCCCTGACTGGAGTTCGTACTCCACCAGGAGCCTCAGACGCAAATCGTCATCGGGATGCGCCAGGACCTCTTCCCGCAGGAGCAGGAAGATTTCTTCCTGCTCATCAGCCTCTTTGGCGAACTTTTTCAGGCGCGAGTCGACGAGTCGGAAATGGCTCGGACTTTCCTCGAGCAGGCGGAGGTACTCGGCGACGGCCTGCGGAAAACGGGCCTGGCGCTCGGCAAGCTCGGCAAGCTCCCTCGCAAATAATGCCGGACGACCGAACTCGCTGCGGCCCTTCCGGTAGATTCGGTCTGCCTCCGCAAAGAGATTGTGCTTGCGAAACCGCTCAGCTACAAGGGCGTAGGCCCCGGGTCGTTTTCTGCCGAGCAGAATGCCTTCCCACCGCTGGACCGCCTCCTCCCTGCGGCCCAGGGCATACAGGGCGTCGCCAAGTCTGGAGAGCGCCGTTACATCTTTGGGAGCCTTTTCTATCCTGGCTTCAAGAAGATCCACGACCTCTTCAAATCGGCCGCCTGTTGAAAGCGCGCCCGCCAGGCGATACAGGATGTCTTTCCGTCTCGGGTGTTCGGAATGAAGACTGCGGTAGATCGCGATGGCCGCTTCCACCTTCCCCGAGGCCTCCAGCGCAGCCGCCTCGGTAAGCGCGCGACGGAACTCCAGGGCACCTGCCCACACCGTGTTCGTCAGGAGCAGAACCATGACTGCCGTTGCGGCCCACCGCAAACTTTGTCTAACTTGCACCGATCCGGTCCTTGTGGTTTGAATCCCGTATCTCGTGAAGCGTATCGCGTCGAATCTATTCATGGATACAGAATGCGTATTCCGACGGGCCGTGATGAAACCGAGGTGATGTGCCTCGAGATACGAGATACTTGATACGAGATACGATCCTAAGGATTCCCGTCTCGCCTCGAGGCTTCTTCGATAAGGTTCTCGAAGTAACGCCGGATAAGCTGATGATACTCTGGGGGAAACCCCTCGTTGAGGGCCTGCTGCAGCCGTTCACGGAGTGGGTTGTCCGACGCGCCCAGATCCGCGGGTAGAGTTCCGGGCCCGCGATAGGCAAGGTCCAGGCCCTGCCTGGCCTCTCGCTTCTTACTCCAGCCCTGCTTCCGGAGAGAGCGCTGCGCGTCCAGCATCCTGGACAGGATGCGTTCCTGTCGCTTCAATACCGGGGCCGAGGGTCGCCCCTGCTCGAGCGCCCTGGCCACCGATCCCATCTCAGAAGCGACCTGTCCCATGTCGCCCACGACCTTTTGCCGTTCTGCCCCCAGTTTTCGCCAGAGGGCATCCAGGGCCTCCTGGATGGCCAGCTGCTCGGCGGCCAATTGTTGAAAGTCCAGCCCGGGTCCGAGGGCTCCGGCGCCGGGAGCACGCGACGCAAGCCCCTCCGTTCGGGCGTTCACGCCCCCCTGCTGTTCGGCGAGCTCACCCAGCTTTTCCATCATCTCCTCGAACCCGAGGGCAGAAGCTGCCGAAGCCAGCTCGGCGATCGCCTGGCGAAGCACGAGCCCTGTTGTGTTCAGGGCGCCCATGGCTTCGCGGGCTCGTCTCTCGGCGTTCGTGGACTGCCGGTTTTCGATGGAATGGGCCGCTTCCCCCATCTTCAGAAGGGCGTTTCCCAGTGCCGCACCGGCCTCGGCGGGTACGAAGAAGGTCTTCCCTGAAGTTTGAAGAAGCCGTTCTGCGGTCCGGCTCGCGCCAGAGAGGATGCGTGCCTGTTTCAGTCCGAGCGGGGCTGTGTCTTCTCCCCGCGATATGTCTTCGGCCTGCCTGGAGACGTCCTCCTGTGAATGGGAGAGAGAAATCAGCTCGCGAAGTGCGCGTTTGAGTTCCCCTGCCACTTCCGACTTCCGTCTGTTCTGAAACGTCTGCCGCACCTCTCGAAGTCTTTGACCCAGATCTCGGACATCCTTTGAAATCTCCTGGCCGAGTTTGCCTGCTGACGCCCTCGATCCCTGCCTGAGTTGCCTGCTCACCTCCGCCATGCGTCCAGGAACCGCTTTCTCTTCAAACTGGGAAGCGATTCTATTCAGCTCTTCTCCGGTGGGCTGCGTTTCCGCCATCTCGCTGGCGGCGCGTGCCAATTCATCCCTGACGCGCTCTGCATCCTGCCGCAGAAAGTCTTCCCGATCGGCCTGCCGCACGACGTCTGCACCGCCGTCCAGACGGCGGACCAGGTCCTCCTGGCCCTCTGCCAGTTTCTCCGTGGCGTGAACCAGCCCATCCAGGATCTGTTCCTGGCGCAGGCGCTTGAGCAGTGCGATCGTCCGATCCAGGTTGCGCCGAAAGGCCTCCCCCTCCGCCTGAAACGACTCGATCGCTTCACGGACAGAGGCACGATCCACATCTTCGAGGGCCTTCTGGAGGGCCTGCGCCGCCTTTTTGAGCGCAGGACTTTCGACCTGACTCAGAAGTTCGCGAACCTCCTGAAGTTTCTCGAGCGTCTCGACAGCGGCAAACCCACTCTTCTCGAGCCGTTCGAGAGTTTCCTCCAGTTTTTGAACGACCCGCTCGATCCGCTTACCCAGCTCCCTCTGCGCTTCAACGCCGGTCTCCAGTTCCTTACGCTCCTGCCACTCCAGACGCGCTTCCCTCGCGAGCTCTCGCTCGGCCTGTTCAAGGTGCTCCTGAAGGTCCCTGCTCGCCTCTTGGATCCGTTCGAGCTCCTCTATCCCCTCATCCTGACTTCGCGCCGCTTCCTGCATAAAGTCCACGAGTGAAGGAAACCTCAGGTTCAGCCGCCTGGATTCACCCATCCCCGGTCCTGAAACATCATTGTTGTCCCAGACGCGAACGAGAAAACTCACCACGTCTCCCGGGAGCAGGTCCATCTCACTCAGATCCCAGGCGATTTGCTCGGTCATCTCTCTGGCGCCAGGCGCTCCTAACGCGATCGGGAGCGTCCGGTCCTTTTCCCTATCCGAGATCCGATATCGAATCTCCATCCTGGATACCCCGTAGTCGTCGTAAGCCTCAACGAGCAGGGGAACCCGCATCTTCTCGTCCAGCTCAGAATCCTTACGGGGCTGGAGGATCTTTACCTCCGGCCTGCGGTCCTGGATTGCAGCAATCCGGTATTCAGACGACCCCCGGTTCGGGGTCCCCAGGGAGTCCCGCAACACGATCTTATATCTTCGGTCTCTGTCCACCTCGAGTTGCCACTCCGAAAACGCCGCTTCGATCCTGCCCGGCAATCGTTCTCCATCGGCGAAGTCCAACCTCGCAGACATCAGCGGGCGGCTTGCCTCCACAGTCAAGTTCACCACCGTTCCGGACGGGGCCGCGACGTCCCTCTCCTCTGTCTCCACACGTTCGGACAACCCGGTGTAGGGCGGATATCGGAGGACGAGCCGTGTGGCGATAACCCTCGGACGTGTGATGACCGCGACTCGATAGACCGGCGTCTCTGCGTCATTGGCCTGAAGCCGGTAGGAAAACGCTCGCGTGACGGATCCGAACCGATGCGCTGCCCGACTCCGGCGCACCGCCAGCTCGATCGGAGTCCAGCCGTCCATCTCTGTCTGCCGCACCAGCAGCTGACACTCGGTCGGAACCACCCCGGCCAGATCTGCCTCAATCTCGAAAGGTTCTCCGGCGATGACTCGGGCGCTTCCAGGCCTGAGATCTATTTGTGTATCGGCAGGTCGATCGTATGCAGTTCGCGGATTTCCAAGACGCATTGCGGCCCGGGTCACGGTCGAAGGCCAAAACCCGAAGGCGCCCAGGGCCAGCAGGAGCATCGCGGCGAAGAAGATCGCTGCCCGGAAGGGCCGAGACCGGTCTACGAGTTCGCTCAGGTCCATCCCTTCAGACACCTTCTCAGTCTGAATCGCAGCCGCCTCAATCAGCTCGGTCGAGTGAAACGCGCTTGCCTTTCCTTTCCAGAGCTGGAGGACACTGATCAATCGCTGCTCAAGACCCCCGAAGTGGCTCTCCACTCGGAGGGCGAGCGCCTCGAGCGTCGGGGGTGAGAAAAGCGGGTAAAGAACGAGGCGTCCGGTCAGACCAAGGAGGGCCACGCCGCCTCCTACCTCCAGCAGAAGTTTCGTGGCGGGCCCGAGGTAGAACACGGCCTCCAGGAGAATCAGGAGCAGCGTCAACGCCACGCCAAAGGCGACGAGAACGCACAGGCCGGTCAGGACCTGAAAAACCGTCTCCCTTCGTCGCAGCAAACGAAGCCGCTCGATGAGCCCCTTGTAGGCCGCCTCAGCAGAATCAGTCATATCGCTCAGTGAGAAAGCGCCCAGACGACCACGTTCGTGCCCATCCTGAGCGCCGCGCTCCGCTTCTCAGGGGGATCGCCGTGGACCTCCGGGTCATCCCACCCGTCTCCGATGTCGCTGTTGAAGTTGTAGAAGACGACGAGTCGGCCCTCGTGAAAAAGACCCAAGGCCTCCGGCCGGCCTCCGTCGTGCTCGTGGATCTTCGGGAGTCCGTTCGGAAAGTCGAACGGCTCGTGAAAAATTTCGAAGGAAGGGGGCAGTTCCACGAGCTCCTTGTCCGGGAAGAGCCGGGCCAGCTCTCTACGGAACGCTCGATCCAACCCGTAGTCGTCGTTCGCAAGCAGAAATCCCCCGTGTTCCAGGTAGATCCGGAGCCGCCGAACCTCCGCTTCCGTGAACCGGATGTTGCCGTGTCCTGTCAGGTAAAGGATCGGGTAGGCGAAGAGGTCTTCATCCATAATCTCCACGTGGGCTTCCCCATCCCCCGTCTGGATCGGTGTCTGCTCACGAATGAAGGCCAGGAGGTTCGGAATCTCAGTAGGGCCGTTGTACCAATCGCCGCCGCCCCCGTAATCGAGTCTCGCGATCGTAGGGGCTTCCCCGGGCGCGCTCGACTGAGCAGACGCTTCAAAGAAGCTGATGCCGACCAACGTTAGGGCGAAAAGCGTCGATTTCACAGCACAGAATCTCCTAAGGCTCGCGCCCGGCCCCGGTTTCCCGATCCACACGCAGTCCAACGATCGCGCGCATCCGTTCCCACTCGCGGGGCTCGAAAAAGTTCCATCCCCAGAGGATCAGCGGATAGCCGAGGAGCAGGAGACCGCGGGCCACCACCCCTTCAGCGGTCGACTCTCGAACAAAGGTGGTGATCGCGATGAACAGAACCAAGCCCACGAACCCGATCTTCAGCAGGCGGCCTCGTTCGTAGGCCACGCTGTAGAACCTTCGCGTGCTCAGGTAGAGCGCCGCAGCCATGAGCGCATAGGCCGCGACCGTACCCCAGGCCGCACCGATGATCCCGATTCGAGGAATCAGGATGACGTTCAGGACAACGTTCGTCGCCGCTCCGGCGCTTACGATGCCCGGAAGCATTCGGGTCCGCGATTCGACGTACACGCCCCCCGTAAAGATCACGTAGATACCGTAAAACAAGAAGCCAAGCGTCACGAGCGGGATCACCCGCTGCCCTTCAAGATAGATCGCCGCGTTCTCGCCCGAAACCAGCTGGATCAACTCGCTTGAGAAGGCCGTCATCCCCAGAAAGAGGAGCACGCCCCCGAGACAGAAGTAGGTTGCGATCTGGGCGCTCAGTCTGCGGCCCTCATCAGAATCAGTGAGCGACAGAAGCGCCGGCGCCCAGGCCGAGCGAAATGCTCGAACGACGAGCAGCATCGGCAGCCCGAGCTTGCAAACGATTCCGTACACACCCGCCATTTCAAGCCCGAGGAAAAACTTCACGAGAAAACGGTCCGACAGGTTGATCACCATCGCGGCCAGGGCCGAGGGAACAAACGGGATCCCGAAGGCCAGGAGTTCCCGCGTTCGACCTGGAGAGTAAGCAAGGCGAAGGTGAGAGATTCCGAAAGGAAAGAGGGCAACAAACGCAAAACCCGAGCTGACCAGATTGCTCCAAAAGACCGCGCGTACGCCCACGCCGACTCCGGCGATCAGATAGATCGTGAGCCCCATCTGAACGCTGTGCTGAACGAACTTGATCGCTGCGTAGGTCGCTGACCGCTGCTGCGCGCGGCAGAGGGTGAAGAGCGGCTCGGCGAGGCTGTCGAGCAGGACGATGGCCGCCAGAAGCCGGAAGATTTCAGAGTAATCGGCTGAACCCAGGATCCGGCGCGACAGAACATCCGCCCCCACCCACATAGCGGCCGAAAACAACGCAGCCACAGCGAACAGGGTCCAGAACGCAGAGCTGAACCGGGCGCGCCGGAGACCTTCATCCGCCTCTGCCGACAGATACCGAATCAGCGCCTGGTTTAGCCCCAGCGAATAGACGACTGTCGTGAAACCGATAAAGGCGTAGGCAAGGGCCATGACGCCGTTGTCCCCGGCACTCAGCATCCGGGCGTAGAGAGGCACCAGGAGGAAGGTGACGGCCCGTCCCAGCAGGTCGCCCACGCCATAGACGGCCGTGTGTCTCGCCAGGGATTTGATGGAGTCAGGCATGGGTCAAATAGAGGGCGGTCGCTTCAACTGCGATTTGGGATTGTGGATTTCGGATTGGTTATTCACCACCGATCAAGTCTCGGTAAAACAGGTAGGAGCCAACTCCCGTTGGCGACGACGAGCATCGCGACCTGATGACTCGCCACTACAATAGCGATGTAGGATCCATATCGATATCCAGCGTCACCGCGGAACGCCGATGACCCTTCCGGTCTCCGAACCGGGCCCGCGCATCCCGCGCGGTGGCGTTCAGTTTCGCGGGAGATGCAGACTGGAGCATCATCTGCCATCGGAAATACCCTCTGATGCGACCGATGGGGGCCTGCACTGGGCCCAGAATGCGGACGGAAGGAGGGAGATGCGGTCGCAGTCTCATCTCGCATCGCTCTGCCGACTGAACGACCTCGTCCTCATCTCTTCCTCGGAAGAGGAGCAGCGCAAGCCGGCCGAACGGGGGATACCCCAGTCCTTTCCTCACCTCGAGCTCACGACTCGCAAAGCTCAGAAAATCGTGCCTCCGCGCGAAGCCTAGGGCTTCGCCATCCGGCAGATAGGTTTGAACGACGACCTCTCCAGGAACTTCCCCTCTGCCTGCACGCCCGCTCACCTGAACGAGCAGCTGAAACGTGCGCTCACCTGCTCGAAAATCGGGCAGATGGATCGCGGTATCCCCGGAAATCACACCCACCAGCGTGACTCCCGGGAAGTCCAATCCCTTCGCCACCATTTGTGTACCCAGCAGGATATCGGCTTCGCCCCTGCGGAACGACTCCAGGATCTGATCGTGCGCCCCTTTGCCCCGAGTGGTATCCACATCCATCCGAAGCACGCTCGCATCTGGAAACTGTTGCTTAAGAGTTTCTTCCACGCGCTGGGTGCCAACCCCGTACCGCTCGAGTTTCGCTCCCCCGCACGATGGGCAGACGTCCGGCGCCCCCGACGTGCTGCCGCAATAGTGGCAAACCAGTCTCCTGCCCTCTGCGTGATAGGTCATCGTGACCTGACACGCCCTGCACTCGATTGCCTTACCGCAGCCTGCGCATTGCACGTAAGGTGAATAACCTCTCCGATTCTGGAGGAGGATAATCCGCTCTCCCTTACCCAGCCGGTCCAGCATCTTTTCCCTCAGGATGCGCGAGATGACCTGACCTTGCTCCTCCTTGAGATCGACGAGCGTAACTTCGGGAAGCGGCCGCGCGTCCACGCGCTCCGGAAGGACCAGGAGGTTGAACTTGTCCGTTCCAGCATTGTGGAACGACTCCAGCGATGGGGTTGCCGACCCGAGGACAACGCACGCCTCTTCCATCCGGCCTCTCATCACCGCCACGTCTCTTGCGTGGTAGCGCGGGCTTGGATCTGTCTGCTTATAGGAAGCATCGTGCTCTTCGTCCACCACGATCAACCCCAGGTTCCGCACAGGTGCGAATACGGCGGAGCGTGCGCCCACGACGATGGGGCGATTCCCGCGGAGCACCTCTCTCCACGCATCGTAGCGTTCTCCCTCGGAAAGACCGCTGTGCACGACCGCAACGAGGTCGCCGAAACGCACCTTGAAATGGCGCACCGTCTGGGGTGTCAGGGAAATCTCCGGCACGAGCACCAGCACTCCGCGATCCTGCTCCAGCGCGCGGGCGACCGCTTCCAGATAGACCCGTGTCTTGCCGCTCCCTGTAACTCCATAGAGGAGATGGCATCCATACACGCTGGCATCCAGGTTCTGACGGATGCCGTCGAGGGCCTCTGATTGAGACAGGGTCAGTGCACCTTCCTCTTGCGGTGTCGGGTCCAGGTTCGCGTATGGATCCCTCACGACCTCCTGATAGTCAAGACGCACGAGTTTTCTCTCAGCGAGGGCCCTCACGATCCCTGAATCGATTCCGCTATCCCGAAGCTCCGAAGACCGGAGCCGCCCCCCGGAGGACCAGAGGCGACGGAGGCATTCTCCCTGCCTCGGTGCGCGCTTTTCGATGCCCGGGAGTTCCAGCTCCATCCACTTCGAGTCCTGGGGAACCAGTTCAACAACGCGCTCCCGTTTGGGTCTGACCCTCGGATCACGCATCTCCTGATACGTCGTGAGCACGCCTCGCCTGACCAGGCCCGCGACGGCACCCCGGATATCTCGATTCCCGAGGCGGCGTTCGATTTGTCGAAGGGTGGCCGAGCCTTTGGCCTGCATCTGCTCCAGAACAGCACGTTGTGGAGGCGTTAACAAATCCTCCTCCACCTCCACCGTGTCGTCGAGCGCGACGCGCTGCCCGCTCACCGTATGAATCCCTGCCGGAAGGGCCGCCTTGATTACGGACGAAAGAGAACAGACATAATACCCCGCGATCCATCGGCAAAGCTCCAACAAACGCTCCGAAAGAACCGGATAGGGGTCCAGAAGGAGGCCCACCGATTTGATACCCTCTAACTCGCATCGATCTGTTTGGCGCACGACGATCCCTGTCGTCCACCGCAGCCCGAGAGGAATGAGCACCCGGCTGCCGACTTGGACGCAATCCGCCAGATCCTCGGGTAGCTCGTATGTCATTTCGCGATCGATGCGGGCACCGAGCGGTAGAACATCTACAAAGGGTAAGGGCATCCGGTCAGAGATTTTCGGATGGGTTGGGGGGTGTGGAGGTGGAAGGCAGAACTTCTTCCACCCAGACGCTCTTTCTTGAAATCTGGAGGCGGAGCTTGTGGCCAGGTCTTCCGATCTGTTTCAAACGATGGCCCTGAAGTGAAAACCTCAGGGCATCGGCCTCCCCGACTTCGATGCGGAACCGATTAAGAGCCGACCACGAGCGCGTGTCCCCTGCAGGCAGCATTCCCTCAAAGACGACCCTGTCGTCGGCGAGCACCAATGCGCTCGTCCGACTCAGGGCCTCCACGCCCAGGTTCAACGCGGTGTCCTCGAGATTGGTGGGAATATCTGTTGAAAAAGAATAGGCAGAAACGACCCGGTCTCGAGGAACGGTGTGGGGCTCCGATCTGGATCGAGGGCTGGAGAGAGACGGCGAGCTTTTACCCGATACATCTGCCGCATCCCGAGTAGCGATTTCTTCATCCAAAAGGGCATGTCGACGCGGCCAGAGCTCCCCGCCCTTGAGGGCGATTCCACCGATGCCGGCCGCAACGACGATTCCGGCGATCACTGCAAGGACCCGCGAGATTCGGCGGCCCTTTTCTTTCGTTGAAGCCGGGACAGGGTCAGGACTCGGAGGAGGTGGGGACAGGTAGGCTTCGTAGCGGGAAAGGATCTCTCCGGTAGAGAGGCCGATTTCTTGAGCGTACTTCTTCAGAAACAGTCGGACATACGCCTCGGGCAGAACCTTGAAGTTCCC
Organism: Candidatus Latescibacterota bacterium; assembly: GCA_965248435.1. GTDB lineage: Bacteria > Latescibacterota > UBA2968 > UBA2968 > CBDFJH01. The sequence goes on from OZ252100.1 coordinate 2,383,696, forward strand.
GGACTCGAGGGCCTCCAGAAAGCTGCGATTGATGCGTGTCCGTTTAAACAGATCTTCGAGAGATAGGCCGGACTTCTCTCGGAGCGCCTTGAGCTCTACCGAAAAATCACCCGGCTTGGATTTCGACAACGGAACGCCCCTTCATCGTTCAGCCTCCCGGAAAACACAAAGCCCGTCCTCTTGAGATCTTTGGCCAGATCTCTGTTTCCAGAGGACACGCAGACAGCTCCTAAAACCTCGCTGATCCGGGACCGGGAGCATCTCCAGGAATCAATGACCAGGGGGACTGCCCGAGACGTTCCTCCAGGAGGCCCCAAAGACACGCCAGCGGGAGTCCCACTACATTATAAAAACATCCTGAGACCGATTCGACAAACATCCCCGCGACTCCCTGCGCCGCGTAGGCACCCGCCTTGTCCATCGACTCCCCGACGGCAAGGTAGCGGTCTATGTCTTCGTCTGAAAGTCGCCGGAGGGAAACGTCGGTGACGGCAACGTCCTCGCTGGAACGGTCCCGACCCGATTCGATCAACGTCATCCCGGTGTAAACACGGTGTCCGCGTCCGGAAAGCTTCCTCAGCATACGAGCCGCGTCTTCCTGGTTGGCTGGTTTTTCAAGGACTTCACCGTCTACCACGACGATCGTATCGGCCCCGAGTACGAGTTCACCCTCAAAACCGGTGGCCACGGCCTCGGATTTTCTCCGCGAAACCTCCAGGACCCGTTCCTCCGGCGTTAGAGCCGAATCCACGGATTCTGAAGCGTGACTGGGAACGGCGCGGAATGGCATTCCCACCATCCTCAAAAGGGCAGCCCTCCTGGGAGACGCGGAGGCGAGGATCAATCGATTCATCCGGGGCTTTCCAACATAAGAGTGACGGGTCCATCATTACAGAGCTCGACTTCCATGTGGGCCCCGAACTCCCCTGTCTTTACCGGGACGCCCAGCCCTCGCAGAACTTCAACGAACTTCTCATAATACGTCCGCGCAATCTCGGGATCGGCGGCATCCACGAAGCTCGGCCTGCGACCCTTCCTCGTGTCCCCGTAGAGCGTGAACTGAGAGACGACCATGGCCTCTCCGCCGACCTCCATAAGGGACCGATTCATCTTCCCGTGCTCGTCTTCGAAAATCCTGAGATGGGCGCATTTGTCCGCGAGGAACCGAACATCGTCTGCCGTGTCCTCGCTCCCGACCCCGAGCAGGATCAAGAGGCCCTTCCCGATCTGGACCCGTTCAAACCCCTCGGCTTCCACGGCGGAACGGCTGACCCTCTGAACAAGCGCCCGCAAGTTGCCCCTTTCTTGATGCGATTTTGGCCCATCCAAATTTGGATAATGTGCTTTAATTTATCCTATTTAGGACACTTACGCAAGGTTTATCAAGGCGAGAGGACACGCCCCGCTTCGGCTAGACCCCGTAGCCACCCTCCCGGTACTCCCATTTGATCTGAGGGATCCCCTTGATGTTGATTCGGAAGTAAAATCCACGGTTGAACCCCGTGGGGTACCACGAAAATCGGGCCTCCCAGCAGTGCAGGTCCCGATACACCGACATGTTCTGGGCTGTCAGATCGCGCCTCTCGATATCGTAGTTGATTCCGTAATTGATCCGCCACGCCCGCGTGGGATTGAACCCGAGGTCGGCCTTCACCCAGGACCGCGTCACACTCGACGCCCCCTTACTGACGCTGTAATAGTGGGTGAGGTTGGCCTGCCACGGATTCGTGACATCTCCAACGCCCTCGTAAAGGTCTCGCTCAAAACCGAAGTCCGGCGACGCGGTCGAAATCGGCGGGGGCCCGTCCACCTCTGTATCGCGTGTGTCGCGAACGCCTCGAAATCGGAAGTTTGAAGTAACGGATAGGTTCTGCAGACGAGGGCTGAGTATCGACAGACGATCCTGATCATCGTAAAAGTTGTGTGTCATCGACAGCCGAACATCCACCCGACGGTCCGGTTTGATCGAGGCCGTCGTGCGCAGCAGCTCCCACTTTCGTACGGAAACGTCGAACTGATAGCCCGTGGAAAAGTTCATGGTCGCAAATGTGGACCGCCGCTCTTTGCCTTCTTCGTCCGTCTTGATTTCGAGCGAATTGCCCAGACCCATTCCAAGACTCCGTCTCGGATCACCGGCGGACCGATTTCCCCCGAACCCGAAGGTGCCCCCATCCACGGCTGCGGACTGACTGTATCGAAAATCGACTCGCGGCTGCAGACGGTGCCGGACCCCGCGAAGCCGGCCGACGTGAGGCCCAAAGATGCCGTAGAGCGTCGTTCTCGTGGAAAGGTTCGCGGTATAGGTCTCTCTTCGAGTCGGTCGGTCCTGATCGTTTCTGGACAGCTGCTGCGAAGTGGAAAACGAAGGGGAAACATCCACGATGTCGAAGGCCCGGTGCTGGCTGTTCAGCGAGAACCGCCCTCTCAGACCAAGGTCCTCGGTATCCTGGGCATCATCCGGTCCTCGGGTGAAATCGTTGTCCAACTCTCCGGAAAAGTTGTAAAAGATCGAATGGTACCACGAGCGAGGCAGGGTGGACGAACGGTCCCGATCTCCCCATAGGGGCCGCCTTCCCTGGCGAAACGAGAGTCGCGGGAACCCCTGAAAACTGTTCCGCTTCTCGACAAGGTCTCGGTAGAAGGTTGTGCTCGCGTCCAGGCTTCGTCCCGACTCTGTCCATTTTTTGTCCAGGGAGAGACTCGACCTGAGCTGCCGGTTAAGCGCCCGATAAAGGTCATTGCTGTTGCGCTGCTCGAAGCTGGCGCTGCTGAATGACCCATTGCCTCGCAAGTTGAGCGTGGGACTCAGGCGCTGTTGGTGCCTCACGTTCAGCCGCCAGTTTCGAGACCCCGTTCGGTTCTCGAAAGAGAGGGCCGCCGCCCCGTTGATGCGCTGTCTCACATTGTAGGCAAAATCGGTGTCGATCAGGAAGCCGCCCGTTTCTCTGAAGGTCGTTTGGACCGTGGCATCCCAATAGTCGCTCGGCGCGAAATAGTAGCCGAGGTTGCTGACAAAGAACCCGTCCCTGCTGTTGCTGCCCACGTTCGGCGTCAGCACGCCGGACTGTCGTCCCGCCGTCTTCGTCGGAAACACAAAGAACGGCAGCCAGGCAACCGGCACCGGCCCGATGCGGAACGTCACGGACCGCCCGATGGCCTTTTCGTCTTGCAGCACCTTCACATTTCTACACAGAAAGTCGTAATGCACGTGGTCCCTGTTGCACGTGGAAATGGACAGATTCCTGGCGTGCAGCTCCCTATCTGGGTCGAGCAGGATATTCTCCCCCTGATAATACTTACCCAGATAGGCAGCTCGGCCCCCGCTCACCTTTCCGCGTCCCCTCTCGAGGTCGTAGACCAGGCGGGTCCCGGAAAATCGTTCCCCACCCTGGATCAAGACGGGCGGGTCGATGCGTTTCTTTCCGGTCGAGTCCGGGAGCGCTTCAGCCGTCAATGTCTGCGCCTCTTTGTCCAGCTCGATCCATCCCGCTCTCAACTCCGTTCCCCGGTACCGAAGCACCGCGCGGCCCTCCAGGATCACGCGTCCACCGGCAAGGTCGTCGATGACCCGATCCGCCTCATACTCGTAAAGGGCAGAATCGGACCGCGCTGGAACGGCCGGTTTGACCTGTGCACGGGGATGCGGCACGGCGCAGAAACAGATGATTATGATGATCATAATGTAAAGGAACGAGACGACCCTTCGGCCGAGGCTTCCTTGTGTTTTATTTGAATAATTCATACCTTAGTCGGAATTACCTCACTCAAATCGCTGAAAGGACAGACATTTGGCCGCCATTGAAATCATCGACAGAGGCTGGATCGACAGACGCGACTCCTCGTTTCCACAGGCCGTGCTGCTTCCGAATGACGATATCCTTTGCTCGTTCAACGTTGGAGGTACTGGTTTTGCCACAGGCGGCTCAGACTGGGCCCGTTCCACCGACGGCGGATCAACCTGGACCGTCGAGGGGACCATCCTTCCTATGGGGACCGATCCATTCAGTTCGAGTCTCCTGAAGCTTTCGGGCGCTCCCGATGGAAGCGTGATCTACGCCTACGGATCACGGTCCTACCGACGACCGGACCAGCGCTTCGAGGACGGGGCTCACACCGAACCGGTGCTCTGTCGCTCGATGGACGGAGGGCGCACGTGGTCCGACCCGCAGGTCATTCCCGTACCCGTGGACTGCCCGCTCGAGATCTCTCACGGCCTCCTTCCCCTTTCCTCCGGCAGGCTCCTTTGCCCGGCAGCGACGCTGCCTGGAAAGGATCGCCTGGGCGAGCAGGTGATCGTCACCATATCGGACGACGGCGGTCACTCCTGGCCCCAGCACGCCGTCGTTTTTCAGGACCCTCAGGAACGCTTCGGGTATTTCGAGCAGAAGTTCGCCGAAATCGCCCCCGGTCGCTTGATGGCCGTATGCTGGACCGTCACACTGAAAGAACTGGAAGACCAGCCGGACAGCTTCGCCATCTCCGACGACGGCGGATCCACCTGGGGACCAGCTTTCTCCACCGGAATCTACGGCCAGACCATGACCCCGATCCCTCTTGGAGGCGACCGCCTCCTTGTACTCTACAACCGGCGATACGGAGAGCAGGCCATTGTCGCTGCCCTTGTCACCTTTTCGGATCAGGACTGGACGGTCCATCTCGAAGACATCCTCTACGATGCAGGGGGCGACCACAAACGACCTGAGGCCGGGCTCGACACGTCCTTGGACGAACTGCACGATTTCGCCTTCGGTTTTCCGACGGCGATCCGACTGAAAGACGACACTTTTCTGGCCACACATTGGTGCAAGGAAGAGGGGCGCTTCGGAATTCGATGGACAAAGCTTCGTCTCGACTGGTAAGTCCTCCCCGTCCCCATCTTAGAAAAGAAAATAGGCATGAGAAATCCACCTGAAGCGCTGAAGATCGAATTCTTCGAGGGTCTGCCGGAAAATGACGTGAGCCGTGTCCTCGATCTCGCGACACAGAGATCATACTCAGACGGCCAGGTCATCATCGCCGAGGGAGAAGAGGGCGACACCCTCTTCATCGTCGCATCCGGGCGGGTCAGCGTCGAAAAGGCGACCATCGACCGAAAGCTGGAGACACTCACAACGCTGGGACCGGGAGAGTGCTTCGGTGAGCTCGCGCTCGTCGATCGCCAGCCCAGGAGTGCGACCATAAGGGCGATCGGTCAGGCCGAGGTTTACCGAATCACCCTGGCCGACCTGAACGCCCTGTTCGCTCAGAACCCGGAAATCCAGTGCCGGCTCCTGCAGCGGTTGGTCTCCATCACCGCACAGCGGCTCCGCCTGGTCGATGAAACGCTCGTTCAGTCCATCTACGACACGATCATCACTATCGATCGGTCATTTGTTATCCTGCAGCGAAACCAGGTCACGAAGGAGCGCGGCCTTCTCGGAAGGATCGTTGCCGCCGACGAGGCGGTCGGCAAGGACCTCTTCCAGCTGGTACCGCACCTGGGAGAGGGCGTCCGGCGAAAACTCCTGCAGGTGATGAGTTCGAGGGAGATCGCCACGCTTCATCTGGACCATAAGGAAGACAAGGGGAACACAGTCTATCTGGAAATCACCGTCGCGCCGCGATTGGAAGACGGCCGGGTAGTGGGGGCCGTCCTGGGAATCCGCAACGTGACGGAGACAAAGAGCCTCGAGGTTCAGCTGATTCAGGCGGAAAAATTGGCGATGGCCGGCCGGATGGCCGCTGAAGTCGGGCACGAGTTGAACAACTATCTCGCCGTCATTTCAGGCCACACCGATATCCTCCTATCCTACGAGGACGTCCAGAAGATGGAGCCCGTTTCGAAGAGCCTGAAAGCCATCTCCGGTCAGATTCGCCGGATCGAAAGATTCACTGCCGGATTGATGGACATGGGCATGCTGCAGTCCAAAACGGAGGAGGCGAACCTCAACCCACTCATAGAGAAACTGATCGATTTTATCCAGGGCCAGAGCAGATTTCGCAGCACCGAGTTCGTGTTGAACCTGGATCGCGAAATCCCCACGCTCGAGATCGATCCCGGTCAGATTCAACAGGTCCTTTTGAACCTCTACGCCAACGCGGCAGACGCGATGGGTCACGGCCAGGTGACCACCGAAACTCGCCTGAACGGAAATGAGGTCATCGCGGAGGTCCGGGACGATGGTCCCGGGATGCCTGAAGAGGTCCGCAGCCGGATATTCGAGTCCGGATTCACCACCAAATCGACCGGACACGGCTTCGGACTTGCTCTCTGCCAGAGGGTCGTCCAGAACCACAACGGCTCTCTCGCCGTAGAGAGTAAGCCCGGGAAGGGTACCTGTTTTACCCTCACCTTCCAGGTGTAACCCCCCTTTACTCCTTCTATCGGCCGCATAAAGGCGGACGGCAGACGACGGACGGCAGACCGCCAGGTAGAGCACCGGTTGCTCGAGGCTTAAGCGGTCCGCGGTCCGTTGTCGTGCATAGCGGCTTTTCCAAACGTCCGCCTGGAAAAAATTTCCCGCCTCCCGGACTCAAAGCGCGTCTTTTTTCAAGGGACACAGGGTCACATTTGACCCTATTGTGTCCCTTATTTATTTAATAACAGTGTCTTATACCAAAATCTGCTCGGTCTGGCACGGCCGTTGCAGAGGTGAATCGCATCGACTCGGAAAGGATCTTCTAAGTGAGTATGAATACGACGTTTATGATTATCTCTCTGTTGGGCGGCCTGGGGTTTCTGGTCTTCATCAGCGTGGCCATTCTGAACAGGCTGGAGGAGCTCGGAATCAAGGCTAAAGGAAATTTGGGGCCTGCCGATATCTCCAAATAGGACCTGACCCGAAAAGCGAAAAGGCAATACCCCCATGAGCAATCAAGATCGACAACTCGCAGTCCTCTACTGGCAGCTCCAGCGGAAGGTGCACACCAATCCGAGGGTGAGAAAGCACCTCTCTGCGCTCACACGACTCCTGAAGAAGCGCCAAATCCAACCCGCCGACTTGAATGAGGTGGGACTGGACCTCGTCGCTCAGGATCAGTTCTAAACCTACCTCCTACATCTAAAATTCATCTCAAAGCGTCAGTGCAAGGCGGCTGACGCTGTTTTCTTGTACGCCCCCTCAGATACTTTTTCACTTGCCTACTCCACTGTAATGAATTAAGTTACGTCCCTGAGGGGGAAGGGCCCGAGAGAGCGAAAGTGGCGGAACTTGGTAGACGCGCCAGATTTAGGATCTGGTGGGCTTGCTGCCCGTGGGGGTTCGAGTCCCCCCTTTCGCACCAAAACGGGCGGTTTCGACGGCTTCCAGACGGGAGCCCTTTTTTTGTTGCGGAGGGGATGTAGGGAAAGGGCCTGCGCTCCGGGACCTATTCTTCCGCTTCGGCCCCGGCATCCTGATCCTTAATCATGCGGGTCAGGTAGCGGATTTCCTGGTTTGAAGATCGTAGGCGCTCGGAGAGGATACCGATGAGATTGCGGGAGATGACGAGTTCGACGTCTGGATTCTGCCGCAGGAACATATTAAGCCTGGATTTCCCCAGAACAAGGAGGGTTGAAGGCTCGCCGGCGAGCACCGTGGCCGATCGCGGTTCTCCTGTAAAGATCCCCATTTCGCCCATCGGGGCGATCGGTTCGATCAAGGCAATCTGAGTCCCGTCTTCATTGCGCACGGAAAGCTTCCCTGACAGCAGGATGAACATCTCCTCGCTTCCCTCCCCGATCTTGCACAACTGCTCCCTGGCGGCGATGGACCGTCGTTCGCACGACTTCAAAAGGGCCATCCCCTGTTTGGGTTTAAGACCTTCGAAGAGGGGAATGCGCCGTATCGCGGCGACGAAATGAGAAGGATCAAGCTCCAATCTTCCCTCCGGGCGATTCAGGTGTAACTTTCTGGCTTTGTAAGGTACTACCGAGCCGGTTTCTCAGCCCGATATGACCAAATATTGGCCATCCTGCAGGCGATGTCAAGTCAGCGACCGGCCTGGGGGTCGGAGCTGCACAGCCAGGATCTGGAGTATCCAGTGGAAAAAATCGGATTTTTGACTGAGACTCAGGTCCGAGAGATCCAGGAGGCCTACGGGACACCCGTCTTCGTTTACGACCAGGAGACCCTGGAAGACCAGGCCAGGCAGGCCCTCGACTTTCCAAGCCCTTTCGGGCTGACGGCTCGATACGCGATGAAGGCCTTGCCCACGGGTGCCATCCTCCGTGTCCTGAACCGTGCGGGCATGCACATCGACGCCAGTTCGGGATTCGAGGCCCACCGTGCCCTGCGGGCAGGCGTGCCCCCTTCCCACATCCTCCTGACCGCTCAACAACAACCTGAAGACCTGAGAGCACTCCTGGCTCAAGGCGTCGGTTTCAACGCCGGATCGCTCCGACAGCTCGACCTCTTCGGAGAACGTTACCCTGGGCGAGAGGTGACCATAAGGATAAACCCGGGCCTCGGTTCGGGCCACAACAACCGGACCAACGTCGGCGGTCCGGCCTCCAGCTTCGGCATCTGGCACAGCGACCTGGACCGCGTCGCAGAAATCCAGACGAAGCACGACCTCAAGATCACGCGCCTCCATACGCATATCGGGTCGGGCGCAGACCCGCAGATCTGGGAGCGCTGCGCCCAACTCTCCCTCAACATCGCATCCCGTCTTCCGGACGTGCAGACGGTGAACCTGGGTGGTGGCTTCAAGGTCGGGCGGATGCCCGATGAACCCTCGGCCGACCTCCAGAAGATCGGACATCGGGTGGCCGAAGCCGTCACAGACTTCCACCGGCAGCACGGCCGAAAGCTGAAGCTCGAAATCGAGCCGGGAACCTTCATCGTCGCGAGGGCCGGAGCCTTGATCTTCACTGTGATCGACACTGCGGACACCGGCCCAGACGGCTATGCCTTCTTGAAAACCGACGGGGGCATGACCGAGATCTTGAGGCCCAGTCTGTATGGCGCGCAGCATCCCATCTGGGTCGTGCCGGCGCAACCCGAGACGCGGAGTACAAAACCCGTTCTGGTTGTCGGCCACTGCTGTGAGAGCGGGGACCTCCTCACGCCGGAACCCGGCAACCCAGAGGCGCTCGACCCGCGAGAACTCCCCGAAGCCAGAGTCGGAGATGCCCTGGTCGTGGGTGGCGTCGGGGCATACTGCTCTGGGATGTCCGCGAAGAATTACAACTCCTTCACTGAGGCCGCCGAAGTCTTGGTTGGCAGGGACGGGGGGCTTCATCTCATCCGAAAGCGGCAGACCCTCGACCAGCTCATCACCAACGAACGGTTCCCAGAACAATCGGACTAGGGTTTTTGTCTCGCGATTTTTTTGTCGGCGAGATTTTCTCCGATTCTGGAGTATTGCAGTAATGGAGTGTTGGGGTGTTGGAAGCACCAGGATATTCACATGGTTTCCCATTACTCCAACACTCCACTACTCCATTCCCCCAGCACTCGCGCGTTTCTAATATGAGATACGTTCTCGTTCTTTCTGCAATCCGCAATTGAATAACCTGACCTAGGAGAAACGACGCTCATGGCCGGTATCTACCGACCACTCGACGATTTCAAGGTGAAGGACGTTCCAGAAAGGAGGCTCCCATTCTGGAAGATGGCCGGTCCCGGTGCCATTCTCGTCGGTCTGTCGATCGGCGCCGGAGAAATCATCATCTGGCCCAGAATCGTTGCGGAGTTCGGGGGGAGCATGATCTGGGCAGCGGTCCTCGGCATCTTCCTCCAGCTCTGGATCAACTTTGAAGTCGGTCGCTGGACGATTGCCACCGGAGAGACGGTCTACACAGGCTACAGCAGGGTCTGGCGTGGTTTTGCCCCGTTCTTTCTAGGGCTCACGCTCTTCAGCTGGATCGCCCCCGGCTGGGGGCGGGCTTCCGGGCTTGCGTTAAAGGCCCTGCTCGTCGGGCCTGCCGGCTCGGGTTCGGACACCTTCTGGACCGCGATCGCCTTTGTCGGGGTCGCCCTGGTCCTGTTCGGCCCAAAATTGATCTATCAGTCCCTCGAGCGCACGGTCGAGCTTCTGGTCGTCGTCGTCACCGTCGGCCTGATCATCGTCGCCTTCGCGGTCGGCTCGGCCGATACGTGGATAGAGCTCGGGTCGGGAATCGTCAACGTCGGTTATATAGACCCTGGAATGAACATCAAAGCGATGTTCATCTCTATCGTGTTCGCCGGGGCCGGCGGCACGGCGAACCTCTTCTATACCTTCTATCTGCGCGACAAGCATATCGGAATGGGCGCACACTTGCCCTCCATGCAAAACCCGCTGAGGGGGCGGACCGAAACGATTCCCTCCACGGGCTTCCGGTTCGAGGAAACAGAAGAGAACATAAAGCGCCTGTCCGCCTGGTGGGATTACATCAAGAAGGACCAGCTCCTCTTCTTCTGGGGCCTGAACACCGTAACTATCTTGCTCTTCATCTTCGGGGCCCTGGCCGTCCTGCACCCTCAGGGAATCGTCCCGGCCAAGGGGACTTTGATCTGGGACGAGGCCCAGGTACTGGGCGAGGTCTGGGGAGACACCGGACGCTACATCTTCCTCGTCGTCGGCCTGGCCACGCTCTTCAGTACCCAACTCGGAATCGTGGACGGCGTGGCAAGATCCATTTCCGACATCGTCTATACCAATTTCAGAGGGGCACAGAAGAGAGATCAGAGCTGGTGGTATCTGCTCGTGGCCGGGATCTGGATGGTGGCCGGCTGCCTGATTACCTACGTGATGGAGCAGAAGGGCGTGAGCGAACTCGGGTTTCTCTTCAACGCCGCCTATATCGGCGGGTTTGCCATGGCGGTCTATGTACCGCTGACCCTATACATCAATCATCGTTTTCTACCAAAGTCCGCTCGTCCGGGCAAGCTTTGCAGCCTGATGGTGGGAATCGGCTCGATCGTCTACATCACCTTTGCGATTTCCTGCATCATTTGGGAGATCGGGCAAATCGGCACCTAGCCTGCGATTCTGGTGAAACCGCTTGACTTTCAGAGCTCCTCCGCGCATCATGCTTCATCCCCAATCGCCCGGCCCGTCGGGAGGCCAGAAGACCAATCGCAAAGGACATACCGCACCTCCCAGGAGGTGCGGCTTTTGGTTTCTAAACCGAGAAACGCATGGCAGCGAGCGACAATGCAAAAATCGTGGAGAAGATCCCTTTCTTCCGCGGGCTCTCCCCCAATCAGGTCAAACAGATCCTCAACGCCGGGCAGATGTCCGCCTACGAGCAGGGACACATCCTTGCCAACGATGGGGACAAGAGCACCGCGATGTATATCCTCCTCACAGGTTCGCTGGCCATCAAGTCGAGCGAGGTCGAACTCGCGAGGGTCCGGGCCGTGGACATCGTGGGAGAGATGGGTGTCGTGACCAACGAACCGCGCTGTGCCACGATCGAAGTCGCCGAGGGGGCCTCGGTGATGCTCATCAGCAAGATACAATTCGACGCGATCCTCAGGAAAGACGTGGATATGGCCGCAAAGATCTACAGGAACATGGTAAATTCACTCTGCCAGAAGCTCAGGGAGAACAACGCCCAGCTGGCGCAGAGCCGCTCCGAGGCGGAGCGCGAAATGGCGGCATCCGCAGTATAGAAACTAATGCACTTGTGAACGACCGCGGACGACAGACGGCGGACAGCTAAAGACCCAAGGATTGCGCTACTCATCCCGCCGCCTGCGGTCTGCCGTCCGTGGTCTGTGGTCTGCCAAGCCCTTAACTGAGGCACCACAATGGATCGAGAAGAGATCAAACTCGCCATTCGGAACATCAAGAACCTTCCGACGCTGCCCATCATCGTCACGCGCATCCTCCGGGTCGCGACCGACAGCGGGTCCAGCGCCAACGAACTGGCCGAGCTCATTTCGCGCGACATGTCCGTTTCGGCGAAGGTACTCAACCTGGCGAATTCCGCCTTCTACGGATTCTCGAGTCGAATCGCGACCATCCCGCAGGCTGTCGTCGTGCTCGGCTTCGGAACGGTTCGAAGCCTTGCGCTCGGCGTCTCCGTCTTCGACACGATGCATCAGGCGGCCGGTGGGAAGAGCTTCGACCGTGAAGCCTTCTGGATCCATTCGATCGGTTGTGGAACGGCCTGCAAACTCATCGCCCGGACCCTAGGCCAGAAAGACATCGGCACGCCCTTTGTGGCCGGACTCCTGCACGACCTGGGTAAGCTCATCCTGGACACCCACTTCCACGAACAGTACGGGCAGGTGGTTCAGAAGCTGACAGATGAGGGGTGTTCAACGAATCATGCCGAAACCGAGGTGTTTGGCATCGATCACGCAGAGGTCGGCGGCTGGCTTGCCACGCGGTGGCGGTTCCCCGACATCCTGGTCGCCCCGATCGAATCGCATCATAATCTCGTGCCGATGGATGAGGACACGCTGAACGACGTCTTACTGGTCTACCTGGGCAACATCATGACAAAGCGGGCCGACATCGGGCTCTCTTATGAAAAGGACGTCGCTCAAATAGATGAAAGGATCGAATCCAACCTGAAACTCTCCACAGAGAAGATCGCACAACTGGAGAAGGAGCTGGATGGGGAGAAGGAGCAGATCCAGGAATTCTTCAACATGCTGACAGAATAGATCCGCCGTCACCTGAGCGGACAGCGGACTGCCGATCAAAACAAAAGGGGCTTGCGTTCCCGTAGGACGCGAGCCCCTATCCTTTTCTGCCAAACTGTGCGCTTTGTTTAGAAAGATTCTCCTTCTTGCACACCCAGAATCTGATCGATGTCGCTCCAGATGTTTCTGTGAATCTTGACTCGATCTCCCCGGATGAACTGATGCTTCCAATACTCTACGAGTGACGTCGTAAAATTAATCGGAATCGCAGTCTTGCTCGGCGGCAGCCTGTGAACCGGTTTTTCGAGGACGCCCTCAGCGATCGATCGCTGGATGCTCCTGTAGATCCACTCCACCGTCAGCCCGTGTTCAAACCCCCGGTGGGCAACGTGGATCGGCGCGAGTTCCGTTAAGCTCCCTACATCTAAAGTCGCAAGTTCCATTGCCATTATCTTACCCTGCTCTCCTTGAGCCGGTCCTTGTTCACTCTCAACTCGATCCGTTTCCTGATCTTCTCGACATCCTCCACCTGGTCCTTCAGCGCGGCCACCTTATCGGGCAGTTTGGAGACAACGTCCCGCAGGTCGGGTATGCGCGCGCGAACCTCGTCTCGGGATTCTTTCTCCGCATCCACTTCTCGCTGTAAATCGCCTGCCGATGTTTGCAGCTCCCCGATTCTCAGGAGTGTATTTCGCTCGAAATCAAGATAGTCGGCAATCACCCTGGCCGCGTAGACCATCGCCCCGCAGATCACCGCAAAAAGGACCCATGCCATGCGCAAACTCCCCGACGCGCAAGTGAGGGGAATCTTTCCAGGGGGAGGACAACTGGAGAAACTGACGTGGAGAAATGCTACTCAGGGGAACGGTTCTGCTGATGGGGGGATGAATAGGAAGATGAATATACTATATGCAAAGAAAGGGATTTCGTCAAGGAGGCCGTATCGCGTGAAGCGTATCTCGTCAGACGTGTTTGGCGGATTCATCCACCTGAACTCCGGCCATTTGGTAGACCAGATATACGAGATAAGGATATGTTCATGTCTCTGGCAAATCAGGTGGCCCATCCACATACGGCTTCAACGCCGCATAGACGACTTCGTTGAGCGGCGTAGGCACGCCGAGCTCTCTGCCGAGCCGCACGGCCGTCCCGGCGAGAGACTCCAGCTCCAGCCGACGCCCCGCCTCCAGGTCCATGAGCGTGGAGCGCGCTGCTCTCCGGGCAGGCGAAGGTCGGGCCCATCGGCAGCCGCAGCAGGGACAGCGCACCTCCTGTGCCACAGATGGCCACGAACTTCTCCCACATCACCGTCGGCATGTCTGCGTGCAGCTCTGACGGAAGCCCGGCCTTCTCGAACAGCTCGAAAATCTGTTTCGTGCGCTCACTCTCGCCCCCTTCCGGTTCCCCGAACATCAGAGGCGCGCGCACGCCCCCGTAGGCGACCACACCGGGCCCGACCTTGAGCCCACTCGTGTAGGTCGCGCCGGCGATCACGCGGTCTTCCCCAACGATGCGACCGATTCGCTCGACGCTGTCCACCCCGTTCAGGACCGAAAGGACCATCGTATCGCCGCCAACCATGGGCCGTGTCAGCTGGGCAGCGGATTCCAGATCGTAGGTCTTCACGCAGAACAGAACAAGACCCACCGGGCCGACTTCGCTCGGATCATCGGTCGCCTGAAGCTGGACGGTCGTATCTACGTCCCCGTCTCTCAGCGTCAACCCGTTTTCGCGGATCGCCTGGAGGTGCGCGCCTCTCGCGATCAGAGCAACGTCTTCACCCGCCTGGGCGAGGATGACGGCGTAGCGTCCTCCGAGACCTCCGGGGCCCACCACCGCGATGCGCATGCGTAATCTCCTTGGTGTCACACAAAGTCGTTGTTCTTGGACCACGGACGACAGACCGCAGACCGCAGAGCTGTAGTCGCAGGCTTCAGCCTGCGGGACCTCGAGGTTTCACATCAGGTGAGAAACCGACTGTTCGTAGACGATTGTTAGAATCGCAGGCAGTAGTCTTCGCGAAGTGCAAATGCTCATTCATCCCGCGGTCCGCCGTCTGTGGTCCGCCGTCCGTCTAATATCCGATTTCAGAAATCAGGTCCGCCGCTCTAGGCGTCAGATTCTTCACGCAATCCCCGATCAGTGATTTGTCGCTTGCGTAGTCCTTTTTCTTGAACCAGCTCCTATCCACTTTGCGTGCGCGAAGGTTATCCCGCGGATCGGACCTGTAAAGCCGGCTCAGGTCGCCGGAATACTGCGAGTAGGTGGCTTGAGAACTCTTGTTGGCTTCGAAAATCTCGGAGATGACGATCGATTTCGTCGCAGCCTCCGTGACCTGCACGTTCACCCTCAGCGTTGCCCGCTTACGCCCTTTGATCTGTAGGTAATTTTTCTCGGTGACCTCGATGGCCCGTTCCTTCTCCTTTCCATCCTCGTCCGTGTACTCCTCCCGGCTCCCGTCCCACCGCCAGGCTTTCTTCTGCTCCGTCTCCTCGATGTGAGGCGGAGGGATCTCCAGGGCGATCACCTTGATCTTCACCCGATAGTCTGCACCTGAACGCCCTTCGACGTCGGCTCGATCGATATAGCTCTTGAATGGGTCCTTCCTGGAAACAAGGTTCCTCATCACAGATGTATACAGCCTCTCTGACGGGTTGGTCTGTGAGTAATATCGTTCTTCCCCTGAAAGCAAAGCGATCGTCACGTGCACCCGATCCAGGATCTTCTTCATGTAGGACTTCGTGTCCTTGTAAGCTCTGATCCGATCGAAGGTTTCGTATGCCTGCCGCCATTCCTGATCCTCGTAGAGGCCTACACCCTGTTTGTAGACTGCCGTCCGCCACAGGTCATCGGCTTCGCGATAGTCCGGGTCGATCTGGATCAGCTCATCGAACGCGACCTCTGCCTCGCCGTATGCCTCTGATTTGAGCAGCTTCTGCCCCCTAGCGTAGAGCGACTCAAGCGTCGCCTGCCTGGCCTGTCGGTAGAACTCAAGATGCGCATCCTCCAGCTCCAGATGAATGCCAAAGACCTCCACTCGTCTCTTGAAGACCAGGACCTTCTCGTATTCCCTGAACGCACGCGCAAACGTCCCGGCCCGGTGTGCCTCCTCCGCGCGAATCGCCTTTCTCGTGAGCGCTGCCGGGGCGTTCCTCGCCAGCCCCACCCTCGCATCGGCGTTGGTCGCATCCTTCTCGAGGGCCTGCAGATACTGTTCTGATGCCCCCTCTACATCCCCAACCGCCTCCAGCTTGGCGCCGGTCTTCAGGTACTTGTTTCCACAGCCCGCCGACATCACGCAAAACGCTAAGGCGACGCACATATTCAGCCACTTCTGGCCAATCAAATTGCGCCGATCGCTTTCCATTGCGTATCCTTTTCGTGAGGTTTGCGAGCTGATGATTCGACAGGCACTATTCCTCGCGAAGGCGCCAAAGCACAACGACAGGCCGGTCTGTGCCTTTTTCGTCGACTTCGTCGTAATAGCCCGCTACCAAATACCTGCCGTCTGGGCTGAACGCAACGCTTAACACCTTGGCTGACGAACTAGACTCATCCGGTTTGACTTTGGCGATCTCGGAGGAGGTTCCGTTTGGTATCCTGAAAATTTTCACTTCCTTGCCACTTGCGACCGCAGCGTATTCTCCGTCGGCGCTCATAGCTAAACGGTTTCTCGATTCGGCCGACGCCTTCAGTTTCTGACTTTGCGAATAAACATCCGAGACTTTCTGCCAGACTAGGGTTTGATCCTTATCGTACGTCACAAGGGTTCTACCGTCCGCTCCCCACGCGGCAGAGGCGATCCCTCTGGAATGACCTCCGAGCTTCTGGGCTTCCTGGAACACACCTGAGGAAAATGACCATATCTTGACTGTCTTGTCATCACTCGCGGTTGCGAGGCGCATGCCGTCCGGACTTGCCCTCACATCCCTGATGGATTTTCCGTGACCTGTCTGATGGCCACCCCATTCCCAGAATCTTCCCTCGAACAGCTCGTGCACATACAACCCACTTTCGCCATATACCGAAATGAGATAAGCATTATCCTTGGAGAAGCACGCAGCCGTCCGACCTCTCAATGTCTGAATCTGCGCATATTGACCCTCTGAGCGATCAAACAGTTCGACGACGTCTCTTTGCCCTACGGCCAAATACGTACCATCCCGACTAAACGTGAAACTCACCATCCCGGAATTGGTGAGTTTTTTCCTTTCCACGAGACTATCAGCCTCGAGAGCATAAATACCAAATTCTTTATCTGATCCAACCACCAGATTCTTTCCGTCGGGGCTGAACGCAATCGTCCCGATTTTTACACTCGGTCGCACGCCGAAGCTGGCACCCATACCACCGCCTGAATCGAACTCTGAAACGAATAGTTCGTCAACGACCTCAATATCGAGCTCCTGGGCAAGGGCAGGTAAGGCGCAAGTAAGTAGAACGAGGGCGGCGGTCATCGTGCGTTTCATATCGTAACCTCCTCCTGATGTGCTGTGATCGCACCGGCAAACGTCTCACGTACGCTCAAGGACAATTAACATCACCTCACCCTGAGTCGCCAGATCCTGACGGTAGCATCGTCGCTTCCAGATACGATGTATTTCCCGTCCGACCTGAACGCAAGGCTTTTCACGTTCATGCTGTGTCCCATGAGCGTGACAACGTTGGGAGATTCTGATCTGGACAGATCCCAAATCCTCACCCGATTGTCCTTTCCGCCGCTCGCAAGAAGCTTATTGTCCGGGCTGATGGCAACGGCGTAAACCCCTTTCTTAGAGCCTTCTAAAACCCGGGTAGGCGAGAACCCGTTGTCGCCGAGCTCATATATCCTGATCTTCTTGTCGTCGCTTCCCACAGCAAAGAACGACCCGTCTGCACTGAAGGCAACACTCTTGACACCCTTCTTGAAGTCCTTGAGCTGTTGGACCTCTTTGAATTTTCCACCAAGGTTCTCGTAAACCTTGACCGTCTTATCATCGTCGCCCGCGACCACGAATTTTCCGTCGGGGCTTATCGCAACACATTTAATCTTCTTTTTGTGCCCGAGGGATTGTAAATAGGCGTACTCCCCCTCGGCCTTTTCACACACTCTGACAGTCTTGTCGTCACTTGCAGTAGCGAGAACCTTGCCGTCCGAGCTCAAGGCCAGCGCTTTAACCCCCTTCTTGTGTCCCTCTAACACCTGGATCTCGGACAGGCCATCATCGGCGACTTCCAAGACCTTAACTTTCTTGTCGTCGGTTCCCAGGATGATGCGCGACCCATCGGGGCTGAAGGCCGCGCAATTGACCTGCCACTCGACCGAAAACGTCTCTTTAAAGCCCCCAAGAGCAGCGCCGAAACCGGCCTTGACGGCCTCGACTTTACCCATACCTTCGAATGAAAGCTCCTCTTCCTCCAGACGATCTACATCCTGATTAGACTTCTTGTATCGGACACCCACGAGCTTCCGGACTCTCGGGCCCTCCGCAGAGTTGATGTAGAGGAGGCGCGTCCCATCGTTACTAAACGCCACAGGAGTTGCAGTGCCCGCGGCCCAGTGGACATCGTCGTAAATCGACTGCCATTCGGCACCCAGCAGTTCCTCCGACTTTACGTGCGAAGGGCAGACCAAAATCGCAATTAGTAGAACTCCTATCTTTCTCATGGGTCCGTCTCCTTTCTAGAGGCCTTTTCCCCCGTTGGTGTCTGTTGCACCGCGTCACCCGTCACAACATCGGGGCGCTGCGGTCGGTAATGCTCTACCACCTTCAGAATCTCGCTTGCCAGTTGGCCTGCTGTTTTTAGAGATGCAGCCTCCATGAGGTCAGAGCTGGATCTCACGTTGCTCCGAACGTTGAACTTTTGCACCTCACCTGAGGACAGTCGCGAAAACCCGGCCATGGTCTTCGTGTAAAGATGACTCGGATCCACCCCACCCACACCCCAAGCTACGCTTTCCAACCGATTGTCGTCCACGATATCTGCAAGGGTGCTCTGTTTGATGCTCTCCCCGGTGGTTGAATCAAGGATCTGATAATACACTCGAAACAGACTGTCGATCTCTTCGAGGTCCACGTAGTAATAATAGCGCCGATCGCCCACCGTCTCCCTTTTCTGATTCCCCTCGCTGTCGGTGTAGGTCCGCTCCTTCAGCGTCCACGCCTCTTTCTCGGTTTGTGAACTGAGGGTCATGGTGTAGGCTTCCGCGAGCTCGGCGAGCACAACAAGATGGATACCCGACTCACGTGAGGTCTTAAGGACCTCCTGCAGGCCGGCGTGCTTTGGGTTCATCCCAGAGGCTTCCCAGCGCCGGTCAAACAGATCCAGTTCTTCAAGCCGAACGTAGACCAGTTTTTGTCCTTCAATGCGCGAAAGCAGCCTCTGCTGGAACTGGGCTTCCAATTGCCTGCGGAACGGCTCCTGGGAGACCTTGAGCACGTCCCACTTCCTGCGCCCCTGAATCACCTCCAGGGGCCGCTTGTACCACCGCCGTTTCTCTGGGCCCAGCACAGATGCCAGATGACGCCTCATTTCGTCGGATGTGAAGAGGCAAAAGCCGACACTGAAACTCCCCTTCTCCAGGGCCTCTTCCATAAGAACAGCCGCATCCCGGAAGTTTGGAACCCTGTCGAGCGCTGCCCTGAACTCTTCGTAGGCCGAAAGGTAGTTCCCCTGCTCCGAGTGTTGCTTCGCCGAGCTGTAGTGATCGAGCGCCACAGCCTCCTCCGCCAGTCGCCGAGACTTAACTGCTTGATCCAGTGCGTCTTTGTAGTTCGGAACGAATCTCACCGACTTTCGAAACGAATGTTCCGCGTCCTCGTAGTCCTTTTCCTCGAGTGCCTCCAGGGCCCGTGTATAGGCCTTTTCAGCCTCCTTTTCCAGCTCGCCCGGAATCAGGAAGCGAGAAATCGCAGGAACAGTTACGATTCGTGCCTCACCGATGATCGAGAGCGGAATGCCTGAACGGCTCAGATCCGGCACAGCGTCTCCATCAACCTGATCAAATCTCCAGTGCCCGACGAGGCCTCTTTCATTCCCTTTGAGCGCGCGGTCCATATGCGTCTTGATCTTCTTCCGCGATCTGCGCCGGTCCCACACCCGGATCTCGCCGATGTACCCCTGGAGCAACTTATCTTTGGGCCAGTTGGATTTGCCGAAGTACTTTGATCCCTCGGTAATCTGCTCAAGCCCCCCCTCGTAATTGTCGTCGTCCCTCCGTTTCCCGTTCACGTAGAACTCCATCCCACCGATCCCGCAGACCGCGGCGAGGTGGACCCATTCGCCCAGCTTCACCGCCTTCTTGGCTCGCGTCCGATGGCGCTTGCCCTGGCGATCGAAAATGGCAAAGTTCACCGTGCTGGAGCTCTTTTCGGTCTGAATTACGAGGGCATTGCCTTCCCGGCCCCAATCCAGCACACGTGCCCACTTGTTGAACCGCTTCCACTTCACCCAGACTTCCACGGTGGCCTCCGTCAGGTCATCGAAGGCGTGGGCAGGAAGCTCCAGGTAGCTGTCCACCCCGTTCAAGTACACGACGTTCATCCTGTAGCCGCCTAGGTCTTCGGCGAAGGCCGATGCACAACTCAGCAGCACGCAGGCACTTGTCATCGCAACAAGCACTGCGATTGAGCACGTTGATAGAATGGTCTTTGATATCTTAATGGGGCCCCCTTATGAAGACGCAACGGGTCACTTGGACGAGTGGAAACCACGTGGCATCATCTGCGCTTTAAGATAAAGCCCAATCTTCCAGCACGCGCAAAAAGCCGCACCTTAACAGATGCGGCTCCAGCGAGCTTCTTCCCGACCAGAAAACCCACCCGGCATCCGTCGTTTTTTTTCTACCTAATGTTCAGGCAAGTTAATTTCTGACATTAGCCAATGTCAAGCCGAATCTGGGTCCTGCACTGCTCAATGGAGCGTTTGCGTAAGCCCCTTTTTTTTGCGTCTTTGAGGGGTAAATTCGATGCGCCCTCGGCGCCAATTCAGTACCTCCCGCGCCTCAGGTATCCACGAGAATCAACCCGCGTGCACAGCTCAAAACTCAGAGGGACGGACTTCCAGATCCGATATCGCGGAGAGGAGATCAGCCACGCCGATTTCTTCTCGGATCTCGCGAAAACCGACCGGCTCGGCGTGCTCGCGCCGGCGCGATACGAGGGCGCAGGGGCCGTTACCCTCATCCTGGCCTACGTCACCGCCTTCTATGATCGCTACCGCGCGGAGGGAGACGATTTCTTCGCCTATCCGGACTTCTTTACCTTTCAAAGACGCGAGCCAATCGCCAGCTACGGATGGCTGGACATCTCGCCGGGTCACAAGAACGTCCGCGTTCCTGACGGCGCCAACGAAACCGCTCAGGCGATCACCGATCGGGCGTGAACGTCCTGCTCGTTCCGGAAAGTGAGAATTCCCACGATCCATCATACGAGAAGGTGCAGCTAGAAAGCCTTCGCAGAAACATCAGGCGTTGTTTTGTCTATTCACCGAGCGGCCGTGTCGACGCGGCAGACCTCGAGATCAGCAGCGGCTATTCTGAGATCCGCGATTGGATCGCCAAGATGTTCGACTCGGTCGCGGAACTAAAATCGCAAAAAGATCAGTGGTTCGCATCTGTTGAACTGCCGCCGCTTCGCCAGTCTTTTCGCGAAGTCGAACTGAACGAAGCGCTGCGTCTCTTATAGCGAACCCGTAACCGAATCACGAGGTAACGAATGAGAGTCGCCATCGGCGTTTTCTGTCACGAGACCAGCACCTTCACTCCGGTGCAGACCACTTGGGACAATTTCCGCAACGAGCGGTTTGGCTACCTCGTCGGCGACGAGCTGATTACCACATTCAGGGGCACAGGCACATCGATCGGCGGATTCATCCAGGCCGCGGATGATCACGGTTTCGAACTCGTCCCGACCATCCTCGCCAACGCCTCCCCGAGCGCGCCGACGCCCCGCGACGTCTTCGACGCCATCCTGAACGACCTGCTGGACCGAATCGATGCGGGCGGACCGGTCGACGGTGTCCTGTTGGAGCTGCACGGCGCCATGGTCGTCGAGGGGATCGACGACGGCGACGGGCACATCTTCTCGGCCCTCCGGGAGCGCGTCGGAAAGGACGTGCCGATTCTCGCCCAGCTCGACATCCACTCCAACATGTCGCCCGAGATGGTCGAGAAGGCGGACGTACTCATCGGCAGGGAGACCTATCCGGAAATCGATCAGGTCGAGCGCGCCCGCGAGTGCGGAGACGTATTGATGCGGATCAAAAACGACCGTGTGCGTCCGACGATGGCCCTCTGCAGGATCCCGCTCGTCTGGGGCATGAACCAGATTACTGCGCACTCCCCCATGCGCGAGGCCATCGCAGAGCTGCACCGAATCGAGGCCCTGCCAGGCGTCGTCTGCGGCTCGATCTCCACCTGTTATCCCCTGGCCGATATCCCCACATGGGTGCCTCGACCTACATCGTCACGGACAACGATCAGGACCTCGCCCAGAAATGTGCGGATGAACTCGGTGACTGGATCTTCGAGCGCAGGGCGGACTGGCAGACCACGCGGCCCACGACGCGCGAGGCCCTGGAGCAGGCCGAGGCCGCGGGAAAATTTCCCGCGATCTTTTCAGACCGAAACGACAACACCGGCGGCGGTTCTGCCGGCGACAGCACCGGCGTCCTGCGCACCTTCATCGACGCCGGGCTCTCGGACGCCTGCATCCTCTACATCGTGGACCCCGAAGCGGTGAAGCAGTGCGAGCAGGCGGGCGAGGGCACGCGCCTGGAACTGGACGTGGGCGCGAAGTCCAGCCCCCTCCAGGGCGAGCCGGTGCGCATGGACGTGAAGGTGGTGAAGCTCTCGGACGGCTACTTCACCTACGACGGACCGAGGAACGCGGGGCTGGAGGGGTGCATGGGGCCTTCGGCCTACATCAGACAGGACGGGATCCACGTCTTGCTCGTCAGCATGAGAGAACAGCCCTTCGGCCCGGCGTTCTCGCGCACGATGGGTCTGGACCCCCAGAAGATGCGCTACATCGGGATCAAATCCACCGCTCACTTCCGCGCCGGGTTCGAATCCTGGGCCGGCTCGATCTACTCGGTCAATGAGCCCGGGATAAACAATCCGCCCGGCGGCGCTAGCGCGTTTCATAACCTCGGTCGCAAGCTGTATCCCTTTCACGATATCTAAACGGGTACCGGGAAAAGAAAAAATGATTCGCGAAATTCAAATCCCCCCTGCCCCCCTTTTTCAAAGGGGGGACATTGCTCTCAGTGAATTGGTTCCCAATCAGAGAGTTGATTCTTCCCCCTTTCTCAAAGGGGGACTGAGGGGGATTTCAAAGTGATAGACGCTTATCCTCTCGACCTTCGATCGATTTGAAGGAGGCCATTCGATGGGCAGCATCCAAATCCGAGACAATCTCGCCACTGCCTACAGCGACGTCTATACCCCGGAAGTGATGGAGGCCCTGTCGGCACTCGCTCGATTCAACGATGACCAGAAAGCGGTCATGGCCAAAAGAATCGAAAGAAGGGCGGAGCGCCAGAGAAACAAACAGCGCATCACCTTCCTCGATCCCGAAGAGAACATCGAGGGGACCGACATCAACGTGGGCGACGCCAGGGCGGGCAAGTTCGTCGGCTCGGAGATTCCGCACGATCTTCAGCGACAGTGGATCCAGGGCACAGGCCCGGCCGCGAAGCCGAACGCACCGATCGACCGAAGCATCAGAAACGTCGCTTACGCACTGCTGTCCGGCGCCGACGGCTGGATGTTCGACGGCGAAGATGCGCTCGGTCAGATCACGACGATGTCGCTCGACAACCTGAGAAACCTGAAGCTGGCTATCCAGAAGGATCCGGTCTTCCTGAAGGCTGCCGAGCAGGTCGCGAGCGAGATGAACGAATGGGCTTCAGGGTTCTTCGGTCGAGCGCTCATCGAGGACTGGGAGAAACAGCTCGATTTCACCACGAAGATCTTCCGCGCGAGGGGCCTGCATCTGGACGACCGGCACATCCGCGATTCAGACGGCGTGGCATTCTCCGCGTCGATCGCCGACATCACCCTCTACATCGTGAACAATCACCGGCAGCTGCGCGACGCCGGGTCATCCATCGTCCTCTATCTGCCGAAGATCCAGACCGCGGAAGAGGCCGCGCTCTGGAACGACATGCTCTCGGCCCTCGAGGCCCATCTCAAGCTCCCAGAAGGCACGGTCAAAGTCTACGTCCTCGTCGAACAGCTCGAGGCGACCTTCCAGCTCATGGAAATCCGCGCGGCGCTGAGCAGGCACTTCGCCGGCTACAACACCGGGCGATGGGACTATATCAACAGCGTGGCCGACGCGATGGCGTGGGAGCAGACGTTCATCAATCCCGCGATCGAGTCCATCACGATGACCTATGGCTACATGAGGAACTACGAAGACCGGGTCCGCCGCGCCGTCAACACTGCAGACGTGAATGGTAACTTCGCGCTCTGGCAGGGCGGCATGGAGCCCAACATCCCCGTCGGGTCCAAAGAGGGCGTCGCATCCAGCATGGGAAAAGCGGTCGCGGGCGCCACACGAGAGGAGAAGGAAGGGGCCAGCGGCAAGTGGGTCGCCCACTGGAAGATGGTCCACATCGTGCGCCCCGTGTGGGAGGAAGTGGGCGAAGCCAATCAGCTCGGAAGAGAATTTCCCCCGCTCACCTACACGCAGGAAGACGCCGACGGCCTCGTGCTCCTCGAACCTGAACCCCGGACGATCCGCGGCGCGCGGAACCTCCTGAGTGTCGCACTGCAATACGGCAACGCATTCGGCCAGGGGCTTCAGGCGGCGGCGCTCAAGCCGGCCGACTTCTTCGGTGACGACAACGTGATGTATCTCATGGAAGACATGGCGACCGGAGAGATTCGCCTCAGCATCCTGTGGGAGTGGCTTCACAAGGGTGGGACGCTCACGGATGACGATCCGGAGACCGGGGCGAAGTCGGGAGACGCGTTCACGGTAGATCTGTTCCGACGCTTGCTGGCGGAGGAGTATGAGAAGCTCCTCCAGGCAAATGACAAGGATGTTCACGACGACTCAAAGGGTACCACCGTGCCCATCGCCCGGGAGATCGTGGAAACCTACGTGATGGATGAGGTGAAGGCCCCCTGGTACATCGATCTCCTGAACATCAACCTCAACAACCACGATCTGTCAATGGCCAAACAGCGTATTCGCCTCTACATGGAAGCCTTCAAGAAAGACGGCACCCGAATCACAGAGAATCTAGACTTTGTAGAAGCTTGAGTCTGGAGATCGAGGCATGAGTATGAGCATCAAGTGCACTTCGAAAGTCCCCCGCCAGACCTTCGCGACCACACTGGAAACGCAGCAGGAGCAGTTGAAGACGGATGAGCTGATGCTGCGCTACGCGGTGTCGCGCGAACAGCACGCCGCCGATCCGTACCTGCCCGCTTACCACTTCGTCAATCCAGAAGGCCCCATGAACGACCCGAACGGGCTCTGCCACTGGCAGGAGCGCTATCATCTCTTTTACCAGACCAAACCTCCAGAAGACCCGCGCGAGCACTGGGGCCACACGATCAGCGACGACCTGGTCCACTGGAAAGACCTCCCTCTGGCCATCCACCCCGGCATCGAAGCCGCCTGTTTCAGCGGCAGCTCGCTGGTCGAGGAAGACCGGGTCATCGCCATCTACCACGGCCTCAAGACGGGCAACATGGTCGCCGTGTCCAGCGACCCGCTCCTCCTCAACTGGGAGAAGATCCCCGGCAACCCCGTCATCCCGATCGTCGAGGTGGACGAGACGCAGCGCCCCTACCGTGTCTTCGACCCCTGCATCTGGAAAGAAGATGACGGCTACTACGCGCTGTCAGGTACCTACCTGGATGGGGCGATCCGCCACGACTGTCGGATGGCCCAGCACCTGTTCTTTTCGCAGGATCTGAAGTCCTGGACCTATACGGGAGAGTTCGTCGAAGGTGATGTCTTCACCGGGCGGGGTGAGGACGGAGCGGTTCCCTATTTCTGGCCAATCGGCGACAAGCACATCCTGTTGTTCGCCAGCCACACACGCGGGGCGCAGTATCTGCTCGGCGACTACGAAAAGGCGCGTCAGAAATTCAAACCGTTCGCGCACGGCCGGTTCAACTTTGGATGCATCCATTCCGGCGCCGTCCACGCCCCCTGCGGCACCCCCGATGGCGAGGGCGGCGTCTACCTTATCTGCAACATCAACGACGCCAGACCGACCGAGGGCTGGAACCACCTGATGTCTCTCGTGCGTCTGCTGACCCTGCGCGAGGACAACACACTGGGCATCGAACCTGTCCGAACTGTCGAAGCACTCCGATCCGAGCACGAACGGCTCGGTGAGACCTCCCTGCCCGCAAACCGGGAGGTCGTGCTCGAGGGTGTCCAGGGGAACACGATGGAGCTCGCCGTTGAGGTCGATCCCCGTAGCGCGCGAGAGATCTGCCTCCACGTTCTGCGTTCACCCGGCGGAGAGGAGACGACCGAGGTCAAATTCTTCCGGCGCGGCTACATGAGGACGCATAAAGAGGATGGGAAACACCATCAGGACGCGCTCGTGATCGACACGTCCCGATCGTCGCTGCTGCCCGATGTGAAAGCACGTCCTCCCGAAATCGCGCCGTTCGAGCTCCCGTCGAATGAAACACTCAAGCTTCGAATCTTCCTGGACCGAAGCGTCGTCGAGGTCTTCGCCAACGGCACGCAATGTCTCGCCCTGCGGGTCTATCCCGAGCGCAGGGACAGCGTGGGTGTGGCCATCCGCGCTCAGGGTGGAGACGCGGTCCTGCACTCGCTCGATGCGTGGCAGATGAATAGCATTTACAAGCAGACGGCGGACGACGGACGGCAGACCGCCTAAAGGCGGACGACCGACGACGGACCGCAGACCGCAGGATGAATAGTGTGATATTTCACGTTTCTAGCCGTCTGTGGTCCGTGGTCTGCGGTCGTGAAAGGCTTCTTTCATAGTGACAGACTACCGAGATGCCTACGGCCAGCAGCTCTACGAAGCCTACCTCCTCGAGAACGAGTTCGAGGTGATCGAGCGGCGCGACGGATACCTAGATATCTGCGACGCCACACACTATCTCTCGATGTACAAAGATTGGCCGTCTCACGAACGCAAGGCGATGCGCTACATGAAGGGAAAGGTCCTGGACATCGGATGTGGGGCCGGGAGACACGCCCTTTACGCTCAGCACAGAGGTCACGACGTGCTGGGCGTCGACATCTCTCCTCTCGCCATCAAGGTCTGCAAGCGCCGAGGTCTCAAAAAAGCGAAGACCATGTCCATCACCCAGGTCAGTCGAAAGCTGGGCACGTTCGACACGCTTCTGATGCTCGGCAACAACTTCGGCCTCGTCGGAAACCCGAAGCGGGCCAGATGGCTGCTCCGAAGGTTCTATGGGATGACGAGCGACCAGGGAAAGATCATCGCGGGAACGCTCGATCCCTACGATACGACCGATCGCGCTCATCTGGACTACCACAAAGAGAACCGAGACCGGGGGAGGATGGGCGGCCAGGTCCGGATGCGGATAAGGCAGGGAAGGCACGTCGGCGACTGGTTCGACTATCTCTTCGTCTCCAGGAAGGAGATGGACCGTCTCCTCAGAGACAGCGGATGGGCGGTCAGCCGATTCCTCGAGCCGTCAGGCCCGGCCTACGCCGCTATTCTGGAAAAGCGAAAGTGACAGCGCGGGTTTCCGTCGTTCTGGCCGGGCTCACTCTGTTGGGCCTTTTCCCCGCCGAAACACAAGCCGATGAACAAACCGGACGTTCAGACGAGGATCGTTCGACGAATATACTGGCACTTGGATTCGGCCTAGATGCCGGGATGGTGGGGTTCAAGTACATGAAGCAGTCCACGGCGTCACCCGTACTCCTGGGTGTTGGCGTGGGCATAGAAGGCATTGCGCCACAGGTAGGCGTATCCCTGCTGCAATTCGAGCGCTGGGACCTGTATGGAAAGGCCTCGGTTCTAGTATCTACCTGGCATAGCGTCATCTTTTCGAAAGGCAGCGTCGTACCCGGCGTCGGCCTGGGTGTGCACCGCTGGCCCACAGAATCTGGTCGTATTGGACTCTATCTGAATTTGGGTCTTGGACTCTTCTCACGGATTAGTGGCGAAAGCGAAGGAGGCGGTGAGTTGAGGGGAATCATGCCTGATATACAGGTCGGATTGAGTGTGGATGGCATCCCCTGGCTGCGAAGTCGAAGGTGAACCCTCCAGGACGAAATGCATGGACCTCGGATTGAAAGGAAAGCGGGCCATCGTCACGGGGGGTAACCGTGGCATCGGCCGGCGCTGTGCGCTGGCGCTCGCGCGCGAAGGGGCCCGCGTCTGCATCACGGCGCGCGATCAGGCGCTCCTGGACAAGACCGCAGGCGAGATCGAAACCGCCGGCGGTGAGGGCCACACCGTCTCCGTCGACCTGACCGCCAGGGAGAGTTGCCAAACCGTCGTAACCGAGACCGTAGAGAGGTTCGGCGGCGTGGACATCCTTATCAACTGCGCCGGCGCGGCGCGAGGCGGTGACATCCTGGACCTTCCGACCGAGCAGATCGACGAGGCGCTCGGCCTGAAGAGCTACAGCTATCTCCGCATGGCCCAACTCGTCATCCCCTACATGAAGCAGAACGGATGGGGGCGCATCGTCAACATCGCCGGCGGCGCCGGCACGAGTCCCGATCAATCCAACATCCCGGTGAGCCTCGCCAACATCACCATCCTGAACACGACGCGTGCCCTATCGGATGCCGTCTCCGGAGACGGCATCCTGGTCAACACGATCTGTCCGGGAATCACGAACACACAGCGGGCGAGAACGATGCAGCAGGCGAAAGCCGAGGAGGAAGGCGTGAGCGTCGAGACGATCCTCAACCGGATGGGAGCCAGGCTTCCCGCGGGTCGCATCGCAGAGCCGGAGGAAATCGCCAGTGTCGTCGCCTTTCTCGCTTCGGAGCCTTGCTCTTATATGTTCGGCAGTTCGATATACATGGACGGCGGCGGAAGAAGGGGGACGCCATAGGTGAGGGCGCTCGGCACGACGACGGACGACAGACCGCAGACCGCGAGATCAAAGGCGTAATTATTCTGGTTTGGCGGTCCCCGGTCCGCCGTCTGTGGTCATAGATCGCTTACTTTGATGGAGATTTGCTCCTATGAAAATAACTGACCTAAGATGCACCATCATCGGTCGAAACCCCGTCGTCCGCATCACGACCGATGAGGGCATCAGCGGGATCGGACAGGCCGAATACACCAAGCCCTACATCCAGCCCCAGGTCCTCTTCTACAAGCAGTTCATTTTGGGGGAGGATCCCACGGATGTCGAACGGGTCATGCTCAAAATCCGAAGGCTCGGAAGCTTCAAACCCTGGGGCAGCGCCGTCAGCGCGATCGAGATGGCGCTCTGGGACCTCGCGGGCAAGGCGGCGGGCCTGCCCGTTTACAAGCTGTTGGGGGGGAAGATTCGCGACAGGGTTCGGGTCTACAACGGCGCGGTGCGCTTCCCCATGGCCGGCTCAACGCCCGAGGATTATGCCGACAACATGGCCAAAATGAAGGCGGCCAAAGAAGGATTCTGCATCATCAAGCAGGGCGTCGGATTCCACAGCCAGATGCCTTATCAGGTCCCGGACCTCTTCTACGGCGAAGTCAGGCACGAGGGCCAGATGTCCACCGAGCGGGGGCTTTTGACCGAACGCGGGCTGAAACGCGTCATCGCCTGCGCCGAGGCGATGAAGGAGGTCCTCGGCGACGAGATTGGTCTCGCGCTCGACTGCGGCCCGGGGTGGACGGTCCCCGACGCGATCAAACTTGCGAAGGCCCTCGAACCGCTGAACCTGATGTGGCTCGAGGACCTGATCACCGGAGACTACGTGCCCTATGTCCAAGCCGATCTGTATCGTGAGGTCACACGAAGCACATCCGTCCCGATACACACCGGCGAACAGATCTACCTCCGGCAGAACTTCAAAGACCTGATCGAGAAACGTGCGGTGAGTATCATCGGGCCGGACCCGTGTGACATCGGCGGCATCGCGGAGCTCAAGTGGGTCGCGGAGTATGCGGATCTTCACGGCGTCCTGATGGCGCCGCACGGCGTCGCGGACGGCCTCATCGGGCTCGCCGCCCTCGTCCAGGTCTCGGCGACGCTTCCTGAAAACTACATCGCCTTCGAGTATCCGATCGGTGATCCAGAATGGTGGTACGACATCGTAGAAGGCCTCCCCGACCCGATCGTTGAAGACAGCTTCATCCAAGTCTGGGACCGGCCGGGGCTGGGTGTAGAAATCAATCCGGAAGCGGCGAAAAAATACCTGCCTGAGGGCGACGAAGGCTTCTTCGACTGATGCTGTGGATGAACGAAAGGAATCTCCTGAAGATCATCGGGCCCGGCATCCTCGTGGCGGCCACCGGCGTGGGGGCGGGCGATCTCGCCACCGGGGCATTTACCGGATCGAAACTGGGCGTCGCGATCCTCTGGGCCGTGGTCCTGGGGGCCCTCTTCAAGTTCGTGTTGAACGAGGGGCTCACCCGCTGGCAGCTGGCCACAGGCGACACCTTGCTCGAGGGGGCGGTCACCCATCTCGGTCCGATTGCCCGGTATGGGTTTCTCGTCTACCTGCTGGCCTGGAGCTTCATGGTCGCGGCGGCCCTCATGAGTGCCTGCGGGGTCGCATTCCAGGCCATCTTTCCCCTGTTCGACGATCCGTCGACCGGTAAGATCGTCTACGGAATCAGCCTGAGCATCGTCGGCGTGATCCTGGTTCGTCTGGGCGGCTACTCGCTGTTCGAAAAGGTGATGGGCGTCTGCATCGCATTCATGTTCGTCACCGTCATCGTGACGGCCGTCCTCCTCGTCCCGAGCTGGAGGCAACTGATCGCCGGGCTCGTCGTGCCCGCCATCCCCGACCTGAACGGCGAAGGATTGTCCTGGACGATCGCCTTGATGGGCGGGGTCGGGGGCACCGTCACGGTCCTCTGCTACGGCTACTGGATCCGCGAGGAGGGGCGATTCAGCGGCGAAGACCTGTCCGTTTGCCGGATAGACCTTGCAGTCGGCTATGTGATGACCGCCCTGTTCGGCCTGGCGATGGTCGTGATCGGCAGCAGCATTCAGGTCGAAGGCGGCGGGGCCAGCCTGGTGATCAAGCTGGCGGATCGTCTCGTTGAAGAGCTGGGTCAGGTTGGAAGATGGGCGTTTCTTCTCGGGGCCTTCGGCGCCGTCTTCAGCAGCCTGCTGGGGGTCTGGCAGAGCGTCCCCTATCTCTTCGCGGACGTGATGGGCATGCGCTCCGGAGACTCGTCCACAAGAGATCGTGTTATTGATACGCGATCAAAAACATATCTTTGTTATCTGTACGGCATGGCGACGGTGCCCATGATCGGACTCTGGGTCGGGTTCGCCAGCATGCAGAAGGCATACGCCATCGTAGGCGCCCTCTTCATGCCCATCCTGGCACTGGCGCTCCTCCTGTTGAACGGGCGCGCCAAATGGGTCGGAGAAGAATATCGAAACCACCCCACTACGTCCCTTGTGCTCATCGCCATCCTCATCTTCTTCTCGATGGCCGGATGGCTTACCGTTCGCCGAGTATTCGGGGTATGATCTGTCTAACAACCGCATCGAGCCTAGACCACGAGATACGCTTAAAAGGAGGTGCGTGATGCTCTACGGAAAACTGACGAACGAAAGCGAGGGATATAGCAAAGCCCGGGCCGAGCTCCTCGAAGCGGAGATCGCCCTCAGAGACCAGCGTGAGCGCGTCGCGGAACTCAGACGGCAGCTCCCGCTCGACTCCCAGGTGGAAGACTACCTCTTCCGCGAAGGACCCGAAGACCTCGCTGCCGAAGGGCCCATCTCCGAAGTCCGTCTTTCCGGGCTCTTCGAGAAACCGGACAAGCCCGTTATCTTCTATCAGTTCATGTATGGCGCCGCCCAGGAAGACCCCTGCCCGATGTGTTCGATGTGGATCGACGGCCTCAACGGGATCGCGACCCATCTGCAACCGCACGCCAACTTCGCCATCGTCGCCGAGGCAGAGATCGGCGATTTGCGACAGTGGGGTCGGAAACGTGGCTGGAACAACCTCAGATTGATCTCCTGCGCCGGCTCCTCCTTCAAGACCGACCTGCAGTTCCAGGATGAGGACGGTGACCAGTATCCAGGGGTCAGCGTCTTCGTGAAAGGCTCAGATGGATCGTTGAAACACTTCTACTCTGGGTCGGCGATCATGAAAGAGGACGAATATCGCGGCATGGATCTTATCACTCCGGTCTGGAACCTGCTGGACCTCACACCTGACGGCCGGGGTGATTGGTGGCCGAGCGTGGAAGAATAAGGAGTGGCGCCATGAGTTTCACATCTGATAAATCACTTGACCAAGGCGAGCTTCTCGATATCTACCGGAGGATGCTCACCATCCGGCGGTAAAGCGGGAGGGATGTAATGATGTCACAAGAGACGCACTTCGACAGATCCGCGCCGGTCCTGCACGTCAGCGACATGTCGCGCTCGCTCGATTACTATCGGGATATCTTTGGCTTCAAGCCTGGCCATCTCCAACACGATCCTCCTGTGTATGCAACGCTGCGTCGAGACGAGGTCAGCCTCCATCTGGCGCTGGATCGAACCGGAAAGATAGCGGGGACCAGTTCCTGCTGTGTCTTCGTCAAAAACGTCGATGCCCTCTACAAGAGCTGTGTTGAAAACGGAGTCAAGATCGCTCGCGAAATCGAAGACTCGCCATACGGGTTGCGCGATTTCAACATCGAGGACCCTGACGGAAACATCATCCTGTTCGGTGAATGATGACGATCAAATCCCTGGAAGCCATCCCCGTCGTGCTTCCACTCGAGACCCCCTTCAAGGGGGGAACCTATACGATCCGTAACCGAAACACGATCGTCGTGGTCGTGGAAACCGATGGCGCACGCGGGGAGATTTACGGAGGGGACGAGGACGGTGAACAGGGGGCCGTTGTCGACCTGATAAACGGACCCCTCAGTGAGCATTTGGTGGGGCAGAGGGTAGCGACCCGCGACGACATCGAGCGAATCTACGTCGACCTGATGAACCTGCCCATCGACCTGGGCTATCGGGCCCTGGTCGATCTGGACATGGGGCGCCACGGCATTCATCAGCAGGCCCTGTCTCTGATCGACATCGCGCTCTGGGACGCACTGGGAAAGCACCTGCAGAAACCGGTTCACGAGCTGCTTGGAGGTGTCAGGCGGACGGAGATCCCGGTCTTTTCCATCGGCGGATATTATGAAGATGGAGACCCCGGCGCGAAGAAGGAGGAAGTTGACCGGCTTCGAGAACAGGGGCTGAGCGGGCTTAAGATGAAGGTGGGACGGGCCTCGCTTTCTGAGGATCTCGTAAGAATCCAGACGGCGCTGGATGCGGCTACTCCAGACTTTCGGATCGCGGTGGACGCGAACACGGCCTGGACCGTGGATCAGGCACTGGAATTTTGCGAGTCGGTCAGCGATTGGCCGATCGCCTGGGTGGAAGAGCCGGTGAAATGGTACGACGGGTTGACCGGTCTGGCTCAGGTCAGAAAGACCTCGTCTATCCCCATCGTGAGTGGTCAGGGCGACATTTCCGAGTTTCGAAGCGCCGATCTCTGCCTCTACGGCGCTGTCGATCAGCTGAACACCGACGTCACGCTCGTCGGCGGGATCACCGCCTGGATGCGCGTGGCCGAGGTCGCCCGAGAGCACGACGTCAAGATGGGCCATCACGAGGAACCCCAGGTCGCCCTCACCCTGTTGTCCGTCATCGACGAAATCGGGCCGGTGGAGATTCTGGCCGACGAGAAGCGGGACCCGCTGTGGCCGAAGATCCTCAAAGACTCGCCCAGGCCGGCGGACGGAAAGCTATCCGTTCCGACCGGTCCCGGACTGGGCCTCGACCTGAACTGGGATTTGATCGAACAATATTCTGCGAGGTCAATCTGAGTACCGTCGTTCGTCGATCGTCGCTTACAGACCCCTCCCTCGTTCCCTCCCCTAAAGGGGAGGGAAGACAGAAGCGGTGCTCTTGGATCTACCAGAGGAAATCATCTCCCCCCTCCCTTTAGGGAAGGGGGGCCGGGGGGGTTAGGTCCCAAATCCGCAACACGCAATTGAATCACGCCATAAAGGTTAGCCATGCGCTTTATATCCACGAATGATGGCAGCTGCATCGTGTTCATGGACCCGCTAACCGTCGAACATTTGCAGAATCAGGTGGACGTGCTTTTAGACACGCAGGTGGACACCCTGTGTTACACCGTGGGTCTGCCTGGCGCCTACGGAATGGCGAACCCTGCCGGATATTTCCGGCATGATGTATCTCGAGACGCGTCCCCTCCCCTTCTTAGCGTGCGAGTTGACGCCCGAGTTGACACAGGTGGGTCCAGCCGAGTTGTCGATCAGAGTGGTGGAACGAAACCCGGGGATCGCCACGCGGCTTACCGTGCGCGGTGTGAACATCCGAGTCAAGGCATGACCTTACTCGTCGCTTTGTTTATTGCCGCCTGTTTCTTCTTGATTCTGGAGTATTGCAGTACTGGAGTAGTGGAGTATTGTAAAATCTGCTTTTCCATTACTCCAACACTCCATTACTCCATTCCCCATCCATCGCGATCGTGTTGTGCGTTCCTCTGCGTCCTCCGGTCTATGCGGTGATGCCTTTTCAATCTCAAATCCGCTGAGAGGTAACCATGCGTTTCATCTTGACCTGTGACGGCAGCTGCGTTGCGTTCAGGGATCCGCTGACCGTCGAACACCTGCAGAAGCAGGTGGACGTGCTTGTAGACACACAGGTGGACACTCTGTGCTACAACATCGGGTTACCCGGGGCGTATGAATATGCCACGAAAGTGGGCACGCGGTATGGCCACGGGATGGAAAAGATGCCCGACGTCTCCTCCTACCGTGAAAGGCAGAATCTCGAAGCATTCTTTCAGCAGGGCATCGATCCGCTCCGGGTCCTGCTCGACCGCGGAATGGAAAAGGGTCTCAAGGTCTTTCCTGACATACGGATCTACGACTGTCAGTGCGGAATCGATTTCGATCCCATGAATCGCGATCATCCGGACTGGCGGATCGGAGAACACGCCCGCTACGGTCCCGCATCGCTCATCTACGGGACCCGAGTCCCCGACGCATACAAGAACCCCAACTACACCTGGCAGCTGGACTTCGCACATCCCGAAGTTCGACAGCGAACAATCGACATCGCCGAGGAACTGCTCACCTATCAGATCGAAGGCCTGCAGCTGGACTTCCAGCGTCGACCCAACTACTTCAAGCCGGACGAGGCGGTCGATAACCGACACCTGATGACAGACATGGTGCGCGCGATTCGTGCCAGCGTTCGAAAAGCCGAACAGGAGCAGGGCAGACCGGTGGAACTGCTGTGTCGGGTATGGGCGAACCTGGAGGACTGCTGGCATCTGGGTATGGATGTCAGGACGTGGGTCGAAGAGGGACTGATCGATCTCTTGATCCCGACCCATCACCTCTGCTTCGCGATCGACGCGCCCCTCGAGGAGTTTGTTGAGCTGACCAGGGACACACCGGTCAAGGTCTTGATGAACTACCTCCCGATCTTCGATTGGCCCAGGACGACCAGCGTCAGCCATCGCCCCGACCAGAAGCCTTCGTTCGCGGGCGTGCAGCTTCGGTCCCTGGATCTGGAATACGTACTGACCGGAGAGATGTGGCACGCCGGCGCCCAGATGGCCTTCGCCAAAGGCGCCGACGGGCTGTCTATCTTCAACCTGAACCCGGCAGATTACGATGAGGGCTGGGACCTGAGCTTCCTGAGCGAGATCGCAGACCGGGACGTCGTGGCCCGGCACGACAAGCTCTATCCCTTCATCACGGGCGAGTCGGCGAATCGATCCCGGAGCCTCAGTCGCAATGAGCCGGTAACCTATAACCTCTTCGTGGCTGAGGATCCGGCCGCTGTCGCGAAAATGACCCTCGAGGTACATATCGAAGAGCTTACGCGAGAGGATCGGCTCGAGTTTACCCTGGACGGCAAACCACTCCCGATGGAAATTCGAACCCTTCCGGATGCATCAGGCGGCATGCACCTCCCCGGGCATCGTCCTCACCACTTCTTCGAGTGCGAGCTGACGCCCGAGTTGGTAGAGCTGGGCCCGTGCGAATTGGCGATCGGAGTGGTAGAACGAAACCCGGAGATACTTTCGCGGCTTACAGTGCTGGGTGTGAACATCAGGGTCAATCCCTGATGCCCGGTTCGCGATTTATGAGCGAATGATGTCCGTTCACATTGTGAAAATCCCCCTCAATCCCTCCCTCGACTCGCATGCTCGCTCACCTCGATACGGCCCTCCGGGCCTACTCGGTGCAGGCGGGACAGGCCTTTTCCAAAGGGGGAAGATTGCTCTTCTTTAGAGATTATAGATTCCTCCCCTCCCTCGGCAAGCTCGGGACATGCTTTCGTAAAGGGGGCAGGGGGGATTTGAATTTCGCGATGGCAAAACGACGGATTCAGGAGACTGACGGATTATGACAACTGAGAAAGACGCAAAGCCCGTCGTCTACATCGACGGCGAGTTTTACGGGGAAAGCGACGCGAAGATCTCCGTCTTCGACCACGCCCTCCTCTACGGAGATGCCATCTACGAAACCTGCTGCGCCTGGAACGGCGCAATCTTCAAGCTGGACAGGCATATCGACAGGCTGTTCGAATCGGCCCACGCGGTGAAACTCCAGGTCCCCCTTTCCAAGGCCGAGTTGAAAGAGGTCGCCGTGGAAACCGTCCGACGCAGTAATCTCAAGAATGCCTACGTCAAGATCATCGCCACGCGAGGCGTAGGCGAACAGCCGACCATAAGCCCCTACAACACGACACCCAGCATCATCGTCTTCGCCTGGCCCTACCTCAGCCTCGTAGCCGGCGATGTGGATCTGAAGGGGATGCGCGTCAAAGTCGCCTCCTGGCGACGCATTCCGGACATCTGCCTGCCATCGAAGGTGAAGAGCATCAACTACCTGAATCACGTTCTCATGCGCATGGAGGCGAACGAGTCCGGCTACGACGACGCGCTGGAACTCGGGACGGACGGTGATGTCACCGAAGCCCCGGGCTACAACGTCTTCGCCGTGAAACGCAGCGCCATCCAAACTCCGTCGAACAACATCCTCGTCGGCATTACCCGCGAGACCGTCCTCGAACTCGCGGCAGAAGCGGGAATCTCCGTGATCGAGGGCCAGCTCACCGTCTTCGATTTCTACAACGCCGATGAGGTGTTCTTCTCAAGCTCCGCTGGCGGCATCTTCCCGGTCAGCGAAATCGACGGGCGCGTGATCGGGAATGACGGGAAGCCGGGGCCTGTTACCGTCCGAATTCGCGACGGATATCAGGCGCTGCTCGAAAGCCGCGCCAAGAGCACACCTGTCTACCCGGCCTGAGCAATTGATGCGCAGCTTGCATAGGACCCGTAGACATCGAAAGGAAAGCGTGAGATGCCCATCGTCCTGAAACAGTCCGTCAAGGATCCGAAACTCCGATGGTTCCGCGAATCCCGGTTCGGCATGTTCATTCACTTCGGCCTGTATGCTTTGCTGGAGCGGGGAGAATGGGTGCAGTACGTAGAGGACATACCGAAAGGGAAGTATGAACCCCTCATGCATCGGTTCAATCCATCGCGGTTCGACGCCGACGAATGGGTCGACCTCGCAGAAAAGGCCGGCTGTCGCTACATCACCCTTACGGCCAAGCATCACGACGGGTTCTGTCTCTTCGACAGTGACCTCACCGACTACAAGATCACGAACACCCCGTTTGGGCGGGACCTTACCGGAGAGCTCATCAATGCCTGTCATCGGCGCAGGATGCGCATCTGCCTCTACTACTCCCAGCCTGATTGGCACCACCCCAACTTTGTCCATTTTCCGGGCGCGTTCAAAGACCTCGATAGGCCGCCTTCGGACCAGCGACCTGACTGGCCGGCCTATCTGCGCTACTGCCACGGACAGATCGAGGAGCTCTGCACACGCTACGGTCGGATCGACGGCATCTGGTTCGACGGCTCGCACAAGAGCGAGAAGATGTGGCAGGGTCGTAAGCTTTATCGTCTCGTGAAGAAACATCAGCCCGGCGCGGTCGTGAACGACCGGGCACGCCACGGCGATTTCTTCACGCCGGAAAGGCAGCTGCCGGAAGACCTCACCGGCCACATGTTCGAGGCCTGCCAATCCATCAGCAAGGTAGGTTGGGGTTGGCACAAAGACTCCCCCCAGTACGGCCTTCCAAACCTGCTGGAGAACCTAGCCAGGGTCGTTTCGGAAGGGGGAAACTTTCTCCTGAATGTGGGCCCGCTGCCCGATGGAACGATTCCCGTCCATCAAGCCGATCGAATGAAGGCGGTTGGCAAATGGCTGAGCGCGAACGGCGAAGCCATCTACGCGACTGAAGCGGGAGGTGTTGAAACCGATTCTCCCGACGTGTTGACCACGCGCAGACGGAACTCGATCTACGTCTATTTGTGCCGATGGCCGGACACAGACCGTCTTTCCATTCCAGGCATACGCACCGACCCGAAATCCGCAGCGCTTCTGAGCGGAAAGACATCGCTGAAGACCGTCTGGACCCCGTCCGGATTGGAAATCCACGGGCTGCCGATGTCACCCCCCGATCCAGACCTCAACGTCATCAGACTGCGGTTCCGCAGGGCCCCGAAAATCGTTGGTGGGAGAACTCGCGCTGAAAAGGCGGAGACGATTCACGTGAATGAAAAAAGCCGAACGCGACTTAGCGTCCAGGACGCGAAACCCGAGGGGCGCGGGGTAAAGGGCAGTCGACTCAAGGTCACGAAAGAAGGGCCGGAAACGGCGGTCACGAACTGGTTCGCCCCTGAGCATCGGCTGACCTGGAGCGTGGTCGCACCCAGAGCGGGGAATTTCCGTCTGCGGATTCGGCTGGCCTGTCCGAAGCCGTATGACGGCGCGACCTTCGTCGTCAAAGGCAGAATCGGCTCAGTGGAAGGCACCGTCAAAGCGACGCGATCTTACGAGGACTATCGCTGGTTGGACGTCGGCCCCATCCGACTGCCGAAGGGCAAGAGCAGCCTGAGTCTCTCTCCTAAGGAGATGGCGTATGGCTATCTCTTCGCGCACGTCACGGAGCTCGACCTCAAACCAGAAAAATAGCGGCCACAATATCGTGTAGAGACGCCCCGGTGGGGCGTCTCTACACGAGCCACGAAAAACCGTGACCAAATCGTGAGGAATAGACCTATGGAAGTCCTGATGGTGAGAATTCGCGTAAAACCCGAACATCTTGAAGATTTCATCCACGAAATGATCGGCGACGCAGAAGGCTCGGTGTTGAACGAGCCGGGGTGCCGCCGCTTCGACATCATTCAGGATGAGACAGAGCCGACGAAGCTTGGGCTGTGTGAGGTCTACGATGATGAGGCCGCCGTCCAGGATCACTTGAGTCGCCCGCACTTCCTGAAGTGGAAGGAGGCCACCACGGATTGGACCTCGCAGGCGATCGAGGTCTCGACCTGCGTCCCCGTCTCCGTGGCAGGCGAGGGCCACTGGGATTCGGCGCGCACTTCTGCCTTGGAAGGCGATGCATTTCGAAAGGGCCTTTTCATCATCCACGCGCGACTGCTCGTCGCCGCCGACCGTGTAGAGGATTTCATCGCGGCCTCCCGCCTGGATGCAACCGGCGCCGTCAATGAAGAGCCGGGTTGTCTGAGGTTCGATCTGTTTCAGAACAAGGAAGATCCGACCGAACTCCACCTGTATGAGGCCTACGTCAACAAGGATGCCTTCGACTACCACAAAAGGACACCCCATCTTCAAGCCTGGGTGGAAACGGTTGGCGACTGGTACGCGCCTGGCTTTTCCCTACCGGAAAGCCCCGACCTGATCAAGGGCGCGAACATCTGGCCTCCCGACAACTGGAACTGGTGTCCCGGACACTGAAAACATAACGAGGAGGTTAGGACCGTGGCCGTGCGAACAGATACCCCGACCGAATTCTCTATCGATCTGGATCAATCCGCCGTTCTGGAGCCCGTCAGGCGTCTCCCCGTCGCCAAGAATGTCGATGTCATCGTCGCGGGCGGCAGTCCCACGGGGGTCTGCGCCGCCATAGCGGCCGCCAGAAACGGCGCGGAGACGCTCCTCGTGGAACGCTACGGATTTCTGGGCGGCCAGATGGTGGCCGCGATGGTCCCTTCTCCCCACCGACCCTGCAAGACGAGCGAGGCCGGGCCGGGCGAAGAGTCTATCATGGTGGAGATGCTCAGGCGGCTGGTCGACTTCTCAGGGTTGAAATTCTCGTGGGAAGACGTCCTGAACGACCCCAGGCTGGATGTCTTCATCAACCCCGAGGTCTCCAAGCAGGTACTCCTGCAGATGGTGGAAGAAGCGGGCGTCAAGATCTTGTATCACACCTTCGTGGCCGACACGATCGTGGAAGACGGCGCGGTGAAAGGCATCATCGTTGAAAACAAGGCGGGGCGCCAGGCGCTGCTCGGAAAGGTGGTCGTGGATGCGACCGGCGATGCAGATCTCGTGGCCGATGCGGGCGCCCCCTACAAACTCCGGCCCGCGAAAGAGAGGTTCGGTCCGGGCATGCACAGTCTCGTGTGTAACGTAGACATCTCTAAGACCCTCGAGTATCTGAAGGCACATCCCGACCAGCTCATGCGCAGTCCTCGCGAAGCAGATCCGATTTCCGTTGAGGAACTCGAAGAACGGACGCTTCTAGATCACTGCGTGGTACGAACGCATTTCCAGGGCTTTTCAGACCTCCTGAAAGAGGCGGCGGCGAACGGCGATATCGAAAAGATCAACTTCCTGCAGTTCATGTGGATGGGAAGAGGCATCGCGATGTTTTCCGATTATCCCAAGGTCAAGATCGGTCCGATCGACTGCCTGAATCCGGATGATGTCGCGCGAGCGGAGGGCGCCCTCAGGAAACTGCAGTGGCGGAAGGCCGCCTTCTTCAGGAAGTACGTCCCCGGTTTTGAAAACGCCTCTCTGATCGAGACCGGCGTGCACATCGGGGTCAGGGAAACGAGAACGCTCATCGGTGAACACCTTTTGACAAAGGAAGATGCCGTAGCGCGTAAGCAGTTCGACGACACGGTCATTCATTTCCGCGACGTCACTGGATCCCTCGTCTTCCATTTCGTCACGGATCATCCCAGACACTTCAGATCGGCCAAGATGATGGAGAAAGTCTGTGGAGACATCAACATCCCCTACCGGACGATTCTTCCGAAGAAGGTGGACAACCTCCTGGTCGCCGGACGCTGCGTCTGCTACAGCATCACCCCCGGCGCGCTCGCAGGGCAGGTGGCTGGAACGGCCGCCGCGCTGTCTGCAAAGGCCGGCGTGGTGCCTCGAAAGCTGGACGTTCCGACCCTCCAGAGGGCGTTGATCGAGCAGGGCTTCACCTACGCCCGCCTCCCCTCCGTCTCGAAAGGTTGAGTCGTGAATCAGTTCGGTTATCGACCGAACGGAATGTCCCTGTGGGACACGTGGTACGTCGAACACGACGGCGCCGCGCACATGTTTTATCTCCAGCGCCATCTTCCCAGCTCCGGCCGACCGGAATCGGACGCCCACAACATCGGCCACGCCGTATCCAGAGACCTGATCCATTGGGAGGAACGCCCCCCTGCCCTGTGGCCCGGACCTGCCGGCGGACTGGACGACCTGCAGCATTTTACGGGATGTGCGACAAAACACGACGGCAGGTTCTACCTCTACTACACGATGCGGTCGTCCACCAACCAGGCCAAAGCGCAGCACATCGGCCTGGCCACGAGTGAAAACCTCGAAACCTGGGATCGATATTCCGGTAACCCCGTGATCTCCCCCGACCCGCGCTGGTACGTAAGCCACGACAATCCACTCCCGTGCGGGGTCGTCGACTGTCGGGACCTGGTCGTCGTCCGCCACCCCGACGGGGACGGATGGCTTGGTTTTTATGCCGCCATGAAACACGCGGAGGAATTGGCCGAGGGTGCGGCGATCGCGGCGGTGCGGTCTGCGGACCTGCTCCACTGGGAGCACCTGCCGCCGGCGTTCGCGCCGAAGAAGTACAACATTCTGGAGGTTCCCGACATCTTCTGCATAGACGGGCGCTGGTATCTGACCTGCCTTGTCGGCCACGGACTCGGGAACCGTGGCATCTTCTCTGACCCGCACGTCGCGATAGGCACGATCTATGCCGTTGCCGATCGCCCGGAAGGACCCTACCACGAGTTGGAGGATGACCAGATCCTGATCGGCGGCGTCAACGATTCCGGTTACTCCTGCCGCAGCCTCGAGTTCGAGGGAGAACGGATGATGTTCTACACCCAGCGCATCGCCGACGGCAGCGTCCTCTCGCCGCCGATGCGGGTGATCACGACCGATGAAGGGCACCTGCGCCTGGCGTGGTCGCCCCGCACGTCTGCCTACAGACAAAAGGAACTCATCTCACTGGGCGAGGCCCCCTTGATCGTCTCACTCCCATCCAGTCGGAACAACTGGGAGCAACCGACGGGCCGGTGGCGAATCGAGGAGAATCGCTACATCGGGGAATCCCGTACGGGGTGGCAGGTCGCCGATCTCGGTCTGGGCAGTGCCGACGTCGAGGTTGAAGCGCGAATAACGCTTCACGATGCCGCCGCCGCGGGTCTCGTCTGGCGGGCAGATGCGTCCAAACCCTTCAGCTCAGAATCAGATATGGTCTTCCTGCTCGAGGGAAGGGATCAGTGCGTAAGGGCCGCGCACCTCAACCTGTTCGAAGACCCGACGGTCCGATGTTGGCCCGTCGAAATGGGTCGCCCCTATCATCTTCGGGTTTGTATCCGCCGGCCGTGGATCGAGATTTACGTCGGCGATCTTCTGGTGCTTCAATGCAGCACCGAGATGGCGGAACCGACGCGACCCAGCGTCGGACTCTTTGTGGATCGCGGCCGCGCAGAATTGACCGATATCGCGGTTTATGCGCTCGGCGTATGATATTACCGTAGAGACACCCCGGTGGGGCGTCTATCGCCGTTTACATCCCTCGCAAAGGTGACCATCCATGATCTGGGCCAATCTTTTGCATCTCAGCTTCAACATGTGGGAAGATCGGATCGAACCGAGCCGGGAAGTTCGTGGCTACCGACCCCATCTTCAGTTCGACGAGTCGCTCTGGAACGACATCCTGGAGAGGATGGCGCATGCCGGCATGAACATGGTCGTTATCGATCTGGGAGACGGCGTCCAGTATCACAGTCATCCCGAGATCGCGGTCGAAGACGCCTGGACCGTCGATAAACTGAAGGAGGAAATCTCCACGATCCGCGACCTCGGAATGGAGCCGATCCCGAAACTGAACTTCGCCACCACGCACGACGCCTGGCTGGGTGAATACGCACGCCAGGTTTCGACCGATGCCTATTATACCGTCTGTGCGGATTTGATTTCAGAGGTCATCGAAATCTTCGAGAATCCTCGATTCTTCCACCTGGGCATGGATGAGGAGACGGCTGATCATCAACGCCATTCCGAATACGTCGTCGTCCGCCAGTACGACCTCTACTGGCACGACTTCCACTTCTACCTCGATCAGGTCACGAAGGCCGATGTCCGTCCATGGATATGGTCCGACTACGTGTGGCGTCATCCCGAAATCTTTTTCAAAGAAATGCCTGGGGAGGTCCTCCAGAGCAACTGGTATTACAGACTCGAAGTCGATGAAGGCAACCCCCGCGTCAAGACGTTCACCGATCTCGATGAACGTGGATATGATCAAATCCCCACGGGCAGCAATGTCGTAGAATCCGAGAATTTCGGAATGATCGTCGACTATTGCAAACGCCACATCGCTTCCGAGCATCTCCTGGGATTCCTGCAAACACCGTGGATCTTGACCACGGAGCCCTACCGGCAGCGTCACATGGAGGCGATTCAACAGGTCGCAGAGGCCATCACGGCATAGGATGGAAATGGCGGGACAACTGGAAGGAAAAGTCGCCCTCGTTACCGGAGGCAGCACCGGAATCGGACGGGCGGCTGCCCTGGCCTTCGCCATGGAGGGCGCAAAGGTGGTCGTCGGTGACGTCGACCCCGAGGGTGGCGAGGAAACTATAAACCAGGTTCGAGGCGCGAACGGAGAGGGGATGTTTGTCCGCACGGACGTCTCCAGGTCTGAAGACGTATTGGCGTTGGTCGCCGAGATCGTCAAGACTTACGGTTCACTGGATTGCGCACACAATAACGCCGGCGTCCTGGGTCCCCTGGCGCCGATACCAGAATATCCCGAAGAGGATTGGAACCGGGTCATCAACACCAACGTCAAGGGCGTGTGGCTCTGCATGAAGTTCGAGATCGCTCAGATGCTGAAGCAGGGAGGCGGATCCATCGTCAACACGGCCTCTGTCGCCGGTCTCGTCGGGTCAAGGACCGGGCAGTCGGCCTACAACGCGAGCAAACACGCGGTCGTCGGGCTGACCCGGACAGCCGCTCTGGAAAACGCACAAAAAGGGATCCGGGTCA
This sequence comes from Candidatus Latescibacterota bacterium, assembly GCA_965248435.1. GTDB lineage: Bacteria > Latescibacterota > UBA2968 > UBA2968 > CBDFJH01. The sequence continues at coordinate 2,427,771 of OZ252100.1, forward strand.
ATGTCGTCTGTCCCGGGACAACGCGTACTCAAATGATGGATCAATTCTTCGATGGGCGCCCGGATCTGGAGGAGAGTGTCACCGCGCAATATCCGATCGGACGCCTCGGAAAGCCTGACGAAATCGCGGAGGCCGTAGTCTGGCTCTGCTCCGACGCCGCCTCGTTCGTTACGGGACACGCCTTCCCGGTCGACGGCGGCTTTGTCGCGCAATAACTACCTAGGAGGCCGTAATGCAGGATAACAGCAATGAGATGATCGTCTACATAGGGACCTGGACCCACCTGGACGCGAACAGTGAGGGCATCTACATCTACCGCCTGGACCTCTCCTCCGGCGCGCTCGAATTCGCCGGCCTTGTTCCGGAGAGCGATGACCCCTCCTATCTGGCCGTAGATCCCAAACATCGATTCATCTACGTGGTTCACGAAGTCCGCAAACCTCACGGGACCGTCTCCGCCTTTTCCATCCATCCCGAAACCGGCGCGCTCACCCATCTGAGCGAGCGCTCCACGCAAAGTGGGGGCCCGTGCTACCTGAGTATGGATAAGACCGGAAAGCTGGTGCTCGTGTCGAACTACCACGGCGGGAGCGTCACGGTCCTGCCGGTAGAGCAGGATGGACAGCTGGGGGAGGCGACGGATCACGTCCAGCATCACGGATCGAGCGTTAACCCCGGGCGACAGGGCGAGCCTCACCCGCACTCGATTCTGGTGGATCCATCAAATCGATTCGCCTTCGTGCCCGATCTGGGGATCGACAAGGTCATGATCTATCAGCTCGACCTCCCTTCCGGAACGTTGCAGCCGAACGATCCTCCCTGGGTAGAGGTGAAGCCCGGCGCCGGCCCGCGTCATCTCATCTTTCATCCCGAAGGTAGGTATGCCTTCCTGGCGAACGAACTCGATTCTACGGTTAGTTCCTTCAATTACAGCGAGTCGACCGGATCGCTGCAGGAAGTTTCGACGCTGCCTACGCTTCCGGACGGATTCGAAGGAGCGAATTACCCTTCGGACATCCACGTCGTTCCGTCAGGCGCATTTGTCTACGCCTCGAACCGGGGCCACGACAGCATCGCGATCTTTGCGGTCGATCAGAAGACCGGCGAGCTCACGCCCGTCGGCCACGAGTCAACCCAGGGACGGACCCCTCGCGGCTTCGCCATCGACCCGACAGGGACCTTCCTGCTGGCCGCGAATCAGGACACGAACACCGTGATTACCCTCAAGATCGATCCAGAAACGGGCGAACTCGAGCCGACCGGCCATGTCGCCGAAGTGCCCGGCCCGGTATGCATGAAGATGATTCGGCCCAAGACCTAGACTACAGGTCTGCTAAAAGCCCGCGCGCCTCGTCGGCCCGCTCCTGAGCGACCTGAATCTTGACCTGGCCGACGCCATACAAGTTCTGAAGCGCCTCGTCTCCAGCCACGACGTAGAGAATCCCGGCGTCGTCCAGAATCGACTTCGCAAGAGCGATCACGGCCATGTTGTCCGGTTCCAGCACGGTGACCAGCTCGTTCGCATCTCCTTCCATACCCACCTCGCAGTTTAACGTTTAGTCAGAGTTCGCCTTCCCTATACATAATATAATAGGTAAGCGCTCGTCCGGGACAAGCTCTACTCCGCCGATGCATCTGTCATTCCGAGCGCAGGCGAGGAATCTCAGCGTGCGATGCAGCACCCGCTACCTCGAGATATGGTTCAGAGAGTACTTCAGTTCTGAGATCCCTCGTCGCCCGCGTTTGTACTTTTCACCAAAAGAACAGCTTGACGTTCCGAGGGGCTCCTCGGGATGACAAACTTGGTGATTGAACGTGTGATGTGATGAATTGTGCTTCAGTCCGCAATCCAAAATTCGCAATCCGCAATTTCCTCGCGATTCGCTTGACTTAAACTTCCCAATCCCCCATCTTGGAAGCCCAAATCAGCACCTGAATCGACTCTATCTCTCACCGGCAGGGCAGGAGGAAGCGATGACCGAGCAAGAAATGCTGGAAGAATTGAAGAACTTCGACACGCCGTCCATCACGAACGTGGTCGCCACATATCCGGATCATCCACTCTGCCTGGGACTCTACAATCCCTGGTCGGAAAACTGGTACACGGACCAGTCGATTCGGTGCATGTATCCCGAAATGGGCCCGATCGTCGGGTATGCCGTGACCACTGTCTATGGCCTCCCCGACCCGGGCTACTCGCGGCTCACATTCATGGACGCCATCGACGCTCTGGACGCCTCGAAGAAGCCCGCGATCTACGCCTTCCAGCAGAAATTTCCACGAAGACTGGCGGGCAAGATCGGGCTCGCCGGGGGCAACATGACGTCGGCCATGAAGGCGGTCGGCTGCGTGGGGGCGATATCGAACGGTCCCTCGAGAGACATCGATGAAATCCGCCCGATGAAATTTCAGTACCTGCTCAGCGGCATCACGCCGGGTCACGGGGGCATGGCCATTCACGCCGTGAACGTCCCCGTCAGAATCGCCGGCATGGACGTTTCTCCTGGCGAGATCATCCACATGGACGAAAACGGGGCCTGCAAGTTCCCGGCCGACCAGCTCGAGGCCGTGCTCACGAACGTGAGGGCCTTGATCGAAGAGGAGGAGGAGCGGATCGGCCGTCTCCAGAAGGCGAAAACCGCGGCCGAAGTCAGGGACATCTTCGCCGGAAAGTCCTACGCCGCCAAGAAGGACTCCTGACCGAAAGATGAAGGCCTGCGGTGAATGCCTTCCAATCCGCAATCCCAATTCCGCAATCCGCAATTGGATGACGATTCACGAACGACGGCTCCATGATCCTCGAACAGTATTACCTTGGCTGTCTCGCGCACGCCTCCTACCTCATCGGTGACGAAGAGACCCGTCAGGCTGTGGTCCTCGATCCGCAGCGCGACATCGACCAGTACCTGGACGATGCCCGAAAACACGACCTTCAGATCAGCCATGTCTTCCTCAGCCACTTCCACGCCGACTTTCTTGCCGGACATCTCGAGCTCAGAGATCGCGTCGGCGCGCAGATCTGTCTGGGCGCGCGCGCGAAGGCCGAATACGGATTCAGGGCCATGAAAGACGGGGACGGACTCGAGCTCGGCAAAGTGCGGATCGAAGTCCTGGAGACACCGGGTCACTCCCCCGAGTCGATATCCCTCCTCGTCTACGATCTGGAGCAGGACGGCGACCAACCCCACGCGGTGCTCACGGGCGACACGCTCTTCATCGGGGACGTCGGGCGCCCCGACCTCAGGGCATCGCTCGGCTGGTCTGCCGAAGAGCTGGGTGCGATGCTCTACGATTCACTCAAAGAAAAACTCCTGGTGCTTCCCGACGAGACGCTCGTCTACCCGGCCCACGGGGCCGGTTCCATGTGCGGAAAAAATCTGAGCCAGGATACCGTCTCCACGATCGGGACACAGCGTCGCTTCAACTATGCCCTCCAGCCCATGAGTCGCGAGGAATTCATCCGAATCGTCACGGCCGATCAGGCCGAGGCCCCGGCGTATTTCACCTACGATGCAGTCCTGAACACCAAGGAGCACCCCACGCTCGACCAGACGCTCGAACGCGAGCTCAAGCCGCTCGAGCTGGAAGAGATCCTCAAGCTCGAAGACGCACAGCTGCTGGACGTCAGGGAACCGACCGACTACGAAGGGGCGCACCTCGTCGGCAGCATCAACATCGGACTTGGAGGCAAATACGCCACGTGGGCGGGGACCCTCCTTTCTCCGGATCGGCCCATCGTCATCATCTCAGACCCGGGCAGTGAAGAGGAAGCCGCGACTCGGCCGGATCGGCTTCGACCGCGTGGCCGGCTACCTGGAAGGCGGCATGCAGGCCCTGGGTGATCGACAGGATCTCGTCGCGAGGACAGAACGAATCACCGCAGCGAATCTCTCCGAGCAGCTCGCCGACGCGAAACCGCCCGTCATCCTGGACGTCCGGACCCCGATAGAATGGGAGGCCGAACAGATCGTCGGCAGCCTCAACATTCCCCTGAATCGTTTACAAGAGCAGATCGGCGAGCTTCCCGAAGGCCCTCCGGTCGTCGTTCACTGCGAATCGGGCTATCGCTCGGCCATCGCCGCCAGCATTCTAGAGATGCACCGTCAGGAGGACGTCGCCGATCTGGTCGGCGGGCTCGAAGCCTGGCGACTCGCGAAACTTGAAACCACATCTTTGGGTTGAATCTTCTTGGGAAACCGTTCAAAGGGGAGACCGAAATGAAGGCCGCCGTCTGCTACGAGTTTGGAAAGCCTCTGGTCATCGAGGAGGTAAAGATCGATCCGCCCAAGCAGGGAGAGGTGAAGGTGCGTCTGGGCGCGACCGCGATCTGCCACAGCGACGTCTATATCGTCAGCGGGGCCTGGGGCGGTGAAACACCGATCATCGCCGGTCACGAAGCAGCCGGCGTCGTCGAGGAGGTCGGGCCTGCCGTCACGCTTTACAAACCGGGCGATCGCGTCCTGGCCACGCTGCTCCGATCCTGCGGCCGGTGCCGAAACTGCGCGAGCGGCGTGACCTATGTCTGCGAAGGGGACTTCGCCCTGGGCAGGGAAAGGCGGCTCCACACCCGGAACGGCGACCCGATCATCCAGGGCGCGAACACGGCCGCCTTCGCCGAATACGTCGTCATCCACGAGTCTCAGGTCGCGCCTATCCCGGATGACCTCCCAATGGACCGTGCCGCTCTCATCTCCTGCGGCGTCATCACCGGAACAGGCGCCGTCATGAACACGGCCGAGGTGGAGCCCGACAGCTCCGTCGTCGTCATCGGCACGGGGGGCGTCGGGCTCAACTGCGTTCAGGCCGCCGATATCGTCGGGGCCTATCCGGTCATCGCGGTTGACCTGATCGACAAGAAACTGGAAGCCGCCAAAACATTCGGCGCCACGCACACCGTCAATGCCAAGGAGGAAGACCCCGTGGAAGCGGTGAAGGAATTGACCCACGGGGGAGCCAAATACGTCTTTGTCTCCGTAGGGAGCACCGCCGCGATGGAACAGGGCCTCGAGATGGTCCGTTCAGGCGGCACCGAGGTTCTCGTCGGCGTCCCGGGAGACCAGGAGACGATCACGATTCGCCCCAGGACGATGAACGCCAGAGGGGGCGGGGGGCCGAAGAACATTCTGGGCAGCTACATGGGATCCACGAGGCTGCCTGTGGACATCCCCAAGCTGATCACCCTGCACAGCCAGGGGCGCCTCAAGCTGGAGGAGCTGATCACCGAGCGTTATCCGATCGAGCAGATCGACGAAGCGATTGCGGTCATGGCAAGGGGAGACGCCTTGCGGAACGTGATCATTTTCGACTGAAATGCCGCTGCCGATCCGCTGCTCACGTGATCGTCTGGATGGCGGCCCCGGATACCCATCTGAGAACAGGCAATATTCGATTCTGAACGTGGCTGCTTGTTGATGCTTCCAGCCTCGACGCGAACAGACAGTCCCCAGAGCCATCTTTGGGGCCTTTCTGTGGTCGTGGCGAAAAGAGGAGAACGGAATGCGCGAGATTAGAGGGTTGACTTTCTGTCTACTGGCCGCCGTCATCGGCGTCACGCTCGTTCGCGCAGCGGCAGAAGCTCAGGAGCGGATGCCGAGCGGGGATCCGAGCATCCTCGCACCCGGGGCCCGACCGGATACTTTGTTCACCGGGGGGACGACCCTCACGGAAGGCGTCGTCGCCGGACACGACGGGATGATCTACTTCAACGACATCACGTTCACCTTTCTGGGCCGGCAGGCCGGCAGCGTGGAAGCGGGCCACATCTGGAGATATAATCCCGAGACCGGGAAAACAACGATCTTTCGGTCGCCCAGCGGGATGTCCAACGGGATCAAGTTCGACGCCCGGGGACGAATGATCGTGGCCCGGGGCGCGGACTACGGAGGACGGTCCGTCATCCGCACGGACATGAGTTCCGGGAAGAGCGAGATCATCGCAGGCCTCTACAAAGAACGCCCGTTCAACTCACCGAATGACATCACGATCGACGAGAAGGGGCGCATCTATTTCAGCGATCCGCGCTACCTGGGCCACGAACCGGTCGACCAGCCCGTGATGGCCGTCTACCGGATCGACCTCGACGGCTCGATCCACCGGATCATCACGGATGCGGGGAAGCCCAACGGTGTGTGTGTCTCACCCAATCAGAAGACCCTCTATGTCGTCAGCAACGACAACGGGGCCGTCGGCTTCGACAGGCTGGCTCCGGGCGAATCGTCCCACAAGGGTCGAATGGCCCTCCTCGCCTACGATCTGGCAGAAGATGGCACGGCGAAATTCAGAAAGGTCTTGGTCGATTACTCTCCAGAGGATGGTCCGGATGGCCTGGTCGTGGATGTGAAGGGGAATCTCTACGTGGCCGAGCGCAGCGGGAAGCGGCCGGGCATCGCGGTGCGGTCACCGGACGGCAAAGAACTGGCCTTTATTCCCACCGAGGTCCCGACCAACGTCGGATTCGGCCGGGGCAAGGACAGCAGGGTCCTCTACATCACCGCAGGCACGAGCCTCTACAAGATCGATGTGATGAATGAGGGATATCACCTGCCGTCCAGATAAGGAATCTAAGATACCGTGGAAACCTACGACATCGAAAGGAAGCTGGCGACTTACCGCCAAACGTGCCGAAAGGGCACGGACTGGCTGTTGGGCTTCATGAAGCCGGACGGTTCCATGGGCCCGATCGACGAGCCCGAGCGGATCTACTATTACCGCGTGCCCTGGGCCTTCGCCCTCGTGGGTGAGATCACCGCCGCTGACCGTGTGCTGGACTGGATGAGCCGCAACATGTTCTCTGCCGAGGGCGAAGTAGAGGGTCATTCGCCTCGAGGCCTGTTCGACACCCTCTACGGATCCTACCCTCTCGCCTGCCTGCTCATCGCGGCCGTGATGCGGCAGCGGTTTAGTCTCGTCATTCCGGGCGCTCGATGCCTCGCCACCTGGCAGGACCCGGAATCCGGAGGGTTCTACAACAACCGCGAAGACATGACCGAGACCGGCGAACAGGTCCTATTCCCGACCGCTCAGGGTGGGATGACACTCCTTCAGCTCGGTCAGATCGAGGCCGCACGGAAGGCCGGCGCCTGGTTCCGGCGGCTCTGGGAGCTCCAGCCCGATATCGAACACAGGCTCTACGCCGTCTTCAGCCGGGCAAAAGGTCTCGTGACGGGAGCTGATGCTTCTGAAAGCGCAGGGTCCTGGTCCAGCGATCTGCCGGAGCACGAATTCGTATATGTCACGAAGAAGGACGAACCCTGGCAGGCCCACTTCAACGGAGGCATTGCTGCGGCCTTTCTGACCCAGCTCCACACGGCCACCGGCGAGGCGGAATGGCTGGACCTCGCGCGGGGCTACCAGGAATTCTCCATGATGACGAATGAATGCCAGTTCCAGTCCATGCAGGTCTGCAAGTCGGGCTGGGGATCCGGCATGCTCTACGTCGCGACGCGTGAAGCGCGCTATCAGGACTGGACCGTGCGAATGGGCGATTGGTTCGTCGAGCATCAGCTCCAAGACGGCCACTGGGAAAACACCAAGCACTGGACCCCGAATCCCACCGTGTGCAACAACATCGAGATCACGGCGGAGTTCGTCATGCACCTGGCCAACATCATCTCTTACCTCTCTGTCTAGACCCCCTATCCTTGACCGCAGACCACGGACCGCGGACCGCTCAAAACCAAAGAGATGGCTTTATTCATCTTGCCGTCCGCTGTCTGCCGTCTGCGGTCTGTTTTGGCGGAGTCTGAGACGCTCTCGCGCAGGATATCGTTGATGGAAAACGATCTATGACGCTGATCGACTGGCTGATAGTCCTCGTGATCAACGGCGGCATCGTCCTCTACGGGCTCACCGTCTTCAAGAAGGAGCAGGAGAGCTTCGATTGGTACCTGGCCGCCAAGTCCATGCCCTGGTGGGCCGTGGGGCTTTCCGCCTTCGGGACGGCCGTGGACAGCGGGGACTACGTCGGCATCGTCGGGGGATCCTACAACCTCGGCCTGTCGCAGCTCACACAGTGGTGGCTGGGGATCGCGGTGGGATGGTTCGTACTGAGCTTCTATGTGATCGTCCCGATGTACCGTTCCGGCGTCTTCACGAACGCCGAGTGGCTCGAATTTAGATTTGGGCCGGTGGCCCGTTTCCTCGCCGTATTGATCAACATTCAATCCCGCACGAACGTCCTCGGCAACATCTTCTTCTCCCTGTTCCTCGTCCTGAACCTGGTCGCGGAAATCGATGCGGTCTGGAGCTGGCCGATCGTCGTTGGGGTGGCCTTCACCGCGATCCTCTACATCGTCAAGGGCGGGCTGAGGGCGGGCGTCTTTACCGACGCCATGCAGAGCGTGGCCATGCTCGTGGCCTCCTTCGTGCTCTGGGGTGTGGTCTGGGTGAACGCCGGGGGCTGGGACGGCCTGCATCAAAGCCTGGCTGCGATAGATTCAGACCTGCCCGGTACGTTGCTGCACGTGGGCGGGTATGCGCCCGAGGGGGTGCCTCCTGCCCTGGTCGCCCTGGGGTTCATCGTCGTGTTGACAACCTATGCCGTCATCAATCAATACGAGACAATCCGTTTTCTGGGCGCCCGATCCGAGTGGGACTTCAAAATGGCCGCGCTCGTCGCGAGCCTGGCGACGGCGGTCTGTCTCTGGTTCAACGTCAGCCTGGGGCCGCTGGCCAGGGCTGAATTTCCCTATCTGGAGATGAGCGACCAGGCCTACCCCCTGATGGTCCGAAAGTACCTCCCGCCCGGCCTGATCGGACTGGTACTCGCGGGACTGGTGGCCGGCGGGTATTCCACCTTCGATTCGATCGGCATAGGCATCTCGAGCCTGTTCGTCCGGGACATCTACGCCCGGTTTATCGTCAAACAGGCCTCGGACGACCACTACACCCGGGTTGGCCGAATCTCGGTTCCGTTCATCATCGCGCTCGGGTTTCTCTACGTCCCCTTCCTAAAGCAGGGGATGCTCCTGTTCTACATCCGTCTCGCCGGTGCGATTGCAGTCCCCCTGATGACGGTCATCCTCATGGGGGTTTTCACGCGCGTCCACCGTGAAACCGGGGCCATCGGGCTGGTGGTCGGTCTCGCCTACGGCACCTCCGCCATTCTGGCCGAGTCCCAGGGCTGGCCTCTACCGGTGTGGTACACTCACACCTGGTGGGCCTATCTATGGAACCTGGTCCTGCCCGCGGGAAGCATGCTGATCGCATCGAAGATGATCGACCTGTGGCGGGGTCCCGTAGACGACGAGGAAATAAGAGGTCTGATCTACATGAAACACGAGCGGGCTGAAGATCTTCGCGGACTGATGGGGAAACGGTTGGCGGTGTTAGAGGGAACCTGGCTTCAGAAAACGCTGCTGGAAGCACCCGTCAGACCGGAATATCCGTTCGAGGTGCCAAAGACCGGTCTGCCCCGATTTCGGCGTCCCGGCTTCTGGGCCTGTCTCTACATCGCAGGGGCCTGCTATCTTCTGTTTGTCCACCTCTGGTAGCCATGGAACCTTCTGAAGAACAGAAAAAGAAAAAGCAGTTCGAGAGCGCCTACACGGCCGTTCTCCTGCTGCTGGTTGCGGTCTTGCTCCTGGCTTCGATCTCCTACACCGCGCAACTCTGGCCGGTGAAGGTCGCGATTGCCACGGTGCTGGTCGTGGTCTCCGGGTGGTTTGGTCGGCGTTACTGGCAGGGAAGGTGATTCGCCAGAAGATCCCCGCGCGCCTGAGTCCGCCAGGGCTCCCGCCTTCAAATCGTGATCCAGCCCCCGCTGTCCGTTCGATTTCCCCTTCTGCGACCCATCTTTTTCTTGACATTTGTCCGAAAATCAGATAATCTGTTATTCAGTAAATCTGGATAACCCGAAAGGAGCCATACATGCCTGATCCGATTACACTAAGAATCGCCCAGCGGGGCGTCCTCACGCTTCCGAAATCGTTGAGAGAGGCCCACAACCTGAAGCCTGGGGATACGCTCACCCTCCTCGACCTTGGTGATCTGCTTGTCCTCAGTCCGCGCCCCTCGGAGGTGGATCGACTCGCAGACCGTGTCCAGGAATCTCTGACCGAAAAGGGTGAGTCGTTGGAGACCGTGCTCAAGTCGCTCAGGCAGGTGCGCGAAGGCGATGCCCCCGAAGCCTAGAGTCTTCCTCGACACGAGCGCCCTCTTCGCGGGAATCTGGTCATCGGAAGGCGGAGGCAGGCAGCTCCTTCACCTGGGTGAATGGGACGCCGTTCAGATTGTCGTGAGCTCTGACGTGACGCGGGAATTGGAGGATGTGATCCGACGTAAAGCCGCCGATCTGCTCCCCACGCTTGCTCTCCTGCTCCACCAGGTGAACGTCGAGATCTGCGCGCCTCCTTCCCCTGATGATATCCAGGAATTCAACACCCTCGTTGGCCACCTGGGCGACGCGAAGATCGCGGCCGCCGCACGCGCTTCCCGCGCTGGATTCCTCGTGACTCTGGATCGAGCCCACCTCCTGAATCGGTCGGAGGTAGCAGAAGCCGCGGGATGTCTCATCGGAACACCCGGCGACTGCCTGTCCTGGCTGACCCGGCTTCTTCGAAGCGGGGGAAGTGGCCTTGAAGACCTACCCCCCCTGACCCCCCCTCCCTGAAGGGCAGGGGGGAACGGAAAACAACTGATTGCGATGCATAGTATGTGTCTGCCCGAGGCAAATCACGATTTTTGTTTTGTGGAAAGGCATTACTGTTACCTCCCCTTTCCTTTAGGAGAGGGGCCGGGGGTGAGGTCCACGACCCACGGGTTCAATATTGAATAGACACGTCCCGACAGGACGCAGAGGCCTCGGCCTGGCATTGGCCGCGTCCACCGCCTTCATCTGGGGCACGAACCCCGTCATCCTCAAGGGCCTGGTAGAAAATCTGGACGCCTACACGATTGCCTGCTTTCGCTTCTTCGTATCCGCCGGGGTGTCGATGCTCGTCGTGGCCCGGAGACACAGCATAAGATCCACGTTCGACGCCGCTCGATCCGGTCCGATCCTCCTGATCTTTTCGATTGTTACCATGACCGCACAGTTTACGCTCTTCCTGTCGTCACTCTATTACGTCTCGCCCAGCATATCTCAGGTCGTGGTCCAGCTCTCCCCCATCCTGATGCTGCTCGGCGGTCTGGTCCTATTCGGGGAGAAGTTTGGGCCCCGCCAGTGGATCGGGTTTGGAGCCTTCCTTGCTGGTTTAGCCCTCTTTTTTAACCAGAGCTATGCAGAACTCCTGTCTGGATCCAGTGCGATCTCGTCCGGAGTGCTTCTTGTTGTCGCCTCATCCTCACTGTTGGCCTGCTACGCCCTCGCTCAAAAACAGTTACTGACGATTGCCCCAACAGAATCCACGCTGTTTCTCATATTTTTGTCCGGCGCCCTGCTCCTCTTACCCCTCTCGAACCCGCAACGGCTACTCCAGCTGAATCAGTATGAAGCCACGCTGCTTGCCCTCGTCGCCTTCCTGACACCCATCTCTTATTTAGCCTTTGGCGAGGCCCTGGACAATCTGGAGACGTCGCGGGTTGGCGTCATCCTCAGCACGAACCCACTCATTACCGTATCTGAGATGGCATTCATCGCTTATGCGTTTCCAGGCCTCCTCGAACCCGAGCACCTGAATTCGGTCAGCATCCTGGGTGCTGTCCTGGTCGTGGTGAGTTCCATGTTGGTTTCGCTTGGTCCTGCGGGAGATGGGCGGTACCTGGATGATCACGGGCACGAAAGGATCCGGGGAGGTCGTCAAGCTTGATTGCCACGACCCACGGATTTACTATTGAATAAACACATCCCTACCGGACGCAGAGGCGTCGGCCTGGTGTTTGCGGCATCCACCGCGCTCATGTGGGCCACGATTCCTGTCTTGCTCAAGAGCCTGGTTGAAGGCCTGGATCCCTACACGATTACCTGCTTCCGCTTCTTCGTATCGACCGGGATGTTGATGGTCGTTGTGCTCCGAAAGCGGGGAATCCGGTCCACAATCCGCGCGGCCAGATCCAGTCCAATCCTTTTGATTCTTTCCACCCTGGGCGTCACCGGCTCGTTTGTTTTCTATCTGTTATCCCTGAACCATCTCTCACCCGGCACCTCTCAGGTCCTCATTCAGCTCTCCCCCATCTTCATGGTGCTGGGTGGCCTGCTCTTATTCAAGGAACCGTTTGCCGTTCGTCAATGGATCGGGCTTGGAATCCTTCTCTCTGGACTCGTCCTCTTCTTCAACCAACGCTACGCCGAGCTGCTTGGCGGGTCCGACTCGCTTGTCACTGGTGTGCTGCTCGTTCTCGTCTCCGCCGTCGCGTTAGCCACGTACGCCCTTGCCCAAAAGCAGCTTCTGACGGTTCTACCGACCGAATCCACCCTGGTGCTCGTTTTCTTGTTCGGCACCCTGCTGCTCCTCCCCCTCTCTGAGCCGTCCCAACTGCTGTGGATGAGTCCATATCAAGGCCTCCTGCTTTGCATCTGCGCCTTCTCTACTCCGCTTTCGTACTTCACGTTCGCGCGGGCCCTCGACCATCTGGAGGCGTCACGGGTGAGCGTGGTCCTCCACGTAAATCCGCTTCTCACGATCAGTGAGATGACGCTCCTCACTGCTCTGTTCCCAGGTCTGCTTGAACCCGAGCACCTGAACGTCGTAAGCATTCTTGGGGCGGTCGGGGTCGTGGGAGGCGCTATACTCGTCTCCCTGAGTCCCGCAAAAGACACAGGGGTCGCGAGTGTTCCAAAAACGGCTGGTACGTGATCTCTGAACAGCAGATGCCAGCGACCCTACCTTTTTGACAAAGCAACACCACAAACGTATATTAATCCCCACGAAATTCACGACTTACGACAAGGCCGGGGCGAGGAAGCCGGGGTTCCAAGGAGGCTTTATGATGAAGCAACCAAACGCTTTGCACAAATATGTGATTGCCTTATCGGGATTTCTCTTGGCTGTCGGCATTACTGCCCCCCATGCCCAGGATCTATCTGACCTGGATGCATTGCTCGAGACGCCGCTTTCAGAGCTGGTGGAAATAGACGTCTCGCTGGCGTCCGGAATAGAGGAGTCCATCTTCGACGCCCCGGCCGCAATGGTCGTGGTCACCGCCGAAGAAATCGAGCAGCGGGGCTACACGAACCTGGCGGAAATCATCGTGGATCTTCCCGGCTTCGATACCGTGCTCGCGAACGGAATACCGTATCTCTACGCCTACCAGCGCGGGTATCGCCATCCGTCTACCCAGCGGACGCTGCTCATGATCAACGGCCACGTCGACAACCACCTGTGGACACACCAGGCTGTGTTCAGCCGTCGGTTTCCGCTTTCCAGCATCAAGAAGGTCGAGGTGCTCTACGGTCCCGCTTCCGCGATATATGGACCGAACGCGTTTCTGGGCATCGTCAACATCGTGACGTACGACGGAGAAGAAGTCAGGAACAAAGAGAACGCCAGCAAGATTACGATCCACGGGGGCAGCTACAGCTCGAGAGGCGTGGATGTCGCCGTGAGAGGAAAGATCGATGACGTCGCGTATTCCCTGTCGGGAAGGGTATTCAGAAGCGACGAGCCCGATCTGTCGGGCCGATTCGGGTTCATCGATCAGCGTCTCTACGCCGATCAGGATACCTGGGGGCCGCTGCTCGACGTCGAGCACCGAAATCGTCAATTCGGAACGTACTTCGACCCGACGGACGACAACGGCGTCCTGGCCAGCCTGCGGTACCGAGACCTGAAACTGGGATATGTCAGATGGGTCCGAAAGGAGGGCTACGGGCCGCATTACGTCGCAGATCGCGTCCAGAACAACGTGTTCTGGAACTCCTCCGGGACACAGATCTACCTGGAATCGGAGAGGCAGGTGATCGATCAGCTGAAGAGCAGATCGCTGCTTTCGTTCCGGAAGAGCCGCACGTGGGGCGGGTGGCCCGAAGCACTGCCGGATTTTAACCCGGGAATGGATCACCTCTCATTCATCAGCTTCACGCAGTGGAATTCGATCAGCAACAGCTGGTTGTTCAAACAGCAGTTCGAGGTTTCGCTGCAGGATGTTCTGTTTACGGGTGGGTTCAAATTCGAGCGGAAGGAACTCACCAAGGCGTATGACATTCCCGGGTACTGGGGCGCTTTCAGCTCAAGCGTGCCGTCAACTGACCCCGGTCCACACGGTTTCGGTGCGGGCATCTTTCACAGCACGGACGACGTTTACACGACTCCCCCGCTCCACAACCCGGAGATGCCGCCGAACAACCTGGCCATCACCGAGGATGTCGGCGGGTTCGTACAGGGGATCTTCGATGCGAACCCGTTCCGTTTCAATGCGGGTATCCGCTACGACCACAATTCCCTTTACGGTCGCTCCGTAAATCCCAGGGTGTCCGCTGTATATAAGTTTTCGTCCCGAAGCGCGCTGAAGCTGCTCTACGGAGAGGCGTTCCAGGAGCCGGCGCCGATACAGGTATGGGGGGGCTGGAACGGACGACTGTCCAATCCGGACCTCAGACCGGAAAAGGCACGGAATGCCGAAGTCATCGCCATGGTCCACACGGGGCGGTTCTTCCACGATGTCTCACTTTACTTTTCTCACTACGACAACGTGATCAAGGAGGAAGCGGAGAATGCGGGAAGCCGGGACATCTGGGGCATCGAATACAGAGGCAGGTTCACGTTTCCGAATTTCATCTCTAGTGCGCCGGACATGTCCGGGTTCTTCTACTACACGTTTACAGACGTCACGAGCAGTATCCACTTCAATCACGATTCCGGACAGTGGGAAGACGGGGACACAGAGTTGGGGGATATCGCACCTCACAAGGTCAACATCGGTGTTAATCTTCCAGCCCGGAGAAACTGGAACCTGAACTTGAGGGGAAATTTTGTGAGCCGCCGCAAACTGTATTCACAGAATCCTCTAAGGGCTCAGGACAAGACGATAGACCCATACTTCGTCCTCAACAGCGCATTGAGCTATAAGTACGCCCCCTTTACAGCTACGGCCAAAGTCCTGAATCTGTTCGACAACGATTACTTTCACCCCGGTGTGGAGCAGGCTGACAGCGGGGACGATTTTACGAAAAGAAGCCTGGGGTTTCGGAATTCCCTCATCCCCCAGCCCAAACGGTCGTTCGTGTTCCGCGTGAGCATAGAATACTAGGGCGATGTCCAAACAGGAACTGCTGAATGGATAAGCCACTCATCGACATTTTGTGGGTAACGGTTTGTACGAGCCTTGTATTCCTCATGCAGGGTGGATTCCTGTGCCTGGAAACCGGACTCACGCGCAGCAAGAACAACATCAACGTGGCCATAAAAAACCTGACCGACCTGGGCATCTCCATCGTCCTGTTCTGGGCACTCGGTTATGGACTCATGTTCGGTGATTCAAAGGGTGGGTGGATCGGGTCAACCGCATTCATACCGGACCTCGGCCGTGGAGACACCTGGTCTTCCGTCTTCCTCCTCTTCGCGGCCATGTTCTGTGGCACAGCGGTAACCATCGTTTCCGGGGCCGTCGCGGAGCGCCTCCGGTTTGCCGGTTACCTGATGATCGCAGCCCTGGCGTCAAGCCTGGTCTATCCGGTCTTCGGCCATTGGGTCTGGAACGGCGTCGACTCAGGAACGGCAACGGGATGGCTTGGCGCGAGAGGGTTCGTCGATTTCGCCGGCACCTCGGTCGTTCACAGCGTGGGAGGTTGGATCTCTCTCGCCATCCTGGTCATAATCGGTCCCCGCAGCGGCCGTTTCCCCAAAGACGGGCCGCCCCAGAAGATTCACGGAGCCAACCTGCCGATCGCGACGTTGGGGGTGCTCCTGTTATGGCTCGGCTGGTTCGGTTTCAACGGCGGCAGCACGCTCGCGATGAACGATCAGGTCCCGGGAATCATTGCCAATACGGTGTTTTCCGGCGCCGCTGGACTGGTCGCCGGAGTCGCGATAGGCTGGGTCGTGAGGGGGCGGCCGGACGTCGACCTCGTGATCAACGGTTCTCTGGCGGGCCTGGTCGCGATTACTGCGAGCGCTCACGCAGTGACCACGCTATCTGCCGTGGTCATCGGTGCCCTTGGGGGGGTCGTGATGGTCGGCGTCGACCACTTGCTGGTTCGCTTCCGGATCGATGACGCCGTCGGCGCAATCCCCGTCCACCTGGGGGCCGGAATCTGGGGCACCCTGGCTGTGGCCATATTTGGCCAGCCCGATCTTCTTGCTACAGGCCTTCCTTTCTGGGAACAGCTCCAGATACAGATCCTGGGCATCGTGGTCTGTGCCGCCTGGACCTTCGGCCTGGTCTACATCGTGTTCTATCTGATCAATCGCCTGTTCCAACTCCGCGTGAGCTCTGAGGATGAACATATCGGACTCAACGTCTCCGAACACGGCGCAACGACCGACCTCCTCGACCTGTTCACGGTGATGGACAGTCAGTCGAAGACGGGAGACTTGAACCTGCGTGCCCCGGTCGAACCGTTCACGGAAGTCGGCCAGATTGCCGAACGCTACAATCAGGTCATGGAAGCGTTGGAGAGGGTCACTGCCAGGACAGAGGCCATCGTGAGAAGTGCCATGGATGGCGTGGTGACATTCGCGAAAGATTCGCTTTCCGTCTTCACGCTCAATCCTGCGGCTGAGGCCATCTTCGGATACCGGGAGGCCCAGATCTCTCATCAGCCATTGACGAAGCTCTTCGAGTCAACCGATCAAAGTTCAGATGTCGCTGGATCTGAGCAGATCGCGTCAACGATCTCCGAGATGGATACAGGCGAGACCCATCACGAATACACGGGCAGGCGTTCAGATGGCTCGACGTTTCCGATGGAGGTCACCGTGACAGAGGCGGAAACGGCCCGGGACCAGTTTTACGTAGGGACATTTCGGGATATTACAGATCGAAAACGGGCTGAAGTCGAGTTACAACGGGCAAAAGAGTTGGCCGAAGCCGCGAACACCGCCAAGAGTCTCTTTCTTGCGAACATGAGTCACGAAATCCGGACGCCCATGAACGCAATCCTGGGCTATGCCCAGATCCTTAGAGACGATCCGGAGCTGCCTAAACAGCAGCGGCAGGCAGTTGAAACCATCAAGACGAGCGAGGAGCATCTCCTGGGACTGATCAACGATGTTCTGGACATTTCCAAGATCGAGGCTGGACGCCAGGTACTCAACGCGGCCGATTTTGATCTACGGGACTTTCTGCAGGGCCTCGGAGCGATGTTCGAGGTACGCTGCTGGGAAAAAGACCTCCGCTGGGTTCTGGCAGCAGACGTCCCAGATGGTCTTGTGAACGGCGACGGGAACAAGCTTGGGCAGGTACTGATCAATCTGCTCGGAAATGCGGTAAAGTTCACCCAACAGGGGGAAGTTTTACTGCGGGTGGAAGCACGCGACGACGACCACTACTACTTCCAGGTCTCTGACACAGGGCCGGGAATTGCTGCAGAGCAGCAAGCCGCCGTTTTCGAACCCTTTCAACAAGATGGAACTTCGCACGAAGGCACGGGACTGGGGTTGGCCATCTCCCGCCAGCTCGTCGAGCTGATGGATGGGCAGCTGACGTTGAAGTCCGCACTCGGAGAAGGTTCCCGATTCTCCTTCGTCCTGCGACTTCCGCGTGGACAGTCCCCGCACAATGAAGAGGCGAGTCTGAATTTGTCCAGGGTTACACACCTGGCCGACGGCTTTTCCGCTCGCGCGCTTGTTGTGGATGACGTCGAAAGCAGCCGAGATATTCTTTCAAAGGTGCTGACCAGAATCGGTGTCGAAGTGGAAACGGTCGAAACCGGGATCCACGCGATCGAGCGATTTCGACAACGTCCACCCGACATCGTCTTTATGGACATCCGCATGCCGGAAATGGATGGCACCGAAACGATGCGGCGTCTGGTCGCGGAACACGGTCCCGACGCGATGGCCATCGTGGCAGTAACCGCTTCGGTCTTCGAACACGAGCGCCAACACTATTTGGAGGCAGGGTTTGACGACTTCATCGGCAAGCCGATCCGTGTCGAACAGATCTATGCCTGCCTGTCGGAGCTGCTCGGCGTCGAGTTCACCTACGGTCCCGGTCCGGAAAAGCCGGATGAGTCGCCCCTCGACCTGAGCCAGGTCGTCCTGCCCGAAGCGCTTTACGACGCTATCAAACAAGGAGCAGAAAGTCACAGCGTGACCGAACTCAGAAAATGTATTGACCAACTCGAAACCCTGGATGCACCAGGACCGAAACTGGCCGCCCGTCTGCGCCAGTTGATCCAGAAATTCGACATAGCCAGCATCGCCACCCTGATGAATGAGGTTGGGTATGAATAGGTCCCAGATCGACCTGGCCGGCGGCAAAGTGCTTGTCGTCGACGACGTACCCGCAAACATCGATGTGCTTCGGGACGCTCTCGAAGAATGCGGCGCCAACGTGTTCGCGGCCACGAGCGGTGAGGTCGCCCTGAAGGTCGTAGAACGGTCTCTTCCGGATCTGATCCTGCTGGACGTGATGATGCCCGGCCTGGATGGATTCGAAACGTGTGATCGTCTCAAGGCGAGGGCCGGGACGCAAGACATTCCGGTGATCTTTCTCACCGCCAGAGGGGAAATGGAAGACATCGTCGAGGGATTCGAGCGGGGCGCGGTAGACTATGTGACAAAGCCCTTCAACACTACCGAATTGCTTGCCAGAGTCAACACCCATCTGACAATCTACCGCCTTCAGATGGCGCTGGAAGAGCACGCGGACAATATCGCCCGGATGTACCGAGAACAGGAGTCCTTTTTGCGGCACGAACTCAGAAATCGGCTCGGATGCGTGATGGGCTACACAGATATGGTCTTGATGGAGGAGAGTCTGAACGAGCGTTTGCGAGGCTGGATGACGTCGGTTCAGGAAGCCACAGTGAATACATCTGAACTGATCGACTCGATGCAGAGCCTTCAGGAGTTCGAGACCGGCGAGTTCGAGCTGAGGACAAACCCGCTCGAGCTGGACCCGCTCGTAAAGCAGGTGGTTTTGGACCTGGAGACGATGCTCGGAGACCGCGTGAAGATCGAGTACGAGAATGGCGTGGCGGATTCAGCTATACAGGGAAACGCCAATCTCCTGAAGGGCGTTTTCCAAAACCTGATAAAGAATGCGGTCGAACACGTCGCCGAGCTAGGTGACGCCCAGCAGCGTATCGTCAGGGTCAATCTGGCGACAGAAAACAGAAAAGCGGTCATCAAAGTCAACAACCAGGGAGAGCCGGTCCCGCCTGAGAAATTGGCATTGTTCTTCGAGAAATTCAACTCCACCCGACGCAGAAAAGGCGGTACCGGGCTGGGAACGACGTACGCCTACCTCGTGACCAAGGCGCACGGAGGCCAAATTTCGGTCGCGTCTGACAGGAGCCAAGGCACGACGGTCACGGTTGAACTCCCGATGAACGCCACCTCTAGCGCAAGTCCAGATGTCATAGATCCATGAAATCCCAGGTGCACAAGAAAATACTCATCGGTCTCCTCTGCCTGAGCTCGCTCGCGGTTCCTGCGGGCGCAGAAGACGTCGATCTGCTGACCAACTTCAAGGCGGTCTTCGTTTACAACTTCCTTGACTATGTACACTGGCCCGAGGGAGATGGGACTGAGGTGATCAAGATTGGCATTCTAGGCGACAGCCCTCTGGAAGAGCCGCTTCGAAAAATCGCTGAGAGAAAGAGCACCGAGAAGAGAAAAATCCGAGTCGCGGTGAGGAAGGACGTTGAAGACTTGGGAGACTGCCACGTCCTGTTCATCCCCTCAGGCCAGGTCGGACGGCTAAAGGAGATCAAGGCATATCTGATCGACCAGAGCGTCCTCACGGTCACCGACACTCCCGGACTCGCAAACCGAGGCGTAGCTATCAACTTTATCCTGGTCAAAGGCAAGCTCAAATTCGAGATCAATCAGCAGGCGCTCCAGCGTGCCGGCCTGCGCGCGAGTGCCCAGCTTCTCAAACTTGCCATTCTCGTCGAAGAAGAGGAGACGGGATAGATTCGAGCCCGGTCGGATAAAAAATGACGATCAGAAAAAAGCTCATAACGATTCAGCTTCTCACCACATTTTCGGTGCTTGTCCTGGGGGGTGGAATCTTTGTGTTTAACGAGATCGATAGGTTTCGCAGCGCATCCGTGAATACCCTATCCTCCACGGCCACGCTGGTTGGTGAGAACAGCAAGTCAACCCTGATTTTCTTCGACAACCAGTCCGCAGAGCGCGTACTGGTCTCCCTGCAGGTAGAGCCTCACATTGCAAACGCCTCCATCTACGACGCTGAAGGACAATTGTTCGCGCGCTACAGTCGTGAAGGCGATCTGTCCTACACCTTCCCTCGCGTATCTGATGACGGTCACACATTTGGCGATGGCTACTTGGAACTGTTCCAGACGATCTCCCACAATCAGGAGCAAATCGGAACCGTATTCCTGCGCGCCGACCTGAGCGAACTGAGGGAGAAGATCGACGAATATGTGAAAGACGTTGTCGTCGTCCTCGTCTTCGGTTTGTTATTGTCCGCGGTGGTGGCAACGGTGCTCCAGCGGGCGATTTCCGGGCCCATCCTGGGCCTCGTCAGAACGACCCGAAACGTATCGGAAACGGGCGACTACAGCCAGCGAGTAAGTCAGAGTGGCAGGGATGAACTGGGCGTCCTCTCTTCCTCGTTCAATGAGATGCTCGGGTTGATCGAGAAGCGTGACGCCTCCCTGCTCGAGGCGAGGGATACGCTGGAAAGACGAGTGGACGAACGTACCGACGAGTTGCAGCAGGCCAAGAACCTGGCGGAAGAGGCAAACCGGAGCAAAAGCCTGTTTCTGGCGAACATGAGTCACGAAATCCGCACGCCGATGAACGCGATTCTGGGGTATGCGCAGATCCTGGACGGTGCCGGGGATGTGCCGGAAAGACATCGCCAGGCCATAGAAACCATCAAGCAGAGCGGCGACCATCTCCTGGGCCTGATCAATGCGGTGCTCGACATCTCCAAGATCGAAGCAGGCGTCGAACGCCTCAGTCTTCTGGACTTTGACCTTCAGACCCTGATCGGTGTTCTGAGCAGGATGTTCGAAGTCCGCTGTGGGCAGAAGGACCTGAGTTGGAACCTTAAAATAGATCTGGACACGAATCAAGTCTACGGGGATGAAGGCAAGCTGCGCCAGGTGTTGATCAACCTGTTGGGCAATGCTGTGAAGTTTACTGACAGGGGCGAGGTGATGCTTCGTGTGCTGTCGCACGACGATGACGATGTAACCTTCGAAGTCTCCGACACCGGACCCGGGATCCCTCAGGAAATGCAGGACGCCATATTCGAGCCGTTCCATCAGGAGACTTCGGGGGCCATTCGGCAGGAGGGCACGGGGCTAGGCCTCACGATATCCAAACGCTACGTCGAGATGATGGATGGGATGCTTCTGTTGGAATCCTCGCCAGGGAAAGGGTCCAGATTTTTTTTCACCCTGAAGTTGAGACCGGGTCGAGAGGCCCCCAGAAAAGAGGACTCATCCGATTGGGCCCAGGTTGAACGTCTTGCCGAGGGACATTCGGTTCGGGCGCTGGTTGTGGATGATGTGGCCACGAATCGAGACATTCTTTCCCAAATGCTGGAAGAGATCGGCGTCTCCGTCGAAACGGCCGATGACGGCTTAGAGGCGTTGGAGCAAGTTCGCAGGCAGATGCCCGACATCATCTTTCTGGACATCCGAATGCCAAACATGGACGGCCAGGAGACACTCCGCCGCCTGACCGAGGAACACGGTCCCGATGCCACAAAAGTGATCGCGGTAACTGCTTCTGTGTTCCAGCATCAGCGCCAAAGCTACATCGAAGCCGGCTTCAGCGGATTTCTGGATAAGCCGCTGCGGCAGCAGCAGGTCTACGCGAGTATGGCGAAGGATCTCGGAGTCGAATTCGAATATGCCAGCTCCCTCCAGAAGGAACCTGTCTCGGCAGCCTCAGACTGGTCCGAAGTCGTCTTATCATCCAACCTCTATCAAGATATGATGTCGGCAGTGGAAGCGCACAACATCACACAATTGAGAAAGCACGTCGACACGCTGGACGAACTCGGCCAAGATGAGCGGGGCCTTGCGGCTCATTTAAGAACACTGGCTCAGCAGTATGACATGGAAGGCATCAGGGCCGCTCTCGAACGGCTGAAGGTTCAGTAAGGGCCATGAGCAATCGGACTAGATATGCTCTCCTCGGCGCGTTGTTCGGAGCCTGCTTTCCGATCTTCGCAACACTCCTGGACGCTTACATCCAGGGACTGGAGCCCACACTCACGAGCATCTGGGTTGTCCAGGCCAGTCAGCCCCTCCACTGGGTCATCGACACCGCTCCTCTCTTTCTGGGGCTGTTTGCATCCCTTGCGGGAAAGCATCAAGACAACGTTATCAGCCTCCACGCAGACCTCCAGCGGGAAAGCGAAAGGACTCGGAACCTCGCCAGATTCCCGGATGAAAACCCCAGTCCCGTCATGCGTATTCTGGCCGACGGGAGCGTGGCCTACGCGAATCGCCCCGGAACAACCCTTCTGAACGACCTGAACGTGTCCACATCTATTCCTGACGACTGGCGTGTAGTCGTCTCAGAATCACTGGAGTCCAACCAGAATCGAGAGGTAGAGGTCGACTCCATGGAAAGGACGATCTCGCTTATCTTCGCCCCGGTTCCCGACGGAGGATACGTGAATGTCTACGGGCGTGACATTACGAAACGAAAGAAGGCCGAGCACGACATGCGGGCGGCCAGGGATGCGGCTGAGGCCGCCAACAGAGCAAAGAGCGTCTTCCTCGCCAACATGAGCCACGAGATCCGCACCCCGCTTAACGCCATCTTCGGTTACGCCCAGCTCCTGGAAGGCGAAACCGATCTGTCTCGAAAACAGCGCAGAGCGATCTCAACGATTCAGCAGAGTGGTGCGCACCTGCTGTCCATCATCAACGACATCCTCGAGATCTCGAAGATCGAGGCCGGTGGAGAAGCCTTCAAACCGGTCGTCTTCGACCTTCAGAACATGGTCAGGAATCTCGCAGGCATGTTCGAGATTCGCTGTCTTGAAAAGGACCTGGATTGGCGGCTCATCGAAGATCTGATGGACGCCGCCGAAAACGGACCGACTGCTACTCCAGTTCAAGGGGATGACAAAAAACTCAGACAGGTGTTGATCAACCTGTTGGGGAATGCGATCAAGTTCACCGAGAGTGGAAGGGTGATCCTGCGGGTTCAAGCGAAAGGGAACGAGCGCTACAGCTTCGAGGTCTCCGATACGGGTCCCGGCATTCCGGCGGAGCACCAGAAGAGGATCTTTGAAGCCTTCTACCAGGAAGACGATGGCGAAAAGCACGGCGGCACCGGTCTCGGTCTATCGATTTCAGTCGGTCACGTCGAGTTGATGGGCGGTCGTCTGGAACTGGAATCCCGTCCGGGGGAAGGGTCTCGCTTCTTCTTCGAACTTCACCTCCCGCCGGGAGAAAGGCGCGAGCTGGCTGACACGAGAGCCGATTGGTCGAAGGTTCGAAAACTGTCACCCGGGTGCGAAGTACAGGCGCTTATCGTCGACGACATGGCCACGAGTCGAGACATCCTCGTTCAGATCCTCCAGCGCATCGGAGCGGAAGCAAAGCCCGTGGTGGACGGGTTCCAGGCCCTGGAACAGGTAAAAAATCGACGCCCGGACATCGTCTTTATGGACATCCGAATGCCCGGCATCGACGGAGAAGAAACGCGCCGACGTATTGTCAATCAACACGGCCCGCACGCGATGAAGTTCGTGGCGGTCACGACCTCCGTGTTCGAGCACCAGAGACAGCGCTTCATCGACGAAGGCTTCGACGGATTCATCGACAAACCGATTCGAGCGGCGCAGGTCTTCGAGACCCTGGCTCGGACCCTGGATGCAACGTTCATCTTCTCGGCCGAAACGCTCAAAGAACCGGAGCCCGCTGAACTTCCCGAGATGACCATCCCCTCGACGCTTTACCATCGGCTCCAAGAAGCTGTGGAAAGCCACAGTGTGACCGACCTCCGGAAGGGCCTGGAAGCGCTCGAGCGTCTTGGGAACGATGGAGAGGCGCTGGCAGAGCGTCTACGGGAACCAAGCCACCTCTACGACATGGAGGCCATTTCAGGCATCCTGGAAAAGATTCAGCACGAGTGAGGGACTGCAGGGCTGGATCACATCCGCAAATTCAAGAGGCCGTGGGAAGAAAATCCCACGGCCGTTTTTTGGTTGACGATTCGCCTGGGTTAAATGCGGGCAGGCACGGAGGCCTGTCCCTACAGTCGTAGATCGAGTGAATGTGTGACCGCAAGGGCAACCCCCCGTGGTTGCCTGACATCACGATGGCCACAAGCGGTTCCTGGAGCCAGGCTAAGCGGCGTAGAGTCTTTTGACTTTCAGGTTGCCAGCATTCTGCTCCGCGACCCAGAGGTCATACTGGACCTGTTGGTTCAGCCAGCTTTCTGCGGAGGTACCGAACGCTTTTGCCAATCGAATAGCCATTTCCGGGCTGATTCCTGCTCGCCCATTGAGAATCGCCGAAAGTGTCTTGCGGCTCACTCCAAGGCCCTCCGCAGCCTCGGTTACAGTAATCTCCAGGGGCTCTATGCAGAGCTCTCGCAACACTTCCCCTGGATGAGGCGGATTGTGCATCTTCATCAGTGATAGTCCTCCAGGTCTACGTCCTGCGCATCTGGACCTCGGAATCTGAAAGTGATTCTCCAGTTTCCTGAAACACGCACAGACCACGCTCCTCTTCTTTTTCCCCCCAGTTGGTGGAGGAAGAGGCCGGGCAGATCCATATCTTGTGGAGCCGTCGATGCATTCAGGCGACCGAGAACAATGCGGATACGGCCGGCTTGTTGTGCTTGAATTCCACGTGTGGTTCCTGTCCTGAAGAAACGCTCCAGGCCCCTGTGCTTAAAACTCTGAATCACAAGGGAAATGTAACCTATAACGACACAGGTGTCAAGTCAGTGTTGGAGCTGGCTCTAAGCATCCAGTCGGACGCTGCCGGCTAAAGGTCAGATTCACCGCGTCGCGCTCACGAATTCAAGAGGCCGCACAATTGCGGATTGAGGATTTGGGATTGCGGAATGAAAGGCAAAAGGGCGTGTTTTCGGAATCGGAAGATAAATGTGGTAGGAGCCAGCTCCTGCTGGCGAACCCCTGAATGGGGCTTTCGCATTCGAGGGCTTGCGGACGACGGCCTTTAGCCTCCGGCGGAGAGGCCAGTCCCCTCCTTGGAGGGGTGCCCCGAAGGGGCGGGGTGGGTGCAATCAGGATCTCTGAACAACATGCCTCCGGCGGCCTACTTTTCTTGTCACGCCACAAGAAAAGTAGGCAAAAGAAGGGCGCCGCTCAGGCGCCGCGGGGGCTTGGGCCGCGGCACCTTACCCTCAGTGCGAAGAACGGTGCGGCAAAAGGACTGAACTCCTCCCCTCACCTGATGCCCACCGCGGGACCCGCCCCCACTCCGCGAATTTCCATTCGCCCGCACCCCAACCCCCGCACCTCACCCGGTCCCACAGAGGGCCCCAACCCCCTAGGAGGAGAGAGCCACTGGTTGCAAGGAAGTCGCACACCGCGGCCCTGACATCTTCAATCGGTGCATTTCGTGAGTTCTACGGCACCTGCCTGCGAATTCTGCACATAGACCTTGTTACCTTAGCCCCAACATTTGACGAAGATCCTTTACAAAGGGGGGAGATTAGAGAGTACCCATCAGGGAATAGATTCTTCCCCCTTTGGAAAAGGGGGATTGAGGGGGATTTTTCCTTGTTGCGATACAACTACAATTTGAAGAAGAACGCAAGACAGTTGCGATCTAACATGACCGAAGCCGAGAAATTGCTCTGGTATCGACTACGTAGAAGGCAAGTATTAGGTGTTCAATTCTACAGACAGAAACCGATCGGCAACTATATCGTTGACTTCTATGCCCCGAAACCGAAGCTCGTTATAGAGGTCGACGGATCCGATCATTTTGAAAAAGACCACGCGGAGAAAGATGCAAGGCGGGAGGGGTACTTGAGGGCACAAAACCTAGCTGTATTACGGTTCACGAATCTGGAGGTTCTGCAGCAGACCGATGCAGTGATGAAAACAATTTTTCACAAAGTTCTTCAAACAATGGAAACAATCGTCCCTCTCTAGATTCTACATCATGCCCCTTTTCGCACCAAGCTGAACGTCGCGCTCTCGGTGTTGGAATCATCTGTTTCCACCTCGAAACTGCCGCCGTGCGCTTTGGCAACCAAAAACGTATACCCGCCCTTGGGTTCTGGAAGTTCCGACGCCGTTTTCTTGTAACTCACCTTAACGAGAATGCGACCACCCGCTTCCAGGAGACGGACCCGCACGGCACGGTCGGCGGTTTCCGTATGGGTGGAGGCCTCCTCCACGGCACGCTTCACGATCCCGTGGAAGACCCCCGTCAGCAGATCAGAATCCGCAGGCACCATCGGGTCGGCGAGTTCGTTCTGATAGAGGATGTTCGCCAGCGTCCCGAAGGCGAGCTCGAGATCGGCGATCACGCGGCGGACGAGCTGGTCCAGATGGACCGATTCCTTGCTGACGTGGTAATCTCCCTTGCCGAAGCTCATGAGACCCTTGAGGGTCCGCACGAGGTCTGCGAGCCCCTGTACGCCTTCGGCCACGCGCTCGAGACTGGGGCTTGTCGCATCTCCCAGTTCTGTTCGCAGCTGTTCCATGGATCGGACGAGGGGTTCGATCCGATTCGTCAGCTCTCGATTCACGAAGAAGTCCTGCTCCTGTTTCAGCCGCTCGATCTCCCTGAGTCTCTGCTCCACCTCCATCTGCAGTCTGCGACGTGACACGTGTGCTTCAACGCGGACAAACAGCTCCGCCGCGTTGAACGGCTTCGTCACGTAGTCCACCACGCCCATCTCGAATCCTTTCACCACGTCCTCCGCCTCGGACTTGGCGGTCAGGAAAATCACCGGGATGTCTGCCGTGTCGGGATTCGCCTTTATGCGTTTGCAGGTTTCGAATCCATCCATTTCCGGCATCATGATGTCTAACAGGATGAGGTCGGGTCGGACGCGCTCGAGGACTTCGAGCGCCTGTTTTCCGCTCTGGGCGATGTGGAGCATGTAGTCCGCCTGTTCCAGGATCGACCCGAGAACCTGGATGTTCTCGATCGTATCGTCGACTACCAGAATCCGCGTGGCTCCATCCTTCTCTTCCATACCTGGAGTTCCCCTGCGAACGATCAGGTTTGCTTACGCCTCTTCCGGAACTTCCTGCTCTGCCGCATCAGCCTCCGGATCTCCGTCTTCGGGCGGGGATTTCTGCTCCCATTTGACAACGCCAGACGAGAGGCTGAAGGTAGGACGTTCCATGTCTTTGGTTACCGTATAGCCGGCATCGCCGACCTTCACACTGACTGCCGTATAGGCTTCCTGATTGATCTGGACTTCGGCGTCCTGGAGTCCCTGCCTGATACGAGCGTGAAGTTCCTTCTCCGTTTTCTGGGACTCCCCCTTCGCCTCCAGCAGCTGCTTCAGTTTCATGATGAGCGCCACGACCGATTTGCGTCGAAACTCCGGAACCTGCTTCAAATAGGCCTGCACGACCCCTGCGTCCAGGCTCTCGATGCCCAGCGTGCGTAAGATACGCACGCTGTTCGAGTCGAAGAATTCGATCTGTTTCGACAGCTTTCTCAGCTTCGCCTTGGCTTCCACCTCCGGAAGGACCCCGACGATAGTCTCAATCCCCGAGGATGCACCCACGACTTCCGCCTCCAATCGCGTCGTGGCGTAGACCTCTCCGCCGACGATACTCCCGCTCCGCGGTCCGTCACCCGGCCTTACGACGAGTTCTCCGCCAGCACGAATATTGGCCTTGAACAGATGATCCAGGACGATCGTATTTCTCCGGGTCATGACCGAACTTTCCTGAATGAATTTCGTCTCCACGCTGCCCAGGGAAAGCACCTTCGTATCCGCGCCCATAATTCCCTGTTCTACAATGACGTCACCCTTGGCGTTCACGGAGGCGCCCTGCTCCACAACCCCACTGATCACCACGCTTCCTTCGGCACTCACCTTGAGGCCCTTGCGCACCGAGCCGGTAATGACGATATCCTGGCCCGATTCGATGTTCCCGGTCTTCTCGTCCACGTCCCCTTCGATTCGTAACACTGGATTGACTTCGATGCGGGTCCCGTCCACGTGGACGTTTCCGTTGATCGTCGCGTGAAAGAACCTGGGTCGACCCCCCTCCAGGACCACGCGAACGTTTTCGCCCGCCTTGAACTCCCTCGGCGTACCGTCCGATGCAGGGACCTCCTCACCACGGATATTCATTCCCGGCTCACCCACGGTGGGCTCTACGACCGCTGCCAGGAGCTGACCTTCTCTCACCGCGACGACCCTGCTGATATCCGGACCAAACCGGCAGTCCAGGTGGGCATCCTGTCCCGGAACCGGAGGCTTTCCCTGCAGGAGGCGATGGCGCCCCTTCTTCGCGGTGTCGTCGACCAGGAATCGTGTCAGCCCCTGGATCGCACGGCCCGGAATCTCCTCGAAAATCTCCATCAACGCCAGGATGTCCACCAGCCATTCCGGCTCTGGGAACACCTGAGGTCCGACGTGCGGAAAATGGATGAAGAACGCATCCGAACAATCCGGGGACACCCAGACGGGCGGTCTGACCGAGATTTCACTGCCCTGTATGCAGACATACCCGTAAATCTCTGAGATATAGCGATCATCATCCTTCAGAACGTTCTCTCCCACGCTCAGAAACGCGGCAGTGCCGGCATCTGCCCGGCGAGCCATGGATGTAGGATTTCCGAACATATCCCGACCCGGACTCCCCGCAGTGGGAGGCGTCAACACGGCGATCGTCGCGCCAGGTGCGGTCGCGCGGACCCGCAGGTCTCTTTCGAGCACTTCCTCCAGCAAGGGTTTCTGGAAGGCCTCCAGCAATTCCGCATACGGGAGGTCGACCTTCTTTCCGACAAGGTCCAGGAATTTGTAATCTACACTGCCCTCAGTCGGGGGCAGTGGAGGCCTTCCTTCCGCGATGACCACGTCACCCCCGGACCGATACGTGCCCTCCGGCTCTCCAAGCCCGCGCTCCATCACGCGATCAAGAAGCTCCGCTTTGATCCCGGCCCGGATGCCATATTCATCCTCCAGAGCCTTTATGAGGTCTTCCCTCTGCACGGACGTATCGCCTCCGAAGCAGAACTCCCTCAGAAAGGCCTGCGTGTCGTCTTCTGAGATTTCCACGACCCACCAGGCCTTGCCGGCCTCGCCGAAGAACCGTCTCTTAGATTTGCTGTCCTGTTTCTTAAGCATCCCAGTTACACCCATGCATCACGGTCGCCTGCTACTCCTAGCTTTTTACCTTCCCGATTCTGGAGTATTGGAGTACTGGAGTGGTGGAGTATTGCAAAACCTCCCTTTCCATTACTCCATTCCCCCATTACTCCAACACTCACGCATTCTCCTCGTTCCCCAATACTCCAACACTCCATTTCCCCAACACTAGCGTTCTTAGTCTTCATTCCCCCATTACTCCAACACTCACGCATTTTCCTCGTTCCCCATTACTCCAACACTCCATTCCCCCAGCACTCGCGTTTCTTTCTTCCTTTATTCTTTCGCCAGATCATCCAGCTGTTCCACGTTTTTGATCACATCATCCAGCCTCATCACTTCATCCAGCTGCTCTTTCCACTGGCCCGCATCCTGCTGAATCTGGGCGTCGCGTACCGCCACCGCGGCCTGAATCGCGAAACTCCCCAGCGTCTGAACCGCTTCGTCCGACAGCGGACCATCCTGGCGCGTTTCTACTTTGATCAGGCCGAGCAGCTCCCGCTCTCGCAGGATGGGCACGACCGCGAAGGCCGAGCCCGTCTCGGGCGCTGCAACGTTCAGCGGTTCGGCACGCTCCCGAACGGTCGTGAACGCCTCTTTATGGACTGAGGAGATGTCGTCGAGTGACCTCAGTCTGTCCTTCGGCACGGTCTGTCCGGGCGCGTCGACCCCGATCGCGGCGGCAGCCTTGAAGGCTTCGCCCTCCGCGAGGTAGACCACGGCTTCGTCGAACTCGAGGACCCCGGAGACCACTTCAAGCACGAGCTCCAGCGTTTCTTCCAGGGAGTGGAGCGTCAAAAGATGCTGTGCGATACGGTCCTTCCCCTCCAGCTCCGTGACCTTCTGCGCCAGCTCCGCAGTGCGCTCCTTGACCTTTTCCTCGAGATGTTCATTCAGGTCGGCCAGTGCCCTGGCCAAACGGGAGCGCTCCAGGTGAGTGCGGATCCGAACGAGGACTTCGTCCCTCTGGAACGGCTTCGTGATGTAGTCCACGCCTCCGGCCTGAAACCCCTCCATGACGCCCTCCAGCTCGCCCCGGGCCGTGAGAAAGACGACCGGAATATCCTCCGTGTCCGGGTTCGCCTTGAAGCGGCGGCAGGTCTCATAGCCGTCGATCCCCGGCATCATCACGTCCAGGAGGATGAGGTCCGGGGCCGTCTGCGCCGCCACTTTGAGCGCCGTTTCGCCGTCCGTGGCGACCAGCACGTTGTAGCCGTCTCCCTCGAGCGCCTGGCTCAGGACGTCCAGATTCGCCGGGACATCATCCACTGTGAGGACTTTCGCTCCGGTGAGGTCGATTATCGGCTTGTTCATAGCAGGTCTCCGAATGGGATGCGATTTCAGCTCATGGCTCTATTTCAGGCTTTAGCGGATCAGGATGCAAGCGCTCCAAGTTAATGAGGATACGGAGAATCATCAAGTCCGATTGAAGCGCGCTTACCCGAATGAGAAGGCCCGGTTTCTCCAGGTAGGGAGACCGGGCCTTTTCCTGGGTTGCCGCCTGGTTCAACTATGTGTATATTTAATGGTCATAACTATATATATAATTATGTACACTAAGGGGGCATTCCATGAAGTTTATGACGATGCGTGAGCTGCGCCTGAAAACGGCTGAGCTGCGTAAAGACCTGTCTGCTGACGAAGAGGTAGTCCTGACGGCGAACGGAAAACCAGTGGGGCTGCTTACGGCCATCGATGCAGGCAACCTCGAGGCCGAGCTGATCGCGGTCCGCCGCGCCCGGGCGCGTTCTGCGCTCGATCGCATTCGGGCAAGCGCCCGTGGCGAAGGAAAGGACCTGATGGCGGCGGACCATGTGGATGAGCTCGTCGCTCGCAGCCGCAAGGAGCGGTCTTCGGGGAAGAAGCGAAGGCGTAAGTGAAAGTCGTTCTCGACACGAACGTGGTCGTATCGGGCCTGCTCAGTGCAGCCGGTCCGTGCGGCCGGATTCTGGACCTCGCGCTGGAAGGTCAAATTACACTCTGCGCGGACCCGCGTCTGGCCGACGAGTATCGGGCCGTCATCCACCGCCCCGAGTTGGGGCTGCCGTCCGACGATGTTGATCGTGTGCTCGAGCTTCTTTTGAATCTTTCGGACCCCATCACCGCGGCGCCCCTGGACGTCGCGCTGCCCGATCCGGAAGACCTGCCCTTCCTCGAGGTTGCAGCGTCGGCTGGCGTGCCCCTCGTGACCGGCAACCGCAGGCATTTCCCAAGTCGTTTGTGTGGTGACATCCAGATCCTCGCGCCGCGGGAGTTGATCGATCTGATTAGGAAAGAGTTATAGAGCGGGCCGATGACAGTTGACTCTTACCTGGACCTGTCCTAAGGTTCCTGTGCGACTTTTCAACTTCCACTGATCCAGCGGAGACAGCTGATGAGGAAATGGATCGTGCCGCTGCTGCTTGTGCACTTGGGTGCTTCCCAAACCGGTGCGTACGAAGTGAACGAGATGGTAAATATCTACGCGAGCCTTCGGCCCGAGGTGATCTTCCGCTCCGCCGAAGGCGGCGACGCCGTGCGGCGGATGGACGACGGCTACTCACGCGTAGGTTTGAAGGGACGTGTCGACCTGTCGGAGACCCTGTGGGGCTACTACAAGTATGAACGACGGATGTCGTCAAACGACGGCCAGAGCGACGGCGCGGTCCGCAGCGATAACAACGAGCTGCGGCAGGTGCACGTCGGCATCGGGGGACGGCTCGGGACGTTGGCCATCGGGCGGCACTACGGCCAGTACTACGATGTGATCGACGACGAGCTGGACCGTCACCGGAGCCACTACAGCGACGCGGTCGTGTTCGGCGATCTGTTCGTGTCGAACGCGCTGCTCTATCTTACGCCGGCTAAGGGTCCGCTCCATGGCGGCCTGCTCATCGAGCTGAACGATGCGGACACGCAGGGCGAATCGATCGACGAGCGCGTGGAGATCACGGCATCGATCAGGGATCGGGGCGCGGCCCTGCACTTCGGCTACGTGAACTCGCCGTTTCACGACGGCCTCTTCGGCGTCTCGGCGTCCTACGGCGCGGGATCGGTGAAGGTGGCGGGTGTGTTCCAGCGCTTCGAAAGATCATCCGCCAGAACCGACAAGCTCTACAGCGGCGCCGTGGATTACGATCTGTCGCCCAAAGATCGCCTCCGACTCGCGGTAACGAAAAAGGACGACGGCCTGGACCCCGACATGGATGAAATCTACGTGATCAGCGGGGGCGAACACCGCTTCGATGAGCACTTCATTGTCTGGGTCGAGTTTTTCAGAAAATCGACGAAGGTGAAGCAGGCGGGCGATGAATCGGCGGTGGTACTGGGGATGCGGTTCGATTTCTGAAGAGGACCGCAGACCGCGAAAGTCTAAAACCCGGTTTCCTCTATTGAGGAGATCGGGATTTTTTTTGTCTCGTGCGGGAAATCATCCTATCTTGCGTCGATCGAGCCGCACGAGGACCCGTCCACAAACCATTTCGCGGGGGGGTATAAAGAACTATTTTCTGGCAACAATACTGTTTGCAGCGATCGGGTTGCTCTCGACTCAGGCATCCGGCGAAGATCAAGGCCCGGAAAACCTCGGCGTCTGCGGCGACTCGGGCGAATGGCCCCCCTACATCTACTTCGAGCGTGAGGACGGCCGGAAGACGGATCGCGCCGTGGGATTCTCGATCGATGTCATCAGCGAGGTCCTGGACGCGGCGGGCGTGCGATACGAGATCAGCATGCGGCCCTGGAAGCGCTGTCTGCGGGAGGTCGAAGACGGAATGAAGGTCCAGGTCGCACTGGATGCGACCTACAGCGAGGAGCGGGCGGGGAAGTATCACTACTCACGGCCCTACTATGCGGTCGCCCCCTACTACTTCTACTCGAAGAAATATCATCCCGATGGCCTCGACATCTGGGGTCCGGGAGATCTGAAACGTCACCGGATCAGCGGCGTCAGCGGTTACAACTACTCCGATTTCCACCTGTCCAAGGACGACATCGACTACTTCGTGAAGCACCAGGAGGTCCTCGTTCGCCACGTGCACAACGACCGAAGCGATCTGTTCCCGGATTGGCTGGAGGTGTTTGCGGGATTTTCAGTGGTCGGGATGGACTTTCTCGCCGACAAGAATCTAGGCTACGCGCAAGTTCCCGGTCTCGGACCCACGCGATTCCATATGCTGTTTTCCAGAAACGAGGAGGGGGAGCGCCTGCGAAGGATCGTGGATAAGGGAATCGGAAAGCTCGAAGCGTCTGGGCGCCTGCAGAAGCTGCTCGACAAGCACAAAGTCCGACGGAGAGACGTGGAGGAGTAGAAGCGGCCCTACGGTTTGGTGGGTTCCGGCGTTTCGGAAGCCTCCCGATCCTTGTAGGTGGAGTAGATGCGGTCGACGGTTCCGTCCTCTCGGAGCTCGTCGAGCACCTTCTGGAGGGGCTCGAGAATGCGTGGGTCGGTCTCTTTGTGGAAGGCGTATCCCATGTGTGATTTCTGCAGGACGTGGACCGACTCGAAATCCTCCGGATCCATTCCCGCCTCCATCATCTGAAACCTCGCGATATCTTCCGCGTAAGCGATCGCATCCAGCCGGCCAACCGCGAGCATCCGCACGAGATTGAGCGCTGACTTGTTTCGCGCGAGGGCCTTCTCGGGCACCCCGAGGGCGAGGACGAGCTGCTCGCCGATGTCGTCTCGAACCGTGCCGATACGGAGCCCGTTCAGGTCTGTCGGCTCAGAGATCTCGATCGCCTTCGATTTTGGACAGATCACGGAGACCCGCGTGGGGATGATCGGACCCACGAAACGGAACTGCTCGAGCCGCTCCGCCGTGTAGGTCATCGAAAACAGCGCGGTGCCGGGCCGCCCGAGGAGATACTGGTAAGCGCGCGGCCAGGGAAGAAGCTTCAAGTCCTCCCGCCCGAGGTTCACGCCCACCTTCACGAACATCCTCATCAGGACGTCGACGGTAATCCCCTTCAATTTCCCGTCCGCCTCATCCTTGTAGTTGAACGGAGGATAGTGCTCCACCATCCAGCTTATCCCCTCGATCTCACCCACCACGTCCGTGGGTGGCCCCGCTGAGACCTCGGAGTAGACGAGTATCAGAACGGTGATTGTGATCGATCTTCGCAACAAACGCCTTTCCACCGATCGGATGTGAGAATTTCAGCGTCTATTCGAAAACAGGCACAGATTGGATCCTTCTTCTCGGATTATGATAGACCATCCTCTGTCCGTTGTCAACCGATCCCGGCCGTCACGCTCGCGCTTTGGCCCGATGTGGCCCTCTTCCAGCGCCAACGGCGCGTCCTCCCTTTACCCAGGGCAGCGCCCTCGGGCAGCGAAGTACATAACGCAGTACGGCCTGAAGGGCCGCGATAGGCGGATCCCCCGCTTCAAGCGTGCGGGGGGGGCAGGCACGGGCCATTCGGGCAATATCTAGCTTTGCTCTGCGGGATCAATCACCGTGAGATCTTTGAAATAGTCGCGCAGGAACCCGCGATCCCGCGCGACGAGTCTATCGGCGTGAGTCTGAGCGTGAGCCCCTATGAGGAAATCCGTTACAACTCTGCCTTGCCTGCCTCCTCGATGGAGGTGTGCGGAGAAGAGCTCCCCCGCGAGGATTGCGCTTTCTGGTGAAGATGGCCTGAACTCGAGCTGCCAGTCCCTGAGAAACTCTTCAAAGACGGCTCTGGCACCAAAGGCTGGATAAATTTCCGCCAGAACGCACTCACATACCAGGAGCAGCCCCTCCGATAATGCGACGCGCAGAGCTTTTTCCGAGGCAATGGCGAAATCAGGATCGTCTGCAACGACGTCGAGGATCACCGAACTGTCTAGAGCTGAAATCATTCCCGTACAGCCCGTAGATAATCGTCTACCGCAAGTCCCTTCGGCAGTTTGCCTTGTCCACGCCACTTGTGAAAGACATCTTCGGATTGAACCTTCCGCGCCACCAGAACCCCTTCCACTGCTTCGAAATCCAGCACTGTGCCGGTTTTCAACCCAAGCTTTTCGCGGCAGGACTTGGGCACGGTTACCTGACCTTTGGACGAGAGTTTTGCCTTCATACCGGCTCCTTACTTTTTGTTTCCCACAGCGATTCCTACTTTAAAGGTAGGATTTCTTACTAATTTTGTCAAGGTCATGCCCGGAACTAACAACACGTTGCCAGAACGAGAACTGGTCTGAACACAAGACAAGGGATGTGTAAGGGAGGGCCGTCTTATTCTCCAAAGCCCACTAGATTGAGTAGATCAATCCCAGCCGAATCGGTCGATAGTAAAACCCCGGTAAAGCTCTTGCCAAACGGCTCGAATGTTATTACTATAGTAATAACTCCACGGGAGGGTGCTCTTCATGATTGAACTCAAGGTCCGCAAATTCGGCAACTCGCTCGGGGTCGTCCTGCCGAAGGAAGTCATCAACCGGCTGCGTACGAAAGACGGGGAACCCTTGTACCTGATCGAAGGGCCGGACGGTGGCTACCAGCTTTCGCCCTACGATCCCGCTTTTGAAAAGAAGATGGCGAAGGCCGAAGACATTATTGGCCGCTACCGCAACGCGCTGCATGCTTTGGCCAAGTGAACGAACCGGTCTGGATCGAGAAGCAAGACGCGCTGCTGCTGCACGACCGCCTGATGGCTCTGCACGGCGGCGCGGCGGGCTTACGTGAGGAAGGCTTGCTGCAATCCGCCCTGGCGCGGCCGCGGCAGTCTTACGCTTATACGGAAAAACCGGACACCATCGACATGGCGACTGCCTACACGGCGGGTATCCTCGACAACCATCCTTTTTTTGTTGACGGCAACAAGCGCACTGGCTTTTTGGTCGGCGTCCTGTTTCTGGAGTTGAACGGGTGTCGCTTCACCGCCACAGAAGAGGACGCGGCTCAGGCCGTTCTGGAACTGGCAGCCGGTGCACTCGATGAAGCGGGCTACACGGCTTTCCTTCGAGCGAACACCAAAGCGGAATGAGCTTGCCCGGCAAAATGATGCTTGTCCCCTGCGCCGCGGTCATGAGCGACAAACTCCTCCGCAAACACTGATGGTGATCGGGAAGGATGAGTCGGTTCGCGGTTCAACCAAAGAAGCCCGGTCCCTTACTCCTTGGGATCGGGCTTTCTATATCGAGGATCTAAGAAAGATGCCTGCCCGGGTTACCTGGTCAAGGACTTGACGGCTTCAATGACATGGCCTCAAGTCTGCGGATCTACTGGGGGCCGAAGTGAACGGCAGGGCAACTTATTGAGTATACGATCACGCAACACGAGAATGGTCGAACTGGCTTGGCGAAAACTTCCTTAAGCGGTACACTGCTGATTGCCAACCGTCTTTAGGTTGCGAACGACGATCGACGAACGACGGCCTTTCAGCGCCACGGCGCGTCATCCATTTACCGAGGGCAACGCCCTCGGGTCGCGAAGTACGTAGCGGCGTGCGGCCTGAAGGGCCGCGATAACTTCATATCGCCATGCCTCAATCCCTGTCCCGCACACTGATTCATCTTGTGTTCCGGATCCCCTACCCATCGCGGACCGTTGGCCCGATGATGCATCGCCTCATAGAAGCTCGCTTTCGGCCAAAAACCTGGAAGATTGAAAATGTGAATGACCTGACGCGTGGGTGCAGACCGCGAAAAGCACGGCTCCCTGGCTTGAACCGTGCCCCAGCTTAAAGCATACCGGGACACGCCCAGCCTAAACCTTGCCAGCTTGTTTATTGGAACGAATCGCGCTATATTATCGTAACACCCTTGATTCACTGGCGTTATGCTGGACGGATGGATCGTGGAGTGATTTATGGCGGATTGGCAGAATTGCGATGCGGTTGAGCGCGACTCGAAAAAGGTGAGCGGGGCCTGGATATTTCGAGGAACACGGGTCCCCGTATCCGCGCTTTTCGAGAATCTCAAAGATGGCGCGTCGATTGAGCAGTTTCTCGAATGGTTCCCTGGCATAGAACGATCGCAGGTAGAAACCGTGCTCGATCACGAAGTGAAGGCGCTAGCAGATTCAGTTGATACGTGAGGATTCTATTTGATCAGGGCACTCCCGTTCCTCTTCGACGATACCTTGCCGATCACTCCGTCGATACGGCCTTTGAGCGAGGATGGTTCAACCTGCAAAATAGCGAATTGATTGCGGCAAGCGAGAAGGATGGATATCAACTCTTGATCTCTACAGACCAAAGCCTCCGATATCAACAGAATCTGTCCGATAGACAGCTCGCGATCATCGTTCTTCTTTCAGCTTCGTGGCCACGCATCCAACCGCGAGTTGATGACATCCGAACGGCTGTGGACAAGATTGTTCCGGGTGATTACAAAGAGGTATCGATCTGAGACATTGCCCTCTGTGAACGTGGTCTCTCCACTGGCTTGAACAGGGTTCTTTTGTCCCGCTGGATGACTCCTCCGGCGGGATTTCTGTACGTGTTTTGCTCAATCAGAAATGACTTTTTCGATTCGGCACGGCTGTGAACGAACCTAGTAGACGGTTCCGAATGGTCAGGCGATCACATCAACCCCATAACGCGCGAAGACGGCGTCGCCGGTTACGACGGGTAGGCTGTGGGTTTCAGCCGTGGCGATCAGGATCCGGTCGACAGGGTCGGCATGGATCGCGGGGAGCTCCGTGGCGCGCACCGCGGCGGCCAGGTCGACGGGAAGTTCCCGGAGGTCGTGGTGTTCCAGGATGGTGGCAAGCCACTCTGCCGGACGCGACGGTAGAGTGAGTTTGCCCTTGGCGACTTTGATCCCGATCTCAAATCCGGAGATCGCGGAGACGTAGACAACCGGTGCGTCGTCTATTCGGGTCAAGGCGTCCTGAGACAGCTGTCCGCCTCCCTGGCCCAGCCACAGGATCGCACAGGTATCGAGAAGCACGACCCTACCCCTCCGCATCTTCAGAAGGCCACTCGGCCGGACTCATTGGTTCGGTCGGATCGTAGTTGACGACTGCCTCCTTCGCAAGGGGGTGCGGATCGAGTCGGGTCCGCTTGCGGTACGGAACGAGACTGGCAACCGGCTTGCGGTGTCGGCAGATGACGACCTCATCGCCGGTGCGCTCGATTCCCGCAAGGAGGGCGGACAGCTGGGTTTTGGCCTCGTGCACGCTCACGAGTTTCACGGAATCCTCCAATGAAGTTAGGGTATCGATTTGATCTATTAAACTTAGTCTGATTAGTCATAATTGTCAAGGGGGAGGGTCCGAGCACCGGCACGGCCCGACGACAATCAGAATCCGGGGACAATGAATCGCACCCAGCGAGGGAAGCGTGGGCAACTATCGACCGCAGTCAGCAGATACGACGGAAGCCGTCGATCGCCTGATGTTCGAGGCTTACGGACGGATGTCCGCGGACGAGAAGCTGCGCCGGGTCAGGGACCTCAACCGCACCTGCAAGATGCTTTGTCTGCAAGGCCTCCGGGAGAGGTACCCCGATGCGGATGAGACCGAATTGAGTGCTCGCTGGGCGGCAACGTTTCTCGACGAAAAGATCGTCTCCGCCCTGTTCGGATGGTCCCCATAAACCGATGAATCAGCCCGATCCGATAAAGGTCATAAACGATGTTGGCCGGATTCTCTCCGATTTGGGAATCCGGTTCTTCGTAAGTGGGTCTATCGCGAGCTCTCTGTATGGCGAACCCAGGTCCACGAACGATATCGACATTGTCGCGGACCTGGACGAGGAAGATGTAAGGAGAGCGATCGAACGATCGTCTTCGTTCAACATCGTCCACAATGAAACGGTCCAGAAAGTCGACATCTTCGTGGCCGGACGCGATCCACATACCATCCGGGAGCTCGGAAGGACACACCTGATGACTCTGCAGGACGGGTCGTCCATTCCGCTGGCCTCTCGAGAGGATCTGATTTTTCAGAAACTGGTGCGGTACGAGAAGGGAGACCGCGTCTCCGATCGACAGTGGCGGGATGTTCTTGGGCTGCTGAAGGGTTCGGAACCTGACGTCCACTACTTGAAAGACTGGGCGGAGCAGCTCGGCGTCGCAGATCTACTCAGCGAGGCATTCGTAGAATCCGATCTGAGTGATCCCGGTGATGAGCGATAATTGACGCGATCCTGTTCTTCCAGCGCCAACGGCGCGTCCTCCCTTTACCGAGGGCAGCGCCCTCGGGTGCGCGAAGTACATAACGCAGTGCGGCCTGAAGGGCCGCGATATGACCCACCCCGCCCAGCCAGTCGCACGCCTTTCTTGAGGCACCTCCGCCCCAGGCGAACGGGCACCCCTCCCAGGAGGGGACTTGGCCAGGCGGCTCGTGAAGTGGGTCAATTGCGAATTGCGGATTTGGGATTGCGGAGGCGGTGAATTAGCCGAACTTGCGGAGTGCTCAGTCCAGGTTAGATGGCTGGTCTGCAGGATCGATGCGTTGGATGCCCGGGACGGAGTCGAAATGGGTGTCTACAGTGATGATGCGAGTGATGCCGTGGCCCGACATGACAGAGCAGTGAACGGCGTCTCGCACCGGGAGGTCGGGATGATCCTCGAGGAGGCGGCAGGTGCCTCGCATGTCAGCACCGGTGACGGACAGCAGATCGGGGAACAGGTCCATTACATCGGCTGCGAGACGGAGTCCTTCGACCCTGAGGTTCCGGCGGGAGAGAACGTAGAGCAGTTCCTGGACGACTTCGATGCTGGTCACCGCGTCGAGGTCTCCGTCTCCGATACGGGTGAGGATGTCGCCACAAGGAACTTTGAGGCGATGTTCGCTACCGGCAGCGTAGAGGAAGATGTTGGTGTCGATGAAGACGCGAGTATCAGCGGACGCCGGCATCGTGCGCCTCCTCGGCCTCCCGGTCGATATCCTGCCAGTCGACGACAGGAAGATTCATGATGCCGGCTGCAGCTTCGGCTTTCCGGGGCGGCACCTTCAGGTAGCGCTCACGGACGGCATCACGCACCAACTCGGCGACGGATACCCCTTCGCGTGCGGCCCGGATTTCGAGCTGCCGGTATTCGGCGGGTTCCATAAGAATCTGGGCGCGTTTGGTTCTAGCCATAGACGACATCTCCTTAGTATGTGCATAAGTATACATATATACGGCTTCTTTGGCAACCCGAAACCCTGACGGGGCCAAGTTGCGAACGACGATCGACGAACGACGGCCTTTCAGCGCCAACGGCGCGTCATCCCTTTACCGAGGGCAGCGCCCCCTCGGGTCGCGAAGTACATAAACGCAGTGCGGCCTGAAGGGCCGCGATAACTTTGCATCGCCCTGCCCGTCAGCCAACCCCCAGAGAATGATGCAAATTCAGCGATAATCTCGCCCCCAAGGCAGCAGATCCTCCGATGCACTGCAGCCTTGACACGAATACCGTTATCCGTTATAGTATGATACGTGATAAATTCCTTTCGCGACAAGGCCACGGAAGATATCTTTGACGGTCGGGATACACGCGTTGCGCGTTCGGCGTGTCCGTCGTCCTTGTGGCCGGTTGCCCGGCGCAAGCTGGATCAGATCAATCGTGTCCGCGACGCGAACCACCTCTCGATACCCCCGGGAAACCGGCTCGAGCGACTGCGCGGGGACCGACGGGGTCAATACAGCATCCGAATCAACGACCAGTACCGTATCTGTTTCCATTGGGAGGAGGGTCATGCCTTCGATGTCGAAATCACGGACTACCACTAAGGGGCGGGCTCGGCTCGCTGAGCGTCGGCTGCCGACCGACCGCCCACCGACGCACCCAGGAGAGATGCTTCGCGCCGAGTTCCTTGAACCCCTGGGGATTACACAGACCGCCTTCGCCGCTCGACTGGGCGTGTCCTTTCCCCGGCTCAACGAGATCATCAAGGGGCGCCGTTCGGTAACGCCCGACACGGCACTGCGACTTGCTCGCGTCCTTGGCATGCCCGCTGATTTTTGGCTCGGCCTGCAGAGCGACTGGGATCTCTGGCAGGCGATGCAAAGTGACAGTGCCGCCGACATCGAGCA
Source organism: Candidatus Latescibacterota bacterium (assembly GCA_965248435.1). GTDB lineage: Bacteria > Latescibacterota > UBA2968 > UBA2968 > CBDFJH01. The sequence goes on from OZ252100.1 coordinate 2,469,014, forward strand.
GCTGACCCCTCTCGAGCTGCCTTAGCGCCAACGGTGCGTCATCCCTTTACCGAGGGCAGCGCCCCCTCGGGTCACGAAGTTCATAACGTGGTGCGGCCTGAAGGGCCGCGATAAACTCAGACCGCCCACCGCAATCCCTGTCCCCGCATCTGATTCAACCGATCTTGTGCAGACGCGAAAAGCCCGGCTCCCTTCTGAGGGGGCCGGGCTTAATGTAGCTTGTGCGTGAGCAATCACGATCAATCAAGTTTTACGCTTGACCTCAATTCAGGACATCCCAGAGTCGGAGACCTGGGACCTTCTTAAAATGTTCATCGAAGGTGGCGATCACGGATCCGGTTTCGATGGCCTGGGCGGCAATCCAGACATCGTTCATCGGGATAGGACTACCGGCCCGCTTAAGCGTATCCTTAACCTGGCCGAACACCTCGGCCGTTTCCCCACCGATCGGGAGCACACGAACCGTGGGCTTCTGAAGGAAGCGGGAAAGTTGAGCTCGGTTCTCCCGAAACTTGCTCCCACTTCTGAAGCCTGCGAAAAGCTCGCCCATCACGATCGCCGAGAGGTAGACGGTTTCCGCATCACCCAGCACGTTGAGAACGCGTTCGTCGCCGCTCAGGAACCGTGCATATGCGTTCGTGTCCAGAAGGATGGACTTCATTTCCAGTCCTCGGGATCGACGGTTTCAAAGTCTCCGGTCGCACGACCGAACGCTTCGAGATCCACCTGGGACCAGGACCCAAAAAGATCCTGAAAATCCAGCTTGCGATCAGGCGGCTGCTCAACCAAACCGAGAGCCTCTCTCAGTAACCGCTTGATCGTCTTGTTCAGGCTCTGGCCAGCCGAATCAGCCTTGCTCCGGATCTTGTCGTCCAGAGAATCATCCAGCCCGTGAATCGTAATGGATTTCATTGACCTATCCTTATAGTTCATATTTCTATTCAGAATAGTTCAAAATATAGTTCATATTAGTCCCTTTGTCAAGGCTGCTTTTTCAAGGATTTGCACCTTCAACCCAATTTTCCACGCGCGTGGAAAATTGGGTGAGAGCCTTCGAGCCAGCGCGAAACAAGTCAGGACTACTTGAGCAGGAGCATCTTGTGGATCTGCTGGAAGCCTTCCGCCGCCATCCGGGTGAGGTAGATCCCGCTCGCAACCGGTCGGTTCTGTGCATCCAACCCGCCCCAGCGCAGGACGTAGTACCCGGCCAGGTGGTCCTCATCGACGAGCGTGGCGACCTCTTGACCGAGGATGTTATACACGCGGATGGAGACGCGACCCGCCTCCGGGACGGCATACTGGATCGTCGTCTCGGGGTTGAAGGGGTTGGGGAAGTTGGGCTCCAGTGCGAACTCGTCCGGGACGAGAGAGAGCCTGGCGCCAAGGTTCTGAGCGGCGTTCACTCCCAGCTTGTCGTCGATCAGGAGGCCTTCCACGATCTCGATCAGGCCTCCTCTGGGATTACCATCCAGGATCTCGAAGTGGAGCCGCGCCGCGATCCCATCCCCTGCGACGGGCGAGCCCTGTGTCATCGCGCTTGCGACTAGGACCTCGCCCTCCTCCGAGACGTGTCTGAGCACTCCGAAGATCTCAGCGAGACGCCCATCCTGTTTGAGGATGCCCTGCCCGCCGTCCGTCGCCGAGATGAACTTGAGGTGATCCGGGTCGTACTTCACAGTCACTCCATACCCCTTCAGGTTGTGGGTATTCGAAACCGTGATGTCGGCGATGAACTCCTTACTCTGCGTAGAGGATGAAGGCCTTCTGACGAGCTGCAGTTTGGTGTCGACGTCTATGCCGTAGGTTTTTACCACGGCCACCGGTTTCGTGCCGCTCTCACCTTTGACGTACTGTTTGTCGAAGAGCCCTATTAAGGCAAGAAAGTCGAAGAACCCGACCGCACCATCTCCGGTCAGATCGGCGGCCAGGTCGAATCCGGAGTCGCCTGGAGACTTTTCGAAGGCACCCACGAAGCCCAGAAAGTCGAAGAAGCCGACCTTAAAGTCACCGTCCAGGTCACCGGGAAATTCGGCCGCAGTCGCGTCGACGGTAATCTGGCCCTCCAGGAAGGCACTTTCGAACGTCCCGTCGCCGGCCTTGACCCGGTAGTAGTAGGTGGTGCCGTCCTCCAGGGTCCTGTCCACGGTCCACGCGGTCACACCGGCTGGATCGCCCGATCCGGTGCCTGCCCCGGCCGAGAGTCCGGCTTCGAGGGAAAGGGCATCCGAGTAGTCGCTGGACGAGGCCAGGTGGAACGTGTAGGACAATCCACTTCCGGAGCTGTTGTTGATCACGATCGTCGGGCTGAGTGGGTCACCCTGGATCAGCGCAAGCGTCGGGGTATCCAGACCCTTGTCGACCGCCGGAGTCACGACGTCCGAAGCAAGGGAGGGATCGCCCGAAAGCTGCTGGGCTGCGAGGGAGCGGATCTGGTAGCTGTAGGACACGTCGTTATCGACGTTGTTGTCCACATAGCTCGTGGCCACGCCGAGGGTGGCGATGGGACTGAAACTCCCGTCTCCGGCTTCCCGTTCCACGATGTAGCCGACGACGCCCGAAGAGGCACTCGCCTCCCACGCCAGGCTGACGATTCCGCTTCCCTCTGTCGCTGTGGGCTGATCAGGGGGATCCGGCGCAGGAACTGCACCCGCCGCGAACGTTTTAAAGGCAGTGACTGTGCCTTCGGAAGGAGGGTTCCCGGCACGATCGACCGACTCCACCTGGAAGGAGTAGTCTGTGTCAGGCGTCAGGTTGGTCAGGATGAGGACGTGGCTCGTGACGTCCGAGGCGTCCCCGACGTTGAAGTCGAGAGATCCGCCCGCAGCGCCGAACAACACCGCGCTGTCGGAGACCTCGTCGGTGTCCCACGTGATCGTGGCCGTGCTGTCGCCAGGCGTGGCGACGACGTTGCTGATGACGGGCGAGGTGACGTCGGGATCGGCGTCGGTCTGGAACGAGAGGATATCACTGCTCACGGGACCGTTGTTGCTCTGATCCTTGGAGGACACCCGGTAATAGTAGAGCTGATCCGCGTCCAGGTTCGTGAGCGTGATGGTATGTGCCGTGTTGAAGTCGGGATCGTTTCGTATCTGGTCGAGGCTCTCCTCGGACGTTCCGAAGGCGACCTCTGCGTCGGCGGCCTCGCTCGTCTCCCAGCCGATCGTAGCCTGTCGGTCATTCTTGTAGATCACACTCGCGTCCACCGAGATGACTGGCGCGGAGATGTCTATGTCTGACGGCGTACTGCCGAAGGCGACCTTGCTCAGCGTAGCCCCGTTTCCAGAGACATCCGTGGCCCCGGCCTGATAGGCGTAGGTGGTTCCAGCGGTCAGTTTTGTGAGCACAACCCGGTGTGTCGTCACGTTGTCGCCGGAGATCTCCGAATCGCCGAGGTCGTCCTCCGAGTCCCCAAAACTGAGCTGGCTGTTGCTGTTCTCGTCCGTGCCCCACTCGATCGTCAGACTCGACGTCGTAGAGGCCACGACCTTCGGGGCCGCAGTAATCACAGGGAACTGCGTGTCCGGATCGGTGTCGGTCGTGAAGCTCCCGAACCCTCCCGGGACCTGGAGCTTGGTGAGGGGATCGGTGCTGGTGACCTCCAGCCCGGCCGCGTTCGTCGACGTGACCTGGAAGACATACTGCTGCCCAGGAGTCAACCCCGTGACCTCCACGCTGTGATCCGTCGCGAGTTCATCTGTGTTTTCCACGACAATCTGAGAGGCTTCCCCGAACACCGGAACGTCACCCTGCAGGGCCAGTTTCGAAGCGGGGAGCGCGCCGACTTCGGCCAGAGAGGTGGCGTCCTGATCGGTCCTGAATCTGATGATGACGAAGTCGTCCTTGATGTCCACGACCGGGCCTTCGATGATCGACGGCGCCACGGCTGCCGCCGCAGGTCGCGTGCGGAAGGTGTGATCAAAGCTCAGCCCCAGGATCCCCCCGGCGGGATCTGTCTTGACTACGTTCCCAACGTTGTCCGCGGATTCGACCCCGAAGTGATATTCCGTATCCTCAGTCAGGTCGGTCAGGGCGATGGAGCAAACGATCCCGCTCGTGGCCTCCTCGATGGTGCTCGTGTACTCGCCGGTGGCGCCAAACTCCGCGTCTGTTGCCCAGCTGATCCGACAGTCAGACAGCTCGTTCAGGAGCCATTTCACCCTGGCCGATTCCGAGGTGATGTTCCGGACGACCGGGCCTTTCACGATCACCGGGGCCTCGTCGTCAACATCGTCAGCCGCCCGTGTCGTGAACACCATCAGGGCGTGTTCACTCAGGCTCGTGTTGCCGAACGGATCGGTCATCCGGACCTTGAAGCGGTAAGTCGTTCCAGGCTCCAGATTGCCCACGCTCACGCCCCTTCTCTTCCGGAGCCTGGCGCCTTCCACGACAATGGAATCGTCGTTGGCCTGTTTCGCGCCGCCGCCAATTGCCTCTTTATTGAGGATGACTTCCGCGGAGTGGACCTCGTTGGCTCTCCAAATGATGATGACCGAGTTGTTGGTGATGCCGACGGGGATGGGATGTCCGAAGACCCGCGGCCCCTCGGCGTCTGGCTCTGTGCGTGTGACGAAGGAGAGTTGGCCCGTGTTCGTCGTGGGTCCGTTGCCTGCGAAGTCTGTCGCCTTGATCTTGTAGAAATATTCTGTGCCTGAAGTCAGACCCGTAAGGAAGAAGGTGTGTAGACGCCTGGGATCGGTCGTCGACTCCAGGATGCCCACCGTGCCTGTGTCGTCTTCATAGACATCGGGGGTCGTTGCATACTGGATGTCCATCGTGGTGGGCTCGTTCGCCTTCGCGAAGATTTTAGCCTCGGTGTCGCTGATAAACAGCACACCGGGCGGTCGCACGAATATCGGGGGAACGTCGTCCTCGACCGACGTGGTAACGATCGTGAAAGGGGGTGAAACCACAGCGTTTCCGCTCACGTCTGCGGACCGGACCCTGACGTAGAGCGTGGTGTCGACCGGAAGGTTGGCCAGGGAGATCTGGTGGAGGCGCACTGCTTCGTCGACGGTGACCGAATCGATCCCCGCTTCATCTTCGTCCTCGTCTTCGTCCTGTAAAATAGCTTTGGTGAGTACGTCGACGGTCAGCGCATCGATTGCGTCTTTGTCCAGACTGTAGAAGATGGCACTGTTGCTCCGCCTGCTGGTTCGCCATTGGACGTTGGCCCGGTCGAAGGAAGAAAACGAAGAAGGCCTTCCAAGGACTTCAAGGGGGCGGGTATCGACAGCATCCAACGTTCTGAAGCTGAGCACAGTCGATTCGAACGCGTTGTTGTTCAGGTCCGTTACCGTGACCCTGTAGAAAACCTCCTCGCCGGGGTTTAGACCAGAGACGACGACCTCGTGAGACTTGGTGGGGTCGGCCGGACCTGCAGCGGAGGTGTCCAGGGCGTCCGCGGCGGCCCCATAGGCGATCTGAGAGGTCGCGGCCTCATCCAGCTCGAATCCTATTCTAACTTCTGTTTGAGTTCTTCCAAGGAGTCCCGGGCCCTCCAGAATGCGCGGAGGCCGGGTGTCCTGATTCTTCGTGACGAAAAGGGCCGTAGTGGACGGGTAGAAATCGGATTCGCCCTGGGCGCTCAGCGATTTGGCCTGGAAGAAGTAACGCGTTCCGGGTGTGAGGCCTTCGATCACGAGCCGGAAGCGCGTCATCTCATCGACCAACTCTACGCTCCTGTCCAGGTTGTTGGGGTCTTCACTGTAAACGACCGTGACGATCCCGGGTTTGTCGAATTCGCCTGTAATCACCGCCCGGGTATCTGTAACGGCCTCGGCCGCGGGACGCACAGTAGCCACCGGGACATCGGTGACCCAGGAGTCGATCACCAGGGTTACATCGGGGAAAATGGTTTCAGACGCGAGGACATCGGCGGGATCGGTGAAGGTGACCTCTGAGAAGGTGATCTGCGTCCCCCGGAACTGGTCTCGGGCCAAAAACCATATCGACCCGGCCAGCGCGTTCGCCGGAGGCACCTGGCTGGCGCTTTCGGGGACCGTCAGCCTCAGCCTGATCGTGGTTTGATCCACGTTTTCAATCGCAGTGCCCCGTCGGTTGACGACCAGGCGGACGTTGGGGGTAACGACCTCTTCGGAACCGTCCTGGAAGGAGAATTTCACGCTGGTCAGCGTAATCGTGAAGGTGCGAAATTCGTCCTTGAGCAAAAGGTCCAGGGATCCGACCCGTTTCAAGACATTCAGCGGCTCGCCCTCATCGAATGCGGATACGGTCCCCTGGTCAAACACGATCTCTTTCGTGTTCAGCTGCCAGGATACAGGGTTGGGCGGAAAATCATAGCCCTGTCCCTTCTCGCCTGTGACATCTGCAAGCGCGAAACGCTTGTCGAGGGCGAACGTGAACGTCAGACCGACCGTATTGGAGAACCCCGTTGCGTCCAGTCCTATGCGGACGGTCTGGCCGCCGCCGCCCCTGGCTTCCACTTCTTTCGTAGCAGAAGGCAGAAAGCTTACCGATGCGCGACTTTCATCGGAAACGGGGGCCGCTGGAAGTTCTGGAACTACGACCCGGAAAGGGGCCCGGGGGAAAAACAGGGTGTACCCTCCCAGGATCTGTTCGCGGTCCAACTGCGCCTGAATCTCAATCTCGGTCGCCTCGGTAATCCCTCCGAGAAAGATGTGCGCCCCGATCCTCGCACCCGGGTTCACCCTGCGCTGGTGCACGCTGTCGTTTATCAGAGAACCCCTCTTCAGGTCCGCGTCAAACGCCTTGGGGATATTCCCAGGACTGAAGATTACAAACGGGATGTTGAGAGGAATCGTCGTTTCCGAGCCGTCCTGAAAACTCAGGACGACGTCGTTCAGGGACACCGCGAGGGAGGTGAAGGCGGACAAACGGAGATGCACTAATCCGGCAAGCTTTAGCGCCCCGGTGTTATCCTCGTCGAACACACTTTCGGTGCTCTCATTGAATGTGAAGTTCTCAGAGCCATCCCAGGTAACGGGGTTTGGCGGGGAGTCGTAGCCGAGTTGTCTTTCGCCGGTTATCTCAGTGACAGCCCCGGCATCGCTCATCGTAAAGTTCGCCGTGAGCCCTACCGTATTGGAAAGGCCAGTCGCAAAGATCTCGAACGTCACATTGTCGCCGGCGTTCGCGACGATCGACCTCGTCTGGGATTGCGCCCCGTCTCCCTGGAGCTGGATGTCTGCGTCCGCATCTGGATCCTGAGCAAGTGAGCTACCGCACGTAACTCCGAACAGGGAAACAGATACGACAAAAGTGGCCAACCTGAGCCTGGAGATGAATTTCATAGCGATGTGGCCAGGAGAGTCCATCGGTTCACTCCGTGAAACGTTGACCATCAATTTCTGGCATTGTAATCACTTCTCTGACAATATACACGATGTCTTGTCTTCACGAACCCAATTTAGGTAACCCCATTCAACCGTTCAGTCGATCGAAAATGAAAGCCCTGGAGGATAGTCCTCCAGGGCTACGGTGTTCCTGATCTAGGGACGAATTACCAGCCGATAATGCTCTCTTTTCTCCGGGATTACCGCCCCCCTACTGTCCTTTCTGCTGTGTTTTCTGCTGTGCTGCTCTCTCCTTTTTCTCCTTTAATGCTTTGTCCTTTGCTGCTTTGTCCTTTGCTGCTTTCTGCTGTGCCCCTTTCTTCTGTGCTTCCTTTGCCGCTTTCTCCTTTAATGCTTTCTGCTGTTCCACTTTCTTCATAAATTCTTTTCGCGATTTTGCATCCTCCTTCTTTACTTTCTCCTTCGCTGCTTTCTCCTTCACTGCTTTCTGCTGTGCAGGACCGCGCGAAGGTGGACCTACCTGTTTGGTCTTGCCCTCCGGCGATGCACCCTTTTTCGCCTGACCGCCCAGCCCCATACCCGGCGTGCTCAGACCCGGAGGCTGCCCGGGACGCTGACCGCCTGGCTGCTGTGCCTTAGGGCTTCTCAGACCTCCCTGCGATGAACCTTCCTTCTTGGTCTTACCATCCTGCGGTGCACCCTTTGTTGACTGACCGCCCTGCTCCATACCGGGCGGTCCCAGACCAGACTGCGGACCGGGACGCTGCCTGCCGCCCGGCTGCTGCGCCTTCGGTTGCCCCAGACCTCGCTGCGATGAACCTTCCTTCTTGGTCTTACCATCCTGCGGTGCACCCTTTGTCGATTGACCCCCCTTCATCATGCCAGAAGGTTCCATCCCTGGCGGACCGGGACGCTGCTTGCCGCCTGGCTGATTTGCTCTCGGCGGTCCAAGACCGGTCTGCGGGGGACCGCCCCCCTTGGTCATTCCGCCTTGCGCCCCGCCCGGCTTCGTCGGACCGCCCAGCCCCATACTTGGCGGGCCCACGCCAGACTGCTGCATGGGATGCTGCCTACCAGAACGCGGTTGTGAACCTGCCGTGCCCTGTATACCGGGGTGTTGCTGTGAAGGCCCAACGTTCGGACCTCCCCAGGCCTTCGCCAATTCCTGCTTCATCTTCACTTGCATCTGCGGTGGAAGCTGACTCATGAGTTTGACCATCTGACGGTTGAGGTCAATGATCTTATCCACGATCTGGTTTTCGGGGCCCTGCTGCGGTGCCTCCTTTGAGGATGATGCCTTCTCTCCCTTCTTCTTGATCTGCGCGTCCGCCGTTGCAGCGAAAAAGAGACACGCCGCCACCAACGCGATCCAACTAAACCGACACTGGGACATCGCGATTCCTCCTTTCAGACGAGATACGAAATACGAGATGCTGGATTCAATGACTAAGTGCAACACTTGGACTTGAAGACTTCAGCTGGTGTTTTGAAGTTAAGACATTTTCTTGGTCGGTTGTTGATCCGGTTCTGAATTTTCTTTAACTCGTGTTTGCTGACCTTTGAGAAGTCTGTCTTCTTGGGGAGGTATCTGCGGACCAGACCGATAGCGTTTTCCACAGCGCCTCGCCTCCCAGCTGTGGAACGGTTTGCAGAAATAGGATTTGGTGCCAAGCACCTCGTTGACCCGTTGATGTTGGCCGTTTTTGGATCCGTTGTCATATGTGATGCTCTTCCTCATGTGGGGAGGATGTCGCCCAAGGCGTCGATTAATCGCTTCGGCGACCTCCGAGGGTCCGTTCTTTGCCAGCTTAGGACAGTTGCTACCCTAAGTGTTGCACTTCCTTATTGAACTCGGGGATACGTTTTGTCCTTAAGCCGAATCATCCTCCTCCGGCGCCCCATCCTCCCCACTTCCTTCCTCTACCTCCTCATCTGGCTCCCCACCGCGTATCGTATCCGCATAGTTCTCGATCTGTAAGTTCGCGCCTATCATTCGTTTACACATCAGGTCCAGCACGTTCTGCATCACCTTCCGGTGCAGCTCCCAGTCCTCCGCGAACAGACGCGCCAGATCCATCTTGTCGATCACCAGCGCCGTCGTCTGGACCGTCGCCGTCACGTTCGCGGATCGGGGCTGTCCGGAGAACAGCCCCATCTCTCCGCTCGACATCCCCTGTGTGATACTCCCCAGGACATCCCCGGTCTTGGTCGTGACAATCAGCTGACCTTTCAGAAGCGTCACCATACTATCGCTCGGCTCCCCCACCCGATAGATGGGCTGGTCGGGCTCGTAGGTGTGCATATGGCAAATGTTTAAGATATGCTTGACCTGCTCCAGATCCAGCCCCTTGAAGATGTCGATCTTCTCGATCGTCTGCTGTATGCGGTATTGATCCTGGTTCACGAAGCGTCCCTCGATTCATCCACTTCCGATTCCGTGGATTCCACAGACTCGGATTCAACCTCCTGGTCCTCCTCATCCGCTTCAGACGCTTCGCCCTCTTCATTGAATCGCGTCTCGATCTGCACGTTGGCCTTGACGAGCCGCTCACTCAACAGATCGACCACGTTTTCGAGGACCTTCTTATGAAGCTTCCAGTCCGCTTCGACCACGCCCATCAAATCCGATCTCTGGATCACCAGCACCGTCGTCTGGACTGTCGCGGTTACATTCGCCGACCTCGGCCTCTGGGTAAACAGGCCCACCTCTCCGCTCGACATCCCTGTCGTGATGCTTCCAAGCATACCACCCGTCCCGCTCGTGACGATCAGGTGGCCCTTGATGACCGTCAGCATGCTGTCGCTCGGGTCCCCGAACGCGTAGATCTGCTGTCCCGGTTCACGCGTGTCCATGCTGGACACCCTCAGGATCCTCTGTACCTCCTCCAGCTCGAGTCCCCTGAAGATATCGATCTTTTGAATCGTCTGAAGCACGCGGTATTGCTGCTCGTCCACGGTAACCTCAATTCTTTCCCGACGTCAGCCTCTCTGATGCACAGTTCCCCGACACGAGCAAACCAGGCTCACCAAAATCCCCTCCCGGGTCGGGGCGGGTCACAATGGAGTTTCTACTCATCGCAGCCACCCCTACATCCCCCGAAGGAATGGGCTTTATTATTCCACCAAACGTCTCTCCGGGATGCCCCGGCAAAGCCGAGGCCTGCCCCGCCTGCCCCTGCGTGATTCAAGCAGGGGGTATGAATTAAGCCGGGGCGGGGCCTGCAAGGTTTAAGCAGGGGTGGTCAAAATCGCGAATTCAATCATCCGGAGCTGGAGCGCAGCCGGTTTACGTCCCAACGAGCGCCTCCACCGTCTCAAGGATCTCCTCCCTCGCAAACGGTTTTTCGATCGCGCGAAACGCGCCCAGGTCCTTGGCCATGCTCATGTATTCAACACCACTGCCCGAAACCACCAAGATCCTGATCGACGGAAACTCTCTTTTGAGTTCTCGAATGACCTCTATGCCTTCCTTCTCCGGCATGAAGATATCCAGGATGACGAGATCGGTCGGGTTCATCCGGTAGCGCGTTACGCCGTCTACGCCATTCGGCGCCTCCGTCACCACGTGCCCGGCCGGCTCCAGAATCGCCTTCAGGACATCCCTTGTCGGTTCGTCATCATCGATCACCAGGATGGAAGCCATCCAAAATCTCCTTCACAAAGGCGGATTGTGACAGCAGCGGTCTGCGGTCAACCACGGGTTCTTTAAAGAGACCCGATAATCGACCTGTACTCCTCTTCTGAGAATGCCTTCAGCGTCTCCGTCCTCACGCTTCCTTTGGAGGCAAGAGCGAGCGCAAGCTTGGCGATCGTCTCGTCGTCAGGCGCCTCGGCAATGGCGACCATATCGTGGCTGCCGAAGGTCATATAGAAGGGCCCCAACTTCGCGCCAGCTTCCTCGAACGAATGCCTCGCCTCATCCAGTCTGTTCGGACTCTCCCTGATGTCCTCGATTCCGTCCTCAGTCCAATTCAGCAAAATGACGTAGGTAGCCATGGCGTACCTCCTCTAGGATTCTACGGCCTGCTAGCCAGCAGACACTGGTTTACCTCTAAGCTTCCCTTCCCGCGAGTCTTCGCATCCAGATCCAATGCGTCGCGAAAAGAACGACGCACGCGATGATCAGCAACCCCCGCGTCGTCAGATCTCGAAGCGCGTGAAACCGGACGGTTTCGACGCGATTGGCCCTGGTCGCCTCGTACATCTTCCTCAAGGTCTCGTCGTCCGGAACATAACCTGGATCGGCGGCATCCGGGCCCTTCGGAGATCTGAGAACGCTCATCCTGTAGCCTTCGTAGGAAGACAGATCCACCGGACCGTGAAAACGCTCAACTGGACCGTAGCGGGCGCCGCCAGTGAGCGGAGCGCTCAGGCTGAACACGGCATCCACGAGGCTGCTTAGGGAAACCAGAAAGGTGACGACCGTGACCAGGCAGACTGCGTAGCCGTAGATCTGAGCCACTTTGTTTTGTTTTTCCACGTTCCTCCAGCAGGGAATTCAGTTCTGGTGCACGGCGGAAAAACTAAAAGCCGCACCTCTCCAGATGCGGCATTTGCTGTCCCTTCATAGGCGAAACATCAGAAGGTCCATGTACGCTTCCCTGGCAATCAAGCAAGGCGTGCGTGATCCCCGACAGAATTACCAATATGATGGGGACGTTTCTCTCCGATGTCAAAGAAAATCCTGCAGTGGAGCCGCCCCCTTTTTGGTGTATATACGCCGACTTGGAGTCTCCGAAGGCGTCCACTTTAGCCACGGGTTTATGCTACTCCGGTCTTTGCGATCTACGATCCACGATTCACGATCCATTATCCACGAACTTTAGCTCCCAAACTGCTCCCCAACGCGTTCCTGAAGGTCATCGATCAACCCGTGCAGGTCCAGAGCGAACAATCCGCGTCTCGGACCCTTCCTCAGAAATTCCCTGCTCTGTCGGCGGTTCAGAAATCGCGCCCTGAACCGATTCCCCCTATCCCCAACGCGGACGAATACCATCAGCTCCCGATCTCCCAGGATCGCATCGTCGTGCACCTCGGCGACCAGAAGCCTTAGGAACCGGGGGGCGACGCCGAACGCCTCGAGCTGTAGCGCGATCGACATGCGGAGCAGGTCGAGAAAGCTGAACCCCCGCTCCCGGCCTCGACCCCCGCTGTCCAGAGAAGGATCGATGATCCCCTGCTCCACATACAGGCTCACCTTCCGCCGTGAGATCTTCAGAATCGCCGAGGCATCGCCAGACGAGAACAACCCAAAGGTTGAAAGGCCCGTCTCCGCCTCGATGCGTCCCTTGCCCCGCTTACCATTGAGTCGCATCGGATATATTTCCGTATTTACGAGTTTAATAAACGTATTTACGGTTTATAATTTAGCCCCGTCATCGAGCCGTTGTCAAGTAAAATCGAGATGGATTACGGGTCCAAAAGACCCCTCCGAGTTCTTGGCGCTCACCTTCCTCTTTCCTGCAATTCTTTTCTATACATACAACTTTTCCCACTCAAACGGAAAATAATTCCCAAATCTGTTCCATTCAGGGGGGCTAATCTCACCGGAAAAATAATTAGGTGATCTACATTACACTTAATTTCTTCTTAATCAGTGACCTGCCTCACAATGAAGTTTTTTGACTCACTTTTCGATCAAAAAGCATGTCTCGGGCACGGGAATTGCAACCTATATATAGTGTAAAAAGTGACGGTTTTCTCCTGTTCACTCTAAACATCTAAACTCCCAGACCTTAAACCAGATCACACCCATTAACCTTTTGAGGAGGGTCGGCAAATGCGCCATTTCGTACGAGCCTTCAGCCTCGCCTCCTCCATTTCGTTACTCTTCGCGTTTGATAGTTTTGCTGCGAAGGTCGAAAGGGGACCGGCGAGTCCAAGTACCTCCAGCGTGACACAGGTCACGCCGATTCAGTCCAGGTGCCAGTCCAGTACAGTTTGGATGTTACAGCGGTTGGTCGACGACGGAATCGCACAGGCAGAGGACTATGTCTGTCTGGGGCACGCGCACCTCGTCGCAAAAGACGGGAAAGCTGCAAAGCGTGCATTCAAGAGTGCCGTCGAACTCGGAGCAAAAGCCGCAGGTCACAACGGACTCGGACTGGTGAGCTGGAACAACAGGAACGGCGGAATGCAGGCAATCTTCCAATTTCGACGTGCCCTGGCAGAAGATCCAACCTTTGTGGATGCCCAGTTCAATCTCGCGGCAGCCTATCAGAAACTGAGACCGCGGGATGCCATGGCGGAATACGAGAAGGTCGTCGCGCTCGATCCGCAACATCGGGACGCCTACTACCGCATCGGTCAGCAGCGGGAAAAGATTGGAGAGACCGACCAGGCGATCACGGCCTACGAAACTCAGATTCGGGTCAATCCCACGCACGTCCGCGCGAAGTACAGGATGGGCAAGATCGCTGCAGCGCGGGGCCAGTTGCGGAAGGCCGGGCTGATTTTTGGAGAGCTGACGACCGCGGGCGGCGACGTCGAAGCGTGGTCTTACCTGGAAATGGCCGTGCTGAACTACAGAATTCAGAAACTGGATCGCGCTCAGCGCTTCTTCGAGGCCTACATAAAGCGTCTGCCTGAAGAAGAGCGCTGGCTCTACCGGGACATTTCTCGGGACGCCACAAAGAAGCAGATGGTTATCTATAAGAATACGTCAGATGACAAGAAGGAGGAGATGGCCAGTCGATTCTGGGACCTTCACGATCCAACGCCGCTTACGGCCGTAAACGAACGGCTCGTTGAGCATTACCTGCGAGTGGCCACCGCACGAAAGAAATACTCGAGTGGGGAGTTTCCCTGGGACGCCCGCGGGGAAGTCTACATCCGTCTGGGGCGCCCGGATCACGTCAGTAGTTGGAATAATGTCCGTACCGAAGCCGATCCCGGGATCCAACTTGCCAGAGAGAAATTCTCGAATAGAGTCAGTTCCGACTTTTCCGCGTCTCCCGGTCTCCCCCTCTTCCCGATGAAACACCGCTGGGAATACTGGGTCTATCCAGAACTCGAGGGAGGCGTCGAGTTCACGTTCGAAAATCGGTTTGCTGGATTCAATGACTAAGTGCAACACTTGGACTTGAAGACTTCAGCTGGTGTTTTGAAGTTAAGACATTTTCTTGGTCGGTTGTTGATCCGGTTCTGAATTTTCTTTAACTCGTGTTTGCTGACCTTTGAGAAGTCTGTCTTCTTGGGGAGGTATCTGCGGACCAGACCGATAGCGTTTTCCACAGCGCCTCGCTCCCAGCTGTGGAACGGTTTGCAGAAATAGGATTTGGTGCCAAGCACCTCGTTGACCCGTTGATGTTGGCCGTTTTCGGATCCGTTGTCATATGTGATGCTCTTCCTCATGTGGGGAGGATGTCGCCCAAGGCGTCGATTAATCGCTTCGGCGACCTCCGAGGGTCCGTTCTTTGCCAGCTTAGCCAGGTGTAGGTATCTCGACGATCGCTCAAGACAAGCGCCAACGGCCTGTTTGCTCTCACGAGAGATGATGGTGTCGGATTCCCAGTGGCCAGGTTGTTTCCGTTTTTCGATGTAACGGGGACGTCGATCGATCGAAATACGGCCTGGAATGTGGCTTTCCCGGTGTTTTCGGGTATGCCACCGCGGCTTTCGTTTTTTGTGAGCTCGGGATAAGCAAGCAACCAGATCCCGCTGCTTGCGCACCTTTGGATCGTAGATATACTGATAGATGGCTTCGTGGCTGATACCCGCGCTCGGACGCTCCTCGGGAAGCCTCCCAGCGATCAACTCGGGAGACCATCCTTGCTTGAGTTTGGTCTCGACATATCGCCGGATAACCGGATTCTTCAGCCGTTTCCGCTTGCCGGCCTCCCGCTTACGTTTCTCAGCCCTTCTGTGAGCCTGGAGGCCCGAGTAACTCTCAGCTATCGGGGACGGATTACGTTTCAACTCTCTTGAAATCGTGCTGGCGCTCCGGTCAAGGGCCTTGGCAATATCTCTAAGGCTTGCACCAGTGGCTCGACAAAGCGCAATCTGCTCGCGTTCGTCTATCGTAAGATGCTTGTAATTGTTTCCCATACACTTAGGATAGGACAGTTGCTACCCTAAGTGTTGCACTTCCTTATTGAACTCGGGTTTACGAATCGACGCTATTCGTTCGCGCCCGTGCCCGAGCGGATCACACGTTCTACTCCCGTCCGCCCGGGAGCTTTCAACGGCGAAACGATCCTTCGAAATGTCACGGCCCGGCAGCCAAGTGTCTTCAAGAGGAACTTTGCGGACCTGCCGATAGACTTCCACTACTATCCAGCAAGCTTTCGCGGGAAGACTGGACAGACTCACCTCGAAATCTACTTCGGCCTCCCCGCCTCTCAAGGTGCCAGGCTTGAGGCGGACGGAGACGGCCTCCTCGTGCTGGACCGGGGTGTGACGCTTCACGACAGCCAGTGGAACGAAGTTCACAGAGTAGAAGACCAAATCATCTTCGAAATGCCTTCGGACGATCAGATTCAAGACGGGGCCTTCATTCCCAGCGTCCTCCCGGTCGATCTGCCCCCGGGATCCTACCATCTCTCGCTCCAGGTTCGGGACACGAAATCGGGAAAGTCTCAGATTTCCGAGCGGGAGATCACAGTGAACGACTACGCTGAACGAGATGCGCTCCAGCTCAGCGATATCGAGCTCGCTTTCTCGATCTCCGAAGCAGATTCGGACGAGGGCTTCGTGAAGCACGGACTTCGGATCGTCCCGATGCCTTCACAAACCTTCAGAAAACACCAGCACCCGTTCGCCTACTTCGAAATCTACAACCTGACTCGGGATGAATACGGACAGAGCCACTACCGTGTCGAGTACGCGTTCCAGTCTGCCGAAAAGCCCTCCGTGCCCGTCCGTATTCTCAAGGGGCTTGGCCAGGCGATCGTTAGCTTCGGAGGCACCGAACACGAGATCGTCGTCGCATACGACCGCCGCAGCGACACACCAGATGAGATGGCATACGTAGAACTCGACTTGACCGAAGCCGATCACGGCCAACAGCGCATCCGGGTCACCGTTACGGATCTGCTGACCGAGAAGCAGGCATCCAGGGAGGTCGCCTTCAAGGTCGTTCCCTGAGCCGGTTATCTCCACTCAAACGCGCTCCGCCAATCATATCCTCGAACGGTGCGCAAAGAGGCCCCTGAGGATCACCTCAGGGGCCTCTTCTACTTGACACTATGCGGTTTCAGCTTTGCGGTACCCGGTACCAGTGTTTTGCCTTCCCGGTACCCGTGTCTTGCCTTCCCGGTACCCGTGACTTACTCTGAAGGAAGGCTCATCACCTTCCCATCTTTCGAGGTGACCTCCAGCCCGCCATCACCCTTCGGATCCGCGCCGGCAGTCACCAGGTTCTTTCCTTCGCTCGACATCACAGCCAGGAGCCCGTTCCCGCTATCCTTGTCTGCTCCCGCGAACACCAGATTCGTCTCGTTACTCGAATAGACTGCCAGCATCCCATTCCCCGCGTCACTCTGCGCGATCGTCGTCGTCCGGTTGCCCTCTGCGTTTCTCACGTCGATCCGTCCCCCCAGCATCCAGGAGTCCAGGTTCACGACCCAGTCTCCACTGTCGTTCACGATCCGGAGCCGCTTGCACTGAACGACCTCCTTCACCCCGGACCTGCCTGCAGCGGCACTGATTCCAGCCGCCAGAATCAGTGTAAGAATTACTGTCATCCTTCGCCAGCGGCGGACACTGATCTCCAGCTCGGTTAGGCAATCTCCTACGGTTTTCATAATCTCCTCCCTGTCGATGTGTGAGCCTGAAAGCTCGCGCGATCCCAACATGATGAAGCTTATGGGGCCTCGAAATATTGCGAGTGCCAAGCGTCCTGTCAAACAAAATTGGGGCTTGAGCACCGTCCGAACTGGCGCTATATTGCGCCGGAACACGGGAGGGCGCGTTTCCACCTGGCGGAGGAGAAAAACCTATGAGTGAAGCCAAAACGAGTGAAACCAAGCCCAGCATCAATATCTCACCGACCGGACCCTTCATCGTCAAAGGGCTGAAGCGGCTGACCGACGCGCAGGGCAACTCAATCGAAATAGACAAACCTGTGATCGCCCTCTGCCGATGCGGCGGCTCGAAGAACAAACCATTTTGTGACGGCGCCCATTCATCCATCGGTTTCTCAGGTGCGAAGGAACGCGCCGAGGACTACGTGGCGAAGGAATTCGAGGGCAAGGAGCTTACGATCGTCGACAACGTCGGGGTCTGCTGTCACGCCGGTGCGTGCGTGGACGGCGCGCCGTCTGTCTTTTTCAGCTGGGATGGAGACGAGCGCATCTCGGTCCCCGACGAAGCGGACAAGCAGGCGATTATCGATACGATTCGGAAGTGTCCCTCCGGCTCCCTGGCATACAAGCTTCAGGACGAGCTGCACGATGAGTACTTCTCCGATCCGGAGATCTTCGTCTCGAAAGACGGACCCCTACACGTGCGAGGCGGGATCACCCTGAACAATCCCGCAGGAGAATCGCCGCTCGCATCCGACCATTTTACGCTTTGCCGGTGCGGCGTTTCGAAGAACAAGCCCTACTGCGACGGCGCGCACAAGGAGGCCGGGTTCGAGGGATAGGCTGCGACGAAATCGAGTCCTACCGGAAGTACTGAAGAGGGGTTACGTTTCCGAAACGTAACCCCTCGAATCTTTCCAGGCCCCGGGTTTCTGACTCCACTGAAACCAGGCCCGTCGCCGGGCGTCTAAGAGTGCGGCCGACGTCGAGGAATTCACAAGAAATCTTGACGTTAGATGCGTCACGGATATATTTACTTACCGGTAAATAAAATCATCTAAAAAAAGGACTTGATCTATGCGGGATGTAGGGGTTACAGCGCTTCTGTGCCTGATTTTGGCAACGCCATCGGCAGCTCGCGTCCTGACTCTGGACACCGCCGTCGATCTGGCGCTTCAGAACAACGAGGAGATGCAGCTCGCCGACCAGGACAAGCTGCGAGCCCGGGAGGAGATTCGCGAAGGTTGGGCGGAAGCGCTGCCCGACATTCGCCTCACGAGTAACTACGATCGGTCCTGGATCCTGCCGATACTCGTCTTCGACACCCCCGAGGGTCGTCAGACATTTCAAATCGGAACCTCGAACAACATCACTACGTCCGTCCGTCTCAGCCAGCCGCTTTACTCGGGTGGCAAAGTCGGGGCGGCGCTGCGGGCGGCGAGATCGTTCAGGGACTTCACTGACCAGGGCTACAAACTTTCCAAGCAGTCGGTTGCTGCGAGGACCGAGATCGGTTTTTACGACACGATCCTGGCGGAGTCCCTCGTTGACGTGACGGGTGAAGCGCTCGACCTGGCGAGAGCGAATCTCGAGCAGGTAGAGTCTCTGCGTCGAGCCGGACGCGTCTCCGATTATGACCTTCTCCGAGCGCAGGTACAGGTGTCAGACCTGCTCCCTGATTCTATCCGGGCTGCAAAGAACCTGGAAGTCGCGTTGATGAACCTCAGGAATATCGTCGGGCTCGATCAGACCGAAGAGATCACATTGAGCGGATCGTTCAGGGATCAGACGGCGCTCGATTTGAACGATCTCGAAGCGCTTACGGAACGCGGACTCCAGGCACGCCCGGAGATTCAGCAGGCCGGCTTCGAGGTCAGGATTCGAGACGCCGCGATCCAGGTCCAGAAGTCCGAGATGCGCCCCTCTCTCGACCTGGTGGCGACGGGGCAGCTGGCGGTCCAGAGCGAGGACTTCAGCCTCTCGGGCGAGGATGCACAGGAGAGCTGGGTCACCGGTGTCGCGCTGACCATCCCCCTGTTCGACGGTCTGAAGAACAGGGCGCTCGTCAACAAAGCGAAAGTCGACAAGCGCAAGGCCGGGATTCAGGTGGATCGGCTCAGGAAACAGATCGGTCTGGAGATTCGTCGGGCCTGGTTTGACGTCAACGAGGCAAGGGAGCGGGTCGCCGCACAGGCGCAGGTCGTCGCACAGGCCGATAGAGGGGAGCGGATCGCAAGATCGAGGTATGGCAACGGCTTCGGAACACAGCTCGAGGTACTCGACGCGCAGCTCGTTCTGACGAGAAGCAGAACCGAATGGGTAGGAGCGAAGCGTGACCACGCGGTTTCCCTTGTCCGTTTGGAACGCGCCGTCGGGCTCGAGGTCGAGCCGTGAGGAGCTGGGTTCCAGGGTTTTCACGACTTCACATTCCATTCAACCCGGGGTGATGCATGGTTTGGCACGAAGGCAGGGCAAAGGTGAGAAGAAGAACAATGATCCTGGTCGCGTTGATCGGCGGAGTGGTGAGCGGGTGTGGTGGGGATAAGGATGCCGTCGAAGCGACGGCCCCGGGAGAGCCGGCAAAGGCAGTCAACGTCGCGTCGATGACGGTTCGACCCGACTCCCTGACGCAGGTCAGCCGGTATCCCGCATCCGTCGAAGCCTGGCGGGACGTTCAGCTCAGTTTTCTCGAGTCTGGGCCGGTTTCCAGAATCCTGGTCGATCTGGGCGACCGAGCGGTCACGGGACAGATGCTTGCGGCGCTGCACACGAGCCTTCTGGACGCCGCGCTCATCGAGGCGGAGGCTGGGGTGAAGTTTCACAAATACAATTTTGAAAAATCCAAGCAGCTCTTCGGAGACGGAACGATCGCCGAGCGGGACCTGTTGCAGTCCGAGTATGACTACAAGCGAGCGGAGTCCAACCTCGCAACGATCCGACAGCGGCTGGTGAACAGCACCCTGCTGGCCCCCTTCTCTCGGGGACCGTCGCGGCTCGCGCGATTGAAGTGGGTGATCTCGTCGCTCCGGGCCTGCCCGCAATCCAACTCGTGCAGACAGACAAGGTCAAAATGAGAGCCTGGGTGTCCGAGAATGATATCGGGGACTTCGAGGTCGGGCGCGACGTAGATGTTCTTTTAGACGCGATTCCGCGACGCGTTTTCGGCGGCCAGATTGGGAGAGTCGGGCCGGCGGCCGACCCTCGCCGACGCGTCTTTCCGATCGAGGTGAACATCGATAATGCAGACGGCGCGATCCGTCCAGGAATGGTCGGGAAGCTGGTGGTTCGCAGGAGAACGTTTACCGACGTCGTCGTCATACCGCGTGAAGCGATCGTCGAACGGGAGACAGGTCCGGTTGCGTTCGTCATCGAAAACGACCGAGCCGTCTTCAGATCTCTCCAACTGGGCGTAGGTCAGGGAAATCGGGTGATCGCGCTCTCTGGCGTCGAACCCGGGGAGCGCCTCATCGTTTCCGGCAGTCGCGATCTGATCGATGGCGAGCGTGTCATCGTCCGAGAGGTCGTCAGATGAAGATCACCGACTACGCGATCTCGAAAAAGGTCACCGTCTACGTGCTGGTCGTCCTGATGGTTCTGGCCGGCACGTCGACCTACTTGACCCTGCCGAGAGAAGCCGCGCCGGATATCGAGATTCCGTTCATCATCGTGACCACGCCCTACGTCGGCGCCGCGCCGGCCGACGTCGAGAACCTTGTGACACGAAAGATCGAGAAGAAGCTGCAGGGACTCGAGAACGTGAAGGATCTGGGTTCGACCTCTGCGGAGGGGATCTCGACGATTCAGATCGAATTTGTCGCCGGGATCGACGTGGATGAAGTCCTGCAGAAGGTGAAGGACAAAGTCGACCTGGCCAAGCAGGACCTGCCCGATGACGCCGATGACCCGATCGTGTCCGAGGTGAATTTTTCGAACATCCCGATCATGATCGTCAATATGTCGGCTGATTACGGTCTTGTCCGACTGAAGGAGATCGGGGAGGACCTCTCGGACGAGATCGAGGCGATTCCCGGCGTCCTGGAGGTCCGCCTGGCCGGCGGGCTCGAAAGAGAGGTCAAAGTCGATGTCGATCCGGACCGGCTGGCCGTGTATGAGCTGTCGCTGAACGACGTCGTCGAAACGATACAGCGAGAGAACGTGACGCTTCCCGGTGGAAGCATGGATATCGGCGCTTACCGCTACTCTGTGCGGGTGCCCGGCGAGGTCGAGCATGTCTCCGAAATCGCCGACCTCGTGACCAAATCAGAAGACGGGCTGCCGGTCTACATCCGGGACGTGGCCCAAGTCACCTACGGGTTCGCAGAACCGACGAGCTACGCACGCCTGAACGCGAAACCGTGTGTCAGCCTCTCCGTGATCAAACGCAGCGGCGAGAACCTCATCGAGATCTCGGATCGCGTGAAGGACCTGTTGGTGACCCTTCAGCCGACCTTCCCGAACGGCACCTCGACATCGATCCAGGGGGATCAGTCCGAAGACATTCGGATGATGGTGAAAGACCTGGAGAACAACATCATGTCCGGCCTGATCCTCGTGATCCTCGTGCTGTTCTTCTTCATGGGGCTTCGCAACGCCATCTTTGCCGGCGTTGCGATACCCCTGTCGATGTTGATATCGTTCGTGGTGATCGACGCGCTTGGGATGACGCTCAACATGGTCGTGCTGTTCAGCCTCATCCTGGCGCTGGGTATGCTGGTCGACAACGCGATCGTGATCGTCGAAAACATCTACCGTCACGTTCAGAACGGAAAACCACGAGAGCAGGGTGCAAGCGTCGGGACCAATGAGGTCGCCATTCCCGTGATCGCCTCCACGCTGACGACGCTGTGTGCCTTCGCCCCCATGATCTTCTGGCCGGGGATTATGGGAGAGTTCATGAAGTATCTGCCGATTACTCTGATCGTGACGCTCTCCTCTTCTCTGTTCGTTGGCCTCATCCTGAATCCGACGTTCTGCTCGACGTTTATGAAGGTCGATACTTCACCCGGCGACAAGGATCCCTGACTGACGGCCGTACTCGATCGATACCAGGAGATCCTGGACAGGGCGCTCGATGCGCCGGGCAAGACGATGCTCCTTGCCGGGGGCACGCTAGTCCTGGTGATCGTCACCTACGGCTTGCTCGGTCGCGGGGTAGAGTTCTTCCCCGATGTCGACCCGCGAAAGGCCTATGTGGACGTTCGAGCACCCTCAGGAACGCGCCTGCAAACGTCGGATAAACTGGTCGTCGAGATCGAAGACGTCCTGGGGTCCATGACCGACGTGGAAACCTATGTCGCCACCGTAGGGTCTTCAGCGGACCCCGAAGACTTCTCGTCGACCGCCGGATCGCCCCACAAGAGCAGAGTCACCCTGGACTTGATCGACGAGAAGTTGAGGCCGCACGACGGTTTCGCCGTGATCGACATGCTCCGCGACCGGCTCATCGGCATCACCGGCGCGGAGGTGGAGATTACCAAGGAACGTGTCGGCCCCCCGACCGGGCCGCCGATAAACGTCGAGGTCGTCGGTGAAGACTTCGAGATCCTGGGCGAGCTCTCGTCGCAGGTCAAGCGAATCGTCGCCAGGGTTCCAGGCATCGTCGACGTGAAAGATGATTACGACAAAGGACGGCCGGAGGTTCGGGTGATCGTCGACCGGGAGGCGGCCGCGCTTGCTGATCTGAATACCTCACTGATCGCGCAGACGGTTCGCACGGCGATCTATGGAAACGAGGCGTCCGAGTTCCGTGTCGGCGAGGACGACTACGACATCCGTGTTCGGCTGAAGGAGGATGCGAGAAAACGACTGTCCGATCTCGAGAATCTGATGATCGAAGAGGATGGCAAACTGGTGCCCCTGGGCACGGTCGCGCGCATCGAAACCGGGGGAGGGTTCAGCAGCATCAAGCGCAAAGATATGAAGCGCGTGGTCTCCATCGCGGGCAAAGTCGTCGGGCGCACGACGGATGAGGCCCTTACGGCCGTCCAGACAGCATTGTCGGACTTCAAACTGCCGCCCGGCTACCGGATCCAGTACACGGGCGAGAATGAAGATCAGAAGGAGTCCGCTGACTTTCTGTCCAAGGCGTTCGTCGTTGCCGTATTCCTCATCGCGCTCGTCCTCATCACGCAGTTCAACTCGGTCGCGCTCCCCTTTGTCGTCCTCACGTCGGTCGTTCTCTCCCTGATCGGTGTGCTGCTCGGCCTGCTTATCACCGCTACGCCGTTCGGTATTCTGATGACTGGGATCGGCGTGATCAGCCTGGCGGGTGTGGTCGTGAACAACGCGATCGTCCTGATCGACTATATCCTCCGCCTGAGATCCGAAGGCAGGTCGCCCAGACAGGCAATCGTCGAGGCGGCACGGACGCGTTTCCGCCCGGTCCTCATGACGGCCATCACGACGATCCTCGGCCTCATCCCCCTGGCAACCGGAGTCAGCGTCGATTTCTTCTCCCTGTCGCTGGAGATCGGGGGCCGCAGCAGTGAGTGGTGGGGGCCGATGGCGAAAGCGGTCGTGTTCGGACTGGCATTCGCAACCGTGCTGACGCTCGTCATCGTGCCTGTGATGGTGGAGTTGATCTGGTCAGCCACCGATCGTTTGAACCGAAGGAGCAAGCCCAGCCTGCACGCCGCGGCTGACTGAGGTAAGAGATGACCGTAGCTGATAGGAAAATCCGAAGAGGGACGGGCAGACCGACCGATCTGGTCGAAGGAGAGGTGAGGGCACGCATCATCAGCGTGGCCGCGCGGGTCTTCTCTCAGAACGGCTACTCAGGCGCGTCCATCCAGGAGATCGTCGATGCGGCCGGGACGACGAAGCCCATGGTCTATTACTACTTCAAGAATAAACAGGCTCTGTATCAGGAAATCTTCCGGACCGTACACCAGGCAATCGGTCGTGCTCAGGAAAAGATCGTCTTAAGGGACGATCTGTCGATCCGGGAGAAGCTGGTCGCGATCGTCGCGACGCACTTCAAGCTCGGGTTGGAGTCTCCGGAGCGCGCCCGCTTCATGTTTGCCGCCCATTTCGGGCCGCGCAGGGCGATGCCGGCCGTGCACGATCCGGAATGCGAGGATGTGATGTTCGGGACGCTGGTTCGCCTGGCCGGAGACGGTGTCGAGCGGGGCGAGCTCAGAGGGGATCCCATCGCGACCGCTCAGGCCCTGCTTGGACAGATCATGATCCACCTCACATTCCATCTCTCCGAGGACAATCCCATCCGCCTCACCGACAGATCCGCGGAAAATGTCGTCGATCTGCTGTGGCAAGGTGTCGGGATTTAGAATCACGGAAATCCCCCTCAATCCCCCTTTTAGGAAAGGGGAAAGAATTTATTTCTGGATGGGTACTCTTTCACAGAGGGCAACCTTCCCCCTTTGGAAAAGGGGGGGAGGGGGGATTTGTTTCCATGTCGACTTTCATAATCACCTGCTGGAATCACATCGCCTCAAAACCCATCTCTGGATTCAACTGGCCCCCTCCGCTCATCTCCTTTCCATCTAAATAGATCGTAGGCGTCGACAGCATCACGTCCCAGTGGTAGAGGCTGTGCCCAACCGTGCCTCCAAGCTCCGGGTACTGAAACCCGAACCCGAAGTCCAGCGCCGCAAGCTTGCGTTCATCTTCCATCAGATTTCCCGATATGCGGGCCGCCGGGTTCATCCCGATGCTGGCGTGACACAACCTGTATACCTTCTCGTCCCTGGCGCCGATCGTTTCCAGCCAATTTCGTATGAGATCCGCCTCAGGTCCACCTTCGACACGCATGATGATCCCGTTTTCCACGAACAGGGAATAGGGCGTGTGGACCAGCCTGTTGTGGGTATCGCTTGCGTCCACGACAATCACGCCGTTGATCGTCTCTTCTACAGGCGCAACATTCACCTGGGCGCCCGGGAAGAAATCGATCTCGCCGTCGTAGGAAATGGCGCCATCCCCGAATTCGCTTTTCACCTTACGCGGTATCAGCTCATAGGTCAGATCGGTTCCCTGCGGTGAGGTCACCCGACAGACCTTCGTCTTGTTCCACAGCGCCTCTACGCGCTTGCAGTTGCGATTCATGGCATCGATGTCGACGTCAAGCACTGCGCGGAGACAGTAGTCCTCGATCCCGTTCACAACCGTGGACAAGATACGTGCACCCTTCTCCAGGGCCTCCAACGTCGCGGGATCGCGCACAATCCCACCGCCGAGGACGAGCACCAGCTTGCTGCCGAGGATCGCGCCCTTCAGAGAGGCCCCCAGCTCCTTTCCGGCATCTCTGTGCGTACGCTTCTGGACGATCATGTGGGTGTCGGCGCCAGCAACGATGCCCGCCGTGAAACAGGCCTGCACCAGGTTCATGTCCGTAGCCGTGTCGGCTACGATCAGGAGCGGATCGCCTGGCTCAGGATTGACCAGACGGTTGATCACGACGTGCGCAAACTCTTGCCAGAAGACGACTGAACGCATGGTCTTCTCCCTTAGTTACCAGGAAAGCAGGACGGAGCAGCTCACATTTGGATACATCTAAGGGGTTACGCCAATTTTGACGCAACCCCTTGATTTTCTTGGTGCCGAAGGTGGGACTCGAACCCACACGAGCGCTAAGGCTCACAGCGCCCTGAACGCTGCGCGTCTACCAATTCCACCACTTCGGCACCTCTTAAATCCGGTCCCTCGAACAGGGCAAAATCAATATACTTAAACGTTTTTTGCTTGTCAAGAAAGGGGCCCAGGAACCCCGCTACCCGACGTCACCTCTCACCTCCCCAGTACCCAGTCCGATGCGCTTCGCTACTCGAAACCGATCATCCGGGGCGTCGTCTCTCCAGATCAGACTCACCTCCTGCGCGCCAAAGGTGAGCGGCTGCCATCCGTCCTGAAGCGCAGCGATTAATTCCTGTGATTCTGGTCTGCCCATCGCCTGGCCAACGCTGAGATGTGGCTTGAATCCCCCTGGGTACTTCCTGACTTCATCGCAGTCCGGCACCACCTCCCAGAGCGACGTCTGAAGTCTGACAAGGTCGTCTTTCGGTTCCGGTGAAAGCCACACGGTGGATCCCCTACCCGTGTGGTCGAAACTCCTGAACTCCCCCAACTTTATCTGAAACGGCGGGACCTCTACGCAGGCCGCTGAGAGTGACTCTGTTAACCCATCGAATTCCGTTCGGGGCATAAACGGATAAACCAGTGTGATATGGGGCATCCATCGCCTGACCTGGCGATCGTGGATCTCACGGATGGCTTGAATCGGGGGCCAGATCTCGGTCGGCGGAATCATCACGATTGCCGTCTTATGGGTCTTTCTGGCGACCTGAATCTCTCCTTATTCAACTTGACGTGGTCTGGAACACATTCTAACCCGTGAACTCGCGGTTCATTATAAGATAAGTTGTTGTAAAAACAAGCTTTAAACGCACTTCTTTTCGCTTGACAATACAGAGTTTCTCCCCTATTTTCTTATGTACGCACATTGTATTGGCTTCCTGATCGGGGGGAGGGAAGCTGCTTTACCGAGCTTAAACATAACCGTTGGGAATCGGGGATAACCGCGTCGGGCGGCGTGCGGTTTTCCTATACCTGAGCGGTTTTTTTATATCTATTTCGTTCGGGCGACCTATCTCCTCGGATAGCCCACAGCTGGAGCCGTGAATGCAGGAAGCGAACGAGGTCGAAGCCCTACAGTACATCGAAAAACTCAATGACCTGCCGACGCTGCCGACCATCGCAACACGCGTCGTGAGCGTCACGTCAGATACGGACACGTCCGTCAAAGAAGTCGCCTCTCTGATCGAGAAGGACATGGCC
Source organism: Candidatus Latescibacterota bacterium (assembly GCA_965248435.1). Lineage (GTDB taxonomy): Bacteria > Latescibacterota > UBA2968 > UBA2968 > CBDFJH01. Next base: position 2,495,823 of record OZ252100.1, read on the forward strand.
CTTTCTGCCAAGATCCTCCAGGTCATCAACTCCACGTTCTACAGCTTTTCCCGCGAGATCGTCAGCGTACCCGAAGCCGTAAGCCTGATGGGCTTTACCCAGGTCGGAAATCTGGCCCTCGGCTTGTCGGTCGTCGAGGGCTTTCCAAGGGGACGGATATTCGGATTCAGCTTTCCGGAGTTCTGGGAGCGATCCGTGAGCAACGCCGTGGCCGCGGTCATGGCCGCCTCCAAGCTCAAGACAGAGGTCCCCGGCGGTATATTCACGACGGCCCTGCTGCAGGACATCGGCACCTACGTCCTGGTTCGATACCTCCCCCTCGCCTATGGGGATTCAGCAGGCGTGAGCCGGGAGAGGAGTGTCCACCGGGTGCACGCCGAACGAGATGTGATGGGGACCGACCACGCCGAGGTCGGTGCCCTGTTGTCAGAGAAGTGGAACCTGCCCCAGGCCATGCGAGTCGCCATCCGTCACCACCACTTTACTGAATTCAGCCCCAAACTCGATCCGGAAATTCCCCAGAACGGCGAGGCGACGATGGTGAAGATCATCAACGTCTCCAACTTGATAACCGACGTGCTGTATGAAGAAGATGGGGAAGACCGACGGCCCGACCTGGATCAGCGCGTCAACGAGATCCTGGGCCTCCGACCCAATGATGTGGATGAGATCCTGGGCAAGCTTCCCGAGGAGATCGAAGGCATCAAGTCCCTCTTCCAGCTCCACACGATGCAGGAATCCGACGTCGAGGAGACCTATCACGAATCCTGCCCGAAGTGCGGCTCCGGAAAGAGCGTCAAGTACTGCGCGGACTGCGGGGGCTCGCTGATCCGGACGGGACCGGAAGAGGCACGAGAGGCCAGGAGAAAGATCGTCGTCGCCGAGGACTCGGAGGCGATCAGGACCGCCATCGTCTCATTGCTCAAAAAGCGGGGCTACAAGGTCTTAATCGCGATCAACGGAGCGGAAGCCGTAGAAATAACGAAGGATGAACAGCCCGACATGGTCCTCATGGACATCCGCATGCCGATCATGGATGGAATCGAGGCGTTGAAAATCCTCCGACGTGATGTCCGCCTGCAGTCCACACCCATCGTGATGCTGACCTCGATCACGGACCTCAACACCGTCACCGAGGCGATCGAAGCCGGGGCGAACGACTACATCGCAAAGCCCTTCAAGGTCAGCAAGCTCCTCGAAAGCATCGAAAAATACGTGCACGCGAGTGCCGGCCCGGATCCTGCCTCCGAATACAACGTCAATTAGCCTTCCCGACCCCGCCTCAGATCAGATCAGGCCGAGCTACAAGGAGCTCGGCCTCTTTTGTGATTCGGATGGCGAATGGGGCCCGGTCGATATCCAGCGCGATTTCACGATCTTCAGGATGGAAGTGCGGCTGCTTCGGATCGCCGAATTTCTTTGACTCGTGCGCGTCGAGAATCAAACTTTTCACGGCCTCTGGATCCGGCTGCAGTCCCCTCAGCAGGTTACGCAGGTAGAGCGCACACTGTTCGTCCTCATCTGTACGCTCCGCAGCAGCCCAGCCCATCGCCACCAGCGTCACGACGTCTGGGGCGTCACGCAGAATCGCCTTCGCCGTTCCGCCCGCCACCAAAAGGGACCCTGCGTAAATCTGCGTGGCCCGTGTCGCGGCCGCCACGCCCACCGTGCCGGCCCGCGTCGACTGAATCAGCGTCTTCCCGGCCACATCCACCCCGGAGAGCTCGTGGGGAGAGTTGCCGAAGTCAAACCCTTCGGGGCGTTTCCCATCCACTTCGCCCACGCACAGACTTCCCACACCGCTCGCCTTGAGTGACAGTGCCTCGTCCACCTCGGCCACGAGAACGATCTTCTCCGCGCCCCGGAGAAACGCCACGGCCGCCGTCGTAAACGCCCGGTAGACATCGATGATGACCACGGTCCCTTCGGAGTTCTGTGCCCCCGCCAGAAGGCTCTCCAGTCGAATCTCCACCCGATTCTCCTTTGATAGCACAAGCGATTGAGACGCCCCAACGGGGCGTCTCAACAGCGACGGATGACGGTTTTACGGTACCCGGTACCCGTGTTTTGACTTCCCGGTGCCCGACTTACCCCTATCTCCAATCACCGGCAGAGGATCCAGCCCCGTTATCAGCCTGGCGCCCCGTTTCCTCGTGAAAAAATTCCACGCCCACTGGAAGAGCACGAGAACCTTGTTGTCGAACTCGATCAGGTAGGCGATGTGGATAAAGATCCACATCAACCAGGCCGGGAAGCCGCTGAATCGCAGGAAGCCGAAGTCGGCAACCGCCGCCTTTCGGCCGATCACCGCCAGGTTCCCCTTGTCGCGATATCGAAAGGGCCGTGACCGCTTCCCTGAGATCCGGGCACCGATCTGCGAAGCGACGTACCGGCCCTGCTGCATCGCCACCGGTGCGATGCCCGGCAGGGGACGCTCTCCTTGATGTCCAAAACACGCAAGATCTCCGATCACGAAAAGCTCGGGATGTCCGGGAACCGTCAGATCGGGCGCTACGATAACCCGTCCGGCTCGGTCCAGCGCGACGCCCGTCTCACGGGCAATCATCGCCCCGAGCGGTGAGGCCTTCATCCCAGCCGCCCACAGGACCGTGCGACACTGGATCTCTCGCTCGATTTCGCCCTGCATCACCGTAACAGAACCATCCTCGATCCGCGTCACCAGCGTCCCGGTGCGCACCTCTACACCCAGTCGCTTCAAAGCGCGTTCAGCTCGGGCCGAAAGCAGCTGGATACGGCGGGAGCACGCGGTCCGTCCCCTCCAGCAGAAAAACTGCCGCCTCCCGCGTATCGATATGTGAAAAATCCCGCTTCAGTGTGTTGTGGGCCAGTTCGGCCACGGCACCAGCGAGCTCGACGCCCGTCGGACCCCCGCCCACGATCACGAAGTTCATCCACGCACGACGCGTCTCCGAGTCCGTTTCTCGCTCGGCCGCCTCGAAGGCCGTGAAGATGCGCCGCCGGATCTCGAGCGCATCTTCGATCGACTTCAGTCCGGGTGCGGTCTCGCTCCATTCCGGATGGCCGAAATAGTGATGACTGGAACCCGTCGCGATGACCAGGAGGTCATACAGCAGCTCACCGTCCCGGAGCACGACGCGACGGTCCGACACACTGAGGTCCACGACTTCCGCCTGAACGACACTGACATTCGGTGACCGGGCCAGGACGGCCCGCAGCGGAGAGGCGATGTCCCCGGGAGAGAGGCCGCCGGTGGCCACCTGGTAAAGCAGCGGCTGGAAGAGGTGAAAATTTCTTCGGTCCACCAGGGTCACGCGGACCCGGAATCGACCAAGTCGCTGGGCCGGTAAAGTCCGGCAAAACCGCCGCCTACGATGACCACGTGAGGCACGTCCTTTTCCAAAGCCACTGGATTACCTCATTACCCGGATCTTGACAAAATCCATTCGGAAAGATATACTGTCTTCACGCCTCCGAGTCTGGATAGGCGATTCCCGGGCTCTGCGCGAAAACCGAAAAGGGTGTGGCCGGGACTGAACCTGGAGACAAACGTGGACAGAGAAGACATCCGACTGGCCGTCCGAAACATCAGGAACCTTCCAACACTTCCCACCGTTGTAACCCGAATCCTCGAGGCCGCTCAGGACAAGAGTGCCAACGCAAAACAGGTGGCCGAGATCGTATCCAACGATCAGTCCATCTCTGCCAAGGTACTCCAGCTTGCAAACTCCGCCTTTTACGGTTTTTCCAGACAGATCACCACAATTACCCAGACGGTCGTCATCCTCGGGTTCGACACCGTCAGAAGCCTGGCCCTCAGCGTCTCCACCTTCAACACCCTGTCACAAAACCTCGAAGAGAGCAACTTCGACCGCGGTGGGTTCTGGCTGCACTCCATCGGCTGCGGCGTGGCAACCAGGCCCATAGCCAAGAAGCTTGGTATACGCGACGCCGGAACACTCTTCGTCGCGGGCATTCTTCACGACCTGGGAAAAGTGATTCTGGACAACTACTTTCGGGAGCCTTACGAGCTGGCGGTCCAAAAAATGAAGTCCGAAAGGCGTGCCGCGCACGAAGTCGAAATGGAGATTATGAACATCGATCACGCCGAAGTCGGCGGCTGGCTCGCTTCCCGCTGGCACTTTCCGCCATCCCTCATCGTTCCCGTCCAGTACCACCACGATCCCCTGGCCGCGGACGAGGAATATCGCAGAGACGCCATGATCGTTCACCTCGCGAACATAATGGCCAAGCAGCTCCAGATCGGCGTCTGCTACGAGGCGGAAGTCCCGGATCCAGATGAAGCCATCCTCAACGAGTTGAACCTCACCCCCGATGACATCCAGCTCCTCCTGGAAGAACTCGAGGGCGCCAAAGAAGAGATCGACGAATTCTTCAAGTATCTGCACGGATAGTTCTCAGGCATCAGAACCACCCGTCTCGAGTCCCCTCTTTTGGAAGGGGATTTTTTTTTTTGATCCTCTCTGCACCCTCCGCGCCTCTGCGGTAAAGTTTGTTTTTCGAACGGTGAACGACGGTTTTACGGTACCCGTGTCTTGCTTTCCCGGGGCGACGCCTGCGTCGCCCCAAAACCGTCAGGTCTCTGTAGCCCATCTACTGTATCCCGGTACCCGAGTCTTTACGATCCACGATCCACGGTTTTAAAGCATCTTCTTTAAAGCCATCCACGTCCGTTCCAGCGTCTCGTCTATGTCTGCCTCCGTATGCGCAAGCGAGATGCTCCCCTGCTTCGTCGCCACCGGAACTGTTTCCAGAACCTTCTGCACCGCGCCGGTCACGTCCGGATCTGCGTGTCCAAGAATGTAGGGTGCGAACGCAGCGTGATAGTCGATGTACTCGTTCCCGTCCGCGTCCCACACCCGGCATCCCTTCCCCCGAACGAAAGCGATTTCAGGTTCCACCGCCCGATTCACGGAGACGAATCCCCCTGGAATCACCTTCCGGTTCCGCTCGTGAATCTTTGCTGACTCTCGATGGCTCAGACCCACAGTCCTCTACTCCTTCCTGTGCGGCTCGATCTTTTTCGTGGAATTTCGTGTGCTTTCGTGATCCAGCCTTTCCGCAATCCCAAATCCGCAATCCGCAATTAAAAAGGGATCCTGCCTTTCCTCCGGATCCCCTTCTCGTTCTATCTCTCACACTGAACGTTCCGGCTATCGCGCTTCCTGGAAGAACGCCTCTGCCTCCTCCACATCTTCGGCGCTTCCGATCACCAGCGGCACGCGTTCGTGTAGTGCCTTTGGCTGTTTATCAAGAATGCGCTCCCAACCCGTCGAGGCCAGCCCACCTGCCTGGTGGACGACGAAGGCCAGGGGTGCGGCCTCGTACATCAATCGAAGCTTCCCCTTTCCTGACTTTCGTTCCGGCGGATAGAGAAAGATCCCGCCCTTGAGCAGGTTCCGGTGAAAATCGGAGACCAGGGATCCGATGTAGCGTGCCGAGTAGGGCCTGCCGGTCGCCTTGTCTTCCTCCTTGAGATGGTCCACATATCTCTGAACGCCTGGATCCCAGCGATGATAGTAGCTCTCGTTGACGCTGTAGACCTTCCCACGCTTTGGGATCTTGATATCTTCGTGCGATAGCAGGAACTCGCCCACGGTGGGATCGAGCGTAAACCCGTGCACCCCAAGTCCCGTCGTGTAGACGAGCATCGTGCTCGAGCCGTAGATGATGTAACCCGCGCACAGCTGCTCTGATCCCTTCTGCAGGAAATCGTCGAGGTCGGCCCGCTGACCCTCCTTCTTCGCGCGGCGAATCGAGAAGATCGTACCGATGCTCACGTTGACATCGATGTTCGACGACCCGTCCACCGGGTCGATCAACAGGACATATTTCCCCAGAAGCTTCTCATCCGGAATCTGATAGATCTCCTCCATCTCCTCCGAGGCCAGCCCTGCCAGGTGTCCGGTGTGATCCACCGACTTGATGATCGTGCTGTTCGCGTATTCGTCCAGCTTCTGCACTTCCTCCCCGTGTACGTTCATCCGCCCAGTAAGCCCGAGCACCTGAGCCAGACCGGCCTGATTCACCTCCCTGGAAATGATCTTTCCCGCCGTCGTCAGCTCCGAAAGCAGCTCCGTGAACTCACCCGTCGCTTCGGGAAGTTTACGTTGTTCTTCAATAATGAATCGCGTCAGTGTTGTACCTTTTTCCATGGTTTTTCCTGTCTTGTCGCGCCTACAACTTCAGATCTTCTTTACTGCCGCTTTTGCCCTTCAATCCGCAATCGCCAATCCGCAATCCGCAATTGACTCACTCGACTTTCCCGACCCACGATACCCGTGTTTTGTCTTCCCGGTACCCGGTTAATTACTTCTCTTCTACCAAACCCCCTGCTTCTAAGATGCGCCAGAAATCAACATCCGCCTGGTGCACGATCGTGTTCTCCAGGCTCCGCACAACGAACTCCCCCTCCGCCGAGTGCCCGCCTGCGATATGCGCGACTTCCTCGGGAAGCCCAACGGTCAGGCAGATGTGAACGCCATACCCGGGGTGTCGGATCGAGGGCCACCCTTTGGCACGAGGATCTTCCTTCCAGCGCACCTGGCGCTCGGGATCGAACTCCCAGGGTTTGCCCACGTCGTGACACAGCCCGCCGGCGATCAGGGTGTCCCTGTCGACCTTCAGGTCCGGAAACATCTCCATCAATTCGTCAGCGATGCGCACGGCCAGCCGGGTCACGCCGCGGATATGGTCTGTCTGTGTACCTGACTTGAGCGGTGGGGTATCCGGGTTTCCCGAGGGTCGGATCTCGGATATCGATCCGAAACTGCTCCCGGCGAGCGAAGTGGCCCAGGCCTCGACGACCTTGTCCCGTAGCTCGGGATCCGAAATGTCCTCCACCTCTGGCAGGTCCTCACGAACCCTGGATCGCAGTTCATCTGTCACGGTCATAGCCTACCCAGCCCCATATGAAACTTGGAGTGCTTCTGGCGCAATAATCTATTTCCCTCTAAACACGATGTCAAGCCAAGTCCCACCGGATTCCTTTTTTTGACACCCCTCAATCCCTCACCGTGAGCACGACCTTCCCGATGTTCCGATTCTCTGCGAGCATTTGGTGGGCCGCTTCTGCCTCAGTGATGGGCAGTACAGTGTCGATGATCGGGATGATCTTGCCGTCGACCAGATCACCCCAGAACCGCTCGGCGAATCTCCTGGCGATCGTCGTCTTCTCATCGAGCGACCGGCTGCGCAGTACAGATCCGATAATCCGCAGCCGCTTTCTCATCACCGTCCCCAGGTCGATTTCCGCCCGCGCTCCGGTCAGCAGGGAAATCACCACCAGGCGACCTCCGGTCTTCAAGACCTCTATGTTGGAGGCCAGGTAGCCGCCCCCAGCGATGTCCAGGACGACATCTACGCCAACGTCGCAATGATCCAGAATCGTCCTGACAAAATCCTTCTCCTTGTAGTTCACGCCGAATTCCGCGCCTAATGCCCTGCAGCGTTCCAGCTTGGCCTCGCTCCCGGCCGTAACGAAGATTCGACACCCTGCCTCTCTCGCCAGCTGAATCGCCGCAGTGCCGACCCCGCTCGCCCCGCCGTGGATCAGCACCGTCTCTCCTTCATCCAAACCTGCTTCCATGAACAGATTCACAAAAGCTGTGTAGAACACTTCCGGCACCGCGGCAGCATCGGTGATGCTCCACCCGTCTGGAATGCGCATCAGGATCGAAGCAGGGACGGCGACCTTTTCCGCATAACCTCCTCCTGGAAGCAATGCACAGACGCGGTCGCCGGTCTTCCAGCCAAGAATACCAGGATCCTTGTCAGTAATCACCCCCGCCATCTCCAACCCCATGTATGGAGAGCCGCCCGGCGGCGGCGGATACAGCCCGGCCCGCTGGAGAAGGTCCGCACGGTTTACGGCGGTCGCGTGAACCTCCGCGAGAACCTCGTCCTCTTTGGGGACGGGATCCGGGACCTCCTGCCAGTTCAGAGCGCGCCCCTCGCTTTCGGTGTCGATCACGATCGCCTTCAAGCTGTCGGGACCCCTCTGATTTTATCGTTGGACGGTGTGCAGAGCGTTTCGGAGGCCCAACCCAGCTCGACGAACAGGGCTTCGACCTCCTCCGGAACGGGACACTCTATATTGACAGGCTTTGAACTGTAGGGGTGCTCGAAGGCCAGGTCTGATGCGTGAAGCAAGAGCCGCCTGATACAGAACGTATCCCTGAAGAATCGATTCTGCTTCCCGTCGCCGTGCGTCGTATCCCCGATCACCGGGTGGGAAACGTGTGAGAAATGCCTGCGGATCTGATGGAACCGTCCCGTCAGCGGCATCGCCCTCACGAGCGAGAATCGCGCACTCGGATGAGGGCCCACAGGAAGCGGCAGCTCCACGGTCGCCTCTCTTTCATATTCCGTAATCGCATCAGCGGGGTCCTTTTCCGGCGTTTCCCGAAGCGCGTGATGAATCCGGCCTCGCTCCGGGGTGTGACCCCGGACCACGGCAAGGTAGCCCTTCTGCACCAGACGTCTCTCGAACAGCAGACACATCTTGTTGGCAGCTTCTGGATCGAGCGCGAAGGTCAGGATGCCCGACGTCGCCCGATCCAGGCGGTGAACCGGGTAGACGCGCCTGCCGATCTGGTTGCGCAGCATCATCATGCACGTGGGTTGTCTGCGCGCAAGCCTTGTGGGGTGAACGAACAGACCGCTCGGCTTGTGGACCGCAATGTAATGATCGTCTCGGTAAATGATATCCAGCAGCGTTTGGCTCATAGCGTAGTTTATCGTGATTGGTTGTTACTCACCCAAATCAATCAACCGGTCCGGTATTGTCATATGACGAACGACGATTCGCGAACCACGATGCTCGATTTTGCGGTACCCTGTTTTGCCTTCCCGGTACCCCGTGTCCTGCCTTCCCGGTACCAGTGTCCTGCCTTCCCGGTACCCGTGTCCTGCCTTCCCGGTACCCCGTGTCCTGCCTTCCCGGTACCCGTTCTATTTGATGGCGACCAATTCCACCTCAAATACCAGCGTCGAGTTCGGCCCGATCGTCCCCCCTGGGCCTCGCGGCCCGTAGGCCAGGTCCGAAGGGATGTAGAGCTCCCACTTCCCCCCTACCTTCATCAACTGGAGGGCCTCGGTCCACCCGGCGATCACCTGGTTCACTCCAATATCCAGCGGCTTTCCACGCTTGTAGGAACTGTCGAACTCTGTGCCGTTGATCAAACGCCCCCGGTAGTGCGCGCTCACGGTCTGGGTCGCCGTGGGGGACCCACCTGTACCGCGCTTGAGTACTTTGTACTGCAGGCCGCTCGGCAGAGTGACGACACCCTCTTTTGTCATATTCTCCTTTAGAAACGCTTCCCCCTCCTTGCGATTTCTCTCCGCGACTCCTGAAGCCGCTTCACCGCCCGCCGGTTTATCCACGGCCTGGGACTCGGCCATCCGCTTCTGGAGCGCCATCAGGGCGTCGCTCATCTCAGATTCCGACATCAGGCGTTCCTCACCCTCGAAAACGTCCCTGAAACCGGTCGCGAAGGCCTTTGCATCCAGGTCCACATCCTGGCCTTTCAGCGTCTTTCCGATCGAAACGCCCATGCTGTAGCTCGCCTTCTCCTTGTCGGTCTTCAGTTCCATCTTGCCCTGCTCCGTCTGGCATCCCAAGAAACAAACCAGAAGCACCAAACCGGTCACGCGACTCATGCCGACTCCTTATCGTGAGAAATGACCACCCCGAGCTCGTTCAGAGCTCGAAACGGGCCTCCACTTCCGCGAGGACAATCCTCGGGATATCCTCCTGCTTCTCCACAGGGTAGACGCAGATGTTCTTGGACGGATTCACGGCCTCCCTGAACCGTTCTGTCTCCTGGCTCCTGCCCACGTGAACCGCGGTCACGCGACATTGGGCCCCCTGAAGGTAGCTCGTCACCGCCTCCAGATTCGTAATCTGCATGTCCGTGATGATGAAAATGTCCGATCGTTCGCGTCTCAACAGATCGAAATCGGGAAGGTGAAGCGCCGTCCCCCCGCCGAAGTAGCGGCACAGGGCGCCGTAGACCTTCCTTCTGTCCCGGGTGAACGGCACCATCTCACGCCCCCCTGCGGGGGCGTCGCTGAAATTGTAGACCGCAACGCTCCGATCTCGATTCAGGTAGGCGTCCACCGCGCATCCCGCGCCCAGAACCGCATACGACAGCTCCTTGCACGGATTCGTCATGCTTCCGGACGAGTCGATCACGACGAGGCAGTCCGGGGTACCCTCATCCGTCCCGTGCGTCTCCCCCTGCTTGCGTTCCCAGACCTGTGAAATCCCGGGAAGCACCTTTCCGAAGCTCGTCCAGACGTCGATGTCTTCCACTGGACGGCCCACCTCCCACGGCGAATGAGAATGGGGATGCAGTCCGCCCACCTTCTCCATCGGGAGTGTTCGGACCCGAAGGGCGTAGGACCCTGCCCGATTCATGTAGAACAGGACGTCCGCATCACTCGGAATCCCTTTTCCCCGCCCCATCCCACCCTCCGGCAGGTTTCCGGTGACCTCCAGCTCTTCACGGAAATCCTCTACCATCGCTCGAAAAGCGTAATACCCTCGCTCTGCGAATCGCTGGAGCCCCTGGTCGACCTCTTCCGCGGAGTACTGCTGGGCGCCGTGGGATCCCATCATCCCGTCTCCATCCAGTCCGGTCCGATCCTCCTCTTCTTCGAGCAGCGGCGCCACGACGTTTGAAAACGCCTTCAACGCCTCCCCCCAGCGCGCGCGATCCAGATACGGAATCCGCGAAAGTCGCGAAACCGCCTCCGGCTCGATCTCGACGCCGAGGTCGACGCCCCAGATCCGCTGATACAGAGCCCTGAGCACCTCCTCGACCCCGCCCCCGCGCACCTGTCGATACAGCTCCGGCAGCCTCGAGTCGCGTTCCTTCACGCAGTGTGTATCCACGACGACATCCGAAAAGTAATTCACCACCCGCTTGACTAGCTCGCCGTCCAGCAGCACCGGCTTCAGCTCAGCATAAAGCGCCAGGTGGGTATCGAAGTCCCAGGGACAATACGTATGGTGCGCCACTCCGTGGTCCAGCAGAGCCTCCACCACCTCCTCTGCCGGGAGTTCCGCTGCCAGTTCTTCCACGTGCGCGCGGCTGAGACCGAGCTGCTTTCCGACCATCTCGATGCGAACGGCCTCTTCATCGTCCGAAATCTGCGGCACGGGCAATTCAGGGAAGAGATGCCTCTCTCTGACCTTCGGCCAGACGTTTTCTATGATCTGTTTCAGATCCATCTCAGCTTCCCGTTTCTGCGGACGTGCCGGACGCCTCCGAAGGATAGACCCTCCGGCTCCGGTGGTAGATCTCCCCGCCGAGCGGCTTCCCCATCCCGCCGATCTTTCCGAACAGGTGGATCTCGCCACCGATCATCTGCTCTCCGATGAAGCGACCCGCTTCCCCCTTTATGTCCGTCCGTCCTTTCGTCATACCGGCTCCAAGATAGCGACCGACATTGCCACGGACTTCGAGATGACCCCCATCCAGCGAAATCCCGACCAGGTCACCCAGGTCGCCCTCCACTGTCAGGCTGAGTCCCGTCCTCAATCGATAGCCAAGAAGCGGAATGCGTGTGCCGCGCGTCCCGAGGTTCATCCGGATTTCGGTCGACGTGCAGGCGTTGCACAGGGCGGACAGATACAGCCCCAGGGGACCCATCAGAAAAAACCCCGGGTCACTGCTCTGCGTCGCGTGGAGACAGAAGGCCTCGATATCCAGGGCCTCGAACTCTATCTCCGCAACGATTCCTTCAGCGTGTTCATATACCCGGACGATCGAATCCGCGTCCGGCTGCCAGGCACCCTCATCCGCTTCGTCGGAAACGAGCAGTTTATATCCGTCCTCCAGCCGGGACATCACCGAGGCGTGAGCCTCCAGAATCTGATCCAGGGGGATCTTCCGCTCTGGCGGGGCCGCGTAATCGCGAAACTCTTCGAAGGGGTTGTTCATCTCACCTTAGGTAAAAATCGTGATCTACGGACCACGGACCGCTCAAGCCCAAAACATCACACTATTCATCCCGCGGTCTGCCGTCTGTGGTCTGCGGTCCGATATGGCTTCACTTTGCTTCACCCATCGGGACCGGCGGCTCCATCCCCAGGTCCCGCATGATCTGGGCGTAGATGGGATGATCTCCCTCCACCGCCTTCTCCTCCGCGCCATCGAAGATCCTGCAGGCCGTCGCGAGTGCGCCCTTGATCCGATCGCCCTGTTCACTGTAACGTCGGAACACCTCTCGTACAGCCTCGCGGGTGCGGTGAATCGGAAGGATGTCCTGCCGCCTGCCATCGACGCCGTTATGATCATCCCGCCACTGGACCCGATGAGCGGAAGCGTAGGGGAGGACGGCACGCAGGTGCTCCACGTCTACGGTGGCACTTCCTGAGAGCCAGGCCAAAGCTTGTGCATATCGACGGACAGACATCGGGAGACGATTCGACGGACAGTTCGTAACCGCGTAACAGAGATACCCCGTGTAATGGCATCCCTCTCCGCAGACTTCGTTCGACCGCTTCTGGCCGTACTTGCAGCAGAAGGACAGCTCTGCCAGATAGGTTCGCATAAACCCGCTGGCATCCTCGTCAAAATCTAATCCCGCTACCTCCGCACGAGCGGCATCCCGCTCGGCCCGACCGAGGGTCGGCACGCCAAGTCGTCGTTCCAGGGCGGCACCGTATCCATCGCAGACCGAATCCAGCCCTTCAAGGCCGTTCGGCTTCTTCAAGCAGTCTCGCAGCGCGGTCTCGTGTTCCTCGTCCCGCAGCAGGTGATACGGAGGGTCTTCCTTACCGATCATCCACGACAGGTTGGGACCGGGGTGCTTCGATTCCACCATCACGTCGAACCGATCCAGAAGGGGCGGCACGATCGTATTCGTCCCTCGATCCTGATAATTGCACGTCGCGAAAAGGGAGAACTCCCGATTGATCACCGCCTGGTTCAAGTAGGTCCAGTTTCCACGGTCCACGCCGTCCAGAATCATGCTCTGTTTCGTCTCCGGAAGGCGGTTGATCTCGTCCACCACCTTCACCGGAAGCAGGGCGAATCCGGACCAGACGACCTCCTCGATCCCCTTGTTGAGCTGCCCCAGGTCGGGACGTCCCACGATCTTTTCCTCGGTCTGTTCGGGGTGTCCCGAGACCTCCGCCTCCCAGATCGTCCCCAGGGGAAGCCGGTAAAGCAGCGCGCCGATATACTCGGCGGATGTCGTCTTTCCGAGTCCGGGCTCCCCGACGATCAGCTCCTTGCCGCCGACCAGTCCCGTCAGCAGGCCGAACAGGACGGCCGCGTTCTGCTGCTCCCCTTTGACCTCCAGATCAGGCCGATTGAAGTAGAGCCGGTCCTGAATGAACGCCAGAATGTCCTTCAGCTTTCCTCTGAGTGCATCAGAATTCATTCGTGCCACCCGTTTTCATGCTGAGAAACGGAAAATAAAATATCCAATGTCCAATGGGAGAGAGCTTGCCCCGGTATGCCTAAAGCCGGGGTGCTTTAAGCGGGGGATGCCGAGCCCCTCGACAGGCTCAGGGTAAACTCCGCGAGGCAGGATGAGGGCCCGTGTTTTGCCTTCCCGGTACCCGTTCTTTGCTTTCCCGGTACCCGCTCTTTAAGGGCGATCCTCTGCCCGATCCTGCGGAACGTATCCCACTACCTCTCTGGCGTGTTCGATGTCCACCCAGATGTACTGATTATTCGATATCCCATAAAAGATGTCGAACCTGAGCGCATCAGGCGCATCCACGCAGCGCTCGGCGAGCTGCACCACGTCCCGCTGGCTGGACCAGACCGGGGCGAGCGCCAGACTGACGGGCCGGTCCGGGGCGTTGACGGCTCCGATCCGAAGGCAGATGCATGAAAGCCCGTGCACGTCCGAGTAGATCCTGGCCAGTGCTTCACCCCACACCTTGCTCGCCGAGTAGGGCTCCGTCGGCCGCGGCGGATCCAGGTGCGTCACCTTTGGAATCTCAGCAGGAACGTCATCAAATCGACCCTCTTTGATTGCCTTGTAAGGCTCATCGAACTGGTAGCCCCACGAAGCCATAATCGAGCTGGCGAAGACGATCCGCTTCACGCCCGCCACCCTGCTCGCTTCGAACACGTTGTAGGCACCGATCATGTTGCTGGACAGAATCTGCTCCCAGCTCGCCTGGGGCCGCGGATCCGCCGCCATCTGCACGACCACATCCATCCCCTCTACGGATCGCCTCACGGCGTCAAAATCTGAGAGGTCGGCCAGAAAGAACCGGTCATCCGGGATGTCCAGGACCAGGTCCTGGGAGACGCGCTCCGAAGGCACTCGCCTTCGGGCAAGGGCATAGACCTCATACCGATCCGTCAGCTGGACTAATCGTTGATAGATGGCCGCGGCAATCAGTCCGTATACGCCAGTAATAAGAACCTTCTGCATAGAACAATCCTTTAGGTAGGGACGGTGATTTTCCATCCATGCCAGCCAAAATCTCAACCATAATTGGGATAAATTCCGTCCATGTCAAACGGATTCCTCTAAAGGTCGATGAATTTCGTTGACAGGTTTTTCGGCCTGTCTATATTAGGCCAAGATGGCTGCCCAAACCTACCTTAACGGAACTGCTGCGGAATGAGATACAAGCGCATCTTGCTCAAGCTGAGCGGCGGGGCGATCGCAGGCGAACGGGGATTCGGATTTGATTCGACCTCGCTGGACTACATCGCCGACGAGATCCTCAGCGTTCACGAACTCGGGGTACAGATTCCGAGTGTGATCGGGGGTGGGAACATCTTCAGAGGGGAGCAGGGCGCCCAGTGGGGCATCGAGCACTCCGAAGCGGACAACATAGGAATGATGGCCACGGTCATCAACAGCCTGATGCTACGCGGCGTTCTAACTGCGAGAGGGAAACACGAAGTCCGGGTGATGACGGCGATCCCGATCAACACCGTTGCCGAGCCCTATATCCGGCTTCGCGCCATCCACAACATCGAGAAGGACTACCTGATCCTGCTCGCCGGAGGCATCGGTAACCCCTACGTCACAACCGACTACACCGGGGTTCAGAGGGCGTTGGAGCTTCGAGCAGACGCCATCTTCTTTGCCAAGCATCAGACCGACGGGGTCTATACAGACGATCCGAACGAAAACCCGAAGGCCAAGCGTTACCGAAGGGTCAAGGCGGCCACCGTCATCCAGAAAAACCTGGGGGCGCTCGACCAGTCGGCCGTCCTCCTGGCCCGGGACAATGACCTCCCCATTCACGTCTTCGATTTCGACCAGGAGGGATCTATGCGCCGAATCCTGGAAGGCGAGGACGTCGGCACCCTGATTTCCCAGGTGTCCGAAGACGAAATCGAGTAGCAGACTCACATCCGCTTTACAGGTCGAGCAGCAAAGAGGCCCGTTCGTTCTCCTCCGATTGATCTGATCCGTCCGAACACCACAACCCGTCAATCGAACAAGCAGGAAGGAGAGGCGCCCCGATGAAGATCCTCGTCGTGGGGAGTGGGGGTCGCGAACACGCCATCGCCTGGAAGATCGCGCAGAGTCCGCGCGTGACCCAGCTCTTTGCCGCGCCAGGAAATCCCGGCATGGCCCGCCAGGCCGAGTGCCTCGATATCGGAGTCGATCAACTGGATGATCTCATCTCGTTCGCCGAAGCGAAAGAGATCGACCTGACCGTCGTCGGTCCCGAAGCGCCTCTTGCGGCCGGCATCGTCGACCGCTTCAAAGAAAAAGGCCTGCCGATCTTCGGCCCCACTCAGGCCGCAGCTCAGATCGAATCCGACAAGGATTTCGCACTCGGCCTGATGCATCGACACAACATTCCCACGGGTCGTTTCGAAACCCATACAGACGCAGAATCGGCGCTGCACTGCCTCCGGGATTGGGGCGCCCCGGTGGTGCTCAAGGCCAATGGGCTCGCAGCGGGAAAAGGGGCCATCGTCTGTCAGACACTGGAAGAAGCGGAACACGCCGTCGATCAAGTGATGGTCCAGTCTACCCTGGGGTCGGCCGGGGACAAACTCGTAGTAATGGAATATCTGGAAGGGGAAGAGGCTTCGATCTTCGGGTTCACGGATGGAAGCGACCTCGTCTGCCTTCTACCGTCACAGGACCACAAGCCAATCGGGGAAGGGGATACCGGGCCCAACACAGGAGGAATGGGCGCCTACGCGCCCGCTCCCGTCGTCACCCCCGATTTGGAACGTGAGATCATCGAACGAATTATGCAGCCCACCGTCCGCGCCCTGGCGCAGGAAGGCCGGCCCTACACAGGCATCCTCTACGGCGGTATCATTTTCACCGCAGAAGGCCCCAAAGTCATCGAGTTCAACTGCCGGCTCGGAGATCCAGAGGCCCAGGTCGTCCTCCCCCTCCTCAAAACCGACCTCGTCGAGCTTTTGCTGGCGGTGAACGAAGGCAGACTCAAAGACCTCACCGTCGAGATCGAGGATCGAGCGGCAGCCTGCGTCGCGGCCGCCTCGGGCGGATATCCCGGGAGCTACGAAACCGGTCTCCCGATTTCTGGCATCGGGGAGGCCGAGGCCCTCGGTGACGTCGTCCTGTTCCACGCAGGCACCCGTCTCGAGAACAATCAACTCCTCACTTCCGGCGGGCGCGTGCTTGGCGTCACCGCTATCGGTGACGACATCCCCGCGGCGCTTCAAAAGGCCTACGACGCGGTCCAGAAGATCGAATTCAAAGACATCTACTACCGTAAAGACATCGGCTACCGGGCGCTCGGACACATCGAGGCGAACGCCTGACCGAATCGGAGGTTGACCTTATGGCCAGTCCACTCGTCGGTATCATCATGGGCAGTAAATCGGACGAACCCGTCATGCAAAAGGCCGCCGCGATCCTGGACGAGCTCGAAATTCCTTATGAAATGACCGTCTCCTCCGCCCATCGGAAACCCGGTCCGACCGCCGACTACGCCAGCACCGCGGCCGAGCGGGGTCTGAAGGTCATCATCGCCGGCGCGGGTCTCTCCGCCGCCCTGCCGGGTGTCCAGGCGGCACACACCACGCTTCCCGTCATCGGCGTCCCCATCGCCTCGGGGGCACTCAACGGCGTGGACGCCCTCTATTCGATCGTCCAGATGCCACCCGGCGTACCCGTCGCCTCTGTCGGCATCGACAACGCGCGCAACGCCGCAGTCCTAGCAGCACAGATCCTCGCCCTCAGCGACGAAGGCATTCGCAAGAATCTCGAGGCCTACAAAAAGGGGCTAGCCGAAGGCTAGCCCCCACGTCACTCCTTCACGCTCCCGATGCCTACCGGCTAATCCTCTTTCTCCTGACGTAAACCCCTGCTTCACGTTTTGCAGTCCCTGCCTTCGCAAAGGTTACAATCAAGAAGCTTCCTTTCCGCTTCCTATTCTTCGCTTAGAAAAGCTTCTCCAGTTTTAACCCAACAATACGAGGGCTGTCCCCGCTTTGAATGGACATGACGCCTTCAATGATCTTCTGATACTTTACTTCTTGCTCTTGTAGTAAAGACTCCACCCAATTCTCCAGAATCTCCTGCAGCAGTTCCGGTTCGATGCCGTCCACAGCTGAGCTGACGGCGGACTTAAGAAACTCGTCCGAGATGTCTGGCACGAGTTTTTCCAACTCAAAAACACCTTCTCTTCGGGCGATCTCTGTCAGTTCTACAAACAACTGATTGATCTCATCGAAGTTCAGCATAGACAAGGGACGTTGAGTCGTAGTCACTATGGACCGTTTCATGGAACTGTATTTCTTGCTCAACTTTGGTTTACGCGTCGGTGCCGCTTTCGAAGAGGGCCAGGCAATCTGCCCAACCTCTTTTAGCTCCTGGGCAGCTTGCGCAATTCCCCGTTGCACAGCTTCCACCTCGCTTGCCTCAAGTTGATCGGAAAACTCCATTTCCTCTTTGATCAACTCCTCAACCCGCGTAGAGACGTTCGAAAAGATGCGATTCCTTAGTGCTTTGCTCGCCCTGTTCATTGCCGTGGCCAGATCCCTTGTGTCGACTTCCCGCAAGAGCAATTGAATTTCGCGGTCTGTCAGCTTCGGAATATCTTCAAAGCGGATCTCTTTGTCTGTCCGTCTCTTCGCCATGACAATACCTCCTTCTTCCTCGTAAAGAGAACGCTAGTAGAATGCTTGGACGATCGCTAGAAACTCTTTCCAGCCCAGCACCACTGCATCCGGCTCGACCCCGTCGTTGGGATCACCGACCCGGTTATACCAGACCCCTGTCATCCCTGCGCTCTTGGCCCCTCTTACGTCGTACTTCAACGAATTCCCCACATACCACACGTCCTTCGGTTCGAGACCCAGTTTAGCCGCTGCCGTCTGCATGATCAAGGGGTGGGGTTTAGAAACCCCATAGTCTGCACTCGACATCAAAAATTCGAAATAGTCTGCCAGGCCCTGCCGCTCCAGTTCCGACGAAAGCGTACGTCCGCTGAAGGTCGCGTTGCTCACGATCGCCATGGGAAGTTCCATTCGAGTGAGCGCCTGAAGCGTGGATTCAATCTCCGGCTCTCGGGTGAACTTCATGGAGGTCTTGAAGAACTCGAGTTCGACCTCCTCCTGCGAAAGACTAAACGTAATCCCGTGAGCTTCGTAAACGAGACGATGGACCCAATCAGAACGAAGTTCCAGCATCGACGCGTCCCTTCGAGCTTCCAGGTCTTCCCACAATTCCGCGACAAGATCCTGTACATCTCGTGCACTCAGGCCCCTTGGATTTTCAGCAAACTGGAGGACGTGTTCGGTCCCGGATAAAGGATCCATCCCTTCGTAGGTCAGAAGGGTATCCCCCAGATCGAACAGAATGCCTTTCGGTCTTCTCATGTTGGTGTTTTGAACCATGATCAATCCTTATTCCCTCTCCCATTTATGGGAGAGGGACGCCGAGCGAAGCGAGGCAGGGTGAGGGCCCGAGGGTTGTTATGGCTTCATAGCAGAGAACAGCGTACGCCGAAAGGCGTAGAGGATTTTCTCCGTAGGGTAGAGCCCACGCAGCCGGGCGCGGTATTCATTCAGGAAGGCGGTCTTGACCTCGCTGGAGAGTCGGTCGAAATAGGGAAGGAGAACCGTCCCGGAGGTCCATTCCACGAGTGCGTCGGCGTCCTTCATAAGATGCGGGTACACCTTCTCGAACACCTCGATCTCCCCTCCTCCGTGCTCGTGCAGCAAGACCGCGTACTCATCTACGCTGAGCACCGGAAAGGTTCGAACCCAGCCGTTCAGGGCGCTCCGGAAAGGCTCCTCGCCGGCGATCTCAACGATCGTCCGATACACAGGATGGTGATGGTTCGACGGAAGCTGAACGGCCAGCTGGCCGCCTGGATTCAGCAGGGCCAGAAGCCGGGGGACGAGCGCCTGATGATCCGGGACCCACTGGATGGCCGCGTTCGAAAACACCAGGTCCCACTGCCCCTCTATGCTTTCGATCTCCCCGCTCTTGAACGCCAGGCCAGGCCCCACGTACTCCTTCGCCTTTTCCAACATTTCTTGCGAACTGTCGATCCCCAGGACATCACTTCCCGGCAAACTGTCCGAAAGCCTCCGGGTCATCTCGCCCGTCCCGCACCCCAGATCGATCACGGACAGCCCATCGCGAACTCCGATCAGCTTCAGCAGATCCGCGAACGGGGCGAATCGCTCCGCCTTGAACTTCAAGTAGCACTCAGGATCCCAGGGCATTCTTTCTCCGCGGTTTTGCGCCTTCCTTGAACGACGGTTTTGCGGTACCCGGTACCCGTGTTTTGATTTCCCGGGGCGACCCAGCGTCGCCCCCAAACCGTAAGATCCTTGTAACCTATCTACCTATCCCGGTACCCGGTCCTAACTGTCAACCGTCTGTGTCTTGCCGGTCCGAGCTGCCCGATCAAGCGCATTGCAGAGCGCCACTGTGCGCGCCGCGTCTCGCGCATCGCACAGCGTATCGCCGTTCGTTTCGATCGCCTCCACCAGGTTCGCCAGCATCGAGGCCTTCATCTGATCTTCCTCAGATACGGCATCCGTCTCCAAGGTCTCGATGTCGCAGCCGCCGAAGTCTACCCGACTGATATGCGCCGAAAGCACGGCGCTTCGTTCGCCGTCCCACACCTCGCAGAACCACTTGGACACGTAGGGGTTCTGTCCCTGATCGCAGCTGATGACCGTGGAGAGTCCGCCGCTCTTCCACAGAACCGTGCCCACCAGACCATCCGGAAACCCCTCGGTTCCCTTGTTCTCTCCAAAGACTTTCCCCTCGGCATAGACACGATCGGGCACGCTGTCCATCAGAAACGAGATCAGATCGATCGTGTGTACCGCAGTCCCGATGACCAGACCCCCGCCCTTCTCCTTATCCCAGACCCAGGTGGAGCCGCTTGCTCGTAATTCGTCCATCGCCAGCTGACCGTGACTCATCCGGGGGTGGGGCAGCAGCTCTCGAACCTTCTGGACCGTCGGCGCGATCCGGAACTTGCAGTTCACGACCAGCTTGACACCGGCCTTTTCGACCGCCTCGGCCACCTCAGTGGCCTGGGCATACGTCAGGCAAATGGGCTTTTCCACCAGCAGGTGTTTGCCTGTTTGCGCACCCCTCATCGCCAGCGGGTGGTGGGTGTCGTGCTGCGTGGCGATCACCACCAGGTCGACGCTGTCGTCGCCCATGATCCTTTCCGGATCGGTCGTCACAAACCCACTGCCCACTTCGTCGCTCAACTTCTGTGCAGAGGCCTCCACGATATCGCAGAGGCCAGCCACCTCCAGCCCCAGCTCCTTTCCCCTGACCGCGTGACTGCGTCCTGCCCATCCACAGCCGATGATCGCCATTTTCATATCTCAAAACTCCTCTTTTGCGGGATTTCTAGGTGTACAAGCCACATCTGTGAATTCCAGTTTGTTCAAAAAAGGGGGTTGACAAACATCCGTTTTTACATAAATTTTATGTGTAAAATGTGTACACTTCCCCTTCCCCACGGAATTGACTTCCCTGTAATTATACCCACAAGGAGACCTGAATGGCCACTGCGGCGGGGAAGACAATGACTCTGATTTCCTCGACGGAGGAAACCACAGAGAACTCAAAGACAGGAAGGAGGGACAAAGACCAAAAGAGGTATAACCTTGTCTTGCCTAAAGAGCTCTATGAAGAAGTGCGACAGTTGGCAGACAAGCGACAGACAACTGTGGTAGACCTGCTACGCCGATTCATAAAACTAGGGCTCCTGGCTACATCCATCGAAGAAGCGCCAAACTCCTCATTGCTAGTCAAGGAGAACGGCGTCGAGCGAGAGATCATCCTTCTTTGAGCCAGAGCTTAAGTTTCGTCCCGCGCTGAACTTCCCTACACGAAGCAGGTCTGGGCTCCCCTATCTTAACCCAGAATTTCTCCCCCGTTCCCCAATCTCCTCCTCTTCCCTTGGATTCCCCATGTTGCCGAGAGCATTGAAATGTGCTCCCCACGGCACACATAATGTAAGGAGTTTAGTAAACATGGGCGAAATGCAACTCGAGAAGGTCGGGGTGGATGAACTTGCAGCAGAGAAACTCCGAACCGACGTTGTGGATGTCCTAGCTAAGATCGAGCTTGTCATCACAAAGGATGATTTCATTGAGGTTAGAGCGAGGATGCCGCTCAGCAACGTCCGTAAGGTCTGCGCCGTAGTTGGAGGCGTAGCTGGTGCTATCTGGGCGTTCTGGGAGCTTGTTGCAAGATAGCAGATTCCTCAAGCCCTGGGAATAATCGGCAGCACGATATGCGAAGGATGTTCCTGCGTGTGGAGAATCGTCTGATGGGCGACTTCCATCCGTGTCCCCGTGAATATGCCTTCTCCTGTATTCAGGTTGCGATCGAACCGGGGGAAGTTCGAGCTCGAAATCTCGACGCGTAGACGGTGCCCTTTCAGAAACAGATTACTCGTGGGGGCAATTTCGATCCGGTACGTCTCCACACGACCCGGCTCAAGCAGTTCTTCGCGCTCCAGACTGTTTCTGTGGCGGGCCCGGAGGATCCCCTCTGCCAGATGGATCGCTCGCCCATCCGGGTGGACGTCCACGAGTTTCGCTGTAAAGTCCGTATCGCGCGCCGACGTCTCCGCGTAGAGCACCACCTCCAATGGCCCTGTCACCTCCAGATCTCGCTCGAGCGTCTCACTCGTGTAGACCAGAACATCCTCCCGAGCTTCCACCGGCCTCTGATCGAGTGGTCCCGGCAAAACCGGATCGGGCGAGTACATCACCATCGTCCACGTCGAGTTGTTCCCGCCGAGCGTGGGCACCGGGTTCTCCGGATCGTAGTCATATCGATCGGGCGGCTCGTCTCCCGGCGAGGTCGTATTCAACGTCCCGTCACCGTCGAGCGAGTTCGCGCTTCCATCGCTATGGAGGTAATAGGGCGTGTACTCGGTTCGCCCGAGCGGCCAGGCCTCTTCGAAGCGCCACACGTTTTCCCCCATCACGAAAATCCTGATCGGCGGCTCGTCCGTAATGCCGTTGCCTGCTCCCTTCAGCCAATAGTCGAACCAGCGGAGGTCCTCTTCTCTCACGTCCACGTCAGCGTCGGGCCCGAACACCTGGGGGTCCGAACCCTCCGGGGCGGCGTGTGACCACGGCCCGATCCAGATCTTCTGATGCTTGCGGGCGAGTTCGGTGCCCGCACGCTGCCTCAGGCTGTTCCACATCCGGAACATACACCCCACGTAGGGATCGTACCAGCCGCCCTGCTGATAGGTGGGCACTTGGATCTGTTCAACGCGCTCTTCCGCGTTCACTTCCTTCCAGTAATCGTCGTAAAGGGTGTGTTCGACCCAATCGCGGTAAAAACCGATCTTACGGCCGATCGCAGCCACATCGGCATCGATAAGCGGAAGGTGTCTGAGAAAACGCTGATCGCCGAACAGATAGGTGCATCCCCTCTGGATCAAGTTGATGCTGGAGGGAAACAGAACAGCTCCAAGAATCGTCAGCAGCCACTGGACTGCGCCCCCGATGCGGTGGCAGTCGCGAAAAAAATCGATGCAGACCACGTGCGGCGCCATCGCCGTCAGATGCGGACTCCCCAGGGGCGCGGCCAGCCACTGTACGAGTGCGGCGTAGGACCGGCCGTTCATGCCGATCTTCCCGTTGCACCAGGGCTGATTCGCCATCCACTCGAGCGTATCGTGTCCATCCTTTGCCTCGTCGTGGTAGGCATAAAAGGTGCCACCCGACTCGAACTTTCCGCGCGTGTCCTGAACGGCGGCCGCATACCCGCGACTCGCAAACCAGGCCCCCCACTCGATCAGTCCCGGCAGTGTGCTTTCGTAGGGCGTCCGCCACAGGATGGCAGGGAAGGGGCCGCCCTCACGGGGCAGGTAGACATCGGTGGACAGCTCGACGCCGTCCCGCATCGACGCCTTCAGATCGTACAGCATCCGGATATCGTGAGTGGGTTGAGATGCGTTTGCGTTTTTCATTTTCTTAAACCCATGGTCGATTCGGCATATGAACTGCTTCATATCTAGCACGGGCAGACAAGCTGCCCGTGGCACCGGCAGCTTGCTGCCGGTGGCTTGTATCTAGCCGCGGTCTGCCTATCGTCGAAGCACTTCACCCGCCCGCTCGCCCGTGAGTTTACCGTACCGAAGGGCCAGCACGCCGTTAACAACCACGTGGGCCATGCCCTTCGCGATTTGATTGGGCTCGAACGTGGTCCCGGTTTCGCCGAACATCTCAGGATCAAAGATGGCGAGGTCGGCGTGCGCACCCTTTCGGATGACGCCGCGATCCGACAGCCCCAGCGTCCGAGCAGGCTGCCCGGTGATCTTGAAGATGGCGGCCTCCGGCGTAAACGTCCGTGTCTCCCTCACCATCCGGCGATAAAACCAGGAGGCCCAGGTGTAGGCGCCGTGGAACACCGAATCCTCCAGCGGCCCGTCAGGCCCCAGGGCCGTCGCGTCCGAGCCGACCATACAGCACGGATGCTCGTAGGTCATCCTCAGGAGGTCCTCGGTATAGGAATGGAGGATCACCATCGGGCGATGCAACGCGTCGACCTCCGCGATCAGAAGGTCATACGCACAGTCCAACGGATCCGCTCCCATCTGCTCGGCGATCTCTGCAAAATTCTTGCGCGAGAATTCTGGAAAGGTCGGATTGTCCAGAAGCACGACACGTTCCCAGTCGCCCAGCGAGGCGATCAGATTTCGGAACCCCTTCATCTCCGCTCGCGTCGCAGGATCTCGCAATCGCTCTACGATCTCTTCCTTACTGCCGTCCAGCACCCGATGCGGCAAAACGGTCTTGAGGTAGGTCGTCCCGAACAGCCGGGTATGCATGTCGAAAGCGACCTCAACGCCCCGTCCGAGCGCTTCGTCAACCAGTTTCATAGAACGCTCTGCGTCGGCCGCCCCGCTCCGGGGGGTCAGGTGTGAGATCTGAAGCCTCGCGCCGGCGTTCTCCGCCGTTCGAATCGCCTCCTCGATCGCCTCCACCGCCTTCTCGTCCCGGTTTCGGGTATGCGTTGTGTATAGCCCCCCTGCCCGGGCGGCCAGTCCAGAGAGCGCCGTGACCTCCTCCTCCGGCGTCTCTGCCTCCGGCCCGGATTCCAATCCCGTCGAAAGGCCGAATGCCCCCTCTTCCATAGAACGCGTCAGGAGATCCTGCATCTGTTTCAGCTCGTCGGGTCGAGCAGGTCGCCCTTCTCTCCCCATCGTGGCCAGACGCAGCTGCCCGTTAGGAACCAGAGTCACTACGTTGACCGCCGGCTGCGCCGAGTCCAGCTGCTCGAGGTATCCCGCCGTGCTGCGCCAGGAAATATCGACTTCCGGAGTGTATCCATAGATAAACTCCTTCGCAAGCTCTGGATCGCCCACCACGGCGCATCCGTATCCGCAGTTTCCGACCACTTCGAGCGTCACGCCCTGGCTGATCGAGCTCGCCGCACGCGGATCTACGAGCAGCGTAAAGTCCGAGTGGCTGTGAATATCGATGAACCCGGGCGCGACGATCAGACCCGATGCATCGATAACGTCTGCTTCGCCATCCCCGTCCGCTTTCCCGACGTCAACGACCCGTCCATCGACGACGGCTAAATCACCGTGAAACGGCTTTTCGCCCGTGCCATCGACGATCGTACCTTCCCGAATCAAGATGCTCTTACTCAAGCGTGGACAAACCCCTTTCCGGCTCTTCGTGCTCCTTCGTGTATTTCGTGATTCAAAATAGATCACCCGGAACCGAAGTCAAGCACTCCTCGGATCCTTCAGTTGAAGGCTTGTTTCAGGCGGAAAAGGGGTTTGCCAAAGGGGTGGGCCTTCACTATAATGAAGCCCTGTTTTGGACCACTTCCGAATGTATCACTCATAAGCTGTTTCCTCCCTTCTGCAATGAATAATTTCCATATAGACGCCGAAGAAATCAATCTACCCGGTGCGGCCACACCCAGGTTCCGCCGCATCCAGGTCCGGTGGAAGGACCGCCCGATCACGGACCTGACTCAGGGCAATTTCAGATGTTACCTGTATCCCGTCTACGCCCCCTCCGGAGTCCCTCTTACGGCGGAAAGCCCGGTAGATCACCCGCATCACGACTCCATCACGGTCGGCGCAGATGCCTTCCGCGTCAAGCTCCCACCCCTGACTCCGCATATCACTAAGCACGAAGAGCTGGCGACCTACAACCTTTACGTCAATCAGGTCTTTCAAGGACGCGCCCCGGGCAGGACGTGGGGGACATCGTTCGAGAGCAAGGAAATCTCGGAGAATCATCTAAGGGTCATCCAGAACGTCGAGTGGCAGGGCCCTGAGGAGTGGGGTGCGGCCGATGGCCGCAGGGTCCTCGCGGAGGAGACGCGCACGATCGACATCCATCCCGGTGAAGTGGCGAATGTGATCGACATCCGCTCTCAGCTCAACCCGACAGAGTGGGACATTGAAATCGGGCCGACACGCCACGCCTACTTCACGATCCGCCTTGCCGATCGGTTGAGGGTCGTGTCAGGTGGAACCCTCAGCGACTCTGAGGGCCGCATTGGAGACGAGGCCATTACCGGCACCACCTCGGATTGGGTGGATATGTCCGGCCCCGCGTCTCACGGTCAGCAGGCAGGGATTACCGTCATCCCACATGCCTCCACGGCAGGGATTCCGTGGGTCGCCTACGACTGGGGCACGATCAACGTCAACCCCTTCCTCGAAAAGAAGTGCGAATTGCCGAGGGGGGAAACGTTGGATCTGGGCATCCGGATCCTCGCTCACGACGGCGACGCCCTCGAAGCCGGTATCTCCGACCTCTTCGAGTCGTTTAAGCCTGACACCAATTGATGTCATCTGCAGTGTTAAGCGATTCTGAATCGGTCACCATCGATTTCGATGCGGCACGCCGGTTGCTCTCCGACATCATGCAGCGGTTGAATGTGCCCCCCGACGAGATCGAGATCGTCGCCGAGACCCTCATGGAGGCCAGCCTGTCCGGTCACGACACACACGGGGTCGGCCGCATCCTGATGTATGTCAAGGGCATCCGCAGAGGGACGATGGTTCCCGGCGCGAAAATGAAGGTCGTTCACGAGTCCGAATCCACGCTCCTGCTGGATGGCGGCGCCGGATTGGGTCCCGTTACCGCCAGACACGCGTTTTACATCGCGAGCGAGAAGGCAAAGAAAACCGGAATCGGCTGTGTTTCCACGCGAAACTCGAACGACATCGCCCGGCTCGGGTCCCACGTGATGAAGCCCGCTGAACGCGGCCTGATCGCGATACTGATGGTGAACGACGCGGGCCTCGGACCCTACGTCGCCCCCTTCGGCGGCACGCAGCCCTTCCTGAGCACCAACCCTATCGCCGCTGGCATCCCGAGAGAGGCTGAAGACCCGATCGTCATCGACATCTCCACGAGCGTCGCCGCGGCCGCCAAGGTGAGCGCGGCGGCAGATCGAGGGAAACCTGTTCCTGAAGGTTGGCTGATCTCCGAAAATGGCAGCGCAACGACCGACGCCGCCTCGTGGGTCGAAAAACAGAGCGCCCTCCTTCCACTGGGCGGGATGGTCGCGGGCCACAAGGGCTTTGCCCTCGCCCTGCTGGTCGACATCCTGGCGGGCGCGCTCGGCGGCGCCGGATGCGCGGGCTGGAATCCCGATGTCGAAAACTACGACCCGAACGCGATCTTCGCCCTCGTGATCGATCCGGAAAAGTTCGGTCCGCTCTCGGAATTCACCCAGTCCGTCGAAGGACTGATCCAGCGACTCAAGACCGTCAAGAAGGCCCCGGGCGTTGAAGAGATCCTCGTTCCTGGAGAACGCGCCGCGCGTGAACGCCGAAAGCGAGAGAAAGAGGGCATCCCGTTGGATGCGATCACCTGGTCCGAAATCTCGAGCGTCCTGAAAGAACTCGGCATCGAAGAAGAATATGTTTAGAAGACGTGAGCTTTCTCCCCCTTCCCTTTAGGGAAGGTTCTTCGCCGAATGTTGGGGTCAAGCTAATGAGCTCTGTTGCACCGCTGAATGCCATCCGGGCCGCGGTGTGCGACTCCCTTTCGTGATGCATCTTGAAATCCCCCTCAGTCCCCCTTTTCCAAAGGGGGAAGAGTTTCATTAATGCGTGTGTTTGAACGAAAGCAATGTCATCGCTCAAAACCATCAGGGCCGCGGTGTGCGACTCCCATGCAACCTCGTTCTTTCACCTCCCACGCGGTTGGGCCCTCTGCGCCGGTCCCATCGAGGACGTCAAGCGGGGCAGGAATCCCGCCCTGATTGCCGCCACCGTCCTTTCCGCTGAGGGTGAGGTGCCGCGGCCGAAGCCCCCGCGGCGTTTGAGCAGCGCCCTTCTTTTGCCTTCGGGCGCGGCACGCCGCGCCCCTACGGCGAAATCTTGGAGTGTAGAGGCACAGCCGCGCTGTGCCCAAGGGTGGTGGTTGCGGTAGCCCTTTTCTTGTGGCGAGACAAGAAAAGCATGCCCTGAGCTTGCCGAAGGGTGGACCGCCGGAGGCATGGGGTTCTGGGGTGGGGCGAACAGATTAGGGAGCAACGAGAGATAGCCACTTTTTCCTCTTGCCCTCCCCTAGATTCGGTGAAGAGCCTTAGCGAAGGGGGGCTGGGGGGGGTTAGGTCCGAGAATGTCACGTAATTCTAATTTCACCCTATCCTGCACCGTCGACTTCCCGGACGACATCATCTACGGTCCGTACAGCGAACCCCTCCTGGACAAAATGATGCAGAAGATGGTGAGCATGGGCGTCAAGCGCATCTTCTGGAATTTTTACGAGAACGAAATTTTTGATCGGTCCGTCTTTCGATATGGATACCAGACGCTTTCTCTGATTGGCGAACCCGTCAAGGCCGCGGTTCCGGTTGCACACAAGCACGGACTGGAGATCTACGCGGGGATAAAGCCGTTCAACGCAGGAACTTCAGGCTCTTTTCCAGAGGGATCGCCTGATGCCCGCGACCGCACGCTCTCCTGCATAGGGGGCAAGATCGCCCACGCCATGCCGTTTGTCGAAAATCACCCGGAGAAGAGGATTCGCAGGCGGGAATGCGACATATCGCCTG
This sequence comes from Candidatus Latescibacterota bacterium, assembly GCA_965248435.1. Lineage (GTDB taxonomy): Bacteria > Latescibacterota > UBA2968 > UBA2968 > CBDFJH01. The sequence goes on from OZ252100.1 coordinate 2,524,296, forward strand.
ACCACCCCGTCGAGAAGATCCGTCTTATCAAAAGAGATGACGCGCCCACACGGCTGAGAAAAGAAAACCTGGAGATCTGGACGAGCCAGAACAACCATCTCTACGAACGCAGACCCATCGAGTTCTCGCTCGAGGAAAATGTGCAGCCCGCACCACGTGAGATCATCGACTATTTCGGTGCCCTCGTGACGTCCAAAGGCGCCCCCGTCCAAGTGCTGACGCTGAAGGGCCTGAATCTCACCGATCGGTATATTCTTATCACCACAAATTTCAAGGACGATGCGGGCGATTTTCAGAACACCGCGGTCGGAATGATCGAAGCTTATGGGCCCGGTGATGAACGCTTGTCGATCGTCGTCGCGACGAGAAGGGCCGCGCTTTGTCGAACGCGTGATTTCAGAACTTATGGTCTGGAATTTGACTCCGGCCTGGGGCCGGTCCAATTCTCGCTGGACGTATACAACGCGCCGGGTGGAGGAGAGGGCGGATACCTCATCGCCGAACAGGGCGGCGTCATCGCCTTCGCCAGGGGCAAGAACCAATACCTGCCCTGTGCACCCTGCGAGGCGTATCCGGAAGTCCGCGATTACTGGATGGGACAGGTTCGTCAAATGCTGGATGCCGGCGTGGATGGAATCGACATTCGCACCTCCGCGCACGGCAGCAATTCCGACGAGCCTCACGAGTTCGGGTTCAACGAACCGATCGTAGATGAGTATCGGAGGAGATTTGGAAACGACCCGACCACTGATCAGGAAGACCTGAAGAAGATTGCCGAATTGCGCGGCGAGCACTACACCGCTTTCTTGAAAGAGGCTAGCCAGGCCGTCCGGGAAAATGGAAAGAAGATGCACGTCCACCTCCACGCCGAGGCCTTTCGCCCCGATCCTTGCTACGGTCAGCTGATGGCCTTTCCGGCGAATCTCCACTTCGATTGGAAGCGCTGGCTCAGAGAAGGGCTGATCGACAGCGCCACGCTGCGAACCAGCTGGTGGGAGGCCGTAGAGGATGCATCCGACAAGGAACCCAGCCGAAGCCGACTGGAAAATGCGCTGGAGGATCCCGTTGTGAAGGAGATGCTCTCAGTCTCCAACGAAGTGAACGTCCCGGTCACGATCAATCGATACGTCCACCGTGCCGTCGGCACCGAAGAGTACGTCTCCGACCTGGAGACCATCTTCAACGATAACCGGTTTTCGGGCTTTGACCTTTATGAGTTCAAGAACCTCGCGCGCCCCACGCCGGATGGGTCTCGGTTGATCCATTACGAGGACAGGATCGATCGCATCATCCCGAAGGTGACCGAGCTCGGTCTTTTGTAATCGGGCACTTTTGGCTGTGGACCCGACCCCGGCTTGAGGCACGCCGGGGCACGTCCAGTCGGGGAAAGGGCTATTGGCAGGGCATTCAGGCCCGTGATTTGGGGTGCAGGGGTCACCTATGATTTTTCGAACACACTAGAACGGATATGAGCACAATGGGAAATAAAACATCCGCCGGAAAGGCTTTCAGACAGGCCATTGCGGAAGAACAGCCGCTCCAGGTCGTGGGGACCATCAACGCCTTTTCTGCCTTGATGGCAAAGCGTGCCGGGTTCCGGGCGATCTACCTCTCCGGCTCTGGCGTCGCGGGCGCATCCTACGGGCTTCCCGACCTGGGGATCATCACGCTCGATAACGTCCTCGACGACACCCGCCGCGTTACTGATGCCGTGGACCTTCCTCTCCTGGTCGACATCGACACCGGATTCGGGGGCACGGAGTTCTCGATCGCCCGCACCATTCAGACTCTGGAAAAAGCGGGTGCTGCCGCAGTACATTTGGAAGACCAGGTGCTTCAAAAGCGGTGTGGCCATCGTCCGGGCAAAGAGGTCGTCTCACGGGAAGAGATGTCCGACCGCATCGGAGCCGCCGTCGACGCGCGGTCCGATCCCGAGTTCATGATCATCGCCAGGACGGATGCCTTCGCCAGCGAAGGGCTGAAGGGTGCTCTCGAAAGGAGCAAAGCCTATGTGGATGCCGGAGCGGACGCCATCTTCGCGGAAGCCCTGACGACAGTCGAGGAATACGAGACATTCACGAAGGAACTCTCGGCCCCTGTCCTCGCGAATCTGACCGAATTCGGAAAGACCCCCCTCTTCTCGCTCGAAGAAATGCGTAAGGCCGGTGTGGCGATCGTCCTCTATCCCCTGTCGGCATTCCGGGCGATGAACAAGGCGGCAGAAGAGACCTACCGAACGATCAGGGGGGAAGGGTCGCAATCCTCGTTTTTGGACAGCATGCAGACACGAGAGGAATACTACGACCTGCTCGACTACTACGCCTATGAAAGCACGGCCGATCGCTTGCAGAAGGGAGAACAGGAATGAGTACGGACAAGAACGAAACGACTGCCCTTGGATTGCGAGGAATAAAGGCGGGTCACACATCGATCTGCACGGTAGGCGGGGAGGGACACGGCCTCCACTATCGCGGCTACTCGATCGAAGACCTTGCGCCCAAAAGCAACTTCGAGGAGGTATCCTACCTGCTGTTGAACGGAGAGCTGCCTTCTCGGGGAGAGCTTGACGAATGGTCCACGCGGCTGATGCACAATCGCCACCTGCCAGAATCCGTCAAAGGCATCCTCTCTTCTCTTCCTGCTGATGCGAATGGAATGGACGTCCTGCGCACGGGCGTCTCCGTCCTCGGAATCGCAGAGCCCGAAATCGGTCTCGAAAATGGAAAAGAACGGGCCGTCCGGCTGCTCGGCGCACTACCCTCCATGCTGGGTTGCTGGATCCTCGGGACGAGCGGCTCCGAGGTGCCCTACGACATCGAGACAGACAGCTTCGCAGAATACGTTCTGAGGATGGTAAAGCCCGAGGCGCCCAACGAACTCGAGTGTAAGATGATGGACTGCTCCCTCATCCTCTACGCGGAGCACGAGTTCAACGCCTCGACCTTCACAGCCCGAACGTGCGCGTCGACCCTCTCCGATTTTTATTCGTGCATCACCGCAGCGATCGGTACGCTCAGAGGCCCTCTGCACGGCGGCGCGAACGAAGCCACGATGGAACTCGTCAGCCGCTTTTCTAATCCGGACGAAGCGGTCAAGGGCATCCACGAAATGCTCAACGAAAAGCAGATCGTGATGGGATTCGGGCACGCCGTCTACAAGGTCCGGGACCCCAGAAACGAAACGATAAAGGAATGGGCCCGAAGGCTCTCTGAGGCCAGGAACGACACGAAGCTTTTCGATATATCGAAGGCCATCGACGAGTTGATGCACGAAGAGAAGGGCCTCTTCCCGAACCTCGACTTCTACTCCGCAACGGCCTACCACATGGCCGGCATCAAGACAGAGCTCTTCACGCCCCTGTTCGTCCTGAGTCGGACCAGCGGCTGGTCCGCCCACGTCCTGGAACAGCGGAGCAATAACAAACTCATTCGTCCGCTGGCCAACTACCAGGGCCCCGAGCCGCGCGAATACATCCCGATCGAGACACGCTGACCTCGCTCCCGGCCATGTCCTCCCATACTCCGTCAAAGAGCCGTCCCGATTTCGATTCCGAAATCGTGGACATCGCGGACTACGTCCTCAAGTCTCGAATCGATTCGGCCGAGGCCGTCAACACGGCACGACTCTGCCTGATGGACAGCATCGGCTGCGCGATCCTCGCCTTGAAATTCCCGGAATGTCGCAAAATGCTGGGCCCGATCGCGCCGGATGCCGTCTGTCCCTCGGGCGCGCGTGTGCCGGGTACCGCATACGTGTTGGATCCCGTAACGGCAGCCTTCAACATCGGCACCACGATCCGCTGGCTGGACTTCAACGACACCTGGTTGGCCGCAGAGTGGGGACACCCCTCCGATAACCTGGGCGCCATCCTCGCGGTCTCAGACTGGCTCTCGCGCAGGCCCTCCGGGACGAGGCCGAAGAAAATTTCCGACGTTCTCACCGCGATGATCAAGGCCCACGAAATCCAGGGTGTGATGGCCCTGGAAAACAGCTTCAATCAGCGCGGCCTGGATCACGTCATCCTCGTCAAGCTCGCGAGCTGCGCCGTCGCTGCCGGATTGCTGGGATGCAGCGAGGAGCAGGTCGCGAACGCCATCTCTCAGGTCTGGTGCGACCTCGGGCCGCTGCGTACTTATCGCCACGCGCCGAACACAGGCTCCAGAAAGAGCTGGGCCGCCGGTGACGCTACGAGCCGCGGCCTCTTTTTGGCCCTGCAGAGCGAACGTGGAGAAATGGGTTATCCCACCGCCCTCACGGCCCCGGAGTGGGGATTCTATGACCGGATCTGGGGAGGTGAGCGCTTCCGATTCCAGCGGTCGTACGGGTCCTACGTCATGGAGAACCTGCTCTTCAAGGTCTCCTACCCGGCGGAGTTTCACGCCCAGACGTCGGTCGAGGCGGCTATCCAGCTTCATCCCCAGGTGTCGGAGCGCCTGGATGACATCGACCGGATCGAGATCATCACGCACGAGGCCGCCGTTCGCATCATCGACAAGAAGGGCCCCCTACACAACCCGGCAGACCGCGACCACTGTCTCCAGTACATGACTGCCGTCGCGCTCATCTTCGGCGACCTCACGGCGGAAGATTACGAAGCGGAAAGGGCCGGAGATCCTCGAATCGATGCGCTGAGAGACAAAATGCGGGTCGTCGAAGACCCCGGCTACACGAAGGACTACCACGATCCCGAAAAACGGTCGATCGCCAACAGACTGCAGGTCTTCTTCAATGACGGGTCCTCCACCGAGCCAGTTACGGTCGAATATCCGATCGGCCACCGTCGACGCAGACAGGAGGCGATTCCCCTCCTGGAGCGCAAGTTTACCGAGAACATGAGGACCTGTTTCGCCGATGACTTCGTTAGTGAACTTCTGGATCTGCTCAGGGATTCCGAACGCCTAGAGCAAATGCCTGTCGATCAGTTTATGGGCCTGCTCCAGAAGTCTTAGTACACTGTAAAACGGAATTTGACTCCCGCAGGGCTCGTGCTCTACGGGTCCGTTGATCAATGAACTGTTCACGTATTGAATCTGGTAGGAGCCAGCTCCTGCTGGCGAAGGCGAGCATCGGGGTGAAGGGTTCGCCGCCTGGAGGCGGCCCCTACCGAACCAGGCGAGACACGGAGGTTGCAAACCCGCAAAAATGATATCCGCGACAACGCGTGTCGTCGCGGATATCATTTCCAGACAGTTCGGCATGCGCTTACGAGAAACCGATCTTGAGACAGGATTCATCGCGCCATCTCGGGCTCGTCTTCTCCTGTTCTTTGGTCCATCGTGCGATGCAGGAACAGTTCTGCGCAATCACTTCGAAGGTCCGGTTCGCGACGATCCGGTGTCCGAGATCGTTCGCGTGCACACCGTCGTAATGGATCATCCACTCCGTCTCCTGGTACGCGTCCAACAGGTCTACGTATAGACAATCCAGCTCACCGGCCAGTCTGCCGATACCTTGGTTGTATTCCTTGAAGACGCCCAGATCACCCAGTCCGAATCCAGACTCGTGGCCCAGATTGAAATCGGTCATAAAGTAGGGCCCGGGCAGAACGATCACCGGATCGATCGCTTCGCGCACGCGTTCGACCAGCTGCGTCATCTCCTCCAGAAACAGATCCAGCGGCGTACCGCCTCTGGCATCGTTCAGACCATAGGAAATTACGAGCAGATCCGGCCCTTCCTCGATGACCTGCTTGTCCAGTCTCTCATTCGCCGCCGGCTTCCCACTCCCCTCATAACACGGGCTGCGCGTCGAGATCACGTTCGCCCCGATGCCCATGTTCACGACCTCTGCCGGCGCCTCCTGAAAATCGTTGATCAGGTCGCCAAGCCGGCTGACCCAGCACCTTTCCCGGCGCGTCGACCACCCGCCCGCTGTCGTGCTCTCGCCCAGCGCAACAAACTTTTTGAACTCGTCAGACCTGTAGTCTTTTTTCATGGTTCTTCCTATCGAATTTGATTTGATTTTCTCTGCAACCTCTTTGTCTCTGCGGTGAGTTATGTTTCAATCCGCAATCTAAAATCCGCAATCCGCAATTGAAACCCCCCTGGATAAGAAACGCGCAAGATAATAAACGCGTCTACAAAGTCAACATTCCCAATCTGAATCCTTGGAGGCTCTTATGCAGTCACCACACGGCGTGAACTTCACCGCATTTCGACCCTCTGTCATGGCCCGGAACGGGATGGTCACATCCGGACATCCCCTGGCGTCACAGGCCGGAATTCAGGCGCTGCAGTCCGGAGGAAACGCAGTCGATGCCGCCATCGCCGTCGCCGCCGCCCTCGGCGTTGTGGAGCCCAACATGTCCGGCGTCGGCGGTGATGGGTTTATCCTAATCTACTGGGCCGACGATCAATCCGTCTCTGCGGTCAATGCGACCGGACCGGCCCCACAGGCTGCAACACGTGAACGCTACGTAGAGCAGGGCGGCATCCCGATGACCGGAATCCTGAGCGTCTCCCTCCCAGGAATGGTCGACGGCTGGCTGCTCGCCCATCAACGATACGGCGCGCTCAAAATGGAAACCCTGTTCGAGTCAGCAATCTCACTCTGTGAAGACGGTTTTCCGGTGAGTCATAGGCTGGTCAAGGATATCGATTCCGCTGGCCCCAACCTCTTTTCTGAACCCAGCACGCGTGCCGTGCTAAGCCATAACGGGTCACCTCTCAAGACAGGGGAGCTCCTCGTCCAAAAGGACCTCGGGGCGACCCTTCGCAAGATCGTGGCCCAGGGCCGCGAGGCGCTCTACGAAGGTGAAATCGCCAGGTCGATCGTCAAATTCTCGGAGGCCAACGGGGGGCTGCTCCGCGAAGCGGATTTCGCAGGCTATCACGCCCATTGGGATGACCCCATCCACACGAACTACCGGGGCTACGAAGTCTACGAGATGCCTCCCAATTCGAGCGGTCACATCCTGCTGCAGGAGTTGAATCTGGTCGAACGATACGACCTCCTGTCCACGGGCTGCAATACCGCAGAGAGCGTCCATATCATGGTGGAGGCGAAGAAGCTCGCCTTTGCTGACCGGGAAAAGTATGTCGCCGACCCCGAGTGGACCGACATCCCCCTCCAGGGCCTCCTATCCAAGGCCTATGCGGAGGAACGGGCTGCCCTCATAGATCCGGACAGGGCCGCGCCCTCGTTCTCGGCCGGACTGCCCGAGTCGACCGGAGACACGACCTGTTTTTGCACCGCCGACGGGCAGGGCAACCTCGTCTGCGTCCTGCAGTCTATCCAATCCTCCTTCGGCTCACAGGTCATCGCCGGGGATACGGGGATCCTGCTCAACAACCGGATGACCTACTGGCATCTCGAGCCCGACCATCCCAACTGCCTCCAGCCGGGCAAGCGCGTTCGCCATACCATGAATCCCGTCATCGTCACCTACGAAGGCAGGCCCTATCTCACCTGCGGCACCCCCGGCGCGGATACCCAGGTCCAGACCAACCTCCAGCTGATCACCCACATTCTCGACTTCGGCATGATGCCGCAGGAGGCCGTGGAGGCCCCTCGGTGGAGGAGCTGGCAGGACCCGATGGAATCCACCGTTCCTCACACTTGTGAGAACGTTCTGGACGTAGAAGCCAGATTCTCCGAGGAAGCGAAGGAGGGTCTCCGTGGGAAGGGCCACTCGCTTCAGATCCTGGCCGATTGGGGCGGGCCCGGCAGTGCGCAGGCCATTCACGTCCACCCGCAATCGAACGCACTTATCGGGGGGTCAGATCCACGGAGAGACGGCTATGCGGTTGGATGGTGAGTGCTAGAGGAATTCTTGGCGGGAAGCATCGACCGTTCAGTCGGTCTGACTCAGGATTCCCAGGTAGGCCTTCACCGTATTCGCCAGGCCCATCTCCAGGGCCTCCCCTGTGAGGGCGTGGCCGATCGACACCTCCAGGATGCCCGGGATCGAGCAAAACTTGCCCACGTTCTCCAGGTTCAGATCGTGCCCTGCGTTCACGCCCAGGCCGGAACCCCGGGCCGCGCGTGCCGCTTCACCGTACTCCTTCCAAATCGGTTCGGGATCACCTTCCCGAAATGCGGTCGCATAAGGCTCCGTATAGAGCTCGATTCGATCCGCGCCGATCTCCTTCGCACCAGGAATCTCGTCCGAGTCGTAGTCCATGAAGAGGCTGACCCGGCTGCCCAGGTCCTTCATTTCAGCGATCAGTGGGCGAAGGCGCGCGCCGTCCTTCTGGAGTGTCCAGCCGTGATCGGAGGTGACGGCATCGGGCGAGTCAGGCACAAGCGTGCATTGCGTCGGCTTCACCTTTCGCACGATGTCCATGTAGCTCCCCTCGAACGGGTTTCCTTCGATGTTGAACTCCACTGAGGTCACTAGATCAGCGAGCTCATACACGTCCGAAAAACGGATGTGTCTCTCGTCCGGACGGGGATGCACGGTGATCCCGTAGGCGCCCGAATCGATGCAGATCCGCGCCGCCTTCGTCACGCTCGGGATCCCGATCGTCCGCTGATTTCTGAGCAGCGCGACTTTATTCAAGTTGACGCTCAGGTGGGTCATCTTTTGGGCCTTTCTCCGATCTTCGCAGTGCGGGAAATCGACTCGATTCCGTTAACAAAATGCTGTGAAGTTTGACCTTTGTCAAGATCACCGGCGTGATGCAAAGGCCTTGGATCTCTCTATAGGGCTGCATATATTCAAAATCGCTTTGTAACCTCCACTCCTCTTACCAGGAAATGCCTCCTTGAAACCGACCAACCTCCTCTTCATCATGTCGGATCAGCACAGCCGGGACAAAACCGGCTGCTACGGCCATCCCCTGGTCCAGACGCCGCACATCGACGGCCTCGCCTCGCGCGGCACCCGATTTTCGAACGCTTACACGAACTGCCCGATCTGTGTCCCTGCCCGTGGGGCTCTGGCGACGGGGCGATACGTTCATCAAACCGGTTTCTGGGACAACGGCATCCCCTACGACGGCAGCGTGCCGAGCTGGGGCCACCGCCTCAAGGAGCAGGGCACAACCGTCGATTCGATCGGCAAGCTCCACTTCCGCAGCGCAGATGACGACAACGGATTCTGCGAGGAAATCGGACCGTTGCACGTCGTAGATGGCCTTGGGGATCTCCTCGGCTGCATACGGTCGGAGGGCCTGTCCCGAGACAGACGGTCCAATGTACTGGGCGCAGGCCCGGGGGACTCCACATATCTTCAATACGACGGGCTGAACGCGGATCGCGCGTGCAGCTGGCTGGCCGATCACGCCACGGAAACCAGACCGTGGGTCCTCTTCTTGTCGTTCGTTTGTCCTCACCCTCCTTACATCTCCCCGAAGTCGCTTTTTGATCTCTATCCCGCGGAGGACATCCCGCTGCCTCCGCAGTGGCGCCCCGAGGACTGGCCCCATCATCCCGCGATCGAGGAATTCCGGAGATTCCTCCACTATGCGGAACCCTTCGACGAGTCGGTCGTACGCAACGCCTCGGCGGCTTACTATGGAATGTGTACCTATCTCGACGGGCAGATCGGCGGGGTGTTGCGTGCGCTCGAAGAAAGCGAGCTGAGCGAGACAACCCGCATCATCTACACTTCAGACCACGGCGACAGTCTAGGGGCGCGTGGACTCTTCGGAAAGTTTACAATGTACGAAGAGTCCTCCGCCGTCCCGCTCATTCTCTGCGGCCCCGACGTGCCGGAAGATCGCGTGGTTAACACGCCCGTTTCTCTCGTCGACATTTTTCCCAGCGTTCTGGATGCCGTCGGCGCGGCGCGATCCCCAGAGGACAGCGACCTTCCAGGAGCATCGCTCTGGCCAATCGCGAGTGATTCAGACGCGGAGCGGACCGTCTTCAGTGAGTACCACGCCCTCGCTTCGAAGAATGCCATCTACATGCTTCGAGACTTGCGCTATAAGTACATCTACCACGTCGATGGCCCTCCCTTACTGTTCGATCTGGAGATGGATCCCGACGAAACGAGCGACCTCTCGGCGCTCCGAGAATCAGAGCCCGTCCTGAGTGCGTTTGAAGCCCAGCTTCGCGCCCTGCTGGATCCCGAAGCGACTGACGCCCGAGCAAAGGCAGACCAGAGGGCAAAAATCGAGGCCTTTGGCGGAGAGACAGAAGTCAGGAAGCGTGGTGCCTTTACGAATTCTCCAGTCCCCGGGGAAGCGGCCGCGTTCAAGCAATACAGTTAGGAGACGACGACGTGACGGCCGAACAAAAGTTCATGTTCGACCTGGAAGGATATCTCCTTCTCAAGAGCATCCTTACCGCGGATGAAATTGCGGAGCTGAATGCCGTCGCCGACCGGGTCTGTACCGATGAATACCCCGAATCGGGAACCAAACAAATCTTTAACATCTCAAAATGGGGTCGAGCCTACCAGGACCTGATCGATCATCCAAAAATTGTACCCTACCTGCTGGAGCTGGTCGGTCCCAAGTTTCGGATTGACCACGACTACTGCATCTTCATGAGGACAGGCGGTACGCGCGGGCGCCTGCACGGCGGCTCCATCGATCACATTACGAACCGTAATGCCGACCACTGGTACAAGTGGCGGGACGGCGTCATCCGAAACGGTCTCACCGTCGTAACCTACTTCCTTGCGCCCGCCGGGCCGGGAGACGGTGGCTTCTGTTGCGTTCCCGGCAGCCACAAGAGCAACTGCGTGAGGAACGTGCCGGAGGACGTTCGCCATTTCAAACGTCCCGCTCATTATGTCGTGCCGCTCGAAGCGGAAGCGGGAGACGCGGTCGTTTTCACCGAGGCCCTCATCCACGGCACCATGCCCTGGACTGCAGAACACGAGCGGCGGACCCTCCTCTACAAATACACGCCCGGTCATTCATCCTGGTCCAGCGACTACTACCGCCTGGAGGACTATGAAGGCCTTACGGAACAGCAGAAGCGAATCATGGCCCCACCCTTCATTGATCGAAGACCTTTCACGGTAGAAGACAGCGAATAGGAAAGTTTCTAGTTTCTGGGTTCGAGTTTCTAGTTCACATCAAATCAGCTGAGAATTCGCATACTGTTTTGTTTTTGAACTCGAAACCTTAAACTCGAAAACTTAAACTCGAAAACTTATTCAGCCGATCGGAGAACCAGAATGCCTACCAAACTAGAACCCTGCCCCCTTTTCATCGGAGGAGAATGGGTCGCCTCCTCCGCGTCAGAGACCGAGCCGGTCTACAATCCCTCCGAGGGCATCCAGATCAGTGCGACGCCCCTGTGTGGAAAAGATGAGGTGGACAAAGCCGTCCAGGCTGCTGCGGATGCCTTTCCGGAATGGGCGAATACGCCGGTCGTGGACCGAGCCCGGATCCTGTTCCGCTATAAGCACCTGCTCGAAGAACAGTTCGAGGAGCTTTCCCAGACGCTCACCCGCGAGCACGGCAAGACCCTGGAGGAATCCAGGGGCTCCGTTCGGCGCGGCATCGAAGTCGTTGAGTTCGCGTGCGGCGCGCCCTCCCTCATGATGGGCGAGTCCCTCGAAAACATCGCCGCGGGGATCGACTGCGATACGGTCCGCACACCGCTGGGCGTCTGCGCGGCCATCACACCCTTCAATTTCCCCGTGATGGTCCCGCTCTGGACCCTTCCCGTCGCCATCGCCTGCGGAAACACCTTCATCCTGAAGCCTTCCGAGAAGGTTCCGCTCAGCGCCATCCGCCTCGTAGAGCTCCTGGAGGAGGCAGGACTCCCACCCGGTGTCTGCAATCTGGTCCACGGCGGGCGCGAAGCTGTAGACACGCTCTTGAACCATCATCAGGTCCGAGCCATCTCCTTTGTCGGCTCGACGCCCGTCGCGAAATACATCTATGAAACCGCAACCCGCAACGGCAAGCGGGTCCAGTCATCAGGGGGGGCCAAAAATTTCATGGTCATCCTGCCCGACGCAGACCTCGACAGCACGATCACCGCCATTATGGGTTCTGCTTATGGATGCGCAGGGGAACGGTGTATGGCCGGAAGCGCGCTCGTCTGCGCGGAGGGCGCGGGAGACCGATTCATGCCGCCACTGAGCGACGCCGCAAGACAGATCCGTGTGGGTCCCACCGATCGCGACGCCGATGCGCAGATGGGACCTCTTGTGACGGCCCAACACCGCGACCGGGTCATCGAACATATAGACCGGGGCGTGTCCGAAGGAGCAGATCTGGTCGTCGACGGGCGGGGCGTGAGGGTTGAAGACACACCCAACGGATTCTATGTGGGCCCCACAATCTTCGATCAAGTCACATCGCAGATGAGCATCGTCAGAGACGAGATCTTCGGCCCCGTCCTCTCCGTGATGCGAACCGATGACCTGAACGCCGCGATCGAAGCCTGCAACAACAGCGGCTACGGTAATGCCGCGGTCCTCTTCACGTCCAACGGGAGCGCCGCCCGCGAGTTTCGTCACTCTGTCAGCGCGGGCATGGTCGGCATCAACATCGGCGTCCCCGCGCCTATGGCTTTCTTTCCCTTTGCAGGGTGGAACAATTCTTTTTATGGTGACCTCCACGTGCAGGGGCGCGAGAGCATCGCCTTCTTCACGCAGCAGAAGGTCACAATCAGCCGCTGGGCACCCAGCCAGAAAACGATTTTTTGAATCGAAGGCCCTCACCCCCGGCCCCTCTCCCACACGTGGGAGAGGGGAGAAATGCTAAATGTTTGTCTTTTCCCTCTCCCATTTACGGGAGAGGGATGCCGAGCGAAGCGAGACAAGGTGAGGGCCGTGAATAGTCGCCTCAAGAAGCTCACTAGAGATCTCCTATCGCTGCCCACCGCCCCTTTCCATGAAGAGGTGGTGCTCGCCTACATCCGAGAGTTTGCCAGAAAACGCGCGCTGGATCTAAAGTCGGATCGCTATGGAAACCTCGTTGTTCGATACCGGAACGGGGATCGTCCCAAACCGGTCGCCCTCTCTGCTCACACCGACCATCCCGGATTTGAAATCCTGGATGTGTGCGGGCTTGACATCGGCGCCCGGTGGCTCGGCGGTTGCGATCCGAATCACTTTCCCGGTGGCGCCGTGACCATCATCTCAGGCGGGGAGGAGATCGCCGGCCGCGCCACATCGCCTCTCGCGAGGGACAAAACCTTCGCCGTCCGTTCCCGGAGGGCGCTGCCGAACGCAAACGGATTCGGCTATTGGCGTCTGAAATCAGTCGACTTCGACGGGGACCGGATCAAGACCAAAGCGGCAGACAATCTCGCCGGCTGTGTCGCCATCCTGGCCACGCTGGACCGCCTTCAACAGATGGGTGAGGTCGCGGACCTGCGCGCGGTGTTTACACGCGCCGAGGAGGTCGGGCTTCTGGGCGCCGGAGGAATCGTCCATGCGAAGACGCTGCCGAAACGCGTGCCGTTGATTGTGCTGGAGGCGAGCAAGGAACTTCCCGGCGCGAAAATCGGAGACGGTCCGGTTGTCCGCGTCGGGGACGCGATGACCGTCTTCGACCCGAAAATCGAATTCTCACTCCATACGAAGGCCGCGAATCTTCAAAGGACGAAACGCAATTTCCGATATCAGAGGCAGCTCATGAGCGGAGGCGTCTGTGAGGTCACCCTCTACGCCCTCCACGATCTGCCGGTCGGAGCGCTGGCCTTCCCCCTGGGGAACTACCACAACCAGGGCAAACGCTGGCCCGCTCAGGAAGTCATCTCCGCCTCAGACCTGGCGGGGATGATCGAGCTCTGCTTTGCGATCGCCGTGGATCCGCCTTCAGGCAAAGCCTGGCGCCCCATCGCAAAGCGGTTCTCTTCCGCCTTCAACAAACAGAAACGCCGCCTGATGCGAACCTGAATCACATCAACTAGGGGCCCCACCTGTAGAGACGCCCCGGTGGGGCGTCTCTACAGGTGGGGCTCTCTACCTTTCCAACGGGGGTTTATTATGTCCGAATTCGAAAACAAAGTCGTCGTCGTAACCGGTGGGGCCAAGGGCATCGGCAGGGGAATCAGCCTGGCGTTCGCTCGAGAAGCTGCTCAGGTCGTGTGCGCGGATATAGACGAGGAGGCAGGCGAGAAGATCTGCGAGGAGGCTCAGCACCTGGCAGGCAGCATCCTCTTCAAAGCCGGAGATGTAGCCAAGAACAGCGAGTGCGAAGCCGTGACCGAAACCGCTGTGTCTGAGTTTGGAGGCGTCGACGTCCTTTGCAACAATGTCGGTATCCAGCCCCTGGACGCCTACTTACCGGCCCACGAATATCCCGAAGCGTTGTGGGATCGGATTATGGACGTCAATCTCAAGAGTTATTTCCTGATGGCCAAATGCTGCATCCCTCAAATGCTGAAGCGGGGTGGAGGAGCAATCATCAACACGGCGAGTGTGCAGGGGCTGCAATCGATGAAAGGCGTCTCTGCTTACGCAGCGAGCAAGGGCGGAATCCTGTCATTGACCCGTCAGCTCGCCCTGGAATATGCTGCAGACAACATCCGGGTACTTTCCGTGAATCCCGGCGCCATCAAGACCCCCATGATGGTGGACAGCGTGGCCTTTATGAGCGACGATCCGGACGCGCTCAAGAAAATGGCCGAGAACGTCCCGGCCAAGCGACTCGGAACGCCCGAGGACATCGCCGAAGTCGTTCTCTTCCTCGCAAGTCCCAGGGCCTCCTACATGACGGGCGAATACGTCTGCGTCGACGGCGGATACATGGCCTTCGGGCAATGGGGTGAGGTGTAATTAATATTCAATATGGTAGAGACGCCCCCGGTGGAGTGTTTCCTCCGATGGGGCGTCTCTCAATTTCGAAAGGAGCATCATTATGGTATACGAACAGCGCACCTACATCGTTCCCGAAGGGCGAATGCCGGACATTCTCGACCGATTTGAATCCACGACCTTCGGGCTCTTCGAAAGGCACGGTATCGAGGTCGTGGGCTTCTGGACCCGGACCGATGCCAACGAGCTCGTCTACCTTTGCAAATTCGAGAGTGAGGCGGCAAAGGAAACCGCCTGGGACGCCTTTCGGTCGGATCCGGAATGGGTCGCGACCCGGGAACGGACGGAAGCCAACGGCGCCATCGTTGGCGAAATCATCTCACACATCCTTGTCCCGACCTCTTTCTCTCCCATGCAGTAGGTACCCGATCCTATCGTCTTCTCATCTGCGTGTAATTCGCTATTTCTTTGCGTCTGCGGTGAGACTTTAGTCCTTTAGGATGAGCTCGATTACGGGGACCGCCACATCCGGCCTCTGAACGGGCAGAGCCAGGGTCACGAGATCCTCTCCCAAATCTCTGGGCGTCGTGTTGCCGCCGCCTATTGGAGGCACGTATCTCTGGATCTCAGACCCATCATTGAGCAGCTGTGCGTAGGCCACTCGATCCCTCAGGCCCTCGAGATGCACGTGCTTGAACGGCCATTCGAACAGGTGGAGATAGAGCCGGTTTCCTCGCTGCGTATACCGACAGCCCGTCGGCGCCAGGAATTCGCTCTGTGTCGCACCGGTAATCGATCGGTCGTGCAGGCGCATCCATTCTCCAATGTCCTCGAGCGTCTGAAGTGCTTTCGGATCGAACTCACCCCGGGCGGTCGGCCCGACGTTCAGGATGAGATTACCGCCCTTTGAGACCGTGTCGATCAGCATTTGGACCAGCATGTCCACAGGCTTCCAGTCCAGATTGTCCCGATCATATCCCCAGCTGCCGTTAAGCGTCTGGCATGCCTCCCAAACCACCGGCTTTCCGTCTACCTGAACCCACGCACGGGGTTGATGCTGTTCCGGGGTGGTGTAATCTCCGGGCAGTTCGGTTCGGTTATTGATCAAGATGCCGGGCATGAGCTCTCTGACCATGCCGACCAGCTTCTCCGACTGCCAGTCTTCCTTACCTTTCCCTTCTCCCCATTCCAGTGCTCGATCTGAATAGGAAAAATCCATGAACAGGACATCGATCTTCCCGAACCCGGTCATCAGTTCGCGGACCTGACCGTGCAGGTATTCGGCGTACTTTCGAATGTCACGTCCCGCTTCCCGTTCTTTGAAGGCGATGTCGTTGCGCTGAGGGTGGAGGGCGTCCACCGGAAATTCCGGATGGTGCCAATCGATCAGGGAGTGGTAAAAGCCGATTTTGAGACCCTCCGCCCGGAAGGCCTCCACCATGGGCTTGAGAAGATCCCTCCCGGCAGGCGTATTTGGAGCTTTGTAGTCGGTCAGCTTGGAGTCCCAGAGACAGAATCCGTCATGGTGTTTCGTCGTCACCACAAAATATTTCATCCCGGCTTTCCTGGCGGACGCCGCCCACAATTCAGGATCGTATAGATCCGGATCGAACTGTTCAAAATAGTTTTGATACGCCTCATCCGCGATCTCCTCTCTGTTCTTGATCCACTCGTGGCGCCCCGGAAGGGAATAGATGCCCCAGTGGATAAACAGCCCGAATCGATCTTGGACGAACCAGTCTCTGTCAGCTGGCGTTGAATCTGGCTGTGGTATCATCTCAGGACTCCTTCCAAATTGTGGATTTGGGATTTCGGATTGCGCGTTATTCACTGCTCTTTTCTGCGCTCCATTCGATCTGCATATTCTTCACCGGTTCTGCCCTTCAATTCGCAATCTCAAATCCGCGATCCGCAATCGGAGGGTTATCAAATTAGCCGACAGGAAACGTTTTGTTACACGGATGGCTCGGTCTCGAGAAGCAGGGCTATCTTTTGGCGGAGCCCAAACTGCCTTGTTTAGGCGAAGATAGGAGTCCCCCGCCAACGATCAACTCCCTGGCATTCCCTTTGCTGTCTGACGGACCCAAAGGGAAGCACCGGAAATGGATAGCGAAAAAATGATGCGCCGGCAGATCCTCGATGGACTTGAAGCCCTGCACAGACTCATCCTGAAGTACGCGGAAGGAGATCTGTCAGTCAAGCCGGAACGAGACCGGCTCGAAGGCGCCCTCCAGGTCAAGTTCGCCATTTGGCGTTCCCTGGCCAGGGATCGCTCAAACTCGTCACCCTGAAGCAGGACGACGAATGGTTAAGATCAGTCAGTCGATCTTGTCTGTCGCATTGGCCTTGTCACCCGGCGACAGCGCGATTGCACAGCGCCATCTTCCGAACCTGCAGGTCTTTACAGTGCAGGTACCGATCCTCGTCGATGCGCAAGTCGAACATCCCGCCGTCTACAGCGGATCACCCTCGTTGTCTCTACCCGGCATAGGGAAAACTGTCAAGTTTCAACTGTTCTCACCTCTTGCCAGCGGCCAGGAAGTGTTCGAATACAGTGTTGAAATAGAAGATCCGGACTACGAGTTTTCAGACATCTTCCGTGTTGTCTCCGTGAAAGACTGGGACAAAAGAGAACTGAAGCCCCTCCCCGGATCAAGGAGCACACGGCACACTGCTACGCGCCTGGATTTCGTGGTCCTGCCCCCCACAGGCCACGTGGTCACTGTCGAGGTGACCCGGGTAAAGGAAGTCGAGGAACGTCAACCCATCAGAGTAAAACTTTCGGTCACGACGGTTTCAGATCCCCCTCGTCGCGTCTCGCGGATGCAGGGTCGGCAGGAACTCCCCTGGCTTTAGCTGGAAACAAAAAATCGGGCAGAACGTCTCGGAGAACAACTCCGTGTTCTGCCCATTCATTTCTCCAGTCAATCTTCTTTCAGAAGGGTTCCTGCTGTTCCCCCACCTTCATTCCATTCAGACCTTCACGGAACGATCTGCTTTCCCTCTTCATCCAGAATGATCAGTGCGTTGGCCGGACAAACAGTACAGGCATCTATCAGACGCTCACGGTCTACCTGTTCCGGTTCCAGAAAGGTTACGATGTCATCCTCCCCAAGAGAAAAAGCTTCGGGGGCAATTCCGAGGCAGTCCTTAAACGCGGCGCAGGACGTTCTGTCTATACGAAGCGTTAACCCTCCAACCTTCCTCTCGCGCGCGTCGCTCAAGGGGAGTCCCCTCCTTCTTCTCTAAACTCTATTTACTCCCACTCAGTACTTCCTCAACGGCTTCCAGCATTTCTTTAGAACTAAACGGCTTCACGAATGTGCGTTTGGCCCCCAGGTTATCCGCGGCCGGAATCCGGCTAAAACTTCCCCTTACACCGGTTATCGCAATCACCTTGACATCAGGATAATCACGTTGAAGTTCCCTGATGGTTTCGACACCGTCTTTCTCGGGCATAAACAGATCCGTGATAACGAGGTCTGCAGGGTCCTCTTTGTAGGTCTGCACGCCTTCAACGCCGTCCGGGGCGTCCTCCACGTCATAACCCGCTCCCTCAAGCATCTTACGAAGGACCTCCCGCACTTGTTCGTCGTCTTCGATCACAAGGATACGTGCCAAAACTACCTCCAACCCTGCCGACTCCGTTGGAAAACACCCAACAGGCCGTTTCAGAAACCTCGCTTCATTCTAGGGGAACTGAAAGGGCCTGCTTGAGGATCTTCCCAGGCTTGAAGGCCACCCTTCGTCGGACCGGGATAGACACTCGCTCGCCTGTTTTTGGATTACGAGCAAACGGCCGGGGGTTTGTTCGTTTCACGGTCCACGCCCCGAATCCCCTGATCTCGATCCTTTCCCCATGATTTATGGCGTCGACCAAGGCATCGAACGCAGCGTCGACGGCCTGTCTGGCCAGAGCCTTGCTGCACCCAAGCACATCGGAAAGCATGTGAGCCAGGTCGGACCGCTTCACAGTGCTCATATCCCCTCCAAGGACTTGCAGCTGGTCCTGACACGCGACCCGAAAACAGGCCAGATTATCTAAAAAAGAATCCAAAAAAATAGCACACCTATCTCGGTGCGCTGCCCCTATTCACCTCACGTCCCGCCGCCAAGCGATTTGTACGGCGTCCACTATAAACAGGATTCGAAAAGATGTCAATCAGAAACTTTCGATACCTCAGCGACCTGAATCTTGACATCTATTTAGACAGCCGCTACCCCTGCCGCCTTTCGGTCGGTTCAGGGATGCTCCTGGCGCCGCGAGTTTCGCCCACGGCGAGGCGCGCTGCAAACGCGTGCTCTAGGGTGAGTTGCAGCACGTTGATGTCGCACGGTTTTGTCAGATACTCGTACGCGCCCAACTCGATCGTCTTTCCGGCGATCACCTCGTCCTCAACCCCCGTCAGGATCAGAACCACCATCTGATCGTTCAGCCTCTTGGCCTGCCTAAGGACGCTTATGCCATCAGTCCCGGGCATCCGAAGATCCACAAGCGCTGCGTCATACCGAGCTGTTCTCAGCATACGGGTCGCCTCTTCTCCACCCTCCGCCACCACAGCGAGATACCCGAGCGCTTCAAGAGCAAGGGCGATGCCCTCCGCCAGTGACCGGTCATCGTCCACGACAAGGATGCGTTCTGACTTCCGCTCTGATGTTCCTCCTGACGGCCCTTTCGAAATGATTCTTCTCATGTCGCATCCGAACATCTCCTCGAGGCACCACTGAACTATTCGGAGGGCGTCGGCCAGTCTAAATGGCTTTCTCAGATAGTAGGATGCCCCCAATTCCAGTATGGCCTTTCGGGCCATTTCGTAGGTTGCAAACCCCGAAATCAAAATCACCTTGGCTCCCGGCGAGGCCTCCTTGATGGCCTCGATAACCTGTAGGCCCGAAACGTATTCACCTCTCACCGCTACAGGATTGATCAGTTTGATGTCAACCAGGGCGATCCCTATCGGCCTCTCCCTCGCGAAAACAATGGCCTCCTCTCCCGATGCGAATACATGAATGGCCTCGGTAGGATAGTCAAGCGTCTCGAACTGATTGGTGAGAAAATCAGTAATCAACAATTCGTCATCGACGATCAGCAGGTTCGGTGCACGGCTGACGAAAGTAAACCGGCCCGGAGCCACGTCATCCGTGGTGTTCTCTTCTGACAGGAAAAGTGAGACGAGGTGTCTCAGATCGGCGTAGCGCGTAGGAGGAATGGACGGATCCTTTTCTGCGTCCGCAAAGCATTGCCGGCTAACCTGGTGGGATTCGGCAAAGTCCATTCGGATCTCCGTAAAAAAAAAATGGGCGTACCCTGTCCGAGTGTACACCACAGGAGATGGATCAATAATCAACCCACGAGAACGACAATCTGCTCCTAAGTCCCAGTATACCAACAAGTTGATCGAGTTGTCAACCCATTTTCCGTCGGCATTTACTTTGGCGAATCTCAGCCCAAAACTGCAAGAAATCTACCAGGCGCGGTTCCGCTGTCCTTGTGCCGCCTTTCCCGGTCCCTCCGGAGAATACACATTAGATAAAGATTAACAAACGGTTATGCCTGTGACCACGAACGCTGTCCGGATCCCCGTCAGTGGCACGGAGCATGCTGTTTAGTATATTGTAAAGAACAACATTCAAAGGAGGGAAGAAGATGACCTTATTCATATTTCTCCTCGTAATCAGCTTGCCGATCTTCCACATTTTCCTGGGCAGACGACTCGTGGAAGCCCGGAAAACTCTGGACGAGATAAAATCGAGACGTCACTAACCTCTGTTGGCGCACTTCTACGCGTCCCGCAAGGGCTTTGGCACTCGAACATCGCTTGACACGGACCCATCCCCTGCCTTTCATGGTGATGCAGTAATCAGATCCGTCTCTAGAATCGATTAGATAAAGCCCCCGAGGGCATCAGGATTGCGGAGACTGAGATGGCTCAGCTGCTCGTCATCGAAGACGACGACACCGTGCGAGGGCTGATACGGGTGATGCTGGAGAATGCGGGTCACGAGGTTCTTGAGGCCTCGGATGGTGAGGAAGGGGTGAGGCTCTACCGTCAAAAAAACCCCGACCTCGTCATTACCGATGTTCCACTTCCCAAAAAAGACGGCCTGGAGGTGATGCAGGAGCTTCGAAATGACTTTCCCGACATAAAATTCATCGTCATCACGACCCACGTACTGCCAATCCTCGCCAAAGCCCTTCAGCTGGGCGCTCGCTACGCCTTTACCAAACCTTTCCGGATGCAGAAATTCCTCTCAGCCGTCGAGGAAATCCTGGCAGAATAGTCCTCGAGCGTCCCTGTCTACCCTACTACAACCGTGACTGCTTAGCGTAGTTCTCCACCTGGATGTTCGCTCCCATCAGGCGTTCGCAGAGAATCTCAACCATATTTTCGTAAATCTTGAGGCGCAGCACCTGGTCCCGAAGCAGGGTCTCCAGATCGCCGCGGCGGATTACGAAACCGGCAGACTTCTCCAGCGCGACGATGTTTGCAGATCGGGCCTGCCCGGTGAACACCCCCATCTCGCCTGTCGTCGATCCGGGAAATACCTCGCCCAGCGTTGCCCCCGACTCATTCGTGGCCCTCAGTCTCCCCTGGACCAGAATCAACATTTCGTCGCCCGGTTCTCCGATCCGGTAAATGAGCTCACTTTGACCGTAAGCTCTGTATTCACAAAATTTTAAAACACGTTGGGCCTCGCTCATCGTCAGCCGCTTAAACACCCTGACCTTCTGTATAATCGACTTAACCCGTTGAATATGCTCTCGATTCATGTCCCATCTCTTCCAGGCGAAGGCTTTAGAAACCGCCCTGAGGAACCGATACTAAATAATGAATATAAGGGGAACCCATCGTCCTGTCTACGATACAATTCTGTAGACATTTCCGGTTGACACATACCAGTGTAAATGTTTAAGTTTAATCAGGTTAATCAATCACTTAGCAGGTCTTATCCCCGTCCCGATCCGAAAGGTGGTGGTTGAGCCTTGGCTGAAGAAGAGGCTTCTGAAGAAGTATCTGCACGATCGAAAGTCGCGATCTTGATGATCGCCCTGGGCCAGGACACGACCGCCGAAGTCATGAAGTACCTGAGCGAATTCGAGATCGAGGGGATCGCACAGGCCATCGCCGAAATGGACGTGGTTACCACCGAACAGGAAGACGATGTCCTCGAGGAGTTTGAACAGCTCCTCATCGCCGGAAAATACGTCTCTCAGGGCGGGATGGATTTTGCGAGGGGTGCCCTGGAAAAGGCATTGGGTCCACGCAGAGCACAGGGCCTCCTGGATCGCGTGACCAGCACTACCTCCAGTGGTTTTTACATGCTCCGCAATGTCGATCCGAACCAGATCATCCCCTTCATCGCCAAGGAGCACCCACAGACCATCTCGCTCATCCTCTCACAGCTGGATTCGTCTCAGGCTGCCGGCGTGCTCAACGGACTGCCCGAGGAACTTCAGGCCGACGTCTCCTACCGCATCGCGATGATGGAGAACATCTCTCCCGAGGTGCTGCGTGAGCTCGAAGAGAGCCTCGCGCAGGACCTCCAAACGATTCTGGGCGGTCAGATCACAGAAATCGGCGGCCCAAAGGCCGTCGCCGAGATCCTCAACCGCACCGGGCGGTCCACCGAAAAGGCGGTGCTGGAGCGACTGGATGCACAGGACCCTGAGCTGGCCGAGGAAGTACGCAACCAGATGTTCGTTTTCGACGACATCGCCAAGCTGACCGACCGCGAGATCCAGATGATCCTAAGAGAGGTGGATACAAAAGACCTGGCCGTCGCCTTGAAAGGCGGCAGCGAGGAACTGCAGGACCGAATCTTCGGCAACGTATCAGAGCGCGTCGGCACGATGATCAAGGAAGAGATGGAATTTTCGGGGCCGGTGCGGATGAGCGACGTGGAAGACGTGCAGCTCCGGGTCGTCCAGACGGTAAGGCAGTTGGAGGAAGCAGGCCAGGTCACCATCGTAAGAGGCGACTCAACAGACTCCTTTGTCTAAATCAGGAATACAACTCTAGCATACGGAATCAGGCCCCACCCTGCGGATGGGGCCGTGTTATTTGGGAGGACACATTGGCCAGAATTCTTGTGATCGATGACGACGAGTCGATCCGGATCGGGATCCGCACGGCCCTCACGGTCGACGGTCACATCGTCGACGAGGCCGAAGACGGAGAGACTGGGCTCGATCATTACCACGAGAACTCGGCTGATATCGTGATCGTCGACCTCATGCTCCCCGATAAACAGGGCCTCGACATCATACAGGAAATCAGAACAGATCATCCGGAGGCAAAAATCCTTGCCCTTTCCGGACGCCCGGAGATTCTCAAAAAGGCAGTTGGGCTGGGTGCAGACCAGGCATTCGAGAAACCCATAAGGATGCTCGACCTGCTCGAAACGATAAAGGGAATGCTAAGGTAGACCTTGATGTCGTGCGGCTATCCAGTGCACACCAGGAAGGAGGTAAGGTTTGGCTGAAGAAGAGGTTGCTGATGAAATGTCTGCGAAGATAAAAGTTGCGATCTTGATGATCGCCCTGGGCCAGGACACGACCGCCGAAGTCATGAAGTACCTGACCGAACTTGAGGTCGAGGGGATCGCACAGGCCATCGCCGAAATGGACGTGGTTACCACCGAAATGGAAGACGATGTCCTCGAGGAGTTCGAACAGCTCCTCATCGCAGGGAAATATGTCTCCCAGGGCGGGATGGATTTTGCGAGGGGCGCCCTGGAAAAGGCCCTGGGTCCGCGCAGAGCGCAGGGCCTCCTGGATCGCGTGACCAGCACCACCTCCAGCGGTTTTTACATGCTCCGCAATGTCGACCCGAACCAGATCATCCCCTTCATCGCCAAGGAGCACCCACAGACCATCTCGCTCATCCTCTCACAGCTGGATTCGGCTCAGGCTGCCGGCGTGCTCAACGGACTGCCCGAGGAACTTCAGTCCGACGTCTCCTACCGCATCGCGATGATGGAGAACATCTCTCCCGAGGTGCTGCGTGAGCTCGAAGAGAGCCTCGCGCAGGACCTCCAAACGATTCTGGGCGGTCAGATCACGGAAATCGGCGGCCCCAAGGCCGTCGCCGAGATCCTCAACCGCACCGGGCGGTCCACTGAAAAGGCGGTACTGGAGCGCCTGGATGCACAGGACCCCGAACTGGCCGAGGAAGTACGCAACCAGATGTTCGTCTTCGACGACATCGCCAAGCTGACCGACCGCGAGATCCAGATGATCCTCAGAGAAGTGGATACAAAAGACCTGGCCGTCGCCTTGAAAGGTGGCAGCGAGGAACTGCAGGACCGAATCTTCGGCAACGTATCAGAGCGCGTCGGCACGATGATCAAGGAAGAGATGGAGTTCTCGGGGCCGGTGCGGATGAGCGACGTGGAAGACGTGCAGCTCCGCGTCGTCCAGACGGTAAGGCAGCTGGAGGAAGCAGGCCAGGTCACCATCGTCAGAGGCGACTCAACAGACTCCTTTGTCTAATTCCCCACTTCAGAACAGCTTTGTAATCCCCCACCTTGATGATCCTATCCGGAGGCCGAGTGTCAAAACTCGAACGGCGTGACTTTCTGAAAAAAGCATCCGCGGCCACGCTGGCCGGCGGTGTGTCGGTTGTTGCCGGCTGCGCCGCTCCGGGAGAAGAGCAGGCACCCACAATCAGGTCTGACAAGAAGTTCGAGTGGAAGATGGTCACGACCTGGCCCCCTCACTTTCCAATTCTGGGCGAGAGCGCCGACTTGATCGCGAAGTGGGTGGAGGAAATGTCGGATGGTCGGCTCAAGATCCACGTCTACGGCGGAGGAGAACTGATCCCCCCGTTCGAAGGATTCGACGCCGTCAGCCAGGGCGTTGTGGAAATGTGCCACGGCGCATCTTACTACTGGGCCGGGAAGGCACCCGCCGCGCAGTTCTTTTCCGCTGTGCCGTTTGGGATGAATGCCCAACAGATGAACGCCTGGCTCTACAGTGGTGGAGGTTTGCAGCTTTGGGAAGAGCTATACGAGCCATTCGACCTCGTGCCCATGCCGGTCGGGAACACCGGGTTTCAGATGGGAGGATGGTTCAACCTGGAAATTCGCTCCGTAGCCGATCTGAAAGGCCTGAAGATGAGAATCCCTGGCCTTGGTGGCAAAGTAATCGCAAAGGCCGGAGGCTCGGCGGTGCTTTCCGCGGGCGGAGAGGTCTACACCAACCTGGAGCGAGGGGTAATCGACGCGACCGAATGGATCGGTCCCTACCACGACTACCTGATGGGCTTCTACAAGGCCGCAAAATACTACTATTACCCGGGCTGGCACGAACCCGGGACGGCCATCGAACTCGTAGTCAATAAGACCGCCTTTGACCAACTGCCCAAGGATCTCCAGTCCATCGTGAGATCGGCTGCAGCGCGCTCGAACCTCTGGTCCCTTTCCGAGTTTGAATCAAAAAACAACACCTACATGCGGACCTTGATCGACAAACACGATGTCCAGCTCAGGAAGTTTCCGGATGAAGTGCTCCGTGCCTTTCGGGCCTTCTCGGAGGAGGTCGTCGATGAACTCGTGTCCACCGATCCGATGAGCAGAAAGGTCTTCGAGTCGTTCGATACGTTCCGACGCGACGTCTCGGGATGGGCAGAGGTCTCTGAGAAAGTGTATTACTCTAGCATCGGCGGTTAGCTGGCAGCACGCAATCTACAAGTAAAAGAAAACCCGGAATTCGTTTCCGGGCTTTTTTTATGCCGATCTTCCGATCCACGATCCACGCCACCAAGGTCCTGATCTCTATTTAGACAGGAACTCGGGCAGCCAGGTAGCCATCTCCGGGAAGAGCACAACCAGACCCAATCCGACAAGCTGGATCACGACAAAAGGTACGATGCCCCTGTAGATCTGCCCGGTTCGAATCTCGGGTGGGGCCACACCCTTCAGATAGAAGAGTGAAAATCCGAAAGGGGGTGTGAGGAACGACGTCTGCAGGTTCATCGCGATGAGTACGCCGATCCAAAGCAGGTTCATGTCGAGCGCAGTGAAGATAGGGGCGACAACCGGGACAATGATAAACGTGATCTCGATGAAATCGATGAAAAACCCTGCAACGAAGATCATCACCATCACTAGCGCCAGGAACGTGTGAGGACCCATCTCCGCATCCAGAATGAGGCGCGTCAAATAAGCATCTCCGCGCATTCCCCTGAACACGAGTCCGAACGCCGTCGCGCCGACGAGGATGATGAATACCATGCAGGTAAGATGGGTCGTGGATGCCATAACCGATCTCAGCGTCTCATACGTGAGCTTCCTTTGCGCCACCGTCAGTAGCGTCGCGCCCAGGGCGCCGACCGCAGCCGCCTCAGTCGGGGAGGCCACGCCGGCGAAAATCGATCCAAGAACCGCCGTAATGAGGAGGAAGGGGAGAAAAAAGGCCCGCATCACCCGAACGACCATCGCCCGCCCTTTAAACTGATCAAGCACCTCTTTCGGCATCGCGGGCGCAGACTTCGGGCGGAAGATGCTCACGCAAACGATCCAGAGCAGATAGAGAGAGACCAGCGAAAAGCCAGGCACGACGGCACCTAGAAACATGTCGCCGACCGAGACGTTCAGGACGCTGCCAAGCAGGACGAGCACGATGCTGGGCGGAATGATCTGGCCGAGCGTTCCCGACGCCGAGATGGTCCCTGTCGCCAGGCGAGGATCGTAGCCCCGCTTCAACATCGTGGGCAGACTCAAAAGGCCCATCGTAACCACTGTCGCTCCCACGATCCCCGTCGATGCCCCCAGAAGCGCACCCACCGCCACGACGGAAATGGCGAGCCCACCCCGAAGGCGGCCGAACAGCAACGCCATCGTCTCCAGGAGATCCTCGGCCAGCCCTGACTTTTCCAACATGACCCCCATGTAGACGAACAACGGAACCGCGATCAGAACGTAATTCGTCATCACGCCCCAGATCCTGAGTGGGAGCAGGTTGAAGAAGTGCATCCCGAATGTCAAGTAACCGAGGATAAAAGAGACCCCCCCCAGCGTGAACGCCACAGGGTACCCAAACAACAGCGCGACGAAAAGCACCAGGAAGAGGATCAGGGGCATGCTCTCCATCATAGCACCGGCCGCCTTTCATCACCTCCGCCTTCCACAATCTTCAGCAAAGATTTCAGTGCCAGGGAGATGCCCTGCAGGGCCAGCAAAAGGAATCCCGTGGGGATCGCAGCCTTCAGGACGAACCTCGCCGGAAGCCCGCCAGGATCGGGCGACGTCTCTCCGATGATGAACGCACTCGTGACAAACGTCTTCGAACTCCATATCGCGACGAGGCAGAACGGGATCAGGAAGAGCACGCTCCCGAAAAAGTCGACCCAGGCCTTCGACTTTTTTGAAAGTCTCCCGTAAACCACATCCACGCGGACGTGACCGTCGTGCTTCAGGGTGTAGGCCGCACCGAACAGAAAAATCACGGCGAACAGGTGCCATTCCAACTCCTGCACGGCAACGATACTGCTCTTCAGCAGGTAGCGCGTGAACACGTCATAGCAGACCACGAGCACCAGCAGCGTGGTCAGCCACGACACCCCGGAACCGACCTTTTCGTTCAGACCATCTATGAACCGAACATACGCACGTGCAAATCTCACCATGACCTCACTCGTCCTCAGTAAGCCCGTCGGATGCCTTCCAGCTTCTGGTTTTCCTTCGCGCTCGCATCCACCGCTTCTGGATCAACAATGCTGCAAAGTGCCTCGTGCAGCTCGGACTGAACGTGTCGAAACACCGGATCCTGAGAGAGGTCCCTGAATTCACCCGGGTCCTCCTTCACGTTGAACAGCTGGGGACCGTGCCCGACATAATAGTTGTACTTGAAGTCACCTGTCTTGATCATAAAACCTGCGTTCAACATGCCCTGGGCGTGGTACTCGCTCAAAACGATCTGGTCCGAATTGTCCATGCCGTCCAGATATCCCGTCAGGCCCTTCCCTGGAAGACCCCCGGGGACTTCGAGCCCCGCCAGTTCCAGGATTGTCGGCACGCAGTCCACGAGACTCACATTTTTGTCGACCCGTCTCCCCCCGGGGAGGTCGGGCGTTCTAACGAGCATCGGGACCCGGACAGATGGCTCGTAAAAGCACTGTTTCTGCCAGATTCCGTGCTGCCCTCCCATCTCTCCGTGGTCGCTCACGTAAATGACCACCGTGTTCTCCCTCAGACGGGAGCTGTCGATCGCCTCCAGCATTCTACCGATGTTATGATCGGTCATTGTAATCAGGGCATAATAGCTCGCTAGGGCCCGGCGGGTCAGTTCCTCGGGAAGTTCATCCTCGTGGTGATGGTAGCGCCTGAGGTGTCGGATGACCGGATGCTGGCTTTCCAGCGTTTCCTCGTTCAAATCCGGCAAATCGATCCGATCCGGGTCGTAAATCTCGAAATAGGCTTCGGGGGCGATCAGCGGAAAGTGCGGGCACATAAGCCCGCTCACCAGCAGCCACGGGTCATCGTCCGGAGCTTCAGCCCGGCTTTTGAGAAACCTCACGGTGAGATCGGTCACCGTATCATCGTAGGTCTGGTAAACGCTTCCTCCCGGCCCGCATTCCGCCACGTGCGAGTTGCTGCCGCGCCTGGCCCCCTTTGTTCGTTTCGGTGTCTGGCTGTAGGACTGCCACCTCGTGATGTCATCGTAGAGTCGCCTTCCAAATCCGTGAAGACGGTCTTCTCCGATCATATGCATCCGGCCACAAAGCACCGTACCGTATCCTGCCGCTTCAGAATAGTGGGCGAAGGTCGGAATTTCGGACTTCAGCGGCGAGCCGTTGTCCCAGACGCCGATCTGATGGCAGTATCTGCCGGTCAGAAAAGACATCCGCGAAGGGACGCATAACGGTGAATTGCAGTAGGCATGGTCAAAAACGACACCCTCGCGCGCCATCCTATCGAGATGAGGGGTTTGCACGACCGGGTGACCGTAGCAGCCGGTCACGGAAGGATCGTGCTCGTCCGACAAGATCAAAAGAATGTTGGGTCGTTCGATCACAATCCGTGCCTGTAAGTCGTGTCGACGCGTTGAACGGTTCGGGTGGCGATTCAGTGAACCAATGATATGTCCTGATCCTGCTTTGTAAAAGCGAGTTTTTTCTGTTTATTCCGTTTCAGAGACACCTGTCCCAAGAACCCCCTACGGATTGATCAATACGATGCCCAGAGGAAAGCCGTTCCAAATCGTCGGTGTAGACCTGGCGGGTTCTCCAAACCGCCCGACGGGTCTGTGCATCCTGTCTGGCAGGACGGCGCGCACACAGGTGTTATTCGAGGATGCGGAAATACTCGAGGCCGTTTTTCGGACCAGGCCGAATGTCGTCCCAATCGATGCGCCGCTGAGTCTTCCGGAGGGAAGAAAATCGATTCACGACCGCAACGGCACCCATCTCAGAAAATGTGACCGTGAGCTGCAGCGCCTGGGCATCAGGTTCTTTCCGATTACCCTCGGTCCGATGCGCATGTTGACGGAGCGCGGACTTGAAATCAAGAAAAAAATAGAAGCCATGGGATACCGTGCTGTAGAGTGTTACCCCGGCGGGGCTCAGGATGTGTGGAATATCCCCCGCAAGCAGCACGATATGGCCGGGCTCCGTTCCGGGCTTACCAGATTAGGAGTAAAGGGGATTACAGCGGAGATGGACGACCACGAACTCGATGCCGTAACGGCCGCACTCGTCGGCCGTTACGAGGTAATGGGAAAAGCGGAAATGTTGGGAGGAAGCAACGGCATCCTGATGCCGAGGTCAAGTTGAGCATCGGAGCACCCGGCAAGTTGTGTTTGACAATGATGCCCCGTATGACCATAATTCTGGAGTAGGGGTGACAGAACCGGATGAATCGGAATCACGGAGGCACAGAATGGCCCGAATCTTGATCATTGAAGACGACGAGATGATGTCTAAAATGGTCGCCCAGGCGATTCAAAATCAAGGCCACGAGACCATTCAGGCCGCCGACGGTGATGAAGGCCTGCGACTCTTTCGCGAAAACCCGACCGATGTCGTCATCACGGACATCCTCATGCCGGAAAAGGAAGGCATCGCCACGATCCACGAACTGAAGCGTGAGTTTCCCGATGCAAAAATTATCGCGGTCTCGGGCGGAGGATTCACGGGCAAAGATTACCTTCCCATGGCCAAGGACCTGGGCGCCGACTATACCTTCCCGAAGCCCTTCCGGATCGAAGAGCTCATTCAGGCCTTGAATGAACTGCTTGCGAAATGATCCGGAGAGATGAGGAGTGCCGAAAATGAATGATGGACAAAAACTTACTGAGGACACACTCCAAAGTGTTGAGGTCTTCAATGGCCTCAACCCGGACGAAATTCAACGTCTTCTCTCGATCTGTATCTTTCAGTCATTCGAAGAGAGTCATACGATCTACAGTGTGGATGCCCCGAGTGATGACATGTTTATCCTGCTTACGGGACGTCTCCTTGTCAGGAGTAAGACTAGAGAAATCCTCGGAATGGTCCTTCCTGGAATGCCTACCGGCGAGATGGGGCTCTTCACCGGAAGGCCGAGGTCTGCAGATGTGATCACCGACGAAGCGTCGACAGGTCTGTTGATTCGCAAGTCGGATCTGATCCCCATCCTTCAAAGAGATCTCCAACTGCACAACAGGCTGTTGCAGAACATCGTCGAGCTTCTGTGCAAGCGAATCATGGACGCGAACTGGTACATCGACACCTACGCCCTGGTCGTACACGAAATCCAGGATGAGATAGAAACGACGCTGGGCAGAAAGAAGAAGGACGCTGAATAAGGGTCTGCAGCGGCTCCCGCTCCACCTACAAGATTTCAGCAAAGAACTCTCCCTGGATTCAATCTTTTTTACCTCATGGAAAGCCTGATTGGCTTTCCATTTTTGTTTCTCTATATTGGGGCCTGCGTTTAGGAGGGCCCGGCGCGATTGGTTCACGCCGACAAGAAGACGAAAGCGCATGGCAAAGATCGTATTCATTGGAGCGGGAAGTCACGTATTCACGCGCAATCTGGTCAGGGACATCCTCACCTTCCCCCTGCTGGAAAATGCGGAAATCGCCCTCGTCGACACCAGCAAAGAGCGCCTCGATTTTTCCCGCAGGGTCTGTGAGAAGATTCTACGGATGGGCGGATACCCGGCCACCGTCACCGCCACGACGGAGCGCCGGGAGGTCCTGGAGGGGGCCGATGCCGTAGTCGTAACCATCCTTTGCGGCTCTTCGAGGGTGTGGCAGCACGACATCTTGATTCCTGAGAAATACGGAATCGACATCAACGTAGGTGACACGAGGAGCCCCAGCGGCGTCTTCAGGGCATTGCGCACCATCCCGACGATGCTGGAGATCTGCCGGGACATGGAGCGGCTTTGTCCCGACGCCCTCATGCTCAACTACACCAACCCGATGGCGATGCTGTGCCACGCGATGCACCTCCAGAGTTCGATCAGAGTGACGGGGCTGTGTCACAGCGTGCAGGGAACAGCCAGAATGCTCGCGGGGTGGCTCGGTGTGCCGAACGACGAGCTCGATTACGTCTGCGCCGGCATCAATCATATGGCGTGGTACTTGAAGCTGGAACACAAAGGACGTGACCTGTATCCCGGGCTGCATCGCATCGTCTCCAGGAACAAGAAGGTCTACAACGAAGAACAGGTGCGAAACGAGATGTTCCTGGCCCTGGGATTCTACGTCACCGAATCCTCGGGACACAATTCGGAATACAACTGGTGGTTTCGAAAACGTCCGGACCTCATCCAGAAGTACTGCACTAACGGGACGAACTGGAACCCCGGCCATCACGCTTACATCCTGAATAGGTATCGAACACGTGAGAAATCGTGGAAGAATGAAATTCGTGAATGGCTTGGGAGCGACGAGCCGATTCCCCTTGAACGGGGTGATGAATACGCAGCATCGATCATCAACGCCTTCGCAGGGGGTGAGCCCTTCGAATTCAACGGCAACGTGTCGAATGATGGGGTCGTTTCGAATCTCCCGGAAGGCGCTTGTGTCGAAGTGCCTGTTTTGGCGTCCAGGAAGGGCCTTTCTCAGATCCACGTGGGACGCCTTCCCGACGCCTGCGCGCCGCTCACGAGTCTGAGCGCCCAAGTCGAGATGATGGCCGTCCAGGGCTGCCTCGCAGGGGATGCCCGGCTCGTCTATCAGGCCGTCGCACACGATCCGCTGACCGCGACGAAGCTTTCCCTCGCCGAGATCAAGAAGATGGTCAAAGAAATGTTTCGGAAGAACATGCGGTATCTTCCTCACTTCAAGCTGATCGATCTTTGAGGGTGTAAAACGATATGTCGACTGACTATGACAAGATCTATACACGCTCGATGGAGGACCCTGAAGGCTTCTGGGCCGACGCCGCCGAGGATCTCCACTGGTACAAGAAATGGGACCGTGTTCTCGATGATTCACAACAGCCCTTCTACCAGTGGTACAAGGGTGGCCTGATCAACACCTGTTACAACACCCTCGATCTCCACGTAGAAAACGGCCGGGCTGAACAGCTGGCCCTCATCTACGACAGCCCCGTCACAGACACGATCAAAACGTTCACCTATCGGGAGCTGCTGGATCAGGTCGCCCGATTCGCCGGCGTGCTGGCCTCCCAGGGCGTAGAGAAAGGTGACCGCGTCATCATCTACATGCCGATGGTCCCCGAAACCGCCATCGCGATGCTCGCCTGCGCGCGGATCGGTGCCGTCCACTCGGTGGTGTTCGGGGGTTTCGCGGCCAACGAGCTGGCCACCCGCATCGACGATGCAAGTCCGAAACTGATCCTTTCCGCCTCCTGCGGCATCGAAGCCAACCGCGTGATCCATTACAAGCCGCTGCTCGATGAAGCGATCGAACGAGCGTCTACCAAGCCACAGCGCACCATCATCCTTCAGCGCCCACAGGCCGAGGCGTCGATGGTTCCCAGGCGGGATCTGGACTGGACTGAACAGATTTCTCAAGCCGAGCCGGTCGGCTGCGTCGCGGTCGCGGCAACAGACCCCCTCTACATCCTCTATACGTCAGGGACGACCGGTGTCCCGAAGGGTGTCGTTCGCGACAACGGGGGTCACCTCGTCGCCCTCAAATGGAGCATGAAGAATATCTACGGGGTCGATGCCGGGGAGACCTATTGGGCTGCCTCGGACATGGGATGGGCCGTAGGCCATTCCTACATCGTCTATGGTCCGCTGTCCAAGGGATGTACGACGATACTCTATGAGGGCAAACCGGTCGGCACGCCGGACGCTGGCGCGTTCTGGCGCGTCATCTCCCAGCACGGTGCATCCGTCCTGTTCACCGCGCCTACGGTTTTCCGTGCCGTGAAGCGGGAGGATCCAAACGGCGACCACATTCGAAAATATGACCTCAGCAATCTGCGCACCCTCTTCCTGGCTGGCGAGCGATGTGATCCAGACACGTTACTATGGGCACAGGAAAAGCTCGACGTCCCGGTGATCGACCACTGGTGGCAGACGGAGACCGGCTGGCCTGTCGGTGCGAACTGCGTCGGTCTGGGGATGTTCCCGGTCAAGCCGGGCTCCTGTACAAAGAGCGTACCCGGCTACGACGTTCGCGTGTTGGACGACGCCGCCAAGGAAGTGCCGGCCGATCAGATCGGGAGCATCGTCATCAAACTGCCCATGCCTCCGGGATGCCTGCCGACACTCTGGAACAACGACGCCGGCTACAGGGAAACCTATCTCACCGAATTTGAAGGCTACTACACGACAGCGGACGCCGGGTTCAAGGACGCGGACGACTACCTCTGGATCATGAGCCGGACGGTTGTCTGCCCACCCAGATGTGGCCGAGTGCGCGGTTCTGGGCGTCGAAGACGAAATCAAGGGCGAGGTCCCGGTTGGAACGATCGTCCTCAAGGCGGGCGTGGAACGCCCCCATACTGAAATCGTTCAGGAGGTGATTCACATGGTCCGGGAGAAGATCGGCCCCGTTGCATCGTTCAAAGTAGCGACCGTCGTCAAGCGCCTCCCGAAGACCCGGTCAGGCAAAGTACTCCGAGGGACCATGAAAAAGATCGCCGACGGCGCGGAGTATCGCGTGCCGGCCACGATCGACGACCCTGCGATCCTGGACGAGATTACAGAGTCATTTGTCGAACTCGGGTATCCACGCAATCAGTGAATTCAAGACGCCCCCATATCCGGTAGGAGCCGTCCCCTCGACTCGCTGGCGCTCGCTCGGGACAGGCTCCAGACGGCGAACAATTCGATCACGATTTTGTCTCCATCAACAGAAAACCGTCTCCAGACAGCGAACAATCACCAAGATGCCCACCGTCCAGTACACCGCGCAGAACGAAATCAAGGTCATTCCTGACCTGGAATATCAGGGTGAAAAAACGGTTCAGAACCTGGACCTCTATCTCCCGCTCGCTCCAAAACCCGAGAGAAAATTCCCTGCCGTCATCGTGATGCACGGCAGTGGCTTTACGGGCGGCCATAGGGCGGGGCCTCGGGTACAGCAGATCGCCCGGACGCTCTCTGAGTCAGGTTATGTCAGCATCAGTACCAATCGTACGGTGGCCTCGTCGGACGAGGAGGTGGAAGAAACGATCCCCACGATCATCCGCGACTGCAAGCGGGCGGTATTGTGGCTGCGCAGCGAGGGACTGAAGCACGGCGTCAATCCCGAGAAGATCGGCGCGATCGGCGCATCCGCCGGCGGGTGGCTCGCCCTCTGCCTGGGGCTGACGGCGGGTGACAGGGAGTACGACCCCGAAGGTGAAGGAAGGACCGATGTCCAGGCGGTGGTTAACATGTACAGTCCAACAGAGCCGTGGACCCCTCTGATTTCTCCCGACACACCACCCATCCTGACCCTTCACGGCAGCGAAGACGATATTGTTTCTCCACGGCATGCATACGCACTCGACAAAGTTGCGACGAGCGTCGGCGCAAATCACCAGCTCATCGTGGTGGATGGAGCCGGCCATAGCCTTAGGTTGTTCTCGGAAAAGTGGGACTATCGTCCCCAGGTGATTCAGTTCTTCGACACGTACCTGAGAGCGTAAGTCTGATGACATTCGGGCGCAAAGGCGAACACATACAAAGGAGCGAGACTTGGCTCGCACACCACAGAAACTGAAAGATGAAATCGTCGGGGTCGTCGCCGGACTCCCCACCCTGTTTAACCCGGATTATTCGATCAACCACGAAGGGATGCGGACGCACGTGGACTTCCTCGTGGAGAACGATATCGACGTACTGATGTTGAGTCGTGAGATCTCCGAGTTTCACTACCTGACTTACGAGGAGATCAAGGCCGCCACCAAAAACGTCGCGGAGGCCGTTGGAGGCCGCGTCCCTTTTGTCGCGAGCGTCTTCGAGTGGTGGACCGGGCAGGCCGTCGAGTTTGTGAAGTATGCTCAGGACGTGGGCGCCGATGGCTGTCTCGTCATGCCGCCCTATCTCTACAGACCCTACGACCCTGCCGTACACGACGACACGTTCTACAAGCACTTTGAGACGGTCGCGGAAGCCACCGACATCGGACTGCTGATCCACGAACGGAACGTGCTGTCGCGCCTCGGTCCAGGTAAGCCCCTGTCAACCTCACTCGTCGACCGCCTGGCGAGCATCGACAGCGTCGTAGGGATGAAGATGGAGGGCGGAGACCTGCTCTACGCGCAACAGGTCGTGAGGAAGACGAAAGACCGGCTGGCCATCATCGGCGACTGGGGGGACGAGGCCTGGTTCTTCACACACGAATACGGCGTGCCCTCCTGTATCACGGGCATCGGTCAGTTCGCGCCCAGGGCATCGGTCGAGTTCTGGAATGCCTTGAGAGATGGACGCCTGGAAGAGGCACGAAAGATGGTTAACGACGTTCTGACGCCATACTACTTACCGGTAGCCGAGATGGACTGGGTAGCCGCGATAAAGGTCTCCATGGAATTCGTCGGACTGCCGCCCAGTCCCATGCGTGCCCCCAACGCACAGCTGACGGAGGCTGAGAGGGAAAGCCTCAGACAGGCCATGCTCGAAACTGGCCTCTTGTCCAATCAGTAATAAGGTCTCTGTCCGTCTGAAATTGTTCAGCAGTCATTATTTGTGAGTCTTATGATGCCGGAACCGGTCCAGGTCGATCCGATCAAGTTTGAAGTCATCCGAAACGCGCTCGTGGAAGCCACGGAGGAGATGGCGATCGCCCTCCGTCGCAGCGCCTATTCCACGAACATCAAGACGCGGGCCGACTTCTCCTGCGCCCTGTTCGACAGCCAGTTGAGGACGATCGCCCAGGCCTTCACCCAGCCCGTACACCTTGGTTCTTTCGCCGTACACGTGCCCAGGGCGATCCAGGCCTACGGGCCCGAGAATCTAGGGCCCGGAGACGCCATCCTCTCCAACGACCCCTATCTGGGGGGTGTCCACCTCAACGACATCACCCTCATCTCGCCCGTTTATCACGAGGACCAGCTGTTTGGATACCTGGCCAACCTGGCTCACCACGTAGATGTGGGCGGCGGTGCCCCGGCCAGCATCGGTGCCTTCCGGGAAGTCTTTCAGGAAGGCATCACCATCCCCCCCGTCAAGCTCGTTGAAGCGGGCAGGATGGTTCAGGATGTCTTCGACCTGGTCCTCGCCCAGATTCGTTCCAAACACGAGACCGCCGGAGACTTTCGCGCCCAGATCGCGGCCAACAACACCGGAGCCCGACGACTGAAGGCCCTGCTGGACCGAATAGGATCTGAGACGGTCGCCTCCTATACGGAGGAGCTGATCGCCTATACGAGACGTCGTGCACAAGCAGAAGTCAGCAAGCTTCCGAAGGGCGTCTTCACGGCGGAAAGCCTTCTGGACAATGACGGCTTCACAGACGAACCCGTGCACCTGGCCGTGAAAGTCGTCATCGACAGCGACGGTGTCTGTTTCGACCTGACAGGGTGTGACCACCAGCGACCCGCCCCGGTGAACGCCACATACTCGCAGACGTTTGCCGCCTGTGCCTACGTGCTCAAGTGCCTGATCGACCCCGATGTGCCCGTGAATGCCGGCTTCTACGACCTCGTGCGCTTAGTCGCGCCGGAGGGCACGGTCGTCAACTGCGAGCCCCCGGCCCCGGTGGTCGGCGGTTGGGAGACGAACCAGAGGATATCCGAAATGATTCTCAAAGCGCTTTCAACAGCCATTCCCGATGCCGTCCCGGCCGGCACCAAGGGGATGATGTGCCAGGTGGGGTTCGGTGGCACCGACCCGCGAACCGGCGAGCTCTATGCCTTCTACGAAACGGTCGCAGGCGGTTACGGAGGTCGGGTGGCCAGCGACGGTCCCGATGCGGTCCAGAGCCACGGGCAGAATACCGAAAATGCCCCGATCGAGGAGATCGAGATCAACTACCCGCTGAGGATCACACGTTACGAACTCGTCGAGCAATCCGAAGGCGCCGGAAGGCATCGCGGAGGACTCGGGCTGCGCCGTGACTACCTGTTCACGAACCACGAAGTCTCCTTCACGATCCTCGCCGACCGCGACCGCTGGGGTCCCTGGGGCCTCTTCGGCGGCCAGTCCGGAAGCAAGGCCAGCTATCTCCTGAATCCGGACGGCGATGCCGTCGAATTGGGATCCAAAGTGACCGTTCAGCTTCGGCCGGGGGATGTCGTGAGCTATCGCACCTGCGGCGGGGGCGGGTATGGCCCGCCCCGGGAACGCCACCCCGATCGCGTACTTCGCGACGTGCGAGACGGTAAGGTGAGCCGAGAACGCGCGTTGGAGGTCTACGGCGTAGTGATCGAAGCGGAACGCTGGACGGTAGACGAACCAGAAACGGCGCTTCTACGAGAGCAATCCGCAGGACGGACAAACGCTTGATGAAACGGGAAGATTCATATCATGTGGCACCGGCAGACGAGCCGCCCGTGTAACACAATGAAGAACTGATCAAACGGCCGGCTGAGCTGCCCGTGTAACACAATGAAGAACTGATCAAACGGCCGGCTGAGCTGCCCGTGTAACACAATGAAGAACTGATCAAACAGCCGGCTGAGTTGCCCGTGGCACACGTGATTAGATCCGGTCTTACGATCCACGAACAACGAACAACGATTCACGGGTTTGCGGTACCCGGTACCCGTGTTTTGATTTCTCGGGGCGACGCAGGCGTCGCCCCCAAACCGTCAGGTCTCTGTAACCTATCTACCTATCCCGGTACCCGGTCTTATAGGAGGTGTAATCGATGGCGGTGAAGCACCGTTTGGGCGTAGACATCGGGGGAACATTTACGGACTCTACGCTCATCAACGAAGAGACCGGAGAGATCCGCGTCGGCAAAGTCTCTTCCACGCCCGGTGATCCCTCTCTCGGCTTTATGGAGGCCACCCACCGCATCCTGCGTGAAGCAAACGTTGCGCCCGAGGACGTCAGCTACGTCGTTCACGGCACCACGGTGGCCACGAATTCGATTATCGAGGGCAAGACGGCCCGGACAGGCTTCATCACCACGGACGGCTTCCGCGACATGCTTGAGATCGCCCGGCAGATTCGGCCGAAGCTCTACGACTTGCAGTTCGAGAAGCCCCGACCGCTGGTGCCTCGATACCTCTGTATCGGCGTGCCCGAGCGGCTGGATGCCAAGGGAAACGTGCTCACGCCGCTGGACGAGCAGGCCGTCAAAGCGGCAGCGCATCAGCTCCGCCAGGAAGGCGTGGAATCGATCGCCGTCTGTCTCCTCCACGCCTATGCGAACCCCGCTCACGAAAAGCGCATCGGTGAAATCCTTCGGGAGGAATTCCCGGAAGCGGTAATCTCCCTTTCTGCGGAGGTCGCCCCGGAATTCCGTGAATACTTCCGGGCGAGCACCGTGGTCATCAATGCGTGCATACGGCCGGTCGTCGAGCGATACCTCAAGAGCATCGAAGCCCGGCTGCGCGAAGAAGGGCTGACGGCGGAACTGCTGGTCATGCAGAGCAGCGGGGGCGTCCTGACCTTTTCGGCGGCCAGTGAGAAGCCGGTCTTCATGGTCGAATCCGGCCCTGCGGCGGGCGTGATCGCAGCCACACACCTGGGGACGACGCTGGGATATCCGGACGTCATCTCATTCGACATGGGAGGGACCACGGCCAAAGTCGGGCTGGTCCAGGACGGCACGCCGCAGATCACGAAGGACTACGAAGTCGGGGCGACGGCACAGAGCGGTGCGGGGGCCTCACGGAGCGGAGGCTATCCCATCCGTACCCCGGTGATCGATCTCGTCGAGATCGGGGCGGGCGGAGGGTCCATCGCCTGGGTCGATTCCGGCGGCGTGTTGCGTGTCGGGCCGCAAAGTGCCGGCGCCGACCCCGGCCCGGCCTGTTATGGCAAGGGAGGCAAGGAGCCGACGATCACCGATGCCAACCTCGTCCTTGGGCGCCTGAACCCCGCCTATTTCCTGGGGGGTGAAATCGAACTGGATCTGGCGGCAGCGCACGAGGCCATAAAGGAGAAATGCGCCGATCCGCTCGGGCTGGAGCTCGTAGAAACGGCCCACGGCATCGTGGAAATCGCCAATTCCGCGATGGTGAACGCCGTGCGCCTGGTCTCAGTCCAGCGGGGTTACGACCCGCGGGACTTTGTCCTCGTGGGCTTCGGCGGTGCCGGGCCGCTGCACGCCAACCGCCTCGCAGCGGAGATGGAGATCACGACCACGCTCCTCCCGATGAGCCCCGGGACCCACTCGGCGATGGGGCTGCTGGTGACCGATCTCAAGCACGACTACGCCACGACGCTCATCGAGCGGATCGACCGGCTCGACCTGGCCGCCGTGGAGAAGGCCTTCCAGGATATGGAGCGGCAGGGACGGACCATCCTTGAACAGGAAAACGTGCGC
This sequence comes from Candidatus Latescibacterota bacterium, assembly GCA_965248435.1. Classification (GTDB taxonomy): domain Bacteria; phylum Latescibacterota; class UBA2968; order UBA2968; genus CBDFJH01. Next base: position 2,563,746 of record OZ252100.1, read on the forward strand.
GGGGAGGAGATGCGCTTTCTGCGGCAGGTGGAGATGCGCTACGTGGGGCAAAGCTACGAACTCACCGTGCCGCTGCCCGATGGCAGACTCCAACCCGCCGAGGTCGCTTCCGTCCTGGAGCGGTTTCACCAGGAGCACGACCGCGCTTACGGCTACAACGCCCCCGATGAGCCGGCCGAATTCGTAAATCTCCGGGTTTCGGCCATCGGAGAAATACTCAAACCCAGGCTGCGCGAATTGGGGAATGGGAAAAGCGGGCCTTCAGGCCCGAAAGACACGCGTTCCGTCTACTTCGCCGAAAACAGAGGTTTCATCGAAACGCCGATCTACGACCGCTATGCCCTCGGTCACGACGACGTCATCCAGGGCCCCGCGGTCATCGAAGAAATCGATTCGACCTCGGTAATACATCCAGGCTACCGGGTTCGGGTCGACAAATTCGGAAACCTGGTCCTGACGCGGGGTGCCTAGTGTCCAAAGCCAGATCTACAGGTAATTACCCCGACGCCTACCGAAGGATCGAGAGCAAGATTGCGGATGGCCACTGCGTCGTTCTGGACGGTGGAGTCTCCACCGAACTGGAACGCGTTCTAAAGCAGGACCACCACATCAGCGATAAGGGCCTTTGGGGCACCTGGGCACTCTATCATGCCCCTTACGCCGTGCTCGAGGTCCATCGTCGCTACGTCGCGGCGGAGTGTGACCTGATCTCGACCAACACCTGGGCGATTATGAGTGCTCCGGAGATGGAAACGCACAGTATGGTCGAGTACACCGATCTCAGGCACTGGTTGGATATGGCGAGACTCGGCATAGGACTGGCGCGTCAGGCCGTTGAAGAGGAAGGAAAGACGGGCCAATGCGCGGTGGCGTTCAGCGTCGATGGGGACGTGGATGGGAAGCAGGACCTCGACAGACTCCAGCTGCTCACCAGAGTATTCGAGGAGGACCCGCCCGATCTGATCGCCATGGAGACGATGACACTGATTCGGGACGGACTGACGCTTCCGGCAGTAGAGATCATGCTCGGGACAGGGCTCCCGGTCTGGCTCAGCTTCCGACGCTGCCGACACGGCGTTTGTGGCGTCTTCGGCCAGCATTGGGGAGGGCCGGAAGGGGATCTGTTCGGACGGGCGGCCGGCAAGTTCGAAGAGATGGGCGTGGGCGCCCTGTCGGTAAACTGTCTGCCCGAAGACCACGTGCCGGGGATGATATCGTGGCTGCGAGACTTCACCGATATGCCCCTGGGGGCCTACCCCAACCTGGGGCGCTATCTGGATCCGGGGTGGAAGTTCGACGACAAGATCGGGCCTGAAGAGTACGCGCAGCTTGCCCTCGGGTGGCGCAAGGAGGGGGCTCAGATCGTGGGCGGATGCTGCGGGGTCACACCAGACCACATGAAGGCAGTGCGTGCGAAGCTTGAGGACACCAAGCCTGGAAGACAGCGGCCCGATTTCGCCGATCGCCGAGCCTCACGCGCTGTCGATTCCTCAGAGCATCAGCATCGGCCCTCCAGGAGACATAGACCCTGGGTCGATGAAAGAGATCGCGTCCTGTTTCCCGTTCCCTTTCCAGAAATCGTCTGCGATCCGGAAGTCTTCCGTCCGACCCAGGGTAGTTTCCTCATCTGGAAACATCTGTTTCATTCTGGATTAGGAAAAGGCAAGCGGTGCCTGGACGTGGGGTGTGGGAGTGGGATTCTGTCCGTTCAGCTGGCCTTGAATGGAGCCGAGCACGTCGATGCATTCGACATCCAGCGCGAAGCCGTCGCGAACACGATGGCGAATGCGTTTCGCAACGGGGTTTCGGATCAGGTCAGTGGGAAAGTAGTAGACCTTTATACCTACCTTCCGGAGGCGCGCTACGACCTCATCGTTGCGAGTCTCTACCAGATGCCGGTGGATCCCACGGGTGAGACGAAGAGCCATCGCCCCGCCGATTTCTGGGGCCGAAACCTCCTCGACCATCTGATATCCCTCCTGGCGGAATTTCTGGAAGACGACGGTGTGGCCCTTTTCATGCAGATTTCCGTCCTGGGCCAGCTGCGGACCGCGGAACTCCTGGAAGATGCGGGTCTCGAAGCCAGGGTGGTCGATTTCAACTTTTTTCATTTCAGTCCGGTGTTCTATGAAAACATCGATCAGATTCGGCGAGTGGAAGAGATCTCCGATGCGTTCCATTTGAATTTCGCCGAAGATGAAGTGATGGTGATCTACTTGCTCGAGGTAAAAAAACGCTCTGGGACGGAGACACAAAATGCTTAAGACAGCGGATGCGCGAGATCCTCGCCGGATTGACCCCGCATAAGGAGGTGGAGCCGGTCGATATCGACGACTATGACCCCGCCCCGGATGAAAAGACCCGCAAGCGCATCGAGCGTGGTCTCTTGTCAGCGGATGCCCGCGCTGACAGCGGCCGAATACGTCAAGGGCTGGGGCTCGATATACACGATCACGGACGATTGGCATCCCCTGGTCGGTCCGGAGCCGGGACTCGAAGGCTATTATGCCTGCTTCGGGGGCAGCGGACACGGGTTCAAGCTCGGGCCGCCGATCGGCGAGGCCTTGAGCGACGTCATCGCGGGAAAAAAGCCGGACATCGACATCCACGCCCTGCGCCCGAACCGCTTCATCGACGGCGAGATCTTCACCTCCGCGTGGGGCGGAGGCAACAGGGCGTAGCGAAACTCGATGCGAAGTTGCGATCCTGAGATCGAATGACGCGATCTTGATCTGCAAACTGGAGTCCGAATTGATATGACGAGATACGAGATACGAGATACGAGACACGATCCTGTCGATCCCATCAAATTCGAAGTCATCCGCAACGCTCTGCTGGAAGCGACGGAGGAGATGGCGATCGCGCTCCGCCGTTCCGCCTACTCGACGAACATCAAGACCCGGGCCGATTTTTCCTGTGCGATCTTCGACGGCCGGCTCAGATCCGTCGCCCAGTCGTTTGCCCAGCCCAATCATCTGGGCTCACTCGTCGTCCTTGCGGCCCGGGCGGTCGAGGTCTATGGTCCCGAAAACCTGGAAGAGGGGGATGCCCTCCTCATCAACAATCCCTACATGGGTGGCGTGCACCTGAATGACATCGCACTCATCTCTCCCGTCTATGACAAAGGCGAACCCTTCGCCTACGTCGCCAACATGGCCCACCACATCGACGTCGGCGGCGGAGCCCCGGCGAGTATCGGTGCCTTCCGCGAGGTCTACCAGGAGGGCGTCATCATCCCGCCGGTAAAGCTGGTGAAAAGAGGACAGATAGATGACGATATCTTTCGGCTCGTCCTCGCGCAGATTCGTTCCAAACGTGAGACGTCCGGTGATTTCCGGGCTCAGGTGGCGGCCAACAACACAGGCATACGCCGACTGAACGCCCTGATGGATCGACTGGGAACCGACACCGTCACACGCTACATCGACGAGCTGATCGACTACACGGAACGCCGAACAAGGGCCGAGGTCAGCAAACTTCCCAAAGGTGTGTTTACGGCCGACGGATGCGTCGACAACGACGGCTACACAGACAAGCCGGTCCACCTGCAGGTCAAGATCTTGATCGACGAAGATGGGGTTTTCTTCGATATGTCGGGCTGCGATCCACAGCGCCCGGCGCCTGTGAATTCCACCCACGCGATGACCTTTTCCGCCTGCGCCTACGTCCTGAAGTGTCTAATGGACCCCGATGTGCCGGTAAATGCGGGGTTCTACAGCCAGGTACGCATGGTGGCACCGGAGGGCACGGTCGTCAACTGCACGCCGCCCTACCCGGTCGTGGGAGGTTGGGAGACACAGGTTCGTATGACGGACGTCATGTTGAAGGCCCTTGCGGATGCCGTTCCTGACCAGATTTGTGCCGGCGGCAAGGCCATGCAGTGTCACGTCGGGTTCGGCGGCAAGGATCCCCGCACGGGCGAATACTACTGCTATCTTGAAACCCTGGCCGGCGGCTACGGCGCCAGGGCGACGACGGATGGGCCGGACGCCGTTCAGGCCCACGGGCAGAACACCGAGAATGCACCGATCGAGGAAGTCGAAGCCAGCTATCCGGTCCGCATCATCCGCTACGAGCTCGTGAATGATTCGGAAGGAGCCGGCAGGTCCAGAGGCGGGCTCGGCCTGCGACGCGACTACCTGTTCTTCGACCACGGGCCCTCCTTTACGGTCCTGGCCGATCGCGATCGGTGGGGGCCGTGGGGGCTCTTCGGCGGACAGCCCGGTCTGAAGGCCAGCTATATCATGAACCCGGAGGGTGAGACAGAAGTCCTGAGCTCGAAGGTGACGCTGCAGCTCAGTCCGGGAGATGTAATCAGTTACCGGACGTGCGGCGGCGGAGGTTACGGCCCTCCGGTAGAACGCGACCCGGAAAGGGTACTTCGCGACGTGCGGGATGGAAAAGTCAGTCCGTCACGCGCCCGAGACGTCTACCGCGTCGCGATCGACGCGGTGTCCTGGAGGGTCGACGAAGCGGAGACGGCAAAGCTGAGAGGTCAAGGGGCGTAAGATGTCATTATCACGCGAACAGATGGAAAGGTCTATCTGCGGCTATTTCGACGGCTGCAACGAGGCAGATGCCGAAAAGATCATGAGCTACATGACGGCGGACGCCGTTCACTATTTTCCGGAGGGCGGCCCTTTTGGCGCGCTGCGGGGAGCGCGGGCGATCGCCGACTGCTGGGTCACCTGCGTGAAGCAGCTCGGCTCGTGCTGGACCGTCGACCACCTGATTGTTGACCCCGAGGCCGGAGAAGCTGTGATCGAATGGACCCATTTCAAGCCCAGGGCCGGTCAGATCCTGCGTGGCGACGAGTGGTACCGGTTCAATGATGAGGGACGGATTACCGAGATCAAGGCCTACTACGCATGCCCGACACACGAAGGCATCGACGTGCATCAGATCGGCGGATATCACTATGCGGAAAAGGGTTACGCTGTGGAGCCGCCGCCCGAGGTGATCGCTGCACGCCTGCAATTAGGCAGATGAATAAAAGTTCATCCGACAGATCAATCTTCTTATATTATGTAATATGCTTTCGCTGGCTACTATTCAAGTTTCGGAGTTTCCTTCCAGGTGACCTCCTGGTCCAGCGTGCAAAGGACCTCCGAATTTAACCAACAGGACTTCAATGACAACTGTGACCGATTCTATTGAACCTGAATCACCTGCACGTCCACCCTACGATCTCGCCAAGCTCGCGTTCGTCTGGTCCATTCACACGTTGGCTTTGGCCGCAATCGTGCTCTGGGTTTTGGGTGCTTTTACTGTTTCGATGGCGACCCTTGGCCTCGCCGCTGTGTGGTTTACGCTCAGTTCTACGTCGATCACAGCTGGCTACCATCGCCTGTTTTCGCACAAGACTTATAAAGCGACTTGGCCGGTCGAGCTCTTCTACCTCCTCGCCGGCAGCGCCGCGATGCAGGGTTCTGCGCTTCAGTGGTCTGCCCAGCATAGGGACCACCATACGTTTACGGATCAACCAAAAGATCCCTACAATATCAAACTGGGATTCTGGTATGCTCACATGGGGTGGGTAGTGAGGAAAACCAGCCCGGACTATGCGCGCGTCTCCGATCTGGACAAGAGTGCGCTTCTGCGTTTTCAGCACAATCTATTTGTCCCCGTTTCAATGCTTACGTGCTTCGTCCTGCCCTTAGCAATCGGCGCGTTGTGGCACGAGGGAATCGCCGCACTCATGGTGGCCGGATTCCTGCGGCTCACGATCCAGTGGCATATGACATTCTGCGTCAACTCCGTCGCCCACTACTGGGGAAGCCAGAAGTATTCGGTCAAACAGTCAGCCCGAGGAAGCTGGTGGTTCTCGTTCCTGGTGTGGGGAGAAATGGACCACAACTTTCACCATCGGTTCCCGAACGACTTTCGTACCGGCGTCCACTGGTGGGATTTCGACCCGGCCAAGTGGTGGATCTTCCTTTGTTCGAAAGTAAAGCTGGCCTCAAATCTCAGATCCACCCATGCCGCCAAAATACAGGAGGCAGTCGGCGACGTAACGATGGGGCAGGCGTAACCCTTCGAATCGGGTCGAGCATATACAAAGAGGGCTTACACGGACAACGTGTAAGCCCTCGATCTTGTTTGATCGGCGATGCGTCATTTGTATTCGATAACGATCTCTACGTTTTCCAGGTCCAGTTCTTCCGTCACCTCTTCATTCTTCTTCTTGAGGATCACCTCAACCTCGTTCTCCCCCGTCCGCACCTCGGGGCCCTCCGTCACGTCATACTCGATCCATTTGGCGCTTCTCCATCCGCTTGTCGAGTGCCCTCTCGCGTAGCCCCCAGCAGCGTGGGCGATGTGTCCCCAAAAATCGAATTCAGTTTGACCCTGTGACAGACTTTCGCCATTCAGCTTCACCTCCAGCTCGTCAGGAGGTGAAACGTTATTGATCCTCAATCGAAGCGTGATCCCCGCCAGGCTCCCGTCCTTCCGAGCGGCGGCGATGTCGTCGTCCACCAGGCTGAGGATCGTTGCACCCTGTGACAGCTTCAACGGGCAGGGAAGCTGCTTGGGATAAGTGAACTGCGGCAGTTCTCTGCCCGACCACTCCATACGGCGCGTCACTTGGTATTTCTTGTCTCTGCGCGCCATCATCTCCGGATCGGCCATCTCCTTCAGATGCGGCATCTCGATGCCTTCCAGATAGTAATAATTGCCCGCGTTGAAGATATGAAGGCCGTCCACGCCGGCCTTCCAATAGTGAGTGGCCACGGCTCGCCACATGTCGACCTCCAGGAGCGACGGGGAGCGGGGCTCGAAGCCAGCGAACACGAGCGTTTCCGTTCCTTCCGCTGCCTGGACGCACTCCTCGATCGGCATCTCGAACTCGGCGTATCGAATGCCCGAAAAGACCGCGATATCCACCCGTCCTTCGCGGATCCAATTCAGGATGTCGATACCGATGCCGTGACAGACCTCTGCGACGGAGGGCACGCGGACCTCCAGCACAATCGGATGGCCCCGGCGTTCTCCCGCCTCACGGACCAGGTCCTGAATTTCACCGATCCACGCCATCATCAGATCCCGGTTCGCTTCCACCTCCGCCGCCTTGAACAGCGTGGGCATGCGGTTGAAATCCAGCTCCAGACCGTCCACATCCCAGCGATCCAGCGTCTCGCGAATGATCTCCTTCCGGTACTCCCGGACCTCAGCGTGGGCGAAGTTCAGGGCGCCCTTCCACCTCGCATCGATCGGGCAGTCTTCGCCGATGTGGAACTCCGGGTGGTCTACCCAGAACTTCGGATGCCGGTTGCGTGAGCAGTGGTGCACATCGTTCACGCGAATGCCCGCGAAGAAAGCCATCCCCGCTTTACGTGTCGCCGCGACCGTCTCGGCCGTCGAGTCCACGCCCTGCGCCTCGAAGTTCTCCTTGTGCTTCTTGTGCCGCCACCACGAGAGGTCGGTGTAAGGCGGCTGAGCGCCCTCCCCCACCTCGTCCTTACTCTCGTTCATGTGATAGACCATGGCGTTCACGTGGGTATTAGCACACCAGCCGACGGACACCTCTAGGAACTGCTCCATGGTCGCGGGAACCTCGAGGGTCACGAACGGAAACGCCTCATCCACGTGAAACATGAAGTGATGGTGGTCTCTCCCTCCCATGTTAATCTTGTTCATTGCCCTGACCTCCTCTCGTGGTCTGAATATGGGCCTTTTGTTGTCCGGAAAGAACGTGAAGGATCAAGCTGGTGTGTCCCGGAAGATCGGTCATTTGGACGAAAACGGTGAATCCATTCTGGGTGAGTTCGTATGCCTCGTCCAGATCCGAGAAAGTCCTCGACAGTGCTTGCCCGAGAAGGGGAAAATCTGTTGAGCAGCAGATAAGAATGTGGATCTCTCTGCTCGGATTCGGGTGGGAAAAAGCCTTCAGTCCATCTCTCGAGTGGATGACTGTTTCGGGATCCTCGCCGTGAAACTCCTCATAATAGATCCGTTCCGCGTACAGATGGAAATGCACCTGCCGTACATCCTGATAGGGTCCGCCGTTCACACCCAGCGAATACTCGCGCCAGCACCTATCGCGGACCATCTGCTCGGCAACCGCCAGTGTATCCGAAAAGTAGTGAGTCCTATCGTCGGTGAGCAGTTCGGCGAAATTCGAAATCGCTTTTTTGGGAACGATCAGGATATGTTCTTCGAAGACCGGGCAAGGATGAGAAAAAACGACAACGCGATCGTTTTCAGCGAGTCGGCGAATTGGAAGTAATCCACAGGCGTGCTCAAACGCCAGTCCGATCAATCTTCCAAGGAGGGCTTGTCTGGATGTCCATCTCGCGCATCGGAAAAGAAATCTACCAACCATCAAACAAACCAACGGGGCAGTGACAAATGGATCGTTAGAGGATGTATCACGGGGCTAGAGCGATGCTGTCATGCCTGCGCAAGCAGGCATCCAGGCACTTGAGCAGCTGAATCATTCAATCTTCTTCCATTTCTGTTCCTTAGCCGATACGCCCCCCTTCCCGTAGATGTAGAATTCCATCCCCTTCCTTCTCAGAACGATCGCCGTATTCTCATCAACGAGTCTGAAGGAAAGGCTCGCCCTCAGCCCGTGCAGGGGATCACCCTTCTTCTGGCCGTGCCGCCTGGGATGGTGCGGGGCCAGGCCCAGCCTCTCAATCTCGATGTCTCCACTGACCACGACGCCCGTGATTCTGATTGGATTCTTTGTGATGTTCCTGGCCTGGATCCTGACTTCGAGCTCCGTGATCTCTTTCCGCCAGAATCTCGGATCCGCGCTGCTGCCGATCTCTTCAGCGGTCGTGTAGGTGAAACGTGAGCTATTCCTATCTCCGAACACGAGGTAGCGCTCGTGCAGTCCCTCTTCATCCTCCCACGAGGTTCTCCACCTCGTATGCTGGACGAGGCTGAATGGGTCCGGTTCTTCCTTAGAGTCGTTTTTTATGTTTTCTTCGGCAGCCAAGGGTCTGTCCTTCGTACGAGTAACAACAGTAAGCTAATATGAGACTTGTAGCGGAACAACCAAAAGTCTGGCGGGCCCTCAGCACACGGTTGCCTGGGCGGTTTCGAGAGGACCCCGCAGACCGGATGATCGTCGCCACTGCTATGGCCGGCGACATTCCGCTTGTCACGAAAGACCAGCACATCCGGCGCTACCGCTACGTTCAGACGATATGGTGAGCACTCGGCGTATATCAACTGGAAAAGGGTTACTGAAATCTCTCAGTAACCCCTCTCCGTGCGATCCCGTCTGTGAACCCCTATTCCCACTCTCTATTGCTATGCGCGTCCCACTTCCACCAGGGCATCGTGAAAGTCTCCTCCACCGCCCATATCACTCAACCCATCTGGCGTCAGCGCGTTAGCCGATGACCCTCCGGGACTGAGCGACGCCCACCAGCCCGACGGCATCGAGACCACGCCGGGCCTGATCCGACTCGCCACTCTCGCCTTGATCTGAACTTTACCCCGATCGTTGTATACGCTCACCTCATCCCCATCACGGATCCCTCGTGGCGCCGCGTCCTCGGGATGCATATCGAGCAGCGGCTCCTGTTCGGCTCTCAGGTAACGCGGCAGGTTGGCATACGTAGAATTCAGAAAGTGGAGTGCCGATTTGGCCGTAATCAGCATTAGCGGATACCGGGCCGCCAGCGCTGGACTGCCTGCTGGACTCTCCGGCGGCGGGATGTAGGCCGGAAGCGGATCCACTCCCTGCGCGGTCAGACTCTCATTGTAGAACTCGCACTTTTCCGAGGGGGTGTGAAATCCCCCGCTGGCGAACGGGAGCCACGGTCTGGGCAGTTCCAGTTTAGCCCATCCCTCCTCCACCAGTCGATCGAACGTAATTCCTTCAAGGTAAGGATGATCACTGTCGAGAGCGGCACGGATCATATCCTCATCCGAATTCCTGAAATACGGCTCGTCGAATCCCATACGGCGGGCAAGCTCTCGGAAGAATTCCGTATTCGGCTTCGATTCACCCAATGGAGCGATCGCCGGACGATTCAGCGTCAAATAGGTGTGACCCCACGACCAGAGCATGTCCCAGTGTTCGATCTGAGTCGTCGCCGGAAAAACGTAGTCCGCGTACCGAGCCGTATCTGTCATAAAATGCTCGACGACCACCGTGAAGAGATTCTCCCGGGCAAACCCTTCCAGAACCCGGTTCTGGTTCGGCGTGATCGCCGCCGGGTTGCTGTTGTAAACGATCAGACTCCGGATCGGGGGATCCAGTTCGGGATCGGTCAACGCCTGGCCCAGCTGCGCCATGTTCACGATTCGAATCGTCTGATCTTCGAGCTCCGGCATGCGCAGTCGATCCAGATTCAGCGCTTCATAGAAATACGCGGACGTCGCCCGAAACAGTCCCCCGCCCAGGTCCCGCCAGGCCCCTACCAGGGCCGGCAAACAGGCGATGCTCCGGAAGATCATTGCCCCGTTGCCGTGGTGCTCCATGCCCAGAAGGGGGCGGATCAGTGAAGGGCGGGTCGTTGCGTAGGCCCTGGCGAGCTCGACCACCTCGTCTGCATCCAGACCGGTCAATTCGTCTGCTCGTTCGGGTGGATACTCGTCGAGACGCTTTCGAAGTCGATCGAACCCGAGCGTATGCTGGTCTACATACGCCTGATCGTGCAGACCCTCCTTGACAATCACGTGCATCATCCCGAGCGCCAGTGCGGTATCCGTTCCGGGCAGCGGCCGGACGTGCCAGTCCGCCTCTCTCGCCGTGCGCGTCTCCATCGGGTCGATCACCACGATCCTGGCACCCGCCTCACGGGCCTGAGTGATGAACGGCCACAGGTGGAGATTCGTCACGATCGTGTTCGTGCCCCAGAGCACGATAAACCGGCTGTGAACGATGTCTTCAGGCAGCACACCGGTCCCCGATCCCAGGGTCGCTTCAAGCCCCGAGGCACCGGCCCTGCCGCAGATCGCGCGTTCCAGCCGGGTCGCGCCGAGCCGCGCGAAAAACCGGCGGTCCATCGAATCGCCCTGGACCATCCCCTGCGTGCCCAGGTAGCTGTAAGGCAGGATGGCCGTCGGCCCATCCTCGTCGATAATCTGCTGCAGGCGAACGGAAACATCGCGCAGCGCTTCATCCCAACCCACGCGCTCGAACCGGTTCTCTCCCTTGGGTCCAACGCGGCGCATCGGATAGAGCAATCGGTCGGGACTGTAGGTGCGTTCCAGGTAATGATTGACCTTCGCACAGAGCCCGCCCCGCGTGAACGGATGCGTGGCATCCCCAACCATCTCGATCGCCCGCCCGTCCTCGACCGTGACTTCCCACGCGCACGTGTCTGGACAATCGTGCGGGCACGCGCCGCGTATGATCTTTGGTGAAGAATCCGGCTGAGTCATGAAATCTCCTGGAGCTGAGTCCTGCCGCAGACTTGCCCGAATCCCGGTCAATATACAAAGCTTCGCGGGCTTCGTCTACACGGACGGCCCGAAGTCCAATAGCTCAAAGGCATCGGGGCCGCGGTGTGCGAGTTCCTTGCAGCCAGCGCCTTTCTCCTCCCAATGGGTTGGGGCCCTCTGTGGGACCGGGTGAAGTGCGGGGGCGGTGGCGCGGGCGAATGGAAATTCGCGGGGCGGGGGCGGGTCCCACAGCGGGCATCAGGCGGGGGGAGGAGTCCAACCTTTTGCTGAGCCCGCCCCTTCCACCGAGGGTGAGGTGCCGCGGCCCAAGCCCCCGCGGCGTCTGAGCGGCGCCCTTCTTTTGTCCTCGGGCGCGGCACGCCGCGCCCCTGCTGCGAAATCTTGGAGTGTAGGGGCACAGCCGCGCTGAGCCCAAGGGTGGCGGTTGCGGTAGGCCTTTTCTTGTGGCGAGACAAGAAAAGGGGGCTGCGAGATTCCCACGCAACCCCCGATGGCTCACCTGACGATCAGATCTTGTCGATCAGTCTCTTGAGCTCACAATTCTGAGCACGAACCAGAACATCAACGCCACCGAAGCGAACAGTTCCAGCGCGGCGCCCACGTGACAGTCCTCGGGAAAGTCGTAAATGATCCGCTGCGTATCATACAGGATGGCCGCGCCCGCGAGCCCCACCATCGCGACAGAGAACCACGTGCCTAGAGACAACCCGAACATCACGCCGCCCACGATGGCCAGGAGCGCGAGGATCCCGCCCCAGCGGAGCAGTCCGCCCAGAAACGAGAAGTCCTTCTTGGTCCAGAACGCGATGCCGGTCAGCGCGCCGAATCCCAGCAGGGTGATCGTGCCCGCGCTCTGAATGGCCCCCGGGGCGTAATGACTCGCCATGAAGAGCATCGGCACGAAAATAATCGCTTGGGCCAACACGAATCCGGCAAGCGCCAGGTACTGGCTGGCCACCGAAGTCGCGGAATAGGCCACCTTCCTTGCCATCCAGCTCACCAGGATGAAGCCACCCAGAACGAACAGCCAGTTCACGCCCAGCATGCTCTCCGCCAGGGTCTGAGCGATTCCGCTGTTGAACAGAAACCACTCGATCAGAATGAAAAGGAGAATGGAGCCAAACAGATGGTTGTAGGTGCGAACGAGAAACCCCTCTCGAGACACATCCCGCGTGGTCTCTCGGGCGATCGTCTGTGAGCCGGCTGCATAACGCTCATCCATAAAAGACCTCCTTCAGAAGCCAGTAACGAACTGTCTGGAATACAGTTAACATAAGGGATAGTGGCAATTCAATCAAGGGAAGTTGGAAGATCTGTCGCGCACCTTCGTGTCATTTCGTGATCCAGCTTTACGATCCGACGATTCACGATCCACGGCCTCACTCCACCGTCGCCACCGTCGGTGCACGAGTCAGCCGCTCCGGCCGATCAACCGTGATGATATAATCGTCCTCGAGATGCATGCCTCCCAAACCTGGAACGGTAAACATAACCTCAATCGCGACGGTCATCCCCTCAGCGAACTGCAGATCCAGCGTCCCCTGAGGGAGGGTCCCCCGCTTCGCGATCGGTGCGAGAAAGACCGGATAAAAGGAAGGGAACAGACCGATCATATGTCCGGCCCCAACGCAGAACGGCTCATACCGGGAGCCTTTTACCACGCCTGCAGCGGCATCCATCACCTCTCGTACGGTGACACCGTTCCCAAGGGTTGAGACAGCGGCCGCCAGCGTTTCCTCCGCCAGCTTGAAGACATCCAGCTGCGCCTGACTTGCCTTTCCGTAAACGAACGACCTTGCGATGTCCGTAGCATAGCCCCGGTAAACCGGCGTCAAATCCATCCACAGGAGATCCCCGCTGCGGATTTCCCTGTCTGCGGGTGAATTCGGCCATTGCTCCGCCTCCGGACCGCTTGAAATGACGCTCGGATGCCAGACGCAGTCCGCGCCCTGCATTCTCATCTCGCTCTCGGCAAGGATCGACAACTCCCGCTCTGTGATGCCTTCGCAAACCGCGTCCATCACCTTTTCCACACCGCTGTCCACGATCTCTCCGGCCTTCCTCATGAGGTCCAGTTCCCGGTTGTCCAGGACCTTCCTCGACATCTCGAGGTCCAGGGAGACATCTTCAACCTGACAGCCCAACCCCGCAAGCGCACTCACGACAGAGGAGGACAGGTGACCGCAATCGACGCCGACCTTGACCGCATCGAGCCCCGTCAGCGATCTGATCCCTTCGACCGCAAAATAAGCAAACTCCTCCGGCGCGTGCAGAAACGGCCCCCTGCGAGACCGCATCGGCTCGACCCTGTCGATCCAGGTCTTCGCCTTCGCTCGCTCGGCATCCTCAGCGCTCACCCAGACGCCGCATTCATCCTCGGTGAAGACGAGGAAGCACCAGGGAAAGAGTCCCAGAAGATCCGAAACATAGGTGAAATTGTAATTGTGCCGGACTGGAAGGAACGCCCCGAAATTCGCGAGAAGAATCGCATCCACATTTCTGGAGGAGAGAACGCTCCGGAAGTTTGCAAGATGTTTCTCAAAGTAGTTCATCTCAAGTTCCTTTCTCTTCAGTCTGTTTACGTCAAGCGCCGATGGCCTTAAACCTCCCGCTGTGCCTCCTGAGATGGCGCGGTAAAGCCATCGCTGTACTCCCCTCGCTCCTTCATCCGCAGATATTCCCGTTCCCAGGGCGACTCCCTCAGGCGGTTGCGGCCGTTGCGGACATCGAACGGCATGTCGAAGGACTCCGGATAATGGCTGTAGATCATGATCCGACGAGGTCTGCCCGAAATGTTCGGCCTGGAGTTGTGCACCACCAGCACATGAAAAATGGCGATCGAACCGGCCGGCGCGATCATGTCCATCCCACCTTCGAAGTCGATCAGGCCCTCCTTGACCTGCAAACCGTTCTCCATCCGTTCGTGCTCCAGGTGCTGCTTGTGACTCCCGGGCCAGATGCGCAGGGGACCGCTCTCCTCGGTCACGTCGTCCAGGAAAAACGCTGAAGACAGAATGCTCTGGGGATAGTTCTGGGACTTGTAGTATGCCCAGTCGTTGTGAACAGGGAAGTAGTCATCCATCTCTTTGATCGGCAGGCCTTCGATCTTCTCAGCCAACGGCTGCTTGTAGTTCAGTTTTTCCTCCATCGAAATCGGCTCATCACCCATAATCTCGCGCATCGGTCCGATCAGGCGTTCGTCTTCAGCAATTCGAGTGAAGGCGAGGGACAGGTCGTTGATCGGCTGAATCTTTCGAACGATCTGCTCCCCGCGCGAGTTGATCCGCCAATCCATCCTGCCGCTCTTGCGTCCGTGCGCCAGCGAAGAATTCATGATATGCTCGAGGATATAATCCGCCTCCCGCTGCATGCGGATGACCTCCTGCCTGTCAAATACACGCTCGAGGAGCAGATAGCCGTGTTCCTCGAAAAAGTCCAGTTGTTCCTGATCCAAAATGTTCATACAACCCTCCATGCATCACCAGAATCCCCTCCCGGGAGGGGTGCCCCGCTTCGCATCTCTGCGGCGTGTCCTAAGCAGGGCGTACGAATTAAGCCGGGGCGGGGTGGGTCAAGAAGCCCCTCAGGACCTGACCGCTTCATCGCCCGAAATATCCAATATTCAGGGAAAGGCGGCTACAGCTCGCGCTGATCCATCCCTTGATTATTGGATATTATTGATTATTGCCTTCTCTCTGGTGAACAAGTCCCCTCCAAGGAAGGGACTGGCCAACAACTGAGCCTGTGCGCCCTCCCCGACCATGCACACGTTCATGGGCTTTCCTCCTAAGTCTCTCCATCTACCTAAATCGAAAACCGTAGAGGTCCGCGTCCTGTACCGAGATGTAGAGGCGCACCGTCTTGCCTCGCAGCGACTCGAATTCGGAATCCTTGAACTTCACATCGTACTCGATGCTGTTCGCGTGCACCGGCTCGCAATCGTCGAAATGGAATCCCTCTTCCAGGTGCGTCTGGCCCCACCGGTCCTCGACCATCCAGTGCGGGAGCTTTGCTTTGAACTTCCACGCGCCATCCCTGTGCTCGATCACCTTGTCGATCCCGACGGCCACCTTCACCTCGCCGCGGCTGGCATCCACGTTCAGTTGCAGCGTCTTCCCCGTCACTTCGATCGGTTGCGTGATGAGGATCTGATGCCGGTTGCCTGCCGTGAGGCTGGCGTAGCGATTGTGCTTCTGCACGTACAACGCCCCTTGTATCACTGTGATACGATCGCGATAGTAGCGCCTCGCCGACAGGTGGTCTCCGTTGTAGGCGGAGCAGTAGAACCAGTCCTCATCTCCCATACGCAGCGGCGGACAGTCCAGCCTGACGTAGCGATCGTAGCTATCCTCCTCTGTGCCGTGGGGGATCCAGGCCTCGCGGCTGACGGTCCGGTCCCACGTGCGGCCCCCGTCCCAACTCGTGACGATCCGGACGTCCTGCGGGCCCTTGCCCGTGTTCGTACCGATGAGCCCGCAATCTTGATTGCTCGGGTGCGTGTCATCGCCGTGGAACCAGAGGGCGAAGCCCACGACGAATCCTTCGATGTGGATGGCCATGAGCCCGTAGACTTCGTCGAATGACCGTGGGTCTGTGGAATCGTGTGCGTCCGGATACAGGAAATGCTCCAGCGTCCAGTTCTGAAGATCCGGGGACGCGTAGCGTCCGGCGCAGCGAACGGGCGGATGGTTTGGGGCCTGGCGCATCGCCACCCACTCCTCGTGAAGGTCGTCCCAGAATTCCAGGGTGTTGTAGTGGCTGGGTTGGAAGCCGCCGGAGTCCACCAGTTTCTCCCGCCAGTCCGGATCGTTCATGAAATCCGGCGGCTCGCTGGCAAAACAGACCGGCGCGGGGTTCCCACGGTAGTGGAGCGTAAAGCGCTTGGCCGGGTCGCGAACATTGCCGTAGAGCCTCAGATCCCGCGGCTGGTTGCATGGCACGAGGTTGTTCAGGTTCGACTTGCCCCTACCGAATCGATAAGGAGGGCACGTGTCACCGTCGATCTCCGACGGGCCCTCGACGAGTTTCAAAACAGGTTTCTCCCAGTGGACGCCATCCTCGCTCACAGCGTACGCGGTATGGTTCCTGAAGTCCGGGTGCTCGTACCTCGGGGGACCCTGCGCTGCCGGCTCTGTAATCCACCAGTGCGCCCGGTAATAACACTCCAGCATGCCATCCTTGCGCCGGCCGACGTAGACCGGCGTGTTCCCCTCAGTCTCCCACGGCTTGTCGGCCCGCAACACCACGCCGCGGGGCTGGGGGGGATGGACCACCCGTCGAAAGCCCGTGCTGCGGGTGATGCTGTGATCATCCAGGAACAAATGCCAGTAAGGTTCCCGCGGCTCGGTCTGGTTTGGCACCGGCGAAATCGGCGCCCCATCGGTCACTTTCATGATTCCTCCTCATACCGGATGATAATCTTCCCCGATTCGGCCAGATTCCCGAACGCGCCTCCGTTCACCGCCGCTGCCAGCGCGGCGCCATAGCGAGCTCTCGCTCAGCCCGTGGGGTCACCTCGCAGTCGTTCGGAGCGGAATGAGAGGCCACGACTTCGCCCGTCGACACATCCACTACAACGGCGGTGGTCGTCGTTCTACCTACGTCGAGTCCCAGGAACTTTGGCGTTGGACTCAATATAGCAAGCAATCCAGGCACAGAAAAAGGCTTACGCGATCGCCAGCGCAAGCCCTTTGATTTGGTCTATCGAGGCGGCGTAATTAGAACCACGCTGCCCCTGCACTCCAATCCAGAGGTGCCGACCTACACCCTACTCCTCTAATCTATCTGACCTGACGCAAACGCATACGAAGCCTGCACGATCCTCCAGATAACCCCCAATTCGGTCGCGTCCCTGGGTCCAAAAACCAGAACATAGGTCGAGCCGGGGCCTGCGATCTGCTGGGTGTTTGCGTGAGGCTCGCCCCAGCGTTTCCCGATTACGACGTCTGCATAGGCAGCCGGGAGAAACAGGTGCAGGCTTCCGTCTTCCGGCCGATGCGAATGTCCAAATTCTCCGATCTGGTTTATCGCCCGGGGCGGCCCCGTTCTCGCCACGTCGGGGTCGATAAACCATCCTTCGGAGCCAGCCAGCGACGTACCTGTAGACGCAATCGTAATTCCGGGCAGTCCACGGATAGAGTCCTTGAGCGCGTTCTGCAGCGAAACCGGCGCGTTCTGATCGAGCTGCTGGTGAGGAACGGGCCTCGAGGTCGTCGGCAGGAGTCCCTGCCTGATGGACAGGGCAAGAAAAGCTTCGTCTACTTCCGTTGCCTGGATGTCGGCCGTCGTCGCTGTGGGTGAATCATCGCCTGAACAGGCAGTCAGGACGATAAATCCGGCCAGAAGTCGTAGCATTCCGCGATTCACGTCATTCTCCCCCTTAGTAGGTCTGTAGGTATGAGCCCGCCGAAGCGATATCCGACAGAAAAATAGCAAATTCGAGGATCGAAGGGAAGAGATCGGTCTGAACTTTCAGCGAAGGCCATCAGGGCCGCGGTGTGCGACTCCCTTGCAACTTGCCGCTTTCCTCCTCCCAGGGGTGGGGGCAACCTTCAAGGAAGCAGATCTCTCCGAGGCAAGTCTGTCAGAAGCGGAGATGACTCGCGCCTATCTTTTGGACGCCGTCACGAAGGACGTGGATCTATCCGGCGCGGATCTCGAACGCGTCGAAGCTCTTGTCCTTCAGCAACTGTTTGAAGCGCGGTCACTCAAAGGCGCTTCAGGACTGGATCCCAGGCTTATGGACGAGATTCGACAACGCCGCCCCGATCTGCTCAGGTAAGCCAGCCGCCGTGGTTTCAAGACTGGGTCTCTAACCAGGGAGAAGCCAACATTAAAGAATATTAATGTTGGCTTAACGTTGTTTTAATCTTCCACTGTGATATTTAAGAGCAATCTTCTATCCTTAGCTACCTCATTCCTGGAGGTTGATATGTTCCGGAAAGTCAAGGACGGTGCAGCTATAGCAACGGTGATTGCTCTTGCCGGACTGTTTACTGCGTGCGGTCAATCGCCAACCAGTTCATTGGTTGCGGGAAAACAGGCGGGGGGCATCACTGCGGATGAGGCCAAAGCGATCGCGGCTGAACACGCGGGAGGAACGGCACTCGCGGTTAATCAGGAGGATGAAGACGGGACGCCGGTGTTCGAGGTTAAGGTTCTCGTTCACATTCCCAACGTGATCCACGTCCTCAAGGAAGTAGAGGTCAGAATTTCGGACGGCGTCGTCCTGGAAATGGAGGATGCCGACCACGACGACTAGTCCGTAAGGCCGTGGCTGAATACCTGAGCGCCAGACTCGCGAGTCTGGCGCTTTTTTGTGTAACGATTTTGTTTTGTCGGGACGGCGAATTTGGTCAGCGTAGGCGAAGCACCAGCACCCAGGCAATGAAATCGGTCTTATCAGTTTCTCCGAAGCGTGTCCGGCTTACGGAATGGACCTCGAAGCGTGGCTCGCACGCGCCCACAAGCTCGGCGAAAGTGAGCCGAGGATAACCCCGGGGGTCTGGGCCGCCGTCCGGGTCGCGATTGTCTGCGCTCGCTGTGATGTCCAGCCACCAGCCCCTTGGCGAGAGCGAGGATGCAACGCGCTCCGCGAACTTGGTGCGCTCCGATTCGTCTTTGGCGTTGGCGAGCACGCTTCGGTCCAGCGCGAGATCGTAAGGGCCCCCCGGATCGTCGCGAAGGAAGTCCTCGACTGAGAACTCCGCATCCAGGCCGCGGCGGGCCGCTTCAGCACGCGCGGTTTCAACCGCTGTCTCCACGATATCGATCCCTCGAACATTGAAGCCGGCCTCCGCGAGATAAAGCGCCTGCGTACCCACGCCGCAGCCCACGTCCAGGACGCGCCCACCGTTGGGCAGCAGGTCCCTCACGATTCCCTCGAGCGGCGCCCACGGCTTTCCCTCCTCCCACGGTGTGTCGCCCTGTCGGTACAACTCGTGCCAGTCGCGCGAACTCATAGAGATACCTGCCTACGACCCGAGAATAGACACATTCTGTGCGCCTTTGGCGTAGATAAGGACCGCGGAAGACCCCCTTATGGCCTCAGCAAGGTGGGGCACGTCGTCGTAGTCGGTCCTGTCGGTGCTGCCCCACAGCGTGGCGCCGGCTTCCAGCTGCAGCGTAACGTGGTCTTTGAGGCGAATCGTCCCCGTGAGATAATCTCCCGAAGGCACCACGACCGTACCCCCGCCCGCCTGATGGCAGTCGTCGACGGCCTGTTGGATGGCGCTCTTATCGTTGGCCTGCTTGTCCCCTTTCGCACCGTAACTTCGAACGCTCCAACCAGTCTCCAATGCTCGCTCCTTTTCTTATGCATTCATTCGCAGCATCTTCCAAAAATCATTCATCTGCCAAGTTGCTCGAGCATCCACGGAATAGACTTCCTGCCATTGAACATGTGTCCCCCCTTGTAGCGATGAAGTCGCAAACGTTTTTCGACACCCAGAAAGCCATATGCCTTTTTCGTCAATGAATAGGCCGGCTCGTGTGGGTAGCGCGCATCGCTCACTCCGGATTCCACGAACTGAGGGCGGGGCGCAATGAGTGCGGAAAGATCGGGAAGATCACAGACGAGGCCGATACCAAAGGGATGATGACAAATACAATGGCCGTGCCACGCAGTCTGAAGGAAAGTCGTGAAGAAGCCGCTGAGGATAACCGCCTTGATTCGCCTGTCGAGAGCCGTGAGAACCTGAGACAGCCAGCACCCGCCAGATAACCCCGCACAACCGATGCGCCCTGCATCGACTTCGGGACGTTGGGCCAGAAGATTGATGCCTGCCATCAGCTCAAACACGCGGAAACCGGTCAAGTCAAGTCCCATCTGATTCAACCTCGCCCACGTCAGGAAACACCCTGAGACGGGTAGATGTCCTTTCTGATTCTTTCCGAGACCGCGTTCACCCATCCCCGCATTGTCCGGTGCGAGAGCAACCAGACCGCGCCTGGCGAATTCATGCGCATAGGCCACACCCTTCGGGCGGGCTATGCCCACCACATTCTCTTTGGCGCCTTCAACGTGGCCGTGAGGACAGATCACAGCAGGTCCTTGCTCCCTGCCATCGGGGATCAGCAGATATGCGCTCACCCAATCGCCCGGCAAGACCTCGTAGGCCAGCTTCTCGCGCCGATAGCCTTCGCATTGCACGGTTTCCAGCACAAGCGATGTTGGCGTTGGTACGGTGCCGAGGCGATCCAGGCATAGCGTCCTGCGCAAGGCGCGACGCAGCTTCCTGCGCCAGCGTTGCCATTGACCCGCATCTGAAGTCTCCGGATAGGCGAGTTTCCGATCAAACCTGAAGAATCTCTGGTTCAGATATGATGGTGTACTGGGATCTTCCGGACCCGTTGACCGTTCGGGATCGACCAGTCTCGAACCTGTTTGCGTTACTCTCCGAATAATCACCCCTATAGCCCGGTGAACTGTGTGGGCGGAACCTATTGTACTGCCGTCGCCACACCTCGGTCAACACCTTTGCCTCCGCAGCGTCGTGAAGAATTCACCGTCACTGATAAATAGGCAGAAAGTAGGTTCTTGTTAGCACGCGGCTAGCAATCACGAAACAACGGGTTACAGCAATTGCCTGTAACCCGTTGTCATTTTTGGTCGGGGCGGCGGGATTTGAACCCACGACCCCCTGCTCCTAAATAGGAGGTCAGTTTGCCAAAAGGCTCCTAAACTCAGATGGGCTGGCAGACTGCCTCACCCTGAGCCACTCAAGACTTGGCAGGGACAGATCGATATGACATAGCCTACTTCGCCGCAAGGGGCGAAACCAGAACGCGATTGTAGGCTGCACTGGTGGCAATAGAACGCCATCCCCTTGGGTCAAACTTCGCACGAGCATGCCCATCGGATAACGAAACCGGCCTACCATCCACCGGCAAATCGGGTTGGCAGCTTTCAGATGCGCCACTTCGTATCGCACCAGATCCACGACCCACGGCGGCTCAATACCCTCTCCAAGAACGACGTGTTTAACAAAGGCACAGAAAGCAAAAGCATCCTCTTGGTGTTTCTTCATCCCCTTCGGAACATAGGTAACGGCATATCGCCAGAAAAGCTTTACAAACCCCTCACCCAACACGCGATGCGTGAGCGGCAGCAGTTTACAGACTTCGTTCAGCCGTTTCCGCCGCAGGGAATTAGCGAAGAAATTGACCTGCGGCGCGGCCAGTTGAGCAAGCTGCTGTTCCTCATCAGAACTCAGTTCTAAAGCGCGGCCTACCGCTTGAGGATCGGCAAAGAAACGATCTCGAAAGGAAGCATCCGTATAAAGCTTGGTCATGACTCGCTGTATCTGCGCTAACCCCATCGTTCGTGCGCCTTCCCTATGCAGCGCGCCATTTCCAATTCCTTCAGCAATTCTTCAAACGGCGGCAGGTTCTCATCCCGCTCCAGCACGACCCCTTTCACAGGCGTGGTGGCAACGACCGCATCCATCAGTGTCCACGCCTCGGACGGTGCCGCTGCGAATGGCTATCAACGAGCACACCTTCATGCCAATGCCCTCCTGCGAAATGAAGCTGCACGATGCGCTCCAATGGCAATTGCTCCAGAAAGATAGAAGGGTCATAGCCGTGGTTGACAGCGTTGGTGTGCAGGTTCGTGACGTCTAACAACAGGCCGCAATCTGTCTGCTGCAGCACTTCATTCAAAAACTGCGATTCGCTCATCTCTCCGCCAGGCATGTTCACCACGTAGGTGATATTCTCTAAAATCAGTGGTTTCTCAATCCGATTTCGCACTTGTGCGATGTTGCGACAGAGTACCTTAACCGCCTCGCGCGTAAAAGGAAGCTGAGAGAGATGCCCGATGTCGATCCCGCCTGCCCTGGTAAAGGCGATGTGTTCGCTCCACCAAGGGGGGTTTAGACGCCGAACAAGCCCCGCCAGCTTGTCCAGGTATTCGTTATCTACTCCCTCGGCGCTTCCCAGGGATAGATTAATGGAGTGTGGAATGAGAGTGAAATGCTCTGCGAGCAAATCCAGCTCTTGCTCTTTCTCAGGCGGTGCGTCGATGTAGTGATCAGCCGTAATTTCGAGAAAATCAACCTCCGGCCGGTGTAAAAAAAGGTCGCTTCGGAACGGTTCCCTAAATCCCAGCCCTACACCTAGTGTCGGCAGATGTGAAAGTAGATCTTTCATGTTCTCACCCTCCTCCACAGCCGCCACAGCCGCCTCCACACGATCCTTCACTCCCTGTGGACTTGTGAAACATTCTTTGGTAGTACTCGTAGGGAGTTCCAGCAAGCACTCCGACGCCGAAGAGCCCTAGAGTCAGCAACAGGGTCGGACCCGCTGCAGTTTTGGTGGCCGCAAGAGCCCTCTCTTTCAGCCCTTCGAACGCCAACTGGAGCTTTTGCAAATAAGCCCGTCCTCTACTGCTGAGACGGGGCGTCTCGCAGATACTGAACAGAATTCCAAGCGAAAAAAGACCCAAAAGGACGAGGCCTAATTTGGACTGACCCTTCATTAAAGCGAATAACAGCTTGTATCCCCCCAGGCCCACGATGACGATCGCGCCTTTAAGCCTTATCTGCTGAGCCGCTTCCTGCACTTCGGCAGGCATCAGCAGTTGCTCCTCTTCAAGTCTCTGGTCGAAGGACGCGTAGTGATACTTGATTTCGGATGGCAGCTCTGATTGGAAAATCTCCTCCGAAGCAAGACGGTTGTGGAACCAATCGAAAACTTCGCGCTCCATTTGAGACAGATGGCGAGTGTGAGGATGGTCTGGGACCTGTTCTATTCGCTCATTCGACTCCTCCGTCACACGTAGGTAGCCTCGTTGAAGCAGGTTGAAGATAGCGACTCGTGCCACCTCACTCTCTTCGCCACGCAAATAGGCAGTTTCGTAGGGATTCGGGGTCCTAGTGGGAACTTTCAGCGGAGGCAGCGACGCCGTTGGGTCAGACTGGCGTAACCTCCACCAACAGGCCGCCAGCGTGAAAACGATGACGATCGCGTAAAAGAAGAAAAAGTGAGGCCCATACATATCGGCAATAGGGTTTTGCATAAGCCAATCCACTATCATCACCTCCTAGAGCCGGTCAAAAATGCTGGCCGCTTGTCCAACTGTTGACATTAAAGCATTGTAGTGAGCTCTGCAGCGTCAGGCGTGTGATCTCCTGACTTCAGGGTCTTGGATTAACCCAGGGGCCATGGTAGTAGTATGATTCCTGCGGGCCAATCGAGTGAGAGAATGACCGAGATAAGAAGGATGAAGTTAAACCCCATCAGACCCGCGGCGGCGGCTAGTATCCAATCGGTTTTGACGACATAGCGGTAAAAAAGGGCAATGAAGATCGCTATGCTCAGGGGATAACCAACGAGCCATATTCCTAAGTAGAGGAGAGAACCATAAATACCCACCTCTCTCATGCGTATGTTCCTTGTGTGTCCATCCTCCTCCGTCTTTCCTACATCGGAAACCTTTAATTCCGAATCTCCTCTGTCATCTACATTGGCCTCTTGTTTCACCCTACTGAAAGACACTACCTCCAACCCAAGATGAACGCACGCTAGAAGGAGAAACGTAAGGCTTACAAACAAAGGGAAGATCTTTGCCAGATATGAATAGGAAACGGCCTCCCCTGCCCCGTATCCAAACCCCAGCGCAACCAGCCCTGCAAAAAGGACCTTCATATTGAATATTTTAGTCTGCAAAGTCGTCTCCAGGACTCAGAGGTTTTGCTCGATAACGAATGCTCATGACCAGGGATACAAGAATAATGAGGAACAGAACTAATACACCGGGACGAGCAAACCAGCTCAAACCGTACCGTTGTACTGAGATGAAGAGATACGTTTCCAGGTTGCCCGCCAGCACGAAGCCGATGAGAGCAGCGGGCCGAGGCCATGCCAGATGTTTCATCACCCACCCCAGCGTTCCAATCAGTAAGAGCGCTACCAAATCGCCCCAGCTTCTCGTCGCCTGATATGAGACCAATGTTACGACGAGTACCATAAAAGGCGCTACATAGTGGAAAGGGATGATCGTAATCTGGGAGATGGGTCGGGACAAGAGAATGCAAAGCCCTGCTCCAACGACATTGGCCAGCGCTAGACTCCAAATTGCTGTGTAGAGCAGGTCCGCTTTTTCGGTCACCATGGAAGGCCCTGGTTGAATTCCAAGAATAAGAAGACCCCCCAAAAAAACGGCCATAGAGCCAGAGCCGGGGATACCGAAAAGGAGTGTCGGAATGAGCCCCCCTCCTTCCTTCGCATTGTTGGCGCTCTCAGGCGCCAAAACGCCTCGAATATCCCCTCTTCCGAAATTCTTCGGGGGCCTGGCTGTTGTTATGATATGCCCGTAGGCGAGCCAATCTACCACCGAACCACCGAGACCTGGCAGGAACCCCACAACGACACCGATCAGGCTGCACCGCAAGACGATGAATTTGTAGCGAATGACATCTTTTACGCCGTCCAACCAGCCTTTTTCAATCTTGCCGGCTTGAGCAATGGGCCGCCCTTGCCTGATGAGGTCTATCAGCTCGGGAACTGCGAACAGCCCGAGCCCTACAACGACAAGAGAGATGCCGTCCAGCAGATACGCTGTGCCAAAGGTGTAGCGGTATTCGGGGACCGCCGGGGCCGATCCCATCGATCCGATCATGAGTCCGATGCCAGCAGCCAGCAGGCCTTTGAGGATGTGTTTGCCGGAGAGA
Source organism: Candidatus Latescibacterota bacterium (assembly GCA_965248435.1). Lineage (GTDB taxonomy): Bacteria > Latescibacterota > UBA2968 > UBA2968 > CBDFJH01. The sequence goes on from OZ252100.1 coordinate 2,588,786, forward strand.
ATTCCGACCATCGATATCCCGAGGAGCGCCAGCATGAAAAGCTCCGGAGAGCCGAAAGCGAGTATGAGTGGCCGGGCGATGGGTACTATGACGGAGAGCGCCAACGCCCCAATAAGTCCACCGATAAGTGACGCCGAAAAGGCGGCGGAAAGGGCCCGCGCCGCCTGACCTTTTTGGGCCAAAGGATACCCGTCCATGACGGTGGCCTGAGATCCTGCTGAGCCCGGAATGCCCATCAACACCGAGGGGAACGTGTCCGAAGTGGGAATGACCGCGATCATCCCGATTAGAAGGGCAAACGCGCTATGGGGAGCCATGCCGTATATCACAGGTAGGAGCATGGTCATACCTACGATGCCACCAAGCCCTGGAATGATCCCGACCAAGAGTCCTACCAGAACGCCTGTGATCAACATCAATAAGTGCGTCATGCTAAAAACAGTGTGTAAGGACTCCAGGAATGCATCCACGACTCTTCCTCCCTATTCCGCAGTAATCCCATACTTGCTCGTGATCCAATCGCGCATCCAGGATTTGCTCTCATCTGGAACGTCTATGACTTGCTTGAACGATTCATGTGCCAACTTCCCGACGAGTTGCGGATAGCCTCCCAGGCTCTTCTCAACCTCTCCTTGAAACTGGGAATCCGCGATGATTTTGGCGGCCGCTGCCCGATAATCCTGTACGATTTCATCTGGCGTATTTTCAGGCAGCCACATGGCCTTTTGCAGGCCGAAGCCCGCAATTAAAAACGCCTTCCAGGCTTGCCACTCCGGCCCGGAAGGCTTTTCCCCGTGCACCATCTCGTACACTTCGGGAAAACACGGCAGGTCCGGCTCGATTGGATCTCTGACAATAGTCCCGTCCCGATCCAACACACCCCATGTCATTAAAGGTACGGCGAGTTTCTGTTTTACTAGAGGACGGACGTTTTTGATGTAAGCGGTAGTAGTCTGATAGTCGATGTTGGCTTCCCCCTGCTCGAACGCGACTCGTCCGGCGCCTCTGCCCTTGTAGCCGAAGATTGCGCTGACTTCAAGTTTGAGCATATGGAAAGCCAATAATGGAACAATATCGAGGGATGTTGGCCCTTGAGAGGCATAAGAGAGTTTCAGGTTGAATCCCTTGAGGTCCCGGGCGGACGTAACCCCCATGCCGGGTTTGGTATAGACCACCCCACCGGAAGGGGAAGCGAATACGATTTGATACTTTGCGAAGTCGTACTGGACTTTGCGGTTTTCCAGTAGATAGGGGAACGTTGTAGACCCTGAAGAGCCAAAGACCGTCAAGCCATCAGCACTGACCCCCGTGTGAAAGTAGTTCCCTCCATTGATACTCCCGCCGCCCGGCATATTCTTTACAACAACCACAGGATGGCCTGGAAGATACTTCTGAAAATAGGGTGCGTAGATTCTTGCCCATATATCGGAGCCCCCACCCACTTTAAAAGGGATGATCCACTTAATGGTGCTGCGAGAACCTTTCGTCTGGTAAGCGACATATACGTTCAGCAAGGTGAGAAGAATAACGCTTACAAGGAAAATTATCCTTTTCTTCTGAAGCCGTGTGGTCATAATTCCTTCACCGTTTCAAATCCCAATTTCTCGGTCTTTCAACTCCGTGACGCGCCCTCTTTTCAGAGATCCATTCGATCGTCTTGCCAGAGAAATCAACATCACCGGGTAGCAGACCTTGAACTTCCTATCGCTTATCGATTCCGTCGTTCTCCCGGCGCAGGCACCGACGCTGAACGTCCCGGGCCGGTGGGTTCGTCAAGTCTACGGAGGGACCATCCGATCAGCCTCGCGCACCTGGACAATCACACAAAAGCGCGTCCCAGGGACCTTTGCGAAGCCGGCCAGCCAGCGGCCGGCGTGCGCGGAATTCTCTTGTCCAACCGGATCGCGGTAGTCTTCAAACGCGCCGCCCGAAAGCATATGGGCCTGATCCTTCGGGAAGGGAACGGGACAAGCACGAGGCTCGAATGTCGGGTGGAGCACGATCAGATACTCCGCGGGTTGTTTGGGCTCGCCTCTTGCGGGATTGGGATCCCAGAGACCCACCACGGCGACCTTATACCTCGAATCCTTGATCTGCTCCAAGCCCATGGTTCGGCCGGTGGTGATTGACGCATGGATCACCCCAATGATTTCCCCCTCTTCGGACTGCACAACGCGGTCAATACCAAACTTGTAGATCTTCTGCGCCTTGGAAAAATAGAGCCTCGAGACGTACACGGCCTGGACCCCGGGTTCACTCGCCCGGGCAAGCGCCCCCTGTATGTAATCGCGAAAGAGGAAGTTCTTCCCGAGCAAAGGCTCCTCCCGATCTTCTTGGTCCATCGACTGTTCAAGCATCTTCCCCTTGGCATCATAGATCGCGGAGGTCTCGAAGGGGCGGTAACCTTCTAGGCCGAGGCGGCTCTTCGCCAGATTCTTTAGGAAGGCATGAAGGCCGTCCACGTCGTCCGACCGCAGCATCACTCTCAACTTGTCGCTCCCCGCCGCCTCGTTCACGACCGCCTTCAGCTTTTCGAGCCGGTTGTGCAGGATCGAGGCTACCAATCCGGCGACATATTCGCAGCTCTCCAGCGTTGCCCTTTTTTGGGCTGAGACCGTGATCTCAGCGTTACGCTTGTCCAACCAGGTCTTTCCGCCAACACCAGAAAGCGACAGGGCCACAACCGTGAAGACGGCCGCAGCGGGATTGCGCCGGCTCCACCGCCACACGTGTTTCCAGACAGGCCAGCGTGGAACCGCTCTTGGTTTCTTTAGATCCAGCCATCGTTGCAGGTCGCGGGCTACAGCCTCCGCGGATCCATAGCGTTCCTCTGGGTTCTTCTCCAAGCATTTGAGACAGGTCCTTTCCAGATCGGGGTCGCAGCGACCGTGCAGTGCCTTCGGGAACTCCGGGATGCGGTTCCTGACCAGGGTCTGGGGGTCCGCCCACGACTCGTCGGGACTTTCGACTCGATAGGGCGCCTTTCCGGTAAGGATGGCAAAGAGAACGGCGCCCAGCCCGTGCACGTCGCTCGTCGTGGTCAGGTCTAAATTCGGCTCTGTCTGTTCGGGAGACATGAAACCAATCGTGCCTTCGACGTTTCCCGTAGCCGGGATTTTCTCATCCTTCTCAAAAGGCTTGGCCAGGCCAAAGTCTGTAACATATGGCCGCTGTTCGTCGTCCAGCAGGATGTTATCTGGTTTCAGGTCACCATGCTGGAGTCGGCGCGTGTGCGCGTGATGCACGGCCAGTGCGAGCTTCTTCACCAAGTAAGCCGCGGCGCGATGATCATGAGTAAATTCCGATAAGCGATCGTTCAGGCTGCAACCTTCGATGAAATCCATGGTGAAGTACGGCCTGCCGTCTGCGTGGATCCCAACTTCGTGTACCGGGACGATGTAGCTGTGCTTCAGATTTGCCTGATGCTGCGCTTCTGTGCGAAAGCGCTTAACATCTTCCCGGGTCAGAGATGCGCCGGGCCGTGTGATCTTCAAGGCCACCCATCGCTTGAGGTTGGCATCAAAAGCTTTGTACACGACCCCCATTCCGCCGTGACCCACGTATTGGATCTTCGTGTATCGCGGTTCCTCGCCAAGCACACCGAAGTCTTCAAGAACGAGTGGAATATCGTCGACGATCCACGGAGGATCTTTCAAGAACCCCTCAGACTCCGCCTTCGCTGCGTGCGGCAAGAGAGCTTCCACCTCGCCACGCACGTGTGGATCCATTTCGTCGAGGTAGGTTCGGCGCTCGGAGGGTTCGAGCGCCTGTGCCTCCGCGAGGGCATCGGAGACTTCCTCCCAACGTTCAGCGCTCATGATTCTTCTCCTCGCAAGCGTTGATGAAGCCAGGCCCGAGCGGCGCGCCAGTCTTTTTCCACTGTGGACACGGAAACCCCCAGGTAACCGGCGATCTCTCTCTCCTTGAGACCGCCAAAAAAGCGGAGCGAGACGACCTTGCTCTGTCGCTGGCTTTTCTGTGTGAGTTCGTCAAGGGCTGCGTGCAAGTCTAGATACTTCACTTTCTGCGTTGCTTCAAGCGCTTCGACCGCCCGGTCCCATATATCCTGTTCGGATCCTTGTCGTTTCGCTAGCCGTCGAGCATGCTCAATAAGGATGCGGCGCATCGCCAACGCCATGGCGCCGAAAAAATAAGCGCGATTTGGGGCTTTAAAGTTGCCCTTGCTGAAAATTCTGATCCACGCCTCATGCACTATCGACGACGCCTGGCACATGGCATTCGTTCGCTCCCTGAAGAGCTTTCCGCGGGCCATCTCCTTAAGCTCCTCATAGACCTGTTCGATGAGTTGATGCTTTGCAACCGGATCACCTGCCGCCGCATTCTGAATAAGTCGCGTCAGCTCTCCGGCGGACTGGAGGTCCATGGAATTCACCTCCTGCGACGAGTCTCTTTCCGCATCATCAGGGGGTCTTTTTTCCATCTATGCGACTCCTCCTGCCACACTCTATACATACATGCGTCGAGAATCACCGAAATCCGTAACGGATTTTCCAACCTTCCACATTTTGTGCAACTCGATGTAGTCGCAAAAGTTAGGGACTGTATGCCGCACACAGGGGAATCCACGCCCGGCCCGCGGATCACGTTGGAGGGCCGCAAGCTACCTTTGCCTATGGTTTGGGCCGGGGCCGGCGTGAGGGGAAGATCAAGGCCCGTAGAAACCACAGGATCTTCCAACCGCGGTGCTGAAGGCGAGTCCGGGACTCCTTCAGGCGCGTTGTTGATTGCCGTGAAGCCGGATCGTCTCGGAGGTCCAGCGCGGGTCCCGGATTCGCTGCTTCGTCTTCCGGGCGACTTCCTCCGTGAATTCCGACGTCGAGCAGCTACCCCGTAGATCCGGTGTGCAAACGCCTTCCCGCAGAAGATCTAGGCAGGAGTTCTTGATGGCGCTCGCCGGTCTGACCTCGCCGAGGTGGTACAACAGCAGGGCGAAGGCCAGAAAGATTGCAGTCGGGTTGGCTTTTCCTTGGCCCGAGATGTCGGGCGCCGTCCCGTGGGCAGCGTCGTAGAGTCCTACTCGAATGTTACCCTTTGCGTCGAATCCATAGTTTCCGCTCGCGCCGATGCCAAGGGAGCCGATCAGCCCGCACGCCATATCCGAGAGAAAGTCTCCGTATTCGTTAAGCACCAGGACAACCTTGAAATCCTGAGGACGCAGCACGATCTTTGCCAGGAGCGCGTCGAATAGCTCGATATGGTGGGAGACGTCGTCGTAGCGTTGCGCTACCGTCCGAACGATCGATTCAAAGAGACCGTCCGTGACCTTCTGGATCGTGTGCTTCGAGGAAGACGTGACGCTCTTCTTTGTCTTCCTGGCCAAGTCGAAAGCGAACGACGCCGCCTGGAGGCAGGGTTCTCGTTCGATGATCCGGAGGGAAACCGCGGCCTCGTGCCCGATCATCTGTCCGGGATCGTCGTATGTGCCGCCGGTCGCGATGCGCACGATATCAAGGTCGAGTTCCTCTTTGAAATTCGACGGGATCCCTGGGATGGTCTGGACGGGACGGTGGATAACGTGGAGTCGTAGCCGTTTGCGAAGTACTTGATTCGGGCTTTCGCGGACCGTGGCGGTCGGATGTTTGAGCGCAACGCTCGTCTTTTCGATGGCCTCTACTATTTCATCATAGAGAGCCATTCCCTCCGCGTCGCGCCGTTCGACGCTGAGGTCGAATGGCCGCCAGTCGATCCCGAACGGAAGTGCTTGTTCGGCGAGGTGGTGGACCGCCTCCGAGAGCTCCGACCCGATCCCATCGCCGAGAAGTTCAACGACCGAATAGGATTTCATATGTACACCTCCTCTTCTATCATTAGTATATAATCAGCCTATTCAAGAATTTTGAAACAATTCATAAAGGTAGAATGGGGAAGCTACAATATAATCCTGCAAATTCGCCTCGCCAAACTCTGATGATGTTCTAATTGCCGACGGCGATTATGGTCACAGGTGGGTCACAGGCTTTAAGGTAAGAGAAGAGGGCTTGCACCCTCATCAGTGCAAGCCCTTGTTTTATTTGGTCGGGGCGGCGGGATTTGAACCCACGACCCCCTGCTCCCAAAGCAGGTGCTCTACCGGGCTGAGCCACGCCCCGACCGTCAGGATGCGTCTATGTTCATTCAACTTCTCTTACTGAGAACGATGCCACTCACAAGGCTTGCATTTGCCTCAGATAACGCGTGATGCACGGACGGCGGACGACAGACGCCTGCCCCGAGCCCTGTCGAGGGGGCAGACCGCCTAAAGGCAGACGACCGACAGCGGAACGCTTCATCTGGTGCTCGCCACTCGTGTCAGTGGGGTAACGGTCGGTTCTTCCTCGCACCTTTCTTCGACTCCCGAGACATACTCTTCAAAGAAGGCGTAAAGCTGGAGCATTTTTTCCGCTTCCTCATCTTCGAACGTGGTGATGTTGTAGAAGGAAACCCCGTCCGGAAGCTCGTAACTCGTGTACTCGATCTTCGAATCGTGCAGCTCCTTGATCTGCTTCACAAATTCACGTACGGCGGCTCTATGCTCGTCCACCCTGTCAGGCTTCACGCAAAACTGTATAAGGAAATCCATCATCTCCTCCAGAACACGAAAACTGATTCACGAGGCGCACTAGGATCCCTGCCCCGGCGAAAAAGTAAGCGACTTGGGGAAACCTGTCAACGGAATTCGGTGGTTTCTTTCGCCCTTGCGATCACCTTTGCGGCGTGTTAGCTTAACAGTTCTTGCAACGAAGGGCGAAAGAAACCGGACGGTAGACAACGGACGGCAGACCGCAGAATGAATTGACCGATTCCTGTGGTACTACGCGGTCCGCGGTCTGTGGTCTGCAGTCATGGAGAGCGTCTTCATGTCTATGCTAATCATAGATGGCCATCTAGACCTGGCCTTCAACGGCCTCTTTAATCGCCGTGACCAGAGGCAGCCCGCAATGGTCCTGCGCAATCGGGAGGACATCTTTCTAAGCGGCCCTTCCGCTGACCCGGAGGCCGTACTCATTAAAGAAAATGCCTGGGCGGACAAGCAGCACGGCATGGCCACGGTCTCCCTTCCAGACATGCGCAGGGGTCACGTCGGCATAGGGCTGATTACGATCATGTCGCGTATCCAGCTGCCCGGTCCGAACAGTCACAACTCCGTGCGAACGCAGGCGGTCGCTCACGCGCAGGGCATCTCCCACCTGGCCTACTACGAAGCCCTGGAGCGCGAAGGCGAAGTTCGGTTCATCAAGTCCGTAAAAGACCTGGATGTATCTGTCGCGGAGTGGGAGAATCCAACTCCGGAGACTCCCATCGGTCTGATCCTTTCCATGGAGGGGGCCGACCCGATTCTCGGGCCGGACAACGTTCAGGACTGGTGGGAGGCCGGACTCCGATCCGTCTCCCTCACCCACTTCGGGGCCAACACCTACGGTCACGGCACGGGAACCGAAGGCGGACTCTACACGCCTGCCTTTCCCCTGATGGACGCCCTGCGAGACGCGGGCGTCATGCTGGACGTGACCCACTCCGCCGACCTCGCCTTCTGGCAGCTGCTTGACTACTGGGACGGACCCATCCACGCCAGCCACTGCAACTGCCGCGCCCTCGTTCCGGTCCAGCGGATGTTGACGGACGAGATGATCAAAGCGCTTTGCGAGCGCGACGCCGTGATCGGCGTCGTCTTCGCCGATACGTTCGTGAATCCGAACGCGCACATGTTCGGGCCCACAACCGCCATGACCCGGCCGATGAGCGCCAACGTCGAACACATCGACCACATCTGCCAGCTCACCGGAAACACCGACCACGTCGCTATCGGAAGCGACCTGGACGGCGGCTTCGGTCGCGAGAAGTCTCCCTGTGACCTGGACACCATCGCAGACCTGCAGGGCTTCCTGGACGCCCTGAGACAGCGCGGATACAGCGAGGACGACGTCGCCAAGATCGCCCACGGCAACACGCTGCGGCTTTTCAGGAAAGCGTGGAGTTGATCAAGCCAAATCTCTTCCTTGTCCCGATCTCTCGATACACGGCGCGCGGAGATAGGAACCTCATCAGCGCCGCACTCGAGGTTCCAGTTCTTTTGCGTAAGGTGATTCTGTGATTTCTTTGTCGGTTTCCCTTCATCATTCGGTACGACGTCGACTTTTTTCGTGCCTTTCGTGATCCTTCGTGCAATTTCGTGATCCAGCTTTTACGAACGACGGTTTTGCGGTACCCGGTACCCGTGTTTTGATTTCCCTGTACCCGATCATTGCGCCTTTATGCCCACTCTAATCATAGACGGCCATCTAGACCTGGCCCACAACGCCCTCTTCCACCGCCGGGACCAGACGCAGCCGGTCGAAGTCCTTCGCGAGCGGGACGACGGGTTCCTCCTGGGGCCCACAGCCGACCCGGAGGCGGTCCTGGTCCGTTACGACCCCTGGGCTGACACGCCAAAAGGGATTGCAACCGTCTCCTTTCCAGAGATGCGAAAGGGACACGTCGGCATCGCGCTCGGGACGATCATGGCCCGTGTGCAGGAACCGGGTCCGAAGCGTGGCGAAACGGACCGTACTCAGGCCGCGGCTCACGCTCGCGGCATGGGCCACCTGGCCTACTACCGCGCCCTGGAGCGAGAGGGCCAGATCCGGTTCATCAAATCCACAAAAGATCTGAATGCCTCCGTCGCGGAGTGGGACAATCCGACTCCGGAGACGCCCATCGGCCTGATTCTCACCATGGAGAGCGCCGACCCCATCCTCGGGCCCGACAACGTGGAGGACTGGTGGGAGGCCGGACTCCGCTCCGTCTCCCTTACCCATTTCGGAGCCAACACCTACGGCCACGGAACGGGCACCGTCGGGGGGCTGTATCCTCCCGCCTTCCCGTTGATGGATGCCCTGCGTGCGGCAGGTGTCATCCTTGACGTCACCCACGCCTCCGACCTGGCCCTCCGTCAGATCCTGGACTACTGGGACGGTCCGATCCACGCCAGCCACTGCAACTGCCGCGCACTCGTCGACATTCAGCGCCTCCTGACTGACGACATCATCAAGGAGCTCTGCAAGCGCGGAGGCGTGATCGGTGTCGTCTTCGTCGAGAACTTCATCAACCCTGCGACCGCGGCCCTGGCTAGCGTACCGCCCGCTTCCACTCGGCCGATGAGCGCGGTCGTGGATCACATCGATCACATCTGCCAGCTCGCGGGAAACGCCGACCACGTCGCCATCGGAAGCGACCTGGACGGCGGGTTCGGGCGGGAGTATTCGCCCACCGACATGGACAGCATCGCAGATCTGCAGAAGTTCCTGGGCATATTGCAACAGCGGGGATACAGCGAGGAGGACGTCACTAAGATCGCCCACGGCAACATGCTTCGTCTCTTTGGAAGCGCCTGGCAGTGATTGCGTTGTCCCGATCTCTCGATACACGGCGCGCGGGGATAGGATCCTCATCAGCGCCGCAAACCACGAAAGAAGAGCGACGACCTTTCCGGTACCCGGTACCCGTGTTTTGATTTCCCGGTACCCCGAATAACCTCTGTTACTCGAGCGCCCATGCCTGATAAACCCCTCCTCATCGCCGACAGCCATCTCGACCTCGGCTTCACTGCGCTTCAGGTCAACCGAGACCTCACGGTGCCGGCAGCGACTGTTCGCACACACGACCCACCTTCGGTCATGCGGACCTTTGGGAGCTGTACCGTCACCTTTCCCGAGCTCAGAAAGGGAAACGTCGGGCTCGTCTTCGGAACCGCGACAGCCAAAGTCGGACCGAAGGACAACTGGACTGGACTCGGCATGTACGACCAGACCCAGTGCTACGGCATGGTCAGGGGCCACGTCGCTTACTACCAGGCCATGGAGCGGGAAGGCGTCATCCGGATGATCCGTTCCGCCCAGGATCTGGATCAATTGCTCGCGAGCTGGGAAGACCCCGCCCCCGACACCCCGATCGGCCTCGTGCTGGCCCTGGAAGGCTGTGACGGCATTCGGGATCCCGAGCAGGTGCCGGAGTGGTACGACCTGGGTGTGCGCGTGTCCGGCCTCAGCCACTACGGCGTGAGCCGATACGCCCACGGCACCGGTACGGAGGGGGGGCTCAAGCCCATAGCCAAACCCCTCCTGGACGCCTTCCGCGAGGCCGGCATCATCGTCGATCTCACTCACCTGAGCGACCAGTCTCATTGGGAGGTGATGGACTATTACGACGGTCCCGTCCTCGCTTCCCACAGCAACTGCCGCGCGCTCGTGCACAACCAGCGCCAGTTCAGCGACGACATGATCAAGTCCATCATCGAGCGGGGCGGGGTAATCGGCGCCGCCTTCGACGTCTGGATGCTGGACCCCGAGTGGGGTCACGAAACGCCAGCCCACGAACAGATCACGAATGCGACCCTGGAAACGGTCGCGGATCACATCGACCACGTCTGCGAGCTCGCGGGCAACGCGCACCACGCCGCGCTCGGGACCGACCTGGACGGCGGCTGGGGTACCGAACAGGCCCCGCGTGACCTGAACACGATCGCGGACCTCCAGAAATTTGCGGAGATCTTCACGCACAGAGGCTACTCGGAAGAAGACGTCAGCAATGTCCTCTCAGGGAACTGGATCCGGCTCTTGAAGGAAGTGTGGAGCGAGAAGGAAGGCTAGGGGCCCTCACCCTGCCTCGCTGTCGCTCGGCATCCCTCTCCCATAAACGGGAAAGGGAAAAACAAAGCGCATCGCCATCTCCCCTCTCCCACGTGTGGGAGAGGGGTTGGGGGTGAGGGCCTCCAGCGAATAACGATTTTAATCCTGGTCCTATTCATGACTGACAAACCCATATTCATCGCCGACGGTCATCTCGACCTCGCCTTCACCGCGCTGCACGCCAATCGTGACCTCACCCAGCCGGCTGCGACCGTTCGTACCCACGACTCGCCGAAAGTCATGCAGACCTACGGCAGCAGCACCACCACATTCCACGAACTCCACAAGGGTCACGTCGGACTCGTCATCGCGACGGCGACCGCCAGGCTGGCCCCGAAAGACAACTGGACCCGCATCGGGATGTATACCCAGGCACAGTGCTACGGCGTCGCGTGCAGTCACGCCGCATACTACCACGCCATGGAACGGGAGGGCGTCATCCGAATCGTCCGCTCCGTGCAGGACCTGGATGAAGTCATCGCCAGCTGGAAGGACCCCGCACCCGATACCCCCATCGGCCTCGTCCTCGCACTGGAAGGGTGCGACCCCATTCTTGACCCCGATCAGGTCCCGGAGTGGTACGACATGGGCCTCCGCGTCGCCAGCCTCTCTCACTACGGCGTCACCAGCTATGCCCACGGAAGCGGTACAGAAGGGGGCCTCCTCCCACCCGCCAAGCCCCTCCTGGATGCCTTCAGTGAGTTTGGCATCATCGTTGACCTCTCCCACCTGACCGACCAGTCCTACTGGGAGCTCCTGGACATCTACGACGGTCCCGTCCTCGCCTCCCACTGCAACTGCCGCGCCCTCGTGCCTGACCAGCGCCAGCTCAGCGACGACATGCTAAAGGCCGTCATCGAGCGAGGTGGCGTAATCGGTTCCGCGTTCGACTCCTGGATGCTGGACACCGAGTGGAAGCACACCGCGGCCCCTTATCATCAGATTTCAAATGCCACACTCGAGACCGTCGCCGATCACATCGATCACGTCTGTGAGGTCGCTGGCAACGCGCGCCACGCCGGACTCGGCACCGACGTGGATGCCGGCTTCGGCACCGAACAGACCCCGCGTGACTTCAACACAAGCCCCGACCTGCAAAAATTCAGAGAAATCTTCGAACGCAGGGGATACTCTGAAGAAGATGTCCGAAACATCCTCTCCGGAAACTGGATTCGGCTCCTGAGAAAGGTCTGGAGCAATCAGGCAGGCTGAAACCAGACCTCTCCCCCCCGGCCCCTCTCCTAAAGGAGAGGGAAGACAAACGTGATACATTTGGACCGAACAGAATCTGTTCCCCCTTCCCTTTAGGGAAGCATGTCCCGAGCTTGCCGAGGGAGGGGCTAGGGGGTTAGGTATGCCAAAGCAACTCCATCTTTCGCCCTCCGTTCATCACCGCCACGTGATGGACCGAACCGAACAAACCCTCGCCTACGACGGTGGAGACGTCAAGACCTGGCAGCGCAGACTCCGTCGAAAGCTCCGGCAGCTCGTAGGCGATATGCCCGAGGAGCGGGTCCCCCTCAAAGTTCGGACGCTGTGGAAACGCCAGCACCCGCTCGGCACGATCGAAAAGATCGTCTTCACGAGTGAACCTTATTCAGATGTGCTCGCCTTCGTCTGCCTGCCCAAAGACGTCGGTCCACCCTACACCTTCTTCATCTGCGTCCAGGGCCACTCCACCGGGATGCACAATTCAATCGCCGTAACACGCGACGACAATACCAGGCCTCTGAAGGTCCCGGGAGATAGAGACTTCGGCCTCGGATGCATGAAGCGGGGCCTCGCCGCCCTCTGCATCGAGCAGAGGTCCTTCGGAGAGCGGCGGGAACAGCTCCAGAAAAGGACCGCCGAAATGGGCTGTCACGACGCTACCATGCACGCGCTGATGCTCGGCCGCACCCTCGTCGGCGAGCGTGTCTTCGACATCGACCGGGGCATCGACTACCTCGAATCGCGCGGGGATGTGGACGTGCGGCGCATCGGCGTGATGGGCAACTCTGGAGGCGGGACTGCGACCCTCTTTTCCGCCGTGATGCTGCCTCGAATCCGATACGCCATGCCTTCCTGCTACTTCTGCACCTTCCGGGACTCCATCATGTCCATCTACCACTGCATGGACAACTACGTCCCCAGTCTCCTCAAATACGCCGAGATGGCCGACGTCATGGGCTTGTTCGCTCCAAAACCGGTGGTGATCGTCGCCGGAAAATCGGACCCCATCTTCCCGTTCGCCGGAGTCAGGAAAGCGTTCAGGCACCTGAAAAAGATCTACGCCGCCGCCGGCGCGGCAGACCGCTGCCGCCTCGTCGTCGGCAACGGCGGACACAGGTTCTTCGCGAAACAGGCCTGGCCGGTCATGCTGAAAGAGATCGCCAAAGACTGACAAACTTGGTTTCCGCGCCGCGAACGTAACCAGAGTCTGCCGACAGGCGGACTTCCCCATCTCTCCAGCGCGGGAATTCATTCCCTCGCCAAAACCAAAAAAGCGCGGGAGTAAATTCCCGCGCTCTTCCTCAAGTGATTCGGTCGAATCCTAAGCTTGCTTCTGTGTCCTTTTCGTGGCCCTCCGGATTTTTCCGTGTTCTTCCGTGATCCAGCCTTTTAACGCATCCTTTGTTTAGCCGGCCTTTTTTTCCGCCCGAACGGAGGGCCCTTCGGACGCGGTTGTGACCTGGCCAGATCTCGATCGCGCAGCTCGGCGATCCTGGAACAGTGGAACGGATGGTCTTCCTCTGTCGTGAGTTGGCTCTTGGTCAACTTCTCTATCCCTCTGAGCAGCGGTACTTCCTCCGCGCCGCAGAATGACAGGGCCGTGCCGATCGCGTCGGCCCGTGCCGTCCTCCCGATTCGGTGCACGTAGCTTTCCGGATTCTCCGGAAGCTCGAAATTGATCACGTGCGAAATCCCCTCGACGTCGATCCCCCGGGCGACCACATCGGTACCGACGAGGACCTTTATCCTCCCCCGGTGGAATGCAGTTAGTGCGCGTTGGCGCTGGCCCTGGCTCTTGTTCGAATGGATCGTATCGGCGGAAATGCCTGACTTCGAAAGCTGCCGTGATATGCGGTTCGCACGGTGTTTTGTGCGCGTGAAGACCAGGGCTCTCTCTACATTCTCCCCTCTCAGAATGTCAGTGAGGAGTTCCCGTTTATGCATCTGCTGAACGAAGAAGACTTTCTGCGCAATGCTTTCGGACACCGACGCGGCTGGCGTGACCGCCACTTCCGACGGGTTCCTCAGCATATCTGAAGCGAGGTTGGCGATCTCCCAGGAAAGCGTGGCGGAGAAGAACAAGGTCTGCCGATCCCTGGGAAGTTTGGAAACGATCCTGCGGACGTCATCCACGAATCCCATGTCCAGCATACGATCGGCCTCGTCCAGGACCAGTACTTCTACCTGATCGAGACGGATAAACCCCTGATTGAACAGATCCAACAGGCGTCCTGGAGTCGCAACGAGGATTTCCGGCTTCTTTTGGAGGGACTTGATCTGTGGAGGTGCAGGTACGCCGCCCAGGATGACCACAGTGCGCGATTTAAGGTGGCGGCCATAGGTGCGGAAGCTCTCGTTGACCTGGAGCGCGAGCTCCCGAGTTGGAGTTAGGACCAGGGCTCGGATGCCCCTGGAACCGGGAACGCGCCGCTCATCCAGCCCCTGCAGAATAGGCAGGGCGAACGCCGCCGTCTTCCCTGTGCCCGTTTGGGCCGTGGCAAGAAGGTCATTCCCGGCGAGTACTTTAGGAATTGCTTCACGCTGAACGTCGGTCGGCTTCTTGTAACCTTCATCCGACAGGGCTCGGAGAAGGGGGCTGATCAGCGAGAGTTTCTCGAAAGGATTTGTATCCATGGACTCCTGTCTTGAAGACCCGAGATCAACGGCGATGGTCTCTGGATGCACTCAAGACAGAACCAGAATGCGAGAAGTAGCGCAGGAAATCTTCGGAGGTTAATGTGGAGCAGACAACGTAGAGCATTTAATATACTAAAAAATCAAGATTTAGGCAAGGGCCATGGAGAAATGGCCCAAGGTGCACGGCGCCCCGTGGTCTCTACAGGTAAGAGATAGGGTTCTTGATTAATCAAGGCGAACACAAGGTTGGCCCTGCATACGCGTCCTACCGCCTTACCCAGTGCCTGTAGAGTGGCTTCACGGCTTCCGGCAGTCCTTCATAGACCTCCGGTTCCACCGCCGGCATCTCATTCTCCTTCAGGCCCGGCTCGTCCACCATTCGGCGCCGCTCCTCCGAACCCGGCATCAGGATCTCCGCGTTGAACCACCACGGAATATATCGCACGACCATGCCCACGCGCGGCCCGTCGCTGTGATTCGTCGCGGTCGCGTGCCAGAGCCGGCTGTCGAAAACCATCACACTACCGGCGCGCCCCGTCGCGTTCATCTCTGTCGGGTAGGGCTCGAACAGGGGGACACCAATATCGCCGGTCGGATTGTTGGACGCCCGGTGGCTCCCGGGCACGATCCAGGTGCCGCCGTTCTCCTCCGTGAAATCCGAGATCATCCAGAGAGATGAGAGCTGAACGGAAAAGTCCGGATAGGGCGGTTCAATGTGGCCCGGCTTCTCCTGATTGTAGGGCCAGTCTGCGTGCCAGCGGCCGCGATCGTTACCTGGCTGTGTGATCAAAGTGGCCGTGAAGGAGATTCTTGCGTGCGGCCCGAACCAGTTCTCTGCCACGTTCAGCACGCGCGCATCCGCAACGTGAGGCACGAAGGTGGGCAGATCGCCCAGGATATCGTACGCGCTCACCACGCCCTGATAGGTCCTGCTCACGCCCTGGGCCGCTGTGACCGCCTCGATCTCCTGACGAATCTGCGCCACATTTTCCTCGGGAATGACCCCCTCGATGACACACCAGCCATCGATCTCCAGATGCTGCAGAATCTCTTCAAGTTTCACGATCCGTTTCCTTTTTTCGCCGCAATTTCCACGCGACCCGTTCTGTGATTCTGGAGTGTTGCAGTACTGGAGTGCTGGAGTATTGGAAGATTTTGCCTTTCCTTTCCATTACTCCATTACTCCACTCCCCCAGCACTCACGTTCTCTTCTGACTACTCCATTCCCCAACACTCGCAGCTCCCGCTCCTCATTCCTCCGGTATCTCGATCGGCAGATCTGTCCGATCTCCCCACTCCTTCCACGACCCAACATAATTTCGCACGCGTGGATAACCGAGCAGACGAAGCGCCAGGTAGGCGTGTGCGGAGCGATAGCCCCCCTGACAGTAGCACGCGATCTCCTGTTCCGGCACCACGCCGGCGTCCTCATACATCTGGCTCAGCTCGTCCGCCGGCTTGAATGCCCCGTCTTCATCCAGGTTCCTGAGGTATTCCACGTGAACCGCACCGGGTATCGCACCCGCCCGCGCAGCACGTGCAATCCTGCCGTAATACTCATCATCACTCCGCGTATCGAGCACGACAAAACCTTCTTTCCCCAGGGAGTTCTTCAGTTCTTCCGCTCCGATCTGGCGTTCTGGAACCGGTCTCGCCTCAAATGAAGCCCGCTCGGGCGCCGGACATTCCGTGGTCAGAGGATATCCCATTCCCTTCCACGCCTCCAGGCCGCCGTCCAGCACGTGCACCTCTTCGTGTCCCAGGTATTCGCAGATCCAGAAGCCCCGCGCTGCCCGCATGCCGGAATCGTTTTCGTAGAACACAATCCTTCTGTCTGATCCGATCCCCCGGCTTCCCAGGAGATAGCCGCACGTCCACATGAACGCCTTGAATGCGACTTCGTCGGTGTTGTTCAGACTGAATCCATACAGGTCCAGGTTCTGCGCGCCCAGAATATGACCGGCGACGTATTCGTGAGTCGGTCGAGTATCTACAACACAGAGGGAGGGATCCTCAAGACGATCGTGCAGGTCGTCCGCGCTCCAAACCAGGTCCGGATTCGCGTATCCCTTGTCGCTCATGCATCAACTCCTTGAATCTGATTCCTAAAGAGGATTGTCTTCAAATCCAGAAATCGCAAGAATCAAAACGTTTTTACCTTCGCGGTCCGCGGTCTGCGGTCTATGACTACTGCAACAATCGCGACCTATCTTTAGGTCAGGGACTGAAGAGCAATCGGGCATACAGGTAAGCCAGTGCCTCCGCGATCACCGTGCGCACGCCCCCGCTCGTCCTCCACCACGCGTCCGGGTCATACCCCTCATTCTTCAGGGCAACGATTCCGACCTGGAACTCCCCGTCCATCGCCGTTTCGTAGAGCAGCCGCGTACGCCTCGCGTGAGGCCCCACCGAATAAAGGTCAAACGACCGCGCCCCCGTTTCCGAGTCGCGCAGCCAGGCCTTCAGCGCCGCCGCAGTGGAGTAGGTCCGATCTCTCTGAACATAGGCTGCAGGCACCGCAACGACCCGGTCCGATGCTACGCCCAGGTCCCGAATCGAAGCCGCCGTCACCTCCGCGTAGCTTTCATACTCCGGAAAACACTGCCTGAAATAGGAGGCATCGGGAATCGGGATCCCGGTGGCGATCACTCGCCGATACCCTTTTGAATGGAACTCAGCGGCTACTTTCTCCAACGCATACTTCGGCAGCCAACCTTCTACTACCATCAGATCCCCGCCCACTGGCTGATTGACTGCCAGGAACGGATGGATCCCGGTCACCACGACGGCAAGGATGATCAATCCGCACGCACCGATCATCAGCCAGCCCAGGCCGGTCGGGATCCAGACTTCCTTTTTCCGGAGAAATCGTGACAAGTGAGGAAATTCGTATTTCGTTGGAATGAATCACATCGATGGATGAATCAGGTGCTTCCGAGAACCACGAAAGACAAGCGACGAACCTCGACCAACGGACCTACGCTCGACTCGTGACTGCCTTTTCCACCAGATTTCGAATTTCGGCAACTCGGAACGGCTTCTGCAGCTGGAAGTCGAATGGCGAGAGCCTGGCATCTCCATCTTCGGGGATCAGCCCGGTGATCAACACCGTCCTGACGGTGGGATCGATCTCCTTCATCCTGCGAGCGATTTCATCTCCGGGGATCCCCGGAATCGCCAGATCGATCAGTGCCACGTCATACTTCCCTTCCTCAAAACGCGCAAGGCCTGTCTCTCCATTATCGACGGCCTCCACAACTCGAGGCTCGAGCGCAATCTTTACGACCTCGAGCACGGCAGCGTCGTCGTCTATGACGATGACCCTGCCGCCGACTTCCTCCAGCTCGGCATCTTCCCATAAGGGAATCAGGAGGCTGAACGTGGAGCCGCCTCCCGGGGAGGTCTCGACCTCCACACTTCCCCCCCATCCCGTGATCAGCTGATGCACGATCGAGAGACTCAGGCCGCTGCCTACATCCTTCTTCGTAGTGAAGAATGGCTCGAAGATTCTCTCCCGTGTCTCCTCGTCCATTCCGATGCCTCTGTCCTTCACCTTCAATTCCACTTGATTCTGGGCAGAAGCAGTTGAAACCTCGATCCTTCCACCACTCGTCGTAGCTTCAACGGCATTGCCAAGGAGACTGTCCAGGATCATCCGAAGTTCCTCAGGCGTGCCTTTCACCGGTGGAACATCCTCCAATCTTGCTACAATCTCGATCCCTGGGGAGCTCCCGTCCTCCTTTACCGCCGCTTCTGTTCGGTGAGCCGCCTCTTCCACGAGTGAGTTAAGGACGTCCACACGGCGTGGGTTGCTTTCCTTGCTGGCTCTGACCGAAAGGTTGAGGCGATTCACCAGTTCTTTTGCCCGCATGGCGCTCTCGACGATCTTTCCCACCATCTCGACCGTCTCGGGATCTTTACTCTGCATCTCGATAATCTGAGCATAGCCCAGGACACCAACCAGAATGTTGTTGAAATTATGCGCCACACCCTTGGCGAACCGTTCCAGCACCTCCATGCGTTCGTCGTAGATCGCCTCCGGATCGGCCTTGGCGTGTTCCAGGCCCTCGAGTTTTTGGATGCGATCCACGAGGCCTTTCTCGCGCGCATCCAGCTCGGCCATGTGTCTGCGCATCTCCTCGAGTTCTTCGATCAGCTCGCTTCCTCTCTTTTCGCCCTTATTCATAACCTATCGTCAGGCGGCCTCAGGACGCCGCAAACTGAGGCGCTCTGATCTCCGTCGGTTTCTCGTGCGACCCGTAGTGAGTCCATTCGTTTTCGCACACCGGTCCACATGCGATCCAGATCCTCCGCTCCAGAGGTTCCAGCACGATCCCGCAGATCGTCAGCCCGCACCCGGCGCCGTGCACCACCTCATCGTGACGACAGATCGCGATGGGGCTGTTCACGTGGTCGGCAAGGATCTCACGGAGCGTCTCCGCGTTCGGGCGTTCGATCGTGCGCAGAAGCCGGGTCGCGCGGCCCCACCTGAAGATGCTGTTGCTCCGATGCTCCGGGGCACGGCGATCCAAGTGTTTGAATCGATCGCTCAAATAGTGATTCGTGTGGACCATCGGTCCGTCGAACGGGCAGAACACCTCGTAGTCTCTCGATGTCGTTTCGAAGTCGTAAATCTCTCCGTTCGGATCGCAGATGACGTAGTTCAAACCCGAGGCCCTTGGATGTGTGAGGATGGCGTCCATCGCCTCGCCGATCGTCTCGCTCGCGAGGATCCGACGCGTCACGAACGGGTAGATCACGCCCGGTCCGGCGTCGGCCGGAATCAGATTGTTGATCACCACCCCGATCCCCGCGCTGTTCAGACCGGCGCAACCCACCATCCCGATCATCGTGAAGACCATCGCGTCGGGCCCCTCGGAATCCGTGATCCTCAGTAAGATCGTCCCTGGTGCGAAGATGGATGGGAGATCGTAATTCTGGCCGATCGTAGCGCCGTTCCCGTCGCGGTCTCCGGGCACCATCAGACTCGTACAGCCCGCTTCCGTCACCGACCACGATGTGTAGTCCCGAGTCTCCAGAAAGGCGTTCAGCGCGAAGATCTCCTCGAATGACGCGTCCGCCCCTTCCGCGATCCCCCTGACCTCCTCGAAGAGATCGGGCGAGTGGGCCTCAGAGGGCTCGGCATAGGTCTGACTGATCTCCAGCACGCGCTGTTTCGTCAGCGGCTCGAGCTCGTGGAGCCTGGCTCCGTCTTCCAGCTCTTTGAAATAGGCCGCGACGAGCGTCTGGATCTCGGCCCGAAACGCCTCCCCGTGCGCCCGCCCTCGTTCCTTCGGACTTCCTGAAATTTCCAGTACCGGAAGTTCAGCATTCATATCGGCCTCCCTTTAGACGCGAGAGAATTTCTGAAGCCTCTGGCCGCACCCCGTGTCGTCAGAGATCTCCGCCACGTAGATGCTGCCTTCATCGTCCACACAGACGCCGTGCGGCTTCTGCAGCACGCCCCCTTCGGACCCCTTGAACCAGCTGAGCCGCTCTCCATCCTGCGTCCACACACTGGCGCGGCCGTGGCCGCCCTGCTCGATCATGTAGACCATGTCGTCCACAATATAGACATCTCCCGGCATATCCAGGTCTTTCCATTCTTCGATAAACACGCCGTCTGGGTCGAAGACCTGTACCCGATCGTTCTCTCGATCGCAGACCAGCACACGACCGTCTTTGGTGCACCCCAGGTTGTGCACCACGGCGAACTGTCCCGGACCGGTGCCCCCTTCCCCCCACGACTTCAAGCGCTCGCCCTCTTTCGAGTACTTGTGTACACAGCGGCCGCCGTAGCCATCCGATACGTAGATCGATCCGTCCGGGCCGATCGCCACGCCCGTCGGCATGTTATATTCGACGCGAGCAAACGTCACCCCGGAAATTCCCCGCCTTCCCCATTCCCGCTCCATCTCGCCGAGGCGTGTGTAGCGCCTGACGATGTGCTGCCAGGAATCGGTCAGGTAGACCTCGTCGTCCGGGCCGATAAAGATCCCGTGCGACTGGCTCACCAGGTTCGGGGACTGGCCGAACTGTCCGTAGCCCCAGGAGGTGATGAAATTCCCCGCCTTGTCGAACACGATGATCGGGTGCGTCCCGCGGGTGAAGGCGTAGATCCGCCCCTTGGAATCGATCGCCGTGTCCGACACCAATGAAAATTCCCAGCCCTCCGGCAGCTTCGCCCAGTCCTCCACTTCTTCGTAGCGATAGTCCCCTTCTCCGTAAACCATTTCCACCTCTTAATTATTGTGATGCATTTTGGAATCCCCTCAATCCCGCCTTAAGAAAGCGGGAGGACCGTATTCCTTTATGGGTACTCTATCACAGAGAGCTACCTCCCCCCTTTGGAAAAGCATGTCCCGAGCTTGTCGAGGGAGGGGGTAGGGGGGATTTGTTTCCATGTCAATACCAAACTTCAGTAACGTAATGCGTAAGCTGTTTCAGATCAAGCAGAAACAGCCGCCCGCCATCAATTGACAAGGGGGTTGACGCGCGCTATCTTGGGCGCGCAACCGTGTGTATCCTGCTCATTCGTTCCCTCACATCTGACCCTTTCAAATGGCATTACCCGATCTGTTCCCCCTCCGTCCCACCTATCGAGAGATGATCTGGGGTGGCCGCGGACTCGAGCAGCATCTGAACAAGGACCTTCCTCCCGAGAGGGCAATCGGCGAATCCTGGGAGGTGTCCGCCTGCGAGGGCATGGAATCCACGGTTTCGGAAGGCCCTTTCTCGGGATGGGACCTGAGGTCTCTCGTCGCCGAGCACGGCCCCGAGCTCCTCGGTCAGCCTGTCTACGAAAGATACCAGGGCGAATTCCCCCTGCTCATTAAGCTCCTGGACGCCAGGGACAGCCTCTCCATACAGGTCCATCCCAATGATGCCTACGCGAAGGACAGGGTCCTCGGGCCGTTCGGAAAGATGGAAGCCTGGTACGTCATCCAATCCGAAGGCGGCCGCATCGTCTACGGCCTCCAGGATGGCGTTAATAAGGTGGCATTGCAGAGAGCGATCCAGGAGCAGCGTGTAGAAGAACTCGTGAGGACCTTTGACGTCGTCGCCGGAGACGTCGTCTTTATACCGCCCGGCACCGTACACGCTCTCTGCGGGGGCGCGATGGTCTACGAGGTCCAGCAGTCCAGCGACCTCGTCTTCCGCATCCACGATTACGACCGACTCGGACCCGACGGAAAACCGCGGGAGCTCCACATCAAGCGGGCCCTCGACGTCATCGACTTCGGCGGTGAGGTCAGGAAACCGTCATACTGGCGCCAGCTCCCAGGAGCGACAAAAGAGGAGACGACCCTGGTCGATTCGGAGCACTTCCGGCTGCAGCGCTTCGCCCCCTCCGAAACCCGGACCGAGCATGCCCCGTATCAGAGTTTCGCCTGCCTCACACTTCTGGATGGCGAAGCCGATCTGAGCAGGGAGACGGAATCGTATCCAGCGCGAAAGGGCGACACCTTCCTCATCGCGGCAAACCGAGCATTTAGTGTCGCCTGCCGAGACAATTCGCAAGTTGAGTACATTATCTCATCTGCTGCTTCGAGCTAGATCCTGGCAGGCTCAGGGGCCTGTGCCGAGTAGGCCCGCAGGGCCGTACCGAGGTACCTGCCCCTAGGGTGATTCAATTTTTTCAACGATCTCCTAAACTGGTGACAATTGTCACAGCTATTATAAAGAAAAATGCTATAATTAGGGCCGTGCATAAGTCATTCGATTTCGACGAACACAACCCCCCACAGAGGAGGATCTCCATGTTCCGAACGATATGTTCAGCGCTGCTCGTCGCGGCTGCGCTCCTTGGGATGACCCTGAACCCGGCCATCGCCCAGGAGGAAGAGGAAGAGGAGCTCCAGGCGCTCACGTTCCCTGACGCGCTGAAGGGGCAGTTTCAGGCCATGCTCCGGGCCGAAAAGGCACACAAGCAGGCCAAGCTGCAGCTCCTGATGAACACCCAGCAGTTTCTCGGCGTCGCCAATGGATACCTGCAGAATGCGTCTGAACCTGAAAGGGAGATGCTCGGCAGGGTCCTGATGATGGTCGTGGGCGAGAGGAGTCACCCTGGCGAAGGGGGCCCTGCAGGCCAGAAAGGGGTTTTGCCAGTACCGCCGCCGATGCCGCGAGGCGGAACACCTGCCGGGCCACCACGGCGCGGCCCGAGCGTGCGCTCCGGTCCGCCCTCGCAGCCCCAGGCTGGCCCGAATGTGCAAAGAGGCGGAACGGCACCTCGTGCGCTGATGACTCTGGATCTGAACGCCATCATCCTTCAGATTCCAAAGAAAGAGGGCCAGATTCAGCAGCAAATCCAGCATCTACAGCAGGGGCTGCAGAATTACCCTGGCGATGAGTGGATTCCGGGAGCTCAGTGGATCCCTGGCTCTGAGTGGATGCCGGGAGAACAGCGGTAGGATATCAAGAAAGCTCGAACAAGAAGAGGCCCCGGGACATCCCAGGGACCAATGGGATAGTGATTGGTTTACGGGAAGCGACTGGTTGCCCCGGCAGCGAATGGTTTCCTGGAATGGCGGACCGGTAATATCAAACAGATCGTGATGCATTCTGAAATCCCCCTCAATCCCCCTTTAGGAAAGCATGTCCCGAGCTTGCCGTGGAGGGGAAGAATCTATTTCTGGATGGGTACTCTTTCAGCAAGAGCAACCTTCCCCCTTTGGAAAAGGGGGGCAGGGGGGATTTGTTCCCACGTCAGCCTGAAGAACGAATGCATCTCAAAACAATGGCCCCGGGACTTCCCATCCCGGGGCCTTTTGCATTGCTCCATGATTCCAGTTCTTACGTCACCTTGTTCCCATAGCTCTGGGCGAACACGATTAAATCACTGAAGTTCACCACGCCGTCCCCCGTCAGATCGAACTGCGCATCCTTCTTGCCGAACGCCACCGCGAACATCGTAAAGTCCTTGAACTCCACCTCCCCATCCCCGTCGAAATCCGGCGTCGTCGCGGTCAGGCCGCCGACCCATTCAGGCGGACCGGTCTCGTCCATCTGTTCGATCGTCGCGGCCGACCGGAACAGGATCGGCCCGCCCGGCCTACCGTCGTTCGCAAAAGGCCGCGACCGAATCTCCCGCCCGTCTTTGAGTGTCACCACGAGGACCACGTCCTCCGGCTTGGTAGAATCCGTACATTCGAAATGAGCATCTGCTGTACGTGTGTTAGAGACCTCGGGTAGCTCCGGATTGAAAGAAAACGACGGATCCACCGTCATCTCATCGGCCGAAAGCGTCGTATACAGCCGGGTCAGGTACGAAAAATCGCGCACCAGGTCCTCAGCGTCGCGGAGCGGCACGAGGATCACTTCATCCAGCTCCGCAACGAAAACGGCCTGATCGAACACCAGGTCGGTGATCCATTCCCGGTAGAGCTCCATGTTGTTGTAGAAAGACTGCTCGGCTGTCCCCTGGAGGGTGCCGTCCTCTTCTGCGCGCGCGTAGGCCTCCTCATCCCCACCGAACACCACCTGCAGCACCCCCTGCTCCAGTACGACAGTCGGCATCGGAATGTGACGGCGAATCAGCGCCTGCGTCTGCGCGTCCCGCGGGAACCCCTGTCTGAACATCTCGTCCAGAAAATCGGCCGGGTCCTTGAAGCTCTCCAGCAGCTCCAGGTCGAAACGACCTTCCTCGTAGAAACGGCCCTGCATCAGCTCACTCGAACCGGCGTAGTCGGTCGCGAACGCCTGTCCGCCCGCCTCGTTCGCCGCCTCGGTCACGACCTCCGCGTAGTTCGATCCGCCCCGAAACCAGTCGATCCTGGCCTCGTTGATCTGTACGTGAAGATAGTTCTTCGGGATCGCGCGGTTGGCGCCCAACACCCAAACAAGAACACCCATGTCCGGCTCGGCGGCCACGGCCGTGAGGCGAATCGGAATCCCCGGATTCTCCGCCGGATACGTCAGCGCCAGCGGCTGCAGGTCGCCCAGCTCCTGGCCGGGCGCCAGTCGCAGCACCACGAAGTAAGCACCCGCCTCCACGTAGGGCGCGAGAAGCTCGCTGCCCAGCGCGTCCAGATTGTACCCGTTGTCGACCAGCCAGGCCGTAATCGCCTCCGGATCGTCCGAGGTAATCACCGCCGTCTCGTAAGGCCCGACGCGTTCCTCTGAAACGACCTCCACGTCACCACGTGAACTGGCGACATCCTCCGCGGTCGGGAAGGGAAAGAAGATGTTGCAATCGTTCTCTTCAAAGTTCAGTACGAAGTTCGGCTGTGTGGCGGACTGGAGCTGCCGAAAGATCTCGTTGTGACTGACACTCAGCTCCGGCAGCGACGGCATCGGCAGGATCCAGGCGAAATCGGAGGCCTTACCGGTGTACTGGATCTGGACGTGTGTCGTCACCTCGCCCTCACCGGCGACGAAAAGGATCCGTTCACTCACCTGATTCGTCGGGAAGATGCGGCAGAAGAACCCGCCGCAGGCGTGGACACGTATCGGGCCCAACATCAGCAGCAGGAAGAGGAGGGACGCGGTTCGCTTCATATCGAATTTATGACGTCTTACAGCAGGTCGGGTTCCCCGAATTTCGATCTACCCTAACCCGTTGCATGACAAGAGCCTGCATCGGTTCTTCTGATGCAGGCCCTCGAGATGCCCTCTACAAAAACTTTCTCGCCGAGTATTGGGGTGAATTCAGTAGGACACACTTTCTTGTGGGACCCGACTCCAGTCGGGGAAAGGGCTGTCAGCTAGGAAATAGGGCCCGTGCCAAAAGTGCCTATAACCCCTCTTCTGAGATCACCGGCTCTATGATCTGGCACGATTGAGGAAGTGAAGGCCAGTTCCCGGTCGGGAGACCGGTCCCACACCGATGGCCGGTCACTGCCCCTATTTTCCCTTTTTCTTCGCCATCCTCGCCCACGAATCCCGCAGCGTCACCGTCCGGTTGAACACGAGGCCGTCTTCTGACGAATCCGGGTCGACACAGAAATATCCGAGACGCTCGAACTGGCACCGATATCCCGGCTCTGCGCCCTTCAGGCTCGGCTCCACGTAGCAGTCGGGTCGAACCTCCAGGGAGTCGGGATTTAGGTTGTCGACCCAGTCGCCCCCCTCCGGCGCTTTCATCGGGTCCGCCACGCGGAACAACCGATCGTAGAGCCTTACCTCCACCTTCTCCGCGTGCTCGGCCGACACCCAGTGCAGCGTCGCCTTCACCTTCCGTCCGTTCGGCGCGTCGCCGCCCCGCGTTTCCGGATCGTATGTGCACCTCAGCTCCACCACCTCGCCGTTTTCGTCCTTCACCGCCTCCCTGCACGTGATGAAATAGGCGTATCGGAGGCGGACCTCTCGTCCGGGTGCGAGCCTGTAAAACTTCTTTGGCGGGTCCTCCATGAAATCATCACGCTCGATGTAGAGGACGCGAGAGAAGGGGACCTTCCGCCTTCCGGCGGACGGGTCTTCCGGGTTGTTGACCGCCTCCATCTCCTCGCTCTTCCCCTCCGGGTAATTTTCGATCACGACACGCAGCGGGTTGATCACGCCCATCACCCGGGGCGCGACCTTGTTCAGGTGGTCCCGGACGCAGTGCTCCAGCTGCTCGATCTCGACCGTCGTCACCCGGTTCGTGACCCCGACGAGGTCGACGAACTTCCGGACGGACTCAGGTGTGTACCCCCTTCGGCGCAGCCCCCGCAGGGAGACCATCCTCGGGTCATCCCATCCCGTCACACCGCCTTCCTCCACGAGACGAAGGAGCCGCCGCTTGCTCATCATGCTGTAGGTCAGGTTGACCCGCGCGAACTCGATCTGCCGCGAGGGGAAGATCTCGAGCTCGCGGATGTACCAGTCATAGAGTGGTCGATGGTCGATGTACTCGTGCGAGCACAGAGAGTGGCTCACGTGCTCGATCGAATCGCTCTGTCCGTGCGCGAAATCGTAGATCGGGTAGATGCACCACGCATCTCCTGTACGATGATGCGGCGTCTTCTGGATCCGGTACATCACCGGGTCGCGCATGTTGATGTTCGGCGCCGCCATGTCGATCTTCGCGCGCAGGGTCCGGGACCCTTCCCCGAATTCACCCGCCCGCATATGCTCGAAAAGGTCGAGGTTCTCTTCCACAGACCGGTCCCGATTCGGGCTGTTCCGACCCGGCTCGGTCAGCGTACCGCGGTACTCCCGCATCTCGTCCTGCGACAGGTCGCAGACAAATGCCTTTCCCTTCTTGATGAGACGAATCGCATACTCGTAAAGCTGGTCGAAGTAGTCCGACGCGAAGTAGAGACGATCGCCCCAATCGAACCCGAGCCACCGGATGTCTTCGATGATGGCGTCGACGTACTCTTCTTCCTCCTTGACCGGGTTCGTATCATCGAAACGGAGGTTGCACTCGCCGCCGTGCTCGTCGGCGACCTCGAAGTCGAGTCCGAACGCCATCGCGTGCCCGATGTGGAGGTAACCGTTCGGCTCCGGCGGAAACCGGGTGATCACCTTCTCGTACCGGCCGTTCTCCACGTCTTCCTTCACGGCCTGGCGGATGAAGTCGAGGGATCGTTTGCCTTCGGTGTCTGAGGTCTCAGTCGTCATCGCAGTCTGCTCGAGAAATTGAATATGGAAACGGGGCCCGATGCGCGGGCCCCGAGCGTTCCTGGCTGCCCCTCAGGGATTCGAACCCCGATCCTACGGTCCAGAGCCGCATGTCTTGCCATTAGACGAAGGGGCAGTGTGTACTCAAAAATTCATTCCGCCGAGACGGGCGCCTCCCGGCCCAGCAACTCGATCCCCCTGTGCAGGCGCCTGATGCACGTCTCCCGCCCCAGCACCTCCATCAACTCGAACAACCCCGGCCCGAAGCCCACACCGCACAGGGCGAGACGTGCCGGATGGATCAGTCGGGCTGGAGAGATCCCGAGTTCTCCGGCCAGGGTCCGCGTCACCCGTTCTACATCGCCGTCTGTGAACGTGTCCAGTGCCTCGAGCCTGGATGCGAGGGCCTCGATCCGGGCCGATGTATCCGCTTTCCAGTGTTTTTTTCTCGCCTTTTCCTCGAACGCTTCAGGATCGTCGAAGAAGTAGCCGAACGACAGAAAGTCCTTGTAGGTCTGAATGCGTTCACGCAGCAGCGCGCAGATCCGTATCAGCTCCGCCTCGCGACCCTCCGCCTCCGCTTCGTCCATCCACCCCGCCTCGACCCAGACCTTCGTGGCGACCTCCGCGAGTTCAGCGGCCGACTTTGTGCGGATGTGCTCGCCTTGCAGCCAGTCCAGCTTTTTCTCGTCGAAGATCGCGTCCTTCTTCAACATCCCCTCGACCGAAAACGCCTCAACCAGTTCCTCTCGCTGGAACAGCTCTCGGCCCTCCTCCTCCGGGGCCCAGCCCAACAGCGCGAGGAAGTTGTAGATCGTCTCCGGCAGCAGCCCCGCCTCGCGGTACTCGGTAACCGTCGTCGCGCCGTGGCGTTTGCTCAGCTTTTTCCCGTCGGGTCCCAGGATGAGCGTCGTATGCGCGTAATCCGGAACGTCATATCCGAGCGCCTTGAACAGAAGGATCTGCTTCGGCGCATTGGACAGGTGGTCCGCCCCTCGCATCACGAGCGTAACCCCCATGTCGTGGTCGTCCACCACCACCGCGAGCTGGTAGGTCGGCGATCCATCCGCTCGCAGGATGATGAAGTCGCCGATCTGTTCGTTCACCCAGACCGAGTCTCCCCGGATGAGATCCTCCCACGCCGTCTCCCCTTCAGGGACCTGGAACCGAACCGCCGATGGTGCCCCTTCCCGTTCCCTTTCGTCCCGCGCCTCCGGAGTCACGTCCCGGCACGTCCCGTCGTACTTGACGTGACGCTTCTCCGCAATCGCCTGCTTTCGCTTCGCTTCAAGCTCGTCAGGCGTGCAGTAACACCTGAAGGCCCGTCCGCCCTCAAGAAGCGCCTCGGCGGCCGCTCGGTGGGCCTCCGCGTTCCCTGACTGAAAGACCGGGTCCCCGTCGAACGCGATCCCGAGCCACGCCAGGCCGTCCAGGATCGTCTGTAGGGAATCCTCCGTGAAGCGCTCCCGGTCCGTATCCTCTACACGAAGGAGCAGACGACCCCCGTAATGGCGCGCGTAGAGGTCGTTGAAGACAGCCGTTCGCGCATTCCCGACGTGAAATCCGCCGGTCGGCGACGGCGCAAACCTGAGAATAGGATCGGACATGGAATCGAGCAGACAAAAAAGTGGCGGAGAGGGAGGGATTCGAACCCTCGGTAGAGGTTACCCCCTACAACGGCTTAGCAGGCCGCCCTGTTCAGCCACTCCAGCACCTCTCCGGGTCGCGAAAATAACAGATCAAACAATACTATACGCAAATATAGGCAAAATCAAGGCCAAACCATTTGGAAGCGAGGGGAAAATTGGCGGTGGGGGTGGGATTCGAACCCACGGACCCGTGAGGGTCAACGGTTTTCAAGACCGTCTCCTTCAACCGCTCGGACACCCCACCGGTCCTCCGAACAAAAGGAGCGAGTGCTGACAGCCCAGCGAAAAATAGTATAGAAAAGGGGCTGTTTCTGTCAAGGAATTTGTCCGTGAACGGGGCGACGAACCGCACGCCTTTCCGCCTTGTTTTTACCCGCTTTCAGGCGGTTTTCGCACCTAAATAACGGTTGCTTTGAGTGGGAGATTCCCGTATTATTATTTCAGTTTTTAACCGATTCGAACAGGCATCCGGGTGATTAGCGCCATCGGAATAGACCTCATAGAAATCGATCGAATCCAGGCGGCGGTTACCCGATGGGGAGATCGGTTCTTAAACCGGGTTTATACCCCGGCCGAAGTTGCTTACTGCTTCAGAAAAGGTGAAAACTACCCCTCTCTGGCCGCCCGATTTGCCGCCAAAGAGGCCGCGATGAAGGCTCTGGGCACAGGTTGGAAGCGAGGGGTGCGCTGGGTGGATCTCGAAGTGACGCGTAAACCGGGTTCCGCGCCGCAGATGGTTCTGCACGGTCGGTCCGGTGAACTGGCTGCGGGGCGCCGTTTCCTGGTGAGCCTCACGCATACCGATACGCAGGCCATTGCTGTCGTGATCGCCGAGGCACCCGAGTCCGGGGTCTGAATGTGCGGCTGGCCCACACCAAGCTGGTAACCTCTTCGCAGATGGCCCGGATCGACAAAAGGGCCATAGCCGGCGGCATTCCTGGAAAAGATTTGATGGAGGCGGCGGGTTGCGGTGTCACCCGCGTCGTTACGTCCCTCCTCGGAGATCTCCAGAACAAGAACCTGATCCTCCTCTGCGGCAAGGGTAACAACGGAGGAGACGGATTTGTCGTTGCACGTCTAGCGTCAAGCGCAGGGGCGAGCCCTCAAGTCTTCCTCGCCGCCTCCGAAGACGAGATCACCGGCGACGCCCGGATTCATCTGGATAAAACGAGGGACTGCGGCATCCAGATCACGGAGGTGCGCGAAAGGGCCGACCTGAAACAGGTCGAGCAGGCCGTTTCAAGCGGCCACGCGGTCGTCGATGCACTCTTGGGGACGGGAATACGGGGCGGTGCGAAAGGCCTGACCGCAGACCTCATCGAGATGTTGAGTCGGGCAGCCTGTCCGATCGTCGCCGTAGACGTGCCCTCGGGCCTCAGCGCCGACACAGGTCGGGCCGAAGGTGCCTGCACGCAGGCCACCTGCACGGTCACGTTCGGGCTCCCTAAGATCGGGCAGTTCTTCCATCCCGGTCGAGGCCTTTCGGGGCGGCTCAACCTGGTAGACATCGGTCTTGAGCCATCCGCGGTTGAGGCTGAAGACGTTAAGACGTATCTTTTAGAAGATCGGCTCGCCTCGGAGCTTCTTCCTGCGAGGAAGCCGGACGCGCACAAGGGTAGCTGTGGTCGTGTCGTCATCGTCGGCGGTTCAGTCGGCCTCACGGGCGCCCCGACACTCTCGGCGATGGCCGCCCTCAAGTCGGGGGCCGGCCTGGTCACAGTCGGCGCACCCGAAAGCCTCAACGATATCTTAGAAGTAAAACTCACGGAGGCGATGACGCGTCCCCTCCCGGAGGTCCGGAGAACCAGGTGCCTGGCCCTCCGTGCGCGGGGCGAGATCAAGAAACTCCTTGAAGGCGCCGACGCCCTGGCCCTGGGTCCCGGGCTCGGCACGCATCGTGAAACCGTCGAACTTGTCAAACGTCTGATCCCGAACGTTGAAATCCCGATCGTGCTGGACGCAGACGGTTTGAACGCCCTGGCTGGAGATCCCGGTCATCTGAAAACCCTGACCTCGCCCGCGGTTATCACACCCCATCCAGGTGAATTCAGTCGGCTGACCGGAACTGAGGTTTCGAAGGTCCTGGTAGATCCGATAGAGGCGGCGAGCGGTCTCGCACAATCTACCGGGGTAACGGTCGTGTTGAAAGGGGCACCGACCGTTGTGGCCACACCCGACGGGAAATCGTTCGTCAATTCGAGTGGAAACGCGGGGATGGCCACAGGCGGCTCCGGAGATGTCTTGACAGGCGTGATCGCTGCGCTGCTCGGCCAGGGCCTGGTGCCGGAGGAAGCGGCCTGTCTGGGTGTCTATCTTCACGGTCTAGCGGGAGATCTGGGTGCCGAGAAGGTTGGCGAGGCAGGCCTGGTCGCTCGCGATATCGTTGAATCGCTGCCTCGAGCCGAGCAGCAGATTCGAAGCGGGAATGACAGCGGCCGCTACATTCAGTATGTTTCAACCTGACTAAACTGAGAAGGTTGAGGGAATGCCGAACATCCGAGAAAGCATAGATGAGATGATCGAGGAGTCCTATCTCCTCGGGCTGAGCGAGAGTGAGATCAAGGCCGATCTGGACCGCTTTGTGGAGATCTGCGGCCGCGTGATCCACGAAAACATCGACGATCGAAAGCAGATGCAGGTTTTGGCCGAGAAACTGGCCAGGGCCAGGGCTCTCGGCCTGATCGAGGATAACAGCGAAGGCGAGGAAGAGGAACCTATACCCGTAGAAGGCACCGTAAAATCGTCCCGCCAGAAGTTTGCTCAGAAAGTCGCCCGAAACAAACGCCTGATCCTTCGGACGATTAGAGACTGCGACCCGAAACTCGAGCGGCTCATCGAACAGCAGCGATTTCCAGACGGGACCAAACGTGAACTCGCTCAGGCGCTTCCCATTAAGATGGCATCCCGAAGCCGGGTCAAAGATCTCCTCATGAAGACCTGCTACGCGGTCACGCTGCTCCTTGTGCTGTTGCTGGTCTACCTTGTCCTCCTGCAGAACATATGATCGGGAAGCCCCGACAAACCGTTTCCGCCATTCGCCTGCGGTCACCCCGAAGGGTCGCAGGCTTTTTTGTGGCTGCCCAGAGGATCAGACCGCAGACCGTAGACGGCGGGATGAATAGCTTGATTTTTTCGATTTGAGTCGTCCGCGGTCATAGATAGCTTCATCTTAGGTCACAGCCGCTTGCCAAAACGCACCGACATAGAAAAGGTCATGCTCATCGGCTCGGGCCCGATCGTCATCGGTCAGGCGTGCGAGTTCGATTACTCCGGGACACAGGCCTGTAAAGCCCTCAAAGAGGAGGGTTATTCCCTGGTCCTGGTCAACAGCAATCCCGCCACGATCATGACCGACCCGGAGATGGCCGATCACACCTACGTGGAACCGGTCACGCCCGAGGTCTGCGCGGCCGTGATCGAGCGGGAAAAACCGGATGCCCTGCTCCCCACACTGGGTGGGCAGACCGGCCTGAACGTGGCGATGGACCTCCATCGGCAGGGCGTTCTGAAGCAGTTCGACGTAGAGTTGATCGGGGCGAATGCCGAGGCCATCGAGAAAGCCGAAAACCGGGAGCGCTTTCAGGAGGCCATGGCGAGCATCGGCCTGGACCTGCCCCAGGGGGGATTCGCACACACGCTGGATGAGGCGCTGGAGGTCGTGTCGAAAATCGGTTATCCCGCAATCATCCGTCCCTCCTACACCCTGGGCGGAACCGGTGCAGGCACGGCATACAACGCCGAAGAGTTCGAGACCGTCGCGTCCAACGGACTCGACCTCTCACCCACCAGCGAGATCCTCATAGAAGAGTCTGTTATAGGTTGGAAGGAGTTCGAACTGGAAGTGATGCGCGACCTGAACGACAACGTCGTCATCATCTGTTCGATCGAAAATTTCGATCCGATGGGAATTCATACCGGCGACTCCGTTACCGTGGCTCCGGCGCAGACGCTGACGGACAAGGAGTATCAGTTGATGCGAAACGCGTCCATCGACGTGATCCGGGAAATCGGTGTCGAGACCGGGGGATCCAACATTCAGTTCGCCGTGGATCCTGAAACGGGGCGTATGGTCATCATCGAAATGAACCCTCGTGTTTCCCGAAGTTCGGCGCTGGCCTCAAAGGCCACAGGATTTCCAATCGCGAAGATCGCGGCAAAGCTCGCGATCGGCTACACACTGGATGAAATCCGAAACGACATCACGCAAGAGACGCCTGCCTCTTTCGAACCCACGATCGACTACTGCGTTGTCAAGATCCCTCGATGGACGTTCGAAAAGTTTCCGCAGGCAGACGATCTGCTCGGAACCCAGATGAAGTCGGTAGGAGAAACGATGGCCATCGGGCGGACCTTCAAGGAGGCCCTGCAGAAGGGATTCAGGTCGCTCGAAATCGGGCGCGCGGGTTTCGGGGCAGATGGCAAAGACCTGGATATCGCCGAGCAGGATCCGTCGGAGTTGAGGCACCAGCTCAGGAAGCCCAGCTCTCAGCGACTGTTTTACATCCGATCGGCCTTCATCGCGGGGTTGTCGACGTCTGATATTCACGAATTGACGCACATCGATCCCTGGTTCTTGGAAAATATACGAGAGCTCATAGAAGTCGAGAAGGAACTGGCAGGTTTGGTGAGTTGAGGTCCACCGATGAAGATCACTTGAGGTCCCCGATCCTTCAGCGAGTCGAAAGTTGTCATCTTTTATCTTGACGCCCGAAAACGATCCCCCGTTCTGAGATAACGAATCAACCCGTCTGCCACGCCACACTGCACCCCTAGATCCAAAATGAAAAGACACAACACGCTGAATGACCTTAGAGCCCGAATCAGCAGGGACGCTCTGTTCAGGAGCAAGCAGTACGGCTTCAGCGACCGCCAGCTCGCCCACCTCTGGAAGAGCGACGAATGGACCGTGAGGGCGCTGAGGAAGGAACTTGGCGTCATTCCGACGTTCAAGACGGTGGATACATGTGCGGCGGAGTTCGAGGCCTATACCCCCTACCACTATTCGACCTACGAGTCTGAATGCGAGGCGGTCAGGTCCGACCGGAAGAAGATTATGATCCTGGGCGGCGGACCAAACCGGATCGGGCAGGGAATCGAGTTTGACTACTGCTGTGTCCACGCCGCTTTCGCCCTGAAGGAGGACGGGTTCGAAACCATCATGGTCAACTCGAATCCTGAAACAGTCAGCACCGACTACGACACTTCAGACAAACTCTACTTTGAGCCCTTGACCGCAGAAGACGTCCTCAACATCGCGGATGTGGAGAATCCGGACGGCGCGATCGTCCAGTTCGGTGGACAGACGCCCCTGAATCTCGCCAACGATCTTGAAAAAGGCGGTCTCAAGATCATAGGAACCTCTCCAGAAAACATCGATCTCGCGGAAGACCGGGAGCGGTTCGGCGCCCTCATCAAGAAACTTGGCCTGCGACAGCCGGAAAACGGAACCGCGACGAGTGCGGATCAGGCCGTGGCCGTGGCAGAATCTATCGGGTATCCGGTGCTCGTACGCCCCTCCTATGTGCTTGGGGGGCGGGCCATGGTCATCGTATACGAAACCGAGGCGCTCTTGAGCTACATGGAAAAGGCGATTCAGTCTTCGCCGGAACACCCGGTTCTCATCGACCGCTTCCTGGAAGATGCCCAGGAGTTCGACGTCGATGCCGTATGCGATCCCTCCGCAGTGATCATCGGCGGGATCATGCAACACATCGAGAGTGCCGGCATCCACTCCGGCGACAGCGCGTGTGTGCTCCCGCCATACATGATTTCCGATGAAAATCTCGAGGAACTCAGGAAACACACCCATGCCCTCGCGCGCGCCCTTCAGGTCGTTGGCCTGATGAACGTCCAATACGCGATTCAGGATGAGGAGGTCTACGTCCTCGAAGTCAACCCAAGGGCCTCACGCACCGTTCCCTTCGTCAGCAAGACCATCGGGATCCCACTCGCAAAGGTCGCAGCACGAGCGATGGTCGGGAAGACGCTCGAGGAACAGGAGATTCCCCACCACGTCGCCATCGAACACATCGCGGTCAAGGAAGCGGTGCTGCCATTCATCAAATTTCCTGGCGTGGATACGCTCCTCGGTCCTGAAATGAAGTCGACGGGCGAAGTCATGGGCATCGATACCGACTTCGGACTCAGCTTCTGTAAAGCACAGCTTGGCGCAGGCGTTCGATTGCCTGATTCGGGAACTGTGTTCGTCAGCGTAAACGATCGAGATAAGCCGGCCGTGGTGCCCGTGGCGCAGCGCCTGGTGGATCTTGGATTTCACATCCTCGCGACGCAGGGTACGCAGAAATTCCTGGCCGGCCAGGGGATCCAGGCCGAACATGTCTTCAAGATACAAGAAGGACGCCCTCACGTCGTGGATGCCATCAAGAACAAAGGCATCGACCTGATGGTCAACACCCCAGCCGGGGAGAAGTCTCATGCCTACGACTTCCAGATTCGGCGGGCTGCCGTTCAGTACGACATCCCCTACACGACAACCCTCTCGGGCGCTGCCGCGGTCGTCGCGGGGATCGAATCCCAGAAGAGGGAGGGACGTATCCGCGTCCGAACGCTTCAGGAGTTCCATCGAAGGGAGGTCTCACCGCCCCGATGAACCGTTCCTGGAAATTCGCGCCTCTCGCAGCTTCGGTCCTCCTTTCCAGCTGCGTCTATTTCAACACCTTCTACAACGCGCGAAAGCAATTCGATGACGCCGATCGGAAGCGTCGGGAGGTGGAAGCCCGCCCAGAGAGGAGTCGAAGACCCCAGGAGTACAAGCCCCTCTACCAGAACGCCATCCGAAAAGCCTCCATCGTGCTCGACAGACATCCCAATAGCAAATGGGTGGACGATTGCCTCCTGCTTATCGGCAAAGCTTTTTACTGGCGTGAGGTTTACGACGAGGCCGCCTTGAAGTTCCAGGAGCTTGCTGAGAACTTTCCGGAAAGTGGCCTGATCGACGAGGCCCGTTACTGGCGCGGTCTGTCACTCCGCGCCGCGAGCCGAATCGATGCAGCTCGCGAAATATTTTCTGAAATTGGAAATACCGAGGGCGGGGCTTTCGTTCATGAATCCCGGATCGCTCTGGCAGAGCTCGAATCGGACCAGGAAAATTTCCAGGCCGCTCTGGATGCCTACAATCGCCTTCTCTCGGATTATGAGAAAGAGAAGAAGCTGAGGGCCCAGATCTGGAGTGGAATCGGAAACGCCAGTTTCCGTCTCATGCGCTATGATGACGCACTGGAGGCTTATCGAAACGTCTTGGAGTCCGGACCAACGATCGGGATGAACTACCTTACGCGGCTTCAGATCGGGAAGATGCTCGAGTTGCGGGGCGAATCCGATGAAGCCTTGAAGGCCTACGGGGAAATCCTGAAAGTCAAACGCCTTCGCGTCTACGAGGGGGAAATTCGCCTTAAGCAGGCAAACGTATACGTTTCCGTGGGTGACCTTGCAGCCGCAGAAGAAATCCACAGGAAGATTATAGATGATTTCCCCCGCTCCGAACACAGTTCCGCGGCGTATTACGAAATGGGATTGATCGAGCTTCAGCAAAGAAAGAATCTTTCGTTGGCGAAGGAGCACTTTCAAAATTCGAGAAAGGAGAAGTCGAATTCCGAGGCGGCCGGACTCGTCAGGATACGTGAGAAGTTGCTCTCCGATCTGAAACGATACGAAAAGGCGTCGCGAAAGAAGGGCCTCAAAGGGCTTGAAGCCTCCTTCAACCTGGCTGAGCTCTACGTCTTTAACCTCTCCGAACCCGATTCCGCCGTGGCCATCTACAAACGGGTCCTGGAAAACGCCGACACGACGCACTTCGCCCCCAAGGCCCTCTATGCACTGGGACTGGTCTACGCGGACACTCTCGAGGATTCCACTTCTGCGGGACGCTACTTTGACCAGCTGATCGAACAGTATCCTGCCAGCCATTTCGCGCTTGCTGCCAGGAAGCAGATTCGCCGGGAGCGCACGAGTGAGGTCGAGGCCAGGGAACGATTTCATCAGGCCGAGGCGCTGAAAGGGGACGGCGCGGCGATGGAAGAGGTCCTGACCCTCTATGAAAAGATCGCCGCCGACTACTCGAACACCCTCTACGCGGCCAAGGCCATCTACGCGCTGGCCTGGTGTTACGAAAACGAGCGCGACATGCCTGAGCTGGCCAGGGAGCAATATCAAAGACTGATCGATCGGTACCCATTGTCCGAGTTTTCGGAGGTGGCGATCGAAAAGTTGGAAGGCGACTTTCTGAAAGTCGAAGCTCCCCCCGCGGACAGTGCCAGGGCCCCTGACCCCGCTGACAGGAGATCTGAATCGACGCGTCGCGATTCCGCGAAGGTCGATTCCATCGCCGCCACTTCGCCCGACCAGGAGGTTCTTCCTGACTCAACGGGCAAACGCACCTCAGCCTCGAAACGACAGCAGCCATCCCAGAAATCAGCCCGCTGAATCGCAGTTATGGAGTGACATTGAATCCACCGTCTGATCCACACATCACCCCGAACCAGTGAACATGATTCAAGAGGATGGAGAGGTCGTGTTCAACGAACCGGTCGCGCAAGACATCTACTTGATGCGTCTGCGCGCCCCACGCATCGCCCGGGACTGTCGCCCCGCGCAATTTGTCCAGATCCGGACGGCCGAGGGCCTCTCTCCTTACCTTCGAAGGCCCTTCAGCGCCCTTCGTGCAGACCGCAAGGACGGATGGATCGACATCCTCTACGACGTCATCGGTCCGGGAACGCTGAGGATGTCAGTGGCGTCCGAGGGCGACGCCCTTGACCTGATCGGTCCTCTGGGTTGCCCATTCGAACCCTCGGATGCCGACCGGCTCCTCCTTGTAGCCGGGGGTGTCGGCCTAGTCCCGCTCGCCTTTCTCACCTGGGAGGCTCCTCGAAGGCGACCCGAGACGATCTTTCTGCTCGGCGCCGCCACAAAAATACGCATGCCTGACCCAGCCCGTTTGCTCCCACCCGGCATCGAGCTCCACCTGGCCACAGAGGACGGCAGCGCGGGTCACCGCGGCCTCGTGACCGACCTGATCCCCACTTTTGCCCGGGACGACAAGACCCTTATTTTCACCTGCGGGCCCGACGCGATGATGTCCCGCGTGGCAACACTCGCGGCTGAGCGCGGCCTGCCCTGTTTCGCTTCGCTCGAAAACCACATGGCTTGTGGTTTCGGGGCCTGCGTCGGCTGTGTCGTCGAATACCGCGAAGCGGTCAGGGATGACGTGCGATTTCGCAGAGCGTGTCTGGAAGGCCCTGTCGTTGACGCACACAAAATCGTCTGGTAGCCCGGTGATCGATCTGTCCACAGAGATAGGCGGCGGACTTACGCTCCGGAATCCGGTGATGATCGCCTCCGGTACGTTCGGTCATGCCGCCGAATACGCCGACCTCTTCGACCTCAGCCGAATCGGGGGCGTCGTCACGAAGACGATTACCTACCATCCGCGTTCGGGCAATCCCCCACCCAGGACGGTGGAGACCCCGGGCGGAATGCTAAACGCTATCGGACTGCCAAACCCGGGACTCGAAGGGTTCATCGAAGAAAAACTCCCACCGCTAAAGGCGTTGGACACGGTGCGGGTCGTCAGCATCGCGGGCACATCGAACACGGAATTTGCCCAAATGGCTCATCGACTGAACGATCTTCCCGGTGTGGATGCGCTCGAGCTCAACATCTCGTCCCCGAACATGAAAGACGGCGGCATGCTCTTCGGCTGCCGAGAACAGGCTACCCAGGCCGTGACCGCGGCAGTAAAGGCGGTCTCGCGACTCCCCGTAATCGTCAAACTTACGCCAAATGTCACCGATATCGCCGCGGTGGCCGCCGCCGCAGAAGAGGGGGGCGCAGACTGCATCGCACTGATTAATACCCTCCTCGGAATGGCGGTAGACATCGGGTCCAGGCGGCCGGTGCTTCGAAACGTGACTGGGGGACTCTCCGGACCCGCCATTAAGCCGGTTGCCCTCGCACAGGTCTGGAAGGTCGCCGACCGAGTCTCTCTACCTGTTATCGGGATGGGCGGCATTTCGACCGCCGAAGACGCCATCGAGTTTCTGATTGCGGGCGCCTCTGCGATCCAGGTCGGCACGGCCGTGTTCATAAATCCCTGGGTGCCTCTGGACATTGTGAGCGGAATTATGGATTATTGTCAAAGTCACAGCATCGATCCATTGAAGAATCTGGTGGGAAGTCTCAAAACCTGAACCCTGGACGCTTGACTCTTGACCGCGCTTCGATTCACGATCCTGTGGCTTCTTCTGATCCTAACCCTGGCGACACTACCGGCCTGTGTTTCCCGGCCCCGTTACAGAACCAGCCCACCGAAACCGAGAGACCAAGAAAAAAACTCACCCTCCAAACACAATAACAACGGATCTCTCACTCCTGTCTCAAGAAAGGGCGCTCACCAGATAGGGCTCTCTTCTTATTATGCACACAAATTCCACGGGCGACCCACCGCAAGCGGAGAGATTTTCGACATGAACGGGCTAACCGCTGCCCACAGAGAACTCCCGCTCGGCACGGTCGTTCGAGTCACTCATCTCGGGAATGGCCTAGACATCGTCGTCAAAGTGAACGATCGCGGTCCGTTCATAGATGGCCGAATCCTCGACCTCTCCCTGGGCGCCGCGCGAAAACTCGAAATGATCCAGGAGGGTGTGGCCCTCGTCAAGATCGAGATCCTGGAGGCAGTTCAATAAAAACAGACGGCGGACGGCGAGATGAATCGCTTGATTTTTCTGGGTTTTTGGTTGTCTGCGGTCCGCGGTCTGTAGTTTGAGGAGATACCCATGTCACCAACCGAAACGTATAAGGTCTCTGATCTGTGCGAAGCGGCAACAGACGGTGACGTCGAACGCATCAAAACCATGCTCGATGCCCAGCCCGATCTGGTCAACGTGCATATGGCTGAAGACGACGAACATCGAGCCATTCACTTCGCCGTCATGAATCAGCGAGTGGACGCCGTGCGCACGCTCATGAAAGCCGGCGCTAACCACAGGTCGGGCATCTACCCACACCGCGATGCCACCGGTGCCCTCACAATGGCCGAAGAGCGGGGATACGACGACATCGTTCGCATCATCCGCGAGGAAGACGAAATACGCAACCTCGCTGCGTGCAAGAACGTCACCATCAGCCCCCAAAACGACGCCCTCTTCGATGCCATCGCTGAAGGCCACCAAGCTGATGCGCTCGACATTCTCGACGAACACCCCGATCTAATCGACGTGTGTCATCGCGACGGCGGGAGCGCCATCTATACCGCAGCTTCGCACGGTCGCTATCCACTTATACTGGAACTCCTGAAACGCGGTGCCGACATTTCACATCTCATGCCTGAAGGGGCATCGCCACTCGATGGCGCCGTTCACAAAATAAGGCGGCGCAACAAACCGATCAATGAAGGCTGTTTGATTGCCGCAGGCATCCTTTTGCAGGCCGGCTGTGAGTTCTCGCTCGAAAGCGCCGTCGCGTTGGATGATCACGACTTCGTTCGCAACTACGCACAGACACACCCCGAGCGCTTCCAGTCCGATGAGAGCGAGAGGGACGGCCTCCTTCAAATAGCGGTAGAACACCACCGTGTCGACATGCTACGTCTGTTGCTCGACCTTGGCCTCCATCCCGATGACCGGCACCAGAAACACGACTACGAATCCAAACCCCACAGCTGGGGTGAGCCGCTCTGGCTTGCGGCCGGTGATTCGCTTTATGAAATCGCCGAACTCCTCCTCGATCGCGGCGCCGATCCCAATGCCAGTGTTTACGCCAGTGGCAATCCTCTCGAGAGGGCCTACAATAATCAGGACGATAGAATGAAGGGATTGCTTTTCAGATATGGAGGCGCCCTCGACCCCACAACGGCCGGACTCGAAGGCGAGACCGCCGCCGCGGCCGTCGCCCTGAACAACGATCCGTCACTCGCCGAACAGCTCCTCTGGGCCGCGGGTTGTGGGGGTGATCCCGATATCGCAGGCATGTGCCTGCGTGAACTCGATTGGGAGCGGGACGACCCACGCTGGTTCTCTCTGCTCGAGCAGCCCCTGCGCCTCTGGCGTACGAATCCCCATCGCAAATTCCGCGATTTCGACCGATCCGTCTATCCAGAGATCTTCCGAATGATCCTGGATCACGGCGTGAGTCCCAACCTCGTTGGCCGTTTCGGATACAGGCTCGCACACCGTCTCGCCGCCTGCGGCGTGGCCTGGGGCGAGCCTGTCATGACCGAAACCGACCGTATCAATTTCGCCGAGATCCTCCTCGACCACGGCGCCGATCTCGACGTTACCGATGACCTGCTGCAGTCCTCTCCCCTTGGGTGGGCCGCTCGCTGGGGCAGGTACGAACTCGCCCGATGCTATCTCGAACACGGTGCAGATCCGACGCTTGCCGCAGCAGACTGGGCCACCCCGCTCGTGTGGGCGGAGAAGAGAGAGTATCCAGACATATCAGATCTGATCGGACAATACATCTAGCGTCTCAGACGACCCGCCGGTGAAGTGTACAGAAAAGCGGCCGTCTTCATCTTGTGAAGACGGCCGCTTCAGTTATGATCTGTCTGTTGCTTCAGGACTGTCCGTTGTCGGACGGCTCCTCCCCGGACCTCTTCCCTTCGGCCTTTTCCCAGACCAGCCTCTCGAAGGCCCGCTTCGCGTTCAGTTCCTGCTCTCGCTCTTCGTGCAGCATCCGGGAGACGATCCCCGCAAGTCGTTCGGGATCCCGCTTTCCTATCGCCAGGAGGGTCTTCAACTCCTTGATCGTCCGCTTTCGGGGTGAAAGTACCCCCTCAGGCCCTTTAGCAGCCTGCTTAGGGCCTTTGCCCCTCCTGAGCGGCGCGCGCTTCTTGCCGGCGCGTGTGAGCGTGACACGCTGCGTCTTCCACGGGCGCAGCACCTTATCCAGGAACCGCTCCTTACCGCTTTCCTGATTTTTTCCGTTGTCCTGATTCTTGTCGCTGTCCTGATTCTTGCCACTGCCCTCAGGATCTTTCTTCGCCATCTCCAGTTCCCCTGTTTCAGGCCCTGGTGGGAATTTAGTAATTCTGGTCCATCAGGACCAGTAAACCTTAGGTTAAGGCTCGAACGGCCGTTCCCTCGGAAACAGACACTACTCAACCCCTTCGCCGGCCCCGACGGTTCGGAATTCAATCTGGGTCGGGAACGCGAAGCCCAGCAGGCGTCCCATCACCTCCCATTCGACGAGGTCAACGACCGTGATTCCACTCCCACCACTCTGCGTGACGAATGTGCCCACGTAGGCCCGGGAGCCGTCGGGAGAAATGCCGATCGAACTCGATTGGCCCCCCAGATCCAAACGATTTGAAATCAGATTCCGTCCTACATCCAGGGATAGCAGCGTCCCAGCCGAACTGATGTAGAGGATCTTCCCATCCGGAGAAAAAGCAAGCCCCCCGTTCCCTGTATCATCGAGTTGAATCGCGCCGATCACTCGATCAGAGACCAGATCCAACACCGAAATGACCGGGCGATCCCCGTTCAGCACATAGGCTCGCTGGCCGTCTGCGGTGATACGCATATCAACGGGCTGCGAGCCGACGTCGATTCTACCCACCTCTTCCCCGCGTACCAGGTCCAGCACGGAGATGTCGAAGCTGAGGGCATTCATCACGTAGAGCTTTCCTCCGTCTGGCGTCAGTCCCAATTGCTGGGGCGCGGTACCGA
Organism: Candidatus Latescibacterota bacterium; assembly: GCA_965248435.1. GTDB lineage: Bacteria > Latescibacterota > UBA2968 > UBA2968 > CBDFJH01. The sequence goes on from OZ252100.1 coordinate 2,631,185, forward strand.
CCCCGATCGTATCTACGGGTTCCCGCCTCTCAACATCGATAATCGTCACTTGAGAAGTAAATGCCTCTGCGACATAGGCAAGATTTTCGTCAGGACTCAGTACCACGCGACCTGCGGATTCCAACGGCACGGAAAATTGGAGCTCCTGCTCAGCATTCAATACGAAAAGCCCGAACGACTCCGAAATATAGATCGACTCCTCGTCCTTTGAAATCGCCATGCCGGTCGGGCCACGGAAGGCAAGATACTCCTGTAACAGGTTGCTCCTGAAATCTATGACACCCACGAAATCCGCGCCGAGGTCGACCACGTAGACCTCGAAACCACGACTCGGGGGCTGATCCTCCTGAATGGTGCCAAAGGCCTCGCTGAAAGAGACGAAGTCGTTTAGATTCACGACACCGTCTCCCGTAAGATCAAACTCGGGATTGTACCCCGGATCTCCGCTCTGGGTCTCGAAAACCGTCACGAAAAGCACGAAATCGGCAAACCCGACACGTCCATCTTTGTCAAAATCGGCCGCTAGAGGACCTTCAACGATCCAAACGATTCCATCGACCTGGGCTTGAAGACCCTGTGATGCGTACGCCCAAACAAGTACGGCTAAGACCAAACCCCTCGTCCAACTCATCAAGACTGTTCCTTTTTTTCTAAGTCCTTTTCGTCAACTGTTTCCACCCGGTTGCCGCCTGCTTTCTTCGCCGAGTACAACACGCGATTGAGATGGTGAAAGACATCCTCGGCCGTAGCTCTGTCGTCCGCCCCTTCCTTCGCCCTGATAGAAGCCACCCCCGAGCTTACCGTAATCTGTTTCGTGCTGTCGCCGCAGGGGAAGAAGTGCGCCTTGACCCGGGCACGCAGCATATTCGCACGCCCCCGGACCGTGTCAAGATCCCCGGGATAGACGACAACTGAGAAGTGTGTCCCATCGACGTGGGCTACGCGGTCCTCCTCCCCAAGGAGTGATCTCAGCAGTTCGCCCAAGCCCTGAATCACCTGGTCCCCTGCCTCCCGCCCGTGTGTTTCGTTGATCTCCCCGAGTTCATCTGCGGAAAGAAGGACAATCCCTACCGGATCTCCATCCTTTGCAGAGCGCTTGAGGGTCTGGGGGAGCATGGCGCGCATGAAAGAGATCTTGTTCGGCAGGCCTGTCAGCGAATCGGTACCCGCCATCCGGGCCCATCGCTTATTTTCATCTCTCAGACGCTCGACCTCTGCCTTGAGTTCTTCTTTTTCTGCTTCGAGCGCCCTGACTCGCTGTGGCAGGTCTTTATCACGCGCGGTCATCGCGCGCTCGATGAGACTTCAAACTCGGGTTCGAGTCCCTGAACTGTTTGCGATCCGGGATCTTCAACTCGACGCAGCAATTCGTAAAGCATAATACCTCCCGCAACGGACACGTTCAGGGAATGTTTGGAACCCAGCATGGGAATCTCGACAACAGCGTCGCACGCCTCCAGAGTTTCGGGGTGAATGCCTTCTACCTCGTGACCCAGTACCGCGGCCACGGGCAGTTTGTAATCGAAAGAACGAAAGTCTTCACTCCCGCCGGTCTGCTCCAGGCCGACGACCTGGACGCCTCCCTCTTTGAGCAGTCTGATCGCGGTCAGCGAATCCTCCACATAGGTCCAGGGGACGGACTCCTCCGCCCCCAGCGCAACTCGCCGAATCTCCTTTCGAGGAGGACACCCCGTGAAACCGGTCAGAGTACAGCCCGAGGCACGCACCGCGTCCGCCGTTCTGAAGATTGCTCCAACATTGAACAGCGAACGTACATTTTCCAGCACGACGTAGATTGGAAGTCGACCTGGGTCTTGATTTTTCATCTTGTACGCATTCAATAACACAGCCACCCCGGTCACAACCTGAGGTGGCTCTGGAGAGGTTGGCAATTCTCCGGTCGGTTTGGGCACCATTAGACGATCGGCGATCCGACCCGAAGAGATCCAGTACTAATGAAAGAGAACTAGGCGGAGTCGGCCTCTGTTTCTTCAGGCAGGTCGACGGCCGTATTGTCCGAACCTGAATGTCCGTTGAACCTGCCGCGCGCACCCTGGAGCGCTGTCTCCAGATGCTCGACGGCGCGTTTGCCAAGTTCGGAAGCCAAGAGGCCACCCATAATCCCACCCACAACTGCCCCCACCACAAACCCGAACGAGAACGAGTCCTTAGTGCCGCGGCGCCTTCCGATCATCAGCCCGGCCTCCTTCGTTCGCGAAAATCACTCATTTTTTTCCTCGCCATCCTTTAACCATCGCTTCAAAACCTTGGCCGCGATCTCCGCTTGTGAACCCTTCAATTCGAAGCGTTCCTTTTTTCGGTCGCTCGGCCTGGGATACTCCTCCATCGCGTCATCGAGCGCGATCTGGTCCTCCAGGTCACCGGCTTCGGTTCCTCCTCCACCCAAACCAAAAAACCCACCACCACCACTGCCGCCGCCGCCATCAGCCGAACCAGAGCGCCTGGTCCAAATCGTGATACCGGCCAGAATGACGCCCAGGACGATAATGATCGCCAGGAGCATAGTTAATTGTTCGGAGAAACCCATAACACTCGATAATTTCGCCGATATCAGAGCTCAAGTCAAGCGGAAACAGGGAAACGAAATTCGGTCGGATCAGTAAAAAAAGGTTGCACTTCCGCGGGTTTGAAATAGATTTTGACCTTCGGATCTATCGTTGATATTGTGGGCCAAGGAGACGAATTAGATGAACCCATCTCAAAATGCTGAAGAAATGGACAAGAAATACGTAGAGGATGCGCCCAGCACAGAGTTCGCCTCTCTACTTGAAGAGGTCCCCGAAAAAGAAGGCGTTCAGGAAGTTTCCGTCGGACAGCGTGTCTCCGGTAAGATACAGGAAATAGGAGATTCCTACGCATTCGTCGACTTCGGGTGGCGAAGCGAAGCCGTCATAAACCTTGAGGACCTCCGAGACAAGAAGGGGGATCTCCAGTATGCTCCGGGCGATCCGATTGAGGCCTATGTAGCCTCCATCGAGGATGAAGTGCTGCTTTCCTTTTCGCTCCGTGCCTCGACCATAGACGAGGTCAGAACGGCCTTTGAAAACGGCCTTCCAGTGGACGGACGTGTAACAGGATTTAACACAGGTGGGTTGGTCGTAAATCTGGCGGGACGCAGGGCCTTCTGCCCGCTCTCACAGATCGAAGCCGGGGTTTCTGAAAAGCTTGAATCATACGCCGGAAAGACGTTCACCTTCAAGATTCTGGAATTTAGAAAGGGCGGCCGTGACATCGTCCTCTCAAGGCGGGCCCACCTGGAGCGCGAAGTCGCTAGACTCGCTCAGGAGCTCCGCTCGAAGCTCGAAAAAGGGAAGGAAATGGTCGGCAAGGTAACACGCGTCGAGCGGTTCGGCGCCTTTGTGGACCTTGGTGGGATAGAGGGACTCATCCACGTTTCCGAGCTTTCCCACGGTAGAGTGCAACATCCAGGAGACATCGTTTCGGAGGGCACGGAAGTGCAGGTCAAGATCATCGAACTAAAAGACCTGGGAAAGAAGAACGAACGTATCTCTCTCTCCATAAAGGCCCTGATGCCGGACCCGTGGGAAGAGGCGCTCGAGCGCCTTTCTGAGGGGGACGTAATCAGCGGCCGAATCGTCTCGGTCAAAAAGTTCGGGGCCTTCGTCGAGGTATGTCCCGGTGTGGAGGGACTCCTCCACGTCTCCCAGCTGACGGGTGAATCCGGTTCCGGAAAGAAGGTTTCAGTAGGGCAGGAAGTTCAGGCAAGCATCTTGAAGATTGATCGCGGTCAAAAACGGATCTCCTTGTCCATGAAGGCCGCGCGTGAGGAGAAAGAAAAGGAGATCAACGCCGGGGAGGTGAAAGAGTTCCACAGCCGCCAGGAGGACGCCGACCAATCGGATGGCGGACCCATGGCCGATGCCTTAAGGCGCGCAGGACTCGCATAGGGAAACGATGAGGACACCTTGGGATCATCTCGGACTTTCGAAACGGACCTCGATGCCCTCAGACAAGAAGTTAAGGTCTATACGTTCAGACGCGGCGGCAGAGGGGGTCAGCACAGAAACAAAGTAGAAAGCGCCGTCAGGCTCGTCCACGAGCCATCTGGACTTGCGGCGGTGGCAGCGGAGCACCGCGTTCAGGGGAGAAATCTTCGGCTCGCCTATAAGCGCCTCCAACGAAAGCTCATCCTCAAAAACCACACAAAAAAACCCCGCATCTCGACGAAACCTTCCCGAACTGCAAAAACCAGGCGATTGGAACAGAAACGCCGCCAGGCCCAAAAAAAAACCTTGCGGCGTCGCATCCTCTCCACTCAGATTTAGACGGCGGCAGGTCTCTGTCCTGCCTTTCAATCCGCAATCCCCAATCCGCAATTTCTTGCGATTCCCGATACCCGTGTTTTGCTTTCCCCGGGGCGACGCGTGCGTCGCCCCTACACCGCCGATCTCCTATGATATCCGGTACCCGTTCTTTGCTCTGCGTCCTCCGCGCCTCTGCGGTGAGATTTTTCTTTTCGAACGACGAACAACGAACCACGGAGTTTTGAGATACGTGCCTCACAAGACCCCGGCCTCCTGCAGGGCGATCCGAATCTCCTCCTCCTCCTCCGGTGAGGGCGGGTTCATCGGTGCCCTGACCAGTCCGCCAGAACGGCCCTGCATACGCATCGCTGCCTTCACGCGTGCGGGCAGATTCGGTCCCCTCAGCGACATCCAGACCCACAAGAGCCGCTCGTGTAAATCCTGCGCCTCTGAGTGCCAGCCCTCCTGAACGGCCCCCCACAGATCCAGACAGACCCCCGGAACGGCAGTCAGAATGGCGGTAATGGCACCCTTGGCCCCCAGACAGAAGGACGGATAAAGAAGGTCGTCCACGGAAGCCATAACGATCCCTCTGCCCAAAAGCCGAACCTGGAGCTCTGCCAATGCGTGCAGGTCGCCCGTGCCCTGTTTTACGCCCACCACTTCATCCACGTCCCACACGATCCGAGTCAACACCTCCGGTGAGGCATACGACCAGGGCACCCCATTGTTGATCAGAACCGGGAGTCCCACCTCGGACCCGATCGTGGAATAGTAGTCGTAGAACCCGGCCTCGTCGGGTGCAAAGAGATAATGGACGGGTGGGACCAGAAGCGCAGCGATACCCACGTCTCGCAGCATTCGGCCTCGAAGCACGGCCTGCCGGGTAGAATTGACGATGAGCCCGGCAATAACAGGCACACGGCCGTCGGCCTCCTGCACAGCGATTTCGGCCAGAGACCAGATCTCATCCGCGGTCAGCGTCTGCCCCTCTCCTGTGCTGTCCCCTACCGCGAGGCCGTGTAAGTCCGTGTCGATCAGATAGTGAACCTCTTCTCGAAAGGCGTCTGTGTCGACGGTCCCTCTCTCGGTAAAGGGTGTAGCCATCGGAGGAATGATCCCACTCAAGGACAGGCTTGTGTCCTTCCACCTGGCTTGCTGCCTTCTTGGTTGAGCCATTCTTTCGACCTCCTGGGACCTAGAGCCTTAGCGAGGACCGGTTCCGATTCCTGATGCGTTACCTTTATGCACCCCTTGACACGTCTGTTTGTTTAAAGTGATCGAACCCCGCTAACTCAAGTTCCCTTCGTCCATCCGCATCCTCCAGGTGTAGCTGATCCCTTCCTTCCTCTATCCGTCCGATTTGTGAGAGCGGAGGCGTTCCTGTCTTTTCTTCCAGCGAACGAACGCGCTCGACGCCTTCAGGCTTTACCGTGAACAGAAGTTCGTAATCCTCCCCGCCTGATAGCGCCTTCGATAGAACGTCGGTTTCCGTTGCCTCACCGAAGGCTTCACACGCTGGAGACAACGGGATGTCATCCGACAGAATCACCGCCGCAACCTCGCTTTGGCTGCAGATATGTCGCAAGTCAGAGGCGACCCCATCCGAAAGATCGATCATCGCCGTGACGACGCCCGATGCTGCGAGCCGCTGTCCGAGTTCCACCCTTGGCTGTGGGCGATGATGGCGTTTGAGCAAAGCGCTGCGGTGCTCCGACGGGATCTCGATATCCAACCCCCGAACCAGTTCCAGCCCTGCGGCGGAATCGCCCAGTGTCCCGGATACGTAGATCAGATCCCCCGGTCTGGCCCCGGATCTGTAGCAAATCTGATCCTCGGGCATTTCTCCGATCAACATCAGGTTCAGCACGAGCGGCCCCGGACTGCGCGTTGTGTCACCTCCTGAAATGTTCACCTTGGACAGGCTGCCGTAGGCGTGCAGGCCGTCATAAATGCGTTCCACATAGCCGACATCGAAGTCGCCCGGAATCGCGACCGAAACGACAGCATCCCTCGGGGTCCCCCCCATGGCTGCGATATCCGAAAGGTTGACAGCCAGAAGTTTGTAACCGAGCCCCTCGGGTGCGGAGGCGCCAGTCAGAAAATGCACCTCCTCCACCATCAGGTCGGTCGTCACCAGCAGGGCCCTGCCCGTTCCCAAAGAGAATACGGCGCAGTCGTCCCCGATCCCACAAAGCACGCCCTCCTCGCGCACGATTCCGTGTTCCGAAATTCGTTCGATGAACCCGAATTCACCCAGTTCGCTGAATCTCATCAGCTCTTATCCCGCCCCCTTTGCCAGGCCACTACATCACGATAGCTGACGTCTCCCCCGAAAATATCCAATGCACTTCCGATCGTCAAATCCACCCGACCGTTTCCGAGGGCGTCCACGCGATCCAGGTCTTCGATCCCATTTGCACCCCCAGCGTAGGTCACAGAAAGTGGCGACCACGCGCTCAGGTTCTTTACAAGCGCGGTTTCGATCCCCAGCCTCTTGCCTTCCACGTCCACTCCGTGAACCAGGAACTCGCTGCAGAAGTTCGCGAGCCACTCCAACGCCGCCCGGCCAACCTCCAGCTTCGTAAACCGCTGCCATCCCTCCGTCACCACCACGTAGATTTCACCTCGCTTGCGGCAGCTCAGATCAAGCACCAACCGATCACGACCCACCTCGGCTACCATTTTCCCCAGCCTCGCTTCGTCAACCTCTCCGTTCCGGAAGACGTAAGAGGTGACGACCACGTGACTCGCCCCGGCATCGAGGAACCGGCCGGCATTTACCGGCGTGATCTCTCCACCCACCTGCAGACCGCCCGGAAACGCCCGAAGCGCAGAGAGGGCCTCAGATTCATTCCCTGGCCCCAGCATAATCACGTGACCGCCCAGGAGGCCATCCTCCTGATACATACGTGCGTAGTCCGCTGCCGGGCGCTCCGTCTCGAAGTTGCGGTCAGGTCCGCTGTTTTCATCTCGACGCAGGCTGCCCCCCACGATCTGCGCGACGCGTCCATCCAGAAGATCGATACAAGGCCTGAACCTCATCGGCTGCTCCAAGGGGTGGGCGTCCCAAAGCAGACGCAATATACAGTACATTCTGTCCGCATTCAAACAACCCGCGTGAGTACTTTGCCCTCGATCCTTCCGTGAGTGGATCGATGAAAAAAAACCAGAGGAAGGCCTCTGGCGACTCGTCACGCATCGCTTCTACGTGTTCGAACTCACTTCGATTCAGGGCCGAGGGGCTCAAGGTTTCCGAGCATCGTCGGCACAAGCTCGGCCACCGTCGGGTGAATATGGACCGCCCGCTGAATCACGGTGTAGGGCGCCCTTGCATACATCACGTCCAAAAGCAGGTGTACCACCTCATCTCCCCCGATGCCTAAAATTACGGCACCGAGGATCTCCTTGGTCTCCGCATCCACGTACACCTTCATGAATCCATCCGTTTCGCTCCGCTCCCGGGCTCGTCCCACCCTCTTCATCAGCATTTTTCCGACCAGTACAGGACGGCCCGAGGCCCGCACCTCCTGCTCCGTCATTCCTACCCTTCCGAGCGGAGGATCGATAAAAAGACCGTAGCACGGAATCCGGTCGCTCACCCTGCGGGAATCCCCATCGAAAAGGTTGTCCGCGATGATCTCATAGTCATTGTAAGAGGTATGGGTAAACGCGCCTCGCCCGTTACAGTCCCCCATCGCCCAGATTCCTGCTACATTCGTTCTCAGCTCATCGTCTACCCGAATGAATTCGCGATCGTCCACCTCCACGCCGGCGTTGCCCAAACCCAGGTCGCCCGTGTTGGGACGTCGACCCACAGCGATCAACAGATGAGACCCCTTCACCTGAAACTGCCCCGCTTCCCCCTTCATGTGGACCACGATCTCCTCACCCTGTTTCTCAACCCGCTCGATCTCTGCGTTAAACAGGATTCCGATCCCCTCCTTCTCGAGAATCTCACGAATCGCCTCCGAGACATCTCCATCCTCTCGTGAAATGATTCGGGGCCCCCGTTCGATCACCGTCACTTTGCTCCCGAACCGTCTGTATATCTGCCCGAACTCGAGTCCGATGTAACTCCCACCGACAATCATGAGATGATCGGGTAGAAAATCCACTTCCATCATACCGGAGTTGGTGAGGTAGTCTACCTCTGCAAGGCCCGGAATCTCCGGCACAAAGGCGCGTGCCCCCACATTCACGAAGATCCGGTCTGCCTCCAACACGTCCTCTCCCACCTGAACTCTGCTGGAATCCACGAAGCGGCCGTGTCCTCGGTATATCCGAACATTCTCCAGACCCTCCATCCAGCTCGTCACGCCTCGGTTCGAAGATCCGGAAATTTCATCCTTGCGGGCCTTTACCCGCTTCATATCCACCTTCACGGGCCCGTCCAAGATGACCCCGAAGTCCTCGGCCCGCCTCGCCACGTGAGCGGCACGGGCGCTCGCGACCAGCGTTTTGGTCGGGATACAGCCCACGTTTACACAGGTACCTCCAAACAGATGCCGCTCGATCACGGCCACCTTCAGACCCTCTTGATCGAATCGATCGGCCAGTGCCGGGCCGGATTGTCCGGTGCCGATCACAATCGCATCGTATCGAGTCGCCATCAAAACCCTCCGATCGGATTGCTGTCTTTACCCTCGTTCGGCTACGTGGTTATGATGGTGAGTCTCTCGTGCCCTGTCAACAGAAACCCTTTGACCGCTCAGCGACATTCGAGAGCGATTTCGGTTGACACAGCCAAATCCGGACCGCTATGTTACATCGATTATGTAGCGGATATTACGATCTTATTCTGCGAAAATTCTGAGGATTTGGCCCCGATACGAGAGCCGGGAGGACATCGATTCGTGCAGGATCCACGCCTCAACAAACTCGCTGACCTCCTCGTCCGTCATTCTACCCAGGTGCAGGCGGGCGAGTCTGTCTTGATAGAGACCTTCGACATTCCGGAAGACATGGTCATCGCACTCATCCGAGCGGTTCGGCGGGCTGAGGGGATCCCGATGATCTCGAGCAAGACGAATCGAATCCAGCGGGAGCTGATCCGTGCCGGAGACGTGGAAGGTACGAAGCGAATTGCAGACTACGAGGCCTATCGGATGAAACAGGTGCAGGCCTACATCGGGCTTCGTGGCAGCCATAACATCGCGGAAATGTCTGACATCGAAACCAAGGTGATGCACGTCTACGAAGATCTGTGGCTAAAACCGGTGCATTTCGATCTTCGTGTGCCCAGGACCAAATGGGTTGTGTTGCGGTGGCCAACGTCTTCTATGGCACAGATGGCCAAGATGAGCACAGAAGCTTTCGAAGACTTCTACTTCGACGTCTGCACCCTCGATTATGCGAAGATGGAAGATGCGATCGTGCCGTTGAAGGAGAGGATGGAGGAGACCGACGAAATTCACATCCTCGGAGAGGGAACAGACCTGAACTTCAGTATCAAAGACATCCCGGCCATTCCGTGCGCCGGGCGAAGAAATATCCCGGACGGGGAGTGCTTTACAGCACCTGTGAGAGCGTCCGTGAACGGAACCGTCCGTTTCAATACGCCCACACTCTACCACGGGATCGAATTCAACGACATTCATCTCGAGTTCAAGAACGGAAAGGTCGTTGATGCCGATTCGAACGATACGGAAAAGTTGAACGAGATCCTCGACACGGATGACGGCGCGAGATACATCGGGGAATTCGCCATTGGTTTCAACCCCCACATCAACATCCCGATGCTCGACATCCTCTTCGACGAGAAGATTGCCGGCTCCTTTCATTTTACCCCCGGCAAGGCTTACGAAGAGGCCGATAACGGAAACCGCTCGAGCATACACTGGGATATGGTGATGATCCAGACCCCACAGTATGGGGGTGGTGAGATCTATTTCGACGGAACGCTGATCAGAAAGGATGGCCTGTTTCTCCCAAAGGCCCTGGACGGCCTCAATCCTCAAAATCTGGAATGAGGTGGGATCCCTCGGCTCTTGGCTGGACCGCTCGGTGGGCGAACGGTGGAAGGCGTTTGCCTGGAGGAAACAACAGGCAGTTATTGCGCGTGGGGACCCTACTACTTGGAGTCAGCGGAGAGACAACGCCGTGCTACCGCACGGATGAGGTCCACGTCGGGCTCTGCGCCGCCCTGAATCAGCGTTGGTGTGGTGGAGTGACCTGCAGGGTTTTGAAGGCGGGTAAGATCCAGGTGGGAGATCGGGTCCACTTGCTTGAGCGTTATGCGTGCGCTTCCGCTTCTGAAAAAACGCAATAATTCCACGTCGTCTGGCATTCAAGCTTCATCTCAACTTCCCTCCACGTAATTCCGAATACCTTTCACAATCCTGTCTGCGTCCTTCTGACGGTTCTTGTGGAACCTCAGGGCCCACGCCTCGCCCATATCGTGCACATTGCGAATTTCCACCAGGATTTCTGCGCGCGCCTTGTTGTTTCTCAGGACGCCCAGGCTTCGGCCCTTTAGCTGCGCCGGGAGGTTCGGCTGATCCAGGGCCTTCTGCATGACCTGAGCAAACTGTCGCGATTTCTGGTCCACCTTTCCCTTTCGCTTCAGGTAAATCGCGAGTGGACCTTTGGGTCTTTCCGGGCTGTTGTCCGCGTGGAGCGAGACAAAGAGACTCTTGCCCCGGCGCGCCTTCTTGAAGAATCGGTTTGCGATCCTCACACGCTGCGCCAGGTTTCGGCCGCCGGGCCTCACCCCCTCCGAATGCTTCCGGTTGATCCGTTCGTCATTATACACCTCATTCTGTTCGTGAACAAAGGTGATCACGGCCTGGAGATTCTCGCGAATGAGGTGGTTTGGACTGATCACCGTCAGCATTACATCTGCGCCAAGAAATTTCAACCTCTCATAGACCCGGAGGGCGATGTCGTAGACATACTCGTCCTCCACGACATAAACCGGCACCTTTCCGGCCCGATTCGAAACAATAGCGCCTGGGTCGATGCCTCCGTGTCCAGGATCGAGCACGATCTTCCAACCCGAAAGGGGAAGCCGCCGACTTCGGTTTCGCACCAGCTTTGACCGAACCTCTGCATCGAGCGCCTTCAGGAGGGTGCGGGCATGCCGGTAATCTTTGAGCGGGCTCCAGGTGGATCGCTCCAGGTAGCGCTGGCTCTGCTGCGCCTGAACGCGAGGCTTTCGCCAATAGTAGGGGCCGTTCGGGGCCGCAATCTCATCCGGGTTATTGCCCAGTTTCAGAACCTGTCCGGGGTACACCCGGTCGCCCTTGAGCTTGTTCAGGAGCTTGATCTCCTTGACGCTCATTTGATACAGACGAGCGATCGACCACAGAGAATCCCCCTTGCGCACCTCATAAACGAGCGAAAGCCCCGCCGCTTCCCCCACAGCCATCTGAAGGAGCAGGAGTCCGAGACAGAGTCGGAGAATGGAGCGTGCGATCATAAAGAAACGGGAACGAGAGATGGAGAGATCAGGTAGGGGTCTAAATAATAAGCGTTTACACCGCGATTGGCAAGAGATGCCCAGAACTCTGACAAACTGCCTGACAGAGGAAATACAAAACATTAGTATGTCAGGGGGGGTGTCTCGGACGCCGACTCAGGTTGGGAGTTTTCACCTTCTGGATGGGTGTTTTTCACCAACAGTTTCCTGGATCCAATCTTGAACATTTTTGCGTAAATTAAAGTATAGTCTATGACTTGTACTAATGTCACCGCTCGAGGAGCGGTCCGGCACAGATCTTGCGATGGACGAAGGCTGTCCACCACATCGCAAGAATGAGATCTCAATCAGAGGAGTGACCCATGTCCAGAGGAGTCTTTACACGCATGGCAGATATCGTCAAGGCCAACATCAACGACCTCTTGGACCGAGCCGAGGACCCGGAAAAGATGATTCGGCAGATCATCCTAGAAATGGAGGAGGCCGTGAACAAGGCCACGGCCTCCGTCGCAACGGCCGTGGCCAGTGAGAAGCGTCTGGAACGGCATTGTCTGGAGAAAAGAGACCAGGTTGATCTCTGGCAGAGCAAGGCAGAGCTTGCCGTCAAGTCGGGCGAAGACGACCTGGCCAGACGCGCCCTCGAGCGAAAGGGGGTCGCGGAACGTGCTGCAGCAGACCTTAGTGCAGCACTCGCCGAGAGCCAAACGACTTCGGAGCAATTGAAGCAGCAGTTGGCACAACTCAAGGCCAAACTCGACGAGGCACGTATGAGACAGGGCACGCTCATCGCGAGGAGCCAGGCCGCCGACGCCCGCAAGCGGATCGCCAAGGGCATGTCGGGAATCGGAAACGACGCCGTCTCCAATTTCGAGAGGTTTCGCCGGAGGGTGGAGACCGAAGAGGCCGAAGCCGATGCCCACGAAGAGATATCGGGCTCTCGGCCATCGCTCGAAGACGCGTTCGAGAAGCTCGAGCACAAGGGATCTGTCGAAGCTGAACTCAAGGCCCTGAAGCAGAAACTGGGACGGACCGATGAATGAGGTCCCCAGAATCGTCGGGGAGATCGTCGGCGAACTCCGCCGAATGGAGAACACGATCAAAGGGGTCTGGCCGTCGGGGCGACCGAAGATGGAAGCAGGATTGACCGGTCTACCCACACGACTTTCAGACCTCGCCGCAGATGGGAGCTGCGCCATGCGATACCTGTTCGGTTATCTTTTCAAGGGCGTTGGCGCCCTTGAATGCCTCGGCGGACTGATCATGATTGCCATCACCCTGACCCACCTTACCCAGGGGTGGGATCTTCAGGCGCTCAGCGTCGGCCTGTTCCTAGTCGCGACGGCCCAGCTCTTCTGGTTTGCAGGGCACCTCCTGCACCGGTCTGCCGATCGCCGTCGATATGCAAATGACCAGAACCGCCTCCTCCGACTGGCCCGCGACAAAGGGGGAAGCCTGACAGTGCTCGAAGCGGCGACCGACGGTCGGATGACGGTCGACACGGCAGAAGAAATCCTCCGTGAGCTCGCTGCACGCGGTCACGCAGAAGTCCGCGTGTCCGATTCCGGGCTCCTGGTTTACCGCATGACTGAAATCGAGCGCATTGAAGAGAAGGATCAAGCCAGGCCGGTGGATGAACTCTAATTATACAACCATTATGAGCTCTTCATGATGATCGACGAAACGGAACAGTAGAAGATCGACAGGCAGAGAAGCGTACTACATTGCAAACCTTATCTTTCTCTCCGACAACATCTCAAAAGGTGGCGACCATGCTTGCGAAAATCCTTGGCATCCTGTTCGTGGTCATCGGCGGTGTTCTTGCGATCAGCGTCCTCTTCTTCCTCATCGGGTCGATTATCGGACTGTTGTGGCTCATGGTCAAGCTCCTCGTCCCGATCATTCTCCTCTACATCGGCTACAGGCTCCTCACCCGGGATTCGGAGTATTGACCGCGTATCAAAGGAGAACCGGATCAATGATCGATGACTCCATACGCAGAACACTGAATGGGGACCGGAAGGCGTTTAAGGCCATCTACAATGCCCATCACGCTCACGTCCAGGCCTTTGTTACACGCCACACCACCGAATTCGACAGAGTGGAGGACCTGGTTCAGATCACCTTCCTGCGTGCCTTTCGGGCGCTGCATACCTTCCGGGGAGAGGCGGCGTTCTCAACGTGGCTCATACAGATTGCTCTGAACGTCTGTCGATCGGATCAGCGGGCCCTTCAGAGAGAAAGGGCACGCTTCTCGTGCAGTGGTGACCCTGAGGCAGAATCTCGTGCCGCATTCAATTTGCCTCGGGCACTTGAGCTTGACCCGGAGCAACTCTTGCAACAAAAGGAGCGCCGCGACCTCGTGATCCGGGAGATCAACAACCTCCCGGAGCGGTATCGAACCGCCGTATGGCTTCACTACTTCAGGGACCGGTCCTACGAAGAGATCACTCGCGTGCTTCACGTCCCCATCGGGACAGTCAAGACGTGGATCTTTCGCGCGCGGCAGCAGTTAAAGGGGCGGTTTCAGCGCATCGGGCTGCAGACCGGGTAGGCCTCTTCCTGATTACGGAAACTAGGGTATCATGGATTCAGAAAAAGCGAAGGACCGCTCTCTTACTCCGACAGCTCAGATGGGGCTCCGTGATGACTTCCCCGAGTCGCGGAACGCGGAATCCAGAGAACGTTGTCTGGAGGGGGACAAGGCTGTAAATGGAGATCGCCTTAAGGCCGGAGAAGCGGCCTATCAGGATGCACTGAGCGCAGATGAAGAATCTATTCACGCCCTTCACAATCTGGGAGTCGTCTACTATATGATGCAGGAATGGGAGCGGGCAATGAGTTGCTTCGAGTGCTTGGTGGAGTTGGACCCGATGGATATCGACTTTCGAATCAAGCTCGGCCTATCTGCATTGAAGAACGGCCAGGTCGAGGTAGCTCACGAACAGTTCGAGATTGCTACAGAGGTCGATCCCGATCACCCTGGTGCCAGGTTCCAGCTGGCGCTCCTCCACGCCGCGGGGGGCGCCCCGGGATCTGATGGTCGCCAGCTGGCAATCGAGGCCCTGAAGGAGGTACTCCGCACATCAGATGAGGGGCGACCCTGTGCCGACCTCCAGCGAGCCTGTTTTCTGCTGGGAAGCTTGCTTGACGACCTGCCTGAAAACAGGGAAGAAGCCATCGTGGTTTACAGGCGCGGGCTGAAGGAAGACCCCCTCTTCGCTCCAGGTCACAACAATCTGGGCGTCCTCTTGATGGAGGACGGTCAGACGATCCCCGCGCTCGGTGAATTCAAAATCGCGATCCATCTGGAACCCGACTACACGCTTCCCTATCGAAACCTCGCACGCCTCCTTTTTGACAGGATGGACGTCGCAGAGATGGAACAGGAATACACCTCCATCATCGATGAGTTCGGAGTCCGTTCTGCGTCCGTGCTGGCTAAGCTCTCAAGGGAACTCACCGATCTGGGCAGGGTCCAGGTCTACGAAAGCCTTTACACGCGCGGTCACCAGATAAAGAACCTTATGGGCATCGCGGGGAGTCGGACCCGTCGCTTCATTCGAAACCAGCCCCCCAGCGGCGATGATCTCGATGAACTGAAGGAGATCGCTGCCGAGCAGGAGCATATTTATGATGATTGGGTTGCCTACCTCAGATCCATGAAGCAGGAGACCATGAATCCCGGTCTCGTGGATGTAGCTCAACTCGCCGAAAGGGTCACGCGATCCCTTTCCAGCCAGAAGGGGGCGAAGGAAGTGAGCTTCAAATCAAAGCCCAAGATCCCTCAGGTCAAGGCCGATGCCGGGGCCCTTCATGAGGCCTTTACGAATCTGATCATGAATGCCCTGGAGGCTGCTCCTGAAGGCGGTAAGGTATCCGTCAGAACCGGATACGATGCGAATCAGAATACGGTCTTCGTGGAAATCGAAGACGACGGTCCAGGAATTCCTGAAGCCGCGCAGAAGAAAATTTTTGACCCCGGATACTCCACGAAAGAAAAAGGGAGCGGTTACGGTCTGAGCATCGCTGCACGGATCGTGGCCGGGCATCGCGGGAACCTCCGAGCATCGAGCAACCAGGATTCCGGAACTGTTTTCAGAATGGACCTGCCGATCGATTTCGAAATCGCCCCTGAAGAGCGCGGCATTGCTTTCCAGGACCCTTCCTTTCGTCTGCAAGCCGAAGAGTTTGTCGACTGAGCCTCCAACGCTGTAATCCATGAAAACCAATATCCTCATTGCGGACGACCAGCCTGAGGTACTGAACGCGCTCTCACGAAGCCTTCAGTCCGAAGAGCGAAGTGTACACGCCTTCCGCAGTGGTAGAGAAGCTGTCGCCTTCCTCCGCAGGCACGCCTCAGAAGTGGACCTGGCCATTCTCGACCTGGATTTCGGACCCGACGAGCCTGACGGTCTGGAGATCCTCAGACAGACGCGAGAGCTGGCACCCGACCTCCCAGTGATCATCCTGACCGGAAAAGGGACGATCGACACCGCAGTCTCCGCGCTCAGACTCGGGGCCACCGATTTTATCGAGAAAGATTTCTATCTGGATGAGAAGCTGGAACTTGGACTCGAGAAACTCGATCGGATGCTCTCGGTCCTCAGAGAAAATGCCGAACTTCGCGAGCAGGTGGACAGTCTGGATCGTGAAAATCGATTCTACAGGGACGAGTTCGGCAGTCGTTACCAGACGGTCAGCGCCAGCCCGGCCATGCAGAACGTGCTGCAGCAGGCCGAACGAATCGCCTCCATCCCCCGGCCCGTCCTGGTTCTGGGGGAACGTGGTACGGGAAAAGAGCTTGTGGCCGGCGCAATCCATTTCGGTGGCGTTCGCAAAACCCGCCCGTTCGTAAAGGTCAACTGTGCAGCATTGTCCTCCACCCTGCTGGAAAGTGAACTCTTCGGACACGAAAAAGGCGCCTTTACTGGCGCCGATGAGGCCCGTCCCGGCCGGTTCGAGGCTGCGGACGGGGGGACCCTCTTTCTGGACGAAATTGCGAACACCTCTCCGGAGTTTCAACAGAACGTCCTCAGGGCCATCGAGTACAACGAAGTCCAGAGGGTGGGCAGCCCGAAGCCCATCCCCGTCGATGTACGGATTATCACTGCAACCAACGCGGACCTGGAGCAGGAAATCGCGAGTGGAAAGTTCCGGGAAGACCTCTACGACCGGCTCCGGTTCGAAGTCATCCGCATTCCCCCCATCAGAGAACGGCGTGAAGATATCAGGCCGCTCGCCGAATTTTTTGTTGCCGAAATCAGCAAAGAAGTCGCGGGTCCCATCGCGCACGCCATCTCGAAGGCTGCGTTTGACCGACTACTCGCCTACTCCTGGCCAGGGAACGTTCGTGAGCTCAAGTTCGCCGTCGAACGCGCAGCCTGCGTTGCCGCGTCCGATACCATCCAGCCTGGAGACCTCCCTCCCGAAGTCGCCGGCGAAACGCCTGACGCATCCGAACAGGGCTTTGAAAAGCAGGTCGAAACCTTCGAACTCGGGCTGCTCAGACAAGCCTTGCGAAGTGCAGGGTGGAACCAGAGGCAGGCAGCGTCACATCTCGGACTCAGCTATGATCAGTTTCGCCATCTCTATCGGAAGTACCACCTCGACCGCGAAAAACCGTAGTCCCCTTTAGAATCCCGAGAAGGTCACAGCGAAAGGTTGAATGTGAACGCCATGGTGCTCCAGGAGGTAAATGAGCCCCTCCAGCCGTGCGACCTCCCAAGCCCTGGCGATGGACAAATCCTGATCAAGATTGGCGCGTGCGGCGTATGCAGGACCGACCTGCACGTCCGCGATGGCGATCTCAAACAGCCAAAGCCCCCCTCGTTCTGGGTCACGAAATCGTGGGTACGGTCGTAGAGGTTGGAAAAGAGGTGGAGGATATGTCGGCGGGGCAGCGCGTCGGTGTGCCCTGGCTGGGCTGGACCTGCGGATCCTGTGGCTACTGTTCGTCAGGCCGTGAGAACCTCTGCGAGAAGGCAAGGTTTACCGGCTATCAGATCGACGGCGGCTATGCGGAATATGCAGTCGCCGACCATCGCTACTGCTTCCCGATTGCCGGAGCGCAATCGGACTCGGAGACCGCCCCCCTGCTTTGTGCCGGGCTGATTGGCTATCGCGCCCTGCGAATGGCTGGAGATGCCCGAAGGCTCGGTCTCTACGGCTTTGGCGCCGCGGCCCATATCGTCGCGCAGGTCGCCGTCTACGAAGAAATTTGCGAGAGAACTGGGCGCGTCGTGGGCGGGCGACTCCAACGAGAGCCCTCCTGAGAGCCTGGATGCGGCCATCATATTCGCGCCCGTGGGCGCCCTCGTCCCGGTCGCCCTAGAGGCGGTCGACAAAGCGGGCATCGTCGTCTGTGCCGGCATCCACATGTCGGAGATCCCGGCATTCCCTTACGACCTGCTCTGGGAAGAGCGGTCCATCAAATCGGTCGCCAACCTGACGCGTGCCGACGGGACCGAATTCCTTGACCTGGCCCCTCGAATTCCTATCAAGACCCGGGTCCACACCTACCCGCTGGACCACACGAACATCGCCCTCGAGGCACTTCGGGACGGAAGTTTCGAGGGCGCGGCCGTCCTCCTTCCGACGCATTCAAATCAGCTTCCCCCATCTACCTCTGCAGAAATTCGATCAGGACGCCGTCCGGACCCTGCGCAACGGCCAGACCCGGCGAGTCTGGCGGAGGTGCAGGCTCGGAAAGGAACGTGACCCCTTTTTCCTTGAGCTCGCCGACCGTCTCCCTTATATCTTTCAGGTAGAAACTCAGCCAGCGAACACCCGACCTGAGATCTTCTTGAGGCGGAGGCGGCGGGGATTCGATCTCCATCAGCTTGATCACCGTCTCGCCCGCCCGAACCCTCACTTGATGAAATCCCCGGGGGGCGAGTCCGAACTTCGTCGCCACCTCGTCTGAGATGTTCGTCTCGTGGACGATCTCCAGGCCCAGGCATTCGTGATAGAAATGAAGCGACGCTTCGAAATCGCTGCACATAATCGCTACATCGACGACGGGCTGAGCGAACTCCATCATCCTGCTCCTTTCGTTACAGATGACGACGATTGCGTCATCGGAATCACCGACTAATTCAAAGCCCTGCAAGGAGTCGACCTATGGGAAACGTGCCGACTATCCAGAAAATCAAGCTCACGAGATACCAATTCCCCTTCATGGATGTTGGTAGGGACCCCAGCTTCATGTCGCCTTTCTACGAACCTGGAAATCAAGGCTTCCGATCGGTTCTCGGTATACGCATATACACAGACATCGGGGTTACGGGCGAGTATATGAGCATCGCCTCCGGGACTTTCGAGCAGATTCAAATGTTCGGTTCCTATCTCATCGGCAAGCGAATGAGCGCTTGTTGCTTTCCGATTTCCCACGACGTGAATTAGGCCGAATCCCAGAGAGAAGAAAAACGGATAATAACCTGATTGGGGCTTAAAGACAATGAAAGGGCGCGTCGTCTTCTTGAAAAAGTATTTTGGCCCGTTCGAGATTCGGGAGTATGACGTGCCGGACCCGGAGCCCGGGGCAATTCTCATTCGAATCCTGTCAGGCGGGGTCTGCGGTTCCGACCTGCACGTCTGGCGGGGCGAGCAGGAACCGCGACTCAGTCTCGACGCTGAGGGTCGCTGTATGGGCCACGAGATGGTCGGACGGGTCGAGAAGCTGGGCGAGGGCATTTCGACCGATTCCCTCGGCGCCCCCCTGGAAGAGGGAGACCGCGTCACCTATTGCTACTTTTTTCCCTGCAACCGCTGCCCGACCTGCCTCGAAGGGCTGCGACCCGCATGCCCGAACCGGTTTCATGCGTCCCGTTCCCCGGAGGTGTGGCCCCATTTTAAGGGTGCCTATGCCGATTACTACTATCTGAAGCCCAACCACTTCGTCTTCAAGGTCCCCGACACGCTCAGCGACCAGATCCTGACCCCGCTAAACTGTGCCCTCTCCCAGGTCATCTACGGGCTTCAAAGGGTCGGGCTGCGCGTCGGAGACAGCGTGGTCATCCAGGGGGCCGGCGGACTCGGTCTGAATGCCACCTCCGTCGCCAGAGAGATGGGTGCGGACCGGATAATCGTCGTCGATCAACATCCCGGCCGCCTCCAGCTGGCCGTGGAATTCGGTGCGACGCACACGATCAGCCTCCAGGACCACAAAACCGTGAAAGAACGTGTCGACCTCGTCAAAGACCTCACGCGATCCCGCGGGGCCGACATCGTCTGCGACTTCGTTGGCTATCCCCAGGTGATCCCAGAGGGTCTGGAGATGCTGAAGAGCGGCGGAATCTACCTGGAAATCGGAAACATCTCACCCGGCGATTTGAACCTCGACGCTTCAACCTTCGCCATGGGGTTCAAGCAGATCCAGGGCATCGTCCACTATGACCCGTCGGTCATCCCCAAGGCGATCTCCTTCCTGGAAAAAAACGTCGACAAATATCCGCTGGACAAGATCATCTCCCACACTTACAAGCTCGAGGACGTCGATGAAGCCTTCGAGCAGGCGGAATGGCAAAGGCGCGAGGGCGACCCGACGAAGGTGACCCGGGCCTGCATCGTTCCTTGATTGCGTGTTGCGGAACGCTTACGCGGACCCTCCTGATCGGCCCAGCTCACGGATATCCACCCTCGTAACGCTGATGTGACCGCGTTCAACCACCTCCGCATCCGTGTCTCCCTGCCCGCACTCCAGAAAAAAATCGACCTCGTGGGTGAAGCGATTGCCTTCTCCCTTGAAGCAGGAACCGTAGAGTTTTGGAGCGAGTGATGTGAGAATGACCCTGCAATCGGCTGCGGGTTGATCGGGCAAGTTCACGTTCCACATCACGGGTCGATTCCAGAACCCCTCCACATCGTATAGATATCCGAATACCTGCTCCAGATGGCTGTGGATCTGATCTCGCAATCTCGCCAGCTCCCCTTCCGGAATCCTCCGATGCTTCGCCCAATCCCTGAACAAGGTCTTACTCAGCTTCTGCGACAGTGCGACAGCGGGTAGGCCAGCAATGTTCGCTTCGAGACACGCCCCAACGGTTCCTGATGCTAGAAACGCCCCGAGTCCCGCGTTCAGTCCCAGGTTGATCCCCGATACGACCAGGTCGGGCTTGTCATCGAACAGATGATAGATACCCAGGTTGGCGCAGTCAGAAGGGGTT
This sequence comes from Candidatus Latescibacterota bacterium, assembly GCA_965248435.1. Lineage (GTDB taxonomy): Bacteria > Latescibacterota > UBA2968 > UBA2968 > CBDFJH01. The sequence continues at coordinate 2,652,055 of OZ252100.1, forward strand.
CCATCCAGGCTATACGCATTGCCGTCGTCGAGCGAAATCGGATCAAGATGAAGGGTCCCGTAGCGCGTGATCGATTTCGAGGACCAGCTCCGTTCCTCCTTCGGGACCACGATCGTCAGGTCACCTCTCTCTTTCAGGACCTCGACCACAAATGGCAGCAGTGGCGAATCGCCGCTATCGTCGTTCGTCAGAAGGAATTTCCGTTTGGGCTTGTTAGACGACATTGGATCTCCTATAAGAGGCCGGATGGGGGCACCGACAGGGCGTCTCAGGGCTGCGCATCATTCAAAGCACGATAGCAGAATTTCGCGGCCTCCCACGGGTCGTAGCCCGGTGCGTTCGAGACCATCCCGCTCACCTCGGCGGTAACGGGAACGCGCACACCCGCGTCATGAAGGAGCTGGAGATAGGCCTTCAGATTCAGTTCGCCATTGCCCGGTAGGAGGAACTTCACTTTTTCGTCTTCCATGACTCCATCTTTGATGTGGATGTGTGCGGAATAGGGCAGGCACAGCTTTGCACTCTGTTCCAGATCCATCCCCTGAACCCAGAAGTGGCTGTAGTCAAAATTCAGCTTGAGGTGAGCGTGATTTGTATATTCCATGAGCCACGCGGCCTTTTCCGGGCTATCTAACGGATTTCCTACGTGTGGCTCAATCGTCAGAATCGTATCCATCCCGGCCGCCAGATCAGCGAGCTCCATCAGACAGTCCGCAATCTGCTCCTTATCGGTGGCCCAGTCCGGGCCCTTTCCGCCCAACGTGGTCGTGACGACAACAGGCTCATCTCCGAAATTCAGATCCCGGGCAAGGGTGCAGTACTTCGAAAACCGCTCCAGCATCGCAGGCCGTTTTTCCCCGGAGGCGCAGGTGTCAACCGGGCCGAAAAGGACAGGGGGCGGAAAGCCCTGGTCCGCGACCAGAGCTGCGAGCCTTTCGCGAGTATCGGCACTCAGTTTGTCGGGGGCCGTAGGCCATTCATCTGCAACCATGATTTCGACGGCATCGTAGCCGATCTCCCGAATTCGGGGCAGGGCCTCGAAAACATCCGCAGATTTCATCGCGTATGTGCTGTATCCGAGTTCCACGCAATCCCTTCCTGAGAATTAGCCACTGACAGGAATCAAGCGTATTTCGGGTCTACAAGGAGACAAAACGAGAAGCCCTTGTCAAGGATCGCAGTCGAATGCCTTCAACTTTCCACGTCACAGTAGGAGACGACGTATGTCTCGTTTGCGCGCTTACAGGCAGGGGCAAGCCGGTGGTGCTGCTGCACGGGTGGTTGTGCAACCGGTCGTTCTGGCGGGAACAGATCCCCCTCCTGGAACCCGACCATCGGGTCCTGGCACTGGATTTCAGGGGGCACGGTGATTCAAGCGTGCCGGAGCACGGCTATACGCTCAGACGCCTTGCCGACGATCTCCACGCCGTGATCCAGCATCTGGACTTCGGACCCGCGGTGGTCATCGGTCACTCGATGGGCGGCATGGTCGCCCAGCAACTCGCCGTCACCCACCCCGGGGATGTAGCCGGTCTCGTTCTCGTGGCGACAACAGCGGCAGACCCTGAACACGCCCTGATCTCCAACCGGATCGCTGAGGAAAGCGCCGACCAGGGCTATCAAGCCACCTTTGAATGTTATTTTCCGGGATGGTTCCCTTCCGGGTCTGATCCCGACCTGGTCGACTGGATCAAATCACAGATGCTGAAAGTCCCGGAAGAAGTGGCTCTGCGACTCGTGTTGAACTACCGCGACCTGGATTTTCGGAATGATCTGCCCACGCTCAGCCAGCCCGTCCTCGTCATCGGAGCTACACAGGATGCCTCCACTCCGCTGCTCAGATCCGAAGAGATCACGCACCTTGTCCCAGGGTCCCGTCTGGTGGTAATAGAGGGATCGGGTCATTTCGTTCAACTGGAGCAATCCGTCGCCGTCAATCGGGCAATTCAGGCGTTTCTTTCGGAGCACAATCTATGAACCGTTCTCGCAACAGGAGATCATGATGGACAAAATCAGACTGGGCTTGGTCGGCTGCGGTGGGATGGGAAACCGTCATATGCTCGGCTTGAGGCATCTGGTTCAGAGCCCGTTCAACAACGTCGAGCTCTGTGCCCTCTGCGACATCAAGCGTGAGAATGCCGAAATGGCCGCTTCCGAGGTCAAGAAGCTTCTCGACCTGGAAGTAGACATCTTCACCGACCTCGAGGCCATGGTCCACAGTGTCTCTGACCTTCACGCGGTGGACATCGTCACCGATCCCTCGACGCACCACGACGTCGTCTGCAACGCGCTCGACCTTGGCCTAAACGTGATGGTCGAAAAGCCGATGGCGATTACGGTGAGGGGCTGCAGAAAGATGATGGACGCCGCCGAACGGACCGGACGAATCCTCTCGATCGCTGAGAACTATCAGCGTGACCCCTCCGCCAGACTCGTCAATCACCTCCTTCGGAACGGCGCTATCGGGAAACCATATGCTGCCATGTTTCACCACGCCAGGCCTGGGAACACGATTCTGATCACACCCTGGAGGCATCGCAAGGTCAACGGCGGACCGCTGTTGGATGTAGGTGTCCACTACGCCCACATGGTGCGCTATCAACTCGGTGAGATCGAAGAAGTCTACGGCGACGCAAGACTGCTCGAGCCTATTAGAAAAAAGCCCGAATCGCTCCATTCGCCACATGCCTTCTACCAAAAGCGGTTCGAATCCATGGCGTCAGAAGTGCCCGCGGATGCGGAAGACATGTCCCTGGCCATCTTCAGGATGCGGAGTGGGGTCGCCGTGAATTGGATCATGGGCATTGGCGGGAAGACCTCCATAACCCTTCAACGCATCTGCGGCGACAAGGGAACCATAGAGGGGTTTGGAGGCAGGGGAGACCGCGTCTCCATGAACCTGGCGGGCGAAGAGATGAGCCAGGAGGAACTGCTGGAATCCGCCGACGGATTCGCCCTGAGTCCGCTCGAGGAACACCTCTTCCCGACTGGAATCACCGCAGACGATTCAGACGTCGACGGGAAGATCATCGCCATCGAGTATCACGAACTGGCCGAGGCCGTCTTGAACGGAAGGGAGGTCGAGGTGGGCGGCGAGGATGCGTTAAAGGATGTCGCGGCCCTCTACGCGATTCTGGAATCCTCCCTGGCCGGAAGGGCGGTCAAAATGGAGGAAGTCGAAAGCTGCGAGGTCTACGGCTATCAAGCGGAAATCGACGACGTGCTTGGGATCACGTCATAGATCATCCTGAATGATGAGCTCGAATCCGGTAGAAACGAAGTTCGTCGCGACTCAGGAAAAGGGGGAAGTCTCCGCGTTACTCCTCAAGCCGGAAGACGCGATCGCACTGCTCGTGCTCGGGCACGGCGCGGGCACCACGATGCGCAGCCCTCTCCTCGAGAATCTCAGCCAGGCACTATCGGACTCAAGGATCGCAACGTTCCGCTACCAATTTCCCTACACAGAAGAGGGGCGCCGGCGGATCAACTCGAGGCCCGTGCTCCTGGAAACAATACGCTCCGCCATATCGACCGCGAGCAATGCCGCTCCAGACCTGCCGCTCTTCGCCGGCGGACACTCCATGAGCGGGCGAATGACCTCGCTCGCAGCTTCAGGAAGCCCCCTGCCGGCCGTCAGAGGCATCGTCTTCTTCGGCTTCCCGCTCCATCCCTCCGGAAAACCGGCAACAGACCGCGCCGAACACCTGTCCCGTGTGACGATCCCGATGCTGTTCCTTGCGGGGACGCGTGACCGCCTCTCTGAGCCGGAACTGCTCCAGCCCGTCTGCAAGGAGCTTGGAGAGAAGGCGACGCTTCACATGCTGGACACGGCCGACCATTCGTTCAAGGTCCTCAAACGGTCGGGAAGGTCAGAAGCAGAGGTGTTGGAGGAACTGGCGGGGGTTGTTGCGGACTGGGTCGGGAGGGCGTGTGCGGATAAGTGATTGGCTGATGAAATAGCGAGGGCGAACACAAGGTTCGCCCGAAGACGATTTGCGATTCACGAACAAAGATTTTGAGGTACCCGGTACCCGTGTTTTGATTTCCCGGGGCGACCCAGCGTCGCCCCCAAACCGTAAGATCCCTGTAACCTATCTACCTATCCCGGTACCCGGCTTTGGCGAGATAGAGAGAGACGATCTAATATACGTATGCTGATCCTGACCAGGACCCGTTGTCATCATCTCCGTGGGCACCGACGATAAAATGCCCATCGCCAATCGACACGGCCTGTCCAAAATAGTCCATCCTCGCCGCATCAGCGGCGACCAGCTTTGCTTGGAGTGTCCATTTCCGCTCCGTCCGCCGAAAAAGATAAGCAGACCCTGTCTTCGTTCCCTTGTGACCGTTCCCTCGAGCACCGACGATGGCTCGTCCCCCGCTGATCGAGACAGAGATCCCGAAGAAGTGGTCTGACCGTCCATCCTGGGGTAGCAGCTTGCTGCGCTGAATCCAGCCGCGCTTCGTTCGCTCAAAGACATAGGCCGACCCCGACCGCTTCCCGTTCTCACTATCTCCGTGAGCTCCAACGATAGCGGTACCACCGCTGATGGCTACGGATTGTCCGAACACGTCGTGTGCGGTCCCATCTTTGGCCAGGAGCTTCTGCTCCAGCTCCCACCCTCCTCCAGTATACCTGAAGATATACGCAGACCCTGACTGCTGTCTGTTGTCATCGTCTCCGTGAGACCCGACGATCGCCCTGTCTCCGCTGATCGAGACTGAATTCCCAAAGAAGTCCTGCTCTTCCCTTTCATTTGGGCTCAGCACTGCCTCGACCTGCCATCCGTATTCGTCTCGTTGGAAGACAAAAGCCAATCCCGAATGAACCCCGTTGAATTCAGCCTCCTTGGCTCCAACGATGGCCCTTTCTCCTTCGATGTCGACAGAACAACCGAAATAATCGTAACTGCCTCCCTCCCTGGAAACGAGTTTTTCGTCCAGAATCCAACCCTTCTTGCTACGGTAATAAACGTAGGCGAAACCCGATTGCCTCTCCCTGCTAATCGCCCCTCGAGCGCCCACGATTGCCCAATCTCCGCTCATCGAAACAGCGTGAGCGAACCGATCGGATTCTTTGCCGTCGATGGCGCCTAACTTCGTCTCCAGGTCCCATCCGGAGCTTGCGCGCTTGAAAATATAAGCTGATCCAGACTCGGTTCCATTGTCGTCATCTCCGTGCGCTCCGACAATAGCCCTCTCCCCGCTGATGGAAACCGCAAGACCGAAGTGGTCGCTCGAAGATCCGTCTGATGCCTTCAGCTTGTTCGTCGCAGGGAGCTGAATCTTCTTGAAAGACGGCCCGCAGCCCTCCTGCAGGAAAATACAGAAAAGGGTAATCACCCAGGTCAGGCATGCGCGCGCACTAGACATTGATATGGATCCATTTCTGGCTATGCGTCAGCCGACTCTGCGACGAACGACGGCTTCTATGGTCCCTGAAACTGGAACGCGTAGAGCTTCGCGTCTCGCATGACGAATCGCAGTCGAACCGTGTGACCTGCCAGCCCGCCGATTTCCGATCTCCCTTGCCAGGTCACCGTTTTATGAATTGCATTGCCCCGAAGGCCGTCCGCGTCCGATAGGGCATATCCTGGTAACGGCTTGCCGTTGGCGTCCTGGATCTCGACCTTCAGCCATCCCCCCGCGCTCCCGTCAAAATTCACCTCCAGATGATCTCCCGAGAACTCGAGGATTGGCGTGCTGAATGCCCCACCCCCGTGCTCCGCATCCAAAGAGATGAAACCATCTCGGCGCATCGTTGAAAGAAAGAGGCCGTTCCTCCCCAGCTCGCCTCCCTTGGAACCGTGCGTGTAGGATGTGCCAACGTAGTAGAGCCAGAGTTCGTTTCCCATCGGGATCAACCAGGGGTTCGCGAAAATCATTCCGGCCTCGGCGCCTCCGTCGAAGCCTAGTCTCAAGAACGGCTTCCGCTCCCCCCTCCGCTCCCATTGAATTCCGTCCCGGCTGGTCAGCAGTTGAATGTCCATTGTTGCGGGATAGTCTTCTTCTCCCCAGTGGTAGAAGGCCGAGGGCATCATGACGTAAACATCTTCAGCATCGACATACTTCATCGCGCAGCTCGTATAATAGTCGATGTTGGGCCTGGGATCGTCTCGTTGATAGGGAACCGGAATGTTCAGATCCTCGGCATCGGCCTCTAGCACGATCTGTGTCTTGGACCAGGTCCGGAAATCGGGAGAGGCGATGCGGCCCATGGACCGGTATTTTCCCTTCCCCTCGGCCACGGCCGCTTCCTCGAGCCGCTGTGTCTCCCGAACTCTTGTATATCCTACATATTCCCCTATCCGGTCATCCCAGAAAAGCATGTTCTGAGTATCGCACAGCTGGTCCTTGGGATTGGGTTGATCCTCGCACTCCTCCCAATGGAGTCCGTCGGGCGAACGCATGGCCCAGAGGCCCGGAAGCACGCCCGCCTCGATCTGTTTGTCCGTCGGCTGAAATTTGCTCCAGAGCTTGTAGCGTTCCTTCTCGGGTGCACGATCGTCACGGTAGACCGTCGCCCCCTGCATGCTCTGTCTCTCCTGAAGCGGTGCGACCAGATTGTTCTCCTTGGACCCTTCGTAGGAGATGAGCCCGAGTGTGGGTTTTGTCCAGTGAAGCCCGTCCTCGGATTCCGCATAGCCCAGCCGAATCGCACCCTCTTGTGGAAGCCCTGTCTTCAGCATCGCGCCATACCAGAGCCGAAACCCTCTGTCCCCTTCCTTCATCACGGTATTGTAGCTGCAAATGCCAAGCTTCTCCCAGGGCCGGTCGCCTACGAGCACGGGATCTGGGTGTTGGTGTGGCGGGTTCATGCAGAATCTGAGTCCCTCTGAGGTCTCGACGAAACGTTCATCTATGAAAAGCTGTTTGCGCGTTCCGATGTTCATGCAGCTACCTCCAGTCAAAGCGTCAGGGTCGTCTATTCATCTCAAGATACGTGCTCGAAGGATACCGGCAAAATGAAAATCGAAAGGCTCCAGTTCAATCCGACCACGCTGAATCGCCTGAGGAATGAATCTGCGAGACGTCGATCAACTTTTTCGGGCGAACGGTTTTCGACATTCGCTATATGCTGCGTGCACTTGACAAGCCGAGAGTCAATTCTGATATTCCAAGCCGCTGAAACACCTATCGAAGGATGACCAGACCTTATGAACCACAAAGCGGATAAGATCTTCCTGATTCACTATCACGAGATCGGGCTAAAAGGCAGAAACAGGGCACGATTCGAAGAGCAGTTGTGCCGAAATATCGAACAGGCCCTGAAGAACATCCCTCACGGCAAGCCGCGTCGTATCTCTGGCCGGCTCCTCCTCCCGATATTGCCAGATTCACCAAGAGGGGCGATTGTTGACAGTCTTCGCTGCGTCTTCGGCATCGCAAACTTCTCCGAGGCGACGGAGACCAGTTCAACAATAGAGGACATGAGAGAGACGGCGTGGGCGATCGTGCAAAAGGCCCGTTTCGACTCCTTCAAAGTCGCCACAAAACGTTCTGACAAGACCTTCCCGATGACCTCCGAGGATGTCAATCGAGATGTAGGGGCCTACATCCAGGAGCGATCCCAGGCCGACGTCAAAATGGCGCAGCCTGATCTTACCTGCTTCATCGAGCTTTCGCGGCAGGGTACGTTCATCTATACGGAGAAGATCCCGGGTCCCGGCGGTCTGCCCGTGGGGGTCAGCGAACGCGCCGTCTCCCTGCTCTCTTCCGGCATCGACTCACCGGTTGCCTCCTACCGAGTGATGAAGCGAGGGGTGCAGCTCGTCTTCGTCCACTTCCACAGTCAGCCATACACGGACCGCAATTCTCAGCGAAATACTGAAGAACTCGTCCGTATCTTGACGAAGCATCAGTTCTGTTCCAGCCTGCATTTGATCGCGTTCGTCGAGATTCAGCGCCACATCATGACCCACGCGCCGCCTGCGTACAGGGTTATCCTCTACCGTCGCGCCATGCTGCGAATCTCAGAATCCATCGCATTCAAGGAAGGAGCCAACGCCCTCGTCACAGGTGAAAACGTTGGTCAGGTCGCCTCACAGACACTTTCAAACATTCGAGCGATCGAAGAAGCCTCACAGCTCCCTGTGCTAAGACCATTGGCCGGACACAACAAGGAAGAGATCATCGCTGAAGCCAGGCAGATCGGTACCTTCGAGACGTCGATCGAACCCTACGAAGACTGCTGTTCTCTATTTGTGCCGAAGCATCCCGAAACCAAGGCGGACCTCGAAAAGGTGAAAGAGATCGAAGCCCGGCTCGACCTTGAACCCCTTATCACAAAGGCGCTGGAAGACGCAGAATCCAAGCAGTTCACCGGTTGACCTCCTCCACCCACGCATGTTAGATCATCCCGGCGACAATCCATCTGCTTCTTCACGAAGAAGACGGCTGCGCGCCGTCCCCGAATACAATGCTTTTCATTCCGCCATTGATTTTTGCGTTTTTAGATCTCAGAACTTGCAACTTGCTGCGGCCTATTCTGTCAGCTAAGTATGGCCGGAGAAAGGTGATCTGCACCCTTTTCCGAGATTTGGTGGCGTACCAGATTCTCTCTTCGCCTCCGCTGTGATTCCTGGTTTTGATTTTCCCGATCCCCGGTACCCGTGTTTTGATTCCCCCGGGGCGACGTGTGCGTCGCCCCTACACCGCCGATCTCTTATGATATCCGGTACCCGGTTTTTCTCTTGGCCCTCTGCGTCTCTGCGGTGGTTTCTTCCATCCATCCCCGATCCACGGATTTCACGCGCTCGTCATTCCGCAATCGTAAATCCGTAATTTCCACCCCACCCGTGTTTTGTTCTCCCGGTACCCGTTCTTTGCTTTCCCGGTACCCGTGTTTCTCTCTGCGTCTCCGCGGTCGAATTTTCTTCTTGTGTCGAGATCAATTCTCAAACCCGCGCTTCATCCACGCCTCCTTCCCGCCGTATCTCTCAAAAATGGCCTCCATCAGGTAGCGCACAGCAGGACTGAAGTAACGTTTGGATCGCCAGGCAACGCCCACCTCCCGATTGAAATTCATGCCCTCCACATCAACCACCTTCAGCGCGCCGGTCTTTACCGACTCCTCGACCGTCAGGAATGGGAGGAATGAGATCCCGACACCCGCCTCAACCAGTTTACGCATAGCCTCCGGACTGCCCATCTCCATCATCACGCCAGGCGATACGCCTGCTTCCGCGAATCCTTCATCCAGGATCTTCCTGGACACTGAATCTGCTTGAAAGAGGATGAGAGGATGCTCCATCACTTCTGTCAATGATACCGATCCGCTATCGACAAGGGGATGAGTGGGTCCCACAACCAGTGGCATCGAATCCCGATAAATCTGCAAGGTCTGCAGAGCCGAGTGACTCACGGGCAAGGTCACCAGGGCGAATTCCGATCGGCCCATGAGAACGTCGTCCACCAGGGATTTCGAGGGAGCAACGTGCACGGAAAGCTCCACGCCAGGGTACTCCCTCGTGTAGCCTCTCAGGATCTCGGGAAGAAGATAGGTCACCGCCGCATCCGTCGCCCCAAACTGAAACCGCTCGCCGGGGAGAACTTCCCCACGCTTCAGTCGATCTTCGGCCTCGGCCACGAGGTCCTGGATCTGCATCGCATAATTGACCATTTCCCTTCCTTCCATGGTCAGGGCGACCTGCCGGCTCCCACGATTGAACAGCTTGACCCCCAGCGCCCGTTCTAACTCCATAACCCCGCTGCTGACAGTGGGCTGGGTCACCCCCTCCTGACCGGCCGCGCGACTGAAGCTGCCGGTACTCGCCACCGTTAGAAAGTATCTGAGATGATTCAAGTTCATCGGCTTCTCCTTCATTCAACGCCAGGAGTGCGGTTTCATCTTGCGCCAAAGAACAGTATAGATAAAATCTATAAATAACATAGTAATAATTTATTTGATTTATGAACAAAAAGTGATATTTTCTTACCTGAATAGGGCATCGTCCTTTTAACGTCTCGTTTAGGAGCCATCCATGAGCAAAGTCAGGGTTGCCATCATTGGCGTGGGCAACTGCGCGTCCTCCCTCGTTCAGGGAGTCCAATACTACCACAACGCAGACCCGGAGTCCTTCGTACCCGGCCTGATGCACGTTGACCTGGGCGGATATCACATCAGCGACATCGAATTTTCGGCCGCGTTCGACGTCGGGAAGAAGAAGGTGGGAAAAGACCTCAGTGAAGCCATCTTTGCCCATCCGAACAACACCATGAAATTTTCAGATGTACCCCATCTGGATGTCCCCGTTATGCGTGGCATGACCCACGACGGGTTGGGTAAGTACTTGTCTGAGGTCATCGAGAAGGCTGATCCCCCCACAATCGACGTGGCCGAAGTCTTGAAAGCGACAAAAACGGACGTCGTGGTCAGTTATCTGCCAGTCGGCAGCGAGGAGGCCACGAAGTGGTACGTCGAGCAGACCCTCCAGGCCGGGTGCGGATTCGTGAATTGCGTCCCTGTCTTTATCGCGAGTGCGGGATACTGGCCGGAACGCTTCGAAAAGCGCGGCCTGCCCATTATCGGGGACGACATCAAGTCGCAGGTCGGTGCGACCATCGTACACCGTGTACTTACCCGGCTCTTCCGGGAAAGGGGCGTTAAACTTGATCGCACCTATCAGCTCAACTTCGGCGGCAACACAGACTTCTTGAACATGCTGGAACGGTCCCGTCTCGAATCTAAGAAGATCAGCAAGACGAACGCCGTGATATCGCAACTCGACTATGATCTGGGCAGCGAGAATGTCCACGTCGGTCCGAGCGACCACGTGCCCTGGCTGGAAGACCGGAAATGGTGCCATATCAAGATGGAAGGCGAGACCTTTGGGGGCGTGCCGCTCAACCTCGATCTCAAACTGGAGGTTTGGGACTCTCCAAATTCCGCAGGCGTGGTCATCGATGCCGTGCGGTGCTGCAAACTGGGCCTGGAGCACGGCCTGAAAGGGCCGCTCCCCGGCCCATCTGCATACTTCATGAAATCCCCGCCCCAGCAGTTCAGCGACGATCAGGCCAGGGAGATGGTGGAGGACTTTGTGAGGCAGTACGGCAAGAAATAGATCGCATACGGGCTACGAAGCTGAAGCGCAGAACTCCGGCGGGAGGTCTGCGCTTTTTTTGTCCACCGTGTGACGTGAGTCACCACGTCGCCTGCTAAATTTCTTATATTTGTATTACCTTCAAATACTTAATTGAGGAATCTACTTGGGCTCCTTAGCCAAAACCATCACTGGAATCCTGACGCTGGGCATGACCCTGCTCCTCGCGATATTCCTCTGGTCCTCCAGCCGCGCCCATTCAGAATGGCCCAGACAGGGCGAATTTGAGCAGCAGGCCTGAAATAAGGGCGGTCCGATATCGATCGGGCCGCCCTTTTACGTTGTTCCCCTCCGTTCTTCTATCCTCATCATTCGATTCTATCTGCATCCTCTGCTTCTCTGCTCTACGACTTGCTTCGATCCGCTACGACGATCCATCGCTTTTAGATGCCCAATTCCTTCGAATAAGCAAAGACCGCCGGCGTCCCTCCTGTGTGCAGGAAGATGACGGTTTCCTCTCGACCGATGGTTCCCTTCCTTGAAAGATCGATCAGCCCGGCCAGGGCCTTGGCCGAGTAGATCGGATCCAGCAGAACCCCTTCCATCGTGGCCATCAGCCGAAGGGCCTCATTCCCTTCATCGGATGGGCAGCCATAACCATCCGGCCCGATGTAGCCATCCAGGTTGACAATCTCATCAGATGAAAACGAAACGTCCGCACCGAGTTCTTCGGCAGTTCGGCTGAGCACGCCGAGAAACGCTTCCTTCAGGTCATACGACCAGACCATCGGCGTCACCCCGACGATCCCGATTCCGAGCCCCATCATCTTGTTCCCGAACATCAGCCCGGGTTGTGTCGTGCTTCCCGAACAGACCACCAGCCGATCCACTTTTTCTCCCATCTCCGCAAGCTGATCAGCGATCTCCGCCAGACAGAGGGCGAAGCCCATCGCCCCGAAAGGCCTCGTCTCAGGCCGCATAACGATAAAGGGAGTTCGCCCATCGGCCCTGAGCCGATCGTGCAGATCCTGCTTTGCATCTGTCAGAAGCTCCTGAGACTCGACCTCCACCATCTCCACGGACGCACCCAGTAGATCGATCAACAGTCGGTTTCCCTGGATCTGTTCACCCATATGGTCGTTGACCAACACCAGGGCGCAGTCCAGCCCAAGCTTCGCCGCGGCGGCAGCGAGCTGCCTGCAGTGATTGGACTGTGAGCCCGCCCCGCCAATCACCACATCCGCTCCGCGGGCCACCGCCTGGCCGACCGTAAACTCCAGGATGCGGGTCTTGTTTCCACCGAAGGCGAGCCCTGTAGAATCATCCCGCTTGATGAATATGCGTGGACCGCCAACGGCCTCACTCAGTCGGGGGCAGAATTCTAATGGTGTCGGGAACTGGCCCAGGGAGACCCTGGGAATCGGCGAGATCAGGTCTCGAAGTTCTCTGCTGCTTAGCTCAGGCATAAGGCCCCTCTTCTCCCTATTGCGAATCTGAATAGAAACAAAAAAAGTCCAACGCAGGCAAAGGAAAAATTACCAAAGATGTGGGCTCTCAGGTTAACCTGTCAGAGTGGTCCTTCTAGCAAGTCTTGCGTCGCTCGTGGCCTACTTTCGTGTTGATTCGTGATGCTTCGTGCCCTTTCGTGATCCAGCGTTTCGCACAACAGACCGCGATCCACGGCCTTTACTCTTGCGCCTAATTCAATGTTTCCGTATTGATAGCATCACGAAATTTGCTAAAGAACTCCGAAACGGTTGGGCGACCTATGCTAGAAATAGATCTGTCCGTCCCGGATGGTTTTTGGCCCGAAGACATTACCGGGGTCGTTTCTCTCACCTTCGATGACGGTCTCCAGACACAGCTGGACAATGCCATCCCCTGTCTGGACGACAACGGGCTGAAGGGCACGTTCTACCTGAACCCCGGCCTGGACATTTCCTGGGACCAGCAGATTCCAGACTGGCAAGAGGCGAGTCACAACGGCCACGAGATCGGCAATCACACCTCGCAGCATCCATGCGCCTGCAATTTCGGGTTTCGCCCAGACGGCTACTGTCTGGAAAACCTGGCCCTTTCCGACATCGAAAAGACGATCGACGAAGCTGAGGAGGCCCTGAACGGGCTCTTTCCGGAGCAGGCCGGCGTTCGAAGCTTCTGCTATCCCTGCTACGAGTCATACATTGGCGCAGGGGCAAACCGGCAGTCATACGTCCCTCTGGTCGCCAGACGCTTCAAGGTCGCCAGGGGCCACGGATTTCGACCCAACAGACCCCAGATGACCCAACTCACCTACGTCCAGTCCTGGGCAGTCGGCGACACGAGCGGTGAGGAAATGATCTCCTACGTACGCGAGATCGCAGAAGGGGGACTCTGGGGCGTCATCTGCGTGCACGGCGTAGGCGGGGAACACCGTCCGATCGAGACGCACGCCCTCCAGGAACTTGCCCGGTTCCTAGGCCAGAATCGGCAGCGCATCTGGACCGACACGATGATCAACATCGCGGAATACATCCTCGAGCGCCGCAGGGCAATGGCCTCAGAATCCGGATAGAGTGGCGTGCTCATCAAGAATAACCTGTGTGAGGAGGGAGCAGGAATATGGTCCCCATCGTAGACATCCCCGAGTTAAATGGTGAAAAGCCTGCCGAAACGCAGCTTGCAGAGTGGGAGGCTCAACTCTGGGACAGGGGCTACCTGGTGATTCCGAAGGCGCTGCCCCAACCTGCCGTCTCCCATTATCTGGACCGCATCAAATCGTTCCCGCCGCCCTACCGGGCACCCACCACCGCATCGAACGCACCGAGGCCGGGAAACATACCTACCGGAGCTGCCAGGGTAAGGCTCAGGCTTTTCGAGCACGGGATGGATTTCGTTCACCTCCTTGAGAATGAGCCTGTCTTTTCGCTCATGGAGCGGATCCTGGGAAGCAAAATGCATATCATATCTCTGCAAGCACATTGCATGTCCCGCGGAAATGAGATCACGACGATTCATCCTGATGAGCTCTATCTGGAACGTCCCGAAAATGTGTCAGATGATGTGGAGTATCCCCCGATCATCAACACCATCAACTGTCACTATTACCTCGTTGATGTTCCTGAGGAACTGGGACCCACCTGCGTTGTGCCAGGAAGCCACCGCGCCTGTCGAGACATTCGGCCCGAAGATGGGGATCCCCCTCGCTGGCGGGGAGAGGGCCCGGTACTACTGACTGTCGAAGCCGGTGACTGTGTCATCTACAGCAATCAGGCCTGGCACGCCGGAAGTGAAAACCGAACCGACCAGACGCGGTATGCTGTCGTTCCAGCTTACTCTCGACGCTTCGTTGCCCAGCGCTTCTGGCCGTTCCTCAACTACAACCTTTCGCGCGACATCCTGGACCAGTGCACCCCCCGACAACGCGAGCTCCTGGGCGAACATCAGCGCGGAGCATACGGATAGACCTTTGCCAGATCCTCCTCTCATCGGGGTCATCTCAGACACGCACGGCCTTCTGCGCCCCGAAGCGATCAACGCCCTCGGGGATGCCGATCTGATCGTCCACGCAGGAGATGTCGGAAATCCGGGCATCCTTGATGCGCTGCGGGCAATCGCCCCGGTCTTTGCCATCCGCGGAAACGTCGACGGCGGGGAGTGGGCGCGGGACCTCCCCAAAACAGAAGTCGTCGAAGTCGGCACTGTCAAACTCTACGTCATCCACGATGTGAACGAGCTCGACCTCTCTCCAGAAGCGGCAGGGTTCGATGCCGTGATCAGCGGACATTCGCACAGCCCATCGGTGGTGAAACGCGATGGGGTCCTCTTTCTGAATCCCGGCAGTGCCGGGCCCAGACGATTCAAGCTTCCCGTAACCATTGCACGGATGCAGGTTCGCGGGGAATCTCTGGAGGCACAACTCGTGGAACTGGACCTTGAGGCAACGCCTTCCCGGTCCTACTGATCGCGGTCGCACGCTTCTGACGATACGGTGAGACATGAAACAATTCTGGCCCGGAGACGAAATCTCCGGGCCTTCTGTTATGCTAAATCCGTAATCTCGTACCTCGTGGAAAGTATCTCGCAGGTCACGAATTCAGCGAAATCAAGGGACTGGCAAGATGACAAGGCCCCGAGATACGAGATACCAGATACGAGACACGGCTTCTAGGGCAACCCGCTCTTCGGGCCGTCCCGCACAGGCACCATCTTGAGCACGTAATTTTTCGGTTCAGGTGTGGTGTGAACGATGGCGAAGCGCTCTGGATAAGCCTCGATCACTGGAATCAGGTATTTGACCTTATCCGGAAAGAACGGAAGGTTGTCCACAACCACATAATCGAACGACGACTTCAACCCTTCCAGAGCTTCCTCTTTGTTCTTTGTTCGTGGAAAAACAGCGCTCTCTCGTCTGGACCAGAACCACATCAGCGACGGCTTTCGCGCCGCAATACGGCTCTCCTGCGGCGTGTGGTTCCGGACCCAGAGCGCTGCCTGGTAGTAACTTTCCCAGTATCCGCCGTAGCCCCTCTGGGACCGCTTGAAGGATATGATCCCCACGTCCACGCTGTATGCGCCCAGAAAAATCCCGACAGCCAACACTGGGAATCCCACCCTCAGGACAAAGGCCTCCCGAAGTAGACCGAGAACTGCCTCGAAACCTCGAAACATGTAGAGCATCAAGAATGGCAGAACTGGGATCAAGTAGCGGTCTGGCGATCCAGGAAGTGTGAACAGGACGAAAAAGTATCCGAGGACATACCAATCGTGCACTTCCAGAGATTTCAGCACGGAGAGGGGTTTCCAGTCCGCCAGCTGCCTGCCCAGGAAGAACCCGACCACAATCACGATCAGAATCAGCCAGGCCTCGCCGGGAAAGTCGAACGGAAAAAAGACGGTGCCTAGGTTCCTCATGTATTCCTGGGGATTTTTCTGGAAGATGAAGTAGAAGAAATTATGCCAGAAATCCCCGATCTCATGATCGGGCATGTGCTCACCCCGTTCGATCTGAATCAGCATGCCGGAGAAATGACCGACCTCCCCGAAGTTGGACCGGAGAAACAGCATCCACGGTGCGACCCATGCGGCGACCCCTGCTAAAAGGAGCGCTGATTTGATGACCTCTCTTCGGAGAAGCATCGTGATTACCGCGGCGATCGCGATGAAAAGGCCCGGTGACTTGATGTGATAGGCCCAACCCAGGGCGCAGGAGGCGCCAATGAGCCAGGGCCAGGACACCCCCGGGCGATCTACGTACCGAAGCGTAACATACATGGCGAGGACGGAAAACGCGCCGTAGGGCAGGTCTGCGATCAGCTGATTGGAATAGGTGACCGAAACCGGAAGGAGGGCGGACAGGACGACAATCGTCAAGGCGCGATTCTTGGAAACAAATCTACTGAGCACGAGGAAGCCGAACAGAGGGAAAAGAACGCCTGTCGAAGCCATAACCACCTTCATGGCCGTAACTGAACCGTCAAATAGAGCGATTGGCGGAACCAACAGGCACTTGAATCCGATTCCGTACTGGCTGTCTAGAAGGGGCAGCCCATTCAGGAGCCGTGTGGCGTCCCGGATGTTGACGATGTTGTCCCCGATAATGCTTACCCACGGGTTGCACGTCATCAGATATATCGCCCCAACCGCAACGGAACTCGCGTAGACCCAGGCAGGATAGTCGGCCTGCCGAATCATCCCTGCGTTCGACAGAACAATCCCGCTCAACGGCACCCCGAAGAGGATGAGGGTAAGTAGAAGATTGATTGGGCTGAGCGCCTCACCCTGTTCAATAAGAATCAGCAGAACGAGACTGCCCGCGAACACCAAAACATATTTTTTCCAGTCAATCATCTTGTCACAAACGGAACCTTAATAGGGTATACATGTCGATGAAAAAATCAGTCCATCTCACCTTTTTCCCTGCCGCAACATCCCTCCCCTTGTAGTCGATGGGGACCTCGATGATGCGAAACCCTTTCTTCAAAAGCTTCGCGGTCAGCTCGTGCTCCAGATCGAATCCGTCTCGAACCAGAGGAATGTCACGGATCAACTCGGTCTTGTAGAGCTTGAATCCGGTGCAAAGATCGGTAATGTCGGACCGGTAAAGCACGTTCGTCGCCCAGGAGAGAAACCGATTGGCGAGATAGTTTCCAAACCGCATACCTTCGATATTTCCCAGGAATCGAGATCCGAAAAGCACCTGGATGGATCGGTCTCGCTGAATCGGGTCCAGGAGCACCGGATAGTCCTTCGGATCATACTCCAGATCGGCGTCCTGGATCAGGAAATATTCTCCTTTGGCGTGTTCGATGGCCGTGCGAACCGCAGCGCCCTTTCCGCGATTCTCTGGGTGAAGGACAATGTTAATCTCCGGGTCGGTCAGGCCTTTCAGGAATTCGCGAGTGCCATCGGTGGAGCCGTCGTCCACGATGACGATCTCTTTTGAGATTTCCCGGTCCACGAAAACTGCGCTCACCTTTTCGAGCACCGTGGCAATCGTGTTGGATTCGTTAAACGCGGGTATCACGATCGAAAGCAGAGGCTGTCCCATTATTCCTTTACCTCACGTACCACATCCATCTCAGCCATCTTCTTCCTGGCATATTCCAGGACATCCCCAAGCTCGGGCTGCTGTTCCAGCCATTCCCTGTAGTCTCTCACACTTTTTTCCGGGCCGTGTCTGGGTTCCCATCCAAGCGCCTTTAGCTTGGCGATATCTGAAATAATATGGCGTGTATCGCCCAATCGAAACGATCCTGTCAGGTCGGATGAATGGACGCTTCCAAACTCATCGGCAACGATCTTCGAGAACTCCAACACCGTGTAGGCGCGTCCAAGACCGACGTTGAACGATTCGTAATCGGCCTCCTCTTTCTCCATCACAAGCAGATTCGCGCGCACGACGTCCTCGATATTCACATAATCCCTCAGCTGCCGCCCATCTTCATAGATGGAGGGTGATTTGTTCGCGTGATGCGCCAGACAGAAGAGGCGACACACCCCTGAATAGGCATTGTAGGGCGACTGTCTGGGACCCTGTACGATTGAATAGCGCATGGCAACGGTCGGGATGCTGTAGCGCTTGCCAAGATTGAGGGCGACCATCTCCTGGGTGAATTTGGACATCGCATACTGATTCTGTGGGTTCGTCTTGCTTTCGTCCGTCGGGATGCTCGTCCCATGACCACCGCACTCCGTACAGACGATCTCCCATTCCCCTCGTTCCAGCTGGTCCAACGGCCGTATATCCGGATAGAAATCTCCGTCTCGGTCACAGCTATACCTGCCCTCCCCATAGACTGCCTGGGAAGATGCGACAACCACCTTTCTGACAGGGAGATTGTTCCCCACCAGGATCTCGTACAAGAGAGCCGTTCCGACCGTATTGATATGAAAGAACGTGCTGAAATCTGGAAGGTAGTCCTGGTAGGCTGCGAAATGAAAGACGGCATCCACCCCTTCCAGCGCGGCCTCGAAGTCTCCCCTGCTCGTCACGTCCCCTTCTACAAACTCCGCTCCTTCAGGCCTATAAAAGGGCTGTTTGCTCCGGTGTACGGGTGGTCTCAGGCTGTCCAGAACCCGTACGCGATGGCCGCGCTCGATAAGCGCATCGGCCGTGTGTGAACCGATGAAACCGGATCCGCCCGTAATCAGAATCTTCATCTCTCTATCTCAACAAAAAAAACCCTGCGAAAGGGTTGTTCGAGAATGAGGACGTTTCGCTGGAAGGCAACTCAGCCCTTTGGCCATCCTTCGCGCCTCACGTTGAAAATCACCTTGCTTCCATCACGCTCCAGACTGAAAGGCATCTCCCGATATCCGCGTAGCGCCTCCCGAACGGTCTCCTGAGAATCGGGAGGACAATACAGCAGCAGAAACCCCCCGCCCCCAGCCCCAGAGATCTTCCCACCGGAAGCACCAGCCTCTCGCGCGTCCTTGTAGATCTTATCGATTTCGCTGTCACTGATCTTGGAGGCCAGCGACTTCTTGAGTGCCCACGCCCGATCAAGGAGGGTACCGATCTCGTCGATCGAACCGCTTTCGAGATAGGCCTGAGCCTCCGAAACCTGTCCCTTCATCTCTCGCAGAGCGGCCATCCTGTCACCGATCGACGCCTTCTGTTCCTTCAGGATTTCTTCGGAACGGCGCACTCGATCTGTATAGAACAGCATCAAGTTGCCGGCCAGACGCATCCTCTGGCTATCACTCATTCTCACAACCTCAATACCAACGTCTCCGTCTTTATGAAAGTGCAGAACCCTGATATTCCCGTGCGCTGCGATGTACTGATCCTGTTTACCGATCGGCTTCTTCAGGATATCAACTTCGATTTCTGTTGCCTCTTCAGCAAGCTGCTCTGCCGGCCTGAAATCTCCCTGGTATCCGTAGAGCGCATTGAGCAGCCCCACCGTCAAACTGCTCGAGGATCCAAGGCCTGATCCTTCGGAGGGGATGTCCGCAAGCATCGTAATCTCTACGCCGCTTAGCACGCCCACTTTCCGCATGGCCTCTCTGACGAGTTCGTGCTTCAAGTCATCGATTTGGTCCACGATCTCGTTAAGAGAGTACTTGACGTAGATCTTATCATCGAATCGTTCTTTTGCGATCACATAAACGTACTTGTCAATCGCAGTACTGAGGACGCAGCCGTCTTCTTGCGAATAAAAGTCGGCGAAGTCCGTACCTCCACCGACAAAGCTGATCCGAAGGGGTGTCTGGGTGATGATCACGAATCCGAGTCCTCGTTCGGCCCAGTTCGCGGCCCCGACCTTCTGTCTCGCAGTTCGATTCCTCGAGCGATTACGTCCCCTACGGCTTCTATCCCGTCGAACGGCTTTTGAAGGTAAAGGTCGAAATTCTCCAATCTTGAATCAGACTCATCGAGTCGCCAACCTGTAATCAGGATCGTAATCAAGTCGGGCTCTATCCGTTTCATTTCGGTGGCGACACTGTCTCCCGGAACGCCTGGCATGCCCAGGTCGATCAGGGCCACATCATAAAGTCCAGGTCCGAAACGTTCAATTGCATCGCGTGAATCCGTGATTGTCTCGACCTTGTGTCCGCTCGATATGATCTTGGTCAACACGCGGCAGACATTCTCGTCATCCTCCACAATCAGAATGCTCCCGCTTCGTGCCGACTCCTTTCGAAGGGCTTCTCCACCTTCACGTTCCGAGTCCTTCCAAACGGGAAACCTGAGCCTGAAGGTCGAACCGCCCCCAGGACTCGTTTCGAGCGCAACGCGGCCGCCCCATCGCGCCACGGTCTCCTTGACCATAAACAGTCCGAGACCCGTTCCCCGGCCCTCTCGAGTCGAAAAAAATGCATCAAACGCCCGGCTCTTCACTTCATCATCCATCCCGACGCCGGTATCTTGAATCGTCAACTGTATGTCCTGCCCAACACACCAGGTCTCGATCGTGATCTCACCGCGCTCCGGTATGGCTTCGACAGCGTTGAACAAAAGGTTGAGCAGGATCTCGTGCAGCCCGGATTGAGTCCCTTTGATCTTTGGTGTGTCCTCCAGCTTGAGAACCACCTGAATGGAAATGCCCTTCGCTTCCGCCTCATCTTTCCATCTAGGCTTCGCAGCTTCAACGGCCTCCTTCACAACCTCCACGACCGATACCGGCTCTGTAATCTCACTACCATTTCCCCGAACGACGTGCTGCAGGTATTTCACAAGGTCCCTCGCCCGCGCTGCAGAGGCGAAAATAATCTCAAGGTCCTTCAAGATTTCTTCATCGTCCGTTCTCATCTTGAGAAGCTGCGCCGGTGCCATGATTCCTGTAAGTACGTTGTTCAAATTGTGGCTCACGCCGGCCGCCAATTCGGCCGTAGTCCTGAGGCGTTGGATATGGACCAATTCCTGCTCCATCTTCCTTTGTTTGGCCTCCAACGCCTCGAGTTCAAGAAGCTGGCGCCGCAGGCCTTCCAATTCGCGTATGAGTTCGGTCTTGCTCTTTCTGTCGTCGTTCATCAGGTCCTTCGGCCTCGAAAACAGGTTTTCATAGGCTCCGACACGCACATTCGATCTAATATTGGACTCCCTTTGCCGCAAGTCAAGGGCAATCTAACTCCTGGATAATTCCTCACTTATAGAAAATGAAAGGGAGGTGATCAGCCGTCGTATCTTGGCAGATGTCTGCTTAGGGGGTTTGACGACCGGCCCCCACGCGTCGACTCCTTCGATCTACGCTCCGGAGCGCCCAGAACATCACGAACAGCGAAGCGGCTGACCACAGAAACGCGATGGGATACGCAAGAGAGGGCAGTCCCCAGTATCCCGCAAGGATTCCGGCATCAGTACCTCCGGGATCGGTCCAGAGATCGGTCCGGAAGTCGTAGAGACTGTAAAGGCAGAGCATCACACCAAGCCACGTGGCAACCGCGAAGGCAAACCTTCGAAAGCGGATCGCGATCAACAGGAGCGCGGCTCCGCAAAGCACCCCGAATGCGAAATCGAACGTCTGAGTAGGCGTGTAGAGAACAGACATGTGGAATGTAAAGACGCCGACGCCACCCAGGAGCACCCGCTGCCACAAAGGCCAGCTCCCCATGTAGATCAAGAAGGCGCCCAGAAATGCAGATCCAACGTAGCCCGCGCTGCTGATCACGGTGGTGAGGCCGCCTCGTGTAAGCGTATGGCCCGACTCGTTCCAGTGGGTCCGCATCTCAGTCACTTCCCCGCCAGTTAAGATGGCCGAGCCTGCGTGCCCCATCTCGTGCACCAGCACCATGAAGACCTTAAAAGGTTTGATGATCGGAGTATCCCACGCCCCCAGGGCGATGCCCGCGCTAAGGAGGTGTGGCCAGAACTGCTTGAATGTCTGACGCATGTTTGTCTACCAACGAAAACTGCCGGATTCGTTCACAACATCGCTTCGACAGCCCGGACCGCAGCTTGAGCGTGGGGCTTCAGTCTGGAAGGAATCTGCTCTGGAAGGATCTCCGGCCCGAGGATGCCCACCCCAACCGGCTTGCCTATTTCAAGCTGCAACCGGATAATCGCAGAAAAAACCGCCTCGCCCATCACGAGCCCGTGCTTTGTCTCACCCCTCTCGATGAGCCCGAGCACAACGACGCCGTCGATATCATCGGACATCAGCATTCGTTTGATGGCCAGTGGCTTCTCCATTGAACCCGGGACCCAGACTTCACGAACGATGTTCAACCCGCACTCACGGGCAACCTCTCGCGCCTCTTCCAGCATTTCCATCATCTCTTGTTTGTGGTAGGAACCCAGAACGACACCGATATTATGTCTTGTTTCCCTCTGAGCCACATTCTCTCCTTCAGGATTTCGATTCCTCAGTTGGATTCGTGCCAAGCTCCTTCAGCAGGTTCGCAGTCGTTCGGACGCCGTTTATAAAATTCTCGATCGCCAGGTTCTCATTCGGGGAATGGTTATTATGGTCACGCTGCCCATAGGGGACCAGGAAGATAGGGACCCCGGGAATCTGCTTGAACGATGCCATGGGAAGGCTTCCTCCGATCGATGGCACAAGGTACGGTTCTGTTCCAAAGGCGGAGGACACGGCCCGAA
The DNA here is from genome assembly GCA_965248435.1 of Candidatus Latescibacterota bacterium. Taxonomy (GTDB): domain Bacteria; phylum Latescibacterota; class UBA2968; order UBA2968; genus CBDFJH01. Next base: position 2,674,621 of record OZ252100.1, read on the forward strand.
TCACACAGGTTGCGTGTGGATCATCCAGGGAGGTTCGCCAGGGTGTCATCTTTCCCAGGGGCGTTACTTCCAGGTCGTCGAATCCACTTTCGTTAAGGAAGTCCGTAAGTTTCCCGTAAATTTCGTCGGGCGTCTGCTGCTCTACAAGCCGCATATCGATCTTCAGGCCCGCGTCCGCTGGAATGATCGTCTTCATTCCTGGGCCGAGGTGGCCGCCTCGGAAACCATTTACATTCAAGGTCGGATAAAGACCCCGCCTCTGATGGAAGGGCATCTCCGTATCGCCCACCGATCGGGCGAGGCCTACATCTTCCATCAGCCCCGCTTCGCCGTCTGGCAGCGCGTTCAGCGCCTTGAGGTCCAGATCTGTCGGTTCAAGCACCTCATCGTAGAAGCCGGGGATCTTCACCTTGCTCTTCTCGTCCTTGAGTCTGGAGACGAGTCGGCAGAGTCGCTCGACCGGGCTGTCGACGACGCCGCCATAATTCCCGGAATGCAGGTCCCGGTTCGGTCCCTGGCCCTTTATCTCCACGTAAAGCATACCACGTGAACCGAACACGACCTCGGGCCGATCTCCGTAGGAGTGACCCCCATCAGCACAGTAGACGAGATCGCAGGCCAGCATATCGCGATGATCGCGGACAAACCCATCCATGCCCTTGCTGCCGTTCTCTTCCTCTCCCTCGAAGAGGACCTTGACGCGAAGCGGAAGGCTTCCCGACGCCTGCAGCGTCGACTCCACCGCCTTCAATTGGGCGAAAAACTGGCCTTTGTTATCTGCAACCCCCCGCGCGTAGATCCTCCCGTTGCGGATCGTGGGTTCGAACGGCGGAGACGTCCAAGCATCCAAAGGTTCCGGGGGCTGTACATCGTAGTGTCCGTAGATCAAGACGGTCTGGGCCGCGTCCGACGGCCCCGCCTCTCCGTAAATCATCGGATTGCCATACCCTTCGATCGCGCGGACCTCGATGCCACACGCCGCTGTCAGCTGACACACGAGCTTCGCGCACTCCGGGATACCTTCCCCTGTCGAGCTGATGCTCGGCTGACGCACGAGGTCCATCAGCTCCGACAGGAACCGCTCCTGATTCGCCTCGATGTAGGCAAACACGTCGTTCATATTGACTCACTCACGAATGTATGGTTCAATACTTCCTTCCCTTCTCGATGGTTTCATCCCAACGGCGCGAACGCAGGTAGTCAACTGCGGCCTCTACGGCGGTTTCAGTTCCGATCCGTTGAAGGGCGTCCACCGCGTAGGCGGCCACCTGGCCGCAGGGGTCATCCAGGGCCTCGATAAGGACATCCTCTGCCGGGCCTGCGTCCCGACCCAGTCGTGCGAAAGCCATGGCCGCATTGATCCGCACCTGGTCGTTTGCTGCCCACCCCCTGCCCTCTACGTCGTCCCACGCAGACCGGCACGCCGTCAACAGTCTGCTGAGCCCGGGGACAGATGCCGAGACGTTTTTCCGTATGCTCCCAAGCGAATCCGCTGCCGTGCGGACCACACATTGTGACGGGTCATCCAGACACCGGGAAAGGTCGGGAACGGCCTCGGCGGCCCCGGAATCCATTTCCCCAAGGGCGAACGCCGCGTTGATCCTAACCCATTCGCTCGTGTCCTTCAAAAGGTCGATCAGCGCGGGAACGGCCGGCGCGCCGATCGCTGCAAGCGCGTTCGCCGCGTCATCCATCGCGACGACCCCATCCTTCCACGGACACGGCACCGGATGCGCATCCTCACGCCGGCCCGATTCCTTCAGGACACTCGCCAGCGATTCGATCGTCGGCAGGCCGATTGCGCCGAGCGTATAGATCGCCGCGATTCGTGCCGCCTGGTGATCCCTGTTCAGAATATCGATCAGGGCCGGGACGGCTTCGGCGGCTCGTTCCCCCTTAATGGCCAATACACGCATCGCTCGGAGACGCGTCTGCAGATCTCGATCGGCCGACAACTCCGCGATCAGGGGCATCAATTCCGCGTCGTCGGCTATCGGGCCGTTGGGATGGAGACTTTCATAACGGTCCCGCTTCCCGCACATCCAGTCCCAGATATGGGACCACGCGACCTCAAGATCGTATGGCGCCTGTAGATCCTTTGGTCTCCGCCATTGCGACTCCAGGCAGTCCCAGGACGGCGCCACCGGCTCTTCGGCCCGCACATAAACGAACTTGATCATGTGGCGTGGCTGGTCGAGCAGGTTGATGCCTGCCGCGTGGCCGACATCAAAATGTGTGATCGAGACCGTGCCTGCCTTGCCCGCTATGGGGATGGGCCGCGCGCGGTCCTCATCTGTCATTGCCTTGTTGTAGTGCGTACCCGGAATCACGTGGGTCGGACCCAGTTCCACGGGCGTATCCTGCGGATAGTACATGATCCTGGCATACCGGGGATAGTGCTGGCGGGGGCGGGCGAGAGGGGTGTAGGAATCCTGATGACAGTTTTCGGCCAGCGATCTTTGTGGCGGTCCGTCTTCTGCCCCGGGGCCGATGTAATGACAGTGCCGATGCGGATGCTCGATGACGTTTTCACCCAGCACGCTGATCAGCGCTCCTTGAACTTCAGGACTGTTGAGAATGCGGTACATCTCTGGCACGCGCGGCAGGATGTTGTTACCCGGATTGAACTCCTCCTCTAAAACGAACTGGAGCTTTTGGCGAATCGATTCGTGCAGGTCGTCCGGCACTTCGGGGTTGAGAACGACATAACCGTTCACGATGAATTTGCGGATCTGTTCGTCGTCAAAAAGCAGGGGTGACCCGGTTTGTCTCTCGCGAGGCATAAGGATATTCCTCTACGACCGCAGCCCGCGGTCGGCACATAGCCTGAAGTCAAACATCTAGAGGAACCTCTCTACGAGAAAAGGCTGTAGATCGTCTTCTGGTTGTCGACCCAGCATCATCTCTGCCACAATCTTTCCGCTGTAGGGTCCGAGCTGCAGTCCGCTGGGACCGTGTCCCGTCGCCAGGAAGAGGTGCTCCACACCTGGTACCGGTCCCAGCACCGGCAGTCCGTCTTTGCTGAGCGGCCGAAGCCCGACCCTGACCTCCCGAACCTCGGACGCCTTCAACCCGGGGGCCACGCGGATCGCTTCGCCGAGTACCTCCTTCACTCCATCCTCAGTCGTAAACACACCGAAACCTGAACCAGTCTCTCGTGTAGCACCCACGACCACTCGACTGTCAGGCCAGGGAACCATATAGTGGTCGCGAAGCGCGCTGACGATCGGCCAGTTGCTCGTGTCCGTCCCCTTCAGATCCAGGTGGGCGATTTGGCCCCGCTGAGGCTCCACCGGGATCTGGATCCCGAGCTGTTCCCCGAACGCGTTCGACCACGCGCCGCCCGCGATTCCCACCGCCCTGCCCTCGATGGGCTCCCCATCGACAACAACGCCTGACACGGAGGAGCCATCCAGAATCAACTTCTCTACACTTCCCGCCATTTGGTTTAAGCCGGCGTTCTCTGCAGAACGAGTCAGGCTATGGGTAAGCATTCGTCCGTCGACGCGAGCCGCCTTGAGGTAGTAGATGGCTCCGAGTACGTCACCCAGCGGCGGGAACAGCACTTTCGCTTCACCCGAAGAGATCTGGAAAAGGTCTGTCTGACTCCCCCCTGAATTCTGGCGTCCAAAGATCAACCGCTTCGCTTCCTGGAATACGGCCAATTCTTCCTGCGAAACCGCCACGCGCAACAAGCCGCAAACCGCAAAGCCCGTCTCCGTTTGGGACTCAGCCTTCAGATTAGTAACGAGCGTCGGGTAGTAGGCGCCGGCCTTGGCTGCAAAACGATACCACGGGTCAGGGTCCCGCGTATTCGTGTCAGGCGAGATGATCCCCGCTCCCGCGTCGGTGGCTCTTCCGGGATCGCATCTGTCGATAAGGAGTGTCTTCGCCCCTTCAGAGACAAGATGGTAGGCAACGGAGCTTCCAACAACGCCGCCCCCGATCACGATCGCGTCAAACCCCATGAACGCCCTTCCCTTGTGGGCTCTCAGGGAATTGGCTTTCCAGCCATTCCCTTCCTAGATTATGGCCTGAAATCTATTCTTCTTATTACTGGCTGATGCGAAGGAGGTCCGCCTGTGCTCGTTATTCGACCGGTGACTTTGGACGACCTGGATCAGGTCTTTCAGCTGGCATCTTCCGCAGACCTGGGGCTCACCACGCTTCCCCCTGATCTGGACCTCCTGGAAAAACGCATCTCCCGCTCACAAGATAGCTTCAAAAGGCCTCTCGGAGAACCTGAAGGAGAGATCTACCTCCTGGTGCTCGAAGATCTGAAAGCCGGCCGCATCGCCGGAACGAGCGGCATGGTCTCCAGAGTAGGTGGATTCGAGCCGTTCTACGCGTATCAGATCGAAACGGTGATTCAGGAATCTAAATCGCTTGAAGTTCGGAAGGAAATCCAGGTGCTGCACCTCGTCCAGGAGCACGACGGACCGTGCGAAATAGGAACCCTGTTCCTGTCTCCCGACTACCGTAAGTCTGGCAATGGATCCCTGCTTTCCAAAAGTCGCTTCCTCTTCATGGCGGAACATCCTCACGCTTTCGCCTCTCCGGTGATCTCAGAACTGCGCGGCGTAAGCGATCAAGCCGGTCGCGCTCCCTTTTGGGAGGCTGTGGGAAGACACTTCTTCGACATCGATTTTCCCAAGGCCGACTATCTGAGCATGCGCAACAAACAGTTCATCGCAGAGCTCATGCCCAGCCATCCCATCTACATCCCAACGCTGCCCGAGGAGGCGCGGACAGTGATCGGCCGGGTTCACCCAAGGACCGAGCCGGCCGTCAAGATCCTGGAAGCCGAAGGATTCACCTTCTCCAACAGAGTGGATATCTTCGATGCAGGTCCGATTTTCAGCTGTCCCCTCGAGCGAATCAAGACCGCGCGACAGAGCACCAAGGCCCAGATCTCCGACATCGGCGATCAAACCATTTCATCTGAGCCCTTTCTCATCGCCAATACTCGGTGGAGTGAGTTCCGCGCCTGTGCAGGCAGCTTGAAGTTGAATCCTGACAACTCCGTCCAGATATCCAGAGATGTCGCCTCGGCCCTCGGCGTAAAGGCTGGGGATCCACTGCGGTTTCGTTCTGCGGCGCGAGTGAAGACCTGATGCAATCCCAGCCCGGAATGTCACAAAAGGCCCACGAACTCAACATCGACGGCCTTGTGGGTCCAACCCACAGCTACGGGGGACTTTCGTGGGGCAACATCGCCTCTGGCAAAAGCCGTCTCACCATCTCCAACCCGAGAGCCGCCGCCCTTCAGGGGCTGCGGAAGATGAAGTTCCTATTCGACCTTGGCCTCAAACAGGCCGTCTTTCCACCACAGGAACGGCCCGATATCGTGACCCTCAGGCGCCTCGGCTTCAGCGGCCCAGATCCGGAAGTGCTTCGTCAAGCCAGGGACCACGACCCGCATCTCCTCGAGGCCTGCAGCAGCGCATCCAGCATGTGGATGGCCAATGCCGCCACCGTCTCCCCGAGCACCGACACAGCCGACCATCGCGTCCACTTCACGCCGGCGAATCTGGTCACCCAGTTCCACCGGTCCATTGAACCTGACATGACGGCCACGTTATTGAAGGCCATATTCAGCGACAAGACCCGGTTCGCCCATCACTCGCCGCTGCCCAGGGGCTCACACTTTCGCGACGAAGGCGCCGCCAATCACATTCGACTATGCCGCACGCACGCAGAACCTGGCGTCGAGCTTTTCGTATACGGAACACAATCTTTCTCACCGTCCAGTCGTGAAACGAAAACCTTTCCAGCGCGTCAGTCCCTCGAGGCCTCCCACGCAGTCGCACGCCTGCACCACCTCGACCTGGAGATGACGCGCTTCGCGCTTCAAAATCCAGACCTCATCGATGCCGGCGTGTTCCACAACGACGTCATCTCCGTCGGTAACGAAAACGTCCTCCTCTACCACAGCCTGGCCTTTTCCGACGGACCATCCGTCGCCCGGGATCTCCAACAAACATTTTCACGCCGGTGCCAGGGTGAACTCAGTTTGATCGAAATCCCTGAGAACCGCCTGTCAATTTCCGATGCCATAGGGTCCTACGTCTTCAACAGTCAGCTGCTCTCCCTGCCGGATGGATCGATGGCGCTCGTTTCGCCGATCGAATGTCAGGAAAGTTCTCGAGTAAGATCTCTTATTGAGGAGCTGATCCAGCAAGACAATCCAGTCCAGGCTCTACACTACATTGACGTTCGGCAGAGTATGAAAAATGGCGGGGGTCCCGCCTGCCTGAGGCTTCGAGTCGTAGTCTCGGAAGATGAGCTGACATCCATGCATCAAGCGGTTCTCTTCTCGGACCAGCTTTACGCAGAACTGTCTGACTGGGTGACCAACTTCTATCGTGATCGACTGGAGCTGAGCGACCTCGTGGACCCCGATCTCCTTCAGGAAAGCCGAACTGCCCTGGATTCACTCACCCAAATCTTGCAACTCGGCTCTGTCTACCCGTTCCAGCTCGCGGGAGCGAGTTAGCTCGCCTCATCAATCCGCAATCCCAATTCTACAATCCGAAATCTTTCCTATTCTCCCATCGCATCGATCTGATCCATCTCCTCCTGTCCCAACTCCCAATTCATCACGTCCAGATTCTCCGCAAGGTGGTTCTTTGAGCTCGACTTGGGAATCACCACCATGCCTTTCTGGATCAGCCACTTCAGGGTGACCTGGGCGACAGATCGACCGAGGCGCGATCCGATCTTCGCCAGCGTCGGATCCTTCAGGATGCGCCGCTTGGCCAGGGGGGAATAGGCTGTCACGACGACATCCTTCTCCATGCACCAGGCCAGCACATCTCTTTGCTCGGATCCCGGAGAGTAGCTGATCTGGTTCACGCTGATCGGCATGTCAGAGATCGCAACAGCCTCTTCCATCTGATCCACGGAGAAATTACTCACCCCGATACTCCTCGCGAGACCCGCTGCCACCGTTTCCTGAAATGCCCGAAGTGTCTCCTTTACCGGAACGGAATAGTTCGGCCAGTGAATCAGCATCAGGTCCACGTATTCCGTTTGAAGGTCCCGGACATTTTCTTCACACTGTTTCAGTGCGTCATCGTAGCGCAGGTGACTCATCCAAACTTTCGACGTGATGAACAGCGCTGATCGATCCACGTCGATGCCCCGCAGCGCCTCGCCGATGGACCGCTGATTCTCGTAATACCATGCCGTGTCGATATGCGTATAGCCGAGCGCAAGCGCCTCTTTCACGGCTCGCTGACAGGTCCTCCCGCGAAGGTCCCATGTACCGAGACCGACCACCGGGATTTCGTAGCCTGAGCGTAGCTTTACGTTTTCCATACCCTTATCCGGATTTTGACCGGAAGGACAAACGGCACTGCCCTTCAAGAAGCTTGTTAACCCTCTCTAGAAAACATAGTGAACCTGCTCCGGATCAGACAGATCTATTTGGGATCTTCTTCGCCCGCACCCTCCCTGAGACCCAGACCCAGCAACCCTGCAATCGCAGCGACGACACCATTCGAGAGAAAGATGCCGGAGTAGCCCCATCGATTCCCCACAACACCCGAAATGGCAGGTCCAAAAACGTTCCCCACGGAGTAGGATTGGAAGAATCCCATAGCGGTCGCCTTGTCTTCATCACGTAAATCCTTGATCGCCAGGCTCATGAGTACGGTGTAGGAAATCCCCCTGCCGAATCCGGCAACGATCTGGGACAAGCACAGCAGAGGCACTGTTCTGACATAAGGTACGATGGCTGTACCCAGAGCCACGATGCCGTTGCTGATACTCACGGAGACCCTGCTGCTTGACTTTGCGGCGATGACCGACCCGGCAAGGAGGGAGGCAACTGAGGTGGACAGGGTACCCACCATCGTCAAGATTCCAAGCTGCGCCTTGCTCGCCCCGATGCTGACTCCGTAGTTCGTCACGAACCCGAATCCAGTCGAAAACAGAACATACTGTCCCAGCGCGGCAATCAAGGTTGCCAGTACAAGTCCTGGACAGCGAATCACCCGTTTTAACTGTTTCAGGGTCGTTTGTCCGGAGGATTTTCGAATCCGCTTTTCGTGAACCAGACCCAGACCAAGAAGGCCAAGAAGGGTCATCAGGATCGACGCCTTGAACGGGGCAAGCCACCCGTATAGCTCGGCCAGATATCCTCCGGTAATCGTAGCGATCATAATCGCGAGCCCATTCAGGAACAGGATGTAGCCGATCGACCGCGCGGTCTGAACAGAAGGGAAGTAGCTCGCGAACAGAACAGTGAAGGCAACCCAGGAGCTTGAGGCCATCCCCGACAGGAATCGGGCTCCGGCCATCAACCAGGGATGGGTAATCAAAATGAAGCCGAGAGAGGCGAACAAAGAGGCAATCAAACCGAATGCAAGAAAGGGTCTTCGTAGACCGAGCCGGTCGGATATCATGCCAAGCGGAAGACGAAACAGGAGCTGCGCAAGACCGTAGGCGCTGATCACAATCCCTACTGTGCTCAGCGTCCCGCCGAGGTGTTCGACATAGGGCGCAAGGATCGGAAGATAGAGATAAAGAGAAATCCAGAAGAGGGAGGCGACCGCATATAAGACAGGTACGGCTCGTCGCGGAAGTTCGGGCCGGATCCCGCCGAGTTCATCCCTTCCTTCCGATCGCTCCTGGTTTTCTGACAGATCCATTACCTTCTCGTCCGTTTCATCTTTTTGACTCATCCCTCCGGGGAAGACAGAGGGCGACCAATGCGTTAAGCCCGGCCACGGCCCCTACCGAGAAGAAGAGTCCCGAGTAGCCAGTGTAGCTCCCGATCCAACCGGATGCGATCGGACCCGAGAACATGCCGACCGCATACACGGCCTGGAAGAACCCCATCGCCGTTGCGCGATCCGAGTTTGGCAGACCTCTTATCGCAAGGCTCATCAGTACTGGATAGGCAGCACCGCGCCCGAATCCAGACACAATCTGACTGATATAGAGAGGGCCAATGTGCTCGAGAAACGGGATCACCACGGTCGCGCCTCCGATCCCAACCTGTCCCAATACGACAGTGATTCTTGGACCCAATCGCGGATAGATCCAGGAAATCGTCAGATATGAAACCACGGAGCCGGAAAGCGTCCCGAGCATCGTCAAAATGCCCAGTTCTGTTTTACTCGCCCCGATACTCTGTGCATACGTCGGTAAAAATCCGAATATCGTGGAGAAAATAACATAATGTGTCAAGACCGCCACAGCGCTCGCGAGAACCAGGTCGCGATGGCCGAGGACACTTCGAAGTCGGTGAAATGAGGAGATACGCACCGCCGGACTCGAAACCCGCTCCTTCACGAATCCCAGCGCCAGAAGCCCCACGAGGGCCACGAAAGCCGAAGCCCAGAACGGCGCCGTCCAGCCCCAGAGGTCGGCGAGGCGACCCCCGATAAACGAGGAAGCCATGACGGAAAGACCCTGGCAGATCGTAAGATAGCCCATGGCCCGAACGGTCTCTCGCGGTGGGTAATAGCTGGCGAAAAAGACAGAAAAGGCGACCCATGCCGATGCAGAGCAGCCGTGCATCAACCGCGCAACCAACATGAACCACGGGCCCGGGGCCACGACAAAACCGAGGCTGGCAAGCATGCAGGCAATGAATCCGAAGGCGAGAAAAGGCTTTCGTCTCCCGCTTCGATCCGAGACGATACCAACGGGGATGCGGAGCAGAATTTGTGCAAAACCATACGCGCTGAGGACGACGCCCGTGATGCTCAGTGTCCCACCGCTGTATTCCACATAAGGAGCGAGGATAGGTACAAATACGTACAAAGAGACCCAGTAGAGGGAAGTGATGGCAACAAACACGGCCACGCCGCGTCGCGGCACTTCTGGCTTGTCAGACGCTTCTATCACGCGAGCCCATCCTCCGGGTAACTTGCAGGGACAACACTGTCGAACAACAATAGGGTCCGGGATCTGGATCCCCGACCCTATTCCAAACGGTCACGCTGCGCCGAGGTGTTCGAATTGCTATGCGGATGGATCGTGAACTCCGTCCTCGATCCAGGCCTTCCGAGCGCCGAAAGGCAATTCATTTGGGATTTCGAATGAGGCAATTATCCATCCCACGGCTAATTTACGGTCAAATCATGCCGGACTCAAGGCACAAAGCCAGACGCTCGGACCTTTTCCTTCCCTCCACGCAGCCCGAATTCTTAAATTTAGTCGTCACAAATCTGCCCAGAATACACTCAGAAAGCAGGAGGACCCCGTGAAAAAGATAAAGGCACGCATCTTCGAAATCCTTACCGATCCCCCGGAAGGGGATCGTGTTGGAAATGTGATCTTTAACTCCATCCTCATCCTCATCGCCGTAAATGTCCTCGTATGTATCGTCGAAACGGTGGAATCTCTCGGGAAGGAATTTCCCGAATTCTTTTACTGGTTCGAAGTGATTTCAGTCGCCATCTTTACCGCGGAGTATGTTTTGCGCCTCTGGGCCTGCACGGCTTCGGGGCTCTACAGCGGGCCTGTGAGGGGTCGCGTGCGGCTGATCTTCAAGCCCATTTACCTGATCGATATCTTTGCGATCCTGCCCCTCTACCTGCAGGTGATCGTTCCGGGGCTCGACCTCCGCTTTGTGCGTGCCCTACGCCTTTTCCGGCTCTTCCGGCTCTTCCGCTTCGACAAGCTGACAGAATCTTTTCAGATGTTCAGCGTAGTACTCAGAAAGCGCTTCAATGAGCTCGTTATCAGTCTTGTGGTCGTATTCTTATCGGTGGTTATCGCCTCCTACGTAATGTATATGCTCGAGCACGGGGCACAGCCCGAGAAATTTTCCAGTGTCCCCGCGGCAATGTGGTGGGGTATCGTTACCATGACGACGATCGGTTACGGCGACCTCTACCCGATTACACCTTCCGGGAAACTGGTTGGCGGAATCGTCGCCTTCTTCGGACTTTGTGTGCTGGCCCTGCCCATCGCCACCATCGGCGCCGGCTTCATGGATGAGATTCAGAGAAAAAGGTCAACGGAGTGGGGTAGACGAACTGGGGAGATGTCATCAGGACTTGAGTGTCCGCACTGCGGCAAGAGAATCCAGATGCGCGTTACTTCTGAGATAGGAGGGAACGGATGACCGATCAGGTCAGTTACAGTACGGCCGGCTTTGGCGACAGAAACGTGGAGGCCGCCCTGGATGCCATCGCAGCGTCCGGGTATGACTACGCAGAAATCGTTGGCCAGGAGCCGCACGTTGCGGAGCCCCTCATCGGGGGGGCCTTGCTAGAGTTTCGCGCCCGCCTGGAGCAGCGAGGGCTGGCCGGCGGGACCGTTCACGCCCCCCTGACGCGCAATGTACTGGGCGCTCCCGAAGAGGGATGGCGGCGTGAGAAAGTGGAAGTCCTGGGCGCTTATCTGCGATTCACCGCGGACCTGGGCTCCACTGCCATGGTCATCCACCCGGTCCCCAACCCCCGGTTTGTGCCAGAACCCGAACGGACCGAACTGCCGCATATCATGAACGAAGCCGCGCGCCGATCTCTCGACGATCTGGTTCCGCTTGCCACTGAAGTCGGCGTTCGTATCCTCCTGGAGAACCTGCCGTATAGGTGTGCTTATCCGCTGCTCGACATGACGGAGCTGCGTTCACTCGTGGAACCCTACCCCCCGGAGGCGCTGGGACTCGTCATCGACACGGGTCACGCCTGGACACTCGGCAACGATCCGGCCGAAGAAATCCGGGCGGCGGGCTCACGTTTATGGGGCACGCACCTGCAGGATGTAGACTACGAGAACCCCCAGGACGATCACTGGATGCCCACACACGGCGGGCTGGATTGGGGAGCCGTTCGCGCCGCCCTGGAGGACGTGGGCTACGCCGGGCTGTGGACCTTCGAAGTCTCCGCGGGGCGTGCGGAAGAGACCCCGGAAGAACTGGCTCGGCTAACTCGCCAAGTCGCAGTGGACTGGCAAACCGACGCATCTTGACTCGCCCAGCTACTCATCCCACACGGCCAGCAGCGCCTGGGAAGACACCACGTCGAGACCAATGGCGCGGAATTGCTTTAAGGCGGCTTCGTGCCCTTCGGGCCGCGGCGAGCGAACGCAATCTTCAACCACCACCGCGTAGTAGTCCTTGTTCGTCGCGTCCCAGACCGTGGCCTCCACGCACCAGTCCGTAGAGCATCCCACCAGAATGACACTTTCCCGCTGCAAGCTGCGCAGGAAGAGTTGAAAATCCGTCCCTTCGAAGGCACTGCCCCGATGTTTCGGGATGATAAAATCCCCGGATTCAGGTTCCAGACCGGGGTGTACCTGCATGAGCTCTTTGTCGGGGGCGAACCGGGATGCGAGCTGCTCCGGCGCGTTCCCCAGGTTCATCAACACCCGAATGTAGGCAGGCGAAATGTCCTGCAAGCCGGGACCGCGCTGGTTGTAGAAGAAAAACACAGGCAGGCCTGCGGCGCGGGCCGCCCGGGTCAGCGCCTTGACTTTGGCGAAAATGATCCCGTCGGAACCCTGCTCCCACATCGGGGAATTCTCGATGTCGATCACTGCCAGGACAGCACGCTCAGGCGACAAGACCTCGGCAATAGTCTGACAAACACGTTTGCCTTCGATTGTAAACATAGGGTTTTCTCCTTGCAGTCAGCACTGGTGTGTCGATCAAACCTGGGTAAACTCGCCAGACCATTACGCCATCCACTTCTGCCTTGGGGCCCTGCTTGCCCGACTCGAAGGTCGGATCGCCTTGAATAGCCTCTTTGGACGGTTCAGACACATGCGTCCGACGGTCGATCCCCTCGAATGGCAGGAAAACGATGTCTTTCGCATTTTGAAAAAGCTGCCCATCGCGTTCGGAGCCGCATAGTCGGGTTCGTTGGTTTGAGGCGATCTACCGATTCGTTCTTTTACGATGCCCGGTACCCGTGTTTTGATTTCCCGGTACCCGGACTTCATAAGGCGAAGGGCCACACATTCCCGTGTGGCCCTTTTTGGTGCCCGCTGCTCAAATACTTTTCGTTTACTCCGACCCTACTTCTCCTCTACCCGCACCGTGATTCTTACGGCGTAGATATTGAAGTGTGCATCCAGCCACCATTCTTCTCCCGTTCCGGCCTGGACCACTTCATTCGCGACCTTGATCCCCTTGCCTGGCATGCTGATATGCGGGTCGAGCTGTCCGTAGCCCATCACGGTGATCTTGCTGCAGTCAGGGAGTTCGAAATGCGCGCAAACGAGTCCAGAATGCCTGTTCCCCGTGTCGAACGCGTCGCTGGCACCCCACCCCATCAGGTGCTCACCCCAGAGGTCGTTCACTTTGAAGCGAACACCGGGACGCGCCAGGTTCCACTCCAGAGGCTCGCCGTAAAGCAGTATCGTCGCGGGAGGAATGCAGGGGCTCCCGATCACATCCACACCGATGATCGGCTCCTTCTCTTCGATCGTCAGCGCGCTGAAAGGCGGCAGATCCATCTCCATGCCTTCCGGATGCGGACCCGTTCCCGTGTCCTCTCGCCCCAGCTCGCAGTTGCAGTTGGGATATTGGAACGGAGCGAGGTACTCGTGTTCCCTCCTCGTGTAGACCCGCCGCGTCTGCTCGATCCCTTCCCTCGCGATCCGCTGAATCTCGCGCTCCTTGGGTGTCATCTTCCCGAGCTCAGGGCGATCCGGGTTGTGAATGCGCACGCGATCCGGCTTGTCCTTGTGAGACTTTAGCGGTGCAAGTGCAACAGTGCCCATGACTTGCCTCCCTTGTATGTTCATCCGGGAAATCCGTGCCCGATTCTCGAGCCCGTAGAACTTTACGGCTTATGGAATATGATATGGATCTTACAGCCGCCTCACTTCTCCTCAGCTCGCACCGTGATCCTTACCGCGTAGAGATTGAAGTGTGCATCCATCCACCAATTCTCTCCCGACCCGGATTCAACACTTTCATGCTCGAGCTTGGTCCCTTTGCCCGGCATACTGATATGGGGGTCGAGCTGCCCATAGCCCATCACGGTGATTTTGCTGCAGTCGGGCATGTCGAAGTGTGCGCTAACGAGGCCGGAATGCCGGTTCCCCGTGTCGAACTTGTCACTTGCGCCCCACCCGTAGAGGTGCTCTCCCCATAGGTTGTTCACTTTGAATCGCACCCCAGGTCGCGCCAGATTCCACTCCAGAGGCTCCCCGTAGAGCAGTATCGTTGCCGGCGGAATGCAGGGACTCCCGATCACGTCCACACCGATGATCGGTTGTTCCTCTTCGATCGTCAGCGCACTGAAGGGCGGCAGATCCATCTCCATGCCTTCCGGATGCGGACCCGTGCCGGTTTCCTCTCGTCCCAGCTCACAGTTGCAGTTCGGATATTGGAACGGAGCGAGGTACTCGTGTTCCCTCCGCGTGTAGACCCGCCGGGTTTGCTCGATCCCCTCCTTCGCGATCCGCTGGATCTTGCGCTCCAAGGGTGTCATCTTCCCGAGCTCGGGGCGATCCGGGTTGTGAATGCGTACGCGGTCTGGCGTGTCCTTGTGTGGCTTTAAGCGTGTGGGTGCAACAGTGCCCATAACCTTCTCCTCTCTGTTGACATACGATTAGCTCAAACGAGACAGCGAAATCAATCTATGCATTTGCGAAAGCTATCGCAAACCAATCTTCGTCTAACGTGAACCGCAGGTGCCAGATTCCATTTCTGAAAGGCAAGTCGCCTTCAATAACCCAGTTCTCGGAGACGGTCCTGGGACCCCTGGTGTTCAGAGTCAATTACCGACTCATAAATGGCCTTTGCTTGGTCCACCTTCCCCAACATTTCAAATGCCTTTCCGATGTTGAAATACTCATTCTGATAGATCGTATCTGTTGCATCTCCCTCGACCGCAATTCGTATTGCCCTGTAGGCCTCATCCATATCCCCCAGACGCCGATGGATCTTTGCAAGCACGAACCACGCTTCATATTCTTCGACATCGATGGAGACCAGCTTACCCATCACATCGCCTGCTTCTTTCAATCTACCCAGCTGTTCAAGGACTGTCCCCAAATTGAGGTACGCCAGAACAAAGTCAGGTTGAATCTCTATGGCCTTTTGAAAGACAGCGATCGCATCGTCGTATTTATTCCCTTCGAGAAATACTAAGCCCAAGTTAAAAAATACCAAGGACTTGACGCTTTCCGGCACCCGATCGGCGACCTCTCGATAGATTTCCTCGGCGCGGTCTAGTTGTCCCGTTTCTTTCATCAGGGACCCCATGCGATGGAGATCTCCTAAGGATTCTGGAACGATCTCCAGCACACGTTCCATATGGTAGGCAGCCTCTTGATACCTGCCTGAATTCTCGAACCGTCGCGCCAAACCCCGATGGGCGGGCATGAAGTAAGGATGGAGACCGAGTGCTTTCTGGTAGAACGAAGTCGCATCCTCGTATCGGCCCAGATTTTCGTAGCTCGTTGCAATATCTGTATAGAGCCCGGCACTGGGCGGCCCAAGCCGAAGCGCGGCACTAAGATGATTCAATGCCAGATCATACTGCTTCGACTCCAGGTAGAGGGCTCCCGTTACCTTGTGTAGCGAAACGTTCTGGGGATCTACCTCCAACCCTTTTCTATAGGCCTCAAGGGCCCACTCCTTCTTGTCCGCCTTTTCATAGAGAAACCCCTTGTGAAGGTTCCGATAAACGCTCGAGCCAGAAAAAAAAGGATCGCCTCGATAGCTGCTGTCCGGACGAATGACATACAACAGTGGGGCACCCTGAGTCCGGACCGTATGTATGATTTCGCCCGGAAGAACGGTATGTCCCTCCAGGCGGGTTGTAATGAGATATAGGTCTGCTTGGAAGGGATTTTCGACGTACTCAAACCCCCGTGGGTCAAGCAAATGCTGCGTGCTAGAGGCACCACTGGCGATACGGGGCAGCCTTGTCAGCCCCAGATCCCGAATGAGATCGGCATAGTGGGTATCGATCCATCGAACACCCTGCTTATAGCTATTATCCCAGTAATCCGTCTCATAACGGGTCCACGCCTTTTCGATACCTCCGGCAAAGAGATGGTTGAAATACACGTATTGATTCGGGTGCATCGAAACCATCTCCCAAAGGGTTAGCAATAGACAACTTCCAGAGAGTAGTGCGGTGCCATAGCCCTTCCAGCCCTTGAGTCTACGAACACACTCACGGGTTCCAATCGCGCTGAGAACCGCGAGCGGCGGAACAACAAATAGGATGTGACGAATGCCGTCATAGAGCGGTGTCTGGGCTACCACGACGTAGCATATTGGAAACACTGCGCCGAAAACCAAGACTCCCCGCTCGAGGGCGGGCACGCTGCTGGCCTTCCAGGGCCAGGTCCACCAGGCAGCAATCGCGCCCAGAACAAGGCCGATCAGCAGAAATTCGGGAAGTGTGATGAGCAACCATTTGGGGGCGTAGTACCAGGGAAACTCACTGGCTTCTACAAATCGTCCCTCAAAAAAAACCGGAGAGACGGTCGGAAAGCCTGAAAAGACCCTTAGCGCCTTCCAGGGGTGAACCAGCGGATTGATCTGGGCCCAGGGCCAGAACGCGAGCATAACAACGTAGGCGCCCAGGAAAATAGACACCGTCTGAATAGCGAATGATGCGCCCAGATCCAGGAATGCCCTCCTGCTCTTCAGGAGGCCGGCCTGGACATATTTGATTATGAAAGATACGAGCAGAGGTACCCACAGAATCACTCCACCGATACGAATCCCCATAGTGATTCCGATCGCCAAGGCGGTCTTGCAGATCCAGCTGCGAGGCAGGTCGGGTAGACGGCCGACGCTCCGGATCAGAAAATAGAGACTCCACAAATAGGAAACCGCGAACGGGATGTCCTTATGATTGTTGAACGCGTGGCCATAATATCTTGGGGTCAGCATCAGAAACAACGCTGCCAGGCATCCGGCCCATGGTCCACCCAGATACCCGCCAAGTTTGTAGGCGGCAACGACACCCAGTAGCCCGACTCCGGCGTTGCACAGGTGGCGGGTGGGGAAAACGTTTAAAGGGGAGATCTTGCAGGCGATTGCCGTAAGCCCATCGTACCACCCTCCGTAGAGCCAGACATTTACCCGGCTGAAAGCCGCCCGGTCCTTAAATAGACTGGTATACCAGTTGAGAACGTAGAGTCCATAGTCAACGTGGGAATGTTCGTCGGGTGTGATCCCGTAGTGGGTGTAGGTCATCAGGATCACAATTCCATAAGCCAACACCAGGAGTGTAAAACACCCCTGCCACAGCGGTATCTTATAGCCGAGGAAGTTAATCCGCATTTGGTCGTCGAGATGGAAATTCAGCATAGTCGCACAGACTTTAGAAATTTCAGATCTGAATCGAGCCACCCCGTAGTCACCGGGCCATACTACTCTTGAAGGGAGTCCTTTGATTGTCCGCGGTGAGGATTGGTCTTTGCGATCGAATTGAAGATGTCCTTTGCCTGATCGGTTCGGCCTTCCGCTTCATATGCTTTTCCGATATTGAAGTACTCGTCCCAGTAGTCGGCCTTTCCGGAATCTCCGTCGAGAGCGGCGCGTATGGCGTCGTGGGCTTTACCTGTACTTCCGAGAGCTCGATGGATCTTTGCCAGGGCAAACCAGGCTTCATTCCGTGCCGGTTCGAAAGACACCAGCTTAACCATTACCTCTTCTGCTTCTTTCAGCCTGCCCTGCCGTCCCAGGACTGCGCCCAGCGTCAGATATGCCCGGCCGAAGTCATGTCGAAGCCGTATGGCTTCTTCGAACTGGGCGATCGCCTCGTCATAGTCCTGCTTAGCCAAAAACACCAAGCCCAGGTTAAAGACTGCGGCGGCCTTGATCAGGTCCGGGACTCGTTCAACGATCTCTCGATAGATCTCCTCTGCTCGGTCCAGCTGACCCGTTTGCCTCATCAAGAATCCCAGGCGACGATAATCCTCTATAGATTCTGGAAGAATCTCTAATACTTGC
Source organism: Candidatus Latescibacterota bacterium (assembly GCA_965248435.1). GTDB lineage: Bacteria > Latescibacterota > UBA2968 > UBA2968 > CBDFJH01. Next base: position 2,692,514 of record OZ252100.1, read on the forward strand.
TCCACGTGATGAATGGCCTCTTTAAACCTACCCAATATCTTAAATCGTCGGGCCAAACCTCGATGGGCGGGCAAGAAATAAGGATGGTGGTCAAGTGCCTTGTGATAGAACGAGATCGAATCATCGTGCCGACCCAAACTGTCATAGCAAACGGCAACATTTGTATAGAGACGGGCGCTGGGAGGCCCCAGTCGAATCGCAGCATTGAGACGATCAAGCGCAGCATCATACTGCTTAGCATCCAGATAAACAGCCCCGGCCCGGGCAAGCAACGAAACGTTCCGGGCGTCCATCTCAAGCCCTTTTACATAGGCTGAAAGGGCCTCCTCTTTCTTTCCGGTCCTCTCGTAGAGCATTCCCAGATGCCCCATTCGGATTGCACTAGAACCCGAAAAAACAGGGTCGTCTCGATAGCTGCTGTCTGGACGAATGATATACAACAGTGAGGCGCCTCGGGCCTCGATCGTGTGGATGATTTCGCCGGGAACAACGGTGTGCCTTTCTCTCCCTATGGTGACCAAATACAAATCCGCCTTCCAGGGGTCTTCTACAAGCTCAAACCGGTCCGGGTGAAGCAAGAACCGAGGATTCCCACCACTGCAGGCGATACGGGGTCTCCCGGGAAGATCAAGATCCAGGATGAGATCGACGTAGTGATTTTCAATCCATCGCACCCCTTGCTTGTAGGTGTTGTCCCAGTAATCCGTCTCATAGTGTCTCGAGGCTTCTTTGATACCTCCCGCAAAGAGTTGATTGAAATACAGGTATTGGTTCGGATGTAGCAACACCATCTCCCGAGCTGTTTGCGCAAGCAGGACACCCGTAAGCAGCAAGAACCCATACTTCGTCCAACCCCTGAACCTCCCCACAAGCTCGCTGGCCCCCACAGCACTAAGAACTGCCAGAGGAGGAACAACGAAAAGGAGATGCCGGAGACCGTCGTAGAGAGGGGTGCGGGTAACGACGACATAGCACAAGGGGAATACAGCACCGAAAATCAGAAGGCTGCGCGAAAGCGCCAGATTACCCGGATTCTTCCAGCGAATCCCGAAGGAAAGAACGACACCCGCAAGAAGACCCATCCACAGAAACTCCGGAAGCGTGATAAGCAGCCACCAGGGGGCATAATACCAAGGGAATTCGCTTCTCTCGACAAACTGACCCTCAAAAAAAATGGAAGTAAACGCAGGAAACTGAGAAAAGATCTTCAGTGCCTTCCAAGGATGGACCAACGGATTCGTCTGCGCCCACGGCCAAAACAGAAGCATAGAAATGTAGGCGATCCCTAAAATGGATCCGATCCGTATCGCAAACGAAGCGCCAAGTTCAAGTAATGCCCTACGATTTCCTAGCAGGGCGACCTGACAGTATCTGACCATGAAGAACAGCAACAGGGGCACAATTAAAATCGCCCCGCCGACGCGAATTCCCATCGTCAGCCCGATCGCCACACCAGTCTTCCAGATCCAGCCGAGAGGCAGGTCGGGCCAATGGCCGAGGCTCCGAATCAAACAATAAAGACTCCACAAATAACAAACCGCAAACGGGACGTCCTTGTGGTTGTTAAACGCGTGGCCAAAATACCTGGGCGTCAAAATCAAAAAGACCGCCGCCAGGCATCCCGCTGACCAGCCTCCCCCCAGATGCCGGCCCAGTTTGCCGGCCGCGATTACGCCAATCACCCCGACTAGAGCGTTGCACAAATGACGCGTGTCGTATGGTGCCAGAGGTGATGTCTTCACCAGCAGGTAGGTCAGCGCATCGTACCAGCCTCCATAGAGCCAGACATTGGTCCGGCTGAAAATCGCCCGGTCCTGAAAGAAACTGGTATACCAGTTGACGACATGGAATCCGTATTCAACGTGGGACCCTTCGTCGGGCGTAATTCCATAGCGTGTGAACGTCAGCAGAATCACAACGACATAGGCCAACACCAGGAGGGTGAAACACCCCTGCCAGATCGGAACCTTGAAACCTTTAAGGTTGATCTGCGAATATTCATCTAGCCGGATATTCAGCATCGTCGGACTGAGTCTCAAGGGGATTGTCCTGATAGTCAGAAAATCCAGACCGGAATTGATTCACCTCTTGAAATCACTTCCTCCATGAAGCAGCCCGTGTATGGGGTTGGATCCATCGCGTAGGTCATCTCTCCGTCTTCCAGCACGCGAGCCGCCAGAATATGGTGCCACTTTCCGTCCGAAAGCTGTACCGTCATCCCCGAAGGATGGTCGACCCGCCACGCCGATCCCCCCGGAGGCCGACCGAAATCCTTTGAGCCCTCTATAACTACCATCGGCCGCTCCAGCCCGGTCCGATCCTCATTCAGCGGCCAGATGCACAGCGTCTCCCGTGTCCAACCCCCGCCGCGCAGTCGTCCCTCCGAATCCGTTTTGGTCCTCGCCAGGCCTGCTGGATGCATAAAGACCTCATACAGATTCGCCGCAATGTAGGGTGTCCCATCAGCAGCCTGGTTCACGCTGATCGGCGTGGCTGACACCACCCCGCGAACGTGGATCACCTTTGTCCACACCTCTCCGCCCTCCTCCGAGCGCCAGACTCGGATGTCGTTATAGTCCGGCTCATCACCTCCCCGGACGCTGAAAAGAAATGCCCCGTCCACGTCCCGAACTATGCTTGGCTCCTTCGAACGGTCCTCCCCCGTCACAGGCACGAACGAGACCGGGCGCCAGTCTTCACCCTCGCGACGCCACCGCACCACGCCGGTCCCCGAACCCCCGCCAGGTTTTCCTCCGGTCATGGCCAAGAGCAGATCGTCGCCATCAGCAATGGCATTCGTGATCCCGCTGTTTCCAATGCGCCAATCGGGTACCAGATCCCGCGTCCAAATGCGGTCCGTCTTGACGACCTGAAACCTTTCGCCGTCGAACGAGAACTGATGGACCTCGAAGTAAAAGTATGATTCCGATCCCGTACTCAGGTCAAGACTGTAGGGCGGAGGACCCGACTCTTTGACAGTCCAAGCAATCACCAGGTCGATCCCGAATCCTGTACCGGCGTGAGGATGGGCAGACCCATCGGCACGCTTCGCGCCCAGCGGGACAAACCCGGCGCGTATCGGGTACTTGATCATGGTCGCGAGTTGTCCCGGAGGATCCGTGTTGGGATTCGGCTCGTCGTGGTTGCGCGTCACCTCTACCGCACTGTCGGCGGAAAGATTGGAGAGATCGTCAAACAGAATTACATCCGTTCCATTCTCCCAGTCCACCCCCTTCATCTTCCCCTCCCGAAGGCTACAGATCAGGCCCGCCTTCCGCTCGGCCGCCTGAAACGGCAACCCCATTCCATAGACCAGCACCCTTCCGTGCGGCACGTGAGGGGGCACGCGAAAATCCACGCCACCCTTCGTGACTTCAACAATTCCTCTTTGACTTGCCACAGCTCCCTCCTTCATCTAATTTCCATCCCTCTGAAAATTCCAGATCGGAATCGCCTCACCTTTTGAAATCACTTCCTCCAGGAAGCAGCCAGTGTAGGGCGTCGGATCCATCGCGTAGGTCATCTCCCCATCTTCGAGCACACGGAAGGCGAGAATATGGCGCCATTTCCCGTCCGAAAGTTGTACTGTCATCCCAGAGGGATGGTCGACCCGCCACGCCGAGCGCCCGGGCGGCCGGCCGAAATCCTTTGATCCTTCGATAACCACTATCGGCGGCTCCAATCCGGTCCGATCCTCGTTGAGTGGCCAGATGCACAGCGTCTCTCGCGTCCAGCCTCCTCCTCTCAGTCTCCCTTCCGGGTCCGTTTTGATCCTTGCGAGGTCTGCTCGACGCATGAAGACTTCGTACAGATTCGCCGCAATGAAAGGCGTACCGTCCGCGGCCTGGTTTATGCTGATCGGGGTACTCGACACCACATCGCGAACGTGGATTACCTTTGCCCACGCTTCTTCGCCATCCCCCAAGCGCCACACGCGGATGTCATTGTAGTCAGGCTCGTGACCTCCTCTCACACTGAAAAGAAGAGCTCCGTCCACGTCTCGAACCATGCTCGGCTCTTTCGACCCATCCTCCCCCGTTACTGAAGTGAACGAAACCGGACGCCAGTCTGCTGCCTCCCGGCGCCACCTCACCACACCGGTCCCCGATCCCCCGTTCGGTTTCCCCCCGACCATGGAGAACAGCAGATCGTCTCCCTCTGGAATCGCGTTCGTGATTCCTATGTTCCCTATCCTCCAGCCAGGGATCAGATCCATCTCGGAAATCCGGTCCGTCTTCACGACCTGGAACGTCTCGTCCTCGCCGTCGTACGAGAACTGATGGAGCTCGAAGTATGAATACCGTTCCGATCCCTCCGAAAGGTCGAGGCTGTAGGGCGGAGAATCGTTCTTCTTGCTGCTCCACGCGTGGGCCCGGTTGATCCCGAATCCCGTACCCGCGTGGGGATGGGCAGAGCCATCGACACGCTTCGCGCCCAGCGGAACGAATCCCGCGCGTATCGGGTACTTGATCATCGTCACCGTCTGTCCCGGAGGATCCGTGTTCGGATTTGGCTCCTCGTGGTTGCGCGTCACCTCCACCGCGTGGTCAGCAGAAAGATTGGAGAGATCGTCGAACAGGATGACATCCGTCCCGTTCTCCCAGTCCACACCCGGCATTTTCCCCTCCCGAAGGTTGCAGATCAGGCCCGCCTTCCGCTCCGCCGCCTGAAACGGCAGTCCCATTGCGTAGACCAGTACTCTTCCCTCCGGCACGTGAGGGGGCACGCGGAAATCCGCGCCACCCTTCGTGACTTCAATGATACCTGCCGATCCATCATCTTCGGCCATAAAGACCTCCTGAGGGCCACTCCCTCGTTCTGAATCCGCGAAACAGGCTCTGCTCCCCAGTAATGGCCGCCTCCACGTCTATGTCCGTTACCCGGGCGATGGTTCGTGCGATCGGCCCGATCTGCTTCTCCGCGTAATGATCGTAGTCCAGTGGAGCGGAAACGCGACCGATCGGCTGAGGACCCTGAGTCGTGATCACATAATGGATTACACCAGACGGATTCTTCAGCAACTTGGCGGCCTTCGCGTGCGGAGGGACCGAGCGCGTATAATCAGCAAGCGGTTTTCGAAGGGCTTTTCTATAGACAAGCATATCATCTCTATTTCCTGACCGTACTGACTCGACCCACTTCGTAAGGCACGCCTCGATCTCCTCCGCCGAACGGTCGTGAAACAAAAGGTCCAGGAGTTCTCGCTGCATAATGTGGGAAAGCTCTGTCCAATCCCGACGCACCGCCTCCATCCCTATAATCTCCACTTCCTCCCCGTCGTCATCCACCCGGAGTCCTGCGTATCCCTTCGCGCGTGCGCGCGCCTCCTCAGCTCGACTGGCCGGCAGAAAGAACCGGCGGTAGACCTTCTCGAACTCGAGCTCCAAGTGGGAAATCACGCCGAACTCCGCCTTCACGTAACGAGCTAAGGCCTCGTTGCACTCGCTACACAATTCCCTGCCTCGTTCCTGGATCTCTCCCAGTTTGATCGCGTCTGGCAGCCCTGGATCCACGAACAGAGAATCCGTATCGCCATACAGAACACGGCAGCCCTGCTTCTCCAAAAGATCCTTGGTCCAGAGGAGGAGGTGCTGTCCGAACCCCGTGATGGCACCTGCCAGCCTTCCGGAAGCAAAGCGGCAGGCGTCTGTCGCCAGAACACCGTAGAAGGAATTCATCAGAATCTTGTATGTGAGAGAGGCGACCTCGTCTCCGTCTGCGATCGCCCGGCTTCGATTGGCGAAGATGCGTTCGAGCATTCCCGGCAGAATCGCCGGCTCACGGCAGAATCGTGCTCCGTTGGGCGCGGTTACGAATACACCATCCTCGACAGATCCCTGGGCGGTTTGGAGATTGGCCTGTACGTGAGACAGCGGGTCGATGTTGAAGGTCCGGATGATCGACGGATACAGGCTCTTGAAATCGAACACCAGGACATTTCTAAACAGTCCCATCTCCTCTGAAATGACAAGGCCGCCCGGGGTCTCGACTGGAGCGTCCCGATCAACACCCTGAGATGGGGCAACGAGGTTTCGTCTGTGCAGCTCACGGATATACATGAACTCGAAGACCGCCACGCTGCCCCAGGACCGCTCCATGGGCAGACCTGTGAGCCTGCTTCGACGAAGACTGAGATGGATCAGTCCCTCCGCCTCCAGGATGTCACGGACAAGGCGAGAATCCTCCAGGCAGTATTCACAGAACGCGCCCCGGTCCTCACGATAGGCCCGCTCGATCCTGCTGGACATCGCCTCACCCGCATCGGCTTGAAGCGTCTTCCCCCGCCCGAGCACCGACCGCGCAACCGTCTCGAGACGGTTGTCCTCGAACCGTGTCGGGATCGCCCGACACAGATGAAGGGCGTCCAGCACCTGCCGCCCGCGGACGATCACGCGGCGGCTGCCCCAGACCGACCGGTCCAGGAACCAAGAGCTGTCTCGAGTACGCCCCAGGTTGAACTCCCGGTGATGGGCCTTGAAGCGATTCCTGAGAACCGTGAGGTCGAAATCGATCACGTTCCAACCCGTGATAACATCCGGGTCTGCGCTTCCGATCCTTGCGACCAGAGCATCGAAAAGCTGCGGCTCTCCCTCAAAACAGGCAGTGTTCGGAGGATCATCCGGCAGCGGAGTTCCGACCATCATAACCTCTTCAAATCGATGCCTCTCCTCCGGACCCGTTCCCACCAGGGATATCGCGTAGACCTGTGACGCCTTGGGGTCTGTCTCGATGTCCAGAACGAGCACGGCAAGGTCCGGTTCCCATTCGGAGGGGACAAGGCCGGGATTGATGTAGACGCGATCCACACCCATCCCGCATCTCCAGGACCCACGGATTTTGAGGGATCCCAGCAGGTCCCGGTCCATCAGGTAGCGAAGCGCCGGATTCAGGTCGGCCTCATAAGTTCGAATGGCCTCTTCCCGCAGACTCGTTTCGAGATCTCGAAGGGGGGATACCTGACCGGCAGTAAACTGAACCACGGACTCACCATCCATCGTAGACAGCGCGCAAGCCTCACTTGCGATCTGGAGCTTCCGACCGAAAACCTCCGCCCTCACGGAATCGGATGCCCTCACGAAAAACCGGGGTGGCTCCCGGTCGTCCACAAACCCGAACGTCTCCCCCGTCTCCAGCTTCCCGATACCGAACACCACTGTCCTTCCGGCCTGGAGCTGGTGAAAGATGTCCAGGAGGAACCCGGCGGTGCCGTCGTCCCGGTGATCCGCGTTAGGGTGATCCAATTCAGCTACCTATGGTGAGCCCACCCGATTCATCCATGCCGTTCCCGCCATCTCCGTAGAGACGCCCCACCGGGGCGTCTCATCACGGTGGGACGCCCCGAAACTTTGCAAGGATGACCAGAGTGAAGAACGCAATCAGTAGAATATAGAAAGCGAGGGCTCTGCCCGAAAGAGCGAAGGAAAGAGAGGGTATGTTGGAAGGAAGCGCTGTAGGTGTGTTCAGGTCATCGGATGAATCAGTACGTCACTTCTGGGCGTCGTACGTTTCGTGCGTAAAATTGTAGTGGCGTAAGTCGGGTCAGGCCACTGCCTAGCCCAGAGAGATCTTTCCCCCAGGTGGCATCGTCCCGCCCGGCATGCCAGGCTGAGTACCTGGAACTACAATCCGTGAGGCCTCCTGACGCTGCATCTCCTTCACCTCCTCGACCATCTTCTCGACCGCCCGGCCAATGGCTTCGGGAAAGTTCTTTATGGCCTCCTCGAGCGTCTTGCCTGGAATTTGGCACTGGATGGGGAGCGCGCCCATTTGAGACATAATCTGGGCCTGTCCCGTGAAAAAGACCTCGCGCGTATCGTCCTCAGAACCGTCAGGTTTTACGGGAACCAGGCGCCTGATCGTCGCCACCTGGAGGTCCGTGAAGGATTCCTCCCGGTACATGTTGTTACTGTCCACCTCGATTTCAGACAGAGGCTTCTGATTCGGGTTGCTCATAGGCTATCTCCCTTCCACTGTGATGTCCGTTCTCCTAAACCGCGTTCTCGTCCAGAGGAAACTCGATTCGTACGTTCCCCTTCTTCTGTGAGGCCATGAATCCCAGGAGCACTTCGAGTGTCTTTCTCGCCTCCCGCGGAGGCGAGATCGTCTGCCCACCGTTTTCAATCACGTGGATGAGCTCACGCACGGCCGCGAGCGAGTCGGAATACACGAGCGGGTCGCTGGAAATACGTCGCATGCCCGCTTCGGTATGGATTTCCGCATCGAATGTCCGCTCCGAAAGAAAGATAAACCCTTTGGTTCCCGTCAATTCGAAGCCGTGCCGCGGCTGAACATTCTTCGTGCCGTTGTAAAACGCACGTACGCCGTTCTTGAAGTGAATGTAGCCGGAACAGCCCGGCTCCAGGTCGGGGTTTCTTCCGCCGTCTCCCTGGTAGGGCCAGTAATCCTCGAATCCTTCGTCGAGCTCAGCCCAGACCCACTCCGGATCCGACCCGGCCAGGAAACACAGGGCATCGACCCGGTGCGTCCCGTTCCGAAACAGCATCGCCCTGGGCCCACCCCAACCGTGGACCAGCCGCTTGAGCTCCCCGATCGTTCCGCTCTCCACTTCTTGTTTGACCTGATGAAATATGGGCATCCAGCGCCGGGTATGGTTGATGGTCACGACAGTCCCTGCGGCCTCGATGGCCTCGATCATCCTGTCCGCGTCTGCCAGCGTCGTTGCGATCGGCTTCTCACAGTAGATGCCTCTGATTCCGGATTGCGCGCCGTAGACGACCATATCAGCGTGCCGGTTGTCCGACGTCACGACGCTGAGGAGATCGGGCTTCTGCTCGTCGATCATCTCCTGGTAGTCCGTGTAGCCCTTCGCTTCCGATACCTCATCGCCCCAGTTCGCGAAGAAATCATCGATCTTCTCCTGAACGAGGTCACACACGCCGACGATTTCGGTCTCCCGATGAAAGCAGTAGGCACTTGCGTGCGAATGCGGCATCTTCTGCCCAAGTCCAGCAGGGCCTGCGGGTTCGGGTTTGCTGGCCCCAATTCCGCTCAATCCGATGATGCATGCCCGATATCTCTTCGACATTCTTGATCTTTCGTGGTTTGCCGTTCCGTGCGCTGTCCTCGGACTTCAGACGGAAGTTCCCCGAGACCGTTACTGGATTCTATTCAGTCCGTTCAGGGCTGCAACACGGTAGGCCTCCGCCATAGTCGGATAGTTGAAAGTGGTGTTGATGAAATACATCAGACTGTTCCCCTCTCCCTTCTGCGACATAACCGCCTGTCCGATGTGGACGATCTCTGAAGCCTCTGCGCCAAAGCAATGAATCCCGAGAATCTCCAGAGTATCCCGATGGAATAAGAGTTTCAGCATCCCCGTCGTTCGACCGGTAATCTGGGCCCGGGCAAGATGGCGGAAGAAGGCGTGGCCGACTTCGTAAGGCACCTTCTGCTCCGTGAGGTCGCGTTCATTTAGCCCAACCGAACTGATCTCGGGGATTGTATAAATACCTGTCGGGATGTTTTCGACAAGGTGATATTCACACTCGCCGAAAATCAGATGCGTGGCCGCAAATCGTCCCTGGTCGTATGCCGCACTTGCCAGGTTGGGGTAGCCGACTATGTCACCGACTGCATAGATGTGGCTTTGTGCAGTCTGGTAGTCTTCGTTGACTTTGACGCAGCCCCGCTGGTCACTCTCGATCCCGATGGACTCGAGCCCCATCTTATCGGAATTTCCGGTCCTCCCCTGTGCCCAGAGCAGGACATCGCTAACGATCTGTTTGTTGGACTTGAGATAGAGCCTTACACCCTGATCATCAGCCTCGACTTTTTCGTATTTTTCGTTGTGGCGAATCAAAGCGCCCTGCTCGCGCAGATGGTAAGCAAGCGCGTCGATGATTTCGTCGTCCAGAAAGGATAAAAGCTTCTCGTGAGAGTTGATCAGATTCAACTTGACGCGCAGTCCTCTAAAAATAGATGTGTATTCGCACCCCACGACTCCGGCTCCGTAGATCGTCACCGATCTTGGATTCTCTTCAAGACATAAAACGGAATCGCTGTCCAAAATACGCGGATGTGAGAAATCCAAATCTGGCGGGTGATACGGCCTGGAACCGGTCGCAATCACGAAGCCGTCCGCGCTGTAATGCTCCTTTCCCCCGTTCGGATGGCTTACCTCAATCGTATGTTCATCCACGAACGCTGCGTGTCCGGGTAAGACATCGACATCGTTTCGCTCATAGAATCCACTCCGCAGATGGACCTGCGCACGGATGACGGACTCCGCGTTCCTGAGCAGATCCTGGTAATGGGCTTCACGGTAGTTTCTGGTCTCAGCCAAATGCTGGACCGCGTGGCGCAGACTCTTACTGGGGATCGTACCTTGATGTGTGCAGCTCCCCCCCACTTCAGGGTTTTGTTCCACCACTGCTACGTTTTTGCCCTCCTTGGCAGCCTTCATCGTCGCGCCTTCGCCCCCGGGGCCGCTCCCAATCACGATGACATCGAATTTTTCCATACGTCGCTCACTTCTCGCAGGTTATCCGACCTTGCAATCTCTCCTATCCCAGGCGATACACTTCCTCCATCCCCGCCCACCATTCGTCTTCACTCGCCTCAGGCACCTTCTCCTGGTAAGTGCACATAAGGTCGTCCCACTCCTTGCACCTGGGATCCTGCTCAAGATACTTGGGAAAATCTACATCAGGAGCGAAATCGTCACCAGTCTCCATATACATAAATAGTCTTCGGCCGAGCACGAAGATCCTCATCGAGCGAATTCCCACGGTCTTGAGCGCCGCCTCGACCTCCGGCCACACGTTCTTGTGGTACTCTATGTATGTCTGGATCGTCTCCGGGTCGTCCTTCAGGTTCAGGGTCAATCCATACGCCTGCATAGAAGTCTCCCGAATCTCTATCCGGTTCTCGTTCCTGCGAGTTTACTGGGCCGCCCAGGCACGTCCATAACCTGCACGGAATGTCCCGTTTCCTCAATAAAGCGCCCGAGATCGGCCTGAGAGATAACGACTGTGCTCGTGTTGATCAGCGGATGGAAGGCGACTCGATCCGAATTCCATATCCGCTCATCGATGATCACTTCTATCTTCTGTTTGGCGTCGTTGATCAGCGCCAGGATGCTCACCGCCCCCGTCTCCACCCCGAGGTAAGTCCTCAGTCTCTCCGTAGATGCCAGACTGAGTCGGGTCGTCCCCAGCTGCGAGCCGAGCGCCTTGAGGTCGACGTCCTTCTCGTACCCAACCACGATCAAAAAGTGCCGTCTCGCCTTCTTGTCCCGCGCAAAGAGATTCTTGCTCTTCTCGCCGTCCAGCGGAGGGAGCATCCGCTCCGCCTCTTCACACGTGAATACGGCAGGATGGTCGTAGCGTCTGAATGCGATGTTGTGGTCCGCGAAATAGTTATAGATGTCCATGGTTTGAGGCTCTTACCGATCGCGAATCCGCAGGCGTCTATTTTCTAGTCCGATTCTTCACGAGAACAACGATCCACGGTTAGTCGGGATTACAGCACCAGCCATACCCCACCCAGGCACAGGGCCACCCCCGCGAGAAGCTGCAGGCCTATGGCCTCCTTCAGGAACACGGCCGCGAGCAACATTCCAATGACCGGCGAGACGGAGGCAAGCGTAGCGGCCTTTGCGGGTCCAATCAGGCTGATCGCGGTAAGAAACAACAGTGACCCGACGCCCATACCCAGAATCCCAACGAAGGCGAGCAACAGTAATACTTTCGGTTCAGTCCTCTTGCGCGTGACCCTTCGACCCTGAAAGCGGTGGCTGAGGTAAAGCAGCGTTGTCACAAAAGGCAGTCGAACACTGTTCGCCTGAATCGGGCTCAAATGCGCAAGCGCCGGCTTAAGCAGAACGGCTCCCAATCCCCACATAAGGGCGGCGGAAAGAGAGAGCGCGACGCCTGGCGCAAACCGATTGGGGATCTCCTGCGTTCCCGAACCTGCGCGCCGGGACGTTCGGCAAAGGAAAACGACCCCAGCAACGACCAGACAGCACCCCAGAACAAAGTTCGGTGAAATAGGCTCCCGAAGCAGGATCCATTCGAAAAACAGGGTAGCAAGGGGATGCGTCCCGACCAGGGCCAGCGTGCGCGACAGGCCGAACTCTTTGATGGCAGCGAGATAGAGTGTGTCCCCGATCCCAACCGGGATCATCACCGATCCGAACAGGAACGCCCACCCTTGCAGCGATACTTCGGCGAGATCTGAAAGAGGCGGCCCGAAAAACGGAAGTAACATCCAGCAGAAGACCGATGCCGAACCGCACCGGACCGCATTCATCAACGCGATCGGGACCTTGGGCAGCTGCGTGCGCATGATCAGTCCATTTACGGCAAATATGCACGCGCAGATCAGGCCAAGAAATTCACCGTATGAAACGTCCAATCCGGCCTCATTCCCCATCCCGGCGCTTCCTGCGCCCGGTCCTCCGGTCATCGATTTCTTTATCCGCTGTGATTCACACAATAAACGGTGAGCAGGGCAAGTGTCAATACAAAAAGGTCTCAGCGGCGGTTTCGCCGGAAGATGCTTCAGAGCCGCAAATCGTTTGACTTTTCCGGGTGCTTCCTCGATCATAGGTCGTTTGGACGCAAAGCCGCACTTGATTGCAACGTGAGGGGAGGCCGCATGGCCACTTCTGAATCTGCAAGGCTGGCCCGAGGACGACCCATGCCGCCTGGTTTCGTCCCTGAACTGTCCGTTGAGGGAACGACTCGCGACGCGGGCAGGCAGCTCGGCGCGGCCTGGCGCGAGACCCTGGAGCTGAGCGCCTCTCAACTCCAGAGCGGTTCGAAGCCCTGGTGGAAGCACAGACCCTATGCCAGGCTCATCGACCGCTATGCTCCCCATCTCCCCGATCTCTACCTCGGGTTGGCCAGGGGTGCCAATCTGAAAGAAGACCTGATCTCGACCCGAGCCCCGGTGGAGGTCGGAGGCTGTACTTCCTTCGCGATAACTCCAGGCGCGATCCTGTCGGCGTCTGCCGGCACCAGGCCGTAGAGGCCATGACCGGCGGGGCAGTGATCGCAGAACCCGCGCTCGGTTTCCTCCACGTCATTCGGGGCCCGGTCTGTCAGAACTGGCCGCGCACCCATCATCTTTGATTCAGGCACTTTCAATGGCAGATTCAGAGAAGAAAAGGCTGAAGAAGGAACTCACCCTCCTCGACGTCTACGCCGTGGCGACCGGTGCGACCCTGAGTTCGGGTTTCTTTCTGCTGCCAGGCCTTGCCGCCGCCCAGGTCGGATCCGGGATCGTGGCCGCCTATCTCTTGGCAGCTGTCCCCCTCATCCCGGCTATGTTCAGCATCGCGGAGCTGGCCACGGCGATGCCTAGAGCCGGAGGCATCTACTACTTTCTCGACCGCACGCTGGGCCCCGCAGCGGGAACGATCGGAGGCCTTGGCACCTGGCTGGCGCTCGTACTGAAGGTGGCCTTCGCCCTCGTCGGCATGGGCGCTTACATTTCCCTCTATGTATCCGAACTCTCTGTGGTTCCGATCGCAATCTTTCTCGCGGTCGCCCTCGGTACGCTGAATCTATCGGGGGCCGGAAAAACCGGTGGGCTCCAGAGGGTCCTGGTCACCCTCCTCCTCGTCATTCTCGTCGGGTTCATTGCGAGCGGCCTACCCGCGATTCAGGTTTCCCATTTTTCAGGCTTTGCCCAGGGGGGACTCTCTTCCCTGCTCCCGACGGCCGGACTCGTTTACATCAGCTATGTGGGCGTCACCAACGTCGCGAGCCTTTCTGAGGAAGTCCGTAATCCGGAGCGGAATATTCCCCTTGGCATCTTCCTCGCCATTGGAACGGCAATCGTGATCTACGGCCTCGGAACAGCAGTAATGGTCGGCGTCCTTCCCGAAGAACGGCTCTCCGGGGACCTGACGCCGGTCGCGTCGGCAGCCGAGGTGTTCCTCGGACCGCTGGGGAAAGCGGTGGTTTCCCTGGCCGCGCTCCTTGCCTTCATCTCAGTGGCCAATGCGGGGACCCTCAGTGCCTCACGGTATCCGCTCGCAATGAGCCGGGACCACATCCTCCCCGGAATCTTCAGGCGCCTGACCGCTGGAACCTCACCCGTCTATTCGACTGGAATCACTGTCGCCCTGATCGTCGCGGTCATCGCGCTGCTCGATCCCACGCGCATCGCGAAACTGGCGAGCGCCTTCCAGCTTTTGATGTTCTCTCTCGTTTGTCTCGCCGTGATCGTCATGCGAGAGAGCCGGCTGGATTCCTACGATCCAGGTTATCGATCGAGATTCTACCCCTGGATGCAGCTCTTTGGCATCCTTGCGTCCGTCTTGTTGATCGTCGAGATGGGAATCCTCCCCCAGCTCTTTTCCGGTGGGCTGCTCGTCCTCGGTGTCTGCTGGTACATCTACTACGTAAAGGAAAAGGTGAGCAGGACGGGGGCGATCTACCACATCTTCGAACGGCTCGGGCGCCGCCGTTATGCAGGGCTGGACTACGAACTGCGGGGGATCCTCAAGGAAAAGGGCCTTCGCGAAGAAGATCCCTTCGATGAAGTCATCGCCCGAAGCCTGGTGATTGACCTGGAAGGACCTGCGGAGTTCGATGCGGTCGTTCACCAGGTGGCCGAGTGGCTGGCCCAGCACGTGCCGCACACGGCGGAGGAGGTGGAAAACCAGATCCTTGAAAGGACGCACATCGGGGCCACACCGGTCTCGAACGGTGTCGGTCTGCCCCACCTCCGGATCGATGGAATCGAACACGCAGAGATGGTCCTGGTCCGTTCGAAGACCGGGATTCACATCATCTATACCAATCCCCTCACCCACGACCAGGACGCAGAGCAGACGCTGACCGCGCTCTTCTTCCTGTTCAGCCCCGAGACGAATCCCACGCAGCACCTCCGCATCCTCGCACAGATCGCCGGCAGGGTGGAAGACGAGTCATTCGAGAAGGATTGGGACGCTGCGGAGGACGAACAGGAACTCAAGGAAGTGCTCCTCCGTGACGAGCGCTTCCTTTCTGTTTACGTCAGGAAAGATGGGAAAGCGGAGTCGATGATCGGGCGGGCACTTCGCGATCTACAATTACCGGAGGGCTGCCTTATCGCGCTCCTCCGGCGTGGCGGTCAGATGGTGGCGCCGAGCGGAAGTACCGTCTTCCACGATGGGGATCGCCTGACAATCATCGGCGACCCGGAAGGATTGCGGGAACTCCGAGCCCGTTTTTCGGGAGGTTGAGTTGGGAGGAAAGTCTCATCAGCGGGTCTATCTTCAGAAGATCGATCATATAGAGAATTAACATATTGAATATAAAAGATTTAATTGATATATTGAGGACGAGTAATAAAATACCAAATTTCCGCTTGACTTCTGGCTCGCGAAGGAGCAAATTAGAGTGGATAAAAAAAAGGCCAAGGAACGCCCAGCTTGCCGGCAGAGCGCATTCCTTAGCCCTTCGCTTTTGAAACCTGTTTTCCGGTTTCGCATTTATAATATATCGAACCCTGTAGCAGAACCCAAACGTTTCCTTTCACGAGTTTTCACGCAAAGAGGAAAGCGAGATGGTCGGGGAAATAGTCACACAGCGGATTACGAGCGCCTTAAAAGATCTTTATAAAAATCAAGGCTTTAAGCTCGAATACGTAGAAGCGTGGACCAAGCAGCAGGGCTATCCTGTCGGCCGTCAGGCGGTAAGCCGCGCCCTCAACGGCAAGGTCCGAAGGATGCGGGAAGAGACGGCCAAAGGTCTGGCCCAGCTCATCGAGGAGGAGACAGCCGGCAAGATCTCAGCCTCGGAGCTTCTCTCGCCGCGGTCCACGTCTTATCGCCAGGACCTTAAAGGGGCCACGATAGAAGGCGAGAACTGGTCCAACATGGACCTATCCGGTGCTGATTTCTCCGGGGCGACTCTGGACGGCGTGAACTTCAGTCGGGCGAACCTTCTGAGCGCCCGATTTCAGGAGGCCACGCTTCTGAACTGCAACTTCAGCAACGCCGACCTGGTCAACGGGAATCTGAAGAATATCGGCGCCGATGGCTGCACCTTCCGGGAGGCCGACCTGCGAGCCTCGTCCTGGCGCAATTCACGCCTGTCCAACTCCACCTTCAGAAACGCCAAGCATACCGGTGTGGACATGCGGGACGTCAAGTTTGCTAATGTGACATGGAAATCAGATCGCACCGGGGCGGGCTCAGGCTGGACGGGGCCGATCTGGACGGGCTAAAAAGGATCAGCGAAAGTCGCAGCATCGTGAAGCAGATCGTGCTCAACATCGCAGACGGGCGTAGTCGGTTTCACGGCTTCGCAGGTGCCGTCGATTTTGGAATGGGGTGCTGGGAATATTCTCTTCGGTATTTGGAAGACGAGTTTGCCCCAGCAGAGGTAGAGGAAGTGCTGGGAGCTTTGTCGACAAACCCATACTGGCTGAATCATTTGCAGATCGAATATTACCTCTTTCTTCGTGAAGAGATGGGCTGCGATTTCTTGAGCGAGTCAATGGTTAGTGCTAGGAAGCAAGCGAAAGAAACAGGAAGAATCTTCACGTTCAGAGGAGTTAAGGGTCGCCTTAACAAGCGTGCCCTGTTTGTTCCGCTCGATATCAAGGATGAGGATTACGATTTACAGGATCTGGACTTTGATGACGTATTCGAGCGCTTTCTGGATGAAGATAGCAACTGTAACTAGCTGCAGAAAATAGAAACGCCGGAGGGCGGTAGCTTGGCGGCGTCACCCTCCGGCAAATCATCCAACGGGCCTCTTAGAGCTAGAGCATGCTCCATTGGCGTTTATAAGATAACACTAAGGTAGTACCCTAGCAAGCCTTATATCGCCGATCGGAGAAGGACCTTCGAGGTCCCGTTGGATGTGCCTATTTTCGTATAACCCATATATTTTATAAATGGTTGCCGTTCTGAAGACATCATAGAAGGGGATGGGATTTGGCGAATATACTGATCATTGACGACGAGTCTCTGGTTCGCCGCGTGCTCCGCAGGACGCTTGAGTATGCCGGTCACGAGGTGACGGAGGCCCCTGATGGGGATGCCGGTATCGGCATCTACCGGGACCAGCCCAAGGACCTTGTGATCACGGACATCCAAATGCCGAAAAAGGACGGCTTTGAGGTCATTCGGGAACTCCGCCACGACTTTCCGGAGGTCAAGATCATCGCCACCTCCGGCTCCTCTCCTGACAAGGCCAATTTCGTGTCAACGACGCGAGAGCTGGGTGCAAAGCGCTTTATTTCCAAGCCCTTCGACGTTGAGCAGATGCTTGATACGGTGAAGGAGCTGCTCCAGTAGACCCCGACCTACGTGTGGCTCCTGAGGCCGACAAAAAGCCCCGAGGCGAAACCCTCGGGGCTTTTTTGTGATTATTGATCCAAGTTACTCAGTTGTCACTACTCCATTGTCAGGTCTTTGAATTCTCGTCGTTGTACCGCCGTCCTCCGATCTTGGCCCCTGCAATCTCGTGCCAGTCATAGACCTTACGGATCCTGAGATTATATGCATTGATCTCTTCAAGCAGCTTGGTGTCGACCCCCAGCTCCCTGCACCGTCCGATAATGGCCCCCAGATCCTTGGGAAAGCACTTCCCGCCGAATCCCCTCTCCGTCGTCACCGTCATATGACTCGGCCCGATCCTCGCGTCCATCCCCACGGCTTCCTTCACGTCGTCGTAGCCGACCCCCTCGGCCTGACAAATATCGAAGAAGATATTCGAAACGGCCACCTTCGTTGCGAGCAAAACGTTACATTGATACTTCACCACCTCCGCGGCCGTCGTACTCATTCTAAGGAGTGGCGTCCTCGGAAAGCATGCCCGATGAAGATCGGTCAATCTCTGCCCGATCCAGTCATTATCTGCCCCGATGACGATGCGGTCCGACTTCACAAAGTCTTCGAGGTAATTCGACTCTGTGAGAAATTCCGGATTGAAGGCGAAATGGACGTCCGGATAGGTCGACGCATATCGCCGCGTCGTACCGGGCACTACCGTGGACTTGATCGTGACGACCTTCCCCGCCCCTCCAATACGTGGCGCGATCTCTTCGATCATCCGATCGCATATAGACAGGTCGATTCGAAGTTCATCCTCGTGATACGGTGTTGGCAGACAGATAAATATGATCTCGCCTTCATCCAGCACCTTTTCGAGTCCATCGCTTTCCTTGTATTTATCGTAGTAAAGGACTCGGTGTTCGGGCTTCCTTCCCTGCTCCACATCATAGTCGTGAAACCCGTAGGCGACCGCTCTGCCGACGTACCCGTAGCCGATGATGCCAATCGTACTCATCCTGGATCGCTCCCTGCTGTCGCTACTCAAACCGGCTGGACATTCTCCTAACCCAAATATAGGAAGATATTTGCAATCGGAAGTGGAAAAACGTACTTCACGGTCATACGACCTCACGTCCGACTCACGTAGCGCCACTCATCGCAGATATGGGATTCGGAATGGGCTCTAGATCCGATACGTGCTTCTGCGCTCATCCAACTTCAAGTCACAACGAATCAGCCCTCTGCCGTTCCACAATCCTTATTGTCCGCTCTGCTTCTCGATTCTGTCTTCAAGCCTGGACTGCAGCGGAAGAAACACAGCATACGCCCAAACGATCGCATAGAAGAGCGTAACGGTCGCCGTCGCGATTCCGGGCCCTAGGGCATCTACTTGGTCTGAAAGTTTAGGGAACTGAGCAATATTCATGATACCGACCAGGAACCCGATCCAGCCGGCACCGATGATATAGGTCTTGGCGCGCCCCCATCCACGAGCCGCGTGTCTCAATTCTTCCACGGTCAGCTGCGCTGATAAGACGGCTTTCAGCATCGTTGGAATACTCACGTGGGCAATGAGAAGGGATCCAATCGTAATGAAGAGAACAACGATAACGGAAGGGACATCAACAAAGTTGATGAGATGTCCGCCATTAAATATCCCCATGACGATGACAACCATCGTTAGGATCAGCCCTATTACACCCTTCATGTCAACCTCCTTTGTTTGGTGTTTCTTCTGGATGAATTTGGATGGTTGGCAACCAACATTTGGCTATCTTTGAGACGGTGACGCGATGAAAATCGAACTCAGACACATTTCGCTGCGCTACGAGGGAAAGCCGACCCTCTTCGAAGACCTCAACCTGTCCGTAAACGAGGGCGATTTCATTCTCATTCAGGGTCCTTCTGGTAGCGGCAAGTCCAGCCTGCTCCGCCTTCTGAACCGCCTTCAGGATCCGTCATCTGGCGAAGTCCTTATAGACGGTAACCCTGTGCTGGATCAAGAGGTTACAAAACTTCGACGGCGCGTTGGCTACGTTCAGCAGACGCCCGTCATGGTCACGGGGAGCGTGGCACACAACCTCAACCTTCCTTTTAGATTTAAATCCGACGGGGAAAACAGAACACTCTCCGACGGCGAAATGCAAAACTGGCTAAAAGACTTTCGTCTTGAAGATGTGGGTCTGGAGGACGACGCCGGTAGGCTCTCCGTCGGCCAGAAACAGCGACTGGCCCTGATCCGAAACCTGTTGGTCAAACCGGAGGCCCTGCTCTGTGACGAACCGACGTCTGCCCTGGACCCTGAGTCCAGGGAAATCGTCGACAACTGGCTGGGGCGTCTGAACTCCGAGCACGACGTGACCGTCGTGCTGGTGACCCATCTCGATCAACAACCGAAACAGAATCATCCCAGGAAGCTCTATCTGAGCCAAGATGGGCTACGGGAGGCAGAATCGTGAGCGTTATCGAGATCTCTCCTTTTCAGCTCGTGCTCTGCCTGATCTTCGTCCTGATCGCCGGAACAGGTTCGGTCGTATTCAAATTGAGACTGGAGAGAGATCTTGCGTGGGGCACTGTGCGTACGTTCGCCCAGCTCTTCCTTGTCGGCTATGTCCTCAAGTTCGTCTTCCGGCTCAACGACCCCTATCTCATCCTGCTTCTTTTCTTGTGGATGATCTTCTGGGCCGCGCAGACGATTCGCGGGCGAATCCAGGAAAAGGAAGTTCGGTTCTTCCTCCCCACCTTCGTTTCAATGGCAGCGAGTTACATGGTGGTCGCCGTACTCGTCACATCCACCATCGTTCAGGTCAAACCGTGGTACACACCTCAATACTTCATCCCCCTTGGGGGGATGATCGTCGGAAATTCCATGAACGCGATTACGATCTCCCTCGAGCGCCTGCTGTCTGACATAAGGAAGCGTCGGGACGAGATCGAACTCGCCTTCAGCCTGGGTGCGACGTATCAGGAGGCCACGAGCGACCTGCTCCGCGATGTCATCAAGGCCGGCATGATCCCGTCCATCAACGCCCTGATGTCCGTCGGCCTCGTCTCCCTTCCCGGCATGATGACGGGCCAGATCCTCGCGGGCTCAGACCCGATGACGGCGATCAAATACCAGATCCTGGTCATGCTCATGCTCGTCGCCGCTACAGCGATCGGTACCATCATCGTCGTTCACGTCGTCAGGAGACGCTGCTTCACGAAGGCCCACCAGATGGCGATCTGAAATCGGTCATTACAGCTTCGTGATTCTGGAGTGTTGGAGTATTGTGAAAAACCGGAAGGTTGGTAGCCTTGTCTTTCCATTACTCCATTACTCCAACATCCCATTCCCCAACCCTCGCAGCCTCTCTCCATTAGCAGACCTTCACGAGCCGCTTACCGATATTCTCTCCATTGAGCATTCCGATGAAGGCGTTCGGTGCATTCTCGAGCCCCTCCACAACGTCCTCCCTGTAGTTCACCTCCCCGGCTCGAACCCACGTTGCCATCTGCATCAATGCCTCAGGAAACCGCTCTTCGAAGTCGAACACAAGAAATCCTGTAACCCTCGCGCGTTTTACGATCAGGTGCCACAGGAAGCGCGGCCCCCGCTCGGGACGCTCGAGGTTGTACTGGGATATCTGCCCGCACACGGCCACCCTGGCCTTCAAATTCAACTGCGGAAAAACGGCATCCGAGATTTTTCCCCCCACGTTGTCGAAATAGACGTCGATCCCTTTCGGACAGAAACGTTCCAACTCGCTCCTGTAATCCTTCGTCTCTTTGTAATTGAAGGCAGCATCGAATCCCAGGTCGTTGACCAGGTAGTTGACCTTCTCTTCGCTTCCAGCGATCCCCACCACACGACATCCCTTGATCTTTGCGATCTGTCCGACCAGAGAACCGACGGCCCCCGCCGCCCCGGATACGACCACAGTCTCTCCAGGCCCTGGACTCCCGACTTCCAAGAGGCCGAAGTAGGCCGTCATCCCCGGCATCCCCAAGACACCCAGCGCCGTAGAAATCGGCGCCACATCCGGATCGACTTTCCTCAGATGCTTCCCGTCCACGATACCGTGGGTCTGCCACCCCACGTCGCCATTGACGAACTCACCCTCCTGAAAATTGGAATGCCTCGAGGCAGCGACCTCTCCGACTACACCGCCAATCATCACTTCACCGATCTCCACCCCCTTCGCGTAGGACCGGCCCTCGTTCATGCGCCCTCGCTGATAGGGATCGACAGACAGGTAAAGCGTCCGTACAAGGACTTCCCCTTCAGCCGGTTCGGGAATCACCGATTCAACAAGCTCGAAATCCGATGCCTTCGGCATCCCAGCCGGCCGTGCCGCTAGCTTGATTTGCCGATTCAACTCAGCCATCCCGATCTCCCGATCCTGCAGTTGATCGTGCTTTTCCAACCACTACACGTGAATAAATGACAAAAGATGATCGTGATTAGATTCGGTTCTTACGATTCACGATTCACCGGCCTTCCGGTACCCGGGACCCGTGTCTTGGTTTCCCGGTACACGTCTTCTACTCCGCCCGAGGCAAGACGACCTTGCCGTCGCGCAAAGTAGCCAGAAAAGAGAATGTCCAGCCGCAGTAGTTTGTCCCCTCCGTATTGCTCAGCTTGATGACGATCGTATTCCGACCCTTCTTCAGATCGACCTGCACTGTCTGGTCCTCAAAGGCGTCGTGATGCCCCAGGTCGATCGGGTCATTCGCATTCACCCGAAGGATCATCCGATCATCCCAGGCCAGGCGAATGCTCGCCGTCGTGTCCTCCTTGACTTCCAACACACATCTCGCGATTGCCGCCGCGTCGTGGGTGTGCCCGGGCGTCCCTCTCACGTGTGGACGAAAGACGTGATTGAAATCCACGAACCCGCGAAGCGCAGACCGCCGGATCCAGCGTGCGGCATCCCGACCGAGCTCTCGAGATCCCTCTGTCAACCAGTTGGAATCCTCTTCGTGCTTGCCGTCGTGAGTCGCCTCGGCGTCGAACTCCGTCTCTGCTTCCAGATCGGCGTCCATAGCGCGCTCTTCGCGATTCCAGAACGGTCCACACAGCCACCAGCTTCCGCTGTCCGGCAGGTCCAGGTCGAAGGTCCCCCTGGGCAACTCGCCCCACGGGGACTCGAATCGCTGTGCCGGCTGGAGCAGCGGCCAGTCCGGCATCTCGAAAAACGGCCGCACAGGCCCTTCCTGATACCAGTAGGAGGTCGCACAGATGTCATTGCACATCGAACCGAACCGCACGTGGATCGACTTCCTGAACTCGATCGAATCGTGCTCGAAGAACCGGTAACCCACCAATCGCTGTGCAGGGCGGGCCTGGCCGACATCCGCGTGCGTGTAATACGGCAAGCCCGTGTAGAGAAGCGTCTCGGTCGGGGAGTGCAGGGCCCCGCCGAACGAACCACCGAACGTGTCTTCGCCCCCGATCCCTCGAAGATAGGCCGGGTGCTCACCGTCACCATCAATGTAGATATTGTCCCCTCCGCCGTGACTCCACCGGTCCACTTCATCGTAAAGCCGCACGCCGTAGACGAACCCGAGCAGCTGGCCAGGACCGTCTGCATCCAGAAGGAGGAAGTCTTCCCCGTATCGCTCCGTCGGCGCTTCACGTCGCCAGCGGGCACAAAAGCGGCGAGGTTCTTCCAGCTCCTGGTCTGGAAAACGGTGCCAGTTGACGAAAAGATAGACCGATCCTTCACTTTCTCCCACCATCTCGATTCGGGCGGAGCGGGCGAACGGCATGTCGAAATAGGAGTTGTATCCACTGAAGCTTGTCACGGCAAGATGGGGGGTGTTAATCGGATACCAGGGCAGTCCGTGCATTACCCCGAAAAAGTCGCCGAACGGTGCTTCGATGTACGGGACAGGTTCATCGTCGAAATAGACGCGGATGATCACCTTACGTCCTTTCCCCTCACGACCGGCCGTCCCCCAGATGTGACGTATACAGCCCGGACCCTTGAGGTCCGCGAACGTCGTTCGCGTGTTCGCCTCCATGCGCTGAACCAGGCTTACTCTGTTGGGAACGGCAACCTTAGGTAACTTCAGATCCATACAGACACCCCCATTGAAACCCGCGTTTTGATTTCCTGGTACCCGAGCCCCGCTATCCGACCCTTCATCCCACTTCAACGATCGCCTCTACTTCAACACCACACCCAAGGGGAAGCTCATTCACGCCGACCGCCGCTCTGGCGTGCATGCCCCGTTCCTGCAAAACCTCGGCGAACAGGTCCGAGGCACCATTAATCACCTTGGGCTGGTCGGTAAATCCGTCCGCTGAGCGGACGAACCCGCCCACGCGCACCATCTGAACGATATTGTCTAAAGAGCCGATCTCGGCCTGGAGCACGCTCAGGATGTTCAGGGCACAGATCCGTGCGGCCTCATAGCCATCTTCGATGCTGAGGTCTGCCCCCACCCTCCCCTTGTACTTGAGCTTTCCTTCCAGGATCGGGACCATTCCCGAAACGAAAATCAGATTGCCCGTTCGCCTGGCCCTCACGTAGGACCCCACCGGCTGAGGCGGTTCCGGAAGCGTAAGTCCGAGGACCGAAAGCCTTTCTTCTGCTGACATAGACATCCTCCTTTCAAACAGAGTGATAACGAGTCGGTGCTGAGGCAGCAAAGATACGCATTGCACCTCGAGTTCTGCAAGCCTGTCGCTCCAGAGATTCTTCGATTCGTAATACCGCTTACTTCTCTTATCGAGGTTTCATATCTTACCCGCAGTCGCGGCAGTCTGTCCGACTATTAGAGAGAAATCAACCATCCTAAAATGTCAAGAACAGGGCGGGTATGAAATGACGGACAGCACATTGGCAACAGGGATGAACCGGGTCGTCCGCTTCCCGGCGTTTCAGGGACAGATCGGCGTCGCCCGTGAGGAAATCACCCCTCCAGCCGGAATCTACTGGCGGCTCTGGGGTGCGGCACAACACGACCTCGCGGAGGGCGTCCATCGGCCGCTGTGGCTGACGGCGATGACCCTGCAGACCGGTCCCGGATGCGATCCGTTTGTCCTGGTCGATTCGGACCTGATCTGCCTAAGGGACCAGAAGGACGTCGATGAGTTCGTGCCGGATGTTCTGGACGAACTCTCTATCAAACCTGCCCACTTCATCATGTCCTTCGGGCATAGCCACGCCTCCCAATACCTGTCCGCCAAAGTAGAGCCTGGATGGCCCGGAGGCGAGTTGATCGAGCCCTACTGGCGGCAGGTCCGTCAAGCGCTCTGCGACGCCACACGACATGCGCTGGCCGAAGCCGTTCCGGCAACCTTGACCTGGCATACGGGCCGCTGCAACCTGGCAAAGAACCGCGATCTGATGGACACGCAGTCTGGAAGAGATCGGCTGGTGTGCGGCTTCAACCCTGAGGTTCCGGCAGACGACACGGTCGTCGTCGGCCGTGTCACCGATGCGAGTGACAGGATCATCGCCTCGATCGTCAACTACGCCTGCCATCCGACCACGCTGGCCTGGGAGAACAGGCTCGTCTCACCCGACTACATCGGCGCCATGCGTGAGACGATCGAAAAGGAGACGGGCGGGGCCCCGTCGCTGTTCCTGCAGGGCGCCTCGGGAGAGCTGGCGCCGCGCTATCAATACGTCGGCGATCCTGAGGTGGCCGACGCGAACGGCAGACATCTCGGCTACGCCGCCCTCGCGGCCCTGGCCGACATGGAACCGCCCCGGACGGAGCTCGTCTTCGATCGCATCGCGGAATCGGGCGCGCCCCTGGCGGTCTGGAAGCGGCAGGCGACAACGTGCAGCAATACGCTTCGAGCGGACACGACGACCGTCGATCTTCCACTGAAAGATTGGCCCCCGGCGGCGGCTCTCGATAAGGAGTACCGAACGACGAAGGATCGGGCCCTGCAGGAGCGGCTGCGCCGGAAGCGGGACATCCGACTCGTCATCGGAGACGGCGACACCTACCCGCTGCCGATCTGGGTCTGGCAGGTCGGTGACGCGATCCTGGCCGGCTGCCTCGTCGAGGCCTACTCGCAGCTGCAGATCGACCTGCGCCGTCGTTTCCCAGAGAACCCCGTCCTGTTCGTCGGGCTCGTAAACGGCTGCATCGGCTACGCACCCCCAGCAGAGCTCTACGACACGGAGGTCTATCAGGTCTGGCAAACCCCCTTCGACAGAGGCAGCCTCGAGACGCTCACCGAGGCCTTTACTAACGCTATCGAGTCACTCTTGGCCATGCCTCACGATTCAGCTGCGAAATAGAAGGAGCCGCAACGTTAGTCCATCAAATGTCGATGCCCCTGAGGATCAACCTCCGGGGCCTTTCATGCTTCGCAGGACGATCGGTAGTGATCAAGGTCTACGTTGTTTCCAGCAAAAACAGGCCTAAATTGCCTGTTACCTTTTCTTGTAGATCGCATCTAAATCAGTGACCGCCGACATCAGCAGATTGCCAACGGGGATGCGCAGTGGAAACACAAGCCGATCTTACGCTGATTGTTGCCTGCCAAAACGGAGACCCCAGAGCCTTCCAGAAAGTCTTCGACATCTACAAGGACAGGATCTACGCGCTTTGCAGGCACATGGCGGGAAACCCCGACGACGCTGAGGACCTGGCTCAGGAGGTCTTCATCTCCGCGTTCAAGAACATCGGCACCTTCAGGGCCGAGGCCTCCTTCGGCACCTGGCTCTACCGTATCGGCGCCAACCGATGCCTCACCGAGCTCAGAAAACGCACCCCAACCTTTCGGTCTTTCGAAGCCCTGAGTGACGTGGAGAAGTTGCCTCACGCACCCAACCCGGAAGACCTCGTCGTGCGCAAGGAACTCTCTGACCGAGTGGAGGCCGCCGTGGCCGCGCTGCCCGAAAACCTGCGGCTCCTCTTTGTGCTCGGTACGCTCGAAGGCATGCGCTACAAGGAAATCGCCGAAATCGTCGACTGTTCTGAAGACGCCGTGAAGATGCGCATCCATCGCGCGCGTAAGCGGATCCGCGACACCCTCAAGCCTTACTTAGAGAATTGAAGGGAACCCAACCGATGAACTGCTCTACCTGTGAACGCATCCTGTCGGCCTACATCGACGACGAACTCACGAACGAGGCGCGTCTCGAAGTGGAAGCCCACTTCGACACCTGCGAGCGCTGCCGCAAGGACTATGAATCCCACCTGCTGGCCTGGGAAGCGGCCGGAGGCCTTCGCACGGGATCCGCACCCGAAGGCCTGTGGAGGGCCGTCGAGTCCGAGGTCCAGCAAAAGGGCACAGCCACCACGACCGAAGAACTGGCGCTCGTTGTCCGTGGCCTGGCAGGGGAGGTGCGCGACCTGAAGCAGGCGGTGGAATCTCTGCGCGCGGACCTGGAATCGGAACTGACGGAGGCACAGGAAGGCGATTCTGAGCGCGTCCGCCGGTTTCATCAATTGAGAGTCTGGAGCGAAACACCTTCCAGGGTCGAATCCGCAAGATAGAGATACAAGACCTGAGATGCCAGGTGAGGTCTATCGGAATAGTTAGAGGAGACTGACATGGCAGAATCGAAAACAAAGGAAGAGGCTAGCGGGGACGAGACTCCAAAGGAGCGGATTGTCACTTACGACTTCAAACACCCTGCCCGGGTCTCAAAAGATCAAATGAGGACCCTGGAGAATCTGCATTCCAACCTGGCGCGGATGATGTCCTCCTCCTTTTCCACGTTCCATCGCTCCATGGTGGATGTAGACATCAAGTTCGTAGACCAGACAACCTACGCAGAATTCATCATGTGGCTCTCCAATCCCTCTTGTTCATACACGTTTGTGCTCGAGCCCCTGGGCGGGCCCGCCATCATCGACATACCAATGGGGATGGTTTCCGCGTTTATCGATCGTCAGTTCGGGGGGACGGACGATCCGCCGCCCATGCCGCGCGTCGTGACCACCATCGAACGAATCATCATGGCTCAGGTCATCAGAAGAATGATGGCCGACCTGGAAGCCACGTGGGAACCGTTGATCAAGACTCAGGTGTCCAATGCGGAGCTGGAGACCAACCCGGAATTCATGCAGGTGGCGGCGCCTGGAGACACGGTGGTCCTTATTGCATTTGAGGTAAACTTCGCCGAGGTTGACGCTGCAGATCGGAAACCGGGCACGCATCGGATCAGCAGAGGCAACCGGCAGCTTTGGCCTAAAGATGATGAACGCCAACGAGTGATCAGCCTCTGCTATCCTTACTTCACTCTTGAACCGATAATGAACTATCTGAACGTGCAGACGTGGGCCGGGCGGGCGGGCGGCAGGCGGGGGCGAGAGGAGACTCGCCAGAAGCGGCTGGAGCAGTTAAGAGGCATCCAAACAGAAATCCGGGTTGATTGGGGCCTGGGTGAAGCTTCGCCGAAAGAAGTGGCCGACCTCCGTGTCGGAGACACGATCGTTCTGGATACCAGAACCGATGACCCCGGCGTCGTATATGTAGGGGGCCAGCCGATCTTCCTTGCCCGTCCGGGCCTCAGCGCCCGGAACCATTACGCGGTTGAATTGCTCCGTTCGCTGAGTCAAGAGGAGGTAAGAGATCATGTCTGAGGAAAAGGACAGAGTCAAGACTCGTGAGGTCGATCCGAGCTGGCCCAGGGATCTGGATGCCCGTCTTCAGCGGCTTGGAAAGGCGGGCTTGGAAGTGTCTGTCGTCCTGGGTAGTACGAAGCTGCCCATCGAAGAGATCGTAAACGCAGAGCAGGGCACGCTCTTCGAACTGGACCGGATGAGCGGGCAGCCGATGGACATCCTGGTCAACGGAACGCCGTTCGCGAAGGGAGAAATCGTCATCGTTGGGGACCATTTAGCGGTCCGCATCAATGAGCTTCTCGCGCCCGAAGAGATGTAAGGAGAACACCGATGACCAAAGGAACCGAGACATCTGCCTCAGGTCGAATGCTACAATCAAGCCAGGTTGCAGACATCCCCAAGGGCGCAAAGCCAGCACCCTGGAAGCCCGCTGTCTTGACAGGCCAGCGGACCTACCCACCCCTCGAGATGCAGCTCGCGCAGCACAAAGAGGCTGCTGAGAAAGCGAGGGAGCCTAAACCTGCCCGCGAGCGACAGACGGCGCCTCCTGAGCCTCAGGACGGGGGGCCGATTGCTCCGGATGAGTCGATGGAACAGATCGCCGCGCGCAGGCCAATAGACGTAGCAAGGGCAGTAAGTACGCTGCTGATGCAGGCGGATGGCGAAAGCGCCGGCCTTCCAGCGGACCTGAAAGTTGCGATCCTGATCGTGGGCCTCGGCTCCGATCTTTCAGCCGGTGTAATCAAATACCTGGCCGAACCGAAGATATCTCAGATCGCCCGTGCCGTCGCGGAGCTCGAAAGCGTCACCACCCGGCAGAGAGACGACGTCTTCGACGAAGTCAAGCATCTGATATCTGGGAATCACCTTCTCCAGGGGGGAACTGCCTTCGCTCGGAACCTACTCGAGAAGGCGCTCGGTGAACGGAAGGGACGGGCGATGATGTGGCGGGTGAGCGGAACGACCGAAAGAAAATTCGATTTGTTCCGAAACATCGATCCTGAACAAATCGTGTCCTTCATCGCGAGGGAACATCCGCAGACGATCGCCCTCATCCTGTCGCAGTTGGATGCGAAACAGGCAGCAGGGGTGCTCAACGGTCTCTCAGAGGAACTTCAGGATGACGTGATCCTCCGCATCACCCAGATGGAGACCATTTCTCCCGAGGCGCTCAGTAGACTCGAACAGGGCCTGGCGGAGGACATCCACGCGATTCTGGCGGGTCAAGTCGAGGTAGGTGGGCAGAAAGCTGCAGCCGAGATTGTAAAGCAGGCGGAAGTCCTGCGCCAAAAAAGAGAGGAATCTCAAAATGCCCACGAAAAGGAAGGCACCTGAGCCCAGGGCAACGGCGCCCAATCGGGCCGCAGAAGTAGAAATGGACGTGAGCGTGGAACTCGGTCGCGTTCGCGTTCCCCTGGAGCGACTCCTGACCTGGAGAGAAGGATCTACACTGGAGCTTTCCAAGGTATCAGGCGATCCAGCCGACGTGCTGGTCAACGGCGAACCGTTTGCCTGGGGCGAAGTCGTGACCGTTGGTGAAAGTTTTGGCGTTCGGTTAACGAAGATCCTGAACCGGGATGCTGTTTAGGTGCTCCAACATCGACAGCATCTCCTCGGCTTCCTGCCTGTGACCAGCGGCCTCCTGATCGGCGCCTGTCTCGTCTACTGCGCCGTCTGGTGGATCCCCCACCCCATGACGATTGCCGATCCTGACTGCAGCATCACCTGCTGGGCCTACTGCGCCACGCAGAGCCCTTTCTGGGGCACCCTGACCGCGGTCCTTGCAGCCGGTCTCTGTTTTGGCGGCATCCTGATCCTCCTACGCAAAGAATACGGTATTGAGACCAGTCTTGTCCTCGGTATCCTCACCCTGCCCACAGGGCTCCTCGCGGTCGTCCCCTTCGCCTTCAACCGCTGGTCGCTCAGTCACCGAGAGGCCTGAGAGAACCCCGCGTCCGCTCAAGCAAGAATCCCAAAAAGTGATGATGTAATGCTATCGGTAGGGTAGCGGCTCTGGGTCCAGCCATCGACACGCTCTGTCTTTGATCGCCCAGGTCGTGAAGAAGTTTCCCGCTGGAGTGTGGTGTTGATGGCCGATATAGTAACGATCCAGGTAGGTGTCGATGTCTGTGTTGAACTGGCTGTACTCTCTAACAAACGCCTCCCGCATATCGATGACTGGAAAATCCCGGTTCTCGAGCCATTCCCGAAAGGACCGGTCGAACCTCGGCTTTCCAGCCAGTTCGGCCGCCACATTCCCGCGGCAAAACGAAAGCATGAGCAGAAGCTTCTTGCCGGTTTCCTGAGTCAAGGCTTCGACTCGCTCCACAACATACCGGGTTGCAAAAAGAGCGGCCTCGGTATGGAGATCAACGATCTGGGCATACAGGTCGCCGTCGGAGCCCTGATCAAGGGACATCCCGAGGCCAGCGGCTGCAGCTGTGGCCACCTCGTGGAAGGACTTCTGATCTGCTTTTGTGGAGGATTCGGAGGCCTGCATCCTCCGACGCAGGTTTGGAACAGGTCCGGGGAAGGTGTCAAGATCGACCTCCTCTTCACCCGGCCTGCCCTCCCCCGGCCTGAGGGCTTCGACCTGGGCAACGACCAGCTTCAGCACCGGGTCATCCTGGTATGCCTCCCATACAAACTCTGAGTCACAGAGGTCATAAACCGCTTCGGGCGTGCCGCTCGGGTTCTCGACCTCCTCACAGGTGCCCTTGCCGAGGTCGACCTTCAAGTGCGGGAGCGTAAACCTGGGCACGATGTCCATTCGGATCGATTGCCAGGCGTCCAGGTTGCGGAAATGGTCGTCGTCGAAAATATTGAGAATGATGTACTCCGCACCTGAATCCATCTCTACCCTGCACATGCGACGATAGGCCTGGTAGACGCTGCACCCCCCAACGCCGTAATTTCGGATGGGCTCCTGGATGTGTGCAGCGAGGTATTCCTGCCAGGTTTCACCGTCACTGACCTGGTGGCCGTGGGTAAAGCTGTCACCGTAACTGTGGATGCGACACGGTCGATCCGAAAAATTGACCACGCGCCGTGCTCCGTCCGATTCGTAATTGTAAAACCCTTTCGAACCCTCGATGCTGTTTTCACGCACGCCCGAGGTGTGTACCCACCCAAGGTCCGCGTCAAACGCCCTGAAGTCTGACTCTGCCGCTGATCCATTGACGGCAGGCCGCACGAATCGGTCTATCATCTCCCGGCTGGGAACCAGGGAATCCAAATACGCCTTCCGGTCCAAGCGATCTCCTTAAGATTCAGTATCTCGTATCTCGCCAAATGTATGCCCCGATTGACCTTTCTGTACCCAGTACCCGTGTTTTGATTTCCCGGTACCCGGTCTTTCAATCCGAAATCAGATCAGTCTGCCCAGTACCTCGAGAAGTCGTTCCACATCCGCGCTTCCGTTGAACGCGTGTGTCGCGATCCGCATCCGTCCGCCATATCCATCACAAAGGACGCGCTGCTCCACCAACCTGTCTTTGAGAGACTCAGCTTCTTCGTAAATGCAACATGTATTGCCCGAACGCGCTTCCCGCTTTTGCGGGCTGATCATGGTCAGGCCGAGTCCCTCCAGACCCGCATAGACCTGCTCTGAGAGATCCCTGGCATGGCATTCGATCCGTTCCATGCCAATCCCCAGCAGCACCTCGAGGGACTGATCAAGGTACATCACCACCAGCTTGGCCACATTCCCCGGCTCGAGTCGCTCCGGCATCGGCTTTTCCCCGACCTCGGCCGGGCGCTCCGGCGACTGGAGCGGCCATATGTCCACATTGTGCCAGCCGAAACAGGTCGCGGCTGTCCTGGCTTCCGCCCGTTCGCTCAGGTAACAGGGGGCGACTCCGTGCGTCGCGAGCATCCACTTATAACTGCTGCTCACGGTCAAGTCGGTCACATCCGCCGGGACGGTCAACACACCTGAGGCGTGTGTGGCATCCACGGCCAGAAGCACATCGTTCAGGCCTTCCGAAAGCCGCCGCAGGTTCAGGCACTGCCCCGTGTAGAAGCTGACCTGGCTGACAGCCATCACGCGTGTTCGATGGTCCACAGCCGCGAGAAGGTCCTCTTCGTGAACGATCAGATCCTTGTGCGGCACCATTCTGACCTGCACGCCTCGATCCTTCAGCTGTTTCCAGGCATAAACCACGGAGGGAAATTCGAGGTTGGACGTCACGACATTGTCGCCGTCCCGCCAATCCAACCCCCTTGCCAGCCAGTTCATACCTTCGGCCGCCGAGGGCATGAAGGCGACCCTCTCTGCCGGAACACCCCACAGCTCGCCCATTCGCTGCCGACATCGTGCCACACGCGCGATAAGCTTATCCCGCCCCTCCCACGAGGCACTCTTCCACTCCTTGAACGACCGATAAACCTCGTCGTGTGCCTTCAACCAGGGCCCCTCGCCGCCGGAGCCGAGATGCGTCACGCCCTCCAGTCCAACGAATTCGTCGGGTGAAATCAGGGGTTCTATGGTCACGTTAGCAGCTTCCTCTCCTCATTGCTATCTGTCACGCTACCAGCTTCAAGATTCTGGAGTATTGCAGTACTGGAGTGTTGGAGTAATGCAAAACCTTGTCTCTCCAATACTCCATTACTCCATTACTCCATTGCTCCATTGCTCCATTGCTCCAACACTAGCACTTCGCTGCTCAATCCCTTCGATATTCGACATCCTCTGTTTTGATGAGATACATCGTGTTATTTCATCTATGAAAAACGTAAAGATCCCTGTTATCCAGAGGCAGTTCCACCCACGCGCCGCCCTGTCTGTGGCTCTCAGCCACCATCAGACACGCCTCGGTGATGTGATGTGTCGTTTCCACATCCCCCAAGGTGGGATTTCCTGACTCGTGGGCATTCAGAAGATCCTCCAGGCAGATCACCACGGTACTCTTCGCCTCCGCCGCGGGCACGTCGGCATCCACCCAGATCGCCCGTTTACCCCCCTGGTTCTCGGCCCTTCGAAGTTGCGTGTTGAACCCATTGTTCATCGACCGGACCGCCCCTTCCTCTCCGATGACTTCGAACTCCCAGGGCCCCTCCGGAACACTCCACGCCTCAACACCGTTCTCGAAAACGATATCGAAGATCGCATCCGGGTCCGCATCCAGGCGATTGTTTCTGATCGTTGGAGGTTCAGACTTGTCCCGGGAACGAAGCTCTCCCCGGACAGACACGATCTTCGGATCGTCCAGCAGGTAGGAAATCGTGTCGATCGAATGGATATGTCCGTGCAGGAGATTCGTTCGGCCGTAATGAACGGCCACCCTTGGCTTGCCGATCTTGCCCGATTCGATAACTTCCCTGACGGCCCAGTAGCGCGGGTCGAAACGGCGCAGGACACCGGTGTTGAACAGCGTGCCGTGTTTAATACATTCGTCGCGAACGAAATCGGCCTCTATCTGGAACAGGCCATAGCCTTTTCCAGATAGAGCATCGGGACGCCAGCACGAGCCACAGCCACGCCCATCTCCGCGTGGAGGTGTCCCCTTGTACAGACGGCCACCATATCAGGCTTCTCCCTCTCCATCATTTCGACATAATCTTCATAGAGTGCGCTGCTGCCCCACCTTTCACCGAAAACATCTCGTTTTTCCGAATCCGTATCCGCCCCGGCGATCAACTCAAGCCGATCGCTGAATTTACAGCATGCCGCAATGGAATAGGGTAAGGTGTTTGAAGGGGACCCCTTCAACTCGTCATCGATCGTGCTCCCCATGCGCCCAAGACCGACGATCGCGACTCGATAGCTCTTCATAATTTCTCCCTCCTGAGAATCTCACCCTTGTTCGGAGCGAGCGAAAGCCCTCGTTTCTCCCCAGGCCCAGAGGCTGAGGGCCTGGCCTCATGCATCATAACTTATTGTATTATCGTAGATTAAATGTATCATCCGCTTCTCGGACCCGGTTGAACAACCAGCAGATAGCAACCTAACATCTGTCACGAATACAGTCAAGTCGAGGATCATCGGCTCGCGTCGTGTTGGCTTCGCGACACCAGACGCCGGGTTCCCCGTGGAAATCAATATCGTAATATAGTGGGCTCTGTTGTATCTTTAGGAGGAACTTGAAAACCCACATCGCTGCAACATCGACTCAAAAAGGATGCCTTTTGGAATCTGAACCTCTGAAACAGTTCATGGAAGAAGGTTTCGTGATGGTCCCTCAGGTCATCCCGCCGGATCGGTTGGAGGATCTGCGAACACAGTATGAAATCCTCGTCGATCGCCAGAAGGCCGTCTGGGCAAAAAATCGAAAGCCGGACGATCCCCCCGGCGGCGTGTGGGAATCCAGCAGTCTGCCCCGACTCAACATAGACAGCGTGGTCGAGCCCGACACTGCAGACACCCTGGAGTTCCTCCTTCACGAAACATCAAGAAGATGAATCGGGCACTGATGGGAACTCCGGACATCGTCCCGCAGAGAATGTTCCTCATGTGCAACCCGGTCCAGGACCACGGTCCCAGTACTTGGCACTTCGACATCAACACGGAAGAACAACCTCCGCTCGGCAGCCTTCACAAAAACCTTGTAGCCAACGGCCCGACCACTGTCCAGTGGAACATCGCCCTTTACGACGACAGTGTCTTCTGGGTGGTCCCCGGAAGCCACCGCAGGCCGACGACAGAAGAGGAGAACCGTTGCCTCCTGGAAAGCCTGCGGAAACCTCTACCTACGGGCAAACCGATGGAACTGAAGGCAGGAGACGGCCTCGTGTATACGAATGCCCTCAATCACTGGGGAAGCAACTACAGCTCGAAGCTCAGGCGGACCCTGCTCGTGGGGTATCGGAGTTTTGGCGGATCTTCCCTTCCGTTCAATCCCCATTACCGGTGGTGGGATCTTGATTTCACCACCCACCTGTCGCCTCGGGCTCGGAATGCGTTCAAACGGGCCCGCAAGCTCCTTGAAGACGAGGTCGATCAGATTGCCTCTGTTTACAGGGCGGTCATCGCAAAGGACGAACCTGCCTTCCGAGAGGGTCTGAACGCCCTCCACCCGGCGGAGGACGAACAGATCGTCTCCCTGGCCCTCCTGGAAAGACTGGCGAAGAAGGTCCGATTCGATCCAACGGGGACCCGCCAGATCTGGCAGCACGAGAGGATCACCGAACGACTCACCCCTTCGGAAATCGAGACGCTTTGGCCGCGGTTCGAGGTCTTTGACGAAAAACTCCAATCCGGTAGAGTAGAGTACGCGACCGGCTTCCACGGCGAACCTGGAGGGCTCTACCCCTATGACGTGCCTCCCGGTTATCACGTAGAGGACTTCGTCGCGGGTTGGAAGAACTGAACGGAGAGGCGACGATCCGTAGAGATCGTGACATCTAGACGTAAATTGCAATGATCAGACATGGTTATATACATAATTGGCTCCCGGATTTGGGAGCCTCTTTTGCTTGACAACCGGAACTCGACGCACCATCATTTCCGTATCGACCGATATCTCCGCACGACTCTTTGAAGGCAGAATTCCACATGGATGATCTCGAAAACCAGAAAAATCAGCTCTTCTCGGAGCTGGCTGACTTGCGTAGGCAACTGACCGATCTGAGGGCCGCCGTATCGGATCAGGGAACGATCGAGGAGTCGCTCAGACAGAGCGAGGATCGCTACCGGGCAGTTACCGAAAACGCCTTCGCCGGCATCACTATCACCGATCCGGATGAAAATATCACATTCGCCAATCCGGCCGCGGTGAGGATGCTGGGCTACACAAAAGACGAACTCCTGGGTGTCAACCTCTCGAAGTTGACTGATCCGAATGAATTCTCGAGGTACCGGGAATTTACGAAACAGCGGAAAAGAGGCGTGGAGAACCAGTATGAAACGCATCTCTACAGGAAGGACGGCGAGCGGATCAGTGTCCTCGTTTCCGTCTCCCCACTCTTGGATCTCCAGGAACGTCTGGAGGGCATTCTTGCCGTGGCCGTGGACATTACGGACCACAGACGTGCCGAAGAGGAACTTCGGAAGGCGAAAGAGGCTTACACTGAAAGACTCGAAGAAATGGTCAGGGAACGAACGCGTGAACTCGAAGAGGCCCAGACGCAGCTGATTCACTCCGAAAAGCTCGCCGCGATGGGTAAGCTGGCAGCCGGTGTGGCTCACGAGATTAACAATCCTGCAGGAGTGCTTTTGATGAAGCTGAAGTTCCTGCTATCAACTGCGGAGGAGGCGGGAGTCCCTCAACGAGCGGTTTCGAGCCTGCAGGTCTCAGTGGATCAGGTCGAGCGCATCCAAAAGATTGTCGAAAGCCTGCTCACGTTCTCGAGACAGCCCGAAGGAATCCCGGTTCCCACGTCCATCAACCACGCAGTCGCGACGGCACTGCGGTTGACGGAGCATACCCTGTCCTCCCGCCGCATCGAACCGGAGCTCGACCTGGACCAGAGCCTGCCCGAGGTCTGTGCGGATCCGGCCGCGCTCGAGCAGGTCGTGATCAACCTGCTCAACAATGCCTCGGATGCCATGCCTGAAGGCGGTCGTCTGAAGGTGAGGACGTGGAACGCATCGAAAGATGGGTGGGTTTACCTGTCTGTGGAGGACGATGGCGTGGGCATCCCGTCGGACTACCTGAGCAAGGTATTCGATCCTTTCTTTACGACCAAGCAGGTGGGAGAGGGAACCGGACTGGGTCTCTCGATAAGCTATGGAATCATAGAGAAGCTCGGAGGTCGGATCGAGGTTCAGAGTACCCCGGAAGAGGGCTCAACATTTACTGTCAAGCTTCCTGTCAAGAGGGGATAGATCGTGGGGAAGGGACGAATTCTGGTGATCGACGACGAACCGACCATGCTCGAGGCCTGTGATGAAACCCTTTCCTACCATGGCTATGACGTCCGACTGCAGGACGTCGGCAGTGATGCAATCGAATTGGTTCGACAGGAAACCTTCGACCTTGTGCTGATCGATCTCAAGATGCCGAACGTAGACGGGATCCAGATCCTCAAACAAATAAAGACCATCGACAAGAATGTGATGGCCGTCATGATCACCGGTTTTCCAACGATAGCCACTGCGGTCGAGGCGGTCAGGCAGGGAGCCTACGACTACCTTCCAAAACCGTTTGCGCCCGATCAGCTCCTCATCCTCGTTGATCGCGCCCTCTCTCGCAAAAGACTGACCGAAGAGAACCTGCTGCTGCGGAAGTCTCTCGGGCACGGACCCGATTTCGAAGGAATCATCTACAAGAGTCGCGCGATGGAACGGGTCCTGGATTTGATCGGAAAGGTGGCCGACAGCGACAGCAGTGTCATCATCCAGGGGGAAACCGGTACAGGGAAGGAGCTCGCAGCCAGGAGTCTCCACAGGAATAGTCCACGAAAAGACCACCTATTCCTGCCCATCAACTGCGGCGCCCTGCCGGAGCATCTTCTGGAAAGTGAACTGTTCGGCCACGAACGTGGGGCATTCACCGGAGCCTACACGAGGAAGTCCGGATTGCTGGAAACCGTTCAGGGCGGGACCGTTTTTCTGGATGAAATTTCAACGCTCAGTTTGAGCCTGCAGGTGAAACTTCTGCGGGTACTCCAGGAGCGGCAGATCCGCCGCGTAGGCGGGAAGGAGGACATCGACATCGATATCCGCGTCATTTCCTCCACGAATGAAGACCTCGAAGATGCCGTCGCCCGGGAGGCCTTTAGAAAGGACCTCTACTATCGGCTCAACGTCATTACGATTACTTTGCCCCCCCTGCGTGAGCGCGTTGAAGACATCTCTCTCATCGCAGAGCACTTCCTGGATGGGCTCAACACGGTGCACAGGAAGGTCGTTGAAGGCATATCCAGGGAGGCCCTGGAGATCCTTCAGTCGTACCGCTGGCCGGGCAACGTCAGGGAACTTGAGAACATACTGGAGAGGGCGTTTCTCCTCACAGATTCAAGTGTGATCCAGGCGGCTGATCTACCGGCAACCCTGAAGCACACCGATTCCACGATCAGCGTCGACACGCGCCTTCCTTTTTCGACCGCGAAAAAGGTCTACACTGAGCCCTTCGAGCACGAGTATCTGACCAGGCTCCTCGAGGAATCGAACGGAAACGTCACCTTAGCTGCGCGGAGAGCGGAGATGCATCGATCCTCCTTTCAACGCCTGCTCAAGAAGCACGATATCCGATCCAGGGAATTCCGGTAAGTCTGAAGCATGAATGCGGCAGTGCAGCGTTTACTGAGACACCGAGATCAGCGGGCCGGAATGGAATCAACTATTTGTAAAACAAGGATATATAGTCTTCAATCTCAAATCCTTCGATGGAGTGTCGAAAAACCGCCGCAACTTTGGAGCGATTTCCATTATTCTCTCCCACCACGCTTTTCTGAAGAACTTCATATATATTAAATAAAAACAAGATGTTAAGATCTCTTGTGTGCATCTCGCATCCTGGCACAAGGCTTGCGATTGCGTAGGGCCGATCAACCGTTTCGAGTGTCATAGGTCACTCGGTCAGTACCCGGCTCTGCCCAGGTGATCGAAGACTGAATTCGGTTGTCGAGTAAACAAAGGGAGAGCAGTCAGTTGTTTCGGCTGCTCTCCCTTTTTTCCTGAACGCCTCGAAGGAGGCGATCAGCAAGCGGTGTCATTCGTGCACGCTACGGCCTCAAGGGCTGCTCCCAGCGATCTCTGTAAATCGAATGTTCAGCCCGGAAATCAATCTTTCTCCTCTGAATTCCTTGAAGACTACCTTCACCTGCACGTTCTCCTCTTTTTCGAAATCGGCGCTGTAAAAAACAACCTCATACGAACCCTCGCGAGTGATCAGCGCAAGCGCCCTCGATTGGTAAAGACCCATTTTCGACACGAGTGTGTCCCTCATGTCCAGAAAAACAGACTTGCGGATTTGGCTCTTCATATTCTCATCAAAATATCTCGAAAATTCCTCATACTCCGCTTCGTTGAATGCCTGAAGCAGGTTATCTACGACCGGATCGGCGTAGTTCAGGATCCTCTGCCCCTCCTCTCCCATCGGCTCCACCACCACTGCCCCCTCTTCCACACAGGCCGTCAGGAAACAGCACACCCAGAGTGCTCCTCTCAAACCTCTATTCACAGGTCTCTCCGGAAGCGGTCCACATCGCCGAGGGCCCCTGCTTCTTTTGCTCTTCGAACTGAATCTGTTTGGAAATCGACGAAGTCGGACGTAATATGGGGCAAGCCACATTCAAATACGTCCATAATATAGAAAAAAAGGAGATTCTCCGTGATCAATTTCCCCTGCTCGTCATTCACCTGGAAGTCGCGTCCGCATACCCCTGACCCCTACTTTAAATATTCGGGCGGATTTGTGGGAGATCCTGGCCAGGCCTACCAGGTGAGATTCAACCTCGAAGCCGCGTGCGAAATTCGAGACGAAGCCACTGACCACGTCGCTGAGCTGTTCGTGGGCGCCCCCTGCCGAACGGAATATACGATCGGCAAACGGAACCTGTTTCAGATCCCCAGTTCCGAATTCCGGTTCGCCTTCAGCCGCGAACGCAGACTCAGCATCGCCAGGCGCCCCAGCAATGAGCAGGAAGACGTATCCGTCAAAACACACGACACCTTTCTGGATCACGAAATCGATATTCGCACCTTTCCAGAGTCGGACGAGCTGTCTGACGTAAACGGCATCGTCCGGGCCACCCTCGGTAAGGACCTGATGAATGCGCGGTCCACCTACCGGGATTCCGATCGCGGGCTCACGATTTCGGTGGAATATCCGGTCAACCTGATCAACACGAACGAGGCGGACGGCGAATTTCAGATCTGCACCGGCCCTGTCATCGTGCCCGATCTGAACACCTGGGACGGCCGCGACGTCACCCGCGTCTTCTTGGCGCACGTAGCCATCACCGCTTTCGACTGGGTCGAGTTCATCCTGCGCCGCGAAGTAGAAACTTCCGAATCAGAAAAGGAATGGTTGGACAAGCCTCGGGGCCGGGACCGCCAGGAACTCCTGGATCCCAACAATAAGCCCCCTGGTTACCCGTCCAGGAGGCCATGGCCAACTGTCTATAACGAGATCTTGGAGTTCGAGGCCACAAACGTCATTCTGCGAACGGATAATCCATAGCCCCGTTCATTCCCCAACAAGAAAGCCCCTGCATCCCGCAGGGGCTTTTCTTTTTTGTCCAAATGGATTCCACTGAGCTTCTGCTCGGGTTATCGTATCTTTTTCCAGGTATCCTTGAAAACGTTGGGAATCGAAACGACCATGGCGTCACCCTCAAATGTCTGGATCTGCCACTCCTCGAGGGAAGCCCTGGCCGACGCGTCATCCTTTGTGTGAGAAATCTTCACGGATCCATTCTCTACTGAAAGCTTGCCTTTCGCGGTTTTTCCCTTGTGGTAAACGTTCATGGGGATCTCAGATGAGAGCCTGTAGCCCTGACGGAGCAGCAACCGACGCTTGCGAGTGATCGCTGAGGTCGAAATCTCGAAGATGCTGGCGGCATAATCTACCCGACGCGGTGATCCAGCTTGCCCTTCAACAACCAGATTCTGCGTCACGTGCGCCTTTCGAGGATCCAGTGTGAGCCAGGTGAACACGCCCTCGATCGTCGGGGGCGCCAGCAAGGTCCCGTCGGGCAGCTCCCGGGACTGAAGGACCCAGGTCCCCTCACACTTCGCCTGGATGTCCGACAGAGGATCGCTGCATCCCAAGGCGAGACAAACAGTTAAGGATGCAATGCACAAATGCAGGCCAGGTCTCATATATCGCCCCTTCCTCAGAAAGTCAGATCGTAAAACGATGGTATCGAATTGAGGGTGAAAGTCAAGCAAAAAGTATGACACGATTCATCGACAGGCGGAGCCAATCCTTACACGACCGTGATATTCCACGGAAGTCCCATCACCGGTTGCCAAGGCTTGCCCTTACGATCCTCCATGGAGTATATTCTCCGACGAGGGCCATTATTACGGCTCTGTAAAACGTATCATTGAGGGCTGGCCTCAAGAGGATGAAGCTGTCTGAGAGTAGAGGGACGAACGTGGAGGAAAAATCCAATAGACGCAGTGAAACGGCC
The DNA here is from genome assembly GCA_965248435.1 of Candidatus Latescibacterota bacterium. GTDB lineage: Bacteria > Latescibacterota > UBA2968 > UBA2968 > CBDFJH01. Next base: position 2,733,297 of record OZ252100.1, read on the forward strand.
GGCGCTGAGGGCCCTCGCCGAACTCAGGATCGGAGGCAGTCCGATCAGTCCACTTCCCCCGACAGGAGAACGGCCGATCGACGCCAGCAAACCAATCGACGCAGAAAGGAAAGGGAGGTAGAGGTCTTTCAATGGGAATCCGAACCGAAGCCTCCCAGGCTGGACGCAGCGAAAGTCAAGCGTGCGCTCATCGTCGGAACCCTGGCGGCGCTCATCCCATTGTCGATCGCCTTCATCTATTTTCAGGAGTCCAAGCCGACCCCAACGCAACAGCGCAAGAAGGCTGACCCTTTTCAGGAAATGGCCAAAAGGAAACGGAAAACCAAAAAAGCCTCTCCGTCGAAGCAGCACCAGGTCGACCCTTCCACAACGCTCACTGCCCTGAGCGAAGATGTCCTGAACATCGCACCTCATATCTATTATTCAGTGAGGCTCGAACTGGTTGAAGGAGGTCACGCGGATGTGACGGCCGACGCAAACCTGGATCTGAAATCGGTCTTTGTCCGACTGATCGAGATCCTAACGCGGTCTGAGGCCTGGGACATGCTTCAAAGCTCGGAGAAGATCGAACTCCTGCACGGGACGTTCGACCTGTTGCAGAAGCGGTATCCCTACATTACGCGGTTCATCAGGTTGATTTTCGATGACGGCAGAAAGAATCTGGATCTGAAATTCGACGACATCATGCGCGAATCCGACCTGGGATTCGATAATTCCAGCCCCCAGTTCCCTCCAAAAGCTGTCGCCGCTGTAAAGTCTATCCCCCAGAATACCGATTAGTAATAAGTGGTTCACAATCACCGATCTGACCAGTTTTCCGCAAACGAATGTAAAACTTTCATGCTATCTTAAAGCCATGCCCAAGCCGGCGAAAGTCAAACAGATTCTCTCGATCGGTCTTCCCACGGCGCTGATCCTTGGATTCATGATTGCACTCTACGTTCGCGACGCCAAGCCTCCACCACGACGCAAACAGGAGAAGAAGCAGGATGTGTTCCAGGAAATGGCCAAATCCAGGAAGAGAGTAGAGAAAGAATCAAGTCCTGAAAAACAGGATGATGATAAACCTAAGTCGACCATCATGAATCTGAGTGAAGACGTATTGAAGATCGCCCCGCACATCTACTACTCAGTCAGGCTCGAACTTGTCGAAGGTGGCCACCTTGACCAGGAGGCTGAGGCAAAGCGGGATTTGAAATCTGTTTTTGTCCGCCTCATTGAGATCTTCGTCCGAGCCCCGGCCTGGAACCGACTCCGAAGTACCGAAAAAATAGACCTGCTATACAGCACCTTTGAGATGTTACACGGTCGCTATCCCGACCTCACCGAATTCATCAGATTGATCTTCGACGACGGCAGGAAGAATCTGGATCTGAAATTCGACGACATCAAGGCCGCCTCCAGTTCTGCACGCCGTGGCAGAAAGCCTTGAACCAGGATGCATCTCACTAGGCCCTGAACTCCTACCTCTCGACCGCGCCTCCGCCCCTTCCCGTAACCGAAACAATATCGACCAGATCGCTTCCGCCAGGAGAGGAAATCGTGCGGATTGGCTCCCATCGATAACCCTTTTCTGCAACGCGTAGTACGTCCCCCGGCAGGGTTACATAGAGGCACTCCCCCCGTCTGAGATCAACTTCGTGTAGATTGAAGTTATAGAACTTCCCCACCGGCTCTTTAGTGTACCTCCACAGGTCCATCCGGGATTGCATATGCAACTTCTGATAGGCTTTCGGAGAATGATGAGTGAAGAACAGAACGAAGATATATGACGGATAGAAATAGGGGTCTGCGCTGATGATCGCGCACTCTGATGAACTCTGTTCGGCGAAGGTGATCGCTTCTTTCATTCCGTACTGCCAGGACGGCGCGCTATACCCTGGGTATTTGAGAAAGTAGTGCTGGGCGTAGACGCCAAGGTTGCCAGCGGCAATCAGACCCGAGCAAATAATGAAGACCCTTCTTTGTCCGACGCCCCTCCATAATTCAATCGCTCTCGTCACGCCAAGACTGGACAGTACGGCAAACAGGGGACAGCCCACGATAGAGCGCAAAGCGTGTTCTGGTGCCGTGAACGCTGCCGGAATCGGATACAGAAAGAGCCAGAGCCACCAGAGCGAATCCTTCCTCCGCCTTCGCTTAAGCAAAACCCAGATCCCAAGGCTACCGTTATCAATTCGAAATAGTGAAGCTGGCCTACACCTCTGGGACTGTGCCGCAGGTTCGGGTCTCCGGTTAGGAACAGAAACCCCGGGCTGAAATACGACAGGCTGTTCAGCGCGATCTTTCCCGGGTCCGAAATCAGCGTCAGCCTTGCCCGCGCCATCCCTTCAGGCGTAATCCAAGAAGTGAATAGGAACACGAAGGCAGCAAGAAAAAGCAGTCCAGACATCAAGGCCGCCTTTCTGATCTTCCACAGATCTGTCCGAAAAATCAAACACAGACCCAATAGAAACAGGGGGAGGAAGACCCTGGCCGAGCTGTAGGTATAGAGGCATATGGAAAAGGTTGCTGCGCTGAGGTAGATAAACTTCGACCTTCTCAGGCCCTTGACGAAGAGAGCAAGACCGAGACAGAAGAGGAGAGGAAGGAGAATCGCCCTCACCGCGCACCGACTGAACTGGATGTGCCACGGACTGATGGCAAGGAGGAGGGAGGCAATGAGGGCCGTCTGCGTATTGAAGCAGATCCTGACGAGCCAATAGAGCGCTCCAATCGTAAGAATCCCTGCAACCGCTGAGGGCAGCCGCGTAGAAAACTCGTTCAAGCCGAACACTGCGATGAACGGGATGGCGACATACCGATACGAGGCCTCTACATAATCCCCAAAGGATCTCGTAAGTAGAGGAAGAAACTCCCCGTATTGATCCCTGCCTGTCTGCAGAATCGAATAGGCGTCATACCCGGTCGAGGCCTCGTCCGAATAGAATCCGTTCGGAATCGATGACAGGAATGGGACTCTAAGCAGGGCAGCCAGAAGAAGGATTGCAGCGAGCCCCAATCGCTGGAGATTTCTGCCCGGCTCTTCTGGTTGGCTATTAACGGCCATCGCTTCCTCGACGAGGCACCGATCCGAACTTTTTACGGTCCTGTCTCAGGTCCGTCCTCCCTTATTCTTCGAGTAGTAGGCGCTCAAACAAGCGTCCATCACCCGGGCCGTTCTCGCGCCACTCGCCCCCGTAGATTCGCAGGTTCCTTCACCAAGAAGGTCATCCACGACGGTCTGAATCAGCGGAAGATGCACGTGTTCTGGATTTCGAAACTCCAGGACTTCATCGGCGTCCGACCGTCTCACGGTGACTGCCGTGTCCGAAAACACCGGACAGCGCAATTCCCCCTCCGATCCAGTGAACGTGATTCGATCTTCGGAGTGATCGGCATTAAAATTCCAGATACCGGTCCCGACAAGCCCCGATTCGAATTGGAGTGCGGCAGCCGTGACATCTTCCGCCGCGTAGGCCCCACCCGTGTTCAGGGAGAAACCCCCAACCGCTTCGATCGGGCCCACCAGAAAATCGAGCAGATCCAGGCCGTGCGAGCCCAGGTCCACGAAGAGGCCCCCGCCGGAAATGGAAGGGTCAAAGTGCCAGCTTCCGGCCGCGCTTCCGGAGGCCAACTGATCATACTGGACGATATCTACAGAACTCAGCGTCCCCAGAACGCCTGCACGCAAAAGCTCTCTCACACGCAGAAAGCGGGGCAGCGCTCGCCGATAATAGGACACGAACAGCGGCACGCCCTCTTCCTCAAAGACCTCGACCATCCGGAGACACTCCGCGTGGTTCATTCCCATCGGCTTTTCGACCAAACACGGTTTCCCCTCAGCCGCTACGGCCAGGGCCAGTTCGCAGTGGGAGGACGGGGGTGTGGCAACGTAGACCGCGTCAACTTCCTGATCGGAAATCAGGTCCTCAGCGCGGCTGTAGCACCGAGCTACGCCGTGTCGCCGCGCATAGTCCGCCGCCTTATCGGCATCCCGGCGCATCACTGCAAGGAGAGAAGAACGTTTCGCCTTCTGAAAACCCGGGCCGCTCTTCACCTCCGTTACATTCCCGCACCCCAACATGCCCCACTTGATCGATTCCATCGGTCCAGACCTCCGATTACCGGACGACTCAGGCAACCATTCCCGGCCAAGATAAGGGCTCCGAGGAAGATGGACAATCCTGATCTGAAAAGCGGCTGCTTACTCGAGGATGTGACAAAAAGGGTCTGGACTTGGACCCAAAGAACAGTATCTTTACTGCCTTCACAGCCCTTCGACCAACACCCCCAATCGACAGGAACCACAAATGGCGACAGTCGTCCGTATGCCCAAGCTCAGCTACCAAATGGACCAGGGTACGATCGTCCGCTGGCACAAGGAGGAGGGTGATACCGTCAAGAAGGGAGAAATCCTCCTTGAACTGGAAACGGACAAAGCCGTCTTCGAGTTCGAGAGCCCGGAGGCTGGAGTTCTTCGGAAAGTTCTGGGTGAGCCAAATACCCAGATCCCCGTCCAGCAGGCCATCGCCGTCCTCACGGAAACAGCGGACGAAGCCCTTGACCTGGAGTCTCTTGACCTCAAGGCGCCTGTGTTGGGGCCCGCTCCCAGCCCCTCGACACAGGCCCCAGTCACCGCCGCGGCACCGGCCCCGGGCCCGAAAGGCAGGAAGGGGGCCCCCCGAAGTTCCCCTGCGAGCAGGCGTCTGGCCCGTGAACTCGGTCTCGACCTGAGTCAAGTCACGGGAACCGGCCCTGGCGGAAGGATTGTTGAGGCGGACGTCAGAGCTGCGGCCGAAGGAAAAACGGGCGCATCCTCGGCAGGTGAACCGCTGAGCAGCAGAAACCTGGCCATCGCGCGGCGTATGGTAGAGAGCAAGACTACAATCCCGCACTTCTACGTCTCGGTCGATCTCGACCTCACCGATACAGTGGGCTGGCGTGCCGACCTGCCACAAGATCAGCGACCGACCCTGAGCGACATCCTGCTCAAGGGCCTTGCTCTCTCTCTCAGCGATTTCCCGGACCTGAACAGCACATTTGAAGGCGACGGTATCATCCGCCATAGCCAGATCAACCTGGGTTTGGCGGTCGGACTGGATGAAGGATTGCTGGTCCCGGTATTCAGTCAGGTAGATCAGATGAGCCTCAAGCAAATCGCCCAGGAGCGGTCCTCCTCCATCGAAGCTGCCCGGCAAGGGAAGATGCGTTCCTCCAGCCCAGCCACCTTCACTCTTTCCAATCTGGGAATGTTTGGCGTCCGGGCATTCTCCGCCATTATCACCCCGCCCGAGGCTGCTGCCCTTGCCGTAGGCGCGCTCGTGGACGAGCCGAGGGTCATCGACGGCGAAATCCAGATCCGAAAAATCCTTACTGCCACCCTTTCCGCCGATCATCGATTGGTCGACGGTCTTTACGCCGCACGCTTTCTCTCCGATCTTAGATCCCGAGTGGAAGACGTAGAAACCGTGAAGGCGTGGCTCTAAAGTTCCGTCCTCGATCACTCACTCCAGACAACCTGGGAACCTTGACTGATCCAGGTGAGAACATCAACGAAGAACGAAAGACGATGCACAGAGTCTTGATCGTGGGCGTCGGTTCATCTGGCGAGCGGCACCTGCGCACCTTTCGTGGAACCGGCCGTACAGAAGTCGCCTTTTGCGAGCTCAACGATGCCCTGCGTCAGACAATCGCCGATCGCTACGGGTTGCGAAAGACTTACGCCCATCTCGACGAGGCAGCCTCAGACAGCTTCGACGCGGCGGTCGTTGCCGCCCCGGCTCACCTCCACGTCGAGCTGGCCACCCGCCTTGTGGAGTCGGGGCACCATCTGCTGATAGAAAAGCCTCTGAGCACGCGTCTGGAAGGCGTGGATCGATTAAGCGAACTTGCCGGTCAGAAGAACCTCGTGGTTGCCGTGGGCTATTCCTACAGGGCCCGTTCAGCAGCTGCCGCTACGAAACGGGCCCTCGATTCGGGTCGTTTCGGCAGACCGGTACAGATCGTCTGCATTGCGGGCCAGCATTTTCCAACATACCGCCCTGCATACAGGGAAATCTACTACAGAGATCGTGCCACCGGGGGGGGTGCGATTCAGGATGGACTGACCCATTGTGTGAACCTGGGAGAGTGGTTTGTGGGCCCAGTCGATCGCGTAGTAGCAGACGCGGCACATCAGGTGCTTGAAGGTGTAGAGGTGGAAGACACCGTTCACGTGCTTACGCGACACGGAGATGTTTTGGGCAGCTACAGCCTCAATCAGCATCAGGCACCCAACGAGATAACCTTTACCGTGGTCTGTGAAAACGGAACCATCCGGTATCATTCCCATCTTGACAGCTGGGAGTGGAAGATGCGTCCCGAAGATCCCTGGGAAACAGAAACCTATGGTCCCTTCGACGCCGACGTGTTCTTTACTTCTCAGGCAAACGCATTTCTGGATGCGATCGAACAGGAAGGGAGCCCCTTGTGCACTCTGGAGGAGGGCATCCAGACCCTGCGAGTGAATCTGGCCATTCTGGAGTCGGTTGACTCGGGGAATGGTCTTTTGAAAATCTGATGCACGGGGCGATGCACCCAACTGCAGAGACACCAACGGTGGGCGTCTCTGCGGCGTACGGTTAGAATCGTTCAAATCGACAAAAAAAGGGGCGAGTTCAACTCGCCCCTTAGCTTTTTCAGATGTGGATCGTCGCCGACACGTGCGATTATGTCTTCTGCATCCTTCTCCGAAGAAATGTCGGATACTCCAGCTCATCGAGCGGGACATCCACAATGTTTTCCTCTATCTTTGGCTCCCGCTCTTCCTGATCCCCGCCTCGCCGCATGAACGCCGGAATGTCTCTGCCAAGCCTCGAATTAACCTCCTTCGTGGCCGCAGCGGCAGATCCCCGTCGCCCATTCACCATAGAAAATCCAGTTGCGATCACGGTAACGCGGAGCTCGTCTCCCAGCCCGTCGTTCAGCACCGTTCCCCAGATGATGTTGGCGTCGCTGCCGGCCGCCTCTGAGATCACGGAGACTGCTTCGTTGACCTCAAACAGCTTGAGATCGCTCCCGGCCGATATGTTGACCAGAACGCCCCGCGCCCCCTCAATCGACACCTCTTCCAGTAGAGGGCTCCGAATCGCCTTTCCGGCCGCATCCACCGCTCGGCTTTCGCCTACCGCTGAACCCGTGCCCATCAGGGCGTCGCCCCCCTCCAGCATCACCGTCCTCACATCGTTGAAGTCCAAATTTATTTCCCCGGGCACAGTGATCAGGTCAGAAATGCCGCGTGTCGCCTGAAGCAGAACGTCGTCGGCCATCCGAAAGGCTTCCCTCAGGGTGGTCTCTTTGGAGCTTACGGCCAACAGGCGCTGGTTCGGAATGATGATCAGAGTATCCACCATCTCTTTTAGTTCCTCGATCCCGGATTCCGCATTTCGCGTCCTTGGGATGCCCTCCATGGCGAACGGTTTCGTAACGATGCCCACGGTCAATGCCCCTGCATCCCGCGCGATACTCGCGATGATGGGCGCTGCTCCAGTTCCTGTACCCCCGCCCATCCCCGCCGTCACAAACACCATATCGGATCCCGAGATGATCTCCGTGACCTTGTCTCGATCCTCTTCAATAGCCCGTGCGCCCACATCGGGATTCGCTCCGGCTCCGAGTCCCTTGGTCACGTTCTGCCCGATCTGAAGTCGCCGGGGCGCCTTCGACAGCTCCAGGTCCTGTACGTCTGTGTTGATGGCGATAAATTCCACACCCTGAAGATCTGCCTCGATCATGCGGTTGACCGCGTTTCCGCCCGCGCCACCCACACCGATCACGCGCATCCTGGCTTGGTTCTCAGTATCCACAATCGAAAAAGTAACCACGGGGGACCTCCCTGGTGCTGGTTTAGAAGAAATCCTTGGCCCAGCCCTTCATTCGACCAAAGATCGAGTCAAAAAGGTCGTCACTCCCTACACGCATAAGCTCCTTTCGATTTCGGTTTTGCATTCCGAACAGGACCAGCCCGACGCCCGTCGCATAGATCGGCTGCGTTACGGCATCCACGAGTCCGCTCACCCCTCGAGGGGTGCCTAAGCTTACGGGCATCCCGAAAACCTCTTCCGCCAGCTCTACACACCCCTCGAGCATGGCACCACCACCGGTAATAACGATCCCAGCTGCCAGCAGGTCGGAATAATCCGTCCTCCGGATCTCGCGGTGGACAAGCGTTAATATTTCCTCCATCCTGGCTTCAATAATGGCCGCCAGCTCTGCCCTGGGCACCTGGTAGGACGGGCGTCCAGCGAGGCCCGGGATTTCGACCACCTCTCCCTTGGGCACCAGGGAACCTAGCGCGCAACCATGAATTCGCTTGATCTCCTCGGCCTGTTTCCAGGGGGTGCGAAGCCCGATCGATACATCGTGGGTCACGTTCTCCCCTCCGAGGCCGATCACTGCAGTATGCCGGACGCTGCCATCGTAAAAGACGGCCAGATCTGTCGTGCCCCCTCCCACGTCGACCAGGGCTACGCCCATCTCTTCCTCTTCAGGACTCAGTACAGCATTGGCCGCCGCGATGGGTTCCAGTACAAGATCCAGGACCTCGACTCCGGCTCTTCGAATGCTCTTGCAGATGTTCTGGGCCGATGTAACCGCCCCCGTGACCATGTGTACGTCCGCTTCCAGACGCACGCCCGACATCCCGATCGGGTCTCTGATTCCGGGTTGGTCGTCCACGACAAAGGACTGCGGCAGAACATGGATGATTTCCCGGTCCATCGGGATGGATATCGCCTTTGCCGCCTCGATCACTCGCGATTCATCGTGCCGATTGATCTCACTTTCGGGACCAGATACGGCGATCACGCCGCGGCTGTTGAAACTGCGAATATGATCACCCGCGATCCCGGCATACACGGAGGCCACCTTGGTATCCGACATCTTTTCAGCCTCCTCGATCGCCTGCTGAATCGACCCCACAGTTTTTTCCACATTGACGACGACGCCTCGCTTGAGTCCATCTGAGGGACTGGTCCCAACACCTGTGATCTTCACGTGTCCGTTGTCGCCGTGATCCGCCACAATGGCACGAATCTGCGTCGTTCCGATATCGAGTCCAACCGTCCGATCGCCTCTGACCATCGTCATTTCCTTTCCTTCGGTGGCCTTCTATCGCTTCCGTACGATTACTTGGTCTCGGAATCGAAGGTCGACGAAAGCCGGGTGCTCGTCCATGAGACGTTCTGCACTCACGTAGGCTGTAAAACTCTGGACCTGAGCGCCGGCATCCTCGAATCGCATCCTCAACTCTAAGCCGTCTCCTACGGTAAACACACGTGCCTCCGAAGAAGATACCACGTGGATCTCCGAGACTTCATTAAGAAAATCAGGTGTGGCGGCTTCAAGTTCATTCAAGAACACTGTCAGGTTATTTAGAACTTCAATCTGCTCTGCTTCTTCTCTTTCAGCGATTCCGGTTACGGTCGGCAGATCCAGCGGAACCTGAGGCAAGGGAAAGGTTGTGGCCCCCTCGTCGATTCCCAACAACCCGCCGGGCGTCGAAATCAGTGCGAGCGGCCTCCGCTCTTCGATCCAAATTTCCAGGCCCACTGGCGGCCGCCTCATCAGCAGTGCGTTTCGAATCATGGGATGAGACGTGAGCCCTTCTGTGGCGGTGGAGAGATCTGCCTCGAACAGGTTTCCTCCTGTCTCCAATCCGGACTGTTTCACAACTTCCTTCCGCGTGAGCAGCCAGTTTCCCTCAACGGAGATTCGTTCAAGGCTGAACAGATCAGACTGAGTCAGAGCCGGATACGCATTCTGGATGCCAACCACAAACAGCCCCATTAACGCGAATAGAATCATCCATCGCAGGATCAGGACGGACTTTTGATCCGCTTTCTGGCCCGCAGTCTCCGATGGAAGCTTCCTCTTTTCATAATAGGACACAATTGGGACACGCCTCGACATGTGCTCTCCTTCACGACGAACAATCAGCGGTTCTCAATCCCCGTCTCACCCACAACACGTATCTCCAGTTCCAGTTCAGCACCCGATTCCTCACGGACGCGTGCCCTCACCCGATCGACCAAACTCAATACGTCTTCCGCCAATCCTCCTCCCAGATTCACGACAAAATTGGCATGAAGCTCAGACACCTGAGCGGCCCCAACAGAAAGTCCTTTGCATCCAGCCTGATCAATCAGGAGCCCGGCGGAGGTACCCGTCGGATTCTTGAACAGACACCCCGCGTTCCGCTGCCATAGCGGTTGGGTTGCTTTTCTCTGGCTCAGCATCTCGTCCATTCTTCCCTGAATAACCCCCGGATCCTCTTCTTCCAGATCAAAGTCAACTTCGGTGATCAGCAGGTCCGGGGACAAATCAGTATGTCGGTAGGCGAACGGGACATCGTCCTTTTGGAGGGTAACGACATCGCCTGAGCTCAGGTCGATCCCGCTCAATTGCGAAAGCTTGTCCAACGTTTCTCCTCCCCAAGCACCTGCGTTGCCTCTCACCGCGCCTCCTACCGTTCCAGGAATACCGCACCCAAACTCCATCCCCGTCCTGCCGGCCCGCTGACACCGCCGGGAAAAGACCTGAAGGCTTGCCCCCGCCTGGGCGAACCCGCGATCTCCGATGATCTCGATCCGGGTCGCCCCTTCCGTCAAGCAGATCACCAATCCCCTGAACCCGGCCTCCCGGACGAGCGTGTTGGTTCCCCCTCCCAGCGGGAGAACCGGCAGCCCCGAATCGCGGATGTAAGGAAGGGCCTTGGAAATGTCTTCTAAACTCTCAGGGGCGAAGAAGAGGTCAGCGGGCCCACCCGTTCCGAACGTCGTGTGTGGGCCCATAGGCTCATCCAGGCGCAGGTCGCCGCGACTTGCATTCTGGATCTCTTGGGCAAGCAGATCTCTTTTGGAAGGGTCTCGCTTCAGGGCCGCTATACCCCGTGTGTTTATGGATTCAAGTGTTCGCACGTTCTCGCAGCCGTCTGTAGAGGCAGTGCGCAGTCTTCTCGATATCCCCTGCCCCCATCACAAGTACAAGATCTCCAGAGGCGATCTCATTGAACAAAGCGGCGTCCAGGTCAGCCAAATGTGGAATGTATCTCGGTTCGGGGCCCCCGGCCTTGCGGAGCGAGGAAACAATCATGCTGCCGCTTACCCCGGCGATCGGATCTTCCCTCGCCGGAAATATTTCCGTCAGCCAGACCGCGTCCGCAGTGCTCAAAGCCTTACCGAACTCAGAGGCGAGGTCCCGGGTCCGGGTGTAAAGATGGGGCTGAAAGACGGCCACGATGCGTCCTTCCCAACCCTCACGTGCCGCCACCAGCGAAGCCCGAATCTCGGTAGGATGGTGTGCATAGTCGCTCACAACCAGAACGCCCTCTACCTCACCGAGCATTTCAAAGCGCCGTTGGACTCCCGAAAAGCCTTCGAGCCCCGCCTGGATTGCATCCCAGGAAATCCCCAGTGCCAGCCCTGCGCCTGCCGCACCCAGCGCGTTGGAAACGTTGTGGTGTCCTGGGACCTGCATCCTCAAATTCCCGACAAGTGTCTGCTCGCAATACAGACTAAACTGGCTGCCGAATCCTTCAAGAACCACATCATCGGCCCGAACATCCGCATCTTTTCCCAAACCGTAGGTGAACGTGTTAACGCCGCTACTCGGTGAGAGCTTCCGAACGAGGGGATCATCCCCGCAGAGGACCGCGTGGCCGCCTTTTTCTACAGACCCCACAAACTGTTGGAAGGTCGATTCAATGTCACCCAGGTCCGCATAGGAATCCAAATGATCCTCTTCAAGGGAAGTCACGAGCGCCAGGAACGGGCTGAGTTCCAGAAAGGCTCGGTCGAACTCGTCGGCCTCCACAACCCACATCTCCCCCTCACCCGGTCTCAGGTTGCCTTCCTCCCCTTGCAAGGTCCCGCCGACGAGAACGGTCGGATCCAGACCCGCTGACAACAGGACGGCGCCCACCATGGCCGTCGTGGTCGTCTTCCCGTGCGTACCTGTCACACCAATCACCTTCTGCTCCTGGGCGAGCGCCCCCAGGAACTCAGCGCGCTTAAGTATCGGGATTTCTCGCTCACGAGCCGTTTTAAGCTCCGGCGCATCCCAGGGAACTGCAGGCGTGTAGACCACTGCGTCGGCATCTGCCAGGGCCTCGGGTGAATGACCGATCTGTATCTTCAGACCCAGGCCCATTAGATGTTCCGTCAACGCCGATGCGTCTCGGTCGGACCCAGATACGCGACACCCCTTCAGGTGGGCAAACTCTGCCAGGGCGCTCATACTAACACCGCCGACGCCGACGAAGTGGATCCGGAGGCCCGGTTTCAATTCTAGCATTCAACATATCGTAGGCGAGAATGGGTTTCAGACTCATCCCTGAAGCAACCCTGCGCCTTCCATCGCAGCCCGGATTCGGCCGGCAGCGTCAGGTTTGGCCAGAGACAGGGAGTTGGCCGCCATCGCCTTCAACCGCTCCCGGTCATCGATCAGGTCAAAAACCTCGTTCGCTAGACGTTCCCCGCTGAGTCTCGACTCGGGGATCATCGCAGCTGCGCCCGAGTCCACCTGGACTCGAGCGTTGAATGCCTGGTGGTTCTCTGCTGAGGTCGGAAGTGGAACGAGAATGGAAGGAACCCCCAACAGGTTCAATTCAGATATGCTGCTCGCCCCGGATCGGGCGATGACCAGATCAGCTGCACTATACGCATCGGAGATGTTCTGGATGAAAGGCTCCACACGCACCCGACTTTGCCACGCGGCGGCGGCGGAAATCGCTTGCTCATAATGCAGGGACCCGGATTGCCAGAGCACCTGGAGGTCCTTTGCCACGAGCTGCTCCAGGGCATCCCCTACCGCAAGATTGATCCCGGCCGCGCCCTGGCTCCCACCCATCACGAAGAGGGTCGGCCGTTCTGGATCAAGACCAAATCGACTCCGGGCCTCTGCTCGACCGATTCGATCTAACCCGGGACGGGTTGGATTCCCGACGATCAGCCGCTCTCGTCCTCCTACACGGGGAACGGCTTCTTCATAGGCCAGAAAGATCTGACGAGACACCCTGGAAAGAACTCGGGTTGTTATCCCGGGAAGGCTGTTCTGTTCTTGCAAAACCAGGGGACAACCCCAAATCCACGCCGAGATGCCGACAGGGCCGCTAACGTAGCCGCCGGTGCAGATCACGACGTGGGGACGAAATCTGATGACAAGGATAAGGGAGGAAAGAATCCCTCTGAGGAGCATCAAGGGGAATTTGAAAAGGTCTGGGTGCAACCCCCGTTTCAGACCTGTCACCTCGATAAATTCCAACAGATAGCCTGCCTGGGGAACAGCTCGGGCCTCCAGACCCCCCGCCGTTCCCGAAAACCGGATCTCAACACCGGAATCGTGCCGGCGGATGGCCTCGGCGATGGCCAATGCTGGAAAAACGTGACCGCCGGTGCCTCCTCCGGCGACAAGCACGCGCGTCGGCATCAAAGCCGGTTGCTCACCAATCGCGCTTGGCCCGAGTAAGGGGCGAATTTTACCCTGGGCAATTCACCGGAGTTTTCCTTGCTGCTTTTCCCGATGTTGATCAGGGTTCCGGTGGCGATCATCGTCAACAAAAGTGAGGATCCGCCGTAGCTGATAAAGGGCAGGGGAAGCCCAGTGGTGGGCAGAAGACCGATACAGACACCTACATTCACAAACGCATAGACGAGGACCATGAACGTAATCCCGGATGCCAACAAGAACCCGAATCCATCCGTTGCATTGCGAGCAATCTGGAGACCGATTCGTCCAAACATCATAAAGAGCAGGACAAGCCCGCCGGCGCCAACCAATCCCAGTTCCTCGCCCACGATACTGAACACGAAATCGGTGTGGGGTTCTGGCAGGAAAAGGTACTTCTGCAGACTCTGTCCCAACCCCAGTCCTGTCAGGCCTCCACTTCCGAGGGCGAGAAGCGACTGAGCGACTTGGTAGCCGGTTCCGTGAAGGTCCTGTTCGGGATTCAAGAACGAGAGAATACGTTCTTTTCTGTAACCCAGGGTGAAAATTGTGAGATACAGGAAGGGCAACAAGGCCAGCAGGGTCGCTATAAGATGCCAGAGTCTGGCCCCCCCAAGATAGAGCATCAGGGCGCACGTCAGGCCTACAGCCATGGCCGTTCCGAGATCGGGCTGCAAGATAATCAAGAACGTAGCGGCACCCACGACCGCCAGATGAGGCAGGTATCCTCGCCTGAAATTGCGGATAAGAGCGTGGTGCCGGCTGAGCGAATGAGCTAGATAAACCACAAGGGCCAGCCTCATTAGATCCGAGGGTTGAAAGCTGCCACCGGGAATCGGAATCCAGCGGTAAGCGCCACGTACTTTTCCAATACCCAGGACCTTGAACGCGATGACCACGAGCAAGCCCAGAAAGCCAAGCATGAGAACGTAGCTGGACAGCTTTGCCCAGCGTCGGTAGTTCACGCGCATCATCACATACATCGCAATCAGACTGACGACCGTTCGGAGCACCCATCGTTTCAGGAAGAAGGAGTCGCTCTCGAATCTAACGTGAGCCAGTACGGAGCTTGCACTGTAGACCATCACCGTCCCGAACCCGACCAGCACAACGGCCAGAAGCATCAAGAGCTGAGCCTGCCGGTCACCCGCTCCGATGGAATTTGTCATGGAAAGTGTCAAACTGGGGTGGGAAACGAAACTGAGAAGAGGGAAATGCTCGATTGGTTACCGAGCGTCTTCTTCGGGTGACGGCTGGGGGTGGGATCCGAGCGCTTCTCCTACCTCTTCCATAGCCAGTCCCCTTGAACCCTTCAGCAACACGAGATCGCCCGATTCAAGAAAGTTTCTTAAACCGGCGACGAGGTCTGTTTTAGAAGCAAACGCTCTGGACCGGTCCTTAGGGAGTCCACCTGAAAGGCCGCCCATAGCAACTTCGGAAGCCTGGTCTCCCAGGGCAAACAGCGCGTCCACGCCCAGGCCTGCTGCCGCTTGACCGATTTCTCGATGGGCTTCGGGAGCTCTCGGACCCAGTTCAAGCATATCCCCAAGCACCGCCACGCGCCGACCCCCTTCCTTGACCGACATCCGGAGAAGCATCTCAAGAGCCGCACGCATAGAATCCGGATTCGCATTGTAGGAATCATCCAAAAAGCGAATCCCCCCGGACTCCAAGACCTGGCTTCTGAGTTCATAAGGGCGAAAGGTGCCCAGCGCCGATGAGGAATCGGCGATGGGCACATCGAGCGCCGCGCCCACGGCTGTAGCCGCCAGGGCATTGTAGACATTGTGCCGCCCCGGCACGGCCAGATGAAATGAATGGCCCTGTAGAGAGTAATGACCGCAGCCCTCCTGATCCAAGATGAGTCCCTCCCCACGAAACTGACATATCTTTTCGATGCCAAAGCCAAGGAGTCTCCCCTTGATTGTTGCTCTCTCCCTGGACATTAACAGGTCATCGATATTTAAGATAGCCATCGAAGACTCATCTAGATACTCCAGGAGTTCCCCTTTGGCCTTAGCCACCCCCTCTACAGAGCCAAAGAACTCCAAATGCGCTGGTCCAATATTTGTGATGACACCGATCGTCGGATCCGCAATTTCGCACAGGTAAGTCAACTCGCCAAACTTGCTGATACCCATCTCGATAACGGCGACTTCGTGTTCGCTTGAAAGCCTGAAGAGCGTTAGTGGAACACCGAGTGGGTTGTTCAGGTTTCCTTCGGTGCTGAGCACGCGATATCGCGTTTTCAGCACCGCTGCCGTCATCTCCTTCGTCGTCGTCTTTCCGTTGCTTCCGGTAACCGCCACGACCGGCAGGTCAAATCTGCTTCGGTACGCTCGGGCCAGATGTCCCATTGCCAGGTCGGGAGCGTCCGTGATAACCAAAGTTCCATGCCGACCCGCCCCTGGCCCCTGCGATCGATACCACGCTCGAGAGACAACTGCCGCGACCGCCCCCCGTCCAAATGCCTTTTCCACGAATTCGTGGCCGTCCGCGCGACTGCCTCCGAGGGCGAAGAAAATCTCCCCGGCGTTCAAGGTTCGTGTATCGATCGATCCACCGGTCGGATAGAGGCCAGATGGATCCAGATCTGTTTTGAGATCTCCCCCTACAGCCTCCACGACATCTACAAGCGTGAATCCTTCCATATCTTGCTGCCGTTGTGGCCTCAGATGATCCCGGTCTTCGCCACGGCGCGCTCCAGTTTATGACAAATCATCCAGCACTTCCCTGGCGATCTCACGGTCATCGAAATGAATTCGTTCCCGCCCTACCTCTTGATAGTCCTCGTGTCCCTTCCCGGCAATCAACACGACATCCCCTTCCTTCGCCTTTCTGATCGCGGCCTCGATCGCCAAACGTCGGTCCGGTTCGACCTCGTAGCGCGCCGACCCCAACCCGGGCAGGATGTTTTGGATGATTGCATCCGGATCCTCGGTCCTGGGGTTGTCTGAAGTCACGACCGTAAGATCGGCCAGTCTGCTCGAGACCTCGCCCATCTCCGAACGTTTACCCGGGTCCCGATCTCCGCCACAGCCAAAACACACAATCACTTTCGCACTTGTCAGCGACCGAGCTGCCTTGAGCGCGTGATTCAATGCTGCAGGAGTATGAGCGTAATCCACGATTACCCCGAAGGGATGGTCTCCTTCGATCGCTTCGAACCGGCCCGGTACTTGAACACGCCTGAGCGACTCTGTGATCAGATCGGAGGCGACTCCCGAAACGAACCCGGCGGCAACGGCCGCTGCCGCGTTCCAGAAGTTGAAGCGGCCCCGAAGGGAAAGGTCCAGATCAAGCACCCCGTCGGGTGTCTGAACGCTCAGCTTCACGCCTTTCCAATCGGCCCGTCCCTCAAGGATGCGTACTGCAGCACCTTCGGCCCGACCATACCCCACGACCTCTCCCGAACATCTGGCGAGAAGCGCGTGAGTTACAGGATCGTCTAAGTTGACAATTGCGTTGGCTTGTGAATCCAGGTTTTCAAAGAGCAGGGCCTTCGCGGCCAGGTACGCTTCAGATGATTCGTGAAAATCGAGATGATCTCGACTGAAGTTTGTAAAAACAGCTGTTTCGAATCGGATGCCGGCGACGCGATCCAGCGCCAATCCGTGTGAGGTGACCTCCATCACAACAGATTTGCATCCGGAACCTCTCATCTCAAGGAGCAGGCTGTGGAGCTCGTTCGCCTCGGGTGTCGAGTTCGTCGACCTCTCGCTACGGTTTCCGAGCTTGTACTCAATCGTACCGATCAAACCGGGGAGCAAACCGGCCGACTCAAAGATTGCGTGAATCAGGGCGGCGGTTGTGGTCTTACCGTTTGTGCCGGTAACGCCCACGACCCGAAGCGTCTTCCAGGGTTCCCCTGTAAAGCGTCCCGAAATCTCAGGAAGTGCGCGGCGCGCTGACTCGACCTGCACGACCGCCGCCGAACCCGCAGGAACATCCTCCTCTACCGCAACGGCCACTGCCCCAGCTGCGACTGCCTGAGATGCGAACGCGTGCCGGTCGACTTCTTGACCCCCTCGGATCGCAACAAACAGATCGCCAGGCCGAACCTTCCTGGAGTCGGTAGCAAGGCCGGTGACTTCAGGGTTGCCGCCCCTGATCTTTCTGGCCCCCGGGAGCCCAACGATCAGATCTTCCAGCCGCATAGTCCCCATCCTCTTCCCATTCCCATCCGCCGTTCAAGGTCCAAAGCATCTGCAGCCTACCCCTCTCTCCTTCCACAGGTCACCTCGCAGAAGCTCCCTGGAGACACACTCGTACCTGCACGAGGGGCCTGTTGCACCACCCAACCGCTGCCTGAGGCCTTGACGCGGAGACCGGCAGACGTTAGCTGATAGATCGCCTGCCTCAGCGGAATGCCGGTGACATCTGGCGTACGCACCGCTCGGCCTGACTGAAAGGGTCCTGGCGAGTCAAGGTAGACAAGGGCTTCCTGAGAATCGAGGCCGTGTCCAACCCTCTGTGCGACAACCCGGTTTCCTCTACCCAGCGCCCGGGATTCGATTCCATATCGGGCCAGAACGCGTGACGCCGTCTTTCGAGTGAGTCCGGCAACCTCCGGACGCGGCCGCTTCACTCCAGGGTCGGGAGACAGGCTCAGGGAGGCCGCTCGGTGGCGCAATCCCGTATTTCGAAGACCCAGTATGCGCCGCATGATGCGACTGAAGACCGGGGCGGCTACCTGACTGCCCCAGTGGATTTCCTTTGGACTGTCCACGATCACCACGCAGAGGAGCTCCGGCCGATCGGCAGGCATGAATCCGATAAATGATGAGACGAACTGGTCTGGATCGTAGCCGGCTTCATTCTCGAGTGCGCGTTGCGCTGTGCCGGTCTTGCCGGCAACCCGATAACCCGGAACCTGTGCCTGGGAACCCGTCCCGCGTAGAACGGTCCCCTCCAGGAAGGTGGTGATGAGACGAGCCGCCCGGGTCGAAATGACCTGCCTGACAACCTCGGGCGCTCCTGAAAGCAGAGTAGAGCCGCTCGCTTGTGCCCTCAGCATGATTCTGGGAGCCATCAACCTCCCCTCGTTGGCAATCGCGCCGTATGCCGCAGCCATCTGAAGCGCGGTTACCCCGATCTCCTGCCCTATCGAAATCGTTTCGAGTGATCGCTTGGACCACAAGGACGGGTGCTTCGCCTCCCCCGCCACCTCACCCACCAGGTCAGACCCGGTTCTCGTCCCGTAGCCGAACAGCCTCACATATCGGTTCAGACCGGCGGGCCCCAATCTTCTGGCCACCTTGGCCGTGCCGATATTGCTTGAAACTTCAAGAATCTCAGCCACGCTCAGCCATCCGTGTGGCCGGTGGTCTCGAATCTTTCCTCCGTGGACATCCAGCACACCATCCTCGCAGAAGATCTTTTCCTCAGGTCCAATTTTGCCCTCATTCAGGGCCCCGGCAATCGCAACGATTTTGAACGTCGAGCCGGGCTCGTAAATATCTGTAACCGCGCGATTCCGTCGCAGGGCAGGATCGTAACGGCTGAAGTGGTTCGGGTCATAAAGAGGAACGTTGGCCAGGGCCAGAATTTCACCCGTGAGTGGATTTGTGACTATTGCGATACCGCTGCGGGCGCGAAACCGACTGACGGCCGATTTCAGTTCCTCCTCGACGATACACTGAAAATCTAGATCGATCGTCAGAACCAGATCACCACCGTCTTCGGCTGTCCGGCGTACAGCGCCCAGAGCACTCAGGTTCTTTCCGCGAGCGTCCACGCGAAGAACGGTTTCTCCGGGCTTTCCCCTGAGCAAAGGATCAAAAGCAAGTTCGAGCCCTTCGAGGCCTGCGTTGTCTACACTCGTATGGCCGAGCAACTGCCCGGCAACCTTGCCCATCGGGTACTTTCGTCGCATCTCGATCACGCGGCCGACACCCTCTGGAAGCTGATCGATGGCGGGACCATCCACCACCTTTCGGGCCAGCCAGACGAAGGACCGTTTTGAATTAAGACGTTCAAAGGTCGCTGGGCCGCTTTTCCCGGAATCCCGAACAAAGCTCCTGGCGATATCTCGAAGGTGTTTAGAGTCCGATACATTGTTCGCAAAGAACGATTGAGACTCCACGTTCGTAGAAAGAATCTTGCCGTTTCGATCCAGAATGTGTCCTCGGTTTGCGTGAATCAACGTCCGTTCTTCCTGTTGATTACGCGCGAGCACGGCATACTCATCGGCCGCCATCACCTGCAGCGATACCAGCCTGTAAATGAGAACCAGAGTCAGCCCCAATCCGATGACCGAGATCGCGTTCAGCCGTCGGATATTCCTGGCCTCAATCCGCATGTTCGCCCTCGACCTTGGAAACGACCGCCTCCGACCGCCCCAGATAGAGATTTCGCGGCGCCCCTGACGGATAAACCATCCCGAGTTCCCTGGACGCAATGCTGCGAATCCGGGGACTTAACGTCAGACTCGCGATTTCTGCCTTCAAGTGTTCTTGCTGTTCCATCAGTGCCTCACGTTCCGCGTTGAGCCTTGCCAAATCCTCCTTCTGGCGTAAGGTTTCAACGTGGCCCCAAAGGTAAACCAGCGACCCCAGGACGCTGACAACGACCAGAAATAAGTGAGACGTGTACGCCTTGGCAGCAGGTTCAGTTTTTCGACGCATTTTTGATCCGATGACAGGTCTATGAATCCGCGAGCCGTTCTCCGACTCTGAGCGTCGCGCTCCTGGATCGGGGATTCTCGGCCCTTTCGTCGGCGCCGGCTCGAATTCCTCTGGCGGTCAAAATCTTGAGTTTCTTCTTGTGGCCACAGGCACAGATAGGCAGGTCCGGGGGGCAGACACAGCCGCGGACCGCCTTGCGAAACGAGGCCTTGACGATCCGGTCCTCCACCGAGTGATACGAAAGAACGCCGATACGACCCTCCGGCTCTAGCAGGGCGATGGCATCGGTGAGAGACGCGTCGAGGCGATCCACCTCCTGATTCACCTCGATCCTCACGGCCTGAAACACTCTGGCAAGGCTCTTTTGCACACGCCGTCCACGCGTTTGCTCTGCGACCAGTTCAGCCAACTCGGACGTTCGCTCGAGGGCGCTCTGCTGCCTGTGACGGCAGATCGACCGTGCAATTCGGGCTGCGGCCCGTTCTTCCCCGAAAGTTTTGAAAATTTGGGTCAAGGCCGCCTGCGAGTACGAATTGACAACTTCGGCAGCCGAGCGCTGTGCATCGGGACCCATTCTCATGTCCAGAGGTCCGTCCTTTTGATAGCTGAACCCCCGCTCTGAAACATCAATCTGATGCGAGGAAGGTCCAAGATCGAAAACAATTCCGGCCATTCGGTCGACGCCCGCTCTAGTAATAATGTCTCTCAGGTCCCAGAAGACGCCCTGTACACATTCTACTCGAGTCTCGAAGGGACTGAGGCGATCCGATGCCGCACGAATCGCCTGCGGATCCCGGTCGACACCGATGAGTCTGCCTTCGACATTCATTCGGTCCAATAGCAACTCGGCGTGGCCGCCACCCCCGACGGTTGCATCGACGTAAGTACCCCGGGGACGGGTGACGACCCAGTCCGCCGTCTCGGGTCCGAGGACCGGGGTGTGATACGCCCGAGGCTCTTGAGCCATATTGTTCGTTCTGAATTAGAGCAGATCGATCTCTTCCGCAATCTCTTCGAGCTTCTGATCGGCCTCGTCCATGTAACCGGCGTAGCGCTTCGAGTTCCACACTTCGAATCTATCCAGGGCCCCGATGATGGTAGCCCGGTCGGTGATCTCAACCATGTCGAGATACTTTCTGGGGATGAGGATTCTTCCTTGCCGGTCTACTCTGACATCTGTCGCGCGGCCTGCGAGAGCTCGGATGAGCTGCCGGCTCTGGCGCTGACCACCGTCCAGGCTCTGGAGCCGCCGCATCACGCGCTTCCAACCGTCAGGATCGTAGACGGCGAGACACCCATCAAACCAGCGGGCGACCACGAAGGTGGATACGCCCATCGGAAGAGACCTTCGGAAGGCAGATGGGACGATCAAGCGCCCCTTAGGGTCCACTGGAACGTCCTCGTACTCGCCTATGAACTGGGGAAATTCTTCGGCCATCTGGACGCCTGAAGGGGTTTAAACCGCGTTCTACTAAAATGGGCACATGCTCCACTGTCCACCACTTTCCACCGCTTTGCACCACCAAACTTAATATGATGAAAATCAAAAGTCAAGCATTTTCTACGTCCGATTTTTTCCTTATCTCTAACAAAAACAATATGGTGCACAAAAGGGCACCACCGGTTTCAGGCCTCGAAATGGGAAGTTCGAAATGGATCTGAAATCGTCCTCGACCGCCACTCCGACCCACTTTCCGCCGCACAGGGGCAGATCCTCCTGGAAGTTTCAAGGGCTTTAATCCCGGCAGAAAAACGAGTATTTTCTTCTTTATTGTGAGCCAGGTCACAGAACTGTTAGGCGAAACGAAACATTCTATTCGGTGTAACGTAATTTTACAGATCGCGCCGGTGCCTTGGCCCTGTATCGCCGGACTGTTGTGAGCGTTAGGGCCATAAATTTCAATAAGTTATCCGTATAAATCCGAGACGCTTCTCTATCTGGCGCCCTATTTGCTTCTCTTCCATCGGGTGTCCCCTCGGAGAACCCCATCTTCTCCCCCGCTCGACTTTCATCGCGTCGGACCCCGGCACCACGCGTCTGAGGTCCATATTGCCATGAATCCATCCATAGATCGACTGAGCCCGGCAGGCCTTTCCGTTACTGAGAAGTCTGAAGCGGCATCACTCAGCCGGATCCTCGTCGTCGACAAACCCAGGTTTGCGCAGCTTATCCAACGGATGTTGGCTGGGCAATTCGAAGTTGTGAGTGCCGAAGACCCACTGAAATCTCTCAAGGCCATCCAAGCGCACGAGCCGGATGTCATCGTCGCGGACCTCCAATCCGGAAACGGACTGACGCTGGCCGAACTCTTGGACATGAATGTGGCGGTTCCGCACACGCCCTTCATCCTGATGTGCATCCAGCCTCAGGCAGACTTGGTTGATCGGGCGAGAAAAGTAGGTGTGGATGCCCTGGTCGTTAAACCTTTTCCCCCGAGTTCGCTCATCGAACGAATCGGGGCTGTCATGAAGGCTCGCCCCAGGTCTGCCCATGTCAGAGACGAACACGACAAGCGCGGAGTCGCGGACCTCATAAAAGCACATCCCAGAACGTTCGAAGGTCTTGGGCCTTTGCCGGACACGCACGTCAAGATCATGCGACTGGAAAAATCTGAAGGGTCCAAAAGGGATGACATCGCAGAACAGATCGAGATGGATCCCGACTTCGCCAATACCCTCCTCCAACTCGCCAACGCCTTCACCGATCTCTTTCCACGAAAAGTTGAATCTCTGAGGCAGGCCGTCTCATTTGGCGGATTCCAGACGATTGCCAATCAAGCCATGGCGCTCCACATCTTCAGACTGCTCGGAGAATACAAATCAACCTCGAAGCTCGATCTGGAGGCCTTCTGGAAACATTCAGTCGGAACGGGGTTCATAGCCAGATCGATCGGACAAAGGTTGAAGCTCGATATAGAGCTCTGTTTTATGGCTGGCTTGCTTCACGATGCCGGAAAATTGATCCTGGACCGATTCTTTTCCGATTTTTTCAGCCACACCCTTGATTTGGTTCATCAGAAGTCTCTCCCTTCCATTCGGGTTGAGGACGAGGTTCTGGGCGTCAATCACGCCCACGTCGGCGGATATCTTGCTGTGAGCTGGAACCTCCCGGACGCGGTCACGGAAGCAATCGTATGTCATCACGACCCTTCGTCGGCCAGGACCTTTCCGAAAATCGCGAGCGTAATGCACATAGCCAATTCGATCTGCAGGGCTCTCGCGCACGGAAATTCTGGTGAGGTCCGCCACCGGAGCCCGGACGACCCCGCGCTTAATCGATCGCTACTGAAGCTCGGCGTCGGTCCGAACGTGCTCGAAAAGTTCACTTCAATGGCAGAAGAACAGCTGGAAAGGGCGGACCTCTACGAGGTGGCGCTTTACTGCTGAACCTTTCCAACATTCTTTGCACGAAAAAAGGGGACACGACATTCGTGTCCCCTTTCTCTTTGTTTTTTGCCGACTGTTAGAGTGAATCGATCCTTCAGGTCCAGCTCATGTTTCACATTAATCTCTTCAGCGCCCTCTGCGGTGATGCTTTCAATCCGCAATCCGCAGTTACCTGGCTATGCAAAGCTGCCTGTCTTCACCTCCCTTACCGCCAGCCGGAACCCCTTCGCTTTGGTCCCCCTCACCGGAAAGTCCCCAACCTCGAACTCCTCTTGAAGGATCCTGATTCTCGGCTTGGGTTTGTAGTCGACGGTCACCGACACAACAGGGTCTGTCGTCAATTTCAGCACGCTGCATCCCTCCGGGATCAAAACGTATCCCCGGTTCAGGATGTATTTGTCGATCCTGCACCGCTTGAGGTAGGGGTGGCCGGACTTTGCATCTTTGTAGATGATATTATAGGTCCTTTCCGGATCTACAAATCCGCAAAAGAGCATCCCCTTGTCCACGAACATCCTTCCAGGAACGTCGTGGACGGAATAGGCCCCGGTCTTCCGAATCACCAGAACACGATCGTAGATCGAGGCATCCAGGATGACGTTCCCATTCACCTCGTGACCCAGGTAGCCGGATGCTTTGTCATACCGCAGCTTGAGATTTCTTTGGGCGACTTCCCTCGCATCGACCTTGTCGAAAGCCACGATCTCGGTCATCCGGGGGTAATCTGATCCATATTTTTCGATGAGCCGTTTCAGGAATGAAATTGCGAACGTCCGCAGGTTGTTCAGGTTGGCCTTGATCTTCCGCAGCAGTTTGCGGATCTCCTCCATCTCCTTTTTTGCTCTATTGATGTCATACACGGAAATTCTGCGAATGGGGATCTTGAGCAAGGCGTCGACATCGTCCCTGGTAATCTTCCTCTTGATTTTAGACTCGAAGGGCACCAGCCCGTCCAGGACGGCCTGCGTGACCTTTGCCGATGTAGTCATCTTCTCGATATGTTTGTAAATCCGGTTCTCGATGAAGATCTGCTCGAGCGTCTTGGCGTGCAGCCTGTCCCGCAACTTGCCCTCTTCGATCTTCAACTCCGCCTTGAGGACCTCCGTGAGATGTTTGGTGTTCGTCTTGATGGCATCTGTGACGGAGGTAATGTGGGGCCGGCTGTCCTTGATCACCATCATACTGATGGGAATGGAAGCCTCGCAGTCCGTAAATGCGTAGAGGGCATCCACCGTGTCCTGCGCCTGTACTCCTCTCGCCAGACGAATTTCAATCTCCACTTTGTCGGCGGTGTAATCACTCACACCCGCGATCTTGATTTTGTTCTTTCTGGCCGCATCTTCTACCGAGGCAATCAGGCTTGATGTCGTAGACCCAAAGGGAAGCTCGCGGACAAAAATACGCTTCGCGTCACGCGTATCGAGCTTCGCGCGAACGAGCACCTTACCGTTCCCGTCGGCGTACTCGGACACATCCACCTGTCCGCCCGTGAGAAAGTCTGGAAACAGCTGAAATTTCTTACGCTGAAGAACGGCGATTTGGGCCTCCAACAGCTCGACTAGATTGTGCGGAAGCACGCGCGTCGACATCCCCACCGCGATTCCTTCGGAGCCGTGGGCGAGCAGCACGGGGATCTTGGCAGGAAACGTGACAGGTTCCTTGCTGCGCCCATCATAGGAATCTTCATAATTCGTAATCTCTGGGTTGAAGAGCGTCTCCCGGGCCAGGGATGTCAGACGACATTCGATGTAGCGCGCTGCGGAAGCCTCGTCGCCCGTGAAGGTGTTTCCAAAATTGCCCTGCTTATCGATGAACAGGTCTTTGTTGCCCAAAGCCACAAGCGCAGAGTAGATCGACATATCTCCGTGTGGGTGAAATTTCATCGTCTGTCCCACAACGTTCGCCACTTTGTGAAACTTACCATCGTCCATCTCATAAAGGGCGTGAAGAATACGGCGCTGTACGGGCTTCAGCCCGTCTTCCAGATTCGGAATCGCCCTGTCTTTAATCACATACGAGGCGTATTCCAGAAAATTCTTCTCGTATAAAGCGTCTATGTAAGCCATTAGATCAGATTCTCTATGATGTATTCGCGTCGTTCGGGCGTATTTTTACCCATGTAGAAATTAAGGGTCTCGGGGACCTTCGAGATCGACTTCAGGTTGACCTTGACGAGCCGCATGTCCTCCCCGATGAACTGTCCGAATTCATTCGGAGAAATCTCTCCTAATCCTTTGAATCGCGTCACCTCCGGACTCGAGATCTCGTTCAAGGCGAGGTTCCGCTGTCGTTCGTTGTAACAGTACCGGGTCTCCTTCCCATTGCGCACCCGGAACAACGGCGTCTCCAGCAGGTAGATGTGCCCGGAGACAACCAGCTCTTCGAAATAGTTCAGGAAGAAGGTCAAAAGAAGATTGCGAATGTGAAACCCGTCCACGTCCGCATCTGTAGCGATGACGACCCGGTTGAATCTCAGGTTTTCGATCCCATCTTCGATTCTCAGGACCATCATCAAGTTGTAAAGTTCCTCATTCTTGTAGACGGCAGCCTTGCTCCTGCCGAATACGTTCTGCGGTTTTCCTTTTAGCCCGAAGATCGCCTGGGTCTTCACGTCACGAGCGGCAACAAGCGAACCGGCTGCGGAGGGACCTTCGGTGATGAACACCGTGGAATCATTACCAAACTTCTTATCTCCAAAATGGTATTTGCAGTCCTTGAAGTGAGGGATGATGATCGCGATCTTCCGGGCGGCCTCCTTGGCCTCCTTCTTCACGGCATTCAGTTCCTTGCGAAGTTTTTCATTCTGAGCGATCTTAGATTCGATCAGTTTCGCAGGGCCAGAGTTCTTGTGAAGGTAGTCTACGACGCCAGACTTGCACTCTGCAACGATCCAGCCTCGGACGTCTGTATTCCCAAGCTTGTTCTTGGTTTGCGATTCGAATACGGGTGATTTCAGTTTCACCGAAACCGCGCCGGATATCCCTTCACGCACGTCCACACCATTGTAGCTCTTTTTGAAGTATTCATTGATTCCTTTCAGAATGCCCTCTCTGAAGGCGCTCTGGTGCGTACCCCCATCCGTCGTATGCTGCCCGTTGACGAAAGAGAAGAAGGACTCTCCATAGTTGCTCGTATGCGTGAATGAGAACTCCAAGTGTTTCGCACGGTAATACACCGGTTCGTACATGGCCCCGTCACCGATCTCGCTCTTCAGAAAGTCCAGCAGACCGTTTCGGGAAACGAATTTCTTTCGATTGAACGAAAGGTGGAGTCCGCTGTTCAGGCAGGCATAATTCCAGACACGCTTCTCGACATACTCGTGATTGAATTCATAGTCTGAGAAGATTTCCAAATCCGGGAAAAACTCCACGTATGTCCCGTCGCGCTCGCCGGAAACCTTTCCCTTCTTCTGGCGTTTCAGCTTTCCCCGCTCAAAGATTGCCTCCGCATACTTTCCATCGCGATAGGCCACGACCTTGAAGTGCGAAGAAAGCGCATTGACTGCCTTGGTGCCAACGCCGTTGAGACCCACGCTGAACTGGAACACATCGTCATTGTATTTCGCGCCCGTGTTGATCACGGAAACACATTCAATCACCTTCCCAAGGGGGATACCCCGCCCGTAGTCTCTAACGGAGACTTGATCCTTCTTGATTCTGATATCGATCTTTTTTCCCTCACCCATGATGAATTCATCTACGGCGTTGTCAATAATCTCCTTCAGCATCACGTAAATGCCGTCGTCTGGATCATCGCCCGTTCCAAGGCGGCCGATGTACATCCCGGTCCTCAGCCGGATGTGCTCCAGGGAACTGAGCGTCTTCACCTTGCTTTCGTCGTAATCAGACTTCTTCGTCCGCGGTTTTGCTCCGTTGGCCTTCGCCTTGGCTTTTCCCTTGTCCTTCGTCGGTCTGGATTTCATCGGGATATTCAGCTGGCTGGACGATCTTGATTTCGTGGCCATAGCTATGTCCTGTTGCCTGGTGAGCAGACAGACCTAAAGAGTCTCCCAAAGGAGATCTTTGATGTCACTTCTGGGAGTCGGGAATAAACCGTGAGGAGATCTCTCGGACGAGATCGATTTTCTCAAGGGAAGGGGAGGAGGGTATGAGTGATTCTAACTATACAATAATATAGAACACGACCACTACGCTTTCAATACTTTTCTTGCGAAGATTTCGGCATCCCCTAAGTATCACAACCCCAATCGTTGCCCAGGCAAACCCCAAAGACCATCTCGCTGATTCTACAAAGCGGTCAGCCGTCGTCTGCGGTCTGTCTGCGGCCTAGCGGAAGTCGCGAATAAACCTGGCCGCGTAGGACCGGACCAGCCTCCCATTGAGCACGTGGAAGTGCCGAAGACGGTCCAGCGTCTGCAGGGAGAAGCGCCGGAGCGGAATCGTGACGAGTTGCTTCTTGTATCGGCGGGCGATCCGGCGCCAGGTCGCCGTGGGGGGATGAGGAGATACAAGGACGACGCGCTTGTCTCGGGAATGGCATAGCGCGCCTGAGAGGAGGCGTTCTTCCGGAGTCCGCGCGTGATCGAACCGGGGATCGCGCCAGACGTCCATAATAGGCCGCGGCGGATAGAGGAGGAAGCACCCCCCGTAGATCGCTTCCCCAATCCCGGGCCCCACGATGTTCTCGGCGAAATTCGTGGCAAAAAAACAGAGCGTGGACTCTGCATTGTGTTCGGCATACCACGTCGTCCGCCAGGGAAACTTCCCCGGATCCGCCGGACTTTCGAACAGGAAGACGACGACCTCTACGTTTCCGCGAGCCGGCGGCATTTCCTTGACGTAAATATCACCCGTATGCCAGTTCCGCAGCGTTTCTCGGATGTCCAGCCCATCCTTGAGCGATGTCGTAAACTTCTCGCTCCGTGCCAGGTCCTGGCCAATGATCTGGCGAGCCTGTTCCCTCACGTGCGCATTGAAGCTCTCGATTTTTTCGTCCTCAGGAGGATAAGAACATTGCTGATTGGGGTCCCACTGCATCCGCCATTGCGTCTTCTTCTCTGGAGGCGGCGTCGGTCTCAAAGGAAGCGTCCGCCAATCCGTGGCGACGCCCTTCAGCCGGTCCTTGACCACGGCCTCACCTGAAGGAAAGGCAGCAGTCCCGATTCCCAGATGTACCTCAGGGTAGATGGTGGGCACGCGCTGGGGAGGGTAGTCCCTGGCCGTCTCGATAACCGTCACGGCGAAGTCATCCCCGGCCACCTGCTTTGCCGCCAGAGCGAGTGTATAGAGGTCGGGCGTCAGCCTCCGATCCAGCAGGGTAAGATTCCGGATATACTGAAGCATGAGCGACAGCGCCTGAGGCGTCAGCCAATGCGTCTTGAGATCGTGCTTTATCAGCCACGCACTTCGGGCCTCCAGAAGCAGGGCCTTTACCCCATCCACGGCCAGCGTCCGCGCCGGCAACATCTCAGCGCGCCGATGTTCATACAGAGAGGTGATAAAAGGAAGCTCCCCGAGTACGAAGTAGAGATTTTCAGGAGTGGCGCGGTAGATCTCAGGAGGTAAAGGGGGAGGTGAAGGGTCAGGGAATTGAAGTCTCCTTCGGTACGCGTCCCGAATCCACGGCCAGTCCGCGATGTCGCACAGAAAGAGGATGCGGTCAAAATCCAATTCCAGCCGATGGAGCTGAAACGCCATCCAGCGAATACGCTCCATCTGCTGAGACCCATCTTCGGGCCTGGGCAGGCCAGTCAGCACGGCGGCCGCGAATTTCTCGAGCGGAACCTCCTTAATCGCATAGGGATCAGGATGAACCATGGCCTGTTCAACGAAGCACCCCACCTCCAGGTCGATATAGGATCGTGCGATGCCCCTCTCGAGAGCACAACGGATGCCCGCGATAACCGGCTGACAGGGGTCGATGGGCACGCTCGTGTAAGACGTCGGATCGGACGTCATCCCACCCTCAGGCTGGGCAACGATGTGGACGCCGGGGAGCCGCCCGACGGCCTCATCCACACCCTCCTCGAACGCCGGCGGCAGCGGAACGGCAAGGCAGTCGTATGGACCTGCTCGAACGCGTTCCTGAACCTCGAGCGCGAAATCACCGCTGCCGTGAAGCACGGGGAGCACGGCAATCGAACCGCTGAGATCGAAGACGGGGGACGCCATTCAGTTAGTTCCCCTCATCTGTGTCAGGATTGAGTGGATCATCCGTATCGAAGAAGAAGTCCCCAAGGCTGAGCCCGGGAAGGTCCTCACCGAGTGCCCTCTGGCGCGTTTCGGCCAGACGGTCCAGGTCCTGCGCATCCTCCCCGAGTACCTTCTCCAGTGCCTCTTTCCAGGCCACATCTCGACTGAGTGGATGATCCGGGTCCTGGGACATCCGCTTCAGGGCGAACTGGAGGATGTGCATGCCATCCCGTGGAGAGAACTCGAGGTTGAGATCGTGCGCGCGCTGAAGGAATTCTACCGTGAGATTCAGCATCTCTTCTTCGGCAAAGGGCAGATGGTATCGAAGAATGGCCATCTCGTCCTGCCGGCTCGGAAAACCGATCGGCAGCGTCGGCTGTAGACGGGAAAGAATGTAATCAGGAACTTCGTACGTCGATTCGTCGTCGTTCATCGTCACACAACATCTGAAATCAGGGTCTGCAGGAATCATAATGCCGGCCACGATCGACTCGACGAATCGCCGCTGATCGAGCAGCGGAGCAAGCGACGCCCAGCTCTTCTCGTTCATCCGGTTCCCTTCATCCAGGAGACAGACGCCGCCGGTGATCATAGCGGTCACCAGAGGTGAGGCGTGATACGCGATCTTTCCGGACTCAGCGAGCACAGGTGTGATCAGAAGATCCTCCGGCCTCGTGTCACTCGTGCACTGATAGATATGCAGCGGCTGTTTCCTTACCTTCGCCGCGGCAACGGCGAGCGTAGTCTTTCCGATGCCCGGAGGGCCGACCAGCCGAGGTGAGAGCGGGAGATCGGTCTCGTGGACCGAGAGCCAGCACGCCAGCAGCTGTGTAAGGACGTCAGTCTGTCCGATCCACTCCTGATCGACTTCGACGGAATGGCTGAGGTGAAGGGCCACATTATCGATCAGAACGGTCTTCGACTGTGCCGATGTCTTAGCCATGGATACCGATTCCCTTTGTTGAACTGCCTAATGGTTCCAGCCGGAGCGAAAAATATAACACCTCTCAAGTGGCGTGTCCAGACACCGTTGGGTGAGAATGCGCTCAGGCGATCCCCCGGGGCAAATGTCGGGGCGCATCCTGGTTTCTTTCAGCCAGGACATTGGACGTTTTCCCGCAGGCTTAACGTTTCATCTTAGATCCGGCTTCTCCACGGAGGCATGGGATCGTCATTTCTCCAATTTAATCCCTGTAGCTCCAAGTACTTACACGGAAATACGAGTCGCACCTGCCCAACCTGAAATCATGGCATACAACGTGCATGGGTTAGACGTCAGGCGCCAAGAGCGTCAGTCGAAGCAGGACTTTGTAAGCCGGTTGGAGGTGATGCCTATGTCTGAGTTCGATTTTGAGCCGGGAGACTGCGTGATCTACAGGGACCAGGATCAGATCGAGTGGGGACCCTGGGTGGTCATTGAGGCGAATGGTGATTCGGTTACGCTGGACGTGGAAAAGGCTTTTCGCTACTCTGTGAAGGCCAGCATTCTCCATAAACTGGCTGAGGTCACCTGCGAAAACTAGCGGTCTGAGGCTCCGAAGACTCGCCGCCCGTGTCAAAAATGACACGGGCGATTTTTTTTGTTTTTGTTATCCTCTCGCGATCCCGCATATTCACGCGCTCTCGCACCTTGCCCCCCACTTTCGTCTTCTCTGGATGCCTCTTCGTGTAATTATCTGTTCCTGCGAGATACGTGATGCGAGATTCGAGACTGTCTGAAGGACCGAACCGCGCAGTCATCCTGGTCGCCATAGCGACAGCCTTCTCTCTGTTGGGTGATCAGACGCTCTACGCGGTTTTGCCCACCTACTTCACGCAGCTCGGTCTGGTTCCCTACCAGGTCGGACTGATCCTTTCCCTGAATCGCTGGATTCGGCTTCTGACAAATCAACTGGCCGAGCGGCTGTGTCGTGTCTACAACCCCGCGAGTTTGCTTGGCGCAGCGCTTGCCCTCGGTGCGGCCATCACGCTGCTCTATGGTCAGTTGATCACCTTTCCGGTATTGCTGTTCTGCAGGTTGTCGTGGGGGCTCTGCTGGTCTTTCATTCGACAGGTCGGCATTCTGACCGTGATAGACACCACCCCGGATGCGAGGATGGGGCGAATGATGGGCTACTACAATGGAATATCAAGACTGGGATCGCTGGCTGGAAACTTTGTCGGCGCGCTGCTCCACGACCTTGTCGGCTACAGCCGCACAATGACCCTCTTCGGAATCATCTCCCTGGCCGCCGCTCCCATCGGAGCGCTCTCCAGGTCGAAGCTCCCGCGCGGGGCCACGGCATATCCGGAACGTGATCTCAGCAGTCGACGAGATCCGACGCTCTGGCTGTTCGGTTTCGTAGTGGGCTGTGTAGGGAGCGGGCTCCTCACATCCACGCTGGGTTGGGTGCTGAAGGAGAAAGTGGGCAGCGGCGTACTCATCGTCGGGGTCCTGGTCGGCGTGGCCACGCTTAATGGCGCCCTTCTTGCGTTCAGGTGGCTCGCGGACGGCCTGTCAGCACCCTTTCTAGGAGCCCTCAGCGATCGAATCGGTAGAAAAGTGGCAGCCGTGATCTTTTTCGGCGTGGGCGCCCTTGCACTTTCTCAGGCAGGGCTGCTCTCGGGGACGAGCATCCTGATTGTCTCGGTGTTGCTCTTCTTCGTCTGTGGGGTAGGGGCGACGGTCGTGATGTTCTCCGAAGCAGGAATGCGAGGTCCCAAGGCTGTAGCGGCGTTTGTCACCGCCTACGACCTCGGGGCTGCGGTGGGTCCCCCGATCGGGTGGATGACTCAGCAGATCTACCTCCCGACGGAAATCATCCTGTTGATTGGGGCGGCACTGTATGGGCTTGGGGCGCTCGTGGCGCTGCGCTTCCTGTAATCTGGACCTTTGAGCCGGCCATCACGGTAGGACCGGTCTCCAGACCGGGAACTGCCCTAACCTCCTGAATGAAGCAAGACCATAGAGCCGGTGATGTTGCTCAAGGGGGGTTTGAGCACCTTTAAGCAAGGGCTTTATTACCTTGCTAACAGCCCTTTCCCCGACTGGACGTGCCCCGGCGTGCCTCAAGCCGGGGTCCGGTCCTACCGCTTAGGGTGCCTAATTGCTTCGACCCTTCACTTGGCAAAGGGGGGTTAGAGGAGTTGGGTTCGAACATCATGACGGAAGATACCGCTTCGGAATCTCCGCCCCGGCCGTGAACCCGAGATAGCCCAGCTTGACGCACTGGTAGACGTGGACTCGAAAATCGGGGTTCAGGGTCGTATGCAGATAGGCCTCTCGCGCGTCAACGCCCAGTTCGACCATCCAATCCATCAGCGATGTGACCGCGTTGATCACCGCGTCCTCCAGCGGCCGACACGAGTGCAGGGTGATCAGGCTCTCTTCCTTCTCCAGGCGGATCCACGGCACGCGCCTTCCCTTGATCACATCGCACGAGAACTGGACGGTCGCGCAGGACTCATCTGCCGTTCCGGTGAACTCGGTATCACCCTGTGACGCGTGAACGTCACCCGCCCAGAACAGTCCTCCCTCGTGAAACGCTGGAAGATGGACCTTCGTCCCCTCCTTCATGTCGCGCACGTCGAGGTTTCCCCCCCACCGACCCTGACCCATGCCGCTGCTGAACACCTCCCATTCCGGACACACCCCAATCGTACCGATAAACGGGGCCAGCTTCCACTGAACTCGCTCGTTAAGGACACCCGTCCCGTCACGCGTCGTGCCGCTCGGCCCCGGAAGATGCTTGATAATGTGTACGTATCCCGCGTCATTCACTGCGTGCCACTTCTTGGAGTCGCCCAGCGGACCACTGCCGGGTCGGAGCCAGGTCGCCCCCTGCTCCGCCACTTCCACCCGTTCGATCGTCACGACCAGCGTATCACCAGGCTCGACGCCATCGATGTAAACAGGTCCACTGATCGGATTGGCTTTAGGTGGGTTGAACTTTCGAGTCGAGAAACCATCCAGCCTCTCCGCATCTGCCTCTGATTTCACCTTGCCTGAAGATGCATCCCACGTCTCCAGCGCGAACGACTCACCGAGGGCCACACGTAGTTTGGGCGACACCCGGTGGTCGAAAAGATATTCCAGCGACTGATCACGAGGAATGGTCTGCATTGTAATCTCCTCTCTCCGAGCCCTAGACCATCCACGGATCCAGAAGCGATACCCCGGTCGCCCGCATATGATCTGTATCTCGCGTGACCAGTGTCATGCCTTTGGTGTAGGCTGTGGCGGCAATGAGACCGTCCAGAACTGGAATGCGCGTTCCCTTCAGTTCGGCCTCGCCTGAGACGATTCCCCACCGAGCCGCGGTCTCGGTGTCGACCTCGAGCACTCGCCCAGCGAACCGCTCCGCAAGATCCTGCTCAAGCCAGGTCTGAAGGCGGCGCTTCTTCGGCCCTGCGTGGAGTCGTGCAATCCCCTTGAGGATTTCACCGATGGTAACAACGCTCAAGTAGAGTGCGGACTCGTCCTGTTCTTCGAGCCAGCCAACAACAACCTCGGCCGGTCTTCGCCGCGTCACCTCCGACAGCACGCAGATATCCAGCAGGTAGTTCAAAGTTCGATATCTCGACCCGTGTCGTCGTCCCTGTCGAGGTTGACTTCTGACAAAGGAGAATGCCTGAGAAAGGAAACAAGCGTGCCCTTCTTTCGGGTCAGCGACTTGAAGTCATCGATGGAGATCAGAACCGCTGTCTCCACCCCCCGCTTCGTGATGAGCTGCGGGCCATCATTCAGCGCACGCTGGATCACCTCGCTCAGTCTGTTCTTCGCATCCTGTAGCGGCCACTTAGCTTTCACGGGATCTCCTCTTTTAAATCTAGACAGTCTAGATTAATTATATAGGGAAATCAATTACCCGTCAAGGATCAAAAACGTTTCCAGGAGATGTCTCTGCGGTGATCCTTTACAACTCATTGTGAATTATTGATGTTATATAATTATGAACGCCGTACCCTGGTACCGATTGCCCTTGAGAACCAATATTCCACGCGCGTGGAAAATCTCCCCGAAGTAGCCTCCGGTGACGCCTATCTTTCCGCAATCCACAGTTTTTAAGGTACCCGGTTCCCGTGTTTTGGTGTCCCAGTACCCTGTTTTCCCTCTGCGACCTCTGCGCCTCCGCGGTTAGATTTGCCTTTCATTCCGCAATCCAAAATCCGCAATCCGCAATTCTTACGGTACCCAGTACCCGATCCCCGGTACCCGGGTTTCTGCAGCCCGCTTTGTCGAGGCGATGGGCTGCCCGTTCAGCGTCGTCGCCAACCGGTTGAAGGCCAGTGAAAACGGGAGAAAGTCGAAGAATCCAACCGTTCCATCCCGGTCGATGTCGGCCAGTCCGTTATAGTTGGGATCTCCCAGGCTGGAGTCGAAGGCAAGGGCGAAGATCACGAAGTCGTTGAAATCCTGCCTGAAATCTCCCAGCGCAAGGAGGTAGACCGGATCCCCGTTCGCGTCGGCATACTCTCGAATCAGCGGCGCAGCGGTGCCCTCGGTCACGTTGTCCAGATCGAACGCATCGATCCGGTAAAGAAACGGACCGGAGACCGTGTCTGTAAATGCACGTGATCCAGCCGGAAGGGTAGCGACCTTTTCAAGGCCGTTCGCATCCTCACCTCGCCAGATCTCATACCCTTCCACACCAGGGATCGGGAAGGCGAATCCCCGGTAGGGAACGAAGCCTACCACCCGATCGTCTTCCGAAGGTGTCCAGTTCAGCGTGGTCCCGTCATTCGTGACTGTGCCGTTCATGGAAGCGACTGGAACCTGCGCGGGTGGCAGGTTGTCCACGGCCCGCGCCGGTTCAGAGATGGTTTGTTCGGTCGTCCGGATCCGGCCCGTCTGGGCTCGAATGAACCCGGGAAGGCGAACGGTTGCCCTGGGGCGACTTAGATCGATGTCTAGCCGCGCGAAAAAGTGGTCTCGTCTCTCTCCCACGATCGACTGGACGTATTTCTCTGGTGGATCGACAAGTTTCCTCAGCTCGGCCTCCGATATCAGCCCGTTCGAATCAAGGCCTAGTGCTGCGGCCATCTGCCGGACGCTCTCCTTCGTGAATACGCGTTTAGCAAGTACGCGAGGTTCAGACGACTTGCGCCCATATTCTCCCGTAATCGCCCAACGGCTCTCCTTGTTGTCCAGTGCCGGCACAACCGCATAGACCGGACCTTCCTCGCCATCCTTTTGAGGAACGGGGTCGATCACCGCCCAGGGCACAAAGCGCGTGACCGGCTCTTCAAGGGTGACCAGTTCGCCCGCATCGTCCAGGTCAGTCGTAACCTGGATCTCTCGGTAGACACGGTACTGCGAAAGCCTCGCGTGATCCTCAGATCTCGGGAAGACAAACAGCACGAGCCGGCCCTGGTCTCCCTCGCCCTTTGGTCCCAGGTAGTCCTGCACGATCAGCGTATCCAACCCAGCAAGGAGCTCCGGGCCGACCGGCGCTGTCCCGTGCGGCACGAACGTCAAAGAGGCCGTGCTTCCCACCGCCTTCAACTGGCTCTTCGTGATCCCCGATGTGTCCGTCGGTGCGTTCACCGAACGAGCCGTGATGACAAGCCCTTCACCTTCCCTGTCTGGGGCAACGGCTGTGAACCGATTCTCGCCCGGCTTGATCTCCTGGGGGCCCGAAGGAATTTTCACATCGCCTATGTTCGCCGCGAACTCCGCCCAGATGCTCTCCATCACGTTCCCGCCAGGAACCCGGCTCTCCAACAGATTCGTCGAAGCTGTCAATGAGTCTGACGAATGGAGATCCACCGCCCGATCGAACACCTTCGTGCTCGGGTTGCCATAGGCGTCCGAGGGTGTGAGATCGATCTCGAACACGCCCGACACCCCGGCGGTCTCTACACCGTCTTCGAACACCTTCAAGCTGTACGTCGTGAACTCCGCCGCATCCACAGTCAGCGACGAAAGACCACCGGTGATCTTCTCACCCCCGGACGAGTCCTCCACTTCCACGGCGAACTCGTCCAGCCGCTTCGCAGACCTAACACTCACCACCCGGCTCCCGATCGCCCAGCCTCCACCGTTCAGTGTGCCTGCTCCGTCCCCGTTATCCGTCACCCCACTCCCGCTGAAGCGAACACTTGAGGTATCCTGCTCGCCCGCATCGACTCGGAGAACCCCCCCTGATTCCTCGTAGGTCACGACCGTCAGCAGCTCACCCACGGTCTTCGTGTCCACCGCCGTGATTTTCAGGGGCAATCCGACCCCGGCGATCACTGAATCCACGCCGATGCTGGCACTGTCCAGCGTCACCACGAACGCGTCAGCCGCCGGGTTCTCGAACGACCGGCTGAACGCGAGCGTGTCCTTCTCAGTGATGAAGATGTTCCCCGCGAGGTCCCTCAGGAAAACCTGAAAGACATACTCCTGCCCGTCCATCAGAGAATCACCCACGGTCACCTCGACGTCACCCTCTCCTGACGTCACGCCGGTCAGCGACTCCGTAATCACCTGCGGCGGCGAGGCATCCACCTGGATGAACCGAACCGATAGTGAATCGACATCCTCTGTCAGCGCAAGTATCGGGTGGCGT
The DNA here is from genome assembly GCA_965248435.1 of Candidatus Latescibacterota bacterium. GTDB lineage: Bacteria > Latescibacterota > UBA2968 > UBA2968 > CBDFJH01. The sequence goes on from OZ252100.1 coordinate 2,770,458, forward strand.
GTCTCCTCGTTGATCGTCCGCTCGTCCCCACCGGGAAGCTCACCCGACTTTGGGAAGAGCCGCTCCGGCTCAGGCTTCACTGCGTCCTGAATCACATTCTCCAGTGTGAGCGTCGTGCGATTCCCCACGCTGTCTTCTGCCACGATCGTCACGTCCAGTGTCTTTCCGCCCTGCTCGGTATTCGCGCCCAGGCTGTCCGTCGCCGTCTTCGTTGCAAAGCTGAACGTCCCGCTCACCTGACCCCCGAAATCGACCGTGTCAGTCCCGCTCGTGGCGAACAGTGCGCTCGTCGCCTCATCCACCGCCAGCTTCAGAGGGTTCAGCGAGAAGGTCGTATCATCTCTGAAGACACCGTCGTCATTCACGATATCCAGCACTGCCGTATCCTGCCCGGTAAACCGCACCAACCCGCTGTCAGGGTTAGGATTTTCGGCTGTAATAACAGGAAAAACGGCGTCGGCCGCGAAAACGACGTCACTGACGATACCTTCCGGGTTAGCGGAGCCGGCCAGACTCGCACCCAGGTTACCTACATCGTCGACGAGATAGGCCACCGCCCTGACACGCTGATTGTTCCTGAACTGACCTTCTGTGACCGTAAAGCTCTCACGGGGCTGTGCGTCGAAATCGAACAGGTCCGGGATTGTGGACTTATGAATCGCACTGTCGAGTGCTGATGCGGTGTTCACATCCACGCTCGTGTCCAGGAGGACCACCACCGCCTGGCTCGCATTCGAAGGAAGGAGCTTTGTGTGATCAAGATCCAGGCCAAGCGTGACGACATCTCCGATCTTGATCGCACGCAGACCACCCACCGTCCCGAGTCCAGTCGTATCCAACACCACGCTGTCCACGAGGCCTGTATTCACAGGACGCTGCCCGTCCACACCGACCCTCACGCCGTCTCCCACCAGGCCCAGCCTCGGGTCGATCTGCACCATCGGCGCATCCATCAGGTTGTGGAGCAGCTTGAGCGCGACCGCATCGCCATCTTCGCTCAGCTTCGCCTGCGCGATCACCCCCGAGTCCGTCGTCTCAGCGTCGCCAGGCGACACAGCGAACTTTACCGTGAACGTATCCACGGATGCACCGTCCCCCGTCGGCGATAGCAGGGTATCCACCAGTCCGATGTCGCCGAACGAGCCAAGTACCTCGTCACTGCTCAGCCCTACGATCAGGGTGTCCAGCTCGGGGATCGAAATGACGTCCACCTGAACGGTGTCTCCGATGATGGCAACCGTCCCGCTGTCTGAAGATGCCGCCAGAGCAATCTTGGCCAGGGACGGTTCTCCCTCCAGGAGTATCGACAGCCGGATGCGGACACCCTGAGGGTCCACCTGAAGCGTGTTGACCACAAAGTTGTCAGTGGTCGTGAACCTGTAAGTCGCTCCGCTGCTGATCGACTTCACGCGCCAGAAGAAGGTACCGTCACCCAGATCGGGTGTAAGCTGACTGGCGGTTATCCCGGTGACCGTGGTCGAACCACTGAATCCTGAATTGTCCGCATACTCCAGTGTATAGCTTGCCGTACCCGTGACATCTGCCCAGTCCAGGGTGGGCGACGCATCAAATATAGACGCCCCGTTGAATCGAGCCAGGGCGGCCGCGCTGGTCAGATTGTGAAGTACCGACACTGTGGTCGAAATGTTCGGAATCGTCAGATCGGGTATGCCATCCCCGTCCAGATCCGCGACCGCGACGTCACGTGCAGTCGCCGCGAGAGAGACATTGACTTCGCCGGCAAGGGAGATGGATCCGCTCGTACTCGTGTTCCGAAATATCGAAACCGAACCCCCATCGTTCGAAACCACGACGTCGGGCTTGCCGTCGCCATCTACATCGCCGATCGCTACACCGATCGGAGTGGTTCCGGTTGAGGAATCTATCTTTGCAGCCAGAGAGATCGAGCCGGAGACGCTCGTGTTTCGAAAGATGGACACTGTGTTGTCAGTCTGGTTGGTGATTGCAATGTCCAATTTGCCGTCGCCATCCAGATCCCCTACCGCCAGACCATTAGGATCCGCTCCAGTGACGAAGTCGACTGTGGCAGCGAAGGAGGAGGGCGCGTCGATGAGGCCCGGAGTGGCTGTATTTCGAAGTACGGATACCCGATCCAACGCTCCGGAATCCGAGACGATGAGGTCGGGTTTTCCATCCCCATCTATATCCCCGATGGCCAGTAGTTTTGGTGTCGTGCCAGTGCCGAAGTCTTCCTTTGGCGAAAACGAATCGCTGGTGATCGCCCCGGGAACAGCGGTGTTTCGAAATACTGATACCTTGTCAGTAGTGGAACTTGTGGCGGCCAAATCCAGTTTTCCATCCCCGTCCAAATCCCCTATCGCCACATCTATCAGACTGCCAGCCCCCGTAAACGGCACCTCAGCGGCGAAGCTGATCGTGCCGGATGTGCTCGTGTTCCGAAACACGCCCACCGTGTTAGAATTGTTTGCCGTGGCGATGTCCGGTTTACCGTCGCCGTCCAAATCCCCGATGGCCACACCGATGGGATCGGCTCCTGTGGTAAACGGGACTTGTGTCGCAAAGGATGAGCCTGTGATACTCCCCGGAGTACTGGTATTTCGAAATATGGACACCGAGTTTGTCGTATTATTCGTAACCGCCAGTTCTGGTTTGCCATCCCCATCCAGGTCGCCTACTGCTACGTGGAAAGACGTGGTTTCTGTAGTAAAAGTCTCTTTTGGCGCCAGGCTTGAAGTGTCGAAAGTCGGAGAGTCGCCTGAGAAGGTCGGGATGAAAAACTGGGTCGAGATCGCTGTCCGGTTTCCCGCAGTCACGCTTATTGGACCGTATCCTGAGCCGGACGGCACGGTCACCGTCAGCGAAGTCGTGGATGCCGAGGTGACCGTCGCCTTGATCGGATCGAAGAAGACCGTGTTGTTCGCCGCGGTCGCGTCGAAACTCGTCCCCGTGATCGTCACAGCCGTTCCCACCTTGCCCGAGGTGGGCGTGATGGAGGTGATGGTGGGTGGGTCGGCGATGTTGTGGAGGATGGAAATTGAAGTGACTCCGCTATTCGCAGCGACTATTTCCGGTTTCCCATCTCCAGTCAGGTCACCAACCGCCACGCCTACTGGGTTGCTAGCAACGGTAAAATCAACATTCGTGGCAAACGATATGGACCCTGATGAACCTGTGTTCCTCAGTACTGACACCGAAAGGCTGCTGTTGTTGGAGACAACCAGGTCCAGTTTGGCATCCCCATTAATGTCGCCGGCAGCGATTCGACTCGGTGAGGTGCCGGTGGAGAAAGTAAGATCGGATGCAAACGAGGATCCATTAATGGTTCCTGATACGGCAGTATTTCTGAGCACAGAGACATTATTATCGGTTGCGTTGACTGTTGCGACATCGATCTTTCCGTCACCGTTGTAGTCCCCGAGTACGGGGCACGCTGGTCCTGCTCCGGTTGAAAACTCATCGTGGGTCTCGAACGATGAAGCGTCGATGACACCCGCCGAGGCCACGTTGCGAAGCACGGAGATCGTGTTTGAGCCCTGGTTTGCTACAACGATTTCGGGTTTTTTATCGCCATCGATGTCCGCAACAGCGACCCACCGGGGGTTTGTTCCGACGGTGAAATTGACCCCGCTCTCGAAGGAGTTCGAATCGATCTTGCCCTCAATGGAGGTATTCCGGAATACCTGAACGGAGGTGTTGGAGTTATTTCCCAGGACTATATCGAGCCTCGCATCTCCGTCGAAGTCGGCTATCGCGATCCCACGTGGTTGTCCTGAAGCCGTGAAATCGACGCTCCCGGCCAGAGTCGATCCGTCGATTACGCCGCTCGTTGATGTATTATGCAACACTGAGAAATCCGTTGAACCCTGATTCACAACGATAACTTCGCACTTCCCATCGCCATCCAGGTCGGCGATGGCCACCCCATACGGCGTGGTTCCTGTAGTGAAATCATCCTTGGCTTCAAAGGATGTAGCGTTTAGCCCCCCCGACAGCCCTGCGTTTCGGAAAAGGGACACTTTAACAGCGCCCTGGTCGGTCACCGCGAGATCAGGGAATCCATCCCCATCGATGTCTCCGATCGCGACCTGCAAGGGCGTTGTATTCGTGGTGAAATTGATTTTGTCGCCGAAGGTACCGGCTGTGATGGTCTGAGAAATGCCTGAGTATGTTGGCAGGAAGAACTCATCCGACTCCGCGATCCCCGCGTTGACCTTCACGGTAATGGGTCCAAACGTTGCGCCTGTGGGAACGGTCACCGTCAGCGAGGTCGTGGAAGCCGAGGTCACCGTCGCCTTCGTCGCGCCGAAGAACACGGTGTTGTCAGCCGTGTCAGCGTCGAACTCTTCGCCGGTGATCGTCACCGACGTCCCCACATTGCCTGAGGTAGGACTGATAGAGGTGATCTTTGGTCGGAGGCGAAGAAACAGAACATAGGCAGCTCCGCGGCTGAAGCCGCCGGTGTCATCTCTGAACGCCCCCACGGCCAGATCTTCGACCCCGTCGTTGTCCAGATCCCCCACACCGGCTACAGAGATGCCGAATTGGTCACTATTCGTGAGGGTGACGTTGAAGCCGCCGGTGTTGTCGGCGATCTTCTGGTTACTTTTGACGGTGCCGTTGCTGTTCATAAACAGCACATACACAGCACCTCGATCCGTGCCGCCGGTGTCATCTGCGTACGTCCCCACGGCCAGGTCTTCGACCCCATCGCCGTCCAGATCCCCCACACCCGCTACCGATACGCCGAATTGGTCGGAATCTGTCAGCGTAACGCTGAAGCCGCCCGTGTTGTCGGCGATCTTCTGGCTGCTTTTGACCGTACCGTTGCTGTTCATAAACAATACATACACCGCACCTCGAGCCGGGCCGCCCGTGTCGTCTAAGAACGCCCCCACGGCCAGATCTTCGACTCCGTCGTTGTCCAGATCCCCCACACCCTTTACAGAGGTGCCGAATCGGTCACTATTCGTGAGGGTGACGTTGAAGCCGCCAGTGTTGTCGGCGATTTTCTGGTTACTTTTGACGGTGCCGTTGCTGTTCATAAACAGCACATACACAGCACCTCGATCCGTGCCGCCGGTGTCATCTCTGAACGCCCCCACGGCCAGATCTTCGACCCCGTCGCCGTCCAGATCCCCCACACCCGCTACCGATACGCCGAATTGGTCGGAATCTGTCAGCGTAACGCTGAAGCCGCCCGTGTTGTCGGCGATCTTCTGGCTGCTTTTGACCGTACCGTTGCTGTTCATAAACAGCACATACACAGCACCTCGATCCGTGCCGCCCGTGTCGTCTAAGAACGCCCCCACGGCCAGATCTTCGACCCCGTCGTTGTCCAGATCCCCCACACCGGCTACAGAGATGCCGAATTGGTCACTATTCGTGAGGGTGACGTTGAAGCCGCCAGTGTTGTCGGCGATTTTCTGGTTACTTTTGACGGTGCCGTTGCTGTTCATAAACAGCACATACACAGCACCTCGATCCGTGCCGCCCGTGTCGTCTAAGAACGCCCCCACGGCCAGGTCTTCGACCCCGTCGCCGTCCAGATCCCCCACACTTGCTACTGATCTGGCGAATTGGTCACTATTCGTGAGGGAGACACTGAAGCCACCGGTGTTGTCGGCAATCTTCTGAGAGCTCTTCGCCGAGCCGGTCTGGGCGCGGGTAGAAAAAGCGCACAACAGAAGTAGGAATCCTCCGAGGAGGATTCCTGATCCCAGGTTACTGGCATATCGACCGAAGCACGTCACGATCTCGCTCTACTCCACAAAAAAGGGGCCTATTCCCTGAGAAGAGAAGAGGCCCGACCTTCCTCTCCAAATAATCCAGGAAGCCAAGACCCGACGCCCTGACCTTCACGATTTTCGGAAGGGTAATATAAGAGGGTCTACTTTTGGTCGCTAGTCAAATTATCGCCGTTGGCTGTACATTATTTAAACCGTGCCTCAGCAACTTTGTGATATTCGTCACAATTGGTGATTTAGACCCCTCCCCCAGCCCCTCCCCTAAAGGAGAGGGGAGAGGGACGCCATTTTCAGAACCGAATTGAAGACTATGCCCCCTTCCCTTTGGGGAAGGGGGGATGGGGTTGGGTTGAGGTTGATTCCGGACGGTGGATCAGCTATGCTTCCTTCGCTAACCGTTTGGCGCAGTACTGGGTAGTGGTGATGGGATTCGTGTCCTTTCGTGCTTCTTCGTGCCCTTTCGTGATCCTGCCTATGCACACCCTCCTCGACCTCCTCTCCGAAGTTCGTGAGCTGGACGCTCGCGAGGCCATTCGCTCCTTCGACGGCTATCGAACTCAGTCGCACTCCTACAGACAGCTCTATGGCCGCATCGGCGGATGTGTCCGTCTCCTGGATGGAATGGGCTTTCAGAAGGGCGATCGTCTCGTGATCTGGGGCGAGAACCGGCCCGAGTGGGTGATCGCATTCTGGGCATGTCTTGCCCGCGGCGGCGTGGTCGTGCCGCTTGACTTCCACTCCTCACCTCAATTCGTCAATCGCGTCCAACAGGAGGTAAATGCCTCGCTCTTCGTCTGCGGTGACCAGACGGATCCCGCAGATCTAAACACGCCAAGCATCTCCATGAACGAGATCGCCTCCCTCGGAGAGCAGGACACCTTTGAGATTTGCAATGCAGGGCGGGACGACATCGTCGAAATCGTCTACACCTCCGGCACGACCGGAGACCCGAAGGGCGTCGTCCACCGTCATCGTCACATCTGCGCGAACCTCGCGGCTCTGGAGTCGGGCATAGACCCTTATCGGAAGTTCCTGAATCGGGTTCAGCCATTCCGCATTCTGAATCTGCTCCCCCTGAGCCATATGTTCGGACAGTCGCTCGGAATCACGATTCCCATCATGCTCGGAAGCTCCGCCGTCTTTATGCAAGACCTGCACCCTGACGCCATCGTCGAAACGACCCGCCGCGAACGCGTCTCCGTTCTGGTCCTCGTTCCGCGCGTGCTGCAGGCCCTACAGCGTCACGTGGGAGGCATATTCGATCTATCCAGCCTGGGGTCGACCGAAGGCTCCGGTCTGTTGAGACGCTGCTGGCGATTCAGGCGTGTCCACTCCGTCTTCGGCTGGAAGTTCTGGTTCTTCGTCGTCGGCGGCGCTCGCGTCGACACCCGGATGGAGTCCTTCTGGTCCCGACTCGGCTTCGGTGTTGTCCAGGGCTACGGTCTCACAGAAGCCAGCCCGGTCGTCGCGCTCAATCACCCCTTCCATACGCGCCGAGGGTCCCTCGGAAAGGTCATAAAGGGGCAGGAAGTGAAAATCGCCGCGGACGGAGAGATCCTCGTCCGCGGAGAGAGCATCGTATCAGAGCGAATGTCTGGATCAGGAATCGAGCAAACCGCAAGGGATGGATGGCTGCATACCGGCGACATCGGTGAGACAGACGCGGAAGGACGCCTCTATTACCGGGGACGAAAGAAGGAGATGATCGTCACTTCGGAAGGCCTGAACGTCTATCCTCAGGACGTAGAAGAGGCACTGGATCGACTCCCCGAGGTTCTGGAAAGCGCCGTCGTCGGGATCAATGACCACGTCCACGCAGCCCTCATTCTGTCAGACACGAACGCAGACCCTGAAGAACTGGTTCAGAAAGTGAACGCGGATCTGGAGTCCCACCAGCGCATCCGGAGCTGGTCCCTCTGGCCAGAAGAAAGGCTTCCTCGCACGCCATCCACCTTGAAGATCAGACACCACGAAGTGGCGCAGCGCGTCACAAAGACTGGCAGAGAACCGGATCTTCAGACACGGACCGATGCGCTGGAAGGCATTCTGATCAGGCTTACCGGGCGCACGGAGGTCCGTGATCAACAAAGACTCGTCGAAGAACTCGGACTCTCTTCCCTCGACCTGGTCGATCTTCTCTCCGGTCTCGAGGCGATCTACGGCGTGCATCTGGATGAAGAAGCCTTTACAGGTCTCTCCACGGTCGGGGAACTCAGGGAATGGCTACGAACGGTCGCCGCCAACGAAGTGACGGCTGCCGCGAAGAGGGAACGTCCGAACGAGACCGTGCGAGTCAGTCCACCCGGGGAGTCGGAACCTGCTTTATCCTGGACGGCGCCGCGCTGGCCGCGATTCCCGCTGTTTCGATGGATCGGCATCGCAAAACTGGAGGGCCTCGTCTTCCCCTTCCTGAGGCTCCCTGTCAAACTTTCGGTTAGGGGCCTTCAGCACCTCCACTTCGTCAAGCCGCCCGTCCTCTTCGCGGCCAACCATACGAGCCACCTGGATACGCCCGTGTTCCTCTCGGCACTCCCCTCGGCCTGGCGAAGACGGATTGCGCCCGCGATGATGCAGGGCTACTTTAAAGCATATTTCCAGCGGACCCGCTTCTCTCTCTGGCAGCGAACGATCTCGGCAGTTCAGTACTGGGCGGCCTGCGGCCTGTTCAACGCCTTTGCGCTGCCGGCGGAGGCCGTCGGCGTGCGCCGCGTCCTCAAATTCATGGGCAGCCTGATGGACCAGGGCTACTGCCCGCTCGTATTTCCAGAAGGCACTCGCGCCGCGGATGGACAGGTTCAGGCATTTCGTTCTGGGATCGGCCTGATGGCACTGCGACTGCGTGTACCCGTCGTCCCGATCTACATCGGAGGCCTGGACAGAATCCTCCCACCTGGCCACATCTGGCCAATATCGGGAAGGGCCTGCGTGAAGATTGGTCCGCCGCTGGACCTCTCGTTAGAAAGTGACTACACTTCTGCAGCCAGACGGGTCGAGGCCGCGGTCCGCTCGTTGGGTGACGAATCCTGAGTTGTGAATCGTCGCTGTTTTTGATCAAATCCCCCTTAATCCCCCTTTGTCAAAGGGGGAAGGTCACCTATTGGCATTAATTCATATCTATCCGCATTTAGGATTCTACAAGTAGATAGTCCCCCCTTTGTAAAGGCTCTTCGCCGAATGTTGGGGTTAGGCCATCAAGCTCTATTTTGTAGAACTCGCTAGCTAGCCAGCGTCCCTGTAACTCAGGAGATGCATAGCTTAAAGCCATCAGGGCCGCGGTGTGCGACTTACCGTGCAACAAGGGGATTTCACCTCCCGGCGGGTTGGTTTTCAGTGATCGCGAGCGTGTGGTGAGGATGTGGCCCTCCTGCCATGATTGTTTTTTCCACTGAGGGTAAGGTGCCGCGGCCCGAGCCCCCCCGGCGTTTGAGGGGCGCCCTTCTTTTGTCCTCGGGCGCGGCACGCCGCGCCCCTACAGCGAAATCTTGGAGTGTAGGGGCACAGCCGCGCTGTGCCCCAGGGTGGCGGTTGCGGTAGGCCTTTTCTTGTGGCGTGACAAGAAAAGCATGCCCTGAGCCTGCCGAAGGGTAGGCCGCCGGAGGCTAAAGGCAGTCGTTCGTGGATCGTTGTTGCCCTGGACGGAACAGCTCAGGGAATCGTCAGCAACGCTGACTCGGACCACCTTCAGGAAGCCATCCAGAGGAACGGACTCGAATTCCCCGTCGTGGTATCCTCAGAATCGGCCCGGAGCTACAAACCGAATCCTGAAATCTTCCTCGAGGCCCTCGCGCAGTTCGAGTGCGAACCGAGTGAGGCCATCTACGTCGGCGATTCCCAGGAAGACGACATCGTCGGAGCGAAGGGAGTGGGAATGCAGGTCGCCTGGCTGAACCGAACCGGCGAAACACTGAAGCCCGGAATACCAAGGCCCGATTATGAAATCCACTCATTGAGCGATCTGCTCGATATTATTCACGAGTGATTCAGGTAAGTTTTGTAGATAGGTTCCGTGGCCCTTCGCGCTCCTTACATTCCTTCTTGATCCGGCGCCAGTTCGGGTGTTTGGCGCCTCACTCGATTCTCTCCGTGTCTCTGCGTGTCTCCCCGCAACCTCCGTGATCGATGCCAAAAAGGGCGCAGAAGTGCCTATATTGTAGGCGGCATTCTTAAAACCTGAAAGCTGGAAATCTAATGGCTGGATTCAATGACTAAGTGCAACACTTGGACTTGAAGACTTCAGCTGGTGTTTTGAAGTTAAGACATTTTCTTGGTCGGTTGTTGATCCGGTTCTGAATTTTCTTTAACTCGTGTTTGCTGACCTTTGAGAAGTCTGTCTTCTTGGGGAGGTATCTGCGGACCAGACCGATAGCGTTTTCCACAGCGCCTCGCTCCCAGCTGTGGAACGGTTTGCAGAAATAGGATTTGGTGCCAAGCACCTCGTTGACCCGTTGATGTTGGCCGTTTTCGGATCCGTTGTCATATGTGATGCTCTTCCTCATGTGGGGAGGATGTCGCCCAAGGCGTCGATTAATCGCTTCGGCGACCTCCGAGGGTCCGTTCTTTGCCAGCTTAGCCAGGTGTAGGTATCTCGACGATCGCTCAAGACAAGCGCCAACGGCCTGTTTGCTCTCACGAGAGATGATGGTGTCGGATTCCCAGTGGCCAGGTTGTTTCCGTTTTTCGATGTAACGGGGACGTCGATCGATCGAAATACGGCCTGGAATGTGGCTTTCCCGGTGTTTTCGGGTATGCCACCGCGGCTTTCGTTTTTTGTGAGCTCGGGATAAGCAAGCAACCAGATCCCGCTGCTTGTGCACCTTTGGATCGTAGATATACTGGTAGATGGCTTCGTGGCTGATACCCGCGCTCGGACGCTCCTCGGGAAGCCTCCCAGCGATCAACTCGGGAGACCATCCTTGCTTGAGTTTGGTCTCGACATATCGCCGGATAACCGGATTCTTCAGCCGTTTCCGCTTGCCGGCCTCCCGCTTACGTTTCTCAGCCCTTCTGTGAGCCTGGAGGCCCGAGTAACTCTCAGCTATCGGGGACGGATTACGTTTCAACTCTCTTGAAATCGTGCTGGCGCTCCGGTCAAGGGCCTTGGCAATATCTCTAAGGCTTGCACCAGTGGCTCGACAAAGCGCAATCTGCTCGCGTTCGTCTATCGTAAGATGCTTGTAATTGTTTCCCATACACTTAGGATAGGACAGTTGCTACCCTAAGTGTTGCACTTCCTTATTGAACTCGGGATGTTGATTTCAGGAACGAACGAATGAATCGGCAGAACCCGCTCGCACGCGCATTGAACGTCGAACCGGGAGAGGGCAGGCCCCTCACCCTTCTCATGATACACGCCTTCTTTGTAGGCGTTACGCAGGTCACCTTCTTCACAGCCAGCAACGCACTTTTCCTGGTCAAATTCAGTGCAGAGTCCCTCCCGGTCGTCTACATGGTATCCGCTGTCGTCTCCACGATTACAGGGGGAATCTATGCCACCTTCGAGAGACGACTTTCAATCCAGAGCCTGCTGACGGGCACGCTCCTCTTTCTGCTCGTCTCCGTCTCTGCATTTCGTCTCGGCATCGAATTCACGGATTCCAAATGGCCGGCCTTCGGACTGATGGTCTGGTTTGTCGTCCTGAGGGCGCTTCTGAACGTGGAACTTTGGGGACTGTCCGGACGGCTGTTCAACGTGCGCCAGGGCAAGCGCCTCTTCGGGCTCGTCGGATCCGGAGAACTGATCGCCAGCGTCATCGGAGGCTTCTCTACACCTCTGTTCGTGCGCCTCTTTGGAACACCGAACCTCCTTTGGGCCTGTGCAGCAGGCCTGGCGCTTTCCATCGCGACCCTGGTCCTCCTCGCTCGGAAGTTCGGAGCCCGGTTGGCCAACCAGGAGTCGGCTGAAGAAGATTCCCATTCTAGATCGAGTTTCGTCGATCTCTTCAGAAGCCGCTACATCTCTTTCATCTTCCTCCTCGCGTTTGTCCTCGTAACCGCGCAGTATTTCATCGACTACTCCTTCCTGGACCAGACCAACCTCCGCTACCAGGAGGAGGATGACTTAGCCCGGTTCTTCGGCCTGTTCTTCGGTGTGGTGGAGGGAATCACATTCATCTTCCTCACCTTTGTGACCGGCCGAATCATCGGGAGGTTCGGCATCCGCATCGGCATGCGCGTGCGCCCCGTCGTATTGTTCTTCTGCGCCGTGGGCATGCTCGTTACGAGCGCCATTTTTGGCCCCCTTGCCTTCTTCTTCTGGATCGCCGTAGGTACCAAGATGCTTGATCAAGTCTTGACTCGCGCCTTGAGTGAACCGGCTTTTTTGGTCCTTTATCAACCGCTGAGACCAGAACGGAAGCTGGCCGTACAGGTCGCCGTGGAGAGTATGATATTCCCCATCGGCATCGGATTTGCCGGCGCCTTATTGTTTCTCATGCGATGGATCGACTACCTCCAGCCCATGACACTGGCCGTGTGCATCCTTTTGACGGTCGTGGCCTGGCTCTCCGTCGGCGCCCGAGTCAGTCGCGGGTACCGGGAGGCGCTCGCCAGGGCCCTGAATAGACGGATGCTCGAAGGCACTTCGTTATCTTTGGATGAAAGCACCATCCTCGACGTCCTGCAAGCAAGGTTGAAAAGTCCTCACGCTGGGGAGGTCATCTACGCCTTGGACCTGCTGGAAAAGCGGGATGTCGAGGAGATGCAGGCGGTGCTGATCGATCTGCTCCAGCACCCCTCGCCTGAAGTACGGAAAGACGTGCTGGCCAGAATGCAGAGGGTCAATTTCGTCTCCGCGTTGCCGAGCGTAGAGGATCTGTTCGAACGGGAGGAAGTTTCGGACGTCAAATCTGCCGCACTGGGTGTAATCTGTGAATTCGGAGAGGCCCAGGCAGTGGATTACATCGCACCTTATCTGGAGCACGAAGATCAGGAAGTGAGGTTGGGGGCGCTGGCAGGTCTGCTTCGAAGCGGGGGCATCGACGGTATCCTCCTGGCCGGAAACCACCTCAACTCCCTCGCGAATTCTTCTGATCCGGCCCAGCGAACCTTTGCAGCCCGCGTCCTCGGCGATGTTGGTATCAGGAATTTTTACCGCCCCCTGCTAAAGCTCCTCCAAGACGATGACCCGAGCGTACGACGGTCCGCTTTGGCCGCGGCCGGCGCAATCAAGAACACTAGGCTGTGGCCCCTTGTCATTCCTAACCTCGCATCCATCACCTTCCATACCCAGGCCGCCCTTGCGCTTGCCGCCGCTGGAGACTCAGCATTGTCTGAGATGGAAGTCGCATTTGCAGAGCCTGACGCGACGAGGCAGTTGCGAATCCGGATCGCGGATGTGTGCGGCCGCATTAAAGGACGGCGCGCCACAACCATCCTCCAAAGGTGGCTTGACGAACCGGACAAAGGCATCCGATCCAAAGTGCTCTCCTCGCTTCATCAATGCGACTATCGCGCAGAGGAGGGGGAAGTCATCGATGTTCGGAGGTTGATCAGGGGAGAGGCGTCCGATGCAGCGTTGATACTCGCCACGATGGTGGATCTTGGAGATGACTTGCAGGTGATCCAGAGAGCCTGTGAACACGGAATCGGGAGAATCCGCAAACGCATTTTTCTCTTCCTGTCCTTCATCTATGAGTCGCAGACCATCTTGCGGGCAGAGGAGAACCTTCTTCAGGATTCTGTGGATCAGAGGGCCTATGCGTTGGAGGTAATCGACACTACCGTTTCCCAGGACCTGAAGAGCATCATCTTTCCGCTTTTGGAAGACTTGGGACCTGAGGAACGCTCGAGAAGACTAGAGATTCATTTTCCCCAGGAACACCTGACAACAGACCAGCGCCTGGAAGAACTGATCGCCCGTCAAGGGCGATGGGTCAGCCCCTGGCTCCGCGCCTGCGCACTCCACGCGATCGCGGACCGGTCCAGTGAAACGTCAACGGAAGCTGTTTTGTCTGCGCTCGATGACCAGGAGCCGCTGGTTCGGGAAACGAGTGCCTGGTCTTTGTACAAGCTGGACCGTGAGGTTTTTACGAGCCATCTTGATACCCTTCGAAATGATCCCAGCCAACTGGTCGCGCAGATCGCCGAGCGGCTGCAAGAGTGGAAGGAAGGAGATCCGCCCATGCTTTTGACCATCGAAAAGGTAATGGTCCTGAAATCTGTAAGCATCTTTTCCGGTGTCCCGGATGAGGTCCTCGCAGACCTCGCCTCTCTTATGGATGAAGTGGAGATTCCGAAGGAGACCTGTGTCTATGACAAAGGTGACCCGGGGGGTACGATGTACATCATCGTAGACGGCGGCGTCCGCGTCCACGACGGAGACCGGACGTTTGTCAACTTGGGAGAAAGGGATTTCTTCGGCGAACTGACAACACTGGATCCCGAACCCCAGATGGCTGCGGTTACCGCAGACGAAGACACACGCCTTCTGGGCCTGAATGGAGATGCCCTTTACGAGCTGATGTCGGATCACACCGAGGTGCTGCGGAGAATCATTCAGGTCTTGTGTAAAAGGCTGCGCCGCAAGAAAACCGAAAGATGGTAAAATCGGCGGACGACAGACGCCTGCCCCGAGCCCTGTCGAGGGGGCAGACCGCATGATAAATAAGGTTTAGATTCTTGGCGGTCCGTGGTCCGTGGTCTGCGGTCAGGCACAACGGATTTCTCTATCGCAGCCGTGGCCGAAGGCCCTCATTGATTTTCCCGCGACGCCGCATTATCTTCCTGCCATACGATAAACACAATCAATCGCATCGAGAGTCCGATGGAATACCGAAGATTGGGTCGTTGCGGCCTAAAAGTCTCTGAATTCTGCCTGGGAACGATGACCTTTGGTGACACGACGGGCGAAGCCGAAGCCATCCGAATGGTCCACGCTGCGCTGGATGCCGGAGTCAATTTTTTTGACACGGCGAATACCTACAATGGTGGCAAGTCCGAGGCCATCCTTGGAAAGGCGCTTTCCGGGAGACGACAAGAGGCGATCGTTGCGACAAAGGTCTTCAATCCCGTTGGCGGAGGACCCAACGATTCCGGAATGTCGCGCCTCCATATCACGAATGCCATCGACGACAGTCTGAAGCGTCTGGACACGGACTACGTGGATCTTTACTACGCCCATCACGTGGACATCCAGGTCCCGCTCGAAGAAATGCTGCGCGCCTTCGATGACCTCGTCCATCAGGGCAAGGTGCGCTATATCGCGTGCAGCAACTACGAGGCCTGGCGCCTGAACGAAGCCCTCTGGATCAGCAATTCGAACAACCTGCATCGTTTCGAGTGCTATCAACCGCAGTATAACCTCGTCGTGCGGGATATCGACCACGGCCTGATCCCCCTTTGTCGGGAAAAGGGGGTCGGTGTGGCGGTGTTCAGCCCAGTGGCCGGCGGCTTTCTCACGGGAAAGTATCAACCAGGTGAACGCCTCCTTCCCGGAACGCGGTCGGAGGACAAGAGCGACCCCTTCTTTGCAACCTGTTTCGCCCCCAACGCGGACGAAACGCTTGCCGTCCTCCTGGAAGTCGCGCGTGAACTGGATCGCAGTCCTTCACAGGTCGCCATCCGATGGGCCGTGCAAAGGCCCGGAATCACCTCGGCAATCGTCGGTGCGAGGAACTTGGAGCAGTTCACCACCAACCTCGGCTCGACCGGTTGGCGTCTCGAGGACGAACAGATGGAGCGCTTGAGCAAGGTATCGGAGCTTCCACCCCGCTATCCTGAATCGACCGAATGGAAGATGGTGTCAAGGCGCAACGACGCGGTTAAATAGAGTTTCTAGTTTGGGGTTTCTGGTTTCTAGTTTCTAGTTCATATCAGCTGTAAACTCATGCGAAAATCCTGCCTAAACTCGAAATTTTAGACTAGAAACTGCCTCATGCCTCTAACTTGAAACTCTAAACTAGAAACTAGAAACTGATTTATGCATGGTCATCGCGTCGTCTTCCTGGAGCCGGAAAGGGTCGAAATCGAGCCCTTCGACGTGGAAGACCCTGGCTCTGACGAGATATTGATCGAGACGGACATCTCGCTGATCAGTCCCGGAACAGAGGGTGCCTTTCTCAGGGCTCTTCCCAACACCCGCCAGGAGTTTCCGATGTTCCCTGGCTACTCGAACATCGGCACCGTGCTGGAAGTAGGGTCGAACGTGACTTGCGTTTCGCGTGGAGACCGTGTGGCTACAAACAGCGGTCACGCCAGTCACGCAAAGGTGATGAAAGATGGTCTTTGTGAGCCTGTGCCGCCGGGCCTGTCCGTGGATGCTGCGGCTTTTTTTGCTTTGGCCTCTTTTGCCATACAGGCCGTAAGAAAGGCCAGAATCGAGCTCGGTGAATCGGTTCTGGTCATCGGACAGGGAATCGTCGGTAGTCTCGCGCTTCAGTTCGCCCGTCTCCAGGGCGGATACCCGGTCATCGCCGCCGACCTGGACACGGGCCGACTGGAAAGTGCGCTCGGGGTCGGAGCCGATCACACGATTCACGCAGGTGAGACGGATCTTGTCGCTGCTGTCCGTAAAATCACGGACAGCGACGGCGCCCGCGTCGTGATCGAAGCCACCGGACATCCCGAGGTTATAATAACGGCCCTGCACGCTGCGGGGTGGTGCGGCCGTGTCATCCTCCTCGGCAGCACTCGGGGAGAGACGAAGAGTGTCAACTTCTATCGCGACGTCCACAGACGGGGCATTGTCATAGTGGGTGCGCACGGCCCGGTGCGCCCCGTTCAGGACGCTTCGCCCGGTTTCTGGCCTTTGGATGCAGACGTACGGCTATGTCTGGACTTCCTGGCCGCCGGCCGGGTTCAGGTCGAACCCCTCATTTCAAAACGCGTTTCATTCAGGAATGCGGAAGACGCTTACAACTTGATCCTGGAACAGCGCCGCGAGGTTCTGGGCATCGTCCTGGACTGGAGCGGCGCAGGCTGAGAGCGAGTTCGCTCTGAGGAGGACCTCGACATGAGAGACGAGGAAAAGACCAAAGCCCAGCTCATCGAGGAATTGGCTCGCGCGCGAGAGCAGATTGCCGGCTTGGAGAAGCCCGTATCAGAACACAAACAGTCTGAAGAAACAGAAGCACAGCTTCGAACCGTCATGGACGCGGCCCCCATTTCGCTGCTCATCACACGTTTCTCGGATGGCCGGATCTTTTACGCCAACGAGCATCTCGGTCGTCTCTGTGGCGTTGAAAAAGAGGATCTGATTGGCCGTGACGTGGCGGACTTCTATCGCAACCCGGCCGATCGAGAGCAGTTGGTTCAAGAGCTGAAGACCAAAGGGATGGTCCAGGACATGGAATTGGCTGGCAGGAGAGGGGATGGCACGCCTCTGTGGGCGAGCGTCTTTGCGAGAACGCTGACATACGAAAACGAGGAAGCGATCCTCGCAGGCTTCTATGACATAACAGACAGGAAAAGGACCGAACAAGACCTGGTTCGCATTGAACGTCTCCGTGCCCTGGGAGAGATGGCGAGGGGGGTGGCCCACAACTTCAACAACATCCTGGTCGGCGTGCTTGGGTTTGCGCAGTTGATCGAAGCGAAGACATCCGACGACGACATCATTAAGGATGCCCAGTCTATCGTCAAAAGCGCCCTGCAGGCGAAGGACCTCGTGGACAGACTGAATCGGGCCGTGCAGGGCGAAAAGGGAAGTGCGCTCCTCCCCATCAAGGTCGAAGACCAGGTAGACGATGCGATTGAGACTGCCCGCCCCCGGTGGAAAGATGAAAAGGAGGCTGAAGGGACCGCAATCCAGATCCAGACAGACCTCAGGGACGTCCCTCCTATCCGCGGGTCACAGCAAGGGCTCCGGGATATCCTGATCAGCCTCATCCTCAATGCCGTCGATGCCCTTCCCGGGGGCGGTAGCATTACGATCTCCGCTCGGTCCTCGGGCAAATCGGTTTTGCTCTCTGTGGCCGACAACGGCGTCGGAATGGATAGCGAGACCTCCAGGCGGGTGTTCGAACCCTTTTTCACCACCAAATCTGACGTCGGTACCGGGCTCGGACTCTCGACGGTCAATGGAGTCGTCACCAGCTGGGGAGGGACAGCGGAAGTGGTAAGCAAACCCGGCGAAGGCACGACATTCACCCTTCAACTTCCGATCTGGGGTGACCCGGAAAAAGATGAAGGCAAGGTGGACGGCGGCCGGAGGCGGCGGGTCCTCATCGTCGAAGATGACCAGTCCGTGTGTAAGGTTCTGTCAGACTTGCTGCGCAGTGATTATGATGTCGACGTGTTTCAGGAAAGCACCGATGCTGCGGCCGAGTTTCTTCCCGGGCGTTACGACGTGGCCCTGATTGACCTCGGTATGCCGGACCTGCCTGGCGATCAAGTCGCGCGAAAGATGAGGGAGGTGGATTCCGCGATGGTCACTGTGTTGGTGACCGGGTGGGAGCTCGAGGAAGGGGATCCAAGGCTGGTTCCCTTTGACCTTCGAATCTTGAAGCCTTTTGGGGATCTGGTCACGATCCAGAGGATGGTCGGCCAGGCGGTCGAACTACACGATTCTCGGGCGGGTAAGAGTGCTCAATGAAACTATGAACGTCCAGGGTCGGTCCGGAAGGCGCCTGGACCCCAGGCTCCTATTCGTCGTCCTTGGGGTCGCCCTGCTCGGCCTCCTTTTATGGAGAGTCGGAATACAGAACGTGTATGACCACGTCAGGCTGGTCGGATGGTGGGCACTTCCAGTGCTCCTCATTTCCCTGATCTGGAAAATCGGCAACACGATTGCCTGGGGGCTGGCCTTTCCTTCCCAGCATCACCCCGCCTTCCGAAGGTTATTTCCCGTCTTCGTGGGTGTGGATGCAGCCAACCTGCTCCCGACAGCGAATCTCGGCAGCGAAGTCGCGAAGGCCTACTTTCTCCGTCCTTACGCCCCGGTTTCAAGCGCAGTGTCTGCAGTGGTTGCCAACAAAACCGTCGAAATGCTCACAGGAGTGATCTTCGCCGCTGTGGGTCTCGTCATCGCCCTCCTTTCACTACCCGGGGATCGGCAGCTGCACACGGGCTTCGTGATCGCCCTTTTCGTTTTCGCAGTGCTCATCACACTCGCTTTCCTGGCGCAGCGGAGCCGCCCTCTTTCGAGGCTGATCGGTTTCCTGCGAAGGTTGAGGATCGCGACAGGATTCCTGGATCGACATCGAGGGTCGCTGGAGCAGGTTGAGGAAAATCTGGTCTCCTTTTACGGCAGAAATCACGGTCGCTTCTTTGGCTGCGCGGCGCTCCGCCTGGCGAGCTGGATCTTCGGTCTGCTGGAGACCTTCCTCCTCGTCCGGTTGATGGGGGTAGATGTCTCTTTCACGACCATCTACATCCTGGGCGCATTCAGCTTTCTTCTGAGAGTGGCATTCTTCTTCATGCCGGCCAACCTCGGCACATTCGAATTGGGCAATACTTACCTCTTTTATTTGCTCGGAATGGACCCAGCCGTGGGTCTCTCTACGGCCCTCCTGGTTCGAGCGCGAAAGCTCTTCTGGATCGGCTTTGGCCCGCTCCTGTTGTATACCCTGAACAGGACGGAAAAAAGAGACGGGGATGGCCGGGACGGGAACTTTGCATCCCTCACGGTGTCTAAAGAGGAACAGAGTGAGAAAGCCGGGATTACGAGTAATCCCAACCCGAAAGGGGGTTTCGAGTGAGATACTGGAATCGATTTTTGCGTCGCCACCTCTTCGGAACGATATCGGTCGTCGTTCACGCGGCTGCAATCGCGCTTATCCTGAGTATGTATGAAAGGGCGCCTTCCTACACGGAAGTCGCCGTGGAATTCGACAGGCCCGCGCTCGAGGAGGAGCCCATCACTCAGCCATCGGAAACTGACGGGCAGGAGTCGCCCCTGGCGGAAAACGTCCTGGCGTCTGAAGCGCCTGTCCCCGAATCAGCCGAGCCGGTCCCGCCGAAAACTATGGAGGCCCTCCTGAACAGGGATTTCAGGTCCCTTCGAGCGAACTTTGCGATGCCTGCCTCTTTCGTGCCGACGACCACGCAGTCCGATCACGGCTTTCAACCCCTTGAGCCGGAAGTGCATCTTACAGACGGGACCATCAACAAGCTCGTCGACGAAGGAAGAAACTACGCGGATTCCGGGAAGAAACGGAAGCGCAGGCGAGGAATGGGCATGGGTGGAGGTGGCGTCTGCCGGTAGATTTGTCTTTGTGAGGTGGCAAGTTGCCCCTGTCTCGTGGATGAGACAGGGGCTTTTTTCTGGTTCCTCACCGAATGTTGGGGATAAGGCAGTATGCCCTATCTGTAGAACTCGCCGATTTGTAGACGGTCTTGGAACTCGCGAAGTGGATCTCTCAAAGCCCTCAGGGCCGCGGTGTGCGACTCCGATGCAACCAGCCCATTTCTCCTCCCAGCGGGTTGGTTCCTCAGTGATCGCGAGCGCGTGGTGAGGATTTGGCCTTCCTGCCGTGGACTGTTTATGCCACTGAGGGTGAGGTGCCGCGGCCGGAGCCTCCCCGGCGCCTGAGGGGTGCCTTTCTTTTGCCTTCGGGCGCGGCACGCCGCGCCCCTACGGCGAAATCTTGGAGTGTAGGGGCACAGCCGCGCTGTGCCCAAGGGTGGCGGTCGCGGTAGCCCTTTTCTTGTGGTGAGACAAGAAAAGTAGGTCGCCGAAGGCATGTTGTTCTGACATCGTGATTGCACCCACCCCGACCAGGAGGGGACTGGCCTCTCTCAAACTCACGAAAGAGATCGCTCGAACCCATCAGGGCCGCGGTGTGCGACTCCCTTGCGTGATGCATCTTGAAATCCCCCTCAGTCCCCCTTTTCCAAAGGGGGAAGAGTTTCATTAATGCGTGTGTTTGAACGAAAGCAATGTCATCGCTCAAAACCATCAGGGCCGCGGTGTGCGACTCCGGTGCAACCAGCCCATTTCTCCTCCCAGCGGGTTGGTTCCTCAGCGATCGCGAGCGCGTGATGAGGATTTGGCCTTCCTGCCGTGGACTGTTCAGGCCACTGAGGGTGAGGTGCCGCGGCCGGAGCCCCCCGGCACCTGAGGGGCGCCCTTCTTTTGCCTTCGGGCGCGGCACGCCGCGCCCCTACGGCGAAATCTTGGAGTGTAGGGGCACAGCCGCGCTGTGCCCAAGGGTGGCGGTTGCGGTAGCCCTTTTCTTGTGGCGAGACAAGAAAAGTAGGGTACCGGTAGCAACGTTCGGAAGCCCGTCGGCATCGACTTCGTGATTATCCACGGCGAGTTCGTGATCGAAGACAGCGAGCCGACGGGCGGGACGCCGAAGGCATGATGTTGTGAAGTTCGCGATGTTACCCACCCCGACCCGGGAGGGGACTTGCAATCCTCTCTTGGTATGCCCCTTGAATATGAAAGCCCTATTCAGGGTTTCGCCAGCAGGAGCTGGCTCCTACCACATTTATCTTTTGGTTCGGAAAGCACGACCTTTTGGCTTTCATTCCGCAATCCCTGCTTTGTCTCCGAGAGCTGAACGAAGCTCTTTGACGATCTCCTCAACCTGCTTCCGCTTTTCGTGATCCCCGGCGAGAGCCAGAAACCGCTCATACGCCTGTAGTGCATCTTCGTACTGACGGGTTTCCACAAGGTCGATCGCAAGGTTCAGGTGTGCGTTGGCGTGTTGAGGATCGACTTCTATCGCTTCCTTATAAGCCAGGATGGCCTTCTCGGGAGCCCCCATTCTATCGTAGACGAGCCCCAGGTTATAAAAGACCTGAACGTCGTCCGAATGCAGATCCTTCAGCCTTTCGTAAACGGTTGCTGCCCGGCCCCATTGTCCAGCGATGTGGTGGACGCTCGCCAGCTTGCGCAGAAGGTCCAGGTCTTCTGGACGACGGACCAGCATCTTCCGGTAAACGGCGACTGCCGCTTCGGTGTTCCCGGCAGTCGTGTAGAGGTCACCCAGCTGAGATCGCACCTCCTGGGAGGTCGAATCCAGGCGTGAGGCCATTTCATAATGTCTGATCGCGAGGGAGACTTCATCGTTGGAATAAATCCGGCCCAGCGCTATGTGGCCCCGCACATCCTTGAACTCTAACGCCAGTCGGGTATAGGCCGCCACGGCATTCGTCGTATCGGCCACTCCCTCGTAGGCCCCCGCCAGCCTGTGCAGCGCGTCTTGAAACTTCGGCGACTGTTCGAGAGCCACTCGGAATGATGGTATTGCCACCTGATAGGCACGAAGGCTTAAGTGAGCGAGGCCCAGGTTGTAATGTGCCTCCGGATAGTTCGGCTGCAGTTCGATCGCCTCTCCGAGCGCGAGTACGGCACCCCGATGAAACCCGGTCTTCATATAGGCGACACCCAGACCGAAGTGGGCTTTCACCATACCCGGGCTTTCCTGAAGCGCCAGCTGATATTCTTCGATAGAATCGTTAAGGCGCCCCCGAGAGTAAAAGGCGACGGCACGGTCGTAGTGATCCCTCGCCTCAGGGCTGCCTGATTTCATCGATCCGGCACAGCCGGTCAGAACCAAAATCGCGATTACGGATCTCGGCACGCTCAAGGCTGCTATTCTCCTCATTTCATAAGAGTTAGGCGCTTTTTCGTTGACACATCGCCCGGGGAAAGCCTATTTTACACTCCCTTTAGATGCCTCGGGACACTTTTTGTTCTGGGAAAGATCCCACTTTTCAGTTGGACTCTCGAAATGCGACAAGACGAGCCTCGAGATACGAGATACGAGATGCGAGATACGCTCCTTGACCACAATCTGGGCACGCACATCCCTGCGCTTCGCGAGTTCGAGTCCACTCCTGAACTGGAAGCCTCCCCACTCTATGCCAGGCTGAAACGAGACATCGATACGGTCCTGGGTGGGATCCTCTACGGGGGAGAACAGCAAAGCAACTCCTCTCCACCGCCCACTTCGATCCGCGCCACCGCCTGGAACCTCGAGCGTGGGCTTAATCTCGAGGGCATTCTCCGAATCCTTGGAGAACATCCCAGGATGCGGGAAAGTGACCTCTTTCTCTTGACGGAGCTCGACCATGGGATGGCGCGGTCGGGAAACCGCTTCGTGGCCAAGGAAATCGCCAGCGCGCTCGGACTCCAATACGCATTTGCGCCGTGCTACTTGAGCCTCGACAAGGGTAGTGGCATTGAACAGCTCACCCGAGGCGAAAACGAACAGGCCCTGCACGGCAACGCCCTATTCTCACGCTATCCCATTCGGGATGCGCACACGGTCTCCCTCCCGAACGGCAAAGACAAAATGAAGGGAACGGAAAAGCGTTTGGGATGTCAGAGGGCGGTTGTCGGCACGGTGGATCACCCCCTCGGCCTATTCCGAGCTGTCTCCCTTCACCTGGATGCCCACTCCTCCCAAAAGCACCGTCTTCGTCAGATGAATCTCGTTCTGGACCATCTCGAAGGCCTCACACCTGTGCTGCCCATCCTCATTGGAGGAGATTGGAACACCTCCACCTACAATTCAAGCCGAGCGCTTTTCTCCATACTTGGCTACTTCAGACGCGTCTTGATGGGTGTGGGCAACGTGATCAGAAACCACTACCCCTATCCGGATCGCTGGTTCGAACGTCGTCTGTTTCGTCGGATCGAGCGACGAGGATTTCGTTATCGAGACCTGAACGAACCAGGGGCCTGCACGCTTCACTATGACGTAAAGGACCTCGTCTCAAACGGCGGCCTGGCCGAGTGGATTCCTCGATGGTGCTTTTGGTTCATCAACTGGGCCCTCCAGGGCAACGACGGCCGATGTTCGTTCAAACTCGACTGGTTTGCCGGCAGAAGCATCCGCCCGGTCTCTGAATCTCCACCCGGAGTGATCAGCGGCCTGAACGACACGTATGGCCGAGTCTCGGATCACGATCCCATCCTCCTCGATTTCATCCCTGAAGAATAGGTAGAACTGAAGAACCTTCCATTCTGACAGACGCCCTGGGTAAACGCGAAACGGGGCACCCCTCCCAGGAGGTGGATTGATGAATTTGTCCGGTTTTACGCCTTATGAATATGAAAGTCCCCTCCTCGGAGGGGACTTAGGGCTGGGTCCGGCGTCCAGGACTCCCCCCTTTAAGCCGTGCCGCAGAGAGCGACTGGGGGGTTAGGTCGGTGATGCAAGGTACGGTCACCTGACCCGTGAACGCAGAAACGCCAGGCTTTGCTCCATCCACACCTCGTGCTCCTGACTGTCCGGCGGCAGTCGCAGCTTGATCGCGACTGTCGTCCCGTCCGGGTCGGGCAGCTGCTCTGCCATCATGCGTAAAATCGTCTCGAAATCGACCGATCCCTGACCGATCGGCGTGCCCCAGATCGTGACCTGATTGGACCGCCCCGGGTAGACGCGCGCATCCTTGAACGCCACAGCGATCGCGTGAGGAAGCACCGATCTGGCCGCATCCACAGGATCTTCGCAGACCGGCAGCGCATTCGCGGTGTCGAACGCCATCCCAAGATGCGAGTGATCGACCGCTTCCATCACTGAGACCAGCTCCTTCCCCCGGTAGTCCAGGTGCGGCAGCAGCCCCAGCTGGATCTCTCTATCCGATGCCGCCTCCGCTACAGGTCCCAGGTGATCGGTCATCTGCTTCAACTGATCCACCAGCGGGGGCTCATTCGTAAATCGGTTATGCATTTTGGTCTGTCCGAAGATAACCAGAGATTTTACACCTCCGTTTGTCGCCACATCAAAGGCTTTCTGAGCCCGACCCAACAGGCCGTTTACTCCACCCTCCGGCGTCACAAAGTCCTCACACCAGTAGCCGATCCAGCGGATCCCCAGATCGGCCGCCGCCTTTCCGACTTCTCTGGGATCATCCTTGCCCTCGAGCGGCAGCGACGCCTCAAGGGCGCCCAGACCAAGTTCTGAGCAGTGTTCCAGCAGCCACAAGAGCGGCTTTCGTTCAGGCAGCAGGCTGGTGTACGACGGAGATGAAAATCCAAGAATCACGGGCTCCTCCTCATTAGCTACTTTCCTTCATCGAATACGGATTCTTAAGTTGGTATACCCATGATAGAAAAAACGAGTTAAATTAGCCACCTGAGATACGAATTCGATACGGTCAATGCGAGGGTGGGATGAAAGACAACGACGAGACAAGGGATCAGGAAACGAGGGAACGTCTTGGCAAAATCTTCGATTTTTCCAACGACGCTATATTCATTATCGATCCAGAGGGTGATGAAATCCTCGACGTAAACCCCAGCGCCTGTCGGATGCTCGGGTATTCTCGCGAAGAGTTGCTGTCTCTGGCCGTATCTGCAATTCATCCGGATGAGATGCCACAGCTGCGGGCCTTTGCGAAATCGGTTCTAGAAGACGGAAAGGGATGGACTAATGAACTCACGTGCTTGACGAAGGGCAGCCAGACGCTGCCGGCGGAGATCTCGGCCTCGATTGTTGATATTCGTGGGAAAACTTGTATGATCGCTCTCGTCCGCGATATCAGCCAGCGGAAAAGGGCCGAGGAGGCGCTTGTCCGCCTGGCCTCGTTTCCCGAACAGAATCCGAATCCTGTCGTTGAGACCGACCTTAACGGGAAGGTAACTTACCTCAATCCCCTAGCAAGCGAACGATTTCCAGATCTGGAGACAGCCGGTCTTGAGCATGCATTGTTTGAAGGGTTGAGAGCGATTGTTAGCGAACTTAAGGAAGGGGGCGCGGAATCTATCGTTCGAGAGATTGAGATTGGAGACTGCACATACGATCAAAAAGTGACCCATGTCTCCGAGAGCGGCATCGTGCGTATCTTCGCACATGACATCACCAAGCGCAAGCAAGCAGAGCAAGCACTGCAGGAAGCGAACGAGAAGCTGGAAAGACGGGTTGCGGAGCGAACAGCCGAACTCTCCGACGCCCTAACGGAAGTAGAGGACCTCAAGAATCGTCTCCAGGCCGAGAACGTCTATCTGCAGGAGGAGATCAAGCTCCAGCACAACTTCGACGAAATCATCAGCCGCAGTGAGGCGCTTAACAGCGTGCTGCGGAAGGTGGAACAGGTTGCTTCGACGGATGCCACAGTGCTGATTCTGGGTGAGACCGGTACTGGAAAAGAGCTGCTCGCCCGGGCTGTCCATAATATCAGCGCACGCAAAGATCGTCCGCTGGTCAAGGTAAACTGTGCGGCCCTGCCCGCAAACCTGATCGAAAGCGAACTGTTCGGCCACGAGAAGGGGGCCTTTACGGGGGCGCTCGCGCAAAAGGTCGGGCGTTTTGAATTGGCCGATGGCGGAACGGCTTTCCTGGACGAGATCGGCGACCTGCCGCTGGAGTTGCAGTCCAAACTGCTCAGGGTCCTCCAGGAGGGAGAATTCGAGCGCCTTGGGGACCCGAGAACCGTCAAGGTGGATGCCCGAGTGATTGCGGCCACAAACCGTGACCTGGAGAAGGCGATAGATACCGGGGACTTTCGCGAAGATCTCTACTACAGGCTGAACGTCTTTCCGATCGTGAGCCCCCCACTTCGGGACCGCAAAGAAGATATTCCCCTCCTGGTAAACCATTTTCTTATGAAGTTTGGCGCGAAGATGGGCAAGAAGATCGAAACGATTCCGCAAAAAGAATTCGACAAACTGCAGGCCTACCACTGGCCGGGCAATGTTCGGGAGCTGGAAAATGTGATCGAGCGGGCCATGATCACCAGTCCAGGAACACAACTGGAATTGGGCGACTGGCTCCCGAGAACCCGTGCCTCGTCCGGCGGGTCCACGGTTTCTACCCTCGAGGAACTTGAGCGGGAGCATATCCTAAGGGTGCTGGAACAAACGGGCTGGCGGGTGAGCGGAGAAAAGGGTGCGGCAAAGATTCTGGAAATAAAGCCAACGACCTTGCAGGCCAGGATGAAAAAACTGGGGATCAAGCGCAAGAGATGAGAATTCTCAATATTTGACGAGTCTCCAAGATATTGGGATTTTTTTGTCTCTTCCGAAGGCCCGTAAAACGGTTCTGTTGAGTTTGGTGTTGTATTTCCAACCATTTGAGTCATTTCTCAAATGGTTTTTGTTTTTGGCATACGCCTTGCGATGCGAGACAGTGCAATGGAGAATACAACTCACACGATCCTGACCGACTTCGAAAAGGAGGGCGTTATGTTGGGAAGACTTTCACACCGTATGGTATATCTCCACGACCAGACCTGGCCCATAAGACCTTCTTGGCTCCCACAAATCAGAAGGAAATATCGTCGAGGACTGCGAGTTCGAGGATCCAGAAAGTGAACTATTTCAGCCTACTGTTTAAAGCGTTTATTGATTCATTTGTAGAGAACAGGCGTAAGGGCAGCCCTGCGGCTGGGAATGATCCTAGATGGGGCCTTCCTGGTCAGCCACTCCCTCCCGGCTGCCAGAAGCGCTCCTTGCGGGGATGCCATTTAGGGAGCATCCCCGCAGGGTACAAAGGCCTTCAATTTATCGAGGCGGGTGCGCCGAAATAGGACAAAGTGTGCAAGGTTAGAAAGAAGACAGCCCGTAATATTTACGATTTCAGTTGCTAAGTATCCTAAAGGAGGTTTGGCCATGTCTACGTTAGTAGCCCCTACGACAGACCGATTAGGCTGGTTCAAGGAACTGTATGACCGACATCAAGAGGAAGTGATGGATCTCCTGGAATATCTCGAGCTGTGTGAGAGTGATTCGATGATGTATGCTTCACCCCACGATCGACTTCTAAGGGCTATCGGCGAGCCTGTGCTCCTCGATACGAGCCCGGATGAGCGTCTCAGTCGAATCTTTTCGAACCGCGTGATTCGAACGTATCCGCCGTTTGTAGAGTTCTACGGCATGGAGGATACGATTGACAGCATTGTTTCATTTTTGAGGCACGGGGCCCAAGGGTTAGAGGAAGTGAAACAGATTCTGTATCTCCTTGGCCCCGTCGGGGGCGGAAAATCGTCACTTGCCGAACGTATTAAGGAACTTATGGAACAAGAGCCATTCTATGCGATATACGGATCTCCCATAAATGAATCTCCGCTCGGATTGTTTGCTGATCAATTTCAGCGAAAGGCGCTTGAGGACAGATACGACATCCCGTCACGGTGCGTTCCACCGATCATGTCTCCTTGGGCAGCAAAGCGCCTCCAGGAGTTTGAGGGAGACATCACGAAGTTTAAAGTAGTGAAACTCTACCCCTCTATCCTCAATCAGATCGCGATTTCGAAAACAGAGCCCGGAGACGAAAACAATCAAGACATCTCTTCGCTTGTGGGCAAAGTCGATATTCGGAAGCTAGAAGCGTTTTCTCAAGACGATCCGGACGCATATAGCTTTTCCGGAGGCCTCGCTCGCGGAAACCAGGGCTTGTTGGAGTTTGTGGAGATGTTCAAAGCCCCTATCAAAACGCTGAACCCGTTACTTACGGCTACTCAGGAAGGCAATTACAAGGGCACCGAAGGACTGGGGGCGATACCTTTCACCGGTATTGTACTGGCACACTCGAATGAGTCTGAGTGGAAGGAATTCCACGCAAACAAACGCAACGAAGCGTTTATAGATCGAGTCAACATCGTAAAAGTGCCCTATTGCCTGCGAGTTTCCGAAGAGGAAGAGATCTACAAGAAGCTCATCCGCCACAGCTCACTCACGCAGGCGACCTGTGCACCTCAGACGCTTAGGATGATGGCCCAATTTTCTGTGCTTTCGCGCTTGAAAGATCCAGGTGAACACTCGAACCTTTTCTCAAAGATGCGCGCTTATGACGGTGAGAGCCTCAAGGACGTTGACCCGAAGGCCAAGGCCATCCAAGAGTATCGCGATGATGCAGGTGTTGATGAAGGTATGAACGGTGTGTCCACTCGATTTGCGTTCAAGATCCTCTCGAAGACCTTTAACTACACTACAAACGAGATTGCGGCGAATCCTGTGCACTTGATGTATGTGCTCAGACAGGAAGTTCTTCACCTGCAGCACCCGCGTGAGGAGGAATTTCTGGCCTTTACAAACGAGTACCTTGCCGAACGGTATAAGGAATTCATCAGCAAGGAGATCCAGACCGCATTTGTAGAGTCGTATTCTGAATATGGCCAAAACATCTTCGATCGGTACGTCCAATACGCAGATTTTTGGATTCGTGATGAAGACTATCGCGACCCCGATACAGGCGAGATGTTCGATCGAAATGCGCTGAACCAGGAACTTGAGAAAATCGAGAAGCCCGCCAATATTGTAAATCCAAAGGATTTCAGGAACGAGATCGTGAACTTCGTTCTGCGTTGGCGAGCGGAACACGGCGGCGAGAACCCAGGGTGGACAAGCTATGAAAAGCTTCGCGAGGTGATCGAGAAGAAGATGTTCTCGAGCACCGAGGATCTACTGCCGGTCATCTCGTTCACGACAAAGGGTTCGGCTGACGAACAGCAGAAGCACGATGACTTTGTGCAACGTATGATGGAGAGAGGGTATACGGAAAATCAGGTCCGCCTGGTAGTGGACTGGTTTCAGCGTGTGCGAAGGTCTTCTTGAGCTCTAGGGAGCGGGCGCTGTCGATGGGAGGGCAAACCATGAAATTCGAAATTATCGACCGACGGAAAAATCCCAAAGGAAAGAGCCTTGCCAATCGACAGCGCTTTCTGAAGCGCCACGCCAGGGAGATGAAAGCCGCAGTCGGGGAAAGAATTCGTGAATCAGATGTGAAGGACATTGGTTCGGATCGCCCGAAACGGATAAAGATGTCTCCGAAGGGCGCGAATGAGCCGGTGTTTCGCCACGGAGACGGAGGCATTATTGAGCGCGTTTTGCCCGGAAACAAGGAATTCAGACCAGGGGACACCATCCCACGTCCTTCCGGTGAATCTGGAAACGGTTCACAAGGCGCCCCCGACGGCGAGGGCGAAGACGATTTCGTCTTTGAAATCTCACAGGAGGAGTTTCTGCAGTATTTCTTCGATGGGCTGGAACTTCCGGACATGGTAAAAAAGGTACTTGTGGACGATGAAGCGTTCAAGCTTCAACGCGCCGGATTTTCGACAGATGGAACTCCGAGCAACCTCGACCCCCTCCGAACGATGCGGCATTCTTATGCGAGGAGAATCGCGTTTCGAATGCCGAAGCTGCGCCGGAAGCGAGTGCTTGAGGAGGAGCGCGACATCTTGAAGAAGCAGACAAAAGACGCAGAGGGTATGAATGGCTCGCTGGAGAGGGAGCGACTTGAGGAAATCGAACGGGAGATTGAAACGCTCGAGTGCCAGATTAAAGCGATTCCGTTTCTCGATGATGTGGACATTCGTTACCGAAGGCACGAACGTATTCCCATACCCATTACACAGGCCGTCATGTTTTGCATCATGGACGTGTCGGGAAGCATGGGAGAGTGGGAAAAGGAGATGGCCAAGCGTTTCTTCATGCTGCTCTATCTATTCTTAGTTCGCAATTACGAAAGGGTGGAGGTCGTTTTCATTCGCCACCACCACACTGCCAAAGAGGTCGAAGAAGAGGAGTTTTTCAGATCCCGGGAATCGGGCGGGACCGTCGTTTCATCAGCCCTCGAGTTGATGAAGGAGATCATCGCCAAGCGGTACGCACCAACCCAGTGGAATATCTATGCGTGCCAGGCTTCGGATGGCGACAACTTCGCGGAAGATCTTCCAGTTGCCTTCAAACGGATGGTCGATGAGATCATGCCGCTCGTTCAATACTATGCCTACATCGAGGTAGATGAACGCGAAGACAGTGAACTTTGGCCGGTCTATGAGTCTGTTAGAGATGCATACCCGAATTTTGCAATGGCTAGGATCTCCGATGCGGCCGACATCTACCCTGTCTTCAGAGGGCTGTTCGAACCACGCAGACAAGAGGTGACCCATGCCTGAACAGGACTTCATCTTTACGGATTCGGAATGGACGTTCGAAAAGTTGGACCGTGCTACGGACGCCGTCGAGCAAATCGCTCAGGAAGAACTCCAGCTCGATTACTACCCGTATCGGCTCGAAATCATCTCCAGTGAACAGATGATGGATGCCTATACATCGGCGGGGATGCCGATCAATTACCATCATTGGTCATTCGGGAAACAGTTCATCAGCCTCCAGGAGCACTATAAGAGAGGACGCATGGGCCTCGCGTACGAGATCGTCATCAACTCAAATCCGTGTATCGCATACTTGATGGAAGAAAATACGATGACGATGCAGGCACTTGTGATCGCCCACGCGGCATTTGGTCACAATGCGTTTATGAAGAATAACTATCTGTTCAAACAGTGGACGCATGCCGATGCGATTGTGGACTACCTCGCTTTTGCCAGAAAATATATAGCCGAGTGCGAAGAGCGTTATGGTTTCGAAACGGTAGAGAAAGTACTCGATGCCTGTCACGCACTACGGCTGCAGGGCGTGGACCGATACACTCATCCACCCGAGCTTTCCGTTGAAGAAGAAGAAAAACGGCAGCGGGAGCGCAGCCTGCAACGCGAGAGGGACCTGAATGTGCTTTGGAGTACTCTTCCAAAGGGACCTGACGATGGAGAAAAGGAAGAAGAGGCCGGCCTTCTATGTGAATCACAGGAAAACATCTTGTATTTCATCGAGAAGAACGCTCCCGAGCTTCCGACGTGGAAACGTGAGATTATTCGCATTGTGCGTAAGGTCGCGCAGTATTTCTACCCACAGCGACAGACGAAGGTGATCAACGAAGGATTTGCCTCCTTTACCCATTACTACATCATGGGCCGTCTTTCCGAAAAGGGGTTGATTACCCCGGGCGCCACGAAAGAGTTCCTGCATTCTCATACCAACGTCGTAGTGCAACCCAATTTTGGAGAAATGAACCCGTATGCTCTCGGGTTCAATATGTTCATGGATATCAAGCGCATCTGCGAGAACCCGACGGACGAAGACAGAAAGTGGTTCCCTGATATAGCGGGCGGTCCCTGGCTGGATACGGTTAAGTTTCTAGCCGAGTCGTTCAAGGACGAAAGTGCGATCCTGCAGTTTCTGTCTCCGAAATTGATTCGCGATTTCAGATTCTTTTCTCTACTGGACGATGAAGGTAGAGATGAGCTCGAGGTTACCGCGATCCACAACGATGATGGCTATCGTCATATTCGCAAGGTCATTTCGACGCAGCACGACATAGGCCTTCAAGTGCCAAACATTGAGGTGTGCAGCGTGGACCGATACGGGGACCGCAAACTCACCCTTCGTCATAATGTGGTGAATCGACGACATTTAGAGTCATTTGATGCAAAAGAAGTGCTCCAGCACGTGGAAAGGCTCTGGGGGTTTCCTGTGGAGCTGGTTGTGGATTCCGAAGGTGAGACGGAGGTCGCGTGGCGTGTGTCCCAGGGAGAGTTGATCTTTGATTCGGAGAAATGACTAACGCCCAAATGCCTGAATGTGTGCGATACGTGGGACTGAAATTAAGAAACCAGAAACAGCATGGGTAGACCTTGCCGCGGAGGCTTTATCAGGGATGGAAACTGTCAAAGAGGTCCTTCCAGAAGGCCGTGCTGTTACCCCCCAGTTCAGATCCGGGACAAGTAAATTCTACTTGAGCGAGCCGGAGAATCGGACGAAACGATGAACACTCACCCACTCTGGGGCGGGGTTGTGGCCGGATTCGGCGCGATCGGCGTCGCTGCCCTTTTCAACTTGGCAGCGGCGAATACGTCGGCCTCTCAGGGGATGGGGGACGCCCTTCGCTACGAAAAGGTGCTCCTGAAAATGGGGGATCGCTGCATCGTCAGCAATCTACTGCTCGACGAGCATGGTTTGGCCTTTCTCTATCGTGGACGGCGCGTAACCTTGGATGCCGCTCACGTGCAAACGTTTTTCGACCAACCGATGAAGTACTTTTCTAATCTTCAGCCTAGAGGCGCCCTATTTCAGGAAGATGCCATACGCAAGCCACCGAAGAGGATCGGCTGGTTTATCTTTGGTGTATGGATGACACTAGGATTGACTGCGGGTGCATTCTGCACCCATCTGGCCTTGGGAAAGGGACTCTCCCCGGTTACCTGGTTTTTTGTCGGACTGACAACCAACCTGGTCGGTGTCCTACTGGCACTGAGACAATCTTCCAGGACACGGGTAGAGATGCGTCCACGCCTGGCCAAAATTACGAAGACCGTACCGCCGTTGATATGTTCAGCGTGCCGTGCGCAAAACCACCCGTCTGCGAGGCAGTGCACAGGCTGCGGCAGCAAGATGCAGCCTATCATGGAGTCTGAGGTGGAGCGTACGGGGCTGTATGAGTCAATGTAAAGCACTCTGTTATCAAAGCCCTCTCTATTTGTTCAGACTCTGAGGTGCAATGGACAGCTGCTTACTACGCAACTAGGGGTTTGTTGGGGTGACCATAGATTCCATAACGCCAAAGTGGCGACGGCCGTGGCTCGGCGATCTTTTGGCCTCGGTCTTCGTCGGGTGTTCCCTATTGTGGGGATACGCCCACCTCCATTTCAGCTTTTGGCCGCCGATCGCAGTGGGTTATCTCGTTCCCGTTTTAGTCTATCGCTTCAGCACGACTTGGAACGTGTGTCCCCATTCGAATCGCAAGGCCGTGATCACTGCCCTTGTGATGGGCACGCTATTCGCCGTTGTGCACTACATCTCGCTTCCCCATTGGTCCAGCACCGCAACGGGATTTATTGCGCCGGCCATCGTCTCCTGGTCCGCTCGTTGGTCCACTCACACGAATTTGGGCTAGTTGCCACTTTTTGCGGCTGTTCTGAATGACATAGAAGCGTGTTGGCGTTGCATGACCTCCCTTTTTGGCACGGCTATTGCAAGTATAAGCCGGTGGAGGCCTTCTGAGATTCTTAGATGACAAAGACTTGAACCTGCAAGCAAAGAGGAGATAAACCATGAAGCGCTTCCTTATTTCAATTCCAGTTGTTGCGCTTGCGGCGCTCTTCCTGACTGCGTGTAGTAACGGGGGAGGCGGCGTAATCGGGAGCGGTCCTGATGGGCAGCTTCAGACGTTTAGCACCACCGGCATTATTTCCAACGTCCCAGACGTGAGTGACCTGCCCCCCCAGGATGATCATTCTCCGAACCTCGAAGGCGTGATCGTTCTCGCTTCCGCTGGATCTTTTGCCGTAACGGATGAGACCGATATCAGGGGCCTGAAGGGAGATCTGATTGGAATTGGAGATCTCGAGGTCGGACAGAAGGTGGAGGTACAGTTCCACCGTCCCGGCGACGTCTCCCCAGGGACTGCTCAAAACACGGCATCGCGGATCCAGTTTGTGACGGACTAAAGGATTCTGACGTATTCTGAATGGGTTAGCGGCAGGCTCGGAAGAGTGTGCCGCTTTTCCTTATCTGGAACACGCAAGCAGCATCTTACTTGAGAAGCGCTTTTAACATTAACACGATATCGTTAGTGAATCGATATATGGTTAATGACGCGATGCGCGATACCTTGAGTGACCATTTGGGTGTGAATGCAAACGATTGATACACAATGTGTTAAAAGACACCATCCACAGGCAATACGTCTGGCACACGTATTGCATTGTTTGAATAGGAAGGCCTTCTGAAAATTGGTGGTTTACAAGAAGCCGAAATGTACAAACAAAGAGGAGATAGATCATGAAACGCTATTTTTTTCCACTTCCAGTCGTCGCTCTGACGGGCCTCTTCATTGCAGGGTGTGGTGACTCGGGAGTTTCCGGCCTGACCGGGAGCGGTGCCGCTGGACAGGATGCGCAACTTACAACGAATTCAGTCACTGGGATTATTTCCAACGTCCCCACGGTGGACAATGTGAGTGACGTAGGACGCGGACACCTCGAGGGCGTGATCGTTCTCGATGATTCGCGATCTTTTGCAATAACGGACTTGACCGAGATCAGGGCCTTTGATGGAACCCTGATGCGTATTGAGGGACTCGAGGTTGGGCAGAATGTGGAGGTGCAGTTCGAAAGGGGTAATACCCGATTGAACGATGATGGCCCACTGCAGGTTGCTCAATCCACGGCAACAAATGTTCAGCTTGTTCAGGATTAAAGACATCGAGGCCGATGCCAGGAGACGCTGCCGGGAACGTGCACCGGCCTCTTTCGGAGACTTTACAATGAGCCATCTACGTCATTCAATGATTCCTCTAGCCCTGAGCTTTGGACTTTGGTCGTGTGGTGGGGCCGGAAGCGGCCCCACCACACCGATGTCCGCGCCGGGTGGCGGTGGCTCGGACGGTGGAGGAAGCGCAGGAACCGGAGGGACGCCGGGACAGGGGCCGATCTTCGACGGTGGAAACTCCGCGGGGATTCGAGCAGTGATGGGCGGGAGCTCCACGAACTTTCCCTTCGACGAGGTCGTTAGCGGCGGCATAGGGCGGGATGCCATCCCAGCCCTGACTGATCCCCGGTTTGTGAACCTGAATTCTGGGGAGGCGAGCTACCTTTTCGACAATGACCTCGTGCTCGGCGTTGTCGTCAACGGAGAGGCGAAGGCATACCCGCACAATATCGGCTGGTGGAACGAGATCGTGAACGACGTTGTGGGGGGGCAGCCCGTTGTAGTCTCATTCTGCCCGCTCACCGGAACAGGTCTAGTGTTCGACGGGAGAGGGGGCGACGGAAGGCGGATCACCTGCGGCGTTTCCGGACAGCTTTTCAACAATAACCTGATCATGTTTGACAGGCGCGACAATGATACGCTCTATCCCCAGATGATCTTCAGAGGAATCACCGGTCAGCGTACCGGGCAAGACTTAAGCCTGATGCCGGTGATCGAGACGACGTGGGGCTACTGGAAGGAACTGTATCCGAACACAACGGTCGTCAGCGATAATACGGGCACCCCAAGAGACTACAGAAGTTATCCCTACATCTTTGGGTCGGGAGACTACCGATTCTCCGAATTCCCTCCCCTCTTTTCCACTTCCCCGAGACGAGATCAAAACCCGACGGCCCAGCTTTTTGACTTCAAGGATCTCACACTGGGAGTCCGGTTCGATGAGCTCGCAAAGGCCTATCCCTTTCAGTCCATGGGAGAAGAGGCCGTCATCAATGACATCGTAGACAACACACCTATCGTGGTGGTTTGGTACGAGGCCGAACAGATGGCTATCCCATACTTCCGGGAGATGGAATCAGGATCCGGTCCGCTCACGTTCGAGAAGGTGGCCTCATCCGATTCTCGATTTCCTTTCTACATGAAAGACAATGAAACCGGGACCACCTGGAACCTGAAAGGCGAAGCCATAGAGGGAGCGCTGAAAGGCAACCGGTTACAGCAAGTCCCCGCACACAATGCCTTCTGGTTCGCCTGGGCCACATTCTGGCAAAATACAGAACTATTCTAGTCGTCCTCAGTTGTATCACTAAATCGATCAAGCAATGGAAGCGGCCTGCTCGGAAGAGTGTGCCGCTTTTTCGTACCTGGTGGATCGAGATTTCGGCGTTTCGAAAGCAATTTTTTCGGTATTTGGTTTGATAATCTCCTTCTAAATCATATTATTGATGGTGTGCTTAACATACAGCCGGGATCTCAAAATCATGGGGCTGAAATATGAAAAACCAGCACCTAACAAAAGACAAGCTTATTGATGAATTAACACAGCTGCGCCGACGCGTCGCCGAATTAGAACACTGGAAGCTGAACATAAGCAAGTAGAGGCTTCGTGGGTGGCATCCAAGAGTTCGACTACAACGGCCGCCCGGCCGTGAGCGCCCATCTGGGACCGAACGGGATAGGGCTACGAGCCAATCGTTTCACGAGGAGGGAACCATGAGAATTAAAGAGGATATCCGGGGCAACGTAGCCATTTTGACCGTGAGTGGATCCCTGATGAGCGGGCCGGAGGTGGCACCGTTTCATGACCATGTCAAGAGGCTGGCGAAGGATGGTATCACCTGGGTAGTGATCGATTTTTCGAAGGTGAAGTGGTTCGGGAGTTCAATGCTAGGGGTGCTGACAGCCAGCCTGACGACCCTTCTGAATGAGGGGGGTGATCTGCGGTTGACCGGGATTACCAAGAAGATCGACAGCATCCTGATGGTGACGCGGCTTGCCGGGATCTTCCGGACGTTCGATACGGTAGACCGGGCTTTGGCCAGCTTCGAGACGCAACCTCCAGAGGCTCGCCCATAATCAGAAAACACGAAGCGGTCCAATCGTCCGACGTGACTGGGACACTGGGTGCCTGGGCAGGCCCTCGAACCGACGGACCAAAGAGATGAGAGTATGTGGAAACCGGTTCTGAT
Organism: Candidatus Latescibacterota bacterium; assembly: GCA_965248435.1. Taxonomy (GTDB): domain Bacteria; phylum Latescibacterota; class UBA2968; order UBA2968; genus CBDFJH01. The sequence goes on from OZ252100.1 coordinate 2,807,258, forward strand.
CGTTGTAGCGACGGCCTTCCTGAGCCCTGGACTCGCTCACGGAGAGCCCCCTCCGCTGACACCTGGAGAGCGGGCAGGTCAGATCGACGACCTGAACCGACGGGCCTTCCAGGCCTTTCGAAACCGGAACTTTGTCGCAGCCGAGGCCTCGGCCCAACAGGCGTGGGATCTTTCTCGGGCTAAAGCCAGTATCGGCGCGGGTCTTGCTGCCACCAGCGTTGCAGCGGTTCTGACGATGCACGGCCGCTTCGAGGAGGCGCTGGACTTGCAGGAACTGGCAGAGCCCATCTTCGTACGGTCGGGGGATAGATCGCTACAGGGTCGCCTGGATGTTGCCCGGGCCGTGACCAACTTCCTCCTCGCCCAAAAGTATTCTGCAGCCGATGCGGAAGAATCCCTGGCCGGTCTTGAAAAGGCGGGGGAGCTGCTCGGTGCAGACGACATGAGGATGTCCTATGTAAAGGCAGAAATCCTGGGCCGTTCCAACGACCCAAGCCGGCTGCAGGCTGGGTACTTGAAGCATATGAGGAAATGCGAGCAAATGCGTGACAGTGCCGGTGTGGCGCTCTGTAAGATGGGCCTGGGCCGGATAGAAGGGGGATCGGGCGGATATCGGTCGGCCCTGAAATATTATACTGAGGCCCTGAGGGTTCTGCGCGCGACGAGGGACTCAATCGGTATCGGCCTGGCGCTTCACAACATCGGTCTGGCGAACCGGAAGCTGCAGCACTACCCGGAATCGGAGGCCTCCTTCCAGGAGGCACTTGCCCTGGCAAGTGCTCGGGGAGACCAGAGGATGACCGCGGAAATTCTCAACGCGATGATCGTGCTCTACATGAACATGGGGGACGAGGTCCAGGCCCGAGACTGCAACCGGGAGGCGGAGGAGGTGTTGCAGGCCATTGCCGAGGATCTGAGGCAAGGGCGGCTAACGGATACAGTGCTGTTTGATTTTTTCGGGCTTCTCCAGATGCGGTATGCGAATCTACCGCCTTGCAATACAGACCTGTTTGTGGGGTTTTACGATCAGCTCGTGCTGGAACCCCCGCAGTGAGGAGGTGAGGAGATGCTTCTGTCGATTCCGGTCTTATGCGTCGTGCTCTCGGCCGCCGGCCCGGCGGCTGCACAGGTCGATGCCAACACGATGTCCCGGAGGGCCAAGGAGGCGTTCTTGAAGCGAGCCCCGGTGGTTTCTATCAAGGAAGTCGGGCAAGGAGTAACGAAGCCGATGAAGGTGGTGCTGGACGATGGGAAGACCCGGATGAAGGCGATTTTCAAGGCTGTGGATTTGCGCATGAAAGGGCCGACAGAATTCGGGACGGAGACGGTGGAGGAGTACACCGACAGCTATAAGTATGAAATTGCGGCCTATGAATTGGATAAGTTGATCGGCCTGGACATGCTGCCTGTGACTGTCGAACGAAAAATCGAAGGAAGGCGGGGTTCCCTAATGGAGTGGATCGAAGACGTGATGCCTCAATACGGCCACGGAACTCCCCCGCCTGATATGTCCAAAGTCAGAGACCAGGTCCAGACTTTCTGGCTCTTCGACTATCTGATTTACAACGTGGATCGGCACACGCAAAACGTGATCATCCGCTCGGGCTGGGTTCCGGCCCTGATCGACCATTCGATGACCTTTACCACCTTTGAACGACCGTTTCGCCCGCTCTACCGGTTCCCTCGAGAAGTGATCAACCGACTCCGGGCGCTGGATAAGCGGACGCTAAAGAAGGCACTGGGACGATATGTCAAACGCCATCAGCTCGAGGCCTTGATGCGGCGTCAGGAGATCATCTTGGAGATGGTGGACCGAGAGGTTGCCGAACGGGGAGAGGCAGATGTATTCTTCTCGCTTGAAAACATTGGCAAGTAGAATCTTCTCTACTCCAACTCTTCAGCTCCCCGATTCTGGAGTAATGCAGTACTGGAGTGCTGGAGTATTGGGAAAACCAGTATCTTGGCCTTGGGTTTCCATACTCCAATACTCCAGCACTCCAGCACTCGCGTCCTTCCCCCATTAATTTTGACTAAATCATGAGAAGATGCAGACAATGGATTGTGGCCATCGTCACCGTAACGATGTGGGGATGCGCCGAGGATGTCCGTATCCTGGACGGACCCCACGTGCTTCCTGAGGCGGCAGACCAGGTTGTTGTGACCTGGGAAACCGAACTGCCCGGAGACTCTTGGGTGGACTACGGACTCACAGACCGTTACGGCCTTCGGACCGGATCAGAGACGCCTGTGCATTCGCATCGCGTGACGCTTTCAAACCTGCGTCTGGGGCGACGCTATTTCTACAAGGTCTCCTCCGCGGGCAGCCGGCGTGAAGGGACATTTACCGCAGGCGTAGAATTCACTAAAGGACCCTATTCCCAGAACGTAACGCCCTCCGGAATCGTACTGATGTGGGAGATGGAACCAGCCGTTGACTCAAAGGTCGCATACGGGCCAATGGGCGCCCCGGCCGATACGGTGACGTCCGAAGGGCCTGAAGGGGTCCACGAGGTGAAGCTGACCGGGCTTCTACCCGGGACCCGCTATCGCTATCGGGCTTTTGCCGAGGGCCTGAGCACCCCGGAGGCCGTCTTCACTACGCCGGCACCGGCGGACACGGCATTCAGTTTCCTGCTGTATGGAGACAGCCGGAATAACCCGGAAGTGCACGGCGCCCTGGTCGCGCAAATGGTACGACATCCCGTCGACTTTGTGCTTCATTCAGGCGACTTTGTCTACGACGGCCTGGAGGAGGATCTGTGGGGTCCTGAGTTTTTTGATCCCGTTCACGCGCTCGCCCTGCGTGCACCCATTTATCCGGCACTGGGCAATCACGAACACGATAGCCCGGCATACTATCGGTTCTTCTCCGTGCCCTCCAACGGATCGACCACAAGACCGGAAGCCTGGTATGCATTCGACTACAAGAACGCCCACTTCGTTGTCTTGGACACCAACCTGCCGTCGGGACGGTTTGCAGCCAGCACCGAACAACTCCACTGGCTGGAGCAGGATCTGAAGGCCACCGATGCTGAGTGGACGTTTGCTATGTTCCACCACCCGCTGTATAGCTCCGGCAGGCACAAGAGCGATCTGGCGCTGCGCAAGGCGCTGATGCCCCTATTCGAGCGATATGGGGTGGACATGCTACTCACCGGACACGATCACCTGTATGAACGCACGTGGCCCCTCCTTCGGGGGGAACGCCGAGAGGACGGCATCATCCACGTTGTCAGCGGAGGCGGAGGCGCGACGCTCTACGCGGCGGGCCGGAGCCCCTGGACGGCAGTCTCCAAGAGTGCCTCCCATTACTGCGTGCTTCAGGTCTCGGGATCCAGGCTTGACTTAGATGTCTTCGACATCGAGGGAAGCCAGATCGATGCGCTGACCGTTCATAAGGACCACACCGCCCTCGATCGGATGCTGGAGGCCGTGAAGGGGGATGACCCGGCGCGGAGGCTGGAGGCCACGAAGGAGTTGGGGCGAACAGGCCGCCTGAAGGCAGCCCAGGCAATCGCCGCTCTGTCGGAGGCCGAGGAGGTTGAGATCCGCCGGGCGGTTGCCGAGGCCCTAGCACGGATCGGGAGTCAGAAGGGGCTAAAAGCGCTGCTGGCCCTCAGTGTCGAGGAAGATGTAGAGGTGAGAAGGTGGGCCTTGCGGGGACTGATCGATCTGGGAGGTCCTGAGGTTGCCGGGATCTGCTTGAATCGCTTGATGGATCCTGATCCCCAGGTAAGACGCACGGCGGCCAAGGGGCTGCAGCGGAGCCCCTTCACAGGGGCCGTGTCAGCGCTCGTGAAAGCGGCCGATCAAGACGAAGACGCCGGCGTACGTTTGGAGGTCGTTCGGGCGCTTGAAGCGACCACAGGAAGCTCCTCGGAAAACGCCCTGATCGCGGCCCTGAGCGATTCAGATCCCCGCGTCAGGCACGCGGCCTTCGATGGAGTGCTACAAAGAGGGCTGGTGCGTCAGGCAGTGCCGGCGCTGATTGACCTGCTGGATCGGGAGGACACCCGGATGCGTCGAGAGATCATCCACGCCCTGGGTGAGGTCAGGGATCGGAGGGCGCTATCCGGCCTCACCCAAAGTCTGAAAGATGACGATGCGGCCACCCGGAGGGCTGCGGCGATCGCTCTTGGGAAGTTGATGGATACCGGAGCGACAGAGGCCCTTATCGGGGCCCTGGAAGACCCCGACAGTCGGGTTCAGACCACGGTGATGCGTGCCCTGGGGGTAATTACTCGTGAGGTTCACGGCAGCAACCCCAGGGCGTGGAAGCGATGGTGGCGGCAGCATAGGACCGCTCCGCGGTGAGAATCGGATTTTCCCATCTTTAAAAATTTCCTGTGGCGTTGAATAGGGTTTCTACAGTGCGCTATATTCAAATCACGCGGTAGGGGTCTTGAGCGCTCCGCTCCTGAGAGAGCACTGATGGAAGGCCGAATCAATATCTGGATAGTTACAGCATTCTGAGTCCTCAGGACGACTGCGGTATGAAAAACCCGCGCAAGACAAAAGAGCAGCACATAGATGAATTGGCAGTAAGACGACAACAGATTGCTGAATTGGAAGCATCTGAAGCCGAACGCAAGCGAACGGAGGAGACGCTGTGCCAGGGCGAGGAAGGTTTCCGAAAGATATTTGATTATTCCAACGATGCGATATTCATCGTTGATCCAACGCGGGATGAAATCCTCAACCCTAGAGCCTGTCGCATGCTGGGATATTCTCGCGAAGAATCATTGTCCCTGCCGCTATCTGCCATTCATCCATATGGATACCCAAGCTACATGCATTTGCACGAATCAGTTTTTGAAGAGGGAAAAGGGGGACAAAACCAACGACCTTGGAGGCCAGGATGAAAAGACTGGGGTTCAAGCGTAAGAGATGAGAATTCACAGTATCTTGCGAGTCCCCAAAATACTGGGATTCCCTTAGACCTCTGGGGTCTCGGATACACTGAGTTGACTTCCACATAAGTTACATTTTTTCAACCACTTGAGAATTTTTAAGGTGGTTTTTTGTTTTTGGTATAAGACTTGCAATATGTCTGAGCAGAACGAAAGAGAGTAGAATGAAAAACCATGGGAGATGGAAAGATGAAAGGGGATGCCGAGATGATCCCCAAGGGAACGCTGCGAAAACGGTCTTTTAGTGATTTGAGACGGATGTTCGATTTTTTGCTCCTATATACCGGCCGTAGCAAAGAGAAGCAGGAGAGAGGAGCGTTAGTGGATACGATTCAACGCGAACTCTTCCGTGCTCAACAATTCATCCTTTAAGGGTTATTTTAGGCCTGGATCTCATCTATGAAAGAAAAATACAGTTCACACGATCCTGACAGATGCGAACTTGCAGAGGGAAGTCGTTGAAAATCCAGAGCCTTTTCTTGTGGCGTATGGAGCTGATTGGTACAGACCCTGCCACATTATGGCCCGAATAAGGAACATGTGATTTGTCAAAAATAGAACTGGAAATGCGTGAGCAAGCGATTTCAAACGAGCCCTTGCCAGACGAATTAGAACCGAGTGCGTACATGCGTATGCTGCATGACGCATGGCATGTCTATATGAGGAGTGTGAGCAATGAAAACGAGAAAGTAAATTGAAACACTTGTGAGCGATCATCTATTCGCATTCGACGCAAAACGAACATGGCCATGTTGTCATTGGCCGGGCGGAAACGTTTGCAGATTTTGAAGCGTTATCAAGGATTTCAAACGCGTGTGTGTTTAGGGTTGGCCGTTTAAGTTTGACGGCTATAGCAAGAGGATTACATGCTATGAAGAATAACACATTTTACATTGGACAAGCGGTTAAGCCCCGTCCGGAAGTGAGAAGTGAAGTGACGCTGCTTGTAGTGCTTGCGATTGTAGTGATTTCGTATCTTTTCATATAAGAGGACGTGCGACACGGGGAAAGTTTGCGTAACGGAAGATGCAACTGAACAAAGTAAAGCAAGATACAGAGCGTATATAGGCACTCTGCCTAAACAAGAAGGAGGTAACACATGTTTGTAAAAATTTTTACCACATTGAACGCCGGAATCCTGGCTTTTCTCCTGCTGGCAGGCATTAGCCTTGCGATGATAAACCAGGTCGATCCGGTCTACTCCTTCGAAGAGGTCACCTCCCTTACGGGAGAAGCACATAAGCTGCCTCTCCTGGCACAGGAGCTGATCCATCGGGGAGAGCACGAGGGCGCGCTCGTGGTGTTCGAACGCTACATCGCCACCCTGCCCTCCAAGGAGCAGGAACTCTATTACGACATCTCTCTGGTGGGAATGCGCCAGGACATCGCGGCGTACGAGGCCACCACTCCGGAGACTCGGGAGGCCTTCCTGCGGAGCTTCTGGCTGCGTCGGGATCCCTTCAAGACGTCTGGAGGGGCCATGCGCCGGGCGGAGCACTACCGCCGGGTCTGGCACGCCCGAGCCACCTACGGAGAGAAAAAGTGGCCGTGGGACCGTCGGGGAGAGGTCTACATCCGTTACGGAGAGCCCGACTACCGTTCCAGCTCGCAGGAACTGAATGCCAAAGTACCACTCAAAATCCAGCGAATTCAAGAGCTTCTGGCCTACGAGCTCTATGGCCAAAAGGCGCTCGGAATGACGTTCGTCGGGCCGGTCTTCCCAATTCGGACGGACCGGACGGTCGGGTTGAGATTCAGGGATTTTGGAGTGAATTCTTTGGAAAGCATCGACGAAGTGGGGCTGGTGGAGTGGAAACCGGTGATCGCCGGCTACGACCGGTCGGGCGTGCCCTGGGAGGTCTGGATATTTGCCGACATAGGCAACGGCCTGGAGGTCGTCTTCACGGACGAGTTCCGTTCCAGCATCTATGACTACGCCCCGATCCCCACCCTGAGCGCATATGACCTGGGCCACCGCGGGGCTGGGCGTGCCGTGCATCTGATCAGCCGGTTGAATGAATATGCCCCCGAGACCCGAGTATCCAGAATCGCGAGCATCGAACCCGAGCGCTACGCCATAAGCCACCTAGAGCCGTTCGATTTCCATTACGAAGTGCTCTCTTTCCGGGGTCAGAACGGGAAGACAGACGTCCAGGTGAATATCGGTATTCCGATCGACAACGTCGCCGTGCCGGGAGAGATCGACACCACGGTGCTGATGGAACGGCGGATCGCGCTGATCGATAGCAAATACGATGAGGTGAAGAAGACGAGGGTGGACCTGGCGGTCCCCGTCTCCGACAGCAGACGCGACAGGAATATGCTGGCAATGGACCGGGTGAATCTGGAGGCGGAGCCCGGAGATTACCGGTTGGCCGTGCAAGTGGGGCGCCGGAACACGAACCGGGTCCAGGTCTACCTGCAGTCATTCTCACTCCCCGATTACAGTGGCGACCGGTTGGCCCTGAGTGACCTCCAGGTTGCGCAGCGAGTAACCCAGGCTGAAGCGGATTCAGGTTCCGAGTTTGTGCGGGGCAGGTGGAGCATCACACCGTCCCCCTCGCACGCCTTCCAAGCCGGAAGTCCCATCTTCGCCTATTTCGAGATCTACAATCTTATGCGAGACAAATTTGGCGCCACGCGCTACGAAGTGGCCTACGAGGTCCGTGTAGGCGGCGGGGATAACAAAGCACCCATCAGGAGGGACATCCGAAAGCAGAGCGGGGAGACCGTGTCGATCAGCTATGAACAAACCGGTACCAAGACGATGGAGTCCGACTATGTGGAGCTGGACATGGGGCAGATCGAACCGGGGCGCTATACGGTCCGGATGACCGTGAAGGATCTAAACAGCGGGCAGGTGACAGTGCAGGAAGGCGCCTTCCGTGTGCTGCACCCCCTAAAACTTGGCGCGGTTTGAGGTTCCGAGAGCATCTCACGGGCACGCGTCCAGGATGATATCGATTGGCGAAACGGAGTCAGGGACGGTCTACTGGAAAGTGGGCCGTCCTTTTTCGTCCGTGGGGCACCTTATTTAAGACGGCAAGCCAACAGGTTAGTGCGTGAGCGGAAAAGAGGAAGCCCTCACCCGAATGCCAACCTGATGTAAGTCATCGGCGTTCATTACCTGAGCACCGTTGAGACCTCCGTTGCATGGGCCAGTTTGCACTGGACAACAAGATCACGTTCGGCTACGGTTCGGATCTGGAAGCTGTCGAACGTGAGAGGGATTTGACTAAAAGAGTCGGTCGAATGGATGTAAAACGACTCTAAAAGCGGTTTCTCCTGTTTTGTTAGGTCTCCTGCGTCGGGCTGCTCAGGATGAGGGTATTTGTGTTGACATTTGATTAATACTGTACATAAATACTCTTTATAAGTCACATTAGGGTGGAAACAGTGACTCACCAACAAGAGGTAGTCGTGTAAATGTAGTCGTATTCAAATAAGGAGGGAGGCATCATGGCAGAAACAACTGACGGGAGTAGGGTCAATTGGGGAAGCGCGATTGTTGCAGGATTGGTGGCTACGGTAGTCATGACGATAACGTTGTGGCTTTCGGGCACAAACATCATAATGGGCCTGGGCGGAATGATGCTCGGTGCAGGCGCAAGCACGACGGCACAGTACATACTGGGAGGACTAATCCACTTAGCAGTGGGCATTTTTTATGGTATCGTCTATGCAGCGCTCGTTGCACCCGTCACGGGATGGAACACACTTGTGAAGGGTGCAGTATTTGGCCTCGCGATTACCGCAATGGCCTTGGCGTTTATGCCTGTGCTGGGCTCCATGATGGGCGGAGGCGCTGTCAACCCCTGCAACCCTTGTAATCCTTGCAACCCTTGCAATCCGTGCAGCCCTCAAAGTGGCGGTAGCAGCCCATACGGTGCCTTGCTCAGTCTGATCAACCATCTGATCTTTGGCATCGTGGTCGCATACCTCTACAAGGGTGCCAGGACTTAGACGAGGTTCTTAGAACCGAAAATCTAGCGGTACCAACGATGTTTAATTGAGCCGGGTGCCCCGTGCTGGCCATTTCTTCTGAACCGGTCAAACCCAAGTTCGTTTCAGACACCATCGTCAACTTTATCCGTCGCGTGAAGGGCCGCGAGGCTTGGCGGATATCAATCTGGGTATCGAAGGTATCTGGAAGGGAGATGAACGCCTCTTGATCGAGGATCTCCGAGCGATTTATGGGATTAAAGCTGAATTCCAGTGAAAATTCCAACTGGAAGAATCCTGAATCCTTTGGTGGGGAGATCCCAAACGGGTACTGTCCCTCCGATAGCCCTAAGACTAAAGGGTTTAGTGGAGGCCGAAAACCCGCCGGTCAAAGTGACTTGCGATTCGCGCTTTCACGCGACGGTGAACCTTCTTGAGCATAGCAGTTTTAGCCAACCTACTGAGCCGCATCTAGAGAGATGCAGCTTTTTGTTTGTACGCCATGGCTGAGATGAAAGACCAACACAAAACCGACGAGCGGCTGATAGACGAATTGACACAGCTGCGTCGACGGGTTCCTGAATTGGAAGCATTAGAGGCTGAGCGTGAGAAGGCAGAAGAGGCGCTAAGGGAGAGTGAGGCCCGCACCCGATCCATTTTGAATACCACCGTCGACGGGATTATTACCATCACCGAGCGCGGAATTGTCGAGTCGCTCAACCCGGCCGCCGAGCGCATCTTTGGCTACTGTGCCGCAGAGGTTATCGGGCAGAACGTCAAGATGTTGATGCCCGAGCCCTATCGGAGCGAGCACGATGGTTATATTGGTAACTACACGCGCACCGGTGAGGCTAAGATCATCGGCATCGGGCGTGAGGCGGTGGGACGACGGAAGGACGGGTCGACCTTCCCGATGGATCTGGCGGTCAGCGCCACACGTTTGGACAGGCAATGTCTATTCACCGGCGTAGTACGCGACATCACCGAGCTGAACGAACTGGATGCCCGTGTTTTGAAAGGTCTAACGATTTTTGCCCAATCTTTGAAGCTCATCTCCAACCAGGTCTCAGAGACTGAGGATGCCTTTATCTACACTATCGAGGCACTGGCCAGGGCGGCCGAAGCCAGCGATGAGGATACAGGCCGCCATATTGCTCGCGTGAACGAATATTCCAAGTGCCTGGCGGACGAGCTCGGCCTGGACGCCCAGTTTGTGCGGAAAATTCACTACTCCGCTCAGATGCACGATGTCGGGAAGATCTATCTCCATCCCAGCCTACTAGGGAAACCCGGGAGTTTGACGGTGGAGGAGTCGGCTCAGATGACCCAGCATACCATCCATGGGGCCAAGATCTTAGGCGACGCGCCCCGGCTGGAAATGGCCCGCCAAATCGCCCTTGCCCACCACGAGAAATACGATGGGAGCGGCTATCCCTTCGGATTGAAAGGCGAGGCGATCCCCCTCGCAGCGCGGATCGTCAGCGTTGCGGATGTGTATGACGCGCTGAGACAGAAGTGAAGCTACAAGCCGACGCTTTCCCACGAGACGGCCTTCAGGATTATCACCCAGGGGGATGGCAAGATGAGGCCAGAACATTTCGATCCTCAGGTTCTGGCGGCCTTCCAGAGAGTTGGGGATCGGATGCAGGGTATATTTGAGGCCGACAGTTTTGAGGTCGGATGGAAATCGCGGAAGCGTTCAGTTTAAAGGCAGAACAGTTAAGTGCTTTGGGGGCGAGGATGAAAAAACTGGGGATCAAGCGCAAGAACTGAGGGCTCCCAATATTTAGTGTCGCCCACAAAATATTGGGACTTTCTCGACTCGTCCGAAAGTCTGACAAAGCGGTTTTCTACAATATTTACAACCATTTGAGTCACCTTCTCAAATGGTTTTTGTCTTTTGGCATACACCTTGCAATACAAGACATCGTAATGGAAAATACAACTCACATAATCCTGACCGATGCAGACTTCCAAAAGGAAGTCCTTGAAAATCGAGGCTCCGTTCTGGTGGAGTTTGGCGCTGAGTGGTGTGGGCCCTGCCAGATCCTTGCGCCGATGATCGAAGAATTGGTATCTGAGTTCGAAGGAAGAATCAAGGTGTGTAGACTGGATGTGGACCATAATGAACGTATCCCGGGTGATTATGGCATCTGGAGCCTTCCGACCCTTCTCTTTTTCAGGAGTGGAAGGGTTGTAGATCACATTATCGGGGTGGTCCCAAAGGTCGAGCTGACGGCCAAGCTCAATGCTATGCTTGAGGACCCGAAAGGAGACCCAAGATGACCCAGTTTAAACCGGGAGATGCAGTGTCTTTTGCCCACGAGGAGCACTGGATGATTGGGGAAGTGGAAGAGATCCGGCGAGGTCACGAGGGAGACAACCTTCTGATCATCCGGCAGGGCGGTCCATGGTCCGGGTCCCGTTATGTTGTGTTGTCGAGTCGTGTGGAGAAGCTGGGTGAAGAAAGCGAAGATGCCCAATTTTCAAGACATCGTCACGATGCTACAGTTTCCATTGATCGGGATCCCATTAAAGGCTACGCGTTTCCAGAAGACATAACTCCGTTTCTAAATTGAACCGGTGGTCCTGAAGCTTCACTAATGTGGAGCTGGGTAGGGGAGCTGAAGTTCTTACCGGCATTCGAAATGAATGATAGGCGACGTCATAGGTTAATCTAAAAGCGGAATCTACTAAAGGAGTGAGTGTCATGAAACGATCAAGCCTTTATATAGCCACATTCCTGACGGTGTTTTCAATGGCGGGATGTGCAACCATGTCCGTAAAGACGGACTATGACAGGAATAAACAATTTCCTAGTATCAGAACCTTTGCATGGGCTGAGCAACCTGAGAAGCCGGTCCGCAATCCGATGGTCCAGAATTCTTTAATGGACAAACGGGTCAGGCGCGCAGTTCAGCAGGAGCTGGAGGCCTTAGGGTATGAGAAGGACCTTGAGAAGCCCGCTTTGCTCGTTGTTTATCATACTGGCCTGGAAGACAAGATTGACGTGTCGCCGCGGGGCTACGGTCACGGTGGGTATTACGACAGGGGTTACGGAGGGCATGGCTACGGTTACGGTGGGTATTACGGCAGGCGTTACGGCAGGGGTTACGGAGGGCGTGCCTACGGTTATGGGTATCACGGCAGGGGATACGGAGGACATGGCTACGATTACGGTGGGTATTACGGCAGGGGTTACGGAGGGGGTGGTTCGTATCTTCGGACCTATAAAGAGGGCACTCTGATCCTCGACTTCGTTGACCCTGAGACCATGCAGCTAATCTGGCGCGGTTGGGCGACTTTCGCGTTCGATGATCCTGACAAAGCGGCAAGGTATGTGAACAAAGCCGTCAAAAAGATCCTGAAGAAATTCCCGCCGCAAGACGACCAGGCCAGATCGTAAGTTTCTGCTTCGAAAGGTTCTCCAAAAGGAGGTTAGTCATGTCTACAACGGAAGTAGTAGTATCCGAAATCGAACACGTGGAAGTGCTCAAGTACGAGGACACCTCAGTGCCAATCATGAACTTTCCATTCAAGATCGATCACGGGAAGTTGAACCGGCTTGCCAGGGATCTGAGCATCGAATATCCTCGAAGCCCAAGAGAGAAGATCGCGGATTATGTCTTTGCCGCTCGGGCTCTCGACAAGTCCCGGGCCTATCTCGCCAGCACGCTCGGTGACTATGAGTTCAACTGCAAGCTCGACCGAAGGTTCTTCAACTTCACCACCATCAACGCAATCGAGTTTATGGAGTGTGTGGCCACTGGGGCGGATGACGATGAAGTGGCTCGCTGGATCACGGAACACGCGCTTTCACGCGATCGATCTGAGATCGTGAAATGGAACAATCAGATGAGAGAGCTGCGCATCAGCGAACTTCCAATCGAGTCTCAGCTCTACCTGGAGGATTACATCCCCAGATATATCCCCTCGAATAAGTCCGTGGTCACCCTGTTCGACCTATTCGATGCAGAAGAGGGGCGCATCTAGCACTAGAACCTGAAGGAGCAATTTCCCGGAAAGCAAAAGAGCGAGGTCCTTCATCCGTCAAGCATCAGGTCATTTACATCAAAAGAGGAGGGTAGTCAAATGAAAGCCGCAATGATCCACGAATTTGGCGATGCGGATGTGTTGAAGTACGAAGAGATCGAAACGCCGGAGCCCAGGGTTGGACAGGTCCTGATCAAGGTGCTCGCCGCGGGCACTAACCGGCTCGAACACTATCTGCGCGAAGGATCCGTCGTGCCGGAGCTTCCGTTTCCCCACATCCTGGGTGCAGACGCCGCAGGCGAGATAGCCAAACTGGGCGAAGGGGTCAACAGCTTTGAAGTCGGCGAGCGGGTGATTCCTGTGCCCGGGTTCCCGGTCAAGGAGGAGGAGTACGACATCCGTCCGTCTGCCACGGCGCCGAGCTTCACGCTTCCGGGGTTAGGTATCCCGGGCACCTATGCACAGTATGTAGAGATTCCCGCACAGTGGGTGGTCAGAGACGAAACCGGCCTGGCCCCAGAAGAAGTGGCGACCCTGCCAATGGTTCTCGCGACTGCGGTTCGGGCCGTTAAGGAAGTGGGTGGGGTCAAGGCCGGGGATAAAGTTCTGGTCCAGGCCGGTGCCTCGGGGTCGGGCAGCATGCAGGTACAGGTGGCGAAGGCGCTTGGAGCTCAAGTTGCTACCACCGTGCGGGACGATGCAAAAGCAGAATTCGCGGAAACGCTGGGGGCGGACCTTGTGATCAACACGCGAAAGGAGGATTCCGTCGAGCGCGTGATGGAATGGACCAGCGGCCCCGGTGCGGACGTGGTGATCGACAACCTCGGAGGAGACGTCTTGCCCAGGAGCATCGATGCCGTCAGGCCTCTGGGCATCGTGGTCGCCTTTGGCTTCGTTGCCGGCACAGAGGTGACGTTTGACATCCGCAATTTCTTCTTCGGCCAGAAGCAGCTGCGTGGTTCAATGGCCGGTGATGTGGAAGACCTCAACTGGGGGCTGGAGCAGGTCCGCGAGGGTCGGATAAGTCCCTCTCTCGACCGCGCCTTTCCGCTGAGCCAGGCGACTGAGGCACACCGGCTGATCGCGGCCAACCAGGTCAAGGGAAACCTGGTGCTGCTGCCGTGGGCGGCATAAGACACTGCGATTGAAGGGGGAAGTAGTATGCCTACGGTTGAATTTATCTATGATTCTGACTGCCCAAATGCAGAGGCAGCGCGCCAGCGACTCTTGCGCGCTCTTGCCGAAGCAGGAATAAAATTGGACTTTCAGGAGTGGAATCGAACGGCTCCTGAGAGCCCGGACTACGTTCAGCGTTACGGATCTCCAACTATATTGGTGAACCAGAAAGATGCTGCTGGCGCAGAATCAATATCTGGTGATAAGGCGTGTCGGGTTTATCAGAATAGTGACGGCCAACTGAGCGGCATTCCTTCTATCGAAATGATTACCTCGGCATTAACCGAGACATAAAAGTAGTACAAAGGGAGTCTATGATGCTAGCAACTAAATTGGGACTCGGATCAGCGTCTCTGGCTTCGTTGTGCTGCGTGGTCCCTGTTGGCCTTGCTGTGTTGGGACTCGGTGGACTTGGCGTAGGGGCTTTCATCGATGCGAATCACTGGTATTTCATAGCAGTCGCCGGCGTGCTTCTCGCACTGTCCTGGTATGCGTATTGGCGGGAACGGCGACGATGCAGGACGGAACGATGCGAGATAGTTGGCGGTAAGACGGCCCGCGTAGCGCTTCCATTGGCTACACTAGCTGTTGTAGGTTTCTTCGGACTTAACTTGTATACCTACGCTGGTGCGGATGGCCAGGAAATAGGTCTGGTGCCATCAGCACACGCTCAGATCACGATTCCTGTAGAGGGTATGACTTGCTATAGCTGTACCGCCCACGTCGAGCAGAACCTGAAGGGCTTGGATGGTGTGCAGGATGTCGCGGCAAGCGTGCCCCAAAAAGCTGTAACGGTCACCTACGACCCTGAGCTTATCAGCGTTGAGCAGTTAATAGATAGAGTGAATGAGACTGGGTATCGGGCGCACAAACCGATCGGCTAGTGATACCGAAAAATGAAATTAAAAAGGCACGACCTGGACATGAAATACGAAGAGTCAACAGAAGACCAGCTCTTGGTCGAATTGAGGCGGACCGTTTCTGAGCGGGAACCTTTAGAGGCCAAGTGGAGGCAAGCGGAGGAGGCGCTGGGTAAGAGCGAAGCGCGCTATGAGTCGCTCTACAATAACACTCCAGCGATGTTGCACTCCATAGATGATAACGGGCGAATCGTCAGCGTAAGTAATCATTGGCTCGAGACACTTGGGTACAAACACAGCGAAGTGATTGGAAGAAAGTCAGTCGAATTTCTGACAGAAGCATCCCGTCGTTACGCAGAAGATGTTACATTGTCCGAATTTTTCAAGACCGGTACCGCGAAAGACGTTCCCTATCAGTATGTAAAGAAGAATGGGGAGGTCATTGATGTATTTCTTTCCGCTATCTCCGAGCATGATGCGGAAGGGAATGTGGTTCGTTCTCTGGCTGTCTCGATTGACATCACAGATCGTAAACGTGCTGAAGAGGCGCTCCAGAAAGCGCGCGATGAGTTGGAAAAACGCGTAGAGGAACGCACCGCTGAACTGAGAGCTGCCAATGAGCACCTTAGAAAGGAAATCGCAGAGCGCAAGAAAGCGGAGCACGTCCTTCTTGATGAGGTAAAAATCAAATACGACTACGAGGAGATTGTCGGGAAGAGCGTGATCCTCCAAAAAATGCGGAAACAGATCGAGTTGGTGGCTCCTGCGGAAACGCCGGTGCTCGTCCTTGGTGAGACCGGTACGGGGAAGGAACTGGTTTGCCGGGCGATCCATCACCTGAGTCCTCGCAAGGCCAGCCCTCTGGTCAAGCTGAACTGTGCGGCCATTCCCTCGGGTCTGGTGGAAAGCGAGCTGTTCGGCCACGAGAAAGGGGCGTTTACCGGCGCCATTTCCCAGAGACAGGGTCGATTTGAACTGGCGCACGGGGGTACTATCTTCCTGGATGAGATTGGGGATCTTCCTCTTGAGACGCAATCAAAACTCCTGAGAGTGCTGGAACACCAGGAGTTTGAACGGGTAGGCGGCACCCGGACGATCAAAGTCGATACCCGGGTGATTGCTGCCACGCACCGGGACCTTCAACAAATGGTTCAAGAGGGTCAGTTCCGAGAGGATTTATTCTACCGGTTGAACGTTTTCCCAATTAAGATCCCTTCCCTGAGGGACCGGCGAGAGGACATTTCCCTCCTTTCCGACTATTTCCTGCGTCGCATCTGTGCTCGACTGGGCAGGCCTACCTGTGAACTCAGCGATGAGGCACAGCAGCACTTGCTCACCTACTCCTGGCCCGGGAATGTTCGAGAACTGGAGAATATCATCGATCGCGCCGTCATCCTGTGCTCTGGGCAGACCATAGATCGCGCGCATATTCAGGTGGAGGCCGATACCCCATCAAAGACCGAAGAACAGATAAGATCTTTGGAGGAAGTCGAGAGAAGGCATATTATCTCTGTCCTTCGGATGGCCAATGGGAAAGTGAGCGGCAGAGGCGGGGCCGCCGAGCTTCTCGGCCTGAAGCCACCCACGTTGGTGTCAAAAATGAAAAAGTTGGGAATCGTCCGAGGAGGCTTTTAACATTCGTGAAATATCAAAAATTTATGAAATATGAAAACCCCGAGTTCAATAAGGAAGTGCAACACTTAGGGTAGCAACTGTCCTATCCTAAGTGTATGGGAAACAATTACAAGCATCTTACGATAGACGAACGCGAGCAGATTGCGCTTTGTCGAGCCACTGGTGCAAGCCTTAGAGATATTGCCAAGGCCCTTGACCGGAGCGCCAGCACGATTTCAAGAGAGTTGAAACGTAATCCGTCCCCGATAGCTGAGAGTTACTCGGGCCTCCAGGCTCACAGAAGGGCTGAGAAACGTAAGCGGGAGGCCGGCAAGCGGAAACGGCTGAAGAATCCGGTTATCCGGCGATATGTCGAGACCAAACTCAAGCAAGGATGGTCTCCCGAGTTGATCGCTGGGAGGCTTCCCGAGGAGCGTCCGAGCGCGGGTATCAGCCACGAAGCCATCTACCAGTATATCTACGATCCAAAGGTGCACAAGCAGCGGGATCTGGTTGCTTGCTTATCCCGAGCTCACAAAAAACGAAAGCCGCGGTGGCATACCCGAAAACACCGGGAAAGCCACATTCCAGGCCGTATTTCGATCGATCGACGTCCCCGTTACATCGAAAAACGGAAACAACCTGGCCACTGGGAATCCGACACCATCATCTCTCGTGAGAGCAAACAGGCCGTTGGCGCTTGTCTTGAGCGATCGTCGAGATACCTACACCTGGCTAAGCTGGCAAAGAACGGACCCTCGGAGGTCGCCGAAGCGATTAATCGACGCCTTGGGCGACATCCTCCCCACATGAGGAAGAGCATCACATATGACAACGGATCCGAAAACGGCCAACATCAACGGGTCAACGAGGTGCTTGGCACCAAATCCTATTTCTGCAAACCGTTCCACAGCTGGGAGCGAGGCGCTGTGGAAAACGCTATCGGTCTGGTCCGCAGATACCTCCCCAAGAAGACAGACTTCTCAAAGGTCAGCAAACACGAGTTAAAGAAAATTCAGAACCGGATCAACAACCGACCAAGAAAATGTCTTAACTTCAAAACACCAGCTGAAGTCTTCAAGTCCAAGTGTTGCACTTAGTCATTGAATCCAGCAACAAGATAATGCTCGGATCGATGTAAAATTTTGCCAATATAGAGAAGCAAGTAATCGTTATAAAGCCACTTAGGAGATATTTCCAAGTGGCTTTATTCGTCCTGGCACAGAGATTGTTCTGTACTAAACACCATGCCAAACAATAATCTTGACCCTATAGTAGGTACGGAATGTAATTTCACCGAGATGGATGGCAAGAATATGGAAACTTTCACCATAGGCCGGGTTGCTCAAAGACTTCGGATGAACATTCAAACGATCCGTTACTATGAACGGCAAGGACTTATCCCTGAGCCACCACGGCAAGCCTCTGGTTACCGGAGGTACTCTCAGGAAGCCATCGCTCGCATCCAGTTTATCAAGCGCGCGAGAGAGTTGAGATTCTCTCTTAAAGAGATTTCAGAACTTCTCACGCTGCGAGCTGACCCGATTACGACCTGTGATGATGTCAGAACACGGGCAGAGGGCAAAATTACAGAGGTTGCGGAAACGGTAAAGGACCTTCAGGGGACGTTGAACACGCTTACAGAATTGGTGGCTTTCTGCAAGAAGCGGGGTCCAACCCAGAAATGCCCTGTCTTAGATGCTTTGGATTCGCCATTGGATGGGGGTGAATAAATGAAGAGCCGGATGAGCAGGCTTCTAAGTGTTTGGAGAGAGAGGCACCGTTGAAGGTTCGATTGCCATTAAACAGCTTCTTTCTGAACGGCTAACGCACGGGCGCCGACGCGCATCCTTAGGATACGAGTCGTTTTCGTTTTGACACGGAGGTTTTCCCGTAACAACCTCGACAATCAGAAGAGAGAGGACCGATGCTCAAAATCACTAGAATGGATCTTTAACGATGGAAAGTGTTATCCTCAAGCTTGAGGGACGACTGGTAGATCAGAGGATTGAACTGCTCAGGGAATCGTGTGAGATCCATCAGCGCAAGACGGGTAGACCGCCGACTCTGGATCTGTCTGCTGTAGGGTTTGCCAGCGAAGAGGGCATTGAACTGCTCCGTCACATCCAGGAAGAAGGGGTAAGGTGTGTGGGCTTGTCGCCCTTCCTGAAGGAACTCGTACAGAGTCAGTCTTGATATCTCACGTGAAACATCCTATTTTGGGTGCTACATATCTACTGCTCTGCCAAAGTTCTAAGATTTGCTTCCCGCAGGGGCGGAACCGATTTGAGATAGTCCCAGTAGCACTCAAGAGTGAGTCTATCTGCAGAAGACCTGTGATATGAAAGATGAAGAGAAGAACAAAAACATGCTCATAAGCGAATTGGTCGAATTACGCCAACGGATTGTTAAATTGGAATCATCAGAGACTGAGCGCAGACAAGTAGAAGAGGCGTTGCAGAGGAGCGAAGAACGCTATCGGTCACTCTACACCAAAACCCCAGCCATGCTGCATTCGATCGATAAATGCGGGAGGCTTGTAGATGTCAGCGACCACTGGCTTGAGGTGTTCGGCTACGAACGGAAGGAAGTCATCGGACGAAAGAGTACAGAGTTTCTGACGCATGAGTCCAGGCATTATGCGGAGACAGTCACACTTCCTGAATTTATGAAGACAGGGATGGCACGCAATGTTCCATATCAATTTGTTGGAAAGAACGGCCAAATTGTGGATGTACTCCTGTCGGCAATCGCAGAATGTGATGAAGGAGGCACCTTCATTCGAAGCCTCGCGGTTTTGGACGATGTGACAGACCGTAAGGTGGTGGAAGAGGCGCTTCGGGTGAGCGAAGAGCGGCTGCGCGCGTTTGCCGGCACGTTGCCCGATCTTGCATTCATTTTGGACGAGGACGGGCTCTACGTAGAAGTGCTTACAGCCGCGGAGGATCTCCTTTACAAAGAGGCGGACCAGCTAAAGGGACGCCTTCTGCGCGAGGTCTTGCCAAAGGAATCGGCCGATCTGTTCTTGAAAACAATCCGCAACACGATTGAAAGCGAAAAATCGCAAGTCTTGGAATATTTACTGGATGTCCAGGCTGGCCCCCGGTGGTTTGAGGGTCGAACTTCACCCTTGCGCCTTGTTGGCGCTGATAAGAAAATGGTGGTGTGGGTATCGAGAGACATTACCGAGCGTAAGCGGGCAGAGGAGGCGCTGCAGGAGAGTGAGGATCGATTCCGATCATTTTTTGAAAAGGCGGCCTCTGGCATTGCAATTGTCTCACCCGACTTCCAATTTTCCGATGTTAATGCTGCCTTTTGCGAATTCCTTGGATATACCAAATCCCAGTTGGTGAAATTGACCATTGCCGACGTTACACACCCCGAAGATTGGGACGAGAACGAACGCCAGATCCTACAAACCTTAGAAGAACGATCCCAGTACATCAGAGCAGAAAAACGATATTTACGAAAAGACGGCACTTTCGTGTGGGGCCAAGTGTCTGCGGCGTGGATTCGAGACGCAAATTCAAACCCGCTGTATGCCGTTGCACTGGTTCAGGATATCACGTCACGCAAGAAGGCTGAGGAAGAGTTGAAAGCCTCACGTGAACAGCTCCGCAGCCTCTTCTCGTATTTGGAAAACGTCCGAGAAGAAGAACGAAGGAGAATTGCCCGGGAGATCCACGATGAGCTAGCGCAGACGCTCACGGCACTCAAGATGGATGCTTTCTGGTTAAAGACTCATTTGCGTGCTGACCAGAAGAGCCTGCGTGAAACTGTGGATTCAATGTCGGGGCTCATTGATGAGACCATTCACTCCGTCCAGAGAATCTCGGCCGAACTAAGGCCGAGATTACTGGACGACCTCGGACTCGTCGCGGCCATTGAGTGGCAGACGCAGCAATTTAAGATCCGTACAGAAATCGTATGTGAGGTCTTAATCGATGCGGACGAAGTCTCTCCTGCCGAGGACGTAGCCACACACATATTTCGGATTCTGCAGGAGGCCCTGACAAATGTTGCCCGTCACGCGTCCGCAACTGCTGTTGAAGTTAGTTTCATACAGCACGACGATGAGTTGGTTTTGAAAATCGAAGACAATGGTAAGGGTATTGCCAAACATCAAATCTTGGACTCGGCATCAATCGGTCTAATCGGTATGAGGGAACGAGTTCGTATCCTAGGCGGCAATGTCCAGATCCTCGGTGTTCCAGGCGAAGGAACTACAGTAACCGTCAAGATTCCATACCCGAAGGATTAGCGCGGTTCCACTCAAGATGATGCCTAAGGTCTTATGATTTCCTCGCCTCGTCCACGATACACAGCTTAAAGTGAGGAGTCTGCCATGATCAAGGTCCTCATTGGGGATGATCACCCTGTGGTTAGAGAAGGTCTGAAACTGACGCTTTTAGAGGCGTCCGACATTCAGGTTGTCGGGGAAGCTTCTAATGCCCAGGAAGTCCTCGAAGAGGTGTGGAAAGAGCAATATGACCTCCTTTTGCTGGACATTTCCTTGCCCGGGCGAAGTGGAATCGAGGTTCTGAAGCAACTAAAAGCCGAAAAATCGCAGCTTCCCGTCCTGATCTTAACCGTTCATCCGGAATCCCAATATGCGGTGAGGGCTTTTCAAGCCGGTGCCTCCGGGTATCTGACAAAGGAGAGCCTCCCAGAAGAGTTGGTCACGGCCATTCGAACCGTTTCGAGTGGTAGGAAATATGTCAGCTCCACCCTCGCTGAAGCAATTGCAGATCACCTGGATTTTGCAGACCAGAGGCCTCTGCACACACGCCTTTCGGACCGCGAATACGATGTGATGCGTGGGATCGCGTCCGGTAAAACCGTAACCCAGATTGCAGACCAGATATCGCTAAGTGTGAAAACTATCAGCACTTATCGAACGCGTTTACTGGAAAAGATGAATATGAGCACCAATGCAGAAATAATCCGCTATGCGATCCAAAATGGGCTCGTGGACTGAACCTATTCCTTCCTGGAATCAAACTCCTCTCCCATCCCCTCCGGCAGTTCCTCGTTACACCTATCAGGTCACTTCCCACTTAATCGAATTCTGTAGGACGATTACCTACAATATTTTCCGCGAAATTCTGACGCGTCAGAAAGGCAAATGTCTATAGATTTAGATTTTGGAGATTGCTTCGGATTGATAAAGTCATCATAATGGCACGCTCCACAGCATCCTCGATAATGTTTACACTCCGCTGCTCGCGCCTTCGATCCGCGTTGGAGGGCAACGACTTGGAGGTCGCTGATTGTTCCCAGGCATTGAAGCAACGGGGCTGAGAGCACTAATGTGCATCGCCTCAGTTTCCATGCCCTGGCTGCATTCGAATACCCTCCGCTTGAAAACATCGCACGGCTATCGCTTGGTCGTTCAGACCTAGATGGATTCGACTATCAGAGGAATTGACCGTGAACCAGAAAGACGAACATTATCTGAAGCAGGAACTCTACACACTTGTGAAAAATGATTCTCGAATTTTCGAATTCTTACAGGCGGGTTCACTCGACGGTATCTGGTACTGGGACGTTGAGCATCCCGAAGAAGAGTGGTATAGCCCGCGCTTCAAGGAGCTATTTGGTTACAAGGACGACGAGGTCCCTGATACCTCGGACTGGTGGCAGAAGAATATCTTTCTAGAGGACATGGAAGTCGCGATCGACAATTTCAGCAAACACTGTGAGGACCCTCTGCACCCCTACGATCAGGTCGTCCGGTATCGACACAAGAACGGCTCTACCGTGTGGGTTCGCTGCCGAGGACTAGCAGTTCGAGATGAGAGCGGGAGGCCGATTCGTATGCTGGGGGCACATACGGATGTAACAGCACTCAAACAGGCCCAAGAAAAGCTAGAAGCACTCAATGAAACCCTCGAGAAACGCGTGTCAGAGCGCACGCGCGAGCTTGAAAGCTCGCGTGCTTCTGCACTGAACATGATGAAGGACGCCGTTGAAGCCAGGAGAGCAGAACAGAACGCAAACGAAGGGCTTAAGAGGGAGATTGCGGAGCGTAAGCGAGCGGAGCGGGACCTGAGTAGACACCGGGACCACCTTGAACAACTGGTAAAAGAACGTACGGCGGAACTGCAAACGGTCAATGACCAACTTCGAAATGAAATCGCCGAACGCAAACATTCGGGGGAGATGTTGCGCAAGCTTTCTGAGCGTTTGACGTTAGCCACGAAATCCGCCGAAATTGGCATCTGGGACTGGGACGTGGTCAACAATAAGCTGGCATGGGATGACACCATGTATAGCCTCTATGGCATCTCTCCGGACCAATTTGGGGCTGCCTATGAGGCCTGGCAGAAAGGGGTATACCCGGAAGACCTTCCCGTAGCCGAGGAACGAGTTCGGATGGCCCTCCGCGGCGAAAGAGATTTCGACACGGAATTCCGCGTTGTCTGGCCTGATAGCACGGTTCGAACATTGAAGGCCTATGCCCTCGTCGAACGAAGCGAGAATGGTGACCCAGTCAATATGATTGGTGTCAATTTCGACATTACAGAGACCAAGAGGGCGGAGGAGGAAATCAAATCATTCAATGCGGAGCTCGAAGCCGCCAACCAAGAACTCGAAAGCTTTTCCTACTCCGTTTCGCACGACTTGCGGGCACCGCTCAGGAGCGTCGATGGCTTCAGCCAGGCCTTGCTCGAGGATTACGAGGAGAAACTCGACGCGGGGGGTAGAGAGTATCTTCAGCGTGTGCGGGCTGCAAGCCAGCGTATGGGGCAGTTGATCGACGCCCTCCTGAACTTGTCGCGCATCACCCGGGGAGAAATGCGACGCGAGACAGTGGACTTGAGCACCATAGCACGGGAACTTGCAGACGAACTCCATAAGTCGGAACCGGCTCGTCAAGCTACCTTTGCAATCCACAAGGGTTTGGTGCAAAGAGGTCTATTTTGTGAGTGACGATGGAGCCGGATTCGACATGGCCTATGCCGACAAGCTGTTTGGCGCGTTTCAACGCCTACACAAGACCAGTGAGTTTTCAGGCACCGGCATCGGTCTGGCAACCGTGCAGCGCATTGTTCATCGACACAGAGGCAAGATCTGGGCCGATAGTGAAGTTGGACAAGGGGCGACGTTCTATTTCACTTTGGCATGAGAGCCGAAACCTGGCAGTCTGGAAGCGCGAAGGAGGATCCAAATGGACGACGGAGTGATCTTGCTTGTCGAAGACAATCCCGACGATGAGGCCCTAGCCCTGCGCGCACTCAGAAGAAGCAATATCACTAACAAGGTTATCGTGGTGCGAGACGGCGCCGAGGCCCTGGAATTCCTGTTTTCGACAGGCGGTTACGCCGACCGAGACACAAGCGAGTGCCCTGCCGTGGTCCTGCTCGATCTCAAGCTGCCCAAGGTAGGTGGGCTGGAAGTCTTGAAGCGGGTGCGGGCAGACGAACGCACCAAACTGGTTCCAGTGGTGGTCCTCACTTCATCCAAAGAGGAACAGGATCTGGTCGACGGATACCGTTTCGGCTGCAACAGCTACGTTCAGAAACCGGTCGATTTTGTCCAGTTTGCTGAGGCGGTTCGGCAGTTGGGGCTCTACTGGCTGCTTCTGAACGAGCCCCCACCGGGGCCCGGGAGAGCCTAGATGGACAAGCCGCTCCGTCTATTGATCGTCGAGGACTCGGAGGACGACGCGATATTACTCGTTCGCGAGCTACGGCGAGGCGGCTACGACCCGACGTTCCAACGAGTCGACACACCCCGGGCCATGAAGGCCGCGCTCGAGGAACAGACCTGGGATATCGTCATTTCCGATTACAGCATGCCTCGCTTCAGCGTTTCGGAAGCACTAGCGCTGTTGAAGGCCAAAGGGCTTGACGTGCCCTTCGTCGTCGTATCCGGAAATATCGGCGAGGAAGTTGCTGTGGGCACGATGAAGGCGGGGGCCCACGACTACCTGATGAAGAACAATCTAAAGCGGCTGGTCGCCGCAGTTGAGCGCGAACTGCGGGACGCAGAGGCACGGACGAAGCACAAGCGGTCAGAGGAAGACTTAAAGGCTTCGCAAGAGTACGCGAGAGACATTATTGACAGCTCTCTGGACATGATTATTGCGGTAGACAAGAACAGACGCATCACGGAGTTCAACAGAGCTGCGCAAGAAATCTTCGGATACGAGCTCGAGGAGGTGCTGGGTGAGCACGTCGACTTGCTTTACGCTGATACAAACGAGGGCGCAGATGTCCACAAGACCACAATGGAAAAGGGTAGACTGGTCCACGAAGTGATCAACAAACGCAAGAACGGAGAGCTTTTTCCGAGTCTCCTTTCCGCCTCCATCCTTCGTGACACCGTGGGCGAAATAGTCGGTGTTATGGGCGTTTCCCGTGACATCACAGAACGCAAGCAAGCAGAGGAGGCGATGCAAGAGGTGGGGGCTCGCATGCGGGGTTTGGTGATGAACCTGCCCGAGGGCGTCTGCCTGCTCGATGCAGATAGAACCCTGATGGTGGTAAACACTGCTGCGGAAGAATACTTAGAACTACTTTCGGACGCCGTTCGCCCGGGGGACGTCCTTTCCCGAATCTCAAACTTCACGTTTCAGGATCTACTCGCATCTTGTGAAGACAGGATTGCAGATGAAGTCGTGTTGGACAGCCCAAGCGAGCGCTTCTTTGAGGTACTGGCGTGTCCGATTGCAAAAGAAATAACGGAAGGAGGCTATGTCCTGCTCATCCGGGATGTGACTGAGGCCAGGAAGATCGCGGAGCGGGCGGAGAGAGAGTATCGATTGGCAACGGTAGGACAGCTGGCGGCGGGTATCGCGCACGACTTCAACAACCTGCTTACCGTGATGATGGGCGTCCCGCAGATACTGGAGATGCGGGACGACATGCCCGATGCGGTCAAAGAAGATCTGAGGACAATCCACGAACAGGGCCAGCGTGCGGCCCAGCTTATCCGGCAGATCCTGGATTTTAGTCGGAGCAGTGACGCAGAGCGACAGCTTGTAAACCTGATTTCTTTCCTGAAAGAGACCGTCAAGCTGATGCAGCGGACGCTGCCCGCGTCCATTGGGATCGAGACTGAATTCGAAGAGGGTTCGTATACCATCGAGGCGAATCTCACCCAGCTCCAGCAGATCCTCACGAACCTGGCGGTGAACGCTCGCGACGCGATGCCGGAAGGTGGGGGACTGCGGGTCGGGCTTTCATCCCTTCAACTCCCCCCCCGTGGAAAACCTCCGGTTCCCAAGATGGATCCTGGAGATTGGGTCGTCTGGACCGTGGCCGATACAGGCGCCGGGATGGAGCCCAGCGTCCTCAAGCAGATCTACGAGCCCTTCTTTACGACAAAGGCGGCCGGTGAAGGCACCGGACTCGGGCTTGCGCAGGTCTATGGCATTGTCAAACAGTACGGTGGCCATATTGATGTGGAGAGCGAGGTCGGCAAGGGGACGACGTTCAGGATCTATCTTCCACGGGTCGTCGAAGAAGAGGTCGGCGAACTTGAGGAAATCGATCTTCCAAAGGGTCGAGGTGAGACTGTCCTGCTGGTGGAGGACCAGGAAGAGGTGATGCAAATCGCAAAAAGCATGCTGGAAGTCCTGAACTACCGCGTGTTGACGGCATCAGACGGTGAGCAGGCGCTGACGGCTTACGATCAGCATCCCGGAGAGATCGACCTGATTTTAACAGACATGGTCATGCCCAAGATGAGCGGGCAGGAGCTCGCAACGGCATTTCAGGATAAGGATCCTGGCGTTCGTATTCTGGTGATGTCAGGCTATCAGGTGACAGAATTGATCGAAGAGCAATTTCCTGAGTCGATAGTAGGCTGGCTGGAAAAGCCGATGAGTTTGGACAGGGTGGCCCACGCAGTAAGGGCGGCCCTAACGGGCGACTCATGATCTCGATCATACCCGATAAGCCTGCATTTTCGTGGCCACCGAGGACCGCTTCTTGTCCGGGCTCGCTCAAGGTCCTCACCAAGCCATTACGATATTTCGTCAAAGTGTGAGCCAATTGCGGGGTTCTCGCCTCTTTAAGCAGACGCCGTCACTTCATAAATATTTGTCATTCAATGATATAGAGCGCTGTTCGTGTCCAAACTTGCTGCTTGGCACTGGATTTGCGTTGAATCTTGTCGCTTGACATCTTGCTCATCGAGCAAGATATTTTTTTCGCCTCGAATGTGAGATGTCGATGCATCACCAATCCTTGACGCGTTTTGTCATTCCGAGCGCCAGCGAGGAATCTCAACAGGTGATGCAGCGGCCACATCTTCGAGGAATGGTTCAGTTAAAATCTCGGTGTTGAGATCCCTCGTCCCCCTGTTCTTTTGGCGGTGAGTGAAGACACGACTTGACTCTTAAATGGCTCCTCGGGATGACAAATTCGGTCTGTTGAACGGGAGATCAGTCATGAGTGAAACAATTTTGGTCGTCGACGACGAAGAGCCGGTGCGCCAGATGGTAGCCCGGCTGATCAAGGGCCTGGGTCACACCGCCGTGGAGGCGGAGTCGGCAGAGAAGGGCCTGGAGGTCGTGAGAGAAACCCCGGTCGACCTCGTCATCACAGATCTCAAGATGCCGGGCATGAGCGGTCTGGACCTGGCTGAAACGCTTCTCAAGGAGGACCCGGAACGTCCCGTGATGAGGAGGACCCGGAACGTCCCGTGATGCTGATGACCGCCTATTCCGACATCGACAGTGCGCGAAAAGCCGTCGGCATCGGGCTGTATGACTACTTCGCCAAACCGTTCGACGTGAATGACCTTGCAGGCTGCGTAAAGCGCGCCCTTAATCACCGTCGCCTCGTCCTGGAAAACCGCGAGTACCAAAAGGACCTGGAATTCAAGGTGGAAGAGCGCACCAAGGAGCTGCAGCAAATGGTGGCCGAACTCGAGGCGAGAGACTCGCTCCTGAAGCACATGCTCTCCATCCAAGATCCGGAAGTGACTCTTGGACTTTCGGTCAAACTCGCCCTGGACCTGTGCAACTGCGATGCCGGTGCAATCTACCTCAAGCTGGGTGATGGAGATTTCGAGCCGAGGGCCGGCATCGGTTTCCTCAAGGAAAGCGATTCCATATTCGGCAAACCGCTCCGTGATCTCGATCTGCACAGGGGGATAACCCACGCGGCCCTCAAGGATGCCGTGGAGAATCAAACTCCGGTCTGGGTCCACGACCCTGGATCTGTCCGAAAGGGATTCGACATCCACAGCTTCGGCTTGCTTCCGATCATGAGAGGAGACGAGGTCCTGGCCGTCCTGGAGATCGATCGCAAACGAAAAGATCTACTCGTCGGCGAGGCTGACCTGGAGGCGATCGAGGGCTTCCTGCCCTACATTGCCATGTCTGTGGCCGATTGCAAACTGCAAGAGCAACTTCCGGAATGGGAAGGCGACGTGGAAGAAGTACTAAAAGCGACTGAAGAATGGGAGAACTAAAAGGCGAAACCGAATATCGAATATCGAACAGCAGAATATCGAATAACGAAGGGAAAGCAAAACCGAATCAGGTGATTGCAGGACAGGCTCTTACTTCGACATTCGGCGTTCAGTATTCGACATTCGACATTCTCTTTGATTACTCCGCCAAATGTATCGAACCTTGAAACACCGAAGGGGGCAGGACGTGGCTCGAAGGGTGGAAGATACGAAGATCAAAAAATACGACCTCGAGGAAAGGCTGATCGATTTCGCAGCTTCGATTGTTGACTTAGTGGAGGAATTACCGGCAACGCGTGTTGGCAATCACATCGCCGGTCAAATCCTGCGAAGCGGAACATCACCAGCGCCCAACTACGGTGAAGCACAGAGCGCAGAGTCACGAAGAGACTTCATTCATAAGATGAAGTTGGTTCTAAAGGAGCTACGAGAAACCAGAGTATGGATTCTTCTGTTACAGAAGAAATCATTGGTGGAATCGCCTGAGACACTGCAGTCGATGCTAGATGAGAGCAACCAATTGATCTCTATTTTCGTTTCAAGTATCGCGACCGCATCTAGGGAGGAAAGCCAGAAAAATTGAACGATTGCCAGCCCGCTTTTACTTCGATATTCGATATTCATTATTTGACATTCGACATTCTCTTTTCATTCCACGGTGATTCAGCTTAATGCCTAAAGAAAAAGAAAAGACTCCCCCACCGATTCCTGAGATCGACGAAAAAGAACTCGAGTCCTTCCTCGACGACGCGCTGAAGTCTGCAGAGGTCGAGGACTCGGGCGATGTCCTGGAACCGCTCGGTGAGCCGTCACATCGGCGCCTCAAGGTGAAGATCTCGCCGAACGGGATGGAGGCACACCTGGAGGCGGTATTCCTGGATACAACCTTTGATGAAGTACAGGAAGCGCTTCGTCGGGAGCGTGTGGTTTGGGGCGTCCAGGAAGAACCCATCAGAAGGGCGCTCCGCGCGGCGGATCGCACCGGCAGACACCAGGTCGATGTCCTTGTGGCCCAGGGTCGGCCCGCCGTCTATAAAAATCGCAAGGAAGTCACATATCCCTTCCTGGAAGGGATCCAGATGCCCGACTCAGGTGAGCCGGTCCACCTGGCTTCTTCCATATTCCGGGACATCCGTGAGGTCATAGGCGGTACCGATATCGAAGGCATCCGCGGATACGGCAAGCCGGTCGTCGCGGCCGAGCCCGGCCAGGTGTTGATGCTCGTTCAGGGTGAAGACGTGATCGAGCCGGGGCAGGATGTGTTCGGCAAAGAGGTCCGAACCGTTTCCGAAGAGAAACCGAGCGCCTATAAACCTGGAGATGGCGTGGACGCCCGGTCGGACGAATCGCTCGTCGCGAACCGATTCGGCTACATCTCGACCGTTGCTGGCCAGCTTGAGGTCGTTTGCCCCATCTGGATCTCGTTAGACAACATGGAGGCCTGGTTCGTCAACCCCCCTCAGCTCGGCGAGCACAAAGTCCCGGAACCTCAGGGTGTGCTGGAAGAGCTCGAGCACCTCGGGGTAACGTTTGGAACCGATGAGGCGGGCATCGGCGAGATGTGCGAAGACCTCCATAAGGGGGGACTAAGGGAATCCTGCGTGCTCGTCGCGAAGGGACGGCGGCCCAACCTTTCGAAGGGTCAGATCGGGTTCACGTTCGAGCCCCTGACCGAAGCCCGCTTTGAGGGGATCCGCACGGCGTTTCAGATGACCGACCTTTCGAAGCTTACGGAATCGACGATTCGGGTTCACGCAGTGCACGGCGGAGAGGTGATCGCCGAACAGGCGGTGGGCGAGGCCGCGCTCGGCCCCGGGGAGGACCTTTTCGGACAGCCCGTCGCGCCGCCGGAAGAGGTGCAGGTGAAGAAGGCCTATAAGCCAGGCATCAACGTGCGTCGCGAGGAAGAAGAGGGCCGGATCCGGTACGTGTCCGAGATCTATGGCTATGCCGGCGTCTTGGAGAATCGCATCATGGTTGTTTCTCCCATCTGGGTCTCGCCCGACAAGATGACCGCCTATTTCGTCGCCCTGCCGCAACAGCGAGAGATCCTGCCCCGGGAAGCGGAGGTCTCTGTCCTGATCGATCGAGCCAAGATCCGCCACGGACTGGTCCACGAGGCGATCGGGAAACTCTGCCAGGCGTATCCGTCCGATGAAAGCCCTGAGGATTGGCCGGTCGTGATCGCTCGGGCGACGCCCCCGGAACCAGGCGACCACGGCACGATCGAGCTCCTCTACAAGCAGATGCCCGACCCCGGACGCCTTCTGGAGGGGGGCCGCATCGACTTTCGGGAGCGGGACGCCGTGCCCCAGGTCACACCGGGTGAGCTGCTGGCGAAACGCAGCTTCCCCAAGCCGGGAAAGGACGGAACCGACGTTCGGGGAAAGGTCCTGAAGCCCCCGAAGAGCGAGCGCGGTCTCCTCTACGCAGGGCCGAATGTCGTCACCGAAGAGAAAAACGGCCTGATGCATTTTTATGCCTCCGGTGCGGGTTGGCCGCGAGTCGTGAAGGATACGCTCAGCGTGATGCAGCGGTTTCAGCACTCGGGAGACGTGGACTACCAGCTCGGCAACTTGGACCTGGAGGGCGACGCGGAGATCGAAGGTTCTGTGAAGAGTCGGTTCAAGATCGAGGCCACAGGGGACGTCGTGATCGGCGGCACGGTTGAGCGCGGAGCTAAAATAACGGCGGGCGGAAACGTCGTGGTGAAGGGCGGCATCATCGGAGCGAAGGCCAGGGCTGGCGGCAGTCTTTATACCCGCTTCATCCAGGACTCGGAGATCGAGGTCGGTCTGGGATTGATGGTACGCAACTACGTCCAGGACTCGGACATTCAGGTCGGCGGAAAAGCCACGATTCAGGGCAACGAGGGTGGGGAGCGCAAGCTCTGTGTACTGGGTGGCTCGCTGCTGGCCGCCTCGGAGATCGACGCGGTGTCGGTGGGTTCGGCCTACGGGCGAAAGACGCAGGTGATCGCGGGGATCGATCCGGAGCTGGAGGCCCGCGCCGAGAAGTATCGGAAGGGACTTGCCTTCTCTGATCTGCGAAGCCGCAGGGCGATGCGGGGATTGCAGAACGTCGCCTCAGGCACGACCCTCAAAAAAGAGCATCTGGTCCAGGCCATCCGCAAGTCGCCTCCGGGCCGCAGGGACTTTCTCGTGCGCCAGCTGAAGGAGCTGGAGACGATGCAGAAACTGAAGGCCAGCCTGGAACACCACATCGAAGAGGTAGAGCAACAACGCGAGCAGGTCGCTGAGCACGGTTTCATCCGCGTTCCGGGCTCGGCCTTTCAGCGTGTCACGGTTAGGGTCGGGAGGGTCTACAAGGAGCTGGAGAAGGAGGTCCGGGCGGTCAAATTTCACCTCAACAGAGAGGCCAACCAGATCGCGCAGGAGGTCATCGCGGGGTAGAACACCAAGAGAAAATCGAATAACGAATATCCAACCGCAGAATGTCGAATGATGAAGGAAGGGCAAGAACAGTAGATGTTCCTATGTAGTTGCGGGCTTTAGCCTACGGCACCCCTCAACGGATTCGCGATGGGTGCTGGAACGTGAGGATTTGGGTCCCGTCATTCGATGGCGGGACCTATCTCGTTTGAAAATCGAATGTCGAATATCCAACCGCAGAATGTCGAATAATGAAGGAAGGGCAAGAACAGTGGATGTTCCTATGTAGTTGCGGGCTTTAGCCTACGGCACCCCTCAACGGATTCGCGATAGGTGCTGGAACGTGAGGATTTGGGTCCCGTCATTGGATGGCGGGACCTATCTCGTTTGAAAATCGAATGCCCGAGTTCAATAAGGAAGTGCAACACTTAGGGTAGCAACTGTCCTATCCTAAGTGTATGGGAAACAATTACAAGCATCTTACGATAGACGAACGCGAGCAGATTGCGCTTTGTCGAGCCACTGGTGCAAGCCTTAGAGATATTGCCAAGGCCCTTGACCGGAGCGCCAGCACGATTTCAAGAGAGTTGAAACGTAATCCGTCCCCGATAGCTGAGAGTTACTCGGGCCTCCAGGCTCACAGAAGGGCTGAGAAACGTAAGCGGGAGGCCGGCAAGCGGAAACGGCTGAAGAATCCGGTTATCCGGCGATATGTCGAGACCAAACTCAAGCAAGGATGGTCTCCCGAGTTGATCGCTGGGAGGCTTCCCGAGGAGCGTCCGAGCGCGGGTATCAGCCACGAAGCCATCTACCAGTATATCTACGATCCAAAGGTGCACAAGCAGCGGGATCTGGTTGCTTGCTTATCCCGAGCTCACAAAAAACGAAAGCCGCGGTGGCATACCCGAAAACACCGGGAAAGCCACATTCCAGGCCGTATTTCGATCGATCGACGTCCCCGTTACATCGAAAAACGGAAACAACCTGGCCACTGGGAATCCGACACCATCATCTCTCGTGAGAGCAAACAGGCCGTTGGCGCTTGTCTTGAGCGATCGTCGAGATACCTACACCTGGCTAAGCTGGCAAAGAACGGACCCTCGGAGGTCGCCGAAGCGATTAATCGACGCCTTGGGCGACATCCTCCCCACATGAGGAAGAGCATCACATATGACAACGGATCCGAAAACGGCCAACATCAACGGGTCAACGAGGTGCTTGGCACCAAATCCTATTTCTGCAAACCGTTCCACAGCTGGGAGCGAGGCGCTGTGGAAAACGCTATCGGTCTGGTCCGCAGATACCTCCCCAAGAAGACAGACTTCTCAAAGGTCAGCAAACACGAGTTAAAGAAAATTCAGAACCGGATCAACAACCGACCAAGAAAATGTCTTAACTTCAAAACACCAGCTGAAGTCTTCAAGTCCAAGTGTTGCACTTAGTCATTGAATCCAGCAAATCGAAATCGAAGTCCAGCAGCCCCGACAGTCCGCCGAAGTTCAGGTCCAGGGAGAAGGGATTCCAATCGGGGAAGCCCGGCAGGTCGATCTCGAAGTTAGCGATCAGGTCGATCAGGTCCTGGAAGTTCCCGATGAACAAGTCGAGCTGCGCCAGCAGGTCATCGAGGAAGCCCTTGAGCCCGCCGAACATATCCTCGAGGTTGAGATCGATACCGGGAATGGAGAAATCGAAGATGAAGTCGTCGAAGAGCCCGTCTAGGGCATTTCGCATCATCGCCAGCAGATCCGGCAGCGAGAAGTTGCCCAGGTCGAGCAGGTCGCTGATATCGGGTAAGTCGATGTTCAGATTCCCGAAAAGGTCGGGGAAGCTGAAGCCGCTGAAATCGGGCAGGTCGGGAAGCGAGAAGCCGGGCAGGCTCGGGAAACCGGGCAGAGACGGAAACTCCGGCATGCCGATCGTAATCGTCGGCAGGTCGGGCAGCGACAGGCCGCCCAGTCCGGAAGTGTCGACGGTCAGGGGCAGCACGGCGGCGTAGTTCGTCGCTTTGTCGATCTGCAGCGACAGAATCGACGTGTCGCCGGCGTCCAGCTGCGCTTTTGTAATCCTTCCCTCGCCCTCGAGGGCAACGACGGCGCCCAGGTCGATGCTGCCGTTCACAATGCCGGCGCTCACCAACCCGAAGTCGACATCCGCGTCCACGTCCCCGTCGTGGAGCTGGGCACTGAATCCGAGGCTCGGATCCTTGACGTAGAAGGGGGAAACGCTGAGGCTGTCGCGGTCCGCCTTCAGGCCGTCGATGGCGATCTGGTCGATGGCGGCGTCGACCAGGGCTGCGGCGATCTGCGCATCCGTGGCGCTGCCGTCCCCTGCCAGGCCAAAGCCCTGCAGGTCCGCGGCTGCGGATCCATCATTCAGAGGATCGCCGTCGTTCAGGTTGTCGCGGTCCGCTTTCAGGTTGCTGAAGACCGTCGGATGGTTGGCGCTGACGACAGCAATCGTGATGTCGTCGTCGGTCGAGCTGCCGTCTCCCGGCAGACTGACCGCCACCAGGTTCGCAGACGCTGCGTTCAGATTGTCGCGGTCGGTCTTCAGACCGGCAATGGCGGTCTGGTCGGCCGAATCGGCCAAGGCCTCTGCGATCTCCACGTCCGTGGAGCTGCCGTCTCCGGCCAGATTGGCCGCCACCAGGTTCGCCGATGCCGTGTTCAGATCGTCGCGGTCGGTCTTCAGACCGTCGTAGGCAGCCGTATGGTTGGCGCTTACAACAGCGATCGTGATGTCGTCGTCGGTCGAGCTGCCGTCTCCGACCAGACCCGCGGCCACCAGGTTCGCCGCTGCTGTGTTCAGATCGTCGCGGTCGGACTTCAGACCGGCGTAGGCAGCCGCATGGTTGGCGCTTACAACAGCGATCGTGATATCGTCGTCGGTCGAGCTGCCATCTCCGGCCAGATTGGCCGCCACCAGGTTCGCCGCTGCTGTGTTCAGATCGTCGCGGTCGGTCTTCAGACCGTCGTAGGCAGCCGTATGGTTTGTGCTTACGACAGCGATCGTGATATCGTCGTCGGTCGAGCTGCCATCTCCGGCCAGATTGGCCGCCACCAGGTTCGCCGATGCCGTGTTCAGATCGTCGCGGTCGGTCTTCAGACCGTCGTAGGCAGCCGTATGGTTGGCGCTCACGACAGCGATCGTGATATCGTCGTCGGTCGAGCTGCCATCTCCGGCCAGATTGGCCGCCACCAGGTTCGCCGATGCCGTGTTCAGATCGTCGCGGTCGGTCTTCAGACCGTCGTAGGCAGCCGTATGGTTGGTGCTTACGACGGCGATCGTGATATCGTCGTCGGTCGAGCTGCCGTCTCCGGCCAGATTGGCCGCCACCAGGTTCGCCGATGCCGTGTTCAGATCGTCGCGGTCGGTCTTCAGACCGTCGTAGGCAGCCGTATGGTTGGTGCTTACGACGGCGATCGTGATATCGTCGTCGGTCGAGCTGCCGTCTCCCGCCAAGCCAAAGCCCTGCAGGTTCGCGGCTGCGGATCCATCATTGAGAGGATCACCGTCGTTCAGGTTGTCCCGGTCCGCCTTCAGGCCATCGATCGTTGACTGGTCCGCAACCTCGACCAGTGCCGCCGCGATCTGTGCATCCGTCGAGCTGCCGTTCAGGCCCTCTGCCTGCAGGTTCGCCGACGACGTGTTCACCGTGTCCCGGTCCGTCTTCAGGCCATCGATCGTTGACTGGTCCGCAACCTCGACCAGTGCCGCCGCGATCTGTGCATCCGTCGAGCTGCCGTTCAGGCCCTCTGCCTGCAGGTTCGCCGACGACGTGTTCACCGTGTCCCGGTCCGTCTTCAGGCCATCGATCGTTGACTGGTCCGCAGCATCGACCAGGGCCGCCGCGATCTGGGCATCCGTCGAGCTGCCGTCACCTAGCAGGCCAACCGCCTGCAGATTGGCCGCCGACGTGTTGACCGTGTCCCGGTCTGTCTTCAGACCATCGATCGTTGACTGGTCCGCAGCATCGACCAGCGCCGCCGCGATCTGGGCATCCGTCGAACTGCCGTCACCGGGCAGCAAAACGGCCTGCAGGTTGGCCGCCGACGCGTTGACCGTGTCCCGGTCCGTCTTCAGGCCGTCGATCGTTGACTGGTCCGGAGCATCGACCAGCGCCGCCGCGATCTGGGCATCCGTCGAGCTGCCGTCACCGGGCAGGCCAACCGTCTGCAGATTGGCCGCCGACGTGTTGACCGTGTCCCGGTCCGTCTTCAGATTGTCAAAGGCGGTCGTTTGACTGTCGCTCACGACCGCAATGGTGATGTCGTCATCGGTCGAGCTGCCGTCACCGGGCAGACCAACGGCCTGCAGGTTGGCCGCCGACGTATTGATCGTGTCGCGGTCGGCCTTCAGGCCGTCGATGGCGGTCTGATCTGCGGCTGCGACGTTTACGTCGACCAGCGCCGCGGCAATCTCTGCATCCGTCGAGCTGCCGTCGCCGGCCAGGCTCACCGCCTGCAGGTTGGCCGCTGCCGATCCATCGTTCGTGGCATCACCGTCGTTCAGATTGTCCCGGTCCGCCTTCAGGTCGGTGAACTGTGTCGCATGACTGGCGCTGACCACCGCGATCGTGATGTCGTCGTCCGTGGAACTGCCGTCACCGGTCAGGCCGACGCCCTGCAGGTTGGCCGATGCCACGCCTCTGGCGAGTACTCCCGCCGTGTCCAGGCCGAAGTCGAAGTCCAGTAACAGCCGGGTCGTCAGGGATGGGTTCAAATCGACGCTGAACCCGGGGATGGCGCTCAGCACGCTGCCCAGATCCAGGTTGGAGAGCACGGTGTGCTCCTCGACCACGAGGGCGGAAGTTAGACCGAACTCGAGAAGCGACGTATTCCGGGTGATCTCGAAACGCGCGCCCCCGCCGCCATCCACCAGCGCAAAGACGGCGTCTGTGCTCGAATCGGTACCCGACAGCCAGGCCGCCTTAAGGGGATCCAGGACATCGGCGTCGATGGCGTCGCTGAGATCCTGGGCGAATGCGGTAACGAATCCAACATCACCGAATTCGGCGAAGCTGTCGGGAAGCAGGTCGGCGAACGTGTCGCCGATCAGGGGCAGGGACTGACCCAGGAAGTCCTTCAGCTCCTGGATCGTGTTCACGCCCGTCGCCAGATCTGTGGTCCAGGCCTTCAACGCCTCCAGGCCACCGATGATCGTCTGTTGCAAGCCCGGGTCGATGATGACGTTGGCCTGCTCGTAGGTGTTGGCCCCCCGGCCGCCCCTCAGTGTTTCCACGCTGAAGTCGGTAGTTACCGTATTCGGAGTGCCGGCGCCGTCGGTCACCACCACGCTCCCGCCCAACGCCGTGATCAGATCCACCGCCGTCGCGTCGCCCGCACGACCGATGTCGAACGTCAGGTCTTCGGTCACCGCCGAGAAGTCGAGGGCGTCGTCGCCCTCTCCGGCATTCTCATCCACAGTGTCCTGCCCGAAGGTGTCGGCGAAGAGATAGATGTCATCACCGGCACCGCCCCGCAGCGTGTCGCTACCCCCCCCACCGGCCAGCACATTGGCCCCGCCGTCGCCCGTAATGTCGTCGTCATCGTCACCACCGACGATGTTCTCCACGCCGCTGACGTCGGCGATCGTCAGGCCGTCGGCGGTGTGCGTGACCGTGTCGGATGCCTGCGTCAGGTCGACGGTGATCGGGATCTGGAAGCCCTCGAAGCTCAACGTATCGGCGCCGCCTTTGCCGTCGATCGTGTCTTTCGGCGCGTTGCCGGCGTTCCAGCTCCCTGTGGTGAAGAAATTGGCTTCGTCGTTCCCGATGAGGGTGTCGGACGACATCTGGGTGCCGAAAACGTTCTGGATGTTGCTGACGCTGTTGGCCGCCTCAGCGTTGATGCCCGTAGCCGACTCGGCATCGATACCGCTCTCGGTGGTGTCGCTCAGATTGACCTGGACTCCGGATGTGTAGAGCGAGTAGTCGAGGGTGTTGACGCCCCCGCCGCCGTCGATGCTACCGCCGAAGGTGGCTCCGTCTTTGAAGGAGAACAGATCGTTTCGTGCGCTCCCGATAATGTCGTCGATGCCGCTGGCGTTGAGGGCGAGCGTATTCGCCGTCGTTGGAACGGAGATGCCGCGCACGGTGAAGCCACCGTCGCTCACCGTGATCTTCTCGGCTCCGGCGTCGATTTCGAGGGTGACCTTCAGATCTTTCTTGAGGGCGGAGAAGTCGACGGTGTCGCCGGAGCCGCCGCTGTCGGTCAGCGTATCGGCGCCCCAGCCCTTTGAGAACAGGAAGGTGTCGTCGCCCAGTCCGCCGTCCAGCGTGTCGTCGCCCTTGCCGCCCGTAATCGTGTTGTTACCCGAGTCACCCGTGAGGGTGTCCGCTGCGGAACTGCCGATGATGTTGAGGATGTTGGCCACGCCGTTCGTGCCGGTAGCCGAGCCGGTGGCACCCGCGCCGGCGCCTGGCGTCCCCAGGTCTACGGTAAAACCACCGCCGCTCGTGTCGGCCTTGGAGTAGTCGATCGTGTTGGTGCCGCTGCCGCCGTCGACGACGAGGGAGCTGGCCGCAGCTGTCCCCAGGATGCGGATGGTGTCGTTCCCGCTGCCGCCGATCACCTTCTCCACATCCGTTGCGGTGATCTTGTGGCCCGTGAGGATGTTGCCATCCTTCACCGTCACCGTGGTCACGCCGTTCTCGGTGCGGATCGAGATCGTCAGATCCACGGTGATCGCGGAGAGGTCGAGTGTCCCGGTGGCACTGCCGTTGTTGGCAGCGTCGTCGATGTCGATGGAGGTCGTGAGCTTGCCGCTGCCGTCTGCCTCGAAGACATAATCGTAGCTGCCCGCACCGCCAGCGACGTTCTCTATGTGGGAGAGCGCCGCTGCCGCCACCGTCACCGTGTTGGCGCCCGCGGCACTCACCAGCGAACCGTCGGTCTTGAAGGTGTGCGTCAGCGCAGCCGTGACGGCCGCTACGGCCGGGACGGAGGGAATATTGTCCGCCGGTACGGCCGTGATGGCGGCCTGGCCGGCAAAGCTGATCGTGTCTGTTCCGCCCAGGATCTTCTCTACGACCGTATCCTGTCCCCAGTTCCCCGTGAACAGGTAGGTGTCGCTGCCCCGTCCGCCAACGAGGGCATCTGCATCCGCCCCGCCCTCCAGCACGTCTGCGCCTCCCCCTCCGCTCAGGGCGTCTGACCCGAGCCCGCCGAAGATCTGATCTGCGCCACCGTCGCCCGACAGCGTGTCGACGTCGTCTCCCCCGAACAGGAAGTCTCCACCGCTCCCGCCTTCCAGCGTGTCACCCCCGGTACCGCCGGTGAGCACGTCAGTGCCCGCGTCCCCCTCGAGCGTATCCGCCCCGGCGTCACCCGTCAGCAGGTCATCCCCCTTGCCCCCGCTGAGCGTGTCGGCGCCCCCGCCCCCGCTCAGGACGTCATCGTCTCTGTCGCCGGTCAGGGAGTTGTCGACGCTGGAGCCCGTGAGCGTGTCCACGTCGGCCCCGCCGATCACATCCTGGATGCCGGCCACCGTACCGCCCACTCCAGGCACGCTGCCCGGGCTCAGCGCAGACAGGTTCACGGTCGTCGTCAGACCGTAGCCTGAGAAGTCCAGCGTGTTGATCTTATCGGCCGCCTGTCCCGCCGGATTGGCTGTCAGGTCGCCGGACAGGGACGCACCCTTTTCGAGCCGGACATAGTTGTTTCCCTTGCCCGCGATCAGGTTGTCGACCTGCGTGGCCGACACCTTGTGGGCGGACGAGGAACTGCGTGAAGCGCTGTCGCTCACACTGACGCTGCCGTTGGCGCGAATCGTGAAGTAGAGGTCCTTCGTGACGTTGGAAAAATCGAGCGTCACTGTCGCAGCCGCCTCGTTGCCGACGGCGAAATCCTTTGCCCAGTCGTCGAAGAAGCGGTAGGTGTTCGAGCCGCTGCCACCGGTAATCGACTCGATGTGGCGGACCGCGGTCAGGCTGTCTGTGTTGCCAGCCAAATCGGTGGTTACGGTGACGCCGTTGTCGCCGCCCGTGCCGCTCTTTCTGATCTCGAAGGTGAGGTCGTTGCTGACCGCCGAAAAGTCGAGGGCGTCCGTCCCCTCGCCTGCCGCCTCCGTCACCGTGTCCTGACCCCAGTCGTTCGTGAAGACGAAGGTATCGCTCCCGGTTCCTCCGACGAGGGTGTCGTTGGAAACATCGCCGCCTTCCAGGGTATCGTCACCAGACCCACCTTCCAGGGCGTCGGTGCCGGCGCCGCCGCGCAGCGTGTCGTCCCCCGCCTCGCCGAACAGCTGGTCCGCAGCCGCCCCACCGATTAGCGTGTCGCTGCCCTTGCCGCCGTGCAGCTCGTTGGCCCCGGCCGCGCCCGTGAGGCTGTCGTTGTTGGAGCCTGCCTTGACGACGTGGATGTTCTTGAAACCGTCCCCGATGCCGCTCGCCGTGCCGTTTGTGGGGGTCGTAAAGGTGACGGCTGCTCGCGTCGCCTTGGAGAACGGATTTGTGGGATCTTTGTACTGAAGGGTGTTGGTGCCACCGCCCCCGTCGATCTCACCCTTGATGCTGGCGCCCTTCTCAATGATGAAGGTGTTGTTCCCCGTTCCGCCTTTCAGGTTCTCCACGTTCTTTGCAGTCACAGTACCGGAGGCCCCCGACACCACGACGTCGCCGTTGGACTTGATCGTGAAAGTCAGGACTTCGCTGATGGTCGAGAAGTCTAGCGTATCCTTCCCTTCTCCGGCTTTCTCCACTACGCTGTCGCTGCCGAAGGTGCCCGTGAACTTGTAGACGTCGTTGCCGGAGCCTCCCTGCAGGGTGTCGGCGCCCGCCTTGCCGTCGATCGTGTCGGCACCGCCGAAACCGTTGATCGTGTCGACACCGCTCGTGCCATTGAGGGTCTGTCCGGCGTCTGTGCCGTCGATGACGCCCAGCGCCACAGCCTTTGCTGCAGGGAGCGCGCCCCTCAGATCAGGATCACCCTTTTCCGAATCCGATGCGTCATCCGGAACAAGACCCCATCCAATTCCTGAAGGAGAGAGGGGAATGACGGTATCCGAATCCATTAGGCCCGTACTCAACTCCAGCACCCAGCTGCTGCCCGGATCCACCATGCCCGACAGACGCGCCGATTCGGTCAGATTCTCGACCGAGGCAATGCTGAATCCGTCCGATTCAGGGTTCAGCTCGTAGAGCAGCAGATCGCCATTTGGCAACAGGTTCCACGGGCCCGTACGGAAGAGCCGCGACCCGCGTTTCGTCTGGTTCCGATCCTGCTCCTCGTTTCCGTTCCGAAGCGCGTCCCTCGCCGCGAGAGACATGATGTGAGCGGCCGCGACGTCCCGGGTATCCGCGAGCGCCTCTTGGATCTGGCGAATCACGTCCCCGTCCGGATTCAGCACCACAACACGATACGTTCCATCGCCCTTCGAAGCAGTCTCGAACGGTTTTACGGGAAGCGAAAGGAGGTCCTGATCGGTCTCGATCGTCCAGCCTTTCAGGTTTTCCGGCGCGTCGGCCTCTGTCTGGTTTTCCGCTGTGTCCGATCGCTCCGTGACCCATTGCCGGACCTCAGGAGGGATCTCTCTTTCTGTCGCGTCGATCTCCGGCGCGTCTTTCAGAAGCGACTCCGATTCCACCATTTCCGGATCGACAAAAACAATCTGCACGCCAGACTGTTGCGAGGCCGCAAAGGCGGCGTAAGCCGCGGCGTTTGCGGGCGCAGGTGTCCCCTCGAAACCATCGGCCTGCCCTTCAAGCGCCACGACCCCATCTGGATCGATCGAGGGCGCTGCGTCGGCGACAGGGATCGCAACGCCACCCTCTGCGACCGAGGACTCGGGCCCCGGTCTATCCGAAGCCGTGGCCTCCGCATCGATGAAGCCCGTGTCCAGCTCCACGATGGCGGGCTGCATGTCCGGAAGCAGGTCCGCTTCCTGCATCGCAGCGGATACAGGATCCGCTGAAAGCAGAATGCGAGGCTCCATCGGCTCGAAGACCATCCGCCTTCGACTCCGGGCCTCCATCGACCGGATCAGTCTCCGCCTCTGTGGACTGAGACCTTTATTCACACCCTTTATGCGCTTTGGCATACCTCATCCCCTCGTTGTACTACAGAAAAAAACTCCGTGCTCATTCATAACTCGTGACAAAATCAATAGAGGTCTATTATTAATGTAGAGCTCTCCGACATAAAAAAATCCAGACACCGCCTGTTTAGCTGAAACAGCGCACCTGGAAATGATTACTCGACACGAAGACGCATCCTCCCCCGAAAGGTAGTCTCACGCATATATGGGAACATTTAGATTTTCATAAGGTACGGTCTCCTCCAAACTCCTGTCAATGAATTAATTGTTCGAAAATCCGAACTTTGTTCTTAATGCGGAACTGGACTATGTGGAAACCTATTCACCGTAAGTGCATTTAACTTATGACTCTTACGGAATGATTTGCGTCCGTGCACCTATTCCGCCTGGTGAGATGTTTTTCCGATGTTGTCCAGGGGGCACACCGACAAACCTGCGAAATGCAGCCGTAAGAATTCGATAATTCCCAAAACCGCACTTCTCCGCAACCGTATACAGGTGCTCGTCAGTCGATTCGATCATCTCTTTTGCCCTCTGCACGCGGTAATAAGTCAGTCTTGTACGATACGACATGCCCACCTTTTCGTTGAGCAGTTTGGAAACATATCTGGACGAGATCCTGAAATCTCTGGCCAGTGTCTCCACACTCAATAAGGAATCGCACGCGTGGTCTTTTAGAAAGGCGTCCAGCTCGTCTGCGAGACTGGTGATCGGTGGATAGCGGATATCGAGCAGCCCCTGGATGACGGACTTCAGGGCCTTTAACTTGAACGGCTTCTTGAGGAAATCCTTTGCCCCCCGCTTCATCGCCCATACGGCCGTTTCCACGGTCGCATAGCCCGTCAGAAAAATAACGTCCGTGTCGAGTCCTTTTTCCTGGATCGCTTTGAACACCTCCATGCCGTTGAGACGGGGCATCTTCAGGTCCAGGACCGCGACGTCGAACGGGCGGCTCAAGAGCAAGTCCAGGGCTTCCTGACCGTCCTTAGCCAGGTCAAGGTTCCAATTCTTCGAACGGAAAGCGACCCGAATCATCGCGAGGAGCGAAAGATCATCATCTGCAATGAGAACACGGGGTTGCGGCATCTAAACTATTCTCCTTCAATAAGAAGGGTCGATAACGAAACCGCTCCCCTTTTATTAGGTACCGAAGATTCTGGCGGCCATTACTCATTCACCAAGCATTTCTTTTAAAGCATCCAGTATTTCCTTCACGCGAAACGGCTTTTCAAACGCTTGCTCGGCACCATACTGCTTGGAGATAGAGACAATGTCCAGTTCTTCTCTTACGCCCATAGCTGAAATCGCAATGATCTTGAGTTCAGGGAATTCCTTCTTGGCTTCTCTGATGAAATCCAGCCCGCTCTTCTTCGGCAGAAAGATATCCACGATCGCCGCATCAGCAGGATTCTGGCGGTTCTTTTCAATCCCCTCCTCGCCATCGCACGCATCTTCCACTTCATAGCCGGCCATCCCAAGCATCTTCTTGATGGCGGTCCGTTCCACTTCCTCATCTTCTATGATAAGCACTCTTTTCATGCCTAATTACTTCCCCGAATCGGAAATTATCACTCAAGAAGTATCGGGAGAGATGGGTTGCTGCTTTCGCTGTTCTGGTTTGAAAGATTTGACCAATCTAACCCCATCGGATTGACCCTCCTTCACCATCTGACGTTCATCGTTCATCCGACTGTCTTTCTTAGCGCCCC
Source organism: Candidatus Latescibacterota bacterium (assembly GCA_965248435.1). Lineage (GTDB taxonomy): Bacteria > Latescibacterota > UBA2968 > UBA2968 > CBDFJH01. Next base: position 2,850,316 of record OZ252100.1, read on the forward strand.
CGCGCAATTTCGTGATCCCGCCTTTTCGATCCAAGATCCACGTGCTTTTCTCTGCACCTTCTGCGCCTCTGCGGTGATTCCAGGTTCTGACTCCCGGTAACCTGATCCTACAACCCACGATCCACTGGTTCTTCTCCGCGACATCTGCGCCCCGGATCAAGTCCGGGGTAGGCCTCCGCGGTGAGATTTGCTTTTCGATCCACGATCAACGATTCACGGAATTTAACCCGCAAGCGTCGTACGGTGCATGATCCGTTTGTATTTCCGGCTGTCAAACGGCCGCGCCCGGTGGAGGCAGTAGCGGTTGTCCCACATCACGAGGTCGTTCGCGCGCCAGGAATGGCTGTAGACGAACTGCGGCCGTGTCGCCCACTCCAGGAGTTCCTTCAGCAGGGCCCTGCCCTTCTCGATCGGCCACCCGATGATATGTGATGCGTAAGAGCCGACGAGGAGCGCCTTCTCGCCCGTCTCTGGAACCGTGCGAATCAGCGCGTGCTCTACCGGAGGGGCCTCCTTCCGGAAGGCTTCAGTGACCAGCTCCGGGGCGATCTGGGCCCGCGAGTAGGCCATGCTGTGCTCGACGATCAGCCCTTCCAGGCTGGCCTTCCTCTCCTCCGACAGCGCAGCATAGGCTGCACGGACGCAGGCGAATTCGGTCTCGCCCTGCTCGGGCGGCACAACCTTCGCAGAAAGCAGTGAGCCTCGCAATGGCCTTCCTGTAAATGCTCCGTCGGAGTGCCAGAGCTCGTTGCCGAAGTAGTACTTCATACGTGTGTCTTCGGGCGGGATGATCTCGCCACCGTCATCTACGTTCGTAATGCGGTTGATTGGGCCTCCACCGCCGAGGGGGTCGGTCTTCATCGTCATCTGCAGCGGTCCGAAAAGCTCGCTAAAGACGACGTGTTGTTCGTCGGTGACCTCCTGATCGTGGAAGACGAGCACGCACTGTTTGTTGAATGTGTCGCGAAGCGCCTCAGCCGTCTCGCCATCGATGGGTGAAGTGATATCGACGCCCTGAACCTCCGCGCCGAACAGTTCGTGGAGTTTGTTAACGGTGATCGCCATTCAACGTTCCTGCTCGAGAACCTATTATTGCTTTAGCGCTTCGCGGACTGCCCCACGCACCTCGGCGACCTTGAATGGCTTTCCGAAGACGGCAGCAGGATGCAAATGCTCCAATTCTTCTCGCGATGTGTCGGATTCGACATAGGCCGATATGATGATGAAAGGGATGTCCTTGGGCAGATTCTTGATGAAAACGACGCCATCGACCTCAGGCATCCTAAGGTCGGTAATGATAAGATCGACGCGTTGTTTGCCTATGACTTCCGAGAGTGCAAAGATCCCGTCGGCTGCCTCAATAACATCAAATTCATCCGCCAACACAGTCAGCAAAAGTTCCCTGATCGCCGAATCGTCATCGACCACCAGAACCGTCGGCTTCATGGTTCCCATCCTCCTTCTCTTGAGCCTCAACCTCTGGAAAGTGAGGGCGCAACCTGCAAATCAACCCACGCAAAATAGCTTCGTGGAATCGCCAATTCAAACGAATTGTGAAGGCGGGAATCACTGCCCCGAAATCTGCTGGACAACCGCAAACTCCACGGGCTTGAAGGCGATCAGGCCCGGGTTCTTCGCTGAATCTCCTGATGGTAATAGGACATCATGTTTGATCGAGTGATGACGCCGACCAGTGTGCGACTTTCAGAATCATCCACAACAGGCAGGCTGGAAATGTCCCCCGTTGCAAAAACACTCAAAGCCCTGGACAATGGTGCATCGGCTTCAACGCACTCCGAATCAGAATTCATGGCGTCTGCGGCAATGAGCAGCGAATAGAGGTCTGTATCCATCATCACGGAGCGAATGTCCTGGAAGGAAATAACGCCTTGCAAGCTCCCTACCTTGTCGACCACGGGAAAATCAACGGACTCGCCGTGCTGCAAAAGCGTCGCGACCTGTCCCAGCGGCGTGTGCTTTTCGACAAAATCGAAACTCGTGCTCATTGCTTGCTGGACCTGGATAGAATCCAGAACTGACATGTCTACGCCTTGTGCAACTCTGAGACCGCGACGAGACAGTTTCAGCGTATAGATCGACTCTTTCTCGAGGTGCCTTGCGACAAGCGTACTAATTACCGTGGCGAGGATGAGGGGGAGGATGATCAGGTAGTCGTCTGTAAGCTCGAGGAGGATCAGCATTGCCGTGAGGGGTGCGTGCGTCGTGCCCGCGACCACAGCCCCCATTCCGACGAGGGCATAGGCTCCCACTTCTGACGTAGCGCCAGGCAACAGGTAGGCAGCCAGGTGTCCATACGACCCACCGAGCATTGCCCCGATGAAGAGTGAGGGCGCGAAGACCCCCCCCGATCCTCCAGAGCCGATGGTCAGGCTGGTCGCCAGTATTTTCGCCACGAGCAGGATCAGAATCAAGCTTACCTCGGTCCTCCCGAGCAGTGTGTCCGTAATCGCCTCGTAACCGACTCCGAAGATCTGCGGCAGAAACATCCCGATACAACCAATAAAGGCTCCCCCCAGAGCCGGTTTCATGTACCGCGAGATGGGGAGCTTGTCAAAAGCGTCTTCAAAGAGGTATAGGAGCCTGATGAGTAAGACCGCAACGACACCGGCCAGAATCGCCAGACCTGCGTAGCTGAACAGTTCGAAGGGGCTGGTCAATTGGTACTTAGGGATATCGAAGGCGGCGCCGTGACCGATTGTATGACGACTTACAGCGTTGGCCACGACTGAGGACAGGAGGATCGGACTGAACGTGCGAACGCTGAAGTCGCCCAGAATGACCTCCAAGGAGAAAAGCCCTCCTGCGATCGGCGCGTTGAAGGTCGCTGAGATGCCAGCTGCAGCCCCGCACCCTACCAGAACCTTGAGTCGCTCACCAGAGAACCTGAACAGCTGCCCGACACTGGAACCGAACGATGACACGATGTGTACGATAGGACCTTCCCGCCCCACAGAGCCACCGGAACCGATACATATCGCAGAGGCCAGGGCTTTGAGGGGCATCACCCTCGTTCGGATACGACCATTCTCCGCGGCAACGGAGGCCATAACTTCGGGGATACCGCTTCCCCTGGCTTCCGGCGCCAGCTTGATCACGATGAACCCGACGATCAAGCCTCCCATTGCGGGTATTAGAGGGAGCAGAAACTCGTTCCCAAGGAACCCTGCCCCCTCGATCAGGAATAGATGGTTGAATTGAGCAATCAACCATCTAAAGCAAAAGGCACCGAACCCCCCACCCAGACCGATGATGATTGAGAGTCCGAGCAGGAACGGGGCTTCAGTGAGGCCCCTTGTGGCGAATAGCTTGATGGCCTGGCGGCGAAGGCCCAGCACGACCCGGGCGAGAACGAGAATAGGAGAGGTCTTTCCAGATGAATCTTGGGAGGAATTTGGCAATCAATACTCACTGTTTTCGTGGACTGGAAGGAGGATGTTCGGCTCGGGGAAGGTAAAAAGAAACGTGGTGGAAGGAAAGTATGCAATCACCCAGGATGTGGAGCTCTTTGCGGCCAATCAAGATATCTCACTTGACCGCGAAGCTTATCCCGCGTGGCTTATGTCCATCCGAAGGTCCAGGATGGCCTAAATCACCGACGGAACCTTCACCTTCCGCCTCTGATGGATCGATTTCTCCATCGCCTCGAGAACGGCGACCGGGGTCAGCATCGTCTCGACCGTTTCGTCGGTCTTTCCGGTCTTGAACATCCTGCAGAAGGCGCGGATCCCTGTCAGATACGGATTCGCTTCGTATTCGATCGGCATATCGACGCGTCCCTTCTCGCCGATGACGGAGACGTGAAAGGGTGTTTGTTGCTCCTTGAACAGATTCAGGGTGGAGATGGCGCCACGCGCGGAAAAGAGCGTGGCGGTATGGTTGTGGCCCTGTCCCCGATTGACCACGACGTGCGTGACGTCGTACTTCAGCAGACGGAGGACCATATCCACCTGGTGGATCCCGTAGAACGACACACCGCCCCACTTCGATTTGACATCGCAGGGACCCGTCGTGACGATCGATTCGATGGGTCCGTTCTTCCTCACCTGCCTCTTGAGCTCCTGGAAGGCGGCCTGCTTGGGCAGGACTGAAAACGAACAGACTGGAACGTTCAGCCGCTTCGCCCGCGCAAGAAAGCGCCTCCCCTCTGCGACTCGATAGCAGAACGGCTTGTCCACGAACAGTGGGATCTTCGCTTCGAGGAGCGGCCTCACGGCCGGCAGGTGATACCTCGCGTGGCGGTGATCCACGCACGCCGCATCCACTCGTCCAATCATTTCCTTAGGATCCTTCACGATCTCGGGGATGCCACCCTGCTCGGATGCCTCCTTTGCAAACAGACGCGTCTCCCCCCATACGGTCGTGACTCTGAACCCGTGGACCTTCTTGTCGATGTTCAGCGTTTTCGCTATGGCTGCGGTGTGGCTGTTTTCAGCGCCGACAATACCGATTCTGATCATCGCTGATTCGCTCCTCTCATTCCTCAGGGCTTCACCAGTCCAGATCCACGATAAGCGATTCACGCCCGAGTGCAACAAAAAAGGCAAAGCCCCGAACGCAAAGCCTTGCCCTGTCTGCAACAGCTCTTCCTCTACAGCTTAAAGCAGGATCTCCTTAACAGCTTCAATCAATCCCTCGGCTCTGAAAGGTTTTGGAAGAAAGTGTCTGACGCCCAACTCTCGAAGATGTTCGATCAGGGATTTGTTCAGATAGCCGGAAACGACGAGTACCGGCGTTTTCAGGTTCCGATGTTCAAAGACCTTCGCGACGTCACTTCCATCAATAGCCGGCATGTTCAGGTCAAGCGTAATGAGGTCGTAGTTACCTGATAAGCCCTCTTCAATCGATGAGGCAAGATAAGGTTGGGCTTCTACTTCGTAACCGGCGCCTGTCAAAATGGTGTGAATGACGTCGCGAACATCATCCTCATCTTCGATCACCAGGATTCGTTTGGTCTTTGGCATGGGAATCTAAGAGGCTCGGCCTCCAGATGAAGAACACGCAAGTGATACGATTGGTCTTGATCGTCCCCGTTCGGTGATAATAGCCACACTTCAACTGGTTTCAAATCCCTTTCTTCTGTTCAATCCACAAAAAGTTGTTCACCTAACAGCACATTGTTCTTGAATCTGCACGGACTTGCGCATTTTCCTCAGACAAAGCACTCGACTCGGGGTAAATTGATTAATAGGAGCCAGATAGACGCTGATTCACACAAATCTGTATGAGGTGACCCTCTTGTCGGATTCAACTTCGGTTTCGAAAGATCCTGACAGCAAAGTGGATCGGGCCTTTTCGGTCAAGGCAACCGTCTACGCAAAGGGGCTCTATGCCGGCATTGGTATCAAGGCTTCAGGCCCCGGCTTGTTGAAGCAACACCTCGCGGACAACAAGCAGGAAGAAGAGGAACTCAAGCAGAAGATACTGGGCCAGGCGCACCAGGCGCTCTCCGACAATGGGGTAAAGAACTTCCAGGAGGATGCGCTCCAGGATGCGGTTGAAACCTTTCTTGCACAGGTGCGGGATGGCAGTGGCGATATGGTCGCCAGGAAAGTCGCGGAGGGACAGGCTCCCGAGCCCGGAGAAGACGGCAAGATAGAATATTCGTTGAACCCTGACGATTTGCCCATGCACAAGCTTGAAGACCTTCCACCGAATTCCAAGAAGCGATGGTTTCATTTCGCACAAGAGGGTGAAACTCTGGCCAGGGCGGTCCCAGCCAGTCAAGGAAAGCCGGGCAGCGATGTTCGGGGTGAAACCATGGACCTGAAGGAAAAAGCGAAAGAGCCTTCTCTTACAGCCATACTCGGGGAGAACACATCGATTCAGGGTGATACCCTGGTTGCAGACTGTGACGGGATGTGCGAGGAGAACATCAATGGCAGGATTCGGGTCGTCCCTGAGATTGTGATAGATGCGGTGGACGCACAAACTGGAAGTCTACCCGAGGCTGGGTTAGGTAAAGCGAGTATTCTGATCAAGAAAGATATAAAGTCTCAATACAGGGTTGCGACATCCGAGACGATCTTCGTAGGCCTCGGGGAAAGCGGCAACATCGAAAGCAAGTCGGCAGTAGAGGCGGCCAACCTGGTCGTGAACGGCATTGCGAGAGGTGTATACAAGGAGCCATCTGAAACCACGAATCCCTACGCGATACAAATACAGGAGCTGTTCATCTCGAAAACCGTAGATGGCCGACATATCGTCGCGAACAATATCTTTGTTTTCGAGGACTGTCTCTTTGGATTGTTGGACGCCGAACAAGCCATAAGAGTCGGGGGCAACGTATCGGGTGGGTGTATGATCTCCCGGAATGAACTGGCAGTTTGTGGAAACCTTGGAACAAAGGAAGGTGGAAGTCGCACAAGAGTACTCATTCCCGGTCAGGGAGAGACATCGCGGAGCCAGAAGCGTGTTGAAGCTGCAATGGCCGAACACGAGAAAACCTCCTCTGAACTGGGTGCCAAACTGGACCAGCTGGAAGCTTCGTCCGCAAAGCGTGCGAAATCGGATGCATACTGGGCGAGCCTGGCTGAGGGGGAGTTCAAGAAGCCGGGCAATCCGGTTCAGGCCAACACGGCCAGGCAGTTCAGAGATATGCTCAACGAAAAGAAGGAGCTGAAGCGCTCGATTTCAGCCGCCAAGACGGCATTGACCGAACTGAAAGAACGGGCTGAAGAAGCCCAGGACGAATCGACATCTGAGGTTCTCGTCAGGGTTATGGGCTGGATCTATCTGGACGCTGAATTCGAGGCAGCTCTCGGCGTTGAGGAAGAGGATCTGGAGCGAGTCGTAACCTACTCAGTCGAGGGAAAGAAGTACCGGAATCATTCACTTCAAGACCTGAATACTTTGCTTACGAAGCTGGCGAAAGAGCATCTAGAAGCGGAACAATCAAGAGTGGGAGAGCGCAAACAGGCGATCGAGCAGATGTTTGAGGGCGCGGAGAAGAAACCAACGGGACCTCAGATCAATCACAAGCGATTTGAGGTGCCCTTTGAGTGGAGCGGAGATGATGCGCAGAAAGTCCCACAGGAGCTTCGCATAGCTACACTTGCCTTCGTGGAGTCTCAGGATCCTGAGAGTCTTCGCATCAAGACCATCGCCACTGTGAGAGAAGAGATAAAAGGTGTCCAGGTCAAGATCTCAAACGACGGACCCAAGACCCTGTTCTTGTTGGAGCAGTCGAGCAGTGTTGAATGGCGTGACAGAAGTGATGTGAAGGAAATGCTCGACAGTCGATTTGTACACGGCTTGTCTGCAAAAGAACTTTTAGATGGAAAAACTTCCATAGAGGATTGAGGCGTAGAATGAGAGTTCTTATCGTGGATGACGATGAGCAGGTGCTTGGATTCCTGAAGGAAGCTTCTGAGATGAAACCCGGGATCGAAGTGGAAATCGCCCTCTCGGGCGAGGATGCCGTCGCGAAGACGCTTCAAACGAACTATGACGTGATCACACTGGACATAAAGATGCCCGGCATCAGCGGACTGGATGTCCTTCCGATGCTTCGCAACCTGCGTTCCCACACGATAATCGCCATCATTTCAGGGCATCTTCCAGATGAGATCTCACCGGAAGTTTCCTCGTGTGCGGATGTTATTCTGGACAAACCAATTACGGTTCCAACCTTTCACAAGTTCCTGGACAGCTCGTTACTGATCTCGAACACACTTTCCGAAATCAGGCAGATGGGCGCCAGGCTGGCTGAGACCAACTGATTTTTGCCCGACGACTCCCCCGATGAATGACGTTATCAGTTCTCTCACCGATGAGATCCTCTCTGTAGGCCGTTTGCTCGAAGTAGAGAGCATTCCCGACCAGCAAAGAGTTCTGGATGCGGAGGAGTCGAACATGCTCGTCAGCGTCGACCTGCCTCCTGGATTCACCCTGAAGGGAGAAAAGTCTGTCGTGGTGGAAGGTTCTCTTCTGGGCAAGGAAAACGATCTACAGCGCGTCGAAACAGGGGGAGATCTGATCGTACGTGGGGACGTCAGATTTGCAAACATCATTGCCGGACGCGTGTTTGTGGGAGGGAGCGTGGAACATTGTCAAATCGCAGCCATGAAACGAGTGGAAATCGTCGATGCCGTGAGTGATACGAAGATGCTCGCCGGAGATTTCCGAAAGCAAAAGCAGAAGCTGGACGCGTTGAGACGACAAATCGACAAGACCAGGGACGGGCTTTATGGGATCGAGCGCAGTATAGATTCTGAGGAAAAGCGCATCTACAGACTGTTTTCGAATGCAAGACTCAATATAGAACTGCAGTTTGGTGGAATCATTACGATGAAATCGAAACGAATATGTGTCAATCTTCACTCATTCTACACGGCATTGGGGGATAGAAGTCCAAAAGATATCGAGCAGGCGCTTGACGGCTTCTTCAGAAAGGGGATCATCGGTGTACTGATCGGGAAAAACAGGGAGGCGCTGAAGAAGAGCGCGACACGGCGGGCAGCCTTCAAACACGTATTGGAAGGGCTGCACAATCTGTTCACCCTGACTCTTAGTCTCGATCAGAAGAAAAAGGATATCGAGAGGGCCACCGATGAGGTTGACAATGAGGTAAGGGAACTGAGTTCAATCGAGCCTGTTGTCAGGCTACACGGCTCGATTCTGCCCAAATTCGATCTTGTGTTCGCCTTGCCCAAAATCGAGCGCCGGAAGGACCAGGTGTCGGTTGACAGGATAACCGCGGACTTCTCTCTCAATACTACAGACGACGAAGATCAGGTAGAGTTGACCGCAGTGAGTACTCAAGGAGATAAAGCCACTGAGAAAGGCCCACAGAAGTTCGATGGCATGGAATTTCGGCTCAAAGACGAAAAGATTTCGTGGGAGCCGCTACAGGGCTCTTGAATCCAAGTCACCTGCGTTCCACCAGGAAAAGAGGGCTGCAGACTGAAATCTGTAGCCCTTTGTTTGACCATGGGTAATACAGGTCTCGAACCAGTGACTTCCATCCATCTTCGGAGTGTGTGCGTCCTCTCGTATCAGACCTTCGGTGGATGTGAGAAGCGGCTTGGGATTCTCCTCTGTATGAATTCTCATTGTTCGTCTGGCGATTCGACGTGTCTTGTGCGGGGTTCCGTCCGAGCTCCTATCTGTCGAGGTCTCCCTAGGTTAATTCCTCAGCGAGCTGATAAAATGCGTCACCTCGATCAGAGGAACGGTTTGAATCTGGATCGTTCCTCGTGATCCCAGCTCCACGGACAGCTTGGCGATCGCCTCGTTGTCAGCCGCTTCTACGATCGTAATGAAGTCACACGCGCCGATCGCCGCGTACTGTTTCACGACTTTCGTACCCATCGCCTCGACTTCCTTGTTCACCTCCAGCACGCGGTCGGGATTACTCTTCAGCGTCCTCCTTCCCTCGTTAGTCAGCGTGCTCAGCATTGCGTAAAGAGGCATAACGATATTTTCCTTTCTGTGTAATGTTCTGTGATTCCTTTGGGGGAACGGTAAGAATCGGTTTGAGTATAGGCAATATGCTCATTTTTCAGTGCAAGGTAACGGATGGGAATAGCACCTGTAAGAATACAATGCAATTCGACGCACGTCACGGTATTCGCGTTTGTGGTGGTCATAAGGATGCGATCGCGTCACCAACCTACCCTGCCGCCGTACAAAGCAATCGGCTATGGCCGCACTTTCAAAGCCGCCCCCCGTGGCGTAGCCAGATACGACCCGGACCGTTGCAGTCATGCCCGGGAGCTGTACTGCAGCTCGTGCAGCCTCGAGTAGATGCCGCCCTTTTTCAGCAGCTCCAGGTGTGTGCCCTCCTCGCGGACCTCGCCGCGGTGGAGGACGAGGATCTTGTCCGCGTTTCTGATCGTCGACAGCCGGTGGGCGATCACGATCGAGGTACGGATCTTCATCAGCTTCTCTACGGCCTCCTGAATCCAAATTTCGGTTTCCGTGTCCACGTTGGAGGTCGCCTCGTCCAGCACCAGGATGTCGGGGTCGGCGGCGAGGGCGCGGGCGAAGGACAGGAGCTGGCGCTGTCCCGCCGACAGGGACGTGCCCCGCTCCTGCACTGGCTGGTGGTAGCCGTCGGGAAGCTGGTCGATGAACCGGTCGGCATTCACGTCCCGCGCTGCCTGCTGGACGCGGTCGGGCGTGACGCCGGGGGCGCCCAGGCTGATGTTCTCCTCGATGTCGCCCGCGAAGAGGAACACGTCCTGCTGCACCACGCCGACACGCCGGCGCAGCGTCTCGACGTCCCACTCCCGGATGTCCACGCCGTCCACCAGGATGCGTCCCTCCTGGATGGGATAGAACCGGCACACCAGGTTGATGATCGTGCTTTTCCCTGCGCCCGTGGCCCCCACGATCGCCAGGCTCTGGCCGGGCTCGACGCTGAAGGACACGCCCCGCAGCACCCAATCGGGAGCCGGGCCTGCCGCGTCCTGAGGTGCCGCGCCTTCTGCGGCGTTCCGAGGGGCGTCTGCCGAAGGGGAGTAGGAGAACCATACGTCCTGGAACTCGATCTCGCCGCGCACATTCTCTGGCCGGTGGGCGCCTCCCTCGTGCTCGGGCTCCGCGTCGAGCAGCTCGAAGACCCGCTCCGAGGAGGCCATCGCCGACTGCACCGTGCCGTAGCGCTCGGCGATGTCGCGCATGGGCATGAAGAAGCGGGGAACGTACTGGAGCATCGCGACGAGCACGCCCCATTCGATCCGGCCCTCCAGAACTCGGTGACCGCCGTACCAGAGCACGAGGGCCATCATGAGCAAGCCGCACAACTCCATGAACGGGAAGTAGGCGCTGTGGTACCAGGTGCTCTGGAGGCGTGACGTGTTGTAGCTCTCGTTGGCCTCGCCGAACCGGTGGATGCTCCGCTGCTCGCAGTTGAACATCTGCACGATCTCCATCCCCGAGATCGTCTCCTGAAGGGAGCCGGCGAAATGCCCGAAGTGCGTGCGGGCGTCCCGGAACGCCCGGAACGTCAGGCCCTGGAGCCAGAATGTCACCGCGAAGGCCAGCGGCAGCGCGGCGCACGTGATCAGGCCGAGTTCCACGTCCAGGACGAAAATGAAGCCCATGATCGTCAGCACCGTGACACCGTCGCTGACGAGCGCGACGGCTCCGTCTGTGAACAACTCGTTCAGGGCGTCGACGTCGTTCGTGTTCCGCGCCATCAGCGTGCCGACGGGCGTGCGGTCGAAGAACCGCAGCGGAAGGCGCTGGAGGTGCTTGAAGATGACCATCCGCACGTCGCGCATCGCCCACTGTCCGACCATGTTCGTCGCCCAGGTCTGGACGTAGCCAATGACGAGCTGGAGGACCAGCGTGCCGGCGTAGAGAAAGATGAGCCATCCGAAGCCCGACCGGTCTCCGGGAATGATGTAATCGTCCACGGCGATTTTCGTGAGGTAGGGGCCGAGCTGCCGGAGGAGCGACGCGACGAGGATGGCGGCAAACGTCAGGAGAACCCAGCCCCTGTAAGGGCGGAAGTATTCCAGAAGCCGCCCCATTTGCCTCACGTCGAACCCTTTGGTCCTGGAGGCGCCCGCTTCTTCCGGCCCGCGGTATTCTCTGGACTGACCGAAGTTCATAGCGTGTCCAGTTCCTGCGACAGGTGCTGCCGGCGGTACATCGCCGCGTAGATCCCGTTGCGGGCGACCAGCTCCTGGTGTGTGCCCTGCTCGGCGATACGGCCTTCTTCGAGGACCACGATGAGGTCCGCTTGCTTCACCGTGGAGATCCGATGGGCGATCAAAATCGTGGTCCGGCCGGCCATCACGTCCCTCAGGCGACCGAGGATCCGCTCCTCCGTGCGCGTGTCCACGCTGGACATGGCGTCGTCCAGGATCAGAATCCGGGGTTCCCGGACCAGCGCCCGCGCCAGGGCGGTACGCTGCTTCTGCCCCCCCGAAAGCGTGACCCCGCGCTCGCCGACCTTCGTTTCGAGCCCCGCCGGAAACTGCTCCAGGTCGGCGGTGAGCCCTGAGATCTCGGTCGCCCGCTCCACGGCGCCGTTCTTCCCGCCGCCGGCGAGGGCCACGTTTTCACGGAGCGTGTCGGAGAACAGAAAAGTCTCCTGCGGCACATAGCCCATCACGCTCCTGAGGGCCGCCAGTGAAAACGATTCGACAGGGTTCCCGTCGATCAGGACCTGCCCCCGATCGGGATGGATCAGCCTCGGGATGAGCCGGGCCAGCGTAGACTTGCCTGACCCCACGCGCCCGACCAGGGCCACAGTGCTGCCGGCGGGGATCTTGAGATCGATATCCTGAATTACCATCCGCCCGTCGTAGGCGAAGCTGACGTTCCTGAACTCGATCTCGCCGTCGAAGTCTTCGGGCACGCTCCCTTCCGAGGCCTGGGGCCGCTCCGCCAGTACGGCCTCGATACGGGTCAGGGAGGCCGTGGCCCGTTGCTGCTCGTCCACCATCCGGCCAAGCATCATCATCGGGCGACCGATCCGGATGAGATAGGTGTTGAACGCCACGAAGGCGCCGAGCGTGAGCGTGCCTTCCAGCACCTTGAGTCCGCCCAGCCACAGGATTATGACCATCGACACGCCGTTCAGCAGGAAGGTGGACGGAAAGAAGATGCTCCGGAGGTAGATCAGGTCGCGGTTGCGGGCGACGTACTGGTCGTTCAGTTTCAGGAATCGCCCGATCTCGCGGAGTCGATTTGCGAACGCCTTCACCACCCGCACGCCCTCCAGGTTCTCGTGGATGCAGGTGCTGAGCGCAGCGAACTGCTCCTGAACGCGCTTGAATCCGGGGCCTATGCGCCTGGCGACCACGCCCGTGGCCATCGCCATCACGGGCATCGGCGCGAGAGACAGCACCGCGAGCTTCCAGTCGAGCGTGCACATCAGCGCCAGGCTCATGACGAATGTCAGGAGCCCGGTCAGCGTCATCCGGAAGGCGTGGTAGAGAAACCGTTGGACCGCCTCCACGTCGTTCGTGGCCAGGGCCATCAGGTCACCCACACGCCTCTCGTGGAAGAAAGAGAGAGGAAGGCGTACGATATGACGCACGTAGGCCTCGCGCAGATCGCGCTCCACGTAGCGGGAGGTGGCCCCCAGATGCCAGCGCATGCCGAAGGAGACGGCCCATTGCGCGATCGACAGCAGCGCCACGACCAGGGCATAGAAGGTCAGATCCCCGGCGGTGGTTCCGGTGATCGTCTCCCAGGGGGGCAGGCCCCATCGAGGAGGGTAGAACGTGCGGTCGTCCTTGACGTGTGCCCCCGCCGGAAACGCGGGTGCCGGAAGCCCCCCGGGATCCTTGGCGACCAGGTGACGGTCCCGGTCGTCTGCGAGGTGGCCTCGCTCCGGCCGGACGTCGCCCGAACCTGTCCGGTCAGGCAGAGGATCGAGCGCGGCCGTGCCGGTATCGATCGCCCACTTGAGGACCATCGGGATGAAGGTCGAGATCCCCTGCGACAACACAAGCAATACGAGGCCAAGGACCACGGCCCGGCGGTAGGGGCGGAGGTAGCGGCTGAAAGGCGCGAGAGGGTTGAAGGACACGATTGGATTGGGATAGAGTGGAATCAACTACCACCCGCGCAGCGGGTGGCCTGCTGTTCCGGCCAGAGGCCGGGGCAGCAGGGAACGCGTTTGCGCGTTCGAGGTTGAACGTGAGCGGTGCATCCCCGAACCGCGGGGTTTGACCCCCCGGGTCAAACCGCCACCGCGAACAATCAAGTGAGCGAATACTTATTTTTCGGTGAAACATGTTCGTATTCGCCGTGCAAGTCAAGGTCTCGCCGCCAGGAGCTTCCTCTTCAACTCAAATGTCGAGTGTCGACAAGCAAACCGAAGGATCGATCGATGGAAATCCTTCCCACTGGCTGTATGTTTTGCTGGTAGGAGCCTATTCTCGACCGGCCGGGTAGTTGTCCACGAATATGAAGTCAATCAGCGGTCTGTCATCGGTGACCACGGGGTGAGACGCCAGGTTCCGTGCGACGACCGCCGTGTCCACGCGCATTTGCAGTAGTTGCTCGCCTGTTTCAATCCCCCCCACGCGAAACGCCGGTCCGACGACTGGGGACTGGAGTCGTCGACCGATGGCCTCGATATCCGAGACGATCGGAGCCTCGGAGCCGACGACGAACATCGACGGCGAGTCCGGAGCCGGCGTGCTGTAGATCGCCACGGTTTGGAAGACAGACGAGAAGGTCCGGAGAATAGACGGAGCAATCGTGCGGGGATGGGGAGTCCACTCGAAAACCATCAATCCCCCTGGTTTGAGGTGCTCACGACAAATGGCGAAGAATTCCTGGCTCAACAGATGGGCGGTTCCGGTCGTCGCACTGAGCAGGACGTCGCTGATGATGACGTCGTACTTCTTTTGTGTGCCCAGCAAATAGATCCTTGCATCCTCCCAGATCAAACTCGAACGAGCATCGGAGACCAAACGGGGTAAGGGACCGTCGAAGTACGGAAGCGCGCCGATGACCTCGCCGGATATCTCCACGGTCTCGAGATTTTCGACCTCCTGAAAGGCCAGCACCGCGGTGGCGGTCTGTCCGCTGGCTAGGCCCACAACGAACACTTCCTGGGGATCCGGATGTAACAACATTCCATAGTAGCTGATGAGATTGTTATAGGAGTCACCCCCGATCAGCGCTCCGGCAGATGCTACCTCAAGGCCGTTGATGATGAGGAGCCGCGTCCTTTCGCTGCCCTCCTCCACAACGGCCGCTGTCGTCGTCACTCCCTGCCGGTTATACAGAATCTTCGGGTCCTCAAAGACGTGACGGTATACGTAGGTCTGTGCCAGGATGGGCACCTTCGGCAGGCACACATAGGCCGCGAGGACGCTCAAAGGAACGAGAGCGACCGCCCACCGCCGGCGCCGAACTCGGTGGATTCCTTTGCCCATCAACAACAGGAATGCTCCGAGCAGTATATTGCCCACCGCCATAAGCAAAACCGACGCCCGCGCGTCCCCGAGAAGCGGGATCAGCAAGAAAGTTGCGGCGACGACACCCAGGATGTTGCCCGCCGTATTGACCGCCAACAGCGAGCCAACGGTCTTCGCCACGCGCTCCAGTCCTGCGTGACCGACCTGCACCGCCGCAGAAAACGTAGCGCCGAGCAGTGTCGTCGTCGGAAGCATGATCAGCAGTGACACAAGGAACTTCAAAGCCGTCCGATGGCCGGCCTTAAAGCCGAACCCCGAGTCGAACGCCGAGGTCAGTATGGGGTCGAGTAATCCGAACAGCGGAATGCTGAGCATCGCGAAAAGACCTGTACCGATCTGCAGCAAGGCGAGTACGGCAATGGAGTCGAATCGCTTCCGTATAAACAACGCGTAGCCCGCACTGCCCACCGCCAAGCCCAGCAGAAAGCTGGTGAGCATGATCGCGTAGCTGTAAACGGTCCAGCCCACAAAAAACGTCAGGACACGCGTCCAAAGCACCTCATAGGACAGCGCGATGAACCCTGACAGACCGATGACGACGAGCAGCGTTCTGCGATCCAGATCCGGGGGGCAAGGCGGTTGAGGCCGCGTTACCGGTGTCGGAACGCCGCGGCTTCGGACCCTGAAGCCGGTTCGCAGTGCCAGCACGACCACGGCCAGCAGCACGTTCACCAGAGCGGTACCGAGTAAGGTCCCGCGGATCCCGAATGAGCGGATGAAAAAGAAGCCGCACAGGAAGGCCCCGACCGCGCCTCCCAGCGTGTTAACGAAGTAGAGTGTAGCGACCTCCTGACCTGTCTCCTCATCCTGCTGAATGAAGAGCCGGGCCAGCACGGGTAAGGTGGCTCCCATCAGTGTTGTGGGCACGAGCAGAAGGGCAAAACACAGCCCCACGCGCATCAGGACACGGAGTCCGAGCGACAGGGTCGCATCGGCCACTTCTGCCGCAACCGCCCCGAACACGAGATCCATAATCGCGGGAGACAGCAATGCGAACGCGGAGATGCCCAGCTCCAACCCGAAATAGATCCTCAGCAGGTCACGACTTCGATCCGCAAAATAGGAAGCCAGATAGCTCCCCAAGGCGAGCCCACCCATGAACGCGCTCAACACCGCGCACAGCGAGTAGGCGTTCGCCCCCAGCGATACCACAAACATCCGGGTCCACGAGACCTGGTAAACCAGTGCGCAACCCCCCGAAAGGAAGAAGATCACGAGCATACCAAGACGGAGACGTCGGTTCATATTTTGACCTCGGCTGTTGCCGGATCCAAAGGTGTGAGATCTCCTTCAAAGCTCGCGTCGAGGGGCAGATCCCTTCCGCCATCGACAACACAGTCTCTTCTACTGAATATAGAGACGTCGGCCAGACTCCTCTCTGGCCTCTCAATTCGTAACCCGACAGCTGGAAGAACCCGCGGAGCGGCTTTACCAAGGTGGGTGTAAAGCTGGGTCCCACCAGGACGGAAACGTCTTATTTTCTACATAAGATAGAGGCAAAGCCTTCGTGGTTTCTGGGCCTTGCCTCGTTTTGTTCTGGTGGGCGATACTGGACTCGAACCGGTTACTTCCTGCTTGTAAGCCAGGCGCTCAAATCAGCTGAGCGAGCCGTCTCGTCCTGAGCGAAAGTCACACCTTGAAGAGGAAGTGGTGGACCTCACCATCTTCCACGACGTGATCCTTGCCTTTCTGCATCAGCCGACCCGCTTCTTTAACGTTCCGCTCGCTACCCAGGTCGAGAAGATCATCGCATCGCATCACCTCGGAACGGATGAAGCCCTTCCCAATATCGGCGTGGATCGCCCGACCCGCTTGTGGGGCAAGCGATCCCTTTCGGACCGTCCAGGCGCGTACCTCGTCATCTCCTACCGTAAAGAAGGAGATCAGGCCCAACGCCTCGTGGCAGAGCCGGGTGAGCCGATCGATTGCGGCCTCCTCGACGTTGAGCTCCGACAGAAAGGCGTCCCGCTCATCCGGCTCGAGCTGGGATATCTCCTGCTCCAGCTTCGCCGAGACGGAAATCACCCGGAATTGCTTCTTTGTCAGCTCCTCGGCCAGATCTTCGGGTAGCGACAGCTCCTCTCCCTCTCCCACGTTCGCGATGATGACCACGGGTTTGCCCGTCATAAACGGATACCCGCCTGTCACCCGCCGATCTTCCTCAGTTATCCCGAAGGAGATAAGCGTGAGGCCTGCCTCCATATGCGACTGCATCCGAGAAAGTAACTCTTGCTCCTGTTCGGCAGCCTGCAAACTGATCCTCTTCCCGCGCTCCTTCTCGATACGCTCCATCCGCTTCTCGATGAAGAGCAGGTCCAACAGCACAAGTTCCTCCGAGAAAGCCTTTATGTCCCTGGCGGAATCGACACGGCCAATGGCGTGGAAGACCGTATCGTCCTCGAACGCACGCGCCACATAGCAGATAACGTCGACCTGCTCGAGGGCATCGAATAACTCCCGGTTTCTGTCCGCCTGCGTGGCCACGTCTGCCAACAGAGCGAATTCGATCTGTGTCGGGGTGCGCTTCTTCGGGCGGTACATCTCAACCAGGCTGTCGAAACGGGCATCCCGGACATCTGCAAGGCCCGAAACTCCGTTCTGTGCGCGATCACCATTCAGCGCTTGTCCCGTGAGCAGTTCGAAAAGCGTCTTCTTCCCCACATTGGGTAAGCCAACCAACCCCAACCGCATCTTTTCCTATCCTCCGGTCCGCTGAAACGCCATAGGGCACCGACGGTCACGTCAGTGCCCTAATCTGTCTTCTCTCGCCATCCAAGGTTGGTGGGCGATACTGGACTCGAACCAGTGACCTCCTGTTTGTAAGTAGGAGGAGTAGAATCAACAAAGTGTATGAAAAATAAGCCTAAGCTCCTTATTTGTCAATTATGTAAGATTCCTTCTAAGTAGTGGCCAGTTGCGCCTAGATGTATGCAGAAACCCCGGCATACTAGGGCTTATGGATACCACTAATCCAGCACAGGATTTCCGAATTCCATCTTCTCAATGTGGTGTCGGTAGTGATGAGCAGTGGTCTCACCATATTCTTTAGAAATTAGCCGGCTAAGCAACTTCTGAACCTCTTTGTCTCCTCCTGAACCCGTTTCAGGTGAAACTTCTCAAAGCCACTGCTGACCTGTGGAATCTCGAAGAACTCCGACATAGAACTTTGCCACCGGGTATTCACTTCCTCCTTGGACATCTTTTCGAGATTGGTTTCCAGACTGGTCTCAGTTTCCAAATAGCCAAACAGCGCGCCATATTCCCTCATATCATCCCCGGCGTCGGTAGATTCATTCGGCGGCCGAATCCATCGCCCATTTGTTGCTTCCATCGTCACCGGCAATCGTAGTTCGGCGCATGTCGCGTTTCTGCCCGGGCGGCCATGGACGGGCCCGGTGCAACACGCAACGGTTGTCCCAAAGCACGACGTCGCCTGGTTGCCAGCGGTGGGCATAAACCCGCGGAGGTTGGCATGCTTCCGCGCAAAGCTGCTGTAGCAGATGCCGGCTCTGTTCTACGTCTTCGCCCGCTATGTGGCTGGCATGACGACCGATGTAGAGCAACTTGCGTCCCGAATCCGGATGGACTTTGACGACGCGGTGTTCAACCGGAGGTGCCGCAGCCAGTTCAGCGTCGCTCATCAAATCCAACCCGCCAATCTGACCCTGGCTGTACCGGTAGCTGTGCACCGCTACCTTGTCTTCCAACCACGCCCTGCGGTCTTCGTCAAGAGCATCGAATGCCGCCCGCATATCGGCAAACTGGGTCTGGCCACCCGAATCCGGCAGGACGACTGCTCGCAACATCGAGCCTTTTGCGGCGACCCGCTTGAACGACCTATCGGTGTGCCAGAGCTGGTTACCCTTATTGAACAGGTCCCGCGAGCCTCCGGACTCGTTGAACTCGCCGTCCGGCCCGACGTTGGTCACGTAGAAGATCTCCGGCCGAGCCCCCTCGATCGAGGTGATCAGGAGACGCCCAAGGGGGCCGAATCGTTCGCTGAACTCGATTTGCGATTCGTCGTCCAGATCCTGTCCCCTGAATACCAATACGCCGTAGTCGAACCAGGCAGCTTCGATTCGCGCGAAGGTCTCATCGTCGATGTCGCGCACGTCGACGTCGTCCACTATTGCGCCGAGGGTGGCGTCTACAGGTTCGATGCGCATACACAGTCTCCTTAGCAGGGCCTGATGTGCCCGGATCATGGACCGGCGACCGGCGAGGTGCAATTCAGTCCGGGTAACGGCAGTGCCCTTTGCGCCTGCAGACAGCCCCACCTGGCCACCTGCCCTCGCCCAAGATACGCCAAGGTATGGCAACTCAACGAATCCAGCCCAGCATCCACCCAATAGAGCTGGCGAACCCTCCGCTACGCCCGAAACTGCGCCCAGATTCCCTGCCTGACTACATGAGAACGCCGTTTATTCTTCCTATCCGCGTCAATCACTTCTTCTTTGAAGCCAGGCCCGTTTGGGTTCTCATCGGCGTGAATAAGGCGGACGATGGCTGCCTCGTAGGTCGGCAGGTCCGTGCTGACCATAAAGCGAATCTGTTCGCCCGGCGCTACACTGAATTCGTCAGCGTATCCGATCAATTCTGACGGCATGGTCTCCTCCGTGAAGATTAGGGATTGGAGATTGCTACGGCCCCCAGCCACTCAAGTTCTGCCTCGCTGAATAGAGGATCGGACGCCTCTCATGAAACTAGGAAGGTGTATTTTACTCCGGCTTCTTGCACCTCTTTCACAACCAAGGGGGTGTCTCTTCCGGCATTGTCGTCAACACGATTGGCTGGAGAAACTCGACGCTCTTGACGATGCCCTCGCGTGCGCTCATCAGTGTGTCTTCGTGCTCAATGCTCAACACGCCATCGTAGCCCACGGCGCGTAGGGCACTGACAAATCCGCGCCACCATAATTCATCGTGTCCGAAGCCCAACGTACGATACCCCCAGGCTCGCTCGGTTACTAAGTGCATGGGGCGCATGTCGATACCGCCGTTGAGGGCCATTTCATAGGGGTCGAGGCGGGTGTCCTTGGCGTGGACATGGAAGATAAAGTTCTGGCCCAAGGTGCGGATGACCAGGAGCGGGTCCATGCCCTGGTAAAACAGGTGGCTAGGATCGAGATTGGCGCCCAGGTTGGGGCCGGCGATCTCGCGCAGGCGGAGCAGGGTTCGCGTGTTGTAGGCAGCCTGGCCAGGGTGCATTTCAATGGCGATTTTGACGCCGTGGTCAGCAGCGAACCCCCCAACCTTTTGCCAGAAAGGGGTGATCACTTCGTTCCACTGCCAGTTGTAGAGCTCAGCGAACTCTGGTTGCCACGGGTGGTTCACCCAGTTGGGGTAGGGGCTCCCACTCGGGTCGCCCGGACAGCCACTCATGGTCACCACAGTGTCCAGCCCGAGTTTGCTGGCAAGCTCTATTGATTTGAAAATGATCTCCTGATGTGCCTTTCCTCTTTCAGGATGCGGATCGAGCGGGTTAGCATTACAGTTGAGAGCGCTCAATGTGAGCCCGCGACTCTCAATGGCGGCGTTAAACGCCGTCCGTGCATTTTCATCGTTCAGTAACTGATCTGGGTCACAATGCGGTGCGTTCGAGAAACCGCCGGTAGCAATCTCCACGGCTTCGACCCCCTGAGCGGCGATCCAGTCGAGCGCTTCGGTAAAAGAAAGGTCCGGCAGACCGTCGGTATAGAGTCCGATTTTCACGATGTCCTCCTGAATGGTATCGTTCATGAAGCAAGGAAACTTGCTTGACGAAGTAGAGTTATTGCTCAATGAGAATGGTGGAGAAGAGGACACAGATTTTCACAGATAGACACAGATAAAATGATCAAATCTGTGTCCTATAAATGGAACTGGGATAGCTCAAAACTTAATTGGGCATCAAGTCTATTGACGCCTGTCTGAGTATGCAATCCGCGTGATGCGTGATCCACGCGAGAGCGATTTCACGGATCACGCATCACGCATTACTCCTTCGTTTCCTTCCAAAGTTCATGCACCTCAGCAACTTGCCACCACAATGGTCCCACCGGCTTCTCAAGTATCATCGGCTTGATAAATGCTGCTGCCTTTTCCAGTCCCTCCTGAATCTCGATGTACTCGCTCTCCATTTCAAGAGAGAGGATGCCCTCGTAGCCGATGAAGCGCAGCGTCGAGATGACTTCGCGCCAAGTTCGCTCGTCATGACCCCACCCGGGTATCGTGAACGTCCAGGAACGCTCCTGGTACTCTTTCAGACCGGTGGAGTCAAATAGGCCACGAAGCCGAGCATTGGGCTCGTGGATCAGCGTGTCCTTGAGATGAACATTCTGAATGAGGTCGCTCAGATAATGTATCGCCTCGAACGGATCGATCGCTTGCACCCACATGTGTGAGATATCAAAATTGCAAGCAACCACCGGGCCAAGTTCATCGCGCAGCCGCCGCAGCTTGACCGGACTATGGATCATGTCGCTGATTTGCATCTCGAAGCACAGTGTCACACCGTGATCCGCAGCGACTTTCCCATGCTCTTTCCAGTACGGAATCAGACGCTTCTCCCACTGCCATTCGAGGGCGTCACGAAACATGGGCAGGTCGGTGTTGATGATCCAGACCGGCAAGCTGTCTCCCTCAGCGCCTTCCGGCAGACCCGCTACCAGCGCCAATCGGGTCGCACCGATCTTCTCCATCAGCTTGCACGTCTGTCGGAACTCGCGAGAATATTCCTCGGCAATCCTCTTGTCCGGGAACAACGGCGTGCCATGGCCAGCGAACGAATAGATCTCAAGGCCGTGACTAGCGTACGCGTCAAGCCATCGGTCAAGTTCGCCTTGGTCTGCAAGCAGCTTATCCACATCACAGTATTTGTTGGCACCACCTCCCATTGCCGCGATCTCGACCGCCTTCAACTCAAAGTCCTGACAGAATTTCAGACCCTCCTCGAACCCAAACTTCATGATGAAATGTGTATTAATTCCGAGTTTCACGTGAATCTCCTTTTGGTTGCTTCAGATGTGTTGATGGCAAGGCGTTCAGCAAAAAACTGATAGCCCGCCAGAAATTCTTAGCGCTGCTAGAACAAGCCTGAATACCTACCGCCTCTGCCACAATGTTCACAGGGTAGAGTGACACCTTCGAGGTAGCATGGATGACGAAGTCTCCGCCTCCAGAGCTGTCTTCCAGGAAGGTCAGGACGAATGAAAACGAACCGGACGAAGCTTCGTTGACTTTTTCAATCCTTACCCCTGAGTGTCCGTCCATTGCGACTCCTTAGGATAACACGTCAGCGTGTCGGCTTCTGGCAGTTTTCTAACAATCCAGGCCAAAACCGCCCGAAATACAACAAATCAATATACAATCCATTCACATCTAGGCACAACTTCCCACATTTTATTTTCAGCCACCCAGATTTGGATACCAGACGGATACCAAAGAAAGGAGGGTTACAGACAGAAATCTGTAACCCCTTGTTTTCATTGGTGGGCGATACTGGACTCGAACCAGTGACCTCCTGCTTGTAAGGCAGGCGCTCTAACCAGCTGAGCTAAACGCCCACGCCGTTGTCCGTTTTCTGGTCCGTCGCCTCTTTCTCTGAAGGTCCACCGATCAGCAGCCCGAGCGGGATCAACACGCAATACCCAAGGACGAGAAGGATCGGTGCCAGAGTCAGGGAGTAAAACCCGTCCACCGGCGGCCGAGCGAGGCAGAGATACCCGACCAAAATCACGCCGATCCCCAAGCCGAAAATAGCCCAGTTCTGTTTCGTGTAGGGCAGGCTCCAGCGCTCACGCGGCCGCCGTCTCTGCCTCTGCCCTCGGCGTGAGCGATTTCGTGAGCGTGAGTCTCTTCGTGATGAAGCCACGCGTTACTTCCTCGATGGTTTGGCCGTAATCTTCTCGGCGATTCGTGCGGCACGTCCGCGCCGTTCGCGCAGATACGTGATCCGAGACCGGCGCACCACGCCTTGCTTGATGCGCTCCACTTTGGCGACGCGGGGTGAGTGTGTAGGAAAGATTCGCTCCACGCCGACCCCACCCACAGCGATCTTGCGAACCGTAAAGGTCTCGTGAATCCCCCCACCCTTCCGCTGCAGCACCACGCCCTCGAAAATCTGCGTGCGCTCCTTTTCACCTTCGATCACGCGTACGTGCACGCGCACCGTATCACCCGCCCCAAAGTCGGGACGATCACTGCGAAGGTTGTTTTCGTTTACAATATCGAGCAAAGGGTCCATGATGACACGAAACTCCTATGTAAGTCGCCGGCTGCCTTTCAAAAAACCTTAAGTCAAATCCAGTTCAGGCTTTTCCTCAAGAAGATCCGGCCTTCGTTCACGCGTACGTCTGATCGCCTCTTCTCGTCGCCAGGTTTCGATCAGCCGATGATTCCCACTCAACAACACTTCAGGTACAGACAAGTCCTCAAAAACCTCCGGACGCGTATACCACGGGCAGTCCAACAGTCCATTCTGAAACGAGTCTTCCAGCGCCGATTCAGCGTCACCAATCGCCCCGGGGATCAACCTCACCACGGCGTCGATCAACACGAGCGCCGGTAGTTCCCCGCCACTCACTGCGTAGTCCCCGATCGAGATCTCCTCAGTCACATAACGCTCACGGATGCGTTCGTCGATACCCCGGTAGTGTCCGCACAACAGAACAAGATTCTCCTCCATCGACAGCCGGTTTGCGGTCTCCTGATCCAACCGCTTCCCTTCCGGCGTCAAGAAGATCACACGCTCCAGAGAACCTCCGTCCGCGGCGATCGACTTCAGCGCGCGTGCGATCGGCTCTGGCTTGAAGACCATCCCGGCGCCGCCGCCGTAGGGCGTGTCGTCCACAGACCTGTGGACATCGTCGGTGTGGTCTCTCAGGTCGTGAACGTCCAGCTTCACGAGACCGGATTTGATCGCTCGGCCCGGAATGCTGTAAGAGAGCGCAAGCTCGACCAAATCTGGAAAAATCGTCAATACATCGATACGCACGGCGCAACTCCGATCACAGAAGCCCCTCCATGTCGCGAATAACCAGACGGCCCCCGGACTTGTCGATTCGAATCAGATCCTTAATCGCGGGCAGCAAAACCTCTTCTCCATCCCGGTCCACTACATAGACGTCGTTCGCCGGCATAGGAAGCACATCCGCGACCCGCCCGATTCGCTCCCCCGCCTCGGTCTCGACTTCTAGGCCCACAATCTCAAAAACGTAATGGAAACCTTCCGGAAGGGGGTGAACCTCCTCCCGCCGAACCACGAGCAGGCTGCCTCTCAACTCAGCAACGGCTTCAGGCGTCTCGATTCCGTCGAATTTTATCGCCATCCGATTACCGTATGCTCGGATGTTCTCGACGCCCAGCCTGTTTCGCGATCCATCCGGCCGTTCCAGCAGGACCTCGTCAAGATCCTCAAACCGTTCAACGAAGTCGGTCAAAGGCATGAAAAATGCCTCGCCTCGGACCCCGCGCGGTCGAAGAATCTTCCCGATGGCGACGAACGCGCTCGACTCTGACTTTGCCTCTGGCAAGGCTCAGGCCTCAGCAGGCTCCTCTGCCCCGCTACCGCCCCCTTCAGGCCCGGCCGCTGTGGGCTCAGGGATTCCGCGCCAGCGCCTCAAGATGCCTTCCCGCCTGAGCAGACTTCTAGCCGTATCAGAAGGCTGAGCACCTTTAGACAGCCAGTGCAGAATGCGATCTTCGTGCAGCTTCAAGACCTCCGGGTTCTTCGTCGGATCATAGTAGCCTAGGTTTTCGACGAAGCGTCCGTCCCTCGGAGAGGTACCCTCGGCAGCAACCAAACGGTAGAAGGGAGCGTTCTTGGCGCCCTTTCGAGTCAGTCGTATCCTGAGCAATCGATCACCTCCGTAAAAACATCGTCAACACTTCAATAATGAACCGCTACGCTGTTACGACGAGATACGAGAGATATGTCATACGAGGTACGTGCTTAGAATGGCATCGACATCCCCTTGCCGACCATCTCACCCCGACCCATCCGCTTCATCATCTTCTGCATCGTGTTAAATTGCTTGATCAGCCGGTTGACATCCTGAACCTTCGTCCCGCTTCCCCGGGCGATGCGGCGCCTCCGGCTCCCGTTGAGCATCTGCGGGTTCGCTCGCTCCTGGCGTGTCATCGAACAGATCACCGCCTCCACCTGCACGAAAGCGTCTTCCGTGACTTGAACGCCCTTCAGCGCCTTCCCTGCTCCAGGGATCATCTGCATCACCTGATCCAGAGGCCCCATCTTGCGAACCTGATCCAGCTGCTCCCGAAAGTCGTCAAAGGTGAATGACGCCGTTCGAAGCTTCTTTTGGAGCTTGCGTGCCTGCTCGACTTCTACGGCCTGCTCCGCCTTTTCAACCAGGGTGACCACGTCTCCCATGCCCATGATGCGCGACGCCATACGCTCCGGATGAAAGGGCTCGAGACCCTCCAGCTTTTCACTCACCCCAACAAACTTGATCGGAACCCCGGTCACTTCACGGATCGAGACCGCCGCACCACCGCGCGTATCGCTGTCCATCCTCGTCAGCACGACGCCGGTAAACTGGAGTCGCTCGTGAAAGGCCGCTGCCGTCGAGACCGCATCCTGTCCCGTCATCCCATCGGCGACAAACAGAATCTCCGACGGATCGACGGCCTCTTTGATCCTCGCGGCCTCATCCATCCGATCTTCATCCACGTGCAGCCTGCCTGCCGTGTCCATGATGACCGGATCCAGGCCTTCGGTCTTCGCCCGGGCGAGGCCATCAACACAGGTCTTCACCGGATCGTTCGTTTCGTCAGGCACCTGGACGGCGACTTCGATCGATTCACCAAGGATCGTGAGCTGCTCGACAGCCGCGGGACGTGTGACATCCGCGGCGACCAGTAGCGGGCGCCGACCCATCGACTTGACGAGTCTGGCGAGCTTTGCTGCGGTCGTCGTCTTTCCGCTGCCCTGAAGACCGATCATAAGCACGACATTCGGTGGCGATCCGGAAATCTGAAGCCCTTCGTGCGAACCTCCGAGCAGCTTCACCATTTCGCCGTGGACCGCCTTGACAATCTGCTGGCCTGGCGTGATGCTCTTGAGCACGTCCTGACCGAGGGCCCGAGTCTTTACGCCGTCCACGAACGACTTGGCCACCTTGTAGTTGACGTCTGCCTCCAGAAGGGCCCGGCGCACATCCCGAAGCGCCTCCTCCACATTGGCCTCGGTCAACTTGCCGCGGCTTCGCAGGTTCTTGAAAACTGCTTCTAATTTTTCGGTTAAATGGTCGAACATCCTCTCCCTCTCCAAAAAAGGCGTAGACCGAATAATATATTATAAATCCTATACTTTCGCAACTGAGATTTCTTCAAACATGCCCTTCGACAGCCCGATGGATTGCGGCCACATTCTTGGCGACACCGCCCCTCCCGAAGATCGCCGTCCCCGCGACAAGAACCCCGACTCCGGCCGCGACGGCGTCCCCGGCGTTCGCCACGCCGATGCCCCCATCGATCTCGATCTCCGTGTCCAGGCCCCTGCGATCGATCTCCTCCTTTAACGATCTGACCTTCGTAAGAGACTCCGGCATGAACGCCTGGCCGCCAAACCCGGGTTCCACGGACATCACGAGCGCGAGGTCCAGCTGGTCAAGAAGCGGGAACAGCGCGGAGACCGGCGTGGCCGGCCTGATCGTCCCACCGGATCGGACGCCGGCATCCCGGATGCGACCCAAAAGTTCACCGACATCGGCATCGATCTCAGTGTGGACCGTCAGGATGTCGGCGCCGCTCTCCACGAATATCTCCAAATACTTACCCGGGTCGCTGATCATCAAATGAACATCAAGGATAAGGTCTGTTTTCTTCCGGATCGCCTCAATAACTATGGGACCGAAGGTCAGATTCGGCACGAAATGACCATCCATCACATCCAGGTGAATGTAGTCCACACCCGCTGCCTCCACCTCACGAATCTCCCGCTCGAGTGAACTGAAGTCCGCAGACAGGAATGAAGGCGCGATCTTGACCATGTCGTCCCCCTCTCGATAGTCCCTACAGCTTGCTCACGACGAGATCGATACGTGTTCCCCGCTTCACTTCTTCGCCAGGTTCCGGAACCTGGCGAAGGATGAAATTCGGAAGATATTCCGTGCTGAACTCATATCGGATTGTGCCAACGCGAAGGCCTGCGCCCGAGACCACATTGCGGGCATTCTCCAGGTCACGGGAGACAAGGTTTGGCACTGGCACGATCTTCCTCGGGGGTCCATTGCTGATCACCAGGGAAACAAGGTGGCCCTCATCGACCTCCTCACCCGCCTCGGGAACCTGAAGCATCACAAACCCCTCCTTCACCCGGAATGAGGCGTCCTCAGTCACTTCACCCACCTCAAGTCCACTCTGCTCGATCCAAAGCCGGGCTTGGCGCAGCGTCTTCCCTTCGAGATCGGGCACGGCGTAAAGGCGCCTGCCCTTACTGGGTACTGCATAGACGGTCCGATTCTGTTTCACTCTGGAAAAGGCCAGTGGGTTCTGAGACACGATTCGACCTTCCAGAATCCGATCATCCCAGCGGGGGTCTTGCATCCTTAGCCTGAGTCCGTACCTGGACAATTTCTTGCGTGCTTGAGACGGCGTGAGGTCTACCAGGTCCGGGACTTCTACTTGCATCCCCTTCCGAACAAGGTTGGGCATAATGACCATATCCAGCAGGATGAGCCCCACCGTGCCCGTGAAAACCGCGCAGGCTGCGAACAGCGCAACTTCCCGCAGGAAGGTCCTGAGCATAAAGAGGCCATCTGAAGCTGGAGATTGGGTCGAAGGAAGGCTGCCTGGAAGTCAGAAAATAGAACAACGGTCTCCGACTGTCAAGCCGCGGAGTTTTCCACGTACGCTCAATCGAATCGAGTGACGAGAAGTCACCGGGACCCTCCACGCACGGTAAGGGAGGCTCGGTGTGAGACGCCGAGTATCGTGTGGTAAACAGTCGCGTAGTCCAGCCCGAATCGCCCTCGCTGAAGTCCGATTCCGAACGAGAGGCGCTCTGGCTGCCCACCCGCACCTGAACGCAGCGTCAACATTCTTCCAGACCCATATTCCACGCCCACGCTCAGGCCAGTCGGCGTCCCAACCTCTTTCTTTACATCAACTTGAAGAACCACGTTCGAAGCGGTTTCGAACGCGATTCCCATCATTCCACCCTGTCCCAATACCTCCACATCCCTCCCGCTCACATTCCACGATGATACCGCCCAGACCACCCTTTCTGTTATGAATGCCCGTACGCCAAGATCGAATGCAAACCATTTCAGGCTTTCTATTCCATCGACGTCCAGCTGCATCCTCCGCACGCCGATACCCAAACCCAACTTTTGTGAAAAGGCGCATCCATAGGTCAACCCGATCGCGCGCTCTTTGAATAGCTCATACCCGTAACTCTGATAACTCAGCCCCGCGGCACCCACACCCGTCCTGAATACGACACCGAAGGCCTGGGTTTGCAGTTCCTTCATCCCAAAAGGCCGATCGTAGCCTACGGTCGCCTCGATCCCCGGAAGCCACGCAATCGATGCCGGGTTCCAGAACAGGGCCTCCGCACCATCGGCCATCCCGGCGAACGTATCCCCCATACCCCCGGCCCTCGCCCCGATCGGACGGAACTCGAACGCCGGCTCGGCGGTGACAGGGAGGAATAGGGCTAATGGAATCGCTAATGCAATGCGCCTAAACAATGCGGTTTTCTTTCTTTGCTGTCGATCGCTGGATCACGGAATTCACGGAACCCCACACCCCCCACCCTGAAAATACGGAAGGATCTATGTCTCGATGCTGACCCCCCACCGTTTCTTGATTCAATTGACGATTCGCTTGATGCCCAACCTGATGGATCCGAAATTCAGCAGGAGACCTACTTTATAACCTGACGCCCTCAGATAGGAAAGTGTCTGCTCAAAGTCCCTAGGCTCAAGCATCGCTTTGGCTTTGACCTCTAGCAATCGGTCTCCGACAACAAAATCCACGCGACGGGTATGGAGTCTTATCCCCTTGTAGTTCACCGGGACCCATACCTCTCGTCCAAACTCCATTCTTCTGGATTTGAACTCGTGAGCAAGCGCACGCTGGTACGTCAGCTCTTGAAAATGGGGTCCCAGGACCCGATGCACCTCAAGGGCGATGCCGATAATCTCTTCAGTCTGCTTGTCGGGATGGGGCTTCGGCATTATCTCAACTCTAGCAGATCGATTCTGGGAAGTGGGGGGCTCCGTGCCCTCCGCGCACCCCAGGGATTTCCCGATCAAGCGCCACCTCAGGTCTTTCACACTTCGCTCGAATCTTTCCATATACCTGGCGCATCTAGCCATGGCTTCCGTGATCCAGCCACTGAGCAACCCCCATACCACTCACCGTCTACCCGCATCCGCTACCACTATCCCATTTAATCACAAGGCGTTGTTGACCATCAACAGAAATCTCCCCAGGAATTCGCAGTTTCACCTGCGATCTCCAGCAGGACATCTCTTTCACTTCTGTAACCTGTCACGAGACAAAAGAGGCCAGTGAGCGATGCTCACAGGCCTGGTGATTGAATGGACGGGGGGGGAATCGGTATTTATCCTATATTTGCACCATGGAAACCGCGATCACGCGACGGAAGACCCTCAATCACGGATGGGTCTACACCGATCGGATCCAGCAGGATATTGCCGGCCAATCGGTCCTTGAGTTCTATACGTCGCGACATACGCACTCGTCTGAGGCCGCCTGGAGAAAACGCATACAGACCGGCGAGGTCCACCTCGACGGAGAACGCACCACCCCGGATGCGCTGCTTTCCGCCGGCCAGGTCCTGGCCTATCACCGCGCCCCGTGGCAGGAGCCAAGCGTCCCGTGTTCCTTCGCGGTTCTCCACGAAGATGACCATATCCTTGCTGTGGCCAAACCTTCCGGACTCCCGGTCCTCCCCGGCGGCCACCACCTCGAAAACACACTGTTGTCCCTTGTTCGAAACCGCTACAGGGATCGGCCTCCTCCCTCACCCCTCCATCGTCTGGGACGAGGAACGTCCGGAATCATCCTCTTCGCATCTACACCTCTGGCAAAACGGTCCCTGTCGAAGGACCTTAGCGAAGGCCGCGTCACAAAAATTTATCGGACACTGGTACGTGGGATCCCCGTGAGCGAAACGTTTTCGATAAAGACACCCATTGGCAGAATCTCTCACCCCGGAATCGGCTACCTCTATGCCGCTGCTCCCGAAGGCCGACCTTCGCACACGGAATGTCGGGTGCTTCACCGCGATCTGGAGAAACATCGCACACTGCTCGAAGTCCACATCCTGACGGGCCGCCCCCATCAGATCCGCATACACCTCGCGGCGGCAGGATATCCCCTCGTAGGAGATCCCCTCTACGGACCCGGCGGACGTCCCATCGATTCGGAACCAGACCAGAGGCGGCCCTTGCCGGGAGACTGCGGCTATCATCTCCACGCCCACCAGGTCTGTTTCACTCACCCTGCCGAACAACGTCCCGTCACCCTCAGCTGTTCACCCCCTCCACTTCTACGCACCGCTCAGGAACTTCCGTCCTGAGATCTTGCCTCCTCATGCCCAAGCCCAAAGCAGAGAGATATCGATTCAAACTGGGGATGTCGATCCACGAACTCCGGATGCCCCTGGAAGATGCGCTGGCGCTCGCCAAAGACCTCGGAATGGAATATGTCCGCTTCAACCGGCTGCAGTGGGAACCGGAGATCGCAGATCTCACCGACGAGGAAATCGACAACCTGGGAAATCGCATCGCGCGGTTCGGACTCAAACTCCATTCCATCAGCCCTGGCGCTCCCTTTAAGGAAATCCATCTCTCCAACTTGAACCTGGAGACACTTCAGGACGATCCATCTTTTCGAGAAGCGTTCTGTGACCTCGTCAAAGCCATGAAAATCGCAAGGAGGTTAGGCGTCAGGGCAGTGGAGGCTTTTACGTTCGCCTGGCCCGGGGAGTATTCGGCCGGGAAGCCGACCTGGCCGATGCGTTGGCAAACCCGTGGGGGGATCATCTCAGAAGTCGACCTGGAGAAGCTGGCCAAAGCCTTTAGCCTCGTCCTGGAGCAGGCGGAACACTACGACTTAGACATCGTGCTTTCCCAGATGGCCTGGAATTACACGAACACGACGACCAATTTCAAAGTCCTGGCGGAGCGTCTCGGGTCTCAGAGAATCAAAGTCAGATGGGGACCTGCGGACAATCTGAACTGTGGAGAGTGGGACGTCTCAACGGCGGGCTTCCGCAACGTGCTGCCTTACCTTCACAGCCTTCACATCAAAGACCTGCACGTCACGGATGGGATTCGTTGCAAGTTTGACTACAGAGCGATCGGAGAAGGGGACGTCGACTATTTGACGATTCTCCGGAACTTGCGCAACGAGCGTTGCGACGCACTACTTGCGGTGGCCACGCACTTCCTTCCGCCCGGAGGATCGGCAGAAGATGCGATGAGAATCAACGTTTCCAACCTGAAGTCGCTCATAGCGCAGGCGGAGAAGTCGGAATGATCACGTGCGGAGGTCACCGTCACCGGACAAAAACAGCCGGCCCTGTCTTTAGAATTCTATCCTCAAGCGTAATTTCAACTTCTGCTGCGCTTCCGAAGGTCCAACTTCAACATCTGCCCACTCCACAGCGTCCAGATGTGCATCCACATAGGCGTCCACCACGCTGTAGAAGAGAGTACCCAACATCGCGATCAGAGCCAGGTTGCGATCGGATGTGGAACGTCCTTCATCGTCCTTGAATCTGTCGACAAAAAAGGCAGCAGCAGAGCCCACTTCTGCCGCGGCGATCGCACTTCCCTTGATCACGCGTTGGTTGTAAAACTGGCCCCAGCCCGGCAGGGCAAGCGACCGCAGCATCGCCCCGGTTGGAGATCTATCTTGCCGCGCCGTGTCCGCCTGCGCAGATCCCGCCTCCTGTGCCCAGGTCTCGCTCACAGAAAACAGCACCGAAATGACGACCAGAATCTTCAGCAATCTTCCATTCCGCGAGATACTGTCCTCTTATTCAGCAAATGAAGTCCAGCGTTTCCCGAGCCCCGGCACCCGTGCTTTTCTTTCCCTGCACCCGGCTATCAAGTTTTCTCCATTAGCAGCCGAACCGCACCCATAATACCTGCATCATCTCCCAGTTCAGCCTTGACGATCCTTACAGACTCCTTGACGCCCGTCGCTCCGCGTTCCATCAAGGTTCGACGCGCTGGGTCCAGGATGCGTGCCCCGGCCAATGCAAGGCCGCCGGCGAGCGCGACCACGTCTACATTCATCACGCTCACGAGGTTCACCACACCTACGCCCAGAAAAAAGCCTGTCTCCTCCAGAATTGTCGTCGCAAAGGCGTCACCCGCTTCCGCTGCTTCCGCAATCACTTTCGTCGTCAAACCTTCGGCATCTAGACTCGTTTCGACACCTCCTTCGGCGAGTCGTGCTCGAGCCCGTCGCACGACCGCGGGGGCGGAGACATACATCTCGAGGCATCCATAATTCCCACAGCTGCAGCGGGGGCCGTTCAGATCTATCGACATGTGACCCACTTCTGCCGCGTTCCCGTTGAACCCGCGCATCAATGCGCCGTTTACCACCCAACCCCCACCGACTCCGGTGCCCAGCGTGATACACAGGAAGTGGTCGATGCCCTGCCCGACCCCCTTCCACTGTTCCCCAAGGGCAGCGACGTTGGCATCGTTGTCTACCGCCACTGGCAGCTCCAGAATCTCCTCCATTCGCTCTCTCAGCCGGAAACCGCGCATGCAGGGCAGGTTCACCGGAGAGATGATCACCCCATCGAAGGGGTCCAGCGGACCCGGAGAACCGACGCCAACCCCCCGGACATCGGAGAGCGCGAACCCACCCGCCTTCGCCGCTTCTTTTGCGCAAGCGACGATGCCCTCGACGACCCCATCACTTCCTAAGTCGAGCCGCGTCGGGCATCGGTGGCGGCCAATGATCTCTCCTTCTTCGGTCACGAGACCGGCTCGCGTATTCGTGCCCCCCAGATCCACGCCGATCTTCAGCTGGCTCATGCGCCTTCTCGTGCCTTGCGTACCGCCTCAACGAAACCGCTCGCCGTCTCCGTCAGTTTCTTCCAATCCCGGTTGGCGACCGCGGCCTTGTCCACCATGGCGCTCCCCGCCCCAACGGCGCACGCACCCGCCTTGATGAACTCGGGTGTCGTCTTGATGTCAACACCCCCCGTTGGCATCAGGCGAACCTGAGGAAGGGGTCCCTTGATATCCTTGAAATAGGAGGGTCCGCCTGCTGAGGCGGGAAAGACTTTCACGACATCCGCTCCGGCCTGCCACGCCGCCAGAATCTCTGTCGGGGTGAATGCCCCGGGCATCACAACTTTGCCGTAGCGTTTGGCCATCTGAATCACGTCCAGGTTCAAAATCGGACTCACGACGTACTCCGCGCCCGCCAGGATCGCCGACCGGGCCGTCTCCGGGTCCAGCACAGAACCCACGCCAACGATCGTATCCTGCATCTGCGACGCTGCCTCTTCGATCAGCTTCAACGCCCCCGGTACGGTCATCGTCACCTCGATGGCCACCACCCCGCCTTCCCGCAGCGCCTTCGAAACGTCGAGCAACTCTGAGGATGAGTCGGCGCGGAGCACAGCGACCACGCCGCAATCCAGTATCCGATCCAGCACGCCAGGCATCTCCTTACCTCCCCCTAGAAAGAATGCCCGGAACGTTCCGAGCATTCTGTACGACGCTTGCACAGGAGTCGTGATTCCCGCGCTTCGCAGCTGCTTCCTATCGACGGATCCGCGCCCCACCGCCTTTCATCGCCGCTTCCGCCTCAGCCCGCGTCGCCCAGTTCACATCCCCGGGAAAGGTATGTGCCAGGGCTGAATACGCCCCGGCAAAATCAACGATGGCTTGCGGACCCTTCTCGTCGAGCAGTCCGGAGATCACGCCGGCCGAAAAATTGTCTCCACCGCCCACACGGTCCACGATCTCCAGGTCCTCATACACGCGGGACAGATAAAACGCCTCCGAGTCGAACAGCAGCGTCCTCCAGTCGTTCAAAAGCCCGGTCTTCGCCACCCGCAGTGTCGTCCCCACATATTCGACATTCGGATAGGCCTCCACCGCACGCCGCGCGACCCCCTTGTAGCCCTCAGGATCGAGCGCGCTGTAATCCTCCGAAGCCCCCTCGGCCCTCAACCCCAGAACCTTTTCGAAGTCCTCCTCGTTCCCGATCAAGACCTTCACCAACGGCATGAACTGCTTCGTCGTCTCCTGCGCTTTTTCCGAGGTCCACAACTTCGAACGAAAGTTCAGGTCGTAGCTCGTCGTCACGCCTGCCGCATCGGCGGCCTTCAGTGCTTCCAAGGTCGTTGCCGAAGCGCCATCCGATAGCGCCGGCGTGATCCCGCTTACGTGAAACCAGCGTGTTTTCGCGAAGACCGCTTTCCAATTCATCATCCCTGGTTTGATGTTGGAGATGGCCGAATGTCCACGGTCATACGTCACCGCACTCGCGCGTGGTCCCACGCCCACCTCGACGTGATTAAACCCGTTTCGCTCCATGCCGATGCCGTCGAACGGCACCCAGACGATGTTCGACATATCAATCCCGTGCTCGCGGCCTTTGTTTCGGATCAGCCACCCCGACCAGTTGTCAACCAGCCGCGAGACCCAGGCCGTCTTGAGATCCAGATGCGCGCAGCCAACGGCAACGTTGTACTCTCCACCGCCGACCTCTACATCCAGACGAGTTGCGTGCTCCAACCGCCGGTACTCCGGCGGCGACAGCCTCACCATCGCCTCGCCAAATGTCACCACGTCATACATGTCGTGCGATTCCTTTGCCGAACATCTTCAGGATCTTGCCTAAATTGTCTGTGCTTTCTGCCTTTCTGCGGTGATCCATGCCCTTCAATCGGAAATCCCAAATCCGCAGTTGAATTTACGGTACCCGGTACCCGTGTTTTGGTTTCCCGATACCCGGTCTTTACGAACGACGGCCTTCAATCATCACGTCCACCGAGAATCCCGGACAGGATCAACAGCCTCAAAAGGTGAAGTATCGCCACGAGCGCCGAGGCGACGTACGTCCAGGCCGCCGCATTCAACACCTTCTGGGCCGCAGGCACCTCTTGCTCGGTGAGATATC
This sequence comes from Candidatus Latescibacterota bacterium, assembly GCA_965248435.1. GTDB lineage: Bacteria > Latescibacterota > UBA2968 > UBA2968 > CBDFJH01. The sequence continues at coordinate 2,885,360 of OZ252100.1, forward strand.
CACCTTCTCTCAGGATCTTGATGGCCCGGCTGCTCGCGTTGAACTCCACCGGGAGGGTCACCAATCCGAAGAAGACAGCGAACGAGAAAAAGAGGATCCCGAGTTCAACAAGCATTCCGGATTGGAAGATGAACCCGATGAAGAAAAGGGGCATGCCCAGCCAGGATCCGAAATTCGCGACCGGCACGATGTTCGTACGAAGCGACAGAGGGAAATACCCCCGGGCGTGCTGGAGTGCGTGCCCCGCCTCGTGAGCCGCCACGCCGATCGCTGCAAGCGATTCGGATCCGTAAGTGCTGTCAGAAAGACGCAGGATCTGATCCTTTGGATCATAATGATCGCTCAGGTCGCCACTCACGTGCTCTACTTTCACCGGCACCTGCATTCGGTCCAGAATGTCCCGTGCGACCTCATCGGCGGTTTTCCCCGAGCGGGCCCCGTACTGGCTGAACTTGGAAAATGTGGACTTCACCCTGAACTGCGCCCACACGGCCAGGATGAACCCGGGGATCACCAGCATCATCGTGGGGTCGAAAAAGAACGGAAACATAACGTGCAGCCTCCTGAAACAATAATTTACCTACACGACGTCTCTAAAGCGCATCGATCAGGCGACGAAGGTTGGCGTAGTTGATCCGCATCGCCTCCTCTGCAGATCCGCTCGGCGGCAGAAAATGGGTAGAAAGCGACAGCACGACGTCGCTCTGATGGTCCCGAAGCGTACGAAAGATGGTAGGGTAGTCTACATCCCCTTCGCCGATCGGACAGTATTCGAAATCGTTCCGAAGCCCGTCGATCACCCGGAGGTCCTTTAAATGAAGTCCGTGCAGGTAGGGGCTTACATTATCGAAGCCAGAGGTCGCGACATCCCGCTCGCCGCTGTTCCAGTTGTCGGACGGACCCCACATCACCTTGATCCGTCTGGATCCAAGGCGCTCCGCGAGTTGGCGAAAATTGCCCGTTGTGTTCGTGAAATTCCAGGGCATCATACCGAGGGCAAGATTCACGTCATACTGCTCCGCCTCCTCCAATACCCTTGAAAATATCACGACCAACTTGTCCATATCGCTGTCGGTAATCACGCCGCCTCGCGTCAGCCAGCGCATCGGCCACGTCGGCTTTCCCCCGATATATTCTCCCGGCCACGCGAAGGTGAAAGTGCTTACCGTCGATACTCCGAGCCGTTTGGCGATCTGCATCGCCCGGGTCAGCTCCTTAAGTTCCCGAACAAAGTCGGGGTGCTCATCCAGGCGCTCGGTGTCCAGGTCGCACAAGTGGACCTTCTTGAACGATCCGCTGGCGCCGACAGCGAAGATTTCGAGATCGTGTTCAGCGCTGAGCTCAGCCACGCGATCCGCTTCCTGATCTGTCATCTCGACCATGGGCGAATCGCCGGGCAGACGGTCATACCAAACACTGTCCGCTCCGATTTCAGCCGCTTTTGCCATGGCAGCCTCAAGGGGGAGCCTGAGTTCTCCGAGGTACATCCCGATCTTGAACGGGGTGTCAGACACTATGCGTTCCTCTTTTTCATAGATCCGCTGCCTCGTTTCCGTTCGCCCTTCCCATTCGCTCACCGGGTGAAATCTGCTGGCCGCGAACGAACGCATCGCCGCTCATCCTTCGCTTTCCCGACGGCTGGACTTCCTCCAGACGGAGCGAACCCGCTCCTGCGGCCACGACGATCCCTTCTCCAGCATCCGCGAACAAGACCTCCCCGGGGGCCCCGCCCTCAGCACGAACAGCCGCCCGATGTACCTTCAACACCCCTCCGCTCCAATCTGTAAACGCACCCGGAATCGGGTTCGTCCCCCGGATCAGGTTCCGAATCGACACCGCGTCCTGGTGCCAATCGATCCTCGCATCCTCCCGCTCCAGCTTGGGAGCGCGACTCACGCCGACCTCCGTCTGAGGTCTGGGGGTCACCTGACCCGTCGCGAGCCCATCAACGGTCTCCAGAACGACGTCCGCCCCTAGAAGCTTCAACCGGTCGTGAAGTCCCCCATACGTCTCATCCGCATCGATCCGGACTCGACGCTGAATCAGGATGTCGCCGGCGTCCACTTTAGACCGTAGTATAAATGTAGTTAGCCCGGTTTCCCTTTCACCCCGGATGATCGCCCACTGCATCGGCGCGGCGCCGCGGTACCCTGGCAGCAGAGAAGGGTGAAGGTTGACAGAACCCAGCTTCGGGATTTCGAGAATCGACCTTGGGAGAATTACGAAGGCCACCACCACGAAAAGATCTGCATTCAGCTTTCGCAGTGACGCGAGAAATGTTGGATCGTCGAGCGACTCAGGCTGCTGCACCGTCAGGCCCATCTTCACTGCTGCCTCTTTGACCGGAGGGGAAGTCACCTCGAGTCCGCGTCCCTTTCGGCGATCCGGCCTCGAGACCACCCAGGCAAGGTCGTGTGGACTCTGCCCAAGTCGCTCCAGCGAGGGGACCGCAAAGTCGGGCGTTCCCATAAACACCAGTCTCAATGCCCGAAGCCCACCTCCTTCACGATTTCTTTTCGGCCACCTGCGAGACCGATCCCCGAGAAACCTCGATCCTGACATCCTTGGCGACCTGCACGACCAGGATGCCCTCCTTCTCTTTTATACCCACAATCGTGCCGTGGACGCCACCCGAGGTAACGATTCGATCTCCCTTTTTCAGAGCATCGACCATGGCCTGTTGCTGCTTCTGCTTCTTGTGCTGGGGGCGAATGATCAAGACATAGATCACGACAAACATCAGGATAAAAGGGAACATGCCCAGGATGCCGGAGGTCCCTCCTGACCCAGGTTCCCCACCCATAGCAAGAACGTCTTGAACTCCGAACAAAACACCCTCCTTATCGCGTTCTACCGAACGCTAGGATGTGACCGAAACCGCCGCTTCGCCGAGATACCGATGCTGAAATGTCTCGTACCAGGCACCGAACCGCTGGGCCAGGATGGCGTTTCTCATCTCTCTCATCAGTTCCAGATAAAAGTGGAGGCTGTGAATCGTCGTCAGCCGGTAACCGAGGATCTCGTTGACGTGAAGCAGGTGTCGAATGTAGGCACGCGAGTAGTTCTGACAGGTATAACAACTGCAATCGTGATCGATCGGAGAAAAATCCCTCGCGTACTTTGCATTCCTCATGCTCATCTTGCCCTGGCGTGTAAATACCGTCCCGTTCCTGGCGTTGCGAGTAGGCATCACACAGTCAAACATATCGATTCCCCGACAGACTGCGCCCGCGAGATCTTCCGGAGGACCGCATCCCATCAGATACCTCGGCGTATCCCTGGGAACGCGACTGGTGATACTCTCTACCGCCTCCCAGGTCATCGCCTTTGGTTCCCCAACACAGGCGCCGCCCACGGCATATCCCGGAAGATCGAAGGCAAGCATCTCTTCTGTGAACCGATCTCGCAATTCAAGGTAGGTGCTCCCCTGAATCACTCCGAACAGTGCCTGAGATTCCCCGGTCTCACTTTTTCGACCCAAGGCATCATATGCCTTCACACATCGGTCTGCCCATCTGAGCGTCCGCTCGCCCGACTCCTGCGCGTACGCACGATCACAGGGGTAGGGTGTGCACTCGTCGAAGGCCATGATGATGTCGGCGCCCAGCTTGTGCTCAAGACGCATGACCTCTTCGGGTGTAAACAGATGGCGAGAACCGTCTACGTGAGACTGGAAGAGGACTCCCTCTTCAGTGATCTCGTTCAGCGAAGCCAGGCTCCGAACTTGAAATCCGCCGCTGTCCGTCAACAGGGCACGATCCCAACTCATAAACCGGTGAAGGCCACCGGCCTCTGCGATCGTGTCCGCCCCCGGCCTCAGGTAGAGATGATACGTATTTCCTAGGATGATCCGGGCACCTAGATCCTTCAGGTCCTGCTGTCCCAGAGCCTTCACCGTTGCCTGTGTGCCGACCGGCATAAAAACCGGGGTCTCTACTGCGCCGTGCGGCGTGTGGAGGACCCCTGCTCGAGCGTTCGTTTCAGAATCAACAGCAGCAACTTCAAACCTGAACAGGCCCTCTCCGATGAGACACCTCCTCGAAAGGCCTTTGATCGCCTATACCCAAGCAAATATACCAACCGAAAAAAATCAAGTCAAGATCGCTACCTCACCGCCTGCTTTGCCGTAACAAAGACGAACCCCTGTTTGCGCAGTTCCGGCATCATTCGCTGCAGCGCGTAAAGCGTCGGGGCCTTGGCGTGTCCGATGCCGATGACGGTGCCTTCCTGCCTCGCCTGCTTTGCCAGCTTCATCACGGCATCTTCCACGGCCGGAACTTCTTCTACGAGGTCTACGAAGCGCGTATTTCGAGCGCAGGAAAGCCCCATCTCGCGAGCGACATCATACGCGACAGACTTTGGAGACGTCACACTATCCACGAAGTAAAAATCCCGCTGTCTTGCCTCGGCCAGCACGTAGCTCATCGCAAGCGCATCCTGGGTCAGGCGTGAACCCATATGATTGTTGAACCCGGCAGCGTGCGGTACCGCCCCTAGGGCCTGGCGGGTAATCTGACGTACCCTTTGCTCCGAATAATCCAGAAAGATGGCGTCGGGCCCAGGATTGCGTGTCGGATAATCGATCGGCTCCATGGGCAGGTGAATCATCACGCTGTGTCCCCCTGCTACCGCCTGTTCGGCGATCCATTCCGCCTTTTCGCCTCCAGGAAAAATCGACAGGGTCAAGGGTTCATCGAGTTGACAGAACCCCTCGATGAGATCCTCGGACTGGTTTCCGAAATCATCAACGATAATCGCGATGCGGCCCGCCGTACGCTTGATATTCGGGTTCCGCCGAAGCGTGACCAGATTTGTCCCCTCCCCGTCAAACCCCAGGAGCATCGAGAGGGTCCGACCTGAAAGGTCCACTCTGGCATCAAGAACGGCCCCCCCGAACCGTTTCGCCATCAGAGAGATCTCCAGGTTGCATACGGTCAGTGGCAGGTCACTCGGAACATCGGAGGAGATCTCCCACCGCATCTCGCTCCCCCTCTGGTCGGGAAGTCGGCTGGAAGTAACCTCACCCTCAGGCACCCCCAGACCCGCCAACACGTCCGGAGCCCGCACCGCTAAAGAGTCCGCGAACGATGCAGGCGTCAGATGCAGCGGCTTTATATGCTGAATCACTTCGGGCAATTCGGACACGTCGCGGGCCGGTGCCCAGACCCAGATCGCCAACCCGCCAGCCACCACGATCAGCGCTGAGATCAATGACCAGGCAGGGACGGTCGTGTCGCGACGCTTTCGAGCCATCTGTTTCGCAGGGCGCGAAGCAGATCTCGAAGATGTGCGCCGACGCGCCTTGCCTCGACGTGTTCCTAGGAAGATCATTGCGAAAAGCGTCGCTCCAATTTCACTTGGAAAGAAACAGGGGGAGGGGGAGTTCGGTTCGAAAAATCAGCCGTGAGGGGATTCACGACGTCGATTCGGGAGACAGAATCTGGTCTAGGGCGAACCAATGCGGATTGGGCTCGGGATAAAACAGAGCACGAAGACCGCCAGCGAGAGATACCCAATCCATTTGCGCGGCGGGTCCAATTCCGTGTGGGGATCGAGCGGCGGCGGGTGGCGGCGCCCCAGCATCATCGCGATGAACATCCACAGGAGCCAGCCGTGCCACCGGGAGGCGATCCACGCATCCGCAATCGACTCTGTGGTCAGCCAATGGTAAGGGGGACCAAAGGCCCAGAACAACCCCAGAAAAACAACGGCACCCTTCGAGATCAGTTCGTGCCGACCTCCGAAAATCGCGTAGATGATGTGGCCGCCATCAAACTGTCCGATCGGGAGCAAATTTAGAACTGTCACAAAAAGGCCCAGCCAACCCGCGAACCCTATCGGATGGATGAACACGTCGTAGCCTTCCGGAAGGTCGCCGACAATCAGTTGGCCCAGCCAGGCGGTGAGAATAGAGTCGCCGAACACCAGCACATCCCCGGATAGCTTTGAATGGGACACGACATCAGAAAGGTGGAGGCCAACCGCGAGCGCGACGACGGCCACCACGAATCCTGCCAGAGGTCCGGACGCCCCGATGTCGAAGAGCGCGCGGCGGTTCGGAATCCTGGACTTGATCTTTATCACCGCTCCGAGTGTGCCGATGATCGACGGAAAAGGGATGAAGAATGGAAGTGTCGCCCTCACCCGCCACCTTCGGGACGCGAAGTAATGCCCCATTTCGTGAATCCCCAGGATCATCAGCAACGTCGCCGAAAACGGCAGTCCCAGAACGAGATAATTGGGATCCAGGAGGATCCATAAACTGTCGAGACCGGGCCGAAGCTCCTCTGGATGAAGCGTCAACTTTGTGCTGAGCGCCAACTGCATGCCCGCAAGAGTGGTCGTATATGCTGTCAAAAGAAACAGGACCAGGTGCACCCACATCCGGTCCTGAGAAGCCCGGGATGATCCCACATGTTCAAAGTAGACCTCGCCCCGGCCGAGTTCTGTTCGCTCAGGCTCTCCGTTCATCCTTCAACTCCGCTGCTCTCCCCACTCAAGTGGAATTTTATCCCTATAAATAGGTGTAAATAATGGAATATAGCGTCAAAAATTAATATACTTTTCAGTTTTCTGAGATCGTTCATCAATATCCATTGTGGAATTCTTCCCAGCGTCAGTGCCTCCGCGGCGAGGCCATCAATTGGACAGCGGGCGCCGGATTCGGTAGCCTGTTTCAGTCGCCGTCTGCTGTCGGCCGTCCGCTGTCCGCTTATCTGATCCCGACTCCGATGCGGTGCGATCCTCCGAACCCCAAGGATGACGGCACAAAGGCATATCCAACGCGCCAGTTCCTGCGCCGAACGCCGAAGCCGTAGGAGAAGTCCCTTGTATCACTGCCGGACCGGTATCCCATCCTGATGAAAATTGCCTCCCGATGCGAATACTCTGCCCCCAGATTCACGCCCCTGTCACTGTCCTTCGGGAAGCGTAGGTCCACAGATCCAGTGATCGGCCCTCTAACAACGGCCGCTCCCAGGCGTATCGTCCGCGGAAGCGGCACCCGTTCCTGACCCAGCCTTGCCGTGCGCCCCCAGTTTCGCTGAGCCGCGCCCAATGTCACCCCATCTATCGGGGTGCGATAGATGAAGCCCAGATCCACGGCGAAGCCCGACGCCGAATCCGAGCCTATCGCCTCGTGAAGCAGACGAATATTGGTTCCGACGTAGAGCCGTTGTCCGAATCGCTGTGAAACCGTAAAGCTCGCGTTCGATTCGAAAATGCTGAACGTACCGAGAGGCTCCGCGCTCGGTCCGGTTCGCGTTTCGAGGTCTCCCATCGAGTGAACACCCAGACTTATCCCGATCCCCCGTCTGCCGTTTCCATACGCCCAACCCGCGTACGTCTGCCGGAGCCCTTGGAACGAGCTGTGATGCGAAACCAGAAAATCCTTTCTGGACAGCGCGGCAACCCCGCCCGGGTTCCAGAAGGAACCGGCCTGGTCCCCCACGACCGCGGTGTAGGCCTCTCCCATGGCGGCCGCTCTGGCTCCGATGCCTTCTCGAAGAAGGACGAATCCCACCCCTGATGCCGCCCCCTCGCCCCTCTCGGGAACCAGGGTCAAAATCAGGCAGATGATCGCGCCAAAACGGACCAAATTGTCTTCTCCCAGGGTAAGTTCAGCAAGTTTAGAACGTTAAGCAAAGCGTCTGGGGGTGTCAATACCAAATCGTGAAATACCAGTATATTAGAGATTGACGACCCCGCTGAACAAACTGTTGACAGCGCCTTGACGGATCATTACTTTAATACGACAGGAGTGGCAATTTGGGGCATATTGCAGCCACTTTAAACAAGCTGCTAAAAAGCCGCCGAGAGCCCGGCCTCTAGTCGGGTCTCTTTGCTCTGTCCCGGTCTGCTTTGGCGACTGGGACTTTTTTGTGGAAAGGATTAGAGTCGTGGACAAACAGATTCCGAAGGTGATGAAGGCCATCCGAAAGGCCGAAACCGGCGCTGGGCTCGTAGTGGAAGAGATCCCGACACCCCAGCCCGGCCCCTACGATGCGCTCGTAGAAATCGAAGCCGCGAGCGTGTGCGGCACCGATCTCCACATCTGGAAGTGGGACGAATGGAGCCAGCAGCGCATCAAGCCTCCGATAACAGTCGGACACGAGTTCTCGGGAACGGTCGTAGAGGTCGGGGAACTCACGAACCAGATCAAAGTGGGCGACTATGTCTCTGCAGAAAGTCACATCACGTGCGGACACTGTTTCCAATGCCGGACGGGCCAGGCACATATGTGTCCACGGACTCAGATCCTTGGCGTGGATCGGGACGGTGCGTTCGCAGACTTCGTGGTCGTTCCGGAGTCAGTCCTTTGGCAGAATGACCGGGAGAAGCTTCCACCTGAGATCGCCACGCTCCAGGAGCCCTTCGGGAACGCCGTCTATGCGACGCTCACCCACGACCTCGCGGGCCAGACCGTCGCCGTCTTCGGCTGCGGCCCGATAGGCCTGTTCAGCATCGGCATCGCCAGCGCCTCTGGAGCTGCGGCGGTGTTCGCCGTGGACCCGGTCGACTACCGGCTCGGGCTCGCGAAGAAGATGGGCGCAACGCACACGGTCTGTCCAGGGAGCAAAGACGAGGCCGTAGAACAGATTCTGGATTCTAACGAAGGCTTTGGGGTCGACATCGTCCTCGAGATGAGTGGAGCGCCCGCAGGGATCACCGACGCCTTTCGCACGGTTCGGAACGGAGGCGGGATGACCCTGTTCGGCATCCCGTCCAATCCGGTCGAGATCGACGTCGCGGAAAACATGATCTTCAAGAACCTCACCGTCTTCGCGCTCAATGGTAGACGAATCTGGGACACCTGGTACAAGACGCGTTGGCTCCTCGAAAGTGGCGTCGTGGACCTGCGCCCCCTCATTACCCGGGAAATCGGACTCGATGAAATAGATGAGGCCCTGGAGCTCCTGTCCGCCGGCGAGGCCTGCAAAATCGTCATCCGCCCGGATGCAGTGTCCAAGACGCCCCCCTCTACGACGGAGCGTCTCCAGGCAGAGGACCCGAACATCCGGGGACAGGCCGTCCACCTTTAGATGCGTATCTCGTATCTCGTGAAGCGTATCTCGTTGGTATGTACCCTGTAGTTCACAAATACAGTTACTCAAGAATTCTGCGCAGCTAATTAGCTCGAGAAATGACGAGCCCACGAGATACGAGATACGTTCTTCCAGAAGCGAGCATAGGATGGACTCCTCCACGCGATTCAAAGAAGCTAGAGACCGAGGCGGCGCCTACCTTCTTGCGCGGCAGGCAGAGGATGGCGCATTCCCCGCCGAGGCGCCCAACCTCCACGAGTACTACAAAGCGCTGAGAGCCTTCCAGGTCTGCGGTCACACCGACGCGGCCAATCGCCTCTGCAACTGGATCCGAAATCACGGGATGACGGTTGACGGAGACTTCGGCCCCCGGAGTGGAATGGCCCTGGGACACAATTACGCCTACCTGAACGCATGGGTTGTCATCGGGGCCCACCGGCTCGGACAGTTCGATCTCTCGACGAAAGGAATGGACTTCCTCTCTCGTTTCTGGGACCCGAACACCGGGGGATTCTATGCGAGCCCCTCAGGCCGTGACCCCGACACAAAACAGGACTTGATGGTCACGTGTATGTGCGGACTGGCCGCTCTCTACACCGGGAGGATGGAGATCGCCGGGGCGGTCGGAGATTGGCTCCAGACCGTGTTGATGGCACAGCCCGATTTCCCCGAGCGGCTGTATACCGTCTACACCAGGGAGAACGGCTTGCTGACCGAACCCGATCCCGAAGATGAAACACGCTATGTCCTCCACAGCGACGCCACCCGAGACGAGAACTTTTTCAACCCGGGGATCGCCGGGGCGTTCCTCGCCCGCCTCTTCCAGACCACAGCAGAGAAGTCCTGGTTGGACCTCGCGATCGAATACATGCGATGCGCGGAGGTGGCGAGCGATTTCCTGTTCCGGATCGTGCGCGCCGGAAAGGTGGGATGGGCGGCCTCGATCCTCTACACCCTCACGGGTGAAGAGAAATACAGGGAGATGGCCATCCGCATCGGCGACAACCTTATCGCCCTGCAGGCGGGTGAAGGCTATTGGAAGGGGGGCGGTGGGGACGCGCCGAGCAACGACTCCACCGCTGAACGGGTCGCGTGGATGGATGAAATCTATCAGGCCGTGAGTCAGGAGTAGAAGAACCTCCTCAGAAAGGAACCGCCGCGTGGCCGACCTGGATACCGTCTCCCTCTACATAGATGACGAACCCCAGTTTTTCTTCGACAACGGAATCATCGAGTCCGTCCACAATCTGACCCGGACGCTCCACAGCCCCGAAAAGAGTGACGCGAACCCGGTCATCCAGAGCGATAAGCCGTGGGAGTATGTGACTTACTTCACGGGAAACGGCTACCACGTCTGGGGAGACACCGCGACCGGGCGAATCCACTGCCTCTACACGAGCTGGAAATTCGATCGGGAAAAGAGAGCCCCGGGCGTCAGCCTCGTAAACTGGCAGCACTCCCGGCTTCGTCAATGCTATGCCTACTCTGACGATGGCGTCGAGTGGATCAAACCCCCCATGGGGATCCAGAAGGAGGACGGTCACGACACCAACATAGTCTTCGGTACCGAAGACTATGGTTCCGTCTACTCTACGAACGCAGTAGAAGACCCGTTCGAAGAAGACCCGGAAAAACGGTTCAAGGCCGTCTACACATACGTGGCGCCGGGCGGAGACAGTTCGGCCATCAAGCGTGCGGCCCATTCACCCGACGGCATTCACTGGACGCCCTACGAAAAGGCGCCCTCCTTCGGGAAGCAGGGCGACCACCTCGGCGACGTCTTCGTCGGCGCTCTCGACCCTGCAAGCAGGACCTACATCGCCCTGACCCGACATCCCTGGATGGGTAACGCACCCCGGACCCGCGGCCCGAGCTACGACCTGGTCGTCGGCGGGCCGGGATTCGACAACACGATCGGGCCGGCCAACAGGCGCAACCGCAGACGCATCTTCCAGACGGAAAGCCGCGACTTCCTGAACTGGTCCGAGCCGCGCGCCGTCCTCGCCCCCGATCCGGAAATCGACAACCTGGACGACTCCTTCTATACCATGACGCCGATGTGGCTCGGGGGCCAGTGGCTCGGATTCATCGCCGTGTTTCACATGGTCAGCAACACCTTCACGGTTCAACTCGCACACAGCCGCGACGGCAGAAACTGGAACAGAATCGCGCCGGGACGCACCTGGTTGGACCGGGGCCCGGTCGGGTCCTGGGAAGAATTCATGGTGAACGTCTCTGCCGCACCCGTTGTGGTGGGGGATGAACTGTTCGTTTACTACGGCGGGTCGAAGAACCACCACGACTGGTGGTTCTCCGGGCACGAAAAGAACATGGATGTCCCCGAGACCAAAGGGTGGGATCACGTCGGCTACCACCTCGGCCTGGCCAGAATGCGAAATGAAGGATTCGTTTCCCTCGGGGCGCACCGCGTGCGCGAGGGACTGCTCCAGACGCAGCCGTTTGGATCCTACGGCGACCGACTGATCATCAACGCGGCCTGCGGGCCCGAGGGCTACATCAAGGTCGAGGTCACCGACCCTTCGGGAAAGGCCATAACGGGAAATGCCCTGGACGACGCAGATGTCTTCACGGGTGACGCCACACGTCACGAAGTGACGTGGAAGGGCGATCCAACAGTCCGCACGCCTGAAGCGAAGGCCGATTGGAAGACCCGCCGGGCGCCCTACCGCGCGCTCCGATTCGTCATGCGCGACGCCGAACTCTATTCCTTCCGTCTGCTCAACAGTGAGAATTCGGCTTGAGCGAGAACAATAGACTCGACCTATGCCCCATTACTCCTGACTGACCCTTTTCCAAACACAGCACATTCCTTAGGTGTAGAGCTTACTCTTCCCCCTTTAAAAAAGGTTCTTCGCCGAATGTTGGGGTTAAGGTATTAAGCTCTAATTCTAGACTCGCCCGCTGCCGGCGTCTCTGTAACTCACGAGATGCATCGCTCAAAGTCATCAGGGCCGCGGTGTGCGACTCCCTTGCAACCTCGTTCTTCTACCTCCCACGCGGTTAGGCCCTCTGGGCCGGTCCCATAGGGGGCGTTCTGCGGGGCAGGAGTCCCGCCCTGATTGCCGCCCCCGTCCTTTCCACTGAGGGTGAGGTGCCGCGGCCCGAGCCCCCGCGGCGTTTGAGCGGCGCCCTTCTTTTGTCTACTTTTCTTGTGGCGAGACAAGAAAAGTAGACCGCCGGAGGCATGGGGTTCTTGGGTGGGACGAACAGCTTAGGGAGCAAGGAGAGATAGCCACTTTTTCCTCGAAATCTGCTCATGCCCTCCCCTAAATTCGGTGAAGAGTCTTGAAAAAGGGGGACTGAGGGGGATTTGATTTTGTTACAAACATTCATCGAAGAATTATCTTGAGTCGTCTGATATTCCCCATCACTCAAGAAGGACAGTAGAGATGCCGCCAAATTCGAAACAGACCCGAACCGAATCCGATCTGCTCGGCGAAATCGAAGTCCCCACCGAGGCACTATACGGGGCATGGACGCAGCGGGCCGTCTTGAACTTTCCCACAGGTAATCAGAGGACGATCGGGAGCCTGCCCGTCCTCATCGAAGGGTTGATGGCCATCAAGCAGGCCGCGGCACGCGTGAACGCCCGCAACGGTTTTTTGCCACAAGAAAAAGCGAATGCGATCGTCGACGCTGCTAAGTCGGTTCTGAGCGAACCGCACTTCGATCAGTTTCCCGTCCACGCCCTCCACGGCGGCGGCGGCACAAGCGCCAACATGAACACGAACGAGGTCGTGGCGAACCTGGCCGAAGAGCGCCTGGGTGGAACGCGCGGACAGTACCGGATCATCCACCCGAACGACCACGTCTCCCTGCATCAGTCCACGAACGACGTCTATCCCACCGCGTGTCACATCGCCATTCTCCTCCAGTGGCCGGCGGTCGAGAGCGCATTCGATCGGCTGCGACTGTCACTCGAGAAAAGGGCGGATGAACTCCGCGATCAGCGCAGAATCGGTCGAACCTGTCTGCAGGACGCGGTCGACATCACCTTCGGTGATCTGCTGGGCGGGTATGCCTCGTATTTGAAGCGAGCTGGCGGAAGGGTAAGCGAAGCTGTGGATGAGCTCCACAGCGTGAACCTGGGAGGAACGATCGTTGGAAGGCCGGAAGATGTGCCGGAACCCTACTTCGATCAGATCGTGGCCGAACTCGCCGAAGTCACGGACGACGCCGCGTTCAGGAGAGCAGACAACCTGTTCGATGCGGCACAGAATCTGGACGACGTGGCCAACGTCGCTTCACAGCTCGACGGCCTGGCGCGTGGATTGATCAAAATCGGTCAGGACTTCCGATGGATGGGTTCGGGGCCGGAGGCTGGGCTTCAGGAAGTCGAGCTTCCCCCGATGCAGCCCGGCTCAACGTGCATGCCAGGGAAACTGAACCCTGTGATTCCCGAATTTCTGATCCAGGCCGGATTTCAGGTCATCGGCTCCAATGCGGCGTGCCAGGTCGCCCTGGAGCACGGTGAACTGGACATCAACATCTGGGAGAGCACGTTCGTTTTCAATATCCTCGAAGCCATGGAGATGCTCACCACGGCCGTGACGCAATTCGAGGAGAGATGTATTCGCGGCTTCGTTGTGAACGAGGAGCGAAACAGCCGCAACGCCGATTCCATCATCGCCCTTTTGAGACGACTGACCCTGCGCTACGGCTATTCGAAGATCAGCGACGTCTGCAGGGAATCCTATCAGGATCCGGATCGGTTGAGAGAGCTGCTGAGTGAACGCGGCTATGTCTAGCTGACCTGCAAGGTGCGAAGAACCGATTTCAATTGGGGCACCCTGACTCAGGCTCGGGGTTCCCCAATCGCGTTTAAAGGAGTCACCGTGTCAGGCATCGTAACCGTATCGGATGAGCGCGCGGTCTACCGCGTGCTCCAGCGACCCCGCAACATCGTGGTCCCTGCTGAGGCCAATGCGCTCGACGGATTCGTGTCCGACACGTCCAGCGCGTACCGGAATCGCTCCATCGTACGCGAGCGGCTCCACTGCGCGACCCGCACGCCCAGTACGCTCGAGATGGGGAATTCCTTCACCGGCAGCCATTTTCTCGGGGTGGCCATGCAGGACGCTTCCGAAGGAGACGAGCCATTCGAGCTTTGGATGGGCAACCGGAAACTGGCCGAAGCCTGTGCTGATACCAACGACAATCGAGTACACCTGTTCGTCATCAAAGAGCCGCTTCACCTCAAAGGTGGCGAAAGCATCCGGCTCGTGACGGGGGCGAACGAACGACCCTATCGTATCGAGTCGATTGCCCTGCTCAAGCGGCGGCCCAAGGCCTGCCCAAGGTCAGTGATGAGGCCCCTCAAATTGCCCAAGCCCAAGCGCCGCCCCGGCCTCAGAGCAAGGCGCATCGCGCTCACGATTCAGGTCCGCCAGGGTGCGCAAGCAAAACGCTTTCCTCTTACGACAGGGATTCCCCTTCCAGTTGGACATCTTTACGATGCCAGGCGTGTCGAGCTGCTCGATTCGTCCAGACGGCCGATTCCGGTTCAGGTGCGCGCCAACGGCCAGTGGCCCGACGGCAGTGTGCGTTGGCTACTCGTCGACTTTCAGCACGATCTAACCTCAAATGATCGGAACGTGACTCTTCGCTACGGCCGAGACGTGTCGCGACTTGCGCGCGGCAAGCCGCTGGCCATTGACGCGAAGGGTGGTGTGCAGATCGACACCGGCGCGGCGAAACTCCTCGTGCCGAGGAATGGGTTTGTCCTGCCCGGTCGAGTGCAGCTAGAAGATGGGTCGACGGTAGTCGAAGCCGTGCCGAAGGGAGGTATCAGACTAAAGACTGCGGACGGCAAGGTCTACACCTCGCGCGGCAAGGTCGACTGGATCGAGGTCGTGGAAGCAGGACCGCTGCGTGCGGTAGTGAAGGTCGAGTGCCGGCACCTCGATTCGCGCGGGCGTTCGATGTTCCGTTCGACGGCGTACATCCACGCCTATGCAGGCAAGGCGTGGTTTCGGGTCAGCTACACCTTCACCAACGACAACACCACGGCCGAGTTCACGAACGTGCGTGAACTGACGCTGTCGACGCGCCTGGTTCCACGACCCGGAATGGCGACGTCTGTCTTTCAGGATTTCGACAACCACTTCACACTCTCTACAGACGGCCGGCGCCGACAAGAAGGTCGACGCCACAGCGGTCTGCTGATGTCTAAGACGAAGGCGGGAGCCTGCGCCGTCGCCGTGCAGAATTTCTGGCAGAACTATCCCAAAGGACTCACTCTCGGTCGCAAGAGCATCGGGGTCGGTATCTGCCCGGACGTTTCTGATGTGGACTACCGGGTCGGCGGGGTCGAGGAGGACCGGCTCTTTTATCACCTGTCAGAGGGGGCACACAAATTCAAGTGCGGGATGTCGCGTACGCACGAGCTGTTCTACGGCTTCGCGCCCCGTGGCAGCGGTCGAGACCTCCAGCGGCAGGCAAGGGCATTCCTGCAGACCCCGGTCGTCCGTGCGGAACCCGAAGTCTACGTGCGAAGCGGCGCGGTTGGCCAGATGGCGTACAGGTCCTCAGTCACCGGTTTCTACGAGCACTGGAGCGAGGGCGCTCGAGCGCAGTTCCTCGCAGATCGGAAGAGACGCCGGGCCTACGGAATGATGAATTTCGGCGATTGGTTCGGTGAACGGCGCTACAACTGGGGCAACCTGGAATACGACACGCCGTGGGTGTTCCTGAACGAATTCATCCGGGGCGGAGGGCCAGAGTGGTTCGAACTCGGAGCGCAGGCCGCGCGTCACCTGGTGGACGTGGACACCTGTCACGCGTCATCCGAGTTCGACGCAGTCGGCAGCCAGTATGCGCACTGCATGGGCCACGTCGGCGGCTATTACCCGCAGGGTTATCGAGAGATGGCCAAGACTGAGGGGACCACAACTGTTGCACACACGTGGGTCGAGGGCCTGTTTCTGTATCACGGTCTCACCGGCGATACGCGGGCGCTCGACGCGGCCAGAGCCGCCTGCGACAACATGGCCGGGACCGTGGATGGCAAGACGTTCGACTTCACCAACTGCCGCAACCCGGGGTGGTTGCTGATCCATATGTGCGCGGGTTACCGCGCCACGCTCGAAAAACGCTATCTGAACGCGGCCCACATCGTGGTCGAGCGCGTACTCGAACGGCAGCGCGAGTCCGGCGGCTGGGAGCGCATGTTGAGGCCCGGTCACTGCTACTGCGATCCGCCTCGCCACACGGGCAACGCCGCGTTCATGGTCAGCCTGCTGATGGCTGGACTCAAGCGCTACCATCAGATCACCCGCGACCCGCGGGTAAGGCGCTGCATCATTCGAGCTGCCCACTACGTTATCGATTCATACTGGGTGGAGGAAACACGCACGTTTCGCTACACGAACTGCCCGCACATCTGGGTGCACGTGTCCATGAACCCGCAGATGCTCGAGGGCCTGGGCTACGCATGGCAACTGTCGAAATCGAGGGTGATCGGAGAGGTGCTCGTGGGGGCGGTGGAGCGCTGCTTCGCGGCCACAGATTCGGAGAGCCGCGCCGATCGAACCCTGTCCGTGGAGGTGCCAGGATATCCCAGGCGCGAGTTCAATGAGGAGGCGGATCAAGGCTTCGGAAAGATGATCTCGTTGCGGATGCGGCAGGCCCCATTTGCGCTTTTCGACTATGAGAAGGCCAAGGCCGCTAGAGGAGCAGACTGTTCCTAGGAGCAGTTAGACCAATATTCCACGCGCGTGGAATATCTTCGAAGTTGCGGAGCTCAGGCATATCCTACCATGATGGTTTCCTGGTTTTCGTGGAATTTCGTGTCCTTCGTGATCTCCGCAATCCCAAATCCGCACTCCACAACGCCTCACGTTCCCCGGTACCCGTGTTTTTATTCCCCGGTACCCGGTCTTTCACACGGCCGCATGTCTTTTACTTCAAGCTCCACTTTCTGATAACCATTCCACGTATTCTTGACCAGTGAAAACGCCACATCCACTCGTTTGCCCGCAGAGAGGAGTTTGGCGAGGTCTCCCTGTCGCCACCAGATCGCCCCGAGAACCTGCTTATCCATCTCTAGCTTCATCTTGAGGTGTGTCCCGCCATCACCTACCGTATCCACGGCGCGAATGTCACACCCTTTCACCATAAAGCACGGCGATTCGTTCAAAGGCCCGAACGGTTCCAGCGCATCGATGAGCGACACCGATCTCAGCGAGATGTCAGAAGGAGCCAGCTCCGCATCGATCTCCAGTCGAGGGGTGAGCGCCTCATCCGTCAGGGATTGATTGGCGTCCTGGATCAGCCGGTCGCGAAAGGTCTCGAAGTTCTTCGCCGGCAACGTGAAGCCGGCAGCTGCCGCGTGGCCCCCGAACTCGCTAAGCAGATCGGCGCATTTGAAAATCGCCTCGAAAATATTGTAGCCGCCCGAAGATCGCGCCGAGCCGGTAAACGTGCCGTCCTTTCTGACCCCTGTGCAGATGGCCGATGGGCGCGCATACGCCTCCGATAAACGGCCGGCGATCAGACCGATGACACCCAGATGCCAATCCTCACCCGGAACGACCAGGATCCTGTCCCGAAACAGCTCACCTCTTTCCACCTGGCCGCGCGCCTCGTCGATGCCCGCGTTCTGCAGTTCCATCCTTTGTGCATTCAGCGCGTTCAACGCTTCGGCCAAACCTTGAGCCTTGGCTTCGTCCGGGCTCCGAAGAAGGTCCAGAGCAAGCTCAGCTGAGCCTAGCCGGCCCGCGCTGTTGATTCTGGGACCGAGGAAGAACGCGATCGCCGTCGTATTCACAGGTTTGTCCGCCGAACCCGCCACCTCTTTGAGCGCCCGAAGTCCGGGTCTCGCCGTCTTGTCCATCACCCGCATCCCTCTCCGGGTCAGCAGTCGGTTTTCGGAAACCATCGGCGCAACATCCGCCACGGTTCCTAGCGCAACCAGGTCCAGGAGAGAATTCAGGTAGGGCACCCTCTCTTCACGGCTCATTAGATCCATCGAAGCGGCCTGGACCACCTTAAAGGCAACACCCACGGCCGCCAGACCCTTAAAAGCGTAACCACAATCCGATCGGTTCGGGTTCACGATAGCTACAGCGGCCGGCAGTCGTTCCTGCGGATGGTGGTGGTCGACCACCACGACGTCCACGCCCGCCTCACGCGCGATGTCGATCGCCTCGAACGAGGAAATGCCGTTGTCGGCCGTCAGGATCAGCTGCGCGCCTTCTGCCAGAGCACGCTCGACCCCGGGTGGCTTCATTCCGTAGCCGTCTCGAAATCGATCAGGGAGGAGGGCCACCGCATCAATCCCGATACGCTCGAGGAAGTCCATCAATACCGCAGTACTCGTCACCCCGTCGACATCGTAGTCGCCGAACACGACCACGCGCTCACCCTTCCTCCGGGCATCTAGAATCCGACTCACCGCACGGTCCATGTCCTGCATCTTAAGGGGGTCCAGTAGAACCTCGGGAGCGTCCGAGATATCCTCGCGGGTCAGCGATCGGTTCTTCAGAAGCATATCCATCAAGGAATTGTAGGCATCCCGATGCCTGAGATGCCATATGGGATACTGCTGCATCGTTGCCGTCAAAGCTTGAGAAATAGCCTTCTCCTTCTCTTAGAAACTTAACCCCTATGCCGGGGCTACGGGTCACCAAGTCCCCTCTGAGGAGGGGTATTTCGGCGAAACCGATCGGTCATAATAGATTTCGGTCACTCCAATTCCGGAGGCAGTGCAGTACGTCATCGGCTCCAGACTCACGACGTATAACCAAACAGTGATCACCAAAATCCCCTCCTGGGTCGGGGTGGGTCACAATAGGGTTTCTGCCCATCAGACCCACCCCTAAATCCCCCCCCCAAGGAGGGCACTCTAACAATCGCACCAAACGCTTTCCGGGGTGTCCCGGCAAGGCCGGGACGGGGTGGGAGCGGTGAACATTCAAATAAATTGGAAAAAGGACTAAAGTTTGCTCAAGTCAAAGCCGATACTGGGGATAGGGAGTAGAACTCCCTTCCCTGGAAGCAGCCCTCGGACGGACTCGGGGAACCCGAACGCCCGACGCACACGCCTCATCCGGGATGATGGGGGAGAAAATCGCAGGAAGTGAAACAGAAGGGGAAAGGGAAAAAACAAAGCCGACCTCACCCCCGGCAGGCCGAATCGCCTAAAGGGGATGCGGAACCGGCGCAAAGCAGGGAGGCAAGCCGTCGAAGCAGGAAGCCGCTTGGTCCGGCCCCCCTTTCGCCTAGGGAAGGGGGGTCCCTGTTTGTCTGGGAATGAGGTCAGCTTAACACTATAGACTATCGGCATTTAGCGTTCGATCTTTACCGATGTCTTTGGGTTAAATCCCCGAGAAAACTAGCCGACCCCACCCGTTCCGGGCACCGATTCCTTCAAAATCTACACAATCTGAACCATCTCGGCGTCCTTCGCCTTTGGCGACTGCGTTGTCTGGTGTATATTTGGGCGATCGTGTCATATCAGCACGTCCTCAAAGCCCCCATCACCTATCCCACGGTTCCGATCTTGCCCAGAATCCTCCTGGCGGAAGATGCCGTTTCGGCGATGATTCTTGCCCGTGTCCTCTTCGACGACCCCGACCTCCAGATCGACGTCGTCACGGACGGTCGCCGTGCGCTGGAGCGCCTGAATCAGGCCCCCAAAGCCTTCGATCTGGTCATCCTGGGCTATGACGTGCCTGGGGTCAGCGCCCCCGAATGCGTCGCCTTCATCAAACAGATGTTCCGCCGACTTCCCATCCTCGTCCTCACAGAATCTCTCGAAGAAAACCAACTCAGCGAGCTGGCCGAACTTGGCATTCGGCAGGATCGTGTCCTGGAAAAGCCGATCGAGCCCGAGACCTTCGCGGCCAGAGTCAAAGGAGTCCTGTCCGAAGGAAATCGGTTCAGGCCCCCATAATATTGTAGCCCCCATCCACGTGCAGCACCTCTCCCGTAACCCCGCTGGAAAGATCGCTCAAAAGAAACAGTCCCGTCTTCCCGACTTCCTCCTGGGTGATGTTCCGCCCCAGCGGCGCGCGATCCTGATACATCTGGAGAAAATCGGTGAACCCCTTCACGCCCCTCGCGGAGACCGTGCTGATCGGGCCTGCCGAAAGTGCGTTTACGCGGATGTTCCGGGGCCCAAGCTCATAAGCAAGCTGTCGAACCGCGTGTTCCAGCGCAGCTTTCGCACTCCCCATCACATTGTAGGACCGAAAGACTTTTTCAGAGGCCATATAGGTCAGCGTCAGGATCGTGCCGCCATCAGTCATCAGGGACGCGGCGGCCCGGGTCATCCTCACGAATGAATAGGCGCTGATATCCAGCGCGATCTGATAGGCCTCACGCGAGGTCTCCATAAAGGCACCCTGCAGGGCCTCGCGGGGCGCGAACGCGATGCAGTGTGCGAAGCAATCCAGCTGCCCGACCTCGCTCTTGACGAAATCGAACAGGCCCTGGATTTGATCATCTTCCCCGACATTGCAGGCTTCAGGAGGAATAACAACGTCGTCGCCCCATCCTTTCAGGTCTGTCAGCTTCTGGATGCTCCCGCGTTCTCGATCCCCCACGTAAGGCAGGATCAGCTTTGCCCCGGCAGAATACAAGGCCTGCGCAATCCCCCAGGCGATGCTCCATTTATTCGCAACGCTGGCGACCACGGCAACCTTGCCGCTCAAATCAATCCCGTACATGTCGTCCCTTCCTTACGTTTCGCAACCGGGTTGATCATCCTGAATCCAGGTCGCCCAGGGCCTCCAACAGCTCCTCTTTCGCGTGCATCTCCCCGGCCTTATCTGCCACCTCAACGCCCTTCCTGAGAATGTCGGCGGCCTCCGGTTCCTGCCCCAATTCCATCAAAAGAACGCCATATTGGTAATAGGTCGCCAAATAGTCCGGAGACCGATCAATGAGTCCCATAAAGAGCCGAGCTGCTTGCTCCCCTTCTCCCGCCTTCACAAACTCCAGCGCCAGCGCATATTGAGCGAATTCATCTTCAGGCTGGCGCTCAAGGATGGCCTTCAGCATCTCGATACGCGAACTCACGATTGCCCTTTCGTGTGAACATCCCATCCAAACGCGTAGAAACTACACCAGACACAGAGCAAAGTCAATCGGCTTCGGCCTTCCGGACTCCTTGACTCCGCTTCACCCCATCACTAACTTTGTTGAAACCCACGGATGCCTTCTTGCATCTAATAGACGGTCTTCAGATTTCAGAAATAGAGGTCACTCACAAGAGGAGTTCTAATGTCCGAGCATTTTACCCAAGTCAAGGAGTTCCTTCAGGATCTCGACCTTGCCATCGAGGAAGAGATTGAGGCGGAGCATCTGGTCGTCGTCAGCGACGAAGACCGGGGGATTCACAAACTGATCGTCGACTGTGAAGAACCGATCCTCATCCTCGAACAGGCCATCATGCCGGTGCCTTCAGGAGGTACCGATATCTACCGGCGACTGCTCGAGATCAATCGCACACTCATTCACGGTGCCTTCGCCATCGATGAAGAGACGAATACGATCCTCTTCAGAGATACGCTTCGCCTGGACACCCTCGATCGGGGCGAAATCGAAGGCACGATAAACGCCCTCGGCCTCGCACTGGCCGAAAACGCCCAAGAGCTACTCAGCTTCAGTAACCAATAGGAGTTTTGTTATGGGAATCTTTCAGAGGGTCTTTCGCGTGGGAAAGGCCGAAGTCCATTCTGCAATCGATAAGTTTGAAGACCCCATCAGAATGACCGAACAGGGGATTCGGGATCTGAAGAAAGACCTGAATATCGCCATGACCAGCCTGGCCGATGTGAAGAGTCAGGCCATCCGTCTCAAGAAACAGATGGAAGATAACAAGAAGGCAGCTGCAGATTATGAGCGAAAGGCCATGCTTCTTCTGCAGAAGGCCCAGAACGGGGACCTTGAGGCATCCGAAGCCGACCGCCTGGCAACCGAAGCGCTCAGCCGCAAAGAGGAATCTACGAATCGCGCGGCGACCCTCACGCAGGATCATCAGCAGACGGAATCGACAGCAACGCAGCTGCAGGCCCAGGTGGAAAAGCTGAAGTCGACGATCGCCAGTTACGAAAACGACTTGGTCACGCTTCGTGCCAGGGCGCGAACCGCCGCTGCTACCAAGAAAATCAACCGCCAGCTCGCCAAAGTCGACTCGTCCGGTACGATGTCGATGCTCGAAAGAATGAAAGAACGAGTCGAAGCGGATGAATCCCTTTCTCAGGCCTACGGAGAAATGGCGGCGGCCTCCCAGAGTGTGGATCAGGAAATCGATGCCGTATTGAAGGACAAGGGCGGTTCGGGAAACAAACTGGCGGAGCTCAAGGCCAAGATGGGGATGCAGTCTTAGTTCGACATGCCCTGGAATCCATTCAAGAAAAAGAACGCCGAACCCGAATTCGACCCGCTCAGGGATCTGACCCTGTCGGACTTGAAACCGGGCTATCTGCTCGACTATGACCTAAAGACCTGGAGCGTCACAGCGCAGAATCGCTACGATATCGACGGTGACAGCGTCGATGAGTGGCAGTTGAGCTCCGGTAGTGAAGTACGCTAC
The DNA here is from genome assembly GCA_965248435.1 of Candidatus Latescibacterota bacterium. Lineage (GTDB taxonomy): Bacteria > Latescibacterota > UBA2968 > UBA2968 > CBDFJH01. Next base: position 2,907,965 of record OZ252100.1, read on the forward strand.
CTGGAACGCGAGGAGGACGATACGGTCAGCTGGACTCTATCTCGAAAGGTCCCTTTGGCCGATGTCGACACCGGACTGCAAGCCCACCTGAAAGAGAACGACGACCCGCCCGAGTCGATCGCGTTCGAAGGGACAGAATACGAGGGGGAGTCGACCGCAGCCGGCAAGTTCTACAAAGGCGGAGAGGGTTCGGGACAGGAATTTATCGTCTGGGACTATGTCGACGCGTCAGGCAGCCTCAGTCTCACGCTCGAGCAATGGGGGGAAGACGAATACGAAGCCTCGGTGGGCGAAAGCGTCGAAGAATATCAATTTAGCAATATCCTCCCATCTGGCGGATAAACGCAATATAATTGCGGATTTGGGATTGACTATTCCAGGGTTTTTTCTACCCCATTCGAATCGTCCATAATTTTCCTGTTTTGCTTTTGAATCCGCAACCCCGCTCCGCAATCGACTCACCTCACCATCCGCTTCTTTTGCCAAAGCCATGCCGCGCCCTCATTCCGAAATCCCCAATCCGCAATTGAACAACGATCTACCGGCTCCTAAAATCCCCATTCAGCCATCCTGTAGTAGCGATCGACCACTGGCGCAAACTCTCTGTTGACCGCGACCTCGGATGCCTCGTCGAACATCCCTTTCCAAAAATGCAGCATCCCAACCATGGCCTCCCTGTTCAGGAACCGGGTCTCCACGCCCGAGAAGTCGATCTGCTCAGCATGCCGCCTCAGCTGTTCCCCCGAGATGACCTCGGCCTTCCTGCCAATGTTCCAACCCCACTCCCCCATCGTCGGTATCGCATTGTGATAGGGCAACACGGCAAACCCCGCGGCCTCCATCGTCCGGCGCACGCAGAGAAAGACCTCCTGCACGTGTAAGGGACTGGAGCTCTGCGTGACTACAACGCCGTTCTGCGACAGGTGCTGTTTGCAGATCCCGTAAAACTCCTTCGAATAGAGCCTCGCCAGATCGGGTCCCTTCGGATCCGGCAGATCGATCAGGATCACATCATACATCTCTGCTGATGCCTCCAGATATCGCCCCGCATCCTGATTCAGGATCTTCACCCTCGAGTCGTTCATCGACCCCTCATTCGCATCCAGAAAGGCGGGGTGCGTCTGACCCAGCCGGGTGACGGCCGGATCCAGATCCACAACCGTTACCCGCTTCACATCAGGATACTTCAGCACTTCCCGCGCCGCCAGCCCATCACCGCCCCCAAGAATCAGCACCCGTTCTCGCGAACTCGCCAGCTGCATCGCAGGGTGAACGAGCGGCTCGTGGTAGCGCTCCTCGTCATACGTGCTGAACTGCACGGAGCCATTCAGGTAAAGCCAATGATATCCCTTCCACTCGGTGATCACGATCCGCTGATACGGCGTCTGCGCCTCGTAGATGATCCGGTCCTTGTACCTGCTCTGCTCCCCGAACAGCATTATAGGTCGGATCAGGACTGTGAGTGCGGCCAGCCCGATGCCCACGCACCAGAACCCCGCGATCAGGAAGGCGGGTCGCCTGAGCAGCGCCCGATATCGCCACAACAGCACCGATGCCACACAGAAATTCACGGCCCCCAGCACAAGTGGCGTGTAGGTCAGTCCCAGTTTCGGCAGGGCAACGAAGGCGAACAGGAGCCCCCCAAGCAGGGCGCCATAGTAGTCCTTCTCCATCACCGAGGCGATGTTTGTCCGAAGCGCCTCGTAGGCCTCGTTCATCCGAGCCACGAGCGGAATCTCTACACCGATCAGAATCCCGATCGCAATGGCGTAGAAATAGATAACGGCGCCTGCCTGCCCGATCAGCGCCGTTCCGAAATAGGCAGCTGCCGCACACGTGGCACAGAGTGCGGACAGCGTGAACTCCACCGCGATGAATCGATCCAGCAGGGCCGCCTTCACGTGCCGACTCAACCGACTCCCCAGCCCCATCGAAAACAACATCAGGGACATCACGAGCGTCCACTGAAGCGTCGTGTTGCCCAGAAGGTAGCTGGCCAGCGTCGACAGCACGAACTCGGCCACGATCCCGGCCAGTCCCGTCGCGAACAGACACGCCTTTAAAAGGTAGCCGTGCCCCGACTTCCTGGTGCTTTCCGGACCCGACTCACTCCGGGTCAGTGGCACTTGCACGTATATCCCCCATCCACCACCAGCTCCGCCCCGGTGATATACTTCGCCTCATCCGAGGCCAGGAAGAGTGAGGCATAGGCCACGTCCCACGCATCCCCCATCTTTCCGGTCGGACACTGGGCGTCCCGAATCCTGATCGTCTCCTCTACGTCCCCATCCGAGTAGAAGTCTGAAAGCAGCTTGTGGACCAGCGGGGTGTTCATCAGACCCGGCAGGACCGTATTCGCGCGGATGTTCTGTTGCGCGTACTGGATCGCGATGCTCTGCGTGAACTGTCTGATCGCCCCCTTTGTCGAAGCGTAAGAGATGTAAGGCACCCCCAGCCAACGGATGCCCGCGATGGAAGAAATGTTCACGATGGCCCCACTCCCCTGTTTTTCCATGTGGGGAAGCACGTATTTACACGTCAAAAACATGCTCTTTAAATTGACGTCGATGACTCGGTCCCAGCTCTCTTCATCCGTTTCAACCGGCCCCCCGACGTCCAGAATGCCCACGTTGTTGTGAAGGATGTCGACGCGGCCGTAAACCTCTATACAGCGATCCACAAAGGACTTCACCTCGTCCGAGATCGATACATCGGCCTGGAGGACCGTGCATTCTCCCCCCTCCCCGTCGATAATCCCCTTTGTCTCCTCAGCAGCTTCGAGGTTGATGTCCACGCCGAAGATCTTGGCCCCCTCCCTCGCGAAGTGGACAGCAGTCGCCTTTCCGTTTCCCCATCCCGGCCCGATCGACCCGATCCCCGTCACAACAGCAACTTTGTATTTCAGGCGATCACCCATGTTTGATCCTTTCTCTTCGAGTGTCCTAGCTCGGTCGGTCCTGACCAAGCCGCTGTCTCAATTCCGTCTTCAGAATCTTACCATAGTTGTTCTTCGGGAGATCATCAACGAAGAGGTAGGCCCTTGGCCGCTTGAATCTCGCGATATGATCCAGGCAGAGCGCATCCAGTTCGCTCTCCAGGCCCTGATTGTCCGCGCCCTTTACAACGAAAGCGACGACCTCTTCCCCCCACTCGTCGTGAGGGCGTCCGATGACCGAAACCTCGCTCACATCTTCGTGAAGGAGCAGCACCTCCTCCACCTCCCGGGGATAAATGTTCGCGCCTCCGCTGATAATCAGATCGTTCGATCGATCCTTAAGCGTGAGAAACCCGTCCTCGTCGAAGGCGCCGAGGTCCCCTGTGTGCAGCCAGCCCTCTCTTAGCGACTTCGCGGTCGCCTCCGGGTTCTCCCAGTAGCCGTTCATTACCGAATCTCCCCTCACCACAACCTCGCCGATCTCTCCTGCAGGCAGGGGATGATCCTCTTCGTCCACCACACGCACTTCCACCACGGTGTGCGCCACCCCCACCGATGCGAGACGCTCCAAATAACGCGGATGATCACTCTCGGTGTGATGGGCCTTTGATAAAAAGGTGATCGTCATCGGGGTCTCACCCTGCCCATAGACCTGTGCGAGTTTATGGTTACCAAAGGCCGCCATCGCCTGCTTCAGGTCCGCGACGTACATGGGACCGCCACCGTAGACGATCGTCTTCAAATTGCTTGTGTCTGCACTTCTGCTGTTCGGGTGATCGACCAGGCGCTTCACGATCGTAGGGGCGGCGAAAAAAGAGACATCTTGATGTTTGGGAATCAGCTCGAGGACTTCCCCCGGGTCGAACCGTCCGCTTTCGGGGATCACCTGCTTTGCGGCCGCAGCGACGTGGATCGAATTGTAGAGCCCGGACCCGTGAGACATCGGGGCGGCGTGGAACAGGCTGTCACCGGGTGAAACAGAGTCCAGATCCACAAAATAGCTCAGCGTCATGGCAAGGAGATTCCGGTGGCAAAGCGTCGCTCCTTTGGGCCGACCCGTCGTCCCGCTTGTGTAGAAAAGCCAGGCCGGCGACTCGATACCTACGTGCGCCATGGGGATCGGATCTCCCTTGAGGAGTGACTCGTATTCGGACGATGCCGCTGAGATGACCCGTTCGAGCGCGGGCAGATCATCGGAAAGGTGGGCCACTGTCTCCTCCAGATTCGGAGTTACGAAGCAGCATTTCGCGCCTGAGTTCTCCAGAATGTATTCAAACTCCCTCTGGTGGAGTTTTGCATTTATCGGTACGACGCAGAGACCGGCGTGCCAGGCTGCGTACATCACCTCCAAAACCTGCGGACAGTTCTGCATGACGATCGCGACCCGGTCTCCGGTCGTCAGCCCCAGCCGATCCTTGAAGCGTCCTCCGATCGTTGCCGCACGACGCGCAAACTCGCGGTAGTTGCAATAGACCTTATCCCCCACCGCGATGGCGGGATGGTCACCGTAGGTGTTTGCTGCCCTTATTAAAAGCCCTGCGAGGTTCATGGTTGATCTTCCTCACTGTAGAGACGCCCCGGTTGGGCGTCTCTACACCTAGCAAATAGCGATTTTTGACTCACGAAAAAAGCGCCCGCCAAATCGGCGAGCGCCATTAAAAAAACAACCTGCCGCGCGACCTCAGAAAGGCGGAATCCCATCCCCCCACCCCGCACCCCTCACCTTCCTATTTTAATGCAGCAGGGAATGATTTCAAAACTGAATCGGTTCGTCTAATCGTTTACATATTTACTTGGGGGCATAAGCATGATGAGGAGAGAAATTCTTGTCGTAATTCAATCGCACGTAGCGGATGAGCGCCTTCTCCTGAATGTTCATCCGGTCCACCAGCTTTCGCATCGGTTCCTGGCGCTCTTTGAGGTGCTCGGCCTGCGCCTTCATGTTCTTTGAATATCCGAGGAGGGACCCCAGCTGGCTCCGCTGTTTGTTCATCGTCTCCTTCATCTCCTCCATCTCCGTCGCCAGATTTGACTCCTTGTAGCTCTCCAGGTCTCCCTGGATCACATCCATCTCCTGCTGCTGGACCTCAAGCTGCTTCTGGTAGCTCTTCTCCTGGGTATCCAGCGCATCCAGGCCGGCCATTGCGCGTTGTTTTTCCTTCTCCACATCCTCGATATACTCGAGCAGCTCTTCGGGCTCCATCTCCTCGAACTCTTCCAGCGAAGGAATCTCTTCGGCTCCTGAAAGCACCGCCTTCAACTTGTCGAACTGATCCCTGAGGTCGCGGCGCTCACCCTCCAGTTCTTCCTCGAACTGGTGCCTCAGTTTTCGCTCCCTTTGAAGCGAATCCTTCAACTCTTCCAGCTCCGTCCCGGTCTTCTCAGCCTGCGACTCCAGGCGGCTAATCGTGGCCTGGTTCGTCTTGAGCGTCTCTTCGTACTGACCCAGCTTGTTCGCCATCTCGCTCGGAGCTTCGACCTTACGCGCCTGACCCTGCTTCTGTTGCTTCTCCTTATCGACGGTGGCCTGGGCGCGCTTGAGCTGTTCCCCAAGCGTCTGAATCTGCCGATTCTTGTCCTCGATCTGGACCTGCTGATCCCGAACGTCCTTCTTGGATCCTTCTAAACTCTTCTTGAGAGAGTTGACCTCCTCCAGCAGTTCCTCAATCTTTTGTGAAAGGAACTTGGAACGGTCTGCCTCCTTGTCCTCGGTCTCCTCACTCTCCCCCGTGCGACCTAGATGAAGGTCGAAGGCCTCGATAATCGAATCAGGGTCTTCCAGAAGCGTATTCCACCGCTCCGATCCCAGGGCCTCTCTCACACGCTGGACCTCTGCGGTGAGCTCTCCGTTTCCACTCTCATGCCCGTTCGATTCCCGCGCGGCAAGTTCGGCCGTCTCGCCTTTCGACTTTTCAGCCTTTGGCTCTTCTACGCCTTCCTTCTCTTGATCCCCTTCTTTCAGTCCAGGCCCAGCTTCGGTCGACTCGGCCACCTCCAGCAGGGCGTCAATGGCGCGCGCCAGTTCCTCAACCGGCTTCCCGGCCACGCGCTCCCACTTTTTAGTGCCGTAACCGGCCCCCTGCAAGAGGTTCCGAACGGCCTCCATATTCTCAGTTTTGGTGAATTTCCGGGCAGCAACTCCGAATTCGGAGCACCATTCATCCGTGTAATACTTAGGAATCGCCTCCAGCTGGGGAAACGCAATCCGAAAATGGTCGTAGAACGTCCTCAGGTTTCGGACGAAATGGAACCACCGGTTTGGACTGTAGGAGGTCTTCTTGACCCCGTTCGCGGATTCACGGCCAGGGGCCTTGTCTGTGGCCCCGCCCGTCTTCCTTTTCTCAGGAGGCATGGGTTCCTCCTCCAAATTTACGAAAGTCTTTGATTCTTATGCAGTTCATGACATATAGATCGTCAAATTCGGCCCCATCCTCCACTCATGCCGATTTCGAACGGTGACGAAGTGTCTCCGAGAACTTCGGAGTATTATATAAAACCATCTAAAATGCCCTTTGGACGTGATCCGCATCACATGGGGGGCACTAAAGAGACCAGACAATCAAAAATGAGGCCCCCACGTAAGAAAAGGCTTCGATGAAGCCGGCCCCCAGGTGGGGTTTCTCCTGATTTGAGATTTCCGCCGACAGGCTCAGGCCCGGCAGAAGGATCTTATCCGTCCCGATTCTGACAATCGGTAAGACCACCAATCCAGCCAGGACCTCGATCCCGAACCCCTGAAGACTGAGGCCCCACGAAATGAAATCACCCTCCACGGCGTGCCGAACCACGTTTCCGATCCCCACCAAAGCCCCTGCGAAGCCTAACCCAGCCGCCACATTGTCCCGTTCGATCTCTGCGTGGACGTCGTACGAGGTGATCCAGTCGTAGACGACACTGGCGATAACGAGCACCGCCTGCCCCAGCAGCCAGAAGACGACGACGCTGGTGACTGTGCCGACCGTTCCCACCACGGAAACCCCCGAAACGGCGCCGTGTATAACCAGTCCGGTCGCGATGTAGGTCGCACAGAGGACGGCTCCAGTACCCACATTCTTGTCACGAACGATCTCATCTCGGATGGAAAAACCGCGTAAAATGAGCCGGTCGTTGACCAGCCGAGACAGGTTCAGCAGAATGATGGAGAGCGGACCGTAGATGAGTACGTCGGTCAGGTCTTCCTCCAATCCGTGCGAGGGACCCGAAATCACCCCGCCGATTGCCAGGATGAGGCCGAAGAAATAACCCACCAGAGCCACAGCGAGTGCGGTATTGTCTCGTTCCACAAGCTCATCCTGAACCCGGTAGCTCGGCGTCGTCCAGTCGTAGACCAGTTTCCCGATCCAGAAGAGAACAAACGAACAGACCAGGTAGATTCCGGTTTCACCCAAGTCTTGCCATATCATTTCCCAAATCCTCCTCCGCGGCTTCCAAAGCCAGTTCGGCCGCGTCCAACCCGATTTTGCACGCGTCGCGAAAACGAACTCTTTCTGCGTGCCATGGCCTGTTTGCGGCGCTCGTAAAAGCCCGGTTTCCTCTGTTTCGTGACCGAGCCCCCTGTCCCGTATTCACGATTCGGGCCATAATAGGGTCGACCCCGACCCCGGTTACTCCGATAATCGTCATAATTTCGGCGATAAATCGACTGACCCCCCCCCATCAGGCTCCGCATCATCGCATATTGCCCATAGAAAACCCAGAAACTTCCTCCCCCTCCACCCCAGTGGCCATACTGCGGATTTCCGACATAGTGATAACCCGCCGGGTGAGGCGTGTCGGTCACTCCCTCGTCCGACTTGGCCGTCAGGGCCATGCCGAGAAAGGGTTCGTACTTTCTGTAGATCGATTCCTGGACCTCCACCCAGCCAGAGACCCGTTCCCGGCTGCCCTGGACCACCTTGTAGCGGTGGTAGTACTTTGAAAAAAAGCCGGGTTCCTCCTGCATGTCTTCCAGGATGATCATGTATTCAGGCGCAGAGGCAAGGCTCTCCTGCATGGCCTGAACGGGATCTGTGGGTCCACCACAGCCTGGTAGGGTAAGAAGTACCACCAGGAGAATCGGCGCGAAAAGGCCGGATCGTGGACGCGACCAGATAAGCTCGCTCATCTATGCGCACCTTCCGTTGATTGTGATATTCATTTCAACTCAAAGATACGTCCCCTTGACTGAAGGGGCAAGACGCTTGCGAATCCTCCTGGACCTCTGCTATATTGTGATCCGCTTTCGAGATCGACGGGATGCGAGCACGAGATCACAACAAAAGGAGTTACTCCGATGCGGATCATCATAATCGGTTGCGAGTACGTGGGGAAGTCCACGCTGATTCAGGAACTGATGAAGTGGGGGCCCGAACACGGTTTCCCTCTTCATCTCGACGACCATTTTTCGATCCCGGACACCCAGACGCTCCTGCAGAAGAGCGACCAGGAAGTCCAGATGAATTTCTCACAGACGATGAAGGAGCGCTTTCAGCGATTTCAAATCGCCTACCACTTGATCCTCCTCAAAAAATTAGAACACATGATCCTGGGCGGTTTCCACATAGAAGAGACCATCTATGGCCCCCGATACTACTATCCCGACATGTACAGGCCCCCAGAACTGCCCCGGATGTATGAACTAGAGATGCCCGACGACATGATCCTGCTCCTCCTCACCGCCGGCGCCGAAGTCATCGAAAAGAGGATGCACGAGGAGCCGCACACCCATCCTCTCGTCTCCACTGATGATATTCAGCCCGTTTTGGACGAGTTTCGTCAAGAATACATGTCCAGCTGGATCAAGCGTAAATTCGAGATGGATACGTCCAACCTCGCGCCCGAAGACATCCTTGAGGTGTTCCTCGACGCTTGCACGCCGCACCTAAGCGCCAGAGACCTCCTCATCAAGATGAACAGGTCGTGACTTCGAAGCAGGTTCTGTCTCGCACTGCCTCCAGATGCGCCCAAACCTCCCGCTAGCCGGCATCCTCCTGCTCGCGGCCGTGCTCCGATTCTACGGCCTGGACTGGGGGATCGCCTCCCTCAAAGACTATCGGATTGATGGAAGACACATCTCCTTTGCCGAAAGTGGATTCCATCCCGACAGCAATGCCCTCGAGTTGGCTACAGCCAGCCTGGACGACTCACTCTATCCGACCATAGAACGAGAAGGACAGACGTATCTCTTCTCGAGTTACGGTACGTTGTTCATGTATATCTTCTGGGCCGTCGGCAAGCTTTCAGGGGAGCTTCTCGGGTTCGACGCCTTCTCGACGGACTCGGCAGGGGACGCAGATGCAACCCGGCTCGTCGGTCGTGCCATTTCAGCGTCCTATGCCCTGGCCACCGTCTGGCTGGTTTATCTGCTCGGGAGACGTTGCTTCGGCACGCGATCAGGCGAGCTGAGCGCATTGTTGCTGGCGCTCACCCCCATGAGTATCCAGGCCGCTCACATGGCGACCGTGGACGGTCTCCTCGGCCTGCTGGCTGTCTGGCTGTGCCTCTGTTCGGTTAAGATCTGTCGCGCCGGGTCTCTTTACACCTATCTGTGGTCTGGCGTCGTCCTCGGTCTCGCCGTTGCCACGAAGATAAACGGTGCCCTCCTCGTGTTCGCCCCTGTCATTGCCCACCTGCTGGTCTCGATGAGGTCCTCGAGAATCAATTCCAAGCTAAGGGCAATCTTTCTGCGCCCAGGCCTCTACGTGACTGCCGCGTCCGCGCTCGGGACCTATATGGTGCTCACCCCAGCAGCGTTGTTTCGCTCTCGAGACTATTTCTTGACCGAGTTCTATGGAAACATCTTTCACGTCTTCGAGATGAACATCGGCGGAGATTTTGTGCAGAAGGGATCGGTCTACCTGGAGGGCACGTCGTATCTATACCTGCTGACGGATGTCTTTCCGGCAGGTCTCGGCTGGCCCCTCTTTCTCGTGTCGGTCCTGGGCATACTCTACGCCTTCACCCAGCGTAAGCCTGAGGACCTGATCGTGGTGGGCACTCTCCTGATTTGCTGCCTCTTGCTGGGACGTCTTTTGGACAAACCGATACGCTATTACGTCCTGCTGGGGCCCATGTTTGCCCTGCTTTCAGCAAGGCTGATCGGGGCAGCGATTTCGCGAACGCAAGGCAGGCTAAGGATTGGCACAATTGGAGGCACAATCTGCCTCTCGGGCTGGACAGGCTTGAATGCGTTGGCCTTCGTCACGATCTACGCAATTCCGGACAGTCGCGTAGAGGCGGCGAACTGGGTCCACACACACCTTCCGCCAGGTTCAACGATTCTGGTGGAGAGAGGACACAACGATTTCTCATCGCTCTTATCGGAAAAAGAGTATCGGCGGATCACCATGAACATCGAGCAGGAGGCATACAAAACGTGGAATGACTCCCTTGCAAGAAATGGAGACTATGCGGCCATCTGGGAAATGGAATACCTGGACCGGGCCGACTGCCTGCTCATTTCGGATGATCGAATGGCGCTGGCCAGATCCAACGCGTCGGCTGAACAATACTACCGTCTTCTCTTTGAGGGGAAACTGCCCATGAGGCTCGTGGAATCCTACGAGATGATCCCCGAATTCCTCTCCTGGACGTTCGACGACACAAAGCTTGATCTCAACAGTCGGCGATATGACCATCCTTCGACATTCGTTTTTCGACGCTCGAAGGGGTACTCCATCTTTTCCGGGCGTCCCGACCTAGAACGATACCGGATGCGCACCAGAAAGGACTGTCTCGACCTGTTCGACGACGCGATGAAACTCAAGGATTACCTGCTGTTCAGGCATTGTCTGACTCGAAAGCTTCGAGCTTCTCTCTCAAGCAGTTTGCAGTGGCGGCTCTTTCTCCAGTTTCTTCGACAACCGGACCTGCGCCAGGACCTGGAGGACCCGTTTGCCCTCGTCCTGGAAGATGGGATCTGGCGAATCAACGTGACCGCAGAATTCAGGTAAACCTGCAGACAAGGCATTTGCAAGAACCGTGCCCTCTTTCAATCCTCCTGGGGGTTAGACCATCTTTGCTGCCTAAAGGATTTACTTACCGCTCGTATGAAATAGGGCCTCGGGTCAGCCCAGGAGTGAACTATGAGTTCTCATGGGCGCACAATCTGTTCACCCTAGGGCCCTACCACCGAATGACACTGCCTTGTTTGGAGGCCCTTGCAACGCCATCTTGAATTGCGTACTTTGACCAGCACGTTTCCTGCTCGGACGTCCCGTAGGTTCGTCCCATATATTAATGATAAAGGAATAATAAGATGGATCTCAGAAGACAACCTCCCCGCAGACCGTCCAACAAGGGAATCGGGGGAATCGTTGGCATCGCTCGGATGGCAGACAAGGCCCGGGCCTACAACGAAGAAACGCTCGGCGACTTTGTCTACGGAGATGACTCGATTCTGGACAAGATCTGTCTGGACTTTCTCGGGATTACAGCAGATGAGTTTGCTCTTGCGACAAAGAAAAGTGACGACGAAGCCCTCGGAGACTGGGTCCGGAAGACCTCAGGAAAGACGGAGACGGAGATAGAGGAGTTCAATCGTCACCATCTCGCACGCGAACCGGAGGATGAAGTCCAGCGGCAGCGTCTGAAAGATCGTGTCTCCCGCTACGCGCCTGAACGCACTGACATCAGGACCATATTCGATTCCATCGACCTGGATGACTGGGGGTCATTCCGAGACGTCGACCTCGGGCTGCGTGCACCTCGCTCGCCCTTCTTCCGCGACGTTGCGGGCATCTATGGCATCGCTCGCATGTCGGACAAAGCGCGTGCGTCCAAGGCGGATCGGCTTGGTGATTACATGTACAATTGCCCCATCGATAAGGCCATCCTGGAGTTTCTGGGCTTTTCAGCTGACGAATTTCGAGAAGCTGCCTATCAGAATCTCAACGACGAGGAGCTTGGGGCATGGGTCCTCGGAGAGACGTCCAGGGGTCGAAACGAAATCCCGGCCTTCAACGCCGGTTTGAGGCACATGGGACCGGACACCGAGGAGAAGCGCGAGAAGTTCAGGAAGGCGGTCGAGGAAATCGCACCGGGCCGTGCGGAAATCACGACCCATTTTGATCGGCTCGACCTCGACGACGAGCACAGCTTCCAAACGGTCGATCTCTCGCGACATCCCCCTCGGAGCCCGTATGATACCTCCGTCGGGGGAATTGCCTGCCTCGCCAGAACCATAGACAAGGGGCGAGCCAACCTTTCTGATACCCTTGGGGAATACTGGTACGGACAGGATTCCGGTATCGACCGCCGTCTCCTCGAATTCCTCGAGCTCACTGTCGAAGCATTCGAAGAAGCGCTGAAGGGCACCTCGACAGACGCCGACCTCCTTGAACGGATTAGCGTCCCGAACGGGAAGTCCGAATCCGAGATCGCCGACTTCAACGATACAATCACCAGGCTTGGACCTGCAGACGAAAAGGTTTGGACCTGGTTCCGAAGACAGATCTCCCAGTTGGACTCCTCCCGCACGGACGCTACGACCTACTTCGAGCTGATGCTGCTGAGCGACCAGATTACATTTGCACGCCTGAAGGCAGGAGTGTGAGGCCTCGTGATGGCAGTGGACCCGAGCGAACCGGTTGAGATTCCCATAGACGGGACGCTGGACCTGCACACCTTTCATCCCAGAGACACGAAAGATCTTGTCTGTGACTACATCGACGCGTGTCTTGAAAGGGGAATCCGCGATGTGCGCATTATTCACGGAAAGGGAACAGGAGCACTCAGGCGGACCGTTCACGCCGCCCTGAATAAGAACCCCGCGGTGGCGTCCTATCACCTCGCAGGAGAAGATGGCGGGAGCTGGGGCGCAACGCTCGTCACACTGACTCGCGAAGTGCCCGATATCCAACTCGTCAACTTCCTGAAGGCCAGCGAGCGGATTCTGGCCTTTGTCGGAGCAGGCATCTCCACCTCCAGCGGCATTCCTGATTTCAGGGGGCCCCAGGGCATCTGGACGAAACGCAGGCCGATCTACTACCAGGACTTCATGACATCCGAGCGCGCAAGGAGCGAGTACTGGCAGCAGAAGCTGGAGGACTGGGAGCTTATCCGGGAAGCGCAGCCGAATGCGGTCCACAAGGCGCTCGTCAGACTCGAAGAAGCCGGAAAGCTCGAAATGCTCGTCTCCCAAAACATCGACGGCCTCCATCTCAAGGCCGGAACATCCTTCGAGCGCCTCGTGGAGCTTCACGGGACCGTTTCTCAAGTAGAGTGTCAATCCTGCGGGGCGCGCAGCGATCCCGAACCCCATCTGGACGCCTTTCGAAAAGACCGGGTCGCCCCCGACTGCAGCTGTGGCGGCTATCTGAAGTCCGCGACGATCAGCTTTGGCCAGAATCTGAAGGAGGCGGATCTCCAGCGCGCTATGGCCGCGGCCGAGAGGGCCGACTCGGTCATTGCCCTGGGATCGACCCTTTCAGTCACCCCTGCGGCCTCCTTTCCTCTGGTCGCCGCGCAACGCGGCGTTCCCTACACCATCATCAACAAGGGACCTACGGAACACGACGGCGAACCGGACGTGAACCTCCGCCTGGAAGGGGACGTGACAGAGATCTTTCCTCCAGCAGTGGAGGCAGCGCTCCAAAGCGATGCCGCCCGGCTCTCTGCTTAACTCACGGGCGGTTTTACCAGGAGTTTTTTTGGACGCAGCCACGAACCAGTATCAGGGCGACATCCTCATTGTTGACGATACCGTTGCCAACCTCAGGGTCCTTTCGGAAATGCTCGAGTCCGAGGGATACGAGGTGCGCGCTGTTCCACAGGGAAAAATGGCGCTCACGGTCGCTCAGGCGGCGGCTCCTGACCTCGTCCTTCTGGATATCAACATGCCGGACATGAACGGGTTCGACGTCTGTCGCGAACTGAAGAAGGATGAAAGGACGAAAGACATTCCCGTAATCTTTATCAGCGCTTCGGATGATCAGCAAAGCAAGGTTCAGGCCTTCGATGAGGGAGGGGTAGACTATATCACCAAGCCCTTTCAGATCGGTGAGGTGGCCGCACGCGTCAAGACCCACCTCACGATCCAGCGGCTCAACAACGAAATGAGAAAGATGAGCAGCGAATTCGAAAAGCTGGATTCAATGACTAAGTGCAACACTTGGACTTGAAGACTTCAGCTGGTGTTTTGAAGTTAAGACATTTTCTTGGTCGGTTGTTGATCCGGTTCTGAATTTTCTTTAACTCGTGTTTGCTGACCTTTGAGAAGTCTGTCTTCTTGGGGAGGTATCTGCGGACCAGACCGATAGCGTTTTCCACAGCGCCTCGCTCCCAGCTGTGGAACGGTTTGCAGAAATAGGATTTGGTGCCAAGCACCTCGTTGACCCGTTGATGTTGGCCGTTTTCGGATCCGTTGTCATATGTGATGCTCTTCCTCATGTGGGGAGGATGTCGCCCAAGGCGTCGATTAATCGCTTCGGCGACCTCCGAGGGTCCGTTCTTTGCCAGCTTAGCCAGGTGTAGGTATCTCGACGATCGCTCAAGACAAGCGCCAACGGCCTGTTTGCTCTCACGAGAGATGATGGTGTCGGATTCCCAGTGGCCAGGTTGTTTCCGTTTTTCGATGTAACGGGGACGTCGATCGATCGAAATACGGCCTGGAATGTGGCTTTCCCGGTGTTTTCGGGTATGCCACCGCGGCTTTCGTTTTTTGTGAGCTCGGGATAAGCAAGCAACCAGATCCCGCTGCTTGTGCACCTTTGGATCGTAGATATACTGGTAGATGGCTTCGTGGCTGATACCCGCGCTCGGACGCTCCTCGGGAAGCCTCCCAGCGATCAACTCGGGAGACCATCCTTGCTTGAGTTTGGTCTCGACATATCGCCGGATAACCGGATTCTTCAGCCGTTTCCGCTTGCCGGCCTCCCGCTTACGTTTCTCAGCCCTTCTGTGAGCCTGGAGGCCCGAGTAACTCTCAGCTATCGGGGACGGATTACGTTTCAACTCTCTTGAAATCGTGCTGGCGCTCCGGTCAAGGGCCTTGGCAATATCTCTAAGGCTTGCACCAGTGGCTCGACAAAGCGCAATCTGCTCGCGTTCGTCTATCGTAAGATGCTTGTAATTGTTTCCCATACACTTAGGATAGGACAGTTGCTACCCTAAGTGTTGCACTTCCTTATTGAACTCGGGAAAGCGAGTGAAGGAGCGAGTGGCAGATCTTCTCGCTCAGCGCAGAAAAGGGCCTACCTCGTGAGTCTCTCGCTGTCCTACGATCATCGTGAAGGAATTCAGGCTGGAAGTCACACAGGAGAGTTGACTTGCGAACGACATTGGCCCTAACCCTTATGCTGACCGCTTTAGTCTTCGGTTCGGCGTCCGCCCAGGAGACGATTATCCGCGGATTCACGGACGTGGGCTTCAAGGCCTCTGACAGGTCCGGGGACCACGCCTCCTTTGCTTTCGGCGAATACGACCTGTTCATAACCTCGGAAATCACGGACCGAATCAGGATGCTCGGTGAGACGACATTCGAAAATGAGGGTGGAGAGTTCGATCTACAGGTGGAACGCGTGGCGGTCAAGTACACCTGGAACGTGAACCTGAATGTGGAGATCGGGAAATTTCACACGCCCGTCGGGTACTGGAACGAGGCGTATCACCACGGGCGGGTCTTTTGGCCGACGACCGGACGCCCCTTGATATTCGGAGGCGTTCTGCCCATCCACACGACCGGAATTCTCTTGTGGGGAGATCACCTGGGCAAACTCGACTTCAGCTATGATATCCTGATTGGGAACGGTATCGGCGGAACGGACATAAAGGACAACGACGACGTCAAGTCGGTAACGCTGGCCATTAAGGCGAACCCGACGGAGGAATTCGGTTTGGGTCTCTCCGCATACGTTGACAAAATATCCGAAGGTGTGACGAACAAACAGGGTACCAAGCTGGTTGAAGACCTGGATCAAATTCTGATCGCCGGAATGGCAGTATATACTGATGATCCTTTCCAGTTCATGGGAGAATTCGTCCGGGCGATGAACAAAACTTCCTCGTCGGGTACCGCAACAACGAACAGCTTCTACGGTTATGCGGGCTACAGAACCGGCAAGACGGTTCCCTATGCACGGTTCGACCGACTTGATTTCGACGACGACGAACCCTATTTCAAACCTGAAGACACCACGAGTTTTACCTTCGGCATTCGCTATGAGTTCAGCTATCTGGCCGTGATGAAGCTCGAGTTCCAGACCCTCGACCGAACGTCCGTGAAGAGGGTCAACTCCTTTGCCCTGCAGATGGCCATCGGATTCTGAGGCACCTTTGATGCTCCTACGATCCCTTGTTGCGATCCACTTTCTCATCCCCTTTGCAGTCAACGCTGCCTCCCTGTCCGAGGGTCGACTCGCGGTCGTCGCGAACGAGAGCGGGGCACCGGAGGCCTTGACCGTTCGCGAGTTGAAGGCCGTCTTCAAAGGAGAGAAACAGCGGTGGTCCGACCGGACAAAGATTACGCTGGCGCTGACGAAACCATCTATACCGTCCGGTGAACAGATCATCCAGAAACTCTATGGAATGGACCGGGATGCCTGGAATAAGTACTGGCTTATCCAGGTGTTCCGTGGAAGGACGAACCCGCCCAAATACTTCGAGACCGAAGAACTGCTCCAGTCATTCGTCTCCCGAACTCCGGGGTCCATCGGCATCGTCAGATCGCAAGTGGCAGGGGGTGCAATGCGCCGAGTCCTCGTCGAGGGTCAACAGACCTGGTAGCGGGAGGTGACCCCCATCCGATCCGATCTGATAATGTGGTCCTTCAAGAATCTGCCTATCCGCACCAAGATAGCCTCGTTGTTTACGGCCGTTCTGTTCCTCATCTCGTGTTTTATCTTTTTCTATTTCCCGGCGACACAGAAAGAGCAGGTCACTCGCGCACTTCGTGAGCAGGCCGAACACACGGCTCAGATGCTGGGAATCGGGGTTTCCATGGCCCTTGAAGAGAGTCAGTACGACTTCGTGAGCCGCACCCTCAACTTGACCCGAGCCGACTCGGCCATCGTATACATCGAAGTGCGGGACGAGGCGGACACTCCGCTCGTCTCAATCAATCCGAGTTCCGTGGAGATTCCGGTTCACGGCGGAGTCGACAGTCTCGCCACCCTGGAGTCGGACGGGATGCTCCATACCACCGTTCCGCTTCGGAGCGGAGACATGGTCCACGGCAGGTTGACGATGGGTTACTCCCTGGCGGATCGCGATCGGGAACTGAATCGGATCCGAATCGCGTGCTTTCTAGTCAGCGCCGGCATCTTCCTGGTCGGCATTCTGCTGTCCGTATACATCGCCCGGTTGATCACGCGCCCGCTGCGCAGCGTTGTGGACACTGCCGGTGAGATCGGACGGTCGGGTCGCTACGACTCATTTATCGAGAAGACCTCTACCGATGAGGTGGGAACGCTTATCGGCGCATTCAACGACATGATCGCGAAGATTCAATCACGCACGGAGGAACTCGAGGATTCGAAAGTCCAGCTCGAAAGGTCGAACACCGACTTGAGTGTCGCCAACGAACGCGCAGAGCGGGCAAACCAGGCAAAGAGCGCGTTCCTTGCCAGCATGTCTCACGAGCTCCGGACCCCGCTGAACGCGATCCTGGGATTCTCCCAGCTGATGAGTCGGGACTCGGACATCACCGAGAGCCGGCGCGAGGACATCGAGGTGATCACCCGAAGTGGAGAGCATCTCCTTGGCCTGATCAACGATATTCTGGAAATGTCGAAAATCGAGGCAGGACAGACAGCCCTGAACGAAACGAGTTTCAACCTGCACAGACTGCTTGAAGATATCGAGACCATGTTCCGCCTGAGGGCGGAGAACAAGGGACTGCAGCTTCTCTTCGAGATCGAGGACACGCTCCCCCGCCACATCAGGACGGACGAAGCGAAACTCCGCCAGGTGCTCATCAACCTGATCGGCAATGCATTGAAGTTTACCGTTGAGGGAGGCGTGATCGTGCGGGCAGGAGAGAGTCCCGATCCGGAATCCGATCGGATCAGATTCGAGATCGAGGATACGGGCCCCGGTGTCCCGCCGGAGGAGCTGCATGCGCTATTTCAGGCGTTCGGGCAGACGGAGACGGGGAAGAAGTCCACAGAGGGAACCGGTCTGGGGCTCCCGATCAGTCAGAAGTTTGTTAGCTTGATGGGAGGGGAAATCACAGTCAAAAGCGAGGTGAACCGGGGGACGGTGTTTGCGTTTAGTGTTCAGTTCGCCCAGGCCCTGGCCGAAGAGGTCGTCCAGGAGACGAAGCCCGCAAAAGTCATCGGCATCGAGCCCGGTCAGCCCGTACATCGCATTCTGATCGTGGAAGACCGGCCCGACAACCGTAGGCTGCTCGTCAAGATGCTCAGTCCCATGGGGTTTGACGTGAAAGAAGCGGCGAACGGGAAAGAAGGTGTGGAGCTGTGGGAATCGTGGGACCCGCACTTGATCTGGATGGACATGCGCATGCCGGTCATGGACGGATTCGAGGCCACGCGGAGGATCAAGGAGGGTGGGAAGGGCAGGGAAACCATCGTCGTGGCGCTGACTGCAAGTGCGTTCGAGGAGGATCGTTCAGCCATAATGGCAACCGGATGCGACGTTTTCCTTCGAAAGCCGGTCCGAGAACGTGAGATCTTCGATACCCTCACTGACAAGCTTGGCGTCAAGTTCCTCTACGATGGGGAGGATGGTGAAATCAGTGTCGAGGGTAAGTCGTTCGACCTGTCGCCTGAGTCGTTCGCCGAACTCCCCGATCGGTGGGTCAGGGACCTCCACGAAGCTTCGACGATGGCCGACTCGGGGCAGGTAAAGCGTCTCCTGGAGCAGATTGAATCGGGCCATTCGAACCTTTCAGAAGCGGTGACCCGGTTGGTCAATGATTTTCAGTTCGCCAGAATCATGGAACTCACCCGGGTGGAATCAGACTGACTGGGTCTTTTATGTGTCGGGTGAGGCCGCCCTCATTAGGTCCGAAACTCAAGAGAGAATGTGATGTCCGATCCCAAACAGCTTCCTCATTTGCTGAAGCTCCTCGATGACGATTCTGAAACCGTCAGCGAAATGGTGACAGAAGCCCTGGCCGCATTCGGTCCCGGCCTGGAAGACGAGCTGTCGAGGCTGGAAGAGCCACCTGGTGAAAACGAAATCAACCTCATTCGTGAACGATTGAAGCGGTACGAGGCTCGATCCGATAACGCGCCCGTGGGGCCGGTGTGCGCAGGGGCCCTGTTCGAGCCCGGTCAGCTGGTCAGACACAGGCGATACGGATACAGGGGCGTGGTGGTGGCATTCGATCCCGCCTGTCAGGCAGATGATGACTGGTACCTGGCCAACCGGTCCCAGCCGGATCGAGACCAGCCCTGGTACCACGTCCTGGTTCACAACTCCACGCAAGTGACTTACGCAGCGCAGAACAGCCTCCTGGAGGACGACTCCGAGGAAGAGGTGACGCATCCATTCGTTGAACATTTCTTTTCCCGATTCCAGGATGGATTCTACATTAGAAACGACCGTCCCTGGCCGGAGTGATCAGACAAAGGACTCGCCATTTGTTCCCTGTCAGACATCTCCCATAAACTCGAGAGGACACTCGACCATGTATGTCTCCCGATCCACGCTAATCCTCTCTATTACGTCCGTCCTGTTCCTTACATCCTCGGTATCCGCAGGTCACAAGCTGGTTCATCCGCCGGACCCGGCTGACCCGATGGCGGTCCACATCTACGAACTTGATAACGGGCTTACCGTCTACCTGACAGAAAACCACGAAACGCCCCGATTCTATGCAGAGATCGCCGTGCGCGCCGGGAGCAAGCACGACCCGGCCGAGTCCACCGGGCTCGCACACTACCTGGAGCATATGCTGTTCAAGGGGTCTCAGAAGATCGGCACGCTGAGCTACGAGAAGGAAAAACCACACCTCCACAGGATCCTGGAACTCTATGAAGAACACTTCAACGAGGAAGATCCCGAAAAAAGGAGGGCCATCTACGAACAGATCAATAGGGAATCCCAGTTGACCGCACCCTATGTCATCCCAAACGAATTCCATGCTCTCTACAAATCGATGGGTGCTAGCGGACTCAACGCCCATACCTGGCACGAAGAGACCGTCTACAGAGTGAATCTCCCGTCCAATCGCATGCGTCAGTGGGCCGTTATAGAGTCCGAGCGCTTTAGCAATCCTGTCTTCAGACTCTTCCAGCTCGAACTCGAAATCGTCTACGAAGAAAAGAACCGCACCCTCGACAACAAAGACCGAGTCATCAGGTATGCCGTGAACAAACAACTCTACAAGAAACATCCCTACGGGCAGCAAACGACGATCGGCAACGTCGACCACCTGAAGAATCCCTCGTTGAAGAACGTCTATCAGTACTACAACACTTATTACGTTCCGAACAACCTGGCCATCTTCATCTCTGGAGACATCGACGTTCAGGAAACCATCCAACTGATCGATGAACACTTTTCGATCTGGAAGGCCAAGCCGCTTCCAAAGCTAAAAAGGTGGCGTGAGAAACCGCTTGAGAAACCGGAACGAGTCACGGTCAATTACCAGGGGGAGGAATTCGTTCTTCTGGCCTTCCGAACCGCCCCGACGGGTCACCGGAATGCCGATGCACTCGAGCTTCTGGACATGATTCTGGACAACAGGACGGCTGGGCTGATCAACCTGAATCTCAATCAACGGCAGAGGGTCCGCAACGCGGGATCTTACCCCCACCTACTCAACGACCACGGTGCACAGTACCTCTACGCGGTCCCGAAAAGGGACCAGACCCTAGAAGAGGTGGAGTCGCTGCTGTTGGAGCAGTTGGATAACATCAAACAGGGAACGTTTGAGGATTGGATTCTGCCGGCTATCGTAACGGATTTCAAGAAGACCCGAAAATCTCGGCTCGAATCGAACAGCGGGCGTGTTCGATTGATGCGGACAGCGTTCATTGAGTTTGAAGATTGGAGCCACGCGGTCAACACAATCCCACGGATGGAAGCGCTGACGAAGAAGAATATCATCAGGGTTGCGAAGGCCTACTTCCACAAAGGCTATGTGGCTGGACGCAGAATCGATGAAGCGCCGGAAATACCCAAAATCGAGAAGCCAAAGATAGACAAGATCGAGATCGACGGGACGCGTCAGTCTGCGTTTGCGAAGTCGGTCCAGGCCTTGCCTTACGAAGAGATCGAGCCCGTGTTTGTCGATCCGGAAAAGGATTTCACGATCTTCGACTATCACGAAGGTGTAAAGCTTTATCACAGCAAGAACCCGATCAACGACCTCTTCTCTCTGGACATCTCCATAGATTTCGGGACGCATCAGGACAACAAGATCGGCATGGCCACACAGCTTATGGACAAGGCGGGGTCGAGAACTTTTGGGGCCGAGGCCCTGAAGAAGGAGTGGTATAAGATCGGCACCGACTTCAGTATCTCTGCCGGGGACAACGATACCCACATAAGCATATCAGGGATCGACGAAAATTTTGAATCGTCCGTCGCGATGTTGATGGATTTCGTCAAAACGCCCAAGGCCGATCGTAAAACCCTGGAAGAGCTGATCAAGATCACACTCGCAAAGCGCGAGGATGCCAAGAAAGATCATCGCAGCATCAGATCCGCGCTGGAGCAGTTCAACCGCTATGGCAAGGATTCCTATTATCTTCGCCAGCTGTCCAACGAAGCCCTGCAAGCGCTGACCGTAGACGAACTCTTGCGGATAGTAAAGAATCTCCTGAGTTACAAGCACACGATTACCTACACAGGTTCCGCCTCTCTCGACGAAGTGGTCTCGGTCCTGAAAAAACATCACGTCATCCCCGAACCGCTTCAAGATCCCCCGCCCTATCGCTTCCTCAAGACAAGGACAGTGGAGGGGGATGAGATCCTCTTCGTCCACAAAGACATGGCTCAGGCCCACCTGCGGATCGAGGTTGGAGACGAAGAATACAACGAAACAAATCGACCGGCCGTCGAACTCTACAACGTCTACTTCGGGCGCAGAGGCATTGCCTTCGAGCAACTGAGAGAGGCACGTGCGCTGGCCTACTCTGCGGGTGCCCTCTACCTAACGGGTGAGCGAAAGGGTGATCAAAACATCATGGTCGGGGCCATTGGGTGCCAACCCGACAAGGTTGTCGAGGCCCTAGAGGCGTTCAAAGATCTGATGGACAATCTTCCCGTCGAACCCGAGCGATTCGAACAGGCCAGGCAGTCGGTAATCAATCGCTACAGAACCTCCAAACTGGGCTTTCGAGAGGTCCTGGGGGCCGTTCGGTCGTGGGAGAAGCTTGGCGTGCCGGTCGACCCGAGAAAAAATCGATTCGAGCGAGTTCAAGTTGCAGAAATCGACCTGATGCTGGCATTCCACAAAGTGCACTTGAAATCTCAACCAAAACTCATCTCCGTCGTCGGAGACCGAGAAAGGATAAACACAGGGGCGCTCCAGAAGCTGGGCAAATGGGTCGAGGTCGATCTGGAGGACATCTTCGCCTACTGAAGATTTTAGCTGAGCGCCTTGTTCTTGTTCCGCAATCCGCAGTCGAATTGGGTTGTTCCCCTCTCCCAATATGGTTATCTTCTTCACTACGGCGTAGTTAACCTGCTTCTGACAGACAGAATTCCGGCGCTGGGGCGAGGCGTATGACGGTCTACGCCTGCCCCCTTTTCATTTCAGATCATATCCTGACGGCCATTCCAAAGAGGACCTATCAAGAGATGGCTCGAAAGAAGGCCAAATTCATTGTCGGGTTCGCGATCATCGGGGTCTGCCTGCTCTATCTGGTCGTATCAGGATTCCAGGAAACGGCGATGTACTACCTCACTGTCACCGAGCTGGAGGCGAAAGAGTCTCAGTTTCTCGGGAAGACGGTGAAGCTTGCAGGAAGGGTCGTTCCCGGATCCATCGAGACCGACAGCAAAACGCTCGCCGTATCCTTTCGCATCTGGGAGCCCCTTGAAGGTGAGGCCGATTCCTTTTCAGAGCCGATGGCCATTCGGTATAAAGGTATCGTGCCCGACACCTTCCGAGACGGATCGGATGTCGTACTCGAAGGCAAACCGCAATCCACCGGCGTCTTCAAGGCCGAGACCCTGCTCGCAAAGTGCCCCTCCAAGTACGAAGGCAAGAGTTACGAAGAGTTGAAACAGACCTATCGCTAGACGTCTCGTCAGCCAAGCTTCGTAAAGGACTTAGATGGGAACGGAGATTCCCAACCTCGGCAACTTCCTGATCTGGTTCATCGCGATCACGGCACTCTATGCCGTAGTCGTCTCCGTCCTTGCTGCAAGGACGCAACGAGCAGACCTCTCCCACAGCGCAGAACGCGCAATCTACGCCTGCTTCGGCCTGACGCTCCTCGCGTGGGCGCTGCTCGAATATCTCTTCCTCACCGACCGCTTCGATGTCTACTTCGTCGCGACACACTCCAGCCGGGACCTCCCCACGGCCTACAAATTCACCGCCCTCTGGTCCGGTATGGAGGGCTCGCTCCTCCTCTGGGCCCTCGTCCTCGCTGGTTTTAATTTTTTCGCGGTCCTTGGAACGAGACAGTTTCGAGGTCCGCTTGCCTCATACGCGACCGCGATCCTGGCGGTCGTGCTGGTCTTCTTCTTGGGGATTATCGCGATCTATGAAAATCCTTTCTGGTTGATCAGTGATGTACAGAGCGTCCCCCTGGGCTTTGTGCCGCCCGATGGGCAGGGCATGAATCCCCTCCTGGTCCACCCCTACATGCAGATTCATCCCCCGATGCTTTACCACGGCTACGTGGGCTTCACGGTACCCTACGCCTTCGCGATGGCGGCCCTCATCAGCCGACAGGTCAATGAAGAGTGGATCCGCTCCATGCGTCGCTGGACGCTCGTGCCCTGGTTCTTCCTCGGCACGGGGCAGCTCCTCGGCGGCAAGTGGGCCTATGTGGTCCTCGGCTGGGGCGGCTACTGGGGTTGGGACCCTGTGGAAAACGCCGCCTTGCTGCCCTGGTTGACCGGCACCGCCTTCCTCCATTCCGTCATGATCCAGGAAAAGAGAGGGATGCTCAAAGTGTGGAACATGCTCCTGATCATCCTCACGTTCACCCTGTGCATCTATGGGACCTTCTTGACCCGAAGCGGAGTCGTCTCCTCTGTCCACGCCTTTGCACAATCGCCCATCGGTCCGGTATTTTCTGGATTCGTCGTGGCCATCGTTCTCTTCTCTGGCTACTTCCTCTGGAGCCGTCTTGACCTGCTCAAGAGCCCGAACGAATACGAATCACCGATTTCCAGGGAGGGCGGCTTTCTACTCAACAACCTGCTCTTCCTCACGGCCGCCTTCGCCGTCTTCTGGGGTACCATGTTTCCGGTCATCTCAGAGGCGGTCACCGGTTCCAAGATCACGGTCGGCCCGCCCTTTTTCAACGCGGTAATGGTCCCCATCGGCCTCCTGCTCCTCTTTATGACGGGTGTGGGACCCCTACTCGCCTGGCGAAAGACCTCAGGTCGCAGCCTGAAAAGACACTTCACGACGCCGATCCTCTTCGGGCTTGTTTGCGGGGCCCTCGCCTGGATGCTAGGGGCTCGGGACGCTTACGCCCTCCTCTCTTTTGCCCTGTGCGGGTTTGTCACGGCGACCATCGCAGCCGAGTTTCACCGTGGCGCTCTTGCACGCGGAAGCAGTTCTGGCGAACCCTATTTCATGGCAATCTCAGGCCTGATTTCCAGAAACAAAAGGCGCTACGGCGGATACCTGATTCACTTCGGGGTGGTGCTTATTTTCATCGGGTTCACAGGTAACGCATTCAACAAAGAGGCGGAAGCGGGCCTGAAGTACGGGGAATCCCTCGACGTCGGCAGCTATCGACTCGAGTACGAGGGCTTTACCGAAACCACCAACCCGCTCACGGTCGTCATCTCGACACAGCTGGGCGTCTACCAAGACGACACCCGCCTGGGCACGATGTGGCCGGAGCAGCACATCTACTACAAGCGGGAAGACCAGCAGCGCACGACCGAAGTCGCGATTCGTTCCAACCTCAGGGAGGACCTCTACGTCCTTTATGAGGGCATGAACGAAAGCGATGTCGCCTTCTTCCGTGCCTACGTGAACCCCCTCGTGATATGGGTCTGGATCGGGGCCTGGGTCATCACGTTTGGGACCATCGTCGCCATGTGGCCGGACAAGCGCGAGAAGCGGCTCCGTCGACAAGTGACTCGAACGCCTGCGGAATTGCGGAGGGAATTGACGGCATGAGCCGAAGCGCCTGCCTCTTGTTACTTGGCTTCTTGCTCCCGCTTCTTCCTTGTGAGTCGAAAGCCGCTGTGACCGAGGCCCAGGTCAAGGACGTCGCCAAAGAGCTCGCCTGTCTATGCGACACCTGTCCACGTCGACCGCTGCACGAATGCGCCTGCGGCTGGGCAGATAAGAACCGCAAGCGCATTTCCGACGCGCTCGAATCCGGTCAGGACAAGGATGTGATTGTGGCCGGATTCATAAAAGACTTTGGACTGGAGGCCCTGTCTGCCCCACCGATGGAAGGCTTCCACCTCACCGCGTGGGTGATGCCGTTTGCCGTGTTGATCGCCGGAGGGTTTGTTGTCCGGTTAGTCGTCCTGAACTGGTCCAGAGGTCGAAGCAAAACTGCGCCTCGGCAACAAAGCGGGGGGCAAGGTGAGGATAAATACCGCTCGAGGCTCGAGGATGAGCTGAGGAAATTCGACGCGTGATTGAGATGACCTACATACTGCTCGCGACGGCCGTCCTGCTTTTCGTCATTCGGCCGCTGTTCGCCTCCGGCGGCCGGATCAAGCAGGTCTCCCGAAGAGAAGGGCAACGCCGAAGCCTGTTGGAGGACCGGGAGCGTGTCTACAACGCAATCCAGGAACTCGAATTCGATTACCAGATGGGAAAGGTCGAAGAGGCGGACTACAAAGAGACACGCAGCCGCTACGAACATAGGGCCATCACGCTGCTCAAGGCCCTCGATAAGACGAACGGACGACCCGAAGCGATCGAGAAACAGATCGAAGAGGAGGTCGCTGCCCTTCGCAAGAAGGGATCGGACAACACCTGCCCGGATTGCAGTGCCACTCTGCCCACCGATGCCCTGTTCTGTCCCAAATGCGGCGTCTCCGTCAGCCGGAGTTGACATCCGTGCCGCCAGGACCGAACCTCCTCGCAAGAATTGGCTGGCCCATCCTGTTTTTGCTCCCTTCTTTCCTTCTTCCTCTCGATGCCCAGGCAGGCCTGATCCAGGGCCGCGTCGTCAACCGCACGTTGTCTCAAGCCGCATCCAACTGCGTCGTCACCCTGATTAGACACGGTCACGACGATGCAAAGGTGGAAAGGGACACGACAGACCTGGAAGGTCGTTTTACCTTTGACGTCGGTCCAGACGAGGAAGGAAAACAGTCTTTCCTGTCGGCTGCCTATTCCGGCGTAGACTATTTCCATTCAGAGGTGACGCACGATCAGGGTCCGTACGAGATCGCTGTCTATGAGACCACTCGCTCTGAAACCGTGCTCAGTCTGGTCTCCCATCACATCGTGATTGACGCTCGGGCGGACAGCGTGATCCAGATTCTGATCGCCCAAAACAGCGGGGACCGCACCTACCTTACAGGCGAAGGGCACGGTCACGGGCTCGAGGTCTTACTTCCCGATGGGGTGACCGGCGTCCAGGGTGGGCCTCAAGGCCTCCACGCCCACGGTGGCCTCCTCATAGACGCCAGACCGGTGGAGCCCGGTCCTCTTCAGCTTGCGTTTGCCCTCAAACTGCCGCCTTCCAGAAGGCTCCTTCAGAAGGTCAGATACCCCACCGAGTCAGTAGACGTTCTCGTCACGCCGGCAGACGCACAGGTTCTCGCTCCACTTCTAAAGGAGCTGGGCGAGGTCACCTTCGGGCAGCGTCGATTCTTGAGATTCTCCGGGGCGGATTTCAAACCGGGCGACACCATCGACATCAGTCTGGGCACGCCTGCCTCCGCTGAACTGTTTTCCGAACAGCAAGTCTGGTGGGCATTGGGTGGGCTTGTCCTGATCCTGGCCCTCCTCGTCCTTTATTTTCGGCCTCGCAGAAGCTCCGAATCAAGAGCTGCGCCCCCTCCCCCACCTGTCGCTCAGGAAGACATCATGCGTCAGAGGGGGACCCTACTCAAACAGATCGCAGACCTGGACGACCGCCACGAGGCAGGGGAGCTCTCAGAGCCGGACTACAATGCAAGGCGAGAGGCCCTGATGGCGGAAGTCGTCCTACTCACGCGATCACTCGGCTCGGATGAGGCCTAGCCCCTGTCGTGGCCTCTCAACCCGCAATTCAACTCAGCAAAGTCACAAAGCGTTTCGGCCACCTCCCCGCGCTTGCCGGGATAGATCTGAGCGTCCAGGTCGGGACCTCACTCGCCCTCTTCGGTCCGAACGGAGCAGGGAAAACGACGCTCCTTCACATCATCGCAACGCTCAGCAAACCCAGCAGCGGCCAGGTTCAGGTTGGCGGAACCAATGCCTTGCGCGAGCCCGATCGCGTGCGTCACCAGATCGGCGCGGTCTTACATCAGACCTTACTTTACGACGACCTGACGGCGCACGAAAATTTACAGTTCTATGGTCGAATGTATGATCTTGAGGGGCTGCCCGACCGCGTGGCGTCGACCCTGGAAAGGGTAGGCCTCAGCGGCCGCGAACACAACAAGGTCAGAGAGTTTTCCAGAGGCATGAAGCAACGCCTCGCCATCGCGCGTGCCACGCTCCATCAACCCTCGATCCTGCTCCTTGACGAACCGTTCACAGGCCTGGATGACGCAGCCAGGAAGATCCTTGCCGACATGCTGCTCGAGTGGCGCGGAGAGGCTCGCACGATTTGCTTCACCACCCACGATCTCCAAAACGCCCTGGCGTTGTCCGACCGCTTCCTCATCCTGAACCGCGGTCGAATCGCCACTCAGGGCGAAACAGAAGGTCTGGACGTGCAAACCCTCAAGACCTTATACGGAAAAGCGATTGAAGGAAGCAATTAGAAACGCAACTTTCAAAGCGAGATCCGATGTCCCTATTTCTACGTCAAACGACAGCCATCCTCTGGAAGGACCTGAAGACCGAGGCAAGAACCAAGGAGCGCCTCAGCGCTATGTGTTTCTTCTCGATCCTCGTGCTCCTCGTGTTCAACTTCGCGTTCCGTCCGGGCTCTGCAGAAATTCGGTCTGCCGCGCCGGGAATCTTCTGGGTGACCGTCACGTTCGCCGGACTACTGGGCCTGAACCGATCCTTTACGATTGAGCAAGAGAATGACGCACTCTCTGGACTGCTCCTCACGCCGTCGGACCGGGCCACGATCTATCTGGGCAAAGCCGCGGGCAACTTCCTCACGATGGCGGCCATGGAAGCCCTGGTCTTACCCCTTCTTGCTGTGTTCCTCAACGTTCCGATCTGGGACAATCTGCTCCGTCTACTCCCCTCCCTCTTCATCGGAACCTTCGGGTTCGCGGCGGTCGGAACCCTTTTCTCGGCCATGTCCATCAACACCCGACTCCGGGAAGCCTTTCTTCCGATGCTCACGCTCCCGATCCTGGTCCCGGTCCTGCTGGCAGCCGTCGAGACGTTCCGTGCTGTACTCGAAGGCGAGCCCCTGTCCGCCGTCAGCAGTTGGCTCAAGGTCGGAGCGGTCTTCTCTGTCATCTTTTTGACCGCGTCCGTGCTCCTGTTCGATCACGTCGTGGAGGAATAACTGTGCACTACGATAACCGTCTCTACCAGGTCGCCTTCACCCTCGGCTTCCTGGCCCTGATCGGAATGCTCATTGCCCCGTACATGGCACTCGTCTATGCAGACGTCGAAAAGGAGATGGAGCTCGCCCAGAAGATATTCTATTTCCACGTGCCCTCGGCCTTCGCCATGTACGCAGGCTTTTTCCTCGTCTTCGTGTTCAGCATCCTTTACCTCTGGCGAAAAAACCCCCTGTGGGATATCTGGGCCTCCTGTTCCGCGGAAGTCGGCCTCCTGTTCTGTACCGTCGTCCTCCTGTCCGGCTCGCTGTGGGCAAAGCCGATCTGGGGTGCGTGGTGGGTCTGGGATCCCCAGCTCACCCTCGTGCTCGTTCTCTGGCTGATCTTCGTCGCCTACCTGATGCTCCTGAGTTACGCAGAAAATCCATTGCAGAGTGCGAAATTCAGGGCCGTCCTCGGTATTCTTGGATTTCTGGACGCCCCGCTCATCCACTACTCCGTCGAACTCTGGCGGGCACACCACCCGAAGATCGTCCGCGCGGAGGAGATCGCCTTGCCACCCGACATGCTTTACGCCTGGCTGTTCTGTTCGGTCACATTCCTGGTGCTCTTCGGTGCGATTCTCACAAAACGCGTCTCCGTCGAGCGGGCACGCCACGAACTCGCTGCTCTCAAAGCCGAAATCCAGGACCTGGAAGTTTCGTCCGCTTAGTCAAAGCCCCGTCACCCGGAGGTGGCAAATGAAGTATCTCGAGTACATGGCAGCTGCCTATACACTCATCTGGGCGGCGATTCTGGTCTATTTCATTCTGATCTCCCGTAAGGAGAGAGAAATCTGGGCCGAGCTCAGCACCCTCCGCGAGGCTCTTGACCGTCGGCGGTCCAGCGAGTCGGAATAGACACGTGCCATCTGAATCGATGCTCAGTTACGCGAATCTGGAGTGTTGAAGTATTGGAGAAAACGAGTATCTTCGCCTTGGGTTTTCAATGCACGGTGCTACGTTCATTTCGGAAACCATCCATCCTGCTTAGACCATCTATATCGCGTGTGCCACGGACAGCTCGCTGCCCGTGAAGGATGCCTCGCTTTGTGAATCACAAAGGAAGCTCATCATAACCCACCGGCAGCAAGCTGGTGCCACACGATCTACTTTACTTGATCAGTTTTACGCTAATTCCCGGCGTTTCCGACCCCGATTAATTTTGGTGACGATCCACGAACAGCGATCTACGGAGTTTTATGGCGATTAAAGGCGCAAAAAAGATCCTCGCGTTAAAGCGCCGAAAGGTCCGAGACAAGGAACGCCAGTTCCTGATCGAAGGTATCCGGCTCGCTGAAGAAGCCTTGAGGTCAGAGGCCGAGATCGACCAGATGCTCTTTTGTCGCGAGATGCTCGGCGATGATCGTTTGATGTCTCTCTTTCGTGAGGCCGAGGAACGAAAGATTCCTGTCCAGCAGACAGATCACAGGGCCATGAAAGGGATGAGTGAGCATCAGAGCCTCGAGGGCGTCATCGGAGTGCTGCCGATGCCCTCGTGGGACCGGGGCTCCGCACTGGAGTCGAACCAGCCCACTCTCCTCCTGGATCGGATTCGAGATCCGGGTAATCTCGGCCTGATCCTCCGTACTGCCGAGGCCGCCGGGGTTGGGGCCCTTTTTTTATCTCGAGAATGTGTCGAGATCTTCAATTCCAAGGTCGTGCGAGCCTCTAAAGGCTCTATCTTCAGGATGCCCGCCTTTGTAGACGAGGACCTGGTCTCGGTCACGAACGACCTTCGTTCTCGAAATGTGCCAGTCCTCTGCACGATGACAAGCGGTAAACCTTATTTTGCGGTATCCGAATCCAATCGGTTCGCACTTGTACTCGGGAATGAAACCTCTGGCGTAGATCCGTCGGTTGCAGACGTCGCAGACTTCTCGGTGACGATCCCCATCTCAGGGCCAGTCAATTCCCTGAACGTCGCCGTTGCGGCCGGCATCCTTCTATTCCATTTGACGCAAAGAGAATTAACGTAGTCGCAGGCTTTCCATACAGGGTTCTGTCGTGACCAGCTCGGACCCTCGCCGAATTCGCCATATGACGACAACAGACACCGAAATCTACGACCTCATCATCGTAGGCGGAGGCCCCGCCGGATCTACGGCCGCCCTCTACGCAAAACGCCACGGTCTCAAAACCCTCCTCCTGGACAAAGCAAAATTCCCTCGCGACAAGATTTGCGGCGACGCGCTTTCCGGAAAGGCAGTCACCGTACTCAGAGAGCTTTGTCTCCTGGAAAAGGTGCGTCACCTGCCAGGCGCATTCATCCGAAGGGTAATCTTTGGAAGCCCCGACGGAACGGACGTCGACGTGGACTTTTCTCGATCCACTCGCCAGGATTTCCTCACCGGATTTGTGATTCGGCGCCACGTTTTCGACACCTTTTTATTCGAGGAGGCCCGGAGCGTCGTCGATACGTGTCTCGAAGGGTTCACTGTGGGCGATCTACTATTTGAAGGCGGACAAGTGTGCGGCGTTCGAGGCAGACAGTCAGGCAGCCATCGAGACTCGAAGCTCAGGGGCCGCATTGTCCTGGGCGCGGACGGTTTCAACTCCATCGTGGCCAGGAAATCGGGACTCTACAAACACGAGCCCCGCCACTGGATCGTGGCACTTCGCTGCTACTATCAAAACGTAAGCGGACTGACCGACCAGATCGAATTGCACTACGTTGACGAAGTCAATCCTGGGTACTTCTGGATCTTTCCGTTGGAGAACGGCTGTGCCAACGTCGGAATCGGAATGATCCACGAATTCATCAAGAAGCAGAAGGTCGATCTGAAATCAGTCCTCCACAACACAATCAGAAGCCCACGCTTCAGGGATCGGTTTGCGGACGCCACCCTCCTGGAGCAACCTGTCGGTTGGAACCTTCCCGTGGGAAGTAAGCGTCGGAAGTCCTACGGAAGCGGATTCATGCTGCTCGGCGACGCCGCAGGGCTCATCGACCCGTTCACCGGCGAAGGCATCGGCAATGCCATGTATGCGGCTCGTTATGCAGTCGAATGCGCACACGAAGCCTGCTGTGAACGTAATTTCGGCGAACAATTTCTCTCGCGCTACGAGAGACGGCTGTGGAATGAGATCGGCGATGAGTTGAAAGTCAGCACGCGGATGCAGCAGCTCGGCCGCGTTCGTTTTCTGTTGAACTTCGTCATCCACAAGGCGAGGAAAAGCGAAGAAATACGGGACCTCATCTGCGGCATGATGGCCAACGAAGTCCCCAAGAAGCTATTGACCAACCCTCTCTTTTACCTCAAATTGCTTTTCGTTTGACGCTCGTAGAGGCATGACACGTTTCCGAGACCTTGTCGGGGGAGGACTGGAAATGAAACGCAAACCGAAACCCCACCGAACGGGAATTCTCCCTTTCAAAGGCATTTGGCTGGGGCTGGCGATTCTGGTAGGTCTACTCTTCTTTGTAGAATCTACCCATACCAGGGACGTGCCTCCTGCGGATCCTAAAAAAGAGCCTCCCGCTGATAAGACAGAAGTTCCTCCTGGCAAAACTCGCCGCGTTTCTCCTTCTAAGACTCACGCTACTCCTACCAGTGCAACTGACAGTCGCCGCAATGCGCGATTCGAGAAATTTACGGCTCAGTTTGGAGATAACTGGCGGGTAAAGTGGAACGACAAGACAGATACGCCCCACAGCTTAAGTGGAGGCAACATTCAGCTTGATAGAAGGCTTACCGAAGAGACTGTGGAAGAAATCACTCGACAATTTCTGTCCGATAATGCCTACTTGCTAGGAGCGGAAAGCTCAGCCCTCACCTTGACAAAGGCGGACTATGATAAGCCGTTAAGGCCAGAGCACAAACAAGGTACATGGTATGTCTTTTACCGGCAGGACTATCGTGGTATTCCAGTCCACGGAAGCTCCGTCAAACTCATCATCAAGAACCAGCGAATCGTCAGTGTAGGTTCCGATTTCTATCCGGACATCAGAATCCATTCGGCCCCAGAAATAACCCAGCAGCAGGCCCTTGAGATTGTCAATGGGCATCTGGGGAGATCCCTCGAGGCCAGAGAAACGACACTGATCGTATATCCTAATGAACGGCCGAAGGGGCTTGAGCATCACCTGGCCTGGAAGCTAGAAATGCCGACCATCGACGATCCCACCGTCGAAACCAAAATCGTCCAGGGGAGGCAGATCAGGATAGAAAAACCCATGAAAGCCTGGGTCTATTTCATTGACGCCCACACAGGAGAGATCCTCTTTCGATACGATACAATCACGTACGGTTCAGTTCAGGGAACGGTCACAGGGATGGTTTATGACACAACACCGGATCAACCGCAGGTGCAGGTTCCCATCGCCCACCAATACGTGGATGTCCTGCAAGGCGGGATCGTTGTCGAGACAGACACTACGGATGCGAGCGGAACATATAGTTCGGCTGACACATACGTCGGACAAGTGGAGATCATGGCCCGCTTGAAAGGTCCACACGTTGAGGTGCACAACAACGAAACGCCCGATCCAGACGCGACTCATAATTCGGGACCTTTGACTCTAGATACGACGCACGATTGGAATTGGTCTGTCGATGATCCCTCCCCTCAGGATGTAGAGACGAACGTGTTTTACCACGTTAATTTCATCCATGATTGGTTTTTACAGGGCGATCCCTTTGATGTATCACCCTGGCCCTACCCGATGCAGGTGCACGTACGAATCGGTGAAGGCTGCAACGCCTGGGCCGCAAATGATGGGCTGACTTTCTATAGTGGTTCACCCGGCGGCTGTCTGGACTACGCCCTCGGCGCCGACATCATCTATCACGAGTATGTTCACCGTGTGTTTGATAAACTGTATGTAATTGCGAATGTTTCTTACGGTTCAGGCTTTACGGGGGCGATGAATGAGGGGTTGGCAGACTACTTTGCCTGTAGTATTACGAATGACTCTTGGAATGGAGAGGTAATATATGAGGGAAGGGATATCGAGACGGGAGAAATCTGGAACCAACTGCCAGAGGGTAATAATCGAAGGTATCCCCGCGACTGGATCGATGAGGTCCACGCGGATGGGCTCATCTTTAACGGCGCGATCTGGGATGCAAGGAAGGTTTTAGGGGCGGACTACACGGACGACCTTGCCATGCGGGCATTAAAGCAGACACCCGAAACTTTCTCAGAATACTTGGGGGCGATGTTGATAGCCGATGACGATGATGCCGACCTCGCCAATGGCACGCCGAATATCACAACCCTGTGCCAGGCCTTCTATGACAATCACGGAATCTTCCACGCTGCGTGCACGGGATACACAGCCAATCTTGTTGCGGAAATTACCTCCCCCTCTCTAAGCGAATTCTACCTGATTGACGGCACAGTTGACGCGATTCTGGTCCTTGGTTCTGCCTACGGCTCCAACACGAGTTCTCTGGCGAACTTTAAGGTGGATTATGCCAGTGAAACAGATCCGGATAACTGGTCGGACGTCGGTATGGCTTTGACAGGCGGCGGCAGCGTGGAGGTTGTTGATGACCTGTTGGCGAATTGGAACCTTACCAGTGTTGTGGATGGGAAGTATACAATCAGGTTGACTGTCAAAGATGGGAGTGGTGCTGAAAGCATCTCTACGACCTCCGTAGTGATCCAGAGATCGCTGCACGCGGGTTGGCCTCAACCAACTACCTATTGGGTGCTGGGCTCTCCTGCATTGGGAGATCTGGATCTGGAATATCCTGGACTTGAGATCGTTGTTGGAGCTGGCGGTTTAGTTTGGGCGTTTCACCACGATGGTACTCCACAAGGAGGCATATGGTCATATGATACCAAACAAAATGTGTCTGCATCACCGGCAATAGGAGATGTAGATGGTGACGGAAGTCTTGAGGTTGTGATTTCTGCTTTTAAGGTGGATCAAGCCACTGATCTTTACATTCTAAATAGTGACGGAGCCCTTTACAGCCCGGCGTGGCCCCTATCGATTGCAGCTATGACTCCGCAGTTCACTGCTCGCCCATCATCGCCAGCGCTGGGGGATATCGACGAAGATGGCGATCTAGAGATTGTGATAGGCTCTGCCAACGACAGCGTGTATGTATTCCACCACGATGGCAGCCCTCTACAGAACTGGCCACAACCTACTTCCGGTGGTATCGAATCCACGCCGGCGATAGGAGATATAGATCCGGACTATCCTGGACTGGAGATCGTTGTTGGATCCAAAGATAGCAGCGTCTATGCCTGGCACGCCGACGGAACCAAGCTTTCTGAGGCCTGGCCAATTTCGACAGGCGGTGAAGTCCTTTCCTCTCCTGCATTGGGGAATCTGGACGATGATGCATACCTCGAAATCGTAGTAGGTTCCAACGACTCAACGGTATATGCCTGGAATCACGATGGGAGTGAACTTTTTAAGAAGATGGTAACAATTGCGATTCTATCGTCCTCTCCGGCGCTTGGGGATATAGACAGTGATGGAAATTTGGAAATTCTGGCCATGTCAAGTGATAATAACCTCTATATATGGCAAGGAGATGGCACGCCCTATGAACCCTGGACGCCTCTCAGTGACATAAAGTGGGCTGGATTTGAGTTCAACCCCTCCTCACCCGCTATGGGTGATATCGATGGCGATGGAGATATTGAGATAGTAGTCGAGTCTATCTGGGGCAAGATCCACGCATTCCATCACGATGGCACACCGGTTGGAAACGGGTGGCCCAAATACATTTTCCCCTGGGCTAATGGCTCATCACCCACGATCTGCGACATCGATGAAGATGGGAAGGTCGAAATCATGGTGGGGTCACCACAAGAAGGTCTATTTGTCTGGGATCTTGAAGGAGTCTACAATCCGGACAAGATGGATTGGCCCATGTTCCACCACGATGTTCGGCGTAGCGGTTTATACGTTTCTCCTCCCGTATTCATTTATGTCAATGCCTTGACAGGTGACGATTGGAACGACGGTTCGAGCCCCACTTTCGAAAGCGGAAATGTGGGGCCAAAGAAGACGATCCAGGCTGGCATTGATGCAATACCCTCGGATGGGACCTGTGTCGTTGCAGCAGGCAAATATGCCGAGACCATCATTATGAAGGATGGCGTGACGCTTTCGGGTGCCGGCCCTGACGTAACCTTACTTCACGGGAATGGCACTGGAAACGTGATCACCATCGGTTCTGTCTACGTTCCTTCCACAAATGCCACAATTAAAGGTTTCAAGATCACTGGCGGCGGAAGCTACGGTGACAATGCCGGCATTCGAATCCAAAACTCCACTAACTCCGTCATAAGCAACAATGTGATGACGAAGAATGGGGCTGATGCCATCCGCGTCTATTCCGGATCTCCAACGATTATCAACAACACGATCGTAACGAATCGACGTAACGGCGTTATGGTGCATTATGGGGCGACTCCGGTGATTAAAAACAACATCATTGTTTCGAACACGGCCTCCTGGCCTAACAAAAAATACGGATGGGGAGTGTTTGCCAGTGATAATGCAATCATAACTTCCTCGTTCAATGACGTTTGGAGAAACAACAACGATTATGGCAGTATGACCGGGGGTGTTTCACAGCCCGGTGACGGAGACATTTCTCAGAATCCACTGTTTATCGATTTACCACAAGGTAAATTCCACCTCAAGCCACAGTCGCCCTGCGTAGATGCAGGTGTAGATGTAGGGCTACCGTTCTTCGGCAGTGCACCAGATATGGGCGCATTCGAGCTTGAGCAGTGACTCTCACAAGTGTTGTTCCGAAAAGAAGGGGATTAGATATGTCCCTCACGGATGAGCTCCAGGCGATTCGAGACGGAGCAAAAGATCGGTTCCCAGGCGAAACGCTCGCAACAATGGAAAAGGCGATTGAGGACCTTTCTCGATCCGGCATCCTGGATAGAAGCCTCAGAGTGGGAGACGAAGCGCCTGATTTCGCCCTTCCCAACGCGAATGGGCAAACCGTCCGCTTCAGTGACCTCCTGGGAAAAGGGCCGGTGGTCATCAGCTTCTACCGAGGGAGTTGGTGCACGTTTTGTGCTGCAGAACTCGATTCCCTCCAGGCATCCCTTCCCGCTATCAATTCGCTCGGTGCGTCGCTTATCGCAGTCTCTCCGCAAACGCCCGAAAATTGTGAATGCACTGCAGAAGACAACGATCTCACCTACGAGTTGCTGAGCGATCGTGGGAACAAAGTCGCGTCGGCATTCGGGATCGTCTATCGCCTCCAGGACGAGATACAGGCGGTCTACAAGGAGATGGGACTCGAGCTTCCTGAGTACAATGGTGACGACTCTTTCGAGCTGCCCGTCCCGGCCACCTATGTGGTCGACAAGACCGGGACGATCCGAGTCGCATTCGTCGACCCGGACTACACGAAGCGCATGGACCCGACCGAGATCCTCGCCGCGCTTCGAAAGCTCAATGCCTCTGACTAACTCCGGCTCGGCCTGACCCTACCCGCACCGCAGCACCCACATGAGGACGACAATGCCTTTGTCCATGCGCATTGGCCTGGGCCAATTCAGCGAGTTGACCGATGAAAAACTGGCCTTTATCAAGCAGTTGGGTGCGGACGATTTCTTGATGAACACCCCAAGGCTGCCCGGCGACAACCAATGGGAATACGAAGACCTGCTGGCCCTCCGCGAGCGTGCCGACAAGGCGGATCTGAGGCTGATGTCCCTCGAGAACGTCCCGGTCACCTTCTATGACAAGATTATGCTCGGGCTGCACGGACGAGACGAACAGCTCGAGCATATGGGCAATACGATCAAGAACATGGGCAGGGCCGGCATTCCTATCCTCGGCTATCACTGGATGCCGAGCAAAGTGTGGCGCACGCCCGAACTGGACGCGCTCAGAGGCGGCGCCAAGGCCACCCGTTTCGACCTGGAAGAACACCTGGACGCGCCGCTCTCGCACGGTCGCGTGTTTACCGAAGGGGAAATGTGGAAGAATCGATTGGTACCTGGAGCGACTCCTGCCCGTGGCGGCGGAATCCAACGTAATCCTCGCCTTGCACCCGGACGACCCGCCGGTAGAATCCCTGGGGGGCGTCGCGCGCATATTTCGTAACTTTGAGGGGTTCAGACGCGCGATGGAGAAGTTTGACAGCCCGGTGCACGGACTCGATTTTTGTAAGGGATGCTGGTCTGAGATGGATCCCGATGGCGTTTTGGACGCGATCCGCTATTTCGGCAGCAGGGGAAAGATCGTCTACGTGCACTTCCGCGACGTCCATGGTCAAGTGCCCTGCTTCAACGAGTGTTTTATCAACGAAGGCAACGTAGATCCCTTCGAGGTGGTCAAGACCCTCAAGGAAGTCGGTTTCAGTGGTTTCATGATCACCGACCACGTGCCGAAAATGGTGGACGATACCCCCTGGGGTCATCGGGGGCGGGCCTACGCCATCGGCTACATGGCTGCACTGATCGAAATCGTAAACAGAACCGGTTAGCTCCGACGATGCCCGAATTACCAGCTCGCCGAATTGCCTGCTTCATCTCACCTCACGGGTTCGGTCACGCCTCCCGAGCCTCTGCGATTATGGAAGCGCTGCACGAGGTCCATCCCGGCCTTCATTTTGAAATCTTCACCAAAGTCCCGCGCTGGTTCTTCCGACAGTCGCTCGGCGAACCCTTCACCTATCACACATTGATGACAGATGTCGGAATGTGTCAGGCTTCTCCCCTGCACGAAGACCTCCCAAAGACCTTGCAGCTCCTTAACGACTTTCTTCCTTTCAAGAAAACTCAGATCGCGAGCCTAGCGAGAAGGGTCACAAAACTGAAGTGCGAGTTGGTCCTGTGCGACATCGCCCCGATGGGCATTGCCGTCGCGAAGAAGGCCGGGATCCCTTCCGTTCTGGTTGAAAATTTCACCTGGGACTGGATCTATCGTGGATACGTACGCTACGATTCTCGAATAGAGCGTCACGCCACTTATCTGAAGAGTTTGCTCGGCGATGTCGACTACCGCATTCAGACCGAGCCGATCTGTCAGCCAGTCGACGCTGACCTGGCGACGCGGCCCGTGAGTCGCAAAGTCAGGATGCCCAAAAAGGAATTGAGAAGGCGGCTGGGTGTCTCGGATCGAAGCCGAATGGTCGTGTTCACAATGGGGGGCGCGCAGCAGCCATATAAATTCCCAACTACCCTTCTGAATCAGAGAAAGGTCACCTTCGTCATCCCCGGAAGCAGCCGGACCGTCAAGCGTCGCGACAATGTCGTGCACCTGCCTTATCACTCTGACTTCTTTCATCCCGATCTGATCAATGCCGCGGATGCCGTCATCGGAAAGCTCGGAGTGAGCACGATCGCCGAGGCCTATCACGCAGGAATTCCGTTCGGTTACGTAAAGCGACCTCGCTTTCGTGAGTCCAAAATTTTGGCCGCCTATGTAGAACGCCACATGCACGCCCGCGCGATCACCGAGACACAATTCCAGAACGGCAAGTGGATCTCAGGCCTTTCGGACCTCCTGTCGGCCAAGAGACAACGCCGGAAAGGACCCAATGGGGCGGTGCAGGCCGCGAAATACATCCACAAATTGTTGAAGTGAAAAAATATCCTGTAGCCGCAGGCTTCAGCCTGCGGCGCCCAATAGCAATGTGATCCAAACGCTTGCTCAGTCTGTAATTCAGGTTTTGGAACTGCCCCAACCGGAGGAAACAATGCAGACAGATCTCGAGAAAAGGGTCCTTGGAAACACTGGGATGGTCGTAACGCAGCTTGGATTTGGCGCCGGCTTCAGAGGTGAACCCACCGAAGATGAGGCCGACGAAGTGTTCAACGCCGTGTTGGACGCCGGCATCAACTTCATCGACACCGCACCCTGTTATGATTTCAGCGAGGACCGCATCGGCGCCAGTATCAGCCATCGTCGAAGCGAGTTTTATCTGGCGACCAAGGTCGGCTGCAATATCGGCCCGGGCGGAAAGTCGGAGGGCCCTCACATCTGGTCCGCTGACAACTGCCATAGAAACATCGACGAAAGTCTAAGGCGAATGAAAGTGGACTATGTGGATCTTCTGCAGCCGCACACTCCCTCTTTCGAAGAGACCGAGCAGGGCCGGCTCGTGGACGCACTGAACGAGATCCGCGATTCCGGAAAGACGCGATTCATCGGTATCTCCACAAATCTTCCGGACCTCCCCGCCTACATGGAGAGCGGCGCCTACGACACCTTTCAGATTTCTTACTCGGCGCTTCACCGTCGCCACGAAAACCTGCTGCAGGATGCCGCAGACGCGGGCGGAGGCGTGATCATTCGCAGTGGAATTGCATTGGGCCATCGTGGCGGGGGACGGTGGGATAAGTGGGAGAAAGCGGGACTTGACGACCTGCTCGATGGAATGGACCGTTACGAATTCGTCCTGCGGTTCACGCTCACGCATCCTGCCTGCCATACAAATATCGTCGGAACGGGAGATTTGGATCATTTCAAAGCCAACCTCGCCGCTGCCAAAGCCGGTCCCCTTCCACAAGAGATCTATGACCAGGCCAAAGAGCGCCTGGCGCAGATCGGAGAGGTACCGGCTGCTTCTTAACGTGAATGAGATAAGGCAAACATGAGAATCCTCATTACCTCGGAGCCGAAGCGGCTCGAACGCTTTTGGATAAAGAACAGGACCAAACCGTAGGAGCAACGAGATGAAAACTTACGCCTACGTCTCGATTTCCAAAGAGGATAAGATCCTGACTTTCGGGATGGATCCCGAATCCGGGAAGCTCACGCCACTCAGAGAAGTCCCGATCAAGGGTGGGCCCTCGGCGCTGGCCGTGGATCCCGAATCGCGATTCCTTTACGCGAGCCTCCGATCCTCCAAAGAGATCGCGAGCTTCCGGATCAATCCGTTCTCTGGGGACCTGTCTCTCCTGGGCAGAGTGTCCCTGGATGCCGATGCCTGTTACATCGCCACGGACCGCAGCGCGAACTTTTTGCTCTCCGCCTACTACGGCGCCGGGAAGGTGACCGTACACCCGATCACAGAAGACGGGTCCGTGGGCTCGGATCTCGTCGCGTCACACGATACGGATTCTCACGCACACTGCGTTCTGCTGGACCGATCCAACAGATTTGTCTTCGTGCCGCACACCCTGCCCGCAAACGCGATCTACCAGTTCCAGTTCGATGAAGTCTCGGGTGCGCTCACGCCCGGCGAGGTCCCTGTGGTGACTCCGGAGATCCCCTCGGGGCCCAGGCACATCCTCTTCCATCCGGAGAAAGAGATCTGCTACACCTCGGACGAAGATGGCTCGTGCGTCACGGCCTACCGCTTCGATCCAACGTCTGGTACCCTGCGGGCGCTTCAGGCTCTGTCCACTCGCCCCGAGGGCTACGAGGGTGAAAACAACAGCGCGCAGATCCACATCACGCCCAACGGCCGATTCCTCTATGTTTCAAATCGGGGTCACGACAGCATCGCCTCTTTCTCGATCGATCGTGCGACAGGAGAGCTGACATCCATCGGGCATCAACCCACCGAAAAGAGACCCCGCGCCTTCAACATCGATCCAACGGGGAACTTCCTCTACGCCACCGGTCTGGACACGGGAAGGCTCGTTGCCTATCGGATCAATCCGGATTCAGGCAATCTCACGCCCCTGGAAACCCATCACGTTGGAGAGGGACCGATGTGGGTGCTCTTCCTGATATTACCCGGCTAGCGTACAAAAAGAGCACCGGTTCCCGTGAAAATAGGAACCGGCCACGTCGCCGTTCCGCTTCAGGCGCAAACCTTCGCCTGAAGCTGCGTGAAAGCGAATGCTAGGATTTCAGGACTTTCAGACTATATGCCTGACTGCTAACGAAAAACCGTTTGTTGATCGACCGACACCTGAATCGCTTTAGGCGTCCACCAGTGCCTGTAGTTTTTCAGTCAAATTAGACGCCTCCCCGCAGGCCGCACGAACATCGTCGGAACGGCAATCCTGGACCACTTCAACGCGAATCTCGCGGCTGCCAAGGCCGGATCTCTCTTCCGAAAGAAATCCGCTAACAGGCCAAGGAGCACCAGGCGTATCCTCGGCTGGCAGCCGAACCGCCTGGAACGCTTTTGGGCAAAAGACAGGACGAAACCGGTGGAAGGCAAGAGATGATAATCTACACCTACATCCCGCTATCCGGAGAGCAGAAGATCCTGACCTTCACGATGGATTCAGATACCGGCGAGCTTACCCCTGTGCGGAATATCGCGATTGCTGGGGGGCCTTCGGCGCTGGCCGTGGATCCCGAATCCCGATTCCTCTACGCGAGCCTGCGGTCCTCCTCTGAGATCGCGAGCTTCAGAATCGATCGGAGTTCAGGAGACCTGTCTCTTCTGGGTAAGGTATCCGTTGAGAACGACGCCTGTTATCTGACCGCGGACCGCAGGGGGAGGTTCTTACTCGCCGCCTGCTACAGCGCCGGAAAGGTGGCCATCTATCCTATCGGACAAGACGGAACGCTGGTCGACCCACCCGTCACAGCGCTTTCAACGGCCTGGCACGCCCACTGTATTTCGATAGACCCATCCAACAGGTTTGTCTTCGTTCCGCATACATTGCCGACCAATGCGATCTACCAGTTTAAGTTCGATGAAGAATCGGGTGCGCTCACGCCCGGTGAGGTCCCGAAGGTCACCCCGGAGATCCCCTCGGGACCCAGGCACATCCTCTTCCACCCGGAGAAAGAGATCGCCTATACCTCGGACCAAAACGGGTCGACCGCCACGGCCTACCGCCTCGATCCCACGGCCGGAACCCTTCATCCCTTCCAGACCCTTTCGACTCTCCCCGAAGGCTACAAGGGCGACAACAATTGCTCGCAGATCCATATCACCCCCTCTGGTAGATTCCTCTACGTTTCAAACCGGGGCCACGACAGCATCGCCTGCTTCTCAATAGACGACACGACGGGAAAACTGACTTCCATCGGGCAGCAGCCTACGGAAAGGAAACCCAGGGCCTTCAACATCGATCCCACGGGCAACTTCCTCTTCGCGGCCGGTCGGGATACAGGCAGGCTTGCGGCTTACCGAATTGATCCCGAGTCCGGCCGCCTCATTTCGCTGGAAACGTATCACGTCGGCGAGGCGCCCGTGTGGGTACAGTTCTCGAGATTACCGGACTAGCAAGAGCAATTTTGTTTGTTTAGAGCCAGGTTTCAGATAAGGCCGTAGCTTGAATGCGCCAGTGGTTCCTGTTTGAGGCACTGAAATAACCCACTGAAATCAAAGTCTTTCAAAGAAATGACCCTCTAACCGCCGCAACCTCGTCACGATTCCACCCACGTCGAGTTCTGAGCCCGTTTTTCGGATCATAGTATCTCCAATAATCACAGTAAGTTTACTTCTTATCCGGTCTGACAATCTGTGGCACAAGGTTTGCCATGATGTGTTGCCGAGCCGGCAAGAGGAGAGATTTGTCCTAAATCGAAGGCACCGTCTACTAAGGATCCCTCTGAGATGAAGCTTGCTCGGGGGGTCTTTGTGCTTTCGGTGCAAAGTGAATCCATGAGACCAGAATAGGAGGATTGCCTATGGAGATTCATCGAAATATGATGGGGAATAGGGGCGAGGGTCGAAGTTGGCTACAATTTGGACAAGTCGGGAGGGTCAGGTCGTGAAAAGCGAAATCTTAGTCCTAGCAACCATTTTGTCTGTCTTCCTGGTCTCCGTAGGCGTCTATGCCTCGCACGACCGGGCGGTCGTAAACGTCTCAGTGGACCTGGAGGGGGCCAACACGCCTGCTTCGGCTACCA
Source organism: Candidatus Latescibacterota bacterium (assembly GCA_965248435.1). GTDB lineage: Bacteria > Latescibacterota > UBA2968 > UBA2968 > CBDFJH01. The sequence goes on from OZ252100.1 coordinate 2,951,322, forward strand.
CCTTTACGGCCTCCCTGAATGGGAGTCAGGAGGTCCCTTCGGTAACCGTTGACGGGACCGGGACCGGGGCATTCGTACTGGACCGCGAAGGCCTGCACTACCGCATCACCGTGAACGAACTTACGGGTGACATGACAGCGGCGCACTTCCATAATGCGTCGGCTGGAGCAAGCGGCGGGGTCGTCCGCACGATCCCGTTTGACGGGACCTCGGCGTCCGGTGTGTGGCGCTCAACCGACGCCGAACCCCTGACGGCTGAGATGATCAATGAAATCGTCTCTGGGAACATCTACGTCAATGTGCACACGGCAGCGAATCCCCCTAGGGAAATCCGCGGCCAGGTAACTCTGGCCTCAGGCGCAGGATTGTGGGCGTCACTCGACGGTGACCAGGAAGTCCCTTCAGTATCTGTGGACGGTAAGGGGACAGCGACGTTTGTCCTGGACAGCGACGGCCTCCACTACTGGCTCTCAGTGGACGGGTTGACCGGAGCGATCACCGGCGCGCATTTCCACAACGCGCCCGCAGGAGAAAGTGGAGGCGTCGTTCGTGGCATTACCGATTCCTTCAGTGGTACGACAGCGACCGGGACGTGGAGCGCGACAGATAGCGAGCCGCTTAGCCCCGACATGATCGATGAGATCCTGGCCGGGAACATCTACCTGAACGTCCACACCGCGGAAAACCCCCCAGGCGAGATCAGGGGTCAGGTGATCCTGATCTCCGGCGCCAGGATGGTCGCCGCCCTGGATGAGGCTCAGGAGAACCATACGGTAACCGGTGATACAGAAGGCAGCGGCACCGGGGCCTTTGCCTGGGACGGCTCTGGGCTCTCCTATCAGATCACAGTGAGCGGACTCACCGGCCCGATGACAGCCGCACACTTTCACAATGCTTCCGCGGGGGAAGACGGAGGCGTGGTCAGAACCATTACGTTTGATGGAACAACGGCGACCGGTGTCTGGCGCGACTCGGATGCGGAGCCCCTCACTCCTGAAATGATTGTTGAACTCCTGGCGGGCCGGATCTATGCCAACGTCCACACCGCGGAAAATCCAGCAGGTGAGATCCGGGGTCAGGTCAACATCTCCCCTGGCATCGGCCTTCAAGCCGCCCTGGACGGAAGCCAGGAAACTCCCTCTGTAGACGTTGACGGAAGGGGAACCGGGGCGTTCACCTGGGATGAAGATGGCCTCCACTACTGGGTCACCGTGGACGACTTGACCGGGGCAATCACCGGCGCACACTTCCACAATGCTCCCTCGGGGCAGAGCGGTGGAGTCGTCCACGGCATTACAGAAACCTTTTCTGGAAACACCGCCTCAGGGGTGTGGTCAATATCAGACCCGGCGTTCTACGGAGAACTTTGGGCCGGCAATCTTTATGTGAATGTCCACACCGCGGCAAACGCGCCCGGTGAAGTCCGCGGCCAGGTCAAACTGCCCGTATCCGGCGCAGGAGGTCGAACTGTGGCCTTCTCGCGGTCGATATCCGGGAGAAAAAAGGACTTCCTTTGGAAAGCCACGACAGACATCGCCGGAAGCGCTTCCATAGAGATCACCGCAGAGACCGAAGGTGTATTCCGATCTTCAGGCGCAAACGGATACTATGTGGCTCGACTCTCAGAACCCACGGGAAAGATATTGGAGCAGTGGGGTAGCATCCCGATTAAGGGCGGCCGGATGCTTGACTTGAGTCTGCGCGCCGGCCAGCGAGCGGCGATCGCCGGACCTGTATTCGGCACCCCCCTCGAAGCGGCAGGAAAGCCGGCGTCCGGTCCAAGTACCGTGACGGTTCTATCTGGCATTCAGCCCCTGGCACCCATAGCCTCCCTCGGTTCGGTCGAGATCAACGAGAAGGGCACGATCGGGATGCCGATTCAGATTCTTGGAGCGAACCACCTCTATGCTGGGGATTTCACCTTAACCTTTGATCCTCACCTGGTGCACTTCCGCAGCGGGGAAATCAATGGGACCGAGTTAGGCTTTTCCGAACAAAGCCCGGGTCGCGTTTCCATCTCGTTCCACGGACTGACAGCCTCCGACAAGGCCGAGATCCGGCTGTTCTTTGACCGCCTCTCCGGAGACGATCGTCTAGGTCGCGTCCATCTGGCTGGACTCTTCATAGATACAGAGTTTATGCCAATCTCGTTCGTGAACATCGCTGCGCGGTTCGATCGGAATCTCCCGACGACCCATGTTCTCTATCCCAACTATCCCAACCCCTTCAACCCGGCAACGCAGATTCGCTATGACCTGCCGGAGGCCGAAAAGGTCAGGTTGACGATCTATAACTCGCTTGGCCAGGAGATCGGTCGACTGGTCGATTCGCGTCAGGCAGCGGGTTCCTACTCCGTAACCTGGGACGCGGAGGGATTTGCGTCCGGACTTTACCACTACAAACTCGAGGCCGGTTCATTTGACGTGGTCCGGAAGATGGTCTTGCTGAAATAGTGTTTAAGATAGAAGCCCGAGCGGTCAATCATTTGAGAGGTCTGTGGTCAGAGGTCAGCCCCCGGCTCTGCCCTAGCTGGCCAATGGCCGAATTCGATTGTCGCGTTGGACGAGGGGAGAGCAGTCCGCTTTCTGAATTGAAATCGGCTGCTCTCTTTTATCATCATGCAAGGTTGTTCACGCTAAACATTGATAAGTGAGCGCAATTGTGTTAGACCAGTTCGTAGCCCCGCGCCTTCAACGTCGATCCCACGGGCAACTTCCTCTTCGCGGCCGGTCGGGATACAGGCAGGCTTGCGGCTTACGGAATTGAACCCGAGTCCGGCCGCCTCATTTCGCTGGAAACGTATCACGTCGGCGAGGCGCCCGTGTGGGTACAGTTTCTGACTTTACCCGGCTAGCGTAGAAAAAGGCCGGTTCCCGTGGAAAATGGGAACCGGCCAAGTTGCTGTTCCGTTACTCAGAATGCCCCTGAGTGGCTACCGTTCTTTTGCCAGCACATTGTTCAGCGTCTTGCTCAGCTCGTTGAGCCCAAGGGGTTTCTTCAAGAGTCCTTTGACACCTTCGGGCAGGGTCTTGCCCACCTCTCCCAAATACCCCGTCATCACCACCCCCAGAACTTTCGAGTCTTTCTTTTGTAGCGCCTCAAGCATATCCAGGCCACCCATGTCCGGCATCACCACGTCTGTAAGCACGAGTGCGATTTCGTCGCGATGCGTATCGTAAACCTCAAGTCCTTCCCGGCCGTTCGATGCCGTGACCACTCGGTAGTTCAGATGCTCAAGCATTTCCTTGGCCACAACTTGAACCGCAGGATCATCTTCGACCATCAGGATCGTCTCCCCTAGACCTCGCGAGATGCCCTCCTGTTCTTCCACCGCAGTGATCTCGTCTACCGATTGGGGAAAGTAGATTGTGAAGGTTGTACCTTTTCCTACTTCGCTCTCCACGTCGATATACCCGTCGTGCTGCTTCACGATGCCATAAATCTGGGACAATCCAAGACCCGTCCCCTCTCCGGGTTGTTTGGTCGTGAAAAACGGCTCGTAGATATGCTTTACGACTTCGGGCTCCATCCCTTCGCCGGTATCAGACACCGTCAACACCACCCAACTGCCGGGTTGCACGTCAGGAGCGGCAATAGCGGAGCTGGAGGATCGAATCGCCACCGTGTCCCCTGGCTCCAGACTCAGGAGAGAGAGCCCGATTCGAAGCTCTCCACCCTCTCGCATCGCATCTCTGGCATTGACCGCCAGATTGTTGATCACCTGTTGTAGCTGGGTCAGGTTCCCGTTGACGGTATAGTCTCCTCTTCTGAATTCGGTCACCGTCTCAATAGATTCTGGCAGTGTTCGCTCCAACAGTTTCACGGTCTCCTTTAAAAACGGCACCATGTCCACTGGTTGTTTCTCCGCAACGGTCTTGCGGCTGAAATCCAGGATTTGCCCAATCAGTTGCGCTGCACGGTGACCCTGAGAAATCATCATCTCAAGACGCTCCTTAGCGTCATCAGATAAATCCGAGCTCATACTCAGAAGCTCTGCAAAGCCCATCATGACTGTCAGCATATTGTTAAAATCGTGCGCGATGCCTGCGGCAAGCTGACCTACGGAAGCCAGCCTCGCCTGTGCATGCAGGCGATCCTCGCTCTCCTTCCGTGAGGTGATGTCCCTCGCTGCTACTGTATAGAGGAGACGCTCACCGATCATTGTTTTGGAAATATAGATCTCTAGTGGAAACGCAGATCCATCCTTTCTATGTCCTTGAAGTTCCAACCATTGTCCCATTACTGAAGAAGATCCATTTTTCAAATCGAACACCAAGCCATTACCTGGTTCACCTCGGATCTCGTGTCCTATCAGGACTTGCAGATTCTTACCCACCAACTCATTGTGGTCACATTTCCAGATATTGACCGCCTCTTGATTGATCATAACAACGTTCAAGCTCTCGTCGACTGCGATAATCCCTTCTCCTACTGTATCTAAGACAGACTGCATCTGAGCCTCTGACCGTTGCAGTTCGAAAGTACGCGTTGCGATCTTTACGCTCATTTCGTTGAAGCTATCTGTTAGCACTCCAATTTCGTCTGTACCGCTCTTTTCAACCGTTTTACCGTATTTCTCTTCTATCCCGATCTGCTTTACACTCTTGACAACGTTTTGTATGGGTACAGTGATCAGTCGGCTCAAATAGAAAGACATTACTAGGCCCAAAAGAAGAATTCCTAAACTGATCAGAAATCCCGCGAAGCGGATTCTGCTTATCTCTTGATCTCGATTCTCGAGCGAGAAGCCAACAATTAAATTTGCTTGTAAGTCCTCCTCAATATGTAAGGGTACGGTTGTGTGCAATATCTGGCCGGCCTCAAATGTACCTGTATCTGATTCGAATCTTGAGGGTATTGAAACCTTAGAGGGATTATATGAAATGAGCTGAGACCCATCTTCGTGCAATATCGCAAGGTAAACGATGGCTGAATCTCTCCTCGCGAAAACGAAAAGCTGATTGACAAAATTGTAATCTCCGTCCTTCAAGGCGAGCGATACACCGCTTGCTAGAATTTGGACCGAGCCCTCTGCTTTGCTTTGCAAAGCCCTTGTGACCTGCTCTCTTTGTTTTGCTGGAAAGTATATAAGGACAAAAGAGGAAATAGACAGAAGTACCACTGTGGAAACACTGGCTATCTTCAGTCGTATCGGCAGATTCTTGAAACCTTGTATCACAGTTCGAACTCGCCTAAGTACTATTAGATGTATAGCGGGACTCGATTGCCAGTCGCCCGTTTTTACGGGAATTCGCGCAAGCAACTCGACATTCGAGACTATTGAATCGGATACTCGCTGCTCTTGAAATCTCTTCCATCAATTTTTAGATCCTTAACCGAACTCATCGATGAATTGAATTGATCAACGCCAACAAACCCAATTGCGCCGGCGTGTTGCGAGATATATTTCAGAACCCCGGCTTCTGAAGCCAACGCAACACGTAAGACCTGAAGCTCTCCATTCAATAACCTGCCTATCCACTCCAAGCGGGTCCTTGTTTGCGAAAGACCCACAACCTTTTTATAGAATCCGCGGGCCATACTCGATTTGTGTTTGTAATCAAGGAGTACGATAGCTGATCCTTCTTCTTCCTGGTTTTCCCACACCGTTACTTCCGCCCGGTAGATACGTCTTAACTCAATCAAACTAAGAGAATCTACCGGGTTGCTACTATTCACGACCACCACGACCTGAGCGTGGAGTCCCGCGTTACCAAGGATCAGAAAAGCAGAAACCAAAAATGTGGATAGTTTGTACGTATTCATCGACCAAACCACCATTAGTTGAAAAAGACAGATATAGCTGTCCAATACATCTGGAAGTTTTTGAAATTGCCAGGCTTTCTATTGAATTTGTCCCCAAAAAGATGGTTGTGAAACTCCGCCTTTATGGCGACGTGAGAGTGAGGCCTGAAAGCGCTTCCGAACGTTAACCTGCGGAGTTGATTGCGAAACGAGAAATGTCTAGGATCTTCAAACACATTAATTTCCAAATATGGTGTGAGATTTTCAAGAAGGGTATAGTTCATGTGAACGTAATAGAATATCTTCGAAAAATTCGAGCTGTCGAATGCGTACGTTCGAGTCGTGTCAGAAATAGCAGAAGCATCCACGAGCGAAAGATTTGAGATGTCGCTTTTGACGAATTCCCCTCGAATCTCAAAATTGTGCTTAGCATACCGAACATCTACACCTAAAGTACTCCGGGTTTCGGATTGTATAACCATAGGCAGGATAGGCACAATCCTGTTTGGGGTGAGCCCCAAAGACAGAGCCTTTGTCATAATTGCTTTCGTGTCCGCGTGAGGCCTGATTGCAAAGACACCCTTTTCGGTAAAAAAGGAAGCACCAATCGTCAAGTTTTTCACCGTCGGTTCTATCCAAAGCCGGGCTCCAACACTTTTATTCGCATTCAAATCCAAATTACTCTCGTTTGTAGTAGAACCATTTCCCACATAAAGGTTGTAACCGGATTTCCAGCTCTCAGAGCTAAATTCACCTAACAGTTGCAAGTTTTGAACCGGTGGTATGATCGTCCCCGCAGCTGCTCGACGAAGAAACTCTTCTTCATACATCGCTGGAAGCACCACGGTGTTAAAAATCGGAGATTGAAACTTCCGGGTATTAAAATACCCGAAGGGCGCCAAGAATTGACCGCCTCGAATTCTCAGCCGCTCATCGTATCGATACTCGAACCATGCTTCGAGTAGCTCAACCTCACCTTTGTCGTTGTGGTCACCGGCGCCTATGTCTGCTCCGTTCTGAAAACGAACGTTAAGGAATGCACGCCAGTCTTCGGAAAATTTGGAATTCAGCAAAATATGCGTCCTTAACAGGATAAATGTCGGGTCAGGATTCTCAGTGGCCCCATTCGGGAATTCACGTTCAGAAAAGTCTCTCGCAATCAAGTCTAGATATCCGTAGATGGATAGCTGAGGCCGCTGAGCATAGCAACAGGTAGAAAACAAGACTGCCTGGGCAGTGACTAACAGAATGGTCAGGCTGCGTTTCATCGTTGCTCCTCTTCGCCTACTTAAAGGGGATTCACCTCTGAACTCCAACGTAGAGGATCCCTCTGCGTAACAAGGCAGAGAGCACCTGCCGTGCCAGCAGCTTGGTCTTCCAGCGTAACCCTGGCAACCCTTTGTTTATACGACAGAAGGGTGCGCTTCGGGTTGAGTGCCCCACGGACATCAAAAGTGCACTGGCTGAAATCTACCAGTTAAACGTCTGTTGACAAAGCGTGAAAAATCCGTAGATTGCAACGGTGATTGGAATTGTGGCTCAGCAATACCTCAAAACGCCTCTCCATCCAGAACGTTCGGCAATAAAAAGCGGGGTCCATTTTGACGAAACGGGTTCTATTGGTGGATGATTTTGAGGAGGTCAGGCTCCTTATTCGAATGTTTCTGGAGGAGGAGGGCCTAGAGATCTTGGAGGCCGGCGATGGGCATCAGGCCCTGGAGGTCTTGGAGACGCGTGGTGTTGACCTCGTCATCACAGATAACAAGATGCCGAATATGACGGGTCTTGAACTTATCAGAGCCGCCAAAGCACGTTTTCCTTCGCTTCCCTTCATCGTGGTTTCGACCAGGGCGGAAGCAGAGGACTTCGGCCCTTCAGAACCACGCGCCATTATTTCCAAGCCTATTCCTTTAGACGAATTGAAGCAACAAGTGGATGAAGTGTTGAACGAGACGGTGTAACTGCTCGCGAATCTTTTGTGCAGACTAGAAACCGGGTGAGTTCTCAGCCGGTTTTTTTAATGGGTCCTGCTTCAGAATGGACTGACCTGTCAATCCCTTCGTACGGACCGTGCGCATGACTGGGTCTTTGGCTGCGACGTGACCGTGTGACCGGACTTCGGGGAACACTCGCAATTCCGCTTGACATTCAACGTGGGTAAGGCATGTATATAACTTGAAAGCGCTGCTGCAGGCCCTTCCACCGCACCCAGGAGGGTGCCATGATCAGGGGAATTCCAAATCGTCAGCCGCCCGAGCCGGAGCGGCTTTTTGCATTTAGGTCATGACATATCGCTTACCGCATCGAATAAGGAGGTGGTCCTGTGAAAGAGCAGGAAAAACCTGAACCGTCTGATGTCTCTCGCAGAGCATTCCTGAAAGGGATGGGGGGCGGTATCGCCGCGACGGGAGTGCTTACGAGCATCGCCACCGTCGAGGGCGAAGCCGCATCCGGCCAGACGCTGGGGCCGGGTCCCGTTCAGATCGCCCTCAACGTCAACGGAGCAGTGCGGAAGGCCAGGGTGGAGCCAAGGCATACGTTGTTGGACGTGCTCCGCAACGCGCTGGACATCACCGGACCGAAGCCCGTCTGCGACATGGGATCCTGCGGGGGATGCACTGTCCTATTGGACGGCCAGCCCGTCTATTCCTGCATGACGCTGGCCGTGGATGCGCTCGGAAAGGAGATCACCACCGTCGAAGGGCTCGCAGAAGGAGACCGTCTGGATCCGGTTCAGGAGGCCTTCGTCAAGCACGACGCCCAGATGTGCGGGTTCTGCACCTCGGGTTTCGTGATTTCAGTGAAGGCCCTGCTGGAGCGCAATCCAAACCCGAGCCTGGACGACGTGAAAAGCGCCGTCTCGGGCAACCTCTGCCGCTGCGGCACCTATCCACGCGTCTTCGAAGCGGCGCTGACCGCCGCCAAACTCAAACGAGGGGAGGGCTGAGCCATGGCAGAGATGATGCAATGGGGTCCTCGCACCCTCACGGGTAAAGACGTGCAGCGTCTAGATGCGGTCGCCAAGGTGACCGGCCGTGCCAAGTATACCTACGACATCAATCTCCCCGGCATGTTGTATGGGATGATCCTCAGGTCTCCCCACCCGCACGCGAAAGTGATCAGCGTCGACCTGAGCCGGGCTGCAGCCCATCGAGGTGTCAAAGCCGTGCTCAGTCACGAGAAGGAGACGGTCCGGTATGCCGGGGAGGAAGTCGCCGCGGTCGCGGCCACGAGCCCCGAAGCTGCGGCCGAGGCCCTTCGGCTGATCGACGTAACTTATCGGCCCTTGCCCTTCTCTGTGGTCGAAGAGCTCTCCATGGACTCTGCTGCGCCGCAGATCCACCCGCGGGGAAACGTAGAGATCCGCGATCGCAGGCAGAAGGAAGATGGAGATCTGGCAGCCGGGTTTGCCGAGACGGACAAGGTGGTCGAGGCCACCTACCGCGTGCCTGTTCAGACGCACACCTCTTTGGAGACGCACGGTGCGGTCGCAAGGTGGGAAGGAGACGAACTGACAGTCTGGTCTTCCACCCAGGGCGTTGTGGGCGTCCGCAACGATCTGGCGGAATACTTCGAGATTCCGCACAGCAGCGTGCGTGTGATTACCGAGTATATGGGCGGCGGATTCGGCAGCAAGTTTGGTCCGGGAGTGGAAGGGATATCCGCTGCGAGACTGTCCAGGATGGCCCAGGCACCCGTGAAGCTGATGCTCAATCGGAGGGAGGAACACCTCTGCGTGGGCAACCGCCCGTCGGCGATCATGAAGGTCAAGATCGGGGCAAAGAAGGACGGAACCCTCACGGCCTTTCACTCCGTCAGCTATGGAACGGGCGGCGTCGGAAATGCCGGACTTTTCCCGCTCCCCTATGTATTCAAGGTGCCCAACTTCAAGGCCGAGATGAAGAACGTACACATCAACGCCGGCAGTTCCCGCGCCATGCGGGCGCCGGGTCATCCGCAGGCGGCGTTTGCGATGGATTTGGCCATGGATGAACTGGCCGAGAAGTTGGGGATGGATCCGCTCGAGCTTCGGAAACGAAACGACTCATGGCAGAACGAGATCCGGATGAAGCAGTACGACATCGGGTCCGAGCGGATTGGATGGCACCGAAGAAACAGCGTGCCCGGGTCCGGCAACAGTCCCCTAAAACGGGGGATCGGCATGGGCTGCGGACGATGGGGTGGCCGCGGTCGGAAGAATACCTTTGCCGAGGTCAGCATTCACTCCGACGGAAGCGTGGATGCCAAGAGTGCAACGCAGGACCTCGGAACAGGCACGCTGACCGTCGTTGCGATGGTGGCCGCAGAGGAGCTGGGTCTGAAACTGGAAGACGTTCGTGCTCACATTGGAAATTCTGATTTCCCTCAGGGCAGGGCCAGCGGAGGGAGCACAGTTACTTCTTCTACGGTTCCTGCGGTAAAGATCGCAGCCCGGAGGGCAAAGGCACAGCTGTTCGAACGCGTCGCGCCCGCCCTGGGCGTCGAACCGGATCAGCTCGAGGCACGAAACGGCCGGGTGGAGGTCGCGGGCAACGGCAAGAGCTGGGACTGGCGCGACGTCACGGCTCAACTCGGCGGAAATTCGGTTGCCGTCACTGCCGAGTGGGAAGCGGGATTCTCGGGCACCGGCGTGGCCGGCGTCCACTTCGCGGAAGTGGAGGTGGACATAGAAACCGGGCGCATCCGGCCGATCAAGGTCGTTGCCATCAACGACTGCGGGCTCGTCATCAACAAGCTGACGGCCGAAAGCCAGATCATCAGCGGGGTGATCGGCGGGCTCAGCTATGCGCTGCTGGAAAACCGCCTGATGGATGAGCAGACAGGCCTGATGCTCAACCCGAACCTTGAAGACTACAAGATTTCAGGGGCGATGGAGATGCCCGAGATCATTCCTATCGCGATGGACATGCCCGAGCGGGGCGTGATCGGGCTCGGGGAGCCTCCAGCCATCCCGATCGGGGGCGCTGTGGGCAATGCCGTCTACAATGCGACCGGCGTCCACATTCGAGAATTCCCGATGACCCCGGACAAGGTGCTGAACGCCGTCAGCAAGGCCTCTGGAGGATACCAGACGACAGATCGGTCAACGTCAACGCCAACCCAACTCAGTGGCCGGTAGCCAACAATAGGAGATCCAGCCGTGAATGCGTTCGAGTACATCAACCCAACCAGCCTCAAGGACGTCCCGGGCCTCCTGAATGGAAAGGGTGACCGGAAGGCGGTTATCATCGCCGGAGGCGGGGACCTCCTGGGAGAGCTGAAGGAAAATCTGATTGCCCCCACACGGATCGTCAACCTGAAGGCCTTGCCAGATCTGAAGTACATCAGCCACAAGAGGGGCAAGCTAAAGATCGGCGCCACGACGACACTCTCAGACATCGCAGCCGACGAGACGATCCGTTCGTCCTATACGGCTTTAGCTCAGGCCGCGGAATCAGTCGCCTCGCTGCAGATCCGAAACGTGGGTACGCTAGGCGGGAACCTCTGCCAGCGCCCCCGGTGCTGGTACTATCGGGACCCTGCGTTCGATTGCCTCAAGAAGGGCGGCTACACGTGCTTCGCAGTAGAGGGCAACAACAAATACCACGCCATCCTCGGGGGCGGTCCCAGCTACATCGTTCATCCGTCCGACACAGCCCCAGCGCTGATCGCCATGGAGGCCAGTGTGGAGATTCACGGACCGGATGGAGCCCGAAAGCTTCCATTGAAGGACTTCTTCGTCCTTCCGGATGATGATCTAGAGCAGGAAACCGTGCTTAGACCGAATGAGGTCGTCACTGAGATCGTCGTCCCAAAGCCAAAGTCGGGAACGAAGAGCCTCTATCTCAAATTCAAGGAGAAGGAGAGCATGGACTTTGCTCTCTCCGCCGTCGCGGTGGCGCTCCGGGTGACGGATGGCGTTTGCCGCTCCGCGAGGGTGGTCCTCGGCGGTGTCGCGCCCAAGCCCTGGCCGGTGCCCGCTGCCGATCGAATCCTCACCGGTAGTCGCGTGACTGAGGACCTTGCATCGAAAGCCGCTGAGGCGGCCCTGACAGGGGCCGAGGCCCTCCAGCATAACGGCTATAAAATCCCACTGACCAAAACACTGATACGGCGCGCCGTGATGGCGGCTGCCACTGCGTAACAGGAGCGGACCAGACATGGATTTCTGCAAAAACCTGAGGACAAAGCGCTACTATATTTCTGACGCGCCGCCGGCCTCCTACCTGTCCGAGGACACAGGCACGACGGGCTACTGGTGTCTGCGCACGATGGGTCCGTTCGGTCCGGACGATGGATCTGCATGCCCGGACGACTGCGGTGCCCACAGGACCTGCTACCAGGCCAGCGTGAAACGTCCCGCATAAATCTTGGGACGTGAGAGCTTCTTGAAAGGAGTCTGACCGTGCCAACCGATTTACCCACGCGCAAGCTGGGTCGCACAGGACTTGAAGTCACCCAGCTCGGCTTCGGAGCGATGGAGCTTCGTACCCCGGAGGGGGGTGACGGAAGAGAGACCACCGAGGACCAGGCCGCAAAGGTGCTCAACGCGGTCCTGGATTCCGGCATCACATTCGTCGACACTTCGCCAGACTATGGCGTGAGCGAAGAGCGGATTGGAAAATATATCAGCCATCGTCGCGACGAGTTCACTCTTGCGACCAAATGCGGATGTAACATCGACGAGAACGGCGTCAGGCAGGAACCGAGCCACCTCTGGACCGGAGACCGCCTGCGCAGAAACATCGACCAGAGCCTGGAACGGATGAGAACGGACCATGTCGACGTGCTTCAGATGCACGGCGGCTCCCAGGAGGATGTGGAGAAAGGGGGGCTGATCGAGGTCCTCCAGGAGATCAGAGAGGCCGGTAAAACCCGGTTCTTCAGCGTCTCCTCTCGCGTCCCGAATCTGATGGCACACGTGCGCACCGGCGCATTCGACACGTTCCAGATCCCATACTCCGTCCTGGAGCGCACCCACGAAAAGATGATCCAGCAGACTGCAGACGCAGGCTGCGGGATCGTCGTCCGGGGCGGCATCGGCAAAGGGCACCGCGGTCCTGAGGATCGGTGGGCAAAGTGGGATGAGGCCGGGCTCGATGACCTGCTCGACGGGATGAATCGATACGAGTTCGTGCTCCGCTACACCCTCACGCACCCGTCCTGCCACACGACGATCGTGGGCACCTCTGACCTGGGTCACCTCGAGGCCAACGTGGCCGCGGCGAAAGCAGGGCCTTTACCGTCAGACATTTACGAACAGACGAAGGTGCGCATGTCCGGAGTCGGCGAGAATCCACTGGATTGAAAAGGAAACCCAACGAGGCCCCGCATCTTGCTGCTCAGTTTCGTTTCTGAGCGGCACGATGCGGGGTCCATTTATTCGCTAGTGTAGGTAGTTCCATTGCGTCAGCCTGAAACAAGGAGAAGGATGTGAACCTCTACCTGGTCGGTTGTGAATACGCGGGCAAAATCACCTTAACGAAGAAGATTTCTGAGTGGACAGAAGAGAACATGGGTGTGCCCATGAAATTCCACGACCACTTCACGATTCCGACTCAGGAGTTTCCTCCCGAGCCCGCGAAGCAGTACAAAGAAGCGCACCCCCAGATTAAAGAGATGCTCCAGCGGTTCATGATCTACTACCATGCTTCCTCGGCCTTTTTCAATCACGACCACCACAACGTCGTGGGCTGTGGCATCGAAGAAGCGGTCTACGCCCCCCTCTACTATGGGTATGGCGGCAAGAACAGCGGGTCACCCATGCGAAGCCCGGAGGGACAGCGAACGGAATACGCGCGGTCGATAGAGAAGAGGATGATGAATTACTGTTCGCACGTCGTGCTTGTCCTGATGAAGGCTTCACCGGACGTCATTCGCAGGCGGATGAAAGAGAACCCGACGGTAGAACCCGGGGAACCCACCCGCGGCGTCGTGCAGGAGGAGGACGTCGAATTCGTGCTGAAGCGATTCGAAGAGGAGTTCGAGGCCTCTCTGATAGAAAACAAGATCGTCCTGGATACCACGTCAGCGACGGAGGAAGAAACGCTGGCGGAGTTCGTGGAAAAACACGATCCGTTCATGACGGATGGCGACAGGGAGCGAATCAAGAAGCATCAAAGGTAGAGCGATGGAAAAACTTCCGAACGCGGGCGACCCCGAAAGCGAAGACTTCCCAAAAGGGCCGAAAGTAGGGGAACAGGTCCCCCATTTCACCCTACCCGACCCCTCTGGAAACCCCGTCCACTATGAACCGGACGGAACCAGCAAGGCCCTCATCCTGTTCCATCGAAGTGCCTCCTGGTGACCGCCCTGTAAAACTCAGCTCGTGGAGCTGCAGGAAAACCTGGAGACCTTCGCGGAGAACCGCACCTGGGTCTGTGCGATCAGCTACGATTCGGTCGACGTCCTCAAGGCGTTTTCTGAGAAGTTTGACATCACCTACCCCCTGCTCTCTGACGTCGGCAGCTCGGTCATCCGCCGATTCGGCATCTACAACACCCACGTGCCAGAAGGTCATCCCTGGCATGGGGTTCCTTTTCCCGGCACCTTCATGGTCGATGAGCGAGGAGCGGTGATCGAAAAGTCGTTCTACGCGAGCCACGGCGCCCGCGATTCCGTTGCCCGAATGATCCAGGAGGGCCTCAATCTACCTGATCCAAAGCGCAAAGCGATGCAGTCCCTGCAAACAGACTCGCTTGCGGCAATCGCCTACCTCTCCTCGAAGACGGTCCGACCCGGTCAGGTGATCACCTTCACCGCCGAGTTAGACATCGAATCAGGCCGTTACATCCACGCCCGCCCGTTCCCCGAGGGCCAGGTCCCGACCCGATTAACTTTCCAGGAGATCGAGGGTGTCACGTTTGAAGATGTGGTCTATCCTGAGCCAAAACGCCACCATCTGGAACCCCTCGGCGAAACCCTTAACGTTTACGACGGCCGAGTGATCTTCAAAGCAACAGTCCGCAACAGCCGAAAGGAAGCGTTTGCTGTGCACGCCCGGTTGGAATATCAAGCTTGCGATGAGAAGGAATGCTACCTTCCAGAAAGCATCGACTTCGAGCTTCCGCTTACCTACCTTGACAACGTTAAAGACACTCTTCCGTGAGTCATTGCTTGTTGCCGCTAGTCACGACAAATGAAATTGTCCGAATCCGTTTGTAAGGACCCCTCGAAGTAAAGCGAAGGAGAATATCCGCGTGGACACAATTCGACTCGGTGTCGTCGGTTCGGGTGGGATGGCGACACACAGAATGGCTGCTTTCTCAAAGCTGGGTGGATTCGAGCTGGCGGGACTGGCCGCCCGCAACCCGGAGACAGGTCCCGCGATGGCCGACCAGTATAGCGTCCCTTTGGTGACCGACTGGGAAGACCTGG
The DNA here is from genome assembly GCA_965248435.1 of Candidatus Latescibacterota bacterium. Classification (GTDB taxonomy): domain Bacteria; phylum Latescibacterota; class UBA2968; order UBA2968; genus CBDFJH01. Next base: position 2,966,424 of record OZ252100.1, read on the forward strand.
TCGCGCGGGAGGACATAGACGCCATCGTGGTCATGACCCATAACGACAGCCACGGTCCCATCGCGATTGCGGCCCTCGAGGCCGGCAAACACGTGTTTGCCGAATACCCCCTCGCTCGCCATCTGGAAGAAGGAGAACGTCTCGTTCAACTCGCCGAGACTTCGGGATTGGTTCTGAGGCTGACGCACGAGATCTCTCTCTCGGCGGCACACCAAAGGCTCAAACAGGAAGTCGATGCATCAGGCCACCTGTTGACCGCAGTCTTCATACGGATCACACCGGGCCGTGGGAAAGTTACATTGTTCAACCTGAATGTCTCCGGACCGCCCGCGCTCTTTTTCATCCACCAAGTCTACCCGCTCGTGGACCTGTTCGGGCCGGCGGCGTGGGTCGAGGCCCATTCGGAGTATGTGGACCTGGACGACTCGAGTCGTTACCAGCGGTTCCTCAACACCGTGACGGTAGGATTCGCCCGGGGCGGCCTCGGGCAGTGGACCTGGGCGGGCGGAATCGCCACCGAGAAGGCCGAAGAGTTCCAGCGCCTCGTATTGACGGGTGGCACATTAATCCGTGAAGGTGGAACCTGGCATCGGTCTACCCCTGAGGGCACGGAAGCGCTTCAGGTTTCCGAAGAAGACAAGCGTTCCCTCGAGGAGGTCTTCCTGAGTGAAGTCAGAGGAGAGGGCTCGCTCTGGAAGGAAGAGCTGCAGAAGGAGCTTCAGGCGTTGCGAATCGGCCTGGGCGCCGAGGAGTCCGCCCGGGAGAACCGACGAATCGATCTCCCCTGACGAGATTCACCGTTTTGGCTAAATTTTGATTCGGGAGGAATTGTCGTGAATTATCGAAAGTTTGGAAACACAGATCTGGAAGTCTCCGAAATCTGCTTTGGCCCCATGCGATCAGTGACGAAGGGCGATCCCGTCGACGACGACAAGTCCAAAGCGGGAAAACAAGCCCTTGAACGGGCCATCGAACGCGGGGTCAACTTCATCCATTCGTGCGGCCAGTACGGAACGCGGTGGGCGATCGGAGCCGTCCTGAAGGACCACCCGAAACGCCACGACATGCGACACATCATCAAGGTCGCGACCCCGAACCGTCCGGATGAGGGAAGATTCGACCCGGCCAGGTTCACGGAGATCGTGGAAGAGGCCCTCAGAGACCTGCACACCGATTGCATCGACGTCGTACAGCACCTTCATCGCGGTGAACCCAACGTAGATGAAGTCAGGATTCCACAGATCCCCGGAGTAAGGGGACCGTTGATGGAGACCTTCTCCAAACTGAAGGACGAAGGCAAGGTGGGCTATCTGGCGACGTTCCCCTACGGTCCCGATTTCGCTGGCGAGGTCTTGAAGACGGGTGACTTCGACGGTATGGTGGCTTACTACAACCCTGTCGAGATGGAAATGGCCCAGTACTTCCCTCAAATGGAGACGAAGGGCGAAGGGTTTTTCTGCATCCGACCCTTCATGGGGGGCCTGTTGACCGATCCTCGCGTCGACAGAAGTCGGCTCCCGAGCGACGACCGTTTCCAGGAAGCGAGTTGGGACGGACCATACGAACGCCTCAAGCTTTTGAAAGAGGCATTCAGTGACCAGGTCAACTCCTGGACGGAATTCACGATCAAATTCACGTTGACGCACCCCATCGTCGCCAGTCTCATCGTCGGCTTGAACTCAGTCGATCAGGTGGACGGCGTTCTGGATGCTGCAGACGGAAACTATCTGGAGCGAAGCGTTTTCGACAGAGCGCTGGAAATCTTCAATCAGCACGGGCTGGTCAAGGACGGATAGATGAATCGGGGAGTTTTCAAAACAAATCTATCTGCGTCAATATATCCGGTAGGAGCCGGCTCCCGCCGGCGAAGCCGCCAATCACGTCCTGAAACGAATGCGGCTTTAAATCGAAATCCAAAGCCCAAGGAATTCAACTGGCGGTTCCAAGCCATTTTCGACTATATTATTTGTAGCCTTAAGGTCGAGCTGAAACTGCACCAGAAAGAGGGGAAACAAGACCATGGCATCGAAAACAGAACCGTACCTGGGGATTGAAGACTACAAAGTCGTCGGGACCCGCCCGATCCGGCACGATGGATTGGAAAAGGTCACCGGACGGGCGCTCTATGGCGCCGATATCCTCTTGCCCGACATGCTTCACGGTAAGGTGCTCCGCAGCCCTCACGCGCACGCGCGCATTCGCTCCATAGACACGAGCCGGGCTGAAGCGCTTCCAGGCGTGAAAGCGGTGATTACGGGGAAGGATCTGTATCGACAGATGGAAGACAAGGAGATGGAACTCGGCGAAGAGATCGTCAACATGAAACGCCTGTTGTCGGGCTTCCTGGCGACCGAAAAGGTCCTGTTTCAGGGACACCCCGTCGCCTCCGTCGCCGCCACAAGTCACCACCTGGCCGAAGAGGCCCTCGACCTCATCCAAGTAGATTACGAGGTCCTCCCGCACGTGCTCGACATTCACGAGGCGATGAAAGAGGATGCCCCGCTTCTGCACGAAGATATGACGACGACCTCCTTGGGGGAGGCGACGGACAAGAAAAGCAACAACAACAAGTACGGTCAGTATAAACTCGGCGACGTGGAAAAGGGGTTCGCTCAGGCCGACATCGTCATCGAGCGGGAGTTCTCTACCGTTATGGTCCACCAGGGCTACATCGAGCCCCAAAACGCCACGGCGCTCTGGAACCCGGACGGCCAGCTCACCATCTGGTGCAGCAGCCAGGGGTCCTTCGGCGTCAGGGACCAGGTGGCGGAGATTCTCGATCTGCCCGTCTCCAAAATCAGGGTCATCCCCTTGGAGATCGGCGGCGGGTTCGGGGGCAAAGTCAGGGCCTACCTGGAACCGCTCGCCGCGCTGCTGTCCAAAAGGACGGGTCATCCCGTTAAAATGGTGATGAGCCGGACCGAGGTCCTGCAGGCGACCGGACCGACCCCGGGCTCCTACATTCGGGCGAAGATGGGCGCCACCAAAGAGGGGAAGCTCGTCGCAGCCTATGCCGAGATCGTGTTCGAGGCGGGCGCCTTCCCGGGGACCCCCATCGGCGCGGCCGCGCTCTGTATGTTTTCACCCTACGATATCGAGAATGTCTTCATCGAAACCTATGAGCCGGTGGTCAACAAGACCTCCACCTCGGCCTACCGTGCCCCCGGAGCGACGAACGGAGCGCTTGCCTCGGAGATCATCGTCGACGAGATCTGCGAGCAGCTCGAGATGGACCCGCTGGAGTTCCGGATGAAGAATTCCTCAAAGGAAGGCTCCCGGCGCGCTGACGGACCGACCCATCCCCGCATCGGACACGAAGAGGTCGTCAAAGCGGCGATGGAGAGTGATCACTACAGCTCTCCCCTGGAAGGTCCGAACCGGGGCCGAGGCGTGGCCTCGGGGTTCTGGCCGAACGGCGGGGGATTCTCGACGGCCGTCGCGAGCGTAAATACAGACGGGACCGTCGGCCTGGTGACCGGATCGGTCGACATCGGGGGAACGCGGACGGCCTGCGCGATGCACCTATGCGAGGTTCTGGGCATCGCCGCCGAAGAGGTCAAGCCAACGGTGGGCGACACCGACGCAGTCGGCTATACGGGCGTGACGGGTGGAAGCCGCACCTGCTTCGCCACGGGATGGGCGGCCTACGAGGCGGCGCAAGACATCAAGCGCCAGATGATCACCCACGCCGCCAATCAGTGGGAGATCTCTTCAGACGACGTAGCATTTGAAGACGGGACCTTCCGGTCCAAGTCTGACCCGTCGAAGACGTTTACATTCAAAGAGCTGGCCGCTAAGCTGCCGGGAGGCACGGTGGTGGGACGATTCACGGGAAAGCCTAAAGGCGGCCAGGCGGGCGGCGCCTTCGCTCACGCCATCGTGGACGTGGAGGTGGACCCGGATACCGGGAAGGTGGAAATCCTGCGCGCGACGATGATTCAAGACGCCGGCAAAGCGATCTACCCGGGTTATGTGGAAGGACAGATGCAGGGCGGGATGGCGCAGGGCATCGGCTGGGCACTCAACGAGGAGTTTATCTACAACGAGAAAGGCGAGTTGACCAATCCCAGCTTCCTGGACTACCGGATGCCTACTTGCCTGGACCTGCCGATGATCGAATCGATTATCGTGGAAGTACCCAACCCGGGCCACCCCTACGGTGTGCGCGGCACGGGCGAGGTCCCCATCGTTCCGCCCCCGGCCGCAGTCTCCAACGCGATCTACAGGGCCATCGGCGTGCGGCTCTACGACCTGCCGATGTCACCTGCACGGATTCTGGAGACGCTCTGGAAGGAAAACGGCAAGGGTTGACCGAAGGGATACACCTAGGAAAGGCAGATTTGACTTAAGTCTTGAACAACTCGCAGGAAGTCGAAAACGGCTGCTTCGCCCGGTCTTGGGTGACGCAGCCGTTTTGTTTTTTGCTTCGCCGAATACTGGGGAAAAGGCCACAAAATCCCCTCCCGGGGAGGGGTGCCCCAGCGAAGCTGGGGTGGGGTGGGTCATAATTCAAGGCCTGTGGTACTTGGCACTTTCCGGTCTGGCAGCCCACCAGGCCCCGTGCAAGCCCTCCACGACCGCTTCCGGCAGTTCCGGCTCGCCGCAGGCACGCAGGTTCTCTTCCATCTGCGACTCCTTGCTGGCGCCCAGAATCACGGCGTCGCCTTCCGAGTCGTCCATGACCGAATGATGGAACATCCAGCGCAGCGCGGCGGAGGTCATGGCGATGCCCGCCTTTTCGCAGCTCTCGCGTACCGAATCCAGGGCCTGAAAGTGGGACGCCTTCCAGTAACGATCGCGGTAACCGCGTCGTTGGACGACAAATCGGCCCGCTTCGGGTTCCTCGTCCAGGCTTCTGTACCGGCCGGTCAGGATGCCTCCAGCGAGCGGATTGTAAGCGTAAAAGCTCAGTCCTAAGGACCTGAGACACGGAAACAGCTCCGGCTCCACTTCGCGAGTGATGGCGTTGTACATACCCTGGTAGACCGTTGGGACGATCCAGCCTTCTCTCCGGCAGGTATGCCAGATGTCCGCGACCTGCCAGGCCGCATAGTTGCTCAACCCGAACGTCTCGAACCGGCCCTCATCGTGGAGTCTGGCGCAGGCCTCCAGACTAACCTCGATGGGCACCTCGGGATGGGGTGAATGCAAATAGAAAAGATCGACGTGCTCCAGGTCGAGTCGTCCGAGGGAATTCGAAAGTTGTTGACGAAGCCCCTCAGGACTCAATCCACCCTCTTGGGCCGGATTGGCTTTTGTGGCAATCTGGTAGGCCGTCCGATCGTATGGCTCGAGCAGCCGCCCCAGCATCTCCTCTGTCTTTCCGCCGCCGTAACCGTGGCCGGTGTCGATCTCCTTTCCCCCTGTCGCCAGAAAATCTTCGAGTATCCTGCCGGCCTCTGGTTCCTCAACCTGCCCGCCGAACGTCATGCTGCCAAGTACCGCTTTGAACATTTCTTTACCTCCTGCTTGGTAGAGCTTCGCTCAGATGCTAAACACGTCCTGATTAGAACCCCTCTACTTCGTCCGCGATTTCGATCGCCCGCGCCCGCTCCACATCGGTCAGGGGCGCCGCATCCATCGCGCCCGCGTTCTCCCCGAGCTGCTTGCGATTCTTTGCACCGGGGATCGCCGCGGTTGCCCCCTTCGTGTCCAGGATAAACCGCAGCGCAGCCTGGACCATCGTTCGGTTGGTGCGCTCCGTCAGAAACAGGAGCTCCGACAGCTTTTTGAACGTCGCCTCCGCCTTTTCAGACGTGAACCGCTCCGTACGCCGATCTCCGTCGTCCAGTTTCCGATCGACGAAATACTTTCCCGAAAGCGCGCCCGAGGCGAGCGGGATCCGAATCAGGGTCCCCAGGTTTTCCGCCTTTGCCAGACGAAGCGCTTCTTCTCCGCTACGATTGAGCAGATTGTATCCGACCTGCAACATCGCGATCTCACCGAGAGTGAGCAGCTTGCGAATCGCCTCCGTGTCGTTGGTCGAGATCCCGAACCATCGGATCTTTCCCTGCTGCTTCAAGTCTGCAAGGGTCTTCATCACGACCGCCATCGTCTGTTCGTGTGGTACGGCGTGCAGCTGATACACGTCGATGGTGTCCGTCTGTAATCTCTTGAGGCTTCCCTCGCATGCCTCCAGGATTCGCTGCCTCGCCTTCCCCTCATCCGGGTCGTCAGTGATCGGCCGCACCTTTGTCGCGATCACGAATCGGTCACGCCGACCCTTCAGTGCCCTCCCCATCACTTCTTCACTATGGCCATTGCCATAGGTCTCGGCTGAGTCCAAAAGATTGACACCGATCTCCTCGGCGCGGTGGATCGTGGCGATTGACTCCTCGTCGTTGACGCCTGTCCAGCTCGGCTGACCCCCCATCTGCCAGCATCCCACTCCGATCGATGACACCTTCAGTCCGGTCTTTCCCAGAATTCGATGTTCCATGTCTACTTTCCTTCTCTAGAGCGGTCTGCTTTATTCCAGATTGGCGTGTCGTGCGAACATTTCCTCGGCGTTCTTGCCGGACGCTTCCATCAACACAAGCGCAAGGGCATCCAGCGTCAGCATCAGGCTCTGTTCAAGCCGAACAGATCGAGCGCAAGCTGCAGTTTCATCCAGGCTCTTTCTCATCCATTTTGAAAGCGGATACGACCTCGTCCGGCAGTTCGATCTGCGCCCCTCGATGCTGCACCACAGCTGCTCCCGCCGCGCACGCGACCTCCACGATCCGATCGGGGCCGGTCCCGACTATTACGCCTGCCGCGAGCGCGGCACTGAACGCATCACCCGCGCCGATGCAGGTCTGGTCATCGAAACAGTCGAACAGGACTTCGCCAAACGAAACGGCCAGAGGTTCGGACTTATTCATCAGAGCGCTTCATCGGTTTTCAACACGACTTTGCCTATGGACTTACGCTCCTCGATCAGTCGATGTGCCGCCGAGGCCTCCTCCAGCAGAAAGACGTGACGCACAACAGGTCGAAGCTTGCCAGCCTCAACGAGGCCGATCAGCGCCTCCATGATCTCCGGGGCGTGCGCCTGGGTGTTGCTCACTCCTCCCCAGCCGATCAGCTTGAGGTTCTTCACCCAAAACGGCTTGAAATCGACCTCCCCCGAGCCCGTGAAGGAATTCGACCCAAAGCTGACCATTCGCCCGCCCTCGGCCAAACAGTCCAGACTTCGCGTGAAGACTTCAGCACCCACGGACTCCCAGACGACGTCAACGCCTCGCCCTTCCGTGGACTCCAGAACCCTGTCCACAAAATTTTCAGTCACGTAATTAATCGCGACGTCCGCCCCCAGCTCACGGGCCAGCTCGAGCTTCTCTTCGCTGCCCGCGGTCGCGAGAACCCGCGCCCCGAACCGTTTGGCAAGCTGAACCGCCAGGACTCCCGTCCCTCCCGCAGCGGCGTGAATAAGGACGGTCTCTCCTTCCTTTAGGCCCGCGGAGATCTTAAGCGTGTGGTAGGCCACAGGAGCGTAATCGAATCCGGCCGCCTGCTCGGATGTAAACGAAGGCGGAAAGGCGGTCGGACCAGGCCTCCCGTCGATACGTGACCTCAGTCCCGTCGCGGCCGCGACGCCATACTCGACGCAAGCACCCGGCTTCAGTCCCCCGACCAGATGCCGGCTTCCCACCTCTACATCGCTGACTTCTGCTCCTAGTGACACGACTTCGACACACGCCGTTCCGCCGGGAAAGTAGGGAGGCCCATCGATCCCGTAGCTCCATTCCGTCGGAGATCCGATTCGGCCGCTCCCCCCTCGCCGAATGTGGAGCTGAATGTAATCGACGGCAACGGCGAGCACCCTCACGAGCACTTCCCCAGGACCCGGCTCCGGAGACGGAACTTCCTCACATCTCAGAACGTCCGGGCCACCGAACTCGTAGTGCACAACGGCTCTCAAACTCCCCCCAAAAAATCAAATCTCCTCGCCGTCAGACAGAATGGATGGGTGTGACCCCTTCGGTGCTCGCAAGCAGATCTTCGCGTTCTCCTTCAGTCATCGGCTCTAGGTCGTGCGCCATTTCCAGCACAATTCGATAAAGCTCATCGTCCCCTGGAGGAATCGCAACAGTGATGTCCTCGGACAGTGTGAACCTGAGGGCGAGACGGATCCGTTCCCGATCGGTCAGCGGCTGGTACCAGCATTTCTGGCGGATCTTCTCTTCCCCTTCATCCCGCTTCCTGTAAGCCAGAGCTTTGAGCGCAAGTCGGGCGACGCCCTTCTCCTTCGCCCGCTCAACCAGGAGAGGGCCGAAGTGGCCCTGTGCGTAGTTCACGTAGTTGATCGGATACAGAACGGAGTCGAATTCGAACTGATCCAGGAGCGCCAGCGCCGCTTCTTCGCTATGTGCCGAAAACCCGATGTAGCGGACCTTCCCCTGTTCTCTCGCCTCGCACGAAGGTCTCCAGCGCGCCACCTGGGGCCAGGATCTGTTCCACATCCTCCATCTTGCTGACACCGTGGAACTGGTAGAGATCAAACCTGTCCGTGTGAAGCTCCTTCAGAGATTGTTCCAGCTGCTCCTTCGCGCCCGCCGCGTCACGCTTGCCGGTTTTGCAGGCCAGAAAGCTGCTGTTCCGATAAGGCCTCAACGCGGGACCCATCATTCTCTGAGCTTCGCCCCTTCCATAGCTTGGCGCGACATCGAAATAGTTGACACCACGCTCGACCGACTCGGCCACGGTACGGTCCGCCTCCCCCTGTTCCATCCCTATGACCACAATCGCGCCCATTCCAATGATGGACAGTTCCACCTCATCGCGATACAAACGCTTGGGAATCGTGTTCATCGATGCACCTCCTCGTATGATGAGGTAAGAGATACCTGGTCAAAATTAGACGCCAAAAGTTGCGATCCTACGACACACCCAGTTCTTCCACGGCCTGGTGCAAATCCGGAGGAAGGGGACCCGCCTCGGCAGCCGCAACGTTCTCTTCGATCTCGGCAGGCGTAGTGGCACCGACCAGGAGCGTCGCAACGTCAGGGTCGGCGATAATGAACCGTATGGCCATTGCCACGAGCGACAATCCACTTTCCTTCTGCAGGGCAACGAGGGGTTCAATTCGCTCCCGAACTTCAGGCGAAAGATTCGAAGCGGCCCAATCCGGACGAGACAGAGCCCGCTGCTCATACGAACATGACCCACCCAGAACCAGGGCGACCTGGTTCCGGCTTGCGACCGGCATCAGCTTCTTTCGAGTCCCTCTCCTCGTAAGACTGTAGTGGAACGCGCTCAGGCACGTGTCAACATCCACGTTTGGCAGGGCGTGAGCCAGGTGATCCGGGTTATTCCCCGTGATCCCGATGAACCGACACAGATCCTGGGCCCTCGCCTCCCTGAGGAATTGCATCGCCGGCGCGTCCGCAAAGTCGTAGGTGGTCTCCGGATCCAGAAGCGACTGCCCAGCCCCTGCATCGGACCACCACCGCTGCCAGTCGGCCTCGTGCAGTTGCAAAACGTCCACACTTTGGCGTCGCAGGAGTCTGAGCCCCTCCTCGAACTGAGCAAACAGCGCCTCTTTCGATCTGAGGCGTTCCGGTCTGGCGAGCCAACCCACCTTCGTCGCCATAAGGTACGGTTCGGTTCGTCCTTCCAGTGCCTCGCCTAAAACCGCCTGAGACATGCCGTTGCAATAGAAGGGTGAGGTATCGAAGTAGGTCACCCCGAGGTCGAGAGCGCGACGCACGGTGGCTACGCCATCCTCGAAAGAATGCTTGGTAAGGAACCCGCCGCCCAGTCCCAGAACCGTTGCGCGCTCACCTGTCTTTCCGAGTTGGCGGCTTTCAAGTGCCATTTCTGTATCCTCTAATCGGCTTCGTGCCAGGGTAATCCCAACGCTTCGACAGCCTGGTGGAGATCCTGAGGCAGGGGACCTGCCTCTGCGGCGGCAACGTTCTCTTCGATTTCGGCCGGAGTTGTCGCCCCGATCAAGAGGGTCGTAACGTCAGGATCGGCGATGAGGAACCGTATGGCCATGGCCACGAGCGAAAGCCCGCTCTCCTTCTGCAGGTCTAGAAGAGGTCCAACCCGCTCCAGCATTTCGGGGGGAAGCCTCGAGGCGGCCCAATCCGGCCGAACCTGCGCCCGGTGCTCGTAGACGAACGCCCCGCCCAGAATCAGTGCGACCCCGCGGCGGCTTGCTGAGGGCATTAATTTCCTGCGGACCCCCCTGTTGACCAAACTGTAATTGAAGGCACTCAGGCAGGTATCCACCTCAACGTGCGGCAGGACGCGGGCCAGATGGTCCGGATTGTTGCCCGTGATCCCGATATACCGACACAGTCTCTGTTCCCTCGCCGCCCTCAGGAACTGCATCGCCGGCGCATCGGCAAAATCGTAGTCGGCTTCCATATCCAAGAAAGTGTCTTCAACCTCCACATCGGACCAATATCGATGCCAGTCCGCCTCGTGCAGTTGCAGAACGTCGACGCTAGAGCGCCGCAGAAGGCGAAGCCCTTCCTCGAACTGGGCGAACAGCGCGTCTTGCGATCTGAGTCGTTCCGGCCTGGCGGGGCGGCCCACTTTTGTCGCCAGAACGTACTCCTCGGATCGTCCCTCCAGCGCCTCACCAAGGACAGCCTGAGACATGCCTTTGCCGTAGAAGGGCGAGGTGTCGAAGTAGGTCACGCCAAGCTCGAGGGCGCGGCGCACAGTCGCTACACCCTCAGCGAAAGAATGTTCAGAAATCATGCCACAGCCCAGTCCCAGAACAGTGACGTGCTCACTTGTCCGCCCCAGTTTACGCTTCTCTAAAGCCACTTTCGGTTCTCCATCGTCCTAAAGCCATCCCAACGCCTCGACCGCCCGGTACAGGTCCTGGGGCAAAGGCCCAGCTTCCGCGGCGGCAACATCCTCTTCGATCTCAGCGGGCGTCGACGCCCCGACCAGAATCGTCGTCACGACAGAATCGGCCAGGAGAAATCTCACGGCCAGGGTCACGAGTGAAAGTCCGCACTCCGCCTGAAGTTCGTAAAGCTGCTCAATACGTGCTTTTCTCTCGGGGCTCATTTTCGAAGAGGCTACCCAGTCCGGACGAACCTCCGCCAGCTTCCCGTTGACAAACACCTGTCCAAGCATCAAAGCCAGCCCGCGTTCTCTGACTATCGGTATCACCTGGCTCCGGGCCTCGCGTCCGATCACATCATAGTGACACGCGCTCAGGCAGGTGTCCACCTCTACGTTATCCAGGACGCGCGCGAGCTGATCCGCACTGTTGCCCGAGATCCCGACGAAGCGACACAACCCTTCAGCCTTCGCCTCTCTCAGCACCTGTATGATCGGCGCTTCCGCGAAATCGTAATCGGTCTCCAGGTCCAGGACGCGCCCTTCCGACGCGTCGTCCGACCACCAACAGTGCCAGTCCGATTCGTGCACCTGCAGGACGTCCACGCTCTTCCGGCGTAACAGCTGGAGACTGTCCTCGAACTGTGTGCGCAGCGCATCACGCGACCGGAAACGGCTCGGAACGGCCAGGTGACCGATCTTGGTCGCAAGCATATACGAGTCGGATCGCCCCGAGAGTGCATCGCCCAGGATCGCCTGGGACATACCCTCACAATAGAAAGGTGACGTGTCGAAATAGGTCACCCCGAGCTCGAGGGCTCGACGGACCGTGGCCACCCCGTCGGCGAAAGAATGTTTGTAAAGGCAGGCCCCACCCAACCCGATCACGGTCGCCAACTCACCCGTCTTCCCGAAGGGCCGGCTTTCCAAACATTCCTCCTCCTGATGTTTCGTCTAAAGGGATTCAAGCGAGAATGCAACCGAAAGGTCCCGGATCACACATAACGTTGGAGGAACCGATCCTCGGCCTCCACATCCCCAATCAGGATCATCTCTCCACCGGCCGGCAGAGGAAGTTCCGGGTTCGGGTTGATTTCAGTCCTGTCGTCGGTCGTGATGGCCACGATACTGCATCCCGTGCTCTGGGGGATGTCGGCTCCCTCAATCGGTTTGCCGGCGAGCGAGGAGGGGACCGCGACCTTGAATACATCAAGCCCTTCCGCTACCATCAAAATGTCGCTTCGCTTCAGCAGGTTGAAGATCGCGTTTGCTCCCATCGATGCATAGGACATCACGAAGTCCGCCCCGGCCCGATGCAGCGTGGATATGTTTCTCTCCAGCGTGGCCCGGCTGATGATCTGAATATCGGAACGAAGCCGTCGGCAGTAGAGCGTGAGATAGGTATTGTTGTCATCGTTGTGGGTCGTGATAATGACAGCCGGCGCATCCATGATTCCGGCCTTCTTCAAGACCTCGAATTCCGCCGCGTTGCCCAGGACGTACTTCTTGGCATCGCGGACGCGGTCCGGCAGGCTCTCCACGATGCGATAATCGATTTTCCGGACCGAGAGCGCCCGCCCTGTGGCGCGCCCGACTCTCCCTCCACCTATAATGACCACGGGGGCCTCGCTCACGGTGTAATGGCGGAACGCCTCGTCGTATTTCTTCAGCTGCGCTTCGGAGCCGGCCAGCACCAGCACCGTACTCTGACTGATGCGCGTCCCCGGTCCAGTGGTAGTGAACTGTCCCCGCTCCCAGGCGCCCACGACCCTGATGTTGAAGCTTTCGCGCAGTCCTGCCTCTCTGAGCGTCTTTCCAACCATCGGCGTTCCCGCCGCGCTCGCTTCGGCGATCAGCAGCTGATCGAACTGGCCGATCACGTGTGCGGCGGCATCTCCGCAGTTCGTCCGGCGTGCGAGGGACTGCCCCAGCATCTCGCCCAGGTGGATCACGTTCGAACATCCCGCGAGCTCCAGGATGTCTACCGAAGCCGGATCGTTCGCCGTGGCGATAATGGGCACCTTGTTGGACAACCCCTGCACCGTAAAGGCCACGTGGGTGTTCACCATATCGTCAGAGGTGGTTGCCACGAGCGCGGCCCGCTCTACCCTTATCTTGTGGTAGGTATCCGGGTGGTCCAGTCCGCCCACGACCACCCTCAGACCGAGATCGTAGAGGCGAAGCGCCTCCTGCAGATCCGGAACCAGCAGCACGTAAGGATAGTGGTACTGGACCAGTTTGTGGATCAGGGCGGAGGTGACCTCGTCGTAGTGGGTCAAAACGACGTGGCCGCTCGTTGCCGGAGGCAACTCGCGAGGGGCACGCGACGCAGATTGGGCCTCCATCCAGGGTTCATAGAAAAACTCGATGAAGGTGAACGGAAGCAGGACGAGCAGGAACACCATCCCGGACAGGAGCACAAACATCGAAAAGATCCTGCCCAGATCCGTCGAGAACGTGATATCCCCCAACCCGAGGGTGGACATAACGGTCAGTGCCCAGTAGAATCCAGTAACCCACGTGTATTCTTTGCCTTCCCGCGCCATCAAGTAGTGAAAGATCACGCTGTAGGTCGTAACCATCATCGCCAGGACCAGGAAGAACTTCAAGAGCAGCACGACATTTCTCCGGCTTGCGCGGTTCCGAACCAGGTAGATGACCTGTGAAACGAAAAATCTCATACGATCCTCCACTAACCTGTCGCGTCACTCCGAATCGACGAAGAATGTGGTCCTTCTCTGCGCCTCTCGACCTGGAGACCGGAGCCCCTCTCTTCGCCCCGAAAAGATGGTGTGTTCTCCAATCCTCAATCCGAAGTTCCAGCTCCCTCTCCGCTCCCAGGCATCCCTCTCACTCCCAACGGCGGTAGGAGTGGTTACACCCCACTCGTATCTTTCCGTGTCCTTACGGGTTCTGCCTCGCTTCCGCGACTAACCCTGCTGGCTGATCATGACGACCGCGCAGTCCGTGTTGCGCGCGACATCGACAGACACTTCACCAAAGCCTTTGTTTCGACGGCCGAACCGTTGAAGCCCAAGAATGATCAGATCACTCTTCGCCGCACGAAGCGAAAGCTCGTTCGCGATCTCATTGCTTAAAATCACCTCGACCTGGGAATGACCCGATACCTTGTCCCGAGCGAGCCGATCCAGTTCCCGCTTCGCCCTGTTTCTTTCTTTCTGGGTTACACGTTCAGGTAAGACGCGCAAGAAGGAGACATCGCGCCCACCCGTTCGACATAGGCTTCCGAGGAAACGGGCACGCAGCTGGTCATGGGTGCCGTGGCCTCCGATCGGAACAAGGACCCTCCGAACCTGCGAGAGGTCCCAGCCCGGTCGGGCCCGCAAGATAGAAACATCACAATCGACCGAACTGATCAGTTCTTCGAGGTGAGTGCCCATGAACTCCTCAGCGAGATCGCTGAACCCGAGCAAAAGGCTCTCGCATCGGTGGACCCGGGAGACCCTGCCGATCTCGGACCAGGGGAGTGGAGCAACCGTAATCAGAGCCTCCGGAGACAGACCCGCGGAAAAGGAAGCAATCAGACTCTCGCGCAGTACAGCTTCGGCATCCAGCAGCTGAGGCGGACTCTCCCCGGCGCGCCAGGACTCCGGAGTCGCGACGACCGAAAGCAGAAGGACCCGTCCCACGCCCGGAGGCGTGAGGGCATTTGCCACGCCCACCATCGCCGCCGCATTCGCAGGGTTGGCGATGGGCACCAGAACAAGCGGGCTGCGGCCGCGCAGTCGTACCAGCTGCGGATCGGTCGCTTCGGCTGCCGCATCGACCACTCGGGCGCGATCCCCGAAAAGGAAAAGGAAAAGAATGCCACCTAGGGTCAGCCACACGCTTGTGATCAGCCCTGCGACAGGTACTGTGAACCCTGAAAAATTGCGAGCGATGTGCATGACACGACCCCGGTCACAGGAAGGAGCGGAAACCACGGTCCCCGAAAAGCCGTTTGTTGAGAACTGCCCCGTTGTCGCAGGCGTGTCAGGATGCACGTCCAATGCGCCAGCGCGAAGGAGATCAGGAAGATGAGACTCGCCGCAGCCCCCGCGGCGGCGATGTCGGGTATCACGATCAGGATGATTGCGACAAAACCAGCGCTTATCGAGATAGCTGCAGTCGGCGTGCCGCGATGTTGACCGATTTGCCCAAAAAACGGAGGAAGGGTGCGGTCGCGAGCCATGGCGAGTGCCACCCGCAAAGCAGCCAGAAGGTTCGCGTAAAGGGCGGAAAGCATGGAAAGGACCGCCGCGACCATCACAAGCCAGAAACCGAGTGGACCGAGGAAATTTTCTGCCGCCACGGCGATGAGGGTCTCTGGATGCTCGGCGCTCATCTCCACGATGGATTGTCCGGGCTGCACGCCAACCGCAGGGATGAAGAATAGGAGCGGAAGGTAGATGGCTAATGCGATACCCAGCGACCCAAACATCGCCCGTGGAAGTACGCGCCCGGGATCCCGGACCTCTCCGGCGACAGCGGCAATGAGATCGTAGCCCTGCAGCGCGATAAACGTGAACCCCATGGCCTGAATCACCCCCACCGCACCACCGGGGAAGAATGGGCTCAGGTTCGTACTCACCGTGGTGAGGGAACGCGTGCTGAGTGCCCACACGCCCCCACAGATAAGCACGACAAACACGATGACCTTGCCAGCGGTCGCCCACTGTCCGCCGCCCGTGCTCTTTCGAAACAAGCTGAACGTGTAGAAGGCGGTTGCTCCGAGGGCCAGGAGGATCACTGTCGGGCGCGATGTGAGCCAAGGCGGCGATTCGCCGAGAACGACTCGCCAGAGCTCCTCGACCACGACAACGCCATAGGCAGCAAAACCCAAGGCGTAAAGTACAGCGGCTACAATGGAGGCAAACCAGACCACCCAACCCACCGCGAAGGCAGCTTGTATGGTCAATACCCTTCTCGCGAAAACGTAAGACCCCCCCGATTCGGGAAACGCGGTCGACACCTCCGCGAAGCTGAATACAGTCAGGAGCGCGATGAGTCCATTCAACGCAAACGCGACCACAGCGCCAGGTCCCGTGGTCGCGTAAGCCACGCCCGCAAGCGCGAGAATGCCGCCTCCAACAATCGCGCCGACCCCGACGCCCGTTGCTCCGAGTAGGCCGAGCGAACGTCCGACTTGCGAATCCGTGCTCATTCAAGCCTCTGATGCTGTTTCTCTCTCGTGGCGATAATGATGCCCGCCGACGAACAACGATCCACGAACGACGATTCACGGCTATCGCCACTCGTCAATCAGCGCACTCCCGGCATAATCGCTGCCCATGATTCGCCAGTAGCCATTCGTCTCTCCCCCCACGATCACCACGTGGATTTTGAGAAAAATTTAGAGAATTCCGCGCAAGGGTGGCATTCCAATTGCACGTTTAAGGTCGAGGAGCCAGAGACATGCTAAGGCGTCTATTGAATTACGATGGAAATCTGCAGATAGTCTTCAACCTGTTTGAGGCAGCCTACGGTGGCTTGGCCATCGTGGTCAATACGCTCGTTGACAGGGATGCTGACGTCAACGAACAAGACGCCTACGGATGGACTCCCCTCATGTATGCAGCATACGCCGGACACACCGAGGTGGTCAAAGTTTTGCTCGAGGCGGGTGCCGAAACGAACCTAAGGAGCAAATTTGGAAAAACGGCCTATGACTGGGCGCTTCAGGCTGAACACTTTGAAATCGCCACATTGCTCAGGCCATCTAACGTTAAGTAAGAATTCCCGTTACGCTGCTTCATCGGTCAAATAAAGCGCGTGATAGGGCTCTTTAGGGAGATAACCTAACTTTTCCGCAAGCCCACAAGATATGGGATTGTGAGCATCCCAGTTTGGACTTATCCCATGTTCTAAACAGAATTCGATGAGCGCTGCAGAAACTGCGGTCGCCAACCCCTTTCTTTGATACTCTTCATTTGTATTTACTTGGATTTCGATGGAATTCTTGAATGCCGCAGCGGAAGTGGCCCCGGAAACGACCCGGTGGCCTGATAGCGCGCAAAATCCGATACCCCGGTTAAAGAAATCCTCTGACGATTCAAATGAGTAAGAGGGGATCAAGTTTGGGTTTACTTCCTCAATCATCTGATCCCCTAGCTCTTGGTCAATGCGTTCTATATGAAAGCCAGCGGGTGATTGAACGATCAGATTCTGGATGTGACGAATATCGACTCTTTCACACGAATATGGGAATCGCATAGAAGTCTCGATCCCAGTCTTATGCACACCAAATATGATTTCTCTCCAATGTTCACAGCCGATCAAGAAGCAATAAGTGGGCAACTGTTGCACAAGTTGCCTTGCGATTGGGTGGCGAGAATCGCCGCCAAGAAATGTGAAGGACCCCAATTTCACATACGCAGCTTGCGGATCCGATAAGTCATCCACTACTGCAGAGCCACAACGTCCTTCAAGAGTAGAATCAATGAATGTTCGGAGGTTCCGATGTCCTGCAAACAGCGAGCTAAGGATGTGCCTTTCGCTTGGCGCAACTTTGACCAAAGTAGTCACCGCATGGAATCCCGAGTATGTTCCTCCGGACGTAAATTTGTCAGACGTCTTCCAACCCTAATCTTCTTTGATAAGCTCCTCAAGCTTCTGGACTTGTAGTTCTCCAAGAATTTCTTCCGATTTCTCCAACAAATGTTTGCTAAACCTCCCAATCTCGCCATCCCAGTCGTTAGCTGACATGTTTAATAAGTTTCCGTCCCACGATTCCAGGTCTGTGTATAGGTTTTCCTCCTTTTCACGTGTCATGCTCTCATTGTAGCCTCTTTCAGTCAAAGTTTTCCACCATCCCGAACTCTTGGGACCCACAAGTGCGATTGACAGATTTCCCTTGTAATCACCACACTCCAAGCGAACCTTGGTGTAGTTCTCCTTCTGTTTCAGCCAACATTTCGGTGAGAGCGTCAACCACCCCTTTCCAGAATGTGCCTGATAGGCATTTTCCTCTTGGTTAATCACCGATGCCGTCTCTTCTAAGAATGCAGGCACAGGCGGTCCATAGTATGCTATGAGATCTATCGCTTCTTGGTGTGTGCGGTAGACAGTCCTGCAGATTGCTTTTAACTCCTCATTAATTGGTTCCATTTGTCTTAGCCACTCCATGAAATCGTTCACAAGAAGCTCAGTACGGCCTGCAAATACGAAGCTCTCGCGTACTTTGTCAAAGTGACGACGCAGGTCCGAAAACGAAATGGGTATGAACTTTTTGCTTTTCGGTTTGTACCCATCGGGAGTTAGGAAGCAGGGAATTACGAAGTCGTAGTGACCCTTCACGCTGCACTTCAGGTACTTAGCGTAATTCGGTGTCTGCTGGCGACCCTCTGGGGCGTAAAGCTTGACTTCGATGAATAAATAAAGGCTGTGCGCGATGGAGACAATTAGGTCTGCTCTGCCATAATCTGGACCCAAATCCAATTCTCGGTAGACGAATGCTTGATCTAAAGGTAGTTGCTCTATTTGCAGACGAGAGCTAGAGTTGCTCTTCTTCAACACAGCTAAGTGAAGAAACTGCCGCAGAAATTCCGGGCCCGCACCATGACTCTCATTCGGATCAAGGAAGTAACGAAGAGTTCCAGAGAAGGTAAGTTCGTCTGTTTCCCGCGAGATGATTTTGAACAGGTGTTGCTTGCGACCGCTGATATACTCTTTTACCTTCTCGAACTGGAAATCCCCATAGATGAGTTTCTCGATATCTTCTATGTGTCCCATCACACTTAATTCCTTCCCTGCGTTTCTTCTGCTATCGCCACTCGTCAATCAGGGCACTCCCGGCATAATCGCTGCCCATGATTCGCCAGTAGCCATTCGTCTCTCCCCCCACAACGACGACGTGGATCTTGTCTTTGGGAAAGATCGGAATCAACGCGTCTTCTTCCGCCTCGAGCATTGTGGCGTATGGCTCGACACCGTTGATCGCCTGTGGGTGGATGTAGTTCTGCACAAGCTGATAGTCCCAGAAGACCCCGGCCGGGAGGGTGGCCGCGTCGTGCACCCATTCGATCAGCTTCTCCTTCGTGTCAAAGCCGCCGCGTTCGACGAATTGTCTGGCAACAATCGGGTCCAGGATCAACACGGGCGGATTCAGCGGGTTTTCTCCTCGCAGCAGGTTCTGAACGTGCTCGCGCCAGTGTGTCTCCCTCAAGCCGAGAAGGAATGAGGTCGACCTACAGCCCTGGAAAATGCTGACGACGCTGCTCTCCGTTTCGAACCCCTGCTGAACGTGGAACGGATCCCAGGGGCTCCGCTCCTCATTCTCGGCGAAGGTGACACTGTTATACGCGTAGTTGTTGCCCTGCGAGCCCATATACGTCTTGCCAGGTTCCGATCCACCCTGGAGATTTTGGGACAACAGACTGTATGCCCGCCCGATCGTCGCGTTCGCGTGGTTATACGGACCCATCGCCCCAGTCCCCCAGTTCATTTCAATCTCGCGGCGTATCGGACCGTTGATCACCAGCATCGCGGCCGCGGAACTCGTCGTGCTGTGCCTGGCCGTGACGCCGGTCGATGCTACCGCCAGGATCACGGGAAGGTACTCAGGTCTGGCGCCCGCCATAACCGCGTTCACGGCAACCTTCTCCACCGTGTACTCCCACGCCTCCCGCGTCAACGTCGGCCGCATCTTTCCGACGACTTCATCCGGTTCGCGACTTGTCCCGGACAGCATCTCCGTGACACGCTGCTCGGTGGGCAGGACGATCGGGAGCCGGTCGGTCCATTCGTTTTCCAGGAAGAGTCGGTGCAGATTCTCCTCCGTGTCCGGCTCCAGCAGACGCGGTGCGGACCGATCAAAATCGCCCGCAGACAAATCTTCTTCGCTGAGCGGAAGGGTCAGTGCATCGATGACCTCCTGCATCACGGGCTCGCCCGTGACCACATCGTTTCCGTCGACATAGGCCCGCAGCTCCGCGGGCGATTTGCCCATGACCGGTTGAGGAACGAACACGAACCGCTGATGAGGCATGCCCTTGGCGAAGGCGTACTGCCTCACCAGGTCCTTGAACGATTCCGTCTGTATGGAAGCTGTCGGGACCCCATATTCACTTTCCAGCGTAATGCAATGCTCGGCGACCACCGGCGCACACGTGCTTCAGTGGCCAACGGCAACGACCGCCGCATCCCCTCTGTCCCGAATTTCGCCGAAGAGCTCGGGATCCTTCTCGGTATACACCCCGGACTTTCTCCTGACCTCCGTCTTCACAGCGGGCATGTGCTCTGAGAACCACGCCTCCATTTGCTGTATCAGGATATCCCCGTCATCGAACCTGCAGTCCAGGAGATAGACCGTCTTCCCCTCCAGACCCTCGGGACGGGGCGCCATGCCTGCCCGCGTAATTTGCGGCGGAAAACCCATCGGGTTCAGCACGGTCATCTTTTCACCTGCCATAACGCGCCTCCTTTGCATGTAACCGCCTGCGAACGACGATCAACGATCCACGCTACTCACGGTTTTCAGATCGCCCGCCCTGGTATAGAGCGCGCGCCGTGTCTTTCGTCCCACCGGTCCTGCACCTCCTGTAAGACCCGCATTGCCGGCAGCACGGACTCCCCCGGGATTAACGGAGATCGTCCTTCCCTCACCGACGCCACGAAGTCGCGTGCCACCATCCCACAGCTCTCTTCCTGGGAGGCGATCTTCGCAGCCCCTTCCTTTGTGACCAGCTCGTCATCCATTACATCCAGGCGATAGGAATTCTGATCGGTTGTGATCAACGCGTCGAAAATCTTCTCGTGACTGCAGTACGATCCTGTACAGACCAGCGACTGATCCCTTTCGGTCTCCAACCCGATAAAGGCCTCCATCGGGACCCCAGTCTTTGTATGGGGGAGTGGCATAAAACTTTGAACCCGTCGCACCGGTTCGTCCAGCATCCAGAGACCGAAATCGAGCAGGTGCGTTGTGTGATGCCACAGAAGGTTGTCCGTCCAGCTGCGCTCGTATCCTGTTCCGCCCACGTTCGTCAGCCGGTGAATGAAGAACCGTCCTCCGATGTGCCGAACCTCTTCCTCGCCGGAGAGAACGCGTTCTTTCAGATCGGCCATCTCCCTTCTGACCCGCAGCGGGTGCACCACACCCAGCGTAAGGCCGCTCTCCTTGCCCGCCGCGACAACACGCTCCGAATCTGCGAGATTCATTGCAATCGGAATCTCAACCAGTGTATGCTTCCCGGTGGAAAGAGCGGCCAGAGCGTACTCCGCGTGAAGCTCGCTGGGGATCGCCAGAATCACCACATCGATCTCAGGATCAGACAGCGCCTTCGAAAAATCGATCGTGGACTTTAGATATCCGTATCGCGACGCGAATTCACGTGTCGGCTCGGGCCGCCGGCCCACGATCGTGTGCAGACAACAATCCGCCTCTTTCAGGCCGTCTGAATGCCAAACCCCCATCATACCATACCCCACCATGCAGATGTTCATCTCTCCTCCTTCACAGACTGACCTACACTTCGGCGTATCAAGAAATAGAGCGCAAAAGCCGAGGCCCTTACGCTCTATCCATCCCGGATGGATCAACCCGTCCTGTCGCGGCGACCGCTCACCTTTTTTCCATCGCCATGTAAGCCCGTTCGCCCTCTCCGGTATAGATCTGTCTGGGCCTTGCGATCCCCATCTGATCGGTCAGCATCTCCTTCCACTGAGCCAGCCAGCCCGCCGTTCGGGGAATCGCAAACAGGACCGGATACATGTCGATCGGAAGCCCCATGGCCTGATAGATGATTCCCGAATAAAAGTCTACGTTGGGATACAGCTTCCGGGATATGAAATAGTCATCCTCAAGAGCGATGCGCTCCAGCTCCAGCGCGATGTCGATCAGAGGATTCTTCCCCGTCACCTCGAACACCTCATACGCGGTCTTCTTGACCACGGCGGCCCGCGGATCGTAGTGACGGTAGACGGCGTGGCCGAACCCCTGAACCAGAACCTCCTTTTTCTTCGCTCGCTCGATATAGTCCGGGACCCGGTCTATGCTGCCAATCTCATTGAGCATCTTGAGAACGGCTTCATTGGCCCCGCCGTGCCTGGGCCCGTAAAGCGCGCCTGCCGCCCCAGCAATCGACGAGTACGGATCGGCCAGTGAACTCCCGATGACCCGCATCGTACTCGCGCTGCAATTCTGTTCGTGGTCGGCGTGAAGGATGAAAAGCACTTCGAATGCCCGCTCCAGAACCGGATCTGGCTTGTAGGGCTTGCCCGGAATCCCGAACAGCATATTCCTGAGGTTTGCACAATAGCTGAGGTCTGGATCCGGGTAGATATAAGGAAGTCCACGGCTGTGCCGGTAGCCAAACGCGGCAACGGTGGCCACTTTGCTGACCAGCCTTGCGATGTGCAGGTCCATCACCTCTGGGTCTTCAATTTCCCTGGCGTCGGGATAAAACGTCGACTTCGCCCCCAGAACGCTAACCAACATCCCCATGGTGTGTGAACCCCAACGGAAGCCATCAAGGAAATTCTTGATGCTCTCGTGGATCATCGCATGGGACTTAACCTTTTGGACCCACGACGTATACTGGCCTGAGTTCGGAAGATTCCCATAAAGGAGAAGGTAGGCCGCCTCCAGGTAATCGCTCTGTTCCGCAAGTTGGTCAATCGGGTACCCACGGTAGCGAAGAATGCCCTTTTCTCCGTCGATGAATGTTACGGAGCTCTTGCAGGATGCCGTCGTTCGGAAACCTGGATCGAAGGCAAGGAGACCAAAGTCGTCGTCTGACACCTTGATCTGCCTCAGAATGCTTCCGTCGATGGCTGCCCCGTATTTGGGGTAGGTCCCGTAAGATATCGGGGCCTCGTAAGTCTTCCCGGTTCGGTTATCAGTAATCGTAAGCGAATCCTTACCCATCAATTGCTCCTTTCTCAGTGGCCTTCGGCAGGCGAGGGCACGTTATCCTTTGACCAAGTAAATAACGCTGTCCAGAGGCCTGCCCGTCAGATCGAAATCCCTTGCGTTCAGAACGTTGAAATCGCCAAACGACTCCTCCAGGGCCCGCTCATACGCCTTGTTCTGGGCGTGCGCCCATATTCCCATCGCCCCCGAGGGTCTCAAACGGATTCGAAGGAGATTCAGCATCGACAGGCTGTACATCCTGCGGTTCTCCTTGCGCACGACCCAATCCGACCCGTTGTCTACGTCAATAACGATCCCGTTGTAGCTTCTGGGATTGCCGTGGAGAAAATCGTGAAAGTCACCGATGACCACTTCCGTCCGAGAATCGTCCAGGATCTCGCCATTTCCGAGATGCTTGCGATTCCAGGCTACGATTTTAGGTGAAAGCTCCACCACGCAAACCTGGCGCACCTCCCGGTAGGCCAGCACCTGCTTGAGAGCAAACCCCATCCCAAGCCCTCCGATCAGCACATCCGCACCCCGACGAGAGCCCATTGCATTCAACACACCATCTGCAAGCGCCTCGCAAGACGGTGCGTTGTAGCTCGCCATCAAGAAAACACCGTCGAAGATCAACTCATGATGAGTCTCGTTCCCGTGGCTGATCTGCTTAAGCTGGAGCTCCCCGTTCGGGGTATTCAATCGTTCCAGGATGATGTCTTCACACCCATTAGCTGCGGCACTCAAATCGAATCCTAGCTCACGTATGATAAGACAGAATACTGATTATCCAAGGGCTTTTGAAGCCGCACTGTTTCCGATTCCGATTCTGCTGCCATCGAGAAGTTATAAATAATGAACACAGGCTAAACGGCTTGACTTTTTTTCCTCGCCTCTCTTTGTTATGCTCTCAATCCAACCTTAATCAGGCAAAGATGATCCATGCCGCACCCGCGCTTCGATCGAACCAAGCTGAAGCTGGCGCCCCTCAGAGAGAGACGCCACGATATGACGCTGGACGACGTCTTGAATCTGGACGCGTCCGTACCTCCATTCGAGGGCAAGAGCCTCAAGGACGTTGCTGACCGGATTCTATCGGCTCGAAATGACGACCGGCCTGTCATCGTGATGATGGGTGCCCACGTCATCAAGGTCGGCCTGTCCCGATTCTTGATCGACCTGATGGAGCGAGGCCACATCACCCACATCGCCGCAAACGGTGGCACTCTGATCCACGATTTCGAACTGGCCCTGATCGGCGCCACGACGGAAAGCGTCGCGCACTACATTCAGACAGGAGAGTTCGGTCTGTGGGAAGAGACGGGTCGCATCAACACCGTCGCAGTCACCGCGGCCATGGACCAGATGGGACTTGGGGAGGCCGTAGGCCGCGAGGTCCTTCGACTCGATCCACCGCACGCAGATGTGAGCATCTACGCAGCTGCCGCTCGTCTTGGCATCCCTGCGACCGTTCACGTCGGCATGGGCTTCGACAACTTTCACGAACACCCCAACTGCGATGGAGCCGCTATCGGAGAAACCTCATACACGGATTTTCTGGTCCTTGCGCATTCAGTCTCGAGTCTGGAAGGAGGCGTCTTCTTGAATCTGGGCTCCGCCGTCACGGGACCGGAGGTCTTTTTGAAGGCCCTGGCGATGTGTCGAAACGTGGCCAGACAAGAGGGAAGAAGCATTTCCCGTTTCACGACAGCAGTTTTCGACCTGATCGAACTGGGATCCGACCTCGACGCCGAGGCCCCCAAGACCGACCCGCGGTACTACTACCGTCCCTTCAAATCCCTCCTCGTCCGCTGCGTTCGGGGCGGCGGCGAAAGCTTCTATGTCCAGGGCGATCACGCCCAGACCATTCCAAACCTCTACAAACACCTCGTATCCGGCCCGCCCAGCGCAGGTTAACCCCCGCTTCCACCCTTTGCTCCGCAAAACATCGTATGTTTGGCTTCGAAGATCTGTCTCTCGGAGTAGTGAGCTACAGTGCAGACCTCCTTGCCATCTTTCTCGATCGGTGTCGGCCGTCGGACGATGAACTCTGCACGATCGAACGTGTTATAGATAACGTGCGCCATGGAGAACCACTCGATCCAATGCTCCCGGGTGGAACCGAAATCCGGAAGCGCTACAGGACCGGTATCGACCTGAAATCGTTTCTTTTCGGTCTGAAAGCTGATCGTCCTGACCGGATATTCGATCGCCGCCCGCATCTGTCGTTCCGAATCCCATATCTCGGTTTGGGCCACGATCGGCAGTCTCTCTTTTATCGCTTCTATGACGTCCTCTTCTGTCTCCAGAACCTGTGCACCGGGGAGAGGCTGAATCGTGAAGGTCAGAGAGGTAAATCGCTCGGTCACCTCACCTGAGTCCGGTTCTCCCATATAGGTCATTGCCCTTCCCATGCTCGTGTGCCTGCTCCGAGACCACAAAACCCGGTACTCTCTGCTCGGCACTTGAAACAGGACGTCATCGCGATACATCCACTCCGTGCGGCAGGGCACGATCAGGAAGAACTCGTCCGACTCTCCAGAACCTTCATCCGTCAGCACACACCTCGCGTCGAGTAAGATTCGGGCCCAGTTGCCCCACTTCATGTGCCCCGGTTTGCGCGTATCTTTGAGATCGGATTCGGCATGGCGAGTGTGGTACGAATTCGCAAAGTCTGTGGGCTGCACGTTCACCTCTCTTAGTTCGTCTTTAAAGATTACCCCCGCACATCTTGCAAAAGGCCGCACTGTCATCGTGGCCTGGCACGCCACAGGCGGGGCAGACCTTCGAGCTCATTCTCTGTCTCATTACCATAGAGAGTTCCGCAGTCATAATCCCTGTCGGTACGGCGAGGATGCCGTAGCCCATGATCATCACGATGGACGCCAGCACTTTGCCCAGGTCGGTCTGCGGAGAGATATCCCCATAACCCACCGTCGTCAACGTAACGATGGCCCAATACACGCTGTGAGGAATGCTCGTGAATCCGTTCTCTTCTCCTTCGATGACATACATCATAGATCCGAGAATGACGACCAATGTGAGAACCGTAACCAGAAAGACCGTGACTTTTCGCCTGCTCGCGCGCAAAGCCTGAGTCAGCAGATTCGCTTCGCCGAGATACTGCGCGAGCTTCAGCACCCGAAACACGCGAAGGACCCGAAGTAACCTGACCACGGTCAGGTACTGGGTACCCGGAAGCAACAAGCTGAGATAGGTGGGCACGATCGCGAGCAGGTCCACGAGTCCGAAAAAACTCCTCGCGTAGGCGAAGGGTCGAAGGGCGCAGAGAAGCCGCAAAACGTATTCAACCGAGAACAAGAGTGTGAACATCCATTCGATACCGTAGAGCAAATCGCCATAATCATTTCTCAAGCTGTTTACGCTATCGAGCATCACCGCAGCCACGCTCGATGCGATGGCCAGGATCAGGATGACATCGAAACCTTTACCGCCAGGTGTCTCCGCCTCGAAGATGACCCTGTGAAGTGATTCTCGCCAGTTCGCGCGACCGCGTCCGTCACCCGCAGAGTCCATAGGTCCTTACCAAGTTTCCATTTCAAGATGCTAAAAAGGAGTCCTTCTCCCCTTTTGCGTTCGAATGCTGTGTGACCGGAATAAAACCCTTCAAACGCGTTCGAAGAGAGAATTCAGATTCGCATAGTTGATCCGCATCGCCTCTGCGGGTGAACCGCTTTCGGGTCGGAAGTGTGTCGCGGAAGCCAGGACGACATCGGTGCCGCTACTCTTCAGATTCTGCAGGATGGTCGGGAAATCAACATCGCCCTCACCGATCGGGCGATACTCGAAGTTCAACTGAAACCCATCGATCACGTGCAGATCTTTGAGATGAAGCGAGTTCAGATAAGGGCGCACGTTTATGAATCCGGATGTGGCCACATCTTTCTCTCCGCAGTTCATGTTGTCGGCGGGTCCCCACATCACTTTGATCCGCCGGGAGTTCAACCGCTCGGCCAGGAGACGAAAATTCCCTGTGGTGTTCGTATAGTTCCACGGCATCATCGATAGTACGACATCCACGTCGTGCTCCTCTGCCCGATCCAGAACCAGAGAGAACACCTTCACCAGCTTCTCCATATCCACTTCGGCGATCACGCCGCCCCTCGTCAGCCACCGCATCGGCCAGGTCGCCTTCTGACCGACATACTCTCCCGGCCAGGCAAAAGTATAGGCCAGTACCGCGCCTACGTTGAGCCGGTTGGCAATTTCCATGGAGCGGACCAAGCCGTCGAGGTCGGCTCTGAACTCTGCATTGTCGTTCATCGAGTCCAGGCCCAGATCGCTCAGGTGAATCTTCTTAAAAGGACTCCCCGCGGCGACCATGAACAGTTTCAAATCGTTACGCGCAACCTGCTCGCCGATCTCATCGATTTGATCATCCGACATGGCAGCCAGGTTGGGTTGGTCCTTCAACCTGTCAAACCAAACATATTCCGCGCCGATCTCTCTGGCCGTACGAAGCCCCTCTTCGAAAGGCATCTGTAATTCATTCAGGAACATACCCAGCTTGAAGCGGAAGTCTGGCAAGTCGGATCTCCTTTGCAAAAGCCTCAGAAACACTGAACAGCGCTGGAATTTTCGCTTCCCAAAGTACTCAAATGCCTTATCATGTCAAGCGCTTATGAACACAAACGGATAGCACGGCGATTACCCTCTGATAGGAGTTTTACCCATGAAAATCGTTCGTTATGAGTCGCAAGGCGAGACCGACTATGGCATTCTCCAAGAGGACGAGACGGTCCATCGTCTGGCGCGTTCCCCATTCGAAGGCCTCGAAACTGACGGAACAGTCGTCCAGTTGAATCAGGTAAGCGTTCGTTCACCCCTCGAATCCCCAAGGGTCATCGGTGTGGGGCTCAACTACGCCAAGCACGCGCGTGAGTCGGGGCACGAGCCACCATCCTTTCCGATGCTGTTCATGAAACCCTCCACCGCGGTCATCGGTCCCGAAGAGCCCATCATCTACCCAACGCAGGGCGAGGAGGTCCACTATGAGTGTGAACTCGCCGTCGTCATCGGAAAGCCCGCCAGGAGGGTGTCGAAATCGCAGGCTTTGGACTACGTCCTTGGCTATACGTGCGGGAATGATGTGAGCGAACGCACGATTCAATTCGCCGAAATGAAAACGGGCTGCATGCTCATAGGAAAGGGGTTCGATACGTTCTGTCCACTCGGGCCGTGCATCGCGACCGATCTGGATCCCACGAACCTCGACCTGTCTACACGCTTGAACGGCGAGACCAGACAAGATGCGAACACCTCGGATCTCATCTTCCCGGTGGCCGATCTGGTCGCCTATATCAGTGAGGCCTTCACCCTCCTTTCCGGCGATGTGATTATGACGGGAACCCCGGAGGGCATTGGACCGATGAGCCCTGGAGACACCGTGGAAATCGAAGTCGAAGGGGTCGGAACCCTTCGCAATTCTGTGGTTTCGGAAACCTGACAGCCTTCCCTATTGTGCACAAAAAATCCGTCCGGACCCTATCTCCGGACGGAACCTTCCCATCACACCGAAGAATGATACACGCCTCAATCCGGTTCTACTCGACCCAGCCCTCCGGGCGGGCGGGATCTTCCAACAAACCCTGCAAGCACGACCATCGTCAGGACGAAGGGCAGGGCAAGGAAGACTTCGGACGGAATCTCAGTCTTCCATCCTTGTAATCCGTCTGCAACAGCCTCCGCGCCTCCAAAGAAGAGGCAGGCCCCGACTACGCCGAGCGGATGCCACTTTCCGAAAACGAGCGCTGCCAGGGCGATGAACCCCCGACCCGCTGTCATTCGCTCCACGAACTGGCTCAGGTCCCCGAGGGCCAGATGTGCACCCCCAAACCCGGCGAGGATGCCGCTCATCAGGACGCCGAGGACGCGGATTCTTGACGTCCTTAACCCAGCTGCGCGCGCGACCTCAGGCGACTCGCCGATCGCCCTTGCGCGCAGTCCGGCCGGCGTGTGATAGAGTATATACCAGGCAATCAGAGCGACCAGAAAGGCCAGGGGCACGGTGATCGGTAGCTGCGCGCCAGGAAAAGGTATCATCTGAAGCTTGGGCGCGAAAGGGCTGCTGCCGTGGGCGCCGAAGTGTTGAAACAACAGGAACCCGGAGCCTCCCAGGGCCAGCAGGTTGACTGCTGTTCCGCTCACGATCTGGTCGATGCGCAGCCGAAGCGACGCAAACGCGTGCACACCCGCCAGCAAAAGACCGGCTAAGCCACCGCAGACCAGCCCGACCCAGGCAGATCCCGTCGCAATCCCCCCGACTGCCGCCCCAAGGGCCCCGAACAACATCATTCCTTCGAGCGCGATGTTGATCACGCCCGTCCGCTCAGAGGCCAGCCCCCCGATACCAGCAAGGAGAAGCGGCGCGGTCTTGGCCAGCGTCAACTGCAGCAGCACCCACCCGCTCAGGTCCATCACGCCTCAGCGCCTGCAAGGTGGGCCGAATACGAAACAACCGCGTCTTCCTGCTCAGGAGTCTCGATAGACCCTGGTCGAATCTCCCTTACGAAGCGAACTGCCTCAAAAGGGTCACGCCCTCGCTTGACCAGGTAGCAGGCCGCCATCGTTCCCGTCCGACCCATCCCCATCTTGCAGTGGACTGCCACGGGTCGCCCCGATCCAATCGAAGTCTCGACGAACGCGACGAACCTTTCGATGTCCGTGGGTGTCGGAGGTTCCAGGTCGGGAATAGGCAAGTGCAGAAAGTCGAATCCGGCAGAGCGCACAGTGAATTCTTCGAGCGGTTCCACGGTGAGCGAAACCACTGCACCCACGCCTTCCGCGTCCAGGAATTGGAGGTCCCGCTCAAGCGCTGTTTGTCCGGAGCCGGGTTTCGGCATGCCGGCCAACTCCCCCTCGATCACCCAGCTGAATCCATCCATACCTACAGCTATGCCTCCTGCGATTTCTCTTTTGACGTAGAAGGGTCTCCCTCGATCCAGGCCTCCCCATCCGTCCACACCTCTTTCTTCCAGATCGGGACCTCCTTCTTCAATCGCTCGATTCCAAAATCGCAAGCCTCCAGGGCCGCCCTTCGATGGGGGGCTGAAACAGCGATCAGCACACTGATCTCCCCGATTTCCAGCCGCCCCAACCTGTGAAGCATGCCGACGCGGTTCACGTCCCACCGCCCTTTTATCTGCTCGCCGATCTCCCGCATCTTCTTTTCGGCCATCTCGTTGTATGCGTCATACACCAGATACTGGGTCTTCCGGTCCAGGGAATGGTCGCGAACCACCCCCGCAAAGGTGGCCACGGCCCCGTCTGACTTGTCCAGCAGGAGCGCGTGCAGCGCGTCCGGTGCGATCGATTCGTCAACGATCCGGTAAACATCCTCAGCCATGTCTGGCATTCCCTGGCCAATTAGAAAGCTTCGCTTCGGACCAATCCATCGCTGCCTTCTTAGCCTCCATCCACGATCCACGAACGACGATCAACGGACCTACCGTCCTCCGCTTACAGGTGGAATGAGCGCAATCTCATCCCCATCTTCGAGCGCCCGGTCGCGCGCGACGTATGCTTGATTGACGGAAACCATCAAGCTCCTTTCCATCTCTCGAAAAGTGGGCGCCTGCGATGAAAGCGCTTCGATCAGGTCGTTCACGGACGCGCCCTCCGGGAGATCGATCTCCTGCTCCCGCTGACCGAAGATCTCCCGACACGTCGCGAAGTATAAGACCCTGACTTTCATGAGAACATCGTATCTCGTATTTCGTATTTCGCGTGATACCGAACAAGGCTGGAAACCCCGAGATACGCTTCACGAGGTACGAGATACGGCCTTTTTAAATCCGCAATTTACTTCACCTTCTTCAACCTCGGATTTTCGACGATGCCCGGAACGCGTCCCCGTTTCGCAACGGGCCGACCCTCAACTTCTTTGATATCCGCTGTAAAATCGATCGGAGGCGCGCCGCTGACCGCGCTGCCAACCCCAAACCCGTCGACCGGGCATCCACGGTCAGCAAACATTCGAATTCGCTCACCGTTCAGGCCGCCACTCACCAGGATCTTGACGTGACGATATCCGGCCTGATCCAGCCGTGACCGCACCTCGCGGACCATGTCTGGAGTCACCCCGCCCAGTTCAGAGGGCGTGTCCAGACGCACTCCCCAAAGTCTGTCTCTCATCGCCTTCGCCACTCTGACGCTTTCATCCGCCTCATCCCTGAACGTGTCCACAAGCACGATCCGATTCACGGATGCCGACATATGTTTGTCGAACGCCTGCGCGGCTTTCACGGTGTCGCCGAAGACGATGATCATCGCGTGAGGCATCGTGCCTGTCGCCTCCCGGCCGGCAAGGGTGGCGCCGGCCGCAGTCGCACACCCAGCAAACCCCCCGACGAGTGCGGCATATTCCATCCGGTCTGAAACTGAAGGGTGCACGTGCCTGGCCCCAAAGCTGATCACCGGAATGCCGTTCGCGGCCTCTACGCACGCCTTAGCGGCCGTTGCCCACCCGCTGGAGTGAGCGAGCGTTCCCAGAAGCGCTGTCTCGTAGATCCCGATTCCACTGTAGGATGTCCGCACGCGGAGGACGACCTCTTTCCGCGACATCTCCTGACCTTCGGACAGCGCCCAGATTTCTGCGCCGGAGGACAGCGCCTGGTCCAGGTAACCCAGAACTTCTGTCATGCCACATAGAAGTCCGTCCCGGCTTGGGAAGACCTCCAGCGTGACTTCTGGATCAAGACCTTCTGCCTTGAGGACCTGCCGGGCGTTCAAGAAGTAGCAGTCGACCCTTTCTTCTTGAAAGAACGGGCATTCAGACCTGTCGCTGGACTCATCCATAGAGGCGGAAATCGAAGACCATACAGAATATATGAAAAAAGCCGATCTCAACCTCGGGAGTCGGCCATCATATTTCCAGATCGCTCGCGGCGCGCCTTATTGACCCAGCCGCTTGAGGTGCACCTCTCGTATGGCCTCCACGTAAGCACGCGGGACCTCTACCACGCCCATCACGGCCTCTCCCCGACCATCGCCGTGACAGTCAGACCCTCCGCTGGACAGCAGGCCATACTGGGCCGCAACCTCGGTGTAACGGACAACATCCGCTGGATTATGTTTGGTGTGGCGCACTTCAATCCCGTCCATCCCTTGCTCCACTAGCCCCGGAATCAGATCATCTCTACCGTAGAGGCCAGGGTGCGCCAAACAGCCAAGCCCGTCCGCGGCGTGAATAATCTCCAGAGCGTCAGCGGGGCTCAATGAGTATTTAGACTCGTAGGCCGGACGCGAGTAGCCTAAGTACTTGTGGAAGGCCTCGTTCGCAGAGAAGACGTGCCCTTCTTCCAACAACACATCCGCGACGTGGGGTCTGCCCACGGCCCCTCCTCCGGCCTTCCCCAGCACCTGCTCGATCCGAATCTGGATTCCCATCTTGTTCAGCTTACGGATCATCCGCTCGGCCCGTTGGATTCGTGCATCTCGGTACAACCTGAGACAGTCGATCAACTTGGGGTGATCTACATCGACAAAATAGCCTAGAATGTGGATATCTTTCCCATCCGCCTGAGCACTCAGTTCCACCCCCGGAACGACCTCCACGCCAAGTCTCGAACCTGCTTCCTGCGCCTCGACCACTCCATCGGTGGAGTCGTGATCCGTCAGGCTGATCACGGAGAACCCAACCTTCCCAGCACGCGAGACCACTTCTTCCGGCAATGAGGTCCCGTCAGAACAGGTGGAGTGAAGGTGAAGGTCGATCAATCCGTTTTTCATGGGGTTCGGCAAACCTCTAAGACTCTTGATCTCCGCCGACCACGGCCTCTTCCGGCACGTAGGCAGGTTCGGGCGTCTGGCGACTCCCTTCCCGCTTCAAACGACGCAGCTGCCCACGCAGCAGGTTTCGCTTCACTGCGCCAAAATGATCGATCACCATAACACCGTCAAGGTGATCGATCTCGTGCTGGGTCACTCGGGCGAACATTCCGTTCAGCTCCATCTCGAGTGTCTGCCCGTCTCGATCCAACGCC
The DNA here is from genome assembly GCA_965248435.1 of Candidatus Latescibacterota bacterium. Taxonomy (GTDB): domain Bacteria; phylum Latescibacterota; class UBA2968; order UBA2968; genus CBDFJH01. Next base: position 2,999,067 of record OZ252100.1, read on the forward strand.
TTCAGGCGCACCTGAGTCGCCCGCTTCACGTCACCGAGAACTCCGGGCAAACTCAAGCAGCCCTCTTCCCTTGCTTCTTCACCGGCAGACCAGATCAGTTCCGGATTGATGAGCGAAACGGGCTGAACGTTCGGTTCTTGACGGCTAACGTCCACCACGATCACGCGCTTACTCACACCGATCTGTGGCGCGGCGAGCCCAATCCCTTCGGCCGCGTACATCGTGTCGAACATGTCGTCAACAAGGCGTTGAACCTCTTCGGTGACGGTTTCGATCTCCGGAGCCTTCTGCCTCAACACCGGACATCCGAATTTCTTGATCTCTAGAAAAGCCATACTTATATGCGATTTCGATGTTGAATACTGTTCTACTTTTGGTTGATGCGCAGGAGGGCTTCGTTCAAGCTTCCACTTCGGTAGCCCTGCAAGTCCAGAGAAACGTAGTGAAATCCGATCTGTTTCAGCCCCTCGGCCACCTTCAAATGAAGCCCATCCTCAAAGAATCGAGGCATCTCTTCGGGAGGGACTTCGATCCGGGCCACCTCCTGGTGGTATCGAACCCGTACCTGACGGAATCCCAGTTTCTTTAAAAAGGACTCGGCTTGATCCACGATGTTCAGTGCCTCCACGGTTACCTCCGTCCCATACGGAATCCGCGACGAGAGGCAGGCCGAAGCAGGTTCATCCCAGGTCGAAAGTCCCCAGCGTTTTGAAAGGAACCGAACCTCATCCTTGCTCATCCCGGCCTCGATGATCGGCGCTCGAATTCCGCGTTCATCTGCGGCCCTCATCCCGGGCCGAAAATCGCCGATATCATCCACCACGGCGCCGTAGACGAGGTTGGAAAACGCCCCCTCGTGCCTCCGGACAACCTCACCCAACTGATCGGCCAACGCAGTTTTGCAGTAGTAGCACCGGTCAGGCGCGTTTCGCACGTAGTTGGGATCCTCGAGTTCGTCCGTTTCAACCACCTCGTGCCGAATACCGATCTGACTCGCCAGGTCCCCTGCGCGCTCCAATTCGCCTTCTGCATAACTCGCGGAAACCGCCGTAACCGCCAGCGCCCAGTCGCCTAACACGCGATGTGCCGCCGCCGCGAGGAAGGTGCTGTCCACACCTCCAGAAAACGCGACGATCACACTTCCCATCTCGGTCAGGATGCCGTTGAGGCGATCCAGCTTTTCATTCACTCCGGCTTCATCCATCTCCACCTTGACACTTGATCCAATGCTTTTTGTCACGCTAGAAGCTCCGCGATTCTGGAGTATTGCAGTAGTGGAGTGGTGGAGTATTGCAAAACCTGCCCTTCCATTCCTCCAACACTCCATTCCCCCATCACTCCAGCCATTGCCATTACTTTTGACTGACGTTTACTTGACGCCGCACGGGACCACCACCGCGTCTACCATCCCGTGAAGGACCTTCTTGTCGGACGGACATATTGTGGCATGAATACCAGACAGGACGGGCTCGTCACCGATCACAAAATAGTAAGGACAAAACCGTGCCCGCCCGGACATCGGATTCATGCTGTCTGAATAAAAATCGTAATAGTTCACAGAGAACTTGGCCCCGGTATGAAACTCTTGAAGGACGTGGGGCGTAGAGGGGAAGGCGTCCAGGGCGGAGTCGAGCGCGCCGCGCCAATCTTCTTCAGACATATCGTGTCCCACCTGCACGCCGCGGCTCCCCCACGCCTTCTCGGAAAACCCGGATGGCTTCACGACAAACTTTCGCCATCTCTGACCCAGCGCCCCGAGTGAGCGCCAGTCTGAGACGCTCTCGCCGTCTACCTCGAGACCTGGAATCACCCCGTGGGGCGGCATGGGCCTGGGGTCCAGAACCCAGCTTTTCGGAAAAGTCCCCATCAAATAGTCGAAGGCCTCGCCACCCAACTCCCGATTCCAGAACTTGCGGAGAAGAGGATGGTGGAAGAGGGCCATGAGCATCTTCTCCTCCAGATGACCCTTCAGAGGAGGCGTGATCTTTACGAGACCCTTTCGGACTGCGTACAGGATCAAATCCATCTTTGGAATGTTCTTGAGGTCGAACAGCTCGAAAAACCGGTAGAGGACGTCGACCTGTTTCTTACCCCGTCCATCTTCAACGAACAGCCCGGCCTCGCTGAAGAGGAGCGCGCCGGGCTCTACGACAGCGGTCTCGAGGCCCGCCTCACTCAGGGCTTCGCCGAGCGAGGTCATCTCAGGGCGCCAGGCTGAAGACTCTTCCGAGATGACGATTGCAAGAACAGGGTCATCCCTTCCAGCGAGCGAGCGGATCATTCTGATGAACCCGGTCACCATTCCCTCTGCTCCGCCCACGATCTCCTCACCCAGACTGCCATACCGCCCAGCAAGACTTGCCGTAAAGCCGATTCCTCCGGGTACCGAATCCAGTTCAGTGACGATATGGCCTTCCTTCGTGGGGATGACATCTGGACGAATGACGCAGGGCAAGTGGGTTTTGAAGCGATTCATCCTTCCGTATGCCACCACGTCCTCGGGTTTACCCTGATCGAGGTATTCGGCGACCCACCCGGGTTGTATACCCCGCACGCTCTGCGAGTAGAGCAGGTTACACGTCTGATAGAACCGGTAGACGTGCCGTCCGAGGGTCTCGTAACGCCTGACGATCTCCTTTGGCATCCAGAAAGGCTCAGGAGAGACGCGCCAGCTGCTGTTCGACTTCGGATGCACAGCACGCTGAACGTCGGTGTAAAGTCCTCCTTGAGGAGTCAACCCATCGATGTAGAGACACCGTTCCCGTGCGTCCATCTCTTCGATCGGTTTTTCCGTCACGCACGCTCCCATCAATCCAAGACCTCACGCAAACCAGATCCCTCCCTGCTCTGACCCCCAAACACAAAGAACAGGGACACATTCCCTGTTCCTTCAAATCAATGACTCTGTGAGATGAAAGAGGGTGCCACCCTCTTTTCCCTACCTCTCTTTATTTCGCCCCGGCCCGGCGGCGCATATGCTCCTCGATCAGCTGTCTATCTGCATCCGACAAGCCCTTAAGGCCTCTCGAAGCCTCCATTCCCGATTCTACCCCACCTTCCGAACGACCATCACCATCGGCCCCTCCTTCAGTTTCGTCGCGGACCGATGCCGGCGAGGGAACGGGTTCTGGTTCGGCCAACTGTTTCTCCGCGGACTTCACCTTCGCCGCACGCTGTTCGAGGTGGCGCCTGATAAGATCTGCACTAAACTCCGGTTTGTTCCCGTTTTCTCCTACTTCTTCTCGCACCTCGACCGGTTCTTCCGGAGGTTCCGGGACCTGCTGCGGAGGAGACGCAACGGGGTAGCGATCTTCCTGGAATCCAACCTCTTCTCCAAGCTCGTCTTCCAGGTTGAGGCGAGCTGCCACTGCTTCGTATACCGATTTGGCCGCCTCCACGCGGGCATCAAGAAGCTGTAAAGTCTGGCGTAATTCCGAAATCTTCGAGGAAGCCCCTTCGATTTCCCGCCGGGCAAACTCCAAGACGTCTTCGTATAGGGTGCCGCCCTTTTCACCAGATCGAGCCAAGATTTGCTCCATAGAAACGACTCAGAACCGAAGTAGCACGCGCCAAAACGCGAGATTAAGTATACCTCGAACCGCCTGAGTTCGCAAGCGAATTATTGATTATTCCTTCGACCTGAAGCAGCCCCCCAATCCAGACTCCTGTTGAACGAAGGGGTGACCCTCTGTGTTCGTAACCTACAGTAATTGGCCACATTTGCGTTAACAAATTCCAGTTGACAACCCGCTGAGAATCGATTAACCTTATTTGCCATTTTGGGGTTCTTCGGCCCGAAAATCTGTCGGAATCGCCCTTCAAACACCGTGGATCAACCCCCCGACCCTATGATGCTTACCGATACCTCAAAGCATTCTCCCGAGATCCTCCTCGACCGATTCGAACTGGACAAGAAGGTCTGGGCGGTCGCGGGTGGAAAGGGAGGAACGGGAAAGACCGTAATCACATCTAACCTGGGGGTCGGGCTTGCCATATTGGGACACAAGGTCATCCTTATCGACGGGGATCTGGGTGGGGCCGACCTCCATCTCAACTTCGGAATACCCCTTCCCAAACGCAACCTCAGCCATTTCTTGAGCGGAAAGGTCGCCCAACTCAGTGACGTTATTCTTCCAACCCGGAGCGCCAACCTGAACCTGATTTGTGGCGGAAGCGAGCTGATCGGGCTGGCCAACCTCTCTTATCAGCGAAAGGAGAAACTGAAACGCCACATCAACCGACTCGACGCCGACTTCATTCTGGTCGATCTGGGGGCCGGGACAGCTTACAATACACTCGATTTCTTCGTCATTTCGAATGAAGGGATCATCGTCTGCAACCCCGAACCCCAGTCCAAAATCGACGCCTACGCCTTTGTAAAGAATGCGGTCTACCGGAGATTCCTTCAATGCTTCGGCCGTAATACGATTCTAAAAGACCTCATTCTCAACTTTGGCAACAATGGTCAAAGGGCTTTGAAAATTAAGGATTTAATCGGCCTTATCGCCGACAAGAGCCCTGACTATGGAGAACAGGCACAGAGCCTTGTGGACGCATTTTCTCCCAAACTGATCATGAACAAGGTCAGAAAGAAGAGTCAGCTCGAGGATGCGCAGCGGTTCGTCTCTCTCATAAGGGAATACTTGTGTGTTGGCATGGATTATCTGGGGAACATCGAGTATGACAACAAGGTGGTGGAGGCCAGCGAAAGCATGAAGCCCTTCCTGCTGGAACACCCAAGGGCAAAAGTCTCCAAAAGCTTCTATGGCATCCTTTTTAATATGGACGTGGAGGACCGTCAGCTTAGATACGACAAGAAGTCCTACAAGAAAATGTCCAGAGGGGTGCGAATCGAATCAAAGCTTTGGAAGGAGTAAGCGAGCGTGAACGCGAAGGCCGACGGTGGATTAAGACAGCGTCTGATCAATCCCATCTCGATCCGACTTTCGGCGATTGCTAAAGACAAGGCCCCGGAACCGGTATTTTCGGTGGCCGCGGCCCTGAAAGACCCGGGACGGATCCTGATCATCACAGACGGCCAACCCGGAAGCCTCTTTTTGAGCGCTTCGCAGTTTTGGGCCATTCGTCATCGTTACCCCGAAGCTCAGGTGAGTCTCCTTGCCCCTTCCCATAAGGCATATATTGCAAGGGAGATCCCCTTCGTAGATGACGTCATTGTTTATAAGGACTTCCTGCTGCCCCTGGGCAACAAGCACCGCGACGTGATTCGCACCCTTCAGAAGAAGGACTTCGACATCGCATTTTGCCTGACGAGTGTCGAAAGCTTTTGTCCTGCTTACCTGTGTTACAAAAGCAGGGCACACCTTCGTGTCGGGTTTCAAAGGGAAGACTTCCCCTTCTTCAACGTCAGAATCGTCCCTCACAAGGAGACCTGCTACGAACTGGAAAGGCTAGCGCTTCTCCTTAGAACGCTCGGCATCCCCCAGGTAAAGGAACGTGTCTCCTGGTCGGTATCCAAGGAAGGTGCCCAAAAGCTGCGCGAACGTTACCTGGTGGGCGGAAGCACCGGGGAGCGATTCGTAGCCTTCGACGTGAGCAGCGGGGCGGGCGATAGACCCACGAACAGACAGCTCCTCGGCGTCGCTGAGGGTTCAACCGCGCTGCCGAACACAAGGGCGCTGGTCTTCTTCGACTACGAGGAGCGGAAATTCGCAAACCAGATCAAGGAATTGCTCGGGAACAAGGTCCTCCTCTTTCAGACCGACGACCTGCCCAAGGTCGTGGCCCTCCTGGAAGCCTGTGTCCAGTTGATATCCTGTCACACAGATCTTTTTCAGCTCGGGGTCGCCATGGGAATGCCGGTAACGGGCATTTTCTCTTCCAAAGACGTTTTACGCTGGGTGCCTTCCGACCGAGACCACGTGGACATCCTCGAATATGAAACGATCAAAGACTGGAGCCCCTACAAACTGAACGATGCCATCCGCAGAAGCCTATCGTCTTTAATTTCCAAGAAGATGGAAGTTTTTCAAGGATAGCCCCGCGACGCCCGAAGCGTTTTTTTTAACCTTGGAATTTCCAGGGGTCGAGTTACATTGTGATGTACGCCACATAATAGAACTGTGTTTGTTTGTAGATTGAATTACTATCCCACGTTATGCATTTCGCTGAATCGTTGAGGGCAAACATTTCACGGAGGCAGCCGATGAACTCCCCAATCCATATTGTTTTGCAATCCAGCTCAAGGTGCCTCAGGCTCCTGCTGTTTTTCACCCTTCTTCCGCTACTGTTCGGGGCCGCCGCCTTCGGGACCGTTCAGGCACAGGAGCCGGCCGCGGATGCAGACTTCTGCGATTGCCAATGTTACGGGAGAGAAGGGACTGGACTATGACTTCCCGCCTGACGGATCGACTGTAACCTGGGAGAGAGGTTCGCCGGAAATCTTCTTTGGCGAAGGTACGGTCTCTACATTCGACGAAGAAGAGCCTCTTGATGTCCTCAAGCCTGCCGGATTCCTCAACCTTCGACTTACGGAGAACTTCGGAAGCTTTGAGATCATCCTGACCCGGGTGCTGTTCTCGTTTCTGGACGGCTCAGAGGATGACCTCGCGCCGAACGTCCGGCTGAAGATCATGCGACAGGGGGAACTTCCACCCCTGGTTGAGATCGAGAACGAAAACACGATGGTCCTGAAGCTCAGAATACCTGAAGGGGCTGGCCCGCTTCCACTCTCGAACGCCTTAGCCGGCAATATCGTGTTCGTGACGAGGCCGCAATTCCGGGGCTCGCAGATCACTTTCACAGAGGCCACTTTCACCACGATCGATCCAGGAGCGAATGGAGAGACTCCTGCGAAGGCGGCGTTTGCCTCCGAAACCATCATGCCCAACGTGGTCCTGGACATTCGATCCTTCGTAACCGACGTCCCGGTGCCCACCGTTCGACCGGTGACCGAGGCCGTAACCGATACGAGGGCGATCATCAAAGGCGAATTCAACAAACCGGGAATTATTACCATCCTCTATGGGACAGATCCTGCCAACCTGGACCTTAGCGTGGAGTCCATCAGTGAAATCACCCGCTTCCGACTCGCCCTTCAAGGTCTGACTCCGAGGACGCGCTATTTCTTCCAGGCCAAATCTCTGGGCGCCCAGGGTGAATCCGGGCTGGCTCCGCTCGACCCCTCCGCGTTTGTAACCCGAGACCTTGACAACACGCCTCCGCGCATCCTGAAGGGCCCAGGCATCTTTGGGAGGACTCCGACCAGTGCGAAAATCGGTTTCGAACTGAACGAGGCCGCCACATCAGAGATCGCATATGGAACGGCACCAGATGCCCTTGACGCTACCGCTTCAGGTCCCGCCGACCCAACCAGAATTCACTCGGTTAGAGTCTCGGGCCTGACACCTGGCGAAGAGACCTTTTTCCAGGTCACAGTGACCGACTTGAATAGCAATCAAGGTCAATCACCTGTATTAAGATTCAGACCACTTCTTGTTGCCGATACCCGGCCCCCTCGCGATCCTCGGAAGGCCCTCCGCTTTCGGTTCCTTTGACCGTGCGAACGTCGAGTGGCGGACCAGCAGGCGGAGTAACAGCGCCATCTTTTACAGCGTGGACCGGGACGCGATCGATATCCTGCAAGTCGGCGTAGGCACCAAGGCCCTATTCCAGGACGAGGTGGACGAGGAGGACGAGGCCGAGATCGATTCGGTTACCGTCGATGAAGAGGTTCTCCAGCACCGGATCTCGCTGGCGAACCTTCAGGCCGACACGACGCTCTACGCCAAGGAGGACGAGGTCGCTCCAAAGTTCGTCCGACCCCCCGGTGTGCTCTTTATCAGTGACACCGAGGCGACGATCGGGGCGGGAACGAATGAGCCCACGGTTGTGGAAATCCAGTACGCGACGACCGATTCCGTCTACGATGACGACACAGGTACCGTAGGGGTCCTGGAATCGACCACAGATCCAAAGCGACGACACGAACTGTTTCTTACCGGTCTGACTTTGGGCACAGAGTACTTCTACAAGCTCACCGCAACGGATATCGCAGGAAACGACCCCACGACAAACACCGGGCGACTCTCCTTCGTTACACGAGGAGAGGCAGACGTGGAGGGGCCTCAGGTCTTCGGAAATCCAGTGGCCATCGGTATCACGAACAGCTCGGCCATCATCAGATGGGGCGCCAACGAGCGCCACAGCTCTGAGGTCATCCTTCAGGAGGTGGCAGCGGCCGGTGCGAAGTTGGCGGTTGGGGATTCCATCGTCGTGGAAGACATCGAACTCGGCAAGCGAAAGGCCGTGCCGGTGGACAACCTGGACTCGGGAACAACCTACAGCTTCAGGGTCGCGACAAAGGATCCGTTTGGTAACACGAGCGTCAGTGAACACGCCCTGATGGAGTTCACGACGCGGCCAGGTGACGACGAAGATGAGGACGCCCCGGTGATCGTGAGGGGGCCGTTCGTCCGGAACGTCACTTCGAGCTCGGCCAGGGTGAACTGGTTCCTTAATGAGTTGTCCGACTGCCGGATTGCCTGGGCAACAGACGCGGACTTCGCAGCCAACGGCGAATTCACGAACACGATCGAAGAGGCCGCCAGCACCGTCGTTTGCTCGGCCACGCTTACTGAACTGCTTGAGAATACGGGCTACCATTTCGCAGTGGGCTCCTCGGACAACTCGGGCAACGTTGTCAAGACCGACCCTGGTGAGGGCATTATCGGGCTGAGCTTTGATCACGGATTCAGGACGCGTCCTGACGTGGCGGCGGTGGCGCCCTCGATCATAGAAGGCCCGATCATAGGCGCGACGGACAACTTCGTCATCATCAGATACAGGACCGATCAGGACGCTACCTCTCGGGGGGAGGTAGGTGTGCTGCCTGCCAGCAAGCTGGCACTACAGGGCGGGGAACCCGTATTCGGGGAGGTGTCGCAGATCGTCGTAGAGAATACGGATGAACTCACTACAGATCATATCGTCGAGGTCACCGGGCTGACCCCGGGGGTGCAGTACGTCTTCCAGGTCACCTCCACGAACGCGGACGGCCTGGAGATCACAAGCACCGATCCCCTCACCAAACTACAGGTCCCTGGCGGGTTTGGAAGCTTCACGACCAACACGGATCCGGACACGCAGTTCCCGGTTATTACAGCGGCTCCAAAAGTGGTGGCCTCCACCTCATCGAGCCTCACGATCGAGTGGGGTTCGGACGAGGTCAGCAACAGCCAGCTCAGTGCCGGGGCGTCTGAAGACGACTTCGACATTTCAGAGATTTCCAGCGATAACGTGACGACACACCGGGTTGTGCTCACCAAGCTGGCCGCCGGCACGACCTACGCTTATCAGGCCGGTTCCACGGATGCCTCCGGAAACGGGGTCACGTTGAGCAAGGTCGCCTTCGGCAGTACGCCGTCAGACATAGACATCTCGGCGCCCGTTATCTCAGTGGATGCGAGTGTCGTCTACAAGAATGACCGACAGGCCACGATCGGCTGGGAGACGAGCGAAGCCGCCGACGCAGAGGTCGCCTTCGGGACAACCGAGGAGAGCCTCGACCAGATACGAAACGATCCCGACTTCAACACGGCCCATACGATCACGCTCACGAACCTGGACGCGGATCAGCTTTACTACTACCGTGTCTCCTCCAAGGACCAGAGCAACAACGGTCCCGTGAGCAGTGATATCCTCTCGTTCCAGACCGACGCCGATCCCGACGTCACGTCGCCCGTCATCAGCAACGTCGTCGCCACCCCTGGGGACAGCACGGCCACGATCACGTGGGACACCGACGAGGTCTCCGACAGCGCGGTGTTGTTCGGCACCGCGGGCGGATCTCTCGACTTCAACGTCGGGGACGCCTCGGACGTCACGAGCCACGTCCTCATCCTGACGAACCTGACGCCTGACACAGACTACTCCTTCCAGGTGGAATCGGTCGATCGTGCCGGGAACCCTCCTTCCGAAGGCACAGTCACTGCCTTTAAAACATTCGCAGCCGGTGCAGTTCCTGCGCCGGATCCCCCTGATCAGCCCACGGCGACAGAGGGAAGCGGAATCGTCAGCCTGGCGTGGGAGGCGAGTGCCTCTTCGGGCGTCGTCGGCTACATCGTGGAACGGGAAGCCGGAGACGGGAGCTTCAGTCCCATCGCCACCCTTGGCGTGGCCACGAGCTATGTGGACAACAATGTCGATAACGACGTGTCCTACAGCTACCAGATCCGCTCCCTCGCAGCCCAGCAGCTTTCGGGCGATCCCTCCCTTGCTTCGGACGTCGTGACTCCGGCGGTCGACAAGGGTCTGGATACCCCGACGCTTGCGCTGATCCAGGGTGACCCACTCAGCCCGACGATCGTGATCAACAACAGCTCCGGAAGTGGATTGTCCTACACGTTCCACCTGGCCTCGTCCAGCGACTACTCGGATGCCCTTTCCCTCGAAGCCGGACTCTCGGCCGGGGCAGGCACCGGATCGGGCGATCCAGCCGGTGTGACCGCGTGGACCGTGGACAGGACCCTGGAGGACGGCACCACCTACTACTACCGGGTCAAGGCCGGCGACGGAACGTTCGAGAGTGCTTTCCTGGAGGGCCAGATTACCGTCGATGCGACTGCGGCCGAATTTCCCGGTGACCTGGACGGTGACTTTAAGGTCGGCTTCTTCGACTTTCTGGGCTTCGTGGGTGCCTTTGAGAAGTCTCCAGGCGACTCCGGATTCGACCTGGCCGCCGATCTGACCGGAGATGGTGCGGTCGGGTTCTTCGACTTTCTTGCCTTAATAGGGCTCTTTGACAAACAGTACGTCAAAGGTGAGAGCGGCACGAAACCGGTGGCCGTGGTAAAAACCTACGGCATAGACGTCGACACCAAACTGCAGCTCGTCAGAAGGCCTTCATCCTCTGTGCAGGGTAAGGAGTTCATCGCCGACGTCACGGTTTCGAATACCCACAACTTGAAGGGGTATGGGCTGACCGTGAAGTATGACCCGGATCACCTGAAGTTCATCTCGGCGACCGACGGCGGGCAGGGCATCCTCAAACAGGATGGGCGGCTCGCTGAGATCTTCGGAGTGCTCAGACACGTGCCGGAGACAGGCGAGATCCTCGTCGCCAGCGCGCTGACACAGGGCTCGCCCGTCGCAGGGGATGGGGTCGCGGCGCGGCTCCACTTCGAGATCCTGGATGGTAATCCCAGGGGAGGCCTGATCGAGATCGTGGAAGGCCTCCTGATCGACGGCAAGCTGGGAGTGAACGCCGCTCAGAACCTTGGCGCCAGGCTCTCTCTCGTCCCGGACGAGTTCGCACTGGAGCCCAACTTCCCCAACCCCTTCAACCCCGAGACGACGATCCAGTATGCCGTCCCGGAGGCGGGTCGCGTCTCTATCCGCGTGTATAACATCCTCGGCCAGGAGGTCGCCACGCTCGTCGATGAGGACCACCTGGCTGGGTATTACGTCCTGCGCTGGGGCGGCCTGGATGCCCGGGACCGTCCGGTCGCGAGCGGGATCTACCTCACCCGGATGGTGGCGGAAAGCTTCCAGCAGATCCACAAGATGCTCCTGCTCAAGTAGCCCTGACTCGTTGAGCGACGAGACCTTCAAACAGAGCTGAACACGTTAAGGCCGCCCGCGTGGCGGCCTTAACTGTTTGCAGTCAGCCTGCAAGCAGCCAAAGGACTTGACTTCGGCCCGTTGGAAAATTAGATTTGCACCCCGTTTTTCACGAACTGAACTGACAACCGGTTACCGAATGCCGCTTCCCAATCCCCGTTTTTCAATCCTTCGTTCAGAGTATCGATCGGCATGCCCCACACACGGCATGCGTCTGTTCCCTTCCGGAATCATCCTTCTGGCCCTCCTGCTGAGTCAGCCCATCACACCTTCCGCCCAGACCCTGAGCTCTGCTTCATTCGCACTTCCAGGCCTCTGGTCCAGCTCCACTTCGTGGGGTGACTACGATGGCGACGGGGATCCAGACCTCGTCCTCACCGGCCTCACCGGTCCTGCCGACAACTGCGTCCCCATCGCCAGAGTCTACCGAAACGACAATGGTTCACTGACCGACATCGGTGCCGGTCTTGAAGGTGTATACCTGGGGGCAGCAGCCTGGGGAGATTACGACGGCGACGGAGACCTGGACCTCGCAGTCACCGGATTGACTTCTGAGGGCGAAGGAAGCCTTTCCCTCTATGAAAACGACCTGGGACAGTTCTCGGAAGACCTGGCCCAGTCTGATCTCACCCCGGTCCGCTACAGCGCGCTGGCGTGGGGGGATTACGACAATGATGGTGACCTGGATCTGGTCGTTTCGGGAATGACCGCCGCGGGGAACACGAGAACCAACCTCTACCGCAATCCTCGGACTGACCGGAGCCGGATCGGGAGTCCGCTCGGCGGTCGACCGCTCCTGGAGCTGGACAGCCCGAACAGTGCGCGTCTGATCAATCTGAATCAGGGCAGCCTGGCGTGGGGGGATTACGACAACGATGGCGACCTTGACCTGGCCCTTTCAGGCATCGGCACTGCCGGCACCCGGCAGACCGCACTGTTCCGCAACGATCCAGACGGCAACCTGACGAGGGACGATCGAAACGATTCCGTCTCGCCCGTCTCTTCCGGCGATCTGGCCTGGGGCGACGTCGACAACGACGGGGACCTGGACCTGGCCGTATCCGGCTGGAGCAACGAATGGGAAGCCGTGCTGGAGATCTACACGAACTCGGCGGGCATCCTTCGTGAGGATGAATCCTTCAGTTCTACCCGGATCATCGGATCCATCGCATGGGGCGACTACGACAACGACGGGGACCTTGACCTGGCCGCAACCGGGCAGACAAGCACGTCTGACCGATTCGCCTTTATCCTCAGAAACGATGCTTCCGGTACGCTCCTGGAAGACCCGGCCCAGGACCTGACTGGTGTTCGCGGGGGTGACCTCGCGTGGGTCGACGTCGACTCAGACGGAGACCTGGACCTGATCCTGTCCGGTGAAGATATCGATGGCCTCAGACAGACCTCGGTTTATACGAGTGGCGGAGCTGCCGTCGCCAACACCCCACCGAACCCTCCGACCCGTCTCGGGACACCGATCGTCACCGGCAGCGGGCTCTCACTCAACTGGAACGACGGCTCCGACGCACAGTCCTCCACGACGACCCTTACCTATTCGCTCAGGATTGGAACCTCGTCTGGGAGTCACAACGTCTTCTCTGGGACATCTCCCACCGGCCCCGGCAACGTGGACGACAGCAAAACCGTCGAGCTTTCCATTCCGCTGGCGAGAGGCACGTACCACTGGGGGGTGCGGTCGGTGGACGGTGGCTTTTCGACCTCCGCCGAATCCCAGGAAGAGCTCTTTCTCGTCGAGGACCTCGTCAGTTCCCTGCAAAGCATCCGGCCTCTTCAGAATAGCGCAATCGCGTGGGGCGACTATGACAACGACGGCGACCCCGATCTGGTCATCGCGGGACGCGACATCGACGGCATCGCCCGCGCCCTGCTCTACCGCAACGACGCGGGTCGTCTCGTCGAGAACAGCCTGGTCGGTCTTCAGGGAGTACAGGATGGGGACCTGGCCTGGGGAGACTTCGACAACGACGGGGACCTTGACCTCGCTCTGACAGGAGCGGACGCATCGGGCAACAGGAACACGCATCTGTACCGAAACCGGCTGGAGATGAACGACTTCGCCCTGACCGCAGCCAGCAGGAGTGATCTGCCGCAGCTTGCCAGCAGCTCGGTCGCGTGGGGGGACCTCGATAACGACGGTGACCTCGACCTGACGTTGATGGGTACTGGGAACAACGTAAGGGTGGCGGTGACCTACACGAATGATGACAGCGATTTTGTGGAGGCCCAGACGATCCAGCCCGTGGACAACGGTGACCTGGCCTGGGGGGATGTAGACAACGATGAAGACCTAGATCTTGTTACAATCGGGCAGATCGACAACCAGGGCGGGGCCAACCTGGTGCTTTATCGAAACGACTCGCAGGGCGCCCTGACGGCCGACACCCAGTCCTCCCTCCTTGGATTGCTGGCCAGCAGCCTGGCTTTGGGCGACTACGATAACGACGGCGACCTCGATCTGGCCGTCTGCGGGTTCAACTTCATCGAGGGCTTTAAAACGACGCTCTACAGGAATGACGGCACGGGCCAGTTCAGCGATTCCGGGCTCCAGTTTACGGGCGTCGCGGCGGGGAATCTCGCCTGGGGGGACTTTGACAATGACGGCGACCTGGATCTTGTCGTTGTCGGCGTAGACGCCCAAAGTACCGAGCGAGCCCTCGTCTACCGAAACGAAGGAACGGAGTTTGATGAGATCTCGATCGACATCCTTGCCGGCATCGCCTTTGCGACCGTGGCGTGGGGCGACCTGGACCTGGACGGCGACCTGGACCTCGCGTCGAGTGGTCGCACCAGCCTGGATCCGTCCACCGTCATTCCGATATCCCGAATCAACGACAACCTTGAATCTCGGTTCAACCCGAACCGAAGCCCGTCTGCTCCAACCGGCCTGACCGCTTCGCCACAGGGAAGCGGTGTCACGTTGGGCTGGTCCGGAGGGTCTGACCTCGGGTTCGACGTTACGCCCGATGAAGCGCTGACCTACATCCTCAGGGTCGGCACCGAGGCAGGGGGGAACGAAACCGCGTCAGGCGCGGCGCCCGCCGGAATCGGTCGGATTCTCGACCCTGTCACCAACCTTGAAAACCTTGAAAGCGGACGCTACTTCTGGGCCGTGCGATCGGTCGACAACGGATTCGCCAGGTCGGAATGGTCTGGGGAAGAGAGCTTTATCATCGACACCGTCAGTCCGGTCGTGGACAGCGTTCGAATCAGACCCAGGGTGATCCGGGCCGGGAGGCGGGCCACCGTGGTGATCAGTTTCACCGACGAGCCGGCAGGAATGGACAATGCCGTCTCCCCGGCCGTCTCGCTGACCATTTCTGGTGGAGAGCGACCCCTTCCCGTCAACCAGGTCAGTTTCAACGGCGACCTCTGGCTCGGTGAGGTCGAAATCGTAACCCCCACCGCCGGCGGATCGGTTGTCGTGAACGTCCGGGGAGCGCAGGACCTGAACGGCAATCAGATGGCGCCTGTCGAGGAACTTATCGCTGCCCGATTTGCTCCGGGCGCCGGTGGTATTGTAGAAAGTCAGGATGGCCTCGTGTCGCTCACCGTCTCGCCCAGTGTACTGCCTGAGACGCTTACAGAGAGTCCAGACGTCAAGATCCTTCCGCAGGCGGTCGATACTCCCCCCTCGGGAACGAGTGCGGTCGGCCAGGCCTATGAAATGATTGCAGATCCCCAATTCGAATTTCGAAAGGCAGCCACGCTCGCGATAGGCTATGCAGGTCAGAGCGTAGACGAAAACCGGCTCGCCATCTATCAGCTCGTTGGGTCCAGTTGGGAAAGAATCGGAGGTACAGTACAACAGGAACTCGATCAGGTCCGCGTCCCGGTCGAGCAGTTCGGCACCTATGCGCTCTTCGAAGAAACAGGGACCACGGGTGGATCCGCTTCAATCACGAACGTGGAATTCAGCAACCGGGCCTTCACGCCGCTTGGGGGGCTTCGCGCCCTCCGCCCCGGGAGCAGACCTTTGCTGGGCAGGACGGATATTTCTTTCAACCTCGGCGCTCCCGCCACGGTGCGGATCGAAATCTACAACCGATCCGGCCAGCTCCAGCGCGTCCTGGTGTCAGGTCGCGAGATGGGGTCTGGTCGGCAGGTGGTCACCTGGAACGGCCAGGACCACGATGATCGCACGGTGCGCAGCGGGCTCTATATCGTCCTGATCGACGCGAACGGCGCGAAGGCCCACAAGACGGTCGCCGTCGTCAACAACTAGTGCTATGAAACGAACACTCCTTACATTCTTTCTGATCCTGTTCAGCGTGCCCGTTGCGGCACAGCTCAGCTTTACCGATGCGACAAACGAGACGGGCGTCGCAAACTCGCTGGGCAGCCAGCAACGTCTGGCCACGAACCTGGCGTGGGGTGACTACGATGGGGACGGCGACCTGGACCTCTACGTCACCAATTGGGGTGCGGCCGTCAATCCAAACTATTCTATCAACCGGCTCTACAGAAACAACGGAAGTGGGTCATTCTCAGACGTAGGCCAGTCCGTCGGAGTGGCCGACAATCGCAACAGCCTGTCTGGGATCTGGGGGGACTACGACAACGACGGCGATCTCGACCTCTATGTGGTTAACGTCACCGAGCAGGACCAGCTCTACCGAAACGACGGCGGCACCTTTTCACGAGTTACCGGAAGTGCGGGCCTCAACGTAATCTCTCAGGGCAACGAGATCGCGGCCGCCTGGGGGGATTACGACAACGACGGCGACCTCGACCTCTACCTCTGTAAATACTACTTCCAGAACTCCTTCTACCACAACAACGGAAACGGTACTTTCTCGGAAGTCGCCGCATCGTCTGGAATCGCGGACGTACGAGACAGCGAAGACGCCGCGTGGGGCGACTACGACGACGACGGCGACCTGGACCTTTACGTGGTCAACCGGGAACAGAACAACGCGCTCTATCGAAACGGTGGCAACGGGAGCTTCACCGAGGTCGCCTGCGCCCTTACGTTGGACGATACGGATGTCGGTCGAAGTGCGCGCTGGATCGACTTCGACAACGACGGAGATCTGGACCTTTCCCTTTCCAACATCGGAGCCAACGCCCTCTACCGGAATGACGGGAACGATCAGTTCGTCAACGTCGCGACGGGCGATCTGAGATCTTTGTCAAATTCTTGGATCAGTTGGGCGAGTGCCTGGGGCGATTTCGATGCGGACGGCCTTCTGGATCTCCTCGTGGCCAACGGCGGCGAATCCAGGTCTGGGCAGGTGAGCCCAGTCTTGCGTTCTGTCAATGTGGGAAGTTTCTCAGATGTCACGGCTTCGTCTGGTCTCAGTACGGATGGATCGAGCGCGACATCGGCCGGTCGCGGCGACGCTGACGGCGACGGCGACGTGGACCTCTATCTGGTGAACGGTCGACTCAATGTGGAAGCGAACGTGCTCTACCTCAATGAAACATCAGCCGTGAATACGATCACGGTCCGCGCGCGACGCAAGGGGGCGGCGGACGGAATCGGCGCTCGGATCAGTCTGCTCCAAGGCAGCCAGATCGCGGGACATCGCCAGATCGCCTCTGGTCCGGACGCCATGGAGGCGGTCTTCGGGGTCCAGGACGGACTGACCTACACCGTCGAGGTGACCTTCGCGGATGGGTCCACAGCCTCCCAGGGCAATCTGACTGCGGGTGCTGTGGTCGAAATCGAACAACCCTGACCATGGATCATAAACCGACACGACACATCTTTGCACTCCTGGGCGCGATCGCTCTGTTCCTTTGGAATCCGGCATCCGCCGAGGAGCGACCACAGGTCGCGAGGACCGCCCGCATGGTCGGACTGGGTGGCTCGCTGACCGGGATCGCGGACGACGCCGCTGCGACCTTCTGGAATCCCTCGGGAATTTCCACACTCCAGAGGCAGGAGATCGTCTTTTCCTACGCAGACCGTTATGGACTGGGACTTCAGAACAGCGAAGTCGGCTACGTCTTTCCGATGTTCGAAACCCACGCCGTGGGCCTCAACTGGACGCGCGAGGGATTCAGCGACGACGAACTCAAAGACGACCTTCAGGTGTTCAACGTCGCCTACGCCCTCCAGCTGCACCGTTCGATTTCCCTGGGGTTAGGAGGAAAATTCGTCCTCCAGAGCATCGATCTGGACGGCGAGTCGCTTCGAAGCGCCAGCGGCGACAACACGCAGTTCGAAGAGGAGATCTTCCCGCAGAACCTCCGGGTCGGAACGGCGATCCAACCCCACGAATCGCTCACGATCGCACTCGACGTCGACGACCGGATTCACGGAGGACTGGAGTACCAACCCTTGTCTGCGCTGCTGCTGCGGGGCGGCCTACACCGACAGCTGTCTCCCCCCGACGGCGCTTCCAAGACGTTGAACTACGCCCTCGGATTGGGGGTTCAATGGAACAACATCAAAGTCGACTATGCCTACGACCATCACCCTGTGCTGCCGGCCACTCACCACGCGTCCGTCTCGATGTCCTACAACCCGTCCCTCGTCACTGTCAAGGACGCGTTGATCCGGCCGTCTCCCGTTTTCAAGTCCCTCTACCGCACCTATGAGGAGAGTGATTTTGTGGACGTGGTCCTCCGCAACGCCTCCCAGGACGCACTGCCCGTCACGATCAGCATCGACATCCCCACGGTGACGAAGACGCCGCACGAAGAGAGCGTGACCATTCCCCCACAAAGCACTCAGCGATATGGATTTACGCTCACGTTTCCGAATGACCTTTTGGCCACTCAATCCTCCTACTACGACAACCTGGTTCAACCCACGGTCAAAGTGACCTACACCAAAGGTCGGAAAAGTAAGACCGCGACGAAACGCATCAGCAGCGTCTACGTCCTGGGAAAGGGCAAACTCAGCTGGTCCAATCCGGCAAGGATCGGCGCCTTCATTACCAGCGAGAGCCGAACAGTAGACACCTTCGCCCGTGGTGTCGTCGGGAACTATATCGACTTGCTTCAGAAGAAGTTTCCACGCAACAACATCGGAAAGGCCGCAGTCGTCTTCGACGCCCTCAGCGCCTACGGGCTCCGATACCAGCAGGATCGGGGGGCCAAGCTATACCCACAATTCTCCGGGGCCTAGTTTTTCTTGGCCTATAACTTGATTTTCGGGCGTATTCGCTTAAAATCCTGGGGCGGAGAGCAACTGGGGATTGCAGTTTCATCTCTTTAAGGGTTGGGCTGATGGCAGCGGTGGGAAACTTAGCTATGATGCTATTCGACAAGCTTTGCATCATAATCTGGATCATGTGCGATGACTAAACCAACCGCAGGATGGATCAACCGGTGGACGCAACTTTTCAGGAGGAGAACCCGGGCTATCCGCCAGAAGGTGGAGGATCTGGAAAACCACACCGTAGGCATTTTCAAACGCGAGCCTCCGGGAAAGGAGTAGTCAATCATGGGATGGGATGGTAATGGAAACGTAGTTCGTAGGGACGGCACGAGAACGGGAAGCTCTGTCTTCGAGCTGGCGAGAGAAGCGGATGTCCTTGTTAATGCTCCTGATCACGACACGCACGACAATGAGATTGCCACCGCCATTGAAAACTGTGTTGCTCGGGATGGACAGAACCAGCCTACCCTTAACCTCCCAATGGGGGGGAAAAAACATACGGGAGTAGGCGATGCTGTCAGCGAGAGCGATTATGCCGCATACGGGCAGCTTCTCGCTCTCGTGTCTCCGTTTGTGTCCGCTGCAAACATAGGCGGCACCGGCGATGCTGTTACGCTGACTCCGCCGATCGCGGCGACTTCGTATGTGACTGGCAAGGGCTTTTCGTTCTTCTCCGAGCTTGCGAATACGGGCGCAATAACAGTGACGGTCTCGAACCTTGCGGCCGTGAGCGTCAAGCGCGCGGACGGAACCGACTTTGACAATGGAGATATCAAAGCGGGGCGGTATGTACGCATTATCTACAATGGTGCGAACTTCCACTCCAATATCCCGCCTCCAGTTCCGGATGTAACGGATTTCGCTCCCTTCGATTTGGACGAGGATGTCACGAGAGCGATCACCAGCCTGTCCGATGCTGACGGGTTTGTGGTGGCCGATAAGTCTACGACGGGTTTCCCGAACCGAGTCATCCAGGCGCAGGACATCGCAGACTACATGCAGGTGGAGGTGGATCTGGACGCGGACCGGGTAACGGGCGGCACGTTAAATGTGAACCGTATCCCGAATATCCCGGCCAGCAAGACCTCTTCGGGGACGTTCAACGTCCTGCGTATCCCGAACTTGGCTGCATCCAAGATAACGTCAGGGATTTTCAATGTAAATCGTGTCGCATCCGTGCTCACGCAAACCGCGTACAACGCTCTGACGCCGGACGCGAACACACTCTACTTGATAACCGGGTAGTCTATGGCCTGGCGCTTATTTGTATGCGACAACGTTGGTGACGAGCTTTGGGAGTTAGACCCCGATGGTTCAGATACGGAAGGGACTTTGTTACGTTCTCTACCGAGCGCTCTAACTAGTCCGGAGGGAATGACGGTTTTTGATGGGAATCGTTTGCTTGTATGTGACAACATCGGTGACGACCTTTGGGAGTTAGACCCCGATGGTTCAGATACGGAAGGAACGAGGTTGCGCGCCTTGCCGACTGGGGCAGGGTTAGGCAGTGCGAACGGCATGACGGTTTTGACCTGACCCCCTGGATTGTTCCCATTCCTAGAGTTAGGATATGGGTAACCAGAAAGGGGTCATTATGGCCAGAAAGCGTTATACCGCAGAGCAGATCATCGGGCACCTCCGGCAAGCGGAGATCCTCATCTCCGAGGGCAAGACCATCGGTGAGGCTGCGCGCCATCTCGGCATCAGCGAGCAGACCTACTACCGTTGGCGCCGTGAATACGGCGGAATGGAAGTCGATCAAGCCCGGCGCCTGAAAGAGCTCGATCAGGAAAACCAACGGTTGAAGAGGCTGGTCGCCGACCAGGCTCTGGACATCTCGATCCTGAAGGAAGCCTCCCGGGGAAACTTCTAAGCCCGACGCGTCGGCGTCAGACGGTCGGGCACGTCTGTGAGGTGCTGACCGTTTCCGAGCGTCGGGCGTGCCGTGTGCTGGGACAGGTGAGGCGCACCCAGCGATACACGCCCAGGGTGGGAGACGACGAGGAGCTTCTGACCGCGAGCATCGTCTCTCTGGCCAGCGAATACGGGCGGTATGGCTACCGTAGGATCACGGCCCTGCTCAGGGGTGACGGCTGGCGGGTGAACCACAAGCGGGTGGAGCGGATCTGGCGTCAGGAGGGGCTGAAGGTGCCCGCCAGACAGCCGAAGCGCGGTCGGCTGTGGCTCAATGACGGTTCCTGCATCAGGCTCAGACCCGAGCACGGCAACCACGTTTGGGCTTACGACTTCCTATTCGATCGGACCCAGGAAGGGAGGCCCCTGAAGCTCCTGACGGTGGTCGACGAGTTCACCCGCGAGTGCCTGGCGATAGAAGTTGCCCGCAAGCAGAGCTCGCGGGACGTTCTACGGATGTTGGCCGGGCTGATGTTGAGGCACGGCATCCCGAAACACATCAGATCGGACAACGGGCCCGAGTTCGTGGCCAAAGCCGTCCGGGAGTGGCTCTCGAGGTTGGAGGTCGGGACGTTGTTCATCGAGCCGGGTAGTCCGTGGGAGAACGGCTACATCGAAAGCTTCAACGGGAAACTCAGGGATGAACTCCTCAACGGTGAGATCTTCACGACGCTGCAGGAGGCAAAGGTATTGACCGAGGTGTGGCGACGGCAGTACAATCGGGTCCGCCCACACAGCTCGCTTGGCTATAGGCCGCCGGCGCCTGAAACGGTCTTAGGACCGCTAGTTGCAACCGCATCCTAACTCTGGATGTGGATACATAGGTGGGGGCAGGTCAGCGAGCTGGACGACTTCGCCGGACAAACACGTGTAGAGACGGTGGCTTGGATAGATGTAGGTGCGATCCGCGACATGAAAATGAAGAATATCCATACCATCGAACAGCTGGCAGGAATGTCCGATGAGGCTATCACTCGGTCGGATATGATCGGGCTGGTAGCTTTGCGCACCAAAGCGAAAGCGCATATCGCAGACCACCGGAAGTCGTCCGAGTACGATGATATGAAAGCGCAGAACGAGACACTGTCGCAACAGATGGTCCAGATGCAGGAGCAGATGGCTCAGATGCAAGAGCAGATGACAGCGCAGCCAGAGGGGCAGTCTAAGCGGGGCCCGGGGCGCCCGAGGAAAGCCGAATAATCTATGCCTTCCACAGAGACAGTACTGACTTTGGCACAGGATGTTGCGGCGTCGATCGGTCTTGAAGTGCCGACATCTCTAAAAAACAATAGAGACCCGACGGCACGGCTGATGCTGGTGCTTCTCAATCGCGGCAATCAAGCGCTGGCGTCGAAGCGCGGCCCGTTTGGAGCATCTCGTAGAGCTGGACCTGGAGTGGCGCGTTCGAAAAGCGCAGGGCTTACAGTACATCGCGGATATTGCAGAGTTCGAGATGGAGCGCGATCGTCTATTTTCGCAAAGCGTGGGACTTCGAGACGTTTACATGTCCCCTAATTCACAAGACTTCCTTCGTGAGAGCAGTGTTATCCCAGGGTTGGGAGATAGTTAGATGCCCATAACCATCGGCCTAGATCAAAATATGGTCGAGACCCGCTCCGGCTTCGGCTCGGGGCAATGCGGATGACGGCGCGATCATGGCCGGTGCTTTTGGACTGTCAAAGCATTTGGTGTGCAATGTTGGCGTGTTCCTCGAAGCCCGTACTTTGACGTGGTTATCCGGGGACGCTGGCACCGATATAGGTGTAGGCATCGGGCTCTCAACGGCCTTCTAGGGGAAGTAGAGGGAACGCGGGTCAACCCCCCGGTTATGAAGCGTGCCTATCCGTGGGAGGGGAAGTCAGCGCCGTGGCCGACGAGCATCATCTACGACGAAGAGGAAGGCATCTGGAAGATGTGGTACAATGGCCTGACCCTGGAGGACGTCCCGGTCGAAAGGTTTCTGTACAGGTGTCTCTACGCCACCTCCAAGGATGGCATCAACTGGGACCGGTCGCCCCTGGGCCTGCACAAGGACGAAGATGGCAACGATACGAACGTCTTCTACTGGGGCAAAGGACAGTATGTGCTCAAGGACAAGGAGGCCGATCCTTCCAGGCGGTACAAGATGGTCTACTCGACGCGAGGAAAGGCGGGGCTGCAGCACCCGATGGTCCAGCATTCCCCGGACGGGCTTCACTGGACGGAGGACCCCGGGCCTTTCAGCCACGGACGTGGGGATGAAAATCTCGGCGTGATGTATGACCCGGTGAGCAAGAAGTATGTCGGGATCTGCCGTAACGTCTATCCGAGACCCATGCTGGTCCACAGGACGGAACGGTCCATCTATAGGATGCAGAGCAATGACCTGGTTCACTGGTCCACACCCCTGCCCATCATCGACAGGGACGAGCTGGATCCACTGGATATAGACTTCGAGGGGATGGGAGGGATGTATTATGAGGGCATGTACCTGGGCTTCCTGAGGGTCAGCCACACCGCGCCCAGCACGATGGACTGCTGGTTCGCCCACAGCAGAGACGGTTTCCACTGGCAGAGGCCGAGGACCAGACCGTTTTTTACCTGGGGACCGGAGGGGAGCTGGGACTCGAAATCGGCGACGATCTCGACCCCGATTCGGGTCGGGGACGAGCTCTGGGTCTACTATTCGGGGTCGAATGGTGAGAAGGAGACAGCCGTCGGATTGGCAAAGCTGCGGCTGGACGGGTTCGTGTCGATCGATGCCCCTCCCAACACTCGCCACCCGAAGGACAACTCGGCCACACTGATGACGAAGCCCGTGTATTCTCCCGGCAATCGACTCGTGATCAATGCGGAAGCTTCCAATGGCAGTATCGAGGCGGAGTTGCTGAGCGTGGATGGGTTCGTGATCGATGGTTATTCGAGAGAAGACTGCGACAGCTTCAGCGGGGACAGTCTGGCGCATACCGTCACGTGGAAAGGGAAGGCGGATATAGGTGGGTGTATTCCCGCGAGGATTCGTATTTATATGGAGAAGGCGAAGCTTTACGCATTGCAGATTCCCAAGGGTCAGTAGAGAAGACGTGAGTATCCGGGTACCGGGGAATCAAAACACGGGTACCGGGAAGACAAAACACGGGGGAACCGGAAATCGCAAAGGCCAGGTACTGGGATGATGGGAAATATGAAAGTGAGTAGCTATAGAGACCTGGATGTATGGAACAAGGGCATCGAAATCGTGGATTACGTGTATGAGGTTACGTCTCAGTTTCCAAAGGAAGAAACGTATGGTTTAGCCGCGCACATGCAAAAAACGGCAATATCCATACCCTCGAACATCGCCGAAGGTCATGCTCGACAGCATACCAGAGAGTACCAGCAGTTCTGTCATATCGCGCTGGGTTCGTGTGCCGAATTGGTGACGCAGTTGACTATCGCAGAGCGACGAAGCTATGTGTCTGACGAAGATTTCGCGAAATTGGAAGACGAGTTGGACCACGAAACTCGAATGCTCCAGAGCTCGATTGGGAGTCTAAAGGAGAAATCGAGCAAAGAATCTAAATCTTGAGATCAGGAGAGATTGTTCGGCCCCCCGGTACCCGGTACCCGAGGTCGGGTAACAGGTCGCGCGATTTCGCTGATAAGGAGATGTGAAGCTATGAGGCTCGAAATCCCTGGTTCAGAACTGATCGTGAACGTCGGGACTCAAAAGCAGCTGTTCATAGATGACTATATCATCGAGCGGTCGCGGTGGATCACGCCCCGACTCGCCGAGACGGCGCGCTATATCCAGCCCCCTGCCCGGGACCGGAGCGATCTGGACGGCTGGACGGAGGGGGTGGATCGGATCTCGGGAGACGTCCCGGGTCACCTGATCCGGGCGACCAGCTTCGTGACGCGGACCCTGAATCAGCCGGAGCGGTTCGAGGGCAACCCGGTTATGAAGCGTGCCTATCCGTGGGAAGGGGAGTCTGCGCCGTGGCCGACCAGTATCCTTTACGACGAAGAGGAAGGCATCTGGAAGATGTGGTACAACGGTCTGACCACAGAGGACGTTCCGAAGCGGGCGTGGCATTATCGGTGTCTCTACGCCACGTCCCCGGACGGCGTTGCCTGGGACCGGTCGCCCCTGGGGCTGCACAAGGACGAAGAGGGCAACGATACGAACGTCTTCTACTGGGGAAAAGGGCAGTATATCTTCAAGGACAAAGAGGCCGATCCTTCCAGACGGTACAAGATGGTCTACTCCACGCGCAGCAAAGCCGGGCTGCAGCACCCGATGGTCCAGCATTCCCCCGACGGCCTTCACTGGACAGAGGACCCCGGACCTTTCAGCCACGGCCGGGGAGATGAAAACCTCGGGGTGATGTATGACCCCGTAAGTAGGAAGTATGTCGGGATCTGCCGAAACGTCTATCCGAAACCGGTCCTGGTCCACAGGACGGAACGGTCCATCTATAGGATGCAGAGCAATGACCTGGTTCACTGGTCCACACCCCTGCCCATCATCGACAGGGACGAGCTGGATCCGATGGATATGGACTTCGAGGGGATGGGTGGGATGTTCTATGAGAACATGTACCTGGGCTTTCTGAGGGTCAGCCACACCGCATCTACCACGATGGACTCGTGGTTTGCCCACAGCAGGGACGGTTTCCACTGGCAGAGGCCAAGGACCCGCCCCTTTCTGCCCAGGGGACCGGAGGGGAGCTGGGACCCGGAATCGGTGACGATCTCACAGCCTCCGATACAAGTCGGCGATGAACTCTGGGTGTTCTATGCCGGGGGGGGTGGCCAGGGTTCGGCCGTCGGACTGGCCAAGCTGCGCCTGGACGGGTTCGTGTCGATCGATGCCTTCGATCGCACGGCGAAAAACAGAGCGCCCACGCTGATGACAAAACCGATCTATTCTCCCGGCAATCGTCTGGTCGTGAACGCGGACGCCTCTGCAGGGTTCATCGACGCGGAGTTGTTGAACGTGGATGGATATGTGATGGATGGATTTTCCAGAGAAGACTGCGACACCTTTCAGGGGGACAGCCGTGAGCATACCTTCAGCTGGAAGGGAAATTCCGATATCGGAGGATGCATGCCGGCAAGAATCCGATTCACGATGAAGAGCGCGAAGCTTTATGCGCTGCAGGTTCCCAAGGCGTAAAGACCGGGTACCGGGTACCGGGTACCGCAAAACCCGGGAATCGCTGGTCGTGTCCTGGAGGAGACGACCGGATCGTGGATCGTCGTTCGTCAAGTATTGAATTGGAGTCCGGAAAACCGCGAGGGTCAAGGCGATCAAAATCAGCGTAGGGGCACGGCGCGCCGTGCCCCTACGAGCTAATATTGTAGATAAGAATCAATGTTTGAAGAAAGGAGGGGCCGGGGGAGGGTCAGCTGCGGAATCGGTGTTAGAAATGACGGAGGCGAACACCGATTTTTCACCAGAAATTGTGGATAGGCATTATGTTGAAGGTCTGTAAAGGGCCGGGTACCGGGTATCATAAAAGATCGGTTACAGAGACCCAGACAGTGTAGGGTCGACGCATGCGTCGACCCGGGTACCGTAAAAGACCGGTTACAGAGACCCGGACGGTGTAGGGGCGACGCACGCGTCGCCCCGGGGAAAGCAAAACACGGGTACTGGGTACCGTCAAAAGAAGAGCACAACCTTCCCCCTTTCCCAAAGGGGGATTAAGGGGGATTTCCCCTGACGTGAAGAGGTCCTACCCATGAACGAAAACTTACCGAGTCACCGAGCAACGCGGGAAAAGGTCAGGTCCGTGATGTCCTGCAACAATCCGGACCCGATTCCTTTGTTCATGCCGGCCATATACGAACACAAGGCCTGGTTCATCGACGGCACGCCATCGAATGTTTCGAGAGATGCAGATCTTTTCACCAAGGCGGTGATCACGGAGTTCGAGCAGATAGGACCGGACGCGCTGACGATCGGGATCGACGTCTACAACCTCGAGGCCGAGGCCGCGGGCTGCACGGTCAGGTTCTACGAGGGGGACGACACGAGCATTCCCGGCATTCGGCCCGGTAACCATATCATCAAACTGGGTGAGGACGTGAACAACCGCCGGGTCCCGAACCCGGCGTCGGACGGCCGAATGCCGATCAACATCGAGGTGGCCCGCCGTGTCGTTGCCGAACTGGGCGACGAGGTCTGGGTGCGCGGGGCCGTGTCGGGACCGTTCTCGCTGGCGATCAGCCTCATGGGCGCCGAGGATCTGTTCCTCGCGACGCTGGATGATCCGAAATTCGTGCACGAACTGCTCGCCTATGCGGGGCGCATCATCAAAGATTTCGGCGAGGCGTACATGGGCGTGGGCGCCGATGTGATCATGTTCGACTCCCAGGCATCACCTGACCTTTTGTCACCCCAGATGTATGCGGAGTATGTGGCGCCTGTGACGCAGGACCTGAACCGTCACTTCGCCGAGCTGGGCATGGCGCACGTGCCGCTGATCATCGGTGGCAACACGACCCGCGTGATTGATGCCCTCCTCTCCACTGGCGCGAACAACCTGCTGTGCGATTTCACCGCGGACTGGTCGATCTGGCTGGACAAGAGCCGCAGTGCCAATCGGGCGCTACGTCGCAATTTGAACCCTGCGTTTATCGAAAAGGCTGATCCGGATCAGATCCATGAGGTTGCTACGGGAGTGGTTCAGGAGGGCGAAGGCTACGGCGGCTTTATCGTCGGCACGGCGGTAGTGCCCTACGGGACGCCGACGGAGAATCTGCTAGCTGTCAAACAGGCTTGTGTGGAGGCGTAAACGGCCGGGTACCGGGAAATCAAGAACGGGTGTAAGAAATTGGGGATTGGGGATTGCGGAATGAAAAGCAGAAGCGGTGTGTTTCGTGGTAGAGGGCGCAACGTTGTCATGCCTGCCCCGGTTCGCACCCGGGGTAAACTCCAGCAGGCATCCAGTCCGAAAGAAGATGGCAATCGCGCGTTAATGCATCTGGATTCCCGCTCCCTGCTTTCGCAGGGACAAGCTTTGCGGGAATGACGATGGTGCGCCCTCTAACCCTTGTGAGTACAGTCTAACGTCTGTAACAAGCCACTAGACTTTCACGAGAAACGCCCCCGCGAGGTCGTGCTGAGATCGGGTAAGGCTGCACTCGCTCCCGCTCGCTCCGCCTTACCCGATCTCCCACGCCTCTGCTTGCCCATATCGGACCCTCGTTTCTGACCAACCGTAGGTCAATGGAGTGTCCAAGTAAACTCCGGGGCGCTGGAATTCTAACTTGACATCCACACATTTTCTGAGGTCTGTTTATTAAGGTAGTCTGTTACAGTGTCCTGGCGGCGAAGCACGGCGTCGTTTCCAGAGAGATGGACGTCAAGGCCTTGCATAGGGCGCTCCTCGAGGATGGCTGCTATCTGGGAGATGCGGTAAGGTTGAGGGAACTGGCCTTGTAGACCCATTGTCCAGCTGGGAGAACCTGGTCATGAGAGAGCAACCCAAGTGGCTCCGGGAAGGGCTGATCTTCGTCGGTAACTGGGAGACCCTCGTCGCGCGGACCCGCCACGGCGGCCTTGCCGAGAACGTGCGGGAGCTCTACAAGGCGGAGCATACGGAAGAAGTGGTGCGCCGGCTGAAGGACGTGGGCGTCAACATGATCCTGATGCACTACTTCAAGACGGGGCTCCGGGTCGAGGAGGAGGAGCGGGCATACGCCGCCCAGCTCGCGGGGTTCTGCCGGAAGCACGGGATGCGGGTCGGCACCTACATCGGTGGGACGATCTACTACGAGACGCTGGCGCAGGATGATGAAGACTGTGTCAACTGGGCCGCACGCGACGAGGATGGCCGGCCGATCCGCCGGTCCCTTTCTTCCGGGCTGTGCAGGTACAAGCCCTGCTACAATCAACCCGGCTACCGGGCCTTCATCCGGCGTGTCGTCGAGATGGCCGTGAAGGAGCTCGGGACCGATCTCGTCCACTTCGACAACTTCGGAGACAGCGCGGAGCCAGTTTGCCACTGCGGGGAGTGTGTCCGGAAGTTCTCGGAATTCCTGGAGGCGAAATACCCGGACGCGTCGATCCGGCTCGAGCGGTACGGCTTCACCGACCTCTCCCGCATCCGGCCGCCGGTCTTTCCGAAGACGGTTCCCCCGGAGAAGTACCCGTTGGTCCGCGATCCCTCCGTTCAGGACTGGATGGAGTTCAGTAGCGAGAGCCTCACGGATTTCTACCGGGAGATGAGTGATCTGATCCTGGAGCTCAATCCGGAGGTGGCGGTCGAGTGCAATCCGGGGGGAGTCCGACCCGGCAACTGTTGCTACTACTGCGGTGTCGATCTGCCGCGGCTGGTCGTGCACGGGGATGTGTTCTGGACTGAGGAGAACGCCGAGCCGCGCCTGGAGGACGGCCGACTCATTTCGAGGATCCGGACCTTCAAGGCGGCACAGTCGCTGGGGAACGTGCTCTTTTCCTACGCGCTCGGGCCACACACGACCCGGTTCCGAAGGTTCAGCAAGGACGCCAGGCTGCCGGTCCTCGAGCCGATGATCCTGGGGGGCCCCACGATCGGATGCGTGGGCATGATGTGGGAGGGCGGAGAGGTGGAAGAGATCGAAATGAATCTCCGCTCCCCGGACTTCGCCTTCTTCCTGAGGCATCGATCTCACTTCGTGGATGCCGAGCCCGTTGCCGACGTGGCGGTGGTGCGCGGTTTCAGCTCCATGGCCTTCAATGCGGTCGATCCTCACCGGGACGTCTGGTTCTTCGAGCAGGCGCTTGTTCAGTCTGCTGTGCCGTTCACGCTCGCTTTCGACCGCGACCTGACCGAGAGCTGCCGCTACCGGGTGCTCGTGCTGGCCGGCCAGGAGTGTATCAGCGAGGAGCAGGTGCGCTTCCTCGATGCGTTTCTGCGGGCCGGGTACGGGGTCGTGCTGACAGAAAATTCGGGGACGCACAACCCGTGGCATCGCGTTAGAACCGAGCCTCTGACGAAGGTCCTCAGGGCGCGTGCTGACGGGATCGAGACGCTGGAGGGTGGCGTGATTCAAGCGCAGATCGGCCGCGGGCGCGCGGCCATCGTTCCCGCCATCGTGGCCACCGCAGATGACCCTTCCGGACCTTTCGACTGGAAACGTCCGGAGAACTGGAAGGATCTCGTGGACGCGGTCAAGTGGGCGGCGGGCGGGACCCTGTCCGTCGAAGTCGAGGCACCCCCCTCGTTCATCGTGGAGGTCCGCCGGCAGACCGAACCGGATCGGCTCTTGATCCACCTGCTCAACTTCGATTCGGGGTCTTCTGGTTCCGACCTCCGGGTCTCGGTGGGCATCCCGGAGTTCACACAGTCGGCGGGCTGCGTCGAGCTGAGTCCGGAGGAACCCGAAGGGCGCGTGGTCCATACCGAGTCGGATGGTGATAGGATCGTGTTTACGGTTTCTGGTGTGGAGAAGTACAGACTGGTCATCATTGATGGTTGAGGGGCCCGGAATTCAGGACAGGAGCACGGGTTTGAATCGGAAAGAGATCCAGAAATTGATCGAGGTTCTGGTCAAATACGAGAAGAGGAACGGGCACAAGGGGCCGGCCAGCGCCCATGTAAGGAAAGGATGGGGTCTGGCGGCGCTATCTGATGAAGGGTGAGCATCTTGCCGATGTGGCCGGCTGGGTTGTCTCGCTCTCGGAAGATGGGGCGGCAACTCCTTATGTGGCCCTTAAGGAAATCCGAAGGCTGGTCGAATCCGCACACAAAGGCCCTCCTCGGTCGGCACACGCCTTTCTCGGCAAATATCTGAGTCAGAGGTCGAGTTTGCCTGCCTCTTTCAGGGAGAAGTTTGACCGTCCGGCCAAGAAGGGCGAGAGGGAGATCCCGCTCTGTGCCGCGGGATTCGCTCAGGCGCTTCGGCGCCTCGGACAGATCGGTCCCGAGGGTGCTGAGGCAGACGTCTATGCCTGATGGCCCTCGCCCACAACATCAAGCGAGTGACCAACCTCGTGAGCGTTCCGAGGCTGATTGCCGCCGCCATGGAATGATGGCAAGGTGGCCTTTTTCGCCTAGTAAACAACCTCCCCAGGATTGCTGGGTTGTTATAAGGCCTCTTATTGCGCCCCTACACCTTGAAAACCCAACTTTCCAACGGAAGCAGCGACAACACTCTAAGCGCCCGCTCCAGACATGACTTTCTACACAGTCTCTCGCCGGGAAAAACCAGAAGGAGGAGTTACGGTGAGAAGATTCCTTTTTACGCGTTGGATTATTGTGACTTTGGTGGGACTGGGGTGGTTTGGGTGCGGTAAAGACCAGCCCCTCTCGCCGGGATTCGAACAGACCGGGGGTCTGGGAAAGCCCGCTGCTAAGGCAGCTCTGATACATCGTGCGGTTGTGATTGCAACGGTGATCCAGGCGGATGAGCCGGCATCGGGCGTGGAAGTTGCATTCTCGCGCTCCATCTCCGGCCGATTCACCGACTACAGATGGAAAGGCACAACGGATGAAAATGGCGAGGTGCAGATCGAAATTACAGCTGAGGCAGTCAGCCGTCTACGCGAATCGTCGCCGAATCAAAAGGAACAAAGGCAAGGCTTTGAGGAAGCTCCGGGCCGAACTGGCGGAGAAAAGCTTCGCCCATATCTACGAAACAGGCGGAATGCGTCGCACCCACCTTCGAGGCGCCGACAATATACTCAAGCGACTCCTCATCCACGCCTGCGGCTACAACCTCGGACTTCTCATGCGCAAACTCTGCGGTGCCGGAACCCCGAAGGGACTGGCCGACCTCCTCAAGCGCCTTCTCGATCTCTTCTCGTGTTTACGGACCGCTCGATCGCGTCTGAATCCGAAGAAACTTCTCCGCGACTTGATCCGATGCGGCGCAACATCCCTAGCCGATCCTGTAGTCTTTCCGCGTTTCCCAGACCGACCTCTTGTTGGCCAACTACTGCTGACTTCGCGCTCCGTCTAAGGACGGTTTTTCAACGGGCTGTTAGACCTGACCGATGAAGAGATAAGCGCCATTGTCGAGTTCATGAAGGCATTGACCGATCCGGGAACGGCTCTGGATCCCTTCCTCCTGACCGTTCCAGATGAGGTCCCCAGCGGACTCACGCCCCTCTTTGGTGTGAGTGCGGTCGGGAAAATCGCATTAGGTCCAGGAAGATAGCATTCTCTTTCCGATCTCTGCAGGTTGGATGCCAAGGTTGCTGGAGGAAAAGTTAAGAGGAGCTTAAAGCGGCAAATATTCTTGTTATTGAAATCATTTGTATACTCCTTCTTCTATTTCATCTTCCGCCACCAGGAACCCTTAAAAAGCGTTCCCGGGAAGGCTGACAAACGAGCACCAACTTTAATTCTCACTTAGAACACCCCAACCTAAGCTGAAAAGGGCCAATTTCAGAAGATCTCTTCTGATCAAAGAAAAGGGCAAAGCCTTCTGAATCATCGACTTTGCCTTGTCTCATGCTTGTGGGTGTGATACTGAATTCGAACCAGTGACCTCTGCTGCTAACCCAGTTGGTTCAAGCACTTGCGGGTCGGAACCATTGAGCAAGTGTTCATCGCACTCTTAAGGGCCCTGGACTCTCGACTCTTGACCGATTCGGCTACTGCCTCACAAAGGTAAACGTCCCTAGCGGGGGCGAATCAGAGTGAAAGGGCCTTGACTGCATCCTTGCAATCGGCTGAGGAGGTTCAGTCACAACATCGTCAGACTCGAAGGAGAGGCCACTGTCGGTGCCCGCGTCATAGGCGTGGAGATCTACGACCACGGTGTCCAGCCAGGTTCCTTCTGGAGACAGGCTGAGGCCTGATACACCAACAAACCAGTCGGGGCTGGGCGCAATCATGGTAACGAGGGTCGCGAGCGGATGCGATTCACTCATCTCAAACGTCAAACTCACCGACCCCGGTGATACTTTGATATTCCCTCCCAAGAGGATGAACTCTGCCCTCCCAGCCTCGATGGCCGGCTTCACTTCGTCCTCAAACGTCCCTGTAAGACCAATCTCAGCCATATCCTTGATACCGGGAGTGGCGAACTCGCCCGGCTTCCAGAACACGACACTAGAGTCATGGGTGGCCCCGACCAGCTCGGAGAAGTAGTGGCGGAAGGATGGAAAGTCGTCAGGATGGGTTTCCTCACTCCATTTGCCTTCGAATGTGACCTCATACGTAACGGTTTCCTTGGGCGGCGCACTGAACGCTATTGCGAACGCGACAAAATCCAGGAAGTTTACGTCTCCGTTTCCATCCAGGTCGACCTTGAGATCTGAATTGCCGAAGCCGACCGCGAATTCCACGAAATCCAAGAAATTGACGACGCCATCCCCGGTGAAATCGACATCAACCGTCGATTGCGCAGGCAGCAAGGCCGGAATAATCATTAGCTGCAGCGCGAAGGCTAAAGCGATGACACGTTTCCTCATCGACTTCCTCCTCATCGATCTTCCCGGCCTTTTCGTCGCTCGTCGTTCGTGCTACGTAGCCGCGATTCAATCAAAAAATGTAGCCGAAATAGCCTCTGAAGGCAATCGAGAAGGCGACGGGAATAAATTCCCGCGCTGGACAATCGCAAAGTCCGCCCTCTGGGCGGACTCGCCCGCTGGAAAAGATTTTGCTTCACATCTGTTCTTGGCGGCTTTATTCTTATTTGTGAGAAGTACGGCCTTTTGACGTAGAGACCCCTGTGGCTTTCCCACAGTCGGGAAGGAGGAGGTCAATGAACAGAATTCTTACTAAGTCCGGAGCGTTTGCAGCGGGGGTCTTCATGGCGGCGCTTTGGGGCTGTTCGACGGGCGGCCTGGGTCCCGTTGATGAGCAGCCGCCAAACACGGGAAGTACGTCTCAGCAGGAAGCTCGCGAGGTCCAACTTTCCAACCCTTCGGGCGGTGTCGAAATACAATTCGAGGCGAATGGAACGTTTCTCCACAATTTCAATACCTTGGATTTGAGGTATGACAACAAGGCGAAGGAAACGGCACTCAACACGAAAATGAAAGGAAAATACGGGGAATTCTACAGGTCTCCAGAGCATCCCATAGCCTGAATGAAGTAGAGAGTTACGAAACGAATAAAGAGGAGGGAAGGTCTGCTCAGCTGACCACCTTTTGGTTGGTGGGTGAGGAGGAAGCGGTGAGAAAACCCATTCATAGTCACGACAACCGCGCACACCTTGGGCAAACAGTTCATCCGAATTGGAAGCTCCGGGTTGTCGTTAATGGAGAAAAGGCCGATCTCTCCATGTTTTTTGTGGAAGGGGACAAGCTACATTTTTATGAACGCCGGTCGGATATGAAGGTAACGAAGAATCTCGTGTATAGATACTAGGCTAGCCTCAAGAACCGGGTACCGGGAAAGAAAAACACGGGTACCGGGTACCGTAAGAAGAAGAAATGACCTTCCCCCTTTCCTAAAGGGGGATTTCCACTTCTCGAAATTCAAATCCCCCCTAAGTCGTTGTTGATTGGTTTATGCAAGGGTTCCGTGGCCCTCCGTGCTTCTCCGTATTCTTTCCGTGATCCAGCTTAACGGGCGATCACAAGGATCGCCCCTAGGAGGTGAACGATGCAGGTGGTATGCGTCCAGCAGGATACTACGGCAGGATCGTTGGGCCTAATCGGTTGTTTGACGAGATACGCAGGGCATAACTCTTTGAGTAACAATCTGTTATATAAATCCAAAGTCTCCTGCTGTGGGGGGCGATCTATAAATTTTCTTATATTCTGTGAATTAAAAATATTATTTGCTTGACATACATTGTTTTTAAAGTATTATCATTATTCGCTGAGATCTGACCATTGCCGGCGGAAGAATTGGTTTATAACCTTCAAGATTTACGAACCAAAGAAGCCGATCATGTCGAATAAAAAATGGCCGCACTGCCTGGGGGGGGGGAGGTGCGGCTATGTCTGTTTTGTCGTGAAAGGGGGGATGCCAGGAAAATTGCGACACCGCTTTTGTTGAGGTTCTGTTGCTAACGCTTCGTTCACTTCTTTAGGTAGAGGAGTCCTAACCTGATTAATTCATGAATCATCAGATAATGCAATTTAGGGAAGCAGAAAGAGCTTCCGAGTGAGACGAGAAACGAAAGAGCACGGGCTGAGACGGATTTGGCGTGTCCAGGCCGTGTCGGCGGCGCCTGCTGGCAGCACGTTTGCTCCGTGGCGTCAGGTTGCTCTGAATTCCGCTGTCAAGAGCACAGACGTCTCCGTGGCTGTTGGTCGTGTCGCTCCAAACGTGAAGGCGGGGTCAGCACGTCGATGGGTTATGGAACATCCGTTGCCAGATTATAGAGGATCTTGCCGTAAAGGTGTTTGAGTGGAAACGCCGTTGGGAGATGGAACTTGATCCTGGTTTTCAACTCACGAACGCGCCCGGCGACTTTCAAGAGACGGTTTTGCAGGGTATTGAACTGTGCGTTCGTCCACTTCGTGCCGCGCAACCCGGTTTGTGCCAAGGCGTGCATCAGGACATAGGCGGCGCTGTGGAGAAAGAGACGGAAGTGATTGGCCTGGAAGGTGTGACAAGAGGTGCGATCGGAATGGAGAAAGGTCTTGTGATTCTTGATGAAGTTTTCCATCCTGCCGCGTGCGCAATAGGCGGTTTTGTAGATGAATGACGGTTGGGCGCGCTTTAGGTTGGTGACCACGAATCGGATATTGTCTCCTTGCGGGGTGACTTCCGCCTTGCAGATGATGCGTTGTGGACAAGCCCATGTTTTCGCCTGATAGTCCCAGCAGTGATAAAGGCGCGTGGTTGTTCCGGAATCGGCATACAGCGCTTTGGCCTGGTCCATCAAGGGCAGTGCCGAGCGCAGCAGTTTGGCGTTGCCGTTTTGTCCAAAGACAAAATACACATCTTCTTCCTCACACAACGTATGAACTTCGGGGCAAGAAAAATGCGCATCGCCGCGCAACAGGATCGCCACGTCGGGCCAGGCGCGGCGCAGGTAGGCGATCACCCGTTTGAGGATGGTGACGATCTCTTTACCCGTGGGCCGCCTGCCAGGACGCAAGACCGTCGTGATCAACTTGCCCGTCTGGCCTTCATAGATATGCAGGGGCTGGTAGCAATAGCCATTGAAATACGCATTGAACAACGACAACTGTTGAGACCCATACACCTTGTCTTCCGTGTCATCGATATCCAACAGAATGGCTTCGGGCGGTTCCTCATACGAGGCGACAAACACATCCGCAAAGGCCTTGGCGATCCGATACAAATCGGTTCTGCTGATCCGGTTCTCGAACCGACTCATCGTGGGCTGACTGGCCAGATCCGCACCGGAAAGCGGCAACCGATCACAGGCCGCCTTGAAGCCGGGGTCCTCGCGCAACGTATTGCAATCGTTCGCATCCTCATAGCCACAGGCCATCTGAAACACACGTTGTTTGATCAGGTCCGTCATCGAATGATGTACGTAACTTTGATGTCGGCGATCCGTGAGCGCCGCAACCATCCTATGCAAAATCCCGGTTCTGGCCTCCACCTCACGAAGCAGCAGCACCCCGCTGTCGCTGGTCAGGATGCCTCCGTCGAAGGTGGCTTCTACCGGCTTACCAGAAAGACTTGCGAAAGACACCCTTGTGATGTGTATCTTGAACTCCCACGGTAGTTTCCTCCTGTTTCATTGTGTTATGATTATTTGCGTAACCACAATATAATACAATGACTTGGGTAAGGAAACTACCTTTTTTATGAATTATTCAGGCTAATGCAAAGCAACGGATGTAGCGTTCGAAGTTTGTTGTTTGTCGGGAAACCACAAGGAGGGACACGATGAAGTCTCTTTACAGCTTCATATCTATCTTTCTGGTTGGGGCGCTCATCGCCTTCAGCCCGACGGATGGTATCGCAGGTACGAGTGGCAAGCTCCAGGGCGTGGTCCAGGACGATTCGGGCAATCCGCTGCCCGGGGCCAACGTCGTGGTCGAGGGTACCCAGCGCGGTGCCACGACAGATGCCGAGGGGTATTACGCGATTCTGGGCGTGGACCCAGGCAGGCAGCGTGTCACGGCGTCGATGGTCGGCTATAACACGTCGACCGTGGAGCAGGTGTCGGTGAAGGCGGACTTCACGACCACCGTCGATTTTACCATGACGGAGGGAGCCATAGAGGCGGCCGAGATGGTCGTGATCGCGAAGCGGCCACCGGTGGAGCCCGACAGGACCTCCAGCCGCTACGTCATCGACATCTTCGAGATCCAGAATGTGCCGCTCATCCGGACCACCGAAGACCTGATCGAGTTGCAGGCGGGTGTGTCGCTTGACGGGGAGCTGCGCTTACGGGGCTCCGACAACGTGTGGAACACGACCATGACGCCGCAGAGGTATTATGAGGTGGACGGCATCAAGATGGTCAACGACGACGGTTTCTTCAACTACCAGCAATGGACGCCGCTGAACAAGAGCGCGCTGCAGGAGGTGTCGGTCATCGTAGGCGGGATGGACGCCGAGTACGGAATGGCCTCGGGTGGCGTGATCAGTCTGGTGAGCAGGGAGTCCGGGGTCAGGTTCGGGGGCCAGCTCGAGGCCCGGATACACCCGCCGGGGAAGAAACACTTCGGACCCAATATCTATGACAGCGGCGAGTTCGCGCGGCAGGTCGGCGTTGTCAACCCCTGGTCGGACCAGGACTTCCTGAACTATACGATTCCAGAGGGTAAAGGATCAAGCAGGTTTGTGGGTCAGAGGTTTCACGTGCGGGATGACGACTACGACAGTCGCTGGGGGCAGTTTGTCGAGGGCTCGATCAACGGCCCGCTGTCGGACAATGCCGGGTTCTTCGTGAACGCGAGGACCAGCCACAGGGCGGCCCAATTCCCCGACCGGTGGGACAACGAGCCGAAGAACTACCAGGGGTCGGGGAATGTGACCTACCGCACCGGCGGCAATTTGAAGTTCAAGCTGGGCGGCATCTATAGCTACCGGGAGGCGCCCTACGGTTGGCAGACGTTGAAGGGAGAGGCCGGGACCGGGGGCAACGCCTGGTTCGAAACAAAGTGGCCACGGATGGACGCGATCTTTCTTCCGGCAGACTACACCAGCCGCGGCACGGTCAAGCATTTTGAAAAGGTGGCCTACCTGACCGCCACGCATACCCTCTCCCCGAAGACCTTCTACGACGTTCGGGTCTCCTTTCAGCAGACGAAGGTAGATGAGGGGGAGAGTGTTCCGGAAGCGCAGATCACACCTTTCCGGCACCCCCGGGACGACTGGGGGTTCTTCATGCCGTGGGATGATCACAGCCAGATCGATGAAAACCGCAAGCGGATCACCCTGAAGGTGGACCTGACCACGCAGCTCGAGAAGTCGATCCTGGGCAAGGTCGGGTTCGAGTTCACCCGCTACGACATGTTCCAGAACAACTACCAGTCGATGAGCGGTGCCTGGGGGAGGTGGAGGCAGCTGATCGGCGTAGGCGACCCGTGGGTGGGGCAGGATTCAAACATACTCAACCAGCTGGGGGGCTACGCCCAGACCAAGATGGAGTTCGAGGGCCTGGTGATCAACGCGGGCGTTCGGTTCGACGCCCTCCTGCTCGACGACATGTGGCCGAATGACGCCTTTCTCTGGCCGCACTACTGGTATCTGGGCCGCTTTCGCAACGTGGAACGAACATCGGCGGACCCGATGACGAGCGTGAGCCCCCGCGTGGGGATCTCCCACCCGATCACGGAGCGCTCCACGATCCGGTTCCATACCGGGGTGTTCCACGAGTATCCCGACAGGATGGCGCTCTACCGCCGCTGGTTTTGGCAGCATGGAGACGAGGATAATGCCAGAGACTTTGACGTGAACGGCAACGGACAGATCGACGTGCTCGAAAAGGATAACCGGCTCTGGATAAAAGGGGAAGCCTTTCAGTACTCGCGGGATATCAAGCCGCAGAAGACGATCGCCTTCGAGGCGGGCATCGACTGGAACTTCGCCGGAGATTTCGTCCTCCAGGCCACGGCCTACCAGAAGGACCTGAAGGGCAAGGTCCTGCGTCACGTTACCATTGTTAACCCCGACAAATCCCTGCTCCCACCGGGGGAGCCGCAGGGGAACGCTTCTCCGCTCGGCAACGTCCGCGGCATTTATAGCAGCCGCGGGTTCGAGCTGTCCTTCAAGAAGATGTTCAGCCGCATGACCTCCTTCAACCTGTCATGGAACATCGCGTGGGTTGATAAGCAGGACGGGCGGTCAGACAAGCAGTTGGTACACGACGCCTCTTACGTGAACGGCCCCAACTTCTTCTTCGGGGTGACCGCGAATGCCGACGGATCTGAGTCGCCCAGGGTCCCGACGGCCGCAGAGCGGGCCGAGTTCGCGGCGGCAGCGGAGGCGAACCTGGCCAATGCCCTCGCCCGTTCGGGGACGCTTATAACGACTACCACTGCCTGGACGGAGGTGTTCAATAGCTCGGATTCGGACCCTGGGCAGTACATCCAGTCGGCGGATCGGGTCCTCTACGGGCGGTTGGTTGGGCCCGACCGTTATGACCGCCGCAGCATCGGTGCGGCCCAGTTCCTCTTCTCCGCCCCGCAGGATTTCCACATCAAGGCCCTTGCGGGGGCCCGGGCGACGATGGTCTACAGGGTCCAGAACGGCGTGACCTTCCGGTTCACCCCGCCTGCCTCGCCCACGGAGAATCGGCAAGGTCCCATCCAGACGATGACAGACGTAAACTTCGAGAAGGACTTCCGCTTCGGCGACTCGGGCACGGTCACGGGCTTCCTCGAGATCCGGAACGTCTGGAACCAGAGGGAGGATATCGAAAACAGCAGGAACAGCAGATACGTGCTCTACGGGCAGAATCTGCCCGCACCCGACGACCCGAACTTTTTGAAGTACGGGGACTATAAAGACATTACCCGCTGGCGCTTTGGTAACGATGACGAGGATCCCAGCCACGGCGGCTTCGGAGAGGCCCGGCGCGAGTTCGTGGTGGGTGCGCGATTGTCGTTCTGAAACCCCATGGGGTGTCTCTGCAGGGGTTCGACGTGAATCCCTGCAGGGTCGCCAAATTGGAAGGAGTTGCATACGATGTTCAACATTCAGTTTAAGAGATGGGCACTCGTCGGGCTGGTCGCGGCGGCGTGGCTGGCCGCGGAGGCGTTCAGCGCGTCGGCCCAGGTCAATATGGCTGCGGCCCGGCGCAACATGACCCGGTCCCACATGTGGTCGTCCTTCGCGAACAACGGCAGTTTTGGTCAAGCTAAGAGAATCAATATGGAGGGGATGTACAGTCACACTTATCCCGCCGTCGGGGTGGGCGCGGCCAGGTATCCAGACAGTGATTACTACTGGCACCAAAAGCCATCCGGCCAGGGCGGTGAAGCGCCCTACATCTCGCTCGGCAGGGCCTACGTCACCCTGACGACCGTGGGGGGCGAGCAGTACGCTTCCTACGGCCCGTTTCGGGGGGGCACCGAAGATGTATTGCCCCACATCTACGACATCGAGAGCGGACCCGAGGCGACCTGGGGCATCGACACCAAGGCGCCGGCGCGGTCCGCACTCCCTGGGGTGAGCATGTCCAACTGGTGGCCCGGGGCGACATCGCTGAAGGACAACTCTGCCATAAGTACGGTGCCGTATGAGATCCACAACTACGACTACGGGGTCTACTCGTCCGTGCAGAATACGGCCGAGACGATCATGATCTCGGAGTGGGAGTCGAACGAGCACGGCGGGGAGAACGTGCTGGTGGCCGTGCGCCGGGTGCTGGCCTGGAGCAACCAGGACCTGGACGACATGCTCATCTACGACACGGAGTGGACGAACACGAGCAACCAGCTGATCACCGACGCCTACTTCGGGTTCATCCAAGCCCTCCACCTCAAGTCTTCGGGGCAGATCTGGCGGGGTAGCTATCACTACGGCTGGCACAACTATGACGATGATGGCCCGAGTGAGTTCGACGACGGGTACGCCTGGTCGGAGGATCCGGGCTTCGCCGGCGACCCCAATTTCGTCGGGAGGTTTTGGGCCGTGCAGTGGGACGGGAACGACCCGTTTACGCCAGACGACGACACGGGCGACCCCTTCTTTTTGAACCTGTGTACGTCTCAGGGATGCTCTCCGGGCTTCCTGAACGCGGCGAAACGTCCGGATGGCATGCCCCAAAGCCCGGAATACGTCGGATACGGGCCCCTGGCCTGGCGGGGAAGCGGCACGGGCGCCTGGAACGCGGTGGACGCGGCGGTCGGCTACGTGGAGGCGCAGGGCGACCCGCTCTACCACTACTGGGCGGTGGACCGCTCTAGAGTCGAGGCAGATCCGGCGGGCTCCGATGTAAGAGGAACTGGGCCGTCAACCCATGAGGCCAGATACGCCGCCTGGACCGCGGAGAGTCACACTCCGCCGGCGTTGCCGGCTTTGGGCACGACCGACATTATGTTCGGGCCCTACACGCTGAACCCCGGGGACAAGGTGAAGCTGGTGCTGGCCCACATCGCTGGGACGGGCTCCCACGTGACGACGAATTCGGCCAACGGCTATCCGCAGGACCCGAACGACTGGGCGTGGAATCTCGGCTTGAGCACGCCCACGCACAACGACACGCCGGCCCGCAACGCCGAGCTGGCCAAGGGCTGGCAGGGGCTGTGGACGAACATTAGCCACGCGCAGTTCGCCTACTCCAACGAGTGGCAGGTCCCCACCACCCCGCCTGACGTGGATTTCCAAATTGGCAGCAACCTCGCCGCGCAGACCCGGATCAGCTGGACCGGGAAGGCGGAGAGCGCGATCAACCCGGACTACGGGACGGCCGACGTGACGACCTACCGGGTCTACGCGTCGGAATATTCGGAAGCCGGGCCCTGGATCCTGAAGGGCACCGTCCCGGCCACGGGGGCGAGCTCCTATACCTGGGACGACACGGAGTCGCTGGCCGGGTTCAGCAGGTTCTACAACGTCCGATCCGTGGCCTCAGGGCATTCGAACTGGAGCGAGGGGACGATGACGCTGGCCGATCTGCCCGCGCAGATGGCGTCTCACGTGACCGGCGGGTTGGAGGGCGGCTACTCGGCGCCTGAACAGCGTACTTTCAAAAACATCACGCCGAGCCAGCCCGCCGACCCGAAGAGCGACAACCTGGAGCTTCAGGTCCGCGTGGTGCCCAACCCCCTGAACATCAATGCGGACGACCAGAACTACAACGGTGAACTCAAGATGCGGTTCGTGGGGATCCCGAGCCACGCCAAGATCTCGATCTACAGCGTCGGAGGCGACCTAGTCTCGAGGGTCTTCCACAACAATCCGGAGTCGGGTGAGGTCGAGTTCAGGCTGCTGAACAGCACGCTCAGCGGCCAGATCTTTTCCGGCGTCTACGTCTGGGTGGTGGAAAGCCTGCTTTCCTCGGGCGGGAAGACGCAGAGCGGATACCTGGTGATCCACAGGTAAGACACGAACACTTTTATTACAGAGGAAGACACGCGATGAAATGCATTGTATGCAGTCTGTCGGTCCTGGTGTTCGCTGCGGCTGTGGTTCCGCAGGTGTCGGCACAGCTGCCCATCGAGACCCAGGGGACGATCGTAAGCGATAAAAACTTCGAGGACATTGACCGGTTCAATAGGCAGGTGCCGAGCGCGTTCCACTTCCTGAAGATCGCGCCGACCGCCCGGGTGGCCGGGATGGGTGGAGCCTACACCGCAGTGGCCAACGGGATGGACGCCATCTTCTACAACCCGGCCGGCATCGC
Organism: Candidatus Latescibacterota bacterium; assembly: GCA_965248435.1. Classification (GTDB taxonomy): domain Bacteria; phylum Latescibacterota; class UBA2968; order UBA2968; genus CBDFJH01. Next base: position 3,041,326 of record OZ252100.1, read on the forward strand.
CACGATCGAGCGGTTTGGATGGGCCTTCGGGTATACGGATTGGTTCCTGGATATGAAGTTCTACTCGGCCGCGGTCGCGATCAACACCAACTACGGTGTGATAGGGCTCTCGGTGCTCAGCCTCGAGTTCCCGGACGTGGAGCAGACCACGGGCCTCAGGCCTCAGGGCACGGGCCAGATACTGGACTTGGGCGACACGGCCATCGGGTTCCATTATGCCTATCGGATGACCGACAAGATGTCTGCGGGCATTCAGCTGCGCTACGCGAAGTCCAAGCTGGGTCTGGACCAGGACCTCACCGGGTGGCTGTTCAGCGCCGGGACGGTGATGCACACCGGGTTCGAAAGCGTCCGGATTGGGATGGGCATCAAGAACCTGGGTGGGAACATCAGCGTGATCGGCGAAAACGAGTCGCGGATGCCCGCGATCTTCCATCTGGGCCTATCCGGGGAGGTCATGGGTAACCTGGGCGACCCGGTCTCCCTGACGGCCTCCTTCGAGGGCTCCTACCACTCGGACTCCAACCAGCGCTATCACGCGGGCGCGGAGCTCTGGCTGAGCGAAATGCTCGCTATACGCGCCGGGTACCAGTTCAAGTATGACGCGCAGAGCTGGAGCGCCGGCGCAGGGGTCAGGGGAAACTTCCAGGGCCGCAGCATTTCGGCTGACGTTTCCTATTCTGAACTGACCAGCCTGCTCGACCACAAGCCGATTCGGTTTACGGTGAGCGGTTTGTTCTAGACAACCCATAAATAAACGGCGCACGGCCAATAGCCGGGCGCGTCACCGCTTGTAAAGCCGCCCGGAGAGTGCACGCTCCGGGCGGCTTTCTGGTTGTCCTATCACCCGTTGTGGATAGGCATTATCTTGAAGGCCTGTAAAGGGCCGGGTACCGGTAAAGATCGGGTACCGGGATTCGGGTACCGGGTACCGCAAAAACAGTACTGGGCGAGATATGGGTATAAAGAGCTACAAGGACTTGGATGTATGGAACAAAGGCATTGAGATTGTAGACCTCGTGTATGATATCACGGCTAAGTTTCCAAAAGAAGAAAAATATGGGTTAGCAGCGCATATGCAAAAAGCGGCGATATCGATACCATCCAATATTGCGGAGGGTCATGCTCGTCAGCATACCAGAGAGTATCAACAGTTCTGTCACATCGCCCTGGGTTCGTGTGCTGAATTGGCAACACAGTTGACCATCGCCCAGCGACGAAATTATCTTTCAAATGATGACTTTGTGAAATTGGAGGAAGATTTGGACCATGAGGGTCGCATGCTCCAAAACCTAGTAAAGGGTCTGAAGAAGGATTAAAGCCAGTGCAGAATCTCAGTTCTCAAATAGGGTAATGGTTTTTTCGAACCCCGATCCCCGGTACCCGAAATCGGGTCACAGATCACTTGATTTGGTAGTGAGGAGGATGATTCAATGAGGGTTCAGGTTCCAGGCTCGGAGCAGGTGATCAACATCGGAACGCGCAAGCAGCTGTTTGTGGATGACCACATCATCGAGACGACGCGATGGATATCGCCCCGCTCGTGTGAGACTGCGCGATGGCTGCAGCCTCCCGCGCGTCCACGTACGGACCTGGATGGATGGAGCGAAGGGGTCGATCGGATCGAGGCGGACATTCCGGGGCACCTGTTGAGGGCGACGGCGTTCGTGACCCAAATCATCAATCAGCCCGAGCGCTACGAGGGCAATCCGATCATGGCGAAGGAACGGCCCTGGGAGGGGGAGTCCGGCCCCTGGCCGAGCGGCATCACCTACGACGAAGAGGACGAGATCTGGAAGATGTGGTACCTGGGCCTGACCCACGAAGACGAGGGCCGAAGGCACGTCTATAATTGCATGTACGCGACTTCGGAGGATGGGATTACTTGGGACCGGCCCGAACTGGGCCTGGTGAAAGACAGCGCGGGCAACAACACGAACATCGTTCACGAGGGCAAAGCCCAGTTCGCCTTCAAGGATCCGAGGGCCGGTGATCCTTCCAGGCGATACAAGATGGGGCGGTCCATGGCCTCCAAGGAGGGGCTGCAGCATCCGATGGTCTATTATTCGCCGGACGGCATCCACTGGACGCCCGACCCGGGGCCGTTCAGCCACAATCGGGGCGATGAAACCCTGTCTGTGATGTACGACCCGCAAAGCAAAAAGTACCTGGGATTCTGCCGCAACCGATATCCCAAGCCGACGCTCCGTCACCGGACCGAGCGGTCGCTCCTGAGGATTCAGAGCAACGACCTGGTCCACTGGTCGATGTCGGAGCCGATCCTCGACAAGGATTCACTGGACCCGTTCGATACGGACTTTTATGGCATGAGGGGAACGTTCTACGAGAGCATGTACCTCGGCTTCGTGAATGTACATCACACCGCGAAAGACGATTTCGACATCTGGCTCGCTTACAGCAGAGACAGCTTCCACTGGGAGCGGATCAGAACCGGTCCTTTTTTGCCTCTGGGACCGGAAGGGAGCTGGGACTGGGGCATGGTATCGGCGGTTCAAGAGCCGATTCGGCAGAATGATGAGCTCTGGTTCTACTACACGGGGGTGGACGGGCTGCACGATGCGCAGGGCAAGGCGGCCGGCCTAGGATTGGCCAAGCTGCGCCTGGACGGCTTCGTGTCGATCGATGCGTTTGAGAATACACACCGGACGAAGAACTACCCGCCAACGTTGCTTACCAAACCGCTCTATTCCCCGGGCAACCGCCTGGAGGTGAACGTGGATGCCTCAAAGGGGTTCATCGAGGCCGAGCTGTTGAACGTGGACGGATATCCGATAGAGGGCTATTCGAATGAGGACTGCGACACCTTTAAGGGGGACAGCCTGACGCACACGTTTAGCTGGAAAGGGAAGTCGGATATCGGAGATCAAATTCCGGTAAGGATTCGGTTTACGATGAATAACGCGAAGCTTTACGCCTTGCAGATTCCTAAAGGGTAAAGATTGGGTACCGGGAAAGCAGAACACGGGTACCGGGAAAGAAAAACACGGGATATGACAGTAAACAGCTACAAGGACCTGGATGTGTGGAACAAGGGTATCGAAATCGTGGATCATGTATATGAGGTCACGTCTCAGTTTCCGAAGGAGGAGACGTACGGCTTAGCTGCGCACATGCGAAAAAAACGGCAATATCCGTACCATCGAATATTGCAGAAGGCCATGCACGACAACATACCAGAGAGTATCAGCAGTTCTGCCATACCGCGCTAGTGAACCAACAAGTTAGAGACGCGGTATAAAGACCTGTACTTTTGAGCAGTTTTGACGTACGCTCTCTGTACCTCCCCTGAAAAGGAACAAGGAGAGCGAAGTGCCGAAGAAAAAATACATCGTGACGCTGACAGCCGAGGAGCGGTCATATCTGCGTGGTCTGATCAGCAAAGGCAAAACAGCAGCTCTGAATCCTTTTGAAGACCGATCAGGGGCCGGAGGGCAAACACTGGACCGACGAAGAGATCCAGCACGCCCTCGACGTCCATCCCAGCACCGTCGAACGACTTCGCAAACGGTTCGTCGAGGAAGGCCTGGAAGCAGCCCTCAAGCGCAAAGAACAGAAGAACCGGAAGGCGAAGAAGATCGATGGCGAATCGGAGGCTCACCTCGTCGCTTTGGCGTGCAGCCAGCCGCCGGAGGGACGAAAGCGGTGGACCCTCAAACTGCTGGCAGACCAACTGGTCACATTAGAGATCGTCGACAGCGTCAGCCCTGAGACGGTGCGCCAGACGCTAAAAAAAACTCGTTGAAGCCGTGGCGGAAGGAGATGTGGTGTTTGCCGGGTGCCCCCAGCGCCGAATTCGTCTGCGCGATGGAAGACGTGCTGGATGTCTATACCCGGCCGCATGATCCGAGACATCCCACGGTGTGCTTGGACGAAACAAGCAAGCAGCTGGTGGGAGAAGTTCAGGAACCCCTGCCGGTGGCTCCTGGAAAGCCGGCCCGTTTTGACCACCATTATGTCCGCAATGGTGTGGCGAATCTGTTCATGCTGCTGGAGCCTCTGACCGGACGTTGCCGGGTCAAGGTGACGCAACGTCGCACCAAGCGAGATTGGGCTGTGGTTATGAAAGACCTTGTGGATCACCATTATCCTGACGCCGATGCCATTACCCTGGTTGTGGACAACCTGAATACTCATCACAAAGCCGCATTGTACGAAGTCTTCGCGCCAGAGGAAGCGAAACGGATCGCAGACAAGATCGATATTCATTTCACACCCAAGCGCGGAAGTTGGCTCAACATCGCTGAAATCGGTCTGAACGTTCTCTATCGTCAGTGTCTCGATCGACGCATCTCTACCATCCAACAACTCGGGAAGGAAGTGAATGCCTGGCTCACAGAACGGGATCAGAATCCACCGATCGTCAACTGGCGCTTCACCACCAAAGATGCACGCATCAAGCTGAAGCGCCTTTATCCCGCACTGCTACCTGGGTGAACCACTAGGTTCGTGTGCAGAATTGGTGACGCAGTTAACCATTGCAGAGCGACGAAGATACTTGTCTGACGACGACTTCACGAAATTGGAGGACGAATTGGACCACGAGAGTCGAATGCTCCAGAATTTGATTCGGAGTCTAAAGGACAAATCGAGCAAGGAATCTCAATTATGAAATCAGACAGATTGGTTCTTCGAACCCCGGTACCCGGTACCCGGTACCCGAGATCGGGTAACAGATCACGCAATTCCGGTAACAAGGAGGGATGAAACCATGAAGCTACAGATTCCTGGCTCAGACCTGATCGTGAATGTCGGGACGCGGAAGCAGCTGTTCTTCGACGATTACATCCTTGAAACGACGCGGTGGATCTGTCCGCGGCATTCCGAAACAGGTCGGTTTCTCCAGCCACCGGGGCGCAGTACCCGAACCGATCTGGATGGATGGAGCGAGGGGGTGGACCGGATCGAGGGAGACGTGCCGGGGCACCTCCTGAGGGCGACGGCGTTCGTGACCCGGACCGTGAATCAGCCCGAACGGTACGAGGGGAATCCGATTATGGTGAAGACGGAGCCGTGGGAAAAGGACGCGCCGCATCCGTGTAAGATCTTCTACGACGAGGAAGACGGGATCTGGAAGATGTGGTACCTCGGCCTCAAGGACCACATTACACACCAGTATTTTCTGATGTATGCCACATCAGAGGACGGGATTGAATGGGTGAAGCCGAAGCTCGGGCTGGTGAAGGACGAGGCTGGGAATGACACGAATATGATTATTGACGGCAAGTTCACGACCGTTTACAAGGATCTTGAAGCCGATCCTTCCAGGCGCTACAAGATGGGGGGGTCGAGGCGAACGGATGGCGTGCAGCATCCGACGCTTTACCATTCGCCCGACGGTTTCCACTGGACGCCGGACCCGGGGCCTTTCAGTGACACTCGCGGAGATGAAAACTTCGGATTTATGTATGATCCGGAAAGCAAGAAGTTCCTCGCGTTCTGTCGGAACGTCTATCCCAAACCGATGCTGGTTCACAGGGTAGAGCGAAGGGTGTACCGGATGCAGAGCAACGATCTGCTGCACTGGACGATGTCAGAGCCCGTCATCCAGAAGGACGAACTGGATCCGCCCGATACGGACTTCTACGGCCTGGGATGCATGTTTTACGAGAGCATTTACGTTGGATTCGTGTCGGTCCACCAGACCGCGATAGACGACTTTAAGACCTGGCTGGCCTTCAGCAGAGACAGCTTCAACTGGCATCGACTCAGGAGCCGGCCGTTCCTTCCTTTGGGACCCGAGGGCAGCTGGGAGTGGGGCATGGTAGGGTGCGGTCCCCCGCACCGAGTGGGAGATGAACTCCGGTTCTACTATTCAGGGCGGGATGGGCTGCACGACCAGCAGGGCAAGAATACCGGGATCGGGATTGCCAATCTGCGTCTGGACGGGTTCGTGTCGATGGATACGTTCGAGAACAAGCATCGAACGAAGAACTATCCGCCGACGCTGATGACCAAACCGCTGTATTCTCCTGGGAATCGGCTCGTCGTGAACGCGGACGCGACAGACGGATTCATCGATGCGGAGCTATTGGACGTGGACGGGTATCCTATAGAGGGTTACTCGAAGGAGGACTGCGACACGTTCGAGGGAGACAGCCTGGCGCACACGTTTACCTGGAAAGGGAATCCGGATATCGGAGGGCGCCTTCCTGCCCGGGTTCGATTCACGTTGAATAACACGAAGCTTTATGCGCTGCAGATTCCCAAAGCGTAAGGGCCGGGTACCGGGAAGGCAAAACACGGGGATCGGGTACCGCTAAAAGCGGGTGATAATTACCTCCTGATACTCGGGCTCGCCAACAGGAGTTGGCTCCTACCGTATCCATAACCTGATAATATTGGTGATTTCAAACGCTCGAGAATCCGGTAGGAGCCGTCCCCTCGACTCGCTTGCGCTCGCTCGGGACAGGCTCCGGATGGCGACCTCATCGCGGTGTTTGTCTCCGTCAACCGTAGGAGCCGCCTCTTCCCGCGTACGCGGGGACCAGCGAATAGTCAGTAAGGATAAATCCAGCGACGAATCTCAATCTTGAAAGGCCAAGATTGATGGTTCTTTCGAACCCCGGTACCCGAAATCAGGTAGAAGATACTCTGGTTCTGTTAGCAAGGAGGATATAGCTATGAGGCTACAGGTTCCGGGTTCGGAGCTGATCGTGAACATCGGCACTCGCAAGCAGCTGTTTGTGGATGACCACATCATCGAGACGACGCGATGGGTGTCGCCCCGGCTTTCCGAGACGGCCCGATGGGTCCAGCCTCCTGCTCGTCCTCGTGCGGACCTCGATGGATGGAGCGAAGGGGTCGACCGGATCGAGGGAGACGTGCCTGGACACCTGCTGAGGGCGACCGCGTTCGTGACCCGGACCGTGAATCAGCCTACGATCTGCAAGTTCCGGCACTTTCTGGAAGCACACGGGCTGACTGAAGCGTTGTTCGAGCAGGCCAAGTGCTATCTGTCCGAACGGGGCCTGATGGTGAGCGAAGGCACGATCGTGGACGCGACGATCATCCACGCGCCGTCGTCGACGAAGAACAGGGAACACAAGCGGGACCCGGAGATGGCCAGCACGAAGAAGGGCAACACCTGGCATTTCGGCATGAAGGCCCACGTGGGCAGCGATCCGAAGGGACGGGTGCACAGCGTGGCAACCACCCCCGCTTCGGTGCACGATTCCCAGGTGATGGCGGCCTGTCTGCACGGCGAGGAGAAGGTGATCTACGGCGACAAGGCCTATGCGGACCAGACGCGAAAAGAACGAGCCGAAGCAGACGATGTAGAATGGCGGGTGCTTCGCAAGGCCTACAGAAGATGTGAGCACACACCCGGGATGAGGGCGATTCCGGCACGAAGTTGCCCTCGACAAGGAAGCAGAGAGAGAAGAATAGGGAGAGCATGGCTCAATACGACGCGATCGTGGTCGGCGGAGGCCATAACGGACTCGTGGCTGCCAATTACTTCGCCAGAGCGGGCATGTCTGTCCTGGTATTGGAACGCCGCGACTTCGTTGGTGGGGCATGCATTACAGAAGAACTGTTCCCCGGTTTCCGCGTATCCAGCTGCTCGTATATCTGCTATCTGCTACAAGAGAAGGTTATCGAGGACCTGGAACTCAGGAAGCACGGCTTCGAGGTGCATACCCTCACGCCGTATCGCTTCCACCCCTTTCCGAACGGAGAGTATCTGCTGCACTGGCACGACGATGCCGGGACGGCCGACGAGATCCGCCGCATCTCGCCCCGTGATGCTGAAAGGTATCCCGAATGGGTCGCTTTCTGGGAGCGAGCGGCCGGCATTCTCAAACGGTATTTTCTAGGCACACCAGATGAGCGGGTCTTCGAGCGGATGCTGACGGGAAACATGAAGGACCTCGTCGAGGAATACTTCGAGTCCGATCTCGTGCGTGCGAGCTACATCGATGCTCAGGATGCCGGCGATGTGATCGCACCTGGCAGCGTCATGGCAGTTGCCTATTACAAGGTCGCTATACTGAGCGAGGAGAAGAACGTAGGAATACCCTATGGCGGCATGGGCGGTATCACGCAGGCGATGGCTCGGTCTGCTGAAGCGAGGGGCGTTGACATTCGGACCGGCGCAGAGATCCAGCGCATTGTGATTCACAACGGGCGTGCCGGCGGCGTTGTTCTGAACAACGGTGAGGAGATCGGCGCCAGCGTGGTGGTCTCGAACGCCGACCCGAAGCGAACGTTTCTCGGACTCGTAGACCCTGCGGAACTCGAACCCGAGTTCGTGGAGAAGATCAAACGACTGAAGAACGGAGTGACCTATCTCAAGTTCCACTGCGCGCTGAAGGAACTGCCCGATTTCTCAGCCCATCTGGGCAAAGACTTCGATCCACACTACCTGGCGCAGGCGCGCATATGTCCTTCGGTCGAGTATCACGAACAGAGCTGGGATGATGCCAGACGAGGTCTTCCGTCGAGTTGTCCCGTCATGTCGATTCAGATCCCGTCCGTGTACGAGCACAGCCTGACCCCTCCCGGGCAGCACGTTATGTCCGTATGGGTGCTCTACGCGCCGCCACAGCTTCGAGATGGATCGTGGGATGATGCGAACAGGCGAGTCGGAGAACACCTGATTGACACGATCAATGAATACGCGCCAAACTTTCGGGATGCGATCATCGACTGGAAGCTTTTCACGCCTCCAGATCTCGAACGCAGGGTGTATCTGACGAACGGGAGCATCCGTCATACGGACATCACGATCGATCAAATGCTGTCCAAGCGATTCGATGGCGGAGAATCGGGCTACAGCACGCCGGTGAAGGGTCTCTATCTGTGCGGGGCTGGAACGCACCCCGGGGGAGAGGTCACCGGGGCACCGGGACATAACGCGGCGGAGGCTATTCTGAGGCTCGAATCGTGTTCGTAGAAAAGGACCTGAGTTTTTGGGTACCGGGAAGGCAAAACACGGGTGCCGGGGACCGTAAGACGGTGTTGCTTAGAGAAACGAACCAAATATTCCTGTTGACATCCCGCGGTTTTTAGGTTCTTTTTTTGCAGAAATTGTAGATTTTTCTGCACCCTAGACGATTTAGCCAAACCGGACTTGAGTGAACCTTGACATCGCGTGAAACAAAGGGATCGTGTTCTTCTACTCGCCGGGAAGACCAGAAGGAGGAGTTGTGGTGAGAAGATTCCTTCTTACGCGTTGCTTTGTGATGAGTGTGGTGGGACTGGGTTGCTTTGCGTGCGGCAAAGACCAATCTCTCTCGCCCGGAATCGAGCGAGCAGGGGGCCTTGGAAAGCCCGCTGTTAAGGCAGCTGTGAACCATCGTTTGGTTGTGACTGTAACGGTGATTCAGGCCGGTGAGCCGGCATCGGGCGTGGAAGTTGCGTTCTCTCGCTCCATCTCCGGTCGAGCAGCCGACTACAGGTGGCAGGGCACAACGGACGAGAATGGCGAGGTGGAGATCGAGATTACGGCTGATCCGACGGGACAGTTCGGGCGGGTGGGGACGACCGGCTATTATCTCGCGATGGCCACCGAAACTGCAAGCGAAGAGGTCTTGGAGAAATGGGGCAGTATCCCGATCAACGATGGAGAGACGGCAGAACTGATTCTGGAGGTCGGGAGGCGAGCCTTCTTTAGACAGGATTTGAGAGGCAGGTTCGATCTTCGGACGCTTGGTCCCATTCCTTATCCTTCGGACAACGCATACGATCCGCAAAGAATCGCTCTGGGAAAGCTGCTCTTCTACGACCCGATCCTGGGGGGAGAGAAAGACGTTGCTTGCGGGACCTGTCATTTACCGGGATCTGCCTTTGCCGATGGTCGTCAATTCGGTGCAGGCGTGAGTGGTGTAGGCCTGGGTAAAGACCGTGAGCTTTCTAACCTATCTATCTCCGGCGATGAAATCCTGCTCGAGCCCAGGAATACGATGACGATTTATAACACGGCGTTTAATGCAGACGAGGGTGGCCTTCCTTCCGCCTTCGGGTTTTTTGCTGTGGATGGTAAAGCCAGGGGGCTGGAGGAGCTGGTTACGATTCCCATCGCTAATCGGGTCGAAATGCGGGGAGATGCCTACTCCGAGGAGGCTGCCCTGGATAGTGTGGTTGCAAGGCTTCGAACGGTTCCCGAATACGTTCAGCTTTTCCAGGAGGCCTTCCCGGCAGAGGCGATGCAAACCGGGGGAACGGCCGTCATCGACGGTTCCACATACAGTCGGGCGCTAGCGGCCTATGCGCGAGAATTGGTCACGCGAGACTCACCCTACGATCGCTATGTAAAAGGTAGTGATGGCGCGCTAAGCGACGAACAGAAATTGGGCCTGGAGTTGTTCTTCACCAGGGCCAAGTGTTCCGTCTGTCACAACGGACCGATGTTGAGCGACTACCGGTTCATCCGTCAAGGGGTGCCCCAGGTAGGTGAGGGAAAAAGCTCGGGGGACGACAGGGGTCGGGAAGAATTTACCGGAAACCCTCTAGACCGGTATAAATTCCGCACGCTGACGATTCGGAATGTTGAGCTGACCGCGCCCTACATGCACGACGGTTTTTTCGAAACGCTCGAGGAAGTCGTCCGATTTTATAACGATGGCGCTCGGCCACGACATCCTGTGGTGGTAGATGATGTGCTGGAGCCCATTCTGATCGAGCCTCTGGGCTTGACCGATGAGGAGATAGACGCCATCGTCGAGTTCATGAAGGCGTTGACCGATCCGGGAACGGCCCTGGATCCCTTCCTCGTGACCGTTCCGGACGAGGTCCCCAGCGGACTCACCCCGCTCATTGGGGTGAGTGCGGTAGGAAAAATCGCTTCGGGGCCTGGAAGATAGCGTTCTCTCTCCGATCGCAAGAAATCGAAAGGGCCTGCACCCTTATAGGTGCAGGCCCTGAATATTTGTAGTCGGCGTTGACCGATCAGGGATCAGATCTCGATCCCTTCCTTCTGACCATTCCGGATGAGGATCTGTCGCCGGAGCAGCAGATGTTCTTGAGCCAAACACCGGGAGCCTTGAAGTTCTTTGAATCGAGGACGAAGCAGCCCGACCCGCAACCCGATCGGCGTATCGTGACGGGCCCCGACAAGCTCCAGTATTATACTGACACACAGGAGCGCGTGTTGCCGGGCGTAGAGGCTCCTGCACCAATGGAAATGGACGCAACGCCCGATATAAAGGGCGAGTCGGGACTACGAAAAGAATACAACGATCTGTCCAAAGATTTTAAGAAGGTAAAATCCGCCTTTAGCCGGATCAAGGCCGCCAGCGATAGTGCAGCGGGCGACATCGCATTGATCTTCAACTACATGAAAATGTTGGATCCTGGATCGGTCGTGAGGGAATCCGAGTACGCGACCGCCGCAAATGCCGCAGGTGTGCCAGATCGGATACGGGTCTTCTACAACAAGTTGGTGGCAGGCGAGAAGCTGTCGCCTGCCCAACGGAGTATGTTCAAGGCCGAAGCGGAACTCCAATATTCTTCTGCCACAGGACAGCAGGGTGAGCGCGAAGCCTATTTTTCTTCGCTGGCCACAGACTATGGCTTCGCCCCTTCGCGCATTGTTCGCAATCTCACCGGCGCGAACTTTGCGGCGATGACGCAAGAGCAACATTTGGCTAGGGCGCAGACTCTTACGCCGGAACAACGCGCGCAAGCGGCCGACGAGTGGGACCGTTTGTTTGGGGGAAAACAGTAAAATATGCCAAATCCTTATCGGCAATCGACCGGACAGGCCTCGAGACCACAGAATCCCTACCGGGTATCCACCCCGGGGGTAGTCCAGGATGAGCCTCAAGGGCCCATACAGGCCGTTTTAGGGGGCATTTCGGAGATGGTGAGCAATATCCCCGGGTTCAACCGCACAGTTCGCTAGCGACGTTACAGCGCCTATTCACAGTCCCGTGCAGACGTTGACGGGGTTGAGAGACATAGCTGTGGGGCTGACCTGACCCCCTGGATTGTGCCCAGTTCTATAGTTAGAATTGGGTCATTAGAAAGGGGTCACCATGGCCAGAAAGCGTTATTCCGCGGAGCAGATCATCGGACACCTCCGGCAAGCGGAGATCCTGATCTCCGAGGGCAAGACCATCGGTGAGGCTGCCCGCCATGTCGGCATCAGCGAGCAGACCTACTACCGTTGGCGCCGTGAATACGGCGGAATGGAAGTTGATCAAGCCCGGCGCCTGAAAGAGCTCGATCAGGAAAACCAACGGTTGAAGAGGCTGGTCGCCGACCAGGCTCTGGACATCTCGATCCTGAAGGAAGCCTCCCGGGGAAACTTCTAAGCCCGACGCGTCGGCGTCAGACGGTCGGGCACGTCTGTGAGGTGCTGACTGTTTCCGAGCGTCGGGCGTGCCGTGTGCTGGGACAGGTGAGGCGCACCCAGCGATACACGCCCAGGGTGGGAGACGACGAGGAGCTTCTGACCACGAGCATCGTCTCTCTGGCCAGCGAATACGGGCGGTATGGATACCGTAGGATCACGGCCCTGCTCAGGGGTGACGGCTGGCGGGTGAATCACAAGCGGGTGGAGCGAATCTGGCGTCAGGAGGGGCTGAAGGTGCCCGCCAGACAGCCGAAGCGAGGTCGGCTGTGGCTCAATGACGGTTCCTGCATCAGGCTCAGACCCGAGCACGGCAACCACGTTTGGGCTTACGACTTCCTATTCGATCGGACCCAGGAAGGGAGGCCCCTGAAGCTCCTGACGGTGGTCGACGAGTTCACCCGCGAGTGCCTGGCGATAGAAGTTGCCCGCAAGCAGAGTTCGCGGGACGTTCTACGGATGTTGGCCGGGCTGATGTTGAGGCACGGCATCCCGAAACACATCAGATCGGACAACGGGCCCGAGTTCGTGGCTAAAGCCGTCCGGGAGTGGCTCTCGAGGTTGGAGGTCGGGACGTTGTTCATCGAGCCGGGTAGTCCGTGGGAGAACGGCTACATCGAAAGCTTCAACGGAAAACTCAGGGATGAACTCCTCAACGGTGAGATCTTCACGACGCTGCAGGAGGCAAAGGTGTTGACCGAGGTGTGGCGACGGCAGTACAATAGGGTCCGCCCACACAGCTCGCTGGGCTATAGGCCGCCGGCGCCTGAAACGGTCTCAGGACCGCTAGTTGCAACCGCATCCTAACTCTGGATGTGGATACATAGGTGGGGGCAGGTCAGGGCTGGCCCACAAGATAATACCTGGCGAACAGGGCAAGGAAAAATACGCTGATGCCATTGGGAATTTCCTAGTAGAGCGCTACGGAAGTATCGACAACATTCAGCGCACCATATTTGCAAATCTTCGAAGACGACTCTGTGTTCGATACCGTAAAGTATCCATATGAGTTTCTCGAGTCGAAAATCGGAGACTGTGACGACTGCACGGCACTCTACTCCGCCATGCTCGAAAACCTGAACATCCCCACGGCGATCCTGGACGTCAACGACCCACAATTCGGTCACATCTACATGATGTTCGACAGCGGGATTCCCATTTCGGATGCCGGCGACTTCTTCGTCCACGAGAAGGAGTACGTCATCTGGGAGGGAAGCCTCTGGATTCCGGTGGAAACGACCCTCTTTGGTTCTTCATTTACCGATGCCTGGCGTAACGGGGCGGAAGAGTACTACGTTCGGAAAGAACGTGGATTCATCAACGAGATTCTCGTATCGCAGGCCCAGCAGGTCTTCAAACCTGGCGTCGTTCCGGACGCGGATGTCGCTCTACCCTCGGCAACGGCGATCGACGAAATCTTCAACCGCGACCTTGCCTTCTTCGAAAACCGCCTGGACCAGATCGCACTCGCCTCGGGTGTTTCCCTTGAAAGTGCCGAAGGCCTTTACGACGTCGGCGCGACCTATCTTCGGCTCGGTCAGTTCGATCGCGCCCTGGATTCGTTCGACAGGGCGATCCAGAAGGATCCCCGCATGTCCGATGCCTATAACGCAAAGGGGGTCATCCTCACGCGCCGAAGGCAATATGACGAAGCCATCCAGTTCTATCAAAAGGCCCTGGGCCTGAATCCGAGCGATGCGGGCTACCAGATCAACATCGCCCTCACCTATCACCTCCAGGGAAAGCGGGATGACGCCCAGCAGGTCTACCAGGAGGCGGTTGAGGTGAACCGAGACTTCGCGGGGATGTTCGATTTTCTCACGAGAAAAGACGCACCCGCGATCTCCGTTCCGGCGGCCGTGGACCCATTGCAGAAGCTTGCTGCCCAGAAGGCCTACGATGACGGCGCGGCCTATCTCCGCCTCAAGTCCTTTGAAAAGGCCATCGACGCGTTCGACCGGGCCGTGGCACTCGATCCCAACAGCGCAGATGCCTACAACGCCAAAGGCGTCATCTCGACACGTGAAAGAAAATACAGCGAGGCCATCGGTCTTTACCAGAAGGCCACTCAGCTGGATCCAAATAACGCCGGATTTCACGTCAACCTGGCGATCGCCTATCATCTGCTGGGCAAAGGCGATGAGGCCTTGCGCGAATACCGTCGCACCGTCGAACTCGATCCGGACTACCGGGGACAGCTCGACTTTATCGCAGGTGGAGAAACGCTCGCGGCTCCCGAGACACCCGCGGCCACCTCGAGCATCGCCACACCCCTCCAGCGTCTGGCCGCCGAGAAGGCCTATGACGATGGCGCTGCCTACCTCAGGCTGAACGCCCTGGACAAAGCACTCGATGCGTTGGACCGAGCGCTGGCACTCGATCCGAAAAACGCGGATGCGATGAACGCAAAGGGCGTGATCCTCACCCGCGAGCGGAACTACGGCGATGCCATTCAACTGTTCAAGAGCGCAACCGAGCTTGATCCTTCAGATGCCGGTTTCCACATCAACCTGTCTATCGCTTACCACCTGCAAGGGAATCGCGAAGACGCCCTCCGAGAATACCGCAAGGCCATCGAGCTCGACGCGGATTATGCGGGACAGCTCGACTTTTTGGAACAGGAGTAAAATTCTCTATATCTATATTTTACAGTGTGTTTGTTTGATATAGTCTGTTCAGGTGGCCTTCAAAAAAATTCCTTTCCGTGTGTTTCAAATCACGTCGTTCGGAGAGACAAATACCGTATATTTTATTAGGATGTCAGAGGAGTTCGTCCACGAGTCCTGAAACCGAGGGTTGCCGAAAAGGAGGTTTACAATGAACAGCCGCTTTGTTACCATCGGGATCACCCTGCTGCTGGGGTTCGGGTTCTACATCGGTCCAGCGCAGGCAGAGGAGAAGAAGGACGAGACAAAGAAGGTGGAGAAAGGAAAAGAGGGCAAGGTTCAGGTCTCTACTGCGTTCCTCCAGCGCTGGAAAACGATTCAAAAGGTCACCGGAAAGAAGGCCTATGAGACGCAGCAGACGCGCACGGTGGCCGGTGTCCGAGGAGCCGAGGCAGAGGACGCCGTCCTGGACCAGCTCTATTACAAAGGCGGAGTGCGCTATCCGAGCCGTGTCGATCTGAAGAACGCGATCACGCAGCTTCAGGATGCGGTCACGGCCGATCCCTCCGCGGATACCGTCCCGGAGCAGAAGTACTTCATCGCCCAGTGTCACGCACAGCTCGGTGAAGCTGATCAGGCCAGTGCGGTTTATAAAGACCTGGTGAAAAACCATCCGGACTCGGACTGGGCCAAGGAGGCAAAGGCCGCACTCGGAAAGCTTTCTACTGAATAGATTCCTTTCATTGAAAGCGTGGGTGAGGCGGCAGGCGTTGGGGCCTGCCGCCTCTTTCTTTGCTCACACTTTAAGGCGACTTCGTCAGTAGAATCATACCTTGCGATTCGCTTACTTTTTGTGCATGTTACCCTATCAACTTGCTCTCCCCCAAGGGTATGGCTATGAAGACGCGTGAAGAAATCGAAGAGCGGCTTCGAGTCCTGACCCAGGCCTACCACCTTTCCTATATCCATCGGGAGGAACTGACTGGGGAAGCTTTGGCCAAGTTCCGGGCCCTGGAAGAATGCATCAGTCTGCTGAAGTGGTGCCTGGATGACTCAGAATCGCCTAACGTCGGCTGGCGGAATGTGGGAGTTGTGGTTTCCGCCTCCCTCGGACTGATCCGAAAGAAGCTTTTCGGCGGTGAAGAGGACGGAGCGCAGCCGTCCCGAGAAGCCACGCACACGCCGGCGACACCCTCCGAAGAGGTCACGAGATGAACGAAACGCAGGAAAAAACCAAGGGCAAGGGCGGCGGTACCCACCTCCTGATCGGCGTCATCACGAGTGCGGTACTGATCGCGCTCTCCTGGACACATTTCTACGAAGACCAGGAGGCTTCTATCTATGATTTTCGTTTCAGACTGCGCAACGATCTCTTCGGTCAACCTGCACAGGACCCGGCCATATCAACGATTGACATCGACGATGTGGCCCTTCAGGCTTTTGGGTTTCCTTTCCCGCGAGATCGACACGCCCTCCTGGTCGACATCCTGGGTCGGTTCGGTGCGCGGATGATCGGATTCGACATCTTCTTCTATGAGCCGGGCGCCGCACTCCTCTCGCCGGAAGACGTGCTCCAGTTCGAAGCGGAGACGCTTTCCAAGGACGAAGTCGTGGGGCTAATCAAAAATTTCGACCAGAACTTTATCCAGGCGTCTGACGACAACCGCATCGTCTACCTGGCCCAGACCTTCGAGGTTACCGATCGAGGTCCGGAGTTCGCGCGTCAGAACCTCCGTAGTCGTTCAGATGAGAAAGTGGCTGCCATCCGGGCCCTGGAGCGGTTCTCCGTGCCGGCTCCGGCCGGAGTTTTGGATGGGCTTTTCCATACAACCGATATTGAAATCCCGCTCGTGGACTTCGTCGGAGCGGCACAAGGCGTGGGGTTTG
This sequence comes from Candidatus Latescibacterota bacterium, assembly GCA_965248435.1. GTDB lineage: Bacteria > Latescibacterota > UBA2968 > UBA2968 > CBDFJH01. The sequence goes on from OZ252100.1 coordinate 3,058,132, forward strand.
CACTGCCCAAGCCAGACCACGACGGGATCGTCAGACGCTATCGGCTCCTTCTCTCTTACGACGGGCGACTCTACTTTGCGTTGGCCTTTCTCATGGCCTGCGACTACCTGCAGGTCCCGATCCAGAACGTGAAGGTCCTGCCAGGGAAGCACGTTCTTCTGCCCGATGCGCACCTAACAGACGGGAGCGTGACTGACATTCGGATTCCGATCACCGGAAAGGGGGAAATGCTGGTCAACTGGGCCGGTACCTACCACGGCACCTTCCGCCACCTGCCCTACAACCTGATCCTGGACTTTGCCGAAAATGAACGGTCGAACGGGGCTTTGAAAATCGCCAAGAAAATCGCGCACAACCATCCTGATGCCTTGAACGACGGCGAACTGTTTTTGGAGAAGGCGTCACAGGAAGGGGGCGCTGACCTCGATCCGGGACTGCTCTTCGACAAGGCGACCCGGGTCTTCTTCGGCCGAGAGTTCGAGCAGGGGCTTGTATCGAATCCAGACCTGACGCTCGATGCCATTGCCTCTGCCTTCGGTGTCCCCGAAGAAGAGAAGTCTCAGTTTGAGGAGGTTTGGGCCGGTCCGTTCAGAGAAGTCGCTTTGAACCTCGGGATTCTGAATGTCCTGAAGGACAATCCGGACCTGTCGCTACAAGGGGTCGGAGAGAGGATGGGGATCTCCAGACTGGAGGAGATCAAGTATGGCGTGGGCGTGCTCAGGTCCTTGATTCGCGGTGGGGGTGTGAAACCTGAGGACCATCCCCTCATCTTCGAAGACCTGATCACAAGCGCGGGGCTGGACGGTCATGAGACTGCCGACCGAATCGTAACGTCGAAGGATTTCGAACGCACCGTATTCTTCTATGGGCTGACGGCGACGGGAACTCACGACCTAAACCCCACGCCCTTCGGCGCCCGAGAGGCGATGCTGGGTGCACACGTGAATGTCTTCAACACGATCCTCACCCAAAATTTTCTTGGACGCGTTCCCAGATGGGGCAACGCCGTCATCATGCTGGCGCTCGGCCTTCTGATAGGGATTATGGTCCCGAAACTTCGTGCGCTCCCCGGGGCCTCGCTCGTGGTTCTGCTTCTGGCCATCTACATGGTTGCCACTTTCATACTGTTCGCGAAAGCCGGGGTCTGGGTCGATGCGCTCGGGCCGGTCGCAACACTCGTCATCGGCTACCTGAGCATTACGCTTTACAACTATGTTCAGAAAGAGAAGGAAAAGGAATTCGTACAGGGAGCCTTTGGACACTACCTGGATCCCAAAGTGATCGACCAGCTCGTTGAGAACCCTGAACAGCTGAATCAACTCGGTGGAGACCTTCGGGTGATGACGGCCTATTTTTCAGACGTCGCAAGCTTCTCGACGATCTCCGAAAATCTAACGCCCGTAGATCTGGTCGTGCTCCTGAACGAATACCTCAGCGAGATGTGCGACATCATCGCAGAACACGGTGGAACGATCGACAAGTTCGAAGGGGATGCCATCATCGCGTTCTGGGGCGCACCGCTGAAGATCGACGATCACGCCAGGCGAGCGCTCATGGCTACGGTCGACATGCAGAGTAAAGTGGCGGAGCTCAGAAAGAAGTGGGAGACGGAAGGAAAGATGGAGAAACTTCAGAAGATGTGGGCTGAACAGGGTCGGGGTGAGTTCTTCAGGGTACGAATGGGAATCAATACCGGCGAGATGGTGGTAGGAAACATGGGATCTCGCACCCGGGTCGACTACACGATGATGGGCGACTCCGTCAACCTGGCGGCACGCCTGGAAGGCGCCGGCAAGGCCTACGATGTGTCCACCATGATCTCGGAGAGCACCTTCCAGGCCGCTCGAAATGACGTCGAGGTCAGAGAGCTCGACGTCATCCGTGTCGTCGGAAAGAACGTGTCTGTGCAGGTCTACGAGCTACTGGGACGCAAGGGGGAAGTCGATCCCCAGAAGATGGAAGTCGTGGAATGCTACGCCGATGGAGTAGCGATGTACAAGGAACGTAAGTGGGACGAGGCCATCGCCTACTTCGAAGCGGGGCTCAAGATCGATCAGGCGGACGGTCCCTGCAGGATCTTCATAGAACGCTGTCAGGACTACAAACAGGACCCGCCGGCAGAGACCTGGGACGCGGTCTACGTGCTCGGTTCCAAGTAGGCGCGACGACGATTATATCAACGATAGAAAGGGCAGCCAACACTGGCTGCCCTTTCTGGTTTTTCGATAAGTCTCAGACCGGAAGTCTTACTGATCAGCGCCTGATGCCAAGACCAGTTTCATCTTGTCGTTGTAAAGGTCCGGATCCTTGATGATACGGACCGCCTCCTGAAACTGTTTGTCCCCCCTGAGGGAGACAAGCAGCTTTGCCTTACTTCCCCACAGCCGATTCGCCAGTTCTCGTTCGATCTCGAACCGGATGAAAGGTTTCGCTTTTTCGAATTCTGCCTGCCGCTCCTTCTCGACGACCCCTCTCAGCGCTTCAAGGACTTCAGGTCTGACTTGACCATAGAGGTCTGCATCCTTTAATGCCTCTTCCAGTTCGGCCAAACGAGCCTCCCCGACCGTTCGGTACCCGAGGTCTTTTGACTTTGCGGCGTCGTCTATGAACGTTTTGAATGATGTGACAATGTCTTCGCCTACTGAAAACTCTTCTGGACCCCCCGAGATTACGTTCTGGGAGGCATACTCAACCGCGAAATCGAACAAGAGGCCGGCCCTCGACAGGGCAATCACAAATCGAGGACGTTCGGCCCGCTCCACGTTCACATCGGGGGTGATTCCTCCCCCCCCGAACACGGTACGACCCCCCGCCGTCTGGAACTTCTTCGTCGCGTCACCACCCTTGGGATCGTGTGAGGTATCTCGCAGGCCCAGACCAAGCAGCTGACTCAGTTCCATTTCCACAATCTCTTCTGCCTGTCCAGGTTCAAGGTCGAAGCGGTCTATCAGCTCGCCGATCGCTTCCTCTGTCCGTTCAGCCGACCCGATGATCGCAACCACCTCAAAGGCGGACAGGGTCTTTGCGCCCACCGACAACATCGGACCCCCTCGACGGTGCGGGCGCAGCGTGGCCTTGTGGATGCTCCGTCCACTTGGTGTGTAGTAGAGCGCCGTCGTCAGCTTGAGGGCCGTCTCCTTCCCAACCTGTCGGACCGTTTGCACGGAGCCCTTGCCGAACGTCTGCGTACCCAGGATCAACCCCCGGTCGGAGTCCTGGATCGCACCGGCAACGATCTCCGAGGCGCTCGCACTCTGGCCGTTGACCAAAACGACCAGGGGAATGCCAGACATAAGTGGGGGCTCCTTCGTCCGATACTCCCGGTCCTGGGATGAACCGCGTCCTCGCGTCGAAACCACCATTCGTCCAGGCTTCAGGAATTTGTCGGCGACCGCTACCGCCTGCGTGAGCAGCCCGCCCGGGTTCCCCCTCAGGTCCAGGATGATCCCTTTTGGGTTGTGGACACTCAGTGAACCGATCGCCTCTTCCAACTCCTGGGGAGTGGTTTCGGCAAATCGGCTTGGATGAGGACCCGACATGGCAATGTAGGCGATGTCCTCTTCGGCCATCCTCGCGAGCTGCACGCTCTTGATCCCGACACGCGCCCGGATGATGGGCTGGTCAAACAGCTCTTCCTGCCCGGGTCGCTCGATCGTGATGATGACTTCCGCGCCGGGTCTTCCCCTCAGGACGTCCACGACCTCCTGAAGACTCTTGCCCGCGGTCGGCTCCCCCTCGATACGTAAAATCCGATCTCCCACCACGAGGCCCGATGTGTCTGCCGGCGTATTCTCGATGACACTCATCACCGTAGGCGCGCCGTTTCGCTGACTTATCGTGATCCCCAGCCCGCCGAACTTTCCCCGGGTGTCGATGCGCAGCTGCTCGAGCGCCCTTCTGTTCAGAAACTGCGTATACGGATCAAGCTCGTCCAGCATGCCCTCAATCGCGGCGCTCGACAACTCGTCCGGTTCAAGGGCCTTGAAATAACTCGTCAGCAGATACTCCAGTGCCTTCCCATACTCTTCAAGACTTCTGTCGACCGAGGCATACGTATCTTCGCCCTTGGCTCTCCTGGAATCGACCGCCAGGTAGACGCCAACGAGCGCGATCAAGATCACGAAAACCAACCGTCTGCCACCACCTTGCCTAAACATTCGTTGCCTCCGTCAAGGAGCACCCTTCTCCGTCTCCAACCGGCGCTTAACCTCTAAGTAGATCCGGTTTGAAAGTTCATCGATCGGAAGTCGGCCATCCAGACACACCGTCCCCGCCGGATCGGCCACCACCATCTCCAGATAACCCTGCCGAACGCGCTCAAAGAAAGAGTCGTCGTCACCTTCGACACGATCGGCGATATCAGATTCTTTTCGAGAGCGGGAAGATTGGACGTCCACGTCAACGACAATTGTGAGATCCGGCATAACACCGCCGGTAGCCAGCCGCTGAAGCCGCTTCAGGTCACCAACGTCCAAACCTCGACCATACCCCTGGTAAGCGATCGTCGAGCCAGAGAAGCGATCGGAAATCACGACGTGCCCTTGATCCAGGCCAGGACGAATCACCGAGGCGACGTGCTGCGCGCGATCGGCAGTGAACAAAAACAGCTCGGCAAGCGGATCAACATCCCCGGTGTCTTCGAGAAGCAGACGCCGGATGTCCCTTCCGAGTTCCGTGCCGCCTGGCTCTCTGGTAAGCGTGACTGTTCTGCCGTCACGCTTGAGCTTATCCGCGAGCCGGTCCGCCTGGGTCGACTTCCCACTCTTGTCGATCCCCTCAAACGCTACAAAATACCCTGTCATACCATCCCGGGGTCAGGCCAGGAACGAAAAAGCCGGGTCGACACCCGGGCTTCCTTTTCTCGTGACTGCAGGCGAACGTCCCGGCCCACATTCAACTGAAAAAGGGCCGAACCAACGCACTACGGTTTCGCCCGCTTCCGAATGTGAAACACGCGATGAAGGGCCGTCACGTTCGCTAACAGCGCGATGGCCCAAATTGCGATCTGAAGTCCCATTTCTCCAACGAGCGCTCCAACACCGATCGCGATCACGCGCTCAGGACGCTGAACAAACCCGACGTTGCACGTTTCGCCCAACCCCTCGGCACGGGCACGCACATAACTCACCATCAGCGAACCGGCAAGGGCAAAGAAGACTGCCGAGCTTGTCCACAGAGAGTCCGCACGAATAAAGCTGACAGCAATCCCGAACCAGATGAAGATTTCGGAGTAGCGGTCGACAGTCGAGTCCAGCAAGGCGCCAAACGTCGTCTCTGTTCGGCCTGCCCTTGCGACCTGACCGTCGAGAAGGTCGAACAAACCGGCAAGGAGGACGACAAAACCGGCCCATCGAAGGTAGTCGAGTCCGAAGAGCGTGGCCGCGATCAGGTTCAATCCAAACCCGATCATCGTTAGAAAATTCGGCCGCCAGCGCCTCTTAACCAGATACTCCGTGGATGGCTGCAGGAATTCGGCGACGTCTTCCTTAACTTTTTCGATCAACCCTTACGCTCGCCCCGGAAGTACAGTCGACCTGATGCGTGGATACACCAAACCCCTTTCGAGCACCCAAATTAAGCCATAATTCGTTGATTCCTTGTGAATATAGGGTAATCGAAAAGGGCTAGCAAGCGAAAATTTGGCGATTCAGATCGCCCATTCAGGCCGACAGAAATAACCGACCGACCTCGGCCCATCCGGCAGATCACATGTTTTTGATGATGGCCTGGGCGAATTCAGAGCATTTTACCTCCTTTGCGCCCTCCATCAGCCGTGCAAAATCGTAGGTCACGACCTTCGAGGCGATCGTCCTTTCCAGGCCCGCGATGATCAGGTCGCAGGCCTCCACCCACCCCATGTGTCGAAGCATCATCTCCCCCGACAGGATCAGCGAACCGGGATTCACTTTGTCCTGACCGGCATACTTGGGTGCCGTCCCGTGGGTTGCTTCGAAGATCGCGTGTCCCGTTTTATAGTTGATGTTTCCCCCGGGGGCGATACCAATCCCCCCCACTTGCGCGGCAAGGGCATCAGATGCGTAGTCGCCGTTCAGGTTCATCGTGGCGACAACATCAAACTCAGCTGGGCGCGTCAGCACCTGCTGCAAGAAGATGTCTGCGATCGCATCCTTGATGAGGATCTTTCCCGTGGGCGGGTTCCCGTTGCACTCCTCCCACGAGACGACCCGATTAGAAAATTCATCCCTGGCGAGCTCATAGCCCCAGCTGCAAAATGCCCCCTCCGTAAACTTCATGATATTGCCTTTATGCACGAGCGTGACGCTCGCTCTGTCGTTCTCGAGTGCATACTCGATGGCCGCCCGGATCAACCGCTTGCTTCCTTCTTCAGAAACCGGCTTGATCCCAATTCCGGAGGTCTCTGGAAAGCGGATCTTACTCACACCCATCTCCTCTTGCAACCACCCGATCACCTTCTTCACTTCCTCCGAACCGGACGCCCACTCCACACCTGCGTAAATATCCTCGGTATTCTCTCTGAATATGACCATGTCCACCTGGTCAGGTCGTTTGACCGGGCTGGGGACGCCCTTGTACCACCTGACGGGACGCAGACAGACGTAGAGGTCCAGGGTCTGTCTGAGAGCCACGTTAAGACTGCTGATGCCCCCCCCGACGGGTGTCGTGAGCGGTCCCTTGATCCCGACCTGATAACCCCTGAAGGCCTCAACCGTCTCGTCCGGCAGCCAGCTTCCGACCTGGTCGAAAGCCTTTTGGCCCGCAATCACCTCCATCCAGGCCAACCTTCGGTCGCCTCCGTAGGCCTTTTCGACGGCAGCTTCGAACACAGCTGAAGCGGCCTTCCAGATGTCTGGCCCTGTTCCATCACCCTCGATGTAGGGAACGATCGGCCGATCGGGTACGTTCAGCTGGCCATCCTTCGACTCAATCTTGGCCCCGTCAGAAGGGATTTCGGGAACGAATTCGGCCATGTGTGTCCTCCAGACTCAATTGGCTGGAAATTTGTTCAGGATTCTGGGTCGCCAAACCTGCGGTGGGCGGGAAAGGTACAAAACCAGGGTCGGAGTGGCAAGGGATTCGTGGCTGCGGACTCCCTGCCGACGCCTTATTTGGCTTGACAGAGGGCCCAACCCGGTCTAATTTCGCGTTTCCTTATCCACCCGACTCAAGGAGTCTTCTCCAATGCGAATTCTAACATTTGAGGTGGCCACAGTGCGTCGTTTGGGTGCACGCGTCGGCGACAAGATCATCGATCTGTGTGAGGCGGACCCGTCCTTGCCCAAAGATATGCGCAGCTTCATCACCGGGGGGCAGGAGGCTCTGGCTCAGGCAACCCGCGCCGTCCAGGCCTTTGAGGGAGGGATTCCGGTCGAGGAGGTCCAGATCAAGGCTCCCATCTATGACCCCGAGAAGATCGTGTGCATTGGCTTGAACTACGCAGACCACGCCGCGGAGACCAACAACCCGATCCCGGCGGAACCCGTGGTCTTTTCCAAATTCACAACGACGCTGGTCGGACCGAACGATTCCATCCTTATCCTGAAGTCAGCCAAAAGGTGGATTATGAGGTGGAGCTGGTTGCGGTGATCGGCAAGGGAGGAAAGAATATCTCAGAGGACGACGCCCTGGATCACGTGTTCGGCTACACCGTCGGAAACGATGTCAGCGCTCGTGACTATCAGCTTGAAAAGCCTGCAGGACAATGGTTTCTGGGGAAGAACTTCGATAGCTTCTGTCCGATTGGGCCTGAAATCGTCACTTCTGATGAAGTCCCTGATCCTCACAAGTTGGGGATCCGATGCACTGTGAACGGGGAGCGGTTGCAGGATTCGTCTACCGAGCAGCTCATCTTTGGAATCGACAAGCTTGTCGCCTACCTGTCTCACGTATTCACCCTGACGCCCGGAGATCTCATCTACACGGGCACACCCGCGGGTGTTGGAATGGGGAGAACTCCTCCGGTCTGGCTCAAAGCTGGTGACAGTGTCGTGTGCGAAATCGACGAGCTTGGTCGTCTGGAGAATCAGATCATATAGGTTTTTTTGAGAAAGAGTGAAAGGCAAGGTGGGAGACCCACCGTGAGGCGCGGGTTCAGAACAATGGCCACGGGCTACCTGCCCGGTCATGCCTTCTGGATGCACTCCTTTCATCACATGCTCAAGTATCGAGGACTGGCAAGGCTGTTCGATCCTCTGGATAGTCTTGTGCTGTTGGCTGGTTTTCCGGGGTTTGACACCATTCGCGCGACTATCCCGACCCCGGCATTGGGCGCCAACACACCGTGATAACAGCTACTGGTGCCCTGTTGCCTCAACCCCTGTACCCCACGATGAATCAACTAAGCTTGCTTTTGACTGCACTTTAAGGTCGTCATTTTGTCAACGCCCGCACAAAGAACCATCTCAGATCACCCGCCTCCACCGGACACAGAGCCGACCGCGCGCAGGGGGTTGACGGCGAGATCCGTCCTCCTCGGACTGATCGGGGTCGCCGCAATGAATGTGATCGCCGTCTACGTGCCTTACGACTATCGGGGCTCGATGATGACCTACACGCACGTCCCGATGGCGATGCTCATCGTGTTCGTGCTGATGGTCATCATCGGTGCGGCCGTGTCTCGCTGGACCGGAGTCGTGCTCTCCACGACCGAGTGGCACACGATTCTCGCGATGTCCATCGTTGCCGCCGCGATCCCCGGATACGGGCTGACCACCTTTCTGCTCGCCCTGATGGCCGCGCCCTACTACTATGCATCCGTACACCGCTCGACGGCGGCGCCGTGGGAAGAATTCCTGTATCCCTACACCAAGGATTGGCTCTTCCCCAGCAACGAGGGGAATGCCGTCTCGTGGTTCCACGAGGGCCTGCCTCCCGGGGCGGACGTGCCGTGGGATGTCTGGGTGCTGCCGCTGTTCTGGTGGGGCACGATGATCGCGGCCTTTTTCCTGACGCTGGCCTGCATTGCGGTCATCCTTCGCAAACAGTGGCTGCGGAACGAGCGCCTCGTGTTTCCCGCCACGGTACCGCTTATGGATATGGCCGCGCACCCGGGATCCGGGAGGCGTGCTCTGCCGGAGTTCACCAAAAATTCCCTCTTCTGGGTTGGATTCTGTATCTCGTTCGGTATGATCGCGTGGAACTGTATCAGCTACTTCATCCTCGACTTCCCACGCATTCCGATCGGCGAAGGGGGATTCCAAAAGTTCAGCGAGGAGTTCCCCGGGATCAGGGTGTCGCTAGACCTCTACACCCTCTTCTTCTCCTATTTCGCCAGCCTGGACGTCCTGTTCAGCCTCTGGTTCTTCGACCTGCTGTTTGTCGTGGAAACGGGGGGTCTGCACACGCTGGGTTTCGACGCGAGGCCGATAAGCGGGTCTTCCCGCGGCGTCATCATCTCTCAGACGATGGGCGCCTATGTCGTGTTCGCGCTTTCGGTCCTCTGGGTCGCGCGCGGTCACATCAGGGATGTCCTCCGGAAGGCCCTGAACCGTAATGCGCCTGTCGAGGACGACGACCAGCTACTCTCCTACCGAACGGCGGTGATCGGTCTGATCGTCGGCCTCGCCTTCGTGTTCCTGTGGCTGATCCGTATCGGATACGAGCCCGTTTTCGCGGCCCTGGTCCTCCCGGTTGTCCTCCTGCTTTACGTGGGCATGGCCAGAATGGTCGCCGATACGGGCATGCCCTTCCTCAGCATCCCGCGCGGTGTCTCGGGGTTCGAATATGTGGGGATCGTTGTCCGCATCGACACGACGAGCGGGAGCACGCTCATCGCGCATCACTACGAGGACATCCTGTTCCACCATTTCAGGGGGCTCTTTCTGCCGGCTCTTGCCCACGCCGGTCGGATCGCGGAGGGGGTCCGAGGAAACCGCCGACGTCTGACGACCGCGGTTGTCCTCGCCTTTTTCGTCAGCCTCTTTCTCTCCGTCACGCTGACGCTCAATCTGGCTTATCGAAAGGGGGCCAACGCGTTCAGCAGCTGGATGATCGGAAGTTGGGCGTCCCGGCACCTCGAATACGCAGCGCACAGCGTCGCCAGCACGTTCAAGAATCCCTGGCCACCCATCCATATCCGAAGTCCTGACCGTCTTGCCTTTATGACGATCGGTGGCGTGGCCATGGCTGGGTTGATCTACCTGCGGCACACCTTTTTCTGGTGGCCGCTCCATCCAATGGGGTTCGCGCTTGTGGGGGCCGACCTCGTCCGGCGAACGAGCACAACTCTTTTCCTGGCCTGGTTGATCAAACTGCTCATGCTCCGTGTGGGCGGACAGGCGGTCTATCAGAAATCGTTTCCGCTCTTCCTCGGGCTGCTCGTCGGCTACGCGCTCGGTGTGGCGTTCTCGGGGTTGATCGATGCCGTCTGGTTCCCCTTTCAAGCACATCCCGTTCACACGATGGGATGGTACGGGCGGCGTTCGCCGATATTTCACTATTAAAAGGATCGTATCTTGTATCTCGTGAAGCGTATCTCGTCAAAACTGGGTACCGGGGTTCGTGTTGCGCGTGGATGAGATTCTCGTTCTCTTGGGGAATTGCGGGCGGGCACGGAGGCCCGCCCCTACGGTGATTCAAACAGCGAGTAGCGACTCCGCTTAAAATGTTTTTGGCTGATCTGGAGATGTATCTCTTGGCTGAATTCCTTCATTTGCTTCGTCGAATTGCTCTGATCCTCCTCATCGGGCTCGGCGTGCTTGTCTTCCTCTCCTTCGGGATCGGACCTGAGCGCGTCGACCCGTGGCTATCCGACCTGCTCGGCTTGGAACCGCCCCCATCGGTGCCGCCGTCGCCCGTCCACGAGGCCCAGGGCGTTTCCTATCGCGTAATCGATTCAGTCACTGAAGCGGACGTTCGCCGTTTGATGGGCCGCTTTACGAGCCACCGATCGCGCGTTCCCGGCTACGCCGGCCACGACGACGCTGCCCGATTCATCCTTCAGGAATTCGAGCGCCTGGGACTCCGCGACGTCAAGGCCGAGGCATTCGACGTGGCCACCCCGGTGGACAAGGGGGGGCGCCTTACCCTCACCGAGAGCGGTGCCTCCTTCCCTCTGCACGCGATCTGGCCCAACCTGGTGAAGACGTCAACGCTTCCCCCGAATGGCATACGGACCCGCCTGATTTACGGCGGCGACGGCGAGTGGCAGAGCTTTAACGGTCACGATATGGACGGTGCCGCCGTTTTGATGGAGTTCAACTCCTGGAACCGCTGGCTCAACGCCGCTTCGCTGGGTGCGGGACAGATCATCTTCATCGAACCCGATTCCACGTCCCGAACAGAGGGAGAACAGAAGTGGCTTATCTCGCCGAACGGGACGGAGCGGTTTTGGATCGACAAGGGGTCGGGACGCGCGCTGAGGCGATTGCTGGAGGAAGAGGGGGAGGTGGAGGTGGAGCTCCACGCGCGGATGGACTGGGAGAAGACGGTCGCTCAGAACATCCTCGGCACTGTTCCCGGGACGGATCCCGAGCTCAAGGACCAGATCATCGTGATCAACGCCTATTACGACGCCATGTCGGTCGTGCCGGCCCTGGCACCCGGCGCAGAGATGGCGTGCGGGATCGTCGCGCTGCTCGAGCTCGCGGACTATCTCCAGCGACACCCGCCGGCACGGACCGTGCTGTTTCTGGCCAGCTCCGCCCACCATATGAGTTCACGAGGGATATCCGATTTTCTGAGGCGACACGCCCGCAAACAGGAGGATTTCGCCGCGCTGATGACAGAACCGATCGACATTCGTCTGTTTATCGCGCTGGATCTCTCCAGCCGGACTGCCGAGATCGGCCTCCGGAACAGTGCGCCGAGTCACTATCACAAACAGTTCTTCACACCGATCGGGAAGTCGCTCGTTCGATTCACAGGGGCGATCGCCAAGGACTTCGGGCTGGATCCGGAGCGGGCGCTGATCGACGGCGTCAATCCGCCCCCCGGGTTGGCGTGGAGAATCTACAATCCTGGAAAGCTGTTGAAGACGGAAGGCCTGATCGTGATGGCGGCCGGGACTCCGGCGCTTTCGCTTGTCACGGTGAACGACGCCCGCCTCGGCATCGACACCCCCCTGGATAGACCGGAGAGCGTGGACTACGAGAATCTGACCGGGCAGATCCGCCTGCTGACTGGGGTGATCGACCTGGCGCTCAACGACCCGGGTTTGATCACGGACTACGAGCTGCGCCCGGAGGACCACGTGCGGTGGTTGAAGGGGTACGCGAAGACCTTTCCCCGGCGCAGCATCGTCCCGGACCGCCCCAAGCCCGGAGCGATTGCGGCGGTGCGCCTTGGCAGGGAGGGGAGTTATTCGTCGGCCAAATCGACCAAGGGCGTGAGGGAGACCCGCTATGACATCACCGACGAGAGCGGGGCTTTCATCATCCCTGGCATTATTCAGAAGAAAGCGACCGCCTCTGTGTATGCTCTGGACTCCGATACGGGGGAGATCACGCACGCGCCCAATCGCGGGGTGCAGGCCGACATCTACAAGCCAGAGGTGGATATGGACTGGTGGATGACGGAGCAAATCAGTGTTTTGTTCCCCTGCGTCGCCACCGATCTCTACGACATCGTGGATCCCCCCTATCTGAGCAAGCTGTCGGAGGTCAGCGTCTACGGGGAGGACAACGCGGCCCCACAGGAGTACGGTTACGATATCGGTCTGGGTGCGACCGGGGAACTGCGCCACCCTGAGTCGATGGCGGTCGGTAGTCTCTTCACGCGTCCCGGGGAGAAGGTGAAAGTCACGATGCGCTCCTGGACGATGGGCCTTCGCCTCCTGCTGCTCAACGCGATCGGCGTAGAATCAGAGGAGGATGCGCGAGGTGGCGGGTTTGTCGCCCACGTTCCCGGTTCTATCGCACGAACCGCCTACCAGGCGGCCAGGGACACGTGGATGCTGAACGAGACCCGGATACGTGAACTGAAACGATTCGCGATCGAGAATCACAGGCTGAACGTCCTCCACGCCCAGGCGGCAGACCACCTCGAACAGGCGGAGTCGGCGCTGGTGCAAAAGCGCTGGGACCTGTTCATGAAGCACAGCCGGGCTGCCCTGGGGTTCGAGTCGCGGGCTTATCCTGACGTAAAGGCCACCCAGAATGGCGTGATCCGCGGGATTGTCTTCTTCATGGCCCTCGTGATCCCGTGCGCCTTCTTTGCGGAACGGCTCCTCATTACCGCGTCCGACATTCGGTGGCAGATCTCCGCCTTTGTCGGCATCTTCGGTGTGATCTGGATCTTTCTCTACCTCGTACACCCGGCGTTCGAGCTCTCCAATCCGTTCGTCGTCCTGCTCGCCTTCATCATCCTGGCCCTCGCCGCCTTCGTCATCTCGCTGATCTTCTCCCGGTTCAACGAGAACATGAGGCGACTGCGGACCGCGGAGGTCCTGCTGCACGAAACGGATGTCGGGCGGGTGAGCGCCTCCCTGGCCGCCTTTCAGCTGGGGATCGCCAACATGAAGCGCCGTAGACTGCGCACCTGGCTGACGTTCCTCACGCTGCTGCTGCTCACCTTTACCGTACTTTCGTTCACCTCGATCAAATCGTCGCTGCAGTTCCACAAGCTCCAGCGGGACGCTGAAGGGGCCTACCCCGGCGTCCTGATCCGGACCAAGTCCTGGTCGCAGCTCGAGGAGGTGGCCCACGACTACGTGAAAACCCATTACGCAGGAATGGGTGTGGTGGCCCCTCGGACCTGGCATCAGAACACGAGCCAACAGCTGATCCCGGTGGACCTGGAGGGGAAATCGGCCTTCGTGTTGGGTGCGCTGGGCCTGGCGCCCGAGGAGGCGAGGGTTACCGGGATCGATAAGTATCTTAAAGCAGGACGCTGGTTCCGGCAGGGAGAAATGGCCTGTATCGTTCCGGAGCGGCTGGCGGACGAATTCGGGATTACCCTTCAGGATCTAGGTACCCGGCAGATCCGGGCCTTCGGAGAACAGTTGACGGTCATCGGGCTGATGGAAGCGGAAAAGTTTCGCCGCTTCAAGGACCTGGACGGTGAGATGCTGACTCCGCCCGACTTCATTGAGTCGGGCATCGGCGCCCGGGGCGAGATGCTGGAGCATAAGGAGAGGCAGGAGATCGGCCAGCCGGTGGCGACTCTCGAGGAGTTCCAGCATGTCGATCCTGACGACGTCCTGATCCTTCCCTACCACTTCCTCAGAGAGGTTGGAAATCCCCCGCAGTCCCTCTCTGTCCGGTTCCACCCTGAAGTGGATATCGAGGCGCAGGTCAAGGCCCTGCTTTCCCGCCTCGCCGTGGTCCTGTTCGCGGGACTCCCCGATGCAGACGGGAGGGTCAATGTGTCGGTCTACAGCTCGTTCGGTGACACCTCCTTCAGGGGACTCGGGAACCTGTTTATCCCGGTGTTGATCGCCGCCCTCATCGTCCTGAACACGATGATGGGCTCGGTCTACGAACGTTTCCGGGAGATCGGCATCTACTCCGCTGTCGGTCTGGCCCCGCTGCACATCGCCTTCCTGTTTATCGCCGAGGCGTGTGTCTATGCGGTCTTCGGCACGGTCGGCGGTTACCTCCTGGGGCAGGGGGTCGCCAAGATCATTCTCTGGCAGGGCTGGCTCTCCGGACTCACGCTCAACTACTCCGCCATGTCTGCCGTGTATGTCTCCGTCCTGGTGATGGCTGTGGTGGTTCTGTCTACCCTCTACCCGGCTCGGCAGGCCTCAAACATGGCGGTGCCAGACGTGACACGTCGCTGGACGCTGCCGGATCCGGAGGGGGACCACTGGCGATTCGAGTTTCCCTTCACGGTCGGGGGCAGGGAGGTCTTCGGCCTCAGCAGGTTCCTGGTGGACTACTTCGAATCCCACAGCGGCGAGTCGACCGGAATGTTCATGTCTGAGGGCACGACCCTGGAGGCACGGACGACAGAGAAGGGTGAAGGGTGCACGATCGAGACCACGATCTGGGCGGCGCCCTACGACCTGGGGGTCAGCCAGAAGGTGAGTTTTGTGGCCTCACCTACGGGTGAGTTCAATATCTACTCGCTCTCGCTCGCGATCGATCGACTCTCTGGCGATGTCACCTCCTGGCAGAGGGTGAATCGCGGGTTCATGAGCGCGCTCCGGAAGCAGTTCCTGATCTGGCGGACGCTGAACCCCGAAGAACGTGAGGTCTACATCAAGAGAGGTCGTGAGATACACGAAGGCGCGATCCATGAACAGCCGACCGCTGACGACAGCCCGCGGACGACATAAAGACTGGCGGCAGACTACAAACCGCTGAGCGTTGGCGCGCCTCAAGCGCGGGAATGAATTCTCGCGCTCGTGAAACAGGAAGTCCGCCCTGCGGCGGACTGAAGCCAGACCTTTGCTCGACGTTTCAGGTGCGAAATGATAGAGGTCCGTGTGGGTAATAGCCAGGGGAATCAATCCGATTTGCACCCCTTTCAGAATCCTTTGAGGGCGCCGCAGGCTAAAGCCTTCGACTACGGGTTCTGCGGTCCGGGGTTGTGGACAGCGTTTTTTGAATAACAGCCTATGGGACTAGCGAACCTCTTACGCAGACGCAAATCGGCCCAGTTCCAGGAGATCGAGGAATACCGGGATCTGCTGGAAACACCCGACAGCTTTGAAGAGGGCTTCAACACCAAGACGATCCTGGGCGCCCTCTTCGTCTCGGTCATCATGGTCCCGGGCAACATCTACCTGGAGCTGATGATCGGGGGCTCGATCGGGGCGGCCGCGCAATGGGTCACGATCATCCTCTTCCTGGAGCTGTCCAAGCGGTCTTTCACCGTGTTGAAGCGGCAGGAGCTCTACCTCCTCTACTACGTCACGAGCGCGCTCGTGGCCCGGGAGACCGGCGCCTCCGACGGCATGCTCTGGAACCAGTATTTCGTCCAGTCTCCCGCGGCCAAACAGTTCGGGATCGCCAAGCTGATCCCCTGGTGGTGGGCCCCACCGCCCGGTTCGGAGGCCCTCGCCGAGCGGACCTTCTTCCACCAGGACTGGCTCTGGCCGATCTCGATCATGGTCCTCGGCTTCATCATGGCGCGCATCGCCTGGTTCACCGCCAGCTACGTCCTGTTCCGGCTGACTTCCGATTACGAGCGCCTCCCGTTTCCGTTCGCGCCGATCAACGCGCAGACCGCGATGGCCCTGGCCGAGGAGAGCAGCGGGGAGATCACGTGGAAATGGCGCGTCTTCAGCATCGGGGCGGTCATCGGGGTGGTCTGGGGCGCGATCTATGTGGGGGTCCCCGCGATCACGGGGGCGTTTATGGAGGAACCGGTCCAGATCATCCCGATCCCGTGGGTCGACTTCACGCAGTACACCGGCAACTTCCTGCCGGCGACGCCCCTCGGGTTCACGCTTCACCTGGGGCCGATCTTTGCCGGTCTGCTCGCGCCGTTCTGGGCGGTGATGGGGTCGTTTCTCGGTGTCGTGGTCCATTCGATCGCCAGTCCGATCCTGCACCATTACGGCTACATGCCTCACTGGATCATGGGCATGGATACGATCCAGACGCACTTTGTGACCGGGATCGACTTCTGGATGTCTTTCGGGATCGGACTCACGTTCGCCATCACCGTCATCGGCCTGTATCAGGTCTTCACGGGTGTGCGATCTGCGAGGATCGAGAAACAGGAGAAGGGGAGCTGGACGCCTCCGGCCGGACGCGGAGACTTCCGGATCTGGATCTGCATCATCCTGTTCTGCATCGCCAGCATCTACACGATCGCGCTCGCCAAGGTCCTCTTTCCGGCCCTGATCGGCAGGACCGTGATGATCTTCTTTCTGGTCTTCGCCTTCATATACACGCCGCTCATCTCCTTTGTCAACGCGCGGTTGGACGGACTCGTCGGCCAGCAAACCAACATTCCGTATGTCAAAGAGACCACGATCTTCCTCAGCGGCTTCCAGGGGGTCGACATCTGGTTCGTCCCGTTCCCGATGACCACCTACGCAGCCGAAGCCAATAAATTCAGAGAGATCGAACTGACCGGGTCGAAGTTCACCGGCATCCTGAAGGCCGAACTCTTCATGGTTCCGCTGATTCTGTTCACCAGTTTTTTCTACTGGTCCTACATCTGGAAGCTGGCGCCGATCCCCTCGGATGCCTATCCCTACGCCCAGTTGATGTGGCCGCTCCGCGCGCTGCAGCAGAGCGTCTGGTATACGAGCACGATGCGCAGTGAAATCGTGCCCGACGCCAGGGCGGGAAACATCACCTGGATTCCGGGAAACCTGACCGACGGGGGCTGGTGGTACTGGCGTGCCCGGACACGGGAGGACACAGACTCGGAGGCGTTCAGGAAGCGATTCGAGGCCTGGATGTCGGGTCCCGAGAAGAAGGATTCGAACAGCGACGGGAAGATCGATGAGGAGGATCTCAGGGCGGTCGGTCCCTGGTCGCGGGTCGGAACCTTCTATACTAACTTCGAAGGTACAGACCCACCGCCTGACCCGCCACCGTCGGTCCGCGTCGAGCCCTTAACCCGAAGGATCTCAGAAACCTTGCCGTCCACGCCACCCGCGATTAAACGGCCCGTGGACGGCCACCACGTGGACACGCCCAACCCCAAGCTCATGATCGAAGGGTTTCTGGGCGCCGAGGGGCAGACCTGGGTCTACGAGTTCGAGGTCGATGAGGTCCCTTCATTCGATGGGGCCTTCCTTCAGAGCTCTGACGACAAGCCGATCCTGTTCGAGGCCCTGAAGCCGAAGGTGATCGCGATCGGTTTCGCCGTCGGCCTGTTGACCTTCATCATCCTGTCCGTCTTCGGGCTTCCGATCCTCCTGATCTTCGGCTACGTGCGGAGCCTGACCAACATCCCGCACGTGATGATCACCGAAATCATCGGCGCGCTCCTCGCACGCTACTATTTCCAGAAGAAATACGGCAGGCAACAGTGGCGCCTCTACGCCGCCGTCCTGCTCGCCGGTTTCTTCGCCGGCATGGCCCTCGTGGGGATGGGCTCTGTCTCGATCGCGATGATACAGAAATCGGTTTCTGTATTGCTGTTTTGAGATGCCGTATCTTGTATCGGGTATTTTTATCTCCTGGGCTCCTATCGCCAGGTGCTTAGTTTCGCAAAATTCAGAGAGCGGCTGGAAGGTGTAGGTAGGCATATCGCGGAAGCTGTCGCTCGGCGGAGCGCGTACGTTCGATGAACGTTTCGAGATGCTCCGCCATCACCTGATACAAAGGTTCGGCTTCCGGGGAACGCCGTCGGTAGCCGCAAGTGCGCGAACCGAACTACGCCGATCACGCCACCGAAACGAACAACCCGATCCCGTCCGAGCCGGTCGTCTTCTCCAAGTTCACGACCACGATCGTCGGTCCGAACGATTCCATTCCCTATCCGGCGGCCAGCAAGAAGGTCGACTATGAAGTGGAACTGATGGCCGTCATCGGACGCGGAGGAAAAAATATCCCCTAGGGCGAGGCACTCGATCACGTCTTCGGCTACACCGTGGGAAACGACGTCAGCGCCCATGACGATCAGATGGAAAAGTCGGCAGGACAAGGGATTATGTGGAAAACTTCGACCACTTCTGTCCGATCGGACCAGCTGATCCCCTACCTGTCGCACGTCTTCACGCTGATGCCCGGAGACCTGGTCCTGCCAGTACCCCCGCAGGTGTCGGAATGGGGCGAACCCCTCGATCTGGCTCAAGGCTGATGACAGCATCCTGTCTGAAATCGATCAGCTTGGACGGCTGGAGAACCAGATCGTCTAGATTTCTTGGTCCAAGAGAAGAAAGGCAAGGTGATCTCCCACCTTGCCTTTCTTTCTGAGACTTCCGGCCACGTTTCACGTGGAACGTCAGTTCCGATCACCTACCCTCTCATACGATCGCCGCCAACCTTCAGAAAGACGAGGGCCCGTCCCGCTTCAGCTCCCGGGATCTCCAGGACTTCCTCCCTGCCGTTAACCTCCTCGGGCAGGGATTCGCCGACCTCGGCGAACTCGCCCGGCCCCTTGAAGGCGATCAGCTCTCCCCCGGGCTCCAAAAAGGGAACTGCGAGCTGCCAGAGCAGGGGAAACGCCGCCACGGCCCTGGCCGTAACAACGCGGAACCGGGTGCGGTAATTGCGTTCCAGACTGGCCTGTTCCGCCCTTGCACGGATAACTTCCAGGCCAGAAAGGCCCAGAACTTCTCTGATGTGGGCCAGAAAGAGCGTTCTTGTCCGCTTGGACTCCAGGAGAGAGACGTGAACTTCTGGTCTGACGATCTTGACAGGGATGCCCGGAAGCCCTGCCCCGCTTCCAAGATCCAGCAGGTCAAACGGACCCTCGGGAAGGAAGGGAACGAGGGCGAGACATTCCAGGAAATGACGTTCTGCAAGGACGCCAAGGTCGTTGCGTGAGACGAGACTGCCCCGGGCCGACCAGGCTTTGATTCCCTCCCCGTAGGTCTCAAACTGCTCCAACGCCTCCGATGACAGCCTGACTCCGAGATTCTCCGAGGCCTTTCGAAAGGGTTCTCCACAAACGAGGTTTTTTGTCCCCTGTTCCACGTGGAACGTTACTTTCCGATGCAGAAGGAGTCGAATATTCGGTCCAGCACATCCTCAGGGGTCGTTTCTCCAACGATCTCTCCCAGGGCCTCAAGGGCCGACCTGATCTCAAAGGCAACCAACTCCCCGGGCAGGCGCTCTCCGAGTGCGCATTCGGCCCTGTGGAGGGCCTCCCTGGTGACCCTGAGGGCCTCGACGTGGCGTTCGTGGGTGACGACCTCCCCACTGCACGGGGATTCGCCCAGCGTTTCGTTTCGGATCACTTCCTTCAGGGCGTCCATTCCCTCTCCAGTGAGGGCTGAGGTGCCAACGGACGTCCAACCGTTGGCAAGTTCGTCCCAACCCAGATGCGTGCCCAGATCAAGCTTGTTCACAACCAGGACGGCCCCGCCACGGATCTCTCCCAGCAGCCTCGCGTCCTCTTCATCTGGACAGACAGCGCCGTCCACGACCACCAGGACCAACTCCGCCTGATCGATCGACAGACGCGACCTGCGGGTTCCCTCCCGTTCAACTGGATCCGTGGCAGGCCGAATGCCGGCCGTATCCACCAACGTGAGGGGCAGCCCATCCAGGCTCAGGCTCTCCTCGATCGTATCCCGCGTCGTTCCCGGAATCTCGGTCACGATGGCTCGATCCTGCTCCAGGAGCCGGTTCATCAGGCTCGACTTACCCACGTTCGGCCTCCCTGCCAGCGCGATGCGAAGCCCTTCCCTCACCACCTTCCCCTGGCGATAGGAAGAAATCAGGCCGTCAACTTCCTCGCGTACGCAGGAAACCTCCCGAAGCACCGACTGAAGGTCGATGGCCACGTCTTCCGAAAAGTCAAGCCCGGCCTCGAGGAAGGTCATCGCCTGGCGCAGGTCCTCGGCCATACACTCGAATCGCCGCCTCAGTCCGCCCCGTAGTTGGAAAAAGGCCGACTGGAGGCCAAGATCGCCCCGAGCGGAGATTAAATCCGCCACGGCCTCCGCCTGTGTCAGATCGATCCGGTCGTTCATGTAGGCCCGCCGGGTGAACTCACCCCTCCCTGCGCGCCTCGCCCCGGCAGACACAAAGGCCCCCACAGCCCGACGAAGCAGCAGGGGACCCCCGTGACAGTTAAACTCGACCAGATCTTCACCCGTATAGCTTCGGGGCGACCTCATCACCGAAACGAGCACCTCGTCCACGTCCTTCCCCCCAAAGTTCAGCCATCCCTGCACGATCCGCCTGTCACCCGTCTGCTTCAGTGGATGTTTTCCACGGAAGCAGCGGTCCCCAATCTGGATCGCTTCGGCCCCACTCAGGCGCACGATCCCGATGGCCCCCTCCCCAGGCCCGGTAGCAACGGCAACGATCGTATCTTTGTCAGAGTCTCTCACAACCCAATCGCTCTCACTTTGTCCCGAGCATTGTCTTAGTCCGCTCCATAACGCGCTGCTGCAGCAGGGTGAGGAGGTTGAACATCGTAAAATAGAGCACAAGACCGGAAGACATACTCCAGAAGATCCAGATCATGAAGACGGGCATGATGTAGACAAACATCGCCTGCTTCGGGTCCTTCATGGTCATTTTTGACTGGAAGAACATGGAAACGGCCATGGCCAGCGGCAAAACGTGGAGATCAAACCCGCCAAGGGAAAGGGGAAGGGAAAGGCTGTCCGGCTTTGACAGATCCACGATCCAGAACATGAACTCGGACTGTCTAAGCTCGATCGCCCCCCGGAAGACGTTGAATAGTGAAAAAAGGACAGGCATCTGAAGGAACATCGGGAGACAGCCTCCCAACGGGTTGATCTTCTCCTCCTTGTAGAGCTTCATCATCTCCTGGCTGACCTTCTGCTGATCGTCCGGGTACTTTTCTCTAAGGGCAGTGATCTTGGGCTGGAGCTGCTGCATCTTTGCGGCCGCCTCGAGGCTCTTATGAGTCAGCGGGAAAACGACGATCTTGACCAGGATGGAGAAGATGATGATTACAAGGCCGTAGTTCGGCACGACTTCGTGAAGCGCGAGAAAGGACTTGAGGATAACGATGGTGAAGGGCTTCATGATCGGGTGGAGGATGGACCGAAGGAAGGGCGCATACTCTATGAATTCGTCGAGCTGCAGCTCCCTCTCGTTCCCGTAGAGGTCCACGTTCTGCCTCCGAAGAAGGTCGTATGATATCGGTCCGATATAGATCCCGTAGTCAAGCTGGCCCCCATCGGCCGAAGAAACCAACTCGGCCCTGTAATCGGGAAGCGCGGAGTCACTCTCCTTCCAGCCCCCCAGGTCTACGTCGTATCGCCCCTCGGGCGGAATGAGCGCGGCCATAAAGTACTTGTTGCGCACGGCCACCCAGGAAACCTGGCCGCTTGGCCGGGTCTCTTCTTCTTCGAGCCTGTCCAGGGTCCAGGTCTCGACCTCCTCGCCCGCCCGTGTCACGATCTGATCGTAAGACATGCTGTAGAAACCGCTCGATTCCTCGGCAGACCCCTCGGTGTCCGCCAGGCCGCCAGACCAGCCCAGTCCCACCTTACTCCCCCTGGGAAACCCTGGTGTCGCCACGGTCACATCCATACGATATCGATTGCCCTGAAAACGGAACCGTTTCTCGATGAGGGCACCCTCCACGGTTGCCCGAAAGGTCAACCCGGCCTGCTCTGACCCATGGAGCATAAGAGACTCGATGTCCGCAACGAAATCGACAGACTCTGGGGGCAGGTCGGAGGTTGACAGTCCCAGTCCTGAGTTCCCCGCTTTGATAAGCTCCTGGGGATACCCGTCGTGATCGAGGTATGCCTTCAACCTCCAACTGACGATTCGAGCCCCGTGCGTCGTAAACTTGGCCGAATAGAGATCGGTCTCGACCGTGACGTGCCGCTCCGGTTTGCGAGCGGCCCTTGCCTCCACCGGTCGCTCAGCCCCTTTCTGACTGGCGGTCTCTACGGGATCGTCAGTCGGTCCCGGTGGAGCTTCAAGCTTAGAAACAGGGGGTGAAACAGGGACCGTCCCCCTAAACTCTTCGTATGACTGCCTTTCCTCCACAGGAACTCGGTGTTCAGGATCCCCCTGCAGCCACCTGAGGTAGGGGCCCATGGCGAGGATGATCAAGATAATCAGGGCAAATGCAAGGATGGTTCGGCTGTCCATTCAGATTGCTTTCCTAAAAGCGATCTCTAGGGTATGGGGTCGTAGCCGGAGCTTCCCCAGGGATGACACCGGGTGATTCGACGGAGCAGGAAGAAGCCGCCTCGAAGCAGTCCGTGTCGTTCAAGTGCCTGGATGGCGTAGCTCGAGCACGTGGGTTGGAATCGGCAACGTGGGAGGGTGAAGGGTGAGACGAGGACGATGTAGGTGCGGATGAACCAGATCGCGATCTGGTTCACCGGTCGAGGAGACTCAGCTCGGCGAGGGCCGTGAAGAGGTCGGATCGAAGCTGACGATACAACACTCCACGAGCTTCGTCCCGTAGAGAGATCATGAGAAGGTGGCCTTGTGGGCTGTCTATGCCGAATTCCCGACAGATTGACCTGAGACGGCGGCGGGCGAGGTTTCTCCTCACTGCACCGCCATATTTTTTTCTGACTGAAATGAGCGTCCGGCCCGGGTCAGATCTCCCGACGCGAACCTGCAGCCACTGCCCTCGATACGAGCGCCCGCCCCTCACCACGCGACGGATCTGACTTCTGAGCCTCTGGTTAGGCCTGCCCATGGGCGGTCAAACGGAAACTCGTTTCCGCCCCTTTCGACGACGGCGCGCGAGGACTCTGCGTCCACCTGGACTGCTCATTCGTTCTCGGAAGCCGTGTTTGTTCTTCCGCTTTCGATTGCTTGGCTGGAATGTGCGCTTCACGTAAAGCCCTCGTTCTGAGTTGTAAGTCCAAAACGCCAACTCAACTCCGGATTGAATTAAGAAGACGGTCTCAGGTTTGTCAAGGTCTTTTGGAGATCCCGTATGGGATAACGATGGGTCACACAAGATGTAGTAGTGATTTTTTGTGGCCTCACCATCTTGCGATATATCATCTAACTGTATGTTGCACAATTTGTTGCAAAAATGCACACCGCTCAGAAACGGCTTGACATTCTTCATTCCATTCGTTAGCATAGTCGCGTCGAGTCCCTCTCCGGCTACAACGCTCTCCTGTTAAGTTTGTTTCCCCATTCCCTTGGTTGCTCGTCCTGATTTCCTCCTTTAAAACGGACAGGATCCACTATTCGTTTTTGGGGTGAAGGTCCCCCGGGTTGTTCGACGAAGTCCTTTTCCTCCCGTTGAAGACCCATCCGTTTGCCCCTGGTGGATACCTCTACCCATCGTCCGTTGTCCCCGAGGGAACAGGACAGATTGTTCCTGGCTGTACTTTCCAGAATCCCTTCCTAATTAGAGCCGAGCTGGCTGTCGATCAGCAGGATGCGGATCGGTTTGCATGCGAAATAATCCAACCGAGCTTTGGGCCAGGTGTCTCCAGGCTATCGAGGAGAAGGTCCAGCCTCAGAGCTTCCACACCTGGTTTGGGCCTACTGTCTCAAGGGTTCTCGATCCGGACAGGGTCGTGGTCGAGGTCCCGAATGCCTTCTTCGCTGAATGGCTGGAGGAACACTACGCCAGTCTGATTCTGGACACGATACAGGTGGAGACGTCGTGGAAACCGACCCTTGAGTTTGTCGTTCGAGGGGGCGGTAACGATTGCACCGGCCCTGTGGACTTCACGCCCTCCCGTGCCAACGCCTCATCCTGTCCGGCGATCGAGGGAGGCTGGGACGTCCTGCCTGTCCAGCTGAATCGGCGTTTCCGATTCGACCGATTCGTCGTGGGCGAAGGTAACAAGCTTTCGTATACCGCCGCGAAGGCCGTTGCTCGGGCTCCGGGAAAGACGCCGTTCAACCCGCTCTTCCTCTATGGTGGTGTGGGACTGGGTAAGACACACCTGCTTCAGGCTATCGGCGAATTCTGCCTTCGCGAGCAGACCGCATCAAACGTGGTGTATGTAACTGCTGACCGGTTTATCTCTGAATATATTTCTTCTATTCGAAAAAGAGACACGACCGCTTTCGTTAGGCGCTATCGCTCTGCTGACGTTCTGCTTGTGGATGACATCCAATTCTTCTTTCGAACCCAGGGCTCGCAGCGAGAGTTCCTTCATACCTTTAATGCCCTCTATCAGAACGAAAAGCAGATCGTACTCAGCTCCGACTGTGAGCCCGGCTCGCTGAAAGGATTTACTGACAGCCTCGTTTCCAGGTTCCAGTCCGGTCTCGTTAGCCATGTGGAAGGACCGGACATAGACACTCGTGTTGCGATCCTCCTGGAAAAAGCAACTGAACGAGAACAGGAACTCCCGCACGAAGTGGCACATTTTCTGGCCAAACACGTTGAAACCAACATCCGGAAACTGGAAGGAGAGCTCACCCGGCTCATCGCAGTGTCTGAACTTAAGGCGCTTCGCCTTTCAGTGGACCTTGCTCGAGAAACGTTGATGGGTAAGGTCGCCCGGTCGCCCGGGACCGTCGGCCTTGAACAAATTCAAGATGCCGCTTCAAAATTTTTCAACGTTTCGGTCGATCTCCTTGCGAGTCGTACACGGAAGCAGGAGGTAATGACCGCGAGACACGTCTGCATGTATCTATGTAAGTCGATTACTGGCGCCCCACTTAAGGCCATTGGAAATCAGTTTGGCAACCGGGATCACTCCACCGTGTTTCACGCGTGCCGCACCGTTGAGAAAAGGTTGGCCCACGATCCGGCGTTCGAAGACCTGATTCATCAACTCGAGGCGCGCATAATGAGTTCACGGGTCGCTTGATCTTTTTGTTTGAGTTTTTACCCAAAGACGATTGATGGAATCATCATTTCTATGGGAGCGTGGTTTTGTTATTGAATTAGAATTCATGAAAGATTTAAAGATTAGAAAATACAACAACAGTGCGTGTGGAATGTGGATGTGACAGATCGTCGGCGACCAAGATGTTGATGAATGTAGATGTTAGTCTAACCGTTTGAGTGTGAAGAAATCGAATCGTATGTGTGGATAAACCATGGAGTTTGAACACTTACTAAAAAAGCAAGATCGTGAGAATTTCGTTTCCACAGACTTTACGTGGATAACTAACGAGTTTGAACAGGGACTGGGTAAAAACTCGACGGAAAGGGGGGTTGTCGTTTGAGTCGAGAGGCATATTCTTCGAGAGGGTTTGCGTCCACAAAGTTGTGGAAATGGGGGGTTCCGAGGGGGTTCGAAAATGGCCCCGAAGAACACAATTTCGGGATCTGAAAGTTGACCCCAAAACAGAGCGAGTTTAGATAGCTCCGGGGCCCTGAATTCGGCCCGAATTCGGGTGGAAAAACCATTGACAAATCCGAGAAAAATCAGTAAATTAGGTAAACTATATACGGCTTGAAAACGGACCCGTTTTGGGCCGATAAATCCTGTTTTTTTGGAGTCGGTTTTCGAGACCATTTTGGGGAGATCGGGCAGGAATCGTGAAGGGGGACAGACGGACATGAAAGTCGTGATCGAAAGAGAGGAATTACTTCGAGGAATCGGGTCGGTGCTTGATGTGGTGCCGTCAAAAACCGCCCTTCCTGTACTCTCGAATATCCTGATCGAGGCGGAGGATGGTGGGGGATTGCGACTCAGCGCCACTGACCTGGACGTCTCGATCAAGTGCACCTTGTCCGCTACTGTGGATGTTTCCGGGAGGACGACGGTCCCGGCTCGGAAGTTCTCTGAGATCGTCCGGGAGTTGCCGGATGAAGAGGTGTCCCTCATTGGAGAGGATGGAAAGGTGACGCTTCGGAGGAAGGGTGGCGAGGGGACCTATTCTCTGGCCTGCCTGCCTGCCGAAGACTTTCCGGAACTTCCGAAAGAGATTGAAGGGGCGAAGCTGACCCCGGAAGACTGGTTGGGAACTCCGGACAATGGACACATCCTAAAAGACATGATCTTCAAGACCGTGTTTGCCGTCTCGCGAGACGAGACGCGGCCAGTCCTCAACGGGGTATTGTGGCAGGTGAAAGGGGATCGTATGACCATGGTGGCCACGGACGGTCACCGGCTCATCAAGCACACGAAGTCGCTCGCGCAGCCTCCGGGTGGGGAGGCCAGCGAGGAGGCGATTGTCCCTCCACGGGCCTTGAACCACCTCGTGAAGCTGATGTCGGCGGGAAGCAAGCTGGACCTGATTCAATTCGGGCAGAACCACCTTATGTTCCACCTCTGCGGACCTGCTGAAGGCGGAGAGACCCACCTGTTTACGCGGCTTATCGAGGGTCCGTTCGTTGACTACGAGCAAGTGATCCCTCGTGACAACCCGATGCTCCTCAAGGTTTCGGGCGGGCAACTTTCTCCTGCGGTGAGACGTGTCTCGGTGCTGTCCAGTGCGCAAACTCACCAAGTCAGGCTCAAGCTCGTCGACAACCAGGTGGAGCTTTCTGCAGACAGTCAGGAAGTCGGGGGCGAAGCGCAGGAAAGGCTAGAGGCCAACTACAGCGGCGATGAAATGACCATAGGGTATAACGCCAGCTACCTTTTGGATATCCTGAGACGAATCGACTCCGAGGAAGTTTTATTCGAGCTGGAAAGTGCGGTGACGGCGGGCATCATCAGGCCTGCGGAGCAACCCGAGGGAGAAGACTACCTCTGTTTGATCATGCCGTTACGACTTAACGACTGACGGGCGTAAGCTCTTTGCGGCTTTTGGCTCTCAAGCTGGCCAACTTCAGGAACTTTGAGCAGGCCGAGTTCGGGTTCGAGAAGCAGAAGACGATTCTTTGGGGGGAGAACGGCCGCGGGAAGTCGAACCTCCTGGAGGCAATCTTTTTTCTTGCAATCGGGAAGTCGGGCCGGGGGGCGAGAGACCGGGAGGTGCTGCGGTGGGGGGCAGGCCATTTCAGTATCGAGGGGGTTGTTGAGGCCGAGGGTGGGACGTTTCCCATTCGTCTCGCGTACGACCCCGAGGTCGGCAAAAAAGCCCGCTTACGAGAAAGGCCGATTCCCCGCCTTTCAAACTTAGTCGGTGCGTTTAACGCTGTACTCTTCTCCCCTGAAGACGTCGACCTTGTGTTGCGCGATCCCCCGCAGCGTCGCCGAATCCTTGACATTCTCGTTTCCCAATCGAGTGCCTCTTACCTTTCTGACCTTGAACGCTACCGCAGGGTGCTCTCGCAGCGCAACCGGCTGCTCAAGGAGTCTCGAGGTCAGCTGCTGTCTAATCCAGACGAAATGTCGCCCTGGAACCAACAGCTCGCAGACCTGGGTGGACGGATCATCCGATCTCGGGTCGATGCGCTGAAGGTGTTGAATCCCTGGATTTCGGAATACTATTCAGCAATCTCAACGGGTTCTGAAGACCTAAAGGCCGAATACAAGAGCCTCGTAAATCCAAACGAAAGCGAATCTGCCCAGGGGGTTCTCGAGACCGCTCTGTCAGGGCGGCTGAAGGACGAGGTCGACCAGGGTTTCACGCTGAGTGGACCCCATCGGGACAATCTGGTTTTTCTTCTGGACGGTCGACCTGTTCACCGGTTTGGTTCTATGGGCCAGCTAAAGAGTGTGTTGCTTGCCTGGAAGCTGGCTGAGGCGAGGTTCCTGGAGTCGAAGACAGGTCAGCGTCCAGTTCTCTTGATGGATGACGTCTTTTCAGAGTTGGATCGCGGGCGGGCTACCTCTCTTATGGCGTTGCTCTCCTCTTTCGGGCAGGTCTTGTTGACGACTGCAAGAGATTCAGACCTGGACTTCGAAGCGGAGGGGTATAAGGTTGTTGCGCTTTAGGGAAACAGTCGGGAGGTCTGGAAGTGCGAATCCTCTGCCCCTGGAGGTCGGCCTTCGGGAAGCGATCGACGAACTTGGCGTTGAAGGAAAACTGCTGGAACAACAAGCGCTTCTGCTTTGGCCTCGAGTTGTCGCGGCGCTAGTAGGGGGGGATGCAGAGGAGGCGTCAAGGGCGGAGCAAATTTCCAATGGTGAGCTGCGTGTGTCCGTCGAACAGGCTGCGTGGCGTCACCGTCTTCACTTTGAGCGTGAACGTATCGGAAAGGAACTCAATCGCGTTGTGGGTCGGAATGTTGTCCGGTCGATCCGGCTGACCGGGAGCTGGAAGTGACCGGGCTCAATCCCTAAGAGGAGTTAACCGGCATGGCGCAGGCGGTATCAGAAGTTTACCGAGCAGACAAGATTCAGGTGTTGAAGGGTCTGGAAGCAGTACGGAAACGACCGGCGATGTACATCGCAAACACCGGGACGCAGGGGCTTCACCAGTTGGTCTGGGAACTGGTCAGCAACAGTGTGGATGAGGCCATGGAGGGGTTCTGCGACTGCATGGACGTCACCATTAACGCTGACGGAACCCTGACCGTTGAGGACAACGGGCGTGGCATCCCGGTGGACACTCACCCCACGGAAAAGCGGCCTGCCCTGGAAGTCGTGATGACCCTCTTGCACGCTGGGGGAAAGTTCGACAAGAAGACTTATGCGGTCTCAGGAGGTTTGCACGGTGTCGGGGTGTCGGTGGTCAACGCCCTCTCCGAGTGGTGCGAGGTTGAGGTCTGCTCGAAGCTTCTCGACCAGCGGGGCAAAGTCTACTTTCAGCGTTACGAGAGGGGTGTTCCGGTCTGTGAGATGAAGGAGACTGGGAGTCGCGAAAAGACAGGTACAAAAGTCACTTTTCTGCCGGACAAGGAAATCTTTGAAAGCACCGACTTCCAACTGGAGACGGTCGTCAACCGGTTGCGGGAGCTGGCATTCCTGAACAAGGACCTGAGAATCACCGCGAAAGACCTGCGCGTCGGGCATGAGGAGGTGTTCCACTACGAGGGCGGGCTGAGGGCCTTTGTGGAGTACCTGGACGAAGGCAGAACGCCTTTGCACACGCCCGCCTATCTCATAGGGGAACGAGACGGCATTGGAGTCGAGGTGGCGCTTCAGTACAACGATTCCTACTCGGAGAACATCTACAGCTTTGTGAATAACGTTTACACGATGGAGGGAGGGACGCACGAGACGGGGTTCAGAACTGCGCTCACGCACACCCTGAATGGGTATGGTGTAAAATACAATATGTTCAAGAATACGAACTTCAATCTGTCAGGAGAGGACGCGCGCGAGGGGCTGACCGCCGTTCTGAGTGTGAAGGTGCCGGAGCCCCAGTTCGAGGGGCAGACAAAGACAAAGCTGGGCAATAGTGAGGTTAAGGGAATCGTTCAGTCGCTCGTGGGTGAGAAGCTTTCCGAATACATTGAGGAAAATCCATCTGTCGTAAAGAAGATTCTTCGAAAGGCCGTTGAGGCCGCACACGCTCGAGAGGCCGCTCGAAAGGCGCGCGAGCTGGTAAGGCGAAAGAGCGTTCTGGAAGGCGGCGGTCTGCCCGGGAAATTGCTGGACTGTTCGCTGTCCGATCGGGAGGAGACGGAGATCTTCCTGGTAGAGGGGGACTCGGCGGGCGGGTCGGCGGCAATGGGGCGGGATCGGAGGTTTCAGGCCATTCTTCCACTTTGGGGAAAGCCTTTGAACGTGGAGAAGGCGCGGGTAGACAAGGTGCTGAACAACGATAAGCTTCAGCCGATGATGTTGGCGCTGGGTGCGGGAGTTGGCGAGGATTATAACCTTGAAAAACTACGGTATGGAAAGGTTATCGTCATGGCCGATGCAGATGTGGATGGTTCACACATCCGAACCCTGCTCTTAACCTTCTTCTTCCGGTATATGCGTCCGATGGTCAGCGCCGGCAGAGTCTACATCGCGCGGCCGCCGCTGTTCATGGTCAAGCAAGGTCGCAAAGAGCAGTACGCGTTTGACGAAGAGGAGCGGGACAGCATCGTCGAGTCGCTTGATAAGAAGGGCAAGGGGATTTCGGTTCAGCGTTACAAAGGGCTTGGAGAGATGAACCCGGAGCAGCTCTGGGAAACGACGATGGATCCCGATAGGCGAACGATCCTCCAGGTGACGCAAGAAGACGTCGTGGAGGCGGAACACGTATTTTCGATGTTGATGGGAGACGACGTCGGCCCGCGCAGGCGATTTATCGAAGAACACGCGTTGGAGGCAGAGTTGGATGTTTAGGCGCCACGCTTTGACACTGGTGATGGTTGAGGGGACCGATCGATGATGCAGAGACAGCCCATTGTCCCGATCGACATCGGGGAGGAGATGAAGAAGTCCTACCTGGCTTACTCCATGAGTACGCTGGTAGATCGCGCACTGCCGGATGCACGAGATGGGCTGAAGCCATCTCAAAGACGGATCCTCGTGGCCATGAACGACCTGGGCCTGACGCCGGGTCGACAACACAGAAAGTGCGCGAACATTGCCGGGCACACCTCTGGAAACTATCATCCCCACGGCGAAATGATTGTCTATCCAACCCTTGTGAATCTTGCCCAGGACTTCAAGATGCGCTACCCGCTCGTCGACGGTCAGGGCAACTTCGGGTCGATTGACGGTTATCCGCCTGCAGCGATGCGCTACACCGAGGCGCGGATGGCCGGGCCTGGTTTCGAGATGCTGACGGATATCGATAAAGAGACCGTCAACTTCAAGCCGAACTACGACGAGCGGATCGAGGAGCCTTCCGTGCTCCCTGCGCGCTTCCCCAACCTCCTTTGCAACGGGGCCGTCGGAATCGCGGTGAGTATGGCGACGGCCATTCCCCCACACAACCTTGGCGAGGTCGTGGAAGCACTGGTCGCCTTGATCGACGATCCGGACCTGGGTATTGATGGTTTGATGGAGTATGTCAAATCTCCTGATTTTCCGACCGGGGGCATCATCTACGGGATCAGCGGTGTCAAAGAGGCCTACAAGACCGGCAGGGGGCATATCCACATTCGCGCCCGGGCGCATCTGGAGACGCTGAAGAACGGCCGCGAGAATATCGTGGTTACGGAAATCCCTTACATGGTCGCCAAATCTAACCTGCTGGAGAAGATGGCTGACTTGGTGCGGGATAAGAGGATCGCCGGAATCGGGAATATCCGGGACGAATCGGACCGCGAAGGAATGAGAATTGTCGTGGAGGTGAAGCGGGATGGGAATGGCGAGGTGATTCTGAACCAGCTTTACAGGTTTACCCAGCTGGAAGCCACCTTCGCGGCCAACCTGATCGCCCTGGTCGGTGGCCAGCCCAAACGCCTGAACCTCAAGGAACTTCTAGAGTGCTTCATCGACCACCGCCACGAGGTGGTCGTCCGACGCATGCAGTATGAACTTCGGGTGGCCGAGGACCGGGCCCACATCCTCGAGGGATTGAAGGCGGCTCTGGAAGACATCGATCTGGTCATCAAGATCATTAGAGGGTCTGAAGATCCAGGGGAGGCACGGACGGCGTTGATGGAGAGGCTGGAGCTATCGGAGCGGCAGGCACAGGCCATTCTCTCGATGACGCTGCAACGGCTGACGAACCTGGAGCAGAGAAAGGTCGAGGAAGAGTATGAGGCGCTGATCCAGGAAATCGAGCGGCTGCGTTCTATCCTGGAAAGCCGTCCAAAGCGAATGGAAATCATCAAGTCCGAACTCAGGGAGATTGCTGAAAAGTTCGAAGATGACCGAAGAAGCGAGATCGTGCTCTCGGGTTCTGAGTTTGACGTCGAGGACCTGATCGTCGAAGAGGACATGGTGATTACGGTCTCGCACGCCGGATACATCAAGCGGATTCCGGTTGTGACATATCGACAGCAGCATCGGGGGGGACGAGGGGTGACGGGGATGAGTACGAAAGATGAAGACTTTGTCGAACATCTATTCATCGCCTCCACCCATCACTTCATCCTGTTTATGACGGACCGGGGTCGTTGCCACTGGCTGAAGGTACACGAAATTCCTCAGGGGACGAGGACCTCGCGGGGCAGACCTGCCGTTAACCTGATCGATATCGGCTCTGGTCACAAGATTTCAGCGATCGTTCCCGTCAAGGAGTTTGATAAAGACCACTTCCTGATGCTGGTGACGCGGAAGGGGTTAGTGAAGAAGACCGCGCTGTCCGCATACAGCCGGCCACGACGGGGTGGGATCATCGCGATGCACGTTCTGGAAGAGGATCAGCTGATCGGGGCTGCCCTCACGGATGGGAAGCGGGAAGTGATCATGGGTACGCAGAAGGGTCTGGCCATTCGCTTCTCGGAAGGGGACGTGAGGGATACCGGCCGTGGCTCTCAAGGTGTGAGGGGGATTTCCCTGGGAAGTGAGGACTCCGTCATCGGGACGGTCGTCTCAGGGGAGGGAGAGGGGAGTTTACTCACGGTGTGTGCAAACGGCTATGGAAAGCGAACGCATGTTTCGGATTATCGCCACACGCGTCGCGGGGGTAAGGGTGTGATCAACATCAAGACGACGGAGCGGAACGGAGACGTCGTGTCGATCATTCAGGTTGTGGATGACGACGAACTGATGATCATCTCTCAGGGCGGTATCCTGATTCGACAGCCGATACGGGACATTAGCTCGATCGGCCGCAACACCCAGGGGGTGAAGCTGATCAACTTGGAAGCGGGCGACAGGGTCTTCGGGGTTGCCCGGATTGTGAGGGGGAACGGGGGTGCCGCGCCGGAAGGCGGGACTGACCGTGAAGGGGAGGATGGAGGGGGCCTTTCGGACTCTGATGGGAACGGAAGAGAGGGGACTCGATAGGGTTATGCTGGAGGCCTGCTCGATTGGGCGGGTCGTGGCGGTCAGTCTTTCGACAACTGTGGATAACGCCCGAAATGTCTGATTCAGAGGAAGTTCGGGCCCCCGGGCAGCCTATTTGGCATAAGGGTTGCTCTAATTGTTTTGAACAGTCTCCCTTGGCAGGCGCTTCTGGCCTTGTCAGAAGGGATACACCGGCTTCAACTCGATTTGAGGATAAGGGCTTTGTTCAGCGATCGACGGAAATTCCCCCTGTTCTGCGTCCTGCTTGGGATCGCTCCGCTGCCCCTATTGCTCTCTTGTGAAGAGCCGAGTCTGGAGGGAGCGGAGAAGGTAACGGCGAAGAGCGAGGTCAGCCGTGCATCCGCGCCCGAACTGAGTCTGAAGTGTCTGGACGGAGAGACGATCCGCCTCTCGGACTACCGTGGGAAGGTTCTGGTCGTCAACTTTTGGGCCACCTGGTGTCCCCCTTGCATTGCTGAAATTCCTCACTTCGTGGACCTCTACCGAGATTACAAGGACAAAGGCGTGCAAGTGGTCGGTGTCTCGATGGACTTTGAAGCTGACCCGGACTACATACAGGAGTTCTGCCGAGAGGCGGGCATGGACTACCCGATCGCGAAGGTAAAGGACTACTCGGAAGTTCAGAAGATCAATCGGATCTGGTCTGCCGTAGAGGGGATTCCTACGGTGGACGGGGTAGGGGAGGGGGAACCCCAAATGGGCGATGGGAGTGTGATGATGATGCCTACGACGTTTATCATCGATCAGGATGGATACATCTTCAGAAAACATATAGGGCCACGGGAAAGGAAAGACCTGGAGCCGGAGTTCCTGATGCTTTTGAAACGGGGAACGGAAGAAGCGGCTCCCAGGTCGTAGGCTCAGGTTTCCTGGTCGAAGCAGAAAAGGCACCGGCGCAGAAACCCGGGGCCTTTTTATAATTTGGTCACTCGCTGTTCTTCCGTTAGATGGTGACGTTATCCTCCCTCGAGGTCTTTGAGTTCCTTATCCAGTTTCGGGATGCGTTTTTCCAGCCGATCCTTCCGTCTGGTGACATTCCTTTCCTTTCCCTGCGCGATGATCTTTTCGTTCGTAACCGTCTTCAGGTGGCTGCGGAGGGTGCGCACTTCAGATTCGACGGAGGCCAGCCGTTCCCGGACGCGCACGACGCGGATCGTCGTCAAGTATTTAACGAGTACGCTGGCCAGCATCGCGACGACGAGTACGAGACCTGTAACCAGCTCAACACTCATTGAAGGCGCTCCTAAGGCTGAACGATGCGAATGACCTGCGGGTCTTCGGTGACGACGGGCAGGTTCCCTATCTCCTGCATGGACTTACGCATCCCGGCCTCTTTGGCTTCGTGCGTGGTCATGATGAGTGGGACGGTTCCTTCCTCGGTTTCAGAGCGTCCTTGCTGAATAACCGTTGCGATACTGATCCCGTGATCGGAAAAGATTCTGGATATCTGGGCCAGGACCCCGGGCCTGTCGTGGACAGTAAACCGACAGTAAAAGCTGATTTCGAGGTCTTGAGGAGGCACGACACGTGCTGCCGGAAGGTCGGCCAGTGTGGGACGCTGAACGCCCCTGCCTGACAAGCTGTGCTTAGCAACGTCCAGGATATCTGCGACGACGGCGCTCGCCGTCGGAAGCTGCCCGGCGCCTCGGCCGTGGAAAACCTGGGGCCCGACCGCGTCTCCGACGACCTCCACGGCATTGAATTCATCCTTGATATTGGCGAGGAGTGCAGAAGCCGGCAGGAGGGCTGGGTGAACTCTGGCTTCGATGCGCCGCTCTGACGCTTTTGCGACCGCGAGAAGCTTGATCGTGTAGCCGAGCTCCCTGGCGAATTCGAGATCCAAGGGTGTGATGTGCGATATCCCCTCTTTGAGGATCTGTTCCGGTGAGAGGCTGACGCGAAAAGCGATCCGGCAAAGCAAAGCGAGCTTTTGAGCAGCGTCGCTTCCGTCTATGTCGAGTGTGGGATCGGCTTCCGCATAGCCCTCTTTCTGGGCGGCCACGAGCATCTCATCGAAGCTGCGTCCCTGGTCGGTCATGCGAGTCAGTATGTAGTTCGACGTACCGTTCAGAATGCCAAAGATCGACTCCACGCGGTTCGCGGCTAAGCCGTCCAAAAGACTGCGGATAATGGGGATGCCTCCGCATACGCTGGCCTCGAACGCCAGTTCAACGCCATTTCGGTCAGCGGCCTCGAAGAGGTCGTCCCCCCGTTCTGCAAGGAGGGCCTTGTTGGCGGTGACCACGTCTTTACCTGCCTCGAGGGCCTGAAGACACAGCGTGTGAGCGAGCTCCGTCCCACCCATCAATTCGACAACGATCTGAACGTTCGGATCGCTTACGACCTCTTCCGGGCTGTTGGTCAAAGCCTCCCGTGGCAACTCCACCGACCGGGGCTTTGTTCGATCCCTGACTGCGACGCGCTGGATTTTCAGGTCCAGACCGCGGACATCGCGGAAGTCGTCGGTTCGACGCTGAAGGATACTCACAACACCGCTGCCGACGACGCCAAGGCCGATAATCCCGATTCCGACTGTCTCCGAACGTCCCATTTCAAATTTCCGTGGTTTGGGCGCTGCAGGATTTCGAATATACGACAATGGGCGAACAGGGGCAATGGCAAGCGTCTTTGATTGCCCCGCTTGATTCGTTTCGGTAGTTGCGAAAAATCTTGACAGCATACAGCGCGGTTTGTTAAGTTTAGCCCTTCATTGCCTGTGGCACCTCTTGAGATTACCCAAAGAGGGGTTATGCCTGAAGGGTGTGGGGTAGTAGCTCAGTCGGTTCAGAGTGCCGGCCTGTCACGCCGGAGGTCGCGGGTTCGAGTCCCGTCTGCCCCGCCAGCTTTCATTCGATCCATTCAGTCCTCTCGACGTCTGAGGTTGCAGACGTCGAGTTTTTTTGTGGTTGGCGCAAGAACCCGACCGCTCACCCGCGAAGAAGGAAATCGTGTCCGTTCAACGACTATATAACCGGATGAAACATTCCGGACCGTTTCTGGAGCTCGCTTCACGGCTTGAGTCGGGTGTGCAGGAGATTTCGATCCGAGGGGCATCCGGATCGCTCTCGGCATTCGCGGCCACTTGTGTGGAGGAGGCCGTATCGGGACCCGCCCTGCTCGTCTGTTCGGATGACGACAAGGCCGACGCGCTGCGAGATGATTTGGAGCGAATTCTGGGGTCCGAACGCGTTGGGTTCTTTCCTGCCTGGGGTGTATCACCCTATGACGGGCGATCTCCTCACCTGGACGTGATGGGGCTCCGGATCGAGGCACTGGAGCAGGCCCGGGAGGGTAGGGACGGCATCATCGTCGCGCCGGTCGGGGCGCTGACAGGGCATACGATCCCTCCGGAGGTTTTCGATCGAGCGGTTCAATCCGTTAAGGTCGGAAAAGAGACTTCGCTGGAACGTCTCACTGCGCATCTCGTTGAAATCGGCTACGAGCGGGTGCCGATGGTGGATAGCGTGGGTCAATTCAGCGTCCGTGGGGGCATCCTGGACGTCTGTTCGTTCGGTCATTCTCACCCACTGCGCGTGGAGTTTTTTGGAGACGAGGTCACTTCCATCCGACGGTTCGACCTGACCTCGCAGAGATCCGTGGAAGAGATCCAGTCGTGTCGGATGCTGCCGTGTAGGGAGGCTGTTCTTGGCGACACCCTTGCAGAGCGCATGGAGACAAACCTGGGTCTTGCCGAGGAGCGGTTCGGTGTCGAATTTCCGATCCTGCGGGAGACACTGGAACACCAGGGGTTGTTCGACGGCCTCGAGCACTATATCGGGATCCTCTATGGGGAAGAGACGAGCCTTCTAGATCACCTGCCCGAGGGCTGTGTCGTCGTTGTAGATGATCCAGAAGCCCTCCCTGCATCTGTGGAGGAGCTGTGGACCCAGATTGCCCGGACCGCAGAACGGCAGGTGCCGCACCGTGGTCAACCTGAGCCTTTGCCTGCCGAAGGGGCGATGCGGAACCCGGACGTGGTTGTTAAAAGGCTCCAGGGGATGCGGCGCGTTTTGATTCGGCCCGTGGGAGGAGGGGATGGAGATGTGATCGACTTTGCGGGTACAGGCGGGCGGCGCTATGAGGGCCACCTCCAGGTTCTTATGGAGGACATTGACCAGTTCTGGCGGAAGGATTACGAAATCGCGCTCCTTTGCGAAAGCCGTGGACAGCAGGCGCGCTTCGAGGAACTTCTGGAAGAGCGCGCAGGCTTGGTTTCGATCTACGTCGGGACGCTTCACGGCGGTTTCGCGTATGCCCCATCCCGCGTGCTTGTCCTGAACGACCACGAGATTTACAGCCGGAATCTGAGACGACGCCGGTACCGCCGTTTCCAGGACAGCACGCCGATAAAAACGCTTTCCGCCCTCCAAAGGAACGATTTTGTCGTTCACGTGGATTATGGGATCGGCCGCTATGATGGGATCGAACACCTTACGGTTGACGGCGTCAGCCGGGACTGCCTGAAGGTCCACTATAGAGATGGCGACCGCGTGTTCGTCCCCGTGGAACAGATGGATCGCGTTCAGAAGTACACCAGCCAGGAAGGCGCTGTCCCCATCCTGAACAAACTCGGCACGGCCGCCTGGGAACGCCTGAAGGCGCGTACCAAGAAGGAAATCTTCAAAATGGCGGCAGAGCTGGTTTCCCTTTACGCTGAGCGGAAGGCGAGGCCGGGTATCGCCTTTTCCCAGGATACGTCGCTGCAAAAGGGCCTGGAGGCTTCATTCCCCTATCAAGAAACGCGGGATCAACTCCAGGCGATCGTGGATATGAAGGGAGATATGGAGCGGGCTACGCCGATGGACAGGCTGATTTGCGGCGATGTGGGATACGGAAAGACGGAAGTCGCGATCCGCGCCTCTTTCAAGGCGGTGTCTGACGGGAAGCAGGTAGCCATCCTTGCGCCGACGACAATCCTCGCCCAGCAGCATTTCCGGACTTTTCAGGAGCGCATGCACGACCTGCCCGTAACGATCGATGTATTGAGTCGGTTTCGGACGAAAGCGGAGCAGCAAAGGGTCGTGGATAGGCTGAATTCGGGTCACGTGGATGTGGCCATCGGCACGCACAGGCTACTCTCCAAGGATGTGACCTTTAAAGATCTCGGTCTCCTGGTGATCGACGAAGAGCATCGTTTCGGGGTTCGGCAGAAGGAGCGCCTGAAGCAGTTGAAACGACTCGTGGATGTCCTGACCTTGACGGCGACCCCGATCCCAAGGACGCTTCACATGTCGCTGATGAAGGCAAGGGACATGTCGATCATTCAGACGCCGCCCAAAGACCGGCTGCCGATTCGCACGGAAGTGCTGCCGTTCAGCGACGAACGGGTTGCTGAGGCCATCTTGAGGGAGGTGGACCGGGGAGGCCAGGTCTACTTCGTGCACAACCGGGTGCAGTCGATGCCGGCAGTATTGAATTTCCTGGAGGAGCTGCTGCCACAGATCAGGTTCGGGGTGGGACAC
Organism: Candidatus Latescibacterota bacterium; assembly: GCA_965248435.1. Lineage (GTDB taxonomy): Bacteria > Latescibacterota > UBA2968 > UBA2968 > CBDFJH01. The sequence goes on from OZ252100.1 coordinate 3,096,664, forward strand.
GGTCAGATGCCGGAACGACAACTCGAGAAAGTGATGGTCGACTTTCTGGAAGGGAAGTATGACTGCCTGGTTTCCACGATGATCATCGAGTCCGGCTTGGATATCCCGAGTGTGAACACGCTGATCGTGAACCGGGCGGATCGGCTCGGCCTCGCGCAGCTTTATCAGCTGCGAGGTCGTGTTGGTCGCTCCAACCGCCAGGCCTATTCCTATCTCCTGATTCCGTCGTGGAAGACGCTTTCGCGAACGGCCGTGAAGCGGCTGAGGGCGATCGAGGAGTTTTCAGACCTTGGATCCGGATTTCACATCTCGATGCGTGACTTGGAGATTCGGGGGACAGGAAACCTCCTGGGCGTCCAACAGCACGGGCATATCGTTGCCATCGGGTTTGATTTGTACTGTCGCCTGCTGGACGAGGCGGTTCGGGAGATCAAGGGGGAGGAGATCGATCCCGCGATTGAACCCGATGTGCAGGTCTCCGTCTCTGCGTTCATCCCGGAGGATTTCGTGCCGGATCCAGACCAGAAGATGGAGTTCTACCAGCGCCTGGGTCAGGTTAAAAGGACGGTCGAAGTACTCGCAGTCGAGGAAGAGCTGGAGGACCGGTTCGGACCCCTCCCAGGTCCTGCCGCTGCCCTGCTGGACACGATTCAGGTCAAGATTCTGGCGAGGCAGCTCCGGTTGAGCGCGGTTCAGATCAGGGAGTCGCTGACGGTGACCTTTCCGCCGGAACGGATGCTGAGTCGGGGGAATGTGGAGGAGATGGTGAGGCGCTCCCCTCTCCCGCTTCAGTTCTTCCTGGGGGACGAGGCGAGGATCGAGGTGATGCTCGAGGGGAAGGGGCAGCGCGAGTGCCTGGCCTCGGCGAAGAAGGTGCTGGAGAGCCTCGTCTAAGGCTGTGTCCGGGACTTTCTTTGCTGGTGAAATGTTGTATATTGGCTGCTGTTAGACCGGGTTCCGGAGAGGGCAAAAACTACCGATGCGAAAAAACTGGGTCCGCCAGAAATTACGAGCCGGCGAGCCGACGATCGGGGCGCTGTTGGGCCTCGGCAGCCCAAACGTGGCGGAATTGATGGCGCACGCGGGCTACGATTGGCTCGTTGTCGAAACCGAACACAGCGCATTGGATTCGGCGCAGGTGGAGCACATGCTGATGGCGATGAACGGCAGCGAGACGATTCCCATTGCCCGCGTGCCGTCGGCAGATCCGGTCACGATCCAAAGAGCATTGGACATCGGCGCGATGGGTATCCTCGTACCCATGGTCCGAACGGCGGCGGAAGCCGAAGCGATTGTGAGCGCCACGCGCTATCCTCCCGAAGGTATGCGCGGCTTTGGTCCCCTGCGCGCCTCGAACTACACGCTGGATTACGACGATTATCTTGCATCTGCAAATGAAAACATTCTGGTGGCCCTGATACTGGAAACGAAAGAGGCGCTGGAAAACCTCGAAGAGATCGTGTCCGTGCCAGGAGTAGACGCGCTCTTCTTGGGTCTTTTTGATCTGTGCTTATCGATGGGTTTGAACCCGATGCAGATGCCGTTTGAAGAGATCGATGCGGCGATCGAAAGGGCGCTGGCCGTATGCAAGAAGAGTGGGGTGGCGATCGGGATTGGATCGAGCACGCCAGAGGACCTGCGGCGTCGACGCGAGGAGGGCTTTACCTTTCAGGTTTACGGTACCGATTACAAGTTGCTGGGGGATGCTGCCCGCATCGGCATCCAAGCTTTCCAAAATCTGCGTGACGCTTAAGTGCGACCTTTTAGTGGATTACTGTGATGCCACCGTCTGATCTTTCACCGATGATCGACTCGATGATCGACGCGGAGAACGCGCCGCTTCTACGGGAGCGAATGCAAGCCGAAGGCTATCTGTTCTTTGGGCAACTGGTCGATCCGCAGCGAGCGCTCGAGGTCAAACAGGACATCATGGCGATCCTGCGAGCGCATTACATCATCGAGGATGATGGTGCGCCGGACCCGATGTGGAGCGGCGGGCCCCAGCCGACGGAAGCGGAATACATGGCCGTCTACGACAAGATCGTGCGGCTTGAATCGTTTCAAAGGCTCGCTGAGTCTCCGGAGACGGTCGCCGTCCTGGAGGCTGTTTGTGAAGGACCGGTTCAGGTCTGGGAGCAGCAGTTGGTTCGCCTTGTCTACCCCAACCCGGAAACGGCGTCGGCTCAGGGTATCGGTGCCCATCAGGATGGCGATCCCAAGTTGGGCTACAAGGCCGGCCGCTTCTACACCTGCTGGATTTCGCTGATGCACATTGATTCGACGATCGGTGGTCTGGCGGTTGCGCCGAGGTCGCACACCTTGGGCCTGCTGAAGAGCGCAGGCAGCGTGTCCAGCTCGGCCAAAGATGTCGAGTCGGATGACTATGGGCTGGATGCCAGCGAGCTTGAGTGGGCTGCGGCGGATTACAGTCCTGGCAGCGCAGTGATATTCGCCAATCGGACGGCGCACCGGGGTTTGTCGAATCACTCCGATCGAATTCGGCTATCGTGCGATTTTCGTTATCAGCCCGCCAGCGACACGGCCAGCTGGCTCGCCCATACGCTGGGGCCGGATGTACGCCGCGTCTGCCAGCAAATTGATGAAACCCTTTCGGGGCGTGCACTCTATGTGACCACGCACCCGACGCCGGAGGTTCTAGACGAGGTTCGCCGGCGAATGTTGGAAGAGAGGAGTACCACGTTTTGTCGGGCTCAGGAGTTGGTACGCAAGATGAGAGCGGAGAAGTCGGAGGTGGACTATGAACGGCGTTGAAAAGATCCGGGCCAAGTGGGCCCGCGGTGAAGTGGTCATCGGCACCAGTGTCAGTTTCGCCGACCCGGCCGTGACCGAGCTGACGTGCGAAACCGGAATCGACATGATCTTCATCGATCTGGAGCACGGCCTACTGAACCTCCACCAGGCGCTGGCGCACGTGATGGTTGCACGCGGGCAGGACGTCCCTATGGTGCTTCGGGTGCCGACCTATGACCCGGTGGTGATCAAGCCCATTCTCGAGCTGCACCCTGCTGCCATCATCATTCCGCGCATCACCAACGAGCAGGAGACGGCGCTTGCCATTTCCGGATGCAAGTACCCGCCGAAGGGTGTCCGCGGCTTTGGCCCGGCCCGCGGCATCGGGTACGGCCGGATCTCCCAGCAGGAGTTTCTCAAGGATGCGGACGAGCAGACCATGGTGTGGATCCAGATTGAAGACATCGCCGCGGTCAACAGCCTCGACGCGATCCTGGACACGCCCGGCATCGATTCTATCATGCTCGGCCCCAATGATTTGTCCGGCTCCATGGGCATGTTGGGGCAGACGGCTCACCCAGATGTGTTGAAGGCCATAGACACGGTGATCGAGAAGTGCAAGGCGCGGCAGATTCCGGTGGGCGTGGGCGCCGGGTTCGACCCTCAGCGCGTCCGGGACTTCATCGACAAAGGCCTGAGCTGGGTACAGTTGAACTGCGATTGGGGAACGCTCTTTGCGGCCACAAAAGACATGGTGGATCGGGTGCGCGAGATTGAGCAGGACGTAAAATCGTAGTCGTGGGCCCCAGCGCCAGGCCGGAGCCTGTCTCGCGCTTGAGCGCCAGTCTGGCGGCTTAGGATAGAATCATGATCATACGTCACTGGATGGATTGCCCCATCGTCAACAATCGGCGGTTGCGCGAATGGCGGATTTTCACCCGACGTCAAGACGATCAGCCCAATGCCGAAACTGGGGAGGTCTGTTTCGACTTCAACTGTTATGGCCGGGCAGTGGTGATTCCAGGTGTAACAACGGAGCCCGTCGTATACGAGGGTGAAGTCGAAAGTATGTGTGTCGCCAGCGGCGAGGGGCACCTTGTCGTCCAAGGACAAGACTTTCCGATCCGCGCGGGATCTTCATTTACTGTACCGGCTGGGATCGATCATCATTTCAAGAACGTTGGCTCGGTGGAACTGGAGCTCATCTTTGGTCGCCGGCCGCCGGCTTCGACGGATCGAGAGTTCGTTCTCACTCACTGGACCGAAGACCACGTGGGCACCGAAAGGGGCGCTTTCTATCAATCCCACTGGAACTACATCGCAAGAGGGCCAGTCGGCGAGGTCCACTTCGGGGATATTCCGCCGCATAAGTTCGGCCAACCCCACAACCACGTCCCTGTTGTGGATGAGATCTGGTACATCCAGCGAGGCGATTGTTGGCACTGGATGGGACAGGAGTTCCGACCCCAGTCTCCGGGCACTGCACTCTGGCTCGATCCCACTGAGCTACACGCACTGATGAATCCGGGCGAGACCAACGTGGAGTACATATACTGCGGCTCCTGGGCACGCTCACGGGACCGAGAGCGGCAGCAGAAGGAGGAAGAGGCGTTGCCTGGAACATCCTCAGAGATGGTTGCCGCGTTGGAAGCACGCTTCGATGGTTTGTTCGACGCTTACCGAAAGACCAGCTTGAACATCCACGGTATCGATGTGAATTCTCCGCGGATAAAGAGACTGATTCAGGCACTGAAAGAGGTGTGCTGACACCTGTAGGCTGCTGCGGTGTTTAATCGGCAGTCTAGAACGCAGGGGGTCCTCGGAAATGACTGTTGCGAAGCCCAAACGGCTGGCTCTCGATGATGTGTTGATCGTTGATTGCGACGTGCACGCGCACGAGACTCCGGAAACGCTTGCCCCCTACATGGACGCTGAATGGCGTCCAGCGATGGAGAACCTGACCCGCGTCGCGCACCGCTACCTCAACCGCCCCGGATTCGCCCCGATCAACCAGCCTGAGCAGCTTGGTTCTGTTTTGCCCAGCCTGGCTCGCCAGCGCACGCAGATCGTCTGGAATGCCGAGCAGATGCGGAGTGAGCTGGATGCCCTATCGATCGACGTCGGCGTCATCTTCCCCGATCATTTCTTGAAGATCGCGGCGCTGCCCAATGCCTCCTATGCCAGCGCGATTGCAAGGGCCTACCACTGCTGGATCAAGGATCATTGGTTACACGAAGACAACGACCTGTATGCGACGATTATCGCAGTACCCCAGGACCCGGAGGAGGCCGCGCGTGAGATCGCTCGTTGGGCAGGTGACGACCGGTTCACCGGCGTCTACCTCCCGACCAGCGAAGTCTACCCGATGTGGGGCCATCGCAAGTACGATGTGATCTTCGAGGCCGCCGAGCAGTACGATCTGCCGCTATTCCTTCATTCGGTCGGTGGGTTTGGATCGGGATTCCCCTTCAACTGCGAGCAGTTCTACACGAACATTAGCTCTCACACTGTCAATCACGTGTTTGCGATGATGGGCAACTGGATGAACATGATGGAAACCGGCGTCCCCGTGCGCTATCCTGACCTGCGGATTTGCTTCGCCGAGTCCGGCCTCACCTGGGTGCCATTCCTGCGAATGAGGCTGGATAAGGAACACGCCGAGAACCGTCGTCTGTGGCCCCACTTCAACGACCGGCCCAGTAAATGGATGCGAAAGTTCTACTTCTCAACCCAACCGGTCGAAGAACCGGAAAACCGGCAGGACCTGGTTGACATCATCCGTATCTACGACGGCGAAGATACGACGGTGTTCGCCTCTGACTGGCCCCACCACGATTTCGACCACCCCAGTGTTGTGTTTAAACTTCCGGTTTCTGACGAAATGAAGCGGAAGCTGATGGGGGCCAACGCGCTGAGGCTGATGCCCAGAATAAAGGTCCCGATCAAGTATCAGGGAGCGTCTCGCTCGGGAGAATCGCTCTGATGGCCACCCGGCCGCCAGAAGATAGCACCCTTCAAGCGAAACAGCGACGGCCTGCCCGGGGAAGCGAACACGTCGTCGCCCGTGTGGGTGAACTCAAGCCGGGAGGTCGGAAGATCGTTACGATCGGGGGCGTCCAGATCGGCATTTTTCACATTTGCGACGCCTACTACGCGCTGCGCAACATCTGTCCGCATCAGTCGGGTCCAGTCGCTACCGGTAAGGTCGGCGGCGCCATGATTGCGAACGCAGACACGGGTTGGGAGCCCGAGTGGTTTCACGATGGTGAGATCCTCGGCTGCCCCTGGCATGGGCTCGAGTTTCGCATCACGACCGGGCAGTGCCTCGCCTATCCAAAAGTTCGTCTGCGTCATTATTCCGTCAAGGTCGAGGGCGACGAAATCAAGGTCGTTCTCTAGCGCAAAGTGAGGAGGAAGCAGCCAGTGGCAGCATCTGATTCGCAGACAGCGTTTCGACCTGACTACCCGATCATCGACGCTGACGTACACATCCACGAAGACCCGAAAGAATTAGCCGGTTTTGCTGAAGGAAACCTACGCCTGGCGTTGGAGGCGCATCAGCTCCCCGAACGCTGGCTGGACGCACCTGGCTACTCGCCGCTGACCCTGTTTGAGCCACCCCTCACTGAGGACGTCGGGCAGGAGCCACACGTCATACGCGACGCTGCACAACTGCGGGCAGACCTTGATCAGAATGGAATCGATGCAGCGATTATCTTCAGCGGTCGGTTGCTGAGCACGGCTTTTGGACAGGACGCTACGTATCCAGTCGCTATTTCAGAGACCTACAACCGCTATTTGAGGGAGCGATGGCTGGATCCGGCCCGGGGCATCTTTGGGGCGATAATGGTCGCATCCCAAGACCCGAAGGCATCGGCGCACGAAATCGAGCGGCATGCGAACGTTGACGGCTTCGCCGCGGTCTATTTGCCCACGGCCGGCGTTTATCCGCTATGGGGTCATCGCCAGTACGATCCAATCTATGCGGCGGCGGAGGCGGCTGGTCTCCCGGTCGTCCTTCAGGGCTATACGCAGGTTCGCTCGGCCTTTCCCTACCAGCTTGACCAGTTTGATACCGCGCTGGCCAAGCAGACGATTTCAAAGCCGTTTGGCGCGATGGCGAACCTGACCAGCATCGTCACGACGGGTGTGCTGGCGCGGTTTCCCGATCTGAAGATCGTGTTCACCGAGTGCGGGGTCTCGTGGTTGCCGTTTGTCAGCTGGCGTCTCGACCAGCAGTACCGCTGGCTGCGTCACGAAGTGCCTTTCTACGAATCCAAGCCAAGCGAGTACATCCGCCGGCAAGTATACGTCACCTCTCATGCCCTTGAAGCGCCTGACGACCCTCAAGCGCTTGTTGCCCTTCTGGACGGCATCGGCGCCCAGGACCGCCTGCTCTTCTCGACCGATTGGCCGCACTACGACGCCGACCGGATCGAGCGTATCCTGAATTTGCCGATACGCGATGACTGGAAACGCAAGATCCTGAGTGACAACGCGTGCCGGGTCTTCAAGCTCCAGCCACCCGTTCGCCAAATACTGACCAACGAAAGACTCACGTCGAGCAGTCAGGGAGTAGCCTCGTAAGGATGCCACATGAGTATTGCTGATTCGGTTGGGATTGATGACGACACGTTTGATGCCGTGAAGTACGCGCAGGAGATCGAGGTCCAGGGCTATACGATCATACCGGATACGTTGAGTGCGGATCAGGTTCGGGATTCGACAACGGCGATTCTCGAGGTCTACGAGCGTGAACGCGAAGTCGCGCGGAAGGTCGAGGGTCAGACCGATCACGCCCTGGGCGTTCACCACCTGTTCGCGAAGCATCCGTACTTCGAGGAATTCTACAGGAATCCCAAGGTCACAGCGGTCTGCCGATGCGTGCTTGGCGAAGATATGGTTGTGACCGAGACCCATGCGCGGTCGATTCTGCCGAGCAGCGGTCGGGAGGCAAGACGTGGCTTTCAAATACACGTGGATCGCGAGGCGTTCAGCGTCCTGCCTTTCGAGGGCAGCTCACACCATTACCCTATGGCGGTCAACACGGCCTGGTTCCTGGTCGATTTCACCGAGGACAACGGTGCGACCGTTGTCTGGCCCGGCACGCACAAGTTGAACCAGGTTCCAGACCCGGAAGCGGACCTATCGGATGTGCCACAGGCAAGAGCGGTCGGCCCGGCGGGGTCGTGCGTCGTCTGGGACGCAGCGCTCTGGCACGCGAGCGGTAGAAACCACAGCGACCACGTCCGCCATTCCATCATTGGGTTTTATCACCGTAGGTGGATTCGGGGAACGATCAACGTTGAACACGTAATTCCGCCGCAGGTGCTGGACCGGATGTCGCCGGAGATGCATAGTTTGATCGGACTCTACGACTGGCCGCCGGAATATTCCGAGGTCAAGAAACTGACGCCCGAGCAGATCGCAAACCTCACCCCGGAAGAAAGAGACATTCTCGGATTTATGATCTACTGAGTAGGGGACCTACAACATGCCGTTCAAGTACAGCCTCAATTGCGACACACTGCCGTGGGTCGGATACAATGTTCTGGAAACGCCGCAAGAGGTTCTTGAGGCCGCCGTAGAAGCTGGCTATGACGGAATCGACTTGCCTGGCGATCCGACGAGAATGGACGGCCGGCAGTGGCGGAAAATGGTCGAGGAGGTCGGCCTCGACGCGCCGGAGGTGCTGGCGGCCTGGGGTTATTATCATGCCGGTGAGGAGCGGAACCTGGCGAGTACGGACAGCGATAGCCGGCGAAGGGCCGTGCAGTATGCAAAGGACACGGTTGATCTGGCCTCGGATGTGGGGGCGCGGTTCATCGAGATGTGCGCGGCGCAGCCCGCAGTCCCCGAGCTTCCGTTCCCTCGAGAACCCATCCAAACCCTGCGGCAAAACTTCCGTGAGTCCATCGTGGAAGTTTGCGGGCATGCCAGCGAGCGCGGGATCACCATACTCCTGGAACCTATAAATTGTTACGAGGGAATCCCAGGTGTGCTCACGACGATTTACGAGGCAATCAATTACATCAACGAGCTGAAACTGGACAACCTGGGCATTCAGCCCGACGTGTTTCATATGAACATCGAGGAGGGGTCGATCCCGGATGCCCTGCGGGCGGCCGCCCCGCACATCAGGCATTTTCACCTGAATGAGACGAATCATTGCCGTCACGGAACGGGACACGCCGATTACAAGGCGATCTTCAGGATTTTGAAATCGATTGGCTTTGACGGGTATCTGGCCACTTACATGCCCAGGACGACCCAGGAAATACTGCAAAGTGCGCCGGGAGACGCCTATGGGGCCGACACCGGGCAACCGCTCGATGAAAGTGTCAGGCCGGACCTGCTCCCAATCCTGAGGGGGATCCTCGGCTTTCTGAAGGAAATAGAAAGCGCGGTTGATTCGTCCAGGGAGATTTACGAAGCGGATGAGTCGAGGTACTAGCCCGGACGAAAGGGTTGACGGGCCCCTGCGTGTCAGTAAAGTTATTGGGTGAGCCCGTTTTCAGTCAGTACAATGAGGTATACGATGGCAACGGCGGAACTGAGTTCAAGGCTAACCCCGGAAGAGGTCGCGCACTTTGAAACGTTTGGCTTCATCGTTTTGCGGGGGCTTTTCTCGCCGGAGGAGATAGAAGCGATCGGCCGTGAGTTCAATGAATTGACGGAGGAGGACCGGCAAGGGCAGCCGTTCAAGGGGGAGAAGCGGCAACAGGTCTACGGCTTCTGTGAGAGGCGGCCGCTGCTGATGCAGATCGTTGACGATGAACGCCTCTACGAGCCGCTCGAACAGTTGCTGGGACCAAATTTTATGTTTTGGAGCTCGGTCGGTAACCTTTTTGTCGGGAACAAGAGCTGGCATCCCGATGGATCGCCGAGGTCTGAGGCAGAGTTTGACTACAATCGGGTCAAGGTTGGGTTCTATCTTGACCCTTTGCGGAAAGATACGGGGTGTTTGTGCGTATTCCCCGGCTCTCACAAGAAGCCGTTTCATGACGAAATTATGCCTCAGCTCAATCGGCCGGACCGCAGCGTGAAGCCTTTCGGCGTTGGCGATGCGGATCTGCCGGCCTTCCCGCTGGAGACCGATCCCGGGGATGTGATACTCTTCAATCAGAATCTCTGGCACGCGTCGTTCGGTGGGGGGATCGGCCGCCGCATGCTGTCACTGAGCTATTTCGCCAACCCGACGACGGAGGATCACATCGGCTACCTGCGGTGGAACTACACGAACGCTTTCAAGCATATGAAGGGGTGGTCCCATACCCAGAGGGACCACGTGCACGAAGAGGCGTTTCTCAACAGCGATCGGCCGCGCATCAAGCGTATGGTGGCGGAGCTGGTGGAGCTTGGGCTTAAGTAGAGGACATGGTACTGGGAAAACAAAACACGGGTACTGGGTACCGGGAAAGTCAAAATCGGGAATCACCGCAGAGACGCAGATGACGCAGAGAAAGGCAGGGAAGTCATGTTGACAGATCAGCAACTCGCACACTTCAGGACGTTTGGATTCGTGATCCTGAAGGACCTGTTCACTGAGGAGGAATTGGAGACGCTCAACGCCGAATTCGACTACGCGGGTGAACGAGCTTCGAGCTATGACCCGTTCGACGGCAGCAAACGACACATTTTCAATTTCAGGGGCGAGGACGGACCCCTTTTTGTTTCTCTCACGGAAGACCCTAGATTTGCGGGCACTGCGGAACAGATCTACGGAGGCAATTTCTTTGCGACGAATTGTGCGGGCGGCATTCGGTTCGTGAACAAAGGGACCAAATGGCACCCTGACACCGTTCACAAGGGCCAGCACGGCGTCAAGTTCGGGTTCTACCTCCAGCCGCTGCGCGCCGACAGCGGGGCGCTCAGGGTGATCCCCGGCTCGCACCTGGACCCCCTGCACAACGACCTGCGTGAAGTGCGGGCGAAGCAGAAGCTTGGAGGTGCGCACCCGGTCAAACAGGCCCTGGGTGGAGTGGAGAACGTCCCGTCGTACCCCTGTGAGACGGATCCCAGAGATGTCGTGGCCTTCGACCTTCGTCTCTGGCACGCCAGCTGGGGCGGTTTCGAAGACCGCAAGATGTGCCAGGTCGTTTTCTACCACACTCCCGAGAACGCCGAAGAGATGGAGGCCACGCGATGGCAGCTCCTCATGAATATGGATCAGGACTATTCGGCGGCACCGTGGAATGACCCCGACCGGTTTCCGGGAGGCTGGCATTCGAACCCTGAGGGGAACCCCAAGCGGGCACGTTGGCTGAATCAGATGTGTGAGATCCGGGAGGCTAAGACCGGCCTGAGGGCGGAGATAACCGGCATGGACGCCACGCTCGTTCCGGATCCCGTGCAGGCGACCTACGCGAGCGAGCAGATTGCAGAAGCGGTGGAGAAAACGCCTATCTATAGAGAGGCATGATGAAATGCGGATTACGGAGATTGGCCACACGCGTGCTGAGAAAGAGAGGTTGTCATGTTGACAGAACAGCAGCTCGCGCACTTCAGGACCTTCGGATTCGTGATATTGAAAGACCTGTTCTCGCAGGAGGAAGTGGAGACCCTCAACGCGGAATTCGACAACGCGTGTGAACGTGCTTCGAGCTATGACCCGTTCGATGGTAGCAAACGACACATTTTCCGTTTCAGGGGCGAGGACGGGCCCTTCTTTGCCTCCTTGATGGAAGACTCGAGATTTGCCGGTGCTGCCGAACAGATCTACGGAGACGATGTCTTTGCCGTAAACTGTCCGGGTGGGATTCGTTTCGTGAATAAGGGGACCAAATGGCACCCGGACACCGTTCACAAGAGCCAGTACGGAATCAAGTTTGGGTTCTACCTCCAGCCGCTGCGTGCCGACAGCGGTGCCCTGAGGGTGATCCCGGGCTCGCACCTGGACCCCCTGCACAGTGGCCTGCGCGACGTGCGGGCGAAACAAAAGCTGGGAGGTTCGCACCCGGTCAAGCAGGCTCTGGGTGGGGTGGAGAACGTTCCCTCCTACCCGTGCGAGACCGACCCCAGAGATGTATTGGCGTTCGACCTCCGTCTCTGGCACGCCAGCTGGGGTGGGTTCGAAGACAGGAAGATGTGCGAGGCCGTTTTCTACCATTACCCCGAGAATGCCGAGGAGATGGAGGCAACGCGATGGCAGCTGATCATGAATGCGGACATCGACTATTCGGCTGCACCGTGGGATGATCCGGAGCTGTGCCCGGGGGATTGGCACTCGAATCCCGACGGGGACCCCAAGCGGGCTCGTTGGCTGAATCAGATGCGGGAGATCCGGGAGGCAAAGACCGACCTTCGGGCGGAGATAACGGGTATGGACACCGAGCTCGTTCCGGATCCGGTGCAGGCGACCTACGCGAGCGAGCAGATTGCAGAAGCGGTGGAGAAAACGCCTATCTATAGAGAGGCATGATGAAATGCAGATTGGGGATTTGGGATTGCGGACTGAGAAGCAGAACCGATGAATCCAAATTTAAGCAGAGGAGGTAGGAGATGGCTATAGCGAAAGGATCGACAGAGCTGACTTCGGAGCAGGTTACGTATTTCGAGACGTTCGGCTACGTAGTGCTTCGGGAGCTGTTCTCCGCAGAGGAGATGGCGGGGATCAGTGAGGACTATGACGATGTGTTGACAGAGGACCGCGGGGGGAAGCCGTTCGAGGGGCCGAAGCGACAGCAGGTGATGGGCATCTGCGACATGCGGCCTCGGTTGTTTCAGCTGATCGATGATGATCGTACCTACGAACCGATCAAACAGCTGCTCGGGGAGAACTTCATCTTCCTGGGATCGGACGCCAGCCTCTTCGTAGGGAGCAAGAGCTGGCACCCGGATGGGTCCCCCAGGAATCAGGCGGAGTATGATTACATCAGAATCAAGGTCGCCTTTTATCTGGACTCTCTTGGAAGCGAAACAGGATGCCTGCGGGTGATTCCCGGATCGCACAAGAAGCCGTATCACGACACGATTATGCCCCAGATGACGGAAGGAAAGTCGAATCCGTTCGGCGTCTCCATGGAGGCCCTTCCGGCCGTTCCGCTGGAGACCGAACCCGGAGATGTGATCTTCTTCGATCAGAATACGTGGCACGCGTCGGTCGGCGGGGAGACGGGGCGGCGGCAGATGACGCTGAACTTCGCGAATGACCCCACGGCGGAGGCCCACATCGATTACCTGAAATGGACCTACAAGGGTGCCTTCGAGCATATGAAGGGGTGGTCCCATACGCAAAGGGATCAGCTTCACGGTGACGTGTTGCTGAACAGCGATCGGCCTCGGATCCAGAAGATGATCGCGAAGAAGGTGGAGATGGGTTTGATATAGACAAGAGCGAGTCAATTGCGGAATGCAGATTGGGGATTGCGGATTGACCCATGGACCAGCGGAGAAGAGCATGACAACGGATGAGCGGACTACCGAGCTGACTCTGGAGCAGGTTACGTATTTCGAGACGTTCGGCTATGTCGTGCTGCAGGGGCTGTTTTCTCGCGAGGAGATGGCGGGGGTCAGTCAGGCGTATGACGATGTGATGGAGGAGGACCGCGGAGGAAAGCCCTTCGAGGGGCCAAAGCGCCAGCAGGTGCTGGGGATCTGCAGTATGCGGCCGTCCCTGATGAAGTTGATCGACGATGATCGTATCTATAGCCCGGTGAAGCAGCTTCTGGGACCGAATCTCATCTACTTCATTTCTGACGCCACTCTGTTCGTGGGGAGCAAGAGCTGGCACCCCGACGGAGCACCCAGGAGCCAGGCGGAGTTAGACTATATGCGGATCCAAGGTCGCGTTCTATCTGGACCCCCTACGAAGCCTCACAGGCTGTCTGCGCGTGATTCCTGGCTCCCACAAGCAGCCGTTTCACGACGCGATTATGCCCCAGATGACGGATGGAAAAGCGAACCCGTTCGGCGTCTCCATGGAGGGTCTCCCGGCAGTTCCGCTGGAAACAGATCCCGGCGATGTGATTTTCTTCGACCAGAACACCTGGCACGCGTCGGTCGGCGGAGAAACCGGTCGGCGGCAGATGACGCTGAACTATTTCGCGGAGCCGACGACCGATGACCACGACGAGTACCTGAAGTGGATCTGGGGAGAAGGGGTCGTCAATCACATGAAGGCATCGTCGGGTACGCAGCGGGACCAGATCCACGGTGATGCGTTTCTCGGCAGCGAGCGACCTCGGATCCGCGAGATGATTGAGAAGAAGGTGGAGCTAGGCTTGAGGTAGAGGCGGAGTCAGTCAATTGCGGATTGGGGATTGTGGATTGAAAAGCTGGATCACGAAAGGGCACGAAATCCCACGAAAAACACGAAGTTTGGGCGAACCTTGTGGTCGCCCAAACAAAAGAAAAGCCGGGTACTGAACTTGAAGCCGTTCTTGAAGTCCAATGAGATTCTGAAAGATCGGGCGAAGCTTCGGAAGCGCGCGGAGCGGGACGGGTATCTCTTCTTCCGAGGGCTGCTCAAGGAAAAGCCCGTTCATCGGGTTAGACGGGATTTCGCGCGTATCCTTCAGAGGCACGGTTGGCTGGATGATGGCACACCCACGACGGACGTGACATCCTCCAATGCAGGGTTCATAGAAGGATCCAAGGAGTCTCTGCCCGTCTTCTGCGAATTCCAGCGCCTCGAGTCCTTCCACACCTTTGCCCATTCGGCCGAAATCCTCAGCGTGTTGGACGACCTGTTTGGAGAGCCGACGTTCGTACACCCGCAGAAGATCGGACGCATCAGTTTTCCCGCCAAATCTAACTACACGACGCCGGCGCATCAGGATTTCGTACACATCCAGGGAACAGAGGCCTGCTGGACGGCGTGGATTCCGCTGGGAGACTGCCCGCGGAAACTGGGGGGTCTGGCCGTATTTCCCGGGTCTCAAAGACTGGGGCTGCTCACCCTGCGGCGAGCGCTTGGCCCCGGGTCGAGCGGTGTGGACATGAGTAAGCTGGATGGCGAGTGGCGAGGCAGTGATTTTCGTGTGGGGGATGTGCTTTTCTTCAACAGCTTGACGATTCACAAGGCTATACCGAATACGACGGCCAACCGCGTTCGGCTTTCGGTGGACTACCGTTACCAGGGCATTTCGCAACCGCTCACCGAAAAGCAGCTTCTGCCGCACTCCGACCGGTTCCCCTGGGGGGTCGTCTACGAAGGGTGGAAGTCGAAGAAGTACCAGTACTACTGGAAGGATCTGCCCCTCAAAATGGTGTCGAACGATATGGGACTTTACCGGTTCGAAGATGGCGTCACGGACAAGGGGAAGAAGGTCAAGCGGACGTTCAACCTGCCTGAGGAGTTGAGCAAGAAGCTCTCAAAACACTGTAAGGAGAGAGAGCAGTATCCGTCCAGGCTGGTCAGAGATCTGCTCAGCGATTATCTCGAGAAGAACAAGAAGTAGCCTCCGTCAGTCTTTTCTGGAGAAATTAGTCGAACAAGCCTTACGTCCCTCTTCCCTCTTCCCTCTTTGGGAAGGGGGTGTGTTTTTTCGTCTCCCTCTTCGAAAGGGTTTATCCATGATCGTCGACAAGAAGCTGCATCCGGAACGTTGGCAGGCGCAGTGGATCTGGGGGCCTGGAGAGTCAGCGCCAGAAAACACGTACCTCTATTTCCGGAAGACGTTCGAAAGTGATTCAGGGGCGGAGAAGGCTGTCTGTCACGTCACTGGGGACACGAACTATCTGTTGCACATCAATGGACATCGCATCGGTCGTGGTCCTGTTCACTGCGATCCGCGCTGGCAGTCCTACGATACCTACGATGTGAATGAGTGGATTCGAGACGGGGAGAACGTCATCGGCCTGATCGGATATCACTATGGGAGTCGGGAGGCGGCGGAGACCGGAAAGATGGCGGTGCATCCGAGTCAGGGCGGCGTTTTTCTCCAGCTGGAGATGGAGGGTGGAGAAGGAACCGAGATGGTGGTGAGCGACGGGTCTTGGGCGACGAAGATCGCCGATAGCTGGAATCCGTCTCCGAAGTACGATGATTTGACCTTTGCAGAGCTTTACGACGCGCGCAGGGAGCCGACCGGCTGGCTCGAGAAGGGTTTTGACGACACGGGTTGGGAGCGCGCGACCCCCCTGCTTGGGATCAAGAATGCTATGGCAACTCGCGGGATGACATTTCCGTGGGTGCAGATGGAGCCGAGGGACATCCCGTTCCTGCAGGAGACGGTGATTCGGGCAGCGACGATCCTGGAAGTGGGTGAGGTTTTGGAGCTCAGCGCGGGCAGCAGCGTCGTCGCGGCACGGATGGACAAGGAGGTGATCGTGCCTTCGTCAGAAACCGGGGTGGAGGGTGCCGAGCACCTGCTCACAGAGGACGGGGTTACGACGGTGCAGCCGTTCGACTGGAACAAGAACTACGACGACTTCGACGGGGTCTATGATGCGGTGGTGGTGCTGGATATGGGAGAGCTGGTGAATGCGCAGTTCGGGATCGATGTGGAGGGGATTGAAGGAACGATGATCGACATCGGGTACGCGGAGCGTCTGGTTGGTGGGAAGGTGTCGCCGTTTCACCCGGCGACGAAACGTCAGCACGAGCAGGCGGATCAGTATATTTTGAGAGAGGGTCGTCAGACCTGGCGGACGTTCGACTGGCGATACTTCCAGTATGTGCAGCTGACGTTTCGGAACGTGAGGGCGCCGCTGAAGATCCACGACGTGAGGTTCACGCGGATCGAGTATCCGAGCGGGGACCGGGGATCGTTTTCCTGCAGCGATCCGCTGCTGAACTGGGCCTGGGAGGCGGGGGTGCGGACATCGAAGCTGTGTATGACGGATCGATTTATGGACGCACCGAACAGAGAGCGCCGACAGCACATCACGGATGTGACGACGGTCCTGCCGGTGAACTTCGCCGCCTTCGGGGATCTGGACATTCACCACCGGTATCTCCGCGTCGTATCTCAGAGCCAGAGTGAGTACGGGCTCATCCACAACGCGAACCCGGGCCAGGGGCCTGAAGCCACACCGATGGTGGACGGCGCCTATCCGTTTTTTGAGCGGATCTGGCAGCAGTACGAATGTTATGGGAATGTGGATCATCTAAAAGAGCTGTTCCCCAGGCTGCACGCTCACGTGGAGTGGCTGCGCCGATACGCGAGAGAGGATGGCCTACAAGGCGAGCCTCCGACTATGATCTTCTTCGATCAGGCCGATATCGACCGGAAGGGAATCAACCTTTGTATGAACGCCTTCTACGCGCGCGCGTTGGACCTTGTGGGGAGAATGGCTGGCGTCGTGGGTCGTGAAGATGTGGCCAAGACCTACCGTGAGGAACACAAAGCGATCAAGCCGGTCCTGAATTCAGCGTTTTGGGATGAGTCGCGCGGTGTGTTCGTGGACAATATTATTGACGGCAAACAATCGGAACATATCAGCGAGCACGCCAACATGCTGATGATCCTGTTCGGATATGCAGACCCCGAACAGACTTCACGTGCGCTTCGGTACATCGAGGAGCGGAGATCCACACTTGAAGTCGGGCAAATTGAGTCGCTGTTCTTCATCTGGGCGGGAGAGGCCCTTTTCGGAATTGGGGAGACGCAACGGGCGCTAGATATGATGCGTACGCGCTACGGGCGGATGCATCGCGCGGGTCTGAAGACGACGGGTGAAATGTGGAGCCTCCACGGAAGCCGGGACAGGGGTGGTGAGTGGCGAAGCAGATCGAGGCGGTGCGCGGCGCATTCGGGTGCCACGAGCCCGCCATACCTGCTGAGCCGGTTTGTGCTGGGCGTCAGTCCTGCGCAACCCGGGTTTGGGAAGGTAGAGATCGCGCCGCAGGTCGCAGATCTCAAGTGGGCAAAGGGATGCTGGCCTGCCCCGCAGGGTGACATTCTGGTTGACTGGAGCATCGAGGATGGCGCGTTTGTCCTGCGGTGCGAATTACCGCCGGGAGTAGAGGGAGAAGTAGTGCTGCCACCCGAGGTGCGTGCCCTCGGAGGTCGTGTTGAAGTCGACCGCAGCGGAACCGTGGAAGAAGCAAGTTCTGAGGAGCGCATAAGGGTGACGGGAGGCGTGCGACTGAAGCTGGAGGCGCGGTGAGTATGCTGCAGACGTCCAAATTGGGCCCCGGAACGGAAAAAGAGGTTGCTGGGGATTTTGGACTGGTGTATCTTGCATACTCGGAACTTTTTGATCTTGTGATAGTTAGAGCTTTTCAGAGAACAGAATCCGGAACTTCCCGAAGGGGGGAACGTCCTTGAGAATAAGAGAGAAAATGCTGATCGTCGTCTGCATAATCGGCGCGGGTGCTTGTCAGGATCAGCCAAGTGAGGTGGTCGTCGCGACGGTTGGCAGGGAACGATTGACGCTTCGCGATATCGAGTCGCGCATTCCTCTGCAGCTTGCGGAGAGGATTACGATTCAAGAGAAGCGTCTTATGGCGCAGAAATGGATCGAGGACGAACTTCTCTACGGCGAAGCGAAGAAACAGAAATTGGACGCTGATCCGAGGGTGGCGGATCGGATCGCGACAGCGGCTCAAGACATCCTGATCGCCGAGCTCCTCGACCGGGAGTTCAGAAAGAACACGGAAGTTTTCAACGACGAAATCGGTGCCTACTATGAAACCCATCGGGAAGAATTTATCCGCGAACAGCCTGAAATACGGGCGAGGCACATCCTGGTTCGCAGTCGGAGCGACCAGGAACGTGTAAGGAAAGACCTTCGCAAAGGCCAGCTTTTCGATCAGATGGCGCGCGAGTGGTCGATTGACGCCTCTGCAGAAGATGGTGGGGACCTCGGCTATTTCACCGAGGAGATGGTGGACCTCTCATTCTGGGAGGCGTGTGTCAAGGCAAAGCCCGGTCGACGCCTGCCCACCACGACGCGGCTGGGACATCACATCATCGAAGTACTGGACAAACGAGAGGGTGGTTCTGCCAAGGACCTGCTGGAAGTGAGGGAAGAGATTCGTCAGCGCATCCTTGCCGATCGAAGACAGGCCAGGCGGAACGAGCTGCTGGAATGGCTTCGTGCTCAGACTCCGTGGTCGATCGATGCGGAGGTACTACAGAGGACCGAAGCGGTTCAGCAAGGCGATGAATTTGCCACAGGGAGTTGATATGCGTTCAGGGCTGCTGAAAACGTACTTCAGTATCGTCTTTCTGGTGTTTGGGGTCGTGACCGTGGATGCCGAGCCCCAACTCGTAGACCGAATCGTGGCGGTTATCGATGAAGAGATTGTCCTTCACTCTGATGTTATGCAGCGTCTGGCCTTAACGGCGATGCAGCGGGGGGTTGACCCCAGAGAGATTCCCGAGGCGGAGGCTGAAGCGCTCTACAAGGCGATCCTTGAGAACCTGGTTCAGGAAAACCTGCTTCTTGCAAAGGCAAGAGAGGACAGCATCGAGGTAGACGAGGAGCAGATTGACGAGGCCGTTTACGGGCGAATGAGTCAAATTCGGGGCCAACTCGGTGAAGAGGCGCTTGAAGCACAGCTTCGGGCGGAAGGACTGACCGCTAAAGACCTGCGGGACCAATTCAGACAAAACTTCGAGAGTGAGTATCTAAGCCAGCAGGTGATGTCCAGGTTGGGTGGGGAAGTCCAGATTTCCTACAAGGATGTGGAGGATTTCAGGACTCGATACCAGGACGAGATTCCGCCCATGGTCGGCGTGAGCCACATTCTGATCGAAGCAAGGCCCTCTGAAGAGCGAGACGCCATCGCATTGAAGAAGGCCGCGGATCTATTGGAACGGATACGGAAGGGGGAGGATTTCGGAGAACTGGCAAGACAGTTTTCGGAGGACCAAGGAAGTGCCTCCTCGGGTGGGGATCTGGGTTTCTTTTCGAGGGGTCAGTTTCTACCCGAGTTCGAAGAGGCTGCATTTTCGCTCAAGCCGGGCGAGGTCAGCAGCCCGGTCAGAACGGATTTCGGGCACCACATCATTCGCGTGGATGCCGTTTCAGGTCGCGAAATCAAGGCCAGGCACATTCTGATCTCTGTGAGGGCGACCGAAGCCGACAAGGCGGTTGCCTACCAACGTGCTCTGAGCTTCTACACGAGCATTCAGGAAGGTAAAGATTATTCAGAATTGGCCAGGGAACATTCGGCCCACAAGGAGACGGCAGAGCTCGGTGGCCATCTCGGGATTCGTAGTTTAGACGAACTTCCTCCTGCCTTTGCAGAGACCATTTTGAAGATGAAGCTTGGAGAGGTCAGCACTCCTGTTGTGACCGAGTTCGGCTGGCACCTGGTTAGGTTGGACAACGATCGTGAGGTGATCGAGGAGATTGTCAGCAGGTTGAAGCTCGCCGAACTCTTCCAGAACGTACTCGGCGAGCTCAGGGAAAAACTGTACGTAGATGTGCGATTCTCGAAGCTGTAGCCGAACTCCACGCCCGAAGCCTGATCAACTATGCGTTTGGATCTGTTTTTGAAGAGATGCTGCCTAACCCGGCGACGGTCCGAGGCGAAACAGGCGTGCGATAACGGGATCGTTACGATCGACGATCGGCCTGCGAAGGCGAGCCGAGTCGTAAAGCCCGGAAACAGGATTGGCTTAGCGTTTACAGATCGATACCTGGAAGTAGAGGTCCTCACACTTCCGAGAGGGAATGTTTCGAAGACTGTGGCACGAACACATTTTCGGGTGATTCAGGACGAGGCCCGAGAACTGGACGAATTTTGAAATTGAACTAGACTTAGCATGGGTCATCGCAAAGTAAAGAGGAGAGTAAGGGGTCCAGCCGCGGGCTGGCCATTTTTCTTGGACGCCTCGGTGATCCTTCACCTTGACGTGATATGCCGAAGCGTAAGCAGATAAAGTCTGTCCCCCCCTACAGAAGTTTGGCGTCTATCTACGACGAAGTGATGCAGCATGTCGACTACGTGGAGTGGGCAGACTATATAGAATCTGTTTTTGACAGGCACAAGTTGCATCCTGAGCGGCTGCTGGATCTTTCCTGTGGAACGGGAACCCTGGCCGTCCTTCTGAAACGGCGGGGTTATCGGATGGCAGGGGCAGATGCAAGTGCGGACATGCTCCTTGTTGCGAGGGAGAAGGCGGAGCACGCGGGCCAAGATATTCCTTTCTTCTGCAAAGATATGCGTCGACTCGATGGGCTGCCGAAGTTTGAGGCGGTCCTTTGTCTTTACGATAGTATTAATTACCTTATGACGCTGGATGATGTGGCCGGGGCCCTTGATGCGGTCCGGGGCGTGCTGGAGCCAGGTGGCCTTTTCGTTTTCGATATTTGCACTGAGACGAACTCTCTTAAGTATTTCCGGGATATGACAGACAAGGGACAGGGAGACGGTTTTCTCTATACCCGGCACAGCTACTATGAAGAGGGTGTCCAATTCAACAGATTCGACATCCAATTTTCAGATTCGAACGAGGCGATTTCCGAAACGCACCAACAGAGGATCTACTCGGTTCCTGACATCGAACAAGCGCTCAACGGCTCCGCCTTTCAAATTGAGGGGGCGTATGACGGGTTTGGTTTTTCACCGCCCACGAATCGCACGGATCGACTGCATTTCGTGTTGAGAGCCCAGAGTCCCTGAGTGGATCACGAAAGAGCACGAAACCCCATCCGGATTCAGTAGGACGGTGGGTCACAGAAGATGATAGAGTTTCGTCACGTTTGGGTGGAACGACAGGGCAGACAGATCCTCGCAGACGTGAATTTCGAGGTGGACCGGGGGGAGTTCGTCTACCTGCTCGGTCCAACCGGGGCGGGAAAGAGCACTGTCCTGAATCTCATTCTTTATGAAGAGTCTCCCACCCGAGGGAACGTATTCGTTGGGGATTACGATTCTGCTACGATCGAAGAGCGGAATATCCCGCTTCTTAGACGACGAGTGGGCGTGATCTTTCAGGATTACAAACTTCTTCGTGACCGGACGGTTTTTGAGAACGTGGCGATCGGCCTGGAGGTGATCGGACGGCGTCCCTCGGCCATCAAGCAGCGGACGCTCGAATTGCTTTCAGAGTTGGATCTAATACACAAAAGGACATCTTACCCCGAGTCTCTCTCCGGAGGAGAACAGCAACGTGTGGCCACCGCCAGGGCGCTTGTGAACGAACCTGCGATCCTGCTGGCCGACGAACCGACGGCCAACCAGGATCCTGAAAGTACAGATCGGGCGATGGAAATTCTCGCGGACGTCAACGGACGAGGAACTGCGATCGTAATGGCCACTCACGACTCAGCTCTGGTGGGTCGATTTTCACGTCGTACCCTCTACTTACACGGAGGCAGATTGGAATCTTCGGGTGTGGACGTGCAAGCTCGAATTTAAGGTTTGGAGTATTTCGGGGTCGATTCATGGTTCTATTTCGGATGTTTCAAGAGGCGTTTCGGGGGTTCTCACGGACCGGAGTCGTAAGTGCGATTTCCGTCCTGACGACGGCCGCCTCGCTTCTCGTTCTTGGATTGTTCGTTCAGGCCGCCGCGGGTGGCTATACCCTAGCTCAAACGCTCCGTGGACGCGTAGAAGTAGACGTCTACCTGAAAGATGGAGTGAGCAGAAGAAATGCCCTGGCTCTCGCACAGGAGTTCGAGGAGATGGAAGGGGTCGCTGAGGCTCGATATGTTGATCAGGCGGAGGCCGCAGCCGAGTTTAGGACAATGTTCGGAGGCGATCTGCTGAACGTGATTTCTCGCAACCCTATGCCCGCTTCGGTCCGCGTGAGGCTGACTGAGGACGGAAATGTATCCTCTCGGGCTCGCTCCGTCGCAGCCTCCGTAGAAGGACGTCGATGGGTCGAAAGTGTCGACGAAGGCAGATCCTGGACAGGCCTTCTGGACCGCGCAGTCGAAGCGACTGCCGAAATCGCTGTTCTTCTGGGATCCGTACTCTGCCTGGCCTGCATCTTTGCGGTTGGAAACAGTTCAAAAATCATGATCCTCACGCAGTGGGAGGCAATTGAGGTGATGCGAATCGTCGGGGCGACCAGGCGTTTCATCCGTATGACATTCCTTTTGAGCGGCGCGATTCTGGGCTGTGCCGGAGGTCTGATCGCCGGTGTCGCCCTATGGTTCAGCTCAGACTGGTGGGTGTCCTGGATACCCGACTTGAAGCCGTTCTCGCCGGTCTATTCCGGGCTTGGCGTTGTCGGACTTGGTGCGCTTCTGGGCACGCTCGGGAGTTGGACATCTTTGAACCGCGTGCTGAATGCCGTAAGCTGGAAGTCGGGTTGAAACTTGTCGACGCATCATTACACCTTGTTGGCAGCCCTTTTCGTTTTGCTTCCCGCTGGTGAGCGGACCTACGGGATGGATGACCTGGAGCGGGCTTTGAAGGCAGAGCAAGAGGCGCTCGACAGCTTGAAAATAGAATTGGAGACAGACCGGAAGCGCCTCGAGCGGAAGTCGGTCCAGAGACAGTCTGTGAACGAGGCCTTAAACCGATCGGAGCAGGAGGTCCTCCAGATCAGAGGAGAACTTCGAAACCTTGCCCGTCGGGAGAAGGTCCTTGCCGGGCGAGTCGGGGCGACCAGGGAAGAACTGGCGGCCGTCGAGGGAAGACTCAGGGCCAGAGAAGATGGTATGGCACTCCGCCTTCGCGAGATTTACAAATTGGCGAGGGGGGGCAAGATGCAGGTTCTTTTTTCTGGCGATTCGTTTGCGGATGCCCCTAGACGTCTGAAGTATTTGTCCAGCATCGCGCGACAGGACCAGCGGGACTATCATTCGATCCGTGAAGATCGCAGGAGAATTTCCAAGGTGCTTGCGTTGCACCGGGCGCAGTTTGGACATCAGCGACGCCTTATAGAAGGGAAGAGGGAGAGGGATACCGCGTTCAGACAGCGGATGACCGAACATACAAGAAATCTGGATCAGCTTCGGGCGGACGAAGTTTCGATGGCCCAGGCCATCAAGGAGCGAGAGAAAGCGCTTGCCCGTGCAGAGGAAAAGTTCAAGCGATTGATCCAGGAGATGGAAACCCGCAGGAGGCTTGGTCAACGACTCGCCGAACTGCCTGCTTTCGATTTCGCGGCGCATCAAGGTCGCCTGCCCGCTCCGGTTGAGGGCAAGGTGATCGCCAGCTACGGCCGCCAACAAAATGCCAAGCTCAAGACGTGGACCTTTAACCGGGGAATAAATCTCGCCGCGCCGGAAGGAACGGAAGTCAAGGCAGTGGCTCCCGGTGAAGTCGTGCTGATAGATTGGTTTCCGGGGTACGGGCAGTTCGTGCTTCTCCGGCATCCTGGCGGGTTCTATTCATTATATGGCCACCTCAGCCGCGTGCTGGCCAGCGATGGAGATATTCTTGCAGGGGGGGCAGCCGTTGGTGCTGTGGGCGATACCGGGCGTCTGGACGGCATTCCACAACTCCACTTTGAAATCATGCGCGGCGAAGACCCGCTGGATCCAGCTGCCTGGTTAGTCATACAAAACTAGCGTCTGTCAAAGGGTAGGGCTGCATGGACTATAGAGAAGCGATTGCCTTTTTCGAAGCAGAAGGCCCATACCTCCTTTCTACACACATTAATGCCGACGGAGATGGCATCGGGGCGTGTCTGGCCCTGGGTGGGCTCTTGGAGCAACTGGACCGACCCTACCGGATTATTGTGTCTGATGAGCAGGTGGGCGACAAGTTCTCGTTTCTTTCACAGTTCGACCGTCTCGAAAGCATCCATTCCTTGAGCGATCGTCCCCAGTTTGATCGCGCGGTTTACTTGGATACGCCTACCATCAAGGAGGAGAGGGTTGGGGAGGTGGCCCTGATGTTGAGTGAATCGGCGCAGGTTCTCGTGATCGACCACCACAAGGGGCGAGGTGATGAGGGGGACGTGCGCCTTGTCGATACAGGTGCGAGTGCAGTGAGCGAGCTGGTCTTCAGACTGATCCAGGCTGCGAACGTAGAGATTAGCCCGGAGATCGCGAACGAACTTTACACAGGGATTGCGTTCGACACCAAGCTGTTCAAATACTCTCACCCGGCTCGGGGAATCAAGGCCTGCGCGGAGCTTGTGGACTTTGGTGCGGATCCTCAACTCGTCTCCGATGCGTTGTTTGGCCACGAATCGTATGAGACCATCAAAACCCTCGGCGTAGGGTTGACCACGCTAGAACTCCACTTTGGAGGGCGCGTTACGAGTCTGAGTGTAGACTACGAAACCTTTTCCTTGGGCGGTGATCTGGATTTCGTCGTAGATCACGCCATGTCCGTCGATGGTGTGGAGGTGGCACTTTTTCTCAAGGAAGCAACCCCTGGGCGTCATCGTGTGAGCCTTAGGTCTCGCGGGGAGCTCGATGTGAACGCGGTTGCCACTCTTTTTGGTGGTGGAGGGCACCAGCGCGCTTCAGGGTGTACGCTGGAAGGACCGCTGGGAGAGGTAAAACAGAGGCTGTTGCGTGAAGTCGAGAAAAGGCTTTGAGCGAGGGGATGACTGATAAGCGATGGATTTGTTGACCTTAAAGAGCTGGAGTGCTGACGACATCGCGGCCACGATAAGGGAAGGGTTGGAGATCAAAGCCCATCCGGAGCAGTACAGGGATGCGCTTTCGACCAAGGTGCTCGCGATGTTGTTTCAGAAGACCTCCACCCGAACGCGCTGTGGGTTCGAAGTCGGCATGGCCCAGATGGGCGGCCATGCACTGTATTTGGACTGGCGTTCGACGAATTTCGTGCTGTCCGACCTGAAGGATGAAGCTCAGGTTTTATCCAGGTACGCCGACGGCATCGTCGCACGCATGCTGAAGCACGAAGATCTTCTAGAGCTTGGAGCGGGGTCGGAGGTTCCTTTGATCAACGGCTGCTGTGACCGGTATCATCCGTGCCAAGCCCTGGGGGATTTGATGACCATATCGGAGGTCCAGGGGTCTGTAGACGGGGCACACCTGGTGTATGTCGGAATGCGAAACAACGTCTGTAATTCGCTGATTGTCGGATGCACGAAGTCAGGAATGCGAATCACGGCGGTCACGCCTATGGCGAACGAGTCGTCAGAAGATGCAGCATTAGTCGCCGATGCACAGAAGACGGGTCTTTATGAAGAGACGCTGGAATTGGACAGAGTCGTGGCGAATGCGGACTTTCTTTATACAGACACCTGGGTGGATATGGAATTCTTTTTGGATCCCAAATTCGAAGAAGAAAAGAAGAGGCGCATCGAGGAATTTTCCCCTTATCAGATCAATGCGGATCTTCTGAAGAAGACAGATGCGAAGGTGCTACACTGCCTGCCTGCTCACAAAGGCTATGAGGTGACAGCGGAGGTGGTGGAAAGCGAGAGGTGGATTGCAGTGGATCAGGCAGAGAACCGACTACACATTCAGAAAGCGATTTTGAATCGGCTTCTAAGATGAGAGACGGTATCTCGTATCTCGTGAAGCGTATCTCGCCCGATATATTTTGTGGATTCACAAATGTGAGACACAATGTCGGCCCCCGAGATACGAAATACGAGATACGACCCATGGATAGAGGCCCAAATGAAGGATAGCGAGAAAGCAAGCATTGAGTTAAGGAAAAAGATCGAAGGCCGCTCAGCTCGGGTCTCTGTGATCGGACTGGGTTATGTTGGACTCCCCCTTGCTGTGGAGCTCGGGAAGGCAGGGTTTGAGGTGACTGGGGTGGAGACATCGTCTGACAAGGTGTCTTTGATAGAGGCTGGCCGCTCGGATGTCCAGGGGATTCCGGACTTCGAGGTGGCCGGGTTAAAAGCCGTCGGAAAACTAAGTGCCACGCTGGACTACGATGCGACAGGCGAGTCGGATGTTATTGTCGTTTGTGTGCCGACTCCCCTCAACAAGACGAGAGACCCAGACGTATCATTCATCATCGACGCCTTCACTCAGATTGCAAAACGAGCGCGTCGGGGACAACTCGTGGTCCTTGAAAGTACGACCTACCCTGGCACGACCCAGGAAGTCGTACTTCCGCTCCTGGAAGAAAGAGCGCTCAAAGTGGGGGAAGATTTCTTTCTCGCCTTTTCCCCGGAGCGGGTGGACCCGGGGAATCAGGTCTACACTCTGAAGAACACACCCAAGGTCTTAGGTGGCGTTACCGACTCTTGCACCGACATGGCGAAGCTTTTCTATCAGCAGGTGATTTCAGAGCTCGTCCCTGTGTCTTCTACTGGCGCGGCGGAAATGGTCAAGATGCTGGAAAATACGTTTCGAAGTGTAAACATCGCGCTGGTGAATGAGGTGGCATTGATGTGCGACCGGCTCGGGATCGACGTATGGGAAGTGATCGACGCCGCGGCAAGCAAGCCTTTCGGGTTTATTCCGTTTTACCCTGGACCCGGACTGGGTGGACACTGTATTCCGGTTGATCCACACTTTCTTGCCTGGAAACTTCGGAGCTTGAACTTTCACTCCAGGTTTATCGAACTGTCCGGAGAGATCACGCGCGGCATGCCGGCATATGTCGTGTCTAAGATCGGGGATGCGCTCAACCGGTTCGAGAAAAGTATAAACGGATCGGCGGTTCTCGTCCTTGGCGTCACCTACAAACCTGATGTGGACGATATCCGGGAGTCTCCTGCCCTGGATATCATCGAGAACCTTCAAGAGAAGGGTGCGAATGTCTCTTACCACGATCCGTTTGTCGATGAACTCTCCGTTGAGCCTCTAAATATGAAGTCGGTGACGCTGACGGAGGATCAGATCGCCTCCGCGGACTGCGTCGTGATCACGACCGACCATTCGAGCTATGACTGTTCCTGGATTGTGGAACACGCACTTTGCATCGTAGACACCCGGAACGCGACGAAAGGGGTCTCGGACGCAGACCGGAAGGTGGTAAAGCTGTAATGAAGCTATCCGAAATTCCTGTCTCTCAGGTGTGTCAATGCGAACCTTGATCACAGGTGGAGCCGGCTTTCTTGGGTCACACATTTGCGAGTTTCTGCTCGACAAAGGGCACGAAGTCGTGGCGCTTGACAACCTCCTGACCGGCAGGGAAGATAACATCTCGCACTTGATCGGCCGGAAGGGCTTCACGTTTCTAGACTACGATGTGACTAATTTTGTACACGTTACCGGATCGTTGGATTACATCCTCCACTTTGCTAGCCCGGCGAGTCCGAAGGACTATCTTCAGCATTCGATCCATACGATGAAAGTTGGAGCCCTGGGGACCTACCGGACGCTCGGGCTCGCGCGTTCCAAGAGTGCCAGGTTTCTGCTTGCTTCCACATCCGAATCTTACGGAGACCCACTGGTCCACCCGCAGCCGGAGACCTACTGGGGTAATGTGAATCCGATCGGGGTCCGCGGGGTCTACGACGAGGCGAAACGATTCGCCGAGGCTCTGACGATGGCCTACCACAGAGAGGTAGGTGTCGATACGCGGATTATTCGGATCTTCAACACCTATGGCCCTCGGATGCGCAAAGACGACGGCCGGGCGATTCCAACTTTTATCACTCAGGCCCTTTCGGGGGATGATGTCACGGTATTCGGAGACGGAAGCCAGACGCGCAGTGTCTGTTACGTGAGTGACCTGATCGCGGGCATCTACGAAGCGATGCAGAGCGACCACCCCGAACCTGTGAACCTCGGGAATCCACACGAGATGTCGATACTGGAACTGGCGAACTTGATTATCGGGCTCTCAGAAAGCCAAAGTCAGATTGTGTTCAAGCCCGCGCTGGTGGATGATCCGAAGGTGCGTCAGCCCGATATCGGTTTGGCGAAGAAGGTTTTGGGGTGGGAACCGAAGGTGTCCACCGAAGAGGGACTCCGCAGGACGATTGCGTGGTTTGGGGAAAATTCCGGGGCATGAGAGAAAGACGCCCCGATGGTGATGGATGAAAGAGACGCCCCGGCGGGGCGTCTTTGCAAGTTATGGTCAGGTTTTGTAGTTTTGGCGGATTTCGTCGTAAACACGGTCTACGTAGGAGACCATGAACGTGATGTCGCTTCCGGCCTGGATCCATCGAACCCCGCGTTTGGTCTGGGTCGAGATGAATTCGGGATCTGCAGGCGCACCAGATCCCACTGAAAGACCCGCGGCCGCTGCCTTGGCGATGATTTCCTCCATCGCGGCTACCACTGTGGGATGTTCGACCTGCCCGAGGAGGCCGAGGGCCCCGGATAGATCCCAAGGACCGAGAACGACTGAATCCAGACCCTTGACCGCGACGATTTTATCGATGGTTTGAAGGGCCTGGACGGTCTCGATCATCACGGTCACAAAGATGCTGGTGTTCGCCTTCTCGACGTATTCCTCCAGGCTCTCCCTTCCGTAGTTGGTCGGCACCAACGGACCGAATCCCCGTCTGCCCTCCGGGGGATATCGACAGTCGGCCACGATCTGCTCGACCTGTTCAGCGCTCTCTACCTGGGGCACGACGATTCCATCCGCACCGGCGTCGAGCACAGGCTTGATGAACTGTGTGCCGATCCCCTGTACCCGCACGAATGCAGGCTTCTTCCTTCCCCGGGCTGCCAGGAGGTGCCCGCCCATCGCCTCTGGGCTCATGTTGTTGTGTTCCAAGTCGATCCAAAGGAAGTCGACCCGATCAGCCAGTGCCTCGCTCGAACGTGGATCCGTCAAGTTGATCCCTGGGCCGATCAGCAGGTCTCCCTGGCTCAAACGTTTTCGAAAGTCATCCACGGCTTCAAACATCCAGATCTCCTCTATTTTCGAAGTGACAAAGCCAAAAGTCATGTCCGTGCGAAGCGTGCTTTCGGGACAGCAAATTCATTGTAAGTTGGGGAAAGTTTGATTAGGTTTCAAGCCCGAAATTCATTCACCTTTAATCACCCATCGGAGGGGAAATGGCCAAGTCGAGAGGGACTCCATCCTCTGTAAAGCACGACCCGACGGCGCTCGGACGCGGCTTCAAGCGGCGTCTCAAGTCGAACGACATTCTGCTTGGGGGGATGGTATCCGAGTACCTGCGTCCGTCGCTTGTCAAGCACTACCGATACGCCGGTTTTGATTTCATCTTCGTGGACAAGGAGCACATCTTCTTCGATGGGTTAGAGATGTCAGACTTCGTGCTTTGCGCGCGGGACAATCAGCTGCCGGTGATTTCCAAGATCGGAGAGCTGAATCGACCTGAAACGGCGCGCCTCCTGGAAGCAGGTGTCGTGGGCATTCAGCTTCCGAGAACGGAATCGCGAGAAGATCTGATGACCCTCGTAGAGTTCGTGAAGTTCACGCCGGTGGGTTCACGCGCAGCGGCTCCGGGATTCGGAAACGTGGACTACGTTCCTCCAGAAGACGGCGCCGCTTGGATCAAAAAGGCGAATCTGTCCACGGTGATCGTGGCGCATATCGAGACCCGTAAAGGTTATGAGAACGCGGAGGAGATCGTGACGACGCCTCACGTGGATATGGTCTACGTTGGACCGTATGATTTTTCGATATCCATGGGACATCCCGGCGAGTACGACCACCCCGATGTGAAAAAAGGGATCCAGAAGATTATGAGTCTCTGTCTCAAGCACGACGTGCCTTTTGGTACGACCGCGTCCGGACCGAAGGCGGCAGGACAATTGATCGCCCGGGGCTGTCGGTTCTTCGAGGTGAATGACGAATTCCAGTGGATCAGAGAAGGTGCGCGTCGAGAGGTCTCTGAGTACCGCAAGTACTGTTAGAGGGGAAGCTCAGTGAAGATCTCCATCGTCAACGGCACGATCGTTACGGGTGACGGAAAGACGGTTCTTCCGGAATCTTCCATCGTGGTGGAAGACGTTTTTATCACACAGATCCACGACACGAAGTATATCCCTTACAACGATTCAGATCGAATAATCGACGCGCAGGGCGGCTTCATCATTCCGGGACTGATCAATCACCACTCGCACGAAGTGGCCTTCGGTCCCAACTATCACGCGAACTCAGATTCCGGCCCCACTTTCTTCGGCAAACACCGATGGCCGATCAGGCGCATCTTTGGCTATTTGGACAAACATCTGCTGGATGGTGCCACCACGCTTCTATCGCTGGACGGGTTGGCGAGTGTGTGGGAAGTCGAGGCGATGAACAAGCTCCACCCGATCAACATCAGGGCAGCGACGATTCACAGCGAACAGAACAAGGCGAACATCCGTCGTCACGGCGGGTACATCGACGATCTGCACGAGAACCTGACCGCGGAGCAGATGATTTCAAGCGGCGCCGTCGCCGTCGGCGAAACAGCGGTGCCTTCGAGTCCGTACGGGCTTTTCGAATTCTATCGGGCCGCCGGCCGACCGATTTTGATCGACCAGGCGATGAGGCTGGCCAGTGCGCTTTTCGAGCGCCCCGGCGCCCCACCCCTGAAGCCGTATGACGAGCAGGCTGTGACTGAGGCAGTGAACGAGGCTGGATTGGAGGGTGTGCTCACGGCCGCTCAGGCCAGGCAAGTGGCCCTGGACATCGAGCAGCAGCACGAGGCTGCAGAATTAGCGCTGAAGGAATCGGCCGAAATCGGAAAGAAGCTCGGTGTGCCAGTGGTCGCTCACCACTCGGGTGAGAATGCGGACGTGATCGCGGGAATCGCGGGCGAGATGGGCCCGGGACTGATCGCTGCGCATTCCAATCATATGTTCACGCCCGAAGAAGGAGTCGCGAGGGCCAGACACCTGAAGGAGCACGGCGTGTTTGTTGACATCTACTCCGGGGATTCGTTCGGCGTTCGGCAATCGACACCGACTCCCGAAACGATTTTTGCACTGTTGGAAGCGGGCCTCGTGGACCTGATCTCAACGGACTTCCTCAACGGCTACTGGGATCCAATCTTGCTTACGATCGAAAAAGCGGTGGAAGGTGGCATCCTGGACACGGCCTCTGGCATCGCCAAGGCCACGGGGAACGTGACAAAGGCGATTCCCAGGCTTGCGCCGAATCGGGGCTTCTTAGAAGCGGGAAAGGTCGCGGATGTCGTCGTGACCAAACCGGAGCGGCTGTCGGAGATCAAGGTGGTGATGATTTCGGGCAGGGTCGTCGTGGAGGACGGACGTATCGCCCCGGCAAGACAGGCAGCGCGGAATCTCTAAACCGTGGATCGTGACTCGTGGATCGTCGTTCGTAAAGACAACGGGTTGTCGTCAGTCCCGCCAGGTGAAAACGGGTTGTCGTCAGTCCTGACAGGTGAAAACGGGTTGTCGTCAGTTCTGCCAGGTGAAGACGGGTTGTCGTCAGTCCTGCCAGGTGAAGATGACGCCCATCATGGACTTCTCACGGCGATAGGCCATTTCATACGCCTTGGCCATTTCCGAGTAGTGGAAACGATGCGTGACGAGACGTTTTGGCTCAAGGCCCTGATCGGCCATGAGTGAGAGGACGTGCCGGCAAGACCGCGTCCACGAGAACGCGCCTTCGGACGTGGGATAGAGATCGCCAGCCTCGCGGGAGACGGCGATCAATGAAATCCCCTTGTCGTAGAACCATTCCATGCTGAGCGGGTTGAAGTCGAGAGGCTCTTCACCCCTTTCGGGCAGGCTCACGATCGCGACGCGGCCGTTGATGCGGACGATCTGCACCGCAGTGCGGTAGGCCGGCCAGGGGTTGGCGGTAAGGATGACCAGGTCGATCCCGGAGCCGTTCGTAAACGTATCCAGCTTTGCGTCGAGGTCCGGATCGTCGGACATATAGGCCGCGTGAGCGCCCATGCGCTGCGCCATCTCGAGGCGGATCGGGCTGTTCCCGACCCCGACGACGCGGGCGCCGAAGAGGGGCCCGAGGGCGACCGCACCCAATCCCAGCACACCCAGGCCGACGACGGCGACGTTTTCCCCCGGCCGGAAGAACGCCCTGCTGTAGCAGAGCGCACTGAGTGTATAGAGGTGCGCAAAGACCGCGTCTTCTGAATGCACGTTATCCGGAACCGTGAGGATAACCTCGGTTTCTCTCGCGACGTATTCGGACTGATGCGGTTTGCGCGATATGACGCGGTCTCCGACTTTGAACTTCGTCACCGAATCTCCCACACCGCGAATCACGCCGAGGTTGCTGTCGCCGACCCAGCGAGGAAAGTCCGGGGCACCCGGCACCCTTTCCGCGCCTTCGTAGTTGCCCCTGTCCGTTCCTATCTTGAGCGCGGTGATCTCGGTTTCCACCCAGACTTCGTCAGGTTTCAGATTCGAGGTGTCCAACGGCTGGTCTTCTATACGAAGGTCACGCGGGCCGTGAAGGATTGGGATTTTCATGGCAGGCTCCTTTTGTTAGGTCGAACGACGCACCCCGCATGATAGCGTTATTTTGTGCAAGGGCGTAGCGGTTATTAGCACCTTCAATTTCGAGCGAAAGTACCTTCAATCTCCGTCCCTTGACAGCTGTAACCGACTTAGCTATATTGGTTTAGTGAAGTCGACTGGAATCCGTAGCCGGCTTGTTCTTTGTCAACTGGGGGCGACATGGCTTCGACGGGGGAGGCGAGGCGATAGCTGCGTGTCGAGGTCCCATTACCTCGTAAAACTGGTGGGAAAAAACACAACTGCGAACGATAACTCGTACGCAATGGCCGCCTAATTAAAGGGTAGCCCGTCCCGTCGGTTCTCGCCTGCAGGGGCCGATCGGGGCGCCGATTCATGCAGGCTGGTCCTTGGTCCTCCGCCAGAGGGGCCTGGACGAGACTTTATCTGGCTGGCGCGCTGACGACCCTGTCACCCAGGTAGCCTGCGCGTGAGATTGAATGGGTAGACTACACACGTAGATGCTGTCGTTGGACTTCCTTCGGACGCGGGTTCGATTCCCGCCGCCTCCACCATCTTTAAGAAGCGCAACTCTCTGTTGGTAAGGGAAGTTGCGCTTCTTCGTTCTAATGCCAACCGTTTGGTGTTAGGTAGCGAAAAAACAAAGAGAGAGCCCAATGAAAATCGTCGGCTACAGCGACCGCTTAAGCGTGAGCCCGGGACAGAGCATCCGCTTCATGATCAGCAGCGAATCGCCGACCTACCGCGCCGAGCTCGTGCGCTTGCGGCACACCGATGAGAACCCCCAAGGCCCCGGATTCAAATACGATGCGCTGCAGACCTCCATTGACGGCGAATACCCAGGCCGGCACCAGGCCATCCACACAGGCTCGTACGCGGTGGTGCCCCACAACCCCCTCTTAGACTGCACGGAGGGGTTTACCCTGCAGGCGTGGATCTATCCTACCACGCCGCAGAAGGGCGTTCAGGGGCTGATAACCAAGTTTTCCACCGGCGACGAAGCGGGCTACGGTCTGGTTATCGACGAAGACGGCTCGCTGGCCCTGTGGCTCGGCGCAGGCAACGAGCTGTTGAAGGTCCGCACGGGCGTCGCCTTGGAGACGGCCCAATGGTATTTTGTCTCCGCTTCCTACGACGCCGCCACGGGTGCCGTCCGCCTCACCCAGAAGAGACAGACCCATTGGCCGATTAACGGTGCCGAAGCCACTGTCCGCGAAACCGTCCGATCCGGCGCGCTCGGCGCGAATCAGGACGATCTTGTGATGGCTGCTCGCCGGAATGTCTCTACTGCCTGGTCGCCAACCACCGACCACTTCAACGGGAAGATCGACGGCCCGCGCCTCTACGACCGCGCCCTCGACGAGCTGGATTCCGCGGAACCCGACAGCGCTGTCGCCCACTGGGACTTCTCACTCGATATTGGATCGCAGCGTGTAAGCGATACCCAGGCCAACGGCCTCCACGGCCGTGCCGTCAACCTGCCGACCCGGGCGGTGACGGGCCACGACTGGCATGGTAACGAGGCGGATTTCAAGGCCGCCCCCTCCCAGTACGGGGCCATCCACTTCCACGACGACGACCTGGAGGATGCCGGGTGGGATCTCGCTTTCGAGTGGGAAGTGCCCAGCGACTGTCCGAGCGGGTTCTATGCGGCCCATTTGGAGACCGCCGATGCAGAAGATTACGTGCCTTTCATCGTCGTCGCCACTAAGGCACGCGCCCGCGTCGCCTTCCTGGCCCCCACCCTCACGTATCAGATCTACGCCAATCAACGTTTCATCGGTCGGGTCCGTGATTATTCAACGCCCCAAGACGAGTACATGAATGAGCAAAACCTCCTGAGCTGTTACGATCTGCACAGCGACGGCTCCGGCGTTTGCTATGGTTCGAGGCTACGGCCGATTATAAATCTTCGACCCCGCTACCGATTGCCCTCCCGGTCTCTGGCCGCCTTCTATCCCCGCCATCTAAATGCGGACCTTCATCTTCTGCATTGGCTGGATACTAAGGGCTTCGACTACGATGTGATCACCGACGACGAGCTGCATCGCCGGGGAACAGAGCTACTCGAACCCTATCAGGCGCTCGTGACGGGCACTCACCCAGAATACTGGACGGCGCAGATGCTGGATGGGCTGGCGGTGTATCAGGCGGACGGGGGCCGCCTCGTGTATCTGGGCGGCAACGGGTTCTACTGGATCACGTCCTTCGACCCCGACCGCCCTCACATCGTCGAAGTCAGGCGCTGGCGGGGCACCCGGGCCTGGGAGGCCGCCCCCGGCGAGTGCTACCACAGCACGACCGGTGAGATGGGCGGGCTCTGGCGATACCGCAACCGGGCGCCTCAGAAGATGGTCGGCATCGGCTTTACGGCTATGGGCGGAGGCCGCAATCGCCCCTATAGACGCCAGCCAGACAGCTTCGACCCCAGGGTGGCTTTTATCTTCGAGGGCATCGGCACCGATGAGATGATCGGCGACTTCCCCGCTCTGGTCTTCGAACACGGAGCGGCCGGTTTCGAAACCGACCGGGCGGACCGAGACCTCGGCACGCCTGACCACGCCATGGTGCTCGCTACAGCCGATGGCTTCACCGACCATTACCATGTGGCCATCGAGGACGAGCTCTTCTGCGGCCGCGGCACCGGTGGCAGTCAGAACGCCAGGGTGCGCTCCGACATGGTCTACTTTGAAGGCCCGAAGGGCGGCGCCGTATTCTCGGTTGGCTCGATCACCTGGTGCAGCTGTCTCTCCCACAACGGCGGCGACAACAACGTCTCCCGGATCACAGAGAACGTGCTGCGCCGCTTCGCAGAGAGGGATTGAGTCTGGCCTGTGCACACTTCGGGCATGCGCTAAGGAGCACCAACGGGCCATCAGGAAGAGGCAAGCACGAGCGAAAGATAGCCTTCGGGAGTAGGTGGAAGCACTCTGTGCGAAGGAGGACGTTTGTGTGTACACGACGTCCTTCGCTCGCGAGCTACGGAAGGTGACCTGCGCGTAGCCGAAACCGATCCCTGATGGCAGAGACAAAATGATGAAGAGAGAAGCTCAATGAACATCGTCGGCTACAGCGACCACTTGAGTGTTAGCGCAGGGCAGCGCATCCGCTTCATGGTCAGCAGCGAAGCGCCCACCTACCACGCCAAGATCGTGCGCTTGCTGCACACCGATGACAACCCCAAGGGTCCTGGTTTCAAGTACTCAGTTCTGCAGACCTCCATCGACGGTGAATACGAGGGCCGGCACCAGGCCATCTACACAGGTTCGTACGCGATTGTGCCCCATCATGCCCTCTTAGACTGCACGGAGGGGTTTACCCTGCAGGCCTGGATCTATCCTACTACACCTCAAAAGGGTGTCCAAGCGCTACTGACCAAGTTTTCCACCAGCGACCGATCGGGTTACGGACTGGTCATCGACGAAGACGGCTCGCTGGCCCTGTGGCTTGGTGCAGGCGACCAGTTGCAAAAGGTGCGCACCGGTGTCGCTCTGGAGACAGCACGATGGTATTTTGTCTCCGCTTCATACGACGCTGCCACGGGTGCCGTCTGCCTCACCCAGAAAAGACAGACCCGTTGGCCGATGGACGGTGCCGAAGCCACCATCCGCAAAACCGTCCGATCCGGCGCGCTCGGCGCGAACCAGGACGATCTTCTGATGGCTGCTCGCCGGAATTTCTCTACAGCGGGGGCGCCCGCCATCGACCATTTCAACGGGAAGATCGACGGCCCGCGCCTCTACGACCGTGCCCTACACGAGCCGGATTCCGCGGAATCCGACAGCGCTGTCGCCCACTGGGACTTTTCGCTCGACATCGGCTCGCAGCAGGTGAGCGACAGCCAGCCCAACGGCCTCCACGGCCGCACCGTCAACCTGCCGACCCGTGCGGTGACCGGCCACAACTGGCGGGGCGACGAGGCGCATTTCAAGGTCGTCCCCGCACAGTACGGGGCTATACACTTCCACGACGACGACCTCGAAGACGCAGGGTGGGATCTTGCCTTCGAGTGGAGCGTGCCCGACGACCACCCAAGCGGCTTCTACGCGGCTCACTTGGAGACCCCCGAGGCCGAAGATTACGTGCCATTCATCGTGGTCGCAAAGACTGCCCGAACCCGCATCGCTTTCCTGGCCCCCACCCTCACCTACCAGGTCTACGCCGATCAACGTTTCGAGGATCAGATTCGCGAGTCGTTGGACCTGCGCGAAAGCGAAAACTCGACGCCTCAGGACCAATACATGAAGGACCAGAAGCTTCTGAGCTGTTACGATCTACACAGCGATGGCTCTGGCGTTTGCTACGGGTCACGGCTGCGACCGATTCTCAATATTCGACCCCTCTACCGTATGCCCTCCCGGTCTCTGGCTGCCTTCTACCCTCGCTTGCTCAATGCAGACCTCCATCTCCTTCATTGGCTGGACACGAAGGGCTTCGCCTACGACGTGATTACCGACGACGAACTGCACCACCGAGGAAGCGAGCTGCTCGAACCCTACCAGGTACTTATCACCGGCACCCATCCGGAATACTGGACGGCGCAGATGCTCGACGGGCTGGAGTCGTATCAGGCGGACGGAGGTCGCCTTATGTACTTGGGCGGCAATGGTTTCTATTGGATCACGTCCTTCGACCCACAGCGCCCGCACATCGTCGAAGTGAGGCGCTGGCGGGGCTCACGTGCCTGGGAGGCCGCTCCAGGTGAGTGCTACCACAGCACCACCGGCGAGATGGGCGGACTTTGGCGCTACCGCAACCGGGCGCCGCAGAAGATGGTTGGTGTCGGCTTTGCCTCCCAGGGCGGCGGCCGTAATCGGCCTTACAAACGCCAGCCTGACAGCTTCGACCCCAGGGCGGCCTTTATCTTCGAAGGCATCGGTGCAGAAGAGATGATTGGCGACTTTCCCGCCCTGGTCCTCGAACACGGCGCCGCCGGCTTCGAAATCGACCGGGTGGACCGTGCTCTCGGCACGCCCGACCACGCCCTCTTGCTTGCCACGGCCGATGGTTTTACCGACCTGTACCAGGTGGCTATAGAGGACCAGCTGGTCTCCGTACCCAACACTGGCGGCAGTCAGAATTCGATGGTTCGCTCTGACATGGTCTACTTCGATGGTCCCAGGGGGGGCGCCGTATTCTCGGTCGGCTCGATCAGCTGGTGCAGCTGCCTCTCCTACAACGGAGGCGACAACAATGTCTCCCGGATTACCGAGAACGTGCTGCGTCGCTTCGCAGAGAGGGGCTAAGATGGCGGAGATGAGGGTTGCCGGAGGTGAGTGAAACTGGATTCCGGAGCTCGTTTTCGATTCCAGAGGCAAACTTGTCGGCGGCCTCGTGCGATTCGGTTCTGGCCGCCCTGAATTTTTTCGTGGACGGACGGACGGGTGGTGGCATCTTACTGGACCTGTCTGATATCGAATTCGTAGACCCGTACGGCATGGGACTGCTCAGCCTGATCGGCCGTTTTCTGAGCACTCGGTTCTCCGATGTCGCCTGTCGATTTCCGGCAGACCCGGGTACTGAAAGCTATCTGACCCGGATGCGTCTTTTCGAAGCGCTCAGGGACTATGTGACTCTGGAACGCGTCCCTCGAACAGAAAGACGTCCCGTACACAATGAGGGGCTTCTCGAGGTCTCGGACATCGAAGACCGGGCGGACATCGAGTCTGTCCTGGCTGAGATCGAAGCCCGCGTCTCGTCGATCCTGACGGCGGAACTCGGGTATACCTTTCGCGAGATTACCGACTTCAAGAATGTTGTCGCGGAGCTCTGTCACAATATTCTGGATCATAGCGGAGATCAGGGCGTTCTGGTCGCCCAACGCTACCTCAACCAGAAACTGGGCAAAAAGTTTGTGATCATCGGGGTGTGCGATCTGGGGATGGGGATCAGAGAAAGCCTGTCCGGGCGGTTCGACGTGTCTGAGTGGAGCCACGCCGACGCGGTCAGCAAAGCCATCAGGCGGGAGTTCTCGAGAGAGACCGCCCGGGGGCTGGGACTCTACATCGTGAATCAGATCTGTCAGACCTATCAGGGGAGTCTTCACATTCGTTCCGGAGATGCGCGGGTCTATTTTCGTGGTCGGCGTACGTATGTACATCCGGGAAAATATTTTCCAGGTACGCAGGTGAGCATTACGCTGTACGAGAAGGGATAAATCCGTCGTTCGTGAATCGTGAAGACCGGGTACCGGGGTTCGGGTACCGGGGTTCGTAAAACCGAGGACCGTCGTTCCAAATTTCGCTGATGAAAAAAAACAGCGGTCATCGAAGGATATGATATGGAGCGGGAGCTTCTGGAATCTTATGCGGGAAACGATCCGATTCTCCTCTTTAATCGGTGGTTTGAGGATGCGCAGAAGGCTGGGATCTTTCTTGCGGAGGGGATGACCCTGGCGACAACTACGAAAGACGGAGTGCCGTCTGCACGAGTTGTGCTGCTGAAAGAGGTCGACGATGAGGTGTTCGTCTTCTATACAAACTTCGAGAGTCGAAAGGCAGTGGAGCTGGACAAGAATCCCCAAGGCGCGCTCGTCTTCTGGTGGAATGAACTGGAGCGTCAGGTGCGTATCGAAGGGCGTGTGGAGAAAGTGCCGGATGAGAAGTCGGATGACTATTTCAAAGGTCGACCGCGTGAACGCCAGCTTGGGGCGTGGGCATCCCATCAGAGCCGGGTGGTTTCGGATCGAGACGAGCTGGATCGCCGGTTCGAGGCGTTAGAACGGGAGTACGACGGCAAAGAGATCCCAAGGCCGCCTTACTGGGGGGGATACTGTCTGATTCCGGACAGCGTAGAGTTTTTCCAGGCCCGTTCAGACCGGTTGAACGATCGCCTGATTTACCGTCGAGGAGGGAAAGCGGATTGGGTGCGTGAGCGTCTGGCCCCGTAAGCCTCGTCCACCTAAATCTATCGATATATGGCCACGTTTCATTTAGGCAACGCAATCTGCAGGTCTCTTGTTCCGTGGTTGGAACTGGATTGGCCCCTAGACTGGGAATTCATTTTCAAACGGTCGGGCCGGTTGGTGGTGGAGATCGGGTTTGGGAATGGAGACTTTTTGGCAGAAGAGGCAGAGACGAATCCTGATGCGAATTTTGTAGGCATAGAGCGTTCGTGGGGATCTGCACAACGCCTTCTGCGACGGATTGAGAGGAAGGGCCTGGAAAACGTCCGGGTTGTGCAAGGAAGTGCGGGTTACCTTGTTGAGCACCTCTTTGACCAGGACGACATCGATGAGGCCTATGTCAACTTTTCCGACCCCTGGCCCAAAGAGCGGCACCACACACGCCGTCTGATCCAGCCCGAGTTCGTGAGCCTCCTTGGGAGACGGCTGAGGCCCGGGGGGGAGACAACGATCTCAACAGATCACGCAGAGTATGCCGA
Source organism: Candidatus Latescibacterota bacterium (assembly GCA_965248435.1). GTDB lineage: Bacteria > Latescibacterota > UBA2968 > UBA2968 > CBDFJH01. The sequence goes on from OZ252100.1 coordinate 3,136,864, forward strand.
GTGGATTAACGAAGTTTTACAGGACCAGGAGCTTCTTCAATCGAAGTTTCGTTCATCATTCATCCACGACTTGCCGGGCCAAAGGCCAACAAAGTATGAGCAAAAGGCGAGGGCTGCGGGGTCCCAGATCTACTACTTTGTCTGGCGCCGAGACGGCTGCGTGTCTGAACCATCAACACATAAGAGGGTAGAAGATATGCCGAACGTGATTCTTGAGGGTCCGATCGATCCAAAACAGCTATTTTCTGGATTTGAGCCACAGACCCATCAGGAGTCGCACCGGGGCGTCCCCGTCATCTTGAAGTTCCTGAGGGCGTATCAGGACCTTAGCGAAGGCCATCACCTTGTTGAAGTGATGGTCAGAGACGGAGATCTTTCTCAGCACTTTGGTATTTCAGTGATCACCCGTCCTGACGAGCGACTGTTGATCAAACTGGCTGCGATGGGACATCCCAGACCTCTCTATGGGGTGAAACAAGCGGTCTGGCGAGTCGCTGAACTTATTTTGAATCAGTTTCCTGAGATGAGAGTCGCTTCGAGTACGGTGACCCCGGATCACGTAGAGCGTGAGATGGAGATCGGAGACTAGCGTCTTTGCGGGCCTGTTACAGTCCTGACTATTTCGTGGCCCTGCCCCAGGGGCATCGATTTCCGATGGGGAAATTCCCTGCACTCCATCGGATTTTGATTTTGCAGGGGTTCGTGCGGCCGGACGATGTTGTGGCGCCTTTTGAGGCGGCGTGGGAAGACCTGCTGCTTGTACATACAGAGGGCTACCTCTCGGGGCTGAAACAGAGCAAGCTGAGCCGTTCGACGGAGCGAAGAATCGGACTACCGGTTTCTGAGGCGCTCTTCAGGCGCTCGCGACTCGCGACCCAGGGCACGGTCGAGGCCGGGCGTATGGCTCTGGAGGACGGCATCGCTGCGAACCTGGCCGGCGGTATGCACCACGGCTTTCCGGATCACGGGGAGGGGTTCTGTGTTCTGAACGACGTAGCTGTTGCCGTTCGAGTTCTGCGGCGCTCCGGACGTGTGAGCCGAATCCTGGTCCTGGACCTGGACGTACATCAGGGCAATGGAACGGCGTCGATCTTTTCTGGTGAGCCGTCTGTCTATACTTTTTCGATGCATGGCGCAAAGAATTTTCCTTTCAAGAAGGCCCGATCTTCCCTGGATGTCGCACTGCTTGACGGCACCGGAGACCGTGACTATCTGAACTTACTTTCACTGCATCTTCGGCGTGCCTTCGAACAGGCGAAGCCGGACCTGATCTATTACCTTGCCGGGGTGGACCCGGTGGGTGGTGACCGGTTCGGGAGACTTACGCTTAGCCGAGAGGGGCTTATGAGGCGGGATCGATTGGTTCTGGAGACGGCGCATCGCGCAGGTGTTCCAATCGCGCTTCTTCTATCTGGTGGGTATGCGAAGTCGGCGGAAGAGACGGCGGACCTGCACGCGGTGGTCCACAGGGAAGCGGCGGAGGTTTTTGGATAACGTTCTAAAAATGCCCCGCCGGGGCGTCTCTACGGCAGTTTATTTGACAAAGGCAATATATGATTTCGTTGAATGGAGTCTCAAAGCGATTCGGGAATACGGTCGCGCTGGAGCCGATGGACCTGGCGATTCAACCTGGCCGCACGACGGTGCTGATCGGTCCGAGTGGCTGTGGGAAGTCGACGCTGCTGCGGCTGATGATCTATTTGATCCAGCCGGATACCGGTTCGGTGCGCTTCGAGGGCCGCGCGTTTACGCCTGCAGACGCGCTTGTGCTGCGGCGTCGGATGGGCTATGTGATTCAGGACGGAGGTCTGTTTCCTCACCTTACCGCGCGCGACAACGTCGCTTTGATGGCACGCTATCTAGGTTGGGAGGCCGGTCGGGTCGAATCCCGTTTGGGTGATCTGTCCGAGCTGACCCGGTTTCCGAAGGATGGGCTGGATCGCTTTCCGGCGCAGCTCTCGGGTGGGCAGAAGCAGCGAGTGAGTCTGATGCGAGCGCTGATGCTGGACCCTGATGTGCTGTTGTTGGACGAGCCCCTTGGCTCGCTGGATCCGATGGTCCGCTCTGAGCTGCAGACGGACCTTCGGCAGATTTTTCAGACCGTGCGTAAAACGGTGGTGATGGTGACTCACGACATGGGTGAGGCCGGGTTCTTCGGCGATGTCATCGTGCTTCTGCGTGAGGGGGAGATTGTGCAACAGGGAGCGCTGCAAGATCTTGTAGAGAGGCCCACCGATCCGTTCGTAACACAGTTCATCAATGCTCAGCGCAGTCCGCTGGAAGTCGTGGGAGGGAGTTCTCAGTGAAGTCGATGGGATGGCTGCTGTTCGTGTCGGCCATGTGTACGTCTTCGTGGGCCAACGGTCCAGAGGTGAAGATCGGGTCTAAGACGTTTACAGAATCGGTGATCCTTGGGGAGCTGGTCGTGCATCTGGTGGAAGACGCCGGTGGACGGCCCGTATACAAACGCGAGCTGGGCGGAACTCGGGTCCTGTGGAACGCGCTGCTTCGGGGGGATATCGATGTCTATCCTGAATACACGGGTACGATCAGCCAGGAGATCCTGGCAGGTCAGGGCATTCGTGACGAAGCGGCGATCCGTAAGGCCCTGGCCGCGAAGGGCATCCGCGTTAGTCGTTCCTTCGGGTTCAACAATACGTATGCGGTCGGGATGAGGGAGGATGTGGCGTCGCCTCTGGGCATTCGGACGGTTTCGGACCTGCGCGACCACCCTGAGCTGACGTTCGGGTTCAGCAACGAGTTTATGGCTCGAGGAGACGGCTGGCCCAGTCTGCGCGATCGATATGGGCTTCCGCAGGTCGAGGTACAGGGACTCGATCACGACCTGGCCTACCGGGGTCTGGAGAGTGGTTCAATCGATGCGACCGATCTGTATTCCACTGACGCGGAGATCCGGTACTATGGATTGCGGGTCCTGGAAGACGATCTGAAACACTTTCCTGCCTACAACGGCGTGCTCGTCTACCGTGCTGATTTGGAGACGCGCGCCCCGGAGGTGGTGTCCGCAATGCTGCGGTTGGAAGGACGGATCCAGGAATCGGCGATGGTGGAGATGAATGCTCGGGCAAAGCTCGATAAGGTCGCTGAGAGCCGTGTGGCGGCCGATTTTCTGACATCCCGTCTGTCTGTTGACGCGGAAGCCAGAGAGGAGCAGGTGATGGAGCGCCTGCTTCGCACGACTCGGGAACACCTCATTCTGGTTGCGATCTCGCTGACGGCGGCGATTTTGATCTCGATACCGCTGGGCGTCCTGGCCGCGCGCCTGCCGCGCTTCGGACAGGCGATTCTGGGACTTACCGGGGTCGTTCAGACGATTCCGGCGCTTGCGCTGCTGGTGTTGATGATTCCCCTGCTCGGCATCGGCGGACCGCCCGCGATCGCAGCCCTTTTCCTCTACAGTCTGCTCCCGATCGTTCGCAACACATATGCAGGCTTGCACGGTGTGCCGCTCGAGATTCGCGAATCGGCCGAGGCATTAGGACTGCCATCCCGTGTGCGCCTGCGCCTTGTGGAACTGCCCATGGCTTCGCGGTCGATCCTGGCCGGGATAAAGACCTCAGCCGTAATCAACGTGGGGTTCGCGACTCTTGGTGCGCTGATCGGGGCGGGAGGCTACGGCCAGCCGATTCTGACTGGCATCCGGCTGGACGATACAGGTCTGATCCTCCAGGGTGCGGTACCGGCAGCGGCACTCGCGCTTGTGGTGCAGGGGCTTTTCGAGCTGGTGGAGCGGGTGATGGTCCCTCGGGGGCTGAGGCTGAGTCCAGAATCCTGACGCCACGCGGCAACTCGAGTCCTGCTTGACATCCGTTTGGGCAGATCAAATATTGATGATCACTCGGGATTTCCCAAGGCTTTGCAATCGTTGGAAAGGATAGACGCCCAGGTGCCTTTGTCGGAGTTTGATGGCCGTTTCTCACTTATTACCGAGGAGGTTCAGTCGGCGGAGGACTCCTTCGCGGCGGATGTGACCGAAGGTCTCTCGTCGTCGCCCAAACGGCTTTCTTGTCGGTTCTTTTATGACGGCGAGGGATCCCAACTGTTTGACGATATCACCAAGCTTCCTGAGTACTATCTGACGGATGCCGGTTCGGAAATCCTGGATTCCCGGGCGGACGAGATCGCATCCGCATTTGAGGATGAAGTTACGCTGGTCGAGCTGGGCAGCGGGAGTGCAGTGAAGACCCAGCATCTCATCGATGTGCTGCTAGAGCGGCAAGACGGGCTTCGGTTCGTGCCGGTAGACATCTCCGTGGACGTCCTGGAGGAGAGCTCTCGCGACCTGCTCCGTAACTATCCAGAACTGAGGGTGCTGGGCGTTGCCGCAGAGTATCGGGCTGGCCTGGAGAGGATCGAGAAAGAGATAGACGGCGCAAAGCTCATCCTCTGGCTCGGGTCGAACGTGGGGAATTTCGAAAGGGAGGAGGCGGCTCGATTTCTGGGTCAGATCGGGGAGCAGATGACCGATCAGGACCGCTTATTGATGGGCGTTGACCTTCGCAAAGATCGTTCTGTGCTTGAAGCGGCATACGACGATTCTCAAGGTGTGACGGCTCGATTCAATCTGAACCTTCTTGAACGGATCAACAAAGAACTCGGCGGGCAGTTCGATGTGGATACGTTTCGGCACCGAGCGGTTTACAATGAGGAGGCGGGACGAGTAGAGATGTATCTGGACAGCACGTGTGCACAGACGGTAAGGATCGAGGAACTGAATCTGGTCGTTTCGTTCGAGAAGGGAGAAGAGATTCACACGGAGAACTCTTACAAGTATTCGCTTGCTGAGATCGACAGACTCGCCGAGGCGGCTTGTATGCAGGTAGAGCGACGGTGGCTTGATACAAGGCGCCTGTTCAGCAAGAACCTCCTGAAGGTCAGGGACGCGAAATAGAGACGCTTTATTTAATTGCCAATGTGCCTCATCCGGAAGGGCGTTTTGATCGAGGGGTCGATCGCGCCCTATTTTTCTGAGAGCGAGGCTCGTTCAGGGCGACGATGACAACCGCACTTTCCTTTCGTGGCGTTTCAAAAGTTTACGAAGCCTTCGGCAGCAGCAGCCGCTTCGCGCTCCGGGATATCTCTTTCGAAGTCCCAGCTGGACGGAAGGTGGCTGTCGTCGGAAGGAGTGGGAGCGGAAAGTCGACGTTGCTGCACCTCGCCGCCGGTATCGAGGTCGCCACCGAAGGAAAGATCTCCATCCAGGGTCAGGAGCTCGATGGATTGTCCGAGCGGGCGCGCACGCTGCTCAGGCGTGAGGAGATCGGCCTTGTGTTTCAGTTCTTCCACCTTCTTTCCCACCTCTCAGTGAGGGAGAATGTTGCCCTCCCTGCCCTGATTGCATCGGAGCGGGCGAGCGATTTCGAGCCGAGAGTGTTCGATCTGCTGGAGCGAGTGGGTCTTGCCGACAGAGCAGAGGATGCAGTTCAGAAGCTCTCCGGTGGGGAGATGCAGCGGGTGGCGATCTGTCGGGCCCTGCTGCGTCGCCCCAGGCTCCTGCTCGCCGACGAGCCGACCGGGAACCTGGACGATGAGACGGGCCAGCGGGTGATGGAACTCCTTCTCGACATGGTGGCCCAGGAGGGGACGACGCTGCTTTATGTGACGCACAGTCGCGACGTGGTAGCGCTTGCCGATGAGGTGTGGACGCTCCACAGCGGCGAGTTGGAGCGAGCATGATCCGCTACTTCCTTGGAACGCTCGTTTCCCATTTCAGGGCGGGACGGAGCCTCTACCTTTTGACGTTGTTCGGCGTCGCGCTGGGTGTGGCGTCTGTCCTATCGATTCAGGTGATCAATCAAAACGCTTTGGCGGCCTTCCAGGGGAGTGTGGAGGCCTTGAGCGGTGGCGCTGATTTCAGTGTTCTGGGACGGACGCCGGCGTTTCCGGAAAGGATCTACTCCGAGGTGCTCTCCGAACCGGGGGTCGCTGCGGCCTGGCCGCTCTTTCGCGTGGAAGTCGCGGTTCCGGAAGAAGAGGCGTTTTTCCTGGAAGTACTCGGAGTCGACTTTTTCGCCCCGATGCAGATCCCGTTGCGTGGGGCCAATGCAGACCTTTCAAAGGCGCTTTCGCAGCCGGGTTGGGTGGCGGTGTCGCCCTGGTTGGCCGCTGAGCGAGGATTGGATGTCGGCCAGTCGCTGGAAGTGGCGAGCGGTTCGAATCGGGTGCGCCTCACGGTCGGCGCGCTGGTGGACTTTCAGAGCCTGAGCCCCCTGGCGAGTCCAAAGATGGTCGTGATGGACATTGCCCAGGCGCAGAGCCTGCTCGGCCGGCGGGGGCAGATCCATCAGATCGACGTTCAGGTGGCGGAGGGCGAGAGCGAGACCGAGGTGATGGAACGTCTTCGGACCAGGTTGGGCCCTGCGCTGCAAATCGTCACCCCGGAGGCGCGCGAACGGCAGGCAACTGGCCTGATGGCCGCCTTCCGACTGAACCTGACGGCGCTGAGTCTGATCAGCCTCTTCGTAGGTCTCTTCCTGGTCTACAGCAGCACCCAGGCCTCACTGATTCGCAGGCGGGCGGAATTCGGTCTTCTGAGATCGATTGGATCCACTCCGCGGCAGGTGTTCGCTTTGATCGTCGGGGAGGTGATCATCCTGGGAGCGCTGGGCGTGGTGCTGGGCCTTCCGCTTGGCTACTGGGTGGCGGAGTCGAGTGTGGACAAGGTCAGCGCGACGTTGAGCAACCTCTACCTGCTTGAAGAGATCTCTTCACTTCAGGTCCCTCTCCAACTGTTCTGGCTCGCGGGGCTGGTCGGGATCGGTGGGGCCTTTGCAGGGGCCGTCGTTCCGGCGCTGGATCTCAGTCGTCGCGACACGCGGTCTCTGCTCTCGGCCTTTACGCTGCACGAAAAGATCGGGTCTGTCGCCAAAGGGTTGTCCGGAGTCGGTGTCTGCGCCATTCTGCTTCCCTTGATTTGGTACCGGGTCTGGGGGGAGATGTGGCAGCATTCCGGGTTTGTGCTGGGGATCGGGCTTTTGATCGGCATTCCCCTGCTCAGTCCTTTACTCGTCCAGCAGGCCTGCGGCCGGGTGCGTGTCAGGCGATTCGGATTCGGCTATAGCCTGAAGAGCCTGGGTCTTCAGTTACAGACGACATCGATCGCCGTGGCCTCGCTCGCGGTGGCGGTGAGCATGTTGATCGGCATTACGCTGATGATCGGGAGCTTCAGGAAGACGCTGGAGGTCTGGGTGGCGACATCGATCCAGGCCGACATCTACATTACCCCGCAGTCCTGGCGTGGAAAGGGGACAGAGTCGACGCTGGAGCCCGATCTGGTCCGCGCAATAGGCGCCCATCCAGGGGTCGAGGCGATGGATCGTCTGCGCGGGTTTCTGGGCTATACGGGAGAACAGCGGATTTCCGTGGCAGGCGTGGAGATGGGCCTCCTCGGGGGAGAGCCGAGGTTTCCGCTTCTGGAAGGCGAGCCATCCGATGTGTTCAAGCAAGTCCACGCAGGCGGGAAGGTTCTCGTCGGTGAGACTTTGGCTCGGAAACAGGGTCTGGCTGTGGGCGATGAATTGCCTCTGTACGGGCCGGAGGGAGAGCTGAGATTGGAGATCGCGGGTGTCTATTACGACTACAGCACGGAGGGCGGCGTTGCGGTGATGGACCTCGCGACGATGGAGCGACATTTCGGGCCGGGCGAGGTCAACAGTGTTGCACTTTATCTTGAGTCAGGTCGCGACCCGGAGCGGGTCGTGGACGAGCTCAGGGCACAGTTTCCTAAAGCCCCGCTTCTGATCAGGAGCAACCGACGTCTCAGGGCAGAGATATCCAGGGTGTTCGAAGAGACGTTCGCTGTGACCCGAATCCTTCAGCTTATGAGCCTCGTCATCGCGACGTGCGGCGTCGCGCTGATGCTCCTCGTCCTGGCTCGCGAGCGGGTCTCGGAGCTGGCCCTTTATCGTGCCCTGGGGGCCAGCCGTCGACAGCTCTTCAACATTTTCGTGTGGAAAGGGTTCGGAATGGGGTCTCTGGGCCTCGGCCTGGGTCTGCTCGGCGGTCTGGCCCTTGCCGGCGTGCTGATCTTCGTGATTAACCGGGCCTACTTCGGCTGGACGATCCAGGTCTATTGGCCCTGGCGAGACCTTTTACAGGAGGTGGGATCCATCCTGGGCGCTTCGCTGATCGCGAGCCTCTATCCGGCCCTTCGGGCGAGCCAGACACCAGCTGAGGAGTTGAGACGAGATGTCTGACAATTGCGGATTGCGGAATGGGGATTGCGGATTGAGAAGGCTGGATCACGGAAGGACACGAAAAAGGTAGAGGGCCACGGAAACGATGTATTGGACTGAGTTACTTGGGGATTGAAAGACGAATCTCACCGCAGAGGCTTGCCCCGGAAGTGTCTCTGATCCGGGGCGCAGAGGACGCAGAGAAGGAAGAATAGATGATGAATAAGCGGCGATTAAGATACTGCGTGACCCTGATAGTTCTGTTTCTGGCGGTGAGCGCGTGGTCGAGAGAGTGGAAGGGCGCACGCCCGGACTATGAGTGGTCATTTCCGGAGGACCATTGGGCCCGAGCAGGGTACAAGACGGAGTGGTGGTACTTTACGGGCCACCTGGAGTCCGAGTCGGGAAGGAGGTTCGGGTATCAGTTCACGATATTTCGCGTAGGACTGCTGCCTGAGCGGTTGGAGCTGTTGTCTGACTGGACGACGGAGAACCTGTTCATGGGCCACGCCGCGATCGGGGATTTCGATTCGGGACGACACCACTTCAGTGAAGTGGTTTATCGGGCAGTGCCCCTGCTGGCCGGGTTCGGTACCTATCCCGATTCAACGATCGCCTGGTCGCGTGGGCCTGCGGGGACGGCGGGTTCCTGGAAGCTGACGTGGAACGGGAACGGCTTCGACTTTGAGATGCAGGATCGCAAGACGGGCATCGCATTTACCCTTTCAACGGAGCAAGACAAACCGATCGCCTTTCAAGGACCCAACGGTTACAGCCGTAAGGGAGAAAGCCCGACTGCAGCGAGCCAGTACTACAGTTTGACTAGATTGAAGACGCAGGGGACGATTTCGATCGGGGAGCAGACGGTGCCGGTTCGGGGCGAGAGCTGGATGGACAAGGAGTTCGGCTCGAACCAGCTCGAAACGCATCAGGCCGGGTGGGACTGGTTCAGTCTTCAGCTCAGCGACGGACGGGATGTAATGCTATATTTGATCAGAGACAAGTCGGGCAAGGTCGATTTTTCCAGGGGGACGCTGATCGGAAGGCAGGGAGAAATCGACTACGTCTCGGGAGACCAGGTCTCTGTGGAGGTGATAGAGACCTGGAGGAGCTCGGAGACCGGGGCGGTATATCCGTCGCGGTGGCGGATCGGGCTCGATGGGGCAGGTCTGGAGCTGGATGTAGAACCGGAGATCGCGGACCAGGAGAATCGGAGCCGGCTGGTGTCCGGCCTGTTCTATTGGGAAGGGGCTGTTCGCGTTATGGACAGAAACGGAGTGCGGATCGGGCGCGGCTACACGGAGCTGGTCGGTTACGGAGGATCGATTCTACCCGCGATTTGACGAAATCTATCCACAGGAGAAATAGATGAATCGAGTTCAGGACGCCAAGGCACTCACGTTCGATCTGTTCGGCACGATTCTAGATCTGGGGGGCAGTCTACGCCCTCACATCGAGAAGTTTCTGACGCGTAAGGGTGTGGAGGTATCTGCAGACCGGTTCTGGGATCAATGGCGAGCCAGACAGCGGATCGAGCAGTTTCAGGATACGATTATGATGGTGGGTCACGCCGGTTATCTGGAGACAGTACGGAGGGCGTTCGTCTACACGTTGGGTTTGAACGGGATGGAAAGCTCCGCCGGTGAGGCGAAGCAGGTTATGGCTTCCTGGCAGGAGCTGTCTCCTTTCCCGGAGGTCCGTGCCGCCCTGGAGCGACTGAAGGACCGCTACAAACTGGTCGTTCTTTCCAACGGCGATCCCGGTTTTTTGGAGCACCTCGTGAAGAACCGTGTGGATTGGGCATTCGATGACGTGATTTCTGTGACCGAATTCGGGGCCTTTAAACCACACCCGACTGTCTACCTGGGCGCTGCGGGGATCCTCGGGTTGGAGGCGGGTGAATGCCTGATGGTCTCCGCGAACTCCTTCGATGTGGTCGGGGCCAGGGCGTGCGGACTGAAGGGGGCATTCGTGAATCGCAATCGCCTTCCGTATGATGATTCGCCTTATCGCCCGGATTTGACGGTGGAGGATTTTACGGGTTTGGCGAATGCCTTGTTGTAAACCCGAAACCCAGACCTCACCCGGCCCCTCTCCTAAAGGAGAGGGGAGGTGAGAGCAATGTTTCAAGCCAGAATGGAATCGCGACTCTTCTGGGACGCGCTATATGCGATACGTGTGCCTGTTCCCCCCTTCCCTTTAGGGAAGGGGGGAGGGGGGGTTAGGTTCGACCGAGGAATTCTGAATGGCGAAGCAGAAAGTGTTGATCCTGTGTATCGATGGATGCGGTCCGGAGTACCTGGAGGCGAGTGAGACGCCGAACCTCGACCTGCTCGGCGAGGAGGGATTTATCATCGAAGGGAGCGCAGTGATTCCCTCTGTGACGAACGTGAACACGACGAGTATCGCCACGGGGGCCTTTCCGGACCGGCACGGGATAACGACGAACTACCACGTAGACAGAGAGAGTGGAGAGGGTTCGTTCGTGGAGGATGATCGGTTTCTGCTCGAGCCCACGCTGTTTCAGAAGGCGAAGGCGAGCGGACTTGCGGATAAGACGGCGCTGCTGGTGACAAAAAGGAAGCTGCTTGATCTCCTGAGCGGAGGTGCCGACGTTAGAATTGCCGCGGAGGATCCGGCTCCCGAGTACATCGATTCCATCGGTCCGGCAGAACAGATCTACTCCACTGAGATCAACTTCTGGCTGCTTCGAGCATTGCGGCGCGTGCTGCGGGACAATGATCCAGATCTGGCCTGCTGCTTCACGACGGATTGGGTCCAGCACAAATATGGCCCGAGTGAGGAAGCCTCCCTGCGACACATGGAGGAACTCGATCGTCTGATTGGCGCCATCGTGGATGATGACCCTGAACGGCAGATCTACGTGACGGCCGATCACGGGATGCGACCCAAGACGCACGGGCTCGACCCGGAACGCCGGCTGAGAGAAGGGGGCATAGATGCGATGGCGATTCCGATCATCAAGGATCGTTACGTGGTTCATCACGGGAATCTGGGAGGGGCTGCGTATATCTTCCTTAAAGACGGGTCGGATTTTGCGAAGGCGCTCGCGCTCCTGTCGGAAGCGCCGGGCGTGGAGGAAGTCTATTCCGCGGCGGAGGCGGCGGCGATCTTTCGGTTGCACCCAGATCGCATCGGCGACATGTTTATTCTCGCAGACGAGGAGACCGTCTTCGGTCAGCTGCAGGACGCGGAAGAGACACTGTCGCTGCGTTCCCACGGCTCTCTGTACGAAGGCCGGGTGCCGATCATCGGATTCAACAGCCCGTGGTGTCCGGAAGATTTCGAGTACAACCTGGATGTGGGCCGGCTGGGGATCCTTGAAGACACGGAGGAGGAAAAGTGAAACGGGTCGGGTTTCTGCTCAAGGTCAAGAAGGAGAAGGTCGAGGAGTATCGCGCTTCCCACCAGAATGTCTGGTCCGAGATGCTGGACGCCCTTAGACGGACCGGCTGGCACAATTACTCTCTGTTTATGAGGGAGGATGGCACCCTCTTCGGTTATTTTGAAACGGAGACCAGTCTACAGCGCGCGCTCGAAGGGATGTCCAAGGAGGAAGTGAATGCTCGGTGGCAGGATGATATGTCGGAGTTCTTCGAAATTCCAGAAGGGGCACACCCTGATCAAAACCTCGTTGAACTGGATGAGATATTCCATGTGGACTGATCGGATGGGGGATATTCCATGAAGTGGATCATAGGTGGGTTCTCTCACGAGACGAATACGTTCTCGTCAGAGGCGACTGGTCTGGAGCAGTTTCGGGAGCGGCACTATGCCGAGGGCGACGAGGTCGCGGCCGAGCTGGAAGGGACGCGAACGAACATCGGGGGATTCCTTGATGTGATCCGCGAACGTGGAGATGAGGCCGTGCTTACGGTGTCGGCCTTCGCGACGCCATCAGGTCTGGTCACCCGGGAGGCGTTCGACACGATTTCCGGCGTGATCCTTGATGGCGTAAGGAAGCACACGGATGCTGACGGGATTCTGCTGGATCTGCACGGGGCCATGGTGCCGGAGGGATCGGATGACGGAGAGGGATGCGTTCTTGAGATGGTGCGAGAAGTGGTCGGTCCCGAGATGCCGATCGTGGTTGCACTGGATCTGCACTCGCACATAACGGAACTGATGGTCGAGAAAGCGGATGTCCTGATCGGATACCAGAAGTATCCCCATACAGATATGTACGAGCGAGGTGTGGAAGCGGCCAACTTGATCGTTCGCATCGCGTCCGGCGAGGTGCATCCGGTCTGCGCCATGAGGAAACCAGGGATGATCCCTGTCCCCCCGACGTGCAACACGGAGTGGGGGCTTTACAAGTCGCTCTGGGAGGATGCGCTGCGCGCAGATCGGCCCGGCGGGATCATCTCGACCTCGCTCTTTGCCGGCTTCCCGTGGGCGGATGTCGCTCCGATCGGGTTCGCGATTCTGGTCTACACCGATGGAGACGAGAACCTGGCTCGGGAAGAAGCGGAGCGTCTCTCGGAGAAGGCATGGAACCAACGACAGGAGTTTCTCTACACCCCGACGTCCATCCCGGAGGCGGTCTCCAGGGCATTGAAGGTGGAGGGCAGGCCGGTTGTGATTCCAGATGTTGCGGACAACCCGGGCGGCGGCGGGTCGAACGACAGCGTTGAGGTCGTTCGTGAATTGCTTGCCCAGAAGGCCCCGAGCGCGGCGATCTCTACGATCTACGACCCGATAGTGGTTCAGGAGGCAATCAAGGCCGGCGTAGGTTCGAAAGTCTCGGCCGAGCTGGGCGCGAAGACGGACGATCTGCACGGGCAGCCTTTGGAGATTGACGCGCGGGTGAGAATGATCTCTGACGGTCGGTATCGTGTTCGCGGCAGGATGTCTCAGGGCGCCTGGATGCACATGGGTCCGACTGCTGTCCTGGAGGTGGAGGGTGTTCGGATACTCGTGGCGAGTTACCGGCAGCAGACTTATGACACAGAGGCGTTCCGGTATGTGGGGATCGATCCGATGGACACGGATGTTCTGGTGGTAAAATCGGCGATGCACTTTAATGCAGCCTTCAGACCTATCGCCTCCGAGGTGATCGTCGCCGACGGGCCCGGTCTTTCATCGAACGATATGTCCCGATTCGCGTTCGAACGAATTCCCCGACCGATCTTCCCGCTTGACGATACCTGAATCTCGCCTGCAAAGAAGTATTTTAACATTCTGTTTTATACCCACTTGTGATCTTACTCACCTTCGAATGAGAACGTGGATAAATGCTTGACATTCCTCGAACCTTGGTTTACCTTGGCATATATTAATGGAATTCAGTTAACTCGATCATTCTCCCTCTTTTAGCCAGAGGAGGTGAGCTCGATGCTGAATCAGTGTGCCCCGTTCCAGTTCGGTGCCCCGAACGGAATCCTGACCGGTCGGGAACGGGGTGGAGATCTTCTCGAAGACCTGATGGGGCATATGCGGAAGTCGGATTCCGAGGGTGTCGTCCCCCTTGACTTCTCCGGGATCGATTTCATGGACATCTCCTGCGCGGATGAGTTTCTCACCAAACTGATCATGCGAATCGGGAGCGGGGAGCTCGGAACGCGGTTTGTGTATATCGAGAATGCGAACGAGTCTGTCCGAGAGACGGTCGAGGCGGTCCTGAAGCTTCGCGGGCTCGCAGCACTTCTAAAGGAGGGAGACCGGGTCGAGGTCCTGGGCAAGCTCAAGACGCCGATTCGGGAGGCGCTGGACGTGCTGCTGGAGAAGAAAGAAGGGACGTCTACGGAGCTCGCAGAGGCACTTCGAAAAAACGTGAACATCGCGTGTAATCGTCTGAACGCGCTGCAGCGCATGGGGCTTGTTTGTCGCGTTAGGGAGGGGAGTGTGCGGGGTGGCGGGCGTCAGTATTTCTACGAGTCGATTCTGTAAGTTGGAGTTCGCGGATTCCTTCCGTTCGTTCAGATCACACGGCTCATCTTTCACCAGGGGGAAAAGTGAAATCGCTCGGGACAATCATCTACGTATTCTGCTTCTGTGCAGCCGCACAGGCGGATCCTTTGGACATTCTGTTTCCATACGAATGGCACGGCAACATCGACCGGATCGACTTCGAAGAACCTTCGGGAGTCGTCTTTCACGAAAAGCGGGGCACGCTATTCGTTGTGGGAGACGATGGAGACCTGTTGGAAATCAGAACAGATGGCGCACCGGTCCAGCAGAAGCATCTGCGGGACGCGGACCTGGAGGGAATAACATACGATCCCGCAACAAGCCTGCTTTACCTGGCGGTTGAAGGGGAAGAACGGATCCTTGAGGTAGAGCCGGATGATTTCTCCATCCTTCGTGAGTTCACGATTCCGAGACGGGTGAACGAAAAGACGATGCTCAAGGAGGGTGGTCAGGGGATCGAAGCCATCACATTTGTGCCAAAGCGCGATCATCCCCACGGCGGCACATTCTATGTCACCAACCAGTCCTACGACCTGAGCGACCAGGAAGACGTGTCGGCTATTTTCGAAATCGAGGTGCCTCTAAGGAGCACGGACCCTTCCGAAACGGTCGCGAGACATATTCGTCAGATCGTGCCAATGATACCCGATATGTCCGGCCTCAACTACAGTGCGACATCCAACAGTTTACTTGTCATCAGCGACGCGACAAACTGCTTCTTCGAAATCAGTCTGTCCGGCAAGATCAAGGATGCGAAAGCGTTTCCGGGCCAGAACCAGGAAGGGATCGCCTTCGACGACAAAGGGAACATCTACGTCGCGCAGGACTCGGGCGGTATCCTAAAAATGCGTTGGAAGTTCGAGTAGCCGGTAAACCCGTCGATCGTGAATTGTTCCTCGTGTCCTTTCGGACACGACAGGATCGTCGTTCGTAAGGGCGGCGACGCAATATTTCTTGTCACTCGACAGATTGAACGCACAAGCTGATTCAGGGCGCGCCAGATGCTGGATTTCGGATCTCTCAAGCAGCAGATCAACGAGATGGCGGCTGATCGGAAGTCTCTGCAAAGTGACTTTGGGAACCGGGTCGATCTCGCTGTTTCCGAGATGGAACGGTGGGAGGATGGCTGGGACATCCTGTCGAACAGGATCGCCTCCAGCCGCACTTCGTGGCTCGTCGCCCGGCCGGGTGGGCCTTTTTCCGAGGTCTATCCCCAGCCGGAGCGTCCCGCTGAACTGACGGTGATTGCAGCGGACGGGTCGCAGATCTTTCCGGATCGACACGAGGTGGCCAGCTGCTATCTGATCAACATCGGCTCGGTGGCGATCCATTACGGATCAGGCGAGCGCCCCGCGATGGCGAGCCGGCCCACCCTCATCTACAAAGAGGCGGACCTCATACAGGAGTGGGCGGGGCGGCGCACGACAGTGACTCGGGAGATGGTGGGGGTGAGGCGAGGGGCGATGGAGTTCGATGAAGTGGCCAACCTTGCGGAGGACGCCCGGGCAGAAGGGAGAACGGTCGTCGGCCTGTCTGACGGGACGCTGATACTCTGGATGCTGGAGGGGAAGCCGAGTCCGATCCGGAGAGAGATCCTGGGCAGCACCCTGTCTTCGTTCGAACGTATGCGAGGCGCCGGGGTGCCCGTGGCCGGGTACATCAGCCAGCCTGGCAGTGCGGATGTGGTGAACGGCCTGCGCGTGGGCATGTGCCCTGAACGACCGCCAGATTGTGATCGATGTCCCTGGAAGACGCAAGAGGGGTCCGAGCTACCCTGTGAACCGATCGAGGGCGTCACGGACGGTGTCCTGTTCAAACGGCTGCTGAAGAAGGGTGAGCGGAGTGCGGTTTTTGGAAGCGCGTCGAAGATCCTTGACGATTACGGGGGACACCGGATATGCTTCTTCTATGTGAATACCGGCGTGGAGATTGCACGGATCGAAGTTCCGGAATGGGTGGTCGAGGGCCCGGAACTGCTGGATCTGGTCCACGCGACGGTCTGTGACCAGGCGGAGAAGGGAAACGGCTACCCGGTGGCACTGTCGGAGGCACACGAGCGAGCCGTCGTGCGCGGGACCGACCGGGAGATTTTCTATAAGTTTTTGAGAGATGCTTTTGTGGAGCGGGATCTCAAGGCCGAGATTTCGGTGAAGAGTCTGAAGAAGCTTGCGGTATCTGTATGACACAGTTAGGATTTGACACGTCGACCGAAAACATAAGAGGGCACTTGAAGTCGGTATTCCTCAGCTATTCTTGGGACTCCGAGGCCCATACAGTATGGGTGGCGCGGCTTGGAGACGCGCTCCGTGGGGCTGGTCTGGACGTGCGATTGGACCAGGTTGATCTACGCCCCGGTTCCGACCTCACCAAGTATATGGAGACTGCAGTGCGTGAGTCCGACTATGTCTTGCTGATCTGCACACCGGGATTTGCACAACGCTCTGACGCACGGATCGGCGGCGTGGGGTACGAGCACGGATTGGTCACGGGAGAGATCTTTTCGGGTGTTGCAGAAACCGAGAAGTTCATCCCCATCCTTCGAGGAGACCCTGCGGAGTCGATCCCGAGCTTCCTGCGAAGTCGCAAGTGGGTTGACTTCCGAGAGGAACCTATGTTCGACGCAAGAGTCGCTGAGCTCATCTCCAGTATTTGCCACGGAATCTCCAAATCCGACTTCGGAACGCAGGATCTTGGAGCGACCCACAGGGATGCGGACATCAACGAGGATCTACGTGTCTACAAGGGAGCGTTCGACTTCGCTTGTACCAAGATGGGTAAGACGAAGAGCTCAGCTGAGGATTTTTCTGAGGAATATCAACGGGACTGGTCGCTCGCAGCGCTCAGGGTATTCGAGCAGGTCTTTACATTTGCGAATTCGTCGATGAAGCTGTCGCGGTCTGACGCCGAAGACTTCGCGCTGAAGTGGATGGAGCATGACGGCTACGACCATTTCGATCAGTATCGAGATGCGTTCGAGTTCGCGGCATCAAGGGATGGAAGAAATCTTTGTGCCTCAGAAGCTCGCAGATTCGTTGGGGACTTCGAGGAGGAGGTCGGCCTCGAGCACTTCCACAGATTCAAGCAGGCGTTCCGCATCGCTAGGGACGGAGGCAGGTCGCGTTCCGACGCTGAGGATTTCGCCTTCGACCAACTGTAGAGGTGAAAGGCTAGCTCGCGATTGCTGTAGGCTGACCGCGCAGCAGAATTCGTGAGACTGATGTATCGCACTAAATGAGGAGGCATCGTGATGGAGCCTGTGAGGTTGGGTATCGTTGGCTGTGGCGTGATAGGCACTCAGCATCTGGATCTTGCAGAAAAGTGTCCTCTGGCTGAGGTGGTCGCGATAGCGGACGTCGTGGAAGACCGGGTTCGTGCCGCCGCAGAGCGATTTGATATATCCACCACATATGATAACGGTGACGACTTGATCAATGACGAACAGGTGGATGCCGTGGTCCTCGCAATGCCCGCGGGCTTTCGGACTCCAGTAGCGTTAAAGGTGCTGGAGCGGAAGAAGCACGTCCTCCTGGAGAAGCCTGTTGCAAGATCTGTTGAGGAAGTGGAGAAAATCATGGCGCTGCAGGGAGACCGCGTGGTCGGCTGCTGCTCATCCCGGTTTGTCTTCACCGGCCACGCTGAAGCTGCCACCAGGTGTATCGCGTCGGGAGGTCTGGGGGAGATTCGTATGGTGCGCGTCCGAGGGGTGCAAGGGGCACCAGAGGCACCGAGGGACAATCCGCCGGCGTGGCGTCAGAACATGGAACAGAATGGCGGTGGGGTCCTCGTAAACGTGGGTATCTACGATCTGGACTATATGATGCACGTCACGGGATGGGAGCTAAAGCCGAAGGTAGTGCTGGCCACGTGGTGGCCTGCGGCAGATCCGATGTCGGCTTACGTGGCACCCGACTCGGATGCCGACTCCCACTGCGTCGGGCTCTTTCTCTGTGAGAGGGGTATCGTGTTCAGCATGGAGCGGGGAGAATTCTGCAGTACGGAGACGGACAACGCGTGGGAGATCGTCGGTACGGAAGGTACGCTTTATCTACCGGTCCGCCCGCAGAAGGGCATACCGGCTGCGGTGGTCCTGGATCGATTCGTTCCTGGCGAGGGCGTGGTACGCGAAACGCTGTGGGAGGAGGGTCAGGGGGACGTGGAAAACGATATCCTAAACGATTTTGTCTGCGCCATTCGAGAAGGCAGACAGCCGAGGACGGACCTGGAACAATCCCTGGTCCTGCAGAAGATGATTGACGCGATTTATGCTTCGGCGAAATTGGGCAAGTCTGTGTCGATATCTTGATTTGGCTTTTGCCGGAATCGAAAGGCAAAGTCCCAAGAGGCGCGGAGAGCGCAGAGAAAACGAACAATGAAATCGATGATTGAAAGGGGAAAGTGAACCATGAAATTGTGTTTTATGACGTTTGTCTGTCCCAGTTGGGATCTTGAACGCGTCGTCCAGTTCGCCAAAGAGACGGATTACGACGGAGTGGAGATCAGGGTGGATCTCGGACACAATCACGGGATCTCGTCTTTGTCCTCAGCCGACGAACGGCGACGTGCAAAGGACCTTTTTGCGGACACGGGGGTGGAGATCCCGTGCGTGGCGAGCTCGGCACGCCTTTCCAACCCTGACCCCGAGAAACACGCGGAGCACCTCAAAAATGCCAAAGCGGATCTGGATCTGGCGGCCGATCTCGGCGCGCCCATTGTCAGGATTTTCGCCGGGAAGGAAGTACCCGAACTGACGACGGATGTCGCGATTCAAGTGGCGGCAGCGTTCGACGAACTCGGCGCGTACACCGAAGGCACGGGAGTGAGTCCGATGCTCGAGTGTGGGCACGATATCATCATCCCGACGGATAAGGCGGCCGAGATTGTCAATCGCATCACGGGGCCGAATGTGGGTGCCCTGTGGAACGATTCGAACATGGACGACAAGGCCTACGATCTGCTGAAAGATCGCCTCAGACATTTTCATGTTCACGATGAGGTGCTCGATCCGGAGAATACAAACATCCTGGACCTGGCAAAGCGGATGAAATCTCACGGTTACACGGGCTACGTGTCTCTGGAAATCATCTGGAAAAAGGACATGCCGGAAGATCAGCTGAGGGAGACGGGGTCGAGGCTCAAGGGGTATATCTCACAGGTCTATGGGTAGGGTTGGCGGAGAGGAGGCGGTTTCAGTGAAAAACAAGGGAATCGAGAGAACATGGATCGCGTGAACTCCACGGAAACGGTCGGCGAAGTGATCGAAAGCAGTACGTCAGAGTTTCTGGCGGAGAGCCGGGAGCTGAACGAAGGACCTTCGTTCGGGACCTTCGTCAAGACCGGGCCTGAACCTGTGATTTATGGGCTGGTTTTCAACTCCACGACACATTCACTCGAGCCTAACCGAAGGCCCAGGGCCTATGGAAAGACGGAAGCGGAGCTTCGCCTGGAGCAGCCCCAGATCTTCGAGCTCCTTACGACCGAGTTCGCGGTCGTGGTGATCGGTCACTTGTCCGAGCGTGGTCCTGAACGCGTTCTGCCTCCCCAGCCACCTCGCATCCACAACTTTGTATATACGTGTGATGAGGCGGAAGTGAAGGCCTTGACCGTTGACGGAGACTTCGTACGGACGATCTTGGGTCGCCCCGCACTGCCTGCCGATGATCTAATCATCGCGGCCGTGCGAAATGCTTGGCACGCACGCGCCTTCGAGATGCCTTACATGGTGTCTCTGGGCAAGGACCTTTGTCGGCTCGTTCGAGACGACTATGACCGCCTCAGCTCGATTATGCGGAGGATCTCTTCGTGAGCAGCGTCGGGAAACAGGCTACGCCTGAATGGAATGGATCGGGTTCCGGGAATGAGATCGGTGTCATTACGCAGGGCTCGCTGACTGAAGGCGTGGAGATGAAGCTGAATCCGGACCGGAGTGTGGAGGATGTGAAGGCGGGCAAGTTCGTGGTGATCGAGGGATTCAAGAACGAATTCTTTTCGATGATTACGGACCTGAGCCTGGACGCGACGAACCCAGACATCCTTCTGTATCCGCCGATGGAAGGAGACCGGCTGCTGCACAGCGTGCTGAATGGATCGAGTACCTACGTGACGGTGTCTCTTCGGCCCATGCTGATGCTCGAGCGAGGCGAGGAGATGGGCGATGAGCCCCGTCCGGTCAAGACGATCCCGAGCCACTTTTCCAGGGTGATCGAGGCGGAGGAGGAGGATGTCTCCAGGGTGTTCGGGAGCGAGGCGAGGGGCGAGCGATTCTTCAATATGGGTACGCCGCTGGATATGGAGACACCGGTCTGCCTCAACCTGGACCGCTTTGTGGAGCGGAGCAACGGGATCTTCGGAAAGACAGGAACCGGAAAGTCCTTTTTGACGCGACTCGTCCTGTGTGGAATGATCAAGCAGGAACGGGCCGTGAATTTGATTTTCGACATGCACAACGAGTACGGGTTTCAGGCGATGCAGGAGGCCGGGTTGGGCAAGGGAGGATTCGTCAAAGGTCTGAAGCAGCTTTTCGGGAGCCGCGTGGCGCTGTTCTCTCTTGACCCGGAGTCCACGCGGAAGCGCGGGCAGCAGCCGGATCACGAGGTGACGATCTCCTACGACCAGATTGCTGTGGAGGACGTGATTGCGCTTCAGGATGAACTGCAGTTGAATCCTACCGCCGCGGAGTCGGCCTATCTGGTCTACGCGATGTATAAACAGCGTTGGCTGCGGCAGTTGCTGTCGATCGACGGTCCGGATCTCGAGCAGTTTGCGGATGACCTGGGGGCGAACAAAAGCTCACTTTCGGCGCTGCACCGGAAGTTGAGACGGATCGAGACGTTCCCCTTTACGGTGGACCGGCTGGATGGTCCGGATGCGGTGGATACGATGATGGACTACATCGACCGCGGGATCCACATCGTTCTGGAGTTCGGACGCCAGACGAGCATGCTGGCCTATCTGCTGGTCGCCAACATCATCTCGCGACGCATCCACGAGAAGTATGTGCAGAAGAGCGAGCAGTTCTACGCGACACAGGACCCCGCGGACCGACCCCGGCAGCTAGTGATCACGATCGAGGAGGCGCACAAGTTCCTGAACATGACGACGGCCAAGCAGACGATTTTCGGGACGATTGCGAGGGAGATGCGGAAGTATTACGTTTCCCTCCTCGTTGTAGATCAGCGCCCATCCGGGATCGACGAGGAGGTGCTGTCCCAGCTCGGGACGAAGATCACGGCGCTTCTGAACGACGAGAAGGATATTCAGGCGGTGCTGACGGGGATGTCGAACGCATCGGGGCTGAGGAGCGTGCTGGCGAGCCTGGACTCGAAGCAACAGGCCCTGGTCTTCGGCCACGCCGTACCGATGCCGGTTGTGATCCGCACGCGGGACTATGACGCGGCCTTCTATCGGGCCATGGGAGACCTGGATGATGAGGAGGTTGTGACCCGCGCGGAGACGGCCTCGGCGGCGGTATTCGGGGACTAGCCGGGCCCTTCCAGGGGTTTGCGTTCGAGAGCGCGGATGGCGCGGAAAAAATCAAGCAGATTCCGGCGAACTGCCGCTCGTATTTTCCTGGATCCAGTCCAGGTAAGGCGGATGGCCCTCGACAATCGGTAGGGCGGTGATGCCGGGGACTTCGTAGCTGTGGAGCTCGCCGGCGCGTTGGATCAGGGCCTGCAGCTGTGCGCGGGTCGTTTTGAGGAACATCAGGGCTTCAGGTTCGTCTTCGACCTTGCCCCGCCAGCGGTAGATGGACCGGATTTGGGGAACGATGTTCGCGCAGGCCGCCAGGCGCTCCTCGACGAGGGTTCGACCGATTGTAGCAGCTTCGTCTTCCGAGCCGGCAGTGATGAAGACGACGTGGGGTTCGTTTTCAGTCACGGGATCTCCTTTCGGGCCTTTTCAGCGTGCTCCTTAATCTTCTCCAGCCTGCTGTTCATTCGGTTCAGGTGCGTTCCCTGCCAGTAGACCCGGCTGCACTTGGGACACTCGTGAAAGCGCCGCTGGGTCTCGTAAACGTAGGGCGGAATTCGGTCTTGAACGGCCTCTGGCTGCACCTGGAGGATGGGCTCGTTACAGACCAGACAGAGGGTGAAGGTCTCACGATCGAGGTTCAACCCCAGTGTCTGGACGAGCTGGAACATCTGATCATCCAGGCCGTCGTGGGTGATGAGGAAACTACGCCCGTCGGGGGAACGATCCGCCAAGGGCCTGTCGCGTGTGAGGAGAACGCGGTCTTCCGTCAGGGCCTGATTCAGGATCGTATCGTCGTCGGCAAGCGGATCGTAGGCGGTGTCATATCCGAGAATTCTGAGCCACCGAGCCAACTTGCCGAGCATGCTGTCGGCGACAAACTTCATGTCAGTAATATATAAAAGACCGGGTACCGGGTATACAGTAGATGGCGACAGAGATCTGACGGCTTAGGGGCGACGCAGGCGTCTCCCCTAAAACCAAACACGGGTACCGGGTACGAGAAAATTGCGGATTGCGGATTTGGGATTGCGGAATGAAGGGCAGAGCCGCCTAACCGCAGAGACAGGATCAGGCAACTCCAATCATATGGACCTATTTTGACCATGGCGCTTGAGCTTTCACCCGAAGAACTGGGATTCGATCCCGAAAGGCTGGAGCGTGCAAAGGACGTCCTCGTTCGCCACGTGAAAAGAGAGACGACACCTGGGGCTGTGGGGGTGGTTGTGCGCGGCGGGGCTGTTGCGGCGAAGTGGGCGGTGGGGCGGCACAGCTACGACCCCTTCTCGCCAGAGGTGCGGGTAGAGGACGTCTACGATCTGGCTTCTCTGACGAAGGTGGTGGCAACCACAGCGATCTGCTTGCTTCTAGAGGAAGCGGGCCGACTGGATCTGGATGAGCCCGTTGCAGAAAGAGTCAAGGAGTTTCGGGGAGCGGGACGCGAGAAGGTTACAGCCAGGCAGCTGCTTGCACACTGCAGCGGTCTTCCCGCACACGCCGAGCTGTATCGCGTCTGTTTTTCGCCGGAGGCGGTCCAGGAGGCGGTGTGCAAGATCCCGCTGGCCTACGAACCGGGGACGCAGGATGTCTACAGCGATATTGGGTTCATTCTTCTGGGGATCACGTTGGAGCGGGTGAGCGGGCATCGTCTGGGACGATTGGCCCGACAGTACGTCTTTGGCCCGCTCGGCATGTCGGATACGACATATCGTCCCGGGCGGGAACTGCACTACCGCATCCCCCCTACTGAATACGATTCCACAGTGCGAGGGCGATTGATTCACGGGGAAGTGCACGACGAGAATGCGTGGGCCATGCGGGGCGTGGCGCCGCACGCAGGCTTATTCGGCCCGGCCGAAGACCTGACGCGATTTTTGCAGACGTTTCTAAACGGCGGCAGGCAGGAGGGTCGTCGGGTTTTTCCGAAGGATAAAGTCGACGCCTATACGGCGAGAGCGGATCTGGTGCCGGGAAGCACGCGTGCACTGGGGTGGGACACCGTTTCCGAGGAGGGGAGCATGACCGGCAAACATTTTTCCCCGAAATCTTACGGGAGTCTCGGGTTTACGGGCACCTCCATCTGGGCGGACCCCACACGAGACCTTGGCGTGGTCCTGCTGACGAATCGGATCCATCCCAGCCGGGAGAATACGGGGATCAGGCGGCTGAGGCCGGCCTTTCACAACGCCATAGCTGAAGCCCTAGTCACGTGAACCAGGGGCAGTTGCCCGGCTAGGAGAAACACTTTTGGAGATAGGCCAGATCGAGTCCTGGATAGACCGGAAACCGCTCGAGCAGATCGCTGACACGTGACTTTGCTGCTTCGAGGGTCTCCCCGTCAACGCGATACCTCGCCTTGCTTAGCTCTCCTGCACTCTTCCCTTTCTTGATCTTCGACGGCCGAGTTACGGAGAGGATCTGCTTCATGATGGACGCGATTTCCCGCATTTCTTCTCCGCCCATCCCGAGGGTTGTGAGCGCCGGCGTGCCGATTCTGAGCCCGCTCGTGTACCACGGGCCGTTGACGTCAAACGGAAGCGCGTTCCGGTTCAGAGTGATGCTGGCTTCACGCACGGCAGATTCTGCCTGACGCCCTGTGAGGCCGAAGGTTGTGACGTCGAGGAGCATCAGGTGGTTGTCGGTTCCGCCTGTGAGGATCTTCATTCCCTCCTGGATGCAGCTTTCCGCGAGGACCCGGGCGTTTTCGATAATTCGCGCCGCGTAGTCTTTGAATGCGTCCGAACTGGCCTCCTGCAAGGCGACGGCCTTGGCGGCAAGTGCGTGCGGCAGCGGCCCACCCAGGACGAGCGGACAGCCCTTGTCAACGTGTTCGGCGAATTCCTCTTTGCATAGGATCAATCCCCCTCGGGGCCCCCTGAGGGTCTTGTGCGTCGTCGTAGTTACGACGTCGGCGTGGGCGACCGGATCGAAATCGCCTTCGAATACCTTTCCCGCCACGAGCCCTGAGAAGTGCGCCATGTCCACCATGAATACGGCGCCCACTTCCTCCGCTATCTCTCTGAAGATCCTGAAGTTGATCTTCCGGGGGTAGGCGCTGTAACCGGCGAGGAGGATGAGCGGCTTGAAGGCCGCCGCCTGTTCCCTGAGCTTGTCGTAGTCGATGAGGCTGGTTTCGGGGTCGACGCTGTAAGATTCGCTAATGAACATGCGGGCAGATACGTTGTGTCTGTAGCCGTGAGTCAGGTGACCGCCGGAGTAGTAGTCCATCCCCAACAGCCGCTGGTTCCCAAGGGCGGATCGGATTCTCTCCCATTCCTCGTCTGAAAGCTTTGACGGGTCGGGCTGGTCGAGTGCTTCCATCATTGGGGCCTGAATCCGGGCAGAGAGGATGGCCCAGAAGGCCACCAGGTTCGCGTCGGCCCCCGAGTGAGGCTGAGCGTAGGCGTGATCCGCCCCAAAAAGGGCACACGCCAGGTCGGCCGCGTGGCTCTCCACCGTGTCTACGTTGTCACAGCCTGCATAGAAGCGGTGGTATGGGTAGCCTTCGGCATATTTGTCAGTGAACAGGTTGCCCTGGGCGAGCTGAACGGCGAGCGAGCAATAGTTCTCGCTCGCGATCATCTTTAGATTTCCACGCTGGTCGGTCAGCTCTGAGACGATGGCCTTTGCGACTTCCGGAGAGGATGCGTGGACGATTTCCAACGCGGCGAGGTAGGCGATGAATCCGGGGTCCGGCCGCTTGTCCGGGGCGGAGGCGAGGTAGCTTGCAAGCGGGGACGGAGAAGCCATTGGGGAACCTCCTTGAATCTAGGATAAAAAATGACCCAGGCTTTGGACGGCCCAGGTCGTCACATCAAACCACACCCAAGATATCTGAAAAATTTGCAACGTCAACCTCAATTTCCCCTTGCTCGCTCGCAGCGGTGGACCTATATTCCCGTTTCAAATGAAGCGCATACAAGGTTTCCGGACACGGTTTCGGTGGAGGCTCTCCCTCTAGAGGGGGAGTTTTTTTTTGATCTGGATGGGAGATCTCAATGGATAGACTTTTCCACGTGATCGAGGCGCAGCAGTTCGACAAGGACCTGCTTGCGAAGATCTTTGCCGTGACCAAGGAGATGGAAGAGGTCGTGAGCCGCTATGGATCCAACATCCTCAATCGGAGGATCATGGCCACACTCTTCTACGAGCCAAGCACACGCACCCGCTTGTCTTTCGAGGCAGCCATGCGCCGGCTTGGGGGCGGGGTGGTCACGACGGAGAGTGCGACAGAGTTTTCCTCCGCTGCGAAGGGAGAAACGCTGGAGGACACGATTCGGATCGTGGAGGGCTACTCCGATGTGATCGTGTTGAGACATTTCGAAAGCGGAGCGGCGAAACGTGCGGCAGATGTCGCATCCGTGCCCATCTTGAGCGCCGGAGACGGGCCAGGCCAACATCCCACGCAGGCGCTGCTGGACGTCTATACGATTAAGAAGGAGATCGGGAGGTTGGATGGGATCAAGATGGCGATGGTGGGAGACCTCGCAAACGGACGCACCGTTCGGTCACTGGCCTATCTGATGACCAAATATGCAGATGTGAAGCTCTACTTCGTGGCTCCGGATGTGGTCCGCATGAAAGACGATATCAAGGAGTACCTGACCCGGAGTGGTGTGTGGTTCGAGGAACGAAAAGACCTGATGAGTGTGGTAAAGGAGGTCGACGTTGTCTACCAGACACGCATCCAGCGAGAGCGGTTCGGAGATCGAACCGAGGACTATGAGAAGGCACGGGGCAGTTACATCATAGATGCCAGTGTGATGGAGGCCCTTCCCCAGCACGCGCGTGTCATGCACCCCCTTCCCCGCGTGGATGAGATCGACCCTGAAGTGGATTCCGATCCGCGCGCGGCCTACTTTCGGCAGGCCCACAACGGGCTCTACATCCGAATGGCGCTTCTACAGATGGTTTTGGATGTGTAAAAAGCGCCAATGAATTGCGGATTGCGGATTGCGGATTGAAAAGCAAAGACCCAGAGAAAACCGGGTACCGGAAGTCAAACCACCGTAGTCACTTTTATTGCCGTTCATCCTTGACGCCCTGTCATGGATTTCTTTCGAAGAGCTGCAGCAGAGTATCGTTTGGTCCCTTGAAGAACCCGAGACGGATCCCTCCTACGCCTGCATCAAACGGCTCCACCTCCATTTCGGTCCCCTTATCTTTCAGCTTCTGAGCGCTGGCATCCACACTGTCGACGTGAAACGAGATGTGGTGAAATCCCGCGTCCGTGCCCATCGTCTTCTTCGGCATCAGTTCGAGCGTGAAATCACCCGACTTCAGGAAGACAAAGTCCTCGTCATCTTCGTTCTGGAATCGCTCGGCAACGGTGAGGCCGAGGGTCTCGGTGTAGAATCTCACTGCGCCTTCGACGTCGTCTGTTACCAATGCCACTTTGTGGATCTTGTCGACCATTCAGGACTCCTTTCTCAAATCCGTGGATCGTGGATCGTGCGTCGTGTCCTTTCGGACACGACAGGATCGTCGTTCATCACCTATTTGTCGGGTCCGAATCGATTGATGTACAGACGCTCGAGCAGCGAGCTCATCCATAAGGGCGCGCATAGTATTGTTGATTCGTTTGAACCGACCCTCGTCGGACAACATGCTGGTACCTGTTTGGACAAACGGCCCATCACGTTCTTCATCTGCGCAGTTGTGAATCAGTCGAGCTGCACCCGTTCGCGTCGTTTCAAGATGAAACTGCAGGGCAACTGCTCGATCCTCATAGGCGAAGGCCTGGTGCTCACAGCAGTCGCTCTTTGCGATGTGAGTGCAGCCTGCGGGGATGTCGAAGGTATCGCCGTGCCAGTGGAAGGCTTCGACCTCGCGAGGAAAGGAACCGAAGAGCGATGAATCAGATGCAGTCGGGACTTTCTTGACGGGGAACCAGCCGATCTCCTTGTGGGCATTGGGGTATACCTTCGCCCCGAGCACGTCGGCAAGGAACTGTGCACCGAGACAGACGCCGAGGATCGTCTTGTCTGCCTTCAACGCCTGCTCGATGGCTCGCTTTTCGAGTGAGAGCCAGGGGTAACGGTTTTCCTCGTAGACGCTCATCGGGCCGCCCATAATGACCAGGCATTCTATGTCTTCAGGGGGTGGTGGAGATTCCTTGGCGAAGAAACGCGTACGGGTGATTTTGTGGCCGTTTTCCGTCGCCCAGTCTCTGATGCGGCCGAGGTCTTCGAACGGGACGTGCTGAAAATAGTGCAAGTTCACGCTGAAGTCCGCTTAAGTGATCGAGGTCAAGGGGCTATGACAATGCTCCGAAGTGAGTTCGCCCAACGACTTGGAGCACGCAAAACAAGCCCCCGCCGGAAAGGCCGACCGGCGGGGACGGATCTGCAGACCCCCGATTCTCTGGTGCGACTATGGATTGGGTGGGGACGTACAGATAAGGATTTCGAGGGTATCGTCGCCTGTATTCTCCACCCCGTGTTCACACCAGGGTGGCAGGTGAATGAACATGCCCTCTCGGACCTCTCGTTTCTCTCCAGCAAGGGTCATCGTACCTCTGCCCCGCAAGATTACATAACACTCCTCGGTGTAGTGAGACCCTGGGTTCAGCACGACGTGGGGGGGAACGTAGAATTTCACGAGGCCCAAGTTCTTAGCGGGGGCGTTCGGGTTTGCTGGATGTACAATCCGCACGCCGATGCCCTCACATCCGGAATATTTTACGGGCACGCCATCCTGAACCGTAACGACGTTGGCAGAGACAGGTTTGTCGGGCTTTGGAATCGGAGGTTCACCCTCATAACCCTTGAACTGCGTGATTTTAGCCATGTAGAACTCCTTGTTATCGAGTCAAAAATCTCGGTGATAGCCCGCGATCCAGCCTCCATCTACTGGAAGGACGACACCGTTGACATAACTTGCGTCGGGGGAAACGAGGAACAGCACGGCATTCGCGATTTCCTCTGTCTTACCGGGACGACCCAGCGGGATATGAGAGAGCATGTTCGCCGCCTTCTCCGATTGGAATCCATCCTTTCCATAGAAAAGTTTCTCCGTGCCGCGAGTTAGCGTGGATCCCGGGGCGACTGCGTTCACGAGGATCCCCTTCGAGCCGAGTTCTATGGCCATCGAACGCGTGAGGTTGGCCACGCCTGCCTTGGCCGCGACGTAGGCGCTCTGCAGGCGAAGTGGTACAAGCCCCGCAATCGAGCTGATGTTTACGATGCGGCCCCCTCCCGCTTTCAGCATGATCGGGACGACGGCCCGGCTGCAAACGAATACGCCGGTCAGATCGACTTCCAGGATGCGGTTCCAGTTCTCCAGAGTAAACTCGTGAAGGGGCGCACGGTCGCTGCCGGTGTTGATGCCTGCGTTATTCACGAGCACGGTTACGCGCTCCCATCTGTCAACGAATTTCGATACGACGTGCTCGATCTGCTTCGGGTCTGAGACATCTCCCTGTATGGCGTGGCAATCGGCTCCGGACGCCCTCACTTCCTCGGCAGCGGCCTCACCCGCTTCTCCATCCAAATCGACGATGCCCACTTTGGCACCGTTCTCAGCCAGTGCTTGGACGGTGGCCCGTCCGATCCCGTTGGCGCCACCTGTCACCAAACAAACGTCGTTTTCTAGATCGACTTTCAAGTTTCCACCTCCTCGAGCGGAAGGAGCGTTCGTGCGACTTCGACAGCCCCGTGCCCGTAGGCATCCGCCTTGATTGATGCGATGATTTGCTTGTGTGGACCGATGCGGCGACGAATTTCGGCGTAGTTGGATTCCAGTGCCTCGAGGTCCAGTTCCATCCAGACTGGACGCGCTGATGTTTTCGAAGCCATCGCACTCTCTCTGGCCGGAAGGCTTCCCATCGGGCTCCTGAGTTCCAGACTCAATCAGAAACATTCAGCTCGAGGCGTGCAGGACATGTGCTTATGAGGATGACTTTCTCCACGCCGGGTGCAGCTCGGCTCTTACTCGCTCCAGATCCAGATCCACGCCTAGACCGGGCCGGTCTGATAGTTCGAGGCGATTCTCGGTCCACTTCAACGGTTCCTGAAGGAAACGATCGTAACCTGGTTTGCTGCTGATGCAATGCTCCAGCCTGTAGAAGTTCGGGATGGTCATCGCGACCTGGGCCCCGGCGAGGATCTGCCCTGGACCTTGTGCGTTGTGTGGGCTGACTGGTATGTAGTAGGCCTCGGCCATCGTGGCGATCTTCTTAAGCTCTGAAATTCCGCCGGTCCAGACGACGTCCGGCATGATGAAATCGGCCAGACGCTGTTCGAGGACGGGAACGAAATCGAATCGCGTAAAGAGCCGCTCACCCACGCAGATCGCGGCCAGG
The DNA here is from genome assembly GCA_965248435.1 of Candidatus Latescibacterota bacterium. Classification (GTDB taxonomy): domain Bacteria; phylum Latescibacterota; class UBA2968; order UBA2968; genus CBDFJH01. Next base: position 3,166,759 of record OZ252100.1, read on the forward strand.
ATCTGCTCCCGCACGCTTCGAAGCGCGCCGAGGCTCTCCGGCGGAAGCGGTTCCTCGAACCAGGCGATTCTTGACTCGTCGTAGAGCCTGTTGGCGAGGCGGACGGCGGTCGGGACGTTGAACTGCCCGTGCGCGTCGATCAGAATTTCGATGTGAGGGCCCACGGCCTCGCGTATTGCGGCGACGATGGCGCTCCCCCGCTCCTCTCCTCGCGCGGAGATCTGGCCGTCCACGTAGGCGGTGAGGAAGGGGAACATCTCGAGGAAGGGATCCAGCTTCAACGCGTCGTGGCCTTCCTGTACCGTAGCTTCGGCGGCCTGGGCGTATTGCTCGGGCGTTTCGCATTCTTCGAACCAGGCGTTGGCGTAGAGGCGCAGGCTGTCACGGATCTTGCCGCCCAGGAGCTCGTAGACCGGCCTTCCCAGGGCCTTTCCTTTCAGGTCCCAGAGGGCGATGTCGATTCCGCTGAGGATGGTGCTCGGAAACCCGCGGGACCCCATGTAGGTATAGCGGCGGTAGAGCTTTTGCCACAAGCGCTCTATGTCGGCGGGATCTTCGCCGACGAGCGACTCTCTCACCGACCGGACACCGGCGCCCGTAAGGAGGGAGCCATTGTTCGGGGTGCTGGAGGCCTCGCCCCATCCCTGCAGCCCTTCGTCCGTGTCGATGGTGACGAAGGTCCACTGCCATTCGCTGATACCTAACGGATCGTCGTCCTTTTGCCGGCCGTATTCAGGCACGACGACGTAGGCGTTTACGTCCGTGATCTTCACGGGCTCAGTCTTTCTGTGGTGGAGTCACCGCTGTTGCCTAACGCTTCAAAGGGGCTCCGCCCCGTAGCTGAACGAGGATCTGATCGTAGAGGTCGGGATCCATTTGCACATCGATCACAGCAGGTCCGTCTGTTTTCAGGGCTTCAGAGAACGCCCTTTCGAATTCTGATTCAGATGCGACCTGGACGCCGCGACAGCCGCACGATTCTGCCATCTTGGCAAAGTTTACGGGTCCCAAATCCAACCCCCGTCGCTCGAGGCCTCGAGTCGCCTGTCGAGACCGTATGGTGCCGAGTCCCCTGTCGTTGAAGACGATGAGGGTCAGTGGAACTTTCATTCGGCCTGCCAGCTCGAGCTCTCCGGCTCGCATGAGCAGCCCTCCGTCTCCAACCATGCAGACAATTCGCCGATCACTGCGCAAGAGCCCGGCCGCCAGCGCGGCAGGGAGCGCCAGCCCCATCGTTCGGGCGCATAGCGTTCCCAGATAGGTGCCGTAGGCGTAGCTGATCCAGACGTGTTCGACGACGGCCTGGTAGATCCCTGTCTCGAGTACCAGAATAGTATCACGGGGGCTAAGGTTTCGCGTGATCTCAACGACCTGCTGGGGCCAAAAGCCGGGTCCCTTGGGTTCGGCGCGCTCCTTTAGCTTTTGCAACGCAGCAGCGACGTCTTCTGTCGCCCACTTTTCTGAGCCGGAAGCCGCAAGGCTGTCCAGGATGTCCGGAAGGTGACCAATGACTCGCGCCTCCGGCGCGTGTGGGATGTCACTCCCCTGATCGATACAATCCAGCAATAGCACCGGCTGCTCGTAGGCCCACTCCTTCATCAATTCGTGGCGATCCCATCCGATTGTAAGGAAGAGGTCTGCCTGGTCTGTGATGTGCTCCTCCGCCCTTCCGTGGGCTAGAAAGAGTCCACCAAAGAGCGGATGGTCTTCTGGAAACAGTCCTCGGGCTTTAACACTGGTCATTACCGGGATGGACCAGGCCTCTGCAAAACGAATGAGAGCATCGTCGGCGCCGGCGCGGGCGCAGGCAGCGCCTACCAGAGCCACAGGCTTTTCAGCCGCGCGGAGTCTTTTGACGATGACATCTACGTCTGGAGTATCGGGTTTCAGACTCTCTCGGAGCGAGACCTCCGACGGTCCGAATTCCACCAGGTCCGCATGGCCGTCGGGAACGTCTAGATGGACCGGCCCGGGACGTTCCTGGGACGCCGTTCGCCAGAGGGTCGAAAGGCAGGTGTCCGGGGTAAGAAGCTCTCGCCGTTTGGTCGTCGGTGAAAAGACGCTCTCGTGATCCAGGTTCTGAAGTGCCGGAGGCCGGGAGAGCTTGCGCGAAAAAGTTTCGGTGATGGCCAGCATGGGCGCGTGTTCCAACCATGCGTAGGCGACGCCGCTGTTCAAGTTCGCCGCCCCGGGACCTCTTATGGAGAGGCAGACGCCCGGGATTCCGGTGAGCTCGCCGTGGACTGCGGCCATCATGGCAGCAGAACCCTCGTGCGCGGTGGCTACGAAATCTATGCCCCGACGGGAGGCCGCATCGATGAGATCCAGCGAGAAGCCGCTGCCGGGAATTCCGAAGATATAACGGATGCCCTGTGAAGAAAGGTGATCGGCAATGAGCTCGGCTCCGGTCACTGACCTGCTCCTTCCCACGTGAAGATGATCTTACCGGTCTTGCCCGAGTCAAAACATTCGTACGCTTCCGGGGCCTGTTCGATGGAGAACCGGTGGGTAATCAGGGACTCCATCGGCAGGTCTTTCTTCAGGACGAAGTCTACGATCTCGTCGTGTTGTCCACGGTTGAAGATCCACGATCCCATCAGGGTCAGCTGCTTAGAGATGATCTGCATCGTGTCCACGCTGAAAGAATCCCCGATGCCGACAATTGCGAGACGGGCGCCCTTGGCTGCGGCAGCCATCATGGCTTCCTGACCGTTCGAGTTTCCAGAGTAGTCGGCGCCTGCGTCCACGCCCCTGCCTCCTGTCAGATCTTGTATCGTCTTTACAGGATCGTTTCGAGACGCATCGATACCTTCAAAGGCACCGACCTTTCTGGCCAGTTCTACGCGATCCGGCACAACGTCGACGCCGATAACGCTGGCTCCGCGCGCCGCAGCCATAATCACGGCGCAGAGGCCGACAGGACCCAGGCCGAAGATGGCTACTGTATCCGCGCCCGAAACGTTCAGCCGATTGATCGACTGATAGGCGGTGCCGCCCGCACAGGAGATAATGACCGCTCGTTTGAAATCGAGCGCGTCCGGGATCGACATGCAGTCTCGCTCTGGCGCGAGGATGAAGTCAGCAGATGAGCCGTCGCGAACAACGCCGTAGGCGCCTCGCTCCGGGCAGAGCGTCACGTCTCCTCTTCTACAGGCGCCGCAGTGTCCGCACCCGCAATGAAGGAACACAGTTACTCGATCACCGGGCTTCAAGCGCGACACCTTACTTCCGACTGCATCTACGATACCGGTTGCTTCGTGCCCTGAGATCGTGTCGGGCGAACCTCCTGAGACTTTCCTATAGGCAAGCAGGTCCTCCCGGCCCTTCCTGTAGGTATGCATGTCGGACCCGCAGATCGACGCGACTTTCAGCTGAACGCGAACTTCGTCTGGACCCGGATCAGGCGTGGGGAAGTCTCTGACTTCCGCCCTGCGGTCTCCCGAAAACACAACGCCTCTCATGACCCGCTCTCCATCCGGCCTCGAGGTGTCCGGATCTTCGGAATTGAATGTGTTATTCTTTTGCCGGTTAGATCTAAATTAGACGGTGATTCAAATTGCTTGATTTGAGTGAGGTCCGCATGCAACCGGTCCGCGTGTTCGTATACAAGGTTCACGCTTTGTTGCGCACAAAAGCCAGCGTTGGATCCGCCGCACGGATCTCTGCCTCCGGCAGGCCGAGTTCCTTCCTGACGATGTTGGTTCCTTCCACGAGCGCAATACATTTGTAGAACGCGATCCGCCTCGAGATCCCCTCACGACCGAACCCGCAGTCCGTGGTGATAATCAGCCGTTCCGGAGGGATGTGGTTCAAGGCCTTTCGGATGAGGTCCGCCACGACTTCCGGCGGCTCGACGACGGTGTTCGTGTGGCTCACGGCACCGATCGCGACCTTCTTATCGCTCGGAAGAGATTCAAGAAGGGCCAGATCCTTGCCTCCTGTGCTTGCGCATTCGAAGGTGATCGCGTCGGCGTTCAGCATGGAAAGGTATGGCAGCGCCCGTTCGTAACTGGGTCGCTCCCAGAATAGCGCCTGTTGACTCGGGTTTCCCCAGCAGGTGTGGACCCATATTTCCGCGTTTACTCCTTCCACCTCTTTGTTGAATGCCTCTGTCAAGAAGAGGAGATCCTCTTCGGTCGTTTCCGGGTTCAGCGCCCGAAAGTGATGCTGGGGCTCTTCCACCTGGATGAGCTGACATCCTGCCTCGGCCAATTCCTTCAGTTCGGCGTTGAAGATCGCGACGAGATCAAGGATCATCTCCCGCTCGTTTCCGTAGGCCTCGTCCCAGAGCATGCTTGGAAGCGTCTGAGCGCTCACAGAGCCGAACTTCACCGGACGCTCTGTGAGTCGCTGCGCCGTCTGCCAAACGGCCGGGTATTCCATGGGCCCACGTCCCAGTTTCTCAACTGCCGTCGGTGCTTGATACGCTTCCTGGACTTCCCAAAGTATCTTCCCCGGCCGCAGGTCCAGGCGTTTTGACCATCCGGGTGAGTTATCTCGACGCCCGGCAACGCCTTCCATCCTCTCCAATGGGTAGAAGAACCAGGACCGCCCCCCCACGTCCTGGTCGAACCGGGCGTCCCCGTCGGTCAGGATATCCAGGCCGGCCCTCGCCTGGTCGTTCAGGATACAGGCGACCGCATCAAGATACTGCTCCCGAAATCGTTCATCCGCCAACGCGAGCTTGAACGGCCTTCCGCGCAGATTTTCCACGTACCAGTGCGGACGCGGATAAGAGCCGACCATCGTCGTCGGTAGAATCTTGTCCTTTGTAACCGTGAGCATATGGCTGACCTGGCCTCCTCAGTTGTTAAGCACATCGGAACGAAGGTTCACTGTGAGTGTAAACGTCTCGCCTGAATCTGTGCTTTTGTAGAGAAAGAAGCCCTCGGTAATCGCGAAGGCTATTGTGGGGTCGGAGGGCGCGACCACAATATCCGTAATTGTGCCGGTTGCATCCAGTACCGATTGACTCGACTGAAGACCATCAGTCGACCGGTAGAGCGTGGAGGAGCCTGCAAAAAGAACGAGCAGCGGATCTGAAGGAGAGACTGCGACGGGGCCGTTGGCCTGATTTATCTGAGTTGTGGACCAGGTTGTCCCGCCATCGATCGACTTTTGTAAAACAAACGAATTTCGCTCGTTCGCATAGATGGTTTGTCCGTCTGAAGAGACATCAAATCCTGTGATTAGAAGGGGCTGTAGTTCGGAGGCAAAGGCTTCCCAGGTGAGACCGGAATCTCGGCTTCTGAAGAAACCGAGATTTTCAGATGTCTCGCTGAAATTGAAGCCGAAGGTGATTAACTGGGTTTGTGGACTTGCCACCGCGAGCAATCGCCAGTATCCGTTCTTAGTTTCATTTTCTGCGATTTCTACTCGAGACCAGGTATCACCGCGGTCGGAAGATCGATAGATACCGCCGTCAAAAAACTGACCCTGGAGGGCAGAGAATGAGGCCTCGCCGCCTTCCACGCCAATGATGACGACGTTGGGACTGTCCGGATCGACCTGAACGGAGGTGATGCGGGAATTGAAGAGCCCGCAGTTCGCACGGCTCCAGGTTTCTCCACCGTCCGTACTTTTGTAGACGCCGGCGGGGGCACTCGGGTGGTCCCCGATGATCGGTCCGGGCGAGTCCAGGGTCGCTGCGTAGACGTTGGATGGATCGACCGGGTCGAAGGCGATGTCCCAGACTTCCGGGTAACCATTGTTCGTGTGACGCAATCCGCTGCGGAACCTCGTCCAGCTTTCGCCACCATCGGTGCTCTTCACGAACCCGTTGCGCTCGGTGCCGATAAGGAGGATCTCCGGGTCCGATGGATGGACCGTCAGCGACCGGAATGCATTGTCGTGGTCGGCCCCCTCCGGTCCGTCTGGTCCCTGGATGATCTCTAGCCCGTTTCCGACCTCGTTCCCACAGTCCTCCGGCTTTACCTCCTGATCAAACAGCAAGACGAATGCGATAAAATCGAGGAGGTCGACCTTGCCACTGTGGTCGAGGTCGTACTTGCTCTGGGTGCTTTCGAAGGCTAATGCGAATTCTATGAAGTCGAGTAGATCGATCTTCCCACTGCCGTCAAAGTCGGCGTCGAAGGCTGTCTGTCCCAGGGCCGTGTGTGGAATGAGCAGCAGCAGCGAAACGATGAGGATTGTCGTAGGTTTACTCAATTGTCCTCGTCAGCCCTTGTGCTTGACCGTGAAGAAGGTGCCCAGCATCTCGCCCTCCCTGATGTCGTCCGGGTCGGCGTTGCCGTAGACGGCCAGCAGGGTGTCTGGCGCAACCTCTTCGACAGCACAGTAGTTCCACGCGTCCCAGGCCTTTGGGCCGTGATAGAACTGGAAGTGTCCGACCCAGGTGTCTCCGTCATCTGCGCTGAACATCAACCAGTTGTAAGGGCGACCGTATATGACGACAACGACCCCACTCTCCATCACGGTGGCAACCGGCATCACGCCGCGGTCCGCGACGGGGAGGGGCATGCTCCATGTGTTGCCGGCATCGTTAGACCTGCTCATTCGGAGCGGCCTGACGCCGCCCCCGCCTACAGATCGCATGAAGGCGAGGACCTCCCCATTGGGCAGGATGACCGCATCCGGCTCGGTGAAGCCACCCAGGGTTGTTCTGTTGTTTCTGCTGAGGTCGAAGGCAACCGTTGAAAGATAGGTCCAATCTTTCCCGCGATCGGTGGAGCGGAAGGCAAAGATCCGGTTTTTAGGGAGGTCCCGGTTGTAGACGGTGCCGTTCTTCGAGACAGAGGTTCCGAAAACCACGACCGGGTCGTCCTCCCATCTGGCATAGTCGATGCCAAGCAGACTGCCGTCCCGGAGCTCCAGTATCCGCGCGTGACTCATCGCACTCAACTTCATCTTCTCGGGCACGTGGATGGCGATCTGTTCCAATTCCTCCGTCAGTCCGTTGTCTCGGGAGCGGACCAGCCATCCAAAGGACTTGGTGAAGCCCTTCAGATCACTTTTCTCGTCAGGTGGCGCAGCGTCGCAGGACAGACCGTCGCGCCTGACGAACTGGACGGTTTCGCCGTCGGACAGGTTGCAGGAATAGTTCGAGAACAGGGTGTTGACCTTGCTCCAGGATTTGGCCCCGTCGGTAGAACGCACTTGCGCATTTCTGGTGCCGGCTACAAGGTCGCCGTTGGGAAATTTGACGATGCTCCCGACACAAATCCCTCCGGCGTCTTCTTGAGGTATGATGACCTGAGTTTCACCTCGTTCAACTTCCAGACCGGCTCCGGTAAGCTCGCCCTGGACGTCCTCCAGGGTGTTGCACTGCAGGTCCTCAGGAATGTTGTAGCCGAAGGATTTTCTGTCCTTGGACCAGTGTGTCGATGGTATTGTCATGATTGCCTCCTCCACTCAGGGTTCTGGCTGCTTTTCGATCGCCCGGGTTCAGCTTTTTCGTTTGACCGTGAAGAATGTAGCCATCTGTTCACCTTCTTCAACATCGTCTGGGTCGGCGTTGCCGTAGACTGCGAGCAGGGTGTCGGGCCCGACTTCCTCGACGGCACAGTAGTTCCACGCGTCCCAGGCCTTTGCGCCGTGATAGAATTGAAAGTGGCCGACCCAGGTGTGACCTTCATCCGTGCTGAACATGAGCCAGTTGTAGGGGCGGCCGTAGATGACGGCGATCACCCCGTTCTCCATTACGGTCGCAACGGCCATCACGCCCCGGTCCGCGACGGGCATGGGCATACTCCATGTCTCGCCGCCGTCGTTGGATCTGCTCATTCGGAGCGGGCGGATGGTACCGCCGGCCACGCACCGCATAAAGCAGAGGATCTCTCCGTTTGGAAGGATCACCGCATCCGGCTCGGTAAAGCCACCAACGGTCAGTGTGTTGGTCCTGCTGAGGTCAAAGGCCACGGTGGAAAGATAGTGCCAGGTCTTTCCTCGGTCGGTGGAACGGATGACAAAGGTCCGGGATTTGCCGACTTCCCGTGACCATACGACCCCCTCCTTCGTACACCACGTTTCAAGCGTCGCCGCACCGTCACCCTCAAAACTGCCGTAGTCAGCTGCAATCAAGCTGCCGTCGTCCAGCTCGATGATTCTTGTATGATGCATCGCGGTCAGCTTGAGCTTTTTGGGTACATGGATGGGTACAAGCTCAACTTCCTCTGTCACGCCGCTGTCCCGGGATCGGACCAGCCACCCGAAGGCCTTGGTGTAGCCTTCCACGTCGCTCGCCTCATCCGGGGGAGCGACCTCCCAGCCGTGCCCGGTACGGCTTGCGAACTGGACGGTTTCACCGTCGGACAGGTTACAGGCATAGTTTCCGAACAGAGACTTGCCTACTTTGCTCCAGGTTTTGCCGCCGTCGCTGGAACGCACCTGCGTCTTTCGCGTGGATGACTGGAGATCCCCGTTGGGGAACCTGACGATGCTCCCGACGCAAATCCCTCCCGCGTCTTCCTGAGAGACGATGACCTGAGTCTCCCCACGTTCCACTTCCAGGCCGGCCTCTGCAAGCTCTTCCTGGACATCATCCAGGGTTTTAACCGGCAGATCTTCCGGAATGTTTATGCCATAGGTCTTTCTGTCCTTGGACCAGTGTGTCGAGGGTATCGTCATGATGGGATCCTTTGTGAGAGACACCCTGCGGGGGGGTGTCCATGAGACGCCCCGGTGGGGCGTCTCTACGGGTTAATGGATCGCTGGAATCGAGACGCCCCACCGGGGCGTTCCCAGGTTAATGGATCGCCAGGATCGAGACGCCCCACCGGGGCGTTCCCACGGGTTAATGGATCGCCAGGATCGAGACGCCCCACCTGGGCGTTCCCACGGGTTAATGGATCGCCAGGATCGAGACGCCCCACCGGGGCGTCTCTACAGGTTTTTGAGTTACTTCGGTACTTCGCTCATGAGTGCCAGGACGTTTTCGTCGAGGTCCTTGAAAAAGGCCATCCAGAGCTCGTGGTTCCCCATGTCTGCAATCATGTGGGGATCGTCCTCGAAGGAGACCCCCCTTTCCTTGAGCGCGTCGAACGAAGAGTTGATGTCTTCGACCTTGTAGTAGATGACCGAGCCCGGGTGATCCGATTCCGGGGTTTCGGGTTTGGAGAGCATGAGTCTGACTCCGCTGCAGTCGAAGAAGGCCATTCTGTCCATTTTGAAGAGCAGATTCATTCCGAGGGTCTTGTCGTAGAATTCGACCGCTCTGTCGATATCGTGCACTATCAGGGAAATTTGACCGATTTTGCCGAGGGAGAGTTCCTTTTCGCTGGACATGCGTTGCTCCTTGTTGTCCGCCAAGTCAGACCCAGATACGTGGAGTGCTGTGACCATAAGCGCGATGAGAACTGCGAAGGTTCGTATACTTCCTTGCATCCCAATCCTCTTTTTTATTGGATTGGCCCCTCTTTTGCTATAACTATAATGCAGGAGAGGAATAAAAAGTTGACGCCTCAAAAAGAATTGCGTATACTGACCCCGAAATCGAAGCATGCCGGTCTCTGTATCCTATGCAGTCGAACAAAAAAGAAGACAACATGGCAAGGATCAGAAGTTCCGATTCTTGCCTTTTTGTTTGGGCAACAGGTAATAAATTCCCAGTAGAGAAAGGTGGTGAATCAGTTGGCAGAAGGCAAAGTGAAGTGGTTTAACGATGCCAAGGGCTTCGGGTTTATCGAGCAGGACGGCGGCGAAGATGTGTTTGTCCATTTTTCCGCGATCCAGGGCGATGGGTTCAGGTCATTGGCCGAGGGAGACAGTGTCCAATTCGACATTGCTCAGGGTCCTAAGGGGCTACAGGCCGAGAATGTGGTCAGACAATAATCAGCGATAATTAAGAAGAGTTTTCGTTGGTTCCAATGGGTGTCATCTCGATGAGGTGGCACCCATTCTCTTTTCGGAACCGAGGATATCGTCCTCCCACCCGACTATTTCTGCGTCTTAAGTCCAGCCTTTGCCGCTGCCAGGAGCAGATCCGGATCAAGCCGCACCTTATATTCAGGATTTACGTACTGGAAGAGAATCAGACCGTCTGTTCCGACCAGATAAACGGCGGGGACTGGCAGTGGACGCCTTCCCTGAGGACTGAATACGATTCCAAAGGCCCTGGCAACGGACAAATCTTCGTCAGAAAGGACACGATACGTAAGGCCGTGCTTTTCAATCGTGTTAAGGATCTCCTCCGGAGGATCGGGGCTGAGGGCAAGGATTTGGTATCCCAGCTCGGCAAGCTCTGGTTGGATTCGCTGCAGTTGAACCAACTGCCGGTTGCAATGGGGTCACCAGAAGCCGCGATAGAAAACCAGAACCGTCGGTTTTTTGGAAAGCGCATCCTTCAAATCGAAACGGCGACCTTTCGTGATTTTCAGGTCCACATCCGGGATGTGCGTTCCCACCAGGAGGGGCCGAACGTCAGACGGGGCGTTGGGCAGGGTGCTTTCATCCCCGGGCTCCTTTGCATCCGAGAACGTGAAATGAAACAAGATGGCGGACAGGGGAAAAAGGAGCAGGACCCTGCTTCGATCTAAACACCTACCAAATGCCATATGTGACTCCTTCTGAAAGCACCCGTGCGCGTGAATCAGGGAGCGATTCTACATCTCGGATGATTTAAGGATAACACTCGAACGGGCGGAAAGCTAAACGAAAAAGTGTAGAAGCAGGCGGCCTCCAGGAGCATCCAAAACTGCGGTTTAACCGCTCGCTCAACCTCCAAGCTTCAAGATTTCCCTGGCGAAAGAGAGTTGAACAACACGATTTCGAAACGTGCCCGGTCCCTCGCTGAAGTCACTCAGCCCCAGGTTGTAACGAAGGTCTATCTGAAACCCGATCGGGAGGTCCAGGCCGGCGCCCAGAACTAAACTGGCCTCTGACCGCTTGATGTTGTCGTCGATGTCAAAACTTTGCTTTCTGCCCGCGTCCGTTATGACGGTGGTTCCACCTACCGGAAAACCGATCTGAGGTCCCAGATAGATTCGGGCTGATCTCGATAATTGACGACCGATGAGAACTGGAATGAGGATGTAGCGGACTCTGTTCGTCTCTTCCAATGCCCCAACTGTCCTGTTGTAGCCCTGGTTCGAGTAAGTCAATTCCGGCTGCAGGAACCAGCCGTGCTTGAGAAAGATTTTTTCATAGAGCCCGGCGTGCCATGCCCATCGGGACGATGTCTCGGCCGCATCTCCGGAGACCGTGGCAGCGTTGACACCGGCCCTGAAGCCCAGTCTTGGTCCCCCCGCCTGCTGCTTCTTTCCGTTGGGACGGCGATAGATCCCTATCCGCTCTTCCAACTCCTGGTCACGCTTCGCCGCTTTTTGGAGCGCTTTCGCCTCATCGCAGGAGATAACCCGGTTCCCTTTGGCCCTGAATCCAAAAAGCGATTTGATACAGTGCCCGATTACGCGTTTCCGAAAAACCAAGCGGTAGGCCTCCGGGGCTGCGTACCGTGGATAATGCGCATCGGGATCGACCTGATCGAGTCGACGGTTGAGTTCCAAAAGCTGCGTCTCGAGGAGGACGCGGCCGCGGGTGAAGGAGAGAAGGTCTCGCGTGTATGCCCCTCCCTCAGCGTAGGCGACGGTTGCGATCCGGTCGGCTTTCAGACGGCTTGTCGTGCTCTCCCGGGATAGGATATTTCGTACCGTGTCACGGAGGGCAGCCCGATCAGAATCGAGGATCGTTCCGATCTTGGCCAGGGCGTCGAGTACCTCCTCCGACTCCTCCCTGGCGACGCCCGCCATGAACTCGACCACCCCCTGCTGCTGGGAGCGCGTGAAGCGTCCAGTGTTTCCGAAGTCGATGATCGTCAGGTGAGAGTTTCCCACAAAGCGGTCCTCGAACTGTCCCTCGCCCTCCTGAAGCGAGAAGAAGACGTTTCCCGAATGAAGGTCTCCGTGGAAGAAACCGCTTCCTAACAGTGCCTCTTGCATCCAGAGTTTTGCCAGCTCAAAAAGGGCTTCACCTTCGGACGACAACAGGTTTGCCAGGTAGTGGTCGGCAACCGCGCGATTGGCCTTGTGTGTTTCAGCTCTGACGGTGGCGTCTACCTCGGTGAGTTTCTCGTTGATCTTGTCGAGCGTGGGCGCGTCGACGAATTCGATCGCCACGAGAGAGTCAGAGGGGGAAACGAACTCAACCACGCGAGCGACCCCGATTCTGGGATGTCGGTAAACCCGAGTGGCTTCTCGAATTTCGTCGGCCTCGCGACCCAGGTTCATCTCCCGTTCCAGCGTTGCACGCACGTCTTTGATCAGCTTTTTCGCGAAAGGCGTTTCTGCGGCGCCCTCGAAGAGCGCCATCTCCCGTTCTACAGATTCTATCAACCCGGGACGCTTGACTTTGATGATGAATCGCCTCGAGCGAGCCGAACCCTTATCCACGGTCACTTTGTGCGCCTGTGCAATCGTACCCGCGCCGACGGCTCGATAATCTACCGTGAGGCGGGGATAGATCGAATCAGGGACGGACCGGCGAAGAACGGAATCGATCGTTTCTCGGATGTCTTGTTCTCCATACACTTTGATCCCGCTCTTCAACTCGTTCAGCTGCGCGCGAACCTTCGGATTGTTCGTGTAGTCGGCGATCATCTGGAAGAGTTTCTGGAGAACCGGGCCGCTCGCGTGAAACATCGCCGCCATCCGGCGGTGAGGCTCTGCCATAAGGTAGTGGATGGCCATCCGGTGTTTATCCCTGAAGGTCCGATAGTAGATCGGGAGGTGAAGATTCAGGAGCTCGGCGTATTTTTCGGGCATTCCCGCAGTCAGGGCACCGATATCCATCATCTGGCTGAAGTCGATAGAGTTCGAAGATACCTGGCCGTTGCCCAGCAGGCGATCGTTGACAGTATTGACGATGTCCACGTAGAAGCTGTCACTGAAGGCGTGGTCGATGAGTTGTCGCCGTTGCGAAAGGTCCAGATCTCTATAGACACGCTCGAGCACCCCGAGGGCAGCGGTGCGTGCCGCAGGCACTGCGCAAGGATCGGCGCTAGAGTCCACGAGCTGTGCAAACTCACTCCAGGCGCTCTCGACCCAGCCCGTCGTCTGTATGACGAGCCTTCTACAGACCAGGGAGTCGACCCGTGACTGGAGGGCGTTGACATCTCCGACGAGGTCTTTGACCTGCGCCGCTTCGGTAATATGGGGAAGGCCGCCATTCAGCCATTGGAGGAGATCCGGATACTTCGCAGCGACCGTCTTGAGGCGCTCAGCGCTTTCCTGCGTCCGTTGGAGATCCGTTCGTGATAGGGCACAGGCGTGAACGATTTCTGCGAGGAAGATTCGGAACAGGGGCCCGTCTGCTCGATCCTGACTCTGCAAGATGGTTTGGAGCTGGTCTGCGGGGTATTCAGGAAGGAGGAGCGGCTGGGCGGCTGCTCTGGAGTAGAACAGCGCGGGCCATATCAGAAGGGTGAGCCAGCGAGGAAAAATCCGGACGAAGTGGCCACGGGTCCGTGTTTGGGGAGAGGCCATGGGTAAGATCTAATTCGGGTTAAGGAAATTGGCCTCAGGCATGAACCGGTGGTCGTTTGTGGACCCAGGGTTTGGCCTCTTCCAGCTGTGCGCCGAGTCTGAACAGCAGGGCCTCATCTGCGTACCGACTAACGAATTGTACGCCGACCGGGAGGTTGTCTGACGTCCAGTGCAGGGGGACAGACATGGCCGGACCTCCGCTCACGTTGAACAAGGGGGTCAGCGAAGCGTAGCTCCACAGTTGATTTATGTATGCCTCGGCGTCTTCCACCATCATGTCGAGGGTCCCGAGCGGCAGCGGGGGTTTGGGGAGCGTTGGGGTAACCAGCACATCGTATTTCTCGAAGAAATGGCCGACCTGACGGCCGACGCGATGAAGCGTCTGTGTGGCCGTCACGTAAGCAGACGCCCGGGCTGTGTCGCCTATTTTGGCGATCTGCCAGGTTACGTTTTCGAATTCGGACGGGCTCGCTTTCCGACCCCTGGCTGCGGAATATTGTTCCACGGTAGAGGACACGCTGGCGGACATGATGATCTTGATGGCGTTGAAGATCTCATCTGCCGACACCTGAGGCGACGCTTCCTCTACTTTGTGACCCAGGTCCGCGACGAGCTTTACGGCGTCTTCCATGGCCTGAACACACTCGGGATGCACCGGGACCCCTGAGGGCGGCACGGACGAAAAGGCTATGCGCAGGTTTTCGACGTCTGCGCCCACCTCTTCGATGAAGGGTCGCTCCGGGGGCGGTGTGTAGTATGGTGCCCCGATATCGGGACCCGAGGTCAAGTCCATCATCGCGGCGCTATCCCGGACCGTACGACTGAGTACGTGCTCGACGCTCATCCCACTCCATCCCTCACCGCGGTCGGGTCCGGCGGGATTGCGTCCTCTTGTCGGCTTCAGACCAAACAGCCCGCAGCAGGAGGCCGGAATGCGTATCGATCCGCCCCCGTCACTCCCGCTGGCGATGGGGACGATGCCGGCGGCGATCGCTGCTGCCGAACCCCCGCTGGAGCCCCCCGGTATACGTTCTGTGTTCCAAGGGTTGCGCGTCGGGCCGAACAGCTGAGGCTCCGTCGCCGCATTGAGGCCGAATTCAGGTGTGTTGGTCTTTCCGAAGATGACCAACCCACCCTGCCTATAGCGGCGGACCATCTCGGTGTCGTGATCCGGTAGATTATCGATCAGGAAGCGACTGCCGCTGGTTGATGCGAAACCGGTGCAGTGGGCATGGATGTCCTTAAGGAGAAACGGCACACCCGTGAAGGGTCCATCCGTCAACCCGGCTGCGATGGCCGCCCGGGCATGGTCATACATTTCTGCCACGACGGCATTGATCTCGGGGTTCACACGTTCTGTACGGGCGATCGCCTCGTCGAGCAGGTCATCAGCCGAGACCTGCCTGGACCGTACGAGGTTTGCTAGGCCGAGCCCATCGAAATCACCGTAATCACTGAATCCGCTCATCGATTCTTCCTTTGCCTACGTCGCTTCGGCGGAACATCCACGCTTGGATCTTCCTTTGACATTTTCCTGTACGAGATTTATCATTCGCTGATGTTACGAAGTTCCTGAAGCCATTGTGCAACACCATGATACTAAAGAAAAGGGCGGGGAATGGAGATAAATCTTGGCGCGCAGCTTCTCCCTGAGGAGACGATCCGGCAGTTTGATGAGGAAGGGTATCTGATCATTCGCGAGGCGCTGGACGTGGGGACGATAGACTTGCTCACAGAGGCTGGCGACCGTCTCGTGTCCAGCGATCGTTCTGAGAACCGCCAAAGGAGTGAGGATGGTCAGTACGACAGCTTTCGCAACTGCATTGCTCTGGACGATGCCTTTGTTCCACTCCTGGTCCACGGGAAGGTCTTTCCGATCGTCGTTCAGCTGCTGGGAGCCTACCTCCATTTAACGACTTCACATCTGATCTATAAATTCCCTGATCCCCACGACACATCCGCCTCGGTCCGTTCCCCTGAGTGGCATCGCGATTATGGGCGCCTGACTCAGGATCTGGGTCACGCGGCGGTCCCGCGCGCTATGTTGAAGTGCGCTTATTACTTGACCGATTTGATCGAGCCGAACTCGGGAGCGACGCTGGTTGTGCCTGGAAGCAACCTGCTTCGCAAGCCGCTGGAGATTGCAGAGGGAGAGGCTGATCCTGATGGCGTTTTTGAGCCGCGTTTGAGGCGTGGAGACTGTCTTCTATTCGAGAACCGAACCTGGCACGCAGGCGCTGCGAACCTTTCTGATCACACGCGCAAGGCTGTTATGTTCGGGTATGGCTATCGCTGGGCTGCGCCGATCGACTATCGAACTCAACCTGCTTCATTGTTAGAAAAGGTAGATCCATTGGGGCGCTATCTTCTGGGTGAACCCATGAAGGCGTCCAGCGAGTACCAGATTAGCGGGGGGGAGAGCCCCCTGAGAGCCTGGTGTGAGAAACATGGGCTGCCTCTAGTGAGACCGCAGTAGAAGCAGTTTCGAGTTGCGAGTTTAAAGTTTCTAGTCAAAACCGAAGCTCATCTGATATGAACTAGAAACCCGAGACTAGAAACCAGAAACTTTTTTCTGCCAGTTAAGCGCCAGGGCTTTCACGGCCAGGTAGAGGACGGCTCCGTTCAAGATGTGCCAGAGGAAGTGGGTACCGAAGGGCACAAGATCACAAACGACGGAATCTATCGTGCGGAAGGTGAGTGAGACCAGGAAGATTGCGGATGCAACGAGCAGGGCCAGGCGTGCCCGCTTTTTGGTGATGTAGTGGTATGATCCAAAACAGATCAAGACCAGGAGGCCGGGGGCGTATGAAAGCGACCTGTTCAAGACATCAGGGAGCTGCCTTCCGAGAACGGCCAAGATGAAGAAGCAGCAAAGGGTCGCTCCGGATGCTGCCCGGCTCAGCTGGATGATCCGCCTCGAGTAGAGCCAAACGAAACATATTTGAAAGAGGAGGATCGGGGTCACGTCGAGAAGCTGTGCCCAGGTCGTCGCGAGGGTGTGAAATAAGGTGCTGCCGATCCCGATCGCGAGGATGAGCGCGATCAGAAGCGTGGCCGCGCTCGATTCCCTGTCGGAGTTACGGACCAACCTCCAGGCGGCCCAGGCTGCGGCGAAGAACGCGAGGTTCGTCAGCGCATTCATCGGTTCCGCCCATAGCCCGGGCTCGGTTCGCTCGCAGTATAGATCGACGCACCCAGAGGTCACGGGTTGCCCCTATTCGCTACGATTTCTGAATCTCGGAGCGCGCAGACTCGTTAAAGGGAGTGAATCAAGAGGACTACACGACACTCTAAGATGGGGGTCTAAAGGATGGAACGGAAACGATTTTGGCTCTTGACTGCTGTGGTGATCGCATCCGGCCTGCTCGGGGGATCGGTATCGACCCTGTTTCTGAATGGTGGTTCAGTCTTCGCCAAGTCAACGGAGGTTGTCGAGGCAAGGGAATTTCACCTGACGGACAAAGAAGGGAATGTCGTGGCCAAGCTGTTCGCCGTGAATCCTGGACATCCGGTCCTGCATCTGACTGATGGCGCGGGAAACTCCGTATGGACGATGCCACCCGAGACCAAGATGATGTTTGTGAAGTAGCTCGGCTCTCAGAAACAGAATCGGCTACTTTCTTGTGGCCACAAAGAGCATGGCAGATTCGATCTTGGTGATCCTGCCGCCGTGCTGCTCGATCACTTGCCTTATGCCCTCGAAGAGTCCTTCTCGCGTCTCAGGATCGAGCTTCTGGTGGCTCGAGTTGGTGTTGAGCAATCCGACGAAATTATCCGCGTTGAAGTCCTGTTCCCACTGATAGGTCCTCACCTCGACCTGTGAAAACAGGCCTGTGTCCAGTATCTCCAGCTCGGAATTCCGGATCGACTTGTAGAAGTTCCTCTGTGAATCCTCCAGCCCGGGCGCAAATTTCCGATATACCTGACGGATGTCTTCAAATACCGGTGAGAAGGATGGCACGTGGTTCATCCAGAACGGTGCGAACACACCCCTTTCTTTCAAACAGCCAGCGACCTTCTGATACTTCGTCTGAGGATCCAGGAAGTGGAATGCGGTCGCAGAGGTGCAGAGATCGTATCGATCTTCCGGTTCCCATTCCTCGAAGACCATGTTTCGAAATGAGACATTTGAGAAGTCCTGGAGCTTCTGTTTCGCGATTCTGATCAAGTCCGGTCCGGGTTCAATGCAGAGGATCGAGAAGCCCATCTGCGCGAGCGCTTCGGTTGCCTTTCCCGTGCCGCTCCCGACCTCGAGGACCTTCGCGTCCGATGAGACTCCCGACAGCTCGCGCAGGTCGTCGAACAGCTTTGCGGGATAGGTTTGACGATACCTCTCGTACTCGGAGGCAAGGTTGTCAAATACCTGCACGATATCAGGATACTTTTCGAAATGAGAGATTTCGGGCCTCCTCGGTCGCCGGCTCCGATCAAAAATGCGGTAGAACCCAAAGCACCCACGATGCCCACACGACAGCCGGTATCATCGCTAGAGCCATCGATTCTCGAAAGATGTTTACCCATTCATCAGATTTCGCCTGCCAGAGTCTCGCGACGACGATTGCGAGGATCAGCAATGTGACGATGTTCCAACCGAGAACGGCGTGGCGATTCGGCGTTAGTCCAAGTGTTGTAGTACGAGTGATGATCGCCGCCAACGCATAGATGTTGAGGAGAATCGTCAGGAGGCCTACGGAGAGGATTGCGTGGCGCAGCATCCGGTCGAGCGCCTCGGTCCGCTGCTCATCCGATTCTGTAGCCGCGGCGGCTAGCAAGGCAATGATCGCCATAATCGTGGCGTTGTAGACGATGAGGACCTCACGCTCCTCGAAGGGTCGCCAGAAGTATAGAGGAATGAACCAGCAGACGTAGACCGCCAGCACACCAAGGGCAAGTGGCAGCAACAGTCGGGTCAATATCCTGAGGATGCGTGCCAGGCCTGTAGCCCAGTTTTGATCGGTCGGGCTCAGCGCGGGATCATAGACACTCGCCAGGGCCAGTATCGGGATGACACCCATCCCCCAGGCCGCCACGGTTCGAAGGCTATCCTGGGAAAGCTCCATTCCCAGAACGTTGAATATCCCGAAGGTCAGTCCTCCAAATATTACCCCGGCAACAAAATAGACACCGGCGGTCAGCATCGTCTCTACCGACTTCACGAGGAAGGCATAAAACTGGCGAGCCCTATCTGGGTCACCGAAGGCCAAAGCTCCCCCTACGACTGACCAAACGACGAACGGGAGATGCAGCGAGACAAGGATCGCCTTTTGACCTGTTTCGCCCCAAGCCATAAGCGCAGTTATCAGACCGGCAAGGGATATGATCAAGGCTACTGTTCCGAACCGCCTGAGACGGTCCCCGATTGGATTCGTCATCGCAAGAAAGAAGAGAAGGCCCAACGCGGTCAGGGGCCCCCACCCGATCCAAAACAGTGGATTTGCCTGATTAGGATCCGGCACGGGAGGTTTGTCACCTGCGAAAAGCGCGTAGAGTGCGCCCAAAACAACGCTGCCGGCAATGGCCACCCACCAATGGCGGTCCTTGTCTGGAATTGGAGCTCCCGACGCCGCTTCCGGGGGTTGGTGAATGTCCAGTCGGTAGGACCATGCTGAAAAAAGCGTATCGTCCGGATACGCCTTTACGGATTCAGCGATGGCTTCTTTAAAGGCCCGCTCCTCATCCGCCTGTCGATACAGCCTCTCCAGCGCGGCTGCATCTCCTTTTGCTTGTTGGACCTGATCCTTAAGTGTCATTTCTCATCCAAGACGCTATCGGGGACCCTCTCTTGTGGAGTGCCGGCATCAGCGAAGGCCGCCTCACTGCATAAGGTGTGCGAGTGCGGGTTCGATCGTGGAGACAGGATAACAGAGTCTGACCAGGCCGGAGGTGGACGGCGATTCCACTTCGAAGACCAGGAGGACGGTTTCCTCTTCAGGATCGACGAGTTCGAGAAGGGATGGACTCGTTTCCAACATCGCATCTGCAACCTCTATTTCCAGCTTTGATTTCCAGGTTTCCTGCAAGTCGTCCATCGTCTTTGTATACCGAAGATTGAGAATGTCACGATGTTCCGGTCCCAGGACGTCGGCTCGGATTTCGTCGAGCCCCATCTTCACTTCACTGGAGATGAGCAAGTGGACCGCCTCCAGGGAATAGTCTATAAGTGCAGGGCCGTCGAGTCCTTTGACCGTGAAGGTGTATGTATAGACCAGCTCTGGTAGAGAGGCGACGAACTCGCCAAATGTCGTTTGGTCCGAAAACATAAAAACCACCGTGACCTCTTCGCCTACGATTTCGGTGTATGATGACGCCATCCTGCTGGCCAGGTTGGCGTGGTGGTGCTCGATCGCTTTCACTTGCACATTGCTCAAGCCCACGGGAGACCTCCACTCAGATTGGGTAGGCCGGCTCCTCCGACCATCGACAGATTTCTTCGAGGATTCCTGGAATTGTCAACAGGCCCGCGGTCCACAAGTAGACCCGATCCCGCTCCGCCAGTTCGTTCAGTCCGATCCAGGCCATATCCACGATGATCTGTTTGTCCCCGAGTTCCGGATCGAACCCCCTGGCCGGTTCCTGTGTCCCTACATCTACCCAGTATGTGTAGTGCTGATCATCGGGAGCGTATGTAGTGACCGCAGTCGGCCGGATCACGACGCCCTCCACACAACATTCTTCTGAGAGTTCCCGGAGTGCGGCCTGTTCCGGGGTCTCTTCTGCTTCAATCCCTCCCCCAGGCAGACACCACCACTCCTCCTCCTGATGGGCGTGTCTAACCATCAGGAGCTTATTCCGCCTGTAAACGATCGACTGTGCGCGTGACATTGGATCTCTGTCAAACAGACCTGGATGCTGGTAGAACAGGATGTTCAGATCTTAGCATCGATCTGACCCGCAAAGGTCTGAACCAGGATCTTCCCGTCTCTAATGACGAACGTGTCGGTGCCCAATGGGACATCGTGTGAGTCGGAGGCGGCGGACCATAAGATGTAGGCGACTTCTCCATGAATCACCTGCTGCTGCATATCAAAGGACGTGGAATCGGGTGGAAGCACATTGTCGAAGAAGTGCTCAAACAGAGGCCGAATCTCATCGGAGCCATTCAGTGGACCGTCAGGCGTGATGATGACCGACTCATCCGTATAGTCTTCCATAATGGCTTCTACATCTCCCTCGCCAAAGGCCTGAAGGTGGTGCATCAGTACACGCTCAGTCTGCTCGCTCGACATGGTGAATTCCTCCTGCTTACGGTGTGTTCGTGCGCAATTTCCGCCTGATCATCCAAACTTTGTCAGATGCTCGTAGAACCAGGAGACGGGAAGCCCCAAACATACGTCGGCCCTGTAGGGTTCCGTCTCCTCCTGGGTCAATTCATATCCCGGTCTGCCCTGCTCGTCGATGATGTAAAGTTCTCTTTTCGCCGTTCGGTAACGAACGATCGCCGTCTCATTCCAGAAATCCAGGAAGGGATAGGTCGCCTCCATATCGTTGGCCGGAAGTCTGGAGGCTTTAAGCATGGCCCGGTAGGTTCCCGGCAGGGGTGGTTCCACGTAGGTCCGGTCACCTTCCTGCTGGAAGGTGGAGAAGACGTTCCGGCTGTGGCTCCAGGTGGCCCCGCCATTCATGCTGACGGCGGTGGAGATGCGGTGGCGCTGAAAACCCCGCTGCGTCTCGTCTGGGGAGGACTGATTCCAGATAATGAGCAGGTGATCCGATCCCGGCATCCGGCCGATGGCGGCCGGCGCGAGCGACGAGGCCAGGCTTGTCGGCTCGGGGAGGCTCCAGGTGTCGCCGTTATCGTTCGACCAGGACTGGTAGAGCCTTCCCAGGGGGGTGCGGAGGATCATCAGGAGATGCTCAGGACTCACTTCAACGACCACCGGCTCGTTGGCCCGGTAGTGGCCTCCTGCGGATTCGTCCAGCGTGACAAAGAGCTCTCCTCCGCCGGCCCAAACCCCCTTCTCGCGATTCGGCTGCCAGGTGGCCCCCTCGTCGTCGGAGTGATAGATCCAGCAGTATGTGAAGAAGTTCTCGTAGCCGTGGTGTCCGATCAGGGCCAGGTCATCACCGAACAGGGCGCGGCCTTTCTCGCGCATCGTGCTGCCGACGAGCGCGTAGACGGGAGCGATGATGCGCCCCGTTGACGTGACGGTGACCCCGCTGTGCAACACCGAGTTGTTGTTGGGTTCACCGACATACGTCGGGGTGGACCAGGTGGCGCCCTCGTCTTCAGATCGGGCAAACCAGTCCCGCTTCAAGTATCGCTCTCTTCCGGTCACCCGAAAGAACCCACCGAGGCTTCCGGACTTCAACCTGACGAAGTGTCGAAAAATGAGCTCGGCATCTTTACCGTCCTCCCATTTCATGGGCTCGGGATCGGCCCAGGTTTTTCCTCCATCCTCGGAAAGGCGCCTGCCGGAATCGGTCGACCACATCAACGAGCCTTCTTTGAGCTCGACAGTTGCACCGTAGTCGCTGCCGACGTGCAGAAAAAGGGCGTCCTCGGGCGTGAAGGACTTGACTTGATCGATGTATGCTTGATCGGCCATGGGCATGACTCCCTGTACTTACTCCTTTAAGAGGAATTCTTCCAGAAAAAGCGCGACAGCGTTCTCGTGATAGTCGCGATTCTGCTTTTTTCTGAAGCCGTGTCCTTCGTCGTTGAATAAGAGGTACCAGACCTGGCTGCCATTCTTCTTGATCGCATCTACGATTTGCTCGGATTCGCCCGCGGGAACTCGCGGATCGTTAAGTCCCTGGGCGACGAACATAGGCCTGGTGATCCTGTGAGCGTTGGATGTAGGCGATATGCGCGTCAGAAACTTCCGCATTTCAGGATCGCGCTCGTCGCCGTATTCCACCCGCCTCAAGTCGCGGCGGTAGCCTTTTGTGTTCTCCAGGAAGGTAACGAAATTGCTGATGCCGACCGCTTCTGTGCCACACCGGATCCGATTGCCGAAACGGATCATGGAAGAGAGCACCATGTAACCACCGTAGGAGCCGCCCATCAGGGCGATACGATCGGCATCAAGTTCGGGCCGAGTTTGAATCCAATCGAGGAGGGCCCCGATATCCCTGACGGAGTCCTCGCGCTTGTAGCCGTTGTCCAGCTTCAAGTAACTCTTCCCGTAACCTGCCGAGCCGCGGACGTTGGGGGCCAGCACCGCCACGCCCAGTTCGGTGACATAGTACTGCGTGGTGGCCCTGAAGAATGGGCGGTACTGTATTTCAGGGCCACCGTGGATGTGAATCAGCACAGGATGTGGACCTTTGCCACGAGGCCTGTAGTAAAAGCAAGGAATTTTGCGGTCAAAGGTCGGGTAGTTCACCAACTCGGGCACGAGGAAGTTTCCCGTATCGAGTCCCCCTACTTCGCTGTAGGTCCAGCGCTCCAAAGCACCGTCACGCAGGTCCAGGACGTAGATGTCGCCCGGGGTGCGCGGTGTAACGATGCCCAGAGCAAGCCGGTTGTTGTCGGGATGGAATCTCAGCCCGCTTATCTGTCCGGCAGGAAGCCCCTTCACTGGCTCGTAGCGCAGGGAGGCTGTGTCCAGAAGGTAGACCCTGGAGATCCCACCTTCGTTCGTCGTAAACGCGAGTCGGTCACCTCGAGGAGACAGATGGAGTTCTCTGACATCCCAGGGGATATCCGGGGTGAGGTCGGTGAATTTCCTGATTTCGAGATCGTAATACTTTAGACGGTGGAACTCGCTGTCTTCATCGTGTACGATAAACAGACCCCGCCCGTGCTTCGCCCATCGGGCAGATCCATAGGCGACCCGCTCTTCTTTGGGATTGATTTGTTCCAGTTGGCGGGTTTCCACATCGAGGATGTAGTAGTACGACTCAGTGACCGACACGTACTTCTCGACGAGAATCGACCGGTCGTCGGGTGACCAGTCGACGGGCCCCCACGCCCCGCCTGCCTCCAGTAAACTCTTTGATTCGAGCGGATTTTCCATATCGACCAGCAGCAAATCCCAATCGCGCTCATTTCGTCGGGTGCTGTGGTAAACGAAACGATCTCCCTTGTTGGACCACTTCCCGCTCCCATTGCGGGAAGTGCTGTCCGACAGCATAGTATGGCGACCTGTGTGCATGTCGAACAGGAAGAGCTGGTAGGCCTCACTGCCAGCACTGTCCTTGCGGTAGAGGAATTCCCTTCTGGTCGGGCCTGGGCGTACGGTCACACCCCCAACGGGCTCCGGGAAGAAGGTGAGCTGCCGCCGAGCGCCGCCCGGTTCGTCCACAATGTGAATCTGCGAGGTCTCACCGAAGCGCGTCCCGATAAGGAGTGATTTGCCGTCAGGTGTCCAATCGTAGATCCAGGCGGAACGGGTATTCTGGTACTGTTGCATGCGATCGATAATACGCGCTGGGATTTCGGGAATGCCGTCGGTGACCCGATTCCCCTTCTCCAGGCGATCCGCCCGTAAGCCGAAAGGCTGGAAGAAGAGCGGGGCGAACGCGAGCAAGACGACGGTTGTCGATATCACGGGTTTTGCCATCAGATTCTCTGCCACCCTCCGATGCGTTACTTGACTTCGATCAGCTGCACCTCGAAGATCAGGGTCGCGTTCTTCGGGATCGCCGGTGGATGACCTCCAGGTCCGTAGCCCAATGCGGGAGGGACCTTCAGGTGCCGAATACCTCCGACCTTCATGGTCATCACACCCTCGTCCCAGCCCCTGATGACCCTCCTGCGCCCGATCTCGAAGCTGAAGGGCTTCTTCTTCACGACCGAGCTGTCGAATCGCTTGCCGCTCGTCAGCCAGCCCGTGTAGTGAACCACGACTTGCTTACCCTTGACGGGTGATGCGCCTCCGCCAGCCTTGAAGTCGAAATACTGCAGTCCGCTTTCCGTTTTCAGGTATTTCGACGGGTCGACAGGGGTTGGCGCTGCTGTCGATACCTCCTCCTTGCTCTTCTCCTTCTCCGACCCTGAGAATAGACGGCTCAGCAGACCCATGACTGTCCTTTCATTGAGGTTTCTCGATCTTCCAGGATGAATAGACTTCCTTTTCGTAAACGATCTCAAATCCTTTCCGACGCAGGTTACCCAGTGAGGTCTTCAACATGTAGAGCGTCTCGGTGAATATACGCTCGCATCCGAGGTCCAACGCCTTGTTTACCCTCTCGACGATCAGGGCGCTCTGCCCGCCTCGGGAACGGTGACCTTCTGCCGTCCCTGCCAGCATCAGCAGGGCAGCGGCCTCCTTAACATAGAGTACGGCGGCTGACACGGGTCGCTGTCCGTCAAGCGCGACGTAGTGATGGAAGCCCGGCTTCCCACAGGTGTCGAGATAGAGCTTACTGAACTCTCCGTAAAAGGCGAGAAGATCATCGCGATAGCCAGAGAGCGTCCCTTTCTCGACCTGTCTGACGAGCAAGGTTGTGTCGTGTTTAGGAAGCTTATCGCCCGTGTAGATCAGCGTCGGATATCCTGTGCCCTGGAACCGGGAGAGTCCGGTTCGGGTGATCCAGGACCTGATTCTTTCCTCGTATGGACAGGGGCTGAGCCACAGGAACCACTTCGAGACATCGGCTGCTCCAAACCGGACGGCGATTTCGTCCAGCTCGTCGTTCCGAGGCTCCTGCTCGCTGCCGAGAAACTTGGCTTGATTGTGATTCGTGGACGGGTAGTCTGATTGCCTCCCTGGATCCAGTGTGAGGTATCCACCGGCAAGGTCGATCAGCTCGGCACCCAGCATGTGTCGATCGATTTCCCTGTAGATGCCTGTAAGCAGGTGTGCACAATAAGCGGGATCTTGCTGCATTTCCTTACCGGCAGTTTACCAGGTGACTCGAAACTGTGTGAGCGCCGCTGCGCTTTCGCCTTTTAATAGGTCTTCGACGACGACGCGGAAGTTCCTGGGTCCCGGAGAGGTATCCTCCATATCCAGGGTCAATCGATGTGTCTCCCAATCCCTGGACCCGCGATAAGTGGCCGAAACGGCTGTCAACCATTCTGGATCCGTCTGCGCCTGGACCTCGGGAAGGACCTGAACTTCGTATGTGAGTCGATAGTGCGTGCCGCCGAAGGCATCACGCGGCAGGTTGTATACCTCGAAGTAGAACGAAGCGCTGCTCTTCCGGGAGCACCGCTTCAGCGGGTTAGACAGGATTGCGAACTGGTCCCGACCATAGTTCCCTTCATCCCGTTCTTTGATTCTCAGGGCCATCAGCAGGCTGCTCACCTGCAGTGAATCGTATCCGAATTCATTCACCCTCAAGGTGTCTCTGAAGGTCCCCACGTTCCGAGTTTTCTGATCCTCCAGCTCACCCGCGAGGTAGTAGCTTCCGGGATCGAGCTCGAGCCGCTGGCTTGCCAACAGGAAATCCTGCTTCGTGGATTCATAGGTCACCAAGGGCAATCGACCGACACGATGGGTGTCATACACCAGGGAATCCCATTCCGCGTCGAAGAGGAACAGGCCGTGCCGCAGGTCTACCTCACTGATCCCCGGAGCGAGTTGGCTGTTGGCGACTCGCTCGCTTTCGAGGGCGGAGTAGATCTCTACTGACGTCTTTCCCTCTTCTCCTCGGAATTGACCGATCTGATATGCGACGTCGTATTGAAACGGGTATTGATAGTGATCCGGAATGCGCTCTGTCAGCTCGGAAAAGCTTACCCTTCGTGGACCGATCTGCGCGTCGAATGAACTCCAGGAGTCATAGGAATTCATGTTTGTAAAATTGATGTGGAACGGTCCGTAATGCCAGATTTCCTTTCTCGGCTCAGAGTAGGACAGCGTCATGCTTCGGGTTATCGGATCACCGTAACGGATGTAGGCCTGTCCCCGATCGGTCTGCCAGCCCTCACGACCGTTAACCGGATCGGTGAACCGAAGGTTCGCGTAGGCAACCCGGCGGCACTGTTCCAGCATCCTCTCGTTCACCCGGGTCAGGAAGAGCGGGTCTCTCCCCAACCAGAATCTGCCGATGGCGACTTCGTCGGGCAGCGGGTCACCCCGCTCTTCAGCCTTCTTTCCCCTGAGCAAGAAGATCGACTGCATGAACTGCCGATCTTCGTCGGACATCTGGCTTAATCCCTGCACATAGGCCCCATAGGCCGGGGCCAACTGTCCCTTCATCTGGTGGCCGAGTCCCACGAAGAAGTGGGCATCTCTGTTCCCTGGATGCCTCTGGCGATATGTCTCAAACAGGTTGATCAAAGGGTCTGGACGGTCTGAAACGAAGTAGGCCAGACCGAGCTGTACGTGTGAAGGCCAGTGATCGGGATCTGCTCGGATGGCTCGGGACAGGAAGTCGATTCCGTCGTCCAGGTCCAGATCCTGGTACTCGGTGTGGAAACCTGTCCTCCCGGTCACGTAAGCGTCGTCCTCCTCTTCTCGCAGTTGATCTTCTTTGATGACGTCCGTGAAATAAGTCATCTCCCAGGACCAAACCACGAAACGGGCCGTCCAGTAAAGACCCCAGACGTGATCCGGATCGATCTGGAGAACGCGGCGTGCCTCGGCGTAAGCCCTTGGACGCCGCAAACTGTACCAATTGAGTTCCGCGAACGTGGCGATGTAGTCAGGATTCTCTCGCTCCCGGCCCATCGCCTTCTTCAGCCATTCGATTGCCTGCTGCCTGGACTGGGGTGTGCGCCTGTCTATGAGCAGCCGCGCTAGGGCGTGCATCGCCTTCCCTGAGCGGTCGTTTGAGATCGCCTTCTTTATCAGGTTCTCGCGGACGCGATCGTCAAGGGTGCCATCGGCCGCGGAGAGAAGGGAATCGACAGCCGCGGGACCTTTCCTGGCCGTTGCGGGCGTGGTCAGAAGGAGGGTCAAGAGGCCATAGGCCGCCCATCGGCCAGACGTGATGTGATGCGCGATTTCCGAAGCCATGGTTCGCTCCAGGTTCTTGCACAAGATTGTAATCCGGTTGAAGGTCCTGTAGCCTGGAGACGTTTGGCGGCGGGTTTTCGTTGCTCAAGAATCGCCCGGCAGGCAAAGCGGCATCAGAACTCTGCCCAGTCGTCGGGCAGGGTCGGAATAAGCCAATCTGCATCGGGACGCCAGTCAGGCCATGGTTCACAGAAGGGAGGGTCCCGCCGTTCGATTCGTTCGATGACGCGCTCGCCTTCAGCGCGGAGTGCAGCGCCCTCTTCCGAGGTGATCCAGCCGAGTTCCTGGATGGACTCGAAGTGATCCTCGTCTTTCCATCGCCACTGGAGGTCGGGTGTCACGACGATGTCGAGGGAGCGGTCCCAAGTAACGATCCCGTCTGAGGTTCGGCGGAAGCTGTCCTGTAAATCGATATACCAGCACTTTAACGGCCCGCCTCCCGCTTCCCACATGAGCGAAACGCCGTGGTTTGAGCCAGGCTCAAGAAGCTTCAGGACGTCGGTCGAGTGCCAGGTATGATCGTAGGGTCCGTCGAAGGTTCCGGAAGCAAAGTCGATGTCGGAAAACTTTACCACGGTTCCGGCCCGCAGAAAGAGGATGAGGCGTTCAGGCGCATCCTGCACGACCGTGACGGGGTGCGCGTACCTGACTCGACCGCGAAACAGGTGGCGAATCAGGATTGGCGATCCGGGCTGCCAGTAATGGTCAGGTGTCTGTCGTGATCCTATACCATCGTCTTTATTCGGGGCTTTCAAAGCAGAGTTCGTAGCCGTCTGGATCGATGATGAATGTCTGGTTCATGTCGTAGAACGCAACGTGCGGTGGAGTTGCCTGGATGCCGCGTGCGGTAATCTCGCCGTGAACGGCGTTCGCGTTCTCGCACACGAAGTAGAAGGTGACCCCCTCAGCCTGTCCTACCCTGGCTATGTCTTCCTCCTCATCTGCGGCCTGCAGCATGAGCGATGCTCCGCCGTGCTGGAGCCGACACCATTTAATCTGTCCGTTCGGGTTCCATTTGCTCGTCATTTCGAATCCGAGACCTTCACAGTAAAACTCTATGGACTGCGTAATATCGGAGACGAAGAGTAGAGGTACAGTCTCCTGGACTTTCGCTTTTGCTTCCCCTGGGACCGTCATTCGCTGTCCTCCGGATGAATGTGAGGGACGTCGTTAGGGCACTTGCAAATGTCCCTCTGTGGATATACAATATATCTCGCAAACCACAAGAATTGAATTGCAAATTGGCGGACCCACCCGTAACGCCGGCGGGCACCTAACAGACAGGATTGAAGGAGGTGGCGCTTTGGCTATCGTCCACGCCCGCGTGAGCTCGATGTCCCGCGAAGAGATGCGTAAGGAGGAGCATATACACGGGGGTGCAGGTTCGATCTTCCTGGCGGAGCTCTTCTCGGAGGAGGAATTTCAGACGCCCTGGTTTTTCCTTCATACGGCGATCCTTCCGCCCGGCGGGGGGATCGGCCACCACCGCCACGACGATTCCGAGGAGATCTTTATCACGATCGACAACGCTTCGCAGTTTACTCACAACGGACGAACCGCAGAGGTGGTGGGAGGGGCAGCCGTGCCATTACGCGTCGGGGAGACACACGGGATCTACAACCACACGAATCAGGAGACGCGCTGGTACAACCTGAAGGTGATCGATCCCGAAGGGCAGCCGCTGTCAACTGATCTTGGAGATGACCGCGTTGGCGCGCCGCTCGAGTCGACGGACCGCCTGCCAGTGGGTCGGTTCGATCGCAGCCTGCTCGAATACGGTCGCTCGCACGAGGGAAAGGGAGAGATCGGGAGTCGAGGCATCTGGGGCCCCCAGGATTTCCGCACGAATATCTACGCAGTGAACCACGGTGTGTTGCCGCCGGACAGCTCGATCGGATACCACTGGCACGAAACGATCGAGGAGTGTTACGTGATCATGAACGGCAGCGGACGTATGACCGTAGATGACGAGACGTTCGAAGTTTTTTCTAGCGATGTGGTTCTGAATCACCTGGGTAAGCGTCACGGGATCTACAACCACACCGATGAGGACCTGGAGGTCTTTACGGTTTCGGTCTCTATGAAGAAGGGGGAATACGACTGTACGGAAGTAGGAGAGGATCTGTCTAATCGATAAAGGGCTATAGGAAAAATTGCGGATTGCGGATTTGGGGTTGCGGAAGAAAAGGCTGGATCACGAAAGAACGCAAAATTCCGCGAAAACGACGAAATCATCAGAGTACGCGCGGCGGGCGCCGCACCTTTGAAGATTGTCCACGCGCGTGGAATCTTACTCTAACAACATTATTAACAATAACATGGTGAAAGTCTCTCCGCCGGGGCGTTCTAAGAGGGTATGGCGGCGACGGCGGTGACTTCGGCGAGAGCCGCATCCGAGTAGAGCCCGTCGATGAGCAGCAGGGTACTCGGGGGAAAATCCTCGTCCGGGAACAACGCGTTTATGATCTTCGACCTCTCCTCAAGGAATGGCGGGACGTTTTCTCTTCCGACGATGTATGTCGTTAGCTGTACGACGTTGCCCCAGGATGCACCGGCGCTATCGAGGAGCCGCCCGATGTTGTCGTAGATTTGCCTGACCTGCGCCTTCATGTCACCCACGCCAACAAAGTTGCCCTCCGGATCGACCGCCACCTGACCCGCCAGGAAGATCAGCTCAGCGCATTCCACGCGCGCGAGGTGTGAGTATTCCCCCACAGGCGTATGTACCGAGTCGGGATTCCGCCTTTCTATCTGTGCCATCGCTTGGTCCTCCATTCAGAAAAGGTTCAGGCGCTAATCGAATACGAGCACTGAACGCGCAACCTTCCCCTGATTCATGTCGTCGAAGGCTTCGTTGATCTCGTCCAGCGGGCGGTAGCGCGAGATCAGTTCGTCCAGCTTGATCTTACCCTGTTTATACAGGTCCAGTATCCAGAGGAAGTCGATTCGAGGTCGGGCGCTGCCGTGATAGACTCCCATCAGCGTCCGATCGATCAACAGGTGAACGCCCGGGAATGAGACGTCTTCATCCGAAGGCTGTACTCCGATCATCACCGTGGTACCGGTCGTTCGAACGGAGTAGAGGGCCTGCCGCAGCAGCGCCGGCCAACCGACGACCTCGAAGGCGTAGTCCGCGCCCCCGCCGGTGATCTGCTTGATCCGCTCTACGGGGTCCTCTTTGGACGCGTCGACAAAATGCGTGGCGCCCATCTGCTCGGCCAACTCCAGCTTGTACGCCACGTTGTCGACCGCGATGATCTTTCCGGCGGAGGCGAGGACGCCACCCTGGATGACGTTCAGCCCGACCCCGCCGCACCCGAAGACGGCCATCGTCGCACCCTGTTCGACCTTCGCGCGATTGACCACCGCGCCGATCCCGGTGATGACCCCGCAGCTGATCAGACAGGCCTTCTCCAGTTCCGTGTCGTCCGGCACCTTGACGCAGGCGTCTGCCGGAACGAGGGACTGCTCGGCGTAGGTGGGTCTGGCGTGGTAGACCGGCTCCCCGTCCTTCGTCATGCGTGACTGAGGATCCTTTGGATAGGTCTCGCAGAGGGCAGGCTTCCCGTTGCTGCAGTTCCGACAGTATCCGCACATGGGGTCGAGCGATAGGATAATCTTGTCGCCGGGGGTGACGCTGGTGACTCCGGGTCCGACCTCTCTGATCACGCCGGCTCCTTCGTGACCCATGACCCAGGGCGTCTTCGCCACGGGCTCGTGTCCGTCGATGAGGTGGTAGTCGCTGTGACACACTCCCGCGCCAACCATGTCCAAAAGCACTTCGCCTTCCTGTAGCGCGTCGAGCTCGAGCTCGTCGATGGACAAGGGCGCGTTGGTTTCGTACATCACTGCTGCTTTCATTTGGACCCTCTCTTTCCTGGACCTGCCTCCCTACTTTCGAACATCGAATATGACGAAATACGGAACGATACACGCGTCTTCAAGTTCCGGAGCCCGCGATATCGCTTCGGGGGTAGGCACGGGCTCTTCCATCCGTTCGATCTTGAAGCCTGCGTCTACGATCCAACTGATCCAGTCCGACAAGGGCGCGTGAATTCCGGTCGTAGTCCAATCGTATTTGTAACGCGAACTTTTCCATTCGAACTCGATCGGACCGCGATCGAAGTAGCCTGCGATCTCCAAAGCCGTTTTCCTTCCCGCCTCATCCATCACCCATCTGCGATACGGGGTGTCCGTGCAAGGATGTGTATTGCAGAAAACGAATCGAGCTCCAGGTTTCAATACGCGATGGACTGCTGCTATTAATGCAGATGGATCGTAGGTGTCCTGAAGGGTGACACAGGCGGTAGCCAGATCGAACGACTCGGGGGGGAAGGACTCGCCGATATTGGCTGCATCGAGCACTCGGTAGCTGATGTTTTCGTTCCCGGACAGTGTCTTCGCGATCCTGATCATTTGCGGCGACAGATCGAGGGCCGTCACCTGTGCGCCTCTCCTGGACATCTCACGTGAGAAATATCCGGCACCACAACCCACGTCGATCACCGCCAACCCGGATACGTTGCCGCAGAGCTCGACCTGCGCTGGGCCGAAGTACTCGGTTCGGTAGTAGTCGCTTCCGGAGGTCTGTAATTCAGCGAACGCCTCTGCGGCGTGGTCCCACTGCTTTCTTGCCACGTCGGCGCTGAAATCGGTCGGCCTCTTTCGCATCAGATGGTCTCTGTTCTCAACTCTGTGTCAGACTTTTGGTCATGTAAATTACGAGATCGTCATCCACTCTCACGTGCGTTCTCTCCTCCACGGGCTCCTCTTTATAGGTTAAGCCGCGTCCATCCGGAATGTAGCCCCTTTTTGCGTACATTCGCTGAGCGGACCCATAGGCTGACGACAATCCTACTCCGATTCCACAAGTGGAGTAGCGTTCCGAGATGAGCTCTTCCGCGCGGTCCATCATCTGCGATCC
The DNA here is from genome assembly GCA_965248435.1 of Candidatus Latescibacterota bacterium. GTDB lineage: Bacteria > Latescibacterota > UBA2968 > UBA2968 > CBDFJH01. Next base: position 3,198,969 of record OZ252100.1, read on the forward strand.
GAAGCCGCGGCGTCGAAAGTCGGGCTTCACGTTGAAATCCTGAACTTCAGGGATCCCGCGGTCCACGAACGTCGAGTAGGCAGGGCGCCAGTTTATCGTGAGGTAACCTACGATCCGCCCGTCGAATCGTGCCACCAGAACCGTCCGCTTTCCGCTCGCATGTTCCGATCTGTATCGGAGGTAGACCTCCACGGTCTTCGCCATATCAGTCGACTCAAACGCCACCGATAGGTCATCGAAGTCGCGGTCGGTGGCGATTCCGATGTGAAGTGCCGTGGACATCATTCCAGGACCTCAGCGATCGCGATCCCGGACTCTCCGGCCACGGTGTAAAGGAGGTAGGTCCTGCCTTCCTCCTTGAAGATCGCCGGGTCGCGAAGCTCTCTGACCCTTCCGTGCGGGGCGTCTCGCTCCGAGGGCTCCAGCGGAAGATCTGCACCCTCATAAGGCGTTTCCGGCACCATCACCGTAACCGGGTCGGTCGCCGTCCACGTCAACCAGTCATCCGTGAGTTCTACAGTCGACAGAAGAATCGTCTCCGGGCAGTCGTGCGCATTCGAGAAGTAGGTGCGCAGCGTGTCTTCCTGGAGATCGACCGCTAGGTGCCTGAGGTCTTCTGTGAAGAGGGTCGGACCCTGCTCGAAGTTCGTCAGTCCGTCCCGGGATCGGAAGAACATACCATACATTGCCGCGACATAGTAGTAGCCGTTCCAACGGAAGACACGGAAGTACGTGCCGCCGTGGTCATCGGTGTCCGTGCCGAATACCTCTTCCGTAGGCTGAAACAGAAGCCCGTCACGCGACAGCGAAACCTTGGATTTCTGACGCCAGACATTCAAGAGCAGTGGGTCGCATCCAGGGCCGGGGATGACGCCGTGGTAGTACATTCGAAATTCGTGCTTCTCGTCATCTATGTGGACATCCGGGGACGCGATGTGGTGTTTGCACCCAGATTGGTCCAGGGCGAGCACACCGGGTTCGTAGAGGGTCCAGGGTCCGCAAAGATCATCCGCATAGGCCAAACGGATGCTGCTTCCTGCGTGACTCGCGAAGTAGAGATAATAAGCTCCAAGCCTGTTATCGAGCCAGCCGGGCACGCGAATCAGAGAGGGTCCGGTAATGTTTGCGCCTACCCTGGGATGCGTCTCAGGCGTGATGATCGGTTCGTCACAGAGTCTTTTTATTTGCATCGCACCGTTTGCTGTTTGTTGTAGATCGCTAATGTCGTCTTCCGACATTTCAGTGCACCCAGACACTACCACGCCTTCACCTGACGCAGGAACGCATCGGCCTCTCTGGGATTCCGAAACTCAATGACCGCAGCTTTCCCTTGTTCGCCCGATTCAAACCGAGATCGATGACGACGTCGTCGGCCTGTGTGCGTCGTGAGGACCCACCATAGTATGGAGTCCTTGCTGAGAAATGTCATAGAGAAGGACTCCCTGTTTCCGGAAAATATCTCCTCGCGTGTTATGAGCCGTTTTACGCAGCGCCTCAGTACCCGAAAGAATGACGTGGGAAGCGAGTAGTTGAGCCATATGATGGTCGATGCCCGCGGCCAGACGATATCACGAACCTTGCCGTAATTCCCGTCGATGACCCAGCGGTCTTCTGCTGCCCGAGCTTCGACTGCAGCACGGAACACATCGAGTTCTCTAGGTGTCCAGTTCGGCCCCCAATGCAGGGCGTCCAGCTCCACGAAGGGCGAGTTGAGGAGCGACGCAAGATTCCTGGCAAAGGTGGTTTTTCCTGTTCCGCTCGTCCCGACGACAGAGGTTCGGTCAAGCGTCAGCCTGACACCCTCCGACGGAACAGTGCTGTTGTTCGATGTTCCACGTATGGGTCTCTTTGCTAGATCAGACCTTCCAAAGTCTCGGCGCGCTCGATGCTTTCTTGCCAGTCGCCGCCGACCTCTGCGCTCCAGCTGGCGTGGAGCACGGCGGAGGCCCATCCCCAGGTCAGGATGCGGTGACGAGACATGCCGGTCTCTTCGACGAGGATTTCGATGCGTCGCGCGAGCAGCTCGCGCCAGTCTTTTCCTTTGCAGGAATTTTCTGGATAGTTTCCGAAAAGGGCGTGGAATTCGTAGCAGGGATCGCCGACGATTCCCTTGGGGTCGATCGCCAGCCAGGGTGCGCGCTCTGCGCTCAGGACATTCCAGTGGTGCAGGTCGCCGTGCAGGACAACAGGCTTTGGAGAAGTCGCGATCAGCTCGGTGAATTCGGCCTCAGCCTTCTCTACCCACGTTTCAGGGAGCGGACCTGTTCCTCCGTTGAATCGCGCACGCAGGCGTTCGAGTCCTGAGAATTCGACCTCCATAGGGCGCAGGGAATGCTCTGGAGGCGGTTCGCGCCAGAGCTGGCGCATGATTCGCGCAAGGATCCTGGTGTTTTCATCGTCGTTCGGCTCGACGCCCACCGGCACCCCGGGTCTCAATCGTTCGAGCAACATGGCGTTCAGCGCCCCGTCGTGATCCAGCAGTTCTACGCACGCTTCTCCCCCAAAGGTCTGGAGGATTTCACGCTCCCGCTCCACATCCGGTTTGTGGGAGCCGACCTTGACGATGACTTCGGTCCCGTCCCGGCGCGTCGCGGGAGCGATGTAGTTGAATGACATCTCCGTGTAATCTTCCGTCATGGGATCATCGATGCGCAGGTCCCATCGCCGGGCGCACGCCTCAAGCAGCTCCGGCAGACGCTCCAGCCAGGCGATGCCGTCTTCCTTGTACTGATCTGTCACGCTGCTGGACAGGTGCTTGGAGACGAATATGGGTACCGACATACGGTTCCTGATTCGTAAACGTTACGGTTTACGTTTCATGACCGCCTGCACCACTCGCAAGCGGTTCTCCTCCAGGTTCCGGAATAGATTCTTGAATTTGGTCAGCGCTTCGTCACCCATTAAAAGATGCAATCCAAGCGGCGGCCGGCCTTCGGCCTGCATTCGCTCCAGCGCCGTCTGAAAGAAGGCGACCGACGCTTTGGTCTTGTCTTCCCATCGCGACACTTCAAAACCCAAATCGGCCAGCAACCTCTGCAGGTCTTCCTCGGTAATCAAGTGACTTATCGAATCATCCGATGCCCAGGGTACGGGATAGAGCAGTTCATCGTTCGCTTTAGAGAGGATGTCGTGAAAGGCGAACTGCCCGTCTGCCTTTAACACTCTGGCAATCTCGCCATAGAAACCGGCTTTCTCCTCGATGTTCATCTGAACGTGTTCTGTCCAAACCACGTCGAACTGACCCTCTGAGAACGGCATCTCCAACGCACTTCCCTGCCGAAAGTGGGTCTGGCCGTCCAGACCTACTCGAGTCGACAAGAGCTCGGCAACTCTACAGTACTCGTCAGTCAGGTCGATCCCGATGACCTCGCACCCTGTCGTGGACGCCAGGTAGCGGGCTGTGCCTCCCAGTCCACATCCGACGTCGAGCAGCTGATGGTTCGGCGCGATCTGAGCCCACTCTGCCAGTTCTTCCGTCGCGGACCGGCCCCGAATGTGGAACGCATCGACAGGCGCGAGGTCGTCGACTGTCAGGGCATTAAGATCTTTCCCCGAGCTTTCGAGAGCCTGGAAAACTCTGTCCCCGATGTCGCCTACACCGTAGTGCCCAGCAATTTTGCGGTCATACATAACTTGCCTTCACTGGAAAGTGTCAGCTCGGATCAGGTCGCGGGAGGTTCAGATAGACCGGCTTGCGGTCCATGAAGACGACCTGAGACTGGATGCCACTCTGTGCGGCCAATTCGGAGACCTCGGCGAAATGACTGCCGACGTGCTTGCTTTGATGGGCGTCGCTTCCAAAACTGATCTTTTTGCCTCCCAACTCGGCATATCGCTTGACCGCCCAGTCTGCCGGCATCGGCTCTCCGACAGAGTCCCGCATCGTGCTGGTGTTCACCTCGGGGACGAGCTCGGCCGCGATGGCGGTTCGCCAGATCTCATCCAGGATGTCGCGGGATGAGACGACGTCGAAGGCATTGCAGTATCTCTGGGTGTAGCGTTTTACCAGGTCGACGTGTGAGAGGATGTCGAAGTAGTGCGTGCCTGTCTCCTTGAGCTCCAGGCACATCCTTACCGCCTCCAGGACTTTGGTAAAGTAGAGCTCCGTTTCGCGCCGCCAGTCGACATTCGCCCAGTGCTCAGGCTTGTACTTGGGCTTACCGTCCCACCAGTGGATGCTTAACAGGACGACGTCGAAGCTGTGCTCATCGATGTAGCTGAGGATGTCTTCCATCTGCTCGGGCTGGTAATCGACTTCGATGCCCATTCCCACACGCAGCCGATCACCGAACTGCCCCCTGAGCTGAGAGACCGTCTCCAAAATCCCATCGTAGTCCCAACGGGAAATCTCCCACTCGCTTGGATGGGTGTCGAAATGCTCCGTGAAAGTGAGCCCGCTCAGGCCGTTCGCTATGGCCTGTCGGCAGTTCTCGGCAGGGTCTGCCTCCGAGTCGATGGAGTGTCTTGAATGCAGATGCTGGTCGTGGAGCATCCTAGGTTCCAAAGGAGTCCTGGCTTCAGGGATCGATAACCTCGTCAGGTTCCGGCATCTCTGGAAACTGGACTGCCATAACCGTGCTCTGCCCCTCGATGAGTGCTCTGCAGAGGCGGTGGCCCCCGTCCATGAGAGAGCCGTCTGAGTTGAGGATGATAGGCCGATCGAGAGATGCCGCGTTGATGCGCTGGCAGTGTTGGGCAACTTCCCTCAGCGTCGGGTTTTTCTCCGGACCAAACCAGCAGTCTTCGTCCAGCTCTCGAATAGACGACACCTCAACTTTGAATGGTGGAAGTGAGGCTGATTTCGCCCAGAGATTGTCAGTGTACCAGACGAACCGCTTCCCATCTCGAATGTTGGTGTGCTTCTGGGGCATCTCTTCTCCTTAGGACCTCGACTGGATTCCCCGGACTAAAGCGTCAATTGGGTGTACTCGACATCCAACCAGCGCCCGAATTTGTAGCCGACTTCCTTCAGGCAGCCTACGCGCTCGAATCCCAGGGTCTCTTGAAACGCCAGGCTCGCTGGGTGTTCCGTACACGCGCCGCCGAGGATCGTGTGATGGCCGATCTCTCTTGCGCGGTCAATGAGGTCGACGAGAAGCGCCCGCCCGATCCCCTTTCGGTGAGACTCGTGATCTACGTAGACCGAGGCCTCGACCGAATGCAGGTAAGCACATCGCGACTTCCACGGCGACAGCGCACCCCATCCGGCGACATTTCCATCCAGCTCGGCAACTAACACCGGGTGGGTACTCGATCTTTCGCTGAACCATTGGCCGAGTTCTTGTTCCGTCTTTTGCTCGAGGTCAAATGTGCAGGTCGAGTTGACAATGTAATAGTTATAGATGTCACCTATCGCAGGAAGATCATCGATTGTCGCGTGTCTAACGCTCACTTCAGGTTTGGTGCTTTTCATTGTTAAGTCACTGATTTCCAGGTAAGGGTGGTACGAAGGATTGGGACCTCAGGAATATACAAAAAAAGCCTCCCTGAGAGGGAGGCTGTGAGCTCAGGCCGCTCAGGACAGTTTGGACAACTCAGCCTCCCTTTTCTGCGATGAGCATCAGGCCGTTCGGCAGCTTAGAAACAATCTCTGGCAGGTCACAATTTTCCTCGTGTGAGCCCCACGATTCGAACTCATCCATCTCCTTGATGCAGAATCCGGCCTGTGCGATCGCATTCACGACATCGGCAAGCGGATGGAAGAACTCGACGATCTCCGGACCCTGCCAGCCACCGTACCTGTTGGCCATCGGGGTTCCGTCGAACGGGTAGTACTCGGGCGAGCGATCGAAGTAGCTTCGCTGAATGGTGATCACGCCGCTCCGCTCTTCGAGGCATTCCGAGACCGGATTGCCGTGTGTCACGACAAGCCTCCCGCCCGGCTTCAGGACCCGGTGCCAGGATCTGCAACACAGAAAGAGGTCCTCGAACCAGCAGATATATGTGGCGACGACCAGGTCGAACTGTTCGTCTGGAATCGGAGTGAGCGTCTGTGCGTCTGCGACCTGAAACTCGACCCGAGAGCCGATCTTTTCCGCGTTTTCTCTGGCGATCTGGATGGCGACTGGACTGAGGTCTGTCGCAACGACGTTGGCTCCCAGGTTCTCATAGGAGAACGCCTGTTTCGCGTCACCAGCGCAACAGATGTCCAGGAGATTCAGGCCCTTGACGTCGCCGATCCGCTTGAGGAAGCCTTCGTCCAAGTCTACTCCGTCGTTGGCGAAGAAGGTGTGGAAGTCAGGTCGGTCATTGAGATTGAATTCCATGTAGGCGGGATGGTAGGCATCCCAGGCCTCCCTGAGCATCTTCAGGTGTCGGCTTTTCGCGTTCTTTTGGTTCTTCTCAGACATTGTGTGCCTCGGGAAGGGTGAGTTGGTCGGGAGTTTTCGCCCGTCGTTTCGGAAAGAACTAATCGACATCCGTCAATTTCTTGGTTACCTTCTGCGGGAAAGTTTGACGGTTCCAGGCCGGAATCAAACACTTGCGCAGATTGTTTTCTCGGAGGAACCTGAGATGCCAAAGTATCCAAAAAGCTATCCAGAAGTCGAGCAGGTGATTCAGTGCGGGCCCGTTGTCCATGTGAGAGATCCTCAGGAGACGGCTCGCTATTACCGAGACGTATTGGGATTCGAGTATGACTTTGGTGGCGAACGTTACGCCGTTGTGTGGAGAGACAACGCGGCCGTCCACTTTGCGAAGAGCGATCAGCCTGCCTCTGGTGTAAAACTCTTCCTCTGGGTCAAGGATGCGGATGAAGTCTACGAAGAGTTCAGGAACAAAGGCGCTGAGATAAAAGTGGAGATAGGCGACAGAGAATATGGAGTCAGAGACTTTGGCGTCGAAGACCTCAACGGTCTGGAGGTCGTGATCGGACAGGACATCTGAGTCCTGGATTTCAGCGAGTCTGCACGAACGGAGAGGGTGGTTACGAACCAGCCTCTCCGTTTTTGTTTTTCGGGCTACGGTCGCTCAATCGCCATCACGCACAGAGACGTCGACTGCAAACACTGACTTGGATGTCGATTTTTATGAACTCAGCCACTTATTCACGATTCCTTCATCGGACTCGTTGTAGCCGGTGAAGCAGTTGTCCATGATCTTCCAATAGTCTATGGAAGGATTATCCCTGAGCGCGTAACTTGCATCCACATACAGGCCACGTACGGCCTGACGTCTCCACTGACGGAACGCCTCTTTGTTGTAAGCGACCAGGTCCCGATGCGTCTGTTCGTAATCGACGATGGACCTCAAGTCCTCGTCCAACTGCTTGACGACGTCGGGTCGTTCTTCACTCAAATCATACAGCTCCTGCGGGTCGCTCTCGATGTCGAACAACTGGGGAGAAAAGCCTACGAATGCGACATACTTCCACCTGTCTTTACGAAGCATATAGGCAGATGTGTTCAGCGTAATGCCCGTAAAACAGGCATAGGCCCAGTCACGGCTCTCAGTCGTGTTCCCGTTGGCGAGGGGCAGAAGAGACTCCCCATCCAAACCGCCGCGTGGTGAAAGGTTTCCCATCTGCATGAGGGTCGGACATATGTCGATCAACGATACCAGGTTCGACACTCGCAGACCCTGCTGGACACCGGGCCCTGTGAAAACCATGGGCACTCGGACAGATCCCTCGTACATGGACATCTTGTACCACTCCTGGTGTTCCAGGGCCATCTCCCCGTGGTCTCCGGCGAACACGAAGTACGTATTCTCCGCGAGTCCCAGCTCGTGCATCGCATCGTAAACGGTGCCGACAAGGGCGTCCGCTTCCGCACACATCGCGAAGTAAATTCTGCGCAGTTGTCTCACCGTTTCGGGATCGAACCCAAAGCGCCACCCTTTGGTCATCCGTTGATACAGCCTCACAGGATGATCGGTCTCGTCTAATTCGGGGATGTCCACGGCCTCCGATGCGATCTTTTGCAGCCAGTGTTGATTCGTATTGAACGGGGCGTGCACGAGCGACGTGCTGACGTATAGGAAGAAGGGTTTCTCACTTCCCCGCTGATGCTTCAAAAAATCAACTGCGTGATCCACGTGCTGCCAGTCCCCCTCGTGGCAACGTATGTCCTCGCTGTCTGCGACGCTGAAGCACTGAGAGGGGTCCTTGTCGTGGATCGGTCTGTTGATTCCGGATGTTCCCAGCCAGGCTCCGAGTCGGGCCAATTGCGTATGCTTACCCGACGTGTAGTCAAGCTTCCCGAAGGTGCCGAGTGTATGCGTCCTGGGCAACTCATCGGGTAAAGACCACATGCCCGGCTCCAGGCCTTTGTGGTTGTTCCAGCTCTCGCAATGGTGGGTATACTGCCCGGACCACATATTGGCTCGAGACGGACAGCAGATGGGGTGAGAGCAGTAGGCATTCTCGAACAGCGCACCAGATCGAGCGATGCGATCGATGTTCGGCGTGGCGTCCTTGAGTGCGGGATGTCCCATAGCGCCGAGCATGCGGCCATCCCAGCTATCGGCGTGAAAGAAGACGATGTTGCTTTTAGCCATTATTTCTCCTTCGGACGGGTCGTTGCGCACGCCAGACCTTGATCTCGTTTCACGGGATGCGCGAGGATCGGGAAAAGAATGCTACGTCTGGAGATAGATGAGGTCTCCCTCTTCTACCAGGTGATGGAGACTGACGACCTGACCGGGCTGCACTACAGAGCTTCCCCACACTCTGGCCGATTTTAGGGGTGTGTCTCTCAGCAAGGTCGATTCGGCCGCAATCTCTTCCACCGAACTCGCTCGGGGCTCGAGGTGCGGTGTCCGCTCGGCATCGGTCGCTGGTTTCTCGGCAATGTAGACACGAATGAGCCCGAGCAGCTCCAGCAAGGCTTCGAGGACCTGCTCAGACTGGGCTTCGCCAAAAAATCCGTCTGCAGTATCCGATAGTCCGGGTAGGCAGCACGGAGGGATTCTGTCCGGGCTTCCGCATCGGCGACATCGCGCTTGTTCGCGAGGATGATCGCTGGAATAAGCTTCTTGTGCTCGATGTGTGCACGGACTTCGTTCTCGCGAAATCCGGACCTTATGACGACCTCGGCGTGGTGGACGCCGGCTTCTGTAAGGATCGTGCTCGCCGTATTCTGTTCGGCGCGCGGGATCTCCTGCCCGGTGAACCGGACACCACCCCGTCCCTTCAGCCGGATCGTGGTCGCCAGAGGACCGGGTATGGGCTCGATGTGAGCGGCGGACAGTTCCTCGCGGACAGATTCCATCTGCACGCGCGGGTCTCCCGACAGGTCCGCCACGATCGCGACGGCATCTGCAGATCCGATCAGGTGAAGCAGCGCCCGACCAGCGCCCTCACCCTCGGAGAGCCCCGCTACGATCGGAGGGGTGTCCACGAGCTGGAGGGCGCCGCCCTCGCAGGCCAACATTCCGGGTACCGGCTGCTGCGTAGCGAAGGGGTAATCGGCGATAACTGTCGGCGCGCCCGTGAGCGCGTAGACCAGGGCAGACTTGCCGCTGTTGGGCATGCCGATCATTGCAACCTGGGCCGCGCCCTGACGTTTGACGTGTAGCGAGGCGGTGTGGTCGCGGGACCGCACGGATTGAGTGGTTTCGAGCTTCTGCGCCAGTTTGAGCAGTCGCTTCTTCAGATCGGCATAGGGGCCCCTCCACGAATCGTGCCAGCCGTCGAGGTAACGCTGCACGATGCGGAGTTGCTCGCGCTCTGTTTTGTCGCCGATCTCCTTCTGGATTTTCGTCCACAGATCTCTGGCCGGCATCGGCATGTCGATTCACTCCCCAGACGTCGCGCTCAGGATACGTCGCCTCTTATCCTGGTCCTCCGCCTCGTAGTACAACCTGCATCGGCCGTCGTCGAGACCGATGACGCAGGGCTCCGATACCATACCGCAGTCGAGTGGGCGGTCGAGATCCAGGAGCGGGCCTGCATCCTTCATCCAGTTCAACCCATTCGTGGAAGAGCCGCTGAAGATCCCACCGCGTATTTTGTCACTCCAGCCCGAATAGTAGATACGATAGCTGCCGTCGGCCAGGCGGATCACCTCTGGCGCATAAACCGCGTAGGATTCCCGCTCCGCGTCCTCCTGCGGAACGCGAATACCGGGCTCGATCTCGAACTGCAGGCCATCGCCCGAGACAGCGCTGATGATGTGGTTCCGAGCTCCGAGACCGGATTGCATCGGGTAGGAGTAGTGATGAAAGTAGAGCCGGTAACCCAGCCCTGTCGGTGATTCGGGATCTTCCACATAGATACACCTCGGGGAACCGAAGGACCACTCAGGATCTGCGACTCGAACGCCTGCTTCCCGTTCCCATTCCAGGCCGTCTGTGGATATGGCGCTGAGGACCACTGACGGCCCCTTGCTCGATCTGGCCTCGAAGTACATTCGCCAGCGACAATCCGGAAGCGGGATCACGTCGGGGCAGAGGACCCTGCGCGATGCGTTGGGCTCGTGGGCGTCCAGCCTGATTCCTGGCTCTTTCTGCCAGTTCAACCCGTCAGTCGAAAGAGCGCTGAGAATGTAGCCCTGCGAAGCTTCTACGGGTCGTTCGGGGCCGAGGCCGGTGTAGTAGATGCGAAATCCGCCCTGCGGGAGTCGCACGACATTGGGCGTGAGGATGCTGAGTGAATCGAGGGGTGAGTCGGGGCCGATAGAGACCTCCGGGTCCTTTACCCAGATCAGTCCCGGATCGTCCGCAATGTAGTGAACCGACTGGAGGCCTGAGAAATCGGTGTTCATGATCTTACTGACCGCTCACCTGTAACGAATAAAGCCTTGCGTCTCGCATCCTGAACCGGATCCGTAAGGGGAAGAGCCCGCCGATATCCTCTCGCCCTTTCCAGGAAAAGGTATGCCGGATGCTGTCGCCCGTAAATGCGTCGCAATCTGCCTGCCCGAATCCCTGGATGACCCGACCGTCAGAGTCGGTGAGTTCCGCAGTGATATACTCCTTCGTTTCCGCGTTGACCACCAGACGATTCCCAGTGGACCAGAGCGGCCTGGTGAGCAGCGTAGATTGATATGGCACGCCCTTTGAGTCCTCTCCCTTCCGTTTGATTCCATCCAGGGACACAAACCCGTCCAACCTGAGCGTGGCCAGGCCGATCGATTGACAGGCGTAGTCGTTTCGCAGGGTGAAGCCGGTATAGTAGATGTGAATCCTGTCATCCCGGACGACAAAACAGCTCGGCTGGTTGGTCAGTTCCTCCCATCCCGCGTCGGGATCCGGCACCATGAAACTCTTCCGCTCGCTCATCCGTTCCCAGTGCAGTCCATCCCGGCTGTATGCCAGCTGGTTGTTGGAGGCATTGCCGAAGCCATCCATCCGCCGGTTCACGCCGAGCACCGCGAGGTAGAGGCCCTCGTAGCAGAAACCGGTGATCGTCTCGAACTCGGCGTCCATCGAGTCGTCCCGGTCCGGAGCGAGGACCTGCCTGGGATGGGACCAATGGACCAGGTCTTTTGAGAAGGCTGTCGTATAGATCCGGTGCGTCCTCAATTGCAGAAAGGTGTGTCGTCCGTGGGCCGGTTTTTTGTAAAGGTTACGTGTAAACCCGACATAGAGGCTGTTTTGCCGATCGTAGAAAAACCCCACGTTCTCGTCGCCGATCCGCTGGAAGGTTCCGATGATCTCCCAGTGCAGGCCGTCTGGGGAGACCGCCACGCTCTGGTCGGGCTTTGTCTTCACAAAGCCTTTGTAACGCCATTTGCCCGGCTCAGCGTCGTGGGGATCTTTGACAAAATTGGGAACCAGGTAACAATATGTAACACCATCCTTCTTGTAGACAATGTTGTTGGCTGCGCTGCCGTCAAACTCGACCAGGCCCAAATCGGGCTTCTCCCATTCAACCCCATCTTTTGACGTGGCATAGAGGGTAAAACAGCCGACGTTTGCCAGATCTCCTTTCGCGTCACTGCCGCCTCCTTCGAGCCCGCCGAGGGTTCCGTACCACATCTTCCATATCTCTTCTTCCTCGTCGAACATCACGAAGGGATTCAAAATCTGCCATCGCTCCGCCGAAGGACCCTCCCAGGGACGGTCTCTCGTCACGATCGGATTTCCTGGATGCTTCACGGGACGATGCTGGGTGCGGCGAATGTGATGCGTCCCCATCAGCACGTGTCCCGGAATTCCTGCCGACAGATCCGTACCTCTATCCGATTCAACACGGTGTAGGGCCTCCGTTTCCTTCGGGGTCTCCACAAGGAGCGCGGCAGACTTGCTTGGGTGCGGAGTAACCCAGCGGCGGGTCTCAATGATCTCGTCGTCGAAAAACAACTGTTTTCGACTACCGACATTTATGATGTGTTCAGACCCAGGTACCTCGGTCCAATTCAAAATAGCCCCCTTCTTCTTGTAGATGGAGTATAGCGAGAAATGCGGTGAGAATACCGCCCACGGGCAGTCCAGGTTGTCGCAGAACGGCCCTTATTTATCCCGAATGAATCAATCTCCTAATTCCGTTTTAACTTTAGCCGCAAGAACGCCCGCCAGGCCCTTGCCCATGCGACTTTCGAATGCGGCGGCGAGTTCGGTTTCGGTCTTGTCTGCTGCGAAGTTCTGGAGGAAGCGGTCCTGGACGTCGAAAGCCCGACGGGTGACTTCTTCGGGGTCGACCTGGCTGTGGAGGATGGTTTCGAGATCATGAACGATGTTCTGGACGTCGGGATCATCGATGCGGTTGTCGAATTCGTCGGGGTCCTCTTTGAGGTTGAAAAGGAGGTCGTCGTACCAGGTGAAGTGGATGTTTTTCCAGTCGCCTTTGCGGATCATAAAGGAGCCGGTGCAATTGCCCTGGGAGTGGTTTTCGGTGTAGGCGAAGCCGGGATGATCGCCGGAATCGCCGTTGAGCATGGGGAGGAGGGAGTGGCCTCTGAGTTCTGTGGGTCTGTCCTGTCCGGCGAGGTCGAGCATTGTGGCGATGAGGTCGACGTGGGCGACGGGGGTGTCGATGGTTTGCCCGGATGGGACGCCTGGACCGGCGATGACGAGGGGGATGTGGGCTGAATTTTCGTAGAGGTTGTTCTTGTTCCACATACCGTGTTCGCCCAGGCTCTCGCCGTGGTCCGAGGTGTAGATGAAGAAGGTGTTGTCGAGTTGGCCGGTTTGTTCGAGGGCGGTGTAGACGTTGCCGATGTATTCGTCGAGTTCGGTGATCATACCGTAGTAGCCGGCCCGGGCGCGGCGGATGCGGTCTTCGGCGATGGGGGTAGCGACGAGCTTGAAGTGGCGGAGGGCCTGGTGGACGAGGTGGAGGGTTTCGAGGTCGTCCTGGCGGAGGTCGGGCATGTCGATCTGGTCGAGGGGGTAAAGGTCGTAGTATTCCTGGAGGGCGACAAAGCCGGGGTGGGGCTGGCTGAGGCCGAGGTGGAGGGCCCAGGGGCGATCCAGGGTGCCGGCTTCGCGGGTGATGAAGTCGACTGCAGTGGCGGTTTTTCTGGCGTCGTAGGGGTGGCGGGTGTCCCGGGGACGGCCATCAACCATCGGTCGGGTGTTGATGCGGTAGGCCACAGCGCGGCGGAAAAGGGCGGCGATGTCGGGGGAGTATTTGTGGCCGTGGCTGGTGTCCACTTCTTCAAAACCCAAGTCGAAGGCGTCGTCAAGGTCCAGTTTGCCAATGGCGCGGCAGTAGTAACCGGCTTCTGTGAGGTGGGTGCCCCAGGTAGGGTGGGAGCCGTCCCAGAGGGTGGAGTTGCAGAAGGAGTTGCAGTCGGAAGGATAGACGCCGGTCATCAGACAGGCTCTGCCGGGGACGCAGACGGGACTGCCGCAGTAGGCACTGGTGAAGACGGTGCCCTGCCGGGCGATGCGATCCAGGTTGGGCGATTGAACAAGGGGGTGCCCGGCATACCCGGTGTATTTGTGGGCGTGCTGATCGGAGCAGAAGTAGACGATGTTGGGACGTTTGCGAGGGCTCTCGGCGGCATCGACCCGTCCAGAGATGCCCGTCATAACCGCAACTCCGGACAGGGCGCCCGTAAATTCGCGGCTAATTTTGGATAAGTGTTCAATGTGGTTTTTAGGCATTTGCGGATGTAATCACGAACCAATGGAAAATCAGACGCAGCCGAAGCCCATGATCGGGCTCGGGTTTGGATTCCATGAGCCTCGGCAAATGCTTCTGTCCTTAAAGCTTTTGGTAAAGCCTAACAACCGGTAATTCTGTGACGAACCCGACCTTCCGGTAGGCCCCATAGGCGGGTGCGTGTGCAGGATCGCCGCCTGTCTCGACCTTGACGTGGCGCATGCCGGCCTCTCTCAGATCCTGGATGGCGGCGTGATACAAGTCGGAGGCAATGCCGCGTTTCTGGTAATGAGGGTGAACCGCATTATTGCCAATCTCTCCAACTTGTGTTTTGTCATCCGGGTAATATGAAACGAACCCGACGACTTCTCCAGCGAGCTCAGCTACGAGGACGCGGGCGTTTTGTTTGCCCTCGCATGCCTGCTGGACCTGTTCCCTCTTCCTGTCTTCCCAATTGGTGTAGAGTGAGGCATAGAGGTCAGCATCCAGTGTATCCTTGCGAAACTGGTAAATCGGCTGCCAGGCCGTGACCGCAATCTCGAGAACTTTCTCGAGATCACTACCCTTGAACGCTCTTAGTGAGACAGTTATCGAATTCACTTTTGATACCTTTCATAAGGAAAAGCGTCCTAGACGTCTATTCCGTTCTCTTTCAGAAACAGGATGACTTGGTCAAGGTCCTGTACGTCATGATCGATGACTGCTTTGTAAATATGTATCCCGCTGAACATCGGCGTGCGACCCTCGGAAGTAAGGAGACGCTGTTTAAAGTCGAGAATTCTGTGGCGGTGTTCGGCGGTCATGCGCTCTTTATAGTCGATTAGGACGGCCTGCTTCTTCTGTATGACGGACTCCGGCAGAGACCAGATGTCGAATCGAAGGGGGGTTGGCATAGGAGGTTCCGGCTGGTCGGCGTACGAGATTAGCCGCGACTCCCCCTCCTGTCAAGCGACAATTCCCTGAACTAATCTGGGACGAGCTCGTGCAGGTCTTCGATCCACCGAAAGCCGGAGCCGTCCGTCCGCCGGTGGGCTCCTCCCATTACAAAAATCCGATTGTCGACAAGCGCAGATGCCATCCAGCCCTTTGCCACGGGCATCGGCGTTTCGGACGACCAGGAGTCTTCATCGACGTCGTAGACCTCCACCTCATTGTAGTAGTGCGTCGGTCTTCGCCCTCCGAACACATAGATCTTCCTGCCCGCGGCCAGCACCCCTGGGCTGCCCCGCCCCGTGGGGATCGGAGCGAGCGACTCCCATTCCTCGGAAGGCGGTTCCAGGACGAATGTTTTGTCGCACGGCTCCCTGTTCGGACCGCCGAAGCCGGCGGTGACGTAGATCCGGTCGTCTATCGTTGCCACCGCAGGACCCTGTAGACCCAGCGGCAGGGAGGGACCGAGCTCCCAGCCTCCGGTTGCTGGATCGAACACCTCGACGCTGTCCAGATGCGTTCCGTCGTTGGACCTCTCGTTGTCCATCGAGTTGCCGCCGATCGCGTAGATCTTTCCCTTGCAGACCGTGGCGACGAGTCCAGCCCGCGGTCGGCTCAGCGGGGTCTCAGAAGACCACGTTCCCTTCTCGACGTCGAGCCGATCCACGGTGTTTCGGATCACGAACTCTCGGTCGTCGCCTGTTTCACGCCTTTCGGACTCCGGGCGGACCCGCTTGCCGGCGATCGCGTAGATGGATCCGCCGAGAAGGGCCGCTCCGAACCACCCGCGACGCGTGGGGATCGAGGGACCCGGTGTCCAACTGTCCGATTCCGCATCGTATACTTCGACGACGCTCAGGGTTTCGTCATCGGCTCCAGAGATCGCGTAGATCTTCGAGCCGACGGCGACCGCCTGCAGATCGTGGCGCGGCGTCGGCATCGATCGACGCTGTACCCAACTGCTCATCGCGACTCCGCTGGTTCCAGGACATTCCTCATGCGATTCCGACCCTCAGTTGCTGGACCTCGGCCAGCATATGCTGGAGCTTCGCTGCATCGAACGGCTTTGCAACCACGACGTCGATGCTTGGGCTCTTCTCGGCATCCGTGCCATGGTACTCCCAACCCGAACCTTCCAGCTCCTTGACATCGAGATCAGGCAGTTTGGTCGTCGCCAATACTCCTAAAGAAGAGAATTATGACAGTCCTTGCCTAGACAATCTTCCAGGGACGCTCCCAGCCCCCTCTTTCGATGACCGGCTTGAGATAGAGTCCATCCTTCAGATCGTCTCTACCGCGCTTTTGAAAGTTGATTTTCTTGACGCAATCCAGACGCGAGAGCTGAGCCGCCACGGCCAGGAGGTTCTCGGAAGTCGTCATCGGGAGATAGAGATCTACATCGGGGTAGATCATGAGGTCGAGAAAGTAGCTGCCAGTCGGCAGGATCTCCCCAATGCCGGCACAAAGATCACGCAGACGGATGAAATCGAGAAGTTCGTCTGCTTCTTTTATAAGCGCTGCCGACCTTTCGGACGCCGTCAAGGTCAGAGGGGCTCCCTGGCAATCGGTTTGGCGGGGTCACGCTCTTCGGCCCAGGCCCTGAGCGGGACGTCGTCCCAGTTCCCGGTGATCCAGTACTGTGACGCCGGATAAAACTCGGGAGTTTTGCCCAAAGGATCGGGACTCACGGCCATCGCGCCGAGCAGCTGGCGCCTAATGGGCGAGCTGCGCTCGATCAGCTCCGGGGCCTGCTGAATGTAGTCGGTGGGACGGAGCCATCGGTAGTGGTAGCCGATGTGCATGACCTTTCGAATCTTGTCGGACAGGTTCGGCCCCACGGTGTGCCAGGTGGCGGTGCGCCAGAGGACAGCTGCGCCCGGCGACAGCTTCAGCTCGACCGCTTCCTCGGGAGCGATCTTCCGGTGGGTATCGCGCAGTTCCTGCGGCTTACGTTTGTGACTGCCGGGCACCATCCAGAGGTTTCCGGAGTTGGACTCGCTGAGATCGGACAGCACGTAGAACGCCTTCACTTCCATAAAGGGGAGCCGGCCGTCGAGCGAAGGCGCCTCGAAGAGGAAGTCGCCCGCCAGGTCGGGATGCCAATGGATATTGCGATAGCCGGCCTGATTGTCCTCGCCGTGTCCCCTGCCGACGTCGCCGGTCTGCATTTCCTTCGGGTAAGGCGGCCGGTAATCGAGGTGAGAGGTCCGGATCTGGATATTCCACCCGATCGCGTCGACGACCAGAGGCAGCATTCGGGGATGGTCGATCAGGTCCAGAAAGGCGTCGTGGTGAGCAAGCAGGTTGCGAATTGCGAAGGGGTCGTTCGTTCCCAGGCCCTCGGCTTTCTGAATCCGCTCGGTGACCTCGTCGACAGCAGAGAGGAGGCGCTCCAGTTCCTCCCGGGTAAAGAACCCTTCGAGGATGATGAATCCCTTCTCCTCGAAATCTCTTTCCTGCTGTTCGGTCATCGCGATCGACATGTCACCCTCTCCAGAAGTGTTTTAGACTTAAACACCCTGACCTTATCCAATTCACTGTCCTTGTGAGTTCAAAATGAGCCTAATCACAACATTTCCTACTAAATTTGTCCTTTGGATAGTAGGCTGGATAAATTGTGCCCCCGGGGGCACTCCGGCACCTTCTTCGGTGCGTTATGATTTTCAATATACTCAAAAGTCACTTTTTCGTGAACCCAATTCAGATCCTGGATCATTATTGATAGATGCGGCACGACTCCTCAAAACTAACGCAGTCTACCCGTCCTGAGCGGGCACCAGACGCTGAGCTTGTCCAGCTTACGCTTCAGGGCGCAGATGAGGCCTTCGCAGAGCTTGTGAACCGGTATAGTCGAATGGTTTTCGGGACAGCGTGGGCGGATTTGAGACAGGTAGAGGACGTCGAGGACGCGTTGCAGGAGACGTTTCTCCTCGCCTATCGGTGCCTCGGGGATCTACGCGATCCTGGAAGGTTCGGGTCGTGGCTATACGCGATAGCGAGGAACACCGTCCGTAAGGCACTGGGCAGGAGGCGACTTAAACTCGCTGAGCAAGAAGAGGTTACGCAACGGGAGAGAGAAAACGAGAACGCTGAAGAGGCCATCGCGCATCTCATTCCGGCAATGGAAGTGATGACCCCGGAGGATCGGTCCGTAGTCGTGTTGTTCTATCTCGTCGGCATGAGTCAGAAGAGAATCGCACAGTTGATCTCGGTTCCGGAAGGGACAGTCAAGAGCAGGCTTTACCGTGCCCGAAAGATCCTTAAACGGAGGCTACTCGACATGGCAAAAGAGCGTTTGAATTCAATCGGACCGCACGATGACTATGGCCGGGACATCATCGGTGGT
This sequence comes from Candidatus Latescibacterota bacterium, assembly GCA_965248435.1. Classification (GTDB taxonomy): domain Bacteria; phylum Latescibacterota; class UBA2968; order UBA2968; genus CBDFJH01. The sequence goes on from OZ252100.1 coordinate 3,217,235, forward strand.
ATGCGCGGAGAGATTCACTGGAGGAGGCTACTCGAAGGGAAGGGACTGGAGAATTGGAGGTGTTCTGAGGAAGAGATGGAGGCCTGGACGCGGTCGGACCAGGCGATCGTCGGCGAAGTTCCGGATGAACAGGGGTCCAGGCTCTTCACGGGGGATGAAACCTGGAGAAACTACGAGCTATCTGTTCTCGTCACGCCAATATCTGGCGGAAACGCCCAGATCCAGTTTCGGATCACCGAGGATCGAAACGGATATTACATGATGGACTTTCTGCTCGGTTGGCGCGCTATTGCCATCAGCAGGGGGACGTCGGGTTTCCCCGGCGTGGAAAAGCTGAGCGTTGTCAACTTCCCCGCAGAACGCGGCCGTGAATACAACGTCCAGATTGCGGCCCGCGATTCATCTCTGACGACCTACGTGGACGGAAAGCTGGTGAACCAGTTGACCGACGCTTCGTTCGAGTCTGGCCCCATCGCCCTTTGCGCCTGGCACTCGAAGACCGCATTCCGGGATCCGCGAATTCGGCATCTTCACTAACTCAAGGGATACTATGCCACAGCGCCGTTCGCCTTCAGAAGGGCCTCGACTTTGGTGTGGCCTTTTCGCTCTGCCCAAAAGAGAGGCGTGGCCCACGGTTCGTCATCAGGAAGGTTCGGCTTCGCCCCGTGCTCCATGAGCCACCCGGCCATATCTGCGTGCCCGTTCATGGCGGCCCAGGCGAGCGGGGTCGCTTTGTAGACGTCGTCTCGCGCGTGGATATCCGCCCCGTATTCCAGCATCACATCGAGCCCATCGGCATTCCAGACGCTCCTGAATGGGTGTTCCCCGAAGCCCAGCCGCGCCATGACGTGAAGGATGAACTTCCCGCCCCGAGCCTGCACGTTTGGGTCCACACCGTTCTCGAACAGTTCACGAAGCACGTTCGGCCAGTTGCGGGCACGATACAGCGTCCATTGACTCACCTTCTTCGCGTCCGCACCCGCACGAAACGCCATCCGCACGATTGCGAGAGGTTTTTCTTCGGGGAGCTGCTCGTCGAACGTCGAGATGAACTCGTCGGCCAGTGACGGATCAGCCTTGAGAACCGCCGCCGCCACGGGCAGGTCACCCTTTTGCGCGTAGTAATAGGAATACACGCTGCCACCATACGACGCGAGGAGATCGGCCATCTCTGAGAACCCCTTGTTAAGGGCCCAGCTCATCGCATTCCCGCTCGAATCAGACCACGCGTCCGGATCTGCTCCCGCTTCCAGCAGGAGACGCCCCGACTCCAGGTCGTTGTGAAACGATGCCATAAACAGCGGGTACGCGCTGCCCTCTAGCCTGCGTCTCCTCCTCTGCATTCGGATCGGCACCCGCCTCCAGCAGCAGTTTTACGATGTTGCTTCGTTGATAGATCGCTGCATAGCTCAGAGGTCGGATACTGCAGGTGTCCGGCGCGTTGGCCCGTGACCTGTCCTCTTCCAAGAGGAGCTCGACACGCTCGCGATCGCCAAGCGCAGCGGCGATATGAATCGTCAGCTCCGCACCCTTCTCTACGAAATAACGGGTCACATCCAGACGTCGAAATCCGGATCCCCGCCAGGGGCTGTTGCTCCAGATCGTCAGGTGAATCGGCTGATACCCCAGGAAGTTCTTCGCTTCCAGGTCGGCCCCGCTTTCAACAAGGTGATCGATCAGGGTCAGGGGGGCGTTCTCGATTTGCGCAGCTCGATGCAGGAGTGTATTGCCGTCATCATCGGCCGCACGAACCCGGGCGGGGTCTTCTTCGACCAATGCGGATATCTGATCGAAATGCACGTCGGTCAGCTCCCCGGGCGGCAGCGCCAGAAGTTCTCGAATCGGATCCTTTTCGGATACCTTGTCCTGATCGGATCTGCGAGCAGTTTCCAGCAAGGTCACGACTTCGTCGAATCCCCTCAGTCGGGCGATTTCGAGCGTCGTAATCCCTGCGTGATTACGAAGCATGTGCTCATACGGGTCCGGGTTCGCGCCCCTTTCAAGCAATACCCTGACGACTTCGGTGTGGCCTTCACGGACGGCGTAGTGCAACGGTGAGAAACTGTCCCTACCATCCTCCTTGAGCAGATCGGGCTGATCATCAAGAAGCTTCGTTACCGCATCGACATCGCCGGCCTTGCACGCATTGATGAGGTAGACTTCAGAAGCGAAGGTGTCGTCAACAAACGATGTCTTCTCCGGTTTGACCTTCTTCGCCATCGCGGACATCCTCTCTTTGATCATCCGTCTGCCGGAACGCAGCCGGTTCTTTACCGTGGAAACTGGTATCTCCAGAAAAGTGACGATCTCTCTCTGGGAGTAGTCGCCGAAGTAGAACAGGCTGATGACTTCCCGCTCAGAGTCAGGAAGTGTTCGAAGCGCGTTGAGAACCGCCGTCCGATCCTCCTCGGCCTCCATCAACAAATCCTGACCCGGCTCGCTCGTTGGAATCTCAGAGGTCTCCTCCAGAGAGACCGCCTGCTGAGATGCCCCACGTGCCCTCTTGCACTGGGTGACCAGGATTCGGCGAAACCAGGAGGCAAAGGCTTCTGGCGCCTTCAGGCTCGGCAGGCTCCGATACGCGGCCAGAAAGGCCTCCTGGGCCGCGTCTTCCGCCAGATGATAGTCGCCCAACACAGAGAACGCGTAGCCCACGGCCATGTTCTGAAACCGGCGGACAATGGCGTCAAAGGCTACAAGATCCCCGCTGCGGGCGCGACTAATGAGCTCGGTCAGTTGCATGGGTTGGGCTGGAGATGACTTTGGCCAATCATCTAAAAAGAGTCCAGAATCGTGTAGAGGTGTACGAAAAGATTCCGAGTGACGTGGGCTAAGCCCAAAGGTCCCATTTTTAGCCTTCTCAAGAAGATTTTCCAGGCAAAAGAAAGGGCGACGGCCCTTAAACCCATCGCCCCCTCTGGACTCTGAAATCGTCAGTCAGAAATCGCTTTCCTCTCTCCCAATACGCGATCCACAACCTCGTGCCCCGTCGGAAGCTGGATCCTCCCGTAATCCGCTCCGGCCTCGATCAGCGCATCGATGATCCCTTCCGCCTCCCGATCGTTCCCCTTCCCGGTCACCCATCCGTAGATCGATGAGCTCAACGGCGTGCCGTTGAAGTCGTGGGTTGCGGTCAGATCCGCACCGCGGTCGATGAGCAGCTTCACGATGTCCAGATGCCCGTACCATCCCGCCTGATGGAGCGCCGTGAATCTATACTGCCCTCTAGCCTCGATGTCGAATCCCAGGTCCAGCATCAGGTGGACTGCGTCGGCGTGTCCCTGAACGGCGGCGTAGGTCAGGCAGGCCTGGTCGGATTCGGTCAGTTCGCCCAGGACATTGGGTGCCGTCTCCAGAATCTTCCGGGCGCCTGGTTCATCGGCCATCGCGCACGCTGAGACGAACTGTTCCTTCGTCGTGGGGGTTCCGGCAAACCCGCGCGTCTGGATCGAATCCATCACGTCTTTCCGTCCTCTGACGGCCGCGAGCACGAAGGCAGACTGTTCGTCTACCTCCAGGTTGGGATCGGCGTTAGCGTCCAGGAGCGTGTCGATGATTTCGATAGAACGGTAGCGGATGATCGCGTGCTGCAGCGCGGTCTTGCCGAATCGTCGCGCATCGTTTGGATCGGCGCCCATCTCCAGCAGTGCACGGACGGCATCCTGTTCCTCGAAGTCCAATTTTCGAAACAGGGTCGTCGTCAGATGCTCGCGATCGAGCCCGTGGTCTGCCAGAGCCCGGGCGCACGCGATCGGTGCTTCACCTGCGTGGTAGTAGGCCTCGTCGTCGTCCAGGTTCGCGCCGCGCTCGAGGAGCAGGCGGGCAAGGTCCGGGTTGAGCGACACTCCGATTGCGCCGAAGAGCGCGGTCCCCGCACCTTCGTCCAGAGGAAACCAGGCATTCGGGTCAGCTCCATTGTCGAGCAGCAGCCTTGCGATCTCAGTAAGCCGCCGGGGATAACCCCTATCTGTGTGGCGATGGAGGCGCGAGTAGCTCGCGTAGAGGATCGGCGACCATCTCCGCACACCGCAGGGTGTCGTCGCGACGGATGCATCGTTGCCGATCGCCCGCGCCACGGCCTGGACATTCCCCGTGACGATCGATGTCTCGAACGTCTCCGACGACAACTTGGGATGAGTGGCCAGCATGTCACAGGCTTCCCTGAACTCTGTCGCATGAAGATGGTCCTCCGCGTTGCAGTTCGTCGCAACAGCGCGGTCGATGAACCTCTCGACCGTCACGGCGTCTGCGTCACCCTTCATCTCACCACGCGCGGCCAGATGATCCATCAGGGCCCGCCAGCTGTCGAACCCGAACTCTCTCGCGATGACCGACTGGGCATCTGCGAGGGAGGTGTCGGCGTCTTGCGAATCCGCGTACTTGGGCAGGACGGCGCCAAACCGCTCGAGCGCCTCACTGTCGCGCGCACGAAAGGCCTTCAACAGGCGTTTGGCCTGATTCCGAAGGTGCTCCGCGTTGGGTCTGGGAGGTAGATGCTTGGAAGACATGTCAACCCTCTCTCGGAAAGTCGCCCGGGGCCCGCACGCTCAGGCAGAGAAGAAGGTTGATAATAAGATGTATTGCAGAGGAGGGTGGGCTTTGCCCTTTACGCGGACCTGGAGGCGCCCCTTGCGCGCCGATGGTGCAATATAGCGCCATCCAGGATTCGCGTCAAGCAGGGTCGTTATCTGATGCCAAGCCAGATCAGGACTGCGATTACCAGGAGGACACCCCACGAGAAGTGCCTGCCTCTGGATACGGCGAACGACACGATTGCTGAGGCGAGGAAGGTAAGCGCGATTGCGCAGACCAGCTTTTGAATATCTTCACCCGCTGGCATCGACGCCAGAAGAACCAGCAGCGCGCTGAAGCCCCACCAGGAGACACTCACGATATGCCAGAACAGGCGCAGCACCCTGAGCGTGAACACCGAGGATCCGAGGGTTTCGGGCAGTCCCTCGGTCGCCAGTTTCGAAAGAATCAGGCGCTCTCCAAGGACCGAGTGCAGCAGGCCCCCTACCGCGCTCAGGCCTGCGGCCACCAGAAGGGGCGTGTTCATCCTGTTCCCTCCACAGAGGTCAGCCGACCGGCCGGGTTGGGTTTTCCCCAAACGATGTCCGAAGTGCACCTGCCCTGAATCCGGCCATCGATCAGGTTGACCGTTCCCTCTGCTGCCTGTTTTTCGATCCGATCGCGAACCAGGTCGTCGAAGGCGTTTGCGCGCTCCTCTCCCATCCTGTCTCTCGACAGGCCGTTTTGAGAGTGCCGACACTCCAGGTATACTTCGACGGTCGGACACCAGGCGGTAGATCCCAGATCGACCTCACCGACCCGTTCGAAAAGGTCTGCTTCCTGAACCGCCTGGACGTGATTCCACGGAAAATATTTCTGGTTGGTAGAGTATTCGGCGATGAACTCATTGTCCTTGATTCCGGTGACCCAGTCGCGTTCGACGATGGCCAGGTAACCCTCAGGAGAGAGAAGATCGGCGAACCGCGGCATCACCAGATTCAGGTCGAACCAGTGCAGACAGGCGCCCGCTGTGATCAGGCCGTAGGGACCCGTGACCGGCGCGGTCTCGATGTGCGAGGCCACCCACGTGATCCCCGGATGGTCTCCTCCCGCGAGTGTTCGAGCTCGCGCGATCATCCGCTCCGAGAAATCCACCGCGTCAACGCGTGCGACGCGCTCGGCCATCGGCCGCGCGATGTCGCCAAGTCCGGTGCCGACATCGAGCAGGGCATCGACCTCCGGATCGATCAACTCCGCCAGCTTGTCGTAAACCTCATCGGGATAGGGCGGCCGGGCGTGATAGACCTGAACCACGCTGGCGTCTTGAAAGGTCCTGGCGTATTCCTCGCCCCGAAACTCTGGTTTGTTGAGCATTCAAACTGTCCGATAGAACCAGATGGCCGCGCTACGTTTCGGTAGGGTAAATGTGAAACCCTCCTGGTTCAAATCCTCTCCCGAGATCTCCCTTGTTTCACCCGATTCGGGATTCTCGAACGCATAGGTCACGCCGGGATCGACCTCCTGAGGGTGGATCGTGAGCGTCTCCTCGGGGGATTCCGGCAGCCGAAATCCCTGAACAAACCCGCTGCCTCTTTCGGGACGGTCGAACTGCCTGGCGACCCATTTTTCCGGACTGCGATGGAACGGGGTGAGCGGGTAGTAGTCCCCATACAGGATGAATTCCGACGCCCTGCGCCAGATGTCGATCATTCTGTTGGCGAGATCGTAGTCGTAATCGTCCCGACGGATGTCCAGACTCGCGAAGAGCATGGCGGCCATGCCGCTGTGGAAGGCGTAGCTGTCTACGCGGGGGTCGTATCTCGCCCCGCCGTCGATATCCCACGAGCTGCTGTGGGACTTGAAGTAGGGGATCCACTCGAAGAGCGTACGGTGGTATGCCAGCTTGACGGGATGATCCCCGTAGGCGTGGTCGGAATAGTGAAGCGGAACAGAGCGACGCATGGTTTCGAAATCATTCCGGCGTCCCCCGCCCGCGCAGGAATCGATCCAGAGTCCCGGGTTTCGTTCCAGCAGGTCATCATAGTACTGAAGGTAGCCCTGGGCGTGCAGGTTCTCGTTCATCCCCTGGCGGTCCGGACCCTCGTTCTCACGCCAGTATTGAAGCGGCTCGGTGCCTGCATCGTCCACGAAGTTGAGATCCTGTCTGTAGATCTTGATGCCGTTCTCCCTGATCAACCGGCAGACGTGGTCGGTGAGCCACTGGCGGCATTCCGGGAGGGCCAGGTTCAACAGCCTGGCGTCGACGCCCTCTCTCCTGAGCAGCCAGTCCGGGTGTTCTGTATCGATCCTGGTGCCCTCCCAGACCCTTTCCGGCTCGAACCATAGCAGCAGGTCGGCGCCGCTTTGAGCCGCAGCGTCGGATATCGCCTTGAAGCCGTTCGGGAACCTCTTTGGATCGGGCTCCCACGTGCCGATGCCTCTGCTCCATGCGCTTCTTCCAAGTTCTTCGATGTAGCACGGGAACCAGCCGGCATCGATCCACCAGACGTTAAACGGAAGGCCGTGCCGCCTGGTCTTTTCGATATACTTCAGCTGGTTCTCTTCCGTGGCCTCCGTCCATTCCTTGCCTTCATCCGTGCCGCCGAAGGCCAGCAGCGGTTTCAAGGGCTGACCGTCGGGCCTGGGGAGGATGTGGGTTAAATACCACCGGCGCCACAGGTTCACCGCCCTTGTGACATCCCCTGTCCAGGAGAGGAGGGTGATTCGCGGCGTGCGGATCGTTTCGCCGGGCTGGAGGCGCAGATGCGTCACCTCCTGACCCGCGCGGATGCGCACGCCTTCTTTGAGCCGTTCAAAACGGACCGACCACTGTCCGGGCCAGCCGATGGCCATCGTTAGACCACAGCCCTCGAACATCACGCGGTAGTAGGGAAAGGCGTGGTCGCAGGGGCGGCCTCCCACAGGGGCAAACTCGAGCGTGTCTCCTGCGTTCAAGGGAGTCTCGACAGGTTCGTAACATTCGTCGCTATGGTAGTCGCCGTTGCAGTGATACACGGCGGGAGAAGCACCTGTGAACGCATCATCCATCGCAAGGATGTCGCGGATGATCGGGGTGGGCTCGTCGCCCTTGTTCGTAAACCACGCCACCCATTCCACGACCGGGAAATCTCGGTAGACCGTGCACTCGACTCTGACGTTCAAACCGGTCCGGGTGTCATTGCCTTCGAACACCGTTTCGGAAATGTTGGCGTCGATGCGGCGCCATTTTGAAGACGGATTCCAGTCCTCCGGAATACCGGAGATGGCGCGCTCATCATACGTGAGCGAGATGGGAAGCGCGGCGGGGTTGGAGATGAATCTGCTCGTCCACTCCCGACTCTGCTGCATGTCTTCAGGGCGTGTCGCCTGTGTGACATTCATTGCGGTCCCCTTTATTCGGACTTCCTTCGATAGAACCAGATGGCCGCGCTGCGCTTCGGAAGCGTAAATGTGAAACCCTCCTGGCTCAAATTCTTTCCTGAGATCTTTGTGGTTTCACCCGATTCAGGGTTCTCGAATGCGTAGGTTGCATCTGAACTGATTTCCTTTGGATGGATCGTGAATTTCTCGTCCGGGGACTCTGGAAACCTGAACCCCTGAATGAATCCGCTGCCTCTCTCCGGGCGGTCGAACTGCCTGGCGACCCATTTTTCCGGACTGCGATGGAACGGGGTGAGCGGGTAGTAGTCCCCATACAGAATGAATTCCGATGCCCTGCGCCAGATGTCGATCATTCTGTTGGCGAGTTCGTAGTCGTAATCGTCGCGGCGGATGTCCAGAGACGGGTGCAACATGGCTGCCATGCCGCAGTGGAATGAGTAGCTGTCTATGCGGTCGTTGTATCTACCCTTCTGAGGGAGTCCATCGCGAACCGGATTTCTTCGTTTCCCCTGCGCATCGAGATCCCAGGAGCTCGTGCTCGACTTGAAGTAGGGGATCCACTCGTAGAGCGTACGGTGGAATGCCAGCTTCACCGGATGGTTTCCGTAGCCGTGGTCAGTGATGTGCAGCGGCACGGAGCGCCGAAGGGTTTCGAAATCATTGCGGCGTCCGCCTCCTGCGCAGGAATCGATCCAGAGGCCTGGGTTTCGTTCCAGCAGGTCATCATAGTACTGAAGGTAGCCCTGGGCGTGCAGGTTCTCGTTCATCCCCTGGCGGTCCCGGTCATCATTCTCACGCCAGAACTGCAGCGGCTCGGTGCCTGCATCGTCCACGAAGTTGAGATCCTGTCTGTAGATCTTGATGCCGTTCTCCCTGATCAGCCGGCAGACGTGGTCGGTCAGCCACTGGCGACATTCCGGGATGCCCAGGTTCAGCAGCCTGTTCTCGCTAGTGTCATCTCTCCTGAGCAGCCATTCGGGATGTTCCTTATCGATCCCGGTGCCCGGGTGTACCCTTTCCGGTTCGAACCAGAGCAGCAGGTCGGCACCGCTTCGAGCAGCAGCGTCGGAGACCGGTTTGAGGCCATCAGGGAATCTTTCAGGATCCGGCTCCCACCTGCCAGTCACACCCCACTTCCTCGTCACACCGTCCTCCGTGTAGCAGGGGTACCAGCCGGCATCTATCCACCAGATGTCAAATGGAATGCCGAGTCTCTTGGTCTTCTCTATGTACCGGAGCTGGTTTTCTTCGGTGGCTTCTGTGAATTCCGAACCCTCATCCGTGCCGTTGCAGGCGAGAAGCGGCTTCAACGGCTGGCCTTTGGGCCTGGGAAGGATGTGGGCGAGGTACCACCGCCGCCACAAGTTGATTGCCCTCGAGGTATCCCCCGTCCAGGACAGCAGGGTGATCCGCGGCGTACGGATCGTTTCGCCCGGCTGGAGACGCAGGTTGATCACCTCCTGCCCCGCCCTAATGTGTACACCGTCTGCAACCGACTGGAAACTGACCGACCACTGTCCGGGCCAGCCGATGGCCATCGTGAGACCGCAGCCCTCGAACATCACGCGGTAGTAGGGAAAGGCGTGGTCGCAGGGGCGGCCTCCCACAGGGGCAAACTCGAGCGTGTCTCCTGCGTTCAGGGGGGTCTCGACGGGTTCGTAGCACTCGTCGCTGCGGTAGTCCCCATTGCAGTGGTAGACGATGGGAGCGGCGCCGCTGATCGGTCCATCGATCGCGAGGATGTCTCGGATGATGGGAGTGGCCCCGCTGCTCTTATTCGTAAACCAGGCGACCCATTCCACGACCGGGAAGTCGTGGTAAACTGTGCACTCGACTCTGACGTTCAAGCCGGTCGCAGCGTCATTGCCTTCAAAGACTGTCTGGGAGATGTTGGCGTCGATCCGACGCCTTGTGGAAGACGGATTCCAGTCTTCCGGAAGCCCTGTAACGGCTTTCTCGTCGTAGGTGAAAGAGATGGGAAGCGCAGCGGGTCCGGAGATGAATCCGCCCGTCCAATCCCTGCTCTTCTGCATGTCTTCAGGGGTTGTGGCCTGTGTAGCATTCATTGCGGTCCCCTTTACTCGGACTTCCTTCGATAGAACCAGATGGCCGCGCCGCGTTTTGGAAGGGCAAATGTGAAACCTTCTTGGCTCAAATCCTCTCCTGAAATTTCCGTGGTTTCACCCGACTCGGGGTTCTCGAATGCGTAGGTCGCATCTGAACTAATTTCCTTCGGATGGATCGTGAATCTCTCGTCCGGGGATTCTGGAAACCTGAATCCCTGAATGAATCCGCTGCCTCTCTCCGGGCGATCAAACTGCCTGGCAACCCACTCATTGGGACTGCGATGGAACGGGGTGAGCGGATAGTAATCCCCATACAAGATGAATTCCGACGCCCTGCGCCAGATGTCGATCATTCTGTTTGCGAGCTCATAGTTGTAGTCGTCGCGGCGGATGTCCAGAGACGGCTGCAGCATGGCGGCCATGCCGCAGTGGAAGGCATAGCTATCTACGTCGTGGTCATATCGATTCTCTCCATGAACATCAAAAGCGCGTGAGGAAGACTTGAAGTAAGGCATCCACTCGAAGAGCGTACGGTGGTAGGCCAACTTCACGGGATGATCACCGTAGGCGTGGTCGGTGATGTGCAGCGGCACGGAGCGCCGCAGGGTTTCGAAATCGTTGCGGCGTCCTCCGCCCGCACAGGAATCGATCCAGAGTCCGGGGTTTCGTTCGAGCAGGTCATCATAGTACTGGAGGTAGCCCTGGGCGTGCAGGTTCTCGTTCATCCCCTGGCGGTCCGAGTCCTCATTCTCACGCCAGAACTGCAGCGGTTCGGTACCCGCATCGTCTACGAAGTTGAAATCCTGTCTGTAGATCTTGATGCCGTTCTCCCTGATCAGCCGGCAGACGTGGTCGGTCAGCCACTGGCGGCATTCCGGGAGGGCCAGGTTCAACAGCCTGTCGTGGTTTCCCTCTCTCCTGAGCAACCATTCGGGATGTTCTGTATCGATCCTGGTGCCCTTGTATACCCTTTCCGGTTCAAACCAGAGTAACAGGTCGGCGCCGCTTCGGGCCGCAGCTTCGGATATCGCCTTGAAGCCGTTGGGGAATCTCTCAGGATCCGGCACCCACGTGCCGACGGTCCTGCTCCACGTCCTTTTTCCTAGCTCCTCGACGTAGCAGGGATACCAGCCGGCGTCTATCCACCAGACGTCGAGCGGAAGGCCGTGCCGCCTGGTCTTCTCCATATACTTCAGCTGGTTCTCTTCCGTCGCATCGGTGAACTCCTTCCCTTCATCGGTGCCGGTGCAGGCGAGCAGCGGTCTTAAAGGTTGACCCTTTGGCCTGGGAAGGATGTGGGTGAGGTACCACCGCCGCCAGAGGTTCACCGCCCTCGCGGCATCCCCTGTCCAGGAGAGGAGGGTGATCCGCGGCGTGCGGATCGTTTCGCCCGGCTGGAGGCGCAGATGCGTCACCTCCTGACCCGCGCGGATGTGTACTCCCTCTGCAAGTCTCTTGAAACTGACCGACCATTGTCCCGGCCAGCCGACCGCCATCGTCAGTCCGCAGCCCTCGAACATCACACGGTAATAGGGAAACGCGCCATCGCAGGGGCGGCCACCTCTGGGGGCGAATCCGAGCGTTTCCCCCGCGTTCAGGGGTGTCTCGACAGGTTCGTAACACTCGTCGTTCCGGTAGTCGCCGTTGCAGTGGTACACGACGGGAGCGGCGCCGCTGATCGGTCCATCGATCGCGAGGATGTCTCGGATGATGGGAGTGGCCTCGCTGCTCTTATTCGTAAACCAGGCGACCCATTCCACGACCGGGAAGTCACGATATTCCGTGCACTCGACTCTGACGTTCAAGCCGGTCCCGGCGTCATTGCCTTCAAAGACTGTTTGGGAGATGTTGGCGTCGATCCGGCGCCTTGTAGAAGACGGATTCCAGTCTTCCGGAAGCCCTGTAACGGCTTTCTCGTCGTAGGTGAAAGAGATGGGAAGTGCCGCAGGTCCGGAGATGAACCTGCTCGTCCAATCCCTGCTCTTCTGCATGTCTTCAGGGCGTGTCGCGGATGTGGGTATTGTCATTTCGATTCTCTCTAGCGAAGAATGCGCTGGTCTCTCAGGTCCTTGTTTCCAACGCTCCTGACCAGGGATGCGCCGACGTATTCCTTGACCTCGAGGTCGGCGAAGGCGTTGACGATCGGATAAAATGTGGGGAGGTCCTCCCATCTCGCTCGATGCCATTCGACCGTTCCCTCACCCTCCCAATATTCCAGGACTCTCTCGTTGCTTGCAGCCGGGGTGATCACGGCATAGCAGGCATCCGGAGTCCCCCAGTCGCCGGTCTTGGGCATGTATTTGTAATGGAGCGTGCCATCCACCGCCTTATCGGAGATTTCGTTGGCGGGTTTCTGAGTCAGGCCTTTGACGCTCAGGTCCATAAACTTGAACCCCAGCCAGCCGGCGGTGGCGTGGGCTTCGCCGTGACAGATGCGGGGCTCCGGGAGCTCGCAGTAGATCTTGGAATAGCCCAACTCTTCCCGACCGGTAATGATGGGATCAGCCAGGTTTTCCCAGAGCACCGTAAGGAACGGTCCGCGTGCGATGTCTTCCTTGCCTTTGAAGATGGCGGGAAAGGTAAGGCCGAGGATGTTGTAGCCGCGTCCGGCCAGCCACTCGATTTCTGTCATGTAACCCGCGGTGACTGTAACCACGGGCTCGCCGACTTCGAAACCCTCGGGTAGGAGGGTGTCGAGCTGGTCGGGATTGGACCGAAAAGAGACGGAAATCGAGGTTCGCTTCGGATCGTCTTCGCAAGCGAACCTCCTCCCTTCGGGACCCTGACGGGGACCCAGCGCAGGACCAAAGTGTGTGGGCATACGGTACATCATACCAGACTGGAAAGTGTATGGCATGGGGTCTCCTTGTAACTGCGGGTCGTTCTTCAGGCACGGTAGAAGGGCGCATCCCCCTTGATGGTCACACGCAGGCCGCGCCGTCGATTGGGAAAATAGTCCCACATGGCGTGGTGCTGGGCACAGCGATTGTCCCAGAATGCCACCGAGCCCGGCTGCCACTGGAAGCGGCAGTGGAACTCCGGCTGCTCGATATGCTTGAAAAGCAGCTCGAGCACCGAGTCGCTTTCGTTCTGGTTGAGTTGAACGATCCGCGTGGTGAAGGTGCGGTTTACGTAAAGCGCCTTCCGCCCGCTAACCGGGTGCGTGCGCACGACGGGATGCTCCGATCTCGGATAGGATTCGTCTCTCGGCCTCGCATCATCCCCATAGCGACGATATACGTGCTCGCCGTCGTGCTCCGCGGTCATTCCCTCAAGAAAGTGCTGCATCGATTCTGACAGGGACTCGAAAGCGGCATACATGCTCGCGAAGAGGGTATCGCCTCCCACGGGCGGTGTCTCCAGCATGTAGAGGATCGAACCGAGCGGCGGTTCGGCGTCGCAGGAGACATCCGAGTGCCAATCCTCACCGGCGATCCTTCGGGTGTTCTCGTCAGCGTAGATCTCCATGACTTCCGGGTGTCCTTCGAGCAGTCTAGGAAAGGCGGGATGGATGTGCAGTTCACCGAAACGACGGCCCAATGCCTTTTGTTGATCAGGCGTCATACTTTGATCGCGAAAGAAGAGTACGCAGTGCTCGGCGAGCGCTGAAGTGAGTGTCTCGATCGTTCCCTCATCGAGCGATTCAGAAAGGTCGATGCCATCTACGTCGACACCGCAGTGCGGCGTCACTTTTCTAAATTCGAGTGTTTGTGGTTCCATAGGACTCGTGTCTCCTCAACTTTTGGCATCCGAATCTTCCTGCTGCTGCAGCGCGTAAAGGGACGTGTAGCCACCCGACCAGTCCGGTGGGATCAGGCAGGCCCGGGGATCGTGGTAGGCCCAGCGGGCCTGTTTGCCGCGAAGGATCGTGCCGGTGTAGCGGCTCTTGAGTGGGTTCGCCGTATACGGAAAGGCGTCGGCCGCGGAATAAGCGAACAGCAGCAGCGGACGGCCCGCGTCGGATAAATTCTTCTTGGAACCGTGAATGACACGACAGTTATGAATCGTGATCGATCCGGCCGGACCGGTGAGATACTCGACCTTGTCGAGGTCGACGTGCGCCAGATCCTCGTTGGCGATACAGCCCACCCATTCGTCCGCTTCGTTATACTGGTCGAAAAGATCACCTTTGTGACTGCCGGGAACCGCGCCGAGGGGCCCCTGTTCATCGCCGACATCGTAAAGATAGGTCCCGATCGTGAGGGGGCTGTAGTTCGTGTGCGGCCAGTAGGTAATGTCCTGGTGCCACTTCACCTCCTCGCCGCCTTCCGCCCACTTGAAGTTGAGTTTGGAGTGATGGTACTTGACGTCCGGCCCCACTAGATCCGCCACCACATCGGGAAGAACGGACTCGGATGCATACTCCCAGTAGACCGGATGGTGGTCCACCGCGTTTGACAGTCTGCGGAGCCTTGGGTTGTCTGCGGTATGGCCGGGCTCCAGATCGAACACCTCGTCCGATTGCGTTAATGAACGGCTCTTGTCAACCATCTCATTCGTCGTGTGAAGCAGACGATCAATCCAATCGCGAGAGATGATGCTCTCCACCAGCAGGTACCCCTTCTCGAAGTAGAACCGTCGCTGTTCGTCCGTCAGGACTTTGGGCTCGTGAGACAGGACCTCTTCCGGTGTCATGGATTGACCCCTTTCGGTTAGAAATTGAATCCGCTCGCCTACTTGACCCTTTGGCCTGCTTGAAAGACGGCGGCGACCCTGCTGAATGCTTCGACATCCTTAGTCGGGTCCCCGTCGAAGGCGACAAGGTCCGCGATTTTTCCAGGCTCGATTGTGCCGATCTGATCGCTTAACCCTGCGGCTTCGGCAGAGATGCGCGTGGCAGCGACGAGGGCCTCGCCCGGGGTAAACCCGGTGCGGATCAGGAGCTGCAGGTCATAGTCGAGGTGGCCGAACGTGAGGTTCGAGACTCCGGAGTCGGTGCCGGGGACGATGCGGTCGCGGACCCCGTAGTCGAGCATTTTCCTCACGATATCCAGTTTGAGCTCGGCATTCTCCTCCAGAGTATGGAGCTCCCTCTCTTCAGCGGACGAGATGGAACCCATCTCACGCTTCTTCTTGAGATGGACGATCGTCTGGTAGCTCGTGAGGGCCTGGAGTGTGGGACTGATCCAGATGCCGGATTCGGCCATCATCTGGGCAAGCTCCGGGTCGAACCGGACCTGGTCGTCGGGGTCCAGGAATTCAGCGTGTTCCATCAGGTCGATGCCCGCGTGGACGGCCCGGAGCATGGACTCTTTGGCCCTGCAGTGCGCGGCCGTGAGCCGATGGAAGTTGTGGGCCTCGTGCACAGCGGCTCCCAACTCTTCCGTGGTGTAGGTCGCCACTCCGGGGATCGTGCCGACCGTACCGCCCCCGGAGGCCATAATCTTGATGTAGTCAGCGCCCTCGTGAACGAGTCGGCGGACGGATCTTCGAATCTCTGCCTCGCCGTCGGCGATCTCGTTGCAGAAATGGAAATGACCGCCCGTGCAGGTGATCGGCCTTCCGCTCACGACCATCCTCGGTCCGGGGATGTAGCCCCGGAGGACCCCCTCTTTCAGTGTGAACCCGATCCGATTTCTGGCCCCGTGCTCGCGGATCGTGGTGATTCCGGCGTTCAGGTGGCGCTGCAGGTTCAGCGCACCGGCGAGGACCATCACTTCGTCGGAATCGACGATGTACTCGGCATAGGTGCGGCCGTCACCGGCGAGACAACAGTGCGTGTGACCGTCGATGAGGCCGGGCGTCAGGCAGACAGATCCCAGATCCACTTTCTCCGTGTCCGGGGGGGCGTCTTTCAGGACGGCCTCGCTCGGTCCGACGGCGTCGATGATGCCGTCTCGAATCAGGACGGCCTGGTCGGCCCTTGATTCCGTGCCGATGCCGTCGGCGAGACAGTCTGCCTTTATGCAGAGCGGCCTGGGAAGGGTCTTGTCCATGTTAAATCGCCTTTGAAAATGTTAACAGGCTTCGGGATCGCCCCGAATATATAGCCTTGCAGCAGTGCGTGACAGGGATTATTCAGGGCGTGATTCTCTCCTCAGAATCGGCTTGCGGTCCTGGTTCGGCGCTCACCTCCGGGGAGATTCTATCAGCCTGCCGATATGACCGCGACGGGTAGACCAAGTGATATCGCGTGATCTGAGGTGGCTCGAAGTCATACGACTAATCATGCTATAACCCTTTATTTTTTTAGATATTTCCGCTGGAGCGGCCCGGGATTATGCCGATGTATATTAGCGAAACAAGACCTGAGGGGAAGGGAGGTCCGCCGCAGGTTACCCACGTTGTCCCTCTCCAATCCCACCACATCAAGCTCCTATCTCCTATGAATTCAAGCGTCCGTCCCAAACCGTCCCTGATCAACGGGAACGATGAGCCCAACGAGACCCGGAAGGAAAAACTTAGGCGGATCCAGGCCCAGGTAAGCAAGGGTTTCTATTTCCGGTCTGAGATTCTTCTGGACGTGGCGGATGCCCTGCTGATGAACCCGGACGCGTTCGAAAGCTTGAATGAGAAGAATCCATAGAGATCGTTGAAGAGAAGGATGAGCTGTCTGACGGGCCGTTGCTTTGCAACTGGCCCTTTTTTTGTTGACAGAAAGCGGGATTCGCTTGCATGTTCGGCCTCAGCGAAAGGCGAACATGGGGAAATATAGAGCAGGGATCGATATCGGAGGGACGTTCACCGACGTCGTGCTTCTGGGGGACGATGGCAGGGTGATTGTCAGAAAACTGGCAAGCACACCCGATGATTATAGCCGGTCGGTCCTGGAGGGACTGGCCCATGCGATGCGGGATCTCAACGTCGAGCCCGCGGAGATATCGGAACTGAGCCACGGCTTCACGGTAGCCACAAACGCGATTCTGGAGGGCAAAGGGGAGCGTACGGCGCTCGTCACGACGGAAGGGTTTCGTGACGTGCTGGAGATCGCGCGCCTGCGTGTGCCGAGGCTCTACGACCTGGACTACGAGAAGCCGCCTCCCCTGGTCGAACGACGACTGCGTTTCGAAGTAAATGAACGGATGAATTTTCGTGGGGAGGTGATCTCACCGCTCGATCCATCGGATGTAGAGCGAGTGGCCGACGCGGTTTCGGAAACGGGCGTGAGGTCTGTGGCGATTTCGCTTCTTCATGCCTACGCGAACCCGGCACACGAAACCCGGATCGCTGAGGTGATCCGATCCAGGATGCCGGATGTGGACCTGTCGGTATCGAGCGAGCTGCTGCCGGAAATGCGAGAGTATGAACGGACGAGTACGACGGTGATCAATGCCTATGTCAAACCCGTCGTTTCGAGCTACCTGACGCGATTGAAGCGTGGGATTCAGGATATGGGTATCCAGGTACCCATGACCGTGATGCAGTCGAACGGGGGCTTGACGCCAGTGAGGGCCGCAATCGATAGACCGATCACCTGTATCGAGTCGGGCCCTGCGGCTGGTGTTGTCGGGGGGTTTCATCTCGGGAAGCGTCTTGGTGAAGAGAACCTGATGACGTTCGATATGGGGGGGACGACCGCGAAGGCATCGATCATCGAAGCGGGTCGGATGCTGCTTTCGCAGGAGTATGAGGTGGGCGGTGGAATGAGTGCCTCACACCGCCTTATGAAGGGTTCTGGGTACGTTCTGCGAGTACCGGCGATCGATCTGGCTGAGGTGAGCTCCGGGGGTGGGAGCATCGCCTGGGTGGACAAGAGCGGCTCGTTACAGTGCGGACCTCAGAGTGCAGGTGCGATCCCTGGGCCGGTCTGTTACGCAAAGGGCGGCGAAGCACCGACAGTTACGGACGCGAATGTGACGCTCGGTTTCCTGAACCCCGAGCACCTGCTGGGAGGTTCGTTTCGGCTGGACGCGGACGGAGCTTCGCGTTCGGTGAAAGAGAAGGTGGGCGGCCGGCTTGGACTTTCAGAAAGTGAAGCGGCCTACGGGATTCACCTTCTTGCCAACTCCAACATGGCCCGGGCGCTGAGGGCGGTGTCCAGCGAGCGGGGAAGGGATCCGAGGCGGTTTACGCTGATGGCGTTCGGCGGGGGTGGGCCGATTCACGCGGCGGGCCTCGCGGAGATGCTGGAGGTGTCCCGAATCCTTATTCCCCCCCATCCGGGTGTGTTCAGCGCATTCGGCCTGTTGTTCGCCGACGTGGAGCACCACTTCGTGCGGAGCCATCACCGTGCGTTTTCCGAACTCGATCTGGACGCAGTCAACGGGATCCTGCGTTCCTTGCTCCAGGAGGGCACCCGACTCCTTCTGGAGGAGGGATTTTCGGAGGCTCGCCAGCTCCTGCTCGCACAGGTGGATATGAAGTACGAGGGTCAGACTTCTGAGCTGACGGTGAACGTCTCGGACAAAGAATTTACTCCTGAGAGCCTTGCGAAACTGGGCGAGGCGTATCACCAGGAGCATGAGAAGACGTACGGTTACCACGTGGACGAACCGTTTCAGCTGGTCGGCATCCGCGTGATCGCAAGGGGCATTTCAGAGGCGCAGCGCGTACCGGAACGGATCGAGATGGACAGCGATCCCGGATCCACGAAGCCAGATAGGCGCAAGGTCTACTTCGGCCCGAGGGACCAGTGGATCGACACGCCTGTCGTGCCTCGAGCAGGACTACGCGACGAAAAGATCGCGGGCCCCCTTGTGGTCGAGGAATACGATTCGACGACGGTGGTTCCGCCTGGCTGGGAGGCGTCGTTGGATTCGGCGAATAATATCGTTTTGACACTGGCGTGAGTTCGCCCGGGGGCCGAACGCCAACCCTATCTCGTCGGGTGACGAGGTAAAGGATCGTATGGAGAAACGCGACAAGGTGGATCCGATTACCCGCGAGCTGATCCGAAACGCGCTGAGCGGCGCGGCGGACACGATGACCGTGACCGTCATTCGCACTGCGCGATCCGCCGTCGTTAAGGACGGCATGGATTTTTCAACGGCGGTGTTCAACGCGGTTGGCGAGCAGGTGGCCCAGGGTCTGACGCTGCCCCTGCACATGGGGGCGATGCAGCCTGCGCTGGAAGGGGTACTGAGAAAGTTCGGGGATGACGTGAAGCCGGGGGACATTTTCGCGAACAATGATCCGTATGAGGGGGCCAGTCACCTTCCTGACATCTTTCTGTTCAAGCCGGTTTTTTTCGACGAGACACTCACGGCGTGGCTCTGCGTGATCGCCCACCAGACAGACATCGGAGGACGGGTCGCTGGAGGGAATGCTTGCGACAACACGGAGATCTATCAGGAGGGCCTGCGCCTTCCCCCCCTCAAGCTGCTCGAGCAGGGTGTTCTAAACGAGGCGATCTGGCGCATCCTCGAGTTGAATGTCCGGGTCCCGGGCATGGTGCTGGGCGATGTGCAAGCCCAGATTTCGGCGCTGCGCCTCGGGGAAAGAGAGATCCTGAAGCTCATAGAGGCGTATGGTCCCGATCTGCTCCAAGTCTACATGAATGATATCATCGACACGACGGAGACGCTTACCCGAGCGGAGATCGAGGCCCTGCCTGACGGGTCGTGGTCGTTCACGGATTTCGTGGACGACGACGGTTTCAGTCCGGACCCGATCGCGATTCGAGTGGCGCTGACGATCGATGGCGACGAGATGCGGGTCGATTTCGCCGGGACGTCGCCGCAGGCCAAGGGATCCATCAACCCGAACTTCGCGTTCACGAAGTCGGCCGTCTATGCGGTTCTGAAATGCCTGACGGACGCCACGCTCACGGCGAACGCCGGTTTCTTTCGACCGATCGAGATCGTTGCGCCCCCGGGCTGCTTCGTCAACCCGCAGCACCCCGCACCTGTCGCGGCGCGAGGACTTGCTGGATTCCGCGTCTGCCAGACCGTGTTCGGCGCGCTTGCCAGGGCCCTTCCCGACCGGATTCCCGCCGCCTGGGGGGGCGGCGAAGTAGGATTTACGTATGCTGGATATCAGAACGGGAAACCGTTCGTGTTTCTGGAGTTCAACAACGACGGACCGCGAGGAGGCGGGCCCCATCGAGACGGTGTTGACGGGGCAAGCAGTCCTATACATAATATGGCAAACACGCCGATCGAGAGCATCGAGGCGGAGCAGCCCCTGTTGATTCGACGCTACGAATATGCCCCGGATTCGGCAGGTGCGGGCAGGCACCGGGGCGGCCTCGGCATGGTTCGCGAGTATGAAGTACTCGCTGATGAGGCGATGGTGCAGCTTCGCTCCGATCGCACCAAGTTTCTGCCGTGGGGCGCTCAGGGCGGGAAGCCGGGAAGCCGCACGCTGAACATTCTGAATCCGGGTAGAGATGAGGAGGCGCTCCCCTCAAAATTTATGAGGTGGTTGAAGAAGGGAGAGGTCTACCGGCTGATACAGGCGGGGGGCGGGGGTTGGGGGGATCCGCTGGATCGAGATCCTGAGGCTGTGCTGGCCGACGTCATCCAGGAGAAGGTGACACGTGAGCGGGCGAGGTCGGATTACGGAGTTGTGATTCAGCCGAGTCCCCAAGTGGTGGACGTGGACGCCACCCGGCAGCTTCGTGGGCAGATCCGAGGCGCGCGGGGGACCATCAGCCTGGAGCCCCGAGCGTGCCCGGTGGAAGAATCAGGATCGGGACGATAAGATTTTCGGGATTGACTCCGCAGTCCGATTGTAACACTTTTTAGGTATCGGGCTGTTCAAAAGTCGGAGGAGGTAACTACGCTTGGACACGACGAATAACGCGCATCCGATCAACTATGGCATGTTCATCATGCCGTTTCACCCGTCGAGCAAACCGCTGTCAAAGTGCTTTGACGAGGACGTCGAACTGGTCATCCGGGCAGAAGAGCTGGGCTTCGACGAGTTCTGGATCGGCGAACACCATACGATGAAGTACGAACCGATCGTGGTACCCGAGGTGTTCATCGGCCGCGTACTCGGAGAGACGAAGCGAATTCGTCTGGGTCCCGCACCCGTCTGCCTCAATCAGCACCATCCGGCCTACGTCGCAACGCGGCTGGCCTTTCTGGATCATCTCTCCAAGGGACGGCTCAACCTCTGCTTTGGTCCGGGCAGTGTCACTGCAGATATGGAACTCTACGGTCTGAATCCGAAGGACGGCGGCGCGATGACGTTCGAAGCGATCGACGTCATCCTGAAGCTGTGGGCGTCGGACCCGCCCTACCACCACGATGGCGAATTCTGGCAGATCTCGCTCGAGAAACACGTCGATGAGGCAACGGCGATCGGGTTCATCCACAAGCCGCTGCAGCAGCCACATCCGCCGATCGCCATGCCCGGCATAAGCCGCAACTCTTACAGCCTCAAGGTGGCCGCCCAGCGCGGGTTTTCTCCTTTCTCGGCCGCTCTCGTGACCGGTAATGTCCTGGCCGACAACTGGGCGACCTACGCCGCCGCGGCCGCCGAAGCCGGACGCGTAGCCGATCCGGCGAGCTGGAAGGTCTCGAGAGCCATATTCCTCGCAGACACGACCAAGGAGGCCGTGAAGCTCGCGCGCAGCAACACGGTGGGCCAGAACTACGAGTATATCGCCTCCCTGATGGACAACGCGCTCGGGAAGCGGGACATCCTGAAGCGCGACTTGGATATGCCGGACGCCGACTGCAACATGGATTTCTGGCTCAAAGAGCAGATCATTGCCGGCGACGTCGACGAAGTGCTGCAGCGGCTGCTGGCGCTGATAGAGGAGTGCGGGCCGTTCGGCACGCTGATTCTTATGGGTTTCGACTGGGACGACAGGGAAAGCTGGCTTCGCAACCTGGATCTGTTCGCGAATGAGCTGATGCCCGCCTTGAACAGGGCAGTATCAGGTGTCGCAGCCTGAAAAGTCAGGAGGGACGGAACGTGCCGGACGCACGGGATATAGAAGCCTTCGATTCAGACGGATACTTGGTGGCTCAGGGTCTTTTTTCCGAAGCGGAGACAGACTTGCTCCGGGACCATTACATGGCGGTTCGGGCCGCGGGCTCCTATCCAGGAGACAATCACGGAACGCAGTCCAGGCCCGACGATCCGCTCAGGAAGTTTCCGCGGCTAATCCATATGCATCGATGGGATGAGCTCAGCCTGGGATTTCTTCTGGATCCTCGATTGCGGCGTTGGACCGAGGCGCTCATGGGTATTGAGCCCTTCGCCGTTCAGACAATGCTCTACTTCAAGCCGCCGGGTGCACGGGGGCAATCTCTCCATCAGGACAATTTCTTCCTGAAGGTTCAACCCGGGACCTGCCTGGGGGCCTGGCTAGCGCTCGACAAGACGGATGAGGAGAACGGGTGCCTCCACGTCGTTCCAGGCACACACCTTCAGGAGATTCTCTGTCCGAGAAACGCGGATCTTGAACAGAGTTTCAGCAGGATCGTCGTTCCGATTCCTGATGATCTGGCACTCGTTCCATTGGTGATGGACCCGGGCGATATGTTGTTCTTCCACGGATCGCTGATTCACGGCAGCTTTCCCAACAAGAGCAAGGAACGTTTCAGGCGGTCGCTGATCGGTCACTACATTTCTGGCGAGGCTGAGGAGGTGGCGAAGTTCTATCACCCGGTGCTGCGGATGGATGGGACGGAGGTGGAGCTTGGCGAGACTGAACTCGGGGGATCGTGTGGCGAATGGGCGGATGAGGAG
Source organism: Candidatus Latescibacterota bacterium (assembly GCA_965248435.1). Taxonomy (GTDB): domain Bacteria; phylum Latescibacterota; class UBA2968; order UBA2968; genus CBDFJH01. The sequence continues at coordinate 3,239,779 of OZ252100.1, forward strand.
GGTGAGCCGGTCGTAAAGATGGGGAGTCAGGAAACAGGATTCTGGGATTCGATGGGTCGGTATCATCCACCAGATTCGGAAGAGGAACTCTGACGAAACGCTTAATCGAGCAACGTCATAACAGAGAAGCGGCCGAGTCGAGTTTTTTCGATCGGCCGCTTTGTCGTTGCTTCGAACCAGGTGGCGTCTTCTAGATCTGAACCTCGCGGTAGGTGTCGATTTGATCCCGGAGTCTGGGGACGACATAGATGTCCTCGATCGGAAGACGCCCGAACTCCCTTGAAAAGAGCTCGATCTGGCTGGTGACATCGAGCCTGTAGTCCAGTATGAAGCGGCTCTCGCCTTTGAACGTGCAAAGGCCCCCGGGTCCGCCTGCCAGGTCTTCGCGAGAGACACGGATCCCAAGCCTTTCGGCAAGGGCCTCACATTCCTGTAAGAGTTGTGTGTCGGTCATATGCCCGGAATGTCCTATGCCTCAGCGTTACCCGAGACCGTTTGATTTCGCCCGGCACGCTTCGCCTCGTAGAGCCTCGTGTCAGCAAGATTGATCATGGACTCCACGCCCATAATACCCTTGTCCTCGGGATAGGAGGCCGTCCCGGCGCTCAGGGTGAGTCTTAGGGATTTCTTTTCATGATTGAAGATGTATGAGTCGACCTGAGTCCGCAGACGCTCTGCGAAGACGTGGGCGCCTTTCTTGTCTGTGTGAAAGATGATGACCAGAAACTCCTCCCCCCCGTACCGAATCAGGGCATCTTCCTCACGGCAGTGAAGTAGGGTGAGGGTCGTAACTTCACGAAGTACGTGGTCACCCGTCAAGTGCCCATGGTTGTCGTTGACGAGCTTGAAGAGGTCGATGTCGAAAAGGACGATGGAGACCGGCATACCGTAGCGGGAAGACTCCGCCAGTCTGGCCTTCAGCAGTCTGTCGAGCGCTCGCCGGTTGTAGGCACCCGTTAACGGATCCGTAAGGGTGAGCTCGGAGAGCCGGGTGTATTCTTCGGAGAGGTGGTTCTGCTGCTTCTTGAGTCTGAGCAGGGCCCGAACCCGGGCCGCGAGTTCAGTAGGATGGATGGGTTTTACGAGGTATTCCACTGCCCCGAGGTCGAGACCTTTGACCTTGGCGTCCAGTGCGTCATCGGCGGAGAGAAGAATAACGGTAAGGGGGTCGTAGTTACGATCTTTGCGGATGGTCTCGAGGACCTCGAAGCCGTCCGTTCCGGGCAGCATCACGTCCAGGATCAGGATGTCAGGAAGGGCCTCGAGGAGGCGCGCAATCGCGCTCTCGCCGTTCGACGCCGTGTCGACCTCATACGATTCGTCTTTGAGGGCCGAGGCGACAAAAGTCAAGATATTGGGGTCGTCGTCAACGACCAGGACCCTGGGCATGGAATTTTCCTTTAAAGGCGCTCCACCAGTTATCGCACCTAGGTCTAGTATAGGGCAATGTCGGCGACGGTGTCAAGCGATAAGCCAAGTGAATTCAGCACCTTTTGCTGGAGATCGATGTCATCAGGGCTCTGAGGCGTTTGTAGTGGTCGAGCTTTTCATCCCGTCGGATTGGCAGTGCGCCGCTCGTCGACGGAGCAACGAAGACCGTTGCGCCCTCGAGGGCATTTTCCTGGAGACCGTAGCTGCACGACTCACTAAGGATGCTCCTGTATCCTGTCTTCCCATTAAAGCAGACGACTCCGGGTCTGAACGTTTCCAGCTTTTTCCGGAGGGGATGGAAGCCGGACCTGAATTCTTTCCGATTCAGATCTGCAATTCCTGAGGTCGGACGCTTGACCAAATCCGTGAGCCCCAGGTTGTAGGTAAGGATCAGGCCGTCCTCTTGAGGGGTGAGAAGGCGGTCCGTGAACCCAGCCTCGTGGAGGAACGGCCAGAACTGATTTCCTCTTCCCGCGTAGTAGTGACCGATTCGGGCAGATGGGAGACTGGGGTTGAGGCCGACGAAGATGACATCGAGTCCAGGTCTGAGATAGTCGGGAAGCGTTTGCACGACTGCCCTGTTTCATTAGCGCAAGTTGACAGACGGGAGCAATTGATTTAATTTACGTCTCCTGAACTCATTAATATACAGTGAATTCCAGAGGTTTCAAACGCACACTTCATTCCGCGGCAAGGGAACAGACCCCGTGAGAAGATGCAGAAAGGGTTCGATGTGTTGAACAAATTCAGTTCTCGAGTGACGCAGGTGAAGGCCCAGGGCGCCTCTCAGGCCATGCTGTATGGAACGGGTCTGACAGAGGCGGATATGGATAAGGCCCAGGTCGGCATCGCGAGCGTCTGGTACGAAGGCAACACCTGCAACATGCACCTGCTTGATCTGGCCGAGAAAGTCAAGCTGGGGGTGACAGAGGCCGGTCTGGTTGGGATGCGATTCAATACGGTCGGGGTAAGCGATGGGATATCGATGGGCACGGAGGGCATGAGTTACTCTCTGCAGTCGCGCGATCTCATCGCTGATTCGGTCGAGACGATGATGTGTGCCCAGTGGTATGATGCCAACATTTCTATTCCTGGTTGCGACAAGAACATGCCGGGCTGTCTGATTGCGATGGGGCGCGTGAACAGACCTTCTCTAATGGTGTATGGCGGCACGATAAGAGCCGGCTACTTTGAAGGAAATAAGCTGGATATCGTGTCCGCATTCCAGAGCTACGGGGAAGTTATCGCCGGCACTCTGGATGAGGCGGGTAGAACCCGCGTCGTTCAGAATGCCTGTCCCGGGGCGGGTGCGTGCGGGGGGATGTATACGGCAAACACGATGGCGTCGGCGATCGAGGCGATGGGGATGTCGCTGCCTTACAGCGCATCGAATCCTGCCGAGGACCACAAAAAGGTCGAGGAGTGTCGGGCGGCCGGTGCTGCCATTCGAATGCTGCTGGAGAGAGACCTGAAACCCCGGGATATTATGACGCGGGAAGCGTTCGAGAATGCGATGGTGGTCGTGATGGCGCTGGGAGGGTCGACGAACGCCGTCCTGCACCTCATCGCGATCGCAAGATCTGTGGGCGTCGATCTGAAGATCGATGACTTCAAGGCCGTGAGTGAGCGCGTGCCCTTCCTGGCAGACCTGAAGCCGAGCGGGCAGTATGTTATGGAGGACCTGCACCACGTCGGAGGGACACCTGCAGTGATGAAGTACCTTCTGCACGAAGGGCTTATGAATGGAGACTGTATGACGGTGACGGGACGGACGCTGGCTGAGAATCTGGCGGACCTGCCCGGGCTTGAGGAAGGTCAGGATGTAATTTATCCGGTGGAGCGCCCGATTAAACCGACCGGACATATCGAGATCTTAAGAGGGAACCTGGCTCCGGAGGGAGCGGTGGGGAAGATTACGGGGAAGCAAGGGACAAAGTTCGAAGGCCCGGCCCGCGTGTATGATTCCGAGGAGCAGGCGCTGGAGGCGCTGGAGCAACACAAGGTCCAGGACGGGGATGTCCTGGTGATTCGGTACGAAGGACCGAAGGGAGGCCCGGGGATGCCGGAAATGCTGACGATTACGTCGGCGACCGCGGGTGCCGGACTCGTTCAGTCCGTGGCGTTGATCACGGACGGACGGTTTTCGGGTGGGTCTCACGGATTTCTCGTGGGACATATCACACCGGAGGCGCAGGAGGGGGGACCGATCGCCCTGATTCAGGACGGGGACCGGATTACGATCGATGGAGATGAGAACGAAATTCACGTAGACCTGACCAACGAGGAGCTGGACCGTCGACGGGATGCGTGGAAGGCTCCACCCTACAAGGCGACGCGAGGCACCCTCTACAAATATATCAAGACGGTAAAATCGGCCTCTGAGGGTTGTGTGACAGACGAATAGACTCGTATCTCGTATCTCGGGGCCAGGTTCGTGGCGATGCGAAATGCGGTAATTGACAGGCAAGCAACGAGCCCACTGTACCCGGTACCCGTGTTTTGATTTCCTGGGGCGACCCAGCTGTCGCCCCCAAACCGTAAGATCCCTGTAACCTATCTACCTATCCCGGTACCCGGTTCTAACGAGATACGCGTAGGTGACCTCATGATTGGAGCACGCACATGAAGGCGGTTTGGAAGGAGACGATCGTCGCGGAGAGCGATCGGACAGTCGTCGTTGAAGGCAATCATTACTTTCCCGGGGATTCGATTCGGAAAGAGCACTTTCGGGAGAGCGAGACGCAGACGAACTGCCCCTGGAAGGGGGTGGCGAGTTACTACGACCTGGTTGTCAGCGATGAGGTGAACGGGGATGCGGCCTGGACCTACCCGGATCCGAAGCCAAAGGCGCTCGAGATCAAGGACCACGTTGCCTTCTGGAAGGGTGTGGAAGTGACGGGCTGAAGCAAAAACTGCTTGTGTTTGTGGTCTCGATTCTTTATTATATCGTTGTCAGGGATAGACTTACGATACCAAGAGATACTAAGCTCATCCCACCCCCCGTGGGAGGCTCTCGATGCCGCTTCGAGTCTCTAATGTTGATTTAAGTCCCAGAAGTCTGCTGGACAACGCCGCGATTCCGACCGGACCGATTCCGCCTCCGCGAAATGTGGAGGGGGGAGCTGAGAGACCGCGTGAAGTGAGCACCAACCTGCTCCAGAACACGTTTATACAGCTGAATGCATCCAAGCAGGACGGCGTCGGCGGCCGGATCGATCTTTTAGGTTAGTGATGCATTTAGAGGCACAGTAGTCAGCCTCGCTAAAACCAGGTTTTACATATCGGGATGGACCACACGGGTCCGTCCCGATTTTGTTCTACCTGACCCCCCCGGCCCCCTTGCTCCCTAATCTGTTCGTCCCACCCCAGAACCCCATGCCTCCGACGGCCGGAAACCCGTATCTCGTATTTCGCATCTCGTATCTCGGGGCCAACACCGGAGCTCACCAGAACTCGTCGACACCTCGCGTAGTGAATTTGCAAGATACCTCGGACGAGATACGCTTCACGAGATACGAGATACGTTCATCAGGTGGTTGCAAGGGAGTCCCACACCGCGGTCCGGATGGCATTCAGCGGTGCAAAAGAGTTCATTAGGTTGACCCCAACATTCAGCGAAGAACCTTCCCTAAAGGGAAGGGGGAGCAGGCCCCAAGTTTACCTCAGGCCCAGCTCGACCAGGCGCGCTTCATCGCCGAGCGGGAACCCTCTCTGTAAGAGCTCCTTCTGGAGCTGCTTGACGTTCAGGTCGCGCGGCTGGACGCCTTCCTTTACGGACATTGCGGCGGCGACTCCGGCTGCCTCGCCCAGAAGCATCAAGGCCCCCCTGGCGCGGGCGCTTCCGGGGTCGTGTCCCCGGCGGACGTAAGAGGAGGCCCTTCCCGTGACGAGGAGGCCGTCCAGGCCCTTGGGGAGGAGGGTCCTGTATGGGGTATCGAAACCTGAGGCTTCCGCACGACGATAGTTGGCATCGTGCGTGTTCCTGAAGAGGGTGTCATCGAATCGTCTTCCGATTCGGATGTCCTCCGGTGTGAGTACCACCTCCCCGTCGATAAACGGTCCGCCGCGGGAGCCGAGGTAAGGCGCAATCAGAATAAGGTAGGCGTCCTCGAATCCCGGGATGTAGTTTCGGAAAAACTGGACCGTCTCAACGACGTGCGCGCGGATGGATGACTCCAGCCTGGAGTTCTGCACCATGTCCTCTCGCCGAATCTCCCCGCCCATGTTGATGCGGCTTCCTACAATGCCACTGGCCGTCGGCTCTCCGATGTCCTGGACGGACACGTGCACGTTGTGCTCGACAGACTTCTGGTAGTAGTAGTCACCGCGCTCCCACGCCTTCCTGAACAGGGGCACGAACGGATCGGGAAATCGCAGTCCCCGATAGGCCATGCCCTCGTGAACAAACTGGTTTCGCTCGTCCAGCCAGGCCTGATCCGCATCGCTGAGTGTTGTCTTCTTGTTTCGAAACTCCCCGAACGCTTTCGCATCGATGTTCGCGACCGCGTAGAAGATGCCGGTATCGTTCCAGACCTTGTACTCCTCGTGCAGATACTGAGGTTTGATGACCGGATCGTAGGATGGATCTGCAGGGACGCTCATGATGACGGGTACTCCGGCCCTGCGCGAGATGTCCGCATCGGCTGAGCCATCGATGACGACCCTGGCCTTGACGGCGACCCTTCCAGATTTGCCTTCCACAAAGAGCCCGACCATGCGGTTCTCTTCGATGATGGGATCGGCTGCCCATACAGAGAGGAGGAGCTCCACGCCGGCCTCCTCGGCCATCTGTGCCCCGAGATAGGAGATGATGTTCGACTCTTCGGCGTAGTTGGGTTGCAGGTTTCGCTTCAACTGGTCCATCCTCGCCACGAGTTCCTTTGGAATTCCGACGAGGCCGTTCGGCAGAGTGATCGTGGATTCATCGTAGACGGAGCCCCCCACGATCATCGCGGGACCCAGGTTTCCTCCAACGACACCGAACCTGTCGATCAGGAGGGTCTTGACGCCGAGACGTCCGGCGGCGAGTGCAGAGAAGAGACCGGACAACCCCGCACCGACCACGACGACGTCAACGTCGTAGGCAACGGGCACGTCCTTTTGGGGTTCGGTCACAAAGCCCAATGGATCGGTTTGCGTCATCCGCTCTCCTTTCAGTCAGAAGTCCAGACTGCTTTCTGTATTTCGTAGGTGAGAAATATTACTCATATGATACCAATTATGTCTTTAAGGAGAGTTCCATTTCTTGAGAGATATCTCTCCGTTTTCCATGACCGCGTAGTGGTCTTCGTAGAGCCAATCGCCCAGGACGACGAAGGTACCGCCGTCCATCCTGGTTTGAAGCGGACGGTGAAAATGTCCGCAGACGACGATATCGAATCCTCGTGTGATCTTTTCGCGAATGACCGGCATGGGGATTTCCCGAGTCGGATTGGCTATGCTGCGTGATCGATAGTTGGAGAGGCGAGAGGTCGTGCTCGCCAGGAAGGCACCCAGGTCAGGATGGAGCAGGCGGAAGAGCACGATGCATACCGGGTTTTTCAGGATCCATCGCTTGAGCCGGGCTTTCCAGCTCTCTCGAAGCTCATCTCCGTGGGTAACGTAAACCCTGCGTCCCTGGTGCTCGACTGCGATTGGCCCCCCAGGGAGGTGCAAACCGACCTGCCCAGACAGGTAATCACCCAGCCAGATGTCGTGATTTCCCGGAAGGTAGACGACCCGAACCCCGTCCTGCACGAGCGCGTGAAGGGCGAAGATCACCTTGCCCGCCCGAGCGGGTACGACGGTTCGATATTCGAACCAGAAGTCAAACAGGTCCCCGACAATGTAAAGGACCTCCGCATCTTTCCGGATCGAACGAAGGAAGGCGACGAGGGATTCTTCCTGATCCCGATTCGAACGACCCGAAAGACGGGTACCGAGATGGGCATCAGAGATGAAGTAGATTCGATTTCGGGGCATCAAACCTCTGCTATGATCAGGGTTGCGTTTTTGACTCAGCGAGGATTATCCTCACGCCAGCTTTTTATGGCGTCCGCCTTAGAGAATTCCGGATTCAGTTTCAACACCTTTTCAAAGAGGGCTCGGGCTGCTTCTATCTGTTGCGCATCCAGGTAGGCGATTCCCAGATTGTAATAGGCCTCTTCGAAATCGGGTTCGATCTCGATCGCCTTCTGATAGCTGGAGATCGCCCTCTGGATCTGACCCAGGCTCGAACTGGCATTCCCCAGGTTGGCGAAGGCCCGCGAGTGGTTGGCGTTCAACGATACGGTTTTCTCGTAAGCTTGAATGGCCTCCTCATAACGGCCAAGGCGGTTGTAGGCGTTCCCCATGTTGTAATAGCCGTCGGCATACGCAGGCTGGATGCCAACGGCCTTCTGATAGTATTCGACCGCGTTTTCGTAGTCGCCTGTAAGGAAGAACACGCTGCCGACATTTGCGTAGGCGCCCACGAAGTCCGGATCCAGTTCTATGGAACGCCGATAGGCCTCCAAGGCCTCGTCATATTGTCCCAACTTGAGCCGACAGTTCCCGAGGGAGCTCCAGTGTCTGGGATTGTCGGGGCTCGCATCCAGGGCACGGCTGAAGGCTGCGCTTGCATTCTCTATCTCTTTGTGATCGAGGTAATGGCGCCCCAGGGTTTCCCATCCATAGGACCGAGCAGTCGGCGAAAGCTGTGTCCTTTGCATCAAGAGGTCTGAGAATCTGTCGACGGCGGATTCTGGTCGTGCACTGAGCCCGATCCAGGAGGCCGTGTGGAGGCCAGCAGCCAGAAAGATGATGATCCCGAGTTCGCGCGCTACTCCGGTCCTTCGGTTCCGAGCGATGAAGGATCGCGCCGACCAGAGGGTGAATGGAAGGGCAGCGAAAGCAAGCGCATCCCAGTCCCGGAAGGCGCCGATTTCGGGGTTCACGAGGAGTGTGAAGGCAATCGGAAAGATCGCGGCCGCGAGGAAGAAGGTGCGGATCGAATCTGGGGGTAATCTGCCCCTCCGGAAGGTGCAGATTGCGATTAACGCCGCGGGAGCCACGAGGAGGTACTGGTTGAATATGGCAAGGATATGTGCGGGAGAGAAGAGGGTGTAGGGCTGATCAGGGCCGTCCTGCCCGAAAATCGAAAGGAGGTGGGAGGGCCTCACGTTTTCCGTGTAGGCGGGGAGACTGAAACCGATCATCCAGAGGATGAGGAGGGCCAGGATGGGCGCGACACCGATCGCGAGCCCGTTCATCGTCACGGCCCTTACGCGCGAACGGTCTGGTTCAGGATCGCTGGACTGTGCCGAAAGCAGGAAAAGGGACGGAGCGAGCGTCACAGTGACGAAGTGCAAAGGGAAGAGCACCCCCAGGACGACGGCAGGCACCCAAAGCGGAAGTCGTTTCTGAAGGACGAGGGACCCGGTCCAGAGGTAGAGGAGGATGACCGGAGGCAGGATGGCATAGGTCTCCACGTATCCGAAGAAGAGCTGAAGGAAGCCCGCGGTGAGCAAGAACCCGAGCGTGACAAGCCGCTCGGCAGCGTTTTGGCCGAGTGTGCGGGCGACGGGGAACGCTAGCGCGGAGTAGAGGATCCCGGATGCGGTGCTCCAGGATCGGTAGACGGTCTCTGGCGAATCCAGCGTGCTGGTGGCGTATCCATAGATGGCCTTTATGCTCCAGTAGCTGAGTGGGGCATTCACACCTTTCCACGTCACGCTGGGCTTGAAGAAGGTTAGGTCGCGCAGTAGAAGAGATCCGTCCCCGAGGAGGTGCAGCGCCGATCTGAAAGTGAAGAAGAGTATGGCGCCCACGATCGCGAGGATGACGGAGGAGAGGATGACTGAGCGGACCGAACGCCAGGGATCGAGAGTGGAGATCGTATTCACGAGCGTGTTGATGAGTATCGTCCTGATCGGGGGCAAAAGAATAATCAAGCTCAAGAGCATGAAGAAGATCAGCCCACGGGTTGAAGTATAGGCCAACATGTTCGCTCCCCACAGGCAGAGCGGATCCCAGTAGGCCAGGAGGAGGTGGAGGGTGAGGAAACACGAGACAACCGAAATCGGTCTCATCCCGACTGTTGAACTCTTTGGATTGATTCGATCGTGCATTGAATTTCTCAGGGATTCGAACTCAGCCACGCCCGAATTTCATGCCTGCCCCAATGGGAGGGATCCAATTCCAAAAGTGTAAGGAAATAGTGGCGGGTACTGTCGATCTGCCCCTGTTCCATGTAGATACTTCCGAGGTTGTAATAAACTTCTGAGTAATGGGCATCGAGTTCGATTGCCCTCCGAAAGGCATTAATGGCCAGTTGCTTCTCACCCATGCCGCGAAGGGCTGCGCCAAGGTTGTTGAAGGCAATCGCGTAGTCTGGGTTTATTTCGAGTGCACGTCGTAGAAGATCAAGTGCGTTCTCTGGCCTGCCTAATTCGACATAGACGCCTCCCAGGTTCGTGTGAGCTTCGAAGTAACGCGGATTGATCTTTATCGCCTGCTGGAAATTGCGTGCAGCACTTTCGAACTGTTCGTCTTGGACCTTCAGATTGCCAATAGCCATCCAGTAGCGGGGGTTCTCAGGGTTCGCGTCCACGGCCATCCGATATGCGTTCAGGGACTCCGTCTCCCGACCGGAATCGCGATAGTAAACACCTATCGTTTCCCAGCCAAAAGCTCGTGCGCTGGGTGAGAGCGGGGCGACCTCAAGATTCTGGATGAACCGGTCTTCGGTACAGGCCTGGCCCGCATTGAGGCCGATCCATAACGATGTATGGAGGGCTGCACCGCCGCAAATGAGTATGCCTGCGTGGGCGAGTCGAGTGTTGTCCCGGACCCGATCGGTGAGCGAGAGGGCCGCCCAGAGGGTGAGCGGCAGGCTGGGGAAGGCCATCACGTCCCAATCTCGAAAAGCGCCGATCTCGGGGTTTCCCAAGAAGGTCAAAAGGAATGGAAAGGCGCCTGCCCAAAGGAGAAAGGTTTGTTCCGGTCTCTCGGGGAGTTTGGTTCCCGGCCGCAGGAAAAGCACCATAAGGAAGGAGGAACCCGTGAGGAGGAATTGGTTCAATACATCGAGCATGTGGGCGGGGTCGAAGAGCCGGTAGGGTAAAGAAAAGCCCGGCGCTGAAAGCAGGGGCAAAAAGCTTCGTCCGCCTACTGTAGCTGCATAGGCCGACGGATTGAATCCGAGCGAGAGCAGGAGGATCAGTGCCACGGCCGGCGCGGTGGCGAGTGTGGCGAGCGTCTTGAGGAGGGCAGGGAACGAAACGGGGCGAGTCTGGGACGGGACTTCGTCGATTCTGCCCTGGGGACGGGCGGGCCGCACAGATGACCTATTCAGGTGAAGAAAGACGGCCAGCAGGAGGAGTGACGGCGAAAGTGAGATCGTTTTGAGGTGTAAGGGGATCAGGAGCCCCAACAAGAGGGAGGGGACCCAAAGAGAGATTTTTCCACGCAGGGTCTCGATCCCGATCAGAAGGTAGAGAAGGGTCGCCGGGAAGAGGATGGGATAGGTTTCAACGTATCCGAAAAAGAGGAGCAGGAATCCGGCGGTGAGCAGGAATCCGAGGATAACGACACTCTCGGTATGTGAACGGCCAAGCTTTCGAGCCATCAGCCGGCTGAGAAAGACGTAGAAGATCCCCGAGAAGATGCTGCACGCTCTGTATGTAAATTCGGCGGAACCCGAAAGAGAATGGCTAAGCGCGTGGAGCTTTCCGATCAGCCACAAGAACAGGGGCTTGTTGCTCCCCGTGTGGATCGAGGTATCCAACTCCCTCACCAGGAGGTAGCCGTCGCCGAGGAGATGGGTCGCAGAGCGAGCTCCAACAAACGCGACAGAAGCAACAACCAACAACAGGAGCATCGATCCGCGTCTTTCCAAGAAACCATCGGCGACCGGAAGCTTTGCCGAGAGCCGGACCAGATAAAGACGAGTTCTGGGAATCAACAAGAAGGCTGTCAGGGCGAAAAAGGCGGCGAGCGCCCCATCCGGGAGGAAGCGCAGCGTGTCCACGCCCCAGAGGGGGAACGGATTCCAAAACGCAGACATCAGGTGAAGCCCGAGGAACACACCCACGATGACGGTCAGTCTGGTTATCATTTGATGGGAGCTGCCGAATGAGGAACCGTGTCCAGCGATTTCTCCGGAACGGTCGCGTCGATTGGGGAGGGATCCATTCCGAGGTCTCTCCAAAATCGTGAAGGAACGAGGTCTCGATTCGCGCGACGCCGGACCCGAGTAAGCGTAAGCCTGTCCTTCGCCCGCGTCATGCCGACATAAAGCAGACGGCGCTGTTCCTCCATCTCGCCGGGATCACCGCTTCTGATTGCCCGGTCGTTGGGCAGCATGCCGTCCTCCAGCCCGCAGATGTAGACCTCCCTGAACTCGAGGCCCTTTGCCGCGTGGAGCGTCAGGAGGCTGACCGCTTCACGCTCCTGGGCCTCATCTTCGGAACGATACAGATCGGCGAAGTCCAGGAATCTTTCGATCTTCTCACGAAGGGTGCGACGAGCAGAACTGAACTCCTGGGCAATATCCCGAAAGCGCTGAACCTGCTCGGGCGCCCGGGTCGCGATGAGTTCGGGGCTGGGTTCTTCCCCGAGCCTCGTGTGGACCTGGTCGGTGAGGCGGTGGAGGTCGAGGCGCGGAAACTGCAGGGTCAGATCCTTGAGGCAGCGGTTGCCTGGAGTGAGAAGACGCTGAGCACCCAGGTTGAAATGGAGCTCCTCTTCCTCGGCGAATCGGTCGTGCCGGCTCGAGGGCTTCTGGAAGAGCATACAAAGCGCGACCCTGTCCAGCAGCCTTTCGTGTGAGGTTCGTCTGGAGCGCGCTGCACGCTCCCGCTTGAGTCCTTTGAAGACAAGGTGGAGATAACGGGCATCCTCCAGGGCTCGGTGACGCCTTTCTGACTTCTGGATCTCGTAACGCTCGCACAGTGCGTCGATGCCATGCGAGGCCCTCGGGAAATAGCTGCGCGCGACGGGGAGGGTATCGAGCGTCGCGTTGGGGATCCTGGGAAGGCCTTTCCGTCGCGTTTCCCTGTGGAGGACCTGAAAGTCAAACCGAAAGCCGTTGTGGGCGACCAGCAGGTCGGTACCCACGAATTCCCTGAATTTGGGGTAGACCTCCTCGAGCGGTGAAGCCTGCGCGAGCTGGGTTTCGTCCAAGCCGTGGATCGCACTGGCCGCCGGTGAGACGGGATCTACCGGACGGACGAGGGTTTGGAAGGTGTCTATCTCACGTCCACCTCGCACTCGTACTGCACCGATTTCGACAATTTCGGCCCGATCCAGGTCGAGATCCGTCGTCTCGATGTCGAACGCGACGTAGTCGGGGAGGTAAGGTAAAGTGTCGGCGCGAACGATCGCCTGGCAGAGCTTCAGGGCGACTAGGGCTGGGCCGATCTCTGCCTGCTCCACGATTCGACCGAGGTGGATGAATCTGGCCGCGGTGGGAGGCTCGAGGTCGAAAGAGAGCACTCGCGAGGTGTCGGCAAGTTCCAGCCGGCTGACCGGCGGGGGATCCAGGACCGCGAGACCGGGTCGCGCGAGTGCGAGTCGGATGATCTGAGCGAGGGTCGTGCGGAGGATCTCATCCCTGCAGGCGACGTAAAGGGTGCCTCCGTTCTTATAAAGGGGGAGAACCTCGGAGATCACCTCTTCGAAACCGGGCAGGGAAAGAGGGTCCTGGATACGATCCAGGTGGTTCTTGAGGGACATTCCGGACGCGGTGTTCAGTTGATCCAGTACGTCATTGACCAGGTCGCTGAAGGAGGCGTCCGACCCCTTTGTCACCGCACTCGCCACAGTCCCGGCGAGTCCGAGGGCACGTTCGACTTCGCTGTTTTCCTCAGCCGACTCCTTTAGATACAGGAATGCCGCCTGTTTGAAGCTTTTGATGGCGTGCTTTTCCTGGAGCGAGCGGATCGCAGGATAGAGCGTGGGGTCAACAACGTCCAGCTCCTTTCTGAGGAAGAGTTCCAGACTGGCTTCATTTCCTCGATTCAGGGCGTAGCGCAGGATGGAGAGAACGCGCCGAAGGTCAGGCTGATCGAAGAGACCACGTTTTCGAGACATGTGACAGGGGATGCCTGCCGCCATGAATGTGCGCTCGAGCTGCTTGCCAACGGCGTGCTGAGGGTAGAGCACGGCGATGTCCCGACAGGAGAGGTCGGGGCACTGTGTGAGGCGGTTTCGGATATCTTCAGCAAGGTACGAACCCTCTTCTTCTGAGGTTTCGAACGCAAGGCCCGAGACGCCCGCACCTCGTCTCCGGGGGTTCAACTCGCGTTCGTAGCTCGCAGCGCTCTCTGGCAACACCTGTCTGGCGAGTTGGAGTATTTCGCCGGTCGTGCGGTAGTTCTGGTCGAGTAGAATCGGTGGTTCCCCCTGGAGAAAGTCTTCCTCGAACCGGTGCAAGTTCTCCGGATCCGCATTTCTCCAGGCGTAGATGCACTGTTCGTCATCGGCAACCACGAAGAGGCTCCGATGAGAAAGCGCCAGCTGGCGGATGAGTTCGTACTGGACCTGGTCGGTGTCCTGAAATTCGTCGACAAGGATGTGCAGGAATCGGTCGCGAAGCGACTCGAGGAGGTGCGGAAAGTTTTCCAGGAGGTCGTGCGTAAGGAAGATGAGGTCGTCGAAGTCGACGAGGTGATTGGCCCGAAGTTCGGCCCTGTATGATCGAAGGAGCTTTGCGTCTCCAGGGGAAGTTTGGGCTTCTTGACTTCGCCACATCGTACGCCGGACCTTTTGGACGTGGCGGAGCGCGTTGGTTATACTGCCCGCTTCGGCGCTCATTTTCGGAAGCGCTCTGTGGAGGACGACGCGCTGGAGGTCTTCGTCCGCGACGGTGAAGTGTGGCGAGAGGCCGGCCGCGCTATGGTGTTCCCTCAGGACGCCGATGCAGAACCGGTGAAAGGTCCCCACGGTGGGCATGGTCGGGCCGCGATGGGAGGCTTCGAGCCGACTCGCCATTTCCCGGGCCGCCTTGTTCGTGAACGTGAGGGCCAGAATCTTGTCCGGGGGGATGCCGTATGCGGTGACCAGATAACGGATTCGCTCCGTCAGAACGAGGGTCTTCCCAGCCCCGGGTCCAGCCAGGACGAGGTGCGGTCCAACCGGCGCGGTCACGGCAGCCAGCTGTCGAGGGTCCAATGTCAGGTTGTATGCATTCGCGTATTGGAGATTCATAGAACTATGCTTAACCTAGGAATATGGCCGGTTTTCGACCCAGATTGAATCTCGAGACCCACACAGGAGACATCGATGCCAGACCTGAATGCAATGGACCTCTTTCGACTGGATGATCGTGTTGCGATCGTGACGGGCGGATCCAAGGGGCTGGGATTCAACATTGCCCTGGGTTTGGCACAGGCGGGAGCAATCACCGTTGTTTGTTCCAGACACGCGGATGAGAGTGAAGTAGCCTCCAGCAGGATCGCTACGGATACCGGTCGTGACAGCCTTGGACTCGACACGGATGTGAGTGTGGAAGTCGAGGTGGATGGGCTTGTCGACCGGGTCATGGAGGAGTTTGGACGCATAGACGTCCTGGTCAACAATGCAGGAATCAATTCCAGGCACCCCATCGAATCGTTTCCGATCGACGAATACAGGCAGATGATCGATGTCAACCTCACCGGCACGTGGTTGTGCTGCAGGGCCGTGGCTCCGGTTATGAAGCAGCGGGGGCGTGGAACGGTGATCAACGTGGCGTCCACACTGAGCGCCGTCGGGATCGCCGAGATGAGCGCCTACGCCGCGTCAAAGGCGGGCGTGGTCGGATTGACAAGATCTCTGGCGCTGGAGTGGGCGCCATCCGGCGTGAGGTGCAACGCGCTCTGCCCCGGTCCGTTCGCGACCGAGATGACGGAGCAGTCTCGGCAGGACCGGGAAAGGTCCGCGTGGGTCGCCCGAATGACAGCGCTCGGTCGGTGGGGAGAGGCACACGAGATCCGTGGAGCAGCGCTTTTCCTGGCGGGGGATGCATCCACATATGTCACGGGCTCCACTCTGTTTGTGGACGGGGGATGGACGGCTGCGTGACCCTCACGGTTTGCCCGTTCTGGCGTTGTATACCCGAAGGCGTTCCTCCGCCGGGAGCTTCATCAAGCGCTGGTGCTCTTTGAGGGAGAAGGACGGTTTCCGTCCGGCGTCTGGTTGTGACGCCTCGGACATCAGGACTTTGAGTCGGCAGTTCAGGGCCCTCGCGATGCGGAGGAGCATCGAGAGGGAATGCCCGCTATAGCTCGGGTCCTCCAGGCGGCTGATGACCGACTGGGTCGTTCCGATCTCTCGGGCAAGATTCTGTTGCGTCAGGCCAGATTCTTTTCTCAGCCTCTTGACGAGCTGCGCGACCTCCGCATTGACGGTTTCTGCGGCCGAGGCCCCTTGTGTCCGTTCTTCTTGCATCATCTTACCCTTTCACCACAACCACGAAGATAGAGATTATCGTAATATTATGATATTTCTTGAAAAGCACCGATTTCTGTCATCCAGAATCCTCGCACCGCAACCCTCTCGTCGGTAATCGATCCCCAATGTCGGGCATAGGCGTTCAGCTGGTCGGTATACCGAAGCGGGATACTCGCTACGTCTGCGTCCGTCTTGTAGTCGATCATCTTCCAACCCACGGGCGTGCGGTAGATCAGGTCGATTCTCCCCCGTTCCACGTTTACCCCGCTGTTTCGGGAGTCGCCCACTGCCAGCGGCACTTCGGTATAGACCGCGCTGGAGGCCTGGATCTCGCCCCATTCGGCTGAGTTACAAAAGGTCGCCAGCACGGCTCCGACCTCCTCTTCCAGCGCACGGTCCAGGCCGGATGCGTCCAGCAGATGGTGGATGTAGACGTTCCCGTTTTTGGGTAATCTGTGCTTTACCGCCATCTCGAACAGCCGGTGGATGACCCTTCCATACTCCATTCCTTTTCCCTCGAACGCTCTGTAGAGGTCCCCCTCCGGTTCGTCTTCCGTTGAGACGGTAGCAAGGGAAAAGGACGGCTGTCGGACCGCTTCCCAACGTTCTGCCCTATCCTCACTACACGCATCCCATTCGCTATCATCGACAGAAGGATCGATCCGGGCCTGCACGGCGGCTTGGACAGCGGGGAGCTCAGGCACCTCCTGCAGGAAGGGGTAGAGCGGTGCCCACGGGCCTTTGTCGGTTTTGCCGTTATAGCGGGAGACGACCAGGAGATTGCGAGCGCGCGTCGCGGCGACGTAAAGCAGCCGGAGTTCCTCCGCTTCGAGGAACCGACCCTCCTCCGCCTCGTCGTCTTCCCAACCCTCAGGTTCAGCGATGACCTCCTCACGAAACTGTCCCACCCGTTTCTTGGCGGGCAGGGAAAGAAATGGGGTCGAGGCTGTCCTGGAGACGTGGAACTCCACGCCGTGACGCTCGGAGCTGGTGTCGCAGGGGTCGGCCAGAAATACGACATTCGCCTCCAGCCCTTTCGCCTGATGAAGGTTCATCAATCGAACGACCTCTTCCTGCCCTGTCTCCAGGGTCATTCCCTCGACTTCGTAGCCTGGTTCCTCGAGCAGGGCGCGCAGCTCGGTCATGACCTGTCCCCAATGCATCCCCTCATCCTCCCAATGCTTCACGAGTTCAAAGACTCGAAGCAGGCAGCCTGCGCGCGAAGAGCCTTCCTCTGATGCGGCCGAAAAGGGGACGATACCCAGGTCTTCAGCTACCTTTTCCAGGGCCGCTGCAGCTGTTTTCCCCTTCAACCAACCCTCGGCACGGTTGAGGTGGTCGAAGGCGCCCGTGATCTGTCCGACGAGCTCCTTGGGCAGGCCCTTCGGCAGGGGAATTCTGTAGTTGAAGGTCCCCCCAGAACGAGAAAATTCATACAACTCGTCGTCCCCCAGCCCGACGAGCGGGCCTCTCAGGTAGGCGACAAGGGGTACGGGATTCTCCGGCGCGTGGATCGATTCGAGCATTTCGACCAAGGCCCGAAGCTCTAAGGAATCTCCCAGCCTTCGGCCAACGACGTCGTAAGGGATGCGGTTCCCCTCGAGCGCTCTGGCGTAAACCCCGAGGAGGGACCGCGTGGGTGTGATGATCATGAAGTCGCTCGCACTGGCGCGAGCGGCCAGAATTCCCCCTTCTCCTGATCTATTAAATTCTGTCTCTCCCTGGATGGCGGCAGCGATGAAGTCCGCGATGCGAGCTGCGTCGCGGGCAGCGACTTCGGGGCGTGCGTGTCGAGGGACCTTGTCCAGGGAGATACTGCGCACGCCGACGGGATCGTCCCCATCGGGTCGGATCTTGGATAGCGGGGCGAAATCGGCCTGATAGTTCGGATCGCCATCTGCGAAGAGGGAAGAGAAGGTGTGGTTTATCCAGTCACAGAGTCGACCCTGGGAACGGAAACTGGTGTCGAGCTGCAAGACCTGGCCCCCGGCCTCCACAACGCGATCCTTCACCAGGCGGAACGTCTCCACATCGGCCCGGCGGAATCGGTAAATGGACTGCATCTCGTCGCCCACGATGAATAGGCTGCCTGGGCGCGGTTTGAGCCGGCGCCAGTCCCTCTGGGCGAGGTCCTCCCCGGTGAGATAGAGGAGCAGCTCCGCCTGAATGGGATCGGTGTCCTGAAATTCGTCAACGAAGATACGATGATAGCAATTTTGCAATGTTTTACGAACGATCGAATCTTCTTTCACGAGGGCAGCCGCCCTTGTCAGGAGGTCTTGAAAGGTCAGCTTTCCGGCCAAACGTCGCTGGTTTTCATAATAGGCCATCGCGTCGTCGATGAATTCTGCGACCAGAGGGTACAGGTAGCGCCGCCATCTGGAGAGGGCAGGCTTCAGGACGTCATCTTGAAGCCGGGGGAGGAGGACGTCACGCACCGTTCGCGCGAAGGTCTCATTCGGGCGCCAGCTCCTCAGGGTCACGGCAGAGTTCGCCGATTTTGCGCATAGGAGAGCAAGGAGCTGACTGCGGTCACCGTGGGTCGTCAGCCCCCGGTTCATCAGCAGGGTGCGGGCCTTCATAAGTCCATCGATGAGTGGGTCTGCGCGGCTTTCGAGAGGACTGGGGATCTGTGCAGACACCACTTCTACGAATTCGGCCGCTGCTTCGGCTGCAGCCTTCAGATCGGGGCGATCAACCGGGCTCGTTTTGAGGGAAAGATCATCAAAAATGATCCTTGCCTCGAAGCATTGCAGGAGGTCCTGAGTTCGAAGTCCCAGCGTT
This sequence comes from Candidatus Latescibacterota bacterium, assembly GCA_965248435.1. Taxonomy (GTDB): domain Bacteria; phylum Latescibacterota; class UBA2968; order UBA2968; genus CBDFJH01. The sequence goes on from OZ252100.1 coordinate 3,258,385, forward strand.
TCGAATCTCTCCAGGCGCGCGTCCTGCTGGTCCTGGCAATGCTCGAGGAAGCGGTGCCAGGCCTCCCTGCGTAGGGTCCGTTCCTCACGTTCATCGACTTCTGTGAAGTCGGGAGGAAGCCCGGCCTCCAGGGGCCGCTTTCTGAGGAGCTGGGCGCAAAAGGCGTGAATCGTTCCGACAAAGCAGCGGTCGATCCGTTCCAGGGCCCGGGCAAGCCGACGGGCTTCCGGTCCCGAGGCGCCCTCGGCCTCCTCCCTGAGGCTCTGTTGGAATCTGCCGTGCATCTCCGCTGCGGCCTTGTTCGTGAATGTGATGCCCACCATCCGGTCCACCTCCACGGACCCGGAGGCGATGCTTTGCACCATCCGCTGGGTGAGGGCGGTGGTCTTTCCAGACCCTGCCCCGGCGATTACGATCGCATTGAGAGACAGATCCGATAGGATCCGGTCGCGTGCCGGTTGATCTGTCGGCGTCGGGTCAACCATCGATCCATCTCCTGAGGCTTGACATCAGGTCGGGGAGCCGGGAGGTGGCAGAGCAGGTCTCATCGAGATGTTTACGTGCGCGATGCTCCGGAGCACAGATCGGCCCATATTCACAAAATTTACACTGTCTCTCTTTCTGAAAGTGGAAAAATCCGCCTTGAGACACCATCTCAAACATCGGTTCGAGCAGCTGAGCCAGTGCGGACTTATCGGGGAGCATAGCAGAGGTGCGACGCCCATGCTCCCGATCGCTAATAAACAAGTATCCTGATGTTTCAACCTCTTTCTCGTGCTCCCGAACCCCCAGGATCTGATTCATGGCGTAGGCGTAGAGGGCCCACTGGAGGTTCAGGCCACCTCTCATCAGGTCGCCCTCCGGATACGGAAGGGAGGATCCAGTTTTGTAATCCCAGATCTGGATCCCCTGCTCCACCTGATCGATCCGGTCTATTCGGCCCCTTAGGAGCAGGCTTATGGACTCCGAGAATTGGAGCAGGACGGGGTCAGGTTGATTCAGCCCAGCCTTTTCCTGAAACCCGAAACCGACCTCGAAGTCCAGGGGTTCGACCCCGCTCCGACCGGATTCTGTTCGAAGGAAGACCTGGCAGACGCGTTCCAGTCTCCTCAAGTCGGTCTGATAGGTCACCTCACTCGGCGGGGGTACGTGCTCCGCGCATTTGGATACATGCTCCCGAAGCATGGAAAGGAGCAGATCGATGTGTTTGTCCACATCCGGCCTCTCATTCTTCGCCTTCAGTGCGAGCATAAAGTCGCGAAACAGGTCGTGGATGAGGCGGCCGAATTCCAGCGGGGAAAGCCAGCGGCTGGGATCTTCGTCCGGTTCGTCGGGCGGGGCGACACGGAGGACATATTTGAGGAAGTAACGGTAGGGACACCTCGTCAGGGTCTCCAGCCGGGAGGCCGAGAGCAGGGCCCGTCCGTCTGAGATGTTAAGCTCGGGCGTAGACCGCCCCAGCCAGCCGTCGAAGCGGGTCAGTTCGGGCCGGTCGCGAGACTGGACGGCTTCCCGTCCGCGGACGAGCCAGGGGTAGGAGAGGCGAAGTCTCTCCTGGATCAGGGGCGAATCGCGGGTGGCGAGCAGGGCTTCGACTTCATCCAGGGACGCATCGAGCCGGGGCGTGATCCCCTGGATCTTGGTGCCTGCAAGGGCGCCGGGTCGGGCGGCTGCCTGACCGAGCATTGCACAAGGATAGCTTTCGCCGCCCTCTGCCGGACCCCCGGAACCGGTAAGAAAGGTTATGCTGCGGAAGTTCAGACCCAGTAGTCGCTCGAGCTGCCAGACTTTGCGGTCGGGCGCGATCGATTCGAGGGGCAACTCTCCCGGCAGCTGGGCGCGCTCATCGTCGCGGAGGATCGGATCTTCGAGCGCCCTACCCGGGAATGAGGCTGCATCCATTCCGAGGACAAACAGGTGGTCGCGGGCGGTGTATCCGGCCCGGTCCAGCGGGACTACGTTGAGGTGTCCCGGCCTTGCCACGGAGGCCCCAGCCTTGTGCAGCCCGAACAGCCCATTCAGGTGGCCCACGACCGATTCAAGCGCAGCTCCCATTTTGACGGTCCGGACGATTTCCCCTAAACGGTCCTTCAGGGACTCGAGAGCCCTGGCGTCCAAATCGCTTCTAAGGGGGGCGAACTCGCCCAGGAATGCCACGGATGCCCGGCAGACGGCCTTCAGGGTCGTCCGACTCGGGGGAACCAGGTCGAGGAGTCCCTCGATCGATTTCAAAATTCGCTGCCTGGACGGGCAGCCCGCATCGGGGACGTCTGTCTCGAGGAGGCGATGCAGGGCTGGGAGGACCCTGTCCCTGCCTCGTCGGACCCGGGCGCGCTGCAAGAGGGCGGATAGGTCGTGGGGCTGGACCACCTCTCCGAAGTCGAGCCCTCTCGCCCGACAGAGGCTAATCAGTTCCGCCGAGGAAAAACCGGACAAGATCCAGGAATAGAATCCCACGAGGGCTTGACCAGGTCTCGTAAACCTGACTGGGAGGCCTGAAGCAAACGTCGCGGGCAGATCGTAGCGCTCCGTCAGATTGTAGAGCCTTGCCAGGTAGGGCCTTTCCGATGTATAGGCAATCTCGACGTGGTCGAAGGGGATTCGGCCCTGGATGACCTCCCTGAGTACGGCGTGGATCTCAGAGCGTGCTCCCAAAGGTCGGATCAGATGGAAGTCTGTCGATCGGGAGCACGATAGCTCACCAAATCGTGCTCCCGCACTCGCCCCTTCTGGTTCCAGACACGGACGATCCAAAAATTGCACGGCAGTAGCGTCTTTCGGGGGTTCGGACTGGAAACCGGCCCTGCCGATCCTGACGATCTTGTCCCCGCAGAGGGCTTTTAAAAAGCGATATCCCAAATTTGGGAGCACGGTCTCGTCCAATGCGGCGTAGAAATGCTCCCGACCGAGACACCCATGCTCCTGAGGCAGATTCTGGATCGCACGTTCGTAGAGATAGGCGAGATCATAGAGCCGTTCGTCCGTCAGCCTCTGGCAATATGCACCATAAAGCGAAGCCAGATGCCGTGCTCTCGAGCTTGTGGCGTTTTTCAGGACTTCTGGCAGGAGTCCTCCAAGGCGGAGGGCGTGGAAAGTCCTGATCAGGGATCGCCTGAGTCCTCGGCTGTGCGAAAGCGGAGCGAAGAACGGAACGGGATCCGAGTTGATCGCTGGAGCAAGCAGGTCATCCAGGAAGAAGAGGTCGGTATCCTGGACCAGGGGACTCCAGCCTTCGGCCTGGAGCAAGGGCGCCGCGAGCTCCTCCGCCAGCCCAGCGGGGGTAAGCGCCCGAAGGTTGACCCAGGAAACTCCCTGCGCAGCCAGGGCGGTTGTGAGGTTGTAACCGACTTGAGGACTTGGGACGAAAAGGATCTTGGGCTCGGCAGGATGCATCCTGCAAAAGGCAGAGAGCTGGTCTATGGGGTATGGGCTCGGTGTTCGGGCGGTTTCCGACTCCGAGGGGAGGGTCAGTTCCATCTGCGTCGACGACAATCCAGGATCCTTATCGCAAAAACACTATAAGTAAGATCGCTTCAGTCTCTGACCCGTGTCTTTTCGTCCAGCTTCGCCAGCTGTAGCACTTTCATCGTGATCCCGACGGCGTTTCTCAGGTCCGCCCCTCGCAGGTCTGCACCTTCCAGCTTGACCTTGTAGAGGTCCGTATTTTGCAGATTGGCCTTTCGGAGGTCCGCATCTCGCAGGTCGGCCTGAACGAGGTCCGCATCCTGAAGCTTTGCATTTCGCAGGTCTGCACCCCGAAAATCCACATTTTGAAGGTTAGACTCTCGCAGGTTGGCCCCCTTGAGATTAGCTTCCCGCAGATTCGTGTTCAGGAGGTTGGCGCCCTGGAGGGTTGCCCTCGAAAGGTCGGCCCCCGAGAGGTCGGCCTCTCGCAGGTTGGCCCTCTGCAGGTTCGCCAAGTGGAGAGAGGCCTTTGTGAGCGAGGCCAGGCTCAGGTTGGCCAGTTCCAGGTCGGACGGCGAGAGCTGGGCCCCGTCGAGTTTGGCCTTCTCCAGGTTGGTGTTCTGGAGGCTGGTTCCGCTGAGATCCGCACCCCTCAGATCAGCCTCCCTGAGGTCGGCTTCATATATCCTGGCCCGCTGGAGGTTCACCCGACGAAAGTCTCCCGCCCGCAAAGTCGCGCCGCTCAGGATGGCTTCGCTGAGCTCGGCATCTCGCAGATCGGCCCCGGATAGGTCCGCTCTTCCAAGATTCGCCCCGTGGAGGGTGGCTTTTTGGCCTTTTTCCCCTCCGGACCCCAGCCAGTCACCGTGGGCACGGAGGACCTCTCTGATCTGTGGTGGGGAAAGCGGCAAACGAGGGTTATTCTCCGCTCTCGACTCTCGTTGTTCGTCGTTCGCCATTAGCTATCAGGGAAAAGTTCGCGAGAAACCCGCGGCAACCAGGTTTCAGGAGCCACTTCTTAGAAGAACGGGGACCTTTTCGTAGAATGGGGAGACTTGCGCGGGGAATTCGAGAGGAGAAGAACGTCTCGAAGTAAAGTTAGCTCCTGAGCGAAAAGATTGCAAACGCTTAAGTGAAAAATATCGCTTTTTTCCGTTCAAGTCTAAACTCCAATTTCGGCGGGCTTCAGATTTCTGCGTTGCAAAGTTGAAGCGGTTTATTTATACTCACACATGAGCCCCATTAGAGAAAAGTAGGCTCGAGCGCTACAGCAACCGCTTTTGTCTGTTCAAACTTTGCAAGGAGAGCGTGACGTGGCTTCTTTGTCTCAGGCGGTCTTGGAGGAGTTCGACGAGCGGGGATACGTGGTTGTAAAAGGGTTGCTCGACCCGGAGACCGACCTGAAGCCGCTAAAGGATGAGTATGCGGGTCTAGTGGATTCACTCGCGGAAAGATGGGTCTCGGAGGGGAAGCTCTCCTCAACTTATTCTGAGCTGCCTTTTGGTGAGCGTGTGACGCAGATCATGACGGAAGGGCAAGGGCTTTTTCAGCACTTTGATATCTCTCTGCCGCCGACATTGACCAAAGAGACGCCTATTCATACCGGGCCAGCTGTGTTCAATTTGCTACGTCACCCCCGATTGCTGGACGCAGTCGAGTGTTTTATCGGGCCCGAGATCACCTGCAACCCGGTACAGCACGTTCGTGTCAAACCGCCCCAGCGGCTTATTCCCAAAAACTTGCTGAATGGGCTGGTGGTGTTCAACGATTGGCATCAAGACGTGGGGGTCGTGAATACAACCGCCGATTCCACCGATATGCTTTCCGTGTGGATTGCTGTGACGGATGCGACACCCGAGAACGGCTGCATGGAATTCATACCGGGAAGTCACCGGAACGATAACGTCGCACTCCATTGCAAAACGAAGCTGGAAGGAAAGAGCGGGTTCAGGTCCCGCCTCGCGATTCCGAAAGCGCATCGCGGTCCAAACGAACCCGTCCCCGTACCGATAAGCGCCGGGGATGCGATCTTTTTTCATCGGCGAACGATGCACGCATCCCTACCCAACAAGAGCGATGGGATTCGCTGGAGCCTGGACCTTCGGTACAACCCGACGGGCCAGCCCTGCGGGCGGGACTGGCTTCCAGGGTTTGTGGCACGGAGCCGTGCGCATCCCGAAACAGAGTTGGCCGACGCCGGGGCCTGGACTCAGCTCTGGAATGACGCTCGTGATGATTTGGGAGAAAACGGGACGCCTGAGTTCTTCAGATGGATGGAGGGTGATCCGCGCTGCGCATAAGAGCCGTGGATCGTGGATCGTCGATCGTAACAGGCAGATCGCTAATAGATAGGGGCACGGTAACCGTGCCCCTAAAGTTTTTTGACCGGAACTGGAAGAACGATCCGATAGAAGTTCACCGACTGATTTCGTTCGGATTCGGATCGGTTTTGCCTCTCTCGATCAATGCCTCGACATCTGATTTTGTAATCAATGGAAAGTTTTCATCTGGCGTGGACAACTTGAGCGCGGCCGCGGCCGATCCATACTTGAGGCCTGCTTCCGTATCCCCACTGAGAAAACCGTAGAGGAACCCTGCATTGAAGGCATCGCCAACACCGAAGCGATTCAGGACGACGGCCTGATAAGGCTCCGACCTGTAGATCCGGTCGGCAAGGACGCAGGCCCCTCGCTCACCCAGGCTCAAGACGATTACTCTAGCATCGAATTTCTCTCGGAGCTTTCCTACCACCTGATCGTGCTCTCCACGGAGTGAAAAGATCGACCTCGCCTCTTGATCACTCACGAACAGTACGTCGGATCCGTGCAAAAGGGGACCGAGGGTCTCAGCCGCTTTCTGCGGTGTCCACATAGTCGATCGAAAGTTCACGTCGAAGGAGATCGTGAGGCCTCCCTCCCTCGCCTCGTCCAGTGACCTCTTCATTGTCTTCAGACAGGCTCCCCCGATTGCCGCGGTTATGCCGGTGAGATGGAGATGAGTAGCGCTCCTTACAAACTGCCAGTCGACTTCCTCGGGGCGAGGGTGGTCGCCGAAGAATGGGTTCGGTCGTAGATCACTCGATTCGGTCGGGGCGGCGAGCCGGTCTCCGCGTAGATGATTCCAACCCGCCCCTCACTGTCCCAAACGATTCCGGTGGTGTCGACGCCCATCCCCCGTATGGTGTTGACCATTCCCTTCGCGAGGGGGTTGTCGGGTAGTTTGCTGATCCATGCCGCGGGAATCCCAAGTCGGGCGAGTCCTACGGCGACGTTGACCTCGGACCCTCCGACGCGGAGATCGAGCCGCCTCGCCCTTTCGAGCGCTCCCTGGTGCTCAGGGGTCAGAAAGAGCATGGCTTCACCGATGGTCACGACACGGGGTGACTGGCTCATCTGACACCCGTGGATCGTCGTTCGTCGTTCGTGGATCGCAAAGCAAACCTCACCGCAGAGACGCGGAGGCCGCGGAGAAAATCGAATAATGAATGTCGAACCGCAGAACGTAGAATCGTGAAGGAAGAGGGATTTTCGCGCATATCTCAGTAACCCGATCGTGGACCATTGTCTTGAGAAGCCACCCAGTTTTTGATCAGGCATTCCTTATAGCGAAATAGCGAGGTTTCGTTCGATATTCGGCGTTCATCATTCGATATTCTCCTTTATGTTTAGAGATCCGAAGGTCAATGGAGAGTTTAACCGGATCAAGCTTAGTCGCTGAAGGTGTAGGTCTTCGTCTCGGTGAAGACCCTGTCGAGGCGCTGGTCTTGAGGCCCTGAAGGAACCTCGTCGAGGCGCTGGAAGTCATACGCGAGGCCTACTTTCAGGGCGGAGGTGCCAGCCAAAAAGCGGTCGTAGTAGCCGCCGCCGAATCCGATGCGATACCCCCTTCGGTCGAAGGCGACCACTGGAACGACGATCAGGTCGAACGCCTCGGGCAGGACGTGCGCCCCTGCCCCTTCAGGCGGTTCGAGGAGGCCCAGGGGGTTCGGCTCCAGGTTCTCGAGGCTATCGATTTCTCGATGGATCATCTCGCCTCGCTCCGAGGTCAATACAGGCACGGCGACACGCTTGCCAGCTTCGATGGCGAAGCGAATCAGCGTGTGCGTATTCACTTCATTTCTCACAGAGACATAACAGCTAAAGCAGGTCGCCCGCTGGTAGAAATCGGTTTCCGTAAGCCGGCGAGTCACAGCCTCCCCTGCCTGGCGAACTTCACCGTCCCCTAGCTGCTCGCGCATTTCGAGCAGGCGACTGCGGATATCACTTTTCTTTGGTTTCAACCTGGCTTCCACCTGTTTCAGGAATCGAGGCCGAATAATAGGTCTGCACCTCCGGAATGTCAAGGCAGGCAGGAGAATCGGCACAAAGTTCACTTGACTTTGGGAAAGTCGATATCTAAATTTATAAGCTACAAGATCTTAAAAGTGGAAAGACGTGCTTGTCGCAAACCCGGAAATGAAAAATGGACCACCAAGACGCTGAAATCCAGGCGGGGTTGAAGGCGAAGGGCAAGTTGCCCGGGCATGTGGCCATCATTATGGACGGGAATGGGCGCTGGGCTCAGGGGCAAGGGCTGCGCAGAAGCGAGGGGCATCGAACGGCACGGGATGTGGTTCGGGACATCGTACGGGCCTGTGGTGAGCTCGAGATCGACATTCTGACGCTCTTCACTTTCGGAACGGACAATTGGAGACGGCCGTGGGCGGAGGTGCTGTCTTTGATGAAGCTCCTGCGAGATGCCAGTGTCGAGGAACTCGAAGAACTTCAGAAGAACAACGTCAGGCTGATCGCGACGGGAGATACGGATCGGCTGGCCAAGCAGGCCAAGAGGGCGGTGCTGTATGCAATCAAAGAAACTGCTGAGAATACAGGCCTCAGGCTGAACCTGGCCCTAAGTTATGATGGTCGGAGCGAGATCGTTGATGCTGTAAAGCGAATTGCTGAGGAGGTTGAACGGGGTGCGCTCAGGTGCAACCAGATCAACGAAACGACGTTTGCATCCTCTCTGTATACGGCAGATCTGCCGGACCCCGACCTGCTGATTCGGACGAGTGGAGAGATGAGACTGAGCAATTTTATGCTGTGGCAATGCGCCTATACCGAACTCTGGTTCACGCCGGTGCTTTGGCCCGATTTCCGCCGCGAGCATCTTTACGAGGCTGTCCGTGTTTACCAATCCCGCGAGCGACGATTCGGGCGAACGAGCGCTCAGGTCCATTCAGGTGAGTCAGGCGAGGGAGGCAATGGACATTTAGAGCGCGCTGACCTCTCCACGGCCTGAAATGGTTGCGATCGTGCTGAAACTTCGACTACCCTTGTCGCGCTTCCTAGTCATGCGGTGAGGAGAAGGTTTGGCGAAGCCATCCGAGCTGAGCCTGCGTGTATTCGCGGCAGCAGTTTTTGGTCCAATCCTGTTGGCTTTGTTCTGGTTTGGCGGGATTCCTCTGATTGTCGGTCTCTGCCTGATGCTGGGAGGAGGGACCTGGGAGTTTTACAGGATAGAAAAGCAGAAGGGGCTGCGTCCCTGGACCTGGTTGGGGATTGCGGCCTCTTTGATTTGGTGCCTTGCGATCCTTCGATACCAGTCAGGAACGCTTTTCGTAGTCCTGGGTATGCTCTTCGTCGTTTGCTTCGCTCCGATTCTCGTCAAGAGACTTGAAACGTTTCGTGTTCGTCACGCATTTTCCACCCTGAAGGGTTTTCTTTACGTCGGATTCTTGGGCAGTTTTGCGTACCTGGTGCGGAACTTCCCCGAGTTTGAGGGGTCTGAGTTTGGAGCTGCCCTGCTATCGATTACGATCCTGGCGGGAATATGGGCCACTGACATCGCTGCCTACTTCCTGGGTCGCTGGTTTGGAAAGCACAGGCCTTTTCCAACGATCAGTCCTGGCAAGACGGAGGCAGGATTCGTCGGCGGATTCCTTGCCGGTGCGGCCGTCGTTATGGCGGGTTCCCTGGTTTTTGATGTGATCCCATTCGGGGTGTCGTTCGGGCTTGCTGCCGTCGTGGGGTTCGGGTCGCAGGTCGGGGACCTCTTCGAGTCGATGATTAAACGCGAGGCTGGAATAAAGGATAGCTCGAGGCTCATTCCCGGACACGGCGGCATCCTTGACCGATTCGACGGGTTCCTGTTCGTTTTTCCGCTCGCCTATCTCTATCTGTCTCTTTTGCCCAAGCTAACTCCATAAAGAGTAGAATTCAGCCTCTCGGATTCTGGTGATCGGGACCCATGGCGATTCAGGTTGCCCTCCTCGGCTCCACGGGGTCGATCGGAAGGAACACACTGGACGTCCTCGAAGGATTGAGGGACAGGTTCCAGGTATTCGGCCTCAGTGCCAACACGAGTGTGGATCTGCTCTACGAACAGGCTGCGCGTTTCGGGCCGAAGCAGGTCTGTCTGGGCGAGTACTCCGAGGAGGACGCTTCTCGATTCCGTTCGCTCGGCGCAGAAGTTCTCTGCGGACCCGAAGGGCTTCTGGAGCTGGCGACGCACTCAGAGGCGGATCTCGTCGTGAACGGCCTCGTGGCTGGTGTGGGGTTGAGGCCAACGCTGGCTGCTATCGAAGCTCGGAAAGATGTGGCCATCGCGAACAAAGAGACGCTGGTTGTGGCCGGCCAATTTGTGACTGACCTGGCGGCTCGACAAGGGGTCAAGCTGATCCCGCTCGACAGCGAACTGACGCCGCTTTGGCAGACGCTGACGGAATCGGGGAACGACGATGTGAGGCGGATCCTGCTCTCCGCTTCAGGGGGTCCCTTCTTTGGGCTCACCGCCGAGGAGATGGCGCGCGTGACCCCGAAAGAGGCGCTGCGGCACCCGACCTGGAAGATGGGTCCCAAGATCACGATCGACTCGGCCACGCTGATGAACAAGGGCTTCGAAGTCATCGAAGCCCACTGGCTTCTTGGACTCGCAATCGATCGAATCGACGTCGTGATTCACCGGCAGTCGATCGTGCATTGTCTCATCGAGTTTGTGGACGGCGGACTTACGGCACATCTCAGCACTCCCGACATGCGGCTGCCGATCCAACAGGCGCTGACGCATCCAGAACGGATGCCGACCCGCGTCTCCCCCCTCGACCTGGAAGAGGTAGGAGAGCTGAGCTTCTTCCGACCTGACCTTGAACGTTTTCCGTGCCTAGCACTGGCCTACGAGGCGGGCAGGGCTGGCGGCACGGCGCCGGCGGTGCTTAACGCCGCGAACGAAGTCGGCGTTTACGCGTTTCTGGATGGGCGTATCGGATTCCTGGACGTTGCAAGGGTGGTCCGACGGACTCTGGATGCCCACCCGATCGAATCGGGTGAAGCCTTGGAAGCACTTTTCGAGGCGGGCCGATGGGGCAGAGAGAAGGCGGAGGCGTTCGTTTCGAAACTAGGGTGATGGTCGCGCGTTGAAGAGCATGATAACGTTTGTCCTCAGATAGGAATTACAACCTGTGATTACTTTCCTTTCGTTTGTTTTTGTCCTGGGTGTGCTGGTTTTCGTTCACGAATTGGGCCACTTCCTCGTTGCCAAGCGGGCCGGTATTCGGGTGGAGCGGTTTTCACTTGGGTTTCCGCCGAAGGCGTTCGGGGTCACGGTGGGTGAAACGGAGTACTGTATTTCGTGGCTGCCAATCGGCGGCTACGTGAAGGTCGCGGGGATGGCCGATTTTGGAAACGAAGAACCCGAGGGCAAGCCGTGGGAATTTCAGTCGAAGCCGATCTGGGTAAAGATGGCCGTGATGGCGGCGGGCCCCTTCATGAATTTCTTACTCGGGTTTCTTATCATCCTGGGGATTCGCCTCGGGGCGGGTGAATACGCCTTTTTGACCTCGACTCAGATCGGGAGGCTGAATGCCGAGTCTCCATTGAAGGCAGCCGGGGTGGAACCGGGTGACCGAGTCGTATCGGTTTTGGGAAAGGCCGTTGAGGACTGGACGGAGCTGATCAGCGCGCTCTCGAGCGTCAAGGGTCAATTGATCCCTCTGGAGGTCCTGCGTGAGGGAAGCGCAATTGCTTTAAATGTGAGGATTGAACCGACGGCGAAGTCATTCGGTATCGATCCATATGTCCCGTCGACTGTGGGATCGGTCCTTCCCGGGCGTCCAGCCGAAGCGGCCGGGCTCCTCACGGGCGATCGAATCGTTTCGGTGGACGGCCTTCTGGTGCCCCAGTGGTGGGACATGAGTCGAGAGATCTCTGCCCGACCTGAAAAGGAGATCGAAATTCGCTGGCTTCGAGACGGTGTGGAGTACTTGGCTCGAGTCACTCCTCGTGGGGAAGAGGTACAGGGAAAGACGGTCGGGAGGATCGGCATCGGGATGTCGATGGCGCGCACGCCTGTCGGGTTTGGCAAGGCGGTTCTCAGGAGTGGCGGGGAGATGCTGAAGTTTGCGACAGCCATTTTCGTGTTTATTAAACGGCTCATATCTGGGGAAGAGTCAGGGCGCGCGCTTGCAGGGCCGGTGATGATTGCTCAGATGGCAGGCGAAAGCGCACGTCAGGGGTGGGAAGCCCTCCTCTCATTCATGGCCCTTCTGAGTTTGAACCTGGCCGTTCTCAACCTGCTTCCGATCCCGATGCTGGACGGTGGCCACTTGGTGATCCTGGCCATCGAAGGGGTGATTCGGCGTCCACTTTCGGCGAGACACAAGGAAGTTTTACAACAGGTGGGGTTCGCCTTCCTGCTCTTCGTGATGATCTACGTAACCTTCGGGGACATTACGAGGCTTTTTGGTTGGTTCAGTCAATGAGTCGACGTACTGTCTGCTGATCCTCGCGCTTTCTTTTCACTCTCCGCCCGCAATTTCCCTTCCAGATCTTTCAGGATTTCCTCCCAGCCTTCCTGTCCTTCTATCGCGAATTCCAGGATATCTCGAGTCACTCCGAAGCGCTTGTATAACTTCTCCCTCTCGGCTGCCAAGCTGTCCGGGTGGCTGGCGTAGCGTTTCTGGAGCTGGACGACTTCCCAGACCAGGTTTGAAAACTGGTGGTCGGACAGGCTGTTGCCGGGTGGGGGGGGTTCGTTGCAGGCGTTCGCACCCCAGGTAAGGAGGATGAGAAAGGACGGGAGTAGGATGAAGGAATTTCGGGTCAAGAGTCAAGAGTCCAGAGTCGAGTGCCAAGAGTAATGGGAAAAGCGGGAGTGTTAGGGTATTGGCGTAATGGAAACCCAAGGCCAAGATACTGGTTTTCCCAATACTCCACCACTCCAGTACTGCATTACTCCAGAATCGCCTAGCAGGTAGCGTGACGAACAACAATTGACTTAACCGGGAACATACATTCTTCTGTACGCAGATCACTCCAGCCGACGATATAGTTTCACGGCTTTGTGGTCCAGGCGGACATCGAAAGCGGTGCGCAGGTGATCCACGTAGGGGCTGCCTGCCGCGTCCTCGTCGTTGATGGTTTCTACGGTGATCTGCCGGAGTGGCTGGAATTCCCGATAGAGAAGGTGCCGGATGGAGATGAGATACTCCTGGAGGTGCTCGTCTCCCGGCGGGACTTGAAAGGTGAGCCGCTTGCCGTTTCGCTGGGATAAAACGACGAGCTCTGGACCGTGGTAGACGAGATGCGTTGTGGCGATGCGACTGGGCATCGTACCCTTGAGGGGGTCAAGTTGAAGACCGCATAGCGAGACCGGATCGGCTGCGTTAATCCAGTAGATCGCCTCCTTCGGGAGTTCGTTCTGCAACATTCGGTAGGCCGCGTGAGAGATGAACTGAGGACCGGGTATGCCATCGAAGAAGTAACCGGTGAGGACCTCTCCCGAGAGTTCCATCAGCCTAAGCGTCCTGAAGAGTGGGGACCACGACATCCGCGGTGTCTCCCTGGCGAGCAGCTCTCTGAACAGGATGCCGTATCGGTCCAGGAGCAGCCTCACGCAATCCTTCTTTCTCTCTTCGATTTCAAGCAGGTCCGTACTGTTCTCCGTCTGATTGAGCCTATGCCAATTGCCCGAAAAGGGTGCGGAGCGCTTCCAGCTTCTGAATCCCCTGGAAGAAAGGCGTCCTTTCGCTTCGTAGGATTCAGTTGGATCCAGAACGTCGAATTTGTTCTCGATACCCCGACGCAACGTCGAAAAGGTGTCGTTGGTGACCTGGCCACTCCAGACCGCACTCCAAAGGCGTTCGGACAGGGCGGATGCGGTCGTCTTTGTCGATCTCAAGAGCGCCTGGAAGGGATAGCGTGCCGACGTATCCGGAAAGAGGTCGTCCACCTCAAGGGTGGGGGTCTCATCTTTGTCAGATTCTGGATCAAGAACCAGATCCACGTCATCGTCAAAACAGAATGCGACTCGGCGGTTTCCACACCCGACCCACATCAAGCCGGATTCCTGCATCAGGTTTTCGAGGTTGGACGTCGAGTAGGGGCTCATCCTCGCGGGCAGGATCTCGGACTCCCAGAGTTCTGCCGCAGCCGGCAGGCAGAGGAGTTGCTGCAGGCGTTCCGACAGCGCTTCGACGGTCGGCTGCGGATTCGTGATTCCATGATACGCAGCGAAGAACAAAAAGAGGGATCCGATGTTGAGGGGCTCGAAGGGAGGCACGGCCTCTGACCGCTTCATCCGCAACAGGACTTCGAAATTTTCACTGTCACAAATCAGGTCGTCCTCCGAACTCAGGACAAGCCTGCCGGAGACGAGTCTTTCTGAGTCGAAGAGGTCTTCCAGCGCGGGTTGGAGACGCTTCGGTTCGATTCCCAGCGTGTCGCATACGAAGTCGATCGAGATCGGTCCATAGAACTGGATCCACTCCGAAAGCAGCGTCGTCAACAATTCATCTGTGCCTTCGGATAGGTCTGTCGCATGTGGGAGCTCGGCCGATTCGGGCCCGAATCGACTTAAACGAATACCTTCCGCGTTCTCAAAAAAGCCCTTGAGCAGACGAGGGAACGCTTCGAGCGATACGACAAGGGGTTCCCTAGCGTCGGGGGCTTCCAGGTAGACGAGCCTCTCCTGTGCTGATTTCAAGATGAGGTCCGCGTCTTCGGCCTGGTCCCGTTTGATCTCTGCTTCCAGCTGTTCCCACTCGGAGGTGGGAATCGCGACCCGTTCTTTGACCCACTCGACGAGCTCGCGGGCCGTGCCGGGCGGGTATCCGGGAATCAGCCTTTTTCGACTCAGTTCAAAGCGCTCGACCAGTTCTTTACTGACGGTGGGACGTAGACCCGGCATGAAGACCAGATCTCTGAGCAAACTTCCCTTCAGTCTGGATGTTTTCCCCGTATCCGGACGGTCGTCTTCATACATGTATTGGTTGATCTGGCCCCAGGATAGATTCTGAGCGAAAGGGCTCGGCTGCTGGGCATGCACCTCACTCCACGAAATGGCGCCGGATTCGAGTTCCGAGAGGAGGATCTGAAGGCTGTCCAAGTCGAATTCGTCCTGCAAACAGGTGCGCCACGCCTCGAGCAGGATCGGGAAATCTTCGTACCGCAGGACCGAATCGAGCAGCTTCTTGGATTTCAGCCGACTCAGCCAGAGCGGCATTCGCTCGTTAAATCTCCTCCGATTCATCAGCAACGCCCTGCCCGCGGCCTCCCTGAACCTTGCCCCGAAGAACCCGGACCGCTCAAGTCGGTTCCTCAGGAGGGATTCCAGGGTAGATGGGGTCACGAGTGAAAGGATCTCTTCGCCGGTCACCTGATGCGGCAATACGAGCACGACCGAGTCGTTCTGCGCGTAGACTTCGAGCTGCAGCCCAAAGCGGCGTTCCCAGGCCGATTCGAGTGCCATCCCGAAGGGTCGATTGACCTTCCCACCCCAGAGGGTATGGACGACGACCTGATTGCCCGGGGCGCCGCCGGGACCCGTGGGCATGGTTTCGACGACCAGGTGGTGTCTGTGTGGCAAACTGCAGCCTGTGACTTCCTTCTGTCTCTTTAGGTGTTCGGTCAGATGGTCGGCCGCTTCGTGGTCCAGACAGTGGTCAGTCTGGAGTGACGCGATAAAGTTCGCGTCATCGAGTCGATCGTCTGCCTCTTCCAGGAACAGGGCGATGAGCTCAGAAAAATGGAAATCTCTGTCCCTGCCTTCGGTCTTCCAAAAGGGCAGGCCGGAAACTCCCGGGTTGCCGGGCGAGACGAATACGTCGTTGTGAGTAATCCGCTGGATTTTCCATTTCTGACTGCCGAATGCGAACATCTGCCCGACGGAGGCCTCCCATACGAATTCTTCGTCGAGGTCACCGATCAGCGCATTCGAGTCGTTGTGTCGGAGATGGAAGTAGCCCCGATCCGGGATCGTTCCGCCGGACATATAGAGGGCCTGCAGCGCACCGGATCTTCCGCTTGCGGTGCTGTCGATTCGATCGATGGAGACGCGTGGGTTCAGCTCTCTTATCCGGTTCTCGGCGTACCGACCGGCCAGCATGTTCAATACCAGATCGAAGTGCCCCCTCTCCAGTTCGTTGTACGGATGGCTCGTGCGGAGTCGGTTGAAGAGTTGGTCGATGTCCCACGTTTCGATGCCGACCATGGAGATGATGACCTGGGCGAGAACATCGAGGGGACATCGCAACGGTTGAATTTTTTCGATGTCACCGGAACGGACCGCTGAGGATAGGACCGCGGCTTCGAGAAGATCCTGATTGTGGGTAGGGAAGATCTCACTCCTGCTGACCTCTCCCACCCGATGGCCGGACCGGCCGATACGCTGGATCGCCGAAGACACGGAGGGAGGACTCTGAATCAGCACGACTTCGTCCAACGTTCCGATGTCGATCCCCAGTTCCAGGGAGTTCGTTGCAACGATCGCCCTCAGCGTCCCTTCCTTCAGCCTTCCTTCCACTTCGGCCCTGATCTCACGCGAGAGAGATCCGTGGTGTGCATACGCGACGGGATGATTTTCTCCATCGTTGATCTTGAGAGTAAGCTCCTCACAGAGCCTTCTGCTGTTGGCGAAGAGGAGGGTGGAACGATTTCGATTGATGATCTGTTTGAACTCATCAACGAGCGGACGCCAGACGGGGTCTTCGGCCGTGCGATCCGGCTCCCTGAGCGGGAAGCGGACTTTGACATCGAACCGCTTCGTTTCATTCGAGCGGACGATTGAGACTTTCCTTGGGACGTAGGCCGGCGCAACGTGGTCGCCCTCCATCTTGAATCCGCCGATGAAGTCGGATACGCGCTCTGCGGGACGGATGGTCGCGGAGAGCGCGATGCGCTGGAATTCCCCGCAGAGCGGTACGAGTCGGTCGACGGCCGTGATCAGGTGAACGCCGCGCTTGGCGCCTACCACGGAGTGGATTTCGTCGAGTATGACGGTTGAGATCTGGGTGAGGAAAGATCTCCCTCCCCGAGAGCTCAGGAGCAGGTTCAGACTTTCAGGGGTCGTGATCAGAATTTCGGGGGGATGGCGCTGCATCCGCTGACGTTCGGATTGCGGCGTGTCGCCGCTTCGTGTGAGCACACGAAGCGCGGGGAAAGGCTCACCGGCAGATTCGAAGCGGTCCTGGAGCTCCGCGATGGGTCGAAGGAGATTTCTCTGGATGTCGTTGTTGAGCGCCTTGAGCGGGGAGACGTAGAGCACCTTCGTTTGACCGGTTGACCAGTGGGCCGTTGCGAATTGGTCGATCGCCCAAAGAAAGGCTGTGAGCGTCTTACCGCTTCCGGTGGGGGCGGTAACGAGGACGTTCCCACCCTTCGCAATCTCCGGCCAGGCGCGCGCCTGTAGATCGGTTGGCTCACCGACGCGGCTCAGAAACCAGTCGGCAACGGTAGGATGAAACAGCGACAGACTGTTGTATGAACTCATTGTTCGTGGAGGGGTATTTGTCTAGATTTTATCGATAATAGTACGGTTGTGACGAAAGGGAGAAGCACAATTTTGGGCCCCCGAAAGATTATCCATCTAGACCTGGACGCCTTCTTTTGCGCGGTCGAGGAGCAATATGATCCCTCATTGGGGGGTAAACCGTTCGCGGTGGGAGGACGTCCCGAAGGCCGCGGGGTAGTGGCGTCCTGCTCCTACGCCGCCCGAAAGTTCGGTATTCATTCGGCGATGCCCATGGCCAGGGCGGTCAAGTTGTGTCCGGGTCTGATCATCGTCTCAAGCCGACACGGCGAGTACGGAAGGGTTTCCAGGAAGGTTATGGAAAGGCTCACCACCCTGACGCCTCTTGTTGAGCCGATCTCGATCGACGAGGCCTTCCTGGATGCATCTTCGGACCCAAGACCGGGCGAGGAGATCGCTCGGGAGCTCCAGAATTCCATCAGGGAGGCGTTTAAGCTGCCGAATTCTCTTGGAGTCGCCTCCAACAAGATGGTCGCAAAGATTGCCAATAACATCGGTAAGTCGTCCGCAAAGACGAACGGTCCGCCGAACGCGATTATGGTCGTTCCGCCAGGAGAGGAAGCGGCTTTCCTGGCACCCCTGCCCGTTCGCGCCCTTTGGGGCGTGGGCCCCAGGACGGCTGACCTCCTGGAAGGCCTCGGAATTCGTCTGGTTCGCGACCTGCTCGAAAGACCCGAGGCGGAGCTGATCCGGCATCTTGGGGTCTACGGAGGCCATCTGGTTCGTTATGCCAGAGGGATCGACGACAGCGTCGTTGAAGCCGATAGAGAGACGAAATCAGTGAGCAAGGAAACGACGTTTGCTCAGGACGTGCTCGATCCTGAAGTCATGCAGGCAACGCTGCTTTCACTTTCGGAAGGTGTGGGCCGCGGACTCCGCAGCGAAGGCATGACGTGTCGCACGATCTCTCTAAAGTATCGTCTTTCCGATTTTTCGACACTGTCCCGCCAGATGACCCTAAAAGCGCCGACGGACCTCGACAACATTATCTATGACTGTGCCAAGCAGCTTCTCAAGCAGGTGTGGCAACGTGGCCAAAGGGTCCGTCTTCTGGGCGTGAGTGCGAGCAGACTCAGCCTCGAGGAACGTCAACTGAGTCTTTGGAAAACGAATGTGGAAAAGGATGAACGCGTTCAGAGGACGATCGACTCGCTGAGGGACAAATTCGGGCTTTCCGCGCTTCGATGGGGAAAGGCCCTGAAAGGAGAGGATTGATCGCCGGGTCTAGTGTGCGTCCAGCCAGTTTTCCCCGAAGCCAATCTCCACGACGATCGGGACCTTCAGCGGGATCGCGTTCAGCATTGCGTCTTTGACCAACGGCGCTACGGTATCGCCCTCGCCCTTGTGCAGATCGAAAACGAGCTCGTCGTGTACCTGAAGCAGCATTTTTGTTTTGAGGTCGCGTTCCCCGAGGGCCCTATGGATATTGACCATCGCAATCTTGATCATGTCCGCAGCTGAACCCTGTATCGGAGAGTTGATGGCGTTGCGTTCGGCAGCATTTCGCGCGGGGGCGTTGCGTGAATGAATATCGTGGATGTATCGGCGCCGTCCCGTCATGGTCTCCACGAATCCGTGTTCCCTCGCAAATTCGACCGTCCGATCCATGTAGTCCCGGACGCCCGGATACTGTTCAAAGTAGTGCTCGATCAAGCTCGCTCCTTCGGCACGACTGATGTCCAACCGGTCGGCCAGACCAAAGGCGGAGATTCCATAGATGATGCCGAAGTTGACGGTTTTGGCCTTTCGCCGCATTTCGGCAGTAACCTGTTCAGCGTCCACATCATAGATCTTCATGGACGTGGTCGTGTGGATGTCCTCTCCGTCTTCAAATCCTCTCAGCATCCCTTTATCCCCGCTCAGTTCCGCAGAGATCCGCAGCTCGATCTGTGAATAGTCCGCAGACATGAGTGTAAAGTCTTCGTTTTTCGCCACGAAGGCCTTTCGAATTTCCCGGCCCTGCTCACCCCGAATGGGGATGTTCTGGAGGTTGGGGTTACTGGACTGCATCCTCCCGGTCGCTGTGACGGCCTGTTCGTATGTGGTGTGCACGCGACCGGTCTCCGGGAAGACGGCCCCAGGCAGCATGTCCAGGTAGGTGGATTTGAGCTTCGTGCATTCCCGGTACTCAAGCACTCTTTGGGCGATCTCGTGCCGGTTGGCCAAACGGGTTAACACACGTTCATTCGTCTGATACTGTTTTGTCTTCTGCGTACGCCTCGCCTTCGGGTCGAGCTGGAGCTTTTCGAAGAAGATGGTACCCATCTGTTTTGGCGAGTTGAGATTGAACTCTTCGCCCGCGAGTTCGAATATCCTTTTCGCGGTCTCCTCAATCTCCTGTCCCAGGTCCTGGGAAAGGGTCTTCAGGACCTCCACGTCGAGGCGAATGCCGCTGTGTTCCATGTCCACCAGGACCGGGATGAGGGGGCTCTCCACCTCGTGGAAGACCTTCTCCTGATTCATCTCCTTAATTTTGGATTGCAGTATTTTCCAAAGTTGAAGCGTGATGTCGGCATCTTCCGCGGCGTAATCTGCTACCCGGTCGGGCGCTACATCGCGCATGCTCAGTTGCTCTTTCCCCTTTTCTCCGATCAGATCAGAAATGGGCATGGGCCGATACTGGAGCAGGGTCTGAGAGAGGGAATCCAGGTTTCGACGGAGATCGGGCACTGCCAGGTGAGCTGCAACCAGCGTGTCGTAGAGGGGCCCTTCGACTTTCAGACCGTGCCAGAATAGGGCACTCAAATCGAATTTAAGATTGTGGCCAATTTTTGCTATGGAGGAGTTTGACAGGGGTTCGCCGAACTCTTCGAGAATTTCGATTGCTCCATCCCGATCTTCAGGAAGCGGCACATAGAATCCTGTATGAGGTTTGAATGAGAAGGCGAGACCCACCAGACCGCAGGCCTTCGCGTCCAGCTCCGTAGTTTCTATATCGAAGCAAAATTCCTTCTGCTTGCAAAGTTCTCGGACGAGGCCCTGTCGTTCTTTTAGCGAATCGACGAGTCTGTAATCGTGAGGCAAATCTTGAATCGTTTTCAAATTGTCCGGAGTTTCGTCCTCTGCAGCGGCAGTGACGTCCGCCTCGAAATCATTCCCGAACAACCGCTTTCCAATAACCTTAAACTCGAGTTCCTTGAACAGGCTCTTTAAGGCGCTCTCGTTCCAGTCCTTCAGTTTAAGATCCTTCGGTTTCAAATCCAAAGGCACCTGTTGTTCGATGGTGACGAGGCTCTTGGATAACAGTGCCTGTTCTCGATACGTGGAGAGGTTCTCCTTCTGTTTCCCCTTCAGATCGTCGATGTGATCCAACAGATTTTCAACACTTCCATACTCCCCGATGAGCTTTTGCGCCGTTTTCTCCCCGATTCCGGGTACTCCGGGTATGTTGTCGCTGGTGTCGCCGGTGAGCCCAAGGATATCGATCACCTGCTCCACTTT
Source organism: Candidatus Latescibacterota bacterium (assembly GCA_965248435.1). Lineage (GTDB taxonomy): Bacteria > Latescibacterota > UBA2968 > UBA2968 > CBDFJH01. The sequence continues at coordinate 3,279,013 of OZ252100.1, forward strand.
GTCGATTTTCCACTTTTCCAGAATCTCGTTTATACCCTGTATTTCCAGACCGCTGCTGGTCCGCCCGGGTTTGCAGATGACGGTTCTCTCCGAAACGAGCTGGCCGAAATCCTTGTCCGGTGTCACCATGAAGGTGCTGAAGTCCTCTTCTTCGGCCTGCTTGGCGAGGGTGCCGATGACATCATCCGCTTCCCATCCCGGGACTCTGATGACGTTCAGGTTGAAGGCCTCGCAGAGTCTGAAGAGATAGGGAAGCGCAACGCTCAAATCCTCCGGCATTGCCGCTCGCTGGGCCTTGTATTCGGGGAAGATCCGATGGCGGTGGGTAGGCTCTGGGGTATCGAAGACGGCAGCCAGGTGAGTCGGTTTCGCATTCAGCAGGATGTCCAGCAGGGTGTTCGTGAAGACGAAGACGGTGGCTGTGTTCATTCCGGTGGAAGTTGTGGGCGGATTTCTCATCATGGCGTAGTGACTGCGATACGCCAGCGCCATTCCATCCAGAAGAAACAGTTTTTTCTTAGCGTTCATCATTGACACCCAGCCTGCAAAGTTCAGGTAAATTCATCGCTTGCTGCCCATTTTGCATACCTTGTCAAATTCTTTACGGGTGACGGGTTGGAGAGGCGCTGACCCCTCTGAACGACTTTCATGTCTTTTAGTTCACGTGTCTCTTTCAACTCGTGAAGGGAGACGAATCGTTTGAATGCCTTCTTCCATTTGACTTCGACCATGAACCAGACGGGATTGTCCTTTGTGGTCTTGGGGTCGAAGTGCTTATCTTTAGGGTCCCAGGCGGTATGGTCGGGGTAGGCTTCCTTAACGACCTCAGCGATTCCGACAACCCCTGGAGGGTCACAGTTGGAGTGGTAAAACAGGACAAGATCCCCCTTCTTCATCTCGTTGCGCATGAAGTTCCGGGCCTGGTAGTTACGTACGCCGTCCCAATGCGCCGTTGAATCGGGCTCCACTTTGAGATCATCGAAAGAGAACTCATTGGGTTCTGATTTCATCAGCCAGTACTTTTTCGGCATCATTTTCTCCTACTGACTTTGGATTTCCGCCACCCCTGGGGCCCACAGGGTCAGGATCAGGCCCATGAGGATGAGGTAGGCCAGTTGGTAGCCAGAATCGATCAGATAGGCCGAGATCTTGTCTTGCGAAAACATGTTTCCGGTGAGCCCAATCGTCGCAGCAAAACCCACCCAGATGAGAATACCCAGACCGATACCCTGAATGGGTGTAGATACACCCGTAAATGAAACGAGCGCGGAGAACGCGACGGCCATAAAAATGTAACAAAGGAAGGAGACCAGGTAGGCTCGATTTACGCTCTGTTTCATGGCCTCGAGCTGGGATTCGGAATGGCCGCGAGTCTTCATCCAGAGCTTTCCAAACAGGATGGGTGAATACCATAGGCCTCCGAGAACGAACGTGGCGATCGCAGAAACGAGCACTGCCCAGGCGTTGATTTCGACTGGATTCAAGACGGGCCTCCTTTCTTCATGATCAAGCTCAAGCGAATCTACGAAGCGCCGGACGCGGCAGACGGCGAACGATACCTCGTGGAGCGGTTGTGGCCGAGGGGGATGAAGCGAGAAAAGGCCTGCCTGGATGAATGGTTAAAAGAACTGGCACCGAGTCCCGATCTTCGAAAGTGGTACGGTCACGACCCATCCAAGTGGCCTGAATTTCGAAAGCGGTATCGCGCGGAACTTAAACGGAAAGAGATTCGTGATTCATTGCAAGACCTGGCCCGAAAGGCGAAACGGGGCACGATCACTTTTGTTTTTGCCGCCAAAGATCAGGAGCGAAACAGCGCTGTGGTTCTCAAAAAAACGATCGAAGGCAGCATATGAGAGGGCGCATATTTCTTACATCGCTAATTATATCCTGAGGAGGCCGGGACATCAAGGGAAAAGCCGGCCGACCGGGGCCGATCCAAGAGCGGACTGAGCGGTCCCTGGAGCGCCTATGAGGCAAACGATTGTCAGATTGTCATTCAAGGTGCCTCCCGAACGCAGGGATGAGTTCGAGGCACTGTATCGGGAAGGGGTCGTACCCATCCTGGAACGGCACGGACTGAAGGTGAAGCCGGGACCCTTCGCGTGTGCTGACGTGTTCAGTGAGCAGTTTGAAGTGGAGAATCCGGCCGCCGTCGCCAAGAGGCGGGAGGTGCTTCAGGCAGACACAACGTGGCAGCAGGTGCTGAGGGAACTGGGGGCTCGCTTTGGGAATGCCGGCGCGGATGGGATGATCCCGACTACTCTGGAGCTGAAGGAGGCCCCTTCAGGACCCGGGACACCAGCCTTGCTTCAACGCGGGAAAGGGCACTGGCGCACGTTCGACGCGACAGATGGACTCGTGAGTGGGTTTATCATGTCCATTCTTCAAGACAGAGAAGGCTACCTCTGGTTTGCCGCGTTCGGGGGTGGGGTCAGCCGGTTCGATGGCCAGAGCTTCACGACCCTCACCACGAAGGAGGGATTGGCACACAACGAGGTCTCGGCGATTTTCCAGGACGGGGATGGAAATCTCTGGTTTGGCACCGAGGGCGGGGTCAGCATGTACGATGGGAAGAGCTTTGTCAATTACACGACGAAGGATGGGTTGCCGAACGATGAAGTCTCCGCGGTTTATGAGGACCAGGACGGAAGTCTGTGGTTCGGGACCGACGAAGGGGTCTGCCGGTTTGACGGCCAGGCATTCACGACCCTTACCAAGGAGGATGGTCTTGTCGGCAATTCCGTGACTGTCATTTTTCAGGATCAAAACGGTCATTTCTGGTTTGGAACCGAGGTGGGCCTCAGCCGATACAACGGTCGAATTTTCACCTCATTCACGACTCGAGAGGGTCTGCCGGATAACTGGATCCTTTCGATCTTCTGTGACAGGGATGGAGATTTGTGGTTTGGGACGTACTCGGCTGGTGTGAGTCGATTTGACGGGGAGAACTTTACGAATTTCGGCGTGGAAGATGGCCTGGTGAGTGTCGGGGTCAACTCGGTTTTCCAGGATCGGGAGGGGTGTCTATGGTTCGGGACGTTCGGAGGCGCGAGCTGCTACGACGGTGAGACCTTTACGAACTTCACAGAGAGGGACGGGCTGGCGAATGACCGAGTCTGGTCGATCATTCAGGACCTTGAAGGACATTTCTGGTTCGGCACGTTAAGCGGCGTGAATCGGTATGACGGCGAGACGTTTACGACCCTGATCGCAGGGGAGGACGATGCTGAGCGTAGCGTTTTTTGCTTTTTGGATGATCGGGACCACAATGTCTGGTTCGCCCCCTGGGGAGGCGCAACGCGCGGCGTAACGCGCTACGATGGTCGATCCTTCCACACGTTTGGGGAAAGAGATGGACTACCCGGTAGCATGGTGAGCTCGATGTTTCAAGATATGCAGGGCAACCTCTGGTTCGGAACCTGGGGCGATGGAGTCGTGCGATATGACGGTAAGACGTTCAGGACGTTCAGCGAAAATGACGGCCTTGCACACAATATGGTGAGGACGATCGATCAGGACTCGGACGGCATCTTCTGGTTCGGCACATTTGTCGGGTTGAGCCGCTATGATCCTCGCCAAGGTTCGGGACAGGGTCGCTTCAAGACGTTCACCACCCGCGATGGCCTGGCGCACGATCGAATCCGAGCCAGCCTGACGGACGGGGACGGAAACCTGTGGATCGGAACCTTCGGGGGTGTAAGCCGATTTGACCCGTTGACGAGCACGGGGGATTCTGGCCCGACGTTCACGACAGAAGACGGACTGGCTTCAAACAGCATCTGGACGATCTACCAGGATCGTGACGAAAACGTTTGGTTTGGGACCGGCGGGAGCGGCGTCACGCGTTTTGACGGCGAGTCTTTCGAGACGTTCACTTCTAAGGAGGGTCTTGCGGCAGACCATGTCTGGTCCATTCTGCAGGATGAGGACGGGGTGCTCTGGTTCGGAACAAGCGGCGGGGGCGTGAGTCGATACGACGGACAGGTCTTTCAAACACTCACGCAAGAGGATGGCCTGGCTGGCAACACAGTGGGTGCGATGCTGCAGGATCGTAAAGGGAGACTCTGGTTCGGTCTGGACAGCGGCATCACGCGCTATCGACCCATTTCGCCCTCGCCTCCTGCGATGTTCATCGATGCCGTGGCCGCGGACCAGAGATATGAACGGCCTTCAGAGGTCGAAGTTGCTGAGGCTACAGGTCTGGTCGCGATCGAATTTCACGGGATGAGTTTCAAGACACGGCCTGAGGCCATGGTCTATCGATATCGACTGAAGGGATTTGAGGAGGAATGGAGAAACACTCATCTGGGTCGCGTGGAGTACGAGCGTCTTCCAACCGGGAGCTACATCTTTGAAGTCGTCTTTGTGGATCGAGACCTGATCTATACCGTTCCCGAACGTGTTCGACTGACGGTTGTAAAGGACACACGTGATGAACAGATCGATGAGCTGGAGCAGCGCGTTCAAGAGCGCACCCGCGAGTTGCGAGAGAAACAGGCCCAGCTTGTACAGTCAGAGAAGATGGCGGCGCTGGGCAATCTGGTGGCTGGCGTTGCCCACGAGATCAACAACCCGATAGGCGCCATCAACAGCGCCATCGATGTGTTGAAGCGATGCGTGGATAGAATGGTGGACGTGATAGATCGGAGCGAAGGCGGGCCTGCGATCAAGGAAAACAGCCGGTTTCAGAGGCTGCTGAGGCTGTTTGGAGAGAATAATCAGACCGCGGCAACCGCCGGGGAGCGCATTACAGAGACAGTGCAGAGTTTGAAGAACTTTGCGCGCCTGGATGAGTCCGAGTTCAAGAAGGCGGATCTTCGAGAGGGAATCGAAAACATCCTGAATCTTTTCCAGCGCGAATTCGACGGCCGAATCTCGGTCGTCAAGCGGCTAGACAACATTCCCCAGATCTACTGCCAGCCGGGAGAGCTGAACCAGGTGTTCATGAACGTTTTGAGGAACGCGATTCAGTCGATTGAGGAGTCGGGGACGATCACGATCGAGACGTTCGAGGAATCTCCCGATGTCGTCGTCAAGATTTCAGACACGGGGAAAGGCATTCCGCCAGAACATTTGGACAAGATCTTCGACCCCGGGTTCACCACCCTCGGGGTCGGAGTAGGGACGGGTCTGGGTCTTTCCATCAGCTACAACATAGTGCAAAAACATAGCGGAAATATCGCGGTCGACAGCACGATCGGCGAGGGGTCCACGGTCACGGTCAGGATTCCGGCTGGATAAAGGGGAGGGTCGGATCTCGGCGTATTTCCACACGCCGGCGAAACGTGCTTGAGATCGATCTACCAGTCTGAGGCATCCCCGCGGCCAGGGGGAGCGGAGGTAGGACATGAGAGAGATCCTTAGAGGCATTCACACCTGGTTCTGGTTCTCAGAGGAAAAGGGGTTCGATTTCAACGGATGGCTGGTCCTCTCCGATGATGGGAATCTGCTGATCGATCCGCCGCCGATGCGGGATGAGGACGAAGATCAGATCGCGAAGCTCGGAAGGCCTGCCCACATCATCGTGACAAACCGGGATCACGAACGGGAGATCGCTTCCTGTAGAGATGAGTACGACGCTCAGATCTGGATGCACGAGAAGGACGCCACTTTGATCGAGGCGGACCTGGATCACACGTTCGGACACGGGGACATCCTCCCCGGCGGGCTGGAGGTGATCCATATCCCGGACAACAAGTCGCCCGGTGAGTCTGCGCTTCTGCTTCGCAGAACACCGGGCGTACTAATTCTGGGTGACGCGCTCATCGGAAACCCTCCAGGAGAACTCAACCTGCTACCGGCCGAGAAATACGAAAACATCGCTAAAGCTAGGACCGGGATCGAGGTACTGCTGGACTACGACTTCGATCCTGTTCTGACGAGCGACGGAGCACCCATACTCCAGGGGGGAAAGCAGGCCGTTCAAACATTCCTGGACCGGACAAACGACTAACGGAAGCAGGTGCTCGTGAACTTAGACGAAAAGATCGAGGCGTTTCTGGCCAGCGGTCCTTACGCCGTGGTGGGCGCTTCCAGAGATCGCGAAAAGTACGGGAACAAGGTGCTTCGGTGTTATCGACAGCACGACCTGACGGCTTACCCGGTAAACCTGAATCAATCGGAGATCGAAGGACTGATTTGCTATCCGCGCCTTGATGCTCTTCCTGAGAGGGTAGAGCGCGTTTCAATTATTACTCCCCCGGTGATCACCGAGGGCATTGTGGAGGAAGCAGCAGCTGCAGGGGTCGGTCACCTCTGGATGCAGCCCGGTGCAGAGAGCCCCGAAGCGGTCACCCGAGCCGAATCGCTCGGGCTCTCCGTCATCACGGGCGGCCCCTGCATCCTCGTCACGCTCGGCTACAGTGAGGCCTAGCAACGAAAGGGACAAGACAGATGTCAAATTCGAAGGTCGGCAGGACCACGATTGTCCATAAAGATGACTTCGCGTACATCTCTCATCCTTCGATTACCAGGCTGGATAACGGAGCGTGGATCGCAGCCTTCAACCACTCGCGGCGGCGGGAGCCCCGTCAGCATCCCCCCGGCGATCCGCTCTTCCGAACGCTTGTCACTCGAACGAGCGATCTGGGTGAAACCTGGGGACCGCCGACGTTTGCTCCTGATTTCGACTGGTACGGTACCGAATGTCCGGGCATCGCTCAACCGAGCGATGGGACCGTGGTTCTGACGGAAACGCGCATGGCATGGTACCCTCTCGGTTTGGCGAAGCGGCAGCGGGATGAAGGTAAACGGATCGCCATCCACCTTCCGGAGAGAGGCTGGACAGAAGCGTTTGAGGATTCGGACTGGGCGGATGCCAGCTATACGTGGGCACGCGGAGAACACGGGCTTTACGCCCATTTGAGTACAGATCTTGGAGAGACGTTCGAAGAAACGGTCAAGATAGAGACTGGCCCGTTTCAAACAGGCTTTACGCGCACGGGCGTGGTAGAGCTTCAAGATGGACGCGTGGCCTACGCGGTGACCGAACATTTGACGCCACACTACGGGAGCTGCTACGTCGTCTTCTCCACAGACTTCGCTCGATCGTGGAGTCCGCCCGTTACGGTTGTCGATCGGCCCGAAGTCGAGTTTTCTGAACCCCACCTGGCCGAAGTCGGTCCCGGGGAGCTCTATTACATCCTGCGAGAAAGCCGATCTTCAGGGCATCTCTACGGCTGTCGCTCGAGCGATGGGGGCAGCACCTGGAGCATACCAGAACAAACGTCGATCTACGGCCATCCCGGTCACCTGCTTGTCCTGGAGGACGGCAGGCTCCTCTGCTCATACGGACGTCGAAAGGAGCCCTTTGGCATCCGTGCGTGCATTTCGGAGGATGGGGGGAGGTCGTGGAAGGTCGAGCGCGAGATCGTGATCCGGCACGACCTTCCCAATGGGGACCTGGGTTACCCGACTACGATCGAGTACGAACCGGGCAAGCTATTTTGCTGCTACTACGGGCAGGAACCGGACGGTGTGACGTGTGTTCAGGGGACCTATTTCAGTCTTGAATAGCAGTTTCGATTTGGAGGGCAATATGAGAGGGTTCTTATGCCTAATCGTCGCGATGGCCGTTCCGCAACTGGCCTATGCACATACAGGGGACCAGAGAGAGACGATTGAGGTGACGGCCAGTGCGAGTGTAGATCGGCAGGCAGATCAAGTGCGGCTTACGCTGGCCGTCGAGACCACCGCCCAGACGGCGGAGGTCGCCTCAGACCGGAATGCGGAGAAGATGAGCGCCCTGATCGGAGCGCTTCGGGCGATGGGGCTGAAAAAGAGTGCAATTCGGACGCTGGCGTACCGCTTGACGCCGCAGTACGACCGCGGTGAGCGGGGGAACCGGGATCCGGATCCGATCGGATTCATGGCCCAAAACATGGTCGAGGCGAGGATCGATTCGATTCGGCGCGTCGGTTCGGTGATCGACCGCGCGATCGAGTCAGGAGCGAACCGGGTCAACAGCCTGAACTTTGAGCTGCGAGAGCCCGAGGAGGCGTATCTGGAAGCGCTAGAAAAGGCAGTGAAGCGCGCAAAGATTCAGGCCGAGGCGATAGCGCGCGCTGCGGGACGCCGTCTCGGGCCGCCAGTTCGGATCAGCACCTCGGGCGGCCGGCCAGCGCCAAGGGGTGTTTCTGTAAGGGAGTTCCACGCAGCGGCTACGCCGATCGAAGCGGGTCCGATTCAGGTGAACGCTACCGTTACCGTTCAATACGAAATTGAGGGAGACTGAGAATACGTCTGAAATTTTCACGTGCTCAGGTTGTGGATCTTTTTCACTTCACCTAGAAGATCTGATATGTCCGGCTCTCTCTGCTCAGGGGTCTTCATCGGGTCTTCGAAAAAATCGGCTCCACGTAGCGCCCTGATTGAGTGGTAAACACTCCAGCTCAGTGCCTCGAGATTATATCCACCCTCCAGAGAAAAGACGATCCTTCCCTCGCATAATTCATCCGCCAGGTCGATCAGGGTCCGTGACATCCATCCAAAACCTGAGAGCGATATCCCGAGCTCGGCCAGGGGATCGGCCCAGTGCGCGTCGAACCCAGCAGAGACGATGATCAGTTCCGGCTTGAATCTTCTCAAGCCGGGTAGCAGGACCTGTTCAAAGACCGCCTTCATCGCGTTGTCCTCGACACCTGGGGGTATCGGGATATTTAAGGTTGCTCCGGTTCCTTCTCCCCGCCCGATTTCTTCCACCATTCCTGTACCGGGAAACAATGGATGCTGGTGGACGGACGCGAAGAACACACTCGGGTCTGCCTCGAATATGGCCTGCGTGCCGTTCCCGTGGTGGACGTCGAAATCCGCGATCGCCACACGGGTGAGCTCACCCTGGGTTTGAGCGGCCCTGGCCGCGGCAGCTACGTTGTTGACTAAACAGAAGCCCATGGACCGATCAGGGAGGGCGTGGTGTCCTGGGGGACGGACCAGGGCGAAGCCGTTGCGGATCTGGCCCCTCGTAACGGCCAGAGTGAGGTCTATCAGGCCGCCGACCGCGTGAGTCGCCGCCTCGAAGCTTCGAGGCGTAAGGTAGGTGTCCGGATCCAGGTATCTGTAGCCTTCCTGTATCGACTTTCTGATAGTCTCCAAGTATGTGGGTGCGTGGACGGCAGTGAGCTCTGCTTCTGTGGCTGGGCGAGCGGGAACCGACTCCAGGGCGTCCAGTGCCCGATAAAGCTTCAAGTGCGCCATGATGGCTTCGAGTCTTCCGGCGTGCTCGGGAGAGACTGACACCGTGTGTTCGAGGAAGATAGGGTCGTAGACATAACCGTTAATGAGCGGACCCACTTCCTGGTGTTCGAAAACGGGTGCAGTAGGACCGGAGCAGGAAAGCAGGGCACTCCCCTGAAACAGTCCCGCGCCCAGAATTCCGAGGTCTCTCAGGAACTCCCGTCTTGATTTTGGTAACATTTCTAAAGAATTAGACCCCAAGTCCTTCCAGGAATCGACCCAACCCTTCCTTTGCGCCTCCGATCCAGGGGCTGCCGTGGCCTACCAGACAGCTTGTAACCTTGGTCGAATGGCACTGCCCCCTTCTCCCATTTAACTCGTGAAGGCCACTTCTGTTGCACCAGACCTTCTCGTCGAAAGCGGCGGCGATTTCGACGCTGTCTCTGTCGTGAAGACGATTCAGGCCTCGGGGGAAAGTCGGGCGAGTGGCTCGGGACAGACGTTCGGGCGGACGGCCTTCTGGAGTCGCTTGATCTCCCGCTCAACCTCCAGCACCTGACGACGGGCGTCGTGGACGGCGACGGTCAGGTGAAAACGGCGGGTCTCCCCGCCCTCGAGATTCACGACCCGACTTTTGCTCCGTTCGAAGGGTTTGGCGTTCGGAAAGTTGGTCGCAGGCTCGAGTCCTGTCACGTAGCCGTCCGCAGCCGTGTGCTTCCACAAGGTGAAGCAGGGCATTTCGCGGAGGGAGAATCGTAAGGAAGCGCCCAAATCGCCCTGTTTGTTTTTGAGCAGCGCGACTGTCTCGCGACTTCCCCGACGTCCTGCAAGATCGAAGAAATAGACCTGCTCGACGAACCCTGGCTTCGGTCCGGCAATCCGGTCGAGGGTCTTGATCTGCTTCTGGGCGTGCGAATCGCGCGGAGAAACCGTTTTGATCGGCGCGAGGACTCTGGACCCAGACTCGAGAAGCGGCGTGCCAAAGTTGCAGTGATAGAGCAGCTGCATCTCGCCGGATGACCGGTTCAGGTTAGTCACTTCATCCGAGATGGTCAGTGCGTTTGACCCCACGTTAGTGGAAATTCGGGAGGTGAGGCGCAGTGCCGGACCGAACATCATCGTCTCGTCGACGGTCCCGATCACTGTGATGCGGTAAGGCGGTGTCCTTTCGATCTGGACTTCTACGCGCCTGGCCGGGAGGTTCGCAATTCTGCCGTGCAGCGGCAGGGAGACCTGCGATTCGTTTCCGTTGTTGTCGATGATCGTGTCGATCGTGGGCGCACCGTTGTTGGTGAGCCCGCATCGGACGATCCACTCGTTGAACCCTTTCAGCCAACCGAGACCGCCGAGGTCGTTCAACTCGACGAGGGAGGGATGAACCAGTTCCTTTACTGGAGATTCCCACCCCAGATGAATGCCCCTGTAGGCCCCTTTCCAGATGCCCATGCCGCGCGTGGGAACGATGTGAAAGGAGAGCTGACCGTTGTCCACCGTCAGGAGATCGATACCGTCCTGAAGACCGCCCTTGAGCGTTATCTTCTCTACCGACCAGTCCTGTCCGGCATCCAGAGGGAGCACATCTTCATCTATCCTGACGGATTCGGACCAGACTCCGCACTCCACATCCGTCAACACAAAACTGTTTACAGAGTCCACGTTCGCTCCTTACTGATCGCTTACCTGTAATGAGTAAAGCCTTGCGTCTCGCATCCTGAACCGGATGCGCAGCGGAAACAACCCTCCTATATCCTCCCGACCCTTCCAGGAGAAGGTATGCCGAATGCTGTCACCCGTAAACGTGTCGCAATCTGCCTGACCGAATCCGGGGATGACCCGACCGTCCGGGTCGGTCAGTTCCGCGGAGATATACTCCTTCGTTTCCGCGTTGACGACCAGACGATTCCCGGAGGACCAGAGCGGCCTGGTAAACAGGGTAGATTGATACGGGACCCCCTTTGACTGCTCCCCTTTCCGCTTGATTCCATCCAACGAGACGAACCCGTCCAGCCTGAGCGTGGCCAGGCCGATCGATTCGCAGGTGTAATCACCACGCAGGGTGAAGCCCGTATAATAGATGTGTATCTTGTCATCCCGGACGACAAAGCAGCTCGGCTGGTTGGTCAGTTCCTCCCAGCCCGCGTCGGGATCCGGCAGCATGAAACTTTTGCGCTCGCTCATTCGCTCCCAATGCAGACCGTCCCGGCTGTAGGCCAGCTGGTTGTCCGAAGCGTTGCCGAAGCCGTCCGTCCGCCGGTTCACGCCAAGCACGGCAAGGTAGAGGCCCTCGTAGCAGAAGCCCAGGATCGTCTCGAACTCGGCGTCCATCGAGTCGTCCCGGTCTGGAGCGAGAACCTGCCTGGGATGGGACCATTGGACCAGGTCTTTCGAAAAAGCAGTCGTATAGGTCCGGTGGGATCTCAGCTGCGGAAAGGTTGGTCGTCCGTAGGCCGGTTTTCGGTAAAGGTTGCGCGTAAATCCGACGTAGAGGCTGTTTTCCTTGTCGTAGAAGAACCCTACGTTCTCGTCACCGATCCGCTGGAAGGTTCCGATGATTTCCCAGTGCAGGCCGTCGGGGGAGACCGCCACGCTCTGGTCAGGCTTCGTCTTTACGAATCCCTTGTAGCGCCACTTGCCCGGCTCCGCGTCGTGTGGATCCTTGACGAAGTTGGGGGCCAGGTAACAATAGGTCACTCCGTCCTTCTTGTAGACGATGTTGTTGGCGGCACTGCCGTCGAACTCGACCAGGCTTAGATCGGGCTTCTCCCATTCAACCCCGTCTAAGGAAGTGGCATAGAGCGTAAAACAGCCGACGTTCGCCAGATCCCCTTTTGCGTCATCACCACTTCCTTCGAGTCCGCCAAGGGTTCCGTACCACATCTTCCAAATCTCTTCCTCCTCATCGAACATCACGAAGGGATTCATGATTCGCCATCGTTCCGCCGAAGGCCCCTCCCACGGACGGTCTCTCGTCACGATCGGGTTCCCTGGATGCTTCACCGGACGATGCTGCGTGCGGCGGACGTGATGTGTGCCCATCAGAACGTGTCCCGGGATCCCTGCGGACACATCCGTGCCTCTCTCCGATTCAGCTTTGTGGAGGGCATCCGTTTCCTCCGGGGTCTCCACGAGGAGCGCGGCAGACTTGCTCGGGTGAGGTGTAATCCAGCGGCGGGTCTCGATGATCTCGTCATCGAAGAACAATTGCTTCCGAGTACCTATGTTTACGATGTACTCAGACCCGGGGACCTCGGTCCAGTTCGTATCTCGCATTTCAGATCAGTCCAGAGTCAAGAGTCCAGAGAAAAACCAAATAAAAGCGCGAGTGTTGGGGGAATGGAATGTTGGAGTAGTGGAGTAATGGGGAGACAAGGTAAAGATGCTGGTTTTCCCAATACTCCACCACTCCAGTACTGCATTACTCCAGAATCGGGAAGCCGTTCGCGTGACCTCACAACTGATTTGATATGAATCAGAAAACTCGAAACCAGAAACTTCCTCAGGGCTGAACCTGAAGGGCGTAAAGCTGAGCGTCGTGCATCCTGAATCGGATCCGCAGCGGGAAACATCCGCTGATGTCTTCGCGGCCTTTCCAGGTAAACGTGTGGCTGAGGCTGTCTCCCGTGAACGCATCGCAGTCCGCGTGACCGAACCTGGGTAGGACGCGCCCGTCGGGATCGGTCAGCTCCGCGTTGATGTAGCCCTTCGCAGCGGCGTTGACGACGAGACGGCCTCCGGTGGACCAGAGCGGCTTTGTGAGCAGTGTGGATTCCTTCGGGATCCCCATCCCGGGAGGGGGCGCGTCCAACGAGACGAAGCCGTCCCGCCTGAGCGTCGCCAGACCGATCTCTTCCCACTGTCCCTGTTCGTGCAGGGAAGTACCGTCGTAGTAGAACCGTATTTCCTCGTCCAGGACAACGACACAGAATCCCTCGGCGCTGACGTGGTCGAAGCTCCCGTCCGGCCCCTGCGGGATGAACAGGTTGTGCTCTCCCATCCGATGCCAGTGCAGGAGATCTCGACTGTAGACGAGCTGATTGTCGACGATATCGCCCCCGATCCTGGCGGACTTGCGAATGCCGAGTATGCCGATGTAGAGGTCCTCGTACTTGAAGGGCCAGATGTGGATGGTCTCTCCGTCCAGAGGATCACGCGGCTCGGGGAGGAGTATCATCCTGGGGTGTGACCAGTGCAGCATATCCTTCGACAGGGCGATCTGGAACGTCCGCTGTGTCCGATTCTGTGAAAACGTTTCGGGTCTTCTATAGTAGTTTCGCGTGAACATGATATAAAGGCTGTGCTCTCGGTCGTAGAGGCAGTAGATATTTTCGTCTCCGATCCTCTCGAAGGTACCAATCTCCTCCCAGTGAAACCCGTCTGCCGAGACGCCCACCGTCTGATCCGGCTTCGTCTTTATCATGCCTTTGAATCGCCAGCGACCAGGCTCGGCGTCGTGTGGGTCTCGAATGAATTCGGGGTAGACGAAGTTGAACCGGGTATCGTCCCTGAAGAAGACGACGTTGTTTTTCGTGCTGCCGTCGATCTCGACCAGGCCCAGATCCGGCTTGTCCCAGTGAATCCCATCCTCCGAGGTCGCATAGAGCGTGTAAACACCGACCTTCTTCAGGGCTTCTGACGGGACCATGTCCGCCCCTACTTCTCCCCCGCCGAGGGAACAGTACCACGCCTTCCAGATCGCCTCTTCCTCGTCATAGTGGACGACGGCGCTGAACACGCGGTGGAGGTCGTCCGATGGGCCTTCCCAGGGCCGGTCTTTCTTGATGATCGGATTCTCGGAGTGTTTTACCGGCTCGTGCTGTGTCCGGTAGACGTGTTGCGTGCCGACCAGCACGTGCCCCGGAATGCCCATGGAGACATCCGTCCCTTTGGACTTCTCTGCATCGACTCTGGCCCCTGTTTCCTCCGCGGTCTCAACGAGCAGGGGCGCTGATTTGTCTGTCCGAGGAGTGACCCAGCGGTGCGTCTCGATGATCTCGTCATCCAGGAACAGCTGCTTCCGCGCCCCGATGTTCTTGATATCTTCGGATGCGGGTACTTCGACCCAATCCATGATCACAACCCCTTTCTTGTGATTCAGTCTTCTACGATTTGCAGCGAATACAACCGCGCGTCCCGCATCCTGAACCGGATCCGCAGCGGAAACAGGCCTCCGATGTCTTCACGCCCTTTCCAGGAAAGGGTGTGCCGGACGCTGTCGCCGGTAAAGGGTTCACAGTCGGCCTGCCCGAATCCCGGAAGGACTCGACCGTCAGGATCGGTTAGCTCTGCCGTGATGGTTTCCTTCGTATCCGCGTTGATGACCAGACGATTTCCTGTGGACCAGAGCGATTTGGTCAAGAGCGTCCCTTCACGAGCGGGGGCGTTTATTTTCTTCACCGGGGCCGGCGTTTCCATCGACACAAACCCGTCCAGCCTGAGTGTCGCCAGCCCGATCGAGTGGCACGTGTAGGGGTCGCGCCAGCCGTTGCCGCCATAATAGATGTGGATTTTATCGTCGCGGACAATAAAGTTAAAAGACTGGTTGTTGATGTCTTCCCAGGTTCCATCCGGGCCCGGCGGCATAAATGTCTTCCTGCCACTCAGGCGGTGCCAGTGCAGAAAATCCCGGCTGTAGGCGAGCTGGTTGTCGGAATCGTCCCCGGTGGGCACGTGGGTCTCACGATGGGCGCCCAGGGTGGCGATCCACATGTCTTCATATCTGAACGGGCTCAGGCTCTTGAATTCCACATCGGGCAGATCATCTGAATCGGGGAACAGGAGCAGCCTGGGGTGCGACCAGTGGAGCATATCCTTGGAGAGGGCCATCTGGATCGTGCGATGCGTCCTGAAATAAGGAAGGATGTTTCGCCTGCTCGCTCCCTGATTTCCGTAAGCGGGCCTGCGGTATAGGTTACGCGTGAGAGAGATGTAGACCTGGTTTTCGCGGTCGTAGAGGGCGCCGCAGCTTTCGTCACCGATCCTTTCGAAAGTGTCCTGGATCTCCCAATGGATGCCGTCCTGAGAAACGGCGACCGTCATTTCCGGCTTGGTCTTCACGGTGGTCTTGTAGCGCCAGCGCCCGGGCTCCACATCGTGGGGATCCTTGATGCTGGGGGGTGCAAGATAGCAGTATTTGACGCCTTCCTTGAAAAAGATGATGTTGTTCTTGGTGCTGCCCTGGAATTCGACGATTCCGAGATCCGGTTTCTCCCAACGAACCCCATCTTCCGATGTTGCGTACATGGTGTAACAGCCGACGTTCTCCAACCCGGGTGCGACGCTCCCCTTGGAACCGCCTTCCAGTCCTCCGTATGAGCCATACCACATCTTCCATATCCTGTCTTCCTCGTCGTACATCACCGATGGATTTATGATGTGATAGTTTTCGGCCGAACAGCCCTCCCAGGGGCGGTCTCTCGTCAGGATCGGGTTGTCCTGATGTTTGACCGGAGTATGCTGGGTTCGGCGGACGAACTGTGTTCCCAACAATATGTGCCCGGGGATCCCTGCCGAGACGTCCTCCCCTCTCTCGACTTCCGCATCGTATAGGGCAGCTGTCTCTGCGGTGGTCTCGACGAGGAGGGGTGCCGACTTGTCGGCCCTTGGTGTCACCCACCGATGTGTCTCAAGAATTTCGTCGTCGAAGAACAACTGCTTTCGGGTGCCGATGTTCTTTATGTCGACTGAGCTCGGTACTTCTACCCAATCCATTATTTCTCCAATCGTCAGCCAGCCGTTCTGTCCAACAAGAACAAACCGTGGATCTCGCACCCACCGGTCTCCGCATCCCTTGCGGTATAGAACGCACAAAAAATCTGTTCGTTGTCAAGGTGCAGCATAGAGGGGTAGGCACAGTCCCGGTTTTCCCCACGGTAGAGATGGCCCAGGGGTGCCCAGGTTTGACCGAGATCACGACTTACGGCACAGCCCATCCCGGGCTGGTCGGGGGTGACGTCGCGATAGGCGCACAGGATGTCCCCGGAGGCGAGCGCAATCAAAGCGGGACAGTTTCCCGGAAGTTCTGTGGGCTTGATCGCGCTCCACGTTCGGCCTTCGTCACTGGAATAGGACTGATAGAGGAGACCCGGTATGTTGGCACGTACGACCATCAACCATCGTCCATCGCTCACGCGAAGTATGTCGGCTTCGCTCGGGCCGATTTGCGCCGTTCGGTCTTCGTGTATGATCGCATAATCAGGCCAGGAGTGACCGCCGTCGTCGGAGAAGGCCACGGCCACGACACGACAGCGAGGGTCTTCACTATATCGTGGTTCTCCATAGAAGGGGACCATCAATTTTCCGCCGGGAAGCTCCGCAACTCTTCCATAGGAGAAAGCTCGACCCGTTCGGCTGACGAAGGGGTAGTCCAGTTGGGGCCCGCTGACTTCCCAGATGTGACCGTTGTCGGTAGACCGTGTGAAACTTCCCCTCGCGTAGAACGCGTTTGACGCTTCTTCTCGCCTTCCTCGCGCCACGTGAAGCAGCAGGGTGCCGTCGGTCAAACGAGTCATTCCGTGGTTGGTGTAAAGGTCCCAACCCGGCTCTGCGGCTACTGCCTTGCTGAATGGCCAGGTTCTGCCTCCGTCGATGGATCTGGCGAGCACGAGCGCTCCGTCATTCGTGCGGTGATGATCGCCGCTCTCCGCATAGGCTACCAGGAGATCTCCGTTGGAGGCCATCTCGAGGGCGGGCCAGGCTCGGTGCCTGCTCTTGGGGCCGCCGGCGATGATGACCTGATCCTTTAGCTGGACGGGCGCGTCGTCCTGGAGCATCTCTACGCATCCCCTTTTAGATTCAATTCCTTTAGATTATGGGGCTTGCAGGTCAGCTTTTGCTCAATGAAGCACTCTGTTTTCGCAATGTCAACGACTATCCGAAGCAGAGGCTGACGCAAGAAATCGGCCTCCAGACGGTCACAAATCAAAAGACTAAAAAGTCCTTGACGTCTTGCCTTGTTCCGTTATATTTTTCAGAATTCGGGTTTAGACGTCGGAGTGGGGCATCTGTGCCTACGACGCAAAAGTAGATATGTGATATGTGATATGTGATTGGACTAACTTATCTTAATGAATTGCTGAATCCCCCGTTTTTGGAGTTATTTAAGGAGTAATGCCCGGGGGGATATTCTGAAAAAGCTTGAGGGAAGGGGTTTAGATGGGCTATCGCGATCGTATGCTCACAAAAGCGGCTGACGTCGGCTGGAAGATCTTTCAAAGTGTAAACACCCGCATCCCTGAGGGGCAGCCCTTTCAGCCTGCCTGGGCTCCAGCACCTCTGCTGAAGAGCTATCAGCGCTCCAAGCCGGAGCTGGGATTCCCGAGGGAAACGGATTCGCTTTGTCCGGACTGTGTAAAGGAGGTACGAAGCGCCGTCATCGATGGCCGGCGCGATCTCAGCGAGCTGGTCGACGGTAACCCCGGAGAGATCAAGGTAAAGCTTCTCGAGGAGGACGGAAAGATCATCTATCGAAAGACCTGTCCCACTCATGGGTCTTATGAAGATGTGCAGTCGATCGATCCCGAGTTCAGCCGAATCATCGAGGGTCGGTTTCCGGGAAGGGACTACCAGACATTTGGTGACGAACACCTTCACCGCCACGGCACTTCAAGCATCAAGTATGGGAGAGGCGCGGTCCTGACGATCGACCTGACGAACCGCTGCAACATGATGTGCAACCCCTGCTTTATGGACGCAAACCAGGTCGGATACGTGCATGAACTGACGATGGACGAAGTCAAACGCATCCTGGATGCCTCGATTTCGTTCAAGCCCAGAAGGCAGATGTCCGTGCAGTTCTCGGGTGGAGAACCGACCATATCGCCTCATTTTCTGGACGCATGTCGTTACGCCAAGGAAGTAGGTTATTGGTGTGTCCAGGCCGCGACGAACGGAGTTCGATTTGCGCAGGAGCCCGAATTCGCCTTTGAGGCCAAAGAGGCCGGCCTCACGATGGCCTATCTGCAGTTCGATGGG
The DNA here is from genome assembly GCA_965248435.1 of Candidatus Latescibacterota bacterium. Classification (GTDB taxonomy): domain Bacteria; phylum Latescibacterota; class UBA2968; order UBA2968; genus CBDFJH01. The sequence continues at coordinate 3,297,160 of OZ252100.1, forward strand.
GTCACGAACGCTGCGAATCAGCACCGTCACATCAGCAACCTATTCGATGCAAAGCTCCTGGCGATGGAAAATCTGGCCGCGGCCGGGATCGACATCACTCCGGTTACAACCGTGCTGAACACGATCAACAACGATCAAGTAGGCCCGATTCTGCAGTTCTGCATCGACAACAGCGACAAGGTCGGTTCGATCTCCTTCCAGCCGGTCTCCTTCACGGGGCGGGACGAAGACATCAGCGACGCGCTCCGGCATGAGCAGCGCTACACGATCTCGCACCTCGCCAGGGACCTGCAGGAATGGTCTGATGGAAAGCTGGATATGTATCGAGATTGGTACCCACTGGGCGCCGGTACCCTTTTCAGCACACTGGCCGATCACCTTCGTGGGCCCGACACCGAGTTCGGGGGGCAGACTTGCTCGTGTCACCCGAACTGTGGTTCGAGTGTCCATATCGTTGTGAATGAGCGGACAAAAGAGTGGGCATCATTCACCGAGTTCTTTAATCTGGATCAGTTTATGAGCGATGTCGAGGTGATGACGGATACGGCTCGAGATCCCCAAGTGACGAAGATTCAGATTGCCCTCTCGGCCCTGCGAAACTTTGACGAGAAGAAGGCGCCACCAGGCTTCGAATTGGAAGACCTGGGACGGATGTTCGACCGCAGGATGGGGGGCGCGATCAGCGGCGGCGAGCGCCCCGATGACAAGAGATGGCGGTTCATGTGGGTTGGCGGGATGTGGTTCCAGGACCTATGGACCTACGATTTCCGGCGGACCGAAATGTGCGTGATTCCATATGCGACTCAGGATGGGGAGATCTCCTTCTGCGCCTACAACACGGGTATCGGCTGGCGGCAGATCATCGAAAATATGCACATGACGGCGACGACCGCAGAGTGGTTCAAGACCCGCGGGCGTCATGCTATTTATGCGGGAGACCGCGACATGCCGCTTCCAGGTGCACAGCATACTCTGAGGATTCGCGAGAATGAAAACGGTGACATCGAGCTTCCGGTAGTCGCCGATGCAGAAGGGAACGGGAATGGCAGCTGCGGGTGTTCATCCGGTGAGGACTCTCAAGACGAAATTCGCAAGATACTCGCAGCTCCAGTAGAGGAAACTGTGGCGTAGCCGCCGATCCTCGACGTGCTTGTTTTCGAATCCGGGTGCTGTGGTCAGCACCCGGATTTATTTTGCATCATAAAAAGACACGAAGGGACGCTAAGCAGGTGCCTTCCATTGACAAAGCTGACCCGATTATGTATCATTGAATTTTGGAGTTTGCTATAAGAGGAAGTAATCATTTTAGAAAGGAAGTCCCCAAGCTCTATGAAGGTTCAGGTTACCGAATCCGGAACGTGGCGGCGGACGCTGGAGGTCGAGGTTTCCCCTGAGGCTGTGGAAGAAAAATTCGAGGCGGCCTACAAGAATTACGGGAAATCTCTTAATCTTCCCGGGTTCAGGAAGGGCAAGGTCCCGTTGAGGGTCGTGAAGGCCAGATTCGGCAAGGCCATTCAGGGCGAGGTCCTGCAGGAAATCATCAACGAGTCTTATCAAGAGGCGAGCAAATCCCAAGATCTGCACCCCGTTTCCGAGGCCACGATCGAAGATATGAACCACGCAGAGGGTCAACCTCTCAGGTTCAAGGTCTCGGTGGATGTCAAGCCGGAGCTTGTCGTGGAGCACTACAAGGGCTTGAAGGTCGTTCGCCCGACCTTCAAGGTTGGCCCTGAAATGGAGGAAGGGCAGCTGAAGGCCCTTCAAGACCAGAATGCTGTCGAACAGGTGGTGGATCGACCCGCTGATCTGGGTGATGTTCTGTTGACGGATCTGCAGGAGTCCGACGAGTCTGGTCTTCCGGTTGTGGGCAGGAAACAAGAAGACCGCGCCTTTCAGCTCGGTGCACAAGGGGCCGACAGTCACGACGTTGACAACCAGCTGATCGGCATCAAAGTCGGCGAAGAGCGGAGGGTTCATTTCACTCAGTCCGGGGACGGAGAGAGTCGCAAGATTCACTTCACTGTGGCCGCAAAGGAGATCCGGGAACGGATTCTCCCTGAATTGGACGACGAGTTCGCCAAAGATCTCGGAGATTTCGATTCGCTCGATGCGCTCAAGACCAGTATACGGGAAGACCTCGAGGCTCGGTCGGGCTATGCGTCCAAAATGCGCCTCGAAGAAAACATCGTGGATGCGCTGGTTCGTAAGAACGTGTTCGACGTCCCTGAAAGTATGGTAGAGAATTACCTTAATGCCCTGATCGAGAATTACAAGAAAGAGAACGAGAAGATAGACGAAGAGGCCGTGCGGAATGAAGGTCGCGGAGCGGCCGTTCGAAGCGTGAAGCGACATCTTCTATTGGAAGCCATCGGGCGTTTGGAGGCCATCGAGGTTACGGAAGAAGATGTGGATCGCCACCTCGAGAGCCTTTCTCAGCGCCATAACGTAGAGGGCCCTCGTCTCAGACAAATCCTCGGCCGCTCTGGCCAGTTGGACCGCATTCGTTCAGAACTTCTGGAGGGGAAGACGCTGGACTTTCTCGTAGAAAGTGCCGAAGTTAACGATGTTGAAGAGAGCGCGTAAGTCACACATTACCATACGGAATTTGTCTTTTTGTCGTTCATTGTCGCCCTAAGGAGCTAGATCTTTTATGGCATTGGTGCCCATGGTGCTGGAGCAGACCGGGCGGGGTGAAAGGTCGTATGACATTTTCTCCCGTCTGCTGAGGGACAACATCATATTTATCGGTACGCCGATTAACGATACGATCGCGAATCTGGTGATTGCCCAGATGCTCTTCTGCAGTGCAGAGACCCCGGAAAAACCGATTCGTCTCTACATCAATTCACCCGGGGGAAGCATCACAGCGGGCTTAGCGATCTACGACACGATGCAATATGTCTCCAACGATGTGGAAGCCATCTGCCTGGGTCAGGCCTTCAGCATGGCCGCTGTACTGCTCGCGGGCGGGACGAAAGGCGAGCGCAGGGCGCTGCCAAATTCACGAATCCTCCTACATCAGCCGATGGGTGGCGCGGGCGGACAGGCTTCCGATGTTGAACGACACGCAAAAGAGATCTTGGCCTGGAGGGATCGAATCAACGAGATCCTATCCGAAAATACGGGTCAGCCCCTGGAACGGGTGATTCGGGATACAGATCGGGATTTCTTCATGTCGGCCGCTGATGCGAAGGAGTATGGTTTGATCGACGAAGTCCTTGTTCCCGGCAAGGAACGGGAAGAGCAATCCGAGGGAGATGAGTAGGTTATCAGATGAAGAGGCGAACCTCCAGAACAGACCTACGGTGCTCGTTCTGCGGAAAGAGTGCTGAGCAGGTCGACAAGATCGTAACAGGGCCCTCGGTTCACATCTGCAGTGACTGTGTTCGTCTTTGTAACGATGTCCTGCTGGAGGACGTCAAGCAGCGACCCGTTTCCTTCGAAAGAGAGCTGCCAAAACCTTTTGAAATCAAGGCCCGACTGGATGACTACGTGATTGGGCAAGAGCCGGCGAAGCGGGCGCTTTCCGTCGCGGTTTACAATCACTACAAACGCATTCGCTCCATGATCTCGACCGAGGATGTGGAGCTTGAAAAGAGTAATATTCTCCTCATCGGGTCTACCGGGACCGGCAAGACCCTGATGGCGCATACACTCGCCCGCATTCTTCAGGTTCCTTTTTCGATCGCAGATGCGACCATACTGACTGAGGCGGGTTACGTGGGTGAGGACGTCGAGAATATTCTTGTGCGTCTGCTGCAGTCCGCAGACTATGACGTGGCGCAGGCTGAGATGGGCATTCTCTATCTTGACGAGATCGACAAGGTCTCTCGAAAGTCAGCCAACCCGTCGATCACTCGGGATGTGTCGGGGGAGGGCGTTCAGCAGGCGCTTCTGAAAATCCTGGAAGGGACGGTGGCCAGCATCCCCCCGAAGGGCGGGAGAAAGCATCCGGAACAGCCCCTGATTCAAGTCAACACCAAGAATATCCTGTTTATCTGCGGCGGAGCATTCGACGGATTAGAGAACATCGTAAGTGCAAGAGTGGGACGAAAGACGATGGGGTTCGGCACACAAACAGGCGGCTCCGCAGATTGGAATATCGGCGAACTGTTCGCGGAGGTAGAACCCGAAGACCTGCTCAAGTACGGCCTCATTCCCGAGCTTGTAGGCCGTCTTCCACTCGTGTGTGCCTTAGATGACCTGGACGAAGGTTCCTTGATGAGGATCCTCAGCGAACCCAAGAATGCGATTACCAAGCAGTACCAGAAGTTGTTCGAGATGGATGGGGTAGAGTTGAAGTTTGACGCGAAGGCCCTGCGACAGGTTGTGAATTTGACGCTGAAAAAGGGCACGGGCGCGAGGGGACTCAGGTCTGTTCTTGAGGAAGTAATGATCGACTTGATGTACGAGAGTCCTTCGAGTTCCGACCTAAAAGAGGTGACTGTAACCGAAGAGATGGTGCTCAATCCAAGTCGCTCTCGGGAGCAGTTTGCAAAGCAGAAGAAACGCGCGTAGCCCTTCACGGGTCGAGGTGTTTAACTTCGACCATTCTTCCCTGGAACCGGGGTCAGAAGGAGACACCCCGGTTTTCCTTTGCCCGGAGCAGGAAACAATCTTTGAAGGTCCGTTTCGCAGAGTTCGTGACGAGCGTGGGCCGGCCGGACCAGATCCCACAAGATGGTTTGCCTGAAATTGCCTTTGCGGGCAGGTCGAACGTAGGGAAGTCATCTTTGTTGAATCGTCTGCTGAATCGGAAAGCGCTTGCCAAAACCAGCCGTACACCGGGAAAGACCCGAACGCTAAACTATTATATTGTAAACAGAGAACTCTACCTGGTTGACCTTCCCGGGTACGGATACGCCCGCCGAAGCCACAGCGAGCGGGAGCAGTGGGCGAAGCTCGTCGATGCCTATATCCAGGACCGAACTCCACTCAAGGGAATCGTGCAGCTGGTGGATGCCCGACACGATCCGACGGCTGACGATCTGGAGATGATCGAGTGGCTGAACCAGTCTCGAAAACCCTTTCTTGTCGTTGCCACAAAGGCAGACCTGCTTTCCGGGAGCCGATTCAAACCGAGGCTGGACCAGACCCTGAAGACTTTTCAAGGCTACGGATCAGTCGAGCTCGTCCCCTTTTCCGCCAAGACAGGTCGAGGGAAGGAAAATGTGTGGCGATGGATCGATGGGAAAGTCTAATGATTTCGGATTGAGTGGGGGAATGAGGGAGAAAAGCGCATGCGCTGGAGTAATGGAGTAATGGAGTAATGGAGTAATGGGGTGGCAGGGGTTCTAATACTCCAATACTCCACTGCTGAAATACTTCAGTGTGGCAGCTGAGAACTGCTTTAATCGAGTGTTTGATTGATGGACGGCGAAATGCACACAGCTGTGCGAAAGCGGCTCTTTACTCCAGGGCCGACACCGATTCCAGACCTCGTCCAGAGGTCCATGGCAAACACCCCTATCTACCATCGCGGCCCGGATTTTCCTCCACTGATTCGGGGTGTAGTCAGCGGTCTGAAACGGGTCTTCCCGACTGGTGACGAACTCTTTATTCTGTCCAGTTCCGGAACCGGTGCGATGGAAGCTGCCGTTGTCAACACGCTTTCTGAAGGAGATCGCGTGCTGGTTGCCCAGGCCGGCCATTTTGGTGCGCGCTGGACAGAAATCTGCAGGACCTACGGGATGGAAGTCGAGACGCTTGATTTTTCGTGGGGTGCCGCGATTGATCCCGATGCAGTGGAGAAAGGCCTCAAGAGGGACTCCAGGATCCGGGCAGTCCTGACGACGCACAGTGAAACGTCTACGGGCGCGTTGCACGATATCGAGGCGATCGGGGCGATCGTTCGTGAAAGGGATGCTCTACTCCTCGTGGATGGCGTGTCGAGCGTGGGCGCACATACATTGCCTACTGATGAATGGGGCGTGGACATCAGCGTGACGGCATCCCAAAAGGGTTTGATGGCGCCCCCCGGAATGGGCATTATTACCGTTGGATCTCGCGCTTTGGAAGCTCTGGAGCGCTCTGATCTGTCCAAATATTATCTGGACTTGAGACGATACCGAGCGGCCCTGTCCGAGGGTAGAGGTCCGGCGACGCTCCCAGTAACGCTTTTGGCCGGGCTTTCTACCGCGCTGAATATGATCTTTCACGAAGGGTTGGAGGCTGTCTGGAATCGCCACGCCCGTCACGCCACCGCTGTTCGTGAGGCCGCGAGCGCGCTCGGTCTTTCACTTCTTGCTGAACGGCCGTCGAATGCGCTCACTGCGATTTCCCTGCCTGAGGGGCTCGATGGCGTGGTGCTTATGGATTATCTGCAAGAGCGGCACGGCATCATCACGGGTGGCGGAATCGGGCATCTGAAGGGAAGGCTGATCCGGATCTCCAATCTTGGATTCGTTAACGATGCAGATATTCTGACAGCGGTCTCGGCCCTGGAGATGGGTCTTGAGGAGCTGAAGTGGGTTTTTCGAGCCGGATCTGGGGTTGAAGCGGCGGAGGACGTATTGGGATAGGGACCTGAGACCGTGGATCGTCCCCTCGACGGGGCTCGGGACAGGCGTTCGTCGGTCGTGGTTCGCAGGATATTTCAACATTCTAGACAAGCAGGTTTGATTCAAGGAGACTGAATATGTCCGTGCGGATTGTTCTCGGGGCTCAGTGGGGGGATGAGGGGAAGGCCAAGGTCGTGGATTATCTGACGAATGATTCAGATATCGTTGTCAGATACCAGGGTGGGGCGAACGCCGGGCACACGATCAAAGTCGACGACGAAGAATTCATTTTTCACCTCATCCCGGCAGGCATTGTTCGTCCGGACAAGATCTGTGTGATCGCCAACGGGGTCGTGATGGACCCAGAGGCCCTCTTCCGTGAAATTGAGGAACTTGAAGGACGCGGGATCGAGGTTGGAGATCGGATTAAGATCAGCCAGAGCGCGCACGTTGTGATGCCCTATCACATGGTCCTCGAGAAGGCGAGCGAAGAGAAGATCGGGGATGCTCGAATCGGGACGACGATGCGCGGGATCGGGCCCTGCTATAGAGACAAGATCAACCGGTCCTCAGGCATCCGTGTGGGGGATATGCTGGACCGCGACTTCCTTCCGGAGAAGATCCGCGCCAACGTTCGGGAAAAGAACGAGATTCTCACCAAAGTCTATGGATATGAGCCCATGGACGCGGTGCCGATTCTAGAAGCCTACGCGGCATATGGAGAGCGCATCACACCTTTCGTGACAGACACCTCGGTCTATCTGAATGAGGCGATCGATTCGGGAAAGAGCATTCTATTCGAGGGGTCTCAGGGCACGCTCCTGGATATCGATCATGGAACATACCCTTACGTCACTTCTTCTAATACCACGGCAGGGGGAGCCTGCGCCGGATCCGGGATTGGGCCGACGAGGATCGACGAGGTTGTGGGCGTGGTAAAGGCTTACGCTACCCGGGTCGGGAACGGGCCTTTCCCGACAGAGCTCGCTGATGAACTCGGTCAACAAATTCGGGACACCGGGCACGAGTACGGCTCGACGACCGGACGCCCCAGGCGCTGCGGATGGTATGACTCGGTCGTGGTCCGGCTGGCATGCAGAGTGAACGGATTCTCCAGCCTGGCCATTACCCGTCTTGACATCCTGGACGAACTGGAAGAAATCAAGATTTGCACCCACTATGAGCACAAAGGGACCCAGCTGGAACACTTTCCTGCCGATCTGAATGTCTTGCAGACGTGTGAGCCGGTCTACGAGACACTGACGGGCTGGCAAACGCCTACCCCCCAGGTTCGAACGATGGATGGGCTGCCAGAAAATGCCAGGAAGTATCTGGAACGCATCAGCACGCTCGCCGATACGCCTATCTCCCTGGTCTCCGTCGGCCCGGAGCGGGACGAGACGATTGTGATCGACTGAAGGCCCCCGATTTCGCTGTGCCTGTCGCTGGGGAACTGATTGATTTCGGAGCAAAGTTCAGTATATTTGCTGGTGTTCTGAAGCATAAACGGTGAATTTTCGTGGAGATAAGGCATGGGCAACGGATCCCTGAATCGGGATGAAGTCCTGAGCAAGATTCGGGAAACTGGCAGTCTGATTGAGGAAGATCTCAGCGGGATCGACCTGGAAGGCGAGGACCTTTCTGGCGTCGACTTTTCACGGGCCAAGCTGGACAACGCGCGATTGAAGGGGGCCCGGCTCGTGGAGACACGGTTACACGAGACAAGCCTGATCCGAGCGGATCTGAGCGGGTGCAACTTAGAAAAGGCCTATCTCGTTGCCGCCAAGCTGCTTGGGGCAAACCTTCACGGGGCACACCTCGAGGAGGCGTTTCTCTCCGGAGCGGATGTGGGAGGCGCCGACTTCAGCGGGGCCAATCTCAGGCGGGCACAGATCGGTGTGATCAATGCCGCATTTCCGAATCCATCGGGACGAGCGACCCGGTTCCGAGGTGCGAACCTTCAAGACGCCGTCGTAAACGCAACAGACTTCAGGGGTGTGGATCTCCGCGGCGCCAACCTGAAGGGGGCCTATCTCTACGAGGCCAAACTGAGAGGGGCGATTGTCGAAAGCGGTCAATTCGAAGGTGCGATAACGAGGGCGGAGTCATTCTAGACGTGAAAAATCGAGCTGTCGACAAGCTGAACAGGCCGTTGAAGGACCTGAGGGTATCCGTGACGGACCGGTGCAACTTTCGTTGCACTTACTGCATGCCGGCCGAGATTTTCGGGGAGAAGTACGAATTTCTGCCTAAGGATGAGATCCTGACCTTCGAGGAGATTACCCGGCTGGTAAGGCTGTTCGTCGAACTCGGCGTAGACAAGATCAGAATCACGGGCGGTGAACCTCTGTTACGACACGAGCTCGAGACGCTTGTTGAGCAAATCTCACGGATTGATGGCATTTCCGTCGTGACGCTAACGACGAACGGCGTGCTTTTACCGAAGATGGCGAGTTCCCTCAAGGAGGCCGGACTGGGAAGGATCACGGTGAGCCTCGACTCGCCGGATGATGAGGTCTTCAAAGAATTGAACGGCATCGGATCGAGTGTGGAAATGGTGCTGGATGGAATCCGAGCTGCCGAGGCGGCGGGGTTCGAACAGATCAAGATCAATGCGGTTGTTCAAAAGGGCGTCAACGACCACACGCTAGTGGATCTCGCAGCCCGATTCCGTGGGACGGGTCACATCGTTCGATTTATCGAGTTTATGGATGTGGGTACGCTCAACGGTTGGGAAATGGGCCAGGTGGTTTCGGCGGAAGAGATCGTGAAGAGGATCGGCGAAGTTTTCCCGCTCGAACCTATCGCTCCAAATTATAGGGGGGAGGTCGCCAACCGCTATCGCTACCTGGATGGTGAGGGAGAGATCGGGATTATCGCTTCCGTTACCAAGCCCTTTTGCGGAGACTGCACTCGGGCCAGACTTTCGACCGACGGCAAGCTCTACACGTGCTTGTTCGCAAACAGTGGAACGGATCTGAGGAAACCCATCAGGGCGGGTGCGCGCGATGCAGACATAATCGACCTTATCGATGAAGTCTGGCGACGGCGGGAAGATCGGTATTCTGAACTTCGATCGATCGAGACCGCCGAAGCGGGCAACATCCCAAAGGTAGAGATGTACCAGATCGGCGGGTGATCGTGCCCGCTGCGGGCAGGGACTTAGGTGTGGGCGCAATGGCCTGCACCTTTCGTCATTGATGCGTGAGGCTGTTCGTTGCTCTTCCAAGGAGGTATGGTTTTGTCTGAGGCCCTGGCCCCCACATCGACGGATCAAGCCCATTCTATAGATCCGAACGCCGTATCCCTGATCGACAGCGATGTACACAATTATCCAGATACGATCGATGAACTCATGCCATTTCTCTCGGAGCGATGGCAGGCGTACATCAAACAGTCGGGGTTCAAACGTCCACCGATAGAACATTATCCCAAGGTGTACCAAGCCGCCGCTCGCAGGGACGCGTGGCCGCCGAGTGGCAAGATTCCTGGAAGTGACCCGGAATTTTCCCGCGCCCAGCTGCTGGATGAATGGAAAATCGACTATGCTATCCTGAATCCGCTCTATTTCGTTTCAGGGATCCACAACCCGGATTTTGCCAATGCGTTGATGCGAGCAATTAACGATTGGACTGCTTCGGTCTGGCTCGACTCGGATGCACGCTGGCGCGGATCTATCATGCCCAACGTGCGCGATCCGCAAAGCGCGGCGGAGGAGATTCGTCGGGTTGCTCAAGACCGTCGTTTTGTCCAGGTGCTTCTTATGGTCCGGTCTCACGCGCCCTACGGTCGCAGGGAATTTCTTCCGATCTTCGAGGCCGCGAGCGAAATGGACCTACCCGTTGGCATTCATTTCGGCGGAGGCGGAAATCCGATCACGGCCTGCGGATGGCCTTCGTATTACATCGAGGATCACACCGGAATGGCGCAGGCCTTCCAGACGCAAGTGATCAGTCTGGTCTGCGAGGGCGTTTTCGAGAAGTTTCCCAAGACTCGGGTTGCACTCATCGAGGGCGGGTTCGCCTGGCTCCCGGCATTGATGTGGCGGCTGGACAAGAATTTCAGGGGACTTCGGAGCGAGGTGCCCTGGCTCAAGCGTGCGCCCAGTGAGTACATCCTGGAGCACTTCCGTGCGACGACTCAGCCTATGGAAGAACCCCAGGATCCAAAACACCTGGTGCAGGTCCTGGACATGATCGGGAGAGATGATTTCCTCCTGTTCGCCACAGACTACCCGCACTGGGATTTCGATTCGCCTGATCGTGCGCTTCCGGGAATCCTCCCGGATGAACTCGTGAGGGCTATCAAGGCGACAAACGCCCTAAGATTCTATGACTTCGAATCTGCGTGACATCGGGGCCGAGTCCGATTTTGAAGGCGGCAGGCCCTACGGAGTGGATGTGGACGGCCGGGCCCTGGTGGTCGTTCGGAAAGGGGATACTTTCTATGCCGTGAGGGATACCTGCGCCCACCAGGGGGCGCGACTGTCGAATGGCCGCGTCGGGGGCACCACACTTCCGTGCGAGCCTGGATCCCCAGTCCCTTACGGCCGTTGCGGGGAGGTCCTGACCTGCCCGTGGCACGGGTGGGAGTACGATCTGACCACGGGTCAGACCCTGGCAGACCCCTGTGGTGCTAGAGTTCGTTCTTATCCTGCGCGGCTCGAAGGGGGTCGCGTCTTCGTCGAATTGAAATGAGTTCCGACTGGCGCAAAAGGCTTGACAGATCTTGTTTTTTGGTTATTTTGGATAATTGATATAAAGTTGATCAAGTTACTAAACAATACTTTCCCGTCTTGATCCGAAGTCGATTCCACCCGAAGAAAAGGCGGTTTCATGATGAGCAACCCAACGACCTGGAAAGAAAAGCTTGCTGATCGAATTCCGGAAGACCTCGGACGAGAGGTCGATATCTTCGAGACCCAGATCGAGCTGAGAAAACAGGGCAAGGTCAATGAGGTTGTCTTCGCGGAGACGCGTCTCCGGCGAGGGGTCTACGGACAACGGTATGACAACGGGCAGCGCTTCGACGGGGCGCGAACGAAGGCGCTCAATTATCCGAACGGTGACCTGATTAAGGGCCCTGACACGGTTTGGGATGCCCCAGGAATGCAGCGGATCAAGATTCCGTTCGGCGGCCTGACCGCAGAACAGATGGACGTTCTGGCCGATCTTTCTGAGGAGTATTCAGACGCGATCTGCCACGTGACCACCCGCCAGGATATTCAGCTTCACTTCGTTCATATCGATGACACCCTCGACATCATGCGCCGGCTGGCCGCAGTAGGAATTACGACCCAGGAGGCCTGCGGCAACTCGGTGCGAAACGTAACGGCCTGTCCGCTTTCCGGGGTTTGCAGAGGTGAGGCCTTCGACGTTACCCCTTACGCCAGGGGTTGTTCGAAATTCCTTCTTGGTCATCCGGACGCCCAGGATTTCGGGCGAAAATTCAAGATCGCCTTCTCTGGCTGCAAGCACGAGGCCTGCGGTCTGACCAGCATGCACGATATGGGCGCGATTGCGGTCAAACGCGTCGTTGACGGGGAAGAGAGGCGCGGGTTCGAGCTCTACGTGGGCGGTGGGCTCGGTGCGGTGCCTCACCAGGCCAAGCTCTTCGATGAATTTCTGGCCGAAGAGGAGCTCCTTCCGACAGCACAGGCGATGGCGCGTGTCTTCGCGAGGCTGGGAGAAAAGCGCAATCGAGCTCGTGCACGCATCAAGTTCCTGGTCGCCAAGCTAGGCATCGATGAATTCCGCCGGCTCGTGCTCGAGGAGCGCGAGAGGCTGTCGGAGGACCCGGAATGGACCGCTTTTTTTTCCGACCTGAATGCTTACGATGAAACGCCCCTGAGGATCGCTCAACCGCTGAACGGCCGCGCGATGCCGGAAGGGTTTGATGAGTGGTATCGGACTAACGTCTACGAGCAACGCCAGGAGGGGTACACCGTCGTGACCGTGACACTGCCCCTCGGTGACATTACTGCCAATCAGCTTCGTTCCCTTGCAGAGTTATCCCGGCGCTTCGTGAAGGACTCCGTCCGTACCACGGTTGAACAGAATGTCGTGTTGAGGTGGGTAAGTGCGGCAGATGTGCCTGAGCTGTATGCCGCCCTGAAAGAGATCGGTCTGGATGAGCCTGGGGCCGGGACGATCGTGGACGTGACGGCCTGCCCGGGCACCGATACCTGTAAGCTCGGTATTGCGTCCTCCCGGGGCCTCGCGGCCGAGCTTCGCACCCGCCTGGCGGAAAAGAGTCTGGAGCTGGATCAGGCCGTCGAGAACCTCCGGATCAAGATCAGCGGATGTTTCAACTCGTGCGGCCAGCACCACGTCGCCGACCTGGGGTTTTACGGGATCAGCCGCAAGTTGAACGGTTTCACCGTTCCACACTTTCAGGTGGTCCTTGGCGGTCAGTGGAGTGAAAACGCGGCCTCCTATGGACTCCCCGTCGCGGCCGTGCCATCCAAACGTATTCCCGATGTGGTGGCCCGAATTACCGAAAGTTTTATTCAGGGCCGGACAAACGGGGAGAGCTTCCAGGAGTTCGTGAAGCGGATTGGGAAAAAAGAGGTGAAGGGATTGCTCGAGGACCTGACGGAAGTTCCCGAGCACGAGGCGGATCGATCTTTCTATCAAGATTGGGGAGACACTCGAGAATTCACGACCGGGGATATGGCCAAGGGAGAATGCGCAGGAGAAGTGGTCCCGCTCGTCGAGTTCGAGCTTACCGGGAGCGAACGCGAAGCGTTCGAGTCCCAGATCCAGCTGGATGAAGGGGACCATGTGGGCGCTGCCAGGACTGCTTACACGGCTATGTTACACGCGGCCAAGGCGCTCGTGAAGACGCAGTTCCTGGATGTTCCCGAAGAGCCGGATCGGATTGTGGATGAGTTTCGTAAACGGTTTTACGACACCGAGCTTTTCTTCGACCGATTCGCGAAGGATAAATTTGCCAACTACCTGTTTCGCGCCCACGGTCTCGAGCGTGAGGCGAAAGATACATGTACGGTGGACATGGCCCGTGAGCGGATCGAGGAAGCCCAGCTGTTCATCGAGGCGGCCTACAGCTGCCAGGGTAAGATGAACGTCGTGTCGGCGTAAGCCTAAGGATCATACAGGACCGAGGAGGTTTGGACCAGGGGCTTCAGGTCGGGTTCCTGGTCCTTTTCCATCACGTGGACATACACAAGATAGACATAAAGTTCTACCTGTACGAGGGAGGGGAGCTTGAACCTGAGACCTGGTTCAGGACCTTCAATTCGTGGATCTCGGACACATCGGACGAAGTCCTTGTAGACGTGACCGATTACAGCCACGTTCATGCCGGCCCTGTGACGCTTCTGGTGGGGCACGACGCGAATTACAGCATCGACAACACGGATGAAATGCCCGGGCTGCTCTACCAGCGGAAGGGTCGTCTGGAAGGCAGCTTGAGTGACCGGCTTCGAAGCGTCTTCGCTGCAGCGCTCAAGGCGTGCGGCCGCCTCCAGGCGGACCCCCTGGTGGAGGGGCGCGTCAAGTTCCGGGGAGATGAAGTTCTGCTTATCGTGAACGATCGGCTCAGGGCGCCGAACACGGAAGAGACGTTTGGGGCCATTCGACCTGACCTGGTGGAATTGCTAAAAAAGCTGTTCAGTGGGGCAGAATACGCACTGGAACGGGATCCGGATCCCAAACATAGATTCAGCCTTCGTGTCAAGGTGAGCGGATCCTTTGAAATATATAACTTGTTGGAAAACATTTAGATATACTAAAAAACCTTTAATGCTTGACAAAAGATAAGAAGTCTTTATATTTCCGAAAGTCAGCGAGGAAAGGCGCCGTTTAATCCGAATTTTCTGCGCCTTCCCGGAATAATACGGTTGTGTGAAATACACTGAAGGGGACAAGAGGGATGGCTTATATCATCGCCGAGCCGTGTGTTGACGTTATGGACCGAGCCTGCGTTGAGGTCTGTCCGGTGGATTGCATATACGAGCCCGAAGCGACCAATTTACCGGAGGATGAACAGAGAAAGATGCTCTACATTCACCCCGAAGAGTGCATCGACTGCGGGGCTTGTGAGCCGGAATGCCCGGTAGAGGCGATATTTGAAGAAGAAGATACTCCCGAAGAGTGGAAGGAGTACATCGAAATCAACGCAAAGGCGTTCGAATAGATCTTTTCCGCTGCGAGGGCGGAGAGCCGTTGGGAAATGTCCGAATCAGTTGTCGATTCGGACATTTTGCTTTGTTTGTGCTCTCGTTTTCCGTGTGTTATATTATTCTGTACTACAGTTCGGAGGTAAGGGCCCAAGCCCCCGGATAGTAACCTCCCCTCGAGTCATTCAGAACCTGCCAAACCAGACTGCCTCCCCGATCATTAACCGGGTGTTCGGATAGATTGACGTTTTTTAGAGCGAGAGGTTGAGTTCCAATGCAGCAGCGTTGCAACTCCAGAAAAGGGCTGTATCACCCCGAGTTTGAGCACGACGCCTGCGGCGTCGGGTTCATCGCCGACATCACGGGCCATAGAAGCTACGAGATCGTCCGTAAAGCGGTCCAGGCCGTGGCCAACCTCACCCACCGGGGTGCCGTGGATGCTGACGCGAAGACCGGGGACGGGGCGGGAATCCTGACGCAAATTCCTCGCAAGCTCTTTTCCCGTGAAGTGGAACGACTGGGTCACCGCGCCCTCGAGGGGGAAGACCTGGCCGTGGGGATGATCTTCCTGCCCAGGCTGGATGCAGCGGCCAACAATCGGTGTCGGGTGACGATCGAGGAGGCGGTGGATCATTACGACCTTACCTTCTTCGGATGGCGTCAAGTTCCTGTGGAGGTTTCCGTTCTCGGGGATACGGCTGCCGAACTGCTTCCAGACATTCAGCAAGTACTTATCGGGCGGCCCGGGAGCATGTCTGAGGTCGAATTCGAACGTTCCCTCTATCTGGTTCGGAAACAGATCGAACGGTCCGTCTACCGCCACGGAATACGCGGCTGCTATATCTGTTCCCTTTCCAACCGGACGATCATCTACAAGGGAATGATGGTCGCGCCGCAGCTCTCCCGGTTTTACAAAGACCTAAAGAATCCGGATTTTGAGTCGGCTTTGGCCATCTTTCATCAGCGCTACAGCACGAATACGATGCCGAACTGGTTTCTCGCACAGCCCTTCCGCTTCCTCGCGCACAACGGCGAAATCAACACTTTGAAGGGGAACGTGAACTGGATCCGGGCGCGGGAGCCTGAGCTCAAGTCGAAGATGTGGGGCCAGCAGATCAGCCGACTCCGGCCGATCATAGATCCGCTCGTGGCGAGCGATTCGGCCCGTATGGACAACGCCTTCGAATCCCTCGTGCTCTCAGGCCGGGATCCCATGCACGTGACGATGATGCTGATTCCCGAGGCCTATCAGAATATGCCGAATATGGATGAGGACCTCAGGGCGTTCTACGAGTTTCACGACTGCCTGATGGAGCCGTGGGACGGACCTGCAGCGGTGGCCTTCAGCGACGGATCGGTCGTGGGGGCTGCGCTTGATCGGAACGGGCTTCGACCTGCACGTTACAAGGTTACAGATGACGGTCTCGTAATCATGGGTTCCGAAGTCGGGCTGCTTGAAGTAGACGATCGGAGGATCGTCAAGAAGGGCCGCCTTGGACCCGGGCAGATGATCGCTGTGGATACACGGCGCGGCGTTCTTCTGGACAACCAAGAGATCAAGAGTCAAATCGCCCGACGCAGGCCATTTGGCCAGTGGATCCGGGAGAACCTGATTCGGTTCGAGAGAGGCCGCTGCTCGGTGGAGCCGACGCCGGATGCTTCGGTTGAGGACTCAAATCTCAAGCAGCGTCAAAAGGCGTTCGGCTACACAGCCGACGAGATGGACTATGTCCTCGTTCCGATGGCGAATGACGCGAAGGAGCCGGTCGGTTCGATGGGAGATGATACGCCGCTCGCCTTTCTTTCTCGGAAACCCAAGCCGCTCTTCAATTACTTCACCCAGCTTTTCGCCCAGGTGACAAATCCCCCAATAGACCCTCTTCGAGAGGCACTGGTGATGTCACTCGACTTGCTCCTGGGATATCGTAGAAATTTGCTTGAGGAGAGTGAGAAACAGGCCAGACTCATCCGTCTTAGATCTCCGATTCTACTCAACTCAGAGCTGAACCATCTCCGTAGCATGATCGTGCCTGAGTTTGCCTCTGAAACTTTGCCGACGCTCTTCAATCCGGAGGAGGGTGCCGAGGGTCTTCGAAGAGCACTGGACTGGGTATGCGCCCGGGCGGTTCAGGCAGTAGAAGGGGGCAGATCCCTGTTGATCTTGAGTGACAGAGGTGTTGGACCTTCGCGCGCACCGATTCCTATGCTGCTCGCCGTTGGGGCTGTACACTACCACCTGATTCGCGAACGAAAGCGAATGCAAGCCAGCCTGATCGTTGAATCCGGAGAGCCGCGGGAGGTTCACCACTTTGCGGCCTTGATTGGCTATGGGGCCAGCGCCGTTAATCCATATCTGGCTTATGAGACACTCAACGAGCTGGTAGGAGAGGGGGAGCTGGAGGATGAAGTGGTTTTCCCAAAGGCTCTGGCAAACTACCGCAAAGCATTGGAGGCAGGCCTCCTCAAGATCATGTCCAAGATGGGAATCTCAACGCTTTCGAGTTATCACGGCGCGCAGATTTTCGAATCCATCGGGCTCCACCAGGACTTGATCGATCGATACTTTACTGGAACCCATTCTCAGGTGGGGGGTATCGGACTGGAAGAGATTGCGGCCGATGTCCTTGAATTACACGCTCAGGCGTTCGGGCCTGACAAAAAGCCAGCCTTGCAGGACATGGGTATCTACCGGTTTCGGCGGGGCGGAGAGTACCATGCCCTGAATCCGCTCATCTTCAAGGCCATTCACAAAGTAGCAAAAAGTGGGGCTTACGAAGATTATCGGGAATACGCCAGGCTGGTCGGAAGCCGGCCACCATCAGCGCTGAGAGATCTGATGGCACTGGAGAGGGGGAGCAGCATCCCTCTGGACGAAGTCGAACCCGTGGAAGCCATTTGCAGGCGGTTTACGACTGCGGCCATGTCCCACGGGGCTCTTTCACGTGAGGCGCACGAGACGCTGGCGATTGCGATGAACCGGATGGGGGGTAAGAGCAACAGCGGGGAAGGTGGAGAAGACCCCGACCGATACCATCGTCTTCCCAACGGCGATTGGCCAAACAGCGCGATCAAGCAGGTCGCTTCAGGGCGATTCGGCGTTACTCCGCAGTATCTGGTCTCGGCGCGTGAGCTGGAAATCAAGATGGCCCAGGGCTCCAAACCGGGAGAGGGGGGACAGCTCCCTGGACACAAGGTATCGGCCGAAATTGCCATGATCCGTCACTCTGTCCCCGGTGTGACGCTCATCTCTCCACCCCCGCACCATGATATCTATAGCATAGAGGACATTGCCCAGCTTATTTATGATTTGAAACACGTGAATCCACGCGCCAAGGTGTGCGTAAAGCTCGTCGCTTCATCGGGGATAGGCACGATCGCTGCGGGCGTGACAAAGGGATACGCTGATGTCATTCACATCAGCGGCTACGATGGTGGAACCGGTGCATCACCTATCAGCTCGATCAAGCACTCAGGATCTCCCTGGGAACTTGGTCTTTCTGAGGTGCAACAGACGCTCGTCCAAAACGATCTAAGGGGCCGCGTGACGATACGCGTGGACGGAGGCTTCAAGGTGGGGCGAGATGTGATCATCGCGGCTATCCTGGGCGCAGAAGAGTACGGATTCGGGACTTCGGCACTCGTGGCGGAAGGATGTGTGATGGCACGGCAGTGCCACCTCAATACGTGTCCCGTGGGGGTGGCCACGCAGAAACCGGAGCTACGGGACCGATTTGAAGGAACACCCGAGAGGGTGATATCGTTCCTCACGAATCTCGCACAGGAAGTGAGAGAGCTTCTCTCGATGCTTGGCTACAGGAGCCTTGATGAGATCATCGGTAGGCAGGGCTTATTGGCGCCGAAGATCGATTCCAACAACCCGAGGCTGCATTCCGTCGACCTCAGCCGCATCCTGATGGATCCCGATCCAAAAGGCACGAGGCCGCGCTTCCACACGAAAGAACGAAACGACCGCCCTGATGCTCCTCTGGATGACCTGATGCTTCAGGATGCAAGGGATGCGATTTCCAAGAATACATCCATCTCCCTGAGCTACGACATAAAGAACACTCACCGTGCTGTCGGGGCCAAACTCGCCGGGGAGATCGCTTACCACTATGGGGATTCAGGGCTTGATGGAACAATCGAATGCCGGCTCAAGGGAAGTGCCGGACAGAGCTTCGGCGCCTTCTGCATCCGCGGTTTGAAGCTGATTCTTACCGGAGAGGCAAATGATTACGTTGGGAAGGGTATGAACGGGGGTGACCTCGCCGTGATGCCCGCCGGTCAAGCGCGTTTCGAGAGCCACAAGAATACGATTGTGGGCAACACCGTCATGTATGGTGCGACCGGCGGGACGCTTTACGCCGCGGGTCAAGCCGGCGAACGATTCTGCGTGAGAAACAGCGGGGGCAACGCCGTTGTGGAAGGCGTGGGTGACCACGGGTGTGAGTATATGACTGGAGGCACGGTGGTTGTTCTGGGAAGCACGGGGAGAAACTTCGGAGCAGGTATGACGGGCGGAACGGCTTTTGTGCTGGATGAAGAGGGTGCTTTCGAGATGCGCTTTAACCCCCAGTTGGTCGGCATCGTGCGAGTGAGAGAGGAAGATGACATCAAGCAGCTCCAGAAGATGATCGGCCACCATCTCGAGCTGACCAACAGCCGTCGGGCAAGCGAGATCCTTAATCGCTGGGAGCACTTTTTGCCCCTGTTCTACAAAGTCGCGCCACATCCCCCCGAGGCTGAAGATGAACTCGTCATCCCGGAACGCTATCAGGAGATCCATCGCAAAGGTAAATTCCCAACGCAGGCGCTCAGAAATCTTTTGAGCAAAGCGCCGACTTCGTGATAAAAACCGCTCGCAACCATTCCGATGCTGTTAATGGACCCGGCTGCTCGCCGGGTTTTTTTTTCGTTCACCAGACTATTTGACAGGCGCAACGTTTAAGATCGAGGAGAACTCCGTGGCCACAGATTTAGCCAATCACATCCGTGAAACCCGACTTAGTGACACCCACGAACACCTTTTGGAGGAACAGGAGTGGATCGAGCAGGGGCCTGACGTGCTACAGGACCTGTTTGGAAACTACGTGACAGGAGACCTGATCAGCGCGGGCGCGTCTCCTGAGGCTGTGAAACGCCTGATGGATGCGACAGACCCCGATCTTGCCGGACGCTTCGACGGCATCAGGCCGGCCTGGGAGGCAACCCGGCTTACCGGTTATGGAGAGGCCGTCCGACTGATCGCCTCTGAGATCTACGAGCTGCCAGAGATCACCCCGGAATGTCTCTCCTTGGGACAGGAAAAACTCCTCAAGTTGAGGACCCCCGGCGAACGCTACCGCCTCCTTCACGATCGCGCGATGCTGGACCACGTCCAGATAGATGACAAGCGTTGGGCGTGCGTGCCTGACGCGTCCGGGCCAGAATTCTTCCTGTATGACATCTCCTGGAAGTTTTTCTGCATTGGAAGAATCGAATTCGATCTCCTTGCGGAGGAATCAGGAGTCGAGGTCAAGGACCTGAAGAGTCTGGGTCGAGCCATGGAGATCTTATTCGAGAAGAACGCGGCCTGTGCGATTGCCGTCAAGGCCCAGCACGCCTATCAGCGGACTCTAAAATGGGTTGAACGGGCCGATTCGGATGCGGAGCGGGCCCTTCAGTCTAGTCTGATTTCGGACGAATCGCTTTCTGAAGCGGACCGCCTTTGTTTGGGGGACTGGTGCTGGGCGAAGGGTATTGAACTGGCAATCGAATACGACCTTCCCTTTAAGATCCATACCGGCTATTACGCGGGCAACGGGCGCATGCCAGTAGACCGGATTTCTTCCGGAAACTTGCATCCCATTCTATCTCGATATCCAGATGCCCGATTCGTATTGATGCATATCGCCTATCCTTACTGCGACGAACTCGTTGCAATGGCCAAACACTACTCGAATGTGTGGGTGGACCTATGCTGGGCGTGGTCGATAGACCCCTACAGCAGCAGCGATTTTGTTAGACGATTCATCCACGCGGTTCCCATCACAAAGCTCTTTGCTTTTGGCGGGGACACCATGTGGCCCACGAGCGCTGCAGCGTACGCCATTCAGGCTCGCACGTGGATGACCCGCACACTCGAACGCGAGGTGGCCAGCGGCGACTTGAGCGAGGCTCAAGCTATCCACGTCGCGAACCGGTTAATGCTAGAAAACCAGGCAGATTGTTTTGACCTGGATGGCACACGGAGGGCGATTCAAAGAGCCGTGTGATCATCTTGAATCATCTCAAAGTAGGTCACAAAAAGAAAAGTACTCCCCGGACTCCCTCGGTTTATCCGATAGGGAGTTTTTCCGCATCCAAACAATCCGATATCCTATATTTTCGCTATATGCCTTTTCGAACCGGTGTTAGATCCATATTGGGGGAGGATCGACGTCCCGCACGCTTGAGGGATGGCGGTCATCGTGGACTTTGTGGGTTCGTGTGCGGGCTCGTGTTTTCCCTGTTGTCGAACTCCGTCATTTTTGCGGAAGAGGCACAACAGGATTCGACTTCGCTTGCCGCGGATTCGGTTGTCGTCATTGAGACATTCGACTACCCGGAGCAGATCGGACAGTTTCCTGACACCTGGGAAGGCAGATCGGGATGGAGGCGGGTGAGGAAGGGGCTCTATTACACGATCCGGGAGGAGGATGGCAACACATTTCTTCACGCTGAAACTACTGGAAAGGCGATTAACGCCGGCACGCCAGCGGATGTCAACCTGCGTATCTACAGCCGCCTGCGGTGGCGCTGGCGGGTCACGAGCCTGCCTATTGGGGGAAACGAAGAGATAGAAGAAAAGAATGACAGTGGAGCATGTGTTCGGCTCGTTTTCATCGGAGGGATCATTCCGAAAACGCTCAAATACGTATGGAGTGCTTCACTTCCGGTTGGAACGGAGACCGCCAGTCCGACCAACGACCGAACTCGTGTGATCGTGCTGAAAAGAGGTATGCGGAATGCGGGAAAGTGGGTCTGGGAGGAAGTAAACGCCTATGAGGATTACAAGCGTGTGTTCGGTGGTGAACCGCGTCCGGTCAAGTTACTTGCTGTAATAACAGATTCCGATAACACAAACACGTACGTCGAAGCCGACTATGACGATTTCCTATTTCTTAAATCACCTCAACGAGCTCCGACCGTGGAACGGGAGGAGACGCATCAGGATTCTCTGGAGACTCTACCATGAGCACAAATTCGACACAACGCTGCGTTCGCGACACAGGCATTCTCAGAAGATGGCCGAAAAAAGGAACCCGGGACAAGATTGTCCAAGCTTTGGGGCTCGTCCCCTGGGTCCTTGGGATGGGTCTGACTCTTCTCTCCACGGAACTGGACGCTCAAAACGTCTCTGTTACGGACTACAGCGTGCCAATCAGCCGTGCAGACAATCTGAGAATCGATGTTCTCAGTCTCAACTACGTCACTGAGGGAGAGGACGCCGTGGTGCAAAACGGAAACCTTGGCGTTGTTTACAAAAAATTCTACGATTCCCTGCCGTTCGCCTATTCGGTGGACCTGATTACGACCGCATCATTCAACAAAGATGCATCGGATGAGCTGGCCGGAGATCTAGCAACTAATCTCGTAACCCGCCTCAAGCGTTACACGCCCCCACAAGGGAATATATTCATGTTTGGAGATACCGATTTCGATTTGGAGGATAGCTTCGACCGCCCGGCTGTCGACATGACACTGGGAATCGGATACGGCCGCTTTATCAATGCAACAGCGCTTCGTAAGGCGGTTCGTATCGAAGAGATGTTCCTTGATGAAGGGATCATCTCGGAGCGTCTGCCAAAGGAACCGATGATCGAACTGGGGCACCTCATCGAAAGAGAACAGGAATACAAGGACCTGTATAGTGATCGCTATCTGAACTACTGGTTCGAAGATATGACGAACGAGATTACGAAGTCAGGACTCGTGCTGGGCGATGTGGGTTTTGGTATTCTCAGGATGCAGGAGGTGCTCTTCCAGGAACGGATCAATGATCGGTTTTATGGGTGGGAGGCCACCGCAGGAATTCAGTTCGAGGTCCTGACGCCAGAAGTGGGTCAGGGCAGGAGGGATCCATCTTTTTCAGCCGGCTTTCGGTATTCTCGGCCCATCAGCTGGAGCACTCAGATAAATGCGCGTTTTGATGTCACGACGCCCTTTACGGGGGACTTCGGCCAGGTATACAATATCATTCAGACAACCGACGTTGTGTACGAGTTCACGAACAAGATCAGTTTCGCGGCCGCACATAGATTCCGTGCAGACAAACAGCGGGGCACCGACGCTATGTTGAGCACAAACATTTCCTTCGCGTTGAACTTCTTCCTGGAAAATAAGGTCAATCTTACTGCCTCCGAACAGATTGCCACCGTTGAAGGCGAGCCGTTCAGGCAGAGCTTCAACTTCGGCCTGAGTTTCAGAATTTTCTAGAGTTTATCCTCAGCGCCTAATAGCCACGGCATTCAATCCTACAGAGCCTCTGTTATAGCCGCCAGTCTACTCTCGCGACACCCTCCCTATCCAGCCATCTCGCTAACTGCTGCCACGATATGATCCGCGTCGATTTTGTACCGGGCCAGAAGCTCTTCAGGTTTGCCCGACCGGGGAAGGTCTCTCACGGCGAGGAGCCTGAGATGAGCCCCCGTTCCCATCAGCGCTGATTGCACGGCCTCTCCTATGCCCCCCTCCGGATAATGGTCTTCTACTGTGATGACTTTGCCAGCGGTCTCTTGAGCGGACTCTCGCACGGCCTCCTCGTCGACCGGTTTCACGGAGAAGAGGTCGATGATCCGGATATTCACTCCATCTGATCGCAACGAATCGTATGCCTTCAATGCTTCGAACAACGTCACTCCTGCTGCGACTACGGTTACGACATCCGTATCGCTTGAACGGAGGACCTTTGCTTTGCCGATTTCGAACTCTACATCGTTGGAATATAGGACCGGTGTATTCGGCCTGGAGGTCCGAATAAAGAACATACCGTGATTCTCCGCGGCCAACTTGACCGAGGCTTCCGCAGAGACGGCATCCGAAGGGTAGAGAACAGTACAGCCTGGAATCGTCCTCATGCACGCGAGGTCTTCCAGTCCCATTTGCGAGGGGCCATCCTGACCGATCGAGATTCCGGCGTGTGACCCTGCCATTTTTAGATTGGCCATAGAGATGGCTGCCATCCTGATCTGATCGTACGCTCGCGCGAAAAAGGCCGCGAAGGTCGAGACAAACGGGATCTTGCCTCGCGTACCGAGGCCGACACCCACGCCGACAAGATTTTGCTCTGCAATAAAGCACTCGAAGAAGCGCTCTGGGTGGGCCTTGAGGAAGGCGTCGGAATAAGTCGAGTTCTTGGTGTCCCCATCCAGGGCAACCACGCGCGGGTCTACCTCCCCCAGCCGGGCCAAAGCGTTGCCGTAGGCACTTCGTGTGGCGACCATCTGACCGATTTCGTATTGCGGGGGGGACAGCTTGCCGATCTTGGGTGGAGACATCCCGTTCGGCTCGACCTTATTCACGGAAAGTCGAACGTCCGGACTCAGGTTGAGCTCAGATAGGGCACGCTCCAAGTCTTCGGCGCTTTCCAGCGGCTTACCGTGCAATCCATCCCTGTCCTCCAGAGAAGAAACGCCTTTACCTTTCATCGTTTTGACGACAATGGCCGTAGGTCTATCCTTGGTGCGAGCCGCTGTTTCGTAGGCACTCAGAATCTGTTCGAAATCGTGGCCGTCGATCGAGAGCGCGTTCCAGCCAAAAGCCTCGAAGCGCTGCACGTATGGACCGATGTCGTGGCCGAACATCGTGGCCTGGCTTTGCCCCAGCCGGTTCACATCCACGATGGCACACAGGTTGTTCAGCTTGTAGTGACTTGCGAAAGCGGCAGCCTCCCAGACCGCCCCTTCAGCGACCTCACCATCACCCAGGAGGACGTAGACGCGATAGTCGAGTCGGTCCAGGTATTTTCCATTCAGCGCGATCCCCGCTCCAGCAGACAGTCCCTGTCCGAGGGACCCCGTTGCCACGTCTACGAATGGAATCCTCGGGGTTGGATGCCCTTCCAGGTCGGAATCGATCCGGCGCAGGTTGAGAAGGTCCTCGGCAGGGAAGGCCCCGGCTTCACTCCAGGCCGCGTAAAGCAAAGGCGCAGCGTGCCCCTTTGAGAGGACAAAGCGGTCATTGTTCGGGAGCTCCGGTCGCTTGGGGTCAAAGCGCATTACTCCAAAGAACAGGGCCGCAACCAGATCCGCCGCCGACAGACAAGATGTGGGATGACCGGAACCGGCCTTAAACGTAGATCGAATACTATGAGCTCGAAGACGGTTGGCCATTGCCTGAAGGTTTTCTACCTTGCTGTTCACAGATTCCTCCTCTGAAGTCAGGACCGGGTGGGAGGCCACTTGGAAGTCGCATCGATCCCCTAAAATAGTCTCCGTCTGCTCAAAAGACAAAGGAGAAAATCCGGGTACCGGAAGACCGGGTACCGGGAAACCAAAACACGGGTACCGGGTACCGTCAATTGCGGATTGCGGATTGGAGATTACGGAAAGGCAGGATCACGGAAGTGCACGAAAGACAGGAATTCGAAATTGAATCGCCTCTACCGTAGCCCTGCTTGTCATTCCGAGCGCTAGCGAGGAATCTCAGCAGGCAATGCAGCAGCCGCTAATTCAAGAACCCGAGTTCAATAAGGAAGTGCAACACTTAGGGTAGCAACTGTCCTATCCTAAGTGTATGGGAAACAATTACAAGCATCTTACGATAGACGAACGCGAGCAGATTGCGCTTTGTCGAGCCACTGGTGCAAGCCTTAGAGATATTGCCAAGGCCCTTGACCGGAGCGCCAGCACGATTTCAAGAGAGTTGAAACGTAATCCGTCCCCGATAGCTGAGAGTTACTCGGGCCTCCAGGCTCACAGAAGGGCTGAGAAACGTAAGCGGGAGGCCGGCAAGCGGAAACGGCTGAAGAATCCGGTTATCCGGCGATATGTCGAGACCAAACTCAAGCAAGGATGGTCTCCCGAGTTGATCGCTGGGAGGCTTCCCGAGGAGCGTCCGAGCGCGGGTATCAGCCACGAAGCCATCTACCAGTATATCTACGATCCAAAGGTGCACAAGCAGCGGGATCTGGTTGCTTGCTTATCCCGAGCTCACAAAAAACGAAAGCCGCGGTGGCATACCCGAAAACACCGGGAAAGCCACATTCCAGGCCGTATTTCGATCGATCGACGTCCCCGTTACATCGAAAAACGGAAACAACCTGGCCACTGGGAATCCGACACCATCATCTCTCGTGAGAGCAAACAGGCCGTTGGCGCTTGTCTTGAGCGATCGTCGAGATACCTACACCTGGCTAAGCTGGCAAAGAACGGACCCTCGGAGGTCGCCGAAGCGATTAATCGACGCCTTGGGCGACATCCTCCCCACATGAGGAAGAGCATCACATATGACAACGGATCCGAAAACGGCCAACATCAACGGGTCAACGAGGTGCTTGGCACCAAATCCTATTTCTGCAAACCGTTCCACAGCTGGGAGCGAGGCGCTGTGGAAAACGCTATCGGTCTGGTCCGCAGATACCTCCCCAAGAAGACAGACTTCTCAAAGGTCAGCAAACACGAGTTAAAGAAAATTCAGAACCGGATCAACAACCGACCAAGAAAATGTCTTAACTTCAAAACACCAGCTGAAGTCTTCAAGTCCAAGTGTTGCACTTAGTCATTGAATCCAGCGAAATGATTCAGCGACTAGCGCGCCCTTGAGGTCCCTCGTCGCCCGGTTACTCTGAGGTTCTGAAGCCATCTCAAGGATCTGAAAGGCTCCACGGGATGACAATCTGGCTGTTCATCTGGTGTGGTATCGTCGATTGATCAATCCGAAATCCCAAATCTGCAACTGGAAGGCAGTGTAGAATTCCCTTGAATGACTTTGAGTTCACACTGTATCATGTCAATGTTGCGTCTCACCAGATTGAATGAGGAAAGGATCGCATGTCTACTTCCCTGGCAGTTCAGATGTTTACGGTGCGGGAGTACATGAAGACCGCACCGGACGCGGTCCGAACCTTCCGGAAGTTGAAGTCTCAGGGCTGGGAAGCTGTGCAGACGAACCCGCCAGGTTTTTTCGAACCTGAGGCGCTCAAGAGGGTCCTGGCGGACGAAGGGCTCATCCCGTGTGGGACACACACAGGTTTCGAACGGGTGCGGGATGAGACGGAGGCGGTGATCGACGAACAGCTGCTTTGGCAGTGCAAATACGTTACGATAAGCTCCATGCCCGTGGAATACAGCAGCAAAGGCGCTGAGGGATTTCAACGATTTGCCCGGGAGGCCTCAGAAATCGCCCACAGGCTTGAGGACCAGGGCCTGACGCTGTGCTACCACAACCACAGCTTTGAATTCGAGCGGTTCGGGGCGAAGCGCGGGCTGGAGATTCTGTTCGAAGAGAGTGGTCCGGACGGTTTACAGTTCGAGATAGACACCTACTGGGTACAGCACGGGGGGTGTGACCCGGTCGCGTGGCTTCGAAAGGGGAAGGGTCGTGCCGATCTCGTTCATCTGAAAGACATGGCGATGAGGGGAAGCGAGCAGTTGTTCGCCGAAGTGGGCGAGGGCAACCTGGACTGGTCAGGGATACTGGACGCGTGCCGAGAGGCGGGAACGAAGTGGCACATCGTCGAGCAGGACAGGTGCCGGAGGGATCCGTTCGAAAGCCTGGAGATCAGTCTCATGAACCTTCACGCCTTGGGTCTCAAATGAGCCCAGAGTCGAGAGTCAAGATTAATGGGGAAGAGCTGGAGCAATGGTGGAATGAGGAACAAAAGCTGCCAGTGTTGGGGAAATGGAGTATTGGAGTATTGGTAGATCAAGGCCAAGACGCTGCCGGGTTCTCCCCAATACTCCCTCACTCCAGTACTGCAATACTCCAGAATTACGGAGCTGGCGGCGTGGTAAATACGATAGGTTTGACCACATTCTGATTTCGGAGCGTCACTGTGAATAGCAAGCCAGTCCACTCTATGCCGTTCGCCGACATCGTCCAATCCAAGGACGACGCAGTCTACAACATCCGAACTCGCGCACCGGGACCCGAAGGTCGGCTGCCGCTCACGGAGGATCTCGTGATCGACTCCCCGAGCGGAGACATCTTCGGATACAGCCAGAATACCGGCATGGGCTGGAATCCGACCAAACTCGGACGGCCCGAGTTTCTCATCCTGAGCACGATGGGCGGCATCCGCGCTCAGGATGGGAGTCCGATTGCCCTGGGATATCACACCGGACACTGGGAGGTAGGCCTGCTGATGCAGGAGGCCGCCCGTGAGATCACCCGCTCTGGGGGAATCCCGTTCGCGGGTTATTGTTCCGACCCGTGCGACGGCCGGACGCAGGGCACCTCGGGTATGATGGACAGCCTGCCGTATCGGAATGATGCTGCGATGGTTTTGCGTCGCCTGGTCCGTTCCCTCCCCACACGGAAGGGTGTGGTGGGGGTCGCGACGTGCGACAAGGGCCTGCCTGCGATGATGATCGCACTGGTTGCGGCGCACGAGTTACCCACGATCATTGTCCCCGGGGGTGTGACTCTGCCTCCTGAGGATGGAGAAGACGCTGCCAAGATCCAGTCTGTAGGCGCCAGGCTGGCTCACGGTGAGATGACGATCGAAGAGGTGCAGGATCTGGGATGCCGGGCCTGCGCCAGTCCCGGGGGAGGGTGCCAATTTCTGGGCACCGCAGCCACGTCTCAGGTCGTGGCGGAGGCCCTGGGACTTTCGCTGCCTCACTCCGCTCTTGCACCTTCTGGAGAAGCGGTCTGGTTCGACATGGCAAAGCGCTCAGGAAGGGCCATTGTATCGCTTCAGGCGGCCGGTCTTACGACACGGGAGATCGTGACCGAGGATTCGATACACAACGCCATGGTTACTCACGCTGCGTTTGGTGGCTCTACGAACCTGCTGCTTCACATCCCTGCCATCGCATTCAGTGCGGGTCTTAGAAGACCCACCGTAGAAGACTGGATCCGGGTCAACCGACAGGTGCCTCGGCTCGTGGATGTCCTCCCCAATGGTCCGGCCTATCACCCGACGGTAAGGGCCTTTCTGGCGGGGGGTGTGCCCGAAGTGATGCTTCACCTTCGCCGAATGGACCTGCTCAAAGCTGATGCCATGACCGTTTCGGGCCGCTCACTCGCCGAAAATCTGGACTGGTGGGCCGGATCTGAAAGTCGAAGCCGTTTTCGGGAGCTTCTTGAAGCGCTTGACGGGGTGGATCCCGGGGACGTGATCATGGACCCCGACACCGCACGGTCCAGAGGGCTCACGAGCACAGTCTGCTTCCCGACGGGCAACATCGCCCCGGAAGGATCCGTTGTCAAAAGTACCTCCATCGACCCATCCGTGGTCGACGATGACAGAGTCTATCGGAAGCAGGGTCCTGTTCGTATTTTCACGAGTGAGAAGGCCGCTGTGAATGCGGTGCGGGATCCGGGAGCTGGAGGCATCAAACCCGGAGACATCCTGGTCCTCATGGGTCGAGGTCCTATGGGCGCAGGGATGGAAGAGATCGCTCAAATAACTACGGCCCTTAAGTACCTGGACTTTGGGAAGCACGTTGCCGTGCTGACCGATGCGCGTTTTTCCGGAATCTCGACGGGCGCCTGCATCGGCCATATAGGGCCCGAGGCTCTGGCTGGCGGACCGATCGGTAAGCTGGATGAAAAAGACATCGTCGAGATCGTCATCGACCAGATGAACCTGATCGGAAGCATCAACCTCATCGGCCACGATGGGGAGATGTTCGGAGCGGAGGAAGGTACTCGCGTGCTGAGAGAGAGGCCTTTCCGGAAAGATTTGGGTGCCGATCCGAACTTGCCTGAAGATACACGTCTTTGGGCTGCCCTACAGAATGTGAGTGGGGGGACCTGGGGAGGTTGTGTCTACGATGCTGAACGAATCGTCGAAGCCCTTGCCGCCGGGTCGGGACTCGGGAATCATGGGTCGCACGCCGCTGGGTGAGGAAGGGTGCCTTTTTTATTGACAAGATTGGGATACGGTCCTACTTTTGTTGAAGATATAGTCATTTCGGCCTCCGAGGGGCCCCTTGGGAGGGAACCTTCGGAGGCCATTTTTACAACTGACAGCACCGGTCTGGATGATCCTGCGTTCGTAATGCCTGAACATTTCGGATTGTTGTGGGGGAGCGGAATCGGATGGCGAACGAAGACCACCTCTCCGCAGTCAGAAAAGGGGCGGACGCCTGGAATAAATGGAGAGAATCGAACCCGAAGGTTCAGCCAGATCTCAGTGTGGCCGACTTGAGTGGAGCGAATCTATCGTGGGTCGACCTCAGTGCTGCGGACATGGCGTGGGCCAGCCTGAGTGACGCCAATCTTTCAGATGCGCGTCTGGCCGAGGCTAACCTGAGTCGAGCAAATTTCAACCGAGCGAACCTCAGGAGGTCGAAGTTCATCAAAGCGAATTTGAACGGCGCCTTCTTCCACGAAGCGGACGTGGAGGGCGCGGACTTCGGGGAAGCAGACTTGAGCGAAGCGCAGCTCTGCGATGCCAGTTTTAGACTGGTCAACCTCAGGCGGGCTACGATGAAAAATACCGATTTCGGGGGGGCGGATCTGCGTGGGGCGAATCTTACTGAGGCGAACCTGCTGGAGGCGCAGCACCTGAGCCTCCAGCAGATCCTGGCCGTGAAGACACTCTATGGGGCCATCCTGGATGAGGAGTTCAAGGTGCTCGTAATGAACAAGGATCCGGAGCTTTTCCACAGGCCATAGCGCGAGATTAAACTATGTCTGACGAGACCTATGTAGAAGGATCTGAAGATTCGGTCGACGTTGTTGTCATCGATGATGACGCCAGCACCCTGATGGCGGTGGATGCCATTCTACGCGGTTTCAACGTGATTACCTTCCAGGATCCCGGCATGGCTCTGCAGCATATTGGAAATACGCCTCCCGCGCTGACCATCGTGGACATCAACATCCCGAACGCCAGCGGTTTCGAAGTTTGCAAGAGACTCAGAGAAAACCCCAAAACAGAGAAAATCCCGATTCTTATGTTCACTTCGGATCCCTCCCAGGAAAACGTAAAGAAGGCGGTTGAAATCGGGGTCGACGGGTTTCTGGCAAAGCCGTTCATCCCGCAGGACATGAGACAGAAAGTGCGTCAGATGATTCAGAAGGGCGGGGGATGAAAAGCACGGGTACCGGGAAATCAAGGAACGGGTACCTGGGATGCAAAATTGCGGATTTCAGATTGCGGAATAGATTCAATCCCTCTTCGAAAGGAGAGGGATTTTTTTATTCTAGAACTAAGGCCCGGGTCGGGGTGCCGGAGCAAGGCGAATCGACCGAATCCATCTCCTTGAAGAGGGTATCCAGGTGGGTCGTCCGGAAGATTTTGCGGATCTTTTCGTTTACGCCGACCACGCTCAAGTTGCCCCCACCTTCCCGAACTGCGCAGAGGGCCTTTGTCAGGGCATTCAGGAATGCGCTGTCGAACCACTTTACGTTGGAAAGATCGATCACGACTCTTTTCGCCCTATCATCGATGAGTCGTCGGATCCGATCTTCGTACTGATTCACCACAGTTCCGTAAACGGTCGGTCCCTCGACCATCAGGACAGCCTCTTCGCCAACTCCCTGAACTTCGATCTTCATCTTGGCCTCCTCGCTACATTGCCTCGGCCTCATGGGCTTGACTCAAAGCCTTGCCAAACACCCTGCTCAGCTGCTCCATATTCAGCGGCTTTTTCAATGTCCCTGAGAGTTTCAGGGGAAGTTCGTCCATGCCCTTCTCGCCCAACGGGTAGCCGGTCATGACCACTGTCTTAATCTCAGGGTTAATCTTTTTCAATGCCTGTATCAATTCCAGACCTCCCATCTCCGGCATGACCATGTCGGTCAACACCGCCGAGATTTTGTCAAGGTCAGATTTGTAGATTGCCAGGGCGTCCTTGCCGTTTTCCGCTGTGACGACGCCGTAATTCAGCTGTTCGAGCATCTCTTTGGCCACCTCCAACACCTCCGGCCTGTCCTCCACAACCAGAATGGTTTCGCCTGCACCTCTTGGGATGTCCACCTCCTGTGCGAGTGTGAGATCCTTTCCCTCAGCTGATTTGGGAAAGTAGAGCGTGAAAGTCGTGCCCTCTCCCAGATCGCTGTTGACTTTGATCTCACCCCCGTGCTGCTTCACGATACCGTAGACCTGAGCCAGGCCGAGGCCCGTACCTTCTCCTGGCTTTTTCGTGGTGAAAAAGGGTTCGAAGATGTGTTCGACTACCTCATCGGGCATGCCGGTCCCGGTGTCGGCCACACCTAGTGCGATCCAGACACCGTGTTCCATTCCCGGCACCGGAGGCCGCTCTGTAGGGCCGACCTGAATTTGGGAGAGCCCAAAGGTCAGCTCACCGCCATCACGCATCGCGTGGCTGGCGTTGACCGCAAGGTTTGTGATGACCTGCTGCATCTGGGTTAGATCCATTAGGACGGGGAAGCCGCCTGAATCGAAGTCGGAGACAATTCGTATACTCTCCGGCAGCGTGCGCTCCATCAGCTTCACCGATTCCTTCAAGAACGGAACCAGATCGATCGATTTCTTTTCCACGACAGACTTTCGGCTGAAGTCCAGGACCTGCTGAACCAGCTGCGCTGCGCGCTGTCCCTGCGAGGCAATGGTTTCCATCTGCTCCTTTGTATTTTCCGGCAGGTCCGGGTCCATCTGCTGCATCTGGGCCAAGCCGATGATTACGGTCAGGAGGTTGTTGAAATCGTGGGCGATTCCTGCGGCGAGCTGTCCGACGGCGGCCAGTCTGTCCTGCTGCTGCGACCGTTCCTGTGTCTCACGGTCTTCGGTCACGTCCCGTGTCACCAGAACCCAGCCCTCTTCCTCGTCTTTCCAGGGGATGGAACAGAGGCTGACTTCGAAAATCTTTTTGGGCTTCACATCCAGCGTTATCTCTTTGGCAAGAATTTTCTCCTGACCGTCGAGGAGTTCCTCGAGCGTGGTGTCTCCGATCTGCGTCACGACATCCCCAACTTGGATGTTGCCGAGAAGGGGTAGATATTCGTCTGCGAGGGGATTGTTCAGAATAAGCCGCTTCTCGTTATTCAGGAGACTGACTCCGTCAGGCAAGTGCTCCAGCATCCCTTTCAGCTGATTCTTGCTCTCCCGAAGTTCTTGTTCCGCCTGCCTTTTCTGAGTCACGTCGCGAGCGTAAAGATGTATGTTGCCGGTGGAGGGGACTTTGTGATAGGACCATGCGTAGACGCGATCCTCCACATAGGCCTCGGCTTCAGACACAGATCTGCCGTTTCCACTCGCCTTCGTTAAGATGCTTATATGGTCTGCCGGAAGGATTCCAGATACATCTGATATGTCGAGTTCGCTTAATATCCTTTGTGCCGCAGGATTGGAATAGGTAATCTCTCCCTCAGGGTTTGATTCCAGCACCGGATTCGGGTTCTCCCTAGGGATGGACGCGAGCCGGTCATTTTCCAACTCCGCCTGTTTCACTCCCTTTGCGAGGTTCAACTCGCTTTCCGCCACCGCAGCCAGGTCTCTCAGCAGATTCAAGTCTTCTTCGTTCATCTGGCGCGGGCATCGGTCTTTGATGCACAGGGTGCCGACCCGGCTTCCGTCTGCGGTCTTCAGTGGATATCCGGCATAGAAACGAATCCCCTCATTCCCTTTTACCAAAGGACTATCTTTGAAGCGCTCATCGAGCATGGCATCCGGAATGACAAGGGGTTGATGTCCCAGAACGGCATAGGCACAGAAGGAAATGGCCCTGGGCGTTTCAGAAGAGGATAGACCCACACAGGATTTGAACCACTGTCGATTTTCGTCGACGAGCGAGACGAGAGCGATGGGCACGTTGAACAAACGGGCCGCGATTCTCGTAATCCGGTCGAAGCGCTCTTCGGGCGCCGTATCCAGAATGTTCAGGGCTTTTAGCGCCGAGAGCCGCTCTGGTTCGTCAGGTGGGATCGGGGCCTCCATTGTCTGCGGTTCCTGAAGCATTGTCGTTTGATCACTCATCCCAGCCTCCGTATTCTCCCGACGAAATGTGAACGCTCTTTCATCCATTTGTATCGGGTTAGAAAACAACAATCGTGCCACAGCAAGAACTTCACTCAGGAATTTATAAGTATGAAGAAAACAAGGGGGTTATTGCCCCATTACTCCGATCCCAGATCGGAATCGGTAACGTTATATCGTGAGACTTTCGATATTTCGTGAGTTCTACCGCCCTCGCACGTCCCTCCCAGACGCTGGATTTCCGCTTCTTCCACTTTCCTGAAGTGGGAACACTCCCTGACCGACACGAAAATGGCATTCTCTCCGGGAAAGGCTCGAAATCTGAACTCGAAACAGAGTCCATTCATGAGCTTCTCAGCACTCACGACGCGGTCCGTCTCGATAATGTCTGCGACCACTGTCTCGACGTCATCCGGAAGGAAACCATTTACCTCACTTTTTCGGAGACCCAACCGCCCCAGCGTGCGTTCGGCAGCGGCGTTCATGTAGAGGACTTCCGCTGACGAATCCAGTTTCATGACCATGTCGGGGTTCGCCTCCGGGAATTTGAAAGACCAAACGGCCTCGGCCTCCATCTTGACCCGTCGGCCGACCTGGGTTACGATGTAGGGGACGATGAAGGGGATCAACAGATAGAGACTTCCATAGACAGGCGCTTCTGAGATCATTTCGAGGAGGTGAGATGTGTGGCAGACACCCATAAACAAATGCCCATTTACTTCAAACAGGGCGTGGATGCTTGCTCCTATTAAGGCTGAGGCCATTACGGGCCTGGAATAGACATACTTTACGAATCGCCAAGTCAGGGATTTCATCGCCGATTCACTCACTAAGAGTTGAAAGGAACTTGCAACCCGCACATCATGCAAACGGGATGCCAGGACAGCCCCAATTGGATTACTGAAGCTAATTTGCATAAAAAACTGGCACTTACAATGACGCAAGTGCCACCAGCGTAATCCACGATAAGGACAGATGGGCTCGGTTTTTACGAAATATCGTGATGGGATCTCGGACCTAACCCCCCCGACCCCGCTTCCCTAAAGGGAAGGGGGGAGCAGTGAGGTAAAAGGTTACTGCAATGCGAAAACAGTGATCACTAAGTCCCCTCCTTGGAGGGGTGCCCCGAAGGGGCGGGGTGGGTCATAAAGGGCCGCTAGCAGGTTTCTTCATCATTCGATATTCGGTGGAAGAATCAAAGAGAATGTCGAATGTCGAATACTGAACGCCGAATGTCGAAGTAGGAGCCTGTGCTGCAATCACATGATTCGGTTCTGCTTTTTCCTTCATTATTCAAAATTCTGCGGTTCGATATTCGACATGCTGGATTCAATGACTAAGTGCAACACTTGGACTTGAAGACTTCAGCTGGTGTTTTGAAGTTAAGACATTTTCTTGGTCGGTTGTTGATCCGGTTCTGAATTTTCTTTAACTCGTGTTTGCTGACCTTTGAGAAGTCTGTCTTCTTGGGGAGGTATCTGCGGACCAGACCGATAGCGTTTTCCACAGCGCCTCGCTCCCAGCTGTGGAACGGTTTGCAGAAATAGGATTTGGTGCCAAGCACCTCGTTGACCCGTTGATGTTGGCCGTTTTCGGATCCGTTGTCATATGTGATGCTCTTCCTCATGTGGGGAGGATGTCGCCCAAGGCGTCGATTAATCGCTTCGGCGACCTCCGAGGGTCCGTTCTTTGCCAGCTTAGCCAGGTGTAGGTATCTCGACGATCGCTCAAGACAAGCGCCAACGGCCTGTTTGCTCTCACGAGAGATGATGGTGTCGGATTCCCAGTGGCCAGGTTGTTTCCGTTTTTCGATGTAACGGGGACGTCGATCGATCGAAATACGGCCTGGAATGTGGCTTTCCCGGTGTTTTCGGGTATGCCACCGCGGCTTTCGTTTTTTGTGAGCTCGGGATAAGCAAGCAACCAGATCCCGCTGCTTGTGCACCTTTGGATCGTAGATATACTGGTAGATGGCTTCGTGGCTGATACCCGCGCTCGGACGCTCCTCGGGAAGCCTCCCAGCGATCAACTCGGGAGACCATCCTTGCTTGAGTTTGGTCTCGACATATCGCCGGATAACCGGATTCTTCAGCGACGGAGATGGGGTCCCTGAACCTGGCCCAGACCTTCGTGGGGACCTTCAAGGCCGAAGCCGACGTGGACCTCCAGGCAACGCTGACCGTCCCCGCCATCACGATCGACGATTTCGTCTTCGACTTTCCGTCTGTGTCGGCGATCTTCCACTACGACCAGGTCTTCGCTAACGCCAGCACGACCGGCGCCGGCAACAGTTTCGGCGGCGTTCCCGTCATCTCCTTCGAAGATGTGGAGATAGACCTCGGGGGGTTCATCACCGGGTTCGTCGGCCCGATCGTCGGCCAGATCGGCGACGTGATCGATCCGCTGCTGCCCCTCGTCCACGTGCTGACGGACGAGATCCCCCTGCTGAAGGAGCTGGGGGCGTCGCAGACGAGCCTGATCGACATAGCCGGGACGCTCCTGGGTCAGACGAAGTACGCCGGCGTGGTGAAGGCGGTCGATGCCATCCTGGACTTCGTCCTCTTGGTAGAGAAAGTCGACGACTTCATCGACGCGTCGGGCGGCGGCCCCCTCGTGATAAGCTACGGCAGCTTTACCGTGGGCGGCGACGCCCGCAGCGGTGGCCAGGGTTCCCTCAATGTTGCCCCCCCGGCCCCGGGCACCACCCACGACCCGTCCGGCCAGTTGGACAGTGGACCGAGCTCGACAAAGAAGGACAAGGCCAAGAGCGTCGTCAGCAGCTTCGGCACCACGAAGGGCAGCCTCCAGTTCCCGATGCTGAGCGACCCGCTTTCCGCCTTCGGTTTGCTCCTGGGCAAGTCCGTCGATCTCTTCATCTACGACCTGCCTGTCCTGAGCCTCGACTTCCAGTACGTCAAGTCCTTCCCCATCTTCCCCGGACTCAACGCCCGTTTGGGCGGCGGAGTGTCGGCATCGACGAACTTCAGCTTCGGATTCGACACCTCCGGCTTCAACGAGTGGAAGGCTGGATGGTCCGGGCCGGGAGGCAGCTTCCAGGCCAGCGACCTCGGCCAGCTCGGAACCGTTTTCAACGGATTCTTTCTCGACGACCACGGTATCGAGAACACCTCCGGCGATCAGCCTGAGGCGACCATCACCGCCTCGATCGTGGCCGGCGCCTCCGTGGGCATCGGCGGACTGATCGAAGCGGGAGTCGAGGGAACCATCAAGGCCACTATCGACTTCGATCTCAACGATGTGAAGAATCCCAATGCCTTCCCGGGATCAGGCATCCCCGAGTTCGACGGCAAGATCCGAGCCGAGGAGCTGATCGCGCGGGCCAACCAGGGAATCGAGTGCATCTTCGACACCCACGGGGCGCTCACCTTCGCTCTGGACGCCTTCTTCTGGGTGGGGGCCGACCTGGGATTCCTGGGCAAGATCACGATCTTCGAAGCCCGAAAGAACTTCTTCTCCGCCACTCTGGCGGAGTTCGACCACGCCTGTCCCGACCTGGACATTCCCAAACTGGCTCACATGAACGGCAGCGACCTGGTGCTGGACATGGACGGAGTGGTCGGACAGTCCGGATTCAGCGCGCTCGAAGACGACGATGGCAATCGGATCGGCGAGAGCTACAAGGTGGGGGTGCTGCAGCTACCGACGGATGTTGTCGTCGATGCGGACGGGCAGATCACGGACGGCGGCACTCTGGACGGCCCGATGGAAGACTTCGTCACGGTAGGCGCCCGCGGGTTCCTGAATTTCTTCAGGGCCAGCGGTGTGGACAGCGTCAGCACCACGGCAACGGCCTACGCCGACGAGATCCAGGTCGCAAGCAACGTCCAGGCAAATTTGAACCTGCACGGCGGTTCCGGTGACGATCACATAATGATCGACTCGGACGGCACACACTCCGTGGCCATCTTCGGTGACGACGACGACGACATACTGATCGGTGGCGCGTTCGCCGACACGATCGAGGGGGGTGCCGGAAAGGACAAGATCTACGGCCTCGGCGGAAACGATATCCTGAGGGGCGACGCCGGTCTGGATATCATCGTGGGCGGTCAGGGCAACGACGAGCTGCACGGTGGCAGCGGCGACGACCGGCTGGCCGGAGAAGAGGGCGCAGACAAGCTGTTTGGAGACGCCGGCGCCGATACCCTCACGGGTGGAAAGGGTGTTGATGAGGGCCGGGGAGGCACGGGAGGCGATACCTTCGTCTGGACATTCGGTGACGGCGCCGACTCGGTCTGGATCGGCGGTAATAGCACGGCGACGAACCCAGATGACCAAATCGAGTCACAGGAGCCCGATACGGCCCGGCTGATCGGGATCGTGCTCGACGAGAACATGCAGACGGTTCCGGTAGACGACACCGTCGGCCTTTCAGCCAACAGCGTCGACGTAGATGTCAGTTGGGGACGTCCCGGGACCTCGACGAACGTCTACACACTCCAGGGGTTCGAGCGGGTGACGCTGGATTTGGCCGACGGGGCTGATGCCGTGACGATCGGGAATCTGGACGGGACGACGGTGGGGAACGTCGACGTCGACTTCGGCGAGACCCAGCGGGAAGAGACCGCCGTAGTCGATATGGTAATCCGCGACGCGAGCGGCAATTTCGTCGACTTCATCTACGATCCCCGCGATCTGGATGCGAATGGCGACCCCAAGACCGTCCATGAGGTACTCGATGCGAATGGCGACCCTGTTCTTGATGTGAATGGTGATCCGACATTCGAAACGAGAGCTGCGCGGATCCTGACGGAAGTGATCAAGACAACGCTGAAGGGCACTGACGGCCAGGCAGATACGCTGCTGCTGCTGGGGTCTTCCGGAGTGGATACGTTCGAGCTGACGGCAGCGGACGCCAATGCATTGGGGATCGACCAGTTCGTCGACCGGCCCGGCGGCGCCACGGGTGATCGTGTGCTGAGCATCCAGCTGGAGAACAGCGAGAGCGGGTTCGACCGGCTCGATATCCAGACACTGGGGGACGGCGACCGTGTGGATGCATCCGATGTCGTCGTGCGCCACCTGATCGTCCTCGGGATCGACACGGGGGCCGGTAACGACACGGTGATCGGCTCCTCCTTTGTTGACCACATCAATACGGGCGCCGACGACGATACGGTCACGGGAGGTCCCGGGGTGGATCAGTTCGCCGATTCGGGCGGGGATGACACGCTGGTGGAGTCGCGGGACGTCCACTTCGACCTGAGCGATATCGAGCTGTCGATCCACACGAAGGCGGACAGCTACGGGATCAACAACACCCAGGTTACGTCGGGGACGCCGATCACGGAGAAAGAGAATATCGCCGGGCCCGGGTTGAACGGCGCGGGCGGTGGGATCTTCGAGACGATCCGGCTGACGGGCTACGACGATACTCGCGGGCTGGAGGGCGCGCTGAGCGAGAACACCTTCACCGTGGACGATTTCACGATGACCGCGTTCCTGAACGGCGGCCCGGCCGACGACTTCTACGACATCATCCTCAGCGGCGGTGCGGCGGCACAGTTCAGTTCGGTGGTCTACATCTCCGACGACGGCGGCAAGGGGTTGGCCCACCTGCCGCAGGGCGCCGGCCTGGACACGCTGAATGTCGAAGGCACTGCAGTTGACGATACGTTCGCGTTCGCGCCGCAACTGGTGGAGCGGTTGACGACGGCCGACGTTTCGCCCGGGGACGCCGGCTTCACGCCGATCACCGATTTCGGCAATATCAGCACCGACCCGGTCGTTCGGTCGTTTGCGGCCGGTCCGGACGTGAGTCGGCAGACGGTGATCTACGGTGAGGGTATCGTGGAGGCGTTCGAGGTCCACGGCGGGTTCGGCGACGACATCTTCATCGTGGACGACAGCAGCACCGAGCTGTTCGTGTTCGGCGACAGCGGCGACGACGCCTTCTTCATCGGCAGTGTGACCGCCACGACGACGATCACCAATCCCGAGGATCCTCTGGGCCCCGGGATTCTGGTGGTTGACCGGACAAGCGGAGGGAGGCGGTATCACCAACGGCGTATCGTTCCCTGCGGAGTTCCGCGGAGGCAAGGGCAACGACTATTTCGAGGTGAACCACAACATCGCCGAGATTTCCTTGTACGGAGAGGACGGCGACGACGTCTTCTTCCTGAAGGCGCATCTCACGACCGAGCCGGCCGATAACGATGATTTGCAGCCGCAGGAAGACATCGATGTCTTCAGCGAAGAGGGCGAGCGCGACGTCCTGGCCTACGTGAACAACGCGCCCGTGAACATTCACGGCGGGGCCGGCTTCGACACGCTGGTGATCGTGGGGACGTCGATAAGCGATACATTCACCATCTTCGTCGAAGAGGTGAACGGCATCGAGGTCCAGCGCATCTTCGGCGCGGGTCTGACGGTCCCCAACATTACCGGCATCGAGCGGCTGCTGATCGTGGCGGGCGGCGGCGACGACATTATTAATGTATATGGCACGCTTGCAGACCAGGAGATCTCCGTTAACACGGGTGGCGGCAACGACACGGTCTTCCTGGGCGGCAACGAGATCAACTTCGACATCACGATCCCCGAGTCGAAGTATACGAAGGTCGAGACGGTCGAACGTCCCAACATCGTGATTCCGAACCCTCCGATCATCATCCCCGGATTTCCCTATTACTCCACTCATTATTACTTCAGCTTCAACTTCTTCGGCAGACGGTCCTGGTCCTACAGGATCTGGCATTGGGCGCCGGCCATCGTTATCCCGATACCGGATACGATTATCCCGCAGGAACCTCTGGAGA
Source organism: Candidatus Latescibacterota bacterium (assembly GCA_965248435.1). Lineage (GTDB taxonomy): Bacteria > Latescibacterota > UBA2968 > UBA2968 > CBDFJH01. The sequence continues at coordinate 3,337,651 of OZ252100.1, forward strand.
TCCCGCGGGTCGTCACGGTTCCCGAGTTCACTCTGCCGGTCTTTGTTCCAGAAACGCGCCAGCTCGTGGGTCTGCAGGGCCCGGTTTTTGTCGACGGCCAGGACACGGGGCCGATCCTTAATCCTGACGGTACTGTACTTCTCAGTGCGGGCGATGACACCCTCGTTGTGGACAACCGCTACGGCACACCACAGGCCCCGGGCTCCCTCGTGAAGATCGAGGTGGAGGTCGCCAAGATCAATCAGGTGGATCCAGTAGATCTGGCCGAGGAGCTGGAAGCGGAGCTTGGCTTTGCGCCGACGCAGGCCCAGATCGACACCCGGGAGACGCAGCGGATCGCCGACGTGGCGAGCGCCAAGGCCATCCTGGCCGTGACCGCGCCCGCGGGCGTGGACGAAGAGACGGTCTACGGGCAGGTGGTGGACCATCTGCAGGACCAGAACCGGGTGCGCCAGCCGGGTATCCTGGACGCGATGGTGGCGGCCCCTGCCGGAACGACTGCAGTCACCCTGACCGACAGCGCGAAGATCGCCGACCATACTACGACCAACGCCTTCGTCAGCGATCTGAGCGCTGAGTTCAGCACCAACGTGTCGCAGGGGAAGTGGGTCGACGCGTCCGACGAAGCCAACCCTCAGGATATCTTTTTCAACATCACGGCTTCATACATCAACACCTATCACCTGTTGTTCCCGAATGGCGTGTTCTCCTTCACCGCCGGCGGCCGCAACCTGGAAGCCGAGGTGATATCGGATCTCGGCGGGAATATCATCCAGATCAACGTCTACACCGTCGACAAAGTCACGTTCGATCTGGGCAACGATTTCGTGAAGTCGAAGTTCGTGGACGACGAATCCACTCGGACCTACGACACGATTTCGGGCTTCGGTTCAACGTTCGGAGTGTTTTACCAGAACTTCACGGCGGTGGACGTCCAGCTCTCCAGCCAGGTAGACGTACTGGAAGTGATCGACACGGCCGGGACAGATCAGAAGCCGACAGTAACCCGCATCTTCGCCGGCGGCGGCGGCGACACAGTGAACGTCCGTGCGGCCGGCGGCACGACGAACATTTTCGGGGACGTGAGCCCGACCTACAACGAGGACTTCCGGGTACACGCCGGGTCGACGACCCCCGCTCACCTGAAGAGCGCGCAGAATGCCGTCACGCTGGGCAACTTGCTCGGCCTGGGCGCCACCTTCGATCACGAGAACTCCACGCACGTGCGTGCGGTTGCGCAGCAGCTCCTCAACCGCGGCGTTTCGCTCGTGGATCTGGACGGCAGCGCGATTACGCTTACCAGCGACATCACCGACGTGGTCAATTTCGACTCGGACGCCTACCACGCACAGATCTGGATCCTGTTGAAGGCCCACCTGAACGATCTGCAGGGAAACACCGGAAGCTACAAGGACTTCCTGGATGACCTCGGACCCTTCGGGTCGGAGTTCTCCACGAACCTGGCCACGCTGGTGTCCGGGTTCAACGCCACGGACGTCAGCAACCTGGACGTCGGGGACCTGAAGGCGCTGGCCACGGCGGTGAACAACAAGGGCTACACGACGACGGTGTCGATCAAGACGGCGTCGACGGTGGGCCAGTTGAACAACTCGCTGGACGCATTCGCCGACGAGGTCTGGGATACGCTGAAAGACCTGACAACCAACGCCTCGCCGTTCGTCGCGACCACGGGCGACTGGCGGAGCCATCTGGCTTCCGTGGGAAGTGCTCTGGGCATCAGCGGGTCGTTCAATACATCGAGCCTGAGCCATCTGCAGACCCTGGCGAAGGAGGTCAACTCCCGTCAGTTCCAGGCGACCGTATCGATCGACACGTCCGATGAGTCGACGACGTCGGCGACCTTCGACCGGTTGGATACCGACCTGGAGTTCACGTTCCAGACCTTCGTCTGGAGGTTGCTGAAGGAGAACCTGATCCACACCGGCGGATCAGCCTACAACCCACTGGCTGATGTGGAGCAGGTTCCCAACGAATATCGTAACTACCTCCTCCAGCTGAACGCGGCACTCGGGCAGAGCGGGACGTTCAATCCGAACAGCGTGATCCACCTGAAGACGCTGGGAACCGCGCTGAACAACGAGTTCCCCGCTCTGCAGATCGACGTTGCCGGCATCCAGCTGGTGCCGAGCCTGGACGTGAACGCCTATCGGGCAGAGGTTTGGGATTATCTGACTGCGAATGGCGTAGCGACGCCCACGGGCAACGACACGTTCAACATTCACAGCACCGCCAACCGGGTAGACGGCATCCAGGCAAACCTGACGCTGGACGGCCAGACGTCATCGGGCGACCTCGTGTTCGTGTCTCACACAGGAGACGGGAGCGATAACGCCGCGACACTCACCGACGCGACGCTGACCGGCCTCGGGATGACGGGTGCCATACACTATAATAATGTAGAGATCCTGCAGATCGACCTGGGCAGCGGCGCGAACGAGGTGAACGTACAGAGCACTTCCGCGATTACAACCACGACGCTGAACACGAACGGCGGGGCCGACACGATCAACGTGGGGAGTCTGGCCCCCACGGCGGGCGGCGTGGCCGACTTCATCAGCGGACGGCTGACGATCAACGCGGGCGGGGCGTCAGATACGCTGAACGTCTACGACTCCGGCGATGCGGGCGGCAACCACGGAAAGCTGACGTCGAGCCGGATCACCGGGCTGGGGATGGGTGTGCCCGAGGGCAATGGCTCAGGCCTTGACGACGGCACCCGCGGTATTACTTACAACTCCGTTCAGGATCTGAACCTGTTCTTGGGCTCGGGTGGGGATACGTTCACGATCGCGTCGACCCACGGCAGCCCGACGTTTCTGAGCACCGGCGGTGGAGCCGATGTCGTCAACGTTCAGACGATCGCTCAGTCGACGACGGTGGAGACGGATGGAGGTACCGACACCATCAACGTCGGCAGCGTTGCTCCCACCAACGGCGGTACGGTCAACGGCGTCACCGGTCTGCTGACGCTCACCGGCGGCGGCCAGGTCGATACCATTAATGTGTACGACTCCGGCGAGGGGGCACCGAACACGGATGGTGTGCTGACGAATACGAACCTGACCGGCCTGGGCATGAGCCTGGGGATCGCCTACACCTCTGAGAACCTCAACATCCACCTCGGTTCGGGTGCAGACATCTTCACCATCAACAGCACCCACGCCGGGAGTACGACGCTGGCTGCCAATGGCGGGGCTGACCGCATCGACATCTTCGGATCCTCGGGGACCGTTTCGGTGAGCGGCGGCGCCGCCGGCGATACGTTCAACGTCTACAATACGGCGGCGTCGACGCTGCTCCTGGAAGGTAATGCCGCCGGCGACACGTTCAACGTTCAGGCAATGGCGGGGATCGTGACGCTGCGTGGCGGGGCTGGTTCGGACCATACGAACGTCGGCAGCAACGCTCCTGGGGTAGTCGGCAACGTCGACGCGATTGCGGGTCTGTTGGTTGTGGAAGGCGGCGGTGCCACGGACGATCTGAACGTGGATGACACCGGCGACGGCGACGGCGTTCTGGGACAACTTTCGTCGACGCGTCTCACCGGGCTGGGCATGGGCGGCGGGGACGCCGATGCGGCGCTTCTGAACGACGCCGCACACGGCATCACCTATTCAGCACTGGAGGCGGTCTCCATCGGACTGGGTTCGGGCGCCGACGTCTTCACGGTTCTCAGTACGCACGCTGGTAGTACCAATCTGGCTACAGGAGCCAATGTCGACGAGATCAACGTGGAGACGATTTCGGGCCTGACGACGATCGACGGCCAGGGGGAAGCCGACACCGTGAACGTCGGCCGGACCTTTGGCGGCGGCGAGACGGTGAACGGCATCCAGGCGGCACTGATCCTGGGAGGCGGTGGTGGGGGTGCGAGCGACACGCTGAACGTGAGCGAGGCTGGAGAAGCGGCCGTCGCCACAGCTTCGGGCGAACTGACGGCGACAACCCTGACCGGCCTGGGCATGGCGGCCGCCGGCATCACCTACGGCACGTTCGAAGACCTGAACATCACGCTGGGTGAGGGCGGCGACGACTTCACCGTGAGCAGCACCCACTCCGGCACAACGCAGCTCCAGACCGCAGGTGGATTCGATGACATCCGGGTCAAGACGATCGACGGGGCGACGACGATCCTGGCCGGCGCCGGCGCAGACGACGTGATCGTTGCGAATAACACCGACCTGGTAGACGACATCGGCGGGCTCCTCGAGATCCAGGGCGAGGGCGGCGCCGATACGCTCAGGGTCGACGACAGCGGCGATAACGCCGGGACCGCGAAGCTGACGTTGTTCGGCCACGGCAGCGGGAACACAGGCACGCTGACGCCGACGCAGATCACCGGCCTCGACATGGGCGGCAGTATCACCTACGGATCGGTCGAGTTCCTGGACATCCTGCTGGGCACCGGGGACGATCATTTCACGATCGTAGACACGCACGCCGAGACGACGACGCTCGACGCCGGTGCGGGCGATGACATTATCGACGCGCTCGACAACAGCGGGATGACGACGATCCTGGGCAACGCGGACGGTGATGTGGTCAACGTCGACACGCTGTCCACACTGGTCTCGAGCGACGAAAACGGCGACCGCAACACCCTGAGCATCGACGGTGAAACCGGCAACGACACGATCCACATCCAGCTCACCGGACAGGGTGACTACGTGATCAACGCCACCGACTCCGGAGGAGACTTAGGTGACACGATCACGGTGGAGGGCACCGCGGCCGCCGATAAGATGCTGCTGCGGAAGAACTTCCTGGCCCTGCTGAACTCGTCCGACGAAGACGCCAACACCATCGCCGACGTGGAGCGGATCAATTACGACGGCACGTTCGACGGCATCAGCCACACCGAGCAGGAGGTCATCGGTTTCCAGTTTGTCGTGCGGACAGTCACCATCCGGACCTTCTTCGGTTCCTTCACTATTCCGTATGTTGACAGGGTGCCGGTGTTCGCAGACGTCGAAGTGATCGACGGCTACGGTCTGACCATCCTCGGAAACGCCGGCGAGGATTCTTTCTATCTAGACGACAACGCGACCTCGACGCAGATCAAGGGTGGGGCCGATAAGGACACCTTCCAGATCGGCCAGATCTTCAACTCGGACCGCACTGTGAGCGACGGCACGGGGAATCCCAGCACCGATTCAGGGATTGCCCCGGGTGACGAGATCTTCACGGTCCTGACGACCCGCGGCTACCTCAGCCGCGGAAACAGCTTCCGCACGGCGATCGAAGGGAACGCCGGGAACGACGAGTTTGTCGTTTACCACAACAAGAGTATCCTCGACCTGGACGGCAACGCCGGCGACGACCGATTCACGGTCCGTGCATTCGCCCTGGTGAACGAGAATGAAGCGGCCCAGGCCATCACGAACCTGAGGGCGGGCGCCGGCCTGGACTACGTCGAATACACCGAGAACGCGCTCGTCAACATCGACGGCGGCGACGGCAACGATACGCTCGTCATCATCGGTACCGAATTCGGTGACGCCTATGTGGTCCAGGCTGACCGGATCGTGGGAGCCGGCACGAACGTTTCTTACGAAGACATCGAAATCATTACCGTCGACGGCGCCGAGGGGAACGATTTCTTCTATATCGACAGTCTGAACGCGGGCGTCACAGCCACGGTCTTCGGCGGTTTGGGGAGCGACACGTTCGTTATCGGCGGTGAGGCCATCGACGTCGACACGGGCGAAGAAGATGTGAACCTGGGATTTGCCGCAGACCTGGCCAGGATTCAGGGTACGCTCAACCTCGTGGCGGGAACCACCGGGTCTTCCGTGGCCATCGTCGAGGCCGTGATGCTGCCAACGGAGAGCCAGGCGGCGACCCCTCCACCGAATCCGAACCCGAACTTCAGTTGATGAGGACGATCAGGTCGACCTTCTCACCATCGCCAACGACGGCAGCAGCCGCGACGACGATGACGGGCTGCTGACGGCTCACCGGCTCACCGGACTGGGGATGGGCGCGGGGTATATCGACTACATCGAGTTCGAGCATTTCAACATGACGATGGGATCGGGCAGCGAAACGCTGACGATCGAGTCGACGCACGCGGGGGCGACGAATATCGACGCTGCCGATGGCGGCGACACGTTCAACGTCGAGACGATCAGTGGACACACGACGCTGGAGTTGGGCACCGGCGCCGATGAGGTAAACGTGTCGAACGACGCGGGGACGGTGGATTCGATCGGGGCCCTGCTGACGGTGTCTGGAGACGCCGGCGGTGACACGATCAACATCCTGGACGGCGGCGAGGCCGGTGACAACCTCGGTACGCTGACGGAGTCGACGTTGATCGGACTGGACATGACGGCAGAAGCCGACGTCAACCACGTCCAGACGATCACGGTGGATCCTCTGGGAGGCGACTTTACGGTTCAGATGATCGACCAGACCACGGGGCAGGCCTTCGTCCAGCTGGAAGACGTGGATGACGAACTGGTTCCGGTTCTGGATGCCAACGGAAACCCGATAGACTCCGTGACGCTCGCAGCGGATGCGACCGAAGAGGAGATCCGTATCGCCCTGCAGGAGTTCCTGGGCGGGTTCCTGACGGTCGTGTTCAACGGCGTGCCGCTTTCCGCGTTCACCGAAAACGTGAACGTGAGGCGATTCGGGGACGTGATCGTCGTGCGGCTGGAAGGCGCCTTCCGGGGTGCCGAAGGCCAGAACGTCCGGTTCGTGTCTGCGGACACTCACGTTCAGATCGCGACGCGCAACGAGGGCATCAATTACTACGGTATTGAAACACTGAATCTGGATCTGGGATCGGGCGACGATCGCCTGAACATTCAGGGAACGTCAGCAGTCACAAACGTGGACGCCGGCGCGGGCGACGACCTGATCTACGTGTCGTCCGGCGCCAACTTGGGGCTGCTGGGTACGTACGCAGCGGCCGACGGCAGTCTGGAAAACCTGCACGACGCCGTCCTGCACGGCGACCGGCTCGATCCGGTTTCCGGCGACCTGTTCCAGGCGGGCGGAACGCTCGACTTCGTATCGGGCGACCTGAATATCGATGCCGGCGCGGGGGAGAACACGCTGAGCCTCAGCGACCGGCACGACCCGGATGCGGACACGGCCGTTACGGTTACAGACTCGTCTATCACCGGACTGGCGGACGGCGACATCACTTACGGAGCGACAACCGGATCGTTCTCCGGTCAGGGCACCTGGGCGCAGTCAGGCGACTGGGGACTGTTCGGGATCGGGATCTCCGTCTACGCCGGTTCAGGAAACAACACGATCGACATCACGAGCGTTTCCGATTCGGGGATCGTGAATGCGCCGTTCAGCCGGACGGTTACACAGGTGTTTGCCGGCGGTGGTTCCGACACGGTGAACGTCGCCGTGACCGAATCGCTTGGCCGGTACCTTGTGGTCCAGGGCGAGGCGGGGAATGACACGATCGACGCAAGCCTGTCGACGGTGCCGGTCGTGCTGTTCGGTAACGAAGGTGGCGACACGCTCACAGGCGGACCGATGAGCGATCTGCTCTTCGGTGACAGCGGTCGGATCACGTTTATCCGGCCGACCAGCGCGGGCCCAGGGCTCGACGTCGTGTTGGGCGCGCCTGCAGACGCCAGCGATCTGGCGGGACTGAGCTTCGACGACGATTCTTCCACCGCCGACCTGTTCGTGAGCGTACTGGGCGATTCGGACAACGTCGACAGGATCATCGCTGCCGGCGGAAACGACGTGGTCGTGGGCGGAGGGAACGATGGGGCTGACATCAACGACCTGCTGGACGTGGAGGAGATCGACGCCGGCGAGGGCGATAACACCGTCCTGGGCGACAGCGGTCTGATTCACCTGGTCAACGCACTTCTGACGGAAATCCGCAGCTTCGACGCAGCCGACGGCGGCCGTGACGATATAACGGCCGGCAGTGGGTTCGACGTGGTGATCGGCGGCGCCGGCGCAGACAAGCTCACCGCTGGCGAGGGCAGCAACATCATCGTTGGCGACAGCGGTCGAGCTGTCTTGACTGCCAATCAGCTGGAGTTGGTCGAGAGCATCGAGCCTGCGGTCGGCGGAAGTGATACGATTACCACAGGTACTGGATCAGACTATATCATCGGCGGCGCGGACGGCGATGTCATCACGACGAACGACGGTCTCAAGGTGATTGTGGGCGACGGCGGGCGCGTGGTGCTGGACGGCACGGACATCGCCCTCGTCGAGACGATCTCTCCGGGCGTGGGCGGCGTCGACACGATTACGACGATGGGCACGACCGCCCGGAACATCGCGATCGGTGGTGCGTTGGGCGATTTGATCACGTTGAGCAACGGTGACAACACGGTCGTGGGTGACGACGGACGGGCCGTGTTCCAGGGCGGGATCCTGACGCTCGTAGAGAGCATCGTCACTGTGGACGCGAACGGTCTGGTCCAGACCGGCGGTGTCGACACGATTACGGGCGGCGCAGGCCCGGACAACATCATCGGCGGTCAGGCCGGAGACATCATCCAGGCCGGCAACGGTCGGAACATCGTGATGGGCGACAGCGGCCGGTTCCTGTATGAGCTCGACGGCGACCTGTCGCTGGCCGAGACCGACTTTTCCAGCGACGGCGGCATCGATGACATCGATTCGGGCAGCGGAAACGATGTGCTGCTCGGCGGCGCGGCCGGGGACCTCCTGGATGCCGCAGGCGGTGACAACGTGGTGTTGGGCGACAGCGGCCGGATCACCTTCCTGGACGGGATCGTGGACGATGTGGCGAGCGTCGACGAAGGTGTCGGCGGCGTGGATTACATCGATACGAGCGGTACGGGGCGCGATGTGATCGTGGGTGGGGCGGCCGGTGACTTCATTAACACGGGCGACGGGCAGAAGGTGGTGCTGGGCGACAGCGGCGTGATCGATCTGGTTCCGACGGTGGTGAACGGCGAGCAGGCGATCGTCTCAGTCGCGTCGACCGCGCAGGGTGTGGGTGGTGTAGACCGGATCACGACGTCGGGCACGACCTTCCGCAACATCGTGATCGGCGGTGCCTTTGGCGACTTCATTACCGTCGGCAACGGCGAGAACACGGTGCTGGGCGACGAAGGCCGGGCGGTGTTCCTGAACAACATCCTGTCCATCGTCGAAAGCATCGTGACGCTGGACGGCAACAACGTTCCGATTCAGAACGGTGGAGTGGACGAAATCACTGGCGGCGAGGGTGCCGACAACATCATCGGCGGCCAAGCCGCTGACACGATTCTGGCCGGCAACGGCCGAAACATAGTGATGGGCGACAGCGGGTCGTTCACCTACGAGGTGGACGGCGACTTGGCGATCGCCGAGACGGTCCACTCGGCGGACGGCGGGGTGGACACGATCACCTCTGGCACAGGCAGTGATGTGCTGCTGGGTGGCGCGGTCGGCGATATGCTGGAGGCTGGCGAGGGCGACAACGTCGTGCTGGGCGACAGCGGCCGGATCACGTTCCTGGACGGGATCGTGGACGACGTGGTGAGCGTGGATGAGGGGATCGGCGGGCAGGACGACATCGACACAACAGGCACGGGCCGGGACGTGATCGTGGGAGGTGCGGATGATGATACGATCCACACGGGCGACGGTCAGAAGGTGATCCTGGGCGACAGCGGCTCGATCGATCTGGATCCTTTCGTGATGAACGGCGAGCAGGATCTGATATCGATCCGGACGACCGCTCCGGGTGTCGGCGGTGTCGATACGATTACCTCCGGCGCCGGAACGAACACGATCCTGGGCGGCCCTGACGGCGACATCATCAACGCCGGCAGCCTCGGTGACAACGTGGTTCTTGGCGACAACGGCGAGGCGTTCTGGGTGAACGGCATCCTGGATCTGATCCGCAGTACCGATGAAGGGGACGGCGGCATCGATGTGATCATAGCGGGCTCGGGCGCCGACAAGATCATCGGCGGCCAGGACGCCGACCAGATTGTCGCAGGCGCTGGCGACAACTTCGTGATCGGGGACAGCGGCGAACTCGACTTCGATGCAGCTGGAATCCTCGCTACAGCCAGGACGACGGCACCTGGGATTGGCGGTGTGGATGATATCACGACCGGCCCCGACGACGACGTCCTGTTCGGCGGAGCGTCGGGTGACACGATCGGCGCCGGCGACGGCCACAACGTGGTGTTCGGTGACGAGGGTATCGCGACGTTCACGGGCGGCATCCTTTTGAGGATCGAGAGTGTCGTCACCCTGGACGCCGGCGGTGTGACTCAGACCGGCGGCATAGACACGATTACGACAGGCGCGGGACGGGACGACGTGGTGGGCGGTCAGGCCGGCGACGTGATCACCGTATCGGATGGTGAGAACGTGGTGCTGGGAGACAGCGGTGTGCTGGACTATGTAGGCGGCGTGCTCGTTTTTGCGGACACGACAGAGCCAGGGGACGGCGGCGTGGACGTTATCACGTCGGGCGTGGATCGCGACGTCGTGTTCGGTGGGACGGCAGGCGACACGATCAACGCGAATGCCGGAGACAACGTCCTCGTGGGCGATGACGGCGAAGTCACATTCACGGCTGCCGGCGCATTGGATCTGATCGAAAGCACGGAGTTCTCCGACGGCGACGTTGATACGATTACCTCCCTGGGCGGGGCCGACCACATCATCGGCGGGCATGAGGGCGACATCATCGATGCGGGAGACGGATGGAACGTCGTCGCAGGTGACAGTGCCAGAGTAGATTACGAAGCCGGCACGCTGGTGAGGATCGAGACGCTTGCCTCGCTGATCGGCGGCGTGGATACGATCATGACCGGGCTCGGCTCCGACGTCGTTTTGGGTGGAATCGGTGGCGATTTGATCACGGTCAACGTCGGCGAGACAGCCGCCCAGCCGGACAGTTCCAATGTGGTGGTGGGCGACAGCGGTTCCATCGACTATACGTCGGATGATGCAGATGCTTCCGATATTGACGAAATCCTCTCGACCGAAACGGGCGACGGTGGCTCAGATACGATCACGACAGGCGCGGGCAGCGACATCGTGATCGGCGGGGCAGCGGGCGATGTGATTGTGGCGGGTGCCGGCGACAATGTCGTGTTCGGCGACAGTGCCCGGATTCTTGCGGCGACGCAGGACCTCTCCACGACACTTCCGATCACTGCTGGACTCCTCGAGACGATCACGCCGGGTGTGGGCGGGATCGATCAGATCACGACGCTGGGCGGCCGGGACATCGTCCTCGGCGGTCACGAGGGCGACACGATCAACGCGGGCGAGGGCGACAACATCGTGCTCGGTGACGACGGACGAATCGACACCGTCCGCGGCGAGCGCAGCCCACTGGACGACGGCGCGGATACGGATGCGTCGGACATCGACCTGATCGAGAGCACATCGACGACGGCTGCGGGCGGGATTGATATCATCACCACCGGCGCTGGAAACGACCTGATGATCGGCGGGCGGTTCGGCGATACGATCACTGCGGGCGCAGGAGACAATCTGGTCGTCGGCGACAGTGCCCGGATGACTTCCGCATCTGCGGACGCGCCTCAGCTCCTCGGCCTTTCGATCACGTTTGGACTCGTAGAGACGATCGCGTTCGGCGACGGAGGCGTGGACATCATCACGACCTTGTTCGGACGTGACATCCTCTTTGGCGGTCACGAGGGCGATGTGATCAACGCCGGTGAAGGCGCGAATATCGTCGTCGGCGATGACGGCTTGATCGACTATGTGCGTGGGGAACGTTCGGCCGTCGGTACGCCTGGAGCAGATCTGGACGCGTCGGACATCGACCTGATCCAGAGCACATCCACGATAGCTGCGGGCGGTGTGGACGTTATCGACACGGGCGTAAACGACGATATCGTGTTCGGCGGGCGGTTCGGAGACACGCTCCGCGCAGGCGAAGGCAGGAACCTCGTCTTTGGCGACAGCGGCCAGATCACGGCCGCGAACCTCGGCACACCTCAATACGCGGGCCATGCCCTGACCTTCGGGCTTCTCGAGACGATCGAGCCGTCTGATGGTGGCGTGGATGCGATCACGAGCGGCTCGGGCACAGACATCGCCCTGGGCGGCCACGACGGCGATACGATCAACGCGGGTGAAGGTGACAACCTGGTGGTCGGAGACGACGGTTTTGTGGACTTCACACGGGCGGATCGCGGACTGGGCGGCGATGCCGATGCGGCAGACATCGACTTGATCGAGAGCACGTCAACGACCTTCAACGGTGGTGTCGACGTCATCAATACAGGAGCAGGGAACGATCTCGTGATCGGCGGCCGGTTGGGCGACACGATCACGTCGGGTGCGGGGGACAACGTGGTGATCGGCGACAGCGGGCGGATCGTGTCGGCCGTGGCAGATCTGCCGCGATTGACGGATCACCTGTTCACGCTGGGGTTGGTCGAGACGATCGCGTTCGACGACGGCGGCATCGACTTGATTACTGTCCTCGGTGGCATGGATGTGGTGCTGGGTGGTGACGAGGGCGACACGATCGACGCCGGTGAAGGCGCTAACGTGGTGCTGGGTGACGACGGTTCGGTCGATTACGACCTGGACGGCAACCCGGCCGACATCGACGAGATCACGAGTCTTTCGACGACGCTGGGCGGCGGTGCGGATGTCATCGATACAGGTTCTGGCAGCGATGTGGTGATCGGTGGGCGATTCGCCGATGACATCGAGGCACGTGCCGGCGACAATGTGGTGATCGGTGACAGTGGCCGGATCGTGTCGGCTGTTGCTGACGCCCCTCAGTTGGTTGGTCTACCGATGACGCTGGGTCTGATCGAGACGATCGCGTTCGGTGACGGAGGCGTGGACATCATCTCGACGCTGACGGGTCGCGACATCGTGTTGGGCGGTGACGAGGGCGACACGATCGACGCGGGTGAGGGTGATAACGTGGTGCTGGGCGACGACGGTTTGGTCGACTACGATCTGGACGGCAATCCGGCCGACATCGACGAGATCACGAGCCTTTCGACGACGCTGGGTGGCGGTGCGGATTTCATCGATACGGGTTCCGGCAGCGATGTGGTGATCGGCGGCCGATTCGCCGATAACATCGAGGCACGTGCCGGCGACAATGTGGTGATCGGTGACAGCGGTCGGATCGTGTCGGCTGTGTCGGATGCCCTTCAGCAGCTTTCCGGTCTTTCGATGACGCTGGGTCTGATCGAGACGATCGCGTTCGGTGACGGAGGCGTGGACATCATCACGACCTTGTTCGGACGTGACATCGTCTTTGGCGGTCACGAGGGCGATGTGATCAACGCCGGTGACGGCGCGAATATCGTCGTCGGCGATGACGGCTTGATCGACTATGTGCGTGGGGAACGCTCGGCCGTCGGTACGCCTGGAGCAGATCTGGACGCGTCGGACATCGACCTGATCCAGAGCACATCCACGATAGCTGCGGGCGGTGTGGACGTCATCGACACCGGCGTTGACGACGACATCGTGCTCGGCGGGCGGTTCGGAGATACGCTTCGCGTGGGCGAGGGTAGGAATCTTGTGTTTGGCGACAGCGGCCAGATCACGGCTGCGAACGCTGGCGCGCCTCAATACGCGGGTCACGTCGTGACCTTCGGGCTTCTCGAGACGATCGAGCCGTCGGATGGCGGTGCGGATATGATCACGAGCGGGTCGGGCACGGACATCGCACTGGGCGGCCAGGACGGGGATACGATCGACGCGGGCGAAGGTGATAACCTGGTGGTCGGGGACGACGGTTTTGTGGACTTCACGCGTGCGGATCGTAGTCTGGGCGGCGACGCCGATGCGTCGGACATCGACCTGATCGAGAGCACGTCCACGACGTTGAACGGCGGCGTCGACATCATCGATACCGGAGCGGGGAACGACCTGGTGATCGGCGGCCGATTGGGCGACACGATCAGGTCCGGTGCTGGCGACAACGTGGTGATCGGCGACAGCGGCCGGATCGTGTCGGCGGTGGCGGATCTGCCGCGATTGACGGATCACCTGTTTACGCTGGGTCTGGTCGAGACGACCGCGTTTGACGACGGCGGGATCGACACCATTACCACGCTGGGCGGCAGGGATGTGGTGCTGGGCGGTGACGAGGGAGACACGATCGACGCGGGTGAGGGCGCCAACGTGGTGCTGGGTGACGACGGATCGGTGAATTACGATCTGGACGGCAACCCGGCCGACATCGACGAGATCACGAGTCTTTCGACGACGCTGGGCGGCGGTGCGGATGTCATCGACACGGGTTCCGGCAGCGACGTGGTGATCGGCGGGCGGTTCGCCGATGACATCGAGGCGCGTGCCGGCGACAATCTGGTGATCGGCGACAGCGGTCGGATCGTGTCGGCCGTCTCAGACGCCCTTCAGCAGCTTTCCGGCCTTCCGATGACGCTGGGTCTGATCGAGACGATCGCGTTTGGTGACGGGGGCGTGGACATCATCACGACCTTGACCGGCCGGGACATCGTCTTCGGCGGTCACGAGGGAGATGCGGTCGACGCCGGGGACGGCGCGAATATCGTCGTGGGTGATGACGGTCTGATCGACTACGTGCGCGGGGAACGTGCGGCCGCTGGCACACCTGGAGCAGATCTGGATGCATCAGATATCGACCTGATCCAGAGCACGTCCACGACTGCGGCGGGCGGTGTGGACGTCATCGACACCGGCGCCGGGAACGACATCGTGTTCGGCGGGCGGTTCGGAGACACGCTCCGCGCGGGCGAGGGTAGGAATCTTGTGTTTGGCGACAGTGGCCAGATCACGGCCGCGAACACTGGCGCGCCTCAATACGCGGGTCACGTCCTGACCTTCGGGCTTCTCGAGACGGTCGAGGCGTCTGACGGTGGCGCGGATACGATCACGAGCGGTTCGGGCACGGACATCGCGCTAGGCGGCCACGACGGCGATACGATCAACGCGGGTGAAGGTGACAACCTGGTGGTCGGGGACGACGGTTTCGTGGACTTCACGCGGGCGGATCGCGGGCTGGGCGGCGACGCAGATGCGACGGACATCGATCTGATCGAGAGCACGTCCACGACCGCCAACGGGGGTGTCGACTTCATCGACACCGGAGCGGGGAACGACCTGGTGATCGGCGGGCGGTTCGGTGATGACATCGAGGCACGTGCGGGCGACAACGTGGTGATCGGTGACAGCGGCCGGATCGTGTCGGCTGTGGCGGATCTGCCGCGATTGACGGATCACCTGTTCACGTTAGGGTTGGTCGAGACGATCGCGTTCGACGACAGCGGGGCGGATACGATTACTACAGGGTCCGGTCACAGTATTGTGATGGGTGGTGTGGGCGTTGACTCTCTGAGTTCCGGAAACGGCAGCCACAATATCATTTTCGGAGACAACGGGTTCGTGGACTTCGCGCAGGATGGCGATCTCTCGACGGTCGACGTGGCCTACACGATCGATCACAGTTCGGGTGACGCGGACATCATCATCTCGGGCGACGGGAACGACATCATCTTCGGCGGTGCATTCGGTGACACGATCTGGGCCGGCGCCGGAAACGACCTCGTCCTTGGCGACTTCGGTCGGCTCGATTCGGCGGCAGGATCGATCGATGCTTCGCAGCTGCCTCTGTCGATGCCGGTCGGGACGCATCCATTCACCTTTACCTCCACCGACACGCAGAATGCCGCGGCGGGCGATGATCTGATCTTCGGCGAAGAAGGCGAAGACATCCTGCTCGGCCAGCAGGGGTCCGACACGATTTATGGAGGTGCCGATGATGACGATATCATCGGCGGCCACAATGTGTCTCTCGGTCATGACGGTGCCGACCGCCTGGACGGCGGCTCGGGCGACGACGTGATTGCGGGCGACAACGCGAGCATCCTGCGCAGGGGGGATTCGCTGGACCCGCGGATCCGCGTCCTGTCCGGGACCGAGATCTACGGCGAGACGCTGCCTGATGACGCCCGTGCCCTCGTCACCCCGGATTCTCAGGTGAACCCGAGGGGCACTGCGTCCAGACAGATCGAGATTCTGGATCACGCCGACGACACGGATCCGAGTCTGTTCGGCGGTGACTACATCGCCGGCGGGGCGGATGACGACCTTATCTTCGGCCAGCTCGGTGACGACATCGTTCAGGGCGACGGCTCGATCGACCTGAACGGCAACGGCCTGGTCGACCTGGACGGCTCGGACGCCGGGGTCGTGGATGTGAATGCGGCGAGGCTGGGAGACGGCACGCTGGCCGTCAGGCCTTCAGTAGAATCGGCGAGCGACGGCGACGACTACATCGAGGGCGGCGGGGGTGACGACACCGTCTTCGGGAACCTCGGCCAGGACGACATTATCGGAGGCAGCTCGACCCTGTTTGGGCTGGATACGCCCGCGGAGCGCCCCGACGGCTCGGACCTGATCTTCGGGGGCGCGGCGACGGACATCGGTCGGAACGACACGGGCGACACATCGAGTCAAGGACACGCCAGGGATTCCGACGCGATCGCGGGCGATAACGCGAACCTCCTACTCCTTGTGGGGACCGGAACCATCCATTCTGGGGCTTTCCTTGAGTTCAATTACGACCAGACCTCGGCTTTCGAGGATCGCGGGACATTGCGGATCGTCCCGCGGGCGATCCAGTACGTGGACTATACGCCCGGCGGCGCTGACTTTGATGCGGCGTCGGCGGCCGGTGACATCGGCGCAGCGGACGAGGTGCACGGTGAGTCTGGTGACGACTTCATCTACGGGTTCGTCGGAAACGACATCCTGTTCGGCGACGGGCAGGACGACGACATCGTCGGCGGCTACGGGCACGACTGGATCTCCGGAGGTACGGGGCAGGACGGCGTTCTGGGCGACGACGGCCGGATCTACACGCAGCGCAACAGCTCGTCCGAGGGCGAGCCGCTTTACGGTCTGGGTCCGGTGCAGGTGAATTCGAGCATCGACACGCCGGGCAACTGGCAGCAGGCCGACATCTACCCGTCCGGCGAACTGCTGAAGTCGGTCAACCTGGCGCCGTTCTCCCTGGGCGCGGATCCACAGCAAGCCGACGACATCATCTTCGGCGGCTGGGGCAGCGACTTTCTACACGCCGGGGACGGCGACGACGCCGTGTCGGGCGCGGAGGCCCTGGAAGAGTTCTTCGATGCTCCGGAGAACGCCGGAAACGTTCTGCGCTACGGCGAAGACCGGGCGGGCGAGTTCGCCGCTTACGACGAGTTCAACCCGCGGCACTTGATCCAGGTGGACGAGACCGGCGCCTTTATCGAGGTCGGCAGCGGCGACACCGGTTCGAACTTCATCCTGAACTTTGATGCCCAAGAGGCGCCAACGGGATCCACGGGCATCGCCGACGACGGCGCCGACTTCATCTTTGGCGACCTGGGCAACGACTGGCTGGTCGGCGGGTCGGGCAAAGATCGGATCTTCGGAGGCATGGGCGACGACCTGATGAACGTCGATGACGACCACGGAACCAACGGCGGCCTGAACGATGCGCCGGATACGGATCCGAGCTACGAAGATATCGCCTACGGCGGCGGCGGCCGGGACGTGCTGATCGGCAACACCGGGGGCGACAGGCTGATCGATTGGGCTGGCGAGTTCAACAGCTACATCGTGCCCTTCGCGCCGTTCGGGTTGGGCACGGTAAGCCGGGCTCCAGCGCCGCACATCCAGCAATATCTGTACGACCTGTCAGAGGCGTCCGGCGCCGATCAGACCCGCGCGGCGGATACTGGAAGTGCGGAGTCCAGAAACGGCGAGCCGGAAGGCGAGATCGGCCTCGTGAACCAGCAGGACTTCGCGTGGCGCGATCAGACCGGAGCGCCCGACGATCCGCAGCCGGGTAACATCCCGGGCGGGCCCAGGGACGTGCTTCGTAGCGCCGATTTCAACTCCGGCCAGGCCGAGGGGTTCGCGCCCGACAGCGGCACGTGGTCGATCGAGAGCGGAAGACTGCGCGTGGATCCCGAGAGTCAAAGCTCAGACGCGGTCAGCGTGTTCAATCTGGTCGAGGTGGATTCGCTGCCCAGCTACTTCGAGATTCAGGCAACGATCAACGCCGTAAAGCCGACTGGCGGGTGGAAGGCCAACGCCTACGTCATCTTCGACTATTACAGCCCGACCGACTTCAAATTCGCGGGCGTCAACATCTCGAACGACAAGATCGAGATGGGCAACGTGGACGCGTCAGGCTGGCACGTCGAAGAAACCGACAACGCCCAGCTGAAGCCCGATAAGGACTACAACGTCCTGCTGTCGGTGCTGGGCACAACGGTGACGCTGGTGATCGACAACTCCGAGGTGTTTTCACACGTGTTCGCACCCCGGGTGATCGACGGATTCAGCTACAGTATAAACGCCGGAATGATCGGGATCGGCGCCCACGAAGCGCGGGCACGGATCGACAACGTGGCGGCCCAGGTCCTGCCGCCTGAGATCACGCTGGAGACGACGGACGAGTTCTCGGGTGGCTCGACCGACTTCCTGGGTGGAGACGCTACGGGCTCGTGGCAGATCAACGGCCAACGCTTCGAAGGGACGCCTGCCTCCGGTGACGATATTGCGATCAGCTTGGTCGACCTTCCGGAGCTCGAAGATGGCGGGTTGGAGACGGCCTCGATGCTGGAGATGGAGGCGACGGTCAGCACGCAGGGCGCCGGCGGCTTCGTCTTTGACTACTACAGCCCGACCGACTTCAAATTCGTCGCAATCACCGACGGAGCAGTGCAGATTGGCCATCACACGAACCGCGGCGGACTGAAGATCGACGCCACTGCCGATTGGGACATCAATCCGGGCGATGACTACGATCTCTTCCTGGAGATGAAGGGCACGCAAGTCAGCGTGTCAGTGGACGGGCAGGTGGTGACGGGCTTCGTCTTCAACGCTCTGTCAGTGGACGGCCGATTCGGCGTGATCTCCATCGGTGGCGAGTCGTCCTATGACGAGGTGACCGTCCGGACGGACGACCCGGCCTTCGAGGCCTTCGAGCCACCTGCATCAAAACCGGTCGTTGTTCCTGCCCACCTGGTGACGTCTTACCTGCAGCTGGATCCTTCAGTGCCGTTCGCACGGGTCGTGAGCGACGGGCACACGAACGGATTCAGCGGAGTCCGGATCGACGGGTTCCTGTTCGAGCCGGAAGGGGAAGACCGGACCGACGGCAAAAGGGTGATCGGCAGCCTGTTCCAGAGCCGTCCCGATCTGTTCTCGCCGGCCCTGCAGGACATCTTTGCCGGGGACGAAACCGAAGAGGATTCAGTCGACCCGGTCGACTTGGAGGCTGTTCTGGCGGGACAGGACGGCTGGACGAATGTACCTGGAGAGGCTGACGAAGGTCGTGTGGAGCGCGCCGGATTTGAAGCGCTTCTGGAGCGGGGCGCGCAGAGTCGTTTCCTGCGCTGGGACGAACTTTCGGCGGAGGAATAGCGTCTCGATTCGTTAAGCATCTCACTGAAGCGGCAGAGTTCGGAAGCCGTGCCGTTTGCCGGTTAGGAACGGAACGGCTTCTTTTTGCCTGAATGGCTGGAGCGTGAAAGGTATAAATGGGTGTTGACTTGACGGGGTATGGCTGATTATATTGGGACCCTGTCGGGTGGCAGAATCTCTTGTTGCAGAGCAGAATAGACATTCCAGACCCTGTTTCGGGTCCATTACGTGAAAGGAGTTTCGATGGCGAAGGCAAGCACTGCAGGAGCGCAGCAGGCCCAGTCTGAGGCCGGAGACGGAGGGCGAACGCAGGTGCGCGTGCGATGGGACGACTCGAACATGTCCACCACCTACGCCAACGTTTGCAACGTGTCCAGCACTCGGGAAGAGGTTACGCTACTTTTCGGTACCAACCAGACGTGGCACACGGGACAGAACGAAGTCGTGGTCAATCTGTCGGACCGGATTATTCTGAATCCCTTCGCCGCGAAGCGACTATCGATGCTCTTGAACAACGTGGTCACAGAGTACGAGAAACGCTTCGGGGAACTGGGAATCGAAACGGCAACCGGTGCTCCCGGCGAGGCGCCGAAGCCGGCTGGAAGCTGAAACGGATTGCGAATCACGAACTAGCGTCTCTCTTGGGAACGGCCCTCTTCATTCGGTCTACCCCGGGTCGGACGCTATTCGTTTTCCAGGATCAATTCTATAGACCAGGATGAAAGGCGAAATCTTCGTTGCCTTCTGAAACCACCCAGCAACTGGAGCAGCCGGCTTCGACATCGCTCCTCTGGACCCGCTTCGCCAACGCCAAGACGGCGTCGGAGTACCACGGCGCGTGGCTCGGTCTCCTGTGCGGTATCATTTCCGAAGCCCGACTTGGGGTACTGGTCCTTATGAGCGATGCTGGAAGATTCGAGCCTGTGGCCCAGTGGCCTCCGGATCGACCGGATGCCCAGAAGCTGGCCGAGATCCTTGACCGGGTGGTGGACGAGAAGACGGGCCTGATCTCGGAGCTGGAGGCGAGCCCGGACACAGCGGCTACCTATGCCATCGGCTACCCGATTCAGGTGGACGAGGTGCTTTGCGGCGCCGTGGCGCTTGAGGTGCACGCGACCACCACAGAAGGCCTTCGCGGCGCCATGCAGCAGCTTCAGTGGGGCGTGGGCTGGGTGGAGCTGCGAGTGCGCAGGGATGGGTGACGTGGAAAGCTCTGAGGCGCTCAAACGGCTTCGGGGGAGCGTGGACCTGCTGGCGTGCGTGTTTTCGGAGGAGCGGTTCGATTCGGCCTGCATGGCCTTTGTCGCGGAGCTGGCTAACCAGATGCAGTGCGATCGGGCGAGCATCGGGTTCGTGAGAGACCGTCAGGTTCGGGTGCGGGCGGTTTCCTACAGTACGGACTTCGGCGAGCGGATGAATCTGAACCGCGCACTGGCTGGCGCGATGGAAGAGGCCGTGGTTCAGCGTCAGGCCATTAAATACCCGGCCGTCGACAAGGATTCCGCGCTCGTTGTTCGCGAACACGACCTCCTGGCGCGGCAGCACGGCGTCGAGTCGATTCTCACGGTTCCTCTCTACCACAACGACCGCTACTACGCGGCCATTACGTTGGAGCGTCCGAAGCAGCGCCCCTTTATTGAGGATGACGAGGCCTTCTGCCACAGCGTGGCCGGGCTGGCCGGTCCCGCGCTGGAGGGCCGGCGCCTGGAAGACCGCCCGCTTCCGCTCAAGCTGAAGGACGCGCTTTCGGGGCAGGTCCGTAGGTTGATCGGTCCGGGTCACGTCGGGCGGAAGCTTGTCTTGGGCGTCCTGTTTATCTTGTCGATCTTTTTCGCCTTCGCGCAGGGCGACTACCGGATTTCGGCCGATTCCACGCTGGAGGGAGCGGTGCGGCGGGTCGTCGTCGCGCCGTTCGACGGGTTCGTGTCGGAGGCCCCGATGCGAGCCGGTGACGTGGTGAACGCGGGCGACGTGATCTGCCGGCTGGACGATCGCGATCTCCGGTTGGAGCGGATGCGGTGGCTGGGACAGGTGACCCAGCTGCGTCGGCAGCTTCAAGAGGCATCCGCCGGGCACGACCGGGCTCAGGCGAGCATCCTGTCCGCTCAGCTCGAGCAGTCTCAGGCGCAGCTGGAGCTGTCGGACGCCCAGCTGGAACGAACGCAGCTCCGTGCGGCGTTCGACGGATTGGTGGTCAGCGGCGATCTCTCCCAGCGCCTGGGGGGGGCCGTACAGCAGGGCGAAGTGCTGTTCGAGGTGACCCCTCTGGACGCATATCGGGTATTGCTGGAGGTGGACGAGGGTCGGATCGCGGACGTGGAGGCGGGCCAGACAGGAACGCTTGTGCTGTCGTCGCTTCCGGAATCTACGTTCGACTTCCGTGTGGAAAAGGTGACACCGATTGCAACTCCAGAAGAAGGAAAGAATACGTTCCGGGTGGAGGCGGCACTGGACCGCACCGAATCTTCCCTGCGGCCGGGGATGGAAGGCATCGGGAAGATCCACGTGGACCGCCGACTCCTGATCGGGATCTGGACGCGGGACCTCAGAGACTGGGTGAGGTTGACGTGGTGGGAGTACGTTTCGTAAATCGTCGATCGTAAAGACCGGGTACCGGGATAGGTAGATAGGTTACAGAGACCTGACGGTTTGGGGGCGACGCCTGCGTCGCCCCGAGAAATCAAAACACGGGTACCGGGGTTCGGGCAACGGGTACCGTAGCAATTGCGGGTTGCGGATTTGGGAATGAAAAAGCTGGATCACGAAAGGACACGAAGGAGCACGAAGGACACGAAGCCCCTTCCTGAGAAGCTGGATCAGGGGACATCGTGAAAGCAATGGGGCGTCACGGTCCCCCGAATGGCAAAAACGCGGAATAGAGGATGACGCACGGCTAAATGGAAGAACAACTGACGAGTAGCTCGTGGTACCGCGTGGCAGAGACGAAGCCGCGGCTGAAGTCGCACGCCCAGATCCACCGCCACATCTACCGTGGACGAGACTGGTACGTGCTTCAAGATCACTCGAGTGGACGGTTCCATCGTTTCTCTCCGGAGGCCTATCTGATCATCGGGCTGATGGACGGAGGGCGGTCGCTGGGAGAGATCTGGCGCGCGGCCTGCCTCCGGCTGGGTGACGATATGCCCACTCAGGACGAGGTCATCCGGCTGCTGTCGCAGCTTTACCGCGCCGACGTCCTCCAGACGGACGTGACTCCGGATATCGCCGAGCTCCTTGATCGGCAGGTAAAGACACGGCGAACCAAGTTGCTGAGCTATGTTCGCTCGCCGGTGGCACTTCGTTTGCCCCTGCTGGATCCAAACCGATTTCTGACCCGCACGAGACGTATGGGGAGGATGCTGTTCGGGCCGCTCGGGGCGGTGGCCTGGCTGCTCGTTGTGGTGCCCGCGTTGGTTCAGGTGGGCATCCACTGGGAGGCGCTGACGGAGAACATCATCGATCGCGCCCTGAGTCTTCAGAACCTGCTGGCGATTGCGCTGATTTACCCGATCGTGAAGGGTCTGCATGAGTTCGGCCACGGCTACGCCGTGAAGCGGTGGGGAGGCGAGGTCCACGAGATGGGCATGATGCTTCTGGTGTTCGTCCCGATTCCGTACGTGGACGCGTCTGCAGCGACGGCATTCAGGCAGCGCTATCAGCGGGTCCTGGTGGGGGCTGCCGGCATCCTGGTGGAGATGTTTCTGGCGGGGCTCGCTGTTTTCGTCTGGACATCGGTAGAGCCGGGGGGGATGCGGGCGACGGCCTACAACGTGATGCTGATCGCCGGCGTGTCTACCCTCTTGTTCAACGGGAACCCCCTTCTGCGGTTCGATGCTTACTACATCCTTTCGGACTTGCTGGAGATTCCGAACCTCGGCTCCCGCGGGACTGCTTACCTGAGCCACGTGCTTCAGGTCCGGGTGTTGGGTGTGGAAGGGCTTTCGCCTCCGGAGATGAGTGAGGGTGAAAAGGGGTGGCTGGTGATCTATGCTGTGGCTTCGCTGATCTACCGGACGTTTGTGATTGTGGCCATCATCCTTATTGCTGCCAGCAAGTTCCTGGGGCTTGGGTTGGTGATTGCCGCGTGGGCGGCTGTCGGAATTCTGTGGCAACCGCTTTCGAAGGCTGCAAAATTCCTGTCTTCGAACGCGCAGGCCAGACGCCGGCGTGGACGGATCGCCGCAGTGTCTGGAGGTTTCGCCCTCCTGCTGGGGCTCCTGGTCGGTGCTGTTCCCTTCCCGCTGTTCACGGTGGCTGAGGGCGTCGTCTGGGAACCGGAGCGGTCGCGAGTCCGGGCGGAGTCCAGCGGGTTTGTGGTTCGACTTGAAGCGCTTCCGGGGAGTCGGGTGCGGAGCGGAGACGTGCTGATCGTGTGTGAAAATCCTGAGCTTTCCACGAGGACTCGCGTATTGGCTTCAAGGCTTGGCGAGTACGAGGCGCGTCACCGAGCAGCATTCATGGCAAACCTGACAGAGGCCGAGATCCTGAGAGAGGAAGTAGAGCGTGTACGGGCAGAACTGGCACGGGCAAGAGAACGGGAAGACGGGCTGAAGCTCCGGGCAGAGGCAGAGGGCCTGTTCCTGATCCGCGAGCCTGAGAACCTGCCCGGCAGCTTCTTGGTGAAGGGCACAGACCTGGGGTTTGTCGCCGATTTTCTCCACGTGTCGGCGCGTGTGGTGGTGGACCAGTCCGCGGTGAGCCGTGTGCGCCGCGACACCCGAGGGGTGGAAGCCCGGCTCGCGGGTCGACTCGATCGCCTTGTGCCAGCACGACTCGTACGCGAGGTACCGGCCGCCTCTACCGATCTGCCCAGCCCGGCGCTGAGCCTGCAGGGGGGCGGCGACTACGCGGTGGACCCCCGTGTTCAGGGGGCGTCACCCCAGGCCTTTGAGCCGCTGTTCCAGTTCGACGTGGAATTGACGGAAGGGGTGTCGGGGCGTGTAGGAGAACGTGTTCACGTCCGATTCGAACACCCGCCCGAACCCCTGATGTTTCGCTGGTACAGAGGTGCCAGGCGCTTACTGTTGAATCAGTTCGATGTGTAGGTTGTTCCAGCGAAAGGAGTGTCGCGACTGAAATATTCGCTGAAATCGTACCTGAAGATCGTTTGGGGACTTCTACCAGTTCTCCATATGACGCTCGGTCAGGCGTCGGGCGCCGAGACGCCGCGATACCGGAACGTGCGCGTAGACCTGAAGGCGGGCGCTTTTCTAGACCGGCTCCCGTTCGATGAGCCCTTCCTGGTTACGGGCGAGGCGCCCGCTTCTACGAGGATGGTGGAGGCCCGATTCGACGAGTACCTCGAAGTGTTCGCCATAGGCGATGACCCGGGGGCCATTGGGCGGGTGAGGGAGGAGACGTGGGCCTTCCTGGACTCGGTACTGGTCCGAAGCGAGGGGACGGCTGAGTCACCTGATCTGCGTTGGCTCCAACGTAGACTGTCACAGATTGTCATGGAGACCGTGAGGCCTCCTTCCCGTTTGCGGAGCCGCGTATTTTCGAACCTGGCGCCCTGGAACTGGGGGGACTGGGGGATTCTGTTCCAGCACTCAGAGCCCGAATTGATCGCGCAGGGCTCAGTCCTTGACCTGGATGGTTTCCCGCAGTTGGAAGCGGCGCGGTTTGCGGGCAGGGTGGAATCAGCACTGGAAGGCGTCGGTTTCGTGAGGGAGCAGGAACTGGACGGGCTCGTGGCGACGGTTGTGGAGGCGGCCAGAGAGGCCCGCATCGGTCTTCGGTCGGGTCGTGCTGAAGTGCGTCCCCCTTCCAGGTGGAACCGCCTGAAGGGCCTCGAACGGGCGGAAAACAACAGCGAAGGCGCTGGCCTAATTCCGCGATGGAACCGACTGGAGGACTCGGGTGCCGAGTTGGAGCAGGGCGTGATTCCGTTCCAACTGATGGTAGCGCCACTGAACCCCGATCGCACCTATGTGGTCGGGTTCCTGTTCGAGCGGACTGTGACGAAAGGGGAAACGAACGCCTTTCGATCATCGGTGGAGAAACGGCTGGAAGAAGAGGGGATGGGTATGGGGGCCTGGAAGGGTGTAGGGGAGAAGGGTGAGCAGCTTCGGCTGGACCTGCTGGACTACATGGTAGCTGCCGCGGGCGGCGGGAGGGTCGCTGCCGAAGGGACACTGTTGGACCCTAACGTAGATTACTTCTACGTGTTTTCGTTTTTCACAGAGCTGGTGGACCGGGCCCACGGGGGGAACGAGGCCGTGAAGCAGGCGGCGTCAGACGTATCTGGGCTCGTGGAGGGAAGAAGGGTGACGGGGCGCTCGGCGGCGATCGCCTCGACCTCGGCCAATGATTACGTGAGTGCTGATGCCGGATTGCTTTACGCTGGTGAGATCAGTGAGTCTGTCTTCTACCTTGGTGCAAACTTCTATCTTCGGCCGGTGAACAAGCGAGTCCCCCTGAGCCGCCGAGGAGGGTTCACGCGGCGGTTCGCCTTCACGCTCGGCATCACCCTGCAGGGGATCGACGACGATGTCGGGACACGCGACAACCTGTTCCACACGCAATCAGTGATGATGGGGGCCGGATATCGACTTTCTCAGTACATCCGTGCAGGCACGGGTCTGCTCCTGTTTCGAGAGCGCGATCCGGAGACGTTTCCGCTTTCCGAAGACACGCGGCTGACCGTGACGCCTTACGTTTCGGTTTCATTCGATGCCGACGTGGGTAAACAGCTTCTTGGCCTGGGTGGCATTTTCGATTTCCTGAAGGACAATGATGAAGATTCCTGAGTGCCTCCACCTGACACGTTTCTGCATCTTTTGGATGGTCGCATTGCTGCTGGTGCTTGCGCAGACGGCGTGCCACGACGCCGACAAATATGTACTGACTTCTAACGAAGATTCGGTGGATCGGCTCTTCACACTGACGGTTCAGGGCGATACGACGCTTCCTGCGGACGGCTTTTCCAGCGTGTCTATTCTGGCGACCGTGGCCGACGTTTCCGAAAGGGAGCATTCGGTCCTGTTCAGCACGACGGCGGGGGACCTGCGTGTGGGCTCCTCCGTCGTGGGGGATACCGCCGTGGTGGTGGCATCGCCTGACGGAGAGGCGCCGGTCGAATTGTTGAGCGCCCGGGTGGTTGCCACGGCCCGTGTGACGGCCCAGATCCTGGACGTAGCGCCCCCGCTTCGCCAGGAGGTGTCGATTCGGTTCGCTCCCGTAAACACCGGGGACGTCATCGCGTTTCTGGGGGCTCCCGATTCCGTGCTGGCCGACGGGAAGGAGCTCGTGACACTCCAGGTCAGGATCTCCCCAGACCTGCAGGGAGACGATCGGACCGTAGTGTTCGAAACAACACTCGGGGTGTTCCTGCTGTCGACCGGTACGGGAAGCACGCGGATTGTGGAGGCGGACGACAACGACATCGCCACCGCGCGTCTTCAGAGCCCTACAGAAGGCGGTGAAGCGATTATTACGGCCACGGTGAGGGGGTTTCGGCAGGAGACGTCCGTCCTGTTCACCACGGTGGCCGCCGTACAGTTCGTGGAGGCCCCCGCAACCGCGCCTGCCGACGGCGCAACACTCACCCGCCTGACGGTGGAGGTCGAAGTTGGGCTTGGAGGTAGCCAGAACAGGAGGTCGACTTCGAGACTACTGACGGTATTTTCACGTCATCGAATGCCCGCCGGGCCGTGGCCGTGGCGAATGCCGAGAACCTGGCGACGGTCTTTCTCCGCAGCCCCCCCAGGGTGGCCGACGCCGTGGTGACGGCTTCCGTCGCGGGGCTGTCACAGGATCACCTGATCCGGTTCCAGGTGGCGCCGCCGGACTCGATCATCGTGTTGATCGATCCGAGCAAGGTACAGCTGTCTGCGACCGACCAGGTTCAGGTGGACGCGGAGTTCCTCCGCCTGCCGGGCAGGGGTACCGTGACCCAGGACCTGAACGTTTTGTGGACAGCGGTGGACACGGTGGGTGCCGCCATCCCGCGCGCCTTCTTCTTCAATGTGACTCAGACCGACGCCCAGGGGTTGGCTTCGGCGGTGTTCCTCGCCGACAGCACGTCTTATCGCGGGCCGGTGACCATCCAGGTCCGGCCCTCGGACTTCAACACCGGGGTGGAAGGTTTGGCGTTTCTTCGAATCGTTGACTGATGGTTGGGCGAACGGCGCTTGCTGAAGCGGCCCGCTCCGCCCGTTGACATTGCACCTGCTGGGTCCGTGTTCCTGCCGGTTCGCCGTCGGACCGGACCCATTTTTATTTACAAGCCGTGCCTCCGGGGGCCGTGGAAACGCGTATCTCGTATCTCGGGGCTGATAATTCGTGATCTTTCTGAACTACAGTAGTTATCCGACGAGATACGCTTCACGAGATACGGATTCACCTACCGCGGACCTGATGGCTTTGAACGATGCGTTTCGCGAGTTTCAGCCGCTGGAAGGCGGCGAGTTCTACAAATAGCGCCTTTACCCTAACCCCAACATTCGAATGAAAGCCTTTTTTCCGACCGCAGGAGGCAAGGACTTAGAGATGCGAAACTGGCGATCGATTTTCTGCCGCGGCTTCCGAATCGGGGTCTTCGCCAGCCTGTTTGGGTTCGCCTTGTCCGCACCGTGCTGCGCGGTAGATCTGGTGGGAGTATACCGCTCGGCGCTGAAGCACGACGCCCAGTTAGAGGGCGCCCGGTACACGAACCTGGCGTCGAGGGAAGGGCTGCGACAGGCGTTCTCCAGATTTCTACCCACGTTGACCCTGGACGCAGAGACAGGCGGCACCCATCAGAATATCCGCAGCACTAACAATGACCTGTTCAGCCTGGGCAAATCTTTTTTCATGACGAGCCGCGTGTCCGTGACCCTGAATCAGCCGATTTACCGCCATTCGACGCTGGTAGGCGTCTGGCAGGCTCGTGCCGACGTGAAACGGTCTGACCTGGAGTTGATGCAGGCCGAACAGGACCTGATACTGCGCTCTGCGAGGCTCTACTTCTCAGCCCTTGCGGCGAGAGACGAGGTGACTTTCGCCGAAGCGGAACAGGCCTCGCTCGAGCGACATTTCGAGCTGGTCCAGGTACAGAAGGCGCGCGGTCTGGCGTCGATTATGGATCTCTACGAGGCCCGAGCCCGACTGGCTACCGTAGAGGCGCAAGTGATCGAGGCAGAGGACCTGTGGGACGACGCGATCGAGGCACTCCGGGAGCTGAACAGCCGCTTGGCCCCCGACCTCCGACCCCTGCGGGTCGAACTGCCGCTTGTGACTCCTCAGCCGTCCGATGTCGACGCGTGGATCGAGCGCGCGGTCGAGGGAAACCTGAGACTAAAGGCTCAGGAACAGGCCGTGGAATCTGCCATGCAGGAGATCTCGCTCCAGAAGGCTGGGCGGATTCCGGCGCTGAATCTGCAAGCCAGGGAGAACCGGGAGAAGACGGGGGGCACACTGTTCGGAGGCGGAAGCGATGTGGAAACCGCAAATTTTATCGTCACGATAAGCGTCCCGGTGTTCCAGGGGGGCTTTCTGGGCTCCCGCATCAAAGAGGCGAAGTACGCCCACCAAGCCGCGGTGCAGGAGCTGGAGCGGCAGCGGCGCGCGCTCAAGCGCCAGGTACGCTCGTCCTTTTTCGGTGTGACCCGGGCGATCAGCCGCGTGGCCGCGCTGGAGCAGGCCGTACGGTCTCAGGGGCTTGCCCTTGAGGCTCGCCAGGAGGGCTTCCGGTCGGGAATCGTATCCATCGTCGCCGTTCTGGACGCAGAGCGGGATCTGTTCGAAACGCGGCGCGACCACGCACGCGCACGCTACGAGTACATTCTGAACAGCCTTCTGCTGCGGGACACCGTTGGCCAGTTGAGCGAAGCCGACCTCCTGCAGGTCAATCGGTGGCTTCAGTGACGGAGTCAGGAAAATGATCCAGGTTGCCGCGCATCCTCCCACAACGCACGAAGTTCGAGCCGAACGGAGAGACCCGCGCCACGGTCCCCTGGAGAAGCAGGGTCGGGCGCTCGGCGGGCGGCTGCAGCGCCGCGTACGCTCGTGGCGGATCCTGCCGGAGGGCATCGTGTCGGCGGTCGACGCGCGCGGATTCGAGTATGCCGAGATGGACACCGAGGCATTACGGGAGGCCGCTCGAGATCTGAGGCTGGTCCTGCGCCGCGACGGCTTCCTGCTTGAGCGTGCGGCTCAGGTATTCGCCCTGGTTCGCGAGACGGCGGACAGGACGGTGGGATTGCGCCACTTCGACTGCCAGCTGATGGGGGGGTGGGTGCTGCTGAACGGGATGGTCGCGGAGATGGAGACGGGCGAGGGGAAAACCCTTACGGCGACCCTCCCGGCCGTGACGGCCGCGCTTGCCGGCATCCCCGTTCACGTTGTGACGGTGAACGATTACCTGACGGCCCGAGATGCCGAGTGGATGGGCCCCGTCTACGAGACGCTGGGCTTGACGGTTGGGACGGTTGTCCACGGCCAAACACCCGACCAACGGCAGGAGGCCTACGCGTCCGACATCACCTACGGCACGAACAAAGAACTGGTGTTCGACTACCTTCGAGACCGTCTGGTGCTGCAGCAGAGACCGGAGTCCCTTCGCCTCCAGGCAGACCGGCTGATGGGAGATATCTCTCGGACTGAACGGCTTGTGCTTCGGGGGCTGCACTACGCGATCGTGGACGAGGCTGACAGTGTGCTGGTCGATGAGGCGCGCACGCCGCTGATCATCTCGGGAGGGGCGCAGACAGAGGAGGCCGGCTTCCTGGAAGAGGCGGCCCAGGTCGCCCGCGGGCTGGAGGAGGGACGGGACTACCGGCTGGACCTCGAGGAGCGACGCGCAGAACTGACCGAGGCCGGCATGGAGCGCATCCGGGAGCAGACGGAGCGCCTTTCCCCGCTGTGGGCGGGCACGATACGCAGGGAAGAGACGGTGCGGCAGGCGCTGATGGCGTTTCACCTGTTCAAGCGGGACGTGGACTACCTTGTTCGGGAAGGAAAGGTCGTGATCGTGGACGAGTTCACAGGCCGTCTGATGCCCGACCGCTCCTGGGAGCGGGGTCTACACCAGCTGATCGAGATCAAGGAAGGGGTAGAAGTGACGCTCCAACGGGACGTACTGTCGCGGATCAGTTATCAGCGTTTCTTTCGCCGCTACCTGCGGCTGGCGGGAATGACGGGCACGGCTTCAGAGGTAGCTGGTGAGTTGGGCTCGGTCTATGGGCTGCCTGTAATCCGGATTCCGACCAACCGACCGGTGTGTCGCACGCAACTACCCGATCAGATACACGCCACTTCCGTCGAGAAGTGGGAAGGGATCGTGGCCAGGGTAGGACAGCTGCACGATGAGGGGCGTCCGTGTTTGATCGGGACCCGGTCTGTGGCGGCGTCTGAACACGTCCACAAGTTGATGGAAGCGGCCGGGCTGCCACACCAGGTGCTGAACGCCAAGTTCGACAAGGAAGAAGCTGAGATCATCGCCCGTGCCGGGGAACGGGGACGGGTTACCGTAGCGACGAACATGGCGGGCCGTGGAACGGACATCAAACTGGGGGCGAAAGTGGCCGAGCTGGGTGGGCTCCACGTGATCCTGACCGAGCGTCACGAAGCGCGTCGGATCGACCGGCAGCTTCAGGGTCGCAGCGGCCGCCAAGGAGATCCAGGCAGTTCCGAGGCCTTTCTGTCACTCGAGGATCCGCTGGTCGTGAGCGGAAAGGGAGGACTGCTGAGGTGGATCGCGGAGCGGCTCCTTCCGACTGGAAGCGGCATCTGGAGCTGGTTCGCGCGAGGCGCCGTCCGGCAGGTGCAGAAGCGGATCGAGCGCCTCCACGCCCGCATGCGCCGGGACCTGCTCAAGCAGGACGAGGTCCTCGGCACGATGTTGTCATTCACAGGTCGTTCGGAGTAATCACCATGAAACGTTTGGGCTGTATCTTTGCCGTTGGTTTTCTGTCGATGGCCGCGGGACCGGTGGATCCGGGGGTGGGACACGATGGTCTCATCGAACCCTACGAAGTGGTTGAGCTGAGCAGTCAGGTCCCCGGCATTCTTGAGGAGGTGACTGTAGAACGGGGTGGAAGTGTGGAGAAGGGTCAGGTTCTTGTGCGACTCAAATCTGGTCTGGAAAGGGTCGCGGTCGATCGCGCTCGGGCCCAGCTGGAGTTTTCGAAGCGCCGAGCGGAACGGAACAAGGAGCTGTTCCAGAAGGAGCTCCTCTCTATCCACGAGCAGGACGAGATGGAGACAGAGATTCAGATCGCCAGGCTGCAGCTGAAGGAGGCCGAGGAGCGGCTCGCCTTGCGGACGATCCGGAGCCCGATCCGCGGGGTGGTGGTGGACCGAACCGTGTCACCCGGGGAATACGTGGGTGACCGTCCAATGCTGAAGCTCGCCCAGATCGACCCGCTTAATGTCGAAGTCATTGTTCCCGTGACGCAGTTTGGATCAATTTTGAAGGGTATGACCGCGGAGGTCCTCCCCGAAGCTCCACTAAGCGGCGCCTACACGGCTAAGGTGGTGGTCGTTGATCGAGTGATCGATGCAGCAAGCGGCACGTTCGGCGTGCGTTTGGAACTGCCGAACTCATCCTATCTCTTACCCGCAGGCCTGAAGTGCAAGGTTCGGTTTTTGAGGGATTAGTGCTGGAAGTTCGCGACCTCCATGGGCCTCGTAAATATCAGAACCTCAATAAGTTATGAGATATTTGGCCAGATAACTCGTGCGGAAGTTTGGAGTGGGCAACAACGAAGAGAAACTCGTTTTCGTCGCGCAAAAGCACGACGCGACGACGCTTCATTACGACTTCCGGCTGGAAAGGGACGGCGTGTTGAAGAGTTGGGCCGTCCCGAAGGGCGTGCCGACTAAGGAGAGTGTAAAACGGTTGGCCGTGGAAGTGGAGGATCACGATGTAGAGTACGGGGACTTCGAAGGGGAAATTGAAGAGGGGGAGTACGGCGCAGGGAAGGTGGAGATCTGGGACAACGGGCGTTATGAAGCGGAGTCGTGGAAAGAGGACAAGATCATCTTTGCACTCAATGGGAAACGATTCCAGGGACGCTACTGCCTGGTTCGCTTCAAGAGGGCAGGGGAAAAGAACTGGTTGCTGTTTCGGCTGTGACGATCTGACCTTTATAGCTTGACGGCTAAGCGGATGGCTTTCCGTTGCGTTTTGAGAATTTGCATCTTATTTTTGGTTGATAGGTTATCTGGACACGCTTTTGAAATAGAGTGTGTCCGGTTTTTTGTTGTGTCGCTGGGAGGACGATGATCACGACACACACCGATGTCGTTGGAAGCCTGCTCCGTCCGGAGCGGCTGCTGAATGCTCGGGAAGACCTCGCGGCTGAGAGAATCACGGAAACGGACTTCAAGAAGGTCGAAGACCGCGCCGTCGATCATGCCGTCGCGATTCAGGAGGCGGCGGGACTTGGGGTGGTGACGGACGGAGAGATGCGACGTCAGTCGTTCCAGAGTCAGATGACCGAGGCGGTCGATGGATTTGGAGAATACTCGCTGGATGCCTTCTTGTGGGGAGACTGGAAGGGGGATGATTCGGTCGGGGATCTGCACCTGGAGCGCCCGACCGCGCTCGGCGTCGAGCGGAAGTTGAGAAGGCGTCGCCACCTGAGTGTCCATGAATTCAATTACTTACGGGATCACACGACACGGATCCCGAAGGTCACCTTGCCGAGCCCGAGCCTGTGGGCGAATTTCTGGTCGCCCGAGCGATCTACGGAGGCCTACTCTTCACTTGACGAATTCCTTTCAGATGTTGCCATCATCCTGCGGGACGAGGTGACGGATCTGGTGCGTCTCGGGGCTCGGTACATCCAGCTGGATGCGCCACATTATACGCAGTTGATCGACCCGAAGACGCGGGCCTTTTATGAGGCACAGGGGTGGGACCTGGACCGCTGGGTGAGCGCCGGGATTGAGCTTGACAACGCGGTGATGGGTGACTTTCCTGGTATAACGTTCGGGTTTCACCTGTGACGAGGCAATCAGGGCAGCCGGTGGCTGCTCGACGGCGGGTACGAGCCGATTGCGGCCAGGATCTTCCAAGGGGTTCGCGCCCAGCGACTTCTGCTTGAATACGATGATGAGCGATCGGGTTCCTTCCAGGCACTGAAGGAGGTCCCCGAGGAGAAGATGGTGGTGCTGGGTCTGGTCTCCTCCAAGACGCCGAGGTTGGAGACGCGAGAGGATCTTGGCGAACGGATCCGGGAAGCCAGTCAGTTCATCTCCTTGGAACGTCTAGCCCTGAGCACGCAGTGCGGCTTCGCGAGCTCTGTCGTGGGCAATCGAATCTCAGAAGAAGACCAGAAGCGGAAGCTGGCGCTCGTCACCGAGACGGCGCGGGATGTCTGGAAAGACGCGTAAGACATTCGTCATTTGAACCAATCTTTAGGAGGAGACCATGCTTGTGGGATTGAGGGTTTCGGGTTTTGTGTTCGCCACAATTATGATGGCCTCGTTTGCCCACGCCCAGAAGGAACGACACTTCGCCTTTACCTATAATGTAGAGATCACTGATCTACCGGAGTCCGCAAAGAAAGTGGAAGTATGGCTGCCGGTCCCGCCGGAGACACCGGAGCAGAAGATCAAATCAGTCACTTTTGATTCACCTGTTGTCGGGAAGACGCATACCGAGGCGAGTTACGGGAATCGGATCTGGCACGCGCGAACGACTCCGCCGGTGAATGGCACGTTGAGCATCACCCAACGCATCGACGTCGTTCGAAAAGAACAGAGTTTAGACCGGGATAGAAAACTGGCAGGCACAAACGGGTCTATGAATGAGTTTCTCAAAGAGAATCGCATGGTACCGCTGACTCCACGATTTCGTAAAATTGCTCTGGAGGAGACGAAGGATTCAGAGGCAGTCGTGGATCAGGCTCGCGCGCTGTATGATTATGTGATGGGTCAGATGGCCTACGACAAGTCGGGCAAGGGATGGGGACGTGGGGACGCGAACTACGCCTGCGATATCCGAAAGGGCAACTGTACGGACTATCACAGTCTGTTTATTGCACTGGAACGTTCGCTGGAGACGCCCGCCAGGTTCTGGATCGGGTTTCCTCTGCCGGAGGAAAGGGGGAAAGGGACGGTCGGCGGCTATCACTGCTGGGCTGAGTTCTGGGTACCGGACGCTGGCTGGATGCCTGTCGACATTTCAGAGGCGGACAAGCATCCAGAAAAAACGGAATACTTCTTCGGCAATGTGGACGAGAACCGGATTGTCTTCTCCGTCGGCCGAGACCTGACCCTGGAACCTGCGCAGCAGGGGGAGCCGATCAACTTCTTTGTTTACCCGTATGTCGAAGTGGACGGAAAGCCCTGGGCGCGTGTCGACACGCGCTTTTCCTATCAGGATCTGGATTAGGCAAGAACTGCCAGGAGGATGGCCGTGGAATCCGCCAAAACACTCGCCGAGTGGGTGAGCGACGCAAGACAGCGGACGATGGATCTGGTGGCCGACCTGACCGACGACCAGCTGATGGGGCCGAGCCTGGACACCGTCAATCCGCTGCGATGGGAGATCGGGCATATGGCCTGGTTCCAGGAGAAGTGGGTACTGCGGCACGTGGGGAAACAGGCGCCCTACCGGAAGAACGTGGACGCGCTTTATGATTCGATCGCGATCCCTCACGATGACCGCTGGGACCTGCCGCTCCCGAGCCGGGAAGAAACACTGACCTACATCCGTGAGGTCCGGGACCAGGTGCTGGAACGGGTTGAGCAGGGTCTGAGTGATAAGGAAGCCTACCACATCCTCTACTCCGTGTTTCACGAAGATATGCACACCGAGGCGTTTACGTATACCCGGCAAACGCTTGGCTACCCGCCTCCTGAACTGGCTGGTGTGGCTCCAGGCCCATCGGGAGGGGGGCGGCTGGATGGAGATGTGGAGATTCCTGGAGGAGAGTTTATGCTGGGTGCCGGCCAGGACGAACCGTTCGTGTTCGACAACGAAAAGTGGGCCCATCCGGTTACGCTGAAGCCTTTCTCGATTGCCCGGGCGCCGGTTACGCAGGCAGAATTCGCTGCGTTCGTCGAGGACAGGGGGTATGACCGGAAGGAGTTGTGGAGAGAGGGAGGTTGGGAGTGGCGGGAAACGGAAAGGGCGGACCATCCGGTCTACTGGCGAAAGGAGTCAGGCGGCGAGTGGCAGCGCCGTGATTTTGACCGTTGGGTTCCGCTCGAATCGGATCGACCCGTGATCCACGTCAACTGGTTCGAGGCGGAGGCATATTGCGCGTGGGCAGGTCGACGCCTGCCGACGGAGGCGGAGTGGGAGGCCGCGGCAGCGTGTGGGCACGACGGAGGAAGCCTATCCAAAAGTAAGCGCCGGTTTCCCTGGGGGGATGAGGGTCCCGAATCGGGGAAGGCCCATCTGGACTGGCGCGACATGGGCTGTGCGGAGGTTGGGGCCTATCCAGAAGCGGAAAGTACTTTTGGCTGTCGACAGATGATCGGCAACGTTTGGGAGTGGACGAGCAGTGTATTTCTGCCTTATCCAGGATTCATTGCGGACCCATACGAGGAGTACTCTGAGCCGTGGTTCGAGACCCGCAAGGTCCTGCGCGGCGGCTCCTGGGCCACACGATCCCGCATGCTGCGCAACACCTGGCGAAACTATTTTACGCCGGATAGACGGGATGTGATGGCTGGACTCCGAACGGTCGCAAAGTCGTGAGGATTTCCCTGATCACACCGGCACCGGCCGGCTCGAGGAAGGGAAATCGGGTGACCGCGCAGCGCTGGTCCAAAATCCTTCGTGGACTGGGGCACCGCGTGGACGTTGCTCAGGAATATGCGGGGAAGCGGTGCGACCTGATGGTGGCGCTCCACGCGCGGCGCAGCCACGCTTCGATCGCTCGGTTTCAGGAGGATCATCCGGACCTCCCCGTGGTCGTCGCGTTGACGGGGACGGATCTCTACGGAGATATTCACACGGATTCAGACGCTCAGCGGTCTCTGGACCTGGCATCGCGTCTGGTGATGCTGCAGCCCGAGGGACTTCGGGAGCTCCCGAAGCGCCACCGGCAGAAGGCGCGCGTCATCTATCAGGCGTTTACGTGACCGCAAGGAGACTTTGCCCCCAGGAAGGGGGTATTCGAGGTCTGTGTACTGGGTCACCTGAGAGAGGTGAAGGATCCGTTTCGCGCTGCTGAGGCAACCCGCCTGCTACCGGCGGAATCGCGGATTGAAGTCCTGCAGGTAGGTGGGGCACTCGATGAAGCGAGTGCGGCGAGGGCGAAAGTGGAGGCGGCTGCCAATTCGAGATACCGGTGGCTGGGGGAGGTTCCGAGGTGGCGCGCCGTGAGGATCCTGGCTCGCAGCAGGTTGCTCGTAATGAGCTCGATTATGGAAGGGGGCGCGAACGCGGTGTCGGAGGCACTGGCGTGTCGCGTCCCTGTGCTTTCATCTCGAATCTCAGGCTCCATCGGTCTGCTGGGAAAGGATTATCCAGGCTATTTCAAGGTGGGAGATACGCAGGGGCTGGCCAGGCTTTTGAGAAAGGTGGAGACGGATTCAGACTTCCACAAAGGGCTTAAGCGTCATTGCCGACGTCTGGTCTCCATTGTGAATCCTGCGGACGAAAGGAGGAGGTGGAGATCGCTGCTCCAGGAACTGGGATAGCGGTTCGACCGGAGTTGTCTCGATTATGTCTTTGAAGGAAGAGACATTCACGTTCTGGGATCCGCTTGAATTGGTCGACGGGGATCTTCGCCTCGTTCTGGTCGAAAAGCGATTCGGAAATCCTGCCAGGGATATTGTGCCTGCATACAAGTTCGAAATGAGGAAGATCGACACCTGGGAACCGATCGGGAGGGTCGATCTCCGAATCGGCAATACGGAGCATATCGTGATGTATTCGGGACACCTCGGCTACCGGGTGGAGCCACTCTACCGGGGTGAGAGATTCGCGGCAAGAAGCTGCGTGCTCCTGTTCGACCTGGCGAGGCGCCACCAAATCGATCCACTCTGGATCACCTGCAATCCTGAGAATGTCGCATCGCGTCGGACGTGCGAGCTTATTGGAGGTCGTCTCATCGAAATTGTGGCGCTACCGGAGAATACGGATATGTACAGTGAAGGCGAGCGCTTCAAATGTCGCTATCGCGTCGATGTATGAGCGATAAAGCGTGTCTGGGAGGCCTAAAGATGGAAGATCAGGAAGTGGTCGTGACCGACGTTCGTATGCAGTTCTCGAGTATGGTCGTCTTTATGGTCAAATGGGTTATTGCGTCCATACCCGCGCTGATTATCCTGGCCGCGCTGGGTGCGCTCATCGTGGCTTTCTTTGCGGCGTTCCTGCGCTCGCTGTTCTGGCCATATTAAAGAAGCGTATTTCGTATCTCGTGGCGCTGGATGTTGCGAACATAGATGGCTAGCCACCTCGCACGGGCAGCAAGCTGCCCGTGGCACACGCAGAGTATTCACAGAAATGATCTTGTGGCACCGGCAGCTCGCTGCCGGTGGGCAATGTTGAGCGTATTTTGTCCGGCTTGGTGAAGATCAGTCTTCGGAGTGAAGCAGGATTTTGATTCCTTCCTTCTTCCTCACTTTGTTGAAACCTTCTTCCCATCGACTGAGAGGCAGACTTTCGGATATGAGCGCATTGAGGTCGATCTGGTCTTTGGCCATGAAGTTCATCACCTGCTTCCACGTCTCCCAGGTATGACATATGGAGCCCTGTATCCTCGCCTGTTTGTGAACGAGCTGGTCCACGTCAAGGGTGATTGGCTTCCCGAAGAGGCCGACCTGCGTAAACTGACCCAGCTTCTTGAGCAGGTCGAGGCATTGTTTCGCTGAGGCCTCTGCGCCCGAACACTCGAAAACGACGTCTGCGCCATAGCCATCGGTCATGTCTTCTATGACCTGTTTCGGGGCCTCCTTTTCCACGTTGAGCACCAGATCTGCACCCAGCTTCGATGCCAGATCCATTCGTTGGGTGTCTGCGGAAGTTCCGAGCATCACGACGCGACTCTCGCGAGTCTTGGCGAGCATCGCGCACAGCAGGCCGATCGGACCCGGACCGCTGACAACAACCAGGTCTCCGCGCGTAATCTCCGTGAGCTCCACGACCGCGTGGTAGGCACACGCGAGCGGTTCGCTGAGGCTTCCAGCCTGGTCGTCGACGTTGTCAGGGAGTTTGAATACAACCTCCTTTCGGACGCAGCAGTATTTCGCGAATCCCCCGTCCAGGACGCTGCCGTGTGAGCCCCGGTCCATGCAAAGAAATGGATACCCCTGTTCACAGTAACGGCATCGGCCGCAGAGTTTTCCTGCTGTCGGATTGATGGTGACCCGATCGCCCTCCTCGAGGCCGGCCACACCCGATCCGAGCTCGACAACTCGACCGGCGAGCTCGTGGCCCAGGACGACGGGTGGCTTGCTTGGAAACTCGTCATCGTAATGATGGATGTCGGTTCCGCAGATGCCGCAAGCACTGACCTCGATGACCACCTGGTCCGCTTCGGGGCGGGGTTCAGGCACATTCTTGAGCGCCAGTTTTGCGCGACCGGGTTCGGTCTTGACGACTGCTTTCATTGTAGCGATGGATGAATCCTGTATCGTCTTGGCGAATAGAGACGCCCCAGCGGGGCGTCTCCACAGTGATGGATCTCGCTAATGGTTATCCGGATCCGAATTCCTCATCGAGGGCGCCGTAGTGGTCGTGCTTAACAACGTGCGTAAACTCGGCGTAGCCCATCATCCGATCCTGCCTGCTGTGCGTGGACCCTTTGCCCTTCAGCTCGTCGAGTACTTCTTTGACGGCCAGAGAGGAACTCAGGAGGGCTGATAGGGGATAGATAACGATTTTGAATCCCATTTTCCCTAGTTCGTCGATAGTGAGCCGGGTTGTTTCATTTCCGTCCACGATACTGACCATCAGTGGAGCGTTGATCGCCTTCGCTACTGCCTGAAGCTCGTCGACCTTTTTGATTCCGTCGACAAAGACGATGTCCACACCAGCCTCTGAATAGACCTCGGCGCGACGGATAGCTTCGTCGACGCCTACGGCAGGAAGCGCATCGGTTCGACCGATGATGACCATACCGCTCTCGCCACGAGCATCAATGGCACATTTGAGTTTGAGGACCATCTCATCCGAGGGGATCAGCTTTACCCCAGACATCTGGCCGCAGCGTTTGGGGGAGGTCTGGTCTTCCAAATGGATCGCTGCGACACCGGCAAGTTCGTATTCGTGGACAGTGCGTTCGATGTTGGCTGGACCGCCGTAGCCCGTGTCTGCGTCCGCGATGACGGGCAGGTCGACCGCGCGGGCCATGTTTCGCGCGTGGGTGACCATTTCGGTCTGGGTCAGGAGTCCAACGTCGGGCGTGCCCAGGAGACTGGCCGTGGCTCCGAAGCCGGTCATGTAAACAGCTGAGAATCCTGCCTGCAGGACCAGGCGAGCTGTCAGCACATCGCCCGCCCCGGGTGCGATAACCATCTGGCCGTCTTCCAGCAACCTTCTAAATCGCGCAGCCTGGTTCACGGAGCGCCTCCCCAGAATGATGCGAGAGAATTTCAATACATCGCTGACGGACTACAATAAGTTTGATGGCGGAGCGAAGTCAAGGGGTTTCATCTTACTATCGCCCGCGTTAAATTGGAGATTTCGGATCGCGGATTGAAAAGCAGAATCCGTGACTGTCGATTGGCGAAATAGAAACGCAAATTCGTGCGAGGTGTCGCTTTCGATGATTCATCGCGTAAGGAATCAGCAGTTTTGCGTTGAGGCGGAGTTCGACGGAGACTTCTGGATAGTGGGGGTTTACGAGGTCGAGGGTGCGGACAAGCGGTTGCGATTCGAATACAAGCTAAACGCCCCGAAGGATGAGAGAGAAGCCTGCAAGAGGGCGTGGGAGCTGTTCGAGACCAGGTATCTAAAATAGTGTAATGTCGGGTACCGGGGAACCAGAACACGGGTACCGGGGAACCAGAACACGGGTACCGCAAATCCCTCGACTATCGCAAAAAGGGGTCAGCCATTTTCAGGCTGGCCCCTTTCCGTGACTATGGGATGTGTTTGAACTTACTCTTTGTCGTCCACGACTTCGAAGTCTGCGTCCACAGCCTTCTCATCTTTCTTCTCATCCTGAGCGGGACCCGGGCCAGGGCCGGCTTCCGGTCCGGGCTGAGGCCCTGCTTCAGCTGATGCCTGCTGATAAAGCTCACCAGCAACCTCATGCCAAACCTGAGTCAGTGCCTCGGTTGCGGATTTGACCTCATCATTGTTGGTCCCCTTTAGGGCCTCCTTCACCCGCCCGACGGCTGCTTCCACCTTCGATTTGGATTCCTCACTGACCTTGTCGCCCATTTCGTTGAGCTGCTTCTCGGTCTGATAGACTTGCTGTTCAGCCTGATTGCGGATTTCGACGTCTTCTCTACGTTTTTTGTCTTCGGCGGAATGCTCTGTAGCGTCCTTGACCATCCGATCGATTTCAGAGTCGGACAAACCCGAAGAGGCTTCGATGCGGATGCTCTGTTCTTTGTCTGTCGCCTTGTCTTTTGCTGCAACGTTGAGGATGCCGTTTGCATCGATGTCGAACGTCACTTCGATCTGAGGCATGCCCCGGGGTGCGGGAGGAATCCCGTCCAGATGGAATCGCCCGAGCGTTCGGTTATCTACGGACATGTCGCGTTCGCCCTGCAGGACGTGGATCTCTACAGAGGGTTGGCTGTCTGCCGCTGTGGAGAAGACCTCTGACTTCTTTGTAGGGATTGTCGTATTCCGCTCGATCAGCTTGGTCATCACGCTGCCCAGGGTTTCTATACCGAGTGACAGCGGGGTAACATCCAGCAACAAGACATCCTTCACATCGCCGGAAAGCACACCGGCCTGGATGCCTGCGCCCACTGCAACGACTTCATCGGGATTAACGCCCCTGTGAGGCTCCTTTCCAAAGATCTCCTGGACGAGTTCCTGGACCTTTGGGATTCGGATGCTCCCGCCGACGAGGATGACCTCATCGATTTCAGAGGGAGAAAGCTGGGCATCTTTGAGCGCCTGCAGACAGGGACCTTTGGTACGTTCGATCAGGTCGTCGACGAGCTTTTCAAATTCCGCTCGATTCAGGGAATAATTCATGTGTTTCGGGCCGGAGGCATCTGCCGTGATGAAGGGCAGGTTGATGTCGGTCTGCGGGGAGGTGGAGAGTTCGCATTTGGCTTTCTCCGCAGCCTCTTTCAGGCGCTGCAGCGCCATGGGATCACTCCGAAGATCAATCCCGCTATCCTGATTGAATTTGTCAGCCATCCAGTCGATCAAGCGCTGGTCGAAGTCGTCGCCCCCGAGGTGCGTGTCACCGTTGGTTGACTTGACCTCGAAGACCCCGTCACCCAGCTCGAGGATCGAGACGTCGAAGGTTCCACCGCCCAGGTCGAAGACGGCGATCTTTTCGTCCTTCTTCTTGTCCAGACCGTAGGCCAGTGAGGCGGCCGTAGGTTCGTTCACGATCCTCAGTACCTCCAGACCTGCGATTTTTCCCGCATCTTTCGTGGCCTGACGCTGAGAATCGTTGAAGTAGGCCGGTACCGTAATCACTGCCTGGGTCACCGTCTCTCCCAGGTAGTCCTCAGCCGTCTGCTTCATCTTCTGGAGGATCATGGCCGAGATTTCAGGCGGCGTATAGGACTTGTCCTCTATCTTCACCTCGGCGAGGTCGTTCGATTCGCCGACCACCTCGTAAGGTACTTCCCCTATCTCTGTGGGGACCTCGTTACGCCGGCGGCCCATGAATCTCTTGATGGAGAAGACCGTGTTGTTCGGGTTTGTCACGGCCTGCCGCTTGGCCACCTGACCCACCAGACGCTCCCCATCCTTCGTAAACGCCACCATGGATGGGGTTGTCCTTCCCCCCTCCGCATTTGGGATGACGACAGGATCACCGCCTTCCATGACGGCGACGCATGAATTCGTAGTGCCCAAGTCGATCCCGATAACCTTACTCATCTCCTGCTCCTTTCCATAATCATGCTGCTTCCTTTTTCTTTTTGGATTTCTTTTCCGAGGATTTTTCAGATGACTTACTCTCTTTGGTGCCTTTGCTACCTTCGGTTTCTTTCTTGGCCGCCTGCTTGTAGCTTTCGCTTCTGTAATCTGTGATGTAGAATCCGGAGCCCTTGAAGAGGAAGCCAGCCCCACCGCTGATCAGTCTGCGCACTTTGTTTTGCCCACACTCCGGACATTTCCGGATGGGGCGCGCCGTGATGCTCTGGAACTTCTCAAACTGATGATCGCAGGCCTCACACGCGTACTCATAGGTCGGCATTCAGATTCCCTTCGCGACAACCGTGTGAAAAGGGGGATTACTTATACGACACGACACTCATCATCGCAAGATATGTACCACATGAGAGAATAGTCCATAAATATACATAAAACAATGTATTAAATCAATGTTTGCTGGAGGCTCCTGAACATAAAAGCGAAGCCGAAAAACGCCATAGCGGCAGAAATATGCCACTATGGCGCAGTCGTGCTGTTTCGGTCAGGACTAAGAGGCGTTCTTGATGACCCGGGCAACCGTATCGGCGGCTTCCTGGAGCCCACGAGCGACGTGGAACTCGAGGTTGGACTGCTCCAGGATTTTCGCACCCTCTTCTGCATTCGTACCCTGAAGGCGGATGACGATCGGCATGTCCACGGTGATGTCCTTAAGGGCCTGAACGACGCCCTCCGCGACCCTGTCACAACGGACAATGCCGCCAAATATGTTGATCAGCACCGTCTTCACGTCTTCATCGGACATCAGAATTCGAAAGGCGTTCTGGACCCTTTCGACATTCGTACCGCCCCCGACGTCGAGGAAATTGGCAGGGGAAGACCCTGCCAATTTCACGATGTCCATCGTGGCCATGGCAAGCCCGGCTCCGTTGACCATGCAGCCGACCTCACCGTCCAGCTTGATGTAGTTCAGGTCGTAGACAGAGGCCTCAACTTCCAGGGGATCTTCTTCATCCTTATCGCGGAGTTCCTGGATGTCCTTATGACGGTAGAGCGCATTGTCGTCAAAGTTCATCTTTGCATCCAGGGCAAGTACCTGACCCTCTGCGGTTACGACCATGGGGTTGATCTCTGCCAGAGAGCAGTCCGTAGCCGTGTAGGCTTTGTAGAGGGCGGAAACGAACCGGACGCCCTGTTTGAACTGGTCACCTTCCAGACCTAGGCCGAACGCGAGGCGGCGGGCCTGAAACGCCTGAAGTCCTGCCCCAGGGTCGACGGTTTCCTTCAAGATTTTTTCTGGTGTCTTTTCGGCC
Source organism: Candidatus Latescibacterota bacterium (assembly GCA_965248435.1). Taxonomy (GTDB): domain Bacteria; phylum Latescibacterota; class UBA2968; order UBA2968; genus CBDFJH01. The sequence continues at coordinate 3,381,271 of OZ252100.1, forward strand.
ACTTCTTCGATGTCCATCCCCCCTGCCTGTGAACCCATCAAAACCAGGCTGGAACTTGAGCGATCCAGCACGATGCCGAGATAGAGCTCCCGCTCGATGTTGGAGGCCTCTTCGATCAGGACTTGCTTCACCTTCTGGCCTTCTGGACCGGTCTGGTGTGTTACGAGGTTCATCCCGAGGATCTCTCCTGCAACACTGGCCGCTTCAGCTGGATCTTGCGCGAGCTTGACACCTCCGCCCTTTCCGCGTCCTCCGGCGTGAATCTGGGCCTTGACGATGACGCGTCCCCCGAGATCTCGAGCGATCGTTTCGGCTTCATTTTCAGTCCTGGCCACTCCGCCCGAAGGGACGGGCACGCCGTGGGCCTTCAGGATGTCCTTCGCCTGGAATTCGTGAATTTTCATGGTTGTCTCCTGAGTAAAAGGCAGGGCGAGCACTTCGCCCCGATGTTTTCGCTCAACAGCTAGATGCGGAGATCCTTGCCCGTCATCTCGGGCGGCTGAGGAAGGCCCATCAGACCGAGCAGGGTCGGCGTCACATCGCAGAGCGCGCCACCCTCTCGAAGCGTTCCTCGGAACGAAGGATCGACCAGAACCAGGGGCACCCGGTTCGTGGTGTGTGCGGTGTGGGGATCGCCTGTCTGCTCGTGCAGCATCCGCTCGGCGTTTCCGTGATCGGCGGTGACGATGGCGGCACCGTTGACCTGCTTGATGGCTTCCAGGACTTTCCCCAGGCAGACGTCGACGGTCGCAACCGCCTCGATCGCGGCGTCGAGGTCGCCTGTATGGCCAACCATATCGGCGTTGGCGAAATTACAAACCGCCGTGTCGAACTCACCGGACAGAACGGCCTCTGTGAGTCTCTTTGCGACCTCCGGTGCACTCATCGCGGGCTTTTGGTTGTAGGTGTCTACATCTCTTGGGGAAGGCACCAGTATGCGTTCCTCTAGTTCGAATGGGGTCTCCTTCTGGCCGTCGAGGAAGTAGCTTACCTGGGCGTACTTTTCGGATTCTGCGATGCGCAGCTGGCGTTTCCCAGCCTGACTCAAGACTTCTCCGTAAACGTTCGGCAGGTGCTGGTCGAGGGCCGTCGGGGGGTAAGCGACACCATCCACCGGGAGTCCCTCTTCGTAACGGGTGAGACAGGTGAAGTGGACCTTTGGGAGGACCGCCCGCTCAAACCCGTCAAATTCGTCAAAAACGAAGGCTCGGGTGAGTTGGCGAGGTCGGTCACCCCGAAAGTTGAAAAACAGAACGGAATCTCCATCGCCGATCGTCGCAAGGGGATCGCCTCCTTCGCGGACGACGACGATGGGTTTGATGAACTCGTCTGTCTCTCCACGAGCGTAGGCACTCTGAACGGCCTCCAGAGGATCGCCCTCCGGCCTTCCCACACCGTTTGTCAGACAGTCATAGGCCAACTGAGTACGACTCCAACGCCTGTCGCGGTCCATCCCATAGTAACGTCCGCAGATCGTGGCCACCTGACCCAGGCCTGCTGCGTTGCACCTGTCGAGCAGATTGCGGACGTGGCCGAGGCCGCTTCGGGGCGGTGTATCACGCCCGTCGAGAAAGGCGTGCAGATAGACCTGCTCGGGCGCCAGTCCCCTGGCTGCGGCCATCTCCAGAAGGCCTTCATAATGGCTCGGCCAGGAATGGACCCCCCCGTCCGAGACGAGGCCCATCAGGTGGAGACGACGCTCTGTTCCGAGCAAACGGTCCATGCAGGTGATCAGGGCCTGATTCCTCCAAAAGCTGCCGTCCTTCACGAAACCTTCGATCTGTGTCATGGCCTGCAAGACCACCCTTCCGGCGCCAAGGTTGAGGTGGCCGACCTCAGAGTTCCCCATGAGCCCTTCCGGCAGTCCGACGCTTCGGCCCGAGGTGCACAGCGTCGTATTGGCACAAGAAGACCAAATGGCATCCATCGTAGGGGTTTCTGCCAATGCGACGGCATTGTGGTCGGGATTCGGATTTAAGCCCCAACCATCAAGGACGATCAGGGCGACAAACCGAGGGCCGGATTCTGGATTTCCCATTCAGCGGATCGAGAAGTGGAGTTTTTTGAGGTACAAGACCTGCAAAATACGGTTTCGTGGCTGGAAAGGCAAGTGCCAGGATCCGGCTGCAGGCTTGTGAAATGCGGCTTGAAAGCAGGGAGAAAAAGTGATATTTTAGGACGGTTATCCAATTGGTGCTGGTGGCCGTTTCGGCGCGGGGTTCTCCATTTCTGAAAGGTCGTATCCATGCTATTGTCAAAAGATCCGTTCAAGGCTCGCGAGAAGCTGCGCACTGCAGGTGGAGAAGTCTTCATCTATCGGTTGGATCGGCTCGAGTCGAGCGGTGTTGGCACGATTTCCAGACTGCCTTTCAGTGTCAAGGTGCTGCTCGAGGCGGCGCTGCGGAGCCTCGATGGGTACCAGGTCCAGGAGGAGGATGTTGAGGGACTGGCCAACTGGAGCTCCGAATCCTCGGCTCAGGTAGAGATCCCCTTCAAACCTGCCCGTGTCATCCTGCAGGACTTCACGGGCGTCCCCTCGCTGGTAGATCTGGCGGCCCTGCGCTCCGCGATGGCCCGGCTCGGCGGCGACCCGAAGCGGATCGAGCCGCTGATCCCGTCCGACCTGGTGATTGACCATTCGGTCCAGGTGGATCGATTCGCCTCAGCGGACGCGCTGAAAATCAACGCAGAGATCGAGTTTGATCGAAACCGTGAGCGATACGAGTTCCTTCGCTGGGGGTCGAATGCCTTTGAGGGCTTTCGGGTGGTTCCGCCCGCGACCGGGATCGTTCACCAGGTGAACCTGGAGTACCTCGCGAAAGGAGTATTCTCCAGGCAAGTGGCGGGAGAGTGGGTTGCGTTTCCAGACAGCCTGGTCGGGACGGATTCTCACACCACGATGATCAACGGGCTTGGCGTGTTGGGCTGGGGTGTGGGTGGAATCGAAGCCGAGGCCGTGATGTTGGGCCAACCGATTTACATGTTAACGCCAGAGGTGATCGGATTCAGGCTGCACGGAAATCTTCCAGAGGGAGCGACCGCGACCGATCTGGCGTTGACGGTGACACAGATGTTGAGGGCGAAGGGTGTGGTTGGAAAGTTTGTCGAGTTCTACGGCACAGGTCTTTCGAGCATCGGGTTGGCAGACCGGGCGACGATCGCGAATATGTCTCCGGAATATGGAGCGACGATGGGGTTCTTCCCCGTGGATGTGGAGACAATTCGTTTTATGAAACGGACAGGGCGGACCGCGGAAGAGGTGGATCTGCTCGAGCGCTACACGAAGGAACAGGGTCTGTTTCGCACAGACGAAATGGATCCACCAGGGTTCACGGATACGCTCGAGCTCGATCTGAACGGCGTGGAGCCAAGCCTGGCAGGTCCCAAACGTCCACAGGATCGCGTGCCGCTCGTTCAGATGAAGTCTGGTTTCGCTGCCGCCCTACGGGCGTCTCCGGATGAGCGCGGATTCGGTCTGGACGAAGCGGCGGTCGGTCGGCGCGCGACCGTTGCCTCCAACGGGAGGATCGAGATTGGTCACGGATCGGTCGTGATCGCGGCGATCACGAGCTGCACGAACACGAGTAATCCCTCTGTGATGGTGGCCGCCGGGCTCCTTGCGAAGAAGGCGACGGAGCGAGGTCTGAACGTGCCCACATACGTCAAGACCAGCCTGGCGCCCGGGTCTCGCGTGGTGACGGACTACCTGGATCATGCAGGATTGTCTCCTTACCTGGAACAGCTTGGTTTTCATACGGTGGGCTACGGCTGCACGACCTGCATCGGGAACAGCGGTCCCCTTCCGGAGCCGGTCGTCGAGGCGATCCAGGAGGGCGACCTGGTCGTCGCTTCCGTTCTCAGCGGCAACCGAAACTTCGAAGGACGGATCCACCCGTACACGAAGGCGAACTACCTCGCCTCCCCACCCCTGGTTGTCGCCTACGCCCTTGCGGGAACTGTCCATATCGATCTGTCGCAGGATCCGCTTGGAGAGGATGGAGATGGCAGGCCGGTCTATCTGAAGGAGATCTGGCCGAGTCAGAAGGAGATTTCCGATACGGTCGCCCAATCGCTGAAGCCTGAGATGTTCGAAAAGGAATACGGCAACGTGTTCGACGGAAACGAGACCTGGAACGCCATCTCGGGGCAGTCCGGCGATCTCTTCGGGTGGAACGAAGATAGCACCTATGTCCAGGAGCCCCCGTTCTTCGTGGGGCTGTCTCCAGATCCTGCGCCTCCAGAGGAAATCACAGGTGCCCGGGTACTGGTGCGCGTGGGTGACTCGGTTACGACAGACCATATCTCGCCCGCGGGGAGTATCGCTGTCGACAGCCCTGCAGGCCAGTACTTGATCGCGCGCGGCGTTGAGCCGTCGCAGTTCAACTCCTACGGTTCGAGGCGCGGAAACCACGAGGTGATGATGCGGGGTACGTTTGCGAACATCCGGCTTCGAAACCTGCTCGCTCCGGGCACCGAGGGTGGCGTGACTCTCCATCTTCCCAGCGGTGAGCAGATGAGCATCTTCGATGCGGCTATGCGCTACCAGGAGGAAGGGACCCCCCTCGTGGTCCTTGCAGGCAAGGAGTACGGAACCGGGTCTTCACGCGACTGGGCAGCGAAGGGGCCTGCGCTTCAGGGCGTCCGCGCCGCGATTGCCGAAAGTTTCGAACGCATCCACAGGAGCAACCTCGTGGGTATGGGTGTGCTGCCTCTTCAGTACAAGGAGGGTGAAAACGCAGAATCGCTCGGGCTAACGGGCCGGGAGGTTTACGATATCGAGGGGATCGAAGGCGAGTTGGAGCCGCTTCAGGATGCGGCGGTGAAGGCAAAGCGGGAGGACGGCAGCATCGCGACGTTCAGTGCGACGGTCCGAATCGATACGCCGGTTGAGGTCGATTACTACCGAAACGGCGGAATCTTGCATACCGTGCTTCGAAATTTCTTGAAGGGATCCTGACCGTGACCTAAAGGAAGCTATCGAAGACCGCGGACCACGGACCGCAGACCGCTCAAGCCCCAAAGATCAGGCTATATGTTATCTCGCCGTCTGCCGTCCGTCGTCTGTCGTCGTGCAAGGCGGGTTTGTTTCATAGTAAAAGGCCTCTCCTGAGATGGAGGGGCCTTTTTCGTTGTTCGTGAATCGGGTTATGCAAAGGGGTCAGGATTTGGATATGAAGGATTTTGCGTCGATTCCGTACTTCTTGAGTTTCTGATGGAAATTCTGCCACGCGATTCCGGCCATCTTGGAGGCGTGCGTGATGTTTCCATTCGTCTTCTGGAGGACTTCCCTGATATATCCCTGTTCAAAGTTTTCTCTGGCCTCCTGCAGGGATAGGTGGGCGTAGCTCTGTTCCAGGGTGGTTGATTTCGGAGTTTCCAGCTGCAGATGTTCAGGAAGGTCTGAAATCTCGAGGAGATCGTTCGCGGAGAGCGCGATTCCCCTCTCGATGACATTTTCCAATTCCCTGACGTTTCCCGGCCAATCGTATTTCACGATTTGCTGTAGTGCCTCCTCCGAAACCTGGATCTTACCTTGGCGGTCCTTTGGCGCATATTTCCGGACGAAGTGTTTTACGAGCAGCGGGACGTCGTCTCTGCGCTTACGGAGCGGCGGGATCTCTATCTCGATAACGTTCAATCGATAATAGAGGTCTTCTCTAAACTTACTGGCCTTCACGTCCTCTGAGAGATTCCGGTTGGTTGCGGCAATCAGGCGGACATCTGTCTTTTTGGGCGTCGTGGATCCGACCGGAATGAATTCCCTTTCCTGAAGCACGCGAAGCAGGCGCACCTGAGCGGCCTGGCTCATTTCGCCGACTTCATCCAAAAAGAGGGAGCCTGAGTCTGCGGCCTCGAAGATGCCCATCTTCTGCGAGACCGCTCCGGTGAAGGCACCCTTTTCGTGGCCGAAAAGCTCGCTCTCCAGGAGCTCCTCGGGGATGGCAGCGCAGTGAAGGGCATAGAAGCGTTGCTCTGAACGAGGGCCGTTGTAGTGGATCGCACGGGCGACCAGCTCCTTTCCCGTTCCGGTTTCGCCAGTGATCAACGCCGTACTTTCTGTTGCCGCGATGCGCTCCACGAGGCTATAGACCTCCTGCATCGGTCCGCTGGTTCCGACGATTCCCTCGAGCTTGTTCTTTTCCCGGAGCTGTGACTTGAGCTGTCGGTTTTCTTTGGACAGATTGCGTCGCTCAAGCGAATTCTGTATCCGAATGTCGACGGCCTCGGGTGTGGAGGGCTTTTCGAGGTAGTCGCACGCGCCGATCCGACCGGCTTCCACCGCGTTGGTGATACTCCCGTGTGCGGTCAGCATGATGACCACCTGCTCGGAGTTCTGATCCATCAAATGATGGAGGGTCTCCAGCCCATCCATATCCGGCATCCGGACGTCGAGCAACACGGCGTCGAAGGCCTTCTTCTCGCAGACCTCCAGCGCCTGCTTTCCGCTGTCCGCGATCGTGACCGCGTAGCCCTTGAGTTCCAGGCCGATCTTGAAACTCTCCAGCAGGTTCGGTTCATCGTCCACGATTAACAGCTGGCGTCTGGACATTTTAGCCTCCAAAAATTCCAACGCAGAGACGCAGAGATCGCAGAGGATTAAAGGAACACAACACGACGGATGCTTCGGCTTTACGACCGGCGGTCGACCTGCCTCTTCTTTACCCAGAGCAGCCCAACATTGATGAGGATGAATACCCAGACCAATACGAGGCCGAGTCTGCGATTCTGCCGGGTCTTGAGCAGACCGGAGACCTGGTCCATCGCTTTCCGCACCAAAACGGCGGACCGATCGGCCGACGCTTCGATTTCGTCGACCTGGAGGCCGTGCCATACCAGCCTGGCCTGGGTGAATTCCGTGCGCGCTTCCTGGATGGTCTGCCTGGGGCGTTTCAAATCTACACCCAGCTCTCCTGCAAGATCGATTGAAATGCGGGCCTGGTCAAGTGAGTCCCGCAGCCCGGAGAAGAGCAGTTTTACGTTCTGACCCATCTCAAAAGCCGATGAGGGCCGGGCATGACATTTTAGACAGGCGGCCTCGACACCGCCGACCGTTGGATGGCGGACGTTGTGATTGCTGTGGCACGAGGCACACGCAAGGGCGCCAGTCGTTTCCATCCCGAACTTGTGAGGACCGCTGCTGAAGTTTTCCATGGGACCCGCGTGGCAATTGCCGCATACAAGGGAACGATAAGCCCGACTTTCAGGCATTCTGACGGGAGCCATGTCGTGGATGCCGTGGCAGTCGATGCAGACTGCACCAGGACGGGCCTCATCCCAGTGGACAGAGACGGAATAGTCCTGGAGCTGTTCGTTGTGACAAGGGTCACCGCACATTGCAGGTATAGATTCGCGTGGAATCGAAACGGGCTGTCCGGGTTCGTGACATCCTTCACACCCGATGAGTTCGTGCACGCTTCGAAGAAAGGCGGCGTGTTCGTCGGGGCCGAGGTCTTGCAGGGCGTGAGCATCGTGGAAGGCAAGGAGGGGTAGGACGACCCACGCAAAATGACGAAGACCGGAGGTCGCGCTCATGGCGGCTGCTCCGAGTCCGCTGTGAGCGGGAAGCCAAGCGTGTCGAAGTGGACCGTTCTCCCGAGGACGCTGACGGTGGTGTCTGAAACCTTCCCGAGGATGCCCAACGCGAGTGTCACGACAATGAGGACGACGCCGATGCTGATGACGACGGGTCTCCGTCGGGGGTGCCTTTCGGGCGACCTGTCGAGAAACGGTAGGAGAAAGACCAAGAGACCTGCCACCGGCGGAAGCGCAACCGCCAATGCTTCGGGCAGGATCTTCAGAAGTTGGAACATGGGCAGAAAGTACCATTCCGGCTTGATTCCTGGCGGTGTTTCGAATGGATTCGCGGGTTCTCCGAGGTGGAATGGGAAAAGGATGGCGAGCGTGAACAGGATGCCGAGGAGCAGGTATGCGATGATGGCCTCGAACAGGATGTGGTTTGGAAAGAATGGCCTGCCACCGGCCCGGAGCAGGGCGTTGGGTTCAGGCTCGGGTGCGTCTGTTCTGGAGAGCGGTGAAGTACCCTGAAGCCTGACGAGGACGAGATGCAGGGTTACGAGGACGAAAAGCGCAATCGGGAGCAGGGCGACGTGCGTCACGAAGAAACGTCCGAGGGTGACCTCACTCACCTCACTGCCTCCGCGCATGAATTCCTTCGAAATCTGGCCGATGAGTGGAAGTGATGCGGGGGCCTCCGTGCCGACTGTTGTCGCCCAAAACGCAAGCTGGTCCCAGGGGAGGAGATAACCCGTAAAGCCAAAGCCGAGAATCGTTCCAAAGATCACCACCCCGAGCATCCAAGTGACTTCCCGAGGGGCCTTGTATCCGCCATATAAAAAGGTCTTGATCATGTGGAGGAAGACAACCCCCACCATCAGGTTCGACCCCCAGACGTGGAGCTGTCGAATGAGCCAGCCAAAGGGGACGGACTGAGTGATGAATTGCACGCTCGCGTAGGCGCCCTTGACGGTCGGTTTGTAATAGAACATGAGCAACAGACCCGTGATGGCCTGAAGGAGGAAGAGGAGGAGGGCCAACGAACCCAGGGTAAAGAGGATATTGGTGTGAGGCGGGACAGGCCTACTGACGTGTCTGCGTATCCCGGTGAAGAGGGCCTTCAACGGATATCTATCAGTAAGCCAGCTTTGTAGTGATTCCAGGCCTTTCATGCCCGAACGATCCTGTTTCCCAGTGCGCGCAGGGCGACGACTTGCAGAGGCTCCGGAGGCGGTCCTCCCGTCACGCTTCCCACGAGATCGAACCTCCCCCCGTGGCACGGACACTCAATCTGATTGCTCGTACTGTTCCACCTGACGACACATCCGAGGTGACTGCAGACCGCGATAAATCCGAGCAACTGACCGCGACTTCTGATGACGAGGGTGGGTTGACCCAACAGGCGCCCAACCACACCGGCGCCCTCCTTGACCGCTTCCGGATCTATCGGGCTTCCGGTGGGGTCTTCAAGGGTGTTGGCGAGTTCGGACGAACGTTTCAGAGGAGATAAATAGGCAAGTGCGGGCGAGAGAAATCCGATCGCCGTCGCCACGAATCCGATTCCGATGAACGCGTCCAGAAATTTTCGCCGTGTAAGATGTGCGCCGAATGGCTGAGTCACTTGGATCGTCCACAAAAAAGACCGGTTGCCGCCGGCCACCGGTCGAAGCGAATCACTTCATGCGTTTGAGATAGGGCTATCCACCCAGTTTCTGGAGACTCGCCCGAACAGCCTCTGCTGAGGTCTTCAGCGCGTCGGCTTCCTCAGGGGTCAGGGCGATTTCGATGATTCCCTCCACGCCACCTGCACCGAGTTTGACCGGAACGCCCATAAAGAGGTCGTGAATCCCGTACTGGCCCGTCAGCCAGGCCGCACAGGGCAAGATTCGTTTCTTGTCCAGTGAGATTGCCGCCACCATCTCCGCTACCGCAGATGCGGGGGCATAATAGGCGCTGCCCTCCTCGAGGTGACCGACGATCTCTGCTCCGCCGTCCCGCGTTCGCTGGACCAATTTCGTAATCGATGCTTCGTCAAGGAATTCAAAGAGGGGGATTCCACCGATGGAAGAGTAGCGAGGAAGCGGGACCATCGAATCGCCGTGGCCGCCCAACACAAATGCCGTTACATCCTCAACCGACACGCCGACTTCCTCGGCGATGAAATAGCGAAATCTGGCGGAATCGAGGATGCCCGCCATGCCGACAACGCGCGTGGGGGGGAAACCTGTGGCCTCGAACGCGACATAGACCATCGCGTCGAGCGGGTTGGTAACAACGATGACGATCGCGTCCGGCGCAAAGTCTCGCGTGTGCCCGCTAACGGAGCGAACGATGTCGGCATTTGTAGCCAGGAGGTCATCCCGGCTCATCCCGGGCTTCCGGGCGATACCTGCGGTGATCACAACGAGATCGCAGGCCTCGAGCGCCTCGGGGTTGTCGGTACCGACTATTCGAGTGTCGAACCGATCAACCGGGGCAGATTCGGCCAGGTCCAGTCCCTTGCCCTTCGCAATTCCCCCTGCCACATCGAGAAGGATGACCTCTCGGGCAAGTTCTCGCTGGACAATCAGCTGTGCGGTGGTCGCACCTACGTTGCCCGCGCCCACAATTCCAATCTTCACCAAATCCTAGCCCGCCTGGGCGTAGACGCTGACCTTTTTTCGACGGCGGTCGACTTGCTCAAAGGTCACGACGCCGTCTATCAGAGCGAAGATGGAGTCGTCCCTTGCTCTGCGGACGTTTTCGCCGGGATGAATGCGAGTGCCCCGCTGCCGGACGATGATGCTCCCTGCGGACACGACCTGCCCACCAAACACCTTTACCCCCAGACGCTGCCCTTTGCTGTCTCGTCCATTGCGAGAACTTCCGCCGGCCTTTTTATGCGCCATTGTTCGCCTCCTGATCCTGGACCGAGATGCCCTCAATCTGAAGTTCGGTGAATTGCTGTCTGTGACCGGTCTTTTTTCTATAGCCTTTTCGGCGCTTCATCTTGAACACGAAGATTTTCTGGTCTTTTCCGTGTCCGACCACCGTGGCTTCTACAGTCGCTCCTTCCAACTGAGGCGTACCAACCTGAACCTCCTGACCCCGGGCGACGAAAAGGACGCGGTCCAGTGTCACTTTCTCCCCGGACTCGGCCTTCATGCGTGGTACTTTTATCCGGTCGCCTTCATGAATTTTGACCTGGGACCCCAAAACATCGATCACTGCATACATTGAAGCCGTCCTCTGAAAATCCTGGTGGAAAGCCGTTTAGAGGGAAAAACTTTAACCAAACTGGAAAGCTGTGTCAAGTTTTAAATTCGTCAGTTATGTCCTGTTTTCGCTTTCTGGAATAAACTCTATACTCGTCTATCGCCAAATCCGGATCCATCTCTACGTTCAACCAGACACGCGTGGACCTGCGCAGCCGTTTTAGTCTATCTCGCCTGTTTTCCAGTATGTATTCGCCCAGGGTCGGGTTGACGACGACCGAAAGTCGGCGCTCGGTCGAGGCGGCTCGTGACCGTCTAAGCCACCGCTCGATCCTTGCGAGCGTGGTTTCTCTCGTCGCTACGCGGCCAGTTCCCTCGCAGGTTGGGCACGCTTCACTGAATGTGAAGAGGAGACTCGGACGGACGCGCCGCCTAGTCATCTCCATAAGCCCGAACTCGCTCAGTTCCGAGGTCCGGGGACGGGAGCGATCTCGACGGATGGCCTGCCTGAACTCCTCTTCCAGTTTCTTTCTGTTTTTGGAAAATGCCATGTCGATAAAATCCATCACAATGATGCCTCCGATGTCTCGGAGCCGAAGCTGTCGGGCGATTTCTCGGGCTGCTTCCAGGTTGATTTTGAGCGCTGTCTCTTCTTGGTCACGCCGACCCACGTAGCGTCCGCTGTTGACGTCGATCGCGACTAAGGCCTCGGTGTGGTCGAGGACCAGGTATCCTCCGCCCTTAAGCCATACCTTTCGCTCCGAGCACTTTTCGATTTCCTGCTCGATCCCGAATGCATCGAAGATCGGTCGTTTCTCATCGTGATATTCCACTTTTTCTCGAAGTTGTGGGGAAGTTCCCTTGAGATAGGACAGGATCTGCTTGTACTCTCGTTTCGAGTCGACAACCACGCGATCAACCTGCTCGGTGAAGAGGTCTCGGATGAGACTGGAAGTCATTCCCATTTCCTTGTGCAGGAGGACCGGAGCTTCCGCTTTCTGCGACTGCTTTTGAATCCGCTGCCATGTGCTCACGAGGTTCTTAAGGTCTCGCGTAAGTTCCCGATCTCCCTTCCCCACCGCTTCCGTCCTTACGATCACCCCATATCCGTCCGGCTTCATTCCACGAGCCAGGTCCTTCAGCCGGCGTTTTTCACTCCAATTGGCGATCTTTCTGGAGACACCCACCTTCTCACCGTTTGGCACCAGGACCATAAATCGTCCCGGGAGGGAGGGCACGGCCGTGACTCTTGGTCCCTTGGTGCTGATCGCTTCCTTCGTGATCTGGACTAGAATCTCTTGCCCCTTCTCGATCATCTCCTCTATCGGGACGACCGGTTTTCCCCTGGCGTTCGTACGCACATCGGCTTCTTCCAGGATCTCTTCATCCAATTCGACCATCGATCCTGGCGACCCAGGCATGTCGGAGACGTGGAGAAAGGTAGACTTTTCGCCTCCGATATCGACAAAGGAGGCCTGCATGCCGGGGAGGACGGCCGATACCGTCCCCTTATAGATGTTTCCGACCATCCGCTCGTTTTCGGATCTTTCGACGAGGATCTCTACGAGCCTATCGTCTTCGAGGATGGCAATCCTGACTTCGTTTGAGGCTTCGTTGATGATGATTTCCGTTTTCACACGCCCTGCACCCTTGCCCCTGCTTCAATTCAGGCAGACCTAAGAGATAAGCATCTGATATATATGAGGGTTATATGGTAAGGATAACAAAATGGAGCAAGTCTGACAAGTCAAATTCTTCAGAAGTGGCCGATTCTGCACGAGGTCACGCCTCCACGACCTGCCTCGGAAAGACCGTAATCTCTTCAACGATCGCCCGGTCTGGCATCAAAGCGACCATCAGTGCCGCCGATGCGATATCATCGGCCTGGAGCATCACATCCAGTTTCCGCCTGGAGGGGGCCGTGGGCCGGGATTCGAGGATGGGCGTTTCGACCTCGCCAGGAAAGATCACGCACGCCCGGATTCCTATTTCTCGGAGTTCCTCGTTGACCGACTGGGCGAGGGAGACCATGCCGAATTTCGAGGCAGAGTATGCCGCTCCAGAGATCACGTGGGCACGCTTCGCACACATTGACGCGATGTTGATGATGAGACCCCCTCGCTGCTCCTTCATGCGGGGGAGCAAGGCCCTTATGCAATTGAAAGATCCTGTGAGGTTGACCTGGATGACCTGGTCCCAGGTCTCGGGAGGGATGTCCTCGAGGCCTCTTTCGGGGGTGTTGATGCCGGCATTGTTGACCAGGACGTCGACCCTTCCGAACTCAGCCACCGTTCGGTCGACGAGGTCCTGGACCGATGTGCGATCGGTCACGTCGGCGGTGACAGACAGGGCCTCTCCACCCCGACTTCGGATCTGCGATACCGTGTCTTCGAGAGGGGCAGGTCGTCGTCCGGCCAGTGCGACCGCGATCCCACCCTCGGCAAACCTCAGGGCTATGGCCCGGCCGATGCCGGTGCCGGCACCCGTTACGATCGCGGTCATTCCTTCCCGGCCTCCCACGATTGCAGTTCCCTTTCCGTTTTCGTGCCACCTCAAGGGTTTAGGGGGAAGGCCGAATGTAAAGATTCTGATTTGGGGCGTCAAGGGCGATTCGTGAACCGGTCTGTCAATGGACGTGACATCTTGACAGTGATTTTGTATATTACTTTATACCTTGCAGTTAGGCAGTTCTGACCCCTTTCGGGTCGCATTCCCGCGTGTGAGGGCTAGATCTGGCTGAAATGATTCCGATGGACGAGGCGGTTCGGATCGTCCTGGAGCATACCCGGACTGTCGACGCGATCTCAGCCGATTTGATGGATTCCCTCGGTCGAGTCCTGGCTGAGGACGTGGCATCGGACGTCGATATGCCGCCCTTCAACAAATCGATGATGGATGGTTACGCTGTCTTCGGGGAGGATCTACGAGAGGCGTCGGCGGAACGTCCTGCCGTTCTGGAGGTTATAGAAGAGATCCCGGCCGGGACCGTCCCAAAGAAGCCCGTTTCAGGGGGGCAGGCGGCCCGAATCATGACGGGCGCCCCCATCCCCGAAGGTGCCGATTCGGTCGTCATGGTCGAGGACACTGCGGACGAGGCGGACGGCAAACGGGTGAAAGTCTTTGAGCCGACGGAAATCGGCGAAAACGTCATCCCCCTGGGTGAGGATCTCCGTCAGGGCCAGGTGGTGCTCAGATCCGGCAAAGTGATTCGTCCCCCGGAAGTTGGAATCCTCGCGAGTGTCGGGGCAGTGACGGTCGCCGTCTATCGGCAGCCAACCGTTGCTGTGATCGCGACGGGGAGCGAAGTCGTGGAGCCTAAGAACCGACCCGAGCCCGGCCAGATCCGAAATAGCAACGCCTATTCCATGATGGCTCAGGTCGAGCGCGCCGGAGCGAAGGCCCAGTATCTAGGGATCGTGGAAGACCGTGAGTCAGATCTGGAGCGTGTGATTGCGGAAGGGCTGGAGGCGTGCGACGTGGTGCTTCTCTCGGGAGGCGTGTCGGCGGGGGTGTATGACCTTGTGCAGACTGCGATGCGGGCGTGCGGGGTGGAGGTGCTCTTCGAACGGATTCGAATGAAGCCGGGTAAACCCTTGACGTTCGGGGTGAGGGGGAACCAACTCGTGTTCGGACTGCCAGGGAATCCTGTTTCGGCCGTAGTCGGTCTGGAGCTGTTGGTCCGGCCGGCGATTCGAAAGATGCAAGAGATGGAGGAGATCCACCGACCGATCGTGCGCGGGATCTTGACGGAAGGGTTCAGGCAGACACCGGGCCGGAAGCAGTACGTACCGGCCTTGTGCAAGGCCCACAACGGCGTCTGGGAAACTCGCTGGGTCGGCCATCACGGGTCGGGCGATCTGTTTTCACTTTCACGAGCCAACAGCCTTTTTGTTGTGGAAGCAGAAATAGAGCGACTCGATGAGGGTGACGCCGTCGACGTCATTCTGCTTGAGGAGTGGTAGCGGGTGTGATGCCCGGACAGGATTCCTCGAAAGGCGAGCGCGAGAGATTTTCGGACCGGGGGTTCTATGGCGAAACTGACTCACGTGGATTCCGATGGGGCTGTGCGGATGGTCGACGTTACCGACAAGAAGGTGACGAGGCGTGAAGCGGTGGCTGCAGGTGAGATCCACCTGAATCCTGAAACGATCGAACTCATCACTCGCGGCAAGGTGCCCAAGGGCAATGTGTTGGAGACGGCCCGGATTGCGGGCATCATGGCCGCGAAACGTACGGCGGACATCATTCCCCTCTGCCATTCCCTGTCTGTTACTGGCGTGGAACTGGCCTTTGAGGTGGGCTTGGATCGGATTGAAGCGACGGCGCGTGTGGCCGTTCCCGAACGAACCGGCGTAGAAATGGAAGCCTTATCGGCCGTGTGTGTGTCACTTCTCACTGTGTATGATATGTGTAAAGCGGTGGACAAAGAGATGGTCATCGGACAAATCAGGCTGTTAGAAAAGACCGGTGGGAGTGCCGGCGCCAACACCCGGAAAAACTGAAACGAGGCTGCTATGGACTTCGATTTTTCTCTCGATTGGATCTTTATGGTGCTCACGTTGGCCAGTGTGGTCTTCCTCCTTCAGATTATGGTGGACTATAACAGGAAAGCATCTGTGATGAGCCCTCAGCTTCGGCACGCCAATCAGATTCTGGCAAGGCACGCGGAGGAGATGGAAAAGATCGAGGGCCTGATGGAGGAGGCCCGGAAGGAGGCAGGTGAACTAGACGCGCCTCTCGCGACCCTCGAGGCGCGCAACGATGAGTTGGATTCGAAGCTAAAGGCGCTCGAGAAACAGAGCGAAGAGTAAAAGGCTGGATTCAGGGAAACCGCTTGACAATGGTTTGTTCCGTATTTAGATTTTTCAGGTTTTACAGGTGTTTTTCTCCGAGACAGCCGTCTCGATTTATTTTGCGATGGGCGCCCATAGCTCAACAGGCAGAGCAGCTGACTCTTAATCAGAAGGTTCGGGGTTCGATTCCCTGTGGGCGCAATTTTTTAATTCCAAGCAAGGTTCGATTCAATTCTGCTGCAAAGGTTGAGGCTGGGTCCTTTCAATCCAGGTCCAGCCTCTGCTATTTAGACCTTAGGAAAAATTCCGCTGATTCAGATCTGATTGGAGATCTTGATGGATCGTGAAGACATACGGCTGAGCATCCGAAATATCAAGAATCTGCCGACGCTTCCCATTATCGTGGGTCGAATCCTTGAGGTGGCGGACGATACGGGGGCGAGCGCGAACGAATTGGCAGAGATCGTTTCCAAGGACATGTCGGTTTCGGCGAAGGTCCTGAATCTGGCCAACTCGGCTTTCTACGGGTTTTCCAGGCGTATTACGACCATTCCTCAGGCCGTGGTTGTTCTCGGTTTCGACACTGTTCGAAGCCTTGCGCTAAGCGTCTCCGTGTTCGAAACTCTGAAGGCATCAGAGGAGGGAGTGAGCTTCGACCGGGAGGCCTTCTGGATTCATTCGATCGGATGCGGGTCTGGTGCCAAACTGATCGCTAAGGGACTGGGATACAAAGACACAGGGACTTTTTTCGTGGCGGGCCTGTTGCACGACCTGGGAAAAGTGATCCTGGATACCTATTTTAACGAGTTGTATCAGGAAGTCGTCGAAGAGATGGTGGAGGAAGAACGCTCGGCGCTGGATGCGGAAACAGATATCCTGGATATTGATCACGCGGAAGTCGGGGGCTGGCTGGCCGCGCGTTGGAAGTTTCCAGAGGTACTGGTTTCGCCGATTGCCTACCATCATAACCCCATCGCGGCCGAAGAGCAGTATCTCAAAGAATGCCTGATCGTCCACCTCGCAGACACCCTGATCAAGCGGGCCAAGATCGGGCTCTGTTATGAAACCGAGATCTCGGAGCCGCACGACATGGTGCATTCTCATCTCAAGCTTTCTTCTCAGGACATTTCCGGCCTCGAGGAGGCGATCCATAGTGAGCGGGATCAGATCAACGAGTTCTTCGGCCAGCTGTCTGGATAGGAATAAGGGAAGACCATGAGTGACACCCCGGAGGTCCTGCAATTTCAGGAGGAGTTGAGGCGGGCGAAGGCCCAGCGGGACCTCTACGTCAAGGAGTTGGCCAATACGACGCACCGGTTCGAGGAGAAAGTCCGGGAGCTGTCGGTCGTCAGACGGATCGGGGAGTCGCTGAAGTACACTCGCGAGGTCCGTAAGGTCTTCGAGGTGATTATCGCCACGATTATAGACGAAACCAATGCCGAGAACTGTTCATTGATGCTGGTTAATCGGGAAAAGACTGAGTTGACGTTGAAAGCAGCGCGGGGTCAGCGAGATCCAGACAGCAGCTACTTCCATACGCCCGAAAGCGGAGCCGCTCGCACATTCCGCATCGGTGAGGGCGTTGCAGGCTGGGTCGCCCAACACGGTGAAGCGATCTCCATTCCGGACATCGCTTCCGGTGCTGCGGTCCGTCTCTACCCGGAAATGGATGAAGAAGGAGAACCGATTTCCCTACCTGACATGCCTAACGCGCAATTCGTTACGCGTGCCTCTCCAGACAGGCGAATCGGCTCGATCCTTTGCCTGCCCCTGGTCATCGACAATGAAATCGTCGGGGTGGTGAACATGAGCCACCCGAGGGCCAAGGCCTTCAGCCTGGAAGACCAGCGGCTGATGACGATCATTACCGACCAGGTGGCGATTGCGCTGAGCAGCGTGCAGGTGTTCGACGATATGCAGCAGCTCAACGTGGTCCTGGAAGACGAGGTGGCGAAAGCCACGAAAGAGCTGCGCAAGACCAACCAGGAGCTTCAGCTCGCTTATGAGGAGATCCAGGCCGCGAGCCAGATGAAATCGCAGTTTCTGGCGCACATGTCCCACGAACTCCGAACCCCGCTCAATGCGATTATCGGGTTTTCGGAGATTCTGGAAGATCGCACATTCGGCCCCGTGAACGAGAAGCAGGCAAGGTATGTCCAGAACATCCTGACGAGCAGCCGCCATCTCCTTGAGTTGATCAACGATATCCTCGACCTGGCGAAGGTAGAATCGGGGAAGATGGAGTTGAGTCTTGATCAGTTCCTGGTGCAGGACTGTCTGGCTCAGGTTGGTGATGTCGTGCTGCCCCTCGCGCAGAGCAAAGGGATCGTCATGGAGAACCACATCGGTGATGGGCTGGGGCTCGTCGCGGCAGACGAGGCCCGATTCCGGCAGATCCTCTACAACCTCCTGTCGAATGCGATCAAATTTACCAACGACAAAGGGAGGGTGGACATCTACGTGCACGTTCGCGAAGATGACGCAGTGGAGATTGCGGTGACTGACACGGGAATTGGGATCAAGAAGGAGCATCAGGACCTGATCTTTTCAGAGTTTCGTCAAGTCGATGAGAGTTTTGCGCGGCGTTATGAGGGAACAGGTTTGGGCCTGGCGCTCACCCGCCGACTCGTGGAGCTTCACGGTGGACGCATATGGGTGGAAAGCGAGGAGGGGAAGGGGAGTACCTTCAAGTTTACGATTCCTCGAAAATCTCACCAGCACCAGGGCGGCACCAAAGAGGCACCGGTTTAACCGTTTTTTTTGTTCTGCGATTCCCTCAGTTTTCTTCCTGTTGACCTTCCCTGTTCCTCGAATCCCGGAATTGTTCAAATAGGGTTGACCTCTATGGCAGATCTCATTCCCTTCCACGGAGGGTTGGCGGAACCCGTGGACTGCAGCATACCCGAAGGGGAGGCAGCCGCTTTTCGTGAAGGGGCCGCGGGGCTGGTTCAAGTTCCGGTCAGTGACGCAGATCTATCCACGGTCTATCGGTTCGGAGACGGTGCCCTTAGCCCGTTGATGGGGCCGATGAGGGAGGCCGTCTACACAAAGGTCCTCGATGACGGCGTGATCGAATCGAACGGGGCCCTCTACGCCTGGACGATTCCGCTGGCGTTGCCCGTCACATCGGATCTTGCATCGAAGCTCTCGCGCGGCGATCGTGTTGCACTCGTAGATTCCCGGCGTGAAGTCGTGGCGAGTCTCGATGTTTCTGACGTCTATGTCTGGGATAAGGACCGTTACCTAAAGAACGTCTACCTCACCGAACGTAAAGACCATCCCGGCGCCGATATGGTGCTGAATGCAGATGGGGAGAAGACCTTCCTCCTGGGAGGTGAAATTCGTGTCCTGCCACAACCCCGGCACTCAAAGTTCGGTCACTTTCTCCGGACGCCCAAAGAGGTCCGTCAGCTGCTCGAGACACAGGGATGGGAGCGCGCCGTGGCCTTTCAAACGCGGAATCCGCTTCACCGTGCGCACGAGTACGCCCTGATATACGGGCTGGAGAGCTTGCTGCGAAGAAAGTTTCACGCGATCGCCTGCCTGAATCCCCTGGTCGGGGAGACGAAGGCGGACGATGTAAGCGCAGAGATCCGGATGCAGACCTACGAAGCCCTGATCAGTTCCGGCGAGCTGGGTGAAGGAGACAGCGATCCCGACTTGTGGCGCGACCTGGTCGACCGGGTGGCGGACCGGGTGATGTTGATGGGCCTGGATATCAAGATGTTCTATGCGGGGCCCAAAGAGGCAGTTATGCACGCCATTTACAGACAGAACTATGGCTTTACAGACATCATCATCGGGCGCAAACACGCCGATGCCCCCTACCACGACGGCGACCCGATCTGGGGCGATTTTGAGGCCCAGGAGATATTCGACAACCTGGGTGGACAGCTGTCGATCGAACCACTGAAGGTGGGGTTTGCCGCCTACTATGAGTCGATGGGTAGGGTCGACCTGATGGAGAACCACCCCGACGAGAAACCGGTTTTCATCTCGGGAAAACAGGTGCGAGAGATGCTTCAGAAGGGGGATCCGGTCGATCCACGCATCATGAGGGAGACAACCTCTGAAATTCTGAGGCGTGCGATGGCGGGGTGATACACGCGTAAAGCGCTTTTCTAAAGCATAATGCCCGTGGGATGGTTCCCACGGGCGCTTTTTTTGCCCAAATCTGGGGACTTGGGGAAAGAAATTTCCAATCTCTCTCAAAAGACCAAAGGTCGTCGGTTAGTAAATACAGCGCACAGCATTGTTTTTATTGATACTTATACGAAGTCTGGCAGGTCCTGGCGGTATGGCACACGAGTTGCATCTGGAGTCGGTATGATTTTAGATTATTTAATCCTTAGATATGTCGATAAATATTATATAGGATCAATAATCGCCCTGGCGCTTGTCCAAACTAGATTTGAGAGGTAAGAGGTGCTCGCCAAGATATTCAAGAAGAGCGGACGCCGCTCTGCAGCCAGTCAGTCGGCGCTGCATCGGCTCGCCAAGTTCGATGCACGTTACGCCGAGTGCACTGTTGTGCGTAGCGCGGACGGCAAGAAGATTCAGGATGAGGTGGGCCCGGTCTCGTTTTATCGCCGGGAGAATCGTCTCTTTACTCGAGGCCAATCGCTGTATCTGGCACCTCCAGAGGGATTCAGGCCGGACGAGGTCCCGTTCTCAGGCCGCGGCGAGGTCTTGAACCTGCGGTTTTACCACGGGAGCATTCCCTACAGTCTGGACTGCCAGGTGGTGCAGCGGGTCCGGTTCTCCGAGCGGCTGCTCGGGGGACTCGAACCCAGGGCTCCAGTAGGCTACAAGCTTACGCCGGTCAACGACGTTGAAAGAAACGAGAACAGACGCGCGCTTCGCTTCTCCAACGCTCGAGGGGCCAAGGGTACTCGGGTCCTCCCGTATTTTCGGTTTGATCTCTTCGTGGAGCTGGTTCGTCAAGGAGGTCTGCCTCACGAGACGCCGCCAGAGGTGGTGCCTTACCCGGGCGACGACCCCGTACCTGACGAAGTGAAGGCGTGCGAGTCTCCGGAAGAACTGGTCAGGTTTTTCCACTGCATGCTCCTGGCCAATCCTCCTCACCTCCAGCAGGTCCACCTGACAAAGATTCTGTCCAATTCGAAGACCGGAACCACGGAGTTCTTAGATCTTGGGTATCGTCCCGTCCTCGGATTGAAAGGGGAGAAGAAAGGGAGTCAGATTCACGTTCGGAGCCCGGTTGCCTCTTCCCGAAAAGAGAAAATAGCGCCTGAAAGTCTGCGTGACGGAGACCTTGTTGTTGTTCGTTTTGTGGGGCGATGCCTGATCGACGGGATGGACACGCACTACAGCTGGGTGTGCAGGGTGTTCAAACGTGGACTGGAGGTGGTCGTGATCCGTCCCCGCGGCAAGATCACCAGGCAGACGGGGCTCGCCGTCGCACTGCGAGATTTTAGCCTGAGCGGCGTTCGAATCCAGAACAACCCGCTTCTCGAGACATACCTTGTGGGTGAGGACGAGATTCCGGACGACCCAGAGGCGGTTCTGGAGCGTCTTGAAGAAACCCGAATCCTACTCCACTTCCATCCCAGGATGCATTTTCCGAACGAGCTTGGGATCTATCGACCGCACGTCCCAGCGGCATTCTCCATTCTAGGGGAGATAGTACGGGGCCGCGTCGAGACACGGAAGGATAAGGACACTATTTCGGACCTTGGGATCGCATTCCGTTATGATCCCGCGGACTACGATGGTGATCAGTTCGAGGTCACGGCCTGGGAGCCTCTTCGCAACCTGAGAGAAAATGTGGAATTCAAAGAGATCAACCGGGCATTGAACGGACTCGTGGCGTGCCTAGAGATGAACAAAGCAAGGCCGAAATAGAAGCCGAAGCACTGTTATCCAAAAAAAAGTCGCCCATCTGATTCAAGGAATCGGATGGGCGTTTTCGATTTGTCCGTTCGCGATGTAAAGGCTGTCTCCGGCTCTGGGGATTACTCCCTGGCGCCGATGAGCCCGTTGATCCAATCCGTAGCGCGCCACACCACCCTTCGCACCTTCAACCACATAGCGACTCGATCTGCTTCATTTACCTGGGCCGGATCCGCCTGGACCAGGTCGGTCCAACGGTCCCAATGTCTGAGCGCCTCTTCCACGTTGCCGAGTGCTTCCTGGCTCGAAGCCAACGCCAGGTGGACCTCCGGATTGTCTCCGTGGCGCTCCAGGGCCTGCTGATAGGCCTCAACTGCGCGCTCGTTCTCACCCCTCGCCTGTGCGATGTTCCCCAAGAGGAGATGTGCTTTCAAGGATTCCGGTTCACGCTTCAGGTGTTCTTTGCAGTGAAACAGCGCCGCATCATACTGTCCCGATTTGTAATAAATGACCGAGAGGTTGAGATAGATGCCTGGGTCATCGGGCGACCGCTCAAGGGCTTCGCCAAGTTCGCCGAGTGCCTCCTCGAGATGCCCCCCTGCTGTATATAGCGAGCCCAGGTTGATGTAGGGCACGGGATCGTCTGAATCGAGCGCTTTGGCCTCCCTGTAGTGCCCGAAGGCGCGTGTTGTATCACCACGGGAGAGTGAGACGTTGCCGAGGCCTATTTCCACTGCTACAGATTCAGGATCCAGATTCCGTGCAGATTCAAAGGCCTCCTGGGCCGAAACGAGTTTACCCTGCCGAAGACGGGCGCTGCCGAGGCTGACGTAGAGGTCAGCGTTTTCCGACCTGGTTTCCAGGCCGCGCTCGAACAGGTCCACCGCCCCTTCCACTTCCCCTCTAGCCAGGTGGACCGCGCCGAGACCGAGCAACGCCGGGACAAACGAAGCGTCGCGCTCAAGGCAAAGCGAATAGGCTGAGGCCGCCTCTTTTGGCAGACCCTGGAGATCATACAATCGACCCAGATTGTAGAGCGGCTCGGGATCCGCTGTGCCCAACTCTGCGGCCTTCTTGAAGGCAGCCTCTCCCTTATCGAGTCTTCCAAGGCCGGCATACACTGCACCCAGGTCGTTCCAAAGATCCGGGCGTCGGGGTGAAAGCGATACGGCCTTTTCGAGTGAGGTCTCTGCACGTGCAAAGTCCCCTGAGGCTGCCGCCTCTCGACCTCGCCTGGCGTAGGTTTCCGGTCCAGGCTTTCGCGGCGGAATAGCCGCCCGTGTCCTTGCCAGACCAGAGAGGGCCTCTGGGTGCTGGGAATTCAATTTCAATGCCTGCCGATAGGCATAGAGCGCCGCTCGGTTGTTTCCCAGCAACTCCTCGGATGCGGCGATACCCACATACAGTTCGGGCGTTTGCTGACCCAGGTCCAGGGCCTTCAGGAAGGCCTCCCGGGCCAGTTTGGCTTCTCCGGTTTCAAGATATACCCTGGCCAGTGGAGCCGCTGCACGAGGATGGCCAGGTTCGATTTCGAGCGCTCGCTCATACTGCCGCCTTGCCTTCTCCAAGTCGCCCGCTGCAAGGTGTATCTCTCCCAACAGGTGATGGACCTCACTGACATCGGGGTCGAGTCGCGCTGCCATTTCCAGACTTTCCTGGCCCTCCCGCTTGTTCCCCTGCACCCAAAGGAGCCTGCCCAGAGACAGATGGATGTCCGCACGCTCTGGCGCGTGCGCGAGGGCCTGTCTGTAGGCTGTTTCCGCCTGATTGGTTTGGCCCAGGCGATCCAGCGTCCTGCCCAGCCAGAGGGAGACCTCAGGCTGTGTGGACTTTATAGACAGGGAATTCTGGAAGCGCTCTGCGGCCTCCGAAAGCTGTCCCTGAGCCGAGTAAACCTGGCCCAGCACGGTCTGGATATGGGGGTTTCCCGAATCCAGCTTCGAGGCTTCTTCCAGGATGGCGGCCGCCCGTGTCAGATCGGCCAGTTTCAGTGCCAGCTTTCCTTTGACGAAGAGAAGATCGGGATCGTGGTCCCCCTGAAGCGCCTCAGCTCTCTGTATGGCCTTCCCGGCCTCATCGTATCGACCGGTCTCCAGGTATGCGGATGTGAGAGCGGTGTGGGAAACCGGATCGCCAGGCGAGAGTTCAACGGCTCTTTCCAGGGCGTCGACGGCCCATTGCCCGCGACCCTGTTGGAGATACAGCTTACCGGCCTGATAGCGTGTGGCGTGCTGATCCGGGTGAAGCTGGATGGCCCGCTCGAAGGCCACGAGGGCCTGGTGCGGCTCGTTCAACTCAAGGTAAACCTCTCCGAGCATCTGAAACGCACGGTCATCCCAGGGGGTGGCTTTAGCCGCGCGCTCGAGCATTTGGGCCTGCTTCCGGAAGTCTCCGCTCCCACGGGCAAGTTCCGCCAATCCGTAGTGGGCGACCGCGAGGTGCGGGTCGAGTTCGACGGCCTGTTCATAGGTGGCTGCGGCAGCCGTTGGAAGATTCTGAAGGGTATAGACCGCTCCCTGGAGTAGATAGGTCATCGGGTAGTCCGGGTCCGCCTTTTGCGCTTTTCGAAGGTGTTTCAACGCCTGCCTCAAGCTGCGCTCCCGTCTCTTTCCTTCCGGCATCGCCTGAATTTCCAGGAGCAGGCGCTCGGCATCTACGGCGAGTTTGTGGGCCTTCTGCGAAGGGGTGGCCCATCTAGAGGCAGGCTGGAAGGCTTCCTTGTCGATGGATAGGTCCAGGGCATCGAGCAGCTGAACGGTAATCTCGTCCTGAATTGCAAACAGATCAGAGGCCTTCCCGGTCCTGTAGACAGACCCGACGACCTCTCCAGACGCAGCCTTGACGAACTGGCAAGCGATCCATATGTCTGCGCCTTTCTGCTTGGGCGGAGGAGCGCTCCACTGGAGGAAACTGGCGGCTTCCTTCCGGTCTTTCGGGGTGCCCACGAGGCCGATCAGGAACCACTCCGTGTCCAGCCAGCGGCCAAGGGGCTGCATCGCCGCAGGTGGAATCCAGGCCGCCTTTTCCGGTTTTATCCCTGCATCTCCGAGCCCGTCGAGGACCTCACCCGAAGGGATGATTCGAACCGGAGGAAGTCGCCTGAGTTTCTCGGTCAGGGATGAGGTCGTAGCCATCCCGTGCCATCGCATCTTGGCGCGATCTTTCGCGATTCCGAACGGGAGGACTGCAACGGACGGACGGTCGGCTGCGAGCCCGGGCTGGAAGGAAAGCAGGAGCAGCATTCCAGCGATCCAGGGCCGCATCCTCAGACGGCAGGCTCGGTGCGATCGAAGAAAGGTAAAAGATCCCATATCTTTATGAATATCGGCCGGTTATGCCGGTTTCTCCACGAAAATTCAGCCTCTTTCGAAGCGCGCGGCAAATGCACCGTCACAGCCGTGGCGCTGAGGCAGGGTCTGAAGGTAGGGTCCGGAGACGTCCGGGTTCAGGAGGTCGGGAGCCGAATCCAGGCGAAAGTCAGCACGGGCGTCGAGGAAGGCCTCTACGACACCTTCATTCTCTTCGGGTTCCAGGCTGCACGTGCTATAGACCAGCACGCCGCCGGGGAGGACCTGATCGGCGGCTGCCTTGATGAGTTCGAGCTGACGGTCGATAAGTCCCGGGAGATCGGATTCCTCGAGTGTCCAACGGCGTTCGGGGTGGTGTGAGAGCACCCCGATCGCGGAGCAGGGGGCATCGACGAGGACGCGGTGAAAGGCAGGGCGCGTGGGCAGAAGGCGCCCATCAGCGATCACAGGGACCACGGCCGTCTGTCTAAGGCGCCCCAGGTTCTGTCGGAGCCTGCGGAGGCGTCCGGCGTGGAGGTCAACAGCCAGTACCAGGCCCCGCTGCTTCATCTTTTCGGCGGCAGCGGTGGCCTTTCCGCCCGGTGCGCTGCAGAGGTCGAGGATCCGCTCTCCTGGTCGGGGGTCTAGGCACGCGACGACCAGCCCTGCCCCCTCTCCCTGAACAGAGAACCAGCCGGAACTGAAGGCCTGCGTTCGGAACAGCGCCCCGACTTTGGGGACAATGAAGTAGCCCTCGACGAGGGATGAAGGCTCTACGCTTATGCCTTCTGTCTTCAGCTGAGACTGGAGGGCCGCCGGGCTTGCGAGGGAGGGGTTCGCGCGGATCGTGACCGACGGGCGCGCGTTGTTGAACTCGCAGAGCCTCCGGGTCTCCTCGAATCCCCAGCGGCGTATCCAGCGCGCGACCATCCACTCCGGGTGAGAGGTCTCCAGGGAGAGAAACCGGGAGGGGTCGGATTCTGAATCGGGAAGCTGGACGGGTTGCCTGTCTTCGGATACTCCCCTGAGTACCGCGTTTACGAACCCGGCAGCTCCGTCTCCATCTCTTCCTCGAGCTGCGTCGACCGACTGAGAGACGACGGCATAGGCTGGTATCCGATCGAGGTAACGAAGCTGGTAGACGCCCAATCGGAGGATGTTTCTGAGGCTGGATGAGAGCTCGGAGAGAGGCTTCTTCAAGTAGGGCGAGAGGAGGTGATCGATCGTTCCCTGCCAGGTGAGCGTCCCGAGGACCAGCTCCTGCAAGAGGTTGGAATCGGAGGGATTCAGCTCCTGGGAGCTCCGGGACGATTCGATGAGCGGGTCGGCATAGGCTCCGTTTTCGACACGACAGAGGATGTCGAGTGCGCATCTGCGGGCACCTGACTCTGACTTCGTCGTTTGTCGCTCGTTGTTCGTCATTTGTCTTCGGAGTCCGGATGGATCATATCGTCACACAAAAGAAACCTCACCGCTGAGACGCAGAGACCGCAGAGATTTTATGCAAAAAGAACGACAGATCGAAATCATTCCTTGCTTCTCTTAAATAAGTGTAGAGTCGCGCGGACTGTCAAGAAGGGTTCCTGAAAGAGAAGAAAGCCTGACAGGGCACATCTCGCCCTCTGGATGTCTATTCTCTGAAACCGCCCTTGACTTTGAATCAGACCTAGGATAAATTGAGCGCAGTTTGTTTCGTTTTTGAAGTCAAAAAGCGTGAGGAGGCCTGATGCGTGAAGAGCGTTGGATGCTAAGCGAAGAGGAGGAGGAGGAAGAGGAAGAGGAGAAGCAGGAGGACGGTGATCGAGCGTTTCTGGGTCGCAGCCTGATCAAGGCTCGGACCATCCTTATTTCGGATCCCATCGACCACCGTCTGACGACCCGGGTCATCGCCCAGCTCCTCTTGATGGACCACGATGACCAAAAAAAGCCGATTAAGATATTTATCAATTCCCCTGGGGGAAGCGCAGATGATGGGTTTGCGATTTATGACATGATTCGCTTCGTCAGGCCGGACGTAAAGTTGATAAGCGTCGGGCTCTCGGCGAGTGCCGCTACTGTGATTATGCTCGCGGCAAGGAAGGAGAACCGCCTCGCGCTGCCAAACGCGCGGATCATGATCCACCAGCCGTCGATGCGATCGTTCGGGGCGGCAGAAGACATCAAGCGGACAGCGGAGCAGATTTTGAAGTTGAGGGAACGGATCAACCAACTCTATGCGGAGGAAACGGGACAGGCCCTGGACAAGGTCAAGGAAGATACGGATCGAGACTACTGGATGTCGGCAGATGAGGCCGTCGACTACGGTCTAATCTCACGAATCGTGCGTGACTATTCTGAGCTGGGTGAGTAGCATCTTTGTCCGTGGATTGTAAAACAGGGGACCCCGTGGAACTATCAACTGATCCTGTCGGGACGAGCGAACCGGTCAACACCCGTATTCTGGCGGTGTCGGAAGACAGAATTCAGGGATTTCAACGGGATCCGCTGGGCCAGATCTCAAAAGAATCCGGCGTGGAGCTGCCGCTGGTCGTTGAGCGGATTCGGGCTATGCTCGGGGGGGGGACGATTCGCCGAGTGCGGCAGACGTTGATGTCGACGAACCTGGCTCACGGGGCCCTTGTCGCCTGGCGTGTGTCCAAAGAGCGGCTACAGGAAACGTTTGACCGGATGTTTCGAGAGGATCCTTTCTCCGGGCACGTGGTGATTCGATCGACGGACAGTGAAACGACAGGCTCGGCCTACCGGCTCTGGACGACGCTCAAGGTTCCTCAGGGGTATTCTCTTGAGAAGCATTGCGAACACCTCAAGCGCTGGACCGGCGCCGAGCAGTTCTGTGCGATGCCCGCCAAGTGTATTTTTGCCCTCGGCGTCGGGCACGTCCGTCGCCGGGGAATGCAGGTTGGAAGCAAGACCGAGGCCCTGGGGGATGTGAAGTTCCCCGGGCTCGTGAAGCTGAGTGAGCTTGAATGGCGTGTCCTGATGGCCATCAAGTCGGAGTTCTCGTCAGAAGAGATCGGAAGTGAGATCTGGGAGGGGCGTGCCAAACAGGCCGACCTGCCTGTTGAACGTTTCTATGAGGTCGCGGAGGAACTGGACAGGAAGGGCGTCATCGGTCGGTTTTCCACCTTTCTCGAGCACGTTAAACCGCTCGAGAGCGGAGAACGGGTCACCCGCTACAACGGCCTCTTTCACTGGGCGGTTCCACAGGGTCGGGAGGTTGAGGCCGGACGCGAAGTGGGCAGGCATCACGTTCTGACGCACTGCTATTGGCGAGAAGGCGGGCCCGAGTTCGGCAACGTGAACCTGATGGCCGTTGCACACGGGATGGAGCGCGATCTGGTTTACGAGCACAAGGCCGCGATCGATCAACACCTGGATGACGTGGGGATTCCGGTGAGCTACACGAACGTCTTTTGGGGGGGACGGAGTGAGATCAAGCCGTCAGAGATCTCCCCGATCGCGTATCAAAGCTGGTGCGTGGAGATGGGCATCGATCCCGAAGATATGAGGGAAGGTTCGTAGGGGCCTGGAGAAGAGGTCGAGGAAGTGAACAGGGGCTCGCCGCAGGCGGGCCCTTTTTTTATGTCGTCGAATTTCGGAAAACCCCGGGGGAGGAGAAACGACGCTGGTTGCCAGAGAGTCGCACACTGCGGCCCTGTTGGTTTTGAGCGATGCATTTCTCGCGATTCAGGGACGCCATTAACCATTGCTTTAACCGCAACGTTTCGGTGAAGAACCAAAGAAGAAGCGTGCTGCTTTTCCCTTTCGAGAGGATCATGCCCGTTTTGCGACCATCAAAATCGTGTCGTATAGATTTACGTCTAATGCCTTCTTGATGAAAAGAGATGCGAAGTAGAGGCATCCGTGAGCGATTTTCGAGATTCCTGCTGCGGAATAGTAGGGATCCAAGGTATCCTCTACTACGGTGAAGTTTTCGTTCGACAGCCATCTTTTGAGGCTTGAAACGGTAAAATGCGACAGGTGTATTTCTCTCAAGGTGCCGTCCAGCGTCAATCTTGGAAGCCCGAATGTTCCGTAGTTTTTGAATTTTCCGATTTTCAAGATTGAAAGCGTCCGTCTAACCGGACGTTTTATGAAGGAATGGATTTCATTCGGGACTGCAATAATGAGAACGCCGTTCGGGGTCAACAAGCTGTAGCATTTTTTGATGACGAGAGAGGGGTTCGGTACGTGCTCCAATACGTGGAACAAGGTTATCACGTCGAACCTGCGGTCACCAAAGTCGATATCCTCTACCTGGCCTTTTTCCAGGTCCAGGTCGTATTTTTCCTTCGCTATGTTTATCGCGCTTTCCGAGACCTCAGTTCCTTCCACCTGAAAATGATCTCTCGCGAAATGCAGAAACTGTCCTATTCCTGTGCCGATGTCCAGAAGCGCGCCGGTGCTCTTGAACCGCTTCACCATCCTTGTCCGTCTCAGCCAGAGGGCGTCGCGCCCCCTTTCTTCCCTAAGCCACGAATCGTATTGGCTTTCTCGTGAGTAAAACTCTTCGATTTCACCGAAGGTAGGTCTTGGATTGTCGAATATGCATCCGCAACCGTGGCATTTAAACAGATTGTGACGGACGTCTACGGCAAATATTTTCGCACTATTGCACAGGCTGCACTTGTCCAGGAATTCCAATTTCAAAGACGGTGTTCCTCGTGGGATTCGGGATGATGCCAGCGAATAAGCGGGGCTGAGCTATCGCACAGGTTCGAGGATTTCCCTCGAGCCCACGTAGGGGCGCAGCGCTTTTGGAATGACCACACTTCCGTCTTCCCGCTGATGGACCTCAAGGAGCGGAATGAGGATTCGAGGTGATGCGACGACGGTGTTGTTCAGCGTGTGAGCGAAACGCAGCTTTCCTTCCGAGTCGCGGTAGCGGATGTTCAAGCGGCGGGCCTGGAAGTCCTGGAAGCTGGAACAGGAGTGTGTTTCACTATAGCCATCCCTGCTCGGCATCCAGCACTCTATGTCGTGCATACGATATTTTCCGAGGCCCATCTCCCCCGTGCAGACCTCCACGACTCGGTGGGGAAGCTCCAGCTTGCGAGTGACTTCCTCGGCGTTCTTCAACAGGGTCGCGTGCATCTCCTCCGAGGCCTCGGGGTTATTCTCACAGATGACCACTTGCTCGACCTTGTCGAACTGGTGAATCCTGTAGACACCACGGGTATCTTTCCCGTACGTGCCGGCTTCTCTGCGGTAGCACGGACAGTTGCTGACGAACCTGGCAGGGAGGTCCTCAAAGCTCAAGATTTCGTCGGCATAGTATGAGGTGAGGGAGACCTCCGCAGTACCCACAAGAAAGAGTTCATCCTTTTCCATTTCATAGGCTTGATCCCGCCCCTGCGGGAAATAGGTCGTCCCGACCATAAAAGGCTCTCTGACCATGACCGGCACAGTGAGGGGGACGAACCCCTGATCCAGCATGTGATCCATGGCGAGTCTCAGGATGGCCCAATGTAACAGGGCGCCTTCTTTCTTGAGGATGTAGCTTCTGGATCCGGCCAGTTTTACACCTCGTTCGATGTCGAGGATGTCCAGGCCTTCAGCCAAATCGATGTGATCTTTGGGCGTAAAGTCGAAGTCGGGCGGATCGCCCCATCGACGCACTTCGACGTTGTCCTCGTCGGACTCCCCCTCGGGTACGTCTTCGGCGGGAGGCAGGGGGCAGTAGAGCATTAGGTCGTTGATCTCTGCTTCAAGCTGACCGTATTCAGGCTCCAGTTCCTTGAGGGTCTGGACGACCGTCTGCATGCTCACGATCGCGCGACCTTTCTCATCACCCTTGAGCGTCGCGATCTCTTTTGACCCTTGGTTTCGCTTCGCGCGCAGGTCATCGATTTCTACACGGAGCTTTCGCAGCCGCGCATCTTTTTCCAGGAACGCATCCAGGTCAAACTCCAGGCGTTTCTTGCGAGCCGATTCCCGAATCATTTCGGGGTTTTCCCTGATCAGTCGAATATCAACCATCTGCCGGGTTGGACTCCTTCCTCAACGAAACGGGACAGGCTCCTCTCGCCCGAGGATTCTGAGAAAGGCCGCAATCTTAACGGCCTTTTCCCGATTCAGCTGTCCAAGCACTTCTGCAAGTTGATCATCGTCAAGTTCAAGCAGTAGCGCTGCGGCCTCCCCTGGTTCGCGTTCCTTACAGACTGTGACATACTGGCTCAGAATGTTCTCCTGGCTGGCCAACTCTTTATTCAAATCCCGTTGTGTCTCCGCTTTGTGTAGATCCAGCGCACGTAACTCCTGCTGCAGTGCTTTGAGAAGGCGTCTGCCCGCGACCGGTGCGGGCCGGGGTGGCGGAGGAACTGCGTTCACCTTCGGGGGCGCCTCGGCCGGCACCAGGACCGAATCTGCTGAGATTTGGACAGGCGAGGAGGAGATGACCGAGTCCTGACGGCCCG
The DNA here is from genome assembly GCA_965248435.1 of Candidatus Latescibacterota bacterium. Lineage (GTDB taxonomy): Bacteria > Latescibacterota > UBA2968 > UBA2968 > CBDFJH01. Next base: position 3,412,329 of record OZ252100.1, read on the forward strand.
GATCGACGAGATGTGCCGACCTTTTCTCGGCCTCTACGGACTTTCGAGCCGATGTCTGGGGTCCGGGGTGGTAAAGGACGATCATGATGGCCAGAACGATCGCAAAGGAACCGAACATGGTGGCGATTAGCAGCGATGCGTGATTTCGACGCATGTTGAAATGGCTCTATGCTACAGCCTTTTATAGAGATAGTAGATGAGTCCCAGTTCGGCTGCCATGAGGGATGCGATGAGCAGGACGAGGGTGGGGCTCATGTGGACGCCCCCGCCTGGCAGATTTTACCATTTGATGGCTCCATTTGACCAGATTTTATCGATTTCATCAGAACGGTTCGAATGTCCAGGAAGGTGTGAGGTAACCTTAAGTAGTATATTAATAGGTTGATATGGAACGCTGTCCTGCATTGTTGGAATGCTGGCATACTAATTGCTATTAAGAATAGGCGTAAGGTAGCTTAAACAAACCGCCCCAACAGCGAGGACATTCTCATGATTCCACCGACCGATGTTGAAAGGCGAAACCGATTGGCCTACATGGCCCTTTATTGTGCGATTCAAGGGGATGAGGTCCAGTCGGAGCAGATGCGGCACATGGTTCGGTTGTTTGACGAGAATACCGAAGTCAACCAGATGCCAGCAGTTGCTGAGCTGGTTTCGGTATAGCCGCTCCGTTCCGAGCCTACGTGTCACGAAGTAAATCTGCGATCCACTCTATCTGATCTTCCTTCAGTTCGGCGTAGAGCGGCAGGGAAAGAATCTGCGCTACTTGTGACTCTGCAACCGGAAGATCTCCCTTCCTGTATCCGAGATGCCTGTAGGCTGTGTGGAGGTGAAGCGGGATCGGGTAGTGGACCTTGGCATCGACGCCCGCCTTCCTCAAGCGCTGCATCGCAGTGTCCCGGTTCTTGATCCGAACCACATAGTAGGTATAGACGTGGCGGGCGTAAGCGGCCTCGAATGGCGCCTGGACGTCACTTGCGTCAAATAACGAATTGTATCGCCCCGCGAGCTGTCTCCGCTTTTCGATCCACGCCTCAAGGTGTCGCAGTTTGACGCTCAGGACTGCGGCCTGAATCCCGTCAAGCCGGTAATTGAATCCCGGCATCTGCTGTTCCCGATTGTCCTCCGTACCGTGATCGCTCAGTATCTTCATTCGCTTCGCGAAATCCGGATCTGTAGTGACCACGATCCCCGCATCCCCGTAGGCACCAAGTATTTTTCCAGGATAGAAACTGTAGGTTGCCGCGGTCCCAAAGTGGCCTGCGCGCTTTTTTTTGTATTCAGCGCCGTGTGCCTGGGCCGCATCTTCAACCACGGGCAGGTCGTGTTCTCGAGCGATTTCGAGGATCGGGTCCATGTCTGCCATGTGCCCGTAGAGGTGTACAGGCACGATCGCACGTGTCTTCTTTGTGACTGCCGCCCTCACCTTCGATTCATCCAGGTTGTAGGTATCCTCCTCTACATCGACAAAGACGGGCCGTGCCCCTGTTTGCGCGATCGTTTCGGCGGTGGCCATGAAGGTGTTGGGCGCGGTGATGACTTCGTCGCCGGGACCGATACTCAGCGCCGCGAAAGCCAGGTGTAATGCGGTCGTGCCAGAGCTTGCACCCACAGCGTGCGGAAGGCCGCAGTAATCTGCAAAGGCCTCCTCGAATGCGAGCACACGGGGACCGCGCACAAAACTGTTCTCCCGGATCACATCCTGAATCGCCTGGTTGATCTCGTGCTGGATGGTCTGGTATTGCGCCGTAAGGTCTACGAGCGGAATTTGATCCATGCGTGCTCGCTCCTCAGGATGCGACCTGGGTCAGGTACACGATCTATACTCCTCGACCAACAGGTCTGTGATCCTATCCCAACCGAAGAAATCCTGAGAGAACCGATAGCCCTCCTCTCCCAATCGTTTCGCTAAACTGTCGTTTGTCAGCACGCGGACGATTGCGTCTGCGAGTGCTTCCGGATCTTTTTGAGGAACCAGCAGTCCGGTCTCACCATCCTTTATCACATCCGGAATTCCTCCCACGTTCGACCCGATGATCGGCTTTTTGTATGACATCGCCTCTAGAAAGACGACCCCGAGCATCTCTGTGTCGCCCCGTGAGTCGACGATCGCCGGAAGCACGAAGACATCGCACTCCTGGTAGCGTTGCGGCAGCTCGTCTGAGGGCACGCCTCTTTCCATGGTGACGAAGTCGGAAACGCCGGCCTGTTGGATTGCCTCCTTCACGATTTCTTCGCGGTCTCCGCTGCTGTAGACGATCCTCAAATGGGCATCGATCCCGCGCGAGCGGACAAGGGGAAGCGCGTTCACGAGGACCTCAGGCCCCTTTCTCTCGATGAGACGGGCAACGAACAGAATCTGTTTCCTGCGGGAGGGCTGCTTAGGGACCTGGCCGTCGGTCTCGATTTTGAAGGATGAACCGAAAGGGATGATGTTGATGTTGCGGTCGTGGATCGCCTTGGCCTTGGAGGCCGGAAATGTGGTGATCGCGTCGACGACGTCCGCTTTTTTCATGAAGAATCGAATGAAGGCCCTCGCGGGCGCGAAGCGCTCTGCCAGCATCAGTTCCGCGCCGTAGAACCGGAGTCCGAACCCGGCCCTTTGCAGTCGGGACCCAACCCAGGCGAACAGGGCGTGAGGAAAAGGCCAGTGGGCCTGAAACAAATCGTAGCGCCTCGTCGCGCAGAGCCGAATCATGGCCAATGTCCCGAACAGAATGTAGAAAACGGCGAGGAGGGCGTAAAGGGGAGAGCGTCTAATTTTGTTCGGTGCCCCCTCCTGGTGAGTGAGGATCTCCCATCGCCGGAAGAAGTATCGAAATCTGTGAACCTGAGCCCCCGAGATGGTGTGTGACTTGATCCCCTGGTAGGAGGGCGCAAAGATTTCCACGACGACCCCGCGTTTGCGAAGGCGCTTGACCGATTCGAGAAGCCAGGGTACTTCCGAATCGCCGTCGAATCGAGGAAACGTTGAAACCGCGTAACAGACTCTCATCTGGAGGCTTCGATTGAGGTGGCGCCACCTGGATGGAACGGAAGAAGGGGAGTCAGGACAGGATTCTTTTGACGTTGAAGTTTTCGTGTGCCTTCGAACTCTTTGCGATCATGTCGGCGATCAAACCGGTACAAACGAACTGGACCCCCAGGACGGTGAGCAGTACACCCAGAAAGAGGAGCGGGTAGCGGTGCTGGACATTTCCGAGGCGGATCCAGAGTGATGCGATGTACGCATTAATGATCGATCCGAAAGTAGCCAAGATGACGCCCACCATACCGAAGAGGTGAAGCGGGCGTCCCATGTAGCGTCCGAGGTACATCACCGTAAGCAGGTCAAGGAAGCCTTTCAAGAGCCGAGTCCATCCGTACTTGGTGACTCCGAATTTGCGGCGATGATGCTGAACTTCGAGTTCGGCGATGCGATATCCCTCCAAATGGGCCAGCACCGGAATATACCGGTGGAGCTCTCCATAGATCTTTATGTCTTTGACGACCTCAGCCCGGTAGGCCTTCAAGCCGCAGTTGAAATCGTGGATGGGAATCCCGTAGAGGATTCCCGTCACCCAATTGAAGAACCGGGAAGGAATGACTTTTCGGAGGGGATCCAGTCGTTTCTTTTTCCAGCCCGACACGAGATCATAACCCTCTTCGATTTTTGCGATTAATGAGGGGATCTCTGCAGGTTCGTCCTGCAGGTCAGCATCCATCGTGATCACGTATTTTCCGGCTGCGCGCTCGAAAGCCGCCGCGTAGGCCGCGGCTTTGCCGAAGTTGCGACGGAACTGGATCACCTTCACCTCTGAGTAGGCTTCGTGAAGTTCCTCGAGTACATCCGCAGAACCATCCCTGCTTCCGTCGTCAACGAAGATCACTTCGTAGGACCGTTCGTAGGCAGCCATGGCGGTCTGAATCTTGTCGTGGAGAGGCCGAAGGCTCTCCTTCTCGTCCAGAAGGGGAATGATAATGGTGATCTCAACCGACATAACGAACCCACAATTCCGTTTGAGATTTACGCATGCGATCGAATTGAAGATAGCAAACCAGGTTTGGTTTTACAAGCCCCTGAGGGCAGTGAGGCGGCGGTCTATCCGTCTATCTCGGCGAGGAGGCGATCGAAGGCCTCGGTGACGTGATGGACCTGGATCCAGCGCATGGCCTCGGCGTTTCGGGGGATTTCGGGTGGGGGCTGGACAACGATGCTGTGCTGCCCATTCGGATAGGGCCCCCACTGGCGACTGCACGTCGGGCCGAACAGGGCGACCATCGGGGTGCGAACCGCCGCGCCTAGGTGCATGGGAAACGAGTCGATCGTAACCAAACAGGTGCTCCCTTTTAGCAGCTCCGCAGATTGGAGGAGGCTGAACCTCCCCGCAAGATTCAGGGCCTCCGTCCGCATATGGCTTCTGATCGCTTCCACGTAATCTCGCTCGGAAGGACCCCCGTTGATCAGGACGTGATATCCGCGATCGGCGATGTGGTCCGCGACACTCGCCCATCGTGTTGTTGCCCAGTGTTTTGAAGGTTTGCGGGCAGTGACCCCGAGTACGACAGCAGGCGAGACGTCGTTCAAGAGATCTCTGACAGGCGCCTGATTCTCGGCCTCGGGAAAGAGGCGAAAACAGGGCGAGGGTTGGGCCCCATCCGACCCCGGGATGAGGTCCATGTAGCAATCCACAACGTGTTTTTCCCACGAATAGGAGACGATGTGAGACCACGCCCAGCAAGACTTCGGCGTGTTGAACCCCCATCGCTCTCGTCCACCGCAAAGACGGGCAAATGCCGCGGTCTTGAACGAAACAGGGAGTGTGAAAATTCGATCGAAACTACGAGCTCGAACCTGGCTGAGGGAAGGCAACAGGCACTTCCAGGGGCCCATCGCGCCGTTTGCGAGCCAGGGCAGGTCACAGGCGATGATCTGATCGGCGTCAGGATTTCCTCTGAGGAGATCGGTTGACCAGGACCCCAAAAGGACACAAAGGTGAGCATCCGGAAACCTCTTGCGCGTGCCGTGGATGAACGGCGTGGAGAGCAGCACGTCTCCGAGGTGATTCGGCTGAAGGATCAGAATCTGTTCGCGAGTGGTCAAATGAGTTGATCGCGGCCTGTCTGGAGGTGTACAGACAATCCGCTGCAGTCCTTGCCTTTGGAAAAACGTGTCTTGTAGACCTTACGAAGGATCCGGTCTGCGGACGATCGCCACGATGGAGAGACCTGGTAGAGGAAGTATCTGATCCAGGATTCGCCAGAGCCAGACGAAACTGTCGAAGAACTTCAGCTGAAGTTTTCCAAACCTCCTCCGCCTGAAAATCTTCCCATTGATCAACCACGCGATAAGCCCGATTCGATTCAGGGAAAAGAGGCGTTCAACCCTGAATCCCACCTCTTCGCACGCAGCCTGCAACGTCTTCCTGGAGTATCGCCGCCGAAACTGGAGCACGCGGTCGAGGGATCCGTAGAGCCACTGCCCTTGTGACGCGAGAATGATGGCCGTCCCACCGGGCATCAGAGCCTGGTGAATGTTTGTGAGCGCCTGTCGATCATCCTCCAGAAGTTCGAGGACGTTCAAACAGAGGACGGTGTCGACCCTTCGAACGGGATCCGGCGCCTCGCTCTTCTCAGGATCGATTTCCTTCACGTCCATCCAATCGTAGGCCCCGAACCGACTCTGCAGATACTCGACATTCAGAGGATCGGAATCACTCAACGTGTATGAGCTTCGAGGAAGCAACTTCATCGTGATGCTGCCGAGCCCGGCATTGATCTCCCAGACATTTTCTCCGACCCAAGGGGAGACAGTTTCTGCAACCCACTTTCTGGCGCGATGTGTTTGAGAAAGGCTGTAGAGGGCCGCGCGCCCGTGATGTTCGGTGTAGATGTCGTCTACGAGCCAGAAATAGATGATTGTCCACAAGGCCCCGAAGCCGTCGCGCCACTTTATCTTTTTTCCTTCATCCTGACTTCGTCCACGATACGAGATAGGCACTTCGTAGATTCGGCATCCTCTCTTGGAGAACTTGGCGGTCAACTCGGGTTCGATGTTGAATCGGTGAGACCGGAGTGGTATGGATTTCAGGATGCTGCTTTTCACTGCCTTGTAGCAGGTCTCCATATCGGTGAGGACCAGGTCTGTGAAAATGTTGGATACGACTGTGAGGAACCAGTTTCCGAACGCGTGCCAGAAGAAGTGCACTTGGCGATATTCACTGGAGAGGAATCGTGATCCATATACGACGTCTGCGTCTCCGTTGATGATCGGCAAAAGCAGACTTCCGTAGTCCCTGGGATCGTATTCCAGATCGGCGTCTTGTATCAAGCAGATGTCGCCTGTCGCGTGCTGGATTGCGGTCTGAATCGCAGCGCCCTTTCCCTGATTGCTCTCGTGGCGGAAGAGTCGCAGCGACCCGGGCTTGCTGGCCCGCAATCTCCCCAGTATTTCCCACGTCCCGTCTTCTGAGCAATCATCGACGATGATCAATTCCCTGCTCATTCCAGCGGGAAGGGGCGCATCCAGGACCTGCTGGATGAGCTGCTCGATGAAATAGCGTTCGTTGAAGACGGGAATCAGGACACTTACGCTGCGAAAGTCCACGTAGGGAACCCCTGTATCTCGTGTCTCATGACGTTGCTCAATCAGGTCGTGTCGAACACTCTGCATGAATAACGCGGTAGCGTAAGGCCTTTGTTCGGCCTATTTCTCTCTCCGCAGGTAACCGCTGGGATTGCACGTCATCAGGAGCTTTTCTCTCGTCCGGTCAACCCTAAATCCGTCATTCACCTGAATGAATTCTTCGATTGCTTCCATCGGGCCCGGCCCATGTTCGGGAAGAACCGGATGTCCATTGACGTTAGAGTCCTCGACGATGAGGTAATTTCCTACGGTCACGAGCTTGCTGTAAATAGCCAACTCTTTGAGCACATGGTCCTTCTTGTGATCTGAATCCAGAATGACCATAACGTTATTGGAGTTGCCCTCTATCTCCTGGTAAAGCCTCTGCAGGGTATGATCGGCTGTTGACGATCCGGTGATGTATGTGATGCGTTTATGTTCCGGGCGAGGTTTGCTGTGATCTATGTCGATCGTCACGATTCTGCCGTGATCCACCAGATCACAGACGGATGCAATGTAGAGCGCGCTTCCACCGTAGCAGGTTCCCGTTTCGATGATGACGTCGGGCCTCAGTTCGAAGATGATCTCCTGGTAGATCCACAAGTCCAGTGGGCATTTGGTAATCCTCACGCCCAGGAACGTCGTGTTGTTCCACGTCTCGCCGAACGCTTCAGATTCGTAGTAGAGCCGATGGAACTGATTGATGACATCATCCCGGACTTTAGGTCTGAGGTAAGCGGCCTTGAGGAGAGAACGACGAAATGTTCTTGCCTCAGCAATTACACGCTGAAGCAGGTTCGCTGCGATTCCCATGGGGTTCCACCTCCCTTTAGCGGCGATCCCGGACTAAACCGCATCCAGTACCGTCTCGAGTTCTTTTGCCAGGACCCGATATTCAAAGAGACGTTTCGCGACGCCTACCCGCTTGTCCGCTCCTTCAAACAGGCTTCTATCCTGAATCAGGGTTCTGAGTGTATCGGCCAGTCTTGGGGGATATGTATCGTCCTTCACGCCGTCGTATGGCAAGAGCTTTCCGATCCGTTCGTCCTTGAGGATCGTTGCTGCGGCTCCGACTTCCGTCGAGACGATGTAGCGGCCTAGCGCGAGGTATTCAGGTAGTTTCCCGGTCGTTCTTACCCATCCACACGGGTTGTTCGGTTGTGTCAGCAGACAGATGTCGATCAGACTCAAGTGGTCCGGAAGGCGCTCGTAGGGAACCCTCCCGAAAAACTTGAACCGATCACCAATCTCGAGTTGGTCCGCACGCCGTTTGAGCATGGGGAGACCGGTTCCGTCTCCGATCAAGAGACCTACCACTGGAAGGTCCCTCAGCAGGGAGATCGCCTCCACGAGTTCCCAACCGTTGCACGCCTGGGTCTTCCTGTTCCAGTGGGTCGTCCCGACCAGACCTATCGTCGTAACATCCTGAAGTCCGAGGTGTTCCCTGAGTTCCGTTACTTCTCTGGGATAGGAAAAAGCGGTATCCACCCCGTCGGGGATGTAGGAAACGTTTCGATAACTTTGTTTCTGCAGCAGCTTTTTGTGTAGAGTCCCACGTACGACGATCGCATCAGAAAGGAAGAGCGACAGATCTTCAGTAATTTTCTTTATCGCACGACGAAGGATGGAGTTTCCTTCCGCGACGGCCAGATCGTAGACCAGATCTCCCGTGTCGATGACAAAGCGAACTCTGAACAGGTATTTTGCCGCGACGCCTGCGAGCAGGTTGATCGGTCCGATGTCGATCACGTAGAGGAGGGCGATCCTGTTCCAAAGCAGTCGATGGATCAAAGACGAAAGGCCCAGCAGTCTTCGCCACGGGCCGGGGCGCACAGAAAGGCACTCTGCTTTCGCGAGGTATCGTGCGCTGACTCCATTGAGATGTCGCGCAAACCCTTGTGACCGGCTTGCCATCGGGTGCAACGCGTGAGATACAAGAAACAAGACTTTCCTGACTTGCGGCAATCGTTTCTCCAGATTCCCAGGACGAGAGGCCGTTTAGATCAGGCGAATCCGGCCGCAGCGTAGGCCTTGTCCAGCAGATGTCCCACGTGATCCCAGCGGAAAACCCTCCGGGCGTAACGTTGTGCCTCTGGATGAATTTCGGCCTGAAAGGTTTCGAGGACGACCCTGCGGATGTCAGCGGGCGAGCGGGGATCGAAATAGGCTGCATACTCCCGGAAGTATTCTTCGGTCGTTCCACGACGGGTGATCGCCACTTTGGTCGCTGCCAGCAGGGCCTCCATGGCCACCATACAGGGGTACTCAAAATAGCTGGGAATCACAAGGGTATTCGCCGCAACGAGGGCCGAAGCCAGGATAGGGTCGGCTGGATCCAGAACCCCGATGAAAAGTGTGCCCTCCGGTGCCTCACGCCTGCATTGTTCATAATAGCCTTCCTGACCGTCGGCCGGTCCGCCGATGAAGACCATCGGCAGGCCGGTCTCTCCCAACGCACGGACCATTCCGAGCTGGTTCTTCTGCGCAGAGTCGAAACGTCCGACGCACAGAAGAAAGTTCGAGATCCCGAATTTCTGTTCGAACGGCTCCGCGCTTGAATGACCGAATCGATCATCGACGCCGCACGGGACGATGTGCATCTTCTCCTCAGAACAACCAAACAGATTTATGAGGAGCTGTTTTTCTCCTTCGGAGTTCGGCAGGATCAGGTCCGCCATTTCGAGCATCTGCCGCGTCTGAACGGGGGGCAATTTCAGGTATGGGATTCGGCTAAGCAGCTTTCGATACAGGCGCTCGGTAAAAGGGTCTTCCGGGATCCAGTACATCGTGGTCACTGCCAGACGTTTATTGAACCTCTTTATCGTCTTGAACCATTCCCAATTGCTGTAATGAAATCCGAAATGATGGATCAAGTCAAAGTCGGACAGATCCTGTTTCCACGGATCGAAGCGTTCGACATCGCGTCCGGAGTCGCGTAGGTATTCGTAGGACTTCGTCAGGGTCATCAGGCCGCCGCCGAATCCCAGAAGCATGGATGGATTTCCAAAAATCCCGATTTTCACGGATGCCTTTCCCGGTGATGACTTAGGAAGCTCGTTCAACCGCTCTTCAAAGGTCCTTCAACTGGTAATCGATCGTGACCCACCCCGTCCCGGCTTTGCCGGGACACCCCTCCCTTGGAGGGGATTTGGTGACGAGATAAACTTCACAAGATGCAGGATACGGATTTACACACCGCAGCCCAGATGGCATTCAGCGGCGCAATAGAGGTCATTACCTTAGCCTCAACATTCGGCGAAGAACTTTTTCATACAGGGTCGGTCCCCGCCCTCAAGGCGGTCCAGACCGTTCGCAACTCTTCCACGAGCGTACGACGTTCGATCGAAAAGAGGGCGGCCGCATAGGCCAGGGAAAAGATGAGACCTCCCGCGATCACTTCGATCAGGTCAGGGAGGTGTGCAATGGGTTCAGCGACGGCCAGACGGACACCCAGACCCACGCACGCCGCTATGAGCGGGGGCACGAAGGTGGGTGCCAGAGGCAAGTCCACATATTTTCGAGTGTAACGCAGGGCCAACGCGAGGCCGATCAGGGCCATCACGTCCATGCTGATCGCGGTGCCCTCGACGCCTAGTCTGGACGTGAGAATCGGGGCAACGATCAAAAGGAGGCCAGCCTGTACGGAGGCAAACCCGGCGATGCTCTTGGACGCACCTACTGCCAGGAACAGCGTATGGATGTCATCCAAGAGCGGCCTGCAGAGGGAATATAAGATCAGGTACCGGAGGACAGGGACCATCGGCAGCCAGTTTTCTCCCAGGAGAATTCGGGTCAGGGCCGGGGCTTCCAGGACAAGAACGAGCGAAATTGCGATCGTGGATCTCAGGACGAGCCTCAGGGCGCGGCGAAACGCAGCAGAAAGCCGCTTCCTGTCATCTTGATACCGTGCATAGACGGCGCCTGTCACACTCAGGATGGTGTGGGTGACGGCTCCACTCGGGATTTGCGAAAAGGTATGCGCCCGTGCGTAGAATCCAAGAACTGCCGTCCCGAGCACCGTGCCCACGATGAATTTATCAACCTGCAGGATCAGGACCTGCAAAACCCCCCCGATCCAAAACCATAATCCATATCCGATCAGCTTCCGTGCTCCTTCCGCATCGAACTCACGGAGTCGACGCAACGGCAGCGGGCGAAAGCGCCAAACGACACTACAGTAAACCACAACGTAGCCGATGCTGTTGGCCCAGTATCCGAACATAAGTGACCAGATCCCGCCACCCAGATAGGCCACGGCCGCGGCCACGACTGCAGCTGTGACTGTTCCCATGGCGTGCGAAAGGGCCAGGGGGCCGAATTCGAGGTCCCGTCTCAGCTGCGTCTCAGAAGTCACAGCTGCCGTTCTGAAGAGGTCGAAGACGGCAAAGATGACCAGGGCAGTCGCCGTTGTCCCGCTGTAGGTGAAGAAGGCGAGCCCCACGGCCGCAAACGCACTTAATGAGCCCAGCCCCATGTTGAGAACGAGATGGGTCGGGGCGAGTTCGTCGACGCGATCGTGTTCGTGGAGCAACGCAAAATGGAGGCCGAGGCTTCGCAGGGAAACGAGAATGGCGAAGACGGCCAGGGAGAGATCAACCTGACCAAACTCCTCCTCAGTCAGCGTGCGCGCGAGTAGAAAAAAGGCCGCCAGGTTGGTCAACCGGCCGACGTAGGCGCCGCTCATGGTTTGAAAAGCGCCTCTGACGATCGGGCGGACTGGGACCGGCTCTTCACCCATACTTGACATCCCGCCGGCCCCACCACATCCAGGCGAACGCGCCGGCCAGTAGCAACAGCGTTGAGGAGAGGGTAATCCACGCAGAAACGGCGGCGACGGGGTCGTGATATCGAAGTTCCACACGGTGGTTTCCCGCGGGTAGGGAAACGGCCTTCCACAGATAGTTGGCCCGGACCAACCGGGTTTCAATTCCATTTACAAACGCGCGCCAATTGGGATGGTAATTTTCGGAAATAACCAGCACTCTGGGGCCGGGGGTCTCAACCTGGAGATCGATAAGACCTCGGCGGGAGTCGTAATCCGTGCGCCGGATCTGTGCTTCTCCTGTCTTGTCGTTCACGAAGGGTATGGGAGGATCTTCCTCCAACACGACGACCCGAGCAGGATCGTGTTTCGGGTCTCTGAGGCGTTCGAGGATACGGTCCTCGTCCGTTTCAACCAGGTAGTCGGTTGCGAGATAGAACCAGGGCAGGGCCTTCGGGTTTTTGTAGATGTAGAGTCCGTCGGCCTGCCCCACTTCCGGAATATTGGGCAGAGAAAGGCGTTTCTTCGAGATGATGTATTTCGTGTTCAAGAGGTTCAGGATAGGGATGTGATTGAGGTCGCCTGACTTCATGATGTGGTCGTAACGGCGGATGGCAAAGTCGTTGAACCCGGTCACGAGGTCGATCCCTTTCAGGGGGACCTGCCGTCTGTTGGGGAGGGGGAGGACCCGGAAGAGGTCCTTGTCCTGCCTAAGGAATTGAAGGACGTTGGGATTGACGCGATCCGCAGGGAGGACACGACTCGGGTTCGCGTAGTTCAGGAACTGTTTGTCGATCCGCCAGGTATCGAGAATCAGGATGCCAAGCAGACAGACAACAAAGGCCGAGATTTGCATCCGCCCTTTGATGCGCAGGAAAACAAGAAAGGTCAGGAGGGCGACCCAGAGGGCTGCCATCAGGGCGCCGTTCTGTATATCGGGCAGACTGGCGAGGGCGATCTGGAGGCGTTGATCGGGCATATCGTGCCAGACCGTTCCACGCCACAGGCTGAGCAGGGTTTGCGGGTTGACCGCGATGAGAGTCAAAATCAGAGCGACGAGTCCCCCTCCAACACACAGCCTTCTCAGAAACTCGCCGCTGATTTGAGGTTTTGGTTGGAGGAGTCTGTTCAGCCCGAAGGCAGCGAGGGCACAGAGTGCGAATGAGAACAAGAAAGCCATCAGCCCAGGTACGCGAAGCACCTTCATCCCTGGAACATAGCTGTAACAGAGCTTGTGGACGGGGGTGTGCGGACCCAGCGTAAATGAGACGGCCAACAGGAAAAGGAAGAGAAGGAATGGGATTCTGGGATCGTTTCGGAACTGGCCGAGGGACAATACGGCAAAAAAGAGGGCAACGATTCCGACGTACTCGGAGTTGAACTTGATTGCGTTGCGACCCCAGTAGCGGTGACTTCGAACGTCGAAACCGCCAAACTCCGGGATGATGAAGGCAGCCATTTCCTCGGGGTGTAAGGACCAGGACACGGCGTAATCGTATCCTCCGCCCTGTTGCTCCTTTCCGGCGCGTTTGGAAACGGTGCTCGTGTTCCAGAACTGTGGAACGAGGCCATCGGCGCCGATCGCGAGGCCCACGCAGACGGCGCCCGCCGCCAAGAGGGCGCGCCGAAGGGCGTTGATACGATCCCTTTCACGACGGTAGAATCGGACGAGTTTGAACATGAAGAGGAGGCCGAGCGCCCAGAGGGAGAAGTAGACGATTTGGAGGTGCGGTGTATAGATGCCGATCCCGAGCGCGGCGGAAAAGATGCCGAAGTAGATGACTCGCCCGGTCTCCATTCCACGGTCGAGTGACCAGTAGAGGAGCGGGAACAGGCAGATGGCCGACATCTTCGCAAACTGTCCGGCGTGAGTGAAGGTGAGGAACGCGGGTGCGCACGCAAAAGCAGTTCCGGTGACCAGGGCGGCGATGGGGTGCAGGCCAAATCCCCTGGCGCACAGAAAAAAGAAATAGCCCGCGCAGAACGTAGCGATGATGTATCGCCACAGGAAGTAGCGGTGTTCGCTCGTAAACAGGGAGATGAACGTAAGGGGATGATACTGGGCTCGGAGACCGCTGGATTCCGGCGTTCCTCCCATGTAGCGACTCCAGTTGGCCGGCGGCAAAGATTCGAGCTTTTCCAGGAAGGGTTCTTTGCCTTTGTGGAATTCCACACCGGAGTCCGAGCCGAGGATCACGTCGTTCGTAAACACACCTCCCGCGAAATAGATGATGCTGAGGAGGGCGAAGAAGAGGACGGGCACCCACGGAGAATCGAAGAGCGCGCTGTGCCGCTTTGGGGTCTGGCGGCGTTCGGACGGCCCATCCCTGCGCCTTGCCTTCATGGGTCGACCCGACGTCGATGCTTCATTTGATCGCCTGCAAGCGGAACAAGATATCCCGAGCTGGGATCACGAAGGTGAAGAAGGCTTCATACAGTTCCGGATAGAGGTTCACGGCCGACTCGACACCAAGTTTCCGCAACAGGGGGTTGAGGGTGATTCGAAGATCGGTCACCTGGAACTTCTGGGCGACCGGTAGACCGTATTTGATTTCGTCGATCCTGTAGAAGCATTCCAGGAGACGTCGCATCCTCGGCTTCTTCCTGGACGGTCTGGCCAGGAAGTGGAAAGTACGGATGCTGAGATGGTGCCGATGGGTTGGGTCGGCGTAGGAACTCGCAGAGGAGAAGTGGGGCGTCGCTCCCTCTACAGCGGCGCCCGGCGTGGCGATTCTCCAGATCTCTTCCATGGCATCCGGGATGTCGGTGATATGCTCGATCACGTGGGTAAGGACGATCAGATCGAATGCGCCGTCCCTGAACGGATAGTAGCGTCGGTTCAGATCGGCGATCACGTCTGCTGCAGATCCGCGCGTGAGGTCTGCGCCGATGGCCCCTTTCCGTTTGCTGGATCCGCATCCCAGGTCGAGAATTCGCACGGCGTTTGCTCTATCCTTCTGCAAGGTTCGAGGACCGAGACCATTTGATCAGGGCTCGGGCAGTGAGGACCGATCCGAGGAAAAGCGCCGCAACCGCAGTGTAGACGACGACTGTGGCAAGGTTTCCAAGGAAGCCCGTGTGCAGGGCATTGACCCACCATACGTCGATCAGATCGTAGGTGCTCATGGAGACCAGCACACCCTCCGATCCGGACGAGGGGATGGGATAGTTCAGGGAGTGTCCACCCGTCAGTCTGGAGACGGCAGAGATGAGCTGGAAGAAGGTGCCTGCGATGGGAGAGAGTCCCGGGGAAAAGACCAGGTCTGTAAAATGCCTTGGGTCGTAGGTGAAGTGTCCGATCCGGTTTTCGATCACAAAACGGGTGAAGAAGTGAACGTTCATGAGGGTTGCGGGGAGCTGAATCAATCCCCCGATGACGGCAAGTGTTTTGATGACGGCTTCCCTCGCTCCCCCGTTCTCGATCAGGCCGCCCAAGGGGAGAACGAGGAACGGCAGTATGGGCACCAAATACCGTGGACCCCACGAACCCCCGTGCCACGCTCGGAAGCAGGCGAAAAAGATCAAGTGAACTGCGATGAGCGCCGTGAAGAGCATCGCTTCTTCCCTGTGAGCTTTGCCGAACCGTAGTATCGCGATCGGAACGAAGAAAGCGGCCGGGAGGAAAAGGAGCAGTCCTCGACCCGCACTGAACAGCAAGCCGTAGACCGCGGTCACGATGTTAAACGGTGAGAAACTGAAGTAGCCCCCCTCCGCACCCGTCCAGAATTCGGATGCCACATCGTCCAGGTGATAGCCAGTTTTCAGGATGCTTCCATAACGCACCCAGTTGTGCCAGGCGATGAGCAGCCCGAACAGGATCAATGGGATGAGCAGGGCCGCCCAGGCCCTGAGCTGCCGGCCGCGCGTCAAAGATTTCGTGCAAGACCAGAGGTAGACGGCAAGACAGGGCAGGACGATCACGATGTAGAGTTTGGTCGCCGCTGACAGGCCCAACAAAGCCCCGGACCACGCCAAGCAGGACTGGGCTCCGGACTGGCGATACTGGTGAAGGGCCGTGACCGTGCCCAGCAGGGTGAGGCCAATCAGGGGTTCAGAGAAGCCGTATCCGGCATAGGGGAATACCATGGACCCCACGCCGAAGACCCCCGTTATCCAGATGAGTGTGGGCCGCCCGAAGGAGAGCTGACGCGCCAATTTGAAGAAGACGATGCACCAGAGTGCGCAGACCGCGACGTTCGTGATCGAGGTCGTGAACATCGTGACATAGTCTCGAGGAACGCCTGGAACGAGTCGGGCGATCAGACGACCTACGGCATAGAATGGAACTTCGACCAGGGCTTGTCCGAGGCCATACTTCGAATAGCTTCTTCCACTCCCGGCAATCACCCCGCCTCCCTGATCGTGGGTGTACTGGTTGTACATCTCTTCAATCAGGAATGGGCGGTCGCCGATGATCAGGTCGCCATCAAGGACGATACTTTCAGCGGTCAGGTAGTTCCAGAAGCCGTCCCCACCGTAGTGGCCGCCGGCGGTGAGGAGGTAGATGGAAAAGAAAAACGCCCCTATGCCTAAAGGGACGGATCGCCGCTCACCCGTGTGCAACATCCCGTTTCCTCAATTCTGAAAGGACCTCTTCGTAAACGCTCTCCTGGTCTCGGGCGATTCGATCCCAGGAAAAGCGCTTTGCCCAGAGTTTGCCGGACCGGCCTAGCCGCCGGCGATATTCCGAGTCCTCTGTCAGCTGACGCATGGCTTCCTGGAGGGCATCCGTGTCTTCGGGGGGCACCAAGATTCCTGTCTTGCCGTGCACGACGGCATCGGTCAGCCCCGGGATGCGGGTTCCGATTACGGCCTTCCCGGCCGCAGCCGCCTCGACGGCCGTGATGCCCCATCCCTCATACCGGGAGGGCATGCACGTAAACAACGCACCGCCTAGGAGTTCCCGTTTCGTTTCCTCGGAGACCGTACCGCGTATCTCGACGTGTTCGGTGATCTCGAGGGCATCACACAGGGATGTCAACTGTCGTAGCCGCTTCGGGGTGGCCCGACCGGCCAGCACGAGGCGCACATCCGGGTAATCTGCACGGAAACGGGTGAAGGCCTTTAGAAGGAGGTCGATGCCCTTGACATACACGTCGAAGCGGCCGACGTAGAAGATGTAGTCCTGCTCTGAAACCGGGACGTCGAAACAGGCGTTATCGACACCTGTATAGACCAGGTGAAGGCCCTGCGTACCCCGCGCTCGCGAGATCTGTTTCGCCACGCTCGGGGAGATCGTCACGAGATGGTCGAAGGATCTGAGGGTGTATTCTTCCGCGATTCTTGCTGGAAGACCGAGAAGGGGGAACTTCCTGACTGCGTGACCCGCGATCCGGTGAAAAAACTCCAGGACGCATCTTCGTCGGAGGCCCGCAGACGCGAGAATGGGGGAGAATGCAGAGAAGTTGTAGACCCAGAGGTCGAAGGTTTCCCGGGCCAGAAGGGATGACGCGAGAGCCGAGAAACTCAGCCGGCTGAGGAGATAAGATCGGTCGGTGCCCACGCGACGGATTCTGACCCCGTGGCGGATCTCCTGGGCGGCCGCGCCTGGATAGGCACCGGAAAGAAGGGTAATGTCGTGCCGCTGGGCCAGGCGGCGACTGATTTCGAGGGCCCTTACCGCGCCTCCGCCTCCGCACCAGGGGTTCTGCACATCGTCGTATATGGCGTGTAGAATCCTCACGCATTCAGACCATCGGCGGCCTGCAGCAGCTCCTGTTTGGAGATGGCCGCGACACCGATTTTTCGGACGACAACGCCGCCTGCAAGGTTGCCAACACAGGCTGCTTCCGCGTGCGTCGCCCCGGATACGAGCGCCGTTGTATAGACCGCGGCGGTCGTGTCTCCAGCGCCGGAGACGTCGTAGACGTCGCGTGCTGTCGCCTCGAGGTGTGCGACCTGCCCGCCCTTTTCAAACAGGCTGACGCCCTTTTCACTCCGGGTCATAAAGACCGCCTGGAGCTCGAACCGTTTGACGAGTTCGTGTCCAGTGGCGACGACGATGGCCTCGTCGTCGCCGTCCAGGTTGAGCGCCCCGAGGGCCTCGGCCTGATTGGGAGAGATGGCCGTCACGCCGTGATACTTGTCAAAATTTCTACCTTTTGGATCGACGACCGTCGGTCGGTTCAGTCGGCGAAACAACGCTCTGACCGCATCCATCATTCCCTGCGTCACGACCCCTTTGGCGTAGTCTGACACGAAGACGGCGTCGATGTCCTCGACGTTCGAAATGTTCTCGATCAAGCGCCGCTCGACGGCTCCGGAAACTTCATCGCACACCTCCCGGTCCGCCCGGACGATATGCTGTCCCCTCCCTCTTTCCCCACCGTGCTCCAGAATTCTACGGGCGATGATGCGGGTCTTGGACGTTGTCGGCCGGGCCGGATCGGTGACGACGCCGCTCAGGTCGACCCTTTCAGCGGCCAGGAGATCCTCGAGTTTCTTTCCATCTCCATCTTCGCCGACGACGCCGACCGCGGCGATCTCCGCGCCGAGTTCGTGCAGGTTGTGGATGACGTTGGCTGCCCCTCCCGGTCGAAAAGTTTCCGACTCGATCTCGACCACAGGGACCGGCGCTTCGGGTGAAATTCGATCTGCGCGACCCCATAGATAGTGGTCGAGCATCAGGTCGCCGATCACCAGGATGCGTTTGCCTGAGGCCAGTGAGAGGATCTCGCTAAGGCGTGACCGATCCAAGCGCCTGCTACCTCCCGCCCTCGAGGATGTCGCGGACGATGTCGCTGGTTGAACTGCCTTCCACAAGGGGCACGGTGGCCACCTGACCGCCTGCAGCCTCCACCTCCTCACGGCCTACGATCTGGTCTTTGTCGTAGTCGCCGCCTTTGACGAGGGTATCGGGCATCAGCGTTTTGATCAGGTCTATGGGCGTATCTTCTTCGAAGACGCAGATGTGGTCCACGGCAGTCAGGCCGGCGAGGACCGTGGCCCTGTCCTCGACAGAGAGGATGGGCCGCCCCTTGCCTTTCAGGCGGCGGACGGAGTCGTCGCTGTTGAGTCCCAGGAAGAGCACGTCCCCGAACGCCTTGGCCTTCTGGAGGTAGGTGACGTGACCTCCGTGTAAAAGGTCGAAACAGCCGTTGGTGAAGACCGAACTGGCTCCGAGGGATTTCAGGTTTTGTCGGATCTCGACCGCACGATCCTGGGAGACGAGCTTCTTCCGTGCGGTTTCTGACGGATCCCCCAACGCCTCGGCAAGCGCCGCTGCCAGCAGGGGGAGGAGAAATTCGTGATGTCCCGTGAACGCGTAACCCCTCCCGCCTTTGAGCGTGGGTCTCTGCACCACGTTGACCCGTGGACGGTAGTGCTGGATCATGTCGAAATTCGCGGTGATGAATCCCGAGGGAGTACTCTTGAGATTGCGGGCGACGGTGAGCGCCTTCAGGAAGACTTCGGGCAGGAGGACTGCCGAACCGATGTTCACGTATGCGCCGCCCTCCAGGCTTGCCACGACCGAACATAGGGTGCGAAAGTCGTCATACGAGGCCCGGCCGATCGCGGCCCCGTCGGCGGTCGGATGCTGGTGGACGATGTCGGTCCCGACGGCGACGTGGACGGTGGCGGGGAGCCCCAGCTCGAAGGCGGTGGCCAGGAGGCTCTTCCCCCTGAAAGGCAGATCCTGCTCGACGATTCTGCGGCCCAGGGCGGCGCCGTAGCCGGTGTCAACATCGTGCGCGGCGCCGTTTACGAATTCCCCCGTTTCGCGCGCCATTCCGAAGGACCCATCCTCCAGACCTTCGGCCACGTCTTCCGATGTGTTTCCGGACAGCGCGATTTCCACGTCGTGGATCGCCGTGGCGCCGTTCATCGCCAGGGCGGAGATCCAGCCTCGGTGCATCGCGTCGATCAGGATGGGACTCAGGCCGCATTTTACGACGTGCCCGCCGACGCCAAAGAGGACCGTCTTCTCTAAACGAACCGCATCTGAAAGGTCGCGTACGAAGCTTCTGAATTCGGCGCCGGCCAGGATCTCGGGCAGGCCGATCAAGAAACCGCGAAAAGAGGCCCCTGACGCAGACGAACGTGCAAAGCCTGCCGTGGAGACCTTGCTGGCGCGCGCATCGAGAGGTCGCGTCTTGACGTCAGACAGGTCGAGGGGCTCGAACTTTCTTTTCACCGAACGTTCCTCTCAGCCGGCACTCTACAGCACACCCTTCGTAGAGGGGATACCGGATACTTCGGGATCTCGCCTGACGGCACTCCTCAATGCCCTGGCTACGGCCTTGAAGATGGCCTCCACTTCGTGGTGGGCGTTCGAGCCCCTCACGAGGTCGACGTGCAGGTTGATCATAGCGTGATCTGCGAGCGCGCGGAAGAATTCCTGGGCGAGTGCCGCAGGGAACGCACCTACTGTTTCTTCTGACAGGGTGACATCGTAGACAAGATAGGGCCTTCCTGAAACGTCCACGACCGCCCGCGCAAGCGTTTCGTCCATGGGGACGTAACTCTGCCCGAAACGTGTGATGCCGGCCTTGTCTCCCAAGGCTTGCGCGAGCGCCTGTCCCGCGCAGATGCCGATGTCTTCCACGGTATGGTGCGCGTCGACCTCCAGGTCACCCGAACAGGTCAGCTGGAGGTCGAAGAGCGCGTGCCGCGCAAAAGTCGTGAGCATGTGGTCGAAGAATCCGATACCGGTTTTGCCGCGGCAAAGACCGGCACCATCCAGGGTTAGAGACAGGTCTATGTCGGTTTCGGTGGTCTTTCGCTTGACGCGCGCCGTACGTGGGCTGGACATGAGGAACCTCTCTAACTCTCTTTGAGCGCTGTTTTGAGCGCAGAGAGAAATCGGTCGTTCTCCTCCGGCGTGCCGATGCTCACCCTGAGCCCGCGGGAGAGCAGGGGATAGCCGGTGACATCGCGGATGAGTACGCCCTGCTCGACCAGACTGTTGAAGACCCGCTTGGGTTCGGAGACCTCGAAAAGGATGAAGTTGGCGCTCGAAGGATAAACGCTTAGCCCTTCTGTATCCTGGAGGGCCTTAAAGACCCTGTCACGCTCGCTGCAGATGGCGGCGACTCGCTCTTTGAAGAGGTCCTTGTGCTTCAGGATCTCCAAAGCCGCCGCGTGCGAAAAGAGGTTGACGTCAAAGGGCACTTTTCCTTTCAGGATCTCGCGCGTCAGCTCGGGATGGGCCAGCAGGTAGCCGATTCGGATCCCAGCAGACGCGAACGCTTTGGAAAGCGTTTTCAAGACGATGAGGTTGGCGTGCTCTGCGAGCAGGTCGACAGCGGTGCTCCGGTTGAACTCACCGTAGGCCTCATCGACCAGGACCAGGGCGTCGGTCTCCTCGAGGATGGACCCGAGGTCCTCGTTCGACAGCGTGCATCCGGTTGGGCTGTGAGGCGAGCAGAAGAGCATCACGTGCGCCTTTTCCCGAACGGCGGCGGCGCTGATAGCGGGAATATCGAAGGTGAACCCCTGAGCGAGGTCGACCGATATGATGTTTCCACCGAAGATCCGAGCGTAGAGTCCATACAGTGAGAAACTGGGTGATGGGATGACCACGGGAGTCCCCGGTCCGACGCTGACGGCCAGGACGAGCTGGAGCAGGGTGTTGGAGCCGTTGCAGACGATCAGTCCTTCAGGATCCCAGCCCACGTGCTGTGCCAGCGCACTCACGAGGTCCATCGGCATGGGTGCAGGATAACGCGACCAGGGGCGCGCCTGGACGGACTCCAGGATCTGCCGCTTTAGATCGTCCGGCACGTCGAAAGGACTCTCGTTCTGGTTCAGCTTCACGGCGCTGTCGTGGGTCTCGAGGTGATAGCCGTCGATCGCACGAACTTCAGGTTTAATTCGGTTCAATGGGGACGATTTCAAGTCTGTTCCCAACATTAGAAGGTTCTTCACCCAACTTCGGGTTGGGCGTAGCAGATTACGACGAGAGAATATTCATCCTTTTGAATCCCTAAGCCCTTCGCCCGACCCCACAACCCTATGCCTCCGGCGGCCGCACAATTGCGGATTGCGGATTTGGGATTGCGGAATGAAAGGCAGAAGGACGTGCTTCTCGAAGCGGCTGTTTGCAAGGGAGTCGCACACCGCGGCCCCGATGGCTTAGAGCGATTCTTTTCGCAAGTTTCAAAGACGCCCGA
The DNA here is from genome assembly GCA_965248435.1 of Candidatus Latescibacterota bacterium. Taxonomy (GTDB): domain Bacteria; phylum Latescibacterota; class UBA2968; order UBA2968; genus CBDFJH01. Next base: position 3,433,807 of record OZ252100.1, read on the forward strand.
TTTAGCGAAGAATCTGCTAGGTTTCACGGGACGCCTTGTTTCTCAGCGCTACTTCTGCTGCCGGACCCGAATGGCATTGGCGTGGGCATCGAGACCTTCCGCCTCAGCCAGCGCGATGATGTGGCCTGCGGTTTTTCGAAGTCTCCGGTCCGTATAAGAAACGACATTGATCGTTTTGAGAAACGTCTCGACTCCGACCGAAGAAGCGAATCTTGCTGCTCCGACGGTCGGCAGGATATGGTTCGTGCCGGCGTAGTAGTCGCCCACGGGCTCCGAGGAGGCCGGGCCGAGGAAGACTGCACCTGCGTTTCTAATCGCTTCGAGGTGCTGCCAGGGATCTTCCACGAGCAGTTCGATATGTTCGGGAGCGATCTGGTTCGACAGATCGATGCCTTCAGCGAGGTCCTCTACGACGACGATGGCGCCGAAGGCGTCCAATGCCTTTTGGATTGCGTCCCGATGTGCCAGGTCGGTCAACTGTCGCTGAGTTTCCTCATCCACCTGTCGTGCGAGGTCCCGCGAAGGGGTGATGCAGATCGAGGCCTCGAAGCCGCTGCCGTGTTCCGCCTGAGAGAGGAGGTCTGCCGCCACGTGACGAGGATCGGCCGAGTCGTCTGCAAGGACGACGATCTCACTCGGGCCGGCGATCATGTCGACTCCGACTGTCCCGAAGACGATCTTCTTCGCGATCTGCACCGCTGGGTGCCCGGGGCCGACGAGCTTGTCCACCCTGGGAATGGTTTCCGTACCGTAAGCCAGTGCTGCTACCGCCTGCGCGCCGAAGACGCGGTAGATCTCGTTCAGGCCCAGGATGTGTGCAGCCGCGAGGACCACAGGATGTACCGACCCGTCTTCTCGGGGAGGTGTAGCCACGCACAGGTGGGGCACGCCGGCAATCTGGGCCGGGATGACGCCCATCAGGAGCGTGGAAAAGAGCGGCGCGCTGGCACCCGGGATGAGGATCGCGGCCCGGTCGATGGGCAGGACGCGCTTCCCCAGGGAAACCCCGTCGCCGTCTTCGATGAACCAGGAGGTCTCCCGATGAGATTCGTGAAACCGACGGATGTTGTCGGCTGCCGCTTTGAGGATTTCAACGAGGCCGACGTCGGCATCCCGGTAGGCTGCTTCGATTTCGCTTTCTGAAACCCGGAGGTCCTCCTCGCCGAGCAAAGCGCCGTCGAACTGCTGTGTGTACTCGATGACGGCATCGTTTCCCCTGATTCGGACATCGGCAACAATTTCCCTGACCGCGGCCTCGAGCTCAGGGTCGTAGTCTGCAGTCCTTTCCAGAATAGTCTTGATCCGCTCGGGCATCCGATCACGCTTGTAGGTCACAACTTCCATGATCAATAGATCACTTTGTTGAGTGGATACTCGATGATTCCGGTGGCGCCCGCTTTGATAAGCGCCGGTATCACGTCCCTCACGATCTTTTCATCCAGGATGACTTCCACGGCGATCCATTGCTCGTCGAGCAGGTTGGATATCGTCGGATTGTTGAGCGCGGGCAGGTGTTTCACGACCGCTTCGAGGTCGGCGCGTCGCACGTTCATCTTGAGACCGACCTTGGCTTCCGCCTCGAAGGCACCGACCAGCAAGGTGGCTATGTTCAAAGCCTTTTCCTTCTTCCAGGGGTCATCCCACGCCTGGCGATTCGCGATAAACCGCGGAGTGGACTCGAACAAAGTTTCTATGACTCTGAGCCTGTTCGCGCGAAGTGAAGAGCCGGTCTCGGTCAGTTCCACGATCGCGTCCACGAGACCCGGAACCCTGACCTTGGCCTCCGTCGACCCCCAGGAGTATTCGACTTCGGCCTCCAACCCCTTTTCCTTGAGGAAGCGGCGCGTCATTCCTACGAGCTCCGTCGCGATTCGCGTTCCCTCGAGGTCCTGGATCGTTTTTATGGGCGACTCGTCGGGGACGGCGATCACCCAACGCACGGGCTGGGCGGTGGACCTGCTGTAGCTCAGATCGGCGATTTCAACCACGTCGGCGTCGTTTTCGAGGATCCAGTCCTTGCCGGTCAAGCCCACGTCCAGCAGCCCCCGCTCGACGTAGTGAGCGATTTCTTCCGCGCGGAGGAGCAGGCCCTGCAGCTCTGGATCATCTATGGCAGGGGTATAAGACCTGGGGTTGATTCGGATCCGGTAGCCGGCCCTGGAGAAAAGCTGCAGAGTTGATTCCTGGAGGCTTCCAGAGGGAAGGCCGATTTTTAGCGAGGACATGGTGGCTCCCGATCGTTACTGCAACGACGAGCTTCTCAACAGGTGTGGAACTGGATCGATACCTCTAATCAGACAAGCGTCACGATTTCTTTAGTAGAGGAAGTCGTGCGGTTACCGGACGTCCGGATGGACGTGGTGGGAGGGAGCGATGGGGAGAGGGTCGTTGAGGCTCCGAATATCGGAATATGGGCAGAATCGATTCATGGTCCTGTGCAGAGTCAAAAAAGTGTGTTCATCCACGAGTCTGGCTTTCGAGAAATCCGATCAGTCCGTTCAGGGAGTTGTGAATTTCCCGGAAGTGCTTGTTCTCTTTGAAGTCGCGGATGAGTTCCCACCGATCGTAGGTGAAGGTATCTCTAGAGTATTCACTGGGGTCATAGTAGAATTTCATCCCGAAACCGGTGATCTCCGCCGCCTCCTCTTCTTCCTTCGGGGGCTTCATCTCGGTCCGGACGATCTTTGAAAGGATCTGGATCCTCATCGGGACTGCGGGTTCGTAGACCTCGGTCTCCCGATTAAACCTGAGCTTCGGATAGAAGTTGAGGAGATAACAGAGCCCCTCGAGGGCCTGGATCTTGTCCTCGACTGGCATCTCTTTGTGGTCTTCACCCAGCGCGTAATCGAGGAAGGCCTTCGACGCCGAGATCTTGACCCCCCCCACGCCGAAATCGAGCATTTCAGCCCCGATTCCTGCCTCCTTTCGGATGTCTCCGCTCGTCCTGACCGTCATGTTCTCGGTCCCGACACGGGTGATTTCTGAAATCAGGTCGTAGTATTCGGTGGGGTGATCTGAGGAGATACGCGTATAAAAGCCCAGGACGATCGTGTCTCCGTCGCCCAGCCCAAATGGGTCATCCCGACTGCTGGACATGTTGGAAGGTTTCCGGATGTAGAATGTGCGGGAATCCTCCTTGGACGTTTCCAGACCCAGGACGTCTGATTTGTTCATCTCCAGAAGGGAAACCTTGTTTGATTTCTCGTCCATGTGAGGCTTTCCAACGAAGACGACTCGGCCATCCCTCGTGTTGGCCCTCAGGCCGTTTTTCATGAATTTGACGACATCCTCAGGCTCCTGACCGTTCAGGTCTGTATCGGTGTCGTAGGGTATCAACTGAAGTTCGCTGATGTTCGTGGGCAGGCTGCCTGTTTCCGGAAATTCCATGTCCGTTTTCGAGATGTAGAGATCGAAGAGGACCTGAGAGTAGACACGCATTCCGCCGTGTCCGGGCTTGTGGGAATACCGGAGAAACTGGCGTTTATCGCTCTTCCGGATGACCCCAATCGGTCTTACCGCGTAGCCCGTCGGGAGTCGGGGGTCAAGATCTCCCCGGATCTCATTGGGGAAATTGATCCGCCCCATCACGCGGCAGTCCAGGGTGTGCGGAATACGGTTGTGCAGGAACCAGAGGTGGACAATCTCGTCTTTCCCCTTGAAGAAGGACTGATTATCCTCGGCCTTGATGGCGTCGGGCGTGCTGATATAGAAGGCCTTGTTTTGAACGAGGGGCTTCTCGCCGTGCTTGAAAATGAAGGCCCGGCCCAGGTCCTCGGTAGATTCCTCCCCCTCTGGGGTCTTCAGGAGGCTGCAGTTGGCCGAGCTTGGCTCCATGTCGACCAGCTTTTCGAGGATGCTGTCGACCGAGGGTTTTTTTCGCCCTCCTGCACCCTTTTTGAATGGGTTGAATGGCATTACATCTGTCCCAAGTTCCGAATCTATACGGGCATACGTCAACCGAGGGTATTTGTAAACCTTACAATAATATATATCGTTTGTCAATCACAAACTTTGAGCGATAATGTTGACAAACATGGGGCTCGGGTTTAAGTTTCGAGACGCGCGACCCCGTAAACGGAGCGCTTACGTAGAAGCCCCAAGACCTGAAAAAGCTGATACCTGGAGACGATTCGGGATGTCGAACCTGGTCGGCCTGGTGGCCGATACCCACGACAACAGGGATTCTGTGGAGAAGGCGGTGGCCCTGTTCAATGCCAAAGGTGTGGGTCTCGTGCTCCACGCGGGGGATTTCATCGCTCCGTTCAACGCCAGGTGGATGGCCGATCTCAGGGCGCCAATGATCGGGGTTTTCGGGAACAATGACGGTGAGCGGTTCGGGCTGCAGGCCCAGTTCGAGAAGATCGGGCCGATCCACCGACCCCCCTATCGGTTTGAAACCCACGGGAAGCGGATACTGTTGATGCACGAACCTGATGAAATCAATGCACTTACAGAAAGCGGAGCCTACGATGTGATCGTCTACGGACACCTTCACGAGATCGACGTTCGCCCCCAGGGACCGACACTCGTCGTGAATCCAGGGGAGGCCGGGGGCTGGACGACGGGCCGGACGACCGTAGGTCTGCTCGATCTGGATTCACTTTCTGTCGACATCCTCGATCTGTGATTGGGGTGGCCGATGCGGGGTGTGTGTGTGGTCTATCCACGAGCTTAGACGTGCTGTGATAGGTCTGTTGCCCTGGCGACGGCGGAACCCACGCAGGGCTCGGCGGTTCAGCGGCAGAAGGACCGCGGGACTCGAAACCGCTGCTGAAGCCTACCATCGGTCCGTGAAGTGGGGCGATCGGTTGACTCGGTATGCGAACGAACCTGTGGATGTGCCGCCTTATGAGGTGGGGGCACTGAAGGGAGAGCGGCCGCCGCACCGGCTTCGGTGGCGGGGCCGGTGGTATCGGCTCGGGGGAGAGACCGCCTCGTGGAAAGACGGACGAAAGCCGGTGAGGGGAAGGCCGGAGTACGGGCGTCTGTATTTCCTGGTCGAAACGGAACGGAACGGGTTTTTTCAGATCTACTTCGAACGATCCGACAAGCGAAGAGGAACGGGCAAATGGGTTCTCTACCGGCGGACACAACTCCGACCCGCGTAAGTCTGAGTCGGGGAGAGGCCCACAAAAACATCGAAGAGATCCTGGACCACCTCCCGAAGGCACCCGGTGTCTATCTGATGAAGGATGGGGAGGGGAAGATCTTCTACATCGGAAAGGCCAAATCCCTTCAGAGTCGGGTTCGATCCTACTTTCGGCCACTGGCGGACGATGGCCGACCCCAGTTCAGGGCCCTCATCAAGCACATCCGGGATCTGGAAACGATCGTGACAGATACCGAGATGGAGGCGCTGATTCTGGAAGCCAACCTGATCAAGGCACACAAGCCCAAGTACAACATCAATCTGAAGGACGACAAAAAATACCCATTTGTTCGGATTACGCAGGAGCCGTTTCCCAGAATCATCGTGACCCGAGACGTGGTTCGGGACGGCTCTCGCTACCTGGGTCCCTATTCTGATGTCAAATCCCTGCGGCGAACGATGGACACGATGCATCGCCTCTTCAGGGTTCGGAGCTGTGATTTCGCTCTTCCTTCCGCAAATGTTCGAGTTTGCCTGGACTATGAGATCGGGCGATGTGACGGTCCGTGCGAAGGGCTGATCTCGCAGGATGAATACAGGAAGATCGTTGAAGAAGCCGTGCTCTTTCTGACCGGCAGGCACACTGAGGTAGTACGGGCCTTGAAGGGGCGCATGCAGACGCTGTCGGAGGGCAGGCGATTCGAAGATGCGGCGATCTGTCGAGACCGGATTCGTGCCCTGGAGCAGACGACAAGGCGCCAGAAGGTCGTTTCGAACGAATTTTCGGACTGGGATGCGATCGCTGTTTCGCGCGAAGACGAGGAGGCCTGCGGGGTCGTGATGGAGGTCAGGGAGGGGCGTCTGATCGGTCGGCAGCACTACTTCATCGGAGGCGTTCTTCACGCACAGATGAAGGAAATCGTTTCGGCGTTCGTGAGACTTTTCTACGTGACTGCCTCGTTCGTGCCCAGGGATATCCACCTGGCGTGTGACATCGACGACCGGGAAACGGTCTCGAACTGGCTGCGGGACAAGGCGGGAAGAAACGTCGAGATTCACGCACCTCAAAGGGGCGATAAGGCGCGTCTCTTGAAGATGGCGGAGAGCAACGCGGCCCTGCTCTTGTCCGAGCGCCGTCTGAAGCGGGACCGGCGGCGTCAACAGGTCCCGGCGGCGGTCACCGCCCTGCAGAGGGACCTTCACCTGGACCGTCCTCCACAGCGGATCGAGGCCGTGGACATATCCAACATTCAGGGGAGCGATCCGGTCGCCTCTCTGGTTTCTTTTGTGGGTGGGCGGCCTCGGAAAAAAGAGTACCGGCATTTCCGGATTACGGGAATCGCTGGACCCAACGACTTTGCAATGATGAAGCAAGTCGTCACGCGCCGGTTCAGACGACTTTCAGAAGAGGGCCAGCCCTTTCCAGACCTGCTCCTCGTAGATGGAGGCAAGGGCCAGCTTTCTTCCGCGCTGTCCGCGCTGAAAGCCCTGGGATTTGTAGAACAGCGGGTCGTCGGTTTGGCCAAACGGCTCGAAGAGGTCTTCCTCCCAGGGCATCCGGATGCCCAGAATATCCCGAAGACCTCCTCCTCCCTCCGGTTGCTCCAGGCCCTTCGCGACGAGTCGCACCGTTTTGCGCTTACATATCACAGGAAACTGCGCAAGCGGCGGACGCTTACTTCTGAGCTGGACGACATCGCGGGCGTTGGCCCCGCGCGCCGTCGGGCCCTTCTTCGTCATTTCAGTTCCTTGAAGCGGGTCAAAGAGGCAGCGGCTGAGGAAGTGGCCGCCGTGGAGGGGATCGGACCGAAGCTTGCACAGCAGATTCACGACGCGTTAAGCGCTGAATCTTCGAAAACATCAGGAGAGGCGTAGCCATTGGATAAGACTGTTGAACTGCGGACAGGGTTGGGTGGGGTCACGGCAGCCTGGGACAACGGAAGGTTGGACCGAGTTCGCCTGGGGACATTTGAGCCGGATGGGGAGCGCAACCGGCCGTGTCTCGTGTCGGGAACCGTTCCGGACGCGGATGCCCACGGGCTGGTTTCGGCGATCCTGGATTATTTCTCAGGGGCGCCTGTCACGTTCGCGTGGCAGCCTACGTATGGCGGGACCGAGTTCGAGCAGGAGGTGTGGCGGGCCGCGCAGGGGATTCCCTATGGAGAGACGCGAAGCTACGGTTGGCTCGCAGAAAGGATCGGCCGAAGCGGGGGCCCTCGAGCGGTGGGAGCAGCGCTAGGGAAGAATCCGTTCCATCTGGTCGTGCCCTGCCACAGAGTCCTGGCCGCATCAGGCGCCTTGACCGGCTTTGCGTGCGGGCTGGAATGGAAGGCAGCGCTTCTAAAACTCGAGCGGAGCGCCGATGAATCAGTCGACCAAAACTGAGGCGGAGATCCCCCCGACGTGGCAGGATGCGCTCAGCCGGTTTCTGGACTTCGTCGTGCTGGAGCGCGGCCTCGCGGCGAACACTGCTGACGGTTACGGGCGGGACCTCGCTCGCTACCTGATGCTGCTGACCGACCGTGGCATCGAAGATCCGAAGGAGGTGTCGAGCGAAGATGTGTCTGCCCTGCTTCGTTCCCTCGGAGACGTGGGCCTGGAGGCCTCCAGCGTCGCACGGAATCTGACCGCGATCAGGATGTTCCACCGGTTCCTGGTAGCTGAAGGGCTTGCGGATGAGGATCCTACGGAACACCTGAAACCCCCAAAGCTGGGGAGGAAGCTTCCGAGGGTTTTGAATGTCGAGGAGGTCGAGCGGTTAACGCTCGAACCGGACGTCTCGACACCCCTGGGTCTTCGAGACAAAGCGATGCTAGAGATGCTCTACGGGGCGGGACTGCGTGTCTCGGAGCTGACCGGGCTGGAACGGACCCACCTGCTTTTCGAGTTGGATGTCCTGCGCGTGGTCGGGAAGGGGAGTAGGGAACGGGTGGTTCCGATCGGACGGGAAGCGAAGACCTCGGTTACACGATACTTGAAAGAGGGACGTCCGCAGCTCGAGCGGGCCGGTTCCGGCCAATCGGTGTTCCTGAATCAACGGGGGGGACGTATTACACGGATGGGCGTGTGGAAGCTCCTGCGTCAACACGCGAGATCGGCCGGGATCGAAAAGGACGTCAGTCCTCATATCCTGCGACATACCTTTGCGACGCATCTACTCGAGGGAGGCGCCGACCTGCGCGCTGTACAGGAGATGCTCGGCCACGCAGATATCTCCACGACGCAGATCTATACACACGTGGACCGGGAATACTTGAAGGAGGTACACCGGACGTTTCATCCGAGAGCGTAAATCCGTTGATCGCTGGTCGCGTCCAGAAGGACACGACCGAAGCGTCGTTCGTGGATCGTAAAGCAAACCTCACCGCTAGAGGCCGTTGATCGCTGGTCCTCACCGGAGAGATCGTAGAGAAAGAACCGGGTACCGTAGAAATTGCGGATTGCGGATTTGGGATTGCGGAATGAAAGGGTCACGGTAGACTTCGCGGAGGTCGCAGTAACTCGGAGAGATTTTCCAGACGTCTGGAAAATTAGTCTAACTCTAATATTTACAATAATCGGAAAAGAATAACCACGGGCATGTCCCCGCACCTCACATTCGTTGGGCATAAACTCCAGCAGGGGTCGTAGAGATCAGACTTCCAGCTGCTTGGGATAGGTCGTCAGGTTTTCGCACCCGGAGTCGGTGACGACGACGAGGTCTTCGATCCTTACCGCTCCCCGACCTATGTAGTAAAGCCCCGGCTCTACGGTGACAACGTGGCCTGACTGGAGTTCGGTGTCGGCCTTGCTTATGCGCGGGGGCTCGTGGATTTCGAGGCCCACGCCGTGGCCGGTGCCGTGAAAGAAGCCCTGCATCCGCCCTTCCAACTCGCCTGTACGAAACCCCCTGCCTTTAAAGAGGTCCATCACCGCACGATGGATCTCTCTTCCGTTTACACCCGCGCGAATGGAATCCAATGCGAGGTTCTGCCCTTCCAGGACGACATCGTAGAGTGTCTTTGCGTCCTCCTGGATCGGTCCCTTACCGACGGTCCGGGTGAGATCGCCGAAGTATCCGGTATGATCTGAGCGAGGGAAGATGTCTATGATGATCGGCAACCCGGCCTGCAGGGGGCCGGAACCCTGATTGTGAGGATCGCAGGCCTGGTCTCCACACGCCACGATCGTGTACCTCGCAGTGCACTCCCGTTCCAGCAGTGTGAGCGCGATCAACCGCTTGATCTCTTCCGAGGTGAGCAGTGCGCCGTTTCGGTAGAGCATGCCGTCCCGCACATCTGCCTCTTCGATGGCTGCGATCGCCACCTCCATGGCGGCTTCCGTGTGCTGCTGCACCTGACGGATGTGCTGAATCTCCTCGGTGGTCTTGCACTCCCGTTCGGGAAAGAAAGGGCCCGGAGCAAAACGAACGTCATACTCCGCATTTCGAAGGTAGTCCGTGGCCTCTATGGAAAAGGTTCGGGGGACGAGGAGACTTCGAACGTGAAGCTCCTGCAGGAGTGCATCTAGGGCGGTGAACGGCGTCGGCTCCGCCGATTCGGACGGACGGGCCTGATCCAGATATCTGGTGAGGGAAAGGACGCGATCTACACGGGCGACGGCTCGCGCGCGATCCAGTTCCAGGTCCGACACGAGGAGAAGCTTCTCGGCTTCCGTTTCGATGAAGATAAAGGGGTCCGGGGCGAGGAACTTCGTCGCGTAGTAGAGATCGGCGTCCACTTCGCTCGCGGAGATAATGAGGCGAGCTTCGGCAGCTTGCAGGTCGGACACGGGGGGCTACTCCGGAATCTTCATCGTGAGAAACCCGCGGCTCTTCCCTCGCCTGACCGAAAAGGCCGCATTCCGGCCTTTCTCAAGTCGACCGATCGCCGTGTTGAAATCCTTCACAGATCTGATGTCCTGTTCGAAGTTCCCCTGCCGAACCTTGAAGATGATATTCCCTGGCCGAAATCCCGCCTCGCGGGCAGAACCGGGGTCGACCTTTACGACGACGATCCCCTCTGTGTCACCGTCCAGGCTAAAGCGGCTTGCGGTTTCCGGCGTGAGGTCCTGGACAGTAATTCCGAGGTGTTCCTCTTCTTCGATCGGACTCTCCGGGGGAAGGGATGCGCTTTCTGAGCTGGGCTCTCGCTCACCGAGCGTGGCTTCGACCGTCAACGTCCTGCTGCTGCGTCTCACCTCGAGGCTCACCTTGTCTCCCGGGTGTTTTCTCGCAATCAGGCTCTGAATCTGGTTAGGCCGGTTGACGGGCTGTCCATCGATGCTCAGGAGGATGTCTTCCGGCCTGAGTCCCGCAGTCTCGGCGGGCTCACCGACGACATCGACGACCAATACACCTTTCGGCCTCTTTAGTCCTACGGCATCTGCCACCGACGCATCCACCTGACGGAGGGACACGCCAAGGAATCCTCTCCTGACATACCCGTGGGCAGCTATATCGTCCATGACTTTTTTGGCCAGGTTGATGGGGATGGCGAATCCATAACCTTCAAAGCGACCGGTCGAGGTTGCGATGGCGGTGTTGACCCCGACGACCTCACCTTTGAGGTTGACGAGCGGGCCCCCTGAGTTGCCCGGATTGATCGCCGCATCGGTCTGAATGAAGTCTTCAACGCCGAAGCCGTCCTGGATGATATTCAGATTGCGTCCAATCGCACTCACGATGCCTGAGGTGACGGTCGATCGAAAACGAATGCCAAGCGGGGCACCGACCGCAAGCACCCACTCGCCGATCTCTATTTTGTCTGAGTCCCCGATCCTGGCCGGCTGGAGGTTTTGCTCTTCGATCTTGATCACGGCCACGTCGGTCAAGGAGTCCGACCCGACGAGCCGTGCTTCGAATTCGCGATTGTCGTAGAGGAGTACAGTGATTACGTCTGCCTTGCCCGCGACGTGGTGGTTGGTCAAGATGTATCCATCTTCGGTCACGATGATCCCCGATCCCAGGCCTTCCCGCTGTCTTGGCGCGTTTTCGGGCATCCGGAAGAAGGGGTGAAACCTGGACCCCGGGTCGTCCCGCTCCCACGTTTCTGCGTCGAGGGTTTGCTTCGTACTGATCGTGGTTACGCTTGGTGTGATCTGCCTGGCGATGCTTGTAAACGCCCTGTTGAAGACTTGAAGCTGAGCCAGCCCCGCGTCTTCTTCGGCCCTCGCAGGGGTATGGCCGGCAAGCCACAAAAGGCAGACGCAGACCAGGTGAATCTGGATTCGAGAGCGTCGGTTCATGAACGGTAAACTCCTTCTTGATATCGCAAGCTTTGCTCCACTTAAACAAATGTGGATAGGTTGGGCCCAGGATCCTGGGAAGTTTAACAGATGTGAGATGCCGAGGAGGCGATCCCGGACAGCGCTCTAGAGGTCGTACTGCTGAATTTTTCGATACAACGTGCGTTCGGGCATATCGAGGAGTTTTGCGGCCTTCTTTCGATGTCCGCCGGTCGTCCTGAGGGCGAGTGCGATTGTCTCTCGTTCGACCTCTCGGAGGGGTTTAACCTGTTTGTGCATAGACACGGAGGAATCGGCCTCTTTGTACTCTACCTCCGTGCCCCTTTCGGGAAAGGAAGGCGCATCGGAGGCGTAGACCGGCAGAGACTGCACCTCTGTCCTGGCGCCCTTCAGGAAGGCCTTCAACTCCTTTACGTCACGTGCCACCTCGAGGATCGCCCAGTAAAGGAGGTCTCGCTGAGATTCCTCAGGCGTTTTGGACAGGTGAATCGGGAGGTTCGGCACGGCCTCGCCCAGAGACACATTCCCGTCGAGATCCTCGAGATGTCCAACGACGTCATCTCTTCCGATCTGGCGCTTTACCGAGAGGATCATCAGGCGCTCGACCAGGTTTTTGAGTTCACGCACGTTGCCGGGCCAGTTGTAGCCTTGGAGCGTTTCGAGGGATTCGCTATCCAGTTCGATTGGAGCTACGCCGTGCTCCTTGTGATACAGCTCGACGAAGTGTTGGATGAGGATCGGGACGTCTTCCGGTCTCCTCCGCAGTGGAGGAATGGAGATCTCCACAACCTTGAGCCTGTAGTAAAGGTCTCTGCGGAACCCGCCATCTACGACGGCTTGCTGGAGATCTCTGTTCGTGGAGGCGATCAACCTCACGTCGACTTTTCTCGCCCGCGTGCTGCCTAGGCGGGTGATCTCGCGGGCCTCGAGCACCCTGAGGAGTCGGACCTGGGCCGAAGGGGACATTTCTCCGATTTCGTCGAGAAAGACCGTCCCGCCGTTTGCCGCTTCAAAGATACCCTGGCGGTCGGTCCGCGCATCGGTAAAGGCCCCCTTTTCGTGACCGAACAGTTCGCTCTCCAACAGGGTTTCGGGAATTGCGCCACAGTTGATTGTCAGGAAACGCGCATCCCTTCTTGGACTCGATTCGTGGATGACCTGCGCGATCAGGTCCTTTCCGGTCCCGCTTTCGCCGGTGACGAGCACACTGACAGGGGTCGGGGCGATCTGGCCGATCGTCTCCCAGATCTGTCGAATCGCCTCTGACCGACCCAAAATCCTGGACTCCCTGTCGTGGAAGCGGTTCGTCTCGAATCGCCGGAGGGTTTCTGCAAGCTGGCTGGCGTCGAACGGGTGGTCCAGGATCGCACTGGGTTCGAGTCCCCGAAGATCCGCCTTTTCGCCATTCTGGGCTGACAGGACCAGGAGCGTGGTCTTGTCGGACACGGATTTCAGCGGGCTCGAGAGGTGGAGGGAGGCATCGGCCAGATGCTCTCCGTCCAAAACGAGAAGGTCGATGTTCCCACGCTTCAGCAGTTTTTTCGCCGGCATCACGTTGTTCGTTGCGACCGTTTCCCACCCCTGAGCCTCGAGTTGGGTGCGCAGGGATCCGATCAGATCCTGGGCCTCAGAAATGATGAGCGCGTTCCGTTTGGATTTCGTCGTCTCGGATTTCATGTCGATCAGTGCGGTTGGTCCCTGTCCAGCCCGACAATGAGGAGGTCTTTGTTCTTGTGGACGATGTAGCCCTGGTTTTCGAGCCGCTTGAGCACGCGCGAAACCGTTTCACGCGTCGTGCCTGACATGTTTGCCAGGTCTTGATGTGTCGGTCGATTTCTTATCAGGACCCCGTCGGGGGAGGGCACACCCTGATCTTCTGCGAGCTGCAGCAGGGTTTGGGTAATCCGCCCTGTGACGTCCGAAAGGGCAAGGCCTTCTATCTTTCGGTCGGTCTTTCTGAGGCGGCCGGCGAGCACCGAGAGGAGTTTTATCGCGATTTGCGGCGTATTCATGACCAGTCTCAGAAAGTCCGCCCGCCGGACCATCAAGAGATCTGTTTCCTGCATCGTCGTCACGTTGGCCGAACGGGGATGTCCATCGAGCAAGGACATTTCGCCGAAGAAGTCGCCTTCGGCAAGGATAGAAAGGATGACTTCACGTCCGTCTTCGCTCACGATGCTGACCTTGACCTGACCCCTGGAAATGACAAAAAGGGTGTCGCCTTCGTCTTCGGCCATGATTACGACCCGGTCTTTTGGAAAGACCCGGGACAACGCCACGTCCGACAGCGCATCGAGCTCCTCATCGTTGAGTGCTTCGAAGAGCGTGACCCGTTTCAGAAGCTCCTTACGTGTGGGCATCTTCCCTCCGGAATTGGGGGCTGGATTCACGGACCCGACGTATCAACGTCACTATCATAGGGGCTCAGAGAATCCAAAGGGATGAAAATCGGTCGGTCAGACCGACCGATTCCTTCGTGGGGTGCTGTTACGATCTCGAGCACGAATGATGACAGCTCAGCGAACTATTCGCCCTTCGAGCGTTTCTCCAAGTCTTGGATCCGATTCTGTGCGTGCACGCCGAAATCGCTGGCTGAACCGAATCGATCTTGTATTTCTTCCAGTTCCTGAATCGCCAGTTTGTAGTCGCCCTGGGCTTCGTAGCTTTCCGCCAGACCATACAGGGCGCTCGCCAACCAGTTGGCGCTGCCTTTGAACTTGTAGCGGAGTTTCAAGAATTCCCTTCTCGCGCTCTCGTGCGCTCCCATCTTGAGGTAGCACTGGGCGATCGTGTATTGGACGCTGGACCACTCGTTCTCATCGAGGTCACGAAGCTGGGGTGTTAACTGCTCGATGGCCTGCTCGAAGTTTCCGTTTCTGTGAAGCATATCTCCGATGTTGATTCGCGCGTCTTTGGCATTCTTGTGATGAGGGAATTCCTGCACGAGCTGGCGCGCATAATCGATCGCGGTGCTGTAGAGTTTCAAGTTGCTGTGGACTTCGGCAAGTTTACCGAGGACGAGTGGCTTCTCCTCCTCGGCAAGCCCATTGCCCAGGGCCTTCTGGTAGGCCCTTGTGGCGCTGGCGAAATCTTCATCCTTGTAGTAGAGGTCGGCGAGTTCGAGCGTTGCACTCGACCAGTGTTGATTCTTGGGGTGGCGATTCACGAACGAAAGCAGCGCTTCGAGATATTCTTCCGCCTTGCCCGCCCTGTGGAGGGCGCGAATCTGATAATAGCGTGCTTCCGCGATGGCCTTCGTGCCTGGATAGCGTTTGATGACAGCCTTGAAGACCTGATCGGCCTTCTTGAAATTGCCCACCTTGAGGTAGTGCTTCCCCTCTTCAATGTCAAAAAAGGCAAGCCATTGATCGGCATCCTTGTATGCCTTTCTGAACTTCTTGACCCCTTTGCGCGCCTGCTTGATCTGTGCGAGGTGGAAGTGGCTCAAGACCTCGTGAGCGGCAACGGTCTGCGTTCGAGCCGCTGGGGGGATCTGTCGGTAAACGGAAAGCGCGTTTCCATACTCCCCGGACTGAAAGAGCAGGTTTCCAACGGTGCGTGTCGCTTCCTCTTTGAGCGGACTGTGAGCGAACTTTACGGAGAACTCTCGGAAAGCGCCGATGGCCTCGGACGTGCGGTTCAGATAAGAAAGGAGCTCGGCTCGCACGAAGGCCACGCTGTCCACGTCCGCGGCTGCGGGAAAGGTGCGCGTGTAGACGGAGTAGGCCTCGATCGCTTTGGCCTCCTGGCCAGATTCCTGATAGGATCGACCGAGTCTCCGGAGGAGGGTGGGGTCCTCTCCCTTCGAGAGGAGTGCGCTGTAGATCTCAATGGCCTTCTCATAATCGCCCGATCGAAAGTAACACTCTGCCAGCAATGTTCTACTGGATCGCCCGAGCAAGAGGGTCGACGGCGCGTTTAGCAGCTCTGAGAATTCCTCGGCAGCGCTTCTATGGTAACCCCTATCGAGTAGAATGCGACCGAGTTGAAATCGAGCGTGGTCGGCCAGGCTGCTTTGGGGGAACGCGAAGAGAAAGTCACGCAGCGCTTCTTCGGCTTCTATATAGTCCCCGGAGCGCGCAAGGCACAGCCCGATGCCGTAGTGGGCCTGTTCGAGATGCGGGCTCTGTGGAAAGCGTTCGGTGAGGTCGCGATAGGCCTTCAGCGCTTTCCCATAATGTGACGCGTCTGTTTCCCCGAGCAGGAAGTGGCCTTCGGCCGTTCCGAGGAGGGCGGCGTCCAGGCGGTCACTCTTTGGATAGGTTTCCTGAAACCCCTGGTAGGCTTCGAGCGTACGGACTGCACGCGTCGTGTCGGGTTCCAGGTCGGCCAGCTCGGCACCGATCAATCCCAAGGCGGCATCGTCGCCCCACTCGCTCTCCTGAAAGTTGGAGACGACGTCCCGATGCGCGGACAAAGCGAGAAGAAGGTATTCGTCGGCCTTTCCCCTTCGTCCTTCGAGCCTGGCCCTGGATGCGAGTTTCTGATAACACTTGCCGAGCAGAAGCCCGGCCTCCGGGGCAAAGGGAGGAGGCGTGTCGCCCGACAAAGAAGCCAACAGGCGCTGCGATGCGAGCTGATAATCTCGTCGCTCGTAGAGAAACCGTCCGATCATAAATTGCGCGTGTGCATCTCCGGAAAGGGCCGGGAGGTTCGTGAGCAGTTCGAGAAGGCCTTCCGGCAGAGTGCCTCCGCCGTGGGGGGCGAATTCTCGGAGAATCTTGATCCGCGTTTCTGCTTCGGCCGCTCGATCCCCATCCGGATGGTGCGCGAGGTAGTTCCTGTATTCGCGAATGGCGAAGTTGGGATGCCCCATCTTTTCAAAGGTCGCCGCGAGCCCGAATCTGGCCTGGGAAGCGTAGGGTGCAGACGCCCCCAGGAGCTGCTCGTAGCTTCTCACCGCGTGATCGTACCAGCCAAGATGCCGTTCCTGGATCGCTGCGATACGAAGCCTTGCAAGGGCCTTCATTTCAGGATCGGTCACGCGATCTTCGTAGTTTCGGTATGCGGTGAGGGCCTTTTGTGGCGTTCCGACATCGCGCCAGAGGTCACCCATCTCTTTGAGGGCTTCCGTTGCCGTCGGGCTACTCGGAAACTCTTCGCGGAGGCGCTTGAAGGCCTCCAGTGCGCTCCTGAAGTCGCGCAAATCGGCATAGGCGCAGCCCAACCCCAACCAGGCTTCCGGAGCAAATGGGCTGGAGGGGTAGACTTTGAGAAATTCCCCGTATAGCGTACGGGCCTCAGCGTTTTTCCCCATCTTTCTGAAGACGTCGGAAAGGCCGAGAACGGCCTGCTGGCGGCGCTTGTTTCTGGGCAGTGCCGAGCGGGCCTCGGCGTAGATCTGGGCCGCCCTCTGCCAATCTTCCTGCGCAGAGAACCAGCGTGCGCGAACAAGGTAGGACCTCTCCGCGGAAGTGCTCTTCGGGAAGTTCTTCCTTAGCTGCGAAAATACACGCTCAGCCTCGACAAGGTCCTGCCTGGCGAGGGCCAGTTCCCCGATCTGGAGGAGCGCGTCCGGTTTGCGTTCCGTCGTTCCCTGGAACTCACTGAGTGTCTGAAACTGGTCGAGTGCCTCCGTGTGGCGATCCGCCTGGAGCAGGACGAGTCCGAGATTATAGACGGCTTCGTGGAAGAGGGGTGTTCCGGGGTATCGGTCGATCAGCCTGCGAAAGGCGGATCCTCCACTATCGAGGTCTCCGCCCTTGTGGTAATTATAGCCTGCTGAAAGGAGGTCTTGAGCGGCGTACTCACCCGCGGGGAATGCGTCGTGCACCTCTTGGAAGGCCGCACCGGCTTTGGTATATTGACCGAGCCTCACGAATGACTGGGCCTTGCGACGCATGGCGCTCGCGACCTGCAGATGCTTGGGGAACCTGTCCACAAAGTCGGAGAAGACCTGGACGGCCTCGGGATAAGACTCACCCTGGAAGTGAGATTCGGCCAGGCGGAAGATCGCTAGAGGAAGCCTCTCGCTCGTCGGAAAGTTGAGGATGAATCGCCTGAATTCTTGTGCCGCATTGACATACGATGCATCCTCGAACAGCCTCTGGGCCAGCTCGAAGCTGTCTTTCTCATCCTTTGGGCCCTGGGCCACCAGCGCCGGGTTCAGGGCCGTAAAGAAGAGGAGTCCAGCAAGGCCCAACGAGCTCAGAAATTGGGGCATCAGATTCTCTAAAGGGTTAATATTTTCAAAATTTTACGCTGGTTATCGGGCGTACGACCGATCAACTCCAATTTAGAATATTTGTGGATGACGGTCAATCTATAATTTTTGAATGAGCCCCCTTACGATCAAGGCTCATCAGCGAAAGACCCACGCTATGTGACCGAGCTTGCTCGGTCTGCAAGTTTGGCAGAATGAGAGGGGAATATCGTATCTCGCATCTCGTGAAGCGTATCTCGTCGGATGTATTCCGGGATGGAATGATACGGAATACGAGATACGAGATACGGTGTGATGGTATATGATGAGTCGAAATCAAGTTGATAGGAAGGGGACCTATGCAGGTCTTCACTGAAAAGGCTTACGCGAAGATCAACCTGGGACTGAAGGTACTCAAGCGAAGACCGGACGGCTACCACGACATCCTATCCGTTCTTCAGACGGTCGACCTTTCAGACAGCTTGACGTTTGAACCGGCCGAAGGGGGCGCCATTGAGGTCGTGTGCGAGGACAGACACATCCCTGCTGGGCGCGGCAACCTGGCCTATCAGGCCGCAGAGGCCATGCAGGCGGCGTGTCGCGAGCAGAAGGCTCGAGGGGTACGCATCGATCTGAGAAAGCAGATTCCAGTTGGCGCGGGTCTTGGAGGAGGGAGTTCCGACGCCGCGGCTGTGCTTCTTGCTCTTGACCGAGCGTGGGAATTGAACCTGTCGCGAGACGAGCTGGGCGCGATCGCTCTGGGACTCGGCTCCGATGTTGGTTTTTTCTTGCAACAGGGTACGGCGATCGTGTCGGGGAGGGGTGACAAGATGAGGTATGTTCAGTGGGATGGGGAGTTCACCTACCTGCTGGTCGATCCCGGTTTCCAGATTTCCACAGGGTGGGCTTATGATTCTTTGAAAATTGAGTTGACAGCAGAGCCGCTGTACGTTACGTTTCTGAACTCTGTAAAAAATCGAAGACGATTACCACCGGCTACCCTGTTTGAATGTCTGGAAAACGATTTTCTCCCCCTCGTCGAATCGTCTCATCCGGAAGTGAGGGGGATTCTGGACGCACTCGAATCAGCAGGGGCACTGGTTCGCTCTCTTTCCGGAAGCGGCTCGACGCTCTATGGTGTATTTAGTGAGGGTGGGCAGGCCTCTGAGGCGGGCAGGCGTCTGAGACAGGTCGGTTATCGGAGTTTTCTCTGCCGCGCAGTGTAGGAAACGGGAGCCCTCGCTAGAAGACGAGCAAGATATGGTGGGGCCGGTCGAAATCGATTGGATTGCCGGGTCGTCTAATGGCAAGACCGCGGCCTTTGGCGCCGTTAATCGGGGTTCGAATCCCTGCCCGGCAGGTCCTACTGTTCCGGCAGCTTTCGAAGGAAGGCTGCCGATTAAGCCCTGGGATGTGGAAATGGCTGAGACCCTTCTAAAATTCGAACCCCGAGAGAAGGCGGGATCGCAGGGGGCCCGGCGCATGCGGCGGAACGGCCAGGTTCCGGGCGTCGTCTATGGTGATGGCGGACCCCCGTCGACCGTTTCTGTGGACCATAAAGCCCTGTGGGACCTCCTTCATCAGCGGGGTCGAAACGTGATCGTTTCTCTGGTGCCTGGTGATGATGGGGAGAAGGGCGCCCAGACAACGATCATAAAAGAACTCCAGCATCATCCGATTCGGGCGGAGATTCTCCACGTGGATTTTCACAGAATCTCCCTGACTGAGAAGATCGTTGTGGAGGTAGCCTTGGTGGTGGTCGGATCGGCGGTCGGTGTCCGAGAAGGGGGTGGGGTGCTGGAGCACATGCTGCATCGCGTGGAAGTAGAATGTCTGGCGGGGGAGATCCCGGATCGGATCGAAGTGGATGTTGCGCCGATGAACGTTGGCGACGCTCTTCACGTGTCCGACCTGGTTTTGGAGGGAGACGCGAGGATCGTTACCGAAGGGGATCGATCCGTTCTCGTCGTCGTCCCGCCGACGGTGGCTAAAGAACCGGAAGAGGAAGCCGAAGCCGAGGTGCTGGCTGAGGAAGAGGAAATGCTGGAACCCGAGGTAATCGAGAGAGGCAAGAAGGAAGAGCCTGACGAGGAAGGTGAGGAGAAGTAGAGGCGGGCAGCGTTCTCAAGGCCGCGGTTGGGCTGGGCAACCCGGGAAATCGGTACGCGTCGACACGTCACAATCTTGGCTTCCGGGTGGTCGACCTGCTGCAAATGGAAAGTGGAGTCGGCTGGTCGAAGGCGCCAAGTTACCATTCGTGCGAGGTGCCCTGCGGTTCGGATCGGCTTCTCCTGGTCAAGCCGATGACTTTTATGAACGGGAGCGGTGTTGCGGTGGCGAATGTCGTGGAAGATTTCGGCTTGGGGCCCGTGGATATGCTGATGGTCGTTGACGACGTGAACCTGGATTTGGAGCGGATTCGCTTCCGTCGGGCGGGGAGTCACGGGAGGCACAATGGCCTGCGCTCCATCATCGACACCCTGGAGGTTTCAGGTTTTCACAGGCTCAGGATGGGCATCGGCGGGCCGCCCGCGGGCACTGACCTGATCGACTTCGTGCTGAGTGGTTTCACCGAAGAAGAAGAAGCTTCTGTTGAGGCCTCTGTTCGTTCAGCCGCAGACGGGGTGTTTACCTGGCGGACTGAAGGTCTGGAGGCAGCTATGAATCGTTTCAACGCAGTTTCATAGGATTAAACACTGGTGAGGTGGATGTGATTATATGGCCTCCGATACTGGGAGTGATTGGCCTTCTGATTGCGGTGTTGGTCTATCTCTACATTTTGAAGCAACCGGTTGGAACCGACCGGATGCGAGAGATTTCAGAGGCCATCCAGGAGGGTTCGATGGCCTTCCTGAAGCGTGAATACGGTGTTCTCGCCATTTTCATCGCGTTGGTATTCGTCCTGCTCTATCTAGGCATCAACCCCGCGACTGCCGTGGCTTTCCTCGGGGGAGCGATCTGTTCGATCGGCGCGGGTTTTATTGGAATGCAGGCGGCGACGCGCGCGAACGTCAGGACCTCTTGGGCGGCCAACCAGAAGGGCGAGGCAAAGGCCTTGGAAGTGGCCTTCGCCGGTGGCACGGTGATGGGTCTTGCGGTCGCCAGCCTCGGCATGTTCGGTGTCGGCGTGTTGTTTTATTTCTACGGCACTCCCTCGCAGGCGGCGATCATCAACGGGTTCGCGATGGGCGCGAGTTCTATCGCGCTCTTCGCTCGCGTGGGAGGCGGCATCTACACCAAGACAGCCGACGTGGGCGCCGACCTGGTGGGTAAGGTGGAGTTAGGCATCCCGGAAGACGACCCGCGCAATCCGGCGGTGATCGCCGACCACGTGGGCGACAACGTGGGTGATGTGGCGGGAATGGGCGCGGACATTTTCGAGTCTTACGTGGGCTCGATCGTGGCAACGATCGCGATCGCCGCAACGGCAGGTTCGGCGCTGCTGAATAAGCTGGGCGGCGACGGGGTTCTGGAGGAGTCCGCGATCAAGGCGCTGGCGATGCAGCTGCCGCTTATGGTGGTGATGATCGGTCTGGTTGCCTCTCTGGTCGGCGTGCTTTCGATGCGGGTGCTTCAATACCTCAGTCCCGCTGCCGCACTGAGGTATGCCTCTTTTATTGCTGCTTTTCTCATGTTTCTGGGCAGCTACTTCGCGATCCGGGAGATCGGTTTGTCGATGGGGGTGTTCTGGGCGATCCTGTCCGGCGGGCTGACCGGGATCACGATCGGCCTGCTGACCGAGTACTATACTGGAGGCGCTCCGGTCCGTAGGATTGCTGAGGCCTCCCAGACAGGACCTGCGACCAATATCATCTCAGGTCTGGCGGTAGGGATGGAGAGCACAGCGCTTCCCGTGCTCGGCATCTGTATCGCCATCGGTCTGGCATTCCACTTTGCGGGACTTTACGGGATCGGCATTGCGGCGGTAGGGATGCTGGCCACGGTGGGCATCACGATGGCCGTGGATGCGTATGGACCAATCGCGGACAACGCGGGCGGGATCTCCGAGATGTCTGAGTTGGGGCCCGAGACGCGGAAGATTACAGACGGGCTGGATTCCCTGGGGAATACGACGGCGGCCATTGGCAAGGGGTTCGCGATCGGGTCGGCGGCGCTGACCGCACTGGCCATGTTTTCTGCCTACACGGCGGCGGTCAAGCTGGACGTAATCAACCTGACTTCGCCGATCGTGGTGATCGGTTTCTTTATCGGCGGGGTTATCCCCTTTCTCGTGGCCGCACAGACGATGACTTCGGTGGGGCGGGCGGCCTTTTTGATGGTAGAAGAGGTTCGGCGTCAGTTTCGGGAGATCCCGGGGTTGATGGAGGGAACCGGCAAGCCGGATACCCGGCAGTGTGTGGACATCAGCACGGTCGCGGCCCTCCGGGAGATGATTCTTCCGGGACTGGTTGCGGTCGTCGCGCCGGTGGCCGTCGGATTCGCGCTCGGTCCAGAGGCGCTCGGCGGAATGCTTGGAGGGGCGACGCTGACCGGCGTCCTGATGGCCCTGATGATGGCGAACAGCGGCGGAGCGCTGGACAACGGGAAGAAGTGGATCGAGGAGGGAAATCTGGGCGGCAAGGGATCGGAGGCCCACAAGGCGGCGGTGGTGGGAGATACGGTGGGAGATCCGTTGAAGGATACCTCTGGACCCTCCATGAACATCCTGATTAAACTGATGTCCGTCGTCTCGCTGGTGCTGGCTCCCCTTTTGGTTTGAAACCCGAGGTAGGATGGATCGGAGGTTCGATGTCAAGGAGCTATGAAATTTCGCTGATTTTGGACTCACAGCTCGCGGAGGATGCAATTGACGGGGCGATTGAACGGTGTGAGGGGTTTCTCACGGGTGAAGGTGCCACGGTCGTCGATGTGAACCGGATGGGCGTCCGAAAGCTGGCATACGAAGTCGGCAAACATCAGCAGGGGTTCTACACATTCATCAAGTTTGAGGCCGAACCACAGATTCTTCCGGAGTTGGAGCGACTCTGCAAGCTGGAAGAGTCCGTGCTTCGACATATGGTTCTCGTGAACGAGGGCAGGTTCGAGGAGGTTCCCCCAGACACCGCGGTTGAGGCGAGCGAAGCGGTTGATACGGAGGCGGACGCACGGGAACTCCCGGTGGAGAAAGATCCAGCAGCAGGAGAGACCGAAGAATGAATGAGCGAAAAATGAGTGAGCGGAGAGTACGCGTGAAGGTCTGTCGCTTTTGCGAAGACAAAGCGCTTAAGATCGAATACAAGGACGAGCGATTGCTCAGGCGATTCATCACCGAACGTGGAAAGATCATTCCGAGGCGAATGTCCGGCACCTGTGCACGACATCAGCGTCTGGTGACGCGTGCGATCAAGCGGGCCCGCCAGGTCGCGCTCCTGCCGTTCGCCTCCGAAGCCGTCAGGTAGGGAGTCCGCGGATGAAAGTGATTCTTACAGAGGATCTAGATGGACTCGGAGAGTCCGGAAATACCGTCGAAGTCAAGGACGGCTACGCAAGGAACTACCTGCTGCCTCAAAAGCTGGCCCTGGTGGCGAGCAAGGGCAACACGGCAGTCTATGGAGAGATGCGGCGTCAGAAGCAGGCCCAGCGGACACGGGTGAAGCGGGCGGCAGAGAGCCTCGCCAAGCAGGTGGAAAAGGCCTCTTGTACGGTCCCAGTCGCGGTGGGAGAAGAGGACCGGATATACGGCTCGGTAACGGCGCAGCAGATTGCGGATCTTTTGAAGGAGCAGGGGCTTGAGATCGACCGCCGGTCGATTCGGCTCGAGGAACCGATAAAGGCGCTCGGCGTTTATGACGTTCCCATCCAGCTCCATTCGGAGGTTGAGGCGAAGGTCAAGGTGTGGGTGGTTCAGGAGTAAGGTCTGAAAATTCGGTACGGATCCTGCGAAGGTGTTAAACGAGGCGAGGGGCGACATCTGCCCCTCGCTATCCTTTTGTAAGGTTACCTATCCTTCCGGTCGATTGCGATGACGTGATGGCAATTCGCTTACGGCTATTTTCTCCGCTTGAATATGGAGACCACGACCTCGGCGCCTGAACGATAAGAAGATGCCAACTCCCAGCCTTCCACGCCTATCTTCTTGATCTTCTTGAGATCGCTGCCGCCCTTCTTGAGATTCGGGCTGTGGGCGAGGATTCGGTACTCCCATCTCGGGGTCTTAGACTTGAATTCTCCTGCAGCATAGTTAGTTACAGCAAAAGATCCGAACAGGAATGCCGAGACGACCAGGACCACCCAGACTCTTGATCGCACAGTAATGCTCCTTTCATGTTGTTATGAATCTAATCGGCCGACCCTGCACGTTAAACGTCGCGGGCGCACCGAAATCCGATGTTGCCGGTGGAGCTTTCGGGCGTATTGGCGCTCCGAGCGGCCACCCGGTAGCGGTTGCAATAGGAATCGTGACAGAGGTAGGAACCGCCCCGCATGACCTTGGCGCCACCAGACTCAGGCCCGCTGGGGTTTTCTCGCGGCCCCTCGAGATGAAAGTCGGAGCTGAACCAATCGTCGCACCATTCCCATACATTGCCGGACACATTGTAAAGGCCGAAGCCGTTAGGCTGAAATGAGCGGGCCGGCGCCGTGCCCTGGTATCCGTCTTCTTTCGAGTTGTGGTCGGGGAAGCTTCCCTGCCAGATGTTGCACGCGTGCCCGCCGTTCGGGACGAGTTCGTCTCCCCACGGATAGGTCTTACCCTCGAGTCCTCCCCTGGCGGCGTACTCCCACTCCGCTTCGGTAGGCAGCCTCTTCCCGCGCCATTCGCAGTAGGCGGCGGCGTCGTTCCAGGAGATGTGGACGACGGGGTGATCTGTGCGGTTCCTTACGGTCGATCCGGTGCCCTCTGGGCGGTTCCAGCAGGCACCCTCCACCGGCCACCACCACGGCGTATCCAGGACCGCACGGGTTACCCTCGAAGCCGCTTTGGAGGGGACGAAGCTGTGGAAAACGAAGGACCACCCGAACTGCTCGGCCTCCGTCTTGTAGCGTGTGGCCTTTGCGAACTTTTCGAATTCCGCGTTGGTGACCGCCGTCGTCTCCAGGTGGAAAGGGCCGATCCGGACGCTCCTTTGGGGTCCTTCACCGTCATCCGGGAAACCGACTTCGTCATCCGTCCCCATCAGAAACGGTCCCCCTGGTAGAAGCACCATTCCTTTTGTTCTGGCTTTCCGGCTCCGAGAACGAGCGCGCGACGTTCTTGTCCGTTTGGAAGGCGGAGTGGGCCTTTGGGCAGCGCAACAGGGGGACTCGGTGACCGACACGGTGTTGCTCCTTTTCTCGGCGAAAGTTCTCAGCGCTGAGATCGAATGATAAGACGTCGCTGTTCGGGTGTCAAGCCGATCGATATCGAGTGTAAACACGCACCCGCAACGAGGAAGAAATGATGGAGAGGGGGTGGCGAATCTCTGTTCGTCACAATTTCAGAAGGGGCGACAGGTGGGGGTTGCCTATATTATAGGTAAAAGGTTCAGGAGTTCGGGCTGTGATACGGAGGGGCAGGGGCGCTGCCGGATTTCAAGATTCAAGGAGTGAGGCGTGGTTAGAGTGTTCCTGGCTGGGTTTGTTTTGTCGCTGATTCTGGTAGAGGATATTTCTGCGGTAAACGATTCACGGCCTCGAGGTCTTCTGGATTCAGCCGGGGGAACCGCGGTTTCAGAACGCTTCCGACTAGGCCAGGGATCGCTGGGACAGCCGTTCGAAACGACGAGCCGTTTCTCGGAACAGTATTCTGTTCTGACAGGATTCCTGCACCTCCGTCCAGAAACGGCAGCGATTCTAAAAGGTGACTTCAACGGAGACCGGGCCGTGGATTTCCTGGACTTCGTGGCCTTCGCGATGGGGTTCGGGAGGTCCAGGGGCGAGGCTGAATTCGATCAACGTCTGGACCTGGATCGCGACGATGAGGTAGGGTTCGGGGATTTTCTGATCTTCGTGATCGCGTTCGGGACTCCCGCCCCGTAGTGCATTACTCGTAGTAGATCCTGATGAGCACAAAGCCTGTCCTGATCATGCCGGTCCCCCCCTGTACCCTACGTTCGACGGAGAGACGGTACTTTGCCGCTCCGAGGGAGAGGTAGCCGAAGTTGGTGACGCTGGAGAACCTGAGGTCGAAGCTGCCAACGAACGGGATCCCTGAGAGGTTACCGATATCCACGATGAGCGGTCCTTTCGGATCCCTGGGTTCGACAGAGAGCCGCGTCTGAAAGCCCCCGCTCACCGAGACGGACCCACTGAACTGGATGTCCAGGATCGCGTTTCGATCCAGTGTAAAAAAGACGTCGAGCGGCGCTATCGGCACCCACCTGCTGTCGGGCGGGATGAGCAGTGAATCCTGGACATTTCTGATAATGATCGAATCGGGCACGAGGCCTCGGGCGGGCACGGGCGGACCGGTCCAATTGCCGGTTCTATCGATGAGGCCAACGCCGCCCACGATCAGGCTGTCTATCGTCAGGGTTCCGGATGTATCCAGGCGGGCCTTGCCGCCGCTAAGCGTTACGCTGCTCGGAGAGATGGGCCTGCCCGAGACGTCCTCGGCCTGAGCGGCGTGGAGGGCGTATGCGACGCTCAGGATCCGCTGCCTCGGGAGGAGTTCGGCGTCGTCTTCTACGGCCAGAGAAAGGTAGCGCTCCCCTCCGGAAAAAATGTCATCCGGGATCGGTGAAACGCTTCCCATGAGGACGTTGAATTGCCCTTCGGATACTTCGACGGTCTGCGATTCGGACCACAGCGGAGATCCACCCGTCTCGATCCCATAGATGGAAAAGTGAATCTGGATGCTTCCTTCGAGGAGCGAATCTGCCGCCGTTTGGAGAAGCCCCTGATAATTGATCAGTCTGGGCACGTCCGACTGGGCAGACTGAGGGTAGAGAAACAGGGTAACGAACGGGAGAAACGTAAGGTAGAAGGCGCGTCGAGACATGGAGGCGGGCAAGGATTGGAGAATTGTCCATCGAGTGGGCATCCGGTCTGTCCTGCGGCAAAAGTTAACGAGGCAGTTCTCCGAGGGCAAGCGAATAAGATCGTTAGGGTCCCAAATCCCCTTTTTAGCTTGATTTTTCTACAGGTGTGGGTCTATATTTGGCATCCACGCTCGTGTGTCCCCAAAGGGCGAAGTCTTTGTTATCAGTAGAGAAGCGTTCCCCTGGTCCAAAAGGGAGGAAGGTCCGTCCATGAGGATAGAAATGGAGGTGGTCGGGGTGGCTCCGGAGCCGAACAGCAACCGTCCGCTCGTTTGGCTGCGGGATAAAGACCAGCGGGTGTTTCTACCGATCGCCATCGGGAATTTCGAGGCGACCGCGATCTACATGGAGCTTTACAAAGAGCCTCCGCCCAGGCCGATTACCTACGATCTGATGCGGTCCGTCCTGGACGGGTTAGGGGTGAACGTTGTCAGCGTGGTCATCAACGCACTCCGGGAAGATACATTCTATGCAGAAATCACCCTGGCGCTTGGGGAGAAGCGGTTGGGGATCGATTCCCGCCCGAGCGATGCGATCGCGCTGGCGCTTCGAACGGGAGCGTCTATCTACGCCGATGAAACGGTCATTCACGAAGCTGGGTTACCGCTGGAGCGGGAAGTGGAGCTCAATTCCGACCTGGAGGGGATCGATGAGGTGTTGAAGTCTCTCGAAGACGGGGATGGGTCACACGGGGTAGAAGGGACCGGGGATATCGTGGAGCCCAAAGTTGTGACGCTGAAGGCGAGGCTGCAGGAGGCAGTGGATCGAGAGGAATATGAAGAGGCGGCGCGGATTCGGGACGAGATTGGGCGGCTCGAACACGAAGACCGCCTGGGATAGGTGAAGGGTGAGTGTCCTATGTTGTAGTCAACCGATCCTTGACCTCTATAACTTGTAGATTTCTGGATTCGTAGGATCTTATTTTTGTAGTGTTGCACTCTTCCGAGCCCCTTTTCAAGGCGAAAAATAGGCCAAACTATTAGGGTAAAAAAAGCTTGACAGAGGGTTTTGCTATGCGTATACTTAGGCCACCCTCTTGGAAAAATCAAGGGGATATCCGCGTGCACTTAATGAAGAAAATCAATTTTGACAGTCGTTCAAAAATAGAGATTGAGACTTAGTTTTTGCTGGAGGTGTTGCTCGACACTTGTTATATGTTTGAAATCACTCCTACAGATGGCATTCGTTGAACATCCGTGCTGATATTCTGAACGCGTTTCAAATTCATCATTCTGAACGAAGAAGGGGGGGATTGACATAAATGCAGTAACGATGGCTCTCCTCAATGGAGCTTCGTGGACTCACCCCAGGTATATCGGGCTCGGTTTTCTCGCAACGAGGAGAGTTTCCATTTTCTGTGTTGAAGATGTTTTGGATTTGGTTTGAAATTTCGATATGTAGTATATATCCGAAGTAGTATAGATCCGAAGTAGTATAGATCCGAAAGTAGTATAGATCCGAGAACTCTATAAGGAGGTTTAGGATGGATCTGAAGAGAATAGTAATTTTCTGCGCGACGATTTTGCTTTTTGCAGGTTTCGCCATAGACGGCTTTGCACAGACGTATGCCGATCCGAGGGGTGTACGGATTCGCGTCGATCGGATTGATCACGGTGCCTGGGCTGCGATTGGAGACTCCATCGAGGTGAAGGTGATCGCGCGCGGTATCGCGCTGGAAAACGTGGTCGTGACGCTTGTGGCGCCAGTGGATACCATTACCCTTGACGTTGGTGTAAGCGAGTTGGACAGCATGCTCACCCTTGTGGGGGGGGGCAACTCAGTGTTTGCAATTGAGTATTCGGCCAGCCTGAATGTGGGTGCCACGGGCGAATTGCAAACGGAGTCCAAGGATGTCACCACCGACGGCATCGAGACCACGTTCAGCTTCCGTTTCGGTGTGGGTGCCGGAGATCCAGAGTCCGGTAATTCGCAGTCTTTGATGGCGCAGGCCTATGTCAATAAAGCCGGGGAAAATTTCAAATCTCTGAACAATCAGATGACGGAGGAGCAGGAGAGCGAAATTTTTTCCGACAAGGTTGGTGACGGCGTCCTGTTCGGGATCGATGGGCAACGCCCGGTAAACACCGCCATCTTCGACAGCGTCGTTGTCGACCGGTCCGCGCTGAGAGGCTTGGGAAAGATGGAGTTCCCAACGGACGCCGAAATGATCGGTGAACCCGCCGCCGCAGTGATGGTCGGAACGAGCCATAACACCATTTATTCGGCGGGGCATGGGGATGAAGTCGCCATCAAGGTGCATACGCAGAACATTCTGAGCTCGGGCGCGGTAGCGGGCGAGGTTCATATCTACGACGCGGACCTAGTGCGCCAGGCGGATCCGGACAGTGCTTTCTACTCGACAACGTTCGACAGCCGGGAGCTCCTCTTTGGCGTGCGCAGGACGTTCAAGGTTGCGGACGGCAAGAGCGGGAATCAGAAAAAGGCGTTCGGGAACAGGCAAAGGGTGAGGCTGGCCGCCTTTCTCGTGGACGCCGCCGGAAACCGGAGTGCGGCCATGGCAAATTCTTCTGTGCCGATGCCGTACTACGGCGGGGAAGCTTTGAACTACAACGGTCAAACAGA
The DNA here is from genome assembly GCA_965248435.1 of Candidatus Latescibacterota bacterium. Lineage (GTDB taxonomy): Bacteria > Latescibacterota > UBA2968 > UBA2968 > CBDFJH01. The sequence goes on from OZ252100.1 coordinate 3,462,803, forward strand.
TGGTGACCAGTTGGTCTACATCATCGACTCGGAGAAGCCGACGGTGACGCCCACGAGGCCGAAGGCGGGCACGATCAGTATCGATTCGCTTCGGTTCACCCCGCAAGCCGTGTTCCTCGTCGGACTTCGCGGCATTGATGATGATCATAACAGCGCTCTGCCTCTTGTGCCGTATCCTCTGATGCCGATGGTATTCAAGGTGTCCGAGGTACTCCAATCGGCTGCGGTGACCCTGGGCGACACCACCGTGACGGTCGCTACAGCAGACCTTGGGGGCTTGCTTTCTGAAGATGCGTTTGAGATACACCCCGGGGTGATTCTCGAAGACGACCAGAAACCGGGCGGGAATACGCTTGACGTGAGTATCGTGGTCCAGGATGAGGTCGGGAACGAGACGACGGAGACGATCAAGGGCGCTATCTTTGACGTGGTGCGGCCTGAATTTGTCGAGGTCTTCCCATCCTCGGGCACGGTGCCTGAGGATGAGGAAAACAGCGACAAGCCGACGATCAACCCCGACACGTATCAGCCGACGGTGCGGCTCAAGGAGGCGTTGGACTCTCTCGAGGTGCGCTACGTTCAGATCGGCGGGCTGCACACTTTGACCTATGGCGTTCCCAGTGGGAGCTCGCTGCTGTCAAACGTCGACAAAGAGTACACGCTCACGTTTGCCGCGAAGGACACGCTGCTCGATGGCAAGGAGTACACCCTGCAGCTCGTGGCGTTCGACCTTGCCGGGAACGTCGCCGCGACCGAGCCGGATGTGCTCACCTTTACGAAGGGCTTCGCGAACCCGATGGCGGACTCTTTCGTGGTGTCCGCCGCCGGGGATTCCGTGATCACAGGCGGGGACTTGGCCCTGGAAGTGACCGCGATCGACAGCACACTCACGCGTGAGGCGGGCGCCTTGCGAAGGGCGGTGACCTACGAGACCGCAGGCGTGCGGGTCAGGGTGATGAATGCGGACGACGTCAGCGGAATATCGTTTGGAGGCGCCGGGGTCACGGATAACGGGGACGGCACGGCCACGCTGGATGGTCCAGAGTGGAGCGCCGGCCGGCGCGAGGTCATCGTGAAGTCCACAGTCGAGTTGAGTGATTTCTCCGTGGGCGTGGAAGAGGTAAACGCCGAGGACGGCACCGTGAACTTGAGAGGCGACCAGCACGATCTCACCGTCGATGCCGGGGCGTTTACGACCTACAAGGTGACGGCCTTGGTGGATGGGGTCGAGACCACCCGGGTGTCGGGAGACTTCACGGTGCGGGTGATCCCGACCGATGAGTATGGTAACAAGAGCACAAAGATAAACAGCGACCGCCTGCTGGATTCGAGGCTCGAAGATGGAGACGCGTTGGAGGAAATCTTGTTCAGCTTCAGTGCGAATATAGGGGGTGTGGGTGTTCCACAAGGCCGACTGTCCGTCGGGCCTGACGGCGGCGAATTCGTCGTACAAGCGCCCGACCGTCAGGGCACGGGCTTGGTAATTTCGGTATTTTCGATCGGGGATGACAGGAAGCAGACCGGTTCATCGAAATCTCTGAGCTTCGACTTCGGTGTGCCTCCAGATCTCGTTGGCGCGCCCGAGCCGGTGAGTAGCGTGATGGTACAGGACTACCTGGGTGCCGATGGACAGGGTGATCAGGGCGCGTTCATGCTGATCACCTTCCCGAACTCGGCGAGCCACTCCGGCGCAACCTACCGGGTCTACAGGGAGATTACGGTCGACATAGACCGGGCCGAGGACGGGGGCTTGGAGACCATCAATCCGACCAACGCCTGGATCGCCTGGACGAAGATCGATGCGGTCCCGGTGCCTGACGGCGGGTCGGCGATCACTCGCGCGGTCGTGCCGGCATTAGACAACGTCGCGACCTTTTGGGCCATCGGTGTCGAGAAGGGCGGCGCCACCTCGGCGCAGACCGTGGCCGCGAAGCGCGTGTTCACGAAAGAGAGCGTGCAGCAGATGGTCCGGCTGCTCGGCGTAGACCCGAACCGGGTCATCTCGCAGGCCGACCTGGAGAAGCTCATCACGCCGCCGGAGGACTATGTGAAGTCCATTCTGGGCGACCTGAGGGGCGTGGTCTTCGCCGGACTGGATCCTGATCTGGGTCGCGCGCTGAAGCGGATCTCGGTGCCGCAGACGATTCGGACGTCGTCGGGTGGAGAGGTTCTCTCGTCGAAGTTGACGATATCCGAACACGCTGTGGCCGCTGTGGATAACATCGCGCCGGCTGAGGTGAGTGGCGCCAACGGATCGGTGACCGAGGAAGGCAATGTGAACCTGTTCTGGACAGCCTCTGCGGACGACAAGCCGGTCGGCTCCATCACCTATCGCGGGTACCACATCCCGATCGACGGCGTGAAGGAGTACGAGATCCTGCGCGGCACCGAGGAAGGTGACTTGGCGGCCGTGGCGACCGTAGAGAAGGGTTCAGAGAGCTACATGGACACCGACCTGCCAGATGGCGTGTCTTCGCTGGTCTACCGGGTCGACGCACTCGACCTGGACAACCGGACGGAGGGCCAGTCCTTCCAGGTCGGGGTGATTGAGGTCTTTGGCACCGATCCTGTGACTGGCGAACCGATTCGAGTCTATGCGATGGAGACCAGCAACAACGAGGTCGGATTCGAAGACTTCCTCATCTTCGCGGGAGCCTTCGGGAAGCAGCCGGGTGAGCGAGGATACAACATCAATGGCGACACGAACGGCGACGGCCTTATTAACTTGTTTGACTTCATCAATTTCGTCCAAACGTTCGGCCTCACCTTCGACCTGCCTGCGACGAAGCGGGTTATCCTGGCCGCGACGCCCATACCGGGCGTGAACGACAACACCGAGATGTCCCTCAGTCTGGGCGGCGAGCGGGTGCTGGCCGGCCAGACGATCTCGCTGGACATCTCGATGTCCAACGTCCAGGCCCTCACGGTCTTCGGGCTCGCCTTGAACTACGATCCGGATCGGTTCGAGTTCGTGGAGGCGGCCCCGGCGGATGAGGACCTGCTGAAATCGACGGGTGGGGACACGCCGCTGTTCCTGAGTAAGGCGCGTCCCGGTGAGCTGAAGATCGCGAACGCCGTAATCAACGGGAGCGCGGTGAGCGGTGAAGGGTCGATCCTGAAGATGACCTTCAAGGTCCTGAGGGAGTTCGAGGACCAAGCGAGGTTCGAGATCACCGAAGGCATCGTGTTCGATCCAGAGTCGCATTCGAACCCTGTAGTGACGCTGGGTGCGCTGCAGGTCGAGAGCACCCCCACCGAGTTCACGCTGCTCCAGAACTACCCGAACCCGTTCAACCCGGAAACCACGATCAAGTACAACCTGGCGGAGGCCGGTGACGTACACCTGCGGATCTACAACATCGTAGGTCAGGTGGTGCGGACGCTGGTGGCCGAGCGGCAGCCGGCAGGTCGTTACCAGGTGCGGTGGGCCGGTACGGACGACAGAGGGTTGGCCGTATCGAGTGGAATCTACTTCTACCAGATTACGGCCGGTAAGTTCCAGGACGTCAAGCGGTTGATGTTGCTCAAGTAAATCCGCTGCAAGGTGTGGGAGCCCCGAACGGGGCTCCCACTCTTGTAAATGGGGGCGACATTCATTAAAGCTTCAAGAGGAGAGCACGATGCGTAAATACAGGAGGTTTCTCTGGGTGGCTCCGGCGCTCGCCCTCGTTCTGGTGTTTGCCGGAAATGCCCTGGCGGGACCCAACCCGGACGCCGTTGTAACGCTTGACATCCAGTTGGCGAGTGGCGATGGGAACACTGAGGATGACGGTGTGACATCGGTTGTCCTGGCGGGTAACGAGACAGAGTTCGATGTGGAGATCTTCGTCTCCGGGGTGACGACAGACCTGTTGGGCCTTTCGATCAGCTTCGACACCCTCGATGCTTCGGGTGGAGACGTGATCAGTGAAGTCGTGGAGGCCACAGGAGACGACGGCGACTGGCAGTTTTCGATCCCGACAACCCGGGGGACAAATTTTGCGGGTTCTTCCGCGTTCACCGTGCCGGCGAGCAATTATGTCGGGACGATAGTTTTCGAAACCCAGGTGGATGTGACGGATGTGGAGTTCAGCCTCAAGGTGTCCGAATTTCTGCTTACTCCGATTAGCGGGGCGGCGGATACGGACACCCTCACTGTCAGCACGATACTGCTCTTCAACTCCGCCCCAAAGGCGACGATTCCCGCTGAGGCCGCCGGTGGAGTAGAAGTTCCTTCCGGAGGCGCAGCCGACCCGGTGAGGGTTACGGTCGCGGGATTTGCGGCCGGTGCAAATCTCACCTGGCACGTGGAAGTCACGGGGACAGGGGCGACCATCGACGTCTTCGATGATGCCGGTGCTATGATGACGGGCAACATGTTCCCCTCGACGTCGACGTTTATCGATATTAAGGCGACCGACGCGGGAGGCGATGTGTCGGTAGAGGTCTGGGCGGAGTCGGATGGTGTAGAATCGGAGCGCGTGACGCTTATGTTCAGTCGCCAGTTGCCGGTAGAGCTGGCATCGTTCGGCGGCGCACTGGTAGACGACAGCGTGATTCTGAACTGGACGACGGCATCCCAGACGAACAACGCGGGATGGCGTGTGCTTCGGAGCCTCGACGGCGTGACCTACGAGCAGGTAGGCAAGTTCGTGCTGGGCGCCGGGACGTCTGACGCCCTTCAGAACTACAGCTTCGCAGACAACAAGCTTCCTTCCTCCGAGAAGGCGTTCTACGTGCTCGAGCAGATCGACCTGGACGGGACGGTGCACCGTTCAAACCGGATCGAGATGCTGATGGGGGCGCGGTTCCTGCCGGCTCCGACAGAGTTCGCAGTGAACGCATATCCGAACCCGTTCAACCCGAGCACGACCCTGGCCTATGACCTTCCGTCCGATGCGATCGTGAACATCGTTATCTACGACGCGCTCGGGCAGGAGGTACGCCGTCTCGTTGCCACTCAGAGGAATGCCGGACGGTATACGATACAGTGGGACGCGAGGGACAATCTGGGTCACGGCGTCGGAAGCGGTGTCTACATCGCAAAGATCGAAGCCGGGTCCTTTTCTGCCTCGCAGAAGATGCTCCTGCTGAAATAGCGGGCTGACCAGAATCTTTAGTTTTACGTCGCCGGGCGGTTTCGATCGCCCGGCGATTTTTTTGTCACGGAGGATATGAGTGACCCGTAAGACACGGAAAGAGTCGAGTGAGGTAGGAAACCTTCAGGATGGCGCCCCGGATCTCAGGAAAGGCCATAGAGGGCGCGGAGGGCCACGGAAAGATCGGGTACCGGGAAATCAAAACACGGGTAACGGGCATCGCAAGACCACATCTCGCCAGATGAACGAGGTTTTGTAGCTGGCGGAGCGCACGCTCGGTCAATGCATTGCCCCGAGATACGAAATACGAGATACGCTTTCTCAAGGTGGCGGATTTTTGCGGCATCTGCATCTTAGCGTGAAAACTCGACGTCGAGGGTTGGATTTTTGTGGGATTTGTAATATATTTGTAATAAATGAGTTACGTCGGATATTCGGAGCGGGGATTTGCGGCACGCCTTTCGCAAGATGGGCTACGCGTTCCTTCCTCATAGCTGGTGGTCACCTTACCCTTGAGAATTGAAGGAGATGCCGATGCTGATTCGTGGTCTACTCACCGCATCATTCGTCGTGTCGCTTGGGGTGAACCAGGCCTTCGGTGGGGCGTGGACCCAGGAGGAAGGGGGCTACTACCTGAAGCTCCAGGCCGGCTACCTGAATTCGACGGAAGATATCGACGCGGACGGGAACCGGACCCAGAAGGGGTTCTACGGAGGGGCCCTCAGAGATTTGAACTATTCGGTCTATCTCGAGTACGGGCTCATTGAGCATACCACGATCGTTGTCTCCCTGCCCTACAAACGGATGGTGGACAAGCACAACTTCGTCAACGGGATCGCCCGCGAGAAGCGATCCGGCTTCGGCGACGTGGAACTCAGGTTCAGGCAGCTGATCAAGACGGCTCCGGTCGTGCTCTCTGTGGCCATCGGGGGCAAGGTCCCGCTGTGGTACAAAGACGACCCCGGCACCCGTGTCCCGCTCAGCAGCCGGAAAGTGGACTTTGACGGGCGTTTCCTGGCGGGCCGGAGCCTTTACCCGTTTCCGGGATATGTGACTGGGGAGGCCGGCTTTCGGATTCGTGGAGGTGATTTCAGCAACGAAGGATTTTATGCCCTGGAAGGCGGGGTTTCTTTGGGGCGCGTGCTGATGAAGGCGACCGTGTCGGGTATTTTGACGACAGGTGAATGCGTTGCCGGCCAAGAGGTGAATCTCATCGGAGATCAGAACGTCTTAAAGATATCTCCAGGTGTGATTTGTCAGCTCCATCCAAGGCTGGAATTCAGCCTGGATCTGATTCACGTGGCCTCAGGATGCAATACGGCGGCGGGAAATACCCTGTTCTTCGGCGTGGCCCTGAAGCGCTGAGGAGCGCCCCCTGATTAGTATAAGACACATATAAATCACAGAGTTGTGATCATATGGAAAGCCGATTCTCGGGTTGACAACCCGAATCGAATCCTATAAATTTTCACGAAGCCGGGATCGAAAGGAAGGAGCGGATATGCCGAGGCGAGGTTGGGAGATTCCCGAAAGAGAGGCCACACCAGAGGCGGTCTTTCTCAACCGCAGAAAGTTTCTGAAGGCTGCTGGGGCCACAAGCTTGGGTGCGATCGGCCTGCTGGGTTGCGGACACGAGCGGTTGTTCGAATCGTTTGAAAGTGCGGCGGTCCCCGGGAGTCCGGCTGGAGGAGCGGCGCCCGATGCGCCGTCTTCGCCCGGCCTGGACCCCAACCGGGTTCTTTATCCTGCGGACCTGAATGCCGACTTCGCCCAGCTGGACCGGCCGTTGACGGACGAAAGCGTGGCCGGAGGCTATAACAACTTTTACGAATTCAGTTTCGGAAAACAGGACGTTGCGAAGAAGGCGGAGAACTTCACGACCGACAACTGGACGCTCTCGGTTTCTGGCGAAGTGGAGGACCCGAAGACGTATGATGTAGATCAGCTGATCCGAAGCATGCCATTGGAGGAGCGGCTCTATCGCCATCGGTGCGTGGAGGCCTGGGCCATGGCGGTCCCGTGGACCGGATTTCCGATGAAGCTTTTGGTCGACCTGGTCAAGCCTTTGTCTTCGGCGAAGTTTGTGAAGATGACGACCTTCCTCGATCCTGAGGTTGCTGATGGGCAGTTCCAAACGCCTCAGTGGCCGTGGCCTTACGTTGAGGGAATCTCGGTCGAGGAGGCGATGAACGATCTTACGATGCTTGTGACGGGGATCTACGGTCACGAACTCCCGAGCCAGCACGGCGCACCGATCAGGCTGGTGACCCCCTGGAAGTATGGGTTCAAGAGCATAAAGTCGATCGTGAGCATCGAATTCACACGAGAGCAACCCGCGACCTTCTGGAATACGCTCGTTCCGAAGGAGTACGGGTTTATCGGGAACGTAGAACCGCAGGTCCCACACCCTCGATGGTCGCAGGCCTCGGAGCGGATGATCGGAAACGACGAGGTCTTACCCACGCTGCCCTACAACGGCTATGGCGATTTCGTGGCGCACCTGTATTCGTCTTCCGGGGGGTAGCGTCCACAGCCAGATTTCGTTTCTAAGTTGACATTGGGGCCCTGGTGCCTGTATTTTATATGCTACTGGGGCTTTATGATGAAGTTCGAGATCTACTGACGCGAGGTTCGTGATGCAGGTTCGGACAATCGAATTCCAGGAGAGTTTTGGACGCGTTGCCGTAGAGACGTCCAGACAGCAGAGTCTGCTGTTGAGGGAGCCGGAGATGGCCCGGCAGCAGGTTGCGCTGATGGCGGCCAGCGAACGGGCCTTAAACCTCACGCGGCCGATGCCGGCCACGCAGCCTGAGAATACGATCATAGACCCGAATCAGAGGCACACGCCCGAAAGACATCCAGAATCTGGATCTCGGGACAGGCAATCATCAGGAGGATCGGAAGAGGAGAATGCGCCCCCGCCCGGAACGGATGGTGTTTCGGGCACGAGGATCGATGTCGTTGCCTGACAGGCCGGGGGAGATTCGATTCACGATTTTTGGGAAAGGCTGCCGCCGTCTCCCGTTTGAGAAGGCGGCAGTTTTTTCGATTCAAGGGGAGGCGTGAATGAGGACTCGCGTCCTGGTTCTTATCTCGATCGCTCATCTTTTCCTCGTTCTTCACGCAGAGGCGTCTGAGCCGATCACACTTCGGCTGACTTTTCCGGAAGGCAGAACCGTCACCTATAACCACAAATACAAAACCAGGTATGGCAGCAATCAGGCCGAGCATATCCTCCCCCAGCGAATCGCCAGGCCCGGACGCGTCGGGGTAGAGGTCAACGGTTCCTGGAAGAGTTTGGAGCTTGTCCGAATCCTGGCGGAGGATCTCGCAGAGGGGGAAGCAAGCGAGGAGATAGGAATTCTCGCCAGGGTGGAAGAGGCGACCAGCAAAGTGATCTTCGGCGGCAATATCGTGTCCAGTCAGGAGTGGGACCCCTACGATATGGCCGAGCTGAGCGGGCGAAAATTTTCCTGGAAGATTGGTCCCGAGGGCGAGGTGAGCGATTTCAAGGCTGAATTCCCTGAATATGAGCTCCATCGGCAGGATCTGATCTCGGAGCTTGGTCAGTTCCTGATGCCCGAGTACCATCCCGTGCTCCCCAAGGATCCTGTCAACGTCGGGGATACGTGGAGCGGGACCCGATCCTTCGAGAGCAGCTTTTTTCTAGGAGGTGTGAGGAGATATCACAAGCCTCTCGTGAAGATCAAGAGCCTTTACAAGCTCAAGAAGCTGGGCAAGAAGAAGGGCCGGAGAACGGCCGAGATCGAAGAGAGCCGAGAAATAGAATACACGGGCTGGATGTTTGCGGCGTATGTCTCTGTCATTATGAGAGGCGAGGGACACGGCACGGCGAAGTGGGTTATCGACATCGATCGAGGCCTGGTTCTCTCCCAGAAGACGCGGTTTGATCTTGAAAGACCTGAAGTGTTCCTCCCGGGGGCTGAGTCCGCTCTCGGCAAGGTGATCGCAGACTTCAGGCTGGATTTCGAGCGGAAGCTGGACAAGGTGGAGGAGTAGATGAGAGGGGGGCTGTCGAGGCTTGACATTAAATTTGACTTATGCTAAACTACGAGGCGTTTCAGGCCGAATAGTAAAGGATACGTTCGCTGCACCCAATCAGTACGTCATCGTGCTGTCTGAAGCTTAGGATTATGTCGGCTTAGTTGAGGAGGTGAGTCCGATCAGTCTCGAGGATTCGGGTAAAAAGAGAAAGACCCCGGACGATTTTCTGCAAGATTACGTGGATATGCAGCACACCTTCAAGTCGCTGTCGATCATCGATCAGATTCTGACATCGATGGACGAGAAGGACCGCCGCCGTCCGCTGCTTTACCAGCTTCGCCGCCAACTTCAGGAGGACGAGATTACCTTCGAGGAGGCGCGTCGTACCATCGTCGAGATGGAATCGGCATTGGAGAAGGTCACCTCTCCGGCAAATCGAGTCGGGACGTTACTGGAGCCTCCCAAGAACGGCGTCGCCTACATTTCCGTCGGGGGTTCCGAATATTTCGCAAACGTGGATTCACGCATCGATGAGTCTGACTTGAAGGTGGGCACGCGGGTACTCGTGAACGAGGCCTTTGCCGTCGTCGGAGATCTGGGCTACGCTACCTCGGGGCCATTGGCCAAGGTCGCGGACGTCCTTGATGACGGACGCGTCAGGGTCGGTCAAGAGCACGGACTTCAGGCCGTAATTCTGGAACGATCCAGCGACCTGAAGGAGGTTACGCTGAAGCCGGGTGAGGAGGTCCGAGCAGATCCCAACTTCAGGATTGCCGTTGAGCGCGTGCCCGGCCGGGAGGCCAAGGACTACTATCTCGAGGAAATCGAAGAACTTCCTTGGGAAATGATCGGGGGCCAGGAGGCCGCCATCCGGGCGATCAAAGATACGATCGAGATGCCGGTGCTTCATCCGGAGCTATTCGCAAAGTTTCAATACAGCACGCCAAAGGGTTTCCTTCTTTACGGTCCACCGGGGTGTGGTAAGACACTGATCGGCAAGGCCACTGCTTATAATCTCGTTGAGCAGGTGCGAGAGGAGGCCGGGCTCAATCTGAAGGAATGTTTCATTCATATCAAAGGACCGGAAATCCTCAATATGTGGCTCGGGGAGTCGGAACGTCAGGTCCGGGAAATTTTCTCGCGTGCTCGGGAAAAACGCAAAGAAGGCTACCTCCCGATCGTGTTCATCGATGAGGCCGAGTCGGTTCTGGGCACGCGGCGCGCCGTTCATTCTCACAATATTTCGAACACGGTCGTACCGATGTTCTGCGCGGAGATGGACGGTATAGAGTCCCTTCAGGATGTTGTGATCATTTTGGCTTCGAACCGTCCAGATCTTATCGATCCGGCGCTTCTACGGCCGGGTCGGATCGATCGAAAGATCAAGGTCGTCCGCCCGGACAAGGCCGGCGCGAAGGAGATTATGGGAATCTACCTGACTGCGGATTTGCCCATCGACCAGGCCACGGTGGAAAAACACGGGGGTGGAGACCTCAATGATGCGGTGACGGACCTTGTCGGCCAGACTGTGGCAGAGGTATTTGCTCGAAGGGATGACACTCGATTCCTGGAAGTCTTGTTTCGCAGCGGTCGTAAGGAGATCCTGCATCGCGGGGAGCTCTGCAGCGGAGCCATCCTGGAGTCGATCGTGAAGCGAGCCAAGGAGCTCGCCATCCGAAGGTCTATCGCATCAGGATCCGACGAGGGCATCTCACTGGAGGATCTGCTTCAGGCGGCAGAGACCGAGTACACCGAGAATGAGATCTTTCCACCGACTGACAACACGGAAGATTGGCTGAAGCTGCTGGATTACGACCCTGAGAACGTGGTGAGGGCCTCTCCCATTCGTCCGAACCGGAATGCCCTTAGAAAGGGCAGCGGCGTCATCTAGGGTCATAAATGGATCGTATATTCGGTTTGGAGACAGAGTATGGAATCACCATCGACGGCATCGACAAGATCGATGTGGTCCAGGAGTCGATGGAATTGATCAGATGCTATCAGCAGGGAGAGTTCGTGCCGCTTTGGGATTACGAGCTTGAGAACCCTCGCAAAGATGTTCGCGGTTTTGAAGTAGGAGAGCTGCTCAACGACCTTGACGAGAAGGTTCACCTCCAGAAGGACCGAAAGCGGAAGATTCCGCTCAAGGAACTGAAAAGCGATCTGGTCATCTACAACGGCGCCCGCTTCTATAACGATCACACGCATCCTGAATACTCGACGGGCGAGTGTCAAAGTCTTTTCGACCTTGTGGCTCAGGACAAGGCCGGCGAGCGGATCGTGGATATCTGCTCGCGTCGACGCACAGAGATGCTCCCGCACGGGGCTGCAAAGATGTACAAGAACAATACTGATTTTGATGGTCACAGTTACGGGTGCCACGAGAACTACTTGATGGATCGTTCGGTCCCCTTTGAAAGGATCGTTAAGGGGCTTCTGCCTTTTTTTGCGACCCGACAGATTTTTGCAGGTGCTGGGAAAGTGGGTGTTGAGCGTGGAGACAAGGCCTCACTTTATCAACTTTCACAGCGGGCGGAGTTTTTCGATGTAATTGCCAGTGTAGACACGATGCACAAGCGGCCTATCGTAAATACGCGTGATGAACCCCACGCCGACTCGGAACGCTACCGTCGCTTGCACGTGATCGTGGGCGATGCAAACATGTCGGAGTACGCAACGGCGCTGAAAGTCGGAACCACGACCCTCGTCGTTGATCTGATCGAGCGAGACGTTCTCCCGGAGGTGGTTCTGAAGGATCCGATCTCGGCGATGAAGGATGTGTCCCGGGATCAGAGCCGACAGTGGCTGGTCGAGGTGGACGGTGGAGATCGGCGATTGGTTCCTTCTGTTGAGATTCAACGGGCCTACCTGGACCTCGCAAAAGAGGTGATGGCGGGGCGGGATGAAGAAACGGACTGGGTGTTGGTTCGATGGGAGGAGGTTTTGGATGCGTTGGAGTCGGATCCTATGAACCTGGTGGGGATGTGTGATTGGGTGACGAAGAAATGGCTTCTAGATTGTTTTTGCGAGACAGAGGGCCTCTCCTGGGATGACCCTGAAGCGCTCACGTGGATGCAGAGCCAGGATCTGGAATATCACAACGTAGATCGTGAGTCCGGTCTCTATTACATCCTTGAATCCCAGGGAAAGATGCTACGCGTCGTTGATGATCAGGAGATCGCATCCGCGATGTCATCACCGCCTGTAAATACGCGCGCCTACTTCCGCGGGGGATGCCTTGAAAAATTCGGGGATAGAGTGAAGTCGATCAACTGGGACCGCATCGTCTTTTCCCTGAACGGCAAGCCTCGAACCGTGGATCTGAAGGGGCTGATAGAGTCTAAAAAGGCAGAAGAATGCAACAGCTTGTTAGATCGCTCAGATACCCTTGAACAACTACTGGAAAACCTTAACGCGTAGATCTGTGCGGAGGGAGAGTGATTATATGGAAACAGCCCTGATCGTGTCCTTCGAACGACGCACCCGGCCTTTTGGACCGAAGGAGCGGAAAGCCGAAGATGGAGGAGATGGAGAGGACGGACCTTCCAGGCCTCGTGTGGATCGTCCGGATACACACGATCTGCTTCGCCGCATGAGACGTGTAGATCCGAATCAGGCGAGGCGCTATCGTCAGCGAACGGGCGAATAGCCGATGGATCCGGGCAATGACTTCCTGGATCTTTTGAAGGCGAAGGGCTACTTGTTTCCCGGAGCGGACGTCTCCAGCAGGGCTTCCGGTTCTGTGGACACCTCCCGCTTTGAGCCTACTGAAGGAACGACCATCCTGGCGTTACGCTACCGGGATGGCGTTCTTGTTGCGGGTGACCGCCGGGCTACCGTGGGAACCTCAGTCATCTACGATCGCGCGGACAAGGTGATTCGTATCGATGACTATTCAGTCCTGGCGATCTCCGGTTCTCCCGCTATTGCCTACGAAATTGCTCGAGTTCTGGAACATTCATTCCAATACCATCGGCGTCGGCAGTTGCAGGAGATGAGTCTGGAGGCAAAGCTTCGCAGGCTTTCGCTTCTGATCAAAGACAACCTGCCGATGGCCATTCAGGGGATCGGGGCCGTGATTCCGATCTTTGCCACCTACGACCTCAGAGACGATCTCGGAAAAATCTTTTTCTACGACGCCATGGGCGCTCAATTTGAGAGCACGGATTTCTCGACGACAGGGTCTGGGGCACCCGGAATCCGAGGGGTGATGTATTATCTGAATCGGTGGGGGCAGCGCCCTTTCTCGGAGCTTGGCAGGGAGGAAGTTCTGGGGATGGCGATGCGACTGTTATATACGGCTTCCGAGTACGACGCTGCAACCGGCCGGTATGAGCGTGCGGCGGACGTATTCCCCTCGATGAAGGCGATCACGAAGGAAGGGTTGCAGGACGTTACAGAGGATGAGCTCCGGACTTTCCACAACCGATACATCGAGGCTTCGGGGGGCGACGAATCCTCATGATGCTGGATGAACCCTACCGGTGGGCAGAAGCGGTTTCGAATCGCCGCGAGTATGTTGAAGATCAGCTGCGGGGAGGGAGTCCCGTCGTGGGCATTGCCTACAAGGATGGGGCGCTGCTGTTGACGCTGAGCCAACGGCAGCAGAAAGTATTCGAGATCTACGATCAGATTGCGATGGCGGCGATCGGCCACCCCACGGACATCGAAAAGCTCCGGCATGTGGCCCTCGATATGGCCTCGGTTATCGGCTTCAACTACTCGGATTCAGATGTGACCCTGCAGCAAATCGTGCATTTCGGATTGGGTCCTACAGTCAAGACGGCCTTCGATGAGATCATCAGATCTCCTTTTATTGTTCGGGTGCTTCTGGTAGAGCTCGACGGTTCGGGGGGAGACGCTGTTTTTTACACGGTGGATTATGATGGCGTCTTCAACAAGTCTGAGGGATCAGGAGCGTTGGCGGGGATGCTGGAGGCGGACCGACTGATGGGCCGCCGACTGTCTGGCGTGGACACGCACCGGCTGTCGCTGAAGAAGGCACTGGAGGAAGCGCTACAGGCGTGGGCGACGGGAAGATGGGCGGGGAACCTGGATGAAATACCGCAGGAAAAGTCTGAACTCGAGAAGGCCGTCGGTGAGGCCGACTTGGACGATCTACTTCGCAAGGAGCTGGAGGATCTGGAGGTGGAGGCAGCGATTCTTCAGCGGTCACGTTCCGGAAAGTGCAAGTATAGAGTCTTGTCGGGCAAGGAGATCGAAGCTTCGATCAAGGCCTACCGGGCCTGAATCCTGGTCCGTATCCTATCTTTAGAGGGGCCTGTGGAGAATCGCATATTCGGTTTAGAGACGGAATTCGGATGTATGGCGCCGGAGCACGAAGGATTCGTGAGTCCGGACGCGATTTCAGTCAAGGTGAAGGATCACATTTTTCACTCTGATCGAATCGGAATTTTGGATATCCATTACCGTGGCCGGGACGAACCGCCGGGAAATGGAGGGTTTTTGTTCAACTCGGGTCGTGTCTATATCGACATGGGACATATCGAGTATACGACGCCTGAATGTAAGAGCCTATTCGATCTGGTCGCATTCGACCGAGCGGGTGAGCGGACCCTGCAGCGAGCCCTGAAGTCACTCGGTCTGGAGAAAGAGGCATCGTTCCTCAAGAACAACATCGATCATTTTACGGGGGCGACGTTCGGTTGTCACGAAAACTACCTGATTCGGAGAAATGTTCCATTCTCAACGGTCGTCATTCCAGCGCTTCTGCCTTTCCTGGTCACGCGACAGGTTTACAGCGGTGCCGGCCGCGTAGGGAGCTACGACGATAGTTTCTACTACTACGGAAGAGAAGACAGAGATGAGGCGTTCAGGGAGGACCCGGTCGCCTTTCAGATCTCCCAGCGAGCGGATCATATTGTCACTGAAATCTATCAGTGGATTCAGTTTTCCCGTGCCATCATAAATACGCGGGACGAGCCGCTTGCAGATCACAAAAAGTATCGGCGCCTTCATCTTCTGATGGGTGACTCGAACATGTCGGAGTATGCCACGGCGCTCAAGGTCGGGACAACGGCATTGGTCCTGAACCTTCTTGAACGAAAAATTTTTCCTCAAGATGTGGGGCTGGGTGACCCCGTATGGGCCCTGAAGGAGATCTCCCGAGATCCCACCTGTTCGTGGATCCTGGAGCGAAAGAATGGACGGACGATCTCTGCGATCGATATCCAGCGACGCTACCTGGAACTGTCGGAAAAATACTTAAAGGGCCTGGACGAAGAATCAGACTGGGTATTGCGGGAATGGGCCCGGACTCTGGATGACCTGGAGCGGGATCCGATGTTACTGGTCGGGCGACTGGACTGGGTAGCCAAGAAATGGATGCTGGATACCTTTATCGAGTCGGAGGGGTTGGATTGGAACGATCCGTGGCTGCAGAGTCTGGATCTCGAATATCACAATATCAATCCGAATCGGGGGTTCTATTTCGATCTCGAACAGAGAGGGCTCATCGAGCAGGTCTTAACAGAGGAACGGATAGAACGGGCGTGTTTCGAGCCTCCACAGGATACACGCGCCAAGGCAAGATCGACGGTGGTGAAGGCCCTGGCAAAGAACCGGGTGCGCTACATTGTGGACTGGGATTCCGTTTACCTTGAAAACGAGCATCATCTGAGTTTTCGTGATCCATTTTACACTTACGATGATGAGGTTTCTGAGTTCGTCGATGAGATCTGCTCCGCGACGCCTGTGCCAACCCGTACGATGAGGCGGCGCCTGCCCTGACGGGGCGAGAACGATTGATCAGAAAATAGTGAGGGTACCTGTTCGGCAGGTGCCCTTTTTCGTGTACTGAAAGTATTTAGCTAAAGCGTTCTTCCCTCCAGGGATCGCCGTGGTTATGATAGCCGTATGACTCCCAGAATCCCGGACGGTCCGTTTCCATAAGCTCCAGACCATTAACCCACTTTGCGCTCTTCCAGGCGTAGAGCTTCGGAACGATCAGCCGGAGGGGCCAACCGTGTTCAGGGGTGAGCGGCTCACCGTTTCTGGTGTGGGCAAACAGGACATCATCATTAAGCAGGTCGGTGAGCGGGAGGTTGGTCGTGTAGCTTCCATAGCCGTGAACCAAAACAAACCGTGTTTGAGACCGAATTCGTATGCGCTTGGCGATTTCGGTGATGTGCACGCCTTCCCAAATGTTGTCGAGCTGGCTCCATCGCGTAACACAGTGAAAATCGGCCTTGAGTCGAGTCTGGGGCAGCGACATGAACTCGTCGTAGTTCCACTGCGTCTCTGTCTCGACGAGCCCGAACACACGAAATCTCCACCGCTTCGGGTCGATTCTGGGCGTGCGACCGTGTGTCAAAACAGGGAATTTATCGGTGAGATATTGACCGGGCGGAAGCCGGCCCTCCGGATCCAC
The DNA here is from genome assembly GCA_965248435.1 of Candidatus Latescibacterota bacterium. Lineage (GTDB taxonomy): Bacteria > Latescibacterota > UBA2968 > UBA2968 > CBDFJH01. Next base: position 3,479,276 of record OZ252100.1, read on the forward strand.
GTCCTGAGACCGACGGGGATCGGCCCTGCGGAGCTTCCGAACACGCGCTTCGGGGTCGTTTTTCATACAAGAAAGTGGAGAACGTCAGGGATAGATCTTGCCCCCCTCTACGACCTCCTGCGTGGATAGGATCTTCACACCCTGCTGCTGCCATTTGATGACGAGATCCTCCCCGCACTTCGGATCGATCGCCCGGGTGGCGTCGAGGACAAGGGCGACGGGCGCGGTCTTTCGCTGAAGGAACCCCTCAATCGCATAGGCGTTGCAGACGTCCAGAGCAACACCGTAAACGACGATGCGCTCTGGGGATATGGAATCCAGGACCGGATCGACGTTGGGATTCGTAAACACGTCAAATCGCTTTTTCCGAAAGAGGACCTCTCCGGGATGTCCGTTGATTTCAGCGATCAAGGAGTCTTGGTCGGCTGGATCTGGATCGACCCAGACTGGGTTTCGAGGGCGTGTTTCCGGGATCTTTTCCTGGCCTGTGGATCCCTCCAGGCAGTGGGGAGGAAAGGTCTGCAGAAAGTCCGGGTTATCCGAGATCTCAGAGTCGTTGGGGCCGTGATTGTCAACTGAACCGAGGATTCGAACCTTGTTCTCGCGCGCGTAGCCTGTGAGTTTTTCCAGGTTCCCCAGTATTTTCTCCGACCCGTCTACGTAGAGCTTGCCATCCGGCATGATGAAGTCGTATTGCGTGTCTACATCCCAGAAGATAACGCCTGACACGGGAACCCCTTTCTTTAGATCAGAGATAGGTCGGGCCGAGCTTGATGCGAAAAAAATATCGATTCGGGAAATGGCGAGCAAGTCCGAAATCGAGGATCGATTCACGCGTGGGTTCAGCTAGAAAGCTTGTGGATGAAGATGGCGGCTGCGACAGAGACATTCAAGGATCCGACCTTTCCGATTGAGGGAATCCTGCATATCGTGTCGCACTTCTCCTCGGAGAGACGACGCAGTCCACGATCCTCGCTGCCCAACAGAAGGAGCCAGGGTCGATCGCGCTCGATCGTGCCGAGGCTTGTGTCGGCACGTTCAGAGGTTCCAAGGATCCACAGTCCGCGCTCCTTCGCGAAATCGAGCGCTCGACTCAGGTTGGTCTCCACACAGAAGGGGACGTGTTCGATACCTCCCGAGGCCACGTCGTAGACTGTTTCAGACAAAGGGGCCGATCTCCTTCTCGTCAGGAGCATTCCCCCCAAGCCGAAAAACGCCGCAGTCCTGAAGATCGAACCAAGGTTCTGAGGATCCTGGACACCATCGAGGGCCAACCAGATGGAGTTTTCCGAGACGTTGGAGAAGAGATGCTCCAGGGGGACGGGTTTGCGTGGTTTGACGCTTGCGCTGGCAGACCCTGAACGACCTGGATTCGCCCGGCGACCTCCCTCCGGCGTTTCGTTGACTCTGAGTCCAACATCGAGTGCGGAGGATCGGACCTGACTCCAGGTCTTTTGGACCTGTGAGGAAGGGAGATGGATTTCGAGGATATCCTGAGGCCTGGTTTCAAGGATGGCAAGGACGCTGTGCGGATTTCTTAGAACGAGGGACATACGGGTAGGATGGGCTACTTCAAGGCCTCTCCAGGGTTCCGGTTCCATTTGAGCGGTTCTGAGTTCCCATCATATGCGGGAACGAGAGGCTGAATCAGGGTCCGCGCCTCCTCTGGCCAGGATTTTGACTGGTTACGAGAGGCGATGTCCGACCGAATGCCTTCGGGCAAGGAGGCGAAGGCCGGGTAGTACCAGAGCGTTATGACCGTCCTTCGCTCATCAGATTGGTTTCCGTGTGAGGCGTGAAGGACTCTGGCATCTCCGACCACCACGTCTCCGGATCGGACTGCCACGTCGACCTCGCCGAGCACAGACTGGTAGACGGGGTGGTCAGGTTTCGTCATACGACGGATGTCATCCGTGTGCGCTTCGGATACCATGTCGTGGGCAGCGTGCCGTTTCAAATGAGATCCAGGGATCACTTTCAGACATCCGTTCAAGGGTCCCGTGTCGACCAGGTAATACATGAAAAACAATTGCTGGGCAGGAAGCTCGTAACTCGACGGGTCATCCCACCCCCACCAATCTTGATGCCAGAAAAGGGGAGGGCTGTTCGGCGGTTTGCTGATAACGTACCCGGAAGCCCATTTCGGATCCTCGAATCCGAGCGCGTCAAGAACCTTCAGCGCGTTCGGGAATGAGGCCAACTCTGCGAAGAAGGGGTCGTCATAGACGCTGATGAGACTCCCTGTGGACAGTTGGTCTCTAAAATGGGTTTCATCCTGCGCATCCAGCAGACGATCGCTCGCTTGCCTCACCCGGCTCAGCATCTGCCCGTCCAGGATGGTTTCGAATACGCAGAACCCTTCGCGGTCCAGCTGATCCCGTTTAACCTTCAAGTCTCTGCTCACCGCTTTGATAACCATCCTACTCCAAGGTATCCAGGACGGGCCGCGTTCCGGCGCCATATTTGTAGACCAGGTGGCCCCCCGTATAGCCGCTGGCGGACACAAGTCCCGCGACTCCAAGGGCGAAGAGGAGATAGATCACTCGCGTGGTCCCGGTAAATTGTTTCCTGTGAACAAGGTGCGTGCGGGTCAAGGTGAGGACGATCGCGACCCAAACAACTGCCGTACCCAGATCCTCGTGTTCGTCCAAGTCTTGGCCCACGCCAGGGATCGCAGCAGCGGCCTCGGCTGCCGACTGGCCGCTTAGGGCGCCGCCGATCGCTCCGAGGGTACCGAGCAACAGGAGAACATAACCCGTTTTCAACGCTTGTTCCCGCCGGCCCAATATGCCCACGGTATCGCTTAAAGCGCTTAGGATGAGCAGGGCCAGGGGAAAGTGGACGATGAAGGGGTGAAGATTCAAGCCCTGATCAACCTTCCTGATTCTGTGCGTCGAGCACAGCGATCGCTCCGACATTGACGATAGTGTTCACGTCGGTACCTCGCTGAAGGACGTGTACAGACTTTCTCATGCCCATCAGGATGGGTCCGATCGCTTCCGCCCCTCCGAGTTCCCGGAGGAGTTTGTATGCGATGTTGCCGGATTGGAGGTCGGGAAAGATGAGGACGTTTGCGTCGCCCTGTATCGCAGAAAACGGAAAATCTTCTTGAGAAAGCGCAGGATCGAGTGCAGAATCTGCTTGCATTTCGCCGTCGATCCTGAGGTCGGGCGCTCGTTTCCGCACGATTTCGACCGCCCTGCGAACCTGCGCCGAAAGCGGATGGGGGGAGCTGCCGAAGTTGGAGAAGGAAAGCATCGCAACCCGCGGCTCGATGTCAAGATTCCGGACCAGGCGTGCGCTTTCCAGCGTGATCTCGGCAAGGACCTCCGCGTCGGGGGTGATGTTCACCGTCGTGTCCGAAAAGAAATAGGCTCTGTTCTTGATGATCATTATGTAGAGACCGGAAACGTGATTGACATCGTCGCGGGTGCCAATGATTTGAAGTGCAGGCCGGATCGTATCGGGGTAGTGGTGTGTGAGCCCGGATACGAGGCCATCTGCATCACCCTTGTGGACCATCATCGCCCCGAATACGTTGGGGTCAAGAATGAGCTCTTCCGCTTCCTTGAGCGTAACGCCCTTTCTCTGCCTCAGCTTGAATAGCTCCTGGATGTAGCCCTTCGCGCGGGAAGAGACCTCCGGATCCTCCAGGGCGATGCCGTCCAGGTTGACGCCCAGCTTGTCGGCAACAGAACGGATCTCTGCCTCACGGCCGAGCAGGATTGGATGGGCGACACCCTCTTCCTTCAGGATCTTGCACGCCTGCAGGATCTTGTTCTGGGTGCCCTCGGGGAAGACGATTCGACGCGGATCGGTCTTGGCCTTTTCCACGATCGTTCGTATGACTTCCCGCGAATCCCCCAGCCTCCTTTCGAGCGCGTCTCGGTAGTCGTTCAAGTCGATTTTGATCCTGGCCACTCCGCTTTCCATCGCAGCCTTGGCCACCGCCGGCGCCACCCATAGGAGGACCCTTTGGTCGAAAGGCTTGGGGATAATGTAGTTCCGACCAAACGAGAGGTTCTTGAGTCCGTAGGCCCGCAAGACGGCGGGAGGCACTTCTTCCCTCGTGAGGTCCGCTATGGCGTGGACAGCGGCAATCTTCATCTCCTCGTTGATCGTCGATGCCCTTACGTCAAGCGCGCCACGAAAGATGAAGGGGAAACCCAGAACGTTGTTGACCTGGTTGGGGAAATCTGACCGTCCCGTGGCGATTATGACGTCATCGCGGGCCTGCTGTGCGGTTTCGTAGTCGATTTCAGGATCTGGATTCGCCAGGGCGAAAACGATCGGGGTTGCCGCCATGTCACCCAGCATGTCTGTCGTCAGCGCCCCCTTTACCGAGAGTCCGATGAACGCGTCGGCGCCCTTGATGGCGTCTGAGAGCGTCCTGGCATCCGTATCTGCGGCAAAAGGCGCCTTGTGGGGATTCATGCCTTCGGATCGACCCTTGTAGATGACCCCTTTGCTGTCACACATCAGCAGATTTTTGGGATTCAGCCCAAGTGCCACGTGAAGTTTGGCACAGGCGATAGCGGCCGCGCCGGCGCCGTTGTAGACGACTCGAAGGTCCTCGATTTTCTTTCCGCTCAACAGCAGCGCATTGAGTAGGGCTGCCGCCGATATGATGGCGGTCCCGTGCTGGTCGTCGTGGAATACGGGGATCTGCATCTCTTCACGAAGGCGCTCTTCGATATAGAAACTCTCCGGCGCCTTGATGTCTTCGAGGTTTATGCCTCCAAAGGAGGGTTCGAGAAGCTTTACAGCACGAATGAATTCGTCGGGATCCTGTGTATCGAGTTCCAGATCAAAGACGTCTATGTCAGCAAATCGTTTGAAGAGTACACCCTTGCCTTCCATCACGGGCTTGCTGGCAAGCGGGCCGATGTTCCCAAGCCCAAGCACGGCGCTGCCGTTGGTCACGACGGCGACAAGGTTTCCTTTTGAGGTGAATTCGTATGCCTTTTCAGGATCTTTGTGGATCTCCATACAGGGTTCTGCGACCCCGGGGGTGTAGGCCAACGAAAGGTCTCGTTGTGTCGTGAACGGTTTTGTTGCTGTGACCTCGATCTTGCCTGGACGGCCGGATCGGTGATACTCTAGGGCATCTTCTCGATACGATGGCATGGGTCTAATCCAAGTAAGTGAATGAGACACAAACGGATGGACTTTGTCCGGACAAAATAGTGGGATGAGAATTCGTTGTCAAGGAGGATGCTAGGATAGAGATTCCACAGCTTCCGCACGGCCAATTTTTTACCTGACAGAGGGGCCTTTTTTTCTTTTCTTGATAGCGTGTCAATGTGTCTGTTCTGGCCCAGGCGGGCAAAAACAATCCAAGCGTCATTGTCAAGAGGGAGATATGGAACGAAAACCGAGTCGACTCATCGTCTTCGCTGTCTTGCTGGCCGTACTCATAGGCATCAACATGCTGGTCTCCTACTATACAGACTGGCTTTGGTTCTTGAGCCTGGACTTTCAGAGTGTATTCTGGAGGATTATTCGGGCAAGAGTCGCCTCTGGAATCTTCTTCGGGATTCTGACGCTTATTGTCGTGGGCACCAATCTCTGGGTAGCAGGCCGTTTTACCCGGTTCGCTCTGCGCCTGGGGAATAGTGAGATCCCGGGGGAGGCTGTACTGAGATCGAAGTCGGGCTACGTACTCGTAGGCGCTGCGATCGTGTTTATCCTGGGCAGTATAGGGGCCAGTCAGTGGGCCACGTGGCTGAGATTCTGGCATCCAGAGTCGTTCGGGGTCGTGGATCCCATCTTTGGCCGGGACGTCGGATTCTACGTTTTCTCACTTCCGTTCTACCAGTTCGTGTCGAAGTTTCTGCTCGGGGCGCTAATCGTGTCGGGGTTGTCGGTCGGAATGATTTACGTCACTGCGGGCGGGATCCGGCTTCAGGAGCAGATCGAATTCATGCCACGCCCTATTGCCCACCTCTCGGCGCTCGGAGGTCTGTTCCTGCTCGACGTCGCCTGGATCTATCGATTAAAGATCTACGGTCTACTCTATTCACAGGGACGGGTCGCCTTTGGTGCGGGCTACACCGATGTGAATGTGCAGATCTGGGCCTACTGGTTTCTGGTGTTGATACTCCTCGGCGCGGCCGTCGTATTCTTCATGAACTTAAAATCGCAGACCGGCCGGCTCCCACTCATAGGCGTCGGTCTGCTTGTGGGCGGGGTGATTGTGGTGGGATCGGTGCCGTCCACGCTGGTTCAGAAGCTCGTTGTGGAGCCTAGCGAGCTTGAACGAGAAGCGCCTTACATCGAGTACAACATTCGTGCGACCAGGCAGGCTTTCGGAATCGAAGAGATCGAGGAAAAACCGTTTGAGGCGTCAGATGATCTGGATTGGGAAGATATCGAGGCCAATCCGTTGACGATTCGGAACGCACGCATTTGGGACGAACGCCCGCTGATCCAGACCTACCAGCAGGTGCAGGAAATCCGGCCGTACTACGCATTTTCCGGCGTTGATGTAGATCGTTATACGATTGATGGCGTCTACAGGCAGGTGATGCTCTCGGCACGGGAGATGGCTACAGACCGACTGCCTCCTCAAGCTCGTAATTTCGTGAACGAACAGCTGAATTACACTCACGGATATGGGATCGCTATGAGCCCGGTGAACCGGGTAACGCCGGAAGGTCTGCCAGACTTCCTAATCCAGGATATTCCTCCCATATCATCAGTGCCGAGCCTGGAGGTGACGAGACCCGAGATCTACTACGGAGAGCGAACCTATCCTTACGTCGTGGTCAACACGAGCAAGCCGGAGTTCGACTACCCGGAGGGTGATAAGAATCAATATACAACATACCAGGGGAGCGGAGGGGTGCCGATGGGCGGGTTTTTCGACCGGCTGATGTTCACGATCCGGTTCAAAGACGTGAACCTTCTGTTGAGCAATTACATCACGTCCGAGAGTCGCGTTATGTTCCGGCGCCGCGTCGCAGATGAGCGTGCGAAGACGATCGCTCCTTTCCTGTCTTACGACGCAGACCCTTATGTTGTGCTTTCCGAAGGAAGAATCTTCTGGATTATCGATGCGTATACGACAACCCATATGTATCCGTACTCCACCCGGCAGGGTCGAGGCGGCGTTAATTACATCCGGAATTCAGTGAAGGTCGTCGTGGATGCCTACAACGGGTCTATTACGTACTATCAAATGGATCAGGAAGATCCCATCATAAAGGCCTATTCGAAGATCTTTCCGGGCTTCTTCAGGCCCTTCGAGGAGATGTCGGAGGATTTGAAGTCCCATGTTCGATATCCGATGGCCCTGTTCCGGATCCAGGCAGGGGTTTTTCAAACCTATCATATGCAGGATGTGCAGGTCTTTTACAATCGGGAGGACCTCTGGGAGGTCCCATACGAGATCTATAGAGATAAAAAGCAGTTGATGGAGCCGTACTACGTTATTGTCAGACTTCCGGAAGAGGAACGGGAGGAGTTTCTGCTGATGGTTCCATTTACGCCCTCGAAGAAGGATAACATGATCGCGTGGCTCGCGGCCCGATCTGACGGGGAAAACTACGGCAATCTGCTGGTATACAAGCTGCCGAAAGACAAACTGATATACGGACCGATGCAGCTGGAGGCGCGCGTCGACCAGCAGCCGGAGATATCCAGTCAGCTCACCTTGTGGGGTCAGCGAGGCTCGGAAGTGATCCGCGGAAATCTCCTGGCGATTCCGATCGAGCGCTCGTTTCTTTACATTGAACCGATCTATCTGCAGGCTCGGCAGGAACCTGAGGAGGAGCAATTTCCGGAGGATGGAGAGGAAGGGCCTCGAAGACGACGGATGTCTCAAATGATGGAGCGCAGCACGGCGATTCCAGAGTTGAAGCAAGTCATCCTGGCCTTCGGGGGCCAGGTGATTATGCGGCCGACCTTTGACGAGGCCCTGCGAGATCTCTTTGGGGTGGAAGGCAGGACTGAGATTTCCAGTGTTTCTTCAGAAGCGGAGGTCGCGCCGACCGGCGGAGTTTCACTGGCAACTGTCGGCGACCTGGCCGCTCGGGCGGAGGCACAGTATCATCAGGTGAGAAGATCACTACAAGAGTGGGACTGGGCCAAAGCAGGTGAGGTGATGAACGCCCTTGAAAGGACGATCACCGACCTTCGAAGACGGTTGCTAGAAGAATCGAATTAGCAGATCTGGTAGGTAAAACATTGTGCGGTGACGAAAAGCGGGCGCCTGCGAACGAACACAGCGCCCGCTTTTCATACAGATCAGGACTATTTGTAAGGTTTCATCTCTCCGGATTTATACCTGTCCCAGTATTCATTCAGCGCGGCCTTGATCTGGGGGCTCAGAATAACACCGCCGATGATGTTTGGAAAGGCCATGCCAAGGATCATCATGTCGGAGAACCCGAGTACATTCTTCAGCGCGGTGACAGATCCGATGAAGACGAAGCAGACGAAGATAATGCGATAGATGAGGATGGAGCGTTCTCCAAAGAGGTATTCCCAGGCACGTTCTCCGTAGTAGGACCAGGAGATCATGGTGGAATAGGCAAACATCATGACTGCAACAGCGAGGACGTAGCGGGATCCGGGAATGAAGGACTCGAACGCTGCCGCCGTCATCTTCGCACCAACGATAAACTCGCCGTGGCCTAGAAACTCGGGATGGGTGTAGACGCCTGTAATCATGCAGACAAGTGCGGTCATCAGACAGATAATGATGGTGTCGATAAAGGGGCCGATCATCGCCACTATGCCCTCGCGAGCCGCCTCATCGGTGCGGGCTGCCGAATGTGCAAACGCGGCCGAACCGAGCCCCGCCTCGTTGGAAAATGCGGCCCGTTTGACTCCAGTGACCAGGACGCCCACCAGACCGCCGTAGAGTGCCTGAGGTGAAAAGGCCTCACTAAAGATTGTCACGATAAGCGCCGGGACTTCGCCGATCCTGGAGAGGATGATGAGGAGCGAGGTCAGCACGTAGAGGACACACATAACCGGGACGATGCGAGAGGTGACGCTGCCGATGCGCCGAATGCCTCCGATGATCACGATTGCCACGAACGCCGAGAAGAGAACGCCCATAAGCCAGCTGTAGGTCTTGAACCCGGGGTGGACTGTGCTGAGGATTTCAAGGGTCTGGTTGGCCTGGAACATGTTTCCGCCGCCGAGCGATCCGCCGATGGTCAAGAGCGCGAACAAGACCGCCAGCGTCCGTCCGAGGGGTCGGAGACCTTTTGAGCTGAGACCGTGCTCGAGGTAGTACATGGGGCCGCCAGATATGTGTCCATCCGGATGGACCTGGCGATACATGATGGCCAGGGTGCAGGAGGCGAGCTTGGAGGACATCCCGAACAGGGCCGTTAACATCATCCAGAAGACCGCGCCCGGACCACCGAGCCCCACCGCGATGGCCACACCAGCTATGTTTCCGAGACCGATCGTGGCAGAGAGTGCGCTCGTGAGTGCCTGGAAGTGAGAAATTTCACCCGGGTCGTCGGGGTTGTCGTAGCGCCCCCGGATCACGTCGATCGAGTGCCTCAGACCCCGGAGCGAGAGCCACTTGAAGAAGAAGGAGTAGTAGACGCCCCCAAGGACGAGCACCACGACGATGAGAGGAACCCCCGTGCCGAGGTCTGCAAACAGGATGGCGGCCATCAGACCCACGTTTCTCCAAGCAGATCGTTCAGTCTCTCGATTTGGCCCTCAACCCACAGCGAAACCGTGGAGGGCTGAGAAAAGAGGTGACCTGAATCTTCGGCAAATGCAGGATTCACGAACGCAAGGTGGGCAACCCAAACCGACAGAATAGGCAGAACAGTTTGCCTGAGTTTGATCATGGAGCTTCCCCTGGTTAGAGATTCGGATGGAAACTTTGATAAAGTATAGCGAAACCGGCAGCAAAGATGACCAAAGTCAGCAGTAGTCTGAGTTTGGTTTCAGGAAGCCTTGCTGTCAACTGGCTCCCATAATAGACGCCGGGAATCGATCCGAGAGACATCAGGACGGCTGCAAGGATGTGAAGCTGACCCCCGTTGCCGTAGATCAGCGAGGAAACCAGAGTCAGAATCAGGCCTATGAAGACGCAGGTTCCAACGCTTTGAGTGGCAGGGAGCCTGAAGCAGAGGAGCAGGACAGGGATGCCGAGGATGCCTGCGCCCAGCGCGGTGGCCCCGACGATGGCTCCGACGACGATTCCAAGGAGCGCGCTGGCCAACAACCTTATCACGGTCTCACGCATAATGTCCTGAATTCTTCGTCCCTTGATAAGCGTCCAGATCAGGAGCGCGGCCCCCAAAAGCATTGCACATCCAACGAGGACCATCAGGTCTTGTTGAAACAACAATCTTATCTCGGGATCCTGGGTTCCAGCACGCTCGTTTACAACCCACGCGGCGATTACGTCTCCCGGGATTGCGCCCATCAAGAAGAATGCTGACAGCCTGTAGCGAATCGTTCCGAGCATGAAGTGGCGATAGGTCGCAAAGATCTTCGTCAGAAAGGTGTAAAGGCTGGCTGTCCCCACCGCCATCGAGGCGTCTAAACCGAATCCCATGGCCAATGCAGGCACGGCCAGTATACCTCCGCCAATGGCGGTCATTCCGATACAGAAGCCGATGACTGCTCCCGTGACAATCAGGAGCGTAATGTGAAGCGGAGCAAGCTCCAAGAGCCGGGTCCAGAGATCGGTCTGCAAGGGCGTCACGCTACACCCTGGCGGTCGAGCTCGTTGTGGACGAGGACGATGCACTGAGAGGCGAAGAGGGTCTTTGGACCCACACTCATGGATTGGAGGCCGAGTCGCTGGAGATATTTGTCGCTCTTTTTCGGCATCGCGAGATGGTCGCTGAACACGAAGACGGGATGGGCATCGAAAGAAATCGTCCGAACGTCTGTGCCGTCTGGTTTCAAAAGGTAGGGCACAGAACAAGCACATTTCTCTTTGACCAGGGGTTCAAAACCTTTTTTGCAAACAAAAAGGCCACTGTCGACCTCCTTTTCTTGCCCGGGCGAGAGGCCCAGTCCTTCCCCGAGAAGGGTTTTGATGATCGAGCAGATGCCTCGCTCGTCCGATCCTTCCAGAGTGCCGAGCGTCTCGCTTTCGAATCTGAGCGTCTTTGGAGGATCTCCTGGGCCGTCCAGGACGACGTGGATGACCGTCCGGGAGCGGATCTGCTTTGAATAGAACAGCGCGTTGGCCACGCAATGGGCCACGATTTCCATTCTCCCTGCTCTACGCAAGTCGTCCAGCGAAAAATCGGGTGTCGTTCGGCCCCGTCGTGCGCGAAGGATAAATTCTCTCATGGCCTAACTTAGAAGGAGCTGGTGATGGTTAGGAACAGACTGGGCTGGATTTGTTTGACGATCATTTTTTACCTGTTGGAGACGCACCCCGCCCCGGCAGGGAAGCTTTCCACTGAAGACCCAAAGACCGATGCCGTGATGGTCTCACTTCAAAAGAGATTGAAAAAAGTCGAGGCCTGCAGCTGCAAGGTTGTCACTGTCGTTCATTTGATGGGTCAGAAATTTCAGATCAACGGCACTGCATATTTTATGGTCCCGGGAAAGATGCGCATCGATAAAGTCCTGCCCGGCGAAACGAATCAAACAGTTGTCTCGGATGGGGGCACGCTCTGGATCTACGATGCTCAGGAAAAGGTGGCTTCGCGAACGAATCTCGGGAGGGTCTTCGAGGCCACAGGTCTGGAGGCGGATGCAGACAACCCTGACCCTACCCGTCCATTCCGAGGTCTTGAGTGGAAGCAGATTCGATATATGGGAACAGAGGTCGTCGATGACGTGAGTTACCGCGTTTTCGAGGCCAAGCCTCAGGTGACCCTACTTCACGCAGAACTACCGGATGTCCCGAAGAAGGCCCGCGTCTTTATTCACCCGAAGGACGGAATGATGCGGTCGATTCATTTCATCGATGCCTCGGGTGAGGAGGTCCTATCCCAGCGGTTTGAGGAGATGGTGGTCAACCCTAAGCTGGATAAAAGCCTGTTTGAATTCGTGATCCCGTCGGGAGTACATATTATCGATACGACGAATGAGGCCATTCAGATCTTGAAAGGGGCTTCTGGAAATGGAGGCCCGTAGTGGGGAAAAACCGACTACTGCAGTATGTATCGTTCAAAGTAAATATCTTTTATCGGCGGCGGGACGGGCTCCTCCACGAGCGCAGCCGCACCTTCTGTCCATCCAAGCAACGCGTTAAACTCGGATAGTATCTCCTGTCGGGCCTCTTCCTTGAATTTGGGTGTACGGAGTTCGTCCTTGGTGTAGATGCTGAAGATGTCGATAACGATGTTTTGTGCCTTGGGGAGGATCCAGGGTTTGTCTAGAAGTTCGACTAAGATATCGGCGTCTTGGAACAGGATGTTGATCTTGAGAATCAAAAAGAATCGGCCCCGGCTGTCTACGGGGTTGATAAGCAGCTGCGGAAACAGGTCATAGATGTTGTCTGCTGACACATTCTCAGGAGGTTCCCAGGTTGGCAGTGCCGATTCCTCCACGGGAACTTCCCTTATGAAGAAGAACCAGACAAGTCCACCAATGATGACGAGGAGGAGCACCACGGCAATGATAATCGCCGGGATGTTAAGCTCCTCGTCCTCCTCCTCATCTAAAAGTTCATCATCAGCCATGGCACAAGCGCTTTATGGGTTGGATCTTGTGTAAATCGTCGTGTAGACAACTTTCCGTTTCATCACTCATCTACGTCTCCCCATACCGTTGCAGGTAGTCTTGAACATTGGCGAGGTGTTTTTCTTTCCCGTTGACGCTGCGTGCTGCCAGGTGGTCTATAACCTCGTAAATGGTGACGATCGATCGAACCTCGATTCCGGTCGCCTGCGCAAGCGCACGGGAAGCGCTTCCGCCGTCTGGCTTTCTCTCCTTACGATCAAGGGCGACGATAAGCCCAAGTATTTCGGCAGAGGAAGTGTCCCTGAGCCGTTGAATGGTCTCAATCTTTGTCGTTCCTTCGGTGATCACGTCGTCTACGATGACGATCTTGTCTTCTTCCGTCGGGATTCTTCCAACAACCCAACCGCCCTCCCCGTGTGGTTTGTGCTCTTTTCGGTTGAAGCTGTAGCAGGAGCTCACGTTAAAGCGTCGCTTCAGGGCGATGGCCGTAGAGACGCAGATCGGGATACCCTTGTATGCCGGGCCAAACACGATGGTAACCTCGTCCCTCAACTCCTGGAACGCTGAGGCATAAAAATATCCCAGTCGGTCGACATCCTCACCGGAGTTAAACTGCCCGGCATCGAAAAAATAGGGTGAAATCCTGTCGCTCTTGAGTCGAAATTCACCGAAGCGGAGCGCACCCGTCTGGACAAGGAACTCGATGAACTCCTCCTGGTAGTCCTCCATCTGGGACCCCTTAATGTTCTTGACGGTATGATTTGGAGGGACGATCTTAAACGTCTTGGGGAGATGTGCGCCTTGCGGGGGGGAGGAGATGCTCTCGAAATCCAAGAGGATGCGGACAATTGGCTTTTAAGATAATAGGATGACAGGATAATTCCAAGTCATTTTCCAGCAACGATTTTCCAGAATTTTGCCTACTGGCGGGCTCGATTCGGCCATCAGAATGAACTCAACTTTAGAACCTGTGTTGTTGAACGCCGCGCCCGGCGGCTGGGGCAATGAGGTCGATCGCCTCCGCACCCTGCTGGGTGCTCCAGACAATCCGGCCCTCTTCCCTCCACACTTCCTGAAGGCCACGTTTCCGAGTATCGATGGTCGAATCATTTTGTTTGAGCTTGAACAGAAACCGGCAGCGGTCGGTTTCGTGTTCCCGCTCTCTTCTGGAGCACATTCTCGCCAGTTCACGCTGCGATTCCACCGGGTTGTCAGGGATCTCGACATAGGCCAGGCTGAATCGGTCCTCAAAGCGAGCGGGCTGCTTGGGAAGGACGAGGCTGTGTTCTATGACCCCCGTTCGGAACAGACGTATGCCAGTAGAAAGTCCGGACAGGTGAGGGATCTCGACGTGGGTCTGCCAGATGCGGAAGAGGCCTTGGCATTTCCGAGGCTGCAGGACCAGATCTGGCGCGGCGAACGGGATTTCCTCTACCCGAGCGACATTCATTCAAAGGGGTTTGGTTCGAGCTTGTCTCTTGTCGCGAGGTTCAGGGGCGCCCCGGCCGGATTTCTGTTTGGATTCTATAAGTTTGGTGAACCTTTGCTCCCTGAAATCTGGCGACTGAGATCCGAAGGGCGCCTCAAGGTCGAATCCCAGCTGTTGGGTGTGCTTCCGGAATACCGAAGATTCGGGGTAGGATTCGCGTTAAAAAGGGCTCAGGCGGAGACTGCCCGTCGCGAGGGAATCGACGTCATCAACTGGACCGTTGATCCCCTGCAGTTCGCCAATGCCCGACTCAATTTTGGCCGATTGAGAGCGATTTCCTTCGATTTCTATCCGGATCATTACCCCTTCAGGAATGAGCTGAACCAGGTAGCGCCTTCCAGGCTTGGAATCACGTGGCTTGTCGACTCGCAGCGAGTGCGGAACGCACTTTCTGAACGCTCGGGGCCCGGCGTGGTTGATCTGGAGAAAGAGAAGGGGATCCAGAAATTGGATAGAGATTGGCAGAAGGAGGGGCTGGACGGGGATGCTCCGGGGATCGCGCTCGAGATTCCGGGAAACTGGGCCGCACTGCAAAAGGAGTCAGCGGAGGAGGCGTGGGCCTGGCGGGAGGCAACCGACACATTTTTTCAGAACCACCTGGGATTTGGGCAAGGGCAGTACGTCTTGACTGATGTCGGGGAGGTGGGGGATAGGAAATTCCTGGTAGCCAGAAGGGCTGACACGGAGCTGCTGAACCAGCTGGGGAATTAATGACGGGAGATGCCTGACGTGCAGGTTGAACGAGTTGATTTGATGATCGTGAGGATGCCGCTCATTCGATCATTCGAGACCAGTTCGAGCAAAAGAAGACATCTGGACCATATTCTCGTAAAGGCCTACACGGAGGGCCTCGTGGGATGGGGTGAGTGTGCGGTCCCGCCCGATCCTTTCTACTGCGAAGAGACGACGGAGACCTGCTGGCACATTCTGAATGACTTCCTGGTTCCGCTCGTTCTTGGCAAGCCCTGGAGTCGCGTAGAAGAATTACTGCGCCAGTATGAGAAGGTGAAGCGAAATCGTTTCGCGAAGGCAGGGCTCGAGATGGCTTTTTGGGATATCCTGTCTCAAGCGGAGGGACAGGCCCTGCACGTCCTGTTGGGCGGGACGCGGGAAGCGATTGAATCCGGTGTCAGCTTGGGCATCGAGAGGGACATACAGCACTTACTCGATCTTATTGATGGATTCCTCGAGGAAGGCTACCGACGCATCAAACTCAAGATCGCTCCGGGTCGGGATGTGGATGTCGTCAGACGTGTGAGGGAACGCTATCCAGATGTCCCGCTCATGGTGGATGCGAATTCGGCCTATCGACTCTCGGATCTGTCCGTCATCAAGGAGCTTGATGCATTCGATTTGATGCTGATCGAACAGCCTTTAGCACACGATGACATCGTGGATCACGCCAAGCTTCAAAGAGAGATCCAAACTCCTGTTTGTCTCGACGAGAGTATTCATTCATCCGAGGATGCGCGTAAGGCGCTGGATTTGGAAAGCTGCCGGGTGATCAACATCAAGGTCAGCCGGCTGGGCGGACTACTGGAGGCCAAACGCGTCCACGATCTTTGTCACGGCCGCGGTGTTCCCGTTTGGTGTGGCGGGATGCACGAGTATGGCATCGGACGCGCCGCGAACGTGGCCATCTCAAGCCTGCCCGGTTTTAGCATTCCGGGAGATGTGTCGGGGTCGGACAAGTACTACGCTGAAGATTTGATCGATCCCCCGATTCGTGCCGTGGACGGCTGCATAACGCTACCAAAACTACCCGGGCTGGGCTATGCAGCCATGGAAGATCGTATTCAGCGGCATACGACGAGAACGGCTTCGCTGACCTGATTTCCTGGATGGTGATGGATATGCAAACCGCATTTACAGAATACTTCACCGAGAACCTTCCAGCCATGCTGGATAGACTAAAAGAGCTCGTGGAACACGAAACACCAAGTACGGACAAGCCCGCTCTCGACGAAATGGCGAGACGCCTCAAGTCTAACTTTCAGGATGCCGGTGCAGAGGTTTCCATTGTTCCGAATAAAACCCGTGGCGACCAGGTGTTAGCCGTTTACGCCGCCGATTGTGAATCTCCGGACACTCGATCGGCGCTCATCCTGAGTCATTCAGACACCGTCTGGCCGTCCGGAACGCTCGCCGCTCGCCCCTTTCGGGTAGAGGAGAACAGGGCCTTCGGGCCTGGAATCTTCGATATGAAGACCAGCATTGTCATGGCCGAGTTTGCACTGCGCGCGATCAGGGACCTCGGACTGATCCTGCCACGACCGGTTACACTGCTCGTTACCTCGGATGAGGAGCTTGGCAGTCCCACCTCCCGGGAGCTGGTTGAGGCACACGCCAGGGAGGCCGAATACGCCCTGGTCCTGGAATCCCCGTTGCCCGGAGGTGTCCTGAAGACGGCACGGAAGGGCGTTGGATATTTCCTGTTGGAGATCGAGGGTCGGGCGGCCCACGCCGGCATCGATCCTGAAAGGGGCAGCAGCGCGATTTCTGAACTGGCACAGCAGATTCTTCGTTTGAATGGTCTGGCAGACGCCTCGCGGGGAAGCACTGTCAACGTTGGTGTTGTAGGAGGAGGATCGCGTCCCAATGTCATTCCTGCCCGAGCCAGGGCGGAGATAGACGTACGCGTATCGGTCGTCTCGGAAGCAGGACGCATCGAGGTTGCGATTCTGGAGTCAAAGCCGCTCACCCCTGGGACACGTATCCGTGTCGAGGGAGGTTTCAAACGCCCACCCATGGAGCGGAGTCCCGGTATTGGGACGCTCTTCGAGCGAGCGAAAGAGATCGGGAATGGGCTCGGATTGGCGCTCGAGGAAGGTTCGACAGGGGGTGGAAGTGACGGCAATTTTTGCGCCTCTCTAGGTCTACCGACTTTGGACGGACTGGGTACACTGGGCGACGGGGCACACGCAGATCACGAGCATATTTATATTGATTCCATTCCGAGCCGCGCGGCTTTATTGCTGGCGCTCCTGCTGAATCTCTGAAGAACAACGTTCACGCGGGCTGGTTCGTAAGTAAGTGGAGGCCGTTGATCGTTGATCGTTGATCGTCGTTCGTGGATCGTGGCAAGTCAGATTCGTTAGAGGACTATGAATCTTTTCCGGATAGAAAGTCTTTCTTCAGTTGGGACAGGAGGGCCTCCCGCTTGTCGTAGAGCCTTCGCAGAGAGCGACCTTTGTGGCGCTCCAGGGCGTACGCCGAGAGGATCGGGAGGGCGATCGAAGCATCACAGTAGCAAACGACGGTGTCGGGAAGGCCGGATGGATCCACCTTTCCCCACGTAACTGCTTCACCCGGCGTCGCGCCGGAAAGGCCCCCTGTGTCGGGACGGGCGTCGGTAATCTGGATGAAATAGTCGTGACCGCTTTCGTCCAGTCCAAGGACCTCCTGAATCTGAGGCTCGGTCTGCAGAATGAAGTTCTTCGGTGAGCCCCCGCCGATGATGAGGACCGCGCTTTTCCCTTCAGAGCGTTTCGCATCGTAGACGATTGCCGCGCATTCGTTCACGTCGATGCTTGGATCGATCTGGAGCCGATTCCCCCTCAGGGATTCCGCTGCAACATTCATTCCTATCGAGCTATCGCCAGGACTTGAGGTATAAATCGGCACGCCAGCCTTGTATGCAGTTGCAAGGAGGCTTTTCTCATTCTTGCCTACAGCGTTAGCGCGTTCACTGAAGTATCCTCCGACGTGATGGTAGAACTCGGCGGTCCCCATCACGCGTTGAAACCGTTCGCCTCTTATGACCTTCCTGAAGAAGGCATCCGTATCCAGTAGCACCTGGTAGTCGAACAGGATATCGTAAATCCTGACCACACCCTCTTTCTTGAGTCGGGCATCGTCCTGCAAGGGGCTGTCGCGACGCATCGAATGTCCCAATCCAAAGTGTGCGTCGTGGTAGAGATTGGCCCCCGTGCTGACGATCCAATCTACCATCCCGCTTTCGATGAGCGGGATGAGACAACTCATACCAAGACCGGCCGGGGTAAGGGCGCCGGTAAGGCTCAAGCCGACGGTGACATCGGGCCGGAGGATTCGTTTCGAGAAAAGTGAACAGGCTTCTCTGAGACGCGCCCCGTTGTAGGCGAGGAATGTCTCGTCAACGAGGTCCGAAACTAACATCCCGGGTTTGATCTTTTCGGGGGAAATCTCAGACACGAATTTGCCTTCAGAACTTTAAGTTGAGTTTTTACACCTGGCTCTCTTCAGGTCCTCAAGGAAGGAGGACTGCCCCTGCGATCACGGTCGTCCAGCGTGAATGCCTGTCGCCAATCGTACTCTGAGTGATGTTCCGAGTATTCACGATAAGACCGCTGATTTTCCAGATCTCCTGCTTTTCGTCCCAGCTTCCGTCCGGATCGAATTCCAGACCGAGGCTTGTGGCGAGCATCTCTGCGGCAATGTCCTCCGCATAATCTCCTGCCTGGCTGTATGTCTCTCCAAAGCTATGATGTTCGGATAAGTAGCCGTGATGCTCCCTGTCCTTCGGGATGGCAACGCCGACAGAAGCGGCAACAAGCCTGTTCGGCTCGTTCGTCGCATTCTCGCTGAGCACGCAGAAGACGATCTGACCGGGGGACAGCTCCTTCAGGCCTGCCTCTCTGCTGATCAGCCGACACTGGGGAGGGAAGATACTCGACACGCGCACGAGGTTGAAGTGGGCGACACCGGCCTTCCGGAGCGCCAACTCGAAGCTGTTCAGCTTTACGGCGTGAATGCCCACCCCCCGAACGAGGAACATCCTCTTTGGGACAAACATGGTAAGTCCCTATCGAAGACTAACTGTTTAAGGACAGAAGGGCCCGCTTCACTTCTGGCGCCAGATCTCCCAGACGAGATGCGAGAGTTCGGGTACGATCAGTTTTTCCATCGCGAGGCGCACAGCTCCGGAAGAGCCAGGCATGCAGAACACCATGAGATCTCGGTAGACGCCCGCGACGGCGCGCGAGAGCATCGCTCCTGAGCCGATCTCTTCCCAACTCAGGGACCGAAACAGCTCTCCGAATCCGTCGAGTCTCTTCTCCAGAAGACCCGCGACGGCTTCATATGTCGTGTCCCGCGCCGCGATTCCCGTTCCACCGTTCATCAGAACGGCCTGGCAGGCCTCCCCGTCGGCGATTTCGACCAGGGTTCGTCGGATCTGATCAGGATCGTCTGCGACGATCTGATAGGATCCCAGCTTGTGGCCGGATCCGTCCAGCAGCTCCTTTATGACCTTCCCGCTCTTGTCGTCTGCTTCCGTCCGGGTGTCGCTGACCGTGACCACAGCACACGTCACCGGCGCCTGAGCCTGTTTTTTGTGGTCCTCGTAAGGCATCGTCTCTCCTCCCTGGTTACGATGGACGTAACATTCAGGTTTATCACAATGTTACATCGAAACATCGTCCAAATCCTGGATACCTGAGGCGGGTGTAATATATGCGGACCAAAAAAAGGAGTCAAGTTGACTGAAGAGGATGCCGATATGATGGGAATAGGGGAAGAACGCTCAAACCTAGGCTACGAGCAATGCAGATCGATACCATTCCACAGACATATTCACACCCCGGACCGCAAACTCTCCGTGAGGGCATCCAGGAAGGGCAGCAGCAAGGTCAGAGGCCTCCCGGAAACTCGCTCACAGAGGAAGACCGGTTCGAACCCTCTGAAGCGGGGGTCAAATTTCTCGGTGCTGAGAAACCGGGCTCCGCACAAGCGGTGGAGGACGAAGGGGCCAAAGTGAGCGGCTCGCCTCCTGGATCGAGTGAGGGTGCCCAGCAGGCCACCTCGGAACTTGGCGTTGAAGCTGAACGCGAAAAGACTGAAGGGGAGGCATCTGCCCGCCCTGGATCAGATCTGCCTGAAGAGGATCAGGCAGAGGTCAAGCGTCTCCAGGAGCGTGATCGGGAGGTCAGGGCTCACGAACAGGCCCACATAGCAGCGGGCGGACGCTACGTCCAGGGCGCTGCACAGTTCGAGTATGAGACCGGACCAGATGGGAAGCAATACGCCGTAGGGGGTGAAGTTGGCGTTGATGCCTCCGAGGTTCAGGATGACTCTCAGGCGACGATCCAAAAGGCTCAGGTCATTCGAAGGGCGGCGCTCGCTCCGGCACATCCCTCGGCTCAGGATCACCGGGTCGCTGCCGCCGCTTCCCGAATGGAAGCGAAGGCGCGACAGGAGCTGATAACGGAAGGCGAGGGGGAAGGCATCCAGAAGGACGAAGCGGCGGGCCCCGAAGAGACACCATCGCTCGGAGAAGGGGACGATGTGAGTCAAGATAGCCTTCCGGGGGACTCTGGAGCCGAGGCTTCGGGTGTCAGTGGTGTGGGGTCCGAAGGTCAAGATGGTATCGAGGGAATGGGTGAGGTCGAGCAAACCGGATCGAATGATTCTGACATAAACTCGACCGCTCCTCCTGACGTCAGCGGACCGTCTCAAATCACATTCGACCAGGGAGTGACGCGTCCTGGTCAGCTGGTGGATATATATAGTTAACCTTTCGTAGTGAACAGCGATGAGGCGAAGCCCTGGAGAAAACTCCGGGGCTTTTTCTTTGAGGCGGACAACAGACTGCAGACGGCAGACCGCCGAATGGATGGACTGATTCGCGAGGTTAGCGGTCCGTGGTCTTGGATAGCGATTTTGGTCACCCTCCCGCGAATGTGACGGATCTGTTGAGCGTTCCTTTTTGCTTTGAATGATCGAAATTTCGTCGGTAATTACTTCGGTGGACACACTCTAATGATGTAATCATCCGTGCTGGAAGGGATGTCGACATGGGCGCAACCGGTCCAAGGCGAATCGGAGAATTCGAAGTGTGGCTGTTGAATGCGGGACGCTTCAAACTGGACGGAGGGGCGATGTTTGGCGTCGTGCCAAGGGTGCTCTGGGAGAAGCGCACAAAGCCGGATGAGCGAAATCGCATCTGGCTGGGCATGAACTGCCTGCTGGTACGCACGCCTGATGAGACGGTCCTGATCGAGACGGGGTTCGGAGACAAGCACACGGGAAAGGAACAGGAGATCTACGGTATCGAGCCGCCCGGCGGACTCGTCGAGTCGCTATCGGATGCGGGCGTGGCTGTTGACGAGATAGACAAGGTCGTCTTGACCCACCTCCACATGGATCACGCGGGCGGAGCAACGGTGGCAAAGGGTGGTGAGTATCTACCGACGTTTTCCAATGCCCGCTATGTCGTTCAACGGAAGGAGTGGGACGATGCGGTGAATGCCGACGGCCAGACGTCCGGTGGCTACTTTACGGAGGAAGATCTCATTCCCCTCGATCGGTCAGGTGTCCTGGAGCTGGTGGATGGGGACCACGACGTCTGCGGCGGCATTCGTTCGTTTATCACTCCCGGACACACCCGCGCGCACCAGTCTGTCGTGGTGACGTCGGGTGGAGAAACTGTCTGCTTCATCGGGGACCTGGTTCCGATGAGTCCTCACTTGCGTCCAATCTACATCATGGCCTTCGACCTCTACCCCAAAGAGACGTATCGTGTCAAACAAGAGGTGTTGATGCAGGCTTCAGATGAAGGCTGGCTGGTGGTGTTTCCCCACGATGTGGGTCTCCCGTGGGGATATGTGAAGGTCGATGCGGACGGGAATTTTGTGACCGAGGGAGCGAAATAACCATGCCGATCAAGATCGTATTCTGGCCTCCCCTGGAAGCGGAATGGATGGCGAAGGTGAAGGCGCTTGGGGTTGACGCATTTGCGGCGCAGACAGAAGAGGAGGTACTGAGGGAAGCAGGGGATGCGGTGGCCTTTTGCGGGAACCCGACGCCGGCGATTCTGAGCGCGGCGACGCAGCTGAGGTGGATTCAGGCGCAGAACATCGGTCTGGACAATTTCTTCTTCCCCGAGCTTCGAGAGAGCTCTGTTACGGTAACGAATGTGAGAGGGATCTACAGCGATGTGATTGCGGACCACGTCTTTGCGTTGTTGCTCTCGTTTGCCCGTGGGTTGCATCACTACGTGCGCCGACAACAGGAGGGAAGGTGGGCGAAGTCAGCTGAAGTGATCCACGTCGCCGGGACGACGTTGGGCGTTATCGGATTGGGTGGGATCGGGCTGGCCGTGGCCGAGCGGGGACGCGTGTTCCGCATGCGTATTCTGGGTCTTGATCCCGCCCCGAAGGCCAGGCCGGACTACGTCGAGGCGGTCTACGCTGTTAATCGACTTCACGAGATGCTGGCCCAGGTGGACTTCCTGGCCATCTGCGTGCCGCATACTTCTCTGACCGCACACATGATCGACGCGGTGGCCCTGAAGGTGATGAAACCCGGGGCCATCCTGATCAACATCGGACGAGGTAAGGTGGTGGACCTGAAGGCGCTCACCGAAGCGCTAGAGGCAGGAGCGCTCGGCGGGGCCGGTCTGGACGTGTTCGAGGAGGAGCCACTGCCCGAGGGTCATCCGCTGTGGGCGATGGAAAACGTCGTCATTACGCCCCACGTGGCGGGGTCGTCACCCAGAATTATCCCGAGGCGGATGGATTTGATTGTGGAGAACGTGAGGCGGTTTTGCGAAGGCGAACCGTTGCTGAACCTGGTGGACAAAGAAGCGGGGTATGTTGTGGAAGTCAACCCGGAGGGCGATGCGCACATCGATTTGTGATCGGCGCTAACCGAGAAGGGAGAGCGCCCTCTGTGGAAGAACGTTCACCTGCGCCAGTAGAGCGATGTTGGCCTGGGCGAGGATGCGGGAACGTGCAAACGCGGTCGTCTCTCGAGCAACGTCGGCGTCGCGAATCGTGGACTCGGATGCCTGAAGACTCTCGATCGCGCTCTCGCTGGATCGGAGGCTGAACGACAGGCGGTTCTGAACGGCGCCGATGTCTCCGCGCTGAGTGGAGACTCTCGAGATCGCCTGGTCTACCTGGGAAATCGATTGTCGGCTGGCCTCCGGAGTGGCGACAGAGGCGCCGGACAGGTTGAGATCGGCAGTAGAAGAAGCCAGCGTGTCAGCGTCAACACTGATCTGATTGGCCTGCGTCGCGTCCGCTCCCACCTGAAAGGTGACTGGATTTGCGGTCGGTGATGAGGAAGCGCTCACCCGATCGATTTCAGCCGTCAGCTGCGAGAATTCAGTCTGCAGGGTGGAGCGGTTCTCTGTGGACAAGGTGGAAGATGAGGCCTGCACGGAAAGCTCTCGCAATCGGCCAAGGATTCCGCTGACCTCGTTGAGGGTCCCGCCGGCCTGCTGCAGGAAATTGGTCGCCTGCTCGACATTCCTGACGGCTTGCGTCAGTCCGCTAATCTGCGCCCTCTGACCCTCGCTGATACTTAGACCGGCAGGGTCGTCCGCGGCACTGTTGATGCGAAGCCCGGTCGCCAGCCGCTTGATCCTGTTTTCAAGCTTGCGGAGGTTGACGTTCAGGGAGCGACGGACGACGTTTGTTCCGAGGTTCGTGTTGACGCGCAGGGGCATGGCTTGCTCCTGAGTACGAAGAAATTCGATCTTGACATCACCAAGATATTGAATCACGGAGAAAGCTGCAATTCAATTTTGTGCTATCTCGCGCCGCCTGACGCAGGAACAAGCACTCGGTCGAGAGAGGGTGAGCTATGGAATTCAGGACCTTGGGGAAGACGACGATGAACGTCAGTCGAATCGGTTTCGGAGGCGCCAGAATCGGTTCGGATGAGGTTCCACCCGATCAGGTCGAAGCATTGCTGAACACCGTATTGGATCTGGGCATCAACTTCGTGGATACAGCAGCGTGCTATCACGAGAGCGAGGAATGGATCGGCAAATTCATCGGCCGAAGGCGAAGCGAATTTATCCTGGCTTCGAAGTGTGGACACGTGACCGGAGGGGCGAGCGGAGAGAAATGGTCCAGGCCGGTAATCTCCGAGAGCGTCGACCGGTCTCTCAAGCGCCTCGAGACGGACTACCTCGATCTGCTCCAGCTCCACAGCTGCTCGAAGGAGGTGCTCCTTGAAGGAGAAGCAGTCGATGCGATTCTGAGGGCGCAGGAGCAAGGGAAGACACGACACGTCGGATACAGCGGCGACGGGGAAGACGCCCTCGAGGCAGTACGGATGGGGGTCTTCGATACGCTTCAGACTTCGTTCAACCTCGTAGACCAAAGCGCAAGGGAGGAAATCCTGCCCGCAGCGAAAGAGGCGGGGCTGGGCGTGATCGCAAAGCGCCCCGTGGCCAACGGTGCCTTCGGCAAGTCCGCCTCCCCGTACAAGTACTCCGATCTCTACTGGAAGCGTGCGCAGCGGCTTCAGGTACCCGAAGGCGCTCCTGAGGACCCGCAGGAGTTGTCGCTTCGATTTACGCTGTCTGCGGACGTCATCGATACAGCTATCGTGGGGACGACGAAGGCGGAGCACGCGCGGCGGAACGTCGAGCTGGCGGAAATGGGGCCTTTAGCGGCTTCAGTCAGGGAATCGTTTTACGATCAGTTCGAGAGGTTGGGGAGAGATTGGACCCAGCTGATGTAGCGCTTCATCCCAAACGCTGCCGCAATATCTCTGCCGCTTCACACATCGACCTGAGCTTCAAGTAGGCTTCGTCCAGGTCCATCGGATTCTGAACCGAGGGGGAGAACCCGCAATCCGGGTGCAGGGTGATGCGCTCTGCATCCACGTGGCGCATCGCGCCCTCCACGCGCGCCACGACTTCCTCGGCCGTTTCAACGTGAGTGTCGCAGTGGTCGATACACCCGAGACCCAATCGTCGATTCTCGGGGAATTGTGAGAGGGATTCCAGGCCCCCTGCATCCGGGGTCGCATACTCCATCGAGATTGTACCTACTCGAACGTTCTGAAGGGCCGGCATAATCAGTTCGTAGCCGCCCTTAGTGGCGTGCTTGTGGTCGAAGTGGGCGTGGCAGAGGTGCATTCCGGTCGCAATGCCTTCGATTCCGTCCACCGTCTGGTTGATCAGGTCCACGCAGAGGTCCATTTCGTACTGCAGGTCGGTGACGTTCTCCCTTTCGCGAAAGTTCGGATCGACCATCGTACTGAGCCAGGGCTCGTCGAGTTGAATAGTGTCGGCTCCGATGTCGCGGATCGCCTCGATCTCCCGCCGCAAGATCGGCACGCAGTCGGCCATCAGCTTCTCGGGACTCGGATAAGCCGCCTTCGAGTGATCAGGATGCCACATCCGCCGGCCGACGATGTAGGGCGCGGGCAGCGTCGCCTTGACCCTTCGCTGAGTCAGTTTCCGAGTGTAACGGACCTCCTCGGCCGCCAGAGGCTGGAAATACTCGATCGGTGCGACGACAGCCGGGTAGGACAACACCCCGTCGCTGGGGTTAAGGTCGGACTGAAAACCTCGCACACGTTCGGCAAAGATCTTGACGTAGCTCTCCCGGCGCCATTCGCCATCGGTGATCTCGTCCAGGCCGGCCCGTTCCTGAAGCCGAATCGCCGATTCGACCGCGCCGTCGAGCAGGCTGTCGACATCCTCCTCTGAAATCCGACCCTCCTTCCGATCCAGGATCACTTCGCGAATCCATTCTGGGCGAGGCAGGCTTCCGATTACGGTCGTGGGAAACAGCTTGTCTGCCAAGCCAGGCCTCCTTTCTTTCCGGCTCTTCACCCCACCTCACAAAACATCATGCCTCCGGCGGCCTACTTTTCTTGTCTCGCCACAAGAAAAGTAGGCAAAAGAAAGGCGCCCCTCAGACGCCGGGGGGGCTTGGGCCGCGGCACCTTACCTTCAGTGGAAAGCACCGACGCAGCAATAGTCCGGAACTCCTCCCGTCACCAGATGCCCGCTGTGGGACCCGCCCCCACCCCGCGAATTTCCATTCGCCCGCGCCGCCACCCCCGCACTTCACCCGGTCCCACAGAGGGCCCCAACCCCTTGGGAGGAGGAACGCGCTTGGGTGCAGGGGAGTCGCACACCGCGGCCCTGGTGCGAGTTAAGTGATATATTCCCAGAGTTTCAGTGCCGCCCGCGGGCTGGCGAGTAGAGCTATTTACTTCCAATCGCAGACGCTACTGCACTCCCGACGCTTTCTGTCGAGGCGCTTCCTCCGAGGTCGGCGGTGTGGTTCGACGGGTCTTCGAGTACCTGCCCGACCGTCGCGTCGATCGCCCGCGCAGCGGTCGCGGCATCCTGGTCATCGTGACGCGCTCCCAGCCAGGTGAGCATCATCCCGGCCGAGAGGATCTGGGCCAGTGGGTTTGCAATGCCCTGGCCGGCGATGTCCGGGCCCGTGCCGTGAGAGGGTTGAAAGACGCCGTATCGGTCTCCGACGTCGGCCGACGGGGCCATCCCCATCCCGCCGATCGTCGCAGCCGCGAGGTCAGATATGATGTCGCCAAACATGTTCTCCGCGACCACAACGTCGTAGTAGTCTGGTTTTTTAACCTGGTAGACAGTAAAGGCGTCTACGTAGGCGTAGTCGCGTTCTGTATCGGGGTAGTTCTCGGCCACACCATCATAGACCTTTCGGAAGAAGGCCATGCTTTTTAGGATGTTGGCTTTATCGACGCACGTGACACGGCGCTTTCGATCCTTGGGGGCACCCTGCCGCTGCCCGGCGATTTCGAAGGCATAGCGCACAATCCGTTCCGTACCGGTCCGCGTTATCACCAGGTTATCCACCGCTACGTCGTCGCCCACGCTGACGCCGGCGCCGCAGGAGGCGTAGAGGCCTTCGGTATTTTCGCGCATGATGACATAGTCGATGGGAGGATCGTCGGCAAGAAGGGGCGAGATGCCGGGAAACCTCTTGATCGGACGAATTCCGGCATACAGGTCCAGGACGAATCGCAGGGTAATTTGAGGCGTGATCTCTGTGCCATCGGGAAAGCGGACATCTGGATCTCCCGCAGAGCCGAAAAGGATCGCATCCGATTTCCGGCAGGCCTTTAGCGTATCCTCCGGGAGGTCGCTTCCGGTCTCCGTGTAGCATTTTGCGCCGACCGGGTATTCGGTCAGGCTCAAGCTCAGGTTCGGAAAGGGCGACTTGAGGGCGTCGAGGACCTTGAGTGCCTCGGCCATGACTTCCGGCCCGACGCCGTCACCTGAGAGGACTGCGATGTTGTAGCTTGCCATGAGTAACACCTAGTGGACAACTTCGAAGTGCGAGGCGAAGGAAGATCATGCCTGCTTGTCTGTTTGACTCCGGTCTCAGAGCTTCTCAGAATCTGGGCACCTTGTCAGTTTAGGGCTGTGTTGAGAAAAATGTTTTAAGGCATGAGCACGATTCCTCGATAGTTAACTACAACCTAGACGCTGGAAAATCAGCGGCAGCGCGAATTACCTGCCGCTGCGTCGCTAATTGGGTTGCATGAGGAGACTTTCCTGATCTCCTTTTTTATTGCTCTGGTCCGAGAAGAGCCATCGGCGAGTTGCTAACCGACTTCGTCCCTTAAAGTCTCAACCCTCTCAAAGAAGTGGGGGATCGACCAAAGAAGCTCTGCGTGTTTGTAGTCTGACACCATCTTACCGAAAGCCTGCTCCGCCACGTAGGAGCTGAGGCGCTCTACGGTATCCCTGTGGTCCGCAGGCCACAGGCGAAGAAGAACCTCACCAATATGGGCCGAAGCCCCAAGATCTGGACTGCCGTGAATAGTGAGCGGATAGCCACTAATGTGAGATTCGAGATCAACATGGAGGCCACGTAGACCGGTGTGCACACTCGACAGAGTCTTCTGAGTCTGGTCACTGCTACTAGCAATCAGCATGTCGCCGCAGGCGTCGAGAACCCACCAACTGTAGTATCCCGACATATGCCATTGCTTCTCATGGCCGAACAACCGAGCCTCACCCCGTTCCGACTCGTAGGCGAGAGCCATTTCGCAGAGATTCTCTTCGAGAGTTGATTGAATCTGATCAAGACGTGAATTGGTCATCCATGAAGTTCTCAGGTCAGGACGAGATCGCACGAGGCCGATCAAATGGAGTCGCTCAGCATGGGTAGGGACACGGTGGTCCCCCACGGATAAGTCCTGCAGACAAAAGTTAATCGCTTGCTTGATCGGTGCTGGGCGCTGATGTGAGAGTTGGAGAAGCGCTTTTGCAAATGTTGCTGAGTGACGGACGTCTACGCGAATCGTTTCACCCGTTGACGTCATCTGTATAAGGCCAGCCCCTTTGCCGTCGAAGTGCCTGAGAAGGTAACCCCTTGCAAGCGTCAGTCGTCGGTCGATACGATCCAAGTAATCAGGATATGCCGAACTTCGCAGAAAGAGACGCTTCAGGCTGCATAACCCTCTAATCATCCAGTGCGTGACTGAAACGCTGTCGACTTGAGATACCGAATCGGGTACGTGGTCAGGAAACGAAAGGGGAAGGTAGTTCTGGGAATACGATTTTGACCAGCCTCCGTATCGATGTGAGGCCGGCTCCTCGACGAACTGGTCTGCCTCGATCGCCGATAGAATGGGTTCCCAGTCGCCAAGCTCGATACCGCACGACGACTCAAGGGGTTGAAGCTTCCCGGCGATGCGATCGGCTATCGACTCAGGGGTCCCTACCCGACCGTCAATATACAGCAAACCAGACAGGATCCTCGGAACACAATTGTCTTCCAGTAGAATTGGGAAAAGTCTGAATGATGGGTCAAGACCCCTTCGGGCGAACGCCGCGCTCAGTTCGGCCTGGACCCACCACGAGTCGAGAGATTTATGCGATAGCAATACACAATAACCCTGTGATCGATCGATTGCACGAGATATCTCGGTCGTGAGCACTTGGCCAGGGTCCAGGTGATCAATATCTCGCCATAGGAGAATCCCCTTCGCCGCAAGTGTCGAAGCAAAGGCATCGGCCCAGACGCCATCCTCATGGGAGTAGCTGAGAAAGAGTGTTGTCATTTTATCTTTGTCCAGCTAGCACTTTGCAGATCTGTCGCGGTGCGAGGCGCCGTCCTTGCATCGGCTTGTTCGTGCCGCCGCCCACTCGTCTTCGACACCTTCGGCGGATGAAGCAGTCATCGTTTTTCTTCTTCTATCTCGCTTCTCTTCAGCTTGGGCGCAGTGGGTTGCCATTCTCTCAAATGCTGAACCACGTCTCCGTAGAATCCGACGACTACTCCGATTTCTGCCGGTTCCGAAAGGTCCTCGATGTCGTTTCACTCCTTATCCGCCGTCTTGGTCTGCGTGAACGAAGGCATATGAACCGATACCGAGTACAACTAGGGTTACTCCTAACCCCGCGGTCAATGACGGCGCATTGCCACCAAACAGGCCCCACTCTATTATGAGTGCGAAAGGCACTTCTGCGGCCTGCGTGGCATCTACTGCGGCGATTGCCATCGGACTCGTCGTGCTATGCCTTGCGTACAGGAAAATGCTCGTCGCAACGATTCCCGTTGATATCGCCACATATGCGGTACTAGCGAGCTGTTCTGCCGTTGGGGCCGGAGGCTGTGCAAGAAGACCGATTACCATCAGAACCGGTATCGCGCCAGCTGTCATCATCCACACTCTGCAGAATGTATTACCTATGGGCGGCTGAACGATGTGCGGAACAATTGCGTGTCCACCACTTTTCGCGAGTCCGCATAGTGTGTTTCCCAAAGGGAAGCACGTCGCTGCGAGGAGCACCGGTCATACGCCATACCCTATTTCCAGAGAGAATCGTCCGAACTGTGAAGCATTTACCAAGAGCACCCCGACAACTGCTATCCCGGCATAGAGCACGCCTCTGCTAGGTACACGTCGGCCGAACACGCGAAGCACAAGAGGAGTCGCGAGGATCGTGCATTGCCAAGTTGTCGCCACGACCCATCCAGGAGCGAAGCTAGCCGCGAAACAGAGGGCAGAATAGAAGCATCCGAATCCAATGCCCCCAGCAACAAGCCACAACCAGCGATATTGAACAAGGCACACACCGGATTCCCACAAGCTCCGCCGTCCGTACCTGAATGCGATCAAAGGTGTGAGAAGTATGAACACGTACGCATACCTAAGCGCAGCGGTCCAAAACCAATGCCCACCTTCTACACTCATCCATCTATTGAGAACGAAGGTGCTAGAGAAAAAGAAGGCAGCAGCTACACCCAAAGACACCAGTCGAATCACAGATACCGTCCTTCCCCTTCCTTCGCCATCAGAACAAACAACCTTATGGTCATATCACAGATCGTATCGGCCGACATTGAACGCCATTGCCCGCTCCCGCTCACCACGCGTCGCGTGCGGGTCTTCGGGAAGCACGTACTGGGTGACACACTCCTTGAGTTCACACATGTTGAGGAAATGGTGGGTTACCAGGTGGCGAAACTCAGCATCAGGGTGGGTCACGGGCGCCGGCAACGCGGTGAAATCCAGCAACTGAAAGGTACGTGGAGTATCTAGAAAGTAACGGATGGTGGAACGATTTGCTGGGTCAAACCAACCGTCGTTTCCCGGTACAATCCCCTTAGCCACGTGCGGGCGGGGGAGAGCACCGTGCTCATCAGCCATCCTTCGTCCGAATTCAGCCGCACGTTCAAGGCTATCAGCGTCATCCACTCCGACGTGACCGAAAACCATGAGCGTTTCCGCGGTGATGCCGTAGCACTCCCGTGCGACTCGAATGGCCTCCGCGGGTGAATACGAGCCATGAGGCTTTCGGATGGCCTTCCAGACCCGTGAGACCGCCCCATCCACCCCAAAGCCAATGCGGCATAGACCGGCGCGTGCTAGATCAGCGATTAGATCGGGCTCACGCATATGTGCACTGAGGAAGGAATTAACGTTCGAGAGCCCTCTCATCCGAAGCTTGAACCCTTGTTGTTCTTGAAGGACGGACAGTATACTCTGACAGACACCACGAACCTCGGACGGCGATTGAAAGAGGTCAAGGTTTGTTAGATAGAGTTGTAGGCTTGAAATCCCCAGCTTCTTCGATCGCTCAATTAGATATGTGAGGTCCTCCTGGATACGTTGGAGCTCTCTGTAGCGCTCTTGTACTTTTCGAGCAGGTCCGCCCGAAACACTGTCTGGTCGAGTACGATCAGCGGCGCAAAAGCTGCAACTGTAGCGACAACCCTGCGAAAGGTAGAATGCAAACTCCTGCGATAGGTAGAGCCGCATGGTGGCATCTGATATTTGCTCATAGGCACAAAGCAGAGAGACGCTCTCCGGTGTCGGCACTGCGCCGGGCCCCAATCCCAATGCTCCGCTGAGAGCACACGGCGAGTTTCCATTGACGACGCTGCCGCCGAAGAGGTCAGCCATCTGATGTTCGGTGAAGCCGGAGATAATCTGGCCACCGAGGAGAATCGTGGCCTCTGGCCGCTGCTCCCGGACCCGGCTAGCGAGGCGAATCGTGGGCTCCACGTAAGGCGCGCCGACCAAGTTTATGCCAACACACGGTTCGAACTCTCGCGCCTGGTCAATGTTCTCATCCACCAACTCTACCTCAAATCCAGCAGCCATCAGGCGTGCTTGGACAGACAGGATCGACGTTGGCATGTACACGTGACCCAGGGGGTGATCGACCGGATCCGGCGCATAGACATGGCGTGGCTGGATCAGTTGAACGGAGTCACGGTTTCTTGAGGGGATCATCAGGTCCTCGGGTGCGAGCATTGGCACAGTGCCCGTCGCGCCCTGACGGCTCGCTGCAGGCATCGTAGCGGTACGAGTAACACTGCTTCCTCTTCGCCATTCCTTCCACGGACAACTGATTGCTTGTTGGACATTCTCAATAGCCCGAAACCTCCTTTAACCGGCCCTCCTCTTGCGTGTAAACATGGAACCTCATCGCCGTGTTGTTTCCGTCAGGACCGAATTCATAATTCCCTGCGGCGCCACCGTGAATAATGATATCCTTTTTATCCGCCTGGACATGCTCTCCTATGGATCTTCGCGAGTTTCCATTGACGCCACTTATGATGATCTCAGCCAGCTTATAGGCATCGGCCCCAATAGGCTCGTAAGTTGCCTTCTTCTGCCCTTCCGAAATGGTGACAGCTGACAGGAAGTATGATTCGTTTCGCAGCGTCGCCGATCTCTCGATAAGTTCTTCGACTGTACAACCATCCGTGAAGACGACCGGCACGGTGATATCGAAAGTAGCTAACTCGTCGATGAGAAGCAGGCCGTTATTCGAAACTCCAACAAAGATCAGGATCTCAGGAGATTGAGCATGGTCGCGAAGCCGTTCGAAGTCATCAACCAGTCTACTCGCATCTCCATAGTTCTTCTTGTATATAATTTGACCGCCATTCTTCCTAATCTTGGCTGAGATCTTCTTCGCGAGGTCCTCAGAGTAGGCCCGGTTTTCCTCGTCAACCAGGATTGCGACTCTCTGGTTCGTTGTCCTCTTGGCAATGAAACTCTTGATTTGAGTTGCTTGGTCTTCGTTGTCTGGAATCATCCTAAGCATGGCATTGTACCCTGCGGATTGAGCGATTGCTGTGAGTTGGGTCGCAGTTGCAATTGGCAAGATGAATGCGGGTCTGCTAGAGGACCTGACTATTTCGCCAAGTGTAACGGTGGTGAGCTCGCTGTTCGAGTTCCCGATGATCATCACACAATTCTCATCGTTAACGAGTTCCATCGCGACCCGCTCCGCTTCCTCGACTGAGTAATGATCATCTCTATAGGATATTTTTACGACTTCTCCTCCCTTTGTTTTCAAGTGATTGCTGCTTCCGAAGCCAGTCAGGAACTCAGTCGGTATGGTGAACGTTTCGTCCGACTTTGACATCACCACGGCAATGTATTTTTCCTGGTGAGAAGCATCTATGACCACATCCTTCCCAAGGTCGAGGAGGGTGGAGATCACCCATGTTGCGCCGGTAAGAGCAAAAAAGCCTAAGATTAAGTAAATGATGTGTTTTGGCTTTGGTCTTCTCACGGTCATGTCAGTTCCTCCCTCATTGATTGCGTAGAGTTGGCATTGTCCCGAACGGTGTTCAGAGGTGAGTCTAATGAGGTCCCGTACGGTCTTAAGGTGTAATAACGTCTCCGTTCGGACTAACATGAATTGTGCAGGTCAGCATGAAGCCCAAAACATAGCTGATTCTCTGCAAGATATCACCCCACGGTTTCATCCAGTTTGTGAGGGCAACTCCATTTATCCAATAGACTCCGGAAAGAGCAGACACTCCGCTGGTTAGTAAGAAGCCACTTCTCGCCGAGACGTTGATGACAGCAGCTCGTAGAGTCGCTTGAGACCGGATACCACCTCTGCCCATCCGTCTGTCCATCGGTCGTCGAGTGGCTCACTTGCTTGGCAGATGGAGTGAGTCCGGTCAAGCAGCACATTGGCAACCTTGCAAAGTTCCTGAAGTTGCGCTGGCGCGGATGCAGGCAGCTCATAGTGGCCAGGAAACACAGGTCCGTGGAATCCGGCCTCCCGTGCAGCATATCGCGTACATGCGAGGACCGCTCGAAGTAAGCGGGCGCGCGCCGTATATGCAAGCTCGGCAGTTCCTGCCAACTCAAGTGCGTGCTTGATCACTCGGCGAGATTTGCCTCGCGGGCAGCCACTTCAACGAGACGATAAGCCTTTGCCGGCGCAGCGTGTCCCAGCTTTGCAGCCTCCCGCGCGAGGTCATGTGCGAGGGCCTCTCGCAGATTCGGCTCCTGCGGTATGCTGTTCTCCAACTCGTGGAAGTCAACGTAGCAACCTGTGAAGCGAGCGTAACGAAAGTCACACGCACTGATGGAAGTGCCCGGGAACTCGCAATCGATGAACCTGCACGCCGAGAATACCGATGACCGCAGCTGGGTCTTCCGGAAGTAACAGCCGAGGAATGCACAGTTGAGGAACCGCGCTTGTTGGAGCGTTACATCCTTGAAACTGATATTCGCAAACGTACAATGCTCATAGGTAGCGTTCTGGATCAGCCTGCCATCTAGAAGCTCGCTACCATACAGTTTCTTCTTGCCACGATAGGGCTCGGCAATCTCAGACGGAGTCCGTCCGACGAAGTATAGACCAGCTGTCATGGCACCCTCTCCCTACAACTAGACACCTTACGAAGCCGCGCACGCTACCCGCAGACCCTGGATGAGTCTGCAGCGATCCATTGAGTCGGAACATCGAAGTACATCCCCACATCGAGACGGACAGCCAGCTATACGTTCCTTTTCGAAAACGCGGTTGGTCTGCAACGCCTTTTTAGCCGGCCGCCATCAGGTTAAAGCTAGCGATTTCAGTGTTTAAGATGAGCACAGCCGGAGGTGCATCCAGCTCAGCCTCCTGGACATGGGTTGCCCGCACGGCGCTGGAAAAATTCACCTCGATAATTTTGCAGCCAAACCCTTCTTCTTTAGCGACCTCGAACTGCTCGTACGCGAAAACGACCCCCGGATCGGCCGTTGCAGGCGGTGAAACTAAATGGTTCTGAGTCTTATCTAGTTCCGCATCAATTGGAGCACCTAAGAACCGACCAGATTGGACAATAGCAGCAGCGTGATTAGTGTAGTGATACGCCTTTCCGGCCCCGAGTAGCTCGACGTCGGTGAAGGTTGAAATCGCCGTCTGAATGAATTCTGCAAGCTCTTGCGATGTCATTCTCTTCTCCAACACCCCGCTTAAGTTTTAGCTGCCTGGATAGTTGTACGATCCTGTGAGGTAGTTATTATACGATTTGAGATAGATGCTTATCAAGTTCTCGGACATTTAAATTCGTATCACTATGTTGAATATGTCGCCATGCGCCAAACCAAGTCCATGACGATATGCTCGGGGCGACTCTTAGAGTGGCACGATTCATTTCTTCTACGGCTTAGTGGTAGGCTATTTGCTCAACATATGATTCCAGTTGTTTTGTCCCTTTTACGTCAGACTGTTACTTCAGGAATTGAGAACAATTAGCGACTTCCTCAGTGTGAACATCCCTTTGAACATCCGAACTCCTAATTCGCATCCACTCAAGACTCTGCCCATCGCTATGTGCGATCCTCGTTGATTTTTCCAGTGGCTCGGTACCTGGCCAGTCTCCTGCGCACGACTCGACGTAGCTTTCGGTCTGGATCGTTGCGAAGGCCTTCCATTACGGATAGGACCTCCGACTCCCGAGCTTTCGGAGAACCGTCGATCAGGGTGTGGAACGCGATTCTTCGCACGCTCAGATCGGGGTCAGATGTCAATTCGAAAATCCGGTCCCAAACCCTCGGGTCGTCCATCTTGATCTCGCAAGGGCAAAGGTCTCTGGCCGCTTGCTTACGAACTCTGTGGTCTGGATCGTGAGTATCACTCAGGAGATCATCTATCGTTCGCGTTTCCACGGTTCAGTACTCCGCAGGCGTGTATATGTTCAGTGTCTCGAGGGGTCGATCGCTGGTGTTCACGATTTCGTGGGTTTCGCCCGCCTCTACGAGGAGGAGCGTTCCGGATTGGAGATCGGTCTGTTTCTCTCCCACGATGGCCCTGCCCTCACCCGAGATGACATAGAGCCACTGATCACTTTGGCGGTGCTTATTGTGTGGTCCTCCCGTTGCCTCCCTGGCTTCGAGGACCATGGTTGCGGCCTGCCCGCGGTCTGTCGTGGCCAGGATCCGAAAGCCGCTCTCTGGTTCGATTTGAAGACGCTTCATCAAAGTGCTCCTTCGGCCGCCATTTAGGGTCGATGGTTGACATGGAAACAAATCCCCCCTGCCCCCCTTTTCCGAAAGGGGGGAGATTGCTCTTTCTGAAAAGAGTACCCATCCAGGAATAGATTCTTCCCCCTTTGCAAAAGGCCTGTCCCGAGCGAGCTTGCGAGTCGAGGGAGGGATTGAGGGGGATTTCAGAATGCATCACAGATTTCTTTCGCCGGTGACCTCCGCCTCACAGGCCTCGTATTTCCGAATCAACTTGGCATAGATCTCCCGAGCATCGGGAGCCGGGTTGATGGCCGACCCGGAAACAGGATCTGCAAACCCCGACACGACCTCGTCCCAGGGCATTTCGTTTCCGGATTCAAGGAGGTAGCCGTGGGCCGCCCTCAACGCGGCGCCAAGGGCCGCGCTGTTTGTCGTTTCGAAGCGGTATACGGGGCATCCCTGGACGTCGGCCATGACCTGCAGGATGTCTCGATTTCCCGAAGCGCCGCCCGTTGCATAAATCTTCGCGGTGCTGACGCCCATCCATTTCGCGTGGATGCGCATGGAGATCATTTGCGCCTCAACGACCGCCCTGCAGTTGCCTGAAATGTTGTCTTCCTCGAGCCCAATTCTTCTCACGCCCGGCTCGAGGACGTTCGGTACGATCTCGGGTTCAAAATAGGGTAGCATGACCTTGCCGTCATTTCCAGGAGGCGCCGTAGACAACGCCCTGGAAAATCCGTCCCAGTCCAACCCAAAGGAATCTTTGACCTTTTCTCGCGCGAGGGATCCGTTCTTGAAGCAGATGAGCGTCATGTAGTCGCCTGTGGGCGAGACGAAGACGTGTCCCTCACCCCTCGGGTCAAAGCGGCAGTCCTTCATCGTTCCGAAATAGGTGTCGCTTGTTCCGAGGCTGATGGCGACCATGCCCTCCCGAATCAGACCCAGCCCGACCACGCTGTTTGGATTGTCGCCCGACCAGACCAGCGCCTTCGCGTTTGCGTTCAACTCGTATCTTTCAGCAAAGTAGGGACTGACGGAGCCGATGCACGTCCAGGATTCGGCCAGCGAAGGCAGACGGCCTTCCAGGCCGGGGGCCGTGGCCTCCAGCGCGCCGGCGTGCCACCGCCGTGTTCGGATATCCATCAGGTTCATACCTGCGCCATCGCCGTGGTCGATCGGAGCGATCCTTCCTGCCATAAGGGAAGCCATGAACGAACTGACGAGCGCGATATGGTTTGTATCCTCGTAGGCAGCCGGCTCGGTCTTGAAGAACTTTCTGATCTGGGGTCCGGTGAAGCGCTCAAAGGTCGTCGACCCTGTGGCCTCTGCGGTCGCCCCAAGGCCGCCCAGCCCCTCGCATATCTCACTGCATTCCCGGGTCGTGGATGAATCCATCCAAACCGGTGAGGTCTGCCGGGAAAAAACGCCCTCCAGGTTTTCCTTAAGGCTCTTCGAGGGATCGAGGCCCTCGAGGGCCTTTGCCGCCTCGTCGTTCAAGTAGACGGAACCGTGCTGCTGACCCGACCCGGATACGGCCAGGACCTCGCTCAGCCTCACTCCCGCGTCGCTCATCTTCTCGAACAGGACATCCAGCGCCTCCACCCATATCAGGGGTGGAGTGTGGACGACCCTGGGGTCCTGATGAGGGAGCACGCCATTCTGTGTCCCGTAGGAGGGAAACGTTTCGTCGAACCCGACCGAATCTTCGTAGACGATTTCTCGGCTCGTGAGATCTATAACGACCGCGGTGAGGCTCTGCGTGCTCGAGTCGAGCCCCAGGAACAACCTGCTCATTTCAATATTCTCCTGCAAAGGAAGGCAGATTTCGGATCAGAGTCAGATCCTGATGGCTTCGGAGGCCGAACCGGGCGACAAAATTGAAAGTTAGAGCCGGTGGACTGCGATGTCAATTGCTGATCCGGGAGGATCGGCCCGATATCGGTCGCGCCTGGACCCCCATTATGGGAAAAAGCTCTTGACTGTGTATACAAGATGTTGTATTTTAGACACATCTGGAAGAGTTGTCATCGAATTGCACGTCACCGATTTCTTTTCCCCGGCTTTCTCCTCTCCCTGTACCTTGCCTTTCGATCTGTCTCGCCTGCAGACATCGCTTTCGAGTGCCCATTTCCGGGATGAGCTTTAGCGAATTCCCAGGAGGCTGACCCTTGTATCTTTCCCGTCTCTCAGCGGTCGGGTTCAAATCTTTTGCAGAACGGCTGGATTTGAAGCTCCAAAAGGGCATTATCTGCGTGGTGGGCCCCAACGGGTGCGGAAAGTCGAATGTGGTGGACGCCCTGAAATGGGCCCTGGGTGAACAGCGCCCGCGTTCTCTACGAAGCCACTCGATGGATGACGTGATTTTTTCCGGGTCACGGACGCGAAAGCCGCTGGGTATGTCCGAAGTGTCCGTGACAATCGACAACTCCGATAGTTTGCTGCCCGTGGAGTTTTCAGAGGTGACGGTCACTCGAAGGCTGTTCCGGTCCGGGGAGAGTGAATACCTGCTGAACAAACTCCCGTGCCGGCTCAAAGACATCCACAACCTGTTCATGGACACCGGGCTGGGGGCTTCTCACGCCTATGTGATCGAACAGGGAATGGTGGACGAGATCATCAGCGACAAACCGGAAGAGCGCAGGCGGCTTTTCGAAGAAGCGGCGGGCGTTACTCGATACAAGGTCCGTCGAAGGTCGGCGTGGAACAAGCTGCAGTCGATTCAGCAAGATCTGGTCCGGCTGGACGATATCATCACGGAAGTGGATCGGCAGGTGAACTATCTGGCCAGACAGGAGCGGAAGGCCAGGTTGTACAAGACGCGGTCAGACGAGCTCAGAGGGCTGGAAATTCTGCTGGCACGATTCCGTTTCTTCGAGATGTCCGATCGCTCGCGACCGATGCTGGATGAGATGGCTTTTCTGAAGGAAGACAGCGAAATCGGTCAGGCCGACGTTACCAAACTCGAGGCGAGGCTGGAAGCCGTCCGAGCCGAGCTGACCGACCAGGACCATGCCCTGGCTGCGGCCAACGCAGATGTGAGCCGCCACGTGGAGACCGTCTACCGAAAAGACCGCGAGATTGCGGTGGCGAAAGAAGAATCCAGGAGTATCGATGCCTTTCTTTCTCGCTCTGCTGAGAGGCAGGATGAACTGGGCGCCCGGGAGGAACTGGCGGTTCAGGCGCAGGAGGCTGCAGAAAAAGGCAGGCGGGAGGCCGTGGGCGCGCTGGAAGAGACCGAGATCGCTCTTCAGAATGAAGAGACGGCCCTTGAAAGGGCCGCTGAGATGCTGGAGACGGCCAGGTCTGTGGCAGACGATGAAAAAGCTATGCTGATCGATGCACTTCGTGAGCTGAGAGACCAGGGCGTATCGCTCGAGCGGGCCAGGACGGAGCTGAAAGGAGTCACCGACCAGCGGGGGCGTCTGAGTGAGGACCGGACCCGAGTGGAGGCGCGTCTCACGGAATCTAGGACGGAGGCTTCGAACGCGGCCCGACAGATTGTGGATGAAGAGCGGAAACTCGAAGAGCATAATGGGCTCAAGACGGCGCACGCCGAAGCAAAGGAGCGGTTGGAAAAGGACCTGTATGATCATATTGAACATCGGAACGGCGTGAAGACCCAGCTGGAGGCCGATGCCGCCCGGCTCGCCCTGCTGAAAAAGCTGCGCGAAGGGCTTGAAGGGTATTCGGCGGGTGTGCGTGAGCTGCTGAAGGGTGAATCCCCCGTTTCAGGACGAATACGGGGAGTTGTCGCGGATCTGGTCGTCGTTGAGTCGGACCACGAGTCTGCTGTGGAGGCGGCCCTGGGAAGGGCTCTGGAATGCCTGGTCGTGGATTCGACAGACGATGCTGTCGAGACGATCGCATACCTCAGGTCGGGAAAACTGGGGGCGGCCGCGTTCCTGCCACTTGACAGGATGTCCCGAAGAAACGGCGTATCTTGGGAGGTCCCGACGGGTCCGGGCATCGTGGGCCGGGCTTCAGACCTGATTCTGTCCGAGGGGGGAAGTGCCGTAGGTGAACTGCTTCGCCGGTCCCTGGTCGTGAGGGACACAGAGGTGGCCCTGAACGTAGCAGACAAGATGGGTGAAGTCGGGGTCGATGTCGTGACGCTGAAGGGAGAGGTGTTTGCCGCGAACGGGACGGTTTACGGCGGGGCCACCGACGGGCAGGAGACGGGGTTGATCGGCAGGGTAAAGCTGATCGAAAGGCTGGAGGCCAGCCTCGAGGCGGGCGAATCGCGGCGAGAATCTCTGGAGTTGGATATTTCACGATTGGAGCGGGCCCGCGAAGAGGAGACGGCGGCTTTAGATGTGGAGGAGGCAGTCCTGGAACGGTTGCGGAACCGCCTCGCCGGCCTGCATCGAGACTCCGAAAATGCCTTTTCCGAAGTGGAGAGGCAGACGAAGGCCTCTGGGGAACTCAGGGAGGAAGCGGCGAGACTCGACCAGCGCGAGCGCCAGCTGCGCGTTGCGATCGCTGCTGCGGAGGAGGCCCTGAAGGTTCCGGAAGAAAAGCGCAGCCAGCACGAGACGGAGGCACAAAGATCGGATGAAGTCTTGCGGACTCTGGACGACGGGCGGCGAACCCAAGCGGAAAAAGTGTCGGCTCGCCGGGTAGAGATCGCTTCCTTTAGGGAACGCGTGTCGAATTTCGAGCGAGAGGCGCGGCGACAGGCTGAAGCCAGGGCCGAGCGGGTCAGGGAGCGCGACCAGCTGACAGAGGAGTGCGGGAAGAGCGAGAAACGAAGCGAACATCTGGCGGATGTGATAAAAAGCGGTTCAGAGGAACTGGAGGGGCTCAACCAGGTACGCCTTGAACTGGAAGGGAAACGCAGCAGCCAGGCTGAGCAACAGCAGGAAATGGTGGGGTCAGCGGGAGAAATGGAAGAAGTGCTGCGTAAGAAACGGGCAGGGGTCACGGAAGGCACAGGGCGGCTTCACGGCCTGGAGGTGGAGCTGGCTGAACTGAAGACACGTGCGGAAGGGCTTCAAGAACGCATCCGCCGGGAATTCGAAGCGGACATCCAGACGCTCGGGCGGGTGGAAGATCCAGAATTCAGTGCTGACATCACAGATAAGAAGGTGATCGAGATTCAGGAACGGCTGCGCCGGATGGGGTCAGTCAACCTGGCGGCCCTGGAGGAGTACGATGTGCAGCGGGAGCGCTACGAGTTCTTGTCAAAGCAGCGAGCAGATCTGGAGGAGGCAGAGAATACACTGAAGAGAACCATCATGAAGATCGACAGGACGGCGAGAGCGCGGTTTTTGGAGGCTTTCTCGAAGATCCGAGAGAATTTTCAGCAGACCTTCACGGCCTTCTTCGAAGGCGGGGAAGCGGACCTCGTGCTTGCGCCTGATGTAGACCCCTTAGAAGCGCCCGTGCAGATTATCGCGCGTCCAAGAGGAAAGCGTCTTCAGAACATCAACCTGCTTTCAGGGGGAGAGCGTGCACTGACCGCGATTGCCATGCTCTTCGCGATCTATCTGGTCAAGCCGAGTCCTTTCTGCATCCTTGACGAAGTAGACGCGCCGCTCGATGATGCGAATGTTGATCGATTCATACGTGTGGTTCGTAAGTTCTCGGAGCAGACTCAGTTTATTGTTGTGACCCACAATAAGGGGACGATGGAAGCGGCCGACTGCCTGCACGGGATCACCATGGAGGAACCAGGCGTATCCAAGCTCGTGTCTGTACGTCTGGGACAGGGCGATGAGTCGGGAGGGAACGGCCAGGCAGAAAGCCTGGAGGAGCCGGCGATGGTTGGAGCCAACGGCTAGCTAAAGTGCGCCCTTTACGGGTATCGTCGCTCGTTGACCGTTGATGTTACACGGAGGCCGGATAATCTGATGAATTGATTGATTAAGCAAGAGCATAGGCCAAAAAAGAAAACCCGTGCTGTCCTCGTGGACTGCAGGGGTTTTTGCGTTGTGCGTGATCTCCAGAGTGACCTTACGACTCGGATTGACGCGCGGTCCCTTCTTCAGGCAGGTTCATCACGCGCGCGACCATCCGGACCTCTGCGGTTCCGATGCTCAACTCGCGTGCGACATCACGGGTCGACTTGCCTTCAGATAAGAGTTTTCGTGCCCTTGCGTAGGGGTCGTCATCGATCTCTTCTCTTTCGTCCGCCGCTTCCGGCTTGGAAGACTCAGTGGAACTGGGTGTCGCTAAGGCTTCGAGCGGCGCAGGCGTCAGTTCCTTTATTCGGTCTAATCTCTCGTCGAGGGACTTAAAGCCCTCATTGAGCTGTTCATCCGCGGTCTGAAGAGAGGCGGTGGCATGTTGTAGGGATTCCACTACGAGCGAGAGTCTGTCGACTTCCACGGACAGGCCCTTGAGTTGCTTCTGGGCCTCTTCTCGTTCCTCCTTGCGCCAGCCCCGGCACCAGACCAGGATGGAGAAAACCATGGCGAGACAGAAGAGGATAGAGATGGCCCAGTATAGAATTTCGATACCTTGCATCAGATTTTCAGAATCGTCCGTTCGCGGAGTCCGAGCTTACGAAGCCTCGGACGTGTAGTTTGGAAATTCAAGCGTAAAGGTCGTGCCCACGCCGACCTGGCTGTCTACCGTGATTTTGCCTTTATGATTTTTGACGATACCGTGAATGATGGAAAGCCCCAGCCCGGTACCGCCCTGCTCCTCGCGGGTCGTAAAAAAGGGATCGAAGATCCGAGGCAGATGGGATTCCGGGATGCCTTCCCCGGTGTCGCGGATGCGGGCGGTGGATTTCTTGCCATCGGAGTGCAATTCGATGTCGAGTCTCCCGCCCTTGGGCATCGCCTGGTGTGCGTTGATAAGCAAGTTGAGAAAGACCTGTTCGATTTCCCCTACATTGCAATGGATCTTCGGGGAATCACCCTCCGGGAGGTGTGTTTGAACTTCGATTCCGGATTTTTCCATCAAGTGCTGCATGAGATTGGCTGTCTGTGTGACCACGTAGACAAGATCGGCGGGCTTCCATTCTTCCTCTTCATTGTTGTGCCTGGCAAAGTCGAGCAAGCTACGGATGATTCGCGAGACCCGCTTGACGTTAGACTCGATCAGCACCAGGTCATCGGTAAAACGTTCCTCGTTTGCGTAGCGTATCAACAGGAGTTGTACACGGCTCAGGATGATCTGGAGAGGGTTGTTGACCTCGTGAGCAACGCCCGCTGCCAACTGGCCAACGGCGGCCAGTTTTCCGGACTGAACCAACTGGATCTGAGAGGCTTTGAGTTTCTCCCGGGTTCGGATCTGAGCATCGTAGAGCCGCACATTCTCGAGGGCCATCGCCGCCTGACGTGACAGGATGGATATCAGGTCAAGTTCTTCCTCGGCGTAATCGTCCTGTGCACGGTCGGAGGCAATCACAAAGAGGCCGAGGACTTGATGATCCTCAGTCACAACCGGTGAGACAACGAGGGTCTTCCCAGTACCTTCGGGGTGGACATCCGCCTCAGACACGACCAGAGGCTTTTCGATCTCGAAGGTCTCCCTGAGTAGGCCATTCTTGTGGAGCTGATGAACACGGGCTTCAAAGGAGGGGAGCGCGTTCCGCGTCGTGAGCAGTTCGGGAGCGCCTTTGCCCTGGATCCGAAAGATGCCCGAAGCGTGCGTGTCGGTAAGCGTTTCGCAGAGTTGGAGAAGGGCGTTCAAGACGCCCTCAAGGGGTTCTTTAGGCATAGTGCCCGCGGTCAGTCTATGCACGTCCACACAGTTGGTTTAATCGCGACTTTACTTCAATCACCCAGGTCATCAAAGACCTGAGCCTTGTCAAGCTCGGCATCGAGACCCTCGCCTAAACGGTCGAGCAGAGCTTCGTCTGAGAGGTCTTCCCCGCCCTTGAACAGGCCCGCTACCATAGCGTCCAGTCTGGCGGGCTGACTATCTCCACTGTTTCCAATACCGCGATGCCGCACGAGGGCGTTGGCCAGATGGACGAGAAGGAGGAGCTCCTCAGGATTCTCGAGATCGCTGGGATTGTGGTGATAGGCGATCGTCTCAACGAGGGCTTGAGGGAGGTTCCACTTTTCGGCCAGCCAACCTCCGATGTCAGCGTGGGTCACACCAAGGGTCTGCTCCTCTGCCTCGGCGATCGTCAAACTTTCAGTCTCGGCCTTTTCTAGGGCTTCAGAGAATTGATCGGGGAAGTACTCGATCAAGATCAGCTTTCCGATGTCGTGCAGGATTCCGCAAACGAAAGCTTCGGCCTCGACCTTGTAGTTGAACCTCTTCGCCAGCATCTGCCCCGCGACGGCACTGGCGATGGCGTGGCCCCAAAATCTCTGCCGGTCAAAGAGCCGGTGTTCCTTTCCGCTGGAGAATCGCTTAAGCACGGCAACACTGAGGCCCAGGTTTTTGACCGCTTCG
The DNA here is from genome assembly GCA_965248435.1 of Candidatus Latescibacterota bacterium. GTDB lineage: Bacteria > Latescibacterota > UBA2968 > UBA2968 > CBDFJH01. The sequence continues at coordinate 3,523,194 of OZ252100.1, forward strand.
AACCCCAGCACGACGATGGCGAGCTGGATCGTCGCGATTTTGCGCGGAAAGCCGTAAAAGGCAGAGTTGGCGACTTTCAGGATCTTCGCCGTCAGGGCCTGGTCGGTGGATATGAGCTTGGCGAGTTGTCTCGCGGAAGACTTGGGGTCTCCGACCAGGGCGATGAGCTGAGTAACGATGGTCGGTAGGGTGGGCAGCCCAATGATTTTCTCGGTGACTTGGCGCAGCGCTTGAATGCGGTCCTGTCGCATGTCCACGGTCTGTTCGGATCTCTGGGCCAGTTTTTGCACGGTGATTTCCTCAGCGATGACTCGGCGAAGCGAGGAACCGGAAATCGATCATTACTGCATCAACCGCATCCGGAGCTTGGCGCGGAGACTGAGGACGGATTTCGTGTGAATCTGTGAGACTCGGGATTCGGACAGTTCCATTACCTGTCCGATTTCTTTGAGCGTCAACTCTTCATAATAGTAGAGCGCAATGACCAGACGTTCCTGTTCGCTCAGAAGTTCAATGGATTCGACCAAGAGTTTGCGCATCTCGTCCCGCTCCAAGTCGGAGAGGGCATCAGAGCGTTCGCGAGATTGAAGCGTGTCGATGAGGGGGACAGGTTTGTCGTCGTCTGAGCCATAAGTGAGTTCGTCCAACGACAGAAGGGTCGTTGAACTGACATCGTCTAGGAGTTTGTAGAGATCTCCAAGCGAGATGTCGAGATTTTCAGCGATTTCTTCCTCAGTGGGTGAGCGTCCCAGTCTGTTTTCGAGGGATGCGATGGCCTTCTCGACCTGGCGGGATCTGGCTCGAGTAGACCTGGGTGCCCAATCGATGGCGCGGAGTTCATCCAGAATCGAACCCCTGATGCGCATCGAGGCATAACTTTCAAATTTCACGCCTTTGCTCTTGTCGAAGTTGTTGTAGGCCTCGATGAGCCCCACGACACCGGCGTTGATGAGATCGTCCAGTTCGACCGACTTCGGCAGGCCGATCGCGATTCGCCCGGCGATGTATTTGACCAGAGGAAGATAGTTCATAAGCTGCTTCTCTCGCACCGAGGCATCGGATTGTTCCTCGTAGGCTTTGGTCAGGTGCGATTTCTGTTTTTTGGTCGTTTTCATAGCAAACTTTCGGCCTCCGCTTCGGCGACCCATCTGTCCATCAGGCGCTCGAAAAGTCCAGGCCCGGTGTGACGAAGTGTCGTCGTGTCAGGGGCGAGGAGCTCTGTCAGGTCCGAGATGCATCTGGCGGCAACCGAGTCTGGGTGCGAAAGGATCACGGGACTCTGGTTGCGTGCAGCCTGCTCGACGGAAGAGTCTTCAAGGACGTGCCCTGCCTTTGAGACCGATGTGCCGAGGAACCGATTGACAATATTGTTGAAGTTCTGGTGAAGCTCGAACGCCTCGCGGGGCGACCGCGCCCTGTTGACCAGAAGGCTGACATCGAGGTCTTCACGCTGCGCTTGACAGACCTTGACCATCGCGTAGGCATCCGCAATCGAGGTTGGTTCAGGTACAGCGACAAGGATCATCCGGTCGGCCGAGAGGACGAAATCGGTGACCTTCGAAGAGATTCCGGCGCCCGTGTCGATCAGAATCAAATCGAATCCTCGTTCCAATCGCCGCATCTCCTCGGCAAAGGTCTGCTGGTCTCCCGGCCTCCAGGCATCCTGCTCCGATAACCCGGAAGCTGCCGGAAGGATCGAAAGGCCTTCCGGGCCTGGCACGACGACATCGAACGCGCTGGCACGTCCCTGGAGGAGATCCTCTACGGTGGCCTCCGGAGATAACCCAAGCAGGATGTCTATATTGGCCAGACCGAGGTCTGCATCGATCAGGAGCACCTGCCTTCCCGCCCTGGATAGGGAGATCCCGAGGTTCAGGCTAAGGGTCGTCTTTCCGACCCCTCCCTTTCCACTGGTGATCGCCCAGACGGAGGCACTTTCGGCTGCGGGTTCACCCGGAAAGGACATTCGCCCTCCTGTTCAGGCTTGCGACCGCCAGACGACGGGGATCGCCCGGGTGCAGGTCGCCGGGCACGGACCTTCCATCGGTCGTGAAAGAGAGCGGAAGCTTGGATCTTACTGCAAAACTGCAAGCCGCACCGAGACGCCGGGTCTCGTCAAGCTTTGTGAAGAGCAGGCGATCGGCACCCAACCTGGAGAAGGCGCTTAGGGAATCTTTCATCTGCCGATAGTCGGTGGTGGCACTCAGGACCAGGTGAATTTCGCTCGGACCAGCCTCACGAAGGAACTTGCCCAGGTTTTCCAGTTGCTTGGCGTCCACGGGACTCGTACCGGATGTATCGATCAGGATGAGATCGACGTCCCGCCGGGCGTGGATCACCTCTCCCATCTCCTCGGGTGTTTGCGCGATGTCCAGTGGCGTCTGGAGGATGCTGGCGTAGGCCCGAAGCTGTTCGAGTCCGCCGACCCGATCGGGGTCCGCGGCGATGAACGCCGTGCGTGCCTTCTTTTCTGAACTGTATTGCGCGGCGATCCTGGCTGCCGCCGTCGTTTTGCCGACACCGGCGGGACCGACCAAAGCAACGACCGTTCTCACGCCTTTGGCCAGGACAGTCGGAGATGGGGGCTGGCAGCGTTCTGCCAACATCTGCGCCGCTCTACGGTGGAGCCCCTTGAGATCTTCCAGCCCGCCGTCGCCTGGTGCGAGCAGCAGCGATTTCAGGATCTCTTCGGTCAGCGTTGGTTCAAAGCCGGCGTTCAACATACGCTTGGACAGGGGATCGAGGGCGCCGGGCAGGATCAGGTTTCCTTGCAAAGCCGTCGGCTGGCCCATGGATTCCATGGAGGTCTGGAGTTCCTCGATCTGCCTGGACAACCGATCGGCCCATCCTGCGTCGGCCGCATCAGCCGTCCGGGTCTTTTGCGGGACGGGGGTTCGCTTGGAAATTCGCGGCTTCCCCGATCGGGGCGCGGGTGCGGGAGTTTTGGCCATGGGCTTGGGCCGAGGCGCACCGCCCGCCTGCCGAATGACCGCTTTGCCTTTGTCTACGGCCGCAGTGATTTCGACCTGCGATTTCCCGAGGATGCCGAGCGCGCTGCTCTTACGAATCGTACGCTTGTTGAGCACGATGGCTTCGGACCCAAGGTCGGCCTTGACCAGCTTGAGTGCCTCCGGCATGGAGTCGGCTACGTATTTTTTAATTCGCATTGTCGTCGCTCATTGAGAGCATACCTACGGAGAAGACCTCTACTCCGGGGATGATCTCGTTGTAGGAGAGGATGACAAGATTGGGGAAGGTGGCCTCGGTCAGCCGTCGAAGGGCGAGCCGTATGTTCGGCGAGACGAGCAGCAGGGGCTGCCGACCATTTGAAACCATGGAATCGATCGCCTCGGCCAGCTGTTCGAAAAATCGATTGGTCAGGTCGGGGGGTAAGACCGCCTTGATGCCGACCGGCGTCGTCTGGGTGGCCTCCGAGATCTGTTGCTCCAACTCTGGTGCAACGGTGAGGACAGGAATGTTACCTTCGTCGGTCTGGTAGTTCTGGCAAATCGGACGGGCGAGGGCCGCCCGGACATACTCGGTGAGGATGTCCGGATCCTGAGTTACCCCGGCGTAGTCGGCAAGGGTCTCAAGGATGGACTGCATATCCCGAATCGGGACACGTTCCTTCAGGAGATTCTGCAGCACCTTCTGTACCCCTCCCACCTTGAGTTGATCCGGAATCAGCTCGTCGACGACCGTCGGGTTCTTCTCCTTGATCTGGTCGATCAGCGTCTGGATGTCCTGCCGCGAGGGGATCTCGTATGCATGGGTCTTGATGATCTCTGTCAAATGGGTCGCGAGTACAGCGGGCGGTTCCACGACAGTGTAGCCGAGAAGCTCCGCCTGTTCACGGACGTCCTCCGTAATCCACTTCGCGGGGAGTCCGAATGCCGGTTCCGTCGTATCGGTGCCTTCGATTTCTCCTTCCACGTAACCGGGGTCCATCGCGAGCAGGTTTTTTGGTTGGATCTCCCCGCGTGCCACGCTCACACCCTTGATGTTGATCGTGTATTCGTTCGGACTGTAAGTGATATCGTCCCGAATGCGGACAGGGGGGATCACGATTCCCAGGTCGAGCGCGGTCTGCTTTCTGAGCATCGTGACCCTTTCGAGCAGGTCTCCTCCCTGCGCAGGGTCGACCAGGGGGATGAGGCCATAACCGATCCTGATCTCCAGGGGATCGACAAGCAGGTAGTCTTCAACTTTCTCCTCCGGCGCCGCTTTTTCTTCTTCAGCGGCTTCTTCCAGGGCGATCTCTTGCATTTGGGATCTATGGGCCGTAAATGCCACGACCGCAGTCGTTGCGGCCATGATGACAAAAGGAACAGAGGGCAGCCCCGGCACGAAAGCAAAGCCGATCAGTACTGCAGACGCGATCATAATGGCACGAGGTTGCGAAGTGAGTTCACGGCCCAGATCCATCCCAAGGCTGGCTCTCGATGTGGAGCGGGTAACGATGATGCCCGCAGAAGTCGAGGTAATGAGGGCAGGAATCTGCGTCACGAGGCCGTCACCGATCGTGAGGATGGTATAGGTCTGGGCGGCACTCGAGGCATCCATGCCTTTCTGGAGGACGCCGATTGCGAGTCCGCCAATGATGTTGACGAAGGTGATCAGAATGCCGGCGATTGCATCGCCCCGAACAAACTTGCTGGCGCCATCCATGGCTCCATAGAAGTCTGCTTCGCGGGCAATCGACTGGCGGCGTTCGCGGGCATCGTCCTCGGTGATTAGACCTGCGTTGAGATCGGCGTCGATGCTCATCTGCTTTCCGGGCATCGCGTCGAGGGTAAACCGCGCAGCGACTTCTGCAACCCGGCCTGCGCCCTTTGTAATCACTACGAACTGGATGATGACGATGATCAGGAAGACCACCAGTCCCAGCACGTAGTTTCCTTTTACGACAAACAGCCCGAAGGCGTTGATGACCTCTCCCGCATAGGCCTCACCAAGGATGAGCCGCGTCGTGGCGACGTTGAGGGAGAGTCGGAAGAGCGTCAGGACAAGGAGCAGACCAGGGAAGACTGATAGCTGGAGGGGATCGGTAATGTAGATGGTCATCAAGAGGACCACCAGGGCGAACGCAATATTGAATGTCAGGAGGACATCGATCAGCCCGGGTGGCATCGGGATGATCATGACCGAAATCATCCCGATTACCCCTACTGCAAAAACGACATCGGCATACCCTGCGAGCTTTTCAAAGAGGGAATTCACACCTCACCTCCAAGGTTACCGGTCACTTGCATAATATACTCCTAACGTGTCACTTAAGTCAAGGCAGAAGGCCTTCTCCTGGACACGCCCACGCTTAGTTGACAATGCTGTTGTTTCCCTTCAGCCGGAAGACGTAAGCCAGGACTTCGGCGACCGCCTTGTAGAGGTCATCGGGTATCTCTGCGCCTATCCCTACGGCCTTGAACAGCGTCTGCGCCAGTGGCTTGTTCTCCACGATGGGGACACCGGCCTGCTTCGCGACTTCCTTGATCTTTTCTGCGATCAGGTTCTGTCCCTTGGCAACAAGCTTCGGGGCATCCATGGATTCCATATCGTATCGGAGGGCGACGGCGTAGTGCGTCGGGTTTGTGACGACGACGTCAGCTTCAGGGACCTCATCCATCATGCGCTTGCGTGCCGCCTCTCTTTGCAGTGCACGGATGCGCATTCTGACCTGTGGGTCACCTTCTGTTTGTTTCAGCTCCTCCTTGACCTGCTGCTTGGTCATCTTGATGCTTTGGTTGTGCTCCCATCGCTGGTAAGCGTAGTCCAGTGCGGCCAGGACGAGGAGAGCGAGAGAGACATACAGTCCTACTTTAAAGACCATGAATCCGATGAACTTGAACGCTGATCCCAGCGACGCATCGGCGAGGATCGCGATTCGTGGCAACTCGGGTGCGATCGTAAGGTAGCTGATGTATCCGACGATCAGGACTTTAAAGATTCCTTTGACCAGTTCCACGAGGGAACGCTTTGAAAAGATTCGCTTTGCCCCGGAGATCGGGTTCAGGCGGTTGAACTTGGGGACCAATGCCTCTTCACTCACCATGAAGCCGACCTGAGCCAGACTGACAGCCAGGGCTGCGACGCCGACGGTTAGCAGTATCGGTCCTATGGCTCCAAAGAACGTCTTTCCCCATCCCAAAAGGTGTGCTTGGAAGTTCGTGGGTGTCAGCTCGAAAGTGTGCACGCTCTCCAGTGTCGTTGTCATAAGGACGGACAAATCACGATAGAGAATGTCTCCGAGGAGGTAGATACTCGTGATTCCGGCCATCAACACCACGACAGAGTTGAGTTCCTGGCTTTTGGCAACCTGTCCCTTTCGCCGCGACTCTTCGCGGCGTCGTGGCGTTGCGGGTTCGGTCTTTTCTTGAAAAGATTCTTCAGCCATCAGAAGTTGCTCTGGTCGTTCTCAGGTGTGTGTGCGCTAGGGTTTGTACATCTGCTGAAGCAGGATGCTGAAATCGGATCCCATACCTGCGAAGAACTTCATCAAGACCGTGTTGAAAAAGGGCAGGGAGAGCATTATGACCCCCATCCCGATCCCGATCTTGAGGGGGAAACCGACGACGAAGACGTTCATCTGTGGCACGGTGCGGGCAGTGATGCCAAGGGCCAGGGAGGTCAGAAAGAGCGCCGCAATGACGGGGGCCGCCAGTTTGGCTGCCATGACGAAAACCCGAGAGGTCATCTGGATCAGGCCCTGAGCGAGCAGATCTGTAAACTGCATGCCGCCCAATGGCACCATCTCAAAACTCACCGCCAGGGTCTGCAATACGACGTGGTGACCGTTCACAAGGAGAAAGACGACGACTGCGATCAAGTTCTTGAATGTCCCGATGATGGATATCTGTTCAGACGACAGCGGGTCTATGATGTTGACGACGCCAAAGCCGACATCGATTCCGATCACTTCCCCAGCGAATTGTACGGCAAAGAAAATGAGCCTCGCGACGAAGCCGATCATCGTCCCCATGATGAGCTCTTTGACGACTGCAATCGCGTAAGGGATAAGCTCTACCGTAAGAGACAAGGTGATCGGTATGGCTGGATAGAGGACAATCGCAAGGGCCAGTGCAAGTCCCGCCTTGGCCTGCGAGAGTACGATCCTGTGCCCGAATACAGGTGCGACTGCCACGATCCCGATCGTCCGAGTAAACACAAGCAGGAGGATTTGGAACTGGTTTACGGAGATGTCGAGAAAAGTCGTGTTCATGGGGAAGGCGACTATCCGGCGATCGTGGGGATCTGGTTCATGAGACTAATAACGAAGGAAAGCATCTTTTGGATCATCCAGGGAAGCGCGAGCATCAGGGCCAGCGAAACCGCCAGGATCTTTGGAATGAATGTGAGCGTCACTTCGTGGATCTGAGTGACGGCCTGCAAGATGCTGATTCCCAGGCCGATGAACAGGCCTGCGAGCAGCATGGGCGCGGAGATCTGAAGCATCAAATAGATGGCTTCTTGACCCAAATGGACAACGAACTGATGTGTCACGGCCTTTTCCCGATACGGACGTTATCTAAAACTCAATACGAGGGACTGAACAATCAAGTGCCAGCCGTCGACCAGAACAAAGAGGAGAACCTTGAACGGGAGGGATACCGTTACAGGAGGCAACATCAGCATCCCCATGGAGAGCAATGTGCTGGATACGACCATGTCGATGATGATGAATGGGATAAAGAGCACGAAAGCGATCTGGAAGGCAGTCTTCAGTTCGCTGATGACAAAGCCGGGTATCAGCACTCGGTTGGTGAGATCCTCTGGCGTTGCCGGCCGGGGCGAGCGGGACAGTTTCACGAACAGCGCGATGTCCTTCTCCCGCGTGTTTCGAAGCATAAACTCACGAATGGGATCCATGCCCAGCTTGAGGGCGACCTTGTGATCGATCTGTTCCTCCAGGTAGGGCTCAATCGCTGTATCATAAACTCTTTCCCACGTCGGCCCCATCACGAACAGGGTCAAGAAGAGGGAAAGGCCGACGACGAGCTGGGTAGGTGGAATCTGCTGAGTCCCGATGGCCATCCGAAGGAAGGAAAGGACGACTACGATTCGGGTAAACGAAGTCAGCATGATCAGGAGGGCCGGGGCCAACGTGAGGATGGTCAGGAGGAAGATGATCTGAAGCGTGACCGCGGCGTTTTGAGGATTTGAGGCCTCGTCCACCTCTATGCTGATTCGTGGGAGGCCCTGCGCTGAAGGCTCGTTCGAAACGAGAATCAGGAACATCATACTCAGAAGGAAGGTGCAGATTCCGATTCGGCGCAGGGATTTGTTGAAGCTCGTCATCAGGCCTTTTCCGTTTTAGGGAGTTCGCCCGAGAGGCGACCCCGAAGGTTGTTGAAGAGTTTGGCGAACGGGGGAAGGCCGCCATTTTCCTTTATCTGTTGATAGGCAGCCAGGGTCTGTTCCGAGTCGAGCTCGGTGAGCGTATTCATCTGGGCATCGGTGACCCCGACGGCGAGGACTCGACCGGCTACCTGGATGATGTAGACGGCCTTTTTGGGTGCGATATAGGTCCTGTCCAGAACGGTCACTTGGGATGCTCCCCTGCCGGGGGAGGCGTTGCTCGAGAGGCGGCGAAAGAGGAAGAGGGCTGCCCAGATGAGCAGAATGACCGCTCCGAGGGAGAAAGCCATCCGCGTGACCAGGCTGGAAGGGTCGGGGATATCGGATACTGCAGAGAGCGAATCCTGGGCGGGGGTCGGGTTGAAGTTGTAGGTGTCGCTGAACTGGAATCCCTGTGCGGGGGCAGGGAAGACTGCCAGGACGAGGCTTAGTGTGAGCAATAACGCAGAGAGTGGCACGGGTTTCCCTCCTCAGGGGGGTGGGGACACCTCCTAGAGAGCAACCCATATGCCAGATCTGGAGGGAAGGGATTCGCGAGGGAATGCCGGGCACGTCCTGGAAGGGAAACGAGTGGGCGCGCCGCAAATTCAGGAATAAGCTATTGATATTACAACGATTTAATCCAAAAAGTCCAAAGTCACCGGGCGTGTCCGAATTGCCGGACAAGGGGGCGGAGTTGGCCGATGGACCGGCAGGGATTTCCCCTTACCGGCTGGATTTTCCCCTTGCGTTCGGTCTTGAGGGGAGGGAAGGGGCTGTTGGTGAGTGTATCGGGAGGGCTATCCTCTTGATCCGAGGTTGAAGATCTCAGTCAGGCGTACACCGAAGTTTTCGGAAATGGTGATCACTTCTCCGATCGCATACTTCTTTCCGTTGACGAGGACGTCCACGGCATCGCCAGAGACCTTGTCGAGTTCGATTAGCGAACCCTCTGTCCATCCCAGGACAGTGTGGATGGCCACATCGGTGTGGCCCAGTTCAATGGAGATCGGAATACTAATGTCCGTCAGCGGGCTCTTTCCCGGCTGTGCAGCGATCGCCCCGGCCGGGATCGGTCCCTGGACGGCGGTCTCCAGGGCGGACTCTGGATCCCCCGTTTCCTCCATCAGCGCCTGAAGCATGTCCGCCTCAAGGCCAGCTTCCGCATCTTCACCCGTTTCTGCCTGAGCCTGTTCGGCCGGTGCTTCCGCTTCGGCGGCCGGCTCTGCTTCCCCCGAGCCGGTTTCGGCGGCTTCCTCTTCCATCATGGCAGCCATCTCTTCTTCTAGCTGGCGGTCTTGATCATTCTCTTCTGGCATCGCAATTCCACCCTTGGTTGCTCTACTCTATGGGTTCTGGAGGATTCTCCCTGCCTTCTATCAGGACTCCGCGGTCTTCTATCGTTTTGTAAAGCTCTGTAGGCTTCAGGCCCATTCCACTCTCGTAGAGAACGTGGATTTCGACTCTCCGGTTCTGGTTCATGTTTTCCTCGGAGTCGTTTGGGACCAGCGGGCGATACTCGCTGTATCCCGTTATGGAGATCCGGTTGGGCGCGATCTTGCCGTTCTGGATGAGGTAACGTGCGACCGAAAGCGCCCGCATTCCAGACAGCTCCCAGTTGGACGCAAAGAATTCGGTGTTGATCGGGCGATTGTCAGTGTGCCCTTGAATATTGATCTGGTTGCTCAACCCACTCAAGACATCTCCGACCTTTCCGAGCAACGGAAGCGCTTCCAGTTTGAGATTCGATTCTGCCAGGTCGAAGAACAGCTTGTCTGAGATCCGGATGATGATGCCGGAAGATGTCTCCTCCAGCATGACATCGCCCTGAAGCCCTGCATCCTCGATCGACTCCTCGAGTTCCTGAGAGGCCTTCGTCATGGATTCGGCCTGCGAAAGGTTGCCTTCCGTCTTGGGCAGGGACTGCCGGATGGAGAGGCTGAGTTGAGGCTCACCAGATAGAACACCGAGCGAACCGGACAGGGCACCCATCGCGTGGTTGAATTGCTGCACGTTGACCGTTGAGAAGGAAATGAGGAGAACGAAGAAGGTCAGCAGGAGAGACATCAGGTCTCCGAAGGTGGCCAGCCAGCCCGGCAGGCCTTTAGGACAATCATCTTCTTTTATCTGCTTGCCCACGAAAACTCCTTACTCAGGTGTATTGCAGACGATTCATCTTCGTCTGATGATGTCGCTTCCATCATCGCGCGAACCCTTCACGCCGTAGTCCTCGAACACCTCTGAGATAATTCTCAGGTTTCCGTCGTCTTCCCCCGCATAGAGGATGTGGATTTCCACCCTGCGGTTCTTCTGCCGCCCTTCCTCCGTCGCGTTCGAGGCGATCGGTCGATACTCGCCGTATCCTTCGGCCGCGAGTCGTCGCGGATAGATCGTCTCTTCCGTGATGAGATAGCGCACGAGATTGACGGCCCGCTGGAAGGAGAGCTCCCAGTTGGACGGAAATGGTCCCGACCGGACGGGGCGGTTATCCGTGTAGCCCTGAACGACGATGTTATTGGGCAAAAGCTTCAGGATCGCCCCGATCTGAGAAATCACGGGGATGATGGATTCCCGAAACTCCGCAACCCCAAGATCGTAGAGGACGGGGGCGCGAATTCGGATCACGAGGCCTGTGGCTGTCCCTTCAAGTGCCAGATCTCCTTCCATCCCTTCGTCCGAGAGGGTCTTTTCGAGGGCCTCGGCAGCCTTGCGGATGTTCTGCGACTGGTTGATGCTTCCCCGGACCATGGGGATGCTGATGAAGATGGGCTGGCTCATCTCGGGTTCGGAGTCAAAGACACCCAGCGCCCCCTTCAGAGATCCCATGGCTTTGTTAAACTTGACTTCTTCCATCGAGGAGAAGGACAGGATGAGCACGAAGAATGTCAGCAGCAGGGACATCAGGTCGCCAAAGGTAGCGAGCCACCCCGGCAATCCCTTCGGACATTCGTCTTCATCTATCATCTTCGCCATCGTTACTCCTCCGCCTCTTCTGAGGAGCTTCGCAGATTAGGCGCGATGAATACGTTCAGCTTCTGTTCGACGATGCGGGGATTATCTCCGGATTGGATCGACATGATGCCTTCCATAATCATCCGCTTTTGCAGACCCTCCTCGGCGGACCGAACCTTGAGCTTGCCCGCAAAGGGGATGTAGATCAGGTTCGCGGTGACCGCGCCATAGAACGTCGTGATGAGCGCGGTGGCCATACCCGGCCCGATTGCGGATGGGTCATCCAGGTTCTGGAGCATGTTTACGAGCCCCACCAGGGTGCCGATCATCCCGAAGGCCGGGCCTGCAGAGCCCATGAAGTCGAACACTCCGGCGCCCGATTTGTGCCGCTCGTCCACGAAGGAGAGCTCCGTCTCGAGGATCGTCTGGATCAGTTCGGGTTCGGTGCCATCCACCGCGAGCCGAATTCCGGAGCCCATGAAGGCATCGTCGATTTCCTGAACCGCCTGCTCCAGCGCCAGGATGCCTTCTCGACGGGCGGTCTCCGCGAAACCCACAATCTTTTCGATCAACTCGGTCGGGGGGATGCTCTTGTGGAAGAAGGTCTTTTGCATCACGGCCACGATTCCGACGATCTGGTTGAGTGGATAACAGACCATCGTGGCCGCAAGGGTCCCGCCGATGGTAATCAGCAGCGACGGGACGTCAAAAAAGTTGATGAGTGCGCCGCCGTTGAAAATTCCCATGATGATCAGGGTAAAACCGGCGACCAGACCTACGACAGTGGTGATGTCCATTGCTTTACCCCCTATTGGGACCTAACCTCCGGGGCTGTCTGGAGGAACCGACGTTTGTATTCCACAACTTTTTCGATGATTTCATCGACGGATTCTTTTGCTACGACCTTTCGGCCTGTAGTCAGGGTAATGATCGAATCGGGGGTGGCCTCCAAAAACTCGATCAGCTCCGCATTGATGACTAAGACGGTATCGTTCAACCGCGTGATTTTGATCATGGGGACACACCTCCGATTACTTTTGGAGGAGGAGGGCCCGCCAGCCCTCCTCCCCTGGTTCTCTCCGAACGCCCGCTACAACTGCGCGGGCGTCAGATTATTACTGTTTAAGGTTGACTGTCTCGGCCAGGATCTGATCCGTCGTGGTCACCACCCGGGCGTTCGCCTGGAACCCCCGCTGGGAGACGATCAAATCGGTAAATTCCTGGGCCAGATCGACGTTGGAGAGCTCGAGTGCCCCGGCTGTGATCTGGGACTCGATCGTCTCCGCCGCGATCTCGATCAGCGGCGGGCCTGTGTTCTCCGTCTCGGAGAAGATGTTTCCACCGAGACGGTTCAGACCCCCCGGGTTGTCGAAGTTGGCCAGGTTGACCCTCGCCAGGTTCAGGGTCTCGCCGTTCGTGAACCGTCCCTCGACCACACCGTCCACCCCGATGAAGAGGGTATCCAGACGTCCGGCGGACCGGCCGTTCTGGTCGACCACATCGGCCGTGGATGGGGCGGCGAACTGGGTCAATCCGTTGATCCCACGTTCGGGAACCGAGAGACCGGTAAACTCGATCTTGAGCGGCAGGACCTCGCCGTCGGGCGTAAACTCGACGAGCGTGCCCTCACCCTCGATCGGCGTGAAGGACCGGACGGAGCCGTCCTCGTCGAAGACGACGACACCGGTCCCGCCAGAGGTGGGGAACTGGTTGTCGATCTTCGTCGTGTAGGTCCACCTGTTCGCGACCGTCGTCCTGGCCAGGGTGATGTCCATCACGTGCGTCCGGCCCTGGGAGTCGAAGATGATCGTGCTGATCTCGTGCTCCGTCAGGCCGGCCGTGCCGATCAGGCCGCTTCCTGAGCCCTGGTCATCCATGGTGATGTTCATCGTGAACCCGGTGACCGAGCCTCCGGCCGCCTCCTGGAGCGCGATCTTTCCGGTCAGGTCCAGACTGCCCGTCACGCTGTCGCCGAAGGCGGCGGCGACCGTGTCGAGGAAGTTCTGGACCGTATCCGTCAAGGGAGTCGCGACCGTGAAGGTGCCGTTGAACGAGCTGCCGTCGGCCCGTGTGCCGCTGAACCGAAGGACGTCGCCGGCATCGAAGGCGGTGCCCACCTGGGCCAGGTCGTTCAGCAGGGTGGTGCCGCTGGCCACATTACTGGCGGTTCCGGCTGCGCCGAAGACCAGGGTCGCCAGCGCAGTGCCCGTGCCGACATCGGCCAGCGTGAGCTGAACGCCGCTGCCGCCGCTGGTCGTGCGGATCTGCACGGAACCGGCCGCGGCCGGGTCCTCCTGGACGACGACCGCGCCTGCCAGCCGCTCGTTGCCGGAGATGGCCGCGTTGAAGGCGTCCACGAACTTGTCGATCGTGAGGTAGGTCGTGTCGGGGATCGTGACGATCCCGCTGGTGACGCCCTCAGGCGCTGTGATCGTGATCTCTATCTGCTGCGGAGTCGCTACCGTGACCGGAAACCCGGGTCCCCCCGAGATCACGGAAGCGGTTGCAAACTCTGTGCCTATCGTCAACGCGGGGATCGGTCCTGGATCGACGTTACCCGACAGGCTGAGCCTCGATGTGGCGACGCCGGCGATCTCCCGGTTGAGATCGAGCTGGATGTTTTCGAGTCCGGTGGTGGCTCCGAATTGCCCCTCGGCATCGGCGATATTACCCTGTACAACCATGCCGTTGCTGGGGTTGACGAGCCGACCCAGGGCGTCGAATGCGAACGCCCCGTCGCGGGTGTAGAACCTGGTTACGCCATCGCTGAGGATGAAGAAGCCGTCCCCCTCGATGGCCAGGTCCGTCTCCCGGCCGGTGGTCTGCAGGCTGCCTTGAATGAAGGACGTATCGATGCTCTTGAGGCGTACCCCGATCCCAATCTGGGAGGGGTTTGTGCCCGAGCGGGACCCTCTGGGTCCTGTGGCCTCCTTCACGGTCTGTGCCAGCAGTTCCTCGAAGTTTGCCCGACGCGTCTTGAAACCCGTGGTGTTGATGTTGGCAATGTTATCGGCCACCACGTTTGTTCGGGATTGGTGTGCCTGGATCCCAGACAGACCTGTAAACAACGAGTTACCAGACATCTCTTGTGACCTCCATAGAGATGGTATCCACTGCCTCAATCGATCGGCAGCGGTGGGGCCTCCTCACTTGAGGTCCAGCCCCGGGGTGGTCCAACCTCCCAACCGCCCGTTCCCGTTAAAAAGTAAGGCGTTCGCTACTCAACGTCAAACTCCGCGATCAAGCAGGGTTGTCGATCCGCCTTATTGGAGGACGACGGCACTGTCGATGTTGGTGAAGACGCTTTCCCGCATACGCTCACCATCCATGGCGGTGACGACCGTCCGGTTGACGACGCTGACGACGAGCGCCAGGTCATCCGTCCGGGATGCGCCCGGGATCAGCACGAGGGCGTCTCTAGCACCCTTGGCTGCGGCGCGGTCGACCGCATCATTCAGCCTGTCCATGGCCTGCTGCGTAAACTGGATATCCCTTGAGGTGAGCCGGTCCATGGCGTGGTTGGAGAATTGGAGCGCCTTTCCCTGGCCGATCTCCTTTTGAAACATCTCCTGGAAGGTGGGGGTCCCACGCTTCCCGACCGGATCCTGCCTCTTCGACGACTCGCCGATGGGGTCATGCCGCCCGATCCGGGGATCGAACGCGTGACGACCCAGGTGGTCGATCCGGTTCATGGTTAACCTCCTTTAGAATATCCGAGTCACTGCTGAAAGCGGGGCTTCTCCGCCATCCAACGTCAGGATGGGGACCCCGTCTTCGTAGCGGACTCCTGTGACTTGGCCGGTTAAGGCCGCTGAGATGGTTACCGGATTGCCCTGACCGTTCACGGCGGCGGAGACGATATGAAATTCTCCTGCCTCAACCACCTGCCCTACGGCATCCCTGCCGTCCCAAATCAGCGATCCGTTGCCTTCATTGGGCGAGAACTCGGTCAGCGTGCGGACGTGGTCGCCGCCCGCGTCGAAAATCAGGATGTCTACCTGATTGGCAGGACCCGCCAGGTGGTACCCGAGTTCCACCGATCCGCCCCCTGAGTAGGCGACGGTATCCGTGGGGATTTCCACACCCTTGCCGATCAAGGAAACAGCTGTGTTGCCCTCGATGGCCTGGCGGAGATCCAACGTGGCCACCGCTTCGTCATCCGAAGAGACGGCCTTGTTGATGTGCTGAAGCTGTTCAAGAGAACTGAACTGCGCCAGCTGCGCGAGGAAATCCTGATTCTTCACGGGCTCCATGGGGTCCTGGTTCTGGAGTTGCACCAGCAGCAGCTTTAGGAAGGCATCCTGACCCAGGTTCTGGTTTTGTACCAGCGATTGGGTAATCGATTCCTGCTGTTCTGGTGCGATGGGATCAACCAAAGTTATTCACCTCCTTCCGATGATATCTTGGTTTCAATTTCGAGTCTAAGCGGTGAAATCCACGCCTCCGTCCTGAGGGGTGGAACCCCTTTGCCGGGATTCTTCCCACGGGTCGCGACGCTGCCGCGAATTGTCGCTGTCCTCTTCCGCCTTCCTGTCGGAGGCGTCCCGTGAAGAGGGCGAGGCGGGTTCTCGATCTGCCCCGGCCGATCCTCGCTGGTCGATCGAGACTTCGATCTGGTCGACCCGCACTCCCTGATTGACGAGGGATTCCGTCAGATCAGCCAAGTTGCCTCGCACGACCTGGTAGGCTTCGCGGTTCCCGACAGCGATTTCACCGGTTACCGTATCGTTTACTGTCGCCAGCTTTATCGTGACTTCACCCAGCTCGGGTGGGTCCAACCGCAGGGTGACCTGGGTGGTGCCGTCACGAGAGAGGAGCCGCGCACCCCGGACGAGCTGATCGGTGACCCGATGGGTCTCCTGCAGCACCTCGGGGCCAGGGCCTCTCTGTTGGACCGGCTCATTTCCCGTCAGCTGTGAGGGACGCGGGGATGAAGGGGCCTGAACGGCCTGTGTCGGTCTTGCTGACACCGGTTCTCGAACCTCTTGAATCCGCTGGCCCTCGGGCTTCGGGGTTGCGTCCTGCTCGGAGTCGAGTGGCTGGGAGAATCTCCCCGCCTCTCTCTCCGGAGTTTGAGGCGTGTCGCCCGAACGCAACTGGACGATTTCCTCACCGTCGGCTTCGGGTTGGTCCTGCGTAGCGCTGGCACTCACCTGCGCCTTGCGGGACGCCTGTGGATCGACCGACACAACCCGTTTTGGCTCGACCTGGAGGGTCGGGCGTGCGGGCTCCTGCCGATGCTCAGCTTGTGGCTGAGCCGGCATTGCCCCGGGCTCGGTCTCCAGTCTCGCTGACGGTTCTGCTTTGGTTCCATTCGCTTCGCCTGTCCCTGTCGGGTGGTGACGCACGACATTCGGCTCGGCAGGCCCGGGCTGGAGTTTGGACTCCAGCGCGGGTTGATGGGTCGTCCTGGCTGCCGATTTGGCGACGTCAACAGGCCTCTCCTCGCCGGCCGTCCAGCTTACCTGTGGGCGATCCGGAACAGGAGCCGCTTGGGAATCAGCGGTCCTGCCGGTCTCCGAAGGAACAGACGACTGGCTTACAGAACCATCCATGTGGGTCTCAGGACTTGGGTGACCTGAATTTCTGGAGGCCTCCTGGCTGTGAACCCACCTGGGTTGGACATCATTTCTCACAAAGCTTCCAGCTGTTGGCGGGTCCCGATCTGCCGAGACTGCCACCTCCCCTGCCGACGCTGCAATAACACCTGCCAGAGGAGATGTGGCTGAACGACCCCCGCCCGATTCCACGACGCCCTCAGACGATTCCTGTTGGAACGGCATGACCCTGGGAGGAGAGTCGTTCATCCTTCCCTGGGGCAGCCTCCCGGACGCGAAGACCCCGGGTTGCTGATCGCTCAGCTTTCCCTGGGCCGAAGGCGTCCCGGACCCACCCGGTTCAGGCGGTTCGGGCTGGGACGTAAAGACCCCGGGTTGCTGATCGCTCAGCTTTCCCTGGGCCGAAGGCGTCCCGGACCCGCCCGGTTCAGGCGGTTTGGGCTGGGACGTAAAGACCCCGGGTTGCTGATCGCTCAGCTTTCCCTGGGCCGAAGGCGTCCCGGACCCACCCGGTTCAGGCGGTTCGGGCTGGGACGTAAAGACCCCGGGTTGCTGATCGCTCAGCTTTCCCTGGGCCGAAGGCGTCCCGGACCCGCCCGGTTCAGGCGGTTCGGGCTGGAATTCAACAGCGAGAAGTGATTCGTTCGGACGCACCTGACGGAGTACCCCTGAGGATTCCGGTATTCCACCCTCGGACTGCTCTCCAAATAGGGGGTCTACCGGCGGTTGTCCACGTTGAGGGTTCTTCAAGTGTCCGAACGATTCTGATTCCGTGTCTTCCGGCGGCATTTCCGGTTTCAGGAGCACGGGTTGAGCGGGGTGCGGTCGAGATGATGCTTCGCCCCCGGCCCATCCGCCGTTCCCTTCCGAACCAAATCGTTCGAGAACGGGCTGGATTCCAAAACTCGGTCCTGAAATGAACGGGATGCCGCCCGACGGGACGGAGTCGGAAGACAGAATGCCTCCGCCGTCCCCCTCGGCCCTTCGAGGAGGTTCGACCTGCGAACTTCCCTGATCCTGGGTCGCGGGGATCTCTCCGGAATTCGGATGCTCCACTGGCTCAGGCGATTCCCTTCGCAGGAGGGTGACGTGGCCGGCTTCTACCGGTCCGTTCGTGACCCGGCCAGAAGGGCCGGGGTCGGTTTCACGTTCCTGCAGCACGGGATTCGTATGATCCAAAACAGCGTCCTTCAGTCTCTCAAGACCTTTACCGGAAAGTGGGTGCTCCTTGGGATTCCTCGACTCACCATCCTGGATTTCCTCCGGAATGGCGGGGTCCTGGTCTCGGGCAGGCGCGGGTCTTTCTGCCTGGCCCCATCCAAGCGCCGAGGAGAGGTTCTCTCCTTCCTGAGCAGGTGGCTCTGACTCCGCGCCCCATTCTGGTAGCTTTGGGGCGTTCGGATCTGTCCGGAGCGACCTGTCGGCCAAGATTCCTTCGATGAGCTTGGCCAATGAAGGATACACCGTTTGTGAGCCCCCGGTCGGCGAGGCCTGTCCCAGGTGCGCATCCAAGTCCTGCTGCGCCTGCTGAAGCGCTTCCTGGAACGGAGAATCCTGACTGCCGAAGAGTGCAGCATTCCCCGAAGGTCCCGTCGTGTTTTCAACCTCCGCCTCTAAGAGTTGGAGTGGATTGAGCAACATGGGATGAATCTCCAATTGGGACTCTGGTAAACCGCAATTGCCAAGCGATAGTCCTACAACTGGAAGTATGTGAAAGATCGGTGCCGTGAATCCGAACATTATTGTTTGCCTCCACCCTTTCCCTCCAGGAGCTGTGCGGAGAGACTGGCTTTTCGTTCGTCGTTGGCGAGGCCGTTCAGGATTCTGGCGGCTTGACGCTCGTCTAGCGTTGGAAGGATTTCAAGCACCATTTGGTCGCTCATCTGGTCCATGATGGCGGCCGCGTCAGCGGGGCGCATCGCTCCGTAGAGTGTCGTAAGCTGTTCCAACCGCTCGGATCGGAGCTTGCTCTTGTCTTCACTCCCGGATTCGCCCTGCTGAATGAGGTCCTTGACCTCCGTGGAAAGCGAGTCTCTGACCTGAACCAGGACTTTCTGCTCATCGACGAGCCTTTGGAGATCGCCTTGGAGTTCCTCCTTCTGCTGCTGCAAAAGCATCAGAGCGTCTTGTTCCTCGGAGACTTCTCCGGCCCTTAGAAACGCACTTTGACTGCCGGGCATCTCTCCCAACAACAGGGCACGTGCTTCGTCCACGTTTTCTACAACGCCTGTGGCGAAGAGCATGACCAGCCCGATGGCTGAGAACGAGAGACCCATACCGATAAGCAGCAGCAGCACGAGTGCGAGCTTTTTCATAAGTTTGGCCGGAAGTCCGCCTTATTATATCCGTGGAAAATCGTTTCCGACGTGGCGAGGTCGAGTTTCGAGTCCGGAGGGGTCGATCTGGTCACACTTCTGGATATACGTGGACCTATCTCCCGCCAACGGTTCTCCGTTTTGCCACTAGCCGGGTGATTCTCTACAGATGCGTTCTGTTTGCGCGTCGGTTGGTGCTCTCGTCCATGCGAGCTTGATCCCGACGGCGCTCTGTCTTGCGATACGTCTGGTAGTCCCGCTCTTTCAGGTTTTCCAGTACCTTTACCTCCTGGACGGTCTTGAGCAGGATTTCCCTCTTCTGATCGGTCACCGATTGGGTGTTTCGTAGATTGCGATGCTGCTTCTCTATCTTCCCTTCAAGTCGTTGTAGGTAAGTGCGAGCAAGCTTGAGCTCGGTCGTGTTGATATGCCCCGACTGTTTGGCGCGCAGTTGATCCAGACAGTCATCTTTCTGGCCCTGGAGCCGGCTGAGATCGGACTCTGTCGATCTCACCCGACGTCTGGCCGCCGCAAGATCTTCGCGATCACGATCTTCCTCGCGTTTCTTTGCTTTTTTGACCGATTCCAGTCGCCAGGTGAATCTCCTGGCCATTCATTGACCCCCGTGTGAGTAGATCGTTGGCTCGTTTGCTACAACGCTGTCCTCGTGGCTTTCTCCCCGTAGGGTTCTGGCCGCTCCTGCGGCGTCTCTGCAAGACAAGGAGGTCCTCAGACATCCACTAGTGGGATGTTGACGCACGTATCTCCTTAGCTTTTTGCGAAGTACGGCTAAGCACACAACGATATCGAGTCGACTATGTGGGTTTATCCAGTCGCCTGGAGCAGATGAATCATCTCCTCGACACTCTGGTCGAATTCGAAATGTTCGTTTACACCCTGTCTCAGAAGCTGATTGATCCGATCGATGTGATCGATCGCGAAGTCGATTTGTTCGCTGTTTCCCCTTTGGTAAGCGCCTACGTTGATCAGGTCCTCGGCTTCCCGGTGTGTGACCATGATCTCCTTGATCCGATTGGCTCGCTCCATGTGCTCAGGGGTGACGACTTCGCTCATGACCCTGCTGACGCTTCCGAGTGGATCGATGGCTGGATAATGACCCAGAGCCGCCAGTCTTCGGGAAAGGACGATATGACCGTCCAGTATGGCCCTGACGGCATCGGCAACGGGTTCATCGAGATCATCTCCTTCCACGAGGACCGTGTAGAGCCCGGTTATGCTTCCTCGCATTCCCATTCCTGCTCGCTCCAGCAGCCGGGGGAGGAGGGCGAACGTGGATGGCGTGTAGCCCCGTGTCGTGGGCGGTTCACCGATCGCCAAACCGACTTCCCGCTGGGCGGTGGCCACGCGGGTGACGGAGTCCATGAGCAGCATCACGTCCTTCCCCTGGTCGCGGAAGTATTCAGCGATGGCCGTCGCGACGTGCGCCCCCTTGATCCGAACGAGGGCGGGCTGGTCGGATGTCGCAACAACGACGATAGACCGGGCCAGTCCTTCCGGGCCAAGGTCCCGCTCCAGAAACTCTCTGACCTCCCTTCCGCGTTCACCGATGAGCGCAATGACGCTGATATCTGCGTCCGAGTGTTTGGCAAGCATACCCAGGAGAACGCTCTTTCCGATACCGCTGCCGGAGAAGATCCCGACCCTTTGTCCTTTCCCACACGTGAGCAACGTGTCGACTGCCCGGATGCCGGTTCCGAGGGGTTCCTGAATGCGGCGTCGGGTCATTGGATCGGGTGGGGGGCTGGAGGCCGGGCGTTTCTCACTGCTCCAGATCGGTCCCTTCCCGTCGATAGGTTCTCCCAGGCCGTTGATGACTCGCCCGAGGAGCTCGTCACCGACGCGAACCGCGAAGGGTTCATCCATGGCCGTTACGCGGCTTCCCGGGGCGATGCCCTGCATTTCTCCGAGGGGCATCATCAGCACCCTATTCTCTTTGAATCCGACGACCTCGGTAAAGACGGGTGTCCCGCCTTCAGGACCGTCAATGCGGCAGGACTCTCCGATGGATACTGGAGGCCCGTTCGTTTCAATGACGAGTCCGACGACCTGGCTAACTTTGCCCCTTATGCGGATGGGTTCGGCAGCCTCAACTGCTCGAATCATCCGATTCGTGTTCATCCGCTTCGCCTTCCCTCCGGATCTCATCGATCAGGACTGTCTTGAGTCTTTCGATTCGTTCCTCTATTTGGGCATCGACATCGCCCTTCGGCGTTTCGACAATGCAGCCTCCGGGTGAGATATCGCCGTCGGACTCGATGATCAGCTCTTGAATGCCTTCGAGTGCTTGGAGCCAATCGTTTCGGTGCTGCCTGATGGTCTCAAGGTTATCGGGATGCACTTTGATCACGACCTGGGACTTGTCCTGCAGGTGATCAAGGCACTCCCGAACGGCCTCGAGTATCGGCTCCTCCCGAACTTCTACGGCTTCTCCGATGATTTTCCTCGATATGGCGAGTACGAGATCGACCAGTGACTGGTCGGAATCCTTGTAGCGGGTCTTCCACTGGGCGCCGAGGTCCTCCAGGACGGATTTGAATCGGTCGATCTCTTCCTGGCTCTGGTCCTGGCCTTCCTTCAACCCTTCGGAGCGTCCATCTTCGAACCCGGACTTGTAGGCTTCCTCCTTTTCTCGCTGGAAGCGTTCCTCGAATTCCTTGAGGCGCTCCTCGACGAGGGCTTCTACCTCGAGGGCAGAAGGCTGCGCCTCTTCGACGGGTTCCTGGCCCTCTTCGGGCGCTTCGAGTGCGGGCTCCCCCTCTTCCGCGGGTTGCGCTTCTTCTGACTGCTCTCCTTCTGAAGAAGCAACCTGCTCTGCAGACTCCGCGAGATCGAGGAACTCACCTTCGGCACCTTCGGGTTCAAACTCAGATTCTATTTCACCCAATAGATCCCGTAGTCGTACGGATTGTTCTGAAATTCTGGAGCTGCGAATGACCTTGTCCATCAGAGCCTATGCTGTGGCCGATCTCGTTTGGGCAGCGTCTTCTATGAGCATGGTGCGGATGAGTTTGGCCGCATCTTCAGGCCGCTCGGATATCAACTGTGCGATGCGACCCAACAAGAGTTCGTGCGGAGTCTCGGGCAGTTCTTCGGCAACCGATTCCTCTTCCAACTCGGCTTGTGCCTGGAGGGCAATCTCTTCCTCGCGGGCGACACCGCGCCCAATGGCGCCGATGATTGCACGCAGCACCAGCAGGGCCATGATGACGCCGATCAGCTTTGCTGCGTTCAGGACGATCTCGGTGATGAGCGCTTCACGCTCATCCGCCTTCCGCTTGATATCCTGCTGGGCCCGAATGTCGGTGATCGCGAATGGGAAGCTGCTGATTTGGAGCTGATCGCCTCGAGCACTGTCCAACCCGACGGCACCACGCACGAGGTCCGCGACCATGTCTATCTCCTCAGGCGTGCGATCTCGGAAGGGCACCGCTTCATCTTCCGCCGCTTCGAGTATATTCGGCACGTTCCGGTTGACCGTCAGGGAGACAGAAATCCGTCTGATGGAGCCGACCGACCCCGCGATTCGCTTGATGGTCTTGTTGACTTCGTAGTTCGAGACGGTGCTTTCCTTGGTTCCGGACTCCGCCGAACTCTCTTCGTTGCGCTGCTCGCTGCGGATGACCCTCGAGGCTGGATCGAAGGCCTCAACCGTCTCCTCGGTCTGATCGAAGCTCAATTCTGTCGTGACCCTGACGACCGCCTGGTCCGGTCCCAGGACGTGATCGAGCGTTTCCTGTGCCCTGGCCTCGAGATAGTGCTCGACGTTCCGTTGAACTTCGAGCTGTTTCGAGGTGAGTCGTGCCAGAGGATCGATCTCCTCGGAGAGGAGATTCCCCTCGCTGTCTGCGACCACGATGTTTCTGAAGTCCAGACCTTCCACGCTGGCCGCGACCAGCCGCTGAATGCCCTCAATTTGTCTCGTCGTTGGAGCCATTCTCTGCCGCAACCTGAGCATGATTGAAGCCGTCGTGATCTTCTGGTCCTCGGTGAAGAGGCTGGGTTCAGGCATTACGACGTGGAGCCGAACGTCTTCCACCTGCTCGAGCTCCATAATCGTCTTCTTGAGTTCGCCCTCGAGGGCCTGACGCATCTTGACCTTCTGAAGAAAGTCCGTCATGCCGAGGGGGACTTCATCGAAGATCTCGTAGCCGATCAGTCCTGTGGAAGGGAAGCCTTCGGCCGCGAGCGCCGCTCGAAGCCTTAAACGATCTTCCTCGGGGACCATCACGAGGGTCCCGTCTCCACCCAATTGGTAGTCCTGATTCAACTCCCGAAGCCGGGCGGAGAGTTCCCCTGCTTCTTTAAGATCCAGGTCGGTGTAGAGCGGGAGGTATTCTACTTTACTCTCGCCGCCGCCAGCCGAGAGGACGATCAAGAGAATGACGACGAGACCTCCACCGCCCCCGAAAGCGATCTTCCGGTTTCGATCGAGCCCTCCCCACATCTCTTGAGCCCGTTCCATCAGGGCGCGCAGTTGATCCATAATTACCTGACCTCTTTGGTGAATCTGGTTTCGGATTTCCCCGACGAGATATCTGCTTCCTTCGAGTTTCTCTTTAGAGTCCCGGGTTGACCACGGATCGAGGCAGACAGACCCCCCCCCGCCAACACCCCATCTACTGGGTATGGACTTCCTCTCACGGTCTGGATCGACCGTTAAATCAGATCAAGGCCACAGATGTTCGGATGATGCCTGTCGCTTCTCCTGATCTTAAGTCTGCACCTTACACCTGAATTCTCATAATTTCCTGGAATGATTCCATGGTACGGTTTCTGATTTCAAGCAACAAGTCCAAGGCAAGGCCGGCTTCCTGAACGGCAACCATGACCTGGTGGACGTCCGTGATCTCACCGGCCGCAAAGGCGTCTATCGCTCTGCCCGACTGAAGGGAAACATCGTTGACATCGCCGATAAAGTTTCGAACAAGGTCGAGAAATTCTGGTTTGGGAGCTCCCTCGGGGGCTTCAAGGATGCCCGGGCCTTCTGGAGATCCTACTTCAAGTTTGCGGGGCTGGCCTTGCTCGAGCTGTCGGAATGACTGCTGGCCCCCGGGGCCCTGGGCCTCTGACGAGATGATATTCGTGATCGGCATTCTAGAATGGGTTCCTGTCCAGGATCGATTTAATTCGCAGGACTTCGGGTACGAATCGTTTGGTTTCGAGGGGCATTCTTTTTTTCTGAACCGCTCCTGGACCCGCATTGTAGGCCCAGAGCGCCAGCTCAGGATGGTCGAACTGCGTCAAAAGAGAACCCAGATAGCGGGTGCCGCCAAAGATGTTCTGTGCCGCATCGAACGGGTTGCTCACACCAACCTCAGAGGCCGTGGCGGGCATCAACTGCATCAGACCCTTTGCCCCACGATTGGAGACGGCCTTCGGATCGCTGCCCGACTCGACATAGATCAAGGCTCGAACCAGATTGGGATCTATGCTGTTCATTCGGCTATAGCGTTCAATGAGGGGATCGTATCGTTTGAGGCGTTTCAAGACCCTGGTATCCAGGCCGGTCGGAATCAGTGACGGGGAAGGCGGTCGCTTCGGACCCGAAAGGAGGGGGTCCGGATCTTGTCTGGCCTCAGGCGGGCTAGAAAAGAGGTCAAAGGGGATTCGGCTATCCGCCACGGGCAGACCCGAGCTACGGAGCAGGATCCGATAGGCCAGATCCGCGCGATAGCTCCGCTCCAAAAGGGCCCTGTTTTCCATGCGGCGGACAGCCCTCTTTTCGGCCGATGCTGGACTGGAATCCGCACTCAGCGCGCCAAAGATACAGAAAAGGATGTAGGGGGTCAATTTGTTCATCTCTTATAATTCCCTACTCTTGAAAGGGTTTTTTTGGACATAGTTGTAGATCTAGGTCCGGGATCGGAAGGCCTATGGACCTGGTGTCCGACCGAGATTCCGGGTGGACGGTTCTATGCCTGCAAGTCCAGGGAGTTCCCTGGGATGGAATAACTTCTTGCCGCCCCGCGAGCGGTGTAAACTTCCTTTAACGGGGCGAAGAGCGATTCAATGGCCCGACTTTCTTCGGCCGTGAGCACGCCCTTTATCGTTCCGATTTGGGGTGATGGTTTCCCTGCGTCGCCGGACTCGAGCGCTTCGGGCCGGGCGGGATCTGAAACTGTGATATCAATGGTCCGAGCCGCCGGCTTGGCCGCTTCGGACACGTTCGTGATGGGTCTCAAGTTCATTTCTGGTCGCGGTGAGGGTTATCAGGCGCCGGGTTGACCGGTTATGCTCTTACGGATTCCCTTGAACTGTCCCCTGAGCAGGGTGGCCCCAATGTTGTACAAGAGGTGATTTTCGGCCAGGTCACCCATTTCCGAATCGATGTCTACGTTGTTGATTCCCGTTGTATTGGGCCCCGGTTCGGGCTGGAGGATCCTGGGTCTGGCCAGCGGATCTGTCTCCCCGACGGGCATGTGTCGCTGATCGGTTCGCGCGCCCTGGACTGCAGGCTTGACGACCTGGGCCCTGAGGTAGGTGGCGAAGTTGACGTCTTTTCTTCGGTAATTGACCGTGTTGACGTTTGCGATGTTGTTGGAAATCGCCTTGTGACGTAGCGATGTCACGTTCAGCATCTTGTTCAGGAGCGGGATCTTCGTCTTGTCAAAGACAAGGTTCCTCATTAGCACGGCGCGACTGCCCTCCAGGTTGGGACACCTTTTTCTGACTTCGATAAAGTTGCTCTCGCCCTCAAAAGCAACATGTGTACCGAAGCCGGATGGAGACCCTCCCTAGGGGCAATGTGATATGTTATTATATATATATCAATATGTTATATTGAATTCTCCGGGAATCCACGGACGTATTTATGAGGGGGTTTCTCAAGAAAAACCTTCCCAGAAGGTGGGAAAGCGAGGGGATCAGTGGCTGAGGCAGTCGTGATCCGGTATCCCAGGTGGGGGCGGAGCGCGTTACGACTGATGCTTCTTGACGGTGGGATGGACAACCCATATTATCACCTCGTATCTCGTATCTCGTATCCTGCTTCGTTCGAGGACTTTGACCCGTGCTAACCGCACCTGAGTGGCAGGCCCTGCTTCTTTCGATCAAGGTTGGTGTTCTCTGTGTCTTGCTGAGCCTCTTACCGGCTGTGCTTTTGGGTTGGGCGCTCGCTCGCGTGCCGTTTCGGGGTAAGATCCTGGTGGATGGACTCTGTCATATGCCCCTGGTCCTTCCCCCTGTCGTCACGGGCTACCTGCTTCTTGTCCTGTTCGGGCGTCGTGGGGTCTTTGGGGGAATCATCGAGGGCGTCCTGGGCATTCAGCTTGCCTTCGACTGGAAAGGGGCCGTCGTGGCATCGGCAGTGGTTGGATTTCCGCTGATGCTGAGGGCCATACGGCTTTCGATCGAGGGCGTGGATACTCGGTTGGAGAGGGCCGCCCGCACGCTTGGGGCAGGACCCTTACGCGCTTTTTGGACGGTCACCCTGAGGTTGGCGTCGCCCGGACTGCTCGTGGGCGCTCTGCTTTCTTTCGCAAGGAGCCTGGGCGAGTTCGGGGCAACCATCACCTTTGTCTCGAATATCGCGGGCGAGACCCGGACGCTCCCGCTCGCGATGTTCACCTATCTGAGCCAACCCGGTGGAGAACAGGCCTCGGCGAGGCTGGCCCTTATCTCGGTGATTCTGGCGTTTACCGCCCTCCTGGCGAGCGAGTGGGTTGCCAGGAGAGTCAAGCGGGGATAGTTTGCTTTCTATCGACCTCGAGTGGCGCCGATCCGACTTCAGGCTGAGTGTAGAAGTCGTCTGTCCTTACGCTGTGACGGCGGTCTTCGGACCTTCCGGCGCAGGGAAGACGACGCTGTTGAACCTTCTCGCCGGTTTCACCCTCCCTGACCGGGGGGAAGTGAAGATCGGGGAGGAGATCCTCTTTTCATCCAAAAGGGGGATCAATCTTCCTCCTGAGAAACGCCGCGTGGGGCTGGTCTTTCAAGACGGTCTCCTCTTCCCGCACATGACCGCCATCCAGAACCTGCGCTACGGTTATGACATGCTTCGCCCGGGGGCGCGGCGGTTCGAGGTAGATTCTATTGTGGAGCTGCTCTCCCTCGGCGGCCTGCTGGATCGACGACCGGACACGCTTTCCGGAGGGGAGCGGCAGCGCGTCGCGCTCGGTCGAGCGATTCTGGCTTCTCCTAGAATGCTTTTGATGGACGAACCCCTGGCCTCCCTCGACCAGGGGCTGAAGGATCGAATCATTCCCTACCTGCGTCATATCCGGTCAGATCTCGAGATCCCCATGTTTTATGTGAGCCATTCGGTCGCAGAAATCCTGGAATTGACCGGTCAGGTGATCGTCCTGAATTCCGGCCGTGTGGTTGCGCACGGAGATTTCTTCGATATCGCACACGATCCTGAGGTACTTCCGCTGGTTGAGGCTCACGGATTCGAGAACGTCCTCCCGGTTCAGCTCGTGTCGAGCGATGCCTCTCGAGGGACTTCTGTCGTAAACTACAGAGACCAGGAATTGAAAGTACCCTACACCGATCGGCCGATCGGTCGGAGAATGTTTATTGGCATTCGAGCGAACGATATCATCCTTTGTAGAAAACGTCCGGAAGGGCTGAGTATCCGCAATGCCCTTCCCGGCCGGATCCTCGAAGTATCCGAGGTAGCCGGGAAACAGCTGATCTATGTGGATGTCGGGAAGCGGCTTGCAGTGGAAGTGACCGCTGAGGCAGTGGAGGAACTCGGTCTAAACGCCGCAGACAGGGTTGTCTGTTTGATCAAGACACATTCGATTCGGATCGGACCGGAGGCGGAATAACGGGTACCGGGCAGGCAGAGAAGGGTACCGTAAATACAACTGCGGGCGGATTGAGGATTGAAAGGAATTGAGGCTATCGAGGTGAGTGTTGCATCCTCTTTGTTGGGGTCTGGTCCACTCAGGCTTAAAGGCAACTGCCACTGTCACTCGACGTATTCGGATGGGGCCCATCCACCGGATGAGACAGTTGGACGATACCGCGCGGCTGGCTACGACTTCCTTTTTCTTACCGAGCACTGCGACAAACTTACGAATGGCGAGTTTCCTGATTTCGGGGTGCTGGACAGCCCGGACTTCCGCGTGCTGCCCGGAGTGGAGTACAGAAATACCACGCACCGGGGCGGACGTGAAAGGATGGCCATGATTCTGGGTTTGGGGACCCTGGAGGTAGATCACTGGAGGCCCGGTTTGGATCAACAGTCCACGATCGATGCGATCAATCAAGATGGGGGGCTGGCTGTTCTGAGCTGTACGGTTTGGGATGGAAGAGTAGCGGGTGATATGTTGAACCTGGAGGGCGTGTCCGGTATCGAGATCTACAATGCAACGTGCGAAGGATCCGTCAACAAGGGATTCGCGCTGACGCACTGGGATGCACTGCTGGAGTCCGGAATGCGGCTCAACGGTTTGGCCGTGGATGATACACACTTCAGCGAGTGGCCCGACTTTGGGTTGGGCTGGATCGTCGTGTCGGCGAAGGACAGGACGCCTCCCTCGATCGTGGAGGGCCTTAGAACCGGCGTATTCTACTCGTCTTGCGGACCAGAGATAAAGGAATGGTCGATTCAAGGCTCCAGGATTCGTTTTCGCTGCTCTCCGGTCGAGAAGATCGTCTATAGTGGGGTCGGACCGTGGGGTCGCGTCGTTCGAATGACGGGTGAGGGTCTACTCACGGAGTTGACGTTGGATTTCGAGCTGGATTGTCGGCCAGAAATGACGTTCATCCGGTTTTCGTGCTGCGACACCGACGGGTGCTGGGCGTGGACGAACCCGGTTTGGCTAAGCGATATAGTGTCCTAGAACAGTTTATACGCAACAGGAGGCAGGATGACCCAACCGTTCTTCGATGAATCGACTGTGCGTACGCTTGCGTCCAATCACATCTTCATGCGCGGAGAGCAATATTCCGAGGGGGGGGCTGTCAGTGATCTTACCGTTGAAGGTGAGACCTACGGCGCCATCGTCTACGGAAAACACAATTACTTGGTCAAGATCTGGCGAAAAGGTGACGACGTGAAGAACTCCTGTTCTTGTTCTTACTACGGGAAAGGAATCTGCAGACACGTGGTCGCCGTGATGCTTACGATTCTTCGACAGGGCCAGACTCATGGGGACTTCAAGTGGTATGACGGCGGCCTTCAAGTTTCTGGCTCCCGACCAGAGAGAGGGAAATCTCCACCGGCAGGTCGGACACCCGCCTCTTCCAATGTTCAAGGACAAGCCACGCTTGCGAAACAGATCATGAATTCGCCGGTCAAGACGCTCTCCCCGGAAACGAGCCTGGTTGATGCCTACCTTTTTATCCTTGACCATCGGTTTCGACACGTTCCGGTTACTTCTGAAGACAAGAAGCTGGTCGGAATCCTGTCTGACCGAGATCTGCTTCGCGCTGCGGCGGGCATCACGACCGCCCCGAGTTCTGGCTCCGCCAGGATCATACGGGACCTCATGAAGACAACTGTGCTGACGGCGAGTCCGGAAACGGAAATCCGGCAGATTGCCCGGGTCTTCTTCCAGGAGCGGGTCGGTGCGATGCCGATACTCGATGCGTCGGAGCGTGTCGTGGGGATTATCACCCGGAGCGATGTCCTGCGGACTCTGGTGAACAGTGCTCCGATTGATCTTTGGCTGTGATCATGGAATGGATCGCGACCTCTACACATCTCGCTTCGGGTGATTTCCAGGCCAGTTCGCCAACCCCCTCTCATCCTGCGCACCCCTGTCTTCGCCGCTCTCCTGTCTCATCCCAAACCCTCAAAAAACGATAACTGTTTCTTTCAGATAGCGACCCTGCCGCGGAAAGAGAATCTGCTTGACACGGCCTGTTTGAAAGGAATATATAGGGTTATGCGTCCGGGTCAGCCGTCCCGGGACGCTGTTCTTTGAAGAATTAGGATTTCTTCATTCATCGAAAGGGTAAAGCTATGATCTCGGAAAAAGTCTTAGGGGCCTACGCCTCAGTCGGATCCCTTTCCGGCCAGGAGCAAGCGGAGTGGTACAAGCGGGCCCAGCGTGATTGGGGAATCAGCTGTTTTGAGATCCCGCTCCTCGGAGGCGTGGCGATGGCGCCCGAGCTGGTCGAGGCGTTCTCGGAAATGAAGTCTTCCCTCGTGGTGACTCTCGTCGCGCAGTGGGCCACGAAGGGACAAGGAAATCCAGCCTATGGCCTGTCTTCCCTGGAGGAGTCATCCAGGCAGGAAGCTCTCGTGGACGCCGCTTCCGTCGTTCGACAGTGCAGGGCGCTTTCCGAGCAGGGCATCCAGATCAGAAACATCGTTGTTCATACCGGGCAGCGAATGGGTAAACCGATCCCACACGCTATTTCATTCTATCGCAGCCTGGTGCAGCTCCGCAGTGCGGTGGCCGGTGTCCTGCCGGAGAGCGTGCTTGCCGTCGAGCTGACGGACAGCCGACCTCCGGAGCATCCGATCGCCTTTCCTGCGTCAAAGAAGGCTTCTCTCAAGCTGGCTTGTCTCATTTCGACCCTTGCCACTGTAAACCGCGAGGTCGGACCGGGTCATCCGATTCCACTCGTCGTGAACTGGGGTCGTGTGCTTATCAATGAAGACGATCCTCTGGCCAGCATAAAGGAGATTCTGGATTCCGATGTGCCCCTGGCCGGCGTGATCATGTCAGGAGCCGGAGCATCTGAGCAGGGATTTTCGGACTCTCACAACTCCCATCTGGATCCGGACAGCGGGTTTACCGAGGCTGACGCCTCTGCCTGTGCTTCGGCGCTGGCATCCAGCTCCCAATCGACCTTTATCGGGATGAAATGCAGCGTCGCCAAAGGCGGTGACAAGGTCTCCGTGGAGGAGGTGCTCACCGCCCAGGCAAAGGTTCTGAATGATGTCGGCTAGCACGCAGAAGACTGAGGGTTGAACGAATGGCAGGACAGACATACCGCGCAGGCATCATCGGGACGGGCTTTATCGGCGGGGCGGACCAGGTTTCAGGAGACGCACTCGGACAGCAGGTGAGCGGTCTCGATGGGACGCACTTTGGTGTCTACTCGAAGCACCCACGCGTGGAGCTCGTTTCCGGGAGCAGTCGAGACCCGGGAAGGCGAGAGCGATTCGAGGCGCGAAGCGGTGCACGCGCTTACGAAGACTGGGCGAAGATGCTGGCTGAAGAAGCCCTCGACATCGTGAGTGTAGCGACATACACAGATGTGCGCGCCGAGATAACAGTTGCCTGTGCGGAGGCCGGGACCCGCGTGATATATGCCGAGAAGCCGATCGCGCAGGTCCTTGGCGACGCAGAACGAATGCTGAGCGCGTGTAGGTCCTCCAAATCCCTCCTCGTCGTCAATCACAATCGACGATACATACCCAACTTCCATAGATTGAGAGATCTGGTCGCCGATGGCGGCCTTGGGGAGCTTACTTCGGCGGGTGTTCGATGGCCAACGGGGCGGCTCGGGAATCTAGGCACCCACAACCTTGACGCCGTTCGGATGTTAACCGGGAGGGAGGTCCTGGCGGTCTCCGGCACCCTCGACCCTGCAGGCAAGCCTGACTGCAGGGGGCCCAGGTTCCGTGATCCGGGGGGTTGGGGCGTGATGAGGCTCGATGGCGACCTGATGGCTACCGTGGATGCGGCGGATTGGGGTGTCGGCATTGCTTGGATCATTCTGTACGGTTCCGAAGGGCGGGCCGTCTTGTCCGGTCTGGACGATGTCGAGATCGAGTACCTGGACGGCCGAAAAGAGCACTTGCCCACCAGCAAGAAAGAAGGAACGACCTCCATGGATCGGGCGCTGGATTCGATCGTGGCGTGGATGGATGACGGGACGCCGTTCCCCTGTCCACCTGGGGAATCGGTGAGGACGCTGGAAGTCATCCTCGCATTCCACGCATCAGATGCCCGAAACGGGGCCTGGGTTGAACTCCCCCTTGATGGCGAAGACCGCGAGCGCATCCTGCGTAGCGGCTAACAAATCAGGTTCGAAAGCGTGTCTGTAATATCTGCGCGCGATTTCCCCTTTGTGTGGATCAAAAAAGGAGAACCCCATGGGCAAACCTACAACTCAAGTGCGCGACGGATCCTCCGTCAAGCTGATGAATGCTCCGATTCCGGAGGATCAGATTCTGGAAGGCGAAGCGAAGGCCAGGATGTGGATTTCGGCACAATCTCCGGACCTGAAGGTGACGCAGGGGGTCTGGGACTGCACTGCTGGAAAGTTCACGTGGAATTACACCTGGGACGAGTTCGTGTTTATCCTGGAGGGAGAGGCCACTGTGGTCGACGAAGGGGGTGAAAGCAGGACCTTCAAGGCCGGTGACTTTGCCAATTTTCCTGCAGGGCTGAGTGCCACGTGGCACGTTCCGGAATACATCAAAAAGACCTTCGTCCTTCGAACGCCGGAACCGCTCGAGCTTTACGCGTGACTCAACGGGAGACGGAATGGGACCCTGGAACTGCGTCCTTACGCTGAAAGCTGATCGAAGCGTCGTGGCCGGTGGCGAATTGGCGCTGGCCGATGCCATCCGGGCCGGTGCGGACCTGCGTATCTGTACTGAATTTCTATACAACGAACACGTCAACACCTCCTCGGACAATCCGGAGGTGGTCCGGGAAGTCTGCGAATTCAAAATCACCTACCTCGTTGACAACAGATGGGTGGCGGCCGTCATGGGCCTTCGTCAACCCACCCACCTTCCGGACGGTTTTGGTGGAAGGCCGTCGATGTCCTTTTTCCTGTATAATCAGAACGGACAGCAGGCGATCGCCCGTCCTTACCTGGATGGCCCGCCTGTGAAGGGACCCCTGGGTTCGACCCCCCAAAGTGAACACTTGGACATGCCCAAGATGCACGGGCAGAGCGGCTGGGACGGGGACACGAACGCACCCAGCCGAAACTTCATCTACGATTTCGAGGTCTTCCGTTTCTACGTGAACGATTCGTGGGAGGAGGTCTTCTCCCACGATGCAGACGGCGTCGCGACCTCCGGATCGCTGGATGCTCTGACCGAGGCGTTTTCCGAGGGTAAAGAGGTGAAGGTCGGTGTGAGGGATCTCTGCCAGGATATGCCAAACGCGCAGAACGTGGCGCACGAGGTTTTTACACAGGTGGGTTCTTGCTACTATTTTACGGAAAGCAGGTGGTTCATCGCCGGATCTCATCCCGTTGTTCGGGTGAAGCCTGCGATTCCGATGTTGTATGAGAGCAATGGGTGGGATTTCGGCTGGCTGATGCTCCGCTCCGACGGTCACGTTGCTTTCAGGCGATGCGACCCCTATACCCTTCGTTTCGAAGAGATCGAACAGAAGCTGGCGATCCGCTGGTTTGTGCGTTGACTTGACCTGCCTCCCGCTATCTACGTAACCCGATGGGGTTGTGAGCGATGGCCATAAGAGAAATTCTGCTGCTCGGGAACCCGAAACTCTACGAGGTATGCGAGCCGGTTCGAGAGGACGAGCTCCAGGGTCTCGAACCTGTAGTGCAGGATCTCCACGACACGATGATGGACTTCAAAGACAGGTACGGACTGGGGCGCGCGATCGCCGCCCCGCAGATCGGGGTGATGAAGCGGCTCGTCTACATGTTCGTCGAATTGCCTTCGATTTTTGTCAATCCGACGATCGATCAGAAGAGCGAAGAGATGATCGAGATGTGGGACGACTGCATGAGCTTTCCCGAGCTCGTCGTGAAGGTGAAAAGGCACAAGACGTGTCGCATCACCTTTCGGGACGAAAACTGGGCGGAACAGCGCGAAGACCTGGACGAAGATCTGGGGGAGCTGCTGCAGCACGAAGTGGATCATCTGGATGGAATTCTGGCCGTACAGCGCGCGATCGACGAGAAGTCGTTCGGGCTCAGGAGTCAGTTGAGTCTGCTGAAGTAGGTTTGCAAAGGGACCAAGATGCGCGCCGTTGTCATGCGTGACAAAAAGCTAATTACCGATGATCTTCCGCTTCCTGAACCGGGGGAAGGGGAGGTCCTCGTGAAGACGCTCGCGTGCGGCATCTGCGGGACGGACCTCCACGCGTTCAAGCACGCCGAGAAGTTTATGGAGCGCGCCCGTCGCGTCGGATCGCCTCACGTGACCGACATTTCGCGGGACATCGTGATGGGTCACGAATTCTGCTCCGAGATCGTAGACTACGGGCCGGGTACTACCAAAAAACTGAAGGCTGGCACGAGGGTGTGCGGCATCCCCCGTCTTGTTCGGCCGGACCGAATTCGCGCCGTGGGCTTTTCTTGCGAGACCCCGGGAGGTTTCGCCGAGTACATGCCACTGACCGAATCCCTGCTGTTCGAGGTCCCTGAGGACCTGCCTTCGGAACAGGCGGCCCTTACGGAGCCGATGGCGGTGGGCACCCACGCAGTCGAGAAGGCTCGCCTGGATCCTAACGATGTCGCGCTCGTGATCGGCTGTGGTCCGATTGGCCTCGCAGTCATCGCGGCGCTCCGATTGAAGGGCGTACGGCCGATTGTCGCGGCTGATTTTTCTCAGCGAAGAAGGGAATTTGCGGAAGCCCTCGGGGCTGACGTGACCGTCGATCCTGCGGAGCACTCGCCTTACGAAAGCTGGACCGAGGCGGCCGCTAAGGACAGGGCAGAGGATGCGCCCTCTTCGCATGCTCTGTTCCCCGGACAGTCCATTCGTCCGGCTCTAATCTTCGAGTGTGTCGGGACACCGGGCGTCATCGAGCAGGTGATGGCTTCTGCCCCTCGCAATTCCCGCATCGTCGCCCTCGGGCTGTGTATGGAACGAGATCAGTTCGAGCCGGCGTTCGGGGTCCTCAAGGAGCTGAACCTCCAGTTCTTGATCGGCTACAGCCTGGATGAGTTCGGAGATACCCTTCGCAGCATCGCGGACGGGAAGATTCCTGTGGAACCGCTCATCACGGGCAAGGTCGGCCTTGAAGGCGTGGCGGGCGCGTTCGAGGAGCTCAATTCGCCGGAGAAACACGCGAAGATTGTCGTCGAACCGACACGGTGATATGAGGGCCCACCTAAGAATCGTGATCACTGACCGCGGACGACAGACGGCTGACCGCGGATGAAGGGAGCGCTTCGGATATGCAAGTCGTACAGGCCGACTATATGACACAGTTGCTCACGCTTACGCTTCCCGGAGATCCGAAGCACTGGGGAAGGCTAAGCGCGTGGGTGAAGGTCACGCAGCCCTGTGGCTATTCAGTCGAGCTGGATGGCGATTTGAGGACCGAGGGCAAGCAGGCGAAGGTCCGCATCCACTACCCGTTGATGGATGATGGGGCCTATGAACAGATCGAAGGACCTGCCTCTTCTCTCCTGTTCGACATGGGTGCGACGACATTCACGGTCGAGATATCGAGCGACGGCGCTCCGATTGTCTCTGAAACGGCCGAGTTGGATCAGGATCAGCTCTTTGCCAACAGCTCCAAAGGGCGGCTTCGTGACGACTTCCCACCCGGTTTTATCGAGTGCGCACCGCTTCGGCCGGTGTGCATCGACCACGATGAAGTGCCGGTGACGATCCGACTGAAGACCGAGCGCGTGCCGGCGTGCCGCGTCCGTCTGGATGTGACGGCGCGCCGCGGGACCGAATCGCTCGTGGATCCCGTGGAGCTGGATTTGACTGAGAAATCCCAGGTCGTCAGGTTCCAGCACGCGGGATGGGATCGAGGGGAGTACTGGGTCCGGGTCCAGCTGGTCGAGGACGGAAAGGCGTCCGGGCCCTACATGGTCAGGAAGTTCTGGAAAGAGGTGATGGGTCCTGACGTGGTGCCGGAGCCTCCGTTGAAGTTGGGAGATTCTGTGGAGTACATGTGCGACGGTTGGCTTTTTGAGGATCTGAATGGGATCGATTTCTGGCCGATGAGTTACGATCCGAATCCTGACAAGCCGGCGATCGCGATGGAAAAGCCGTGGGAATTCGGAATGATAGGCATGGAGGCTCCGGAGTTCGACGCGGAGGCGGGCCTCTACAAGACGAAATACAAGATGATGGTAGAGGTGTATCACCGGAGGGGCTACGACTGGCACCTTTTGGCGGACGATCTCGACTCAGACGACGACCTGGCGACTCTGGAGCGGTTGGAATCTTGGCTACGCCGTTCTGGTCGCGGTAGGTCAGGCGTTCCGGCAAAGGAACTGAGACGGATAGACATTGGCGTGAAGAAAGAAAAATTGGATCCGATGGCCGGGCCATATGGCGAGCTTCTAGAGAAGTTGCTTGCCGAAGGAATACCCGTTCAGGAATACAACATCCCTCCGCTCGGCTTCTCTTACGCCATTCTGAATGATCCGCGGCCGAATGCGGAACGGAACACAGACCACGTAATGCTCGCTGTACCTGGTATGCGGGAAGATGGCGCGCTTCCCGACCCCAGGGAGATCGACGGAGCGCAGGCCCAGATCTTCGAGATGTGGCCCGAAGACCTGAATCGGCCAAACTACGTCTGTCTTGCCACCTCAAAGGACGGGGTGGAATGGGAAAAACCGGAAGTCGGGCGTGTCGAGTTCCACGGGTCAAAGGCGAACAACATCCTTGGCACCTTTGAAGAATTTTTTCGTGAAAGAAACCCTCAGGATGTCACCGCGGCGTTCACGCTGGGGATCACGACGCCCAAGTTCAAATTTCGCAAGTATGATCCGAAACGCGACGGTCCCGTGGACATCGACAAGATGTTTATGGCCCAGATCTCGGAGGGAAGAAATTCTAAAGTCGACTTCATGTGGCCGGATGATTTCGAGGACTCGAAAGAGGAGCTGGGCTTTACGCCGATGGTTCGCAGCTACTATCCTATGATGTACAAAGGGGACAACGAATATCTCTTCCTGAGCGACAAACCCTTGATTCACATGGGCGGTGGAATGGATCTGATGCATTCCACAGAGACGATTCGCCATCAGGTCGAACGTGTTGACGAGCCGACGATTTTCTGGTACTACAGACCCAATACGCCCGGCTACGCACCACATTGCGCGACGTGGGACAACCATCAGGGACAGATGCGCAACCTGGCGGTAATGTGGACGGACGACGGTGTGAACTTCCGAAAGCTGGCCTGTTTGGGCGTCGACGAGTTCGATCCACCCGGGATGCAGTACTATGGAATGGAACTGATTCTTGAGCATCCGGCGTGTGAAAGCGGCAGGACAATGCTGAGAAGGACGTCGAGTTCCGGCGTGGCGGTGAAGCGGGAGGGGATGTACGTCGCCACAGTTCGTGCGCATCCAGCGATGGATCAAACCCAGTACCCTGAACTCATCTGGTCGCGCGACCTTCTGCACTGGCATCGGTTCACGGACCACCGGGCGCCTCTTGTAAAGCTCAGACCTGATGAAGGGGCCTACAACTGGGGTATGAACTTTGGCGGGACCAGCTACTATTCGTTCAGGAACAGGGATGGAAACGAGACTTGGGGGCTTGTCAACACCGCAAGCACAGGGCGCCACCACCACGTGAGCATCGGGACCCGACACCGGACGCTGAAAGGATTCCAGGCCCTTTTCCCGCATTATAGCGACACCCCGTTCTTCAAGGACTGGGATACCCTGTGGCAGAGAGCAAAGCGTCAGTCTTATACACCTCTTATCACGCACATCAAACCGGGGCGGCTTGCCTACGCAGCGCCGAAGGACGGGTCGGGTGAATTCACGACCCATCCGATCCACTTCGAGGCCGAGGATCTGATTATCAATGCTCAGGTTGAAGCGGGAAGTCTGCGCGCTGAAGTCCAGGATAATTCCGGCGGGGTGATTGAGGGGTATGCACTCGGCGACTCGGATGCCTTCACCGGAGATGAGGTCAACCACCGGCCTTCGTGGAGTGGGAGGGGACTCGGCGACCTTTCAGGGCGGATTCTGAAGTTTCGCTTTGTTCTTGAGAGCGCGAAGTTTTTTGCGATGAACTTGGTTTAGTGATCGATCGTGTTCAAAGTCACGTCGGTCGCTAATCACACGACGGGGTGAATGATATGCAGGTGACACAGGCTGATTACACGACGCAGGTGCTTACGCTCACGCTTCCCGGCGATCCGAAGCACTGGGGCCGGTTGAGTGCACGGGTGAAGGTCACGCAGCCCTGTGGTTACGCGGTTGAGCTGGATGGCGACCTGAGGACCGAGGGCAAGCAGGCGGAGGTCCGGATCCATTACCCATTGATGGATGATGGAGCCTACGAGCAGATCGAAGGGCCTGTGTCTTCTCTCCTGTTCGACATGGGTGTGACGACATTCACGGTGGAGATCTCGAGCGACGGCGCTCCGTTTGTTTCTGAGACGGCCGAGCTGGAGCAGGATCAGCTCTTCGCGTACAGCCCCAAAGGGCGGCTTCGTGACGATTTCCCGCCAGGGTTTGTCGAGTGCGCCCCTCTTCGACCCGTGTGCATCGACCACGATGAAGTGCCCGTGACGATACGACTGAAGACAGAGCGTGTGCCGGAGTGCCGCGTACGTCTGGATGTGACCGCGCGCCGCGGGGCCGAATCGCTCGTGGATCCCGTGGAACTGGACTTGACGGAGAATCACCAGGTCGTCAGGTTCCAGCACGCCGGATGGGACCGAGGAGAATACTGGGTCCGGGTCCAGCTTATCGAGGGGGGAAGGGCATCTGGACCTTACATGGTCAGGAAGTTCTGGAAAGAGGTGATCGGTCCGGACGTGGTGCCGAAGCCTCCGTTGAAGTTGGGCGATTCTGTGCAGTACATGTGCGACGGCTGGCTGTTCGAGGAGCTGAAAGGGATCGACTTCTGGCCGATGAGCTACGATCCGAATCCTGACAGGCCGGCCGTCGTGATGGAGAAACCCTGGGAATTCGGCATGTTCCAGATCTACGACCTGAAGTTCGACGCTGAGGCGGGTCTCTACAACTTGAAGTACAAGATGATGGTAGAGGCGTACCACCGCAGAGGCTACGACTGGCATCTGCTTGCGGACGACGTAGACTCGGAGGACGACGTTGCCCACATCGAACGGTTCGAATCGACAAAGGATCTGCGACAGATCGAGGTTGGGGTGAAGAAGGAGGGATCGGATCCGATGGCCGAGCCGTACAGGGCCCTCCTCCAGAAGCTGCTTGACGAAGGAAAACCCGTTCAGGAATACAACATCCCTCCGCTCGGTTTCTCTTACGCCATTCTGAACGACCCCAGACCGAAGGGGGAACGGAACACAGCCCACTTGATGCTGGCCGTGCCGGGAATGAGGGAAGATGGCGCGCTTCCCGGCCCCAGGGAGATCGACTCGGCGCAGGCCCAGATCTTCGAGATGTGGCCCGAAGACCTGAATCGGCCAAACTACGTCTGTCTTGCCACCTCGAAGGATGGGGTGGAATGGGAGAAACCGGAAGTCGGGCGGGTCGAGTTCCACGGGTCAAAGGCGAATAACATCCTCGGCACCTTTGAAGAATTCCTTCGTGAAAGAAATCCTCAGGACGTCACGGCGGCGATCACGCTGGGGATCACGACGCCCAAGTTCAAATTTCGCAAGTATGATCCGAAACGTGACGGTCCCGTTGACGTCGACAAGGTGTTTATGGCCCTGATCGTGGGAGGAAGAAACCCCAAAGTCGATTTCAACTGGCCGGATGACTTCGAGGATTCGAAGGAGGCGCTGGGGTTTACACCCACGGTCCGTTCCTATTACCCGGTGATGTACAAAGGAGACAACGAATATCTCTTCCTGAGCGACAAGCCGTTGATCTTCTTGGGCGGCGGGATGGACCTGATGCATTCCACAGAGACGATCCGGCATCAAATCGAGTGTGTTGACGAGCCGACGATTTTCTGGTACTACAGACCGAACACACCGGGCTACGCACCGCACTGCGCGACGTGGGACAACCACCAGGGTCAGATGCGCAACCTGGCAGTGATGTGGACCGACGACGGCGTGAATTTCCACAAGCGGACATGTCTGGGCGTCGACGAGTTCGACCCGCCCGGGATGCAGTACTATTCAATGGGATTGATTCAGGATCAGAGTGCCGGTGAAGGTGGCAGGACCGTGCTGCGTGGAAACTCGACGTCCGGGGTCGCGGTGAAGCGCGGCGAGATGTACGTCGCCTGGGTCCGGGCGCATCCCGCGATCGATCAAACCCAGCACCCGGAACTCATCTGGTCGCGAGACCTCCTGCACTGGCATCGCTTCACAGACCACCGGGCGCCGCTCGTAAAGCTCAGACCGGATGAAGGTGCCTACAACTGGGGGATGAATTTTTCGTCGACGAGCTACTATCGGTTCAAGGACCGCGAAGGAAACGAGACATGGGGGCTCGTGAACACCGCAAGCACGGGGCGGCACAATCACGTCGGCATCGGGATCCGGCACCGGACGCTGAAGGGGGTTCAGTCCCTGTTCCCACATTACAGCGACGCCCCGTTCTTCAAGGATTGGGAGACCCTGTGGGAGCGCGCAAAGCGACTTTCGTATACACCGCTTATTACACACATCAAGCCAGGTCGGTTGGCCTACGCTGGCCCGACGGACGGGTCGGGTGAATTCACGACCCATCCGATCCGCTTCGATGCCGAGGGTTTGATCATCAATGCTCAGGTTGAAGCGGGAGGCAGTCTGCGCGTTGAAGTCCAGGACGATTCACGCGAGGTGATCGAGGGATATGGTATGGATGACTCGGATGCCTTCACCGGAGACGAGGTCGAATATCGGCCTTCCTGGAGCGGACGGACGCTCGGGGGACTTTCAGGGCGGATTCTGAAGTTCCGCTTTGCCCTGGAGCGTGCAAGGATCTTCACCCTGAATCTTGAAACATAACTGCTGGAGCGGGGATGGATGAATTTCGACCAGAGATGAACGTGTTTCACCAGGAGCGTTATCCCGACCCTGGTGTTCGGTTCGAGAAGGACTCGAGGGCAGTGATCGATCTGGATCCGACCTTTCCGAGAAGCAAGATCCTTTGCCCCCGGGCGTTCGAACTGGACGATGGTACCTACAAGCTTCTTTTCATGGAGTATGGTCGATTCTGTCCGACGGGCGTCAATGGGGTGATCGTAAGCGCTTCATCTCGAGACGGGATCATGTGGGAGCGAGACGGAAAGATCTGTGTCGGGCCGAATCCGCCCTTCGCGACACATCGATCTCTCGCGCCGGATGTCGTGAGACTTCCGGGCGGAGGGTTTCGGATGTATTTCGAGGGTCGCTCGGGAAACCACTCCCACGTGATCCTGAGCGCCCTATCTGAAAACGGCCAGTCGTGGACCGTAGAAGAAGGGGTCCGCGTGCACGATGACGAGAACAAGATCGATTTCGGTACGCCGGCCTGTGTGCGGCTCCCTGACCAGGGGGGCTGGCGTCTGTATTTTCACGCTCGGGACCCTCAGCGATGTGAAATTTGGAGCGCTCGCTCAGAAGACGGCCTGACGTGGGAGCGGGAGCCGGACGCTCGGATTTCTCAGACACGTCCGGAGGAGGCCCACGGGGCCTACAGCCCGCACGTGATTCAGACCTCGAGAGGGTTCTGGCGGATGGTCTATTCGGGCTGGTGCCGCCACCCTGAGATGCGGGGAAGAATCCTCGCTGCACGATCGGATGACGGTCTGACCTGGGAGAAGGAAGCGGGCGTCGTGCTGGAACCCGGCCTCGAACTTGACGCCGTTCACTGTTCGGAACCCTGCCTGCTTCGCCTGTCTAATGGACGCTGGAGGCTGTTCTACGAAGCTTCGGACAAAAAGGGGCGCTGGCGGATTCTGGGCGCGAGCAACCGAATG
Source organism: Candidatus Latescibacterota bacterium (assembly GCA_965248435.1). Classification (GTDB taxonomy): domain Bacteria; phylum Latescibacterota; class UBA2968; order UBA2968; genus CBDFJH01. Next base: position 3,565,022 of record OZ252100.1, read on the forward strand.
TGAGGAAGATTACCTGATTCACTTTTTGCATTGTAAGCCTCGGGGATCCTGATGAAGCTCGATGATCGTCAAGAAAAGCTGATCAGACGCACCTTCCTGGACTATCAGCAACTCTCCGCGTTTATCGAAAACCCTATCGTGATGCACAAAGCGGAGGGGCTTTACTACTGGGATGTAGAAGGGAAGCGCTACTTCGACGGCATCGGCGGCATCTTTGTGGCGACGCTCGGGCACAGACATCCCAGACTGATCGAGGCGATGCGGAAGCAGATGGAAGTGCTGACCTTCGCGCCTCCGATGCACGGAACGGCAGATCTGACGCTCGATTTCATCGAGAGACTGGGGGAAGTGTCCCCGGGGGATTTAAACTACATCAAGCCTTACAGTGGCGGGTCGGAGTCTGTGGAATCCGCCCTGAAGTTTACGAGACAGTACTTCAAACAGACGGGGCATCCTGGGAAGTACAAGTTTGTCAGCAGATACCACGGTTATCACGGTGGCACGCTGGGTGCGCTCGCCGCCAGCGGGACGGGGTCACGGAAAAGCGGATCGGAGCCGCATCTTGCCGGCTTTCCAAAGGTGTTTCCGCCGACGGTCTACCGGGATCGTTTTCCATCGTGGGATGCGTGCAACCGATTCTGTGCGCAGATGTTTGAAGATGTGATCATCCACGAAGATCCAGAAACGGTGGCCGGGGTGATTCTGGAACCGATCGGAAATACGGGCGGAATCGTCACGCCTACGGAGGAATATTTCCAAATCATCCGGGAGGCGTGCGATCGTCACAACGTGATCCTGATCTATGATGAGATCATCACGGGGTATGGTCGGACCGGAAATATGTTCGCGGCGCAGACGTTCGGAACGACGCCAGATATCATCTGCGGGGGAAAGGGGCTCTCGAGTGGAATGATCCCGCTCGGGGCCATGATTGCCAGAGAAGATATGGGCGATGCATTCCTTGGTTCGCCAGATGACCAGAATTTCTTCGCTCACGGGCATACCTTCGCGGGCAATCCGCTAGCCGCCGCGGTTGGTATGGCGGTGATCGACGAGATCGTGGAAAACAAGCTGGACGAGAAGGCGCGGACGCTGGGCGAATACCTTGCAGAGAAGCTGGAGAGGTTGAAAGCCTACGGTGTTGTCAGGGAAGTCAGGGGCCGAGGTCTTCTTCGCGGCGTGGAACTGGTGAAGGATACCGAGAGTATGACGCCCTTCCCGGAACTGGGAAAGGAATTGAAGAAGACGGCCCTCAAGAACGGGCTGATCATACGCATCGATCCGAACTGGTTTGCCGTGAGCCCCGCCCTGACCGCGGGGAAGAGTGATATTGACGAGCTTTGTGAACTGATTGAGAAGAGCCTGAAGGAGGCGCTTGAACAGGTTCGGGCCTAGCCGAAATACCGGAATTTGCAGTTCAGAGGAAGGGCTCAGAATTTGTACCCGGGCCCTTCCTTTATTTTTATCTTACCTCTTCAAAATAGTAGATGCAGTGAGCGTCTGGATTCCCGCGTGTGCGGGGACGAAACTGGGAACGGCGTATGAAGATCGCCACCTTGCTTTCCGGGGGCGTTGACAGCTCGGTCGCCTTGAGTATGATGGTGAACGAGGGCTGTCACGACATCACAGCCTATTATCTCAAGATTTGGCTCGAGGATGAACTCGCTTCACTTGGAGAGTGCCCGTGGGAGACAGACCTTGAATTCGCGAGGGCCGTCTGCGAAAAGCTGAGTGTTCCGCTCCAGGTCATCTCCCTCCAGTCGGAATACCTCGAGATGGTCGTCGGCCACGCCCTGGATGAGTTGAAGGCAGGGCGAACCCCGAGTCCCGACATTCTCTGCAATCAACGAGTCAAGTTTGGTGAGTTCCTGAGGCGGCTGGACGCTGACACGGATAAAGTCGTCTCCGGCCATTATGCCCGGGTCGAGAAGGATAATGGAAGCTATATCCTGCGGAGATCGCCGGACCCGGTCAAGGATCAGACCTACTTTCTTTCCAATCTGAACCAGGAACAGTTGAGCCGATCCCATTTTCCGATCGGGCACCTCACGAAATCAGATGTGAGGGCGATGGCCAAGCGATTCGACCTCCCGACTCAGGACCGCAAGGACAGTCAGGGGATCTGCTTTCTGGGAAAGATACACTATCCTGATTTTGTGAGGTTTCATCTGGGTGAGAGAGAGGGACAGATCGTCGAATTGGAATCCAGCCTACGCCTCGGGAAGCACAGGGGGTTCTGGTTTTTCACGATCGGACAGCGTGAGGGCCTGGGCCTGAACGCGGGGCCGTGGTACGTGGTCAAAAAGGACGCGATTACGAACACTGTCTATGTATCCCATAGGGACAATCGAGCCTCGCAAGCGAGGGATCGATTTAAGGTGGCTGACCTCAACTGGATTTCGGGGAGACCCGACCGAGAGGAACTTCAAGTCAAGATTCGACACGGACCCATGATGAGCGACTGCCACATCGAGCCGACGGATGACAATCACCTCACCGCACAGATGTCCTGCGGGGACCCCGGCATCGCTCCGGGTCAGTTCGCGGTCTTCTACGACGGGGATATCTGTCTTGGAGGCGGCGTGATCGAATCCGTCGATGGTTGATCGTGCTCGAAATCTCTGGACCGCCTAAAGTTCATTGAAATAGAGGACTAAAGACATGGCAACCAAAGCAGCTGAAATAGCCCGCTCCCCCAAAGGTCAAGCGCTTTTCGACGAAGCTTCAAAGCTGATGCCCGGGGGCGCAGCCGCGTCGGTCAGGCTGAACAAGGCACTGGGGCGCACGGTCTACCACGCGAGAGGCGACGGGTCGAGGATCTGGGACGTGGATGGCAACGAATACGTCGATCTCTGCACATCCCACGGCGCGTCGATCCTCGGCCACAATCATCCACGGATCAGGGAGGCGATCGAGACGGCCCTGGATATGGGCATCATCTGTTCCGCAGAAACGGAGTATCACGTTGCCCTCGGTCGGAAGATCTCCGAAATGGTCCCGGGTGCGGAGATGGTGCGGCTCTCGGGAAGCGGTTCCGAGACGATCATGTACGCCGTCCGCCTTGCTCGGGCCTTTACAGGCCGGAAGAAACTGATCAAGTTCGAAGGGCATTTCCACGGAAACTATGACGGGGTTCACTGGAGCACAGGCCCGCCGCTCGATGACGCGGGACCCGAGAACGCGCCCATCCCGTACTGCCAGTCCGCTGGCATGCTGGAAGGCGCTGAAGATCAGCTCGTGATCGTTCCATTCAATGACCTGAACGCCCTTGAACTGGCGATTCGGAGTCACAAGGATGACCTTGCCGGTGTGATTCTGGAGCCGGTGAACTACGATGCGGGATGTATCCTGCCTCAGCCGGGTTACCTGGAGGCGGTCCGGGATTTGACGACCGAGAACGAGATCCTGATGATCTACGACGAAGTCCTTACCTCCTTCCGGATCGCACCGGGTGGGGCACAGGAATTCTACGGTGTGATCCCGGACCTGGCGGTGCTGGGGAAGGCCACAGGAGGCGGGCTGCCGATGAGTGCGATTACCGGGAGACGGGAAGTGATGTCACACCTCCGTCCGCTGGGAGAAGCGGAGCACAGCGGGACCTACATGGGTCATCTTTTTGCCGTGATGGGTTCGCTGGCCTGTCTGACGGAGCTCTCTCAGCCGGGTGTCTTCCCTCGACTCTTCTCGATGGGCGAGCGCCTTTACGAGGGGCTCGACAGGATCATTCGGGAAACAGGCGTTCGGGCGCGGCTGCAGCATCTGGGCCCCAGGTTTTTTATCTACTTCGGCCTGGATCCGGATGAGGAAGTTTTGAATTACCGCGCCGCGGCTCGACACGATTCCGATAAGGTCCTCGCATTTTATCGGGAAGCGACGCACCGGGGCGTCTACTTTCACGACTACAAGGGCGGGCTTGCGCACCACGGATTTTCTACCGCACATAGGGTGGAAGATATCGACGAGGCGTTGAACGGGATTGAAGACGCGTTCAAGGCGATAAGCTAGCCGTGCGACCAGGAGGGGTTGCCGATCGGATTGCGCCGATGTTCGGGATCGCGGCTAGGAAGCCTGGGTTCATCAGCGTATCTCCAATCCATTAAGGGAACCCGTGATGACTGATGAAACACGAGTCGATGGGCTGCGTCCAGGAGAAATACCTTCTTTGTGGCGGGCGCTCTCCGCGAACGAAGGGGCCGTTCAGCATCTGTTCAATGTTGTCGTGCCGGGTATGACGCCGGACGACTTGAAGGAGGAGTTTACGAAAGAGATCCGCAGACGCGGATTCTCGGGCGAGGTGTCGGGTGCCGCCTTCGTCGTGGGTGAGGGGGGTGTGGGTCCGAAGCTGCGGCTCAATCAGCCGCTCGCGGAGAACGACCTGTGGGGCATGGACTTTCAATTCGCCTGCGACGGCTTTTACTCAGATATCGGTCGCTACGCTGTCCAGGGCGAGCCGTCGCCCGAACGGTTGGCACGGCATGGCCGCATTCTGGAACTGGAGGACGCGATCGCGGAGGCGATCCGCCCGGGTCGGACGATTGCCGAGGCGCTTGAAAGCGGGCTGCCGCATCCTGACCTGCAGCCTCACGCCGGCGGGCATCGTGTCGGGCTGGAGATGCACGAACACCCCGAGTTTCCAGCCCAGGAGGATGAACGCGATCACCGCGCGATTCTGGGGACGGTAATGTGCGTCGAGATCTGGGCCGGTCTGGATGGCGGGATCGAAGACGAATTCCTGGTTACGGAGAACGGCCTTCAGCGACTGACCACCCTGCCGCGCGAACTCGTCAACACGCTCTGATCTGGAAAAGCCCGACTCCGCTCGAGGTCCGCCGTGCGCATCGCCCTAGGTGGCATCTACCAGGAATCCCACTCGTTTTCCCCTGCCCCGACGACGCTCGACCAGTTCGTGGCAGGTCACCTCCTCAGAGGCGAGGAGGTCGTCGACAGGCTGAAGGGGATCAACCACGAAGTCGGTGGTGCCCTTGAAGCGGCCGCAGGGCACGAGATCGTCCCGCTTCTCCATGCTTCCACGGTTTCGTCCGGCCAGCCCATTCGCCGGGCAGTCTACGACGCCCTGTTCGAAGAGCTGCTGGACCGCCTCAAAGCGGCCCTTCCCGTGGACGGTGTTTTTCTCGCGATGCACGGTGCGATGGTGGCTGAACATTTCGATGACGCGACCGGACACCTGCTCAAGGCCGTGAGGGAGGTGACGGGCAACGATGTCCCGATTGTCGCGACACTCGACCTTCACGCCAACGTGACCCGCGAGATGGCGGCGACGGCAGATGCGCTCGTCGGTTATCACACCTACCCGCACATCGACCAGGGAGACACGGGACGCCGTGGGATGTCTCTGTTGCTGGACATCGCAGCAGGGAACGTCAAACCTGAGATGGCCCTGCGTCAGATCCCCATGGTGCTTCCCCCCGAAAACGGTCAGACCACGACGGGACCATACTCCGAGGTCATGCAGCAGGTTATGGCGCTCGAGCAGGACCCGAATATCTCAGCTGCCTCGGTCTATCACGTGCAGCCCTGGCTCGATCTGCCGGAGATGGGTTGCAGCGTGGTGGTCGTCGCGAATCGAGACGCAGATCGTGCCCAGGCGGAGGCCGACCGTCTGGCCGTTGAGTTCTGGCGGCGACGGGAGGCGTTTGTGCCGGAGCTCGTCCCTGCGCAGGAGGCGATCGATCGTGCCCTGGCTGATGATCGACGTCCCTTCGTGTTCTCGGACTCGGCCGATTCCACGACTTCCGGCGCTCCGGGAGACAGCACGGTCCTCCTGAAGGCCCTGCTGGATCGGAAGGTCCAGGAGACCGCGCTGCTCAACATCGTGGATCCCCGTGCGGTCGCGGCGGCGATCGATGCGGGGGTCGGTGAAACCGTTGAGCTCACGGTCGGTGCGACATTCTCGAGGACGTTTTATGAGCCCGTCACCTTTACCGGAGTTGTAAAAGCTCTGTCCGACGGGAGGTTTCGTCACAAGGGCCCCGGGTTCAAGGGCTCCGAATTCCAAATGGGGCGCACGGCCGTGGTGGTTTCGGGAGGCATTCACCTCGTGATTATGGAGCAGACGGTGTTCCAGTGGGACCCTGAACTCTACCGGAGCCAGGGCCTGGAACCGGAAGACGCAAAGATCGTGGCCGTCAAGTCGCCCGCAGCCTTTCGGGCCGCATTCGCTCCGATCGCGGCGGAGATCCTCGTCCTGGAACTGCCCGGGGTGAGCAGCCCGGACCTGCAGTCCTTTCCGTGGGAACGGATCACCCACCCGATGTTTCCGTTCGACGATTCCGAAGATGAAACGTGGCTGGAAGGTGCTTTAAAAGTAAGCGGATGAAGAGCGTGCCGTGAACGCTACGCTGAAGAATGGCAGTTCGATCACGATTCGTTCCACGAGAGAGGATGACGGGGACGCATTGGGCCGGATGCACGAAGCGTGCTCGGAGCGCACCTACCAGACCTTTCATCCTTACCCACTTACTTATGAATCGGGTATGGAGGTGGCGGCCAATGAGGATATCCTCTGCTTCATCGCCTTCGGTAGCGAGAGTGAAGCGGTCGGTTACAGCTGGATTCGCCACAAGAGAGATGTTCCGTCGCTGGGTGTCTGCGTTCGCGACGGATGGCAGGGCCTGGGCGTCGGCCGTCTGCTTACGGAACGAGCGATCGCATGCGCGAGGGATCTGAAGAGAGAAGGGGTCCGTTTGACGGTGGTCAAGGAGAACGTGATCGGTGTTACGCTTTACAAGAGCCTTGGGTTCGTCGTGGACGGCGGGTTCACGAACGATTGGGGACCGTCGCATCGCATGACGTTGAGGTTTGATCACTAGGATTGGAGGCGAACTTCATGATCGTGAAAAAAGCCGATGACCTTCGCGACCTGGTCAGGAGGATCTTCCTGGCTGCAGGTGCGGATGAGCGAAATGCGAGCGGAGTGGCCGAGCATCTCGTTCTTGCGAACCTGAGCGGCGTGGATACGCACGGCGTGATTCAAATTGGAGGTTACGTAGATTTCATCCGGAAGGAGCAGATCGTTCCCACGGCCTGGCCGGAGATCATCAAGGAGGGGCCAACGAGTGCGCTCGTTTCCGGAAACTGGACGTTCGGCCAGATAGCGGCGAAGTACACGATGGAGGTCGTGATTCAGAAGGCAAAGGAACAGGGCGTTGCCGTGGGGGGACTGGTACAGTCTTACCACATCGGGAGGCTGGGTCATTTTGTGGAGATGGCGGCGCCTGAGGGTTTGATCGCGATGGTCTGGGGCGGTGGCTACGGCGCGGAGTCGCCCGTCGCGGTTCCCTTCGGTGGGAAGGAACGGGTACTGCACACGAATCCACTCTCGTTCGGGTTTCCGTTGAGCGATGGGAATCGGATGATGTTCGACTTTGCTACGACGGCCATTTCCGGCGTGAAGGTCCGAAACGCCTATCGCAGGAAAGAGACGCTTCCGCCAGGCTGCATCGTTGACAAGGATGGGAATCCGAGCACAGACCCGGACGATTTCGAAAACGGAGGGGGTGCGCTTCCTTTCGGCGGCCACAAGGGGTACGCCCTGATGATGGCCTCGGAATACCTGGGTCGTATCTTCACCGGCGCGGACGCCCACGCGGACCCGAACCGAGGGGGCCCGATCATGAGGCGCCAGGGCGTGACGATGATCGCCTTCAAGGCGGATCAATTCCAGGCGTTCGCAGACTATTCGAGCCGGGCCGATGAAATGGTGAAGAGGGTAAGGGAGATCCCGCCGGCTCCAGGTTTCGAGGAGGTGCTGGCACCCGGGGATCCCGAGGTCCGGACGCGCGCCGCTCGAGGGAAGGAAGGGATTCCGATCGCCGATGACGTTTGGGAGGAGATTGTGGAAACCGCTCGATCCTTGAACGTCGACATCGACTAGCTGACAGGAGTGAGACTCCGATGCGCGATAACCTTCCGTCCGAAGTCCTGGAGTCGTTGGGCCGGATCGACAGCGCGACGGTCGCCAATGCGATCGAACACTTCAAGGTTCGAGATCCGGTCACGGGCTACGCATCGATGGAGCTGGGCTGTCAGTTCCCCGATCTGAAGCCGATGGTCGGCTACGCCGTCACCTGCACTGCGGATACGACGACGCCGGGAGATGACCGGCCGATGCGGATGCATGAGCTGCTGGATGCCATCCACGAGGCGTCGAAGCCGGCGGTGCTTGTCGTTCAATATGCAGGAAACGACCGGATGCGAAGCTGCAAGGCGGGAGACATGTTTTGTACGGCGCTTCAGAAGCTGGGGGTGGTGGGCCTGGTTACCGACATGGGGAACCGTGACTTGAAGGGCATTCAGGAGCGCGCACCGGGCTTTCAGGTGTTTTGTCCGGGTGTGGTTGTCTCTCACGGATACGGCGTCTATGTCGAGTTCAACACGACGGTTTCGGTCTGTGGTTTGACGGTAAGTCCCGGGGATCTGGTGCACGGGGATGACAACGGGGTCGTGCGGGTGCCCCTGGAGGTGGCGGAGCGGGTGGTCGAGCGTGCCAGAGAGGTGCAGAAGGAGGAGGCGGCCTATTTCGATTTCATGCGGAGCGATTCGTATAGCTACGAGGGGTTGAAGCAGCGCCTCGGGCGTAAAGATTGAGGAGTTTCACGATGGCTGGATTGAAATACTCAATCGTCGTGGATACGCTGGCGACGTTTGGGCTCAGCATCTGGGAGAAACCGCGCGAGGTGCTCGAGATGGTGGCGAACGCGGGATACGACGCCGTAGACTTCACCGCGGAACCCGACCGGATCGATCTAAAGGTCTATCGGGAGATCGCGGGCCCAGGTCCCTGGGTCTGGAAGTCGCAGCGCTGCTTGGAGCGTGGGCGACCTGGCACGCGGGGGAGCCAAGAGACCTGGCGTCGACGGACGAAGAGGTCAGACGCCACGCGGTCGGCTATGCCTATAAATGCACTGAACTGGCAGCGGAGCTGAGTGTGCCGGTCTATGAGATCTGTTGTTGTGCCGCGGTACCGAAGTTTCCGGTTCCTGATGAGCCTATCAGTACAATCAGGAAAGGTTTCGTTGAGTCGGCTCGAGAGATCAGTCGCCAAGCGGCCGAGCGGGGTGTGAGGGTGGCTATGGAACCGGTCAACCGCTTCGAGGGCTATGCGGGGTTTATGAACAGCGTGGTTGATGCGGTGAGCGTGGCCGAAGAGGTCGACGCGGACAACCTGGGGGTGATGGTGGACTTCTTCCACGCAAACATCGAAGATGTCTCGGTTCCCGATACGATTAAGCAGGCGGGTCAGAGGCTGATGTTGATCCATCTGGCCGATAGCAACCGCCAGATGCCTGGCACGGGGCATATCGATTTCACTCGAGTGATCAGGGAACTCGGCGCGATAGACTTCCAGGGCTACCTTGCCCTGGATTGTCTGCCAGCCAGGCCTGACGCCAAGACCTATTTGGAGGACTCCATAGGCTACATGAAACAACTGGAGCAGATCGTTGGGCTGCAACAGAGGTTATACGGGGGCTGAGATTGTGAGCACGAAACGGGTCTTGAGGGGATTACATGATCGTTAAACCTGCAGATGAACTGAGTGATTTGGTTGAGAAAATCTTCGTGGCTGCAGGTGCCGACGACGGGAACGCGAAGGTCGTCGCGGATCACCTGGTCCTGGCCAGCCTCAGCGGTGTGGATTCACACGGCGTGATAAAGGTGCCGAATTATATCGATTATGTGAAGAAGGGTGAGATCGTTCCGGACGCGAAGCCGGAGGTGCTGAGTGAGGGCCCAACCCGGGTCCTGGTGAAAGGCAACTGGACATTCGGCCACGTCGCGGCGGAGTTCGCGATGCGGGAGGGTATCGAGAAGGCCAGGTCTTCCGGGGTTGTGACCGTGGGCATCGTGGAGGCTCACCACATGGGTCGCATGGGGCATTTTACAGAGCTGGCGGCTTCAGAAGGGATGATCTCCATGGTCTGGATGGGAGGTCAGGGTGAGGACAACGGATTCGCGGTCCCTCACGGGGGGCGCGAACGCGCGAGCGGCCTCCACACGAACCCCATCTCCCTCGGGTTTCCGGCCGGAGACGGATGGCCGATGATGTTCGATTATGCGACGACTCAGGTTGCGGGAACGAAGGTCTTGCTCGCGCGCGACCGCGGCGAGGCGCTGCCGCCAGGCTGTATCGTGGACAAGGCGGGGAACCCGAGCACCGACCCGAACGATTTCTTTACCGGAGGCGGGATGCTCCCCTTCGGGGGGCACAAGGGATACGCGATGATGATGGCCACCGAGTTTCTGGGTCGCATCTTCACTGGGGCTGACGCCTTCTCCGAAACAGACCACGGTGGTGTCGTTTTTCGGCACCAGGGCGTTTCGATGATCGTCTTCCGGGCTGACCTCTTTCAGTCTTTCGATAGCTATGAGGGGCGCGCGGAGGAGACGAGACACCGGGTCAGGTCGGTCGCGCCCGCCCCTGGGTTCGATGAGGTACTGGCGCCGGGTGATCTGGAGGGTCGAACACGGGTCACCCGTCAGCGGGACGGAATTCCTCTACGTGATGACGTCTGGGAGAAGATCGCAGAGACGGCCGAGTCGCTTGGCGTAGCAGTGGATTGAAAAGCGGGTGAAGCACATTGCGGTAGAGACGCCCCGCCGGGCCGCCTCTACAGGTTAGGTATTCTGGTGATGGAATTATTGAAGGAAAAAATCTCGGTGGTTACTGGCGCGGGCCGGGGTATCGGGCGTGCCGTGGCCATCGGTATGGCGAATGAGGGGGCTACCGTCGTCCTGTCTGCGCGCAGCGCGGACGAGATAGAGGACGCTGCGGAAGAGATCCGCTCGAAGGGCGGACGCGCGCTGGCTGTTCAGGCCGACGTGGCGCAGCAGGAGAGCGTAGACGCCCTGTTCGAAAGGGTCGGGAAGGAGCTGGGAGACGCGGAAATCCTCGTGAACAATGCAGCCATCATAAGCAAGGAGATCGGCCTCCTGTGGGAGCTCGATCCGAACGACTGGCTGGACATGTTCAACGTGAACGTGATCGGGATGGTCCGGTGCGCCCGTGCGGTGCTTCCATCAATGATCGAGAAGCGATACGGCAAGATCATCATCGTGGGGTCGATCGCGGGTTACAAGGAAGGCTGGGCGCTGCGAAGTCACTCTCAGATGGGCTACGCGTTGACGAAGGCGGCGGCAAACCACTTCAGCAAGGTCCTCTCCGCCCAGGTCAGGAATTACGGCATCAATGTCAACTGTATCGGGGTAGGCGCGCACACGCGCCTGGGGTTTGCTGCGCGCCAAGAACTTGCGAGGAAGCGGGGCCAGCCTCCTCCCCCGAGTCCGGAAGCGCGACCCGACGAGGAACGCATAGAGCCAGAAGAAAACGTACCGCCGTTCATCTTTCTGGCGTCTCATCTTGCCGATCACATTACAGGAGAGTATATCGAGGCCAACATGATGACGGATGGCCAACGCAGAGGAATCAAAAGCCCGTAAGGGGATTGCGGATTGCGGAGTGGGGATTGCGGAATAAAAGGCGGAAGGGCTGGTCTAAAACGCGTATTGGTTTCCATCCGCAATCCGAAATCGCAAATCCGCAATTGAATGAGGCCGCTATGAAATCACAGCGACATTTCTTCCAGAATGCCTCAGGAGAAAAGCTCGGGGCGCGTTTGGATTTTCCCGATGGCGGGAGCTCGCGTGCCTGCGCCTTGTTCGCCCACTGCTTCACCTGCTCCAAAAACCTGAAGGCAGTGGGGAACATCAGTCAGGCACTCACTGAGGAAGGGATCGCCGTGCTCCGGTTCGATTTTACGGGCCTGGGAGAGAGCGAGGGGGATTTCGCGGATACGAATTTCTCTTCCAACGTGGCGGACCTGATTTCTGCGGCCGATTTTTTGAAATCGGAATTGGACGCCCCGAGGATCCTGATCGGGCATTCACTCGGAGGCGCTGCCGTGCTGCAGGCTGCTGCCGACATTCCGTCTGTCCTGGCAGTGGCGACGATCGGGGCGCCGGCTGAGCCGTCGCACGTGACCCGCCTCCTGGAAAGCGAGCGAGCGACGATTGAAGCGGAAGGCGAGGCCGAGGTCAACCTGGCAGGGAGGACGTTCAGGATCAAGAAGCAGTTCCTGGATGACCTGGACCGTGCACGAATGACAGAACGGATCCGTGATCTCAAACGGGCGCTGATGATCTTTCACTCGCCTGTGGACGATACGGTGGGCATCGACAATGCGGGCGAGATCTTTCAGGCAGCACGACATCCCAAGAGTTTCGTATCTCTGGACGCGGCGGACCACCTCCTGCTGGACGAGCGGGATTCGCGTTATGTGGGCTCTGTGATCTCTGCCTGGGCGAGCAAGTATATCGAGCACCCGGCTCCCCGAGAAGAGGAGATACCGGCATCGGAGGGTTGGGTCACGGTGCAAACAGGGGCGACCGGCTACAGGACAGATATTCGATCCGACGGCCATCGCCTGGTCGCGGATGAACCCGTTGGGTATGGCGGAACGGACACGGGACCCAGCCCGTACGACTACCTGTCCGTCGCCCTGGGTTCGTGTACTTCGATTACGCTTCGGATGTACGCAGACCGAAAGGGCTGGCCGCTTGATCGGATTCGCGTGCGACTGCGGCACCAGAAGATCCACGCCGAGGACTGCTCGGCGTGCGAGACGGAGACCGGGTTGGTCGACCGGATCGAACGCGAGATCGATCTCTCGGGTCCTCTGGATGATCTGCAGCGCAGGCGGCTGATCGAGATCGCCGACCGATGTCCAGTCCATCGAACGCTACATTCGGAGGTTTCCGTAGAGACTCACCTGAAAAGGTGATCCAGGCGGAGCCACACCATGACCAGGGAAGCGGCCTACTGGATCGAGAAGCTGAGCCTCAAACCCCATCCTGAAGGTGGATACTTCCGGGAGGTCTACCGATCGAAAGAAACGATTCCAGCGGGGGCACTTCCAGACCGGTTCGATGGAGATCGGACGTTTTCGACCGCGATCTATTTTCTGCTCGAAAGTGACCAGATCTCTGCCTTCCACCGCATCAAGTCGGACGAGGTGTGGCATTTTTATTCCGGGTCATCTTTGACTATACATATTATAGATGACCAAGGGGGCTACGTTCAGCAAGGACTGGGAGGAAATCTGGAGGCGGACGAGAGTTTTCAGGCGATCATCCCCGCCGGATCGTGGTACGGGGCTTCGGTGAATACCCCCGATTCCTATTCGCTGGTCGGCGGGACGGTGGCTCCAGGATTCGACTTCGCTGACTTCGAGCTGGCCAAAAGGGATGAGCTACTAAGAAACTATCCGGGGCACGGCGAGATTATCGAGCGATTGACGACGTGAGCTTTTATATTGTGCGCAAGACTAAAGTCGGACGAGAGTCGAGCCTTGCAGGGAAGGGGTTATGACGAGGGTGGGGATCGTCAGCCACACGGATTATTTGAAGCACGACACAGGGCCCGGGCACCCGGAGCGGCCGGACAGACTCCGGGCGATCCACGGACGCCTGGACGAGACAGGTCTTGCCCAGGACCTTGACCCGATCGTCCCCAGATCGGTCGAGCAATCGTGGCTGGAGGCCGTCCACGCGCGAGCGCACGTAGACAACGTCAGGTCATTGTGTGAGAAGGGTGCCCCGCACATGGGCGATGGGGAGACGACGATCTGTCCCCCTTCGTTCGACATCGCATCCCTTGCAGTCGGTGGGACCTTCGAAGCGGTAGACGCGGTGATGGGAGACCGGGTTGACTCCGTTTTCTGTGCGGTAAGGCCGCCGGGTCACCACGCTGAGCGAGACAGGGCGATGGGGTTCTGTCTGTTCAACAATGTGGCGATTACGGCTCGCTACATCCAGAAGACCCACGAACTGGAGCGTGTGCTGATCATCGACTGGGACGTCCATCACGGGAATGGCACTCAGCACATTTTTGACAGAGATCCGACCGTTTTCTATTTCAGCATCCATCAGTATCCCCACTATCCTGGGACCGGCGACTCGAATGAGATTGGAATTGACGAGGGTGAGGGGACGACGCTGAACGTTCCGGTCGGCGCAGGGTCTGGGGATTCTGAATATCTCGATGCCTTCAGGGAGCGTCTGCTTCCCGCTGCAGAGGAATTCCAACCTGAGTTCGTAATTATCTCCGCGGGCTTCGATGCACACAGAGATGATCCTTTGTCGGGAACGCGTGTAACGGAGGCAGGGTTTGGAGAGATGACCCAATTCGTCCTTCAGATTGTAAGAGATTTCGCCGAGGGCCGTCTGATCTCTGTCCTGGAGGGAGGTTACAACCTGGACAGCCTTTCCAGGAGCCTGGAGACACACCTGCGGACGCTGCTGGAGGCTTGAGGATGGGACCGCAGGGCGAAATCGTGGTTGCGTTTCAGGGGGAGATGGGGGCCTTCAGCGAAGCTGCTGCTCGGGCATACTTTCACGAAGCAGTGGCCGTTGTTCCCCATCCGAGCTTTTTCAAACTTTTCGAGGCCGTCGAAGGTGGGCGCTGTACGCACGGGGTCGTTCCCATCGAGAACTCACTTGCAGGGAGCATTCACGAGAATTACGACCTGCTGCTGAAACACAACCTTCAAATCGTGGGCGAACTCAAGCTGAGGGTTGTGCATAATCTGATCGTGAATCACGGCGTGAAGCTTGAAGAGGTCAGGAGAATTTTTTCTCATCCGCAGGCGCTCGCTCAATGCAGCGATTTCATAAAGGGCCTGGCGGACGCCGACGCGATCGTAGACTACGACACGGCCGGGGCGGTTAAGCGCATCAAGGAATCAGGCACTCGAGCGGCGGCTTCCATCGCAAGCGCGCAGGCGGCCCTCGACTACAATCTCGAGATCTTGAGGCCGCGTATCGAGAACAACCACCAAAATTTCACCCGGTTTCTTGTAGTGGCGATGGAAGCAGTGAAACCGGAAGGTCCCGCAAAGACCTCGATCGTGTATGCGCTCAAGAACGAGCCGGGTGTTCTATTCAGAAGTCTTGGAGCGTTTGAAGCCAGAAATATCAACCTTCTCAAGATTGAATCGCGGCCGCTAGATGGACGGCCCTGGGAGTACGCATTCTATCTCGATTTCTCAGGAGACCTGGAGGAGGAGAGCGGCGTGCAGGCGATACAAGAACTGAGAGAGATGGCGACTTTCCTGAAGATCCTGGGTTCCTACGCTCAGGGAGAGACCGTTGAAGGGAAAGTGAGACAAAAGGGGGTTTCGTGATGAATTTCGCTGACAGGTTATCCTTGCTGGGCACCGAGACGGCATTCGAAGTACTTGTCAAGGCTCGAGCGCTCGAGGCCGAGGGAAGGGACGTCGTTCACCTGGAGATCGGTGAGCCCGACTTCGATACACCGAGACATATCATCGAAGCGGGACAGAAGGCCCTGGACGAGGGGTATACCCACTACGGTCCCTCGGCAGGTCTGCCCGAGCTCCGCCAGGCGATTGCGGAGGACGTCGGGACCCTGCGGGGTACATCTGTGAATCCCGACCAGGTGGTGGTGACACCGGGCGGCAAGCCGATCATGTTTTTCACGATACTTGCCCTGGCCCAAGAAGGGGATGAAGTCATTTATCCCAACCCGGGGTTTCCGATCTACGAATCGGTCATCAAGTTTTCAGGCGCGAAACCCGTGCCCATCCCACTCCAGGAAGAACGGGAATTCGGTCTGGATGTGAATCAGCTGGCAGACCTTGTCACGGACCGGACGAAACTGATCATCATCAACTCTCCGCAGAACCCGACCGGAGGCGTTCTTGCGAAGGAGGACCTGAAGGCGATCGCGGAGATCGCGGTAAAGCATCAGGTGCCGGTGATGGCGGATGAAATCTACTCCCGCATTATTTACGAGGATTTCAACAGCATCTCTGTCTACGAAGGGATGGAAGACCTGACGATTATCCTGGACGGTTTCTCGAAGACCTACGCGATGACGGGCTGGAGGATGGGCTACGGTGTTATGCCACTTGACCTGGCCCCGCACGTCACTCGTCTGATGACGAACAGTAACTCGTGCACGGCCTCGATGACACAGCGCGCGGGGCTTGCGGCGCTTCAAGGGCCTCAGGACGCGGTAGGCGAGATGGCCGCGGAGTTCAAGAAGAGACGAGATGTCTTCACGGAAGGTTTGAACGCGATTCCAGGCATCAGCTGCACGATTCCCAGAGGGGCATTCTATCTCTTCCCGAACATCACCGGATTGGGTAAGAGTTCAAAAGAGGTTGCAGATGCCCTGTTGTATGAGGGAGACGTTGCCGCCCTGGCGGGCCCGGATTTCGGAGCTTACGGGGAGGGATATGTCCGGTTTTCTTACGCCAACTCGATCGAAAACATTCAGAAGGCCCTGGAGCGGATCGCGGATTGCGCGGCAAAGCTGCGAGGATGATCGTCCGTATACATCTTGAAATTATCACCCTCCCGCAGGATGCGGGAGGGTGTTTTTTTGATTACATTTGGAAGAGGAATTTGCGGATTTCCGGCGTCAGAATCGTGAGGAGGTGAACCGTGGCGAAAAAGAATGGACGGCTGCACGCCTGTTCGATGGAAGACCTCAAGGCAAAGGGAAGTGTCGTCGTAACGGGAGGACCCGCTCCGATCGCTGTCTTCTATGACAACGGAGCTGCGCACGCCGTCGACAACCGGTGCCCCCACATGGGGTTTCCGTTCCATAAGGGCTCGGTGCAGGACGGGATCCTCACCTGCCACTGGCATCACGCCCGGTTCGATTTGAAGAGCGGGTGTACATTCGATCTCTTTGCAGACGACGCCATCTCTTATCCCGTGGAAATCAGCGATGGAGAGATCTACGTCCTGACTGATGGGGTCGGTCGAGATCCGGTGGAACACGGGAAGCGGCGACTGAGGGAAGGGATGGAGCAGAACCTCCGGCTCGTGATCGCGAAAGCGGTCGTTGGCCTGCTCTGCGCGGATGTCGACGCGGATGAGATCGCACGCATTGGCGGCCTCTACGGCGTTCGTCACCGCCGGAGCGGATGGGCCTCGGGACTCACGATCCTCTCCGCAATGGCGAATGTCTGTGACCATCTGGAAAAGGAAGAGAAGATCGCACCCCTGTATCACGGGCTCGTTCACGTCGCAGCGAATTGTGCTGGCCAGCCGCAGAGGTTCGACCTGCGTCCACTGGATTCCGAGGATGTCTCGCTGGACACCCTCAAACGCTGGTTCCGAACCTTCGTGGAGGTGCGCGACTCCGACGGCGCTGAGCGGTGCCTGCTGACCGCAATCCATCAAGGGGCCGGCGATAGAGAGCTTGCAGATTTGATGGTTTCCGCCGCGACGGATTACTTCTACCTGGACACGGGGCACGTGGTGGACTTCATCAACAAGGCGTTCGAGCTCCTGGATCGAATCGGCTGGGAGCACGCCGCCCAGGTCCTGCCTTCCCTGGTCAGGCAGCTCAGTTCGGCCCGCAGGGGCGAAGAGCTTAACGCATGGCGGCACCCGATCGACCTGGTCCCCATTCTCCGTGCTGCGTTTGAACAGCTTCCGGAACTGACGGAGGCAGGGGCGGGGAAGACATGGGAGCGATCCGATGAGTTTGTGCAGACGCTTCTCGGAGAGGATCCGAATGCCAGCGTAGAGGCCCTGAAGGACGCTCTTCGAGAAGGGGCCGGCCAAGTTCAGCTTGCCCGGACGGTGACTTACGCCGCGGCACTCCGCGTCGCCAGGTTTCACGTCCAGAACGAATTCTCCGACTGGCTCGTGGTGCTGCATACGTTTTCATACCTGAATGCGCTGCATCAGCTGATGAAGCGAAACGATTCGCCTGATCTGCTGCGAGGCGTTTTCCACGGCGCGATGCGTGTCTACCTGGATCGGTTCCTGAATATCCCGCCGGCACGACTCCCGTCCGAGAACGGGAAGGCTGGAGATTCCGATGCTTCGCTGGACGGGTTTCTGGACCGGCTAGATCACCAGCAGCAGACGGATGAGGCTGGGCGGCTGGTCTACCGCTACCTGAAGTCTGGGGGTGAAGCGACTTCCCTATATCGGATCCTGGCGGAGTCACTGGTGCGGGAGGACGCGGAGTTTCACAGCTTCCAGGTGCTGGAAGCAGCGATTCGCCAGTACGGGGAACTGGAAGACGAAGAGGCGCGCAGGATGGTGATGGTGGCTGCGGCGCGTTACCTGGCCGCGCGCCCCGACGCAGCGCGAAATGCTCCAGACCCTCCAGGTGGCGCTTCGCCTCCATCGGGGGGAGCCGGTCTACGAGGCCGAATAGGGCAATGTCTCGTATCATTCGGGGCGAATGACCGAGCAAACGACGGACGTCCTTAGGCAGTCTATTTTCTGTCCAATTGTTGTTTTTTAGTGATTTAGAGCAATATTCCACGCGCGTGGAATATTGCTGTCGTTCGCAGAACCAAAACCACCCACCCGCAGCCACCGCATTCCCCAATCCGAAATCCGTGACTGAAGAAATCGTATCCCGTTCTCGGTGAATCTCTCCGAAACCCTTTATCTGTAGAGCCGTTGGGTTCCAGCGACTACCACATCACCCTGAAGTGCGTCGCCGATGTATCCACCTGACCGGTCTTGAGGTCGGTCACCACGACCCGGAATTCCCGGTAGCCCGGCATCGAGCCGTCCATGTCCAGAGTCAGATAGTTCGGCTCCCAGTCTCTCGTCCCCTCACGCGAATATGAGACAGTTGTCGTCCAGTCGGGGTCGGGGTTTTCCACACCCTCCTCGAGGGCGCGGACCTGGTATTCGGTCTGGTAGTGCGTCGACCCGAACTCGTCGCGGGCAAGATTGTAGACCTCGAAGTAGAAAGAGGCCTGTCCAAAGCGCTCGCAGCGCCCGATCGGGTTGGGCAGCACCATGAACGCCTCGCGGCCGAACGGTCTGTCGTTTCGTTCCACGACCTTTCTGGCCAGGAGCAGACTGCTTACCTGGAGCGAGTCCCGGCCAAAGCGACGCACGGGTAAATCGTATCGGAAGGTACCGATGGTCTTCGTCTCCGCATCCTCCACCTCCGCGGCGAAATGGTACTCCCCAGGTTCGACCATCAACCGCTCACTCGCGAAGAGATAGCCCTCCCTCGTCGCGTCGTAGACGACCCACGGCATCTTTTCCAGCCGGCCGACCTCTTTCCTTACCGTGTCCCAGGCCGTGTCGAACAGGAAGAGACCCTGCTTCAGGTCCACGGAATGCACGCCCGTTGCAGCGGATTCGTGTTTGACCTCCTCACCCGGGAGGGCGTAGTAGACTTCGACGCGTGACTTGCCGTTCGACCCACGAAACTGGGCGATCTGGAAAGGGGCATCGTATCGCTCCCAGCCGTAAGGATCCTTGTAATATTCGGATACCCTTGCGACTAGACTGCTATAGCCGAGGGGATAGCCGCCCATCCAGGCAAGCCCGAACCTCCAGTGGTCGCGCGTGTCGGTATTCAAGAAGATGAGGCTGAATCCGGGATATTCCCACTGCTCTGCCCTCGGTTTATGCTGAACCGGGGCTGTGGATACCCTGGCGACCTGGTAGAGGTAGTTCTGGTACCAGCTCGGTTTGTCCAGATGGGTGTCGATCTCCGCGGGCGTCACCCGCCTCGACACGGGACGCCCGTAGCGAATGTAGGCCTCTCCTTTGGCAGTCGTCCAGCCTGGAATTCCCCTGACGGGTTCTCCGAATCGGAGATTGGCATAGGCCACCCGGCCGCAGTGCTCCATCAACCGCTCGTTTACCGGTGTCAGGTAGAGTGGATCCCGTTCGGTCCAGAATCGCCTCAACGCCTCCTCGGTCGCCGGAGTTTCCTCTTCTTTGATTGCCTTTCGGTCCGCCATAAGAAAGACCGATTTCATGAACAGCTGTTCTTCCTCGGTCATCCGAGCCAGACCGGAAACGTAGGCTCGGTATGCGGTTTTCAGGTCTTCCTTGGCCTGATATCCCAACCCGACGGCGAAGAAGGCTTCCGAACTCTCGGATTCATCATTCAGCTGGTCTCGGAAGAGGTCGATGAGTTCATCGGGCATCCCGGACTCGTAGTAGACCAGCCCGAGCAGGATGCGAGCGGGACGATGCTCCGGGTCCGCGGAAAGGGCTCGACTCAAGTAGTCCTCTGCCTCCTTCCGTTCGGGCTCTGCGAACCTCTCCAGGCTGTAGGTCTTCTCCGTCACTCCATAGTCGTCGTAGTTGTAGTCGACCCATTCCGCATCCAGATATCGTGTCATCTGCCAGGCCGCGTACCGCCCGGCCAGGTAGAGGGCCCCGGCGTGGTTGGGATCTTTCTCTATCGCCCGCTTGGCGTACTTTCGGGCGGTTCCGCGCCTTCCGATCGTCCAGAGCAGATCGGCATAGGTGTGAATGTAGTCCGCATTATCCCGCTCTTTTCTTATGGCCCTCTGCACCCAGAGCGACGCATCGTATCGCGAGGAGACCGTCCCTTTGGCGATATAAATCTTCGCGAGCGTGTGCATGGCCTTGCCGGTCTTGTCGCGACGCAGTGCGCGCTTCACGATGCTGACGCGCTTCTTGTACTCCAGTGTCGTGTCTGATGCCACGGCCAGGAGCGAATCCACGAATGGCGCGGACTTGTCGGCTTCCACCGGTGCTGCGATGCCGACTGAAGTCAAGAGACAGATTGCGAAGGCATATGGCATGAATCTTAGCACTTTGAGAGACTCCTGGTGCAGCGCACAAAGCGAAAAGTGTGATGGAGATGGGCCGAGAAGGATACCCGATCTCATACATCGAGTCAAGCCGCTTCCGCCGGGAAACAGTCTACGAATGGATGGTGCCCTTGTTGGTTTGTGCTTGCAGGAGGTGGATCGTTTGGTATTATCTTCACACCTGGTTACTTGTCCCTTTGAACTCTATAATGCCGTCTCCCTTTGGAACGCTTCTGGCCTTCAGTTGGTGTCAGAATTCTCCAGGACGGTTTGCCAGCCAACCTTTGGACAGAAAGGCCAACAAGATGAGTCTCTATGCTGACGTCGCGACGCGTCTGGAATCCTCACTGAAGCTCGCGCTTCCACCGATTTCAGTATGTATCACAAACGAGGTGCCAGAGGGCATCCCGCGCTTCTCTGGAAAGGCCCCGGCAGGGTGCCTGTTCTGGCAGGAGGCGGCAAAAGGCCCTTTCTTCACCTCGACGGAGGACCACGAGCTGTGCGCCATCGGAGTACATACCCACCACATGGCGGATCCCTCTCCGTCATACGCGTCCGAGCTGGGTCAGGTCCTACAGGTGATGGCCGAACTGGATTACGTACGTGAAGAGGATGTGGCGCAGATCCCCGTCGTGACAGAAGCGTCAAAACACGTTTTGTACTCGCCTCTGGCCGACACGCCGCTTCCGCCCGATGTGGTCCTGCTGTTTGCCCACTCCAGACAGGGGCTGGTGATCACCGAGGCGGTCCAGCAGGTCCAGTCCGACATTCCCCCGGCCATGGGGCGACCGGCCTGCGCCGTGATCCCTCAGGCGATCAACTCTGGCAGAGCTGCCCTGAGCCTCGGCTGCTGCGGCGCGCGTGCCTATCTCGATGCCCTCTCTGACGATACCGCGTTGTGGGCGATTCCGGGAAATCAGATCGAGGTCTACGCCAAGAGGATAGAGGCGCTGGCGAGCGCCAACGAAACGCTGAGCGAGTTTCACCAGCTGCGCCGGAAAGATGTGGAGTCGGGCCTTACGCCGACGATCGAGGAATCCCTGTCGCGACTCGCCGGATGAGAGGGTATCTGATGCGCTACTTGATTCTGAGCCTCTTTCTGGTCCTGTTCTGTCGCCCCGCCTCCCTGCGAGGCGGGCAGAAGGGTG
Source organism: Candidatus Latescibacterota bacterium (assembly GCA_965248435.1). Taxonomy (GTDB): domain Bacteria; phylum Latescibacterota; class UBA2968; order UBA2968; genus CBDFJH01. Next base: position 3,586,776 of record OZ252100.1, read on the forward strand.
AGCATCAGGATGCGGAGCGCTGGGATCGACGGTATGACACGGAGAAGTACGTCTACGGAAGGGACCCGGTCCAATTCCTTAAGGAGCAGATCGCAAATTTAGGGAAGGGGAAGGCGCTCTGTCTTGCGGCGGGGGAGGGGCGCAACGCGGTCTATCTTGCGGAGCAGGGGTTTGAAGTGGTCGCCGTGGACATCTCGACCAAGGGATTACGAAAATGCCAGGCGCTCGCCAAGGCACGTGGTGTCGAGGTTAGAACGGTCGTCGCGGATCTTGAGACCTACGAATTTGAGCACGGCGTGTATGATCTGATCACCGATTTCTACTATTACCAGCCCGATCTGTTTGGCGATGTAATCAAGGCCTTGAAGCCAGGCGGCAAGTTCATCCTGGAGACCTTCACGGTCGATCATCCCCAGATCGCTGACTATGGTCCGCGTAACCCGAACTACCTCGTCAAACCCAACGAACTCCTATCCTACTTCTCTAATCACCGGATTCGATATTACGAAGATACGATCATCGATCGAGATGAAGGAATGCATCGTGGGAAGCGGGCGGTGGTGCGGCTCGTTGTCGAAAAGGCTGCGAAGAAGTGAACGACTTCCTGACTTTTTTCTGGGATATCCACCCGGAGCTGGTCAGAATAGGTCCGTTCGCCATCCGTTGGTACGGACTGTTCTTCGGTCTGGCCTTCTTCGTGGGTTTCTACATTATCCGGTCGATCTTCAGGCAGGAACAGAAACCGGAACGGGACCTGGACCGGCTGGTGACGTATACGATCGCCGGCGCCGTGATCGGCGCCCGGCTCGGTCACTGTCTGTTTTACGACCCGGGCTATTATCTGAGTCATCCGCTCGAGATCCTCATGGTGTGGCGCGGCGGGCTGGCCAGTCACGGCGGCGCCGCGGGCATCTTTTTCGCGTTGTACCTCTACGCGCGAAGCAGGCCGGACCAGCCCTATCTCTGGCTGTTGGACCGTGTTGCCATCCCCACTGCGCTGGGCGGGTGTTTCATCCGCATCGGCAACTTCTTCAATTCCGAGATCATCGGCACACCAACAGACCTCCCCTGGGGGATCGAGTTCGGGCGGGTGGATTCGTTCGTCAGACATCCCGCACAGCTTTACGAATCGATCGGCTACGGGCTGATCTTTGTGCTGCTGTTCTTGATCTATCGCAAACAGTTTCAAGACGCGCCACGCGGTTTGTTCCTGGGGACATTTCTGGTCGCCGTGTTTGCCTTCCGGTTTTTCATCGAGTTCGTGAAGATGCGTCAGGCGGCCTACGGCCACGGTATGCCGCTGAGCGTGGGGCAGTTGTTGAGCATTCCCATGGTTGGATTGGGTTTGTTGTTGCTGTTTCGCGCATGGAGAGCTGCATCAGGCAGACCGCGGACGACAGACCACAGACCACAGCCGTGATGCAGAAGATGCTAACTATGATTGCAGACAGACAGTAGCGATCAAACCGTGGCCAGCATGGGCCCGAGCGGACGTCCGCCCAGCAGGTGCATGTGCAGGTGATACACTTCCTGGCCTCCGTGTTTTCCACAGTTCACCAGGAGCCGATAGCCCTCCTCGCCTACTCCTTCTTCTTTCGCCAACCTGGCCGCGACCGTAAACAACCTTCCCAGGGCCTGCTCGTCTTCCCCCGTGACGTCGTTTACCGTTGGGATCAGCTTGTTCGGTATGATCAGAATGTGTGTCGGGGCCTTGGGCTGAATGTCCCGGAACGCGGTTACCAGATCGTCCTGGTAGACGATGTCTGAATCGATCTCCTTTCGGATGATCTTGCTGAAGATGGTCTCTTCCGGCATGGGGCCTCCCTGTGATCTTGAGGGATGGGACAAGTGCGAATTTCACGACAGAATAATAAAAGGACCTGGACCCAATCCAGATCCAGGCTCGTTCACGCCGAAATATGTACAGAAGCGATTCTATTCGTCCTCCGTCTGAGACAGCTGTTCCATCTCGAGTCCGGACTCTTTCAGGAGCTGCGCGTAGACCTCTTCCAGCTCAGGCTCGTAGTCATACGGTTCTACGTAGTAGATTTTGACCATGCCGGCCTGGATAGATTCTTTAAGACACCAGAAGCAGGGCCTCGTCGTGGAGTAGATCACGGCGCCCTCTGTGCGGGCGCCGTGCCGCGCCGCAAAGGCGAAGGCGTTCTGTTCTGCGTGCGCGCAGAGGCAGGTGTCCACGCCGTGTCCCGATGGAATGTCGGATGCGCAACGGGGGCAGCCTCCTTCGAAGCAGTTTTTGACTCCGATGGGTGTACCGTTGTAGCCGGTGCTGATGATGTTCCTGTCCCTGACGATGACGGCACCGATCTGACGGCGGATGCAGTTGGATCGCTCGGCCGCCTTGTAGGCGATGTTCATGAAGTAGCGGTTCCACGAAGGTCTTTTCATTGGAGCTCCATCTTGGTAGAGGCAAACGTAGTCACGGGAATGAATATAAACTCAGTCAAGGAAGCAGGCAAGGGCGTCTCGGGGACAAAACTCACTCGCTCAGTTTTCGTCTTGTCTCTCGAAGTTTGTGAAGTATATTTTCCGAGTGGTTGTGCCTGATTTAAGAGCAAATCAACGGGAAGACCGAGGAAAATCAATGGAACCCACGAAGACCGCTTTCGGAATCTGGAGCGGCGGTCGATTTATGCACTTCGGCACGGACATTGGGGCGGAACGCCTTTCGGCCCTAGTGCGGAGGGCATACGAGGCCGGTATCCGTACCTTTATGACCGCGGATGTCTACGGCGAGGGCGAGGCAGATCGGCTGCTGGGGGACGCGCTGTCTGAGTTCGAGCCGGATTCCTACTGTCTCGTGGGCGCGGCTGGACACGATTCTTATACGGGAAAACGACAGGCCGAGCGGGGCTACCCCCGATTCACGGATCCGCAATTGAGGGGACCTGAGGAGTACCGTTCTTACCTTCGCATGGCAGCGGAGAAGCAGCTGGAGCGTCTGGGCAAGGACCGGTTCGACCTTTTCCTGCTCCACAACCCTGATGCCACCGGCTACACGCACGAGGCGGTCTGGAAGGGGATGGCCGCCCTCAAGGAGACCGGGATCACACGGCTGCTGGGGATCGCACCGGGACCTGCGAACGGGTTCACGCTGGACCTGATTGATGCGTTCGAACGTTACGGAGAGGTGATCGACTGGGCGATGATTATCCTGAATCCACTGGAGCCCTGGCCCGGTGGGTTGTCACTTCCGGCGGCCGAAAAATACGATGTAAAGGTGATCACGCGGGTGGTGGACTATGGGGGTCTGTTTCACGATGGCCTGAAGCCGGGGACGCAGCTTCCCAGGGGGGATCACCGATCGTTCAGACCCCCGGGCTGGATCGAGGTCGCCCACGAGAAGCTGGACCGGTTCCGGGAGATCGCTCAGAGCCACGACATGACGCTGCTTCAGCTGGCGTCGCAATGGGCGCTGGCACAACCGGCCGTGGAAAGCGTTGTTCCGACGCTCATTCAGGAGTCCGAAGAAGATTCGAAACCGATCGAGGACCAGGTGAAGGACCTCGCCGGCGTGTCGATGTGCCCCCCGCTCTCGGACGAGGAGGTGGAGGAGATCGGGCGGTTGGGTGACAACCGCAACTGTATGGCGCTCAAAGGGGCTTCGACCCAGTACCTGGGTCAACCCCAGGGCGACCAGTGGCCGATGACACCGGAGCTTCTGGAGATCGGGAAGCGATGGAAGATCGATCCTGACAGGGATCTGTTTTACGCTGAAGATGCGAGAGATATTCGGGAGTTCGGCGCCCCTCGGCACGGTGTCCCTCAGACGAGCCAGCGGCGGCTCTACCTGCAGCTCCAGGCGTTCGGGAATTGCCGGGAAACCGACGAACTGGTCGAGGCGTTAAAGGGGAGCGGGCTGGAGAGTGTGCTTTACAAGGATCTGAATGATCCTCGTGGTGTGGCGGTGCTCCTGATTACCGAGGACCCGGGCGTGCTGGCTTCCGAGGCCCGAGGCCTGCTCTCCGGTGAACCGTTTGGTTCTTTGCAGCACAAGCCGGACCTGACGATGGTAGGGAGGACATATTCCGGCGGACACGAACAGGTCCTGGAAGACTGGCTGCTCGTCAAGCCGAGGCGCAACGCGCTGAATCGCGAGTGGCCCTGGGCCGTCTGGTACCCGTTGCGGCGAAAACCCGAGTTCGGCCGGCTGCCGAGAGCAGATCAGGGGCGGATCCTGGGTGAGCACGCCAGGATCGGTAGGACGTATGGCCAGGCGGGGTATGCCAATGACATTCGTCTGGCGTGTCACGGGCTGGACCGAGATGACAACGAGTTCGTGATCGGTCTTGTAGGACCGGAATTGTATCCCCTTTCGCGCATCGTTCAGGAGATGCGGAAGTCGGAGCAGACTGCCAAGTACATCCAGTCACTCGGGCCGTTCTTCGTGGGTCAGGCGGTCTGGCAGAGCCCGTTCAAGTAACGAATAGCAGTAGAAGTTCAACAGCCGGGATTGGCGAAAATCGGTGACGGGAGAAACCGATTCGCTGATCCCTTTTTTTATCACGGAAGACACGGAAAGATTCGAGTGAAGCAAAGAGACTCGAACTGGCGCTGGATCAGGAAGACTGGTGAGATGACAAAACGAATACTTTACACGCCGCGTCTGGCTGGCGGTCGCGTTCAGCAGAAGTGTGGCGGGAAGGCGTTTGACCTTCAAATTTGTCGAGTAGATGGTTTCGTCAGAGTCATTGCAATCAGCCGACAGATGCAATTACTCGGAGGCCTGCGGCTCTGCGCCTTCCATCTTCTCGAGGATCGCCTTCCGCATCGTCCGATCGGTCAGCCCCGGAAACCACTGGCCCAGTCGGGCGGCGACGCGGTTTTTGAATCCCGGAATGAGGACGCGACGGCGTGACTTCACGGCGCGGAAGATCTTTTCGGCCAGTTCCTCGGGGGCCATGCGGCGAAGTTCCAGGGCCGGATCCGGGCTGTGTCGCCTCGCGTGAGCGGTGCGCACGGGACCGGGAAAGACGGTGAGGACGTTTATATCCTGTGGCGCGAGAGCAACGGAGAGGCTTCTGGCATAAGAGGCGATGCCATCCTTAGTCGCTGCATAGACCGCGGCGCCGGGGTAGCCCGTGTAGTAAGAGAGAGAAGAGACGAAGACGATAGTCCCCTTACCTGCGATCTTTTGCCGACTGAGAAGCTCTGAAGTGAGCACCATCGGCGCATTCAGGTTGACATCGATGAGCCTCCCATAGAGTCCGGGATCGATCTCTTGAAAGGCTCCCGTTTCGTTGATCCCCGCGTTCTGAACGAGGAGGTCGATCGAAGGACCTTTATCGACTTCGTCTACGACGCGAGCGATCTCGGAGGATTTGCTCAGGTCGGCAACCACGAAAGCGATCTGCGCTCCCATCCCCGTCAGTTCGCTCTTCGTCTGCTCCGCCTTTTCGGCATCGATATCGATTCCGAGAACGGACGCGCCATCTCGAGCAAATCGAAAGGCGAGCGATCGACCGATCCCGTCCGCCGCGCCGGTGATGACGCAAAACATCAACGGGTTCCTCCTCTCATCACTGCGTCGATGACCCCTCTGAAATAGCTTCCCGTGAACCAGGCCAGCTTGTTTCCGAACCCGATGACGACGGTGCGCCGATCGCCCTGGATCGCCCGCGCGATTTTCGATGCGACATCTTCAGCTGAAGGGAAGCGCTCCCAGTCCACGACGTCTCGCCCGACTCCGATTTTGGCGTGGAGCCCCGTGCGGGTTGCGCCCGGATGGATCACCTGAACGCGTGCCGTTCCCAACAACTCGGTTCGCAGGCTCCTGCCAAACCCTTCGAGAGCGGACTTCGTGGCGGCGTAGACGGCATACTCCGGGCAGGGTAGCGCAGAGACAACCGATCCAATGAGGACGATCTTCCCTCTGACAGGTTGTACGAAGGCGACCAGTCGGTGAGAGAGAAGGATGGTACCGGTCAGGTTCACCGAAACGACGTTTCGAATCGACTGCTCCGTCTGACGTTCCACGGGACCGTAATAGCCTGTACCCGCGTTGTGTATCAGAAGATCGATGCCTTCGATCTCCAACTCGAGAAGGAAATGTTCGACCTGCGCGGGACAATAGGGGTCGCTGAGGTCGGTCTTGCAGTAGGTGCCTGGGGTGAAGAGAGCGGGGTCGAGTTCGGAGAGGGGCCGACGTCCGAGGAGGATCAGCCGAGCGCCACCGGCGCGATAAAGACGGGCCAGGGCAAGGCCGATGCCGTCCGTCGCGCCGGTAATCAGGATCGTGGATCGTGGATCGTCGCTCGTCGTTCGCAAACCAAACCTCACCGTAAAGATGTAGAGACGCCCCGCTGGGGCGTCTCTACATCGGTGGTGGAGGGGGATGTCTGGGAAACTCAGTTGTTGTAGAGCAGATAGACGAGGAGGTCACCCACTGCCTGCAGGCTTACGGGACTACACTTGTCTGCGGTGTCATGAGTCGTATGCCAGTGCGGGTAGTCGAAGTCGATCAGGTCGATGACGGGCATGCCAGCCTCCATGAGGGGGATGTGGTCATCCTGAATCGCATACTTGGGCTCCCTGTGAAACTGCTCCAGGCCGATGGCTTCGGCAGCGTTCCATACACGGGCCACGACGTCCGGGTATCGAGCGAGGGAAAAGCGCTCGACGTGGATGTTCAAGTTCGTGTCCCCAATCATGTCCAGCAGGATTCCCATTCGGGGACGATAGAGACCCTCTCGCTTCCTGGCAAACTCCCGGGCCCCCAGAAAGTAGTCACTCACATCTCCGCGCAGACCCCGGCCATAATCCTCTCCGTCGAAGAGGACGATGTCCACACCGAGGCCGGGATCGGATTCCCCAAGGCACCTCGCGATTTCGAGAAGGACGGCCACGCCTGAGGCGCCGTCGTTCGCGCCGAGGATCGGCCTGCTGCGAACCGCAGGATCGGGATCTCTGTCTGCGTAGGGCCGCGTGTCCCAGTGGGCACAGAGCAGGATTCGCTCCTCCATCTGTGGGTTGAACTCGCCGTGCAGGTTTGTGAGAGAGACCGTCGAATCGACTTTCTCATCGTAGTATATAAAGGGCTCTGAATAGGCGGTGTCCGCGTGTGTCCGCAGCTCCTCCAGGAGGAACACTTTCGCGGCTTCGTGTCCTGTTGATCCAGGATTTCGGGGTCCGAAGTCCGTCTGCCTGATGAGCAGGGCGTACGCGCGCTCTCCGTCAAAAGCGATCGGGCTGGCTTCCGCCGGGTTGCCGTTCACCGGGCGCTCCTCTCCGGAACAGGAGGCCGATATCAGAAGAAGCAGCGCAGCCAAAATTTTTCCCATCACAAGCAACCTCTGGAAGGAGTCAAAAAGGGAATCAAAAAACCATGACCGGATCGTCTCACATTTCATATATTGGCGGCCGGAGAACTCACCCGTATCTGTCTCCGCAGGTCTTACATTCAATAATATAAGAAAAGAAGGGAAGGAAAAAGGGGAGAGGTCCGATGATTCACAAGGTTGAGGCGCTGAATTACCGCTGTTTCAATTACATCGGTCAGCGCCTTAATCGCTTCCAGGTCCTGGTCGGACCGAATTCAAGCGAGAAGACCAGCTTCCTGGACGTGATCGCCTTTCTGGGAGACCTGGTTCGCAAAGGAGTGGATGGAGCGATCAAACAGCGAACCCGGGACTTGCACGACCTGGCCTGGGGCCGCGAGGGGGGGAGATTCGAGCTCGCTTTAGAGGTTTCCATCCCCCAGGAAATCCTGAACCGTCTTCCAGATCAAGATTTTAGGGCCTGTCGGTACGAGGTCGTGATCGCCTCGAACCCGGAGTCAGATGAGCCTGCGATCCTGTCGGAGAAGGTCCTTGTCCTTTTGCCCACCGATGTTCCGAGGGACCCTCAGGAAACGCTCTTTCCCCTCGGGGGTGCCGTTCCGGAGACGCTCGTTACGCCAAGAGGTGTAAGAAGCGCGAAGACCCTGGTGAACAAAGTCCCGGGGGGCAACGACCACTTCTATGACGAGACCGGACACGGATGGGATCACGCGTTCAAACTTGGATCCAAGAAATCTGCCCTGGGGAATCTGCCAGAGGACGAGGGCCGGTTTCCGGTTTCCACGTGGCTGAAGGGGATGCTGGTCGACGGCATATACCGCCTCAATCTGGAACCCCTTGTGCTCCGGAAGCCCAGTCCGCCCGGCCAGCCAGGCGCCTTTCGGCCCGACGGGTCCAACCTCCCGTGGGTGGTCGAAGACCTCAAACGGGCTGATTTCGACAGTTATTCTGCCTGGACCGAACACGTTCGCTCGGCGCTGCCGGATATCGAGTCTGTGAGTACGGTGGAGCGTCGGGAAGACCGGGCTCGTTATCTCCTCGTTCGCTACCGCGGCGGTCTGGAAGTCCCGTCCTGGATGGTGTCGGATGGCACGCTGAGATTCCTGGCCCTATCGCTCCCTGCGTTTCTACCCGGCTACGACAAGACCTACCTGATCGAGGAACCTGAAAACGGCATCCACCCGGAGGCCGTAGAGCACCTTTATGCCTTCCTGCGATCTGCTGAATCTCAGGTCCTGGTGACCACGCATTCCCCCGTGATCCTGGAGACTGCGGAACCTGACCGCGTTCTCTGTTTTTCGAAGAACCGGGAAGGGGCGAGCCAAATCGTGTCCGGTGAGCAGCATCCGGCGCTCAGAAACGGGCGTCAGGGTGACCTTTTTGCTCCGGGTAACTTTGATTGAGCGAAGTGCAGTGCAGGTTAAGGAAGTTCGCGGCGAGAGAAGAGAAGTGGAGATACGCCGGCGAGGGAGTTCTCCCGGCGTTTCTTTTATCACGGAAGAACACGGAAGCTACGGCGGAGACCGTGATGACACGGAAAACATCGAGTGAGGTGTACAACACCCGCACCTGCACCCGGTTAAGAAGAGACCTCAGGAGGCGCGGAGGGCCACGGAGCCTCCCTCCCCAAAACCGATTCGAAGCCTTGTTCTCCCTTCACGGAAGCCTGTCCCTCGCTTGACGCGGGAGGGGCTAGGGGGTTAGGTCTTGTGAATATCATCCTGATCATTTCAGATACCTACCGGTATGACAACCTGTTCGATCGGGCGAGTATGCCGGTGCGCACGCCCCATCTCGATCGTTTCTCAGAGCGAGCTGTTAGTCTGTCGAGCATGGTTCTTGCAAGTTTTCCGACGCCTTCACACAGGACCGATGTGACGACGGGGCGCTACTTCTGGCCGTGGGCGGATCGGTCGCTGACGAATCATTCACCCGTGCTGCTTGAAGAGGCAGGTTACGTCACGCAGTTTATCTGCGATTGCCCGCACCTGTTCAAGCGGGGCATCAACACCGGTTTCAACGGGGCGTATGAGCTTCGAGGCCAGGAGGGGGACACTTACTTTCTCAGAATGAATCGTCCGTTCAAAGAGGCCATGCCCCTGGACAAGACCCGCCAGGACTATCACTTCCAGGGCCGCAACCTCGTCGACCTGCATTGCTGGACGAACCGGCACTGGTACCGGGAAGAGGATCGCTTTGCCCCCCGGATAGCAGGGCTGGGTGTGGAGTGGCTCGAGGAAAATTTCGCGCATCACCCCTTCTTCTTGTGGCTCGACTTCTTCGATCCGCACGAGCCCTGGGATCCGCCCGAATACATGGTGAAGCGTTATGACTCCGATTACACCGGCACTCCGATGATCCATCCCAACTACGGCAGGGCCAGCGATATGACCGCAGAGGAGTTGAGAAACCTGCGGGCACACTACTGCGCAGAGGCGGAGCTGGCGGACCGGTGGGTGGGACGCGTGCTCGAGAAGATCGACGATCTGGGGCTCTGGGAAAATTCGATCGTGGTGTTCACATCTGACCACGGGATGAGTCTCGGCGAGCACAACCAGGCGGGGAAGGCGAACCGGAACCTGAGTGACGAACGGTTCTGGCCGCTCTATCCGGAGATCGCGCACGTTCCCTTCATGGTTGCCGCTCCCGGACTGGAGGGGGGAACGACTGTGGATGCCCTCACACAGCCTGTGGATATCCTGCCGACCCTGATGGATCTGGCGGATGTAGAGGTTGCGCCTCCACAGCCGTTCCACGGCCGGTCTTTCGCGCGGGCGCTGAAGGGAGAGCAACAAGCGCCGCTGAGAGAGATCGCGATCTGCTCGGCGACGTTGCGGGGTGAGGCGAACGGGCCTCCGAAGAAGTGGACGACGCCGGTCGTCTACACCGATGCGTGGGCATACGTACCGATCGGTCAAGGAGGGGAGCGCGAGTTATACCATCTCGAGGACGATCCTTATGGCGAACGCAACGTCGCTCCAGACCATCCCAAAGTCGCCACCGATCTGCACGCAAAGTTTGTGAGTTGGCTTCGCAAAATGGAAGTTCCAATTAGAGTGATTGATCTATACAACTGAGGGATTCTAACGAGGAGAGAAACCGTGGACGTTCAAGAGGCAAAGGCCGTTTTCAGAGGGAGCACGATTTCTGTAGCGACGCCGTTTACGGAGGACTTCGAGCTGGACCTCGACGCCCTGCGCGAGAACATCCGCTTCATGCTCGACCGGGGCGTGAAACGAGGCAACGGCCTACTGCTCGTCGCTGCTGCGGGCGGCGAGTTTCCGATGCTCAGCTTTGATGAACGCTTGCAGGTGATTGAGGCCAGTGTAGAGGTTGCTGCCGGCGAGATCGAGGTGGCCGCGAGCATCCAGTTCAACGGGACGCGTGAGGCTGTGGAATTTGCCCGTCGCGCACACGAGGCGGGAGCTTCCCTGGGTCAGCTCTCCTCACCGTACTACTATCCTCCCCCTGAAAAGGACATCTTCCGGTTCTTCAAGGCGGTATCGGATGACAGCGACCTGCCCATCATGGTCTACAACAACTGGTGGAATACGCCCAACATGAACGTGGACACAGTGGATCGGCTGGCGGAGCTCCCGAACGTGGTCGCCCTCAAATGGTCCGCCCCCAACAGCGGCCAGTACAGCGAAGGGCTTCACCGACTTGCGGACCGGCTCGCGATCATCGACAACAACGGGCAGGTCGTCTGGTCAAACGTGATGGGCGCGGTGGGATTCGTCACCCACGTCAGCAACTTCTGGCCTGAGTACCCACTCGCGATCTGGCAGGCCCTGGAGCAGGGAGACTATCCGAAAGTCGCCCAGGTGCTCGGCGAGTTCCAGTTCGTTTGGCAGGCCTGGCGCAAGAAAGTCGAGGCTGAAACAGAGGGAGAGGGCCCTTTCATCAAGGCGGCAATGGAAGGGGTCGGCCTGCCTGCCGGCCCGCCCCGCCCGCCGGCGGCCCGCGTGAGCGCCGGACTGCGGGAGGCGTTTCGCGAGCTCGCCGAAGAGACCGGCATTCCGAGGGCCGCGGCTCCAGTGGCGGCCTGACACGATCGGGAAACGAGGATTCGTATTATGGCCAAGATCACCGCGACCTCCTCGCTCGGTTGGGCACACTACACGCTCTACGAGGCGCTGCCCCGTATCAAGGCGCGGGGCTTTCAGCGCGTCGAGATCGCGAGTTTCTACAGCTACTGCTTTCACTTCAATTTTGGGAGCCCGACGCCGGGCGAGCTGAAGCAGATGCTGGCGGATCTGGAGCTCGAACCGGTCTGTCTGAACTACTGCGGAAGCAATCAGGAGGCGTGGCGAAACGAAGAGATCGACCGGTTTGTTGCGGACTGGACGCGGAAGCTGGAGCACATGGCCGACGTCGGCATCCCGATGATGACGATGCTGTTCGGGACCCGCAACGACCGGCCTGACCAGGAGGCCCAGCTGGCCAACTCGGTGGAGGCCTACGATCGCGTCGGAGAAGCGGCGGCTGGGTTGGGCATCCGGATGCTGCTCGAAGTACCTCATCTGTGGACCATCATCTGGGGGCCCGAGCAGGTGCTCTGGGTGATGGATCGCCTGTCGAGCGATAACGTCGGCGCGCTCGTGGACTCGAGTCACTGGGGCATTTCAGGCTATGATCCTGACGCCTTTTTCGACGCGCTGGGAGATCGGCTCTGGCACGTGCATCTCCGGGACTCCCAGGGGCCTGACAGCGCGGACTGGAATCAGGATCTGGAGCTGACTCCTGGCAAAGGGTCGGTGGACTTCGGGAAGTTCGCCCGGGCGCTGGATCGCGTCGGGTACGTGGGAGATGTGTCGCTCGATTTCGAATACCGGGATATGACGCTCGACGGAATCGAGTGCGAATATGATGCCGGACTAAAATATCTGGCGAAGGCCGGATGGGAGGTTGCGGAGGGCGTGCAGTATTGAGGGTTTCGAATCGCAATGGAAATCCCCCTCAATCCCTCCCTCGACTCGCAAGCTCGCTCGGGACAGGCCTTTTCCAAAGGGGGAAGAATGCATCCATCGGTCAGTATAGTCGGCAAATGAGCAATGTCCCCCCTTTGCAAAGGTTCATCACCGATTTCCGGGGAAGGCGTGGCGGATTCTAAGAAAGAAATAATTATCATCCCTGAAGCCATATGCCATCCGCTTGATGACCTTGATTTTGTTGTTAATTCCCTCAATCAGGCTTGTCCCGATGGGATAGTCACAGTGAGCTAGGATTCCTGGCATATACGTCTTCAGATTGCGTGCGAATTTCTTGAGTGGCTCGATCTTGCTGTAGATGGCGCGTCGATACCACTGATTCCAGAATCTGTTGGCCGCAGCTCTGGATCGATAAGACCAGAGATGATTGAGATCCTCTTTGAGGAGGTATACCGTGTAGAGGCGTTTGTTTGCAGAAAGCAATTCTCTTAGCGACACTCTGTCTTCTTTGCTCGTGACATTTGCTTTGCTGCGCAGGAGCAACCACCGTTGGTTCTGAGTCACTTTGCGATCGGGTCGGCCACCGCGCACCCGACCCAGTTCGTCGATGCGTACTCGCTCGACGACGTCGCGGTTGTACTTGGCTTTAACGTGATACAGGTCATAGATGATGTCCACATCCGGACAATGGGATCGCACCTCCTCTTCGTAGGCACCGTTCATGTCCATCGCCACGGCCTCAAGTTGCTTGCAGCCTTCTTCTCCAAGGAGGTGGAAAAACGGGCGGATGTCCTCTCGACTTCGGCCGCGACCCACCCATAGGACACGCTTGGTCTCCATGTCAACAATCACTGTGGCGTAGCGATGGCCCTTTTGGATCGCAAATTCGTCCATGCCGATCACCGTGACCCTGGCAAAATCCGGCGGTTCCAGCTCTTGCTGGAGATGGGTCTTGTGAATGCGCTTCACGGTATTCCAGCTCATCCCATAGTGCTGTGCCACGTGCTGGATGGGCAGGACTTCGCACAATCGAACAACACTTTCAGCCAGGCGTTGAGTGACCCGTGAATACCGATCCAGCCAGTCAATCTGCTCCGTCCGGCAGCCACATCGGGGACATAGGACGCGCCGGGAGTGCACGATCAGCCTGGTTCGAGACCCCCAGATCGGCAAATCCTGAGCAAATCGCACTGCCCAATCATGAACCCGGTACGCCTTCTTCCCGCAACCACCACACCGAGGAAGGCGGCCTGTCTTGGGACGTAACTCGACTCCAACAACGTCTGCTTCCTGACGTTGAATGCCAACTACCACAAACCCTTGCCACCTACCCAGTAAGGATATACTTTGCACCTGAGACAACGCGCTCTCCTTTCTACCTTCAGGTTTATAGAGGATACTCTGAAGATAGGTCGGATGCCGTTGTCTCGTCTATTTTCTACCCCAACATTTGACGAAGAACCTTTGCAAAGGGGGGCAGGGGGGATTTGAATTTCGAGAAGAAGAGATCCCTTCACGTCCATTGGGATGAATGCTATGCCATCTACAACTAAAATCAAGACGCCCTTAGAGGCGGACTGGATCTGGACGTCAGAAGACCTGCCGGCCAGAAAGATGTGCAGACCCTGCGCATCGACGGAAAGGAACAGCCGATCGAGCCGGTTTCTCGGCTGGAGGGATGCACGGGGCTGGAGGTGGAGGTTGCGCTTGCATGAATCGCTGTTCAAGACCGCAGACCGCAGACGACGGACAGCGAGATGAATAGCGCGATCTTTTGGGTTTTGAGTCGTCCGTGGTCGAATTTAGGGGTTAAGGAACGCCGCAGATGCTGGTGACTGATTTTGCAAACTCCTATCAACACTGGACCCGGCCTCCGCAGCGGATCATCGAGGCAGAAGCATCCTACAAGCTCTGGAGCAGGCCGTCAGAAGCTGACGAGGTTGAGCCGTCGGGGGAGATGGACTGGGGGAACAGTGCGCGCATTCAGATCGAAGCCCGCACCGTGCTGACGGATGAGGCGTCGGGCGAGTCGGACGAGTTCTTCCTGATCGTTCCGTGCCGAGCGGAGTGGATGTATCGGGAAGACGCCCTGTTTCAGATGCCCAACTGGGAATACCGGCAGATCTATTCGCGCACGCGGGGTATGGGGCTTTGCAGAGCGTTAACCTCAGAAGGGGAGCAGCCCTTTTCGACGACGCTTGAACGCTACACATCAACTCGCCTCGTCGTGAAGCCTCTGTCCAATCCACGGGTACTCGAGAGCGACGAGGCGGTGATCGAGGCAACTGAGAACCGTCTGCCGATGGTCGCGCAGACGGAGATTTCAGACGCGGAAAGTGGAATGAATGCGCTGATCGAGTACCCCGTAAAGACGATGAACTATCACCCGGAACGGAACCGATTTCAGGTGGATACCGGGTCTGTGATGTGGCCGGACTTCTCGGCCCTTTCGGACCACTGGATCGAGTGCCTCTGCCTGGCACACGTGATCTACAACCGATTCGATCGCACGGAATTTATCGTTCGTCGTCCGACGCCCGTCAAGGTAGACGCGGAGGAGGTCTGTCGGGTGCTTCACTATTCCGAAGTTTATCAGAAACAGGCGAAGCATACGATCTTCTGTGGCGAGAAAGCAGGACAGTAACACAAAGCGGGATCTGGGCACTCAGATTTCGGGCTCTATTAATTTACCGGGAGCCGGTTCCCCGACTGGAGCTTGTCCTGAGCGAGCGCAAGCGAGTCGAAGGGTCGGGTCCCACCACGAGGCGTGCCACATCGCACCAACCTAAAATTTGAGGAGGACCTGCAAATGGAAGTTCTGGATTTTGCGAATTCCTACCAGTTCTGGGACAGCCCCCCCAACCTCGAGGACAAACGAAAACCCGGTCATATGAAGTGGGGCAACAGCGTGCGCATCGCGATCGAGGCCCGAACGGTCCTGACGGACGAGGAGACGAGCCAGTCGGACGAATTCTTCCTGATCGCCCCGTGCCGCGCTGAGTGGATGTACCGGGATGATGTCCTGTTTCAGATCCCGAGCCGGGAGTATCGTCAGATCTGGTCACGCGCGAGGGGGATGGGTGTGGGCAGGGGAATAACGTATGAAGGGGGACAGCCCACATCTGATACGCTGGATCGCTTCAATAGCTTCGATATCGTCGTCGAAACGATCCAGAGCCCGAGGGAACTCGAGACAGACGAAGCGGTGATCGAGGCGACCGAAAAGAATCTGCCGATCGTCGTGCAGACGGAGATCTCGGACGCGGAGAGCGGGATGCGTGCGGTGATCGAGTACCCCGTGAAGACGATGAACTACCATCCCGAACGGAACCGATTCCAGGTCGACACCGGACCGGTGATGTGGCCCGAGTTCTCGGCCCTCGGGACGCACTGGATAGAGTGCCTCCGGATGTCACACGTGATCTATAACCGATTCGACAAAGCGGAGTTCATCATTCGCTGTCCGACGCCGATCGAGGTAGAGGGTAAGGAGGTCTGCACGGTCCTTCATTATTCGGAGGTGCATCAGCACGAGGCGACAAACAAGATTTATTGTCCCTCAACCTGAAGAACCGTATCTCGTATTTCGGGGCTCACATCCTTCACCCATTCTCGTCAAAGAAGCAAGAAAAGGAAACTCCATGGCTAACGCAGATCCCGAGATTCCGTTCCTGATCGGAGAGGATTTCACTCAGCGCGAAAACGTGACCTGGCGGGTCGAACAGGCGGGAGGCGATGCATCACGCGCACTGTTGGAACCAGAAATGCCGTGGGACGACGGCCATCCTTTCCTGCACGGCACCGTCGCTCACGACCCGATCGACGGGCTCTGGAAGGCGTGGGGAACCGCGTCCCCGAGTGCGCAGTTTCGCACGCAGCTACGACGCCTCGGCTACCTCGAAAGCGAGGATGGGGTCAGCTGGCAACGGCCGGAACTCGACCTGAGTCCGATTGGGGATCACGAACGCACGAACGTCCTCCTGGATCTGGACACCGGGGGATATTCACTCTGCTCGAGCGTGCTGATTGATCCCGAAGCGGACGAGACACGTCGCTATGAGATGTTCGTGCTTCGTCAACCGGGCAGGCCTGCTGATTTGAAAGCGGCAGAGACAGTAACCGGATTTACGGGGTCAGACGGCAGGGGGGCTCGAGCCTCCGGTCTTTATCGTTACTTCTCCGGCGACGGGATTCGCTGGCAGCCCTCGACCGGACCGCTGATGACGATTGAAGGCGATCCGCTGAAGTCCAAGAGCACGAACGACAATATATTCGTCTACCGCGAGGCGGACGGGACATATGCCGCCTACCACAAGATGGTCGTGCGGAATTTTCCCGGGTCCATCTACCCTTACGAGACCTCATTCGGAGTGTGTCGCGTTCTCGTTAGACGGACGAGCGAAGACGGAGTCGATTGGAGTGAACACGAGCAGGTCGTGCTGCCGGACTGGCGAGATACCCACGACACCCAGTTCATGGAGATCTCCGTGACGCCGGCCCCGGGAGGTTACCTCGGCGTTCTGACCGTCTACAAGACCGCGAACCAGACGATCGAGCTGCAGTTCGCCGCTTCGCGAGATGGGCGGTACTGGTGGCGCCCGGACCGCCGTCCCTGCGTCGTGCAGCCTCCTGTCGGCGACTACGGTGGGGGGATGATGTGGGGAAGCCACCACATGATCGTGGACGGTTCGCTTATTCATTATTATTATAGCGGACTCCAGGGCATCCACGGGGATGTGTTGGGCACCCAGGAGGCGGAGATCGCCGCCGCGGAGGGGAGGACTTACAAGCCGACGCCTAACCTGCACGGCGAGATTATCAGTCGCCTGCCGAATCTGATCTCCTTCCAGGGCGCGCTCTGTCGCGCGACCTGGACCAGAGGCCGTCTGTGGGGCCTGGCAACCGCTTCGGGTGGGAGACTGGAAGGGAGCGCGACCACGGCGTCGACATTGCGTGAGGGCCAAAAGCTGAGGATCAACGCGAGCACAGTGGACTACGGAGAGATCGTCGCGGAACTTGTGAACGATGAAGGCAAGGCCCTGCAGGGCTTCGACCGAGAGGCGTGTGACTCGTTTTCGGGGGACGCCGATCGAACGGAGATGAGCTGGAACGGAAAGACGTCTTCTCCCGCTGACGGAGCGCGGGTGCGATTCGTCTTGCGGAATGCCACGCTCTATGGATTTGAGTTTGGCGATTGAGACGACTTCGCGAATCTCATGGCCATTAGGTGCAGGCTAAATATCTTGCACGGGCGGGCTAGCCGCCCGTGGCACACGTGAAAGATTATCACAAGACATATTGTGTGGCACCGGCAGCTTGCTGCCGGTGGAAAACGGCGAGCGGATAGTGCTAGTTTGAAAAGCGAATGGCCACACTCCCTCAAAAGCGTGTTCGACATTTTGACGTTGCCGGCCACGCGCACCATTTGACTTTTTCCTGCTATCAACAGATGTCACTTTTAACTAACGATTCGTGGCTGTGTTGGTTGTCAGAGGGTATCGAAAATAGTTTGGCGCGACACAGTTTCATTCTTCATGCGTTTGCTTATATGCCAAATCATGTCCACCTTCTCGTTCGATCGAAGAAGAAAGATTCTAGAATTGAGAAACTCCTGTTTGGTATTAAGCGACCCTTTTCTTTTAGGGTAAAGCGCAGCTTGCAGGAACAAGCGAGTCCGCTGTTGAACCAACTCCTGGTTCGCGAGCGACCAGGGAAGAGGGTATTCAGATTCTGGCAAGCAGGTCCGGGGTATGACAGAAACCTGAGTGCTGGTGAAAATGTCGTGGAAGCAATCAAGTACATCCATTTCAACCCGGTGAAGGAAGAGCTGTGCGATTCGCCCGAGCAATGGAAGTGGTCTAGTTGGGGTTCTTACCATGGTCTAGATGCACGTGAGCATCTGGTGTTACCTAAAGTTGAAGTTTTTGGCGGCTAGGAAGGTTTCACGATATAGCTAGAGATTTTGCACGGGCAGGCGAGCTGCCCGTGGCACACGTGATTTATCTAAATTTGAAGTACGCTAGGAGGATTTGATGGACGAACCGACCGTTCAACAACTCATGGATCTGTCGGGGCGTGTCGCACTGATCACAGGTGCTACGGGCTACCTGGGCTCGGCGATGTCTCGGGCCCTCGCGGAGGCTGGTGCCTCTGTTGTGATCAGCAGTCGGGATCGCGGCAAGGCACAGGCTGCTGCAGATAAACTGCCGCTCGCGGGAAAGGCCCAGCACCGGTGCGTCCAGCTGGACCACATGGAGGCGGATTCGGTGGAGAGCGGATTCGCCGAGGCGGTTGAGTCCGCGGGGAAGATCGATGTACTCGTGAACAACGGGAACGAGGCGCTTGGAAAAGACTTGACGACCGTGACCCAGGACGAGTTCAGCCGCGTGCAGATCAACGCCTCAGGCTATTTCGCGCTCGCGCGCCTTTTTCACGATCACGTCGTGGAACGGGAGGCGTCAGGTAGTGTCATCATGCTGGGCTCGATGTACGGGCAGGTCGCCTCTTATCCAGATGCCTACGAGGGGCTGGGTCCGGCCAGTCCGGTCGCCTATCACGCACTCAAGGGCGGCATCATCCATCTGACGCGGCACCTGGCGATCTACTGGGCCAAGGACCGGGTGCGCGTGAACTGTCTGAGCCCGGGACCCTTTCCCTTCAATGCGCCGGACGCGGTAGTCGAGCGGCTCTGCACGAAGAGCCCGATGAAGCGGATGGGATTTCCGTATGAACTGAAGGGCGCGATCGTCTTTCTGTCCAGCGACGCGAGCAGCTACATGACGGGTCAAAATCTGACGATCGACGGGGGTTGGACGGCCTGGTAAGAGCGTATCTCGCGAAAACAATCTGCAATCAGGTTCAGAGGGGGCGACATGACAACTGAAGCGAAAACTAAACACTCCGTAGAGAAGTCGATGGCGCTCTACCGAAAGGCGGAGCAGCTGATTCCCGGCGTGGCGCAGTTGATCAGCCGCAGGCCGACGAGGCGGGCGTTTGGCGTGAGCCCGGTTTACGGCGCCCGAGCCAAGGGGTGTCGGATCTGGGACATCGACGGCAACGAGTATGTGGACTGGATGAGCGCGGTTGGACCGATCATCCTCGGGTATGCGGACGAGGTGGTCGACAACGCGGTGAAGGAACAGATCGACCGCGGCTCGATCTACAGCCTGCTTACAGAGGCCTCCGTAGAGCTGGCGGAATTGCTGGTTCGCTTGATTCCTTCGGCCGAGATGGTACGCTACGCCAAGGGTGGGGGCGAGGCGTGTGCCGTGGCCGTGCGCATCGCAAGAGGCGTAACGAGACGGGATCGCGTGTTGTTCTGCGGGTATCACGGCTGGCACGATTGGTACCAGGCGGCGAACCTGGGGAACGAGAAGCTCCAGCAGCATCTGTTCAGCGGCATCGAGCCGATCGGTATCCCTCGTGTGCTGGAGGGTACCGCGATCCCGTTCGAGTATGGCGACAACAACATGCTCGAAGACCTGCTCAAGGAACACGACGGGGAGGTGGCCTGCGTCATCATGGAGCCCATGCGCTCCGAGATTCCTCCAGAGGGCTACCTGGAAGGCGTCCGCGAACTGGCGACGAAGTACGGCGTGATTCTGGTCTTCGACGAGGTCTCGTGCGGGTTTAGGGTTGCGTTGGGCGGGGCCCAGGAACTGACCGGCGTGACTCCGGACATGACGGCGCTGGCGAAGGGAATCTCCAACGGGTATCCCATGGGCGCCGTGGTTGGCAAGCGAGATGTGATGGCCCCGGCCGCCCAGATGTTCGTTTCAAGCGCCTACTGGGACGACAATGTCGGGATCGCGGCTGCGCTCACCACATTGAAAGAACTCGAACGTCGGGACGCGGTGAGCCATTTCGAGCGGATCGGGACGTCGTTCAAGGAGAGGATCAACCGGGCGGCGCAGGAGACCGGGTTGGATGCGGAGTGCTTCGGTGTGCCGGGACACCCGAGCACGCGATTTAATTTCGAGGATGGGGTCACGGCCAAGAAGGTACAGACCCTGTTCGCGCAGGAGACGGAGAAGCGCGGAGTAATTATGGGGAACTTCCTCAACTGCGCGCACGACGAGGCGGCGCTGGATCACACCGAGACGGCCGTGAGGGAGAGTTTTGAGGTTATCAAGGAAGGTCTCGATCGCGACGGGCTGGACGATCTGATGGAGACGGAGGTTCAGGAGGAATTTTTCAAACGGTTGGTGAGGTAAGAGAATTGCGGATTTCGGATTGAAAGGCATGGCTGTGCAGGCAAGCTCAGGACAAGCTCCTGTTGGCGAAGGCGATCATCGCGATGCAGTTGTTCACCGTCCCAATGACACATATGGTTTGGATAGGGAGATAATCCTTCATGGCGAAAGTCGATTATACAGAGTTTGATCAAGAGATCTGGGACAGGGAGCTCGAAGATTTCGTACCGTCCGTGGTCTACGACATGCACACACATATCTGGTCGGAGGCCCATCGGGGTAAAGAAAGTACGAAAGCCGGGGGCATGCGGTTGGAGATCGATTACCAGGACCATCTGGATTGGGCGGCGAAGCTCTACCCGGGTCGGGAGATGCACTACCTGGTCATCGGAACGCCGGTTTTGGGCCTCGACCTGGAAGGCCACAACGACTGGATGGCGGCGGAACTGAAGGCAGATCCCAAGTCGAGAGTGCACATGATGGTGACGCCCGAACTGACGCCGGACTATGTCGCGGAACAGGTCCGGAAGCACAATTTTCTGGGCCTGAAGTGCTACCGGGTCTTCGCACCCGACAGAACCTACTGCCGGATCCGCGATTTTCTCCCGGAAGCGCAGATCGAAGTGGCGAATGACATGGGGCTTTCCGTTACATTGCACATGTCGAAGCCGACCGGACCTGCTGACGCGGACAACCAGAAGGACCTGAAGCGCTACACAAAGGAGTACCCGAATGTCCAGTGGATCCTGGCGCACTGCGCCCGGGGGTTCAACGCCTTCTTCCTGGAGGAGTCGATTGAATTCTACAAGGACCTGCCCAACATCTGGTACGACACTTCGGCGGTGAACGATATCGTCTCTCATTTCCTTTTAATGAAACACGAGGATCGAAAACGGGTGATGTTCGGGTCGGACAACATCGTGGCAGGGTGTGCGCGCGGGAAGTACGTCACTTACGGGAAGGCCTGGGAGTACTTCAAGGGGTTTCCGGAGCTGGAACATTGCGACCCGAGGGCGACGTTTGTGATCTACGAACAGCTGCGCCAGGAACGGCACGTGGCGGATATGCTGGGGTTGACCCAACAGGAAATCGAAGACCATTTTTCAGGGAACGCGGTTTCTTTCTTCGAGACGGTTGGGCGTCTCCGGGGGTCTAACTAAATGTATAGGAAAAGGATAGTGGAGTAGGGCAGGTTTGCTCTTTCTGAGCAATATCAGACATGGGTTGATTCTAATATATAAGTTAAGCTATTCTTATCAATAGGCAGAAAGTAGAAAAAAACGTCTTGACAGAGTCCCGTGCGGGTATTATTTTTTGGAATCAGTGTAAAGGCAGATACGTCCAACTTCGGTTTGTCGGCCGGAGAAAGGGGGAATGCGTAGCGTATGACTGTGTCTGATTTTCGCCTGTTATCAGGTATCCGTAAGTCGTCAGAAGGTAGTGCATCTTATTTCATCAGGAGGTTTAGTATGAAGGCATTGGGAATTGCTCTGTTGAGCCTGGTCCTCATCGCGGGACTGTCCTTCCCAGCCGACGCACAGGTTGCTGGCACGAAGGGATTCGGGATCCACGCGGCATACAACATCCCGACCTTTACGCTCAGGGAACATTATTCGTCCGGCGGAATCAAAGGTGGTGCACTGTTCGCCTATGTGGTCAACGAGACCTGGACAGCTGAAGTGGAAGCGAACTTCTCCCAGTACACCGGTGGCGACGTTGAGGACGCTTCCTTCACCTGGAACGTGTCCGGCGCTGAGGTCTCCAGCCCGAGTGCAAAGTCGGAGATGAAGTGGATTACAGGGTCGCTCGCATTCCTGTATCACTTCAATCAGGGCGGATCCAAGCTCGGTGTGGGGGGCGGTGCTCCGTATGTGTCCTTCGGAACCGGCTTCTACCGCTACAAGAATGAAGTGAGCGGGCTGATCTGGCCGGGCCAGAAGTCCGAGCCGCTCGACACGAGCCTGCTGCTTCAGACGATCGAGGACCGCCGCGTTGCGCTCACGGTCAACGTTGGGCTCGGCGTCGAGTATTTCGCTTCCGAGAGTTTTGCCTTCGATATCCGTGGCCAGTACAACGTGAGTTTAGGTAACCTCCGGCCACGTGAGGCCTGGGACATTCACGAAGCATGGCCTCTGCAGAATCTCGACATCGGCGTCCGGCTGAAATTCTACCAGAAGTAAGCACGTCTCGTCGGTTTAGTACTCCGGCCATCGCCTGGACTTGTTCCAGGCGATGGCCTTTTTTTTAACACGGAGGTAATGGGAAGATCGCGAGGAATACGGAAGAGAGTCGAGTGAGGTGCGACACACGCGGACAGGCGCTCGATCATGAAAGACGCTGGGGTGCGCGGAGGAAGAAAAGCAGACGGCAGATCGCGGACGGCCGAAAACGGCCTTGCGTTCGGGCCAATGTTCCACAATGGTTTTGTAATTCCTTTTGGGTGCGGCAATCACGCGGATAGTCTGTCGAGGCTGTGCGATTTATTCGATTGATTCAGGGTTCGATAATTACCTCACTGGACCCCGCAGGCTGAAGCCTGCGACTACACCGAATCACACACTGATACAAAACGCGAACACATCCCCGGTCTGTACGGGCAACGCATGGCGTCGCCCCAACTGAAAATTGCTTTGATTAAGAATACGACAGTGGCACCCCATTGCATTGATCACCGGTATCACGGGACCAGAAATCACCCGATGTTGACGAACCCATTGCGATCATTTCATTCACCAAATAGATTCGTGTAGTCGCACCCTTCAGGGTGCGGCGGGGAATGGGTCGGGGTAAGGCCCGCGACACCACCACATGCGAGGGAAGTCTACGTGGCCAAATATCGCGTCGCTTTGATCGGAACCGGGCGGGTCGGATACCAGTTCAGTTTCAGTGACCTGCCTGACAATCACGCGGAGGCGATCGTAGAGAGCGAAGCGTGTGAGCTCGTGGCAGGCGTGAACCGAGGCAAAGAAAAGCTCGAGGCGTTCGGCGCACGGTTTTCGGTGAACGCGCTGTTTCACGACTACGAAGAGATGTTGAGGGAGGTCCAGCCGGACATCTGTGTCGTGGCGACGCATCCGGAGTTCCACTGCGAGATGGTCGTCGGCTGTGCGGAAGCGTCTTCGACGAAGGCGATTATCTGCGAGAAACCGATGGCGCTGTCCCTGGATGAGTGCGACCGAATGATCGAGGCCTGTGAGTCACGAGGGGTTCTGATGCTGATCAACCACAACAGGCGCTGGTACCCGGAGTGGGCCCTCGCGCAGAAGTTGATCCAGGATGGGGCGATCGGCGAGCTGAACAACATCTACTGCTACCTCGACGGTTGCAAGCCGATACCCTCGTGGCGGAGCGAGCACGAGGGACCCCTGCTCCACGATGCTACGCACTACTTCGATCTGATGGACTTCTACGCCGGGGAGGTAGATTGGCTATGTGGGATGGCGGAGCAGCCGCCGGCGTCCCTGGGCGGTGGAGGACTTCAGTGCGGCGTTCTTGAAGTTCAAGAGCGGCGTTACCGGCGTGATGTATGGGGCCGAACTTACCGAGTATGCAGACTACGCCTTTGAATTGCGAGGCACAACGGGCGTGATCCGGATGATCGAGGAACAGGTCTGCCTGTTTCAGTCCGAGCGGGATGTCTACGAACCGGACAGCGGCTTCCAGTGGAGCAGTCTGAAGCCGAACGAAGTCGAGCGGCCTGAAGCGGCGTCGAGCTACGTCGTGGCCCTGAAGGAGCTGGTCCAGGCCCTGGAAAGTGGTGGATCGCTTCGGAGCGATGGTCGGACGGGCCGACGATCTATCGAGATGATCTCCGCGATCTACCAGTCTCAGCTGGAGGGCAACTGCCCCGTGCGATTCCCTGTGGAAATGAAGGAATCGGGGGTCGCGGCCCTCAGGGATGCGGGTGTGTTCAGAGAGGGTGCCCGGGAATAGATGGGCCCGGAGAATGTTGGGACAGGAGTCAAGCAGGTAAGCGGAAGAATGCGAAACCGGGCTGGAGATCGGGTTTTGCTGATCGTTAAGGCGTTTTTCGTGGTTCACTAAGGTGAGTGATTATGACGATCATTCGAATGCTCAATAGAAACAGGCGGTGAATGGTCAATCCGAAACCCGAAATCTCAAATCGGCAATCGATACAGCGTGCTCCTGAACGGGTCACCCTGCGGGCGTTTATCCTGGGGTTGATCTCGCTCGCCGGGATGTCCATCTACTCCCAGTTCTACACAAAGCATCTCGAGATCGATTTCCTTCCGCTCACGGCCCTCCTTCCCCTGGTGACCTGGATCGGGTTGAACATCCTGCTGAGAACGCTGTTTCCACGCCTGGCGCTGTCACGCACCGAGATGCTTCTGATCTTCGGGATCGTCTGGCTCCCTTCAGTGATCGGGGCAACGTGCGGTTATCTGGTGGGTGTGATCACGTCGCCGGCCTACCACGCCACTCCGGAAAACCGGTTCTGGGAGGTGGGCTGGCCGCATCTGCCCCACTGGATGTTTCTGGATCGCTCGGAATACGTCCTGGACGGGTTCTTTTCCGGGTTGGCCCCGGGGGATTCGATTCCGTGGGGACCGTGGATCACGCCAATCTTCTGGTGGTTGACGGGCATACTCGGGATGGTGATGACGGGTTTCTTCGCCAGTGTGATTTTTTACAGACAATGGACGGACAAGGAGCGCCTGACCTTTCCCCTGGCTACCGTTCCGCAGGATCTCGTTCGGGTATCCGGCCGGGGCCGGGTGCCTGATGTGATGAAGAACTGGCTATTCTGGATCGGGTTCGCCTGTACGGGAGGTGTGGTATTTTGGAACATCGCGGGATATTTCATCCTCCACATGCCCAGGATCACGATCTACGATACGATGGGCGTTCACGTCGTGAACATCGGGAGGGGGTTCCCTCTCTACCATCTCCGGGTTCAGCCGCTGCTAATGGGCATTGCCTATCACTGTCCGCTGAACCTGCTGTTGACCTTCTGGATCTTTTATCCCCTCAAGATCCTGAAGGAGGGGCTGATGAACCGGATCGGGTTCTCGGTGGGCCTGGAGGGTCAGCCGGCCACTCCGGGCGAGATATTGACCCTGGAGGCGAACGGTGCCCTCTTTTTCCTGGTCGCCTGGTCGATCTGGATCGCGCGGGACCACGTGAGGGACACCTTCCGGAAGGCCTTTTCGGGCCTCCGGTCTGAAGACGACGGCCTGCCGGTGACTTACCGCACGGCATGGCTGGGGTTCATCTGCTGCGGGATTTTTATGCTGGGCCTGTTCGTCTCGATCGGGTTCAGCTGGCACGTCGCGATCGTCCACCTGATTCTGGCCTTCGTGGCCTACTTCGGGGTGAGCAAATATTCGGCCGCGACCGGTTTCTTCTTCCTCAGACCGCAGGGCAGCAAAGGGGGACGCATCATTCAGACGATCTGGGGAATCGGAAATATGAAGCCCGGTGACCTGGCCGGGTTGGCGATGGTGAACAACCAGGCGTTCGCGGGAGGGGGCGCGCGAATCCTCGCGATCCCGGCGACGCCGCATTTCTTCCGGCTCCTCGGCGACGCCCTGCGGCGGCATCCCCTGATCTGGGGGGCCTTGCCTGTCGCCGTGCTGACGGCCTATGCCGCGGCCCTGGGAACATCGATCAGTCACGGCTACTTGACTGGAAAGATGAATATGATTCGCGGTCCGTTGCCTGGATGGGGCTCGTTTCTGAGGATCGTTTCCGTGATGGAAGGGTCATCCGTTTCCTATTTCGACTATCAGAAACTGGGGGTCTGGATCTTCGGGGCTGCGGAGACCGGGCTGCTGACCTACTTGATGTCGAGTTTCTCTGGGTGGCCCATCCACCCGCTCGGGTTGGCCTTCCCTCAGTTTTACGGATTTAGCATCCTCCTCGTCTGGCTTCCGAAGTACCTGATCGTCCGGTTCGGAGGCGTTCATCTTTATCGACGTTCGATCCCGTTCTGGTACGGGTTCATCGTGGGGTATATCGTCGGAATCGGCCTTTCGACCGTCGTGGACATGATCTGGTTCCCGACATCCATGCACTGGGTGTATGGCTGGTAGAAAGGCCGGGTACCGGGGAATCAAAACACGGGTACCGGGTACCGCAAAAGATAGGCGAAACTGATGTCCTGACGCATTGGTTCGCCAGCAGGAGCTGTTTACAAAATTGTATGCCAACACCCTGAATCATTCCGTCGCCAACAGGAGTTGGCTCCTACCGGATACAATCCGCCCATTCAACCGGTAGGAGCCGTCTCCCGACGGCGAACAATTCGACCACGGTTTTTCTATCCGTCAACCGAAGGCGGTCTCCCGACGGCGAACAATTCGACCACGGTTTTTCTATCCGTCAACCGAAGGCCGCCTCCCGGCGGCGAATATTCGGTTACTGAGACAATGGCAATACCCCAACCCATAACCAAGCCGACCGAACAGCGAGCCTCTGAAGGCGTGACCCTGCGGGCGTTCGTCCTGGGGCTGATCACGATCGTGGGGATGTGCATCTACTCGCAGTTCTACCGGAAACATCTGGCGATCGATTTCCTGCCCCTTACTGCCCTCCTGCCCCTGGTGTTCTGGATGGGGTTGAACATCCTGCTCAAAACGTTGTTCCCCCGCCTGGCGATGTCACGTACGGAGATGCTGGCGATCTTCGGGATCGTCTGGCTCCGTCCGTAATGTGGGCAACGAGTATGTACTTGATCGGTACGGTCACATCTCCGGCCTACTACGCCTCTCCTGAAAACCGGTTCTGGGAGGTGGGCTGGCCCCATCTACCCCACTGGATGTTCCTGGATCGCTCGGACTACGTCCTGGAGGGGTTCTTCTCCGGGTTGCCCGAGGGGGATTCGATTCCCTGGGGCCCGTGGATCACGCCGCTTTTCTGGTGGTTCGCGGGCATCCTGGGGATGGTGATGACGGGGTTCTTCGCCAGCGTGATCTTCTACAGACAGTGGGCGGACAAGGAGCGCCTGACCTTTCCGCTGGCCACGGTTCCGCAGGATCTGCTCCGGGTATCCGGGCGAGGGCGTGTTCCGGATGTGATGAAGAACGGAATCTTCTGGATCGGATTCGCCTGCACGGGAGGGGTGGTCTTGTGGAACATCGCGGGATATTTTCTGCTCCACATGCCCAGGATCACGCTCTATGACGGGATGGCGGCCACCGCCGTGAACATAGGGAGGGGGTTTCCTCCCTATTACCTCAGGCTGCAGCCCCTGCTGATGGGCATCGCCTATCATTGCCCTCTGAACCTGCTGTTTACCTTCTGGATCTTCTATCCCATCAGAATCCTTAAAGAGGGGTTGATGAACCGGGTCGGGTTCTCGGTGGGCCTGGAGGGTCAGCCCGCAACTACAGGCGAGATTTTGACGCTGGAAGCGAACGGTGCCCTCTTTTTCCTGGTCGCCTGGTCGATCTGGATCGCCCGGAATCACCTGAGAGTTACCTTTCGGAAGGCGTTCTCGGGTCCGCGATCCGATGACGATGGCCTGCCGGTCAGCTACCGCGCGGCCTGGCTGGGGTTCATCTGTTGCGGGGTCTTTATGGTTGGGCTGCTGGTTTCCATCGGGTTCAGCCTGCCCATCGCGATCGTCCACCTGATTCTGGCATTCGTGGCCTACTTCGGGGTAAGTAAATACTCGGCCGCGACCGGGTTCTTCTTCCTGAGACCGCAGGGCGGGAAAGGGGGGGGGTATCATCAGGAGTATCCTGGGACTGGGGAATATGAAGCCGGGTGACCTGGCTGGGCTGGCGATCGTGGGCAACCAGGCGTTTGCTGGAGGGGGGGCACGAATCCTCGCGATCCCGGCTACGCCGCACTTCTTCCGGCTCCTCGGCGAGTCCCTTCGACGTCATCCGCTGATCTGGGGGGCGGTGCCTGCCGCCGTGCTGACGGCCTTCGTGGCGTCACTGGGGACCTCCATCAGCCTGGGCTACTCAACCGGAAAAATGAATGTGTTACGCGGTACAATGCCGGGGTGGAGCTCGTTTCTGAACATCGTCTCCGTTCTGGAAGGTTCATCCCTTTCCTATTTCGACTATCAGAAACTGGGGGTCTGGATCTTCGGGGCTGCGGAGACCGGGCTGCTGACCTACTTGATGTCGAGTTTCTCTGGGTGGCCCATCCACCCGCTCGGGTTGGCCTTCCCCCAGTTTTACGGATTCAGCATCTTCCTGGTCTGGCTGCCCAAGTACCTGATCGTCCGGTTCGGCGGCGTTCAGCTCTACCGGCGCTCGATCACGTTCTGGTACGGGTTCATCGTGGGTTATATCTTCGGAATCGGCCTTTCGACCGTCGTCGACATGATCTGGTTCCCGACGTCGATGCATTGGGTGTATGGCTGGTAGGAAGGCCGTCGTTCGTCGCTCGTCGTTCGTAAAACTCAAACTTCACGGCAGATGTAGAGACGCCCCGCTGGGGCGTCTCCATAGCGTAGATGGTGGATCGCGGTCGCGTGACATTTTAGTCGTCCTGATGAATTGTGCGACTGTGAGGCCTATCCGCGCGGGAATGAATTCCCGCGCTGTAGATTCACCAAGTCCGCCACCTGGCGGACTCGATGGTAATTTGTATCCCGCTGACTGGATGGCAGATTGGAAACGCGTTGGGGCACGGCCTGCTGTGCCCTAACCGTGAATGTTCAACGTCCTAAAATTGCCTGAATGGATGATCGATGGCAATTGCAAAACCAGAAACAGATCCGGCGGTGCAGAAGGCCCCCGAACGGGTGACGCTGCGGGCCTTCGTCCTGGCGTTGATCACGATCGCAGGAATGCACTACTACACGATCAACTACAGGGCGCACTTCATGATCCACTTCATGCCGCCTACGGCGCTGCTGCCGCTGGTGACGTGGATCGGGATCAACCTGTTTCTGAGGACAGCGCTTCCCCGCTATGCGCTGTCACGCACAGAGGTACTGACGATCTTCGGGATCGTCTGGCTCCCGGCCACGATGCCGGGGGGTGTGTCGAGTTATCTGTTGAGTGCCGTCGCCGGTCCTGCCGAGTACTCGTCTCCGGAGAACCGGTTCTGGGATGTCGGCTGGCCCCATCTGCCTCAGTGGATGTTTTTGAAACCGTCGGAGTATGTCGTCGGGGGATTCTGGTCCGGGCTCCCAGAGGGAGACGCGATCCCCTGGGGCCCGTGGATCCCGGTCCTCTTCTGGTGGTTCATGGCCGCGCTGGGGATGGGGCTGACCGGATTCTTCGCCAGCACGCTCTTTTACAAGCAGTGGCTCGAGAACGAGCGACTCATCTTCCCGCTGTCGAGATTCCCGAGCGATCTCCTGGCGCAATCGGAGAACGGTCGCGTGCCCGACGTGATGAAGAACTGGGTCTTCTGGATCGGGTTCGCGTCTACATCGGGCATCCTCTTCTGGAATATCGCTGGCTACTTCGTCCTGCATATGCCCAGGATCATGCTTTTCGAAACATTGGGCACGCACGTCGTCCACATCGGCCGCGGATTTCCCCCCTACCACCTCAGGGTGCACCCATTGCTCATGGGCCTGGCCTACCACTGCCCCCTGAACCTCCTGTTCACGTTCTGGATCCTCTACCCCCTGGATATCCTGAAACAAGGGATCATGAACCGGGTCGGGTTCTCCGTCGGGCTTGAAGGTCAGCCTGCCACGCCCAGCCACATTTCCACCCTGGAGGCCAACGGTGCCCTCTTCTTCCTCGTGGGCTGGTCGATCTGGATCGCCCGACACCATTTGAAAGAGACCTACCGGAAGGCCTTTTCTTCCCCTCGGCAAGCGGACGACGGGGCACCGGTCTCCTACCGGGCGGCCTGGCTGGGGCTCGGCTGTTCCGGCATCTTCATGCTTGGCCTCTTCGTGTCGATCGGGTTCAGCCTCCCGCTGGCGATTTTTCACGCGTTGATAACGGGGGCGGCCTACTTCGGCGTGACCAAATACTCGGCCGCGACCGGTTTCGTGTTTTTGAGGCCGCCGTCCGCCAAGGGTCACGCGGTGGTCAACTGGTTGTGGGGGACGGGCAACATGACACCGGGAGACCTGTCGGGGATGGCGATCCTGAACAACCAGGGGTTCGCCGGCGGGGGCACGGCACGGATGCTCTCGATTCCGGCCACGCCGCACTTTTTCCGCCTCCTGGGAGATGCCCTGCGTCGAAACCCGCTCATCTGGGGCGCGCTTCCCGCAGCACTGCTGGTCGCCTTTGTCGCGACCATGGGCGCCAGCATTCAAATGAGCTACGTGGAAGGGCGACTGAATTTGAGCTCGGGCCCTACCGGTTGGGGCAAGTTTCTGGGGATGGTCCCTGTTCTGGAAGGGGCGTCGGTCACGCGCTTCGACTACCAGAAGTGGCTGGTCTGGATCTTCGGCGGGGCCGAGGCGGGATTTTTGACGTTTATGATGTCGCGATTTTCGGGCTGGCCGATCCACCCGCTTGGGATCGCCTTCCCCCAGTTCTACGGATTCAGCGTCTTTCTGGTCTGGCTGCCCAAGTTTCTGATCGTCCGCTACGGCGGCGTGACTCTTTTCCGGCGCTCCCTGCCGTTCTGGTATGGTTTCCTGGTCGGGTACCTCGTCGGCGTCGGCGCCTCGACCGTCGTCGACATGATCTGGTTTCCGACCTCCATGCATTGGGTGCATGGATGGTAATGTAACGCTAGGCAATTGCGGAATGCCCGATTGGGGATTGCGGAATGAAAAACAAATCTCACCGCGGAGACGCAGAGGACGCGGAGAAGACTGGGTACCGGGAAACCAAAACACGGGTACCGGGTACCGTAAAACCGTGGATCGTCGTTCGTGGTTCGTGTAGAGACGCCCCGCCGGGGCGTCTCTACGGCTAACGGGGGATTGAGGGGGATTTCCCGATGATAACTGGATTAGCTTTACGCGATACGAAACGCGATATTACGGGTGAGAGAGGTCATCCATGAAGCTCACAGCGGAACAGGAAGAAGCGCTGAAAGGCCGGTCCGGTCCGGTCCTGGCCAGATACATGAAATGGTTTGTCGATTGGGGCCACGCCATGGGGGCGGAGAGGCTGGTTCCGGTCACGAACGTTCACTGCATCCTACGTACCCCGCTCCTGAAAGGGATGTCGGAAGACACACTGGATGTCTACATCGAGGAGTTTCGAGCGCTCTGCAAGCACAAGGTGAAATGCAAGACCCTGACGCACGCGAAGACGCAATGCAGGACTTCGGCCCCTTCAGGATTGACGCAGATCACGTCCGAGGATGAAATAGGAATCAGCCAGAAGGAGCTCGATTTTCAAGAAGAGCTCAACCGGATCGCTCAAGAGGCAGGAATTTCGACGACGTGGTCCTGCACGCCCTATCTCGTGGGCAGCGTCCCCGAATTCGGAGAGATCTGTGCGTGGACGGAGTCTTCCGCGGTGGTCTTCGCCAACTCGATCCTCGGGGCGAGGACAACCCGCCACGGGATGGAAAGCTCGCTGGCGGCCGCGTTCCTGGGCTGGGTGCCGGAATTCGGCGTCCTGCTGGATGAGAATCGGAAGGCCTCGATCCAGGTGGATGTCGACGCCGACATGAGATCGAAGAGCGATTGGGGCGCGCTTGGATATTTTGCGGGCGAGATCGCAGGAACGGAGATCCCGGTTTTCGTCGGTGTGGATCGGATCGGTCCAGAAGAGGCGAAGCAGCTGTCGGCGACGCTGCCGTATTCGGGTCAGGGTACGACGATGTTTCATATCGCTGGCGTGACGCCCGAGGCGCCGTCTCTGGACAGCGTACTCGACCCGGATAGAGAGATCAGGCGCATTTCCTTCGGCGAGAATGAAAGGCGAGAAGCCTACGGGAAGATGACCACGTTGGGGAAGGGGGAGGCGGTCGACGCAGTGATTCTGGGCTGTCCCTTCAGCTCCTTGGAAGAGCTGGAAGAGATCTCCAACCATTTGCAGAAGGAGAAAGTCGCTCCAGGGGTGAGGTTTATCGTCTGTACCTCGCACGACACCCTGGATCTCGCTTCGAAGGCGGGTTACGCGGACGTTATCCATCAGGCAGGAGGAACGTTGATGGTGGACAGCTGTCCCGGTGCGATGGGGAAGATGCGTCCACAGAATGTGGTCTCGAACTCCTTCAAGCAGGCCTTCTATGGACGCAGCGCCCTGGAGGCCAGGACGGGCGTGGCGGACCTTGGCGGCTGCATCGAAGCGGCGATCAAGGGAACCTGGATGGCATGAAAAAACAGAAGATTCGAGGGAGGAAGGTGATCGGAGGCAAGGCCTCGGGTGAGGCGGCCGTGAGCGAGACCGCGCTCTGCTTCAGGTCGGAGTTCAACCCGATCGAAGGGCGCGTGATCGATTCGAATCACCCCATGTACGACAGGATCCTTACCGGCAAGGTCGTGGTTATGCCGTCGACGAAGGGGTCGTCCGGAAACACGATGTTTATGAGAATCGCCTCTCTCGAGGGCAAGGCGCCTTCCGCCCTGATCCACAAAGAGATCGATTCGCCCCTCGTGCTCGCGTGCGCGATCGCGAACATTCCCCTGGTGCAGATCGACGAGAAGGCGTTTGGCTCGATACAGGATGGAGATTGGGTTGAGGTGGATGCGGATAGGGGAATTATTGAGGTGTCGAGGAAAGAGTAGAGCACAAATGCGCGTGATTGCTGGGGGAATGGAGTAATGGAGTGTTGGAGTAATGGAAAGGCAAAACCAAGAACCTGCTTGATTTTCCCAATACTCCATTACTCCAGTACCGCAATACTCCAGAATCGCGGAGTCGGTAGCAAAGTGCCCAGACATAGAAATTCAGATTGAAGAGGGCTTCATATCAACACACCCGAATGGAGGTAACATATGGCAAGCAGTACAAAACGTGAACCGCTGAGGTTCCTGGTTGTGGTCGCCCACCCTCACGATTTCACCCACTGCGCCGGGACGTCCGGGATTCACATCAAGATGGGCGACTCCGTTACCGTGGTCACGATGACGGACGGCGGCATGAAGCACAACGAGCGCTACATGGACGAGCTCATGAAACCGGAAGCGGAGCGGGACCCGGAGGTGATGAGCCAGACGCCGAAGGACTACGCCGCGCAGAAGGAGAAGGAACTCCGGGGAGTGTGTGAAATCTTCGGGGTGACCGACCTTCGGATCCTGACCTTCCCGGAACCGTTCCGACGCTCCCGGTCACCTGAGGCCCTGGAGGTGCTCGAAGATATCATCCGGGATGTGCGGCCGCACGTGATGATCACTCACGCGCCGTTCAACTTTTCGCCGGTCGGGATTTCGCGGAACAGCATGGGTGTCGCGATCCTGAACGACCACCGGGAGACGGCGATCACGGCGCTGGAGGCCAGGGTGAGGCCGTCGTCGACGCCGGATTATGAGAACAAGAGACAGGCGCACAAGATCGCGGCCACTTATTTCCTGGGCGTGGACGTGATGCCGAACGAGATCGACTTCTACGTGGATATCTCGAGGTGGGGAGAAGAGCGGATGCAGGCGGAGGGCCTGTTCGCGAGTCAGGGTCAGGACGACACGTTCGCGCGGCTGCGGATAGAGAAACAGGTGGGGAACGCGGGCTGGTGTGCCAAGACTCAGTACGCGGAGGGGTTCGTTCGGGAACAGATCGAGACGCTTTCCTGTATCACGGTTTCTGAGTGGGACATGCTCCGGGCGACCGGTTCAAACATGGACATGATGAGGCATCGGGCAGGGGAGATCATGCTGACGCCTGAAATCTAAGGGCCGTCGTTCGTGGATCGTGCGTCGTGTCCTTTGGGACACGACAGGATCGTCGTTCGCAAACGAAAAGCAATTCTCACCGCAGAGACGCAGAGATCGCAGAGGAAATCGATGATGAAAGGAAAAACCGGGTAGGGGCGAACCTTGTGTTCGCCCGCACAAATACGTTAGGCGAATGAACACCACTTGAATGGAGGTTCTTTATGGCAGGCAATTCAAAACGGGAACCGCTGAGTTTCCTCGTCGTCATCGCTCACCCGCACGATTTTACCCACTGCGCCGGGACGTGCGGCATTCACATTAATAAGGGCGACTCGGTCACGGTGGTTACGATGACGGACGGCGCGCGGAAGCACAACGAGCGTTTCATGGACGAATTGATGAAGCCGGAGGCGGAGCGCGATCCTGAGGTGATGAGCCAGACGCCGGATCAGTATGCCGAGAAGAAGGCGAACGAGATCCAGGGCGTCTGCGCCATCTTCGGCGTGACAGACCTGCGAATCCTGACCTTCCCGGAGCCGTTCCGCAATTCGCGCTCGCCCGAGGCGGTGGAGGCGCTGGAGGACATCATCCGGGACGTGCGTCCGCACGTGATGATCACACACGCACCGTTCAATTTTTCGCCCGTGGGGATTTCGCGGAACAGCATGGGATGCGCGATCCTGAACGATCACAGGGAGACGGCGATCGCGGCCCTGGAAGCCAGGGTGAGACCGGCGTCGACGCCGGATTATGAGAACCAGAAGCAGGCGCACAAGATCGCGGCCACCTACTACCTGGGCGTGGACGTGATGCACAATCAGGTGGACTTTTATGTCGACATCTCGCGATGGAAGGAGCAGCGGATGGAGGCGGAGGCCATGTTCGACAGCCAGGGACAGTCCGTGGAGTTCGCCCACAAGCGAACCGAGAGGGGCGCGGGGGGAACGGGCTGGCACGCGAAGACGCAGTATGCGGAAGGGTTCGTCCGGTCCGAGGTCGAAACACTCCCCTGCATCACAGTGCCTGAATGGAGCATGATGTACGCGACCCGACCCTCGATGGACCATATCCGGCACCTGGCGGGTGAGCTAATGCTGACTCCTGAAATTTGAAGACCGGGTACTGGGTACCGGGAAGTCAAAACACGGGTACCGGGGTTCGGGTATCCGATGCCCTAGAAATTGAAGGAAATCATTTTCTCCCCCCTTTCCTCCAGGGAAGCATGTCCCGCGCGAGACGCGGGAGGGAGCCGGAGGGGTTAGGTCTGAATCGGTATAAATGTTTATTTGTAAATGACTTAAGAACAACATAAAACGTGATGTGTAACAATGTTTCGGTCCAACGGAGGGTCGGCTTTCCGCACTATTTGGAGTAAGACTTTGTTTTTTAAATTGTTAGTGAGAAATTGTATTCAAGATCGAAAAATTCGGGGTCATTCTTCTTTTTTTGCTTGACCTAACTGATTTAGGACGTTAATTTTATAGATCAGTATTTGGATAATGGCCATTTTTATGGGGGGTGTTATGAAAGAACGCCCGATCGTTTTGTACTACAAATTTATTTTTGGCCGCACAGCCCGGGGTGCAGATGTGCGGCATTTCTATGTCTGACATGAAAGGAGGGATGCCCGCGCGCGCGATTGCAAAAGATTCCGAACTTCAAACGCGGTGATTAAAACGTAATTTTTCAAGATAGGAGGCTAAGTGGCAAAGAGATCTAGATTTAAACGTTCGTTAGGTTTAGTTTCGCCGGGTAACAACCAAGGAGGAAGTATGAAGTCATTTAATATTATCGTATCCATCATTCTGGTGGGGGCCCTCTTCGCCTTCGTGCCGACCGACGTGTTGGCCAGCACGTATGGCAAGGTAACGGGCTCGATCCAGGATGAAAACGGGAACCCGCTTCCCGGGGCAAACATCGTGATCGAAGGCACGCAGCGCGGCGCCACATCAGACGCCGACGGCAGCTTTCTGGTCATCGGTGTGCCGCCGGGCGAGCACCAAGTGACGGCCTCGATGGTCGGTTACGGCACTTCGGCCCTGCAGAAGGTGCTCGTGCAGTCGGACTTCACGACCACGATCAGTTTCAGCCTGACGGAGGCGGCGCTGGAGGCGGCCGAGATGGTCGTGACCGCGCAGCGTCCGCCCGTCGAAGTGGACCGGACCTCGAGTCGGTACGTGATCGACATCTTCGAGATCGAGAACGTCCCGCTGGCTCGGTCCGCTGAAGACCTGATCGAGCTGGAGCCCGGCGTGTCGTTGGACGGCGCACTGCGCATCCGGGGTCGCAGCAACGATTCCCAGACCGCGGAGATCGACGGGGTCCGGCTGATCTGGACCGACGGCGAGACCTCCATGGGCGGTCGTGGCAGCGTCATGCTCACCGGGGGGATCAACAAGAGCGCCCTGCAGGAGGTGAGCATACTGACCGGCGGCATGGATGCCGAGTACGGCCACTCCTCCTCGAGGGTCAGTTTCGTCACCCAGGATGGGGGGTCCGCGTTTTCGGGCATGGGCGAATACCGCCTGACCCCGCCCGGGAAGAAGCACTGGGGCAGGGACGTCTACGAGAGCGGCCTGATGAAGAAGAAGCTCACCGACGTGACCGGCTCCGCCTCTTTCCCGTCCGGGCTGTCTCCGACCGACTACACGGGCGAGATCGGCCACTACTTCGAGGGATCCGCCGGCGGTCCGATCTCGGATCAGGCAGGGTTCTTCGGGTCCGTTGCCCACAGCCGGGAGGCCACCATCTTTCCGGAGGCCTCGCTCACGGAGCCGTTCAACATCAAGGGCTCGGGCAACGTCACCTTCCGGCCGACGGGCGACCTGAAGGTGAAAGTGGGCGGGATGTATTCGAAGGATAAGATATGGAGGGGCGAGCGGCGGGCCATGACCACTTCAGGCGGCATCTGGGGTGCGTATGCGCCCAACAACGTCCTGAACCTCTTCCTTCCGGCCGACTACAGCGCGATGGGCCAGCAGGAGGAGAAGAACGCCCTCTACTACGCCGTCGCCACGCATTCTCTTAATCCTAAGACGTTCTGGGAGTTTCGGGCAGCATACTCGACGAGGCTGATCGAAAACACCGAGACCAAAGTAAGCTCCACCTCGAGACCGATTGACGAGTACGGTTTCACGCTTCCATACGACTACAATAATAGCGACGACACGGATCGCACGAGGTGGATCTTCAAGGGCGACATCACCAGCCAGATGCACAAGAACCACCTCGTCAAGGCCGGGTTCGAGCACGTCCGTTACAGTGTCCTGGAGTCGCGGCTGGACTTTAATGTCGCCAGCCCAAACGTCGCGATGGTACTCGTCGGATTTGACGATCCGGCGATCGGGATGAAGCCGGGCAAGCCCAACCAGTACGCGGCCTACGTCCAGGACAAGATGGAGTTCGAGGGCCTGGTGATCAACGCCGGCGTCCGGATCGATGCCTTCCAAGCTGGCGACGTCTTCGAGCCAGGGGCCGCGAACTGGATGCACTACCAGACGATCACCCGCCACCGCAACGTGCCCCTGATCGACCACGGGACAATGTGGAGCGTCAGCCCCCGGATCGGGATCTCACACCCGATCAGTGAGCGCGCGACCGTCAGGTTCTTCACGGGGCGGTTCCGGCAGTTGCCCAGTTTTCATGGTTTCTGGTACCATGCCTGGGTCGGGAGTGACCCCATCTCGCTGGACCTGAACAACGACGGTTCGATCAGCCAGCAGACGGAGCTCTACAATCGAATGACGCTGAAGCACAACGGCTTCGGCCCGTCCCCGGGCATCAGAGAGGGGCGGGAGCAGACCATGGAGGTCGGAGCGGACTGGAACTTTGCGGGCGACTATGTCGGGTCCCTGACCATGTTCTACGCCGATAAGAACGGGACCGGCTCTACCTACTACATGCCCCCGGAGAAACTGAACCCCGTCGGGTTCAGGGGTGAGAACATGAAGGCGCAGTCCAACAACCCTGGATTCGATTCCAGGCGGGGGTTCGAGCTCTCGTTCAAGAAGATGTTCAGTCAGATGACCTCGTTCAGCGTGGCGTGGAACGTCCAGTGGGTCGCCCAGTTCAGTTCGTTTAAATTCAGCTATATGCATCCCGGCGCGAACTACGTGAACAGCGACCGGTGGTTCCTGGGCGTGGACATCAACTCCGACGGGTCGGAGACGCCTCACGTACCTTCGGCGGCTGAGCGGGCTGAGTACGCTGCCATCGCACAGGCGGACCTCAACAATTCCCTCGCCCTCGTGGGCGCCGCCGCTGAAGAGAACGGGTTCTGGTTGCCCGTGGTGGAGGACGGCGTAGAGGGCAACTATATCGACCAGCGTCAGGGGGTCCGCATCAGCAGTTTCCTGGAAGGCACGGATCGGCGCAACTACGGGAGTGCGCAGTTCCTGTTCTCCGCGCCGACGGACTTTCACATAACGGCCCTTCAGGGGTTCCGGGCCACGTTGCTCTACCGGATCCAACAGGGGACTTCCTTCCCTTACACGCCGATTGGATCGCCGCCCAAACAGGTGTCCGGACCTCCTTCGACGGTGACGGACGTGAACTTTGAGAGAGATTTCTCGTTCGGCCAGGGCGGCACGATCACGGGCTTCCTGGAGATCAAGAACCTGTTCGACCAGCGGGACAATGTGATCTTTGGCGGCTCCGGTTTCGAATTCAGCTACATGGCGTACGGGCTGCAGACGCGGCCACCGGACGATCCGGACTTCCTCGCGTATGGCAACATCGACGAGTACAACCTGGTCTACGGTGCCTCACAGGTCAACAACGTCCACAACACCTACAGATACTTCGACCTCGTGGACAATGCCCTTGCCCTCGGCGAGCCGCGACTTCTCGTTCTCGGCGCCCGGTTGAGGTTCTAATCGAATGCGGATTGTGGATCGGGGATTGCGGATCGGAAATGCCATCCAATATCCCCGATTCCAGATCTTAACAGAAGGAGTGCTTTACGATGAAATGCATTTCTTTTAAGTCACTGTCCGGTCTGTTCTTGGCTGGCGTGTTCCTCGCCGGTACGGTGGCCGCCGAGGCGCAGTTTACAGGCGTCACCGACGTCACCATGTGGGGTTCGAGGCGCGGCTTTTTCCGGGGGATACCCGGGGACAGCTTCGCCCCCAACGGCCAGTCCGGCTCCACCTGGGACACCAAGAAGGGCCGGGGCGCGGGCCAGTGGTCCTACCCGTTCAATTATGCGACCCTGTGCTGTTTCACGCCCAAATATGATGACGCCGATCTGTGGGGAGCTATGGCAGAATACTCGGCGGGGCAGATGCAGGACAACGCGGCCGGAAAGGGCGTCATTGTCCTGCAGAACACGAACGGAGAGAAGTTCGTCTCCTGGACGGGTCCGAACGTTCCCAGTTCGGACACCCTGCCGCTGATTTACGACATCGAAAACAGTCGGTACAGCTACGATGCTGCAGTCAACGCCGCGCTCGGGCCCGCGGAGCAGTTCCAGTTCGGGTCCGGCAGTTCGATCGGCGCCCCGTATCTGGGCCGCGAAACGGTGACGCCCAGCTACGTCGGGGACTCCAATCTCGGTCCTGGGGGAGTCGGGGAGAACACGACCAACTGGTACCCAGGCGCACTGTCCAAGCTGGACGCTGGCGTCGCGGCGCACCAGACGGACTGCTACGAGATCAACAACTACGACTGGTCAATCTACGCCCCGGTGCAGAACGAGGCTGAAAAGCTCTCGGTTTGCCAGTGGACGCACAAGAACGACCTGGTCGTCACGCGGATCAACCGTGGCTGGAGCCACCAGGACCTCGACGACGGAATCCTCTGGGATATCGAGATCGAGAACCAGGGCAGCGCGACGATGAACGGCGTCCACATCGGGTTCATGAACACCCTCTACACGAGCGTGTTCGGGTGCAAGTGGTGGAACGCCAACGTCGGGGCGATTATGCAGTACCGCGACCCGGGGTGCTACGACGACTGGTTCAAGTTCACCGAGGCGCCGAACTACGTGGCCGCCGGTGGCGACGCGGACCTGGTCGGGAAGATCATCCACTACGTCTACGACGGGGACGACAAGACGGTGTTGTTCCACGACGACACGGGAGACCCGAACGACAATTCGATTCGCTCCCCCTATATGTTTCGTGGCTTCAACATGGGGAACATCCCGGACGGCGTGCTCCAGTCGCCGGCCTTCGTGGGCACGGGGTGGCTCGCGTTCCAGAACACCGGTGCCAGCCATACCTTCAACGAGTACGACAAGGCGCAGGGCTACAACGATCCGGTCGGATTCAGCGGGGCGCTAGGGAAGTACTGGCCGGTAATCAAGCGGGGCGTCGCCGATGAGCCGTTCGAGGCCAAGGGCTGGACGGCCGCGCAGCAGTATGACGGCTTGTTGGGGGCGACGAACGATGACCCGACCACGGACATCCAGGAGCAGTTCCAGAGCACATTGATCGGTCCCTACAACCTGGACCCGGGAGACAAGGCCAAGGTCGTGTTCTTCATGTTCGGCGCGCACGGAGGGATGTTCGAGTTCGGTCCGGAGGGCTCCGGTTACTCCAAGGATGTCATGCGCTGGGCGTTCGATAACGCCGGCACGTTCGGGACTGATGTCGCCCTTCGAAAGCAGAAGTTTATCGGCGACGGTCACAAAGGGGTCGGGATGGTATATGACCACTTCGCGTTCGCCTACGCGAACGACTATCAGATCCCGAACACCCCACCCGACATCGAAAGGAGTTTCTCGTTCAGCCCGGAAGCGCAGAACGTGATCTCCTGGCCGTCGGCCGAAGACGTGAACCCCGACTACGGCGGCACGTCGGACATCACGGCATACCGGATCTATACCTCCGACTTTGACGATTCGGGGGGATGGCGCCCGGTTGGCGAGGTCCCGGCGACCGGCGCGAGCTCCTACACCTTCATCGATCCAGAGTCGGTGGCCGGGTTCGGCTATTTGTACACGGTGCGCGCCGTGGCCTCCGCCAAGACAACCTGGAGCGAGGGGAACGCGACACTCGCGGACCTGCCAGCCCGGATGGCCTCGCACGTGACCGGCGGCATGATGGGCGGATTTGCGGCGGTCGAGCAGACGCTCTGGCAGCCAAAATACCCGAAAGCAGCCCCGGCTACGGCGTTCGAGAACCTGGATGAAGTCCCGCGGGTGGTGCCCAACCCGTTCAGCCTGTCGCGGGACAAAACGGAATCGAACTACCAGAGCGGGCTGAATATCCGGTTTACCGGGGTCCCAGCCAAGTCCACGATCCGGATCTACTCGGTCTCGGGCGATCTGATGAGAGTGATCCAGCACGATGACCCGAACGCGGGCGAGGCGGTCTGGACTCAGAACGACAGGTTCTCCAGCGCCACGGTCGGGACGGGTGTCTACTATTTCGTCGTTGAAAACGCAAGCGGCAAGACTCAGAAGGGGACCTTCGTCGTCCTGAGATGAGCAGTAGCTGCTCGTTCCACGCCTTTCAAAAAGGATATCGACCATGAAACGGATTGTATGTGGTATGTGGTGCGTCGCGCTGTTCGTCGTCTTCGCCGCATACCCTGTCTCCGCGCAGCAGCGCGGGCAAGTCGAAGCGGATATTCAAGAGTATGATGCCAGCGATACGGCCTTCAACAAGACCACGCCCTCCACGTTCTCGTTCCTCAAGGTGGAGCAAAGCGCCCGGGTCGCGGGCATGGGAGACGCCTACACGGCGGTCGCTGACGGGATCGAAGGGATTTACTTCAACCCGGCCTCGATCGCAAGCATCGACCGTGTCGGGTTTACCTTCGGCTACTCCAAGTGGATCGTGGATTCCGAGTTCTACTCGGGCGCCCTCGCGATCAACCTGGGCGCCGGCCTGGTCGGGGGGATCTCCTTCATCAGCTACAAGCTTGCGGATGTCGAGGAGACCACGACGCTGAAGCCGCTGGGCACCGGGCGGATGCTGGACCTGGGCGACCTGGCGGTCGGGTTTCATGTCGCAAGAAAGATGACCGACAAGCTGCAGGTAGGCGGTATGTTCCGCTATGTCCAATCCAAGCTCGACCACGCGGAACTCAACGGCATCTCGGTGAGCTTTGGCACGCTCCTGCACACCGGGTTCCGGAGCCTGCGGATCGGGATGTCCATGAAGAACATGGGCAACCAGCAGACCGTGGTTTCCGAAAGGGCGGCGGTTCCGATCCTGTTCAACATCGGCAGCTCCATGGAAGTCGTCGGTGAGCTGGGCGACCCGCTCTCGGTGACGGCCTCTTTCGAGGGCGCCTACTTCACCGACACGAAGCAGCGTTACAACGTGGGCGCGGAGCTCTGGCTGAACAGCATGATCGCGGTCCGTGCCGGCAAGAAGTTCGAGTACGATTCGGAAGACTGGTCTGTCGGCGGCGGTTTGAAGGGTAACTTCGACGGACGCAATGTCGCGCTGGACGTGGCCTATTCCGAAATGGGGTCGGATTTCGACAAGCCGATCCGGGTGACGTTCTCCGGTTCGTTCTAGTCCAGCCCACCGCTGTAAGATGTTGGCAACCGCCCGGAACCTTAGGTTTCGGGCGGTTATTTTTTTATCTTGGAGAACAAATCCCCCCTGCCCCCTCCCTCGGCA
This sequence comes from Candidatus Latescibacterota bacterium, assembly GCA_965248435.1. Classification (GTDB taxonomy): domain Bacteria; phylum Latescibacterota; class UBA2968; order UBA2968; genus CBDFJH01. The sequence goes on from OZ252100.1 coordinate 3,629,442, forward strand.
AGCTCGGGACATGCTTTTCCAAAGGGGGAGGATTAACCTTGCTGAAAGAGTACCCATTCAGGAATAGAATCTTCCCCCTTTAACAAAGGCCTGTCCCGAAACGAGCCTGCGAGTCGAGGGAGGGACTGAGGGGGATTTCAAAATGCATCGCTTTTAGAACTGTTCACCCTGGAAAGTCCCCAGATTGGCAACACCCGTACAGAAAACCGCCCCCAGTCAGACACCTGAACCCGACACGGAGCCGACCGCGCGCCGGGGGTTGACGGCGCGATCCGTCATGCTCGGTCTGGTTGGGGTCGTCGCGATGAACGTGATCGCCGTCTACGTGCCCTACGACTACCAGGGCTCGTTGATGACCTACACGCACGTCCCGATGGCGATGCTCATCGTGTTCGTGCTGATGGTCATCTGCGGCGCGGCCTTCTCGCGCTGGACGGGAATCGTGCTTTCCACGACGGAGTGGCACACGATCCTGGCCATGGGCATCGTCGCGGCCGCGGTCCCCGGCTACGGGCTGACGACCTACCTGCTCGCCCTGATGGCCGCGCCCCACTACTATCCTGCAGTCTACCGCTCGTCGACGGCGCCGTGGGAAACCTTCCTGTATCCCTACACCAAAGATTGGCTGTTCCCCAGCAATGAAGGGAACGCGGTCTCGTGGTTCCACGAGGGCCTGCCTCCCGGCGCGGAAATCCCGTGGGATGTCTGGGTGGTCCCGCTCTTCTCGTGGGGCACGATGATCGCGGCCTTCTTCCTGACCCTGGCCTGCGTGGCGGCCATCCTTCGGAAGCAGTGGCTGAGGAACGAGCGCCTCGTGTTCCCCGCCACGGTGCCGCTTGTGGATATGGCCGCGCACCCCGGGTCCGGGAGGCGCGCCCTTCCGGAATTCACGAAGCACTTCCTCTTCCGGGTTGGATTCTGCATCTCCTTCGGGATGATCGCCTGGAACTGTATCAGCTACTTCATCCTCAACTTCCCACGGTTTCCGATCGGCGAGGGGGATTTCAAGCAGTTCAGCGAGGAGTTCCCCAATGTGATGGTGTCGCTCGACCTCTACACGCTCTTCTTCTCCTATTTCGCCAGCCTGGACGTCCTGTTCAGCCTCTGGTTCTTCGACCTGGTGTATATCCTGGAAGCCGGGGGTCTTCACGCGTTGGGGGTCGACACGAGGCCGGTGAGCGGGGCTGCCCGGGGCGTCATCATTTCACAGACGATGGGGGCCTATGCCGTGTTCGCGCTTTCGGTTTTCTGGGTCGCGCGCGGTCACATCAGAGACGTTTTCCGAAAGGCGCTGAACCGCGATGCGCCTGTGGACGACCAGGACCAGCTTCTTTCCTACCGAACGGTGGTGATCGGTCTGATCGTCGGCCTGGTCTTCATGTTCCTGTGGCTGACGCGTATCGGCTACGAGGCAGTTTTCGCCGCCCTGGTCCTGCCGATCGTCATCCTGGTTTACGTGGGCATGGCCAGGATGGTCGCCGACTCAGGCATGCCCTTTCTGAGCATCCCCCGCGGCGTTTCGGGGTTCGGATACGTAGGGAGGATTGTCGGCCGGGATGCGACGAGTGCGAGCACACTCGTGGCGCACCACTGCGAAGACATCCTGTTCCACCATTTCAGGGGGCTCTTTCTGCCGGCCCTTGCACACGCGGGTCGGATCGCGGAGGGGGTGCGGGGAAATCGCCGACATCTGATGGCCGCGGTTGTCCTCGCCTTTTTCGTCAGCCTGTTTCTCTCTGTCACGTTGACACTCGATCTGGCCTACCGCAAGGGGGCCCACGCCTTCAACAGCTGGATGATCGGAGACTGGGCGTCTCGGCACCTCAGAAACGCGGCGCAGAGCGTCAGCTACAAGTTCAAGAATCCGTCTCCACCCATCCATATTCGAAGCCCCGACCATCTCGCCTTTCTCACGATCGGTGGGGCGGCCATGGCCGGGTTGACCTATCTACGGCACACCTTCTTCTGGTGGCCGCTCCATCCGCTGGGGCTCGCGCTTGTGGGGGCCGAGCTGGTCCGCCGGACGAGCACGACCCTTTTCCTGGCCTGGCTGATCAAACTGCTCATGCTGCGCGTGGGCGGACAGGCGGTCTATCAGAAGTCGTTTCCGCTCTTCCTCGGACTGCTCGTCGGCTATGTCCTAGGTGTGGCGTTCTCCGGGTTGATCGATGCCATCTGGTTCCCCTATCAAGCGCATCCCGTTCACACGTTGGGATGGTACGACGGCCCGGCTGTGTTTCACTACTAAAGGATCGGGTACCGGGAATGCAAAACACGGGTACCGTAGCATGTTGTATCGCACCGTGGCAGACGATTGATATGTATCTCGACAGAAGACGGAGCAATAATCAATATGCTGGATTCAATGACTAAGTGCAACACTTGGACTTGAAGACTTCAGCTGGTGTTTTGAAGTTAAGACATTTTCTTGGTCGGTTGTTGATCCGGTTCTGAATTTTCTTTAACTCGTGTTTGCTGACCTTTGAGAAGTCTGTCTTCTTGGGGAGGTATCTGCGGACCAGACCGATAGCGTTTTCCACAGCGCCTCGCTCCCAGCTGTGGAACGGTTTGCAGAAATAGGATTTGGTGCCAAGCACCTCGTTGACCCGTTGATGTTGGCCGTTTTCGGATCCGTTGTCATATGTGATGCTCTTCCTCATGTGGGGAGGATGTCGCCCAAGGCGTCGATTAATCGCTTCGGCGACCTCCGAGGGTCCGTTCTTTGCCAGCTTAGCCAGGTGTAGGTATCTCGACGATCGCTCAAGACAAGCGCCAACGGCCTGTTTGCTCTCACGAGAGATGATGGTGTCGGATTCCCAGTGGCCAGGTTGTTTCCGTTTTTCGATGTAACGGGGACGTCGATCGATCGAAATACGGCCTGGAATGTGGCTTTCCCGGTGTTTTCGGGTATGCCACCGCGGCTTTCGTTTTTTGTGAGCTCGGGATAAGCAAGCAACCAGATCCCGCTGCTTGTGCACCTTTGGATCGTAGATATACTGGTAGATGGCTTCGTGGCTGATACCCGCGCTCGGACGCTCCTCGGGAAGCCTCCCAGCGATCAACTCGGGAGACCATCCTTGCTTGAGTTTGGTCTCGACATATCGCCGGATAACCGGATTCTTCAGCCGTTTCCGCTTGCCGGCCTCCCGCTTACGTTTCTCAGCCCTTCTGTGAGCCTGGAGGCCCGAGTAACTCTCAGCTATCGGGGACGGATTACGTTTCAACTCTCTTGAAATCGTGCTGGCGCTCCGGTCAAGGGCCTTGGCAATATCTCTAAGGCTTGCACCAGTGGCTCGACAAAGCGCAATCTGCTCGCGTTCGTCTATCGTAAGATGCTTGTAATTGTTTCCCATACACTTAGGATAGGACAGTTGCTACCCTAAGTGTTGCACTTCCTTATTGAACTCAGGTATCCAACACGCAATATCCAATAATCAAGGGCGATAATGAAGCGTGGGTCAATTTTGGATTTCGGATTTGGGATTGCGGATTGAAGAGGCTGGATCACGAAAGGACACGAAGAAACACGAAGTTTCAACCACCCAATGATCTCCTGAAGAGCTTGGCTACAGTCCACGAATGACGATCGGCAGTTGTACTTGGAGGGGACTTAGGGTAACCGATGGCTGATTTTCTGCAGTTGCTTCGCCGTATCGCTTTGATCCTCCTGATCGGGCTCGGCGCTGTCGCCTTCCTCTTTTTCGGGATCGGACCTGAACGCACCTCCCCGTGGCTGACCGACCTCCTCGGTCTGGAGCCGCCCCCACCCCTTCCACCTGCGCCCGTTCACGAGGCCGGGGACGTTTCGGGACGCGTGATCGATGCCGTGTCCGAGGCCGATGTTCGTCGTCTGATGGCCCGCTTCACGAGCCATGGGTCCCGCGTTCCGGGCTACTCCGGTCACGACGACGCGGCGCGGTTCATCCTGCAGGAGTTCGAACGCCTCGGCCTCGAAGGGGTGAAGACCGAAGCATTCGACGTGACCTCCCCCGTGGACAAGGGGGGGCGCCTTACCCTCACCAAGAGCGGTGCCTCCTTTTCCCTGCACTCAATCTGGCCCAACCTGGTGAAGACCTCCACGCTCCCCCCGGGAGGTGTGCGGGCTCGCTTGATTTACGGAGGTGACGGCACGTGGGAGACCTTTAACGGGCACGATATGGACGGTGCTGCTGTTCTGATGGAGTTCAACTCCTGGAACCGATGGCTCAACGCCGCTTCGCTGGGCGCAGGACAGATCATCTTTATCGAGCCAGACTCCACGACGCGCGCGGAGGGCGAACAGAAGTACCTGATCTCGCCCAACGGGACCGAACGGTTCTGGATCGACAAATCCTCAGGACGTGAACTGCGGCGATTGCTGGAGAAAGAGGGGGAGGTGGAGGTGGAGCTTCACGCGCGCATGGACTGGGAGAAGACGGTTGCCCACAACATTCTGGGGACCGTTCCCGGGACCGATCCGGAGCTCAAGGACCAGATCATCGTGATCAACGCCTACTACGATGCGATGTCGGTCGTGCCGGCCCTGGCGCCGGGCGCAGAAATGGCCTGTGGAATCGTGGCGCTGCTCGAGCTCGCGGACTATCTCCAGCGACACCCGCCCGCGCGGACCGTGCTGCTTCTGGCCAGCTCGGCCCACCACTTCAGTTCACGCGGGATCTCCGATTTTCTGAGTCGTCACGCCCGCAAGCAGGAGGACTTCGCCGCGTTGATGACCGACCCGATCGACATCCGCCTGTTTATCGCGCTGGATCTCTCCAGCCGGACTGCCGAGATCGGCCTCTGGAACAGCGCGCCGAGTCACTACTATAAACAGTTCTTCACGCCGATCGGAAAGTCGCTCGTTCGATTCACCAGGGCGATCGCTGAGGACTTCGGCCTCGATCCCCAGCGCGCGCTGATCGACGGCGTCAATCCACCCCCCGGGATGACGTGGAAAATCTTCAACCCCGGGAAACTCGTGAAGACTGAAGGCCTGATCGTGATGGCGGCCGGCACGCCGGCCCTTTCGCTTGTCACGTTGAACGATGCCCGCCTCGGCGTCGACACCCCCCTGGACAGACCGGAGATCGTGGACTACGCGAACCTGACCGGACAGATCCGCCTGCTGACCGGCGTGATCGACCTGGCGCTCAACGACCCGGGTTTAATCACGGACTACGAACTGCGCCCGGAGGACCGCGTTCAGTGGCTGAAGGGGTATGCGAAGACCTTCCCTAGGCGCAGCATCGTCCCGGACCGCCCCAAGCCTGGAGCGATTGCGGCGGTGCGCCTTGGCAGGAGCGAGAATTATTCGTCGTCCAAATCGGCCAAAGGAGTTAGAGAGACCCGCTATGACATAGCCGACGAGAGGGGGGCGTTTATCATCCCCGGCATTATCGAAAAGAAAGCGACCGCCTCAGTCTATGTTTTGGACTCCGATACGGGGGAGATCACTCACGCGCCCAACCGCGGCGTGCAGGCCGACATCTACAAGCCAGAGGTCGATATGGACTGGTGGATGACGGAGCAAATCAGTGTCCTGTTCCCCTGCGTCGCCACCGATTTTTACGACATCGTGGATCCCCGCTATCTGAACAAGTTGTCGGAGGTCAGTGTATACGGGGAGGACAACGCGGCCCCACAGGAGTACGGTTACGATATCGGTTTGGGCGCGACCGGGGAACTGCGCCACCCTGAGTCGATGGCGGTCGGGACCCTCTTCACGCGTCCCGGGGAGAAGGTAAAGATCACGATGCGCTCCTGGGCGATCGGTCTTCGCCTCGTGCTGCTTAACGCGATGGGCGTGGAGACGGAGGAAGCCGCCCGCGGCGGAGGGTTTGTCACCCACGCTTCGGGCACCGTCCCTCGCACCGCCTACCAGGCGGCGAAGGATATGTGGATGCTGAACGAAAGCCGGATACGTGAACTGAAACGATTCGCGATCGAGAATCACAGACTGAACGTCCTCCACGCCCAGTCGGCAGACCACCTCGAGCAGGCCGAGTCTGCACTGGCACAAAAGCGCTGGGACCTGTTCATGAAGCACAGCCGGGCCGCCCTGGGTTTCGAGTCGCGGGCCTATCCTGACGTGAAGGCCACCCAGAACGGTGTGATCCGGGGGATTATTTTCTTCATGGCCCTGGTGATCCCGTGCGCCTTCTTTGCCGAACGGCTCATCATTACGGCCTCCGACATTCGGTGGCAGCTCACTGCCTTCGCCGGCATCTTCGGCGTGATCTGGGTCTTTCTCTACTTCGTACACCCGGCGTTCGAGCTCTCCAATCCGTTCGTCGTCCTGCTCGCCTTCATCATCCTTGCGCTTGCCGCCTTCGTCATTTCGCTGATCTTTTCCCGGTTCAACGAGAACATGAGGCGGCTGCGAACTTCAGACGTCCTGCTGCACGAAACCGACGTCGGCCGGGTGAGCGCCTCCCTGGCCGCCTTTCAGCTGGGCATCGCCAACATGAAGCGCCGTCGACTGCGAACCTGGCTGACTTTCCTCACGCTCCTGCTGCTCACCTTTACCGTCCTTTCGTTCACCTCGATCAAATCGTCGCTGCAGTTCCACAAGCTCCAGCGGGACGCAGATGGGGCCTACCCCGGCGTCCTGATCCGGACCAAGGCCTGGACGCAGCTGGAGGAAGTGGCCTACGACTACGCGAAAACCCACTATGAAGGAATCGGAGTGGTGGCCCCTCGGACCTGGCATCAGAACATGGACCGACAGCTGATTCCGCTGGACCTGGATGGGAAGTCTGCCTTTGCGCTGGGTGCGCTGGGCCTGGCGCCCGAGGAAGCGGAGGTCACCGGGATCGACAAGTATCTGAAGGCAGGGCGCTGGTTTCGGCACGGAGAAAGGGCCTGCATCCTTCCGGATCGGCTGGCCGACGAATTCGGGGTTACCGCATCGGATCTAGGAACGCGTCAGATCAGGCTCTTCGGGGAACATTTGACGGTCATCGGGCTTATGGACGCGGACAAGCTTCGCCGGTTCAAGGACCTGGATGGTGAGATGCTGACTCCGCCTGATTTTATGGAGACAGGCCTCGCCAGCCGGCGCCGCGAGGGGCAACTGGAGCATCGGGAGAGACAAGGGATCAACCAGCCGGCGGCGGATATCTTCGAGTTCCAGCATCTCGATCCGGACGACGTTTTGATCCTTCCATACGAGTTCATAAGAGAGGTTGGAAGTCCCCCGCAGTCCCTCGCCATTCGCTTCCATCCCGGAGTAGATATCGAAGCGCAGGTCAAGGCCCTGCTTTCCCGCCTCGCAGTGATCCTGTTCGCAGGACTCCCCGATGCAGATGGGAGGGTCAATGTGTCGGTCTACAGCTCGTTCGGCGACACCTCCTTCAGGGGACTCGGGAACCTCTTTATCCCGGTCCTGATCGCAGCCCTCATCGTGTTGAACACGATGATGGGCTCGGTCTACGAACGCTTTCGGGAGATCGGCATCTACTCCGCGGTCGGTCTGGCCCCGCTGCACATCGCCTTCCTGTTTATCGCCGAGGCGTGTGTCTATGCGGTCTTCGGCACGGTCGGCGGTTACCTCCTGGGGCAGGGGGTCGCCAAGATCATTCTCTGGCAGGGCTGGCTTACCGGTGTGACGCTCAACTACTCCGCCATGTCCGCTGTGTATGTCTCCGTCCTGGTGATGGCTGTGGTGGTTCTGTCCACGCTTTACCCGGCTCGGCAGGCCTCAAACATGGCGGTGCCCGACGTGACGCGCCGCTGGACGCTGCCGGATCCGGAGGGCGACCACTGGCGATTCGAGTTTCCCTTCACGGTCGGGGGCGGCGAGGTCTTCGGCCTCAGCAGGTTCCTGGTTGACTACTTCGAATCCCACAGCGGCGAGTCGACCGGAATGTTCATGTCTGAGGGCACGACCCTGGAGGCGCGGACGACAGAGAAGGGCGAGGGATGCAGGATCGAGACCACCATCTGGACCGCTCCCTACGACCTGGGGGTCAGCCAGCGAGTGAGTTTCGATGCATCGCCCACGGGTGAATTCAACATTTACGCCCTCTCACTCGCAATCGACCGTCTCTCCGGGGACGTCACCTCCTGGCAGCGGGTGAATCGCGGTTTTATGGGAGCGCTCCGGAAGCAGTTCCTCATCTGGCGGACCCTGAGTCCCGAAGACCGTGCGGGCTACATCCAGAGAGGCGGCGAGATCCAGACCGCAGACCACGGACCACGGACTGCATAAACCAAGCGACAGAAGGTTCAGGTGTGTCGGTAAGAACAGATAGCGAGAGCCAGGCTAGAGCTGAATCATCCCGGCTTTAGTCATACGGGAGCAGGCGACAGGCGACGATCCACTGAGCGTTTGGTGAGCGTCCAGCGCGGGAATGAATTCCCGCGCTCGTGAAACAGGAAGTCCGCCCTGCGGCGGACTGAAGCCAGACCTCTTGCTCCACCTTCTGAGATGCGGATTAGTGGAGGTTCGTGTGGGTGAAAGCCAGGCAGAGATCTTTGAGCGCGATGGATTCCTGGTCGTGAACCGCATTTACGATGCCGAGGAGATGGTCAGTTGGAAGGAAGCCGTCGTCAGGATTATGCGGGAGGAGGGGAGTCTGGACAATCTGCCTTCAGGCGTGAGGGTCTGGATGCTCGATGAACTTCACCCCTTCTTCAGAGAACGTATGAAGGACCCGTGCGTTATCGACGTCCTGAGGCGAGTCGTCGGTCCTGATCTCGAGTTTCTAAGCGTGAAGGCGGTCTACAAGAACCGCAGCACGACGTTCGAGTCGCCGTGGCACCAGGACTGGTATTACTGGAGAGGTGCCAGCAAGATCTCGATCTGGATCGCCCTGGATGACGCGAACTCCGAGAACGGCTGTCTCAAGATGATCCCCGGCAGCCACAAGAAACGGTTCGATGTCCAGAAGGTAAAAGAAACGACCGGTTTCGGATGGCGGGCCGAGAGCGAAGCGCTGGAGGATCTGCCGGTCGTCACGCTGGAAGTCGCGTGTGGCGACGCCGTCTTCTTCCACGATCAGATGCTCCACAGCTCTTATCCGAATAGATCGGGGACAGACCGATGGTCTATGATATCGACTTACCGGGATGCCTCCGTCGCCGACGACTCCACCAGCTGGGATCGTTCCATGTTGGTGAGTGGGCTGTCCGTCAATGGATGAAGGCGGACCCCTCCCTCGGTCTCCCTCGACCAGGCTCGGGACAGGCCTCCCCTAAAGGGGAGGGAAGACAGGCGCCATCTAGTTTTACAAAGTCAAACACAGTGATCCTCGCTGCTCCCCCCTTCCCTTTAGGGAAGGGGGGTGGGGGGGGTTAGGTCCGAACGATGAGACACAGATGTTAGCGAACCTCTTACGCAGACGCAAATCGGCCCAGTTCCAGGAGATCGAGGAATACCGGGATCTGCTGGAAACACCCGACAGCTTTGAAGAGGGCTTCAACACCAAGACGATCCTGGGCGCCCTCTTCGTCTCGGTCATCATGGTCCCGGGCAACATCTACCTGGAGCTGATGATCGGGGGCTCGATCGGGGCGGCCGCGCAATGGGTCACGATCATCCTCTTCCTGGAGCTGTCCAAGCGGTCTTTCACCGTGTTGAAGCGGCAGGAGCTCTACCTCCTCTACTACGTCACGAGCGCGCTCGTGGCCCGGGAGACCGGCGCCTCCGACGGCATGCTCTGGAACCAGTATTTCGTCCAGTCTCCCGCGGCCAAACAGTTCGGGATCGCCAAGCTGATCCCCTGGTGGTGGGCCCCACCGCCCGGTTCGGAGGCCCTCGCCGAGCGGACCTTCTTCCACCAGGACTGGCTCTGGCCGATCTCGATCATGGTCCTCGGCTTCATCATGGCGCGCATCGCCTGGTTCACCGCCAGCTACGTCCTGTTCCGGCTGACTTCCGACTATGAGCGCCTCCCGTTTCCGTTCGCTCCGATCAACGCGCAGACCGCGATGGCCCTGGCCGAGGAGAGCAGCGGGGAGATCACGTGGAAATGGCGCGTCTTCAGCATCGGGGCGGTCATCGGGGTGGTCTGGGGCGCGATCTATGTGGGGGTCCCCGCGATCACGGGGGCGTTTATGGAGGAACCGGTCCAGATCATCCCGATCCCGTGGGTCGACTTCACGCAGTACACCGGCAACTTCCTGCCGGCGACGCCCCTCGGGTTCACGCTTCACCTGGGGCCGATCTTTGCCGGTCTGCTCGCGCCGTTCTGGGCGGTGATGGGGTCGTTTCTCGGTGTCGTGGTCCATTCGATCGCCAGCCCGATCCTGCACCATTACGGCTACATGCCTCACTGGATCATGGGCATGGATACGATCCAGACGCACTTTGTGACCGGGATCGACTTCTGGATGTCTTTCGGGATCGGACTCACGTTCGCCATCACCGTCATCGGCCTGTATCAGGTCTTCACGGGTGTGCGATCTGCGAGGATCGAGAAACAGGAGAAGGGGAGCTGGACGCCTCCGGCCGGACGCGGAGACTTCCGGATCTGGATCTGCATCATCCTGTTCTGCATCGCCAGCATCTACACGATCGCGCTCGCCAAGGTCCTCTTTCCGGCCCTGATCGGCAGGACCGTGATGATCTTCTTTCTGGTCTTCGCCTTCGTCTACACGCCGCTCATCTCCTTTGTCAACGCGCGGTTGGACGGACTCGTCGGCCAGCAAACCAACATTCCGTATGTCAAAGAGACCACGATCTTCCTCAGCGGCTTCCAGGGGGTCGACATCTGGTTCGTCCCGTTCCCGATGACCACCTACGCAGCCGAAGCCAATAAATTCAGAGAGATCGAACTGACCGGGTCGAAGTTCACCGGCATCCTGAAGGCCGAACTCTTCATGGTTCCGCTGATTCTGTTCACCAGTTTTTTCTACTGGTCCTACATCTGGAAGCTGGCGCCGATCCCCTCGGATGCCTATCCCTACGCCCAGTTGATGTGGCCGCTCCGCGCGCTGCAGCAGAGCGTCTGGTATACGAGCACGATGCGCAGTGAAATCGTGCCCGACGCCAGGGCGGGAAACATCACCTGGATTCCGGGAAACCTGACCGACGGGGGCTGGTGGTACTGGCGTGCCCGGACACGGGAGGACACAGACTCGGAGGCGTTCAGGAAGCGATTCGAGGCCTGGATGTCGGGTCCCGAGAAGAAGGATTCGAACAGCGACGGGAAGATCGATGAGGAGGATCTCAGGGCGGTCGGTCCCTGGTCGCGGGTCGGAACCTTCTATACTAACTTCGAAGGTACAGACCCACCGCCTGACCCGCCACCGTCGGTCCGCGTCGAGCCCTTAACCCGAAGGATCTCAGAAACCTTGCCGTCCACGCCACCCGCGATTAAACGGCCCGTGGACGGCCACCACGTGGACACGCCCAACCCCAAGCTCATGATCGAAGGGTTTCTGGGCGCCGAGGGGCAGACCTGGGTCTACGAGTTCGAGGTCGATGAGGTCCCTTCATTCGATGGGGCCTTCCTTCAGAGTTCGGACGACAAGCCGATCCTGTTCGAGGCCCTGAAGCCGAAGGTGATCGCGATCGGTTTCGCCGTCGGCCTGTTGACGTTCATCATCCTGTCCGTCTTCGGGCTTCCGATCCTCCTGATCTTCGGCTACGTGCGGAGCCTGACCAACATCCCGCACGTGATGATCACCGAAATCATCGGCGCGCTCCTCGCGCGCTACTATTTCCAGAAGAAATACGGCAGGCAACAGTGGCGCCTCTACGCCGCCGTCCTGCTCGCCGGTTTCTTCGCCGGCATGGCCCTCGTGGGGATGGGCTCTGTCTCGATCGCGATGATACAGAAATCGGTCTCTGTATTGCTGTTCTGAGCGGCCAACTTGGGGACACGAGGCGATGCGGGTCGATGCATGACATGGAAAATCCCCCCTGCCCCCCTTTAAAAAATGGGGGAGATTGCTCTTTCTGAGGGAGTACCTATCCAGGAGTAAATTCTTCCCCCTTTTAAAAAGGGTGTACAGACTTGGGACATGGTATACACCCGTTTGGACACATGGCATACACTTCTAAAGTGGTGCATAATAGACCTCCAACAAGGAGGTCTTTATGCCGTGGCCGGAGGTATCCATTGTGTCTTCTCGGTTGGAGTTCGTCACGTTGGCGATGTCCGATGAGGTCAATATCCGTGTACTCTGCAGGCGGTTCGGGGTCTGTCCGAGTACTGCCTACAAGTGGATCAGACGCTATGAGCGTGATGGACCTGCGGGATTAGAGGATCAGTCTCGTCGTCCGCATTATAGTCCAAAGCGTACTCCCAAGAACATTGAAAGCCAGATTCTCGTCGTGCGTGATCAGCACCCGAGCTGGGGTGGACGGAAGATCCAGGATATTCTGCTCAAGAAAGGTATTTCATCGGTTCCTAGCCCCAGCACGATTACCCAGATTTTGAGGCGAAACGATCGGCTTGATCCTGCCGAATCGGAAAAGAACAAAACCTGGCGCCGCTTCGAGGAGAAAGTCCCAAACGCCTTATGGCAAATGGACTTCAAGGGTCACTTTCCCCTCTGGAAAGGGCGGTGTCACCCGTTAACCGTTCTGGACGATCATTCTCGTTATTCGGTCGGCCTGCAGGCCTGTGGCAATGAGCAGGCGCCGACCGTAAAAGAACGCCTCACAGGCGTTTTCGAGAGGTATGAGTTGCCGGATCGGTTCCTGGTGGACAACGCTACACCTTGGGGCGGAAGAAGCCCGTGGGATCTGACGGGATTAACCATCTGGTTGATCCGGTTAGGCATCGGCGTGATCCACAGCCGACCTTATCATCCTCAGACACTGGGTAAGGACGAGCGATTCCACAGAACACTCAACGAGGAAGTGCTTCGACATCGCGCCTGGCTGGATCTGGACCAGTGTCAGCGTGCGTTCGACAAGTGGCGACTCACATACAATCTGGAACGGCCTCACGAAGCGCTAGATATGGCGGTGCCCGCAGAGCGATATCGTCCCAGCTCCAGAACCTTCCCAAAACAGCTTCTCCCGCTCGAATATGCACCTGGAGACCTGGTGAGGAAGGTTCAGGACAAAGGCGAGTTTTCGTTCAAAGGCCGGTTGTTCCAAGTCAGTAGAGCGTTGAGAGGCCATCCTGTCGCAATGAGAGCCACCAGGATCGACGGAGTGTTCGACGTCTTCTTCTGCCACAAAAAACTATCCACAATCGATCTAAACAGCACCCCAAAGGGGACTATGACATCCCTATCCCCCTAGTCAAATGTGTATACCATGTCCCCGAACACCTGTTTACCATGTATCCGGTCTGTACAAAGGGGGATTGAGGGGGATTTCAAGATGCATCACGCTAGGGCCGCCCCAATGGCCTTGAAGGATGCAACTCGCCTGTCAGGGATGGCGAAAAACAAGAAGCGGCAGACGCATTCGCGTCTGCCGCTTCTGTAAGGTAGATTCTCTCCTGCGCCTAACCCTCGGTTGGATTCGCGTGTTCTCCTCCGGCTTCCCTCAACAATCCGGCGATTTCATAGCGGTTCCATTTTAATGCTTCGTCCAGGGCCGTAAAACCTTCGGAACTTTTCTGGTTTATGTCCAAAGCAGCGTAATCGGGATTGAGCAGGATGCGGACCAGATCAATATCGTCGAGGTGGATCGCACCGAACAGGGACCTCCAATCCCCCTTGGCCCCGCGCTGGAGCAGGAACTGGACCACTTCGCGACCTTTATCTCCGTATCTGGGGACCGCCGAGACCGCCCGCAGCACGGTCAGTTCATCAGGCACGGCACCTCTATCCAGGAGCAGCCTGACGACCTCGGGGTTACCGCCAGCGACCGCGACCTGCAGGGCGTTATTCGCCACAGCGCCCTGGTCGAGCAGCTGCGTCATCTGTTCCAGGTCGCTATTGATAACGGCGATCAACAACTGGGACGAAAGAGACATCTCAGAGACGGAAATGGACTCGTTCGTATCGGTGGTGATGATCCTGCCGCTGTTACCGCAAGCGAGCCCACAGAGGGGCAGAATCCAGAAGGCGGCCTTCATCGAAACGTCCATGCGGTCCATCCTACAGATTCTGCCGGGTTCGAGCGTTGTTCGATGAAAACAAAAGAAGGCCCGGGGGGCCTTCCCTCTGCGTCTCTACTCTCGCCTGAATTTACTCAAAGATTTCGGTGTCCTGCCAGAACGTGGCCCATGCAAACCAGAAGGCGTTATGGGCCGGGACCTGAGTCAGACGTTTGCCCGAAAGCTCCCCCTCGATCGCCCTGCCCATCAGATTCCAGACCGTTCCGGTCTCCCTGTCCTTCATCATAAAGGGATAGACCGGATCGTTTGAAGCCACCTTGTCGAACGTCAGGATTTGGTTGACCCACCGGGAGTAGGGGATCGCCAACTGTTCGGCGCCGTAATACACCACGACGATGTCTTGTTCACCGACGCGGTCATTGATCACCGCCTCACTTCCCATGTTTTCGAAGGGGTAAGCCTTGGCCTGCGCCCCGAAACGGACACCGAGGACCATAGATTTGGGTTCGAATCGCTCCGCGATCGGATTGTCAAACAGTTGTGGGAACGTGGAGAAGATGGGAAGTGTGTCCAGCTCTCTATAACTGCCGTAGGGGTAAATCACGTAATGACTCAATTTGTAGACACCGTTGGATGCACTGACCACCTTTGTTTTCGGGTGGAGCCGCTTCCAGTAGCCCCACGTCGTCTCTACGACAGGCATAAGCGTCAGGGGTTCAAAAGAGCCCCTTATTCCCGTGGAGATCATCTGTGGATAAAGCGTGTTGCCATCCCGCCGGTCGTACATGATCAGATTGCTGTTGAACAGCATGCCGGAGACCCCGGTTGTGATTCGTTGGCGGTCCAAGCTCCGTCCCTCGAAAACCATGCCTGTGCTGGTCAGCGGGCAGAAGGTCACGACGACGGGTTGTCCGGCCACGGCATCGTTCACGACCTCGTGCCACCATCCGATGTTGTGTGGGTAGGCCTTGGCCTGCCCACTGATCTCCAAACCCATGACCAGATCGGTGTCTGCGAGGTAGCCGGCTGACTCGTGTCCCGGATCCACGAAAACGGGGTCGGTCAGTGCTGGAATCGCATCCCTGTCGATGATGACCTCGATCTCGTCGAAGGGGAATGATGAGATGTTCAAGAAGTTCTTCGCTGGACCAAGTGACGTTCCCGTCCCAGTGGTGGGTGCCGCAGCTCCGCCGCTGGTGCCGCCGCCGGTGGAAGGAGCCGGGCTTCCGGAATTTGTGGCGGAATCCCCGCCGCAGCCGAACAGTCCGAATCCGAAAACCGCAAGAATCACTGTAGAAAAGGTCCGCTTCATCGTCAGGTCTGCCCTGAGAGATAGATGGTGTAAGCCTTTAAAATATACGTCAATATTAATGAAATAGGCTTGCAAGATCTGTGCCTTGATGGAGATTGCCGTACAAAAACGTATAAATTACAGTTTATCAATATATTAACGCATTTACTACGAGTGTTGAGAGGGCTGGTTGATTGGGAGGGTTGTTATGTGTACGTGAGACCTAACCCCCCTGGCCCCCCTTCCCTAAAGGGAAGGGGGGATGAGATGGTGAAACCCGCTATCTGACTATTGGTCCGAAAAAAGATGAGCCACTGGCGGCGGACTCGAGATAGGGGGATTTTTGTTTTTGATTTTAGCTTTTCGGGATTTATCCTGCTGACGTAATTGCGTGAATTGACTCACGAAGCGTCTTGAAATAAGCGCTTTTCATTTGTCTGAGGAAATCGGTTTTGGCTGAATCGGCCCCAGCGGCCCCAATGCCTGAACAAGCACCGTCATCCAGCGCGCGCGGGATCACGCTTCGTTCCGTGGCCGTTGGGATCGGGATCGTGGTCCTCGTCAACATCTGGGTGGTCTACGCGGAGACGATCGTCAGGTGCACCCGGCTGAATCTACAGACGCTTCAGCTCACTCTGCTTTCGCTTTTCGTCCTCCTCGTCGGGCTCGCCAACCCGCTCCTGAAACTCGTTCAGAGGAGGTTCGCGTTTTCGTCCTCCGAGCTGCTCGCGGTCGTGGCGATCGGTATGGTGGGCTCGGTCGTGCCCACGACGGGGGTCTCCGGCTTTCTCCTGGGCATGATTTCGTCGCCGTTCTATTTCGACACGCCGGAGAATATGTGGGGGGAGTTCTATCACCCCTACTTGAGTACGTGGGCCGTGCAGACGGACCGGGAGGCGCTTCGGGTGTTTTATGAGGGCCTTCCACCGGGCGCTGAGGCCCCCTGGACATCCTGGATCGTTCCCCTGGGCTGGTGGGCGAGCATCATCGCGGCCATCTTCATCGGATCTGCCTGCGCCATGGTGATCCTTCGCAAGCCGTGGGTGGAACACGAGCGGCTGGCCTATCCACTCGCGACGGTGCCGATCGAGATGGTAGAGGGCGCCGATTCAAACCGCCTGCTGCCGGAGTTTATGCAGGGCAGGCTGTTCTGGATCGGAGCTATCGTACCCTTCTCGCTCTTTTTCTGGAATACGATGCACTGGCTCTACCCACCCATTCCGCACTTCATTCTCTATCCACCGCCCCACTTCGAATACTTCCGGTTTACGCGATACTCTCCATTCATCGTCGTGCAGCCGCTCCAGTTCTACACGATCGGCATCTGTTACTTCGCCAACCTGCAGGTGCTGTTCAGCGTCTGGTTCTTCTTCCTGGTGCACGTCGTGGAGGGGGGGATCAAGAATCGATTGGGCTACAGGATCGGGTGGTCGTCCGATTCGTTCAGCGCCGACCCGCCGACGGAGGCCTGGCAGTGCCACGGGGCGCTTGCCTTCTTGGTGATCTGGCGGCTCTGGGTTGCGCGGCATCACTTGCGAGATGTCTTCTTGAGGGCGGTTCGATCGGCCCATCCCGCCGATGACCGCGGCGAGATGCTTTCCTATCGCGTCGCAGTCCTCGGTCTTCTGCTGAGCCTCTGCTACGCGATGTTCTGGCTTCATCAGATCGGGATGGATCCGGTCACCATCGCGATGTTCATGTTTTCAGGGGGGATTATCTACCTGGGCATGGCGAGGATCTCAGCGGAGGCGGGCGTGCCCGCTGCACAGTCGTCGGTGTCGCCGCAGGCGTTCGTGATGGACCTCAGGGGCACGGATGTGATGTCCCGGGCAAACCTGACCGGCATCCTGCTTTCCTACTCGCTGATCGATTACATGCGCGGGCTGTTTACGCCCAGTCTCGCTCACGCGGCGAGGTGGGGTGACCTGATCAGGGGGAACCGGCGCCTCCTGCTGCTCTGGGTCGGTATCGGGGTGCTTGCCGGTCTGAGCGCTTCCGTATTGTTCACGATCCACCTCGGCCACAATTACGGGGCCTACAACTTCTCGGGTCTCTTCTTCGGGGGGAATCCAAAACAGGTCTTTTCCTCGACAGCGGGGTTGATGCGGACGCCGGTGGCCCCGGATCCGATGCGGCTCCTGTTCTACGGGATCGGCGCTGTTGTGATGGCGCTGTTGACGTTCATGAGAAACCGGGTCGGCTGGTGGTCTCTCCATCCGATCGGATTCGTCCTCTCCGCGGCGGACAACAACGCCTCTCTGGTGATGCCTGTGTTTATCGCCTGGGCGCTCAAGATGATATTGATGCGTATCGGGGGCGTTACGCTCTATCGACGCACAAAACCATTGTTCCTGGGTCTGCTTGTCGGCTATACGTTCGGCGTAGTCTGGTCGTTCGTCGTGGATGCGATCTGGTTTCCGGGGCACGGGCACTCTGTGAGTGGATGGTAGGAAAGCCGACGGCAGACGGCGGACCGCAATAATCTCTCTTGTTGAAACAGTGGCTTGCCAGCATTTGATCAAAAGACGCAATTATGAAGTCGATTCTGACTCGATGGGTGGGGCTTATGCCATGAGCGAGACTGTTTTTAGGAAACTACAAGCAATGCGAAAGGCCATCGCCCCGAATGCATAGCTTTCTGTCGCATCGCGGCCGCCGTCTGCGGTCCGTGGTCTGCGGTCTATTCTATCGGGTCAAGCGGGTAAAGCGGCCTTGGCCGATGCTGGTAGGTAAAGTCTTCGGGATTGGCTGCGGTGGCGCCGGGGGTGTTTACGGTGATGATTCTCGATGAAACCGGTTCGTAGGCAGCGCGAGGGGCGACGGCACCCTTGACGACGATGATCCTGCGGGTCTCGGGACGGATGCCGAGGCAAAGGACCTGATGGAGGCTCGTCGGAGACTCGCGGAGGCTGGTGAGGACGACGAGGTGGCCTTCCGGCGTCTCCACCACTGCTGTGAGGCCGGTGTCGCCGAAGCGCAGGCCGCCGTGCCTCGGTTCCGGCTCGATGTACCTTCCGTCTGCGATGAGGCGGACGGTCCCGGTGATGGAGATGGGATCGCCGTGCCGATCATCGGTCTTACCGCCTATCATGATACTGACTGCTTCACGCACGCCAGCGGTGATGCATTCCTGAACGGCGTCCGGGTCGTAGATCAGGACCAGGCAGTCCGGGACGTTCTGGCGGAGGATTTCGGCGAATAGGATCGTAGAATCTCCCGGGCCCCCGCCCCCGATGTTGTCCCCGCAATCCATCAGGCTGACCGGACCCTTCGGTTCGGCGGCGGCTTCGCGGACCGCCGACTCAGGATCCGTCAGCTTTGCTGTCAACGCCTCGCGACGTTCCCAGACAAAGTCGGCAAGTTTCTGGACTTCCGTTTCAGCCCTTTCTGCATCCTGATCCGCAACGACAAGGGCCGTGGGCCCTATCTCGGCGACGTCTGCATAGATGTAGCCCGGCGCGAAGGAGGCGGAGAGGATTCCGGGAAGACGTGAGATGCGGTCCACCTCAGCCATAATCTCCGCCATGGGGCCGGATTCAGTGACCTGCTTCAGGATGTGAGGGAGAAGAGGGGGTTTTCGCATGGCCTGCACGGGACGGACCTCTCCGCGGACCGTTCGGGCGATGAGTTCGGCGGCCTCCAGGCCCCGATCCCGCTGACGGACGTGCGGGCATGTTCGATAAAAGATCGTGGCTGTGGAATTCTCCACCATTCGCGGCGAGACGTTGGTGTGCAGGTCGAGCGTGAGCACGATAGGGAAGCCGGGTCCGAGCAGGGTGCGGATACGCTCCATCGTCTCTCCATCCGCATCCGGGTAGGCCTCGCAAACCATGGCGCCGTGGAGGGCGAGGAGCAGACCGTCCAGCGCTCCGGCGCTCTTGAGTCCTCGCGTGATGTCGCCGACGATCTTCTCGAAGGCCTCCTCTGTGACTGGGCCGGAGGGGGTGGCCCAACCCATCAGGATGGGGACAGGATCGAAGCCCTGTGCCTCCGCGCCGGCAATAAACCCCCCCATTTCGTGGTGCGCATCCTCCCAAACAGAGATGACCTCTTCGCCGTAATGAAGGTTCGCCTCCTGGAAGTGCCGGAGGGCGGTTGGCGTTTCCGCAAAGGTGTTGGATTCGTGCATGAATCCGGCCAGGGCGATTCGCATTTTCTCTTCTCCTCCAGACAGTTACAGTCTGGGTGCGAGTGGGTAGGCGAAGGGGTTCCAATACCCTTTACAACGGGGGGTTCATTTTGTAAGGTAGACCGGATCTTAAGGCTCTGCAACGCCAAATTTGGCGCGATGGGGTGTCGAAATGAGGAAATACCGCGGCGGCGTGATCGGACTGGGATGGATGGGCATGCTTGGGGACCTGGAGGGCAAGCGGGCCTGGGACCGATACGATGTGGATGACGTCGACCGCCCCACGCCAGAGCTGAATGTGCACCGCGAATTCCATTTTCACGACGGCCCGGGTGAAGCGCACGTTCCGCATACCTGGGCCGAAGCCATGTGGGACCGGCCGGAAGTGGACCTGGTGGCCGGATCTGAACGCGATCCGAAGCGGTTAAAGGCGTTCACAGAGCGCTACGGTGTCAATGCGGTCTATACGGACGCGGAAGAGATGCTGCGAAAGGAGCGGCTCGACATCGTGGCGATTGCCACGAACGTGAAGGGGCGGGCGGACCTGACCTGCCTGGCCGTGGAATGCGGGGTGAAGGGGATCGCAACCGAGAAACCGATGGCGCACACGCTCGACGAGGCCGACCGGATGGTGAAGACCTGCGCGGACGCCGGCGTACCGCTCTCCTGCGGGGCCATTCCGGTCAACCATCCCTCCTACGCAAAGGCCAAAGAGCTGATCAATGGAGGGGCCATCGGGGAGATCGTCTCGATCCAGGCCGAGGCACCCCACGCGCAGAAGCAGAACTGGTCTTACTTCGTAGACAGCGCGCCGGCCTGGGTGGTGGGCAGCGGGGAGGATCAAGCCAGGCGAGAGTCAGAGAGCAACGAGTTCGTCGGTCAGGGGATGATGGTGACGACCGACGGAGGATTCGTCTTTTTCAGAAGGGGTGCAGGTCTCCTTCGCGTAACCGGTAGCGCCGGCGAGATTGCGCTGGACCGGGGATGGCGGATCTGGCAGGATCTGGACACGCCGATCGGAAAGCAACGCGTGGAGCTGCAGTGGCCGGGCCCGAGGTTGGCGGGCGGCTACAACGCCGTTTACGGACTGGCAGATATTATCGATTGTTTGGAAGGTCGAATGGATGAGCCGAAGAACTCCGGGAGGCGGATCGCCGTAGCGTTGGAAGTAGAGGTCGCCCTGAAGATGTCATCGGCTCAGGGGGGCGCTCACGTGGATCTGCCCCTGAAGGACCGCAGCCACGGCCTTCAATACACCTGGTTCAGGTAGGCCCGGTGTGAACAGCTCCACAGCGTTCAGGATCTCCAAGGAAGAGGCGCGCGCCTCCAGGGCGATGGTCGCCACGAAGCACGAACAGGCGACCCGGGCAGGGCTGGAAGTCCTGGAACTCGGCGGGAATGCGATCGACGCTGCGATCGCGGCCTGTTTCGCTACCGGTGTCGTCGAGCCGAACGCGGCGACGATCGGGGGTGGCGGGTATATCGTCTATCAGATGGGCGATCGGTGCGGCGTCATCGGCGGGCACATGTGCGCGCCGTTGGAGGCGAGACCTGACATGTTTCGCCTGACCGGCAATCCGGGCACTGGAACGTTCGGATGGGCGGAAGTGGAAGACAACGCCAATCTAGAAGGCCATCTTTCGATCGGCACGCCAGGTGTCGTGGCCGCGATGTGCGAGGCGCATCGCCTGTTCGGCCGTGTCCGGCTGGAGGATGTGATCGCTCCAGCCGTCCGGCTTGCGCGGAACGGGTTCACGCCGCACTGGCACAACCTCTACGCCTTCGGCCTCCTTGCCGGCAACCTGTTCCAACACGAGGAACTCCGCCGGATCTTCATGCCTGGCGGAGCCATGCCGAAGGGCGACTTCTTTCATCCGGGATGCCTGCGCCAGCCGGAGCTGGCCGATGTGATGGAGGCGATCGGGCGAGAGGGTCCGGATGTCTTCTACAAGGGTGAGGTCGCGGGGAGGATCGCGGAAGATATTCAGGCGAACGGCGGGATCCTGTCGCGGAAGGACTTCGATAGTTATACGCCGTTCGTGTGGGACGGGGGTCTTCAGGTCAGCTACCGCGGCCACACGGTGATCCTTCCTCCCCACGCGACGGCCGGCATCACGACGGCGATGACCCTGAAGTTGATGGATCGGTTCGATTTCGTGGGGATGGGTCACAACCGTGAGGAAACCCTTCACGCTTTCATCTGTTCGACGCGGCTCGCCTATGCGGACCGCTATGCGTATCTCGCGGATCCCGAGACCGTGGACGTCCCGTGGAGAGGGCTCTTGTCGGATGCCTACGCCGACAGGCGCCGGGCGCAGATCGGCGATCGCGTGCCCGATGAATGGAAGGCCGGGGACCCGTGGGTAGAGGAGGGGCGTCGTCCGGAAGTCGTGCACGAGCCGAGCGCTCCGCTGCTGAACGACGGCACGACGCACCTCTGTGCGGTGGACGGCGATGGCAACGCGGTGTCGTTCACGAACACGATCGGTTTCGGCTTCGGCTCGGGCGTGGTGCCAAAAGGCACCGGAATCGTGATGAACAACGCGATGGCCTGGTTCGACCCGGTGCCGGGGCGGATCAACTCGATTCTGCCTGGACGCTGGCCGTTGAACAACGCGACTCCGGCGATCGTTCGGACGAAGGACGGGGGGCTGATGCCGCTAGGCGCATCTGGGGGGCGCCGGATTACGAACGCGGTCTCCCAAATGATCGCGAACATCGTCGATTTCGGTATGGGACCCCAGGCGGCGATCGACACGCCGCGGGTGGACTGTTCGACGCCGCGGACGAGCGTCCCTGAGGCGCTGGACGCGACGGTGCGTAGCGGCCTGGAGGCGCGGGGCCATCAACTGAAGGTTGTGGGGTCGGAGTACCCGGCAGGCTGGATCACGAACTTTGCGAGCCCGACTGCGATTGTGCGGGACTCCGAGGGAAATCTTACTGCAGGTGTCGATACCTTTCACTCCGCACACGCGGAAGGTCTGTAGACGTACGAAACGTAACGACGATCCATAGATCGCAAGTGGAATTCAATCAAGGGAGATCCCTACATGAATACCAACAAGCGACCCTCATCCGAAGTGATCGAAGCCCTGTATGAGCTGGGGGTAGATGCCGTCACGACGACGATGGACGGACTCGGCGTGCGCCGGACGTTCATGCAGGGTCCGCAAATCCGTATCCCGGGAAGCAAGATCGTCGGTCCTGCGATCACGCTTCGCTTTGTGCCAAATCGGGAGGATAAGATAAAGGGGTTCAAGCTGCCCGGGGCGGACGGAGAGGGAATCGCCGAAGAAGAGGAGGCCGAGAAGAAGTCGGCCCTGTGGGAGATCATGTATCACGTGCAGCCGGGGGACGTCCTCGTTGCGGAACAGCGAGGGGACATCGCGACCGGTGTGGTTGGGGAGATGCTGGCGACCTATTTCAAGGCCCGCGGAGGGATCGGGATTGTGACTGACGGCTGCGTGAGGGACTCGAAGATGATCTTCGAGGAGGTAGGCCTGCCGTGCTGGACGACCAGTCTTACCACGGGCGGTGCGAGCCACATGAATCTGTTTCCTCTGGATTTCAACCTCCCGATCGGGTGCGGCAAGGTCCTTGTCGAGCCCGGAGACATCATCATGGCGGACAACGGGGGCGCGATCGTGGTGCCGCCTGTACTCCTGCCTGCGATTCTGGAGAAGGCAGGCGCAAAAGAGGAGCGGGAGATCTTCATCCGGATGAAACTGCGGGAAGGGGGAGAGATGAAGAAGTACTACCCACTGAACGAAGAAGGACAGAAGGAGTTTGAGGAGTGGCTCGCGGCTAGGAAGTGAGGACAGGGTACCGGGAAATCAAAACACGGGTACAGGGCACCGTAAGACTGGGCATCATCGTGGGCCGGTAGGGGCGAACCTTGTGTTCGCCCACACGTGCATCACCTCGTGACATATGATTGTAGGCCCGGAAAACAAATAACGGAGGAAACAGGATGCTGAGAATCGGCTGTGCGACGTTCAGTTTCGGGGACTTGACGCTGGAGGAATCGGCCGAAGTGGTGAAAGGCCTGGGCTTCAACCTGGTGGATGTGGGGGCGGGATGGAGCAAGTATCAGCAGGTCCATCCCGCGGAGGCGGCAGAGGACCCCCAGGAGCACGCGGATATTATCAAAAAATGGATGGAGAAGCACGGCCTTGCGATCTCCGAGCTGTTCGTGATGCAGTTCGAGGATCCGCCGAATCACCCGGACCCGGAGTCGAGGGCGCGGACCCAAAAGCGGTTCGAGGGGCTCGCGACGTTTTGCCAGAAGGCGGGGTTCGAGAGCATCATGATGCTACCGGGCGGGGTCAACGAGGGACAGACGGAAGAGGAGGCCTTCGACACGTCGGTGGCCGAGCTTCAGAAGATGGTGGCGGTGGCGCAGGAAAAGGGCATCCAATGCAACGTCGAGCCGAATGGAGGCTCTGTTGCGGGAAAGCCGGATGACGGGGCGCGGCTCTGCGAGGCTGTTCCGGGGCTGGGGCTCACGCTCGACTATCACCATCAACTGCAGCTGGGCTTTAATGTCGATCAAATCGAACCGATGCATAAGTACGCGAAACACTTCCACGCCAAGCAGTCGGCACCGGGATCGGGTATGGCGAAGGCGGATGAAGGTGCGATTGATTTCAGGCGGTTGGTCCGAACACTGAAGGCCGAAAACTACGAGGGCGTCGTCTGCGTAGAATTCGTGACACGCCAGGAATTGATCGATCAGGGCTGGGACTTCAAGGTAGAGACGGGCAGACTCAAGGAAATCCTCGAAGAGGCCCTCTACGAGAATTAGAGAACCTGGGTTCGAAGTTGGATTCATCCTTCACCGATCAGTGACGCGAGAGTCCTCCACTGGAGGACTCTTTGACTGTAAAGGCGATTGATGGCAGAGAAGACATACGGCGTTCTGCTCGCGAGTTTCAGCAAACACAGCCATCAGAATTTCTTCATCCCATCCTATCTGGGCCACCCCAGGATTCGCATTGTTGCGGTTACGGATGAGTCGGATGTCGAGCCGGAGCTGAAAAGCCAGAACGAGAAGCGGGCACGGGAGCTGAACATCCCCTATGTCGAAGGATTCGATCGGGCCCTGGAGCTGGACGGCGTGGATATCGTCAGTATCGGACACGAGATCGAGCGACGTGCCGATCTGGCGATTCGTGCCGCGGCGGCTGGCAAGCATCTCTGGATCGACAAGTATATCGGTGCGACGATCGAGGAATGCGATGAAGTAGTGAAGCGGGTAGAGGCTGCCGGTGTAAAGTCGATCATTCCCAGCTACGTTTATGGCGAGCTCGTGGGCAGGAGCCGAGCCGTTATCGACTCTGGAGTACTCGGTGAGCTTCTGGGCGTGCATGCGGACGCCATGTTCGGCAAGAATTTGCCTCAGGAGATTGCCGAACAGGATCGGAAAACCCCCTTTCTTCCGCCGGGACGCTGGAAGTTTCCAGACATCAAGCGGGAGCTGCTCACGGTAGGCGCCTATGCCGCTGCCCTTGTGCAGGGCTGCCTCGGCCGCATTTCACACGTCTGCGGGTTCGCCGACGCCTATTTCTTTCCGGAGCACGCTGCCCACGGAGCCGACGATTTCGGGACCCTCACGATGACGGACAGCGAGGGTCGAGTCGCGACACTGTGCGGCGGACGCGTCGGAATGGCCGTACACACCTACGGAGGCCTGTCTCGGGCGTGGCTGATCGGTACGAAGGGGAGTGTGCTCGTGGATGCCAATCGCCCGGCACTGGACGTCTTCGTGCGCGAGGATATCATCAACGCAGACTACTCGATCCCCAGCCACGATCCGATGCAGTGGCATTCTCACGCCCCTTCCATGGGGACTTCCCTGGCGGAGGATCAAGGGGGGCTGTCGAATGGTCTGGAAGATCTGGTCCAGGCCCTGGACGAGGACCGCATGCCCGGCTTTACGGTGAGGGAGGCCAGGGACCATATGGAGATCCTCATCGCCGGCTATACCGCTGTTGTCAACGGAGAGACTGTGGACCTTCCCCTGAAACGCCAGGCAAACTGATGTCAGACAGACGCGTGGCTCTGGTCGCAGATCCTTCTCATTTTGAAATCGTCCGGGCCATCTGTTCCCGCTTTGAAAATGTGGGCGTCTTCAATCCGACCCGCTCGCGCTTCGGCGAACTCTCTTCTCCAATATTCACAGACCTCGAATCTCTGCTCCGACAGTTCGATCCCGCCCTCTGCTGTTTCCTGAGCCCTTACACTCGCATGAAGCAAGACCTTCCCACGTGCATCGATCGGCGGGTCCACGTTCTGTCCGCCGGGCCGTTTTCCCTGAATCGAAAAGAATTCGAGTTGGTGTCCCAGGAAGCGAGAGACAATCGAATTCACGTTCAGAGCAACGGTCGGCATCTGTTCTCTCGATTGCACGACACGGTTTCAGAACGATCCGGCGGTTCTGCATTCGGGCATCCCGTTTACTTACGTCTTTTGACCGGCGGGGGAGACGGGATTCTTTCGGCCTGGTGGGCAGCGTGCGAAGCACTGGCGCAGGCAGAGTCTCTCCTGAGATCGGGGGTCACAGATCTTCGCGTCACGGCGATCAAGAAGGGCAGGAAGCATCACGTTACGCTGACGGGTCAGATGGGCGACCGCGCGCTGGCGCAGCTCGTGATCGCCCCTGTTCATATGCCGCTGGGCTGCGACATGACCCTTCTGGGTACCGGCGGGTTGCTGTTGAACGAAAGTATCCATAACGCGACAACGGTGATCAAAGAGGGGGGGGTCGAGCTCCATTCGCACGATGCGTTCTGCCCCGATCCAGACTGGTTGAGGGACTTTGTGGAGAAGATCGATCGCTCCGACCCCGAGCTTCCGGATTGGAAGACGCTTTCGTTTCAGGGCCGGGTATTGCGATCTATTCGTCAGGCCGTGCGTGAGGGTCGACCCGTGCGCGTAAAAGTGTGATCCGCATCATATGAATACCGCGATTCATTTCGTCGCCATCAGGAGTTGGCTCCTACCGGATACAGTTCGCCATCACCCGGTAGGAGCCGTCTCCCGACGGCGAACAATTTGATCGCGGTGTCTGTCTCGGACAACCGTATGTGCCGTCGCCAGACGGCGAAGATTTTGACCATAAGGAGATAAGACAATGAGCGAAACCGCCAACGTGGGCCAGGCTCGGGACGAAGACAGGGAGTTCTTCGAGCGCGAACTGGCCTCTTTCGTGCCGGACCGGGTGTTCGATGCCCACTGTCACGCGTATCACGAAGACAACTGCACGCTTCCGGAGATCTTCTCAGAGATTCGAACCGTGGGGTATCCTGAATACATGAGCGTCATGGAGGACCTTCATCCAGGGAGGCACATGGGGGCCCTGCTCATCCCGTCGACGCACGAACCTGAGAGGCTGCCTCACGCCAACGAGTGGGCGGCCAAGGCCGCTTCGGCCAACCCCGATTTTCGGAGCTCGTTCTTCGTGAAGCCAGACGATGATCCGGAGTGGGTCCGGGATGAGGTGAAGCGGCTCGGGGCCTGCGGTCTCAAGTGCTACCATACGTACTCGGACGTAGACCCGACCTGGGAAGCCCAGATTCCGGACTACCTTCCTGAGAAGTTCATCAAGGTCGCGGACGAGGAGGGATGGATGATCACGCTCCACATGGTGAGATCCCGCGCGGTGGCCGACCCCGGGAACATCAAGTGGATCCGTCACTACTGTGAAACGTATCCGAACATGATCCTGGTCCTGGCGCATTCGGCGAGGGCGTTTCAGCCTGCGCACGCCATGGAGGGGCTCCCGCAGCTGACGGGGCTGGACAACCTCTACTGTGACTCGAGCGCAAACTGCGAACAGATGGCGCATCAGGCGATCATCCGGATCCTCGGGCACGAGAAGCTGCTATACGGATCAGACTTTATGGCGAGCCACGATCGGGGGCGATCGGTCGGTGCCGCGGACACCTTCCTCTGGCTCTACAACGACACGCCCGTATGGGTCGAGAAACATCTGACGATCAAACCGGTGCTGGTCGGGCTGGAGCACCTGCGATCCATGAAATGGGCGTGCTGGTCCGAACGTCTGAGCGACAGCGCCGTTGAAGACATCTTCTGGAATAACTCGGCAAAGCTGTTCGGCATCGATTCTTGATCGCACCCGGAGGGCGATAGAAAGGACATGGAAAGACCCCAGGTAGGCATCCTGGCTCGTCGGTCTCTTCGCGAGAAGATCCTGAGAGAAGAAGACCTTCAGCGCCTCAAAGGCTTCGCGGAAGTCAGTATGAATCCGGAAGATCGAGATCTCACGGAAGAGGAGGCGGCCCGGTTTCTGAGCGGGATGGACGCGGCCATGTCCTCGTGGGGAAGTTCGCGGCTGACGTCCGCGGTTCTGGAAGCGGCAACGGGGCTGAAGATCTGGGTGCACGCCGCAGGTTCCGTGAAGACGAAGATGTGCCCGGAGGCGTGGGAGAAGGGGATTATCCTGACGAGCGCCGCGGCTGCGATCGCGGGGGATGTAGCCGAGCTGACGATCGGGTTCATCACGATCGGGCTGAGGCGGATCATCCCCTACATGCGCGAGATGGCAGCGAACGAACCACCCGACAAAGCGGCGTCCCGTTCGCTCTACCGAAAGACCGTGGGGGTCATCTCGGCGAGCCACGTCGGCCGGCAGGTGATGGAGCTCCTGCAGCCCTACAACGTGAGGATCCTGCTGTATGATCCGTACGTGGACTCAGACCAGGCGAAGACCTTCGGGGCCGAGTTGGTGGACCTGGATACGATGGCGCGCGCGAGCGATGTGGTGAGCTGTCACGCGCCGGCGCTGGAAGCGACCTACCACATGTTTAACGGGACCCACTTCAAGCTGATGAAGGACGATGCCATCTTCGTGAATACCTCCAGGGGGAACAACATCGACGAGGCGGCGCTGATCGAGGAGCTGGAGAAGGGGCGGCTGTTCGCGCTCCTGGATGTGTCGAGTCCGGAACCCGCGATGCCCGACAGCCCGCTACGTCGGCTGCCGAACGTGGTTCTGACCCCTCACGTGGCGGGGCGGCCGTCCTTCCGCCTGGGTGAAATGGCGGTGGAGGAGCTTCGCCGCTTTTATGCGGGAGAGCCCCAGATGCATCAGGTGACGAGAGACATGTTGGACCGGATTGCGTGACGGGATGACTTATGAGTAAACCTCGAGTCGGCATCCTGGTGCGCCGCTCGCTTCGCGAGATGATTCTCCCGGCCGAGGCGCTTCAAGAATTGGAGCGCTTCGCCGAAGTGATCTTGAATCCCGAGGACCGGGACTTCGCGGAGGAAGAGGCGGCGGTGTTCCTGAGAGATGCGGATGGGGCGATGTCGAGCTGGGGAACCCCGAGCCTCACCTCTGCGATTCTGGAAGCGGCGCCCGGGTTGAAGGTCTGGGCGCACGCCGCCGGGTCGGCAAAGCGGCGGATGTGCCCCGAGGCCTGGGAGAAGGGGGTCGTGCTCACGAGCGCCGCGGCCGCGATCGCGGTGGATGTTGCGGAGCTGACGATCGGGTTCATGACGATCGGGCTGAGACGAGTCATCCCTTACATGCGAGAGATGGCGGCGAACGCGGCGATTGATATGGACGCCTCCCACTCGCTCTACCGAAAGACCGTGGGGATCATCGGCGCCGGACACGTGGGCCGGCGGGTGATGGAGCTCCTCAAACCTTACAAGGCCCGGATCCTGCTCTACGACCCCTACCTGGATGCAGAGCAGGCGGAGACGCTCGGGGCCGAGCTTGTGGACCTGGAGAAGATGGCGCGAGAGAGCGATGTGGTGACCTGTCACGCGCCGCGCCTGGATGGGACCCACCACATGGTGAATGGGACGCACTTCAAGCTGATGAAGGACGACGCCATCTTCATAAACAACGCGGTCGGGGATAACGTCGATGAGGCCGCCCTGATCGAGGAGCTGGAGAAGGGCCGCCTGTTCGCCTTCCTGGATGCGTCCAGTCCTCAGCCACCTGAGCCGGACAGTCCCCTGCGCCGATTGCCGAACGTGGTCCTGACGCCGGGTCACGCCGCACTCGCCGGCCAAAGGCCCTCCGTGATCGGCGAGATGGCAGTGGAGGAGCTGCGGCGCTTCTTCGCGGGTGAACCCCAGATGCATCAGCTGACTCGGGAAATGCTGGATCGCATTGCATGAGAAAAGTCGACCTAACCCCCTAGCCCCCTTCCCTAAAGGGAAGGGGGAATAATTCTCTGGAGTGATCGTCAGGAGCATCGATGTCCACAACCCATGGCGAAATTCCGTTTCTGATCGGCCAAGACTTCGTCAAACGGCGTAACGTCGCCTGGCGGGTCGAGCTGGGCGAGCCGGACCCTGAGAATCCCCTGCTCGAACCGGAGATGCCGTGGGACACCGACCATCCGTTTTTGCACGGGACCGTGCTTCGCGATCCGATCGACGGGCTCTGGAAGGCGTGGGGGGCGGCGTCTGCGCACGACCCCTACCAACATCAGGCACGGCGCCTCGCCTACCTGGAGAGCGAAGATGGGGTTAGCTGGCGTCGTCCGGAGCTCGAACTCTGCCCGTATGGAGAACATAAACGGACCAACATCCTGCTGGATGTGACTTCCGGCGGCGACCTCTCTCAGGCCAGTGTGATGGTCAGTCCTGATGCGGACGAGGCTCGGCGTTATGAGATGTTCGTCCTTCGCCGACCGGGATGGCCGGCGGAGCTGCCCGGGACAGATGTGGCGAAAGGGTTTGAGACGCCTGAAGGTGGTGAGGCCAGGGAACGGGGAATCTACCACTATACATCCAGCGACGGGTTAAACTGGAATGCAGATGTGGGCCCGGTCCTCAAGGAGAACAACCACCCGCTTCGCCAGGATGCCACGGCCGACAGCTGCTACATCTTCGGACAGGATGACGGAACTTATGTCTCCTATCACAAGAAGTCGATTCGGGGTTTTCCAGGTAGCATTATGCCTTACGAACTCGGCCCGGGGGGATGTCGCATCCTGGTGCAGCGGAGGAGTGAAGACGGCATACACTGGGACCCGCTGGAGTTGTGCATGCTTCCGGACTGGCGAGACACGACCGATACCCAGTTCATGGAGATGGCAGTCTCGCCCGTGACGGGCGGGTATCTTGGCGTGGTGACCGTTTACAGGACCGGAAGCCAGACCCTGGAGTTTCAGTTTGCGGCGTCGAGGGACGGTCGCTACTGGTGGCGCCCGGACCGGCGTGCGTGTGTATCGCTGCCTCCGCTCGGAGAATACGGCGGCGGGATGATGTGGGGGACCCACAACCTGATCGATGACGGGGACCGGCTCCATTACTACTACACGGGACTTCAGGGAATTCACGGAGACATCTTCAGTACGGAAGAGGCCGATCTGGCCGAGGCGGAGGGCCGGCCTTACAAGCGGCTCTCACCCTTGCACGGTGAGGTCCTGGCGCGCGTGCCCAGCCTGATCTTCTTTCACGGCGCCCTCTGTCGGGCGTCCTGGAAGAAGGGGAGACTCTGGGCGCTGACGACGGCCTCGGGGGGGAAACTGGAGGGCGAGGCAACGACGCAGGCGAGCATGCGTCAGGGTGAAGTGCTGAACCTGAGCACGGCGACGTTCAGGGATGGCGAGCTTCGGGCCGAGCTTGTGGGCGAGGATGGTCGGGCAGCGGAGGGATTCGATCGCGACGCGTGTGACCGGTTTTCGGGCGACACGATGCGGACGAGGATGACGTGGAACGGGAAAGCGGCCGCGCCTGCTGACGGCCTCCAGGTCAGATTCATACTCAGAAACGCGCGGCTGTATGGGTTTGATTTTACATAGAGGAAACAAATCCCCCCTACCCCCCTTTTCCAAAGGGGGATTAAGGGGGATTTAAGAATCATCACATCTCACCTCAAAGAGTTGATTCATGTCCACGACTGACCGAGGGATTCCGTTTCTGATCGGCGATGACTTCGTCAAGCGCCGAAACGTCGCCTGGCGGGTCGAGCTGGGCGAGCCGGACCCTGAGAATCCGCTGCTCGAACCGGAGATGCCGTGGGACAACGATCATCCGTTTTTGCACGGGACCGTACTTCGCGATCCGATCGACGGGCTATGGAAGGCGTGGGGTACAGCGGCGGCACACGACCCCTACCGATATCACGCCCGCCGCCTCGCCTACCTGGAGAGCGAAGACGGGGTTCACTGGCGTCGCCCGGAGCTTGAACTCTGTCCGTATGGCCAACACGAACGGACGAACATCCTGCTGGACGTGGATTCTGGCGGCAACCTCTCTTGTATGAGCGTGATCGTCAATCCGGATGCGGACGAGTCTCGGCGTTATGAGATGTTCGTCCTTCGCCGACCGGGATGGCTGGTGGAGGTCCCCGGGACTGAGGTCGCGAAGGGATTTCGGACTCCCGAGGGTTGTGAGGCCAGGGAACGGGGGATCTACCACTACACGTCCAGTGACGGCATAAAATGGAACGCGGACGTCGGTCCGGTCCTGCTGGAGAACAACGATCCACTTCGTCAAGACGCCACCTCGGACAACAGTTACTTCTTCCGACAGGAAGATGGGACCTACGTCTCCTATCACAAGAAGTCGATTCGTGGGTTCCCCGGCAACATCATCCCGTATGAACTCGGCCCGGGAGGATGCCGCATCCTGGTACAGAGGCGAAGCGAGGACGGCATCCACTGGGACCCGCTGGAGCTATGCATGCTGCCGGACTGGAGAGACCCGAATGATACCCAGTTCATGGAGATGGGGGTCTCGCCCGTGTCCGGCGGCTACCTGGGGATCGTGACCGTTTACAGGACGGGGAACCAGACCCTGGAGCTCCAGTTCGCGGCGTCCAGGGATGGCCGCTATTGGTGGCGCCCCGACCGGCGTGCTTGTGTGTCGATGCCTCCACTCGGAGACTACGGCGGGGGGATGATGTGGGGGTCGCACAACCCGATCGAAGAGGGGGACCGGCTCCACGTCTACTACACGGGAGCTCAGGGTCTCCACGGAGACATCTTCAGCACGGAGGAGGCCGATCTGGCGGAGGCGGAGGGCCGGCCGTATAAGCCGCTTAAGCCCCTGCACGGTGAGGTCCTGGCCCGCGTGCCCAGCCTTATCTTTCATCACGGCGCGTTCTGTCGGGCGTCTTGGAAGCGAGGGAGGCTCTGGGCGCTGACAACGGCCTCGGGTGGAAACCTGGAAGGCGAGGCGACCACGCGCGCGAGCATCGGCCATGGTGAAACGCTGGACGTCAGCGCCGCCACGTTCCGGAATGGCGAGCTTCGGGCGGAGCTTGTGGGCGAGGATGGTCGAGCGGCGGAGGGATTTGACCGCGATGCGTGTGAGGGGATTTCGGGCGATACGATGCGGACGACGGTCACGTGGAATGGAAAAGCAGCCGTGCCCACAGATGGATTGCAAATCAGGTTCGTCCTCAGAAACGCGCGGCTGTATGGCTTTGAATTCGCGCAGCCAAATTAATGTGTTCCGGGTCGCCCTTTTCGTCGTTCACAGAAATCCGGCGCGCCGGTTGACTACTTCGGGAGTAGATCGATGTCCAAAACCGAGAGCGAGATCCCTTTTCTGATCGGCGAGGACTTTGTTCGGCGCCGCAATGTTGCCTGGAGGGTTGAGATCGGCAGGACACCGGACAACCCGCTGCTCGAACCGGAGATGCCCTGGGATGACGGTCATCCGTTCCTGCACGGCACGGTCCTTCTGGATCCGACCGACGGGATCTGGAAGGCGTGGGGGGCGGCAGGGCAGAACGATACCAAGTACCGTAGACAGGCCCGTCGCCTGGCCTATCTGGAGAGTGAGGACGGGATCGACTGGCGCCGACCCGAGCTGGACCTCTACCCGTTCGGGGATCACGCGAGAACGAACATCGTGATGGACCTGGACTCGGGCGGAAACGCGATCTACGCAAACGTGTTTGTCCAACCCGAAGCGCCGGAAGCTCAGCGGTACCGGATGTTCGTTCTACGCAGGTTCGGTCTTCCCTCCCGGGACCTCGGGGTAAAGACCATCCGGGGGTTCACCGGGCCCGACGGAAAGGAATCGCGATCTGTCGGGGTCTATTGCTACAACTCTCCTGACGGACTCCACTGGGAACCGGATGTGGGCCCCGTGCTTGTCGAAAGTGCCGACCTCCTGAGCGCGAGTGCCACGACGGACGGCATCTTCATCTATCCTGAGCCGGACGGGAGCTTCTCGGCCTATCACAAAGTGGTGATCCGAGGATTCCCCGGCTCCATTCTACCTTATGAAAGCGGGCCGGGGGCGACCCGGGTGCTGGTGAGACGCACGAGCGAGGACGGGATTCACTGGGGAATGCACGAACCCTGTATCCAGCCGGACTGGCGGGACCCGAACGATACGGAGTTCATGGAGATGGCGGTCACTCCCGTGGCAGGAGGTTACGTCGGGGTGCTGACGCTCTACCGAACGAGCAATCAGACCCTGGAGCTTCAGTTCGCCGCTTCCCGCGACGGCCGCTACTGGTGGCGACCGGACCGGCGGGCATGCGTGGAGCAGCCTCCGCTCGGCGATTACGGCGGCGGGATGATGTGGGGGTCTCACCATATGATCGGCGACGGCGATGACATCCATTTCTACTACAGCGGGCTTCAGGGGATTCACGGGGACATGCTGGGCACCCAGGATGCCGATCAGGCCGCCCTGGAGGGACGAGATTACGCGGGCCTTCCTCCGCTTCACGGAGAGGTTTACTCTCGCTCGGCGGACATCCTCTACTTCCACGGTGCGCTGTGCAGAGCGACATGGAGGCGAGGGAGGCTCTGGGGGCTGGCGACCGCCTCCGGGGGCCACATGGAGGGCACAGCCGTTACCTCCGCGGAGATGGACAAGGGACAGTCGCTGGACATCAATGCCAGCACCGTGAAGGATGGCGAGATCCTCGCCGAGCTGCTGGACGGAGAAGGTCGCGTTGCCCAGGGCTTTGATCGCGATGCGTGTGACCCGTTTTCGGGTGATGCACCGCTGCACAGGATCACGTGGAAGGGTAAAGCCGCTGCCCCAGCCGATGGGCTACAGGCGAGGTTCATTCTGCGTCGCGCGGTGCTTTACGGGTTTGAGTTCAGCAATGAAAAGTAGCGGTGATCAAGGACCGCAGACGACAGACCGCAGACGGCGAGATGAATAACGTGATCCCTGAGGTTTTGAGCCGTCCGTGGTCCGCGGTCCGTCGTCGTGCATAGCGGGTTTTAGGAGAGGTCAACTGAGCAACGTACCAATGACGCGTCCCGAAGAAGCGCTGGCGATTCACGAAACGGACACCTATCGTGCTTCGACCTTCGCCCGGCTGGAAGACGGACGCATCCTGCAGTTGGCCGGTACGACCTTCACGATCTCCGACGACGGGGGGCTTACCTGGTCGGAGCCGTTCGAGCGCCGAGACCCTAACGGGAATCTGGTCGGTGGCCTGTGGATGTCGCTGGTCAGGTTGTCTGGGAACGGGGTGGGTGTGTCCACAGGGGGGACCGGTTTCGGACTGGATTCCCCTCACGATTTGCCGGGAAACCACTTCCAGTTCCAGGTGTTCTGGCGTTCGGAGGATGGCGGGGAGACGTGGGAAGCGCCGGTACGCATCAGCGTTCCCGGGATCGATGCCTGCCAGTATCACGACGTGCTGATTCGCACTTCGTCGGGCAGGATCGTTATGCCGGTGTACACCAGGTTCGGTCAAAAGTTGGGGCCCGGTGGCGTCGAGCCGCCCCATTCCGGGAAGCTGGTGCACGGCCAGTGGGCCTCCTCCCGCACCCATTTCTGGGATCCAGGCTTCCGGGGCTCCCTGGTGTATTACTCGGACGACGACGGGCGGACGTGGCAGAGAAACCGGGACGGGGAGCTCATCATCCTGCTGGACTGGAACGCGAATTTCAACTACACGAACGAGCCCTCAGTAACGGAGGTAGAGCCGGGTAGACTGCTGATGCTCCTGCGCACGGCCCTCGGACGCCTCTTCCAGGCCTGGTCTACCGACAACGGAGAGACGTGGACCCGGCCCGCGCCGACCCCGCTCGCCTCTTCCATCGCGCCGGGCCAGATCCGAACGCTGCCGAACGGTCACCTGCTGGCGGTGTGGAACCAGCACAGTGAAGATGAGATCAAGCAGGGGTACGTGCGCACACGGATCTCTTCAGCGGTCAGTCGCAACGGGGGCAGCATCTGGGAATTCTTCCAGAACGTGGAATCGATGCACGAAGAGACGCGAGTGGAGCCGGGTCCGATCCGACCCGTGCGTCCCGAAGAGTACCATTTCAGGCCGGGTGTGCCTGCACCAGAACGGGAGGGACGTTACCTCACGCCGACCGAGACCTACGGATGGTGGACCTATCCCTCGGTGTTCGTGATGGAAGACCGGGTGCTCATCGGTCACCGCTACCGGGCCTATCGGGAACACCCGACCCAGGCAACACTCCTCACGAGCA
Source organism: Candidatus Latescibacterota bacterium (assembly GCA_965248435.1). Taxonomy (GTDB): domain Bacteria; phylum Latescibacterota; class UBA2968; order UBA2968; genus CBDFJH01. The sequence goes on from OZ252100.1 coordinate 3,665,217, forward strand.
GTGAAGCGGAAGGGAGCGGCGGCTTCATTCACAAGCTTAAGGTCCTGCCAATCACCTGGTTTTACGGGGGTAAAGAGCCGGCTGAGAGCGTCTGGATTGCTTAGGATGATCTACCGTTATTCCAAAGTCGTTGCTGAGCGTACACGACGAGGGATTACGTGAGCAACGTACCGATGACGCGCCCCGAAGAGGCGCTTGCGATTCACGAGACGGACGCCGTCCGCGCTTCCACCTTCACTCAGCTGGAAGACGGGCGCATCCTGCAGTTGGCTGGAAGGACGTTCACGACATCCAACGACGGGGGCCTCACCTGGTCCGAGCCGTTCGAGCGCCGTGACCCGAACGGAAACTTGATCGGGGCCGGAGGGCGTTCGCTCGTCAGGCTCTCCGGAAACGGGATCGGGGTTGCCGGCTATGGGCGAGGTATGGGACTGGACTCGCCCTACGATCTTCCCGAGAGCCATCACCAGGTGTTCTGGCGTTCGGAGGATGCCGGGGAGACGTGGGAGGCGCCGGTACGCATCAGCATTCCCGGAATCGACACCTGCCAGTTCCAGGACGTGCTGATTCGTACCTCTTCGGGCAGGATCGTTCTGCCGGTGTTTACCCGAATGGGTCAACGCACGGGGCCCGGAGGCGTCGAACCGCCTGTTTCCGGGAAGCTGCTGAAAGGACAATGGGCATCCTCGCATACTCACTTTTTCGATCCGGGCTTTCGGGGATCCCTTGTCTACTACTCAGACGACGACGGGCGGACGTGGCAGCGAAATCGAGACAGCGAGCTGTTCATCCTGCTGGACTGGAACGCGAATTTCAACTACACGAACGAGCCCTCAGTAACGGAGGTCGAGCCGGGTAGACTGCTGATGTTCCTGCGCACGGCCCTCGGGCGCCTCTTCCATTCCTGGTCTGCCGATAACGGGGAGACGTGGACCCGGCCCGCGCCGACCGCGCTGGCCTCGTCCATCGCGCCGGGTCAGATCCGGACGCTGCCGAACGGCCATCTGCTCGCGGTGTGGAACCAGCACAGTCAGGAGGAGATCAGGCAGGGGTTCGTACGAACACGGATCTCTTCGGCGGTCAGTCGCAACGGGGGCAGTATCTGGGAATTCTTTCAGAACGTGGAATCGATACACGAAGAGACGAAGGTGGAGCCGGGCCCGATTCGGCCGGTCCGTCCTGAGGAATTCCATTTCAGACCGGGTGTGTCTGCCCCGGAGCGGGAGGGACGTTACCTCACGCCGGCTGAGGCCTATGGCTGGTGGACTTATCCGTCAGTGCTGGTGATGGAAGACCGGGTGCTCATCGGGCACCGTTACCGGACGTATCGGGAACACCCTACCCAGGCAAGGCTCCTTATGAGCAGTGAAGTAGAGGGGAGTGGCGGCTTCATTCTCAAGCTGAAGGTGCTGCCGCTTTCTTGGTTCTACGGGGGCAAGCAACCGGCTGAGAGCGTCTGGATCGCCCAGAAGGATATACCAGTATAAGTGTATCTCGTATTTCGTATCTCGCGGCTCTTCACTTCTCATATACGATAGTTGATTTCAAACTCTACTATTAACGAAAGAAGGAGAAGGTCACATGAGTAACGTTCCGATGACACGACCGGAAGAGGCGCTGGCCATGTATGACCTTCCCTACTGGCACCACACCGCCTTCGTCGAAAGGAGGGACGGCAGCGTCCTTCAGGTCTGCGGCGCCAAGTTTCTGACGTCGGAAAACGGGGGAATTAGCTGGTCGGAGCCCTACGAGTGTCACGACCCGGACGGAGATCAGGTGATGGCCCGGTCTCTCGTGAGACTCGAGGGGGATGCGATCGGGATGTCTTACGTCGCTCATGACGAAAAATCGTATATGACATTCAGGCGCTCGGAGGATGGCGGAAAGACGTGGGGGCTCCCACTTCGCGTTTCCCCGGAGGGGTTTTCCGTATCCGACTATCACGACACGATGATTCGGACCTTTTCGGGACGTCTGATCATGCCGGTCTACGTGGGACTGGGACAGGGATCTGCCTCGAACGACATCCCGGGGCCCTGGCCGGGCAAACTGGTGAGGGGGCAGTGGGTCTCCACGAACGCCCACTTTTTCGACATGGGGTTCTCCTGTTCGTTCGTCTACTACTCGGATGACGGAGGGGCGACCTGGCAGACGAACAGGGGCGGGAAGCTGCTGGTCAACCTGGACTACAGCGCCGTGTGCAGCTACTTGAACGAGCCCTCCGTGACCGAGGTGGAGCCCGGTGTCCTTCTGCTGTTCCTGCGCTCCGGACTTGGACGTTTGTTTCAGGCCTGGTCGCACGACAACGGGGAGACATGGACCCGCCCGGAGCCAACGTCGCTGGCGACGTCGACGGCGCCGGGGCAGATCCGGACGCTGCCGAACGGCCATTTGCTGGCGGTCTGGAATCAGCTGGGGCCGGAGGAGATCCGGCGCGGCTACCATCGATCGCGGATCTCGACGGCGATCAGCCGGAACGGGGGGAGTGTGTGGGAGTTCTTCCAGAACGTGACCTCCCTTCACGAGGAGACGCGGGTCGAGCCGGGTCCGATCGAGCCGGTGCGTCCGGAGGAGTATCACTACAACCCTGACATGCCGGCGCCGGAGCGTGAAACAGAGTATGTGACCCCGGCGGATGAGTACGGCGTGTGGACCTACCCTTCCGTACTGGTGCTGAAGGACCGGGTGATTATCTCGCACCGCTACTACATGTACGGAGAGCACGAGACGGCCGCACAGCTTGTGAAGACCGGTCCCACCGAAGATATCCACGGCTTCATCCAGAAGCAGAAGGTGCTGCCACTGTCCTGGCTGTATGGCGGCAAGGAACCGGCGGACAGTCCACACATAGCTGGATCGTAGACGCGTATCTCGTATCTCGAGGCGTCACGCTTCGCTCACTGGATAGCTGATTCTCATTAGATAGCTGATTTCAGAGTTTCTACATTGCCTCAACCCTGAAGGAATGAGATGAGCAACGTACCGATGACGCGGCCTGAAGAGGCGCTGGCCATGCACGATTTTACCTACTATCACGCCTGCGCCTTCGTGGAAAGAAGGGACGGAAGTATCCTCCAGATCGCGGGCACGAAATTCACCACATCCGAGGATGGGGGGTTGAGTTGGTCGGAGCCCTATGAATGTCGCGACCCTGATGGAGAGCTGGTGCAAGGCAGGTCTCTGGTCAGGCTGGGTGGAGATGCGATCGGGATGTCCAACTGCCCTCAAACCGAATCGGATGGACCACGACCCAAATCATGTGAGACGTTCAGGCGTTCGGAGGACGGGGGCAGGACGTGGGGGCTCCCGCTTCGTGTCTCTCCGGAAGGGTTTTCTGTATCTGACTATCACGACACGATGATTCGGACGTCCTCGGGCCGTTTGGTCATTCCGGTCCACATGCTTCTGGGACAGGTATCCGCCTCGAACGACATCCCGGGACCCTGGCCGGGCAAGCTTGTAAAAGGGCAGTGGGTCTCGACGAACGCCCACTTCTTCGACATGGGGTTTACCTGTTCGTTCGTCTACGTCTCCGACGACGACGGGGCGACCTGGCAGACGAACAAAGACGGAAAACTGCTGGTCAACCTGGACTGCAACGCCGTGAGCAGCTACCTGGTCGAGCCATCCGTGACCGAAGTGGAGCCCGGAAGGCTTCTGATGTTTCTGCGCTCCGGTCTCGGGCGTCTGTTTCAGGCCTGGTCGCACGACAACGGGGAGACATGGACGCGCCCCGAGCCTACGTCGCTTGCCACATCGACGGCCCCGGGTCAGATCCGGACGCTGCCGAACGGGCACCTGCTCGCGGTCTGGAATCAGCAGGGGCCGGAGGAGATCCGTCACGGCTACCACCGGTCTCGGATGTCGACGGCGATCAGCCGGAATGGAGGAAGCGTGTGGGAGTTCTTCCAGAATGTGATGTCGCTGCACGAGGAGACGCGCGTGGAGCCGGGTCCGATCGAGCCGGTACGTCCGGAGGAGTACCATTACAACCCGGACATGCCGGCGCCGGAGCGCGAAGCTGAATATGTGACACCGGCGGATGAGTACGGCGTGTGGACCTACCCGTCTGTCCTGGTGCTGAAGGATCGGGTGATCATCTCGCATCGTTACTACATGTACGGTGAGCACGAGACGGCCGCACAGTTGGTGAAGACCGATCCGAGCGAAGATCTCCACGGTTTCATCCAGAAGCAGAAGGTGCTGCCACTGTCCTGGCTGTATGGCGGCAAGGAGCCGGCGGATCATCCAGCGATCGCTGGGTCGTAAACGTAGGGTAAAAGGCAGGAAAGGAATGGACGTCCGTTGAGACCACAGCCAAAATGGCTCCGGGAGGGGCTGATCTTCGTCGGGAACTGGGAGACGCTGGTCGCGCGGACTCGCCATGGCGGCCTCGCCGAGAACATGCGAGAGCTCTACAAGGCGGAACACAGTGAAGAAGTCGTGCGCCGGCTGAAGGACGTCGGCGTCAACATGATCCTGATGCACTACTTCAAGACGGGGCTTCGGGTCGAGGAGGAGGAGCGGGCATACGCAGAGCAGCTCGCGGGGTTCTGCCGTAAGTACGGGATGCGGGTCGGCGCCTACATCGGCGGGACGATCTACTACGAGACGCTTGCGCAGGATGATGAAGACTGCGTCAACTGGGCCGCGCGCGACGAGGATGGCCGGCCGATACGCCGGTCCCTTTCCTCCGGGCTGTGCCGATACAAGCCCTGCTACAATCAACCGGGCTATCGCGCCTTCATCCGGCGCGTCGTCGAGATGGCCGTGAAGGAGCTCGGGACGGACCTCGTCCACTTCGACAACTTCGGGGACAGCGCGGAGCCGGCCTGCCACTGCGGGGAGTGCGTCAGAAAATTCTCAAAGTTCCTGGAGACGAAATACCGGGACGCGTCGATCCGGCTCGAGCGATACGGATTCACAGACCTCTCTCGTATCCGGCCGCCGATCTTTCCGAAGACGGTTCCTCCGGAGAAGTATCCCCTGGTCCGCGATCCTTCCGTACAGGACTGGATGGAGTTTGGCAGCGAGTGCCTCACCGATTTCTACAGGGAGATGAGTGATCTGATCCTGGAGCTCAATCCCGAGGTGGCCGTCGAGTGCAATCCGGGCGGTATCCGTCCCGGCAACTGGCGCTACTACTGCGGCGTCGACCTGCCGCGGCTGGTGGTGCACGGGGATGTGTTCTGGACCGAGGAGAACGCCGAGCCGCGACTGGAGGACGGGCGGCTCATTTCGAGGATCCGGACCTTCAAGGCAGCGCAGTCTCTGGGGAACGTGCTCTTTTCCTACGCACTCGGACCTCACACGACCCGGTTCCGAAGGTTCAGCAAGGACGCCAGGCTGCCGGTCCTTGAACCGATGGTCCTGGGGGGCCCAACGATCGGATGCGTGGGCATGATGTGGGAGGGCGGAGAGGTGGAAGAGATCGAGAAAAATCTCCGCTCGCCGGACTTCGCCTTCTTTCTGAAGCATCGATCTCGGTTCGTAGATACCGAGCCCGTGACTGACGTGGCGGTCGTTCGCAGCTTCAGTTCCATGGCCTTCAATGCAGTCGATCCTCACCGGGATGTCTGGTTTTTCGAGCAGGCGCTCATTCAATCCGCCGTGACCTTCACACTCGCGTTCGACCGCGACCTGAACGAAGGCTGCCCCTACCGGGTGCTCGTGCTGGCCGGTCAGGAATGCATCAGCGAGGATCAGGTCCGGTTCCTCGAGGCGTTTCTTCAGGCCGGGGGTGGGGTCGTGCTGGTAGAGAATTCGGGAACGCACGATGCGTGGCACCGCGTCAGAACCGAGACCCTGACGAACGTTCTCAGGGCGCTCGCCGACGAGGTGGAAACACTGGAGAACGGCGTGACTCAAGCGCGAATCGGCCGGGGGCGGGCGGCCATCGCTCCCTCCATCGTGGCCACTGCAGATGACCCTTTAGGACCCTTCGACTGGAGACGTCCGGAGAACTGGAAGGATCTGTTGGAGGCAGTCAGATGGGCGGCAGGCGGGCGCCTGTCGGTCGAGGTCGAAGCACCCCCCTCGTTCATCGTGGAGGTCCGCCGGCAGACCGAACCGGATCGGCTGCTGATCCACCTGCTCAATTTCGAATCCGTAAGTCCCGGGCCCGACCTGCGCGTTTCTGTTGCCATCCCCGAGTTCGCGAGGCCCGCTCGATGTATAGAGTTGAGCCCGGAGGAACCCGAAGGTCGCGAGGTCCACTTCGAGTCTGATGATGATGGGATCGCGTTTGAGGTTTCCGGCGTGGAGAAGTACAGACTGGTCGTCATAGATGGTTGAGGGGCCCGGAATTTAGAACAGGAGCGCGGATTTGAATCTGAAAGAGACCCAGAAATCGATCGAGGTTCTGGTCAAATACGAGAAAAAGATCGGGCACAAAGGACCGGCCAGCGCCGATCTCCAGGCGGCGGTTGGCGATGGTGGAAGGGATGGGGTCTGGCGGCGCTATCTGTTGAACGGGTCGCATCTTGCCGACGTGGCGGGCTGGGTTGTGTTGCGTTCTGAAGATGGCGTGGCAACGCCATCCCTGGCCCTCACGGAAATTCGAAGGCTGGTCGAATCCGCCCACAAAAGTCCTCCCCGGTCCGCAGACGGGTTTCTCGGAAAATATCTGAATGAGCGGTCGAGTTTGCCGGCCTCTTTCAGGGAGAGACTCGACCGCCTCGCGAAGAAGGGCGAGAGGGAGATCCCGCTCTGTGCCGCGGGATTCGCTCGTGAGCTTGCGCGCCTCGGAAGGATCGGTGCCGAAGGTGCTGAGGCAGAGGTCCATGCCCATTGGTATGCAGAGATTCTGGAGGGGCGTGTCCGGCTTCCAGAGGCACGAAGGGTCCCTGCGAAGATCACCAAGGCGGCGAAGCGCCTTACGGATCATCTTCGATCCGTAGAGAGGGACAAAAGGATCGGGGAACGCACGGCATATGAGAGGTACGCGGGCGTCCTCAAGTCTCACGAGATGACCGATGTGACGGACATCCTGATTCGGATGCACGGATCGAGGCCGGTGCTGGGCGTCGTCCAGATCGAGCCGTTCCTGAAACACTATTCAAAGGCGGAGACGCTGAATCGGCTGAGGCGGCTCATCGAGTGGTTTTCAGGGATCAACACGTGGAACAACGAAGGGGTTTCGCTCACCCCTAGGCTGATGGTATATCTCTCCCAAAAGAACGACTTCGAGTCCCTGCTTAAGCGAATGGATTTTCTGAGGGCGGCCCGGGATAGCGGGAAGTTTCACATCGACGATCCGCTCGCACGCGAGCTGGAGTTCCTGCGGTTCTCGGTCTACAACCGATTTACGCGTCATCCCAAGACGGATGAAGAGCTATATGAAATGTTCCAGGACCTCAAGCCGCTCCCTCCTCAGAAGGAGGTGCCGATTCGTCTCGACATGGATGAGATGCGCCAGGTGAAACGGACGGCTTATGAAGCATTCCTGTTTCTGGAGTTTTTGAAGGCGTTCAAGGCCCGCACGGAACGACACGTCGTGGTGATTGGAAACGATCGATACGGGCGACAGTGGGTGGTGGAGCCGATCGCGGAGCAACTCAAGGATGGGTTTTCCCTTCGTTACGATCGCGTAGAATCGGGTCACGCATACCGTTTGAAGACGCCTCCGGTCTTTCCTGAGACGTTCGTGAGAGAGCTGAGCGACGGGATGCCTCACGTGGTGATCGTAGACGGCGCGAAGCCATTTCGGAAGCTGGAGAGAAAGATGCGGTTCTCGCGCTCGATGCGGGCCTACGCCAACTGGTTCTCGGTGTTCAACGACCTGCGTTCGGAAGGTGACGTGTCGAGTTTCGAAGCGGAGAGCGGCCTTCCGCCCTATCACGTGCGGGAACTGAAGCGGTGGCACGAGTTCACACGACTCCGTCGGCAGATGCGGGACTGGGTCACACCTGGAGAGACCTACAGCGTGAGAGTCTGGGCGCCGGAGTGGTACAGGCAGGTTCAACTCGGAGATGTTGAAATCGAGTACCAGCCGATCGACACGAAGGAAGACCGGCCGATGGTGGTGATGGCGAACTCGAACGTGTCAGGGGAGGATTGGAAGGGATTTCCGGCCGAGCTTCGGGGGACCCGGACCTATTATTTCGACGGCCCGGAGGACCTGGTGAAGGAGGAACTGGTGTTCGGGTTCGGCGATTACGGGGTGGAGACGCGCACTGTGGGACCGACGACGGTGGCGTTTATCGCCGAAGTCCGGAAGCAGATCGCGGCCGAGGTCGGTCGGCTGGTCGCAAGTGGGTGCGCACCGAAGGTCAGGATCTAGACATACGTATCTCGTATCTCGGGGCTTTTCGCTTTCACTCAAACTTGACGGGGATGAGATGAGCAACGTACCGATGACGCGCCCGGAAGAGGCGCTCGCGATGCACGACATCACGCATCACTACGCGTGCGGCTATGTCGAACGGGCCGATGGCAGCATTCTCAAGATCTCTGGCACGAAGTTCACGACTTCAGACGACGGGGGAATCACCTGGTCGGACTACTATGAGTGTCACGATCCTGATGGCGAGCTGGTGCAGGGCCGATCTCTGGCGAGGTTGGAGGGGAACGCGATCGGGATCTCCAACGTAGTTAGCTCATCGGATTCGGATGTGTATAACTACATGTCATTCAGGCGCTCGGAAGACGGAGGCAAGACGTGGGGCCTCCCGCTTCGCGTTTCACCGGAAGAGTTTTCCGTAGATGACTATCACGACACGATGATTCGGACCTCCTCGGGGCGTTTGATTATGCCGGTCTACACTTCACTGGGGCAGCGATCTGCCTCCAACGACATTCCAGGGCCCTGGCCGGGCAAGCTGGTGAAGGGGCAGTGGGTCTCGACGAACGCCCACTTCTTCGACATAGGGTTCTCCTGTTCATTCGTCTACTATTCAGATGACGACGGGGCGACCTGGCAGGCGAACAAGGACGGGAAGTTGCTGGTTAACCTGGACTACAGTGCCGTGTGCAGCTACTTGAACGAGCCATCCGTCACTGAAGTAGAGCCGGGTACGCTTTTGCTGTTCCTGCGCTCCGGACTGGGTCGTCTGTTTCAGGCCTGGTCGTTTGACAATGGGGAGACCTGGACGCGCCCCGAGCCGACGTCGCTTGCCACGTCGACGGCTCCGGGTCAGATCCGGACGCTGCCGAACGGACACCTGCTCGCGGTCTGGAACCAGCAGAGTCCGAAGGAGATCCGCCATGGCTATCACCGCTCACGGATCTCGACGGCAATCAGCCGGAACGGGGGGAGCGTGTGGGAGTTCTTCCAGAATGTGACGTCCCTCCACGAGGAGACGCGCGTGGAGCCGGGACCGATCGAGCCGGTCCGTCCCGAGGAGTATCATTACAACCCGGACATGCCTTCACCGGAACGTGAAGCGGAATATGTAACGCCGACGGATGAATATGGTGTGTGGACCTACCCGTCTGCGCTCGTGCTGAAGGACCGGGTGATCATTTCGCATCGCTACTACTACTACAGCGAACACGAGACACGCGCGGAGCTGCTGAAGAACGGCGAACGCGATGGGTGGATTGAAAAGGTGAAGGTGCTGCCAATGTCCTGGCTCTATGGCGGCAAGGAGCCGGCTGATAGTCCACGCATCGCTGGGTCGTAAACTCCAAGTCTGGATTAAATTCTAACGCTAAAACTCGAGAGGGATGAGATGAGCAACGTACCGATGACGCGCCCGGAAGAAGCGCTCGCGATGCACGACATCACGCATCACTACGCGTGCGGCTATGTCGAACGGGCCGATGGCAGCATTCTCAAGATCTCTGGCACGAAGTTCACGACTTCAGACGACGGGGGAATCACCTGGTCGGACTACTATGAGTGTCACGATCCTGATGGCGAGCTGGTGCAGGGCCGATCTCTGGCGAGGTTGGAGGGGAACGCGATCGGGATCTCCAACGTGGTTAGCGCACCGCAGGATCCGGATGTGTATAACTACATGTCATTCAGGCGCTCGGAAGACGGAGGCAAGACGTGGGGCCTTCCGCTTCGCGTTTCACCAGATGTCTATTCGGTCTCGGACTACCACGACACGATGATTCGCACTTCCTCGGGCCGTCTGATCATGCCGGTCTACTGTGGGATGGGACAGCGGACGGCTCCGAACGATATCCCCGGACCGTGGGGCGGCAAGCTGGTGAAGGGGCAGTGGGTCTCGGTAGGTGCCCACATTTTTGACATGGGGTTCTACTGTTCGTTCGTCTACTATTCCGACGACGACGGGGCGACCTGGGAAAAGAGCAAGAACGAGGAACTGCTCGTCTACCTCGACTACGGCACGGTCGTCAGCTACGCGAACGAGCCGTCCGTGACGGAGGTGGAACCGGGAACGCTGCTGATGTTCCTGCGCACCGGTGTCGGGCGTCTGTTTCAAGCCTGGTCGTATGACAACGGGGAGACCTGGACGCGTCCCGAACCGACGTCGCTTGCCACGTCGACGGCGCCAGGTCAGATCCGGACACTGCCGAACGGCCATCTGTTGGCGGTCTGGAATCAGCAGAGTCCAGAGGAGGTCCGGCGTGGCTACATTCGGTCGCGTATCTCAACGGCGATCAGCCGGAACGGAGGGAGCGTGTGGGAGTTCTTCCAGAATGTGACGTCGCTGCACGAGGAGACACGCGTGGAGCCGGGGCCGATCGAACCGGTTCGTCAGGAAGAGTACCACTACAGGCCGGACATGCCGGCGCCTGAGCGTAGGGCGGAGTATGTGACACCTGCCGATGAATACGGGGTGTGGACCTATCCGTCCGTGCTGGTTCTGAAGGACCGGGTGATCATTTCGCATCGCTACTACCTCTATACCGAGCACGAAACGCGCGCGGAGCTGCTCAAGAATGGGGAGCGAAACGACTGGATCGAAAAGGTGAAGGTGCTTCCGTTGTCGTGGCTGTATGGCGGCAAGGATCCGGCAGACAATCCGAACAATAAGATTTCCTGGTCGGGATTCTAGGCTGATGCTTCGCAGGTTTATTTAACGTGAGAGGGTAAAAATGAGCAACGTACCGATGACACGTCCTGAAGAGGCGCTCGCGATGCACGATATCTCGTATCACTTCGCGTGCGGCTACGTCGAACGTGCCGATGGCAGCGTTCTGAAGATCTCGGGCACGAAGTTCTCGACGTCGGACGACGGGGGGATCACCTGGTCGGAGCCCTATGAATGTAGAGATTCTAATGGAGAGCTGGTGCAGGGCCGGTCCTTGGCGAGGCTGGAGGGGAACGCGATTGGGATGACCAACTGCGATCAACTCCCATCGGAGGGACAAGGAGCAAAAGTTTGTGAGACGTTCCGGCGATCTGAGGATGGGGGAAAGACGTGGGGGCTTCCGCTTCGCCTATCACCTGATTTCATTACGGTCGCAGACTACCACGACACGATGATTCGGACCTCCTCGGGACGCCTGGTCGTACCGGTCTACTGCTCGCTAGGACAGGGGTCCGCCGCGAACGATATTCCCGGTCCCTGGCCGGGAAAGCTGGTAAGAGGGCAGTGGGTTTCCACGAACGCCCACTTTTTTGATATGGGGTTCTCCTGTTCGTTCGTCTACCTTTCAGACGATGACGGGGCGACCTGGCAGACGAACAAGGATGGGGAACTCCTCGTCTATCTCGACTACGGCACCGTCGTCAGCTACCTGAACGAGCCGTCCGTCACCGAAGTGGAGCCAGGAGTCCTTCTGATGTTCCTGCGCTCCGGTGTCGGACGTCTGTTTCAGGCCTGGTCGTTTGACAACGGAGATACGTGGACGCGCCCCGAGCCGACCTCTCTCGCGACGTCGACGGCCCCGGGTCAGATCCGGACGCTGCCGAACGGTCACCTGCTTGCGGTCTGGAACCAGCAGGGCCCAGACGAGATCCGGCGCGGCTATCACCGGTCTCGGATCTCGACCGCGATCAGCAGGAACGGGGGGAGCGTGTGGGAGTTCTTCCAGAATGTGACGTCGTTGCACGAAGAAACGCGCGTCGAGCCCGGCCCGATCGAGCCGGTGCGTCCAGAGGAGCATCATTACGATCCGGACATCCCTGCGCCGGAGCGCGAAGCGGAGTATGTGACCCCTACGGACGAATATGGCGTGTGGACCTATCCCTCTGCTCTGGTGCTGAAGGACCGGGTGATCATTTCCCATCGCTATTACCTCTACAGCGAGCACGAGACCCGCGCGCAGCTGATCAAGACGAATCCAAACGAGGATTTTCACGGGTTTATCGAGAAGGTGAAAGTATTGCCGATGTCGTGGCTCTATGGCGGCAAAGAGCCGGCTGACCATCCCCGCATCATGGGAAGCTAGGGACGTCCTAGATGACCGAAGTTCTCACCGAATCCATCAAAGATAAACGCGCCTGGACGGCGAAAACCGCCGACCCACAGGAAGCTTGGACCACAGTTCTGTCCGAAGCGTGTTTTGAGGAGCTGGTGAGAACCGCGCAGGGGGTGGAGGGACCGACGACGGAGATCCGCGTCCGACAGGAGGACCTTTCCCTAAGTAGATCCGCTCTCGCTCCGGTCTCGGAGGCGATCGAATCAGGCCGGGGATTCGCGGTGATCGACAGGGTACCGCTGGAGAACCGCTCGACAGAGGAGGTCGTGCGGATCTACTGGCTGATCGGTCAGATCCTGGGGGACCCGTTCGACCAGGACATCAAGGGGACGCTGCTTTACGATGTGACGGACACCGGCCAAAACGTTGCAGAAGGGGCCCGGTTCTCCGTCACCAACGCGGAGAGCACCTTCCATACCGACGGGGCGTTCAACCCGCACGTGCCCGACATTGTCGGACTGCTGTGTCTTCAGACGGCCAAGTCGGGTGGCGAAAGCCAGCTCGTGAGCGCGGTTGCGGTTCACAACGCGCTGCTCGAAAATCACAAGGAGGTTCTGGAGAGGCTGTATGACGTCTTCTGCTTCGACCGCAGGGGCCAGTTCCGCGAGGGGGAGGACCCGTTTACGGAGACGCCGATCTATCGCTGGGACGGGTCGGAGCTGATCCACCGTTACATGAATTTGTACGTTGAGGTGGGCCATCGGCTTGCTGAGAGACCGCTGACTGCGGATCGGGAGGCGGCGCTTGAGATGATGGAGAGATTGGTGCAGCGAGAGGACTTGAGGGTCGAGTTCAGCCTGGAGCGAGGGCAGATGCTCTTCACGAACAACCGATGGATTCTGCACAACCGCACGGCCTTCGAGGATCATCCTGAGCCTGAGAAGCGGCGGTACTATGTCAGGCTGTGGCTGAGCAGGAAGTGAAACCAGGGGAGAAACCGATGTACGACTATGAGAAGTATCCTCCGATCATCTATGCGGACGATTTCGCAGATCGCCAGAACATCAGCTGGCGGGTCGAGCCGGCCAGGAAGCACGAAACCAATCCGCTGCTCGAGCCGAAATTTCCGTGGGACAGCGCCAGCCCCTGCGGCGGTCACGGAACGATCCTGAAAGACCCGATCGACGGTGTCTTCAAGGCGTGGGTCGTCGGCATCGAGGAAGATTTGTCTTACGATGGAAGCGGGCCGCTGGGCTACCGGCTCGTCCACCTTCGGTCCGAAGACGGGGTCGATTGGGAACGCCCGGAGCTGGACGTCTGTCCGGTCGAGGGCCACTCGAGGACAAACATCCTCCTGGATTACGACACCGGCGGACGGACGACCTACGCTTCGGTGTTCGTCGATCCGGAGGCGAATCCGGATGAGCCATACGAGATGTTCTGCTTTCGCGACGCCGCCCTGAACTGCCCTGCCGGTCTCGTGGCCGGGTTCGGTCCGGACGCGGTACCGGGCCGCCAGTCGTATCGCTACCGTTCCGTGGACGGGATCCACTGGCGCCCGGACCAGGGCCCGGTTCCGATCTCGAGCGCGGATACGCTCTACGTTCACAAGGCGTCGGACGGGACGTACGTCTGCCATCACAAGTACTCGATCCCGATGTACCCGGGCGGCAGGGCCGCGTTCGATGTCGCCGGGAGCAAATGCCGGATCGGGTGGCAGGCAAGGAGTGAGGATGGCTACAACTGGTCGGAGTCGATCCCGATGATGGTCCCGGATTCGCTCGACGCGCAGGGTGACCAGATCATGGAGGTGGGCCGCTATCCGTACAACGACGGTTACATCGGCCTGACGGCGATTTTCAACGGCATCCACCAGGAGATGCATCTTCAGCTTGCGGTTTCTCCTACCGGCCTTCCGATCAAGACCTACCCGCCCTACTCAGACAGCGGCTGGTGGCGGCCGTCCCGCCGCCCCGCGCTCGGATTGGAGCCGCTCGGCGATTACGGCGGGGGACAGATCTGGCCCACGCGAACACTCGTCGAGGATGGGGACGAACTCGTGATTTTTTACGGCGCCCTGGAGGGTGTCCACGGAGACCTGTATTCGAGAGAGCCGGGCATGCTGCACTTCTATGGGGCCCTGTGCCGGGCCTCGTGGGAGAAGGGACGCATGTGGGCAGCAGTTCCGGCCTCGGGCGGACACAGAGAAGCGATGCTCGAGACGCAACCGATGGAGGACACTGAGGGAAAGAAGCTGATTGTGAACGCGGTCACTCGGCCCGACGGGTTCGTGATGGCAGAACTGGTAGACGCGCGCGGCGAAGTAATTCCAGGGTTCGGTCGGGATGATTGCCAGGGACTGAGCGGCGATCACAAGTGCGCGGTTCTCTCGTGGAAAGGCGGCGAGGCCTGCCCTTCGAGCGGTCACCAGCTACGCATCTTTCTGATGCGCGCGAGGCTTTACGGGTTCGCGTGGCAGTAGGTTGTTCGAATTTCCAAACACATTCGAGGAGGGCGTCCCTTGAAATATTTTTCGCTGGAGACCCAACGCCAGTCCATTCCCGAGCGGTGGGAGGACGAGGCGACCCGACTCATGAAGGTGAGCTGGAAGGAACGGATGATCACCGGCCTGAATCAGGCGGCCTACCGCTCTTACATCTACCCCGTGCTATCTCCGGCCGGCGTGCCCGTCACGACCGAGCGGTCGATCAGAGACCACCCATGGCACCAATCGGTGACGATCGGAACGGACCAGTTTTACGTCTACCAGTCCTCTCCAGAGGGAAGGGTGGAGGAACCGGCACGTAATTTCTACTGGGATTGGCCCTTCCAGGGACGTGATGCGGGCAGGATCATTTCACAGGCGGAGAACGAGGCCACGGAACTGGCCGACGACCACCTCCAGATCACGCAGAGGCTCAACTGGGAGGGTCCCGAGGAGTGGGGCGTGCCGCCTCACCGACGGATTATGGCCACGGAGGCGCGAACGATCGACGTGCGGCCGGGCGAAACCGCCAACATCGTCGACGTGAGGTCTCAGGTGCGGCCGACCGACTGGGACCTTCGGATCGGTCCGTGCCGCCACTCTTATTTCACGGTCCGCGTGGCCGACCATCTCCGTGTCTCGGAGCCCGATGGGACAAAGCTTACCGGGATGCTCGTCGACTCGCAGGGTCGGGTTGGTGCCGAGGAAATCTGTTGGCAACACGCGGACTGGGTCGACTTCTACGGACCGGATGCGGAAGGCCGGACCGCCGGGATCGCCCTGTTCCAATTCCCCTCCCTGGGTGTTCCCTGGTACCTGGTGGACTACGGATCGATTCGCATCAATCCGTTCAGGCTGGACGCGAGAACCGTGAACCGCGGAGACCTGGTGGATGTGGCGATTCGCGTCGTGGCCCACGACGGCACGCCGGAAGAGGCGGGAATCGCAGAGCTATACGCGTCCTTCAAGGAGGAAGTCGGGTAGGTAGAGGCCAGAGTCAAAAGAGAATATCGAATATCGATTGTCGAATGTCGAAGGATATAGGCCAACTTGCGAGGAGTTAGGATGAAGGTCAACAATATCCGAAAGAAGATGGACGCCGGGGAAATGGCATATGGCTGCACATTCCAGTACTCCTATCCGACGCACATAGAATGGGCAGGATTGGCAGGGTTCGACTTCGTGCTATTCGACTGCTGTCACAGCGCGATCAACTCGGAGACACTCCTGGATTGCATCCATGCTGCCGAGATGTATGGGATGACGCCCGTCGCCCGGACGGGCGGCGTGGACGAGTACGAAATCCTGACCCTCTTGGATATCGGTATACTGGGCATCCACGCATCAGATGTCAGGACCGCGAAGGAAGCTAAGACGCTGTCCGAAATCTGCAAGTTCTATCCTGACGGTGGACGGGGTCTTGCCGGATCGCGATCGATGTGGACATGGGGCGCAGCCTCTACACGCGAGTATATGGAAGAATCGAACTCCCAGATCACGACCGGGTTTCAGCTCGAGCACGTCGATGTGCTGAAGGAGCTGGACGCGATTCTGGACGTTGAGGGTATCGACTACTATATGAGTGGGCACAAGGACCTCGCTCAGTCCCTGGGGCATTATGGTGACAGCAGTCAGCCCGAGGTAATAGCGACCCAACAGAAGATCACCGACGCCATTCACGCCCGAGGAAAAAAGATGCATGGTGAGGTGGCCAAGACGATCGGGTGCATGGAGCTGTTTCAGGATACTGCCAGGGACTGGCTGAAGGCGCAAAATGCATAGGTGAATAACTCGTGTAGAGACGCCCTGGTGGGGCGTCTCTAAGGCCTAAAGACATTACGTGAAGATCAACAATATTCGCAAAAAGATGGACGCCGGAGAGATGGCCTACGGCTGCGGCATCCAGTACTCCTCGCCAACACACGTGGAGTGGGTGGGGATGGCCGGGTTTGACTTCGTGGAGTTCTCCTGCTGTCACGTCGCGGTCAACCCGGAGACACTCCTGGATTGCCTGCGCGCTGCAGAGTTCCACGGGGTTACATCCGTCGCTCGGGTGGGCAGCGTGGATCCTCACGAGATCCTGAACCTCTTGGATATCGGGGTCATGGGCATCCACGCGTCTGACGTGAGGACCGCGGAGGAAGCTCGGACACTGGCCGAGATTTGCAAGTTCTATCCTGAAGGAGGGCGGGGACTTGCCGGATCGCGATCGATGTGGAGCTGGGGCGCATCGTCTACGCGGGAGTATATGGAAGAAGCGAACTCCCAGATTACCACCGGCTTCCAGCTCGAGCACGTGGATATGCTGAAGGAGCTGGACGCGATCCTTGATGTTGACGGTATCGACTATTACCTGTCAGGACGCAGAGACATCTCTCAGTCTCTGGGCCTCTATGGCGACACCGATCATCCTGAAGTTATGGCGTTCGAACAAAAGGTCGCCGATGCAGTCCACGCACACGGGAAGAAGATGTATACTGAGTGCGCCACGACGACCGATTGCCTGGACCTGTTTTTGAACTCGGCAAAGGATTGGCTCAAGGAACAAAAGTCAGCGAATCGTGGATCGTAAATCGTTGGTCGTGTAGAGACGTCCCGATGGGGCGTCTCCAAGACGAACGGCTCGAAAGGAGAGGCCTTGAAAATCAACAATATCAAAAAAAAGATGAATGCCGGGGAGCGTGCCTACGGCTGTACATTCGAGCACTCCGCTCCGATATACGTGGAATGGGCGGGGATGGCTGGCTTCGACTTTGTACAGCTCCACTGTTTCGGTGATACGAACCCGGAGAAACTCGTGGATTGCGTGCGTGTTGCCGAGATGTACGGTGTGACACCCATCGCCCGGGTGGGCAGCGTGAACCCGGACGAGATCTCGAACATGCTTAATGTCGGATGTCTGGGCATCCACGCGTCCGACGTGAGGACCGCGGAGGAGGCCCGGACGCTGGCCAGCATCTGCAAGTTCTATCCCGAGGGTGGTCGGGGCCTCTCTGGTTCGCGATCGATGTGGTCCTGGGGCACGTCGTCAACCCGTGAATATATGGAAGAAGCGAACTCACAGATCACGACCGGCTTCCAGCTGGAACACGTGGATGTGCTGAACGAGCTGGATGCGATCCTGGACGTCGACGGTATCGACTACTACCTGTCGGGTCCCAAAGACATCGCCCAGTCCCTGGGCCTCTATGGGGATCGCGATCATCCAGAAGTAAAGGCATTCCAGCAGAAGATCACGGATGCCGTCCACGCACGTGGCAAGAAATCGTATAGCGAGGTCGCCTCGGTGATCAGTTGTATGGAGCTGATTTTGAACCCGGCCAAAGAGTGGCTGAAAGAACAAAGGGAAAAAACCGGTTGATCGTTGATCGTCGTTAGCAATTCGTGGTTCGTGAAGAGACGCCCCGGTGGGGCGTCTCTTCACGGCTGAGGCACACACGCTTTAAGGAAATGGGAGGAACTGAATGGCCCGATATGATCTGTTCGATCCGGAACAAGCACCGCGAGGGGTCTCGACGCTCATCAAGACGCCGCTGCTGGAGGGGGGTCGTGTCGATTATGAATCCTACGCGCGCCAGGTCGAACACGTCGTGGATGTGGGGACCTGTCTTGCCGTTCCTGGTATGCGAGGGTGTGAAACCTGGACACTGAGCGAAGAGGAGCGCGTTCGCTGCCTGGAGATCACGCTGGAGGTCTGCAAGGACCGAACGCCGGTCTGCGCGACCGTTGCCGGGATCTCCATCCCCGATCTTATTGCGGCGGCCCGACGGGCCGAGGATATGGGCGCGGATATGATCGCGATCGTCGTACCGCCCTGGATCCGCCACGTGGAAGATATCCTCACCTGTGTCAAGGCGGCGGCCGAATCCGTGTCTCTACCCAACCTGGTACACTCCGTGGGTGGGATGGGTGACATGGTCGTACCGACCGAGCGGCTTGCAAGACTTCCCAAGGAGAGCCCGAACATCCGCTACATGAAGGAAGAGGCACCCCTCGATGCCGTTCGCCGAGTCTCCCAGCTTCTGAAGACGTCGGGAGGCGAGGACTATCTGAATATCATGGTGGGTTCCCCACTCGTGCTGGGCTACCTGGCGGGCGCGCGGATGTTCATGTCTTCCGCGGATGTGATCGAGCCGTTCATGGCGGTGATCGATGCCATGGAGGCCGGAAACGAAGAGGAGGCGAGGCGCATCGATCGAGATGTTGACGTGCTCCAGTTTGTCAGGGGGTACATCAAGGGTCAGTACAACAACAAGCTGATCATGGAACGGCGGGGGATCTTCGCGTCGGCCAGGTTGGCTTCACCGAAGTCGGAACTTGGATTCGTCGATCTCACGCCGGCGGAAGAGGACGAGCTCACTGAGGCGCTTCGGCCGCTGATGCCTTACTACAAAAAATTTCCACCGAGCCCACCCGCATAGGAAGAAACTCCTCTGAGAGAAAGGTGAACCGTCGATGGCAGAATTGAAGGTAGGCGTGATCGGATGCGGAGCACACGCGCAAGGTCACTTCGCGATGATCGCGTCGGAACCACGGATGGCGCTGATGGCAGTCTCGGAGGTCGATGATGAACGGCTGGAAGCAGCGAAAGCGAAACACCATCCGGAACTGGGCTTCAGCGACTACCGCGAGATGCTGGACAAGGCGGAGCTGGACGTGGTCTACGTCGAAACTCGGACCTGGCACCAGACACCGATCGTACTGGAGTGCCTGGGACGCGACCTGCATACGTCGGTCGAGAAACCGCCTGGAATGAACGTGGGAGAGACGGTAGAGATGCGCGATGCCACGCGCAAGAGCAAGGGCAAAGCGATCGTCTCGTTCAACCGGCGCTACCGGCCGGAGGTCCTCGCGGTGCGACGCCTTTTGCAGGAGCGTGGCGGGGCGACACACGTCGCCGCCGATTATCACAAGCCAGTCTCCGGGCTTGCCGTCCCTGGCGTCAAAGAGTTTCATCCTCCGGAGATCGTGTGTGACGCGATACACCACGTGGACCTGCTTCGATGGCTCGCGGGGAGCTCAGGTACTGAGACGGCGAGGGCCGTGGAGGTGTTCGCACACGCCTGGCACGGGGATCAGGAAGGCACGCCGAGATACAACGCAATCATCCACTTCGACAATGACTGTCACGGGACGATGATCAGTCAGTACGGGGTCGGTGCCCGGGTTCAGACCGCGGAGGCTCACAGTGAGAATATTTCGGCTTACGTGGACCTCACCTCTTCGGCCGATGCAAAGGTCACGCTTTATGTGGATCAGCAGCGTGTCGACGAGCCCCTCGATCTGGATGCGGTCGGTGGGGCAGACTTCAACGAAACGCGACACTTCGCGGACTGCATCCTGAACGATACGACACCCTGGAGTTCGCTGGACGACGCCGTAAAGTCGGAGGAACTTTCAGAGGCCATTCTTGAGGAACACCGCGGGGACCTTGAGACCCGCGCAGACTAGAGGTAGAGAGGTCATTCGTGGCTGGCCGACGTGGCTGTGCCACAGTAGTGAAGCACCGGCTTTCTGATCCGGCCCCATCAAAAAGAGCTTAGGGGCCGGTTCTCGGTCTGGAGACCGGTCCCACAGTGATTGCCGGCTGAGAGAGTGTGTCACAGAGCACCAAGGGCACCATTTGCTGTGGGACCCGACTCCAGTCGGGGAATGGGCTTCTAGCCTTTTCAACGGAGCCCGTGACTAGAGGTGCTTCATTCCTAAAAAGGCAGGTTGTTAGTGGCAAGAAAGTTTCACGAGGCATCACTACGCAAGGGTCGATTTTCTGAATCCGGGTCATTTTATGCGGTTACCAAGTGCATTCTTAACCGAGAGAAGTTGCTGATCTCAAATCCGAGCAGTCCAGTCGATTCTTCCAATATTTCAGACATTGTTGTGAGCTGTATCCTGACTGGTATCAGTTAAGTTCCGTGCCTGAAGGCAGCTGCGATCCTGGAGGGATGAAATCCTGATGACATGCACCGACTATGCAAGATCGTTCGTCTGCTCGAACGGGACAGGAGCCAGGAACGCACCTCAGTTCTGGCTCGAGTCCCGGTGTACGCTGATAGATGACCGAGAGCAGACAAAAGACGAGTTCTATCAGTGTGCCTCCTGTAAGAGCGAGCACACCTTCGCCGAAAAGGATCTGTTCCAGGACCCCAACTACGACTTCCTTCCGGTCTTCAGCGAGGCGGACGTCGCGATCTTCCGGAGGCACGCGTTCTTAAACGAGAATTACCTGGAGTACCGCGAGGCAAAGGCGGTCTGGGGAGGTCCCAGATTCGTGATCCGGGAGGCGGAGCCGGTTAAAGAGCTGGACGATGCGGGGATCATCCGGGTCGCGCTGAAAGGTCTTCCGTTCGTGAGCCAGACAGAGATCTGGGATGAGGAGACCGAGATGCGCGCGATCATCGAGTGTCCTGTCAAAACCATGAATGCGGATCCGGACAGGGGAGTCTACCAGGTAGACACTGGGCCGGTGCTGTATCCGGACTTGAGTCAGCGCTACGCGCGAAAGATCGAGGCGCTTCGTCTGGCGTTCGTGGCCTTCAACGCCCCCGGCTTCGCTGACTTCGTGATCGAACAGCCGACAGAGATCGAGGAAGAGGGAAAAGTGATCTGCAAGGCTCACCACTACTCCGGCATCGTAAGCCGACCGGCGAAGAATTCAGTCTGGGTTGTCGGAGAAAATTGAAGACTGGAGGGTTGATACATGGCATATCGTGCCGCGGTCATCGGATTGGGCCGCATGGGGAGTACCTTTGATGATGAGATGAAGCCTGGCAGCACGGTCTTCATCCCTTACTGTCACGGACCCACCTATGTGGCATCGCCGCTGACCGAACTCTCAGCGGGAGCGGATCCGCACGACGAGCAGCGCGGGATATTCGGTGAGCGATGGGGGCTGTCCTCCGATCATCTCTACAGTGATTACAAAGAGATGCTGGCGAATGAAAAGCTGGATATCGTTAGCGTCTGCACAACGGCCAAGATCCGGGCCGGCATCGTAGAGGATGCGGCGCGCGCCGGCGTGAAGGCGATATGGGCGGAGAAGCCGATCGCGATCAGTCTCGAGGAGGCTGACGCCATGGTGAACGTTTGCCGCGAGAATGGTGTCACACTCGCAGTCAACTGCTCGAGACGCTGGCACCCGTTCTACTCCCAAGCCAGGCGGTTGATCGATGAGGGAGAGCTGGGTCAAATCCTTCAAGTCACCGGCTACTGCAGGTGCGGACTTTCCCACAATGGCAGCCACCTGATCGATGCGGTTCGATTCTTGGCGGTGGGTGACGTGGAATGGGTCTTTGGAGAGATGGAGTCGGATGAAGCGGCTGCCGGTGATAAGGATCTGATGGGGAATGGATACCTGGCCTTTGACAACGGGGTGCGTTCCTACATTCGGAGCACGCCGACCGGGGCAGCCCGTTGGGAGATCCACGTGATCGGCGAAAAGGGGATGATACGATTCAAGTCCAATGGCCAGGGACAGGAACTGGTACTTCTGAGGGGGGATCAGCCTGCCGAGGTCCCCTTCCCCTGGCCTGTAAGGATGCAGGGTATGGGACTGACGATTCTCGAGGACATCGTCCATTCGATCGAGACGGGTCAACCGCCCAAGTGTTCCGGTGATGACGGCCGCGCAGCCCTGGAGGTCGCCGTGGCCCTCCGCGAGTCGCACCGCCGCGGGTGTGTGAAGGTTACGCTTCCGGTGGAGGATCGCAGTCTTGCGATTCACTCTCTGGAAACGCTGCAGGGTGATCTGCCGGCGAGGATCCGGAGGCAGGGGAACGCGCCTTCAAGGTAAAAGGAGAACAATGCCATGAAATGGTTTTCAGTAGAGAGCGCAGGCCTGTCCGTTCCAAAGGACTGGAAGGATGATCCGACCCGGGTCGTGAAGGTCGGCTGGAAGGGGAAACCGGTCACCGGCTTCAACCAGTCTTCACGGCGGTGTTACGTCTACCCGGTTCTGACGCCTTCGGGGGTCGGGGTCACGAACGAGCGGTCGACGAATGACCATCCCTTTCATCAATCGATTACGGTCGGCAACGACTATTTTTTTACGTATCAGACCTCCGCGGCCGGACGGTTCGAAGACCCGCCGATGTGCTTTTATTCGAATGAAGTGGATATGCGGGGGAGGGGAGAGGGGCGCATCATCTGCACTGCGCAGAATGAGTGCACGGAGTTGAGCGAAGACCACCTCGAGATGATTATGAGGATGCAGTGGCAGGGGCCCGAGGAGGGATACAGCCCGAAGTACCGCCGGGTCGTCGCGGAGGAGATGCGTACGATCAGCGTTTTTCCCGGCGATGTAGCAAACATCATCGACGTTCGGTCGCAGCTCCGGCCTACCATGTGGGACCTCCGTCTGGGACCGTCGCGACACGGCTACTTTACGATCCGTATGGCGGACTTCCTGAGGCCCAACGCCAACGCCGGGGCCAACCTGGTGGACTCGGAGGGTCGGGAGGGTGAGGATGTGATCTGGCAGCATTCGGACTGGGTGGACTACTACGGAAAGGATCCGGAGGGGAGAACGGTCGGGATCGCCGTCTTTCAGTTCCCGTCTATGGGGAATGTGGCGTGGTACGCCGCCACGTATGGATCGATTCGCGTGAATCCGTTTCGTAAAGGCGGGACCTTCATCTGCCGCGGGGAAGAAGTGGACGTGGCGGTTCGGGTGGTGGCCCACGATGGGGATCCTTTCGAAGCGAAGATTTCCGAGTTGTACGACGTGTTCAAAGAAGAGACAACCCTTTAGGAACCGGGTACCGGGAAATCGAAACACGGGTACCGGGTACCGCAGAATCGTTTTTCGTCGCTCGTAGGGGCGAACCTTGTGTTCGCCCGTGTAAATTCATCCGCCGATCAGCGTGGGAATAGATTCGCCGGATCTAGGATCGGGAACACCGTAGGGGCACGGCGCGCCGTGCCCCTACGACTATGCAGGTGACAAGGGGCAGGATTGGCTGAACCGCAAGCCGTAACTCACTTGAGTCCTGAGCCTGAGGCAGTCCAGGAACAGGGCATCACGGTCAGATCGGTCACCCTCGGAATCGCGACCGTCGTCGCGGGCAACCTCTGGGTGACTTATGCCGAGACGATCGTGCGTTCCACGCGGCTCAATCTGAGCACGTTTCAGTTGACCCTCCTCGCGATTTTCATCCTCCTGGTCGCCGTCGTGAATCCGCTGCTCAAACTCTTCCGGCAGCAATTCGCGCTGTCCTCTTCCGAGCTATTAGTGATTGTGGCGATCGGGATCGTAGGATCGGTCGTTCCGACGGCGGGGATCACCGGTTTCTTCCTCAGCATCATCTCCGCCCCCTTCTATTTCGATTCACCCGAAAACCAGTGGGACGAGTTCTACCACCCCTACTTGAACTCATGGACGGTCACAACTGATCAGGAGGCGATGCGTGCCTTTTACGAAGGCCTCCCACCTGGTATGGAGGCGCCCTGGGGGGCCTGGGTGATTCCCCTGCTCTGGTGGGCCAGCCTGATCACCGCAGTGTTCGTCGCGTCCGCCTGCGTGATGGTCATCCTCAGAAAGCAGTGGGCCGAGAACGAAAAGCTGGCCTATCCGTTGGCCGAAGTGCCGCTGGAAATGTCCAGCGATGCCCGATCCTCCCGTCTGTTCCCCGAATTCATGCGAGGGTGGCTGTTCTGGATCGCTGCAACGGCGGCGTTTTCGCTGTTGTTCTGGAAATCGCTTTCGTGGTTCTCTCCCGCCGTTCCGGATATCCGGTCGATTCCGAACGGGGGGCTCTTTCGCTTCACTCGCTATTCTCCGTTCGTGATCATAAAGCCGTTCCAGTTCTTCACGATGGGATTTGCCTACTTCGCGAATCTACAGGTGCTGTTCAGCGTCTGGTTCTTCTTCCTGGTACACGTCGTGGAGGGAGGGATCAAGAACCGACTGGGCTATCGGATCGGATGGGGTACGGACTCCTTCGGCGCTGACCCGCCGACCGAAGCGTGGCAGTGCCACGGTGCCCTGGCATTCTTCGTGATCTGGCGCCTGTGGGTCGCGCGACATCACTTGAGAGACGTGCTGATGAAGGCCATCCGTCCGGACTACCCTGCGGACGACAGCCAGGAGATGCTGTCTTACAGGACGTGTGTCCTGGGACTCATCCTGAGTCTGTCCTACGCGATGTTCTGGCTGAACCGCATCGGCATGGACATGACGACCGTGCTAATGTTCATGTTCGCGACGAGCATCATCTACATCGGCATGGCGAGGATCGCCTCGGAGGCGGGGGTCCCGTATGCCCAGTCGACTGTCTCGGCTCAGGCATTTGTGATGGATCTGCGAGGGACCGACGTGCTGTCCAGGGCAACGATGACCGGGATGCTGCTTTCCTACTCACTGATCGATTACATGAGGGGGCTGTTCACTCCAGGCCTTGCCCACGTCGCGAAATGGGGCGACACGGTCCACGGGAATCGCCGTCAACTGCTCCTGTTCGTGGGCCTGGGCGTGCTGGCCGGTCTCATGACCTCAGTCATTGCCACGATTCACTTCGGCCACATCTACGGCGGCTACCATTTCAGATGGTTTGGCGGGAATCCGAAAGGGGTCTTCTCGTCGACCCTTGGACTGATGAAGTCACCAAGACCGCCCGACACGGTCCGGCTGCTCTTCTACGGGATCGGAGCCTGCCTCATGGCCCTGCTCACGTTTCTGCGCTATCGGTTTTCGTGGTGGCCCTTTCACCCGATCGGACTGGCTTTTGCCGCGGCAGACAACAACGCGGCGCTGGTCATGCCGGTCTTCTTCACCTGGGTGATCAAGACGATCCTGATGCGCATCGGTGGTGTGAATCTCTACCGGCGCGCGAAGCCGGTCTTTTTGGGCCTCCTTGTCGGGCACACGGCTGGTGTTGTGTGGTGCTTCATCCTGGATGCGATCTGGTTTCCGGGCCATGGGCATCAGGTACATGAATGGTGAGGTAAATTGCGGATTGCGGAGGTTAGATAAAAACCGTATGGCTCAGCCACCTCGGATGTTTTACAACAACGACGCGAGCTTTTTGCACTACTCGTCACCTCCGATGACGACCGACGACTTTGTCTACGAGACGGTCGGACGATTTGCCGGTACCCAGGTGGATGCCCTGGTCTGCCATATGTTCGGGTTCGGCACTGCGACCCCGCTCTACCCGACAGAGGTTCCGGAGGCAGCGGGGATCGACTTTGAACAGGTTGACTATGTCGAAGTATGGCGGCAGCAGGAGATTTTGAAAGGGTTCTGGACGAAAGGGCAGGACCCCTGGAAGCAGGCTGTTGAAGCGGCCCATTCCGCAGGCATGGAATACTGGTCCGGAATGCGGTTCAACGACCTTCACGGTCCGATTTTCGCGTGGTCAAACGAATTTTCCCTGAACCATCCTGAATACAAGCTTGGCGAAAAGTGTGGGTCAGGACTGCATCGCCCCGGCGAGTCGTGCCGCGGTCTCGATTTCACGATACCGGAAGTCCGCGCCCACCGCCTGGCTTTGATAGAGGAGGTTTGCACGCGCTACGATGTGGACGGTTTTGAATGGGACTTTCTTCGAGAGCCCGGCCACCACGTTCCGGACATCGAATCAGGGCGTTCGGTGCTTACCGATTACGTGCGCGAGGCACGGAAGGTAATACAGCGTATCGGTGAACAACGAGGCCGGCCGCTCGGTTTCGGCATCCGCGTCCCTGGAACGCCGGAAAAATGTCACGAAATCGGGCTGGAGATGGAAACCTGGATCAAGGATGGACTGGTGGATATTGTGTCGCCTGCGCCCTACTGGGATACGGCGACCGACCTCCCGTTCGATGCCTTTGTCGCCATGGCGCAGGATACAGACTGCCGCATCTACGCGTGTACATCCGAACAAGTGGGCCCCGGTCCCTACAGGCCGGCACCCCCGGAGACATTACGCGCGGGAGCGCTGAATGCGTGGCGTCAGGGCGTAGACGGCATCTACATCTTCAACTTCCATCACACCACGATGACCAACATCGATGATTCGGTGCTGCTGTCCCAGCTGGGAGACCTCGAAACCCTGGCGACTAGAAACAAACAGTATATGGTTGCGGGTGGCCACGCGGCGGTGAAACAGTACCCTCACGGAAGTTTCATGTTTGAAGCCTTCGAACATCAGCTGCCTTCGGTGTTTAAGGAGCGGTCTACAGGACCTGGGCATACGGTACGGTTCACGGTGGGCGACGATCTGAAGATGGCCGCGAACAGAGGCATCCTGGATGCCGTGATCCTGGAACTGACCGTCGTGGATTTCACGGCAGAAGACCAGTTTGAATTCAGGCTGAACGGGAAGCGATTGCCCGAAGGACCACAACTGGAATTGCATCCTCACCACTATCGCGCGGGGTATGGCCACACTGCATCGAACGGTCACTATGTTCTGCGATACGACCTTCGAATTGGAGACTGGATCCGGCAGGGCGCGAACGAACTGGACCTCGTGCTTCGGCGGCGGAATCCAAAAGTCAGGATTGAATTCGGAGTACACGATTTGAGATTAGAAATCAACTATCGAACTCTGCCGATGCGGGGCTGACTCGATTGTGGATTTCAGAATTCGGATTGCGGAATCAGAAACAAACACCTATTGAAGGGAGAGCGCATGGCTTCGCAACCACGCTTCTTCAGCAACAACGATGGGAGTTTTCTGCTTTACTGCTCACCTCCGATGACGGTGGATGACTTCGTCTACGAAGCTGTCGGCCGATACCTTGGTACCCAGGTGGATGCAATCGTCTGCCACATGTTCGGGTTCGGGTGCGCGACGCCGCTCTTCCCGACGGAGGTCCCGGAGGCGAGCGGCCTGGATTTCGATCAGGTCGATCACGTGAGCCAGTGGCGGATGCAGCAGATCCTGAAGGGGCTCTGGGCGGAGGGGCAGGATCCGTGGAAACAGGCGGTGGAGGCCGTTCACGCCGCCGGAATACAGTACTGGGCCGGGATGCGGTTCAACGACCTGCACGGGGGGAGCTTTGAGTGGGAAAACGAGTTCTCGGTGAACCACACCGACTACAAGCTGGGTGACCAGTGCGCCTCGGGAAAGCACCCCCCGGGCGTTCCCTGTAAAGGGCTCAATTTCGCGATTCCAGAGGTTCGTGCCCACCGGTTGGCTCTGGTGGCGGAGGTCTGCTCCCGCTACGATGTGGATGGGTTCGAGTGGGATTTCACGCGGCACGACGGGCATCACTTCCCCGATATCGAAGCGGGGCGTACTGTCCTGACCGATTACATGCGTGAGGCGCGGAAAGTTCTGCAGGAGATCGGCGAGAAACGGGGCCGACCCGTGGAGTTCTGTATCCGGGTACCTGGCACACCGGAGAGATGTCGAGAAGTCGGGCTGGAGCTGGAGACCTGGGTTCGAGAGGGCCTGATAGACATCATTTCGCCTGCCCCCATCTGGGATACGGCGACCGACCTTCCGTTCGAAGCCTTCGTGGCCATCGCCAAGGACTCAGACTGCCGCACCTATGGCTGTATCACGGAGGAGGTTGGCCCCGGTGCCGACCGGCCGTCGCCTGCAGATGCGCTACGGGCCGGCGCGCTTAATGCGTGGCGTCAGGGGGTAGACGGCGTCTACCTGTTCAACTTCCATCATCCGACGATGTATGCAATCGACGATTCAGAAGTCCTGTCTCAGCTCGGAGATCCAGCCACGCTGATGTTCAAGGACAAACAGTACGCGGTGACGGGTGGCCACGCCCAAGCGGTACAGGATCCGCGGGAAAGGACGGCGTCGGGTGAGGGACAACTTCCGGTAATTCTGGAGCCCCAGCCCGAGGGACCCGGCCACACCGTTCGCTTCTCGGTGGGCGATGACCTGAAGACCGCTGAGAGCAGGGGCATTCTTGATGCCGTGACCCTGCGGCTGAGTGTGTTCGGTTTGACCTCTGAAGATCTGTTCGAGTTCAAGCTGAACGAGAGGACCTTGCCGGAGACGCCTCACCTCAAGCTGCATCCGCGACACTACCGGGCCGCACACGGGCACGGCTCCTTCCAGGGCCACTATATGCTGCAATACGACTTGCGTACCGGAGACTGGATCCACCAGGGATGGAACGAAGTCGAGATCGTGCTTCGACGCAGAAACCCGATGGTGAGGGCTGAATTTGGCGTCCACGACCTGAGGCTGGATATCAAGTATCGAATTTTGCCTATGAGAGGCTAGACCTAACCCCCCGACCCCCTTCCCTAAAGGGAAGGGGGAGCCACGTTGACAGCAGCAGTTCGAGACAAGGCGAAAGCATGACTAAGCAACCGCGCTTTTTTTACAATAACGACGGCACCTTTCTGTTCCGTAATTCTCCCCCTCTGTCTTCCGAAGATTTCGTCTACGAGGCCGTAGGGCGTCTCATAGGCACCCAAGTGGATGCCGTTGTCTGCCATATGTTCGGGTACGGCCCTGCGACCCCGCTCTACCCGACGGAGGTTCCAGAGGCCAGAGGGATTGATTGTGAGCAGGTTGACTTTGTCAGCGTATGGCGGCAGCAAGAGATTATGAAAGGGCTGTGGGCGAAAGGGCAAGATCCCTGGAAGCAGGCTGTGGAGGCTGCCCATTCCGCAGGCATGGAATACTGGGCTGGAATGCGATTCAACGACGTGCACGGAGAGCGTTTCGGATGGCCAAACGTGTTTTCTACGAACCATCCCGAGTATGAGCTCGGGGAGCGGCGCAGCTCACCCGAAGGTCGTCTAGGTAAAACCTATGAAGGTCTAGACTTTGCGATTCCTGAGGTACGTGCTCACCGTGTGGCGCTGGCGGAAGAGGTCTGCGTGCGCTACGACGTGGACGGTTTTGAATGGGACTTTCTTCGAGAGCCCGGCCACCACTTTTCGGACATCGAAACCGGTCGTTCCATTCTTACCGATTACGTGCGCGAGGCGAGAAACGTGCTACAGCGGGCCGGCGAAAGTCGGGGCCGGCCGCTGGGATTCGGCATCAGAGTTCCTGGGACCTTGGAAAAGTGCCATCAAATCGGCCTGGAGGTGGAAACCTGGATTCGAGAAGGGTTGGTGGATTTTGTCTCGCCCAGCCCCTACTGGGACACGGCCACCGAACTGCCCTTCGAATCCTTCCTGGATATGGCGGAGGGCACAGACTGCCGTGTCTACGCCTGTACTTCGGAGGGGGTAGGCCCTGGAAACCATTCGCTTCCGCCAGCATCGGCCTTGCGCGCGGGCATTGCCAATGCCTGGCGTCAGGGAGTGGACGGAATCTACGTTTTCAACTTTCATCACTATGCAAGGGAAAACATCGACGAATCCACCCTGCTGCATCAACTCGGGAGTGCCACGACTTTAGAATTTCAAGACAAGCTATTCGTGATATCTGGAGGCTATAGAAGGCAGGAAATGCCGGCTTTTGACGGGTTTGAGCATCAACTGCCGCTGTTACTGAAAGAGCAGCCTGCGGGTCCGGGGAATACCTTGCGTTTTTTGGTGAGCGACGACCTGGAGACCGGTGTTGAACGGGGCATCCTGGATGCGGTCACCCTGGAGTTGATCGTCGTGGGACTGACGCCGGAGGACGTATTCGAAACCAAGCTAAACGGAAGGGCTCTGTCAGGGACCTCAAATTTAGAGCTTCTTCCCTACAGGGTATGGCCTGGTCCGAACGCAAATCAGGGCAACTACACCCGGCGATACGACCTGCGTTCTGGCGGTTGGATTAAGCAGGGATGGAACGAAGTGGAGTTTGCGCTTCGGCACCGAAACCCGAAACTTCGGACGTGTGATTTCGTCGTCCACGACCTGAGTCTGGAGATTAGGTATCGAACACTGCCGATGAGAGGGTAAACCTAACCCCCCCGGCCCCCTCCCTCGGCTTACTCACCTCGATACGGCCCCGGTGGGCCTACTCGGTGCAGGCGGGACAGGCTTCCCTAAAGGGAAGGGGGGAACGAGGTCGACGAACGCGAACCGAATCATAATATCCGAGGAGGGTGCTGGTGGCAGGTGTATGGGTCACGCGAGGATTTGAGGAATTCAGCAAGGGCCAGTGCGGAAATGCCGGCCAAAATCTGTATGTGTCGAGGGCGGGCATCCTGCAGCGCATCCACCAGTATGACTTCAACAAAGACGGATATGTGGACCTGGTTTTCTGTAACGCACAGGACCATCAGGAACGGATCCCGGTCTATGTCTATCAGGATCCAGTAGGAAAATGCATACGGACCGACCTGCCTTCAGACGGGGCAGCGGGTGGCGTCGTTGCGGATTTGAACGGCGATGGGTATGACGACCTCGTGCTGGGTATGAACTATGACGGGAGTAGCACGACGGATCTGAATGCGATCATCTACTCCGGTGGTGCCGAAGGATGGAGCGAGCGCCGGCTACGAAAGATCCCGGCGCCTTTTTGCACCGCTGTAGCCGTCGGTGATTTCAACGGCGACGGTCGGCCCGACCTGGCGTTTCTCTGCCACGGGAAGGTCCGGATTTTTTATCAGACCGAGCTGGGCTTCGAGTCTGCACGTTTTTCGGACCTGGAGATCGAAGGGACACAGCTCGGAGCAGACGACCTGGACGGGGACGGCTTTGCCGAGCTGCTCATTCGTTCCAGGGAAGGGGACGTCAAAATCTATTGGGGCGGCCGGAACGGCATAGATGTGGAGGAGATGACAAACGTTCCAGTCGAGGCTTCGCAGGCCGCAGGGCCAGAGGAGCCACTTTCCCCTGCTTTCGAGGAAGACGCCCGGGCCGCAGACGCAAAGCCACTGGTGAAGGTCGTCCGACTGGATGGCGTCCCCTTTCTGTTTGTGGCTCGCGAAGAGGTGACATTACTGATACCGGTCGGGAGGGACCGGACCTTTGGAGCCGCGCTGGTGCTGAAGTGCGCTCAGGCCATGTCGATCGAAATCGGTGACGTGAATGGGGACGGACATTCCGATCTGGTCGTGGCCTGCCGTGAGCCCTGGGAGGAAGGCGAATGTTCCTGGGTCTACTGGGGGAACGAGGATGGATTCAGCGACGACCGTAGGACGCGCCTGGAGAGCTTGCGCGCGTGCGACGTGGCCGTCGGGGACCTGGATGGAGATGGCTGTGAGGAGGTGGTCCTCTGTCAGAACCAGACCCGGGAATCCTTCGCGAGCGAGTCACCGATCTACCGTGGATCTGGAGACCTCACTGTGACGGAAGTGGCTCGCCTGTCCAGCGAGGACGCCAGGCGGGTCTTTATCGCCCACCCGTCCCCCGATGCGACGCCTCATCTTGTTTTCGTGAACCATTACGGAGGAGGACGAAAGGGCAAGGTGAACGTCGGCATCTTTATGGGTGGAGCGGATGGGTTTTCGCCCGAGTTTCGTCAGGAGGTGCCTGGAAGGTGCGCCGTAGAGGCAATCTGTTGTGACTTCAACGATGACGGCTGGGTGGACCTTGCATTGGCCAACTGCTCGGAGATGTCACAGGATGAGGACCCGGGGTCGTCCATCTATCTGAATGGACCCGAGGGGCCCTCGAAAACCCCGAGTTGGTCGCTTGGGACGAAACGCGCCCACGGGGGCTGTTGCGCGGACCTGGATCGGGATGGGTACCTGGACCTGGTGTTCGGCGGGTTCAACAACTCCGAGATCTCCATCTTTAGGGGTTCTGCCAACGGGTTTGAACATCCCGAGCGCATCCGACTGGAGCACGATGGGGTCGTTTATAACCATACACTCTGGCTCTACCTGGCGGATCTGAACAACGATGGCTGGCTCGATCTGGTGGTGCCTGAATACGGGTTCGATCGAAGCTTCATCCTCTGGGGCGGCCCGAACGGGTTCAGCATGCGGAACGCACAGTCCCTTTCTGTCCTGAACGGCTCGTGTGTGCAGGCCGCGGACCTGACCGGCAACGGCACCCTGGACCTGATCATCGGAGGACACAAGGCTCCTCCAACCGGACCGCCGACCTCCTTTCTCCACATCTACTGGAACGGTCCGGAGGGCCTGCGCGAGGATAACCGGAGCCTGCTTCCGACGCAGGGGAGCCACGGCATGGCCGTGGCCGACTTTAACAACGACGGCCTCCTGGACATCTTCGTCAGTTCCTACGACAACGGCAGGGGAAACCGGGACATCGATTCCTATATCTACTGGAACCGGCCCGATCGCGGATTTACCGCCGCAGACCGTACCCGATTGTTCACGAATTCGGCCGCGGGGTGTCTTGCCGCAGACTTCAACGAGGACGGCTGGATCGACCTGGCCGTCGCGAATCACAAGATCTACGGGCTCCACGAGGGAAATTCGGCGGTCTGGTGGAACGGCCCCGATGGGTTCGACGAAAAGCATCAAACCCTCCTGCCCACGATGGGTCCACACGGCATGAGCACCGTGAATCCCGGGAATGTCGTGGATCGGGGACCGGAAGAGCACTACGTATCTCGCCCGTTCCAAATCCCTACGGGATCCAGGGTGCAGGATATTTCGTGGAAGGCTGAGATCCCTTCAAAGACCTGGGTGAAGGCACAGATTCGGTGTTCGGAGTGCGAAGAAGGATTGAATGAAGCAGACTGGTTCGGTCCAAACGGCCCGGAGAGCGGGTTCGAGAATCATCAAAAAATCCATAGTGATTCGTTCGACGGGGAGTGGATTCAGTATCGGCTGGCAATGGGTGCACGCAACAGCGGGAGTACTCCGCGTGTCTCTGAGGTTGCCGTTCGGTATTCATAGGCCAGTAGAGACGCCCCGGTGGGGCGTCTCTACAATAATATTGGCTAATCAAAGGAGGCCGATTTGGCAGGAGGTGTTTGGGTCACGCGAGGACATGAGGCGTTCAGCAAAGGCACGTGCGGGAACGCCGGTCAGAATCTGTATGTGTCGAAGGCCGGCGTCCTTCAGCGCATCCACCAGCTGGATTTCAATCGCGATGGGTACCTGGATCTGGTCTTTTGCAACTCGCAGGACCACCGCGAGCGGATTCCCTCCTATGTCTACCGGGATCCGCTCGGTGAGGCCACTCGCAGCGAGCTTCCTGGCGACGGGACGATGGCGGCCGTGGTGACCGACCTCAACGAGGACGGCTTCGACGACCTTGTCCTGGGGATGGTGTATGACGGGAGCACGACGACCGACCTGAACGCGATCATCTATTACGGCGGCCCCGGAGGGTGGAGCGAGCGCAGACTGCAAAAGATTCCTGCCCCGTTCTGTACCGCCGTCGCCGCGGGGGACTTCAACGGAAACGGCAAGCCGGACCTGGCCTTCCTCTGTCACGGCAAACTCAGGCTGTTCTACCAGACGGAGCTCGGATTCGAACCCCGGCGGTTCGTGGAGCTGGAGATCGAAGGGCAACGACTGGATGCCGGCGACCTGGACGGAGACGGGACGGCCGAGCTGGTCGTGAGAAACAAGGAGGGGGAGGTCGACGTCTACTGGGGCGGCGAGGAGGGGATTGCGACGAATCGCGTGAGTCGGGTTCCCGTGACCTCTCTGGAGACTGAGGAGGAGGAACATGCGCCAGCGTCATTCGAGGAAGATGCCAGGGCCGCCGATGCGGGGCCGCTGATCAAGGTGATCACGTTGAATGACGCACCCCACATTTTTGTTCCAGAGGCGCGATTCGCATCGCTCGTACCGGTGCGGGAGGATCGAGGTTTCGGAGAGGCGATCGTTCTCGGGTGCGCGAGCGCGATGTCGATCGACGTTGGAGACGTGAACGGCAACGGCCAGTCCGATCTGGTCGTTGCCTGCCGCGAGCCGTTCGAAGCGGAGGAGTGTTCGTGGGTCTACTGGGGGAATGAGGACGGGTACGACGAAGATCGGCGCACGCGTCTCGCCTGTTTCCGGGCGTGCGACGTGGCGGTGGGTGACCTGGACGGAGACGGCCTGGACGACATTGTGCTCTGCCAGAACCAGACGGTGGACGATTTCACGCGCGAGTCTTTGATTTACCGCGGGAGTCGGGACGAAAGACTGGAGGACCCGACCTCAATTCTCGCCCACGATCCCCGCCGCGTTTTCATTCCCAACGCCTCGGATGACCCGACTCCTCACGTCGTGTTCGTGAACCACTTTGCGGGCGGGCGAAACGGGGACGTGAACGTCTATATCTACCACGGGGGACCGGACGGCTTCTCACCCGATCGGCGCCAGGAGCTCCCGGGCTGGTCGGCTGTTGAGGCGATCGGTGCAGATCTGAATGATGACGGGTGGCCTGACCTGCTGTTGGCCAACTGTTCGGAAATGACTTCGCACAGGAGAAACATAGACCCGGGGTCTTTCGTCTACCTGAACGGTCCCGGGGGCTTCCCCGATCGGCCGACGCAGACGCTTCCGACCGTGCGTGCGCACGGGGCGTGCTGCGCGGACCTGAATCGAGATGGTTATCTGGATGTGGTGTTCGGAGGCTTCCACAACCCCGACCTGCTGATCTATTACGGATCGGCAAACGGGTTCGATCCCAAAGCGTGTGATCGGATCCGGCTCGAGCACGACGGCGTTGTCTACGATGAGTGCCGGTGGATCTGTCTGGCCGATCTGAACAACAACGGGTGGCTGGATCTCGTCGTGCCGCAGATCTTTCACGATCGGAGTCTTATCCTGTGGGGAGGACCCGAGGGGTTCAGCATGGAACGCGTGCAGCCTCTTTCGGTACTGAGGGCCTCGACAGTGCAGGCGGCCGATCTGACCGGGAATGGATACCTGGACCTGGTGATCGGGAGCTTCAAGAACGAACCGACGGGACCTCCTGTCTCCTTCGTCCACATCTACTGGAACGGACCCGAGGGGATTCGTGAGTTCGATCACACGCAGCTCCAGGCGAACGCCTCCAATTGCATATCGATCGCGGACTTCAACAACGACGGCACGCTGGATATCTTTACCGGCTCCTACGACGACGGGCGAGGAGAGCGAGACATCGATTCCTACATTTACTGGAACCGGCCCGGGAAGGGGTTCAGCCAGGCCGACCGGACACGGCTGTTCACGCACTCTGCCTGTGGCTGCCTGGCGGCTGATTTTAACGAAGATGGATGGGTGGACCTGGCGGTCGCAAATCACAAGATCTGGGGGGACCACCTCGGCCACTCTGCGGTCTGGTGGAACGGACCGGACGGGTTCGACGAAAAACGGCAAACGCTGCTGCCCACGGTCGGTCCTCACGGAATTCGGGCCGTGGATCCCGGTAACATCATGGATCGGGGACCGGACGAGTACTACGTTTCGGAGGCATTCAAGCTTCCGGAGGGCTGTGCAGTTACGGAGGTGTCGTGGGAGGCCGAGCTGCCACCCAAAACCTGGGTGAAGGCCCAGCTGCGGTTCGCGGATTCGGAGGCAGGGTTGGCGCTTGCGGAATGGACGGGACCTGAGGTGTCGGATAGCTGGTTCGAGAATGCGCAGAAGGTCGACGCAGCCAGGTTTCGCGGAAAATGGGTCCAGCATAGACTGGCTCTGGGTGCCGTGAACGGAGGCGGCACACCGAGGGTCTCAGAGGTCTCGATAACCTATTCCGGATGACGGGGAGGCGCTCAGGTCTCCTCGAGGATCTTCGCCATAATCTCCGGATGCGGGACACCCGCTGTCCGTAACTCGTCGTAGGCGCGACGGTGCTTCCAGTCCTGCCGCTGGTGCGATCGAATGTCGTATTCCTCCGCATACCGCACAGGCAGCTTCCCTTCATCGAGCATCATCGACATCGGGTAATCCTCCACCGCCAGCGGCATCCGGACAACCTCGTGATCTCGCGCCGACTGGTAGATCGCCATCATGATCTCCATAGTCTGACGCGCTTGAAGGCCGTCGCAGCGGTAGTCGGTCTCTCCGTCGAGCCAGGCCTTGAGCCCCAATGCCTGAGCGACCCAGACCTCCTTGCCCTCCAGTCCGGCCTCCCTGGCCGAAGCCAGGATCTCGTTGCTCCAGGGCATATGACGAGTCTCCGGGGTAACCGTGTCGTTGTTTATCATCTGAACTTCATTTGGACCTGCGGTCAGCATCCCCTCTGTCCCCTGCACAGTCAGTCGTTCAACGTCCCTTCTCGACGTGAGATCCACCTGGAGGAGGCCCTGGGTCCCGCCCGCGAACTGCATCAACCCCAAGCAGCAGTCCTCGATCGGGACGGATCGCTCCCATCGGTTCGTCTTGCGCTCGAGCGCGCCCATCACCCATTCGGTCGTCGGATCCCCGAGCAGGTAGCGCGTCGCGTCGATCACGTGACTGCCGCAGTTGAGCAAACCGTCCCACACCTCACAGGTCGCGAGCACGGGGCGACCGATCGCCCCTTCGCTGATCAGCCGGCGCGCCTCCGTCCAACCCGGATAAAACCGACGCTGATGCGCGATCGCGAGCTTTGTACCGTCTTTTGAACAAACGTCGAGCATCTGGTCCGCCTCGGACAGACGGTCAGCCATCGGTTTTTCACACAGCACTGCCTTGACACCGTGCTCCGTCGCCAGGACCGTCTGAGGGGCGTGCAGGAGATGCCAGGTGCAGATGCTGACGACATCCAACGACTCCTTCTGGAGCATTTCTTCTGCGTCCAAATACATTGCCGGCACGGAGAATGTCTTCTTGAATTCCTGTGAGATTTCTTCCCGGACCTCAGCAGCTGCCACAATCTCCATCCCCGGCACGCTCAGATAGCCGTTTGCGTGATGCTTAGCGATGACGCCGCATCCGATGATGCCCACTCGATACCTGCTCGACATTCAGTCACCCTCCTTGATGGACCTCGGAGCACGGGGGGAGTAGACGCTCGAGGCCTCCTGGCTTCGATCCTGTTTTACATAATATGGACGCCCGTTGGATGGCGCGCACGGAAAAAATAGGCCCTGCAGCAGCATCCGGATATAGCGCTTGACAGCCTCCGAATGGGCGACCATGTTTGTCGCCGGTATGTCCATCCAATCCGGCGCTTGCGACGTCATGACAACCAACCAACAGAGGATTCACCGAGAGGCCATAGTGGTGGTGGCCCACGATCACCGCCCGATCGGACCGGACCTGACGCTGATGCGGGCGGGCGGTGTGGATGCGAAGGTCTACCAGGTTGCACTGGATGTGGACCCCGAGCAGGGCAGGGAAGGCTCGCGGAATCTGGCAGAGGGGTGGTTGAATCGGGCGACGCAGGGGATGGAAACGGCTCTGCGCGACATCGAGGCCCACGCGGAACAGTGTATTCTGGCGAAGAATGTCGAGGATATCGAGCGCGCCAAAGAAGCGGGGCGGATTGCCATCCTTCTGGGTATTGAAGGAGCGCGCTGGCTGGAGGGTAGCCTAGAGCCGCTGCACTCTTTTTATGATCTGGGCCTCCGAGAACTTCAGCTGAAATGGTCCTTCCAAAATCAGTTGGTGCCCCAGCAACACCTGAGCGATTTCGGCCGGGAGGTGGTGTCCGAATGCGAGCGGCTCGGGATCTTGGTGGACCTGACCCATCTCCCGCCGGAAGCCTTCTACGACGTTATCGAGGTCGCGCGGAATCCGGTGATCGTCTCTCACGGGTCGGCGAAGGCGTTGACGGCGGACCTGGACGACGATCGGATTCGGGCACTGGCTTCGACGGGTGGGGTGCTGGGGATTCATTTCTACACGACCTATCTGGGCGCGTCGCCCGGTCCCGAAGACATGGTGAAGCAGGTTGCTTATGTCTCCGAGCTTGTCGGGATCGATCATGTCGCCCTCGGGGTGGACTTCTTTCCGACGGAGGGCGCCTGGCGGAAGCTACAGGAGGAATGCGGTACGACGGAGCTGGAGTGGGCGGTCGAGGATATGCGCGGGATGCCGGAGATCACCCACCACCTGATCGATCACGGGTTTTCGGAAGCGGAAGTGCGCAAGGTACTTGGACTAAACTTTCTTCGGGTCTGCAGGAAAGTTTTCGACACATAGAGGTTCAGACAGATGATGATCGACAGCCACATCCACGTTTTTAACCGCAGCGTGGGCGGCGCGGAGGAGAACTTTCCGCTATGGCCAAAGTCGCGCTGGGGCGCTGGCGAGGAAGATCTGCTGAGACAGATGGACGAGGCCGGGATCGACAAGGCCTTTCTGATCAGTTACACCCCTGTGGACGTGATGGCCCATTATGCGCCTGAAAAGCGGGACCACATGCTGGCGGTATTTCAGCACTACCTCTCGAAGGACCACGCCATCCGCGTCTGGTCGGAGCATCGGGATCGGTTTTTCTGGTTTTCCGATTCGATCGATCCTCGCGTGCCGGGGTATGTTGAGCGAGCCGAGCAGGACCTGGACCGGGGCGCGAGCGGCCTGAAGCTGCTGCCTCTTTTCGTGCACACGGAGATGGGCGACCCTCGCTGGCGCCCGATCTTCGAGCTGCTTCAGAGAAAAAACAAACCGTGTATCATCGATCTGTCCTGGTGGTATACCAATCGGCCGTGGTTTTCACCGAGTACGAACGAAAAATACGACTCCTATACAGACTATGTTCATGGGCTCGGCGAGCTGGCCGCGGACTTTCGTGACGTTAAGGTCCAGCTTGCCCATTTCGGTACGCCCAAGGGGAGGGGTGAGGACGAATCCGCCATGGACGAAGTCATCGGTTTCGTCCAGGCCCACCCCAATCTCTCTTGCGACCTGGCTGCCTACCAGCAGTCGATCCCGGAGGGTGAGCCGTATCCGTATTGGACCGCTTTGAGGGTCGTGGAGAAACTGGTGGAGGGATTGGGGGCCGAGCGGATCTGCTGGGGGACGGACTGGCCCTACCTGGGTGTGCAGCCATACGGGGAGATCGTTCGAGCCATTCGGGAAGCCCCGTTTTTGGACGCGAAACAGGTAGAGAAGATTCTGGGGTTGAATGCGTTGCAGTTTGTTACGTGATGCCCTTCGAGATGGAAAATCCCCCCTGCCCCCCTTTACAAAGGTTCATCACCGATTTCCGGGGAAGGCGTGGCGGATTCTAAGAAAGAAATAATTATCATCCCTGAAGCCATATGCCATCCGCTTGATGACCTTGATTTTGTTGTTAATTCCCTCAATCAGGCTTGTCCCGATGGGATAGTCACAGTGAGCTAGGATTCCTGGCATATACGTCTTCAGATTGCGTGCGAATTTCTTGAGTGGCTCGATCTTGCTGTAGATGGCGCGTCGATACCACTGATTCCAGAATCTGTTGGCCGCAGCTCTGGATCGATAAGACCAGAGATGATTGAGATCCTCTTTGAGGAGGTATACCGTGTAGAGGCGTTTGTTTGCAGAAAGCAATTCTCTTAGCGACACTCTGTCTTCTTTGCTCGTGACATTTGCTTTGCTGCGCAGGAGCAACCACCGTTGGTTCTGAGTCACTTTGCGATCGGGTCGGCCACCGCGCACCCGACCCAGTTCGTCGATGCGTACTCGCTCGACGACGTCGCGGTTGTACTTGGCTTTAACGTGATACAGGTCATAGATGATGTCCACATCCGGACAATGGGATCGCACCTCCTCTTCGTAGGCACCGTTCATGTCCATCGCCACGGCCTCAAGTTGCTTGCAGCCTTCTTCTCCAAGGAGGTGGAAAAACGGGCGGATGTCCTCTCGACTTCGGCCGCGACCCACCCATAGGACACGCTTGGTCTCCATGTCAACAATCACTGTGGCGTAGCGATGGCCCTTTTGGATCGCAAATTCGTCCATGCCGATCACCGTGACCCTGGCAAAATCCGGCGGTTCCAGCTCTTGCTGGAGATGGGTCTTGTGAATGCGCTTCACGGTATTCCAGCTCATCCCATAGTGCTGTGCCACGTGCTGGATGGGCAGGACTTCGCACAATCGAACAACACTTTCAGCCAGGCGTTGAGTGACCCGTGAATACCGATCCAGCCAGTCAATCTGCTCCGTCCGGCAGCCACATCGGGGACATAGGACGCGCCGGGAGTGCACGATCAGCCTGGTTCGAGACCCCCAGATCGGCAAATCCTGAGCAAATCGCACTGCCCAATCATGAACCCGGTACGCCTTCTTCCCGCAACCACCACACCGAGGAAGGCGGCCTGTCTTGGGACGTAACTCGACTCCAACAACGTCTGCTTCCTGACGTTGAATGCCAACTACCACAAACCCTTGCCACCTACCCAGTAAGGATATACTTTGCACCTGAGACAACGCGCTCTCCTTTCTACCTTCAGGTTTATAGAGGATACTCTGAAGATAGGTCGGATGCCGTTGTCTCGTCTATTTTCTACCCCAACATT
Source organism: Candidatus Latescibacterota bacterium (assembly GCA_965248435.1). Lineage (GTDB taxonomy): Bacteria > Latescibacterota > UBA2968 > UBA2968 > CBDFJH01. Next base: position 3,706,092 of record OZ252100.1, read on the forward strand.
TGACGAAGAACCTTTACAAAGGGGGGAGAGTGCTCTTGCTGAAAGAGTACCCATCAAGGAATGGATGCTTCCCCCTTTGGAAAAGGGGGATTGAGGGGGATTTCGTAACAGCAAACGCAATCTTTCACCTACCTTGCGACCCCTGTCTACCGGCGTGCATCTCCGCGCGCAGATGGTCGGTCTGATCCCTGTCCAGGACCGGCGGATCCCCTTCAAGAATGACCACGCCGTATTCCTTCCTTGCGTGATTTCTGGTCACTCTTTCTTCCAGAACATCCTTCAACACGTGCTCGGGGTCCCGCTCCAACGGGTCGCCGTTTCCGCCGCCTCCGGGGAGGAGGTGGCTGAATAGGTCACCCTTCACAAGCGTGACGGGATCGGTGATCAGGACGGGCAGCATCCGGTTTTCCGTGTCGGGATTGACGATGCTCCAGGTCGGCGCCCCCGGCTTTCCGCCGTTCAGTCCGTGCGGGGGGTAGCGCCGCTTGTCGGTCCGGACGGTGAGCACGGCTTCGTCGGCCAGGACGCGGACGTCGCGGACGGTGGAGAGCCCGCCTCTGAACTTGCCCGGGCCCCCGGTGTCCGGGAGATAGCTGTAGCGCTCGACGCGGAGGGGCTGTTCCGCTTCGATCATCTCGATCGGGACGTTGGACTGGTTGGCGCCCATGTGGGGTACGCCCTCCTGGCCGTCGTGGGTGGTGGCTCCTCCCCAGGTTCCCCAGATGGTCTCGACGTAGACGAACGGCTTGCCGTCCTGGTAGCCCCCATACCCGACGAGGGTGGATCCGCCGTTGCCGTCCGCCGTTACCCTGTCGGGCACGGCCTGGGCCAGCGCGCCGAAGATGCAGTCGATCATGCGAAACCCGGAGATGCCGCGGGCCCCACACGGGAAGGGGTGCTGCGGGTTGACCACCGTGCCTTCCGGAGCGATGACCGTGATCGGACGATTGAAGCCGTGGCTGTTAGGGATGTCGGAGGCCATCACGCACTTGATTGCCGTGTAGGCGGCGGCTTTGGTAAACGGAACCGGGGAATTGATACCGCCCTTCACGGCAGGGGACGTCCCGGTCCAGTCGACGATGATCTCCTCGCCCTCGACAGTGAGTTTCAGCTTGAAGATGATGGGCTCGGTGTCTGACCCGAGGCCGTCCAGGTGGTCCGTGAATTCGTAGGTGCCATCCGGGATACCGGCGATCTCTGCGCGCGCGATGCGCTCTGCGTAGTTGTGGATCTCCTCGATGTAGAGGGCCATAGTCTCGGGACCGTAGCGATTGAAGAGATCCGTGAATTTGCGCTCGGCGCCGTGGCAGGCCGAGATCTGTGCGCCCAGATCGCCCAGCACCTTTTCAGGAAGGCGAACGTTCTGGCGGATGATGTCCCAGATCGACTGGTTGGCCTTGCCGCGATCGTAGAGTTTGAGGATCGGGATGCGAAGTCCTTCCTGGTAGATCTCTGTCGCTCCGATGGAATTGCTCCCGGGTACGATGCCCCCGACGTCGACGTGATGCGCGATCGTGGTGGCCCAGCTCCACAGTTCTCCCTCAATGAAGATCGGTTTGATGATGTAGATGTCGGGGAGGTGCTGGCCGCTGGCGCTGTAGGGGTCGTTGAAGATGTAGATGTCGTCGGGATGGATCCGGCCCTCGTACTGCTCGATCAGGGCTCGCATCGCGTCGTAGAAGCTTCCGAGGTGCAGCGGGGTCGTCAGACCCTGGGCGAGGGTCTGACCCTTCGCGTCGCAGAGTGCGGTCGAGTAGTCCATCGCATCCCGAACGATCTCTGAGTAGCCGGTGCGCATGATGATCAGGGCCATCTCGTCTGCGATCGTGTCGAACGCGTTCTTGATGACTTCCAGGAGGATCGGATTGATTTCAGACGGTGCTGTGCTCATTTCTTCGCCTCGATGATGACCTGACCCATAGGATCGGTGGATGCGGTCCAGTCCGGCGGTACGACCGCGGTGGCGTCATACTCCTCGAGAATGAGTGGACCCTCCTGTGGGGTCGTCGAGAGATCGCCGCGTGTGACGATGAGCGTTTCGATCGTTCCGATCTCCGGACCGAAGTAGGCTGCCCGTTTCAGTGAGTCTCCTTCACCCTCATCGGACGGCATTTGAAAAGCGTGGGGACGTTCCGTCAGGACCTTACCTGTGACCCCTACGCTTACGGTCTCGATCGGTTTGTCTCCAGAGAGTCTGTGGCCGTAGGTCTTTTCGTGTTCTTCCTCGAAAAGCTGTTCCATGTCGCGGACCTTGCCGTCGCCCAGCGGCCCGTTCGGAACCGGTAGAGAGAGCTCGAATGCCTGACCGACGTAACGAAGGTCTGCCGATCGCCGCAGCGTCACCTGCTGTGGATCGTAGCCCATGTGTTGGAGGACTTCCTGTTCAAGCGCCACGTAGTGGGCGGTGAGCTCCTCGGGCGAAATCTGCGAGGTTTTGGAGAGAAACGCCCTGGACAGGGAGTGCTCGATATCAGAAAAGAGGAGTCCGAGCGCGCTGAATACGCCCGCCGCGGGTGGAATGACGACACGCTCGATCTCCATTTCGCGCGCCAGGCTGACGGCGTGCACGCCGCCGCTCCCGCCGAAAGCGAAGAGGGTGAAGTCCCGGGGGTCTCGACCCCGGTAGGTGGTCACCGCCTTGACCGCGCGCATCATGTTGGCGTTCGCGATCGTGTGGATGCCGTAGGCCGCTTCGAGCAGATCGCGGCCGAGCGGTGTGGCGATCTCCTGCTCAATGACGGCCCGCGCTTTGTCCGCGTTCAGACTCACGGATCCCCCCGCGAGCGCCTTCGGATTCAGGTATCCGAGGACGAGGTTGGCATCCGTCACCGTGGGCTGTTCTCCTCCGGTGTCGTAGCAGACCGGTCCCGGCGCGGCACCCGCGCTCAGGGGGCCGACCTTGAGGGAACCTGCCTTGTCCATCCAGACGATGCTGCCTCCTCCAGCGCCGACTTCGGAGATGTCGATCACCGGCAGCTTCAGGGCGTATCCCCCGCCCTTGACCAGCTGATTGCTCAGCGAGATCCCACCTCCGACTTCGTACTCGTCGGTCCGCACGAGCTGACCGTTCTCGATAAGCGAGGCCTTGGCCGTCGTCCCGCCCATGTCCAGCGTGATGAGGTCCCGATCCCCCGTGACGGTGGCCATGTGGGCTGCGCCGATCACACCGGCCGCGGGACCGCACTCCACGATCTGGGCCGGTCTGTCCAGGATCAGCTCAGCGTCCAGGACGCCGCCGCTGGACTGCATGACGAGGAGGCGCCCGCCCCATCCCCTTTCGTGAAGTTGATCGATCAGCGATTCGAGATAGTCCCTCACCGGAGGTCCGACGTAGCTGTTGATCACCGTCGTGCTCGTGCGTTCGTATTCCCGGATCTGCGGAAGGATTTCGATCGAGAGGCTGACGAAGGCATCCGGAAGTTCGGTGCGGAGCAGATCGCCCACTATCCGTTCGTGATCCGGGTTCGCGTAGGAGTGCAGGAAGCACACCGCAACCGCATCGACACCGGCCGACTTGATTTTCTGGATGGCTCGGTCCAGGTCCGCCCGATCGAGCGGCTCGATCACTTCTCCGTCAGGGCCGACGCGTTCGGTGACCTCGAGGCGGAGCTGGCGGGGCACGAGCGGTTGGGGCTTGACATACAGAGGTTCGTAGAGGCGAGGAATCCTGATCCTGCGGAGTTCCAGGATGTCACGAAACCCTCTCGTCGTGATCAGGGCCGTTTTCGCGCCCTTATTCTCCAGGATCGCGTTCGTGGCGACGGTACATCCGTGAAGCAATTCGCTTACCGAGTCGAGGGACATGTTCGTTTCCGACGCCAATTCTTCCAGCCCCCTGATGACGCCCTTCGCGTAATCTTCGGGCGTAGAGGGGACCTTCCGGGAGGCAATGCCGCCGTCGGGCGTCAGAAACGCGATGTCAGTGAAGGTGCCGCCGATGTCGGCGGCGATTCGGTGCGTGGTGGGCATCGGCGATCGTGTGATATTGAGTCTCTGTAGAATGAAAAGCGATGGAGTAAAGCCTCAATATAATGTATACTGTTGAATCACGAAAGCGCACGAAAATCCACAAAAAGCACGAAGTAGCCCGCTATCCGTCTGTCAAATTGCATCACGGTAACTGTCGGGAAGAGGAAGAGGCGCTATGAGTCATTCGCGGCTGAGGCTGAAACTTGAGTACAGAGACTACTTCAAGCAGGCCCTGACGTTCGGCTGGCCCGCGGGACTTAAATCGAAGTCCGCTGACGCGAGTGTTATCGTCACGCAGCCCTACGGGTTCGAACAGAAACTGACCGGGAAAGCGAAACGGGTTGGCGATCGGGGCGAAGTCGTGATCACCTATCCGCTGGTGGACGAGGGCCGGTTTGCTCCGGTTATGTCAAGCGCGACAGATCCGGAGGGTGCCAAGCGTTGGGGGATGCGTGCCTATCGATTCCAGCTCACACTCAAGGCTGGAAGGAAGACCGTGGGCTCGGGAATCTTGAGGCTGGACCCGAACGACTTCTTCGGGGAGATCGGGGGCATGAAGCTGGCTCAGGTGGATTCACTTCGGCAGTTCATCGAGTGCTGCCCTGAGCGGCCCGCGTTTATCGACACGACGGAGGCGGGCTTTACGATTCGTACGATTCCTGGCCGGGTGAAGACCTGTTCGGTGAAGGTCGAGGTTGTGGACCCGAAAAGCCATAAGCGACTCGCCGGTCCTCTCAACTTGAAATTGAACGGGAAGGTGAAGCGGTGCAGCTTTGACGGAACGAAGTGGGGGCGCGGCGAGTTCTGGCTTCGTGTCAGGATTTATCAGGGGAGCAAGGCGGTCGGTCCTTATCTGGTGCGTCAGATCTTCATGGAGACCCCCTACACGCCGAAGCGATCTCTGAATCCGCTTCGCGTCGGACATTCGCCGCAGTACATGGTAGACGGCTGGATCTTCGGTTCTTCCTCCGGGCTGCAGCACGCGCCGGATCAACTTGAGGTCGTGTCGGACGGACCGATTGCGGAGATCGACCGCCCCTGGGAGCAGGGTCCCGACCACTTGGGCATGAACTCATTCACCTATGACAAAGAAGCAGGCCAGTTTCGGGCCACCTATTACGCCGGTCCACTCACCGAGGACGAGCGGCTGTGGAAGATGGGCGTGCGGTCGACGATCACCGCCCATTCCACAAGATATCTGTGTCTGACAGTTTCGAATGACGGAGTGAAATGGGAAAAACCGGATCTGGGCCTCGTAGAATACAAGGGATCCAGGAAGAACAATATCCTGAGAGACAAGTCGGGCGAAGATTTCCTGATGTCAGGAGAGTTCGACAGTTTTCCGGCGCCTGTGAAGGAGCGCCCGCTTCCAAGGAAGTATCGTTACCGGTTCTACGATCCGAAGAAGGACGGTCCGGTGGACATGGACAACTTCGTGTTCCGGGTGTTCCTTAACCAGAGCATGGAGCCTGCTGACCAGTTCAAAGGGGGGTTCCGACCGAAGCACCGGGAGTTCTGGGGATTCGAGCGGCGCGGGGACACTTTTCTGGCGCTGACACACCGGCCTATGCTCACTGGTGGGCGGGGCCTGCATTTAACGCATACGGGTGAGCGGGCGTCCACGTATCCGTTCGCTGGAGAACCGTTCTGCCTCGGCTACCCAGGGGGTGGGTCTACGGCCACGTTCTACCATCGGCAGAGCAAAACGTTTTTATACTATTACCGACCGGACTATCCGGCCTATCCTCCTCACGGGCTTCCCTACTACCTCTGGCATCGTGAGGCGGCCATCCGCACGCGCGCGGTGATGTGGACGCGGGACGGTTTCCACTGGGATCGGCGTCAACAGGTTGTGCCCGACGAACACGACCCGCCAGGTACGACGCTCTACGGGTTCGGGTTTATCAGGCCGGCGGGCAAAGCGGTGAGCGATACGGACGGCCAGCTCTACCTAGGAACGGTTTTGAACTGGGACCTTTCGACGCAGCAGAACCGGCAGCACCTGTTGTGGAGCCGGGACCTGATCCACTGGGACAAGTTCGGGGCCAATCGGAAACCGCTTCTGGAAAACGGACCGATCGGGAGCTGGAACACCGCCAGTAGCGGGCTGAACGAGTACACTCCGGTCACGAACGCGGAAGGGGAAGAGGAGTGGCTTTTCACCTTCGGCGCAGGGAATTGCCGCTACATGCTGAGCACCCGCGAGAACGCATCGGTCTCGCTGGAGGAGTTCAAGGCGAGGCGGCCCTACTATGAGCTCGCGCCGTTCTTCACGAGCTGGGAGGACTTCTACACCGAGACCAAGAATGCCTGGGTACTCACCCAACTGGCGAAGTGTAAAGCGGGCAGGCTCGCACACGTTGAGCCAAGCGGATCCAGGGGGGAGTTCACGACGCTGCCGCTCGTCGTCGAAGGCAATCGCCTGATGCTGAACGGTCAGACCGATCCTGGCGGCAGCATCCGAGTTGAAGTTCAGGATGCGGAAGGAAACCCGTTTCCGGAGCTGCGCCTGGATGACTGTGATCCATTTTCGGGAGACCGGGTGGCGCACGAGGTGAGGTGGAAGCGGGCCGGGCTGGAGGAGGTGAACGGACGGGTGGTCCGGCTGAAGGTGGTGCTGGAGGGAGCCAGGTTATACACGTTCAGGATCGCGAACTGAAAGGCGCTGGATCACGAAAGGACACGAAGAAGCACGAAAGGCACGAAGCCATCCCATGCCTCACAACGAAAGTATCACGGAGAAAAGCTGGAGGACCGCTGAACTTACCGGAAATGTGATGAACGAAAAGCAACCTTCCCCCTTTGGAAAAGCATGTCCCGAGCTTGTCGAGGGAGGGGGTAAGGGGGGATTTGGCGTTCGCAAACTAGCCCGGACCGAAAGGCGCGAAGAGGAAGACACGTTATGAATGGGTCGAAGCTGAGGCTGAAGCTGGAGTACAGGGATTACTTCAAACAGGCCCTGACGTTCAGCTGGCCCGCTGGACTAAAACCGACGTCGGCTGACGCGAGCGTTCTCGTCACGCAACCCTACGGGTTCGAACAGAAGCTGACCGGGAAAGCCAGACGTGTCGGCGATCGGGGCGAGGTGGTGATCACCTATCCGCTCGTGGACGAAGGGCGCTACGGCCCGAAGCCGCCGGACGAGATGACGATTCACTCGGAGTGGGGAATGGGTACCTATCGGTTCGACCTCACGCTGAAGATCGGGCGGAGGGTCGTTGGATCGGGTGTTCTCATGCTGGATCCGAACGATTTCTTCGACGAGATCGGTGGGATGAAGCTGGCTCAGGTAGACTCACTCAGACAGTTCATCGAGTGCTGCCCGGAGCGACCCGCATTTATTGATACAACAGAGATGGGCTTTACAATTCGTACGATTCCTGATCGAGTGAAAACCTGTTCGGTGAAGGTTGACGTCGTGGATCCCAAGAGCCACAAGCGACTCACCGGACCCCTCAACCTGAAGCTGAATGGAAAAGCAAAGCGGCACAGCTTCGATGGAGAGAAGTGGGGGCGCGGAGAGTTCTGGCTGCGTGTGAGGATTCAACAGGGGAGCAAACCGGTCGGCCCTTACCTGGTCCGCCAGATCTTCATGGAGACGCCTCACACGCCGAAGCGCCCGGTGAGCCCGCTACGTGTCGGACATTCGCCGCAGTATATGGTGGACGGCTGGATTTTTTCATCATCCTCCGGGCTGCAACACACCCCGGATCAGCTGGAGGTGGTGTCGGACGGACCGATCGCGGAGATCGACCGCGCGTGGGAGCAGGGCCCGGATCACCTGCCGCTCGATTCGTTCTGGTATGACAAAGAGGCAGGGCAGTTCAGGGCAACCTATTACGCCGGACCGCTGACCGAGGACGAGCGGTTGTGGAAGATAGGTGCGCGATCGACGATCACCGCTTATTCGACGCGGTATCTGTGTCTGACCGTTTCGAATGACGGGGTGAAGTGGGAAAAGCCGGATCTGGGTCTCGTGGAATACAACGGATCCCGGAAGAACAACATCCTGAGAGACAAGTCTGGCGAAGACTTCCTGATGTCAGGGGAGTTTGACAGCTTTCCCGCGCCGGTGAAAGAGCGCCCGCTTCCGAGACGGTATCGCTACCGGTTCTACGATCCGAAGAAGGATGGGCCGGTGGACATGGACAACTTCGTGTTCCGGGTGTTTCATCGGCGGAACATGGAGCGTGCGGACCGGTTCTCAGGAGGGTTCAGGCCGAAACAAGGGGAGTTCTGGGGGTTCGAGCGGCGGGGAGATACCTTCCTGGCGCTGACGAAACGGTGCGTCCTGAGCAAAGCACGCGGCATGCATCTGACGCATACGAACGAGCGAGCCTCCACCTATCCGTTCACCGGGGAACCGTTTTGCATCCCCGGCTATCCGAGCGGCGGGTCTACGGGCACGTTTTACCACCAGCAAAGCAAGACGTTCTTCTACTACTATCGTCCGGACTATCCTCCCTACCCGCCCAACGGGAAGCCCTTCTACCTCTGGCACTTCATTGGGGCCATCCGTACGCGCGCAGTGATGTGGACGCGGGATGGGATGCACTGGGATCGTCGTCACCAGGTCGTACCCGACGAGCACGATCCGCCGGGTACGACGCTCTACGGGTTTGGCTTCATCAGGCGGGAGGGTAAAGCTGTGAGCGACACGGACGGCCAGCTTTACCTGGGAACACTCCTGAACTGGGACTTTTCGACGCAGCTGAACCGGCAGCACCTCTTGTGGAGCCGCGACCTGATCCACTGGAACAAGTTCGGCGCCAATCGAAAGCCGCTTCTGGAGAGCGGACCGATAGGGAGCTGGAATACCGCCAGCAGCGGGCTGAATCAATACACTCCGGTCACGAACGCGAACGGAGAAGAGGAGTGGCTTTTCACCTTTACCGCGGGGAATTGCCGCTACATGCTGGGCAGCAGCAAGCGTCAAGAGGCTGCCGGCTCCCTTGAGGAGTTCAAGGCGAGGCTGCCCTACTTCGAGCTCGCGCCGTTCTTCACGAGCTGGGAGGACTTCCAGAACGAGATCAACAACTGCCGGGTGCTCACCGGCCTGGCGAAGTGCAAGGCGGGAAGACTCGCACACGTGGAACCGAACCGATCCAAAGGAGAGTTCACGACGCTGCCGCTCGTCGTAGAAGGGAACCGCCTGCTGTTGAACGGGCAGACCGATCCGGGAGGCAGCATCCGTGTTGAGGTTCAGGACGCGGAGGGGAACTCGTTTCCGGAGCTGGGTCTGGATGACTGTATTCCGTTTTCTGGAGACCGGGTGGCGCACGAGGTGAGGTGGAAGCGGGCACGGCTGGAGGAGGTGAACCGACGGGTGGTCCGATTGAAGGTGGTGCTGGAGGGAGCGAGGTTATACACCTTTAGGATCGCCAGCTAATTGCGGATTGCGGATTTGGGATTTCGGAATGACAGGCAAAAGCGCACCGCAGAGGCGCGGAGGTCGCGGAGAAAAACGAAGAACGAATGTTGAACCGCAGAATGTCGAATGATGAAGGGAGGACTAGAGCGATATGAACCAGTCCAAGATGAGGCTGAAGCTCGAATACAGGGACTATTTCAAACAGGCCCTGACGTTCAACTGGCCCGAAGGACTCAAACCAAAGTCCGTTGACGCGAGCGTTGCCATCACGCAGCCCTACGGGTTCGAACAGAAGCTGACCGGGAAAGCGAAACGGGTCGGCGATCGGGGCGAGGTGGTGATTAACTACCCGCTGGTGGATGAAGGAAGGTTTGCGCCGACGCCGTCCACGATCACGGATCCGGAGGGGGCGAAGCGCTGGGGCATGGGCGGCTATCGGTTCGCACTCACGCTGAAGTCCGGCCGGAGGAAAGTGGCCTCAGGCGATCTGAGGGTGAATGCGAACGACTTTTTTGGCGAGATCGGGGGCATGAAGCTGGCGCAGGTCGATTCGCTGCGTCAGTTCATCGAGTGCTGTCCGGAGCGGCCCGCGTTTATCGACACGACGGAGATGGGTTTCACGATACGGACGCTGCCGGACAGGGTGAAAACCTGTTCGGTGAAGGTTGACGTCGTGGACCCGAAGAGCCACAAGCGACTCGCCGGTCCGCTCAACCTGAAGCTGACTGGGAAAGTAAGACGGTACAGTTTTGAAGGAGAGAAGTGGGGGGCCGGGGAGTTCTGGCTTCGCGTGAGGATTCAGCAGGGGAACAGGGCGGTCGGCCCCTACCTGATCCGCCAGATCTTTATGGAGACGCCTTACCGGCCGAAGCGCCCGGTGAGCCCGCTTCGGGTCGGACATTCGCCGCAGTACATGGTGGACGGCTGGATCTTTGGCTCCTCCTCCGGGCTGCAGCATGCCCCGGATCAGCTGGAGGTCGTGTCGGACGGACCGATCGTGGAGATCGACCGCCCGTGGGAGCAGGGTCCCGATCATCAGCCGATTAACTCTTTCTGGTATGACAAAGAGGCGGGCCAGTTTCGCGCTACCTACTACGCCGGACCGCTGACAGAAGACGAGCGGCTGTGGAAGATGGGCGTGCGATCGACGATCACCGCCTATTCGACCCGGTTTCTGTGTCTCACCGTTTCGAATGATGGAGTAAAGTGGGAAAAGCCGGATCTGGATCTGGTCGAATACAATGGATCCAAGAAAAACAACATCCTGAGAGACAAATCGCGCGAAGACTTCCTGATGTCGGGCGAGTTCGACAGCTTTCCGGCGCCGGTGAAGGAGCGCCCGCTTCCGAAGCGGTATCGCTACCGGTTCTACGATCGCAAAAAGGACGGTCCGGTGGACATGGACAACTTCGTGTTCCGCGTGTTCCTCCAGCAAAGCATGGAGCCTGCGAACCAATTCGGAAGCGGGTTCCGACCGAAGCACCGGGAGTTCTGGGGGTTCGAGCGTCGGGGAGACACCTTCCTGGCGCTGACGCGCAGGCCGGTCCTGACCGGTGCTCGCGGCATGCATCTGATTCATACGAACGAGCGGGCGTCCACCTTTCCGTTCGAGGGAGACCCGATGGCGCTTGCCTACCCTGGCGGCAGGTCTACCGCCACGTTCTACCATCGGCACAGTAAGACGTTTTTCTATTATTACAGGCCGGACTACCCCGCCTATCCTCCTCACGGGTTGCCCTATTACCTGTGGCACCGTGTGGCAGCCATCCGCACGCGCGCTGTGACGTGGACGCGCGACGGGGTCCACTGGGAGCGGCGTCACCAGACGGTGCCCGATGAGCACGACCCGCCCGGGACGACGCTTTACGGGTTCGGATTTCTCAGGCCGGCAGGCAGTGACCTGAGCGACACGGACGGCCAGCTCTACCTGGGCGCGCTGCTGAACTGGGACTTTTCGACACAGCAGGCCCGGCAGCACCTGATGTGGAGCCGGGACCTGATCCACTGGGACAAATTCGGGGCGAATCGAAGGCCCCTTCTGGAAAACGGGCCGATTGGCAGCTGGAATACGGCCTCGGGCGGGCTGAACAGTTACACGCCGATCACGAACGGCGACGGGGAAGAGGAATGGCTGTTCACCTTTGGCGCGGGGAATAAGCGCTACATGCTGGGCAGCGGCAAGCGTGAGGACGCGGCCGGCTCCCTTGAGGAGTTCAAGGCGAGGCTGCCCTACTTCGAGCTCGCGCCGTTCTTCACGAGCTGGGAGGACTTCCAAAATGAGATCAACAACTGCCGAGTGCTCACCGGCCTGGCGAAGTGCAAGGCAGGGAGGCTGGCGCACGTGGAACCGAGCCGATCAAGAGGGGAGTTCACGACCCTGCCGCTCGTCGTGGAAGGGAACCGCCTGCTACTGAACGGACAGACCGATTCCGGAGGAAGCATTCGCGTGGAGGTGCAGGACGCGGAGGGCAATGTGTTTCCGGAGTTGGGTCTGGATGACTGCGTTCCGTTTTCTGGAGACCGCACGGCCCACCAGGTGAGGTGGAAGCGAGCGCGGCTGGAGGAGGTGAACGGGCGGGTGGTCCGATTGAAGGTGGTGCTGGAGGGAGCGAGGTTATACACCTTTAGGATCGCCAGCTAATTGCGGATTGCGGATTTGGGATTTCGGAATGACAGGCAAAAGCGCACCGCAGAGGCGCGGAGGTCGCGGAGAAAAACGAAGAACGAATGTTGAACCGCAGAATGTCGAATGATGAAGGGAGGACTAGAGCGATATGAACCAGTCCAAGATGAGGCTGAAGCTCGAGTACCGGGATTACTTCAAACAGGCCCTGACGTTCAACTGGCCCGCGGGACTGAAGTCCAAGTCCGTTGACGCGAGCGTTATCGTCACGCAGCCCTACGGGTTCGAACAGAAGCTGACCGGGAAAGCGAAACGAGTCGACGATCGGGGGGAGGTGGTGATCAACTATCCGCTGGTGGACGAGGGCCGGTTTGCGCCGACGCCGTCCACGATCACGGATCCGGAGGGGGCGAAGCGCTGGGGCATGGGCGGCTATCGGTTCGAACTCACGCTGAAGTCCGGCAGGAGGAAAGTGGCCTCAGGCGATCTGAGGGTGAATGCGAACGACTTTTTTGGCGAGATCGGGGGCGTGAAGCTGGCGCAGGTCGATTCGCTGCGTCAGTTCATCGAGTGCTGTCCGGAGCGGCCTGCCTTTATCGACACGACCGAGATGGGCTTTACGATTCGGACGATTCCTGACCGAGTGAAAACCTGCTCGGTAAAGGTCGAGGTCGTGGACCCGAAGAGTCACAAGCGACTCGCGGGTCCTCTCAACTTGAAACTGACCGGGAAAGTGAGGCGATGCAGTTTTGATGGGGAGAAATGGGGACCCGGAGAGTTCTGGCTCCGGGTGAGGATCCAGCAGGGGAGCCAGGCGGTCGGGCCCTATCTGATCCGGCAGATCTACATGGAGACGCCATACAACCCGAAGCGCCCGGTGAGCCCGCTTCGTGTTGGACATTCGCCGCAGTACATGGTGGACAACTGGATCTTCGAGTCCTCCTCCGGGCTGCAGCACGCGCCCGATCAGCTGGAGGTCGTGTCGGACGGACCGATCGCGGAGATCGACCGCCCCTGGGAGCAGGGCCCCGATCACCTGGGGATGAACTCTTTCACTTATGGCAAAGAAGCGGGCCAGTTTCGCGCTACCTATTACGCCGGACCGCTGACGGAAGACGAGCGGTTGTGGAAGATGGGTGTGCGGTCGACGATTACCGCCCACTCGACCCGATACCTGTGTCTCACAGTCTCCTCAGACGGCGTCACCTGGGAAAAACCGGATCTGGGCCTCGTGGAATACAAGGGCTCCAGAAAGAACAACATCCTGAGAGACAAATCGAGCGAAGATTTCCTGATGTCGGGCGAGTTCGACAGCTTTCCGGCGCCGGTGAAGGAGCGCCCGCTTCCGAAGCGGTATCGCTACCGGTTCTACGATCGCAAAAAGGACGGTCCGGTGGATATGGACAACTTCGTGTTCCGCGTGTTCCTCCAGCAAAGCATGGAGCCTGCGAACCAGTTCGGAAGCGGGTTCCGACCGAAGCACCGGGAGTTCTGGGGGTTCGAGCGGCGGGGAGACACGTTCCTGGCGCTGACACGCCGGCCCGTCTTGACTGGCGCGCGAGGCATGCATCTGATTCATACGAACGAACGAGCCTCGACCTTTCCGTTCGAGGGAGACCCGTTTGCGCTCGCCTATCCCGGCGGCCGGTCTACCGCCACGTTCTACCATCGACACAGCAAGACGTTCTACTACTACTACCGGCCTGACTATCCGGCCTACCCTCCCCACGGGCAGCCCTACTACCTCTGGCACCGCGTGGCGGCCGTCAGGACGCGCGCTGTGACGTGGACGCGGGACGGGATACACTGGGAGCGGCGTCACCAGACGGTGCCCGACGAGCACGACCCGCCAGGTACGACGCTCTACGGGTTCGGCTTCCTCAGGCCGGCGGGCAGTGACCTGAGCGACACGGACGGCCAGCTCCACATGGGTGCGCTGCTGAACTGGGACTTTTTGACACAGCAGAACCGGCAGCATCTGATGTGGAGCCGGGACTTGATCCACTGGGATAAGTTCGGGGCGAATCGGAAGCCCCTACTGGAAAATGGTCCCATAGGGAGCTGGAATACGGGCAGCAGCGGGCTGAACAGCTACACGCAGATCACGAACAGCGACGGGGAGGAGGAGTGGTTGTTCACCTTTACTGCTGGGAATTCCCGCTACATGCTGGGCAGCGGCTCGGCCGATGACGCTCAATCGTGGGAGGACTTCAAGGCGAGACGTCCATACTACCAGCTCGCGCCTTTTTTCACGAGTTGGAAGGACTTCTACAATGAGATTCAAAATTGTCGTGTGCTCACCGGCCTCGCTAAATGCAAGGCGGGGAGGCTCGCGCACGTGGAACCGAGCCGATCAAGAGGGGAGTTCACAACCCTGCCGCTCGTCATGGAAGGAAACCGCCTGCTGCTGAACGGACTGACGGATTCCGGAGGAAGCGTTCGAGTCGAGGTGCAGGATGCGGAGGGGAACACCTTTCCGGAGCTGGGTCTTGATGACTGTATTCCATTCTCGGGAGATCGAGTAGCCCACGAGGTGAGGTGGAAACGGGCGCGGCTGGAGGAAGTGAACGGGAGGGTGGTGAGGCTGAGGGTGGTGCTGGAAGGGGCAAAGTTATACACGTTTAGGATCACAGCGTGAGATCCAGGGTTTAGAACGCGTACCGGGAAGGCAAAACACGGGTACCGGGGATCACACACTGCAAAAGAATACGGATTGCGGATTTGGGAAAGCGGAATGAATGACCGGGTACCGGGAAAGCAAAACACGGGTACCGGGTACCGAAAAAAATTGCTGATCGAGAGTATGTTACAGAGAGGCTTCGTCATTGAATATCCGCCAACGATATCAGGTCGGTGACTTCGCTGGAAAGAGACATATCATCAGTGGCACGATTGCCGGAAACACACGTCGGCCAGATTTCGGAGCGCGGCGTGACGTTTCGCGCCGTCACCCTTGGCCTCTCGATCGTGGTCCTGATCAACCTTTGGGTGACCTACTCCGTGACGATCGTGGGCTCGAGTCGGCTCAACCTGAACTACTTTCAGCTCACGCTCCTGTTCTGTTTCATTCTGCTCGTGGCCGTCGTGAACCCAATCTTCAAGTTGATTCGGAGGGGATTCGCGTTCTCCCCGTCGGAGCTTTTGGCCATCGTTGCAATCGGCATCGTGGGATCGGTGGCGCCGGCCTCTGGAATCACCGGCTTTTTTCTGGGCATCATCGGTTCTCCTTTCTATTATGCCGCGCCCGAGAATCAGTGGGCGGAGTTCTACTACCCGCACCTCAGTTCCTGGATGGTCCCCACCGATCGCGAGGCGTTGCGGGCGTTTTACGAGGGCCTTCCGAGAGGGGCGGAGGCCCCCTGGATCGTCTGGGTGGTACCGCTGGCCTGGTGGGGAAGCGTTATCCTTGCGATCCTGGTAGCGTGCGCCTGCCTGATGGTGATCCTGAGAAAGCAATGGGTCGAACACGAAAAGCTCGCCTTTCCAATGGTGGAAGTCCCCATCGAACTGGCCCGGGATGCCGATTCGTCACGTCTTTTTCCGGAGGTGATGCGGCAGAAGCTCTTCTGGGGAGCGGCACTCGCAGCCCTTGTACTGTTCGTCTGGGAGTCCTTCTCGTGGATATTTCCAGGCGTCCCAGACGTCGCCGTACTCCCCTCCGGCGGGGTCTTCCGGTTTACCCGCTACTCCCCGGCCGTCAACGTTCGGCCCTTGCAGTTCTACACGCTCGGCTTCGCCTATTTCGCCAACCTGGAGGTGCTCTTCAGCGTCTGGTTTTTTTTCCTTGTGCACGTGGTCGAGGGACACATCTTCAACCGGCTCGGACTACAGGTCGAAAAGGCCACAGACTCCTTCACGGCCGACCAGGAGATCCAGGCGTGGCAGTGCTTCGGTGCGCTGGCCTGTATGGTCATCTGGCGGCTCTGGGTATCCCGAAGTCACCTGAGAGATGTCTTTCGGAAGGCCGTGGACGGACGATATCCGGTCGACGATCGGCAGGAGATCCTTTCCTATCGTACTGCGGTGTTAGGCCTGTTGGTGAGCCTGTCCTACATCCTCTTCCTGTTGAACCAATCGGGCATGGATTTTTTCACGGCGTTCATCTTTATGGTGGGGACGGGAATCATTTATGTCGGGATGGCCAGGGTTGTTTCCGAAGCCGGCCTGGCCACGACGCAGGCACCGATCACGGCGCAGGCCTTCGTCATGGACATGTGGGGGACGGAAGTGATGTCGGGAGCCACCCTGACCTCGATCCTGCTTTCCTACTCGCTGATCGACTATATCCGCGGCCTGTTCACGCCAGGACTTGCACAATCCGTCAAGCTGGGCGATCTGATCCGGCGCAACCGGAGAATTCTGGTCTTCTGGGTCTGCGTCGGTGCGCTTGCGGGACTCGCCTCCTCGGTCTGGTTCACGCTTTTCCTGGGTCACATTCACGGGGCGCACAACTTCGCGCGCTTCGCCAGAGGCAATCCCAAAGGTGTCTTCTCATCGACCCTCGCACAGATGAAGTCGCCACAGCCGCCCCAGCTGAACCGGATGTTCTTCTTCGGGATCGGCGCAGCCCTGATGGGTCTGCTGACGTACCTTCGATACCGATTCGCCTGGTGACCGATCCATCCCCTCGGCCTGACGATCTCGGCGTCGGACAACTCCAAGTCGATCGCGATACCGGTCTTCATGGTCTGGTCGCTCAAGTTGATCCTGATACGAATCGGAGGGGTGTCCCTCTATCAAAGAGCGAAACCCCTCTTCCTGGGTCTGCTGGTCGGCTACACGCTGGGTGTCGTCTGGTGTTTTCTGGTTGATCTGATCTGGTTTCCCGGACACGGACACGGGGTGCACGCCTGGTAACCGGGTACCGGGATAGGTAGATAGGTTACAGAGACCTGACGGTTTGGGGGCGACGCCTGCGTCGCCCCGAGAAATCAAAACACGGGTACCGGGATCCGTAAAATCAAATTGCGGATTTGGGATTGCGGATTGAAAGGCGTCGTCATTGCTGAGGTTCAAAGGGAAGACGGGGTGGCAGGCATCGTGAGAGATTGCTTGCGATATCCTATCGCGCGAGCTTCATTGAGCGGGGATTCGTATTTGAGATTCATACTGTGATCGCAGATGTTTGTTCACCAACCCAAACACCTGAAGGAGTCGTAAATTATGAGCACTGAAGCAGAAAAGAGAGTGGGAGGTTATCCGGATCCGCCGCAGACCCGCGAGCGCCTGGAGATGGAGACGTACGAGTATCATATGCCATTCAACTATTCGAACATTACCGTGAACCTGCGCTACCTTCGGGGCAAGGAGTTTCACGGTATAGAGTTGAATGCGATCAACTCGATCGGGGCGGACGGAGAACACCTGCCCCCCGACAATATCACGATCGAGGAAGAGGATCCGATCGTGAAGGTGGTTGTGATCGGCTCTGCGTGTACACCGCCGGGATGGGTGCAGTGCGAGGCTTTTCCGACTGAGGAGTTCTACAAACCGGTCGACGTGCCGGGCGGCGCGGCTGTGCGATACCGGGTCAACAACCTTTGGGGAACTCACCTCCGTTGTGATACATGGCTGGTAGAGGCCGATGGTGAGTTTAAAGAACACAGGGGCCGGACCTACGAAGACGTTCCCGATGCTCGCTACGCCCTCTGGCAGGGCGTGCCTGTGGATCAGGTGGATCCGAAATCGAAGAACTGGCGCATCAAGTCCCACTATCGTGAGAACCCGCTTGTGGGGATGAGCTGTGCGATCTTCGAGATCCCCAAATCCAACAAGGTGATCATCACGGGCGGATCCGAAATCTGCGCGTGGAGCGACGACAACTACCCCGATGACCTCCACTACTCGTTTCGCACGATACGGACGACACTCGCTGTGGGGAAATAGGTACGTCCATCTGCACGATTTTAGAGTAGCTGACAGACGAAAGGAACTCATCCTTTGGCGACTGTGACTGCGTGTTCTACACTTGGATTCTCGCTTTCTCCGCTGGAGGTCGCGCTGGAGCATATCTCCGCCTACGGTTTTTCGAAGGTGGAGCTTTCAGACCAGGTGACGCACAGCCAGCACTACGGCGTCGACTCGGTGGATCCTCTGGAGGTCAAGCGCCAGCTGGACCGATACGCCCTGGAACCTGTCGCCGTCAACGCGTGTCTGACGGCGATTTTCGACACGGGCCAGTGGGGGCGCTCGAAGCTGCCGGTCGAGCAACAATCCGGGGCCGAGACGGAAGAGATTCGGGAGGCGAAAAAGAACCTGATCTACCTCAAGGTCCACGACAGTGAAGAGGGCGCTGCCTACATCGAGCGCGTGCGGCTGATGATCGACAAGGCGAAGGTTACCGGGATCCCGAAGGTCTGCGTACAGGGAGGCCGAAGGAAGCAGATTGAAGATGTCGAGTTCGAGCTGAAAGCCTCCGCCGAGGTGATCGATGGTTTGGCCGACTACGCCGCGGAATGCGGCGTCAGACTCCTGATGGAGCTGCCTCACGTATGGGGGCTGTGCTACGACGTGGAGAAGTCGAAGACCATGCTCTCCTCCCTGAGGTCAGACAACGTCGGCGCGCTCATCGATTCGACGCACTGGCATACCAGCGGCTACGAGATCGAGGAGTATGTCCGATTTCTGGGCGAACGACTCTGGCACATCCACCTGCGAGATGCGGCCGGAAAGGATACGCCGTCCGGGGACTATGAGCTGGAGAAGACACCGGGGAAAGGGGAGGTGGATTTCGCCAAGCTTGGAGAGACGTTGGACAAGTACGGATACCGCGGCGACGTCACGCTGGAGACGGAGTACAAGAATTACAACAGTCCGGACGAGGTGGACGAAGAGAACCGGTTTGCGATGGATTATCTCAGAAGTGTGGGTTGGGAAGTGAGTTTAGAGGAGTGATGGACCGGGTACCGGAAAATCAATATACGGGTACCGGGAAGACAAGACACGGCTTCGCCAGCAGGAGCCGCCCCCGTGTCTTGGCACGGGGCGTGCTCACGGCGGCGAATGTCAACTTTCGGAAATCGGAGAGTGATCGATGAGGTTACAGGTCCCAGGGTCGGAGTTCATCGTCGACATCGGCACGCGTAAGCAGCTGTTTGTGGATGACTACATCATCGAGACGACGCGCTGGATTGTTCCGCGACTGGCCGAGACGGCCCGATGGGTGCAGCCGCCCGCCCGAGCCCGGACCGACCTGGACGGATGGAGCGAGGCGACCGACAAAATCGAGGGAGACGTGCCGGGCCATCTGCTCAGGGCGACGGCGTTCGTGACACGGAACATGAATCAGCCTGAGCGGTACGAGGGTAATCCGATCATGCAGAGGGCACATCCATGGGAGGGCAGGAGTGCTCCACACCCAACGGATATTATTTACGATGAAGAAGACGGGATCTGGAAGATGTGGTACCTCGGCGTGACCGTCGACGAGATCCCTGAACGGAAGATCGTGTACAACACTATGTATGCCACGTCTGAAGACGGCATCACGTGGGAAAGACCGACGCTGGGTGTCGTAAACAGAAATGGAAACGACACGAACATCGTGAACGAATGCAAGGGTCAATTCGTTGTGAAGGACAAAGACGCAGACCCTTCCAGGCGTTACAAGATGGGTCACGGTCCGTTGCTCCACTGGGACCCCCCGATCGAGGCCGCGATCTACCATTCCCCCGACGGGATCCACTGGACGCCCGACCCCGGTCCGACCCAGAGTGACCGTGGAGACGAGACCTTGTCTATCATGTATGACCCCGTGAGCAAGAAGTACATCGGGTTCTGCCGGAACGCCTACCCTGAACCGCGGCTGACTCACCGGACGGAGCGATCGACCCAGAGGATGCAGAGCAATGATCTGATCCACTGGTCGATATCGGCTCCCATCATCGACAAGGACCCGCTGGATCCGTTCGACACCGACTTTTACGGTTTGCAGGGGATGTACTATGAGAGTATGTATCTGGGATTTCTTAACATTCACCGCGCGGGCCCTGATCATATGGAGGTGTGGCTGTCCCACAGTAGAGACAGTTTCCACTGGGAGCGGATACGGACCGGCCCGTTTCTTCCTCGAGGATCAGACGGGAGTTGGGAATGGGGCATGGCTCAAATGTTTCAGGCCCCGATGAGGGTCGGTGATGAGCTCTGGTTCTATTATACGGGCGTGGCGGGACTGCACGATGGTGGGAATGGCGCTGCGGGTCTGGGGCTGGCGAAGCTTCGCCTGGACGGGTTCGTGTCGATCGACGCGATCGACAACGCGCACAGGCGCGCAGGAAGAAACTACCCGCCGACGCTGATGACCAAGCCGCTGAAATCACCCGGCAATCGGCTCGTCGTGAACGCGGTCGCTTCAGGGGGGTATCTCGACGCGGAGTTGCTTAACACGGATGGCCACGTGATCGACGGCTATTCCAGGGCGGACTGCGACACGTTTAAAGGGGACAGCCTGGCGCATACGTTCACCTGGAAAGGGAACGCGGATATTGGTGGCTGCATTCCCATCAGAGTTCGGTTTTACATGGATAATGCGAGACTTTTCGCGCTGCAGATTCCTGAAGGATAAAGACCGGGTACAGGGGAAGCAAAACACGGGTACCGGGAGGACAAAACACGGGAAAACCCAGAAATCTCAAAAAGCTAGGTACTGGGTGGGAATATGAAAGTGAACAGCTATAAGGACCTGGACGTATGGAATAAGGGCATCGAAATCGTAGATCACGTATATGAGATCACGTCTCAGTTTCCGAAGGAAGAAACGTATGGCTTAGCAGCCCACATGCAAAAAACGGCCATATCCATACCATCAAACGTCTCGGAAGGTCACGCTCGACAACATACCAGAGAGTATCAACAGTTTTGTCATATCGCTCTCGGTTCGTGTGCAGAATTGTTTACACAGCTAACCATCGCAAAGCGACGAAGCTATGTGTCAGAGCAAGACTTTGCGAAATTGGAAGACGAATTGGATCACGAGACTCGAATGCTCCAGAATTTGATTGGTAGTCTAAAGGATAAAACAAACAGGGAATCCTAGTCTTGATATTTTTCGGACCCCGGTACCCGGACCCCGGTACCCGAGATCGGGAAACAGGTTGCGTTTTTCGTTAGGAGGTCATCAATGAGGTTACAGGTTCCGGGCTCAGAGCTTATCGTCGACATCGGTACGCGTAAGCAGCTGTTCGTGGATGACCACATCATCGAGACGACGCGCTGGAGTTCTCCTCGTCTCGCAGAGACGGCCCGATGGGTACAGCCGCGGGTACCCTCGTCTGCCCAGGAACGAACGAATCTGGACGGATGGAGCGAGGCAACCGACAAGATCGAAGCGGACGTACCAGGGCATCTGCTCAGAGCAACGGCGTTCGTGACCCGGACGGTGAATCAGCCCGTGCGGTACGAAGGCAATCCGATTATGGAGCGTCGACACGAATGGGAGGGCAGGTCAGCGCCGTGGCCGGCGAGGATCCTCTACGACGAAGAAGACGGGATCTGGAAGATGTGGTACTGCGGTCTGACGGTAGAAGATGTGCCCGTGCGAAGCTACAACTATAAGGTCCTGTATGCCACCTCGGAGGACGGCATCAAGTGGGAAACGCCGCCGCTGGGCGTGGTGAAACACACCGATGGCAGCGACACGAACATCGTTTACGAGTCCAAGTGTCAATACGTCGTGAAGGATCCGGAGGCCGATCCGTCCAGACGCTACAAGATGGGTCACGGAGGAGGACAGCCGGCGGTCTTCCATTCCCCCGACGGGATCCACTGGACGCCGGACCCGGGGCCGATCAGTGCCGGGCGAGGAGACGAGACGCTTAGTATCATGTATGATCCTGTCAGCAAGAAGTACCTTGGATTTTGTCGAAATCCGTATCCAAGTCCGATGCTGGTCCACAGGACGGAGCGATCGATCCAGAGGATGCAGAGCAACGACCTGATCCACTGGTCGATGTCTGCGCCCGTGATCGATAAGGACGCGCTGGATCCGTTCGATACGGACTTCTACGGCATGGAGGCGATGTACTACGAGAGCATGTACCTCGGGTTCGTGAGGACACATCACACGGCGCACGACACGATGGATATGTATCTTTCGCACAGCAGGGACAGTTTCCACTGGGAACGGCTGAGAACCGGGCCCTTTCTACCCCTCGGTCCGGATGGAAGCTGGGAGTGGGGCATGTGCGCAATGTTACAGGCCCCGATGCGGGTCGGGGATGAGCACTGGGTTTACTATACCGGGACGGACAACCGCCACGACGCGGGCGGCAACACGAAGCTCGGGCTGGCCAAGTTGCGGCTGGACGGATTCGTCTCCATCGACGCGATCGACAATTCGCACAGAAGCACCAAGAATAATTACCCGCCTACACTGTTGACGAAACCGCTTCAATCGCCGGGCAATCGACTTGTCGTCAACGCCGTTGCGTCCGGAGGTTATATTGACGCCGAACTTCTAACCTCGGATGGATACGTTGTTGATGGCTTTTCCAGAGAGGACTGTGATACCTTCAAGGGGGACAGCCTGGCGCATACGTTTACCTGGAAGGGGAATTCGGATATCGGGGGATGTATTCCGGTCAGGATTCGGTTTTACATGGATAATGCGAAGCTTTATGCGTTGCAGATTTCCAAAGCGTAAGGACCGGGTACCGGGGTTCAGGTACCGGGTACCGCAAGAATCAACATCAGGCGCGACATGAGCATTAAGAGTTAAAAAGACCTGGAGGTATGGAAAAAGGGCATCGAAATTGTAGATCTCGTGTATGATATAACGGCTCAGTTTCCAAGGGAAGAAACATATGGGTTAGCGGCGCATATGCAAAGAACGGCGGTATCGATACCGTCCAATGTTGCAGAAGGTCACGCTTTGCAGTGGTTCTTCGAACACCGGTACCCGGTACCCGTAATCGGTCATCTGCTGGCGATAAGAGGTAAAGGCAATGAAGCTGACGGAGGAACAGCAAGCGGTTCTCGACGGCTCGAAGGGTGACTACCTGGCCAAGTGCATGCGCTGGCTGGTGGAGTGGGGCGACGCGATGGATGCGAAGCAACTCGTGCGCGTGGAAAATACCCACGCGCTGCTGCCTGTCCCAAACCTGATGGCCAAAGGAGCTTCCAAGGAAACTGTCGACCAGTATATGGCAGACCTGAAGGAGGCGTGCAAACACCAGACGCATCCAGGATGCATCTGCACGGTACACGCCACTTTTGTGGCGCTGGACGGCATAGACGTGCCTGAAAACGATCCGGAACAGGTTCAGATGCAGAATGAGCTGGCTGTGATGGCAGCGGACGCGGGATTCATTCCCACTTTTACGTGCGCACCCTATCTCGTCGGAAACGTCCCATTGAAGGGCGAGATCTGCGCCTGGACCGAGTCCTCCGCCGTGGTGTATGCCAACTCGATTCTGGGAGCGCGCACTGTCAGGCACGGGACAGAAAGCGCGATCGCGGCCTCGTTGCTCGGTCTTGTACCGGAGTTCGGGGTCCTTCTGGATGAAAACCGGAAGGGGACGCTGCGGATAGAGGTGACGGCCGAGCTGGACAGTCCGACGGACTGGGGCGCACTCGGTTACTATTCAGGAAAGCTGGCCGGCCTGGGCATTCCGGTGTTCAACGGTGTCGAGCGTCCGTCGCAGGATGAAGCGAAGCAGCTCTGCGCCGCCCTCGCAACGTCCGGGGGCGTGACGATGTGCCACATCGCCGGTGTGACGCCCGAGGCGCCCACGCTCGAGGCTGCATTCCACGACGATGTCCCCGAACCAGAGGCAGTGTTTGACGACGACACGTTGAGAGAGACCTACGAATCGCTTCGGACTCACACGGGAGATGAGATCGATTCGGTCATTCTGGGGTGCCCCCACGCGTCTATCCAGGAACTCTCCCAGATTGCAGCCTTACTCAAAGGGAAGAAAGTCGCAGAGGGAGTGAGTCTCTGGGTGGATACGGCCAGGGGGACGAAAGGGAACGCCGATGCGATGGGATACACAGAGACGATCGAAGCCGCTGGCGGCCGCATCCTTTGTGATACCTGTCCGACGAACATGCGTATCCCGGCCAAACGGATCGTGACCCACGGATTCAAGCAGGCCCATTATGCCAGGGGGATGCTGGGCGCAGAGATGATCATTGCGGAGACTGAACCGTGCATTCGGGCGGCGGTGGCCGGGCGGTGGATGGGGGATGACTGACGTGATCGAAATCAAAGGCAAGTGCGTGGTGAAAGGGCGGGCTGAGGGGACGGCACTCGTGGCAGACACGACCCTCTCCTTCTGGGGCGAAGTGGATGCGGTCACCGGGAAGGTGATCGGCTCGGGGCATCCCCTGGAAGGCGAATCGCTCAGGGATCGGGTGCTCGTGATCCGCTCGACCAAGGGATCATCCGGGACGCCGTTGACGCTGAACCTGGCCCGGCTGGAGGGCAACGCCCCGGCAGCGTTCGTGAACGTGGAAGTGGACGGCCTGGCCGCCCTCGGGTGCATCGTGAACGGCATCCCGATGATGACGGACCTGGAGCAAGACCCGTTTTCGGCCATCGCGACTGGGGACAGGGTGGAGGTGGACGCGGACCAGGGCGTGGTCCGTGTCACGCGGAGAAAGGAAGACGATAACGCCTAAGCAGGGCTTGAGTCGGACTATGCTACGATTATCGCTTGACAGTGAAGTCTAATTCCGTAGTACTGGAACCAGCATTTTCATTCGTCGGTCGCGAGGGTCTAACGTGGCATCCAAGCAACCCAACATCCTTTTCGTTCTGAGCGACCAGCATAATGCGCGCTGCATGTCGTGCGCCGGGGAGCCCCTCCTCCAGACGCCCCACATGGATCGGCTCGCGCGGGAAGGTATCCGATTCGCCCGGGCTTACGCCAACAGTGCGCACTGCGGCCCCTCGCGCATCTCCTACTTGACCGGGATCTACGAACACTGGCATCGTCGGCACGGCAACAGCGATGAGCCACCCGATCACCTGAATCCGATCACCGGCACACTGCGGCAGGCGGGATACGAAACGGCCCTCATCGGAAAGGGACATATCGGCGTCCACTGGCCCCGGCGCGAGTTCGACACTACATGTTTCAGCACGAACACCGATGCCCTGCCCTATGACCCGCTGACGTGCGACTATTTCCGAAGCCTGGTCGACGCCGGCGTGGCAGACGATCACGACAATACGAACAAATGGAAGCAGCACCCGGACTGTGCGGTCACTTCACCCCTGCCCCTGGAACACTCGATGGAGGTCTGGTGCGGAGACGAGGCGGTGAACTACCTCCGCGATCGAGACAAGGGAAAGCCGTTCTTCGCCTACGTCTGCTTCGAACGGCCTCACGATCCGCTCACGGTGCCCGAGCCCTACGACCGCCTTTACGATCCGGATCAGGTGACCGTACCTGCGAATGCAGATGACCCGTTCGAAGGCAAATCAGAACGTCAGCAGCGGTCCATGCGCGGAGAGCTTTGGTACCCCTATCGACCGAGGGACGAGGCGCACCTGAAACAGTGCATTGCCTACTACTATGCACTCGTCACCCTGATCGACGAACAGATCGGGCGAATGCTGGCGGAGTTGGAGGCCCAGGGTATCCTGGAAGATACGATCGTCATCTACGCCTCCGACCACGGAGACTTCGCTGGTGAGCACGGACTGATCTGGAAGAACCTCGGGTTTTACGAATGCATTCACAAAGTTCCGCTGATCATTCGGTACCCGAACGCGCTACCCTCTGGAGAGGTGTTCGACAGATTCGTGGAGTCGGTCGATCTGTATCCCACCCTGACGGACCTTTTGGGTCTCGCGACACCGAACACGGTCCAGGGGCGGAGCCTCGTACCAGCCGTTACGGGCAAGGAGGATTGGAACAAACGGGCCGTTTTGTGTGAGCACGTGAAAGGGTATCATCACATGTCGATGCGGACGGAGGACTTCCGCATCACGTTCGACCTGACCGGGGATGAGAGCGAGATCTACGATCACCGGACGGATCCCGGAGAGATTCACAACAGGTGGGATGATCCCGATTACCGCGAGATCCGGGAGGCTCTGCTGATGGACCTAATTCGCTACCGATCTTGTCCCCCGCTCCTTCACGGGTCGCTCCCGGAGGGTGTGAGGTTCGCCTCCGTGCCGGGTTATCACCACGAGACCTTCTCTCAGGAGATCCGGGACATCGGACAGGGTATCCCGTGGTCGGAAATAGTCGAGAGACGAGAGTCAAAATAGGGATGGGGAAGAAAAGCGCGAGTGTTGGGGGAATGGAGTGTTGGAGTAATGGAGAGGCAGGTTTTGCAATACTCCAACACTCCAGTACGGCATTACTCCAGAATCTCTGAAAGAACCAGCTAGTTGATGACGCGATCCTCTGGACTATCTTAAAGAAGGGAGAAGTAAAGAATGCTATTGAAGCGGTCTGAAATCGAGCGTTCCGTTGAGACGGCTATTCAGGTCTTTCAGCATTTCGGGTTTCACCTGCCGCCGTTCGCATTCTGGACCGTGGAGGACTGGCGGAAGAAGGGTCCCGAAGCCGACGAGATCCGAGACTGCATGCTGGGATGGGATGTCACGGATTTCGGGAGCGGACGCTTCAAGGAGATCGGGCGCACGCTGCTGACGCTTCGAAACGGATCCGCAAAAGACGCGAAGTACTCGAAGACGTACGCGGAGAAGCTTATTTTGGATCCCGAGAACCAGCGCGCCCCGGCGCACTTCCACCTTTCGAAGCGGGAGGATATCATCAACCGGGGCGGTGGCAACATCCTCGTGGAGGTCTGCAGGGCAACGGAGGACGGGAAGCGATCGGATGAGGCCTTTACGTTGCAGGTGGACGGGCAGACCGTAGAGCTGAATCCTGGAGATCCGGTTAGTCTGGGGCCTGGCCAAAGCGTCTGCCTTCCTGCGCGGACGATCCACCAGTTCTGGGGTGAGGAAGGCACCGGTCTCGAGATCGACGGCGTCCAATACACGGTGAGCGGTGAGGTCAGCAGCGTCTGCGATGACCTGGAAGACAACTTCTTCCTGGACCCGATGACCCGCTTCCCGGAGCTGGACGAGGACGTGCCGCGGACTCGCTACCTGTGCAACGAATATCCGTCGGCATCCGGTTGAACACAGATCTGAAAACACATGCTTTACGGATTCATCCAGGGGTGGCGCTTGCGCCGCCCCTGTGCTTTGGAATCGAGGCTATCAGGGAGTGGAAAATGATTCAAGATCAGCGTCACATCGCGGACCTGAATCCCAGTCGGAGAGATGAGCGTCGGTGTTGGCCACGGATGGGAGATCGCAGGATATGCTTACGATCGTGGATAAAGGTGATATAGATAAACAGGGCGGGCGTGGTGCCTATATGCCGGTTATCACGCCTCTGCAGGACGGGAGTTTCATCGCTTGCCAGCACGTGGGATCCAACCTATCGGCCCCCGACAATCATATCGACGTCCTGCGCTCGGCCGACGGCGGCAAGAGCTGGGCGAACGAGGGCAGCATCCACGGTGGGAAACCTCCCGAAGATGGGAAGTCTTACCGGGGACCGAGAATCAGCGTCGTGCCGGATGGCCGGCTTGTGATGGCTGCGACCCGGTTTGAAGCCGGCGAGGGGACGCTCTTCGATCCGGAGTCGGAAGCCCAGCAGCGCCCGGAGATGCTGCTCCTCTGGTCGGAGGATCTGGGTCGAACGTGGTCGGAGCCGCAGGTCGTTCCGGTGGACCTGCCACCAGAGAAATACACCTGGAACGGCGCCGGTTCCCTTCTGCAGCTCGCGCCAGATCGGTGGATGTATCCGCTGGAGACGTGGAAACCGGTGGGGTATGAAGGGCCACCGGATCAGAAGGCCGCAGCCGTTTTTTCCGCGGATCGGGGAGAGACCTGGGGAGAGCTGACCGTAGTGGCGGACGATCCGACGGGGAGTCTGCTCTGGTGGGACCAGATGTGCACCCTCCTACCGGATGGAAGGATCTACACCTTGTTGTGGACCCATAAGTACGGCACCCCCGAGGATCTGCCCAATCACTGGGTGGTTTCCGAGGATGGGGGACGCAAGTGGTCCGAGCCCCGGCCGACCAATCTTCGGGGTCAGGTCTGCGCGCCCATTGCTTTGCCGGACGGCCGGGTAGTGGCGATCTACAACTTCCGGCACGAACCTCAAGGCATCCACGTGGCCGTGACGGAGGACCTCGAGCGGTTCGACGTGGAACACGAGGTCGTGGTGTTCGACGCGGGCTCGGAAGCGACCCTGGGGGCACCCGAGGCCGACACCTTTATTGCCGGGCATCTGAAGATCGGGTTCGGCAAACCGGGCGGCGTGCGCCTTCCTGATGGTCAACTGTTGACCTATTTCTGGTGCACGACAGGGGGCATCACTCACACCCGCTGGGTCAGGCTGATGGTGGAAGAAGGAGGATCCGCCCATGAATAGCGGGCGACCTTTCGAGTTTCGATACGTCCTCGCATCTTCTCTGTATGGGACCACCCCACTTGCGCAGATACTCCCGGAGGTGTCGAAGTCTGGCGCGAAGCATCTTGACATCTGGCCACGCATTCATGGAGATCAGCGCGAGCAGGTCGAAGATATGGGCCACGATGCATTCTCGGACCTGCTGAATGAACAGGGCGTCAAGCTTGGTGTTTCGACCCGGTTTGACCTGGGTCCCTTCGGTCTTTTACCCGAGATCCGGTTTGCGAATGCGTTCGATGCCGACCTTGTCGTCTGCGGCAGCGGAGGACTGGCAGACCTGGAGGGGGATGACCTGAGGGATGCTGTGAGGCAATTTGTAGAGCGCCAGCAGCCTCAACTGGAACTGGCTGAGGAACTGGGCGTCCGGATCGGGATCGAAAACCACGCCAACTGGATCATCTACTCGCCCGATTCGATGAAGTGGCTGGCCGAGTTCGCGGGGTCGAAGCCCCTGGGCATCGCCCTCGCGCCCTACCACCTGCCGGACGATCCCGAACAGATCGCGCAGCTTATACGGGATCTTGGAGAAAAGCTGTTTCTGTTCTATGCCTGGCAGCACGGGAAAGGGAGTCACGGCGAGCTGAATCCGGAGGAGATTTTCCTGCAGATGCCGGGACGGGGGCCGCTCGATTTCGCCCCGATCGTCTCGGCCTTGGTAGAGATCGAATATTCTGGCTGGACGGAGATCTTCATGCATCCCGCTCCGCGCGGGATCTCGATTTGCGAACCGATCGAGGAGGTGGCAGTCGAGGTCAACCGAGGGATTCAATATCTCGAGTCGTGCCTGGGTTGAAACCGTGAATCGTGGATGGTGCGTCGTGTCCTTTCGGACACGACAGGATCGTCGTTCGACGGTTTTCCGAGTTGGAATCCGGTTGACTTTTTTGCCAGCTTGATGCATCAATACTATCTCCTAAACCGTCGAGAAGGACTCGATCGCCATTTGAACCCGAACACAGAGGAGCTACAGCATGAACTGGGTGAATGAGAGAGAAGACGGGACCGCCAATTACACGCTGGTCTCAGACAACCTATCCCGGTATTCTTCCGAGGCGAACGCAGACAAGATGGGCGAGGTACAGGAGGTGGAGGTGTTCGAGACGGAACATCACGTCTACACGTTTCCGTTTCATTACAAGAATGTGGAGGTTGTAAACTGGCTGGAATACAACCATAAGGGAATGGAGATCGAGGGAGAGACCGGGTCCATCACGATCGAGGAAGAGAAACCGATCGTTTCGGTCACGACCGTGGGTTCAGGATGCTCTGGAAGCAACTACAACACGGTGGAGTGGTGGGGTCCTGGAGAAAGCCTAAAGACAGTGAGAAGGACCGACGCGGGGCAGTTGATCAAGAGGCAGAGGGCAGACAACATGCAGGGGCAGCACAATGCCTTCGTCCAGAGTGCGATGACTCAGCAAATACCGGATTTCGAGACGGTGGAAGACGCACAAAACCATATCAAAAGAATGCAGGATATCTTCTACAACATGACAGGTGGGTGCAACGTGCCGGGCAGTTTCATAAGCGGGCTCTACGAAAACACCGCCACCTTCAGGATCGGAGACACGACACGTCCAGAGCACACCGCGTATAAGGTGGTGATTCGCGGCGGAGGTTTGGACTACGAAGATCCGGGGACCCATATCGCGCGCTATCCGGCAGATTATGCGTTCAGGATGATCGATCTTACTGTGAAGAAATAGGAGCAGCGGGATGTGAGTGCGTCAGGAAGACGCCCGGGGGCAAGGTCGCTTCCGGCGTCTTTCTGATGATGACCTTAGACATAACCCCCAGCCCCCTTCCGTGGGTCGTGGATCGTGAATTGTGGATCGTCAAAGAGATTGCGGATTGAACGATATGATTCATCGCACTCTCATGGCCGTAGAGACGCCCCGTTGGGGCGTCTTGAACTCGGAGACCGGATTGAGCGTTGAATTTTGCGATAAGGGATACAAATGAAGATCAGAGGCGTTCTGCCCGCGCTTATCACGCCGTTTCGGGAAGACGGCGCGGTTGATGAAGAGAGGCTGCGGAAGTTTGTGAAGTTTCTTACGCCGCAGGTCCACGGCCTCTATCCGTGCGGGTCCTACGGTTCTGGGCCGCTGATGACGGAGGAGGAGCGGAAACGGGTCCTAGAGATCATCGTAGAGGAGGTGGACGGGCGGATTCCGGTGGTGGTGCACGTCGGCACAGCGGATACACCCTCGACCCTGCGTCTCGCCCATCATGCGGAGGATCTCGGCGTCGCCGCAGTGGCCTGCCTTACGCCTTACTACTATCTGCATGGCTTTAGAAACGTCATCGCGCACTTCAAGGCCGTTCTCGCTGAGATATCGACGCCGGTCTTCCTGTATCACAACCCCAAGTACACCAACCTGACGTCGTTGACTGCCGATCACGTCGCGGAATTGGCAGAGATGGGGGTGCGCGGACTGAAAGACAGCAGCGCGAACCTGGGGTTCTTCTACGACTGCGCGGCCAAGATCGACCGGGCCGATTTCACTCTGCTGATCGGCTCGCAGACGGCCCTGCTGCCGGCGCTCGTGGGCGGGGGTCACGGCTGCGTGTCCGGGCTCTCGAATCTGTTTCCTGGTCTGGTGAACCGGATCTACGACCTGGCGAACGCAGGAGATTACGGAGCCGCGCTGGAGCTGCAGAGGAAAGCGAACGCACTGCGAAAGCTGACGGGAGAGGGGATTCCAGTACCGTTCTATCACGAAGCGCTCAAGTACCGGGAGATCGATCTGGGTGTGCCGCGCCTGCCGCATCTTCCTTTCAACGAGGCCGACAGAAAACGGATTGTGGAACCGATGAAAGAGGCCCTCGAGCTGGAAGCGCGTTTGAGCCAAAACCATGAGACATCCGATTGAAGATCACCGATATCCAGACCGCGTTCTTGAAGGGTTTCGCGGAGACTGGATCGTGGTCAAGCTCCTGACCCGTGGGTTGGGCGTTGAACTCGACGAGGATGCAGCAAGGCGATACTTGAGAGAGGGAGAAACGCTGTTCGGGATCTGATGGATCGCGTTGCAGAGACCGTTTCACTGAAGGAGTGAGCCGATGCAAGGCCCAATCGCGAGTCGCGTTACCGACGTTATCGGTCGTACCCCGATCGTGCGGCTGGACCGCCTGTCGCCTTCGCGTGGGGCGACGATTCTGGGGAAGATGGAGTACCTGAATCCGGGAGGCAGCGTGAAGGATCGGATTGCGCTGAGCATGATCGAAGATGCCGAACAGTCGGGACGGTTGAAGCCGGGGATGACGATCGTGGAGGCGACGAGTGGAAATACAGGTATCGGACTGGCGATGCTGTGCGCCAAGCTGGGCTACAGGCTGGTTCTGACCATGCCGGAGACGATGAGTTTCGAGCGGCGGGCTTTGGTTACCCGCTACGGCGCTGAAGTGATCATCACTGAGGGCTCGGGTGACATGGAGGGGTCCAGACAGCGAGCGCGGGAGGTCGTCGAGAAGAATCCGGACTGCATCGAGTTGAAGCAGTTCGACAACCCGGCGAACCCTGAAGTACACAGACGGACGACCGGCCCGGAGATCCTTGACGCGACATCGGGAAAGGTCACTGCGTTTGTCGCCGGAATCGGAACCGGAGGTACGGTCACGGGCGTAGGTGAGGTGTTGAAGGCCGAACTGTCCGACGTTAAGGTCGTGGGCGTGGAGCCGGCGGGATCGGCTGTGTTGAGTGGCAAACCGGCTGGACCTCACATGATCGAAGGGATCGGCGCCGGGTTCGTGCCCTCCATCCTGAACCGGGATATCCTGGACGAAGTGATGACGGTCGGAGACCGCGAAGCCTTCGACATGTCAGAGGCGCTGGCCAGGGAAGAGGCCCTGCTCGTGGGGATTTCCTCCGGGGCAGCCGTCGCCGCCGCGCAGAAGGTGGCGGAGCGGTTGTCGACAGATGATGTTGTGGTGACCGTCCTGTGCGATACCGGTACGCGATACTTCAGCATCGAGGAGTACTTCCGAAAGGATCAGGTAAAGGACCAGAGCGCGTTGTTGTGAGAGGGTGAGGGATGGAGTTGAGCCGGAAAGAGCGGGCGTTCGAGTCCCGGTTTCGGAAGAAGCTGGCGGTTTGGCCCGTGCAGAGCATTTGGCCCGGGATTCTTCTGAGCGCGCTGTTGACCTTTCTTGCAGCGTTCCTTCACGTTTTGCCTTTCGCGCCGTTTACACTTTCCGATGGCCAGCATCCTGTCAGCGCCGTGTTACTGGCCTTGCTGTTGGGCGTGGCGGTTCGCAACCTGATCCCCGCTGCTTCACACTTGAAACCGGGCACGGACGCAATTGTGAAGACGTGGCTCCCGGTGGGCATCGTGCTTTTGGGGGCCAGGCTCGATTTCTACGTTCTTGTCGGCGTTGCAATTCAGGTGGCAGTGGGCGCAGCGCTGTTGATCGGGGTGATGATCGTGCTGACCCGTCTGCTGGCTCGCTGGTGTCGGGTTGGAGAACGGCTAGGTCTGCTGATCGGCGTGGGGACCGCGATCTGCGGGAGTTCTGCGATCGTTGCGGTCGCGCCGGTGGTGGAGGCGAATGATGAGGAGATGGCCTACTCGATAGGCGTGATCAACCTGCTTGGCATCGTCGCCATGCTTTTGTTTCCAGTGGCCGGCACGTTGTTTGGATTGGATGCGACGCTTTACGGGACCTGGTGCGGACTGGGGATCCACGCGACCCCTCAGGTGATTGCGGCCGGATTCGCACATACGGTCGACGGTCAAACCGCGGGAGAGATGGCCACGATCGTCAAACTGGTGAGGATCTCCCTCCTGGGGCCGGTGGTGTTCGGGATGGGCATCTGGTACGCCTACCACCAGAGGCGAAAGGCGGCCACCATCGGAGCACCGGTGAGGTATTCGAAGCTGGTTCCGGGTTTTGTGCTGCTGTTCCTGGGGATGGCCCTCCTGCGGACAGTGGGATTGCTGCCGGAAGTGACGTTTCATCTCAAAGCGCCGTTCCTTCTCGGGGAGGGGGATCGAATCGTAGATCTGGCTCAACTGTTCAGTGATACGGGGAAGTGGGTGATTACGGCGGCGATGGCAGGGGTAGGGCTTTCTACGGAGTTCCGGGCCATGAAATCGGGAGGTATCAGGCCGTTGGTCCTGGGCGTGATGGCCGCGATCGGGATCGCGGTTCTCGCGTTGTTCGTGTCGAGTCTATAAAGGCGGAGTTATGAGTGAGCAACCGAACATCCTCCTGATCCTGACGGATGAACACGCGCCCAAGGTGGCCGGGTATTCGGGTGATGGGGTTGTCCGTACGCAGCACCTGAACGACATGGCCGGACGCTCCGTCCAGTTCGATAACGCCTTCTGCGCGTCGCCGGTCTGCACCCCCTCGAGGATGTGCCTGCTTACGGGCAAAGATGATCACCGATGCGCGGCATGGGGCAACCACTGGATCATCTTTCCTGAACACGTGACCTGGCCAGCCCATTTCGCGGCGCACGGGTATCGCACCGGTCTAGTCGGTAAGATGCACTTCGGCGGTCGCGACCAGATGCAGGGGTTCCAGGTGCGACCTTACGGAGACCTTCGACACGGCTTAAGCCATCAGCCCGAACCGATCGACCTGTTTCCCTCTTATCATTCCGCCCCAAGTGCCGGGATCACAGAGATTCCAGAGAGTCTTCTGCAGGATGTGGTGGTCACGAGGGAGACGATCGCCCTTTT
Organism: Candidatus Latescibacterota bacterium; assembly: GCA_965248435.1. Taxonomy (GTDB): domain Bacteria; phylum Latescibacterota; class UBA2968; order UBA2968; genus CBDFJH01. The sequence continues at coordinate 3,740,193 of OZ252100.1, forward strand.
GCTCGAACACCAGAGCAGTGAACCGGAGACACCCTGGTTCGTATGTGCCTCCTATTCCCGGCCGCACAGTCCCTTTACGGCCCCGGGACGCTACATCGGGTACTATCGCGATCGGCTGCCACCGATCGATCCGCCCTCGGCCTATGCGGAAAAGCTGGAGCCGTTTGCGCGACGCCTCTGGCGCGATTTTACGCCTGAGGAGACTCAGCGCGGACGGGAAGCCTACTATGCCTGTGTGGATTTCGTGGATGACTGCATCGGCGAACTCGTGAAGGGTCTGGGCGACGCCGGCCTGCTCGATAACACGGTCGTCATCTACACGAGCGATCACGGAGAGATGGCCGGCCTGCACGGTCTCTGGGGAAAACAAAACTACTTCGATCCTTCGATCGGGGTTCCGTTTCTGATCCAGGGCCCGGGGATACGTGAGGGACATCACCGGGTTCTCCATCCGATCTCGCTCATCGACCTGTATCCGACGACCTGCGGTCTGGCCGGTCTGCCGATTCCGGAAGGGTTGGACGGCGTAGACTTCAGCGGCCTGCTGGCGGACCCTGAGGATGCTGCGGCACCTCGGGAGTACGTGACAGCCGGTTACTGTTTCTACGGGGTTAAGATCAACTACAAACAGACAGCGGACGAGGACGCGGCGGCAGGGATGCGTGTCGTGAGGAGCCGGGACTGGAAGTACGTGGATATCGAGAGGGGTGACCGGCTGCTGTTCGATATGGTGAACGATCCGGGCGAGGAGACGAACCTGGCTGAAAGCTCTGATCAAGCCGATCGATGTCGGAAGATGAGGGAAGCCCTTTTCGAGGGATTCAGCTGGGAACGGGTTCACGAACAGATGGCGGCGGACAGGGCCCGGGTGTCCGAATTCCAGTCCGGGCAGAAACCGACGACGCCGAATCAATACATGCTTCCTGACGGGCGGGTCTTCGATGCGGAGGGGGCGCTCTACGATGCACGGTGGCTCTCTGTCGTACCCGATGCCACTGGCGGGATTATTCCCCAGCAGTTCGGATAACATCAGTTTCGAGTTTCTAGTTTCTGGTTTCTAGTTAAAGGCAGGGAGGAGCGAGTTGTGATCGAGATCGGCCCGAAGCGTCAGCTTTTCTTGGATGATCACCTGATCGGCCGGATGGACAACGTCTTCCGCGTCCTTCATCAGCCGGAGAAACACCCCGACAATCCGGTCATGATTCCAGAGCATCACTGGGAAGGATCCGGGGCCTCACCGAACATGGTGATCTACGATGAGGAGGAAGGACTCTACAAGCTGTGGTACACAAGCTTCAAAGAACACGATTCGTTGCCCGGGCTTGAGGATCTGTCGAAGGTGGACGGGATTCACGGGAAGAATTCGGTCGAGGTGCCCGGACTGGACATCCGCCAGCGGAAGGGCGGACCCTTGAACGTCTACTCCCACTCCTACGCGACGTCGACCGACGGGATCCATTTCGAAAAACCGGCCCTGGGCCTTGTGGCCTTTCCGGGCTCGGATGAGAAGACGAACCTCTGTCCGCGCAGGCCTGCGATGTATGACCCGGACGACCCGGATCCTCAGAAGCGGTTCAAGGCAAGGATTGGCACAGGGGACCGGTCGAATCGTATGGGGATTTCCTGGTCGCCCGACGGGCTTCACTGGACGGACCACCCTGAGAATCCGGTGCTCGACAAGGGTGTGGGCGCCGGACACGTGATCTGGGAGGAACGGCTCAACCAGTACGTGGGATACTGCAGACCGATGCCGTGGCTTGTCTACCCGGAACGGGGTCCGCGGGGTATACGCGTTCTGGGCCGGTGCACGAGTCCCGACTTCGTCAAGTGGACACTGCCGCAGGATGACGTCGTGCTCGTGCCGGACGATCAGGACGACATCGGGATCGAGTTCTACAACATGCCGTTTTTCAAGTACGAGGGGTGTTACCTCGGATTCCTGTGGATCTACTACAATTATACCCATACGGGAAATACGGATCCGGAAAGCGGAGGCAGGCCCTCCGATGCCGAGGGACTGGACAAACTGATGGACTCACAGCTCGCCTTCACCCGAGATGGCCACGTTTGGACGCGCGTATGCGACCGCGAACTGTTTATGGCGTGCGGGAAGCCTGGTACCTGGGACGAAATGGAGATTCATCCGACGTGTATGATCGAGCGCGACGGCGAGTTGAAGATCTACTACTCCGGAAAGATCAGGGGTCACGGACAGCGGTTGTCTCGCGTGACTGAGACGATCGTCGAGGGTCGCGAGGTTACTGGGGGGGTCGGACTGGCCACGCTCCGCCTGGACGGGTTCGTCTCGGTCAATGCAGGGGAGGATGTCGGGGAACTGATGACACGGCCGTTCGATCCCGGTGGTGGAGAAAAGGTGTTCATCAATGCGAGTGCGCCGGGAGGGAGCGTCGGGGTGGAGGTCCTGGATCAGTACGCGGAGCCGCTAGAGAGTTACGCTCGGGAGGATGCGATTCCGTTCACAGGCGATGAGATCGATCACGAGGTGCAGTGGAAAGAGAGACGGGCCATGGAGGGACTGAACGGAGCGCCGATCCGTCTTCGGTTCGTGATGAAGGATGCTGAGCTCTACTCGTTCAGAATAGGATCTTGACGTGGGCACCCCTTAGCTGTGGGACCCGACTCCAGTCGGGGAAAGGGCCGTTAGAATTCAATTAGGCCCGTGAATTGACGTGTCAACATCCCCAATTCTGGTGTCGCCGGCCTTATCAATTGGCTCCATCTGACGAGGTTAGAGCCAGTTCCCGGTCTGAAGACCGGTCCCACACCGATGGCCGGCTGACAAGCAGGTGAATAAAGAGGGATTCATGGTGAGCTCAAAATGAAAGGCCTCACAGAAAAAGAACGCTCTTCGTACGAACGTGACGGATTCTTCGTCGTGGAGAATTTACTTCCCAGGGAGGAAGTCGATGAACTGCTGGCGCGATTCCGCGAATACACACACGGGGATCGGGACCGGGGAGCGATACGCTTTCGAACGGAGCCCAGAGTCGAGCGGGGCGAGATCAGCGTTGACCATCCCGGGGATGGGATCCGCAAGGTGGACGGGCTCGTGGAAGGGGATGACCACTTTCAGGCTCTGGGCACACATCCCGAGATCGTGTCCAAGGTCGAAGGGATACTGGGTCCCGACATCAAGATGTTTCGGAATACGCTGATGCCAAAAGCGCCCGGCGTGGGTTCAGCCAAAGGTTTTCATCAAGACTCCCCGTATTGGCCGATCGAACCAATGGCTCTAGTCTCGTGCTGGTTTGCACTGGACGACACCGACGAGGAGAACGGATGTATGCAGGTCCTTCCAGGAGGTCACAGGCGGGGCCCGCTCCCGCACGTTCGAGTGACGGACGATTTCGTGATCGACCATGAAGTTCAGGTTGAACTCGGCGGATTGAGGGTCGTGCCGATTTCTGCAGGTGCGGGCATCTTCTTTCACTCGCTGCTGCCCCACTACACCTCGCCTAATCGCTCCGAAAGATGGCGCCGCGCCATCGCCCTTTCCTACATGAGCGCTAAGTTTCGCTACACGAAAGAAGGCCCCCTGCCTGAATACTTTCAGGTCAAGGGGCAGTCCTATCCCGGCTGCGTCTAAAGTCCGTCGGAGGCGTGGTTCGAATCGGTCGAGCGCGACCGGCTGAGGATTCGGGACTAGAGCGGATTTATGTCGCTCCTCAATAAATGATTCCGTATGTTGGGATGAACTTTCGCGAGTAAGATCGTGCCAGGTCATTGCAGGAGGACATCAGCCATGGCAGAGCCCATCGCATACCTGAAGGGAAAATTCATACCCTACTCGGAGGCTGTGCTTCCCGTCTACGACGCGGGCATTGTTCTGGGTGCAACGGTCACGGAGACGACGCGGACGTTCAACCGGAAGCCGTTCATGCTCGGTGAGCACGTGGATCGGCTCTACCGGTCGATGAAGTACGCCCGCTTCGAGACGGAGATCAGCCCGAAGGAAATGATCGACATCACAATGAAGGTGATCGATCACAACCTGAACCTGCTTCCAGAAAAGAAAGAGCTTGGGGTGATCCACTTCGCGACGGCCGGGACCTTTTCGATCTATGCAGGCACCTCGGCGGGGACGGAGAAGATGGAGCCCACGGTCTGTGTTCATACGTTCGAGCTGCCCCTTCACCTGTGGGCCGATGGCGTGCGGAACGGGGTGCACGCGGTAACGCCATCCAACCGTCACATTCCCCCGCAGTGTATCGACCCGAAGATGAAGTATCGAAGCCGAATGCACTACTGGCTGGCGGAAAAAGAGGCGAGGATGGTGGACCCGAAGGCCGCGGTCCTGCTCCTGGACCTGGACGGGAACATCGCGGAGTTCACCGGCGCGAACCTGTTGATCGTCAAGGACGGAACGATCGTTTCCCCGACGTTGCGCAACACTCTGGAGGGGCTCAGCCGACAGACCGTGATCGAGCTGGCGGGCAAACTCGGGATTCCGTTCGAGGAAAGAGACCTCCAAATCTTCGATTTGGCCAACGCGGACGAAGCGATCGAGAGCTCGACGCCTTTCTGCCTCAGGCCGGTGACGAGAATCAACAACATGACGATCGGTAACGGAAAGCCGGGACCGATCATCGGCAGGCTACAGAAGGCGTGGAGCGAGCTGGTGGGAGTGGATATCGTCGCTCAAATTCTGGGTGACACGGAGTAGCTAGCAACTTACCGGGTACCGGGATAGGTAGATAGGTTACAGAGACCTGACGGTTTGGGGGCGACGTCTGCGTCGCCCCGAGAAATCAAAACACGGGTACCGGGGATCGGGAAAATCAAAACCAGGAATCACTGCGCAAAGGTCGCAGAGAGAATCCGGATTGAATGCGATTTTTGATTTGTTGGGATATTTCGGATGAAGATTACTGATGTGACCGTACAGCGCTACGCGTGGCCGCGTTCCAAACCGATTCGCAACGGGAAGTATACCTATACGACGGTCGGATTGAACCTGATTCAGATCGTGACGGACGGGGGCTTGACCGGGATCGGATGGGGTGGTGGGACCGCCGCGGGTCGTCCCGGCGAGGTGACGAGTGCGCTGGTGGAGCACTTCAAGCAGGCCCTGATCGGTGAGGACCCGTTCTCCTACCGGCGCCTCTGGGAGCAGATGTGGGAGCCCAAAATCGTGGGACGCCGGGGGATGTCGACGCAGGTGATCAGCGGGATCGACATCGCGCTGTGGGATCTGATGGGCAAGGCCCTCGGGAAATCGGTGCACAAGCTGCTCGGCGGATACACGGACCGCATCCCGACCTATATCGCCGGCGGCTACTACGAAGAAGGTAAGGGTCTGAAGGAGCTGGCACAGGAGATGGAGGAAAATCTCGACCTCGGCGCGAAGGCGGTGAAGATGAAGGTGGGCGGCGTGTCGATCCCCGAGGATGTGGAGCGGATTCGCGTCGTGAGGGAGACGATCGGGCCCAACATCAAGCTGCTGGTGGACGCCAACAACGCCTACGCGGCCTACGAGGCGATCGACATCGCACGCAAGATGGAGCCATACGATCCGTTCTGGTTCGAGGAGCCTGTGGCGCCCGACGACTACCGCGGACACGCGCAGGTTGCGCAGGCGACCGCGATTCCGATCGCCACGGGAGAGAATGAATACACCCGTTACGGATTCCGGGACCTGATCGACCACGACAGCGCCGCGATCTTCAACGCGGATGCCCAGATCCTTGGGGGCGTGACCGAGTTCATGCAGGTCGCGGCCCTGGCGGCCGCCCACGACCTGCGCATCGCTCCGCACGGCGCGCAGGAGGTCCACATCCATCTGGTCGCCGCGATATCGAACGGTCTGATTCTGGAGTTCTATCGCGAGACCGTTGATCCGTTGCGCGGCCGGATCTTCAAGGACCCACTCGTCCTGGACAAGGATGGGTATGTTACGGTGCCCGATCGGCCCGGCCTGGGGATGGAACCGAATTACGAATTGTTGGAGGAACATCGTGTCGGGTAGAGAGGCCCGGTGAGGTAAGCGTGAATATCGAAGTCGTTTCGACACAGGTGTTGTGCAAACAACCCGGGCGGTACATCGGCTGGCCGACGATCGCAAAGACGGCGCAGGAAGAACTGCTGGTCGTCTTTTCGGGGGACCGTGACTCGCACGTCTGTCCTTACGGCAAGACCCAGATTGTGCGGTCCTCCGACGGAGGCGCGTCGTGGAGTGCTCCGGAGACGATCAACGACACGCCACTGGATGATCGGGATGCGGGGATCATCGTGACTCGATCTGGCGCGATCGTGGTGAGCTGGTTTACCGGCGTCATTACGGAAGCGCGCATGCTGCGATACCGGAAGCAATACGGCGATGAGACGGTGGATCGATGGCAGGCGACGATCGATTCGCTCACTCCTGAGGACCAGCGCGAAGGGCTGGGGCACTGGGTGCGGCGGTCGGAGGACGGCGGAAAGACCTGGCAGACACCCGTTCGTACGCAGGAGAGCGCGCCTCACGGGCCGATCGAGCTGAGTGACGGACGGCTCCTCTACGTCGGCAGGACGATCTTTCACGACGAGGAGGCGCTCCTGGTGGAGCAGTCGGAGGACGACGGACGCACCTGGGCGCTTCTGGGCCGGATCGAGATCCCGCCCGATGAATCGATCGATTCCTATCACGAACCGCACGTCGTCGAGACAGAAGACGGACGTCTGGTCGCGATGGTTCGCTACGTGCCTTCGGACCGATCGCAGCACTTCCTGCGTCAGTCGGAGAGCGAGGACGGCGGCTCGACCTGGACCGTGGCGGAGGCGACTCCGATCTGGGGTTACCCACCCCACCTGATTCGATTGCAAAACGGATGGCTCCTGGTCGTTTACGGGAAGCGGAGGCCTCCGTACGGAGAGTATGCCTGTATCAGCAAGGACGGGGGAAAGACGTGGGAGGCCGAGAACGAACTCCTTGTGTGCGCGTCGCACGACGCAGATCTGGGATACCCAGCGTCCGTTCAAGTGGCTGATGGTTCGATCTGGACGGTCTATTACCAGAAGGACGAGCCGGATGAGATGCCCTGCCTGATGGGCACGCACTGGCGTGTTCCGGGCGAGTGAGCTGGGGGAGGACCGCCTTGGGGGAGACGACGGATCGCATCGAGATGAAGCTTGTTCCCCTTATGGATGGTCCTCTGACTTTCGCGGGTGTGGTGTCGCTGGAGGTCAACGGGACTGTTCATCCGTGGCGGATTCCCTTCGACCAGCGTGACCTGTTTGATCCCGGACTGGTACAGAGAGGCGCGTGTCCCGCCGGGGTTCGGTTAAGGTTGTCGAGCGATGCCGAAGTCCTGACGCTTCGGGTCGTGCCTCCCGTGGAGGAAAGCAGCACGCCCTGGGTGTTCGATCTGCTGATCGACGGTCAACTACACCAACGCTTGCATCCGCCTGTCGACGCTGGGGAGATTCAATTCATAGATCTACCGAAAGGCGTCCACCCGCTCGAACTCTACCTACCCAGCCAGTACGTTCCAGTTACGATACAATCTCTGGAAGTCGATCGCGACGCGACGGTCGGCCCCTGGCCGGACGAGCGGCCCCGGTGGGTTACCTATGGCAGCTCGATCACGCACTGCCGCCACGCCCACGGTCCCAGCGAGACGTGGCCGGCCCTGGTGGCGAATCGGTTCGAGTTGAACCTGATCTGCCTGGGCTACAGCGGGAGCTGCCACGTGGAGCCCATGGTTGCCCGGATGATTCGCGACCTCTCCGTGGACTATATCAGCCTGAAGCTGGGCGCAAACGTCGTCGGCGGAGGGTCGCTTTCAGAGCGAACATTCCGTGCAGCGGTGATCGGGATGATCAAGACGATCCGTGACGGCCATCCCGAAGTACCCATAGGGGTCGTATCGCCCTTTTTCTGGCCCGAGCACGAGTCCATCCCAAACGAAAAGGGGATGACGATGCCGCTTGCTCGGGAAGTCGTAGAAGAGGCGATTCGAACTCTGCAAAAGTACGGTGACCGAGACCTGCATTACATCGACGGCCTGTCGATCCTCGGAAATGATGATGGGGAACACGTCGAGGATGGGATCCACGTGAGCGGCGATGGAATGCACTTCGTCGCGGATCGCTTCATTGAACTTGTGATGCCTGAGTTGACGGGGAACCGTGACCGTGTCGGATGACCATCGCTGAAAGGAGCTGAGCTATGCCGAAACGGATCAACAGGGCGATCGAACTGCTGGAGCAGGGGCAGCCGATTTACTATATCGATCCACAGGAGGTTTCTTACGAAGCCGGCCGGGAGATGGCCGGTACGTGGGCCGACTACATCAGGATCGAGACGGAACACGATCCGTTCGATGTCCACGCCATCGGCGAGTTCATGCGTGGCCTGGTGGATGGCGGTCCTACCCGGAGCGGGCATCGGACGCCGGCCGTGTCCGTGACCATTCCGACGGACGGCACGAGCGAAGCCGTGATCCGGGCGAACGCCTGGATGATCAAACAGGTCCTCGCGCAGGGTGTCCACGGCGTTGCGCTGCCCCACGCCGAAACGCCGGAGGTCGTCAAAGCCTTCGTCGAATCCTGCCGTTACTCCTTCGAGCAGCTTGGTGTAGGACACGGCCTGGGTCCCGGTCGCAGAGGTCATAAGGGGCAGGCAACCGCGTCGGAAGTGTGGGGCCTTCCTGTCCAGGAATACTTGAAGCGGGCCGATGTCTGGCCGCTGAATCCCGTGGGCGAGATCATGCTCGGAATCAAGATCGAAAACAGACGTGCCCTGGAAAACGCGGAGTCGAGTGCGAAGGTGCCGGGCATCGTCTATGGGGAGTGGGGCGCCGGCGACATGGCGATGTCGTTCGGTTATCCGGACGCTCACGACCCTCCTTATCCCGAAGCGGTCTCGCAGGCCCGCCAGCGTGTGAAGACGGCCCTTCAGGAGGCGCATGTCTTTTTCCTCGATCTTGTATTCCCGGACACCGTGGTTGAAATGATTGACGACGGCCTGATGATCGGCTCCTGTGGACCTGCGGGAGAAGTGCCTGCCAAGATCGGGCGGGCCCACACCAAACGCACAATGCCAGTATAGCGTCGCGGAGGTCACCCAGTGAGTACCGAGGAAGGTAAGACCCTCCCCGCCTGGAACGAGGCGGGCGTCGTTTCCACCGTTCAGAGCCCCCACGCCATTCTAAAACCGGTCCCGATTCAGGCCGTTACGATGGAGGCGGGATTCTGGCGGCCGCGAATGGAGGCCAACCGCAGGGCGGGCATTCCGGCCTTCCTCTCCTGGCTCGACAGGGACGATCAGATCAGCCCGTTCCGGACATTCTCCCATTCTACAGACGGTCCTAAAATTGGGAACGCCCTGGAGATCCTGGACAGGAACTATAGAGGCCAAAACAAACTCGGACTGTCCTACACCTGGCGCGCGAACGCGACGAAGTGGCTGGAAGCTTGCGCGTTCGTGCTTCAATCGGCCGAGGACGAAGAGATTCGAAGTCTCGTCGACGATCTTACTGCAGGTTTCGTTGCAGCGCATCAGAATGAAGATTTTTTCAACATCTATTATGGCGAGAATTTCGAGCACTCGTATGGGCTCGCAACTCCGGGCCATCTGATCCAGACGGCCATCGCCCACCATCGCGCGACCGGTGAAAACAAATTCCTGGAATGCGCCGCGGACGTCGCGGACCGTGTCTGCGCGAAGTTCGGAGGCGAGGTCTTTGCAGGCCATCCTGCCATCGAGATGGCCCTCGTCGAATTGTATCGATCGACCGGTGACGAGCGCTACCTGCGCGGCGCAGAGCATTTCTTGACACCCCTGCTCAGACAGCCGCCCGTGATTGGTCCGAGCGTCTCTATCGGCTCGAATGTAGGCGTCCGCCGTTCCGCACATCTCGTGCGTCAGACCTATCTGATGAGCGGCGGGGCGGACTACTTCGCGGAAACCGGGGAGAGGGCCTATCTGGACAAGCTGGACGCGATCTGGAGGGACGTCACCGAAAGAAAATTGCATATCATCGGATCTATCGCGGTCAAACGCGGGGAAGCCGAAGTGGCAGTTGAAGAGGCCTTCGACCTGTCCCAGGGGGTATCGGGCTGGACCGGGTCGACCGGGATGGAGACCTGCGCGACGATCGGCAACGCCTACTGGAACTGGCGGATGCTCGCCGTGACGGGTGAGGCCGTCTATGCCGATCTTTTCGAGCGGATTCTCTACAACGGGATCCTGGCGGGCGTCTCGCTGGACCACACCACTTTCTCCTACCTCGTGCCCCTGGCTTCACTCGGGGATCATCCTCCGAGAACGACCTGGGCGTCTCTGTCGCCCAGCTGTTGTCCCCCGAACGTGCTTTGTACGATCGCGTCGGTTCCCGGCTATATCTATAGCACGTCCGAAAGTGGCTTCTGGGTCCACCTCTACGACAACAGCCGCGTAGATTGGCACCTGCCGGACGGTACGGAGATCGCCCTTTCGCAAAAGACGCAGTATCCGTGGGAGGGCCTCGTAGAGCTCGAGATTTCTTCCCAGAAACCCGCGAGCTTCGATCTGAACCTGCGCATCCCCGGCTGGTGTTCGAGCCCAAAGGTTGAAGTCAACGGAACAGCTGTCGGTGGGGTCGAACCTGGATCCTACTGCCGAATCCACAAAGAGTGGAGCTCGGGAGACCGCGTCGTCCTGGACCTGCCGATGCCGGTCGTCGCCGTGCAGGCGGATCCCCGCGTGCAGGTATTGCAGCAGAGACTGGCTTTGATGCGGGGGCCTCTCGTCTACTGTTTCGAAGGCGCGGACAACCCCGAGGTCGATCTGTGGGAGATCAGCGTCAAAACGGGGGGGCATTCGACCAGAGGGGAGGGACTCTACGAGCCTGTGGGGGAACTGCCCGAGTTCGAGCCGGACCTGGAGGAAGACCTTCTGGACGGGGTTGTCGTTCTCCGAGGGGAGGGTGGAACCGGAAGGTCGGCGGCGGCGATTCCCTTCTACGCTTGGGGAAATCGCGGGGTCTCACCCTTTCTGACCTGGGTGAGCGTTTCCTAATACAAGGCAGAAGCTCTTGTATTGAAAGCCTTTAAGGCAACGAATCCTGCCACAAGAATGGGGCGGCTAGCTCGCAGATGGGAGCATCACCGCCCGCCCGGTTCAGCCTCGAATAGGCTTGGAAATTCTGACTGTGATCACTATTCTATAGCAGACAGACAGATGCATTTGCACCCCATTCCGAGAGTCCGCTTGATTGATCCTGGAGCCATGAATGGCCATCAAACCAAAAAAAGACTGGATCACCCATTACGGCCCGAGCGTGATCCAGGAAGAATGCGCGAAGTTGAAGAGTTACGTAGTTTTGACCTCACCCTCGGCCTGGGAGGCAGTGCAGGACAAGCTTCCGGTCGAGCCCAAGGGTCTGGAGTATGTGACGAGCCAGGATGAGGGGTATACGAACCGGCTCGTGAAGAAACTTCCGAAGACGCCCAATGTACTGGGGATCGGCGGCGGGCGGGCCCTGGACGCCGCCAAATTCGTGGCCTGGAAGAAGAAGTCCAAGCTGATTCAGATCCCGACGATCGTCTCGACGGGTGCCATTTTTCAGGCCACGTTTCCCGGCCGGAAGGATGGAAAGCTGAGAATTGTCGAAGAGACGGTCGCACCTGAAGCTGTGCTCTTCGACACGGACGTGATCTGGGCAGCGCCGCCCTACATGAACGCAGCAGGCATGGGCGAATGCATCTGTTTTCTGGCCGCAGCAGCGTCCTGGAAGTGGTGGTCGGACCAGGGGCTACCGGGCGATTCCTGGGAGCCGGCCGCAGGGGAAGCCATAGAGGCGTGGATAACGGAGCGCGTCGACCGGTATGTGTCCGATCTGGATGTGGAGGGGAGGCCCGGGCCGCCCGCGATTCGGACGTGCGCCGAGATATCCAGAGAGCGCTGGGACCTCCCGGTCATGAAGCAGCAGGTGAATCACAGTGTCGATCACCCGATCGATCCTGCCTTCTGCTGGGTTCACGGCCGACAACCCCTCCACGGCGAGATCGTGGCTCTGGGGACCCTCATCACCTGCCACCTCTGCGACATGCACTTTGAGAAAGCCGTGGAGATGCTCAAGGCCTGCGGCGCCCGCTACAAGCCACGGCAGATCGGATGCAGCTGGGAGGAGATTCACGAGGCGATGGACGCGGTTCCCGAGCACGTGGACTACATAGGTGGCCTCGAGACGATCCTGCACAAAATGTCGATGGACGAGAAGACGATGTCGGAGATGGCGGAGCGGATCGACAAGAGTTGATGTTCAGGATTCTTTTGAGTTCCCACCTTTGAGCGACAGCTAGAACCAGCCTCATCCTTCCTGGATCGCAAATCTTTCCTATCGAATTTTCGCCGCCTGGAGCCTGCCCCGTGCCGAGACACGGGGGCGGCTCCCACCAGATTCACTTGCGTTTCGAATTCACGTAGTACTCCCAAGCCGTTCTTAGGGTAGGAGCCAGTTCCTGCTGGCGAAGGCGAGCATCAGGGTGAAGGATTCACCGCCCGGAGCAAGCGCCGGCATGCCACAAGCCGGGTGCGGCTCCTAACGGATTTGCTCCGCGAGTATCGGGGTGAAGGGATCACGCCAAGAATCGATCTGGCGGGATGCAGGACGTTTTCGAGATGGAAGAACGGTTCCACCAATCGGCTCTAAGGAAATGGCGCGCCTCGCTGTCAGGGTCCATCTACTCGATAACAAAGTGTGTTGACGACACAGCAAGCCCATTAATTCGTGACCCAATGAATCCGGAGACTGAGTCTGAAGTGCCCAAGCTCGTCGTTGAGTGTTTGCGCTGGCTTCATAAGAACGGGCGTCTCAGATGTGAAGGGTACGTCGTGATGCCTGATCACGTGCATTTGATCGTGGCCCTAGGAGAGGATCAGGATCTTTCTAACGTGATCGCATCATTCGGAAGCTATTCGGCCCGAGGAATCAACAGAGTAAAGCACGAGAAAGGAAGATTCTGGCAACGCGGATTTTATGATCATAGGCTCCGCAGCAAAGAAGCCTTTTCTAGACATCTGGGATACATCCGTGAAAATCCGGTAAGAAAAGGTTATGTTGAAAGCCCTGAGGATTGGCCCTACTCCTGCCTTTTTCCGGATTGGTAAGGTCGATTCGCAGCCGGGAGGCTGCTCCTACCAGATCGATTAGGCGAGCATCAGGGTGAAGGGCTTCGCAGCCGGGAGGCTGCTCCTACCAGATCGATTAGGCGAGCATCAGGGTGAAGGGCTTCGCAGCCGGGAGGCTGCTCCTACCGGATTCACTCGCATTATTTGAATTCACGAATCAGGAGGATCGATGAGTTTTTCGTCTTTGACAGATCTTGCAACACTGCGCGACCTGGAGAGTCGATGCATTTCCCCAGAGAATCCAACCGGGGAGAAGGGGCAGGCGGCACAGGCCCGCGGGGGTTGGAAGGGTCGCCTTTCGTTCGCCCTTTTCCGGAAGGGGAAACGGTTACGGCCGTGGATGTCGAAGGGCCGTATCTCGTATCGGCAAAGCCGTATCTCGTATCTCGGGGCTAGTTATCTCGCCTGTTCCCTAGAGCCTCGAAGAATTCACGTCCTATTTTCGTGGTCGGTTTTTTGAACGGCAGGATACATCCAACGAGATACGCTCCGTGTTGTTGCATCGGAGTCGCACACCGCGGCTTGATGGCTTTGAGCAATGCATTTCGTGAAAGTACCGAATTCAGGATAAGGAGGGCGAATCAAGATGCCGAGACGACTCGTTGACCTATCCCACCCCTTCGGTTTTGGCATGCCGGTCTGGCCGGGCAGCCCGGACCTCATCATCGAACGGACCGCCATGCCCCAGCACAACGGCCAGACGAGCACGATGATCAAGCACTCCATGCATCTGGGAACGCACGTAGACGCTCCGATTCACGTGAACGAGAACGGGTGCTACATGGACGAGGTGCCTCTGGATACATATTACGGCACAGGTGTCGTGGTGAGTATTCCAAAGGACGATTGGGAATTGATCACCGCGGAGGATCTCGAAAATGCCCGGCCGGAGATCCAGAAGGATGACATTGTCATCATCAACACAGGCTGGCACAAATACTGGGGAAACAACACCAAGTATTTCCAGTTCTCTCCAGGGATGTGGAAGGAGGCGGCAGACTGGTTCGTCGAGAAGGGCGTGAAGTGTGTCGGACACGACACCCAGGCGAACGACATCTTCCTGTGCACGAAGGGTCCGGACCGAACGCCCTGGATCTATGACAAGTATAAAGAGAGGACAGGACGAGATTTGCTGGACGATTTCCCGAAACAGTTCAACCCCCCCGAACATCCCTCGCAGGAGTATGCCCACAACAAGATGCTGATGAACGGCATCGGGCTGATCGAGAACGTGGGCGGGGATATCGACGAGGTGACCGGGATGCGGGTCACGATCGCGTCCTTTCCGATCCGCTACTGGATGGGTGACGGTTCGCTCGCGAGAGTCGTGGCCATCGTAGAAGAGGATTAGCGTGGCATCTTCGGACATCAAGAAGACGCTCGTGGTCGGGGCAGGAACGATGGGCCACGGGCTGGCGCAGGTGTTCGCTTCGGGAGGATGCGCCGTCCGGCTCGTCGACGTGCGTAAGTCGATCCTGGAGGGAGCGTTTGGCCAGATCCGGTCGAATCTGGAGATGATGGTCGACGCGGAGGTCCTGGCGTCGGAGGAGATCGATCCGATCCTCGAACGGATCGAGACGAGCACGGACCTGGAGGCCTCTGCCGGCGATGTCGACCTTGCGATCGAAGCCGTCCCTGAAGATGTGGACATCAAGCGGGATCTGTTCAACCGTTTGGACGAGGTTTGTCCGGCAGATACGATCCTGCTTTCGAATACCTCCAGCCTGAACGTGTTCGAGATCGTCCGTGTAAGCCATCCCGAGCGGTTTTGCATCGCGCACTGGTACGCGCCGCCCTACATCATTCCCCTTGTGGATGTGGTCAAAGGTCCGGAGACTTCGGATGAAACGGTCGACCGCGTCACCCGGCTGCTCACACGTCTGGGCAAGAAGCCGGTTGTGCTCGAAGAGTTCATCCAGTGCTACCTGGTGAACCGGCTCCAGATCGCGATCGGCCGAGAAGTACACGCGCTTCTGGACAATGGACTGGCGACACCGGAACAATTGGACGAGGCGGTGAAGGCCTCCTTGGCTCCGCGGATGGCGGTTGTGGGCGTGGTCCAGCGCCACGATTTCACCGGTCTGGACGTGAGCCTGGCGATCCAGAAGGAGATGGCCGACAAGCTTTCAGGCGTGCCGACTTACAAGACGATGCAGAGACTCGTTGATGAGGGACACATGGGGGTCAAGAACGGAAAGGGGTTCTACGACTACAGCGGCAAGACGCCGCAGGAGGTTCTCAAGGCCCGGGACCTGGCGCTTCTCAAGATCTTCAAAGAGACGGCCAGCGTAGGATCGGACCCGACGTGAAGCTCGTGACCTTCATAGATGAACAATCCCGGACGTGTCTCGGGGCGCTGGACGCTTCCGGGCGGGCGCTTGACCTGACAGCGGCAGCGGCGGCGTCGAACGTGAGTGACGGAGACTTCGCAGCGGATATGCTGGCGTTGATCGACGCTGGAGATATGGGTCTCGAGTCCGCCAGGGCGGTGTTTGACTTTGCTGCAGAGCATTCCGACGCGTCCTACTGGCACGAAGCGAAGGACGTTAGGCTTCTGCCGCCGCTCCCGCGACCGAGGTCTTTCCGCGACTTCTGGATCTTCGAGCAGCACGTGCAGACGGCGTGGAAGCTTCGCGGAGAGCCACTGCCCGAGGTCTGGCACGAGATGCCGACCTATTACAAGGGTAACGCCCTGGCGATGATCGGCCCGGAGGAAGACCTGATCTGGCCCTCCTATACCGAGAAGCTGGACTACGAGCTGGAGATGGGGATCATCATCGGCAAAGGGGGGCGAGATATTCCCGCGGAGCGGGGTGAAGGCCACATCTTCGGCTACACGGTGTTGAACGACTGGAGTGCGCGGGACATCCAGCGCAAGGAGATGGCGTGCAAGCTCGGACCGGCCAAAGGGAAGGATTTCGCGACGTCGATCGGACCCTGCATCGTGACGGCTGACGAGGTGGACCCCTACGACCTGCGCATGACGGCCCGGATCAACGGCGAGACCTGGTCCGACAATCACTCTGGTACATCCTACTGGAGATTCGGCCAGCTGATCGCCCACGTCTCGATGGGTGAGACGATCCACCCCGGCGAGCTGTTCGGCAGCGGCACGGTGGGCGGCGGCTGTGGTCTGGAACTGAACCGCTGGTTGCAGCCGGGTGACGTTGTCGAGCTGGAGATCGAGCAGATCGGGGTGCTTCGGAACCGCGTCGTGAAGAAGGAGGATGGTGCTCCATGAGACTGAAGGAAAAGGTGGCCATCGTGACCGGTGCGGGGAGCGGGATCGGCAGAGCGATTGCGATTCGGTTCGCGGAAGAGGGGGCGGACGTCGCCATTCCTGACATCGATGAGGAAGGCGCGGAGAAAACGGCAGAGTCGATCCGCGAACTCGGACGCCGGGTAGTTGTGACAAAGACGGATGTCTCTCGCTCGAAGGAGGTGCAGGCCTCTATCGCGAAGACGATCGAGACGTTCGGTCAGATCGACATCGTGGTCAACAACGCCGGGATCAACATCTACAAGTTTCCGAACGAATTCACGGATGAAGACTGGCACAAGGTGATCGGCGTCAACCTGAACGGGGTCTGGTTTTACTGCCGCTACGTGCTGGACCATTTCCTGGAGCGGGGGCAGGGGAACATCGTGAACATCGCCTCGATCGGCGCCATCCAGTCCTCCCACCTTCGCGAGCCGTATATGGCCAGCAAGGGGGGCGTGGCCGCGCTGACGCGGACGCTGGCGATCGACCTGGCGGACCGGAACATTCGCGTGAATGCCGTGGCACCGGGGATGACGGAGACCGAAATGACCTCCTGGCGGGTCGATGGCGACCAGTATGCCCTGGGGAATTACCTGGCGCCCATGGGGCGATGGGGATTGCCCCACGAAGCGGCGAACGCGGTGCTGTTCCTGGCCTCCGACGAATCCAGCTACATCACCGGACACGTCCTGGTCGGCGACGGGGGTTTGACAGCGGGCAACCCGATCGGCCGGCCCTTTCCCACCCCGCCCGCAGCGGAATGACGAATGCCGCGTCTAACCGGGGGTCAGGCGGTTGTCCAAACGCTCTTCGCGGAAGGGGTGGATACCGTCTTCGGGATTCCGGGCAGCCACTCTCTGTCGATCTATGACGCGCTGCTGGATACACCGGAGATTCGCCACGTCCTGGTCCGCCACGAGCAGGGCGCCGCATTCATGGCCGACGGCTACTCCCGGTCGACCGGCAGGCTCGGTGTCTGTCTGACGACGACCGGGCCGGCCGCACTGAATACGTTTGCGGCACTCGCCACGTCCTACGGCGATTCCTGCCCCGTCCTGCTGCTTTGCACGCAGATTCCCTCGGACTATATCGACCAGGGCAAAGGCGTCTATCACGAAGTGCCGGACCAGCTGGGCATGCTGGAGCGAGTGACTGCCTTCAGCGCGAGAGCGACGCGTGTCGCTGAGATCGTCCCAAAGCTGCAGGAGGCGATTCGCTGCGCGACGTCCGGTCGCCAGCGGCCCGTGGCATTGGAACTGCCCGTGGATGTCCTGGACGCCGCGGGCGAAGTCGTGATCCCTGAAGCCTCGCGGCCGTTACGACAAGCACCCGGCGGGGATGAAATCGCCAAAGCGGCTGGCCTGATCGGACAGTCAGAGCGCCCGATCATCTGGGCCGGCGGCGGCGTCGTGAGCAGCGGGGCCTGCGCCGAGCTGGCCCACCTCGCGGAAACGCTCCAGGCCCCTGTCCTCACGACGAATCTGGGGAAGGGGGCACTGCCCGCCGATCATCCCCTGCATCTCGGAAACCTGAGCGGGCAAGCTCCCGTACGCGACTACCTCAAAGGCTGCGACCTGCTGGTGGCCGTCGGGACGCGATTTTCGTATCTGGGCACCGATAGGTGGACGCTGCAGCTTCCGGAATCGATCATCCACATCGATATCGACGTGGAGATGATCGGAAGGAACTACCCGGCGTCGCTTGGCCTCGTCGGCGACGCGGCGGCGACGCTCGAAGCGCTCACCGGTCAGCTATCAAGCGATCCACCGCCTCGGGAAGGCCGCCAGGATGAGGTCGCCGACCTGAAGGCGCAGGTCCAGAGAACCTGGCAGGCGGAACTTCCGGTTGAATATCAACTGATCCAGGACATCCGCTCCGCGCTCCCGCGAGATACGATTCTGGCGATGGATGCGACGGTGTGCACCAACCTGGGCTGGCAGATGCTGGATATCTATGAGCCGCGTACCTATCTCTACCCGATGGGCGGCTGCACGCTTGGCTACGGTCTTCCCGCGGCGCTGGGGGCCAAGATCGCCCACCCGGACCGACCGGTGGTCGCTATCTGTGGAGATGGGGGATTCATGCTGACCTGTCAGGAACTGGCGACCGCTGTGCAGTATGGTCTCAACGTGGTGACGGTGGTGTGTGACGACGGCGGCTACGGCATCCTGCGCGTTCAGCAGGATGATCGGTTCGGTCGCAGGAGTGAGGTGGATCTCGTGAATCCCGACTTCGTGGCCCTGGCAAAGGCGTTTGGCGCAGAAGCGGTTCGGGTCGAGCGGCTCGATGGGATAAAACCGGCGCTCGAGTCGGCCCTCGAGAACGAAGGACCGACGTTGATCGAAATGAAGGTGGAACTAGGGCTGCAGAAGATCACCGCGTGAAAGACCGGGTACCGGGATAGGTAGATAGGTTACAGAGACCTGACGGTTTGGGGGCGACGCCTGCGTCGCCCAGAGAAATCAAAACACGGGAACCGGGTACCGTGAGACCGTCATTCGTCGATCGTCGTTCGAGGAAAAAGCGATGCCCCAACCCTCGGCAAGCTCGGGGCATGTTTTTTTTCGAAGGCAGGACATTGCTCATTTGCTAAACTATACTAATCCATAAATGAATACTTCCCCCTTTGGAAAAGGGGGATTGAGGGGGATTTTCTTTTCAGGGACTGGCTATCTGGGCGTTCACAGCAGGGGCGAAAAGGGCGCTGAAAGGAGCGATCGTTATGCTTACCCAGGAACAGATTACTCACTTCGAGACGTTCGGCTTCATCGTCCTGCGGGGCCTGTTTTCATCCGAGGAGATGGAGGCGATCAGAGAGGAGTTCAACGAAGTCCTGGATGAAGACCGGCAGGGCGAGCCGTTCAAGGGGGATCATCGGCAGCAGGTGATCGGCTGTATCGAGATGCGGCCGGCGATGATGGGGATCGTAGATGACGACCGGATCTACGAGCCGCTCGAACAGCTGCTGGGCCCGGATTTCATCTTCTGGGGATCGGACGGCGACCTGTTCGTGGGCGACAAGGTCTACCACCCGGATGGATCGCCCAGGAATCAGGCGGAATTCGAATACATGCGAATCAAGGTCGGGTTCTACCTGGATCCACTGCGGAAGGATACGGGTTGTCTGCGAGTGGTCCCCGGCTCCCACAGGAAGCCGCTTCACGACGCGCTGATGCCACAGCTCCACCGACCGAAGGGGAGCGCCTCGCCGTTTGGCGTCGAAGGTCGTGACCTGCCCGCCTTTCCCTTGGAGACCGAGCCGGAGGACGTGATCTTTTTCGACCAGAATACGTGGCACGGGTCGTTCGGCGGAGGCACCGGTCGGCGCATGCTGGCCCTGAGCTATTTCGCCGATCCCACGACAGAGGACCACATTGAATACCTGCGATGGAATTACGAGAACGCGTTCGATCATATCCGGGGGTCGTCTTTCACGCAGAAGGACTACGTACACGAAGCGGCGTTTCTGGAGAGCGATCGACCGCGCATCAAGAGTATGATGGCGAAGCAGAAGGAGCTTGGGTTCAAGTAAGTTGATCGGGTACCGGGAAAGCAAAACACGGGTACCGGGGGTTCGGGTATCGTTTGTAACCGTAGAGACGCCCCGCCGGGGCGTCTCTACAAGCATGGAGGAATGGCCGTTATGTTGACACAGGAGCAACTCGCGCACTACAGGACGTTCGGATTTGTGATCCTGAAGGGTTTGTTCACGCAGGAAGAGGTGGAGGTGATAAACGCCGAGTTCGAGCGCGCGGCTGAGCGCGTTTCGACCTATGACAAATTCGACGGCAGCAAGCGGCAGGGGTTCTATTTCCGGGTCCAGGACGGGCCCTTTCTTGCAGGGCTATCGGAAGACCCGAGGTTCGTGGGCGCGGCCGAGCAGATGTTCGGAGAGGATGTCTTTGCCATCGGGCCGTGCAGCGTGATGCGTTTCGTAAACCCCGGGACCAAGTGGCATCCAGACACGGTTAACATCAACCAGTCTGGCGTGAGCTTCCTGTTCTATCTCCAGCCGGTCCGGTCGGACAGGGGCGCGCTTCGCGTGATTCCGGGTTCGCACATGAACCCCTGGCACGACGAGCTGCGGGACGTGAGGGCGAAACAGAAACTGGGAGGTGAGCACCCGATCAAACGGGCGCTCGGGGGTGTGCCGGGTATCCCCGCTTACGCTTGCGAGGCGGATCCTGGCGATGCCGTGGCCTTTGACGTTCGGCTCTGGCACGCCAGCTGGGGCGGTTTCGTAGACCGGAGGATGTGTCGCGTCGGGTTCTACAAGTACCCGGAGACGGACGCGGAGTTGGAGGCCACCCGCTGGCAGCTGATCATCAACGAACCGAAGGAGAACGCGGCGTGGGACGATCCCGATGTCTTCCCTGGGAGCTGGCATTCTAACCCGGACACGAACCCCAAGCGGGCACGTTGGCTTGAGCAGATGCAGGAGATCAAGGGGGCAAAAACGAGCCTGCGGGCGGAGATGACCGGTATGGACAGCACGCTTGTTCCGGATTCCGATCAGGCGATCTACACCAAGGATCAGATCGAGGAAGCGGTGGCTAATGTGCCTATCTATAGAGAATCGTGAATCGCGGGTACCGGGAAATCAAAACACGGGTACCGGGTACCGCAAAACCGTGGATCGTCGTTCGTGGATCGTCGTTCGTCATATCATAAGTCAGGGACCGGATAGCCTGATTCATTGCCCCGAGATACGAGATACGAGATACGATGAAACGTCTCAAGGATAAGGTTGCTCTGATTACCGGCGGCGGTGCCGGCATCGGACAGGCCACCGCGATGGCCTTCGCGAGGGAAGGGGCGAGGGTGGTTGTGGTGGACGTCGATGCGGAGAGCGGTTCGAAGGTGGCCGAACAGATCCAGGGGCAGGGTGGGAACGCGCTGGCTGTAGAGGGGGATGTGACAGCCGAGGCGGATGTTCAACGGGCCGTGGAGGCGACACGGTCCGAGTACGGGCGAGTGGATGTGCTGGACAACAACGCGGGGATGTGTGTGCTCAAGCCTCTCCTGGAGACGACCGAGGCGGATTTCGATCGCGTGATGAAGCTGAATGTCCTGGCGATCCTGCTCGTGTGTAAGCAAGCGATTCCGCTGATGATCGAGGGCGGGGGCGGCGCGATCATCAACATCGCCTCACTCACTGCACTGCGCGTTCGTCCCGACATGCCCCTTTACGCGGCCTCGAAGGGGGCTGTTACCGCGCTCACCCGGTCGCTGGCGATCGACTTCGCCAAGGATGGGATTCGCGCCAACGCGATCTGCCCGATCGCGACCGATACCCCGATGCTTGAGCGCTATTACGCGTCGACCGAAGACGGGGAAGCCAAACGCAGCGCGAACGCCGCTGCCATCCCCCTCGGGCGGCTCGGTCGGCCTGAAGATACCGCCGAGCTGGCGGTCTACCTCGCTTCTGATGAGTCTCAATACGTCAGCGGTCAGACGATCGCCGTTGATGGCGGATCCACGGCGGGGACGACGCTGACCTAAGGGTTGGTAGAGAAGGACACCGTGATCAGATTGATCGCCGTCTGGAGACGGCTCCTACCGAATGAACCTGAAAATTGTATCTGGTAGGAGCCAACTCCTGTTGGCGAACAAGTGGATGACGGTGTGGTGCTCACCGTTATAGTGGCCAAACTCCCGTTGATCGACCTAGCAGCCAACTGCAGCCGAACTGTCGGTGGCACATATTTTGCCCGGTTCCACAGCGTGGAAATGAATTTCCACGCTGGAACAGCGCGAAGTCCGGACGAGCCGGACTGTTCATGGAACCATCGTTTTAATGTCAAAGGCTCACACAAAACTATTTTTTCACCTAACATGGGCGACCTGGAGACGCCATCCATTCGTTGTTGAGGACGTCCAGGAGAGGCTCTATAGATACGTTGTTCGTAAATGCGAGGAATACGGTTATCAGCTCTTTGCGGTAAACGGGATGGAGGATCACCTGCATATCGTCATAAGGTTGCAGCCTTATGTATCCGTATCCGAAGCAGTTCGCAAACTGAAAGGGTCCACGTCTCATTTCTGTAATCGCCAGTTGGGTCTTGAAACAATTTTCAGATGGCAACAGGGATATGGTGCACTAACTTTCGGAAAGCAGGATCTCAAGAAGGTCGTCGCCTACGTTCAGAGGCAGAAGCAACACCACAGGAAAGACGAGATCGATCTCGCTATTGAAAGTATCGATTTAGAATAGCCTACAATGAGTCCGACCCGGGAGGACTTCCCGCCTTTGGCGCGCGGGAATTCATTCCCGCGCTGAATTGCCCAATAAAAAAGCCCACCCCGGTGGGCTTTACTTTTTCCAGCATTTCGATAGCTTTATTAAGAGAAATCAAGGTTTGCACAAGCCGGTGCAACACCGTGGGAATCCCATGATCTTCCCGAAATCCCTCCTTCTACTCCCGATTCTGGCCTCTCTATACATTATGTCGTGCGGCAAGTCTGCCGACCTCGTGACGCCGGAGGAGGAATCCACCGGCCCGCTCCTGACGGAACTGGATCCGATCGCCCCTTCAGAGGGCAAATCGACGTTCGAGGGGATCGTCCCAATTGTCCAGGGTAAGTCTGAAGCGCTCAAAGTCGGGAGGATGAACGGGATCGTGCTGAGATCTCTGCTCCGCTTCCGGATGCCCGCCGATTCCCTGGCTCGCGCATCGGGCGGAGCCAACGCTCACGATCTTGTAATGATATCGCTCCAGATTCATCTCCGGACCCACGCGGATGGTGGCGGTCGCGGCACCCCGGACCTGCAGGTCAGCCGCCCAGAAGGGGTCTGGGATGAAACAAGCAGTTTTGTGAGCGACCAGGATCCAACCACGCACGCTGAAATTCCAACTTCTGTGATCAGCCCAGCCGCTGTGACAGACTACGGAGACGGCAGCCTCACCGTCGACCTTCCCAGAGTGGTTCTGGACGACGCGCTGGATGCCGATGCGATCGCGCCCCTTGTTGAGGTGATGCTGCACCCGGCAGCCGGAGCGGAGTTTCTGACCGTGCTCACGTCGTCAGATGCCTCCGGGACGGAAACAGATGAGCTGCGCCCAAGGCTCGAGTTCGTGTTTACAGTTGGAGGAGAGGAACACCGCTTTGAGACCGATTCGGTGGAAGATACTTACTGGGGTGCGCGCACAGACGACAGTGCAGAAACCGATCAGCTGATGGTGGCCTCCGACATACGATATGGATCTATCCTACGCTTTGATGTTCCAAACCTGAATCTACGGGTCGTCCTTGCCGCGGCCCTGGAGTTTGAAGTGGACCCGGAGCTTTCCTTCTTCAACGCCTTTCCGTTTCAGATCGACCGCGTGGACGGCGTGGAAGCATCGGGGGTGTTCAGTTACACGACATACGACAGCAGCCGATTCTCGGCGGAGGGCCATACCGGAACCGTTCTCCTTGCTCTGGATCGGACACTGGTGAACGGATGGACGACCGGGGCCATACCGAATCACGGTGTGGCGTTGAGACCCCGGGATGACGCACAGCTGGCCTGGGTAGTGATCCGGAATCCGAGGCTCAAGGTGGTCTATGTGCTTCAGGATCAAGTCGGCGTCGTGAGTGTGCCGACGGGATTTGGTGCGGATGACGACGATTTCTCTGACGCCGGTTAAAGGCCGCAGTTCGTCGATCGAAAAGACCGGGTACCGGGAAACCAAAACACGGGTACCGGGTACCGTAAACCCCGTCGTTCGTCCTTCGCGAAATATGGCGTTGGCTGGCCCGCTTACCTAACCGGCAAATAGGCATCACGTTGACGTGACACTTCTCTGAATCTGCAAACTGTCTTGAGCTTTCCCAGAAATTAGGTAACCAATAACAAATAAAGTAAGTTATGAATTTTCCCGAGGTGAGTGGCCTTTTGGGTACGGATCTTGCAATTCATTTAATGAATATCAAAATAAGTGAATATCTTTAAGGGGTTGAGGGCGGGAAGGCAGGAAATCACACCCAGGTAGATCTGAAAATGAAGAGGGTTCTTTATACAGCGGTTCTTGCGGTTTCTGGATTCTCGCTGTTCGGCTGCGGCGGAGATTCTGCGACGAATTCAGGAAATTCTGGCGCTCCGACCGGCGGCGGGGGTCCCAGCGGTGCTGCTCCGGCGCCGTTCGACGCGGGGGTAGGTTCGTCGGCCGCGGGTGGACAAAACTTCCTGGATGTCCCCTCGTTTCCTCTGGACCAGATTGAGGAAATCACTTCCAGAGACGGGATCCCGGCGCTGACCGATCCACCTTTTGTCGATCCCGGCCACGAAGGGGCCGCTTACCTCGAAGACAGCGACCTGGTCCTGGGTTTGCGGATCGGCCCAGTGGCCAAGGCCTATCCGCACAACATCGGATGGTGGCACGAGATCGTGAACGATATCGTAGGTGGTTCCCTTGTGGTGACCTTCTGTCCACTGACAGGCACCGGAATGGTGTTCCGCGATGGGAATGGAGAACTCGGAGGGAGGTTCACGGCAGGGGTGTCCGGTTTGCTCTTCAACAACAATCTGATCATGTACGACCGTCGCGATGAAGAGACGCTCTATCCGCAGATGACCTTCTCTGGGATAAAGGGCAGCAACTACAGGGAATCCCTCGTGCTGATGCCTGTCATCGAGACCACCTGGGGTTACTGGAAGCGGCTGCACCCGAACACGACCGTGGTGAGCTCATTGAACGGCGAATACACGCCGGATATGTATTTGCATTACCCGTATGGTGACTACAGAGAGCTGGATACATTGCCCATC
This sequence comes from Candidatus Latescibacterota bacterium, assembly GCA_965248435.1. Taxonomy (GTDB): domain Bacteria; phylum Latescibacterota; class UBA2968; order UBA2968; genus CBDFJH01. The sequence continues at coordinate 3,765,321 of OZ252100.1, forward strand.
TTCTCCGTGTTCCCGCGCCTGGATTCTAACCCGATGGCAGAACGGTTCGAACCCAAATCCAGGGTCCTCGGCGTCCGGTTCGGTTCGCAGGCCAAGGCCTACCCCTTCGAAAACTTGGAAAACGAAGCGGTGATCAACGACAATGTGGCCGGACAAGACATCGTCGTCGTGTATTACGGCGCGGAACAGCTGGCTATTGCCTACTTTCGGTGGATGGATCAGACGCTGACGTTCGACAGGGTGGCGTCGAACGACCCGGTTTATCCCTTTATGCTCAAGGACAAGGAGACCGGGACGGTCTGGAACCTGATGGGCGAGGCGATTGAGGGGCAACTCGAGGGCAGGGAATTAGCTCAGGTTCCGGCGCACAACGCCTTCTGGTTCGCCTGGGCCACCTTCTGGCGCGACACGGAGATCTTTCAGTAGATCGTAATGCCGTCGTTCGTCGCTCGTCGCTCGTCGTTCGCAAACCAAAAGCAAATCTTACCGCAGAGGCGCAGAGGCGAAGAGGACGCAGAGGAAAACCGGGTACCGGGATAGGTAGATAGGTTACAGAGACCTGACGGTTTGGGGGCGACGCCTGCGTCGCCCCGAGAAACCAAAACACGGGTATCGGGGAAAAGAAGCAATAATCAATATCCAGTGTCCAATAATCAAGCGTGACGAAACGAAGTGGTTCACCTTCGTGGGGAATCACCCATAGATACGAGATACGGATTCACCCTCCGCGGCCCTGATGGCTTTCGGCGAAGCATTTGGCGAGTTCAGGGACGCCGGCAACTGGCGACTTCTACAGATTGAGCATAGTACCCTAACCCCAACATTCGGCGAAGAACCTAAAAAGAGGCCCTACATATGGGCCTTTTTTGCATGCCTCGTGCCCTCATCTCGATGACCCTTCATCTCATTCCGCATAAAATTATATTTTTCAAATAGTTAGATCAATACGCCCTATCCATAACGGTCCTAAGACCCAAAGAAGGCTCAAGTCATTTATTTACAAATCGTTATGTCTGAAAAATCAGACGGCTTGATATGCGTGTGATTTTTTTCATCGAAAATGGCGAATTTTCTTGACATGAGGCGTGCATCCTGCGTAATTTTATAAATCTCAGCCGGGGGTTATTTCTTTAATCCACGCTTTCTTATGCTAGTAGTTCCTCACATTCAAGATTTTTCAAGGAGGTGATGCCTAGTTGAGCGGCGCTTATGAGTTTTTCAGGGCAAAACGGTTGTTGCGATTTGCCGTTGTTGTTCCACTTGCCGAAGATCGATGAGGGCAATCGCAACTGTCGCGCAGTTTCTACCGGGATAGATTTAGGAGGTAATACATGAAGTACCTACTAAGTTTCTTTTGCTTACTGTTGGCCGGGCTGATGATCGCGTTCAGTCCGGACAACGTGATGGCAAGCACGTTCGGTAAGGTCCAGGGCGTGGTCGTCGACGCGGACGGCAATCCGCTTCCGGGGGCCAACGTCGTGGTCGAGGGCACCCAGCGCGGCGCCACGACCGATGCCGAGGGTTACTACCTAATCCTGGCAGTGGATCCTGGCCGGCATCGCGTCACGGCATCGATGGTCGGGTATACCACCTGGACGCAGGAAGCGGTATCGGTGCAGTCGGACTTCACGGCCAAGCTGGACTTCACGCTGGCGGAGGCTGCGCTGGAGGCCGCCGAGATGGTGGTGACGGCACGGCGTCCTGCGGTGGAGCCGGACAAGACGACGAGCCGTTACGTTGTGGATATCTTCGACATTCAGAGCGTGCCGCTGGCGCGGGACACCGATGACCTGCTGGAGCTGCAGCCGGGTGTGTCGGTGGACGGCAACGTGCGCCTCCGGGGCAGCGACACCGCAGAGACCAACTCCGCGCCTCAGCAGTATTACGAGGTGGACGGAGTCAAGATGCTCAACGACGACACCTACCTCGACTACCAGCAGTGGATCCCGCTGAACAAGGGCGCACTGCAGGAGGTGGTGGTGACCGTAGGCGGGATGGACGCCGAGTACGGTGGCGCCTCTGGCGGCGTGATCAGCATGGTCACCAGGGAGTCCGGATCCAGGTTCGGTGGCCAGGTCGAATACCGGTTGCAGCCGCCGGGCGTCAAACACTTTGGACCCAACGTCTACGACAGCGGCTGGCTCAAGCGTTACATCGGGCTGGCCAACCCCTGGTCCGACTCGGAGTTTACGTCGAGCCACAGCCGGACCGACTACGACGAGAAGATAGGTCACTGGATCGAGGGTTCGATTCACGGCCCGCTGTCCGAGAACGCCGGGTTCTTCGTGAATGCCAAGACCGACCGGACGGCGCCCGTCACCCCCAACGCCAACATGGGTCCGCCGGACAACTTCTCGGGGATGGGGAGCTTAACCTTCCGCACGGGCGGCACAATGAAGTTCAAGTTGGGCGGTATTTATTCCACCCGCGACCAGTATGATGGGGACCAGTTGGGCTATTTCCGCAGGGGTCCCTTCATTGGTAAACGTTTTTATTTTGGGGGGGGAACAAACGCCACGGATGCCTCCGCCATGTTCCTGCCGGAGGGGTTTGCTTCCCACGGCGTGCATACCTTCAAGGAGAGTGCCCTCTATTTGACGGCCACGCATACGATCTCGCCGAAGACCTTCTACGACATCCGGGTCTCCTGGCAGAATTCGAGGACCACTACCGACGTTGCCGCTGCGGAGGGCTCGTCGGAGACGAAATCCAGGGATTCCTACGGGTTTACCCAGCAATACAGTGTCTATTCGCTTATGGATCACGATCGCAAACGCATCTCGTTAAAGGCGGACGTGACGAGCCAGGTGGCCAAGCAGATCCTGGCTAAGGTCGGGCTGGAGGCCTACCGTTATGACCTGCTGGCGTTTGAATATCACGACCTGAGGCCGGGTGGGACTGAGCGGCGGATCCGCATGGCCGGCAAGGGCAACATATACGATGGATGGGAGCCCTTCAACCCGAAGCAGGTCGGGGCCTACGTCCAGACCAAGATGGAGTTCGAGGGCCTGGTGATCAACGCGGGCGTCCGGGCGGACGCCCTGCACGCGGGTGACATCTGGGTGCAGGACGGCCAGCAGTGGTGGCACTGGTGGCGGATGCGGCGCTTCGAGAACGTGCCGTTCCGGTCGACCAAATGGATCACGAACTTGAGCCCACGGCTCGGCATCTCGCACCCGATTACGGAGCGCTCCACGGTCCGATTCTACTCCGGCGTGCTCCACGAGATGCCCTCCAAGCAGTTCCTCTACGACCGCGGGTTCAGGTCGCGCACAGTAGACACCGATGTGAACGGCAACGGGCAGATCGACCAGACGGAACTCGGCAACTCGCTCGAGCAGCCGCACAATCAGCGGTATGCCACGACGGACCTCGACCCGCAGCGCACGGTCACGTTCGAAGCCGGGGTAGACTGGAACTTCGCCGGCGACTATGTGCTCAGCTCCACGGCCTACTTCAAGGACCTGGAGGGGCAGATCATGCAGCGGCGGTATTACTGGGTGGCCAACACCGACCTGTGGCCGGACGGCGTGACGAAGGACAACTCCTTCCGGTCGGGCAACATCTCGACGGTGAAGACCTCCCGCGGGTTCGAGCTTTCGTTCAAGAAGATGTTCAGCCAGATGACCTCGTTCAACCTGTCCTGGAACACGCAGTGGCTGAAGGCGGGTCAGGGGACGTGGACGGTGGTCTTCTTCCACGACCCGGCCTTCGTGGATGGCCCGGACTTTTTCCTGGGCGTAGACTCGAATTCCGACGGAACGGAGACGCCCAGGGTCCCGACGGCGGCGGAACGGGCCGACTACAAGGCTCGCGCACAGGCGAATTTCGACGCGCACCTCGCCAATGTGGGCGCGGACAACGGGCCCCAGGGCTACGTGCTGCAGCCGTTGCGGGTCGAGGGGTATAACCAGACGTTTGCGAGCCATCGGGCTGTCTACCGGCTTCCGACCCCGACGAACGGGATCGACCGACGCAACTACGCGGCGCTTCAGTTCCTGTTCTCGGCCCCGGCAGATTATGAATTCAAGGCCCTGGCCGGGAGCCGTGTGACGATGCTCTACCGGATCCAGGGCGGCACGCCCTATAATTACACGCCGCCTGACGCACCGACGCAGCTTCGCAACTCGCCGATCAACACGGTGACCGACCTGAACCTGGAGAAGGACTTCAGCTTCGGCCAGTCCGGGACGGCCACGGCCTTCGTGGAGATCCGGAACCTGTTCAACCAGAAGGACGAGCTGCCGAGGACGGCCAACTACGTCCGCTACGGGCTGTCGGAGTTTGAGCCCGAGGACGCGAACTTCCTGAAGTACGGGGACTACCAAGACATGACCCGGTTTTCACTGGGGCAGAGCGAGTCCTACGGCGCGGTTACCGGCGGTGGCGTAGGGGAACAGCCGCGCCTGTTCGTCTTCGGCGCACGCCTGTCGTTCTAAATGGCAGCGCATTCACACAGAAGGAGTCTTACCCATGTTCGGTAATCACTTGAAGAGATGGGCGGTACTCGGCCTGGCTGCGGCTGCGTTGCTTGCCGTAGACACGCTGGGCGTCTCGGCCCAGATCAGCATGATGTCCTCCAGGCGCAACCTGGACCGTGGCAACGTGTGGAACGGGTTCGCGAACAACGGCGTCACCAGCTCGGCCTTCCCAGGGAAGGGCAACCGGGGGATGTGGATGCTGAGCTTCCCGGGGACCCCGGCGAGCTCGTGCGCGGCCCCTCAGGTGGACTGGTACTGGTTTGTCAAGCCAACGGGGCACTGCGGGGCCTACGAGGGCACGATGTTTTCTGTGAGCGAGGGCCTGATCTCGCTGACACAGGTGGGGGGCGAAAAGTATGCCTCCTTTACGGGGCCGCGGCAGACCACCCCGGAGGTCCTCCCCCACACCTACGATATCCAGAACAGCCCCGAGGCGACCTGGGGCATCGACACGAAGTCGAGTAAATCCGATGCTAAGAAACCCGGAGAGAGCACGTCCAACTGGTATCCTGGGGCGACGCCGCTTTCCGGCGATCCGACGACCCAGCGTCCGTATGAGATCCACAACTACGACTACGGGATCTACTCGCCTATGCAGAATATGGCCGAGACGATCATGATCTCGGAGTGGGAGTCGAACGAGCACGGCGGGTCCAACGCGCTCACGGCCAAGCGGAGAGTGCTGGCCTGGAGCAACCAGGACCTGGACGACATGCTCGTCCACGAGCTGGTCTGGACGAACACCTCCAACTCGCAGATCACGGGGGCCTACTTCGGGGGAATCAACGGCTTCAACATCAACCAGACCGGCAACACCTCCCGCTTCGGCTACCACGGCGGCCGGCACTATTTCAGAGACGATGATTCGGACGAGTGGATCGACTGGTCCGAGGCCGCCGGGTTCAAAGGGAACGCCAATCTTGTCGGGCGGAACTGGCACGTGCAGTGGGACGGGGACCTCCCGTTGACGCCTGACGACGACACGGGCGACCCGTTCATTGCGGCGGTCTGCATCCTTGCTGCCTGCGTCGACCCGAGCTGGCTGAACGCGAGCCTACGGCCGGACGGCATGCCGCTTTCTCCGGACTACGTCGGGTACGGCGCCCTGGCCTATAGGAGCAGCGGCACCGGGGCCTGGAACAACGCGGACGCTGCCGCGGGGTATGTGGAGCCCGCGGGAGATCCGCTCTTTCATTTCTGGAAGCAAGAGTCCGGGAACGATGTCGTGGACCCGGCGGACGGATTAGGCCCGGTCTCAAACGACGACCGCTACGCCGCCTGGACGGCGGCTTCCCACGCGCCGCCTTCGCAAGTGGAGCTGGGCTTCGTCGACGTGTTGTATGGGCCCTACACGATGGACTCGGGGGACCAGGTGAAGCTCGTGATGGCGAATGTGGTGGGCACCGGCTCTCACGTCACGATCAACTCCCAGACGGGATATCCTATAGACCCGACACAATGGCAGATGAACACGGTCGGGTCGAAGGGGACGGACGACGCGTTCCGCAATGCCGAGCTGGCCAAGGGCCACGATGGGCTGTGGACGAACATCAGCCACGCGGAGTTCGCCTACTCGAACGAGTGGCAGGTCCCCAACACACCGCCGGATGTCGAATTCACGGTGAAGAACAGCGATAGCGCTCAAAACCTGGTCGAATGGACCGGCGCCGCCGAAAGCGCGATCAACCCGGACTACGGGACGGCCGACGTCGTGGCCTACCGTGTCTACCAGTCGCTCTATGCGGAATATGGTCCATGGATCATGAAGACCGAGGTCCCGGCCACCGGGGCGGGCACCTCCTATTCCTGGGCCGACAGTGAGTCCCTGGCCGGGTTCGCCAACTTCTACAACGTGCGGGCCGTGACCTCTGCGAAGTCGGTCTGGAGCGAGGGGACGAAGACCCTTGCGGATCTGCCCGCGCAGATGGCGTCTCACGTGACCGGCGGGATGGAGGGCGGCTATTCGGCACCTGAGCAGAGGACGCTGAAAGATTTTGTACCGAGCCAGCCTCCGACGGCGGCCGGCGACGCGCTGGATACGCAGATCCGCGTGGTGCCCAACCCGCTGAACCAACGCGCGGCCAACCAGAGCTACGCCGGGGCGCTCAAGATGCGGTTCGTGGGCATCCCCACCCAGGCCAAGATCTCGATCTACAGCGTGGGCGGCGACCTGGTCTCGCAGCTCTACCACAGAAATAGCACCTCCGGTGAGGCCAAATTCACGCTGAAGAACGCTACGCTCACCAGCGAGCTGATGACGGGGGTCTACTACTGGGTGGTGGAGAGCCTGCTTCCCTCGAGTGCCGGGAAGACGCAGAGCGGTTACCTGGTCATCCACAGGTAGGACGGACGAGAAAACAACCTCATTCATAAAGGGAAACACGCCATGAAATGGATTGTATGCACCGTCACCGTCCTGGCGCTGGCTGCGGCTCTACCGTTTGCATCTGCCCCGGCATGGGCCCAGGCCGAAATTGTAACGACAGACTTCCAGGACATCCCCTTCGAACCGAAGGCGTCGCTCTCGGACGAGACGCTGTCGGACTTCGACCGCTTTACGAAGCAGAATCCGTCCACATTCCACTTCCTGAAGATCGCGCCCACGGCCCGACTGGAGTCGATGGGTGAGGCCTTCTCGGCGGTGGCGGACGGGATGGACGCGATCTACTACAACCCCGCGGGGATCGCCAGCATCGAGAAGTTCGGGTGGTCCTTCGGTGGGATGCGGTGGTTCGGCGATATGGACTACTACACGGGGGCGCTCGCGATCAACACCAAGTTCGGTGTGCTCGGGTTTTCTGTGATCACCCTCAGTTTTCCGGACGTCGAGCAGACCACGGCCCTGGCCCCGGATGGCACGGGTTCGATGCTGGACCTGGGCGACACGGGCCTCGGTTTTCACTATGCCTATCAGATGACCGACAAGTTGTCGGCGGGCGTCCAGCTGCGTTACGTGAAGTCCAAGCTGGGCATTGACGAAGAGATCACCGCGGTCCTGCTGAGCGCGGGCACGATGATGCACACCGGGTTCGAGAGCCTCAGGATCGGCATGGGCATCAAGAACCTGGGGAGCGACGTCAGCGCGATCGAGATCTTCGAGTCGTCTCAGCCCGTGGTCTTCAACCTCGGCCTGGCCGGGGAGGTGATGGGCAACGTGGGCGACCCGATGTATGTGACGGCGGCCTTCGAGGGCGCCTATCACACCGACTCCTGGCAGAGGTATCATCTGGGTGCGGAGCTGTGGCTGAATAACATGCTCGCGCTTCGCGCCGGGAACCGGTGGCGGTATGATGCGCAGAGCTGGAGTGTGGGCGCCGGCGTCAAGGGCACCTTCAGCGGTCGCAGCATTATGGCCGACGTGTCCTACTCAGAGCTGGATGAACTGCTCGACCACAAGCCGATTCGGTTTACGGTGAGCGGCGCGTTCTAGCGAAGGCAGAGCAGGCACTCGGCGAAATGCCGGGTGAGTCAGGTAATGCAAGCCGCCCGGAGCAGGAGCTCCGGGCGGCTTTATTATTTCTCGAAATTCACGAATGCCCGCGCAGCGAGGAAATGAATTTCCACGCTGGAACGGCGGGAAGTCCGGACAAGCCGGACTCAATGCCGTCGCTCGTCGTTCGTAATTCGAGAGGTATCCATTCAATAGATGGCAGCGGATTGGCTTCGGGACGAGTCCGACGCAGGAGGACTTCTCGATTCTCCCAGCGCGGGAATTCATTCCCGCGCTGAGGGGGCTACCGCACGAATCCTAATGAAAGCCGTACGAAAGGAGGGGGCGGGGGAGGGGTCCCAGCCCGGGTCACATATTTTGCCCGGTCCTGCAGCGAGGAAATGAATTTCCACGCTCGAACGGCGGGAAGTCCGGACAAGCCGGACTGAATTCCGTCGCTCGTCGCTCGTCGTTCGTAATTCGAGACGTATCCATTCAATGGATTCAACGGATTGGCTTCTGGACGAGTCCGACGCAGGAGGACTTCCCGCTTCTCTCAGCGCGGGAATTCATTCCCGCGCTGGGGCCCCCCCGCACGAATCCTAATGAAAGCCGTACGAAAGGAGGGGGCGGGGGAGGGGTCCCAGCCCGGGTCACGTATTTTGCCCGGTCCTGCAGCGAGGAAATGAATTTCCACGCTGGAACAGCAGGAAGTCCGGACAAGCCGGACTATTCAACGCGTATCTATAGCATATGTTCAAAGGCAGGGAGAACGGCACATAAGAGGCGAGATCGATTTCGCTTTTAGAATTATTGCATCGGGCTACTTTATAGACTCGCACGACGCTGAAGAGGTACCGCGCGAATTCTCAGGAGAAACCCACCATGTCAAAGACAGAGGGCCTCAAGCTGAGACTCCGTCACCTGGACTACCTGTGTCAGGTCCTCGAATTCGACTGGCCGGGAGGCGTGAGGGCAGACACGGTTTCAGCGACCGTCACGGTCACCCAGCCCTACGGGTTCGAGCAGAAGCTGACGTCTCAGGCGCTGCGTCGCGACGGCCGTGGCGAGGTGGAGATCGTCTATCCCCTGATCGATGACGGGCGTTTTGCCCCGGTGCGAAAATTCGGGCCCTGGAAGATGGGGCGATACCGGTTCGAGCTGAACCTGAAGGCGGGGCGGCGGGTGGTCGGCCGGGGCGCGCTGAACGTGGACCCCAACGCATTCTTCGGGGAGATCGGAGGACAGAAGCTGGCGCAGGTGGACTCGCTCCGACAGTTCATCGAATGTTGCACGGAGCGTGCTGTGTTTATCGATCACGAGGAGGTCGGGTTCACGATTCGGACGATCCCGGAACGGGTCAAGACGTGCACCGTCGAGGTGGACGTGGTGAGGGCGAAGGACGGGGTGAGGAAGGCGGGACCGATCCGACTCAATCTTGACAGAAAAATCAAGAAGAAACGCTTCGACGGGGCGGGCTGGTCTCCGGGAGAGTACTGGCTGCGGGTGCGGGCGATTCGGAATGCCCAGCCAGCCGGGCCCTACATGGTGCGGCAGTTCTGGATGGAGCGGCCGTTTCGGCCGAAGGAGCCGGAACTCCCGCAGCGGCCGGGAGATCGACCCCAGCTTCTGGTGGACGGGTGGATCTTCTCTTCTTCGAAGGGGCTGCGTCACGAACCGGATCAGCTGGAGCGGCTGTCTGACGGCCCGGTGTTCGAGCTGGACCGGCCGTGGGAGGTCGGCCCTAGGGGCGCGGGGATCTCCTCGTTCTCGTGGGATGAGGAGGCAAAGCAGTTTCGCGTCACCTACACTTCCGGACCAATTCCGGATGACCCGAGGCTGTGGAAGATCGGGGTGGCCTCAGGTCTGACCCAGTTCTCGACGCGCTACATCTGTCTGGCTGTCTCAGGGGACGGCGTGCACTGGGAGAAGCCGGAACTCGGCATCGTGGAGTACAACGGGTCGAAACGGAACAACATCCTGAGGGACACCGCCGGAGAGGGATACCTGCTGTCGGGCGAATACGACAGCTACCCGGTTCCGGTGAAGGAGCGTCCGCTGCCCAGAAAATATCGCTACCGTTTTTACGACGCCAAAAGGGACGGCCCGGTAGACATGGACAACTTCGCCTTCCGGGTTTTCATGGAGCGGAGCTGGGAACCGGACGACCAGCGTGAAGGGGGGTTCAGGCCACAGGACCGCACTTTCTACGGCATGGAACGCCGGGGCGACCTCTTCCTGGTGCTCTCGCGGAGGCCGGTGCTCTACGGGGGGCGCGGCATGAACCTGCGGCACACGACGGAGCGGGCGTCCACGTATCCCTTCGAGGGGGAACCGGCGGCCCTCTTCAGGACGGTCGGAGGCGGATCCACGTCGAACTACTACCACAGGAAATCGAAGACGTTTTACTATTACTTCCGGCCGGACTGCCCGCCTTATCCGCCGAACGGGCTGCCCTATTACCTCTGGCACCAGAATATCGCTGCCCTCCGCACGCGCGCGGTCCTGTGGACGCAGGACGGCTTCAACTGGGGGCGGCGGCACATGGCGGTCCCGGACGAATACGACGCCCCGGGAACGACCCTCTACGGGTTCGGACATCTGGCCCCGTGGGGACGTCACGAGATGGATCCGGAGGGGCAGCTTGACCTCGGGGCCCTCCTCTACTGGGACCTGGCGACTCAGCTGAATCGACAGGAGATGATGTGGAGCAGAGATCGAATTCACTGGCACCGGTTCGGAGAGAACAGACGGCCCTTGCTTCCCGGGGGACCGCCGGGCAGCTGGGACATCGACGTCGGGGGAGTCGGCCATTTCCATCCCGTGACGAATGCGCAGGGCGAAGAGGAGTGGTGGTTCAACTATGGGGGAAAGAACTCCAGGTACATGCTGAGCGGCCACAAGGGTGCCGACACGCTGGAGGCATTCAAGAAGGCCTATCCCTACTTCGAGCTGTCGCCGTTTTTCACGAGCTGGGAAGACTTCTACGAAGAGACGAAGCGCTCTGCGTCGCGCCCGGGCCTTGCGCGGTGCAAGGCGTGGCGGCTGGCCCACGTGGAGCCCGAGAAATCCCGTGGTGAGTTCACGACGCGGCCGATGGTGGCCGAGGGCGCCCGATTGCTTATCAACACGGCGACGGAGGGAGGCGGCAGTGTCCGTGTGGAGGTCCAGGATGCGGAGGGGAATGTCTTTCCCGAACTGGCCCTGGAGGACTGCGTGCCGTTCAGCGGTGACCGGGTCGCGCACGAGGTGAGGTGGAAGCGGGCCCGGTTCGAGGAGGTGAATCGCCGGGTGATCAGGCTTCGGGTGGCCCTGGAGGGGGCCAGGATGTATACGTTCACGATGACAGCGTGAGAAGCGGGGCTTGGCCCGGGTACCGGGAAATCAAAACACGGGTACCGGGTACCGTAAAACCGGGGATCGTAGCGAGGAAGGTAGAAAAGTGATATTGATCTAGCTTTCTTGAAGATGCGCATTGGATTGAATTATTAGCGAGTCCGACGCAGGAGGACTTCCCGCTCCTCCCAGCGCGGGAATTGATTCCCGCGCTGGGGGGCCCCGGGGGATTGGTGCAGGGGCCCGTCCGGCGCGGGTTTTTTCGGTTGACGGTCTGATATTTGGGCCGTATCTTGCCCTTCGCTGACAGCCGCAAACGGCACGATCCAACGGCGGAGGAGAGGTCTTGATCTACGATGAGCCGCATGCATACGCAGTGCGGCTCTCAATATGTACAGGACGTTGAGGAGGAGGCATGTCGTCCGATCGAATCCCGATTTCGAACCCCGTCAGGGAGCGGTTGAAGGCCGGTGAGCCGGTGTTCGGGTTCGGGGTGTGGGAATTCACGCGCCCTGCGGTCGTGAAGATCGCCGCGCAGGCCGGTTTCCACATGCTGATCCTGGAGGCAGAGCACGAACTGCACGACGAGGCCGACCTGACCGATTTCATCGTGACCGCCAACGACAACGGCCTCGTTGTGATGGTGAGCGCCCCGACGACAGAGCGGCACTTTATTTCGCGGATCCTGGATGCGGGCGCCCTGGCCCTGATGCTCCCGCACGCGGAGACGCCGGAACAGATCGAGACCGTGACTCGGTGGATGAAATATCCGCCGCTGGGCGAGCGCGCGGTGGTGTTCGGGCCCAACACGGACTTCGTCGTTCCGGACGTCGCCAGCTACTGCGAGCAGGCCAACGAGGCGACGATGCTCGTGCTCAAGATCGAATCCCGGAAGGGCATCGAGAACGCCGAAGCCATGTTCGATACGGGTTTTGTGGATGGAATCGTCTTCGGCCCGATGGACCTGTCCGTCGACTGGGGGGTGCCGGGCCAGACGGAGCATCCTGAGATCGTCGAGGCTGTGGAGAGCGTATGCCGCGCGGCCCGGTCCCGCGGCATCCCGTTCGTGGGACACGCGGCGGATCGGGCCTCCTACAAAGCGGAGCGGGAACGGGGCGCCCAGATCTTCGGTACGTTGAATGAGATGGAGCTGATACGGGAAGGTGCGCTCAGGTTTATGGAGATGGTCGAGTAGATTGCGGATTGCGGATTTGGGATTGTGGAATAAAACCGGGTACCGGGAAAGCAACACACGGGTACCGGGGATCGGGAAGACCAAAACCAGAAATCACCGCAGAGGGCCCTCACCCTGCCTCGCGGAGTTTATCCCGAGCCTGTCGAGGGCCTCCAAGAAAATTCAATATCCAATACAATCCAATGCACAATCACGGGATTGATTTCTCAGATACGGAACCGTGTCCATCATTGGCACGCGAACAGGAGGAATGCGGGATATGAATCGAGCGAAGCTGAGATTGAAACTGGAGTACCGCGATTACTTCAAACAGGCGCTCACCTTTAGCTGGCCAAAGGGGATCAAGTCCAAGTCGGTCGATGCGACGGTGCTGGTGACGCAGCCGTATGGGTTCGAGCAGAAGCTGACCGGCAAGGCGAAACGGGTGGGTGATCGTGGCGAGGTAGTGATTACCTATCCGCTGGTGGACGAAGGGCGGTATGGTCCGGGCCTGGCCACCGATTCCGAGGGGAGAGCGATGTGGGCCCTGGGTGGCTACCGGTTCGACATGACGCTGAAGGCGGGCGGTAGGCGGGTGGGATCGGGTGTCCTGAGGCTGGACGCGAACGATTTCTTCGGGGAGATCGGCGGGATGAAGCTGGGGCAGGTGGACTCGCTCCGGCAGTTCATCGAGTGTTGTCCGGAGCGGGCAGCGTTTATCGACAAGACAGAGGTGGCCTTCACGATCCGGACGCTGCCGGATCGGGTGAAGAGCTGCTCGGTGAAAGTGGATGTGGTGAATCCGAAGGGCAAGCGGCTTGCCGGTCCCCTGAATCTGAAGCTGAGCGGCAAGGTGCGGCGGTGCACGTTCGACGGCGCAGGATGGGGTCGCGGGGAGTTCTGGCTCCGCGTGAGGGTCCAGCAGGGCAGCAAGGCGGTCGGGCCCTACCTGGTGCGCCAGATCAACATGGAGACACCGCACCGACCGAAGCGCCCGCTGAATCCGCTGAGAGTCGGGCAGATGCCTCAGTTGATGGTTGACGGCTGGATCTTCGGATCTTCCTCCGGGCTCGAGCACGCGCCTGACCAGCTGCAGCTCGTTTCAGACGGATCGATCGCGGTGCTGGACCGTCCCTGGGAGCAGGGTCCGGATCAGATGCAGATCAACTCCTTCTCGTATGACAAGGAGGCGGGGCAGTTTCGCGCCACCTATTACGCCGGTCCGCTTACCGAGGACGAACGGCTGTGGCGGATGGGCGTGAGATCGACGATCACGGCGTATTCGATCCGGTATCTGTGTCTCACGGTTTCGAACGATGGGGTGACGTGGGAGAAGCCGGATCTGGGCATCGTGGACTACAAGGGATCGAAGAACAACAACATCCTTAGGGACAAGTCCCGCGAAGATTTTCTGTTGTCGGGAGAGTTCGACAGCTTTCCGGCGTTCGTGAAGGAACGGCCGTTTCCGAAGAAGTACCGCTACCGGTTCTACGATCCCAAGAAGGACGGACCGATAGATATGGACAACTTCGTGTTCCGGGTCTTCCTGAAGGCCAACATGGAGCCGGCGAAGCAGTTCCTGGGTGGATTCAAACCGAAGCACCGGGAGTTCTGGGGCTTCGAGCGGCGAGGAGACACCTTCCTGGCGCTGACGCGCCGACCGGTCCTGACCGGCGCGCGCGGCATGAAACTTACGTCTACGAACGAACGGGCCTCCACCTATCCGTTCGAGGGCGAGCCGTTCGCGCTGTTCCAGGCTGGCGGCCGGTCCACGGCCACGTTTTACGATCGGAAGAGCAAGACGTTCATCTACTACTACCGGCCGGACGCACCGGCCTATCCGCCCATGGGGCTGCCCTTCTACCTCTGGCACAGCGTGTCGGCCATCCGGACGCGCGCGGTGATGTGGACGCGGGATGGGTTCAACTGGGAGCGGCGTCATATGACCGTGCCGGACGAGCACGACCCGCCGGGTACGACGCTCTACGGGTTCGGTTTTCTGAGGCCGGAGGGGAGGGAGCCGAGCGACACGGACGGCCAGCTTCACCTGGGCGCACTGTTGAACTGGGACCTTTCGACGCAGCAGAACCGGCAGCATCTGATGTGGAGCCGGGACCTGATCCACTGGGGGAAGTTCGGGGCGAGCCGAAAACCGCTTCTGGAAAACGGGCCGATCGGGAGCTGGAATACGAGCACGAGCGGGCTGAACGAGTATACCTCGGTCACGAATTCCGACGGAGAAGAGGAGTGGTGGTTCACGTTCGGCGGGACGAATAGCCGGTATATGCTTGGCGGGTACCTCACCGCCGATACCCTCGAGGACTTCAAGGAGAAGCTTCCCTACTTCGAACTGGCGCCCTTCTTCACGAGCTGGAAGGACTTCTTCGAAGAGACGAAGCAGCACCGTGTAGTGCCCGGTCTGGCGAAGTGCAAGGCGGGGAGGCTCGCGCACGTGGAACCGAAAGGATCCAGAGGAGAGTTCACGACGCTGCCGCTCGTCGTGGAAGGAGGCCGCCTGCTGCTGAACGGTCAGACCGATCCGGGCGGCAGTATCCGCGTGGAGGTGCAGGATGCGGAGGGCAATGTGTTTCCGGAGCTGGGTCTGGATGACTGTATTCCGTTCTCGGGAGACCGGGTGGCGCACGAGGTGGGATGGAAGCGGGCGCGGCTGGAGGAGGTGAATCGGCGGGTTGTCAGGCTGCGAGTCGTACTTGAAGGGGCCAGGTTATACACATTTAGGATTGCATCGTGAGATGCAAGGCCTAGCGCGGGTACCGGGTACCGGGAAAGAAAAACACGGGCCCTCACCCTGCCTCGCGGAGTTTATCCTGAGCCTGCCGAAGGGCTCGGCATCCCTCTCCCATAAATGGGAGAGGGGCCGGGGGTGAGGGCCATTCAAAGAAAATAGAAATCCAATGCATAATATCCAATTATCACGGGGGATCAATGGGGGATTTCTCAGATGGGGGTGACCGTGCTCATCATTGATGTGAGGAGGAGGAAACGTTATTAATCGATCGAAGCTGAGGCTGAAGCTGGAGTACAGGGATTACTTCAAGCAGGCGCTCACCTTCAGCTGGCCCGAGCGGATCAAGTCGAAGTCTGTCGACGCGACGGTTCTCGTAACGCAGCCCTACGGGTTCGAGCAGAAGCTGACCGGCAAGGCAAGACGGGTGGGTGATCGGGGCGAGGTGGTGATCACCTATCCGCTGGTGGACGAGGGGCGGTATGGTCCGGGCCTGGCCACCGATTCCGAGGGGAGACCGATGTGGGCGCTGGGTGGCTACCGGTTCGACCTGACGCTGAAGGCGGGCGGGAGGCGTGTGGGATCGGGTGTCCTGAGGCTGGACGCGAACGATTTCTTCGGGGAGATCGGCGGGATGAAGCTGGGGCAGGTGGACTCACTCAGGCAGTTCATCGAGTGCTGCCCGGAACGGGCCGCGTTCATCGACAAGACAGAGGTGGCCTTCACGATCCGGACGCTGCCCGATCGGGTGAAGACGTGCTCGGTGAAAGTGGATGTGGTGAATCCAAAGGGCAAGCGGCTCGCCGGACCTCTCAGTCTGAAACTGAACGGCAAGGTGCGGCGGTGCACGTTCGACGGTGCGGGATGGGGTCGGGGGGAGTTCTGGCTTCGCGTGAGGGTGCAGCAGGGCAGCAAGGCGATCGGGCCTTACCTGGTGCGCCAGATCAACATGGAAACCCCGCACCGTCCGAAGCGCCCGCTGAATCCGCTGCGTGTCGGGCAGGTGCCTCAGTACATGGTGGACGGATGGATCTTCGGGTCTTCCTCCGGGCTTCAGCACGCGCCCGACCAGCTGGAACTCGTTTCAGACGGACCGATCGCCGTGCTCGACCGCCCTTGGGAACAGGGTCCGGATCGGCTGCAAATCAACTCGTTCTCGTATGACAAAGAAGCGGGGCAATTTCGCGCGACGTACTACGCCGGTCCGTTGACCGAGGACGAGCGGCTGTGGCATGGGGGTGCGGCGTATCCGATCCGGTATCTGTGTCTCGCGGTTTCGAACGACGGGGTGACGTGGGAAAAGCCGGACCTGGGCATCGTGGACTACAAGGGATCGAAGAACAACAATATCCTGAGGGACAAGTCATACGAAGATTTTCTGTTGTCGGGAGAGTTCGACAGCTTCCCGGCGTTCGTGAAGGAACGTCCGCTTCCGAGCAAGTACCGCTACCGGTTCTACGATGCAAAGAAGGACGGCCCGATAGACATGGACAACTTCGTGTTCCGGGTCTTCCCAAAGGCGAACAAGGAGCCGGCGAAGCAGTTCACCGGCGGGTTCAGACCGAAGCGCCGGGAGTTCTGGGGCTTCGAGCGGCGGGGGGACACCTTCCTGGCGCTGACGCGACGGCCGGTCCTGACCGGCGCGCGCGGCATGAGGCTCACGTCTACGAACGAACGGGCCTCCACCTATCCGTTCGAAGGGGAACCGTGGGCGCTGTTCCAGGCCGTCGGCCGGTCCACGGCCACGTTTTACGATCGGAAGAGCAAGACGTTCATCTACTACTACCGGCCGGACGCGCCGGCCTATCCGCCTATGGGGCTCCCGTACTACCTGTGGCACAGCGTGGCGGCCATCCGCACGCGCGCCGTGATGTGGACGCAGGACGGATTCAACTGGGACCGGCGTCACATGACCGTACCCGACGAACACGACCCGCCAGGGACGACGCTCTACGGGTTCGGCTTCATAAGGCCGGAAGGGAGGGAGCCGAGCGACACAGACGGCCAGCTCCACCTGGGCGCGCTGATGAACTGGGACCTTTCGACGCAGCGGACCCGACAGCACCTGATGTGGAGCCGGGACCTGATCCACTGGGAGAAGTTCGGAGCAAATCGAAAACCGCTCCTGGAAAACGGGCCGATCGGGAGCTGGAATACGGGCTCGAACGAGCTGAATGAGTACAGTGCTGTCACGAATGCCGACGGCGAAGAGGAGTGGTGGTTCCCGTTCGGCGGGAGGAACAGTCGGTACATGCTGGGGTACCTCACCGCCGACACTGTGGAAGATTTCAAGGCCAAGTTTCCCTACTTCGAACTGGCGCCCTTTTTCACGAGCTGGAAGGGCTTCTTCGAGGAGACGAAGCAGCACCGCGTGGTGCCCGGCCTGGCGAAGTGCAAGGCGGGCAGGATCGCGCACGTGGAACCGAAAGGATCCAGAGGAGAGTTCACGACCCTGCCGCTCGTCGTGGAAGGAGGCCGCCTGCTCCTGAACGGCCAGACCGATCCTGGCGGCAGTATCCGCGTGGAGGTGCAGGACGCGGAGGGCAATGTGTTTCCGGAGCTGGGCCTGGAGGACAGCATTCCGTTTGCGGGAGACCGGGTGGCGCACGAGGTGGGATGGAAGCGGGCGCGGCTGGAGGAGGTGAACCGGCGGGTCGTCAGGCTGAAGGTCGTACTTGAAGGGGCCAGGTTATACACATTTAGGATTGCATCGTGAGATGCAAGGCCTAGCGCGGGTACCGGGTACCGGGAAAGAAAAACACGGGCCCTCACCCTGCCTCGCGGAGTTTATCCTGAGCCTGCCGAAGGGCTCGGCATCCCTCTCCCATAAATGGGAGAGGGACAAACAAATCGCATCACCATCCCCCCTCTCCCACGTGTGGGAGAGGGGCCGGGGGTGAGGGCCTTCACGGGTGAACCTTGTGTTCGCCCGCACAAATCATTCACCGAAGTACAGTTCTAAGATTACGTGAGGAGCTGAACATGGCCTTTCCGAAGTTCTTTTACAACAACGATGGAAGCTTCTTGCTTTACTGCTCCCCGCCGATGACGCCTGAGGAATTCGTCTACGAGTCTGTGGGGCGGTTCATCGGCACGCAGGTAGACGCCGTGGTCTGTCACATGTACGGTTTCGGCGACGCGGTGCCGCTCTGGCCCACGGAGGTTCCAGGCGCCAAAGGGATCGAGCGGGAGAAGGTCGGTTTCGTGAGCGAATGGCGGCAGCAGCAGATTATGAAGCGGTTGTGGGCCGAGGGGGTCGATCCCTGGAAGCTGGCGCTGGAGGCGGCCCACGAGGCCGGGATGCAGTACTGGGTGGGGAAGCGATTCAACGACCTGCACGGCCCACGCTACGAGTGGCGGAGCGAGTTTCGCGCCCAGCACCCCGAGTATGAGCTTGGCGATCAGTGCGGCTCGGGTCTGCACGGTCCCGGAAGCGTCTACGGCGAGCGCTGCACCGGTCTGAACTATGCGATCCCCGAGGTGCGTGCGCAGCGTCTGGCGATCGTGGAGGAGGCCTGCGCGCGATACGACGTGGATGGGTTCGAGTGGGACTTTCAGCGTGAACCAGGACACAGCGTGCCCAACCTTCCAGAAAACGGCTCGATCCTGACCGACTACGTGCGCGAGGCGCGAAACAAGCTGAACGGCATCGGCGACCGTCGCGGTCGCTCGCTCGGATTCGGCGTGCGGTGTCCGGTCACGCTGGAGAAGTGCCACGCCATCGGCTTGGAGCTGGAGACGTGGGTCAAAGAAGGGCTCGTCGACTATCTCGCGCCCGCCCCTCACTGGGACAGCGCCACCGACCTGCCGTTCGAGGAATTTGTGGCCATCGCGAAAGGCTCGGACTGCCGCATCCTGGGCTGTACATCGGAGCAGGTCGGACCGGGTCAGCATTCCCTCCCACCCGCGGGCGCCCTGCGCGCCGGGGCGATGAACGCCTGGCAGCAGGGAGTGGATGGTGTCTACGTCTTCAACTTCCATCACCAGACGACCTACAACGTGGATGACTCCGATGTGCTGTCACAGCTCGGAGATCCAGAGACACTGGCGTTCAAGGACAAGCTGTATATGGTGACCGGCACCTATGACGCGATGAAGCGGGTCCCTCACGAGACGACGATTTTCGAGGGGTGGGTGCATCAGCTTCCCGTGACCCTGAAGGAAGGATCGGGAACCACGGTCCGTTTCCGTGTGGCCGATGACCTGGAGACCGCTGCGAGGCGAGGTATCCTGGATGCCGTAACGCTCGAGCTGATCGTGGTCTGCCTGACCTCGGAGGATGAGTTCGAATTCAAGCTGAACGGAAGGACGCTGCCGGAGACGCAGCTTGTCGCCCTGAACCGGCACTACCGGGTCGGCCCCGGCCCGAATGCCTATCACGGGAACTATGCGCTCCGCTACGATGTCAGGGTAGGGGACTGGATCCGGCAGGGGTGGAACGAGGTGGAGGCCGTGCTCAAGAAGCGGAATTCGGGGATCGAGACAGACTTCGTGTTCCACGATCTGAGCCTGGAAATCAACTATCGGATTCTGCCGATGCGAGGTTAGTTCGTGGATCGTGAATCGTTAATCGTCACCAGAAGAAAATCCCCCCTGCCCCCCTTTACAAAGGTTCTTCGTCAAATGTTGGGGTAGAAAATAGACGAGACAACGGCATCCGACCTATCTTCAGAGTATCCTCTATAAACCTGAAGGTAGAAAGGAGAGCGCGTTGTCTCAGGTGCAAAGTATATCCTTACTGGGTAGGTGGCAAGGGTTTGTGGTAGTTGGCATTCAACGTCAGGAAGCAGACGTTGTTGGAGTCGAGTTACGTCCCAAGACAGGCCGCCTTCCTCGGTGTGGTGGTTGCGGGAAGAAGGCGTACCGGGTTCATGATTGGGCAGTGCGATTTGCTCAGGATTTGCCGATCTGGGGGTCTCGAACCAGGCTGATCGTGCACTCCCGGCGCGTCCTATGTCCCCGATGTGGCTGCCGGACGGAGCAGATTGACTGGCTGGATCGGTATTCACGGGTCACTCAACGCCTGGCTGAAAGTGTTGTTCGATTGTGCGAAGTCCTGCCCATCCAGCACGTGGCACAGCACTATGGGATGAGCTGGAATACCGTGAAGCGCATTCACAAGACCCATCTCCAGCAAGAGCTGGAACCGCCGGATTTTGCCAGGGTCACGGTGATCGGCATGGACGAATTTGCGATCCAAAAGGGCCATCGCTACGCCACAGTGATTGTTGACATGGAGACCAAGCGTGTCCTATGGGTGGGTCGCGGCCGAAGTCGAGAGGACATCCGCCCGTTTTTCCACCTCCTTGGAGAAGAAGGCTGCAAGCAACTTGAGGCCGTGGCGATGGACATGAACGGTGCCTACGAAGAGGAGGTGCGATCCCATTGCCCGGATGTGGACATCATCTATGACCTGTATCACGTTAAAGCCAAGTACAACCGCGACGTCGTCGAGCGAGTACGCATCGACGAACTGGGTCGGGTGCGCGGTGGCCGACCCGATCGCAAAGTGACTCAGAACCAACGGTGGTTGCTCCTGCGCAGCAAAGCAAATGTCACGAGCAAAGAAGACAGAGTGTCGCTAAGAGAATTGCTTTCTGCAAACAAACGCCTCTACACGGTATATCTCCTCAAAGAGGATCTCAATCATCTCTGGTCTTATCGATCCAGAGCTGCGGCCAACAGATTCTGGAATCAGTGGTATCGACGCGCCATCTACAGCAAGATCGAGCCACTCAAGAAATTCGCACGCAATCTGAAGACGTATATGCCAGGAATCCTAGCTCACTGTGACTATCCCATCGGGACAAGCCTGATTGAGGGAATTAACAACAAAATCAAGGTCATCAAGCGGATGGCATATGGCTTCAGGGATGATAATTATTTCTTTCTTAGAATCCGCCACGCCTTCCCCGGAAATCGGTGATGAACCTTTACAAAGGCTCTTCACCAAATTCCGGGGAGGGTGGGGGATTTCGAGGCAAATACAGACCCTGAGTTCAATAAGGAAGTGCAACACTTAGGGTAGCAACTGTCCTATCCTAAGTGTATGGGAAACAATTACAAGCATCTTACGATAGACGAACGCGAGCAGATTGCGCTTTGTCGAGCCACTGGTGCAAGCCTTAGAGATATTGCCAAGGCCCTTGACCGGAGCGCCAGCACGATTTCAAGAGAGTTGAAACGTAATCCGTCCCCGATAGCTGAGAGTTACTCGGGCCTCCAGGCTCACAGAAGGGCTGAGAAACGTAAGCGGGAGGCCGGCAAGCGGAAACGGCTGAAGAATCCGGTTATCCGGCGATATGTCGAGACCAAACTCAAGCAAGGATGGTCTCCCGAGTTGATCGCTGGGAGGCTTCCCGAGGAGCGTCCGAGCGCGGGTATCAGCCACGAAGCCATCTACCAGTATATCTACGATCCAAAGGTGCACAAGCAGCGGGATCTGGTTGCTTGCTTATCCCGAGCTCACAAAAAACGAAAGCCGCGGTGGCATACCCGAAAACACCGGGAAAGCCACATTCCAGGCCGTATTTCGATCGATCGACGTCCCCGTTACATCGAAAAACGGAAACAACCTGGCCACTGGGAATCCGACACCATCATCTCTCGTGAGAGCAAACAGGCCGTTGGCGCTTGTCTTGAGCGATCGTCGAGATACCTACACCTGGCTAAGCTGGCAAAGAACGGACCCTCGGAGGTCGCCGAAGCGATTAATCGACGCCTTGGGCGACATCCTCCCCACATGAGGAAGAGCATCACATATGACAACGGATCCGAAAACGGCCAACATCAACGGGTCAACGAGGTGCTTGGCACCAAATCCTATTTCTGCAAACCGTTCCACAGCTGGGAGCGAGGCGCTGTGGAAAACGCTATCGGTCTGGTCCGCAGATACCTCCCCAAGAAGACAGACTTCTCAAAGGTCAGCAAACACGAGTTAAAGAAAATTCAGAACCGGATCAACAACCGACCAAGAAAATGTCTTAACTTCAAAACACCAGCTGAAGTCTTCAAGTCCAAGTGTTGCACTTAGTCATTGAATCCAGCGACATGATTCTTGGTCACCAAGCGTTCGCCTCCACCCCACCCAACATCCATGCCTCCGGCGGCCTACTTTTCTTGTCTCGCCACAAGAAAAGTAGGCAAAAGAAAGGCTCCGCTCAGGCGCCGCGGGGCTCGGGCCGCGGCACCTTACCCTCAGTGGAAAAAACGATCACGGCAGGAAGGCCAAATCCTCACCACGTGCTCACGATCACTGAGGAACCAATCCGCTGGGAGGAGAAATCCACTCCTTGCAAGGTAAGTCGCACACCGCGGCCCTGACGGACTTGAGTGATACAGTTCGCAAGTTCCAAGACCCTTCACAAATCGGCCAGTTCTACAATTAGAGCACATTACCTTAGCCCCCAACATTTGACGAAGAACCTTTACAAAGGGGGGAGAAGCACTCTTCTGGAATAGTCATCCACTAACGCAACCTTCCCCCTTTGGAAAAGCATGTCCCGCCTGCACCGAGTATGCCCGGAGGGCCGTATCGAGGTGAGCGAGCCTGTGAGTCGAGGGAGGGATTAAGGGGGATTTCACAGCGCCAGGCCTCGAGTATGAGGGTGGGCTAGTCTGGAAATCGAAACCAAGCCAAATACAGGAGGGAGCATGGCCAAGCCACCAAAATTTTTCTATCACAACGACGGGAGTTTTCTGCTCTACTGCGCGCCGCCGATGACGCCGGAGGAGTTCGTCTACGAGTCCGTCGGACGGTTCATGGGCACGCAGGTGGACGCGGTGGTCTGCCATCAGTTCGGGTTCGGCGACGCGGTTCCCCTCTGGCCGACTGAGGTGCCCGGCGCCAAGGGCATCGACATGGAGACGGTCGGTTACGTGAGCGAGTGGCGTCAGCAGGAGATCATGCTCAGGCTGTGGGCTGAGGGGATCGATCCCTGGCAGCTGGCGTTGGAGGCGACGCACGAGGCGGGGATGGAGTACTGGATCGCCAACCGGTTCAACGACCTGCACGGCTCCCGCTACCAGTGGAAGAGTGAATGGCGGGTCAGCCATCCGGAGTACGAGCTGGGCGACAAGGCCGCTTCCCCGATGCCCCGCTCAGACAGGCAAAGTACCGGTCTGAACTTCGCGATTCCGGAGGTGCGCGCCCATCGTCTGGCCCTGGTGGAGGAGGCCTGCACGCGATACGACACGGACGGGTTCGAGTGGGACTTCACCCGTCACCCCGGTTACCATTTCCCCGACATGGAAGAGGGCCGGCCGAAACTCACGGAATACATGCGGGAGGCGCGGGCGCTGCTGAACCGTGTCGGTGAGGCGAGGGGCCGTCCGGTGGGGTTCGGCGTTCGCGTTGCCGGTACGCCGGAGAAATGTCACGAGCTCGGCCTAGAGCTGGAGACCTGGATCAAGGAGGGGCTGGTCGACTTCGTCTCGCCCTCCTGCTACTGGGATACGGTGACCTATCTTCCGTTCGAGTCGTTCCTGGAGATGGCTAAGGGAACGGACTGCCGCATCCTGGGCTGTACCTCCGAGCAGGTGGGTCCCGGGGGCCACAGCCGTCCGCCGAAGGCGGCCCTCCGGGCCGGGGCGCTCAATGCCTGGAAGCAGGGTGTAGACGGGATCTACCTGTTCAACTTCCATCACCAGACGATCGCGAAGATGGATGACCGCGAGGTGTTGTCGCAGCTCGGAGACCCGGCCACGCTCGAGTTCAGGGACAAGCTGTATGCAGAAGCGCCCGCTCGCGGTGCCGTGAGTTCGTGGCCTTCCGCCCCCTTTTACGAGGGCAGCGACCATCAGCTGCCGCTGACACTGGAGGAGAATTCCGTTGAGACGATCCGTTTTCTGGTGAGTGACGACCTGGAGACAGCAGGCCGGAGAGGGATCCTGGATGCGGTGACCCTCGAATTGATCCTCGTTAGCGTGACCTCGGAGGATGCGTTCGAGTTCAAGCTGAATGGAAAGGCCCTGCCGCAGACGGTCCCGCTGGACGTGCCCCAGAACTATACGGTGGGTCCAGGCCCCAGTGCCTTTCAGGGGAACTATGCGCTTCGATATGATGTAAGGGCAGGGGACTGGGTCAAGCAGGGATGGAATGAGGTGGAGGCGGTGCTGAGGAAACGGAATCCGAGAGTAAGGACGGAGTTGGTTCTCCACGATTTGAACCTGGAGATCAACTACCGGATTCTGCCGATGCGAGGATGAAGGGCCGGGTACCGGGAAAGCAAAACACGGGTACCGTAAAGCCGTCGTTCGTGGATCGTTAATCGTCGTTCGTAAAGGCAATAGGCAACCTTCTCCCTTTGAAAAAGCATGTCCCGCCTGCACCGAGTAGGCCCGGAGGGCCGTATCGAGGTGAGCGAGCCTGTGAGTCGAGGGAGGGGATTGAGGGGGATTTCACAGCAGTATGTGGGTGCGCTTGACTGGAAACCGGAACCAAGTCAGATCAGGAGGGAAGCATGGCCAAGCCACCGAAATTCTTCTACCACAATGACGGGAGCTTTCCGTTCTACTTCGCGCCACCGATGTCGCCCGAGGAATTCGTTTACGAGGCAGTGGGACGGTTCATCGGCACGCAGGTCGACGCCGTGGTCTGCCACCAGTTCGGGTTCGGCGACTCGGTTCCCCTCTGGCCGACCGAGGTGCCCGGCGCCAAGGGCATCGACACGGAGAAGGTCGGCTTTGTGAGCGAGTGGCGTCAGCAGGAGACTATGTTCGGGTTGTGGGAAGAGGGGATCGATCCCTGGCAGCTATCCCTCGAGGCCGCGCACGCGGCCGGGATGGAATACTGGGTCGGAAACCGCTTCAACGATCTTCACGGTGCCCGCCATCAATGGGCGAGCGAATTCCGGGTCAACCATCCCGAGTACGAGCTGGGTGACAAGGCCGCCTCCCCTATGCCCCGCTCCGAGAAAAGCAGTTCCGGTCTGAACTTCGCGATCCCGGAAGTACGGGCCCACCGTCTGGCCCTGGTGGAGGAGGCTTGCACGCGTTACGACACGGATGGGTTCGAGTGGGACTTCACCCGTCACCCCGGTTACCACTTTCCCGACATGGATGAAGGCAGGCCGATGCTCACGGAATACATGCGAGAGGCGCGGGCGCTGCTGAACCGCATCGGTGAAGCGAGGGGCCGTCCGGTAGGGTTCGGGATCCGGGTGATCGGTACGCCGGAAAAATGTCACGAGATCGGTCTGGAGCTGGAGACCTGGATCAAGGAGGGCCTGGTGGACTTCGTTTCCCCCTCGCCCTACTGGGATACGGTGACCTATCTGCCGTTCGAGTCGTTCCTGGAGATGGCCAAGGGGACGGATTGCCGGATCCTGGGCTGCACGTCGGAGTATGTGGGGCCTGGGGGGCACGGCTGCCCGCCGAAGACGGTCCTGCGGGCCGGGGCGCTGAATGCCTGGAGGCAGGGCGTGGACGGGATATACATGTTCAACTTTCAGCGCGCGATGCACGCGAAGATGGATGACCGCGAGCTGTTGTCGCAGCTCGGAGATCCGGCCACGCTCGAGTTCTTGGACAAGCTCTATGCGGAAACGCCTGCTCACGGTGCCGTGGAATCGTGGCCTTCTCCCCCTTTTTATGAGAGCTGCGACTATCAGTTGCCACTGGCGCTCGAGGAGAAGTCAAGCGGCCCTGGCGAGACGATCCGCTTTCTGGTGAGCGACGACCTGGAGACAGCCGCCGAGAGGGGTATCCTGGATGGGGTGACCCTCGAGCTGATCCTTGTCAGCGTGACTTCTAAGGACGCGTTCGAATTCAAACTGAATGGGAAGGTTCTGCCGCAGACGGTCTCCCTGGACGTTCCGCTCGGGTACATCGTGGGGCCTGGCTCGAATGCCAAACAGGGCAATTATGCGTTCCGATATGATGTGCGGGAGGATGGCTGGATCAAGCAGGGATGGAATGAAGTGGAAGCAGTGCTGAGGAGGCGGAATCCGAGGGTGGAGACGGAGTTCGTGCTCCACGATCTGAATCTGGAGATCAACTACCGGATTATGCCGATGCGAACCTAGGCCATTCTGAGGCCTCACTTGCCGTCGATCGTGGATCGAAAAGCAAAATCTCACCGCAGAGGCGCGGAGACCGCAGAGTAAATCGTAAGGGGAAAAAGCAAAGGAGAGACAGATGCTGGTGGACCTGGATCAATTCACGGTGTCGCGGTTGAGCGAGGCGGACCGCCTTCCGCCCGAGCGGACGGCGCTGATCATCGTGGACATGATCAATCGATTCTGCGACGTGGACTGGTGGGTCGAGGAGAGCACCGGGCTGAAAGCCGAAGCGCTGGAGGTTCGGCGGGCGTTCTTCGAGGAGGAGCTGGCTGAAATCATCCCGAGGATCAGGCTGGTGCTGGATGTCTTTCGCAAGGCGGGCGGGACGGTGGTGCATATGGAGATGGCGAGGCGAACGAAAGACGGGCGGGACATGGTGCCCTACATGGAGGGCCGGGATTACGATCTGGCGGGCAGCGAGCCGATGTCGGTGATCGATGAGCTGGCGCCGATCGAGGGCGAGATGGTGATCCAGAAGCCGACGAGCTCCTCGTTTACGGGGACGGGATTGGACTTCATGCTTCGTAACGCGGGGATCGAACACGTGGTCCTCTCCGGCCAGTTCGGGGACGCCTGCGTGTTCTATACGCTGATTCAGAGCCGGGAATTCGGATATAAGAACAGCTGGGTGGAAGACGCGGTGCTCTACCAGACACAGGGGACGAAGGACATTATGCCGTGTCTGATCGGATCGCGGTGGGCGAATCTGGTGAGGGCGGAGCAGCTTGCGGCGATACTGAAGGCGTGAAACAGACGGCGGACGATAGACGGCAGACCGCGAGATGATTTCGCCCTCTGGTTTTAGCGGTCTGCGGTCCGTGGTCCGTGGTCGTGTATGGCTTCACTAGGTCTCACCACACCGATCCCCGGTTCACCATCAACAGAATTGATCTGAAAGTGAATGTAGACCTCAAGCAACTGAAAGAAGATGGGTTCATCATCCTGCGCGAGGTGATTCCGCCGGATCAACTCGAAGGGCTGCGGAAAGATTTCGAGACGCTGGTCGACGAGACCGCGGTCCGGCGAAGTGGCATCGCGACATCAATCCGACGAACGAAGGGCCGCTTCGCGGCCTGCAGATCGACCTGCTCGAAAACGCTCCGGGCTATCTGCAGTGGAACATCCCCTTGTATGACGACGATGTGCTGTGGGTCATTCCCGGAAGCCACCGCCGGTCGAACACGGACGAGGAGAACCGCCAGCTGGACGAGGACCCCTGTGTTCCCCTCCCGAATGGCCTTCAGGTGGAGCTGGAGGCCGGCGACGGGGTGGTGTATACGAACACGATCCTCCACTGGGGCAGCAACTACAGCGCCAAGCTGCGCAGGACAGTCCATCTGGGCTACCGTTCATTCGGCGGCCCGGTCTTTCCGTACGTCAACGGCTTTGTTCGAGATCTCGGATTCACCCGGTATCTGTCGGAAT
Organism: Candidatus Latescibacterota bacterium; assembly: GCA_965248435.1. Classification (GTDB taxonomy): domain Bacteria; phylum Latescibacterota; class UBA2968; order UBA2968; genus CBDFJH01. The sequence continues at coordinate 3,792,973 of OZ252100.1, forward strand.
CCGGCCGCCAGCTGTATGATCGACTCGCGGCGTTTTATGTGGAGGAGTGCGATACCATCACTTCGCTTCTTCGCGCCACACTGAGCAAGGACGTGGGATCATTTGAGGATGCACTATCCACACTTCATCCTGCTGAACCTGCGCGGATCGTCTGTCTGATCCTCCTCTCGAAACTGGTCTACGGGTTCCGGTTCGGTTCTAACGTTTCTTTGCTTCATCTGCGTAGTTGGTCTGAGCACGAGGAAATCGGGCCTCGTTTTTCACAGGACGAAATCGATACGCTCTGGCAGCGTTTCTCGACGCTGGACGGGAAGCTCAGGTCTGATGAAGAACAGTATGTTCCCGGATTTCAGTCGGGCCCGATGGAATACGTCTTCCAGGACTTACCGGAAGATTTCGACGTGGAGGAGTTCATCGCCAGCTGGTGATGATGGCAATGGGGACCCAAGTATCGATGAAGGTAGACCTCCAGCAACTGAAAGAAGATGGGTTCATCATCCTGCGCGAGGTGATCCCGCCGGATCAACTCGAGGGGCTGCGGAAAGATTTCGAGACGCTGGTCGATCGGCAGCGGGAGATCTGGGCGCGGGACCGAGAACAGGGAGACCCTCCGGGCGGAGTGTGGGAGACCGATCCGCAGCCCCGGCTGAGGGCATGGCAGAACCTGATCGACGAAACGACCGCCGGCACGATGGAGTTCTGCCTGCACGAAAACACGATGGGTGTCAACCGTCAATTGATGCAAGCCGAGGAAGCGTCGAACACAGGCATCTTCATGATGTGTAACCCGGTGCGCGACCACGGGCCGGCGAAGTGGCATCGCGACATCCATCCGATAGACGAAGGGCCGCTTCGCGGCCTGCAGATCGACCTGCTCGAAAACGCTCCGGGCTATCTGCAGTGGAACATCCCCCTGTATGACGACGATGTACTTTGGGTCATTCCCGGAAGTCACCGTCGATCGAACACCGACGCGGAGAACTGCCAGCTGGACGAGGACCCCTGTGTCCCCCTCCCGAATGGCCTTCAGGTGGAGCTGGAGGCCGGCGATGGGGTGGTGTATACGAATACGATCCTCCACTGGGGCAGCAACTACAGCACCAAGCTGCGCAGAACAGTCCATCTGGGCTACCGTTCATTCGGCGGCCCGGTCTTTCCCTACGTCCCCGGCTTTGTTCGAGACCTCGGATTCACCCGATATCTGTCGGAATCCGGCCGCCAGCTGTATGATCGACTCGCGGCGTTTTATGCGGAGGAGTGCGATACGATCACGTCGCTGCTCCGCGCGATTCTGGACAAGGATGTTGAACCCTTTCAGGATGCGCTTTCCAGGCTTCACCCTGCTGAACCGGCGCGCATCGTCTGTCTGATTCTGCTCTCGAAACTGGTCTACAAGCTTCGGTTCGGCTCTCACCCGAAGCAGAGAAACTATCTGCGGGATTGGTCTCAGCACGAGGTTATCGAGCCTCGTTTTTCACAGGACGAAATCGATACGCTTTGGCAGCGTTTCTCGACGCTGGACGCGAAGCTCAGGTCTGATGAAGAACAGCATGTCCCGGGATTTCAGTCAGGCCCGATGGAATACGTCTACCAGGACTTACCGGCAGATTTCGACGTGGAGGAGTTCATCGCCAGCTGGTGATGACGTATTTGGCTTTCGGATGGGCGTGTATCACCAAGGTCCACAACCCGATTTGTCATTCCGAGCGCGAGCGACGGAATCTCAACACGTGACGGAGCAGCTGCATCTTCAAGATATTGTTAAGTGAATACTTTCCTCCTGAGATTCCTCGTCGCCGTAATTCGCCAGGGTTTTTAAGAAAGGCATGATTCGACTCCGTAAAGGCTCCTCGGAATGACAGGTTCCTACAAGGTGTATTGTGATGTAGAACGGAGGCTGAGATGCAGGCCACATTCGACGCGTTCTTGAAGCTGGCCCCGCCTTCACTGGCTGGGTTCATCGAGCGAACGGAGCTGTTTTCGGTGATGATGGGAGAATCGGCCGTTTCGTGGACGGAGGACCAGGTCGAGCAGGTATCGGAGAATACCTGGGAGCTCGGGTTCAGCAGCGACGCCGGGCTGGATGCGATCTGCCACGTGGAGGTCGTTCCGGAGTACGGCGCGGTGGAATACCAGCTCACGCTGACGAACACCTCCGCAGAGCGCTCCAAGCCGATTTCGGACCTGTGGGCGCTGAGCCTGACGCTGTCCGGGTTCGAGGGCATTCCTAAGATCGTGAGCAGCTCTGGTGGTGCCTACGGGAAGCTCCAGGGCTATCCGGGGAGGGAGGCCTGGTGGGTGCGCACGGATATGCCGATGTCGGGGTTCGGACCTGAGTTCAGCCACGGGCCGGCGGACGGCGTTTCCTCGGACCAGGATCTACCGATCTTTCTGGCCACGGCGGGCGCCCAGCCGGATGCACCAGGACTCTTTCTGGGCCTGGAGTGGTCCGGGCTGTGGCACGCGCACTTCAAGACGCTAAACCTGGGCCAGGCGGAGGAACGGACGGACGAAAAACGGCGTTATACGCGCTTTGAACCCGGCCTCAGTCTGAAGCTCGGCCCCGGAGTGGATGGACTGGTCCTGGAACCGGGCGAGAGCCTGAAGCTTCCGCGCGTTCACGTCGGCTTCTTCGAGGGGGACATCGACGCCGGCAGCAACGCCCTTCGCCGCTACATTTCAGGTTATCTGATCCCTCCACTCGAGGGGATGGCGCTCCCTCAGGTGACCTATTCCTACTGGCCGGGGAACCGGGATCCTTTCACGGAGGACGAGCTGGTTCGGCACATGGACGTGAGCGCGGAACTCGGCATCGAGACCGCAAACGTGGACGTGGCCTGGGTCAGAGGTCACCATCCCAGGAGCCACGGTAACTGGCCGGAAGATCCGGATAAGTGGCCGAGCGGGATCGAGGCCTTCGCGGAACACGCCCGCGCGAAGGGGATCGGGTTGGGGCTGTTCATCGAGATGGAGGTCGTTGCCGAGGGGACGGATTTCTGGAACGAAAAACCGCACCTGCTCTTCCCGGACCCGCGAAAGGGGGCGCACGACTTCAAGTTCAGGGGATTCCGATACCGCCTGATGAACTACGCGCTTCCGGAAACGTGCGATACGGTGTTCGAGATGGTCAGCGGACTGATCGAGCGACTGAAGCTTAGGTACATCCACTGGGAGTGTGACCAGGCGCCCCTACCGACGTGGCAGGCCGTGGATCCGACGGGGAAAATCCAGTTCGCGTTTTATGAGGGCTTGTATTCGGTGTGGGAGCGGCTGCTGGAGCGGCACCCCGACCTCTTCATTCAGAACAACCTGGTCGGGGCACACCGACTCGACCTGGGTGTCCTGCGGCGGTCCCACGGAGGCTGGGCCACCGAAATCATGAGCGATCCGCACCGGTGCCGCAGGATGCAGCTGAGCGGGAACACCTTCATCCCGGCGAGTCACCTCGGGATGATTCTGTCGCCCAAGCCGCTGAAGGTCCATATCGGCGCGGATGAGGAGATCTCGGACCTGTCCTGCATCAGCCGAATGGCGGGAATGCTTTTTGTAAGCGCCAGGATGGAAGAGATCGAGGCGGCGCCCCTGGCGAACCTGAAGCACTGGATCGGGGTCTACAAGCGGTTCCGGCATCTGCTGATGAAGGACTATTACCACCTGACGGCCCAGCCGCAGGACGAGACGGACTGGGACGCCGGGCAGTTCTGTGACGGGACGAAAGAGGGCATCGTGCTGGTCTTTCGGTATTATGGCAGGATGGACCGGCGAGAGATAAGGATGAGATCGCTCGATCCGGAGAGCCAGTATCGTGTGACGAACGAGAAATCGGGCGAAGCGGAGGAGTTTTCGGGAGAGGACCTGATGTCGCGGGGTCTTCCGGTGGAGCTGGAGGCCAATGATGCCAGGTTTTTCTCCTACAAAAAGTTGTGATCATTTTTTTCGACAGGAACCTCGCAACCTAATCTGTCATTCCGAGCGTGAGCGAGGAATCTCAACAGTCTACGCAGCAGCTGATACTTCAAGAGATTAATCAGTGAGCATTCCCTCTTGAGATTCCTCGTCGCCGCAAATACGCCAAGTTTTTGGCAAAGCGTGATCTGACTCTGCAAAGGCTCCTCGGAATGACATGCTCATCCGAAGTGTATGGTGACGTAGTTGCTGCAGGAAATCGGAGCTGAGATGCAAGCCACATTCGACGCATTCCTGAAGCCGGCTCCACGTTCTCTTTCCCGGTTTATCGAACGGACGGAGCTGTTCTCTGTGATGATGGGGGAAGAGACGGTTTCGTGGACAGAGGACCAGGTTGACCAGGTATCCGAGAATACCTGGGAGCTTGGGTTCAGCAGCGACGCTGGGATGGATGCGGCCTGCCACCTGGAGGTGATTCCCGACTATGGCGCGGTGGAGTACCAGATCACGCTGACGAACAGCTCGTCGGAGCGCTGCAAGCCGATTTCAGACCTGTGGGCGCTGAGCCTGACGCTGTTCGGGTTCGAAGGCGTTCCAAAGATCGTGAGCAGCTCCGGCGGCCCGTACGACAAAGGGTTCGGCTATCCGGCGAGGGACGTCTGGTGGGTGCGCACGGATCTGCCGATGTCGACGGTGAGGTTCAGCCACGGGCCAGCGGACGGCGTATCCTCAGACCAGGACCTGCCGATCTTTCTGGCCACGGCGGGCTCCGGGTCGGGCGCGCCCGGCCTCTTTCTCGGCCTCGAGTGGTCCGGGCTGTGGCACGCCGAATTGGGGACGTTGAACCGGGGAAATCTCGAACCACGGACGGACGAGAAACGGCCCTACCACCGCTTCGTCCCCGGCCTGGGTCTGAAGCTCGGACCCTGGTTAGATGGAGCGGTCCTCGAGAGTGGCGAGACCCTGAAGCTTCCTGCGGTTCACGTCGGTTACTTCGAGGGCGGCGTGGATGCCGGGAGCAACGCACTCCGCAAATATATCGCGGGTCGTGTCATCCCTCCCCTCCGCGGCGCGGCGCTCCCTCCCGTGACCTACTCCTTCTGGCCTGGAAACCGTGAGCCGTTTGTCGAGGCCGACCTGTATCGGCAAATGGACATCAGCGCTGAGCTGGGCGTGGAGATGGCTAATGTCGACGTGTGGTGGTGCGAGGGCAGTGGCGCTGGATACTGGCCGGAGGCCCCGGAGAAGTGGCCGCGCGGTATAGAGGCGTTTGGGGAACACGTCCACTCCAAGGGCATCGGGTGGGGGCTCTACATCGACCTGGAAGTGATCAAGGAGGGGACGACGTTCTGGAACGAATACCCCAACCTGCTCTTCCCCAGCGCGCTGAGAGGCCCGAGCGATCGGAAATTCATGCGGCCCACATACCGGCTGGTGAATTATGCGCTTCCCGAGGCGTGTAACACCGTGTTCGAGATGGTGAGCGAACTGCTCGAGCGCCTGAAGCAGAGATACATTCACTGGGAGTGTACCCAGGGGCCGCTGAAAACCTGGGAGGCCGTGGACCCGACGGGGAAGATCCAGTTCGCGTACTACGAAGGGTTGTATTCGGTGTGGGAGCGGCTGCTGGAGCGGCACCCCGATCTCTTCATTCAGAACAATTTCGTAGGGGCGCATCGAGTTGACCTGGGCGTGGTGAGGCGGTCCCACGGATGCTGGGCCACCGAAGTCATGGGCGAACCACACCGGTGTCGACGAATGCTCCTGAGCGGGAACACGTTCCTTCCGGGGAGTTACCTCGGCACGATCCTGGCGCACAAGCCGCTGAAGAACCATGTCGGCACGGACGAGGAGATGTCGGATCTGTCCTGCATCAGCCGGATGGCGGGACTGTTCTTCATCAGCGCAAGGTTCGAGGACCTCGATGAGGCGCAGCTGGCGAACCTCAAACACTGGATCGGGGTCTACAAGCGGTTCAGGCATCTGCTGATGAAGGACTATTATCACCTGACGCCGCAGCCGCAGGACGAGGCGGATTGGGACGTGGGACAGTTCTGCGATGGGACGAAAGAGGGAATCGTGCTGGTTTTTCGGTATTACGGCACGACGGACCTGCAGGAGATAAGGATGAGATCGCTGGATCCAGAGACCAGGTATCGTGTGACCAACGAGAAGTCGGGCGAGGCGGAGGAGTATTCTGGAGAGGACCTGATGTCGCGGGGTCTTCCGGTGGAGCTGGAGGCGAACGACGCGCGGTATCTCTCTTATGCGGCGGTGTGAACGTGCTTCTATATCCTGATATCAGATGGCGGAGCAAATCCCCCCTGCCCCCCTTTGCAAAGGTTCTTCGTCAAATGTTGGGGTAGAAAATAGACGAGACAACGGCATCCGACCTATCTTCAGAGTATCCTCTATAAACCTGAAGGTAGAAAGGAGAGCGCGTTGTCTCAGGTGCAAAGTATATCCTTACTGGGTAGGTGGCAAGGGTTTGTGGTAGTTGGCATTCAACGTCAGGAAGCAGACGTTGTTGGAGTCGAGTTACGTCCCAAGACAGGCCGCCTTCCTCGGTGTGGTGGTTGCGGGAAGAAGGCGTACCGGGTTCATGATTGGGCAGTGCGATTTGCTCAGGATTTGCCGATCTGGGGGTCTCGAACCAGGCTGATCGTGCACTCCCGGCGCGTCCTATGTCCCCGATGTGGCTGCCGGACGGAGCAGATTGACTGGCTGGATCGGTATTCACGGGTCACTCAACGCCTGGCTGAAAGTGTTGTTCGATTGTGCGAAGTCCTGCCCATCCAGCACGTGGCACAGCACTATGGGATGAGCTGGAATACCGTGAAGCGCATTCACAAGACCCATCTCCAGCAAGAGCTGGAACCGCCGGATTTTGCCAGGGTCACGGTGATCGGCATGGACGAATTTGCGATCCAAAAGGGCCATCGCTACGCCACAGTGATTGTTGACATGGAGACCAAGCGTGTCCTATGGGTGGGTCGCGGCCGAAGTCGAGAGGACATCCGCCCGTTTTTCCACCTCCTTGGAGAAGAAGGCTGCAAGCAACTTGAGGCCGTGGCGATGGACATGAACGGTGCCTACGAAGAGGAGGTGCGATCCCATTGTCCGGATGTGGACATCATCTATGACCTGTATCACGTTAAAGCCAAGTACAACCGCGACGTCGTCGAGCGAGTACGCATCGACGAACTGGGTCGGGTGCGCGGTGGCCGACCCGATCGCAAAGTGACTCAGAACCAACGGTGGTTGCTCCTGCGCAGCAAAGCAAATGTCACGAGCAAAGAAGACAGAGTGTCGCTAAGAGAATTGCTTTCTGCAAACAAACGCCTCTACACGGTATACCTCCTCAAAGAGGATCTCAATCATCTCTGGTCTTATCGATCCAGAGCTGCGGCCAACAGATTCTGGAATCAGTGGTATCGACGCGCCATCTACAGCAAGATCGAGCCACTCAAGAAATTCGCACGCAATCTGAAGACGTATATGCCAGGAATCCTAGCTCACTGTGACTATCCCATCGGGACAAGCCTGATTGAGGGAATTAACAACAAAATCAAGGTCATCAAGCGGATGGCATATGGCTTCAGGGATGATAATTATTTCTTTCTTAGAATCCGCCACGCCTTCCCCGGAAATCGGTGATGAACCTTTGCTAAAGGGGGGAGGTTACTCCGACTGACATAGTACCCATCAGAGAAATAGATTCTTCCCCCTCTGGAAAAGCATGTCCCGGGCTTGCGGAGGGAGAGGACTGAGGGGGATTTGTTTCGCGTAAAGTAATAGTCTCGGAGAAAGGGAGTTTCGCACTATGGAACTGAGTGAACTGAGAGCGCAGCGAGAGCAGGCCAAACACCGGAAGCGGCGGATCATCTTCAACAACGACGGCTGCGATGTCGTCTACAACCTCAAAGAGGTCAGTCCCGAGGCGCTGCTTGCCGACCGTACGACGGGACTGATCGGGTCGCACGTAGACTCGATCTTCTACTGCCCCTGGAGCGCCGGGCTGGGTCACGTGTCCTACATCAGCGATGTCGCGGAACCGTTCCTCGCGAAGACGCGTGTGTTCGCGCCGAACTTGATCGGGGCGTTCCACGAGGCAGGTCTGGATCCTCTTCAGATTATGATCGACTTCTGCAGGGAGAACGGGATCGAGATCTTCATGTCCATGCGGATGAACGACGTCCACGACTCCCAGCTGCGGTGGACGGAGATGATTCCTCAGTTCAAGAAGGACCACCCGGAGTTACTGCACGGATCGCTGGAAGACCCACCCGCATTCGGACTCTGGTCCGGGCTGAATTACGACGAGCCGGAGGTTCAGGAGCGGGCATTCGAGCTGCTGGAGGATGTCTGCAAGCGGTACGACGTGGACGGCATCGAGCTGGACTGGCTGCGCCACCCGCCGCACTTCAAATGCAGCGCGAACGGGGAGGACTGCACGCAGTTGGAGCGGGAGATCATGACGGGCCTGCACCGTCGCATTCGCGAGATGACGGAGCAGGTCGGCCTGAAGCGGGGCCGGCCGATGCTCGTCGCGGAGCGCCTTCCGGCCTCTGTTGCGTGCTGCGAGGCGATGGGCCTGGACGTGAGGGCGTGGCTGAAGGAGGATCTGGTGGATCTACTGGTCCCCGGTGAGATGGAGCTGGCGCCGTGGGAGACTTGGGTCGAGCTGGGCCGCGAGCACGGCGTGCCGGTCTATCCGGATCTGACCTGGTCGGGATCCAGGCGGCGTCAGGGGCCGCCCGAGGCGCAGGACGGGATCGCCCTCAGGAACTTCCGCGCCCGGGCGATGAACGTCTGGCACGCGGGCGCGGACGGGATTCACACCTTCAACCTGTTCGATCCCTCGAGCGCGGTCTGGCGTGAGGTGGGTGAGCCGGAAGTCCTTGCAGGGTTGGACAAGGACTATTTCCCGGACGGTCATTTTCGGTTTCTGCTGGGGCGGGAGATCAAAGGCCTGCTTCGTTTTTACGAGTATCCGACTGCGCTGGACCCGGAGCGTCCCATGAAGCTCGACCCGACCCGGCCTTTGACGGTGGTTATGACGATTGGCGAAGACCCGTCCGGAAAGGGCTCGGGATCCAATGCCAGCGTGACGCTGAGCGTCCGCGTCGACGGTCTGACCGAAGCGGACCGTCTGGAAGTCAGGCTGAACGACCGCGCTCTTTCGAACGGCGATCTCCAGGAGGAATGGGTCAGCTACGGCGTCGAGCCGGAGCGGATCCGAAAAGGGGCGAACACCATCAAGGTGATCAACCGGGATCCGTCCAACAAAGTCCTTCTGAAGGACGTTCACGTGCGGATCGTTTATTCCAATTATCAAAAGTAGGCGCTGGAGTGATGGGAGAATGGAGTATTGGAGTAATGGAAAGGCAGGTCTTGCAACACTCCACTACTCCAGTACCGCATTACTCCAGAATCGAACGGAGACGCGCGGCAACATGAAACTTGGCGAGTTGAGAAAGAGACGCGAGCTGGCCGCCCATCGCAGGCGGCGCGTGATCTTCAACAACGACGGCAATACTATAATGTACAGACTCGGCGACGACGATATCAGTCGCGAGGCGCTCCTGGCCGACCGAACGACGCCCCTCCTCGGCACGCACGTGGATTCGATCTTCTACTGCACGAGCGCCGGCCTGGGGATGAGTACCCACATGAGCGAGGTCTCGGAGCCTTTCATTTCGAGGGAGGGGGTCTTCGAGGCGAACCAGACGAGGGCGTTTCACGAGGCGGGCTTGGACCCGCTGGAGATCATGGTCGACTTCTGCAGGGCGAACGAGATCGAGGTCTTCTGGTCGATGCGGATGAACGACATTCACGACTCCTACCCGCTGTGGCACATGCTGGGGTCGCAGTTCAAGAAGGACAACCCACAGCTGCTCTTCGGGTCGCTGGCGGAACCTCCCGCCTTCGGATTCTGGTCAGGGGCGGCCTACGACGAGGCTGAGGTCCGAGAAAAGGCGTTCCGGATGCAGGAGGATGTCTGCAAGAGGTACGACGTGGACGGGATCGAGATGGACTGGATGCGCCACCCGCCTCACTTCAGATGCAACGCGGACGGGGAGGACTGTACGCAGGCGGAGCGGGATGTGATGACCGACTTTCATCGCCGGATTCGCGAGATGACCGAACAGATCGGCCTGGAGCGGGGCCGCCCGATCCTCGTCGCGGTGAGGATTCCGGCCTCGGTTTCGTGCTGCGAGGCGATCGGCCTTGACGTGACGAGATGGCTGGAGGAGGGTCTGGTGGACCTGCTGATTCCGGGCGAGTGGGAGCTGGCGCCCTGGGACGGTTTGGTGGCGCTGGGCCACAGGCACGGCGTGCCTGTCTATCCCTGCCTGAGCTGGTCCGGGTCCAAGCGGCGCGAGGGCCCGCCCGGCACGCAGGACGGGCTCCCGACGAGACACTTTCGATCGCGCGTCATGAACGTCTGGCACTCGGGCGCCGACGGCGTCTACACCTTCAATTATTTCGACCTGGTCGCCAATCGGCCGGGGATGAGAGGCCAGAAACGCCGCAAGGACGATCCAGAGAGCTCGGGGTGGCGAGAGATGGGAGACCCCGATTTTCTCACACGGCTCGACAAGGATTACCTCCCGGACGGACATTTCCGATTTCTGATCGGACGTGAAGTCAGAGACCTCCTCCGCTTCCTGGAGCTGCCCACCGCGCTGGACCCCGAGATTCCGCAGAAGCTGGAACCTACGCGGCCTTTCACTGTGAAGATGACGATCGGTGAGGATCCCTCTGCCCACGGCCCCGAATCCAGACCCGAGGTGACGCTCAGCGTTCAGGCAGAGGGCATGACCACCGCGGACGGCGTGGAGGTAAGGCTGAATGATCGCGATGTTTCAGGCGCGTCTCTCAATGGCGAATGGGTCAGCTACGGCATCGAGCCCGAGCGGATCCGGAAGGGCGCGAACACGGTAAGAGTCATAAACCGGGACCCCTCCAACAAGGGGATCGTCCTCAAGAACGTCCACGTGCGTATTGCCCATCCGGGCAACAATGACAACGGATAGCCGACGACAGTCGGGGAAGTTTATGGTGAGCGTATGAAGCATCGAAGATTCGGAAATACCGGGCTGGAGGTGTCAGAGATCGGCCTCGGCGCCTTCCCGATCGCCGGGCTGCGCAAGCGGGAGGACGGAACATACTACGGGTGGACGGGAACGAACGACGAGGAGTCGATCGCGCTTCTCCACAGGGCCGAGGAGCTGGGTGTAAACCTGATCGATTCCGCGGAGGGCTACGGGGGCGGACACAGCGAGGTCCTGGCGGGAAGGGCCCTGAAGGGCCGGAGAGACAGGTGGATCATCGCCACGAAGGTCGCGCCCAATCAGGGAATCGAGGAGGGGCAAGTGGATGAAGCGGCCGTCCGAAAGCGGATCCGTGAGGCGTGTGAAGGCAGTCTGGAGCGGCTGGACACCCATTGGATCGACCTGTACCAGCTTCACGCCGTGCCCCACGAATGGGCCATGCCGGCAGTGATGGAGACGCTGGAGGCGCTGAAGCAGGAGGGCAAGGTGAGATGGTACGGGATTTCGATCAACGATCGGGCGGCGATCGACAAGCTGCGGGCGTTGGGCCCTATCGACGTCCTGCAGATCGGCTACAACCTGATCGAACGGGATGCCGATGCGCTGCTCCACTGGGCCAAAGCGCAGGAGATCGGGACGCTGATCCGGGTCCCCCTGGCGAAGGGATGGCTGAGCGGAAACTACCACGGCCCGAACGCCAAAAGCCTCACGAAGGAGGACGTGCGTTTCGTGCGGTTCAACCGGCCCGAATCGGTCGACGCGCTGAAGAAACTTCCCCAGCTCGACTTTATCGCCAGGCCGGACCGGACGATGGCGCAGGCGGCGCTTCGGTTCGTCCTGGACCATCCCGGGGTTTCGTCCGTGATTGCCGGTGCGAAGAACAGAGAGCAGATCGAGGAGAATGTAGCGGCTTGTGACGTCGCGTCATTGTCCGATGACGAGCGGAAGCGCGCCTTCGAGATCGCAGATACGATTACGACGCCAGGTTGGATAGGGTAGATCTGAACCATTTTGCTAGTACCGGCCCCTCGATACGATTTCGATTCTCGGCCTCTGGCCGCGAATCGAAATCACTCGGGGATGCGGTAGTTTTCGTTTTAGTGATTCCAGCGCAGTGAAACAGTCATAAGAGCAACAATAATAACCAGGACATCTTTACTTAGTGAGGAGCGCCGTGAGCTTCGAATCCAGAGTCCAGGAGATCGATTCCCTGATCGATCAACACAGGGAATTCAGAGAGAACAGCCTAAATCTTATCGCTTCCGAGAATCACCCCAGCGCGCTGGTGGATCGATTGGTTTCTCACGATCTGAATCACCGGTACGGAAACTATATAGGGATCGATCTGTTCCACCGGCACTACCAGGGAAATCGTTACATCGCCCAGATCGAGGCGCTGGCACACGATGTGGCCAAAGAACTTTTCGGGGCCGCATACGTGGACCTGCGCCCCCTGTCGGGGAATCTGGCGGGTGTAGCGGCGACGTTCGCGCTCGCGAGACCGGGCGATACGGCCCTGGAAGTGCCCTTCGGACACAAGTACGCCCTGAAGCTGTCCGGGACCGCGCTCGAAGTCGACCTCAAGTCTATCCAGATTCCGTGGGACTGGGAGCGATTCAACGTCGATCTGGAGAAGACGGTTTCGCTCATCGAGCAGGAGCGGCCGAAGCTGGTGACGATCGGATCGGGGGTCTTTCTGTTTCCACATCCCGTGAGAGAGATCAGAGAGGCGATGGATAGATATGTCCCGGACTCCTACCTGATCTTCGACGCGGCCCACGTGATCGGCCTGATCGCTGGAAAGCAGTTTCCGAACCCGCTCGAGGAGGGGGCGGATGTGGTCATCTCGAGCACGCACAAGACGCTGGCCGGACCCCAGGGGGGTCTGGTGATGACGAATGAGAAATCGCTCGCGGAGCAGATCGGTCCGGCGATCGCGCCGCTGCTGGAGAGCAATCACCACCTGGGACGGATCCCCTCACTCGCCGCCACCTTCCTGGAGTGGATCGAATTCGGGGAGGCCCACGCGAGCGCGGTGATCAGCAACGCGAAGGCACTGGGGGCCGCGCTGCACGAACGCGGCATTCCGCTTGTCGGAGAGGCACTGGGCTACACGGAGACGCATACGCTGCTCCTGATCGTGGAGGCGTTCGGGGAGGGCAAAGCGGTGGCGGACCGGCTGGAGGCGTGCAACATCATCGCGGGGGCGATGGCGCTTTCCGAGGAATTGGGGACACACGGATTGCGGATCGGTGTCCAGGAACTGACGCGGACCGGGATGACGGAGGCGGATGTGCCGGAGATTGCGGACTGCATCGTAGACGCTTTGAAGGAAGTGGATCCCGAGCAGGTCAGAAGCCGGGTGCGCGACCTTGCGAACCGATTCAGACAGGTCCGATTCACATCGGAAGCTGAAGAGGGGGGGGAAGTGAGATGAAGATCGTCGTCACCGGCCACGTGAAGGGCAAGTTTCTGGGTGAGCTACGCGAGGAGTTCCCGGATATCGATTTCGTGCCTGCAGCCACGAAGGAAGAAGAGATCGAGCAAATCCGGGACGCGGAGGCCCTGTTTGGCGAGCTGTCGCGGGAGGCCTTCCTGGCAGGTGAAAGACTGAAGTGGGTCCAGATTCCTGGGACCGGGGTCGACCGGGTGACCGCCATCCCGGAGCTGGTCAAGAGCGACGTCGTGCTGACGAACGTGAGGGGTCCGCACGCGGACCCGATGGCCGATCACGTCTTTCTGTTCATGCTGACGCTCGCCCACCGTGGACGCGATCTCTGGGCCGATCAGGCCGCGCACTACTGGGACTGGAGGCAATATGACAACCAGTTCGTGGAGCTGAACCAGGCGACGATGGGCATCCTGGCCCTGGGAGACATAGGGAGGGCTGTAGCCCGTCGCGCACACGGGTTCGGGATGGAGGTCTATGCCGTCGATGCCCGACCGTCCGAGCCGCCGCCTGAGGTCAAGGAAGTGTGGGGCCTGGATCGGTTGAACGATCTGCTTGAGATTTCAGACTGGTTCGTCATCACTGCTCCGCTGACGCCGGAAACCCGCGGGCTGATCGATCGCGAGAAGCTGGGAAAGCTGAAGGAGGGGGGGTACGTCATCGTGATCTCCCGTGGGGGAATTCTGGACGAGGCCGCGCTTATCGACGGACTGCGTTCGGGTCGGATTCGGGGAGCGGGGCTGGATGCGACGGCAGAAGAACCGATTCCCGAAGACAGCCCGCTTTGGGATACAGAGAACCTGCTCCTTACGGCGCACTGCTCTGCGGTGTCGGACAGGCTGTGGAGGGGGCGTGCCGATGGGATGAAAGAGAACCTGCGAAGGTATCTGGCGGGAGAGCCTTTCCTTTATGTTTGTGATAAGGAAGCCGGCTTTTGAACAACGGGTACCGGGAAACCAAAACACGGGTACCGGGTACCGTAAAACGGCCATTCTCGCGGCGGAGTTTCGCGCAATCAACTGTTTGAGTCCTATGGTGATGGCGAGATGAAGATCGCGAAGATCGAAGCGATTGCGATCAACGTTCCCTACAAGATCCCTGTAGTGATCGCCACGGGGACGCTGGAGGTGCAGGAGAACGTCCTCGTGCGCGTCACGGCGGATGATGGAACGGTCGGGCTTGGCGAGACACAGCCGATCCCGTGCTTTCAGGGCTGCGGCGAGACGCAGGACACGATCCTGTCGCTGATCCGAAACGTTTACACGCCGCTGATCCTGGGGCGCAGTCCTTTCGACATCGAAAGGCTGAACCAGGTCATGGAGCGAGCGGTGAACGGGGGCAGCTATGCCCGGACCGCCGTGAGCGACGCCTTCTACGACCTGGTGGCCCGAGCACTTGACGTGCCGCTCTACGACCTGCTGGGGGGGTGCTGCAGGGACAAGATTCCCAGCGTCTGGTCGATCGGGATGAAGCCGGCGGGAGAGATGGCGGATGAAGCCAGACGACAGGTCGATCGAGGTTACTTTCTTCTGAAGTGCAAGATCGGGGCGCCCGATGCCGAGACCGATGTCCGAAACGTGGCGGCCGTGAGGGAAGCCCTGGGTCCCGGTGTCGCGTTTCGCGTCGATGGCAACGCAGGGATGCAATACAGCGAAGCCCTCCCCAGACTGAAGCGCATGGTCGAGCCCTACGGCCTGGAGTTCGTGGAGCAGCCCCTCGCCATCTGGGATCTGGACGGTATGGCTCGTCTCTCGGAGGCGCTCTCGGTGCCGATTATGGCAGACGAGAGTGCGAACTCGATCCACGCGGTGATGGAGCTGGTAAAGCAGAAGGCCGCCTCCATTGTCGACATCAAGCTGGCGAAGATGGGCGGCATCTACACGGCTCGAAAGATCGCGGCGATCGCGGATGCAGCAGGCATCCCTCTGTATGCGGGAGGACAGCCTTCTACAAGCGTGGGTGCGGCGACGGCCGCTCACTTTTACGCCGCCACCTGGAATGTGATCGGTGGCGATTTTGCACTGGGCCCGGACGGATGGCTTGGCGCAGACACTACCCGGGAGCCTCTGCGCGTCGAGGACGGTTTTGCCTGTGTGCCGACGGAAGGGCCCGGCATCGGTGTCGAGCTGGACGAAGCCAAGGTTGAAAGTGTGTCAGTCCGAAAGTAGCTGACGTTACCGAAGGTGGGGCGTGATGGCGGAAGATCGGGCATCCAGTTTGCACGAGGCCTTGATTATCATCGACGGATTGCAGGTCAGCCGATGGGGTGAACCGGTATTCCGTTCTCTCGTTCAGGGGGGGCTGACGGCGATCAACGCGACGGTCGCGGTGCACGAAAATTTCCGGGAGACCGTGGAGAAGATCGAGGGATGGAACGAGATGTTCGAGGCCCACGGCTCCCTGATCATGCCGGTGAGGACCACGGACGACATCAGAGCGGCCAAGTCAGCGGGAAAGGTCGGTATCATCTTCGGCTTTCAGGATACCGCGCCGATCGAACACGACTCGCGTCTGCTCTCCACGTTCAAGGCGCTCGGCGTGCGCGTGATTCAGCTTACGTATATGGAGCGAAACTACGTGGGGGACGGGTGTCTGGAACGGACCGATGCCGGACTGAGCCGATTCGGTCTGGAGGTGATCGAAGAGATGAACCGGCTCGGCCTGCTGATCGATCTCTCTCACGTGGGTTATCAGACGACGATGGAGGCGATTGAGGCATCGTCCCAGCCGGTCGCTTTCACCCACGCCAATCCGCGCGCGCTGTGTGATCATCCCCGCAACAAGACGGATGAACAGCTCCTCGCCCTGGTCAAGAAGGGGGGAGTCGTCGGGGCCAACATCTTTCCCCCGTTCCTGGCGGCCGGGTCCAGGGCGGCTCTGGAGGACTTCGTTGACGTGATCGATTATCTGGTGAAGGTCGCAGGGATCGATCAGGTGTCGATCGGGACCGATTTCACGGAAGGTCAGCCGGAATCGTTCTTCGACTGGGTCCTGATCGGAAAGAGCCGCAAAGGCCCGATCGCAAAGGTCGATTTTCCGATCGTCAACCCCAAAGGCATTCGTTCATCGGCAGAATTTCCGAATGTTACGCGTGCCCTTCTCAAAAGGGGGTACTCGGAGCCCGATGTCCAGAAGATCATGGGAGAGAACATGCTGAGACTGTTTAAAACAGTGTGGACCTAAGGGCCGTGGATCGTTAATCGTCGTTCGTCGATCTTAAAGCAAACACACATTGAAGGAGGATAGAGAGCGATGCCTGAAGCGCCGAGACTGATGTACAACAACGATGGAAGCTTTCTGCTGCAGTGTGCACCGCCGATGAGCCCTGACGAATTCGTCTACGAGTCGGTGGGCCGCGTGATCGGTACGCAGGTGGGCCGGGTGATCGTGAACATGTTCGGGTTTGGCGACGCAATGCCTTGGTACAAGACGGAGATCCCGGAGGCGAGGCCGCCCAGGAACAAGACCTATTCCAACCTCCAGGAATACCGTATCCAGGAGAACCTGCATCACATCTGGTCCCTGGACGTGGATGTCTGGGAGATGGCCGTCCAGGCGGCGCACGACGCCGGGATGGAGTTCTGGCCTGGGACCCGCTTCAACGACCGCCACGGAGAACGATTCGCATGGCTGACCGAGTGGCGAGTGAGCCACCCCGAATACAACATCCCGAAGGACTGCACCGAGGGAAGCTACCGTGTTCCCGGGGGGCCTCGGGGCCTGAACTATGCGCTGCCGGAGGTCCGGGCCTGGAAGATCAAGCTGATGGAAGAGGTCTGCACGCGGTATGACGTGGACGGCTTCGAGCTGGACCTGATGCGTGAGCCGATGGTCAGTTTTACGGACATCGAAGAGGGGCGCGCCATCCTGACCGAGTTTCTGGCCGACTGCCGCGCGGCGCTGGACAGGGTTGGCGAAAAGCGTGGGCGACCGCTCGGTTTTGGGATCCGCACGGCGGCGACGCCAGAGGCCACGCAAGAAATGGGCCTGGACCTGGAGGCCGTCCTCGAGCAACGGTCCGTGACCACCATCTCGCCTTCCGTCTACTGGGATACCTCGACCGACGCGCCTTACGATCGATTCGTGGAGATGGCACGCGGCAAGGACTGCCACGTCTACGCCTGCCCGTCAGAGCAGATCGGCCCCGGTCCGCAGTATGTGCCCGCATCGAAGGAGGCCCTGCGCGGTGCCGCATACAACGCCTGGCACCAGGGCGTGGATGGCATCTACATCTTCAATTTCAATCACAACCCGACGTGCAACGTGGATGCCGCCGAGCTTTTCGCTCAGCTCGGTCACACGGAGACGCTGCGCTACCGTGACAAGCGGTATGCGGTTTCGGGGATCGAGGCGCTGATCGAGCACTACGACACCGGTATCGTCGAGCGAGGGCATATGGAATCCTACCACAGCTCGGGCAGCTACTACTCCAGCTTCGAGCATCAGCTCCCTGTCGCCCTGGAGGTGACGCCCACGGGACCGGGCCGGGTTATTGACCTGCTCGTGTATGATGACCTGAAAACCGCTGCCGAGCGCGGGATGCTGAAGTCCGTGATCCTTGAGATCACCGTGGCCGGATCCACGAAGGACGACGAGTTCGAGTTCAAGCTGAACGGCCATCGGCTGCCCGACCCGGAGAGCCCCGAGTTTCACCTCTATTCGCAGTATCGAATGGGTCCGCGCTGGAACGGGATGCAGGGGAACTACGCGCTGCGATACAACCTGCACAAGGGGGAGCTCCTCGAGCAGGGCGCGAATGAGGTGGAACTGATGCTTCGGAAACGGAATCCCTTGATTGACTGCGATTTCCTGATTCACGACATCTTTCTGGACGTGTCGTTCCACAATTTGACAATGCGTGGTTGATACAGCCCTAACCCCCCCAGCCCCCTCCCTCGGCAAGCTCGGGACATGCTTCCCTAAAGGGAAGGGGGAACTGGATTTTTCTTGAGTAACAGTAAAAGAATCGCGTCGTTCTCCCCTCTCCTTTAGGAGAGGGGCCGGGGGAGAGGTCTGATCGTACGCGGCGATCTTGCTGTCAGATCTGAAGCAGGAATTTCCATGAAACCCAACACACGCGTTAAAAGGAGAGAAAAGACGATGCGTAAAGCGCCAAGATTGCTGTACAACAATGACGGAAGCTTTCTGCTTCAATCTGCGCCGCCGATGAGCCCTGACGAATTCGTTTACGAGACGGTCGGTCGGGAAATCGGTACGCAGGTGGATCGAGTCATCGTCAACATGTTCGGATTGGGTGACGCGATGCCCTGGTACAAGACGGAGATCCCGGAGGCGAGGCCGCGCAGAAACAAGACTTACACCAATCTTCAGGAATACCGGATCCAGGAGAACCTGCATCACCTCTGGTCCCTTGACGTAGACGTCTGGGATATGGCGGTACAGGCGGCACACGACGCCGGGATGGAGTTCTGGCCGGGGACCCGCTTCAACGACCGCCACGGCGAGCGATTCGCCTGGTTGACGGAGTGGCGAGTGAACCATCCCGAATACAACATCCCGAAGGACTGCACCGAGGGCCGATACAGCATTCCCGGGGGACCACGGGGCCTGAATTATGGACTGCCGGAGGTCCGGGCCTGGAAGATCAAGCTGATGGAAGAGGCGTGCACGCGGTATGACGTGGACGGGTTCGAGCTGGACCTGATGCGGGAACCGATGGTCAGTTTTACGGACATCGAGGCGGGGCGTTCCATTCTGACCGAGTTTCTGGCCGACTGCCGCGCGGCGCTGGACCGGATTGGTGAGAAGCGAGGTCGGCCGCTCGGTTTTGGGATCCGCACGGCGGCGACGCCAGAGGCCACGCAAGAAATGGGCCTGGACCTGGAAGCGGTCCTCGAGCAGCGGTCCGTGACCTGCATCTCGCCCTCCGTCTACTGGGATACCGCGACAGACGCACCCTACGATCGATTCGTGGAGATGGCCCGGGGCAAGGATTGCGAGGTCTACGCCTGTCCGTCAGAGCAGATCGGTCCCGGCCCGCAGTACGTGCCTGCGTCGAACGAGGCCCTGCGAGGTGCTGCGTACAACGCGTGGCACCAGGGTGTGGATGGGATCTACATCTTCAATTTCAATCACAACCCGACGTGCAACGTGGACGCCGCCGAGCTCTTCGCTCAGCTCGGTCACACGGAGACACTGCGCTACCGGGACAAGCGGTATGCGGTTACGGGAAACACGGAGATGATCAAGAGGTACGACACCGGTGTCGTCGAGCGAGGCTACATGGAATCCTACCACAAGTCGGGTGCCTACTACTCCAGCTTTGAACATCAGCTCCCGGTCTCGCTCGATGAGACGCCCACGGGACCCGGAAAGATCATTGACCTGCTGGTTTATGAAGACTTGAAGACCGCTGCCGATCGAGGGATGCTGAAGTCGGTGGTCCTGGAAATCACGGTGGCAGGATCCACGAAGGATGACGCGTTCGAGTTCAAGCTGAACGGAAATCGGCTGCCCGACCCGGAGAGCCCCGAGTTTCACCTCTATTCGCAGTACCCGATGGGCCCGCGGTGGAACGGGATGCAGGGGAACTACGCGCTGCGATACAATCTGCACAAGGGGGAGCTCCTGAAGCAGGGCGCAAACGAGGTGGAGCTGATCCTTCGGAAGCGGAATCCGATGATTGACTGCGATTTCCTGATTCACGACATCTTTCTGGATGTGTCGTTTCACAATCTGACGATGCGCGGGTAGCCGTATCTCGTATCTCGAAAAAATCGGACCTAACCCCCTAGCCCCCTTCCCTAAAGGGAAGGGGGAATGGATTCTACTCCAGCATCAGAAAAAAGATCTCTTCTTCTCCCCTCTCCTTTAGGAGAGGGGCCGGGGGAGAGGTCCGAAGAGGAGAAGAACCATGCCTAAAACCCCACGACTCCTGTACAACAATGACGGTAGCTTCATGTTTCAGAGCGCGCCCCCGATCAGCCCGGAAGAGTTCGTGTATGAGACCGTGGGGCGCGTGATCGGGACGCAGGTGGATCGGGCGATCTGCAACATGTTTGGCTATGGCGATTCGGTACCTTTCTATCCGACCGAAATCCCGGGCGCCAGGGGTCCCAAGAACGAGACCTACACATCGGGGCAGACCTATCGGCATCAGGAGAACCTGCATCACATCTGGTCTCTGGATGTGGATGTCTGGGCGCTGGCGGTCCAGGCGGCGCACGACGCGGGGATGGAGTACTGGGCGGGGACCCGTTTCAACGACCGTCACGGAGAGGCCTACGCCTGGCTGAGCGAATGGCGGACGAGCCACCCCGAGTATAACATCTCAGATGATTGTACCGCAGGCGCTTACGGACGTCAGGGTGGGGACAGGGGGTCGAGGGCGCTGAACTATGCGCTTCCGGAGGTCCGGGCCTGGAAGATGGGGCTGATGGAGGAAGTCTGCACGCGGTATGACGTGGATGGGTTCGAGCTGGACCTGATGCGGGCCCCGCTCGTCAGCTTTCCGGACATCGAGGAAGGGCGCGAGATCCTGACGGAGTTTCTGGAAGACTGCCGCAGTGCTCTGGACCGGGTCGGCGAGAAGCGGGGTCGGCCGCTGGGGTTCGGCGTTCGCATCCCAGGAACGCCGGAGATGACACACGAGATGGGTATGGACCTGGAGAAGGTGTTGGAGAATGGGTCGTTGACGTATATCGCTCCTTCCGCCACGTGGGATACCGCGACGGACCTGCCCTACGATCGTTTCCTGGAGATGGCGAAGGGCAAGGACTGCTGCGTCTACGCCTGTGTATCCGAGAACGTCGGTCCGGGGACGCAGTACTATCCCGCGTATGTGCCCGCGCTCCGGGCCGCAGCGACGAACGCGTGGAATCAGGACGTGGATGGAATCTATATCTTCAATTACAACCACTGCCCGACGACAAACATCGATCAATCCGAGATCTTCAGCCAGCTCGGTCATCTCGAGACCCTTCGATACAGGAGCAAGCGATACGCTGTGGCTCCAATCGCTCACGTTGTCGAGGTCTATGACACGGGCGTTATCCGACCGGGGTTTTCCGAGGAGGCGCACGGCCCAGGGGCTATGTATTCTAGCTTCAAACATCAGCTTCCGGTGACGCTGAGAGATCAGCCGACCGGGGCAGGGGAGGTGATCAACCTGCTCGTCTACGACGACCTGAAGACGGCCGTCGAGCGGGGGATGCTGAAGTCGGTGATCCTGGAGATCACGGTTGCCGGATTCTCGAAGGGTGACGTCTTCGAATTCAAAGTGAACGGAGAAGCGCTGCCGTATCCAGAGAGCCCGGAGTTCCACCTCTACGGGAGATATCGGATGGGGCCACGCTGGAATGGAATGCAGGGCAACTATGCGCTGCGCTTCAACCTGCGGTCTGGGGATATGTTCCAGTGGGGATGGAATGAGATCGAACTGACGTTGCGAAAGCGCAATCCGAAACTGCTCTACGATTTTGTGGTGCACGACATGTTCCTGGATGTGGAGTATCACAATTTGACGATGAGAGGATAAGAAGAACGTATCTCGTATCTCGTGAAGGGTATCTCGGACCTAGCCCCCTTCCCTAAGGCTCTTCACCGAATCTAGGGGACGGCAAGAGGAAAAAGTGGCTATCTCTCGTTGCTCCCTAATCTGTTCGCCCCACCCCAAAACCCCATGCCTCCGGCGGCCTACTTTTCTTGTTCGCCCAAGAAAAGTTGGACAAAAGAAGGGCTCCCCTCAGGCGCCGGGGAGGCTTCGGCCGCGGCACCTCACCCTCAGTGGAAAGGACGGTGGCGGCAATCAGGGCGGGACTCCTGCCCCGCTTGACGTCCACTATGGGACCGGCGCAGAGGGCCTAACCGCGTGGGAGGTGAAAGAACGAGGTTGCATGGGAGTCGCACACCGCGGCCCGGATGGCATTCAGCGGTGCAATAGAGCTCATTAGCTTGACCCCAACATTTGGCGAAGAACCTTACAGGCTCTTCACCGAATCTAGGGGAGGGCAAGAGGAGAAAGTGGCTATCTCTCGTTGCTCCCTAATCTGTTCGCCCCACCCCAGAACCCCATGCCTCCGGCGGCCTACTTTTCTTGTGTCGCCACAAGAAAAGTAGACAAAAAAAGGGCGCCGTTCTCCCCTCTCCTTTAGGAGAGGGGCCGGGGGAGAGGTCCAAATTGGAGAGGTTGTGACATCTACGGCAGATATCGTGATCATCGGAGGCGGGGTGCAGGGGGCCAGCCTGGCCTATAACCTCGCGCGTGCCGGGGCTGGAAAGATCGTCCTGCTGGAAAAGAGACAGATCGCCTCAGGGCCCACAGCTCGGTCCAGCGCGATGATCCGGCCGCTCTTTATGGACACCGTCTACATCCGCCTCGTGCAGGAGGCGACCGATCTGTTCGAGCACTGGAGCGACGAGGTGGGTGGCGATCCCGGGTTTGTGCAGAACGGGTTTCTCCGGATCACAAATACGCTGGATGCGGATGCCCTCGGGGGAGATCTGGACCTGATGAAGGGCCTGGGGGTCGCGTTCGAGGTGTTGAAGGCCGACGAACTGTCCCACCAGGAGGCCACCGGGGTGTTCAGAGAAGATGAGATGGGCGTTTTATTTCCCGGTGGAGGAAGCGCCGATCCGATTGCGACGACGCTTTCACTGGCTGTGGCTGCCAGACGGAACGGCGTGGAAGTCATCGAGGGCGTGGGCGTCACCGGGATCGGGGTGGAGCAGGGCCGGCTCTACGCGATCCAGACAGATGGCGGCGAGATCAACACGCGCGTGGCGGTGAATTGCGGGGGTGCGTGGGGTCACCGGATTGCGGCGCTCGCCGGCGTGCAGCTGCCGATCGAGATTCACCGGACGCCGGTCTGTCTGTTCCGCCGGCCCGAACAAATGAGGGCAGAGGGCCCGATCCTGTCCGATGGGGTCAACGAAATCGTTCTGCTCCGGGCTGACGAGAAGCAGTTTCGGTCCGGGCTCTTCGCCTGGTCGACGGACCCGGCCGATCCCGACGCTTACGACGAGACGATCAGCCAGGGGCAGCTTGACGCCTTTCGCAGGGCGCTGGAGCCGCGCTACGCCGGCATGCGGGAGACCGCTTTTTTGGGAGGATTTTCGGCGCTCTACGATATGACCCCCGACGCCCACCCGATCGTCGGTGAGACCGAAGTGGAAGGATTCTGGAACAACTGCGGCTGGAGCGGCAACGGTTTTGCCAGCGCCCCGGTGTTCGGCCGCTGCCTGGCCGCAGAGATCGTGGGCAGTTCCGGCAGGGATGAGATCGACATTTCCGCATTCAACTGGCCCCGGCCTCCAGGCATAAAAGAGCGCCATTTGTAATCGCCCCTTATCTGACTGGAGACACAACTTCTGAGAGAGAAGGATGGCGGAATTCCAGACGGCAGTCGAAGAAGGGAAACCTGAACCCGATCTGCGTCGGCCTGCAGAACGGGTCACACCCCGGGCATTCGCGCTGGGACTGATCACGATTGCGGGTCTGTGTATCTTCACAGAGAACTACGGCAGGGGCATGGTCCGCAGCTTCATGCCGATCCCCGCACAGATGATGTTCATGGTCTGGGTCGGGATCTATCTGTTGATGAAGATCGTCCGCTTCCGATTCGCCCTGACCCGCACAGAAGTTCTGGCCATCTTCGGCATGGCCTGGCTCGTGGGCACCCTGCCCGGGTTGGGACTGGTGGGCAAACTGGTCGCCGACGTCTCAGGTCCGGCCTATTTCTCTTCCCCGGAGGACCGGTTCTGGGAGGTGGTCGGGCCGCACATGCCCAACTTCCTTTTCTTCGAGCAGGGCAACCCTGCCGTTGACAAATTCTACCTCGGGTTGGCCCCCGGAGCGTCGGTCCCATGGGGAGAATGGATCACGCGTCTCTACTGGTGGTTCGTCGGGACGGTAGGGGTGGTGATGGCTGGATTCTTCGGGACCGTGATTTTCTACAAGCAGTGGGCCCAGAAGGAAAAACTGGCCTTTCCCCTGGCCCACTTCCCCCTGGAACTCCTGAAGGAATCCGGGGGCAGCCGGGTGCCCGACATCTTCAGACGCAGGGCCTTCTGGGTGGGATTTGCCTGCATGTTCGGGGTGATCGCCTACCAGGTGGCCAGCTGGAAGGTCCTCGCCCTGCCCAAGATCGTGGTGTTTGAGCATCGAATCTTCAACAACGTAACGATCGCTCGAGACTTCCCGCCGTTCAACACGCGGATCCATCCCTTTCTGCTTGGTCTGGCCTACCACTGCCCGCTCAACATCCTTTTCAACTTCTGGTTCTTCTACCTCCTGAACATCTTGAGAGAGGGGATCATGAACCGGACAGGGTTTTCCGTCGGCATCGAAGGTCAGCCGGCCACGCCGAAAGAGATCCTGACCCTGGAGGCTCACGGCGCGCTTGTCATCCTCGTGATCTGGTCGGTCTGGGTGGCCCGGGGTCACCTGAAGGAGACTTTCCGGAAGGCCTTTTCCGGGCACAGGTCCGAAGACGACGGGCTGCCGGTTTCCTATCGTATGGCCTGGCTGGGATTCCTGGGTTCGGCGATCTTTCTTCTGGGCTGGCTGGTCTCGATCGGGTTCAACGTGCCGGTGGCGCTCCTGCAGATGGCGCTGCTCTTCATCATCTATTTCGGGATGGCAAAGTATGCGGCAGCGACCGGGTTTGTGTTCCTGCGCATTCCCGGAAACAAAGGCGTGGTGATTCTGAAATCCATCCTGGGGACGGCGGACTTCTCGCCGCGAAACCTGGTCGGGATGATGCTTGTAGATCGGCACGGGTTCGCGGGGCATCCGATACGGATGCTCTCGGTCCCGGCCATCCCGCACTTTTTTCACATGCTGGGCAACGCCCTGCGCCGCCATCCCCTGGTGACGCTCGCGCTGCCAGCGTCACTCCTGGTTGGCTATACTGTACAGTGCTGGGCGAACATCCAGAACGTCCACACGCACAGCGGCATGAACGTCGGCATGGTCACTGTCTGGCGATCGATGCTGGGGCAGATCCCCACGATCGAGGGGACCGACCTGACCTACTTCGATCCGGAGAAACTGCTCGTCTGGATCGTCGGGGGAGTGGAGGCGTCCCTGCTGACCCTCCTGAGCACCCGGTTTGCGGCCTTCCCCCTCCATCCCCTGGGCCTGGCCTTCCCGACCCTGTACGGGTTCACCGCCTTCCTGATCTGGCTGCCTAAGCTGATCATCCTCCGGTACGGGGGAGTGGCCCTCTACCGGCGCTCGATTCCTTTCTGGTACGGGCTGATTGTCGGCTACGTCATGGGGAATTGGGCGGGAAAACTGACCGGCATCGCCTTCTTTCCCTACGTCCGGGGCTACGGCTCCTCGATCGGTGTGCACTACTGGTGAAAGGAACGGGTACCGGGGAATCAAAACACGGGTACCGGGGTTCGGGTACCGGGTACCGTAATCGTATCCGCAAAGTGATACGAGGGATTGACCCACCCCGCCCCGGCTCAAAAGCACACCGGGCACCCTGGAGAGACGTTTGGTGGAATAATAAAGCCCATTCCTTCGGGGGATGTAGGGGTGGCTGCGATGAGTAGAAACTCCATTGTGACCCGCTCCGACCCAGGAGGGGATTTTTTGTGACGATCGAGGTGAGTTGGAATCGAACTTTGTACATAGGGAGATGCGTCCCGATACGGATGCCGATCTAGGGCAGCCTGCTGAACGGGTCACCCCCCGGGCCTTCCTGCTGGGACTGCTCACCATCGCAGGCCTGTGTCTCTTCGCAGAAAACTACGGCCGAGGCCTGGTGCGGAGCTTCATGCCCGCGACGGCACAGATCATGTTCGTGGTCTGGATCGGGATCTATCTGCTGATGAAGCTCACCCGTTTCCGGTTCTCCCTGACCCGCACCGAACTGCTGATGATCTTCGGGATGGCATGGCTCGTCGGGACGCTCCCAGGCCTGGGTCTCGTGGGGAAGTTGGTGGCGGACATCACGGGTCCGGCCTATTTCTCGTCGTCGGAGGACCGGTTCTGGGAGGTGGTGGGGCCCCACATGCCCAACTTCCTCTTCTTCGAGCAGGGGGATCCGGCGGTCGATCTGTTCTATCTGGGGCTGAAACCGGGGGAGTCGATCCCCTGGGGCTCGTGGTTTACACGCCTCTACTGGTGGTTTATCGGGACGCTGGGCCTGGTGATGGCCGGGTTCTTCGGGAGTGTGATCTTCTACAAGCAGTGGGCCGAAAAGGAGCGGCTGGCCTTTCCCCTGGCCCACTTCCCGCTGGAACTCCTGAAGGCATCGGAAGGGAGGCGGGTACCCGATATTTTCAGGAACAAGATTTTCTGGATCGGGTTCGCCTGTATGTTCGGCAAGATCTGCTACGACATCGCCGGCTATTTCATCCTGGATCTGCCCAAGATTATGGTGATGGAGCATCGCGACTACAACAACATCCCCGTCGCCCGGGACTTTCCGCCGTTCAACGTGCGCGTGCATCCGTTCCTGATGGGGCTGGCCTACCACTGTCCGCTGAACATCCTGTTCAACTTCTGGTTTTTCTACGTGGTGAACATCGTCAAAGAGGGGATGATGAACCGGACAGGGTTCGCCGTGGGACTGGAAGGCCAGCCGGCCACACCGAGGGAGATATTGACTTTGGAGGCACACGGGGCCCTGGTGGTACTCGTGGTCTGGTCGGTCTGGGTGGCCCGGGGCCACCTGAAGGAGACGTTTCAGAAGGCGTTTATGGGTCTCCGGTCAGAAGACGACGGCGTGCCAGTGACTTATCGTGCGGCGTGGCTCGGGTTTCTAGCTTCGGCGGTCTTTATGCTGGGTTGGTTCGTCTCGGTCGGGTTCAACGTGCCCGTGGCGCTGCTTCAGATGGCACTGCTTTTTATCATCTATTTCGGTATGGCGAAGTATGCCGCAGCGACCGGTTTCGTGTTTCTGCGGGTTCCCGGCAACAAAGGGGTGTTGATCCTGAAATCGATCCTGGGAACGGCCGACTTTTCGCCGCGCAACCTGATCGGGATGATGATCGTGGATCGAAACGGGTTCGCCGGGCATCCGATTCGGATGCTTTCGATTCCGGCCACGGCCCACTTCTTCCGCATGCTGGGGAGTGCCCTCAGGCGCCATCCCTTGATCTTCCTGGCCCTCCCGGTTTCCCTGCTCGTCGGCTATACGGTGCAATGCTGGGCAAACATCTCCAACGTCCACACCTGGGGCGGGATGAACGTCGGCATGCCGGGTGTCTGGGTGGGGATGCAGAACCAGATTCCCACGATCGAGGGGACCGAGCTGACTTATTTTGATTCTGAAAAGCTTTTTGTCTGGGTCTTCGGGGGGATCGAGGCGGTCCTGCTTACCATCCTGGCCTCCCGATACACCACCTGGCCGATCCATCCCCTGGGCCTGGCCTTCCCCACCAATTACGGATTCAGCGCGTTTTTGGTATGGCTGCCGAAATTCATCGTCCTGCGAGTCGGGGGCGTAAGCCTCTACCGGCGTTCGATTCCGTTCTGGTACGGGATCGTTTTCGGCTACCTGGTAGGGATATGGGCAACCAAGCTGGTGGACATCACGTTCTTCCCGTTCGTTCGCGCATACGGAACCGCTCACACCGTACACGAGCAGTGGTGAAATCCTGAGTGACGCATCTTGAATCTTCGAAGAGGAGCATGACATGATCAGGATGGACAGTACGATGCTGCACGTCGGGAAGGTGACGAACACCTTCTTCGACAACCTTTTCATCGAACAGATCCAGGACGTGACCCGGACGGTGCACTCCCCGGAAAAGGTCCCTGGGCCCCTGGTCAAGAAGGACCGACCGTGGGAGGGCGTCCCGTACCTCACGTGCAATACGTGGAACGTGTTTCGCGACGAGGCTTCCGGCGAATTCAGGTTCTGGTACGAGGACTGGCACTTCGATCCGCAGGATTTCGCGACCCACAGCAGGTCGGATGGCGGGACGGGGCTCCCTCGCAGCATTCACGGCGATCCCTACAAGAGCCAGATGTGCTATGCCCGGTCTGAAGATGGCTTGAACTGGGAGAAACCGGAACTGGATTACTTTGAGGAGGACGGGCGAAAGACGAACGTGGTCTTCGGCGATCCGGGATTCGGGACGGTGCACGCGGCGACGATCCTTGACGACCCGCTCGAGTCGGATCCGGGGAGGCGCTACAAGGTGGTCTACGACCGTCGCTTTCCGGGGAGCCAGGGAAAGCAGATCGAGATCGCCTGTTCGGGGGACGGGATCTCGTGGACGCCGTTCGATAAGACCCCGAACTGTGGCCGGTTCGGTCCGAACCTGGGCGACGTGTTGATCCTGACCGCGGACGTGGATTCCGGACTCTACTGCCTCACAAGTCGGCATCCCAGGGCGGGCGGTATCGCGATGCCGGAAGATCGACCCAGCACGAACAGTTTCCTGAGACCGATCTTTCCAGACGATTATTCGCGGATGAACCGCCGCAGGGTGTTCAAGCTGGTGAGCAGCGACCTGATCAACTGGTCGCTTCCGCAGCTCATTCTCGCACCGGACGATGTGGATGACAATCTGGACGAGACTTTCTATGGCATGGCGCCCATGCGGATTGGCGATATCTACGTCGGATTTCTGAATGTGATTCACGAGGTCCGAAACACGCTGGAGGTGCGACTCGTCTTCAGTCGGGACGGATGGAACTGGCGCCAGCTGAACCAGCGCCAGCCCTGGCTGGCCCCGAGTCCCGGCTCCTGGGATCGCACGATGGTGAATATTCCGAACGTCCCGGTCACCGTCGGTGACGAGCTGTTTGTCTACTACGGCGGGGCGAAGAATCACCACGACTGGTGGATCACGGGGCCTCGGGAGGGACTCGACGTTCCTGAGGCGAAGAGCCTGGACGAGGTCGAATACGGTCTGGGGTTGGCCAAACTGAGGAAGGACGGGTTCGTTTCGCTGGACGCGGGGTCGACGCGAGAAGGCATTTTGATCACGCGACCGATCCACACGGATGGTGAGCGTCTCGTCCTGAATGCGGCCTGCGGTAAGGGCGGCAGCATCGAGGTGGAGGTTACGGACGCGGCGGACGGCGTGCTGGCGGGATGCTCTCGGGCGGAGTGTGACACGTTCTCGGGGGACAGCACTCGGGCGACGGTTACGTGGAAGGGGAAATCCGGTATTGCGCATTCTGGTCCCCTGCGCCTCCGATTCTTTATGCGCAACGCATCTCTGTATTCATTTGCGTTTGAATAGAAGATAGCAACCCGCGGAATAGAACGGGTACCGGGAAAGCAAAACACGGGTACCGGGGATCGGGAAAATCAAAAACCAAGAAACACCGCAGAGGCCTGCTCCGGACACTGATCCAGGGCGCAGAGGACGCGGAGAGAATTGCTATGGGAAAGCTTTGGAACAGCGATGAGGAGCTCTTCGAGCTCGCGCGAAAGGAACTGTTTACGGCCGTCGTGGGGGACGTGATGGACAAGATGGGACTGATGCACCAGTTCCTCCCTCCACAGATCCAGCCCCTGGACCCCAGCATGGTGACCGTGGGACGCGCGATGACGGTGCTGGAGGAGGACCGTTCCGGGGAACTCCCCGACAGCGAGGCAGATGCGGTTGTGGCTAGACCGTTTGGCCTGATGCTAGAAGCGCTCGATGATCTGAAGCCGAATGAGATCTACGTCTGCGCGGGCGCCTCTCCCCGCTATGCCCTCTGGGGTGAGCTGATGAGTACACGGGCAATGAAACTTGGCAGCGTCGGGGCTGTGGTGGATGGGTACACGAGAGATTCCGCGGGGATCCTGGCACTCGGGTTCCCGATGTTTTCCTACGGGGCCTACGCCCAGGACCAGGCGCCCCGGGGAAGGGTGATTGATTTTCGGGTCCCGATCTCGATGGGAGAAGCGGCCATCGAACCGGGGGACATCCTGTTCGGAGACCGGGACGGGGTGTGCGTGATCCCCAGGCAGGCCGAGGAGGAGGCGTTCAACCGGGCCCTGGAAAAGGCGAGAGGGGAGAAGCTGGTGAAGAAGGCGATCGAGGGGGGGATGGGCGCGGTGGAGGCGTTCGAGAAGTACGGAATCATGTAGGGCATTGCGGATTGCGGATTGGGGATTTCGGATTGAAAAGCGGGATCACGAAAAGGCGCGAAATTCCACGAAAGAAACACGAAGGGATGAGGAAGTGCGTGAGCAAGGCGAACAGGGCAGGAGAGCAGCCATGAAATATCGTCCCTTCGGACGGACCGGGCTCGAGGTCTCGGCCATCGCAACACCGCCCAACGACGCAGTAGGGGTGCTGCACTATTCCAAGCCGTTCTCGCTCGGGTAACGAATCGGTTGGTGGGAATTCCTCGGCCGGCGCGGTGATTGAGACGCCCCATCGGGGGAGACGCCCCACCGGGGCGTCTCTACGGGCGTTGGAAGAGCCTTCTGTCGAGCTTCGTAACGACCTCGTTTCCGTCCTCCGTAATCACGACCGTTTCACTTATCGCGACTCCATAACGACCGGCATCACGGAGCGAGATCGGCAGGTGAAGGACCATGCCGGGCTCGAAGAGAGTCTGGTCTCCCTTCATCACCCGAACGGGGCAGTCCGCCCAGGTGGGAGGAAAGCCGAGACCGACGGAATAGGCGAAGGAGTGGTGGAAGATCATCTCCGCGCCGGCCTTCGCGATGGCGGCCTCGCCGATTTCTGCGGCCTCATCGAAGACTCGCCCGGGCTGCATGGCCTCGATGACGCCGTTGAGCGTCTCCAGGATCGCGTCGGCCATGCGTTTCACCGTCTCGTTCGGCGGGCCGATGACGACGGCCCGCATCAGGGGGGCGTTGTAGCGGTGGACGCAGCCGCTCAGCTCCAGCAGGATCGTCTCACCTTCTTTCACGCTGACCCGGCGGTGGTTCCCGTGAGGGATGCCCGCTAGCGCGCCGGCACAGACGACCGGCTGCAGGCACATGTATTCGCTGCCTTCGGATATGAGTGCTTGGTAGGCAGCAGCCGAAATCTCCTGGTCGCTCGCGCCGGCGTGTGCGGCCTCGACTGCCGCGCCCATGCCCGCGTCGGTGATCGCTGCCGCTTCACGGATGTGGGCGACCTCCGCAGGGGATTTCAGGGTCCGGTGTTCCTCGACCAGATTGGCGCAATCCACGATCGTTGCCTCTGGAAAGGCATCCACGATGCGCTGACAGCTCTGGACCGTCAGGTTTCCGGTGTTCAGCTCCATCCCCAGGCGTTTGTTTCCCAATCCGTATTCATTGAGCATGTCGATGGTGAGGGCGACTGGATCGCCCTGAGTTTCAAAAGTGAACGTTTTTGTGATCCATGAGCTGACGCGTGCGTTGCCGAGTTCGGAATGCCACAGGATCAGGGCAGGCTCACCTTCGCGTGGCAGGAGCAGCACGTAATAATCATAGTTGTTGAATGACTGATAGCCGCTCAGGTAGCAGATGTTCGGGAAGTGGTGCACGAGCAGCGCGTCCAGCTGTCGGTCGGCCATGGACTGCCTGACTCTGGCCACTCGGTCGTTGTACTCCTCCATGCTGAAGGAAAGGTTCGGCGTGATTTCCATGTTAAGTTTCTCTCTCTGTGTTGTTGTCCACAACCTGGGCCGACGCAAAGAGCGAGCCGACTCCCTGTTTGCGCGGTTCAACCCCCGCCAGCTTCAACGCCTCCCACATTGTTACCTGGTTCGCTGAGAGTACGGGGCGGTTCAGGTCCCGCTCCAGCACATCCAAGATATCTATTGTGGAGAAGTTTGTACAGCTGACGAAGACGGCATCCGCGCCGTCAAGAGGAACGCTTTTGACGTACTTCGCGACTTCCTTTGAGGGCACGAGCGCGATGTCGTCACTGTCGAGCTGCATCCCCTTCATCGCGACGACCTCGAAGCCGCTTGCTTCCAGGAATGTCTTCAGCTTGTCGTTGATCTCGTCCAGGTAAGGCGTGACGACCGCGACTCGCTTCGCGTTTATGGAGCGTAAAGCCTTGACGGCCGCGGTAGAAGTGGTGGTGGCCGACACGCCGGTCGCCTTCTCGATCCTCTGAATGATGTCCTTGTCTCCCCCCACGCCCCGGACGAAGCTGAACGTCGTACAGGCATAGGCGATGCTGCTGAGCCCGATTCTGTCGTATTGCCTTGCTGTCTCCTCGATGTCTGGGGTTTCAGCAAGTTCTATGGCGACCTTGACCGTATCGTCTCCCCGATGGACCGGGGTCCGGTTCATGAACACGCCGACGTCGTCCGGTACGAACGCCCAGTATTCGTGGTCCAGCAGGCCGTTGCCCGGATAGATTACACCGATTCTTGCGCGCCACACGTTCTTGCTCCTAAGCGGTCTGCCGAAGGTGCACGGGCAAACCTGTCTGACTGGATTCTAAGATCGATTCAGCGACTTCTATCGCCGCGAGGCCATCCAAAGCGGTGCAGATCGGCTGCGTGCCATTTCGTATGCAATCGAAGAAGTGGCTATGCTCCGAAGAAAACGCCTCAGAGTTGAACCCCCAATCCTCTTCCCATTCCCACTGCTGGACCGGAGTGAAGTCCGGATTTGTGTTCTCGTAAAGGGATAGCAGGCGACGCCCTTCCGGATCGGGGAAATGGAGGGATCCTTTCGGACCGATCACATCCAACGTGGGGCGGACGTGCCGACCGATGCGCCCGGGCTTCCAACCCATACCCGGTGCAGCCCAGGACTCCGACCAGACGGCCTGATCACCTGAGGCAAAGTCCAGGATGGCAATGAGCGTATCGTCTGCGGTCGTGGGATCCGGCTTGAGGTGCCGCATCGACGCGTAGACTTTCTGCACCGGGCCAAACACTGAGTTGACGAAGTCGAGCCAGTGCGTGTGCTCATACAACACACCTCCACCTTGTTCCGCGTCGTGTATGGCCGGACTGGGCGAGCCTTTGCAGAGCGCCCAGACATCGCGGAAAAAGACGGGACGACCCACCCGCCCGCTCTGGATCTGATCCCGCAGGTTCAGGGCATCCGGGGAAAAGCGCATCGTATAACCCAGCAGGAAGGCAGATCCACTTGCTTCGGCGGCCTCGTGGATGGCGCGGCATTCATCGGTGCTCTTTGCCAGGGGTTTCTCGCAGAAGACGTGCTTCCCGGCCTGCAGCGCCGAAATCGATACCTCGGCGTGCCGGTATGCGGGCGTGAGGACCCAGATCGCCTCGATTTCGGCATCCGATACAAGCTCTCGATAGTCAAGGGTCCATCGCCGGATGTCGAACTCAGCTGCGCGCCTTCTGGCGCGCTCCTCCACGAGGTCTGCCACCCCGACCACCTCAAACCGATCTGAGGGGGTCAGCAAGTTCAGATGGCGCGCTGAAATGTTGCCGCAGCCGACAACCCCCGTCTTGACGGGATTCATCGCGGTCTCCGGGTCAGGAAGCCTCGTCACCATTTGATGCTTTCCCCTTCAAAATCATCTGGTTAGCGTTGGCGACGGGTAATATCACTTCATCGGGTAAGGCGATCAAGAAAAATCGGAGACGCGCGGTCGGCCAGAGATTATGTTGTAGGGCAGCCCTCACCCTGCCTCGCCTCGCTCGGCATCCCTCTCCCATAAATGGGAGAGGGAGATACTCAAGAGAGGATGGATTATGCCGCGCAGACCGAACATTCTGTTTCTGTTGTCAGACCAGCATAGCCCCCACATCGCTGGATTCGCCGGTGACCGGATTGTGGACACCTCGGCCCTGGACCGCGTTGCGGAGGAAGGAGTCCGGTTCGACACGGCCTATTGCCAGGCGCCGCTCTGCGGCCCGAGTCGGATGAGCCTGCTCACGGGGCAGTGGTCGCCGCTGCGGTGGACGGGATGGGCACACGGGCCCTCACTCACTCCTGAGGTCGAGACGATTCCGGGCTGGCTTGCCAAACAGGGCTACGCGACCGCCTCGGTCGGAAAGATGCATTTCGATGACGCGGATCAGTTGCACGGGTTTCAGTATCGTCCGTACGGCGATCTCGTGAAATCGCGGGCCGCGACGCATCAGCCCGATCCTCCGGACACGGCAGACGGACGGTGGAACCGCCACTCTCTGGGACGCTTTCCGTTCGCGGGTCCAACGGCCATCCCAGAGAGCTTGCTCATGGAGAGCGTGACGACGATCGAGTCTCTCGCGTGGCTGTTGGAGTTTGCGGATACAAATCCGGATACCCCCTGGTTTTTCTGCGCTTCCTATTCCCGCCCGCATTTTCCGCTCACCGCGCCGGGGCGATACATTCGGAAGTATATGGACAGCGACCTGAAGACTCCATCCCTTCCGCCGGGATACCCGGATGATCTACATCCTCACGATCGGTTTATCGTAGACGACTTCAACCTGTTGAGTTTCTCGGATGAGGAACACCGGTTGGCGGTGGCGGGCTACTACGCCTGCGTGGACTATGTGGATGATTGTATGGGCGGTCTGCTGGAAGGCCTCCGTCGAGCTGGATGCTTGGACAATACCTACATCGTCTATACGTCCGACCACGGGGATATGGCGGGTGAACACGGGCTCTGGTGGAAGCGCACCTACTACGACGCCTCTGCGGGTGTACCGCTGTTGATATCGGGGCCTGGGATTGAAGGGAAACAGGCGGTGTCCACGCCTGTCGAGCTCGTGGACCTGTTCCCGACCTTCTGCGATTGGGCTGAGGTCGATGCGCCATCAGGCCTGGATGGAGAGAGCCTCGTGTCTCTCCTCAACGGAAGTCAGGATCGGCGCGAGAAGCGGATCGCCCGATCGGAGCTGATCGCGGATAAGCCAGGCACCGAGTTTCGTATGGTGCGGGACGAGCGATGGAAGTACGTGGACTTCCCCGCAGCGCCCCCACGGCTCTACGATATGAAGGCCGATCCTGGCGAGACAAACGACCTGGGGTCTGATCCACCGGGCGATGCGCCTGTGGATCAGCTTCAAGCCATGCTCGACGAGGAAGGATCCTGGGACGATGTTTTGAAGCGGATCGATGAAGAGCGCGCCCAGCTGAAACGGCACCCTGTAGAGAGTCAGGGGACGGTTCAGTACCGGCTGTCGGATGGAAGGATAATTGAAGCGGATGAGGCTTTGTACAAAACCGGATAGGAATGGGTACCGGGGAGGCAAAACACGGGTACCGGGTACCGTGAAACCCGTCGTTCGTCGATCGTCGTTCGTTGATCGTGTAGAGACGCCCCGTCGGGGCGTCTCTGCGATGATGGCGGATTGTTACTGGATTGCGGATTTGGGATTTCGGAATAAATCGACAGTCAGCTAGCGACTGCCTGATCGCGGAAGCGTTTGAAGAAGGCGACATCCCGTTTCATCGCAGGCATAAACTCATTATCCGGAACCTTGAACTCGCTGTGAATGGCAAGCGGACCGTCAAACTCGATTCGAGCGAGTTCCGAGAAGACGGCGGTCC
Organism: Candidatus Latescibacterota bacterium; assembly: GCA_965248435.1. Lineage (GTDB taxonomy): Bacteria > Latescibacterota > UBA2968 > UBA2968 > CBDFJH01. The sequence continues at coordinate 3,828,705 of OZ252100.1, forward strand.
AGTCGACCATTCCTATTCCTGCCTCGACCCAGGCCTTCGAAATCTCGCCGTGTCCATCCTTCTCGGTCCGGGTCAACAGCACGTCTTTCAGACCGATGATGCTGAGGTGGCTCTTGACGATCGCGGCTCCGACGGCGAATTCCTCTCCCTCGACGACCAGATGGCCCGCGTCGAGGTAGGCGCCGATGAGACGCGGATCGAATCCCTGAATGAGATGCGCCATCATGCCGGCGTTGAGCCCCATGCAGCGGCGACTGTGGTTGTGATAGCAGATCTTGACGTTGTATTTTTCGGCGAGCGCTGCCCAGCCCTCGAGCGCATCTCTGACCCGGTCCACTTCCTGCCAGTAGTCCTGTTCGGCGGGATCGAACTTGAAATAACCCGGCTTGATCAGCCTGACGTCAGCGGCATCCATCGCCGATAGCATCGGTTCCGCCGCCGGGTGATCCGGCAGCACCAGGTCGGTCGGTGTGGTGACGAGGGGTACGGAGAGGCCCTCCTTTCGGAACGTGCTCACGGCTTCGACCAGCTCGGTGGCCGCATTGTCCGGATGGACAGGATGGCCCGGTCTCACGGCCAGGTCGTAGCCATCCAGGCCGAGTTCGTGCGCCAGAGTGATCAGTTCCTTGACATTCTTGTCCTGTAACATCTTGGAAAACAGGATCAGTTTCATGGATTCTTTCTCCTGAGAAGGAAATCCGGTTTGAGTGACGTCGTGTATTCTAACTTGGTGGCATGAAGATCGCAAGTCTTATCCGCAGTTCCGGACCATCCATAACCGGGGGTCCTTGAGCCAAGAGAGGAGTGATGAATGTTGAAAGTCGCGTTTATCGGAGCGGGACGCCGGGCGAAGTCGGCGCACTACCCGAACGTCAGTCGATTGGAAGACGTCCAAATCGAGGCCGTCGCGGAGCTGGACGAGGACCTGATGAGCCAGGTCGTGGAGCAGTACCACATTCCGCAATCATTTTCGGATTACCACGAGATGCTTGACCGCGTAGACCCGGACATCGTGTATGTCATCATGAAGGACATCTTCATGACGAAACCTGCGCTTGACTGCCTGAACGCGGGAAAGCACGTGTTTATCGAGAAGCCGCCGGGTGCGAATTACGAGGAGGCGCAGCAGCTTAGAGATGCGGCGGTCGCCAACAATGTCACGTGTTCGGTCGGTCACCAGCGACGATTCGCTGCAGTGACCCTGGAGGCCATGCGGCGCGTGAGGGCCGGCAGTGAACCGACGCTCGCGATCGGGGAGTTTCACAAGAATCTGTTGAATGGCCCCATCCCGGATACGAGCACGATGTGGGACGATGTGGGTCACATCGTGGACCTTGTCCGCTACATGGTCAAGAGTGACGCTGTTGAAGTAACCGCTTATCGGGACAACCATAAAACGGAATGGAAAAACTGCTACAACGCCCTCGTCCGTTTTGACAACAAAGCGGTCGGCATCATTACGGCCAACCGATCTTCGGGGGGGCGCGTCCTCAGCGCCGAGCTACACGGCGTCGGCGTGGGGTGCTACCTGCAGATCCCGGAGCAGATCCAGATTCTCGAAGAAGGGGAGGAGCCGAAGGTCCTGTCCGGGGCGGAAGCGGCCGGTCTTGACCCTGGCGCGCACCGATCCGAATATGAAGGTACGTTGACGATGCACAGACATGTCGTGGACTGCATCCAGAAGGGGGAGATTCCCATCAATGATATCCGAGATGTGATTCACACCTACGCCCTGGTCGCCCAGATCGAGGGCGACCGGTAACCTGACAGGCCGTATTCGAAAGGAGTAATCAGGTGGCGAAACGAATGAACATTGCGATCATCGGATGCGGAGGGATCAGCAATTCGCACATGCCCAACATCCTGAACACGCCGGAGATGCACCTTGTTGCTACTATGGATCCGATAGAGGAGGCGGAACGGAATGGGCGGCGCTACGGAGCGAAGGTGCGCGCTGAGGAGGGAAACGCGGAGTACTACACGGACGACCTGGACCGTGTGCTTTCCGACGGGGATATCGACGCGGTGCTGATCTGTTCGACGCACACGACCCACGCCGAGATCTGTGTGAAGGCCTGTGCCGCGGGCAAACACATCTTTTCCGAGAAACCGCTGGCGATGTCGATGGAGGATGCCCGAGCCGTCCAGAAGGCGGTCCACGAGTCGGGCGTACAGCTGATGAGCGGGTGGTGGTTCAAGCATTCACCGGTGACGAAACGGCTTCGGGAGGTCATTCGCAAACCTTACGAGGTCATGTTCACCTGCCGCGTGGCCAGCCCAAGATACGAAAAGCCGGATGACCCCGCAGGCACTCACGGAGTTGAAGGCCTTCTTGACAACGCCGGATACAACCTCTACTGGATCTGGCATGTGATGCGTTCTCAGCCTGTAGAGGTGTTCGCGATGGGCTACGAAGGAAAGCCCACGAACACGAGTACGATCTGTATCCGCTTCGAGAACGGGGGCCTGGGCACGTCCGTCTACAGCACGGTGGGCGCTGGCGGGATCCTTCCGAAGCATTATGCTGAAGTCCGTGCCGGGACGATGAGCGCGGCCACGCTTCGGTTCGGGAATCTGGTGTTCGAGGGAACGGACGAGCCGGGTATCGAGGAGAATGCGTACCATAACGGATTTGATGAGGAGATGGGGATGTTTGCGCGGCTCTGCCTGGAAGGCGGTCCGAGTCCGATGGACGCTTGGGAGGCCTGTATCCCGACGCTGATTTTCGAAAAGGCGGTCGAGTCGATGCGCACACGTAAGGCGGTGTCTGTAGACGTAGAAAAGGAATTCTACCTGCCCGACGGCAAGCTGCCGGCCAGCATCGAGCGGTTTGGCGACGTGTAACGCCAAGAACCGGGTACCGGGATAGGTAGATAGGTTACAGAGACCTGACGGTTTGGGGGCGACGCCTGCGTCGCCCCGAGAAATCAAAACACGGGTACCGGGTACCGTAAAGCCGTCGATCGTTTTTCGTGGATCGTCGTTCGCAAGACAAGCCTCACTGCAGAGGTGCAGGGGAAACCAGTTGATCGTGGACCAAAAGCGCCGGACTAAGTCGGCTGTGAATCTTGACAGGGGAATAAGATGGCCAAACGGCTGAATATCGCGATGATCGGGTGCGGTGGGATCAGCGGTTCCCATATGCCCAACATTTTGAACACGCCTGAGATGAATCTCGTGGCGACGATGGACCCGGTGGAGGAGGGGGTGCGCCCGAACGGGAGAAAGATCGGGGCGAAGGTGCGGGCGGAGGAGGGGAACGCAGACTACCACACGGACGATCTGGACCGCGTGCTTTCCGACCCTGACGTGGACGCGGTGCTGGTCTTCTCGACACACGATACACACGCGGAGCTCGTCGAGAAGGCCTGTGCTGCGGGTAAGCACATCTTTTGCGAGAAGCCGCTGGCGATGACGCTGGATGAGGCGCGGGCGATCCAGAAGGCGGTCCACGAGTCGGGCGTCCTGCTGATGGGCGGCTGGTGGTTCAAGCATTCGCCTATCACCAGGCGGCTCCGAGAGGTGATCCACCAACCCTACCACATCTTCTTTACCTGCCGGGTCAAATACGAGAAACCGGATGATCCCGAGGGGCCATACGGTCGCGACGGGATCCTGGACTGCGCGGGCTACAACCTCCACTGGATCTGGCAGGTGATGCGGTCTCAGCCGGTGGAGGTTTTTGCGATGGGGTGCAACGGGCAACCGACAAACACGAGCACGATCGTCATCCGGTTCGAGAACGGAAGCCTGGGTACCTCCGTCTACAGCACTCTGGGCGGCGGAGGGATCCTTCCGAAGCATTATGCCGAGGTCCACGCGGGGACGGTGAGTGCTGCCACGCTTCGATTCGGCAACCTCGTGTTTGAAGGTACGGACGCACCGGGTATCGAAGGGAATACCTACCACAACGGATTCGATGAGGAGATGGGGATGTTCGCACGGGCCTGCCTGGAAGGGAGTCCGAGTCCGATGGATGCCTGGGAGGCCTGCATCCCGACGCTGATCTTCGAAAAGGCGATCGAGTCGATGCGCACTGGGCGGCCGGTCGCTGTGGACATAGAAAAGGAATTCTACCTTCCTGACGGCAAACTGCCGGTCAGCATCGAGCGGTTTGGCGATGCATAACATCATCAAGATCGGGTACCGGGATAGGTAGATAGGTTACAGAGACCTGACGGTTTGGGGGCGACGCCTGCGTCGCCCCGAGAAATCAAAACACGGGTACCGGGTACCGTAAAGCTATCGATCGTTTTTCGTGGATCGTCGTTCGAAAAGCAAACCGCACCGCGGAGACGGGGAGGGCGCGGAGGAAAGACCGGGTACCGCTAAGGAACGTATTCCGTGAATTATTGGCGATGGACTCTGCCGTGAACATTATCGCGATCATCTCAGACTCGTTCCGATACGACAACCTCTTCGATCGGGCACCCCTGCCGGTGCGGACGCCGGAACTTGATCGCTTTTCCGAACGTTCGGTGAGTCTTTCGCGCTTCTACGCCGCCAGTTTTCCCACGATTCCGTTCCGCACGGACTGGACGACGGGGCGCACGACCTGGCCGTGGCATCCCTGGCAGGAGCGGCGGAAGAGCAGCCAGAACCACGCCCCCGAGCTGCTTGATGAGGCCGGGTACGTCACGCAGCTGCTCTGTGACACGCCGCACCTGTTTCCCGCCGGCATGGACCAAGGTTTTCACGGCGCGTACGAGCTACGCGGACAGGAGGGAGACACGTTCTTCCTCAGGATGAACCGCCCGATCGAACAGGTGATGCCTCCCGAAAAGACGCGACAGACTTTCCACTTCCAGGGGCGCACCCTCGTGGATCTCCACCGGTGGACGAATCGCGCCTGGACCCGTGAGGAGGACCGCTTCGCTCCGCGCACGGCGGGCCTGGCCATAGAATGGCTGGAAGAGAACTACCAACATAAGCCATTTTTTCTGTGGGTCGACTTCTTCGATCCCCACGAGCCTTGGGACCCTCCCGAGTACATGGTCAGACGTTACGACCCTGACTACGAAGGCACGCCGATGCTTCATCCCAACTACGGCAGGGCCAGCGATCTGACTCCCGGGGAGCTGAAGAACCTGCACGCACACTACTGTGCCGAAGCGGAACTGACCGATCGCTGGATTGGACGAATCCTTCGGAAGATCGACGACCTGAATTTGTGGGAAAACTCGATCGTCCTCTTCATGTCCGACCACGGGAAGAGCCTGGGTGAGCACGACAGGACGGGCAAGTCGAACCGGAACCTGGCCGACGACCGCCTCTGGCCTGTCTATCCGGAACTGGCCCACATTCCCTTGATGGTCGCTGCCCCGGGATTGGAGGGCGGGCGGACGGTGGACGCGCTTCTGCAACCTCCCGACGTCCTGCCCACGCTGCTGGACCTGGCCGGGGCCGACGTCACACCCCCGGAGCCGTTCCACGGGCAATCCTTTGCCCCGCTCCTGCGGGGCGAATCCCAGGCCCCGCCGCACGACTGCGCCATCTCGGCGTCGTTCTTGCGTCAGACCGAGGGCACCATCCCCCTCAGTCGCAACACGCCTGTCCTCTACACAGAGGGTTGGGCGTATGCCCCGATTGGCTCCGAGGGCGATCGCGAGCTGTTCGATCTAAAAGAGGATCCGTACGGGGAGACGAACGTGGCTTCAGAACACGCCAGCGTGGTCAGAGAACTGCACGACCGGTTGATCGGCCGGCTGCAGGAAATGGATGCGCCCGAAGAGGCAATCGCGGTCTTTAAAGGAAAGGTGACAGCTCGAAAAGAGAAGGGACGGACCGTGGAGTCTATCCCCAGGTAGGGATTCCGAGAATCGGAAGAGGAAGCAGCCAGGACAGTCCCGGGAAAGTTTGAGAAATCTTTCAGGGATTCCCTCTAAATGGAGGGTTGCCATGACCCCGGATGAGCGCTTGCATTTCGAAACGTTCGGGTTTCTGTTCTATCGTCAGCTGTTCACATCGGACGAAACGGAGAAGATCACGAAGGCCGCGGAAGAGGTCTGGACCGAAGCACTGGGTCGACCGCCTGCGGGAGACGAAAAGATGAACGTCTGGCCCTTCGTCGAGCGGCACGAAACCCTGCTGCGTATCATCGACGACGATCGTATCCACGGCCCGTTGACCGACCTTCTGGGCGAGGACATGATCTGGTCCCTGTCGGAGGGAAACCGCGGATTCGACCCGGAAAGACCGGCACATCACTGGCACGCGGACCGGGCCGGAAAACAGGAACTGGATTACACGCGCATCAAGATCATGCTCTACCTGGATCCCACGGCGAAAGATCGGGGGGCCATGCGCGTGATTCCAGGCTCGCATCGCCTTCCGCTGCACGAAGCGCTGCAACCGTTTCAGAAGAGTCACGTCGAGGATGCGCCCACGTTCTTCGGTATGGACGGGGCGGACGTGCCCTCTCACGCTGTCGAAAGCCAGCCGGGTGACGTGCTCATCTTCGATCAGACCCTGTTCCACGGCGTCTACGGGAAGACCGGACGCCGCCGTTATATCGCTTTGAAGTATGCGGCACGGCCGAAGTGTAAAGCCCATCTGGCCTCCTTGAAGAACTGGTCCGAATACACGTTTCACCCGCATCAGGCGCTTCTGGACTGCGATCGCCCGCGTGTCCAGGAGATGGTCAGAGGGCTATCCGCCTTAGGACAGGAAGCAGGAGCATGAAATGAAGGGCCGGAAATGAAGGAGGATCACAGAGGTGGCTGCCGAGGCATATCACTATCGCTCGGTCGAGGGCTGGGGTCTGGGTTCCGATGGACGGCAGATGGGCGGCGTCCTGCCCGACGTCGCCATCGATTCGGAAGATCGAGTCTACGTGACGCGTGCGCGACCCGCCGGCCATTCTGGTCTATGACTGCGAGGGTCGATACCTCACGTCCTTCGGCGAAATCGTCCTCTCCAATCCACACAACGTCTGGATCGATCCCGCCAATCGACTCTTCTGTGCGGACGTCGAGGACCACACCGTCCGCATCTTCGACACAAAGGGCGAGCTCCTCCAGACGCTAGGCTCCCCGAACGAAACCGGCGCGCCCGGAGAGCCGTTCAACAAGCCGACGAAGGCCATGGCGGCGCCTTCCGGAGCCGTCTTCGTCTCCGATGGCTACGGCCAGCACCGCGTGCATCGATTCTCGCCGGACGGTGAGCTGCAGCTCTCCTGGGGCGAGGAAGGCACGGGACCGGGCCAGTTTGCGTTGCCCCACGATGTCTGGGTCGATCCCCGCGATCGCGTCATGGTGACCGATCGGGAGAACGACCGTATTCAGCTCTTCGACGTCGAAGGTCGCTTTCTCGAAGCGTGGACGGACGTCGAATCGCCCAACGACATCCACATCGACGAAAACGGCATCGTCTACGTCGCCGAGGCACCACGACGCGTCAGTCTGTTCGACCTCGATGGCCGGCTTCTTGCCCGCTGGGGCGAAGAAGGCGACGGACCGGGTCAATACGTCGACCACCCGCACGGCATCTGCGTCGACTCACACGGTGACATCTACGTCACCGAAGTCCCCTGGCAGCCCGACCGCCTCCAGAAGTTCACGCGCACCTGATGATCCACGAGGCATCACGTGAAGATCGCGGACATCGAAGTCATCCCGCTCCGCGTTCCCTGGAAGAACCGGGTACCGGGATAGGTAGATAGGTTACAGGGATCTTACGGTTTGGGGGCGACGCTGGGTCGCCCCGGGAAATCAAAACACGGGTACCGGGTACCGAAGAACCTGGAACGTCATCCAATTGCGGATTGCGGATATCCTGCACGTTAGCAGTGCAGAAGAGCACACAATGGCGAAGTATCGCGGCGGAGTGATTGGGCTGGGATGGATGGGGTTGCTCTACGATCTTGCGGACCGGATTCCGGACCGCTTCAACGTGGACGACGTGGACAGGCCCACGCCCGAGCTTGACATCCACGGAAGGCAGAACACGGGAAGGCAGAACACGGGGAAGCAGAACACGGGAAGGCAGAACACGTGAAGGCAGAACACGGGGAAGCAGAACACCGCTACAGGGTATCGTAAAGGCCAAAACCGGAATTATGGGAAATATGAAAGTGAGCAGCTATAAGGACCTGGAGGTATGGAACAAGGGTATCGGAATCGTGGATCACGTATATGATGTCACGTCTCAATTTCCGAAGGAAGAAACGTATGGCTTAGCGGCGCACATGCAAAAGACGGCGATATCCGTACCATCGAACATTGCTGAAGGTCATGCTCGACAGCATACCAGAGAGTATCAGCAGTTCTGTCACATCGCGCTCGGTTCGTGTGCTGAATTGGTGACACAGTTAACCATCGCAAAGCGACGAGGCTATATATCTGACGAAGACTTCGCGAAATTGGAGGACGAATTGGACCACGAGACTCGAATGCTCCAGAACCTGATTAGGAGTCTTAAGGATAAATCGAGCGAGGAATCTCAATCTTGATATCAGGAGAAATGGTTTTTCGGACCCCGGACCCCGGTACCCGGTACCCGAGATCAGGCAACAGAGCACTTGTTCTCGGTGATGAGGAGGAGTAAACCTATGAGGCTTCAAATTCCGGGCTCAGAACTGATCGTAAACATCGGAACTCAGAAGCAGCTGTTTGTTGACGACCACATTATCGAGACGACGCGGTGGATATCGCCGCGGTCTTCCGAGACGGCCAGATATTTGCAGCCACCTGCGCGGCCCAGAACCGACCTGGATGGCTGGAGCGAGGGCGTCGACCGGATCGAGGGCGATGTCCCGGGGCACCTCGTGAGGGCGACGGCGTTCGTGACCCGAACGGTGAATCAACCCGAGCGGGTCGAGGGCAATCCGATTTTCAAAAAGGCACAGCCCTGGGAGGGTGATGCGCCGTCGGCCTCCACCGTGATGTACGACGATGGGCTCTGGAAGATGTGGTACCTCAGCAAGAAACTACCCAGCCCGCCGCATCGATATTCCTGCCTATATGCCACATCTCAGGACGGAATCAGGTGGGAAAGGCCGGCGCTGGGCGTGGTGAAAGACGATGCGGGCAGGGACACGAACATCGTTCTGGAATCCGGGTGCGGGTCTGTCTTGAAGGATGAAGAGGCGGACCCCTCCCGGCGTTACAAACTCGCGCTCTCCAGGCGGTCGAAAGAGGGACTGCAGCACCCGATGCTCTACCATTCGCCCGACGGCATCCACTGGACACCGGACCCTGGGCCGTTCAGCCACAGCCGGGGAGACGAAGTCCTCTCGGTGATGTATGATCCTTTGAGCAAGAAGTACCTGGGGTTCTGCCGAAACGCCTACCCCAAGCCGGTGCTGGTTCACAGGACCGAGCGGTTCCTCCTCAGGATGCAGAGCAATGATCTGGTTCACTGGTCGATGTCTGAGCCCATCATCGAAAAGGACGACCTCGATCCGTTCGACTCCGATTTCTACGGCATGAGCGGCGTGTGCTACGAGGGCATGTACCTCGGTTTCGTGAATGTACACCATACGGCTCCCGACACGATGGATATATGGCTTGCCCACAGCAGAGACAGCTTCCGCTGGAAGCGGCTCCGGAGCCGGCCCTTTATGCCGAGGGGGCCCGAAGGGAGTTGGGAGGGAGGCATGGTGATGATGTTTCAGGCACCGATACAGGTGGACGATGAAATCTGGGTCTACTACAGGGGGACCGACGGGTTCCACGATGCGCTGGAAAAGAACAGGTATGTCGGGCTGGCAAAGCTGCGCCTGGATGGCTTCGTGTCTATCGACGCCTTTCCGAATGAACACAAGAAAAAACGTGCGATTCAACAGCCCGGAAAGAATTTTCCGCCTACGCTTCTTACCAAACCCCTCCATTCACCGGGCAACCGCCTCGTTGTGAATGTGGATGCCTCTGAAGGGTTTATCGAGGCCGAGCTGTTGAACGTTGACGGATACGTCATCGATGGATTTTCCAGCGAAGCGTGCGACACCTTTCATGGGGACAGTCTGGCGCACACGTTCATCTGGAATGGAAACTCGGATATCGGGGGAGCCCTTCCGGCGAGGATCCGATTCTCGATGAATAACGCGAAGCTGTATGCGTTGCAGATTCCCAAAGAGTGATGACCGGGTACCGGGGTTCGGGTACCGGGTACCGTAAAACCGGGGATCGTGAATCGTGAATCGTGGATCGAAAAGCGGCTACAGAACGTGGCTAAGGGCCTCCAGACGGCGAAATTTGGCCCAATCTTGAGAATCAGGTACCTGAAATCAGGTATCAGGTCACTCGATTGGAAATGAGGGGGGTTACAGCAATGAGGGTTCAGGTTCCAGGCTCAGAAAACGTCGTGAACATCGGCACGCGCAAGCAGCTGTTCGTGGACGACCACATCATCGAGACGACGCGGTGGATATCGCCCCGGTCTTCAGAAACCGCCCGATGGGTACAACCTCCCGCGCGTCCACGGACAGACCTGGATGGATGGAGTGAAGGGGTGGACCGGATCGAGGAGGACATTCCGGGGCACCTGCTGAGGGCGACGGCGTTCGTGACCCGAATCATCAACCAGCCCGAGCGCTACGAGGGCAATCCGATCATGAAGAAGGCCCACGACTGGGAGGGAGAGACGGCCCCGCATCCGAACGGCATCACCTACGACGAGGAGGACGAGATCTGGAAGATGTGGTACTGCGGCCTGACGCACGAGGATGAGGGCCGAAGGCACGTTTACAATTGTATGTACGCGACTTCTCAGGATGGCATCACGTGGGACCGGCCGGAACTCGGCCTGGTGAAGGACAGCGCGGGAAACGACACGAACATCGTTCACGAGGGCAAGGCCCAATTCGCCTTCAAGGATCCGAGGGCCGGTGATCCTTCCAGGCAATACAAGATGGGGCGGTCGATGGCCTCGAAGGAGGGGCTGCAGCACCCGATGGTCTACTATTCACCGGACGGCCTCAACTGGACGCCGGACCCGGGGCCGTTCAGCCACAACCGGGGAGATGAAACCCTGTCTGTGATGTATGATCCCGAGAGTAAGAAGTACCTGGGATTTTGTCGCAACCGATATCCCAAGCCGACGCTTCGGCACCGGACGGAGCGGTCGCTCCTGAGGATCCAGAGCAACGACCTGGTCCACTGGTCGATGTCGGAGCCGATTATGGACAAGGATCCGCTGGACCCCTTCGACACCGATTTTTACGGCATGAGGGGGACGTTCTACGAGAGCGTCTACCTCGGCTTCTTGAATGTCCATCACACCGCGAAAGACGATTTCGACATCTGGCTCGCTTACAGCAGAGACAGCTTCCACTGGGAGCGGCTCAGGACCGGGCCTTTTTTGCCTCTGGGACCGGAAGGGAGCTGGGACTGGGGCATGGTATCGGCAATTCAAGCGCCGATTCGGCTGAACGACGAGCTCTGGTTCTACTACACGGGGGTGGCCGGGCTGCACGATGCGCAGGGCAAGTCCGTTGGCCTTGGATTGGCCAAGCTGCGGGTGGACGGCTTCGCGTCGATCGACGCGTTCGAGAATACGCACCGAACGAAGAACTACCCGCCGACGCTGCTCACCAAACCGCTCTACTCGCACGGCAACCGCCTGGAGGTTAACGTGGATGCCTCGAAGGGTTTCATCGAGGCCGAGCTGCTGAACGTGGACGGATTTCCGATCGAGGGGTATTCGAATGATGAGTGCGACACATTCAAGGGGGACAGCCTGGCGCATACGTTCACCTGGAAAGGGAGGTCGGATATCGGAGGGCATCTTCCAGTTAGAGTGAGGTTCACCATGAATAATTCGAAGCTTTATGCGCTGCAGATTCCGAAGGGGTAGGCAGTGGGTTACTCAATGCGGATTGCGGATTGCGGATTAAGGGGCAGCCCGTGTCGTTGGAGGTCTGACAGTGTCGAGCATATATAATGTAAAGGACTATGGGGCGAAGGGCGACAGCGTGACGCTGGATACGGAGGCGATCCAGAAGACGATCGACGCGTGTGCCGAGGCAGGCGGAGGCGTGGTGACCCTTCCCCCGGGTACTTATCTATGCTCGACATTTTATTTGAGAAGCAACATGACGTTTGAGGTTGGTCAGGGGGCGGTGCTGCTTGGGAGCAAGAATCTGTCTGATTATGGTGCATTTACGGACGACAAGGAGTTTTACAGAAATGAAGCAGCCCGGACAACCAGCCACTCTGCAAAACTCCTTGAGGCTGGTTGTCCGGGTTTCTTCATTCGGGGCATCGGCCTTCATGATGTGACGATGCGCGGACCGGGTGTGATCGATGGAAACGATGCGGTTCGTGAAGACGGCAATCGAGGTCCGCGCCTGATTCTCTTCGAAGGTTGCCAGAACGTCACGCTTCAAGATATAACCGTTGTTCGGGCGCCAGCAGAGAACACGGGCTTTCTGGAATGTGAGGATATCCGCATCTTGGGCGTAAAGATCCGCGATAGCTTTGCGGATGGTATCTACATCATAAGCTGCCGGCGGGTGCTCATTGACGGCTGTGTGATCGAAAGAAGCGGTGACGACCCCCTCTCCCTCAAGAACGAAGGCAGGCCCGAGCGTCCCTCCTTCTACAAAGACCTCGTCGAAGATGTCCTCATTACCAATACCACGATCCGCCACGCGACGCATCCGGCGATCAAGATCGGCACGGACACTGCGGGTGTTTTCCGAAACATCCAGGTCTCGAACTGCATCTTCGAAAACGTCGGGCCCATGTTCCAGATCCAGCTTATGCGTCCCAAGCTCAAGAAGACCAAGGAACGGATCATTGAAAATGTGATGTTTTCAAACGTCATCTCACGAGATGTGCGGGAGGTAATTGACATTACAACGATGGGTGTGGATGAGGCGGCTGTCTCAGATCTTGTTTTCGACAATCTGCTCGTTTCCGGCATGCGCGAACCCTCGAGGATCCACGGGAACGAGCAAGTCTCGATCAGCAACGTTGCAATCAAGAACTCCCGCTTCATTCATTCCCGGAGCAGCATGACGAAATGGCTGTCCTGTCTCTACACGAAAAACCTGATGGTCCGGGACGTGACGTTCGATCTCCGAGAACCGTTGGAAAGCATTGTGGAGGTGGATCGGGCAGATGGGTTTACCTGGGACAGGGTATCGATACAGGGTGAGGCAAGGGCTGACCGTGGGGTGACGATCGGGAACGCTTCAGATGTAGAGATCCGGGGCTGTGGCACGAAAGGCGTCAATACGTATCTTCGGGTTGGGGAAGGAGGCCTGTCGGATATCCGGTTTCTGGGCAACGACTTTCAGGATGCATCAGAGGCCTCTTTTGCCCGGTGGGACGCGATTTCAGGGGATGTCCGACCTCTGGCTGACCGTATTTCGAGCTCCGTTCTGGAGATGGAAAGGGAGATCGATCCCGGGACGGCACTCACGATCAAGGTCAAGCTTCAGAACGAGGGGAGTGCAGGTGCATTTCTGCTGAATGTGACCGAGGATGGCAAGACCCTGGGTGGAAGGTGGGTGCTTCTCGGGCCAGGGGAGTGCAGGACGGTAGTGTTTGAGACGGAACCGATCTATCGGTCCGGAAACCACGCGCTGCAAGTGGGCGGTGTAGTAGAGACAGTAGCTGTTCGAGAGACGCCTTGCACGCTCACGCATCCCGGGCCACTCGAACTGCGGCTGGAAGAGGGTAAGCCTGAGGCTTCGTGGGTGAAGGTCCCGGTTCAGAACGTCGGAGGAAAGCGCAGCGTGGCGGAAGTGATGCTGGATGCAGCCGGGCATACAATCAAGAAGGAGATCTTGCTGGAACCGGGAGAGTTTTCGTTTGTGACTTTCGATGATTTCAAGGGTGTGCAGTCTTTACTTCCGCTCAGAGTAGGAGATTTTCCCTCCTTAAAGTATTGTACGTATGCAAATACTGACGGGCGATTCTTATATCATCACGACGGTCGCATCGAGATTCACGCGGGTGGGGAACGTGGAACATTCGAGCAGCACGCAGCTGTCTACCTTTCACGGATTGTGGGCGATTACACGGCGGTCTGCCGTTTGATCCATCAAGACGACCATACGGGGGAATACGCGGGCGCGGGTCTGGTCGCACGAAACGTGATGACGGACGATGGGTCTCCGGGTTTCGCAAAATATTTTCGCGTCATCAAGTACGGCGGATTCATGATTTTTTGTGTCGACATTGACGGGGATGGAAAATTTGACCCGGCAGATGGTTCGGGATGGGGAATAGGTCACATCCCTTTCTGGCTGAAACTCGAGAGGCGGGGCAAGGACTTCCGAGCCTACGTAAGTGAGGATGGCGAGCACTGGGAGGAGAACCACTCGATGGTGGCGGGCAAGCGCAAGCTTCTCAGAGGCCATTATACCCTGGAGAACACAGCGGATACACAGGATGTGGGTGTCTTTGGGTTGGCCTATGGGAATGGGATCTCTAAGGTGATTGTAGGAGACTTCAGCGTTACGAAAAGTTGATAACGGGTACCGGGGAATCAAAACACGGGTACAGGGTACCGTAAAACCGTGAATCGTGGATCGTGGATCGTAAACTAGCCGGATAGAATGCGGCCGTGCATCGGGTAGGCTCCAGGCGGCGAATTTCAGCTTGATTTTTTAGATGAGGAGCTGACAATGTCGAGCATTTATAATGTAAAGGAGTTCGGGGCGAAGGGGGACGGCGTGACCCTGGATACGGAGGCGATCCAGAAGACGGTCGATGCCTGCGCCGAGGCGGGCGGAGGGACCGTTACCCTTCCCACGGGTACCTATCTATGCTCGACCTTTTATTTGAAGAGCCGGATCACGTTTGAGGTCGGTCAGGGAGCAGTACTGCTGGGGAGCAAGAACCTGTCAGATTATGGTGCATTTACGGACAAGGAGTTTTGCAGGGTGGCCGGCTGCGCGGGCTACTTCATCCGCGGCATCAACCTTGAGGATGTGACGATATCCGGACCGGGCGTGATCGACGGAAACGAAGCGGTTCGCGAAGATGGCAATCGGGGGCCGATGACGATCCTGTTCGAGGATTGCCGGGACGTCACCGTTCGAGACATCACGATCATTCGCGCTCCGGGGTGGTGCACGACCTTCGTTGAGTGTGAAGATCTACGGATTCTGAGGGTCAACGCACGGGATTGCGAGTGCGATGGGATCAACATCGTGAGCTGCAGGCGGGTTCTCTACGACGGCTGCGTGATCGATACGACCCATGATGACCCGCTGTGTATCAAGAACGAAGGAAGGCCGGGTGACCCTAAGCGACACCGTTACAAGAATGTGACGGAGGACGTGATTATCTCCAACACGGTGATTCGGAATACCACGCATCCAGCGATCAAGATCGGGACGGCGACCTCCGGGGTTTTCCGAAATATCCTGGTGTCGAACTGCATCTTCGAAAACGTAAGGAGCATGTTTACCATCCAGCTCATGCGACCCAAGCTGGAGGAGACGAAGGAGCGGATCATCGAAAACGTGATGTTTTCGAACGTCACCGTGCGGGACGTGCGGGATGTATTCGATATCACGACGATGGCCGTGGATGAAGCGGCCGTTTCAGATTTGGTTTTCGACAATCTGCTGGTCTCCGGCATGCGCGAGTCCTCGAAGATCCATGGGACCGAGCAGGTCTCGATCAGCAACGTCGCGATCAAGAACTCCCGCTTCGTTCATTCCCAGAGCAGCATGACCAAATGGCTGTCCTGTTCCTACACGAAAAATCTGACGGTTCGGGATGTGACGTTCGATCTCCGGGAGCCGCTGGACAGGGTCGTGGAGCTTGACAAGACGGACGGGTTTACGTGGGACAGGGTTTCCTTACTGGGCGATGCGGTGCGTGACTGTGTCGTCACGGTCGATAACTCTGCCGGTGTTGAGATCCGGGGCTGCACTGCGAAGAACGTCCATACCTATCTTCAAGTCGGAGAAGGAGGGCTGGCGGATATTCGATTTCTGGGGAACGATCTGCAGGATGCGTGGGAAGCTTTCCTGGCCGAGTCGGACGCGATTTCGGGGCGCGTCCGACCTCTGGCCGACCGTGTTTCGTGCTCCGTCCTCGAGATGGAGAGGGAAATCGATCCCGGAACGGCGCTCACGATCAAGGCAGAGCTCCAGAACGAGGGACAGGCAGGCGCGTTTCTTTTGAGTGTGATCGAGGACGGCAAAACGCTGGGTGGCCGGTGGGTGTTCCTCGGACCGGGAGAGCGCAGGACCGCGGCGTTCGAGACGGAACCGATCTATCCGTCCAGAAGCCACGTGATCGAGGTCGGCGGTGTGACGGAGGAGGTGACCGTTCGAGAGGCCCCGTGTACGCTCGCGCATCCCGGGCCATTCGAACTGCGGCTGGAAGAGGGTAAGCCTGAGGCGTCGTGGGTGAAGGTCCCGGTCCAGAATATCGGGGGAAAGCGCGGCGTGGCGGAGGTGATGCTGGATGCAGCCGGGCATAGGTTGAAGAAGGAGATCTCGCTGGAACCGGGAGAATCTTCCTATATAACTTTCGATGATTTCAAAGGAGTGCCGTCTTTGCTTCCGCTCAGGGTAGGAGATTATCCCCCCTTAGAGTATTACACGTATGCAAATACGGAAGGGCGATTCCTATACCATCACGACGGTCGCATCGAGATTCACGCGGGGGGGGAACGTGGAACATTCGAGCAGCACGCAGTTGTCTACCTTCCGCGGATTGTGGGCGATTACACGGCGGTCTGCCGTTTGATCCATCAGGACAACCATACGGGGGAATATGCGGGCGCGGGTCTGATTGCACGAAACGCGATGACGGACGATGGGTCTGCAGGTCACGCCAAGTATCATCGTGTCATCAAGTACGGTGGGTTTATGAATTTTCGCGTCGACAGCGATGGGGATGGAAAACTGGACGTGGGGGGCGGCGGGCAAGGCGGGCGCATCCCTTTCTGGTTGAAGATCGAGAGGCGGGGAAAGGACTTCCGGGCCTACGTAAGCGGGGATGGCGAGCACTGGGAGGAGAACCAGGCGATGAAGGGGGGCAAGCGAAAGCTCCTCAGGGGCCACTTTGTCCTGGAAAACACTGCGGATATACAGGATGTGGGTGTTTTCGGGCTTGCTTACGGCGGCGGGATATCCGAAGTGATTGTAGAAGACTTCGGCGTTACGAAAAGCTGATAACGGGTACCGGGGAATCAAAACACGGGTACCGGGTACCGCAAGACTGTGGATCGTGGATCGGAAAGCGACTAGATAGAACGCGGTCGCGCATCGGGTAGGCTCCAGGTGGCGAATTTCAGCTTGATTTTTGAGATGAGGGAGCTGACAATGTCGAGTATATATAATGTAAAGGAGTTCGGGGCGAAGGGGGACGGCGTGACGCTGGATACGGAGGCGATCCAGAAGACGATCGACGCGTGTGCCGAGGCGGGTGGGGGGGTGGTCACCCTTCCTTCGGGCACGTATCTATGCTCGACCTTTTATTTGAGAAGCAACATGACGTTTGAGGTTGGTCAGGGGGCGGTGCTGCTTGGGAGCAAGAATATGTCTGATTATGGTGCGTTTACGGAGGACAAGGAGTTTTGCAGAGTGGCCAGTTGCGCGGGCTACTTCGTTCGGGGAATCGACCTTCATGATGTAACGGTATGCGGACCGGGCGTGATCGATGGAAACGATGCGGCTTGTGAAGACGGCAATCGAGGTCCGATGACGATCCTGTTCGAGGGTTGCCGGGATGTGACGGTTCGGGATATCGCAGTCATTCGTTCTCCGGGGTGGTGCACGACTTTTGTCGAATGCGAAGATGTCCGGATCCTTAGGGTCAACGTACTGGATTGCGACAACGGTGGGTTCACAACCGAGAGCTGCAGCCGGGTTCTCTACGACGGCTGCGTGATCGAAAGGACCTACGACGACCCGCTGTGCATCAAGAACACTTCCGGATACAACGATGTAACAGAGGACTTGATTATCTCCAACACCGTGATTCGGAACATCGGGAAGCGCGGGACACATCCTGCGATCAAGATCGGGACGGCGACGGCAGGGGTTTTCAGAAACATCCTGGTATCGAATTGCATGTTTGAAAACGCACAAAGCATGTTTGCGATCCAGCTTATGCGCCCCAAGCTGAAGGAGAACAAGGAACGGATCATTGAAAATGTGGTGTTTTCAAACGTCATCGTAAGAGACGTGTGGAATGTAATTGACATCACAACGATGGGCGTGGATGAGGCGGCTGTCTCAGATCTGGTTTTCGACAATCTGCTTGTTTCCGGCATGCGCGAACCCTCGAGGATCCACGGGACCGAGCAAGTCTCGATCAGCAACGTTGCGATCAAGAACTCCCGGTTCGTTCATTCCAGGAACAGCATGACGAAATGGCTGTCCTGTCTCTACACGAAAAACCTGATGGTCCGGGACGTGACGTTCGATCTCCGAGAACCGTTGGAGAGCATTGCGGAGGTGGATCGGGCAGATGGGTTTACCTGGGACAGCGTATCGATACAGGGTGAGGCAAGGGCTGACCGTGGGGTGACGATCGGGAACGCTTCAGATGTAGAGATCCGGGGCTGTGGCGCGAAAGGCGTCAATACGTATCTTCAGGTTGGGGAAGGAGGGCTGTCGGATGTCCGATTTCTGGGCAACGACTTTCAGGACGCATCGGAGGCCTCTTTTGCCCGGTGGGACGCGATTTCAGGGGATGTCCGACCTCTGGCTGACCGTATTTCGAGCTCTGTTCTGGAGATGGAAAGGGAGATCGATCCCGGCACGGCACTCACGATCAAGGTCAAGCTCAAGAACGAGGGGAGCGCAGGTGCATTTCTGCTGAAGGTGACCGAGGATAGCAAAACACTGGGTGGAAGGTGGGTGCTTCTCGGGCCAGGGGAGTGCAGGACGGTAGCGTTTGAGACGGAACCGATCTATCGGTCCGGAAACCACGCGCTACAAGTGGGCAGCGTGCTGGAGACCGTAACCGTTCGAGAGATGCCTTGCACGCTCACGCATCCCGGGCCACTCGAACTGCGGCTGGAAGAGGGTAAGCCTGAGGCTTCGTGGGTGAAGGTCCCGGTTCAGAATATCGGAGGAAAGCGCAGCGTGGCGGAACTGATGCTGGATGCAGCCGGGCATATAATCAAGAAGGAGATCTTGCTGGAACCGGGAGAATCTTCGTTTGTGACCTTCGATGATTTCAAGGGTGTGCAGTCTTTACTTCCGCTCAGGGTAGGAGATTATCCCCCCTTAAAATATTGCACGTATGCAAATACTGACGGGCGATTCCTATACCATCACGACGGTCGCATCGAGATTCACGCGGGTGGGGAACGCGGAACATTCGAGCAGCACGCAGCTGTCTACCTTCCAAGGATTGTGGGCGACTACACGGCGGTCTGCCGTTTGATCCATCAGGACAATCATACGGGGGAATACGCGGGGGCGGGTCTGGTTGCACGAAACGTGATGACGGACGATGGGTCTCCGGGTTTCGCCAAATATTTTCACGTCATCAAGTACGGCGGATTCATGATTTTTTGTGTCGACCTTGACGGGGATGGAAAATTTGACCCGGCAGATGGTTCGGGATGGGGAGGAGAACGCATCCCTTTGTGGTTGAAACTCGAGAAGCGGGGCAAGGACTTCGGAGCCTACGTAAGTGAGGATGGCGAGAACTGGAAGGAGAACCAGGCGGGGAAGGGGCCAAATCGGATACGTCTCAGAGGCCATTATATCCTGGAGGACACCGCGGATACGCAGGATGTGGGTGTCTTTGGGTTGGCCTATGGAAATGGGATCTCCAAGGTGATCCTAGAAGACTTCAGCGTTACTCCGATCTAATTTCGAGCACCCACGGCCTTCTCATTTGTCTCCAGCGTCCGCCCCTCGCCCCGAACAAATTCCTCTGAATTGTGAGGATGGCGGGAAAACACTCGGGAACAAGATCGATCGTGAACATCGAATCGAGAAACTGTCTATTCCATGACGCAGCTTTGGAGCCAGCTTTCTTACTAGGTGATTAGACGAGGAGCTTCCAGGAATGACCGAGACGATTCTGACTGACGGATACGGATACGGGGCCCTGAGGGACGAGGTGGCCCTGCTCCTCCAGGAGGGCAAGGCGCGCGCCGCTGCGGCGGTGGCGCGTGAGACGCTGCTGACCTACCACGCGATCGGCGGGGCCGTGAGCGAATACCTGCTCGCGCACCCGGCCGCATACGGCGAGCAGACCGTGGCGCGGCTCGCGGCCGACGTTGGGCTCAGCAACTCGATCCTGTATGAGGCCGTGGCTTTTTATCGATTTCGCCCAATTTTCCACGCGCGTGGAAAATTGGGTTGGACCCACTACCGGGCCCTGCTGAAGCTGCCCACGGACGCCCAGCGGGAGGCGGCTGAGGCCGCCGCCCAGGAGCATCGCTGGAGCGTTCGAGACCTGGAGGCGCAGATCCGGTCCGGCGCGTTTGAAGGATCCGGGTTGGCCGCGACCGAGGTCAAGGCTGCTCACCAGCTGCCGGCCCTGCGCGGACAGTTCTACACCTACAAGCTGGTCGAGGCGCCTCAATTCCAGGAACGCAGTCTCCGGCTGGACCTGGGATTCGGGACTCAGCTCGCGTGGCCGATTCCGGATGCGGAGAGGTTCCGCGGAGGGCAGTTCCTGAACGCGACCCGCCAGGGGCCAGAGAAATACCGCTTCGCCGAAGCCGTCGAGCGAACCGCCGCATTCTATACCTACGTGGCGCGCGTTCTGCGCGTCATCGACGGAGATACGGTCTGGCTGGACATCGACTGCGGTTTCCGCGTGTGGGCGCGGCAGAAGGTGAGGCTGCGGGGGATCGACACGCCCGAGATCAAGACGGCGGAGGGCGTGCGTGCCAGGGACTTCGTCGCGGAGGCGCTGGAGAGCGTCCCGTTCGTCGTCGTGACGACGACGAAGCCGGACAAATACGATCGGTACCTGGCCGACCTGTTCTACCTGCCTGAGGCAGAAAAGGCGGAAGAAGCGCTGGCGAAGGGACGGTTTCTGAATCGCGAGCTCGTGGAACAGGGATTGGCGGAGCGGGTCAGAAAGGGATGAAAGCACGGTCCTTTAGACGACCTGATGGAAATTAGGTTCTATGGTTCAGAATATTAGGTGTATCTATAGAAAGGCATTCACGTAATAGGGCGCATTATCTATATTATTGGCAGGATTTACGCAGTGCATTTTATCTGCCCTACAGGTGGAATCTGCGCACATGGTGCGCGAATGCAGAAGTTGAACTAAACCGCTTCGCGGTGGCCTGCTGCAAGGCCTTTGCTCTTTGACAACCAGGATATGATACCGTGCAAGTCCGGAGCCACTTTGCAAATGGCTCTGTGCTTCGCATCCTCCTTCTGCTAACAACGTCCACCATCAGCAGAAGGAGAGAGCCATGACCAAGCATCGGAAGCGAATGATCCGGGACATGCAGTTGAAAGGTTTAGATCCGGATACGCAGAAGGCGTACGTGAGCGGAGTGGCCGGGCTGTGTCGTTACTGCAAGACACCGCCCGACCGGCTCAGCGAAGAAGAGATCCGCGCCTATCTGCACTATCTGATCACTGAGCGGAAGCTGTCCCAAAGCTATGTCAACCAGGTATACAGCGGGCTGAAGTTTCTGTTCCAAACGACGTTGAAGCGTGACTGGGTCGAGTGGGGCATCCCTCGTGCGAAGAAGGCAAAGAAGCTCCCGGTGGTACTCTCCACAGAGGAAGTGCAGCGGCTGATCGACAGGACCAACAACCTGAAACACCGTACGCTGCTGATGGTCATTTACTCTGGCGGGCTCAGACTGAGTGAGGCCATCGGGCTAAAGCTTTCCGATATCGACAGTGACCGGATGCTGATCCGTGTGCGGGGCAAAGGCCAAAAAGAGCGAGAGACGCTTCTGGCCCAGGAGGCCTTAAAGGCACTCCGCGTCTATTGGCGCACCAACCCGTCTCGCGATTGGCTGTTCCCCGGCGAAAGACCGGACGCGCCGCTCCATGCTCGCACTGTCCAGAAAGTCTTCGAGCAGGCCTGCCGACGCGCGGAGATACAAAAGCGTGCGAGTGTCCACTCGCTGCGTCACAGCTTCGCCACGCATCTTCTGGACAACGGAGTCGACATCCGCTTCGTCCAACAACTGTTGGGTCACACGAGCATTCGAACCACCACCGTCTACCTCCACGTCACCACCCGGGACCTCACGCGTATCAGAAGCCCCCTGGACCTTTTGGGAGATGAAGACAAGCCGACTTCGTAGCGGAGGTCGGCCATGTCACAGGCTCTCGAAGTCGCCGACATCTTCCGGGCCCACGGAGACAGCTATCAAGTAGAATACGGTGATCACATGCCGCTTCGGCAGAAGCGGGCCATGCGGGCTATCCAGATCTGCCGAACAGCTGCGCTGGGCGGACACGTGGAAGTGTGCGGACACTGCGGAGCGAAGCGGATCGCCTACAACTCCTGCCGCAACCGGCACTGTACGAAGTGCCAGTTCCTGACGACCGAACGATGGATCGACGCTCGTAAAGAGGATCTCCTTCCGATCCCATACTTCCACGTCGTCTTCACGTTGCCCGAGCCCCTGCGGCCGCTTGCTCTGCGGAACCAGAAGCTGATCTACAACCTGGTGTTTAAAGCCGCATCGCAGAGTCTTCTGGAGCTGGCGCGGGAACGGAAGTATCTTGGAGCGCAGATCGGCTTTACCGCCGTGCTTCATACATGGTCTCAGACACTCATCGACCACCCGCATCTGCACTGTATCGTAACTGGAGGTGGGCTGACCCACGACGGTCAGGAATGGAAGGCGGCGCGACGGGGCTTCTTTCTACCCGTAAAAGTTCTGTCCCGACTGTTCCGGGGGAAGTTCCTTGCGTTCCTGAAGGACGCGCACCAGGAAGGCCTTCTGGCGTTCCCGGGATTGAGTGCTCCACTGGAAGATGCGTTCTTCGATCTGCTTCGGGGTCTTTACCAGAGAGAATGGACCGTTTACGTCAAGCCGACTTTTGCGGATCCAGAACGCATCGTGGCCTATCTGGGACGATACACACACCGGATCGCCATCTCCAACCACCGGCTGGTCGCCTGTGAGGGCGACCGGGTCTCATTCCACTACCGGGACCGCCAGGCCGGCAACCGACGGAAGCTGATGACCGTCGATGCCTACGAGTTCATCCGGCGGTTCCTGCTTCACATCCTGCCGGATGGCTTCGTGAAGATCCGGCACTACGGACTGCTCAGCAATCGGGGTCGCCGGAAAAAGCTCGCACGATGCCGTAGGCTCCTGGGCACTGTATGCACGACGGCTTCCGCAGCCACAAAGGCGACCTGGCAGGACCTTCTGCTCCGGGTAACAGGCATCGATCTTCAGGTCTGTGCGCAGTGCGGAGGCCCTATGCTCACAGTCGGAACCCTCGCGCCTCTGCGAGCGCCTCCGGCACATGTTGCCGTAGCTTGAGCTCCTACACCATCCCTTGCCCGCAAGCCCAACCACCCAACACGGCAGTAGTCTGTCCACTCTTTGAGCTTGGTAGAGCGACTATGGGATCCTGCGACATCGGCCCCTCCAAACAGCTTCAAATACGGTCCGATGACTGGGCCAGCCCAGCGGTCCTTACACAAGAATCACTCATCCAATCCCCATAGGCAGGTGAAGCGGCTTCGTTCAACACCGTGTATCCGGAATCCCGCTCCCGTCCACGCTTCTCCGACTCCGGATACACGCTTAATCGTTAACTGCAATCGTGGCCTGGGTGTCAAAGCAAGGAGAACCATGTTGTCTGTAGCTGTTGTGGCCCTGGTATCTGTCCTGCTTTTGTCAGATTCTTCTTTCGGAAGAGATGTGAACCTTGACCTGACTCAAGCAGTAGCCGAAAATGACAGCGCCGCCTTGAGAGTCGCTCTAGATTTAGTTGCAGATGTGAATGCTAAGGACCAGAAAGGCATGACAGCTCTAATGGATGCGGCGATGAACCCCAATCCACACATTACACAAATGTTGTTGGATTCAGGAGCAGCTGCAAATGCAATAGATTCGGAAGGCAGGACAGCTTTAATGTATGCGGCAGTGAAAGGAAATATCACAACCGTTCAAACCCTGTTGGACGCGGGTGCCCATATGAACACTCAAAACCGCGGGGGTAGGACAGTTTTGATGCTAGCTTCAGCAGCGGGTTACGAATCAATCGTACAGGTGTTACTGGATGCGGGGGCTAGGGTGAATGCAGAAGACGGGAATGGTTACACGGCATTGAGGTGGGCGGAAAAGAATGCTCACATTGGCATTGCGCGGACGTTGCGGCTTGAGCGGGTACGGTTTAGGCCAGACATTGATATTCCCCTAATACGGGCATCATTTGCCGGAGACATATCCACTGTCCAAGCCTTGGTTGAGAAGGGCGTTGATGTGAACTTGAGGGACGAAGGTGGCAATACAGCTCTGAAATGCTCAGCTCGAAAGGGACATACAGACATTGTAGAAGTACTGTTGGATAGAGGTTCAGACGTGGATGCACAAAGTAAGAATGGCCATACAGCCCTGATGGTGGCAGCTCGTAAGGGCCATACGACTATTTTAGAAGTGCTCCTAGAAAAGGGCGCAGATGTGAACGCCACGGATATATATAGGGTTACGGCTTTGATGGGCGCGGCAGTCAAGTGTCATCGGACTGTCGTGCAAGCGCTTCTGGATAATAATGCGGATGTCAATTTGAAAGACAGTAAGGGTAGAACAGCCTTGGAGTTAGCCAAGATGGCCTTAGGATCTGCCGTCGATTCAAACAAGGAACGCTATTCTGACCTTATTCTGTTGCTCCAGAATGCAGGAGCCGAGGAATAGCTGACTGTCAAAAGTTCTACGGCCACGACAGCAGTTAACAAGGCACTTGCGGCTCGGGCCGTGCGGCCCTCGGCAAACCCCTACGGGGTTCGCAAGTGCCTAGACCGTTACACGCCAGGCACACAAGGATGGCTCAAAGGTGCTGATGCCCGAAGCCCTATCCATAATCGTGCAGCGGGTCTTTCACTCCAAGCCTCGATCAACACTGTTGACGGAGAGCACTGCACTCCAAGCTAGCGAGTTGGCCGACACTTGC
This sequence comes from Candidatus Latescibacterota bacterium, assembly GCA_965248435.1. Lineage (GTDB taxonomy): Bacteria > Latescibacterota > UBA2968 > UBA2968 > CBDFJH01. Next base: position 3,853,705 of record OZ252100.1, read on the forward strand.
CTGGGCCTGCGCGCGCAGATGCTCCACTGTCTGGAGGGGCTTCCCGCGCTGGCCTTCGAACCGGCGCCTGACCGCCTGCCTGGGGAGACTGGCTGGACGGCGGGTGAGATCGTCAGCCACAACACCGACCGCCTGTTGTGGGCGCTGACCGAGGCAACCGCGACCGCCGGACTGAGCGAAAGCATTGTTCCGAGGCCGCCCGAAGTGGTCGCGAGCAACGCAGCGCACGAGCCTATACTTCTAGACCGCTGCCTTGCCCTGGAGGTCGTGCAGGCGGCAAACGGCCATCTCAAGAGTGTGCTTCCTCTCCTGTTGTCAACCGACCGGGGGGAGACGACAACGAGGACTCACCACGGACCCATGAGCGTCAAATCGTGGCTACTCCTGATTTGTATCCACGACAGCGACCATTTGGGGCAGTTGCGCGCACGCCAGGAGCCAGGCACGTTGGCTTGATGAGGAGGCGATGCTTTTTACATGTGGTGTGGATGTGCCCGGCGTGTAACACGACGGGCTGCGGCTCGTGGCATTCGCCCCTCGCCCAACCTGCCTCATCGCGGTCACGGCACTTGCTCAAGAAAATCGTGGGTGGCAAGCGCCGCGCCCGCTTGGCAGGTTCGCAGCCCGCGAGAACGTTACACGCCAGCAGGTTCTTCCTGAAACAACCGATAGGATGATGTTCCTGATGGAGTTCCCTTGGAGCAATGATGAAAGACTCTTTTTCCGTATCTGACATCCCGCCCGAAGAAATCCAAGAGGTAATCGAGGTCACCAACGACTATCTAGTTGCGTTGGCGGCTGCGTCGAGGGATCAAGATGGGCATGTAAACGTGAACTGGACTGCTAGCGGCATGCTGGCTACCATAGGCGGTGAGCCCACTATCATCACTGCCCGACATGTCGCTGAGGCTCTGGAAAGAGAAGAACCGGAGAGTGTTAAGATCTGGACTGACTTCAGAAAGGAAAGTGCAACGGCAGTAATGTCTTTAGACATTACGCATGTACGCTTTGTGAAGTCTGCAAAACCGGCGTCAGGGAAGGCCATTGATGGCCCTGACCTGGCATTGATATTACTTCCGGACCACTTGGTTGGATCAATATCGGCCACCAAGGGCTTCTACAATCTGGACAAACGGCGCGACGCCGCGCTCCAGCAGGAGGGACCGCCCACGACAGGCTTCTGGCTTGCTCGTGGCTTTCCGTACGAACTCGTGACCGGGATGGATGGCGCCGAGGGTTTCTGCTTCTACTGCCTCAACCACGTGTGCTACCTCAGCGGATCCCACGAAGAGGCTGGCCATGATTACTACGACCTGGAGTTCGATTTCACATTGATGGACACCCTATCAGCCTCCGGCGAGCATCCAGAGTTGAAGACCAACCAGGGAATGAGCGGTGGTCCTATATGGCACGTTAAGGTTCACGGCGACTCGGAGGGCGTACCACGAATAAAGGACCCGCAGGGAGATATCCTTCTCTCCGGAGTGATCTTCTACGAGTACGACCTAGAGAAGGAAAGCAAGAAGTTTCGCTGTCACGGAATCCGGTCGGTCTATAAAGCGCTCTACGATCTCCTCAAACAGCAGACTGACTAACCCTTTGGTGCGCCGGCGTGTAACACGAGCACCCACGGCTCCGGCGCATACGCGCCTCCGCTGAAACCTGCCTCCCGCCTTACCAGTCTGCTCTGATAGATGCCTGACGGCCTTCGTGAAGAGTCGGCAGGTTCGTGGGTGCCGAGAACGTTAAGTGAAACCCGACGAAGGGGTTTACGCAAATCATGCAATCTAAGCGGGCTGTGGTCCTCCAGCGCATCGCTGCAGAAATCTGGGGGAACCTTACTGACAATGTGATAAAAGTCGCGATCGATGGTGTAGATGGCGCCGGCAAGACGACATTTGCAGACGAGCTCGCTGAAATCATCGAAAACCGACCTATAATCCGTGCATCAGTAGATTTCTTTCACAATCCCCGAGCAATCAGATACCGACAGGGAAAAGATTCGCCGTTAGGTTTTTTCGAAGACTCGTACAACTACGAGGAACTTCTCGGCTTACTTCTCAATCCTCTAAGTCCTGGAGGGTCTGGGCGCTTTCGCACTAAGGCATTCGACCACAGGACCGACGCCCACGTTGAGTCACCCGAACTGTACGCGGAGCCAGAGTCGATTCTCTTGTTCGACGGGATTTTCTTGCATAGACCTGAACTTTGGGACATATGGGATTATTCAATCTACTTGGACGTGAATTTCGAGAACTCAATTCCGAGATGTGCTCTCCGTGGAGAGGGAAATCCGGATCCCTATGCCGAGCAGAACCGCCGCTACATAGAGGGGCAGAAAATTTACATCCAAAACTGCCAACCCAGTGAACGGGCAACAATAATCGTCGACAACAATGATTTGGATGCTCCCTTTATCGTTTCTTAATGCTGGTACGGCGGGCGTATCCGCGTCGGACTTCACTTAACACGTCCACTTGCGCTGCGGCGCATTCGCGCCTTGGCCTGACGGCAACCCGCCTTCCTCCTTCGCTGCTTCGCAGCTTCGGAGGGCAAGTCGGCGGGTTCGCAAGTGGCGGGAACGTTATATGCAATGCAGCCAGGAGAGGGTTTTCGAATGGAGAGTCGATTGGATTCGGACCATCCAGATCCCATCCTTGCAGAGCAGGTAGAGTACTACCGTGCTCGGGCTCCAGAGTACGATGACTGGTACCTCCGCAGGGGGCGATACGATCACGGGCAAGAGCTGAATGACCGATTCAGGGCAGAAATCAACACCGTTGAAACCGAGGTGAGGGCTCTTGCGAATGTGGACAGGATTTTGGAACTGGCTGCTGGTACCGGCTGGTGGACGAGGCTCTTTCGGGAGACAGGTGCCAGAGTGACGGCCGTGGATTCTTCGCCGGAGGTCCTAGCAAAGAACCGGGGTAGGAATGGAGACGAGAAGATCGAGTACGTAGAGGCCGATGTACTCAGTTGGACGCCGCGCGGAAGGTATGATCTGGTCTTCTTCGGCTGCTGGCTCTCTCATGTCCCCCCCGACCAGTTTGAGACCTTCTGGAATAGAGTTGGAGAATCTGTGAAACCGGGAGGCAAAGTGGCTTTCGTGGACACACTGCGAGAAGGAATCAAGACCGTGGCGGCGCGAGACCATCACCGGAGAGAGAATGAAGGCGACATCACCGAACGCTACCTAAACGACGGAACGCCGTTCAAGATTTACAAAGTCTTCTACCAACCAGAGGAGTTGACAGAACGGCTACAACGACTGGGATGGGAAGTCAAGGTCAAGACCAGCGGAGAGTACTTCCTTTTCGGATCGGGTGAAAGGGAAAACTAACCCCCACAGAAATGTGTTTTCTCTCGGCAACCTGGCTGCACTGCATATAACACGACGGGCTGCGGCTCCGGCCATTTGGCCTCCGCACCAACCTGCCTGCGGCAGGTTCGCAGCCCGCGAGAACGTTATAGGAAATGCCAGCAGCTCAACTTACTGGGTGGTTGTTAAGAATGTTCGGAACTATTGAATCGAAAGAGGTGCGCTGAACATGAAAGTGCCCTACGCAGACTCCGGTGTATGGGACCGAAGGTTCGAGCAAGAAGGTGATTTAGACTGGGGAGGGCTTTGGACCGATCCGTTCATAGAACTTTTTCGGGAGAACGGTTGCCATTCGATTCTGGATCTGGGGTGTGGGACTGGAAACGATGTACTCCGCCTGGCAGAGGAAGGGTTTCAAGTCACTGGACTGGATTTCTCTGAGCACGCTCTTAATCTAGCGGAGCCTAAGAGGATTCAGGATGCGACATTCATTCGGGCGGACATGGTCGATGGGCTGCCGTTTGTTGATAAGCGCTTCGATGCTGCAATGGCGAACGTAGCGCTTCACATGTTCGACCGTGGCACCACAGACACTGTCATTCAAGAAGTAAGAAGGATCCTCCGTCCGGAGGGAGTGTTCATCTTTCACGTCAACTCTATTGATGATCGAAGGCTGCGTGAGAAGCGTAGGAAACCCGAGGAGGAACTGGATAAGAATCTTATCAGAGAAGAAGATGGACAGACCGTTCACTTTTTCACCCAGACCGAACTCAAGTTACTCTTTGCTGGATGGTCCCAGTTACAACTTGACCACTTGGAGATTCCGCATAGGGAAACGGGTGAACCATTCAAGAGGATGTGGAGAGGAGTGGCCAAGAATTGAGGATCTAACCAATTAGAAACATGACTGCTGGCACTTCCTATAACACGACCACTTGCGCTGCGTCGCTTTCGCTCCTTGGCCTTTACGGCAACCCGCCTTTGGCGGGTTCGCAAATGGCGAGAACGTTATGCGCCAATGCTGTTTCTGTGGTGGAAACTGCAGACTAGGGAGCAGACCCCCAGGGCAATTGTTTGTACACCCAGATTGCCTATGATGGTGTAACGAGCAAGAAAGTTCATGACAAAGATCAAGAACCTTCGAGATGTGGGACTCGGCATCAACGAAATCCTAGTGGAAAGCATGCTTAGACAGTGCGCTCTCTATCGCAGCGGCGCCCTACCTGATTCTCTGCAAAAGGGTGATCTGCCCTGGGTTGAGACCGTTATTAGCCTGAGACGGGAGGCCGATCCCGAACTCGAAAACATCAAACAGCTGCAAGTTGCACCCAATGGCTCGATGAACAACTACGTTTTCACGGCTCAGGTCTTCGAAGAGTGGATTCAGAGACTGTATAGGACACTAGCGGAGTTTACTGTCTGGCCTGTTCTCCTGCATTGTACAGGAGGCAAAGATAGAACTGGAGTTGGCGTCGCCCTTGTTTTGAGAAACCTTGGCATCTCTGAGGACGCCATTGTGGAGGAGTATATGCGGGGTGAAGGCACTCGCTACCCAGAAAGCATGGAGAACCTCCTAAAAGAACTCCCTCGGCTGTCACATCTAAGAATGGATGAACAACAAAAGGAAACGATCGGAAGTGAATTGCTGGCGGACTAGACGTCGGGTTCGGATAGAGGCAAGACCGAGAAAGTCAGGCAAACGACTGCTCTTGTATTTCTGTCGAGACACAGAAACAGCACAGCGCATAACAACGGCACCCCCGGCTTCGGCGCTTACGCGCCTGCGCGCAACCTGCCTGGCGCTGTCACGGCGCTTGCAATAAATCAAGACCCTGAGGGGCAAGCGCCGCGCCAGCTTGGCAGGTTCGTGGGTGCTTGACCGTTAAACGACATAAGAAAAATCAATCACTATGGTAGACAGTTGGAACAAGGATTCTAATACGGAAGTGCTCAACAAAATCGATCAATTCATATTTGAATACCCTGAATACACTCGCGAAGGAGTTGATCTGCGTCCCCCAATGGGTACGAACCGGGTTGTATTCGCACGCCGAGGGCAAGATAAGGTTGTGTTCAAAGTATTCTGTGAAGAAGAACGCAAGGAGCGCGAGTGTTTCGCCCTACGCCACTGGCATAAGACGGGTCTGGTGCCCCATATTATCTGGGATGATGACCCCACTATGGTCATTCTGTCCTGGATACCCGGATTGACGATGGGCGAAGCGCGGGAGCAGGGTGCAACAGACGCTGAATTTTGCACCGTCTATCAACAAATTGGCGAAGCGTTTGCGACGCTGAATACAGTCCCTCTAAGTCCCGCCGATCAAGCAGCTTTTGAGAATCGCTTCTATAGTGACTTAGGCCCCCTTGATTCGTATTTGGAGCGCATTCTAGAGTTAGCCAAGGGCGTGCATGTCCGAGATCCAGATTTCCAAGATGTTTTTTGGGGGGAAAGTCTCGATTTTATCGAAGAGCAACTAAACAAGATTCTAAACCAACCCCGTCTTCTCTATCATCAAGATGCCGGAAATCTGCACATCAAAGGAGAACGCTTGATTGGTTTTTTCGATTTGGAGATGTGTCGGGTCGGTGGTTTCGCCATGCAATTGGCAGCCGCGCCTGGAGTATTTTACGAAGACGGAAGTAATCCAGAAGAGCTACGAAAAGTGCTCTGGCGCGCATTTCGCCGAGGTTGGGAAGATGCGATAGGCAATCCCTTAAGTTTCGATGATCTCGAAGCGATTACAGCCGCCAACCACTTGCTAAACTGGCGTGAGATTACTCGCTATTTGAGCTACGATGGTACTCCTGGAACAGGCTTTTCTTGGGCTAACCCGGCTGATCCCGTAAGGTATCGAAACCGACTTGAACCACTGGCACGCGTACTCCAAACACAATAAATGATGAAACTATCTTACGTCGTTTAACAGGCCACACACGCTGCGGTCGCTACGCTCCCTTGGCCTACGGCACAGCGGCTCCGTTTCACTGCGCCGCCGTCGTGTATGGCCGGACCGTTAGCCGCAAGCGGCAGAGAAACACCAGATTGGGCACAAGGGATCTTAGGACTAGAGAAAAGATGGAAGACCGGGCTTGCATCGCATTCATCGAAGACGGGCAGATTCTGATGGTTCAACAGCTCGACGGGGGGAGGATGGTCTGGACTTTTCCGGGCGGAGGGATTCGGAATGGAGAGAGTCCCCGTGAGGCAGCCGTTCGCGAGGCCAGGGAGGAAGTCAACGTATATGCAAAAGTAGGCCGAATCCTATATCGAGGCCCCAGGAGTACCACCAAAGGAGAGTATTACTGCTTTGAGGGACGAATCGTCAGAGGAGAAGTGAGTCTGGGGAAGGATCCTGAATTGCCGGATGATGCACAGGAATTGCAGGATGTCCGGTGGTTTCCAATTACAGAGGTCAGGGATCACTTTGAAGTTTCGAGAATCTTGGGATCTATAGTCCGGAATGAAGGGTGATGGCGTGCCCTTTACGCATCTGCGTGATGGCTTCGCCTGATTCGACCGCCAGCGGCTAACACGGCACCCCCGGCTCAGCGCCTGTCGGCGCTTCGGCCCAACCTTCCTTCGCGGTCACGGCGTTTGCTTCAAAGACAAAAGCTGGGCAACCGCCGCGCCCACTCGGCAGGTTCGTGGGTGCCGAGAACGTTAGATACTCTCTTGGTGGTCAAGCCATTTTGTAGAACTTTTCTCCGTCGAAGTCCTGGTTGTGTTGGAGAATACCCCAGATGCAGTGAAGCAGCTTTCGCATCACCGCGATGACCCCCTGCATCGGCTTCTTGCCTCGACTGATGAGTTTTTCGTAGAACGCCTTCACATTGGGCTGCTGTTGAATGGCCACCAGCGCTGGCATATATAAGGCGGTTCGTAAATACTTATTCCCCGCTTTGGAGATCACTCGGCGCTTGTGAATCGTGTCTCCCGATTCGTGGGGTCGTGGATCCAGGCCTGCGTAGGCCACCCATTGGGCAGGCTTCATATCGGCAGGCAACATCGCAATCTCTGCCAGAATGCCCATCGCGCTGGTTGCTGCGATCCCGTGAACGGAAGTCAATCGTGCGAACTTCTCGCGCAGAGTGGCTTCCCCCTCAATGAGCTCCAGAGCCCGCGCTTTCAGCTGCTGCACACGCGCTTTGAGATGTTCAACATGCTCTTCGATGTCCAAGGAGACGGCAGAGGTGACCGATGGCCGCTGCGTGGAAGCATGAAGCCGGTTTCCTTCCCGGTTGATCTCGACTTTGATCTGCGCGATCCGGCGTGTAATCGCCTGCAGGTCAAGCACTTCATCACGGGGTGCCTGCCACGTCTGGAAGGGCATCCGCTGCACATACTCCAATGCCACTTCCGCATCGATCGGGTCGGTTTTCCCCCGTTTCATCAAAGCCTGGGAGAAATTCCTCAGCGCTCTGGGGTTGATTACCATCACCTGAGTCTTCGGATGCCGATGCAACGCCAACGCCACCTCAAAACTATAGATGCCTGTGGCCTCGACTCCCACTCGAGCCGGCTTTCCCCGCTTTGTCGCCCACTTGATCAATCGACGGTGCCCTTCGCCTGTGTTGGGAAATCTTGCCAGTGGATACGCTTTCCCTGAGCGACGGATCGCGACCACCAGCTCCCGGGCTGAGACGTCTACCCCCAACAGATTCTCTTGCTTCATGATCTCTCCCTCCTTATTTGTACCTCTGGTCCCCCGACCTTGCACCTGGCCTACCAGCCTTGTGATACAGACTCTCGGGTCTCGGATACTCCTCGGCATGGGCCAAGAAGGCGGGGGGCCTATCTAACGTCCAAGGTCAATGCCTTCATGCGCAATCCGGCCTCCCCAGAGGTCTTCTTCGAACCAAGATAATCTACAAATAGATCATATTTTCAAGATACAAGATGCAATCGTGGCCCTGTTACGAAGAGGGTTGAATGCTTAGAATCGGGATTTCTGCCAGTACAATTCTTTCGGATTCAGATAGACTGGATGAAGTATTCTGGGAAGGGATAGACCACATAGAAATAGGGGCACTTTCCTCGCATCGTGATCTGACTTATCTACTCAGAAAGGCACAAGACAAACGGATAAGTGTCGGCTTCCATTCGCCCGTTTTCGCGGGAGGCAGCAAATACGACCTCTTGGTACCGGTAGACGGGGAGATCGAGAGTGCGTGGAGCCAAATCGAACAGGAAATGGCCTTGGCGCAGGATAACGGAGTAGAATATGTGCTGATGCATTTCCCGTACTTCGAAACCTCCTCTACACCAAACTCTATTTCAAGAATGGAATGGGGTCTGGAACGCCTTCGCTCGTTGCAGGAGAGATACGCAACGAGATTAGTGTGCGAACCCAAACTCGGTGACAACCGAAATGCCGGTGCAATCGAGATTCTCCGGCGCTATTCAGTGGAGAAATGGGCAAGCTGGGGTATCGCTATGTGCTGGGATATGGGCGATTATCTGTTGGCGACGGGCTCTTCGGACGAATCCGTGCTGGAGCTGCGGAGGCTGAGTAGCATAATCGAGGTAGTCCACGTGCATAACGTACAGGTGGAATCCGGAAAGTATTTCTGGGTGCCCATACACCCCTCGCACGAGGAAGACGATGGGTTTTTTCGCATTGCACCAATCTTGTCGGAGATGAAAAACATGGATGCTGTGCTCGTTTGGGAGCACACTCCCCATTTCACCCCGAGTGAGGAGTTTGCAGTTGAGGGATTCAAATGGGCAGTAAACTTGCTTGGATTTGGCTCACGCTCTAGTTGAAGCGGGGCCACGACAGCATCTAACACGACGGGCTGCGGCTCCGGCGCATTCGCGCCTCCGACCCAACCTGCCTGCGGCAGGTTCGCAGCCCGCGAGAACGTTATGCGGCATCGGCACTTCAAAATCTTTCTGGTTAACCATCTGGACCTTTGATGATGATCTCTATATTCCGGGTAATTCTATTCGCCTCTATTTTCATCCATCTTCTGGGCGCTAGGACCAATGCACTTTGGGACGAGGCGCCTCTCCTCGATAGGATCCTAAGAGCAGAAATGGTCGTTGTGGGCAAGCTAGTCAACGTCGAAAACAACGCGATCCTTATCAGACGTCCTGGACCGAGGGGAGAGAAGGGATTTCAAGTGCATCTTGACATAGGGTCTATTCAAGCCACAAATGTGCTCTACGAAAGGGGGCCACCCGGCGCTTCCCCGAAAGCTCGGAAACTTCCGGCCAACTTTCCATTTGCCTGCCATAGCCGAAGCCAGCCTCAATCTGGCGGACTCAGGGCTTGGAGTTTTTCTTATTTGAATTTCGAAGAAGGTGATGAGGGGGTTTGGATTCTTAACCAGTCTCATTTTGTCGGGTACCTAGCAGTCACGTATCCCCACAACTTCCTTCCCATCGATTCGCTGATAGTTGTAGAGAAGACGATAGACAAATCAGTCAAAGCGACCAACGTTGACAGTTTGCCGGGAAACTAGCTTTGAGAACATCATACTTAGAAACGGACACTAACCGCACCAACGCCGCATAACACGGCACCCTCGGCTCAGGCCATCCGGCCTTCGCCCAACCCGCCTTCGCGGCTTACGCCGCTTCGGTGGACAGGCGGCAGGTTCGTGGGTGCCGAGAACGTTATGCGGCAAGTCGGTCTTGGTACAATGGTATGAGGCCATAGGGAGAAAGCACAAACCGGAGAGACCTATGCATTCGATTGACCTGAAGGGAAAAGTTGGTTTGGTCACCGGCGTTGGCAACAAGTGGAGCCTGGGTTGGGCAATTGCCCAAATTCTCCACTCCGCAGGAATGCTCCTTGTTTTTGGGTATTCCAGACAGAGAAGTCGAAAAGCAATCGAGAAGCTCCTGACCGAATCGGGATGGGATAATGTGGTACTTCCAGATGTGATCTACGATGCCGAGGACGATACTCAGATTGAAAGACTCTTCAACTTTGTGGAGGATGAGGTTGGTGCTTTACATGCGTTCCTTCACTCGATAGCCTTTGCACCTCCAGAGGCACTGCAAGGCGAGTTCGGTGATACATCCCGTGAGGCTTTTCGGACCGCTCTGAATGTCAGTACGTTTTCTTTCTTGAAGATGAGTCGATGTGCCTCAGAATTGATGGTTGATGGCGGTTCCATTCTCACTCTGAGTTTCTTGGCTTCACAGAGAGTGTTTCCTCACTACAACGTAATGGGAACTGCGAAAGCCGCGCTCGAACACTCTGTCAGACAGCTAGCTTTCGAGTTAGGACCCAGAAACATCAGGGTGAACACCATTTCGGCTGGACCAATAAGCACGGCGTCTGCCCGAGGCGTAAAGGGATTTGGAGGATTTCATCACTCCTACGCTGAGAATGCACCCCTGCGAAGAAATGTAAGTCAGGAGGAAGTCGGTAAGGCTGCTCTCTTCCTTCTTAGTGATCTGTCGAGTGGAGTCACCGGGGAAGTGCTTCATGTGGATGGAGGATACAATGTCCTGGGAGCGCCCCTTGGAGAATTTCCAAAGGCAGATCAACGGCAAAAAAGGGGAGAAGCATGCTCCGGCTCTCCCCCAAACTCCTTCGATGAGAACCAAAGCCGACTCACCGCATAACAAGCCGTCTGCGGCTCGGGGCAGTCGCCCCTCGCTCAACTTGCCTTCGGCAAACTCGCAGAACGGCCAGAACGTTAACTGCAATGGCGGTGGGGGGAAGCAGGAGTGATGAAATTGAAAGCGAACGTCATGAACGAAGCGAGTCGCTGGCGACTTGCCCTAGCAAAAAGGGTTTCGGAGATCTATTGCGAACATGCCGATGTAAAGGCGGTAGCAGTGGGTGGGTCAGTTGCACGTGGGATTGCTGATGCCTATTCAGACATCGACATGCCAGCGTTCTGTAAGGAATTGCCTTCTGAGGATTCCTTAGAAGCTTTGTCGGGAAGAATCAAAGGAGCGGTCTGGAGACCTTTTCGCAAATCAGATATGGCTATAGCTTCAGAACTCTATATCGACAGTGTTCGAGTAGATATGCCGTTCATTAAGATTGATAGAATGCTAGATGTTCTAGATCAAGTTGTGGAACAGCACAGTACTGATCCCTCCAAACAGAAGTCAGTTGGAGGAATTCTTGACGCAATTCCGATTCATGGCTTTGATCTAATCGACAAATGGAAGGCCAAGGCTGCCGAATATCCCAATGAACTCGCGAAATCAATGGTGAAGAAACATTTACAGTTCGAGCCTCTATGGGTACCAAGGGAATACGCTGTTTTGCGAGAGAGCAAACTTTTTGAGTGTGAGCTAATATGTGCTTATGCCAAAAATATTCTCGGTGTACTCTTGGGGCTCAATCGAATCTATCACCCAGGTGACCTTAAGAGATTGGATTGGCTTGTAGGGAGAATGTCAATTGTTCCACGTGACCTGCTGTCTCGTCTGAGAGAAGCTTTCCAGGCTAATCGGAAGGATGTTATAAACGATCTCAGTAAACTAATCGAGGAAATAATCGACTTAGTAAATACGAAGGAAGTTAGGAAATCACTTAATAGTTCGCCGTATGTTTGTACCATTCCACCCACGGTTGAGATTTCCGATTAGAAAAGCGCAGGCCACCGTTTTGTAATGGAGAGTCAGCACCGCCACAGCAGTTAACACGGCACTCCCGGCTCAGCGCCTGGTTGCGCTTCGCCCAACCTTCCTTCGCGGTCACGGCGCTTGCTTTAAAGATAAAATGCGGTTTGCAACCGCCGCGCCCGCTTGGCAGGTTCGCAGCCCGCGAGAACGGTTAAATGACATGGGATGAAATGAGACTACATTCTTGCGGTATATCCTCAGAATAGAAGGAGATATGCTGCAAATTTCGTGATTCACTAATGAACGGGCAACAAGACAAGGAATATGATGAAAGAACTTGCTGCAAGAGCCTTGGAAGATATCGAGCACTCAGTACCTCATGGGATATGGGGTGCTCACAACGGCTGTGCGATCCTCGCGGGCATATTTCTGATCGAAGAGAACTTGATCGAGGAAGGTGCGAAGGAAGCGGTGAAGCAATTGCTCAATTCGAGTAGAGTTAAGAGGGACCAGCAAGGAAACGAAAGGCGCCTCATCAGCTTGGGTGATTTCAGAGAAAGATTGATATCTTGCCTAGCGCTGGACCCGGAGCAAGTAAAAGAAATCGGCCACGATGTAATCTTCTCTTCGTACGTACTCAAGGCTTTGGATTTCCTTTCGATCTCACCCTGGGAGTCGTTGCTGGAGAGCATGGTAGAGTTGATCGGCGCGATTAAGGAATCCACGCCAGGTTGGATCACCGTGAATGGAGAAAATCAACCGAGAGAACTGGACAAAGTTGACTCAAGTCTGCCGACAAACTACTGGCATGCCTTCGCGGCCTTAGATAGGCCCATCCAAATGGAAATAGGAGATATGCAGTTAGGACATGTTCTTACTCACGGGCATGCGATCGAGATGTTCAAATTGTACGGAAACAAGAAATCAGCGGTTGCATTTGATATAGCCTATCGCAAGCGATTGCACGGACTGCTATTGGCAAACAGTGAACAGAAAGAAAGAACAGCGCTTCCTCGTAGAAGGTTAGATCCACGCCTCGCGAGCTATTGGAGGCACGTGAAAACCAACGGCGACATGGAAGGCCATGTTTACAAGTACGCCTTCAGCTTCCTGGATCTGAATAGGCATGATCTGCGGACCGAGGCATTCGAGGCATTCGGAAGGGTTGTTTGGCCCAACAAGCCGCTGGAGACAACGGCGACAAACGATGCGTCTAAGCCCTGATGTTAGTAAGAACTTGGCTCAACTATCAGTTTGACCAGAGATAGTATCCCACGTCATTTAACACGCCCACTTGCGCTGCGGCGCATTCGCGCCTTGGCTTTTGGCAACCCGCCTGCAGCGGGTTCGCAAGTGGCGAGAAGGTAGGACGCCAAGTCTGTACAGGCGGGTAGCCTATGGATGAAGAGATCTTGAATGAGTCAATCGTATTCCTTGGTCTATGTGAGAAAGTCCAAACGGTTCCCGATGGCCATCCGGACTTTCTGAAACAGAACATACTAGGACTCAAGACTACTGTCTTCTCTCCCTTCTTTCCTATGGGAATGAAAGGGTTTAGTCTTGCCTTCTGTATGAAGTGGCGGGATGTGCCATTTTCTGCCAAGATTAGAGGCTTGCATCCCGACGGGAAGGAAGCGTTTCGTATCGAATTCAACGCTGAATTTGAGCCACATGAGTCCGGACAGCGAAAGAAACCAGGTGAGGCCAGCCAATCAAGGTTTAGTGTAATTGCATCAGACGATCCGCCATCTTGGGCATTTGTGACTTTCCCTGTGCCTGAAAAATCAGTGGTGGCAACGCCGGGTTTTATGAAAATCTGTGCCGCAGTTGCCGAGGAGGAGTCAGTCATTGGCCAGGTAAGATTTGTGCATGCGAAGCCTGCCCCACTCACTCCAGATAGAATCGACGCGATCAAGAGCAACCCACAAGCAGCGAAAACAGTCTGGTACACAATCGGGTGCACGGAGTGTTCGGACGCTATCAAAGCCTACGCTGGGATCGGTCGCAACATGGATTCGGAAGAAGATGGCTGGATTTGGCAACATGACCTACCTAAGACGTTCAAATGCAAATGTGCGAAAACGAGGTTGGATCTATCCTATATGCGCGATGGTCTTCACGGCCTCTTGGGTTCCATCTATAGCATAGGCGAGGACGTAGAGTTCACCCGTCTCTACGAAAGAAGCGCTCTTGAGTCAATTTCAGGCAAGTATTGGAAGATACTGCGAGATTCGGAAAGGGAAGAAGATCTGCAGAAGTTCATCGAGGGAGCTCCAGCACTTTTGCAGTGTTTTAGTCCTGCACGGATCTTTCACAAGAGCCCCATCCTGAGTAAATACAGTGTTGATTTCGCCATTCTCGACACTCAGGGGCACCTAATCCTTATTGAGATAGAAAGACCAGGAATCCGCTTGCTTCGTAAGGATGGCGGAATGGCGGCCGAACTCGGACATGCTTTCACTCAAGTAAGTCAATGGTTACTGGAATTTGACTTGCATCGACAGGCTTGCCTGGAATGTATTGGGGTCGACCCAAAAGAGGTTGTCCAAGTTAGAGGTGTAGTTATCGCAGGACGAGAAGCCGAGTATCCGGCAGAACATTTGGCCAGGCTAAAATGGGAAGACCGAGGTAAGATAAGCTTCCTTACATACGACGATCTTGGCCGGAGCTATATCAGTCTTATTCGAAGGTTCCATGACCTGTAGATCGTGCAGACTCGGCATCTAACACGCCGGGCTGCGGCTCCGGCGCATTCGCGCCTCCGGCCCAACCTGCCTTTCGCGTTCACGGCGCTTGCTTGGCGACGAACAAAAGGGGCAAGCGCCGCGCCCACGGGCAGGTTCGTGGGTGCCGAGAACGTTAAATGCAATTGCGGCTCACAGACAAGCCGGCGACGCGTCCTGCGCCGCAAACAAAACTAGAGCTACGGAAGTAGGAGTACACTCATGGCTGAACAAACCGAAACTGAATCACCCGAATGCAGTAATGTCGCCCCTCTCGTGGGATTCTGGGGCTGTGATGCGGAAACGGACGAGATACCTGTTGGGTTTGATGTCGCACTCGTCAGGAATCCGAGGGTGGATGTTGATGAGGAATGGTCAAAGAAGATTGGGACGTCGGCTACCGATGAGCTGCGAAGAGCTCAGTGGGCACTTGAACACAGGTATCGTGGTGAGCCGGGAATCCATTTGGGATCAAAGGAGGATCTTTCGGATCAGTTGTTGCAGACTGCGTTGCTTGCTCTTTGGATCACTAAGCCCACCGGAGCCAGGATCACGCACCTGCTGAGATACCGTA
This sequence comes from Candidatus Latescibacterota bacterium, assembly GCA_965248435.1. GTDB lineage: Bacteria > Latescibacterota > UBA2968 > UBA2968 > CBDFJH01. The sequence goes on from OZ252100.1 coordinate 3,868,860, forward strand.
CCCCCTGGCACTCTGCGAATGCAGCATCTGTCGCGTTCTACCGAGGGGATTCCTTTAGACCTAATCGTCGATATGAAAGGACTACTTTCGCCCCCGACGATCTGGATGACCTCGGGACAGTGTTCAAGGGCGTGAAATCAATATTCGACATGAAGAAGGGACTCAGGCGAGCACTCTACCATCTGAGCGGGGCCTTACACTTGTGGTTCTGGGATGCTCGATTCGCGATGTTCACAGTCGTTCTCGAAAGCCTGTTCACCACAGACGCACAAGAGATCACGCACAAGATCAGCGAACGCATCGCCTTCTTCCTTAAGGACACTCCAGCAGAGAGGCGATGTGTGTTTGATGACGTAAAGGAAATCTACCGTACAAGATCGAGAATTGTCCACGGACTCGATCTCAAGGCTACTGAAGAACAAACCGTCAGCCTCTTGGCGGAACTAGAGGCGCTTGTTCACCACGTTTTGAAGAGGATTTTGAAAGATTCAAAGCTGGTAGAGGAGTTCTCTGGCAATGCCAAGCGACGTGAACAGTTCCTAACTGACCTTGTGTTCTCCTAAGTCTTTATGGAGCTTGGCCAACTTGCCTTCGTAGCAAGCTGGCCGGGCCGCAACAGCATTTAACACGAGCACCCCCGGCTTCGGCGCATTCGCCCCTCGCCCAACCTGCCATTTCACTGTCACGGCGCTTGCTTAAGAAAACCGTGGGTGGCAAGCGCCGCGCCAGCTTGGAAGGTTCGCAGCCCGCGAGAACGTTAGCCGAAATTCCTTACCCCACCCCGTCTGTGAAGGCACGCAGATTCGTAACCACAGTCGATCGGAGACCGTTTCGACCGGTGGGACGGAGATCTTATCTTGAGATACGGAATGAGTGCCGCGGCCGTGATCGTCCAACACAATCGAGTGCTGCTGGTCCATCATTCTAAGCGGGGCGAGTTTGACTTCTGGTTGCCCCCCGGCGGCGGCCTTGAAGGACAGGAGTCTATCTTTGACTGCGCCTCGCGAGAGGCACTGGAAGAAACGAGTCTTGAGGTTGAGTTAGACAGAATTATCTACATTCAAGAATTTGTCGAATCTGACTATCACTTCTGCAAGTTTTTCATCCTGTGCCGAAGTTACAATGGCACCATTTCTCTCAAGAACAAAACAGCCGAGGAGGATTTCCTGGTAGACGCTCGTTTCTTCTCTGAGAGTGACCTAAGCAGCATGGATGTCAGGCCAGATATACTGAAGGAACAATTCTGGTCAGATCTTCGGGCGGGCTTTCCAAAAACGAGATATCTCGGGTTGCACACGATAGGTTAAAGACGCAAATGCTTTGACGCGTGCTTGAGGGCTGCCCTCAATGGAAATACCGAGGGGGGCAGTTCTTCAAGAACTTCGGCTAACACGTCTACTTGCGCTACGGCGCATTCGCGCCTTGGCCTCCGGCAACCCGCCTGACGGCGGGTTCGCAAGTGGCGAGAACGAACGTTATACCACATTAGTCAGGACAGAAAGGCAACAGAATGAAGGATTGCATGACCTGCGAACTGACGGAGAGACGCAGGCTGGGCCAAGCTCCACTTTGGGACTGCATCTATCGCACTCAGTTTTGGGATGTGGCGCATGCTTACAATACCGCATTGCCTGGCTGGCTTGTGTTGATTGTTCAGAGACATATAGAAGCGATCGATGAACTGACTGAGCAGGAAGCCGTTGAGTTGGGGGGCTTGATTCGCCGGGTTTCTTTGGCGCTAAAAAAGATCACTGGATGTGCGAAAACATACGTGATCCAATTTGCCGAGCATAAAAATCATCCGCATGTGCACTTCCATATTGTGCCACGTATGTCTGATCAGCCCGAGGACCGACGAAGCACAAAGATCTTTGCCTATCTGGGCGTCTCTCAAGAGGAAAGTGTGAGTGAACATCAGATGAATGACATTGCCACCAAGATTCAGAGCATTCTGTTGTCAAATGATTGAAAGTCTAAACTCACGTCGTATAACACGGCACCCCCGGCTCAGCGCCTGACGGCGCTTCGACCCAACCCGCGCTCGCGGTCACGGCGCTCGCCTTAAAGACAAAAGCCGGGGCAACCTCCGCGCCCGCTCCGCAGGTTCGGGCGTGCCGAGAACGTTACACGCAACCGGCCCCTAGCAAGGCAGGGCGGCGCGTCCTGCGCCGCCAAACACAAAGGTTGCAAAAACCGACAAAATTGGCGTCTATTAGAGAGATAATAGGTAAGGATCTTGAATAATGCCGACGGTATTGAGGGAAGGTCCCTATCGATTCTTTTTCGTATCACTCGACCGAGAAGAACCCGCGCATATTCACATACGGCGGGAGAACATGGTAGCAAAGTTTTGGCTTGATCCTATGGCGCTGGAAAGGGCTGGTGGATTCAGAGCTTCCGAACTGAACCGGATCGCCCAGCTTGTTCAAGAGCATCGAGAACACTTCTTGGAGCAATGGCATGGCTTCTTCGCAGAAGAGTAAGTCTGAAGCAAGAGCGCAAGAGGTGACACTCACTGACGAAGTGTTGAGCATTAGCCTCGTGGACGGTCGTTCCGTCAGTGTGCCGCTTTCGTGGTATCCTCGTCTGTGGTACGGCAGTGAGGAAGAACGCAAGAACTTCGAACTATTTGGAGATGGATCGTACATTCACTGGCCTGATCTCGACGAAGATCTCACAGTTGAAGGTATCCTCGAAGGAAAGCGATCGGCCGAAGGTCCCAGCTCGCTGAAGAAATGGCTCGAGACAAGAGAAGGAAAATCCAAACCCACAGCTTGAGGATACATCCAACTGAGTTGTGCGTACGCGGCCTTGCCATCCCCGGCAAGGCCGCAACTACAAGGTCCCGGCAGCGTGTAACACGACGGGCTGCGGCTCGGGGCATTCGCCCCTCGCGCAACCTGCCTTATCGCGGTCACGGTGCTTGCCGATGAAAGGCGGGTTGCAACCGCCGCGCCCGCTCGGCAGGTTCGTGGGTGCCGAGACCGTTACCTGCCATGCAGGTTTTTGAGTTTCCGGTTTCAATAGAAGGGGCAAACCAAACAACAGCTCAGGGGCTTCTGACGAGGCCCCTTGTTTGTCAGGTTGATAGGTACTTGGCGCGCGCGCGGCAGCGCGCCCGACTGACACCTCGTTTCAGTCTGAGCCCAGCCTGGCGATGAATCTTTCACATCGCTGGGGGAATTCCACGCGAAGCGAGAAGCGAATGGATCGAACCACGCTTGGCAGAACGGGCCTCGAGGTCAGCGTCGCGGGAATCGGCGGCGGAGGTTCGAGCCGGATCGGCAAGAGAACCGGGAAGACGGACCGGGAGTCGGCCGACATCGTCCTGAGGGCGTTCGAGGCCGGCGTCAACTTCATCGACACGTCTGAGGGATACGGTACCGAACCGATCATCCGGCTGGCTCTCGAGGACATCCCACGCGACCAGCTGATCATCTCGACCAAGAAAAGCTCGAAGGGTCGAACAGCCGACTCTGTCGTCACAAGCTGCGAAGAGAGCCTGGAGCGGCTCGGGACCGACACCATCGACGTCTACAGCCTCCACAGCGTCTTCCCCGACGACTACGCGCGATGCCGCGAAGAGCTCTACCCAGGGCTGGTCAAACTGCAGGAAGCGGGCAAGATCCGGTACATCGGCATCACGGAGATCTTCAACTCGGACAAGGCGCACGACATGCTGAAAGCCGCCCTCGCCGACGACCTGTGGGACGTCGCCATGGTCGGGTTCAACATCCTGAACCAGACCGCGCGGGACGCTGTTTTCGCGAGGGCGATCGAACAGGACGTCGGGATTCAGGTGATGTTCGCCGTTCGCAAAGCAATGAGCGACCCCGCGTTCCTCGTCGAGGTAGTCGGCGGGCTGATCGAGGCCGGTCAGCTGGATGCGGGCGATCTGGACGACGTCGGCCATCCGCTCGACTTCCTCGTCCACGAGACCGGCGCGGTCAGCATTCCCGACGCAGCCTACCGCTTCTGCCGATACGAGCCCGGCACCCACGTCATTCTGTCCGGAACCGGCAATCCCGATCACCTGCAGGAAAACATCGCGAGCTTCGAGCGCCCACCGCTTCCCCAGGCCGACGTCGACCGCCTGAAGCGCATCTTCCGCAACGTCGATTCCATCACCGGTCAGTAGGTGACCGCTCGATTCGAATTCGCGGTCGTGGGGTGGGGATGCTCTCGGCGCATTTTGTTTTCTGAGGCCACGGCCATTTCGGGTGCCCGCAGAACGTTAGCCGAAAGTTGCTGATTCGAATATGAGATAATCCGGACTTCGGAGTGATAATGGATTCTACATAGTTATACACTCCGTGAACCCTGGAGCTCACCCAATGAACACGTTGGCCATTCCCAACACCGACCTGCATGCATCGATGCTCTGTTTCGGCACGGAAAGCATCGGCGCCAAAAGCACCGAGTCCGAAGCCCACGCGCTGCTCGACACCTTTGTCACACACGGCGGCAATTTCATCGATACCGCACGCATCTACTCCAACTGGTTCCCCGGAGAATTAAACTGCAGCGAACGCATCATCGGCGACTGGCTCGCCAACCGCCGTGATCGCGATCGGCTCATCATCGCCACCAAGGGAGGACATTTCGACCTCAAAGACAGAATCCCGCGCCTATCAACCCGGGAACTCGAACTCGATCTAGCAGGCAGCCTGGCCAAACTGCAAACCGACTGTATCGACCTCTACTGGCTCCATCGTGACGATCCCAACCGAACCGTTGCCGAACTGCTTGAGACGCTCCATACATTCCAACAAGCCGGCAAAATTCGCCACTACGCCTGCTCCAACTGGCATCCGGATCGCATTTCCCAGGCTATCGCGTACGCCCGGGAAAAAGGCTACACCGGATTTGTCGCTAACCAAATGCGCTGGAGCATCGGCAGCCCAAACATGCGTCCATCCAGTGATCCCACCGTATTCGCCATGGACGAACCGACCTACGACCTTCACGTTCAGACCGGCCTGGCAGCCGTCCCCTATTCCTCTCAAGCAGGCGGCTTTTTCACCAAGTTCAGTGATGATCCCAACATCCAGAGCGGCTACGCAACGCGCGCCAACCGGGCCCTACACCACAGTCTCCAGGCCCTATCCCAGAAGCTCAACTTAACCATCGGTCAGCTTGTCCTGGCCTATCTTTGGTCCCATCCGTTTCCCGTCATCCCCATCATCGGCTGCAGGAACGTCGAGCAACTCGAAGATTCCCTCAAAGCCCTCGGTCACCGCCTGCCAGACGATGTCGTGAAGCAACTTACAGAAAAACACAACCTGCCATTCGTGCAAGAACTATGATTATTTTGCCCGCTGTACCATTGAGGACATACCGGATACTAAGTCCGACTCGGGAGGTGAAGGGAGGGAAGAAATGGCGAGAGTAAGGTACATGGTCGACGATCCTGGGGCGTCTGCCGCATTCTACGTCGAGCACTTCGGTTTCGTGATCGAGTTGCAAGTCCCCGCGATCTGCATCGTCTCCCGTGGTGACCTGACGCTCCTGCTCAGCGGCCCCAAGTCCTCGGGACGCCGCTCGATGCCCGACGGACAGGAGACGGAGCCTGGCGGTTGGAACCGCATCCTCATCGACGTCGATGACCTGGATGCCGAGGTCGAAAGAATCAGACGGGCCGGAGTCCAGCTCCGAAACGAGATAATCGGCGGCCCTGGTGGCAGGCAGATCCTCGCCGAAGACCCTGATGGCAACCCGATCGAGCTGTTCGAGCCTGCGTGAGTCTTCTGAAGGTAATTCCTAGAGTGTGGGGCAGATCGCAGCCCTGACGGAATTTCAGGAACGATTCTTTAGAGCTCAGGACATCGCTTTGAGCGGATAAGCCTGTCTGGCAGCCTCGCACAGCGCCGGTCCCGTCTCTGACGCCCGGAAATCCTGCTGGACTTTTCGGGGACGCCGCCTTATCCATACCCTGCCTTCCACTCTACCGGTCTACCGCTTCACGGAGGAACACTATGGATTGGGAAATCAAGAAACGGGGACGCGTGACCTACTACCGCAAGAAGACCAACGAGGTCTTCTCGGACCTGGTCGTGGAGGAACTGGACAACGGGGACATAAAGATCCGGTTCGTGGGCATGTCGGGTGCGCTGGCTGCCACCAACGAACTCGGTCTCGGCGATGTTGCGAGCATGGACCCCACGAATGAGATCCCGCGCTTGTTCGACACCTGGGATTTCTACGTTCGCGAGGCGGGGATTTGCGGCGGGCTATCCGACCTCGACTTCCTGGAGGTCCACTCCTTCGGAGCTGCACCCAAGCAGCCGAATCCCATCGTGGATCCTGAAGGCTATCTGCAGGAGAAGAGGCGCATCCGTCAGGCCTATCGCGAAGCATACGCGAAGTACTGGAAGGAGAAGCTTCCGGAGAACGGGTTGCCTGCGCGGTTTACGGTCTATCTTGAGGAACTCCCAGACACGGAGGCCAGCTACGAGCTGTGTGCGACGGCCTTGTTGCAGAAATCGCTTCAGTAACTGCTTTTCAGTTAGCGGTGGTCAGCCGAACTTGGATTCGGCGGGTTCAGCGATTCTACAGGAGACACAGTTGCGATGAACGAACGGCTGATCGTTGCCCGGGGTGACGCATTCGAACGAGGGCGCGTTATCGGCGAAAGAACCGTAGAGCGCATCCGCAAGGTGTTGCGAGCGCAGCAGCAGGCCGACGTCGACAAGGATGGACTGACCCTGCACGACTGGTTGCGACAAGCGGAGGCATTCATGCCTTACATCCGGGAGCATGCCGCCGATACGTTGACCGAGATGGAAGGAGTCGCAGCCGGATCGGGATTAGCTTTCGACGACATCCTGTTGTTGGCCTGTGTCTACGAGAAACACATGGGGAAAGGCGCGAAACACTGCACCGCCTTCGCGGCTGCGGGGACGGCAACCGCGACCGGCGAGCTCATCTGCGGGCAGAATAACGACGAGGCCGTCGAGCCCTGGGTCGGGGGAGCCATGGATGTAGTCGTCCACCACATAGACGAGTCAGGCCATGAGGCTTTGCTTTACACCCACCCGGGGATCCCGGCCTACATGGGCATGAACTCAGCGGGACTCTGCGTCACGTGGATGTATATCGATAACGGGGAACGCGGACCCGGTGTGCCAACCTGCGTCCTGATCAGAGAGCTGCTGCGCCACGCGACCCTCGATGACGCCGTTGCCTACCTGGAGGCGACGCCGCGTGCGGTACCTAACGACTTCCTACTGGCGCACCGCACAGATGGAATCTGCAACGTCGAGTTCTCGCCGCGTCAGTTCCGACCGGCACGCGATGATCTTGTACTCTGCCACGCCAACCACATCCTCGACCCATCCATGGCTGTCGATGACGTGAGCCGGGGGGACGAGAAAGGCACCACAAGGTCGCGGTTCGACTGCATGTCCAGGCTAGTTGAGGAGCATCGTGGTCGGATAGATGTTGCCGTTGGACTGCAGATATTGTCCGATCACGGCAACGCACCGGGGTCGATATGTTGTCATCCCCGTGAAGAGACAGACCGCCCTAGCAAAACCCTAGCCAGCATGGTCTTCCAACCTGCCACAGGAACCATGCACATCGCCTTCGGCAACGGCTGCGAGACGCCGGCGAAACGATTTACATTCGCGACTCGGACCTCCGCATCTGTCGTTTAGACGAATTCATGGCCATGAGAATGGACGAAGAGGGAGCCCGACTATGGAAGAAAAGCACGTAGAATTGGGTAATGACAGAATTTCGCTCAAGGCGACTGCTGCTGAATCTGGGGTGAGTGTCGATCTGCGGAGTGCAGGAACCGGGTTCAGCTACGCAGAAGGCATGTGTGTCTATCGGCTGAGCAAGAGAACTGAAGAGGGTATCCTGTTGGGCGAGGGCCTTAAGGACGTACACCTCGATATCGTTGACCAAAAGTGCGCAATTGTTGGCAAGCTCCTCGGGCTCGAAGTAAGGCACCAGCTCGAATGCGATCAGAAGAGCCATAGAATCGCAGAGTGCATCTCCATTACCAATCCGGGAAGATCCGAAGAGACGCTCATCGATTTTGCCTTCGGCCTCACCAGACCCATAGCCAATTCCGTAGGGACCGTCCATCCGGACCTGCGCGACGACCGCTTTGTGGCGATTCCGTTTCGCCACACCCCTATGGATGAGGCGGATTTTGATCTCGATTTCGCTGTAGAGGATCTGATACGGACTCCAGGAAGAATGCAGCGGACCGGACCCGGACCCCTCGAGTATCCGCGCAGAGGTTTTGTAGCGGCGCCCTACTGGGCTTCAGAAGGTTGGGCCTGGATCAGGGAGGGTGAGGTTCTCCTGGTTGCCGCGTTTTCTCAAGAGCGTATGTTTTGGAGCACAATCGCTCCTGAATTCGAACCAGAAGAAACATTTTTGCGATTCGGCGGAGCTTCCATGGCAGCCCTGGATCCCCACTCTCCGCTAGTTCTGCCGCCGGGGGGTTCTCTGAGCCTCGGTGTCGTTCAGTATGAGATTGCTCCGGGCGGTATAAATCAGGCTTGCTATGCCTTCAGATCACTGCTTGACGAGAACGGCTGTCGATTTCCACCAGGTTACGATCCGCCGGTCCACTGGAACGAACTCTACGACAACCCTGAATGGTCTCTCGGTACTCCCGGCGCCCCTCCTGGAAAGCGAATGACCCGTCCCAAAACTTATACGAGGTCAATGCTCGAGGAGGAAGCGGCAAAGGCGCGTGATTACCGATGTGAGTCCCTCTATCTGGATCCTGGCTGGGACACAGATTTCGGCACGCTTGTCTGGGGAGAACAGTGGTTGGGACCCAGAAAGGACTTCGTCGACGCCGTGCGCGAGCAGTACGGACTTGGGCTCTCCCTCCACTGCCCGCTCGCTACCTGGATGTCCAAAGACGGAAGGGGCGTGACCGATTGGTCTGAAGAATCCTTCCAGATGGATAACCAGGGCAATGTCATTGATGGCGCGGTGTGTATTGGATCAAAGCAATACCTCGACGCTGCTGGGGAAAGACTTGTGTCCCACTGTGCCGACGGCGTTACGTTTCTCATGTTCGATGGAAACTGGTGGAACGGCGGATGTTGGAATCCTAACCACGGGCATCCGGTGCCCTTCACTATGGAAGACCAAATCCAAGCCTGCGTAGACCTGGCAAAGAGAGTACACCGGGAGTATCCGGCGGTACTTATCGAAATGCACGATATGATCGCGGGCGGCACGCGCCAGAGATTCACTCCGGTATACTACAGGTACGGTCTTCCCGGAAGCTACGACGAGAACTGGGGCTTCGAGCTCATGTGGAAAGCCATGGCCGACATTAAGACGGGGAGGGCAAGATCTCTCTTCTATTACAATCTGGCCTGCAACGTACCGGTCTATCTGCACGTTGATCTCAGGGACGACAATTTAAACTGTCTGCTCTTGTGGTGGTATGCTTCGACCTGCAGACATCTGGGAATCGGCGGCACTCACCCAGTTCCGGAAGTCGCGGAAGCACAGAAACGGGCGATGGCCACCTATGCTCGCTACAGCAGGTTCTTCAAGCGCGGCGATTTCTTTGCCATGAATGAGGAGGTGCACATCCACGTCCTCCCGGACGAGAACAGTTTTGTGGTGAATCTGTTCAATCTAAGCGATCAAGAGCGGGAGATCGGTGGGAGCATATCGGTGGAAGAAATGGGGATTCAGAAAGACCTCTGGTATCACGCCCCAAAAGGCGGTCGTTTTTACTCGGAACCAGGCCGGTTTACGATCAGCCGTAAGCTCGGTCCGTGGTCCGCGGAGCTGGCGTTTGCCCACTCCATAGAGAGCTAGCCGTCAGACCAGCTACTTCTCGAATGGCGCGAGCACCTCGCACTCTGTTCGATACCACCACATTGTCCTCAAGCCGGATGCCTCCCATCTCCGGGTAGGTGATCCCAGGTTCAACGCTGTGCAGCATGCCGGGCTCGAGGACCACATCACTTCCAGGACAGATCAGGGGCACAGGTTCGCGCAACCCGAATCCCAAGCCGGCTCGGTCACACGAAGAAACTCGTCGCTAGGAGCTGATGCGCATGAGCACCCGAACAGCCGTTGTCGGCGCCGGCGCCATGGGCAAGGGACACCTGCGGGCGCTGAACGGTCTCGACACCGCGCAGGTAGTCGCGCTGGTCGATCCCAACGCCGAGACGCTGGCCGCCGTAGCGGCGGAACACGAAGTGCCGGCGACCTACGCCGACGTTCCCAGCATGCTCGAGGCCGAGAAACCCGAATACGTCGTCGTCGCCTCGCCGGTGCTCTACCACGCCGAGCAGAGCATCGCCGCCTTCGAGGCCGGCGCCCATGTCCTGTGCGAGAAGCCCCTGAGCATGGACATGGCCGAGGCCGAGGCCATCGTCGCTGCGTGCAAACGCGCCGGACGGTTGTTCACCATGGGTTTCCAGTTCCGTCAGAGCCGCGCCTACCGGGCGCTCAAAGCCTTCGTCGAGGCGGAGCGACTGGGCCCCGTGTATCACTCGCGCGTCTGGAGCGGGCACATTATGAACTACCCGTGGGGTCGCTACCACCACAAGAAGGAGTACTCCTTCGGCGGTGTTATGGCGACCACCGTCGTCCACATCCTGGACGCCGCCATGTGGGTCCTGGGATCGCCGCAACCCGTGACGGTGAGCGCCAGCGCCTTCCGCAGACTGGACAAGCTCCCCGATCCGCCCATCAGCTTCGAGGGCACCCCGGCCGATGTGACCGTCGAGGACTTCAGTCACGCCCACGTGCGTTTCTCCGACGGCTCCTCCATGTCCATCGAGGGCAACTGGCTCATGCACCCCAGCGACCACCGCACAGGTTTCGAACTGCACGGCGTGCTGGGAGTGGCCAGGGACAACGGCGAGGCCGTGGAGCTGGAGAAGAAGAGCGACATCATCCTCGAGAAGCTGAACGTCGAGGAGGGGCCGGCCGATCGAACCGCCGCAGAGCACGAGGAGTTCATCGCCGCCATCGGCGGATCCGGCGAGCCCCAGGTGAGCTTCAAAGAGGCGCTGAGCGTGCAGCGCATCCTCGTTGGCATCTACCGATCGGCAGAGGCCAGCGCCGAGGTGGAGGTCTAGGCATCCACGTCCTCGCTTACCTACCCTGCGTCGCCCGCAGCAGCGACTCCTGAACCTGCCGGTCATGGTCTAGTGAACGGTCCGGCTCCTTTTGGCCACGCAGCACAGCCAGAAATGATCCCAGCTCCAAATCGTAAAGCCGCTGGCGCGATTGTGGCTCAACCTGCACGATTTGCGATCCGGCCTGATAGCCATCTCTTGCTTCTGCCAGACACAGCCGAATCGACTCAGCCGGTTCAAATGGCTCCATGATGATGGCGCTGCCCTCGGTGCCGTAGACCTCGAAGCGGCGGGCCATGGGGCGAGTTTCCAGGGCGGCGATGTCGATGGTGGCCATGGCCTGCTCAAATTCAAAGACGACCAGGGTGTTGTCGGCAAAATTTGGCACAGGCACACCATCCTGGCGAAAGAAGGGGGTCACCTTAGCTGGGCGACCCAGCAGCCAGACAATCTGGTCCAGCATATGACCGGCCAAATCGTAGAAGATGCCGCCCTGATGACGGCTGATGGTTTCACGCTGTTCGATGGTCAGCCAGGTGGACATGTGTGCGCGCACCGAAAATACCCGGCCCAGCAAGCCCGACTTGACCCAATCGGCAATTCGGCCGAAACCGTTGTGGTAGCGAAACATGTAGCCCATCTGAATAAACAGATCGTTTTCTTCAGCCAGGTCGGCCACGCGTTGCCAGTGCGTCAAATCATCGCCGGCGGGCTTATCGTACCAGACGTGCTTCCCGGCACGAATGATTTGCTCGGTCTGGGCCAGGCTTTCGTCGTTTCTCCCCTCGGAGGCGACCGCCACAATCGAGGCATCGCCCAACATCGCCTCGGCACTCTCAAACCAGTGAACCCCGGCAAACGGTCCAGCCGCTTTCTCCAGCACCTCCAGCCGGGCCGGGTCCGGCTCAAAGACGCCTACCATCTCTACCTCTGGATTCTCGCACATCGAGATCAACTTGCCGGCGGCGTGGCCATGTTTGGTGCTGTATTGGGCCATTCGGATGGGGGGCATGGGGTGTCTCCTGGATGGATAGTGACGATTGGCTATTGATAATTGACTTCGGCGATGAGTTGCGGCCGCCTGGGTCTGTCTGCAGACGCACGTTACAATGTCCGGCCTGCCTTGCTCTGGCGGTTTCAGAGGATCTGAGGAATTGGGAAATGAAATCCCCTTTCTATGCCCCGAATGTCCATTTTCACGCCCTTGAATGCCCCGATATTTTCAACGCTCAAGGTCGATGGTACGCAATTTACACTTCCGATCGACGCACATTTTATCGAACGGTCGATAAGATCACGGGTCCCTGGCAAGCGGTGGGACCCGATAGTGCCGATCATTATTTTAAAGGAATTTATGCCCCCAAAACATTGAGTGACGGACAACGCCGTTTTCTATTTGGTTGGATTGGGACACGATCGGGGGAAAACGATGATGGCGATCACGAATGGGGTGGCGATATGTTGATTCCGAGAGAGCTGTTGCCGCTGCCGGGCGGCGAATTGGCCCAAATCTGCCCGGCTGAAATTTTGGCCGCTTGCGGACCAAATCTAGAGATTGAAATAGACTCTCGGTTAGGACATTGGCAACGGTTACCAGAGAAGATGCACGGCCAACGAGTAGACGGTCTTGCCTATGCCGCCTTGAACAACGCTCCCTCGAGCTATCTTCTGGAATGTTCGGTGACCTTTGCTCCAGGGACCAATGCCGCCGGGATCATGTTTCGGGCTCATCATAAGTTGAGTACTTGTCATTCCTTACGCCTGGAACCCGTCTGGCATCGAGTCGTTTTGGAACGTTGGGAGTTAACACCACGGAAAAACCGCACCACTATTTTGGCAGAACGACCATTGACCACGATTCCGGGCAAATCCGTTTCCGTCCAATTATTTGTCGGCGGTGATATCATTGAAGCATTCATTGACGGCCGTTCAGCATTGTGTGGTCGAGGATACGATTTTCAATCAGGCGAGAGCGGCTTATTTGTGGAGCACGGGGAAGCGGCATTTTCCCATGTCCATTTACGACAACTGCCCGTGTAGGCAACCACAATCTAGACCCGCAACATATACATACCTAAATTGAGCGATCCTTCTCTCCTGGGGTGAATATGAAGAATCCACTTTGAAGTTTCCTGCTGTCTGTGAAACTCGCGAAAAAGATCGCGCCAAACCGTCGGGGCCGCGGTGTGCGACTCCCTTGCAGTGATGCATCTTGAAATCCCCCTTTAACAAAGGGGGAAGAATTAACTTTCTGAGTAGAGAATCCACATCATTTAGAGCAATGTCCCCCCTTTGGAAAAGGGGGGCAGGGGGGATTTATTTTAATGTCAATTCCTTCTTGTGGCGAGAGACTGTGTGAATAGTCAAATCTGAGCGAGAGGCCATACTGTATATTGATTTGATCCAAAGAAAATGTCTATATATGGTATCCGATAATGTGATAAATGGAGTTTTCACACAGTCTCGGCGAGCAAGAAAAGCATGCCCTGAGCTTGCCGAAGGGTAGGCCGCCGGAGGCATGATGTTTAGGAGGTTGTATTTCAGCACGGGAGATCGCCTCACTTGATGAGTGAAACATTGTTGACCATTACAGACCTCTGATGGGCCTTTATCATTACGCTTTCTGAAACAATTTCCTTATATCTTGAAGTTAAAACCGCTCAACTTGGGACATATTTATTTTATTCAGTCTTCACATTCATCAATCGGTTTTTGTTTTCGCCGATTTCGGTCAAACATTCAGTCAAGGTGTCGAGGTTTCCACGACAGACACGACACCCAGGAATATCGGCACGGACAGACAGCTTTTCGTAGACGACTTCTGGATCGCTGAATCGAACGGAGTCTCCCGAAGACTTCACTCTCAGCCAAGCGTGCGACGGTCACTTCTGGGTGACCTCGGATCGGCCACACCAGGCCAGGACGAAATTTACCAGCGATTTGAGCATGGGGCTAAGGTCTTTCAATTCGTAATACTCGTCGTAACCGTGGTCGCCGCCGCCACCGCCCGGTCCATAGAAGATTGCGTTGGCACAGCCCAGGAGCACCATGTCACCCCAGCCGCCGATCCAGCGGCTGACCAGAGGCGTGCCAGACCCTTGCTGGTGCGCCTGCGCTAACATTCGAAAGAAGTCTGTAGATTCATCGGTAATCATGGCCGGAACTTCCAATGGCCCCCAATGCAACTCGGGCGGATGTTGTCTGAGCCAGGCAATGGTCTCGGCCGCCGTTTGCAGATGCTGGCCGAAAAGGCGCTTATATTCCTCCAGTGTCAGAGGTGGCGGCACACTGCAGTAGCCGTGCAAAACACATTCCTCAGGCACGTTGCTGAACCATCCTGCACTCTGCATCTCGGTAGCCACAATGTTGGCAGGCGGCCAGCGTGGATCTACGTGACGCGCTTTAAGCAGGTCGCGCACCTGCTGCTCCAACGTGCCCAGGCTTTGAATCAGTCGCCCCATCAACTCGATGGGGTTGGCCTCATGGGCAGGGCCCTGCGCCGAACCGAAAGGACCTTCGATGCAAATCGTAAAGTTGAGCACACCAGGATGACCGGTAATGCAACGATTGGCCTTATTACCATCAATTAACAGGTGCCCGTCCGGCTGCACAGACTTGGGTCGTTTAAGATATGACCTCATACCCCCGCACGAAAATTCTTCCTCGGTGGTCACGAGAAAATGAAGATCGCCAGCTGTCGTCACCTCCAACTGTTGGAGCAGGTCGGCCACCATCCACAGCATTGCGGCGCCCACCCGGTCATCGTGCGCCCCCCGGGCATACACCCGACCCTCGCGAATCGTCCCAGACCATGGGCTATCGCTCCAGCGCTGCCGCTTGCCAGGCGGCACGGTGTCCATATGCGCTTCGAGCAACAGGCTGCGTCCCCCACCGCCACCTTTGCGGTGGGCAATGCAGTTGAGCGGCCGGCCGACCGGGGTGGGTTCGCCCAATCCCTCCCCTTCGAAAAATTCCATAGCGCATCCCTGCGCCGCCAGTTCCCGGCCGACCAAACGCACTGAATCATGTTCCCGCATGCGCTCATTGGGTATTCGTAGCAGTTGAACCAGGAAGTCGACGTATCGCTTTAGTGATAATTCCAGCACGTCTTCGAGTGTGTGATCTGAGTCCCTTTTGCGCATATTATGTATTGACCTGCTCCGCTCTCGAGGCGCGTGGGTTATTTTTAGGGTAATCCACCCCTGCAGACGTAGCTACCATCAAGGAATAGCATACATGGCTAAATATACGAAATACGATCTTGGTAGCCATCGCGGATCCCAGTCGGGCAATCCTGCACGTCCAGCAAGTGCCGAGTCGTCCCGGAGAACGGTATCGAGGCAAGCGAGCGCAAGCATTCGAACGTGTCGAGGTGTTGGCTGCCAGAGGCTGGTCTGTTTAATCGTCAGGTGGATAAGAAACGGGAAAGGAGACTGCTGGCATGCGTGTGGAACTCAGAGATGCACTGGAATTTCTTTATGTTGATTCGGTGGTGTCAGGATCCCTCCGTCGTTCCATGACCGTGGATGTGCCGCGGGGCGGGACGGGCAGCTTCCACGTTCTGCTTTGCGGACTCTCCAGGGGGAAAACCGTCCGTTTCGCGATTCGCAGAGATGGGAGGGTCGTGCGGAACGCCGAATGGTTTCGCCTGGTCGATGTGCCGGTGGAAAAAAACACAGGTCCTGTTCTCGGTGTGGAGAAACGCGGTGAGCGGAACCCGTTCGTCATCCGTCGCGCACCTTTTCGCGTCTATGACGCCATGGAACCTGTTCAGGGTTCTGTCCAGGCCGTTTCATCAACCATGGCGCTCCGCGCTCACCTTCCAGCGGGCAGGGGGAAGGCAGGGCAGCGTGAATACAGGGTGGAAATTGAGCACGAAAAAGAGACGCGCACCCTTTCATTCTGCATGCGCGTTCACAAACCTGTCGTGCCGGGCATTGGAAAGGATAGCTTTTTCATGACCCATTTCTATAACCTGGGTAACGTGGCGGGCAGGCACGGATTGCGGCAGTGGAGCGAACCACACTGGCGAATGATCCGGCGCTATGCCGATTTGATGGCGCACGCGCGTCAGAACACCTTTCGCGTTGCTCTGAACGACATCTTCACAAAGAGAGGGAAAGCACCCAGCCTGGATCGAAACCGCCTGCGTCGTATCGTCAGGCTGTTCAGCGATGCTGGAATGTATTATATCGAAGGCGGCCACCTCGCCGGCAAAAGGGGAAACCCTTGGAAAGCGACGAAGTTCGACCTCGGCCTCAGCGGCCTGCCGGCCACTTCCGCTGAGGGGAATGCGAGCCTGGCCGGCATCACCCGGCAGCTTATGTGCGAGATCGAGCGAAATGGGTGGCAGAAGCGATGGATACAGCACGTTGCCGATGAGCCGCTCGATCCGAGTGCGACAGACTTCAGGATCCTCGCGGGCATGGTGCGCAAGTACATGCCGGGACTGCCGCTTCTGGATGCCACCCAGACCCGGGAGCCTGTCGGCTCGGTAGACATCTGGTGCCCGCAGCTTCAAGAATACCAGAAACACCGCAAGCATTTCGAGGCGCAGCGGGCCCTCGGTGACAGGGTGTGGTTCTACAATTGCCTCGAGCCAGGGGGTCCGTGGCTGAACCGGCACCTGGACGCGGAATTGCTGCGCCCCGCGCTTTTCGGGTGGGGCGCAGCACGGTTCCGTCTCGAAGGCTATCTTCATTGGGCTCTCAATTACTACAGGCCGCACCAGGATCCTTTCAAGCTGAGCGTTATCGAGCACCATAGCGGCCTCAGCCTGCCTGCGGGGGAGACCCACATCGTCTATCCCGGACCCGCTGGGCCGTGGTCAAGCGTGAGGTTGGAGGCCCAGCGGGAGGGATTCGAGGACTACGAACTTTTGCGCAGGCTGCGTGTTCAGGACGAGGAAAGTGCAACCAAGATAATCCGCAGGGTCATCAGAGGTTTTGACAAATACACGAAGCGTGTGAGGACGTTCCGTTCGGCTCGCAGGGACATGCTTGAGGCACTCGCTCGCGACTGATGTTGCTAACACGCATCAAGTGCCTGATCGACACCGTGCAGAAGATGTGAGCACACACCCGGGATGAGGGCGATTCCGGCACGAAGTTGCCCTAGACAAGGAAGCAGAGAGAGAAGAATAGGGAGAGCATGGCTCAATACGACGCGATCGTGGTCGGCGGAGGCCATAACGGACTCGTGGCTGCCAATTACATCGCCAGAGCGGGCATGTCGGTCCTGGTATTGGAACGCCGCGACTTCGTTGGTGGGGCATGCATTACAGAAGAACTGTTCCCCGGTTTCCGCGTATCCAGCTGCTCGTATATCTGCTATCTGCTACAAGAGAAGGTTATCGAGGACCTGGAACTCAGGAAGCACGGCTTCGAGGTGCATGCCCTCACGCCGTATCGCTTCCACCCCTTTCCGAACGGAGAGTATCTGCTGCACTGGCACGACGATGCCCGGACGGCCGACGAGATCCGCCGCATCTCGCCCCGTGATGCTGAAAGGTATCCCGAATGGGTCGCTTTCTGGGAGCGGGCTGCCGGCATCCTCAAACGGTATTTTCTCGCTGAGCCTCCAACGATCACAGAGATCGCGGCCAGCGTCGAAGGCACACCAGATGAGCGGGTCTTCGAGCGGATGGTGACGGGAAACATGAAGGACCTCGTCGAGGAATACTTCGAGTCCGATCTCGTGCGTGCGAGCTACATCGATGCTCAGGATGCCGGCGATGTGAGCGCACCTGGCAGCGTCATGGCAGTTGCCTATTACAAGGTCGCTATACTGAGCGAGGAGAAGAACGTAGGAATACCCTATGGCGGCATGGGCGGTATCACGCAGGCGATGGCTCGGTCTGCTGAAGCGAGGGGCGTTGACATTCGGACCGGCGCAGAGATCCAGCGCATCGTGATTCACAACGGGCGTGCCGGCGGCGTTGTTCTGAACAACGGTGAGGAGATCGGCACCAGCGTGGTGGTCTCGAACGCCGACCCGAAGCGAACGTTTCTCGGACTCGTAGACCCTGCGGAACTCGAACCGGAGTTCGTGGAGAAGATCAAGCGACTGAAGAACGGCGTGACCTATCTCAAGTTCCACTGCGCGCTGAAGGAACTGCCCGATTTCTCAGCCCATCTGGGCAAAGACTTCGATCCACACTACCTGGCGCAGGCGCGCATATGTCCCTCCGTCGAGTATCACGAACAGAGCTGGGATGATGCCAGACGAGGTCTTCCGTCGAGTTGTCCCGTCATGTCGATTCAGATCCCGTCCGTGTACGAGCACAGCCTGACCCCTCCCGGGCAGCACGTTATGTCCGTATGGGTG
Organism: Candidatus Latescibacterota bacterium; assembly: GCA_965248435.1. Classification (GTDB taxonomy): domain Bacteria; phylum Latescibacterota; class UBA2968; order UBA2968; genus CBDFJH01. The sequence goes on from OZ252100.1 coordinate 3,887,264, forward strand.
CTCTACGCGCCGCCACAGCTTCGAAATGGATCGTGGGATGATGCGAACAGGCGAGTCGGAGAACACCTGATCGACACGATCAATGAATACGCGCCAAACTTTCGGGATGCGATCATCGACTGGAAGCTTTTCACGCCTCCAGATCTCGAACGCAGGGTGTATCTGACGAACGGGAGCATCCGTCATACAGACATCACGATCGATCAAATGCTGTCCAAGCGATTCGATGGCGGAGAATCGGGCTACAGCACGCCGGTGAAGGGTCTCTATCTGTGCGGGGCTGGAACGCACCCCGGGGGAGAGGTCACCGGGGCACCGGGACATAACGCGGCGGAGGCTATTCTGAGGCTCGAATCGTGTTCGTAGAAAAGGACCTGAGTTTTTGGGTACCGGGAAGGCAAAACACGGGTGCCGGGGACCGTAAGACGGTGTTGCTTAGAGAAACGAACCAAATATTCCTGTTGACATCCCGCGGTTTTTAGGTTCTTTTTTTGCAGAAATTGTAGATTTTTCTGCACCCTAAACGATTTAGCCAAACCGGACTTGAGTGAACCTTGACATCGCGTGAAACAAAGGGATCGCCTTCTTCTACTCGCCGGGAAGACCAGAAGGAGGATTCACGGTGAGAGCATCACTTCTTAGGCGTTGGACTGTCGTGACGGTCGTCGGACTGGGCTGCTTTGCGTGCGGCAAAGACCAATCTCTCTCGCCCGGAATCGAGCGAGCAGGGGGCCTTGGAAAGCCCGCTGTTAAGGCAGCTGTGAACCATCGTTTGGTTGTGACTGTAACGGTGATTCAGGCCGGTGAGCCGGCATCGGGCGTGGAAGTTGCGTTCTCTCGCTCCATCTCCGGTCGAGCAGCCGACTACAGGTGGCAGGGCACAACGGACGAGAATGGCGAGGTGGAGATCGAGATTACGGCTGATCCGACGGGACAGTTCGGGCGGGTGGGGACGACCGGCTATTATCTCGCGATGGCCACCGAAACTGCAAGCGAAGAGGTCTTGGAGAAATGGGGCAGTATCCCGATCAACGATGGAGAGACGGCAGAACTGATTCTGGAGGTCGGGAGGCGAGCCTTCTTTAGACAGGATTTGAGAGGCAGGTTCGATCTTCGGACGCTTGGTCCCATTCCTTATCCTTCGGACAACGCATACGATCCGCAAAGAATCGCTCTGGGAAAGCTGCTCTTCTACGACCCGATCCTGGGGGGAGAGAAAGACGTTGCTTGCGGGACCTGTCATTTACCGGGATCTGCCTTTGCCGATGGTCGTCAATTCGGTGCAGGCGTGAGTGGTGTAGGCCTGGGTAAAGACCGTGAGCTTTCTAACCTATCTATCTCCGGCGATGAAATCCTGCTCGAGCCCAGGAATACGATGACGATTTATAACACGGCGTTTAATGCAGACGAGGGTGGCCTTCCTTCCGCCTTCGGGTTTTTTGCTGTGGATGGTAAAGCCAGGGGGCTGGAGGAGCTGGTTACGATTCCCATCGCTAATCGGGTCGAAATGCGGGGAGATGCCTACTCCGAGGAGGCTGCCCTGGATAGTGTGGTTGCAAGGCTTCGAACGGTTCCCGAATACGTTCAGCTTTTCCAGGAGGCCTTCCCGGCAGAGGCGATGCAAACCGGGGGAACGGCCGTCATCGACGGTTCCACATACAGTCGGGCGCTAGCGGCCTATGCGCGAGAATTGGTCACGCGAGACTCACCCTACGATCGCTATGTAAAAGGTAGTGATGGCGCGCTAAGCGACGAACAGAAATTGGGCCTGGAGTTGTTCTTCACCAGGGCCAAGTGTTCCGTCTGTCACAACGGACCGATGTTGAGCGACTACCGGTTCATCCGTCAAGGGGTGCCCCAGGTAGGTGAGGGAAAAAGCTCGGGGGACGACAGGGGTCGGGAAGAATTTACCGGAAACCCTCTAGACCGGTATAAATTCCGCACGCTGACGATTCGGAATGTTGAGCTGACCGCGCCCTACATGCACGACGGTTTTTTCGAAACGCTCGAGGAAGTCGTCCGATTTTATAACGATGGCGCTCGGCCACGACATCCTGTGGTGGTAGATGATGTGCTGGAGCCCATTCTGATCGAGCCTCTGGGCTTGACCGATGAGGAGATAGACGCCATCGTCGAGTTCATGAAGGCGTTGACCGATCCGGGAACGGCCCTGGATCCCTTCCTCGTGACCGTTCCGGACGAGGTCCCCAGCGGACTCACCCCGCTCATTGGGGTGAGTGCGGTAGGAAAAATCGCTTCGGGGCCTGGAAGATAGCGTTCTCTCTCCGATCGCAAGAAATCGAAAGGGCCTGCACCCTTATAGGTGCAGGCCCTGAATATTTGTAGTCGGCGTTGACCGATCAGGGATCAGATCTCGATCCCTTCCTTCTGACCATTCCGGATGAGGTCCCCAGCAGACTCACGCCCATCTTTGGTGTGAGCACGGTTGGGAAGGTCGCGTCATCTCGAAGAAGGGTGCTACTGCCTCACAAATGTGAGCGTCCCAAGCGGGGGCGAACCGCCTGGAAGGGGGCTTGACTGGATCTTTTTGATCGGCTGAGGGGGATCGGTTACGACATCATCGGTCTCGAAGGTGACACCACTGTCGGTGCCCGCATCATAGGCAAAAAGGTCCACGGCGAGCGTGTCCAGCCAGGTCCCTTCCGGGAACAGGTTGAGGCCTGACACGCCGACAAACCAGTCGGGGCTGGGCGCAATCATCGTAACGAGGGTGACGAGGGGGTGCGATTCAGTGATCTCAAACGTCATACTCAGCAACCCCGGAGATCTTTCCATTGACATTTCCAAAAGCTGGAGCTCTTCAGGCAGATGGAACTCTGCAGTCCCTGCCTCCATAGCCACTTCCACTTCGGCCCTCAGCTTGTTCGTGAAACCCAACTCGGCCATCTGCTTGATGCCGGGAGTGGCGAGCCCGCCCGGTTGCCAGAACACGACATCGGAGTCGTGGGTGGCCCCGACCAGGTCGGAGAAGTAGTTACGGAAAATCGGAAAATCTTCGGGATGGGTTTCCTGACTCCATTTACCTTCGAATATGACCTCATACGTAACCGTTTCTTTGGGGGGCTTGCCGAACTCGACCGCGAACGCGACGAAGTCAAAGAAGTTTACGTCTCCGTTTCCATCCAGGTCGACCTTGAGATCTAGATTGCCGAATCCTACGGCGAATTCCACAAAATCAAAGAAATTGACGACGCCATCTCCGGTAAAATCGATATCGACCGTCGATTGCGCAGGCAGCAAGGCCGGAATAGTGAGCAGCTGCAGCGTGAAGCCTAAAGTCATGACACGCTTCCGCATCGATTTCTCCTGCCTTTTCGTCTCTCTACATTAATGTTACATTCAAGAAAAAAATTTAGCCAAAATAGACTCTGAGGGCAATCGAGAAGGTAGTCTGCACGGAAACGCGGGCCTGTGGCCGCTTCGGTGGAAGTGGAGGAGATGGTCATGCCCACGATCATGGTGACGGCGCCAATGGGATCGTGAATCGCAGACCCCTCCCTCGGTCCCTCCCCTAAAGGGGAGGGAAGGCAGTTGCAAACCTTCTGGCCTAAACGAAGTCCTGATCTTCTACCTTGAAACGTGTGGATCGTGAAGAACCTTATCTAATCACTGTGCCCGTTCCCCCTTCGCTTTAGGGAGGGGGGAGTTAGGGGGGATAGGTCAGCACGCTGCCTTTGCCACACCATTATGTCTTTTGCCGTTTTATCACCTGTTCCCGTTTCCCCAAGGTCCGAATCAGGATAAGTATCTATTTGTAGATGACTTAAGTCATGATAGGTTCGAGGAGTACGTAACAGTTGCTTCCGTAGCCGGTTTGGGCGATATGTTGCGGTAGCTTGTTGTTTTAAATATGCTAATATTTAATATTCAAATAGGAGCGATTTGGTCTTTTTTGCTTGACGGAGCTCGCAAAATAGCTTTTCTTATTAAAGTGAGTATTGAACCTAAGGCGATCTCTTATGCCAGTTCGCTTAGTACCTAATCAGCATTTCAAAATTACAAGAAATGGTCTTTGGCCGCATTGACCGGGTTGCAGGCATGCGGCTATTTCCGTGCCTGAACGAAGGGGGGGATGACCAACCTAAGACGTTCAACGCTTTCTTCAAGATCTTTCGCTGAATACCGAATCACCGCAACGGAGGAGCGTAAATGCAGAGAATCGAATCTAGAGTTGCAGGTTTGAGGTTAGCCGGAAAACAAATAAGGAGGAACAAGATGAAGTTTCTTTGCAGCTTCGTATCCATCCTTTTGGTGGGGGCGCTCGTCGCCTTCAGCCCGACGGATGGAACAGCCGGTACTGTCGGCAAGGTCCAGGGCGTGGTGCAGGACGATACGGGCAATCCGCTGCCCGGGGCCAACGTCGTGGTCGAGGGCACCCAGCGCGGTGCCACGACCGATTCCGACGGGTATTACGCGATTCTGGGCATCGACCCGGGCAGGCAGCGGGTCGTTGCTTCGATGATCGGATATAACACCTCGGCCGTGGAAAACGTGTCCGTCAAGGCGGACTTCACGACCACCCTCGATTTCACCCTTTCGGAGACCGCCATAGAGGCGGTGGAGATGGTGGTTACAGCGAAGCGGCCGCCCGTGGAGCCCGACAGGACCTCCAGCCGCTACGTGGTCGACATCTTCGAGATTCAGAATGTGCCGCTGGCACGGAACACCGAAGACCTGATCGAGCTTCAGCCGGGCGTTTCGCTGGATGGCGCGCTGCGCCTGCGGGGTTCCGACCACGTGCAGAACACGACGTCGTCGCAGGCCATGTACTATGAGGTGGATGGCGTCAGGATGATCAACGACGACGGCTCAGCCAACTACCAGCAATGGACGCCCCTGAACAAGGGCGCGCTGCAGGAGATATCGGTCATCGTCGGCGGGATGGACGCCGAGTACGGCAGTGCGTCTGGCGGCGTTCTCAGCCTGGTGAGCAGAGAGTCCGGAGCCAGGTTCGGGGGCCAGGCAGAGGTCCGGATTCACCCGCCTGGAAAGAAGCACTTCGGGCCCAACGTCTACGAGAGCGCTGAGTTCAAGCGCATGACCGGCCTGGAGAACCCCTGGTCCGATCAGGACTTCGTGAACTATGAGAGAGGTGCGGCCAACTCAGAGCTTCCCGGCCAGAAGCATCACGTGCGGCAGGACTACACGGACAACTGGGGGCAGTTCGTCGAAGGCTCGCTCAACGGCCCGATCTCGGATAACGCCGGGTTCTTCGTGAACGCGAGGACGAGCCGCGTACAGGCCCGTTGGCCCGACCGGTGGGGGCGCGAGCCGCCGAACTACCAGGGGTCGGGGAATGTGACCTTCCGCAGTGGCGCCAACTTGAAGTTCAAGGTGGGCGGCATCTACGGCTACCGTGAGCAGTCCTACGGTATGCAGACGATGACGTCAGCCTTGGGCGGGGTTGTTGGGGGCAACAACTGGTGGAGGAAATTTTATCCGGACTTGCGCGTGCTTTTCCATCCGGAAGGCTTCTCCAGCCGCGGCACGATCGAGAACACTGAAAAGGTGGCCTACGTGACGGCCACGCATTCCCTCTCGCCGAAGACCTTCTACGACATTCGGGCCTCCTTCCAGCAGACGACCGTAGGTGTGGGAGGCGCCGTTGCGGAGGGGCAGGGTTCGCAGTGGGTCACCTCTTCCATTCCCAGGGACGACTGGGGGTTCTTCCTGCTATGGTCGAATCACAACACGGTCGACGAGAACCGCAAGCGGATGACCCTGAAGGCCGACGTGACCAGCCAGGTCCAGAAGTCGATCCTGGGCAAGGCCGGGTTCGAGCTCGTCCGCTACGATGTCTTCCTGGACAACTTCCAGGAGCATTTTGGGCACCCTGGAAGGTGGCGGCAGCTGGTCGGCGTGGGCGACCCGTACGTGGGGCAGGAGGGACACATCCTCAACCATCTGGGCGGCTACGTCCAGACCAAGATGGAGTTCGAGGGCCTGGTGATCAACGCGGGCGTTCGGGGCGACATATTGCTGATGGACGACATGTGGCCGAACGACGCCTTTGTCTGGCCGCACTACTGGTCGCTTACGCGCTTCCGGAACGCGCTGCGGACATCGGCGGACCCGATGAAGAGCATCAGCCCCCGGCTCGGGATTTCGCATCCGATCACGGAGCGCTCCACGGTCCGGTTCCACACCGGCGTGTTCCACACCTATCCGGACAAGGTCAGGCTCTACAAACGCTGGTACTGGGGCCTCGACGAAGACACCGACGTGAACGGGAACGGGCAGATCGACCAGCTCGAGAAAGAAAACGCGCTTACGGGGCGGAACGAAGCCCTGCAGTACTCGCGGGATATCGAGCCGGAGAAGACGATCGCCTTCGAGGCGGGCGTCGACTGGAACTTTGCCGGCGACTTCGTCCTGCAGGTCACGGCCTACCAGAAGGACCTGAAGGGGAAGGTCATGCGTCACTCCACCCTGATCTACCCCGACAAGAGCCTGGTGACGGAAAGAGCCAGCGGCTCTGTGCTGGGCAACCACCGGGGGACAAACTCCAGCCGCGGGTTCGAGCTGTCGTTCAGGAAGATGTTCAGCCAGATGACCTCGTTCAACGTGTCGTGGAACATCGCCTGGGTTGAACAGCAGCAGACCCGCGAGGAACGATACCTGCTCCACGACGCCACTTACTTGAACGGGCCGAATTTCTTCTCCGGCGTGACGGCGAATGCCGACGGATCGGAATCGCCCAAGGCCCCGACGGCTGCGGAGCGTGCCGATTTTGTGGCCGCCGCGGAGAAAAACCTGGCCAATGCCCACGCCCGGGCAGGCACCATGGATGCGGGCCTCAACGTCTGGCACGACGTGAGGACAAGTTCGGATTCGGACCCCGGGCAGTACATCCAGATGCTGGAGCGGGCGATCTACGGAGCGGCTATCGGTCCGGAGACGCACGATCGCCGCAGCGTGGGTGCGGCCCAGTTCCTGTTCTCGGCCCCGCAAGATTTCCACATCAAGGCGCTCGCGGGAGCCCGGGCGACCATGGTCTGGAAGATCCAGGGCGGCACCCCCTTCCGCTACACGCCGCCTCTGGGAGTTCAGGAGACCCGGAAGGGTCCCATTCAGACTATGACGGACGTGAACTTCGAGAAGGACTTCAGTGTCGGCCAGACCGGGCTGATCACGGGCTTCGTCGAAGTCCGGAACCTCTGGAACCAGAGGGCGGATATCGCAAACACCCGGGACTTCAACTACGTGCTCCACGGGCTGAGTCTGCCCGAGCCGGACGACGCGAACTACCTGAAGTTCGGGGACTACAAAGACGTCACGCGCTGGGCCTTGGGTGTCAATTCACAGGATCATGGCCAGGAAGCATTCGGACTCGGCCCGCGCGAGTTCGTGCTCGGCGCTCGACTATCATTCTGAAACCCCACGGCGCGCGCCCCGGAACGATTCGGACGAACCGCTCCGGGGGCACCCATTTGGAAGGAGTTGCGTGACCATGTTCAACATTCAGTTAAAGAGATGGGGATGCGTCGGGCTGATCGTGGCGGTGTGGCTGGCCGCGGACCCATTCGGCGCGGCGGCCCAGCAAGACATGACTTCCTACCGGCGCAACTTTACACGCTCGCTCATGTGGTCGAGCTTTCAGAACAACGGCCTTTTCGGTTCAAGCTGGGGGGTTTGGGGAGAGGGGATGTACTGGCACACCTATCCCGGCCTCGGGGCCGGCTCGCAATCTACGGCCAGGTCTGACTGGTACTGGGGGATCAAGCCATCCGGCTGGGGCGGGGGCCACGAAGCGACCTACATCTCCGTCACCAGGTCCTACGTTACCATGACGACCGTGGGAGGCGAGGAATTCGTTTCGGACGGCATGTTCCTGGGGGGGAAGGGAGATCTGACGGCCCGCATCTACGACATCGAGAACAGCCCGGAGGCGACCTGGGGCCTGGACACCAAGGCGCCGGAACGGTCCACGTTAACGGGAGAGAGCACTGCGACCTGGTGGAACGGAAAAGCGACGTCGTTTATGAACGACGACCCGGCCACTACAGTCCCGTATGAGATCCACAACTACGACTACGGAGTCTACCCGCCGGTCCAGAACGCGGCTGAGGCGGTATTGATCTCGGAGTGGACCTCGAACGAGCACGGCGGGGAGAACGTGCTTAAGGGCGTGCGCAGGGTGCTGGGCTGGAGCAACCAGGACCTGGACGACGGGCTCGTCTACGAGACGGAGTGGACGAACATCAGCAACCAGCAGATCACGAACGCCTGGTTCGGCAAAGCCCAGGCAATGCACCTGAAGAACGCCGCGCATAAGACCCGGGGCAGCTATACTTATGGCATTGCCCTATACGGTAAGGGCGCGACGGAGTACGACGACCACTTCGGCTGGTCGGAGGATCCGAATTTCCAAGGCCCTTCCGATTACGTCGGGCACAACTGGATGGTGCAGTGGGACGGTGACGACCCGTTTGCGCTGGACGAAGACACGGGCGACCCCTTCTGGTTGGACCTGTGCTTTCACCGTGTGTGCGGGGACCCGGGCTATCTGAACTCCCTGGACCGACCGGAAGGCATGGTCCAAACCCCCGATTACATCGCCACGGGATCCCTGGCCTGGCGGGGCAGCGGCACGGGCGCCTGGAACGCGAAGGACGCAGCGGTCGGCTACGTGGAGGCGCAGGGTGATCCGGTCTACCACCACTATGAACACACCCGTGCAGGAAGGTTTGGGTTTGCAGATCCGTATTACAACTTGAGCGGCGACGGTCCGAAAACCGTCGAAGATAGGTATGCAGCGATTTCCGGGCCGAGTACCACGCCGTCTTCGCTGTCAACCCCGACGACTGCCTTGACCGACATCATGTTCGGGCCCTACAACCTGGACCCGGGCGACAAGGTCAAGCTGGTGCTGGCCCACATCGCCGGTGCGGGCTCCCACACCACGACGAATCCGGACAACGGCTATCCGTATGACACGAGGGAGTGGGCATGGCAGATCGGCGAGCAAAATTCCTCGCGGGATAACCCGGAGGGACGCAAAACGGAGCTGGCCAAGGGCTGGCAGGGGCTGTGGACGAACATCGAGCACGCGTATTTCGCCTACAGCAACGACTGGCAGGTCCCGACGACCCCGCCCGACATCGACTTCCAGATCGGCAATTCTCTGAACGCGCAGGTCGAGCTCACCTGGAACGGGGACGCGGAAACGTCGATCAACCCGGACTACGGGACGACCGATGTCACCGCTTACCGGGTCTACGTGTCCGAATGGTCAGAAGCGGGGCCCTGGAAGTTGAAGGGCACGGTCTCGGCCACGGGGGCGAGCTCCTACACGTGGACCGACACGGAGTCGCTGGCCGGATTCAACAGGTTCTATAACGTCCGGTCCGTCGCCTCGGGGAAGACAGACTGGAGCGAGGGGACGATGACGCTGAGCGATCTGCCGTCGCAGATGGCCGCTCACGTGACCAACGGATTGGAGAGCGGCTACTCGGCGCCCGAGCAGCGTGAGATGAAGAACATCACGCCGAGCCAGCCCTCCGACCCCAAGAGCGACGCTCTGGAGTTTCCGGTCACCGTGGTGCCCAACCCCCTGAACATCGAGGACGGGAATCAGAACTACAACGGCGAAATCAAGATGCGATTCGTGGGCATTCCGAGCAAGGCCAAGATTTCGATTTACAGCGTCGGGGGCGATCTGGTTTCGACCGTCTTCCACAACGATCCGACCTCGGGCGAGGCCGAGTTCAGGCTGCTGAACAGCACGCTCAGCGGCCAGCTCTACTCCGGCGTCTACGTCTGGGTCGTTGAAAGCATGGTTAACCAAAGCGCGAAGCCGCAGAGCGGATACCTGGTGATCCACAGATAAGACAATGAACACCTTTCACAAAGGAAGATACGCCATGAAATGGATTGTATGCAGTCTGACGGTCCTGGTGTTCGCTGCCGCAGCTGTGGTTCCGCAGGTGTCGGCGCAGGACCTGCCCTTCGAGACCACGGGGGCGATCTTAAACGAAGACATCGAGGACGTAGACCGTTCCAGCAGGCAGATCCCGACCACGTTCCACTTCCTGAAGATCACGCCGACCGCTCGGCTGGCCGCGATGGGCGGGGCCTACACGTCGGTGGCCGACGGGATGGACGCGATCTTCTACAACCCGGCCGGCATCGCCAACATCGAGCGGTTCGGGTGGACGTTCGGGTATACGGACTGGTTCCTGGACATGAAGTTCTACTCGGCCGCGGTCGCGATCAACACGAAGTTCGGGGTCGTCGGACTCTCGGTGCTCAGCCTCGAACTCCCCGACGTGGAACAGAGAACGACGCTGAGGCCTGGGGGCATGGGCACGATGCTGGACCTGGGCGACACGGCCGTCGGGCTCCACTATGCCTATCGGATGACCGACAAGATGTCGGCGGGCGTCCAGATGCGTTACGCCAAGTCCAAGCTGGGTCTGGATCAGGAACTAACGGGGTGGCTGGTGAGCGCCGGGACGGTGATGCACACCGGGTTCGAAAGCCTTCGGATCGGGATGGGCATCAAGAACCTGGGCGGAAACACGAGCGCGATCGGCACGTTCGAGTCGCGGATGCCCGCGACCTTCAACGTGGGCGCATCCGGCGAAATCATGGGCGACCTGGGCGACCCGGTCTCCCTGACGGTCTCGTTCGAAGGGTCCTACCACATGGACTCCAACCAGCGCTATCACGCGGGTGCGGAGCTCTGGCTGAGGGAGATGATCGCGATACGCGCCGGAAACAACTTCGAGTATGATGCGCAGAAGTGGGCTGTCGGCGCCGGGCTCAGGGGGAACTTCCAGGGCCGCCACATTTCGGTCGACGCCTCCTATTCCGAGCTGACGGAGGAGCTGGACCACCAGCCGATCCGGTTTACTGTGAGCGGCGAGTTCTAGACAAGCCCAGAAACGAACGGCGCACGGCCAGATCGCCGGGCGCGTCACCGGTTGAAACAGCCGCCCGGAGCGTACGCTCCGGGCGGCTGTTTGTTTGTTCTATCCCCTGTTGAGAATTGGCATTATCTTGATGGCTAGGCCGGGAACCGGGACACCAGAACACGGGAACCGGGACACCAGAACACGGGAACCGGGACACCAGAACACGGGAACCGGGACACCAGAACACGGGAACCGGGACACCAGAACACGGGAACCGGGACACCAGAACACGGGAACCGGGACACCAGAACACGGGAACCGGGACACCAGAACACGGGAACCGGGACACCAGAACACGGGAACCGGGACACCAGAACACGGGAACCGGGACACCAGAACACGGGAACCGGGACACCAGAACACGGGAACCGGGACACCAGAACACGGGAACCGGGACACCAGAACACGGGAACCGGGACACCAGAACACGGGAACCGGGACACCAGAACACGGGAACCGGGACACCAGAACACGGGTACCGGGGCATCAAAACACGGGTACCGGGACACCAGAACACGGGAACCGGGACACCAGAACACGGGTACCGGGGCATCAAAACACGGGTACCGGGACACCAGAACACGGGAACCGGGACACCAGAACACGGGTACCGGGGCATCAAAACACGGGTACCGGGGCATCAAAACACGGGTACCGGGGCATCAAAACACGGGTACCGGGGAACCAAAACACGGGTACCGGGGCATCAAAACACGGGTACCGGGGAACCAAAACACGGGTACCGGGGCATCAAAACACGGGTACCGGGGCATCAAAACACGGGTACCGGGTACCGTAAGAGACAGGCGAAGCTCACTTCCTGATATTGGGGTTCGCCAGCAGGAGCTGGCCACGAAAATGTTATGCCAACACCGTGAATCATTTTGTCGCCAACGGGAGTTGGCTCCTACCGGATAAAATTTCCAAATTCATTCGGTAGGAGCCGTCTCCTGACGGCGAACCATTCGATCACGGTGTGTTGTCTCTGACAACCGTACCCGCCGCCTCCCGGCGGCGAACATTTACTCAATGTCGAAGGGCCAAGATTTCGTTCGAACCAAGATCCCCGGTACCCGAAATCGGGTCACAGATCAGTTGATTTGGTGTAAGGAGGGTAATCCATGAGGGTTCAGGTTCCAGGCTCAGAAAACGTCGTGAACATCGGCACGCGCAAGCAGCTGTTCGTGGATGACCACATCATCGAGACGACGCGGTGGATATCGCCTCGCTCGTGTGAAACTGCCCGATGGCTGCAGCCCCCTGCACGCCCACGCGCTGACCTGGATGGATGGAGCGAAGGGGTCGATCGGATCGAGGACGACATTCCAGGGCACCTGCTGAGGGCGACGGCGTTCGTGACCCGGATCATCAATCAGCCAGAGCGCTACGAGGGCAATCCGATCATGGGGAAGGAACGGCCCTGGGAGGGGGAGTCCGGCCCGTGGCCGACCGGGATCACGTACGATGAGGAGGACGAGATCTGGAAGATGTGGTACCTGAGCCTGACTCACGAAGACGAGGGCCGGAGGCACGTCTACAACTGTTTGTATGCGACTTCAGAGGATGGCATCACCTGGGACCGACCTGAGTTGGGCATGGTGAAGGACAGCGCGGGCAACGACACGAACATCGTTCACGAGGGCAAGATCCAGTTCGCCTTCAAGGACCCGAGGGCCGGAGATCCTTCGAGGCGATACAAGATGGGTGTCTCGAAGGCCTCCAAAGAGGGACTGCAGCACCCGATGGTCTACTACTCGCCGGACGGCCTCCACTGGACGCCCGACCCGGGGCCGTTCAGCCACAACCGCGGAGATGAAACCCTGTCTGTGATGTACGACCCGCAGAGCAAGAAGTACCTGGGCTTTTGTCGTAACCGGTATCCCAAACCGACCCTTCGTCACCGGACGGAGCGATCGCTCCTGAGGATCCAGAGCAACGACCTGGTCCACTGGTCGATGTCGGAGCCGATCATGGACAAGGATTCGCTGGACCCGTTCGACACAGACTTCTACGGCATGAGAGGGACATTCTACGAGAGCGTGTACCTCGGTTTCGTGAATGTTCATCATACTGCGAAGGACGATTTCGACATCTGGTTCGCCTACAGCAGAGACAGCTTTCACTGGGAGCGGATTCGGACAGGACCTTTCTTGCCCCTGGGCCCTGAAGGGAGCTGGGACCAGGGCCAGGTTTCGGCGGTGCAAGAGCCGATTCGGCTGAACAACGAGCTCTGGTTCTACTACACGGGCGTGGACGGATATCACGATGCGCGGGGCAGGGCAGCCGCTCTGGGCCTGGCGAAGCTGCGCGTGGACGGCTTCGTGTCGATCGACGCGTTCGAGAACACGCACCGGGGGAAGAATTACCCCCCGACGCTCCTCACAAAGCCGCTCTACTCGCCGGGCAACAGGCTGGAGGTAAACGTGGATGCCTCCAAGGGGTTCATCGAGGCCGAGCTGTTGAACGTGGACGGGTATCCGATAGAGGGTTATTCGAATGACGACTGCGACACGTTCAAGGGAGACAGCCTGGCGCACACGTTCACCTGGAAAGGGAGGTCGGATATCGGAGATCAGGTTCCGGTAAGGATTCGGTTTACGATGAATAACGCGAAGCTTTATGCGTTGCAGATTCCTGAGGCGTAGAGAATGGTCACTCAATTGCGGATTGCGGAATGGGGATTGCGGATTGAAAATGGCTGGATCACGAAAGGGCACGAAAGTCCACGAAGGAAAGTGAGAATTAAGAGTTCTAGGTCATTGAATCACTACTCCGTATTTGTCATTCCGAAGCGTCAGCGAGGAATCTCAACAGGCAACGGAACAGCCGTTACTTCGGGACGGGATTCGGTGAGTCCATCACTCTTGAGATCCCTCGTCACACGGCTGCTCAGAGGGTTAAGAAAGCATCTTAAGGACGCGAAGTGGCTCCTCGGGATAGACAAATCGGGTACGTTGCTTGTGTATATGTTAATGCGTGATGAATCACCAATCCGCAATCCGAAATCCCAAATCCGCAATTGGATAGCGGATCACTCTGTTTTTTCACTTATAAGGAGTAACGAGTCATGAACTTACAGATTCCAGGTTCAGATCTCATCGTGAACATCGGGACGCGGAAGCAGCTGTTCTTCGACGATTACATCCTTGAAACGACGCGGTGGATCTGTCCGCGGCATTCCGAAACCGGTCGGTTTCTCCAGCCGCCCGGTCGCAGCACCCGAACCGATCTGGATGGATGGAGCGAAGGGGTGGACCGGATCGAGGGAGACGTGCCGGGACACCTGCTGAGAGCGACGGCGTTCGTGACCCGGACGGTAAACCAGCCCGAGCGGTATGAAGGCAATCCGATCATGGTGAAGACCGAAACGTGGGAGAAAGACGCCCCGCATCCGTGCAAGATCATGTACGACGAGGAGGACGGGATCTGGAAGATGTGGTACCTGGGCCTGAAGGACCACATCACACATCAATATTTTCTGATGTATGCCACATCGAAAGACGGGTTCGAATGGGAGAAACCGGACCTGGGGCTGGTGAAGGATGACGCGGGGAACGACACGAACATGATCATCGACGGAAAGTTCACGACCATTTACAAGGATCTTGAAGCCGACCCTTCCAGGCGCTACAAGATGGGGGGCTCGAGGCGGACGGATGGCGTGCAGCATCCGACGCTTTACCATTCGCCCGACGGTTTTCACTGGACGCCGGACCCCGGGCCTTTCAGCGACACTCGCGGAGATGAAAACTTCGGATTTATCCACGACCCGGAGAGCAAGAAGTTCATCGCGTTCTGTCGAAATGTCTATCCCAAACCGATGCTGGTTCACAGGACGGAGCGAAGGGTCTACCGGATGCAGAGCAACGATCTGCTGCACTGGACGATGTCAGAGCCCGTTATCCAGAAGGACGAACTGGATCCGCCCGACACCGACTTCTACGGCCTGGGATGCATGTTCTACGAGAGCATTTACGTTGGATTCGTGTCGGTCCACCAGACCGCGATAGACGACTTTAAGACCTGGCTGGCCTTCAGCAGAGACAGTTTCAACTGGCATCGAATCAGGAGTCGACCGTTCCTTCCACTGGGACCCGAAGGCGGCTGGGAGTGGGGCATGGTTGGGTGTGGGCCCCCGCACCGGGTGGGAGATGAACTCAGGTTCTACTATTCGGGCAGGGACGGGCTGCACGACCAGCAGGGCAAGAATACCGGGATCGGGATTGCCAATCTGCGTCTGGACGGGTTCGTGTCGATGGATACGTTCGAGAACAAACATCGAACGAAGAACTACCCGCCGATGCTGATGACCAAGCCGCTCTACTCCCCGGGGAATCGACTCGTCGTGAACGCCGATGCGACAGACGGATTCATCGACGCCGAGTTGTTGGACGTGGACGGGTATCCGATTGAGGGTTACTCGAGCGAGGACTGCGATACGTTCGAGGGAGATAGCCTGGCGCACACGTTTACCTGGAAAGGGAACCCGGATATCGGAGGGCGCCTTCCTGCCAGAGTTCGATTCACCCTGAATAACACGAAATTGTATGCTTTACAGATTCCTAAGGCGTAGAGAATGGTCACTCAATTGCGGATTGCGGAATGGGGATTGCGGATTGAAAAGGCTGGATCACGAAAGGGCACGAAAACCCGCGAAGGAAAGTGAGAAATAAGAGTTCTAGGTCATTGAATCACTCCTGCCGCCCCCTATTTGTCATTCCGAAGCGTCAGCGAGGAATCTCAACAGGCAACGGAACAGCCGTTACTTCGAGACAGGATTTAGTGAGTCCATCACTCTTGGGATCCCTCGTCGCCCGGCTGCTCAGAGGGTTAAGAAAGCATCTCAAGGACGTGAAGTGGCTCCTCGGGATGACAAATCGGGCACGTTGCTTGTGTATATGTTAATGCGTGGTGAATCGCCAATCCGCAATCCGAAATCCCAAATCCGCAATTGGATAGCGGGTCACTCTGTTTCAGTTATAAGGAGTAACGAGCCATGAACTTACAGATCCCAGGTTCAGATCTCATCGTGAACGTCGGCACGCGCAAGCAGATGTTCTTCGACGACTATATCTTGGAAACCACGCGGTGGATTTGTCCGCGGCACTCCGAAACCGGTCGGTTTCTCCAGCCGCCCGGACGCAGCACCCGTACAGATCTGGACGGATGGAGCGAAGGGGTGGACCGGATCGAGGAAGACGTGCCAGGCCACCTTCTCAGGGCGACGGCGTTCGTGACCCGGACCGTGAATCAACCGGATCGGTACGAGGGCAACCCGATCATGGTGAAGACCGAACCGTGGGAGAAGGACGCGCCGCATCCGTGCAAGATCATGTACGATGAGGAGGACGGGATCTGGAAGATGTGGTATCTCGGCGTGAGTGCTGTCAGCACGAAGGAGTATTATGACTGGTACTTCCTGATGTATGCCACGTCGAAAGACGGATTCGAATGGGAGAAGCCGAAGCTGGGGCTGGTGAAAGACGACGATGGGAATGACACGAACATGATCATAAACGGCAAATTTACGACCATCTACAAGGACCCGGAAGCCGATCCGTCCAGACGCTACAAGATGGGAGGCTCGAGAAAAACAGAAGGTGTGCAGCATCCCACGCTCTACTATTCGCCCGACGGCTTCCACTGGACGCCGGACCCGGGGCCTTTCAGTGAGACTCGCGGCGATGAAAACTTCGGGTTTATCCACGATCCGGAGAGCAAGAAGTTTATCGCGGTCTGTAGGAATATCTATCCGAAGCCGATGCTGGTTCCCAGGATAGAGCGAAGGACCTACCGGATGCAGAGCAACGACCTGCTCCACTGGACGATGTCAGAGCAGATCATCCAGAAGGACGAACTGGACCCGCCAGACACCGACTTCTACGGCCTGGGATTCGCGTTCTACGAGAGCATTTACGTCGGATTCGTGTCAGTCCACCACACCGCAAGAGACGACTTTCAGACCTGGCTGGCCTACAGCAGAGACAGCTTCAACTGGCATCGACTCAGGAGCCGACCGTTCCTGCCCCTGGGACCAGAAGGCAGCTGGGAGTGGGGCATGGTGGGGTGCGGGCCCCCGCACCGGGTGGGGGATGAGCTCCGGTTCTACTATTCAGGGCGGGACGGGCTGCACGACCAGCAGGGTAAGAATACCGGGATCGGGATTGCCGACCTGCGCCTGGACGGGTTCGTGTCGATGGATACGTTCGAGAACAAACATCGAACGAAGAACTACCCGCCGACGCTGATGACCAAGCCGCTCTACTCCCCGGGGAATCGACTCGTCGTGAACGCGGATGCGAGGGACGGATTTATCGACGCCGAGCTGCTGGACGTGGACGGGTATCCGATAGAGGGTTACTCGAAGGAGGACTGCGATACGTTCGAGGGGGACAGCCTGGCGCACACGTTTACCTGGAAAGGGAATCCGGATATCGGAGGGCGCCTTCCGGCCCGAGTTCGATTTACCCTGAATAACACGAAGCTGTATGCGCTGCAGATTCCCAAAGCGTAATGCCGTGGATCGAAAAATCAAAACACGGGCCCTCACCCTGCCTCGCTTCGCTCGGCATCCCTCTCCCATATATGGGAGAGGGAAAAAGCATCTTGCTATACCCTCTCCCCTCTCCCACGTGTGGGAGAGGGGCCGGGGGTGAGGGCCTTAAGCCTATGAATTTTCGAACCCCGGTACGTGGTTCCCGGTACCCGAAATCAGGTACAGATCCCTCGATTCTGATGATAAGGAGCATGATGTTAAGCGATCTGGAAATCGCCCAGGCGGCAAAGCTGAAGCCGATTGCCGATGTTGCGGGTGATCTGGGGCTGAACGAAGAGGACCTGGATTTATACGGAAAGTACAAGGCCAAGGTCCACCTGGATGTCCTGAACCGGCACTGCGACCGTCCGAACGGGAAGTACGTCTTTGTCACGGGGATTACGCCGACGCCGCTGGGTGAGGGCAAGACCGTCACGACGGTCGGGTTGAGCCAGGGGCTGAATGCCATCGGCAAGCGGGTGATCACCTGCCTTCGCCAGCCCTCGCTCGGGCCCACCTTCGGGTTTAAGGGGGGCGCTGCTGGAGGGGGCTACGCGCAGGTGGTCCCGATGGAGGAGTTCAACCTCCACCTGACCGGGGACGTGCACGCGGTGGGGGCAGCCCACAACCTGCTGGCCGCGGCCGTCGATGCCCGAATTCTTCACGAAAATCGACTGAGTGATCAGCGCCTTTCGAAGCTGGGTCTTCGTCGCCTGAACCTGGACCCCTACAGCGTCTCGTGGAAGCGCGTGGTTGATGTGAACGACCGGTCGCTACGGGATATCGTCCTGGGGCTTGGCGGTGAAGAAAACGGCCGCCCGCGGGAGACCGGATTCGAGATCACGGCGGCCTCGGAGGTGATGGCCATCCTGGCACTGGCGAGCGATCTGCAAGACCTCCGAGAGCGACTGGGACGCATCGTCGTGGGCTCCGACAGGACGGGTCGGCCGGTGACCGCGGAGGACCTGGAGGTCGCGGGGGCGATGGCTGTCCTCATGAAGGACGCGATGATGCCCAATCTGATGCAGACGCTGGAACAGACGCCGGTCTTCGTGCACGCGGGGCCGTTCGGCAACATCGCCCACGGCAACAGCTCGATTATCGCGGACCGGATCGGTCTGAAGCTGGTGTCGGATGGTTACCTGGTGACGGAGAGCGGATTCGGGGCGGATTGCGGCGCCGAGAAGTTCTGCGACATCAAGTGCCGTTGTTCAGGCCTCGCGCCGGACTGCGCCGTTCTCGTGGCCTCCGTTCGGGCCTTGAAGATGCACGGCGGGGGCCCGAGTGTGGTTCCCGGCCGGGCACTGAAGCCGGTCTACCGAAGGGAGAACCTGGAGCTTCTGGACAAGGGCATCATGAACCTGGAGGCGAACATCGGAATCGTCAGGCGATTCGGCATCCCCGTGGTTGTCGCGGTGAACCGGTTTCCCACGGATACCGATGCAGAGCTCGAGCTTGTGAAACGGGCGGCGATCCAGGCCGGGGCGGAGGACGCCTGCGTGAGCGAGGTGTGGGCTCTCGGGGGCTCAGGTGGACGGGAGCTGGCCGAGGCCGTCGCGGCAGCGTGCGAGAAGGCATCGAACTTCCGGTTCCTGTATCCCCTGCACGCGCCGATCCGGGAGAAGATCGAGACGATCGCGACGAAGCTCTATGGGGCTTCTGAGGTGGAGTTTCTGCCCCTGACCCAGGAAAAGATCGACCGGTATGAAAAACTGGGCTACGGCGGGCTGGCGATCAACATGGCCAAGACGCCGTTGTCGCTTTCGCACGACCCGCACTTAAAGGGTACCCCGAAAGGCTACACGCTTCCGGTGAGGGACATCCGCGCCTCGATCGGCGCCGGGTTCCTGTATCCGCTGTGTGGTAAGGTAGAGACCATGCCGGGGATGCCCTCATCGCCCGCCTTCAGGCAGGTGGACCTGGATGAGGAGGGTAAGATCGTAGGCCTGTTTTAGAGGCCGGGTACCGGGAAAGCAAAACACGGGTACCGGGTGCCGCAAAAGAACGGGTCACCGAATCGCGGATTGCAGATTTCGGAATGAAAAGCAGAATCGATTGAGGCAAGTAAATTACGAAACGAATAATCAATCGCGAATCCGGAACTGAATTTTCGATCCCCGGACCCCGGTACCCGGTACCCGGTACCCGGTACCCGAAATCGGGAAGCAGGCTACATGATGATGGGGATGAGGGAGCCAGCGATGTCGAACATATATAATGTAAGAGAGTTCGGCGCGAAGGGCGACGGCACAACGTTGGATACGGAGGCGATCCAGAGGGCGATCGACGGCTGTTCCGAAAGTGGCGGCGGCGTGGTCACCTTTCCTCCAGGGACCTATTTGTCCGGCACCTTCTTCCTGAAGAGTCACGTGAAGATGGAGATCGGTCAGGGTGCCGTTCTTCTTGGAAGTAAGGATCTCTCGGACTACGTGAAGACGGAACCGGGCGCATTCTGCCGAAAGCACGGGTTCATTCGTGCGATGAACGTCCGGAACGTTACGGTGTGCGGACCTGGAGTGATCGACGCCGCCATGGTGCTCGAAGAAGACGGCAATCACGGTCCGATGTCCGTTGCGTTCGAATACTGCCGGGACGTCACGTTTCAGGACATCACGCTGGATCGCTCGCCGGGATGGGGGTTCTGGTTCCTGGAGTGCGAAAATCTCAGGCTTCTGGGCGTCAAGGTCCTGGACTCCGCGGGTGCGGGAACGACGATCGTGAACTGCCGACGGGTGCTCTACGACGGCTGCGTGATCGACGGTACGTTCGACGATCCGATCGTGATCAAGAACGAGCCCAGGCCGGAGAATCCCGGGAACCCCGACATCAGGACAGAGGATGTGATCGTATCGAACACGGTGGTCCGAAACTCGTCCCACCCGGCGGTCAAGATCGGGACGCAGACGGCCGGACTGTTTCGGAACATCCTCGTATCGAACTGCATCTTCACCGACGTCCGGACCGTGTTTCAGATCGCTCTCATGCGGAATAAGGTGAAGGAGACGAAGCAGCGCCTTATCGAGAACGTCTCCTTTTCGAACGTGATTGCGCGGAACGTGGGGGACGTCTTCGATATCCAGACGAGTGGGGTGGATGAAGCGGCCGTATCCGATCTCGTGTTCGACAACCTCCTTGTATCCGGGATGGAGCGGCCCTCGATCATCCAGGGCTACGCTCACGTCCCGATTCGAAACGTGACGATCAAGAATTCTCGATTTGTCCACTCTCGGAAGAGCTTGACGAAGTGGCTTTCCACGGATCACACGGAGCACCTCACGATTCGAGACGTGGATTTCGAACTCCGGGAGCCTCTGGACAGGCTCGTGGAGATGGAGCACGCAGACGGGTTCACGTGGGACAACGTGTCCGTCCGGGGAGAAAAGGTGGGTGACAGCGTGATCACGATGCGCGATTCCGGCAGCGCCGAGATCCGGAACTGTATTGCAAAACATTGTGACAGATATGTGACGGTGGAAGGGGGGATGGAGGAGATCCGCTATCATAACAATGATATGGATGGTATCACCGACCCCCTCGTGGCCGATTCGGCATTGAAGAAGACACGTCCGCTGACGGATTCCGTAGCGTCTTCTATCCGGGAGATGGATCGAGAGATCGACCCCGGCGAGCGGCCGACGATCGAGGTCGGTCTGAACAATCGGGGGACCGCAGCCGCCTTTCTGGCTAAGGCGACTGGAGACGGGGAGGTACTGGGTGGTCGTTGGGTCTTCCTGCGTCCGAAGGAGAAGAGAACGGCGAAGTTCGAGACACAGCCGATCTACCGATCGGGGCGACACGAGATGGATGTCGCCGGCGTGCAGGAGACGGTGACCGTTCGCGAGGTGCCGTGCACGCTCGATTATCCCGGGCCCTTCGAGTTGTGGATTGAAGAAGGTAAGCCTGAGGCGGCCTGGGTGAAGGTTCCGGTCCAGAACATCGGGGGGCAGCCCGGCACGGCCGAGGTGACGCTGGATGCAGCGGGACACAAGATAAAGAAGGAGATCCCGCTGGAACCGGGCGAGTCGTCGTTCGTGACCTTCGATGACTTCACAGGCACAGCTTCTCTTCTTCCGCTCAAAGTCGGCGATTATCCCGCTCTGACGCACTATACGTATACAAACACGGAGGGGCGGTTCTTCTACCACCATGACGGCCGAATCGAGATCCACGCCGGCGGCGAGCGTGGAACGTTCGAACAGCACGCCGTGGTCTACCTCCCGCAGATTGCGGGCGATTACACGGCCGTCTGCCGCATCCACCACCAGGACACTCACACAGGTGAATACGCGAGCGTGGGACTGGTCGCTCGAAACGGGATGGCGGACGATGGCTCTGCGGGTCACGCGAAGTATCATCGCGTGATCAAGTACGGTGGGTTCATGAATTTTAGGGCTGACCGAGACGGGGATGGGAAACTTGACACGGGTGGCGGCGGCGGCGGGGGAGGCATCCCGGTTTGGCTGAAGCTGGAGAAGCGAGGGAAGGATTTCTGGGCCTACAACAGCCGGGACGGGAAGGAATGGGTGGAGAATCAGGCGCTGAAGGGGGGCAAGCGAAAGATGCTCAGGAACCATCACGTCCTGGACAACGTGGCTGACACACAGGATGTCGGCGTTTTCGGGCTGTCCTACGGCGACGGGATCTCCAGAGTGATTGTGGGAGACTTTAGCGTTACTCAGGCCTGATAGCGGGTACCGGGAAATCAAAAACACGGGTACCGGGTACCGTAAAACCGTGGATCGCGGATCGTGAATCGTGGATCGGAAAGCGGCCAGATAGAACGCGGCCGTGCATCTGGTAGGAGCCGCCTCCCGGCGGCGAATCTTCACGTGGTAATCGTGTTGGTGATGGTTCGAACCCCGGTACCCTGTACCCGGTACCCGGAATTCAGTGATGCGAAATGGAATCTAGCGCTGCATATCGAATAGCAGAGACTGAGATAGAGACCGCGCCGGCGCATCCTCCTGAACGGGTGACGGGCCGGGCCTTCCTGCTCGGGCTGGCGACGATCGTGGCCATGTGCCTGTTCGCCGAGCATTACGGGCGAGGGCTCGTGCGGGTGTTTATGCCGACGACCTGCCTGCTCGTGCTCGTGTTCTGGACCCTTCTGAATATTCTGCTGAAGGCCGTGCAGCCGCGCTGGGCGCTGTCGCGGATCGAGGTGCTTACGATCTTCGGGATGACCTGGCTGGTGGGGACGCTGCCGGGAATCGGGCTGATAGGCAGTCTGTTCAGACAGATCGCGGCACCGTCCTACTTTTCCACGCCGGAGGATCGGTTCTGGGAGGTCGTGGGCCCCTACCTTCCGATGCATCTGTTTTTCGAAGAGCGGCATCCGGCCGTGGAGGGCTACTACCTGGGAGTGGGTCCCGGCGAGTCGATTCCCTGGCTGGCGTGGGTCAGGCCGGTCTTCTGGTGGTTTTCCGGGACGGTCTCCCTGGTGATGACAGGATTCTTCGGGAGCGTGCTGTTCTACAGGCAGTGGTCCGATCACGAGCGCCTGACTTTCCCTCTGTCCACCTTTCCGGCCGACCTCCTGGAGACGTCAGAGGGCAGCCGGGTACCGGACGCCATCAGGACAAAGGCCTTCTGGGCGGGGTTCGCGCTGGTGGGCGGTATCTACGCCTGGAACATCGCGGGCTACTTCATCCTGGACATGCCCAGGATCACGATCTTCGATAGTGCCGGAAAAGCGATCGATCTCGGAAATTATTTTCCCCCGCTCCATACCTTTGTCTCTCCGTTGTTCATCGGACTGTCCTACCTCTGTCCGCTCAACATCCTGTTGAGCTTCTGGGTCTACTACTTATGGCGCATTACCAAGCTCGGGTTGATGAGCCGGATCGGGTTTACGGTGGGCCTCGCGGGACAGTCGATCGGACCGTTCGAGACCGTGATACTGGAGGAGCACGGCGCGCTGACCTTCCTGGTGGCCTGGTCGGTATGGGTTGCCCGGGGCCACTTGAAAGCATCTTTCCGAAAGGCGTTTCGGGAGCCGGAGCGGGATGACGGCGTGCCGATCCGCTATCGCACGGCGTGGCTGGGATTCCTTTGTGCGACCTGTTTCGTGTTCGGCTGGCTCGTGTCGGCGGGCTACTCACCGCACATCGCGATCATCCAGCTTTTGCTTTACTTCGTTGTCTATTTCGGGCTGGCGAAGTATGCCGCCGCGACCGGTTTCGTCTGGCTGCGAACGCCGGGTCGAACGGGCTGGAAGATCCTGAGGGCGGTTGCGGGCAGCCGGCACCTGTCGCAGGGCGATCTCGTCGGCCTCGTTATCGGGGATTCAAGCGGCCTTGCGTCCGGGTTTGCCCGACCGCTGGCGATCCCGGCGATTGTCCACGTCTTTCGCATGATCGGGAATGCCCTTCAGCGTCGTCCCCTGGTGTGGGGGCTCCTGCCCGCGGCACTTCTCGTGGGATACGTCGCCCAGTGCTCTTTCCACCTGAATCTGAGTTACACACAGGGGGCGGTGAACGTCGGAGGTACATCGGTCGGTCACCACTTCCTCGGCCTGGTCGGCGACATCGAAGCGACCAGCCCGCCAGGATTCGATCTCCAGAAGCTGCTGGTCTGGATCATCGGAGCGGCGGAGGCCGCTTTCCTGGGCTTTCTGGGGACACGGTTCACGGGCTGGCCCTTTCACCCGATCGCGCTGGCCTTTCCGAATGTCCTGGGATTCAATGTCTTTCTGGTCTGGCTGAGTAAGACCATCATCATCCGGCTCGGGGGCGTGGCCCTCTTCCAGCGCTCGAAACCGTTCTATTATGCGCTGATTGTCGCCTGGCTGGTCATGCTCAGCGTCTCTACCGTAGTGGACATCATCTGGTTTCCAACGGTCAAGGGATACGGGACGATGCATAGCTTTAGATAGGGGCGTCATTCAATTGCGGATTGCGGAATGGAAGACCGGGTATCGGGAAAGCAAAACACGGGTACCGGGTACCGTAGAATCTGTATCTCACGAATACTGCAATAGTGGAGACCGTTCGTCTCGCCTGTCCCGAGCTTGTCGAGGGGAGTGCCCCGAGCCCTTCAAAACGTTTTAGTTCTCAGAGGGCGAGGGGTTTATCGAGAGACAAGGATCGCCGAATGGGTGGTGTCGGCTGGCCTGGCCCCTCGATACACCCGCGAGATTATTCGGCCTTGGGAAAACAAAACCTTCACCCTTAAAGGAGTTCCATCGTGTCAACAAAGCGGCCCAACGTAGTGCTGATCATGTGCGACGAGCTCCGCCACGACTGCGGCGGTTTCGCGAATCACCCGCTGGTTCGCACACCGAATCTGGACCGGCTCGCCGAGAACGGCGTCGTGTTCGAGAACGCGTATTGCGCGACGCCGGTCTGCTCACCGGCGCGAGCGAGCTGGCTGACCGGGCTCTACCCGCACGCGCACGGTCAGCTCGTCAATTACGGACCCGGAAGGCTGCTCGGGCGGCCGGGGTCCGAGATGCGCTCGGACTGTGTCACGATCGGGGACGTGCTCAAACGTGAGGGCTACCGATGCGGCATCGTGGGTCCGTGGCATCTGGGGCAAGACCATCAACCCCAGCACGGGTTCACCGATTTCTGGCGGGCGGTGGGTTACCAGGGCGACAACCCGGATCCCTGGCAGGAGTACCTCAAACGGGAATCGGTGCCTGACATCAATTCCGCGGGCACGATGACGGACGACGGCTTTATGATGAAATACGCAACGCTGACCGACCCGCGCCAGCAGCGGACCACGTGGATGATCGATCGCACATTCGACTTCCTGGACGGGCGGGACGACGGGGCGTTCTTTTTGTTCCTCAGCGTGAAGGACCCGCACCCGCCCATCATCGTTGCCCCCGAACTCGTGGAGATGTATCCGGAAGACCGGATCGAGTTGCCGCCCACTTGGGCCGATCCGCTGGACGGCCGGCCGGACTACCTGCACGCGGAGGTCGGTCGACTGAAACCGGATGTGAAGGAAGCGACCTTCAAGCGGATGATGGCGCACTACTTCGCGCTGGTCACGCATATCGACCGAGAAGTGGGACGGCTGATCGACCGGCTTCGAGCGCTGGATCTTCTGGATCATACGATCGTTGCGTTCATCAGCGATCACGGCGAGATGCTGGGCGACCACGGGTTTACGAGCAAGCGGGTATTCTACGAGGGCTCCGTGAGGGTGCCCTGCATCCTTTCGTGGCCGGACGGGCTCCCTGCAGGCCTCCGAATCGGGACCCCCCTCGGAGGGGTGGACCTGATGCCGACGCTGCTGGAGCTGGCGGGTGCCGAGCTGGAGTCGGAGATTGACGGCCGCAGCGTCGCAGAGCCTGTGGCCGGCGGTCGTGAGCCGGACCCGGTTCCGGTCTTCTCAGAGATTTCATCCTGGAAGGCCATCTCGGCACTGAGCGAGGATCCGGCGGAGCTGGCGGTCCAGATGATGGTCCTCGACGGCTCGTGGAAATACATACGGAACCGGTTCGACGAGGACGAGCTCTACGACCTCGAGACGGATCCGAACGAGATCACTAATCTCGCCGGGCAACCCGAGCAGGCGGATCGCATCTCGGATCTGCGAGAGAAAATCCGATCGATGCTGGGCCGCACGGGTCCGGGACCTTATGACTGGTGCCTTTCATGAGGGAACGGGTACCGGGAATCAAACACGGGTACCGGGGATCGGGTACCGGGTACCGCAAGAATCAGTTCTGAGACAGGAGATATGAACGTAAAGAGCTACAAGGACCTGGAGGTATGGAGAAAGGGTATTGAGATTGTAGATCTCGTGTATGATATCACGGCTCAGTTTCCGAAGGAAGAAACGTATGGTTTGGCTGCGCATATGCAAAAAACGGCGATCTCCATACCATCCAACATTGCAGAGGGCCATGCCCGACAGCACACCAGAGAGTATCAGCAGTTCTGTCACATCGCGTTGGGTTCGTGTGCTGAATTGGCAACACAGTTGACGATCGCAGAACGACGTAGTTATGTGTGTGGTGAAAACCTATCGAAATTGGAGGAGGAATTGGACCACGAGACTCGAATGCTCCACAACTTGATAAAGAGTCTTAAGGATAAGTCGCGCTAGGAATCTCAAATTTGAAATCAGGACAAATTGGTTTTTCGAACCCCGGACCCCGGTACCCGGTACCCGGTACCCAAAATCGGGTAGCTGACCACTTGGTGGCGATGAGGAGGGCTATACAAGATGAGGTTGGAAGTTCCCGGCTCGGAACTGATCGTGAACATCGGGACGCGAAAGCAGCTGTTCATCGATGACTATATCCTCGAGCGGAGTCGATGGATCACGCCCCGACTCGCCGAGACGGCTCGCTACATTCAGCCCCCGGCGCGAGACCGGAGCGATCTGGACGGATGGACGGAGGGGGTGGATCGGATCGCGGGAGACGTTCCGGGTCACCTGATTCGGGCGACATCCTTCGTGACGCGGACCCTGAATCAGCCTCAGCGGTTCGAGGGCAACCCGGTCATGAAGCGTGCCTATCCGTGGGAGGGGAAGTCAGGGCCGTGGCCGACGAGCATCATCTACGACGAAGAGGAAGGCATCTGGAAGATGTGGTACAATGGCCTGACCCTGGAGGACGTCCCGGTCGAAAGGTTTCTCTACAGGTGTCTCTACGCCACCTCCAAGGACGGCATCAGCTGGGACCGGTCGCCCCTGGGCCTGCACAAGGACGAAGACGGCAACGATACGAACGTCTTCTACTGGGGCAAGGGACAGTATATCCTCAAGGACAAAGAGGCCGATCCTTCCAGGCGGTACAAGATGGTCTACTCCACGCGAGGAAAGGAGGGGCTGCAGCAACCGATGGTCCAGCATTCCCCGGACGGCCTTCACTGGACGGAGGATCCCGGGCCCTTTAGCCACGGCCGTGGAGATGAAAACCTGAGCGTGATGTATGACCCGGTGAGCAAGAAGTATGTCGGGATCTGCCGCAACGTCTATCCTAAACCGATGCTGGTCCACAGGACGGAACGATCCATCTTCAGGATGCAGAGCAATGATCTGATCCACTGGTCCACACCCCTGCCGATCATCGACAGGGACGAGCTGGATCCGCTGGATTTGGACTTCGAGGGGATGTGGGGGATGTACTATGAGGGCATGTACCTGGGCTTCCTGAGGGTCAGCCACACCGCGCCCAGCTCGATGGACAGCTGGTTCGCCCACAGCAGAGACGGGTTCCACTGGCAGAGGCCGAGGACCGGGCCGTTCTTTACCTGGGGACCGGAGGGGAGCTGGGACTCGAAATCGGTGTCGATCTTGACCCACCCGAATCGGGTGGGCGACGAGCTCTGGGTCTACTATTCGGGGTCGAACCACGAAGACACGGCTGTTGGGCTGGCCAAGCTGCGTCTGGACGGGTTCGTGTCGATCGATGCCCCTCCCAACACTCGCCATCCGAAGAGCAGCCCGGCCACGCTGATGACGAAGCCCCTCTACTCTCCCGGCAATCGGCTGGTGATCAATGCGGAAGCTCCCGAGGGCAGTATCGAGGCCGAGTTGTTGAGCGTGGATGGCGTCGTCATCGATGGTTACTCGAGGGAAGACTGCGACAGCTTCAGAGGAGACAGCCCCGCGCATACCGTCACGTGGAAAGGGAGGGGGGATATAGGAGAGGGTATTCCTGTGAGGATTCGTTTTTATATGGAGAAGGCGAAGCTTTACGCATTGCAGATTCCCAAGACGTAAGTGCCGTGGATTGTGGATCGTGAATCGTGACTGGGAAAAGCAGGTGGTCCTGATACGCGGGTTCGCCAGCAGGAGCTGGCCACGAAAATGTTATGCCAACACCGTGAATCTTTTTGTCGCCAACGGGAGTTGGCTCCTACCGGATAATATTTCCAAATTCATTCGGTAGGAGCCGTCTCCTGACGGCGAACAATTTGATCACGGTGGGTTGTCTCTGACAACCGTACCCGCCGCCTCCCGGCGGCGAATATCGGATGATAAGGAGGGTCATACCAGATGAGATTAGAAATCCCTGGTTCAGAACTGATCGTGAACGTCGGGACGCAAAAGCAGCTGTTCATAGATGACTATATCATCGAGCGGTCGCGGTGGATCACGCCCCGACTCGCCGAGACGGCCCGATATATTCAGCCCCCCGCGCGAGATCGCAGCGATCTGGACGGATGGACGGAGGGGGTGGATCGGATCGTGGGAGACGTCCCGGGTCACCTGATCCGGGCGACCAGCTTCGTGACGCGGTCCCTGAATCATCCGGAGCGGTTTGAAGGCAACCCGGTCATGAAGCGTGCCTATCCGTGGGAGGGGGAGTCTGCGCCGTGGCCGACGAGCATCATCTACGACGAAGAGGAAGACATCTGGAAGATGTGGTACAACGGCCTGACCACGGTGGACGTTCCGAAGCGGGCGTGGCATTATCGGTGTCTCTACGCCACCTCCAAGGACGGCATCAACTGGGATCGGTCGCCCCTGGGGCTGCACAGGGACGAAGAGGGCAACGATACGAACGTCTTCTACTGGGGAAAAGGGCAGTATATCTTCAAGGACAAAGAGGCCGATCCTTCCAGACGGTACAAGATGGTCTACTCCACGCGAAGCAAAGAGGGGCTGCAGCACCCGATGGTCCAGCATTCCCCCGACGGCCTTCACTGGATAGAGGACCCCGGCCCTTTCAGCCACGGACGTGGGGATGAAAACCTCGGGGTGATGTATGACCCCGTAAGTAAGAAGTATGTCGGGATCTGCCGAAACGTCTATCCTAAACCGGTCCTGGTCCACAGGACGGAACGGTCCATCTATAGGATGCAGAGCAATGACCTGGTTCACTGGTCCACGCCCGTGCCCATCATCGACAGGGACGAGCTGGATCCGATGGATATGGACTTCGAGGGGATGGGGGGGATGTTTTATGAGGGCATGTACCTGGGCTTCCTGAGAACCAGCCACACCGCGCCCACCAAGATGGACAGCTGGTTCGCCCACAGCAGAGACGGGTTCCACTGGCAGAGGCCGAGGACCGGGCCGTTCTTTACCTGGGGACCGGAGGGGAGCTGGGACTCGAAATCGGTGACGATCTCGACCCCGAAACGGGTCGGGGACGAGCTCTGGGTCTTCTATTCGGGGTCGGACGACGAAGACACGGCTGTTGGGCTGGCGAAGCTGCGGCTGGACGGGTTCGTGTCGATCGATTCCCCTCCCAACACTCGCCACCCGAAGAACAACCCGGCCACGCTGATGACGAAGCCCCTCTACTCTCCGGGCAATCGACTCGTGATCAATGCCGAGGCCAACCAGGGCAGTATTGAGGCCGAGTTGCTGAGCGTGGATGGTTTCGTGCTCGATGGTTATTCGAGGGAAGACTGCGACAGCTTCAGCGGAGACAGCCCCCCGCATACCTTCACGTGGAAAGGAAATGCGGATCTAGGAGAGTGTCTTCCTGTGAGGGTTCGTCTTTATATGGAGAAGGCGAAACTCTACGCGTTGCAGATACCTCAGGGTTAATATAGAGGATGTGAGTATCCGGGTACCGGATACGGTAGATCGGCTACAGAGACCTGACGGTTTAGGTGCGACGCAAGCGTCGCCCCGGGGGAACCGAAACACGGGTACCGGGTACCGCAAAGGCAGATGGTCACCACATAGGGATTGAAAGTTATTTTGGAATCCGACCTGAAGTGTTAAGTTAGAAGGAAAAAAAGGGGGGTATCTGTCTCTCATTTGCAAATTGTTGAGTTATCATACGAATAAATGATAGGTTAGGGCTTTTGTGGGCTGCAGAATGCTTGTCCTTGAAACTTGGAAGAAGAGGTCTTGCGAAGTCGTCGTACCGCAGTCCGGAACCGCGGAGGCCGGCTTCTCGTTCTGAAGCGCGACTGATCGCATGAATAAATCTCTCAGGATTCGTCTGGTCTCCACTCAACGATGGAATACTCACGACTAGGGTGCGCCGGGGTCAAGGTCTCCAGGATCGCCCTGGGTCTCGGCTTCAGAGGCCAGTCCTCGGTTGTCGAAGCCCAACGCGTCATCGAGCACGCCATAGACTCTGGCGTGAACTTCATCGACTGCGCCAACTTCTATCGCGTCGGGGGTTGGGAGGGGAGCGGGCCGCTGTCCGAGGAAGTCCTTGGCGCCGTCCTCGAGACGAGGCGTGAAGAGGTCGTGATCACTTCGAAGGTCTTCGGCAGAGTCGGCCCTGGCGTGAACGACAGAGGCAGCTCCAGGGTTCACATCCTGTCAGAAGTAGAGGAGTCGCTGAATAGACTGCGCACTGACCATATCGACGTTTACCTGCTTCATAGATTCGATGAAGAAACGCCCATCGACGAAACGATAAGGGCCCTGGACGACCTCGTGACCTCGGGCAAGGTGCGCTACATCGGGGTCTGCAACTTCAAAGCCTGGCAGGTGTGCAGGGCCTTGTGGGCCGAGGACAGTATCGGCGCCGACCCGCTCGTGACCATCCAGAACCCCTACAGCCTGATGGACCGGGCACTGGAGGGAGAGATGTTCGGCCTGATCCGAGACCAGGGCCTCGGGGCCATGGCCTACAGTCCGCTCGGCGTCGGTCTGTTCAGCGGCCTCTACGCACCTGGCGATCCACCGCCCGCCGGCTTGGCCGCGAAGGAACGTGCCCGCTTCGACCGCTTGCTTTCGGGCCAGGCTCCTGCGATCATCGAGGTCCTGCGTGACATCGCTGGCCAGCGAGAAAAGACCCCGGCACAGGTCGCCCTCAACTGGGTCATATCGAAGCAGGAGATCACCGCTGCGATCTCTGGCAGCGACACGATAGAGCAACTCGATGAGAACCTTGGGGCAGTCGGTTGGGACCTGTCCGAGGACGAGATCACCAGGTTGGACCAAGCATCCGAAGGCATCGAAAGCAACTTTTCTGTATGATTGTTAGTGGGAAGAAACTGCGTAAATTAGATTCTTTCCGGCGCTGTCGTAGGTAAAAATCAGTCCAGTCCCTAGTGTGGATGACGCAAGATCGACTACTACCCCCCCGCTACTGTTTACTACCTGTAATCGCCTTACCTGAATTAAGTCACTTACCTGTGTTTTCTTAGAGGCTTCGCCAGCAGGAGCTGGCCACGAAAATGTTATGCCAATACCGTGAATCATTTTGTCGCCAACGGGAGTTGGCTCCTACCGGATAAAATTTCCAAATTCATTCGGTAGGAGCCGTCTCCTGACGGCGAACCATTTGATCACGGTGTGTTGTCTCTGACAACCGTACCCGCCGCCTCCCGGCGGCGAAGGGCAAAACATCGGGTTTTGCGTCCAGGCCCGTTTGTCGTGTAGTCGCACCCTTCAGGGTGCGGCAGGTTTTAGGTCCAGGTGTAAGCATGCGGTACCACGAACTGAAAACGATCCCCCACGAGGGTGCCGCAGGCTAAAGCCTGCGACTACATTGATGCATTTCGGGGTTCTGCCGCCCTTATTCTTAATGTGAAGAGACCCTACCGATGAACAAAGACTTGCCGAGTCACCGAGCTTCCCGCGAAAAGGTCAGGTCGGTGATGGGCTGCGACAATCCGGACCCGGTCCCCCTGTACATGCCGGCCATCTACGAACACAAGGCATGGTTCATCGACGACACGCCGTCGAATGTTTCGCGGGATACAGATCTCTTTGAAAAGGCGGTGATCACTGAATTCGAACAGATCGGCCCGGACGCGCTGACGATCGGGATCGACGTCTACAACCTCGAGGCTGAGGCCGCGGGCTGCTCGGTCAAATTTTACGAGGGGGATGATACGAGCATCCCCGGCATCCGGCCCGGTGACCACATCATCAAGCTGGGTGACGACGTAGTCAACCGCCGAGTGCCGAACCCCTTGTCGGACGGGCGAATGCCGATCAACATCGAGGTTGCCCGCCGTGTGGTTGCCGAACTGGGCGACGAGGTATGGATACGCGGGGCGGTGTCGGGGCCGTTCTCACTGGCAATCAGCCTCATGGGTGCCGAGGATCTGTTCCTCACGACACTGGACGATCCGAAATTCGTACACGAACTGCTCGCCTACGCGGGGCGCATCATAAAAACATTTGGTGAGGCGTACATGGACGTGGGCGCCGATGTGATCGTGTTCGACTCCCAGGCCTCGCCCGACCTGTTGTCACCCCAGATGTATGCAGACTATGTGACGCCCGTGATGCAGGACCTGAACCGCCACTTCGCCGAGCTGGGGGTAGCGCACGTGCCGCTGATCATTGGCGGCAATACCACGCGCCTGATCGATGCCCTGCTCTCGACCGGCGCGAACAACCTGCTATGCGATTTCACGGCGGACTGGCCGACCTGGTTGGAAAAGTGCCGAAGCGAGAATCGAGCACTCCGTCGCAATTTGGACCCTGCGTTCATTCAGAAGTCCGATCCCGATCAAATCCACAATGTGGCTAAGAGCGTTGTTGAGGAGGGGGAAGGCTACGGCGGGTTTATCGTTGGGACGGCTGTCGTGCCCTATGGAACGCCGACGGCGAATTTACTGGCTGTTAAGCAGGCCTGTGTAGAAGCGTAAAGGACCGGGTACCGGGAAGGCAAAACACGGGCCCTCACCCTGCCTCGCGGAGTTTATCCTGAGCCTGCCGAAGGGCTCGGCATCCCTCTCCCATAAATGGGAGAGGGAACAAACATCTCGCAGAGCTTTCCTCCCCTCTCCCACGTGTGGGAGAGGGGCCGGGGGTGAGGGCCTTTTAAAATCCAATATCCAATATTCAAGGGCGACAGGAGGGGTGACATGAGTGGGTCTATGGAAAATCGTGAAAAACCGAACGTGGTCATCGTGCTGACGGATGATCAGGGCTATGGCGACATCGCCCGACACGGCAATCCCGTGGTCCGAACGCCGCATCTGGACGCGTTG
The DNA here is from genome assembly GCA_965248435.1 of Candidatus Latescibacterota bacterium. Lineage (GTDB taxonomy): Bacteria > Latescibacterota > UBA2968 > UBA2968 > CBDFJH01. Next base: position 3,920,569 of record OZ252100.1, read on the forward strand.
CACGATGAGAGCGTGCGCCTCCGGGATTTTCACGTCGATCCGACATGCTCACCCTCCCGGTCGGCGATCATGACGGGTTGTTACTCTCATCGCGTGAACGTCTGGAACACGACGAGCGGGCGGAATCACCTGCAGAAGGACGCCGTGACGATGGCAGAGGTCTTCCGGAGCAACGGGTATCGCACCGGACACTTCGGGAAGTGGCACCTGGGCGGAAACTACCCATATCGCCCGATGGACCGCGGGTTCGACGAATGGCTCGGTCACGGCGATGGCGGAACGGGCACGGCGAACGATTACTGGGGAAACGTGCGCGTCAACGATATGTATAACCGGAACGGAGTTCGGGAACGGATCGAAGGATATGCCGCGGACGTGTTCTTTGACGAGGCCATGCGTTTTGTCCGGGAGGATAAGGAGCAGCCGTTCTTTCTGTATCTGGCGACCTACATTCCACACACGCCCTGCACCGTACCAGACAAAAGCTGGGTCGATCCGTATCGCGACAGGGTGCCCATCCATACCGCCTATTTCTACGCCGCGGTAGAGCGAGCAGATTATAACGTCGGCCGACTGCGCGCGTTCCTGGAGGCTGAGGGCCTTGCCGAGAATACGCTGTTGATCTTCATGACCGACAACGGCACGACATCGGGCTCCGAACAGGTTTTCAACGCGGGGATGCGCGGGACGAAGCTCTCGATCTACGACGGGGGTCACCGGGTTCCCTGCTTTTTCCACTGGCCCGGCGGCGGCCTGAAGGAGTCTCTGGACGTGGAACCGATTACCGCCCACGTCGATCTTCTGCCGACCCTGATTGGTCTCTGCGGGCTCGAAGCGGTGGATATCGATTTTGACGGGACTAACCTCGAGCCGCTTCTACACGGGACCTCCACGGACTGGCCGGAGCGGACGTTCGTCGTGGAATCCCAGCGCATCCGGGACCCCGAGAAGTGGCGAAACTGCTCGGTGATGACGGATCGATGGCGGCTCGTGAACGGCCGCGAGCTTTACGACATGCCCTCTGATCCGGGTCAGCAGCACGACGTGAGCGCTGAGAACCCGGAGGTGGTCGAGACGCTCCGCGGGGCATATGAAGCCTTCTGGACTCGTGCGACACAGGGGGATGAGGAACTGGCTCGACCTCATCTGGGGACATCCGCTCAGGATGAAATCTTCCTCAGCTCGATCGACTGGGTCGCGGAAGAGAGCGAGCGGCCCTGGAATCAGGGTCACGTGGCAGCGGGACTGGACGGCTTCGGCGTCTGGCACACGCAGGTCAGCGAGGCGGGACGGTACCGGTTCGAGGTGAGGCGCTGGCCCAGGGAGATCGATCTCCCGATGACGGCTGTCCCCGAGCTGAGAGAGAATCCCGAAGCGTATCTGATGGACGAACCGGTGATGGGCACGATATACGGCGACACGTTCGCCGGGCTTCCGGTTGCTCGCGTCCGGCTGAAGGTGGGTGAGGACGTACAGGAGACGCTAGTGGAACCGAGTGCCGCCGGCGCGACGTTCGAGGTCGAGCTGGATGCGGGGCCGGTCGATGTCAGAACCTTTCTGCTCGATGAGAACGGCAAGGCGCTCTGTGGGGGTTACTTTACGTATGTGAAAAGGATCTGATGGCCGTGAATCGTAGATCGTAGAGACCGGGTACCGGGAAATCAAAACACGGGCCCTCACCCTGCCTCGCTTCGCTCGGCCTCCCTCTCCCATAAATGGGAGAGGGAACAAACATCTTGCAGAGCCTTTCTCCCCTCTCCCACGTGTGGGAGAGGGGCCGGGGGTGAGGGCCTAGAACATTGATTAATATCGAATATCCGATATCCAATAATCAAGGACGATGACAATGCGTGAGCACCAACTGGATTCCCGCCTCCGCGGGAATGACAGCAAGGTGTCTCGTTTAACATTTAGATCAGTCGAGGAGAGAGAAAAATGAAAGTACTCGTGATCGGAGCAAACGGAAAGACGGCGACTCGCGTGGTGAGGCGGCTGAAAGAGGGCCCCCACGAGCCGCTGGCGATGATCCGCAACCCGGAACAGCGGGCTAAGTTCGACGACATGGGCGTTCAGACGGTCCTGGCGGACCTGGAGTACCCGATCGACCACGCGGTGAAGGGCTGTGACGCGGTGATCTTCGCGGCCGGATCGGGCGGGCACACCGGAAAGGACAAGACGGTACTGATCGATCACATCGGCGCGATCCGGTCCATGGTGACCGCCCAGGTGCACGGCGCAATGCGTTTTATCATGCTCAGCACGATCAACGCGGATGTGAACAGTCAGTCTCGCGTGCCTCATTACCACAAGGCCAAGGCTTATGCCGACCTCCATTTGCGGGAGAGCGAGTTAGAAGATACAATTATCTGTCCGGGCGGGTTGACGGAAGATGAGGGATCTGGCAAGGTCTCGATCAGCCCCGACCTGCACGAAAGTGGGAAGACGTCACGCGAGAACCTCGCCGCCGCGCTCATTATGTGCCTCGATCTCGACAATACGATCGGCAAACAGTTCAGCATGCTTGAAGGGGATACGCCGCTGGAAGAAGCGCTTCGGGCCATATAGAGGTGCGTGATACAATTGCAGATTGCGGATTGGGGATTGCGGATTAGGCGGTGCTGACGAGCAGTTCTGCACAGATCCTCTCGTTTGTCAACAGGAGTTGGCTATTGAAATGGCGTGTAGACCGTGGCCATCCTTTGGTTCGCCAACGGGAGACGGCAACGAAAATTGTGTGCCGACACCGTGAATCATTTCGTCGCCAACGGGAGTTGGCTCCTACCGTATTTGTAATCTTATAACATTGGTAAATTCAATACGCCCACAAATCCGGTAGGAGCCGTCTCCAGACGGCGAACAATCTGACTACGGCTTTGAAGGAGCTGCTGGAAATGTCGAACCGATATAATGTAAAGGACTTCGGAGCGAAGGGCGACGGCCTGACGCTGGATACGGAGGCGATCCAGAAGACGATCGATGCCTGCGCCGAGGCAGGCGGGGGGACCGTGACCTTTCCCGCGGGGACCTATCTTTGCTCGACAATCTACTTGAAGAGTCACCTCACGTTCGAGGTCGGTCAGGGAGCGGTGTTGCTTGGAAGCAAGAACCTGTCTGATTATGGGGCTTTAACAGAAAGAGAGTTCTGCAGGGTGGCCAGTTGCGCAGGCTACTTCATCCGCGGCACCGACCTCGAAGAAGTGACGATATGCGGACCGGGTCAGATCGACGGCAACGAGGCGGTCCGTGAAGACGGGACTCGTGGGCCGATGACGATTCTGTTCGAGGATTGCCGGAACGTGACGGTTCGAGACATCACGATCATTCGCGCCCCGGGATGGTGCACGACGTTCGTCGAGTGTGAAGATCTGCGGATTCTGAGGGTCAACGCACTGAATTGTGAGTGCGACGGGATCAACATCGTAGGCTGCAGACAGGTTCTCTACGATGGCTGTGTGATCGATACGGCCCACGATGACCCGCTGTGCATCAAGAACGAAGGGAGACCAGGTGATCCCACCCGACACCGTTACAACAATGTGACAGAGGATGTGATCATCACCAACACGGTGATCCGAAACACGACACACCCGGCGATAAAGATCGGGACGGGGTCTTCGGGGGTCTTCCGTAACATCCTGGTGACGAACTGCATCTTCGAGAACGTGAGGAGCATGTTTACGATCCAGCTTATGCGGCCGAAGCTCGAAGAGACGAAGGAACGGATGATCGAGAACGTCGTGTTTTCGAATGTTACGGTTCGCGGCGTCCACGACGTCTTCGACATCACGGCGATGGCTGTGGATGAGGCGGCCGTTTCAGATCTGGTGTTCGACAATCTGCTCGTCTCAGGGGTGAGGGAAACGTCGAAGATCTGGGGGACCGAGCAGGTCTGGATGAGCAACGTCACGATCAAGAACTCCCGCTTCGTTCATTCTGAAAGCAGCATGACAAAATGGCTGTCCTGCGCCTACACGAAGAACCTGACGGTTCGGGATGTGACGTTCGATCTCCGTGAGCCGTTGGACAGCGTGGTGGAGTTGGACCGCGCTGATGGGTTTACCTGGGACAGGGTGTCGACGACTGGCGAGGCTGTTCGTGACCGCGTGATCGCGATCGGAAACTCTACCGGTGTAGAGATCCGGGGCTGTAGCGCGAGAGATGTCGATACTTACCTTCAAGTTGGCGAAGGAGGGCTCACAGACCTCAGATTTCTGGGGAACGACCTGCAGGAGGCGCGGGAACCGCTACTGGCTGGGTGTGACGCGATCTCAGGGAATGTCCGACCTCTGGCCGAGCGGGTTTCTTGCTCTGTCCTGGAGATGGATCGGAAGATCGACCCCGGTACAGCGCTGGCGATCAAGGCCGACCTGAAGAACGAGGGAGAGGCTGGCGCGTTTCTGCTGAAGGTGACCGAGGGCGATCAGACGCTGGGTGGGCGGTGGGTGTACCTCGGAGCCGGAGAGCAGAGGACCGTGGCGTTCCAGACGGAGCCGATCTATCGATCCGGAAAGCACGAGGTGGAGGTCGGAGGTGTATCGGAAGCGGTGACCGTCCGAGACGTGCCGTGCGCGCTTGCTTACCCAGGTCCGTTCGAACTGGTCGTGGAGGACGGTCAGCCTGAATTGACGTGGGTGAAGGTGCCGGTCCAGAACATCGGAGGTCAGCCCGGCACGGCGGAAGTGACACTGGATGCAGCGGGGCACGTTATAAAGAAGGAAATCTCACTCGATCCGGGCGATTCTTCTTTCGTGACGTTCGACGATTTCAAAGGGGCTTCGTCCCTTCTGCCCCTGAGGGTCGGTGATTATCCTCCGCTAGAGTATTGCACGTACGCAAACACGGACGGGCGATTCTTCTACCACCACGACGGCCGGATCGAGATTCACGCCGGCGGAGAGCGGGGTTCGTTCGAGCAGCACGCCGTCGTTTACCTGCCGCGGATCGCGGGCGATTACACGGCGGTCTGTCGCTTGTGTTACCAGGACACCCATACCGGGGAGTACGCGAGCGTGGGCCTTATCGCGCGGAACGTGATGGCGGACGATCACTCTGCGGGTCACGCCAAGTACTATCACGTGATCAAGTACGGTGGATTTATGATTTTCAATGTCGACCGCGACGGGGATGGAAAATTTGACGATGGGGGCAGCGGGCAGGTTTACCCCATCCCGTTCTGGATAAAGCTGGAGCGGCGGGGCAAGGAGTTCCGGGCCTACGTGAGCGAAGATGGCGAGCACTGGGAGGAGAACCAGGTAAGGAGGGGGGGCAAGCGGCTACAGCTCAGCGGCCACTTTGTCCAGGAAAACGTCTCGGAAACGCAGGACGTGGGGGTTTTCGGCCTGGCCTACGGAGAGGGGATATCCAAGGTGATCTTGGGAGACTTCAGCGTTACACAGGCCTGATAACGGGTACCGGGGAATCAAAACACGGGTACCGGGGATCGGGAAAACCAAAACCAGAAATCACCGCAGAGGACGCAGAGAAAACTCGGGTAGCGGGAAACCAAAACACGGGTACCTGGGATCGGGTAATGGCAAAATTTGGATTGAAATTGATCTTTCGAACCCCGGTACCCGGTACCCGGTACCCGAACAGTGGCTGCTTTGAATCCTAATCAGAGTGCCTCGCTTCCTGAAGGGGAGGCCGGTCCGGCCTCAGAGCGTGGGGTCACCTTCCGGGCCGTGGTCCTGGGTCTCGCGATCGTCGTGGTCATCAACCTCTGGGTGACCTATGCCGAAGCGGTCGTCATATCCACCCGGCTCAATCTGAACTACTTCCAACTCCCCCTTCTCGTCTTCTTCATCTTCCTGGTTGGCGCTGTCAATCCGCTGCTCAAGCTTTTCAATCAGAGGCTCGCCTTCTCTTCGTCAGAGCTTCTGACCGTCGTGGCGATCGGCATCGTCGGGTCGGCCGTGCCCGGTTCTGGAATCACCGGGTTCTTCATGGGCGTCATCTCTTCTCCGTTCTACTTTGCCACAGCTGAAAACCAGTGGTCCGAGTTCTATCACCCGCATCTCGATTCGTGGATGGTCCCCACGGATCGTGAAGCGTTAAGGGTGTTCTATGAAGGGCTCCCTGCGGGTGCGCAGATCCCCTGGGGGGCGTGGACAGTCCCGCTGGCGTGGTGGAGCAGTCTGATTCTGGCCGTTCTGGTGGGGATCGCGTGTCTGATGGTGATCCTGCGCAAACAGTGGGTCGAACACGAAAGACTGGCCTACCCGCTCGTGGCCGTACCGCTCGAGATGGTCCAGGATGCGGATTCGGAGCGTTTTCTTCCGGGATTCATGCGAGGCAAGCTCTTCTGGATAGCGGCGGCTCTCGCATTCGGCATGTTCGTCTGGAAGTCGCTTCGGTGGTTCTGGCCCGCAGTCCCGGACTTTGTGCTGGTGCCTCCCCGGCCCTTTTCACCTTACTTCCGGTTCACGCGGCATTCTCCGGCACTCGTCATCTCCCCCCTTAATTTCTTCACCCTCGGGTTCGCCTATTTCGCCAACCTTGAAGTCCTGTTCAGCGTCTGGTTCTTCTTTATGATACACGTCATAGAGGGGACGATACTCACCCGGCTGGGACTCCAGACTCAGCAGGCGACCGACCACTTCACGGCCGATCAGGAGATCCAGGCCTGGCAGTGTTTCGGGGCCCTGGCCTGTATGGTCGTGTGGCGGCTCTGGGTGGCGCGCAATCACCTGAAAGCGGTCTTCCTGAAGGCACTGAATGGCCGTTATCCGGTCGAGGACAGGGATGAGATCCTTTCCTACCGGATGGCTGTGACAGGGCTGTTACTGAGCCTGAGTTACCTTCTGTTCTTGATGCATCGCGCGGGCATGGATTTCATCACCGCCATCGTCTTCATGGCGGGCACGGGGATCATCTACGTGGGAATGGCCCGAGTCGTGTCTGAAGCCGGCCTGGTGACCACACAGTCCCCGATTTCGGCGCAGGCCTTCACGATGGACATGCGAGGGACCGCGGTGATGTCGGGGTCCACTCTGACATCTATCATGCTATCCTACTCGCTGATCGACTACGTTCGGGGGCTGTTCACGCCGGCACTCGCGCAGTCCGTGAAGCTGGGCGATCTGATCCGGCGCAACCGGCGGAAACTGGTCTTCTGGGTGTGCGCGGGCATGCTGGCTGGACTGGCCTCCTCTGTGTGGATCACCCTCACCCTGGGTCACGCCCGCGGTGCCTACAACTATCGGCGGTTCCACAGGGGGAATCCCAAGGGGGTCATGTCCGTCCCTGTGGGGCAGATGAAATCGGCTCAGCCCCCGCAGCTGGATCGGATGCTTTTCTTCGGCATCGGCGCGGTATTGATGGGACTGTTGACCTTCCTGAGATATCGCTTCAGCTGGTGGTCGATTCATCCTATCGGCTTTGCCATCTCGGCGTCGGACAACTCCAAGTCGATCCTGATGCCGGTGTTCTTCGCCTGGATGTTCAAATCGATCGTGATGCGGTTCGGGGGGATGAGGCTTTACCTGCGCTCGAAGCCTCTCTTTCTGGGGCTGCTGGTCGGCTACACACTCGGCGTGTTTTACTGTTTCCTGATCGATCTGATCTGGTTCTCGGGTCACGGACACGGGGTCCATGGCTGGTGAAGAGAACGGGTACCGGGAAGGCAGAACACGGGAAGGCAGAACACGGGTACCGGGAAGGCAGAACACGGGTACCGGGTACCGCAAAACCCTGGGATCGACGTTCGTCATGTGTTTCATCGGGGACATCCTCAGTCATAGCTTATCCGTAGGGCTTCAGCGAAATCGTGTCTTTCAGGATCGCGTCTGGCATTGCTTTCAATTGTTGAACACAGTGGCAAGGGAGCTGTCCAGGGCTTTCAGGGTAGTGGCGATATCCTCTTCCGTGTGCGCCGCGGAGATCGAGCATTGCTTGGTGGCCACCGGAAAGAAGTAGATTCCTGCGTCGATCAGGGCGCGGCGCATGGCCACGTCCTGCTCGAAGTCGTGGTGAGAGGCCAGGTCGTGCCAGTCGCGGGGCTCGTGGTCCATGAAGTAGATGCAGAAGGCTGAGCCCTGGCGCGCCACCATGCCTTCTATGCTGTGGGAGCGCAGGAGCGCCTCGATGCCTTCCTGGGCCTGCGCGCCCAGGTGCTCCAGGTGGCGGTAGACCGCACCGTCGTCTTCGAGCAGGCGTTCGATCGTGGCGATGGCCGCGGCAACGGAGACGGGGTGGCCGCTGTAGGTCCCGGCGATGAGCGGGCGCAAGGTCGGATCCGGATGGGCGAAGCGGTCCATGAGCTCGGCTTTACCGCCCAGTGCGGCCAGGGGGAAGCCGTTGGCAATTGCCTTGGCAAAGACCACCAGGTCGGGCCGGACGCCGCTGATGTGGCTGTAGCCGCCCACCGAGTAGCGGAAACCGGTCTTGACCTCGTCGAAGATGAGGACAAAGCCGTAGTGATCGGCCAGCTCGCGCAGGCCCTGGAGGTAGCCCGGCTTCGGCTTGAGGATGCCGATGTTCTGGAGGATGGGCTCGGTGACGAGGGCGGCGACGGGGTCGCGCTCGCAGATGTAGCGCACGGAGTCCAGGTCGTTGAAGTTGATCACGTGCACCAGTTGCTCCTGTACCCGGGGGAGGCCCGGTCCCAGGCGGACGTAAGGGTATTCGCCGGGGGAGACGCGCGGCCCGAGCTGCTCCAGGGGGGTGAGGACATTGCAGGCGAGTTCGTTGTGCGAGCCGTTGAAGCCGCCCTGCATGACGATGACGTGGTCGCGCCCGGTTGTGGCGCGGGCGAGGCGCAGGGCGGCGATATTGGCTTCGGAGCCGGTGTTGAGGAGCTCGACATTTTCCACCGCCGGTACGTGGGTGCAGATGAATTCGGCCAGGCGGCCCTCGAGTGCGTTGGTGCCCGTGCCATAGAGGCTCATTTTGTCCTCGAGGACCTTGGTGACAGCCTGGTTGACGTGCGGGTCGTTGTGCCCCAGGACGTGCGGTGCAAAGGCGGCGTGAAAGTCGATGTAGCGGTTGTCGTCCACGTCCCACATGTAGGCACCCTGGGCGCGGGCAAAGGCGATGGTGGGCTCCACCTTGCGAACGCCCGAAACCACGCCGCCGGGGATGTATTGCTGGTTGTGTTCGAGGACTTTGATGGATCGGGGCCGCTCTTTCATCTTCGGTTTCCCTTTAGCGGAAGGTCAGAAACTGGGCGGGGTTCTCCACCAGCATCTGCTGGATGGCTGCGCCGGAGACGCCTTTGTCTTTGAGGCGCGGGACGATGTATGCGAGGACGTGGCCGTAGCCGTGGCCGCCATCGACTGTTTTAAGTAAGTAGCAACAAAGAATAGTATAGCATATTTAAGAAAGTAATAAAGTATCTTAGCATGCAGTAGATCCTGGGCGACGCCGAGGCAATACCCTTCCCGATTTTCCGGGACAAGTGTCTTCCTTTCTCAGGCGAAGGAGTGGCACACGAGGTGATAGCAGATCGCGTTCAAGGACACGTTTGGAGGGACACCGATGATGAACTTGGAGGCATTGAAAGGACGGGTGAAGGGGATCTTTCCTCCCATCACCACTCCGCTGACGGAAACTGAGGAATTCGATGAACAGGGCATGCGGCGGCTGGTTCAGTACCTGATCGATAGCGGGGTGCACGGACTGTTCGTGCTGGGATCGACGGGGGAATTCGCGACCTTTACCCAGGCAGAGCGGCAGCGGATCATCGAGGTGGTGGTGGATGAGGCGGCCGGCAGGGTGCCGATCCTGGCGAATGCGACAGAAATCGGGACCAAGAAGACCGTGCAAAGTGCCAGGATGGTGGCGGAGACGGGGGCTGACGCGATGGTCCTGATGGTCCCCTTCTATTTCACGCACACCGCCTCGGAGGTGATGCGTCACTTCAAAGATGTGACCGCATCGGTCGACCTCCCGGCCTTTATCTACAACAATCCAGAGAGCACCAAATTCAACCTGACGCCGGAGATGCTGGAGGAGCTGTGCCAGGAGGGGCGAATCGTCGGGATCAAGGACAGCAGCAACGACTTCGCCCAATTTCAGGAGCTGCTCAGGCGGTTCAAAGGCTCGAAGGATTTCGAGGTCTTCCAGGGGGAGGAACATCACCTCGCAGCCAGCATACTTTTGGGCGCAGCAGGCGCGGTGCTGACCGTCGCCAACGCGGTTCCAAAGCTCTGCGTGGCGCTCTACGAAGCAGGCGTGAACGGGGAGATCGAAAGGGCGTTCTCTCTGCAGGATCGATTGATGAAGGCCTTCGGGATGTTCCAGATCCCGGGCGCGTTGACGGCCGGTTCGGCAATCGGTGGGGTGAAGGCCGCTCTAGCCCTGCGTGGGATATGCGGGGGGACCGTGAAAAAGCCTTTTGAGCCGCCACCCGAAACAGATGTCAAAAGGATCAAGGAGATTCTGGACGAAGTTGAGAAGTAAAGATAGGGTAATAGCAATTGCGGATTGCGGATTTGGGATTGCGGAATAAAACCGGGTACCGGGAAAGCAACACAAGGGTGCCGGGGATCGGGAAAACCAAAACCAGAAATCACCGCAGAGGCCTGTCCCGGCAATGCTTTTGAGCCGGGACGCAGAGAAAATCGCGTAACGGAAGGAGAGAGACATGAACGTTGCACTGCTGGGAGCGGGCGAGCCTCACTTCGACGGGCACTTGAAGACGCTGCAGGTTCTGCCCGAGGTAGAAGCCGTTCACGTTTGGGGCGATATCGTCGAGGCGGTGGAAGCGCTCGAAGCGGACAAACCGGCGAAAGTAGAGACGGTAACGTCCGACCTGGATGATCTGCTGGCGCGAGTGAAACCGTCCTTCGCGATCGCCACGACACGCAACAACCGGAAGCCGGCCATTTTCGCACGCCTGCTCGAGGCCGATATTCACCTGATGGCGGAAAAACCTATCGCGAACACCGGCCGGGAGGTCGCCAGCCTCGTGGACCTGGCCGAAAGCCGGGGACTCGCGCTCGGGACCTGCTATACGAATCGCTACCATCCCGTCATACAGGAGGCGCGCCGGCTGGTCGCGGAGGGACTCATCGGTCCTATGATGTCGATGGAGATCAGGATGCTGACGACCCAGCCGGGAATTCGGGACCCGAAGAAATGGCTGTTCCACAAGGAACACGCCGGCGGGGGGATTCTGGCCTGGCTGGGATGCCACTACATCGACCTGATGCGCTACATCACCGGTGATGAAATCGTCTCCGTCCAGGCGGAGGTGGCCACGCGAAGCGGCGAAGAGATTGACGTGGAAGACATTGCCGTCCTGTCCCTGCGATTCCGATCGGGCGCGGTTGGGTCGCTCCACAATGGATATACCATGGCCCTGAAAGGGGAGCGCTACGGGGACATGCCCGCCTACGATACGTACATGGGCATCAACGGCCAGCTCGGACGCATCTACTGGGATGATGTCGGCCAACCCAGCCACATGTTTGCCGAGACGACACACGAAGCGTGGGCTGACTCGCCCGTGAGAGAGTTCGATTTCACCGTCGCGGAGTCGCCCGCCTACAGCGGGGTCCACGGCGAGGCGTTTATGCGGGACTTCATCCACGCGGCCCAGGGGAAGGGCGAGGTCCCTGCCTCAGGTCGCGACGCCCTGCAGGTTGCCCGGGTGATCGATGGGGCTTACGCGTCGAGTGCTACGGGTCGTCGCGTTGATATTGAAGCACCATGAGTGAGGAAGACTCCCGCCACGACCGGGTACCGGGAAAGCAAAACACGGGTACCGGGTACCGTAGAACCGGAGAGCCATTCAATTGCGGATTGCGGATTTGGGATTGCGGAATGGAAGGCAGGATCACGAAGGGCGTCACGAAATTCCTCGTACAAAAAAATGAGGATTCTGAGAATCGGAGGGTCACCCCCCGTTAGGCCTTCGGTGACAAGGGAGCCGCCGTGAAACAACCGGAGTTTTCGGACTTCCCTCTGGATGAGTACCTTGCCAGGGTCAGTAGGCTCAGGGCAGCGCTGCAGGAGGCGGAGATCGACGCGCTCCTCGTCAGCAACAAGGAGAACGTGACGTACTTCGCAGGCCTTCTGCACGGCTACTACTGGGTCACCAGCTGGGACGAGGAGTCTCAATTCGCACTGTTTCCGGCAACAGAGGATGAGCGATGCACGCTCATCACTGCCGAGGGGCTCGAGGAGACGACACGGACCAGCTGGATAGAGGACTTGCGGTTGTGGGCACAGTATCGGCCCGGATCGAAGCGGACGCCCCTGACCGTCCTGGTCGCTGCAATCAAAGAGAGAGGCCTCGAGAATGCCCGGATCGCGGCCGAGATCGGTCCCAATGACAGGATGGCTGCATCTGCAGCGCTTTACGAAGGGCTGAAGGAACAGCTGCCGAACGTCGAGTTCGTCTCGTGCTACGAGGTGGTCAGCAAGGTTCGCGCGATCAAGTCCGATCGCGAAGTGGCGTGTGTTCGCAGGGCCTGTGACATTACCTGCAAGGGGTTCGAAGCAGGGCTCAGGGAATTGCGCGGGGGCATGTCCGAGAAGGAGCTGACGCACATCATCTGCTCGACGATGCTGAAGCACAATCCAGAGGGCGTGGCGGCCGTTCCCTGGTCGATTTTTCTCACTACAAGCGGCCGTAGCCCCGTGTTGTTCGATGCGCCCCCGAGCGACTACCGTTTCAAGAAAGGCGACACCGTCTGGATCGATGGAGGTGCCCTATATAAGGGGTACTGGTGCGACATGCTCCGGTGCGCCTCCGTAGGCACGCCGAATGAAGATGTTGTGAGGTTTTACGAGGTAAGCCGACGGGGCAACGAGGTCTGTATGGAGATGATCAAGCCCGGTGTGAAGGTTTCGGACCTGTGGAAAGGCTTCGTTGAAACGTGCGAGGAGATGGGATTCGCCAGCGAGATAAAACAATCGGTGGACCACGGCTATTCTTTCCTGGGACACAGCATCGGGCTTTCGCTTCACGAACAGCCGTTTATTACCGCAAACGCGGAAGGACGCGTCGAGGAGAACATGATCCTGACCATCGAAGGGATCGTTCCCGACGTTCTGCCGTGGTCCGAGACACGTATCGCCCTGAAGTGCGAGGACGACGTCGTCGTGACGAAGGATGGCTTTGAACTGCTGACGCCTCTGTCCAGGGACCTGTGGGTGACGCCGGATTGATCGGGTTTGCACCCTGCCGGTGCCTCATCGGTTGAGGATTTCACATAAGAATCCTCTGATCCACGGGTTCAAATGCGGGGATATGGATCATGAGCCAGAACAACGGGAAGTTCATAACGGGTATCATCAGCTACGGGGATCGCATCCACATGCATTGGGATGAAGATACCGGACTGAATACCCCGGACAAAATCGTGGTCCCTGAACCCGAATAGGAAAGGTGCTGCGACGACGATGTTGCAAGTAAGAGCGGATCGCAACTCACGCGAACGCCGATTCGAGAGGAAAACAGTCGTTGAAGGTCGTTTACAGGGGTACTTGCTACAGAGCTCCAGAAAACTCGAGCAGCCAGAGCTGCGCCTTTCCTGCGATCTGCGTCCTGCCCGGCAGACGCTGGATTTGCGGGTTTCGCGCTGCTCCGACGAAAGCGGCCACGACCGGACAGCACGTGCTGATCACATGGTCCGACGATGAGGGACGATCCTGGCAGGAGCCGACCGCCCCGTTCGGGCCGACGACCGTCGAGGGCAGACCCGGGTTGTTTCGTGGCGCCTATCTGACTGCTCTAGGGGAGCGTCGCGTATTGGCCGTGTTGTGTTGGGTCGATCATTCAGATCCCGATCTCCCTTTCTTCAACGAGGTAACACAGGGGCTGCTCGATACGCGGATCTTTCTTGCTAGGTCCGAAGACGGCGGCGAGACGTGGTCGAATCCCGAGTTGATGGATACGTCCCCTTACAAACTGCCGACGCCCATCACCGGGCCGGTTCTGCTGTTATCCAACGGGGACTGGGCCTGCCAGTTCGAGCTCAACAAGCATTATGAGGACCGTGCGGAGTGGCGACACTCGTCGGTGATGAAGTTCTCCTCTGACGGAGGGCGTAGCTGGCTCGAGCACGTCGTGACAGCGCACGATCCCGAAAACCGGATCTTCTACTGGGATCAACGCCCCGGAATCCTGGCCTCGGGCGATATTCTGAACCTGTTCTGGACGTACGACAATCGGGAATCCACGTATCGAAACATACACGCCAGCGTCTCCTCGGATCACGGACGCACCTGGTCGGAGTTGTGGGATACCGGAGTGCAAGAACAGCCCGCGCAGCCGGTGTCGCTGCCCGACGGGCGAATCGCCATGGCGTATGTCGACCGGTCGGGCGCGCCCGCGATCAGAATGCGCACGAGTGAGAACGGGGGTCGAAGCTGGCCAGATCGGACGGAGATGACGCTGTATGACAGTGAGGCGGGGAGCCAGAAGAAGAATAAGCAAAAGATGCAGGATGCCTGGTCCGAGATGCGAGGCTTTTCAGTCGGGTTGCCTGCAACAGCGTCTTTGAGCAATGGCGAGGTTGTCGTCGTCTACTACGCAGGTCCTGATAAAGACAATACAGAAATCCAGTGGGTCCGCGTGAGAGCGTAGTTAGTAAAGGTTCATCACCGATTTCAAGGAATTGACATTGAAATAAATCCCCCCTGCCCCCCTTTTCCAAAGGTTCTTCGTCAAATGTTGGGGTAGAAAATAGACGAGACAACGGCATCCGACCTATCTTCAGAGTATCCTCTATAAACCTGAAGGTAGAAAGGAGAGCGCGTTGTCTCAGGTGCAAAGTATATCCTTACTGGGTAGGTGGCAAGGGTTTGTGGTAGTTGGCATTCAACGTCAGGAAGCAGACGTTGTTGGAGTCGAGTTACGTCCCAAGACAGGCCGCCTTCCTCGGTGTGGTGGTTGCGGGAAGAAGGCGTACCGGGTTCATGATTGGGCAGTGCGATTTGCTCAGGATTTGCCGATCTGGGGGTCTCGAACCAGGCTGATCGTGCACTCCCGGCGCGTCCTATGTCCCCGATGTGGCTGCCGGACGGAGCAGATTGACTGGCTGGATCGGTATTCACGGGTCACTCAACGCCTGGCTGAAAGTGTTGTTCGATTGTGCGAAGTCCTGCCCATCCAGCACGTGGCACAGCACTATGGGATGAGCTGGAATACCGTGAAGCGCATTCACAAGACCCATCTCCAGCAAGAGCTGGAACCGCCGGATTTTGCCAGGGTCACGGTGATCGGCATGGACGAATTTGCGATCCAAAAGGGCCATCGCTACGCCACAGTGATTGTTGACATGGAGACCAAGCGTGTCCTATGGGTGGGTCGCGGCCGAAGTCGAGAGGACATCCGCCCGTTTTTCCACCTCCTTGGAGAAGAAGGCTGCAAGCAACTTGAGGCCGTGGCGATGGACATGAACGGTGCCTACGAAGAGGAGGTGCGATCCCATTGCCCGGATGTGGACATCATCTATGACCTGTATCACGTTAAAGCCAAGTACAACCGCGACGTCGTCGAGCGAGTACGCATCGACGAACTGGGTCGGGTGCGCGGTGGCCGACCCGATCGCAAAGTGACTCAGAACCAACGGTGGTTGCTCCTGCGCAGCAAAGCAAATGTCACGAGCAAAGAAGACAGAGTGTCGCTAAGAGAATTGCTTTCTGCAAACAAACGCCTCTACACGGTATATCTCCTCAAAGAGGATCTCAATCATCTCTGGTCTTATCGATCCAGAGCTGCGGCCAACAGATTCTGGAATCAGTGGTATCGACGCGCCATCTACAGCAAGATCGAGCCACTCAAGAAATTCGCACGCAATCTGAAGACGTATATGCCAGGAATCCTAGCTCACTGTGACTATCCCATCGGGACAAGCCTGATTGAGGGAATTAACAACAAAATCAAGGTCATCAAGCGGATGGCATATGGCTTCAGGGATGATAATTATTTCTTTCTTAGAATCCGCCACGCCTTCCCCGGAAATCGGTGATGAACCTTTACAAAGGCTCTTCACCAAATTCCGGGGAGGGTGGGGGATTTCGAGGCAAATACAGACCCTGAGTTCAATAAGGAAGTGCAACACTTAGGGTAGCAACTGTCCTATCCTAAGTGTATGGGAAACAATTACAAGCATCTTACGATAGACGAACGCGAGCAGATTGCGCTTTGTCGAGCCACTGGTGCAAGCCTTAGAGATATTGCCAAGGCCCTTGACCGGAGCGCCAGCACGATTTCAAGAGAGTTGAAACGTAATCCGTCCCCGATAGCTGAGAGTTACTCGGGCCTCCAGGCTCACAGAAGGGCTGAGAAACGTAAGCGGGAGGCCGGCAAGCGGAAACGGCTGAAGAATCCGGTTATCCGGCGATATGTCGAGACCAAACTCAAGCAAGGATGGTCTCCCGAGTTGATCGCTGGGAGGCTTCCCGAGGAGCGTCCGAGCGCGGGTATCAGCCACGAAGCCATCTACCAGTATATCTACGATCCAAAGGTGCACAAGCAGCGGGATCTGGTTGCTTGCTTATCCCGAGCTCACAAAAAACGAAAGCCGCGGTGGCATACCCGAAAACACCGGGAAAGCCACATTCCAGGCCGTATTTCGATCGATCGACGTCCCCGTTACATCGAAAAACGGAAACAACCTGGCCACTGGGAATCCGACACCATCATCTCTCGTGAGAGCAAACAGGCCGTTGGCGCTTGTCTTGAGCGATCGTCGAGATACCTACACCTGGCTAAGCTGGCAAAGAACGGACCCTCGGAGGTCGCCGAAGCGATTAATCGACGCCTTGGGCGACATCCTCCCCACATGAGGAAGAGCATCACATATGACAACGGATCCGAAAACGGCCAACATCAACGGGTCAACGAGGTGCTTGGCACCAAATCCTATTTCTGCAAACCGTTCCACAGCTGGGAGCGAGGCGCTGTGGAAAACGCTATCGGTCTGGTCCGCAGATACCTCCCCAAGAAGACAGACTTCTCAAAGGTCAGCAAACACGAGTTAAAGAAAATTCAGAACCGGATCAACAACCGACCAAGAAAATGTCTTAACTTCAAAACACCAGCTGAAGTCTTCAAGTCCAAGTGTTGCACTTAGTCATTGAATCCAGCGACATGATTCTTGGTCACCAAGCGTTCGCCTCCACCCCACCCAACATCCATGCCTCCGGCGGCCTACTTTTCTTGTCTCGCCACAAGAAAAGTAGGCAAAAGAAAGGCTCCGCTCAGGCGCCGCGGGGCTCGGGCCGCGGCACCTTACCCTCAGTGGAAAAAACGATCACGGCAGGAAGGCCAAATCCTCACCACGTGCTCACGATCACTGAGGAACCAATCCGCTGGGAGGAGAAATCCACTCCTTGCAAGGTAAGTCGCACACCGCGGCCCTGACGGACTTGAGTGATACAGTTCGCAAGTTCCAAGACCCTTCACAAATCGGCCAGTTCTACAATTAGAGCACATTACCTTAGCCCCCAACATTTGACGAAGAACCTTTCCAAAGGGGGGACATTGCTCTAAATGATGTGGATTCTTTATTCAGAAAGCTAATTCTTCCCCCTTTGAAAAAGCATGTCCCGAGCTTGCCGAGGGAGGGGATTGAGGGGGATTTCAAGATGCATCACTGCAGGGGAGTCGCACACCGCGGCCCTGATGGTTTCACCCGATGCATTTGGCGACCTTCAGGATCGCGGGCAAGTCGGCGATTCTACGAATAGAATTCAGTACCAGACCCAACATTTGACGAAGAACTTTAGTAAAAACGGTCGACGGCGGATGCAACCGTTCCGCCAGAATCTCAGCATAGGGAGGGATTGGAGCGATGCCTTGCTTGAGGATCCTCTTGGCGCCGGGTAGGAGGATGAGATGGCGGACGATCGGAGCCTAGCGAGCGAGCTATATCAACTCACCGCAACGCAGGTGGTCGCGATGCTCGGCCGCGGCGAGGTGTCACCGCTCGAGCTGGTCGATGCGGCGGTGGCGCGCATCGAGGCGACGGATCGGCACTTGAACGCGTTGCCCACGCTGTGCGTGGACCGAGCGCGAGACCATGCGCGCCGAATCATGAAGCACGGCCGCCCGGATGGAGACGGACCGTGGCTCGGGGGGCTGCCGCTCGCGATCAAGGATCTCAACGAGGTGGCGGGGGTGCGCACCACGTTCGGTTCGCCGATTTTCGCCCACCACGTGCCGGAGCGTTCCGACATTCTCGTAGAGGCCCTCGAGGCGCGAGGCGGGATCGTGCTCGCGAAGTCCAACACCCCGGAGTTCGGTGCCGGCGCGAGCACGTTCAACGAGGTGCTCGGCAAGACCCGCAATCCCTGGAACACCGACAAATCGGTAGCGGGCTCGTCCGGCGGCGCGGCCGCCGCGCTTGCGGCCGGCCAGGTGTGGCTCGCGCACGGCAGTGATCTCGGCGGCAGCCTGCGCATCCCCGCGAGCTTCAACGGCGTCATCGGGCTGCGCCCCAGCCCGGGCCGGGTGGCGAGCGGCCCTTCTTCGATGCCGTTCGACACGCTGTCTGTCAACGGACCGATGGCGCGCACCGCGCGCGATACCGCGCTGTTTCTCGACGCGCTGTGCGGCGAGCACCCGTGCGACCCCCTGACCTTCCCCGCGCCGGCGCGCTCGTTTCTCGAGGCGGTCGAGGCTGCGGAGGCGCCGCGACGGATCGGATTCAGCGAGGACCTCGGGATCGTACCAGTGGACCCGGAAGTCGCCGCGATCTGCGAGCGCGCCGCGCGCCGCTTCGAAGACCTCGGCGCGATCGTGGAACCGGCTTGCCCCGATTTCTCGCAAGCGTTCGAGTGTTTCCAGACCCTGCGCGCCGCCCAGTACGTCGCCGGGCACGGCGAACACCTGAGAGAGCATCGAACCCTGCTCAAGCAGGACATCATCTGGAACACCGAGAAGGGGCTCGCCCAGTCGGCCGAGGACGTGGCGGCGGCGGAGCTCGCGCGCGGCGCGCTCTATGAGGACACCGCGCGTTTCTTCGAGAACTACGACTTGCTGCTCTGTCCGACCGTCATCGTGCCGCCGTTCGACGTGGACGTACGCTATGTCGACGAGGTCCAAGGCCACAAGTTCGACAACTACGTGCACTGGCTCGCGCTAACGTTCGCAGTCACCCTCACGGCGTGCCCGGCGCTCTCGGCCCCGGCCGGGATGACCGAGGGCGGTCTCCCGGTCGGCCTGCAGATCATCGGCCCGCCCCGGGGAGAAGCTCGCATCCTCGCCGCCGCCGAGCTGCTGGAGCGCTCGAGCGGGCTCGCCGCGAAGCTTCCGATCGATCCACTAGACGCGTCGGGACGGGCGTTGGGGTGAAGCCCGGGTCAAGCGCGGAACCGTAAATCCGTGTTCGTCGAATAGGACGTTATTCAATTGCGGATTTGGGATTGGGGATTGAAAGACAAATTTCACCGCAGATGACGCAGAGAAAATCGAATAGAATGAATAAGAGACAAAGACAATCGTTGCGAGATACGAGATACGGATTCACCCACTGGAGGCCTGAAGGTGAGCCCCCCATCGCCCGCCGTGTCTGACCTGGAAGCGCTGCGCGCCGAGCGGAAGCGGATTGCACGGCGCAAGCGACGGCTCGTCGTGCACTCAGACGGCATGCACATGGAAGAGGGTAAACAGGCACTCGAGACGTATCCGTGCATCTTTCCTGACCTTCCAGGCACCCCGGTGGACACCCTGACCTACTCCCTGATTCATCAGTTCAACGTGGCCAGGCTCTACCGGTCCCAGGTCGCCCAGGAATGGCCGCCGGGTCACGTAGCGGAGGTCTACGGCGACGGCCCCGACGGCCTAGAGGTCTACATCGATTTCTGCCGCAAGAACGGCTACGAGGCCTTTTGGGCCATGCGGATGAACGACACGCACGACGCGATGGACACCGAACACGGCTGGATGCGATGGAACAGCAACCCCTGGAAACAGGCCCGCACGGAGCTCCTGGTCGGGACACGCGAGGAGGTGCCACCGCACGGCCGCTGGAGCGCCCTGGACTTTTCGTTCGACGAGGTCCGGGAGCAGGTGTTCCTGATTCTGGAGGAAGTCTGCCGCCGCTACGACGTGGACGGCATCAAGCTCGACTTTTTTCGGCACCCGACCTGTTTCCGGTCGACCGCGTGGGGAGGGGAGGCGACCGATGAAGAGTGCGAGTTGATGACCGGGTTGATCCGCCGCATCCGGGAGATGACCGAATCGGTCGGACTCGAACGGGGCCGGCCGATCCTGTTCGCCGCCCGAACCCCGGACTCGACGGCCTACTCGCGCGGGCTCGGGCTGGACGTGGAGGCATGGATGCGCCAGGACCTGATCGACATCTGGGTCGGGGGTGGATACATCGTCCTTCGAGACTGGGAGGAGGCCGTGGAGATCGCGCACCGACTGGGGTGTCAGTTCTGGGCAGGACTGGACGAATCCCGGGCCGGGAGTGGGTCCGGGGGCTACAACTCCCCGGAGGCCTAGCGTGCCCGAGTCCTTACCGCGTGGTCCGCCCGCGTGGACGCCATCTTTCTGTTCAATTTCATGTACGCGCCGAATACGCCCTCGTTCGACGTTTTGCACGATCTTCACAGCCCCGAGGGGCTGGACCTGAAGGACAAGATGGTTGTTCCGAACCCGACCTACGAGTATGACACGGCCGGAGACTGGTTGAAGGATGGAGACAGGCACTTTCGCCGACCCGGCGGGTTCTCGCCCGGGAGCTCCGCAGTGCTGAAAGGCGGCGTGTCCCGCACGGTAGAGCTACGCATTGACGACGATCTCGGCGCGGCCGTTGAGGGCGGGCATGCCCCATCCGTCAAACTGGGTCTCCATCTCGACGGCGCAGAGAGCGTCTCCGACGTGGCGTTGGCCTTCAACGACGCTTCGATGTCAGACGCCGCCTTCGCCGTGGAATCGGGAGAGGGGCCGGACTTCTACGACCAGAAAGGTAAGGTCTTCGCCATGCCGTGTCCCGGCCGTTGGCTGCTGTACGACATCCCGCTGGAACGCGTTAAATCAGGACTAAATCAGGTCTGCATTTCAGCCGCAGCCTCTTCTCGGCTCACCCTGAACGATCTGCGGGTCTGGGTCCGCTATCCGGGTTAAATCGTCAACCACCATGTCCTTGTCCTTCAGCTCCCGCGTCTCCGTGTTCGATGCGAACGTCGGTGTCGGACACCGTCCGGACCGGAGCTATCCGTTCGATTCATCGGGTCAGCTGCTCGAAGAGATGTCACGCCACGGGGTCGGCCGCGCGCTCGTCTACGCTGTCCAAGGCGAATCGATCAGCCCGACTCAGGGCAACGACTCACTCGCTGCATGGACCGATCGGAACGACCCGCTCGTTCCTCAGTTCGTGGCTGGATGCGACTCTGGATCGCTGAGCCAGCTGGCCGACCTCCATCAGGACGGCCTGGTCTCGAGCGTTCGGCTGCACAACACCACGGAGTGCGGTCTGCCGTTCGCCCCGTGGCTCTACGGCGACCTGCTCTCCTGGCTGAGCGCTGAGCGCATCCCCATCTGGATCTCGCTGGCAGACACGCCTCCGACCGAGATCGTCGACACATTGTGTGGCACTCCGGACCTGACCGTCGTGTTGGTCGGCGCCCACTACAGGCATTCGATGATGGTCCGTCCGATGATGCGCGCGCTGCCCGAAGCGTTCCTGGAACTCAGCCGCTACGAGAACATCTGCGGCATCGAAAAGCTCGTTCAGGAGTTTGGCGCGGGCCGCCTGCTATACGGGTCCTTCTTCCCAAGATATGCGATGGGACCGATGCTGTTCGCACTCCATCATCTGGAGATCTCGGAGGAGGATCTCACGTCAATCTGCGGGACGAATCTGGAGCGAATTCTGAGCTAAAGAGGATCAATGGTTCAGATGGAAACGAATCGTCCTTGCCGAAACAAATCCCCCCTGCCCCCCTTTGGAAAAGGGGGATTGAGGGGGATTTCAGAATGCATCACTGCACACAGCGCAAGGGACGGGCGCAGCAAAAGGGCTGAATTCTTCCGCCCATCTTGTGCTCGCTGTGGGACCTGCACCCACCCCGCCCCTGCGGGGCACCCCTCCCAGGAGGGGATTCTGAGTGACCGTGTCGTAAACGCAGTGAATATGAAGTCCCCTCCTCGGAGGGGATTTAGGGGTGGGTCTTATGATTGACGGTCAGGAAATCATAGACTTCCACGGCCACGTCGGTCGGTGGGACACGTTCGAAATGAACGATGACGCCGAAGAGATTGTCAGCGCGATGGACGCCGGGGACATCGATCGGAGCTGCCTGTTCAACATCTTTCACCCGGACGGCACGACGGGCAATGACCAGACCGCGGCGTATGTGGCTCGATACCCCGACAGGTTTATCGGCTTCGCCTATGTCTCTCCGCTGATGCCAGAACGTATCCTACCCGAGCTGGAACGGGCGATCGACCAGCTCGGCTTTCTCGCGATCAAGATCTACCCGCCCTATACCCACTGGTCGTTGAACGATCCTGTCTGGGACCCGATCTACCGGTTCGCGGACGGCCGTGGTCTGGCGGTCATCTCCCACACGGGGGAGGGAGAAACGTGTTCGCCCGTCTACGTCGAGGACATCGCCTGCCGTTTCCCCGACGCGAGATTCGTGATCGGCCATTCGGGCAATTCCGAGCCGTACCGCAGTCAGGCGATCCAGGCGGCGCGGCGATTCTCGAACGTCTACCTCGAAACGTGCTCCACCTTCCGCGAACCCGGCGTGATCGAGAGACTGGTCGCCGAGGCGGGTGCGGATCGCGTGGTCTTCGGGTCGGACGTCCCGCTCATGGATCCGAGACCGCAGCTGGGTAAGATCATTACCGCCAGGATCAGCGATGAGGAAAAACGCCTCGTGCTTGGAGAAAACTCAAAAAGACTGTTAAGACTGTAACGGGGTGTTGAGAAGTTTCGGTCCAAGCGTTACCTTGCACGGGAAAGCTTTCCTGTATTCGTGGTTGTCCTGCTGGGGATTGTTCAATGTCGCGAGAGACCATCGAAGCCAGATACCGCGAGCTGACGCCGACGTCCCGTCAGATGTTCGAGGACGGTCGATCGGTGAACGCGGGCGCCGCCAAGGGCGCCTATTACTTCGCACCCTACCCGATCACGCTCCGTCGGGGAAAAGCGTGTGTGCTCGAAGACGTGGACGGCAGGTCCTACGTCGACTTCTCGAACCACCACACCGCGCAGGTATTGGGGCACAACCATCCTGCGATCCTCGACGCCGTTAAGCGGCAGTTGGCCGATGGCATCGCGCTTGGAGCCCCGACGGGCGTCGAGACCCGGCTGGCTGAGATGATGTGTGAGCGCGTGCCTTCGGTCGATCGCATCCGTTTCGTCAACTCCGGGACCGAAGCCACGCTGCACGCCATCCGGCTCGCGAGATGCTTCACCGGCAGGCCGAAAGTCGCGAAGTTCGAAGGCGGCTACCACGGCAGCCACGACGCCGTCGAAATCAGCGTGGCTCCGCCGCTGGAGTCCGCGGGCGAAGTCTCGGAGCCCAACGCCGTTCCCGGCGCAGGAGGCATGGCGCCACACGCCCACGAAGAGACGGTTGTTCTGCCTTACAACGACGAGGAGAGCGTCGAGCGACTGTTGTCACGCCACCGCGACGAACTGGCGTGTGTGATCCTCGATCCAAAGGCAGGCATCATCCCGATCCGGCACGAGTTCATTCGGAGGGTGCGTGAGATCACCGAGGAACTCGGCATCCTGCTGATCCTCGACGAAGTCGTGAGTATCCGTCTGGCGGAGGGAGGCTTCCAGAGCCAGGTGGGGGTCAGGCCCGACCTGACCTGCTTCGGCAAGATGATCGGCGGCGGGTTTCCCATCGGAGCCTTCGGGGGGCGAGCGGACATTATGGACCTGGTGGACAACTCCGGCGGGTCTCCACCTGTTTGGCAGAGCGGGACTCACAGCAGTCACGCCGTGGCGATGGCCGCCGGGATCGCCACGCTCGAGACCTTGACGGACGAGGCTTATGCGCATCTGAACCGCCTTGGGGATCGGCTGAAGGCCGGCCTGGAAGGTTTGTTCGCCGACCGCGGTGTTACTGCGCAGGTCGCCACGATAGGATCCTTGTTCAGCATCAGCTTCGGCATCGACCGGCTGAATGACTATCGCGACCTGGCCCGGTCGGACAAAGCGATGGTGCACGCCGTGTTCCTGTCTCTGCTCAACCAGGGCTACTTCCCGGGGAAGGGACTGAACATGTGCGCAATCAGTCTCCCGACCCGGGACGATCACGTGGACGGCCTGGTTTCAGCCGTCGGAAACGCCCTCGACGAGGCTGCCTCATAGGGCGTCCAGGTCAAACGTCCACCAGACGGTATGAATTGTTCATCATTTTATGACCCTTAGATGCTTGTGCCTCTTACCCTACTTTTCTTGTGTGGGTCGATGGTTGACATGGAAACAAATCCCCCCTACCCCCCTTTTCCAAAGGTTCTTCTCCAAATGTTGGGGTTAAGGTAATATGCTCTATTGTAGAACTCGCTGACTTGCCGGCGGCCCTGGGACTCTCGAAATGCATCGCTCAAAGTGATCAGGGCCGCGGTGTGCGACTCCTATGCAACCTCGTTCTTTCACCTCCCACGCGGTTAGGGCCTCTGGTCCGGTCCCATAGTGGACGTCAAGCGGGGCAGGAGTCCCGCCCTGATTGCCGCCACCGTCCTTTCCATTGAGGGTGAGGTGCCGCGGCCGAGCCCCCGCGGCGTTTGAGCGGCGCCCTTCTTTTGTCTACTTTTCTTGTGGCGAGACAAGAAAAGTAGACCGCCGGAGGCTTGGGGTTCTGGGGTGGGGCGAACAGATTAGGGAGCAACGAGAGATAGCCACTTTTTCCTCTTGCCCTCCCCTAGATTCGGTGAAGAGCCTTTCCAAAGGGGGAAGGTTACTCTTGCTGAAAGAGTACCCATTCAGAAAATAGATTCTTCCACCTTTCCTAAAGGGGGATTAAGGGGATTTCAAAATGCATCACAATCTTTTCTCGCCCGCACGTCCTTGTATCGCACCACCGGCTATAATGCCATCTGGCATCTTGCCAACTTCGGCTTCGTTGTCCGGCTGGATGACGCCTACATTTTTCCTCGATCCCATCCTGAGGGCCACCACTCACGCCCGCAAATACCGTCCTGTAGAATGAATCACTACGACCCCGTTTCTCTGGATAAAGCCGATCTATTCGAACTCGAACGTGCGTACAAGAAGGGGATAACGTGATGAAGATCGGGACTCGCATCAGTCCGGACTGGCTGAATCGACCGAAGGACTTCCAGTTCCTCAAGCAGATCGGCGTCGATGTGGTGGACATCACTCTGGACATCTGTCCCGCTTACAAGGAGACCGGACGGCTGAGCAGGGAGGGGGTCGAGCGCGTGGCGGAGGTCGTCGACAGGGCAGGCCTCAAGGTCGAACGGGCGAATTCGCTCAGCCGCTACTTCCGGTCCGCCTTCCTGGGGGGTCCCGAAGTCGAGCAGGAGATCGACAACCTGGTCCATAACATCGGGCTGTGCGGCGAGTTCGGATTCCCGGTCGTGGGGGTGCAGTGTTTCCAGGCGGGGCAGCTCGCGAAGACCGACGAGCGTCTCTACAGCTGGGTCGAGGGTCGGGGAGGGTATCAGCACCGGAAGGTGGATCTGCGAGAAGCGCTCGACAGGCCCCTGTTGGAGGCGTCACCGAGCCACGAGGAGCTCTGGGAGAGGACCTTGGAGATCTACCGCGCCGCCATCCCGGCCGCTGAGGAGGCCGGCGTCAAAATCGCGATGCACGGGAACGATCCACCCGTTCCGAGCATCAACGGCGTCGCACAAATCCTCTACGACTTTGATGCGTTCGATCGGCTGTTTTCGGAGGTGCCGTCCGACCATAACGGGATGACGTTCTGTGTGGGAACACGCTACGAGTCCGGCCAGGACGTGTTCGAGGGGATCCGTCGGTTCGGCGAGAAGGGGAAGATCTTCCACGTCCACTTTCGGAACGTGAAGGGGACGATTCCCGCTACAGGAGGCTACCAGGAGGTGATTCCGGACAGCGGGGACCTGAACATGTTCGAGGTCGCGAAGGCCCTGCACGATATCGCATACGAGGGCGCGATCGATTACGATCACATCATGAAGCTCGCGACCGACGGTCCCGAAGGGCGTGAGTACATCGCGTTCTGTGTCGGACAGATGAAGGGGTATCTGGATGCCATAAGAGCAGCATGACCTGGTGTATCGTCCGTTAAATTTCTGTACTAATATGATTTGGGCTTATGTCGTCCTCCAACAGAAGCCTTGAAGAATCATCCTGAAAATGGGGTGGCTCGGTCACTAGAAAAGAAACTCGGGGAGGTCCGTGAACCGGACCTCCTTCTTGCCCGGTGAATCGTTGAAGGATTGCCGAAGGGAGATTTCAGTGAGCTCAAAAAGGCCTGCAGGAAATAGCTCGAGACCGAACATTCTCCTGATTATGGTCGATGACATGGGGTTTTCCGACCTGGGCTGCTATGGCGGTGAGATCCACACCCCCAACCTCGACCGGCTTGCCTCAAACGGCCTTCGCTTCACACAGTTCTACAACAACGCCATCTGCGCGCCAACCCGGGCCTCCCTGCTGACCGGACTCTACTCCCAGCAGGTCGGAGGAAGTCAGCCGAAGGAGTGCGTCACCATCGCCGAGGTGCTCAAGACCGCTGGCTACCGCACCCTCATGGCGGGGAAGTGGCATCTATCCGGGTATCTGTCCGCGCTACCCGTTGAACGTGGGTTCGACCGCTATTACGGCCTCGTCGACGGATGCTGCAACTTCTTCAACCCGGGTCTGAAACGACCCGGGGAAAAAGCGCCCGGTGAAAAGTTCCCGGACGACAATCCCCCCTTCGCGATCGACGGCAGGGTGATCCAGCCTTACACGCCTGAGGACAAGAATTTCTACACCACCGACGCGTTCACGGATTACGCCCTCGAATACCTGGATGAGTACGGCGGAGAGGACAGACCCTTCTTCCTCTACGTGGCGTATACCGCGCCCCACTACCCCCTGCAGGCCTGGCCGGAGGACATCGAAAGATACAGAGGCAAATACAGCGTCGGCTGGGACAGACTCCGGCAGGAGCGCTTCGAGCGCATGGTCGAGATGGGCCTGGTGGAAAGGCGCTGGGACCTCTCGTCGCGCGACCCGGACTCGGTTTCGTGGGAAGATGTTGAAGACAAAGCGGCCTGGGACCTGAAGATGGCCGTCTACGCGGCGATGGTCGACCGCGTTGACCAGAACATCGGCCGCATCCTGACCAAGATGCAGGAACTGGGGGTGGAGGAAGACACCCTGGTGCTGTTTCTGTCGGACAACGGGGCCAGCGACGAAGACAGGACGAGCACGCCCGACATCCCGCCCGGGCCCGTGGAATCCTACCGTACGGTGGACCTGCCGTGGGCCAACCTCAGCAACACGCCCTTCCGAAAATTCAAGCGGTGGAACCACGAAGGCGGCATCGCCACGCCGCTCATCGCCCACTGGCCGCGAGTGATCAAAAATGGGGGCGAGATCACCCACCAGATCGGCCACCTGATCGACATCCCGGCCACCTGCGCAGACATTGCAGGGGCGGAATACCCGGCCACCCGCGACGGCCGCGAGGTCCTGCCCCTGGAGGGAAGGAGCCTGCTTCCGATCTTCAATGGCGAACGGCGCGAGGGCCACGAGGCCCTCTACTGGAACCAGGCCGGCCTCTGGCGCGCCGTCAGGATGGGAAAATGGAAACTCGTCTCTCCCGACCACTGGAGGGATTACAACCCCTGGCGTGCTGGCGGAGGGGCAAAGTCGGAACAGAACGCGCAGCCGGATCCGAAAACGATCTGGGAGCTTTACGACATGGAAGCCGACCGGACTGAGGTGAATGACCTTGCGGATCAGTATCCGGACCGCGTGAAACAGATGGCCTGTATGTATGACGCGTGGGAGAGGCACTGCGCGATCAGGTCCGAAACGGACTGACTCAAACGCCGCCCGCTCCGTCCTGTGAGCGCCGGACGCTCCGCCAACTGATGGGGAAGGTCGAGATCCCAAAGCTTACAGCGTGAAAAGGTCCTACAGTATGGAAAAGCGCTATTCCTGTTGCATTATGGGCACCTGCTGCGTGCCGTGGGACGGAGAAGGGGGGCTGGACGAGCCGGTCTTCCGGCGTCACATTCGGAGTCTCTTGGAGAGGGGAACGAAACATCTCTACGTCTTCGGGACGGCGGGAGAGGGCTACGCGGTCGATGATGAGCAGTTCGACCGGATCACGACCGTCTTTAGCGAGGAGATGCGCGCGGGCGGCGCCGAGCCGATGGTCGGGATCATCAGCCTTTCGCTTTCGACGGTGATCCGCCGGATCGAGCGGGCGTGCGAGCGCGGGATACAGCGCTTTCAGATTTCGCTGCCAAGCTGGCGGAAGCGTTCGAGAACTTCGTGGCGGTCAAGCTCGGGATCGATTCCGTGAGCACCCTGTGGGAGCTCGGCCGGCGGGATCTTCCCCTGCGTTTTTTCCTGACCGAGTTGAACTTCGCAGCGGCCCGCCTGATGGGCATGGACGCAGGGCTGCTGATCGCCACGGCATCGGTGAACTGGGAGATGGCCCACCGCTTCTTCGATGCTGGGGTGGAGGGCCGGTTCGAGGAGCTACGGGAGTACGTCACGGAACTGGTAGGGCTTCGGGCTGAAATGAAGCGGTGCCTGGACGGGGCCGCACATATGGACGGCGCCTTCGACAAGCTGTTCGCAAAGATCGATCAGCCGGATTTCTCACTCCGCCTGCTGCCGCCGTACGAGGGTGCCAGCGACGCGGAATTCGCCCGTTTTACCGGAGTGCTGCGGGAGAAGTACCCGCGGTGGGCTCCCTGAACACGCTCGAAGAGATATCTTATCCTGGAAGGAGTGGATCCTTATGAATGGCGATTCCAGAACGCCAAACATCCTTCTGATCCTCACCGATCAGCACGCCCCGAAGATCGCCGGATTCGCCGGCGACCCTTACGTGCGCACCCAGCATCTGGACGACCTGGCCGCGCGATTCATCCAGTTCGACAATGCTTTCTGCGCCTCGCCCCTCTGCACGCCGTCGCGCATGTGTATGCTCACCGCCAAGGAAGTCCACCGCTGCGCCGCCTGGAGCAACCACTGGATCATCTTCCCCGAACACGTCACCTGGCCTGCCCATTTCGCCGCGCACGGGTACCAGACCTGTCTGGTCGGCAAGATGCACTTTGGCGGTCGGGACCAGATGCAGGGGTTTCAGGACCGGCCCTACGGCGACCTCCGGCACGGATTGGGCCACCAGCCCGAACCGATCGACCTGTTCCCCGCTTATGACTCGGCGAACAGCGCGGGGCCCACGGAGATCCCGGAAAGCCTGCT
This sequence comes from Candidatus Latescibacterota bacterium, assembly GCA_965248435.1. Taxonomy (GTDB): domain Bacteria; phylum Latescibacterota; class UBA2968; order UBA2968; genus CBDFJH01. The sequence goes on from OZ252100.1 coordinate 3,949,878, forward strand.
GCAGGACGTGGTCGTCACCCGGGAGACGACGGCCTACCTGCTGGAACATCACGACCGGGAACCCGACATCCCCTGGTTCGTCTGCGCCTCTTACTCCCGCCCACACTCCCCCTACACCGCCCCCGGTCGCTACTTAAACCGGTACCGGGACAAACTTCCGGCGATCGGTCCGCCGTCGGATTTCGCCGACGGTCTGGAACCGTTTGCCAGGCGTCGTCTCCACGATCTGACGTCTGAACAAACCCGGCGGGGCCGCGAAGGCTACTATGCCTGCGTCGATTTCGTGGATGACTGCATCGGCGAACTCGTGAACGTCCTGGAAAACGCCGGTCTGCTCGACAACACGATCGTCATCTACACGAGCGATCACGGCGAAATGGCCGGCCTCCACGGGCTCTGGGGCAAAAACGTGTATTACGACCCCGCCATCGGCGTCCCCCTGTTGATGGCCGGCCCCGGCATACGCAGCGGCCAGCACCGGGTCGCGCACCCCATCTCCCTGATGGACCTCTACCCCACCACCTGCGCCCTGGCCGGTCTGCCCATGCCGGAAGGCCTGGACGGAGTGGACTTCAGCGGGCTGTTGGCCGACCCGGCATCTGCCCCGGTGCCGCGTCCCTTCGTGCCGAGCGCCAGCTACGCCTACGGGGGCAAAATCAAGCACAGGCAAACGGGCGAGAATGTTCTGCGTCGCGGTCCCCAATCCACTCACGAAAGTGAGCCCGCTGCGGCGATGCGCCTCGTACGCACCCGCGACTGGAAATACGTCGAAGTCGAGAAAGGCGATCCCCTGCTGTTCGATCTGGTGAACGACCCTGATGAAGAGATCAACCTGGCCGGCCGTCCAGAGCAGGCGGAGCGCTGCCGTGCCATGCGGGAGGACCTCTTCCAGGGGTTCAGCTGGGAGCACGTGCACGAACAGCTTGCGAATGACAGGCGCCGGCTGCCGGAATTCGCCTCCGGGCAGAAGCCGACCACGCCGAACCAGTACACGCTCCCGGACGGCCGGGTCTTCGACGCGGAAGGCGAGCTCTACGGCGCCCGGTGGCTCCATATTCCGGAGACAACGGGTGGCATCATCCCCCAGGAATTCGGTTAAGCCTTGAAGCGTCACGACCGGCTCATTTGCCTCGGAACCGAGATATCCGTCTGCATGATCAAATCCAGCAACTCCAGGCGCAGGTCGTCCCGGACACTGCGATGCGCAGGATCGTTCCACAGATTATGCAGCTCCTCGGGGTCGTTATCGAGATCGAAAAGTTCGCCGTACGACTGCCCGGAGTAGCAGGTCATCCGGTATCGCTGCGAGACCAGCGTGCGCATCTTGAACCCCAGGTAGTCCTCATCCATTTCTACAAGTGCAGGCCGTTCGGCACCGGGATCATCACCGGCCAGGACAGAAGCCAGACTCCGACCCGGCCAGGCATCCGGTGCTTCGGGCGCTTCCGGTTCAGACGGAATCCGCCCTTCCGGTACGGGAACCGCGGCCATATCGAGTATCGTCGGCGCGAAGTCCAGCAGACTGACGACACCGTGGTGCACCGTACCCGGGGTGGTGTGCCCGGGCCACCGCACAAGAAACGGCACCCGTATCACCCCGTCGATGTGGTACGGCCCCTTGCCCCACATGCCGTGATCCCCCAGCGCCTCACCGTGATCCGCGATAAACAGGACGATGGTCTCCTCCTCCAACCCGTTCGTCCGGAGTGCATCCAGCACCCGGCCGACCTGATCATCTATCATCTCGATCAACCCGTAATAGTGGGCGGCGCATTCCGCATAATGGGCCGTGGTCAACGCCATGGCCTGCCCCTTGTTGCCGCTTGTCGTCAGGTCTGTCTCATACATCCGTCGAAAGTGCGGCGGGAGGTGGTCGTATTCACCGTCCTTTTTCACCGGCGGAGGGACGTCCTTCGGATCGTAAAGATTACAGTAGGGCGCCGGAGGCGCGAAAGGCGGATGGGGCTCCTGGATGCTGCACATCAGGCAAAACGGCGGGGCATCGGCGGCATCCTGCCGACGCCTCCCGGCCGCGGTATTCAGAAAATCAATCGTCCGGTCGGCAATCCACGTCATGGGATGCAGTTCCTGCGGCAGTGCCCATTTGTATGAACTCCGGTTGAACAACGCCGACGCCCCACTCGGCGGTTCCAGTGGAACCTGATCAAAAAAGAGAGGCGCCGCATCCGGATGGTCCTGCCTGAGCCAGTGGATATAATGTCCGAAGGAACCGTGGCCGTGGCCGCCGACATAGTCGATCCCGTCCAGACCGTAGAACGGCCGCGGCAGGTCCGTAATCCTGCCCGATTGCCATAATGCCCGGCACTCGGGCGCATTATCCGGAGACAATTCATCGAGCGGGATACCGTTCGGCGACCCGGAACAGTGCAGGTGAATTTTACCGCAGCAGTGCGTCTGATAACCGGTCCGGCGGAGCGCTTCCGTAAACGTGGTGATAGTCGGATCGAGTGGAATGCCATTCATACGAACCCGGTGTCCACGCGGAGTGAGACCGGTAAACATCGTCGCGCGTGCCGGCATACATAACGGCTGCGACGTATACATGCGTGTGAATGTCATCCCGCCGGAGGCAAGCCGGTCGATATGCGGTGTCCGGACCAGAGGATGCCCCGCATAACCGAGGCATCGAGGATGCCATTGATCGGTGATGAATATCAGGAAATTGGGACGCGTATCAGACATCGGCACCTCCTCGACGGGACGCTTTCAGATGGTCTCAACATCCCGATCATCATTCAGGACAATCCGGCAGGTCCCGTGCCCGGTTCCCGCCAGCCACAATGGTTCCCTGTAGATCCTCTATCGCTCATCTAGCCAGTATGGTTTGGCATAATATTGAATTATGTCCTTCTCGCGGCAAAACTCGTTGTAGTCAGTATTCAAGCCGGCCGCCTTGAGCTTCATTCTGTCGTTTGCCGAGAGGGGAAATGCAACTGGAAGATACTGTTGGTAGTGTGGAGACTTTTTCTTTAATCCGCTCTGCTCGGACGGCACAAAATCATGAGCTTCCACTCGTACGCCCTTGGCAACAGTCATAAAATCTATAATGTGCATGAGTAGTTCACTTTTGACTTCCTGACAATCTTCGTTCGCGCTGAGGTTGTTCATACAGTATGGATCTTCCAATCGATCATAGAGCTCAGAAACTCCTTGAAACGGATAGAATGAAAATCGGAAACGTCCGTCATCAACTGTTTTCACAGAATCACAAAACTCGCTGAATATCACCTCCCGCGGGTTGAACGGCGGGTTGCGTCCCAGCTCCAGGAGTGACCTGGAATAGCCGATTGGCCGATTGTCTCCGGCAATATTCAAAACCGTTCCAGGTATATCGATATTACCGGCCAGGGACGCAGAACGAGATCCCGCCAAGATTTCCGGATGATTGGAAACGACGAGAGGTATATTCATCTGCCCAGGATACGGAAACGGCCCTTTTGCCTGAAGCCCAAAATCGCCAAGCATATCACCGTGATCTGCTGAAAAAATAAATGACGTGTTTTCAAAGATGCCGAGGTGTTCAATGCAATCGACAATTCGCCCAATCTGGCCGTCTATAGCCGCAATCATTTCGGCATAAGCAGTACGAAATGCCAGATTCGCCTCTTGATTTTCCGGGACCGTACCGAGGACAGATCGATACTCGACTGTCTCCGGAACGCTGTCTCTATCGGCCGGCGGCCGATCAATCACTTTTGGCAGCTTCGTATCATCCACCAAACCCTTAAACTCGGCAGGAGGATCAATGGGACCGTGCGGCCCCTGGAAAGAAATCCATGCGAGAAAGGGCAGCTCTTTTTGCTCTACCGATTCAGCAATAAACTCAATGGCTTCCGAGGCTATCCAATGCTCGTAATACTCATCCTCCGGAAACGAAAAGGTAAAATCGGCATAGTTCCACAATCGAGTAACCTCAGGATGACGCTTGCGGATCCATTTCAAATAGGGCTCGCTCTCCTCAAGCCTGCCCTCTTCCATCTGGCTGAGATGGCTAAATCCCTTCCCATCAGCGGCCGGATAGTGATGCAGCTTTCCAAAAGCGCCGGTCGCATAGCCCAATTTATTCATTCGTTCGGCGAGGTATTCCATGCCTTCTCGAAACGGCACGTCATTTGTCCAAACCATATGATCCGACACATACCGTCCGGTCATCATTGATGCCCGCGCCGGAGCGCATACGGTTGATTGAGTGATGGCATTCTCAAACACAACGCCTTTTGCGGCCAGCCTATCAAGATTAGGAGTCGGCACCGCAGTGCATCCATAACTATTCAGAAAGTCCGGTCTGAGTTGATCACAGAGAAGCACAACGATATTTCTATTTTGCATTTGACGGCTCCTAGATGCCTCGTGCATAAATTGGCAAATGGATATGCCGTTGCTATACTAACGGCATGGAAAATGTAAAACAACAGCTAAGGGATTATTATGATCGCTGCGGCGCCAGCCGGAACAACTCCATCTGGAAGAGATCTCTATACTACAATTCAGCTTTGTAAATCTTGAAGACAAAGGTGCTGTTCTGCCTAAGGGAGTGCTTATGTTACGTTTTGCCAAGCCGGAGGGCAAATACAATCTCGTTCTCGAAGAAACACCGATCCCGGAACCGGGACCGGGAGAAGTCCGTGTCAAGGCTGTACGGAGCCTGATCAGCCGGGGTTCTGAGATGGGCGCCCGTTATACCCGTGAACATGCCGTGAGTCCGGAGATCATGGGATACTCACTGGCCGGTGTGGTCGATGCCCTTGGTGAGGGTGTCTCATACCTGGCCGTCGGCGACCGGGTCGTGGCGCTGGCGCCTCATGCCCAGTACGTGGTACGTCCCGCCTTAATCTGCACCCCACAGGATCAGGCCCTGATAATCCCCATACCTGACGATGTGTCCTTTGACCAGGCGCCCTTCCATCCGCTGACCTGCGGTGCGGTGACCTGGACCGGTATAGAAGACATTCAGCCCAACGATACCGTGGTCATCATAGGACAGGGACTCGTAGGCAGCCTGATGCTGCAGGTCATGAAAGCCAACGGGGTCGGCCGTGTCGTCGCCATCGATGCGCTGAAGAGCCGGTGTGCCATGGCGAAGTCCTTTGGCGCTGATGCGGTCATCAACGCGGCAGAAGAGGATCCGGTTCAGGCGGTGCGCCGCCTCACCAGCGGCATCGGCGCTGATATCGTGGTGTATGCGGTCGGCGGCCCTGCCGGTCCGAAAGCGTTCGAGCAGGGACTCGACATGCTGGCGGTAAACGGTCTGTTTCATCTGATCGGGTTATACGAAGATGAACCACTCCCGCTCATGTCTGACAAAATCCAGCAGCGCCGTCTGATCGGAGGATACTACGGCACTACCATCGGTGCCCGCCAGTCCCGTCGCGCTATGGAACTACTCGCCTCCGGCGCCATACAAACCGATGCTATGACCACCCATCGCTTCCCGTTCAAAGAAGGCCCGGAAGCGTTTGATTTGCTTTACAACCGCCCTGATGATGCGTTCGGAGTATTGTTTGAATGGTAATCTACCCACCAAATTCCAGCCGCGTTAACAGATCGTTCAAATCCTCGAGCGTTTCAAGCCCTCGAGGCGGGATCGGTCATCGGCCTCGACTACTCACTACGTTTACGGCGGTTCAGCTTCACATTTTGAAGAGGAAGCAAGACAAAAAAACAGAAGACGATTGTCTATGGCGTGCACTGTATTCCTGCCCTTTGAAGGGCTTCGCCGTGAAGGGGGCGCGCCGCCAGCGTCGCATCCCAAGGCCACCCCGCTTGTTATAAGGTTCGCGCGGTTAACCACCAGGAGGACGTAATGGCGGACAAGCAGTTCTTTTTTCCCGATCGCGCATGGAACCAGGGCCACCCCGAGGGCACCGGTGGCTGGACACAGGCCGACGACGAAGGCGAAATCCGCTTCGCCCAGGCGGTTCGCATCGGCGATGTCGTCTACACGGCCGGACAGGTCGCGTGGGACAAGAACGGGGAGATCGTCGGCAAGGGAGACCTGCTGGCCCAGTCCAGGCAGGTGTTCAAGAACCTACAGGAGGTCCTCGAACTCGCTGGCGCGTCTCTGAACGACGTCGTTCAACTGACGCAGTACTTCATGGACATGACCGACATCCACGCCTACCGGCAGGCACGCAGAGAGGCGATGCCGGGAGTCACGTGTCTGACCACGGGCGTTCAGGTCGCCCGCATGACGCAGCCGGACCTGTTGCTCGAAGTTGAAGCTATGGCGGTACTCTAGCCGGGTTCTTGAAGATCCGATCTGACATTGGTATGAAAACAGGTTTGGTCGACGAGGGCCAGGAGCCCCTCGAACGGCGGTACGTAGGGGCGGCACGGTTTTCAGGAAAAGAGGCCGGCACGGTGATTGAAAACGGCTTCTGCTCGCCGGTCGACTGGCCACCACGGAAGCGCCTAAAGCTTACCTGTAAGCGCCGGTTGGCGAGTCTAAAGAATGGAGGATGGATAAGAGATGGCACCAACAGAGACACGGAGGTCCGGGAAGATGAATACGGGCGGCAGGCGCGTTCGGTCCCAGCGAGACAGGGCACGGCTCTCGTGGTGGGAGGAGGCCAGGTTCGGCATGTTCATCCACTGGGGGTTGTATGCCATTCCTGCGGGTAAGTGGAAGGGGAGGGACATTGCCGGCATCGGAGAGTGGATCATGCTGCGGTCCAGGATCCCGGTTGCAGAGTATGAAAAACTCGCCGGCCGGTTCAACCCCGTGAAGTTCGACGCCGATGCCTGCGTAGGGCTGGCCAAGAGGGCCGGGATGAAATACCTGGTGATCACGTCCAAACACCACGACGGGTTTGCCATGTACGACTCTGCGTGCAGCGAATACGACATCGCAGATGCCACACCTTACGGCCGCGATCCGATAAAGGCCCTCGCAAGGGCGTGCAGGAGGGCGGGTATCCGGCTGTGCTTCTACTACTCCCAGGACCAGGACTGGCACGATCCGGATGCCTCGGGCAATGACTGGGACTATGATCCGGCGAAAAAGGACTTCGCCCGCTACCTGCGGAATAAGGTCAAGCCGCAGGTTCGCGAACTGTTGACCCAGTACGGGCCGATCGGGTTGATCTGGTTCGATACGCCAATCTCGATCTCGAAGGCCCAGAGCCTGGATCTGAGGCGGTTCGTACACGATCTGCAGCCCGACTGTCTCGTCAGCGGCCGGGTCGGGCACGGTGTGGGCGACTACGGCTGCCTGGGTGACAATCAGATTCCGGTCGGACGGATCGAGGGCGCCTGGGAGACGCCGGCCACGATGAACGACACGTGGGGGTTCAAGACGGAGGACCACAACTGGAAGTCGGTCAAGACGCTGCTTTCCCTGCTTGTAGATCTGGCCAGCAAAGGTGTCAACTACCTGCTGAACATCGGCCCCACGGCCGAGGGCGTTATCCCTGGGCCCAGCGTGAGGCGGTTGGAGGAGATCGGCCGATGGATGGCCGTCAACGGGGAGGCGATCTACGGGACGAAGGCCAGTCCTTATGCCTATTCTTTCGACTGGGGCGCGATGACACAGAAAGGGAACAGGCTGTTCCTGCTGTTCACCCGGTGGCCCCGCGGAAGGTTCACGCTCTACGGTCTGCGGAACCGGGTCAAGCAGGCCTCCTTGCTGGCCGATCGGAGGCGGAAGGTCGTCTTTTCCCAGGCGCGGGATGAGGCCCTCGACCACGATACACTGGAGCTGCGTCTGCCATCGAGGAAGCCCGATCGACACGTCCCGGTCGTGGTGCTGAGGCTCGACGGTGAAGCTGATGTGGACCCGTCGCCCCTCCAGCAGCCGGACGATACGGTGACCCTGCTGCCCGGGATGGCCGACGTGCATGTTTCGAACACAGGCCGGCAGATCGGTGTCAGCCCGAGCGGTGTGATCCAGAACTGGTTCAACAAGGCCAACTGGCTGAGCTGGTCGTTCAAGGTGGTCCGTCCGGCAGATTTTGAGGTCAGGGTGATTACAGGGACCTTGAGGCCCGCCAGGGTCTGGAAGGGCGGACACAGGGTGAGCGTGGCCGTCGCCGGGAAAACCATCCGGCGAACCATCCGGGCCGATGAGAAAATCGAAAGCCCACGGGCACAATACTTCCCGGAGGCCGCAACGAGGTTCGGGCGGGTGAGGATCGAAGCGCCCGGGATTTACGAATTGAAGCTCAAAGCTGAAGAGATCAACAGAAACGCCCCGGCCGGTCTGACCGTGGCCTCGGTGCGGTTGACGCCCGTAAGGGGGTGAGGATCTCCGGAGGCCACAGAGAACACGATCGGATGTGACACCCTACTCAGGTCAAGAATTCACAAAATCCAGGACAGGTCATTGCAGCGAAGTTTGTCCAACACTCCTTTATTTTCAATATGTTATGAATTCCTAAGCCGCATTATCCATTCGTCAAAAAATTACTTGACGGAGGTTTCAGGAGTGCGTACTATATGTATATATTGTATACAAAATAGCCTTCCTCCTCGTTCAATCGCGTCATCTTCCATCCAACAGGACCTCTCGTGTCGTCCAATCCTGAAAGAAACGGCCGGATCGAACTCAAGCGAAGCCTCCTGAAAGATCAGGCGAGTGAGCGCTTACGGGGACTGCTCTTAGAGGGCGCCTTCCTGCCCGGCAGCAAGATACCTGCACGGAAGGTGATGGAGCTGCTGGGGATCGGGCGCATGCCGGCGCGAGACGCGCTCCTCGAACTCCAAAGAGACGGCCTGGTCACGAACGAGAATGGCGGAAGGTATTGTGTGGTCGAACTCGACAAAGAGACGCTGGACGACCTCTACGACGCGCGTCTGATGCTGGAGAAGCGGGCCATCGAACTGGCGACGCGGAACGCCCAGCGGGAGGACCACGCTATGCTCTCACACAAATTCGAGGAGATGAAGGAGGCCTGCCACCGGAAAGATATAGCGGGCGTGCGCAAGGCCGACATAGAACTCCATCGCCTGATCTGGCGCCTGTCGAACAATTCCATACTGGAAAAGATCCTGAATTACATAGGCGATTTGACCTTTTTCGGTCACATGGGACTGAAAGATGTGGATGAAGTGGCGCTGGAACGCTGGTCCATCCAACTGGACAAGCACCGCGACCTAGTGGACCGTATAAATTCCGGCGACACACAGGGAGCGGTCGAGAGCATTGAGCACCACGTGCACAGGTCGCTTCGTTCTTAGCTTAGCCTGCTAAGCTCTGAAGGCATTGTGGCCTGAAGCTTTCCGCGTAGCCTCACCGGAGTCGGGTCGGAGGAGATCGTGTCTACAGGAATCCTGTTCAATTTTTTCATCAGAGAGGGGCGGATGGCCGATGCCTAAGGAGATCCGTAGCCTTCAGGTAGATCCAAACAAGCAGGTATAAGGAGGCCAGTCTATGGATATATTATGGTATAGATTAAGAGACAGTTCAAACCCTCACGTGTTCAGCAGACAAACTCAAGGAGGTTACGATGAGAGCTAGCAAAAGTTTGATCTCTCTTGTACTCGCCGGGGCGTTGCTCGCCTTCTGTCCGGCTGATGGTATGGCCGGCACAGTCGGCAAGGTCAACGGCGTCGTCACCGACGCAACGGGCCAGCCGCTTCCAGGCGCCAACGTTGTGATCGAAGGCACACGGCGAGGCGCGACGACCGATACCGACGGTTACTACCTCATCCTGTCGGTCGATCCTGGTCGGTATGAATTGACCGCATCGATGGTCGGCTATAACACGTCCATCAAGCAGGACGTGCTGGTGCAGGCGGACTTCACCACCGCTGTCGACCTTACCCTGGAGGAGACCGCGCTGCAGGCCGCCGAGATGGTGGTGGTCGCGCAGCGTCCGCCCGTGGAGCCGGACCGGACCTCGACCCGCTACGTCATCAATCTGGCGGACATCCAGGCCGTGCCTCTGGCGCGGGAGACCGAAGACCTGATCGAGCTGCAGCCCGGCGTCTCTGTGGACGGCGACCTCCGCATCCGGGGGAGCAACGTGGCCCACCCCGACGGGCAGAACGAGGTGTTCGTGCAGATCGACGGGGTGCGGCTGATCAACAGCGACGGCGGGACCCAGGCAGGGCAGCAGCAGGGCCTCTTCCTCGGCGTCAACAAGCAGGCGCTGCAGGAGGTGTCCGTGCTCACCGGTGGCATGGACGCCGAGTACGGCAACGCGCAGGGCGGTGTGTTCAGCTTTGTTACCCGGGAGGCCAGGGCCACCTTCGGGGGCCTGGGCGAGTACCGGCTGACCCCGTCGGGGAAGAAGCACTGGGGGTCCAACGTCTACGACGGCGCACGGGTGAAAGAGACCGCGGGTCTGACCAACCCCTGGTCGGACTCTGACTTTCAGAACGAGACCGACCCGTTGACCGGGCAGAAGGTGCACGAGCGGACCGACTATACGGGCGTGTGGGGGAACTACCTGGAGGGGTCGCTCTCCGGCCCGCTGGCCGAAGACCTCGGCTTCTTCGTAAGCGGGCGCTACAGCCGGGACGCCACCGCCTTCCCGAGCCCGCTCAACCGTGAGCCGTTCAACATGCAGATGTTCGGCAACGCCACCTACCGCGCCGGCGGCAACATCAAGGTGAAACTGGGCGGCATCTACGCCGCCGAGGACATCTTCAACCGGGGCGGTACCGCTAACCGGAACTACGACCTTACGGTGATTCCCGAAGGGGTGCTGCGCGGCGTCGAGCACAACAGTCTGAACCTCTTCCTCCCGGAGGACTACGGCGGGGCGGGCACGCAGGACATGTCGCAGAGCGTCGTTTACGGGACGGCAACGCACAGCCTTTCTCCCAAGACGTTCTACGAACTCCGGGTCTCCTACCAGCAGCGCGACATCAACAGCCAGGGCGTGCCCGAGGCCACCGAGGGGATCCGGAGGGACAGCTTCGGGTTCCACCTGGCGCGGGACTACCACAGCACCCGGACCTCCGAGCTCAAGCGCTGGTTCTTGAAAGCCGACCTCAGCAGCCAGGTGTCCAAAGGGCACCTGGTCAAGGCGGGCGCCGAGTTCACCCGCTACAGCGTGCAGGAGAGCGGCGAGATCTTCAGGGACGCCAAGAACCGGCACGTCTACATGGTCGGCAAGGGGGACGTCGTGATCGGGATGGAGCCGTTCCATCCGATCCGGTACGGCGCCTACATCCAGGACAAGATGGAGTTCGAGGGCCTTGTGATCAACGCCGGCGTCCGGTTCGACGCCATCTCCTCGCGCGAGAGCATCGGACAAAACATGGGCATCGCCATGAATTTCAGGCATTACGATACCCTCACCCGGTTTCGGAACGTGCCCGTCGTCGGCAATCAGCCGACGACGACCGCGTGGAGCCCCCGGCTGGGGCTCTCCCACCCGATCACCGAACGCTCAACCCTCCGGTTCTTCACGGGGCGCTTCACCCAGCTCCCCGACGTCCAGAGCTTCTATCACCGCAACTTTGAAGGGAGCGGCGCGGACCAGGACCTGAACGGCAACGGCCAGATCGACCAGATGGAGCGGTACAACAGGCTCCTGACAACGAAAAACGGGTTTGTTGGCTGGGCGCACGGGCAGGCGGAGGCGACGACGAGCGTGGAGGCCGGCTTCGACTGGAACTTCGCCGGGGACTACATCGCCAGTCTCTCGGCCTTCTACAAGGACCAGGAGGGCGGCCTCCGCAGGCGATCGGTCTTCTTCGTGACGGATCCGATCGACGGCAGGAACCCGCGCCAGGCCCGGGTCTTCTCGAACATGGTCTTCAACACCTCGCGAGGGTTCGAGGTCGCCTTCAAGAAGATGTTCAATGACTACACCTCCTTCAACCTGGCCTACAACGCCCAGTGGCTGCGATATCAGCAGGGCGGGCGCCCGAATTTCTTCAACATCATCACATCGCGATGGTACCCCGATTCCTCCTACGTGGCCAGCGACCGCTACTTCAACGGCGTCACCGTCCGGGAGGACGGCCAGGAAATCCCCAAACCGCTCACCGAGGAGCAGAAACGCGAGGTCGGTCATACGGCCAACGAATTCCTCAGGAACCAGTCCAAAGTCCCTGGTTACAGCCCGGGTACCCCCATCGTGCCGGGCCGGATGGAAGAGGGGTTCTACAGCTTTTTCTACGACGGCAGTGTAAACGCTCCGATGAACGCCCTGCCCCGGCTGAGGGCCGGCATCGACCGGCGCAACTACGGCAGCGTGCAGTTCCTCTTCTCCACCCCGGCCGACTTCCACATCCGGCCGTTGTCCGGATTCCGGGCCACGATGGTCTGGCGGATGCAGACCGGCACCCCCTTCCTCTATACGTCGCCCACCGGCGTCACCTCGGAGCGGAGCGCGCCGCTCTCCACGCTGACCGACGTGAACTTCGAGAAAGACTTCCAGTTCGGCGGGAGCGGGGTGGCGACCGCGTTCCTGGAGGTGCGAAACCTCTGGAACCAGAAAGACGACATGACCGTGGGGTTCAACCCCGTGCAGTACGGCCTGCAGGAGCCCGAGCCGGGGGACTCCCGGTATGAGGAGTTCGGAGATGTCGAGGAACTGGTCCGCTACGGCGCCGGGTTGGGTCGTTCGCCTCGCCTGGCCGTGCTCGGTGCCCGTTTCAAGTTCTAATCCTCGGACAACATAGATTTGGAGGAACACCTTATGTCTGGTATTCGCTTTTTGAGATGGGGCCTCGCGTTCCTGGCAGCCTCGGCGCTGCTGACCGCAGGCGTCCCCCCCGCTACAGGCAAGAACGTGGACTACGAGGCGGGCTGGGACATTACACGCTCCCTCGTCTGGTGGTCGGCCAGCAACGCCGGAAACATGGGCGGGCACTACTTAGTGGGTGACTCGCGGACAATGTTCGCGTTGACCTATCCGGGCACCATATACGGGTACTGGGGCGCGCCGTCAGACCCCACCACCTCCAACTGGGGCAACAAGGGGTGGCGGGGTGGCGAGGCCTGGAACGAGCCTCCCGTCCACGGAATCGGCTGGGGCGTGCTGGCCCTGACGAACGTGGGCGGGGAGAAGTGGGTCTCCTGGACGGGCCCGCGCCAGCCCTCGGAAGATACCGAGGAGATGATCTACGACATCGAAAACGGCCCGGAGCGTGACTGGGGCTTCGACACCCGCACCGCTCCCTGGACGAACCAGAGCGGCCGGGCCCCAACCAACCCGCCGGGCTCGCGGACGGCCAACTGGTTCCCCGGGGCGACCCCTCAAAGCGGCGACCCGTTCGGTTCGTCGCCCTACAACATCCACAACTTCGACTACGGGGTCTACCCCCCGGTCCAGAACACGGCCGAGGAGATCCTGATCTCGCAGTGGCGCTCCCAAAATGACGTGGTGACCACGCGGAAGATGTACGCCTGGAGCAACCAGGACTTCGACGACTTCGTCATCGTGGAGCTCGAGTTCGAAAACCAGGGTGGTCAGGCGCTCAACGACGCCTACTTCGGAGTGATGGGCGACTTCGCGGTGAACCAGGCGGGCCTGGCCTACCGCTGGTCCAATGAAGGTCACTATCCCACCTACGCACGGCCCGCCGGGCTGGACGACTGGTTCAAGTACAGCGAGGCGACCAACTTCGACGGCGATCCGGCTGCCGCAGGGAAGTTCATCTCCTACCAGTTCGACGGAAACGCGGTGCAGAGCGTCGACGATGACACCGGTGACCCTTACATCCGGGAGCTCGAGCACCCGAACGGCAAGTTCCCCGGCAGCAGCTTCCGGCCCGACGGCACGCCGCTTGCGCCGGCCTACGTCGGGGTGGCCCCCCTGGCCTTCCGCAACAGCGGTCCGAGCCACACGTTCAATGCTGCTGACCAGGCTGCGGGCTACGTGGACCCGGGCAGCGACGGGCCGCTCATGCACCGATACAATGTATTCGGGGAAAGCAACGTCGACGATCCTACCCGCGGCGCGCTGAGCCCGGCCGAGATGTACGACTTCTTCACCGGCCCGACGATGGACCAGCCCGCGGAGTTCGGCATGTCCTGGAGCGACCAGGTCTACGGGCCCTACAACCTGGGCCCGGGCGATAGGGCCAAGCTCGTGCTGGTCTATGTGTTCGGCACGGGTGCAGATGGGGATACGGGCAACATCGAATCGCAGACGGGATATCCGAAGGACATCACCAGCTGGTCCTGGGACCTCGCCACCGATCCGAGCACGCTGAAGCCGGAGGTGGCCAAAGGCGAACAGGTGATACTGAAGCATCTTTCGCACGCGCAGTTCGCTTACGACAACGAGTTCCGCATCCCCACCTCGCCGCCGGACGTCAGTTTCAGCATCGGGGACAACGAGCTCGCGCAGAATCAGCTCACCTTCCCGGGCGACGCCGAACAGTCGACCAACCCCGACTATGGGGAAGCGGACGTCACGGCCTACCGGGTCTACAGGTCCAGTTTCCAGGACTACGGCCCGTTTGAATTGCTCGGAGAGATCCCGGCCACAGGCCAGAGCGAGTACGTGTTCGACGATGACACCTCCGTAGCCGGATTCGCCTACACCTACTCCGTGCGCGCGGTGGCGTCGCCGAAGACGACCTGGAGCGAGGGGGGCAGAACGATGGCAGACCTGCCCCAGGTCGTTCAGGATCATCTGAGCAAGGGACTGGAGGGCGGGTATGGTGCGATCGAGCAGAAGATGCTGGTCGCCCGCAACCCCTCCGCCCCCGGCCTGCCGGTCTTCAACAGGCTGGAGCGGAAGGTGCTGGTGGTGCCCAACCCCTACACCCTCGCCGACGAGACAGGCAACTACCAGGGCGTCGAGAAGATCCGGTTTGTCGGCATCCCGGAAAAGTGCGTCATCCGCATCTTCTCGGTATCGGGCGACCTGCAGAGCGAGATCCATCACGACAAGCCGGGGGTCGGTGAGTTGAGCTGGCTCAGCTTTCAGAACCTCGTCGCAACCGACGAAGTCAGGTCGGGGGTCTACTTCTTCGTCGTGGAATCCCTGATGCCGGAAAGCCTCGGCAAGGTGGAAAAGGGCATCTTCGTGATCCAGAGATAGCGACTTTCGAAAGGATGATCGGATATGAAACGGTTACCCAGCACTGGTGCGATCCTCGCGTTCTCTGCGCTCCTTGCGGCGGCGCCTGCGCAGGCGCAGGAGCTCTTCCCGGACGCACCCATAGGCCCCGCGGATCTTGCACAAACAGAAAAGCTCTGGTCCTCTGCCTTCCAGTTCCTGAAGATCTCACCCACTGCCCGGGTGTCAGGGATGGGCGACGCCTACACGGCCGTCGCGGAAGGGATGGACGCGGCCTTCTGGAACCCGGCCGGGCTCACGACGATCGAAACGGTGGGATATTCCTTCTCTTACGCGGACTGGCTCCTGGGAACGGAGCTATACTCGGGCGCCATCGCCTTCAACATCGGGTGGGGCTCGGTCGTGGGCATCTCCGTGGTCAGCCTGCAGTTCCCGGACGTCGAGCAGACCACCCCTTTGAACCCGCTGGGCACGGGAGAGATGCTGGACCTGGGGGACACCGCCGTGGGGCTGGTCTACGCCCGGCAGTTGACCGACAAGCTCTCCGTCGGCGGCGTGGTCCGGTTCGTCGAGTCCAAACTCCACAACAGGAATATGTCCGGGACCCTCTTCAGCGTGGGGACGATACTGCACACCGGGTTCCGCAGCCTGCGCATCGGGATGGGTATGAAGAACCTGGGCGACGACGTGATCATCCTCTCGGATGCGTCGCGGATGCCTATCGTGTTCCACGTCGGCACCTCCCTGGAAGTGATCAGGGAACTGGGTGACCCGATGTCGCTGACCGGGTCGTTCGAAGGCACCTACTTCACCGACCGGTTCCAGCGCTGGAGCCTGGGCGGGGAGCTCTGGCTAAGGGACCTGCTCGCATTTCGCGCCGGCCGGAAGTGGCGTTACGACGCGGAGACCTGGAGCGTCGGCGCGGGCCTGAAGGCCAGGTTGCTGGGCAACACCTTCCAGGTGGACGTCTCCTACTCCGACTACGGAAGACTGCTGAAGAACCCGGTCCGGCTGACCTTCTCCGGTGCGTTCTGAAATGGAATCTTTGCATCAACCGTTCACTGATTGAAGAAGGAGGATTGAGGAAATGGCTGACGATCGCCGGGAAATGTTGAAAGGTGCGCTCGTTGCCGCGGTCACGCCGGCAACGCCGGAGTTCGACGTGGATTACGATCGCCTCAGGGATCACTATCGATTCATCGTCGAGGGCGGCATTCGGCACGGGGTCGGGATGGTCCTGGCCGTGGGCGGGGGCGGAGAGGGCTACTTCCTCAACGACGAGGAGTGGTCCAAAGCGGTGGAGATCTTCGCCGAGGAAGTCGTGGGCAAGGTGCCGACCCTGGTCGGGGTCTTCGACCTGAACACGAAACACGCGATCTCCAAGATCAAGTACGCGGAAGATCTGGGGATCGATTTCGTACAGCTGGCGCCTCCGCACTACCAGCATCCGACAGACCTGGAGGTCCTCACGCACTACAGGCTGGTGAACGACGCCGTGAGCAGGATGGGTATCGTGGTCTACCACACCTTCTGGGCACTGCCCGAGTCATACGAAATGACCCCGCCCGTCTTCGCCCGGCTGGCGGAGCTCGAAAACGTGGTCGGGATAAAGTGGGGGTCCGACAAACTGAAGAACTTCACGAATGTGCTGTTCGAATTCCGCGACAGGTTCGCCTTCATGGACAACCAGGGTTGGTGCGGCGCGCTCGGCCAACCGCACGGTATGACTTCCTTCCCGTTCTTCATGGGCAACGTGGATCCGCCGATGGCGGTCCGAGCGGGGAAGTGCTTCGTGGAAGGCGACTACGCGGGGTTCAAGGCGGAAGTCTCAAAGGGCGGAGGTCTCAGAGAGCGGGTGAGGCAGGCGATTATCGAAGAGGTTCACGGACCGGGAAGCCCGCTGTGGAGGACGACGGGTGAGGGCACCCTGGCCAAGGCCGCGATCGAGATCTTCGGCCGGCCGATGGGTCCGGCATTTCCGCCCCAGTATAACCTGTCGGAGGAGGCGAAGGAGCGTATAAAGAGAGAACTGGGTGTCGGCGAGCAGGAAACGCAGCCTGAAATGGCCGGTGCGATAGGCGCAGCCGGCGGCGCGACCTGAGCTTCCTCACGCTTCCAGATGTAACCAGGCTGAAGCGATCGACAGGGCTGTGGCACAACCGACCGGCAGACGGATCGAGAAAAAGCCCGTCCGCCCCCAACCACCCTTCTCTGCATCATCACGCAAGGCGCAACTCATTCCGGTGACGGGCCGCCACGAGCGCGTCAACCTGTCTCACCTCATTTAGCCCGCGCGGGTCCTGCCGCATCCCTGCCTGTAAGTGCTCTCACGCTTCAGCCCAACTCTAACAGTATCGACACAGTCTGCGTCCGTATCGACCTCGTAGAGAATCCGGGTGTTGCGGTCGATCCAGAAGCGAAGCCTATTCCTGCGCTCCCGAATTATTGGCGTGTGGCTACATTAATAATGGGGAGGGTGACGGGTGGCCAGCAGCCAGAAACTAGAGCAGAAGGGTCTCTACCCGAAGCCGGATGCCGGCGCCTCGGTGAGCTTCGGGACAGTGGTGACCGTCCTTGTGGTGATCGCGGCGGGCGTGATCTGGGCCGAATGGACCGCCTTCTACCTCCGGGCGTCGCGGCTGACCCGCAGCCACTTCCCGATGGCCCTCTTCTTCCCGTTCCTGACGGCGGCCGTCCTGAATATGCTGCTGAACCGGGTCAGGCCAGGATGGGGGCTCTCCCGGACCGAACTCCTGGTGGTGATGGGGGCCGGGTTGGTGGCCATGGCCGTGCCGTTCGAAGGGATTGTGGGCCACCTGATCGGGATCTCCGCGGGGTTCTTCTACTTTGCCGCGCCGGAAAACGGATGGATACGCTACCTGAACGACCTCGTCCCCGGCTGGATGGTCACGCAAGACGTGGGGAACGCGACGACGTGGTTCTACGAAGGTCTCCCGCAGGGCCAGATGCCGCCCGTTGCGGCCTGGCTGACGCCCCTTTTCTGGTGGACCTGTCTGATCGGGGGCATGGCCTTTGCGGTCTTCTGCCTGGTGGTGATGCTCCGGAAGCAGTGGGTGGAGCACGAGCGGCTGACCTACCCCATGGTCGAAGTGGGTCAGATGCTGTCGGAGACGGAACCGGGCGGGCGGCTGCCGGTGCTTCTCCACGCCCGAATGTTCTGGGTCGGGTTCGGGCTGGTTATGGCGCTCAAGCTGTGGAACATACTCTCCTACTTCACCCCGGCGTTTCCCGAGATTCCGTTCGAAACGGGCACCTTCGAGCCCCTCACGGACTTCCCCTCACTCCCTCAACGCATCAGCTTCTACGCCATCGGGTTCGGCTACTTCGCCCGAAAGGACGTGCTTTTCAGCGTCTGGTTCTTCATCCTGCTGACGGGGTGCGAGGTCTTCGCCTTCAACCGGCTCGGCTACCCGCTGGGGGCAGCGGGCACGCACTGGGAGAGTGAAGTGCTGAGATGGCAGGGTGTAGGGGCGCTGTTGTTCCTGGCCGGTTGGAGCCTCTGGATGGCCCGGCGGCACCTCCGGGCGGTCTGGCGCAAGGCCCTGCAACCGAACTCGGCGACTGATGACAGCGGGGAACTCCTCTCCTACCGCACGGCCGTCTTCGGTCTTGTGGGATCGCTTGTGTTCGTGGGCGCCTGGCTGCACGCGGCGGGGATGGAGCTCTGGGTCGTGCTCACGTTTCTTTCGGCGTCGCTCCTCATCCCTCTGGGCCTCGCAAGGGTGGTCGCCGAGGTCGGCCTGGCCTATGTCTACTACCGGGTCCATCCTTACGATTTTGTGCTGCAGATGATGGGCACCCGCCTGATGGGGCCAGCGAGCGCGACCGCGGTCGCGACGATGGGGGCGCTCAGCAGCGGGGGGCTCAAGAGCGGCAAGGGCTTCCTGCTTCCGGCGTTCACCCAGGCAGCGAAGGCCGTGGACGGCCTCGTCACCCCCAGGCGGATCGCGTGGGTCATCTGCCTGGGGCTCGGCGTTGGATTCGCCATCTCCCTGGCCGACACTCTGTTTCTGGGGTATCGCTACGGGGCCTACAACCTGAGGGCCCACCTGGTGTGGGTCTCCAAATACGCATTCAACCAGGCAGTCTCCTCCATCCGGAACCCCATGCCGATGGGGGGAAACGGGCGCGCGATGTGGGCCGGGATGGGCGCGGCGGTGATGGCGGCGCTGACGCTCGTGCGCTACCGGCTGCCCTGGTGGCCGCTGCACCCGATCGGGCTGGCCGTACAGGGTAACTACGGGGTGACCAAGACGGGGCAGTCGATCCTTCTGGTCTGGGCGATCAAGTCCGTGGTCCTGCGCCTCGGAGGGGTCGCCCTCTACGACCGGGGCAAACCCTTCTTCGTCGGGCTGCTGGCCGCACAGGCGCTGAGCGCGGCTCTGGTGTCGGGCATCGACTTTCTTTGGTTTCCGCTGCACGGGCACAATGTCCACAACTATTGACCTGGAGGGAATCGATGGAACCGCTCCTCAGCTACGCACGCGTCTTCGCCGGAGCGTCACGGTATGATGAAGCCGGCAATGCGCACCCCTTTCATGCACCGGAAGGGATTTGTCTGAAGCTTACGCCTGCCGAGAAGTCGGACGTCGTGGTGGCTATGGACCGCCCGTGGGAAAGGGAGGTCATTGGCCACGTCACAGTTTACCGTGATCAAGGCAAGTACCGGATGTGGTACGGGGCGCGCAGCGGGCCCCTTCCAGACGAGCGGTTCACGTGCTACGCTGAAAGCGAAGACGGATTTCAGTGGGAGAAACCGGAGCTGGGCCTGTATGAGTTCGAAGGGTCAAAGAAAAACAACATCTGCCTTGTAGGCCCCTATGCCATGCAAGGCTCCGTGTTCATCGACGAGAACCCTGATGCGACGGAACGCTACAAGAGGCTTGGTCATTGTCCGCAGTGGTACGACGAAGAGGGTAAGGAGATTTCGAACAAAGTAGGCCTGGCGCGGTGGAAGGAGCTGGGCGAACAGGGCTACGACCGTGACGAGGTGAGGCAGATGGTGCGGTTGGTAGGCACGCACCGGGCAATGACGTCTCCGGACGGAATCCACTGGACAGTGCTAAAAGAACCCATTTTTGAGGGCTTCTGCGACACTCAAACGGTGGCGTATTTCGATGTGGAAAAGAAGAAGTACATCGGCTACTTCCGGACCACTATCGACGGCCGGCGGGCGGTGGGGATGTCGGAGACCGAGGACTTCTCGGCGTGGCCGGTACCAAAGCCGATATTCGCGCCGGATGCGCTGGATGGTCCGAGTGACTCGTTTTACACGAATGCGTACTCCCGCTATCCGGGAGCGGACCTGCATCTGATGTTTCCGGCCGTGTTCCACCAGGTTACCGACAATACAGACATCCAACTCGCCGTGAGTAGTGACGGGCGGAATTGGTCGAGGCCGTCCAGGGAAAGCATACTTGATTGTGGGGATTTGGAAAGTGGCGAACCTGGTGGAGTCTACGTCAACGCTGCTCTTTTCACCCTGCCTGATGGTAGATTTGCGATTCCGTACTTGGGACGGAGATCACGCCATCATCAAGTGTACTACACAACCATCACCAAAGATGCGCAGGTCCGGCTTGCGCTGTGGCCCGAGCACCGACTCGGCGGCATACGGGCCGATAATCGCGGGGAGTTTACGCTCGAGAGTCGGATGATCTCCGGCGGGGAGCTTGTGCTGAACTGCCAGGCGGACAGAGGCGGATGGATTCGGGCTGCGCTCTACGAGAACATCCCGCACCCCCCGCAGCCGGGGGAGCCGCTTCCCGGCTATTCCTTCGAAGATTGCGAACCGGTTTCGGGAAATCATTTTCGGCAGCCGATGAAGTGGAAGGGCAGCTCCGATCTGTCGTCTCTGTCGGGGAAGAAGATCAACCTCCGGTTTCAGATGAACCGGGCGATTCTGTATGCGCTTGAGCTCGGAAAAGCGACCGACGAACGTCACAGTACGTGAAGAATGAAACAATAATCAATATGCTGGATTCAATGACTAAGTGCAACACTTGGACTTGAAGACTTCAGCTGGTGTTTTGAAGTTAAGACATTTTCTTGGTCGGTTGTTGATCCGGTTCTGAATTTTCTTTAACTCGTGTTTGCTGACCTTTGAGAAGTCTGTCTTCTTGGGGAGGTATCTGCGGACCAGACCGATAGCGTTTTCCACAGCGCCTCGCTCCCAGCTGTGGAACGGTTTGCAGAAATAGGATTTGGTGCCAAGCACCTCGTTGACCCGTTGATGTTGGCCGTTTTCGGATCCGTTGTCATATGTGATGCTCTTCCTCATGTGGGGAGGATGTCGCCCAAGGCGTCGATTAATCGCTTCGGCGACCTCCGAGGGTCCGTTCTTTGCCAGCTTAGCCAGGTGTAGGTATCTCGACGATCGCTCAAGACAAGCGCCAACGGCCTGTTTGCTCTCACGAGAGATGATGGTGTCGGATTCCCAGTGGCCAGGTTGTTTCCGTTTTTCGATGTAACGGGGACGTCGATCGATCGAAATACGGCCTGGAATGTGGCTTTCCCGGTGTTTTCGGGTATGCCACCGCGGCTTTCGTTTTTTGTGAGCTCGGGATAAGCAAGCAACCAGATCCCGCTGCTTGTGCACCTTTGGATCGTAGATATACTGGTAGATGGCTTCGTGGCTGATACCCGCGCTCGGACGCTCCTCGGGAAGCCTCCCAGCGATCAACTCGGGAGACCATCCTTGCTTGAGTTTGGTCTCGACATATCGCCGGATAACCGGATTCTTCAGCCGTTTCCGCTTGCCGGCCTCCCGCTTACGTTTCTCAGCCCTTCTGTGAGCCTGGAGGCCCGAGTAACTCTCAGCTATCGGGGACGGATTACGTTTCAACTCTCTTGAAATCGTGCTGGCGCTCCGGTCAAGGGCCTTGGCAATATCTCTAAGGCTTGCACCAGTGGCTCGACTGCTTGTAATTGTTTCCCATACACTTAGGATAGGACAGTTGCTACCCTAAGTGTTGCACTTCCTTATTGAACTCGGGTATCCAATATCGAATATCCAATGATCAAGGGCGATGAGAAACGCGTGGTTCACGAGTCGGTGAGCCCAATGCAACAATAGAGATTTGGTCCAAAAACCGGAGGGAATCGATGGAACCGCTACTCAGCTATGCACGCGTCTTCGCCGGAGCGTCACGGTATGATGAAGCAGGCAATGCGCACCCCTTTCATGCACCGGAAGGGATTTGCCTGAAGCTTACGCCTGCCGAGAAGTCGGACGTCGTGGTGGCGATGGACCGCCCGTGGGAAAGGATGATGATTTGCCACGTGACAGTGCGCCGTGATCAAGGCAAGTACCGGATGTGGTACGGGGCACGCAGCGGGCCCCCTCCTGACGAGCAGTTCTTGTGCTACGCCGAGAGCGAAGACGGATTTCAGTGGGAGAAACCGGAGCTGGGCCTGTATGAGTTCGAAGGGTCCAAGAAGAACAACATCTGTCTTGTAGGCCCCCATGCCATGCGAGGCTCCGTGTTCATCGACGAGAACCCTGAGGCCGAGGAACGGTACAAGAAGCTCGGTCATTCTCCCCGGTGGTACGACGAAGAGGGCAAGGAGATCTCGAACAAAGAAGGCCTGGCGCGGTGGAAGGAACTGGGCGAGCAGGGCTACAACCGTGACGAGGTGAGGCAGAAGGTGCGTTTGGTGGGCACGCACCGGGCAATGACGTCTTCGGACGGAATCCACTGGACAGTGTTGAAAGAACCCATTTTTGAGGGCTTCTGCGACTCCCAAACGGTGGCGTATTTCGACGTCGAAAAGAAGAAGTACATCGGTTACTTCCGGACCACAATCGACGGCCGGAGGGCGGTGGGAATGTCGGAGACCAAAGACTTCTCGGCGTGGCCGGTACCAAAACCGATATTCGCGCCGGATGCGCTGGATGGTCCGAGTGACTCGTTATACACGAACGCGTACTCCCGCTATCCGGGAGCGGACTTGCATCTGATGTTTCCGGCCGTGTTCCACCAGGTTACCGACAATACAGACATCCAGCTCGCCGTGAGTAGTGACGGGCGGAATTGGTCGAGGCCGTCCAGGGCAAGCATACTTGATTGTGGGGATTCGGAAAGCGGCGATGGCGGTGGAGTCTACGCCTCCGCTGCTCTCTTCATCTTGCCTGATGGTAGATTTGCGATTCCGTACCTGGCACAGAGATCACGCCATCATGAAGCGTTCTACCCAACCACCGACAAGGAAACACAGCTCCGTCTTGCGTTGTGGCCCGAGCATCGGCTCGGAGGCATACGGGCCGACAATCGCGGGGAGTTTACGCTCGAGAGTCGGATGATCGCCGGAGGGGAGCTTGTGCTGAACTCCCAGGCGGACAGAGGCGGATGGATTCGGGCTGCGTTCTACGAGAACATCCCGCACCCCCCGGAGCCGGGGGAGCCGCTTCCCGGCTATTCCTTCGAAGATTGCGAACCGGTTTCGGGAAATCATTTTCGGCAGCCGATGAAGTGGAAGGGCAGCTCCGATCTGTCGTCTCTGTCGGGGAAGAAGATCAACGTCCGGTTTCAGATGAACCGGGCGACCCTGTATGCGCTTGAGCTCGGAAAAGCGACCGACGAACGTCACAGTACGTGAAAAAAGAAACAATATCCAATAATCAAGGGCGATAAGAAACGCCTGGTTGACATTCGCCGGCGGCAACCCATAGATGGAGTTCCATTCGTGTCCGATCCCGATTGCCCAAACATCGTCCTGCTGATGACGGATCAGCAGAAGGCGTCGGCCGTCGGTTGCTACGGCAACCGTCACGTGCCGTCGCCGTTTCAGGATCGCATGGCGGCCGAAGGTATTGCGTTCACACAATGCTTCGCGAACTCATCGGTGTGTACGCCTTCCCGGGCCTCGATCATGACCGGGGTCAATCCGCTGGTGCATCAGTCTACGGCCGTGCAACATCGCGTGCCTTGGAACCTGCCGCAGTTTCCCGAACTGCTCAGCTGGCACGGCTATTTAAATGCCGCTTTCGGCCATTGTGAAGGTCCGCGCGGACTCGACCGCGGTTATCACCGGCAGAAGGATGGCAGCTCGGTGGGGCCGCTGCTCAATGCCAAGCGCACGTGGATGGACGCCGGCCGGGCCGACGTCGCGTGGGGGTACGGCCCCGTCGATTTGCCGGTCGAGGCGTCGCACGCCGCGCTGTTGACCGATGAAGCGATCCGAGCCCTGCGGGAGGCGAAGCATGCCGAGGCGCCATTCTTTCTGCAGCTATCCTTCGACGATCCGCATCAGCCTTATTGCGCGCCGCGTCCCTTCGATACGCTCGTCGATCCGATGGCCGTCGACCTTCCGCCACGCAAACCCACCGCAGGCCGGCCGGCGTGGCAGGAGAAGGTTGCGCGCGAGTGCGGGTCGCATCTCGCGTCGGACATGGACATGCGCAAAGCCATAAGCCACTACTACGGCATGATCGCGCATGCCAATGCCCAGATGGAACGGCTGTACGACGCCATGGATGCGCTTGGCCAACTGGACAACACCTGGTTCATCCTTACCTCCGACCACGGCGATTTCACCGGCGAGAAGAACCTCTACGCCAAGTGCGAAACGACCTACGAATGTCTGCTCCGGGTACCCCTGATCATCCGACCTCCGGATTCGGTGCAAATGAAGAGGGGCATGCGTGTCGAGCACCTCACGCAACTTGTCGACCTCATGCCCACCGTGCTCGGCCTCGCCGGCGTCAACGCCCCGCATTATATGCAGGGATACGATCTCATAGAATGGATCGCGCATGGCGCAACGAAGCCGCTGCGCGACACGGCCTTCGCACAAGTGGGCGCCTACGAAGGCGATCTCAAAACCACCTGGCCCGGCGGGATGCCCGAGTCGGGGCGACATCCTTCCCTCGTGCAGCACGCACGCACCCTTGGCATCGCCTACACCCGGGATCCGGACTATGGCGATGAAGCCTACGACCTGCGCGCCGATCCTCATGAGTTGGACAACCTGCTCAATCCCGGCAAAGCCGCCCCGCCCGCGGAAGTGGAGGACCTGCGGGGCCGGCTCGATGGATTCGAAGCCACGTGCCTTGCGCTGCGTGACGAGTTGAAAATTCGCCCCGGGGACCGCGGGTATCACGAAGGCACCAGATGGCTCGAAGCGCAGGCACGTAGTTATCCGTGATTTTGTCGTAGATTACCGGACCAAACGAGATTTGGTCCGAAAACCGGAGGGAATCGATGGAACCGCTCCTCAGCTATGCGCGCGTCTTCGCCGGAGCGTCACGGTATGATGAAGCAGGCAATGCGCACCCCTTTCATGCACCGGAAGGGATTTGTCTGAAGTTTACGCCTGCCGAGAAGTCGGACGTCGTGGTGGCGATGGACCGCCCGTGGGAAAGGATGATGATTAGCCACGTGACAGTGCGCCGTGATCAAGGCAAGTACCGGATGTGGTACGGGGCGCGCAGCGGGCCCCCTCCTGACGAGCAGTTCTTGTGCTACGCTGAAAGCGAAGACGGATTTCAGTGGGAGAAACCGGAGCTGGGCCTGTATGAGTTCGAAGGGTCCAAGAAGAACAACATCTGTCTTGTTGGCCCCCATGCTATGCGAGGCTCCGTGTTTATCGACGAGAACCCTGATGCGACGGAACGGTACAAGAAGCTCGGTCATTGTCCTCAGTGGTACAACGAAGAGGGCAAGGAGATCTCGAACAAAGAAGGCCTGGCGCGGTGGAAGGAACTGGGCGAGCAGGGCTACAACCGTGACGAGGTGAGGCAGAAGGTGCGTTTGGTGGGCACGCACCGGGCAATGGCGTCTTCGGACGGAATCCACTGGACAGTGTTGAAAGAACCCATTTTCGAGGGCTTCTGTGACACCCAAACGGTGGCGTATTTCGATGTGGAAAAGAGGAAGTACATCGGCTACTTTCGGACCACAATCGACGGCCGGAGGGCGGTGGGAATGTCGGAGACCAAAGACTTCTCGGCGTGGCCGGTACCAAAACCGATATTCGCGCCGGATGCGCTGGATGGTCCGAGTGACTCGTTTTACTCGAACTCGTGCTCCCGCTATCCGGGAGCGGATCTACACATCATGTTTCCGGCTGTTTTCCACCAGGTCGACTGCAGCGTGGACATTCAACTAGCGGTTAGCAGCGACGGTGTCAACTGGTCAAGGCCTTCGCGAGAACCGATCGTGCGTTGCCTCGGCGAAAACGGCAGTGGCGACGAAATGGTACGCGGCGGAGCGGGACTGGTCGTACTGACTGACGGGCGATTCGCGCTGCCGTACGTCGGAACAATGGGTCGCCATCACGAAACGTATTATCGGGAAATTAAACCGGGCAGCCAGTTCCGGCTTGCGATCTGGCCCGAGCATCGGCTCGGCGGCATACGGGCTGACAATCGCGGTGAATTTACGCTTGAGAGTCGGATGATCGCCGGCGGGGAGCTTGTACTGAACTGCCAGGCGGACCGAGGCGGATGGATTCGGGCTGCGCTCTACGAGAACATCCCGCACCCCCCGGAGCCGGGGGAACCGCTTCCCGGCTATTCCTTCGAAGATTGCGAACCGGTTTCGGGAAATCAGGTTCGGCAGCCAATGAAGTGGAAGGGCAGCTCCGATCTGTCATCTCTCTCGGGGAAGAAGATCAACGTCCGGTTTCAGATGAACCGGGCGACCCTGTATGCGCTTGAGCTCGGAAAAGCGACCGACGAACGCCACAGTATTTGACCACAAGAAGGAATTGACATTGAAATAAATCCCCCCTGCCCCCCTTTTTCAAAGGGGGGACATTGCTCTAAATGATGTGGATTCTCTATTCAGAAAGCTAATACTTCCCCCTTTGTTAAAGGTTCTTCGTCAAATGTTGGGGTAGAAAATAGACGAGACAACGGCATCCGACCTATCTTCAGAGTATCCTCTATAAACCTGAAGGTAGAAAGGAGAGCGCGTTGTCTCAGGTGCAAAGTATATCCTTACTGGGTAGGTGGCAAGGGTTTGTGGTAGTTGGCATTCAACGTCAGGAAGCAGACGTTGTTGGAGTCGAGTTACGTCCCAAGACAGGCCGCCTTCCTCGGTGTGGTGGTTGCGGGAAGAAGGCGTACCGGGTTCATGATTGGGCAGTGCGATTTGCTCAGGATTTGCCGATCTGGGGGTCTCGAACCAGGCTGATCGTGCACTCCCGGCGCGTCCTATGTCCCCGATGTGGCTGCCGGACGGAGCAGATTGACTGGCTGGATCGGTATTCACGGGTCACTCAACGCCTGGCTGAAAGTGTTGTTCGATTGTGCGAAGTCCTGCCCATCCAGCACGTGGCACAGCACTATGGGATGAGCTGGAATACCGTGAAGCGCATTCACAAGACCCATCTCCAGCAAGAGCTGGAACCGCCGGATTTTGCCAGGGTCACGGTGATCGGCATGGACGAATTTGCGATCCAAAAGGGCCATCGCTACGCCACAGTGATTGTTGACATGGAGACCAAGCGTGTCCTATGGGTGGGTCGCGGCCGAAGTCGAGAGGACATCCGCCCGTTTTTCCACCTCCTTGGAGAAGAAGGCTGCAAGCAACTTGAGGCCGTGGCGATGGACATGAACGGTGCCTACGAAGAGGAGGTGCGATCCCATTGTCCGGATGTGGACATCATCTATGACCTGTATCACGTTAAAGCCAAGTACAACCGCGACGTCGTCGAGCGAGTACGCATCGACGAACTGGGTCGGGTGCGCGGTGGCCGACCCGATCGCAAAGTGACTCAGAACCAACGGTGGTTGCTCCTGCGCAGCAAAGCAAATGTCACGAGCAAAGAAGACAGAGTGTCGCTAAGAGAATTGCTTTCTGCAAACAAACGCCTCTACACGGTATACCTCCTCAAAGAGGATCTCAATCATCTCTGGTCTTATCGATCCAGAGCTGCGGCCAACAGATTCTGGAATCAGTGGTATCGACGCGCCATCTACAGCAAGATCGAGCCACTCAAGAAATTCGCACGCAATCTGAAGACGTATATGCCAGGAATCCTAGCTCACTGTGACTATCCCATCGGGACAAGCCTGATTGAGGGAATTAACAACAAAATCAAGGTCATCAAGCGGATGGCATATGGCTTCAGGGATGATAATTATTTCTTTCTTAGAATCCGCCACGCCTTCCCCGGAAATCGGTGATGAACCTTGTTAAAGGGGGATTGAGGGGGATTTCAAGATGCATCACTGCAGTGATGGTTAGGCGCGATATTTTTTGCGAGTTTCACAGACAGCATGCAACTTCAAGGTGGATTGTTCTTATTCGCCCCAAATGAGAAGAATCGCTTAATTTACGATCCAATATCGAATAGCTGGATTCAATGACTAAGTGCAACACTTGGACTTGAAGACTTCAGCTGGTGTTTTGAAGTTAAGACATTTTCTTGGTCGGTTGTTGATCCGGTTCTGAATTTTCTTTAACTCGTGTTTGCTGACCTTTGAGAAGTCTGTCTTCTTGGGGAGGTATCTGCGGACCAGACCGATAGCGTTTTCCACAGCGCCTCGCTCCCAGCTGTGGAACGGTTTGCAGAAATAGGATTTGGTGCCAAGCACCTCGTTGACCCGTTGATGTTGGCCGTTTTCGGATCCGTTGTCATATGTGATGCTCTTCCTCATGTGGGGAGGATGTCGCCCAAGGCGTCGATTAATCGCTTCGGCGACCTCCGAGGGTCCGTTCTTTGCCAGCTTAGCCAGGTGTAGGTATCTCGACGATCGCTCAAGACAAGCGCCAACGGCCTGTTTGCTCTCACGAGAGATGATGGTGTCGGATTCCCAGTGGCCAGGTTGTTTCCGTTTTTCGATGTAACGGGGACGTCGATCGATCGAAATACGGCCTGGAATGTGGCTTTCCCGGTGTTTTCGGGTATGCCACCGCGGCTTTCGTTTTTTGTGAGCTCGGGATAAGCAAGCAACCAGATCCCGCTGCTTGTGCACCTTTGGATCGTAGATATACTGGTAGATGGCTTCGTGGCTGATACCCGCGCTCGGACGCTCCTCGGGAAGCCTCCCAGCGATCAACTCGGGAGACCATCCTTGCTTGAGTTTGGTCTCGACATATCGCCGGATAACCGGATTCTTCAGCCGTTTCCGCTTGCCGGCCTCCCGCTTACGTTTCTCAGCCCTTCTGTGAGCCTGGAGGCCCGAGTAACTCTCAGCTATCGGGGACGGATTACGTTTCAACTCTCTTGAAATCGTGCTGGCGCTCCGGTCAAGGGCCTTGGCAATATCTCTAAGGCTTGCACCAGTGGCTCGACAAAGCGCAATCTGCTCGCGTTCGTCTATCGTAAGATGCTTGTAATTGTTTCCCATACACTTAGGATAGGACAGTTGCTACCCTAAGTGTTGCACTTCCTTATTGAACTCGGGATATCGAATGATCAAGGGCGATGAGAAAGGCAAGGACAGTTCATGGAGAAAGAACTGCTGCACATGGAGGTCAACGGCTGGTGCATCCTCGAAGGTGTGATCCCACGAGATGACGTGGCCGCCGTGCGCCGGAGCGTCGAGGAAACCATCGCCCGGCACGGCCGGTCCGACGCGCCGGAGAACCTCGGCCACCTTCGCTCGATCATCAATTACGACCAGTCGTTTGCGCCCTACCTGGCCGACGAGCGCCTCCTCGGCATCGCGAGCGCCCTGCTCGGCCAGCACGTCCGGATCTCCTTCACAACCGCGATGGTCAACGGCCCCGGTGTAAAGCGGGGCGGCTGGCACGCCGACTGGCCCTTCAATCAGAAGAACGCGGGGCACATCCCCGCGCCCTATCCCGACGCCGTGATGCACCTGACCACCCTCTGGATGCTTTCGGATTTCACCGGAGAAAACGGCGGCACTTTCATCCTGCCCGGCAGCCATCGCTCAGCAAACAACCCGACAGGAAACAACGGCGTCGACCCTGAGGCCTCCCTGCCGGGCGAGTTCCAGGTCACGGGGAATGCCGGTAGCATACTGGTCATGGACAGCCGGCTGTGGCACGCCATCGCCCCGAACACCTCAGACCGTCCACGCGTCGGTATGGCGATCCGGTATGCCCCCTGGTGGCTCAACCTGGACGTGCTATTACACGGCTCGGACGAGCGGGCCCGGATGGTGGACGAACCGGGAGAGAAGGAAAACCTCAACTTTCCCGTGTCTCAGGAAGTCTTTGAAACTCTGCCCGACAAGGTGAAACCCCTATACCGACATTGTGTTGAAAGGAAGGATTGAGATGGATGGCGTCATCGACATCGGAAACCAGAAGCAGCTGTTCATCGACGACAAATGGTTCGCCTCCCAACGGGGCATGACCCTCACGGCCAACCCGCCCGTCAAAGCGGAACGGGTGCTTCGTTCGGAGAGACCGTGGGAGGTCCAGAGCATCTCCACTGCCACCGTCCTTGAAGACGGCGGCGTCTACAAGATGTGGTACCGCTGCTCGGGCCCGGGCAGCAAGCAGACGGCCCCGCACGCCTGGACGATGATCTGCTACGCCGTGAGTGAGGACGGGCTCCACTGGGAACGGCAGAACGTCAACCTGTTCGAGTGGGAGGGGATCGCAGAGAACAACATCCTGATGCCGGGCGCGCACGGGGGCGTCACGATCGACCCGAACGGCCCGGACGAACACCGCTACAAGGCTTTGATCCGCGTCGTGGAAAACGACGTCTGGCCGGGCTCCAAGGGCGCGGTCTTCACCCTGCACGAGGGCAAGATGTGGTCCGAGCTCTACCTTGCCACGAGCCCGGACGGCATCCGCTGGCAGCGCCAGGAGCCCTCCGCGCTCCCGTTCTTTCACGACACGAACAACCAGCTCTTCTTCGACACGCGCCTGGGCAAATACGTCGCCTATGTCCGCACGCAGGCCAGGAAGCGGACGGTCGGCCGCGTCGAATTCGACGACCCGATGGACCTGCCCTGGCCGTATCGCGACAACCCCGACGCCCCGCGCGGTCCGGGACGCTCCCGCAGGGCGGCCGGCGGGGAGATCCCGGTCGCCATCACTTGCGACGAGTCCGACCCGCCCGACACCGACCTCTACACCCCCTGCGTGCATCCATACCCATGGGCGGCGGACGCCTACTTCGCCTTCCCCTCGCCCTACCGGCACTACCCCGTCGGCGAGGTCTCCCTGAAACCGGGCAATCCGCCCGACCCGACGCTGAAGGGCCCCCTGGGAGACGAGCGGGGCGTCTACAGCAACTCCGGCCCGGTCGAGGTGCAGATGGCGGTCAGCCGGGATGGGATCGTGTTCTCCCGCCCCGACCGCCGCCCCTACGTTCCTCTCGGCCTGGTCGGGTCCTGGGACGGCGGCCAGACCTTCATGGGGCTCGGTATGATCCGAAAGGGAGATGAAATCTGGCAGTATTACCACGGCACAAAACGCCTCCACGGGGTGAAGGACAACCGCTCCGCGGACGGTGATGGTAGCATCTTCCGCCTCGTCCAGCGCCTGGACGGGTTCGTCTCCGCCGATGCCGACTACACGGGCGCGGAGTTCACCACGCCTCTGTTGGAGTTCTCCGGTTCCCACCTGCAACTGAACGCCGACTGCTCGGCGATGGGCGAGATCTGGGTCGAGATCCGGGACGATCGGAATGTCCCGGTACCGGGCTACACGATGGAGGACACGATCAGCGTGGAACGCAACCAGACGGCTGCGCCCGTCGTCTGGCGGGAACGGGAGGACGTCGCCGAACTGGTCGGCCGTCCCGTGCGCTTGCATTTCAAGCTGCGCGCGTGTAAGCTCTACGCGTTTCAATTTGCGGGGTAGAGACGAGCGCGCGTCCCAACATCCTGTTTATGATCGCGCACGATCATCTGCGTGGAAAGGAGGGATTGAGATGGGTAGCGTTATCGACATCGGAAACCAGAAGCAGCTCTTCATCGACAACAAATGGTTCTCCTCCCAGCGGGGCATGACGCTCACGGCCAACCCGCCCGTGAAGGCCGAACGCGTCTTCGTTCCGGAGAAGCCGTGGGAGTCCTCGAGAATCTCTCTCTCACCCACGATTCTCGAGGACGGTGGCATTTACAAGATGTGGTACCGCTGCTCGGGCCCGGGCAGCAAGGAGACGTCCCCGCACGGCTGGTCGATGATCTGCTACGCCGTGAGTGATGACGGGATCCACTGGGAGCGGCAGAACGTCAACCTGTTCGAGTGGGAGGGGATCGCAGAGAACAACATCCTGATGCCAGGCGCGCACGGGGGCGTCACGATCGACCCGAACGGCCCGGACGAACACAGATACAAGGCTTTGATCCGCGTCGTGGAAAACGACGTCTGGCCGGGCTCCAAGGGCGCGGTCTTCACCCGGCGCGAGGGGTGGGGGTGGTCGGAGCTCTATCTTGCCACGAGCCCGGACGGCATTCACTGGACGCGCCAGGAGCCCTCCGCGCTCCCGTTCTTTCACGACACGCACAACCACTTCTTCTTCGACGCCCGCCTGGACAAATACGTCGCCTATGTCCGCACGCACGCCAGGAAGCGGACCGTTGGCCGCGTCGAATTCGACGACCCGATGGACCTGCCCTGGCCCTATCACGACAACCCCGACGCCCCGCGCGGTCCCGGCCGCACCCGCAGGGAGGCCGGCGGCGAAATCCCGATCGCGCTTACCTGCGACGAGTCCGACCCGCCCGACACCGACCTCTACACCCCCTTCGTGCATCTATACCCCTGGGCGGCGGACGCCTATTTCGCATTTCCCTCCCCCTACCGGCACTACCCCGTCGGCGAGGTCTCCCTGAAGCCGGGCGATCCGCCAGACCCGACGCTGAAGGGCCCTTTGGGCGATGAGCGGGGCGTCTACAGCAACTCCGGCCCGGTGGAGGTGCACATGGCAGTCAGCCGGGACGGGATCGTGTTCTCCCGCCCCGACCGCCGACCCTATGTTCCCCTCGGTTTGGTTGGCTCTTGGGATGCTGGCCAGACTTATATGGGACTCGGCATGATCCGGAAAGGGGACGAAATCTGGCAGTATTATCTTGCCATGGATCACGTTCACGGCCTGTTCGACAGGAACTCTGCGGACAGGGCTGGAGGCATCTGCCGCCTCGTCCAGCGCCTGGACGGGTTCATTTCCGCCGACGCGGACTACACCGGCGCGGAGTTCACCACTCCGCTCTTGGAGTTCTCCGGTTCCCACCTGCAACTGAACGCCGACTGCTCGGCGATGGGGGAGATCTGGGTGGAGATCCGGGACGATCGAAACGTCCCGGTGCCAGGCTACACGATGGAAGACTCAGTCAGCGTTGAGCGCAACCAGACGGCCGCACCCGTCGTCTGGCGGGAGCGGGAGGACGTAGCAGAACTGGTCGGCCGTCCCGTACGCCTGCATTTTAAGCTCCGGGCCTCCAAACTCTACGCGTTTCACTTTGCGGAGAAGAGATGAGTGCCCGTCCCAACATCCTGTTTGTCATTGCAGACGATCACCGTTTCAACGCGATCCGCGCCTTTGGGGATCCGACGGTCCAGACTCCGGTTCTGGACCGCCTTGCCGGAGACGGCGTGGCCTTCCGGAAGGCGCACATGATGGGCGGGCCTCTGGGGGCCGTGTGCGTCCCCAGCCGAGCCTGCCTGCACACGGGTGCGAACGTCTTCCGGGCCTCCTGCAGCCGCGAGGTCGATGACGACCAGAACGTCAAGATCCTCAATCCAGACCTGGCGCTCCTGCCTGAGGTCTTTCGTCAGGCTGGCTATCACACCTTTGCCACCGGCAAGTGGCACAACGACAAACAGAGCTTTGCGAGAGGGTTTTGCAGCGGGGGGCGCGTCTTCTTCGGCGGTATGAGCGACCACCTGAAAGTGCCCGTCCACGACTTCGACACAGAGGGCATCTACCCTGACGAAAGCATATACACAGGTGAAAAATTCTCGACCGAACTGTTCACCGACGCTGCGATTGAATTTCTCCAGGGGTACGATAAGAGCGATCCGTTCTTCTTATATCTGGCTTTTACCTCACCGCACGACCCGCGGATGGCCCCTGACGAATACGCCAAGCTCTACGACCCGGAGGCCATCCCCCTCCCCGAAAACTTCCTGCCCGAACACCCGTTCGACAACGGCGAGCTGAAGATCCGCGACGAGGAACTCGCCCCCTTCCCCCGCAGCCCTGACGTGATCCGTCGGCACATCGCGGACTACTACGCGATGATCACCCATCACGACGCCCACATCGGCCATCTGCTGGATACCCTGGAGGCGTCCGGTCGCGCCGACGACACGCTGATCGTTTATACCGCCGACCACGGCCTTGCGGTGGGCCAGCACGGCCTGATGGGGAAACAGAACATGTACGACCACAGCGTCCGCATCCCCCAGATCCTCCACGGTCCGGGCGTCCCTCAGGGCAAAGAGATCCACGCGCTCACCTACCTTTACGACCTCTATCCCACCCTTTGCGAGCTGTCCGGGATCCCGATCCCGGACAGCGTCGAAGGCCACAGCCTGGTCCCCGTGCTGACCGGCGAGCGGGAACGCATCCGTGACAGTGTATGCTCCGTCTACAAGGACCTTCAGCGCATGGTCAGCGACGGCCGCTGGAAGCTGATTCGATACTACAGGTCCGGCGATGCGGGGACTGACCGCATCCAGCTCTTCGACCTGGAATCGGACCCCTGGGAGACCCGGGACCTCTCGGAGGCGCCAAAACAGCAGGAACGCATCCGGGGACTTGCGGACAAGCTCGCCGCCTGGCAGGCAGAGGTCGACGACCCCCTGGCTGGACTCCAGATCATTCCCGATTGATCACGGCATTTCTGCTCTCTTCTCCAAAAAAGCCGTCTGACACGAGGACGGAATTGCGTATTTTGACCCCTATATGAATACAGACAGACCTAACATCATCCTCATCATGTGCGACGATCTCGGGTATGGAGATACCGGGTTCAACGGCAGCGAGGTGATCCGAACGCCTTGTCTGGACTCGATGCGGGTGGAGGGGGCCCGCTTTACCCGGTTTTACGCCGGGGGTCCGGTCTGCTCCCCCACACGCGGCACGTGCCTGACCGGACGCCATTATTCGAGGTACGGGGTGACACACGCAAACGCGGGCCGTCTGCCGACACAGGAGATCGGCCTGGCTCGCGTGTGCAAGGACCGGGGCTATGAAACGGGACATTTCGGAAAGTGGCATTTAGGCACCCTGACCACTCGCGAACGGGACAGCAACAGAGGGAGTCCTCAGAATCGGAACGAATTTTCGCCCCCGTGGATTCACGGATTCGACCGATGCTTCTCGTCTGAGGCCAAGGTGCCGACGTGGGATCCCATGATCACGCCAGATGAGAGGGGACCCAGCGGTTACGTGTGGGGTAGCCCCGGCTCGCCCTTCGGGACGGCCTACTGGAACGAGGAAGGTGAAAAGGTGTCCGACAATCTCGAAGGAGACGATTCACGCGTTATCGTGGATCGAGCGGATCCGTTCATCCGGGACTGCGTCCGCAAGGGCGTGCCGTTCCTGGCGGTGGTGTGGTTCCACACGCCCCACGCCCCCGTGGTCGCCGGGCCACAGTATCGCGAGATCTACTCTCAGTTTTCCGAGGACGAGCAGCACTACTACGGTTGTGTTACCGCAATGGATGAGCAGGTTGGCCGCGTGAACGGCCTTGTGAAGGAACTGGGCGTGGAAGGTAACACCGCGATCTTGTTCTGTTCCGACAACGGCCCGGAAGGTTCCGAGGACCTCGCCAGGAACGGCAGGGACCGCGGTTCTACGCGGGGGCTGCGGGGGCGAAAGCGGAGCCTGTTCAACGGCGGCGTGGGCGTTCCGGCGCTTGTGAAATGGCCCAAGTACGTGAACCCGGGCGCGGAATACAAGACGGCGTGCAGCACCCTGGACTATTTCCCCACGATTGCCGAGGAACTGGGCTACAGCATGCCTGACGACCGGCCGCTCGACGGGGTGAGTCTGCTGCCGCTGCTTCGGAACGAAATGGAAGAGAGACCCTCCGCAATCCCGTACCGGTTTCTCGAGGGAAAGAATGCGATGTTCGGTTCCCCCACGCTGGCGCTGATGGGCAATCGCTACAAGTATCTGACGAACCTGTCTGAAGACGGGGCCGAGGACATGATGTTCGACATCCTCGAAGATCCATTCGAGACGACCAACCTGATCCACGAGCAAAAGGAAACCGCCGAACAGATGAGGGCGCAGCTCGAAGCGTTTATGGCCTCGTGCAGGCAGAGCCACTTCGGCGCGGATTATTCAGAACCCTACGAGCCCGTGAACGATTTCCAGGAAACCACGGGGACGTGGCTGAGGTAGACCGGGAAGGCAGAAGACGGGTACCGGGAAATCGTAGATCGTCGATCGCAGAATCAAAGCACGGTGCTCTCGTCCTGAAAAAGTGGATGAATTGCGGATTTCGGATTGCGAAACTCGGAGAAAGTAGCATGAACAAAGATTCTGACCCCGACCCGCCTGAACTTATCCAGTACTCGGGCCATATGGGCCACGTCGCTCGGCTCCCGGACGGCCTTCTTCTCTCCCACTACACGCTCGGCCGGCCGAAAGATGAGACCGCGCTCCCGGGTCCGGCACAGCCCGCCTACATCCGACACTCCTCTGACGGCGGCCTGATCTGGTCGGAGCCGGAGATCGCTTATGCGTATCCTCCCGGCAGGGGACGGCTCCCGTCTATCACGCAATCGCAGGGCACCTATCTCCTGGTAGACAGGGATGGCAACATCCACGCGTTCGCCTTGCGGTATCATTACCACCACACCCCGAAACACGGAGATCCGACCGCCCCGGCGCTCACTGAACTGCTGCACAACGTCTCCCGGGACGGAGGAAAGTCCTGGACGGAGCCAGGGCGGGTGGACTACGGACACTGGTACACGGGGGAGATCATGTCCGTCATCCAGCTGGAGAGCGGACGGATCCTCATCCCCCTGGGCTACAACACGGACAACTACATTCGCGAGCGCGGCGAATACGAGCGACGGATCGTCACGGTGTATTCCGAAGACGGCGGCGAAACCTGGGAGATCGGATCGGACAACATTGCGACGCCCATCGGCCTGCTGATGGGGCATACAGGGGCCATGGAGCCCGTGGTCGTCGAATTGGGGGACGGACGCGTATGGATGATCATCCGCACCCAGACGCCCTGCTTCTACGAGTCGTTTTCCGAAGACGGCGGCAAGACCTGGGCCCATCCTGCGCCCACGCAGTTCCAGGCGCCCAACGCTCCCGCGGCTGTCCTGCGCCTGACCGACGGGCGACTGGTCCTGTGCTGGAACGATGTCTCAGAATACCCCGGGGAAGTCATCCGGTCGGGCCGTCAATACCTCCACATCGCCGTGTCGAGTGACGATGGCAAATCGTGGAGCCGATCCAAGTTGATCGCCCAGAGAGAAGAGGGAGAACACGAGAACATAAACGTGCGATACCCTTTTCTCTGCGAAACGGCGGACGGGTCGCTGCTCGTGAGGTATCACCGAACTGGAGGGGGTGGGGGGATCAACCGTCGTGAGCTGGTACGCATCGACCCGGACTGGATTGCCGAACGATGACGACCGACAGGGTCTGGAAACATTACACTCCGGAAACTCGTTGCGATCGACTTCAGTCGAGTTGAAAGCCCACGCTCGAGAGATCATCATATCTAAATCCTGCGCTCCGAGAACGGCCGGGATTGGACCAACCCTGGTACGCAGTTCCATCCTCCCGGCCTCCCCTGATCCTCTCCTAACACCTAAGGAGACGAAGCGTGAAGGTTCTGGTGATCACCGACATTCACAGCAATATTCGCGCGCTTGAAGCCATCTGGGACCGTGAAAAAGACAGCGATATCGTGTATTGCACCGGAGATCTGGTGGACTACGGGCCGCGCCCAAAAGAGGTGATCGATTGGGTCAGGGAATGCGAGGCAATTTGCGTAAAGGGCAACCACGACACGGAGGTGGTATCGTGCTACAGGGATTGTGACCTCGGACGCCTGCCGGTAGAAGAAACCAGGTGGCAGCATCACAATGCAATACGCTTGAGCGAGGAAGACATTATATTCCTTGAGCAGTTGCCTGCGGGCGTGGATTTCCGAGCAGACGGCATAAAGTACGGCATGACGCATCTATACAGAGAGCTCGAAGTGATCACGAGCCCACACGCGTTCGATCTCTTTGTCAAAGAGATGTTTTCTGGCGATCAGGACGGGTTCCCTGCGCGCTTGATTTTAGGGCACACCCATCGGGCCGGCGTCACCTATCTTGACGACACCAAACTCTGGATGAACGCAGGCAGCGTCTCTTACCGCGGGCAGCGCGACATACCCACTGACCCATCGCAGGATGCGCAGTATATCACGATTGTAGACGGGGAGATTCAGATCAAGCGTGTTGCCTATGATGTAGCAAGCGTATACGGCGAAATGAAGAAGCAAAGCGTCATGGATACCGAGATGGAGACGGCCATCAGACTGTTTGGTCCGCGGTGAGCTCGACAGATTAGGGAATCCTTGTCCGTAAGAACGGGATCTGATCACGTTTCCCACGCCAAAGGGAGGATGCATGGCAGACAGCGAACGAGGGATCGTCGAGATCACACGGGGCGGTCCGGATCTGAGGACCCCACCGGATACGCCTTCGGGCCGGACGTGGATCTACCAGATTACACACGTTTTTCAGGTGGCGGATGGTTTGGCGGGCGTTTTCTGTAATATTCGCGAAGGAAAGGTGAAGGGCGTGGATTTCGAGCAGGGGGGCGACGTGATCCTGTTCGACGACCTGTCTCGGGTGAGTGCCGAAGGCGCAGTGCCCGTGACCCGGAATCACGAAGAGGCGAATCCCAACTCGCACCCACCGGGGAAGCCGGGGAACATGGTAAAGTATCCGACGCACGGCGGTTTTGTGCCGCTGGGCGCGAAGCGGAGCGACGGCTCGCCTCATCCTCACGAAGGCACCGGGTTCAGCATCAGTCAAGTCATCGCCTGGCGCACGGACGATCCAGGCGAGCCCCCATATGGCCTGGGTTATTTCACCGGTGAGGAATCTTACGCCTACTTCGAATGCTTCCAGTACGCCTATGACGGCGCATCGTTCCGCGTTGTCAAAACGGAACGCCTTTCACACGAAGACCTCCTTCCGGGATGGAAGGTGAACGGTCAGGGGATGGCGGTCGCTATTCCGGACGGTGAGGATCTGCTGATGGCCTTTACGGCGACAAATCCGGACGCCGGTCTCGGGGCAGGTGTGATGCGCTGGCGCCGCAGCGGCGAGGACTGGCGCCCCGTTTCGTTCGTGCAAATCGCACCCAATTCGAGAGAGGCGAGCCTGATACGCGACCTCGATGGATCGTTCCTCTTTTCCACCCGCGGGGGCCCGGAACCGGACTACAACGATATCTGCGTCTGGCACTCTACGGACGGCGGAGAGACGTGGACGAAGGTGATTCACGTTCGCGGCGTGATTTCGAGCGCACCGATCACGCTAAATCGCGCGGCAGATGGGACGCCGTACATCGTGGCCAATCTTTACGAGGTGTTCGTGCATCCAGCCGATGGGGTCAAGATGAAGGTCGATGCCGAGGGACAGCTGCGCGGAGGCGGGTGGACCCGGAAGACGCTGTGCATCTGGCCGTTGAACGAAGAACGAACCGGGCTGCTGACGCCGATCATTGCCAGGGACTGCCGGGAGGAATGGGGGCCGCCGCCGGGGGGATCGACGTGGCGGATCGATCATCCCTCAGGCACGACGGTGAAGCTCGCGGATGGGCAGTGGCACCACATCCTCGGGGCCCGCGTTGTGGAATACGCGGAGTTGACGCACGCAATGGGGCCTACGCCTCAGACGGGTGCCTATCTGGAGGAAGTGATTTCGGCCGGGGAGCCGATACCGGCCTGGAATTTCTGACCAAAAAAGGCAAATGGTGTTGACATTGAGAGAAATCCCCCCTGCCCCCCTTTGTAAAGGTTCTTCGCCGAATGTTGGGGTTAGGCCATCAAGCTCTATTTGTAGAACTCGCCAGCTAGCCAGCGTCCCTGTAACTCAGGAGATGCATAGCTCAAAGCCATCAGGGCCGCGGTGTGCGACTTACCGTGCAACAAGGGGATTTCACCTCCCGGCGGGTTGGTTTTCAGTGATCGCGAGCGTGTGGTGAGGATGTGGCCCACCTGCCATGATTGTTTTTTCCACTGAGGGTAAGGTGCCGCGGCCCGAGCCCCCCCGGCGTTTGAGGGGCGCCTTTCTTTTGCCTACTTTTCTTGTGGCGTGACAAGAAAAGTAGGCCGCCGGAGGCATGGTCTTATTTCTGGTTCTCGCGATACAACCCACCCCGCCCCTTCGGGGCACCCCTCCCAGGAGGGGACGGATTGTGCAGCCCCGGAGACATCGTCATTGCAGAGCGGAGCAAACGGCTTTGGAGTCAGAGAACATCGTCTCGAGATACGCCACGCCTTCCCCCGGAAATCGGTGATGAACCTTTACAAAGGGGGAGGTTGCTCTTTCTGAAAGAATACCTATCCATGAATAGATTCTTCACCCTTTGGAAAGGGGGATTGAGGGGGATTTCAAAACGCATCGAATCCTTTTTCCACGACACACCACAGCCCTAAATATTTTCGCCACAGTACGTTAGGAGAAACGAATCGTGTCTGAGCTGGATGGTCTGCTTCAAACCGCTGAATTCGAACAGAATCCTTATCCTGTCTATCACGAGCTTCGTGAAAGGGACCCTGTCTACTGGAGCGATCTCTGGGGCTGCTGGGTGCTCACGCGGTATGACGACGTCGTCTCCACGATGCAGGACCACAAGCGTTTTTCGAGCAAGGGTCGATTCACCCGGGTGATCGAAGGTGAGCTGCCGGAGCCGGTGCTCGAGAAGATCGCGCCGCTCATCCGTCACTATTCCACCGGGCTGATCAACGTGGATCCGCCAGATCACACCCGCATGAGGGCACTCGTGCACAAGGCCTTTTCCCCCCGCGTACTCGAGCGTCTGCGGTCCCACATCCAGGAGATCACGGACGAGCTGTTGGACGAGGTGCAACCAAGGGGCGAGATGGAGGTGATCCGGGAGTTCGCTTACCCGCTTCCCGTCATCGTGATCGCCGAGCTGATGGGGGTGCCGCAGGAGGACCGAGACAGGCTGAAGGGATGGTCTGGGAGGATCATCGAATTCATGGCTACGCCCCGTCCAACGGCTGAGGTAATGCTGCGATCTCAGGAAGCCCTGCTCGAATTGAGGGAGTATTTCCGCGGTATCTACGACCAGCGCCGAAAGGAGCCTCGCGAGGACCTGATCGGCAATCTCGTAGAAGTGGAAGAGGCGGGCGACAAGCTGACGGAAGAAGAGCTGCTGTCCACCTGTGTCACGATCTTGATCGGCGGCCACGAGACGACAACAAACCTGATCTCGAGCGGGCTGTATGCCCTGCTGCAGCACCAGGACGCGCTCCTTAAGCTGAAGCGCGATCCGTCGCTGATCGAAACGGCCGTGGAGGAGTTCCTCAGATACGAGGGCCCCTTCCAGCGAAACCGGCGTGTGGTGATGGAAGATCTGGAACTACGCGGAAGACAGATCCAGAAGGGTCAGCTCGTGTTCCAGCTCGTCGGCGCGGCGAATCGGGACCCGGAAGAGTTTCCGGATCCCGATCGGTTGGACATCGAGCGCAAGCCGAACCGCCACGTCGCGTTCGGATACGGGGTCCACTTCTGTCTGGGGGCGGCGCTGTCACGGATCGAGGCCCCGATCGCGATCAACACGATCCTCAATCGCATGCCTGATCTGAAACTCGCGACGGATGCCGTGACCTGGAACAATGCTGTGTTCAGGGGGTTAGAGGCGCTGCCTGTGGCCTTTTGAAAGGGCCCTCACCCTGCCTCGCGGAGTTTATCCCGAGCCTGTCGAGGGGCTCGGCATCCCTCTCCCATAAATGGGAGAGGGAAGAAGCATGCTGCGTAACCCTCTCCCCTCTCCCACGTGTGGGTGAGAGTACATACTGATGAAACAGTTATGCGAGCACTGAAACGAGGGAGCGGGGCCGGGGGTGAGGGCCTTCAGCAATACCCAATATCTAATAATCAAAGAAGAGGTTACCGTGACACTAGCCGTGAAGAGATGTCAGTTTTCATCACAAGGAGGATAACAATGAGCACAGAACCGATCAAACAGGACACAGACGGGAACGGGATTCCAACCTACACGCTGTTTCCTCCGGCGGAAGATCGGCCGAAATATTCTACTGAGGTGGAATCGGAGGCGGAGTTTCTGGGAGAAATCCGCGAGCCGCAGGTCTTCGAGACGGAGCACCACGTCTACACGGTTCCGTTCCGATACCGGAACGTGAAGGTGGAAAACTTCCTGACACGAGGCGGCGGGAAGGGGATCGAACTGGCCGCGGAGATGGGGGCGATTACGATAGAGGAGGAGAAGCCGATCGTCTCAGTAACGGTCGTCGGATCGGGATGCTCCGGGAAGAACTACAACATCGTGGAGTGGTGGGGACCCGGAGAGGACATCAATAATTTGCGCAAGCTCCAGAAACTGGTGAAGAGACAGCGCGTGGACAACATGAACGGGCAACACAATGCCTGGATCCAGACGGCGCTGACCGAGGAGCCGCCTGAGTTCGAGACCGCAGAGGAGGGCAGAGATTACATCAAGAAGATCCAGAAGATCTTCTACAACATGACGAGCGGCTACAGCGTGCCAGGCAGCGTGATGAGCGGACTGTATGAGAACACGGCCTATTTCAGGATCGGGGACACGTCGCGTCCCGAGAATACGGTCACTCGGGTCGTCATCCGTGGAGGAGGCCTGGACTACGAAGATCCGGGCGGCAAGATCGCGCGATATCCCGCGGACTACACGTTCAGGCTGATCGATCTTGTTGTCAGAAAATAGGAGAGAATCGCTCCTAAAGTAAGACAGAGGGGAAAAGAAATCGCCGGGAGAGGCTGACGCAAACCTCCCGGCGATTTTCTTTTTTCGCCAACTGTAGATCGAGGATATATTACCTTGCTTCGCACCACAGACACACTCCGACCTTGTGTGTGATCCCCACCCTGTTGGTCAGCGGAGAGAGTTTCACAACTTGATACTAAACAGCAACTTATATCTTTATCTCTCAGCCCGCCAACTCTGAGTTTGGGAGAAAAAGTGGCATCCAACATCCCTGAAGCGATCCGGCCCAAAACGGAGGTCGCAACTGACCATCCTCCAGAGCGAGTGACACCGCGTGCGTTCGTTTTGGGGCTCGTGACGATCGTTGCGATGTGCATCTTCTCGGAGAACTATGGGAGAGGCCTAGTAAGAAGCTTCATGCCGATGCCGGCGCTGCTGATGTTCATGGTGTGGATCGCGATCAACCTGGTGCTCAAGAGCGCCTACCCGCGCGTCGCGCTGTCCCGCACTGAAGTGCTGACGATCTTCGGCATGGCGTGGCTGGTCGGCACGCTCCCGGGCCTTGGCCTGGTCGGCTATCTGATGCGCAATGTCGCGGGTCCGGCTTACTACTCGACCCCTGAAGACCGGTTCTGGGAGGTCGTGGGGTTTTACGTCCCAAGGTTCCTATTGTTCGAACAGGATAACCCGGCCGTAAGGCCCTACTATCTCGGGCTGCGTGCGGGCGAGGTGATTGCCTGGGAAGCGTGGTTCGTCCGGCTTTACTGGTGGTTCGTGGGGATCTTGAGTGTGGTGATGGCCGGATTCTTCGCAAGCGTGATCTTTTACAGACAGTGGGCGGACAAAGAGCGACTCGTCTTTCCTCTGGCGACCTTTCCGGTGGAGTTGCTGCAGGAATCAGAGGCGAGTCGATTACCCGACTTTGTCAGGAATCCGGTCTTTTGGCTCGGGTTTGCCACGACGTTCGGGCTCCTCGCGTGGAACGTGGCGGGTTGGTTCGTTCTCACTTTGCCCCGGATCAGCCTCTATGACCATTATATCTTCAAGAATGTCTTGATTGCCCGGGATTTCCCTCCGTTGAACGTTCGCTTCCACGCCTTCATCATTGGCCTGGCCTATCACTGTCCTCTGAACATCCTGTTCAACATCTGGTTTTTCTACCTCTTGAATATTTTAAAAGAAGGGATCATGAACAGGACCGGGTTCTCTGTCGGTCTGGAAGGCCAACCCGCCGACCCAAGAGACATCTTGACGCTGGAGAGCCACGGGGCCCTGGTGGTGCTGGTGCTCTGGTCTGTGTGGGTCGCAAGAGGTCATCTGAAAGAGACGTTTCAAAAGGCTTTTCTAAGTCGCCGTCACGAGGATGATGGGGCCCCGGTCTCTTATCGAACGGCTTACCTGGGTTTCCTCGGGGCCGCGATCTTTCTACTGGGCTGGCTGATGGCGGTTGGCTTCAGTCTGCCCGTAGCCCTCCTCCAGATGTCCCTGTTGTTTATCATCTACTTCGCAATGGCGAAGTATGCCGCAGCAACGGGGTTCATCTTCCTCCGGGTCCCCGGGAGTAAGGGCACGTTGATCCTGAAGTCCATCCTCGGGACGGAGAACTTCTCGTCATCCAACCTGGTGGGTTTTGTGATCGTGGAGCGAAATTCGTTCGCCGGGGCGACGGCCCGGATGCTGGCGATTCCAGGGATTTGCCACGTGTTTCGAATGCTGGGTAACGCACTCCGACGGCATCCGCTGATTTCGCTTGCACTTCCTGCCGCGCTGATCACTGGCTACACCGCCCAGTGCTGGACGCACCTCTACAACAGCCACACGGAAGGCGGGATGAACGTCGCCTTCAGCGGGGCCGGAGCCGCCATGCTGGGCCTGGTACCACAGATAGAGGGGAGCGATCGGACGGTCTTCGATACGGAGAAGCTGATCGTCTGGGGGGTCGGGGTTGCTGAGGCCGCCCTGTTCATATTGTTGGGAACGCGATTTTCCAGCTGGCCGATTCATCCGGTGGG
Organism: Candidatus Latescibacterota bacterium; assembly: GCA_965248435.1. Taxonomy (GTDB): domain Bacteria; phylum Latescibacterota; class UBA2968; order UBA2968; genus CBDFJH01. The sequence goes on from OZ252100.1 coordinate 3,994,675, forward strand.
GTTGGCTTTTCCAACCCGCTACGGGTTCAGCGTGTTCCTGACCTGGCTGCCGAAGTTCATCATCCTCCGGTTCGGCGGGGTGGCCATGTATCGAAAATCTGTTCCCTTCTTTTATGGCCTCATCGTCGGGTATATCATGGCCGTTTGGTTCTATGCAATCGTCGACATCATCTTCTTTCCCTTCGTACGCGGATACGGGACCGCTCACGGCCTGCCACATCACTGGTAAAAGGCCGGGTACCGGGTACCGTAAAACACAGAATTCTAAAAGTCATGATTTTTGTTGGTTTTCGAACCCCGGTACCCTGTACCCGGTACCCGGATTTCAAGGGGTAAATTGGAATCGAGCATTGCACATAGGGAGATGCATCCCGAGACGGACACCGTTCCAGGGCGACCTCGGGAGCGGGTGACAGGCCGGGCCTTCGTGCTCGGCCTGATCACGATTGTGGCCATGTGTCTCTTAAGCGAGAACTATGGTAGGGGCCTGATCAGAAGCAATATGCCCGTTCCGGCGCTGCTCATGTTTACGCTTTGGTTCGGGATCTACATTCTGCTCAAGTTGACTCTTCCACGGCTGGCACTGTCCCAAACCGAGCTTTTGACCATTTTCGGGATGGCCTGGCTCGTCGGGACGCTGCCGGGCCTCGGTGTGGTGGGCTACTTGATGTTCGAGGTCACGGCTCCGGCCTATTTCTCGACGCCCGAGGACCGGTTCTGGGAGGTGGTGGGGCTCTATCTACCCAGATTCCTTTTGTTCGATCAGGGTAACCCGGCCGTGGCGACCTACTACCTCGGACTTCGCCCGGGAGAGGCGATTGTCTGGAGCGAGTGGTTTTTTCGGCTCTACTGGTGGTTTGTCGGGCTCTCGAGTCTGGCGCTGGCGGGGTTTTTTGCCAGTGTCGTCTTCTACAGGCAGTGGGCGGATAAGGAGCGGCTCGTGTTTCCGCTGGCGACCTTTCCGGTCGAGCTCCTTAAGGAATCCGCGGGGAATCGACTGCCTGATGTGCTCAGAAACCTGGTGTTCTGGGCGGGGTTTGCTTTTACGTTCGGGATTCTCGCGTGGAATGTGGCGAGGTACTTCATCCTTGACCTACCCCGAATCACCTTGTTCGATCATGAGACCTTTAAGAACATCACTCTCGCTCGAGACTTTCCGCCCCTCAATGTGCGCGTTCACCCATTTATCATCGGACTGGCCTATCATGCTCCCCTAAACATCCTGTTCAACATCTGGTTTTTCTATGTTCTGAATATTTTGAAAATAGGACTGATGAATGTAACCGGATTCTCTGTCGGCCTCGAAGGCCAACCGGCAGCGCCAAGAGATATCACGACGTTGGAGAGTCACGGCGCGCTCGTAGTCCTTGTGATCTGGTCTGTGTGGATCGGAAGGGGCCATCTGAGGGAGACGTTCCAGAAGGCCTTCTTTTTCCGTCGTGCCGAAGACGACGGTGCTCCAGTGACCTACCGAACGGCCTACCTCGGTTTTGTCTGCGCTGCCATTTTTCTGTTGGGATGGCTAGTGTCGACCGGGTTCAGCCTGCCGTTTGCCCTTCTGCAAATGGCCCTGCTTTTCGTTATCTACTTCGGGACGGCAAAATATCTCGCGGCCACCGGGTTCATCTCCCTGAGGGTTCCGGGGAACAAAGGCGCCGTGATTCTTCGGTCCATTATCGGGATTAGAAATCTCTCCCCGTCCAACCTTGTGGGCGTGAAGATGGTCGATATAAATGGCTTCGCGGGCACGACCTCCCGGATGCTGTCGATTCCCGGGATCCCGCACCTTTTTCGTATGCTCGGGACGGCTTTGAAGCGGCATCCCCTGATTTCACTCGCGCTGCCTGCGGCACTCATCACCGGTTTCACCGCCCAGTGTTGGGCACATCTAGACCTCAGCCACAGGGAAGGCGGCATGAATGTCGCCTTCACCGGGATGCGAATGCTGGACCTGGTCTCTCAAATCGGCGGGAGCGGCCAGTCTACCTTCGATGTCCAGAAGCTGCTCGTCTGGATCGTGGGGGCGGCTGAAGCCTGTCTGTTCACCTTCCTTGGGACGAGGTTCACAGGATGGCCGATTCATCCCGTGGGCCTGGCCTTCCCCACCTACTACGGATTCAGCGTTTTCCTCGTCTGGCTGCCCAAGATCATCATCCTTAGACTCGGCGGGGTGCTGCTCTATCGCAGGTCGGTTCCCTTCTTTTATGGGATGATCGTCGGGTACCTAGTGGGTATCTTGTACGCGGCCGCTGTGGATATCATTTTCTTTCCCTCCGTCCGCGGATATGGGACCTTCCACGGCTTGCCTCACCATGACTAACGAGCGCGTACCGGGAAACCAAAACACGGGTACCGGGTACCGTAAAAGACAGAATTTTAAGAGTCAGGATTTTTGTTGGTTTTCGAACCCCGGTACCCTGTACCCGGTACCCGGATTTCAAGGGGTAAATTGGAATCGAGCATTGCACATAGGGTGATGCAACCCGAGCCGGTCGCCGATCCAGGGCGACCTCCCGAGCGCGTGACGCCACGTGCGTTCGTCCTGGGGCTCGTGACGATCGTCGTGATGTGCATCTTCTCGGAGCACTACGGGAGGGGCCTTGTCAGGAGCTTCATGCCGATGCCGGCTCTGCTGATGTTCATGGTGTGGATCGCGATCAATCTGGTGCTCAAGAGCGCATATCCGCGCGTGGCGCTGTCTCGTACAGAGATCCTTATGATCTTTGGCATGACCTGGCTGGTCGGAACGCTCCCGGGTCTTGGTCTGGTCGGCTACCTGATGCATTACGTCACGGGTCCGGCCTATTTCTCCACGCCCGAAGACCGCTTCTGGGAGGTCGTGGGGCTCTACGTCCCGGAATTTCTCCTGTTCGAGCAGGGTAGCCCGGTCGTGGGGCCCTACTATCTCGGACTGCGCGTAGGTGAGGTAATTTCCTGGGAAGCGTGGTTCGTTCGCCTCTACTGGTGGTTCGTGGGGATCTTGAGCGTGGTGATGGCAGGATTCTTTGCAAGCGTGATCTTTTACAGGCAATGGGCGGACAAAGAGCGGCTTGTCTTCCCTCTGGCGACTTTTCCTGTGGAGCTGCTTCAGGAATCAGAGGAGAGTCGGCTGCCGGGCTTCGTCAGGAATCCCATCTTCTGGATCGGGTTTGCGACGACGTTTGGGCTCCTCGCCTGGAACGTGGCGGGCTGGTTCATTCTCGATTTGCCCCGGATGTCACTCTACGATCATCGTGACTTCAAGTATATCCTGATTGCCCGTGATTTCCCTCCCCTGAACGTTCGCGTACACCCCTTTATCATTGGCCTGGCTTATCACTGTCCGTTGAACATCCTTTTCAACATCTGGTTCTTCTATCTCTTGAGTATTCTCAAACAAGGGATCATGAACCGGACCGGGGTCTCTGTCGGGGTGGAAGGCCAACCCGCCGACCCGAGAGACATCCTGACACTGGAGAGCCACGGGGCCCTGGTGGTGCTGGTGCTCTGGTCCGTGTGGGTCGCGAGAGGTCACCTGAAAGAGACGTTTCAAAAGGCCTTCCTGAGTCGCCGTCACGAGGATGATGGGGCTCCGGTATCCTACCGAACGGCCTACCTCGGTTTCCTCGGGGCCGCGATTTTTCTCCTGGGCTGGCTGATGACGGTCGGCTTCAGCCTGCCCGTGGCCCTTCTGCAGATGTCCCTGTTGTTCATCATCTACTTCGGGATGGCGAAGTACGCGGCAGCAACGGGGTTCATCTTCCTCCGGGTCCCGGGAGGAAAGGGCACGTTGATCCTGAAGTCAATCCTCGGGACGGAGAAATTCTCGCCATCCAACCTGGTGGGTTTGGTGGTCGTGGAGCAAAACGCGTTTGTAGGTTCCACGGCGCGGATGCTGGCGATTCCCGGGATCTCCCACGTCTTTCGAATGCTGGGTAGTGCCCTGCGTCGGCATCCACTGATCTGGCTTGCCCTGCCTGCCGCTCTCATCACGGGCTACACCACCCAGTGCTGGACACACCTCTACAACAGCCACACGGAAGGCGGGATGAACGTCGCCTTCAGCGGGATCCCGGGGGCCATGCTGGGCCTGGTCTCAGATATCGAGGGGACCGACCCCACGGTCTTCGACGTCGAGAAGCTGACCGTCTGGGGGGTCGGAGTCACGGAGGCCGCCCTGTTCATACCTGGCTGCCGAAGATTATCATCCTCCGATTCGGCGGGGTGGCCCTGTATCGAAAGTCTGTTCCTTTCTTTTACGGCCTTATCGTCGGATATATCATGGCCGTCTGGTTTTATGCCACCGTCGACATCATGTTCTTTCCTTACGTGCGCGGATACGGGACCGCTCACGGCCTGCCTCATCACTGGTAGAAAGCCGTCGTTCGTCGGTAATCAATTTCTGATCATTATCGGGAAATCCCCCTCAGTCCCCCTTTGTTAAAGGGGGAGGATTCTACTCCGGAGGTGAGTACTCTTTCAGCTAAGTAATGTTCCCCCTTTGGAAAGGTTCTTCGCCGAATGTTGGGGTTAAGGTATTAAGCTCTAATTGTAGACTCGCCCGCTTGCCGGCGTCTCTGTAACTCGCGAGATGCATCGCTCAAAGTCATCAGGGCCGCGGTGTGCGACTCCGATGCAACCTCGTTCTTTCACCTCCCACGCGGTTAGGCCCTCTGGGCCGGTCCCATAGTGGGCGTTCTGTGGGGCAGGAGTCCCGCCCTGATTGCCGCCCCCGTCCTTTCCACTGAGGGTGAGGTGCCGCGGCCCGAGCCCCCGCGGCGTTTGAGCGGCGCCCTTCTTTTGTCTACTTTTCTTGTGGCGAGACAAGAAAAGTAGACCGCCGGAGGCATGGGGTTCTTGGGTGGGGCGAACAGCCTAGGGAGCAAGGAGAGATAGCCACTTTTTTCTCGAAATCTGCTCATGACCTCCCCTAAATTCGGTGAAGAGCCTTTGGAAAAGGGGGGTAGCGGGGATTTGAATTTCGGGAAGAGCGGTGACGCCTAATTCGTTTGATGGGTGTGGCAGAACCCCGGTACCCGGTACCCGGATTTCAAGAGGTGAAATGGAATCGAGTATCGCACATATAGAGATGCAAGATCAGGCGCTTGAACCAGGTAGAGAGCGCGTGACAGGCCGTGCCTTCCTGCTCGGCTTGATCTCTATCGTGGGGATGTGCCTGTTCGCCGAGAACTACGGCAGGGGGCTGGTCCGAACATTCATGCCTGTGACGGCCCTGCTCGTGCTGGTGGCCTGGATCGGGATCAACATCCTGCTAAAATGTTCGTTCCCGCGCCTGGCGTTGTCGCGGATCGAGTTGCTGACGATCTTCGGGATGACCTGGCTGGTGGGGACGCTGCCAGGAATCGGTATGATCGGCAGTATGTTCTCGTCGATCGCAAGCCCGGCCTATTTTTCCACCCAGGAAGACCGGTTCTGGGAGGTCGCGGGTCCTTACTTTCCTATGCATTTGTTTTTCGAGCAGGGGAGTCCGGTCATCGAACAGTACTACCTTGGGCTGAGGCCAGGAGAGGCGATGCCCTGGCAGCCGTGGGTCGGGCGGATTTTCTGGTGGTTTACCGCTACAGCGGCTATGGTGATGGCGGGGTTCTTCGCCAGTGTGTTGTTCTACAGGCAGTGGTCCGAAAAGGAACGATTGAACTTTCCTCTGTCCACCTTCCCGACAGAACTACTCCAGGAGTCCGAAGGCAGTCGGGTTCCGGACGCCTTCAAAAAGCCGATCTTCTGGGTGGGATTTGCGTGCACAGCCGGGGTGATCTTCTGGAACATCGCGGGATACTTCATCCTCACGCTGCCGGCGATCACGCTCTACTACCATCCCATGTTCAAGAACATCGATCTCGGTCGGTACTTCCCTCCTTTCAATGTGAGGGTGCATCCGCTGTATATGGGCCTGGCCTACCATTGTCCGCTCAACATCCTGTTCAGTTTCTGGGTCTTTTATGTATTGAGGATCTTCAAGACTGGAATGATGAACCGAATTGGATTTACCGTCGGTCTTGCGGGACAGACGGCCGAACCCAGAGAGATTCTGATGCTGGAGGCCCACGGTGCAATGGTCTTCCTGGTGGCCTGGTCACTCTGGGTGGCCCGGAACCACCTGAAGGAGACCTTCCGAAAGGCCTTTCGAGAGACCCACAGAGATGACGGCCTGCCGGTCAGATACCGCATCGCCTGGCTCGGATTTCTGTGGTCGACGTTGTTCTTGACCGGCTGGTTAATTGCCGCGGGCTTCAGCCTGCACGTTGCGCTCCTTCAACTCGCCCTCTACTTTGTCATGTATTTGGGGATGGCCAAGTATACAGCCGCGAGCGGGTTTGTTTTCCTGCAGGTTCGGGGTCGAACGGGCGGACCGATTCTGAAGTCGATTCTGGGGACCCGGGGGTTTTCGCCCCGCAACCTCGTAGGAATCTTGATCGGGGATTTTAGCGGGCTTGCGGGGGGCTATTCCAGGCCGCTCGCGGTCCCGGCAATCGTTCACTTTTTCCGACTGATCGGAAACGCCTTTCGGCGAGTTCCGCTGGTCTGGGGTGCGTTGCCCGCAGCCCTGCTTGTGGGCTACATTGCCCAAAGCTGGGCGCACATGGATCTCAACTATGCCGAGGGAGCCATGAATACCGGGTTCGGAGGTGTCGGACGTCACCTGCGTGGGCTCGTATCCGACATCGAGGCGACCAGTCCGTCCGTCTTCGATCCCCAGCGGCTGGGGGTCTGGATGATTGGAGGGGTAGAGGCAGGTCTGTTGAGCCTCCTCGGGTCCCGATTTACCGGGTGGCCGCTCCACCCGATCGCGCTGGCCTTTCCCACCGGCTACGGATTCAGCATATTCTTGATCTGGCTGCCCAAGTACCTCATCCTCAGGTTCGGCGGCGTGTCCCTGTATCGCCGCTCCGTACCGTTCTGGTATGGCGTTGTTGTCGGCTATCTGGTCGGGCTGATGGTTTCGACCGCGGTGGATGTCATCTGGTTTCCGACCTTGCGGGGCTACGGGACGATGCACATGCTGCATTCGAAGTAAATGGCCCTCACCCTGCCTCGCTTCCGCTCGGCATCCCTCTCCCATAAATGGGAGAGGGGCCGGGGGTGAGGGCCTGTCTTCAGTGAGGTAATGTGGAATCCAGCGTCGCATATAAACGGATAGATGCCGAGACGGGGATCGACGCAGCGCGTCCGCCTGAACGTCTGACCGTGCGCGCTTTCGTGCTCGGCCTGATCACGATCGCGGCCATGTGCGTGTTCGCTGAGAATTACGGTCGAGGGTTGGTCAGGACGTTCATGCCGGTCACGGCTCTGCTCGCGCTGATGCTCTGGAGCGGAATCAACATCCTTCTGAGGCTGACGGTCCCCCGCCTGGCCCTGTCGCGCCTCGAGGTGATGACGATCTTCGGTCTGACCTGGCTGATCGGCGCGATTCCAGGTATCGGCATGGTCGGCTACATGTTCTGGGACATAGCGGGCCCGGCCTCCTTTTCCTCTCCCGAAGACCGGTTCTGGGAGGTCGCAGGACCCTACTTCCCGGATTTCCTCTACCTCCAGCCGGGAAGTCGGGCCGCGGAGCAGTATATGCTGGGCCTGATGGCGGGAGAGTCCATCGTTTGGTTGGAATGGCTCAGGCCGCTGTTCTGGTGGTTTGCGGGAACGGCGGGGCTGATCTTTGCCGGCTTCTTTGCAAGCGTCCTGTTCTACCGGCAGTGGGCGGAGCGGGAGCGCCTCACGTTCCCCCTGGCGACGTTTCCTCTGGACCTTATGCGAGAGTCGGGCAGCAGCCCGATTCCCGAGGCCTTCAAGAAACCGGTATTCTGGCTCGGATTCGCCTGCACCTTTGGCGTGATTGGTTGGAACATCGTGGGCTACTTCGTCCTGACACTGCCCGAGATCACACTGTATTACCATCCGATGTTCAAGAACATCGACCTCGGGCCCCACTTCCCGTCCTTTAACGTGAGGGTGCATCCGCTCTACATGGGGTTGGCGTATCACTGTCCGCTGAACATTCTTTTTAGTTTCTGGGTCTTCTACTGTCTGAACATCCTGAAGATGGGGCTGATGAACCGGACGGGTTTCGTCGTCGGACTGGAGGGACAGCCTGCGACGCCCGGGGTCGCGATGGCTCTGGAGGCGCACGGTGCGATGGTCTTCCTGGTGGTCTGGTCGATCTGGGTCGCCCGGCGTCACATTAAGGAGACCCTGCAAAAGGCGTTCTCCGGACCCCGTTCGTATGACGACGGGCTGCCGGTGACCTACAGGACGGCCTGGATCGGATTTTTCGTGTGTACGATCTTCCTGATGGGCTGGTTCAGGTCGGTCGGCTTCGGCGTGGGCGCGACGCTGCTTCAGCTTTCGCTCCTATTTGTCGCCTACTTCGCCGTTTCAAAGTATGCCGCCGCGACAGGGTTCGTGTCTCTGGTCCCTCCGGGCCGAAAAGGCTGGCTGATCATGAAATCGATCGTGGGAACAGTGAACTTTTCGCCGAGGGACCTGACCGGCATACAGGTCGTTCACGGCTGGGGATTCAACGGGGGGACCAACCGGATGGTTGCGATTCCGGCCATTGCACACTTCTTCCGATTGATCGGAGACGCCTTACGACGCCATCCCCTGGTGGTCGGGGCGCTGCCTGCCGCGCTGGTGACTGGGTACGTGGTACAGTGCTGGGCGCACCTGGATCTCAACCATACGGAGGGCGGGTTGAACATAGGCTGGCCGGGGTTCAGCGGGAGGTTGAGAACCCTCGTTGCGGACATCGAAGCGACAAATCCGTCGGTGTTCGACCCGAAAAAATTGGCTGTCTGGATCCTCGGAGCCGCAGAGGCAGGTTTTCTGATGTTCCTCGGAAGTCGGTTCATGTCCTGGCCGATTCACCCGGTCGGGCTGGCCTTCCCACACGGGTACGGTTTCAGCATGATGATCCTCTGGCTGTTCAAGACCATCATACTCAGGCTGGGCGGCGTGAGCCTGTACGAGCGCTCGAAACCGTTCTGGTACGGTGTCATCATCGGATATCTGTTTGGACTTGCGATCTCCACGGTCGTGGATGTCATCTGGTTTCCGACCTTGCGGGGCTACGGGACGATGCACATGGTTCATTCGAAGTAAATGGCCCTCACCCTGCCTCGCTTCCCTCTCCCATAAATGGGAGAGGGAAGAAGCGTCTTGATTTTCTCCCCTCTCCCACGTGTGGGAGAGGGGCCGGGGGTGAGGGCCTGTCTTCAGTGAGGTAACGTGGAATCAAGCGTCGCATATAGACGAATAGAGCCGGAGGTTGACGCAACGCGTCCGCCTGAAAGGCTGACGGTGCGCGCGTTCGTGCTCGGCCTGATCACGATCGCGGCGATGTGCGTGTTCGCGGAGAATTACGGGCGCGGGCTGGTCCGCACCTTCATGCCTGTCACGGCGCTGCTCGCGCTGATGCTCTGGAGCGGCATCAACATCCTGCTGAGGCTGACGATCCCCCGCCTGGCCCTGTCACGCACCGAGGTGATGACGATCTTCGGTCTGACCTGGCTGATCGGTCAGATTCCCGGGATCGGCATGGTCGGCTACATGTTCTGGGACATGACGGGCCCGGCCTACTTTTCCTCTCCCGAAGACCGGTTCTGGGAGGTCGCTGGACCCTACATTCCGGATTTCCTCTACCTCCAGCAGGGAAGTCGGGCCGCGGACCAGTATATGCTGGGACTGAAGCCGGGGGAGTCCGTCCTATGGTTGGAATGGCTCAGGCCGCTGTTCTGGTGGTTTGCGGGAACGGCGGGGTTGATCTTTGCGGGTTTCTTTGCCAGCGTCCTGTTCTACCGACAGTGGGCTGAACGGGAGCGTCTGAATTTCCCCCTGGCGGCATTTCCGCTGGACCTTATGCGAGAGTCGGGCAGCAGCCCGATTCCCGAGGCCTTCAAGAAACCGGTTTTTTGGCTCGGATTCGCCTGCACGTTTGGCGTGATCGGCTGGAACATCGTGGGTTACTTCGTCCTCACGCTGCCCAAGATCACGCTCTATTACCATCCGATGTTCAAGGACATCGACCTCGGGCCCTACTTCCCGCCCTACAACGTGAGGGTGCATCCGCTCTTCATGGGGCTTGCCTACCATTGTCCCCTGAACATCCTGTTCAGTTTCTGGGTCTTTTATGTTCTGAACATCGTGAAAGAGGGATTCATGAACCGGACGGGATTCGTTCTCGGGCTGGAGGGACAGCCTGCGACGCCCAGGGACGCGATGGCTCTGGAGGCACACGGTGCGATGGTCTTCCTGGTGGTCTGGTCCCTCTGGGTGGCCCGGCGTCACCTGATGGAGACCTTTCAAAAGGCGTTTTCAGGACTCCGATCGAATGACGACGGGCTGCCGGTGACTTACAGGACGGCCTGGATCGGATTTTTCGTGTGTACGATCTTCCTGATGGGCTGGTTCAAATCAGTCGGATTCGGACTGTCAGCGACGCTGCTCCAGCTCACTCTGCTGTTTATTGCCTACTTCGCAGTCTCAAAGTATGCTGCGGCGACAGGGTTCGTGTTTCTGGTTCCTCCGGGCCGCAAGGGCTGGATGATCATGAAATCGATTTTTGGCACAGCAAGCTATACGCCACGGGACCTCACCGGTATACAGGTCGTACACGGGTCGGGATTCAACGGGGGGACCTCCCGGATGGTGGCGATTCCGGCCATTGCACACTTCTTCCGATTGATCGGAGATGCCTTACGACGCCATCCCCTGGTGGTCGGAGCGCTGCCCGCCGCGCTGGTGACCGGCTACGTGGTACAGTGCTGGACGCACCTGGATCTCAACCTTACAGAGGGCGGGATGAACGTGGGCTGGCCGGGGTTCAGCGGGAGGTTAGTGACCCTCGTTACGGACATAGAAGCGACAGATCCATCGGTCTTCGACCCACAAAAGCTTCTTGTCTGGCTTATCGGTGCGGCGGAGGGGGGTCTGCTGATGTTCCTGGGGAGTCGATTCACTTCCTGGCCGATTCACCCCGTCGGGCTGGCGTTCCCACACCGGTTCGGTTTCAGTATGATGCTCCTCTGGCTGTTCAAGACGATCGTCCTCAGGTTGGGCGGCGTGCGCCTGTATGAGCGCTCGAAGCCGTTCTGGTACGGTGTGATCATCGGATATCTGGTGGGGCTTGCTGTCTCCACGATTGTAGATGTCATCTGGTTTCCTTACCTCCGGGGCTACGGGACGATGCACGGCGTTCACTCGAAATGACCGTGTACCGGGAAACCAAAATACGGGTACCGTAGAACAGTGGATCGTGGTTCGTGGATCGTAAATAGCTGGGTCACGAGTAGACACAAAGGATCATCACGAAAGGACAAACATTCGGAAGCATATGGATAGCGTCTACCGTGCTCCACCTTGTCATTCCGAGCGTCAGCGAGGAATCTCAACAGCCGTTACATCAAGACTTGATTCAGTGAGTACCTCACTCTTGAGATCCCTCGTCGGCTGGATGCTCTGAATTTTATCGAAACATTCGTAATGACTTGAAGGGCTCCTCGGGATGACAAATTTTGGCTGTTGAATACGTTATGCATTGTTAGAACCCGTGGATCGTCGTTCGTGGCTCGAATCACCCAACTAATCGGGGTCCCGATCGGTCGACTGGGTCTTGGGGGCGGTCCGCAGTGAACTATGGATGGGGAAACTCATAAAACTGGGGTAGATCATCATGAGTGATTCAAGGCGGCCGAACATCGTGCTTATCATGACGGATCACTTCAGACGTGATGCCGTCGGCCCCAGCACGCCGAACCTGCGGCGCCTCGCCGAGCGCGGTACGCAATTCTTGAATGCCTACTGCTCGGCCCCTCTGTGCCAGCCTTCCCGGACCTCCCTCATCACAGGGCTGTATCCCTCGCAGAACGACATTTGCGGGAATATGTCCGGTCCGCTTCGTCCTGAACTGCGGGATGATACCTTCATGCATCACCTGCAATCGGCCGGGTATCACACGGCGATGATCGGCAAGCATCACTACATCGACTGTTACGGCCTTAACGTGGATGTGACTGACAATGATGACGAGATCAAGCGCTACGGTTTCGACACCGTGTTTCAGGTGGCGGACGCCGATGAGAACCTGCACAATGACGATGAGTACACGCATGACTTGAGGAAAAAGGGAAAGCTGGATGAGTATCGCAAGATCCAGGCAAAGCACGCCGAGGCGTGCGGCCCCTATCCCTTCGGCGAAGAGGAATGCGAAGACGGCTTTATCGGGCGCCGGGGCTGTGAGTTCGTGGACGGCTATCGGGAAGATCGGCCGTTCTACCTGAATCTCTCCTTTATTGGACCGCATCCCCCATACTGGCACCCTGGGGATCTGCAGCACGAGCCAGAAGACATGCCCGAGCCGATCGGAGTGCCCGACAGCGACCGGACCCGGGTGCTGCGGGCACACTACATGGACAAATGCAGTATTATCGATCGTGCCGTCGGTCGCCTGGTCGAATCCCTCGAGGAGAGAGGGATTCTGGAAGATACGGTGATCGTCTTTATCTCTGACCACGGGGACATGCTGGGCGATTTCGGGCTGTGGGACAAACGGTTCTTCTACGAGGCGAGCGTGGGTGTGCCGTTCATTGTGTGCGGCCCCGGCATCCCGACAGGAAGTCGACTCGTGCCCGGCGTCAGCCAGGCCCTGGTTTCACTCCTGGACCTGTATCCGACCCTCCTCAACCTCGCGGGCGTCGATCCCGCGCCCCTGATGGAGCGCCGTGACGGAAGGGACATTCTCTCGATTGTGGAGGGACGGAGGGGGTCCGTGCGTGCGGCGATCTTCGCAGAACTCGCCACGGCCGCCATGATCCGAACCGGGAACTGGAAACTCGTGTTCGACCCGGAACAGGGGGGAGTAGAACAGCTCTTCAACCTCGCCAGAGATCCCCGAGAACTCGAAAACCTCGCAGGTGTGGCAGGCTATGAACAGGTGTCGAGTGAGCTGGTTCAGAAGATGCTTGCCCATCGCATTCGGCTGACTCAGACCACCCAGGCCAAAGAGGAGCAGCGGCTTCAGAGGGTGCGGGTCGGAGGCTAGTGGAGTGATGGTGGTTTCAGACGTCCCGTCACTTTGTGCATGGATGGTAGCAGATCGTGGAACTCAGTAGATCGAGAGAAAGGAGTCTGGGAGCGTGATTGACATCGGCAGCCGACTGGAGTTACTCGTGGACGATTTTTTGATCGATCGCGTGTCCGGAGTTTCCTCACGGCTCCACAGACCCACACCTCGGGAGATTGTCCTGGAGCATCAGGAGCCGTGGGAGGGAAATGCCAGTATCTACGACACCGTTTTCCAGGACGACGGCCTTTACAGGCTCTACTACGCCGGCAACCAGGTGGACGAAGAGACCGGCGAGGAGCCTCATCCGGAGTTCGCCTGCTATGCTGAAAGCCAGGACGGCATCCACTGGACCAAACCGCGGCTTGAGCTTGTAGCCTTCAACGGCAGCAGGGACAATAACATCATCATCGAGGGAATCGGAACCCACTGCTTTACTCCATTCAAGGACACGAACCCGGATTGTGAGCCAGACGCGCGATACAAAGGTCTGGGCAGGGGCATCGGCGAGCAAAGACTCACTTTGTTCGCGTTCAAATCTCCTGACGCCATTCACTGGTCACTGATGAGCGACGCGCCGGTGATTACGGATGGCTACTTCGATTCCCAGAACCTGGCCTTCTGGGACGACCTCCGCGGAGAATATCGCGCCTACTTCCGGGACTTCAAGGAAGGAATCCGCGATATAAAGACAGGCACTTCAAAAGACTTCCTGAACTGGACTCCAGGCGCGTGGCTGGAATACCCGGGTGCTCCCGTGGAACATCTCTACACGAACCAGGTGATTCCCTACTATCGCGCACCTCACATTTTTCTGGGATTCCCTTCGCGCTACGTTCACGACCGAGGTGTACTGACGGATTTCAACCGGATGCTGGCTGAGAAACAGACGCGGCGCACCGGTACGAGTTATACCGACGGGCTGTTCATGAGCAGCCGAGACGCCCACAGCTTCCGGCGCTGGGACGAGGCCTTCATCCGACCCGGACCACAGGGCATCGGACGCTGGGTCTACGGGGACAATTTCCAGAACTGGGGGCTGGTCGAAACGGCGTCTGACATCTCCGGTGCACCGAACGACCTCTCGATCTACGTCAGCGAAGGCTATCGCCGGGGAAGGGGCAGCAAGCTGCGCCGACATACGCTCAGGATCGACGGCTTCGTCTCCGTGCAGGCGCCTTTGAGCGGAGGTGAGATGGTAACGAAGCCGTTCACGTTTCAAGGGCGCCAGCTGGCCATCAACTTCTCCACCTCCGCCGCAGGGGGAATTAGGGTGGAGGTCCAATCCGGTGACGGCAAACCCATAACAGGATATACCGAGAAGGATTGCGACGACATCTTCGGAGACCAGATCGAGCGAGTGATCAGTTGGTCGGGCGAGACAGATATGTCCAGACTTGCGGGCGAACCGGTTCGGCTCCGGTTCGTGATGAAGGATGCTGACCTATATGCCTTCCAGTTTCGACCTGAAACAGGTGGAGACTGATGTCAAAACAGCTGATCCACAAGTTGGCCGTGGACGAACACTGGGTGGAGCGGATGTCCGGCGTCTGGCGAACGCTGAACCACCCCACGAAGCATCCCGGAAACCCGATCCTGAAGGCTGACCGGCCGTGGGAAGGATATCTCGCGATGCAGCCGGGCACGGTCATCTATGACGAAGATGACCGGCTTTTCAAGATGTGGTACAATGCGCAGCCCTCGACCGAAAAGCCTGATGTCGATAATTATCTCTGCTATGCCGTCTCGGAGGATGGAACCACGTGGGGAAAACCGGAGCTCGGAATCCACGACCACAATGGATCGACCGCGAACAACATTGTCCTGAGGGGCGTGGACTGGACGCACAGCGTGATCAAGGATGATGAAGCGGGTCCACAGCGCTACAAGCTCGCATACTGGTCGCGAAAAGGAGATTTGGAGGGAGTATATGTCGCCTTCTCCGCCGACGGCATTCACTGGGTGGATCACGGACAGGTCCCGGTCGTTCCCGCATGGGCCAGCGGCGACACGTTCAGTGTGATGCGAGATCCGAGCTCAGGATCGTATCTTCTATATCACAAGACGCCGGGACAATCGATTCGCACGGTGTCACGGGCGATCAGCGAGGATTTCGTCGAATGGCGGGAGAGCCGGCTGGTGCTCGCCCCAGACGTGAACGACGGCCCGGACACCCAGTTTTACGGGATGTCGGCCTTTCCATACGCCGGGCTCTATCTGGGTCTGATCTGGGTCTATCACACCTACCCGCAGACCGTCGATATACAGCTCGCCTACAGCCACGACGGGCTGAACTGGCACAGGGCGTGCGAGCGCAGGCTGTTCATGCACCTTGTTCCCACGAACCGCTACTTCGGTTCGAGCTTCGACAGCATGATGGTCTATCCGGCCTCTTCACCAGTAGAGAAGGACGGATTGCTTTGGTTCTACTACTCCGGGTTCAGCGTTCCTCACAACGCACTTCCCGAGGCACACGACGGCCAGATCGGTGTCGCCTGCGTCCCGCGTGACGCGTTCTGCAGGCTGGATGCGACGGGTGAGGGGGTTGTGGTTTCCCGGCCGTTCCAGGTGCGTGGCTCAAAACTCATCGTGAACGGGGCCGTCCGTGGCCCAGACGAGGCCGACGAAACATTGCCGGCCTGGAGCGGCTTGTTCGACGGATGTCCGTCCGGTCGCGGAAGCATCGTGGCAGAGGTGCAGGACGAGAATGAAAATCCAATATCCGGATACCTGGCTGAAGATTGTCGAGCGTTTACGGGCTCCGGATCGGATACAGAGATCCGCTGGAAGGAAGGGTCCGATCTGTCGTCTTTGGAGGGTCGACGCGTACGTCTCAGATTCCTGATGCGAAACGCGAGTCTTTATTCATGGTGCGTACAAGCGTAGGCGTAAGCCCGTGCGGGGAGTTAGTCAAATGAGGGACCTCAGCTATCTGATTATCGTGTGCCTGGTCTTCGCAGGCGCTTGGCCGGGGACGACCATCGCGCGCGACAGGAATCCGCCTGCGGCAGGGTTCAACCTCGCAGAGTCGGATGCAAGGGCGATCGAGATTGCGGATGCCGTGATGGAGAAGATGGGCGGGCGGCAGAACTGGGACCTAACGCGCTACATCAGCTGGAGATTTTTTGGGCGGAGGCTGCACGTGTGGGACAAATGGACGGGGAATATCCGATTCGAAGAGAAGGACCGAGTCACGTTGATGAACATCCACGCCCGGAAGGGTCGTGTCTGGCACAACGGTCTGGAAGTGACAGAACCGGATTCGTTGCAGAAATACCTGGATCGAGGCTACCGTGCCTGGATCAATGATTCGTACTGGCTGGTGATGCCGTATAAGCTTAAAGACTCAGGAGTTACGCTGAAATACAAGGGTGAGGGAATGATGGAGAACGGCAGGGCCGCACACATCTTGACCCTCACCTTCCTGGATGTGGGTGTGACCCCTGAGAACAGGTATGACGTTTATGTAGATAAAGAGAGGATGCAGGTGGAAGAGTGGTCATTTTATCGGAACGCATCCGACGTTGAGCCACGATTCCATACGCCCTGGGCCGTCTGGAAGCGCTGTGGGAAGATCATGCTCTCGGCCGACCGCGGCAAGAGGAGTCATACTGAAGTTGCAGTTTTCGAGGATCTGCCGTCCTGGGTGTTTGACAATCCCGAGCCAGTGAATATCATGGAGCTAGGAAGGTAGAAGGCCGGGTACCGGGAAGGCAAAACGGTACTGTGTACCGTGGATAATTGCGGATTGCGGATTTAGGATTGTGGAATGAAAGACCAAGCTCACCGCAGATCGGGTCGAGAACTTAATTTGGGGGAGAGGTTATAAGATGAGCGCCAGACGGATCGTTGCAACCGCACCGATAGACCAGATCGCGATCGATATCCTTGAAGAGGCCGCACCGGTCCAGATTTCGCCCGCGACTGACGAGGAGACGATGATGGGGTTGCTGGAGGGCACGATTGGCATCGTTGTCCGTGGGGAGGGAAAAGCGACCGCCAGGATGATCGAATCGGCCGCGGACCTGGCGGTGCTCGGCAGACCCGGCGTCGGATATGATTCCGTCGACGTAGAGGCCGCGACGGCCAGGAAGATTCCTCTCGTCTACGCACCGATTGGAGGGTTCGCGGTGGCAGAGGGGGCGCTCGCCTTCCTGTTGACCCTGGTCAAGAAGCTTCCCCTATGCGACGAGATCGTGAAAAGCGGCGAGTGGCAGAGGCGCTACGACGTGAAGACCGGAGATATGGCGGACCATACGCTGGGCATCATCGGGCTGGGCAGGATCGGAAGGCAGCTCGCTCGACTCGCTTCTCCGTTCGGGATGAAGATCCTGGGATCCGATCCATACGTGGAGCCGGGTGCGCTGGATGAAGAAGGGATCGAGGTGGTGTCGCTCGACGAGCTATTGAAACGAAGCGACTACATCTCCACACATACCCCTCTCACTGACGAGACGCGTGGACTCATCAACCGAGACTTCGTCACCAAAATGAAACGCGGAGCGATCCTGATCAACACTTCACGGGGAGACGTGGTGGAAAACCTCGATATCCTGGCCGACGCGCTTGAGGAGGGACAACTGAGCGGGCTGGGGCTGGATGTGTTTCCCGCTGAACCTCCGGATTCAAACCATCGCATCTTCAGAGACCCGCGCTGCGTCTGCGCGCCGCACCTGGTGGGGATGAGCGAAGTCTCTATGGACCGGATATTTCGCTCCATGGCGAAGGATATGGTCGCCGTGCTGCAGGGAAGGCGTCCCGAGTTTTGTGTGAATACCGAAGTGCTGGAATAGCAGTGTGAATCCGTTCTAGAAGGATCATCACAATGTCAAAACAGGAAATCAGTCTCCGATACGGATGTAATCCGCATCAATCCCCCGCAAGGGCTTACAGGAAGGAAGGCGACCTTCCGTTCGAGGTCCTGAACGGGGATCCAGGATATATCAACCTGTTGGACGCGCTGAATTCGTGGCAGCTCGTCAAGGAGCTGCGCCAGGTCCTGGACCTTCCCGCAGCCGCCTCGTTTAAACACGTGAGTCCGGCCGGGGCCGCCGTCTCCGTTCCATTGAATGACGCGATCAGAGAGGCCTACTTCGTCGGGGACGTGGAGCTGTCTCCCCTCGCCGTGGCCTATGCCCGCGCTCGCGGAGCAGACCGCCTTTCCTCTTTCGGAGATTGGGCGGCGCTGAGCGATCCCGTGGATGTTTCCACAGCCCGCCTGCTGAGCCGGGAAGTGTCTGACGGCGTGATCGCTCCCGACTATGATCCCGAAGCCCTGGACATCCTCAAGAAGAAGAAAAAAGGAAGCTACCCTATCCTCCAGATGGACGCTGGGTATGAACCTGACGAGACGGAGTCCCGGGAGGTCTTCGGCATTACCCTGGTGCAAAAGAGGAACGACCGAATCATCGGTCGTGAACTTCTCGAGAACGTGGTTACGGAGCGGAAGGGGATTCCGGCAGAGGCGAAGCGGGATCTTCTTGTGGCCACAGTTTCGCTGAAATACACGCAGTCCAATTCGGTCTGTTTCGCCATCGATGGACAGGTGATCGGTCTAGGAGCAGGCCAGCAGAATCGCGTTGCCTGCGTTCACCTGGCTGCGACGAAGGCGGAAGCATGGCATCTTCGCCAACATCCGGCCGCGCTTGAACTGAAGTTCCGCAAGGGGTTGAAGCGCCCCGCGAAGATCAACGCGATCGAGCTTTTTCTGAGGGGGGAGATGACAGCAGTGGAGCGTGAGGCGTGGGAGGGAGCGTTCGAAACCGTCCCGGAAGACATGGCAGCCCAGACGAGGCAGGACTGGATCGGGGGTCTGACCGGAGTCTCCCTGAGCTCGGACGCGTTCTTCCCGTTCCGGGACAACATCGACCGGGCTGCACGGAGCGGGGCGGAATACGTCGTCCAGGCGGGTGGGTCAATAGGGGATGAAAGCGTGATTTCTGCTGCAAACGAGTATAATATGGTCATGGTGCACTCGGGCCTGCGTCTTTTCCATCATTAGTATAGTTGTATATGCAATTGTTTTATTGGTTGTTATGACGATTACTCCATAAAACTTTAACGTAACGTTAAAGTTTTGGCTTGACTTTGACGTTACGTAAAGTATATTGTGGGAAGAACCAAGGGAGCAGGTCCCTCAACTCACCAAGGACTATCGTATGATGCATATCGGCAGCTTGGCGCAACAGGCCGGGACGACAACTCGAACGGTCCGCTACTACGAAGAAATGGGGTTGATCAAACCCGAATGTCGGACCCCGGGGGGATTTCGGTGTTACTGTCAGGACCAGCTGAGCAGGCTGCACACGATTCTTAGTTTGAAGGAGATGGGGTTCGATTTGGAGCGAATCAAGGTTATTCTGGACAAGAGGAATCACAATGGCACTGGAGGCGAACTGGCTGAGTCTATGCTAGACGACCTGAGTCATCGTCTCGAGGAAGTCACGGGTCAAATAAGGCATTATCAGCAGCTCGAGTCAAAACTCAGACGGGTCATAGACAGCGTTTGCAGATGTAGGCCTTGCGAGTTGAGACTGGAAGAGAGGTTCTGTCCAGACTGCCACGTGTTAAACGATGAACCGAAGGAGCCGATTCCCTTTTTTCATTCCATCCCTCAGAATTGATCTGTCCTCGATTCTGAAATAAAAAAACCGCCGGTTCCGAACCTCCTACAGCGCGAAAACCGACGGTCAGTCGGAAGAGGTATCCCTCAAGTAGACAAAGAGGAGACACAGCTTCCCTTTCCAATTTGAGAAAATATAACTGAGAGCTGCGGGGTTGTCAACCGCATCGAGGTAGGTCAAAAATGGGTAAGCGAAGCAAGACAGGTGGAGAAAAGCTCAGGCTTGAATCGGCCGATCTCTACTTGAAGGATATTCGAAAGTACACGCCCCTGAGCCGGGAGCAAGAGGGCAAGGTGCTCAGGGCCGCGCGGAAGGGAGATCAAAACGCGCTGAATCGCCTGATTACCGCAAACCTAAGGTTTGTGGTCAGAGTGGCGGGTGAGTATACTGGGCGAGGGTTGTCGCTTTCGGACTTGATAGCAGAAGGAAACGTCGGGCTTATTCGGGCGACGGAGACGTTCGATGTGAGCCGAGGACTGAAGTTCATTACCTATGCCGTGTGGTGGATCAGGCAGGCCATTCTGTCGGCCCTCAATCGTCAGACTCGCATGGTGGCTTTCCCCGTCAATCAGATCGACGACTCCGACAGACTGAATCGTGCGAGGAGTCGATTGTCTCACAAACTGGGTCGGCCGCCGCATATGGATGAACTTATCAAGACGACCGACATGAATCCCCGGAGGCTCAGGCGGGCTCTGGAGGCGAACCAATCCACGTTATCTCTTGACAGTCCTGTTTATGACGACGGGAATGTAGAATATGGTGATACGCTTCCTGACTCGGATCCCGGACCCGATGAGCTACTAGATGAGGCCCGGCAACGACGCCTGCTGCGGGAGAGCCTGAACCACCTTCCTGAGAGAGAAGCCAAGATTTTGAACCTCTATTACGGGTTGGATACGGATGAGCCGGAATCACTCGAGGAGGTGGGTAAGCGGTTTCACATCAGTCGTGAACGTGTCAGACAGATCAAGGACCGCGCCCTGCACAGACTCCGGGAAAGGATGGCACCTGAGAAGTTTCTGAACTAGGGTTTCAGGAGGCAGGAGACAAAAAGAAGCGGGGAGCGATCGTTCACTCCCCGCTTTTCTGTGGCTGTTCATTGAGACGCCCCACCGGGACGTCTCTACAGACATAGTTGGAAGAAACTATTTGCTGAATCCGATGCTGACCCCGCCCCAGACTTCGCTGTTGTCGTTGTTCACACTGTCGTCCGCATAGCTGTATCCGAATGTAGGGCTGATCGTCCACATCCCCTGACTGAAACCGATACTCGCGGTGAGGGTGACATCGTTGAATCCGAAATCACGGGTGGCATCGCTTAGCCCGACGCTCGCCCCGAGTCCAAGACTGGCCTTGCCTTCGCTGTCCAGCGGAAACTCGGGTCCGATGCCGAATGAGATGTACCAGGCGTTGGCCAGACCGAAGTCGTAATAGGCGGTCAGACTCGGCGCTGCCGCGTTGTCGAGACTGATTCCGCCGTAGAACTCCTCCGAATGCGTACCGCTGTCTACGCTTGGAAAGGTATACTGAATGTAGCCGACGGAGATTCCGACGCCACTCTCTTCGCTGAGGGTACGGTCGTAGCTGAGGGTAAAATCGAGCTCGTCCGCACCGTCGAGGTTGGCCGGGGCGCCGCGATCCTGCATCGCTGCGGACCCCCAAATGTTGAAGGCGACCCCGCTTTCACCCAGACCCAATGTAAGGCTGGGCTGTATCGAGACTTTGTCTGCCAAATTGTAACCGCGCCAAATGTACTGGGAGTAGGCATCGACGGACCCATCGACGGAGATCTGCATATCCTGGGCGGCCACGTTTCCCGAAAGCGCGAGTGTCAAGCCGGTTACTAAAATGTAATAGGCGTTCCGCATGGTCCCTCCTTGGGTTTGCTGGCCAACTGACTCAATCCTGTCTGATCGCAGAAATTACACTCACCCGAAGCGGGTGTCAACAACATTGAACCGTAAGAATAGAAGCCGCCGGTGCCCATGATGGCCGCCGGCGGCTTCAGTGTTAAAGAGCGAATCCAGCCCAGCCTACTTGCTGAAGCTGATGCTCAGTCCTCCCCACGCCTCCGAGTTCTCAGGATTTACGTCCTTGTCTGCGTAGCTGTATCCCAAAACAGGACTGATGGTGAAGGCCCCTGCGGTGATCCCGAGACTCGCAGAGACGGTGACATCATTAAACGCCATAGATCCTGTTCCATCGCTCATGCCGACACTCGCACCGATTCCTAGACTCGTGTTTCCTTCTGGGCCTAAAGCGAACTCGGGTCCGATACCGAACGTGACATACCAGGCGTCGGCCAGGCCAAAGTCGTAGTAGGCTGTCAGGCTGGGCGCGGCGGCGTTGTCCAGACTGAGCCCGGCGTAGAACTCCTCGGAATGCGTGCCGCTGTCTAAACTGGGAAAAGTATATTGAATATAGCCGAGGGAGAGCCCCACGCCACTCTCCTCACTGAGGGTTCTGTCATAGCTGAGAGTAAAGTCAAGCTCGTCGAAGTCTTTCAGATTGTCGGGTTCACTTCTGTCTACTACGGACGCCGAGCCCCATATGTTCAGACTCATGCCGGTTTCCCCGAACCCGAGCGTCAGGCTGGGCTGCATCGCGACTTTGTTCCCGAGGTTGAAACCGCGCCAGATATACTGGGAGTAAGTGTCGATTGAGCCATCAACAGAGATGTTCATCTCCTCTTGTGCCCTTGCAGTGCTCGAGGTGAAAAGGACAGCAGCTGCCAATAGAACTCCGAAGATCCTCAACATGCTTCCTCCTTTATGGTGTAGTGTCTACGGTCAGGACCCGAGGAAACCCTCGGGCCTTCCTGACCCCCTTCGATTCTAGCTCTGACCTTGCTTACTCAATTTCTCTATTTCTTCGTAGGGCACGGCCACCACGTGACCCGACAGCCCGCTTCCAGGCGAGGATGACGTCATGACGAAATTGGCATAGGCCGTGACGCCGTGTTCGAAGATGTCGAGACCCGCTTCTTCCTCTTCTTCGCTGACTCTCAATCCCACCGTATGCTTGATCGCCGTGAAGAGAATCAGGGACGCGGCGAAGGTAAAGCCGAAGACCGCCGCGATTCCAGAGAGCTGGGTTAGATAGCTCCCAGCCTCTCCGGGTCGGCAGAAGAAGGGGATGGCGCAAGCAAACGTGCCCCAAGCCCCGGCGACGCCGTGCACGGAAATCGCACCCACGGGATCGTCCACTCGGATCTTATCGAAGAAGATAACGGAGAAGACCACCAGTAGACCGGCGACGGCCCCCGTGAGAATGGCGCCTAAAGGGGTCATTGTGTAGCAGCCGGCGGTGATGCCGACCAACCCTGCGAGCGCGCCGTTCAAGGTCATAGCGATATCGGGCTTGCCGAACTTCGCCCAGCTGGTGAACATCGCCACCAGGGCCCCTGCAGCCGCAGCAAGGTTCGTCACGACGGCGATGCGGGCGAAGGAACCACCGTCCATGGAAGTCGTGGAACCCGCGTTAAATCCGAACCAGCCCAACCAGAGGATGAAGACCCCGAGGGCGGCCAACGGCATGCTGTGTCCGACCAGGGCGTTCATCGAGCCGTCGGCATTGTACTTGTTCCTTCTGGGCCCCAGGACCAGGGCGCCTGCCAGGGCTGCCCAGCCGCCGACGCTGTGAACGACCGTGGAACCTGCAAAATCGACGAAGCCTTTTCCTTCCAGCCATCCACCGCCGTGCCAGAGCCCGCCCCAGGCCCACGAGCCCGTGATCGGATAGATGACAGCGGTGATCACCACGCTGTAGATGAGGTAGGAAGAAAACTTCGTTCGTTCGGCCATCGCGCCCGACACGATCGTGGCTGCCGTGGCGGCGAAGACCGTCTGGAAGATGATGAACGAATACATCCAGTTTGGATCCTCCCCGAAGGCGTCCACGTCCGGGTTCGGAAACCACTCAAAGACGACCCCACTGAACATGATGGCGAACCCGATCGCCCAGAATGCGATGGCGCCGATAGAGAAGTCGCAGATGTTCTTCATCAGGATGTTGACGGCGTTCTTGGCCCGAGTGAAGCCTGATTCTACAAGAGCAAAACCTGCCTGCATAAAGAAGACGAGAAAGGCCGCTACGCAGGTCCAGAACCAGTCGACCTGACTCGAGAGGTCGGAAAGCTGTTTCGGCAGTGGAATGTCTTCTTGGGCCGCTGCAGATGTGGGGAGCAATAGGATTCCCAAAAGATAGGGAACCATCCGCTTCCAACGATCGGGCATGTCTTTCCTCCGTAAGAAGGGGTTGAAGTAAAGGGAGGAGTCTACTCTTGACAGATAAAAAGATAGGATAAACATATTTCACCTAGATTTCGCCCAAGTGAAATGATGATGAAGAGTTTGTTAAAATTGTGTGAACTGAGTAGGGGTTTCGTATGTGCAAAAAGGAAGGGTGGGGAGGAGTAACGGCCCTAGGTAGCAGGTATTTAACGCAATGGAAGGATTCGGTGCCCGGGCTGGGCAGATTGTCGGAGGGGTCTCATGTTTCGAAAAGATGAACGGATTGTAAAGTTGAGGTGGAGGCGATACACTTTCTGTTCTGAAACGGAAAAGGGGAGTCGGCCATTCTCCGACTCCCCTTTGAAGCATGATCGAGCGCTTTGTTATTGCTTCTGAAGCTGAAGGCGCAGCGCCGACATCTCCTTTTCCAGCTTCTGCATTCTGTTGAAAAGGACCTCCCTGTTCTGATCGATCGAGAGGGCCTCAGGTGGTTCGCTTTGGAGAACGGCCACGTTTGCCAGGCGGCCCACCTCAACCCGAGGCGTGATCGGCTTCGTCCCTCGTCGGACCCTCATTCGAACCGATGTGCCAGGTTGAGTTGAAAGCACAAGGCTCTTCAGGTGCTCGCCACTCCTGATGTTGGTGCTTTGATAGGAAACGATCAGGTCGCCCGGCTGAAGGCCGGTTTCCTGTGCAGGTCCGTCGGATTCAACGTTCGTCACAGAGAATCCCTTCCCTGGTTCGAACTCTCCTTCGATCCCCAGCCAACCGTAACCCGTCTCGTGCTCCGCGATCAGCCTCCGCGCCGTGTGAATCGCCCGATTGATCGGAATGACAAACACCGATCTGGGAAAGTCCTGCACAAAGGGGACTTTCTTCTCATCACTTCCGGCCGTTTGAGGCGAACCCCAGGCGTCCGTCGCACTCCAGACGACGCCAATGACGTCCCCCGTGCTGCAAAAAACGGGTGCGCCGCCATACCCCGGGTGCACCCGCGAGACGATCTGGAACAAGCTTCCGTCGGGATTTATGTTGTGGGTCGATCCAAATGAAGGGGTGAGGTTTCCAAAGGTGTTTCCGAGGATAAATGTATAATGGCCGACTTTTACCCGGTCAGAATTCCCGGGCGTAATCGGATGGAGGTTGTTTCTCTCAACCCGAATGACGGCCACCTCAGAAGCCGGATCAGAAGCAATGAAACGGGCAAGGAGTTGCTCTCCTGTAGCCAGGGTCACGCGAATTTCTTCCGCCATCCGCACGGCTTTGTCTACGGTGAGGATATGTCCATCTGAGTCTATGAAGAAGCCTGTTCCGTGTACAAATCCCTTTCCGTACTGCAGTCCCTGATCACTACCAGGATTTTTGTAAAGTGAATGAATGCGGACGACACCATCCCGGTTCTCCTCGAGGATGGAAGCAATTTCGTTCTCGATCATGTTCAGGATGGATTCGTCTCCTGTCCATCCCGGTCCAACCCAGGCGAGGAGGCAGACCAAGGTCAAGCTGAGGGAGCGCTTGATTCCATTACCGTTCATCGTTCGTTACGTCCTCTCTCTCCCAAGATCAGAATCGGACCATCACCCGGCGAACAGGGGGGGCCTGCCTGGCGGGACGAACAGGTTGTTTTGCAGCGGGCTGCAAACTGTCTCCCTGACCAAGATAGAACTTGCTGGAAATTGTGTAGGATTCCTCGTGGGAAAGCGTTTTCAGAGCACCCTGATCGGTTGCAGCAGGGTTGGATTGGGCAATTTCCGGCGCCTGCTTTCCAACCCACTCGGACTGCTGCCTCCACCCCAGGGTGATGCCCAGCGCAAGGAGGACGATCGCGGCGGCGGACATGAAGGCCCTGGGTAGGGTGGGAAACAGAAGAAGCTGAACCTTCCTGCCCAGATGCTCTTCTTTTGTCATTTCGAGGAGCAGGCGGCTCCGAAGGGCAAAGTCGAATCCAGCGGTTGGCTGCATTTGGGGCAGTTGGGAAAGCTGCTGCGTGAGGTCCTGAAGATCCTTCAGGACCTTCGCACACGACGGACAGTCTGAGGCATGTCGTTTCACCAGACTGTGCGCTTGCTCCCCAAGTTCGCCGTCGATGTAATCAGAAACCCTTTTGGAAAAATCGTTGCAATTCATCGATTTGTTTCTCCTATTCCTGAAAGCTGCTGAATGAGTCTCCCGATTTCGTCAGATCTCAAGGCCCACATCACGGCCTTCGTTTCTGAGTTTCTGCTGCAGTTTCAGCCGTGCCCGGCTTACTCTTGATTTCACGGTGCCGACTGGACAATTCACGACCTCCGAGATTTCCTGATAAGAGAGTCCTTCAACGTCGCGCAACAGAACGACCTGGCGATAGTTGTCGGACAGCGAGCCGATGGCTCGTTGAATCTGCACATCTGTGATGGACGACTCTGTCATCTTGTCTGGCCGGAAAGTCTCATCGGGCAGATCCAATCCTGTGTCGGATTCCTCGTCGCGGTCGAGTGAGAACAGACGCCAGCGTTTGCGCCGACGCAGCTCGCTCTTGGCCAGATTGCCCGCGATGGTGAAGAGCCATGTCGAAAAGTTCGCGATGGCCTTATAATCTTCACGCTTTCGGAAGGCCCGAAGAAAGGTCTCCTGAACGATGTCCTCCGCCGTCTCAGGCTCTCCGACGAATCGAAAAACAAAGTTGTAGAGTCGCCCCCTGTATCGATGGACCAGTTTCCCGTAAGCTTCGATGTCCCCGCCAGCAACATCGGACAGGATTTCACTGTCCGACACCCCGCCTGCTGTAGAGGTAGAATCGACCATAACCATTCGAGCTCCTCCCCATCATCTTCCGTCCGGAGCGCTTGGCCGGACGCGTGGAACCATAATTCTAGATGCTGCTCGCTGGCCGACTGCGGTTACTGCTACAATATGTTGTGCTTCTAGTTCTCTCCGAAGCCGTATGTAGACCGGCTCGCGGATCTAGCACGTTGGGTGTCATCACTTTAGACCCTCTACTGCTTCCAGGGTTCCCAAAAATAGCGTAAATCCCCCACTAATTATAACAAAAAGCGGGTCCCCTGGAACCAAAATCCGGCCAACTTTCTCTGCTTGACAGGTTTTTACGCTTGTGTTAATCTGTATGCTGAAAGTGATCGATATATTAATGAATCTTCAAGTATTTCGCGACAATCAGTAGATGTATTTGGTGCTATGACTTCGGGCGTGCCCCCGCTGTCACCCACCGGTCCAGCGGGCACTGAACGAGAGGAAAGAAGGTGACATCATGAGCGAAAAAGAGGCTCTGGAAGTAAGCGAAGCGGAAATCGCCGTTCACTGGCGGGAAGAGGACTATTATCCGCCATCCCCGAAATTCATCGCCCAGGCGAACATGACCGATGCCGACATCTATCAGCGCCTCGGGCTGGACAATTTTCCAGATTGCTTCAAAGAGTACGCCGATCTCCTAACCTGGTACAAGTACTGGGACACGACGCTGGACACAAGCGACGCTCCCTGCTGGAAGTGGTTCGTCGGCGGAAAGATAAATGCCTGCTACAACTGTGTCGATCGCCACCTCGAGCAGTTCAAGAACAAGGCGGCCATCATATATGTGCCCGAGCCAGAGGATGAAGACCACATCGTAATCACCTATCAGGAGCTTTATGTAAGGGTAAACGAACTGGCAGCGCTTCTCCAGGGGTTCGCCGGACTCAAGGCCGGAGATCGTGTCACCCTTCATATGCCGATGGTTCCGGAACTTCCGATTACGATGCTGGCCTGTGCAAGGCTGGGCGTCGTCCACTCTGAGGTGTATGGTGGTTTCAGCGGCCGAGCGTGCGGGGACAGGATATGGGACTCCGGGAGTAACGTTTTGATCACCAGCGATAGTTATTACCGGTCCGGCACCCTGCTCGATCACAAGGTCAAAGCAGACGAGGCGGTGGAAGTGGCCGAACAGGCAGGCCAGAAAGTCGACAAGGTTCTGGTTTGGAGGCGCTACCGTGGGAAGTTTGGTTCGGAAACACCCATGGTCGAAGGCCGAGATTATTTCGTAGATGAAGTGCTCAAGGATTTCAAGGGTAGCCGGGTGGCGCCTGTTCAACTGCCTGCGGAGGACCCGCTCTTTATTATGTATACGAGCGGGACGACCGGGAGGCCCAAGGGCTGTCAGCACGGCACAGGCGGTTACATGTCTTACGTTGCGGGCACATCAAAGTTTGTGCAGGACATTCACCCCGAAGATGTCTACTGGTGCATGGCTGATATCGGATGGATCACTGGACACTCCTACATTGTCTACGGCCCACTGTCCCTGGCCGCGACGAGCGTGATCTACGAAGGTGTGCCGACTTTTCCAGACGCGGGTCGCCCGTGGCGGATCGCTCAGCAGCTCGACGTGAATATTTTCCACACGGCCCCCACCGCCGTTCGCATGCTGAGGAAGGCCGGACCGGATGAGCCGGAAAAGTACGACTATCACTTCAAACACATGACGACCGTGGGAGAACCGATAGAGCCGGAAGTGTGGAAATGGTACTACCACGCAGTAGGCAAGGGCGAGGCCGCGATTGTGGACACGTGGTGGCAGACCGAGACGGGCGGGTTTCTCTGCAGCACGATGCCGGCACTTCATCCGATGAAGCCAGGGAGCGCCGGCCCGAGCATGCCGGGTATTCACCCGATCATCTATGATGAGGAAGGGAACGAAATTGAAGGAGGATCCGGGAAGGCGGGCAACATATGCATCACGAACCCGTGGCCTGGAGGGTTTCAAACCATATGGGGAGATCGGGATCGATACGTTTCACAGTACTATGAAAAGTACTGTAAGGACAAGGACAGCAAGGACTGGCGCGACTGGCCCTACTTTACGGGTGACGCTGCCGTGCAGGCAGAGGATGGCTATTACCGGATCCTGGGAAGGGTCGACGACGTCATCAACGTTGCAGGACATCGGTTGGGCACCAAGGAGCTCGAGTCGGCGTGCCTGATCGTTGAAGAGATTGCAGAGGCATCCGTTGTCCCTCTTTCGGATGAGATCAAGGGTAAGGTGCCAGATATTTATGTCTCTCTCAAATCAGGCTATGACGCGACCCAGGTACCGGACAAGGTTATCAAGGCTATCGAGTCGGAAATCGGCAAGATCGCCAGGCCGAAGCACGTCTACGTCGTACCTGACATGCCGAAGACGCGTTCAGGGAAGATCATGCGCCGCGTTCTCGCAGCCATATCGAACGGGTCTGACGTTGGTGATGTAACGACCCTGGCGAACCCGGATGTCGTAGACGAGATTCAAAAGATGGTTCAGGGCTAAGCCTCTTTATCGAAGAACCCGATTCAGGGTGCGGAGGGAGCCGCTGTCAGGCTCCCTCATTTATTTTGTGAGATGTTATCCTGGGGATGAGACGCCCCACCGGGGCGTCTCTACAGGGATTCGAGATGTCTGACGTAGAAAAAGCGTTGTTAGTCTTTTCGGGCGGGATGGATTCCGCGACCCTCTTGTGGTGGATGGGCGCTGAAGGCATTCCAGAGATTCATACCGTATCCATCGATTATGGTCAGCGGCATTCTGTGGAGCTTGGTTGCGCCGCTACGCTCTCCAAACTGTCGGGCGTTCGCTCACACCGGTGCCTGAAACTGGACCTGGGACAGATCGGGGGAAACCCCCTGACGGATCTGAAGGTGGAGATGCCCACCGCTGCAGAAGGGGAGCAAATTCGCACGGTCGTTCCCTATAGAAACATGCTTTTCGTAACGATGACAGCCGCCCTGGCTGAGACCGAGGAGATTGAGGATATCTTCATCTCTCCTGTGCGGGACGACCATCGCGCCTATCGGGACTGCCGCCGCGAATTCTATGATGCGCTCGAGAAGGCGCTTCTACTTGGATCTACCCGCGAAGGGGACCTTACCATTCATACGCCTTTTGTGGACAAGTGGAAAAGAGAGGTTGTTCAGATCGGACTGGAGTTGGGCGTGCCGTATGAGCAAACGCACACCTGTTATGAAGGATCCCGACCCGCCTGTGGGGTGTGCGATGCGTGCGCGGAACGAATCGAGGCATTTCAGGCGAACCGAGCTCGGGATCCACTGAGCTACGTTCGGGAAGTTGACTGGGTGTGATTCGTATCGGGTGGGGGAGACAGCCCCACCGGGAAGGGTTATGGGTCGGACGAAGACGCAAAGAGGCCCCTGGTCGAAACCGGGGGCCTCTTGTCTTGCTTATTAGTGATTGATGGAGACGCCCCGCCGGGGTCGTCTATACAGTGATGGGTCGGGGTGAGAATCTATGGGTTTTTCAGGGAAGCAACGGCGTCGATCAGACGTCGGTCGGCCTTGTGTCTCAGATCAAGCATCTGCTCAACGCCTTTAAGATCCCCATTTTCCGCACGGATTCGATAGACATCGATCCGATCGGCGAGGGCGTTCATGACCGCATCCAGGACGATGACGTCGGTTACGTCATCCTGCACCATGCATTCCTCGGCAAGCACCTTTCTGATGTCTTTCAGGCGCTCCCGAAGCTCCTCTGCATCGATTTCGGGTGGCGGGATGGTCGAACGCAAAGGGACTGCGAGGGAGGCCAGGAAACCTTCCGAGAGGATTTTGCGTGCCGTATCTTCATTCCAGGGTTTCGAGAGGACTTTCGAAATACTGTCTTCCTGACGCGCTGGTTGAGAGGATCGGCGGGGTGCGCGCCGGCCGTAACGAGAACCGCTCCCAGTTGAGGACTGCGATTTGGGAGCTGCCTCTGGTTGCGTCGCGCCTTCTGAAACGGGTTCATCTGCTTTGGGAGGCTTGGGAGGAGTATGGGACGTCCGCCTCCTCTTCGCTGGGGGTCGGGAGACGACCTTTCGCTCAAGCGTCTGTTTCCTAGTCGTTGTCTTCGCCGGCTTCCTCTCTGTGGCGGCTCGCCTCGAACTCATTGTGGCTTTGGGAGTTGTATCGGTTGCGGCTTTGGCCATTTGATCACCCTGGGGTTGAAATCGCTGCTTGCTCCCTCCGTGCCGCGTCGCGTTGTGCGGACGTGCACTTGAAACCAAATATAGAACAATCGGTGTTAGAATTCAAGGAAACGATTTTGTTCATTGTCTGTGTGCATCAAAGAATAAGGGGCCACCCCGAAGGGCAGCCCCCATTTTTTTGCGTCATTCAGAGTGAGACTAGAAATGGCTGTGACCGTGGCCGTGTCCGTGACCGTGGTGGTCGTGGCCCGCCGCCTCTTTCTCTTCTTCCTGGGGCTTCTCGGTGATCAGCGCCTCGGTGGTCAACAGAAGGCCGGCGATGCTGCTGGCGTTTTCGATGGCCGTCCGAACGACCTTGGTCGGGTCTATTACGCCGGCCTTTTCCAGATCTTCGTAGGTTTCGGTCTGAGCGTTGAAACCGAAGCTGCCGCTGTTCTCCAGCACCTCCTGTACGACCAGACTGCCTTCGATTCCGGCGTTGTTGGCGATCTGCCGCAAAGGTTCTTCCAGGCTGCGCCTGATGATGTCGACCCCAGTCTTCTGATCGCTGCCGCGCAGCTGACTCCGGGCCTTGTCGAGGGCGCCAATGCATCTCAGGAGGGCCACCCCTCCTCCCGGCACGATGCCCTCTTCAACGGCCGCGCGGGTCGCGTGCAGCGCATCCTCGACGCGGGCCTTCTTTTCCTTCATTTCGGTCTCTGTCGCTGCCCCGACGTCGATCACGGCCACGCCGCCTGCCAGCTTGGCGAGCCGCTCCTGGAGTTTCTCACGGTCGTAGTCTGAGGTGGTTTCCTCAATCTGAAGCCGGATCTGGTTGACTCGCCCCTGGATGTCGCTCGCGGATCCGCCGCCTTCCACGATCGTGGTGTTGTCTTTATCGATGACAATCCGCTTGGCGTGCCCCAAATCTTCGAGCTGAACATTTTCCAGTTTGATCCCCAGGTCTTCGCTCTGGACGCGGGCGCCGGTGAGGATCGCAATGTCTTCGAGCATCTCCTTGCGCCGGTCTCCGTAGCCCGGGGCTTTTACGGCGGCTATCTTGAGGGTCCCTCGCACTTTGTTGACGACGAATGTCGCCAACGCCTCACCCTCCACGTCTTCAGCGATCACGAGCAGCGGTTTGCCTGTTTGAGCAACCTTCTCGAGGATCGGAAGCATATCCTTCATGTTGGAAAGTTTCGTTTCGTGGATCAATATAGAGACGTCTTCCAGGACCGCTTCCATGTTGTCGGGATCGGTTACAAAGTAAGGGGACAGATAACCCCGGTCGAACTGCATGCCTTCCACGACGTCCAGGGTGGTCTCGATGCTTTTGGCTTCTTCTACGGTGATGGTTCCATCCTTGCCCACTCTTTCCATTGCATCTGCGATAATCTCGCCGATGCTGGGATCGTTGTTGGCCGAGATGGTCCCTATCTGAGAGATCTCTTTGCGCCCCTTCACTTCCCGGCTCAGCTTTTTCAGTTCACCCACAACGCCCAGCACGGCATAGTCGATGCCCCGCTTGATGTCCATTGGACTGGCTCCGGCGGTCACGTTTTTGAGCCCTTCTCTGTAGATCGACTCTGCCAGGAGCGTTGCCGTCGTGGTTCCGTCACCTGCGACGTCAGAGGTCTTCGAGGCCACCTCCTTGACCATCTGGGCCCCCATGTTCTCATAGGGATCTTTCAACTCGATCTCCTTCGCCACTGTGACGCCGTCTTTCGTGACGGTGGGGGATCCCCACTTCTTGCCCAGCACGACGTTACGACCCCGCGGTCCGAGCGTGGCTTTTACGGCCTTGCTGAGCAAGGTTACGCCGTCCAGAATCTTATCGCGCGCATCGACTCCATAGGCCAGCTGTTTTGCCGCCATTTTTCAATCCTCCTCTCGGTTTCCTCTTATTCCAGTATGCCCATGACATCGTCTTCGTGAACGATCGCGTATTCTTCTCCATCGATTTCCACTTCAGTGCCCGCATACTTTCCGATGAGGACACGGTTGCCGACTTTCACACTCAGCGGGATCTGTTTGCTCCCGTCATTCGCTTTTCCCGGGCCGACGGCGATGACTTCGGCTTCCAAAGGTTTCTCTTTTGCCGTATCCGGAATGATGATGCCGCCTCTTACCTGCTCTTCGACATCGATCCGTTTAAGCAGAATACGGTCCGCCAAAGGCCGGATCTTCATAGACTTCCTCCAGAGAATGGGGTGTCGTCGGTCGGGGAATGTTAGCACTCTCACCTATAGAGTGCTAAAATCAGCCTAATATAAGCCCTTTTCCTGGGAGCTGCAAGGAGATTCTTCAAGATTCGGGAGGTTACGAGGATCTCTTCTGTTCTCGAAGTCGGGACTGTTTTCGTGCTAACACCTGCTTGAGGTGTTCGATTTCCTTTTCCAGGAGATCCGGGTCCGAGGGCGCATCCTCCTCTTCCGGAGGCGGAGGTTTAGCAGTGGGCAACCCAGCCTCTTCCCAGTCATCATATCCGCCATCCATTGAGATCACGCGTTCGTAGCCCAGCTCCTTCAGAGATTCCCCAGCGAGGAGAGATCTAATGCCCCCGGCACAGTAGACGACGACCTCTCTGGACTTGTCGGGGATTTTGGACTCCGCCTGTTCCTCCAAGTGCCCGCGGGGGACATGAATCGCCCCATCCAGATGGCCGCGTTCCCACTCGTCGAGACCCCTCACATCGAGGAGTACAGGATCCTCACCTTTCTCGAGGTAATCGTGGACCTCGTGAATGGACATCTCCTTGACCGTCTGTCTGGCCTCTTTCAGCAGATCATCTCGGGATTTCATGTGTGCCATCCTGTCAGGTGTTATGCCTTGAACCGTATCACACGCGTTATCCTCGTCCGTGACATTTCTTGTACTTCTTACCGCTACCACACGGGCAGGGGTCATTTCGACCCACCTTGGGCCCCTGCCTCTTTACCGGCGCACGCACCGGGGCGTCGCCTTCCGATGTGTTCGCGAACACCTCCCCCTGAGCCTGAGGTTCGGGAGCGCCGGCAAAACCCATGCCCATCGCGTCTTGATGGACCAGGGCCAACCGTTCGGGTCGCCGTCCCCTGCCCCTTATCGGCACCTCATCGATCGGAATTCGATAGAGGGTCTTTACGGTCTCCCGGTTGATCTCGTCCAGAAGATCTACGAACATCTCGAACCCCTCACGTTTGTATTCTACGAGCGGGTCCTTCTGGCCGTAGCCCCTCAGCCCGATGCCCTCCTTGAGATCGTCCATCTCCCTCAAGTGCTCTTTCCACTTTTCATCGATGATTCCAAGGTAGACCATTCGCTCGATTTCTCTCAGCCGATCCTGACCGATCAGCGCTTCCCGTCGAAGATAGGTATCACTGATCCTATCCAGGATCTGATCGCGCAACCCCTCTCGCCTGAGCGAAGGAAGATCGTCCACCGGGATCTCGGGAACCTGCAGGAATATGTTCCGCAGATCTGCCGTGAGGCCCTCGAAGTTCCAGTCCTCGGGATGCCCCTCTTCAGGAATATGGGCGTCAAAGACGGCGTCTATCGTGTCTTCCGTGATCTCCCGGATTTGATCCGAGATGTCTTTCTGTTCCAGGGCGTGTCGGCGCCGGTCATAAACGACTTCCCGCTGTTGATTCATCACATCGTCGTACTCCAGCAAGTGCTTCCTGATCTCGAAGTTTCGATCCTCGACACGCTTCTGGGCGCGTTCGATAGACTTTGTGACCATTCGGTGCTCGATGACCTCACCCTCTTCGGCGCCGAGTTTGTCCATAATCCGCGCGATCCGTTCTGATCCGAAAAGCCGCATCAGGTCGTCTTCAAGAGAGGTAAAGAACCTGGAGCTTCCCGGGTCCCCCTGCCTGCCGGATCGTCCGCGGAGCTGGCGATCGATTCGACGGGCCTCGTGCCGCTCGGTGCCGATGATGTGGAGCCCGCAAGGCACGTCAGCACGACAGTTGTATTCCTCCAAATGGGGACAGAGCGGTCGGGGATCCTGGGCATTGACGAGGAGGGCACAGCAATGGCCTTCGGGTGCCTTTACGACGTCCGGACCCAGCTTTATATCTGTGCCCCGTCCTGCCATGTTGGTGGCGATCGTCACGGCTCCGGGTTGACCGGCCTGTGTCACGACCTGCGCCTCCTGCTGATGATGTCTGGCGTTGAGCACTCGGTGTTTGATGCCCCTGCGGCCGAGCATTCGAGCGAGGAGTTCTGACACTTCCACACTGATCGTTCCGACGAGTACGGGCAGCTGCTTTTCATTCAACCGGGCAACTTCGTCGATTATGGCGTTGTATTTCTCTCGTTTCGTCCGAAAGATCTGATCTTCGAAGTCGGGACGGCGCACGGGTTCGTTCGTAGGGATGACGATCACATCCAGCTGGTAGATCTGAAACAGCTCTGAGCTTTCGGTTTCCGCCGTACCGGTCATTCCGGCGAGTTTATGGTAGAGCCTGAAATAGTTCTGGAGGGTTATCGTCGCAACCGTCTGAGTGTCTCGTTCCACTCTGACGCGTTCCTTGGCTTCCAATGCCTGATGGAGGCCGTCTGAAAATCTCCTGCCCGGCTGTGGCCTACCCGTGAACTCGTCGACGATAATCACCCTGCCTTCAGCCACCATGTACTGCACGTCTTTCTCGTAAAGTGTGTAGGCTTTGAGGAGCTGCTGCACACTGTGGATGGCCTCGCTCCTTTTCGCGTAATTCTGATAGGCCTCGTCCTGTGCCTTCGCCTTTTCCTGATCGGAGAGGGCACTGTCTCCCTCGATGCGGAGGAGCAGGGCATCGAGGTCGGAGAGGACAAAATCGTCCGGATTCTGACTGATCTCCGACCGACCCTTTTCGAGAAGATCCATCACGTGACTCTTCTCATCTATGCTGAAGAAGAGGTCCTCGTCGATTTCGCCGAGGCGCTTATCTCGCATGTAGTCCGCCTCAACGCGATTGACCAGCTTTTTCATGCCCTCTTCCTGAATCAATTTCATGAAGCGCTTGTTCTTGGGCGCGCTCCTCTGGACCTGGAGCAGCTTGATGCCGGCATCGTACTCTTCATCCTCATTCAAGAGGCGTTCGGCTTGACTCAGTATTTCGTTGCTCAGACGCGTTTGCAGCTTTACCAGGCGTTCGACCATGGGTCTCATTTCGTCGAACCGCTGGGTATCCGCTTCAGGAACGGGGCCAGAGATGATGAGGGGTGTCCTTGCTTCATCGATCAAGATGCTGTCGGCCTCATCGATGATCGCAAAGTGATGCTCGCGCTGCATCAAGTCATCCGGGCGAACCGCCATGTTGTCATACAGATGATCGAAGCCGAATTGGTCTTTGGTCCCGTAGATAATGTCCGCACTATAGGCTTCGCCGTGATCACACTCCTTGAGCCTGTAGCCTCCCTGGTCGTCCTCTTCGATCAGGTAGGCCTCAGACCCCAGCGCGCGGTCCTGTATGATCCCGATGGTCAAACCCAGGTAGAGGTAGAGGGGACCCTGCCACATGGCATCTCGTTTGGCGAGGTAGGAGTTGACCGTTACGAGATGCGCGGACCGACCGGTTAGACCGTTGAGGTAGAGGGGCATTCCCGCAGTAAGCGTCTTTCCCTCTCCCGTCGCCATTTCAGCGATCTTACCCTGATGCAGGACGATCGCGCCGATAAGCTGTACATCGTAAGGGACCATATCCCACGTGATCTGCTCACCCGCGCGATCCCAGCTCCGGCCCTCTTTTGCCCACCGTCTGCACAGTTCCTTGAAGGTCGCGTAGGCCTCGGGCAGGATTTCGTTCAGGACGTCAGACTCGATTTCAAGAATCTCGGACTGCAGGTCGGCGATTTCGTCCAGGAGATCTTGCCGACTTTCCCCGCTCTGCAGCGATTCGAGCTCACTGGTGCGAGCCTGCAGTGTCTCTCGAACTTCCTTTGTGGCTTCCTGGAGGCGGTCGCGGAACTTCGCGGTCTGACCTCTTAACGCTTCATCAGAAAGGTCTTCATACGAGACACAGAAGCGATTGATTTCATCCACGAGCGGTTGAATCTGCTTTATGTCTCGACCGTGTTTGGTTCCGAAGATTTTAGTTACGAATTTAAGCATTGTGCATTTCCGTAGGTCTCGGTTGGGTGGTCACGTGAAGACGGTTTTCAGCTGCCGTAGGAGAGCCTTTCTGCGAGGAAATCGGGCAGAAGCGCCTTGCGAATTTTGGCCTGTGCAGCGGCCACATCATATGCCACGCGACAGAGCTCGAGCTCAGAGGCTTCCTGATCCCACACTACGAAGGCTGCACGGGCATCTCCGTCCCTCGGCTGACCCACGCTGCCTACGTTGACCAGGTAGCGTTCCGAGGGTTTGATCTTCAGCCGTCCTTCGTTCACAGTGGACTTACCATTCTTCTCGCGGAAGATAAAGGCCCTGTGGGTATGGCCAACAAACACGACGTCAGAGTCGGTGTAGGAAAGGCCCTCCCTCGCGTCCTCCGCCGTAGATATATAGTGCCAAGCATCGGGTTGGTAGGGGGAGGCGTGCACGAAGAGCGCCCCGTCTGCCTGATTGGAGATCGGGCACGATTTGAGATAATCCACGTGTCGGGAGGTCAGCTGAGAACCGGTCCACTGGATGGCCTCAAGGGCCACCTGATTGAAAAAACTGGAGTCTTCAAGGCCGACTGCGGCCCAATCGTGATTTCCCGCGATGACGATGTCTGAGAATTGTCGGACCTTCTTGATACACGCATTGGGATCCGCACCATATCCGACGACGTCACCGAGACAAATCACCCGGTCGATATTTTCACTCTCACACCGTTGGAGGACGGCCTCGAGCGCCTCCAGGTTCCCGTGGACGTCCGAGAAGATGACCAGCCGCACGTCAAGGCTCCGCGTGCCCGACGTTGTCAAGCTTCTCTTCCCGCTTCACGAGGGCATCCAGGATACCGTTGATGAAGCCGGGCGCCTTTTCGACGCTATAGCGCTTTGCCAGCTCTATGGCTTCGTCGATCGAGACCTTTGTGGGGATATCTTCAAACGCCGCGATCTCGGTGAGCGCCATCCAAAGAAGAATTCTGTCTATACGAGAGATGCGCTCGAGAGACCAGTTCTGGGAGACGCTTTCGATCTGCGGGTCCAGTTCGGCCCTACGAGCCCAGGTCTCCAGGCCCAGGTCCGTCGCGAACTTCGAGACCTCGGACGAAAGGTCGAGGCGCAGGGACATCGTGTGGAGTGTCTGTTTCACCGGGTCGCCTGAACTCTGCGACCAGTAGAGAGCCTGCAGCACCGCCTCTCGGGCTTTTCGGCGAGATCGTGTCATGTTTGTCTTCGTCGCTTCCGAAGGTGGCTTTATGTTCCGGTTTCTTCAGACTCGGAGTCCGAGGAAAGCTTCAGGTCTGCATCCGAGAAGATGTGACCCATCTTCTCCTGCTTGGTACGGAGGTACTTGATGTTCCAGGGGGTGGGCTTGATTCTCACGGGGATCCGCTCCACGATCTCTATTCCGTAGGCCTCGAGTCCAACCCGCTTGGCGGGGTTGTTGGTGATCAATCGGGCTTTTCGAATTCCCAGATCGAGGAGGATCTGCGCCCCGATCCCGAAGTCCCGTTCGTCCATCTTAAACCCGAGCTTGAGATTCGCCTCTACGGTATCGTAGCCCTCTTCCTGAAGTTTATAGGCCCTGATCTTCTGCTGGAGACCGATACCCCTGCCTTCCTGTCGCATGTAGACAATGGCTCCGCAACCCTCGCGCTCGATCATCTCGACCGCGGCGTGGAGGTTCGTGTCACAATCACATCGCAGCGATCCGAAGACGTCGCCAGTGAGGCATTCTGAATGCATCCGAACAAGGATGGGTTCGTCTGAGTCGAGGTCCCCTTTGACGAGCGCGATGTGAGGACGTTTGTCCACTTCACTCTCGTAGAGCTTTAGTTGGAACTCTCCGAATCGCGTGGGCAGATGGATGGATTCTACACAGCGAACCAGTTTTTCAGAACGGTGGCGGTATGCGATCAGGTCTCGGATTGTGATGATTTTCAAGCCGTACTTCTTGGCGAGCTGCACCAGTTCAGGCAGCCTCGCCATGGTGCCGTCCTCATTCAAGATTTCGCAGAGCACACCTGCGGGAAAGAGTCCGGCGAGGCGTGCAAGGTCGACGGTTGCCTCGGTGTGGCCGGCGCGGCGCAGCACGCCGCCCGGCATGGCCTTGAGTGGAAAGATGTGGCCGGGTCGGGCGAAATCGAGTGGCCGGGAATCCGGGTCGACGAAGCGCTGGATGGTCACCGCGCGATCGCTCGCAGAGATGCCGGTCGTGGTCCCCTCCACGGCGTCGATGCACACGGTAAAGGGTGTGCCGTGGAGCGCCGTGTTGTGGTCTACCATCAAGTCCAGGTCGAGCTCCTTTAGGCGCTCCTGCGTTGCCGGTAGACAGACCAGCCCGCGGGCGTGGGTGATCATGAAGTTGATGGCCTCGGGGGTGACCTTTTCGGCCGCCATCACGAAGTCGCCTTCGTTTTCACGGTCCTCATCGTCGATCACGATCACCATGTTGCCCGCCCGGATCTCGTCCAGGGCCTCTTCGGCGGTCACGATCTCAACGGGCTTTTTCGTTTCGGATATCACGCTAATCCTCGATTCGGATGGTCACCCGGACGACTGGGTCGAGTTATCCCCTTCTGGCACGCGACCTGTGTTCAAAAGGCGCTCGACGTATCGCGCCAGCATGTCGACCTCTAGGTTGACGGGGTCTCCGGGTTTACGCTCAGATAGGGTTGTGACGCTCAAGGTGTGCGGGATCACTGTGACCGTGAAGTCGCTGTCTGACACCGAGACGACGGTGAGACTGATCCCATCCACGGCGACTGAACCCTTCTTCGCAAGATAGGGCGCGAGTTCGGCCGGCATTTCGATTCTGAGGAGCACGTTGTCGGGAGATTCCACTCGGTCCAGCACGCGGCCGATGCCGTCAACGTGACCCGCAACCATGTGTCCACTTATTCGCTGACCGACCTGAAACGATCGCTCGAGGTTGACGCGATGGTCGGGTTGGAGTCTACCGAGCGTGGTCAGCTGGAGGGTCTCTTCGACCGATTCGACGACGAAGCCGATCTCATCGTGTTCTACCACGGTGTGGCAGGTCCCGTCGATGCTGATGCTGTCTCCGGTCTGGATGTCATGCAGGACGCGAACGGCGTCAATGGTCGTACGTTGATACCCCTTCCGCTTCTGGATCGATCTAACGCTGCCTGTCTCTTCGATGATGCCCGTGAACATATGATGGATTGACGTTTCTGTGTTAAATTTGATCGCCCGGGAACTTAAGTCTTTTTCACTCTGGCCGTGTAGAGCAAATCGTCTCCGATTCGTTCGACGGCGGTATCTTCGAGACAAACGGCATCAGAGAGCCTATCGATTCCGAGATCGGCTACCGAGTGCACACCTGAACCGAGGAGTTTGGGCGCAATAAAGATGGCCAGGCGATCTACGAGTCCCTCGCGAAGGGCAGAGGCTGCGACTTCGCCCCCGCCTTCGATCAGAACGTGAGTCAGATCTTCTGACCCGGCGCGTTTGAGGACCCCGGCGAGCAACGGCCGACCTGCGTCCAGGGGTGTCTCCCATACGTGAGCGCCCGCGTCTTCCACGGCCTGTTTCCTCTCGCGGGACACGCCTTCAGCCGCCGCCAGGACGAGGCGCGCTCCCCGGAAGATCTGCGCGTCCTCGGAGACCTCCAGTCTGCTATCGAGCACGATCTTTACAGGATCATCTCCGGGAACGTGTCTGACAGACAAACGAGGATCGTCCGCTTTTACCGTACGGCCTCCGACGATCACTGCGTCGACATCGGCTCGCATCCGATGAGCCGCCTTCCTTGATTCCTCGGATGTGATCCACCTGGAATCCCCTGCGACGGTTGCGATCCGGCCATCCAGGGTCTGGGCAAGCTTGAGTGTGACGAAGGGCAAACCGGTGGTCCGGTGCTTGACGTAGACCTCGTTGAGACGCCTCGCTTCCTCTTCCATGAGTCCGACTTCGACCTGGATGTTTTCCTCGCGAAGCCTGTCGATGCCCCGGCCGGAAACCCTTTGGTCCGGGTCGACCATCGCGCAGACCGCGCGCGAGACCCGCTTTTTGATCAGAAGGTCGACGCACGGGGGGGTGCGGCCGGTGTGAACGCAGGGCTCGAGCGTGACGTAAAGTGTGACATCGCGGTCGCCGTCGGATACCGGATCGAGGGCGACGACCTCCGCGTGCGGTCTCCCCGGACCTGCGTGATACCCTTCGCCCAGGATTTGTTCTCCCCGGACGGCGACGGCCCCCACCATCGGGTTTGGCCTCGCGGTGGACCGGCCCCGCTCGGCCAGACCGAGTGCGATCTTCATGTAGTCGACATCAGTCATCTGTCTTACTTGACCTCGAATACTGCCTTGCCGACCCCAACATTGCCGAGCGCGTCTGCGCCACGAACCACCAGGGTATATTCACCCGGATCGAGGTGATCGAGCGTAAACTGAAGCATCTCGCTTCGCGAATCGAATATCTGGTCCGCCGGGAAGACCACCTTCCAGGTTCCGGAATTGAGAGAATAGCTGGCCTCCCGGATCGGGCTGATTGCGTCTTCAACCGCCGTCTCCACGGAGACGAGGCCTGGACCGGCCTGTCGGACCGATGATAGACGCACATGAGGAGGCGTATGGTCGATGTCGAACGGCTCACTCACCTTTTCAGAGGAGAGGGCCTGGGTTTCCGGATTGCTCAATCGATCGGAGGCGACCACTCTTAGCTGCATTGTGCCTTCGGGAGCGGATTCGACCTTCCAGAGATAGTTGGGCGAGGTGAGGTCTTTCTCCAGCAGCTTCCAATCTTTTTCCTCACGACCCCGGAAGTAGAGGTCGTAAATCAACTGGTCGCTGTTCACGTCGGCGGCAGACCAGGAGATCTTCCATACGCCTTTCTCCTGGTCCTGGGGCTGGGGGCGGGCCTGGCGTTTTTCACCGTCCGACCCTGCGTTCCCGGAGGGACTGTTTCGACGTGCGGGGGATGTGATCTGAAGATCCAGGATCTGAGGCTCAAGGTTTTCCTGGAGGCCGGCCATCGTGACTTCCCGCAGTTTGGGCGTAGCACTTCCTGTCTTTGAGGTCATCACCGCTCGATACTGCAGGAATCTGGCCGGAGGGCTCAGGATCTGGCCGCCCTTCGAGGGTTCAGACCAGGGACTCCACGTATCGTCTGGGACCTCGCCGTTGCCCGACCGGGTCTGGAACGAGATGGAAGTGCCCTCCGTCTCCTCGGCTTTCCAGGCCAACTTCCCCCACTTGGACACGATTGTGAAATCTCTGGGTTCGGAGGTCAGCGTGCCCTTTTTCGAGTAGGATCGCTCCAACCGATGGACCGTCCCGGCCCCTGCGGCCCCGATCCAAAACCGGGCGTCTCGGGAAGGGCAAATTGCCCACGGTTGGAGATCCTCCATTCGAAGGATCAGGGTAGAGGTGCCATCATTTTTCACACGGTAGACAGATCCAGGGTCTCCGGTGAGGGCGGTAAGCTCACCGCCTGCGTCAACGTGCAGCGACAGGAGGATCGGCTCTGGGGTCTGCCACAGTTTGATTGCTGCGCCAGATGGACGTATGGCATAAATCACAGAGGCTTCGCTGGCCGCCTCCTTCCCAGGTTGGGGAGGGGTCTTAGGCGGGGCCGCGTTTCCTCCGCTGAGCCTCGAACTTCCCGTCATCGCTCCGGCATAGAGCATCCCGTCGGGTCCGAATGCCAGGGCGTGGACTTCCTTTTGAGATGCGTCGAAGAGGACTTGCACTTTACCGCTCTGGTCGACCTTGTAAACGAGCCCATTCTGATCAGTACCGGCGTAAAGGTTTCCATTCGGCGCCTGAATCAGCGAAACGATGTTGGGATCCGGGCTCTTGTAAATCTCTTTCGGTTTACCCTTCGAAGAGATCCGAAGGATGCGCCCGTTACTGCCGCCCGTGGCGGCGTAGAGATCGCCTCCGGGCTGCGGGACGAGCGCCCAGACGTGACTGTCGCCGGTCCGACAAAAGGTGATCGGGTTCTTGCCGGGATCGATCCGATAGATGTTTCCGTCGGGTGAAGAGCCCGCGTAGAGGGTCCCATTCGGTCCGACCGCGAGGCTAAAGATTGCCACTTCAGGGGAATCAAACAGGAGTTCAGATACTCCCTTTCCTTCATCGTAGGCAAAGATCTTACCGCTGTTCCCCGTAGCGATGTAGAGCCGCCCCTTCTTACCCTCTGCCAGTGCCCATACGAATTCCTCGTCCGTATCCACAACCTGTTTGAGGCTGGGGCCGAGGGTTACGACCCCATCGCGGGTGATGGAGACATCCTCGGCCTCGCCCTTGATAAAGGACGCGCGGCTGTCCTCGCGCCAGATCGTCGGCACGACGGCATCTGCCGGTAGCTGAAGAAGACCCAGCAGACATACGAACAGGGGCCAGGCCTGGCGAGCTTTAGTTCTTGTCTCGACTGGGCCCGGCCTTCTCATCAAATACGACACCATCTTTCTCCCTATCGACATAGATCAGTGCGGTCTGACTGCCAGAGAGTACATACTCTGTGTTTACGTGTTTTCGATACAGCACGGTTTGCCTGACGCGTTTGACATCTCCGGAATGCCCGGAGAAACGAAGTGCAGACAGGACCGAGGGCGGAAGGGAGGCAACTTCTCTCCCTTCGACTGTGACCCCCCGTTTGGAGGACAGGAGATCGATGATCAGTTCATCGTTCTTGTCCTCCTCGCCGATGAGGCGGATGAGGTGTTCGAAGTCCCGCGGCGCGTGTTCTCCCGGGGCACGTTTGGTCTCCAAAATGCGATGCGTTCGCGCGCTCGCGGCCCTCAGGGTCAATCTTCCACCCCGCGCTTCCGCAGGGATCGTCAGCTCGGTTTCGATGGTTTCGGGTGTGCCGAGGTAAGGATGGAGCACAACCGTAAGATGCACCTTGTCCCCCGGCTGGAAGCGGGCCTTCCTGAGGCGAATGGACTCGACGTGAGCGGCACGGATCGTTTCTTCGACTTCGAGATCGAAAACCACTTCCTCCAGGCGTACGGGTTCGAAGGGGTTTCGGATCAGGCGGCCCAGTTGAGAGGTCACACCCAGGACAGCCTCACCCAGGGCTCTTGGACCTGAAAAGATGTTGCTGAGTTCCAGGGGAGGATGTTCCGCCAGATGAATGCGCGATGTCGCTCGTATGGTGGCCTGCCCGAGGAGTTTTTCGGATGAGATCAGGGCGTTTGTGACTGCCGCCCGCATCAGGAGGGGTGTGAAGTCTCGGTTTCGCAGAATCTCCATCTGAAAAGACTTGGTGCCCGCCGGAGAACGAACCTCCACGCGCGTTGGAATCATTTCCGCCTCTTGGCCGACGATTCCAGCTATCCCTGGCGCCCTGTCCTGGAGGATGACGCCCATCGGCTTGGCGGCTGCTCCCAGTTTGAACGACAGCATCTGACTGGGAAGCACCTCGTGGATGAAGGCCGACGTCATCGGCATGGAGGTATTGCCCCCGAACAGCATCGGGTGCCCGAACCCGATAACACGGTCGCCCTCCCGGTAGGTCAGCGTACCGATGCCGGTGACACTCCAGTCGCCACGGACCAACTGGACGCCGAGCGCGGCCCCAGGCTCGAAGGGACCCGAGGCCAGTGTGGAGTCGGCTGTTCCGCCGCCCTGGACAGGAAGCAGTCCCATTCGGAGGAATTCCTGGCGCAGGTCAGAGACGACCCGGGGCGAAAATCCGGACATGGCCAGCGGGGTGGCAACAGGTTTAAGACCGCCCGGTTCAGGCAGCGATAGATCCGTCAGATCTGGA
Source organism: Candidatus Latescibacterota bacterium (assembly GCA_965248435.1). GTDB lineage: Bacteria > Latescibacterota > UBA2968 > UBA2968 > CBDFJH01. Next base: position 4,039,289 of record OZ252100.1, read on the forward strand.
TTCGAATCCTCTTCCGAAATCATCCATGTATCCGGGCCTCCCACGGCGCTTGTCGCATCCGATGGGCGTTCGAGCACCGCTTTCATTTCAGCAATCGGCGTGATGCCGGCGATCGGCTCCTTCGAAAAGGCGCCGAAGCTGTAGGCGACGGCCCCGATCAACTTGCCGTCGATGTAGACCGGACTGCCACTCATTCCGGCGATGACGCCTGTGTGTTCCAGGGGACCCCCGGAGAGTCGGGCCAGGATAATGTCCCTGCCTGGGCCGAAGACATTGTGCAGGACGCCGAGGACCTCCGCTCCGAAAGTGTCGATTCGGGAACCCTGGAAGACGGTTCGCCCCACGCCGACCAATCCACGCCGAAGCTGGTCGACCGGCATGTGTGCATCCGGTTCCAGATCGGATGCCTGAGCAGGGGACACGAGGAGCCCCAGGCAAAGGAGGATCACTGAGATTCTGTGGATCGTGGATCGTGGATCGTGGATCGTCGTTCGATTTCGGATTGCGGATTGCGGATTGCGGATTGAAAGGCATTGCTCGCAGCAGAGCCGTTTGGAAAACCCGTGAATCGTCATATTCATCCCGGAGACCGGATTCGTTGCTGGCATCTCTTGATCTTCTATTCGGAGGTGAGTCCCAGCCTTATTTTTGAGGTATCTCCCTTTAAGTACACCTTATTATACCGGTTTTTATAATCCCGAACAAGACCCTTGTATACGGCATCTTTACTCATTATACTGCACAGATGCGGATCACCCTGCTCACTGTCGGCCGGTGCCGGACCGCCTACCTGGAAGAGGGTGCTGCCGACTATGCGAGGCGAATCGGGAGATATGCCACACTGGAGCAGGTGGTCGTGAAGGAGGAACGTGGGCAGAAGGGCAGGCTGAGCGAGGATATCACTCGGAAGGAGGGAACGCGTCTGCTGGATGCCGTTCATGGAAACGCGTTCCTTGTCGCGCTGGATCGCTCGGGCCAGGCATGCACCTCGGATGATCTGGCGGCGCGGATCTCTGAGCTGGGTTTAGCCGGACGGAGTCGGATGGCGTTTGTGATCGGAGGCGCGTTCGGCCTTGCCCAGGAGGTCTTGAAGCGCGCGGATTGGCGTCTCTCAATTTCATCCATGACGTATACGCACGAGATGACCCGATTGGTGATCCTCGAACAAATCTACCGGGCATTCACTATTCTGAGGGGGGAGCCTTACCACAAATAGGTTTTCTACGCCGGAGGCGAAACTTCCTGCCCGGTACTGAGTTCAATCCGAAGCAAAAATAGCCCGGGGGAGAGGACGTCGAACAGCCGGGGAGAGATGATTCCTTAGCCAGGAATCCGGCTGCTCGGGCCTGTCAGCCCCCGGGCTTTGCCACGGGCGGAATCAAACAGAGGAAACCACGACCTGAAGACTCTGGTGGGAAAGAAGATTTATGAAACCGGCACTTCTGTCGATTTGGCCTCCAAAAGGGCCAGACCAACGATCCAGCGGGGAAGAGAAACGGAGCAACTGAGGGAAGGGAGATTCCAGGCGCCACGGTCGATCGCCTGACTCATCCCAGGGGTCGGGATGATTGTCAGAGATACTGACACGGCGCAACGAGGGGATCCTCGCAAGCAGGATTAAGATAAGCCACTGTTTTTGTTGAGTCAAGAGGAAAACCCGTGGATCGTCTCAGTTTTAGCCGGAGCCCGGATTCAGGTTTATATTATCTTCGGATATCTATCATATAAAGGAGTTGGCCCCACAAACTCTGCAACACGAGGCTGAATTGGTGGACCACAAGCTGAGAGTCGGGATTGTTGGCGTCGGCGGCATCGCCCGCACACATCTCCCCGGATGGGAAGCTTCAGAGCACGCTGAAGTGGTGTCGGGGTGCGATATCGACGTGTCTGTGATCAACGCGTGGGGAAAACGGCACGAGATCGCAAAGGTGACGACCGACCCGGACGCCCTTTTCAGCGACTCGAAGGTCGATCTGATCGATATCTGCACGCCGAACGTATCCCACGCCGATCTCGTGATCGCAGCGCTGGAAGCTGGAAAACACGTGCTTTGCGAGAAGCCTCTGGCACCGACGCCGGAGGCCATCCGGAGGATCATGGATGCAGAGGAGAGATCCGCGGGGAAGCTGATGACGGCTCAGCATTATCGATTCGAGGGGACGTCGAAGGCCCTGAAAACGGAGATCGAAACGGGTGTCCTGGGTGACATCTACCACGCAAGGAGCTGGCTGCTGCGTCGCGCGTCCATGATCACGAGGCCTGGTTTCACGCAGAAGGAACTGAGCGGCGGGGGCGCCTGCATCGACATCGGGGTGCACGTGCTGGACCTTACGCTCTGGTTTATGGGCTTTCCGAAGGCGACCTGCGTGACCGGTGTCGCACGGTCCGAACTTTCCAAGCAGGAGGGTGCTTTCCTCAACAATAAGGTTGTGATCCCTCCGGGAATGGACGTGGAAGAGTTCGCGGCCGCCTTCGTCCGGTTCGAGAACGGCGCCACCCTGATCCTGGAGGTCAGCTGGCTGCTCCACCACGACGTGCCAGGCGAAGACCCTCAGATCTGGCTCTACGGGAGCCGGGGGGGATGCCACTGGCCGCGATGCGAGATGTATGAATCCAACACCGCTGCCCGGCAACATTACAACCGTAGCCTCAAATTGACGAATGAGAAGCTGGAGGCGCACGCCCTGGAGTGCGTTGAATTCGCGCAGGCCATCGTGGACGGCGCGCCGTCTCCTGTTCCTGCATCGCAGTCGCTTCAGGTTTTGAAGATCCTCGACGGGGTCTACCGAAGCCAGGAGAGTGGCCATGAGGTGAAGATCTAAGAATCAGTAAGAGCTGGAGTAATGGAGTAATGGAGCAATGGACCCCAATACTCCAACACTCCAGTACCGCAATACTCCAGGATCGCTGAAAAGTTCGAGTAACGGAGAAGTGATTGCCTAATACTCTGAACATCACCGAAGCAACAAAAGAGATCCGTGAGGGTCGCCTGTCTCCGGTCGACCTCGTTCAGGCCTGTCTGCGCAGGATCGATGCCCTGGAGGAACGGGTGCGTGCCTGGGTGACCGTCGACCGGGAGGGGGCGGAAGCACAGGCCCGCCACCTGGAGGAGGAGCTGGCACACGGGCGCTGGTACGGTCCCCTGCACGGGATTCCTGTCGGGATCAAAGATATTATGTATACAAAGGGGCTCCGAACCAGCGCCGGCTCGAAGTTCCTTGCGGATTTCGTACCTGACTACGACGCGACGGTGGTCGCAAGGCTGCGCAGCGCCGGGGCGATCATCCTCGGAAAGACCGTGACGACAGAGTTCGCCTGCTTCGATCCGGCGGAAACGCGAAACCCCTGGAACCTGGCGCATACGCCGGGGGGCTCAAGCAGCGGATCGGCAGCGGCCGTCGCCAGCCGGATGTGCCCCGCGGCGCTTGGATCACAAACGGGCGGATCGATCAGTCGACCCGCAGCCTACTGCGGGATCACCGGGATCAAGCCCACGCACGGACGAGTGAGCGTCTACGGCGTTCTTCCCGTGAGCTTTCATCTCGACCACGTGGGGCCGCTTTGTCGATCGGTGGCGGACGGCGCCATCCTGCTCGAGGCGATCGCGGGCGCGGATTCGAAAGATCCATTCTGCTCGGACGCTCCCGAAACCTATTTCGGTGCTTCCCTCGAAAAGGGCGCGGAACATCCTCCTCGGATCGGGCTGGTCCGTCCCTACTTCGGACAGAAGGCCGATGCTGTGATCCGTGAGGCCATCAACAAGGCCGTCTCGCTTTTTGGCGAGGGAGGGGCGAAGGTGAGTGAGGTCGGTCTGCCGGACTCCTTTGGCGAGGTTCATCGAATGCATAAGGTCATCATGTCTACAGATGCCGCCGACGTCCACGCCAAGCGGTTCCATCAGGCGGCGGACGGGTTCGGTCCTTCGATCCGAGCCATGATTCAGGAGGGGCTTCAAATCTCCGGCGTGGCTTATGCGGAAGCCCTGAGACATCAGCTGAAGTTCCGAAGGGAGATTCGGTCGGTGTTCTCGGACGTGGACTGCCTGCTCACGCCTGCCACGCCTGCTCCAGCTCCCGAGGGGCTCGAGTCTACGGGTGATCCCTCGTTCAATTCTCCCTGGAGCTACTGTGGTCACCCTACGGTGGTCCTTCCCGTCTCTGAATCCGATCAGGGTTTACCTGCAGCCGTTCAACTGACCGGTCGGCCTTATGACGAGGCCGGCCTGCTGGCCGCTTCGCGCTGGTGTGAGCAGCTCCTCGGATGGCAGTCCTCTCCTGAACTTTTTTAGGAATTCCCATTCGGTATGACCGTGCGTGTCGTCGTTTCGTGCGTCTTCCTTCTCGTTCACGCCTCCAGGACAGAAGGAAACCCGGGCAGAAGGCTGGCCTCACTCGACGGCCTAGAGCGTATCCATAACGAGGAATTCTCTCGAGCCCACGCGATCTACGATTCTCTGATCGCGGCCGATCCTGATCGTCCAGAGGGATACCTCGGGAAGGCCCTCGCGTACTGGGACGAAGGCCTGATCCTTGAGGATGGCGAGCGGTTCGACCGGGAGACCCACCGCTTCCTCGAAGAGATGATCCGGGTTTCGGAGAAAGATGTGGAGAGGCGGGGCGAGAGTGCCGAGATGATGTTCTGGCTGGGGAGTGCCTACGGCCTTCGCTCTACCCTGGCGATGGTTCGGGGTCGGGTGCTGGAAGGGGTCACGGACGGCCTGAAGAGTCGAGCATTCCTCCGGAGGTCCGTTGAGCTCGATCCTGACCTGGTTGACGCCCATTTCGGGCTGGGCCTGATGGACTACGTGGTATCCAGGAAGCCGAGGATTCTGAGGTTTGTTTCACGGCTCCTTTCTTTGCCCGAGGGGGACCGGGAGGCGGGCCTCGCAGCGATTGGAAGGGCGGCGAAGGAGGGAACGTATTGCAGGAGCCACGCGATTTCCAGCCGGGCGTTCATCGAGCTTTATTATGAGAAGGATCCCGCGGAGGCGCTGCTCCGATTCGCCCAGCTTCTTGAGCGATATCCGAACAGCCTGGACTTTCGAATTCGTTACCTGGACGCGGCATTCTCGCTCGCACAGAGAGGTCGGACGAGAACCCGGCACGGCCTGATCGACTCGGCGCGATCGGTGAGGAAGATTGCGAACGAACGTGGATGGACACTGGAACGATGGACCCGGACCAAGCTGATTTTCATCGAAGGGTTCGGGCACTACTCAAACGCGGCGTTCGAACCGGCGAAGGAATTCATGAAGCGCTATGTACAGGAAGCGGATGACAAGAGCTGGCTGTTGGGCCCGGCCCAGCTGATTCTGGGCAAGCTGTCGGACATTGAGGGTGACCGACCGGCTGCAATCGAGCGATATCAACGCGCCCTGAAGCGAGAAAACGTGTGGGGAACCCACGCGGAGGCCAGGATCTACATGAAGCGGCCGTATACCGGAAGAGAGACGTTCTCGAGACCGCACGACCTTGTCCGGCGGTATCCTGAACGGCCGTGAGACTCTGCAACAAGACCACTAGTCTTCAGGTGCCCGGTCCAGACTCCCACCCCTGTAGATGATATCTTTGAGGTCGTCCTCTTCATCGAGCACGACCGTGAGCGCGAAGGGCGTTCGGTCGAAGAATTCCGGATTGTGGTCGAGTGCGAGCCTGGCTGCCCAGTTGCCGAGCCAGCCGAGTCCTACGGGCTGAACGACGAACTGAAGGTCTTGAATCACCAGCGTCGTCAGGCCATCGACCGCGGATGCCTCGAAGACCGGGAACCGCGCGAACCACCGGTAGATCCTGCCCGCTTTTGTCTTCCAAAGGGCGTCCAGGCGGGCATCTGACAGGGCGGAGGTGTAGACGAGCTCGTCATCCTGCACGTAACCCGAGGCAGAGAGCGGCAAATACCAGACGCGATCGCCGCTCGTGACGAGGGCGCGCCGATGAAGGGGCGAGAAGGGCGTCGGCATGATTGCGACCCTGTCGGGCAGGATGCTGTGGTTCTCGAACCAGCGGTGGATGTGATGATAGCTCAGGAGGCTGACAGCGACGTTAAGAAACAGATAACAGCCGAAGACGGCCGCACCCAGACGATAACCGAAGCCGAGCTTCCGCCAGTTCACCCATCCGAGGAGGAGTCCGCCGATCACGATGATGTCCAGGTAGGGATCGATGATGAAGAGGATGTCGAAAGAGACACGGAGGTTCGAGAAGGGATGGAAGATCATCGTGCCGTAGGACGTGGCGAGGTCGAAGAGGATGTGGATCAAAAGGCCGAAGAGTCCCACCGCGTAGACCTTTGGGAATGAGAATTTTCGAAGTCCCGCGCGTCGCGCGACCCAGGCCAGCGCAAGCGCCCCGATCGCCACACCGAAGAACGAGTGTGTGATCCCCCGATGGGTCTCCAGCCGATCCAGCGCGTCTCCGGGGAAAAAGACGTCCAGATCGGGCAGGACGCTGGCGATGGTCACGAGGTTGACGAGGGCGCGGCTCTGCTGTTCGGGCCAGACGGCGCGCGCGATCAATCTGCCGATGAGTGCGTGAGTCGGTGTATCCATTTTCGTCGTTCGTTGATCGTCGCTCGAAAAAGCAAACCCTCAGCGCAGAGGCGCTGAGGTCGCAGAGAAAAACCGGGTACCGGGGAATCAAAACACGGGTACCGGGAAATCAAAACACGGGTACCGGGGAACCGAAACACGGGTACCGGGTACCGTAAACCGTTGTTCGTTGATCGTCGTTCGAAAGCACGATCTGTGATTCGTGAATCGTGGATCGTGCGATTGAAAGGAGGTCAAAATATATCCAAAGGTGAGCAGGACGCAAGGCTCCTGAAGCCTAATGTCCATCTTCAATGCCGAAGGGCACGGAATCGGGAAACTTTAGAAGGGGAAGGCTATGCCGAACGCGATTGAGATGCGCCGGATTACCAAGCGCTACGGCGCGCTCGTGGCGAACGATGAGATCGATCTCACTATTACCAGGGGAGAGATCCACGCGATCGTTGGCGAGAACGGGGCAGGAAAGACTACGCTGATGCACGTGCTTTCAGGCCTGGTGCGCCCCGAAGAAGGGGAAGTGCGGGTGAACGGAGCCCCCATGCGTCTCGGGAATCCAGGCGCGTCCTCGGCGGCGGGCGTGGGGCTGGTCGCTCAGCATTTCTCGCTGGTCGCACCTTTCACGGCCTGGGAAAACGTGGTGTTGGGCGCAGAACCGGGTGGATGGGTCGGGCTGGACCGGGCTCGCGCGGTCGCGGAAACGGAGGCCCTGGCAGAGGAACTCGGGGTCGCTTTTCCGGTGGATCAGGCGGTGGAGGACCTTCCTGTCGGCGTGCGTCAGACGATCGAAATCATGAAGGCCCTTTACCGAGGGGCGAAGATCCTTGTTCTGGATGAGCCAACCTCCACACTCTCGCCCCCCGAGGCGGAACGGCTTTTTGCCCTTATTCACAAACTGCGGGAGAGGGGGACTACGATCCTTCTGGTTACGCATCGGATCCAGGAAGTCCTGGATCATGCGATGAAGGCCACAGTCCTGCGCGACGGCCGCGTCGCCCAGTGCTTCGACGGAGAAGAGATCGACTCAGAGATGCTGGTCGAGGCGATTCTGGGCGGGAGAGGAGTCCCGTTCGAGCAGGGTCGAGATCCCGTTAGATCGGACGAAACGCTCCTCGAAGTGGAGGGACTCACAACATCGTCGTCGGGACAGGTCAGACTGGAGGAACTCGAGCTCACCGTCAGACGCGGTGAGATTCTGGGGATCGCCGGGGTCGCGGGAAACGGCCAGCGCGCCCTCGCTGGCGCGATTGCCGGGACGCTACCGATCGAGTCGGGACAGATCAGGTTGGCCGGAAAAGAGATCACGCGAGCCTCGGTGGGTTCTCGCAGGATGGCCGGCCTGGCCTACATCCCGGAAGACAGACACACCGACGGCATTATCGCAGATTTCACGGTCGCGGACAATCTGGTTCTCGGGCGCCAGAGGCAGTTTTTGCAAGTCTGGGGTCTGGACCGGGTCTCGATGGAGACCTACGCCCGCTCGCTGGTGGAGCGGTTCGATATTCGGTCGCAGGGCCTGCAGCAGCAGGCTCGGGATCTTTCGGGGGGAAACCAGCAGAAACTGGTCGTGGCCAGGGAGCTGGGGAGTGATCCTCTGTTTGTCGTGGCGGCCGACCCGACTCGAGGTTTGGACTTTGAATCTACGGCGTTTGTTCATCGAGCGTTGAAGTCGGTTCGGGATCAGGGGAGCAGTGCGCTCGTTTTTTCTTCCGATCTGGAAGAGCTGCTTTCTCTCTCGGACCGGGTCGCTGTGATCTATCGCGGACGGATCGTCGGCGTTCAGTCTCGGGAGGCCTTCGATGCCCCGGCGCTGGGGAGGCTCATGACGGGTGCGACATAAATGACAGCGGCTCTGAACTTGCGAGGGGTTCTGCATTCGGTCCAGGCGATTGCGATCGCCGTTGGCCTGGGGCTGGGTATCGTGCTCTTGTCGGGCGGAGATCCGCTTGCGGTTCTGAGCGCCCTGTTTTATGGCGCCGTTGGGACGCGGTCGAACCTCGCCAGCACGCTGGTGAAGAGCGTGCCGCTTCTGCTCACAGGGCTGTCCGTTGCCCTTGCGTTCAGGGCCGGACTTTTTAACATTGGGGGTGAAGGACAGCTGTATGCCGGTGGCCTGGCGGCTGCGTGGTTAGGCGGTCTGCAGCTGGGGATCCCGGCTCCTTTGTATGTCCCACTCGCGTTGCTGGGTGCGGTCGTGGCCGGCGGAATCTGGGGGGCCATCCCGGGTTGGCTGAAGGCGAGACGGGGTGTACACGAAGTGATCAACACGATTATGATGAACCATATCGCCATCCAGGCATCGAGCTATCTGGTTGGCGGACCCCTCAGAGACGGAGAGTACGCCATACGAACGAAGGAAATCGCATCGGAGGCGGCGCTGCCGCTGTTGTGGAGCGTACCGCCTATCGAGGTCAGCTGGGGCATCGTTCTGGCCCTCCTGCTCTGCGTCCTGACCACACAGATCCTCTTCAGGACTGCGACCGGATATGAAATTCGGGCCGTTGGAAAGGGGGCCGCGGCCGCGACAGCCTCCGGGATCGCCACGGGGAGGACGCTCGTGATGAGCATGGGGCTGGCCGGCGGTCTGGCGGGCCTTGCGGGGGGTCTGGAGATCTGCGGTCTACACCACACCTTCTATGCTCAGTTCTCTCCCGGATACGGATTTGACGGCATCGCCGTGGCACTTCTCGCCCGGAACCACCCGCTGGGCGTGATTCCGGCGGCGCTGCTGTTCGGCGCCCTGCGCACGGCGGACCGCTGGCTTCAACTTTCGGCAGGCGTCGCGCGCGATCTCGTGATTATCATACAGGCGCTGGCCATCCTCGCCGTGGGCACACGGGGAATCCGTGGTTCGTGGTTCGTGGATCGTCGTTCGTAAAAACCGGGTACCGGGATAGGTAGATAGGTTACAGAGACCTGACGGTTTGGGGGCGACGCCTGCGTCGCCCCGAGAAATCAAAACACGGGTACCGCGACCATTTTGGATTGCGGATTTGGGATTGCGGATTAAAAGGCGGCGTTCGCAAAGGCTACCTAAGGATGATATTCAAATCGCTCGTGGTGGGGCCGCTTCAAGTCAACTGCTTCGTCCTGGGGTGTGACAAGAGTCGCGAGGGGATCGTCGTGGACCCCGGGGAGGACGCTCACGCGATCATGGAGGTGATTCGTGAAGCGGAGATAGAGGTCGTGGAGGTCGTGGCGACGCACGGACACTTCGATCATATCGGCCGGGCCGGGTCGATCGTCTCAGAGACGCGGGCACCCTTTACGATCCATCGCGCGGACCTTCCGATGGTGGAGGGGCTGATGGAAATCGCCCGGGCTTTCGGGCTGGGAGCCGACCCTCCGCCTCAGGTCGACCGATTCCTGGAGGAGGGTGACACTGTAACGTTCGGAGAGGAGTCACTTCGGGTGCTGCATACGCCAGGCCACGCTCCGGGGAATGTCTCCCTGATCTGGCCGGGACGCGCGATTGTGGGGGACACGCTCTTTGCCGGGTCGATTGGAAGGACAGACCTGGAGGGCGGCGATGTTGAGGTCTTACTGGCCTCGATTCGTGAGAAGCTGCTGCCGCTCGGAGATGAGACCCACGTATACGCCGGACACGGGCCGTTCACGACGATTGGGGAAGAGCGAAGACATAACCCGTTCTTACAATAAAATCCAAATATCCGATTATCTAATTGCGGATTGCGGATTGGGGATTGCGGAATAAGAAGCAGAATGCGCTGATTAGCCGTGGTATGGAGCTGGGTGAATTTTCAATCCGCATTCCGAAATCTGAAATCCGCAATTGAAGGAGCGTTTGATGGACATATCTGTTACGATCGGTAATATCCTGGAAACGGAAGCGGACGGGATCGTTCTGAACCTGTTTGATGGCGTAGAGGAACCGGACGGTGCGACAGGGGCTGCGGACACGGCACTCAACGGCGCGATTCGGGAACTGATCTCGGGCGGGGATTTCAGGGGAAAGTTCAAGACGACGTCTGTGCTCTACCCGCAATCCGGCGTGACGGCCAAGCGCGTGATCCTGGTCGGCCTCGGAAAGGAGGCGGATTTCACGCTGGACCGGGCGAGGCAGACGGCGGCCGTTGCCGCCAAGACCGCGAAGGGGCTGGGGGTGAGACATCTGGCCACGATCGTTCACGGCGGAGGAGTAGGGGGGTTGGACCCGGGGGACGCGGCACAGGCCGTTGTGGAAGGGAGCGTCCTGGGGACCTATAAGTTCTCTGTCTACAAGACGGGCGGTGAGGACGAAGACAAGAAGGAACTGGAGCGCCTGACTGTCGTGGAGTTCGACGCCGCAAAGCAGAGCGACGTGGAGGAAGGGACGCGTGTCGGAGAGATCGTTTCAGAGGGCGTCACCCTGGCCCGGGACCTGGCCAACCATCCCGGGAACGAGATGACGCCCTCCGTCCTGGCGGAGCGGTCGAGAGAGATGGCGGAGGCCGTCGGGCTTCGGTGCGAGGTACTGGACGAGGAGGCGATGGAGAAAGAAGGGATGGGCGCACTCCTCGCCGTGGCCCGCGGGAGTGATCAGCCTCCAAGATTTATCGTGATGGAGCACGAGGGGAATCGATCGAAGGACCAACCCATCGTCCTGGTCGGAAAGGGGATCACGTTCGACACGGGAGGAATCTCCATCAAGCGGTCCAGCGGGATGTGGGACATGAAGTTCGACATGTGCGGTGCGGCCGCGGTGATCGGGGCGATGCAGGCGATCGCGCGGCTGGATCTCCCGGTGCGGACGATCGGCATCGTGGCCGCATCCGAAAACATGCCGAGCAGCCAGGCGCTTAAACCGGGGGACATCATCCGCTCTATGCTCGGAAAGACGATCGAGATCAGAAGTACGGACGCCGAGGGGCGGCTTGTCCTCGCGGACGCGGTCGCGTACGCTGCACGCTACAAACCGGCCGCACTGGTGGATCTGGCGACGCTGACCGGGGCGTGCGTAACTGCGCTGGGTCACGAGGCATCCGGAATGATGGCCAACGACGACGCACTCGCGGAAAGGGTCAGCCGATCCGGGGAGCGTACGGGTGAGATCGCCTGGCGTCTGCCCATCTTCGAGGAACATCGCGAGCAGATCAAGGGCGACACTGCAGACCTCAAGAACAGCGGCGGACCTGCCGGCGCGATTGCGGGCGGGGCGTTCATCGAGGCCTTCGTTCAGGACTTCCCCTGGGCCCACCTCGACATCGCTGGAACGGCGTGGTCGGATGGTAAGAAGCCTTATATCTCTAAAGGGGGAACGGGATTCGGGGTGCGGCTGCTGGTGGATATGATAAGGCGGACCGCAGACGACTGACCGCAGACCGCGGAATAGAACCTCTTGCTGCCTCGCCGGCGCTCGGCATCCCGGCGGCGAAATGGTCGAACTGCAGCCGTCACACTTGGATATCGGTTATTGGATGTTAGACACTGGGTACTGAAAAAGCTTCTGGCGCGGGAAAGCCAGCTTTCAACAGAAAACCACCGACTGGTCGAAGCCGGTGGTTTCCCAATTCATTCCCTTTACCCAATTGTGGGAGAGGGTCAGGGGTGAGGGCCGTTCACTCCACTTCGTCTCCCAGGATGCCGAACTGAATGCCGACGTGAACGCCCCAGACGTCCTCCTCGTTCTCTCCACTTCCGCTAACCGCACGCGAGTAGCGGGACTGGACGAAGAAGCCAGCCTTATCGCTCAGAGCGAAGGAGATCCCTCCCCCGGCCGCGCCCATCGCCTTCGTTCCTGAACCGTCGAAGCCTGTTATCGGATCTTCCGGCAGGCCATCGACGATCATGACGCCAAGGCCGACGCCAAAATAGATCGTCCCACCGAACTCACCGAAGGGGGCCTTGTAAAGCAGCGATGCCCCTATGGGCATGCGAGTTCCGTCTTTGCTGTAATACTCGACAAAGGGCGCGGCGTAGGTCGAGTACTCTTCACTCAGCGGAATCTCGATCGAAGCGTGTCCGCCTCCTCCGGTCGGGTTGATCATGACCCCGCCGCCGAATTTGAAGGTTACACCTTCCGAATCGGCCGCCGTCGACACCAGGAGAGCTGCCACCCAACCGGCCAGGATCTTCTTCCTCATCGCGTCCTCTACTTTCTGAGGGGCATGCTTGATATGGACAAAGACTTAGTGCACGGTAATGAATATTCAAGAAAAGGACAATAAAAAGCAAACGGAAAAGGTCCGAAGTCGCGGTTGATGAAGTGGGAACCAGGGGCTATATTACCGCGCACAAGGAGATTCAAATTGGCAACCGATCTACTTATGACCTGTCACGGGCGATCGGCACGGGACCAGGGTGGACATGTCCTCGGCTGGTGGGCCGATGTATCGCTGTCTCGCGAGGGCTGCCGACAGGCGATCAGGCTGGGAGGGCGGCTTCTGGAAACGTATGATGTCGAGGCCATCTATGCGAGTCCCATGCGTCGCGCGCGCGAGACCGCCGAAATCTTATCCCAGATGGTGAAGGTGGTCCCTACCGAGGAGGGCGACCTCAGAGAGCTCGACAGTGGTGTTCTGTCGTCCCTCACTTTCGATGAGGCCAAAAGCCGATATCCTGACCTGATGCGACACGATGGGCTGCCCGGAGACTGCCCAATCCCGCGAGGGGAGTCCTACGCCGAGCTTCACGGGCGCGTGGAGCAGGTCGTCAATCGGATCGTCGGGAGACATCCTGAGGAGCAAGTGGTGGTCATCACACACGGCGGTCCGATTGGGGCTTACCTGAATGCTTTCCTGGGGTATACTGGAGCGACGCACGGGTCGCCCCGCTTTTCCTGCGATGCCGCCTCGCTGCATCATTTGCGATTCAGCGAACGAGAGAGGACAGTGGTGAGATTGAACGATACGGCGCATCTGATGGACTTGCCCGTCGAGTCGGCGGCGTGAAGGTCCAGAATCCCAATCCCTATCCTTCACGGTGCCGTCGAACCCGGTGCATCTCCGATCTCAGCGAAGGGGAACGGGCGACACTGGCGGGTCGGATTGTCGGGTTCAGATCTGGATGGCTCCTGTCCGATGAAACGGGGGAGGCCCAAGTCACCCTGGTCGATGGCTCGGACTCGCTTCACGTCGGGGATATCGTCGAGATGGACGGGGTCTGGCGTGCCGCACGATTCGAGGCATCAGAGGTTCGGATGCTTGCTCGCGCACTGCGGGCGCCGAAATCACTTTCCCCTAACGTGGGCGAAAATCTGAAGGTCCGGGCACGGGCCCTTTCTCGGATCCGCAGCTTTTTCGAAACGGGGGGATTCGTGGAGGTGGAGACTCCGACGCTGGTCCCCTGTCCGGGCATGGAGCCGCATCTGACGGCCTTCGAGACGGCCTACGGAGATCGAGGTCAGGAGCGGCGCCTCTTTCTGCATACCTCTCCCGAATATGGAATGAAACGGTTACTGGGCGCGGGGTTCGAACGGATATTTCAGATTTGCAAAGCCTTTCGCCACGAGGCAGCGGGCGCGATGCACAATCCCGAGTTCACGATCCTGGAATGGTACCGCGCCTATGCTGACTATGAGGCGATCATGGCCGATTCGGAGGCCCTCGTCTACGAGCTGGCGATGGAAATCAACGAGACTCCGCACGTTCGCTACAAGGGTCGGACGGTGGACGTGACGCCCCCTTGGGAGCGGCTCAGCCTGGGTGAGGCCTTCGCTCGCTATGCGGGCATTGAGATCGATCCGGGCGGAGATCCGGAGCGGTTCGTGGGCTCAGCGCGCGAGAACGGTCACGTCTCGGTCACCTGCGATGACGGATACGAGTCGGCTTTTTTCAAGGTTTTCCTGGATCGTGTGGAAGGTCAACTGGGCCGGGAAAAACCGACGATTCTTACCGATTATCCTGCTGATATGGCCGCGCTTGCGAAGCTGAAGCCAGGGCGGCCCGATCTGGCGGAGCGGTTCGAGATCTACATCGCGGGTGTCGAGCTGGCAAACGGGTTCACGGAGCTGAACGATCCTGCCGAACAACGGGTTCGATTCGAGACGGAGGCGCTCGAGCGTCGGTCCAACGGGTCTTCCGTGTATCCGGTGGATGAAGCGTTCCTCGAGGCGATGGAGGCGGGGATCCCCCCAGCGGGTGGGATCGCCATGGGCGTAGACCGGCTCGTTATGCTTCTTACGGGGGCGAAGACGATCGGTGAGGTTATTGCTTTTCCATTCTGTGAACAATAGCGTAGAAGCGTATCTCGTATTTCGTATCTCGTGGCCCTCACCCACAACCCCGCTCCCTCGTTTCAGTGCTCGCATAACTGTTTCATCAGTATGTACTCTCACCCACACGTGGGAGAGGGGAGAAAACCTCTAACGCACTAGAAGTAAATAAACTGAGGAGAATTCTATGGGTAAACTAGAAGGTAAGGTCGCGCTCGTTACGGGCGGCGGGACAGGGATCGGGCGGGCCACTGCGCTGGCCTTTGCCAGGGAAGGGATCGATGTCGCGGTCAACTACTCTCGATCGAAGGCGGAGGCGGAGGCGACCGCGGCAGAGATCGAAGGGCTTGATCGGAAAGCCCTGGCGGTGTGCGCGGACGTATCGGACGACGCAGCCGTGAGGCAGATGGTGGACGGGGTGGCCTCCGAGCTGGGTCGGCTGGACATCCTGTTCAACAACGCGGGATGGACCAAATTCGTACCGCTCGAGGATCTCGAAGGCCTGAACGACGATGCCTGGGATCGATGCTTCGACGTGAATGCGAAAGGGACCTTCTACTGTTCTCGGGCCGCAGTGCCGAAAATGAAGGCGAACGGGGCGGGACAGATTGTGAATACCGCCTCGATCGCCGGGCTGATCGGGCGTGGGAGTTCGATGGCGTATGCCGCCTCCAAGGCGGCCGTGATTTCCCTGACGAAGTCGCTCGCAATCGTGCTGGCCCCGGAGATCCGCGTGAACGCCATCTTGCC
Organism: Candidatus Latescibacterota bacterium; assembly: GCA_965248435.1. GTDB lineage: Bacteria > Latescibacterota > UBA2968 > UBA2968 > CBDFJH01. Next base: position 4,054,732 of record OZ252100.1, read on the forward strand.
CGGCGTCGTAGACACGCGGTGGATGGTCGGTATGGAGTCGTTCATGGAGGCCAATGTGCAGGCGACACCGTTGAAGAAAGGGGCTCAACCGGAGGATGTCGCGGAGGTGGTGATGGCGGTGGTCCGCAGCGACATGATGACCGGGCAGAATCTGGTTGTGGATGGTGGGCGGACACTTTGAGGGGAAGATTTTTCCATAATGGGAAATTCTGTCCCAAATCGGGCTTGATTTCATCTTCCGCCCGACCTATATTAAGTTGTGAATGGACAGTAAGTTAGTTAATCCCCCGACAGCATGGTTTCTCGTTTGCTCAACTGCTAAGCGTCTCCATCCTCCCGCCTCACTACAGGACTCCCTTGGCCGGCGAATCCCTCCTTATTGTTGAGGACGACCCCTTTATGCGGGAACTCCTATCTGAGTCTTTGAGTGAGGCGGGTTATCAAACCAAGACGGCCGAGAATGGGGCGGAGACCCGATCTCTTCTTCCCCGAAATGAGTTTGACGTTGCCCTGATCGATCTGAGTCTCCCCGACGCGGACGGTATGCAACTTGTCGATGATATCTCCGAGGCCTCCTCTGAAGTCCAGATCATTATTCTCACCGGATACCCCAGCATTGAATCCGCGATCGAAGCCCTCCGCAGAGGTGCACAGGATTACCTTGTCAAGCCTTTCAAGATCCCCGAAGTCCAGGCCGCCATCGCGCGCGCCCTCAAGAATCAAAAACTGCAAACCGAAGTTCGGGGTCTCCGACGACAGGTCCGCGACCTGGAGCAAGAGGTGAGCAGGCTTACGGCAGGTGGGGCGCAACCTACGAACCCACGCCCAGTTCAGCTGCCCGGGGCCTACGGCGGTGCGACCCCTCCGCGCGTTCCAGGCACACAACCGGGAGGGACCCCAGAGTGAACCCGGCTGAGACCCTTAAAGAGCTTCGTTTGATGATCCATCAGGCCTCCGGGCTCGGAGAAGAGGTTTGCGCGATGCTCCAGGCAGGGGCCTCGCCCTCACGTTTCGTCCCCCTTCTGAAACAACAGATGCAGTATATCGATCGACTGCGCGGCAGGCTTCACGAGTTCTCTTCGGAGGGATCGTCTGAGTTTCCAGACAGATTCCGCGGAGAGGTTGCAGGCCTAAGGGAGGGCATCGAGGGCCTCCTCGAGACGACCGACGAGAATTACCAAGTCGCATCCCGGAAAGGGGTGCGACTGCAGGCATTCGGCGGGGGTCATTCCGCGCCGGACTACAGTGCCCGGACTACGGAGGGAAAACGGGCCGATGTCTAATCTCCAGGGAAGAGAACAGAAAGCGCTTACGGAGGCAGAAGTCGAGGCCTTTCTGGAGTCTTATTCCCTGTTTAACGACACCCTTTGCAGGTTGGAGCATTCCTACCGCGTCCTGGAAGGGCGGTTCGACTCGCTGAACCAGGAGCTGGAGGAGACCAATCGCCGACTTCAGGAAAGCCTGTCGGAGAAGGGGCGCATCAATCGTTATCTCACGGACATTCTGGAGAGCCTGGGTGGCGGTGTGGTGGCAGTGGATTCGGAGGGATTCATCACGCTTTTCAGTCGAGCAGCGTCCGAAATCCTTGGATTGAATGCCTCAGACGTTGTCGGACACCCATATAGCGAGGTTGTCGGTGACTGCGCTTCAGATATTCTGCATACCCTGGCCACTGGAGAATCGGCGCGGAGTGAGGAGAAGGTCCTCACCCGGTCGGACGGGCGACAGGTTCCGGTTCGATTCAATACCGCTCGCGTTCAGGGCGACGATGGGGAAGTGGAAGGGGCGGTGGAAACCTTCGAGGATATTTCCAAGCTCAAAGAGCTTACCCGGCAGGTCAGCCGTGTAAGTACGCTTACCGCACTGGGGGAGATGGCCGCGACGGTCGCTCACGAAATTCGGAATCCGCTGGGCGGCATCGGAGGCTTTGCCGGGCTGCTCGAGCGCGACCTGTCGTTCGACGACCCGCGTCGTCGGCTGGTGAAAAAGGTGATCGAGGGCGTAGAGAGTTTGAACCGGATGGTGACCAATCTTCTGAACTATACTCGGCCGCTGCAGCTGAACAAGCGGCCGGTGGATCTCGTGCAGGTGGTTGAGGATTCGATCGGATTTTTCGAAATCGATGCCGGAAATCGACTGGAAAACGTTGAACTCGTGCGCAAGTATTCAGACTCAGAGGTTTCGTGCAACGTCGACCCGGAGCAGATCCAGCAAATCATGCTCAACCTGCTTCATAACGCCGTTCAAGTCATGCCGAGTGGGGGGTGTGTGAAAATCGGGCTTTCGGAGGTCGAAGGATCGATCGATTCCCGGACGTCACTCGACACGCAGTGCGTTTCGTTGAGCGTTTCTGACTCAGGTATCGGAATGACAGAAGAGGTCAAAACCAAACTTTTCATGCCATTCTTCACGACGAAGGAGGACGGCAACGGACTTGGACTTGCAACAGCGAAGAAGGTTATCGAAGCCCACGGAGGCGAAATTCAGGTGGAAAGCGAACTCGATCGAGCGTCGGTCTTTACCATCTTTATCCCGAAGTCTCACTAAAAGGTGAGGAATATGTCAGCGAAACAGATCCTGGTTGTGGATGATGATCCCCTGTTCCGTGATTTTCTGAGAGAGGCCCTCGCTTGGAGATCACATACGGTGGATGTGGTTGAAAGCGGTGAGGAAGCCCTTCGCCAGATGAAGGAAGTGGACTACGATCTCGTGCTTACGGACATCCGTATGCCGGGCATGAATGGGATCCAGGTGCTCGAAAAGGCCGGGAACCTGCAGCCTGATGCGAAGGTCGTTATGGTCACGGCCCACGCGACGGTGGCGAATGCCGTAGAGGCCATGCACAAGGGGGCGTTCGACTACATCGAGAAGGGGTGCTCGCTGGAGGAGATCGAGATCCGCGTGGACCGGGCGCTCGAAAACCAGCAGCTCAAGCAGGAGAACGTGCGACTTCGATCCGAGCTTCAAGAACGCTACAGCTTCGGGAACATGGTGGGTAAGAGCCAGAAGATGGAGGATGTGTTCGAGCTGATCCAGATCGTATCCAAGAGCCGCTCGACCGTTCTGATCACGGGCGAGAGTGGGACGGGAAAAGAACTCGTCGCGCGCGCGATCCATTACAGCAGCCCTCGACGGAACGGACCCTTCATCAAGCTCAACTGCGCCGCGCTGCCTCAGGACTTGATCGAGAGCGAACTGTTCGGTCACGAGAAGGGCGCATTTACGGGCGCTGTGAAACAGACGAAGGGACGGTTCGAGCTGGCGGACGGCGGCACGCTCCTGCTGGATGAAGTGAGCGAGATCAAGCCGCCGCTGCAGGCCAAGTTGCTCAGAGTGCTACAGGAAAGGGAATTCGAACGCGTAGGGAGCGGGACGCCGATGCAGGTCGACGTTCGAATCGTCGCCACGACGAACCGAAATCTCCGTGAGTGGATCGACCAGGGGGCATTCCGGGAGGACCTTTACTATCGTCTGAACGTCATCCCCCTCGGTCTGGCTTCGCTGCGCGAACGGAAAGACGACATTCCCCACCTCGTCAACCACTTCCTGGATAAATACAACAAAGAAAACGAAAAGAACATTCTGGGTGTCACCGACGGGGGTATGGAGCGTCTAATGGCCTACGACTGGCCGGGAAACATCCGAGAATTGGAGAACTATATCGAGCGGGCCGTCGTGATCTGTCAGCAAGACCAGATCGGAGACGAACAGCTGCCGCTGGACGAACTGAACGGCAGATCGCAGGCGAAGCGAATCGAGGAAGGCCTGCAGGTGGGCTGGAGCGTTCGGGATATGGAGAAAAAATTGATTCTTAAGACGCTGGAGGCGTGCACGGGGAACCGGACTACCGCGGCGGACATGCTGGGGATCAGTTCCAGGACCCTGCGAAACAAGCTTCACGAATACGGAATGGCCGGCGTCTTCCGGGGGGGCATCAGCCTGGAAGATGTAGCTCAATAGAAGGCGAAATGTTTTGCGAAAAGGGGGACACCAGAAGGTGTCCCCCTTTTTTTATATCACGGAAACTATGGGAGAATCGGCGAAGACACGGAAAGATTCGAGCGAGGTGCAAAGACTGTGAGATAGCGCTGGATCAGAAAGAGACCTTAAGCCGCGCGGAGGGCCACGGCACGGAGAAAAACAAAATGGATCGGGTACATGGAAACGTGTAGGGGCATGCCGTGCCCTACGGCTATCTTTCGTTGCGAATTCTTAAGCCATGGATCGCGAAAAGGCAGCGGAGGTGATGCGGCGAAGGGCGATCCGGAGATCATCGACGTAGGTGTAGAACAGGGGTACGACGAACAGGGTGAAGCAGGCCGAGGTGAAGAGCCCGCCTATCATGGCCCTTCCCATGGGTGAATATGGGATTCCGATCATCGTGCTCGCGCCGATGGCCATGGGCATCAGCCCGAAGATGGTCGTGAAGGTGGTCATGAGGATGGGGCGGAATCGGTTCGCGGCCGCTTCCATGAGCGCTTCGTCCCGGCCCAACCCGTCGGCACGGAGGCGATTGACCCTGTCCACGAGCACGATGGCGTTGTTGACGACGACCCCGATGAGCATGATCAGACCGATCTGAGCCATGATGTCCATCGCGGTGTTGGTGAGGTAGAGGGTCCAGTAGACACCCAGGAAGGCGAAGGGGATGGAGAAGATGACGACGAAGGGCAGGAGAAGGGATTCGAACAACACGCCCATCAGGAGGAAGACACAGGTGATGGCCATGAACGATGCAAAGCTCATGGTGTTCTGAGATTCGATGAACTTCGAGTAGCGCTCTCCCTTGTCCCATTGGTAGCCGCGCTGCATCTTGAACCCTTCCATCGCCTGGTCTATTTCTTCGTAGAGTCCTTCCAGGTCTTCCTTTGTCGTAAAGACCCTCAGACGGTAACGCATCTTTCCGTTATCCCGGAAAATGCCTCCGGTTCCCTTGGCTACGTTGAACGAGGCGAAGGCCGACAAGGGCACCGCTTCGCCCGTTCTAGATGGAAAGGTAAAGTTCCTGAGCTGCTTGAGCGTCTGCCTGTCCGCACTGTTCAAGTAGAGTCGGACTTCGAGCTCCCGTTCTCCGGATTGGAAGCGCGGGAGGCTGATTCCTCCGAGTTGGTAGAAGAGGCTGCGCCCGACCAGGCGTGATGAGATTCCATATTTTTCGATTCGTTCTCGGTCGATCCGAACCTGAATCTCACGATCAGCGCGCTCCTTGTCGTCATCGACGTTGATGACAGACGGGATTTCTCGCAGGCGCCGGAGCGCATCGTCTGCATACTTGCGGAGCACCTCGAGATCCTCCCCGTACAGGAAGACTGATGTCTGGGGCGCCTTGGAACTCTCCCTGGATTTGATCGCCACATCGAACCCCACGAGGCGGGGGATGTTTTTCTCCAGATCTTCCATCACGGCATCGCGATCCATTCCTTTGTCCACCGGGGAGCCCACGGCATTTCGAATCCCCCGGTAGACCTGATACCACCACTGCGTATTCGGATTCTCCTTAAGAAAGATCTGAAAGTCGATGTTTCCGGGCCTCGAATAGGTGTTCCGGATCGTCCGAATATTGTAGATCTCGCGGTGCGATTCGAGGAAGTCCTCTATCTTGACCGCCAGATCCCCCAACTCTCTCAACGAGAAGAAGGGTGGCCCGTTGTAAGCGATCCTCACATCGTTCAGGTTTCCGCGCCTGTCGTCCGTTTTCTTCATGTTTTCGAACGGGTAGAGGGTTGTTGCAAAAATCGCGAGCGCGATGAGGAGGGTATCCCTCTTGTGATGAAGGGTCCAGCTCAGGGTCTGAGCGTATCGCTTCCGGATCCAGCCGATGGCTTTGGGCTCGGCTTTGACCCCGCTGTCTCCGAACCGCTCTGCGGCCAGAGGAATGAAGATCAAGGCAACGAACAGCGAGCCGAGCAGGGCGATCACAACCGGGATTCCGATTCTGGCGAGGTAGAACGAGAGGTCCACGTCGCCGCTCATCACGATGAGGGGCAGGAAGACGACGATGGTTGTCAGAGTGGCCATGGTGATGGCCAGACCGACTTCGCTCGCCCCGTAGATCGAGGCGCGCCGTGGCGATTCCCCATTCGCGCGCAGCCGATAGATGTTCTCGACGATCACGATAGCGTTGTCCACGACCATCCCTATGGCCACCATCAATCCCATCATGGTCATCAGGTTCAGGGTCCATCCGATGAAGTAGAGCACCGTGATCGAAATCATGATACAGAGCGGGATGGCGAGCGTGATGAGCGCGGTCATCCGAACGGCCCGAAGAAAAAAGAACAGGACCAGCGCAGCAAAAAGGCCACCCCAGAGCCCTGTTTCCTGAAGGCTCTCCATAGATTCGCGAATGAGCTTGCCTTGATCGAAAAAGGCGTCGAAACGGAAACCGGTGTCGCCCTCGATCCGCTGAAGCTCGGCGTGGATGCGGTTACGAATCTCCACGATGTTGGCGTCGGACTCCCGGAGGATGCCGAGCGAAACTGCCCGGCGGCCGTCTATGCGCTGGCGCCAGGCCCGTGCCGGGAAACCGAGTTCTATATCGGCGACGTCCTTGAGCCTTACGTCTCCGTTTTGCGTAGAGACCGGGACCTTTTCCACCTCCCGGAGGCTTCGATAGCGCGCCACAGATCTGACGTAAAACCGTTTTTGCCCCTCTTCCAGGAATCCTCCGCCCAGAGAGAAGTTGTCCCCCTCGAGCCCCTGGACCAACTCGTAGGCGCTGACCCCGAGCGACTGAAGCCGCTCCTGGTCGATGACGATGAAGACTTCCTTTGGCTCGGAGCCCCATATCCTGACCCTGGCGACACCCTCGATCCGCTCGAGCGGTCGCATCACGTGCGTTTCCAACGTGTAATGCGGGTCTTCCAGGTCGGACGGTACGGAGACGCCGACCCAGAGGATTTCGTCGTCTAACTCCGGGTTGTATTTCCAGATTCGGACGTTGTCTCTGACCTCTTCAGGAAGCTCCAGCTTGGCGCGTTCCACCCTGTCGGCGACCTGGTTGTAGGCGAGTGAAAGGTCGGCATCCCGGCGGAAGTCCAGACGGATCCAGGACCCCCACCGGACGTTGTTGTGGGTCCGGATCCTCTTCAGGCCCTTAACGGTCCGAAGGCGCGCCTCCAGGGGCCGGCAGATCTGCTGATCCCGCTCCCGCGGAGAGGAATTAGGTTCTTGCACGCCAACCCAAAAGGACCTGAACTCTCTGCCTGAAGGGAGGGCCTGTACGCCAAGACGTGTGTAGGCGATCGTTCCGACCGCGAGCAGGGCCACCAGGCACATGGTGACGGTGACCGGGCGGTTCACGGAGATACGGGCCAGAAGGTTAGTTTTATCGCTCATTCAGTCTTTACGTTCTTGATGTGGGGCTGCGCTCGTTGTCGACCCATCACCTTTCTGAAAATCATTGCTAAAAGATACTCAAAATATTGCGGATTGGGGATTGCGGAATGAAAGGCGGGACCGGTAGATCACGAAAGGTACTAAGGTGCACGAAAAGGAACGGAGGCTGGATCACGGAGGCCAGGCGGAGAATCGGCAAATCCACGGAGAAAGTCGAGCGAGGTGGTGAAGACGAGATACGGCGCTGGACGGGGAAGGAGGTTGCGGGGCGCGGAGGGCACGGAATGTATAAACAAAGCGAGAGGTTCCCCCTTTGAAAAAGGGGGGTAGGGGGGATTTGAATTTCGCGAAGAGCACGTGGCCAGCGAATCAGGTTTGCTGGATCGAGGATCTAAAAACGCGTAGGGGCACGGGCTGTCCCCTGCGGAAACGCATCCCGCAACAAGATTGCAGTAGGCCTGCCCCGGGCTTGACCCGGGGGGCAACCCTCCGTGGTTGCCCGTCTCACGCGCGGGAATGAATTCCCGCGCTGGGAACAAAAAAAAGTCCGCCTGCGGCGGACTCGGGAGATGTCAGCGCTTGTGTGGGGTGGACATTCCCACAGGGCCTTCGTGTTTTCTATGCGGGCAGGCACGGGGGCCTGCCCCTACGGTTAGGGATAGGGCGACAGATTTACTTCGCGACGGTTACACGCTCAAGACCCAGTGCCGCGAGGCGCTCAGCCAGCTCGCGTTTCCTTTCGGGCGGCAGCGCGTAGATCGGGGGACGCGGGTCGCCGCAGTCGATGCCGAGACGTTCGCTGAGGACGGCCTTGGTCCCGGCCTGGGTTTCGTATTCGCGGACGAGGAGGGCGAATTCGATGGCCCTGTCCTGGGCCGCTTCGGCGCGCGCCAGGTCTCCTTCATTGTAGGCGTTCAGGATCTCGATCCAGAGTTCAGGGGCGGCATTGGGCGGTCCGTCCACGCAGCCTGTGGCCCCGAGCGTGAGGGCGGGGAGCAGGAGAGAACTGTTCCCGATCAGACAGGAGAGGCCCATCTTGGTGTAGTCCCGCACGTAGGACATCAACGGCGCCGAGTGCTTCAGGCCGACGAGCTGAGGGACGCGGTCCTGGATCTTCTTCATCAAGTCGGGGACGATCTCGATCTGGGTGAACTGCGGCAGGTTGTAGACGAGGAAGGGCAGGTCGGCCGCAGCCGCGACCGCGCGATAGTGCTCCACGACCGCATCATCGCCGTGTCGGTAGAGGAAGGGGGGAAGGCAGCAGATGGCCTCCACGCCGGCCCTCGCGGCGTTTTCGGCCATAGCGGCCGCGCCGGGCGTGGACGCCGCGCCGACGTGCATGATGTTCGTGACCCTTCCTTTGGACTGATCGGCGGCGATCTCCGCGATTCTCCCGTTCTCTTCGTCTGTCAGAAGGATGCTCTCTCCGGTACCGCCGGCGATCCAGAAGCCGTGCACCCCGGCCTGGATGTTGAACTCCATCACTTCCCGGAACGCGGATTCATTCAGGCTCCCGTCTGCCGTCATCGGGGTGACGATTGCCGGAAACAGGCCTCGGAACTCTGCCATGCATTGCCTCGCTTTCTCGTGGTAAGAAAGTCGTCAGATTATTCTTCTTCGAGCAGCCTTTGGAGCGTTCCACCAAAGATGTTGTTCAGGTCTGACTGCGATAGGTTGAGCTCTTTCGAGAGGCAGAGTTCGCGCTCGAACATTTCCTCGGTCTGAGGCTCGCGGTTGGGAAAGTCGGTCCCGAAGATGAGCTTGTCCTTCAAGAGGGGGCGAGATCCGTTCAGGAAGGTCCCCGCGCATTTCGTGGTGAGCGCGTGGTTGAGCATACCCGCGGGATGGCTGGAGAAAGAGGTAAGTCCGGCAAAGACCTTCGGGTTGTTTTTCACGACGGCCACCGCTTCGTGTACGAAGTCGAATCCCCCGAGGTGTTCGACGATGATCTTCAGTCCGGGGTGATTCATGGCGACTTCGTCGATGAGCAGCGGATTGTAGAATCGCAGGGGCCACGGCGTGGATACGTGGGCCCCGGTGTGAATGAGGATCGTGAGGCCCAGGTCTTCACAAGTCGAGTAGAATGGCTCGTTCTTCGGATCGTTGATGGGGGTCTCGAAGACAGGGGGATGATACTTCACGCCCACGAACCCCTTTGCAGCGAATTCCTTCGCAAGGGAGGCCGCGTCGGGATGTTTGGGATCCGCGGTGATGAACGGGACCAACTGATCGTAGTCTTTCAGTTTGTCGCTAAGCCAGTCGTTCAACGCCCAGCAGTCCGATGCTGACATGGCGTGGTAATCGTAGAGGGGAAACACGACGGCGCGTTCCACACCGATCCGGTCCAGGACCTCCACGAACCTTTCGACGGTGGAGAACATGGGTTCGCCGCGTCGGATGCCCCAGGCACTGTCTACCGGCGCGACGTGGTTATGATTGATGAACATCCCACTTTCCTTCCTCGCGGCGTTACGGGAATCCTGGGGCGCTACTTTTGACCGCCCGAAACAGGCGGAAGACCGAAAGCCTCGAGACGTTCGGAGAGCTCGCGTTTCCGGTCCGGTGAAAACGCGTAGAGGGGAGGTCGAGGGTCGCCGCAGTCGATACCGAGCCTTTCGCTGAGGAAATGCTTGGTTCCGGCGAAGGTTTCGTAATCGTGGATGAGGCCGACGAATTGCGACGCCCTGTCCTGAGCGGCCTCAGCCCCTTTCAGGTCTCCTTCGTTGTAGGCGTTCCAGATTTCGATCCAGAGCTCGGGTGCGGCAGCCGGCAGGCCGTCCACGCAGCCCGTCGCCCCGATCGTGAGGGCGGGGAGCATCATGAAGCAGTTTCCGATCAGACATGAGAGCCCCATCTTCGTGAAGTCTCGCACGTAATGGACCACCGGGGCGGAATGCTTCAGGCCGACGAGCTGTGGGACGCGATCCTGAATCACCTTCATGAAATCGGGGGTGATCTCCACCTGGGTGAATTGCGGTAGGTTGTAGACGAGAAAGGGCAAGTCGGCCGCTGCGGCGACGGCACGGTAGTGCTCCACGACGGCCTTGTCGCGGTGCAGGTAGAGAAACGGCGGCATACAGCAGATGGCGTCCACTCCGGCCTTCGCGGCGTTTTCGGCCAGCGCGGCGGCACGGGGCGTGGAGGCGGCGCCGACGTGCATGATGTTCGTGATCCTTCCCGCGGCCTGATCGGCGGCGATCTCGGCGAGCCTGGTGTTCTCCTCGTCGGTGAGGAGGATGCTCTCGCCGGTGCCGCCGGCGATCCAGAAGCCGTGCACACCGGCCTGGATGTTGAACTCCATCACTTCCCGAAATGCGGTTTCATTCAGACTGCCGTCCCCGCGGGCCATGGGTGTGGGGATCGCGGGAAACAGGCCTCGAAACTCTGTCATGTGCCTCCCTTTCCGTTCTGGAAATGTTGCTGTGTCTAGTTCACATCACCGAACCGATAACCCGTTTTGTCATCCCGAGTGCAAGCGAGGGATCTCAACAGGAGACATATTACCCCTACGTCATGGAAAGATTCAGCAAATTGCGCACTGTTGAGATTCCTCGTCGCCGTGGTCGTTGCCGTTCACCTGGATGCGAGACCAATTGCTTGTTGGCTCCTCGGAATGACAAATCTCGCCTTTACGATACTGATACAAGAGCTTATCGGTCAAGTCGTTCCAGGAACTCGTCCAGCCAGTCTTCCTCCCCGAGGTGACGGGCGAAGTCGTTCTGCAAGTCGCGCTCGTCGTGGGCGTCCGATCCGCCCGTGGAAAAGAGGCCGTGTTTGACGCAGTACTTCCGGTAGCGCCGGGTAAACTCGGGCGGCACTGAACCGTGGGCACATTCCAGGCCGTCGGCCTGACAGGTATCGAGATAGGCCTCGATCATCGATTCGTCATCGCCGACGTATCGGTAGGGATGTGCCAGGGCGACCAAAGCCCCGGACTGTTTCACGGCAGGGATGACGCTGTCAACGGCGGGAAAAGGAGGTGTGCTCACTTTTTCGCCCAGTCTTTCCATCAGAGGAGACAGCTCGTTCGGATCGGAAATGAAGCCGCGGTCCGCGAGGAATCGCAGCCAGGCGTCGATCTGGCAGTCGGTGACGCCTTGAATATCGACGACGTTCGCGGGACGGTAGGAACGGAGGAGCTCCAGGTAGTCCGCCTCGGTGACATCGAAGCCCAGCGCTTCGAGGCCCTTCCATCTCGCCTCGCCCGTTGCCCGCTGAAATTCCTGGTAGATGTCGAGGACGTTTGAAAGAGGCCCTGAATCGTCTTGCTGAAGGCCGAAGCAGAGGAGATCGACGTGCCTCCGGTGGGGTGTGGATACGGTGAACTCTGCAGCCGGGATCGCTCTCACATCCGGATAGTCGCGACCCGCTTCGTCGATCCGGTCTGCGCCGTCCATGACCATGTGGTCGGTGACGGCGATACACCGCACGCCCTGTGTCTGGGCGTGCTGAAAGTAGCCCTCGAGGGTGTTGAACGCGTCGTAGCTCCAGCAGGTGTGAAGGTGGAGGTCATACGAGAGGCGCTGGAGCATCCGACCCGCTCATTGCCCGGCGACGAAGGGCGTTCGCTGAAACTTCATCAGGAACTCGACGCCGTCTGAAGTCACGTGGCAGAGGTCGCCCAGGGGGACGAACATCGCCCCAGATCCGGGCAGCTCGAAGGTGGCGTGGACCACGAAAGTCATCCCGGCCTCGAGCGGCTGATCGTTGTCCGGGCTTAACCTGGGAACCTCGGCGTAGTCCATCCCCATGCCGTGACCGACACGGCCACCCTGTATCGGGAGCCCGCGTTTGTCCCCGGCCTGGCTGATGGCCTGTCCGATCTTGCCGACCGGGACGCCCGGCTTGATGGCCGCGAGGCCCTCGTCCTGGGCTTCTCTCGCTATCGTGCAGAGTTTCTCGAGCTCAGGCACCTCTTTCTTCATGTATCCGGTGCGCTGTCCGTGACACCAGTAGCCCTTGTAGAGGACGTAGGAACAGGAGGCCATCAGGTCGCCCTCTTCCAGCACACGAAGGTGAGGCTTCATGTCCAGATGGGCATTGGCCCAATCGGGTGGGGGGCCGGAGGCCATCCAGTACATGGCGTGGTCCGCGCCCTCTCTGCGCACCGCGCGCTCCATCTCGGCGAGGATCTCGATTCCGGACATTCCGGGCTTCGCGACTTCGAGCATGGTGTTGAATCCGAGGTCGCTCAATTCAGCGGCGCGGCGCATGAGCTGGAGTTCGTTTTCGCTTTTTACCGAACGGTGTTCGGCGATGATGTCGGGGATCCGTATGAGTCGATCTCCAAGTTCCTGTTGGAGTGCCTCGAAGAGTGGAACGGGCATGTTGTTCACGCCGACGATGCCGATCCCTCCGGAGTCGATCCCGTTCTCCTCGAGGACGGCGAGGGTCCCCGCCGCGAAGCTGGGAGGGCCACTGTCCTTACCGCCAGTGGGGGCCACTGCGTTTGGATCGACGGCCTTGGCGAGTCTGATGTCATCGATCCTGTTCGGGCCGAGCATCTGTTCGAGCATGAACGGCATTCCGGCGAGCAGGACGACGGGGTGGCCGGTTGCGGGGACGACGACGGCGGTTTCTACGAGGCGGTCGTAGTTGTCGAAACCGGACAGGTAGCCGACGTGCCCGATCTGGCTCCATTTGTGCTCGGGGGGCTGGGAATAGGCGAAGAGTGCTGCGAGGCCCTCATCCTTCAGGTAGGCCTGGACCCGGGCCCAGCGGCCCTGGAACTCCTCTAAGGAACAGCGTTCGTGGTCTTGCATGTGTCACCTCGTCTTCTAGAGTTTGGCTTGCATTTGAAAGGTCAAATTTTCAGTCGCAAAATAGTGAAACGGTGGGGATGGGACAAACGGAAATCAGTGGATCGGCCCTCACCCTGCCTCGCTTCGCTCGGCATCCCTCTCCCATAAATGGGAGAGGGAAAGCATCGTGCATATCTACTCCCCTCTCCCACGTGTGGGTGAGAGTAGATGCTGATGACATCGTCACCCAAATCGTGAAACGGGGGAGCGGGGCTGGGGGTGAGGGCCTTAAATCAGACTAGACCTACTGGCCATCTTCTACTTCACTGATGACGGTGAAGCGATCGACGACCTTGCCGGAGATGTCTTTGAACATAAAGTCGGCGCGGTTTTTCTGGCCGTCGACGTTGAAGACACCGAAGAGGGCGCCGTGGGTACCGCCGCGGTCGGCGGTGTGGACGCTCGCCCACCACTTGCCGAGGGGGTACTGCTTGCGCTTGCGGACGCTCTTCCCGCCCAGACCGGAGACGATGACGAAGGTCCGGCCCTCGGCGAGGCGGAGCGTGTCGGATTTGCTGGCGATTTTCCGGCGCTTGATGTCCTCGAGGAGATAGGTTCTGCCGTAGGTATGGTCGTGGCCCGTGGTGATGATCGCGCCGCCCAGCCTGGCCTCGCGGTAGACGTCCCAGCCGGTCGCGTTGGCGTTTCCGCCTATCTGCATGGGCCTCATGTTTTTGTGCCACGAGCAGATGCTCCATATGGAGCGATCGATCGCGAGGCTTTCCCGGATGTAGACGTCGTGGTCGAAGCCGATCTCCCCGGGCGCGACGAAGACGAAATAGATGCCTTTGTAGTGGAAGCGGGACTGGACGCCGAGGTCGCCCTCCCACTCGATGCCGAGCCGGTTGAAGCGACTCTCGATCAGCTGCTGATATCCCTTCGGGATCCTCCACCTTGACCGGTCGTGGTTCCCGATCACGGAGAAGTATGGAAAATCAGGGCCCAGGATCCCGTTGATCTGCTTCTCCCATTCAAGGGGTTTGTTCTTGTAGTCTAAGTCACCGGCATGCACCACAGCGTGGGCGCCTTCGGTTTTGATCATCCAGAGCACCGCCTTCGAGCTGGCGTAAAGTCCCTGGTCCCCGATGAAGGCGATCTTGAAATTCTCGGGCGTTTCGTCGGAGGTCTCTTCTGCGTGGGTCGGAAGCGGGGCGATCAGCAGCAGCAATAGAGCTGAAGCGACCCTCAGTATTCTTCTTGATGAATTGCAGCTCATTAGACCTAACCCCCCGGCCAGCGGCTCTCTAATTGCGGATTGCGGATTTGGGATTGCGGATTCAAAAGGCAGACCACGAAACGTGCTTGTGACTCCCCTTTGTCATTCCGAGCGTCAGCGAGGAATCTCAACAGGTAATGTGGCAGTCGTTACCTTAGGGAATGACTCAGTGAGGAGCTCTCTCTTGAGATCCCTCGTCGCATGGTCACTCTGAGTCTTACCGAAACTATGTTTATGTCCCGAAGGGCTCCTCGGGATGACAAATTTTGCAGTTGGGATGGGCGACGCATCGCTAAGAGATCAATCCATGTGTCCGCAGATAGGTGAGCGATTTTTCGATTCGCTGTTCCACGCCTTCGCGAGTGATTTCCTCTCCGCGGATGCCTTCGAGCTCCAGGGTATACGGGCCGTCGAAGCCCCGGGCACCCAGCATCTGAAATATCGAGGGGAAATCGACGATGCCCTCGCCGAGGGCGGGGAAGTGCCAGGACTGGTAGCCGCCGTCGGTATCTTTGAGGTGGACTGTGGCTACATATTCTATAATCTTATCCAGTTCTTGAACCGCGTCAACATCCCGGTTGTAGTAGTAGAGGTTCGCGGTGTCGAAGTTGATCGAGATGTTGGGATGGTTGACACCTCGCATGGTATGAAGCGCGACGTTCGCATTGGTCGCCAGATCGGGATGGGTCTCCATGACCACGACGATGTTTCGTTCGGCGGCCGCGTCACCGATGTCCTGAAGGCGGCCGTAGACGAAGTCGCGGCCGATCTCGCTGGAGTGCACGCTGGTGAATACAAGCGGTACGTCCATTTCGGCGACGATGTCGAGTGCCCTGGTGAATCGGAAGACGACGTCGTCGGCACCCATCTCGCACTGAACCATGAGGATGGTTGGCCTGAGTCCGTGGCGTTCAAGCTCCGCTCGCGTCGCGTCGACGTCCCGAGGCTCGGGGCAGGGGATCTCGACGTTCGTAAGCCCGATTCGAGCCAGGTGTGCGTAGGCCGTCTCTCTGAATTCCCGGTAGCTGTTGAGGTTGCAGGCGATGATGTTGGACATACCGTTATTTCACGACGCGCACGATCCGGTCTCCTCGCGGGGGATCGAATCCGAGAAGGGCTTTTACGTTCGGAAGGAGAACCCCCTCGTTCAGGTTCGCGTCGACGATCAGAACGGCGGAGATTCGTTTGATTCGCGGGGAGGTGCGGAGGGTGTGCCGGACGGTTCTGGAGATCGCGTGGACGGTCTGCCGCGTCTGGCGGGTTCTGTCAGGGCGCTTCTCCAGAGCCAGTCGAGATGAGATGAAGGGTCCTTGCCGCGCTTCGAGTCGGGTCTCTTCAACTCGGTCGGCGTCCAACTCAACGGTGACCTGGATTCTGGCTCGCCCTGGACCGAGTAGACGGTCGAGAAGGGACTGGGTCTTCACTTCGAGACGCGAGGACGTTCTACGGGCAAGGAAGCTGTTTTCCGAACCGGCCCAGCTGGAGGAGGAGAACAAAAAGAAGAGGGTAAGAGAAAGGATCGCGCGCATCGGCGTCAGAAAAGCATTCGAATGAGCAGCGAGATCGCGATGAAGACGACAATGGGCGAAAGGTCGAGTCCGCCCATCGAGGGGAGGACGCGACGGATGGGGGCGAGCACCGGCTCCGTGAGGACGTAGAAGATCCTGACGAGCGGGTTGAAGGGGTTCGGATTCACCCAGGAGAGGATGACGCGGATGATCAGGACGTAGGAGTAGAGTTTCAGGATGGTGACGAGGAGCATGCCTTCTCCTTCTATTGCTTGTCCTTCTTCAGGTTCTCTTCCAGAAACTTCTCGGTTCGGGACCAGGCCTTTTTGGCCGCCGCCGCGTTGTAGCGCGTTCCGGTGGGGTTGGCGAAGGCGTGATCTGCCTTGCCGTAGACGTGGATCTCGTGTGAGACGTCAGCTTTCTTCAGGCCTTTTTCGAACTCCCGGACGCGCGCGACCGGGATGCCCCGATCCAGCTCGCCGAACTGTCCGAGGACCGGACAGGCGATCGTTTTGAGGATCTCCGGATCGGTCTTGAGACGGCCGTAGTAGATGACCGCGGCGGCGAGGTTCGGGTTGTGAATGGCCAGATTCAGCGACTGGGCGCCCCCGAAACACCAGCCGATGCTTCCGACTCGATCCCTGCTGACGAACGGGTGCGACTGGAGATACGTGACGGCGGCGTCGAGGTTCGCGAGCGCCGATTCGGGTTCCACCTTACGCATGGCCGCTCGGGCCGCGTCGGGTGAATCTGCGACCGTGCCTTCATAAAGGTCCACGGCCAGGGCCGCGTAGCCGTTCTCCGCAAACCCATCCGCCTCCTCTCTTATGTTGTCGTTCAACCCCCACCATTCGTGGATGACGACGAGGGCCGGGAAGGGGCCTTCGCCCGGGGGGAGCGCCATGTAGCCCTTGACTGCAGGTTTGGCGTCAAAATAAGAGACCTTCCCGGCAGAACCTTCTGCCGGGTCGTCTTCCGCGTGACCAGAGACAGGCCAGACGAGGAGCAGGAGAGCACCAGCGAGAAGGATGGGCGGTGTCTTGGGCCTCAAAAGAATGTCCTCCAAATGTATATTTCGGACCCGAAATGCTGGAACGCAATAAAGTTACGTCATCGAAAGGAAAATGCAACTTGTTTGAGGATTTTCGCGAACAGTGCGGACTGTTCGGGCCTCCGGTGATAGATAGACAAAGATGGCGAGGACATTTATATTGGTAAACAGCCTGGATTTGATCCTGAAGCTTTCAGACCGGACGGGACATGGAGACACAAACCATTTTTCTTGATGAACAGGACGCGCAGAAGGGTAAGCGGCAAGATGGGAAGCTGTTCTGGGTAGTTCAGTTCGCTCTCTGTATATGGATCGCTGCTCTGGCCGTCACTGTTCACTCCGATCCACATAGAAACGTGCTCCGCGTGATTGCGCTGGTCTGTGTATGCCTAATGGTTGCAATCCTGGTCTTTCTGAGATTCTTCGTGTCTCCAACACGAAGACCGTTTATCACCTTTCAGGACGATCGTTTAGTAGTGAAACAGAGCCTCTTCAGGAAGGCACAACAAATAGCCAGGGATGAAATTTCCTCAGTGGATCTCCAACCCAGCGCTATCGAAATCATTCCGAAAGATGCGGAGAGGGGCAAGATCAGACTCGAGATGATGTCATATGCAGTAAATCAAAAAGTGAAGGCGTGTTTTCACACCTATATGGAAGATGGGGAGAATCGTGGGTGACGAATCGTTGGCGTTGGCTTCAGCGACCGATCTCCTGAAGCTGATCGCGACGAAACAGGTTTCACCAGTTGAGCTGACAGAGCTTTTCTTCAGCCGCATCGATCGACTGGACTCACAGCTGAACGCCTTCCTCGAGTTGGCCCGCGACGAGGCGATGGAGACAGCGAAGGCCGCCGAGGAGGCCGTGGTCCGAGGTGAACCGCTGGGACCGCTTCACGGACTGCCGATCCCGATCAAGGACAACCAGATGACACGCGGCATCCGGACGACTTCGGGATCGCTGGTGTTTAAAGACCGAGTGCCAGAGCGCGACTGCGCCGTGGTAGAGCACGTACGGAATGCCGGGGCTATCATCCTGGGCAAGACCAACGTTCCGGAGTTCGCCATGGTCGGCACGTGTGAGAACAGACTCGGCGACCCGGGAGGCAACCCCTGGAATCTCGAGTACACACCGGGGGGATCGAGCGGGGGCGCTGCCGCCGCGGTGGCCGCATATCTGTGTCCCCTGGCGACGGGCAGTGACGGCGGCGGGTCGATACGGATCCCGGCGCACTTCTGCGGTGTGTATGGCATCAAGCCGACGCAGGGCAGGGTGTCGGGCTTCACCGGTCTTAAGGGACCGCCCAAGCCTTACATGCTCTCGCAGAACGGGCCCCTCAGCCGCGCGGTGAGGGATTCGGCGTTGCTCCTGCAGGTCCTGGCCGGTCACGATTCCAGGGACCCGACCTCGCTGCGGGAGGCACCCGGCGATTACGTCGCAGCACTCGACCAGGAGGTCTCGGGTCTTCGCGTTGCGTGGAGCCCGGACTTCGGGTTTGCGGACGTGGACCCTGAAGTCTTGGACGTCACTTCCGCTGCTGCTCGCGTGTTCGAAGAATTGGGCTGTCACGTGGAGGAATCCGACTTTGCGATGGATCCCCCCTACGACACGTTCGGGCCGATGATCGATGCGGACTGCTACGCCTCACTCGGTCAATATCTGGAGCGTCACGGCGATCAAATGACCGAATTCGTCCGGTTCTCACTCGAACGTGGCGCCAGGGTCACCGGTGCTGATTATTCGAGGGTCCTGGGTCAAATCAACGTATTGCGGGCCCGTATGACGGATCTGTTCGAGGAGTTCGACCTCCTGCTTTCGCCGACGGCCTGTTTTCCCGCATTTCCCAACGGAGCGTTTCCCGGTGAAGTCTCCGGCAGATCGGCCTACCCCGAACAGTACTGGAACGGCGCGTTCACGCTGCCGATCAACGTGATCGGTCATACCGCGGCCAACGTCCCTGCAGGCTTCTCGAGCAGCGGTCTGCCGATCGGTCTTCACATCGTGGGCAGAAAGGGAGCGGAAGAGACGGTCCTGGCCGCATCGGCTGCATTCGAGCGTGCGAGGCCGTGGATCGGACGCAGACCCCAAGTGTCATGAAACCCGTATCTCGTATTTCGTATCTCGTGGGCCATACACGTTGGACGAGAGGAGCAAAGACATGAAATTGACGCAAGAGCAGATATGGTTTTTCGAACACAACGGATTTGTCGTGCTGCCTTACCGGCTGCCCGAATCGACCGTCGAAAAGATCAGGCAGGTTGTCCTCCGGGATATCGAAGCCGCGAAGGAGCCGATCGGGCACGATGAAGATGGCAATGTCCACCGGCTGAGCAACATCCTGGAACGGGATCCAATCTTCTGGGAAACGGCGACGGACCCGGGGCTGCTGGACGGGTTGGAGTCTCTGATCGGGCCGAATATCGAAGTTATCCGAAATCGGCACAACCACGTGATGCTACGGACAGCCAGGGGCGGGCACGTCTACATGCACCGGGACGCGTTCAACTGGACGGCTTCGAGCGTGTCGGTGATCATCTACCTCGAGGAGACCAACATGGACAACGGCTGCACCGAGGTCGTTCCCGGCACGAACCATTTGCCCTATGCGGAGCTTCCACTCGAGGAAAATGAAAAGATTCTGCGATCGGGTCTCCTGGACCAGCACGTGCGGGTGCCCATGAAGGTGGGAGGGATCCTGGCCTTGAACAGCATGACCTTTCACAGTCAGGGGCCGAACTTCACGGAGCGATCCCGGATGAGCATCACGATTGGCTATCAGGGGGCCAACGAACTTTGCGGCGTGGAGGATCCGAAATCGACTGTGGTTCGCGGAGAGAACAGGTATCGAGGGAACGACAGGGGGAGGACGGGCGGGCGAATTTCAGCAAAGGCGTGAGGGGAAGGATCACTCTGTGGATTCATCGCGTTCTGTCGAGCACAGGAAGACGGCTCGCAGCGTCGGGCTCAACTATGTGACGGACGGCCTTCCCGGCATTACCCGACGACGAGCGGGAAAGGGTTGGACGTTCTTCAGGCCCAGCGGCGCGCGGGTCACGAACCCCAAAGAGCGAGAACGCATCAAATCGCTCGTGATTCCACCGGCGTGGACCGATGTGTGGATCTGCCCGGATCCGAAGGGCCATATCCAGGTCACGGCACGCGATGCCAGAGGCCGAAAGCAGTATCGCTACCATCCGACGTATCGCGAGGCGCGTGACAAATCGAAGTTCCGTCATCTGTTCGAGATGAGCGAGGTCCTCCCTGCCATCCGGGAGCGGGCGGAGCGCGACCTTCGGGCACCGGCGCTGAGTCGGCGCCAGATTCTCGCCACTGCTGTTCAGCTGCTGGATATGACGCTCATCCGCGTTGGCAGCGACGAGTACGCGAAAGAGAATCGATCCTTCGGGCTGACGACGCTACGTGACCGGCACGTGCAGGTGGACGGGGCCAACCTGCAGTTCAGCTTCCGAGGAAAGAGCGGCGTTCAGCGCGCGCTGTCGATTACGGATCGCCGGATCGCCCGCATCGTTCAGCGGTGCCGGGACCTCCCGGGACAGGAGCTGTTCCAGTACGTGGATGGATCGGGGCTTCAGGAAACAATTACGTCAGACGACGTGAACGACTACCTCAGGAAGACCTCGGGACTTCATATCACGGCAAAGGACTTCCGGACCTGGGGCGGTACGATACTGGCGGGTACCGAGTTGCGCGAGATGGGCCCCGCGCCGAACGAGCGCAAGGCGACGCACAACATCAACCGCGCGATCGATGTGGTGGCCGAACGGCTGGGGAATACGCGCACGGTCTGCAATAAGTACTATGTTCACCCGGCGCTGCTCGAGGCGTATCTCCAGGGCTTGACTGCCGGACCCTCCGTGAGTGCTCCGCCTCGAAAGACCCGACGCAAGCGGCGTGTCGCTGCGCTGCGGCGGGACGAGGTGGCGATTCTGCAGTTTCTCCACGACTTGGAGTAAGAGACCTGTTTGTCATTCCGAGCGTATGCGAGGAATCTCAACAGGCAGCGCATCAGCCAATACATCTAGATAAGGGATCACGAGGTACCATAGTGCTGAGATTCCTCGTCGCTGCGTCTATCTGCATTCGCTATGAAATCGAGCTCCGACTCTGGAGCGCTCCTCGGAATGACAAGCTCGCTTGGAAGGGGAAATATTGAGACCACTGGACGTTCAAAAGCGATGTGAGCTTCACGTCCATCCCGGCGGTTGTTTTACCGCAGAAGACGTGGCGATGCTGGGAAGAGATGTCTATCGGGAGGTGGACTGGACACTCTACTGCGATTCTTACGAAGAGGCGTTCGGCACGCGTCCGGATCCGCACGCGATGTTCGAGGCTGTGGCGGCAGATGAATCTGGGAGTCTGGATCGCTTTCGAGAGCAGTTTGTGGTTGGCGAGCGAGACGGGGGGGACTTCGCACGGTTCCAGGCCAAGTTCAGGTTTGTGATCTGTCTCTACCGATACTACCTGGAGTTGCCCTCAGGATGCGAGCAGATGATGGAATGTGTGATCGACCGACATCGTAGCGAGGGCTTGAACTATGTAGAGTATCGCGGTAGTCGTGACAGTCGGGATGACGAAGAATTCCTTTCGTTTCATGGCGTGAACGCGATGACGCTCCAGGACGCCTCACGAGATAATTTTACGCTCCGCTATATCGTTTCCCTGCGACGATGGGCTGCACTCGAAGACTACGCGCTTGTGCAACGCCTGATGGATGAATGGCCGGAGCTGATCCCGACGATCGTGGGTGTGGATTTCTGCTTCATTGAAGAAGGATACCCGCCGAAAAATCTACGCCCGTTGTTCGAACGGGTGTTTGAAGACAATAGAAATCGCCCGGAGCGCGCGTTAGGCATCGTCTACCACGTCGGCGAGTCCTACTTCGACAAGTCGCTCGAGAGTTCGATCCGATGGTGTCACGAGGCGGCTGAGATGGGGGCAGATAGGTTGGGGCACGCGACTGCCCTGGGTCTCGACCCCGCGGCAGCGATTGCGAGGCGCCCTAAAGCGCACGAGGTCGAACTGGTGAGCGAGCGTATCGATCAGATCGATTATGACCTGAAGCACTGCAGAGCGCTCGAGGCTTGTGGGATCGTCGTCGACCCCGTTACGCTGCAGAAGGAACGGGTTAGATTGCGGAGTATGAACCTGGAGGAAAGCGTCGGACGACGGTATGACGATGCTCGAATCGAGGAGAACCGAAAGCGACAGCGTTTCGTGCTGGAACATCTTGCCGATCTTGGGACCGTGGTCGAGAGCTGTCCGACGTCCAATCTCACGATCGGCGCCGTTCCGGACGCGGCCCATCACCCCGTTCATCGCTTCCTGAGCTCTGACGTGAACCTCGCGATCTGCTCGGATGACCCCGGAATCTTCGACGCTCCGCTCGAGAGTGAATTGGACTGGGTGCTGGACCATTCGGAGATGAATGCCGGCGCGCTGGAGAAACGTCTCGGGGATCCGCTCCGGTTCAGGCTGGATAGAAACAGAAGCGCAAGTGCTGGAGTAATGGAGTAATGGAGTAATGGAGTAATGGAGTATTGGAAATCTTAGGCTAAGGTAGTGCTGGGGTTTACTGCAATACTCCAGCACTCCACTACTGCAATACTCCGGAATCGGGTAACCGGTAACGTTGCAAGTAGCAATTCTATTACGCAGTGCTGGAGTTCAGAGGAGACAACATGCCGATTCTCACATCGTGTATCGCGGTGATGGACGCGGGTCGAATCCTGCTCGCTCAACGGGAAGACTTCGAAATCTGGAGCCTTCCGGGCGGCCACGTCGAAGACGGCGAGTCGGTTGCGGAGGCTGCGATCCGAGAGGTGAAAGAAGAGACGGGCGTGGATGTGGTGCTGACAGGACTCGTGGGCATCTACTATCGCCCACAGGGGTGGAGTCCCGGTGGAAGCCACAATGTCGTTTTTGCGGGGAAACCAACAGGTGGGACGCTGACCCCCCAGAGCGATGAGGTCCTCGACGTTGGGTATTTTGCGCAGGATGATCTCCCCGACCCGCTCTTCTGGGGTCACCGGCAGCGAATCCTGGATGCAATGAACGGCGTCGGCGGAAGCGTCGCATGGACCCAGAATACAGAATGGCCTTTTGACCAGAACCTGGACCGCCAGGGGATATACGATGCACGCGACCGGTCAGGACTCACGAGGTTGGAGTTTTATCAGAAGCATTTCGATCGACCAGGACCCGGAGGAGACGTTCTGGAAGTGGGTAGATGAATGTTGGGGGAATGGAGTAATGGAGTATTGGAGTATTGGAGTAATGGAAACCCAAGGCCAGGCTACTGGTTCTTCCAAGATTTGGAGCAGAGGCCGTCACACCGAAACGCCAAGGAGTTCTGATATGTCCGCACGAGACGAATACCGCTATAACCGTCTGAACTGGGAAGAGATGAACGATGCGATCACTGCGCAGAAACTGGTGATCCTGCCGACGGCATCCACCGAGCAGCACGGCAAGCATTTGCCGCTGGACACCGACCTCTTCCTGACCGAGTCGATCTGCCTGGAGGTTGGACGCCGCGCCGCCGACAAGGTCCTGGTGCTGCCACCGATTGCTTACGGCCTGAATCTTCACCACATCGACTTTCCCGGCACGGTGCACATCGAACCGGAGGTCTTTATCGCCTTCTGCCTGAACATCGCCAAGAGCGTCGCCTACCACGGCTTCGAGAAGATACTGCTCGTGAACGGCCACGGCTCCAATTCACCGCTGGCCAACCTCGTGGCCCGAAAGGTCACTCTGCAGACGCGCTCCCTCGGCTTCGCCTGCGACTTTCTGAGCTTCCTGACAGAGAAGTTCCAGGAGGTGCGTGAGTCGGACGTGATGTCCCACGCGGACGAGTTCGAGACCTCGCTCTACCTTCATCTGGCCGCAGACCGGGTCAAGATGGACAAGGCTGAAGCGGGCGACGATCGGATGGGCAAATACGTTTCTTCCGACAGCTTCTCGCCTTATGTTCGGTTCAACGACTACTGGAGCCGCTGGACCCAGCTGGGGGTGCACGGCGACCCGACGGTGGCCACGGCCGAAAAGGGAGAGATTATCTTCGAGGCTGCCGTGGAGGGCCTGGTCGACCTGGTCGACGAGCTGCGCGACTGGCCCGTAGAGACGCGCGCCGACATGCACGCCAACCCGGTCCAGGCGGACATTCGCTGGTAGGCCATCGTCTAATCGGGACGGGCTGTGGCGTTCTACGAGTAGAAGCACGAACACGATCGTGAAATTGAAGATGAAAGGGGTCGGCTATGAGCGAGGTCAGAATCGGGGTCATCGGCGCAACAGGGCGAGGCACGATGGCCAGACACTGGCACGACCCGGGGGGTCGCTCCGTTCTGGTCGGGGCCGCGGATCCCTCCGAGGAGGCATTGGATTGGTTCAGGGGGAACGTGAACGAGAAGGCATTCACGACTCGGGACCACCGGGCGCTGCTGGATCGGAAGGACGTGGACGCGATCGCCGTGATGAGCCCCGACGACACGCACGAGCAGTTCGTCTGCGACGCGTTCGAAGCGGGAAAGCACGTCTTCTCGGAGAAGCCGATGGCCATTACGACGGAGGGCTGCGACCGGATGCTGCGCGCGTGGGTGGATTCGGGGAAGCGGTTCATGATCGGGTTCAACATGCGATACTCGAATCTCTTCCGCGTGATGAAGGAGGCGATCGACTCGGGCGCGATCGGCGAGGTCAAGGCTGTGTGGGTGAGACATTTCGTCGGGCATGGGGGGGACTGGTACTACCACGACTGGCACGCGGAGTCGCGGCGCTCGACCGGGCTGCTCCTGCAGAAGGCGTCGCACGACATCGACATGATCCACTGGCTGACCGGGCGATACACCGAGCGGGTCGCGGCGTGCGGTGGACTGGACTATTACGGGGGCGACAAGCCGAACGATCTGCGCTGTCCAGACTGCGATGAACAGGAGTCGTGCGTGGAGTACCAGGATTTGAGTGAATCGCCGTCGGCGATCAAGGTGAACAAGATGAACCAGTGTGTGTTCCGTGAGGAGGTGGACGTGGAGGACAACAGCATCGTGATGATGGAGCTGGCGGGCGGGATCAAGGCCTCCTACATGCAGTGCCACTTCGCCCCGGACTACTGGCGAAACTACACGTTCATCGGGACCGAGGGTCGAATCGAGAACCTGGACGACAGCACAAAAGTGATCGTGCGCACGCGCGACAAGTCGAACCGCTGGAAGAATTTCGGGGACCAGGACATCGATATAAAGCAGGTATCGGGCGGTCATTTCGGCGCGGATCCGAGAGTCTGCAAGGAGTTCGTTGACGTGCTGTTGGACGGAAAGAAGCCACTGAGCACACCCCTCGCCGGGCGGATGAGTGTAGCGGTCGGCTGCGCGGCGACCGAGTCTCTCCGAAACGGCTGGCAGCGGAGGGAGGTGCCGCCGGTGCCTGAGGACATTCGCGACAAAGTCTACTAGCAGGCATTTGCCAAGCTGATCTTTAAGGGGGGTGAGCAAGAGATTAAGGCGGCTGGCAGGGAGGTGCCTGCCTGTTTCTGGCGATATTCGCGACAAGTTGCTCTAGGTCGTCCATATATAGAAGTAGAAAGCGCGTAGACCCCGTCCCGCCTCTTGCGATTTGAGACGGGTTTTTGTTTGCGGATTTGACAAAACCTGACTGTTTGTATATATTGATTATATACAGAATGATCAGTTGTGGGAATCGATATAATCCTGTTTACTGGGGTGGCTTGACGTGCTCTTAAGCCTTACCGATCTCTCGGACGAACCTCTGCAGCACCAGATAACACGGCAGATTCGAGCCAAAATTCTGTCCGGGGATCTCCAAGCGGGCGTCGATCTGCATTCCATCAGGTCCCTTGCGAGGGAGCAGCGCGTGAGTGTGATCACGGTTCAGCGCGCTTACGAGGGCCTGGAGCGGGAGGGGCTGATTCACGCCAGGAGGAGAAGGGGGTTTTTCGTCTCAGCGCTGTCGGAAAGAGAGAAGAGGCGAATGGCCAAGCAGAGACTGCTCGAAAGACTGAGACCACAGATCGCGGCAGCTCGCGCGGAGGGGCTCTCGGAGAGCGAGATCAGGAAGACCCTTGCCCGGCTGCTGAGGCGGCCCAGGCGAGCGGTTTCGGTGACATAGGAGGAGGGCTATGTGCAAAGCGCTTGAAATGTGCGATGTCGTCAGAACGTTTCCCGAGTTTCAGCGCGGGCCCCTGAATCTCGAATTGGATCCTGGTACCGTGCTTGGCTACGTCGGTCCGAACGGATCGGGAAAATCCACGACGTTCCACTGCCTGATGGGCCTGCTCAGGGCTGACAGCGGGGAAATGAGGATCTTCGGGCGACCGAACGATCTCAACAAGCCTGAATGGAAGTTCGACATCGGGTATGTGGGGGATGAGCACGTCTTCTATGAGAACTGGTCGGGTGAGCGGAACCTGAAGTTTCTTTCACAGTTCTACCCGAACTGGTCAGACTCGCTGGCGGAAGGCCTCGCAAAGCGCCTCGAGCTTCCGTTAAAAAAGAAAGCCAGGGAGCTCTCGACGGGCAACCGCGTGAAACTCGCGCTGGTCGCCGCGATGGCCCATTCCCCGAGGCTTCTGGTTCTGGATGAGCCGACATCCGGGCTGGATCCGGTCGTTCGAAACGAAGCGCTGGACGTGCTGTTCGAAGTGATGGAGACAGGGGAGCGGGCGATCTTCTATGCGACGCATATCCTTCAGGATATCAGCCGGCTGGCGGACGAGCTTGTCTTTCTGAACGACGGGCAGATCTATCTGAGGACGCCGAAGGACGACCTGACGGATCACTGGCGAAAGCTCTCGTTCCGGCATTCTGGAATCGTTGCCTCGATGGAGGGTGTGGTCAGTCACAGACAGGAAGGCGAGGATCATGAGGTGATCAGTGCAAACGGCGGTGCCACGCTTCAGCAGCTCGGTGAGCTGGGGGCGGAGAACGTGCAGGAGAATCGGATGAGCATCGATGAGATCGCGGTAGAGATCATCAGAGAGGGGAAGGATGTGGCGGCTTCTTAAGGGGGAGTTAAGCTATCAAAGAGGTTTGTTTCTGTTCGCGCTTGTCGTTACCGGATTTCTGTTCGGATTCGTGCTTAGCAGATTCCCGTTCAGCTATCCGCTTGTGAAGGCAAGAAACCCTGTGGGCATGGTATTCTTCCTCTTGATTGTAGGTAGAGGTGCGAATATAATGCCGAAGAGAGCCCGTGCTCACATACTGCTCCCAGTTTCGGTGCGCAAGCTGGCTTCTGGCCGCCTTCTTACAGGATTGACCTTCTGGATCTTCGTGGTCGTCGTGGTCGCTTTCTGTATCATGTTTGACGACAAAATGATGGATCATGTCTCCCTTTGGACAATGGTTTGTTTAGCGGGGGTTTTGCTGACCCTTAACGCAGCAGTTCTAATCGTTCTTGACAGAGTATCGAACGAATTGATTCAATCAGGTTTATTACTCTCGGTGTTGATTGTTTGTGCCTTTTCTGGATTTTGGTTCATCACAGGCCGTCTTCCCTCTACTCCGGAATGGGCGCTTCTGCTCAATCTCCTGGCTCTTGGACTTTCGTGTCTGAGTATCTTTGTGTTTTCAGACCGCAGATCGTATCTGCGCTGATGAAGGAAAGGCGATCACAGGACAAGCGGACAATCATCATGGAGTGAGAAATGTGGCGCCTCATTAAAGGGCATTTCGACTATTACAAATATACCTATCTGGCGGCCTTCCTTTTTCACATCGCTATGGTCGCTTTTCTAATATACAGGAGAGAGTTAAGACTGGGAGACGAGCAACTCACCGGTATTGTTATCTACTCTGCGGTAACCGCCGCAATACTTTTGGGAGCCATGCATGGGGCATATACCGAAATCTGTAAGGACAAGCTCGATCGCTTTCATACTTTGTTGCCCTTACCTGTGTTTCAGCTCTCTCTTGTCGGGCTCGGAGTTGGTTTGCCAATCTTTTTAACGGGCGACACAATTCTTCTAACGATTCTATTCGTTCTCTTACAAGATTACATAACAAGTCACATGCTGTGGAAACTGCTGGTGATTCACGGTATGATTATCTGCGTGTCTATGACGATTCACAGCATTCTAAACCTGTCGTTCGGATTCGAAATGAGATACGTGAAACGCGTGGACGCAAAGTCCTTCAGCCAGTGGATTATGCCCCTGCTTCTAGTTGCTTTGCTTCTCCCTGCTATGTTCTACTCCGCAATGAAAGAATTCTCTGGGCTCGATGCGCTTGCATGGAACTTGCTTGGCTTGGCTCTTTACTGCGCCACCGCGGTCCTGTCCGCGCGCCGTCGATCCTATCTCTTGTAACGAAAAAAACGAGGGGGTTTTACCTCTCCACAGACCTATCTTGATGTCCGCCGGCAGATCGGCGAACACGAGAGCCCTGTTCGAGATTTCTAGACCTGTCTTTTGACGGTGAATGATATGGCTGGAGCCAATACTCTGAATCGTCTGCCCCTGACTGCGGTCCTTCTGCTCTGTGCAGTGCGGGTTTCGGCAGCTGATCCAACTGTGACCCTGGAGCCGTGCGCGGATGACGTGGGTGTAGATGGTGCCGAGTGCACCACACTCGAGGTGTTCGAAAATCGAGCCCTGGGTGAGGGGCGAAGCATTTCCCTGAACATCGCTGTTCTGCCCGCCCTTGGCCTCAAGGTGCAGCCCGATCCGCTCTTCGTGCTCGCGGGCGGGCCGGGTCAGGCCGCTACCGATCTGGCCGAGTTGGTGGACGAATTCATGCGCCGCATCCGCCGGGAGCGGGATATCGTGCTCGTCGATCAGCGCGGAACCGGGGATTCGAACCCGCTTGACTGCGAGTTCGTAGATTCAGACTCACTCCACTTCCTGCCGGAGGATCGGTTTCTTGATCCCCTTCGCGATTGTCTGGCGTCGTTCGATGCGGATACTCGCTTCTACACGACGCCCGTCGCTATGGACGACCTTGACGACGTGCGCGCCGCGCTGGGATACGATCGGATCAACCTCTGGGGCGGCTCCTACGGGACTCGAGCGGCACTCGTCTACCTGCGTCGCCACGAGGAGCACGTGCGGTCGGTGATTCTGGATGGGCTCGCCCCGACTTCAATCAAGCTGCCGCTCTCGTTCGGCCAGGACGGCAATCGCGCCCTTGACATGATGCTGGACGACTGCGCGACCTCGCCGGACTGTGGCCCCGCCTTCGCCGGTGTCCGGGAAAAGCTGTACAGCCTGCTGGCGAGGCTGGACCGTGAACCGGTTCGGACACGAATCCAGCATCCACGCACGGGCGAGTGGATAGAGGTGCCGGTCACACGGAATGCGGTTGCCCTCCTGGTTCGCGCTGCCCTCTATAGTGCGGAGCTCAGCGCACTCCTGCCATTGGTGATCGAACGCGCGCACGAGGGCGATTTTGGCCCGCTCGCCGCGATGAGTGATCCGTGGACGGATCTCGACAAGGCGATGAGCGTCGGGATGCTTTTCTCGGTCATCTGCAGTGAGGACATCCCCGGTCTCAGCGACGCGGATCGACGCGAACTGTCGGGCGAGCCTTTCCTGGGCAGTGCCGTTGTCGACGTGTGGTCGAAGGTGTGCGGCTTCTGGCCGCGAGGTGAGGTGCCTGCGGGCTATTACGACCCGACCGTTTCTGACAAACCGGTGCTGGTCCTGTCGGGTGAGCTGGACCCGGTGACGCCGCCTCGATGGGGTGAGGAGGTGGTGCAACACCTCGAAAACGGACGACACGTCGTTGTGCCGGGTGTGGGCCACGGCACCCTGGTCGCCGGCTGTGTGCCCAAACTGATGGCCAAATTTATCGATCAGGGCAGTGCGAAGGACCTGGACGTGGAGTGCGTCAAGAAGCTGCGCCGTCCTCCGTTCTTCAGCTCGTTTACCGGCCCGGGGCCGAAGGGGGCGCCGTGATTCGAGTGGAGGGCCTCAGCAAACGGTTCGGCGAGGTCGTGGCCGTCGACGACCTCGATTTCGTTGCCCCGGACGGGGCCGTAACCGGGCTGCTGGGTCCCAACGGGGCCGGGAAGACGACGACGCTGCGGATGCTCTATGGCCTGATGCAGCCCGATGATGGCCAGATGTGGGTCGACGGCATCGAGGTGGGGAGCGATCCTTTGGGCGCTCAGGCGCACATGGGTGTGCTGCCGGATTCACAGGGGCTGTATCCCCGGCTGACGGCGCGTGAGCACCTTCGCTACTTCGGACGGTTGCAGGGGATGCGCGGCGACGCGCTTGAATCGCGCATCGAGGAGCTGATCGCGCGGTTCGACATGGCGGGGATCGCCGACCGGCGCGCACAGGGATTTTCCCACGGCGAGCGCGTCAAGGTGGCGCTGGGTCGCGCCCTGGTGCACGACCCGGAGAGCGTGCTGCTGGACGAGCCGACGAACGGTCTGGATGTGCAGAGCACGCGCGCAGTGCGCACGCTCATCCGCGAGATGCGACAGCAGGGCAAGTGCGTCCTGTTCTCCAGCCACATCATGCAGGAGGTCTCGGCGCTGTGCGACGCGATCGTCATCATCGCGGGCGGACGCGTCGTCGCCAGGGGCACGTCTGATGAACTGCTGGAGCAGACCGGCCACGACAGCCTGGAGGACGCCTTTGTCGCGCTGACGGGGCTCGACGAGGTGCCGTCGTGAATTCGCAGACCCAACAATCGGTCGTCGTCTTCCTGAAGGAGCTGAAGGATGGTCTGCGAGACCGCCGCTCGATCCTATCGGCACTGCTATTTCCGCTCCTGGGCCCGCTAATGATCACGTTCATGTTCAACACGATTATCGAGCGCCAACGAGAGGCTGAAGATATCGACATCCCGGTGGTGGGGGCAGAACGTGCGCCGGGGTTGATCGACTGGATCGAGCGACGCGGCTTCGATGTGGTGAAAGGTCCTGAAGATCCTGAGGCGGCCGTGCGCGATGGGGACTTCGACCTCGTGCTGGTGATTCCGGATGATTTCGCGGATGATTTCGCTCAGGCGCGCACCGCTACGGTCGAGCTCGTGCGTGACGGGTCACGCAAGGAGGCAGATCCTGCCGTGAGGCAGGTTCGAAGCCTGGTGCGCGGCTATGGCAGGATGATCGGCGCTCTTCGCCTGGTCGCGCGGGGCGTGAGCGCCCAGGTCTCCAGTCCGATTTCCGTCGAGTATGTCGATGTCGCGACGGCACGAAAACAGGCGGCGAACCTGTTTACTTTCGTTCCTATGTTCGTGATCCTTGCCGCCTTTATCACCGGGATGAACGTGGCGATCGACACGACTGCCGGTGAAAGGGAGCGCTCATCACTGGAGCCCCTGCTCATCAACCCGGTGCCGAACACGGCGATTGTCACGGGCAAGTGGTTGGCCGCCGTGTTCTTTTCGGGCGCGGGCATTGCCCTGACCCTCAGCGCCGTGGCCTACGCACTCTCTCGCGTGCCCCTGAAGGAAGTGGGCATCGAACTTGAGCTGGGTACGCCTGAGATCGTCGGGGTCCTGGCCGCAACCCTGCCTCTCGCCCTCTTCGCCTCCGGTCTACAGCTCTTGGTGGCGACGTTCGCGCGGTCGTTCAAGGAGGCGCAGACTTACATCTCTCTGCTGATCTTCCTTCCAATGGTTCCGCACTTCATCACTTCGGTTTACTCGCTGGACACGGCGTTCTGGATGCTGCTGGTCCCGGCCCTGGGTCAGCAGGTCCTGCTTACGGACGTGCTCGGCGGTGACCAGGTAGACTTTCTATCCTTCGTCGTAGTGGGACTATCTTCCCTGGTGCTCGGTCTCCTGTGCGTCTGGATTACATCGCGCCTCTTCCGGCGTGAGCGGATCATCTTCGGCGGGTGAATGAGGCGGTGCGAGGCCGCTTCGGGTTCGCACCATAATCTCCTTGTCGGCACGGCCAGACAGCGCCATTTTGTAGCGATTCGTCCGACCCAATTCCGCGAGAAATCAACGATATATAAGGAGAGAAAGCGTGGGGCTTCTAGGCACAGCCGCGATGGTCTTCTGGTTTGAGGTCAATAAAGATCAAGCTGACCACGACGCGTGGCACTCGCACGAGCATCTGCAGGAGCGGCTCCGCGTTCCTGGGTTTCTGCGCGGCCGACGGGGCGCCGGGGTGTCGGGAGCGGCCGGGTATTTCGTGATGTATGAGGTCGAGGACCTCGCGATTCTCACCTCACAGCCTTACCTCGACCGCTTGAATAACCCGACTCCCTGGTCGCAGAGGACCATTTCAACGATGCGGAACATGAACCGCACGCTGTGCCGGGTCGTGGCGAGTTTCGGTGCGGGGATCGGTACAGAATTGCTCACGATACAACTTGCTCCAGCAGCCGACCAGGCCGAAACACTGCGGGACTGGCTGGTCGCCGACGCATTGCCCGGCTTGGCTCAACAGCCCGGTGTCGTTGGCGCGCATTTGCTCGAAGCGGATGAAGCCGCAAGTAAAACGGAGACGGAAGAGAAACGGCTCCGCGAGTCCGAAGACGAGATCGCCGACTGGGTGGTCCTGCTGGAAGGGTATGATGCCGAGGGGATCCGTTCCGTTTCCGAGGGCCTGCTGTCGGAGGCGTCTCTGACCGAGCACGGCGCGTCCAGCGACCCCGTTTCGGCCAGGTATCGTCTCGTTCATACGATGAGTGACCGTGACGTGCTTACATCGAGCGAGTGAGGACGAAGATGGACGGCCCGTTTCAACTTGCTGACAGCGTCATCGATGCCGTCATCCACGATCCCGGTCCCGCGGTTTTCCTGCTCCGGCGAATCGAAGAGACACCGGAACACGCTTACTACCGCCCGCTGGTGGGTCGCACCGAGGGAGACGACCTCGCGCAGACCCTCAAGCGATGGCTCGACTCCGACTATCGCGTCTTCTGGTTCGAGTATGCGGCGTCGGACGATGCGGCTTTTGAAGAGGAATGCAGGATGTGGCACGAGCTGGACGGTCCGGACGGGAAACTCGACAACGAGGCGCATCCGAACGCGAGCGGGAGTTTGACCGCTCGGTGCCCGGTCTGTTCGACGTAACGCTGACGGGAGGACAAAGATGTCGATGTGGCTGAACGAGCAACAGCTTCAGGTGCTGGAGCGGGGATACGAGAGGCAGGTGGAATGCCCCGTGCCGACGCAGGTCGTGTCGAGCGGTGAGTGCATGCCGCCGAGACAGACCCTGCAGCAGGCGCAGGTCGAATCTCTGGTTCTAAAAAAGGCTGAGTTTTACGCGGGGCGTCAAGGTATCGCTCAAAGCCCGTACCTGCGTTCACGCAGCGGCATGGCGGCCGCCTTTCTGGCCATGAACGAAGTGTTCGGGGACATTTACGACGTCGACGCGGCGGAGGTCGAAGATGAGGCGGCGGCCGAGGCGCGCCACGCGATCACGAAAGACCAGTTCATTTTCGACGTCCACACACACCACGTTCACGATGACTACCGCTGGGAAGGGCAGCTCTGGCTACGCAGCACCGCTGAGGAAATGTTCGGGGATCGTCCCTGGGACCCCGAGCTCGTCAAGCGTGAACTCGACCTGAAGTACTGGAAGTTCGACTATTACCTGAAGGACATGTTCTTCGACAGCGACACGACGATGGCGCTGCTCAGCACGTCGCCATCGGTGGATCCGTATAAAGAGCTGATCTCAGACGATCAGATGGTCGCCACGCGCAACCTGGTCAACCGGTTATCGGGCACGCGACGGATGCTGGCCCACGGGGTGATCTGGCCGAGCGTCCCGAAATACCTGGATGCGATGGACCGCGCGGCCACAGAGCTGAAGGTGGATTCGTGGAAGGGTTACACGATCGGCGACGTTTTGGGGCTCGAACCGACGTTCGACAGGCCGTGGCGCATGGATGACGAGGCGGTGACTTATCCGTCCTATGAAAAGGCCCGTAAGTACGGCATCCGAAACATCTGCGTCCACAAGGGCGTGCTCCCTGTGGGCTACGAGGAGATCCCAAACTGGCAGTACGCGACCGTCGAGGATGTCGGCAAGGCGGCCCAGGACTGGCCCGACCTGAACTTCCACCTTTATCACGGCGGTTTGAAGATGTGGCGGGACCCGAAACCGGTGAGCGACGAGTTCCAGCAGACGGGCCGGCTGCCGTGGATCGATGAGGTGGCGGCCATTCCGAACGAGTACGGCGTGTCGAACGTGTATGCCGACGTCGGCCTCTCATTCGGGGCCCTGGCGATCACGCATCCCAGGCTGGCCGCGGTGATGATCGCCAAACTCGTCAAGGGACTGGGTGCGGATCACGTGCTGTGGGGGACCGATTCGATCTGGTTCGGCTCGCCGCAGTGGCAGATCGAGGCGCTCCGCCGCATCGAGGTCCCTGCGGACATTCAGGACGAGCACGACCTCGAACCGCTCGGACCAGCGGACGGCCCGGTCAAACGCGCGATCTTCGGCATCAACGCGGCCGGGCAGTACGGCATCGAGCTGGACGCCGACGGTCGGCCGATCACAAACTACGAGGATGACGAGCTGTCCCGCCTGAAGGCGGACTACCTGGCTGCAGGGCACCAGCGAGACAATCTGTTCTGGGGCTTTATCCGAAAGCAGAAGGATGGGTGATCCCGCACGAACTATGGAACAGGATCTCTTTCTGAAGAAGACAGCTGTTGTGGGCGCCGGTCTGATGGGCAGCCAGATCGGTCTGG
Organism: Candidatus Latescibacterota bacterium; assembly: GCA_965248435.1. Taxonomy (GTDB): domain Bacteria; phylum Latescibacterota; class UBA2968; order UBA2968; genus CBDFJH01. Next base: position 4,089,294 of record OZ252100.1, read on the forward strand.
TGCTGGCCCTGGGCAGTCGTGAAACGGTTCTGATGAGCCGCCGGCAGGAGAGCCTGGACCGCGCACTGGACGCGATTCGCCGCTACTCGGGTGATCTGGACCGACACGGACTGCTTCGGGGCGAGACGCCGGAGACGGTGATCGGGCGCATCCGGACGGCGACGGAGGTGGGGGAGGCGGTGGATGATGCGGCATTCGTCGTGGAGTCTATCCCGGAGGAGCTGGAGGCCAAGCAGGCGCTCTTCGAACAGATGGATGCTACGGCGCCCCGAGAGGCGATTCTGGTGAGCAACACGTCGGGCCTGCCGATCACGGACTTGGGGGCCCGGATGGTCCATCAGGATCGGATCGCGGGTTCGCACTTCGTTCAACCTGGACATATCGTGCCCGTCGTGGAGGTGATTCGTGGGCGGGAGACGTCGGATGAGACTGTGGCCCGGACGTGTGAGATTTGGGAACGGCTGGGCAGGATCACGCTCCGTGTGAACCAGGACGTGCCTGGCTTCCTGGTGAACCGCCTGCAGCACGCCGTGATCCGGGAAGCGGTGCACCTGCTGGCGACGGGCGTGGCAGACGCCGAGACGATAGATCAGGCGGTGTCGCTGGGCCTGGCGCCAAGGTTTACGACGGCGGGTCCGCTCGAACAGCGCGACATCAACGGGTTGAAGACAAACGCGCTGGTCGCCGAGCACTTGTGGAAGAGGTTGGCGAGCTGGGAAGAACCCTTGGCCTATCTTCAGGCTATGGTCGCGCGAGGGGAGACCGGTCTGGAAGTGGGCAAAGGCTACTACGATTGGTCCGGGCAGGATCCTGTCGCAGTGCGCAGCGAGAAGGACGAGCTGCTGCTCCGCCGGACCGAGCAGGTGATGGCCGACTGGCGGGCGAGGCAGGAAAGGTAGATCATCAGGTCAATGGACGAAATCTACGTCAGTACAGACATCGAGACCGACGGGCCGAGCCCCGGACACTACTCGATGCTCAGCTTTGGTTCGGTTGCCTTCACGTTGGATCGGACGATCCATTCCAGCTTCGAGCGCAACCTGGACCTGCTGCCTGGAGCAAAGCAGCACGCGGATAATATGAAGTTCTGGGAGACGCAGCCTGAGGCCTGGGACGCCTGCAGAAGAAATCCTATTGCACCCGGGGAAGCGATGCAACACTATCTCGAATGGCTTAAGGGCTTGGCCGGAACTCCCATATTCGTGGCACACCCAGTCTGTTTTGACTACACGTTTATCAGCTGGTACTTGCACGAGTTTGTCGGCGAGAATCCGTTTCGAGGTGCAGTGGATACCGTTACATACGCTATGGCACTCCTGAAAAGGCCGTGGTCGGAGTCCACATCGCGATACATGCCGAAGGAGTGGTTCGATCCAGGCCACCCTCATACGCACCAGGCGCTCGATGACGCCCTGGAGCGTGCATACCTGTTATGCAACATGGTCGAAGCCAACAGGCAAGGCCAGACAAGATGACTGAAGGCAAAATAATGGGCATCTATATCGCTGAAGCGGCCACGGCGCTTCCTGCTTCTGTCGACAAAGTTTGCGCTGTGGCCAATCGGGGACTCGAGGGCGACCGATATTACCAGAAGACAGGCACGTATTCTGACAGGGAAGGTCCCGGGCGAGAAGTCACGCTGATCGAACAGGAGGCTCTGGACTATGTTGAGGAGACCTACGGCATCACACTTTCCGGAGCGGAGTCGAGGCGAAACATCCTGACGAGCGGTGTCGATCTGAATGCCCTCGTGGGAAGCAAATTCCACATCGGAGAGGTTCTGGTCGAAGGCATGCGCCTCTGCCCTCCCTGTGGACATCTCGAAGAGCTGATAGACAAGAAGGTTCTGGGCGCACTCAAGGACCGCGGAGGATTGAGAGTGAATGTCCTGAGTGACGGAACGATCGCCATCGGGGATGAGATCAGTTTGTAGAAATATCGAGATTGGAGTCAGATATGTGCAGAAACATCAAGACGCTGTTCAACTTCGACCCTCCCGCGACGGACGAGGAGGTCCAGGCCGCGTCCCTGCAGTTCGTGAGGAAGCTGAGCGGATTCACGAATCCGTCGAAGGCGAATGAGGATGCGTTCGCGCTGGCTGTCGACCAGGTCGCCGACGTCGCCCGCACACTGCTGGACTCGATGGTCACCCACGCGGAACCGCGCAATCGGGAAACAGAGGCCGCGAAGGCGCGCGTGCGAGCAGAGCGGCGGTCCGGTGCGCGGACGGCAATGAAGTTGTAGATGCGCACCGAAGGGGTTTCGCCTTCAGCCTCATCCATATCCACGGAGACTCTGTCATGCCCTTGATGAAATCCAAACCGCTTCTCGTCGCAGCCACGGTTCTGGGATGCATTCTGGTCTCGACACTTGCAGGCGTCGTCTGGGGCCAGATGATCATTGCAACGAACAGTGCACTGGGTTTCGTGGCCTGGGTCCTAGGGTTTCTGTGCGGGTACGCCGCTGTGATCCTGTCCCGGGGACACCGAGGGCCTGTCCTGCAGACCGCCGGCGTCGTCGCGACGGTATGGGGTGTTCTTGTCGCTAATTATATCCCGTTCTTCCATCATTACAAGATAGAGGTCGGAAAGAAATTCGGTGCGATGGCCGTGGGAGCGTTCTGGCTGCTTTCGAAACCTGTCTTAGACGTCTATGTCGAGAGTTTACGGGCCATTCTGTGGGACGGCGGGCTGTGGGTGATTCTGGCCGTCGTCACGGCGTGGTGGATCCCCAGGAGAACCGTGGATCGTGAATCGTAAAAACCGGGTACCGGGAAGGCAAAACACGGGTACCGGGAAGGCAAAACACGGGTACCGGGAAGGCAAAACACGGGTACCGGGGAAGCAGAACACGGGTACCGGGGAAGCAGAACACGGGTACCGGGGAAAATCAATAATTAAGGAAAATTGCGATATCATTCGGCTGACGATTGAGAAGGGGGGGGGAGACATTTCATGGGGAGACTGGATGGCAAAGTAGCAGTGGTCACGGGTGGAGCCAGGGGTCACGCCGAGTCGATCGCCAGGCGATTCGCTGATGAGGGTGCAGCCGTTTCGCTGTGCGACATCGTTCCCGTGAAAGAGTTGGAAGACAGGGTAGGCTCGAAGATCAGGGCTGAGGGCGGAAAGGTTCTCTGCCACCAGACGGACGTTTCACAAGAGGCTCAGGTGAACGAGATGGTTAAGGCAACCCTTCACGATTTCGGAACCATCGACATCCTCGCCAACGTCGTCGGCATCGCTGGGCCCACCAAGGATATCTGGGACATGACCCTGGCAGAGTGGAAACGAACACTTGATGTGAATCTGGATTCGCTCTTTCTCTGCTGCAGGGCCGTGCTTCCCGAGATGATAGGGAAGAGATACGGGAAAATCATAAACTTCAGCTCCGGTTCGGGCAAACAGCCGCTTTCTCACCGGACGCCTTACACCACATCGAAGATGGGTGTGATCGGTTTCACGAGAACACTGGCTGCCGACGTCGGGCGCTACAACATCAATGTCAACGCCATCTGTCCGGGTGTGCACGAAGAGAGAAGCGTGGAACTGGCCAAGGGCAGGGCGGAATACATGAACAAACCCTTCGATGAGGCGGCGTTTCGCAGGGAGTTCAGCCAGCCGAACCCGAAGCGCGTTCTGGCGGGTCGATGGTGTGAAGATGAAGGCTATATCGAAAGAAAATCCAGGACGGAAGATGCTGCCTCCGTGGCGCTGTTTCTCGCCTCGGATGACTCGGCCAGCATGACGGGCCAGGACATCAACTGCAGTGGGGCGGTCATGTGGTAGCGATCCTGGTACCGGGGAAGCAGAACACGGGTACCGGGGAAGCAGAACACGGGTACCGGGGAAGCAGAACACGGGTACCGGGGAAGCAGAACACGGGTACCGGGGAAGCAAAACACGGAGTACCGGGGAAGCAGAATACGGGTACCGGGGAAGCAAAACACGGGTACCGGGGAAGCAGAACACGGGTACCGGGTATCATAAGAATCGGCGGTGTAGGGGCGACGCACGCGTCGCCCGGGGGAAAGCAAAACACGGGGTACCGGGGAAGCGAAAACAATTTCGGATTTGGGATTGCGAATTGTGGAAGAGGCTAACGCTGGTGAGAATGCTATAGATGAATTTGATTCTAATAGGGTGTGAGTGGGCCGGCAAGCGGACGCTGGGGGTCGAGATCTCGAAATGGTGGTCGGAGCGGACGGGGGAACCGTTCAAGCCACCCCCTGACTCTCCATTCCACGACCATTTCACCGTACCGCACGTCGTGCACCTGAAGGGCCACGGGGACCATAGAGAACAGTCCGAAAAGGACATCCTCAAGCTGAACCCGGGGCTGCTGGAGCATTTTCAACGCTACCAGATCAACTATCATTTCGACCCGGCCTTCGTGACGAGCGGCAACTTCTGGCTGATCGACTGGTACTACGGGGATGCGGTCTACGCGCCGATCTACTGGGGTTACGGTGGGCCTGGAGAGTACGCCGATCGAAGGATCGCCAGGGTTCACTTCGACGAACGGGTGATGGAGGTGATGCCGGACTTCATTCTGGTGCTCGTGAAGGCGTCGGCGGACGCGATCGGGGAGCGCATGCGGGCGGGGGAAAGTCCGTACCCGGAGCGACACGCTAACACCATGTTCCAGGAAAAGGATACGGAGACGATTCTCGCCCGGTTCGAGGAGGAGTTCGAGGGCTCGCTGATTCGGCAAAAGTTTTCGATCGATACGACAGAAGCCACACCGCAACAGAGTCTAGAGGAATTCGTTGCGAAGGTCGAGCCCTACCTGAGTAAGTGAAGGAATCTCGTCGCGCAAAAGCTGGATCACGAAAAGACACAAAGAAGCACGAAGGGCACGAAGCCTCATTATGCCTCTCGGAAGCTGGATCACGGAAGAACAGGGAAAGAGGCAGATGAACGGAGATTTCAGGAGAGAATATGAGCTCGTGAGGCTCAATGAGTTTCTGGATCGGCCGGCGGGTATCAGTGTGAGGCCAGTTTATCAAGGTATGTTCATGCGTATGTACCTTGGTGGATCGATTTCCGATGGAAACATGTTGGTGGCGGAATATCCCGAGGGATACTTTGAGTACGTGAAGTACGACTACGAGGATGACCTGGTCGAAGTTGTGTATCAGTACTATTCGGACAAACCCATGCTGTCTTCTGAGCTTCGCGATAGGGATCTCAAGATAGACGTAGATTCATATAATAAGTGCGATGGTATCTTGAATCTCGTACACCTATCGGGGACAGATATGGTAGACAAGGCGGTAAAACTCTTTCAAAGCTATTTCGGACATCGTCCTCCGGAATTGACCAGATTCTTATGCCTGGACTGCCTGCCTCATCAGATTCCCGAGTTCAATAAGGAAGTGCAACACTTAGGGTAGCAACTGTCCTATCCTAAGTGTATGGGAAACAATTACAAGCATCTTACGATAGACGAACGCGAGCAGATTGCGCTTTGTCGAGCCACTGGTGCAAGCCTTAGAGATATTGCCAAGGCCCTTGACCGGAGCGCCAGCACGATTTCAAGAGAGTTGAAACGTAATCCGTCCCCGATAGCTGAGAGTTACTCGGGCCTCCAGGCTCACAGAAGGGCTGAGAAACGTAAGCGGGAGGCCGGCAAGCGGAAACGGCTGAAGAATCCGGTTATCCGGCGATATGTCGAGACCAAACTCAAGCAAGGATGGTCTCCCGAGTTGATCGCTGGGAGGCTTCCCGAGGAGCGTCCGAGCGCGGGTATCAGCCACGAAGCCATCTACCAGTATATCTACGATCCAAAGGTGCACAAGCAGCGGGATCTGGTTGCTTGCTTATCCCGAGCTCACAAAAAACGAAAGCCGCGGTGGCATACCCGAAAACACCGGGAAAGCCACATTCCAGGCCGTATTTCGATCGATCGACGTCCCCGTTACATCGAAAAACGGAAACAACCTGGCCACTGGGAATCCGACACCATCATCTCTCGTGAGAGCAAACAGGCCGTTGGCGCTTGTCTTGAGCGATCGTCGAGATACCTACACCTGGCTAAGCTGGCAAAGAACGGACCCTCGGAGGTCGCCGAAGCGATTAATCGACGCCTTGGGCGACATCCTCCCACATGAGGAAGAGCATCACATATGACAACGGATCCGAAAACGGCCAACATCAACGGGTCAACGAGGTGCTTGGCACCAAATCCTATTTCTGCAAACCGTTCCACAGCTGGGAGCGAGGCGCTGTGGAAAACGCTATCGGTCTGGTCCGCAGATACCTCCCCAAGAAGACAGACTTCTCAAAGGTCAGCAAACACGAGTTAAAGAAAATTCAGAACCGGATCAACAACCGACCAAGAAAATGTCTTAACTTCAAAACACCAGCTGAAGTCTTCAAGTCCAAGTGTTGCACTTAGTCATTGAATCCAGCATTTCTATTATTCAGTCTGGTCAATGTGTGCTCAAGGCACCGATGTTCAGTAATATTCCGCATAAGTTTGACGCCGAGCTAACGAGTTTCGAGCCCGATTTTGAAGTGGAATTCAAGTCTCTCAACCAAAAGAAGACCTCGAAATTCCACACGAAACTGTCTGGACGCCCTCAGGCGAAGGTCGTGTTGCAAATAGACGCCGCACATCGCAGAACTCTGGAAATCGTCCGGGATAGAGATGTATTGCTGCGCATGGACGTTTAGGATCTCATCCAATGAACCGAGGGTGGACAAGCAGCAAAACGATCGCTATATTGGATGACGCTCTTGCTGGAATCCACACGCCTACAGCGAAATAGATAGGAGCAGACATGAAACGTGAAGAACTCAAACAGCTTATCGTCGGACCGATCGCCACGGTACCGACGCCGTTTGACGACGAATACGAAGTCGACTACGGTCGCATGGCCGAACTGACGAAGTGGTGGGTGGAGAGCGGGCTGGTGAAGGGGAAGGCGGTGATCAAGGTGTCCGCGGCGATGGGTGAGGGCCCGATGCTGAGCGACGAGGAATGGCCGGAGCTTCTGCGCACGACGGTCGAGGCGGCGGATGACAAGGCGGCCATCGTCTGCGGGCTCCACTACAAAGACACGAAGCGCTCGATCGATGATGCGAAGCAGGCGCAGGACCTGGGGGCGATCGCACTGCAAGTCTGCCCGCCGATCTTCAACCTGCCCTCGCAGGAAGACCTGCTGGACTTCTACAATGATCTGTCTGACGCGATCGACGTCGGGATTTTGGTTTATGTCACGAAGAACATGAACTGCCCGTTCGACATGGGCACATACCGCAGAATGACCGACATCGAGAATATCGTCGCGGTCAAGTGGAGTCCTTCTGCGGGCGAGGACGAGTATGAAGATATCTTCGAGTTCGTCGATACCTGGAACATCATCGACAACAGCCTGAGCGCCGTGCGCTGCCACAAGCTGGGCGGGCGAGGGTATATCAACCACACCTCCGAGATCTATCCGCCTCACGACCTGAAGATCTGGGACCTGATGGAGAACAAGCAGTACGACGAAGCGCAGGCGCTGCTCGACTCGGTGAACATCGAGCTGCGAAAGGTCTTTCAAAGGGTAGATGAGCGGACGGGAGGTCAGGGGATCGTGAAGAAGGGGATGATGGCAGTGATGGGGCGGCCGTGTGGGGTGTCCCGCCCGCCGTCGAAGCCGATCAACGAGGAAGAGTTGGCCCAGCTTCGCGAGGTGCTGAAGGGCGCTGGCTGGCCGGTCCCGGACGCTTAAAGGAGCTTGCTGAGGGAGGATCATGAGGGGTTGCGTCAACAGGGCGCAGCCCCTTTTGACGGGGGCCACAAATGAGCAGTGCGGAACATGGTCATCAAGAGCAGCGGCTCTCTCACTTTACCATTGAAAGAGCCGCAGACGCAATTATTTGGGTCGACACCGATTTTCGCCTTTTCCGCGTAAACGAGGCCGCGTGCCAGTTGTTCGGATATTCACGGGATGAGCTACTCTCCATGACAATTTATGACATCCTCGTCGGCTACTCGGCAGAAAGAGGGGCGAGGTACTGGGGGCGGCTAAAAAAAACACGCAAGCACAACTTCGAAGCCGAGTATCGCAGAAAAGATGGTCGTATTATTCCCGTAGGCGTCACAGGCAACTTTATCGAATTCGATGGCAAGGAATACATTTGCAGCTTCGTTCGCGATCACACCGAGCGCAGAAGAACGGCGGAGAAATTAGAGGAAAACAGGCGATTCCTCTTGGATGCGCAGCGGGTCGCTCATCTCGGTATCTGGGAGTGGGATATTGCCGAAAACGTCGTCACATGGTCCGATGAGCTATACAATATTTATGGTCTGGACCCAGAAGAATTCGGGGCATCGTATGAAGGTTTCCTGGAACGCGTCCATCCCGATGATCGGGAACGTGTCAATGGTCTGATTGATGGGTCGTATCAAAACCGCACGCCGCTTGACTTCTATCACCGAATCGTTCGGTCGGATGGCACGATTCGCACGCTTCACGCGCGCGGAGAGGTTACTACGGATGAGGCCAATAATCCTATCCGGATGGTGGGAACGGGACTGGATGTTACGGAGCTTGTAGAGGCCGAAGAAGAGATTCGCAAGCTGAATGCTGGACTAGAACAGCGTGTGCACGAGCGTACCGCAGAGCTCGAAACTACGCTTCGCCGGCTCAGAGAGACCCAGAATCAACTGGTGTTGCGGGAGAAAATGGCGTCGCTCGGCAACCTCGTCGCTGGCGTGGCTCACGAGATCAACAATCCGATGGGGGCGGTCAAGAGCGCCTCGGATGTTTCGAGACGATGTGCCCAACAGCTGAAAGAAATCATTAAGCAGGGAAGCTCTGCGCAGGCCATCTTAGACAGCAGGCATTTTCAAACGGCGATAAGACTGCTTACGGAAAATGCCGAGATCGCAGTAGAGGGAAGCGATAGGATTGCGAAAATCATTCGAAGCCTAAAAACTTTTGCCCGACTGGACGAGTCGGAGCTCGACGAGGCCGACATCCACGAGGGACTCGAGAGCACGCTGACTCTGTTGCAACACGAACTGAAGAACAAGATCGAGGTGATAAGAGACTATGGCGATGTTCAACGGATCAATTGCTACCCTCAGGAGCTGAACCAGGTTTTTATGAATCTTCTCTCGAACGCGATTCAGGCGATTGAGAAAAAAGGCACAATACGGATCAAGACCTCGACGGACGCGGTGAACGTCTATGTGAAGATCACGGACACGGGAAATGGGATCCCGCCCGAGAACCTAGACAAAATCTTCGACCCCGGTTTTACAACCAAGGGAGTCGGTGTCGGAACCGGCCTAGGCTTGTCGATTAGTCATAATATCATTCAGAAGCACCAGGGTAAAATAGCTGCGGAAAGTACGGTCGGCGAAGGAACGACGTTCACAATTACTTTGCCGACTGTTCCGAAAACGTAATACCCAAAGTCTTTATAACACCTCGCGGGGAGGCAGCGGCCGGTTAGGCATCGCGGAGGCCTTCGCAGTTCATCCGCAGCCATGCTATGCTGACAAATGATTAAGGGGGGATTCCAGAAAGATGAAACACGCTATGCGTCTATTCGGACTTTCCGTTGTCTTGACAACGCTGGTTGGTTGCGCGAGCACAGGAAGATTTAGCTCGACAAACCTGACGAACGTTGAGTTGTCTCAGAACAATTTTCGTGTTATCGCTTCAAATGTGTATGGAGAGGCATCAGCAGATTACCTGCTTGGATTGAGCTTTGCTCAGGGCGGGGAAACGCACACTATAGCACTTATACCCCTTGGGGGTGACCGCATGCTTTACAAAGTAGCGTTGGAAAACTTGTGGCGCAACTTCGAGCAGACACACGGGAACATCGAGGGGCGGAGTCTTGCGTTGGCAAATGTTCGATTCGACTCCGACGCGCAGAACGTGCTTCTTCTTTACACAAAGCCAAAAATTTCTGTTCGAGCAGATGTCATTGAGTTTGTCGAGTAACATTGAATACAGTATGTTGTGCTCGCAAACCAAATGATAACCGTGGGGCGGTATCCTGTGAGAATCAGCTCTGTCTGGGGAATTATACTGACCTGCATAATTCATGTTAGACCGAGAGAAACCTCAACGCCGCTGCTGCTCCAGTTAGAAATGGAGAAACACGATGGAAGCAACGCAAGTAGACATCGATCCAAATGAAGAGATCGGTTTCATGAACATCGACGAAACCGGTTTCAGCAAATTCACGTTGGGAAAACAAATCCGCCATCTCGAGGTGGAAGGCTATGTTGTTCTGCCGGACGTGCTCGACGCAGAGCTCATGGAGGAGATCAAGGCGGAGATGGCCGATGCACCCATGCAGACCAAGGATTACAGCGACGCGCAGACCTACTGCTTGGAACCGCAGTGGCGCAGCCGAGCGCTGGCCAAGTTGATCGCACACCCTCCGGTGATCAAATTCCTGGAGGTCCTGCTCGGGACGGATATCGTGTTCACCCGGGGGCTTTTTACCCGCACGCTGTCCGGCTCGCCGCCCATCTCTTTGCATACGGACGGCCAGCCATTCGGCTCCTCCATCTTCGGATACGAGGGGAGTTCGCCTCGCCTGCTTCGCGTACTTTACTACCTCGACGACCTGACACCCGAGCGAGCTCCGTTCCGTCTGGTGCCTCGCTCCCACCTGTCCTTTCACGCCGAGGCCAATCCCTACGTGCGCTATAAGTGGCATCCCGGTGAGGTTACCTTGTGTCCGAAGGCCGGCACGGCGTTGATCATTCCCATCAATCTGTTCCACGGCACCCATCCCAACAGGGCGCGTTCGCAGCGCACTCTCGTCCAGTACGGTTACCGTCCCTCCTGGGCCGGGCCGATCAAGCCGATGGACGAGTGGGAGCCGGACCTCGTGGCCGCAGCGCCACCGGAAGCCAGGCGTTTACTGCAGAGTCCAAACACGACCGGCGTGGAATGGGACCAGCCACACAAACCCAGAGGCATGAAAATGGACGCGCCCGCCCTTAATCCGAAACGATGGGAGCGCTGAGGAACGGTCTATGAAGCAAACAGACTACACTTCACGTGTTCCAAGAACCACGTTCGCTGACACGCTGGAAGAGCAAGAAGCGCAACTGAGGACGAATCCCCTGATCCAACGGTTTGTCGAGTCACGTAGAAAGATGTCCGCGGATCCCTATCGCCCGATATACCATTACGTCAACCCAGAGAACCGCCTGAACGATCCAAACGGGCTGTGCTTTTGGCAAGGCCGTTGGCACCTCTTCTACCAGGCGTTTCCGCCGGAAGATTCGCGCCTGCACTGGGGACACGCCGTGAGCGATGATCTGGTCCACTGGCGAGACCTCCCCTATGCCATTCATCCTGATCCGGAAGAGGGCTGTTGGTCCGGTGCCACGCTGGTTGAAGCGTCCCGAGTGATTGCCATGTATCACGGGAATCAGGCCGGCAACATGGTGGCCATATCCAGCGACCCCCTGTTGCTGAACTGGGAGAAGGTGACCGGCCAGCCGGTCATCCCCATCCGCAATCCTGATGGGACCCCTCCTCCTTACCGAGTATTCGATCCGTGCATCTGGAAGAAGGACGGCACGTACTACTCGCTTTCGGGAGGCACTCTGCCAGACGGACCCGGCGGCAAGATCGTCCGGGCCAATTTTCTGTTTCGCTCGAGGGATTTGACGAGGTGGGAGTATCTGCACCCGTTTGTTGAGGGCGACCGGTTCACGTTGGTCGGCGATGACGGCGCTTGTCCGTACTTCTGGCCGATCGGTGACCGTCACATCCTTCTGTTCTTCAGCCACATGAGCGGCGGACAGTACCTGTTGGGCGACTACGACCGGCAGCGCGACAAATTCGTCGTCACGAATCACGGCAGGTTCAATTTCGGCTCGTATGACCCGGCCGGCGTACATGCGCCGTCCGCGACACCTGACGGCGAGGGAGGAATCATCGTCATCTTCAACATGAATCCCGGCAAGCCCACCGAAGGCTGGAATCAAATCATGACGCTGCCGAGACGCTTGACGCTGATATCAGAAGACGAAGTGGGGATCGAGCTTGCTGGAGACGTCGCATCGCTGCGCCGCGATCATCAGCATGTCGACGCAATGGGGCTCCCCGCGAATCAGGAAGTGGTCCTTGAGAACATCCGCGGCAACGCGATGGAAATCGTCGCGGAAATCGATCCGAAAGGCGCGCCGATCGTCGAAATGAACGTGTTACGATCTCCGAACAAGCAAGAATTCACCCGCATCGCGTTCTTCAGGGAGCGGGGTTACAAGAACCGGAAACACAGAACGGGTCCTCGATACAGCTTGATTACTGTAGATTCATGCTATTCGTCGCTCTGTCCGGATGTGGTCTCGCGTGCACCCGAGACGGGCCCGGTTGCCATTGAACCAGACGAGTTTCTTCAGCTACACGTCTTCATTGACCGCAGTGTCGTCGAGGTATTCGTCAACGGGAAGCAATGCATTGCGGTGCGTGTCTACCCCGACCGCGAGGATAGTGTCGGCGTATCGCTACGCTCCCAAGGCAGCGACGCTGAGCTCAAATCGTTCGATGCTTGGCAGATGGAGAATATCTATGAGCAAGCGCCCCGGACAGATACATGACCTCTGACAAGCAGGATGCAGGAGACGGCTTACAGCCGCGCCTGATCCGCGACGTTAGGGGGAGGGTCCCCGTCTAGAAGTCAAATGGAAGATGTCCGTAGAGGTCCGATTTGCCGAGGGAAGATCAACAGGGGGTTGCGTCAACACGGCGCAGCCCCTTGTATGTATAGAAGTCACGATCCAACCCAGGAGGTAAGTTACTATGACCACTATGTCGCTTCAAAAGTCGGCAGAATGGAAGATCGGTCTCCGGACCTACTTCGAGTACCGCGATCTCGGCATCCTAAAGGCCACAAAGGGCAAGGTCCTCGCGCACGTCATCCGTGCCACAGAACCCTGCCCTGGTCCCGGTGGCAATCACACGCATGATGTGGAGTTCCAGATGAACTACATCCTGAACGGCTGGACCCGGGTCGAATTCGAGGATGTAGGTGAGGTCCGCTTCGAGGCCGGTGACGCCTGGCTCCAGGAGCCTAACATGAAACACGAAGTCCTGGAATTCTCCGACGATTTCGAAACGATCGAGATCTGTATGCCGGCGGAATTCCCGACCCAGGACGCGCAACGCTGAGGTGACAGATGGGAAGGCTTGATGGCAAGGTAGCGGCGGTGACTGGCGGCGCATCGGGCATTGGCGAAGCTACGGTTCGGCTCTTCGTGGAAGAGGGCGCAAGGGTGGCCTTTGCAGATCGCGATGGCGCCCGCGGCGCCGAAGTGGCGAAAGAGATCCAGGCGAGCGGCGGAGAGGTGCTGTTCGTGGAGACCCACGTCGAGCGCGAGGTCGACGCGATCGCCTTCGTCGAGCGTGCGGTAGAACAGTTCGGTCAGCTCAATATCCTTGTCAATAACGCCGCCATCCGTCTCTACCAGGACGTGACCGAAGCCAGCGAGGAGAGCTGGGACACTATTCTGGGGGTGAACGTCAAGGGTTACGCCTTCTGCGCTAAGGCTGCCATTCCTGCGATGCGCCGCACGGGGAGCGGAAGCATCGTCAACATCGCCTCCAACAATGCGATTGTCGCGGGCGACAACACGGTCCAGTACGATACCACGAAGGCGGCGGTCGCCGGCTTGACGCGCGGCATGGCCCGGGCTCACGCGGCCGACGGCATCCGGGTCAATGCGGTGTGTCCGGGACCGACATTTACGCCCTTTCACGCGCACCGTGCCGACGTGGCCGGGAAGACTCACGAAGAATTCAAGGAAGAATTCGGACAGCCCGTGATGCTCAAGCGGCCGGGGACACCCCAGGAGATCGCCGCGGGTGTCCTGTTCCTGGCTTCCGACGACGCGTCGTTCGTTACCGGCACCTGCCTGTTTGTGGACGGCGGTCAGTCGGCTATGTGAGGTCGCTAAAGCGCAAAAGAAAATCGGTAGGACAAGGGAAAGCGGCAGTGGAATAGAAACGGCTTTGTGTTTCGCGCCCAAAATTCCGCTTCAGAACCCGCCTTTTAGAACGGAGTCCCGGAGACACGATCTTGCAATCGCCAAGGGGCTTTACTATACTCCAGCAGCAGTCATACCGATTATGCTGACTCGCAGAATTCATGCCACAAGGGCATTCATCCCCTACGGACAATGCAGTACCTCTTAAACAAAATATATGAACCCTAAACAAAGTCCAAACCATCGACTATATATTGAAGTCCTACGCAAGATGACTCCTGAAAGGAGACTGTTAAAAGCGTTCGAGCTATCTTCTTTCTCCAATCAGCTTTTCGTCCACGGCTTAAGAAAGAGATATGCCGATGCCTCAGGCGTAGAGTTTGCTGAAATTCTCAAGGATCGTCTGAACAAATGTCACAACAGGAATTATTAAGAAAGGTCATCGAAACGCTCGACCGGAGTGGCATCGATTATATGGTCTCCGGATCTGTGGCTTCGAGTTTACAAGGGGAACCCCGATCGACGCATGACATTGATGTTGTAGTTTCTATTCAAGAAACCGACGTCGAGACACTGGTCGGAGCCTTTCTTCCTCCCACATACTATCTTGATGCAGAATCCATACGAGAAGCGATATCCCGTCGGTCGATGTTCAACCTGACAGACGTCTTAGAGGGAGACAAAGCTGACTTTTGGATCTTGACCGATCAACCGTTCGATCAGTCTCGTTTTGCTCGTAAGTATGTAGAAGACGTGTTGGGTATGAGACTAACAGTATCCAGTCCCGAAGACACGATACTTGCCAAATTGCAGTGGGCATTGAAGTCGGGAGGTAGTGAGAAACAGTTCATAGATGCCCTTCGCGTCTTTGAAGTTCAACATGGCAACCTGGACCTGGCTTACCTGACTAGATGGACGGTAGATCTCGGGATTGAGGAAATGTGGAAGCGCCTGCTAGATGAGGCCGAAATCATATAGACGGGCAATGGTGTAGTCCCAGCAAAACAGACGCGCTGACGTGACGCGCGCTAAAGTTACTCCGATGGAAGAGGATCAGGGGTTGCGTCAGCACGGCGCAGCCCCTTATGTCTGTCTGGATTGACGACGAGACGCTTGGATGAATGCTGGAGTTGTGCAAATGCCCTCTCGACGCAAAGGATCGGGATGTTGCAGTCGGTAGGACGCTTTGCTATACTGTAACAATCGCCCTAACATCACCCATGGGGACTTTGTCAGATTGTCAAGTCCATTTGGGTGTAGGAAGCGTGAGATCACAAAGAGGATGAAACCGTGGGGAGTATCCTGCTAGAATCAGCATTGTTTGGGAGTTATACTGAGCCGCATAACTCTGTTAGATTGCTTGTTCGGGTAGCTTGATGGGCACGACGTGGCCTTATCCGATTGAATACGCCATCGTCCTGGCGATTGCCGTGGACTGCCTTGCCTTCTGCGTGCCTGGTGCGATCGTTCTAAACCTGGTTAATGGCGGGACAGGCTATGCCGATTGACGGACTGTTTGAGGAACCTGACGAAATGCGCGAGATCCAACCCGGGCTCGGCTTGGATGATCGCACTGGGCTTCGCGTGGTGAGCGCTGGATTCTTAGACGAACAGAAGTTCAACTGGGACCTATTTGATGGTTACGACAGCCTGAGTGTGCTGACATATTCAGCGAGCATCAAAGCCATCGTCAGGATGCTGGACAAGTATTCGTTCACAAAATTTGAGTGCGTATTTGGATATGAAGGTGTGCTGCGCGACATAAAGGATATCCTGGCGTTCCAGAAGGTGGTTGTTGGGGATGCGCGCGCCGCGATCATGGGGCTTAAGGACGAGCGATATATTCACGTTCTAGAAAAAGTACATGCGGGTAAGGCATGCTTCCGCGTTCTTAGAAAGCACATCGCCCACGCAAAGCTGTATCTGCTATCCAGTGCTGATGGACGTACACGTGTAATCATCGGCTCCGCCAACCTGTCTGAAAGGGCCTTTTCAGGAAATCAGTCTGAGACGCTGGTCAAATTTGATGACGATGAGAAGGCGTGGCATCACTACAACCGTATGTTCGATGAAATTAGGGACTCGGCCTCTGATGAGATCCCCTTGCCCAAAGACAGTATCTCTAATGCGGAGATCGAGATCTCAGAAACCCCAGTAATGGACGACCCGTCGATCACAGTCATTGTTGAGCCCCCCTCGACTGAGGAACTGGAAGTAACAGCACCCGCCCAGGTATTACGCGTAGAAAGGGTTGCGGCGGTAATTGGACAACGCGTGTCCGGAGCCATTCCACCCATTAAGAACGGTAAGCAACGGATTACTCCCGAGATAAAGAGGGAGATAAGCCGAATACGCCTCGTCAAGTCGGCCGAGGATGCAGACAGTCGCTATCTCTCCCTAGACAGGACGAATCGTGTAGCTCTGCTGTCGGGCGAGCGATTCCCAATGGAATGGGATAACGAATCAGTCAGCTCTGATGCGACAATGCTGCTGGATTACTTCAAGAACTATGAGGGCGCATTTGAGGGAAATGTGGCGCGCCTCCAGCGCGACTACTTTACTCTAATGGCCTGGTTGTATTTCTCGCCGTTCATCTGTGATATGCGCTCACTGGCGCTGCTGCAAGACAGCGATGTCATCCGATATCCGTCATTTGCGATTATTTTCGGCAAATCCAACTGTGGTAAGACCAGCCTGGTGGATACGCTGATGACATCTATGTTTGGCTATGCCCACACCGTAGAGAAAGCGAACTTTACTTCACGTCAACTTCGCGGGTTACAACAGGGATACAAGAGATTTCCCGTTGTGTTCGACGACATAGGGCGCAACGCTTTCATTCGCCATGGTAGAGATTTGATCAAGGACGAGATGCTGCCGCCCGTTAAAGAACACCCGGGTTTCATACTCTCTCTGAATGCGGAGCCGCAGTCGTTCCCCGACGAGGTGGTGAAACGCAGCATGATGATTTACACGACGACGGCGTTGCCACCACACAACGAGGAGTTGCGCCAGAGACTGCAGAGCAGGATACAGGTGATGCGCCGGGGGTTAACTGGACATCTCTATCGCCGATACTTGACAGAGGTCATGGATCGTCTCGACAATGAGCGGCTGCCGGAAGATTGGCTGGCGCTGTCGTCAGGTGTGCTGAGCAGCATCCTCTCAGACGGCAAACGTGGATCACCACCAGGCTGGTGTCGAACCGTAACCTGGTTTGACTACGCCGAGAAGCGGTATGATCGAGTAAAAGCCCGTCTCGATAACCTACTGAGGGTGTCGGCCTATGCCAAGAGCGAGGGCACTGTGCCCCGCGGATGGAGGATCGAGGCCGACAAGATTATCGTGTGGGAGCAACGGGATGCGTTCGGCAGACGTGAGTTTGATTGGGAGGACGTGCCTTCTACGCTAGTAGACGAGGAGGCTCGCGGCGGTGGCAGGACGGTGCTGCATCGAGCCAGTCTAGAGGAGTTCCTTGGTCGATCCTTGCGCCCGATGCGGCGTTGGTGGAAGCCCTGGGAGTCGGTTTAACCACTGATTCGTGGATGTGCCGAGAAGCGGACTCCAGGGGTTCCTTAGACGTGCAATCGAAAAACAATACAGAATGGCATCGCGTAGAAAACAATCACGCCGTCAGAATGGAAACCCCTGACGGTGTTTTTTGTTTGTCTGTGACGCTCCCACAGAAGCCGCTCCGGCTGTGGCTAGGTGTGGTCGCCGTGATGCTGCAGATAGCAGATCTATAAGGGGAAGTAGTGAGCGGCTTTGGCCTATAATTCGTCTATGGTTGATTCGCCAGGACATATGGTTTCTGGAATTCCGCTACTCGAGGCCAAGCTCTATATCCCATGTGGCGTCCCGGTCTGGTGTCGCGTCCGAGGCTGATCGAACGCATGCACCAGGGGATCGAGCGCAAGCTGACGCCCGTCTCGGCGCCTGCGCAAGACGACGCTGCTGGCTGAATGGCTTACATCTGCCCGGGCCAGCGAGGGGGCCTCAGGATGGGTCTCACTTGATCAGAGCGACAATGACCCCGCTCATATGTCTATTCAAAGGAGTGATATTCAATGACCGACACACGCCTGCTAAATATCGTCCGGCCCTGGATCGAAGAACGCATCGGCTTCCCATACTCGGCCATGAGCGAAGACAGTGTGGTGGTGTTGGCCTCTGACGCAGATACTCTGGACTTGCCTCTCAGAGCGATCAAGGTCAGCGGCAAGGCCGCCCTCGCTGCGCGCCCGGAGTGGGTCGAAGGACTCAGGACAATTGTGGATGACCTGCCATTAGACCTGCTCTTTTCGGAATTGGGAGCTTGCGACCTCGCGCGCGTCACGCTGCCAGACGGTGTCGGTATCTGGGGACCTGTGTGGTATTTCTTCGCAGACGAGGCGTGTTGGCAACCGTATGATGATGATCGCCCGGTACACCTTAGCCCTTCAGACCTGACCAACGTGGACTACAACCTGTTTTGGCACTGCTCTCCAAACTCGCTTGCCGGATTCGGAATTATTGATGGCGACCGGTTGATTGCCCTGGCGACGGTGTGGGACTGTGGAGATCCGATGTGGGAGATTGGGATGGACGTAGTACCCGACGCCAAGCTGAGGGGTCTGGGACGCACGGTAGTGAGCGCCGCCACGAGGTGGATACTGAACCAAGGCAAGTTTGTTCAAGCGTCAACGGCTCCGTTCAACGTGCCGTCCGCGCGAACGCTGCGGTCTGTAGGTTTGCGGCACGTATTCACCGCCATGAACGGCACAGAAGGAACAATGCAGATTGGGCCGCAGACTCTGGGTCTCCCCTACCCATCGGCCGAAGTGCACAACCTCTATCCTGAGTGGGCGATGAACAAGAACATTTTTCCCAAAAGGATGGGCTAAGGTATTCGATGGGTTGTGGCGAGAAAGGCACGCCGATTCGATACGTGAAACCGAGCTTCTCCGATGACCTCTTTGTGGGGACTGCTACTCATTATGTCAGTTCAAGGCTGCCCTATCCAGAAGCCTTGAACGACGATCTGCTCGCGCGAGCGGGTGTATCCGGTGAAGGCATGCTTCTCGATCTGGCCTGTGGTCCGGGAAGAGTGGGCATTCCGCTTTCCTCCTCTTTCAAGGAGGTCTGGGCAATAGACCTCGAGCCGGAGATGGTCGAGGTGGGAAAATCTGAGGCTCGGAAGCGGGATGTAACCAATATCGAGTGGTTCGTGGGCAGGGCTGAGGAATTGGAGGCCGACCCGGGATCGTTCGAGTTGATCACGATTGGAGAAGCGTTCCACCGGCTTGACCAGGAGCGGATCGCCCGACAGGCATTAGTGTGGTTGGAGCCTGGTGGCTGCCTGGCGATCATGGGATGCAACAGCATGGTCAAGGGGAAAGAACCCTGGCAGCTCATCGTCGCCGACGTCGCCCGTTCGTGGAAGGACCGCGTGGCTCCGAGTAGTGGCAGCGCCGGCGGCGAAAGACCTGGCAGTGGGCCCGAACACAACCGCCTCGTTCTTAAGGACATCGGGTTCGAAGATGTCGGCAGCCACGACTTTCCGCACGCTCGCGAGAGAACCGTCGAGTCGATCATCGGCTGGCTGTTCTCAAGCTCCAGGTTCTCTGAAAGAGTCTGGGGCGACGACGCGAAGGCATTCGAGGCCGAGATCAGAACCGCCCTTCTGGACCACGATGATCGCGGGGTCTACGTTGAGCGCGTTCAGTGCGGATATACAATTGGCAGAAGACCGTCATTAGATTGAACGTGACGGCGAACGCATACTGCAGGGGATGCGAGCAAGGTCGCATCCTGAGCTCGGCGGCCGCCATGGAATTGGCGAAAAGGAACACAATGGACAACGCAGTGCGCCGCAACTATCGCACCATCGATGTCCGCCCGATTTCCGGTGCGCTAGGCGCCGAAATCAAGGGCGTGGATATCGCGCGGCCCCTGGAAGATGAAGTCGTTTCGGAGATCCGTCAGGCCTTCCTCGACCATCTGGTTATCTTCTTCCGCAACCAGGAACTCACTCCGCAGGAGCAACTCGCTTTCGCCCAGTTATTCGGGCAGCCCATGGAATACCCTCTGATGAAGGGACTGCCGGAATGTCCGTCGATCACGGCGGTGATCAAGCTGGAGCACGAGCAGGTGAACTTCGGCGGCGTCTGGCATTCTGACACGACTTACCTGGAGCGTCCGCCGATGGCGAGCATGCTCTACGCAGTAGAGATTCCGCCCTACGGTGGCGACACCCTGTTCGCCAACCAGTACATGGCCTACGAGACGCTATCGGAGGGCCTGAAGAAGACACTCGACGGTCTGGTCGGCGTCAGCATCTCGACGAAGCCCGAGAACGCCAGTACGCGTGTGCATCGCTTGCGCGACGCGGGCGCGGAACTGAAAGTGCTGAGCGCAGCGCATCCTGTGGTTCGCACGCACCCGGAGACCGGGCGCAAGGCGCTTTACGTCAACAACGCCCACACAACGCACTTCGAAGGTTGGACCGAGGAGGAGAGCGGGTCTCTGCTCGACTACCTCTTCGAGCACCAGGTCAGACCAGAGTTCACCTGCCGCTTCCACTGGGGGCAAGGCTCCCTCGCCCTCTGGGACAATCGCTGCGCTCAGCACAATCCGGTGAATGACTATCAGGGGTTCAAGCGCGTCATGCATCGTATTACACTGGCCGGCGACGAGCCACGCTAGGCGCAGGCCAACATTCGGGGACCGGACGATGAAGATGAGGGTTCTGCAAGATCTGCTGTGGCTGCCTAACAAGCGGATGAAACCGACGGGGCAGCTTAGGACATGACGGGAAAGGATTAATCAGATGAACCTTATCATCTTTGGAGCCACCGGTGGCGTAGGTCGCCATCTTGTCGAATTTGCTCTCGCACAGGGACATGCTGTCACCGCGTTTGCTCGCGATCCAGCAAAGCTCGGCATCGAGCACGCGAACCTAAAGGTTGTTCAGGGCGATGTGATGGATTTCGCTTCAGTGGAGAAAGCCGTGCAAGGTCAAGAGGCAGTGTTGTCTTCGCTCGGGGCGGGGATGAAAAGCACGATCCGATCAGAGGGGTCGCGACATATCATCCGCGCGATGGAGAAGGCGGGGATTCGAGCGCACAGGTGAATACCGACACGGCTTCCCGGTTTCCGATAAGACGATCAATGCCGAAATCTCGCGCGCCGATGTCGCCGACTTCATGTTGAAGCAGTTGGCGGACGATACTTACCTTCACAAGGCGCCAGGCTTGTCGTACTGAACCTGAACTCATTTTGGCGCGGCGCTGCCTAACAAGGCGCTGCAACCGACCGCGATCCGCACTGTGCTGAGCTTGGTCGTTAGCCTGCATTAACACAAGAAAAAGAGACATTTCCATGTCAACAGAAGCAGTCTTTCCGATTGCATTGATCTTGGCTACATTTCTGTGTTCCCTGGTGGCAGGCTTGCTGTTTGTTTTTGCCATAGTGGTGATGCCGGGCATAGGAAGTTTAAATGACCGGGAGTTTATCCGAGCTTTTCAGGTGATAGATGGCGTTATCCAGAATAATCAGCCGATTTTTGTGTTTGTCTGGGTCGGTTCAGCTGTGGCTTTGGTGGCGTCGGCTGTGCTTGGCATCGGGCAATTGGATGGGGCTGAGCGTCTGCTCATAATCTTCGCCGCACTCGCCTATCTTCTCTGCGTCCAATTGCCGACCGTCACTATTAACATACCGCTGAATAACAAACTGCAAACACTGGATGTCGACGCCATGAATGAAACAACGCAAAATGCGGCCCGTATAGACTTCGAACCGCGTTGGAACCGATGGAACTCAATCCGGACAGCCGTTGCGAGCCTGGTATCTGCTCTGTTAATAATTCTACTATTCAGACTTTGAAGACTTCGGTAGTGGACAGCAGTAAGGTGCTCCAGCGGACGCGCTAGCTCGCGTCGCTGAGCTTTGCGTTGGGCATCACAGAGAAAGGTGGAGGGAAGTTATGGAATCGGGAACGAATGACCGGCAGTTTAGAGGAACCGCACCCTACTTTATGGTGTGCAATCTAGAGGCGTCATTGGCGTATTATCATCAGGCGCTCGGCTTCAACATGCCTGAGCTCTGGGGAGACCCACCCAGGTTTGCGATGCCGTCGCGTGAGGGGTTCACGTTCATGCTTCACCAGGCCGAAGGGGGGGCAGACGTCAACACCATCCGTGATCAGGGCGGTACCTGGGATGCCTACATCTGGATCAACGACGCAGATTCCCTCTTTTCGAAGTTCCAGGAAGAAGGAGCCATATTCGAGTATGAACCGTGCATACAAGAGGAGTACGATATGAAGGAGTTCGCGGTTCGTGATCCGGACGGTCATATCATTGCATTCGGTCAGCATTACGAAGCATGAAGGCCGAGTCGAATGGGAAATGTCCGTAGAGGAGCTTGTTGAGGGAAGATCACGAGGGGGTTGCGTCGTCGCGGTGCAGCCCCCTTATTTCTATCCAGGTTGACGGCGTCTGATTTCAAAATTCCCGGAGTGAATAAATGAAAGTAAGGATTTGGCACAGCGAACTCTTTGTGCCGCTATTCATATTCACGGTGCTCTCCGTGCTGTTTTGCCATTCGATCCTCTCGAATCTCACGGCCTGGGGAATTCTGGACTGGGACCAGCATTTCTTTTACCACGCCGTACCGCGAGAGACGATCGTGCGATACCATCAGTTTCCTCTGTGGAATCCCTATTACTGCGGGGGCAACGTGATGCTAGCGAACATGCAGGCGCGATTTCTGTCTCCAACTTTCTTATTCCCCTTGCTCTTTGGAACGGTTGTCGGCGTCAAGATTGACATCGTTTTTCACATTATCGTTGGAATGTTCGGGATGTTCCTTTTGAGTAGACACTTCAGTATGGGGCCAATTTCCAGCACCCTGCCGTCTTTCATCTTTATGCTGAGTGGTATGTATGCATTGCACCTAAAGGTTGGGCACACGTGGTTCATGGCGATCGCGTATCTCCCGTACGTCGTATACTTTTACCTTTTGGGACTCGAACGATTTCAGTACAGCATCATCGCGGGGGCATTTGTCGCGCTGATGATTTTTGAAGGCGGGATTTACGCCGCACCACATTCGATGCTTCTTCTTCTATTTTTTTCAGTTTTGTATGCCCTTTTTTCAGAATTTGGTAGAGCCGCGCCTCTGAAAGCATTCGGCATTGTTGTCCTGTTTACGGTCCTATTCAGCGCTGTTAAACTGCTTCCCACGATGGAGTTCTTCTTTCAACATCCAAGATTGATCGAATCGAGCGATTTTATACCTCCAAAATTGTTTTATTACATCTTTTTGTTTCGAACCCAACACGTAACTATCCACGCCGGTCAGCCCTATGGGTGGTGGGAATATGGGAGCTACATCGGTTTCATTCCGATGTTGTTGGGCATCATTGGAATTTTGCTCTACTTCCGTCAACAAATTGTCTTGATTTTGGCTGGCAGCGCATTTTTTCTCCTGGGGGTGGGAGATTTTGGAAGCATGTCACCCTGGCACTGGCTGCATCGCTTGCCGGTCTTCAGCTCCCTTCATGCGCCTTCGCGGTTTTTTATCGTATTTATTTTCATGCTCTCGATCATGGCAGGGTTTTGCCTTTCAAGATTGGAAGTCTATGCCTTTAAGGGAAGTAACTGGAAAAAATGGGTCGGTCCGGTCGCTTCCCTGGCTCTGGTCGTTCTAGTGGTATGCGACCTCTTCTTGGTGAACGGCAAAATACTTGCATTCGCTTTTACCGATCCAGCTCAGTCACCTCAACGCAATGAACAGTTTCGTCAAATCATTGGCCATCGCGATGCGATGTATTCGGCGTTTCTGAGAAACGAAGGAACACTCAAATGCTATGAGCCGACCCACTTTCCCATCAAAGCAATCCCTTTCGAAACCCCTAATTATAAGGGTGAGGTATTCCTTGACGGCGAGAATGGAAAGGCTGATATCGAAACCTGGTCACCCAACAAAGTCGTTGTAAATATTGATGTTAATAGGGAATCCCGCCTACTGCTCAACCAAAATTATGCTAAAGGCTGGAAGGCGAGCCAGAACAGGGAAGTAGAGTCCTACAAAGGCCTGGTCTCCACAAAGGTGACGCCAAAGGATACACAGATTACGTTCTACTATTTGCCAGACAGCTTTATCGTTGGCACCATTCTTTCATTTTTTGGAATTGGCCTGGCTTTCTTCCTTACACGGTACGCACGGGATTCAAAGATAGGTCCTGAAACGAGAACAGCTGATTGACGAGTCATGATTGAACCCCATGGAAACTTTGTGTTTCTAAGATCACGCCTGTATAGCAGGCAAAGGTGGAGCTGATTTTATGGGTCACCCTTCCCGAATCAACATGGCTGCTTTGAAGCAGGGTATGAAAGCTGAAGGCCTGGATGTCTTGCTGGCCGTATCTCAAGAGAATTTCTTTTACGTTACAGATACGTTATTGCTGTCACAGAAAATCCTTCCCACCCGACTCTGCATGGCCGTTCTGCCCAGGGATGGACCGCCTGCAGCCCTCGTTTGTTACTGCGAAGAGCTTCAAACACGGCAGGACTCCTGGATCACTGACATTCATACTTACCTGGAATTTCAGGAAAGCCCTGTGCAGGTCCTGGCCGAATTCCTGAAGGAGCGAGGGTTCGAGGCCGAGCGCATCGGGATCGAGAAGGAGTTCCTGGCCGCCTGCTACGTTGAGGAGCTGGCCGCCCTGCTGCCGGAGGCGACATGGGTCGGGGCGGATCGCGTGTTCGACACGGCCCGGGCTATCAAGACCGATACCGAGATCGCGCTTATGACCGAGGCGGCGAGGCTTACGGAGCAGGCGATTCTGGAGACGTTCGAGGAGGCCAAGCCTGGCGATACAGAGAAGGAGATGGCTGACGTCCTGTGCACTCGCATTCTCAACGCGGGCGCAACCTCGCACTTTATCACCCTTGTCGCAGGGGCAAATACGGCCATCAATCACCCTTTCCCCGGGTCCAAGCCGCTCGCGCAGGGGGAAATCCTGCGGGTCGATGTCGGGGGCACGTTCAAGGGCTATCAATCTGACATGGCCCGGACCGCGGCGATCGGCGCGTCCACGGAGGAGCAAAGATCGACTTACAAGCGTCTGCGGGAGGCGCAGCGAGAGGCTATTGCCGCCGCGCGGCCGGGGGTGAGGGCGGGTGACCTCTACGGGGTGTGTAAGCGCGCACTCGAACAGGGCGGCCTGTCCATCACCAGCCAGTCGGTCGGCCACGGATTCGGGATCGGGCTTCACGAGTTTCCGGTGCTTCACGCCAACGAAAATGCGGAAATCAAACCGGGCATGCTGCTCTGTATCGAGCCGGCGGTAAAGGACTCGAAGGGATTTCTGTATCACATCGAGGACCTTCTCGTCGTCACGGAGGGGGACCCCGAAATCCTGACAACCGTGATGGATACAGAGGATCTCTTCGTCATCTGTTGACGACTACACACTCAGAGCATAGTCAGGTCACTGGAGTTTTGACCGTCGAGACCACTAAAGGAGACGTTTGAACATGCTTTATCACAGATTGAGGGATCTCGATGCGCGAGGTGAAACCGTTCAGGTCGGGTTGATCGCCGCCGGAACGTTCGGTACCCAGGTTGTAGCTCAAATGTCCCACGCCGCGGGCATGCGCATTGCCGCCATCGCCGAACTGGACGCACAAAGGGCTTTGCGTGCCTACGACCTCGGGGGCATCTCGAGTGATCAGGTCGCGACAGCGGAGACGCCCGAAGAGATCGACGCTGTCATCGCCTCGGGGCGCCCTGCGGTCGTCGCGAGTGCCCAGGCCCTGATGGAAAGCGGAGTCGACGTCGTCATCGAAGCGACGGGCAATGTCGAGGCGGGTGCGTCGCACGCTCGCTACGCCATCGCACAGGGAAAACACGTCGTCATGGTTACCGTGGAGGCGGACGTCGTCGTGGGCCATCAACTGGGGAAACTCGCGGATGATGCCGGCGTGCTCTACAGCGCGGCATACGGCGATGAACCGTCTCTCGCCCTGGAGCTCTGGGACTGGGCCAGTGCCCTCGGTTTTAGAGTGATTGCCGCGGGCAAGGGCACGCGATTCATGACCGCGTTCAGGAAGGCGAATCCGGATGATGTGCCGAAGTTGTACGGTTTCACCGGCAAGGATTACAATGCCCAGATGTTCGGCTCATTCCTCGACGGCACGAAGCACGCCATAGAGATGGCGGCCCTGGCAAATATGAGCGGTCTGGTCCCCGACGTACGCGGCATGCACTTCCCGTCCGTCGATCTCAGAGAAATTCCCGATAAGCTCTGCCACCGGGACAAAGGGGGCATTCTCGGGCAGGAGGGCGTCGTCGAAGCGATCAGCTCCATCGATTCGAACGACGTGGCCGTCGAACGGAGTCTCCGAGGAGGACTCTACTGCGTCGTCGATGGTCAGACGCCTTTCATCATCGAATCCCTGGGTTCGTACGGCGAGCTCATCGGCCAGTTCATCGGCGAACGCAGCGGCTATTCTATGATCTACAGACCGCAGCACTGGTGCGGACACGAGATGCCCATAACCATCGCGCGAATGATGCTGAACAACGAGACCTGCGGGAGGCCGATCGGCCAGTTCGCCGAAGTCGTATCCGCTGCCAAGAAGCCTCTCCCTGCAGGCACAGTCCTGGACGGCGAAGGCGGCTACTGCGTCTACGAACTGATCGAGAAGGCCGCCCTGGCGAGGGAGGAAAACCTGCTCCCTGTGGGACTCTCTCAGGGCGCGGTCGTGAGCCGCGACATTCCCGAAGACGGCGTGGTGACCTACGACGATGTAGAACTCCCCGACTCTGAGGTCCTCGAGTTGAGGAGGCTTCAGGACGCGGTCGTCTCCGAAGCATGCGTGTAAGGGAATAGGTTACGATATGTTCTACAAATCAGACCAACCAGATATCCCGCCGGGGTTGATCAACAGCTGCGATGTTCCAAGGTCTATATTCTGGGTTACCTCGCAGGATCTCGACGGAATCGTAAACGCCGCCCCTTATAGTTTCTCTGGGGCAGTCGCCTACAGACCCCCACAGGTCTTTTTTTCCGCCACCGGATTGGGAAGGCGCGGCGGAGAGAAGGACTCCGTGGCCAACGTGAGGGCGACAGGGGAGTTCGTCGTAAACTTCCCCACCTACGAAAGTCGCGAACAGATGAACGTAACGAGCGCGAACGTGGATCCGGAGATCGACGAACTGGCGCTCGCGGGACTGGAGAAAGTGGCGTCGACACTCGTAAAGCCGCCTGGGATCAAGGTATCGCCCATCAGGTTGGAGTGTCGGTTGAGTCAGATCGTGACCCTTTCCGGAGATCACAATACGCTGGTGATTGGAGAGGTTTTGGGCTACCATATTCAGGACCAATACCTTAAGGATGGTCAGGTCGATTGGGTTGCTTATCGACCGATCGCGAGGATGGGGAGAGCGGATGGGTACACCGTGGTGGATGATGTGTTCTTTATGCAGAGGCCGGGATAGGGAAAACCCGTATCTCGGACCTAACCCCCCCGGCCCCCCTTCCCTAAAGGGAAGGGGGGAGCGGTGAGGATCATCGCGAACTCTCACGCAAGGGAAACGGGAAGTTGATTTCAGCTGCTCAAGCAGGAGGGAAATGAGCCGATCTGAAACCATCCTGAATTCGGCGATCGACTCGATCGGTGAAACACCTCTTGTCGAGCTCTCGAGACTCACGAAAGATGTGGATGGCCGGATCCTGGCCAAGATGGAGTACCTGAATCCGGGACTCTCCAAGAAGGACCGGATCGCGCGTCAGATGATCGAGGACGCCGAGGCAGAGGGTACGCTGAAGCCCGGACAGACGGTCGTCGAGCTGACGAGCGGAAATACAGGCACTGGACTGGCGATCGTGTGCGGCATAAAGGGCTATCCGTTCGTTGCGGTGATGTCGAAAGGGAACTCGTCGGAACGTTCCCGCATGATGCGCGCGCTGGGCGCAGAAGTCGTTCTGGTGGATCAACTTCCGGATTCAAGACCGGGTCAGGTGTCTGGCGAGGATCTGGAGCTTGTCGAGCAGGCGGCCCAGCGAATCGTCGAAGAACGCGGTGCGTTTCGGGCCGATCAGTTCCGGCTCACAGGTAATGTGCGCGCCCACACCCTGCACACCGGGCCGGAGATTATCCGGCAGTCGGCCGGTGCGTTCGATGTTTTCTGCGATTTCGCAGGTTCGGGCGGATCCTTCGCCGGATGCGCCGCCGCGTTCAAGGCGCACAACGCATCGATTCAGTGTTTCATCGTCGAGCCGGAGGGGACGGCGATCCTCTCGGGTGAGCCAGTCACACATCCGAATCACCGCATCCAGGGGGGCGGCTACGCCATAGCCGATCTACCTCTGCTCAGGCCTGAACATATCGACGGCTACGTCACCGTCACGGACGAGGAGGCCCGCCAAACGGCGCGCCGCCTGGCCAAGGAGGAGGGCATCTTTGCGGGGTTCTCGTCGGGCGCCAATGTTTCAGCGGCACTGGAGCTGCTTCAGACGACCTGCAAGGACAAGACGATCGTCGTGTTGCTGAATGATTCCGGGCTGAAGTATTTGAGCACCGACCTGTGGAACGAATAAACCCGTATCTCGTATTTAGTATCTCGTATCTCGGAGGACTCGTCATCTCACTGGGCCCTCACCCCGCCTTCGCTTCGCTCAGGCACTCCTCTCCCGCACGCAGGAGAGGGGACTTGTGTCCTTAACACCCGTTCTGAGAAGAACCTTTCCAGCGGAGGTCCAAATGACAAAATATCTGACTTTCCTCCACACGCTGCCCGCGTTCGTAGATACGTTCAATGGTCTGCTTGAAGCGCGGTCTCTTCCTTTAGATGCGACGCACGTTGTGGACGAGAATCTTCTGAGAGACGCCAGAGAAGCGGGCGAGATCACAGATGAGATAGACAGCGCGGTCTCCATCCATATCGGGAAGGCTGCTGCGGATGGCGCGAAGGTGGTCCTTTGTACATGCTCGACTATTGGTGGTAGTGCCGAGCAGGTTCAACTTCCAGACTGCCGGGTCATCCGTGTCGACCGGCCGATGGCAGACAAGGCTGTCGAGATCGGCACTGTGATTCTCGTTGCCGCAGCCCTGGAGAGTACGATCGGCCCTACCGGGGAGTTGATTCAAGACTCCGCGAGACGAGCGGGTAAGCAGGTGAAGATCAGGGAGGTCGTCTGTGAGGGTGCGTGGGATCGATTCGAGCAGGGTGACAACGAGGGGTATCACGAGCGTATCGCGGAATCCCTGAGGGCGAACGTGGAAGGATGCGATGTGGTTGTGCTCGCGCAGGCTTCGATGGCGGGCGCCGCGAAGCTGTGTGAGGATCTCCCCGTCCCAGTGCTCAGCAGCCCGGAGTTAGGAATGGCGGCAGCGATCGAAGCGCTGGAAGCTCTGGAGTGACTTTTTTCGCGACTAAACAAAGGCCTTGAGCATCGCGCTGGGGTAGCCCAGATTGATGGCCGCTGAAAGGGCGCCGCTTCTGACGGCAAAGTTGACGTGAAGGGTGACGTCATCAGGTTCGGGCGCGTTGGTTTGATGCGGAACCGGAACTGCTGCAAGGGCCCACTGCCAGTTTATGTTTCTGATATCGAACGGGTAGACAGGATTCCATTCGTCGACCAACGCCTGCCCCAAATCGCGTATCGAATCCTCTATAGTCTCGGACATGCTCCAGAACTCTTCTATGGATAGACGAGGCACTTCGTTTTTGTCCTCCTGGACCCGGCCCGAGAGACTTGACCACAAAGCCATTCCCAGAGACCAGGATAGATCCACTTCCACGCAGCCCTTCGCAGGACTTATCGCGCAACTCCACGTGTAGCGGGGATCCGGTAAGAATTTGTGGAACTGAGCGTAGCTGCCGACGCGCTGGAACTCCACCGATACTGTCACTCCCCTCCCGAGGTCACGTGTGAGAATCTCTCCGACTCGATCCGCCAACCGCTTGTGAATCTCCTTCAATCTCCCAGAACGTTTTCGTAGCTTATCGGCAAGATCCTCGTCGGTGAGGTCCTGTGTCCACCACTGGTCCGGCAGGGACGTGAGGGGTTTCCAGACGTAGACGGCGTTCGAAAATTCGGCCAACACGCGATATCCAGCGGTTTTGAACAGCGCGGAGCAGACCGCGTCGTCGGGTGGGAGCCGGGCTGCGACTGTGTCCAGCTCAAATTCGCTCAGTTTCTTCTCCAGAACCCGGAGGGTGGATTCCAGGTAGTCTCTCAGCGGGAAGGCGTCGTAGATCTGGTATCCAGACAGCCAGGCACCCTTGATTCCGTGTTTGCGAAGACCGGTGTCGAACTGTACCTCGCCGACTCGCTGCTGATTGATGCGGTCGATAACGAAGTAGGTGTGCTGGTTCCTGGTCGCAAGTCCATCCGGCCAGTATGTATCAAACTCTTTTTCAGCTTTTCGCTCGGCATCTTCAGCCGCGGCGAGACCATCTCTGATGAATCCGTCGGCGTAGTCTTGAATGGCCTTTTTACGGAGCTGGCGAAACTCATCCTGATTCATGCTTACTAATTCGACGATGTCAGAATCGTGTGTGCTCATATTCGATCGATGACCTATGGATTCAACGGTTGCGGGCCCTGTCCGGACGCATTGGGGCAAGAAAGAAGGGCCTGGGCAACAGATCTGTCAAGTGGTCGCAGACAGGGCGGCGGCCTCTCTCGCCGGCGGTCTGCTTTACGAATGGAACACGGCCTCGCCGTGGGGTTCGTGCTCATCGTCTCCGCGATGGCCCTTGTTGTCGCCGGGGTCTTTGTCCGGGATCCGAAGCGTGCAGAGGTTTGATGGTAACGGAAGGCATAGAGGATATCTTCGAGATAACCAACTGCAAGCGGGAAAACGTCGGTTTAGGCAGGCTCTTGGATGGACAGGTTGTCAAATGATCGCTGATCCTTTCCACGTGATCGCCCACCGAGGGGCCAGCGCCTACGCGCCGGAGAATACAATGGCCGCGTTTCGCAAGGCCCTCGAGCTGGGTGTTCCGGAAGTCGAAACGGATGTGAGGTTCACCAAAGACAAGAGACTGGTCCTTTTTCACGATCGTACGCTCGAGCGCACGACGGACGGCGCGGGCCCGCCGTCTGATCATACTCTGGAGGAACTTAAACAGCTGGACGCGGGCTCCTGGATGGATCCTTCTGAGTATGAGGGTTTCGAGTGGAGAGAAAATTATTCGGGCGAGCGGCTGATCACCCTGGAAGAACTTTTGGACGTGTTCGGCGATAGTTTCGTTTACCACATCGAAATAAAGGATCGAACAGAAGGGCTGGTTGCTGCAGTGATCGACTGTATTCGAAGCCGCGGCCTGATCGATAAGGTCTATATCTACATCCTGAATGAGGAAGCACACCTGTTTGAAGCAAAGCAGTTGGAACCGAAGGTTCTTACAGCCCTCGCTCCCAAACGCCAGCTGGAGGAACAGGGCACTCAAGCCATTGAGGCGGTCGCACGCAGAGGTCACGACATGGTGGTCTTTTCTGCGCTCAATCATCGACGAGAGTTTGTTGACCTTGCGCACCGTCTGAGCATCGAGGCACGAAGCTCGGGCATACGAAACCGTGAGGATATGATAGAGGCCGTTGAGATCGGGTGTAACGGGATGACGATCAACTGGCCGGACTGGCTACTCGACTATCTCGGCGAGCAGAAGTAATTTGAGTGGTGAGCATCCGGAGTCGATTCGAATCACGTGTATCTAATAGGAGACGACGATGGATGCTGAGCTTGCCAGACAGTGGAAGGAGAAGGGGTATCTGGTCGTGCGCGGGGTATATGACGCGGAGCGCACGGCGTTGTTGGGCGATATCTGTGAACGCCTCCTGGCGGAATGGCGACGGGAAAATCCCCAGACCGGGTTGCCGGGCGGAGACCGCGATGCGATCGTGATGCGCCATCTGAATCACCCCGCCTATTTCAGCAAGGGGGAAGCGGGATTTCCCGAGGTGATGGACGCCGTCGCCGACGACAGGGTGCTCGAGATTTGCCGCTCGATCCTGGGGCAGGAGCCGCTGTTTCGCTGCACCAGCCTCTTTATGAATCCGCTCGACACGAGCGACGACGGCAATTGGCACCGGGATACGCAGCACACGTACCCGGACGAGGAAGAAGAGAAGAAGGTGATCGCCAACTCGGGTAGAGAAGGCACTGGCGTGCAATTACAGGTGGCTCTGATATCCAGCGACGCCCTGGAGTACGTGCCGGGGTCGCACAAGAGGTGGGACACGCCGGAGGAGTACGCCATCCGGCGGGCGGACGGCATGGCCAACAACCGGGCCAACACGATGCCCGGGGCCGTGCGCATCGCCCTGGAGCCGGGGGACGCCGCGGCGTTCAACTCCCACGGGCTGCACCGCGGGCGTCGCCACACCGACATCCCGCGGCGCACGCTGATGTTGACGTATACCGAGACATCCAGGGAGGTGTTCGACAAGTACTCGAATCAGCCCTGGTTCGATACGCCGGGGTATCTGGATGGACTGAAGCCGGAGACGCAGGCGTTCTTCGAGTCGTTCGTGGCTGCATACGGCGAGCAGTGGGTCCGGAAGGTTGAAGCGAGATAGGATATCTCTCGTCCAAGAAGGAGGCTCGTGATTTCTGAGAACGGCTGGATGCCCTACTTAAATGAGGCCGTGAGAGAGATGTTGGAGGCGGTGCGTCACGGTGATCTTCGAGCCGTTCGGGAGATTCTTGATGACGATCCTTCGGCGGCGAATGCGAACTGGGTAGGGGGCTACTCACTCCCCGATTACCCGAACTTTCAGAACGAATGTGTACCGCTATTCGTGACCTGCCAGGGTGTCTTTGACGGAACGAATCGAAAAGGGAACGAGTACGAAATCGCCAGGGCCTTGATCGACGCAGGCGCTGATATACACGTCAACGAGGACGCGCTCTTGTCCAGCGCCGCCGCGAGTCTGGGCGCCATGGGCGTCGCCCGGGCGCTTCTCGAGGCCGGCGCTCCGATCGACGGCCCGCAAGACGGCAGGCGTGAAGAACCTCTGTGCGCTGCACTTTTTTTTGGGTTTACCGAGTTGAGTGAGTATCTCGCGAGTCAGGGTGCCATGTTGGACATGCGGTTCGCTGCCGGTTTGGGACAGCTCGAGAAAGTGAAAAGCTACTTCAATGACGATGGCAGCCTGAAGCCGGGCGCAGGTGAGTTGTCGATGATGTTCTGGGATCTGCACGGTCCAGTCGGGCACGTTGAAAGGACGCGCGAAGTCATTTTGCGCCAGGCCATGCTGTTCGCGAGCCTGCACGCCCGGCACGACGTGATCGACTACCTGCTGGCACAGGGCGCAGACATCAACGCGTTGGTCCTGGAAACGGACGTCGACGCGACCTGTTTGCACCGCGTATGTAGTTACACGCCTGGCAAGACAGACAGTGTTGAAGCCGTCGAGGCGCGGCGGGTACACACCGTGAAGTTCCTGCTCGACCGCGGTGCCGATGTAACGGTCGTCGATGGAACACACGGGGCCACGGCGGAACAGTGGGCAGAGCGAGCCGGATTCAAAGAAGCTGCGGCCCAGCTGAGCGAATACGAAACAAAACATCTAAGCGAAAAAGACTCCTAGATGCTGACCTATGAGCAACGTGAGGCGTTTGACGAGTGTGGATTCGTGCGGATTTCCGGTGCGTTCACACCTGAACAAGCCGCCGCTATGGAAGAGCAAGTGTGGTCAGTCCTTGCCCGTAAATCCGGGGTGGAGAGGGAGGATTCCTCAACATGGGTAACAGGACCCGTCCACCGCCTCCAGCATCTCAGAGGACGTGCAGCATTCAAGGCCATCGGGGGTGACGTCACACGCGCGGTTCTCGATGACCTTCTCGGCCCCGATCAATGGGAAACACCAAAGCATTGGGGGCAGTTTCTGGTCTCGTTCCCGGAAGCGGGCCGCGTCTGGAATGTGCCGACGGGCTGGCACAGCGACCATAGCTTTCGGAAGCCAACCGAAACGCTGTTTGGGGCAATGCTGTTCAGCTTTATGGCCGACGTCGCGCCCCGAAGCGGAGGGACCACAGTAATGGCGGGATCTCATCGGGTGGTCCGGCGATTCGCGGAGACGCACCCCAGCGAGATTCTCGCTAAGAACAGGGAGTGTCGTCTCGCCTTCGAGCACAGCGACCCATGGCTAAGCGCGCTTGTGTCCGATGAGGAGGATCCCAACAGGGTGGAGCGGTTCATGGAGAAGGAACACGACCTGGGTGGCATCACGGTGCGCGTGACAGAGCTCACGGGACAGCCAGGCGATATCATCTTCGGGCACCCGTGGCTGCTGCATGCCGGAGCCCTAAACTGCGGAGTGCACCCAAAGTTCATGCTCGTGCAGAGGATCAGCAGCAAGTGATCAACGGTTAAGAAGGAGATAGCGATGGACCTAAGCAACAAGGTCGCGCTGGTGACCGGGGCCGGCAGCGGGATCGGCCGGGCATCAGCCCTGGCGATGGCGGCAGCGGGGGCTGGCATCGTCGTGAACGACGTGAACGGCGACAGCGCCGCTTCGGTGACGAAAGAGATTCAGGATGCGGGTGGGCGGGCGCTGGCCAAGGTTGCGAGCGTGGCCGACTACGAGGCCGTGGAGCGAATGGTGAACGAGGCCTCGGAGGAGCTCGGGGCGATCGACATCCTGGTGAACAACGCCGGGATCTTCATCCGCCACGACGGCGATTTCAGCACGATGCCCCTGGAGACGTGGCACGGTATCCTGGAGGTGAACCTGCACGGCGTGTTTCACTGCACCCGGGCGGTTCTGCGCCACATGATTCCTCGAAAAGCAGGCGGCAAGATCGTGAACATCAGCTCGATCCTGGCACGGACCGCGCACTTCGAGGCCTCCTCCTATCACGTGTCGAAGGGGGGCATCGAATCGCTGACCCGCTGCCTGGCCGTGGACCTGGCGCCGCACAAGATCAACGTAAACGCGATCGGGCCGGGCGGCATCGCGACCGAGGGACTGGGCAGCTCGATGCCCGACGAGGTCATCCAGGCCTACCGCCAGCGCATTCCGTGGGGCGCCCGGGGCCGCCCGAAGGACATCGGGAACGTGGTGGCCTTTCTGGCTTCGGAAGAGGCGGGCTACATCACGGGACAGGTCGTCTACGTGGACGGGGGCTACCTGGCGGACAGCACGCCGGAGGGCATTCAGACCTACGATCATCCTGTTCCGCCGGATGATCCGGACGCGGAGTAGAAAACCCCGGGGAGATTGCGGATTGCGGATTTGGGATTGCGGATTTACAAGGAGCAGCCATGTCGCACACCCACAGCACGATTCGAGATGGGAAGCGGTTTGTCTGGGATACGGAGAGGCTCTGGTCCTTGTCCGCTTCGTTTCCCCCATTCGAAATCGAGGTGGATTCGATTCGGGAGCTGGACGCCGATTGCTGGTTCGAGGGGAAAGTGCCGACGTTGAGGGAGGTTGCGAAACACTGCGAGCGGATCAACGCGGCGCCCACCGATCGACCCATCATCCTCAATGATGACGGATCCCTGATGGATGGCGGCCATCGCCTGTGCAGAGCGCTGATCAAGGGACGTAAGACGGTCTTGGCCGTTCAGTTTCCTGAGATGCCGGAACCGGATGAGATACGGGAGCTGGAAACAAAAGGGTGTGAAGAATGAACGATTACGAGAGGGGATACGCGCAGTTCGCCCAAATGGTGGGTGAAGACAAGATCGAGGGATTGGTCGCCCGATTCAAGTCGGTCTGCCCCGATTTCGAGAAGGAAGTGGTCTCGGTCATAGGCGGCAGGATCTGGACCCGCGGCGTGATCGACCTGAAGACGAGGTCGTTGTGCAGCATCTGTGTGCTGGCGAGTCTGGGGCGGGATCAGGCGCTCGGACTGAACTATCGGATGGCGATCAACAATGGGGCCCGGATCGATGAGATCTTCGAAGCGATCTTTCAGGTGGCTGCCTATGCCGGTTTCCCCGCGGCGTGGGACGCGCTGGTCAAACTGGAAACGGTGTTGAAAGAGATGGATGGGGAGAATTGATCGCGGACGATTCTGATCCAAGAGATACATGAAAGCGACCCCGTCCTGATCCAATTCGATCAGAACGGGGTTTTTGTTTCTGACACGCGAATGGGCGCCGTCCTTCCGGACAACGCCCATTGCAACTCACAAATGTCTTTACGATGGCAGCTGGTTATCGCCTCGTTACATTCTGAGCCTGGAGCCCCTTGGGGCCCTGAGCGATCTCGAATTCAACCTGATCGCCATCTGCCAACGACTTGAATCCATCGCCCGAGATTGCGGAAAAATGAACAAACACATCTTCACCACCATCATGCTCGATAAACCCGAAGCCCTTGCTGTCGTTAAACCACTTCACGGTTCCTTCTGGCAACTGTCTTCACCACCTTCCTACTTTTAACTCTGTACCACACCCAGACAAGGACGATAGAGCATGAAAAAAGGCAAGAATCGAAACCTTCTGATCCTTGCCACACCGTTCTTTCTCAGGTCGAATGTACAGGACACAGAAACTATAAACCTTTCGCTTCAGGGGACAAGATATAGTATTCAAGGCCGGATGTCAAGGTCCAGGGTCGAAAAGATGATAAGGCGTGGTTCAATCTCGGATTGCGGATTTGGGATTGAGGAATGAAAGGCAAAACGCGAATGGGCGCCGTCCTGTTCGGATGACGCCCATTACAACTCATAAGTGTCTTTACGATGGCCGCTGGTTATCGCCTCGTTACATTCTGAGCCTGGAGCCCCTTGGGGCCCTGAGCGATCTCGAATTCAACTTGATCGCCCTCTGCCAAAGACTTGAATCCGTCTCCCTGGATCGCGGAAAAATGAACGAATACGTCCTCGCCCCCGTCCTGCTCGATAAATCCGAAGCCCTTGCTGTCGTTAAACCACTTCACTGTTCCTTCTGGCAACTGTCTTCACCACCTTTCTACGTTTACCTCTGCAGTTGCGCCCCAGATAAGGACGATGGGAAATAAAAAAAGGCAAGAATCGAAACCGTCTGATCCTTGCCATAGCGTCTCTCCCAAACCGTCTTCTCTCAGGTCGATCGTACAGGATACAGAATCTACCACTTTTCAATTCAATGAATAAGATAACCTATTCATTTCGGGAAGTCAAGTGCCAGAATCAGCCCTTCTGATCGGGAGTTCATCCTCAGAAACGGTGCCAGTCGGGAGGTTTTTCACTATTACAGGGATCCCTTCGGGCCCAATTACTTGGCCGTCCAGCCGCCGTCTACGGCCATCGCGTGTCCGGTCACGAAGGAGGCGGCGTCCGAGCAGAGCCAGACCACGGCTTCGGCGATCTCCTCCGGCTCGGCGACCCGGCCGATCGGTTCGAAGGCGTCGATTCTGGCTTTCCGCTCGGCCTCCGGCAATTTGAATAGCGTGATGTTGGGGGTGCGGGTAAAGCCGGGGCAGACGGCGTTGACGCGGATGCCCTGGCGGGCGTTCTCGAGGGCGGCGGTCTTGGTAAGGCCTACGACGCCGTGTTTGCTCGCGACGTAGCCAGCCCAGTTCTCTACGCCGACCAGACCGGCGACCGAGGAATTGTTGACGATGCTGCCGCCACCCTGGGCCAGCATTTGGGGAATCTCGTACTTCATACACAGCCAGACTCCCTTGAGGTTGACGGCCATGATCCGGTCCCAGTTGGCTTCGGGATAGTCGGTGATGGGCGTCAGGGCTCCGCGGTGGGCGTTGAGGTCTCCGGCGTTGTTGAATCCGCAGTCCAGCCGGCCCCACTTCTCGACCGTGCGGGCGACCATGACCTCGACCTGGTCGGCCTTCGAAACGTCCGTCTGGACGAAGAGGGCCTGGCTCCCGGCGTCTTCGACCATTTGCGCGGTCTCCTCGCCGCCGGCTACGTCGATGTCGGCGACGGAGACAAGGGCGCCCTCACGGGCGAAAGTCAGCGCGGCGGCCCGTCCGATGCCGGAACCCCCACCCGTGATCACGACGACTTTACCTTCCAGATGAGCCGGCACGTGGCTTCCTCACTTACGGTTACGTTTCCGAATGACGAGCTTGAGTCCAGACCAGGTCTCGTCCACCGCGCAGACTTTCACGTCGACCAGGCCGAGCGGCAGCGCGAGCTCTCGGATCGTGTCCTCCGTGACATCGGATTCTACGCGTGATGATTTCTTCGGCCAGGAGACCCAGATCATGCCGTCCTGCCTGATCTGCGACATGCAGCTCCGGAGCTGCTTCGAGAGTTCCGAGCGCGACTTCGTGAAGAGGTGAAAGAGGTCGATCTCATCGCGGAATCGGGTGGAGATCGATGTCTCATCCGGCAGGGGGCCCAGAAGCGCCGGGTAGTTCTTCGGCGCGTTCTTCGCCTTGATTCGGAAGCCCGGTTTGATCCCGAGTTTCACTGCCAGTGGTGTTCCTGAATAGCCCGCCACTTCACTCCTCTCTCAGTCGATTTCCCTCATCCGGCAGCAGCGCACGTAGGTGACGTGCTCTTCGGTCACGTAGTAGGCCACGGCGATCGTCCCGTCCGACAGCTGGGTGACCGACGGCGTCCCGAAGGTGAAGAAGTGATAGGCATCGAGCGCGTCTTCGACCTGGTCCCTCCGTTTGGCGAGCACGGGCGCGCTGCGCACCGTGGCCGGCTCGACGCCCCAGAGCTCGACGTGATCCGCTTCGGCAAAGTGCCCGCCGCCGTCCTCCGACAGCGCCGCGCGGATCCCCATAGGCTCACGGCGGTGATTGGTGACGGCGATGACCCTGCCGCTCCGAAGACCGGATACATCAGTCACCTGCCCCCAGAACCCCGTGTCCTGAGGCTCCGTCCAGGTCTCGCCGCCGTCCGAGGACCACGCCGAGTGGACGTTGACTCCCTGATCGTTCTGCATGTCGTGCGTCCAGTAGACAGCGAGCAGGCGGCCGTCCTCCAGCAGGGTAATGCGCATGTCGAAGAAGTAGCGCCCGCCTTTCGGCTCGTGCACCCTCCGCCACCTCTCCCAGGTTCGGCCGCCGTCGGTCGAGCGCGTGAGCAGGGAAGACCAGTCGGGCATTCGATCGCCTTTTCCTTCGTCGCCCCATTCGCCTGGCGACACGACCGTGCCGTCCGCCAGGGTTACCAGGTTGCCGCCGCACCCGACCCGGTCGAAGGGCGCGGCGTCGACGCTCGAGAACGGAGACCAGGTGTCACCGACGTCGGAGGAACGAGTGACGAGCAGGCTCGAGGCTTCCCTGACTGCGGACAGGATGCGTACCCAGGCCAGGACGTCGCCCTCCCGGGTGAGACCAAACACTCCGGGCACGTGATAGCCCTCGGCGGCGCCTGCCGGCTCGGGCAGCGGTCCGGCCGGCTGCCAGGTGGCGCCGCCGTCGGTCGAGCGGTGGACGTTCACGACGCCGTCGTCGCTCTCCCGGGCCGTTCCGTGGCGGCAGGCACAGAGCAGCGAGTCGTCCGGCAGGGCCAGGATGGCGGGGAAGGCGACGTATTCGCTGAAACGATTGGGGTGCGGATTGCGATAGACAGTGCTGTGTCCCAGGATTTCGAGCTTTGGCATCCGTCTGAATCCCTCTACTTCTGTTCGCTGACCCGGTCTCTCACGAGCCTGTATGATAGGACCAACTTCGCCTTGTGCCAAGCGATCCGCGACCCCAGAGTCCCCCCAGGCATAGTTCCTGGCCGGTCCCCTCCTTGGAGGGGACTTAGGGGTGGGTCTGATGAGAGAGATACTCAATATAATTGAAGGCCAAAGAAGGCTTGCCAAGAAGCAGGGCATCTGGAATTGGGTCACCGAAAACCCATTGTGACCTACCCCGCCCCGGCTTTGCCGGGACACCCCTCCCGGGAGGGGATTCTTGTGATCATTCCTTCACTAGATGCGAGATACGGATTCACTCACCGCGGAGGCGCGTCACAGCGTGCGCAGGGCGCCCTTGCGTGTCGCGTGATGCATAGACAGAAGATCGCCGTGACTCCCATCGTATCGCGCGGATCGGATCTGCCCCGGCGAATCGACCTCGTATAAACGCTTAACCCTTCCCGGCCAAGCTGGGCGCCTTCCAGGCCTCTTCAAATCCCGGTAGATCGAGCTCGCCGTGTCCACACCCGAGACCGGGTTCAGCAAGCATAATATATACCAAGCCGTTGGGTTTTATGGCATTTAGACCAATTTTCCAGACGTCTGGAAAATTGGTCTGGCCCACTGCCGTGCCCTGCTCAAGCTGCCGAGCGGAACGCGCGGGGGTTTGCGAAACGGCGACGCGCGCGCGGGATTTTGTCGTAGAGGCGCTGCAGGGCCTGTCCACCCTTGATGCGTAATCACCAAATCATTACCATGGCCACAGGACGTTAGCCGAAATTTCACCACTACCCGAGAAAAACAGACCGCACGCAAAAGGACCGCCCTCTATCTGGTCGTGGAGAGATCGCTGTGACAGGCGTCCAGGAAATCGCTGCAAGTCGCCGAAGTCTACTCTCTGAACTTTTCGCCCGTCACAAACGGCACCGCGTCCCCATCGATGCCGTTTTTGATTTTCCTTTTGGCAAAGCCTTTGCGGATTCTGCGACCGATCCTGAAGTCGCGATGCTGCGTTTGGGTGTATTTACGTATCTTGGTGGAAACCCGGATCACACAGCCGTTCGAGATCTGCTCGAGGGTCTGTCTCAAACGGCGATCATCCCCGAAACAGAGGCCTGGGCGGACGCTATTGTGCGGGTTCTTGGAAAAAGAGTAGAAAGACGAGATAGATGGGGCTTC
Source organism: Candidatus Latescibacterota bacterium (assembly GCA_965248435.1). Lineage (GTDB taxonomy): Bacteria > Latescibacterota > UBA2968 > UBA2968 > CBDFJH01. The sequence goes on from OZ252100.1 coordinate 4,129,974, forward strand.
TCCCACGAGGAATTGGACATAGATCACCTGCGCATCCTCAGTCAAAAGATTCCCAAAGAGTATGAAATCCACGCGATATCTGACAATCGAGAATTGGCTGGAAAATTGGCTCGAAAAGGTGGGGGAGGGACAGTTTACACACCTGAACAGTTCATGGAGCATTGCATTGGTTTCTGCGCCCTTTCAGGACCCGATCTTGTAAGAGATCTTGTTGCAGCCGCTCTATCCGCAATGAACTCTAAGAGGGCAATTGAAATCACGATTGGCACAGACAAACCACATCGACGCAAAGGGCTGGCAACTGCTGTAGGCGCGTCACTGATTGCGTATTGCTTGGAGAAGGGAATTGAACCGCACTGGAACGCTGCGAGTCAGGCATCGGCGAGGCTTGCGGAAAAACTCGGTTATGTTCAGAATGATTTCTTCCATCCCTATTTCCTTGGGGGCGAATAGCGGAGCACCCCCCAAACAGGAGGAGAAGGGGAAATGAAATCCGAGAGTACGGATTCGGGAGGAAACGGGCGGGCTGAGGGACGAATGATTCGACCGCCGGGGACGGTTACGGGACCCAAGTGGGCGGAGATATAGCGCATTTTTTCTGTTCAATCACAGTTGGCCAGCTGTGGAGGTAGCAATGAATCGCATCGAAGGCATCAGCCCGATTCTAAACGTATCAGATATGAAGCGAAGTCTTCGATTTTACGTCGATCTATTGGGTTTTGAAAACGCGGAATGGGGCGACGAAAATTTCACCGGTGTTTCACGAGATGGCTTCACGATACTTCTGTGCAAGAGTGGCCAGGGCCAACCCGGCACATGGATATATATTGGTATTGAAAATGCCCGGCAAGTATACGAGGACCTCTCCTCCAAAGGTGTGACGATCCTTATGGAGCCGACCAACAGGCCCTGGGCGCTTGAAGTAAATGTTGAAGATCCGGACGGTCATGTATTGCGTTTTGGATCTGAACCAGAAGAATGAAAGAAGTGTAATGCAACTGAACAGGTAGAGGAATTGGACGCTCTCTCCTCAGCGCCACTGCTCGAAAACCAGATCGAACAGGCTGGTGATTTGTTCGCGCGTGCCTTTCAAGATGACCCGCTGAACGTCTACGCGCTGCCCGACGCACGCGAACGCGAACGTTTGAATCCGACTTACTTCTCGGCATTCGTAAGGTATGGCCATCTCGCCGGGGAGGTGTGGGCGACGGAGGGCAGTCTCGACGGGGTTGCGGTCTGGATCCCGCCGAATAACGGTGTCCAGATACCACCGGATCTGGCGGACCGGGCTGGCATCAGCGCCCTTCCGTCGATCCTTGGCGTCGAGGCAGTCGACCGCAAGAGGGAGGTGTTCGACCATCTGGACAGACTTCACGAGCGGGATGCCGAGGATCCACACTGGTACCTGATGTTCATAGGTGTGGAGCCGAATCGGCAGCGGCAGGGCGTCGGGAGCGCACTCTTACGGCCGGTACTGTCTCGTGCCGACTCGGATGGAAGACCCTGCTACCTCGAGACCTTTCAACCGACGAACGTTCCCTTCTACCTGAAGCACGGGTTTGAGATCGTCGTCAGAGATGTCGAACCGCAGAGCGGCATCCGGTTCTGGACGTTTCGGCGCGAGCCCGGAATAGATACACGTAAGCGATAGATTCAGTAAAGGATTCAAGATGTCTTTAGAGCGCGATGACTTATCCCGTGTCGGTGGGATGTTGAAAACGCGCGAAGCCCGCGTGCTCACGTGGTCGCTTGGTGCACGGCTGGCTTTCTTCGCCATCTTCCTTGTGCTGTTGCTCCTGTATCTCCTCGGCTTAATTAGACCAGGTATTGTCGCTGAGACCGACGTAGACGCGATCGCTTCGCTTTCTATCCTAGCTGTGGCAAGCTGCATCATTTCTTTGGGGTGTGTGCTCGCGAAACGCGAGCGGCATCTTCTCGCCGTCGGCATCGGCTCTGTCCTGCTCGATTTGGTCATGCTTGCCTTGCTACCGTTCATTTGGTACAAAGCTATGGACCTGCCTGATGGTTCTCCCGCTTTCCTCATGAAGAACGAGTTGGTTACGATCGGCATGGTCATGATAGCCGTCAACAGCTTGACGCTGAGGCCGATGTATCCAGCGATGATGGCCGCGGGTGTGATCGCAATTCATCTCGCGATCATGCAGTGGGTGCTCGGCGACCCACGGGTTACCGTCACGTCGCAATTCAGCGAGCATTTCTACACCTCCGCCGTAAATCCTGGCATCTTTGTTGTCCGTATGGTAATTCTGGCAATGGTCGGCGGAGCTCTGGCTTTCCTGGCGTGGTTCGCCAGGCGGCTGATCCAGGACGGGGTAGCGCTTGAAGTCTCCAACTTCGAGATCAAGGAACAGCAGGCACATCTCATCCATGAGGGCAAGATGGCCGCGGTGAGCGGACTGGTAGCGGGTGTTGCACATGAAGTCAACAATCCGCTCGGCGCGGTAAGGAGCAGTCTGGAGACTTCGCAAATAGGCGCTTCAAAGCTTGCAGGGGAATTGGCAGCTTCTTCACCTGGGTCAAAGATCGACAAGATCCTTAAGGTCATGAAGGACAGCAACAGAGTTGCACTCCAGGCCGTTGAAAGAATTTCTAATCTGGTTCGCTCGCTGAGGGATTTTTCCCGCCTCGACGAGGCCGAGGTTCAGCTTACTGATCTTCATGCAGATCTGGACACCGCCCTGTCGCTCATCGAGCCAGACGTAAAGGGAAAAGTGGAGGTCCTCAAGCAATATAGAGACATCCCTCAGATCAAGTGCAGGCCCAAGGAACTCAATCAAGTGTTCATGACGATCCTCCTCAACGCATTCGAGGCCATGGACGGAGCGGGAACGCTTCGTATCAGCACCGAAGCCGTTGATGGCCACATTGCAATCGAGATTTCGGACTCCGGGCCAGGGATACCGGATGATCTACTGTCCAATCTGTTTGAAATCGGGTTTGCTGCCAGCAAGGGCAGGATATCGATGGGGCTGGGATTGCCCGTGGCACACAGGGTTGTAAAGCATCACAACGGGGAACTATCGGTTCAGAGCATATTGGACCAGGGTACGTCTTTTAAGATATCATTGCCACTGAATGAGCTACCAGATTAGTCCGTAAGCGCGCCCGCCATATGTACGGTCAAAGACGTTCAGACAGGCAAAACAACCAAACAGGATGAGTTATTCCGTTTTGGTAGAGTAAGGTGTTTACGAGCGTGCTGGCAAGAGACCAAACTGATACACGGGGCTGCGACTTTGTATAACATGCGAATGTGTGCCGGTCTGCTGGTGCTGCTCTTCCTGGCCCCTTTCGAACTGAAGGGGGAATCATTCCTCTTTGAATCCGCCAGGGTAAGCGTATGGCGCGCTCCGAGCTCCGGTTTCAGGGGTGCCCAGGAGATCAACGTCACCGCACTCAGGCTCGAGGGAAAAACCGTTGTTATCGACCCGGGGGTCGAGCGCTGGCGGGACGACCTTCTTTCAGTCTTTCCAGTCATAGACGAGATATGGATCACGCACGCGCACCCCGACCACGCGGCCCTTTCGGGGATCCTCCAGGAAAAGTCAGGATCCAGGATCCTGTGCTCGGCCCAGGGCAAGGCGATTCTCGAGAATCCACGAGCCTTCCTGAAAGGAGAATTCGATGCCGCGGGCCCGCTCAAGGGAGATATATTTCCCTGGTATCTCAGGCCGTTCTCGCAGGCAGCGCTCAAGTTCGCATATGGGCCCTGGCCGCCCGCGAGCGTGGATGAGACATTCGATTCTGACGGAATGGTCCGCTATGGCGTGACGGTCCGGCATCTTCCCGGGCATACTGACGGATCTGTCGGCTTCTCTCTTCTTGAAGAGGGAAAGCGGGTGCTGGTCATCGGTGATTTATTTCAGCAGCGCGCCGTCGGCGACTTTGTTCTATCCATAAACCTCCCACGCGCAGATCTGGATAAGGCCCTCCGGTCGCTCGAGGAAATAAAGTCCTGGGGACCTGACATCACCATCCCCGCTCATGGAGCGCTGATGGAAGGGGCTGGCTTCATCTCGGATGGCATCGACCATACCATCTCGAAGTACAAGGCGTACCGAGAGAAGGTACGCGCCTTTCTTGTAGAAAGGGGTCGTCTGCCTTCGCTCGCATCCATTGCGCGTGAAGTCCCGTTCGAATGGCCTGACTCATACAATCCCGGCTTTACTCAGAAGCGATCGCTCGTCTTTGCCGTCTTGAAATCTCTCAGGAGAGAGGGGAGTCTGCCATCCCAGATCGCCGGGCGGATCTCCGTTCATCCATAGGCCGGGATCTGGGCTAAGCACCAAGAGGCGGTCAAGGTAATTCGCCTAACCGGAAGGAGGACACTTATGGCTTCAGAAGTCCTGGGACAGGACATGCTGAAGGTCGTGGTGAGCATAGCGCTCGGGATGCTCACCTACGGGCTGATCGCGCGATGGTATGTCATGCCGGCGCTGGCGACCCTTTCCCGCAACGATGCGCTGATCCCGCTCGTGCTTCCGCACGCGTTTCGGTATATCGGGCTGGCTTTTCTGATTCCTGGTGTCGTTTCAGCCGACGTGACGCACGATTTCGCGGTGCCGGCAGCCTATGGCGACCTTCTGGCGTCAGTTTTGGCGCTGCTCGCGGCTGTCGCACTCAAGTCGAGATGGTCGATCGCAGTTCCGGCAGTCTGGATCTTCAACCTTGAAGGAACTCTGGACGCGCTGTATGCCGTGTCACAGGGCGTCCAGCACGTGGATGCAGGCCAACTGGGCGGCGTGATCTTTATCCCTCTCCTGATCGTCCCGGCTCTGTTCGTGACCCACATTATGATCTTTCAGATTCTGCTGAGGAGACCCGCGTCTTGAAACGCTGCTGGTGTGAGGGATGACGCATAACGCGGCAGGATGAATATGAAGAGGCCGCCTCTACAGAGGATGCTCGAATTTGGGCTCTACGTTGACTACGTTGAGCGTGCGGCGGACTTCTACGCCCGCGTCTTTGGGTTTCGAGCTCTGATGTTGAATGAGCGGATTGGCGTGCTTGACGTGGAGGGTAAGCAGATCCTGCTCCTCTTCAAGCATGGGGCGTCGACCGAGCCGATGAAAGTGCCGGGGGGTGTGATACCGCCGCACGACGGCGAGGGGACGTCGCACATCGCGTTCGCCATCCAGGAGCGTGACGTCAGCCACTGGGAGGGCTGGCTGAGGGAGCAGGCGCTGGAGATCGAGAGCAAGGTGGCGTGGGAGGAGGGAGGCCAGAGCCTATATTTCCGGGACCTGGATGGGCATTTGCTAGAGCTCGCAACTCCCGGTGTTTGGGAGACCTACTGAACTAGCAAGGCCAACTAGGTGAACTCATGAAGGCATACGTGGTCCGCAATGCGGGTCCACCGGGCGTACTGGAATTTACAGGAGTAACGAATTTTGTTTTCTTAAATCATACCCGGAGGAATCAAAATGAGCGAACAGCCAACACCAGAGAAAATCATGCAGGTTGGCCTGGGTTTTTGGGGTTCCAGAACACTACTGAGTGCCGTGGAGATGGGACTCTTTACCGAACTGGCCAGGCAAGGCGAAGATCTAAACGGACTTCAGCATCGGCTAGGATTGCATCCACGCTCCGCACGTGACTTCTTGGATGCTTTGGTTGCAATGGGATTCCTAAGAAGAGTCGATGGGAAGTATCAGAATACGCCGGAAACAGATCTGTTTCTGGACAAGCAGAAACCCTCATACATAGGTGGAATGTTAGAGATGTCCAGTCACCGGCTCTTCGGGTTTTGGAATCATCTCACCGAAGCACTGCGCACCGGAGAGCCACAGAATGAGGCGAAGGGTGGGGGCGATTCCTTTTTTGCCACCTTGTACGCGGATCCAGATCGGCTTAAGGGATTCTTGGCGGCAATGACGGGTATCAGCCACGGGGCCAATCTTGCCATTGCTGGGAAGTTTTCCTGGAGCGACTATAAGACTTTTGCGGATGTGGGGACCGCACAGGGAGATCTTGGTGTTCAGGTTGCCCTCACGCACTCTCATTTGTCAGGTATCGGACTCGATCTACCTGGGGTAGCGCCCATTTTCGAGGAGTATGTCGAACAAAATGGTCTTTCGGAGCGTTTGCAGTTTGCCGCAGCCGATTTTTTCAAAGATTCTCTACCCCCGGTCGATGTCATCATGATGGGGCACATTCTTCACGATTGGAATCTGGAAGAGAAGAAGCTCCTCATCCAGAAGGCCTTCGACGCTATACCGGAAGGTGGCGCCTTCATTGTGTATGAGTCCATCATTGACGATGATCGATCTCAAAACGCCTTTGGACTTCTGATGAGTCTGAATATGCTCATCGAGACACCCGGTGGTTTTGATTATACGGGGGCCGACTGCGCGGGCTGGATGAAGGAAATTGGATTCCAAAAAACCTGGGTTGAACCTTTGGTAGGACCGGACTCTATGGTCATAGGAGTCAAATAGTCAGCGTTTCAATTTCAGGTCATTCAGCGAAGCAAGGATCTTGTCGTGCGACCGCACGCAGGATCAGCAAGACCACGCCTTTTATAAGACTTTGTGTTTTATGGGCTTATAATAAATTTCTACACGCGTAGAAATTTAGGCTGGACGACCGGTACCAGCCGGATCTGTTCTACCTGCTGGAGAACAGGACAGTGAGGTGGTGCTCAGGGAGGGCCGGTTTCTGAACCGCGAGCTCGTGGAGGCGGGATCGGCCAGGCGAGTTTGGGAGCCCCACTTACACACTTGACCTGCAATCATCGAATCGGTAAACTTCAGCGATAAAGAATCCGAAAGCAGGGCCCGAAAGAGGAGAACTCCCATGCTAACAGACCTGGAAGTCGGACAGTTCCGCGCCTTCGGCTATGTCGTCCTGAAGGACTGCCTGGATGTGGACGAGCTGCAGGGAGTTCAGGACGCGTTCGACCGCGTAACCGAGCGTGCGCCGGACTTTGAAGAGTTCGGCCCGTCCGGGACCCGGAGGTCGACATCGTTTATGGAAGAGGAGGGGGCGCTGGCGGCGCTGATCGAACACCCGAAGATCATGGAGGCGATGCGGGACATCGACGGGACCGAGTTCCTCTACATAGGCAACGGCGACCTGACGGCGAACATGGATGAGGTCTACTGGCACACCGACGGCTGCCCCAGCATGCAGCCGATGACGGTGAAGACCGTCTTCTACCTCAGTGGGACGCCCGACGGCGAGGGGGCGCTGAACATCATCCCGGGGAGCTTTCACCCCGATTTCAGCGCCGCGCTCTACCGGTCGTATGCGCCGCTCGGGGAGGAGTACCGCAGGCGATCGCACAATCCGGATCCGAGCACCCGGGAGAACGTTCCCGGCATGGTCCAGGTCCTCGCGAACCCGTGCGACGTGGTGATCTGGGACAACCGGATGTGGCATTCGGCCTGGAAGCGGCGGGATGGGAAGCCGCGGCGGAATATCTTCTTCAGCTACGTGCGCGACCCGCTGGATGACCCGATCCGCGGGCGGGAGGCCCGGGAGCACATAGACAGATACCGTTCGGGCCCGAGCCGCCGATTCGTCTACAGCAAGAAATTGATGGAGGAAGGCGGCCCCGCGCGTGAGATGATGGCGAAGCGGCTGGAGGAGCTGGGGGTTGAAAACGTGCGGGAAGGATAAACCAGACCTAAAAGACGTCACCCAAACAGAGAAGACCCCGTCCTGATTCAGCGAGATCAGGGCGGGTTCTTATTTGGTGGGACGGGGAAGCGCTATGTACTCACTTGACGTGTCATCACTAAATCGTTACTCTTCAGCGAAGGAAGGCGAGAAGCAGTACCAAAGAGAGGGCAAATCCAATGTTGAATGACCTGGAAGTCGGACAGTTCCGCGCCTTCGGCTATGTCGTCCTAAAGGACTGCCTGGATGCGGACGAGCTGCAGGAAGTTCAGGAGGCGTTCGACCGCGTAACCGAGCGCGCACCGGACTTTGACAACTTCGGCCCGTCCGGGACCCGGAGGTCGATATCGTTCACGGAAGAGGAGGAGGTGCTGGGGGCGCTGATCGAACAGCCCAGGATCATGGAGGCGATGCGGGACATCGACGGGACCGAGTTCCTCTACATAGGCAACGCCGACCTGACGGCGAACATGGATGAGGTCTACTGGCACACCGACGGCAACCCCAGCATGCAGCCCATGACGGTGAAGACCGTGTTCTACCTCAGTGGGACGCCCGACGGCGAGGGGGCGCTGAACATCATCCCGGGGAGCTTTCACCCCGATTTCAGCGCCGCGCTCTACCGGTCCTACGCGCCGCTCGGGGAGGAGTACCGCAGGCGATCACACCGTCCGGATTCGAACACCCGGGAAAACGTTCCCGGCGTGGTCCAGGTCCTCGCGAACCCGGGCGACGTGGTGATCTGGGACAACCGGCTGTGGCATTCCGCGTGGAAGCGCAAGGACGGGAAGCCGCGGCGGAATATCTTCTACAACTATGTGCGGGACCCGCTGGGTGACCCGGTTCGCGGGCGCGAGGTGCGGGAGCACGTGGCGTATTACCGTTCGGACCCTCACCGTTCGTCTACAGCAAAAAGATGATGGAGGCCGGCGGCCCCGCGCGCGGGAAGATGGCGGCACGGCTGGAGTCGCTGGGCGTGGAAAACGTGCGAGAGGGATAAACGGCGCATCCACAGTGACGTCGCACAAATGAAGAGGCCCCGTCCTGACTAAGAGAATCAGGGCGGGGCTTTTGTTTGGGATCGTGCTGGCAGGAAGATTGCAGGTCTAGTGGGGCATAGCCGATAGCTCGGGGGGATCATACTCAAGAGGATCTAACCAGACAAAAAAAGTCACGCCAACGAAGAGACCCCGTCCTGATGCACTCGAATCAAGGCGGGGTTTCTTCTTGCAACTCTCAAGGGGTCGGGGCAACGGATGAACGCCCCGTTCAAAACACAGCATCGGTTTGAACAGGATGAATGGAGACATTAGTGCTTCCGAAAGACAGAATGACCTCTCTCGTCTACTGTGGCGCAATATCTTACAAGAACAAAACGGCCAACGGCATGAGAATTGCGAATCTGGAGGACCCAGCCCTTGACTTGTAACTAATAAATGGTTATATTAGAGATGTATGAGGTTGTAATCAAGCGGAAAATCCTCAGGAATATTCAGAGATTACCTATTCCGATCCAGAGGAGATTGGCGAACCTGGTCGAAGACTTACGGGACGGAGGACCATTTAGAAAAGACTGGCCCAACTATGGAAAACTCGGAACGGATGACTATCACTGCCACCTTGCTCATAGGTGGGTGGCTTGTTGGTATTGTGAAAGCAACTCAAACATAATTGAGATGTATTATGCAGGCAGTCGTGAAGACGCCCCGTATTGAGATCCACATCAAAGGAGATATTCCCAAGAAGCTCCTTTCTGTGCTTGAACAGGAATATGGGCAACAGGTCCAATTCATCGATGACGAAGAGACCGTGGATATCTTTCAGACCGATTGGTACCGACAAACAAAATCAAAGATGACGCCGGGCGACAACTTGAAGATCTACCGCACCAACAACGAATTGACGCAGGCGCGGTTGGGTGAGATGCTTGGGGGGCTACCGCGCCAGCACATTTCGAACATGGAGGCGGGCGCGAGATCTATCAGTTTGAAGATGGCACGGAAACTGTCAGAGATATTCAAGGTTTCGCCTGAGAAGTTCATCTAGAATAGACACAGACTCAAGATCTCGCCCCGTCCTGATCCACTCGAATCAGGGCGGGGTTTCTTGTTTGGCCACAACCTTCGAACGCCGGTGTTGTGTGGTTGTGGGAACGGAATGTATATTGGAATATTGCTTTGCTGACGATGTCAGCTGGAATGTCCCGAATTGTTCGAATCGCGCCCGAGCAGGATAACTCGGGGTGGGTCACCACTTCAGTCAAAGGAGGTACAACCGTGGCAGATGAAAAACGTGTGGCTGGGTATGACGATCCGGTTCAGGAGCCTGAAGAACTCATCCTGAAGACGCTTGAGTACCGGATGCCTTTTAATTACCGGAATGTGACGGTCCATCGTCAATATCATGGTGGGGAGGTACACGGCGTCGAGCTCTTCCCCATCAATACAGATACGAAAGGGAGTTCCGGTCTGCCGCCGGAATTCATCGAAGTCGAGGAACAGCACCCGATCGTCCGCGTGGCCGTCATCGGCAGCGCGTGCACCCCGCCCGGATGGATTCAAATCGAGGCTGACCCGGTGGAAGGCTTTAGGGGGGAGAGAGAGAGCCCTGAAGTCATGCCGGTTCGCTTTCGCGCAGACAATCTCTGGGGCATGCACTTCAGGTATGACAGCTGGAAGGCCAAGGGCAGCAGCCAGATCGACCCCGTCAAGGGAGCAGAACATTACCCCGATTCACTCCCTGGTGGCACCAAACCCAAGCTGATCAGCCGCGAGCTGCCCCTCACGGGGATGAGCTGCGCGATTTTCGAGATTCCGCCATCTGACCGCGTCCGGATTACGGGGGGAGGCCAGATTCCCGCGTGGACGGCCGACAACTTTCCCGACGATGTTCACTATTCGTTCCGCATGATTCGTACTACGCTCTCCGTTAAAGCATAGCCCGGAGCTGGCGCCGGGTGAAATGCGAATGTGGGCGTCACTCAACAATACGCCCCGTCCTGACAGCAAGAAGTCGGGACGGGGTTTTTGTTTGGAGGTCGCGAGAGGTCAGGAGACCGTTGGAAATTCCGTTCACATCGCGGCGTCTCATTGATCGGGATGATTCGGAAGGACCGACGTGAATCTCGAAGCTCGTGATGGCTGATTCTTTGCCTCGCTTTACCCGGGCGTAGCGGAAGGCCTCATCGAAATCACTCGGGATTCTGGCAAGGAGGTTGCTGACTACCCACGGCATGGGTAGACCTGCGACCGGAGGTGGAGCGTTGAATGATCTCGGTGACGTCCAGGGTGAGATCGGTTTCCATCACGTGAGTCTCTATGAAGGTGATCGGACGATCCTGGAAGATGTGCATCTGACGATTCCGGCTCACTCCACTGTTGCAATCGTCGGAAAAAGGGCCTCCGGGAAGGTCGCACTGACCAGGCTGATACAAAGGTTTCGTGATCCGTGCGAGGGAACCATCACGATCGACGGCGCTGACGTCAGAACGATCTGCCTCGAGTACCTGAGGCAGATCGTTTGCACGGAGACGCTGAAAGGCGGTTCATTCCAGGGGAGTGTTTCGCACGGTTTGAAGTTGAACACACCGATCTTGATTCTCGAAGAAGCGGTCGCCGAGCTGGACTCTCGATCTGAATTTTACATTCAGGAGATGTTGAAGCGGATGACACGGGGGAGAACGGCGTTGATGATCGCGCGCCGGCCCTCCACGATCCGATCGGCCGATGAGGTAATCGTTCTGGAAGCGGGAAAGATGGTGGAGCAGGGGCCTCCACAGCTTCTCGAGGCGCTTGGAGGGAGCTTTGCGGACCTGATGGGCGAACTCGATGGTTCAGTTGTCGCGTAATTCATCATCGGTGAAATAGAGTTCATTTCCGTCCGGGTCGGCTACGACCATGACCTTCATTCCCCATTGTGTAAACGACACTTCAGCGCCTGAAGACCTGAACTCGTCCTCTAACCCATTTACTCGACCCGAATCGAGGGACATAAAGATCCGCCCCTTTCCCGATTTCTGGACATCCTTGTTCAAGATGAGTTCTAAACCCTCTCGATCGACCTGCGCTGCACCATCTTCGTGCTTCCACTCTCTGAAAACCCCAGTCGTTCGTAAAAATCGATCGACTTCTCGACATCATCCACGAAGAAGACCGTCCTGTGGTACCAAAGCGAACTTCCCACGCGTTGTCCTCCTGTGAGTGATTCGACGGTTTTGCGAGATACGAGATACGAGATACGCTTAGGATGCGGCCGCGGCGGGCGACTCGAAGCCCTCTTCGTATATCCTCCAGGCCAGAAGCAGATTCAGGCAGATGGAGATGGGCACGACGATGCTCGGCGCCAGGATCATCGGGAACTCGAACATGAATTCGAAGCCCGGTTCGTTCATCCAGTGATTCATGCCGACAATCAGCGGCAGGAGGATGATGGCGGCGCCGAGCAGGTTCCAGATCGCGAGGAAGCGCCGGCCCACGGCATCCCTCACCATCATCCACGCGAGGACGAGGGCGGATATGCCGTAGAGAAAGTCCGGGATGCCGACCACGAACACGAACTTGGACGTGACCTCGCCGCGGAACCCTTTCATCACGCCGCCGATCGCCCCGATGCGCAGGGCCTGGAAAAGGACCAGCCAGTGCCACGGCGTGTACGCGGCGATGCCGCGCAGACCGCTTCGGAGCGGCCGCGAAACGACCAGGCCGACGACCAGCAGGACGATTGCCACGTTGGCCTGCCACAGCAGCGGGATCCGCTCCATCAACGCGACGTGCATCCCTTTGATCCCCATCACGAACGCGACCACCGTCCAGGCGAAAAACGCCAGCAGCAGGGCATAGACGTTGATCGCTTCCGCGAGGCTGATCGACTGATTCCGCTTCGCCCTGTGGGTGATCCAAATACAGAAGGCGAAGTTGATCAGGACGAAGATCGGAACGATCGAGAATTTCATAGTGAACGCCTCCTTTTGCGTCCTTCACACCGTATCAACAAAATTTATCCGACGAGATACGCTTAACGAGATACGAGATACGAGATACGCTCTTTACCAGATCGTCCAGCCGCCGTCGACGACGAGGTTGTGACCGGTGATCCAGTCTCCGGCCTTCGAGGCGAGGAGACCCACGGCCCCCTTCAGGTGCTCCGGCCTGCCGTGGACCTGGAGCGCGTTGAGCAGTCGGTAGCGCTCGGCCTGTTTCGGGTCCATATCCGGCTTCAGGATCTGTCCGGGGCTGATGCAGTTGGCCGTGATGCCGTGCGAGCCGAGCTCGGCGGCGAGCGCGCGCGTGAGGTTGATGACGGCGCCCTTCGCGGCCTGGTAGGGGGGACCCGACCGGGGTTTCATGTCCAGGCCTTCGTACATCCGGAGGTCGGCCGTCGTAAACCCGTGGATCGAACCGATCGTGATGATCTTGCCGGATCGCTGGGGGATCATCACGCGGGCCGCGGCCTGGGCGCACATGTAGATGCTCTTGACGTTCGTCTCCCATGTCAGCGTGAACTCTTCGATCGAGGCGTCCGGGATGTAGGTGGTCGTGGCGCTTCCGCCGGCGTTGCAGACGACGATGTCCAGCTGACCTTTTTGGGCGACGACGGTGTCGATCAGGGCATCGACCTGGGCTTCGTCGGTGACGTCGCAGCCGAGTCCGGTGCAGTCGATCCCGGCCTCCTGCAGCTCGCCGGCGACCTGTTCGCAGAGGGCCTTACGCCGGCTCGCGATGTACACGACGGCGCCAAGCTCACCGAGAGCGGTGGCCATGGCCGTGCCGAGATGGGTGCCCCCGCCGGTGACGATGGCGACTTTGCCTGTTAGGTCGAAGAGTTCCTGGACAGTCATCTATTACCTCCACAAAAGATACGAGGTCTCACCGCGGAGGCGCAGAGAACGCGGAGAGAGAATCGAATGATGAATATCGAAGCCGATCCCGGTCCCTCGATACACCCGTGAGCCTTTTCCTAGGTGAAAACTGTTTATCTCACGGAGCGGGCACTCGGGAACTCGGGACTTCCGTATCAGGTGTTGAGCATAACGAATCAGTGTTGAATCACCCAGAGGCAAAACCCCCGAATCCCCGAGTGCGGCGCTGAGGAGGGTTCTGAATCACGCGCCGTGTATCGAGGGGTCGGGCCCCAGGGAGCAGGCACGAAAAAGCACCTGCGAATATAATACACAGGTGCCAACTCACCTTGCCCAATGACTTGCCGACGCTATCCCTGGGTGGCCAGTGTCTGCTTCAGTCCGCTCAACAGGTCAACGACTTTGTCGATCTCCTCCTTCGGCGCCATGTCCCTGTATCTCGTGAAGGCTTCGACGGCGCGGCCGAACTCTTCGTTCAGGGCGTGGACCAGGCCCAGGTTGAACTGGGTGTTCGGATATCCGGGATGGATCTCCGCCGCGATTTCGTAGTGCACGCGCGCGAGCGCGAGGTCACCCGTCTCGAAGTACTGGTTTGCGAGGTTGTAGTGGGTTTCGAAGTGGCGGGGGTTGGCCTTCAGGGATTTGGTGAAGCAGTCGAAGGCCTTGGCCGTCCTGCCCTGCTGGGATTCCAGGATGCCCAGGTTGCAGAAGGCATCGGCCACGCAGTCCCCTTCTGAGATCGCGGTCAAGTAGGCGTCGGCGGCCTTCGGGTCTCCCCGCTCGTCAAGCAGCAGGGCCTCCTCGAAGCGCCCGATCGTTCTGGGAAGTTCGAGGACATTTCCAGACGACGTGGAGAAGAGGTCGAGCTGATCGGGATCGAAACGCTTCCGCTTGCGCTTCTTGACACGCTTGAACCCGAACTTGGCCGGGGGCTTTCCCGGAAAGGCGATCACATTGGCCACACTCTTTTACCTCAGGACGAAGTCGTGTAACCTCAGGCGGCTTTTCGCTTTTTGGCCTTGGCCGTGGTCTTGGTCTTCTTCGCCTTCTTGGCCTTCTTCGTTTGGGCTCGGGCCTTTCCGGTGGCCTTCTTCATCGGCTTCCGATCGGCCTTGGCCTGCTCGATGCTGTCCTTGAGGGCGGTCATAATGTCCACGACCGGTGCGAGCTCCTCGGCGACGGTCACGATTTCCCTGCCCTCGACCTTGGCCTCCACCATCTCCTTCACGGCCTGTCGGTAGTTGTCCTTCAGCTCGATCTTGTCCAGGGATGTGGACATCGAGTCGACGAGACTCTGGGCCATCTTCAGCTGTTGGGCGTCCGCCGCTTCACCGTCCAGTTGAGGTACGTCGGCGATGTTTCGCACCATCTCGGGCGTGCGGAGCTTGTAAAGGATCAGTCCGTTTTCCTCCGGGCCGATCATGACGATCTCTTCCCGGTCTCGGAGCACGACCTTGCCGATGCCCAGCTTTCCGCTCTGTCTCAGGGCCTCGCCGAGGAGGGCATAGGCCTTCGCCGCGACGTCGCCGTCGGGCCCGGCGAAATAGGGGGTCTCATACAGGGTCGGGTGGACTTCCGAGGCGTCCACGAACCCCTCGATCTCGATGATCTTCGTGCTTTTGAGTTTGATCTTTTCGAGGTCTTCCGCTTCGACGATCACGAACTGCTCCGGCTCGTACTGGTAGCCCTTGACGATCTCCTCCTTGTCGAGCACCTTGCTGCACTTCTTACACTTCTTGTCATATCCGATCGGACCGTTGCACTCCTTGTGCAGCTGGTTGAATCGGATGGTCTGGGCTGTGTCCACGGCGTTGTAGATGCGGATGGGGATCGTGACCAGGGAGAAACGGATGTGGCCTTTCCAGATTGCTCGCATGCTTTACCTCCGCGTCGGGTCTGGGTGTGACGTTTCGATTCAGGCCGTCAGATCGGGACGGAGCCGCACGAAGACCGGCTCGCGCAGCGTCCCGTTGGGTGTGAACGAGGCGTACTGGACCTCGCACAGCAGTTCAGGTTTCAGCCATGTCGTCTGGGCGTCGTCGACCGGTCTTTCCTTCACGGGACGTTTTCCCGGGGGGACCTTCTTGAGTTCTTTCAGCACGGTCTTGAGCATCCGATCGTCGAAGCCGGTCCCGACCTTGCCCAGATACTTCAGCCCGTCCCCGTTCCCCTGTGCAAGATGCAGCGCCCCGAATCCGGACCGGCGATCTCCCTTGCCTTCCGTGTAGCCGATGATCATACACTCGGTCGTCTGCCTGGCCTTTACCTTGAGCCACGAAGCGGACCGCCTGCCGGGCAGGTAATGACTGTCGGACTGTTTGGCCATGATGCCCTCGAGGCCCATCTTCTTGGCCGCCTCGAAGAGGTCATTCCCTTCGTCCACGGCCTCGCTGACGCGATAGGTCTCGTTCCTGCGGACGGCATCGGTCATCCACTCGCGCCGCACCGTCAGGGGTTCGCTGACGATGGGCCGCCCGTCCAGGTAGAGGCAGTCGAACAGGTAGCAGACGGCGGGGTGCTTTGCGCTCGCGCGCGTAATCGCGCCCTCGCTCGTGGGATGGAGGCGGCCCACCGCGTGATGGAAGATCGGCCGGCCGCCTTCCTCGAGGCAGACGATCTCGGCGTCGAAAAGCGCGGAGGAGGCCCTGAAGGCCTGCTCGGGAATCAGCAGCTCCGGGAAGTATTTGGTGATGTCCCGCTGGCTGCGGCTTCTGATCCTCATTTCCCCTTCGTCGATCGCGATCATGGCCCGTATGCCGTCCCACTTGACTTCATACAGATATTCGGGTCCATCAGGCGGCTCGTCCTGGGTCTCCGCCAGCATGGGATCGATCGGCTCGACGAGCCAGTCCACCTGAAGCGGATCGACGCGCTCCAGCAGACATTCCTTGTTCCGGGTGTTGATCAGCCGGTATTCACCGGTGACGCCCTCACCGTAGAGCCGAAAATAGAAACTGTCTTTCTTCTGCTTCGTGATTTCGTAGGTCCCGTGTCCGAAGATCCACATCCGGCCGCCGCCGTACTGGCCTTTCGGGATCGTGCCGTCGAAGGCGAGGTATTCGATCGGGTGGTCTTCCACGGAGACTGCCAGGCGCTTGATTCCCGGCCGGGGGGGGAGCCCCTTCGGAACGGCCCACGACCTCAGTGCGCCCTCGTGTTCGAGCCGCAGGTCGTAGTGGAGCCTGGAGGCGTGATGGCGATGGATGACGAACGCATTTCCATCTCCCCCGATCTCGGCAGGAACGGGCTCGGGTGTCTTGCCGAAGTTCCGCTTCTGTCTGTACGCCTCGAGGTCCTCGGGTGACTTGAAGGTCGGGGACGGCCCGACCTGCCTCCTGGACTTTTTCGTCTGCTTCCGCTCGGTGTGGAGGTCCACGGCGTAGGCGTTGAATCCTTCCCAGGCATCCCCCTCAGAGCGAACGTGGT
The DNA here is from genome assembly GCA_965248435.1 of Candidatus Latescibacterota bacterium. Classification (GTDB taxonomy): domain Bacteria; phylum Latescibacterota; class UBA2968; order UBA2968; genus CBDFJH01. The sequence continues at coordinate 4,146,898 of OZ252100.1, forward strand.
CCCTAACGGTGCGGATGTTGAAGACCTTCGGGTCGTCGACGCCGCTCAACTGCTCCCACTGGAGCGGCATCGAGATCGGGGCCGACACGGCGCCTCGAACGCTGTAGGGTGAAACGATCGTCTGGTAGTGACGGTTCCGGTAGATGTCGACGAGCACCTTTCCGCCACGTGCGTCTTTCTTGATGCGGAGGGTGGTCGACGACCCGTGCGCGTCCACGAACGGCCGGGCGACATCCGCGGCGGCATCCGCGACCTGATCGAAGCTCCACCTGGGCTGGATCGGGCAGAGGATGTGCACGCCCTTTCGGCCGGTCGTCTTGACGAAGGGATGGTATCCGAACCCTTCGACGTGTTCCTTGAGGTCGATGGCCAGGCCGACCACTTCCTCGAATGGGAAATCTTCCGGGGGATCCAGGTCGAAGACGACGTAGTCCGGCTTGTCGTAGTGCGGCTTGTGAGAGTGCATCTGGTGCAGTTCAAGACAGGCCAGGTTTGCGACCCAGACGAGGGTGGCCTCTTCGGAGGCGAGGATGTAGTCGATCTTGTCTTCTTCACCCAGTGCGACGTGCTGAACCCACTCGGGGGCCCAGTCCGGCCGGTTTTTCTGAAAGAATCGCCCACCCGTGATCCCATCCGGGTAGCGGACGAAGGAAAGGGGCCGGCCGTAGAGGTGCGAGAGGATCGTCGGCGCGATTTCCAGATAGTACTCGATGAGCTCGGCTTTGAGAAACCCGTCTCCGGGGAAGAGGACCTTATTCAGGTTCGAAAGCTCGATTTTGCGCTTTCCGACACTGGCTAATTGTGACGTTCTGGCCATCGACCGTCCTTGCCGATCTCGGTTCCCGGGCCGACCCGAGGGTGGCTTCCGGACCCCGATTCTGGTGCTAAGATTCGCTGTTATAAGGTCTTATAAAGATAAGAACTGCCGTCTTGCGTTGTCAACGGACAAATTCCGAATCAGTTGCATCTATTTGGCCAATGCGTTATATTATAAGCCGTTTAGGCACGGCATTTGCCTTTTCAGAGGGGAAAAGACGGGGGCAACCCCAGCGACACCATCTTCAGAGGAAGACCCATGGGAGCGATGTTTTCAGGGCTGTTTGCTGTCCTTTGCCTGTTTGCGGTGATTGTTGCCAAATATTTGACTTCGGCGAAACTCCAGAGTTGGCGCCAGCGGGTAATTGAGTCCGAAAATGAGGCTCGAAAGGCCAGGGGCAGGGTGAAAGCGGCCGAGAACGAGAAGGGCGTGGCAAGCCGCGGGGTGAACACCCAGGAGCGGAAGAAGAAGACACTGGAGCGGCAAATCGACAAATTCAGAAAGGAACTCGCCGAGCTGAAGAGTTAGCCTTTCAGCGACGCTGTGATATGAAGAGGCCCCCTGGTTTTCCAGGCGGGCTTTTTTTTGTCCTTGCACGATGCACCGGGGGCGGGTGATGATGGGGAATTCAGCCACCTCGTGACAGATTTCCGACAGCTCTGTCGCCGTCCGGCAGCATTCGAGGCTGCGACAGAGGGCCGACGATAGGGATGGACGAATTTAAGGACCCTATAAACATCATCTTGTGGGCGGACATTTCAGATCGCCCGCGGGGCGGTGTATGATGGCACACGTTGTGCATTGATAAGGATCTCGGAGAAGCACGCCGTCCAGGTCCGATCGCGAATCTCGTTCTAACGTGGGGGAGCGACAGATGAAGATTCTCCTTGCAGAGGATGATCCGACGATCCGTAAGCTTTATGGCGAGGTGCTCGAGAGCTGCGGCCACGCCGTGATCACGGCGCGCGACGGCCGGGAGGCACTGACGCGGATTGCGGAAGGGGAGTGTGATCTGGTGGTGATGGACCTCCATATGCCCAACATGAACGGGTTTGAGGCCCTCGGGGAGATGAAGCGGCAGGGGTCGAACCTGCCGGTGATCGTCATCTCGGGGTTCTATCCTGAGGATGTGATGGCGGAGCAGTTCCAGGATCTGGGACTGGAGATCAAGGAGGTGCTCAAGAAGCCTGTCAAGATCACGGACATTTCAAATGCGATTCACCGCGTCACCGTGGGGATGAGCTGAGGCTCCGCGGCGCAGAGCGGCAGGGCGGGAAAACGAAATGGCCACCATCCTGATTATCGACGACGACGAACCGGTGAGGCTCGTGATTCGTGAGATCCTCGAAAAGGCAGGGCACCAGGTCATCGAGGCAGAGGACGGTGTTGTGGGCTTGAGGGTCTACCGCGAGCGGCTCCCGGACCTGGTGACGACGAACATCCTGATGCCGGAGAAAGATGGGATCGAAACGATCAAGGAGCTGAAACAAGAATTCCCGAACGTGAAGATCATCGCGATTTCAGGCGCTGACGTCTCCGGCGTCTTCGGCTTTCTTTCCCTGGCCAGAGAACTCGGCGCCGAGCGCGCTTTGGTAAAGCCCTTCCACAAACAGGAGATCCTGGAGGCGGTAGAGGAACTCCTAGAAGAGACGTAGGACTCAGTCTCGAGTTTCTTGTTTCTTGTTTCGAGTTGACAGCAAACATTAAAACCCCCTTTCCAACAGGAAAGGGGGTTTTTCGTGGTCCGTGAAATCAAATTCAGATCGAGGGACAACAGTCCAGAGCAGAATCAATCCTGGTTGCTTTTCCCGTGTGGATTCTCTGCGATCCCTGCTTTCGCAGGGACATGCCTCTGCGTCTCTGCGGTGAGATTTCTCATTTTATCATTCAGTCTTTTATGGCGAGCAATTCACGCAGGTGTTCTGCCGCGAGGCGCACGGCCTCCCGGTCGTCGCAGCGGTTGCGGTCGCTGCCGTCGAGTTCCCTGCCTTCGAAGACGATCGATATGTTCCCGTTGAAATCGACCGCCCTCAGGATCTGCAGGACACGTTTGTAGTCGATCCACTCTTCCCAGCCCTGGTCGATCTTGTAGATCTTGGCCCGAACACACGTGGCATACGGGGCGGTCTGTTCCATGTACTTGTAGATGTCGACGCTCGGATCGAAACTCCCGTCGCGCGGCTGTGCGCCGATCGACCCCAGCCATTGCCCCGTGTCCATGATGTGGGTGAAGTTCTCACGGTCCACATCGCCGAGGATCTGCAGGACGTCGTCGCCGGTCATCGCCAGGCTCTTGTTGTCGTGGTTCTGCAGCCCGACGACCATGCCTTTCTTGGCCGCGAAATCCGAGACCTCCTGGAATCGGCGGATCATCGGGGGATAGAAGGCGTCTCGATTCTCCAGGGCGACGAGACCCCCTCCCGCGAAGACGCGGATCATGTCCGCCCCCAGGAAGGCGGCCACATCCACGGCCTCCATGGCCTCCGCGAGGCGCGTTTTGCCGTCCTCTTCGGACGCGGCGAAGTGGCCGAGGTATCCGACGTAGCCGATGGGCAGGCCGTACTTCAGACAGAGCATCCTGAAGAGGAGGAGATAGTCCGGATCTTTCGAGAGAAACCCCCGGTCCATCTCCAGATCGATCACGTCGAGCTTCAGCTCGTAAGCGATGCGGGCGAAGGTGTCGAGGTCGACGTAGCGATCTCGATCCTCTGTATCGCGATGGGTGTGCTGCCAACCCAGCTTGATCATCGCGTATCTCGTATTTCGTGCCAGGTTCTTCGGGAATCGGAAAACAGAGCAGTGAGAAGAAGCGAGTGCTGGGGAAATGGAGTAATGGAGTAATGGAGTAATGGGGAGACAGTGCTAAGATTCTGGTTTTCCCAATACTCCAGTACTGCAATACTCCAGAATCACAGAAATGCCCACTATTGGTAACGAATAAGCAACTCGAGACCGACGAGGTCGACCGGGCCGGTGCGGCCTGAGGGGCGCGGGCCGAGAGTGAGCTCGACCTGGTTTTCGCCCAGGGACAGGTTCGGTTCCACGAGGAGGTCGGTAAAGAGCGTGAACAGTAGGAATTCAAGACCATGGATCCGTTCCGGCAGGCCCTTCCACTGTCCGGGCGGATCGGGCACTACAGGTGTAGGATTTCGCACTTCGCTGCCGTTCAGCTTGACGCTTACCTCGTCCTGATAGGGGTCGAAGTCGGTGAGCGACAGGCGGAGTCGGATCTCCTTGAGTGAGCCGTCTGACGCGGCATTCTTGACGTCGTCGCCGATGATGAGTTTCGCCGAGCTGGACTTGCCCTCCTCCAGCCGGACCGGAAGGAGACCCGGCACCGAGCCGTTTCGCATGGTCGGTGACTGCGTGGAGTGGTTCATCACGAAATGCTTGTCCTTCCCGGCGAGGAGTTTGGGGTCTCCCATCTCTCTCATGACCTGGTCGCATCGGGGGAACCTGAAGTTCATGGTGTAGAGGCCGTCCGCGCCACAGCTGTAGTAGTAGGTCGCCAGCGCCCGGTCACGCTCCAGCCCGCGTTGACGGTACATGCACGGGTAGACGGGCACATCGTAGCAGTGTGCCAGCTCAACCCATTCGGTCACGGGGACGGCATAGTCATTCAGAGAACCGCCTACGACGAGGATGTCGATCAGGCCCTCCTTCAACCAGGTCTCCACGTCCAGGCCCATCCTCAGGTTGATCTCCGGCGAATCGAAGGCCCGGGGGACGAGCAGCAGGGGTCGGCCTCGATCGGACTCGATCTCTGTCATGCGACTGCGGGTTTTGCGCATAAAGTCGGTCATCATGTCGACGTGCCGCTGTTCGACCGGCTTGTGATCCAGGGTCGGTTTGAACAGGATAGGCCAGCGCCAGAAGTCCAGCTCCATCCCGTCCACGTCGTAGCCGGTGCAGACCTCTTCGATTACGGCCAGCCGGAGGTCGCGAACGGCCTGGTGCTCGAAGTCGAGAGCGGACCAGCAGCTATACCGCAGCTCGTGTTGATTGCCGCGCAGCCGCTCGCCCCTTTCGCCCAGGCAGAAATGCATGTGTTCGCGCTTCCACTTGCTGTAGGCGCTCTGCCTCCAGGAGTCCTGGATCATGTTCATTCGGAGGCTGGCGAAGACCTCCCTGCCCTGGGCATGGCTGTATTCCACGACGATTCTCAACGGGTCGGTTCCCGCGTCAAGAAACGTCTTCATGTTGTGCCAGAACTGGCCTAGAAGCTTCAGATCCTGCTTCGGGGCGCCGGGATAGGGCACCTGGCCCAGCATCTCGCCCACCTTGCTGTCATAGGCGTACTGCTCGATGCCTGCGAAACTCCACGAGATGGTGTCCACCTCAGGGATCCTGACCCCGTAGGCGATGGGATCGGACATGAGACCTTCCGGCGTGTTGGCAGGGTGTTCGACACCGTCCGGGTCCGTGCCCGTCTTCCCGTGAAGGTTGCCGGTGTCGTCGTTCATGATGATGCGGCGACGCCTCTTAATGGCTTGTTGTCTATCGATGCCCACTGCGTCCTCTTTGATCGAGATGCGGCACCGCCGCGTCTCTACTGGTTGTTATTGATATCTGATGAATAATTCGAGGCCGACGAGGTCGACAGGGCCGGTCATGCCGGAAGCGCGTGGTCCCAGGGTGAGCTCGACTGGGTTTTCACCGAGGGTCAGGTTCGGTTCGACCAGGAGGTCGGTAAAGACCGTGAACACAAGGTATTCCATACCGCGTATTCGTTCAACCAACCCGTCCCACTCTCTGGGCCGATCGGGTCTTACTTGCGTAGGATTTCGTAGCTCATTGTCGTTCAGCTTCACGCTCAGCTCGTCCTGATGGGGATCGAAGTCGGTGAGGGAGAGGCGGAGTCGGATCTCCTTGAGCGAGCCGTCCGCCGCGGCCTTCTTGACGTCGTCGCCGATGATGAGCTTCGCGGAGCTGGACTTGCCCTCCTCCAGCCGGACGGGGAGGAGGCCCGGAACGGAGCCGTTCAACATGACCAGAGACCGCGTGGAGTGGTTCATCACGAAATGCTTGTCCTTACCGGCGAGGAGCTGGGGGTCTCCCATCTCTCTCATTGCTTGGTCGCAATGGGGGAATCTGAGGTTGAAGGTGTAGATGCCGTCCGGGCCACAGCTGTGGTAGTAATTCGCCAGTGCCCGGTCCCTCTCCAGCCCCCGCTGACGGTACATGCACGGATAGATCTGCGTATCGTACCTGTGGGCTAGCTCGACCCAGTCTTTTACAGGAAGGGCGTAGTCGTTGAAGGAGCCACTCACGACGAGGATATCGACCAGGCCCTCCTTCAGCCAGCCCTCCACGTCCAGGCCCATCCTCAGGTTGATTTCGGGAGAGTCGAAGACCCGGGGGACCAGCATGAGGGGTTTGCCCTTCTCCGACTCGATCTCCAGCATCCGGCTTCGGGCCTTGCGCATAAAGTCGGTCATCATGTCGATGTGCTGCTGTTCGACCGGCTTGTGATCCAGTGTTGGCTTGAACAGGATCGGCCAGCGCCAGAAGTCCAGCTCGATGCCATCCACGTCGTAGTTGGAACAGACCTCTTCGACGATGGCGAGCCTTCGCTCTCGAACCTCGTTGTGTGCGAAGTCCAGCGCGGACCAGCAGTGGGTTAACAGCGCGTTGTGGTCACCGTTCACCCGCGAGCCTCGTTCGCCCAGGCAGAGATGCATGTTCTCGCGCTTCCACTTGCTGTAGGTGCTCGGTCTCCAGGAGTCCTGGATCATGTTCATGCGGAGGCTGCCGAAGACCTCCCGGTCGTGCTCGCGGCAGTATTCGACGACAGTCTGCAGCGGATCGGTGCCCCGGTCCAGGAACGACTTGATGTTGTGCCCGATCGTCGCGATATGCTCGATGTCCTGTTTGGGCGCTCCGGGATACGGCTCCATGCCGGCGATCTCGGCGATCTTGGTGTTGTAGTCGACCTGCTCGATGCGGGTGAAGCTCCAGGAGACGGTGTCGATCTCGGGGATCCGGACGGCGAAGGAGAGGGGATCGGCCAGAAGCCCCTCGGGGGTGTCGGTGGTATGCTCCACGCCGTCCGCGTCGACGGCCGTCTTCGCGGGGAGCGTCCCGGAGTCGTCGTTCATGATGATACGGCGACGCCGCTTTCTGGCTTTTTCCCTATCGATGCTCATTGCGTAATTCTCCTTGCGATTTCGTGGACCCCTCCCTCGGTCCCTCCCCTAAAGGGGAGGGAAGGTAGATGCGGTCCTTGTGGCCAAAACGAAGTCCTGACCTTGCGCTTGGGCGGTGAATCGTAGAGAAATGAGTTAATCACTTGTGTTCGTTCCCCCCTTCCCTTTAGGGAAGGGGGGTTAGGTCTGCAATCGGCATCTACTGGTAACGAATGAACAGCTCCAGCCCAACGAGGTCCACCGTGCCGGTGAGGCCGGAGGGGCGTGAGCCGAGTGTAAGCTCGACCTGGTTTTCGCCCTTCCTTACGGTCGGTTCCATACGGATGTCGGAGTAGAGGGTGAAGACCTTGAATTGCAGACTGCGGATGTTCTCCTCTATACCCTGCCACTCCCGACCCCTTCTGTGCGCGAAGGGATCTTCGGGCTGCACAGTCAGAGGGTTTTTCAATCGGCGGTTGTTGAGCGTGACCGCGAGCTCGTCCTGACGCGGGTCGAAGTTCGTGAGGGAGAGACGGAGGTTGAGCTCTGAGAGGCTGTCTTCATCGGCGGCTTTCTCTACGTCGTCGCCGATCAGGAGTTTCGCCGCGGCCGGGCTCCCTTCTACCAGCCGGACTGGAAGCAAGCCGGGTGCGGCGCCGTTCTGAAGGCAGGTGGAGGTGATCGAGTGGTTCATCACGTATTGCTTCGGCTCGCGCGAGATGGTTTCCGCATCTCCGAGTGTTCGAAGGAAATCGAGGTCCTTTGGGAGCCGGAGGTTGAAGGTGTAGATGCCGTCCGCGCCGCAGCTCCAGTAGTAGGCCGCGACGGCCAGGTCGTGCTCCAGGCCGTTCCTGCCGTAGAGGCAGGCATACAGCGGCACGTCGTGTTTGTGGGCGAGCTCGACCCAGTCCGAGACGGGGAAGGAGAAGTGGTTGAAGCTCCCCCCGACGACAAGGATATCGAGCAGGCCCTCTTCGAGCCAGGTCTCGACGTCCAGGCCCATCCTCCGGTTGATCTCGAGCGTGTCGAAGACACGCGGTGCGAGGATGAGGGGCCGGTCCCGCCCGGCATCGATCTCCATCATCCGTGCGCGGGTCTTTCGCATGAAGTCGGTCGTCAGGTCGATGTGACGCTGTTCGACCGGCTCCCGGTTCAGCGTCGGCTTGTAGAGGATCGGCCAGCGCCAGAAGTCCAGCTCCATCCCGTCGACTTCATACCGGCTGCAGATGTCGTCGATCATCGCGAAACGGTAGTCGCGCACCGCTTCGTGCTCCCAGTCGAGCGCGGACCAGCAGAGGCGAAGGTCTTTGTTGTCGCTGTTCTCCCAGTCGCCCCTTTTGCCCAGACAGTATTCGGGGTGCTCGCGCTTGAACCGGGAGGCGAAGTAGGGCCTGAACGAGTCCTGGATCATGTTCATGCGGCAGCTCGCGAAGACCTCCCGGCCGACGCCGTGACCCCAGTCGCAGATAAACTTGATCGGGTCCGTCCCCCTTTCCATCATCGCTCTGATGATGGTCCGCTCCGTTTTCCAGGTCTTCTGGTCCGCCACCGGCATGTTCGGCGCAGGCTCTTCGCCGGCGATGTGATCGACCCTCGTGTCGTAGAGCAGGTGGTCCGCGCCGACGATGAAACTCCACCAGATGCTGTCCGTCTGGGTGTCCAGGATGTGGCCGAGCCGGGCCTCCAGAAAGCCCTGCTCGGTCACCGCTTCCGGCTCCCACAAAACGCAGCCGTCGTCGTTAACGATGACGCGTCTGGGGCGATGTATGGCTTTTTGTCTATCGATACTCACTGTGTGATCCTCCTCGCGTTATGGTGGATCGGACCTAACCCCCCGCCCCCCTTCCCTAAAGGGAAGGGGGAGAAGAGGTAGGATGCATCACCGTAGGGGCACGGCGTGCCGTGCCCGGATCTAGCGTCATTGATAGCGAATGAATAACTCAAGGCCCACGAGGTCGACCGGTTCTTCGAGGCCGGAAGCGCGCGGTCCGAGGGTGAGCTCGACCTGGTTTTCACCCTTCGTCACGGTCGGTTCCATTCGGATGTCGGCGTAGAGCGTGAAGACCTTGAATTGCAAACTGCAGATGCTGCCCTCGATGCCCTGCCACTCCCGACCCCTTCTGTGCGCGAATGGATCTTCGGGCTGAACCGTCAGGGGGCGCTTCAAATGGCGGCCGTTGAGCGTGACGGCCAGCTCGTCCTGGTCCGGATCGAAGTTCGTGAGGGAGAGACGAAGGTTGAGCTCTGAGAGGCTGTCTTCATCGGCGGCCTTCTCTGCGTCGTCGCCGACCAGGAGCCTTGCGGATGCCGGGCTGCCTTCTTCCAGGCGCACTGGAAGAAGGCCGGGTGCGGCGCCGTTCTGGAGGCAGGTGCCGGTGTTCGAGTGGTTCATCACATAGCGCTTCGGCTTGTGCGAGATCTTTTCGGCATCTCCGAGTTCGTGGATGAAGTCGAGGTCCCGCGGGAACCTGAGGTTGAAGGTGTAGATGCCGTCCGCGCCGCAGCTCCAGTAGTAGGACGCGACGGCCAGGTCGTGCTCCAGGCCGTTCCTTCCATAGAGACATGCATACAGCGGCACGTCGTGCTTGTGTGCGAGCTCGACCCAGTCCGAGACGGGGAAGGAGAAGTGGTTGTAGCTCCCGCCGATGACTAAGATGTCGAGCAGGCCCTCTTCGAGCCAGGTCTCTACGTCCAGGCCCATCCTCCGGTTGATCTCGAGGGTATCGAAGACTCGCGGAGCGAGGATCAGGGGTTGGTCACGCTCGGCATCGATCTCCATCATCCGCTTGCGGGTCTTTCGCATGAAGTCGGTCATCATGTCGATGTGCTTCTGCTCGACGGGGTCGTGATACATCGTCGGTTTGAACAGGATGGGCCAGCGCCAGAAGTCCAGCTCCATACCGTCTACCGGGTAGCCGCTGCAGATCTCGTCGATCAGCGCGAAACGTTGGTCGCGCACCGCCTCGTGTTCCCAGTCGAGTGCGGACCAGCAGAGCTGCTCGTCTGGATTGTCGCTGTTCTCTCCCATCCCGCGCTCGCCCAGGCAGTACTCGGGGTGATCGCGCTTCCACTGCGTGTTGAAGTTGGGCCGCCAGGAGTCCTGGACCATGTTCATTCTGAAACTGGCGAACACCTCGCGACCGACGCCGTGGCCCCAGTCGCAGATGAACTTCAGGGGGTCCGTTCCCCTGTCAATGAAGGACTTGATGTTGTTCCATACCGTCGCCCACCCTTCCAGGTCCTTCCTGGGGGAGCCGGGGACCGGGATCTTGCCCGCGACATCGCCCACCTTCGTGTCGTATCCCAGGCAGTCTGAGTTCATGATGAAGCTCCACCAGATGCTGTCTATCTGGCTGTCCAGGATGTGGCCGAAACAGGCATCGAGAAACCCCGCCTCGGTGTGGGCGTTCGGGTCTTGCAGTTCGTAGGCGTCGTCGTTCAGGATGATGCGGCGACGTTTGTGGATGGCTTCTTGTCTGTTGATGCTCATTGCATGGTCCCCCTTGTGATTACGTCGTTCGTCGTTCGTGAATCGTAGACCCCTTCCTCGGTCCCTCCCCTAAAGGGGAGGGAAGATAGTTGCAATCCTCGATGCCAAAACGAAGTCCTATTGTTTCACGTATACTCGTTCCCCCCTTCCCTTAGGGAAGCATGTCCCGAGCCAGACGAGGGAGGGGGCCAGGGGGGTTAGGTCTATTGATAGCGTACCCACAACTCCAGACCGGAGAGGTCGACCGGGCCGGTGAGGCCGGAGGCCCGATCACCCAGGGTCAGCTCGACCTTGTTCTCACCCTTTTCCATGAAGGGTTCCAGTTTCACGTCTGTGTATAGCGTAAAGACCTGGTACTCCACGCTTCGGAGGCTGTGACCTCCCCACTCGCTCGAGCTCACCCCTTTTTGTCTCTCCGCCCAGGGGTTTTCTGGGGTCACGGGCTGTGGGTGCTTCAGTTCACGGCCGTTGAGCTTCACGGCGAGCGTGTCCTGCCGGGGGTCGAAGTTGGTCAGGGAGAGACGGAGTTTGAGCAGGGCCAGCGCGTCGTCGGCAGCGGCCTTCTGCACGTCGTCTCCGATGATGAGTGCTGCCGACTTCGGTGATCCTTTTTCCAGACGCACCGGCAGGATGCCCGGCGCGCATCCGTTGCCGAGGCAGCCTCCAACGTAGCTGGGATTCATGACATAGTGCTTGTCTCTTCGCGCGATCAGATCGGGGTCTCCGATCTCCTTGATCGGTTCGAGGTGCCCGGGGAGTCTGAGGTTGAAGGTATAGATGCCGTCGGCACCGCAGTTGAAGAAGTGGGAACAGACGGCGCGGTCGAACTCCACTCCGGTGGAGCGGTAGAGGCAGGGGTAGAGCGGCACGTCATACTTGTGGGCCAGTTTGGCCCAATCGGCGACGGGGATGGTGTAGTAGGTGTAGTGACCGCCCACCGCGAGGACGTCCAGGAGCCCCTCTTTCAGCCAGGTCTCCACGTCCAGGCCCATTCGGAGGTTGATCTCCAGCGTGTCGAAGACCCGGGGCGCGATCACGATGGGACGTCCCCGTTCGGCCTCGATCTCCGTCACGCGCTCACGGGTCTTGCGCATGAAGTCCGTCATCATGTCGATGTGCTTCTGCTCAGCGGGCTGTTGATACATCGTCGGTTTGAACAGGATGGGCCAGCGCCAGAAGTCAAGCTCCATCCCGTCGACGTCGTATCGGCTGCAGATGTCGTCGATAATCGCGAGGCGCTGGTCCCGCACGGCCTGGTGTTCCCAGTCGAGCGCGGACCAGCAGGTGCGCTCGTCGTCATTGTCGCTGTTCGTCCCCATCCCGCGCTCGCCCAGACAGTACTCGGGGTGCTCGCGTTTGAACCGGGAGGCGAAGTAGGGCCTCCAGGAGTCCTGGATCATGTTCATGCGGAAGCTCGCGAAGACCTCCCTGCCGACCCCGTGACCCCAGTCCGTGACGAACTTGAGGGGGTCCGTCCCTCTTTCCATCATGGTCTTGATCGTGTTCCACATCGCGCCCCAGGTCTTCTGGTCCGCCTTCGGCATTCCCGGGACCTGAACCTTGCCGGCGATTTCGTCTACCCTCGTGTCGTAGAGGAGGTTGTCCGCGCCGACGATGAAACTCCACCAGATGCTGTCCACCTGCGTATCCAGGATGTGGCCGAGTCGGCTGTCCAGAAACGCTTCCTCGGTATACGTGTTCGGGTCGAACAGGACGCCGCCATCGTCGTTGAAAATGATGCGGCGTTTCCTGTGGATGGCTTTATGTCTATCGATGCTCACTTCGTTACCCTCCTTAGAAACGGTTTCGAGTTTCGGGTTTCGAGTTGAAGACAAAACAGTAAGCGAGTTCAAAGCTCATTCGATATGAACTAGAAACTAGAGACTGGAAACCAGAAACTATTGATAGCTGATAAACAGCTCTAGGCCTACGATGTCGACCGGGCCCGTCAGGCCGGAAGCGCGCGGACGCAGGGAGACTTCGACGCTGTTTTCGCCGACTTCCAGGTTCGGCTCGATCGGAACGTCTGTGTAGAGCGTGAAGACCGCGAATTCCACGCTTCGGATTCCCTCTTCGAGCCAGTCGTGCGTGTCCTTGCCCCGTTTGGCCCAGGGGTTCTCGGGCCGCACCTGCTGGGGGTGCCTGAGCTCGCGGCCGTTGAGCTTCACGGCGAGCGTGTCCTGGCGGGGATCGAAGTTCGTCAGGGAGAGGCGAAGTCTGATCAGAGACAGCGCGTCGTCGGCCGCGGCCTTCCGCACGTCGTCCCCGATGATAAGCTTCGCCGTCTCCGGCGTTCCTTCGGTCAGCCGCACCGGCAGGAGGCCCGGCGCGCACCCGATACCGAGGGCGCCTCCTTCGTAGCTGGGATTCATGACGTAGTGCTTGTCTCTTCGCGCGATCAGATCGGGGTCTCCGATCTCCTTGATCGGTTCGAGGTGCTCGGGAAGCCTCAGGTTGAAGGAGTAGATGCCGTCGGCACCGGAGTTGAAGAAGTGGGAGGCGACGGCCCTGTCGAATTCCACACCGGTGGATCGATACAGACACGGGTAGAAGGGCACGTCGTACTTGTGAGCCAGCTCAGCCCATTCGGAGACCGGGATGGAGTAGTAGGTGTAATGGCCGCCCACGATGAGGAGGTCGAGGAGCCCCTCTTCCAGCCAGGTCTCCACGTCCAGACCCAGCCAGCGATTGATCTCGAGGGTGTCGAAGACCCGCGGCGCAATCACGAAGGGCCGTCCCAGCTCGGCTTCGATCGCCGTCACCCGCTCGCGGGTCTTGCGCATGAAGTCGGTCATCGCGTCGAGATGCCGCTGTTCGACCGGCTTCCGGTCCAGGGTCGGTTTGAAGTAGGCGGGCCACCGCCAGAAGTCCAGCTCTATGCCGTCGATGTCGTAGTCTCTGCAGAGCTCTTCGATGATCGCGAGGCGCTGGTCGTGCACCGCCTCGTGCTCCCAGTCGAGCGCGGACCACATGACCCTGGTCAGATCGTCGTCGGATTGGCCCATGCCGCGTTCGCCCAGACACAGCTCTGGATGCTCCCGCTTCCATTTGGACCAGAACTGCGGCCGCCACGAGTCCTTGGGCATGTTCATGCGGTAGCTGGGGAATACCTCCAGGCTGTGCTTGCGACAGAATTCGATGACCACGCCCAGTGGATCCGTCCCCCGGTCGATAAACTCCTTGATGTTGCGCCACGTCAGCGCCATGCCTTCCAGATCGGGCTTTGGGGCCCCGGGAACCGGATGCTGGCCGTAGATCTCGCCCGCCTTCGTATCGTAACGGTAGACTTCTGCGCCGGAAACGCTCCACCAGACGCTGTCCACCTGTGTTCCGGCCACGTGGTTTAGCCGCTCCGCGAGAAACCCCTCCGGCGTGCTCGATGTTTCGCGGTGAAGGTATCCCGCGTCGTCGTTGAAGATGATGCGACGCTGGCGGTGTATGGCTTGATGTCTATCGATGCTCATGGCGTGATTCTCTTAGCCGTGATGATAAAAGAAGCTATGCCTGACCACAGACCACGGACCACAGACGGCTAAGACATGGGACATCACGCTATTCAATCCTGCGGTCCGCGGTCTGTTGTCCGCCGTCTGCATTTCATTGATAGCTGATGAAGAGCTCCAGGCCGGTGAGATCCACGGGTCCTGCGAGACCCGATGCACGAGCGCCCAGGGTGAGCTCGACCTTGTTTTCGCCCTTTGTCAGGCTGGGTTCGACAGGAACGTCAGTGAAGAGTCTAAACACCGTGAATTCGAGACTCCCGACGTTGCTCCCCCTCCACTCACGGGTTTCCACCCCTCTTTTTGCCCAGGGATTTTCAGTCGGTACGGGCTGAGAGCGCCGTGGGACAAGACCGTTGACTTTAGCGGTCAGCTCGTCCTGATAGGGATTGAAGTTCGTCAACGACAGCCGAAGTTTGATTTCGGCCAGACTGTCTTCGGACCAAGCTTGCTTGACGTCGTCGCCGATCACGAGCTTTGCCGTCGCATGCGATCCTTCCTCCAACCGCACTGGCAGGAGACCGGGAGCACATCCGTTCCGGAGACAGACGGAATTGACGGAGTGATTCATCACGTAATGCTTGTCTCTCCGCGCGATCAGCTCGGGGTCTCCGATTTCCTTGATGGGCTCCAGGTGCCGGGGAAGTCTCAGGTTGAAGGTGTAGATGCCGTCCGCACCGGAACTGAAGTAGTGCGTCGCGACGGCCCTGTCGAATTCCACACCGGTGGAGCGATACAAACAGGGGTAGAAGGGCACATCATATTTGTGAGCCAGATCGGCCCATTCGGAGACGGGGAAAGAGTAGTAGGTATAGCTCCCTCCCACGACCAGGACGTCAAGGAGGCCTTCTTCTAGCCAGGTCTCCACGTCCAGGCCCATCCTGCGGTTGATCTCTGTCGTGTCGAAGACGCGGGGCGCAATCACGATGGGCCGTCCCCGTTCGGCTTCGATCTCCGTCACCCGCTCGCGGGTCTTGCGCATGAAGTCGGTCACCATGTCGATGTGCTTCTGCTCAACGGGCTCGTGATAAAGGGTTGGTTTGAACAGGATCGGCCAGCGCCAGAAGTCCAGCTCCATGCCGTCGACCTCGTACCGGCTGCAGACGTCGTCGATCAGAGACAGGCGCTGGTCACGCACGGCCTCGTGTTCCCAATCCAATGCCGACCAGCAGAGTCGTTCCTCTTCATTGTCGCTGTTCTCTCCCATTCCACGCTCGCCCAGGCAGTACTCGGGGTGCTCCCGCTTCCACCTGGAGTGGAAGTCGCGCCGCCAGGAGTCCTGGATCATGTTGATTCGGAAGCTCGCGAAGACTTCCCTGCCGACACCGTGACCCCAGTCGACGACGAACTTCAAGGGATCGGTCCCTCTGGCCATCATGGCTTTGACGTTGTCGTACTGGATATTCAGCCTTTCGAGCTCGCTCTTCGGCGCTCCGGGATAGGGTGCACTGCCCACAATATCGCCTACGCGGGTGTCGTAGAGGAGGAGGTCCGCATTCTTGTTGAAGCTCCACCAGATACTGTCAACCTGGGTGTCCAGGATGTGGCCGAGCCGGCTGTCGAGAAATCCCTCCTCGGTGTGCGCCTTCGGGTCGTGAACGACGCCGGCATCGTCGTTGAAGATGATGCGACGTCGCCTGTGTATGGCTTCGTGTCTATCGATGCTCATGGAGTGATCCTTCTAGTGATATCGTGGATCGTCGTTCGTGAATCGAGACCTAACCCCCCGGCCCCCGGCTGCCATATCAAAATCGGTTGTGCTTGACCGCAGACTACGGACGGCTAGAAGACCTGAAATATCGAGTTATTCATCCTGCGGTCCACTGTCCGCCGTTCGCCGTCCGCATCTATCGATACCGGATGAAGAGCTCGACGCCGACAAGATCGACCGGTCCGGTCAACCCGGAGGTGCGCGGTCTCAGGGTTACATCGATGCTGTTTTCGCCCTTTGTCACGGTTGGTTCAACAGGTATGTCGGTGTAGATCGTAAACACCGTGAATTCGAGACTGCGGACCCGATCCTCGATGCCCTTCCACTCGGGAGCCGAGCCCCTCACGGTCCAGGGATTCTCAGGTTCTACGGGTCGAGGTCGCCGCAGCTCACGGCCATTGAGTACGGCAGTCACTTCGTCCTGATACGGGTCGAAGTTGGTCAGCGATAGACGGAGTCTCAGCTCCATCAGGGCATCTTCGTCCGCGGCCGCCTGCACGTCGTCTCCGATGAGGAGCTTCGCCGTAGTGGGCCTGTCCTCCTCCATCCGAACGGGCAGGAGACCCGGCGCGCAGCCGTTCCGGAGGCACACGGACTTCGACGAATGGTTCATCACGTAGTGCTTGTTTCTTCTGTCGATGAGCTGAGGGTCTCCGATCTCCTTGATGGGCGGGACGTGCCTGGGAAGTTTGAAGTTGAAGGTGTAGACACCATCCGAGCCGCAGCTGAAGTGGTAGGACGTGACTGCCCGGTCCTGCTCGACCGTCGTGGACCGATACAGGCAGACGTAGAGCGGCACGTCGTATCTGTGGGCCAGTTCGGCCCATTCGGAAACGGAGATGGAGTAGTAGGTGTAGTCGCCGCCCACGACCAGGATGTCCAGCAGGCCCTCTTCCAGCCAGGTCTCCACGTCCAGGCCCATGCGACGATTGACCTCGAGTGTGTCGAAGACCCGCGGGGCAAGCAGCAGGGGCCGCCCCCGCTCGGACTCGATCTCCATCATCCGGCTGCGTACGCGGCGCATGAAGTCGGTCATCACGTCTAGATGCCGCTGCTCGACCGGCTTCTGCTCCAGGGTCGGCTTGAAGAGGATGGGCCAGCGCCAGAAGTCCAGCTCCATGCCGTCCACATCGTAGCCGGAGCATACCTCCTCGATCACCGCCAGGCGCTGATCGCGCACGGCCTCGTGTTCCCAGTCGAGTGCAGACCAGCAAAGGTGCAGGTCATCGTTGTCGCTGTTTACGTAGCTGCCCCGCTCACCGAGGCAGAACTCGGGATGCTCGCGCTTCCATTTCGTCCTGAAGCTCCGCTGCCAGGTGTCCTGTATCATGTTCATTCTGTAGCTGGCGAACATCTCCAGGCCGTGCTTCCGGCAGAAGTCGAGGACGACGCGAAGGGTGTCGGTGTCCCGGTCGAGGAGTGCCTTGATGTTGCGCCAGTGGACGGTCTCTTCGCCGGGCTTCCGAACACCGGGCCACGGACCGCTGTCGGCAATCTCACCGACCTTCGTGTCGTAGAGAAGGACGTCGGCGCCGCCCACGAAGCTGAGCCAGACACTATCGACCTGAGTGTCGATCACGTGGTCGAGCCGGTGGGAAAGGTAGGCCTCTGGTGTGGTCGATCTTTCCTGACCGATCGCCTCATTGTCGTCGTTAAAGATGATGCGACGGCGCCTGTGGATGGCTTCGTGTCTATCGATGCTCACGGCGTGATCCTGCTATGGAAGAATGTATCTCGTCCTAGGAAACTCGGGGACCACATTTTATCGATACTTGATGAATAACTCGACGCGTACGACGTCGACGGGCTTGTGCGCGTAGGGCGACCGGCGCACGAGCGTTACTTCCACCGCGTTGTGGCCCTGTGATACCGGAGGCTCGCGACGGACATCGGTGTGTATCGTGTAGACAGGGAACTGCAACACGCAGTCATTTTCTACGATCTCGGTCTTCCTCGGGCGCTTCATCTTTCGCCCGTTGAGCTTGACCGTGACCTCGTCTTCCTCGGGATCGAAGTGGGATAGCGACAGGTGCACGTCGAGGGTGAACAGCGTATCATTCAACGCGGCCTGCTGCACGTCGTCACCGATGACGAAGGAGACGGTCCGCGGCTCGCCTTCCGCGAGGCGCGCTGGCAGCGGACTCGGTGCGCACCCGCGCGCCCAGATCGGGTCGTCCTCCTCAGCCTTGAAGAGTCCGGCGAACACGTAGTGCTTTTCCATGGTCGCGATCAGGTCGGGTTCGCCGATCTCGCTGATCATCTGCAGGTCCTTCGGCATCTTCACGTTGAAGGTGTAGACGCCCGCCGCGCCCTGCGTGCGAAAATTCGTCGCCACGGCGCGGTCCTGTTCGGGACTCGTGGACCGGTACTTGCACGGATAGACCGGCACGTCGTGCGGCCGCGCCAGCTCGACCCAGTCGGATACCGGGATTCGGTTCTCACCGTAGGATCCGCCGACGACAAGGAGGTCGATCAGCCCCTCATTCAACCAGGTTTCGACGTCTATGCCGGCACGGAGGTTGGTCTCGATCGTCTCGAACACGCGCGGCGCCAGGAGCAGGGGGTGGCCCTTATCCTCCTCGATCGCCGTCATGCGCGCACGAAGCTGCCGCATGAAGTCGTTCATGATATCGATATGCCGCTGCTCGACCGGCAGGTTGTCGAGGTTGGGCTTGAAGAGCATCGGCCATCGCCAGAAGTCCAGCTCCACGCCGTCCACGTCGTAGTTCGCGCAGATCTCCTCCATCACGGCCAGACGCCGGTCGCGAACGGCCTGATGCTCGTAGTCCAGGGCGGACCAGAACCATTTGCGCGGGTCATCATGCTCGCCGTACTCGTAGCTGCCACGAACACCGAGGCAGAGCTCGGGATGGTCGCGCTTCCATTGCGTCCTGCAGTTTGGCCACCAGGAGTCCTGGATCATGTTCGTTCGGAAGCTGGCGAGCACCTCCAGGTCGTGCTTTCTGCAGAAATCGATGACCAGCTGGAGGGGATCGGTTCCCTGTTCGATAAGCATCCTGAGGTTGCGTCCGATCACGGACTCCTCGCCCGGCTTCCGAACGCCGGGCCACTCCCCGCTGTCGGCGACCTCGCCGACCTTCGTGTTGTAGAGGAGATTGTCGGAGCTGGTCATGATGCTGATCCAGACGCTGTCCACGTGCGTGTCGATCACGTGGTCGAGCCGGTAGGAATAATAGCCCTCGGGCGTCGTGGCTGTCTCCTGGTGGATGGGGGCGTTGTCGTCGTTGAAGATGACGCGACGAGGTCTATGTATGGCTTTCTTTCGGTCGATGCTCACTGCGTGATCCTCCTAGCCGTGATGATAAGTAAAGGAGAGCTATGTTCGACCGCAGACGACGGACCGCGGACCGCCAAACCCGAATCACGTTATTCATCTCGCGGTCTGCCGTCCGCCGTCGGCATCTATTGATAGCGAATGAATAGCTCCAGCCCGACGAGGTCCACCGGGCCGGTGAAGCCGGAGACGCGCGGACCCAGATTCAGGTCGATGCTGTTTTCTCCCTTCGTCACGTTGGGTTCAATCGAGATGTCAGACATGATGTTGAACAGCGGGAAATCCAGACACCGGACGCGGTCCTCTATCCCGGACCATTCTCCCCCTGCCTTGCCCCGCTGAGCCCAGGGATTCTCGGTCGACACGGGCCGGGGCCGACGAAGCTCGCGACCGTTGACCCTGACGGTGACCTCGTCCCGGTTCGGGTCGAAGTTCGTGAGGGAGAGGCGAAGCCGGAGTTCCGACAGGGCGCCTTCGGAGGCGGCCTCCTGTACGTCATCACTGTTGATGAGCGTAGCCTGTGTCTTAGAACTCTCCTCGAGCCGCACCGGCAGGAGGCCCGGCGCGCATCCGTTACCCAGAACGCCCCCTCCCTGTGCGTGATCCATCACGTAATGTTTGTCCTTTCGTGCGATCAGGTCGAGGTCGCCGATTTCTTTAACGGTCTGGAGGGCCCCCGGGAGCCTGACGTTGAAGGTGTAGATGCCGTCAGCGCCGCAGTCGTAATAATGAGTGGCGAGGGCGCGGTCGAATTCCACGCCGGTAGACCGATACATGCAGGGGTAGAGGGGCACGTCGTACTTGCGGGCAAGGTCGGACCACTCCCGGAGGGGGATCGAGTAGTTGGTGTAGTGACCCCCGACGACGAGGATGTCGAGGAGACCTTCTTCGAGCCAGGTCTCGACGTCCAGGCCCAGCCTGCGATTGATCTCCAGCGTATCGAACAGGTGGGGGGCGAGCAACAGGGGTCGTCCACGCCCTGACTCGACTTCCGTCACCATACTACGTGCGCGGCGCATGAAGTCTGTCATCGCGTCGAGATGCCGCTGCTCGACCGGCTTCTGCACCAGTGTGGGCTTGAAGTAGGCGGGCCACCGCCAGAAGTCCAGCTCCACGCCGTCGACATCGTACTGGCAGAGTTCCTCGAGGATTCCGAACCGATAGTCGCGCACGGCCTCGTGCTCGTAGTCGAGTGCGGACCAGCAGTTCCGCAGGTCGTCATTGTCGCTGTTCTCGTATGCGCCCCTTTCGCCAAGACAATACTCGGGGTGCTCTCGCTTGAACCGGGTGCCGAAGGCGGGCCTCCACGAGTCCTGGATCATGTTTAAGCGGTAGCTGGCGAACACTTCTCTGCCAACGCCGTGGCCCCAGTCGACGACGAACTTGAGCGGGTCGCCGCCCCGGTCCATGAAGGCCTTGATGTTTCGCCAGACCGTGGCGAATCTCTTCAGGTCAGCCTTGGGCGCGCCTGGAATGGGATCTTTTCCGCCCACGTCACCGACCTTGCTGTCGAACTTGAGGTGGTCCGCGCCGGTCATGATCGACCACCAGATGCTGTCGATCTGTGTATCCAGGATGTGGCCGAGCGGCGAGGCGAGCAGCCCTGCCTCGGTATGCCCGCTCGGGTCATTCATAGTTGCGGAGTCGTCGTTGAGGATGATGCGACGTCTGCGGTGTATGGCTTCTCGTCTATCCAAGATTACTTGATCCTTCTGGCAATACCGTTGATCGTCGTTCGTCGTTCGTCGATCGCAAACAAAACGGGGTCGTGTCGCTGGGACACAACCCCTCGTTCTTGTATGAAAGGCGGGACTCACATCCGGGATTTTGAGTCGACAGTACCACCTTCCCCTCCCTTACGAATCGACACAAGGCGCCCTATTTCTGCGCCAAGATAGGGGGTTGGCCGGGTGGAATCAACTCAAATCGGGGAGCGTCAGAAGGGTTATATTAATCATGTAGGAGGTCAAAATGAGACGCGGAACGTATTTCACGGAGGATCAAATGCCGATAGATGTTGTGGTGGAACCCGAGAAGGAGGTCCCTGTCGCATATGACGTGGACGTGGTTGTGGCCGGAAGCGGCGTGGCCGGCTGTTTTGCCGCGATCGCCTCCGCGCGGCGCGGAGTGGAGACCCTGCTGGTCGACCGATTCGCCTATCCGGGCGGGAACATGGGACCCGGGATGATTGCCGGCGGCAGCCTCACCGGCGGTGCGTTCAAACATCTGAACGGGGGGTTCACGGGCATCCCAAGGGAGTTCATCCAGCGCCACGTCGAACTGGGCGGCGGCACCGTGCCCGAGTCACCCAACCTGGGAGATCTGCCCCCTTCACCCCATCCAGGAGATTACGCGAAGGACTCGGGGATCGTTTCCTACACCCTTCTGAAGATGCTCGAGGAGGCCGGAGTCCGATGCCTGTTTTCGACCTTCATCGCTGATCCTATCGTGGAGGACGACAGGGTCTGCGGTCTCTTCGTGGAGAACAAATCTGGTCGGCGGGCGGTACGGGCGAAGGTGGTCGTGGACGCGACGGGGGAGGCGGATGTGGTCATGCGTGCCGGCGCGGCCATGATCTATCCTGAATCCTACTACGCCGACATCGACGGACACTGTCCGGGGGGATCGGGCATCTGCTACGTGATCGCCGGGGTCGACCAGGATCGTTACGAAGCCTACGTGGAGGAAGCGGAGGCGAGCGGCAAGGACCCGGAGGTCGGGCGTGGGGGATGGACCTGCCGAGGAGGAGTCGTGGTCACTCGAACGGGGCCCCCGCGGCGCGACCATCAGGACGGTACGTATGCCCACGATGCCGAGAAGCTGACGCGGGACGAGATCGCGATGCGCACGGAGATTTTCGAGACCGTGCAGCGCTGGAAGGAGGGTGTAGCAGGCTTCGAGGATGCATACCTGGTGTCGATCGCGCCCTACATGGGATCGAGAGGCGGTCCCTGCATCAAAGGCGTCTACACCTTGGGCCCGGCGGACATGCTGGCCGGACGGCGCTTCGATGACGTCTTGCTCATGTTCACCACCCGGGGCTGTTTCGACGCAGAGGATCCGGAACGGAAGGTGGATGCGCCCTGGACCGACTTTCCCTACCGGATTCTGATCCCCGAGAAGCTGGACGGTCTGTTGACCGCGGGTCGGAGCTCGTCCAGCATTCCGGACACGCTGGTGCGGGGCCGGATGATGGTGATGCACCAGGGACAGGTCGGCGGGACTGCTGCTGCGCTGACCGTGAAGCAGGATGTAACGCCGAGACAGCTGGATGTGAAGGTGCTTCAACAGGCGCTGCTCGACGAGGGTTTCTACCTGGGTGACGATGACAGGCTGGAAGAACTCGGACTCAAAGCCTCTTCCTAAATATATCCGGTCGATCCGTCCGGGCGGACCGGAGAGGTCCGCTGCCAGTGTACGTATTCGTCCTTACCGATCGCGTCCTCGTCCACTTCTACGCCCAGACCGGGGCGATCTCGTAGCTCCAGGTAGCCGTCTTTGGGCAGGTAGGGGTCGTCCAGCCATTTACTCTCGCCCGGAAAGTTGTATTCCAGGATCTTGAAGTTGGGCGTGGCGGCCGCGAAGTGGAGGTTGACGGCGGCGGCGAGCGGGCCCATGGGGTTATGAGGGGCGACTGTGACGTAGTGCGCTTCTGCGATGGCGGCGATCTTTCGCATTTCCAGCAGGCCGCCGCAGGCGCAGATGTCGGGCTGGATGATGTCGGCCCCGTGGGCGGCCATCAGGTCCAGGAATTCGAACCGGGTGTAGAGGCACTCGCCCGTCGCCAGAGGGACCTGCATCTGGGCGCGGAGGCGGGACCAGGCTGGAATGTGCTCAGGCCGTAACGGCTCTTCGTAGAAAAGGGGATCGTATGGGGCCAGGGCATTGGCGAGCTGGAGGGCCAGGATCGGCTCGAAGATCTTGGCGTGAGGATCGAACGCGATCTCCCAGTTTTCGTCCGTGTGTTTTCGAATTTCCTCGAAGTATTCGGCGGCGGTCCTGCAGACGAGGCCCCAGCGGTTCGCGTTCTCGTCGATGCGGTAGGGGGAGGTCTTGAACGCGGTGAAGCCCCATTCTTCGTTCAGCTTGACCGCTTCCTCCGCCGCTTCCTTCCCGCTTTCCCCTCCGATGCCGCGATAGACCTGGACACGGTCCCGGACTGCTCCTCCGAGGAGCATGTAGACGGGGAGCCCGGCAGCCTTGCCGCTGATGTCCCACAGCGCGTGGTCGACGGCCGACATGGCCGCCAGACCGAGCGCCCCCGGCGGAAAACGGAACTGCTGGAACAGCTTCAGCATGATGAACTCGATTCGCCGGGGATCTTCACCCTTGATCATCTCGAAGATGTAGTCGGCGACCGGTTCGATCGCAAGGTCGGGGCCGTGGTTGTAGGCCTCGCCCCAACCGTAGAGGCCTTCGTCCGTCTCGACTTTGATGAGCGCACGCGGGCGTTGTCGATGGCTGGTCATGAAGGTTTTGATGGCGGTGATTTTCATAGCGGGCTCCTTAAATGACCGTATCTCGTATCTCGTGAAGCGTATCTCGTCAAAAGAATAGAAACGACAGTGTGTGATATCGCTGGTCGAATATGAATATTGGATATTGCCTTTCTTCTTCAAGATAATACTTTATGCACATTCTTTCGAGTTTTCTGATAGCCCGGTTTCGCATCTGAAGCAGGAGCGGGACAGGTTGAAGGGAGCGGTTCAAGTGAAGTTTGCATCGTTGGTTAGGAAGGAAGCTTGGGGATACTGTTTGACATTTCCTTCAGATCGTGCTACATAGAGCTGGAGGATCAATGATGTTTTCCTTAGCTGTCCGGCTCAGCCCCAGAACGCTCGCCGCAAGGGTTTAAACTATGTTTTGGGTTGTCGTAGCCCTCGTAAGTGTGGTCGTCGTCAAGTATTACACGTCGATCGGGAAGCGAAAACTGGAGGAGCGACTGACCCGCGTCAAGACGGCACTGGTTGATGCTCGGAAAAAACTCAGATCCGCTCAGAATGAGCAGGCTGGAGTGACCGAAGAGATGGATGAGATGGAGGAACGCATCAGGCGTATGAAGGAGATCATGGATGACCTTGGCCTTCGTATGCAGAGCAAGGAACAGCCCGAGGAAAGGGAGGAGAAGATGGAGAAGGCGCTCCACCTTTGAGGATTCATTGTCGTGTCTCGGGCTGAAATGGAGAAGTATTGACACGGAGAGCAAAAGAGGGTAACTTTCGAGATGTTCGAAGGGTGAAAGGGGTCATCGGCTGGGAAGTTCTCTCGTATGGGTAAGTTTCATGCATACTAGTCACACTCACCTGAGATGGGTAACGGGAGATGTGACTTTTTTGTTTCGGTGAGAGGTATTATCCCTATGGTGAGTAATGCACGTCACGATGAAAACGATTCTCTTCAGTACTATCTGAAAGATGTATCCTCGACACGCCTGCTCTCTGCTCAGGAGGAAGTAGCCCTCGCACGGCAAATCAAAAAGGGGGATATGAAAGCCCGGGCAAAAATGGTGGAGGCCAATCTCAGATTCGTCATCACCGTAGCCAAGAAATACCAGAACCGAGGGCTGCCACTGGTTGAGCTGATCAGTGCTGGGAACATCGGTCTGGTTACTGCGGTTGACCGGTTCGACGGGGACAGGGGGTTCAAGTTTATCTCTTACGCGGTCTGGTGGATTCGGCAGTCTATCCAGCAGACCCTGAAGGAACAGTCCCGGATGGTGCGTCTGCCTCTTAATCGGATCGACTTGCTGCACCGCATTTTCCAGTACGTCACCCAACAGCAGGAGACTTCTCACCGTCCGGATGAAGACGAGATCGCCAAGGAGCTGGGCATATCTGTCGAAATGGTGAAGGATACACTCGTCAAGGGCCAGCGCGTCCTCTCCCTGGATGCCACTTTCGAAGAAGACAACACGAACACCCTTATGGAACGGATAACCGATGAGACCCAGGAACAGCCTGATGTGCAGTTGACCCGCAACTCCCTTCACGAAGACATCGAAGCTGTTCTGCACACTCTCGGCGACGATCGCGCACGGGACATAATCAAACTCTATTTCGGCCTGGATGGAGCTCCTGGGATGACTCTGGAGGAAATCGGAGTTCGGTATGGCGTCACGAGAGAACGCATTCGGCAGATCAAGTATAAGGCTTTGTGCAGGCTTCGTAATCCTGTGCGGGCACGGAAATTAATGTCCTACACGGAAGAAATCTGACGCTGGATGAGTACCCGAAATGCAGGGGGAGGAAGAATGGCTGACAAGGGAAAAAGAGACAAAGCCAGAAAAGAACAACGGCAAAAGGCCCAGCTTAATCCAAAAGAAAAACGAAAACTGAAAAAAGAAAAGAAGGCAGCCCGGGGCAAAGGGCTGCCAACCTGACCGTTTAGCCGTTGTTGAAGGTGATCCAGCTTTCAGTGGCGGCCCGTCCTGGGGTCGTCAGAAGCGCATATCGTTGGGAGTCGGACGAAATCCTGCGACACTTCTGCGTTACCCAGCCTGCTTCTATACGAAAAGGCACTTACACCGTCTCTAGAGAGATCGAGGTAAGTGCCCTTTTTCTTGTCGATTCCTTATGGTGCCGAAGGTGGGACTCGAACCCACACGGGCTTGCGCCCACCGGATTTTGAGTCCGGCGCGTCTACCAATTCCACCACTTCGGCACGGGTCAAGCCGTAATCAAGAATCAGGGCATCTCTTCGGAGCGGGGAGGGCCCAGGATCTCACGATAGAGGATCGCGTTTCGCACGCTGCCTCGCGAGAAGTCCAGACGCCGACGCCGCTTATCCTTTTTCGCGCGCAGGAGATGCGCCTTTTGCGAAGGGGCCGTTTCAGGCGGGGGGGCCTGAGGGCGCGGCGCGGGGGTCGGCTTCGGCTCGGGCCGGACGGGTCGGAATTCTTCCTGCGCCGGTGGCTCCTCAACCGGCCGGGTGACCTGGATCGGTCTGAATTCCTCCCGGGCCGGTTCTTCCGTGACGCTTCTCGTCCCCTTCACCTCCCGAAATTCTTCTTCGAGTGACTCCGTGCGGTGGCGGAAGACTTCGGAGAGCACGTCCCAATCCGAGGCGTCGGCATCGTCCTCCTCGGGTTGGTAGATCGGCCGTCGCTGGTTCGGAGATAGCGTCCGGCCCTGACGCCCGACCTCCCCGGAAGTCTGCTTACGCTGCCGCAGTTTGCTGATGATCGAGGAGACGACGCTCAACAACAGGAACAGGATGACGATGACTTCAAAACCCATCCGCTATCTCCCCTCCTCGTCCGTGCGCTCATCGCTTTCGTCCGCGATGCCCTCACGCATGGAGGTGTCGGCCTGGATGTTTCGCATCCGATAATAGTCCATGATCCCGAGATTTCCGCTCCTGAAGGCCTCGGCCATCGCGCGGGGGACCTCGGCCTCAGCTTCCACTACGCGGGCGCGCATCTCCACGACGCGTGCACTCATCTCCTGCTCCTGCGCCACGGCCATCGCCCTGCGCCCTTCGGCCCTTGCCTGGGCGACCTTGAGGTCGGCATCGGCCTGGTCGGTCTGCAGTATTGCGCCGATGTTGTCGCCGACGTCGACATCGGCGATGTCGATCGAGAGGATTTCGTAGGCCGTGCCCGAATCCAGGCCCTTGTCCAGGACCGTTTTTGAGATGCGGTCAGGATTTTCGAGCACGTCTTTGTGCGTCTCCGCCGAACCGATCGTGGTCACGATGCCTTCGCCGACACGGGCCATGATCGTCTCTTCACCTGCGCCGCCCACGAGCCGTTCGATGTTGGCTCGGACGGTCACCCGGGAGGTGGCCTTCACCTGGATGCCGTCTTTGGCCACCGCGGTGACCATAGGGGTGGAGATGACCTTGGGGTTCACGCTGACTTGAACCGCTTCGAGCACGTCCCGCCCGGCGAGGTCGATCGCCGCGGCACGTTCAAAGGTGAGGTTGATGCCCGCCTTGTCCGCGGCGATCAAGGCGGTGATCACGTTTTCAACGGCGCCGCCGGCCAGAAAGTGTGCCTCCAGGAAGGCGGTGGGTATGTCCAGGCCAGCCTTGGTTGCACTGATCTGCGAACCCAGGATAATGCGTGGAGGAACCCGGCGAAGACGCATCCCGACCAGTTCGCCGATGCCGATCCGCACGCGCGCCGCGAGCGCGGAGATCCACAGCCCGACCGGGATGAAGTAGACAAAGAGGACCAGGAAAAAAATTCCTGCAGCGACGATGAGCAGCAGGGCGAGGAATTCCATTGAATGTCTCCTTGAAGGTGGCTAGGCCTGGTCCGCCTTGCGGACGACGATTCGGTTTCCTTCCACTTCCACGACCTTGATCGGTGTATCCTTGTCTATGAAATCGCCTTCGGTGGCCACACTGATTCGACGGCCCTCGATCAGACCCGTGCCTCCGGGACGAAGCGGCGTGAACGCCGTACCGATCACGCCGACGAGATTGTCGTATTCAGAGACGGCACGGTAGCCATCATCCGACTTTTCCTCCGCCTTGAGCACCAGCCGGTCCCACGTCGTCGTTCGCGGCAGGGACTTGATCATCCAGATGGCGAGGACGACCGTCAGCGCCATTGAGAGCAGCACCGGACGCGCAGCCTCACCCGCAGATCCCCACGTCCAGAGCTCGCTTCGCCCCATCAGACTCAGAAGGAGACTGACGAAGATGAGCGCGAAGCCCGGGGCGGCCAGGAGGCCGAACCCAGCAACGAAGAAGAGGTCCGCAAGGACGAGGACGACGCCCAGGATGAAAAGGAGGACTTCACTCCAGTCGGCAAGGTTGACGAGCATGTGGCTCCCGAAAAACAGACCGAGGCAGATCAGGCCAACTGTACCACCGATCCCCCAACCCGGACTCTGGATCTCGAAGATCAACCCAAGGAAGCCCAGGCTCATGAGGAGTGACGCAATGACGGGGTGGGTCAGCCATCTCACGACCTGCTCTGCCCAGTTTACAGACTGACGCCGGAGATCGGCCCCATCCAGTTCGAACTGCTTCAAGATTTCTTTGATTCGCTCGCTCGCGCCGGTGGCCGTAATGCTGATCTCGGCGATGCCCTGTTCGACAGCCTCTTCCGTGGTGAGGGTCAGGAGCTTTCCCTTTGGCGCCAGCTCGGGGAGATCCACGTCTTCATCGACCATGGCTTCTGCGAGCTTCGGGGGACGTCCCGTCTTCTCGGCCGTGGCTTTCATCTCGTTTCGAAAGTAGGAGATGATCTTCTCGCTGGCCTTCTTGCCCTGCAAATCCACCGCCGTCGCCGCCCCGATCGTGCCGCCTTCCACCATGACGATATGCTTTGTGGCGAGTGAGATGAGGGCGCCCGCAGAGATGGCCCTTGGGTTGATGAAGGCGATCGTCTTTACTTCGCTGTATAGGATCGCGTCCCGGACGGTAAGCGCTGCATCCAGCGCGCCCCCCGGGGTGTCAATTTCGAAGATAACGGCCGCCGCACCTTCTTCTTCGGCTTCGGACATCACCCGTGAGACGAACGCAGCCAACCCCTTCTCAATCGTGCCCTGAATGGGTACGATGTAGACGGTCTCGGCTGCCGAGAGGCCGGGGAAAAACCCAACGATCAGGACGATGAATTTGAGAGGAAGTTTGTGCATTCTGACGTTGATCTTAAACGCGATACGAAATCCTGAATAATATGTTTGAGTGTACCACATACCCCCAGGGTTGTCAATGCCAATCCTCGATTAGAGGAATGGAACTTGACAGCGTCTTGTGTTCCTTTTATTATTTTCAACTCGAATTGGCGGTGTAGCTCAGCTGGTAGAGCAGTGGAATCATAATCCATGGGTCGGGGGTTCGAGCCCCTCCACCGCCACACGATATTCGATCGGGCAACGAATGAGAGAAGGCATCCAGTTTGGGTGCCTTCTCTTCGCTTAGAGGGTAGGAGGAACAGAGGTGACGATGTTCAAAAGTCTGTCGCCCCGCACACTCGGGGTTGAGGTGAATCTTGAGGCTGGGCTCGCGCTGGCCGCCGAGGCAGGTTTTGAGGGGCTGGACGTGAACATCCAGGAAGTGCAGCGCCTGGTGCAAGAACGGGGTGCCGCGTGGCTGAGCGAGTTGTTCGAAGGTGCCGGCCTGCGGATCGGCGCCTGGGGGCTGTCCATTCCGTGGGACGGACCGGAAGAATCGTTCCGCAAGGGACTGGAGGTGCTTCCGTCACTCGTTGCAGCCGGGGCTGCCGTTGGCGCCACCCGGATCACGCTGGTGGTTCGACCGGGTTCCGATGAACGCGCCTTCGAGGCGAATTTCAATTGGCATATCGATCGCATCAGACCCGTCGCGGAGATCCTGGATGACGAGGGCTGTCGACTTGGATTGGAATTTCTCGGGCCGCGTACCCTTCGCACCGCCAAGGCCTTCGGATTCATCCACACCTCGGCAGGGATGCTCGCACTGGCCGATGCGATCGGAACAGGAAACGTCGGGCTCCTGCTGGACTCCTGGCACTGGTATACGAGCCAGGGGACAATTTCCGATCTGAGTTCGTTGGCAGTCAGAGAGGTCGTCCACGTTCACGTGAACGATGCGCCGGCCGGCGTGGATGTAGCGGAACAGATCGACAACAAACGGGCCCTCCCGACGGAAACCGGTGTGATCGACCTGGTCGGCTTCCTGATGGCGCTGAAGGAGATGGGCTACGACGGCCCGGTGACGCCCGAACCCTTCAGCGAGCGCGTCCGGGAAATGGAGCCCGCGCAGGCGGTGCAATCGGCTCACGACGGCCTGGACGAGGCCTGGAGGTCTGCTGGGCTGAGATAAACCCAACGGGCGAAGGAGAAAAAGGCACCCGGATCGGGTGCCTTTTTCTGTTGGTCGTAGTTTGATGCAGATCGATTCTGTAAGACCGACGGTCAGGTATTGTGAAGCGCTCCGGCCCTGTTTCGCGGCTCCACTGCCTGCTGGAGCGCCCGGTTCAATTTTATCGAATCGAACGGTTTGGAAAGGACCAGGTCAACGGCGTCGGAATCGTCGGCAGGCGTTCCCTTGAATTCCCAACCGGTGATGAGGACGACTGTCGTATCGGGGGACTTCTGTTTGACCTTCTCGGCCAGTTCCAGGCCCGACATCCCGCTCATGACCCAGTCCGTGATCACAAGGTCGTATGCCGCCCCGCGCATCTTCTCCAGGGCTTCGGCCCCACTTTCCGCCGTATCTGCAATGTGTCCAGGTAACAGCTTGGGCATAAAGTCTCTGACCTCGAAGTCATCGTCCACGATCAACACCCGAAGTCCTGAAAGGGAAGACAACCCTTCCACCTTTTCTTCGGCAGCGTCTGAAGGCGTCACCACCGGGACGCTTATGACGAAAGTCGTTCCTTTCCCCGGCGCAGTTTCGATCTGGACGATGCCTCCCTGACTCTGAACCAGTCCCCAGACGGTGCTCAGGCCCAAACCGGTTCCCTTTTCTGTGGACTTCGTCGTGAAAAACGGCTCGAAGACCCGCCGTTGGGTCTCTTCGTCCATCCCGGTACCGGTGTCGGAGACCTCGACGATGACTTTTCCGTCTTCCTGAAGCGTCGTCACCCCGATGGTTCCTCCTTTCGGCATGGCGTCCACGGCGTTGAAGATGAGGTTTGAGAGAATCTCTTCCCAGGCGGAGGGTATGCTCTGGATGAGCGCAATCTGATTCAGGTCGACCGAAAGCTGCACATGCTTTCCTTCCTGTTCAGCGGCCGTCTTCCACCTCGGTTTGGTGATTTCGATCGTGTCTCGGACGACTTGATTCAAGTCGACGGGTTCCAGCTGGGTCATATCGATGGGCCGCCCGAATGTCTGAATGCGCCGAACGATGGCGGAGCACCTTTGCGCGGACTGTAAGATCTTGTCTGCGTCCGCCCGAATGGCCTCTGGTATGTCCTCCTTGAGTTTCATGAGTTCGGCATAGCCCATAACACCCGTAAGTAGGTTATTGAAGTTGTGGGCGACGCCCGCCGCCATCTCCCCGAGGGCTCGAAGTTTTTCGGCCTCGTGAAGCTGTTCTCGAAACCGGTGCGTCGCCTCCTCGCGTTCTTTTCTCTCGGTGATGTCACGGGCAATCCCGTGGATCCCCACCGCCTTTCCACTTTCGATGATCCATCGCGAGACGATTTCCAACGCCACGGGATTTCCATCTTTGCTCAAGACTTGAGCCTCAGCTACGGGTCTGGCGTGTTCCGGTGAGAGGAGGCGTTCGGTCTCTTTGAGGCGACTTGCATCCTCGGCCGCCAGCAGCTCATAGAGTGGTTTGCCCACCAGCTCGTTTGGTTCATACCCCAACTTTTCGGTGACGGCTTTGTTCAGAGAGGTCAGGCGCAGTTCCAGATCCGTCGTGTAGACGATGTCGTGCGCGTTGTCGAAAAGGTCGCGGTAGCGCCACTCGGAAGCTTCCAGCGCATCGTAGGAGCGGGTCAGGGCCTCGGCCATGTTGTTGAACGAGTCGGCAAGCTCGCCGATTTCATCGTGCGAACGCACCTGGATTCGGTGACCCAACGCGCCGTCGGCGAGTCGTCGCGTCCCCTCCACCAGGGCCTTGACGGGACGCGTGATCCTTGAAGCGCCCGTAAAACTGAAGAGTGCGGCCGCGGCGAGCACGGCGATTCCGATCAAAAGGAGCACACGTTCAATCGTCGTCAAGAAACCGATGGCCTGATCGAGTGAAAACTGGATGAGGTAATAACCGCGTGCCTGGGCGGAGGCAACATCCATGGGGCCCAGGAGGCCCAGATAGGTTTCGTTGTCCAACAGCATTTCAAACCGGGCAGTCTGACCTTCTGCCCGTGCGACCACGTCACTCGGGAGGGATGCCGCCAAATACTCGCGCGTATGATTCGGCCAGGTCGAAGCCACAACCGTCTCGTTGAGCAGGAAGGAGATCTGGCTGTGCGTCATGGACTGCAGGTTTGCCGCGAGACGGTCGTCGATGCTGAATCCCGTCGCCAGCGCACCGATCACTTCGTCCTGCGACCAGACCGGCACGCAGACGAGGTGGACGACCCGGTCGCGATCCACCTGGAGGCCGACGGTGGTAAGCCCATCAATCGCTTCCTGAATTTTCGGTACACTCGAAAGGTCCGCGCCATAACTCACTTGACGTTCGATCAAGGTGAGGACGGATCCTGTCGCATCGGTGACGGCGACCAGGTCGCCTCCCGCAGTCAGAATCTTTCTCGCAAGGTTGACCACGCGTGACCTGTCGCCTGAACGCAGCGCTTGGAGAAGAGGCTCGCTCTCCGCGTCCAGGACCAGGTCCTGCAGGATCGGACCGAAATCGCTCGACTTGTCGCAGCCGACACTGAGGGTGCCCAGGACTTCTCCAGCGTCGCGTATCGGGACGCTCCTGACGAGAAGCTCTGCGGACTCCCGCTTCCAGATACCCGACGCCTCGGTTCCTTCAAGAGCCGCCCGCACCGTCGAAAGATCACCCAGCTCACCGCCTTCTGAGATGGAAACTTCCAGCCGGGTCAAGACCCGACCGTTCTGATTTACCACGAGAAA
The DNA here is from genome assembly GCA_965248435.1 of Candidatus Latescibacterota bacterium. Classification (GTDB taxonomy): domain Bacteria; phylum Latescibacterota; class UBA2968; order UBA2968; genus CBDFJH01. Next base: position 4,179,308 of record OZ252100.1, read on the forward strand.
GATGTCACTTCCGATGATGTTCTGAAACCGTCTGGCTTCGCGCAGGACAGTACGGGACTGATATTCGAGATCTGGATCTAGAATGTCCAGCGTGGCCGTAAAGCGGGGGTCCTCAGCAACGACGAGGCTCTGGGAGAGGAGCCATCTCGCTCTTTCCTGCATGAACGTTTTGAAGACGACCTCCGTCTTCTCGAGCTCCTCGCCGATCTCCTGTTGCACGCGGGCGGCCACGAAGCGGTGGGTGACCGCAAGGGACAGGCCCACGAGAACGGCCACGACTCCGAACGTGAACATCAGCATTTTGGCGCGCAGACTCAGAAATTTGTTCATTGGGATCCGTCGCTTGACACCTACCTAGAGGTTGGAGAAGCTGAGTTCAGTGCCTTCGGACACCCGGTCTAACCTGGCGATCTCATCGGCAGACAGGGCCCAGCCGACCGCGCCCAGGTTCTCATCGAGCTGCTCGATCGTATCGCTGCCAGAGATCGCGACGGTGATCTCCGGCTTCGATATGACCCAATTGAGTGCGACCTGTGCCAAGGTCTTTTCTCTCTGTGCCGCGATGTCGCGCAGGACGCCGATGATCGCCGGAATCTGACCGGAAAGCGAGCGGTCGAAACGCTCCCGGTCCTTCACCGCCCAGAGTGAGCCTGCGGGCGGCGGCTCGCCCGGCGTATACAGATCGCTGAGCAGACCCGCGCCGAGCGGACTGAAGGCCATCGCGCCGAGACTCTGGTCTCGAATCAGGCCGAACATCTCTCCCTCAAGCGTCCGGTTCATGAGGCTGTAGGGGTTCTGAATGGTCACGAGTGGATCGGCGCCCAGTCTGTCCCCGGCCCACAAGGCCCTGCACACCTGCCAGGCTTTGAAGTTGCAGACGCCGACGTAGCGGACCCTGCCCGAGGTCACGAGATCGTCCAGGGCCCTTATCGTTTCCTCGATGGGCGTTTCTTCGTCGAATGAATGAAGCAGGTAAACGTCGATATGGTCGGTGCGCAGTCTATCGAGCGACTTCTCGACTTCGGACAGGATGTGAACCCTGGAGCTGCCGCCGTCGTTCACGCCAGGGCCGATCTTTCCGAAGACCTTGGACGTGATTACGACCTCTTTGCGCCTGGTTTCGAGGACAGCACCCAGGACTTCCTCGGACAACGGTCCGTCCCGGAGGTGGTAGAAGTTAGCGCAGTCGATGAAGTTGACGCCCGAATCTATGGCGTGCTCGATGACGCGCCTGGCTTCGGCCACTGAGGACTGGCCTCTAAAGCCTAGGCCCAGTGCGATTCTGGAGACCTTGACCCCGGCACACCCTAGCCGTATGTATTCCATCGTCGAGCAGTGTCCAGACGACTCCTGAGAGACCTATTCAATGGGATCGTCGGGTTTAGAATGAGAAGTCGGCTTTTGCCATCCCGGATTCAGGAACGACGATGTCGCGAGACTGTTCCCCCTGAGAAGGATGCCAGGCCTTGAGCGTGTATTGTCCAGGTGGGATGTCGGTAAACGAGTAGGCACCGTCATCGGCCGGAACGGTGAAGTAGGGCGTTTCGAGGACACGGATGAAGGCCTTCATCCCGGCGTGTATCTCACAGCGTACGACGATGACACCCGGTGTTGAGAAAGTTTCACGGGGGGTCTTTCCCTTGGCATATCGACCCAGGTCGAACCGGTCTCCCGCCATCACGGAGAAGACATTGTGATAAAAATCATCCAGGTTTGGGAACTCGACGGTCGTCCCCGCCAGCACTGGCAGGACACGAGGGACAAAGGCTTCGTTTTTCTGGGACATCACCGGAGGGGAAGATGCGGTCGAAACGGTCCGACCGGCCGCAAGCCCTTCCAGGTAGACGACGACATCCTGCTGACTCGCCCCGTGTGCATCGCGGGTTCGTGCGGACCGGTAAGGGCCCAGGTAATACCGGGCAGGCCGCTTCGCTTTCTTAGTGGCCTTGACGGTGACCGTCCCCGCGATCGTTCCTGAGAACGCCATACCAGGAGCGACAGAGATGAGAAGGGGCGTAATGAGCAGAGAGAGAAGTCGCATGGGGCTTCAGAAGGAGACAGAGAGCTGAGTCGCCCAGAAATGGTTCACCGAGTCGGGCGCGTTGAGGTGCTCCACCCGTATGTCCTGTCGTAACACCTTGGCGATGACGCCGTCGTGCAGGTAATAGCCGATGCCCCATTCCCACCGCTGGATCGGTTCATCCCACGGAACCTTGCCACCCGTTTCATCGTGGATCTCGCCGAAGGTCAGGCGGTCATAACGGACGGCACCGTAGAGGCCGGGCCGAAATGCGTATTTCGCCTCGATGTATCCTCCGACGTTTGTCAGGTCTGTTCGGTTCCCCCCTTCGTCGGTGATATTCGGGACCTCCCAGTGGTTGAATATCAGCTCGCCGATGACTTTGAGATGCCGGATGCCGAGTTCCAAGTCCAGACCCGCAACTTGCTGAGCGAAGTCCTCTACGTCTTGCCCTTGCAGCGCCTCGCCGACTGACTGATCCAAGTAGGGCCCCTGAGCATACGAGGCGCCAATGATTAGGCCCGTTAATGGCACCAGTCCTATGCGAAAGGCGATCTGCTTTCCGTCGTTGTTGTCGCCTCCGGAGTTCCTGGGATCAGAAAGCGTGCCCTGGGTCACCGCCGCCTGATACTCCAGGCGCCAGGCGGAACCGAAGGCCTTCACGCCTACGTCCCAACAGACGTCGTAGATGATCGGGAGCCCGTTGAATCCCAGACTGGAGCCTCCCCCCGCGAATCCTCCGAACGCGTCGAAGGGCCCCTCGCCCCTGTGGGCCAGCAGGTCGGCATTGTCCGCAGGGAGCTGGTTCGAGCGCAGAGAGGTGAAGTAGTGGTAGATGAGCGGCGCGCTGACCAGGGGGTTGCGATCCGAGTATGCGCGTGGGCCGAAGGCCCCGAAAACGGTCGGGATCTTGCCGGCCTCGAAATGGAGGTCTGCCTTTGCAGATTCGTAGGCGGTGTAGCGGACGTAAGAACGAAAGTAGGATGAAACGTGGGCTTTGCTTGTGGGGTCCAGGATGATCTGATTGAAGAGCGTGAGGCGATCGCTCAAAACAGCGTCGCCGGAGAGGGTAAATCTTATGTTATCGAACAGGCTGTCACTTCTCCGGAGTCGGTTTACCGCGGGGGCGCCTTTTTCACTGAAGGCGTTCGCCAGGTCCAGGATGCCATCGAAGTAAAACGTGGGCCCGTCTGCCGCCGTCTTGGAAACGGAAAGTAGAAATGCGAACAGGCTGGAGACGACAAGGGTCTTCATTCCACATGCTCACGACAATCCGGCGTTGGTAAGGAGATCTATGCGTGGGCGGCGAGGATATCAAGAGGATACTAAAATGTATAATACGGAGGTGCCATAGATGTGTCAAGCAATGGTAAGGATATTGTGTTACAAGCCCTTGGGCGCAGACGCGAGGACATTGTCGATGCGGTCCAGCTCCTCTTGACTGAACACGATGTCAGCGGCACCGATATGCTCTCGGAGCTGCCCTGTCGTTTTGGCACCGACAAGGACGCACGAGATCGCGGGGAGGCGCAGAATCCAGGCGAGGGCAAGCTGGATGAGTGTGACGCCCTTCTCCGTTGCAATGTCCTTCAGGCGTTCTGAAGACGACAGGTAGGATGCAAATTTTTCACCCTTGAAATGGGGCTTCCTGGACCTCGCGTCATCCTCCGGAAACAGGTGGCCAGGGGCGTACTTTCCTGTGAGGAGGCCCTGACTCAGTGGGCTGTGGGGGAGGATGCCGATCCCCTCCTGCTCGCAGAAGGGGATGTCTTCAGGTTCGATTCTTCGGGCAAACATGTTGTAGCGCGGCTGGTTGGACTGGAACCGTGCGGTCTGGAGCGCGAGGCGCATCTGTTCATCGTTGAAGTTCGAGACCCCGATGAAGCGGGTCTTGCCCTGTTCCTGAAGCCGGGCCATGGCCTCCATGCTTTCGTCGATCGGATATTCGGACTTCCAGTCGTGGATTTGATAGAGGTCGACGTGGTCCACACCGAGACCGCGCAGACTGTTGTCCATGCCATTTTGGATATCTTCCCGAGAGTAACCCGAGCTGACTTTGGTACAAAGGAAACATCTCTCTCGATAGCCGTCTTTAAGGGCCTTTCCCAGTGTATCTTCGCTGGTGTAATACGACTGTGCTGTATCTAGCAGGGTGATCCCGCTATCGATGGCGGCGCGGACCACGGCGATTCCCTGCTGTTCCTCGACGTGACCCAGACCCCCGCCAATCGGCCAGGTTCCAAGCCCGATGGCCGAGACTTCCGGACCGTCCTTTCCGAGTTGTCTGAACTGCATTGGATACCTCTTTAGAGACGCCCCACCCGGGGCGTCTCTACGGCGATTGGCCGGGCCGGGTGTCTGACTTTTCCTGCGGATGATACCCGATCACCCTGCGCCCGTGATCGACATCATACAACGGCCACGTACTGTCGGAGACGCCGTAAACGATTTCGAATTTTACATCGGGCTGGAGAATCGCGCGCTCGAAGACGTTGACGGCGTCGACGTGGGCAAGGTGATGGGGATGGGTGGGGTGAGCTCTGAAGTTTCCGATACGGACACAAACGACTTCCATGTCGAATCGATGGGCGTACATGTATCCCATGTTTTCACCGAAGGCTTTACTGATCGAATAGTAATGGCCAGCGTGAATCGGAAGGTCCACCGTGCGCATTCTATCTTCCGGATAGTCGCCGACCAGGCCGGCCCGGCTCGCAAAGGCGATGCGGCGCACATCGTTTTTGAGCGCGGCCTGGAAGAGGTTGCGGAGCCCGATGATGTTGGCGGACAGGACTTCTTCCCAAACGGAATTGGATCCTGCGGCCGCAGCCAGGTGAATCACCGCATCCATTCCTCGAGTCACAGTCAGGAGGGTGTCCAGGTCCCCGAGATCCCCCACGATGCTGTCTTCGACGTCCGGCATGGGCACGACGTCGAATCCACGAATGTGATGCCTTTGCTTCAGGCCCTCTGCGATACAGCGTCCGACCTTACCGGCCGCGCCGGTGATCAGGACATTCATGTCGATCGTCCTCTCGGGGGGGGTGATCTCACTGCTTCGGTGTCCTCACGTCCTCGGCGCCGAAAAGGAAAGAGAGCAGGGTAAACCTGCGGCCCTGCGTGACCTCTGTGACTTCGTGCAAATGCGAGCAGGAGAAGACCAGGGCCTCGCCGGCTCCGGGCCTATGGAGCATCTGGCCGAATTCAGGGAAACGCAGGCGGCCGCCTTCGTAGTCTTCGTTGAGGTTCAGCGTGAGCGCGAAACGTCGGTGGGCCGTCGAAGGGCTCAAATTGTCCCGATGGGCCTGGAAGAATCCACCGGTCTGGCTGTCATAGCAGGCAACCTTGAAGCCTTCGAAGCGCGTTGCCGAGTAGGCGAACGAGCGCTGAACTTCCGGCATCACGCGCCGGCCGATCGTAGAGGTGAGCATCTTCAACAGTTTTTCATCGGCCACGATGTGGTCGCGTCTCCGCTTAGCTTCCGGACTCAAGGCATCCTCACGGCGCGCACCGTGAGAGCGTTCGACACCGGTTTCGACGTTGTCCCGTGTCCCCCAAACCTGAATCAGGAACTGGCAGATTTCAAGATCCAGCACATTGGGGACGAAGAGCACCGGGGCCTGAGCGGTAACCTCCACCACTTCGCGATGAACTTGTGATGCCTGGATGATGGAGAGGGCCTCATCGGCAGAGGATCGAGCATCGACGTATGCCACGGATCCGACTACTCTCAGGTTGGAATCGAGCACAAACAGGAACGCTGGTCCATCATCTTCGAGACGGTAGGCTTGCTTCACTTTACCCTGTTCGTCAAAGAAGACTTGAAAGGGAATGGAGGCATCCGGCTTGTTCGATCCAACCTGAACTCCGAAGACGGACAGATCTGAATCGCCGCTCGGGTTCAGCGCCTCAGAGAATCGGCAAAGCTGTTCCGTGCTCAGGTCGCCGCAGAACAGGAGGACCGTGGGACGTCCTCCGGCACGGGCGTAGAAGCGTACTGGATTCCCTTCCTCATCGGGCAATACGAAATCGGGCGCCCGCTCGCCCCGGCCGAGCCCTTGACTGACTGAGCTCATGACTGTCCTCTTGGGTTGGCCAGAATCAAGGAAATTCCAACCGCAGGGACGCAGAGGCATGTCCCTGCGAAAGCAGGGATCGCAGAGAATTCCGTGGAGAAACTGCCTCGTTGAACAAAGCGATCCAAGATCGACCCAGACATAGGAAAATCCCAGGTGCCAGGAATGACGGATTCAGGCAAAGGCTGACTCCAAAATAGGCCCAAAGCTCCGATCGTCAAGTCGAAAAACCGGAATCAAACTTGACAGTCCGTTTCGAATCTATTAATTCGTTTTCGGAATTGCGACCCGGAGGAATAGACGGGACGATTCAGGAGGATTCTTGAGCATGGGAAGGAACTTCGTTCGTCGGAGGTGGATTTGCCTGTGGCTTTCCGCTGCAACCAGTCTCGCCTCCTCTGAGAGGCCAGAAAATGTGACCTATGTGCTTCCTGAGGCGCTGAGGGACATCGATGGGAAGAGCGTGGAAGTGGAAAGACTTGCGAAAGAGAAGAGGCTGGTGATCGTTACCCTCAAAGCGACGTGGTGTTCGGTCTGTGTCAATCAACTCGTCAGACTTAACAGGCTGCTTCCTCAACTAGAATCGTGTGGGGCGACATTTGTCGTCCTATCTCCCGGACCTCAGCAAGCGCTTGCAGAAGTCCGGAAGCAGACGAGATTTCCTTATCCATTTGTGGAAGATCCCAAGCTGGATCTGGCAAAGAAGCTAGATTTGGTTTTGGGCCCTGATCAGATTCGACCGGCTATTTTTGTCGTGAACAAGGAGAGGGAAATGGTGTGGATGCAATACGGGCGAAGCGGGGCTCATTACGGAGACGATGCCTTGATGAAGTATTTGGGGTGTGGATATGATCTGACAGGCTTTGAAGGAGAACGACTTTCGCCCCTCACGACTACACCATCAGGTCGACCTTCCCGCCCATGCCGTTCAGCTGGCTCGTGTCGGCGAGCGTCGAGTTGATGAGCGAAGCGCCTGCTGCCCGCGCTGAATTCGGCTCACTGTTGGTATCCGGCGTCAGCGGACGCGGGGTCGTGGGCGGAGGCAGATTCGGCCTCGTCTGCAGCAGGGTCGGCATTCTAAACGCAGAAGGGAAAAGGCCAGGCAAGGGGCCCTCCTTTCACCTGAGTCAGAACTTTCGTGGCGATACGATTATTGGTGCGATGAGAAGCGACAGAGTGTCACCGGTCTATCCGATGTGAATCCCAGTCTCGGTAGGGCATCGAGGCGTGCGTGTGGGCGAGCTTCCAGCTTCCGTTTCTCGCGAGCAACACCACGCTCATCCTCTCACCCTCCAGGCGATACCGTTCTCCTTCGGCGTTCCCTTCCCCGTCCCAGAGAAAGAATCCCCAGGCAACATCGCCGCGGACTCTGATCCGAGTGTTTCGCCGGAAGATCCGAACGTCTGACCACTTCGCAGTGTGGCGCTTCCAAACGTCAAGAACGTCCTTCCGTCCTCTGACAGGTTCGGGCATTCCAGAGAAGACCGCCGTTGCTTCCTCGCAGAAGAGCCGCGAGAGCGTGTCCAGGTCGGCCTGCGAGACTGCGTCTTCGAATGCCTGCAGGAGATTCTCGATGGCCTGGATCTGGTCCTGGCACCCAGGCGCCATCCCTATTTCTTGTCCTGGATCTTGCAACAGTCGGGAAGTGCTCCGTAGGCCTCGGGATCCGCCTTTGTCTCATTTGCGGTGTAGCCCGCGGAGGCCACGGTCATCTCCAACTGGGCAAGGTCTGTCTTGCCGGCCAAATATCGAACTTCTGCCATCTGCTTCTTTTGGTCCACGTTGATTTCTTCCACTCCGGGAAGCTGCTTCAGTGCATCGGAGACCGTCTTCGCGCACGCCGAGCACTGGATCGTGGGAAGCTTAATCTGAGCGATGCGGGCATCCGTTTCGGAACTGCATCCGCTTTGAAGGCCAACAAAGAATAAAAAGATAGAAATCAGAGCAGCGAGACGCATAGCGATATCCTTTGTAAGTCAGGTTGAGAGTGGCAGATGTACCATGCAGAATTCATACGGGATTGTCAAGAAACCAACAAAAAAAGACGGCCCAGGGGCCGCCATTTGGTCGAGGATAATTGCCTTGTCGTGAATTTCACACGTGCTGTTCGACCGATATTTCAGGTTGATCCCCTTTTGCCCCAAGTGATCTTTGGACCAAACGCATCTGTTCCTGAGCAACCCGCAAAGTCACCCCAACCACTTCACTCAGTTGTGTCAACTGCTCAGAGATATGGGACCCAATCTCAGACTGGCCGACGGCTATTTCCGCCAACAGCTCTGTCCTTTTGTTGAGATCGCTCAAATCGCGATCGATACGCTCCAACGCAGCCTCTGCCCGCTTTGCAACGCGACCACCTGACCGGACGTCCGCCTTGTCCTCTTCCCAACGGCCTAAAGTGTCGTCTACTTCCGATCGGGTGCGGTCCAACTTCCCAACCACGAGCCTGCTAAGTCTGGACGCTTCCTTGCCCAGCCTCCGAATCTCTTCAACGACGACTTTCATTCCGGCTCCGGCATCACCGGCGCGACTTACTTCCATGCGCGCTTCCAGAGCCATATGCTCAATAGACTGCCCAAAGTTCTTCACGAACTCAGGAATGACATCGGCTTCGTTGAGCGCCTTGCGGAGACGTTTGATGTGAACGGTCGAAGCACGCGCTCTTTCGACTCTCCCATTCAGCTCATTTATCAGGTCCCATAGCGACTCGGATCTTTCCGCGGTCAAATAGGCTGTATTTTGAGTACGCTGCCGCGTCTCTTCCACGTAGCGGCGAAGATTCTCTCCCTCGTTGCACAGGGCTTCTACCATAGAAGTGATCGTAGAAACACGGTCAGAAAGCAGTCTGACACTGCGGCCGACCAGCGAGGAACCTCGTTCCAAGCGTGCGGCTGCGGCGGCAGCTGCGCCATTTGAGGAAGTTCCCGCCCGGTGTTCCTGCAGGGAGGCTGCCGTGCTTTCCTCGAGGGTTTCGGCCGCAATCTCCCCGGGTTCGTCTACGACCTGCCATATGAGCATAGGACCGATATAGTCCCCTTCAGAGTTGTAGACGGCGTTGGCGTTGAGTTCTACTTCGTAAGGTCCGACAGAGACGCTGGTTTCCCAGGGCATGAGATCGGGATCAGACAGGATTCTACGTGCTGCTTCTTCGTCCGGATAGAGCAGGGTGAGGGACCTGCCAACGACGACTTCGGCGTTCCAGGTGAGGAAGGAGGACAACTGTTGCAACCCGGACTCGGATGCGGCGTTCTGGTAGACGATATTCAGCTCCGCGTCAGCCATGGCGACACCGAGGGGTGCCGAGTCGACCAGCGCGTGGAACCTGTCGCAATCTTGAACCTGTTCGACGAGACACTGCCGCGCTTTTTCGGCAGACTGTTTTTCCTCAGTCACTTCACGGATCTGGATCTCCAGATCCTCCATCATCTCATTGAAGGCCAGGGCCATCTGCTGCATCTCGTCCGGGCCCTCAACAGGTAGCCTGGGATTGAGGTCTCCTGCCCTCATCATCGCGAACGTGTCCGTCAAGGTCAGGATGGGATTCAATCCTCTTTCCAAAAGCCCGTGCAGGGCCATGCCGCACAGCCCGATGAAGACGAAGGCGGCGATGCCTAGATGAACCTCCTGAATCTGCTCGGTGGCCTCCTTCAAAAACCGGGCACCGAACCAACCCGAAGCCAACGCGAGCAGGATCAATCCCGTCGCCACGAGAGATATGCGGAGCTTAAGATTTCTCATTGCTGTCTCCTCCCGAAAAGGAGGGAAGGCCCTTGGCGTTTTGTTCGTGCACTGCTTCTACAGATCTCTATCTTAATATCGTCATTTTTTATAAGACCTTGAGAAGTCTTGGGTTATATATGTTGGGCCTTCTCGTTCTACGCGGTGCAATCTTGCGGTGTGATCAATTTAACTTTCCATCAATTTATGTCAACCCTAAAGCCCGTGCAGGACAACAAAGAAAAGCCTCCGCGATGCGCGGAGGCTTTCTAGGTTTTTGAGTCTTTCCCTCATCCTATTCGGAAGGTATCGCCAGCTTCCGACAACTGAGGGGGTGGTTTCGAAAAGAGAAGACGGCCCTTTATCTTCTGCGCTTCTTGGCAGCCTTCTTAGCCTTCTTGGCTTTCTTAGCCTTCTTGGCCTTCTTAGCCTTCTTGGCCTTCTTGGCCTTCTTGGCCTTCTTAGCAGGCTTCTTGGCCTTCTTGGCCTTCTTAGCCTTCTTAGCCTTCTTAGCCTTCTTAGCCTTCTTGGCCTTCTTGGCCTTCTTGGCCTTCTTGGCCTTCTTGGCCTTCTTGGCCTTCTTGGCCTTCTTAGCCTTCTTGGCCTTCTTGGCTTTCTTGGCCTTCTTAGCTTTCTTGGCCTTCGGCATCGCGTTCACCTCCTCACTTTGAAATTTTCAGGAAGGTTCCCCTTCCCTTAAGTTGCATGAATCTATCACGTGAAACTGAATTTTCTTATTTCAAATTTGAATATAAGACCGTTTAAGGTTGAGAATCAAGTCTAATCTTTAATTTTCCGACTTTTTCTTTCGCTTCTGAATCGTGCGAATTCGTCTTGCGCTGGAGTTTTCGCCTATGTAATTTGGCCGAGGTGAATGTGAAGATTGAGAAATTATTCTGGCGTACTCGTACGATCAATCTTGAACACACGGTGGGAAATCAAGATGACAGAACGTTCAGTTGAGAAGTCGAGCGCAGCGGGGATTGGTTGGGACCTGAGTGATCTCTATGCAGGGACGGACGACCCTTTGCTCAATAGGGATCTGGAAGCGGCACTGAGGCGGGCAAAAGAATTCGAACGCGATTACAGAGGGAAGATTCGCGACGAAGAAGGTCTCACGCCCGCAAAGCTTTTTGAAGCGCTTACCGAATACGAGAAAATCTTGGAACAGGTCGGGCGCGTGCTCTCATATTCCCATCTTCTCCACGCTGCTCAAAGCGATGACCAGGAGCGTGGCGCCCTTCTTCAGTCCGTGCGTGAGCGCAGCACAGATATTCGTAAGCACCTAATATTCTTCGAGCTTGAGTGGCTCGAAGTCCCGGAAAGCAGAGCGGAGTCCCTGCTTGGCGCCCCCGAGATTTCGCGCTACCGCCACTACCTGGAGAAGGAGCTTCACTTCCGTCCACATCGACTTACAGAACCAGAGGAAAAGATTCTTGAAGAGAAGGCCAACACGGGATCACGAGCTTTCGTTCGGCTGTTCGACGAAACACTATCCGCCGCTCGGTTTCAGATTGAGTGTGATGGTGAGGTGAGAGAAATGAACGAGCAGCAGGTACTCGCGCTGCTCTATCATCCGGACCAGGATCAGAGGCGTGCAGCGTCGGAAGGTCTCACCGGAGGACTTCGCTCCCACAGCCAACTGCTTACTTATATCTTCAATGTTGTTGTTCTGGATCACAAAGTGGATGATGGTCTGCGATCGTATCAGACGCCAATGGCTTCACGGAATCTCTCGAACGAGATTGACCAGGAGAGAGTTGATACCCTGTTGACCGCCAGCGAATCCGGGCACGACATCGTTCAGCGATATTACAGGTTCAAGGCGCGTCTCCTGGGTTTGGATCGATTGTTTGACTACGATCGATACGCACCGACGTTTCCGGATCCTCCCGCGTGTGGCTGGGAGCGAAGTCGAAGCATCGTCGAGACTGCGTACTCCGGCTTCGACGAGAGAGCGGGAGAGATCGTGCGTGCATTCTTCAAAAACTCGTGGATCGATGCGGACCCGCGGCTCGGCAAGCGGGGCGGCGCCTTCTGCTCCAGTACGGTTCCCTCAGTGCATCCCTATATCCTTGTAAATTATACGGATCGGATCCGAGATGTGATGACGGTGGCCCACGAGCTGGGTCACGGCATCCATCAGTCTCTTGGAAGCGAACGGGGATACCTCCAAAGCAATTCACCGTTGACACTCGCGGAAACTGCGAGTGTGTTCGGGGAGATGCTGGTTTTTCATCGTCTAATGGAGCTTGAAACGGATCCGGAGGTTCGTCTCGGCCTGCTCTGCAGCAAGCTGGAAGATGCCTTTGCGACTGCTTTTCGTCAGGTGGTGCTTACGCGGTTCGAGCAGAAGCTACACGCCGCGCGGCGCGAAGAGGGGGAACTTTCAGCGGACAGAATCGGTCACCTCTGGATCGAGGCAAACGGGCCGATGCACGGCGACTCGGTGGAACTCACGGAGAACTACTCTTGCTGGTGGATGTACATCCCCCATTTCATCCATACGCCATTTTACTGCTATGCCTACGCCTTTGGCGAACTCCTGGTCCTGGCGCTTTACCAGAAGTATCGGGAAGAGGGGCGAGACTTCGTTCCACGCTACTTCAACCTCCTTTCCGCGGGTGGATCGGAGGCCCCAGAAATCCTTCTCAAGAAAATGGGAGTAGACATCACCGATTCTGATTTTTTCAAGGGCGGCCTGGGAATTCTTCGGGAAATGCTCGAGGAGGCGGAGGATTTAGGCAAGGCTATACATAAATAGAGGGGTTCAGGCACTTGTCTGAAAACAGCCTGAAAACGCGAAACGCCCGGTGTTCTGGACTGGCACACCGGGCGTTTCGTTTGTACGGAACAGTCTTATTGGAAGCGGCTGCCTGCTGATCGGCCAGCTAGGCCTGCTGGAATAGAGACCGAACTCCCTCCAGGACCTTCTCCTTGTTTGGAATCGTCTCGAACTCGATCGACGGGCTGAAGGGTACCGGTACATCCATCGCCGCGATCCGGGCGACGGGGGCATCCAGGTAGTCGAAGGCCCCCTCCGTGATCGTGGCGGCGAGCTGTGCCGTGATCCCGAAATTCCTGCATCCCTCATCGACGATCACGACTCGACCGGTCTTGGAGGCAGAGGCGACGAGCGTATCCTGGTCGAGCGGAACCAGGGACCTGGGGTCGATCACCTCGGCAGAGATGCCTTCTTTTTCCAATTCCGTGGCCGCGTCGAGGGCGACGTAGACCATACTGGAGGTCGCCACGATGGTCACGTCATCTCCCTCGCGTTTGATGTCGGCCTCGCCCAGGGGAATCGTGTAATCCTCTTCGGGAACGGGTCCCTCTTGACGGTACATCATTTTATGTTCGAAGACGATCACGGGATTATCATCCCGGATTGCCGTTTTCAACAGACCTTTTGCGTCATAGGGCGTAGACGGCAGCACGACCTTGAGGCCGGGAATGTGCGCAAACCAGGCGTGGAGGCTTTGTGAGTGCTGGGCGGCCGAGGACCGTCCGGCGCCCATGGTAATGTGAACCGTGAGCGGCACCATAGCCTGGCCCCCGGACATGTATCGGATCTTGGCAGCCTGGTTGACGAGTTGGTCCATCGCGAGCGTTGCGAAATCACCGAACATGATGTCAACGACGGGGCGCATTCCTGCCAGCGCTGCGCCGACACCCGATCCCGCGAACCCTGCCTCGGAAATCGGTGTGTCCCGAACGCGCTCCGGTCCGAATTGATCCAGCAGACCCTCCAGGATCTTGAAGACTGACCCGTGGTTTCCGATGTCCTCTCCCATCATGAATACTTTCGAGTCCCTCGTCATCTCCTCGGCCAGGGCCTCGCGAACTGCCTCTCCGAAGGTTATGATCCGTTCTTCAGGCATGGAGATCCTCCAAAACTTCGCTTGGATCGGGCATGGGGTCGGCCGTTGCCTTCTCGACGGCTTCCTCGGCCTCTTGCTGAACCGCATCATCGATCGCTTTCAGTTCATCCTCTGAGGCCGTTCCCTCGTCCACGAGCTTTTTGTGAAATTTTTGAATACAGTCTCGTTTCACCCACTCATCGATCTCTTCCTGTTCGCGGTAATGGAGGCCTGGATCGCCGACATGGTGGCCTCTGAAGCGGTACGTGATGCATTCGATCATTCCCGGGCCCGCGCCAGAACGCGCCCTTTCCACCGCTTCGCTTGCCGCCTCGTGAACGGCCAGGACATCGGTGCCGTCTACCTGGCAGTTCGGGATGCCGAATGGCTCTGCCCGCGCCGCGATGCTTTTTCCGGCCGTGACACTGTTCATCGGGGTGTATTCGCCATACTGGTTGTTCTCGCACACGTAAATCACGGGAAGCTGCCATACGGCAGCCAGGTTCATCACCTCCATCCAGACACCCTGGTTCGCCGCACCGTCTCCGAAGAAGCAGGCCGTTACTCGGTCAGTTCCCTGCATCTTTGCCGAAAGGGCAGCGCCTGTTGCAATGCCGAAGCTCCCTCCGACGATCCCATTCGCGCCAAGGATTCCGAGCTTCATGTCGAAGATATGCATGGATCCGCCCTTGCCCTTGCAGTAGCCGGTGGCCTTTCCCATAATTTCCGCCATCATCCGGTAGAGTTCGCCGCCCTTCGCAATACAGTGCCCGTGGCCCCTGTGCGTACTCGTGATCGAATCGTCCTTTCGAAGGGAAGAGCAGACACCGACGGCGACGGCTTCCTCACCGATGTAGAGGTGGGCCAATCCAGCCATCAGACCCCTTGTGTAGACATTCCAGGTCTGTTCTTCGAACCTGCGGATCATCAGCATTCTGCGGTAGATTTCAAGCAGTTTGTCACGGTCCAATTCCATAGGGTCCACCTCTTGTGAATGGGCTTGCGAGTTAGAACTACGGGAGGACGCCAGAACGGTGTCGACTTCCTCCACTCTATTATAGTAATGGGGCGAGAATCTTAGGCAGCCCCCGCGGACGGTTGCAACGACGCCTCGATCGCGCAAGCGCTCTAAAAGGACCTCTGCGCTGAACCCAGGGTGATGCGCCGTGACGATTCCGGATTTTTCATCAGGCCTGCGAGAACTGATGACCTTGAATCCCTTTTCTTCGAGTCCCAGGCAGAGTCGGTCTGTGAGCAAAAACACCCTCTGTTCGATTTCTTCCACGCCGACCTCGTCGATGAGTTCAAGACAGGCCTTGAGTCCATAGATTCCCGCCGTGTTGAGGGTCCCTGATTCGAACCGGCGGGCATCTGGAAGCGGGGTGGTGTCGTAGGATAGAAAATCCATCGGGTTCACGACGTTCGCCCAGCCCAGGTCGATGCGCAGGTGATCCATCGCTCGCCGAGAGCAGAAGAAGACCGATGCACCTTCGAGTCCAAGCAGCCACTTGTGTCCGTCCGCCGAGGCGAAGTCGATTCCTGCATCAGCAGCATTGAATCTCATGACTCCCAGACTCTGGATCGCGTCCACAAAAAATAGAACACCGCGTTGACCGCAAAAATCGCCAATCGCGTTCAGGTCGTGTCTGAAACCGGACGCGAACTGGACGGAGCTGATCGACAGGAGGCGCGTGTGTTCATCCACGGCTTCGAGGAGGCGATCCGTAGGAATGCGTCCGTTCATCTCGGGGACCCGTCTGGTCTCCACTCCCCGAGATCCCAGGCTCAACCAGGGGTAGACATTGGATGGGAACTCGCGATCGGCGATGACCACGTTGTCCCCTCGACGCCAGGGCAATCCGTTGGCGACCATCAAGATACCATCTGTGGTGTTCTTCAGGAAGGCTATTTCGGAGGGGTGTGCGCCGATCAGGCGTGCTGCCAGCGTCCGCGTTCTGCTGTAGACCTTCTGCCACTTGGAGGCGCCCGCCATCCCGTTCTGCGCCACGTCCTTGAGGAGGCCGTTAACGGATCGGTTCACCCTTCGGGAAATGGGTGCGATTCCGGCGTGATTCATGTAGATCCATTTCCGAGTCACCGGAAAATCTTCTCGGATTCGTTCAATATCGATCGACATGTTTACCGGAATTCGAGCGGGTCAGGTTGAGGAATTATTCAAGGCGGTAGTTTGGTGCCTCCTTGGTTATCGCAATATCGTGCGCGTGGCTTTCCTTCACGCCAGCGGAAGTGACCTTCACGAAACGACCATTCTTTCGAAGCTCTTCGATCGTTCTCGTTCCACAGTAGCCCATTCCTGCTCTCAAACCGCCCACGAGTTGATAGATGAATCCAGATAGCGATCCTTTGTAGGGCACCTGACCTTCAATGCCTTCAGGTACCAGCTTGTCGGAGTCGACATTGGTCTGGAAGTAGCGGTCTTTGCTGCCGCGCTGCATCGCCCCGAGGGAACCCATCCCACGGTAGACCTTGAACGTTCGACCTTGATAGATGACCGTCTCGCCCGGGCTCTCGTCGGTTCCCGCGAAAAGATAGCCGATCATCACAGAACCTGCACCCGCTGCGATCGCTTTTGTAATGTCTCCGGATTGTGTGATTCCGCCGTCGGCAACGACCGGCACGCCAACCTTGTCGGCAGCTTCCACACAGTTCATGATTGCCGTGATCTGAGGTATGCCGACTCCGGCGATGACTCTCGTCGTACAGATCGCCGAAGGACCCATTCCAACTTTGATTCCATCCGCTCCGGCCGATATCAAGTCCTTCGCTGCCTCTGCCGTCGCAACGTTACCTGCGATCGTTTCAACGTCGGGATACTTGGACTTAAATGTCTCTACGGCCTCGAGCACGCCCCTCGAGTGGCCGTGCGCCGAGTCGATGACGATGACATCCACCTCACGGTCTACCAGGGCCTCGGTTCGGGCCAAAAATTCGGGACCGACGCCGACGGCTGCTCCGACACGAAGGCGGCCCAGATCATCTTTGCACGCATCGGGGAATTGCGTTTTCTTTTCGATGTCTTTGACGGTGATCAATCCCTTCAGGATTCCAGCATCGTCAATGACTGGGAGTTTTTCGATCCGGTTGGCCTGAAGGATCTCTTGTGCCTCTTCCAGAGATATCCCGAGTTTGGCGGTGACCAGACCGTCTCTGGTCATAACATCCTCTACCTTTCGATGTACGTCTTTCACAAACCGAAGATCTCGGTTCGTGAGGATGCCCACCAACTTTCTGCCGTTGTCGACGATCGGTACTCCTGAGATCCGGTATTTTTTCATCAGATCCAGGGCCTGGTAGAGGTAGTCTCCAGGCTGCAGCGTCACGGGATCTACGATCATTCCGCTTTCGGAGCGCTTTACTTTTTCCACCTCTTCGGCCTGATCCTCAACCGTCATGTTTCTGTGCACGATCCCGATTCCACCCTCCTGGGCCAATGCAATTGCCAGACGGGCCTCGGTTACCGTGTCCATCGCTGCGCTAACGAGGGGGACGTTCAACCGGATTCGTCGTGTCACTCGGGTCGTCAGGTCGACCTCCCTCGGCAGGACCTCGGATCTTCCGGGGACGAGCAGAATGTCGTCGAATGTCAATCCCACGTTCACGATCTTATCGGATATCTTGTCCATGAGCGGGCTCCCGGGTCGGTGCCAAAAGTGACAGTTTAATAGACTGAAATCAAAAACCCCCTGACGCGAAGGCATCAAGGGGCTTCAGTTCGTTCTCTTGTTTATAAACAAGATTGGCAGTTGGCCAAGCGCAATGTAGTAAACGCCTAAGTCGTTGGACCATAGCAAGTTTCAAGAATCGGAAGGGCGGCGATGTGGAACAGAATGGGTATATAAATGTAGAATATAGAATTTTAGGCCTTCTATGTCAACTCACAATTCCCGAATCCTCGAGGGTGGATCGGCCCCTAGCTGGCTGATCGGTCACCAGATTCATGTTGACAGCCCTTTTCCCTCAATTTACTTTCTTACAAAGCCCCTTTGCGTTGAGAGGAGGCCCGCTACTTGAACATCTTTTTCCCCCTCGTTTTCTTCTGCCTCATCATGGGTCCTATTTTGCTGGTCTGGTTGAAGGGAAACCAGATCCTCGATGCTCTCGTTGCCCGCCGAGAGGTGGGTCGCAAGAGGCGCCGACGCAGATCGACCCGATCCCTCCCTGTGCGAGAGGAAGTGCTTGAAGCGCTTTTGAAAAGTGAAGGACGGCGAGAGGGGATAGAGGACCGGATTGGGAATGCCCTGATGTCTTTTCGCCAGGTCTCGGGAGAAGTCGGTGCATCCCCCCATCAAGATCCGGACAAAGACCTGGAAGGGTTGGGGCAAACGATTCTAACCCGCGAATCACATTTCAATTCCTATCTGGATGTAGCCTGGCTCCAGAGCGAAACGATTGAACTTTTGAGCCAGGAGGTGATGCTCCTCAGGGAGCTGGCAGAAGTTCCCCGTGTCTGGCCCGCCAGTGACACGACGGCTCAGTTTACCGCGGCCGAGCGTCTATCCAAGAGTGTCGAGCGAGCCGTGAAGAAACGGGAGCAGGTGGACCTTATGCTGGATCGAATCGGAGGCCGCAGGGATCAAGGCGCTGAAAATCATTGATGCTGGCTCCTGTATAGATGGGGAACCCGATCCAGGGCCGCATCGTTTAATTAACAGCAGTAATTTGGCTTGACAGTGTTTTGCCCATACTTTAGATTTCCGGGCCGCTGGCCGCAATTTTTTTGAGTTAAGTCGAAGACTTTCCTCGGGTTGGGTGAATTCGATGGCGAAATTCGAGATGCAGAAGAAATGGCTCCTCTTCTGGGGCTGTGCCATTTCGTGCTCCATGGTTGCCGTCGCCCCGGTCGAACCCAGGGAGGCCCAGGATGCCCAACCTCTGGAGGCGCCTGTCGATTCGGCGACACAGTCGAAGAAGCATCTTTCGTTCGGCTACCGGTACCTGAAGAACAAGCAGCATGAGGACGCAGAATCCCAGTTCAAAAAATCTTGGGAATTTAATACGAAAAACGGCAGGGCAGCTTACTATCTTGGCCGGGTTTATTATGAAACTGAGAGGTATGAAGAAGGCGCGGAGTGGATCGGCAGGTCGATCGACCTGCTTCCGAAATCGAGCAAGAATCTGAAGAATGCCTATTACTTCCTGGGGCAGATCCACGTCATGCTGGAGAACCCCGAAGCGGCGATTCGGGCCTATGAGGCTTTACTAACGCTTTCGAATACGCCGGAAAAAGAGATCCAATACCTGCACTTTCTGGTTAACCTCCACGTGGAGATTCAAGACTACGTCGCTGCACTCGAGTATGCCCAGCGTTGGGGCGAACTCGACCCAGAGAATCCGGATGTCCAGGAGATGATCGGGAAGCTCCATTTGCACACGGGGGGAGAGGAAGAGGCGATGGCGCAGATGGAGAAGGTGATGGAGATGAATCCCGAGGACTTCGCGACCCTGGAAGATCTGGCCGACATGTATCGCGGCAGAGGGATGCCCAAGAAGGGCTTTGAGGCGTATGAGAGGCTCCACAGACACGACCCCGAGAACTTCCTGTATCTGGACTACCTTCTCGGGCTTGGGACGACCCTGGGGCGGTCCAAGGACTTTCGGAGGGGAATCCTCCACAAAATGCTCGCGCTTCAGGCGGATAACCTGAGAGTTATCGAACAGCTGGCCGATGAGACAGGGTCTCTAACCATGGTCAACCGCGGTCTCAAGATCGATCCTGGGAATGGGAAGCTGAATTACATGAAGGGGGAACACTACTATAAAAAGTGGAAATCGACATCGTCCGATCAGGATTCTGTCCGCGCGATGGGTTGGTACAGAAAGGCCAAGCGAGACCCGCAGTGGAGGGGGAATGCACAGAGGATGATCGACGAGATCGATCCGCCCCTTACAGAAGAGGAAAAGAAGCTGCAGGAATTTTTCAAGAAGAAGAAGAAGGAAAAGGTGGATATAAAGGGTAAGAAGTAACCCTTTGCAAAAGACTGCACCTTTTCAGGGGCCTATTGTCCCTGAAAATTCTTTTTGGCAGGATGTTGTGTGGCCGAGTCTACCACCCCACCTCTGTCTAGCAGGATCGAATTCCCGGAAGGAAGTCGGAAACGGCGGGAGGGAATACTGAGGGTGCCACCGACAATCCAAAACTTTTAGGGGACCTGGTATGATTGATCTGTTCGTAAAAGGGGGGCCCTTTATGTGGCCTCTGTTGCTGATGTTGCTCTTCGGAATCGCGGTCAGTCTGGAGCGCCTCTGGACGCTCAGTAAGGCGTCAGTGGACACCCGAAAGTTCTTTGCGGATGTCCAGGTATCGCTCAAGCAGAAAGGCCCGGAGGGCGCCGCAGAGGTCTGCTCCAACACCCCGGGACCGGTTGCTTCCGTGCTTCACGCGGGCCTCTTGCGGCTCGATCGTGGTCTGGATCACGTGGAAAAGGCCATCGAGGAGTCGGGCTCGATCGAGATGGCCTTCCTTGAAAAGGGCATGGTCTGGCTCTCCACGGTTGCCAACATCGCGCCGCTGCTCGGATTCCTCGGGACCGTAAGCGGCATGATCGGGGCGTTCGAGGCGATCGCGTTAGCCGGGGACGTGGAGCCCAGCATCGTAGCCGGCGGCATCTCCGAGGCTCTGATTACGACGGCTGCGGGGCTTTGCATAGCCATACCCATTCAGGCGTTGCACAATTTCTTCGTGTCCAAGATAGACAAGCTCATCATCGCGATGCAGGAGAGCTCTGCACAGTTCATGGATGAACTGATCCTGTTGGGTTACGGAGGAGAGGAGAAGGTGGCCTAGATGGCCAAGAAGGCACATTTAGAACGACGGAACAAGCCTTCCGCCGAGATCCCGACCGCATCCATGGCCGATATTGCCTTCCTCCTGATCGTATTTTTTCTGGTGACCACGACCATGAATCAGGACAAGGGAATCGGAATGCAGCTTCCGCCAGCAGGAGAACAGAAGAAAATACAGAAGAAAAACATCTGTAACGTCTGGGTCAATGTGGATGGACAGATCCTCATCAATCTGGAAGATGAGGTGCCTTTGAATCAGTTGCGCGGAAATATCGAACGGCGACTCGGAGAAAATGACAAGCTGATCGTCTCGTTGAAGGCGTCGGACGAGACGCCCTACACGATCTTTGTCGACGTCCTGGACGAGGTCAAGCTTTCAGGCGCAACACGGATCTCTCTAGCCTCTCCGGAGTGAGTTAGCCCGTCTGCAGAGGAGGCAGACAACATGCCCGAGTTCAACAGAAAGGCGTCGGTTGGGGGCACGATTCCCACGAGCTCCATGGCGGATATCGCCTTTCTCCTTCTTATCTTCTTTATGGTGACGACGGTCTTTGTGCGCTATCGGGTAACGGGGATCGTACTGCCAAAGGCCGAGAAGATCGAGGAGATCAAGACGCGGCGGCACATCTCCTACGTATGGGTGTCCGCGGACCGCAGGATTTACATTGATGACAAGCAGGCTAAGATCAACGTCGTTGCTGGCCTGTTTTACAAACGGCGTGTGGCAAACCCGCGTTTGATCGTGTCGCTCAAATGCGATCGAAGGGCCCCTTACGGGCTGGTCTCCAGGGTGCTTGAAGAACTGCGTAAGGCGGACGCCCTGCGGATCAACTTCGCGACAGATAGAGAGGGGTGAACGGCGTGGCGATCGTTCGAGGAAAGAATCCCGAGGCGGACCTCAAGCTAAAATATAACAGGGTCTTTTGGATCTGCGCGGCGATCTCGTTCTCCTTCCATTCGCTGATGGCGATTATTTTCCCGACGTTTGACATTGCGGCGGCGGCTCGTAGAAAAGACCAGATCATCATCCAGATGGAGGACATTCCCGAGACGCAGCAGATCAAGCGTCCTCCGCCTCCGCCGAGGCCCGCAGAGCCCATCGAGACAGAAAGCGAAGATGTGCCGGACGACGTGACGATCGAGAGTACGGACCTCGATTTCGACGACTTTGTAGACATGGCTCCACCTCCGCCACCGGGAGGTATGGAAGAAGAAATCATGGAGTTTTGGAAGGTCGAGCAGAAACCGGTCCCGATCAAGACTGTCGCCGCAGTCTACCCCAATATCGCACGAAAGGCGGAAATCGAGGGGAAGGTGTTCGTGCAGTTCGTCGTCGGCACGGATGGGCGTGTCAGGAACGTGCGGGTACTCAGGGGACCCGAGATCTTCAGGCAGGCGGCCATCGACGCCGTAAAGCAGTTCGTGTTCCAACCGGCGGTTCAGAATGACAAGCCTGTACAGGTTCAGATGGTGCAGCCGATCAATTTCACGCTCCGCAAGTAAAGGGGCTGTTCCAAATTTCGTATCGAAGGGCCATTGCGGAGCACGAATCCCAATGGCCTTTTCTGTTTTTTTCGGTGCTTGACACTACTAATGGAATTGGCAATATTGTTGGGTGTTCAGATGCGTGCGTTAAATCCTTGTATTTGGTGGAGTAACAAAATGAAATTCATGGTTTCCGGCCTTAGCGGCCTGCTGCTGGTTCTGCTTGTCGCATCTTCGGCACCTGCACAGGTGTCGCCCGAATCGGCGGAAAAATACGTCGAAGGTCAAGGTCTCTTCAAGAAACGCCGGTATCAGGAGGCTCTGGGGTTGTTTGAGGAGGCGATAAAGCTGGACGGGAAGAACGCACAGGCATACCGGGCCATGGGTCTTACTTACAAAAAGCTTCGCAATTATCCGAAGGCCATGGAGTCGCTTCAAATGGCCGTGACGATCAAACCGGACTATGCATCCGCCTATTACGACTTAGGGCAAATTCAGTACCAGGCCCTGGAAAAGTACGAGGATGCCCAGTCCAGCTTCAAGCAGGTCCTCGAGATCGATCCTGCTTTTGAGGATGGCAGGGCCAGGGAATACCTGAAGGCAGCCTGTGTAAAACAGGGAAGGGCACATTACAAACAGAGGAATTACCGGAAAGCGGCCAGAGAGTACGAGGATGCCTGCCAGCTGGATCCTTCGGATGCGCTTTCCTTTTACAACCTGGGGTTGGCCTACCGAAAGGCTCGGAACTACAAAGAAGCCGTCGAGTCGCTGACGACGGCCATCGACTTGAACCCGCACTACGGCAAGGCCCTCAGGGCACTGGGAGATCTTTACAGGGATACGAAGAAGAACAGCCTTGCGATCAAGACCTATCGGAAGGCCATCGAAAGCGAACCTGAGAATGCAACGGCATACCGTAGCCTGTCCATCGTCTACGTGCGTAGTAAACAGCCTGACAAGGCAATACAAATCCTGCGAAGGGCGGCGAAGGTCGCTCCAAAAGACAGCAAGGTTCAATCCGCGCTTGGCTATGCTCAAATGCAGAAGAAAGATTTCAAAAGCGCCATCAAGTCCTACCAGCTGTCGCTTTCCTTGAACGGAAACAATCCACAGGCACACTATCGTCTCGCCGACGCATACCTCGAGGCCAAGCAGTACCAACGGGCCATGTTGAGTGCAAGGAAGGCGCTTCGAAGCAAATTCTCCGTTCCGGCGAACGTGATTCTGGGCGACGCCTACGCAGGGCTCAGGCCTGAAGGCTGGAAGGGAAAGGCTATTTCGCACTACGAGAAAGGGCTGAAGGACCGCAGGTATCAAAAGTACTGTGAAGACAAGATAGACAGGATTGTGAATCCCATGGGGGGGGCCGAAGAAGAAGCCGAATGAGAATCCGAACAGCACGTGAGGTTGGATGGAGGGAGGGGGCTCTCGTGAGTCCCCTTTTCTGTTTTACGTAACTTGTATTGCTGAAATAGGGTTAAAGGCTCAAAGCCTTGGGGTCGATATAATTCATGCTCTTTTATTTCTACGTACTTACAGTGATATCAGGCCCGATTTCCGAAGAACCCGAGGGCCGCAAGGGGTTGGCCGGCCAGCGTCGGTCGCTTTCAGGGGAGTCGTATCCCTGAAAACTGGCCTGCCCGAATTTCACCTCCAGAGTCGATTCAGAATTGAGGAATTGAGCCATGGCTGAAGAAAGAGAGAATCAGGATCCGAATCCTCAAGCCGAGGAAGAGCCTCTGGATCAGGATATGCTTGACGGGATGATGCCGGACTCAGAAGCCGAGGAAGGCGGAGTCGAGGAGCTTGAATCCCTGCTGGCCGACCTGGATGAGGTTTCAGAAGAGGAAGAACCAGAGGCCGAGGAAAGCATGGATGCCCTGGCCGAGGATGTTGACCGGCTTGTATCTGACTCTGACAGCCATCCAGGTGAAGGACCACCGAGAGAGGTGGATGTCAACGATCCTTTGTTTCAGGCGACACTCGCCGATGCGGAAGGGACAAGGGGGACGTCGGACTCGGAAGATGTGGCAGAGGGGGAGATGGAAGATTTGGAGTCCCTGCTGGATGATCTGGACAGTGATGCGGTCGCCTCGGAATCGGAGGCCGAAGCTGAGGATACCGGGGAAGAAGCGGCAGAAGACGCGGAGGCATTGCAGGAGGATTTGGATGATGTGGGCGAGACGGACGAGTCTGGGGATTCGGGAGCTGAGGAAATAACGGCCGAGGCAGAGGAGGAAGGTGGGGCTCTGGATTCAGAGAGTGAGGCTGTAGCCGAAGAAGCGGAAGACCTGGACTCGCTGCTGGAAGGCCTTGACGCAGCCGAAGATCCCGTAGAGGAACCGGAGGAACAGACGGAAGCACCTGTTGCAGCGCAGGAGGTGGTGGAGGCTGAGGGGGCAGCGGAAGAAGGCGTGGATCTTGAGGCTTCGCAGGAAGATGAGGAGGCGGAGGAAGTTGCAGAGCCTGTGTCAGAGTCCGAAGACGTGGATACACTGCTGGCTGGGCTTGACGACATGGAGGAAGTGGAAGAGGGAACTGAGGCCGAAGCCACGGTCGGTGAGGGAGTTGGAGAGGCAGAGGAAGAAGGTGTAGCCGACACTGCTGAAGAAGAGGGTGCGGTGCTGGAGGAGGCCGAAGGAGACGCCGAAGAGGCGGCAGTTGAAGGTGAGGCGGAGGACCTGGGCGCCTTACTCGAAGGTCTTGACGCGGATGAAGCAGGGGAAGGTGAGCAGGCTGAAGAAGTGACAGCCGAGTCAGCTGACGAGGGTGAGGCCGAAGTCGAAGCTGAAGCTGAAGGTGAAGAGGCAGCGGCTGAGTCTGCGGAGGAGGTCGAAGGGGAGGAGGAGTCGGAAGAGGCGGACGACCTGGATGCCATGCTGGAAGGCCTGGACACCGAAGAGGGCGCGGAGTCAGCCGAAGATGAAGAGGTGACGGCTGAGTCTGCGGAGGAGGTCGAAGGGGAGGCGGAGTCGGAAGAGGCGGACGACCTGGATGCTATGCTGGAAGGCCTGGACACCGAAGAGGGCGCGGAGTCAGCCGAAGATGAAGAGGTGATGGCTGAGTCTGCGGAGGAAGTCGAAGGGGAGGAGGAGTTGGAAGAGGCGGACGACCTGGATGCTATGCTGGAAGGCCTGGACACCGAAGAGGGCGCGGAACAAGCCGAAGATGAAGAGGTGACGGCTGAATCCGCGGAGGAGGTCGAAGGGGAGGAGGAATCGGAAGAGGCGGACGACCTGGATGCCATGTTGGATGGCCTCGACGTGGAGGAAGACGCGGAGGCGGCTGAAGGCGGGGCCGAGGAGTTAGCCGAAACAGGTGACCTGGATACTCTGCTTGAAGATCTGGACTCCGAGGATGTTTCAGAATCGTTGGAAGTCGAAGAAACGGCAGGTGAAGTGGAGGGTGACGAGGAGGTGGGTGCGGATGACCTGGACGACCTGCTGGGGGACCTGGATACTGTCGACGAAGAGGTGGAGTCGGCCGCTGGAGAAGCGGGCGGGATGGACGAACTCGACGCCCTCTTGGAAGACGATCTGAACGTTGGTATCGAAGAGGATGTGGACCAGATACTTACAGCGGGTGGAGATGCCCCGGCCGAAGGGGAGCTTGAAGACGAAGATATACTGGAGGATTTCGAATCGGTACAGCAGGGTCTGTTGAGGGATACAGGCGAGCATGTAAGACAAGCAACCTTGCTGATTTTTGATGATGATCCGGACAACAGAGCCTTATTTATCGACGCTCTGATGGAGGGTGGCGTTGGAGACTATGATTTCGTAGAGGTTGAGAATAGTCTCGAAGCAGGCGACGCGCTTAGCTCACAGGATGTCGACATGGTTCTGCTCAACCTGGATCTTCAGTCAGATGATCCGTTTGAGTTCCTCCAATCAGTTTCCGGTCCCGGCATGCCATCGATCTACGTTGTGGTAAGTAGCAGTCAAGTCGACCCGATCGAAAAAGCGCTTCGCATGGGCGCGAGGGACTACTTCTCCCGCCCACTTTCCGATCTTGAAAGGGAATTCCAAGTTCCACGGAAGATCGCGGATTTGCTCAAGCTCCAGGAGCTGGAACGGCTCGTTGCAGGCAAGGGCGACAGCCCAGAGGTCCCCGCCGAACCGATAGAGGACCTGGATGAGGATCTGCTGCTCGATGATTACGATGAAGACGAATCTGTCGATTTCGAAGACATCCTGCTCGGTTCAGAATCTTCTCCCACGGACACCGGAGGTGAGGGCGGCGGCGTAGGCGTAGCCGAGCGGACTCGCACGAGAGGGCGGAAGCGCGTCGTTCCCGTAAGCGACCAGGAGAAGATGGTCAAAGAGCGGGACATTGTCCGCGGGAAACGGCGGTCCAGCAGGCTTCCCCTGTTCTTTGGCGTCGTTGCACTTGCTACCCTATTGGTTGGAGTGAGTGGATTCGCCTACAAATATTTCGTTGAGATGAAGATGCAGGAATTGGCGGCTGATCGGTCCAGCCCTGCGATAAAAGCTCTGCCCGTGCTCAAACCCCCGGCCGTTCCCCAGGTAGACTATCAAATGACCCGCTCGCGCCGGCCTACCGATTACGAGCGCCAGGCCAACGTTACGAAGCTGCGGGTCAGACAATCCGTTCAGAGTCTCGCCAGAAGCGGAGGGGCCTGGTGGTCACCGTGGCAGGTTCTTCGCGAGTCTGGAGGATCGGTCGAACAGGTGGTCAACGGGCGGAAGGTTTCGGATGTCCTTGAGGCGTTCGATGTAGATCGCTCAGCCGTGGAAGCGGGGCTTCGGAGTCAAAGGACACTGGATTACCTGGCCGGAGTCGGGTTCGACCTGAGGGGCAGACGTGCCGGAGACCTGAGTGCGAGGGAGACGTTCGAAGTCCTGTCGGCGCGTGAGATCAAGGACACGGAACAGATCAATGAGATCCTTTCTTCACTGATTGACAAACTTGCCGGGGACCGGTCTGCGCAGGCTCGACGGAAGGCCGAAGAGAAACGGTTGGCTGGAAAGGCCGCGCTGGATGTTCTCCGCCGAAATTCACAGTGGGCGCCAATGGGTCCCGCTCAGTCGTATCTTTCACCCCGGGTGGATGATCATAATCCCGAGTTCAATAAGGAAGTGCAACACTTAGGGTAGCAACTGTCCTATCCTAAGTGTATGGGAAACAATTACAAGCATCTTACGATAGACGAACGCGAGCAGATTGCGCTTTGTCGAGCCACTGGTGCAAGCCTTAGAGATATTGCCAAGGCCCTTGACCGGAGCGCCAGCACGATTTCAAGAGAGTTGAAACGTAATCCGTCCCCGATAGCTGAGAGTTACTCGGGCCTCCAGGCTCACAGAAGGGCTGAGAAACGTAAGCGGGAGGCCGGCAAGCGGAAACGGCTGAAGAATCCGGTTATCCGGCGATATGTCGAGACCAAACTCAAGCAAGGATGGTCTCCCGAGTTGATCGCTGGGAGGCTTCCCGAGGAGCGTCCGAGCGCGGGTATCAGCCACGAAGCCATCTACCAGTATATCTACGATCCAAAGGTGCACAAGCAGCGGGATCTGGTTGCTTGCTTATCCCGAGCTCACAAAAAACGAAAGCCGCGGTGGCATACCCGAAAACACCGGGAAAGCCACATTCCAGGCCGTATTTCGATCGATCGACGTCCCCGTTACATCGAAAAACGGAAACAACCTGGCCACTGGGAATCCGACACCATCATCTCTCGTGAGAGCAAACAGGCCGTTGGCGCTTGTCTTGAGCGATCGTCGAGATACCTACACCTGGCTAAGCTGGCAAAGAACGGACCCTCGGAGGTCGCCGAAGCGATTAATCGACGCCTTGGGCGACATCCTCCCCACATGAGGAAGAGCATCACATATGACAACGGATCCGAAAACGGCCAACATCAACGGGTCAACGAGGTGCTTGGCACCAAATCCTATTTCTGCAAACCGTTCCACAGCTGGGAGCGAGGCGCTGTGGAAAACGCTATCGGTCTGGTCCGCAGATACCTCCCCAAGAAGACAGACTTCTCAAAGGTCAGCAAACACGAGTTAAAGAAAATTCAGAACCGGATCAACAACCGACCAAGAAAATGTCTTAACTTCAAAACACCAGCTGAAGTCTTCAAGTCCAAGTGTTGCACTTAGTCATTGAATCCAGCTGTTCAATTTTCAAACCCCATGTTCAAAAGGTCCGAGTTTAATTGTGGTCTGATCGCTATTCTTACCCTAGGCAGACTCGGACACATAGTCGTTATTAGGGAAAGGAGTTGGTGGGAGCCTGATCGTTGAGTACCTTTTTCTCTGTGAGGGACGATGTAGAATATGGCGCGATATGATGTCGAAGCCATTGGCCAAGAACGATATCGTCGTTAGGGATGTCAGAGTCTATGAAATACAGAAATACGTCGATGAGGGTTGTCCTTCTGACCGGAGCCTTGTTCCAGATGTGGGGATGTGACGTTATTCCAGAGCTTACGGGTCTTGATCCGATTAGCGGACCGCCTGGAACGGTTGTGGAAGTGAGTGGAAACCAGCTGTTGTTCTCTACTGTTCGGTGGGATGCAAACACACCTAACGAGGTAGCCGTACACACGAACTTCATCTCTTCGCCATTCTTCACCGTTCCTCTGGCTTCTGGCGTCGGCCCGCATCCCGTTCGGTTGCACGCCGGAGGAGGTTACTCGCCCAGTACAATCAATTTCACCGTTACGCCAGGCGTGATTTGGCCCGAACCCCGGGTGGACGACGTCACGGTTAGCCGCTTCGAGCTCGATGACGTGAACACAGCCTCAATGATCCTGATGGTGCACGGCGCCAACTTCAATGTCGGCACTCAGGTTGTTGTGGACGGAGTGGCACAAGAGTCCTACTTTTGGCGCGTTTTAAGAAACCCCAACATGCACGCCGCCGATCCGGCGACACTCGGTTATCCTATTTTTCACTATGCGACAATCTTGGTCGCCCTTGAAAACCATCCGCTCGACGAAGTTGTCGACATTGCTGTGGAGAACTTGGACGGGTTGACTTCAAACACGCTGACCTACAATATCCCACCAAGCCAGGACGATCTGGACAGTGATGGAGACGGGCTTTTGGACAGCTGGGAAATAGACGGGTACGATCCTGACGCGGATGGCGTCGTAGATATTGATCTGCCAGCCCTCGGCGCGGATCCCTTGAAAAAGGACTTGTTCGTTGAGGTAGACTGGATGGCTGCGGCCTCTCCCAATGCGGCAATCTGGCCTGCGGTTGAGGACGCCTTCGCAAACGCTCCCATCCTGAACAGCGACGGCAGCCAAGGCATCGCGATCCATATCGACAGAGGACAACCTGGAGGCGGTGGAGGAGGCGGCACGATCATCCCCTTTGCCGACGGAATTCGTTATGATGATCTGACACCCGTTGCGGGTTTGTCTTATGTAAATCTCCATACAGCAAAGGCGGACCCGGCCAACTTCGATCCAAACCGTCTGAACATCTTTCGATACGGCATATTCGCGTGGGACCACGGGTATACCCCAGGCCTGAGCGGCCGAGCCGAGGGTCCTGGGGGCATGCCGAGCAACGATTTCTTTGTCTCTCTCGGCAACTGGATCCCTGATGGGGGCCGGGCGGACCTTCAGACAGGCACATTTCTCCACGAACTGGGACACACCCTCGGACTCCGGCACGGAGGGGACGTGGGAGCGAAATCAAAGGACAACTACAACAGCGTCATGCAGTACGGAAACAGTTGGATTATGTGGGTTGGCCAATTCAACAAGCATAGTCCGAGCCAGTGGGGTGGCGTCGACACCGACTGCGATCTCTTGAACGTGAATGCCATCTACACCTACTCTCAGGGTATGCGGGCAGACCTGGATGAAAATGATCTGGATGAGAACGCCGGTGTTTGCGACGATGTCAACCGCGACTGGAACGGCATCAACGGGATAGAGAATTCTGTGATGCAAGATCTCGATGGCGTGGTTGGGCTGGATGTCATCGGGGATTATCCGGACTGGGCAAACATCGAACTTAATTTCAGAGTAGTCGGGTCAGACTGGGGAGGTAACTGAGGCATGGCACTCGCTACTATGGATCGGAGGTTGCCTGTCAGGGTGATAATCGGTCTTCTTGCAAGTCTCTACCTTCTGCAAACGCGACAGGCTTCGGCAGAGGATCTAAAGCTGCCCGTCCCAAAGCAGGCTTCGAGCACCCTGGAAGTGCCTAAACCTGTCAGGGCAGAGCGTCTGAAAGGAAAGGCGAGCCTTCCAGAGAAACTGAAGTTAGGGTTTGCGCTTGATCTTGCAGACACACTGATAGCTGGAAACTGGGACGCGGTTGGGAAAGTAATATCCCACAAAGACAGGGTGGTGTCATTCCGGACCGAGCAGGGCGCCGATGGCAATTTCGTTTACCGACTGCCTGACGGGCTTGAGCTGCGTGTGAGTCCTAATCAGCAGATCTGGCTAAAGCGTGAGTTGCGCCTGTTTGAGGGGAGCTGGGGCTATACGTTCTGGCTCCGAGCGGATGGGGTTCTGACAGTGGCTTCCGGACGCGTCTCCGGCGCGAAGCAAATGAGCGTTCAGATTGAAAAGGGACTGGCCTTCAAGCAGATGGATAAGAAGGAGAAAATCAGTGAAGGGGAATATGGGACAACCTATCGCGTGCCGGCCATCCTGGTTGTGAACGGCCAACCTGTTCCCCTGTCTCTTAACACGCAAACGCAGTTGGAATTCCAGAGTCACAAGTACGTCGCGGTGCTTACGTATAGTAGCAAGTTCATACCATCAGAAAAACACATGGGCGCGGCAGAGGGGGGCGGCTTCAGGATGGAGTACGTCCTGGCGGGACAGTAGAGACGTTACCAGATACTGCCCATTTTTGTTGTGTTTCAGAAAGAAAGCCCCCGGCCCGTTTACGGGTTTCGGGGGTTTCTTCGAATAGGACCATAAACATCACCGAGACGATTGGCATTCTTTGCACTTGACAAGCTATACAACATCTTCCATTCATGCAGATTAGAGTAGATACTTAGCGTTTCGGTCATCGTGTCAATCGGAGGAACGGCGTGCGAGCAGAAATCGTCATGATCGGTTCAGAGCTCCTTCTGGGGGAGATTGTCGATACGAACGCCAATAAACTGGCCAAGGCGCTTCGTGATATCGGCCTGGATCTATACTACAAGACCACGGTTGGAGATAATGAAGCCAGAATGGTGGAGGTGCTCAATATCGCCTTGGACCGTTCGGATGCGATCATTACCTCCGGGGGCATCGGCCCCACCGTAGATGATGTGACGCGTCAGGCCATCGCGACCGCGACAGGACGGAAGCTCGTATACAGCACCGAACTGGAAGCCCAAATCGCCGCGCGCTTCCGAAGGTTCGGTAGAGAGATGGCGGAGAACAACAAGCGCCAGGCCTACATGCCTGCGGGCGCGCTTCCGCTCGAAAACGAGGCAGGTACGGCGCCCTGTTTTCTTTCTGAAGATGTGCGAGGTCGGGGATTCATCATCTGCCTGCCGGGTGTGCCGCGAGAGCTTGTTCATATGGTTGAGCACAAGGTTGTTCCCTTGCTGGTCGAGCGAATGGGGGGCAGAAAGATCACGAAGGTTCGAGTTCTGCGTACGTGCGCCGTGGGTGAAAGCAACATCGATCGGGTGATCGGAGATCTGATGACGATGAACAACCCCACTGTGGGGCTCGCTGCGCACACCGGGCAAACGGACGTGCGGATCACCGCCAAGGCCGAATCCGAAGAAGAGGCAGACGTCCTGATCGCCGGGGTGGAGGAGGAACTGCGGCGGCGGCTCGGCGTGGCGATCTACGGTGTGGGTAAGGAAACGGTGCCCGAGGTCGTAGGCCGTTTGATCGATGAAATGGACTTGAAGCTCGGTGTGATCGATACCCTTACGAAGGGCCAACTCGCCCGAGATTTGAACGAGGCGGGATTCGCTCAGCTTGTGACGACCGACCTGAATCTGGCCGGCCCTCGAGAGGCACGGTACCACCTGGATTCGGATTCCAATAGAGGAGATCCTTCGGGGCTGGCCGCTTCCCTTGCGAGACAGGTCACGCCGGAGGGCGGCCTGGGGATCGCGATGCTGGGACCTTTTGAAGATGACGCCACGTTTATCGCCTTGAGCAGTTCGGGGGATGTTCAGCTTTTGAACGGGAGCCGCAGGTATCAGGATACAGATTCGGCGCGCCGTTGGATCGCCACACAGGGCCTGGATTGGATCCGAAGGGTTCTGTTGGGACGATTGGAGTCACCAGCGGATTGGAATTGAGCAGAATACGGGTCGAAACCGAGATGCTCGTGAAAGATTATTACGCTCAACTCAAGGAATGCTACTCAACCAAGATCAGGCAGCTGGTCCCGAAGTACGATGATATGGCTCGCTGCATCGTGGACCTCGTCAGGCTGCGTGCCCCGGCTACCGTCCTGGATATAGGGGCAGGTGTCGGAAATCTATCCCGAATTATTCTGCAGGAAATCCCTGGCGTGCAGATTACGGCGGTTGAGGCCTCAGGAGAAATGATCTCCGAAGCCGAAAATCTCCTGCAATCAGACATGAATCGAGTCAAACTCGTCTGTAAGGATATCGCGGAGTTCTCTCCAGAAGCCACATTTGACGGCATCTTCAGTAATCTGGTCCTTCACAACATCCCATTCGACAGGAAAGCGATACTGGTGTCGGCTATCCACGATTGGCTGAATCCAGGCGGCGTCTTTGTCTGGGGCGACCTCATCCGATACCGCGATCCGCGCATCCAGGACCATTTCGTAGACCAGCGGAAAGCGCACGCGATCTCCGACGGATGCAGCGAGGAATTGGTCAGACAGAACTTTGAAAAGGAAGCAGAACAAGACTATCCTCTGACGATAGAGGAGACGCTCGAAATGGCGAGCGGTGCCGGATTCGGAGGCGCCGAGCTTGTCTGGGCACACGATACGTTTGCCGTCTTTCTCCTGGGCAAGGGTTTCAGCAATGACTGAGGAGCCGATCGTGGCTGAAGATGTCGGGTCGAAGTGGATGGCTCTGCGCAGCCACCAGAAGGATCTGACCCCAGACCCACAATGTCCATTTCCTGTGGGTGTTGAATATTATCGCCCTCCGATGCCACCGACACAATTCTGGGAGGAGGACTTCGGTCGGATTCGCAGGGCGGGCATGCGAATCATCCGCACGTTCTACCCGTGGAACTGGGTGGAGACCGAGCCGGGTCGATTTGAGCTGGACGACCTGGACCTGATGCTCGATCTGGCGGCCGGGAACGATCTGAAAGTATGGGTGGACACACCCCTCGGCACGCACATGGCCTGTCCGGAATGGATGATCCGTAAACACCCGGACATGGCGGCCGTGCGGCGCGATGGCAGCGTGCAGCACCCGGTCGCAGGGGAGTGGGCGGCTCAAGGTGCGATGATCCACAACTTCGATCATCCGATGTGGCGGGTCTATGTCGAGCGTTACTTGCGTGCGCTCGTACCCAGGTACAAAGATCACCCAGGGATGGGGATATGGGGAACGTGGGACGGCATCGGCTTCGCAGCCGGGTGGTCCGGGGGTGAAGGATCCCCCCTTACAACGACTACACGATCGAGAGGTACAAAGCTTGGCTTCAGGAGCGGTATACGCTGGATGAACTGAACGAATACCTGATGCGACGGTATCGCACCTGGGATGACGTCGACCCTCCGCGCTCCAACGACGCGATTGTGGAGATGATTCTCTACCGGCGATTTCACTATGAAAACGCGGCCGACCACCTGGGGTGGATGGCGGACCTGATCGACCGGCTGGACGGCGAGCACGAGCAACGATCCCACGGCGGATCTTTTCCACGGGTGCACGACGAGCTGGTAAGTCCGTTCATCGACAGCTGGGGCCTTTCGCACCACTCAGCGGATCGGCTGACGAGCGACGATCCTTGCAGTGTAGCATCAGAGTGTTTCGGTTTTCAATGGTGCCGGATGGTGGGGCGTAACGGTCGGTGGTGGAACGAAGAGATCTACGGGAGCTTCGTGGGTGGGCTTGCCCCGCGCGAGAAGAGGACCATACCCGAAGAATCGGCGGTCTTTCTGTGGTTGACTCTGATCGAGGGGGCCGCCGGCGCGATGTACTGGCAGTATCGACCGGAGTACATGACGTTTGAGTCTCCGGGGCTGAGTCTCGCCGCGCTTGACGGCGGGCCGACGGCGCGCTGGCCAGCGATTGAAGAAGCGATCCGTGGAATCGACGCGATCGCTGATCACCTTCCACTGACGATCCCGCGGGCAGAGATAGCAATCGGGTATAGCGCCCTGAGCCACGAGGTATTTGACTACGGCGGCCAGAACGTGCTGTTTCTTCAGCAGCTTCGGGGGATGTATCGCACACTGTGGAAGTCCAGCATCCCTCAGGACATCGTGACGCCAGGCATGGACTGGTCGGCATACGATCTGGTCTACCTTCCCAACTTCGCGGTGCTCGATGACGTTGCGATCGCCCGGCTCCGCGGTGTGATCGAGCAACCGGGCGGGCCCAGGATCATCGCTGATGGGCACTTCGGAACGTTTGCGAGCAGGGGGCGCTGGAGCTTCCGTCCGCCGGAAGGGCTGCACGATCTCATCGACACGCGCCTGGTCGACTTTTGCACGATCTCATCGACACGCGCCTGGTCGACTTTGACATGGTCAACGAGCGGGATGTCCGCAGCGGCGACAACGTGCTGAAAACCGAATTTGGCGAATATCCGATTACCGCCCCGTGTCAGTACGCGATCCTCCAGCCGGGCAGCGGCATGCGGACAATCGCGACGCTGGGGGAGAATGTCGTGGGGGTCCAGTCGGACGACGGCAGATTTACGTGGTTCGGGCTGTCCCTGTCGGCCACTGACCGGACGAACGTTTCGGGGCAGCCCAGGCCGACGGCTCAGGCCGGAGTGGTTCATCCACAGGTGGCGATGTCCTTGATCCGCGCTGCAGGGTTCGAGCCGTGGTTTGGAATTGAGGGCGATAGCGTAGTTGCGTTTCGACGCGGATCCAAACTGGGGGGCTCACTCATCTTTCTGCTCAATCTCGAGCGGCGCACATCACG
This sequence comes from Candidatus Latescibacterota bacterium, assembly GCA_965248435.1. Classification (GTDB taxonomy): domain Bacteria; phylum Latescibacterota; class UBA2968; order UBA2968; genus CBDFJH01. The sequence continues at coordinate 4,214,314 of OZ252100.1, forward strand.
GAGCAGCGTCAAACCGCTTTGGGAGATTCAGTCGGCGAGGGATCTGCTGACTGGGTCCGAAATGAGATTGAATGATGGCGTATTCGAACTGGAGATGGAATTCGGCGAGGTGCGCGTTATTCATTGCACAGAGGGGTAGGACGAGTGGCTTGTTCGAGATGGCGCGCTCGCTGCGAGGACTTAACAGAGAAGGAGGTCAGACATGGCTGAACCCAGCATAAACTATCCGGCAAGTTTGGATGTAGACTATCCAGACAGAAAGATGAACAGACTGACGACTTTTTTCAGGATTCTCACGATCATTCCTATTCTTATCGTCTGGGCCATGATTGAACCCGGAACGGTCGCGAATCGCGGCAGCGAAATGCCTCATTACTCCGGGGCTGCGATCGTCCTCCTGCCGGCCTTGCTCATGATTCTCTTTCGGAAGAAATATCCGAGATGGTGGTTCGACTGGAATGTAGGGCTGACGCAGTTCAGCTTCCGTATTGCTGCGTATGCGACGTTGTTACGAGATGAATACCCTTCGACGGACGAGGAGCAGGCCGTTCACATCGAAATCCGGTATCCCGATGTCGAACAAGAGCTGAATCGCTGGCTTCCCCTGGTGAAGTGGTTTCTCGCCATCCCCCACTACATCGTCCTTGTTTTTCTAGGAACCGCCGCCCTCGTCTGTGTGATCATCGCGTGGTTCGCCATCTTGTTTACGGGGACCTACCCGAGGGGCCTGTTCAATTTCGTTGTCGGCGTACATCGGTGGTCTCTGAGGGTATCTGCTTACGCCTTTCTTCTGTCCACGGACAGCTACCCTCCCTTCGCGCTCGAACGGTGAGACTGCCTATTAGGCTTTGGCTGCTTTCTCAAAACGCGCGGCAAGGTCTGGTCCAATGCCCTCGTCTTCGTGCTTGAAGAAGACAAACGCCCGCTCCCAGCTTTGGTCCTCTATCCTCTTGGCCCACCCTGCCAAATCCTTGTCCGAGTATCCGCTCCCCCTCAATCTCAAGTATCCCCAGGAAGCCGTGGGAACAAATTGGACCTCCTCAGTGTCGTCGTCGTGTACGATGCATAGAGGGAGATCCTTGCTCTTCAGGCATTCAAACACCTCTTCATCGAACCAGGAGGAATGGCGAAACTCAACTGCCGCCTTCGTCCCTTTGGGGAGCAAGTCAACGAAAGCCTGAAGCCGCTCGATGTCTTTCCTCAGAAACGGAGGCAGCTGGAAGAGGATCGCACCGAGCTTCTCCTGGAGATAGGCTGCGATGCTGAGAAAGTATTCTGTCTCCTCACCGACCTCCTTGAGCCTCTTCAAGTGTGTAATTCTCCTCGTTGCCTTCAAGACGAAGCGAAAGTCTTCCCCCACCTTCTCCGCCCACGTCTCGACGACGCTTGGCTTCGGGACCCGATAAAAGGAGTTGTTGATCTCTACTGTCTTGAAGCGCTCGGCGTAGAAGTCCAACATCTCCTTGTTCGGAAGGTCCTCCGGGTAGAAGGGTCCCTTCCATTCCTTGTAATTGTATCCGCTGGTTCCAGCGTAGAGGTCCATTCGCGTGTCTCCCCGAAGAGTAGTTCCAGATTCGCAGTGAATTTGCACACGTTCAAAGGAATCAATATAGGGCACAATACCTAGTGCCGCAATTTCCCCGCGTGCTTGACACGGGCGGGTCATTTCATTATGCATGGGCCAACGGCCGACGCGAAGGGTTTCGACTGGACAGTTTCGACGGCCGGCACGAAATCCTGGCTCATACGAACATTCGGTCGCCTTACCGTCTAGGCAAGTATGGCGTGGACGTGGAAGCACTCGAGCGGATCGTGGACGCAGCGCTTCGACCAGACGAGTCTATCGAGCTCTTCTTCGTGGACGAAATCGGTCCGATGGAGTGTCTCTCCGAGAATTTCAATTCTGCGATGACCGAGCTTCTGGATTCAAGCGCTCGGATCGTGGGGACGATTCATCGAACGTCGAAGGGGTTTATCGGGCAGGTAAAGGATCGCGGGGATGTCGAGCTTTGGGAGGTGACCCCGGAGAATCGGGATAACCTTCCGGAGCAAGTCCTGAACTGGATCGAAGGAAGGGTATGAGTCCATGTCCTGGAGGGCATCATGCGGGTTTTGATCATGTGCGATATGGAAGGGGTGAGCGGTATCGTGGTGTGGGAGCAAGTTGTCGGTGGGGATGCGATGTTCGAGGAGGGCCGCAAGCTATATACGGAGGAGATCAATGCAGCGGTTCGCGGCGCAAAGGCGGCCGGCGCCACGGAAATCGTGGTTGTGGATTGCCACGGAGCAGGTAAAGGATGGAAGTTCAATTCTCTGATTCCCGATCAACTGGATCCTGACTGTGAATGGGTGGCGCACCACCAGTGGGGTCGGTATACCGGGATGTGGGAAGAGGGGTGCGACGCTTGTCTGCTGATCGGTATGCACGCACGCAACAACACACCCGATGGTGTGCTTTGTCACACGATCTCAACGACGCTATACAGGAATCTTTGGTTCAACGATGACCTGGTGGGTGAGACGGGTGTGAACGCCGCCCTGAATGGGCACTTCGATGTCCCCGTTGTGCTTGTGACTGGAGATGATGCCGTCTGCCGGGAAGCAAAGGAAATCCTTGGTGAGAATCTTCCCACAGTGGTGATAAAGAAGGGTCTGGGAAAGTTCAGCGCGCGCCAGATTCCTCCAACGCGCGCTCGGCAGATGATAGAGAACGGAGCAAAGGATGCGCTCAAGGACCTCAACGTGACCCAGCCCTACAAACCGGATAAGCCCACAACGATCAAAGTCGAAGTGCATAGTCCCGAGCGGCTTGCCGAGTTCAAGGGCAGGTCAGGTGTCGAAATCGCCGGCCCGATGATCGCCGAAAGCAAGGGAGAGGACTGGTGGACGGCGTGGAACCAGTTCTGGCCGTTTCCGTGATGGAAGCAGCCCAGCGACTTCCAATTGTTGGCGTTATGGGCTCTGGAAGTGAGTCGCACGAGGAGCGTGCGAACTCACTCGGGGAGTGGCTCGCAACGGAGGATGTTCATCTGCTGACCGGAGGGGGTGGTGGCGTGATGGAGGCGGTGAGTCGTGCATTTTTCAACGTCCCTGACCGTAGGGGGCTCGTCCTCGGGGTGATCCGAGGTGACACCGAAGGTTCGATGCGAAACCCGAATCCGTGGGTCGAGATTCCGATCCAGACGCATCTGCCGCTGAGCGGGAAACAGGGTACCGACCCGATGTCCCGCAATCACATCAATGTTTTGAGTTCCACAGTTGTGGTCGCGCTTCCAGGTTCGTTCGGTACAGCAAGTGAGGTCGCCCTTGCGCTGCGTTACGGGCGCCCTTTTGTCGCCTACCTTGACAGCAGAGATCAGATTCCTGACCTCCCGGAGGACGTTCTGGTAGAGACAGATTTGGAACGTGTTAAGGAATTCGTCACATCCCAGATTCAAGACAGACATTAGGAAGAGTAGCGAATCAACTGGGGCCTGGAAGCTCGTGAGTCTCCAAAGACCAATCTACGGGGTATGAGTCCTGAGCAGATTGCTGCACGGCGTTTCAGACGCAGTCTCTGGCCTCCATCGAAGGTGTTATCGGCGTCCTGTATGTCGCCGTGTTGATCGCGCGGCTGATCGGCGTTTACAGTCAGTCGGATCGACGTACCTGACGCCTTGGAGCGGTGACGTGGGGATTTATTCGCGTGTTGTTTTCCCGTTCGCGTGCGATCGGTTGATGTCGAGGATCGCGCTGGAGGAGGCTCGTGCCGAACTCTTGTCGGGAACAACGGGAGAAGTGCTGGAGATCGGATTCGGCACCGGGCTGAACCTTCCCCACTATCCTTCAGGCGTACAGCGTATTACGGCAGTGGACATTAATCCCGGTATGGCTCGAGTTGCCACGAAACGAATCAAAGATCAGCCCATCCCGGTGGATTTTCGGCTTATGGACGGCGAAGCGCTTCCGCTGGAAGACGATTCTTTCGACAGTGTGGTGAGTACGTGGACGCTTTGTAGCATCCGGTATGTGGAAAAGGCGCTGGAAGAAATTCGTCGCGTGGTCAAGCAGGATGGGTGCCTCTATTTCATAGAACACGGATTGAGCGATGATCCACGGATACAGAAATGGCAGAACCGGCTCACCCCTTTGCAGAGATTTATCGCCGAAGGTTGTCACCTGAATCGGAATATCCAGGCCCTGATCGAAGCGCAGGGCTTTGAGATTACCGAGCTGAGGAAGTACTACATGGATGAGGCGCCAAGGACTCACGGGTACACGTATCAGGGCGCGGCTAAAAAACCGGGTACCGGGATAGGTAGATAGGTTACAGGGATCTTACGGTTTGGGGGCGACGCTGGGTCGCCCCGGGAAATCAAATCACGGGTACCGAAAAACCGTTGATCGTTGATCGTCGTTCTTGGACCGTGTAGAGACGCCGTCGAGCCGCCTAGGCGCGGATTTTGGACTCACCGAAGAGAGAACCATTTATGGCCGGTAAGACTCAGTCAGCGGTGGTGACATCTACTGAGAAGATGGAGATTCAGACGTTCGATCTGCCGCACATCGGGGAGGAAGAGGGGTTGCTCGAGGTGGAGATGTGTGGGGTCTGTGGGAGCGATCCCCGAATCTACCGGTGGCCTCCGGAAAACTTCCCGGTGATTATGGGGCACGAGATCGTCGGTCATATTGCCGAGATCGGCAGCCAGGCTTCCGCGAGGTGGGGTGTTAGGCTTGGAGACCGGGTTGTGGTGGAACATCTGTTCGGATGCGGCTTCTGTCGAATGTGCCTGATCGGTGAGTATCGTTTCTGCGAAGAACACCCCGGCTACGGCGGCCCAGTCAAGTGCTCCGTACCGCCATATCTCTGGGGTGGGTATGGCAAGTACATGTATCTTGCGCCAAAATCCCGTGTACACCGGATCTCAAAAAACCTGCCGGCCGAGGCGGCCGCCATGACCTGCGCCAACATCGGGAACGGGATTCGGTGGGTCCGGACGAAAGGCGGCGTGAGTATAGGAGATAAGGTCGTCATCATAGGTCCCGGGGGACAAGGCCTGGCCGCAGTTATCGCGGCACAAGAGGCGGGCGCAGAGCAGATCATCGTCGTCGGGCTTACACGGGACGCGCATCGATTCGAGTTGGCTGAGCTGTTCGGTGCCACGGATGTGGTCGACCTTCAGAAGGAAGACCCGGTCCAGAAGGTCACCGATCTGACGAACGGAGCGCTGGCCGATGTGGTGGTGGATTTGAGCGGGGCCACCGCTTCGGCACCTCTATCGCTGGAGCTGGTGCGCCCGATGGGAACGGTCGTGATCGGCTCGAACACAGGTAAGGAGGAAGTCCAGCTGGTAACGGGGAGGATTGTCAGCAAAGAGATTCGGTATCAGGGCGTGAATACACACGATACCCCGGCGGTTCGGTCTGCGATCAAGCTGATCGAGTCTCGCCGTTATCCGATCGAAAAGATGGTGACGCATCACTTCTCGCTCGAAGATGCGGAAAAAGCAGTACTCGCAGCAGCCGGTCAGGTACATCTGGAGGGATTTATTAAGGGGGCGATTGTTCCATAAGTCCGCGAATCGTTGTTTCATCGTTCGTGTGCAAGGATGTAGCAGTGGTGGGATGAGGGATTTGAGCCTAACCTCGGAGATGGCCATGAAATCGACGTGGGATTACACAAACGCAAAGGAATATGTTAAGCGGATTAAAGAGGGGATGCCTCCGGTCATCATCAATGCAGCCGTGACGGGAGGGCATCAGAAAAGCGAAAACCCGAACGTACCTGTCACCGCAGAGGAGCAGGCGGATGCGGCCGCGGCCGCTTTCGCGGCAGGTGCGACCATCGTCCACATCCACGCCCGTCAGGCGGGTGATCCAACCCTTCCCTCCCACGAGGCAGATCGGTATCGCGAGATCAACGATTTAATCCGATCGCGCGCGCCCGGGATCCTGGTGGACAATTCACAGACGGTTGCGGAGCTTACAACCGAAGGCGGCGAACTGATCGGATCCGTCGGCTACTGGAAGTCTGCCCCCATCGAGGCAGGGCCCGACATGATGGCCCTGAATCCCGGCCCGATGACCTTCCGCGGCGGGAACGGGGCAGCGAGCAGAGTCTATGCGGGTAGTTTCGACGATACGGAGCGGACTGCGAACGTCCTGCGTGAGCGTGGCATCAAGCCTCAGGTGTTCCTTTACCATCCCGGCCACCTCGATATTTTGGACTACCTCATCCAGAACGACGCTCTGGATAAGCCCTACTTCGTGCAGCTTGTCTTCGGACAGCAGAGCGGTATCCCGACCAGCCCGGACAGCGTCCTGTATATGGTCAGAAACCTGCCGGAGGACAGCGTCTTTCAGACGTGCGCGCTTGGCCTTGAAGAGATCCATGTCAACGCCTTGTCCCTCCTGCTCGGGGGCCATGTCCGAACAGGCATGGAGGACTGTATTGATTACCAGCGTGATGAGCCGGCTCAGGGTAATGCGCAGTTCGTCGAACGCATCGTGCGTATGGCTAACGACCTGGGTCGGCGGGTCGCAACCGTAGAAGAGACTCGCCAGATGCTGGGTATTCCGTAGCATCCGCTATCGGTTCACTCTCAAGTTCGGCTTCGCCTGTTCACTTATCATCCAGTGTGTCCCAAATGGGCAAGTCTTTTTATGGGGTCATCGAAGGATTCTTCGGCCAGCAGTGGAGCTGGAAGGCCAGGGAGGGGTATGCCGACTTCCTGAAGGAAAGCGGCTATCGGTTCTATATCTATGCGCCCAAGGGGGATGCGATCCTTCGGAAGAACTGGGAGGCTGATTGGTCTGAAGATGAAAGCAAGGAACTTCACCGGCTCCGAGCGCACTACCGGAATCGGGGGCTCGAGTGGGGTGTCGGGCTGAGCCCATTCGAAGTCTATCTGAATTTCGACGAGGAAAAGCGCGGTTTGCTGAAGAAGAAAATCGCTTCGATCAATCAGTACGACCCGGACATCCTCTGCGTGCTCTTTGACGATATGAAGGGAGATGTCCCGAACCTGGCCGAGACCCAAGCAAGAATACTTCAAGAAATCGTGGATCACAGCAGTGCAAGGAAGTTTATCTTCTGCCCGACCTACTATTCGTTCGATCCGATTCTGGAAAGACAGTTCGGCAGCATGCCGGAAGACTATCTGGGGGACCTGGGAAGGTTGCTGGACTCGGAAACGCACGTCTTCTGGACGGGGCCCAAGGTGCTCTCGACAGACTACTCGGAATCCCATTTGAAGAAGGTCGCCGACCTGCTGGGCAGAAAACCGTTCATCTGGGACAATTATCCCGTGAACGATGGCGCAAGGATGTCTCGCTATCTGCACCTGCGCGCGTTCGAAAACAGGACGCCGGAAATGGCGAGGCTGACGGCCGGGCACGCCGTCAACCCGATGAATCAGGCCTGGCTTTCCCGGATCCCTCTGAAGACGCTGAAGATCAGCGTCCGAGAGGGAACTGCGTACGATCCAGGGGCTGCATTTCTAGAGGCGACAGAGGCACTCTGTGGGCCGGAACTCGCAACCGTGTTCCGCGAAGACCTCAGAGCGTTTCAGGACGAGGGGCTGGATGGGATGGAGGAGAAACAGAAAAAATCGCTGGTTCAGAAGTATCAAAGCCTTGATTCTCCGTATGCCGAAGAGGTCGTTTCGTGGCTTAACGAAGAATATGCGTTCGATCCGGACTGCCTGACCAATTGACGGGGTAAAAAACGCCTATGGCTAAGACAGGCGCGGAAGTCGTCGTGGATGCTCTGGAATCCGCCGGCGTGAAATACCTGTTCAGTGTTTCGGGAAACCAGATCATGCCGATCTACGACGCGACCATCGGGCACGAATTGAAAATCATTCATACGCGCCACGAAGCGGCCGCGGTTCACATGGCAGACGGATGGGGCCGCCTGACAGAATCCCCCGGAATCGCCCTGTGCACCGCCGGGCCCGGCCACCTGAATACGCCATCCGCGCTCTACGTGGCGCTTACGGCGGAGTCACCAGTCGTGCTGTTGAGCGGCCATTCTCCGCTCTCACAAGCTGGAATGGGCGCTTTTCAGGAGATCGACCAGGTGGCTGCGATCAAACCCGTGACCAAGGCGGCCTGGGTGGTCCGCGACGCAAATCGGCTGGATCACGAAATCCTGTCTGCGCTCAAGATTGCGCAGACAGGACGTCCTGGTCCCGTCCACCTCAGTCTTCCTCAAGACGTTCTGGAGGCGCCGGCTTCCTTAGAAACGCAGGAGATGCAGCACGCGTCAGAGCCTACGCCCGACGATGACAAACACGAGAAAATCCTGAGTCTCCTTGAAAAAGCAGAGCACCCCTTGATCCTGGCAGGGCCCGCCATGGCACGCCCCAAACGCTGGATCGAGGTCGAGCGGTTGTCGCGCCTCACGGGGATCCCGTGCCTTCCGATCCACAGCCCCAGGGGCGTCAATGACCCGTGGCTTCACAAGGCGACCAACATCCTTAGTGAAGCAGACATCGTGCTGCTGTTGGGAAAAGCGCTTGATTTTTCGCTTCGATTCGGACAGCCCCCTTTCTTTTCCAAGGCATGCCGCTTTATTCAGATTGAGGCCGAAGCTGAACGGATCCGCGAGAACGAGAAGGTTGCGTTGAACCTTCACGAGGACCCCTGTCTGGCGCTACGCCTGCTGACCGGTTCCGCGAAAGAACATTCTTGGGAGGCCAGGTCCTGGCGCAGAGATGTCGAAAAGGCAAGGGAAGACGTGTCTGCCGAATGGGAGTCGTTGCGGCATACGTCTCAAGAGCCGATGCATCCGCTCCGAGTTTGCACGGAACTGCAACCGTTTTTCAAGGATGGAGCCGTGTTCGTGAGTGACGGGGGCGAGTTTGGGCAGTGGGTTCAGGCGGGGCTGGAGGCTGAAGTTCGGTTGATCAACGGGCCCTCAGGGTCGATCGGGAGCGCGCTCCCGATGGCGCTCGCTGCTAAGCTGGTTTATCCGAAACGCCCGGTCTTCGTCTTCGTAGGGGACGGGACGTTTGGTTTTCACGGGATGGAATTCGACACTGCGCTGCGCTACGATCTGCCTGTGGTTTGCGTCGTGGGGAACGACGCCCGCTGGAATGCCGAGTACCAGATCCAGCTCAGGAGCTACGGCTCCGATCGTCTTGTCGGCTGCGAGCTGCTTCCAACACGCTATGACATGGTCGCTCAGGCCCTTGGAGGCCACGGGGAATACGTCCAGCGGGCTGAAGAACTCGTGCCCGCAGTCAAGCGATCGATAGAGTCGGGTCTGCCGGCCTGCATCAACCTCTCGATCGAGGGGGCCGAGGCGCCGATATTTCGATAGTTCACAGCCGGTAAAGACTTGTCGGTTCGTTCGAAGGAGGAAAAGATGACAAAAAGAATCCTGCTGGGCGCATTGGCCGTGTTCGTGGGCTGGTCTGTTTTGGACTTCGTCGTGCACGGGCTGATCCTCACCGACGCCTATGCGGCAACAACACACCTCTGGCGGCCGATGGACGAGATGAAAATGGGACTGCTGCGTTTTACGGTTCTTGTTTCAAGCCTGACCTTTGCGGCCATGTATGGTCTCTTCGTTTCCGATAAGGGACTCGGAAGAGGTATCAAATTCGGTCTTCTTTTTGGCATTGGCGCCGGTACGTCTATGGGCTATGGGACCTATTCCTTCATGCCGATTCCATACACGATGGCACTGGTCTGGTTCCTGGGCACGCTCGTTGAGGCGACGGTGGGCGGTCTTCTGGTGGGGGCGATCATCAAAGAGACAAGGGCAGCATCCGGGGCGGACGGGTAGGATGATCCACGTGAGAGGGAGGTTGGAATTCGCTTCAGACTGAATGGGGAACGTATGCGGATCACACACAGTTGGACGGACGACACGGCGACCATCAAAGTGGAAGGGCTTGAAGCACCCGTCACGATGTTGCACGTGACAGACCCTCACGTGGGGCTGGTCGATGAGCGAGACTCAGATTACTTGCAGGCGTGTGAGGCATTTAACGACAAGAATAATGTCCTCAGAAGACACGATGCCTTTCCAGAGATGATGGGGAATGCAGGTGACCTGGAAATCGATGTTGTTGCCTTGACGGGAGACATTGTTTCGTTTCCCTCTCAGGCGGCGATCGAGTTTGTGAGCGAAGCCCTGTCGAAGCTGGACACGGAGGTTCTATATACGTGCGGCAATCACGACTGGCACTTTCCAGGGTTGGATGGCCGCGAAGAACTGCGCGAGAAATGGTGGCCTGTGCTGAATCGGCTTCACGGCGGGGAACCTGAATTTTCAGTCCGCGAACGAGGAGGCATTCAGTTCATGCTCCTGGACGATTCGACCTATCAGATCAGCGAGGCGCAACTCGACTTTGCAAGAGGGGTCTTGGACAACGGAAAACCGACGGTCCTGCTTACACACATCCCTATGAGCACCGCCACCCTTCGGCCCGCGGCCATAGAGAGGTGGGAGGCGCCTATTCTAATCGGGGACCCCGATTGGGGTCCAAATAGCCGCGAAAAGTGGGAGGCTGGGGAGGATCGGCAATCCACCGTGGAGTTTGTGCGCACGATTTCCCGCGCGGAGAACCTGGTCGCCGTATTCTGCGGCCACATCCACTTTCCTCATGCCGATGCGCTCGGTCCCACGGCGATTCAGTACGTTGGCGCGCCCGCGTTCGATTCTCGCTGGCGAATCGTGGAGTTCCTGCCGCTGTAGAATGTGGCGATTCTAGGTAGGCCTTAAGGGGAATTGTCACGCGGATCTGTCTGGGATGTCAGGCCGTATCCTCCGGGTAGTTGAAGAGGAGCTTCGGGTTGGCGGCCCGCACCTCGGCGATGGGCAATCCGAGTTCCTTGCGGACGATGTTCGTACCCCTGACCAGCGCCACCATTTTGTAGCGCGCGATTCGACGTGAGAGGCCCTCTCGACCAAAGCCGCAGTCGGTGGTGATGATCAGGCGCTCGACAGGGATGTGTTTGAGCGCCTTTCGGATGAGTGCTGCGACCTGCTCCGGGCTCTCGACGGGGGTCCTGAGGTGGCTGATCACGCCAACACCGATCTTCTTGTCGGACTTCATGTTCCCGATTGCTTCCAGGTCTTCTCCATCCGTGCTGGCGCACTCAAACGTGATCACATCGGCATTGAGCTCGAAGAAGGCCTCCAAAGCGGGTTTGTAGGTTTGTGCTCCCTTGGTCGTTTGCTGTGCCGGGTTTCCCCAGCAGGTGTGTGCCCACACCTCTGTCTTGACCCCTTCGACCTGCCGATCGAAGGCCTCGTTAAGGAGGTCCAGGTCGCTCAGCTCACGATCGGCGTGGCCCACCATGCAGTGATGGACCGGCTCCTCGATCTGGATGATCGGGCAGCCCGCGGCGTCTAGCTCGCGGTACTCGGCGTTCATGATGTCTGCCAGAGCGAGAAGGAGATCCCGGTAGGAATCGTAGGCCTCGTTCCTGATCATGTGGGTCAGGCTGTCTACGCTGATGGCGCCGAACTTGACCGGTTTGTCCGTCAGCCTTTGGGCGACCTGCCAGACGGCCTTGTAATGGAGCGGGCCGGGCGTCACTTCCCTGACCAGCGTGGGCTGCCGGTAAGACTCCATCAGTTCCCAGATGATCTCCCCGGGACCGGTCCATTCCTTGAATCTGTCAATCACATCACTATCGCCTTCAAAACCGCCCATGCGCTCCAGCGCGTAGAAGAACCAGCCTCTGCCCCCCACGTCATTATCGAAGCGCGCATCCCCATCCGTGACGATATCGAGACCGGCGTTCGTCTGGTCGTTGATGAACGCCCCAACCGCGTCGAAGTACTGCTCCTGGTAGACCCGGTCACTCAAGGCATTCTTGAAAGGGCGTCCGAAAAGGCTTTCCGTGTACCAGGAGGGCCTCGGAATTGAACCCACGATCGCGGTGGGCAGGACCATATCTGCGGTTGTCGTGATCATTGCTGTGCCCCTTTGTAGACTCAAAGTGAGGTTCGATATGCGATAAAATATAGGCTGGGTCGCGAGGGGTCAAACGGATTCGTTGTTCCAGGATTGCGGGGCTTGTCACTCGATTCGGCCGTGTTTGACCCAAGGAATCCATTGACAAATTCCTCCTTGACACAGCGAGAAGTTGGCGTACATTTGTTTTGACCGCAATCCGGAATCGATTCCTCCCTGAATTCCCGCGGTCTTCCCCTGATTACACTACCTTGATCTGACTCTTCCCCTTACATTTCTATCCTGCACGGGAGACTTGCTGTGTCCAGAGATACATTCACTGTGGACGACTGTGAGCTGTTGAAGTTGCTCGAAATGGGCTTGGGTGAGGCTGTGGCGGCAAAGCAGCTTGAAGCCTCGGCAACTGATGTTAATCGGATCGTAAAGGAGTTCCTTACAAGCGGCATCCTTCGCTGTGTAGGAGATCAGGAGGTTGTAGATTGGAAAGCCTACGGAAAATGGAAGCGCAATGGCAAAAATGGCTCAGGCAAGGAGTAGCTCAGAATAGTCGTTAACCTCTCAGCATTTTGGATTCCTCTCAGGTTCAACCCCGCAGACTCGCCCACCTTCCTGAATTCGTCCTTCATCCCCGATGATGGTTCAAAGACGGCATCAGAGGAATCGGTTCAGCAAAATAGTTTCCTCTTGACATCCTGCGCGTGTGACTGCATACTTCTCTAAGTTCGATGTTTTACTAGGCTTAAGTCGATTATAGGTATTCACAGGGGCAGACCATGTCAGAAGCTCAGCGTAAATCTGAAGAAGAATGGCGGCAACTCCTGACAGCTGACCAGTACCACGTGTGTCGCCAGGGGGGAACCGAGCGAGCATTTACCGGGGAGTACTGGGACTGTAAGAATGATGGTATATACCGTTGTGTTTGTTGCAGAAACGAGCTCTTCAGTTCTGAAACTAAATTCGACTCGGGCACGGGCTGGCCGAGCTTTCACACCCCCTTGGCGCCGGATCGAGTTACAGAGTCTGAGGATGTGGCCATGGGCATGCGCCGCGTGGAGATCCGCTGCGGCGCGTGTGACGCACATCTTGGGCACGTATTCGATGACGGACCTGAGCCGACCGGGAAACGCTATTGCATGAATTCTGTGGCCTTGAGTCTGGATTCGGAGTGAATAATCCGAATGGATGCCTAGAGAACCCGTGCAATGGGAGGTCATACACAAAGATTGCTAGGAGTTCAGATCCTCCTGGGATGCTTTTTGGTTTACGTCGTGTATTGCTGCTCGCTTTACCTGTTGCAGAGACACATCACTTTTCCAGGTGCGCGCATACAGGCCCCTCCAGCCGAAGCGGTTGAGGGCGTTGAGAAGATCTGGCTCGAGACCGGGTTTGGAAAGGTCGAGGCCTGGTATCTCTCGGCTGATCGCTTATCGGATGGTCGCAGCACTCCGGCGGTGATATTCGCACACGGAAACGCCGAACTGATCGACCATTGGCCTGAGGCATTCAGGGCACTCACCTCCCGTGGATGTGGCGTGCTCCTTGTCGAATTCCCGGGGTTCGGGCGATCAGAGGGGTCACCCTCTCAGAAGAGCATCACAGAAGCCTTTCTCGCCGGCTATGACAGTCTCGTTGCCCGAGATGATGTAGACGACTCAAAGATCGTGTTCATGGGCCGCTCTCTCGGCGGAGGAGTTGCCTGCGCGCTTGCAAAGGGGCGGCCTTCGACAGCATTGATCCTGTTCTCGACCTTTACGAGCGTTAAGGCACTCGCGGGCAATTTCTTCTTTCCGGCCTTTCTGGTAAGGGATCCCTTCGACAATCTGAGTCTGGTAGGTTCATATTCGGGACCGACGCTGATCGTTCACGGCAGGCGGGATGAAGTCATCCCATACGATCACGCCGTGGCCTTGCACCGGGCCGCGAAGAGTGGGAAACTGATCACCTACGACTGTGGGCACAACGACTGTCCTCCAAACTGGGAGGAACTCTGGGGGGAGGTTGTATCGTTCCTTGAGGGGTCAGGAATTCTGGACGCGGGTTGAGAATTCCTATGTCACACGATTGTTTTTGGGACGGACGGGCGAAACTGCCTGGGAGGAGTGCTGAATGGCAAAACTAAGGGCCGGAATTGTCGGGTCCGGAAGTATAGCCGGTCTCGGTGGTAGAGTTCATTCACACGCCGGAGGTTTCCGGTTTTGTGAAGGCGTCGATCTGGTGGCCATCGCAGATATCAATCCGGAGCGCCTGAACCAGTTTGGCGAGGAGTGGGAGATCCCTCCTGAACAGCGTTATGGTCAAGCTGCGGAGATGTATGAGAAGGCCGATCTGGATATCGTGGACGTGACGACCCACAATATTCATCACCACGAGCCGGTGATTCAGGCGGCGGAAGCCGGTATCAAGGTGGTGATGGTGGAGAAACCCCTATCCGTCAGTGTCCATCTGGGCAAGAAAATGGTTGATGCCTGCGAGCGAAGCGGGAGCCGGCTGGTCGTAGATCATACGCGTCGGTTCGTCCCAGCATACCGCAAGTTGAGAGAGATGGTAAAAGAGGGGGCTGTCGGAGAAGTGAGAAGCATCATATTTACGGGCTCCCGACCCTTGCTGCACAACGGCACACATACCGTAGATTACGCCTTCTACTTCACCGAGGCACGACCTATACTGGTCTCGGGTTATCTGAATGATGAACCGGTCGCCGATCCTGGGGGAGGCGGGATGATCGTCTGCGAAGGCGGGCTGGTGATCTTCATTAATTGTATCGCTACTCGCAGAGAGTCGTATCCATCCGCAGAGATCGCCGGCACAGAAGGGCGAATCGTTTTCTCAGACCGCCCTAATTTTTGGTACCATGGGCCGATGGTGGAAGCGAAAGAGGCCTACGGAACCCGCTTCGATTTCAAATCGATCGAAATGGAGTCGTACGAGCCTGAAAGATACTTCTCTTTCGCAGCGCGCGAATGCGTGGACTGTTACCTGGAGGATCGAGAAAGCCTGTCCAGCGGACGGGACGGGTTGAAGGCACTCGAGGTGATCACCGCGATTCACATTTCCCACAAAACAGGGAATCAGGTGTCGCTTCCGATGGATGAAGCGTCAGAGAAGATGGAGATCCTGTCTACAGGGGAATAGAAAGATCGTATCTCGGATCTGGTGAAGCGTATCTCGTAAGGACCAGTTATGGACAACTGAGAAATCGAGGTTTCCGCGAAATACGAAGGTTCGATGATTTATGGGGTAGGACCCCGGATATCCTGAATATCCGGGGTTTCTTTTTTCTGAAGAAAAGTGAAAATCACGCTAAAGAGTCTAAAGTATTCTGCCGATAGTAGGATATGGGAGAAACCCAACTTTGCCCTCCCATGTCTAGTCGAAAATAAATATAACCAGTTGATTGTAATTAATTTATTACATATAAGGACAACCTCTCAATTCGTCATTCGGGGCCGTATTTGAACCCTAGACGCCTACATTGGCTGCTGGCCTTCCTGCTCGCTCTTGGGTTTTCGCGAGGGGTTTCGGCGCAGGTGATCAACCTCTTTCCGGATGAAGTCCCGAATGGGCTTCAGGCGGGGTCAGGTAAGCGGTTTCACCAGCGTTTCGACGTTCAGCTAACGAGCAACCCTGGGCAGAGTTCGAGGGGCCTGACCATTACCCTTCCGAGCGAACTGGTCTTCGTCCCCCTTTCGGTGACGGCAACCTCCACTAACGCAGCTGTAAGTACGTATTTTTGTTGTAACCCGACGGGTCAGACCCTTGCCTTCGGTTGGACGAATGCGGTTGCACTGGGGGGTGAAACGATCACGATCGAGTTCGATCTGACGACGCCGACCAACTTTACTGGAGTGGCCGAAGGCGCCAGGGAGGACACATCTTACATTTTCGATTTCTCTGCCGACGCGAACCAGACCGACACGGACGTACCCGTTTCAAAGTTTCAGAACCGACCGATCCGAGCTATTTCTTTCGCGGCCCCTGATTCTGCTACGGGTGATACGACTTCCGCGGGAGGTCGCTTTTTCAAGCTCGCGTTTCCAAGCAGCCTCCCTGACTACAGCCACACCGGTCTTGCTGGCCAATCCGTGAGTGCCACTTTTACGGACAACCAGACAGACGTCATCTACAGCTTCTATGTTTCGACCGATTCCAGCTTGATAGCAAGAACGCTGGAAATGGCCCCCTTGCAGTTCTTCAATCTGAGGGCGGACGAAACGACAGGGAGCTCACCGTTGTTGGGAACTCGCCAGAACCCACGGGTTGTCCCATCGACGTTTATCCGCGAGAATTTTACGACAATCTTTTCGTCGGTAACGGCAGATTCTATCACTGGAATGGTCAGCCTCTCGGGTACTTCCGACAACTCTGTGTATTATGTTTATGTGCTGGCGGATCCGGGCCCTGGAACCATTCCCTCCAATCGCCAGTTCGGGGGCAGCGCCAAAAAGGGTTTCGATCAGACGACGTTAGGAGCTTTCACGGGCGGCGTCTTTCTCGGCCGCAGTGGACCCTTGCTGGTGCAGCATCCTCCGGAGTTTGTCGTGGTTGGTTGGGATTACGATGACGACACCGGGGATGATTTCGACAATACCGGCGTGATCCAGGTCCCGAGCGACATTATCGGCATGGTCGCAATTGACGCGAATCGGAAGGATAACCGGAACATTACATTGGATTCGGGGGCATTCTTCGAGAAAGGGGCTGCGTTCGTCAGTCTCAACAGCGGACTCACACCTTCCCCGACGACGTTCGTGGAACTGCTGTGGCTCGCGCAGGATGACGACAATCCCTCTGACTTTGAGATGAGGATCTTCCTCTCGACAACGGGTGGGCTCACCGTGGCCGATTTGGTTGGCACGGGCCTCGACAGCTTGTCGAACTCCATAGTGGTAGCAGGCTCGGACACCTTGAGCATTGAAAATCGAAAGATATTATTCGTTGCACTTGAGCGGGATTCGCTCACCAATCTCGTAACCTCCTTCACACCCAGGGGGGACTACTTCGTATACTTCGCGGCTACCGATGGGAATGATGACCACCGTATCCTCACTCAGGTGTCAAACGATCCCTTCATAGCGAGTCCGACGGCATCGGTCCTGTCCGTAAGGCACGCACCAAATCTGTCTGTAGACAATTTTTCGTTGAACGACTTCGACGGCACCGGTGACGGAGACCTGGACGTTATCACGGGCATCGATGTCTCTCAAATGTTCATAGATGCAGACGGTAAGGATTTGAACCTGGGCCCTGCCCAACGTGCGATTACGGTTTCATGGGGTGAGCCTGGACTGCCCGGAGACTCCGACATAGACGATGACGCGACGATCGAGGTCTATTTCAGCACCCGGTCGGACTTCCAGGATGTAAGGGGGAGCATCGAATACACCAGCGGGAACTCGAACGGGGATGATCTGCTCGCGACTATTTCTCAGGGGAATTCAGATACACACAGGATTGGCCAAACCAGGGAGGACCCGGACGGACAATTCGACAACCAGTTGACCTGGGACCTCTGGAGCTACGTTTCCCCAGAGGGAACCGTACCCAGGACAGGCGTGCGATACTTCTTTTTCGCCCGTATGATTGGGGGCACCACGACCCGCCTGATCTCTTTGACGCGATTTGGTGCGTTAGACGTTACCGGCACCCCCATGGCTGCTAGTATCCTGCATCCACCCTTTATCAGGCCGATTGAGCCTGCGCGAGACATCGCGGTCACCATGGATGAACCGGTCCTGATCTCATGGCAGGCAGTGGACGTGGACAACCAGGAGGCAGATGGACTCGTGGCCGTACCTGCCAACACGAGCGGGCGGATCTCACCAAACAGCGACACCGCATCTCCAAACATCCGGGTCCTCCTCACTTCAGTGGACTGGGGCGTTGTGACGACCTGGGGCTCGATTACTGACTTTACGGCAGCGACAGGAAACGTCGATCGCTTCTGGGTCGGTAATTCTGGCGACGGTTCACTGGTAGAAGAGATCGAGTTGAACGAGGGCGTGGACAGCTCATTCGTCTTGTTGGGTAACCGGATGCGCAACAACCTTTTTTCTACCATCACTGGCACCACTACCCCGTTGTCCACGGGAAGCCTGGAGCTCCAGACAAATCAAGGCGCAGGCGAAACCTATTTCGTCTACCTGGCCATTGATGATGGCCGGGATGGAACCGTAGCGGATGCCGTTGTGGGGGGGACGTCGAACACCAGAAACTTTGGTGCCTTCTCCCCGCTGGTAAGGGCGCCGGGAACGATTACCTTCACAGGCATCGTGCCGACGAATCCCCCGACAACCACACGGTTCATCGTTCCATCCCGGATGCAAACGATAATGGGGGAGGTAATTCAGTATCCCATCATCCCGGACGTTTCAATTCCATCCAAGCAGATCAACGTGGTCGATATCTTTATCTCAATGGATGCAGACAAGTTCGAGGCCGTAGACCAGGATGCGAGCATTGCCGGCATCCAGCCTTTCTCTTTGGGCGACGCTTCAGGAATCAATGCCGGTAACGTCCAGCAGTCCGCAATCGTGCAAGGGGACAAGGTGCTCCTTGACTTCATCTACACAGATGTGACAAACGGTCTGACCTTCTTCAACGCCGAGGAGCCACTTGCCTTTGCTAATGTTCGGACCAAGATCGTCCCAGATAGCGCAACTGTAAGTACCAGTATTACCCTCGACAACAGCGGCAATCGAATAACTAAGATGCTGGACTCAGTGAATGTAAACGTCTCGGCGTTTGTGCCACAGCCGACATCTGTGATATTGAACCGTCGCACGCAAATATCCGGGAAGGTGCCGCTCCAGGGACGGACAAGCTCCGCAGACCTGGTCACCTTCATGTTGCGTCCAGTCGGGAGTTATGAGAGTCTTCCGGATTCGCTTTTCGAGTTAAACGATGTTGACCCGATTAGATTCGGCGTTCAGGTGATATCAACCGATTTTGACGGCAAGTTCACACTCGTAAATGTCCCCTCAGGGATTTTTGTACTGAGTGCGGCCGTTCAGCGGCACCTTTCCGGACACGACACGATCTACGTGAGGCCTGGGCTGGACATTACGGATCTGCTACCGACTCGCGATGGGGACGGCGTTCAGCGAGTCGCTCTGCTGGCTGGCGACGCGGCAGGGTTCGAGGACAGTACCGGAGCGAGTCTTCCAGACAACGCAATCGGAAACCCGGACGTCAACGCAATAAACGCCGCCATCTTTTCGCAGCCTGGCGATACGAACTTTGACGCGTTCGCCGACATCAACAGAGATAACATTGTGAACGCGACGGACAAAGACTTCGCGACTGCCAATCAGACCGATAATACGGGTACGGTCGGCAGAATTCGACCCGTCTTCCCCGTTTTCAAGGGCGCCGGACGGACCACAGACAATCGGGAGGCCATTGTTACCCTGGCGGACCTCCCCAACAGGGAAATCCGGGCAGGAGAAGCGTTCGACGTCACCGTCCAGGTGAGCGGTGCCAGGGCAGTACGAACCTACGAAGTCCACCTTGGATTCGACTCGACCAAGGTCGCAGTGGAGGGACTCTCATCCCACGGGTCGTTCCTTGGCAACTATCTGTCGGACATGGTCGTAAGGGTGTTCGACGGAGAGGTCGGACTCGCCAACTCCATCATCGGCCTTACGCCTGTTGGCGCGTCCGGGGAAGGAACGCTTGGGACCATTCGGTTCCGTGCGCTCAAGCGCTCGACGGAAACACACCTGAAGTTGAACAGTGCGGTGCTGATAGATGTAGATCACGTGGGCGTCAGCCCGAAGGTGAATGGGGAGGCCACGATCGTCTTCTCCAAAGATCCGATCGTCTACCACGACGCTGAAGGGAAAGAGATCCGAGGGCTCATTATACCAGAAGTAGATCCCAAGGTCGATTTCAACGATTTCATGGTTTTGGTGGAGGCTTTTGGATCGAACGTCGGAAGTTCTGCTTTTGATGTGCGCGCAGACCTGAACGCAGATGATCGCGTGGACTTCAGTGATTTCCTGATCTTCACCTTCGACTTCGGCAAGATCGCTGTGGACGCACCCGCGTCGGCTCGTCTCCATAAGCCGCCGGCGCCTGCTGGCGTGAATGGGGCCGCCAGGATGTCTTTGAAGCTGGAGGAGGGATCGAAAGACGGCCAGCTGGTGAGATTGACCGCGGGACTGTCGCGCGCCCGAGCACTTCAGGGCTGGGGACTCACATTGAGATATGACCCCAGCAGATTCGAGTTCCTCGAGGCCGTTCGGCCGGAGGAGGATTTGCTGGAGGTTGCGGGAGCCAGCGCGCCCCTGTTGCTCGTCCACCAGGAAGGGGCTGGGGAAGTCACGCTCGCGGGTGCCATCAGCAGGGGAACGGCTGCATCGGGAACCGGTGACCTGGCCGTTCTGATCTTCCGATCTCGTGCTGCCTCAACCCAGGATGCGAGGTTTGAGCTTTATGAGGGAGTCCTGTTCGATCCCGACCACCTGCCCAATCTGGCCCATGCCGCTCAGAAACTGGAAATACAGCAAGCTTTGATACAACAGACGCGATCAGGCCGCTTCATACGGAGCATGAATCTAGAGTCCGGAATTTTTTCTTCGCCTTGAGAAGTTAACGCAAACGGCAGGCCGAATGAAAAACGCCCCCGGGAGAGATCCCAGGGGCGTTTTTCGTAACCTCACGGCCACGCGGACATCTCCGCGCAGGATTCAGACAGACGTCACCGGTCGAATTTTTTTTCGAGGACGCTCTGAACTTCGTATATCGTCCCGCGTCGCACGGCGGGTGGGAGCGGCATTCGGACCGGGACTGCCGCGACTCTTGGCTGGATGGTCGCCTTTCCACGAACGACTCCCTCCGTGTATCCCTCCCAGGTCTCTATCCTTCCTGTGATCGGCCAAAGTGGCCAGGCGTCTGTTGCACAATACTGATACAGCAGAAGACGACGAGATTTGGAGGAGGTGTTCGGAGCTGAAGCGTGAAGCAAGCGAACGTGATGTATGGAAATTCCCCCCGCCTTGAGTTCGATCGGGACTGCCCCGCTTGACGAGAAGTCAGGTTCCGTCACCGCTCCTGCAAAGAAGCCGTCCAGATGGTGGTCATAAATGCGTTCCTTGTGCGATTCGGGCAGCACCAGCAGACATCCGTTCTCTTCCGTCATGTCGTCGATCGCAATTCCGACGGCGAGCAGGTCGTCATTCGTGTGTGGATAGAAGGCCCAGTCCTGATGCCATTCCACCGGACTTCCGACGTCGGCAGACTTCATGTTGAGCTTCTGACCGTTCATGCGAAGGTCTGGGCCGATCAACTGAGAAACGATGTCGAGGATGCCGTCGTGACGCATCACACGGTCATAAAGCGGGTGATGCTTGGATGGATCCATCAGTCGACGCAGCTTCGGCTGCTCCGGAGTGTGGCCCGGTTCCAGGTCGAAGACGCCATCATTCTCGGTGACCTGGCGCGACCGCTCCACAATTTCGTCCGTAACCTTGCGCAGCTCATCAATATCTTTGCTTGACAGAACGCCTTCCACGCCTAGGTAGCCCCTGGTGTGATAGAAGTCGATTTGTTCCTGACTGAGCATCCGGGATCTCCTCTAAACGATGTCGGTTCCCAACGTCGTGCAAATAAGATAAGGACCTGGATCCCTCCGATCAAGGATTTCTGAGCAGATCAAAGGATTTGTATCTCGCATCTCGCAGCTGATGAGGAGCCTAAAGATGAATTGACACAAACAGGACCAGGGATTATTATTTTCGCCATAGAGACGCACTGCAAATCCGACGAGAGATGTAGAAATGGCCGATCCCAAATTCGCTGATGGAAGTGCTTCCATCGATCCGAATGTGCCGGTTCAGGCCGGCAGCACGGGCTCCTGGACGATTACGTTCCGCGTGGGAGGTGAGACGATATCACCTGGTAGCGCGATCCTGATTTCTATTCCTCAGGGATTTTCCCCTCCTCAGATCGATAATCCGGAAGCTCCCGGATATGTGCGCGCACAGGCCGTCCACTCTGAAGCCTGCCTGGTTCCCAGAATCGAAGCCCAATCCGAAGATGGATTGGATCTGTACAGAGGGCAGGACAGCAGCCCCGGAGTTCTCCTCCTGGTGGAGCGAGCACCGCTCAAGCCCTCAGACAGGTTGAACGTCGTCTACGGGGCAGGTCCTGGAATGGCGTTTGTCTCTCCATATGCGGGCCCTGCATCGTTTCAGGTCTTTGTTTGTTCTGAAGGACGAGCATTTCCGGAGCGCTTCTTTCCCATTCGGGAGTTCCCCACGATTGATGTAAAGAGCAGGGATCCGAGTCACTTTGAAGTTACGGCCCCTTCGACAGCTGAGCCGGAAACGGCTGTGGCACTCCGCGTTGTCCCTCGGGATGACCTGGGAAATCGGTGTACCGGATGGAGCGGTTGGCTCGATGTCGAATCAAATGCCCGGGGCGTTCGGGATCCCGTTCCTCGGAAGTATGATGACCCTGAAGGAGAGGGTGTCACGGTGGACGTTGGTCTGTCCGATGTGTCTGATGGTCCCGTTCGGGTTTCTGTTCGAGAATCCGAAACCGGGCTGCGTGGCCGGAGCAACCCGATTATGATTGGCGAACCTGGCCCTTATTGGGGTGACCTTCACGCATGTGTCCCCGAGGGCAAAGACTCACAATCTACTCTGGATTTTGAGCTCGGAGTCGGCCCCAGCCCAACTGTCCAGAAGACCTCGTTCTATTTCCAGGCTGAAGGAGCTGGAGGGCCGGGCTTCCTCAGATTCTCCCTGCCGGATACGGAGAGTGATGAAATGCAGCCTTCACACCTCCTGGAGATCTATTCGTGCTGGGGCAATCGTGAGCTCTGGGGAGGCCGCCGACCGGACATTCGCCTTGACCGTCATCCAGACCGAACTGTTCAGGCCGTACTGGCTCAGGGGATCATTGCGGGCTTTTCTGCCGGCAGCAACAGTCGGTTCGGTTTAGCAGGTGACGCAAGGCGCGCCGAGGCCGGGCGTGGATATCCGGGAGGACTGACGGCGGTCTACGCGCCATCCCTGACGCAGAATGCGCTGTTTACCGCTTTGAGACAGAGGCGGTGCTATGTTACGACAGGTCCGCGAATCGCCCTTCAAGTCCTGGTCAATGGCCACGAAATGGGAACTCAGGTGGATGTGGGCCCCGAAGATGGTGATGTGCTTAGGGAACGACACATCATGGCCAAGGTGCACGGTACGGCCGAGGTAGACCGGATAGAGATTGTCCGCAACAATGTCGATGTCTGCACATTCCGGGGCGATGCGGAAGACGTTACGTTCGAATGGACCGATCAGCAGGAACTCTCGCGAATTGCGCTTCCCCGTCCTTTGCGTGGTGGCGCGCTCACCTGCTATTACTTTGTGCGTGTCACTCAGTCAGACGGTGAAATGGCCTGGTCCAGTCCGGTCTGGTTCGTTCTGAGGACTTAGGCTCGACTGTGCTTAAGTCGTGCTACGAAGGGGTAAGAGGGATGGTAAATGCGATATAAGAGGCAGTTAGACAAGCCTTTATGGTTGACAAGGGTTTCTGGAACGACTAATTTTTCATAAGGAATCTACTCGAATTTCTAGACGGCCTGCAGTCTCCAATGGGCCCGCGAAAGCGGGGGGTCTGTGGGCTCGCGTGGACAGTTTTGATGCCGGCATTTGTCTCCAGGTTTTCACCGAGTCGAATTGCAGGAGCGAACTTCCAGGGCCTTCGCGTCCGAGTGGATGGGCAGGAGGGTCGCGGTCGGATTGGTGCGTCGAATCGGGAAAGGAGGGCGGAGACCCGGGACCGCGATGATGATTCCCTCGGGCGAATCAGAGGAAGAGGAGACCGTGAGGACCTTCTTGTCAGAAACCAGCTTGGCGAACTGGTTCGTTCGCGGCTCCAAGAGAGGGTTTCCGGGCAGCGAGGGGGTGCTGGGACAAGCGGTGAAGATGAAAACGACGGTGCTCAAAGGGCAGAAACGGGGTCCCGGACGAGAACGCTACCCGGCGTCGGCACCACAAGGACCCGTGCAGATGACGAAATTGACCGGCCCGGCCGCCTGGGCACGGAGCCTGCCAATCCTGCCATCCAGAGCCAGCTAGATCGCTTCGCCAGTTTGCGTTCCGCAGCACGCGGGAGTTCCACGCAATCTCGACAGGATGCCAGCGCTGCCGCGACATTGACCGGCCTCTTAGGCCTTCAGGCACAACGACCCTCTGGCTTAGACCAGGCACTCGATGCGCAGACGAGGGGGGCCGCTGACCGAACCGGACCGGCTCGAGGTGGAACACCGACTGGGTCGGACGAGAGGGGTGGGGGTGGAGTCGAAACGGAACCTACAGCCGAGGAGATCAGCAGGGCGAACACGACTCCTGAGATCCGAGAGAATCTTCAATCAGAGGTTCGGGGAGTAGAGCGGGGCCTTCGGCGGGACGCTGCAGAGCAAGCTCGAGAAAACACCCGGAATACTGCAGTTGCGGCCGGTGAAGCCGCTGAGGCCCGCAGGGGGCGGGCGGTTAGCTCGAATCGGGGCGAGATTCAAGCACTTCAGTCGGGGAAACGCAAACTTGAAGCGGGGATTCGCGTGACACAGCGTGAGATCAGGAATCTGGAGAATTCGAACCGCCGTCTGCAATCAGGGGCAAATCGAGCCACCACCAGGGCGGCCGCAGCACTGGGGTCTAATGTAAATCTGGTCACGTGAATGGGATCGTATATCGTAGGTCCATTGTAATTCAATAATGAAGAAGGGCGGCGCTTCACGCGCCGCCTTTTTTAGTAGGAGTGAAATAAGGTTCGACGTCAAGACCTCAACTGAAGCAGGGTCTGCTTAACCTCGTCTGAGCTCTTGGATTCGATCACGGCAACTCCCTGTTTTTCGCAGAATCCCTGGATCTGCGGGGGTGCTGACTTGGTGAAAAGGAGAGCCAAAGGGGGGTGATTCGGCGTCTTAAGCAACATCTGCAGGAAGGAGAGCCTTTCTTTCGCGTCCTCTTTGCCTCCAGGGTGAATCAGAATCACGTCGTAATTCTTGGCCTGGGCAATGGCGCCCGCGGTCGTGGACTGCGTTTTCATCTCGATGTCATCGCCGAATGAGTTTCGGAGTGTGGTCCCCGTATTGCGGTCACCAACGAAAAGGACCTGGACGGCCCTTTCATCGAGGGGATCCTTCCGAAACGCGTCGGGATTTCGGAGCCGTTCAAGCATACGTAGAAAGCGCTTATGCCGAACCACGATTTCTTCCGGATCGGATTTGGGTGTGTATGAAATATCTCCCACGGACAGGGCCTCTACGCGAAGCTCTGGTGTGGGTGCCATCTGGACGTGTAT
Source organism: Candidatus Latescibacterota bacterium (assembly GCA_965248435.1). GTDB lineage: Bacteria > Latescibacterota > UBA2968 > UBA2968 > CBDFJH01. The sequence continues at coordinate 4,239,528 of OZ252100.1, forward strand.
ATACCCTGGATAATCGCCCTGAAGCAGTCGCGCGTAGGATTGCCTCCGATACAGGGTATAAACCAGGCCTGTTCCTTCTGGGTCCTTTTCCTCTGTGAGGGGATCCCACTCGACTTCCGCGTCGTTCAGGATTCCGGAGAGGGTATGGAGCGGGGCTTCCTCCTCTTCCGTGTCTCCGTCCAGCAGGACGCGCGTGTGGGCCGGTTCCGGGACTTCCTCGGTCATCCTCAAAGTCATGTTCTGCATACATTGCACGCGGCGGATGATTTCGTCATCCGGCATGTCGGTAGAGACGAACTCATCCGCAATTTCCAGCAGATTGCCTCCCAGGGTCTGGGTGCTTGTCACCAGGATCTGGGGGAGCGTAGGGACCATGCCCTCCACCTGGTGAACGAGGTCTTCTCCCGCCGCCAGATCGATCAAGACGCATCCCGTATCTGGACGCTGATTCCCCAGCTCGTCCGAGTCGATTCCTTCACCGGTGAGCAGCTGAGAAATTCTCTTCATTGCGGCGCCTTCCCGTTCACCCCCCACCCGATAGACCTGCATGTACCCCATTTTGTGCTTCCTCCTTGAGGGGTTCGCCCATCCAAAGGAACCCTAATTCCTGGCCAGAAAATACATACGCTACAGCGCGCACGCAAGGAGAAATCACGTGATCCGGATTCGGGGCATGGCCACTGGACCTAGCCTGAATAATTCATAAAAAAGGCAGTTTCCTTACCCAAGTCATTGTATTATATTGTGGTTACGCAAATAACCATAACACAATGAAACAGGAGGAAACTACCGTGGGAGTTCAAGATACACATCACAGGGTGTCTTTCGCAAGTCTTTCTGGTAAGCCGGTAGAAGCCACCTTCGACGGAGGCATCCTGACCAGCGACAGCGGGGTGCTGCTGCTTCGTGAGGTGGAGGCCAGAACCGGGATTTTGCATAGGATGGTTGCGGCGCTCACGGATCGCCGACATCAAAGTTACGTACATCATTCGATGACGGACCTGATCAAACAACGTGTGTTTCAGATGGCCTGTGGCTATGAGGATGCGAACGATTGCAATACGTTGCGCGAGGACCCCGGCTTCAAGGCGGCCTGTGATCGGTTGCCGCTTTCCGGTGCGGATCTGGCCAGTCAGCCCACGATGAGTCGGTTCGAGAACCGGATCAGCAGAACCGATTTGTATCGGATCGCCAAGGCCTTTGCGGATGTGTTTGTCGCCTCGTATGAGGAACCGCCCGAAGCCATTCTGTTGGATATCGATGACACGGAAGACAAGGTGTATGGGTCTCAACAGTTGTCGTTGTTCAATGCGTATTTCAATGGCTATTGCTACCAGCCCCTGCATATCTATGAAGGCCAGACGGGCAAGTTGATCACGACGGTCTTGCGTCCTGGCAGGCGGCCCACGGGTAAAGAGATCGTCACCATCCTCAAACGGGTGATCGCCTACCTGCGCCGCGCCTGGCCCGACGTGGCGATCCTGTTGCGCGGCGATGCGCATTTTTCTTGCCCCGAAGTTCATACGTTGTGTGAGGAAGAAGATGTGTATTTTGTCTTTGGACAAAACGGCAACGCCAAACTGCTGCGCTCGGCACTGCCCTTGATGGACCAGGCCAAAGCGCTGTATGCCGATTCCGGAACAACCACGCGCCTTTATCACTGCTGGGACTATCAGGCGAAAACATGGGCTTGTCCACAACGCATCATCTGCAAGGCGGAAGTCACCCCGCAAGGAGACAATATCCGATTCGTGGTCACCAACCTAAAGCGCGCCCAACCGTCATTCATCTACAAAACCGCCTATTGCGCACGCGGCAGGATGGAAAACTTCATCAAGAATCACAAGACCTTTCTCCATTCCGATCGCACCTCTTGTCACACCTTCCAGGCCAATCACTTCCGTCTCTTCCTCCACAGCGCCGCCTATGTCCTGATGCACGCCTTGGCACAAACCGGGTTGCGCGGCACGAAGTGGACGAACGCACAGTTCAATACCCTGCAAAACCGTCTCTTGAAAGTCGCCGGGCGCGTTCGTGAGTTGAAAACCAGGATCAAGTTCCATCTCCCAACGGCGTTTCCACTCAAACACCTTTACGGCAAGATCCTCTATAATCTGGCAACGGATGTTCCATAACCCATCGACGTGCCGACCCCGCCTTCACGTTTGGAGCGACACGACCAACAGCCACGGAGACGTCTGTGCTCTTGACAGCGGAATTCAGAGCAACCTGACGCCACGGAGCAAACGTGCTGCCAGCAGGCGCCGCCGACACGGCCTGGACACGCCAAATCCGTCTCAGCCCGTGCTCTTTCGTTTCTCGTCTCACTCGGAAGCTCTTTCTGCTTCCCTAAATTGCATTATCTGATGATTCATGAATTAATCAGGCTAGAAAGGAGCAACACATGTCCGCAGGACTCTCCAAAGAAGATCTCGAGCTTCTTCGTAAGTACGACACCCCCATCGTCTGCAACGCCATCGAGTGTTTTAAAGTCCGCCCGCAGAACACCGGCTGCTAAGGAAAGGAGAATGTCGAATATCGAATATTGAATGTAGAAGGATGGCTCTGGCACAGCAGCCAGGGCTTTTTCCTTCATCATTCGACATTCTGCGGTTCGACATTCATTATTCGTGGTTATCTGCGCCTCTGCGGTGAACCTTGGTTTGCGATCCACGATCCACGGATTCAATGCGTTTCGATATTCACTATCTGTTTTCCTCACCTAGCTAGGTTACTTACACCGTAATGTCCTGAAACTTTACCGTCAGACATAGCCTGCGCTCCACCGGAAATGTCAGTTTGAATCAGGCCGCGAGAGGTCCAAGTAGATCGGTCTGCGGTCAATGAAGACGACCTGGGACTCGATGCCGCACTGTGCGGCGGATTCCGAGACTTCGGCGAAATGGCTGCCGATGTGCTTGCTTTGATGGGCGTCGCTGCCAAAGCTGATCTGTTTACCTCCCAGCTCGGCATACCGCTTGACTGCCCAGTCTGCCGGCATCGGCTCGCCGACAGAGTCCCGCATCGTGCTGGTGTTTACCTCGGGAACGAGCTCGGCTGCGATGGCTGTTCGCCAGATCTCATCAAGGATGTCACTGTATGAGATGATGTCGAATTCTCGGCAGTACCTCTGGCTGTAGCGCTTTACCAGGTCGACGTGGGAGAGAATGTCGAAGGTGCGGGATCCCGCTCTCTTGTGCTCCAGGCACACCTTTGCTGCCTCCAGGACTGTGGCAAAGTAGATCTCCGTTTCACGCCGCCAATCTAGGTTCGCCCAGTGCTCCGGTTTGTACTTGGGCTTGCCGTCCCACCAGTGGATACTCAATAAGACGACATCGAAACTGTGCGCGTCGAGGTAGCTCAGGATGTTATCGATCTGCTCCGGCTGGTAGTCGACCTCGATGCCCAATCCAACACGCAGGTGGTCACCGAACTGCTCACGGAGCTGATCAACCGTCTCAGAAATGGCATCGTAATCCCATCGGGAGATCTTCCACTCACTCGGATGAGTGTCGAAATGCTCCGTGAAGGTGAGCCCGCTCAGGCCGTTCGCTATTGCCTGTCGGCAGTTCTCAGCCGGGTCCGCCTTCGAGTCGATGGAGTGCCTTGAGTGCAGATGCTGGTCGTGGAGCGCACTTCGAGCCATGAGTTTCTTCCCGGGACTAAAGCTTCAATTGGGTGTATTCGACATCCAACCAGCGCCCGAATTTGTAGCCGACTTCCTTCAGGCAGCCTACGCGCTCGAATCCCAGGGTCTCTTGAAGCGCCAGGCTCGCAGGGTGTTCCGTACACGCGCCGCCGAGGATCGTGTGATGGCCAATCTCTCTTGCACGGTTTATGAGGTCGACGAGAATCTCCCGCCCGATCCCCTTTCGGTGAGACTCGTGATGTACGTAGACCGAGGCCTCGACCGAATGCACGTAGGCACGACGCGACTTCCACGGCGACAGCGCACCCCATCCTGCGACATTTCCATCCAGCTCGGCAACTAACACCGGGTGGGTACTCGATCTTTCGCTGAACCATTGGCCGAATTCTTGTTCCGTCTTTTGCTCGAGGTCAAATGTGCAGGTCGAGTTGAAAATGTAATAGTTATAGATGTCACCTATCGCAGGAAGATCATCGATTGTCGCGTGTCTAACGCTCACTTCAGGTTTGGTGCTTTTCATTGTTAAGTCACTGATTTCCAGGTAAGGGTGGTACGAAGGATTGGGACCTCAGGAATATACAAAAAAAGCCTCCCTGAGAGGGAGGCTGTGAGCTCAGGACAGTTTGGACAACTCAGCCTCCCTTTTCTGCGATGAGCATCAGGCCGTTCGGCAGCTTAGAAACAATCTCTGGCAGGTCACAATTTTCCTCGTGTGAGCCCCACGATTCGAACTCATCCATCTCCTTGATGCAGAATCCGGCCTGTGCGATCGCATTCACGACATCGGCAAGCGGATGGAAGAACTCGACGATCTCCGGACCCTGCCAGCCACCGTACCTGTTGGCCATCGGGGTTCCGTCGAACGGGTAGTACTCGGGCGAGCGATCAAAGTAGCTTCGCTGAATGGTGATCACGCCGCTCCGTTCTTCGAGGCATTCCGAGACCGGATTGCCGTGTGTCACGACAAGCCTCCCGCCCGGCTTCAGGACCCGGTGCCAGGATTTGCAACACAGAAAGAGGTCCTCGAACCAGCAGATATATGTGGCGACGACCAGATCGAACTGTCCGTCTGGAATCGGAGCGAGCGTCTGTGCGTCTGCGACCTGAAACTCGACCCGAGAGCCGATCCTTTCCGCGTTTTCTCTGGCGATCTGGATGGCGACCGGACTGAGGTCTGTCGCGACCACGTTGGCCCCCAAGTTCTCATAGGAGAACGCCTGTTTCGCGTCACCAGCGCAACAGATATCCAGGAGATTCAGGCCCTTGACGTCGCCGATCCGCTTGAGGAAGCCTTCGTCCAGGTCCACTCCGTCGTTGGCGAAGAAGGTGTGGAAGTCAGGTCGGTCATTGAGATTGAATTCCATGTAGGCGGGATGGTAGGCATCCCAGGCCTCCCTGAGCATCTTCAGGTGTCGGCTTTTCGCGTCCTTTTGGTTTTTCTCAGACATTGTATGCCTCGGGAAGGGTGAGTTGGTCGGGAGTTTTCGCCCGTCGTTTCGGAAAGAACCAATCGACATCCGTCAATTTCTTGGTTACCTTTCTGCGGGGAAGTTTTACGGTTCCAGGCCGGAATCAAACATTTGTGCAGATTGTTATCTCGGAGGAACCTGAGATGCCAAAGTATCCAAAAGGCTATCCAGAAATCGAGCAGGTGATTCAGTGCGGGCCCGTTGTCCAAGTGAGAGATCCTCAGGAGACGGCTCGCTATTACCGAGACATATTGGGATTCGAGTATGACTTTGGTGGCGAACGTTACGCTGTTGTGTGGAGAGACAACGCGGCCGTCCACTTTGCGAAGAGCGATCAGCCTGCCTCTGGTGTAAAACTCTTCCTCTGGGTCAAGGATGCGGATGAAGTCTACGAAGAGTTCAGGAGCAAAGGCGCTCAGATAAAAGTCGAGATAGGCGACAGAGAATATGGAGTCAGAGACTTTGGCGTCGAAGACCTCAACGGTCTGGAGGTCGTGATCGGACAGGACATCTGAGCCTGGATTTCAGCGAGTCTGCACGAACGGAGAGGGTGGTCATCAGTCGGCCCTCTCCGTTTTTTTATTCACAACAGGCTACTGAACATTCATCACACAGAGTATTGCCTCGCCCTCTTCATAGAAATCCTTTAGCACCGCCTCTTCACGGAAGCCGCGTGCGCCGTAGAAGGCGCGAGCGTCCCCGTTTCGTCCTTCGGTGAGAAGCCAGACGTGATGGAGTGGATGCTTGTGGTGAAGATGATGCCTGAAGTACTCACGCATGTCTTCGAGTCCCTCGTTCAGCAACCTCGTCCCCCATCCCTGCCTTCGATCGTCTTTATTGAGTATACCGAATTCGCAGATCTCCACGGTGTGATCGGAGGCAATACGCCAGACGAGCTCGCCTCGATCCTTTCCATTCTCGTCGACAAGCAAGACGGCTCTCTGCCCGTCGATCTTGTCTTTGTATTCTTCCCTAAGACTATGGAACGGAATCACTCTTGTATGGAGATTCATTGCCTCTCCGCAATTCACGCGAGAGCTGCTACGTCTGGAGATAGATGAGGTCGCCCTCTTCGACGAGGTGATGGAGACTGACGACCTGACCGGGCTGTACGACTGAGTTTCCCCACACTCTGGCCGATTTTAGGGGTGCGTCTCTCAGCAAGGTCGATTCGGCCGCAATCTCCTCCACCGAACTCGCTCGGGGCTTGAGGTGCGGTGTCCGTTCGGCATCGGTCGCTGGTTTCTCGGCAATGTAGACACGAATGAGCCCGAGCAGCTCCAGCAAGGCTCCGAGGACCTGTTCAGACTGCGCTTCGCCGAAAAAATCCGTCTGCAGTATCCGATAGTCCGGGTAGGCGACACGGAGGGATTCTGTCCTGGCTTCCGCAAGGGCGACATCGCGCTTATTCGCGAGGATGATCGCTGGAATAAGCTTCTTGTGCTCGATGTGTGCACGGACCTCGTTCTCGCGAAATCCGGATCGGATGACCACCTCGGCGTGTTGGACGCCGGCGTCTGCAAGGATCTTGCTCGCCGTGTTCTGGTCTGCGCGCGGGATCTCCAACCCGGTGAACCGGATGCCGCCCCGTCCCTTCGGGCGGATCGTGGTCGCCAGAGGACCGGGTATGGGCTCGATGTGAGCGGCGGACAGCTCGTCGAGGACGGATTCCATCTGCGTGCGCGGGTCCTCCGACAAGTCCGTCACGATCACGACGGCGTCTGCAGATCCGATCAGGTGAAGCAGCGCCCGACCTGCGCCCTCGCCCTCGGAGAGCCCTGTTACGATCGGAGGGGTATCCACGAGCTGGATGGCGCCGCCCTCGCAGGCCAACATTCCGGGTACCGGCTGCTGCGTAGCGAAGGGGTAATCGGCGATAACTGTCGGCGCTTTCCTTTTACGTGAGCAGATTAAAAGGAAAATATATTCCCGTAGGATGCAATTCTCCAGTAAAACCGAACATTCCGAGCGGGCGCGTTCGATTCAGGCACGGATAGCTATGCTGGGACTGTGGTTGCCATATGGCGCTCTGTGGGCCAACGATATTGAAACCGAGCTCCTCAAGTTCCCCACGGGCCGGCATGACGATATAGTAGACACCCTATCCCTTATAGGACGGATGATCGCAGGCCTCGAGAAGGGCAAAGAGCCGAGTTGGGCTGAGCCTCAATTATCCGGGGAGATGACACTGAATGAGCTGGTCGCTGCAGAAGAGCGCAGCCAAAGGATTTTATGATGGTGAATGAACGCACGCATACGCATTGGTTATCCGAAATCGAGCGCTACAACCGTGCGTCTAAAAAATGGCGAGGGGACGCAAAGAAAACAGTCGATCGGTACCGCCTCGAACGTTCGAATATTCAGGGGTCACGGCGTGCGCGACCTACGTTTAACATCCTTTGGAGTAACGTGCAGACGCTGAAACCTGCAATGTTCTCGAGGACACCAGAGATAATAGCAGAGCGCAGGCATAGAGATAAAGACCCGGTTGGAAGGATTACAGCTGAAGTTCTCGAACGCGCCGCAAACGAGGAAATCGAGCGAAACGGTTTCAAGGATACAATGGACCAGGTCGTACTGGATGTGTTGCTTGTTGGGCGTGGCGTGCCCTGGGTTCGCTTTGAAGCAGACCCTCTGACTCCTATGGATGTTACTATACGGGAAGGGGACGAGGACTACTATACCGAAGACGGAGAGACGGCCGATCGTTCGCAGGTTTCTAAGGTAAACGGGCGGATGGTCTGGAATCGGGACGGAATGACTAATGAACGTACGATGTTGGACTATGTGCACTGGGACGACTTCGCTCATTCGCCAGAGAGGAATTGGGCAGATGTGGAGCGACGCGGTTGGGTCGCCCGACGCATCGCCTTGACAAAAAAGGAAGGGATAAAGCGTTTCGGTCAAAAATTCAAGGATGTTCCGTTAACGATGTCTACCCGTACGTCGGAGACCCTTCAGCAGAGTGAGAGATCGGGAGGGAAAGATCTCTATGCCAACGTGTGGGAGATATGGGATGTTGTCAATAGGAAACGAATTTTTGTAGCTACGGATTTCTCGGATATAATCGAGGAAGAAGACGACCCATACGGGCTCGAAGGATTCTTCCCTTGCACCAGACCCGCTTACGCGACACTCACGAATGAAGATCTTTTCCCCATACCCGATTATTTGCAGTATCTCGATCTTGCGGAGGAGCTGGATCAGCTCAGCTGGCGTATTCGGAAATTGACCGAAGCGTTGCGTCTGGTAGGTCTCTACGATGCCTCGGCGGAGGGGCTGGGTAAAGCGCTTGATTCTGGTACTGATGGGAAGATGGTTGCGGTATCTAATTTTTCATCGCTGGTGGGCAAGTCCGCCTCTGCCGGCGGAGGCCTCAATGGGGTCGTACAGTGGATCCCAATGGGACAGGTAATAGAGACCCTGCTGGGTCTCTATTCTGCACGGGACCAGGCAAAGGACGTGCTGTACGAGGTGAGCGGTATATCGGATATCGTGCGCGGTCAAGTGGACCCCCGGGAAAAGGCCACAACATCGAGAATAAAGGCTCAGTTCAGCTCTCAGCGCCTTGAACAGCGACGCCGTGCCGTAGAACGTACTGCGCGAGACGCCGCACGCATACAGGTCGAAATAATAGCAGAACTTTATGACCCGGCAACTATCCGAGAACAAAGTGGGTTTGATTTCCTGCCCGAGATCGAGAATCTGAAAGATGACGAAGCGGCGCGAACGGAAATATGGGAACAGGTGGCGGCTTTGATAAGGTCGGACAAAGCTCGAGGATTCAGGGTGGATTTTGAAACCGATAGCACCGTAGAAATGGACGCTGGGCAGACACAAGGGGCACGCACCGAGTTCCTGCAGTCTGCGGGAAACTTCCTCAATAACGCGCTGCCCGTGATGCAAGCGGCGCCGGACCTAGTGCCTGTGATGGGAGAGATGCTCCTGTTTACCGTCCGGGGATACCGTGCCGGACGCACTCTGGAAACATCCTTTGAGGAGGCGGTGCAGACTCTAACACAGCGCCTTGAACAGGAGCAGCAGGCGCAAGAGCAACAGGCTCAGGAGCCACCGCAACCCGATCCCGAAGCGCAGGCACAGGCCGCACGTATCCAACAGCAGACCGAGATAGAAGGCGCTAAGGGGCAGGCGCAAATCCAACGTACGCAACAGCAGGCACAGATCGAGGGAGAGAAGGGACAAATCGAAATAGCTAAATCAGAAGCAGAGCTAGAAGCGATCATCCACCATCTCCGGTTGGAAAATGCAGAGCTACAAGTTAAGCTACAACAGGCTGCCTCAGTTGAGGTATAGTCTCGAGTACCATTCTTCGGTCGTAGAACTTCCCGCCGGGCCGTCTGAGGTCAGTTGAGGTATAGTCTCGAGTACCATTCTTCGGTCGTAGAACTTCCCGCCGGGCCGTCTGAGGTCAGTTGAGGTATAGTCTCGAGTACCATTCTTCGATCGTAGAACTTCCCGCCGGGCCGTCTGAGGTCAGTTGAGGTATAGTCTCGAGTACCATTCTTCGGTCGTAGAACTTCCCGCCGGGCCGTCTGAGGGGGGAGTTTGATCGGTTCGACCTGGAAGAAACGGCGATTATGCACTTGACAATACCACACATTTTAAAGGAGCTAGATTTATGAGTGTGCGTGGTAAGTGGGTTCTGGACGAGCAATCGGGAAAGCTTGTCCCCGAGGCTGAGTACTGCGGGCGGGTCACCCGGGAGAAGGGCCCTATGGTTATCAATGATATATCAGAAGCGTTTGTAAGCCCCGTAGATGGGTCTGTGATCTCGAGTCGCCGGGAGCTCCGAGAGCATAATCGCAGGAATCAGGTGGCGGACGTCGGGAATGATGCGGCGTTCAAAAATCCGAAACGCCGGGCCATTAAACACCAAAGTGCTGCTCGGGAGATGGCACGACTATGGAATAAAGAAAAATAGTTTTCAGTCCGAGGATTCCACTATATTCCGGCATCACTTGGCAGGTTGGTTGAGAACAATATGGCAGCTCGGAAAAGGATGATGACCGTCCAGACTATCCGAGAAAGGATTAGAAAACTCCGAAAGGACCAAGGTCTGAGAGCTGTTGATATGGCAGAGGCCGTGGGCATCTCTAGACCTTTCTACACTCAAATAGAATCAGGCTCAAGACGGGTGTTGGTGATTTATCAAATGCAACCTGTGTGCCGGTGGGGAAAAGGCAATTGGGACCGCCTGGTCCTCGAATTGCCTGCCCCAATACGTTATAGGGAGATGCCATGAGACGCGAGATCGAGAAACGAGTGAGGCGGCTGGAGGTCTTGGCGATAGTAGCCCTGGTTTCGTGGGCGGCGTTGGTCACTCTTGCGGCGAAGCCTTACGTGGCAACCTCGTCAATCATGGAAGAGAAGCCTTACGTGGCAACCTCGTCAATCATGGAGGAGAAACTTTACGAGATACTCAACCGACAGAAGCCTCCTCATCTCGCAAAGCAAGCATTCGGCGTGCTCCAGGCTGAGGAGTTACAAATTGTAAATAGCGTGGGGGATCTTATCGCTTTTATCGGAGCAGACGAGACCGGCAACGGGGCAATCATCCTTGTGGACAATAAGGGAACTGCTGTTTCTGCTCTTGTTACGAATGAGTTTGGAGATGGTCAATTGGCCGTGCTCAGCTCTGCAGGAAACCAATTGGCAGTAATGGGTTCGAATGAGGGTGGAGATGGTCAATTGACCGTGCTCAGCTCTGCAGGAAACCCATTGGCAGCAATGGGTTCGAATAAGGGTGGAGATGGTCAATTGACCGTGCTCAGCTCTGCAGGAAACCGATTGGCAGCAATGGGTTCGAATGAGCTTGGAGATGGTCAATTGACCGTGCTCAGCTCTGCAGGAAACCCATTGGCAGCAATGGGTTCGAATAAGCTTGGAGATGGTCAATTGACCGTGCTCAGCTCTGCAGGAAACCCATTGGCAGCAATGGGCGGAGGAGATTATAGAGGAGGGTTAATAAGCGTCCACAATAAGAATGGCCAACTCGTATCACTTCTGGGTGCCGACGTTCCTGGAGATGGTCAATTGACCTTGCTCAGCTCTGCAGGAAACCGATTGGCAGCAATGGGTTCCGGAGATTATAGAGGAGGGTTAATAAACGTCCACAATAAGAATGGCCAACTCGTATCACTTCTGGGTGTCAACGTTCTTGGAGATGGTGCCGTTTTGAGTTATAATAGCGAGGGTAAGTTGATCTCGCTCATGAGCTCTGATGAAAACGGGAACGGGTCCATGCAAACCTTCAACAATAATGGAACTCCGGTATGGACAGCCGGCGAAGGAACTACATCCTCATCAGGCATCCAAGGCGATTTCGATAACGACAGTGATGTGGATTTCTTTGATTTTCTAGTTTTTGCTACAAACTTTACGGGATAGGGCTAGACAGAGAAGGAGACAGTTGAAAATGAGATCGCGCGTCGGGTTGAGTCCAGCCATCATAGGCCGGGCTTCCTGCTCCTGGTAGTGTAGCTGTTCGAGCTCGACAGGGGGGATATCCCCGATGGGCCCCAGGGGTCGTCTGTTTGTTGAACCAGTCCACCCACTCGAGTGTCGCGTATTCAACCTGATCGAGGTTGCGCCAGGGCCCTCGTCGACGGATGACTTCGGTCTTGAAGAGTCCGATGATCGTCTCGGCCAGGGCGTTGTCGCAGGAGTCGCCGACGCTGCCTACAGATGGCTCGATGCCGGCTTCGGCCGAGATCCCCGAGCTCCAGGACGACGACCTGAATCCCGACTGATATATTTAATGAGTGGAAAGGTTGAGTGGAAAGGTTGAGTGGAAAGGTTGAGTGGAAAGATGACTATAGGAGTATCGAAAAAACAATATGTTATAAGTAAAATCCGATTCCATCACGGGCATGGTAAGTTTGTCCGGTACTTCCGACAATGCCGTTTATTACGTCTATATACTGGCGGATCCGGCCCCGGGAACCGTCCCCTCCAACCGGCAGTTTGGGGGCAGTACGAAGAAGGGCTTCGATCCGACGACATTCGGGGCTTTCACCGGTGGCGTTTTTCTTGGCCGAAGCGGTCCCCTTCTCGTGACCCATGCTCCGGAATTCGTGGTGGTGGGGTGGGATTATGACGACGATACAGGGGACGATTTCGACAACACAGGCGTGATACAGGTCCCAAGTGACATCATCAACATGGTCGCCATTGACGCGAATCGGAAGGACAACCGGAATATTACGCTAGATTCGGGGGCCTTCTTCGAGAAGGGGGCCGCGTTCGTCAGTCTCAACAGCGGACTCACACCTTCCCCGACGACGTCCGTGGACCTGCTGTGGCTCGCGCAGGATGACGACAATCCCTCTGACTTTGAGATGAGGATCTTCCTCTCGACAACGGGTGGACTCACCGTGGCCGATTTGGTTGGCGCGGGCCTCGACAGCTTGACAAACTCCATAGTGGTAGCAGGCTCGGACACGTTGAACATTGAAAATCGAGGGATATCATTCGTTGCACTTGAGCGGGATTCGCTCACCAATCTCGTAACCTCCTTCACACCCAGGGGGGACTACTTCGTCTACTACGCGGCCACCGATGGGAATGATGACCATCGTGTCGTCTCTCAAGTGCTCAACGATCCCTTTATTGCAAGTCCGACGGCATCGGTCCTGTCCGTCAGGCACGCGCCGAACCTGTTCGTAGACAATTTTTCGTTGAACGACTTCGACGGTACAGGTGACGGAGATTTGGACGTCATTACCGGCATCGACGTGTCTCAGATGTTCATAGATGCTGACGGAAAGGATCTGCGCTTAGGTCCTGCCCAACGAGCGATTACGATTTCGTGGGGTGAGCTTGGGCTGCCCGGGGACTCCGACGTGGACGACGATGCGACAATCGAGATCTATTTCAGTACCCGGTCGGACTTCAAGGATGTAAGGGGGAGCATCGCCTTCACAAGCGGAAACTCGAACGGGGACGATCTCCTCGCGACAATATCTCAGGGAAATTCAGATACGCACAAGATCGGTCAGACCCGAGAGGACCCTGACGGACAGTTCGACAACCAGTTGACCTGGGATCTCTGGAGCTACGTTTCTCCGGAGGGAACCATACCCAGTACAGGCGTGCGATACTTTCTCTACGCCCGTATGTCTGGGGGAACCACGACCCGCCTGATCTCTTTGACGCGATTTGGTGTGCTGGACAATACCGGCACGTCAATGGCCGTCAGTATCCAGCATCCACCCTTTATCAGGCCGATTGAGCCTGCCCGTGACATCACGGCCACGATGAATCAGCCGGTCCTGATCTCGTGGCAGGCAGTGGATGTGGACAACCAGGAGGCAGATGGACTTGCCGCTATACCAGCCAATACGAGCGGCCGACTCGCACCAAACAGCGACACCGCCTCTCCAAACATCCGGATTTTGCTTACTTCAATAGATTGGGGTGAGGTGACGGCCTGGGGCTCGATTACCGACTTTACTGCGGCTACAGGAAACGTAGACCGATTCTGGGTGGGTAACTCAGGCGACGGATCACTCGTGGAAGAGATCGAGTTGAACGAGGGCGTAGACAGCTCGTTCGTCTTGTTGGGTAATCGAATGCGCAACAACCTTTTTTCAACGATTACCGGAACGGCAGCCTCGCTATCCACCGGAGACTTGGCGCTCCAGACGAACGCGGGCGCGGGCGAAACCTATTTCGTTTATCTTGCCATTGATGATGGCCGGGACGAAACCGTAGCGGATGCGGTTGTAGGGGGAACGTCGAACACCAGAAACTTTGGGGCCTTCTCTCCGCTGGTAAGGGCGCCTGGAAGAATCACCTTCACGGGCATTGTGCCCACAAACCCGCCGACGACGACGAGGTTCATCGTCCCAGCCCGGATGCAAACTGTGATGGGAGAAGTGGTCCTGTATCCTATTATTCCCGACGTCCTGATTCCGAACAAGCAGATCAACGTCGTGGATATCTTCATCTCTGTCGATGCAGACAAGTTCGAGGCCGTGGACCTGGATGCGAGCACAGCCGGTGTCCAGCCGTCTTCCTTGGGCGATAACTCACAGATCACCTCCTCGAACGTCAGCAGTCAGCAATTGTGCAGGCAGACAAGTTAATTCTGGACTTCATATACACGGATGTGACGAGCGGCTTGACCTTCTTCAATGGCGAAGAGCCACTTGCGCTTGCCAATCTTCGGACCAAGGTCGTTACCGAGAGTGCAACCGTAAACACTACGATTACCCTCGACAACAGCGGCAATCGAATAACCAAGATGCTGGACTCGGTGAATGTAGACGTCGCGGCGTTCGTGCCACAGCCGACATTTGTGATATTGAACCGTCGTACGCAAATATCCGGGAAGGTGCCGCTCCAGGGACGGACAAGTTCCGCGGACCTGGTCACCTTCATGCTGCGTCCAGTCGGGAGTTACGAGAGTCTACCGGATTCGCTTTTCAAATTGAACGATGTCGACCCGGATAGATTCGGCGTGCAGGTCCCCACAACCGACTTTGACGGCAAGTTTACGCTCGTCAACGTTCCTTCAGGTATCTTCATTCTCACAGCGGCCGCTCAGCGGCACCTTACAGGGCACGATACGATCTACGTGAAGCCGGGGCTGGACATTACGGATCTGCTACCGACTCGAGACGGGGACGGCGTTCAGCGGACTGCACTGCTGGCGGGGGATGCCGCAGGGTTCGAGGACAGTACCGGAGCGAGCCTTCCAGACAACGCAATCGGAAACCCCGACGTCAATGCAATAAACGCCGCCATCTTTTCACAGCCAGGAGATACGAACTTCGACGCATTCGCCGACATCAACAGAGATAACATTGTTAACGCGACGGACAAAGACTTCGCGACTGCCAATCAGACCGATAATACGGGTACGGTCGGCAGAATTCGACCCGTCTTCCCCGTTTTCAAGGGAGCCGGACCGACCACAGACAATCGGGAGGCCATTGTTACCCTGGTGGACCTCCCCAACAGGGAAATCCGGGCAGGAGAAGCGTTCGACGTCACCGTCCAGGTGAGCGGTGCCAGGGCAGTACGAACCTACGAAGTCCACCTTGGATTCGACTCGACCAAGGTCGCAGTGGAGGGACTCTCATCCCACGGGTCGTTCCTTGGCAACTATCTGTCGGACATGGTCGTAAGGGTGTTTGACGGAGAGGTCGGACTGGCCAACTCCATCATTGGCCTCACGCCCGTTGGCGCGTCCGGGGAAGGAACGCTTGCAACCATTCGGTTCCGTGCGCTCAAGCGCTCGACGGAAACACACCTGAAGTTGAACAGTGCGGTGCTGATAGATGTAGATCACGTGGGCGTCAGTCCGAAGGTGAATGGGGAGGCCACGATCATCATTTCCAAGGATCCGATCGTCTACCACGACGCTGAGGGCAAGGAGATCCGCGGGCTCATCATACCGGAAGCGGATCCCAAGGTCGACTTCAACGATTTCATGGTCTTGGTGGAGGCATTCGGATCGAACGTCGGAAGTCCTGCTTTCGATCTACGCGCAGACCTGAATGCCGACGATCGCGTGGACTTCAGTGACTTTCTCATCTTCACCTTCGACTTCGGCAAGATCGCTGTGGACGCACCAGCGTCGGCTCGTCCCAACAAACCGGCGACGCCAACAGGCGTGAATGGGGCCGCCAGGATGTCGTTGAAGCTTGAAGAAGGATCAAAAGACGGCCAGCTGGTGAGATTGACCGCGGGACTGTCACGCGCTCGAGCACTTCAGGGCTGGGGACTCACATTGAGATATGACCCCAGCAGATTCGAGTTCCTCGAGGCCGTTCGGCCCGAGAAGGATTTGCTGGAGGTTGCGGGAGCCAGCGCGTCCCTGTTGCTCGTCCACCAGGAAGCGGCCGGGGCAGTCACGCTTGCGGGTGCCATCAGCAGGGGAACGGCTGCATCCGGAACGGGGGACCTGGCCGTTCTGATCTTCCGATCTCGTGCTGCCTCAACCCGGGATGCGAAGTTTGAGCTTTACGAGGGAGTCTTATTCGATCCAGACCACCTTCCCAATCATGCCCACGTCACTCAGAATCTGGCAGTTCAGCAGGCTTCAATACAACAGACGCGATCAGGCCGCTCTATACGGAGCCTGAATCTAGAGTCCGGAATTTTTTCTTCGCCTTGAGAAGTTAACGCAAACGGCAGGCCGAATGAAAAACGCCCCCGGGAGAGATCCCAGGGGCGTTTTTCGTAACCTCACGGCCACGCGGACATCTCCGCGCAGGATTCAGACAGACGTCACCGGTCGAATTTTTTTTCGAGGACGCTCTGAACTTCGTATATAGTCCCACGTCGCACGGCGGGTGGGAGCGGCATCCGGACCGGGACTGCCGCGACTCTTGGCTGGATGGTCGCCTTCCCACGAACGACCCCCTCCATGTATCCTTCCCAGGTCTCTATCCTTCCTGTGATCGGCCAAAGTGGCCAGGCGTCTGTTGCACAATACTGATACAGCAGAAGACGACGAGATTTGGAGGAGGTGTTTGGAGCTGAAGCGTGAAGCAAGCGAACGTGATGTATGGAAATTCCCCCCGCCTTGAGTTCGATCGGGACTGCCCCGCTTGACGAGAAGTCAGGTTCCGTGACCGCTCCTGCAAAGAAGCCGTCCAGATGGTGGTCATAAATGCGTTCCTTGTGCGATCCGGGCAGCACCAGCAGGCATCCGTTCTCTTCCGTCATATCGTCGATCGCAATTCCGACCGCGAGCAGGTCGTCATTCGTGTGTGGATAGAAGGCCCAGTCCTGATGCCATTCCACCGGACTTCCGACGTCGGCAGACTTCATGTTGAGCTTCTGACCGTTCATGCGAAGATTTGGGCCGATCAACTGAGAAACGAGGTCGAGGATGCCGTCATGACGCATCACACGGTCATAAAGCGGGTGATGCTTGGATGGGTCCTTCAGTCGGCGCAGCTGCGGCTGCTCCGGAGTGTGGCCCGGTTCCAGGTCGAAGACGCCGTCATTTTCGGTGACCTGGCGCGACCGTTCTACAATTTCGTCCGTAACCTTACGCAGTTCATCAATTTCTTCGCCCGACAGGACGCCTTCCACGCCTAGGTAGCCGCTGGTGTGATAGAAGTCAATTTGTTCCTGACTGAGCATCCGAGATCTCCCCTGAACGATGTCGATTCTCAACGTCGAGTAATTAAGATAAGGATCTGTATCCGACCGATCAAGGATTTCTGAGCAGATCAAAGGATTTGTATCTAGCATCTCGTAGCTGATGAGGGACCCAAAGATGAATTGACACGGGCAGGACCAGGAATTATTATTTTCGCCATAGAGACGCACTGCAAATCCGACGAGAGATGTAGAAATGGCCGATCCCAAATTCGCTGATGGAAGTGCTTCCATCGATCCGAATGTGCCAGTTCAGGCCAGCAGCACGGGCTCCTGGACGATTACGTTCCGCGTGGGAGGTGAGACGATATCACCTGGCAGCGCGATCCTGATTTCTATTCCTCAGGGATTTTCCCCTCCTCAGATCGATAATCCGGAAGCTCCCGGATATGTGCGCGCACAGGCCGTCCACTCTGAAGCCTGCCTGGTTCCCAGAATCGAAGCCCAATCCGAAGATGGATTGGATCTGTACAGAGGGCAGGACAGCAGCCCCGGAGTTCTCCTCCTGGTGGAGCGAGCACCGCTCAAGCCCTCAGACAGGTTGAACGTCGTCTACGGGGCAGGTCCTGGAATGGCGTTTGTCTCTCCCTATGCGGGCCCTGCATCGTTTCAGGTCTTTGTTTGTTCTGAAGGACGAGCATTTCCGGAGCGCTTCTTTCCGATTCGGGAGTTCCCCACGATTGATGTAAAGAGCAGGGATCCGAGTCACTTTGAAGTTACGGCCCCTTCGACAGCTGAGCCGGAAACGGCTGTGGCACTCCGCGTTGTCCCTCGGGATGACCTGGGAAATCGGTGTACCGGATGGAGCGGTTGGCTCGATGTCGAATCAAATGCCCGGGGCGTTCGGGCTCCCGTTCCTCGGAAGTATGATGACCCTGAAGGAGAGGGTGTCACGGTAGACGTTGGTCTGTCCGATGTGTCTGATGGTCCCGTTCGGGTTTCTGTTCGAGAATCCGAAACCGGGCTGCGCGGCCGGAGCAACCCGATCGTGATCGGTGAACCCGGTCCTTATTGGGGTGACCTTCACGCTTGTATCCCTGATGACAAAGACTCCCAATCTACTCTGGACTTTGAGCTCGGTGTCGGCCCCAGCCCGACAGTCCAAAAAACCTCGTTCTATTTCCAGGCTGAAGGAGCTGGAGGGCCGGGCTTTCTCAGATTCTCCCTGCCGGACTCAGAGAGTGATGAGATGCAGCCCTCACATCTCCTGGAGATCTATTCGTGCTGGGGTAATCGTGAGCTCTGGGGAGGCCGCCGACCGGACATTCGCCTTGACCGTCATCCGGACCGAACTGTTCAGGCCGTACTGGCTCAGGGCATCATTGCAGGCTTTTCTGCCGGCAGCAACAGTCGGTTCGGTTTAGCAGGCGACGCAAGGCGCGCCGAGGCCGGGCGTGGATATCCGGGAGGACTGACGGCGGTCTACGCGCCATCCCTGACGCAGAATGCGCTGTTTACCGCTTTGAGACAGAGGCGGTGCTATGCCACGACGGGTCCGCGAATCGCCCTTCAAGTCCTGGTCAATGGCCACGAAATGGGAACTCAGGTGGATGTGGGCCCCGAAGATGGTGATGTGCTTAGGGAACGACACATCATGGCCAAGGTGCACGGTACGGCCGAGGTAGACCGGATAGAGATTGTCCGCAACAATGTCGATGTCTGCACATTCCGGGGCGATGCGGAAGACGTTACATTCGAATGGACCGATCAGCAGGAACTCTCGCGAATCGCGCTTCCCCGTCCCTTGCGCGGTGGCACGCTCACCTGCTATTACTTTGTGCGTGTTTCCCAGGCAGACGGCGAAATGGCCTGGTCCAGTCCGGTCTGGTTCGTTCTGAGGACTTAGGCTCGACTGTGCGTATGTCGTGCTACGAGGGGGTAAGAAGGATGCTAAAGGAGGGATAAGAGGTAGTCAGACAAGCCTTTATGGTTGACATGGGTTTCTCGATGGACTAATTTCTCATAGAGAGTCTACTCGAATTCTTAGACGGCCTGCAGTCTCCAATGGGCCCGCGAAAGCGGGGGGTCTGTGGGCTCGCGTGGACAGTTTTGATGCCGGCATTTGTCTCCAGGTTTTCACCGAGTCGAATCGCAGGAGCGAACTTCCAGGGCCTTCGCGCCCGAGTGGATGGGCAGGAGGGTCGCGGTCGGATTGGGGCGTCGAATCGGGAAAGGAGGGTGGAGACCCGGGACCGCGATGAAGATTTCCTCGAGCGGATCAGAGGAGGCGGAGAGCGTGAGGACCTTCTTGTCAGAAACCAGCTTGGCGAACTGGTTCGTTCGCGGCTTCAAGAGAGGGTTTCCGGGCAGCGAGGGGGTGCTGGGACAAGCGGTGAAGATGAAGACGACGGAGTTCAAAGGGCAGAAACGGGGTCTCGGACGAGAACATTGCCCGGCGTCGGCACCACAAGGACCCGTGCAGATGACGAAATTGACCGGCCCGGCCGCCTGGGTACGGACCCTGCCAATCCTGCCATCCAGAGCCAGCTAGATCGCTTCGCCAGTTTGCGTTCCGCAGCACGCGGGAGTTCCACGCAATCTCGGCAGGATGCCAGCGCCGCCGCGACATTGACCGGCCTCTTAGGCCTTCAGGCACAACGACCCTCTGGCTTAGACCAGGCACTCGATGCGCAGACGAGGGGGGCCGCTGACCGAACCGGACCGGCTCGAGGTGGAACAACGACTGGGTCGGACGAGAGGGGTGGGGGTGGAGTCGAAACGGAACCTACAGCCGAGGAGATCAGCAGGGCGAACACGACTCCTGAGATCCGAGAGAATCTTCAATCAGAGGTTCGGGGAGTAGAGCGGGGCCTTCGGCGGGACGCTGCAGAGCAAGCTCGAGTAAACACCCGGAATACTGCAGTTGCGGCCGGTGAAGCCGCTGAGGCCCGCAGGGGGCGGGCGGTTAGCTCGAATCGGGGCGAGATTCAAGCACTTCAGTCGGGGAAACGCAAACTTGAAGCGGGGATTCGCGAGACACAGCGTGAGATCAGGAATCTGGAGAATTCGAACCGCCGTTTGCAATCAGGGGCAAATCGAGCCACCACCAGGGCGGCCGCAGCACTGGGGTCTAATGTAAATCTGGTCACGTGAATAGGATCGTATATCGTAGGTCCATCGTAATTCAATAATGAAGAAGGGCGGCGCTTAACGCGCCGCCTTTTTTAGTAGGAGTGAAATAAGGTTCGACGTCAAGACCTCAACTGAAGCAGGGTCTGCTTAACCTCGTCTGAGCTCTTGGATTCGATCACGGCAACTCCCTGTTTTTCGCAGAATCCCTGGATCTGCGGGGGTGCTGACTTGGTGAAAAGGAGAGCCAAAGGGGGGTGATTCGGCGTCTTCAGCAACATCTGCAGGAAGGAGAGCCTTTCTTTCGCGTCCTCTTTGCCTCCAGGGTGAATCAGAATCACGTCGTAATTCTTGGCCTGGGCAATGGCGCCCGCGGTCGTGGACTGCGTTTTCATCTCGATGTCATCGCCGAATGAGTTTCGGAGTGTGGTCCCCGTATTGCGGTCACCAACGAAAAGGACCTGGACGGCCCTTTCATCGAGGGGATCCTTCCGAAACGCGTCGGGATTTCGGAGCCGTTCAAGCATACGTAGAAAGCGCTTATGCCGAACCACGATTTCTTCCGGATCGGATTTGGGTGTGTATGAAATATCTCCCACGGACAGGGCCTCTACGCGAAGCTCTGGTGTGGGTGCCATCTGGACGTGTATATACCCTGGATAATCGCCCTGAAGCAGTCGCGCGTACGATTGCCTCCGATACAGGGTATAAACCAGGCCTGTTCCTTCTGGGTCCTTTTCCTCTGTGAGGGGATCCCACTCGACTTCCGCGTCGTTCAGGATTCCGGAGAGGGTATGGAGCGGAGCTTCCTCCTCTTCCGTGTCTCCGTCCAGCAGGACGCGCGTGTGGGCCGGTTCCGGGACTTCCTCGGTCATCCTCAAAGTCATGTTCTGCATACATTGCACGCGGCGGATGATTTCGTCATCCGGCATGTCGGTAGAGACGAACTCATCCGCAATTTCCAGCAGATTGCCTCCCAGGGTCTGGGTGCTTGTCACCAGGATCTGGGGGAGCGTAGGGACCATGCCCTCCACCTGGTGAACGAGGTCTTCTCCCGCCGCCAGATCGATCAAGACGCATCCCGTATCTGGACGCTGATTCCCCAGCTCGTCCGAGTCGATTCCTTCACCGGTGAGCAGCTGAGAAATTCTCTTCATTGCGGCGCCTTCCCGTTCACCCCCCACCCGATAGACCTGCATGTACCCCATTTTGTGCTTCCTCCTTGAGGGGTTCACCCATCCAAAGGAACCCTAATTCCTGGCCAGAAAATACATACGCTACAGCGCGCACGCAAGGAGAAATCACGTGATCCGGATTCGGGGCATGGCCACTGGACCTAGAAGCCGTAGTATAGATAAATCGACTGCCGTAGAGACGCCCCGTTGTGGCGTATCCCTTCTGATTGGGATCCCAGCTTGACATTTATTCGGTCCGCGTCCATCTTTCTCGAGTTCAATATCGATTGTGACGCGAGGTTGTCAGTTGTATAAGATCTTACTAATCACTATCATCTCAACCCTGATCCTCTCCTGTACCAACGGTAACGGAGAATCGGATTCAAGGGACCTGGACCACCCGTTTCGCGTGATTATGGTGATGGACATGGCCGGGCTGGGCGACAGGGGATTCAACGACGCGGGATGGGCCGGGGTTGAGCGAGCTGTCCGTGAATTGAATGTAGAAGGTCACTATCTCCAGTCGAACGAACAGGCAGATTACGTGCCGAACCTGAGCCTGGCGGCTCAACAGGCCGAAGTGGTGGTGGCTATGGGATTCTTGATGATCGACGCGCTGAAACGCGTCGCTCCGCTGTACGGGCAAACGTCATTCATTTTTGTAGACGGTGAGGTTCAAGGCGAGAATGTAGCGAGCTACGATTTCAAGGCTGAAGAAGCCGCATATCTCGCGGGCATCATCGCGGCTATGACATCCCGCACAGGGAGCGTAGGGACCGTGCTCGGGATGGACATCCCTCCGGTAAGGGCCTACGAGGCAGGATTTCGGGCTGGGATTCTCACCGTAAACCGACTGGAGCGAAAAGAGGTAGACTACCTGTCCGTGACCGTGGGCGACTTCAACAATCCGTCTCGCGGAAAATCCCTTGCCCAGGGTCTGTTGGGGCAAGGCGCAGACGTGCTTTTGCAACTCGCGGGTAACTCGGGGTTGGGTGTGATCGAAGCGGTCAGGGAATCGAGTGAGAACTGCTGGGCCATTGGGGCGGACCTGGATCAGGACGATCTCGTGCCAGGGCGAATCCTGGTGAGCATCCTTAAGCGGATCGACAACGCAGTGTTCGAGGCCATTCGAGACGCAAAAGAGGGTCGGCTCCATCCGGGGCATCGATGGGTCGGGATCGCGGAGGACGCGACCGGCTTGACTGAGATGCGCCACACAAGAGACGAGGTACCCGGGCGTGCGCTCGAGATGATTGGACGGGCAGAGTTGATGATTAGAGAGGGGAGGCTTCAGATTCCGTCGCGAATCAAAGACCTGGAGACTTTTGAGGTTCCTGAGATTTAGAATCAGTCCAGAGTCAAGAGTCGAGAGCAGAAGCTGCGAGCGATGTGGGAATGGGGCTTAATGGCCGTAGCAACTGTCTTGGGTGTCAAGAAGAACGAGCGTAATCTGCCTGCCAGGGTTTGTGGTCTCTAATGATCGCATTCACGATGATCAGCAACTTACGCATGCACGCTGTCAGAGCGAGTTTCGCAGGCTTTCCCGCCCCACGCAATCGCTGGTAGAACTCTTGAATGACCGGATTGTATCGGGCGGCAACCAAGGTGGCCATATAGAGCACACGACGTATCTGAGGTCTTCCGCCCCAGACCCTTCGTTTGCCTCGATATTGGCCACTGTCGCAGTTGAAGGGCGCTACGCCCACCAAAGCCGCGATTTTCTTGTGGTTGAGCTTGCCCAGTTCCGGTAGCCCAGCCAAAAGGCAAGCTGAAGTCACCGTGCCGATACCGGGCACGCTCTGGAGTAAGTCGTCCTTTTCACGCCATACAGGCGTGGATCGGATCTGTCTGCTCACGTCGTCATCCAGGTCTTTGAGACGCTTTTTCAGCCAGGTGATGTGGGCCTTGATGTCGGCCTTCATTGGCGCTGATACGCTGCGCATACGGTTTTGCTCAGCCGTGATCATGTCGACGATCTGGCGCCTGCGGGTCGTCAAAGCCGAAAGGGCTCGGTCCTGCTCTGACGGCACAGGGCCAGGCACGGGACGGACGGTAGCACCAAAATGGGCAATCACGACTGCGTCGATTCGATCGGTCTTGGCCAAGCGGCCGGTGGCCTTGGCAAAATCCCTGACCTGACGCGGATTGACGACCACCACTGGAAGACCGGCCTCATACAGGCTGACGACAACCGGGATCTCGAGGCCACCGCTTGCTTCCAAAACGACCAATTTCGGATCTTGTTTCTTGAGCTGCTTGACAAGACCTTTGAGACCGGTCAGATCGTTCGAGAAGCTCCACTCGGGACCGATGGGGTTACTGGCACCGTCTAACTTCGTCTTGCTCACGTCTATACCGATAAACACTTCAGAGCTCACCATGCGTTCCTCCTTTAGCACCCAGCCTTGCAATGCGGGCTTTGAGCCCTCGCAACTGTTCGGGTTATTGGGAGGCAGAGAACGTGACGACCCAAGCTACGGCGCGGCCTTTGTGACCAAGGGGCAACACGGTCTGTCACGCTCGGATTCGGAATTACCGAATATAGCGCTCCGATCTTAGCGACTTCAAGATACAAGGGGCGGGCCCCTGTGCCCGCCCGGAGAATCAAATGAGAATATCGAATGCCCGAGTTCAATAAGGAAGTGCAACACTTAGGGTAGCAACTGTCCTATCCTAAGTGTATGGGAAACAATTACAAGCATCTTACGATAGACGAACGCGAGCAGATTGCGCTTTGTCGAGCCACTGGTGCAAGCCTTAGAGATATTGCCAAGGCCCTTGACCGGAGCGCCAGCACGATTTCAAGAGAGTTGAAACGTAATCCGTCCCCGATAGCTGAGAGTTACTCGGGCCTCCAGGCTCACAGAAGGGCTGAGAAACGTAAGCGGGAGGCCGGCAAGCGGAAACGGCTGAAGAATCCGGTTATCCGGCGATATGTCGAGACCAAACTCAAGCAAGGATGGTCTCCCGAGTTGATCGCTGGGAGGCTTCCCGAGGAGCGTCCGAGCGCGGGTATCAGCCACGAAGCCATCTACCAGTATATCTACGATCCAAAGGTGCACAAGCAGCGGGATCTGGTTGCTTGCTTATCCCGAGCTCACAAAAAACGAAAGCCGCGGTGGCATACCCGAAAACACCGGGAAAGCCACATTCCAGGCCGTATTTCGATCGATCGACGTCCCCGTTACATCGAAAAACGGAAACAACCTGGCCACTGGGAATCCGACACCATCATCTCTCGTGAGAGCAAACAGGCCGTTGGCGCTTGTCTTGAGCGATCGTCGAGATACCTACACCTGGCTAAGCTGGCAAAGAACGGACCCTCGGAGGTCGCCGAAGCGATTAATCGACGCCTTGGGCGACATCCTCCCCACATGAGGAAGAGCATCACATATGACAACGGATCCGAAAACGGCCAACATCAACGGGTCAACGAGGTGCTTGGCACCAAATCCTATTTCTGCAAACCGTTCCACAGCTGGGAGCGAGGCGCTGTGGAAAACGCTATCGGTCTGGTCCGCAGATACCTCCCCAAGAAGACAGACTTCTCAAAGGTCAGCAAACACGAGTTAAAGAAAATTCAGAACCGGATCAACAACCGACCAAGAAAATGTCTTAACTTCAAAACACCAGCTGAAGTCTTCAAGTCCAAGTGTTGCACTTAGTCATTGAATCCAGCATGTCGAATAATGAACGCCGAACGTCGAAGGGAACGTGCGCGACCACGCGCGCCAGGATTTCTACAAGGCGCGATTCATCAACACGTTTCGTCGTCGTAGGGGCAGACCCCCGTGCCTGCCCGGGTCAACCCCCCTCATCTCCTCCACAGATCAATTCTTCCAGTCCCTTCTCTAGGGGATAAATCGGAATCCATGAGAAAGTTGATCGGATTAAGGAAACATCAACGGTGCAATCCATAATATCATTGGGACGTGGATTGGAATTTACGACCAAAGGCGATTTTCTTCCGGAAAGCCTCTGCGCGAACTCCGCTACCTCCAAATTGGAGTAACTCCGGCCATATCCCACGTTATAAATCGCTTCCCGGGCCGGAGTGCGTTCAATAATCTTGAAGATCAATTCACAAAAATCCTTGATATACAGATAGTCTCTTTTGGGGTGAGGATCATCCAATGTGATTGGGTTCCCCTTGTCGATGGCTTCCAATAAATCAGGAATCAAACGCCCTGGCCTGTTCTGGTTTCCATAGATGTTGAAGCCGCGAAGAATGGTCAATGGAAGTTGGAGGGTCTCCGATAATTGTTGACAGATGGTTTCCGAAACAACCTTACTGCCCATGTAAGGATTGACACAGGAGACGGGATGTTTTTCGTCAATCGGTAGATATTGGGGGACCCCGTAGACGTAGGAACTCATGAACAAGAAAGGGGCCTGCGAACAATGGGCAATTTTGAAGGCGACTAAAGTCGAGTCGAGATTGTTGTGATATGTGGCAAAGGGGTCCCGACAACTGTTGACGATCGAAGTGCTCGCACCAAAATGCAGAACCCAATCCAGATCCGGGGGGAAACTGGCGGAATCGAATTTATCCGCATGCTCCGAACGTGTGTAGACATCCAAACAAATGATCTGGTGTTTTTGTTCGGACAGCGCTTTGGCAACAGAACCGCCGACAAAGCCCTGACGACCAGTAATCCCAATTTTCATCAGATGCTTTCCTCCCTCACAATTGATGCAAGGGGGAATCGGGGTTGTAGAAAACCTCTAGGTATTGTCGGAACCAGTCGATGGTTCTTTGCAGCCCTTCTTCAAACGAAATCCGAGGAGTCCATCCTAACAGTTGCTCCGCACGTTCGTTGTCAGCGCACATTCTCCAAATCTCGGTGGGACGGTTTTCCAAGACGCCGATCCGCAATTCGGATTGTGAGCCCGACAATTGATGGATTCTTCGGACTAAATCGCAAATCGCAATCTCACGGTTCTCTCCGATATTGATAGCGACTTCGGGCGCCGGGTCGGCCAGTGCGGCAGCAAGGATACCATCGATAATGTTGTCCACATAATTGAAACCACGTGTTTGTAACCCTTCCGTGGTTTCAATCGGATCGCCTCTCAAGCATTTGAAAATCAACTCGGGAATGACGGCTCTATCGCTTTGGTAGGGACCAAACGTATTGAAGGGACGGACACAGACAATCGCTTTTCCCGTCTGTTTTCGTTTCATGTGGCTGTAGAGTTCTCCGGCATATTTCCCGATAGAGTATGGAGAAATCGGAAAGGGGGTGAAATCCTCCTGAAACGGAACCGATTCCTGGTAGCCATAGATTTCTGAGGATGACACATAGAGAAACCGTTCGGACTCAGGGGCGTGTTCCAGGAGATTTGCCGTGGCAAGGGCATTGCTCATCAGAGCTTCATTCACGTGTAAGAAACTATCGCCCACGTGATTGTAGGCGGCTAAATGGAAGATGAGGTCGTACTCTGTTCCCTGAAACTGACGCAACGAATCAATGTTGCGAAGATCGGCTTCAATGATAGTGAGATCATCCCAGACGGCGCTCAGGCGCACATTGTCAATGACGCTTTTGTACTTTACCACTACCGAAACGTCAGCCCCTTCCTTGAGCAATCTTCGGCACAGATGAGAACCGATGAACCCGGCTCCCCCTGTCACCAAGACAGATTTTTTCCTCACGTATAGTTCTCCCTATTGGTGTAAAAACGGGCAAGCTGCTCTTCCGCAGACTTGAGTTCGTCTGGCGTGTTGAAGGTGACTTGCAATCCCGAGTGGTAATCGGCGCCTAATTTTCCTATCCCCATCAGGATCTCGTAAAACATGATCAACCCTTCACCATCAGGCATCGCAAGAACGCTTCGGGGAACGAGCTCGAGTGCCGATTTGCTGATCACCGCATAGCCGATGTAGTAGTTCAAAATCGGTTTTTCCTTGAAATAGGTCACTTTTTCATTCTGATCAAATTCGACCAAACCAAAGGGATTACGAATCGGCGCGACCACAATAGTTGCTTCATTGTCGCTGGTTTTGTGTTTTGCCACCAAACGGGACAATTCGAGGTCGGTGAATGTGTCTCCATAGGTCATCAAAACGTGGTCATCAAACAGGTTTCTTGCCTGATAGAGGCGCTCCAGAATTCCTGCTTGTTCTCCTACATCTGAAAATTCCACTTGTATCTTTAGTGGGCTTTGAGCAATGGTTTCGCGGATCAATTCTCCTTTGTAACCAATGCAAAAAACGAACTGATCGAACCCCTGACGAAAGTAGGCTTCTAATTTCGTTTCGAGAAGGGTCTTGTTGTTGAGTTTGATCAAGGGTTTCGGGATTTGATCGGTCAACCGACCCAATCGCGCCCCCCGCCCTCCGCACATGATAAGAATCTTCATTGGCTGTTATTCTTCTCTCAGTCGTTGGGCAGTGGAATGACGGGTTGAGGAACCCGGGCACAATTCATCATACAATTGCTGGTACTGTGCTGCCACATTCTTTAGGTCATAGAAATGCCCTTGCTTAGCAGCATTTTCGGCCAATTGCTCCCGGAGGGGGGCATCTTCCATCAAACGAAGGATGTTTGTTGCCATGCCGGCGACATCTCTGACGGGGGAAATCAACCCGGACTTCTCGTGCTGCACCGCATCCCGGCATCCCGGAGCATCTGTGGTCACAATGGGCAGTCTCGCGGCCATCGCCTCAATCAACACGAGGGGCATCCCTTCGAGCAGGGAGGGAAAAACCAGGATATCTGCGGCTTTGTACATTTCAATCAACTCGTCGGTAGGACGGACATACCGTTGCTCTAGAGAGGACGGCTTTTCCTTTTCCATGGGGATTTGCAGGAAGGCATCCACCCCCATTTGTGCCGACATTTTAGCAATCGGTTCAGAGTGTCCGGCAGCCAGAACCCAAAGAAAGTCTTCTCGCACCCCAGTGAGTACCTGAATGATCTCAGGAATGTAGCGATACCCTTTTACGGGATGATGACGGCCCACAGTTAAAAGAATAGTTTTGTGAGCAGGCCATCTCCTCTTTGCGCGAACCGCCTCACGGTCCACTGGAAGCGCCTCAATGCGAGAGATATTCACGCCTGCCGGGATCTCATGCAGCTTTTCCCGGGAAACACCCAATTTCAAAAGCTCTGCCCGCGTTCCCGGGCTGATTGCCACCACACGGTCCAGTTTCGGCAGCCCTTCCAGAAGGTCTTTTTCCACTTCAGGGTCCAGCCGCTTGCCATAACCAATTTCAGGCAACGTCTGGATATCACCACCATAGCTGCCCAAGAGGCTGGACACCTTCATAGTGCGCAGAGTGGAAGCAGCGCCCATGCCTATCGGGTGCGCCATGTGGATGTGCCAGATGTCGAAATTGAAGAAGATCTGATAAAGAGCCACTTGAGCATTGACAAGCCAACGCAAATCATAGCCAAGGTTGCGAGTCCTTGCAATCAAGAATAGGGCATTTGGAAGCAAGGGCAGCATCCTGTAGGGTCCCCTCTTCTTCATGTCGTGCCAACAGTTCCACGTCGTAATAACCGTGACTTGATGACCTGCCTCTTCTTGATGAAGTGCCAGGTTGTGAACAAAGATTTCTTTCCCACCAATTTGCGGCAGGAACGAAAACGAAAGATGCGCAATCTTCACTGCAACGACCTTTTTCAAGCAGAACAGCGAACTCGGAGGAATTGGTTCGGGCAAGTTGTCTGCCAGCATGCCCACAAGGCGAATCCGCCTGGCGGACTCTCCGACTCTTCAATCCCCTTCGGACACCAGTCTGTCGCCCCGAAGTTGGGTTCCCACCCACCGGACTTCCTATCTGCGATCACAATAAGGGACCTGCCCGCCTGCCGGCCTTTGATCTAGCCCTTCGCTATGGCGTCCCGAATTGCCTGTGCCGCACAACCCATTCGTGAGGCGGCTTCTACTAGGGTCAAAATAGTTACATATGTCGAAAATAGAAAATACCTGCCTCGCTGTCAATTCTCTCCAAATAGAAAGGGCGTCTAACATTCATAACTCAGGAATCTCTCAACGTAAGGTGATTCAGCTGGTTTGAAAGCGCAGACTCACAAGAACCGGATGGATCGAACTCTTTGTTGCGCTGATTCATTGCCAGGGCCCGGGATAGATGGTGTGGTTACCGGTGGTAGGGAAAGACCGGGCCGCTTGCTCGTGGTGATGATGTGATGGCTTGTGCTCCATCATGGGTTTTTCCAGAAATGCTTGCAAGAAAGAAGGCTATCTGCTTACTCTATGCCACGGTCATTTCTTCTAAAATGGTGTTTGTTTTGTGTTCACCCTAAAAATAGGGCCGAACTATCATTTGTGGTAGGGAACTGGCGATTCTTGTGAATAGTCCAGGCCAGACACGCTGCCGGCCGACAATCGGCCAGGGACTGCTCAGCACCCTCTGCTTTTTGCTTTACGATGTTGGGGGAATTGTCTAAATTATGACAAATCCATTAGTTATGTAATTAGAGCGGCGGTCGATAATGAAAAAGGCCTTGATCACAGGGATTACGGGACAGGACGGCTCCTATCTGGCCGAGCTCCTCCTCGAAAAGGGCTATGAGGTGCACGGCGTGATCCGCCGGTCGAGCTCGTTCAACACGTCGCGCATCGATCACCTATACCAGGACCCCCACATCAAAGATGTAGAACTCTTCCTGCACTATGGAGACATTTCGGATTCAACGAATCTGATTCGTCTGCTTTACAACCTTAAACCTGACGAAGTCTATCACCTTGCAAGCCAGACCCATGTCAGGGTCAGCTTTGACATCCCGGAGTATACGGCAGACGTGACCGGAGTGAGCACGGTCCGGATTCTGGAAGCGATCCGAGAAGCCGGGATCCCAGCGAGGTTCTATCAGGCGGGCAGCAGTGAGATGTTCGGAAAGGTACAGGAAGTGCCCCAGCGAGAGACGACTCGGTTCTATCCACGCAGTCCCTATGCCTGCGCAAAGGTCTACGCGCATTGGATGACGGTGAGTTATCGCGAAGGTTACAACCTGCACGCGTGCAACGGAATCCTGTTCAACCACGAGTCTCCACGCCGCGGCGAGACGTTCGTGACGCGCAAGATCACTCGCGCCGTGGCCCGCATCAAAGCCGGACTTCAGGATAAGCTCTACCTGGGGAATCTGGACTCCAAGCGAGATTGGGGATACGCGAAGGAGTATGTCGAGGCGATGTGGCTCATCCTGCAGCAGGATTCTCCGGATGATTATGTGATCGCAACCGGGGAAACGCATTCCGTGCGGGAGTTTCTGGGAGAGGCGTTTGGCTGCGTCGGTCTGGATTGGAACGATCACGTGGAAGTCGATCCAAGATATTACCGTCCGGCCGAAGTAGATATGCTGGTTGGTGACCCGAGTAAGGCCAAAAGACTGCTGGGATGGGAGCCAAGGACGAGATTCAAGGACCTCGTTCAGATGATGGTTACGTCAGACGTGGCGTCCGTCGACGAAAAACGTGGGTTGAAAGTCGAGATATAGGGCGAAATGGGTTTCTGGACCGGCAAACGCGTTGTTGTTACCGGGGGTGCAGGGTTCCTGGGTTCGCACGTCGTGAGAAAGCTGCGCGCCCGAGGCTGTGACAATCTCGTCGTCCCCCGGAGCAAACAGTTCGATTTGAGGGATCGGGACGCGGTTGCAAGACTTTACGATGAAGCACGTCCGAACATCGTGATTCACCTCGCAGCGGTCGTAGGTGGCATCGGTGCGAACCGGATCCACCCTGGGGCCTTCTTCTACGACAATCTCATCATGGGCGCCCAGTTGCTGGAATACGGCAGGCGGAAAGGCGTCTCCAAGTTTGTTTCGATCGGGACGGTTTGCTCCTACCCCAAATTCACACCTGTGCCTTTTCGCGAATCAGAGCTCTGGAATGGATACCCCGAGGAGACGAACGCCCCTTATGGGATCGCGAAGAAGATGCTGCACGTACAATCTGAAGCTTATCGCGAGGAATACGGATTCAATGCGATTTATCTGCTTCCCGTGAATCTTTACGGACCCGGAGACAATTTCGATCCGAAGACCTCTCACGTGATTCCAGCACTGATTCGAAGGTGCTTGGAGGCGCACGACTGTAACGGTGAGTCGATTATGGTCTGGGGGGATGGGACACCGACGCGGGAGTTTCTCTACGTTGAGGATGCTGCGGAGGGGATCCTGCTCGCGGCGGAGCGCTACAATGATCCCGATCCGGTAAACCTGGGATCTGGAAATGAGATCTCGATACGGGTCCTGGCTGAGAAGATCAAGGCACTGACAGGCTTCATGGGTGAAATCCGATGGGATACGTCAAAGCCGAATGGACAGCCTAGGCGCTGCCTGGATGTGACGAAAGCGAAGGAGCGATTCGGATTCACCGCGAAAGTATCTTTCGAGGATGGGCTGCGCAGCACGGTTGAATGGTATAAAGGCGAACGGGCATAATGGATACAGAAACAGGACAAAATTTATCCGAACCAAGATTGGCTGGCCGCGGCGGCACCGGGATGACAGACGAGATCGACCTCCTGGACTACATCGAGGTGCTGGTTCGAAGGCGATGGTTGATTGTCTGGATTGTCGTCCTGTGTGCACTGGGCTCTTATGGCTATTTTAGATCTCGGCCTCCAACTGGGGGGTTGTTCCGCGCCGAGGCAAACGTTCTGGTCCCGGAAGGACCTGGGACCGATCCGGCTTCCGGAAAGCTGTACCAGGCCATCCCTGTAAACGTAAATGTGCTCAGGCGCTACTCGATCGGTTACAACATACTTGAACGTACGGTGCCTCGTAAGATGGGCAACGGCGCAGACTCTGTCAAGGTGTCACATTTTTTCGGGGGGACGAATATCCGCAGAATGTTGAAGGGCCTTGAGGCCATCTCGGACTTGAGTCAAGACGAATCCGGTGTTATTACCGTACAGGTCACGTTCGCTAATCCACTTTTGGCCACCACACTCGCCGATGCTTATGTAGATGAGCTCATTCTGTACTATTCTGAAAAATGGGAAGAGCAAGAAAGGATGGATCTGAAGCTGATCGAGTCTCATCTGGAAGCCGTAGAAGCCGAATTGAGAGCGGCTGAAGATTCCTTGCTCGCGTTCAAGCGAAGGCACCGCGGTGTGCGGGACGCGGAGTCGATCGAGGAATTGGAACTACAGCTTTCCCGCTTCCAGCGTCGAGTCGACATAAGAAGCGCCCACTATGCCAATATGCTGTCCCGCTTCGAAGAGGCCAGGATCCAGTCGGACCGACGATCTCCCAAGCTGGAAGTCCTGAACTACGCCATTCTGGAAAACGTAACGCCGGTCTCTCGGAGCATCAGGCAATGGGTGATCATCAGCGCCGGCGTCGGGCTCATCGTTTCTGTGTTCCTTGCTTTCTTCGTTGATTTTCTATGCCGCAATCGGGCGTCGGGTCGGATGGACCCGATCGTGAATGAGCTGGGAAAGGATGTACAGAGGGTGAGGGGGATATTTAGGTGAGGGTCCAGAGGATCGAGAGCGAAAAGCTGGAGTTCTGGAGTATATGACTTTCTGGCGTAGAATATGGAACCACTGGCTGAGGATCGCCGGGTTTATCGGAAATTTTCAGGCCCGCCTGGTCCTTTCTCTCTTCTACTTCATTATCGTATTGCCCTTCGGCGTGGCGGTGCGGCTGTTTGCCGATCTGTTGAGGATCAAAGGAATCGGAAGGACGTCCTGGAGCGAATTTTTCGAGCGTGCAAGGTCGGTGGAGGAGGCGAAACGGCAGTATTAGGCAATGGAAAAGGGTCTGTTGATCGGTTGGATTTGTGAAGCATTTTGAGGGCGAGGCATTAGCCTCGCCCTTTTCCAGATAGGATTAAATGCTGTAAATGAATATCCTGGGGATTTCCTGCTATTACCATGACTCCGCGGCAGCACTGATTTTCGACGGAGAGCTGATTGCCGCTGCGGAAGAGGAGCGGTTTTCCCGGAAAAAGCACGATTTCGGGTTTCCCTCGAGTGCCATCCGATATTGCCTTTCAGAGGCGGGCATCACCGCTCACGAATTGGATTATGTGGTCTTTTACGAAAAGCCATTTGACAAATTCGAGCGGATCCTGATGACCACCCTTCAGACGTATCCCAAGTCGTGGAAGGTGTTCCGGGAATCGATGATTACCTGGCTTGTGGACAAGCTGTGGGTGAGGCACCACATCGAGCAGGAGGTGGGCGTCCCGAAGGACCGCGTGCTGTTCTGTCAACACCATCTGGCTCACGCGGCGAGCGCCTTTCTCGCGTCGCCGTTTGATGAGGCAGCTATTCTCACAGTGGACGGTGTGGGCGAGTGGGCAACAGCAACCTACGGGATCGGACGGGGCACCGACATCAAACTGTTCAAGGAGATTCGGTTTCCGCATTCCCTTGGTCTGTTATACAGTGCTTTTACAGCCTTCTTGGGGTTCGAGGTGAACGAAGGCGAATATAAGGTGATGGGAATGGCCCCATACGGCGAGCCCAGATACGTGGACAAGGTGTGGAGGCTGATCAGGCAGTTCGATGACAGCTCTTTCTGTCTCAACATGGATTATTTCTGTTTTCATCATTCGACCACTCGAACCTACAACCGGAAGTTCGAAGCCCTGTTCGGGGCACCGAGACTACCCCAGATGTATTTCTTTACGGCATCTACGGGTTACCCGAGCTACTTCGGAGCAAGACCCGGGAATTACGGGGAGCTTTGCCGATTAAACCAGCACTTCGCGGACATTGCAGCGAGTATTCAGCGGGTGACGGAAGAGGTGCTCCTGAAGATGGTGAGGTATATCCTTCATGAGACGGGACAAAAGGTGCTGTGCATTGCCGGGGGCGTCGGATTGAACAGCGTTGCAAACGGCCGCATTCTTAGGGAGTCGGGTGTCGAGCGGCTCTACGTGCAGCCTGCGGCAGGGGATGGAGGAGGGGCACTTGGTGCGGCGCTACACGCATATCACACGCTGCTGGGTAAGCCCCGGAAGTTCACGATGCGACATGCCTACTGGGGAAAGGCTTATGAAAACGGTGAGATAGAGACCTTCTTGAGGCGTGAGGGAATCGGATATGAGTGTTTATCCGATGAAGGGGCGCTGGTGGACCGGACGGTCAATGCGTTGATCGGAGGCAAGGTGATCGGCTGGTATCAGGGCCGGTTTGAGTGGGGACCCCGCGCCCTTGGCAACCGGAGTATTTTGGCCGACCCAAGACGGGCCGAGATGAAGGATGTGGTGAACACGAAAATCAAATTCAGGGAACCCTACCGCCCCTTCGCCCCTTCAGTGCTCGCGGAGGAGTCGGAAAGCTTCTTCGACCTACCGGGCGCGGCCGAACAGGATCCTGCGCGCTTCATGCTCCTGGTGGCCCCTGTGAAGGAGGAAAAACGCGAAGTGATTCCTGCCATCACACACGTGGACGGATCGGCACGACCGCAGACCGTATTTGAGGATACAAATGGGCTCTACTATGGTTTGATTCGTCAATTTGGTGAAGCGACAGGGGTCCCGGTTGTGCTTAATACCTCGTTCAATCTGCGTGGCGAGCCGATCGTGGCGACACCCGAAGATGCTTACAGCACCTTCAGGCGGAGTGAGATGGACCTGCTTGTGATGGGCAACAGTTTCGTGAGAAAGTAGGGGATGGGATGGGATATCTGCAAAGAGTGATCGCAAAGCTGGGGATTATGGGCGAGCTTCTGAAATTCTTCTGGGTGCGGAAGCTGTGGTGGATGATCCCGATGATCCTGGTGCTGATGGTCTTCGGGCTGCTGATCGTGTTTACTCAGGGAACCGCAGTTGCACCGTTCGTATATACTTTATTCTAGAACGACCGCGGACGGCAGACCGCAGACCGCAAAAACTCTACTTTTCGCTCATGTCGATATAGATGATACGGGCGATTTTTTGTTTCCTAAGGCAACTTTTCCTTGACACTGAAAGTTGCAATTGTTACCTTCGGAAACAATTTTGTCTCTTTTACCGTGCTACTGTACATCTATTTCATTAGTTTTAAAAAGGGTTGTATGAAAATCCTGGTGACGGGAGGAGCCGGATTCATCGGCTCTCACCTCGTGGATGGCTATTTGAAGGCGGGCCACGAGGTTGCGGTTGTGGACGATCTCTCGGGAGGGACCCGGGCGTTCCTGAGTGAGGATGCCCATTTGTTTGCCCTGGATATATGCTCCGATGAGATCGAGACCGTCTTCAGGGATTTCCGCCCCGATGTTGTGAATCATCACGCCGCGCAGAGCAGTGTTGCGGTCTCCGTTCATGATCCGAAAATAGATGCAAAGGTCAATATCTGCGGCATGTTGAACATTCTCAGGCACGCTGTGAACTTCGATGTGAGTAAGCTGATTTTTGCTTCGTCGGGCGGCACCGTTTACGGAGAAGCGAACCAGTTTCCAATCCCTGAAACCGCCCGGCTCAATTCCTTGTCCCCCTACGGTATCTCGAAGACCGCGGGGGAAATTTATTTGCGATACTATGCCGATCGTTACGACCTGCGATATACGATTCTGCGTTACAGCAACGTCTATGGTCCTAGACAGAGTGCCGACGGAGAGGCCGGGGTTGTGGCGATTTTCTGCCAGAAACTCCTCATGGGCGACCGCCCGGTCATTTTTGCGGCGCGCGAAGCCGGGGATTCGGGATGTACGCGCGATTATGTGCACGTTGGCGACGTCGTGAAGGCCAATCTTCTTGCGCTGCAGCAGGGTGATGGCGAAATCCTGAACATCGGAACAAGCGTGGAGACATCCACGCGGGCGCTGTTCAACCTCCTTGCCTTGGAGGCGGGGTTCGAGGATGGGCCGGAATTCGGGCCGCCCCGGCCAGGTGATCTTCTGAGGAACGTCCTGGATGTATCAAAGGCCGAAACCTGCATGGATTGGCGTCCCGAAGTGTCCCTGGAAGATGGGGTAAACAGGACATTCGCTTTTTATGCGAATAGAGAAAGGCAAAAGCACAGAGCAGGCCGCTTGATAAACTGCTGCTAGATTGAGAAATCAGAGGATCGCTTATGGAGATTTTTCGACAGAGTTCGACGACGCGTGAGGATCTCGGACTCCTTGCGGTGATGGACGCCATCAAGGAGCGAGAACAGATCACTCAGAGGGAGTTGGCCCGAGTTACGGGCTTGAACCTCAAGAAGGTGAATTACTGCTTGAACAACCTGCTGGAAAAGGGCTATGTCAAGTTTCAACGGGCTCTGAATAATCCGGACAAGCGAGTCTACCTCTATATTCTCACACCTGCCGGCTTAAGAGCCAAGTCCAGGCTCACCTATGGATTCCTCAGGTTTACACTGAATGTCTACAATAAGTTGGAAGAAAAGCTCAGGCGCTCTCTTGATGAAATGGCATCTGCTGGAGTGCGGAATGTTCTGCTGTATGGCGCCGGTGATGCGGCTCGGATTCTGCTGGGAATCGTGAACGGGGAGCCCGTCGAGGTCGTGGGTGTCGTGGATGACGAATTCGAGGGCCAGGAGTTTCACGGCGTTCCTGTAGTGAAAAGTGGACAAATGGGAGACTTGGAGTGGGAAGGAATTCTGATCACCGATCCGGATGATCTGGATGGTATCGAGAAGAGGCTGGAGGGAATGAAAGTGCCCACAAAAGCTGTCTGGAGACTCGCATAGAAGTGAAATTCAGAGATCCAAACATTACTCGAAAAGGCAATCTACTGAATCGCCATTTCGCCGTCCAACACGATGTGGGGGGGGTTCCCATCTTTTCCCTCATCGAATTCAACACAACAGAACTCTGCAATCGGACGTGTGAATTTTGCCCTCGCGTTGACCCAGAGGTCTACCCGAATCGGAAGCTCTTTATATCCCTAGAATTGATGGAGAAGATCAGTAAGGATCTCAGCTCATTTAATTATACCGGAAACATACTGTTCTCGGCGTTTAGCGAACCTCTGTTGCACAATGACCTCGAATCTCTGATATCTGTGGTGCGGGAATACTGTCCTGAATCGCGAATAGAGGTCGTGACGAATGGCGACTTTGTTACGGGAGAACGGACGCAATCCCTATTCGATAGTGGCCTGACAACGCTCTTGATCAGTATGTATGACGGTCCCCAACAGATCGAGCAGTTTACTGCAATTCGGAATGATTTAGGATTGTCAGAGGACCAATTCATCGTGAGAGTGCGCTACCTTTCGAGGGAGGAGCACTTTGGGCTCACCCTATCGAATCGCGCCGGCTCAACTGAGATCGCGGATTTGGGCGTGGGTGGATTATCGGAGCCTCTGAAACAAAGATGTTTCTACCCCAATTATCAAATGATGGTGGATTACGATGGGTCCGTGCTTCTCTGTCCTCACGACTGGGGAAAGAAGCTCCGCGCCGGAAACCTGAAGGACCAGTCGGTTCTAGAAGTCTGGAACAACAAAATTATGGCCTTTGCTCGGCAAAAGCTTGGAGATGCTGACCGGCGCTTTGCCCCGTGCAATGTTTGTGACGTAGCGGGAACGCTCATGGGAGGGAGTCATTTCGAAGCCTGGGAAGATTATTACGCCAGCCACTCGGCGATGCGTGAGGCGCATCGTTGATGGCCATTTGATTTAGGATCATCCTCATGACCATTGCAGCCATTATTCCCGTGCGAATGGGCTCCTCACGCTTTCCGGGCAAGCCGCTTGCGAAGATTCGCGGCATCCCTATGGTCCAACACGTCTACAAACGCGTATCCCTTGCTGAGGAGTTGAGTGGCGTATATATCGCAACGTGTGATGAGGAGATTCAAGAAGCAGTGGACTCATTTGGTGGCAATGTGATCATGACCGCCGATACCCACCAGCGTGCAAGCGACCGGACGGCCGAGGCGGCGAAGGAATTGGACGTGGATATCGTCGTTATGGTGCAGGGGGATGAACCTCTGGTCCACCCTGAGATGGTACGCGTTGCTGTGGAACCCTTAGTGCACATCCCTGAAATCCTCTGTTCGAATCTGGTTAGCAAGATTCGCAGCCAGCAGGAGTTTCAGGACCAGAATACCGTGAAGGTTGTGCTAAGCAGAGATGGATTCGCGCTCTATTTTTCGAGGGAGCCGATACCGACGACGCAGGGAGAAAAGGGCTTCTTTTCTGATGTGCCGCTTCTTAAGCAGGTTTGCATCATCCCCTTCAGGAAGGAGTTTCTGCTGACGTTTGCAGGCCTGGAGCCGACGCCGCTGGAGGTTGCCGAATCGATCGACATGCTGCGCTGTCTCGAGCATGGATACTCGGTCAAGATGATCGAATCGGAGTACGAGACCCACGCCGTGGATACTCCTGAGGATCTTCGGATTGTTGAGCATATGATGGCTAGTGACGCCCTGTTTGAGAAATATGCCGACAAAGGCGTCTGAGTTCGAGAAGTGGGGGACGAAAAACTGAGGTCATTGAGCCGCACGGTAATCCCGAAGCCTAGGCCAGAAGTTTCGGGTTTGTACCGGTACCCGATTCGCCAGGAGGACCGGTACGAGCGGTTGCGTCTGGATAAGAACGAACATGTGTCCGGCTTTTCAGAAGCGGTTGTTCAGGAGATGCTTGACGGGATCTCGCAGCATTTCCTGGCGGCCTATCCTGAGCCGATCGAATTATATCGAAAGATCGCAGCATGGCATGAGCTGGAACTGGAAAATGTACTCATAACATCGGGTTCCGAGCTGGCTATTCGTTATCTGTTCGAGGCGTATCTAGATCGGGGAGACGCGATCGTTTTTGCGAATCCTTCCTTCGCGATGTTCGAAGTCTACGCAACTCTATGCGGTGCTCAGATTGTGAATATAGACTACCAACCCGATCTCACTATCGACATAGATGCTTTCATAAGGGCAATTCAGCCACGCACGAAAATTGTCGCCATCGCAAATCCGAATAATCCGACAGGAACGGTTATCGCGGAATCCGATTTGTGCCGGATCACGGAAACCGCTGCAGAATCCGCGGCGCTCGTGTTGGTTGACGAAGCCTATTACCATTTCTATCGAAACACGATGGTGGATCATCTTGTCGAATATGACAATCTGATTGTAACACGCACCTTCTCAAAGGCGTGTGGGTTGGCTTCCATCCGGTTGGGGTATGCCCTGGGGCATGCTGACGTCATTGATACTATCAGAAAACTTCAGCCTATCGATCACGCAAATGCGTTTGCTTTGAAGCTGGGTGCCTACATTGTCGACCATCAGGATCTGATCTGGGATTACGTTGAGCAGGTTGAGGAGGGTAAGGCGTATTTGGCTGGCGAACTCCAACAAAAGGGGTTCACTCCGTTGTCCAGTCATGGCAACTTTCTTCTGATCGATTTTCAGGACAAGCGAGATCAGGTATGTCAGAGATTTGAAGCACACGGTATCTTGATCGGCACGCACGTTCGACTTCCTTTTCCGAACAACTATATCCGCGTGACCCTGGGATCTGTCCGCGAGATGCGCCGGGTGGTTGAAGCTTTGGAGGAAGTCTTGTGATTCTTCTAAAGGCGATACGTATTTTACTCGAAGTAAATGGCCCTGTTCAGTCTCACTCCGGGTTTTTATATACCCTGTGAGGAAGGAGATGATGTGACCACTCCCAACGAGTTGATGGGTATTCAGGATTCCTTCTCCGGAGATGGCTCCGATAAAGAGAAGCGCACTTTCAAAATTTTGTTCCTTTATCCCAATTTTCAAATGGCCCATTTGCTGCTTCCCGCAGGGGTATCCATGCTGTCTGCAGTGTTGAAGCAGGAGGGTTTCGAAACCCGCCTGTTTGATACTACGTTGTATAAGCCCCAGGACAAAACTTTCGATGACGTGCGTCTGGATCTGCTTCAGATCAAGAAAGTGACGTCTGCAGAGCGGACGATCGGCTACAAGGAAACAGATCTCCTTGAGGATTTTGTAGAGTTACTGAATGAATATGAGCCGGATTTGCTGGGCGTTTCCCTGTTGCAGGATACGGCTCCTATTGCCGCACCGCTAATAGATGCTGCCCACGAAAGGGGTGTCCCTGTTTTGGTGGGTGGCATTTATCCGACATTTGCGCCGGACGACATGCTGAAAGAGGAAAGTGTAGATATGGTATGTCTGGGTGAGGGTGAAAATGCCATCGTGACGTTGTGTGAGCGTATGTCCCGTGGACAAAGTTACGATGACATTCCGAATCTGTACGTCAAGAAACCAAATGGGACGGTTATCCGGAACCAGATGGGGCCTACTGTGAACATTAACGAACTCCCTCTGCCTGATTACGACTTATTTGAACCGGCGCGTTTTTTCAGGCCCATGCAAGGTCGTTTACTGAGGATTTTGCCGATCGAGATGCACCGAGGTTGTCCCTATCAATGTGCATTCTGTGAAGATCCTATACAGAGCAGGCTCTATAGGGCAATTGGTGAAGTTTATCACCGAGCCAAAGACCCCAAGAGACTGATAGAAGAGCTCAAGGTCCTCGTAGACAAATACGAGGCAGAATACATTTACTTCAATGCTGAGACATTTTTTGCAATGCCAGAACGTGATTTTGTGGAGATGGCTCACCTTTATGCCGAAGAAGTTGGTCTCCCTTTCTGGATGCAGACGCGGCCGGAAACACTAACCAAGAAGCACATTGATATGCTTGTCATGATGAATGTCGCTAACGTCAACATTGGCCTTGAACACGGTAATGAAGAATTCAGGGCCAAGGTGCTAAAACGGAAGATGAAAAACAGCTTGATTATCGACGGTCTGCGAAACTTGCACGAAGCGGGTATTTCCACGACGGTCAATAACATTATGGGTTTCCCTGACGAAACACGGGAGCTTGTTTTTGATACCATTGAACTCAACCGCCACATCCAGTCTGCAACCATAAATGCTTACTTGTTTAACCCTTACAAAGGGACTGAGCTTTACGAAGTCTGTAAACAGAAAGGCTACTTACCAGAACAGGATACGGATGAGACCAGGGTGATAGATGCTTTTCTGAGCGAAGATTTTCCTTACTTCAAGACGATTCTGAAAATGCAGTCTATTTCCAGAGAAGAGCTACAAGGTCTACAAAGAACATTTGTGCTATATGCCAAATTGCCCCGCTCTGAATTCCCGCGAATTCGTGTTGCGGAACAGCTTAATGACGAAGGCGATGAAATGTTCCATGCGCTGCGGGAGGAATATTTGGGGGGGGAGTATGACGATGTCGTTAAAGAGGATGTTGAAGCCTGAAGAATCTGATTCAGCGTAAGTGACATTTTGAATCGGGGAGGTTTGTTTGAGCGCTCCTTGTAAAGTTCTTTTCGTCTACCCTAATCTGCGTGGCATGAACATGCTTCCGCCCGCCATCGGACTTATGTCGTCAATCCTAAAAGGGCGGGGGCATACCGTCAGGTTGTTTGATACGACTTATTATGAAAGACTGGATGAAAAGGAGGGGGCAGAAGTAGATTCGGATCAGATAAAGACTGAGAAGCTTATGGCACGCCCCTACAAGATGCCGAACGAAATAACGCTTAAGACAACAAACGTGTTCGAGGATTTTAGGTCGGAGGTTGAGTCCTTTGGCCCCGATCTGATCGCGATGTCCTGCACAGAGGATATGTTTCAGCTGGGAATCAATCTGTTGAAGACGGTCAGGCAGCATAAGATCCTGACCATTCTTGGCGGGGTGTTCGCCACGTTTGCGCCCGATTTTGCCCTGAGTTATCCGGAGATAGATATAGTATGCAAGGGGGAAGGAGAGGATGCGCTAGCGATCCTTTGCGAACGGCTCGGTAAAGGAAAGCCTCACGATGATATCCCGAATCTTTGGATCAAGCGGAAAGATGGCAGTACAAAGGTGAATCCGACGCAGATGGTGGATATGGACGCCAACCCGCTGATCGATATGTCCATCTTCGAAGAAGCGCGATTCTATCGTCCGATGGGTGGCAAGGTCTATCGCATGTTTCCCGTTGAGACGTTCAGGGGGTGTCCTTACAAGTGCGCTTTCTGCAATTCGCCGACCCAGGAAGTGATCTACCGGAAAGAGACGGGGAAGTCTTATATAAGGCGGAAATCGTTCGAGAACATGCGGCGGGAGCTGCTGTTTTACAAGGAGGAGATGAAAGCCGAGTATCTCTACTTCTGGGCGGATACGTTCTTTACGTGGAAGCAGGGAGAGTTCGAGGAATTCGCGGAGATGTATAAGGATATCGGCCTCCCTTTCTGGTGCCAGACGCGCATCGAGACAGTCGGCGAAGCGCGAATGAAGCTGCTCAATGAGATCGGGTGCGCCCGAATTTCGTTTGGAATTGAGCACGGCAATGAGGCTTTCCGGAGAAAATGGATTCAAAGGCCGGTTTCGAATGAACTGATGGAGAAAAACTTCAAAATCATGGAAGCTTCCGGCATTCCATTCAGCGTGAACAATATCCTGGGGTTCCCGCACGAGACTGAAGAACTGGCCTTTGATACGATCCGGTTCAACAGGCTCGTAAACGCTAACGACCGGAACGCGTATGCCTTCACGCCGTTTCACGGGACCCCGCTCCGAGAGGAATGCGAGCGGCTGGGGTTTCTGAAGTACGAAGATCTTTCCCGGTCGCTGTTGGTGGGCATAGACGAATCGCCTCTGGATATGCCTCAGTTTCCGCTGGAACGGGTGCAGGCGCTCGTGAAGACGTTCAACATGTATGTGAAATTTCCAGAATCGCGTTGGTCTGAGATCAAGAAAGCGGAGGCGGAGACGCCGGAAGGCAACAAAGCCTACGAACGTCTGAAGACCGAGTTTATGGACCGTTTCTGGGAAGAGAGTGACGAGGATTTTGAAGCGGCGGCGATGGAAAAGACTGCCGGGACGCAGATGGCGTAATGTCTGACTTCAACAAAATGTTTCCTTCAGAGACGGAAGACTTCAAGGAAAAATCGTATCGGCGAGGGGTTAAAGTAGAGCAATAAGGAAAGGAACAGGAATTGGGGTCACTTGCTACCGATAGCCTCCCGAATGTGGCCCGGTTTGCGATCGGGTTCGACCTTCGTGATCGGGACCGGCTCCACGCGATGTGGGACGAGATTTTCGACACACAGCGTTGGTCGGAGGGGCCGTTTACCGAGCGTTTCGAAGCGCTGTGGTCGTCGTGGAACGGCCTTCCGTCCGTCTCGTTTTCGAGCTGGACGGGCGGTGCCATGTCCGCACTGGAGTTTATCGGAGTACGTGGGCACACCGTGCTATGCCCGTCGAATACGTTCATGGCCACCCCACTTTCCGTGATGAAAGCTGGGGGGCGGATCCAGTTCGT
Organism: Candidatus Latescibacterota bacterium; assembly: GCA_965248435.1. Lineage (GTDB taxonomy): Bacteria > Latescibacterota > UBA2968 > UBA2968 > CBDFJH01. The sequence goes on from OZ252100.1 coordinate 4,283,214, forward strand.
GGACTGCAACCGCGATGACCTATGCATGTCTTTTGTCGACTTTGAGCAGAAGGCAGAAACGTATCACCCGAAGGCGGTCTGGTTGGTGCACATCGGGGGGCATGTCGCGTTCGAGGTGGAGCAAATCGCGGCTTACTGCGGCGACCACGATATCTGGCTGCTGGAAGATTGTGCGCACGCGCACGGCGCCCAGTGGAACGGGGCGAGGCCGGGAACGTGGGGGGACGTTGGGGTCTACTCCTTTGCTCCGACCAAGACGATTTCAACAGGCGAGGGAGGCATGCTGGTTTCCCGGCATGCCGACTTGATCGAATTTGCCAGGAAATACCGGAACTACGGCAAGTTCGAACATGAGGTGGAGGGATTGAATTACCGTCTGAATGAGTTCACGGCGGCCATCGGTGTTGTGCAGACCGAGCGTCTGGAAGAGATCGTAACTTGGAAGAACCAGTACGCCCGCGACTTTCTGGATACGCAACATCCCGGTCGGTTGGAATTGCCCGTAGGAATGACATCGGGCCTTTACAAGTATATCGTCTTGGATCCGATCGAAAACTCGACGGGGAAGGTCTACGATCAGCCCGGACATCGGGTTCTAGAACACAAGGTGGACCTGCCCAACACAGATTGGGTTGCGAAAAATCACTGGTGCGTCCCTCTTTACTACCGCGACAGAGACAACCTAGAATAGCCGTATGCCTAAAGCTAGAATTAAGTTGTGTTTGTCGAATTCAGCACATGTTATGTCTATCCGATAGTTGGGGGCTCCTCTAGAAAGAACTTTGCTTCGCGGTTGAGCCAGATTGATGAGGTTGAGTAGGGATGCAATTTTTTAGAACATTTTTGGTCGCATTCAAGTTCAAGCCGGTTCTCTCTAGTCTAATTTTCGGGATTCTGTGTGGCCAGATTCTGATCGAGGGCAGCAGTTTGTTTTCCCTGGTTCCTCTGGTTGACATGCTTGTTCAGCCAGACGAGCCTACCGCAGTGACCAGAGAGATAAGCAGTGTTATTGATTCATTTGGTATCAAGCCGTCTTTGTCTGCGTTTCTTTTTCTTGTCGGGTTTATGACTGTGTTCAGGTTCTTCGGGCTTTATTCGGTCAACATTGCGATTTGGAAATTTCAAAGAAGTATGGATTACCGAATGACAACGGATCTGTACGCCACCCTATTTTCATCAAGGTGGGCCTATTTCGCATCGAATAAAACAGGGGTTCTCGCGGAATTGATAAAGGGTAAGTGCCATCATGCCTCCCTTGCCTTCCTTTACATCTTCGATTTCTGGAAGAACCTGTTTCTGCTTTTCGTATTTTGTCTGGTCCCGTTGCTGATTTCTTTCAAGATTACAGTTGGGTGCATTGTTGTTGGGGGCTTGCTCCTTTCGCCACTCCTGCTCGCCGGGAGGCTTTACCATAAAATTGCGCATAAGAAGGAACTGATTCTCAATGAGTATACTCATTACTTGTTCGAAAACCTGAGCGCGGCCAAGCTTATTTTCGCGTATGCTTGGAACGGCTCCAGCATTCGGAAGTTTAGAAGCATTGCAGAACAATACAGACGGAAAGTGTTCCAGGGAGACATTTTGGCAAATGCTCTCAGCTTGCTGAGTGAACCTGTTTCGATATTGTTCGTACTGCTTGCGATCTATCTGTTGGTCTCTCAGACAGATGAAGCTATTTCATCCTTCGCCGTAATCATTTACAGCTTGAAGAAGATGATGTCTTCAGGACATGGATGTGTGGCTGCGTATACGACCTTCGAAAATCATCGTCCTGCAATAAACATGGTGATGGATGAGTCGAAAAAGGCATCTCTTGCGCGGGAGTTGTCAGGTGGTCTTGAGTTTAGCACCTTGAAAGAAGGAATCGAATTCGTAGACGTGGGATTCTGCTACGCGCCCGGAAATGATGTGTTGGAGAAGATCAGTCTTACAATCAAGAGAGGAAAGATTACGGCTCTTGTCGGAGGATCTGGAGGTGGAAAGACGACCGCTGTGGACCTGATTACCGGCTTGTTCAGCCCAGATGCTGGTGAGATTCTGGTGGATGGAGTCAATTTGAGCGAGTACAGCTTGATCAGCTGGAGGAGAAGGTTGGGCTACATCCCTCAGGAGAGTGCGTTGTTCAATACAACGATCAGGGAAAATATTCTCTGGGGGGCCGAGGGAATCATTTCTGATGATGAGATCGTCGAGGCTGCGAGGAGGGCAAATGCCCACGAATTCATTCTCGAATGTGAGCATGGGTATAACACTGTTGTTGGAGATAGAGGTCTCCGCCTGTCGGGGGGACAGAGGCAACGTATCTCCCTGGCCCGGGCACTGGTAAGAAAGCCCGCCATCCTTATCCTGGACGAAGCAACCAGTGCTCTAGACAGCGAATCGGAGTCGATTGTGCAGAAGTCGATTGAGGAACTGACGAATGAAGTCACTATAGTCGTTGTCGCCCACCGGCTTTCCACTGTGTGCAGCGCAGATATCATCTACATCCTGGATAGAGGACGAATTGCTGGATCAGGCTCCTTTGCGGACCTTGAAGCTTCGAACGCAGTTTTCCAGCGCTACTCGGAGTTACAAAGAATTAGCTAGCGGTGAACGCGTAGAGTCTCGCGTCCTATTCCGAGGCACTATGAAACTTACTCAGCCCGTACAGATTCTCACGAAGTCTCACTGCAACACAGAGGACCTGGTCGAATCTGGTCTTAATCGGCTGCAGCAAGACGGGTATGTTGTTTTCGAGCGGTTCTTCCAACCCGAATTTACTGAGGGGATTTATGCAGCTTTTCGTGAACGGATCGACTGCCCAGCGTCTTATGGTGGTAAGTTCGGTCGAGGTGAGGACAAGGTTAATGTCACCTATGTGGACCATCCGTTTACGCTTCACCCAAACACGGTCCGGCTGGCGACCCATGAGTCTTTTGTCAAGATCTTTGAGCGTTATGTTCAGACGCCTGTGGTTCTCTCGTATGCCATTGCATATCGCACCCACTGTATTACAGACCCGGCTTTACAGAGGGACCTCCTCGTGCCCGGTGCATTCAGCGGCTGGCACTCAGACGCGAACCTGATCGCACCCAACCGAGGCTACCGCCTCTTGGTTTCTATTCTGTATCTGAAGGACGTCAATCCGGGCGGTGGCGCGCTTCAGGTGATCAGAGGCAGCCACACATACGGCAGTCAGAAGCGAGCGTGGACGCCCGAGGAGGTTGAAGCGCGCAAGGAGAATATCGAGGAGATCTGCGCCCCGGCGGGCTCTGTTATACTTTTCGACATGGAGGTCATCCACCGTGCAGGCATACCGAAGAACACTTGCCGCGATATTTTCAGGTGTTGTTATGCGCCGGAAGGAAAGTATGCGGAACCTGCAATCTTTTCGAACGAAACGATACCATCCGACATGAATCCCAAGGTGGCGCGTCTGTTGAGGTTCGGGCAGGCAAGTTCGATCGCGTTGCCCTTGAGCCAAGGTGATCTTCTAGAAGCTGTTTCGTTGCGACACCTGTTGGTGGGTGTCGGGGGACGTGTGTTTTCTCCCGAATGGTATTTTACCCAGGCGAGGATGTGCCTGAGACGCGTCGTGTATCGCAGCAAGCTTTTGAAACGATTCCTAGAGTACCTGAGGTGACCGTGCGTATTTCGGTTGTATTAGATGTCCCTTGATATCTACAGTCTGTTTGATATAGACACCCTGATGGAGCGCCGTAGCGAGTCTGCCTTGGTATGTCCCCACACAGGTCTCGTGTATTCTGTGGCGCACGGCGTTCCTATAGTGCTACTCGATGAAGAGTTACGAGCGAATAGCCTTTATATAGAAAAACGAATGGAAGATTTAGGCGTCTTTGAGGGCACTATACCTTGTCCAAAGAGGTATGAGGCCGAAAAACGGTCCATATCGTATTTCAAAGGCGTTCGTAAATTATTGAGCTTTCAAATCGGCTACGTCTTGCGCCGTACGCCGAGGGCCCTGGCAGAAAGAATCCTCAGAAAGCTACAAGGTATGCCATGGCGTCGTCCCCTAGAGGCGGTGCAAAGGGGATACGAATCCATCAAATATGATAGTCGTTACGCTGTGCCGAATTCCTTCTTTTTGGGCATTGAAGGCGGCCGGTTCTTTGAGTGGAATATCGCCAATGTTCAGGAGCGCTTGCTAGCAGAGGTTGTTGAATTGGCAGAATTGAACTCGGCCCAACGTATTATCGATGTGGGATGCGGGTTTGGAGAAAAGCTGTTGTGGCTGGCCCAAGCGCTGCACGATCGCGACCTTAATATAGGGCTCTATGGCGTAGACATGACGCATTCGCGCGTCGCAGGCGCGTATCTCATGCACCGTCAGCATAATTCCGTTGGGCAGCCCGTTTTGTTTACAGGAGACGCGCGTTTTATCCCGTATCCAGACAATTACTTTGACATTGGCTATACGCAGTATGTTTTTGAAGTCATGCCAAAGAAAGTCTTGGAGCACGCGATGTTGGAGATGTTACGAGTCTGTAAGCGGGCGATTCTGTTCGAACCGCTATTGTGCATCCAGTCTGTATTCGGGCGTTTGTACAACTTTCTTTTCGACCTGGGTGGGGTTTACGTGGACTTTCTGGACCCCGAAAAATATGAAATCTCGGTCGAAGAATTCAACATGGACTACAAGAACAACTGCGCGATTGTCAGGATCGAAAAGCGATCTCCGATGGGAACCATTTAATAGCAGTCTGGAGTATTGCTATCTATGCTACAGCGAGGGAGCAGAACGGATGTGATGGTTTCTCTGAGTGTCATTATTCCGGTATATAACGAGTCGGAGGTCATATCTCATCTGCTAAGACGTCTTGATCAAACATTCTCGCATTCCTTGCGTCAAGAGCATCGAATTTCTGCCGTTACATATTGTTTCGTCGATGACGGTAGTACGGACGAATCAGTTCAGATGGTTCAAGATAACTCCTCGCATCAGGCGGATATCAAGATCATCCAGCTATCGCGTAATTTTGGCCACCAGGCCGCAGTATCCGCAGGTCTTTTGCACTCCGATTCGGATGTAACGGCAATTATAGACGCAGATCTGCAGGATCCACCCGAAGTTATTTTGGAAATGCTAGGACATTATCGAAAGGGCTATGAGGTTATTTATGCAGAACGTGCCAGGCGAAAGGGAAGTCGTGTTAAGGGATTTTGCTACTGGCTGTTTTACAGGCTCTACCGCGCGCTTACTTCGGTTCCCGTACCGATGGACAGTGGAGACTTTTGTTTGATGGGTAGGAGGGCCCTGGATGAACTCAACAGTTTGCCGGAGAGTCAAAGATTCGTCAGGGGCATGAGGAGCTGGATTGGCTTTCCACAGATCGGTGTCAAATACGACCGTCCGGAGAGGGTTGCGGGAAGAAGCAAATACACGTTTTCGCGTTTGTACGAATTGGCAACAGATGGAATCGCATCGCTGAGTATTCGTCCGCTTCGACTGGCTCAATTCTTTGCTCTGATCTACCTGATTCTATTTTTGTCTATTGTCATTTTCTTGCTTTTTGGCTTCTCCGATCAGCTGAATGCAAATCCTATGTTGTCGGTGTTCCTTTTTATTACCCTTTTCAGCAACAGCATGATTTTGCTCTGCTTGTATATCATGGGATCCTACATTGGCAGGGCCTACCTCGAAGTCAAGAGAAGGCCGAATCACATTGTTGAACGAGTAATTACGTTGTCCAAGGAAGAGTTCAATTATGGGAGTGCCAGAGCAGATCGAGCGGTTGAATGAATTTCCTTCTCAGTGGCACGAAATCGCTCAACCCGGTCATTTTTGGTTTGAATGGCGTTTTCTTGTCTTTTTAGACCTGGTTAAATCACTGGATATGGGGATGCATGAGGCGGTCAAAGCACTAGATGTCGGATGTGGACACGGCCTTGTTCGAAGACAAATGGAGAAAGTGCTTTCCTGGACGATTGACGGGATTGACCTGGACAACGGGGTTTTAGAAAAGAATATGGATCTACGAGGAGAGACGTTCATTTACGACGTACATGAACGTCGAAGTGCTCTGAAGGAAAAATACGACGTCATTCTTCTTTTCGACGTGCTTGAACACATCCGGGATGTTAGGTCGTTCCTGAACTCCGTCATCTTTCATTTGAGAAAAGGCGGAATATTATTTGTGAATGTTCCTGCCTTGAATGGACTTCTAGGTCCTTTCGACAGAGTTGTCGGGCACCTGCGCCGGTACAATATGGCCGCTTTGCGCACGGATCTAATGACCTGCGAATTGAAGATCTTGGAGATACACTACTGGGGTTTCAGCATGCTCCCTCTGTTGGTCCTACGCAAGCTAATTGACGGAGACGAAGGAAGCACCTCAGAGACGATTCGGAGGGGGCTTAAACCGCCTACGTTAAGAGTGAATCGATGGTTGAAAAGCGTCATGCGGATGGAAACGATGCTGGTTAAAAAGCCATTCTTGGGGACTTCTCTTTTCACTGCTGCAGCCAAGGCTTGGTAAAGGCTTAGAACTGTGGGCTATTTTAACGCACGACAAAAACTAAATCTGGCAAGAAGCCTCCTGACCAAGACTAGCCCGGCATACGTACAATACTACATCACAGCGCGGTGTAACCTTGCGTGCGAACAGTGCAATATCATCTATGCCGATGCAGACAGTCAGGAGATGAACATTCACCAGATTAGGACTGCAGCCGAGAACTTTTCAAGAATGAATGTCTGTATGGTGCTACTCATAGGAGGTGAGCCCTTTGTACGTAGAGACCTTCCTGAGATCATAGAGGCGTTTACTCGGGTAGACATTCACGTCCGAATGCAGACGAATGGATTGGCGACAGAGGAAATGATGCAACGCTGCATCGAAGCAGGCGGCCACGACATCAGCATTTCTCTGGATAGCCTGGATGCGGTTGTACAGGATGCGATCAATGGGGGCTATAAGAACTCTTGGAAGCGCGCGATCAAAACAATAGCGATGGTGAATCGGCTCTTCCCTGAAAACGGGACCGCATTTTTTGGAACCGTGTTGTGCCTAGAAATTTGGATCATATTGTGGACGTCTTGGAGTTTGCTACCGCGATTGGATGGGGTGTTTCTCTAGTCCCAGCTCACACATCTACCCCCGAGCGCCCGCAGGGGTTTCGAGCCTTTGACGATTCAGGCATTTGCCGTTTTCCTGAATCCACGTACCACCGAATTCGAGAGGTCCTCAATGAGTTGATAGCGCTGAAAAAGCAGGGCATGCGTTTGTACGATTCCAACGAATATCTAGACGATATATATCGCTTTATTGTTGGGGAACCCTTACGGTGGCGAGAACGCAACCACAATGTATGCGATTCCCCTTCACTCTACTTTGCTATTGAACCGAACGGTAACATCAATCCGTGTTGTGATTTCAAACTAGGCAGATCCTTTCCGGTATACGATCCCGAATTCCCGGAGTGGTATCGCAGCAAGGTCATCCACGAGGAAGTCTACAAATATACGAGGAATTGCGCGGGATGTATGTATGGCAGCTATCCAGAAATGACAATAACAGCCCGTTACCTAAAACCCATGTTGAGCAGGTTCGTCTTCTTCAATACAAAGACCCGAAATCTTCTTAAGAAAGTGGATGAGAAAGAGGTGACAGAGCTGGCTCAGGACATCTACCATCGCAACGAGCAACGGAGGAGACGTCTGGGAGTCAAGCCAGTCTCTATCGACCAGGATGAAATATTGAATATCGCCACTACTGAGGCTGATAGTGAGGCGACTGTCGAGATTTCCGATGAAGAATGAGAATGCCTTAAGATACCTGCTCCTGCGTCACTTTCAGGATTTTCGAACCTATGTTCCCAGAGACCGATTTCTAGAAGTGACGAAGAGCCTCCGCGTCTCCTGTGACAGGAATGTTTATACAGTAGCGTGGGCAAGTTCTGGAAAACAAAGGCGAGCCACATACCAAAGGGGAGACTTTTCGTTCTACGAGAGGGGTGACACAAAACCTGAGGCGCGTTCTTTTACCGATGATTTAGGGAATGACAACAGTCGGCTTGCTCGTGCGTTTGTCGGAAAAGCTCTAGAACTTCGCCCATTGCCCAGGGTCGCATCGGAAGAAACTCGTGAGTCTTTTGACCCCATTCTCAAGTGTCACGTGTTCGAGGACCTTGTGTTTGTCATTCTTATGGCAACCATCGGACATACGGGTTACTTGAATGGTGGCCTACTACTCTTGCTGTTGTTTTCTGATTACCTGAAAAGAAGCCAATTGTATGTTGCGGGGTTGTTTATCGTACTTGGTTTCCTGGGTTTGCAGGGTGGGGTCTTATTGGGTGCGTTCGTTTATGCGATCCTGCAATTTATGGATCCAGAACCTGAAAACAGGCCATTAAGGATAGCTCTTAGTTTGGGCGCCTCTCTGATCGCCTTCCTATATGGTATCACAGGGTGGGGAGATGAGATTTATGTCGAAGAGGTATTCCTGGTCTTAATCATCCCCGCTTTTGTCATTTCTTTTTCGCGTTCTCTGGTGTCTGTTCACTTTCGTAAGATGCCACTTGTATTGCCCTTCTTTTGTGCAGGACTGGCGCTCAACCACTACACAACCGCAGCGGTTTCAGGTTTGCTGGCATGCGCCCTTTTTACAGGGATCGAGTTCTACATTCATAAATTCTTCCCGGTGCAAAGTGAAAGGTTGCTAAACCCTAACGGCTAGGTTGTTGAATGGAAAGCTTTCAGAGTAGAATCAGAAAATTGAATCTGGATAACAAATCCGCACGAATTGTCTTTGTTGTACTCAGCCTGGTATTCCTGGTTGGTATAAACTTTTTCCATGATTACATACTGGCCAGGAACTGGGTGATTTATCCTAACCCTCTCAATGTGAGGATAGATTCATCAATCATCGATTTTAACACGGTGTCATTTTGGAGATTGTTTCTGCCAGTGGAAGTCTCTGGGTATTACCGCCTGGGAACTACGGGATGGGTATTGGCTGAGTATTTGAACAGATTCATCGAACCGGTTTACACGCTCTATATTTTCAGCGGAGCACTGGTTGTGGTATCATTTCTGACTTCATGGTTTGTCTTTCATTCGCTCTTATTTAGTTGCACGCTAGCTCTGTGCATGACCTTCGGTATTCAGTTTGAAATCAAATACCTTGCAGGCAACAACGTATTTATTATCACCTACGCGATCTACCTTGTCCTTAGCCTGTTCTGTATATATCAAGTAATGGTTAGGGATCGTGTTATCTGGAGAATCGGTTACTTATTCAGCTTAATTGCGTTTGCTCTATGTTTTGCGTCTTGGGTGAACATCCTGGCTTTTCTCGGCTTGTGTTTGAGCTATGTCCTCTTTCTCTCGCATCGTAACGGCCTTCCTGAATTCAAGCCAAGAGTTTTGTATGTTGCCGTTTCGTCTGCCGCTGTTGCCTTGGTATGGGCCGTTCTAAGATTTGTAGATTTCTTGCAAGGTGCGAAACATGGGGCGAGACATATGGGGATAAATACGGGTGGTGAAGAGGATCTGGTGTTCAACTATATTCGGAAGGGGTATCCAATAATAGCGATTGACGATATTGTCACGAATTTGATCAAGTATATCTACATGGCCTTGACGAATTATCTGCCAATCACATTTACTTTTCCCACTTCGCTTCCTGTGTACGGAAGAGAGATCTTGATTGCTCAACAACACAGACACAACCTAACTTCCGAAAATCTTGCGAACTTCGACCTTATCTATGGACACTATCTGCTGTCTTGGTATCTGTATGCCGGTATCGTGTTTGGCATTTTCTGTTTTCTCTCTTTCAAGGTCATTTCGTCCTCCCTCAAGAGTCCGAGTCGTACCAATATCGCTTTGACCATTTTCCTTTTCTTGATCTGGTCTGGTTTTGCTACGCATATTTTCATTAAGATTCGTCCTTATACTGTAGTCCCTGCCCTTGGCTACAAGTATAGTATCAGCTGTTTTGGAGTTGCGCTTTTGATTTCCTATTTACTTATGATTTCCAGAGAACGAATTCGCAATTCGAGTTTTTCTATAGGTGTCATCTTTTTTTCTTGGTTCCTGATCATATACGCGGGATTAACAAAACCTAAATTTCTTGCTGCATTGGGTCAGTACTGTGGGATGTATTGGCCCTTCCTGGACTTTTTTACAGAAATCTCGTGGATGTTCCATAACTGAAGCTTCACCATTGGTTAATGGCCAAGTTTCTCTGACGAGATCAGCATCAGGCTGGAGATGCCAAAAGTCGGACATGGTAATCTACACTAGCTGAAAGGAAGAAGGGTTTATGAGGTACAAAGGCAGTGACGAATGGGAGAACAGAAGTGATTATGCGGAGACGTTCTACAAACGCGCCAAAGGGTCGCTTCCAGAGATGGAGTCCAGTAAGGCCGTTGCGAGTCTTTTGGCAGAGAAGATCAGCGAAGGCGACTCAATCCTCGATGTGGGTTGTGGCGCAGGACATTATCTAAGATCTCTTTTAGCGCGTGTTACGAAACCATTTAGCTACCAAGGCGTTGATGCTACTCCAGATTTTATCGAGAAGGCATTGGTGGCATGGGGGCATCAGAAGAATGCTTGCTTCAGAGTTGGGGATATCTACGATTTACCCTTTTCTGATCGCGAATTCGACATTGTAATGTGTAATAATGTGTTGCTGCATCTGCCGTCCATTGTCAAGCCGGTCCTAGAATTGTTGAGGGTGGCGCAAAGATTTGTACTGATTCGCACCTTGATCGGCGATCGATCCTTTAGAGTACAAGAGGTGTATTCAAAAGCGTTCTGGCCATTTTCTGACATTCCTGTGGAGAGGGAATTTGATGACTGCGGAGATCCGGTGAGCTATGGCTTTGAGAATATCTATTCAAGCGGTTACTTTGAGGCCGTAATTAGAAGGGCCCATCCTGATGCTTCAGTAGAGTTCATCAAGGATTCGTTTTTCGATCCGGAAGCGATCAATCGCTCAGCAAACACCGAAGGGTTACCGAACGCGACAAGGGTCATCGATGGAATGCAGACACTTGGATACATTATTACTCCGTGGACTTTCGTGTTCGTCGGACTTCAACGGTGAAATCGCGAGTCAAAATGAAGCCAATGATCTTGGGTGTGATCCCTGCTCGAGGCGGGAGTAAGGGCCTTTCTGATAAGAACCTACGTCCTCTATTCGGAAAGCCGCTAGTCGCTTGGAGTATCAGCGCGGCCAAAGAGTCGAAGCTGATTGACCGGTTTATTGTTTCTACAGAAGATGACGAGATTGCCGATGTGGTGCATCAAGAAGGGGCAGAGGTTCTGTCTCGCCCTGCGGAACTGGCTACTGACGATGCAACGACTTTGTCCGTTCTGATTCACGTGCTTGAACAGATCCCAGCAGACGTGGTGGTGTTGCTGCAGCCCGTCTGTCCAATCCGTGTGAATAATCTTGTTGATCGGGCGATTGATCGCTTTCTGAAAACTGGCGTGGACTCTTTGGCTACAGGTCATATTCTCAAAATTCTTGAATGGGGTACACACAACAACCTTTCTAGACAGAAGATAGACGGATTCTTTCACGACGATGGAAACGTGTATATTCATCGTGCAGAGGTGCTACGGAAAGGGAGATGGTACGGCGAACGCTTGGAGCGCATGGTGGTTGAACACTATTATAATGTAGATATCGACGATGAGGTTGACTTATGGGTGGCCGAGGCCATCATGCAGAAGTTGAAAGCACAGGATGATCATTAGATACAACAATCTGGTAGGTGAGAGAAAAGCGTCTACGAGGTGAGAAACTCTGAATTTTACGCGCCAACGCGGATCCTGTTGTCGGATAACTCCGCCGAGACGCTCGCAGAGATCTTAAAGTATAACAAGGCAGAACGTACGGTCGTGCTGGTGGATCGCAATGTGTTTTGCATTCGGAAAATTCAGCAGATCATTCGATATCTCGAAAAGTTGGGTCTGGAAGCTAGGGTTGTAGAGGTAGATGCTCACGAGCCTGATACTGACCTCGTTGACGAGTACACGAAAGTGTTCAAAACGGAACCGCTGGATTTCCTTGTGGGTATCGGGGGAGGGAGCACACTCGATCTGGCAAAAGCAGTATCTGTCTTGGCGTTCAATCCAGGCTGTGCAGCTGATTACCAGGGGCGCGATCTGTTGCCCAGTTCCGGATGTCCAAGTGTTATGATGCCAACCACCGCGGGTACAGGTAGCGAGGTAACGCCTGGGGCCGTTGTGTTAGACCCCAAGACCAAGCGGAAAGGGGCCATTTCGAGCCCCTATATCACGCCGGACTATGCCGTGTTAGACCCCGAACTGACCTTGTCCATGCCCCCTGAAGTAGCTGCGGCAACTGGCCTCGATGCGCTTGGGCACGCTGTTGAATCTTTCACTGCACAATGTGCGACTCCTATGACGAAGATGTATAGTAAGGAAGCATTCCGGCTCATCACGAGCAGCCTGACGGCAATTCTTCAGGAGAAGGACAGTTTGGACAGGCGAAGGGGCCAACAGCTGGGAGCCACGCTGGCCGGAGTTGCGATCTGTAACTCCGATACCGGAGCCTGTCATGCGATGGCCTACCCGCTTGGAATCTATTTTCAAATACCCCACGGTGTGGCCGTCGCCCTTTTGTTAGCCCACGTAATCGATGTAAACGTCCGAAAAGGGGCGCGGCAATACGCCGAACTCGCTGATTTGTTGCCGGAAGATTCTGAGGGGCTCTCTGAAGAGGAGAAGTGCTGGAAGTTTCAGCGGTTTGTCGCGGATCTGGTGCCCAGTGGTGTCCTCCCATCCTCACTTCGGCATTACGGTGTGGAGTCGTCAGACTTGCCGGAGTTGGCAGAACGAGGTCTCGACTTGAAAACGGCGTTGAGCAATAACCCTGTCGATTTCACGAAGGACGATGCTCAATACGTCCTCGAGCAACTCATGTAATTCACAAAATGCGTTAGATCCTCTGAGATGAAAAATAAGACTCAGGTCACAGGATTGAAGACAAAGGGTGACAGGATATCTGTACCCGATTCCTATATCCTTCCCTGGAGTGGTCGCGGAGTTGACTATACAGAAGAGGACATCCGCGTTGTTAGTGATGCGATGCGCCACGCTGATCCTTTGACCTGCGGACCCTATCTGCTGGAGTTCGAGGGCAAGTTCTCAAAGTATCATAGGGGTATTGCATCTTTCGGTGTGTCTTCTTGTACGGCTGCGCTGGAACTTTCCGCGATCTTGACTCAGGTTGGTCCTGGCGATGAAGTGATTATACCCTCACACACCTATTGCGCAACCGCAATTCCTTTTGCTCGAAGTGGGGCTAGCATCGTCTGGGCGGACATCCATCCAGATTTCCGGGTCGTTACAGCGGAGACGATTTCGCAAAGGATCACGTCGAAAACCAAAGTGGTGGTTGTTGTGCATCTCTATGGGCTTGCGGCCCCGATGGCTGAGATCATGGGGTTGGCAAAAGACAAAGGGCTTTTGGTGGTCGAAGACTGCGCTCAAGCGATTGGTGCCAGTCACAACGGTCGCAAAGTGGGGACCATTGGCGATTTTGGGTGTTTCAGCTTCCACGGTCAGAAGAATATCACGACTCTAGGGGAAGGTGGGATGCTGACGGTCCAATCAAGAGAGCTTGCCCAGTTGGTGCCCGGTCTCAGGCAAAACGGCCATCGACCATATCCCGGAGACAGGGAACGGTACTGGCTGCCGGCCATGGTTGATACTGACTTTGACATTCCTGATGTCTGGCCCTATAAATATTCTCTAGGGGAAATTCAGTGTGCTCTGGGCGTGAACCTTATGATGCGGCTGGACGAGCTCAGCGCACTTCGGTTTCAGCAGGCAAAACGAATCGTCACGGCATTGGAATGCTATCCCGAACTCAGTTTTCAGCATACTCCCAAGGGTAGCTCACACGTGTACCATCTTTTGAGTGCCCGGTACGACGGAGAGGAGTTCGGAAAAACACGGGACGACCTAATCGATCTGTTAGCCTTCAAGTACCGCATCCAGGCGATCGTGCAGTACTATCCGCTGGACCGATATCCATTGTTCACCCGGGCGGAATTCGGTGCGGGGGATTGTCCACATACTGACAACTTCTTCGATAACATGGTTTCATTTCCTTTCTATCCCTGGTTCAGTGATCAGCAATTCGAATATTTGGTCGAGAGCGTTAAGGAGGCTCTGGAAACCCTAAGAGAGGGATAGGCCATATGCCTGATCCACCAGACGTAGTAGCTCGGAAGGCACAGGAGATCCGTTTGGTCTGCACAGACGTCGATGGTGTGCTTACCGATGGCGGAATGTACTATTCTGAAAGCGGGGATGAACTCAAAAAATTTAACACAAGAGATGGAATGGCCATTGCACGGTTGCAGGCTGCGGGAATCGAGGTCGCTATCATCACTGGTGAGGACACGGCGCTCGTTGCTCGCCGAGCCGCCAAGTTGAACGTGAAGTACCTGTTTCAGGGAGTTAAAGATAAGAAGCGGGTGCTAGCAGCGCTTGCGGATCGGTTGAAACTCAAGTTGTCCCAAGTTGCTTACATAGGTGATGACATAAACGATCTAGGCGCCCTTCGGGCTTCCGGATTAAGTGCCACAGTAAGTGATGCACTAGAATCAGTTAAGAGTGAAGTATGCTACGTTTGTCAAATGACTGGTGGAAGCGGGGCACTTCGAGAGTTCACAGAGCTGATTTTGCGAAGCCAAGACGAAACTGGAAATGTTATTCACCAGATATCGTAACGAACCCTTGTGATTGGTCAAGGAGCTTGGGTTTATGAACATTCATATCGGGAACCACATCGTTGGTGGTGACGCTAAATGTTTTCTGATTGCCGAGATCGGATTGAATCATAACGGGGATGTTCGTATCGCTCGAAAGCTGATCGAAGAAGCTGCCAGGGTTGGTGCCGATGCAGTCAAGTTTCAGAAGCGGACAATAGAAGATGTGATCATTGGGGAGTATCTCGAAAGGCCCTATGCTGGCTATAACTCATATGGTGCGACGTATGGGGAACATAGGGCTGCGCTCGAACTTCAGGACGAAGTCTGGCCTGAGCTGCGTGATCTGAGCCTTAAGCTCGGATTGGAGTTTTTTGCCAGTCCGTGGGACGAGAAGAGTGCTGATTTTCTAGAGGAGTTGAACATTCCAGCCCTCAAGATCGCATCAGCTGACCTGACGAATCTTCCCCTTCTGAAACATGTAGCGGCCAAAGAGAAACCTGTGATCTTATCCACAGGCATGAGCACGATGAAGGAGATTGAAGAGGCCGTTTCCACCGTTCAAAAGATTAATCCGCAGTTGGCGTTGCTACATTGTGTCTCTACCTATCCCTTTGACGATCATCACGCGAATTTAAGTATGATACCTATTTTGAAGGACAGATTTCCACAAGCCGTGATTGGTTATTCCGGACACGAAAAATCAGGACACATAATTTCTGTTATGGCAGCTGTGTTAGGTGCGAAAATCATAGAGCGGCATTTTACGCTAGATCGCACGCTGAAAGGCCCGGACCATGCCGCTTCCCTGGAACCACACGGGTTTGGTTTTATTCATGAGAACGTAAGGAAGGCTGAGGCTGCCATGGGTTCGGGAGAGAAGCGTATTCTAGATAGTGAGAAACCGATTCGCGAGAAATTGGCGAAAAGCGTTGTTTCGAAATGCGATATCAAGGCAGGGACCGTCATCACAGCAGATATGCTCACTGTGAAGAGCCCTGGGATTGGGATAGTGCCGACACAGCTCCAGGATCTTTGCGGTCGGACCGCGATGGTCGATGTTGCAGTTGATACATTGCTCCCAACAGATGCGTTGACGTGGCCGCTGACGCGGGTTGAGGCGGCCCTTACTAGCTCGGATTGATCAAGATTGGGTGAATTTTTCAGTGAGAGTAATTTTGTATTTCACGTGAGGCTGTACTGTTCTGTGACAAATAGACAAGCGAATTCTAGAATAGAAAATGGCTAAAACGGCTTTGATCGTCATCGACAATTCTAAGAGAGAACTATTTGGTTGCTCTTTGTTGAAGCGGTGTTTGGCTTCAATGGGCATTCGATCGCTGCTTTGCAGCCGGTTTGCGTTTAATACCTATTATGCACATTATGCTCCTGATGCGATTGTATGGCCAAACGCGTTTTCTGATCTTTCGAGTTTTCAGAAGTCCAGCCACATTTTTGTATTGCCCAGTGAATCAGGAAATGGACAGCCCGATCAAGTGGTTGCAACCCACGCGGGAACCGACATTCATCCGGTGTATCCGGAGTGTGTCGACCGATTCTTCTGCTGGGGACATGCGATGCGGGAGCTTCTACTCCAGACCGGGACGTGGCGTGAGGACCAGTTGATTGCGACTGGAAGTCCGGCCACGGACCACTGGCTATTGCCCAGATCCGAGTCCAGGCTCACACCCCCGAGGGCTGGCTTGACGACCACGTTTAGGGCCATCAATAACGGCAAAACGAACCATTTTAAATGGCTTGATCAAGTTGAGCGTGTGGGGGGGGACGGAACCTACTTCGCTCCTCCGCAACACGCGGAGTCGTGGCTTTTTTTCGAGGCCTCACTCGCGCGCGTGATGGCGGACTTGGTGCGTACTCTCGCCTTGGATCGTAGCGAAATCATGACGATTCGCCCCCATCCGTTTGAAGACGAGGTTCGATATAAACACTTCCAGGAGCTTACGGACGGACGTGTATTTGTGACGAAACAGGGCACAATCACGGAGTGGCTTGATAGAATTTCAATCCTGTTCACCTGCGTCTCTGCTTCTGCGCTGGATGCTGTTGTCCGCGGTGTGCCGGTCGTATCGCTAAAGGGTCTGCTCGATCCGGATGCGGTCAGGAAAATTCCCTCCGATTTCCATTATGAATACGAGGATCTGCTATGGCAGCTGGAAGATACAGAACAGGCTGTTGATTATTTTCGGCTAGCAGCCAAGGGGGAACTCAGGCCATGCCGTGACGAAAAACGAATATTTGAGTTTCTACACAGACACTTCCTGTTTCCCAGGAGAATTCCGGCAGCAATGAATATTGCGCTGGAGATCAAAAACGCGTTTGAGGGGGGTGCGGATCGAAAGGGAGGATATACCGTTCCACGCTCTAAGGTCCTGAAGCACATGGTTCGCCGGCACGTACCGATGTTTCCCCAATTGATCGCCCTCCGAAAATACTTGTCAAGCCTATTGCCGAAGCGCAAGAACATCGGTTTCTCATATCAGCCCTGGCGTGTTCGGGAGCAGAGAACCGCCATACAAACTGCTGACAAGCTATTATCTGTTTGGAATAGGGACGGAGAGATAGTCACGGAGCCCCGGTGAGAATCTGCACCTTGGCGTGTAGGGTGAAAAGGGGATTTATACTGAAAATGAGAGTCAAAGGTATTTCGTTCTGCTTGCTGGGATTTATAGTGACTTACAGCGGGGGCTTCGTGATTCTGTTGCTGAGACTCGTGAATCTACACCCTGAAACTAGTGAAATCGTTCGGACGGCTGCTATCGGTTTGGCAGGGATACTGTATTTAGCAGGATGCTACATTGCTACCGAACTGGCAAGCAAGTCCATTCTCCGCAGGGTACATCCATCTTTGCTCAAGGAAAGTGCGCAACCCGCTTTGCAAATGATGCCACATGTTTTCACTCACTTCATTCCTTGTAATTCATATGCTGATGTGAAAGACCATTTTCGCCTCGCTGCACGGGCCGACCGATCTAAGGTGGGAAAAATCGTATACCTAGCGGGAGACTGTACTATTTTCGAGGAACATTTAGATGTTCACGAAAGTATGGCTTTTCAGCTGAACGACCAACTATGCGATTGGAGTATGTTAAACGCGGGAGCACCTCATTACAGCATATTGCACGCGTACAACCGGTTGGTGTTTGATGTGAGCAGAGGCTACAAACCTGATATGGTCCTGTTGTTCTCCGCCGCAAACGATGTGCTGGGTTTTATTCACCACAAAGATGGTTTTATTGATGATGCGCACACGCACATGTACAGGCCTTGGTTGCCCTACGGGGGTGTCTCTAATAGGTTTGGCCGAATTCCGTCGTCGAGTTTGAAGCTGCTGTTTGCATATTTCATCATCGATAGACGGGACTGTGCTTGGAACAATCTTGCGGAATCTACCTCTGATGTGTTTTTCGAGGAAGATAGTGTTAGAACTGCCAGGGACCTTTTCAACACTTCTACATACTCGAGATGTTTGGGATTGTTTTTGTCCACGTGCAGAGCAATCGATGCTGAATTCGTGCCAACTACATTTTACTACAACAATTTGGATATGCAAAACGAGCCGCGTAGGACGTATGCCTGGGGGATCGATCAGATCAACGATTTGGTCATAAATTTTTCTCAAGCCAATGGTATTAGATTTGTAGACTTCGCAAAGCGGCTGGATCTAGTTCCGGAGCGTGACATACACAATAAGTGGCACTACACGCCGGACGGAAATCGGAAGCGCGCTCTGCTTTTGAAAGACGAGCTAGCTTCATCTGTCGGACTCAAAATTGGGAGTTACTAACTTGCTATTCAAGGTCCGTATTTCAAAGGCAACGGATTCCATGTCGGTAAGGGAGATCATGTAGGTGAGAGTTCTTGTCACAGGCGGATGCGGCTTTATTGGTTCCCACGTGGTAGACAAGCTGCGGGACAAAGGAATCGATGTTCGGGTCTACGACTTGATCCACAACGCCGAGTTGATGCGAGACGATGTAGAGTACATCGGTGGGAGCATCCTTGATTTTCACCGTCTTGTGGGCGCGATGTCAGGGGTATACGCGGTCTACCACCTTGCCGCGATAGCGGACGTGAAGGAGGTGCTCGAAAATCCTCACCGGTCTGAAGAGATCAACGTTCGTGGCACGATAAACGTCCTAGAAGCAGCGCGCTGCATGGCAGTACGACGGGTCATCTACGGAAGCTCGACCTGGGTGTACAGTGAGGCAGATGGAGACGAGGTGGACGAAACTACGCCGTTACTATCCCCATCGCATCTTTATACTGCAACGAAGATGGTGGGGGAATACTACTGTAGAAGCTACACGGAGCAATACGAGGTGCCTACTACTGTACTTCGCTACGGGATTCCATATGGCCCCAGGGCACGAGATGGAGCGGTTCTGCCGATATTCGTTGAGAAAGCGCTCTGTGGCGAGCCTTTGGCAATTTCGGGAGATGGATCGCAATATCGGAAGTTCGTCTACGTTGAAGACCTTGCCGATGGAAATGTCAAAGCACTTAAATCCACCGCACCGTATCGTGTCTACAACCTTGACGGGCTCGAAAAGAATAGCATCAGACAGATTGCAGAGACGATCAGGGAAATCTTGGGAAGTGTGGAAATTAAATATGTTGAGGCACGTCCTGGAGATTTTTCCGGCAAGGAGGTTTCGAGCGAACGTGCACAGCGTGAGCTCGGTTGGGAGGCGACTACACCTTTCAAGGAGGGAGTTCGGCGCTACATAGAGTGGTACAAGGTGCGCCGTGAGGGTCGAGAGTTGATGGACAGGCGAGAGAGGGACCTGATCCAGACTCTTTAGCCCCACTGCCGTAGAAATCGATCCTCTCATACGCACCTCTGATTCCGAGGTCCGCTGTCGGGACCGCCTAACCCTAATACGAGCGCGGGTGCGACGCCAGCACCCCACAGGGGAAGGGTTCACTGGCGAACACCACAAGTTGTACAACAACGATGGCATACTACAACATCTCGATGTCCCGAATTGCCCTTGTGAGAATTTCGTGCCCCAGACAATCACGATAGAAGGCCGAATGATCGGACAGGGGCAACAGACCTTCATCATCGCGGAACTGGGATACAACTTCCGAACGCCAGAAGAGGCCCTGGCTTCGGTCGACGCGGCGGCCGACTGCGGCGTCGACGCGCTCAAAATTCAGACGTTCAAGGCGGAGACGATCACGACGCAGACCGTCGACTTTCCGGAGGAGGCCGGCGGCGTCAATCAGTTCGACGAGTTCAAGCAATACGAGATATCTGAGGTGGTGCACCGTCAGATTTTCGACCGATGCCGAGAGCGGAGCTTGATCCCGTTTTCCACGCCGAGCCATCCGGACGACGTCGACCTGCTAGAGCGGCTTGGGTCGCCGATCTACAAGGTCGGGTCCGACGATTTGACCAACTTGCCGTTTTTGGACTACGTCGGTAGGCAAGGTAGGCCGGTCATCTTCTCGTCGGGAATGGCGACGCTCGGCGAAGTAGACAAGGCGATTCACGTGCTTCACGAGGCGGGAAACCGCGACCTGATTCTTCTCCAGTGCGTGTCGAACTACCCGATCAAGGACGTGTCCCAGCTGGACCTGAACGTGATCCGAACGTATCGCCGTGTGTTCCCGGTCCACGTGGGGCTTTCGGACCATACGCAGTCATTTGTTGCTGCGATTGCGGCTGTCGCACTCGGCGCGTGCGTGGTCGAGAAGCACTTCACGCTCGATAAAGCGCTGCCGGTCCCGGACGCATTTTTCTCAGCCGACCCGCAAGAGATGAAGCATCTGGTAGACGCGCTTCGGGAGGTGGAGCAGATGCTCGGAGCGGGGTACAAGACGCCTAGCGCGTCCGAAAAGGGTATGCGAACCGAAACGCGAAAGAGCATCATCGCGCTGAGAGACCTGCCTGAAGGGCATCAGATCGGAGACAGTGACGTGATCATCAAGCGTCCGGGGAATGGCATCGAGCCGGCGCTCCTTCAGGTCGTGATCGGCCGGACGACCCGCACGGCGATTCCGGCGGATACACCAATCGAATGGTCAATGGTTTGACGGATCCGGTATGCCGGGTCGCGTTTGTCGCGGAGTCGGAACAGGCCATCGGCACGGGTCACGCGGTCGAGACGATAGCGTTGTTGCGGGCGTGCGTCGGCTTCGGGATCGAGCCGAGGGCGGTATTCACGGCCGGGACGCCGCAGCCCCTGCTTGACGGGATCAAGACGGATTTCGAGACGATCGATGAGCCGGACGAGAAGACGCTCCGAGACACGGCTGCCCGACTGGCCTGGGACGGGGTGTCAACGGTGGTGACGAACTTTCGACGGATCACCGAGGACCAGATTCAGGCCCTGCGAGACGGAGGGCTGAGGACGGTCTGTATCGACGAGTTGGGCGGGCGGACCATTCACCCGGACGTCATCGTGAATACGTCGATCGTTCGGACTTTTCAAGTGTATCCCGGTACGCGCGCCCGGGTGCTAGCCGGTCCCGCTTATTTGCCGCTTGACACACGCTTTAGTACGGCGCGAACGAAACGGAACTTTCCGCAGGGGGTGCGGGCAATCGCGGTTTCGATGGGCGGAACGGACCGGACGCAGGCTACGCGCCGGGTGGTCGCGTCCCTGCGGAACGTAAGCGAAATCCGTCTGCACATCGTCGTCGGGCCCGGGTTCACGTTCACGGAAGCGCTAGCCCAGGAGGTCGCCGGATGCGCGGGACAGGCGACCCTACACCGAACGCCCCCAAAGCTGCAGCAGATTCTCGGGTGCGTGGATGTGGGGATCACTGCTGGGGGCAACACTCTCTACGAGCTCGCGTGCCTCGGGACGCCTGCCCTGGTGCTGTTCGAAGATGAGCACGAAAGACTGCAGGGCGAGGCGTTCGAGGCCGCCGGGTTTGGCAGGTGCCTCGGGCAGGGGGTTTCGTTCCAACCGGAGGCGCTGCTGTCGGCGATCGAGGCCATGGACGAAGCCGGGACCCTTTCCGGGCACAGCGAGGCAGGACGAAAGCTTGTGGACGGACGCGGTGTGGAGCGTGTTTTGAGTGTCGTGCGGGAGATCTCCAAATACTGACGGGAGCGAACCATGCTAGATCACAAATCGATGCGTGACAACGATCAGTCCTACCTGAGTAGCCGGTGGGAGAACATCCGATTCGTCCTGCTCCGCGGGAAGGGACACCGGTTCCGGTTCCTGAAGAACCGTATCAAGTGGCATATTTATCCACGGTTCGGGTGGCTGCCGAAGTTTCCGGACCACCTGGATCTCGAGCTGTCCAGCGCGTGTAACATGCGGTGCCCGATGTGCTTTACGATCACCGATGAATTCAGGCAGAACGTGAAGCTGACCAACATGAGTTTCGATTTGTTCCGGAAAATCGTGGACGAGGGGGTCCGACACAAGCTGTTCTCCATCCGGCTGAGCTGGCGGGGTGAACCCACGCTGAACCCCCATATGGTGGAGATGACGCAGTACGCGAAGGACCGGGGGATCAAAGAAGTGTCGACGCTGACGAACGCTCTGAAATTGTCGCCGGAGCGATTCGAAGCTCTGATGAACGCAGGGCTCGACTGGCTGACGATCTCCTTCGATGGCATGGGGGAAACCTACAACCGGATCCGCAAACCGGCGAAGTTCGAAGATGCGGTCGCCAAAATCCGAGAGTTTCATCGGATCAAACAGGCGGAAAAGTCCCAGAAACCTGTGATCAAGATTCAGGGCGTCTGGCCTGCGATCAAGGAAGACCCTCAGGAGTTCTACGATCTCTTTCGACCGATCGTCGACCAGGTCGCCATCAACCCGCTGCTCGACTACCTTCGGAATGACAAGGAAATTGAATACCGAGACGGGTTTACGTGCCCTGTGCTATGGCAAAGGCTGGCGATCGGCGCGGATGGTCTCGTTCCCCTCTGTACTCACGACGAGATGGCGCACCACATCGTTGGTGACGCGAACAAGGAATCTGTCTACGATATCTGGAATAGCGACACTCTATCTCAGGCGCGGAGTGCACACATGGAACATCAGGGGGTCGAAAAATACACTGCATGCAAGGAGTGTTTCCTACCACGCTCCTCAGAACCGGAGCTCGTGGAACTGGAGGACGGCAGGCTTGTGTCGGTGGAAAACATGGTAGACCGGACGGACGTGATTGGAGCATGATCCATGAGCATCCAGGAAGACCTGTGGAAGATTTCGGATCGGCTTGGGAGGGCTTGTCCCCGTCTAGCAATGACGAAGCTTCGGCTATGATCGAAGCCGTTCGGGCCTGCTCGTGAAGGGACCGAGCTCGTTCAAGCTGCTGCAGCGATTCCTTCAGCTCTACTGGCTGAAGCCTTTTGACGCAGTGAACGATACGGCGAACGCTGTCGCACTTCGGAGTTGCAGATGGGCGCCACCGATCCTGGAGATCGGATCAGGAGATGGTGTATTCTCCTTCATCATGCATGGAGGAGTGTTCGCGTTCGAAGATGATCGCTACACGCAATCAGACCTGAATCGATCAGGTGACATTTTCGACGTCTATGAGCGGGATCTTAGGATGACTTGCGAGCAACAGGCGCAGCTCAGGGTGACGGCGACGATCGACATGAAGCGTTCCCATCTCTACAAATGCGGCGAAACCGGGCTCTATGACGGGCGGGTCCAAGCCCCGCCCTTTCCCCTGCCCTTCAGGAGCAACTGCTTCCGTACGGTCTTTCTCTATTTTCCACACGGACTGGCCGAGCGGAATCATCGAGTGAATTACGAGAAAACGTTGGCCGACATACGACGGGTACTTCGGGACGATGGACGGCTGGTGATGACGGCGTTCGACCGGGAGGTGAAGCACTTTTTCGTCTGCGATCCTCTGGCGCGCTTCTTTAAGTCCCTTGGGTTTGAAAGGATGGCGCGCTACTTCCACCGTCTGGATTCCGGACGGTGCAAAGAAATCAGCGGACTGAGCAAGACGATGGATGAATGGAAGTGTCTAATGGTGAAGAGCGGCTTCAGGCTTCGGTCATCCTGGAACCACATCAGGCCGTTGGCATGGCGAGTCTATGACCTGCAGACGCGTCCGGTCCTCAGATTCCTCATTCGATGGAGTAAGTCTCTCGAGAAGCTGGGATGCAAAGGGATCGTCAAGAACATCTGGGTGCACACACTTGCGCCATTTCTCTGGCTGTTCTACCTCGTTGCCGCGCGACCCAACGTGAACGCTCGGGGGGGTCTGCTTTACGTGTTTGAATGCGAGCCACTTGCGAGATGAGCAAGGATTACCACGACTAGGTAAGAAAAGAGTAGCCGATATGATTGTGTTGTCCTTTCTATGGTCTGCTTGTTCGACCGCAGCAGTTATGGTCGACGGAGTTGTGGCCGCTTGCACTAGTGAGGAACGCTTCAGCAGAATCAAGAATGACGAGCGGTTTCCAGGCCGCGCCATACACGCGGTTCTGCATGAGGCGGGTGTGAAGCCTGAAGACATCGACTGCATTGCCTTACCTGGTTTAACTTGGTCGCCCAGATATCAGATATCAAGGAGGTACTCCGTTCGCGGACAGGAGAACAGGTTGCGAGAGCAGCAAGAGTACTGGTACCCAATAATATACCGAGGCAAAAATCCGGATTACTACGAAGTGTTTCATGACTTCCTCGATCTCGACCAGTATCCGGGCAACTGGGAGCGCCACATCGAAGCAGACAGGGAACTAAGCGGAGACGCCCACGATCGGTACTTTCAAGACTTTCGGACACGAGTCACCTGCAAATTTCTTGGGATAGATCCAGATCCCTCAATTGTGACATTTGTGCATCATCATCGGTGCCACGCCGCCTACGCATACTACTCGAGCCCATTTGTACCTGAACCTGCATTGGTGCTGACCGCAGATGCGTGGGGGGATGATATGAACGCTGGGGTCTATGCGGCCAGGAACGGTCAAATTAAGCTGATTTCCAAGTCACAGAACCTCCTCGTCGCACGTCTGTACCGATCCATGACGTTGCTGCTTGGTATGAAGCCAGACGAGCACGAATACAAAGTGATGGGCTTGGCCCCCTATGGCAAGGAAGCTTACTACCTTCCTACGCTGGAGGTGTTCCGCAACACGCAGTACGTCGACGGGCTCGGCTTTGCCTTCAAAGAGAAGCCACAAGACTTGTACGTCCATTTCAGGGATCGGTTGGAAGGTGTGCGTTTCGACAACATCGCAGGCGCGCTACAGCACTACACGGAGGAGATTCTAACCCACTGGACTCGAAACTCGATAAAAAGCACCAGCCTGTCGACGGTCTCGTTCGGAGGCGGTCTAGGGATGAACGTGAAAGCGATGCTGAAGTTGGCGGAACTCCCCCAAGTGGACAAGCTTTACGTGCCGCCCACGCCCTCGGACGAGTCGCTGGTGATGGGAGCGGCTTACGCGGTCACGGATGATTACGCGAAATTAAACGGGTCCACTGAGCTACGGAGTCATCCGCTGGACAACGCCTATCTCGGTCCGGATCTCGAAAAGACGGAGGTCGCATCCACGGTGGACCGAGCCAGATCGCAGGGTTTCCGTGTGATGGAGTTGAGCGACAACGAACCTATCGTGGATCGGCTCGTGAACGGCAAGATCATAGGGCGCTGCGTCGGGCGGAGCGAATTTGGCGCGCGCGCGCTCGGCAATCGCTCGATCAACGCCGATCCGAGATCTGCGGACGTCATTGGCCGGATCAACCGGACCATCAAGAGCCGCGACTTCTGGATGCCGTTCGCGCCGTCGATCCTCGCGTCCCGGGCGGCCGAATACCTTGTGAACCCGAAGCAGCTTGACGGCCCCTACATGACGGTCGCCTTCAACTCAACCGATCTGGCTTGGGAACACCTTCGGGCTGGGCTTCATCCCGCGGACCGAACGTGCCGCCCGCAGATCCTCAGTGAGTCAGTCAATCGCGATTATCATGGCATGATCGAAGCCTTTTTCCGAAGAACGGGGGTCGGCGGCGTTCTGAACACGTCCTTCAACGTGCACGGCGAGCCGATTATCCAGACCGCTTCAGAGGCCTTGAGAATTCTCGAAGAGACGGATCTGGACGCCGTGCAACTGCCTGGTGTTCTGATAGAGAAGGACTAATGACAAAGGGCCTCAGAAGGAACGTCGAAGAAGAGGTGATGTCCGTCTACAGGCGGGTATCGCCCTCGGCCGTCCCCATTGAGGAACGCGAAACATTTGAGAAGTATTCATCCGCCCACCGGGAGCTGATGCAGTACAGGTTGCGGATGCCATTAAGACTGTTCGAGAGTGCGCGTGTGGTAGACTTTGGCTGCGGGACGGGTGAGCTAGACATCGTTATGGCCGACTGGGGTGCGTCTATTGATGGCTTCGATCTGAACGAGAAATCAATCACTCGAGCAAAGGAGCTTGCTTCACAGTTCTCAATGCAGAATTATACGAATTTCTGGGTTGATAACGCTTGTAGCGTTGACTTGGGACGTAGGCGATACGATATCGTCTCAAGCTACGGCGTGATCCCTCACGTCGCTGATCAGCAAGCAATGCTCGACCTGATGTGCGATGCAGTTGCAGTGGGCGGGTTTCTAGTCCTAGGATATATATATAGAGCCGGCATTATTCAGCGGTGGCTGCACCGAGAAATCATTCAGGCCTTTGCATCCTCAGATGAATCCTTGATTGAGGAACTTGCGACCAGATATTTCGGAGAGCACATAGGACGATCAGTAAAGCGGGGGGGAAGGGCGCCAAAGTCTGTCATATACGACTACCTGGTCAACCCCCACTATCAGGCTCTCCGGTTCGTCGAACTGGCAAGACAGCTTGGAGAAAAGGGATTTCGTTACTACTCCGCATGGCCGACACCTGACTTGCCTTTCTGCATCAACAGTTGCGCGGCTAGGCAGATGGGCGCGACTGACTCCTCGTACAAGATCTTTGCCGCTTTCCTGGATTTGCGGTGGTTGTTCGCTCAGAGAGAGGACCAGGATGTATACGCCAATCTGGGACAATCGCCGGCAGTTGAGGCCGTGGTCCAACACATTAATGGTCTTATGGACAGGGCGGAAGAGCTACTTGACTTTGATAGAGATGCTCGACACTACGCATCTGCCTTCAAGGAAAGCTGTCAGAAAACGGCCGATGCTGTCGTCTCAGCGATCGACCAACTTGCTGCATCATTAAGACTAAGGGTACCTGAAGCCTTGGAAGAGCTCTCAAAGGCGTTTTCCTTGGTCGATGCCCTGAGACGTGGGGAAGAAGCGCCCGACCTAGCATTCGATCATCTATTTCACGGGTACAACGGCCTGGGAACTTCCTATGTTTCCTTCGTATGTGAACGAGATATATGATCCTTGGACTGACTCTGGCAACGGGGTGGGTCCAAAAGTCTGTTCGTGGGCAAGCGGCTTATCGCAAAAGGATCGATCGATGGGTCGTATCGACGAAGGACAAGGAATCGCGGAAGTCGCCCGCGCAGCCTGATACTTACGGACCTGAGGTATTTTTTTTCCAGATTTTTGGGTTGATTCCCGTTCGAGCTAGATCCAAAGGGTTTCCGCCAATCTGTCTCATAATTGTTCAGACATGGTAAACAACTCTGATGAGGCTCGTAAGAGCGTCAGCGAAGAACTTGCTGAACGATTGGCTGAATATTCAACGCCAAGTGCTCTATGTTTTTAGAGGCTAACTTAATTTCTTTGGTTGCTTGAATGAAGGAATTGGTTTTAACAGGTATCCATGGGATCTGGCCTGAGGATGAAAACTCTGCGATTTTCTTGGGCCCGTGGTGTTTCGCTGGGCACCCCAAGTATGCATTCTGGGACCAAGCGCAATTCGAATTGGCACCGAGTCCCTGGAAGTCTAAGCGTGACATACTCCTTACATCTGCGTATCTGGATTCACTTGTAGAACGAATTGTCCCTGTTTTAGCAGAGTATTTAAATGATTGGTATGGAAGTGATTACAGTGAGCGTTTCTGGAGATTGAATCTCATTTGCTGGCTGGTTCACTGGTTAGGGATCGTTTACGATCGATTCAAGAGACTGGAATATTTGGAGCAGGCATATCCTGGACAGAAGTTTTTTGTCCGCGTGATAGGCGCAGATGCACAGAATAGGCGCTTTGCCAATTATCAAGAGTTTTCAGGCCAATTTTCGGATCACAATATAAATCTATGTTTTTTCTCACAAATCGTACACCTGGCACAGTTCAAGTTCTTAGAAAAAGTCATCATTGCAGACTCCTGGAGCCCTTCGTCCACCGGCGCTGGAAATTTTCAGCTCAACCATAGAGAACCCTTGGGCAAGCGACTGAGGGGTTTTCTGAAAGCTCGTGTCGTCGAAGGACTGTCGTCTTGCGCCGGGATCCGTCTGGGTCAGATTCACGGCTTATCTGGCCGAGACCGCTTTTTTCTCCTGTCGTCTGTTCTGATTCGAAGTCATGAAAATAGAGTGCACCGAATTGCCGCTCTAGGAAACACAGAAGGACATAAACAGCGCCTTCCCGATGAAGTAATTTATTTCGAGACACGGAATCTCTTTGAAGAAGTGATTTCAAGGATGGTTCTGGGACACGTCCCCGAGAACGTACTTTCTCTTTCCAACGGTCAGCATGTGAGAAAGAGAATGGCCAAGGTTTGGATCGGTAATGACATTTGGAATCCTCAGATGACCCTTGAGCTTGCATCCTTGACAGAAGCTGGCGGAAAATGGATCTCGGTGCAGCATGGAGGAGGGTATGGACAGAATTCTTCTTTCCCCATAGGTAAGATAGAGTATGAAGTGGCAGATGGCTTTATCAGTTGGGGTTGGAACAAGCCGCACCTTTATGACTGTTGCATCTATCCTCTTCCCTCACCTTTTCTAAGCAAACTTCCATGTTACAAGAATAGAACGGATAAATTGATATATGTGGGGAGAGAGGCTCTTCCTTATCGCTATCGTTTGCATAGCCTCCTCAGTCCAGAAGAGCTGTTTCCCTATCTCCTGAATCAGAGAGATTTTCTACAGAATCTAGACCCAATGATCCGAAGTTCGGTGCAGTACAGAGCTTATCGAAATAGTTATGGGGTTGATGAGAAAAGGTGGATTATGCGCCTGCTCGGACAGAACCAGATGCTTGATGACGGCCGGCTCTTAGATCACATGGCCCGGGCTAGGCTAGTTGTGATTGATCATCTAGGAACCAGCCTACTGGAGTCCCTCGCTATGGGAGCACCGACGATCTGTTTCTGGAATCCAGAGCATTTTAGAGAGTGTGAAGAGGCACGTACCTATTTTGATTACTTAAGGGACGCGGAGATTCTGTACGACTCTCCGGAAGCAGCCGCCACCAAGGTCAACGAAATCTGGGACGGTGTTCACTCATGGTGGCATTCCGAGGCTGTGCAGACGGCTCGAATTCAATTCTGTAGGCAGTATGCGCTGACGAGCAAGAACTGGCTCAGGGAGTGGGCCACGTTTTTGCGCAGCTTTCTTGGTTCTGAAGCGGCATGATTCTCGGTTTGATTCCCGCGCGCGGGGGATCTAAGGGTGTTCCCCGAAAAAATATCAGGATGATTGCGGGGAAGCCGCTTATTGTATGGACTATCGAGGCTGCCCAACGGGCTCGAAGACTTGATCGGCTCGTTGTCTCAACTGAGGACGACGAGATCGCTGAGATCGTCCAATCCTATCAGGCCGAAGTTCTGCGCCGTCCCCAAGAGCTGGCTACTGATGAGGCCACATCCCTGAGCGTTTGGCAGCACGTGCTGTCTGCTATTCCTGCCGATATCCTCGTGAATCTGTATCCTACCTCACCGATCCGGGAAGAGGGCTTGATTGATCAGGCGATCGAACGATTCCTGGAAACGCGTCCTACATGTCTCGCAACAGGTTTTATATGCAAATACTTGCCGTTTGGAGAGGCTGACGATGGAGCAACGAATTTACGCGGACGGCAGGATGTGGAAGGCTTTTTCTGCGATGATGGTAACGTCTACGTCGCAGATTCCCGAACCATTATGGATGGTCGGCAGTACGGAGATCGGCTCGAGCACCTTTTGACGGATCGGGAATGCAACATTGAAATAGATGATCAGTTTGATTTTTGGATAGCAGAGCAGATTCTACTTAAACGTCTCACTAAGAATAGAATTTAAGATATCCCAGAAAAGTCTTCTGAATACGATACAGAATCGCTTCGTATACCCTTATGAATATCCTAGTAATAGCTCCTCATATGGACGACGAAGTACTGGGCCCAGGCGGTACCATCTGCAAGCACGTGGCTGCTGGAGACACAGTCAAAGTACTTTTTGTTTCGAATCGTGTTTACAACCATCAATTAGATCAGAAAGCGCTTGAGCGGGAAGAAGAGCATGCAATGGCGGCAAAGTCTATTCTAAACTACCAGGAGGTTGAATTCGCGCGCCTGCCAGATGAACAGCTCTACAAACACGTTTTAGATGTGCTGGATGTCATCGAAAGAGTAGTGGAGCAATTTGGGCCTGATATCGCGTATGTCAATCATTGCAGCGACATTCATCAGGACCATAAAACGGTCTTCGAAGCGGCGATGATCGGGTTTCGATCACTGAACAGATCCGATAAACGAATAAGACGCGTTTCCTGTTATGAGACGCCGTCATCTACTGAACAAGCGCCTCCGTTTCCAGATCGTGCCTTCCTCCCGAATTTCTATGTGGACATATGCCCTTATATCAACTCGAAGCAAGAGGCGATGGCTTGTTATAAAACCGAGCAAAGAACATTTCCTCATCCCCGTTCTGCTGAAGGTATTGGCGCGCTCGCAAAGGTTCGAGGCATGGCGTGTGGTTTTCCAGCGGCAGAAGCATTCATGGTCATTCGAGAGGAATGGCGTTAGCTTGCCTGTGTTGGCGGAAGATGCTCATGGGAAAGTGGCTAATAAGAAGTCTCCTTAGCGGCGATCAATACGAGGCCTTGAGGCAGAGGTTTGGTTCCTTCATAGCGTCCGTTGTGAGGAGGCTGCCAGAAATCGTATTGCTCAAGATCAAGGCCGAGGTTCATCTGATAAAGCGATTGGACTACGGTAGACGCGACATCTTTATGCACGTTGAGTCAGAACTCGAAAATTTTAGATTGTTATCCTGCCGAAGGGAGTCCAAAACAGTAGAGTGGATTGAAACCTATATAAAACGAGGCGATATCCTTTATGACATCGGTGCAAACGTGGGCGCTTATGCTTTGGTTGCGTCCAAATTTTTCAATGGCTGTGTTCGAGTATACGCCTTCGAGCCGGCCGCCAGCAACTTCCTTCAACTTTGCAAGAATATCCAACTGAATAAATGCCAGGATGCTATCGTACCTTTGCAGGTTGCACTGTCTGACAAAACAACCATAGATACGTTCAACTATCACAGCCTGGTTACAGGCAGTGCCATGCACGCGCTTGGTGAACCTGTCAACGACCTTGGTGCTAGATTCGAGCCAGTTTTCAGGCAACTTATCTTGGGCTACACAATTGATGGTCTTGTAGAACAATTTCATATTCCGGTTCCAAGTCACATGAAGATTGACGTCGACGGCAAGGAATTAGCGGTCTTAAGGGGTGCAGATTCAACGCTTTCAAATTCATCTGTCCGCAGTATCATTGTGGAATTGCAGCCAGACGAGTCGTCCAATCAGATCTCGAAATTTCTATGCACGAAGGGGTTTGAAATCAAGGATACCTTCGAGGTCGGTAACCGAGGAACCCGCAACTGTATTTTCGCTCGCCCACCTGGGGTAGAAACCGATGAAATGGCAGTGCGATGACGGAGAAACGTAGACGTTATCTCATTGTCACAGATACAGCGTCGAAGGATTGGATTGATAAAGCGGCTTCCTATTCAGGGCAACCGGTAGATTGGTACATTATGCCGCTCGGAGTTTCGGGCGAGCGATATATGACTAGCTGTGGAGGCGCTTTAGACGAACTGGAAAGCGCAACCACTATCGATATTACGAAATTTTCAGAACGGGCGAAGCAACGCCTCAATGCATTCTATATCCAGTTTATTTCAAAACTTCCGAGAACCCCATTATTGCGGGGTCGTACACTATTCTCCGAGCTAGCTACGCCCATGATGAACCTCTGGTGGTGTATGGAAATCTCTGAAAAGAATCCGTATCGTGGGTCTCTCATTTTCAAGCGGCTTTACTTTGTGGCACTCGTGAAAGCAGCTGTGGAGAATGGACATTTTGACGAGATTTGGGTGTCGTTGGAGGATCGTTTGCTTTCGGGTGCTCTTGGTGACCTACATCCGGCTTCACGGTCTCACGACGTTCATTCGAAACCCGATAGTACATCATCGATCAATCAGTGGTTCCTAGTCCGATTCGTCACCGCAGCATTTCGAACGTTTCGCCGTGCTGTCGGTTTGCATCTTCTCACGATATTTACCAGAGGATTTCGACTGGAAACATCCCGCTCACTCGCGATGCTCTTTACATTCTATCCGTTGCTGTGGGATCGACCGTACGAGAAATCTTCTAAAGATCGCATGTACGGGGGACTAAAGGAGGCGCTGGAAAGGCACACAGAAGTTTGTTACGGGGCGTGGGTGAATGAACCCCTGAGGGAAGCCTGGCGGCATCGACGGGCTATGAAACGACATTTTCTGTCGAATGATGTCCTCGTGTTGAATCGACTGTGCAAGCTCCGGGATTTTTGTCAGGCCTGGTCGATTCGGCGTTTTTTTAAGACTCTTTTTGTTGAAAGCCGTCTGGTTCCCCAGATTCGCGCGGTTTTTGAAGACGTTGATATTTCTCCTTTCGTTCAAGAAGAAGTGCGGCGGTCTTTTTGCCGGCCCGAGTTTTTTACGAATGAGCTTCTTGCGAGTGCTGTCGCAAGAAGCATTGATCGTTTTGGGATTAGGAGCATTATTCACTACATGGAATTCCAGTTGTTTGAAAAGGCGATTTGGTACGGCGCTCACAACAGGACAAAGACGATCGGTTTTCAGCATTCCTCAATCCGAAAGGACAATTTGCTATACCTCTTTTCCGGGGAAGAAATCTCCGAGGCTCTGAATTCCGGAAGCTCGTTCCAGGCGATGCCGTTCCCCGATCTGATCTTCACGAGCGGGCACTATCCCTTCGAAGTACTTCGGAGAAACGGCATTCCTGAGGATCGACTTGCAATTTGTGGAGCTGTTCGGTACGAAAAGTTGGCTTCCTGGATTAGTCAGATGCCTGATCAGCGGCAACTTCGCCGTACCCATAGGATTCAGATTCAAACAAAGGTGTTGCTGGTCGCGTCGTCCTCAGATTCTCTGGATGGCGCCATCGACCTTATCAGATGCGTCTTGCAGTCTATCCCCCCTGAGGCTCACGACGTGCTGGTTGTGATCAAATGCCACCCCATGCTTCCGATCGATTGGCAGATGATTGATGGAATAGTGCCAAATGGATTACTTTTTGAAATTCGTCTCCTGCCTGCTGATGCACCGCTCTTAGATTTCGTGGCGCTGTCTGATGCCGTTTTTCAAACCGGTTCGTCAACAGCGGTTGAGGCAGCCGCTTTGGGCCGAATTGTGGTGACATACGACAATTGCGCGGTTCTCAATTTAGCCCCTGTTCCGGATGTTTCCCGCCTCGGACTCGTAGCAAGGACAGATGAAGAGATGCGTCGTGCCGTTGACAAGGTGTTGACAGGCGAGGTGTCGTTGAATGGACTGCGAGAGAGTAGCAGATGCGAAGTGGATGAGGTGTTCAGCTATCTTGATGGGACGGCTAGCGACCGGTTCGTCCAACTCTTGCAGAAATTCGGGGTCCTGGACGAACATTGTTCCTAAATCGTCAGTTTGCTTCTTGTCGCGTCTAAGGTAATCTCGACACGAATACTAAAGGAGATGGATCCGAGTGGTATCTTCAGAGACTAAGGTGCTCATTACAGGGAACGGCCTGCTTGCCAGCGCCCTCGCAAGAACGAGATCCCTGGACAACCTGACTTGCACCTTTTTTACCCATTGTACTAGACCGATCGGTGCTGACATACTTGGAATGGATGTTACGGACAGACCAAGTGTCTTGGACCTCTTCGAAGCAGTGCGCCCCGAGGTCGTTGTTCATACGGCCTCAATCGGCAGCGTGGATTACGCAGAAAAGAATCCGGACGTCTGTTATAAAACCAATGTAGAAGGGACACAGAACGTGATTTCTGCGTGCCAGAACTTTGGCGCCTTGCTTGTTTTTATTTCCTCCAACGCCGTTTTTGGTGGCGAAAACGCTCCTTATTCAGAACAAGACGACCCAGATCCGATTAACTACTATGGAAAACTCAAAACTGAAGCGGAACACCACGTCGCCAAGTCAAACCTCTCCTGGACGATTATCAGGCCCATATTGATGTATGGGTGGCACAGTCCCCAGCATCGAAACAATCCCGTTACCTGGTTACTTGAATCTCTCAGGGAAGAAAAACCAGTCAAAGTTGTTGACGATGTCTTTTGCAATCCGATGTGGGCGGACAATGGGGCAGAAGCAATTTGGGCTGCAGTTGAAAAACAGGTTGAGGGGATCTTTCACGTCGCCGGTCAAAACCGGCTGAGTCGATTAGAGTTCGCGTTGGAGTCCGCCGAGGTCTTCGGGCTCGATCCTGACCTGGTCGAATCTGTCAGAAGTTCCTATTTCCCCGAGATCGCTCCTCGTCCTGTGGACACCTCTTACAATGTAGAAAAGGCGGAACGAATTCTTGGAATCCGGGCTTTGACCACTCGCGAAGGCCTCGAGCGGATGCGGGCGCAGGAGACTGAGAAATCGGCATGGTGGACGGACGAGTCTGAAGTAAACAGGAAGGAATTATGCCGGAAGTAAGCTTGATTATACCCTGTTATAACGCCGAGAAGTATTTAGGAGAGACGCTTCAGAGTCTTGTCAGGCAGACGTACAGTGATTTTGAAGTCATCGTCGCCGATGACGGCTCTACAGATCGGACCCGCGAGATCGTAGAGGAGTTCCGACAAAAGCTGCGGATAAAGTACACTTATCAGTCAAACAAGGGACCAGGCAGCGCTCATAAGCGCGGATTCGGGATAGCGAAGGGGGAATACCTTGCCCTGCTGGATCACGATGATAATTATCTTCCTCACAAGCTCGAAAAGCAGGTTTCCCTGTTGAAAGAAAATCCCGACCTGGGTATGGCGTATTCGGACGCCTTTGTAATCGACTCGGAAGGCAATCGGATCGGACGGTATTTCAACTTGCGAAAAATAACACCCTGCCGGGGTCACGTCTTCCTGGAATTCGTTGTTCGAAATCGCTGCCAGACTTCCACAACAATGTTTTCCAGGACCGCGATAAAGCAGGTCGGAGAGCTTCGGTCCTATCGATACGCGAATGATTACAATCTGTATCTGCGCGTACTCCATAATTTCCCGGCCGATTTCCTTAACGAACCTCTCTCCGAGCATCGATTTCATCCCACGATGACCTCAAACATGGTCGGGCGGGCCCTGTACGATGAGCCGATTGAGATCATGGATGAATGGCTGGAGCGCACATCTATGAGCGATCTGGCGCAGCGAAATACAATCATAAAACGCAGAGGAGAATTGAAGCTGAGGTTATCGAAGTGGCTGTTTGAGCGCGACAAGACGGAGGAAGCCCGGGCGATTTACAGGGAAGCCCTTCAGGATGACGGCCATTTGGGCAGGGGCGTTCGCACGCGTGTCATGTTCCATTTTCCCAGGCTCTGGAGATCTCTTAGGGGATGTGCGAAATTCTGCGCGCGTATGAAGAATCAAATTGCTGAATGAGGGTCTAATCACACTGGATATTCGAAGGGGTTCGGGGGGCGAAGAGGAGCTGAAGAATGGATTTAGAAAGGCCACTTTGACGCTCCAAAGTCGATCAAGTTTCGGATTCCTTGCCGTCAAGTCTCCGTGAGAGGACACTGAACCAGACGTGAGTCAGACGAACCGAACAGTTGTTGAAGGAGGAAGCAAATGTCAGGGACGTGAGGTGATCTTTGAAAATTATTACACTCATCCAACACGTTTTGAAAGAACGGTATCGGTCTTCGCGGGATTGGGCTATCTCGTATTCAATGACAGGATCGACGATGACGAGGCAAGACACGTAAAGATAGTCGTCAACAAAACACGAGAACTCGATTCACGTTTCATAAAACGGTTTCCAAACCTGCGAACGATCGTTATCCAGGGAAACGAAGACTGGATGATGAACTTCGACACCTCCGAAACGGATCTGGACATTGTTACCCTGGATGCTGACCGGGGATATGATGTTGCGGAGCAGGCCATCGTGTTGATGCTGGAGGGTCTGAAGAAGATCTACCAGTTGAAACGGCCCCGGCATGTTTTCGCCCTCAGAAATCTGCGCGGCTGGCTTTTTCCCAGGAATGCTGCAGAGGTTGGAGGTGAACACAACTGGGTCCGCATCACGACCAATACGGCTTACGACAAGCGCGTCGGGATTGTTGGATACGGTCTGATTGGAAGACAGATACACAAGCGATTGATCGGGTTCCGATGTGAAATTTTCTACCACAGCAGGCGTAGATATTCCCATCCGGTGGAAAAACGTCTGGGCATCTCTTTCCTTGATCTCGAACCCATGTTTCAGACCTGCGACATCATTTTCTTGCAGCTTCCATACCATGAAAACACGGCTGGTCTAATCGATCGTGACGTGATCTCAGGCTGCAAGAAAGATCTGGTGCTGATCAACTGCGGTAGAGCAGGCGTGATTGACCGAGATGCGCTTTATTCGACCCTGAGAAGAAACAGGCGGATGTTCTATGGTTCAGACGTGTTTTGGAGGGAACCGATGCCCCTGTTTGATAAGTACCGTCTTTTAAGCAACTGTCTCATTACGCCGCATATGTCCGAAAGCCTAGAGGAGGGTCCGCCTGATATGCTCGCTTTAGTGGAGGAGGCCGTCCAGACCATTGGAGAGCGGCCGTGACAGATTTGGACTTTGACCGTGCTCGCGATCAACTGCTTGATCCAGATTTCGGCTTTTTCAAGTTAGATCGGTATTTAGGTCAAGATCAAGTGGACGCTTATCGTAGTGAGTGTGCGAGATTTCTTGAGACGGGTCCTGTATTCTACGCCAGGATCAATACTGATACGATGTGCGATTATGTCCAGCCTCGCTCACACGACAACGTCGACCGGACGATCAGGATATATCAGTTTTTTCACAATCAAAGGTCCTCCCGGTCAGATCAGTTGCTGAAGGACGCATTCGAATTCAGAAATGAGATCGAAGAACCCTGGTTAAAAAATGATGCCTACCGTTTGGAGAGGGACCGACTACAAGACTATATCATTGTGACGAAGTATCACCCCGATTCCGGTATGCTTTTGAAGCACAAGGACTACGAAGGTAACCTGGATTTCCCCTTGATTCAGTTCATGATTCTGCTTTCAGAGCCATCGGTTGATTATGAAAAAGGTGATTTTAATTTGTTCACGAGGCGGGGAAAGAAACTCAGTATTCAAAAAGATTTGAATATGCGAAAGGGCGACGCGCTCGTTTTCGACAAGTCTCTGTACCATCAGGTGGAAAGGACACGGGGCTCCAAAGCAAGTGATATCGGACGGTGGAGTGTATTGATTGGTGCTCGAGCAAAACTGGATTTGCCCGAAGGTGCCCGCAAGAAGATGGAGATCTCGTTTGAAACAACTCGGGAGTCATCCTACAAATCGATTCTGTCTCCAGTTCGAAGACTCCTGCGGCCGCTAAAGGATGCTCTGCGCACTTCGAGATGAGTTTGTGTAAGGCTACAAACAGGCTGAATCCGATCGGGGCCTTTAGACATCTTTTGATAAAGCGGCAGACGTGTTTGTTCTTCCTTCTCTCACCGGAAGGGATGCCGCTGGCTGTGATCGAAGCCATGGCTTCGGGGACCCCATTGTGACAACTGATGCTCCGGGATGTCGAGAAAGTTTTTCCACTAGGTCGGGAGGCCCGTCGGCGCCTTCGGATGAGATCGCCTCTGTGCTTTCGAATGAAACGTTGCGTAAGAAATTGGTGACAAACGCATCCAAATGTGTGAACGGATATGATTTGGATTCGGTTGCTCAGCGTTATATGCTCACCTTTGAGCGTACGATTTCACATAAGACAAGAAGAACATCGCGGTAACATATCCAATGGTTTCTTGGACGTTCGCACCGTGGGTCTGTCGTGATGCTTAAATTCTGGATCTAGAGGACAGAAAATAGATGTTCAGAAATGGCATCAGCAGGACAGCGCTAGCTAACGCCGCGACAGCCGGGGGGGGTATTGGCCTCGCTGATTGTCATCATCGATACCACCACGGGCCGCTGGTACGAGGGTGGATTCATGCTTTCAACGAGGCACATCATCGCATACTACGCTTTACCAGCATCTATTTTACTCTCTCTAACCTATTCATTAGTTTAAGGGCTTGGAAGAATACAAGATTCGATTGGCAATGGTTGTTTTTCACGTATTTTCGGCTTCTACATTATCGAACTGGGATTCGGTTTGCGATGGTTTCAGATTCTTCCCATGGGGGACAAGAGAACAAAACTTCAAGTCGTACAAGATTGCCAGGGACGTGTTGGTTTTCAGTTTTCTTTCCTAACCACTTTATTCTTTTCGATAACTGCCCAAAATAGATGGTCGTGAGGTATTTTCGCTAAGTAGCATATCGAATGTCACTTCGGTTCATAACAACGAAAGTGGGGAGTTTCTAGTTTATGAATCCGATGAGCATGGATTCCACAATTCAAAAGGTTTGCATGGGTCAGGCATATATATTTGTGTAGTTGGAGATTCGTATACAGATGGGCGCTGCGTAAAATCCGATGAGAACGCTGTCGCGCTAATTAGAAAGGTTTATCCAAATACACTCAATCTTGGAGTAGGCGGAAGCGGAGCCTTATCAATGTTGGCAACAATCAGGGAATTCGTAGAGCCACTAAAGCCAAAGACCGTCATCTGGATGTTTGCTGCAAAAAACGATTTGAAGGATACGGCGCGAGAATCGCAAAAGATGGGACTCTACAGTGACCTGAGTCCGATAGTAAGTTTAGGTACGAACAGATTTTTGAAAGAGGAGTTACGATACGAAGCTCACGCTGGGTTGAACTATGAGTAGGCTAAATGTGAATAGGCCAGTTGCCGTCGCGATTTTGGCCATTTTTCCGTGCGTCTCCGAGGCCATCGATTCCATCTATACCAATAGCCTTGTGGACACTCGAGAAGCCGTAGAGCTTGTCAGTGTTCAGAATTCCGATCTCTTGGGAACGTTAACTCCTATCCATGGGACAAGAATCGAGGCAGGCCACGGAGTTGAGATTTATGGGTGTGACGTGATCGTGCAAAACGAAGCCGAATCAAACAGACGCTTGCAGGAAGGCGAAAAGATCCAGCTCGGTCTGCCATACGATTTGCGGATCTACTATCGGCTCGTGGATTTACCGTATGAGAATCCGTCACACCATATCATTCTTAAATCCGACGACAACTCCACGTTCTATTCATTTCCGATGTTTTCGGAGTTTCTAGACGACCCTCCTCGTCTGGGCGAAACCAGGGCTCGTGTCATTTCAATTGTTCCAAGATTGGTTGTTGGAGATCTGAATGTGTATCTTAGCTTGGGCAGTCTTCAACACGTTGAAGGGCAGCACATTCGTTCCATTCAGTTCGAGGAGAATCCACGCCTCAAGAATATTGCGCGGGGACGTCCCTGTGAATTCGTTCCGGATTTGAACTGGCACCGACCTCAGAATGCCTCCTGGATACTGACCGATGGGAACATGCCGTTTAGCCACGAGGCTGGGCTCGTGGGATGGATCAAACACGAGACAGTGCGTATCGAACTCGACCTTGGTGACATCTACCGCGTGAGAGCGCTGGGAGTCAAGGCCAAGGGCGGAGGTGTCTACAATATCTACTTTCCATCGTTGTTGACGGCCCAGGGTAAGAAACGCGATGGATCGGACGACATTTACCTGGGATCATTTGTTCCAGCTCCTAACGGCGTCTTTAATTTGCGTCCCGAAGATAGGTTTTATGCAAATACGTGGTTCGTGGTCAGTTGCGATATCCAGATGAGGTATATTTCTCTCCTTATTTGGCCCAATTATGTCCTGGGATGCGACGAGATCGTTGTATTGGCCGAAACAGATTGAGATTCCGGGTTAAGAGTTTGAATTGCAGGGACTTAAACGTATTCGTCGTCTTGCCCAATTACAAAGATTATGTCGATCGTTTCAAGCTGTTTCGAAATGTCGCGAATCACGTAAATCACGTCCATCTCCTCTTGATGAACGGTCGTCCCGAGATTGCTGGCGATGAACAGCCAATGAACAATTTCACCTTGCTGGCCTTCAACGAGGAGAACACCTTTCTGGGAAAGCTGCTCGCTCTTTATCATTTGAGCAGGCAAATTGATCCTTCACTGCCCACCGTTGTGCATGACACATTTTTCGGGAAGTTGACCCTTTTTGTTCGGAGTCAGATAGTTGGAAGACCGAGAGCGAATATCCGGTTCGTCTTATCGCTGTATTTCCCGAATCCGAGTTGTCTGTTTTCGCGATGCTGGGATTCAAGAAGGGAGGAGTCGTATTGGCACAATGTGAAGAATTACCTCGCTTTTGGACGAAGAACCATCTGGGAGTTTGTCTCTTGCAGGATGACGGACTTCGTAGCAGCAAATTCTCAGGACATTCTAAACGGTTTGGCTCGATACTATCACTTGAGTCAAAGAAGACTTTGTTTGGTACCTACAGCTATTTGCACAGATACGTTTAGACCCCGCAATACGAAGGGCCGAAAAGAAGGGAAAAGCCCTTGTTCCTTGCTGTTCGTCGGAAACATTACGCATCGCAAGGGCGTCGATACCCTCCTAAAAGCGCTGGGTGTCATCATTGGATCGTACAACCTGGAGTTCAAATTTCTGGGCTCGCTGATGGATTATAGCCGCCCCTGGTTTTGGCGGTTGATCGATCGGCATGGCCTTAGAGACTCAATAAGTCTAGAGGGGCAGGTGGACAGGGGTCAATTGGTTCAGTATTATCAAGGGGCGGATATCCTTGTTTGCCCGTCCAGAGTTGAAGGCTCTCCAAGGGTTGTCAAGGAGGCCGCAGCTTGCGGCTGTAGTGTTATCGCAACGAGAATCCCAGGAACCACGATCATCGATCCGGATGAGGCGTTTCTCAACTACGTGGACGTTGACGATGTGGTCGGTTTGGCGAACAAGATCTCAGAGCTTATCGACAATCCCCGGCTACGACTTGAGAAGGCCAGACTGGGAAGAGAGTTAATAGAGGACAAATTCTCTCCGCCGGCTATAGCCGAAAAGATGACTGGATTTTATCAGAGCCTTTTCATTCAGGTTTGATTGCTTGAGGCAGATCCATGTCGAAGCGGATTCCCTTGGCCCTGATTTTCTCAGTCTTTTTTGTTCCTCCTTTATTCGTACTTGGCATAGCAGGTCTGATATTTTCATTCGGGATATTGGCGTGTCTGCGCCGGGGTTACCATATCACAACTCCGTTGAGTAAGTTCGTGTCGGTATTCCTGGCGCTGACCCTCATATCGGCGTTTATGAATTGGACGGATCCAATCTCAACGGGGATGTTTCTTGGTTTCCACCTGCTGCCTGTAGCAGGATTTTGGGGAGTTGTTCAGCTTGGCTGTAATGATCTTTCAATCAACCGGGCCATTCGTTGGATGGGGTGGTTCGTGCTCATTCAGGTTCCAGCGTTTTGCCTTCAATGGTATCTCGCGGGCGCGAGGGGTTTGACAGATATTTCGTACGATCTCTTTGCAGGATCGATTGCTCGCTCCGAAATCAGCACCCACACTGCTGGTGTTGTGATGATGTTTGCAATGGTCATCTCGTTCAGTCTTTTTCACACCACGAGGCGAAGATTCTATTTGTGGGCTGCGGTCGCTGGATTCGCGGGGTGGATCCTTTCAGCAACAGGCCATTCTTATGTGGCGTTCATGGTCGGGGCTGTCATTTTCGCGGTCTATGAGCATAAGAATCGGTTGCTTCGCACTTTTGTGAGAGCCGTTCCAGCAGTCGCGATCGTATGTTTGGCCATCATTTATACACGGGCTCCGATTTTCCAGGTCATTCAGGATCACTTTTTTTATCCTACCGTGATACTCGAATCCGATAAGTTCAAAGCCTACGAACGAACATTCTCTTTGTCCTATTCGTTTGAGGAGATTCCGAGGTGGAATTCGTTGATCGGAGTTGGGCCCGGGATGTATACGAGTCGCGGTGCGTCGATGAAGACAGGAAAATACTTTAGAGGACGCACATATTCTTTCTTTCCATTTCCCGAGTCGTCTCAGTTCACAGACACGGCATTAAGATATCAAACAAAAAGTTCGATTGGCAACGCCCCCTGGTCCTCCTTGATCTCCCTGTGGGGTGAGGTAGGGCCCGGCGTGGTCATCATCATCTTTTTGATCTTTTTCGCGGTTTTCCGGATGGCCGGACGCGTCAAGAACGCTACGAATGATCCGTTCTTCAAGGGCCTTTCCGAAGGTGTACAACTTTGTTCAATTCTGTATCTCCTGATCATGGGCATAGAGAATTGGCTCGAATTTCCAAAAGTGGCTGCCTTTTTCTGGGTTCTCGTAGCCCTTGTCTATTGTCATGGATTTAATGCCAGGCGGGCTGCCGCATTGACCGGTGTGAGAGCCGCCGCGTAAGGAAATGATCGCTACCCATCGACCCGTCCAGTATTCCTTTCGGAAATATGTCTTGCCCCGGGTGGAAGGAATCCGGGTGCTGGACGTGGGGTGTGCGGCCGGCAACTATTTGGAGCTTTTCGATGGGCACTCTGTAGGCTTAGACGTTAGCACTGGAGACCTGGGGGTCTGCAAGTCCAAGGGGCTCAGGGTGGCCTTGTGCGAGTTCAATCAAGGTCTGTCCTCACAATCAGGAAAGCTAGACGCTGTCTTTTGCTCACACGTCCTCGAACACGTGAATTCACCCATCTGTCTACTAAAAGAATGTCACCGTGTGCTGTGTGATGGTGGGCTGTTCATTTTGGGACTCCCGTTCGAGAGTACCCTGGCCGGATTGTTGAGGAAAGTCAAATACTTCAAACATCACGAAGGCCACCTCTACGCGTTTAGTTTGGAAAATGCAAGAGTTCTTCTTCAAAAGGCAGGCTTTTTCGCACCAGACATCTATGTAGAACCGTGGCCTGCCCGCAGACTTCAAAGCGTCGGCTTGCTGAATCCAGTTCTGTCTTTGGTACAGATGCTTCCAAAGAAGATCGGATTATATATATCTTGCGGCCTCTGGTTGGTCTCTCGAAAATCAGGATGATTTTTACCGACGTTGGCTGGCGGCCAGGGAGGCGCTTGTCAACCTCCAGGTGAATATGAAGATTCGGCGTGTTGCGATTCTACAGCGTCAGATTCCCCATTATCGGATACCCTTTTTTCGATCACTGGGTGAAGTGAAGGGCGTCGATCTCGTTGTGGTTCATGGCGATGCGGCTCGATTGGGCCAGACTGATCTGCCGTTCAGAACGCATTATTCACCTTATTATGATGTATCTGTTCTTGGATTTAACTTCTGGTTCCAGCCTAGAGTCCTGGGTGTGGTAAGCGCCTATCGAAGCGAAACCGTGATCGCTGAAGGCACATTCGGAATCCTGACCAATCTCCTCGTTGGATTCTATTGTCGTATGAAGGGGGCGAAATTCGTCTGGTGGGTCTGCGGATGGGACCGACCCGGGCTTACGCCCCTCCAGTGCTGGATGAAAGAGGCCTATGTCAGGGTCGCGCTGAAATCGGCCGACTCCTTTATCACCTACAGCTCGAAAGCTCGTGAATATGTCGAGCGAATGGGCGCTCGGCGAAGAAGGGTCTACATCGCGTTCAATTCTGTTGATACTCACGAGATTTTTGAGAATCGTGAACTATATGCCCGTGAGGCAAGAGGGCTCAGATCTTCCTTAAAGCTCGATGGAAAGAAAATCATACTCAGTGTGGGCAGACTCTTGCCTGAGAAGCGTGTAGATATTCTAATTCGAGCCGTTTGTCGCGTACGTAAAACCCTTTCGGACGTCGCCTTAGTGATCGTCGGAGAGGGGCCTGCCAGGCCTGAGCTGGAAGAACTGGTTAGAACACTTGCGTTGGAGAACACGACCTTCGTAGGAAAGCAGGTTGATACCGTCAATCAATACTTTGCGATGGCGGACCTGTTTGTTTT
Source organism: Candidatus Latescibacterota bacterium (assembly GCA_965248435.1). GTDB lineage: Bacteria > Latescibacterota > UBA2968 > UBA2968 > CBDFJH01. The sequence continues at coordinate 4,327,075 of OZ252100.1, forward strand.
GCCAGGAATGGGTGGACTCTCGATCAACCAAGCGATGGCCTTCGGAAAGCCGGTTATCTGCTCCGAAGCGGACGGGACCGAGTTGGACCTGGTCGAACAAGGCGTCAATGGTTACATCCTGAAGTCCGGGGACACCGGGGGTCTCGCTGTTGCTTTGGAGTCGTTGCTCACGAACGAACAACGAACTAAGAAGATGGGTATTGAATCCTATCGGATCGTCAAAGAAAAAATCAATCTGCGCAACATGGTGGGAAAATTTGTCAGCGCAATCGACGGAAAAGCGTGATCAGGCGCCTGCGTCCGAGGACCAGGAGCTCTGGAATTCGACGAATGAGATGATGCGTGGGAGAATCGCTCCCCACAATGTGCTCCTCAGTCACATGATCGCAAGGTCTCCATTGATGAAGGAGATCGGCACAGTGCTCGAAATCGGATGCGGCTCCGGGCAGTTCTCCTTTTTCATGCACCGCAGCAAATGCAAAGTGACGCTTATCGATGCATCGAAGGAGGCCATAACGTGTTGCCGGGCTATGTTCAACGGGCATACTGAGAATGTGCAGTTCGTTCTGGAAGACGTCCTGACCTACAAACCAGAGGAGAGGTTTGATCTCGTCTATTCGGGCGGATTGTTGGAACACTACAAAGGGGGCTTCCTGCGGCAGATGTTCGAGGCGCACGTTCGAGCCAGTGCGAAGTATGTCATGGTCGCAGTGCCTGCTGACACACCTCGAAACTGGTCCAGAGCAATCCGTAATAGGAACAAAACATCGCGAGAGGGTGCGCTACCAGACTGGACGCCAATGGGCGAAGCACAGCTTCTTGAACTATTCCAGGAACTTGGCATCGAAGTCGTTCTCCTATGCCGGATCGATGAAACATATGGGCGAACCGGTGTATTTTCGAAACTGCGGCGGGAGTTGATTCGGAGGAGATTTCAGATTTGTAGATCGATTGACACAAATTCAGGCGGTTTGGTCGTAGGCATAGGAAGAATCACACCTTCTTCCTCAAAGGAGTGACCTCCAGAAAGTCTCTTCTTCACTCAGCTTTCAGGAAAGGTAGGCGGATAGAGCCTTTTTATCATGCAGGTACAGCAAGCCAGGAGAGACGCGAACATTTCTGATTTCAACGAGTATAAGAGGTTGGCTTCTTGTGGTGAGGGTCTGGAAGTTTATGTACTTGATGACGGATCATACAGGAGAGTTCGTATAAAAGGGCGCCACGTCCTTCCTTCAGGAACGTTCGAGCTTTGCGATCGAAGTGATTTCGAGACGATGTTGTCCGTGAGTACTTTGGAGAAAATCGCTTTGAAGAAAGGTCGGTACTTCAGGGATGAGGTAGCTAGAAGTGAAGATCCTGGGTATATGAAGGGTGTTCAGCAGGTTATAGAGGAATTTAGCATACCGGTCAGTAATGCGAGAATCTTGGACTTTGGCTGTGGGGCAGGTGCGTTCGCACTGAACCTTTTGCGACAAGGCGCGAGCGACATCATCGCAGTAGACGTAGACGCGGAGCTTCTGGATATCGCGGTCTCAAGGTTGAACGATTTCCGTCTTTCAGGTTGCGAGTTCAAGAGTATCGACTTCGTTGACAAAACTACCGGGTTGCCCTTTCATGATGGTGAATTTGACATCGTGTGGCCCCACGCCGTGTTGGAGCACGTGTTTCCACGCCAAAGGAAGTTTGTGCTGAGGGAATTGTGGCGGGTGCTGAAGAAGGGAGGGCTTCTCATTGTGGACGCTACTCCAAACAGACTCTGGATCAAGGAGTATCACACTTCAAGGTTGTTCTTCGTGAACTACCTTCCATTAAGCCTCGCCGCGGGTCTCGCTCGTCGTTTTTCGGAAAGAGTGGACTCGAATGAGCCAGGAGCATCTTTGCTCGCAAGGGGCTTTCGCGGGTCGACGTATTGGGAAATTGCGAGGGCGATCCCCGGATCAACCTGCTTGAATAACCTTGTTCGAAAGAGGGAGCTGAGTATCTGGATGGAGAGCTGGAGAAAAGAGGGCGACTCTCGCATAAAGCGTGGCATCAAGGAAGCATACAATATATTCATGGGTGCTCTTGATCCGGTGCTTGGCTTGCTAAAGATTCCCCAATCCGTCTTGCTTCCAGCACTCATACTGGTCTTTCGAAAGCCGTAGACTTGCGACAAGGTAGGATTTCTGGGCACAGCCGCCCGAAAAGAATCGGTGGGACCATTTTTTGCAAGCGTCAATCGATCAGGTGAGGCGTTTCTGGGATGAAAATCCCTGCGGAAGCAACCTTTCCACGGAGGAAAACCGGAAACGCTATTTTATCGAAGTCGAATCCACTCGATATCAAACTGAACGACACATTCCAGAGGTCGCAAGGTTTCAGGAGTTCCACGACAGGGACATCCTTGAAATCGGATGCGGAATCGCTACCGACGGCTTGCAGTTCGCGAAACACGGCGCCCGCTATACCGGCATTGATTTGTCTCCCGCTTCTGTTGCGATCGCAACGGAAAGATTCGGTTTGTACCAACTCGAGGGGAGACTCGAGGTCGCCAATGCCGAGAAGTTGGCGTTTCCCGACGAGAGTTTTGACCATGTCTACAGCTTTGGCGTGATCCACCACTCGCCCGACACGCAGGCGATTGTTCGTGAAATCTACAGAGTCCTCAGGGCAGGTGGATCATTCTGCATTATGGTCTACAATCGTTCTTCAATCAACTACCATGTTGAAATCATGGCCTTGCGGAGGCTGTTTCGACTCCTCCTTCGTCCAGGTTTTATGACACGGCTGATCTCCAGGCTTACGGGTTTGGACCGATCCAAGCTGGAAGGCCATCGTCAGATTATGGCGGAGAGGCCGAGACTGGAAAAACAGGAATGGCTCAACATGAACACGGACGGGCCCTGGTGTCCGTTGGCAAAAGTCTACAATGCCAGAGAGGGCCTGGAGCTTTTTGAGGGATTTGATGACGTAAAGACTGAGGTCTGGCATTTCGACCGGTCCCATTGGCCGTTCATCGGAAGGTTGATTCCGGATCGGCTCCACCACCGGCTCGGTCGGACGTGGGGGTGGCACAGGACAATTACGGGGAGAAAACCGGTGAATCGGCCAACAGTCGAGAGTGGTGAGTCCAGAGCAAAAGCAGTTTCAAGCTGAAACAAAGCGTTATGGACCCCGCAATTTTGATGTCAACAAGAAACTAGAAATCTCAAAACTAGAAACTGGTTCTAAATGTGTGGGTTCTGCGGAGTCTGGCCGACAAGCAGCAAAGGATTGATCGAAAGGATGCTTGCGCCGATTCCGCATCGGGGTCCCGATGACAGCGGGAGCTTCCACGATCCGGAGATCGGCTTGGGCCTGGGCCATCGACGTTTGAGTATTATCGATCTTTCAGTGGCGGGCCGCCAGCCGATGTCGAACGACGATCAGACGATCCGGATCGTCTATAACGGGGAGGTCTACAATTTCGGAGAGCTCAGAAAAGAGCTGGAGGGCAAGGGATATCGGTTTCGATCGCAGACCGATACAGAGGTCGTCCTGCGTGCATATGAGGCGTGGGGCCCGAGTTGCCTGCGACGATTCAACGGGATCTTCGCGTTTGCCATATGGGATTCGCGAGAACATCAATTGTTCCTGGCGAGGGATCGGTTTGGCGTAAAACCACTGTATTATCTGCTTCAGGGAAAACGGTTCCTGTTTGCATCGGAGATCAAGTCGCTCCTGCAATGCCAGGATGTTCAGGCTGAGATAGACCTGGAGGCCTTGAATGCCTATCTGACTTTCCGATACGTCCCCGGATCCCGAACTCTTTTTACGGGGATTCGGTCGCTCCCCCCTGCGTCCTACGCCCTCTTCTCTGACGGCCGATTGGAGATCAACACGTACTGGCGTTTGAAGTTCGAGCCGTGCTCGATGACGATGGAGGACCGGGTCGATCAGACGCGCGAGTGTCTGAAGAATTCAGTAAGGAGGCAGCTGGTCAGCGACGTTTCGCTGGGCGTCTTCCTGAGCGGAGGCCTGGATTCGAGTGCCATTCTGGCCATGATGGCGGAAGTTGTGAGCGAGCCGATCAAGACCTATACCATCGGGTTCAAGAAGGAAGATGAGGCCCTGGAGGGCCAGAACAAAGACCTCGAGTACGCTAGGAAAATTGCCGGAGTCTTTGGTGTGGATGCGCGCGAGAGGGTTCTCGAGCCTGACGTCGTTGGACTGCTGCCAGGGGTCGTCAGACACCTCGAAGAGCCCGTGGGCGATCCAGCAGCAATTACGAGCTATCTGATCTCCGAGGCGGCTCGTGGAGATGTAAAGGTCCTGCTTAGCGGACAGGGAGGAGACGAGGTGTTGGGTGGATATCCCTGGCACCTCGCCGGGAAGATCGCCTCCGATTATGACAGGCTACCGGGAACTTTCAGGACGTGGAGCGAGAGGTTCCTGACCCAGCTTCCCATGGTGAAATCCAGATATGCGGCTCGAACCATCCGGAGAATGTGGAAATTCCTGGAGAATGCGCCTTTGCCTTCACGCGAGCGCTACATCGGATTCTGTTCCTACATCAGTGGTGATGATCGGCAGGCGATCTACTCGAATGAGATCAGGGGCGAGATGGCCGGGTATGACCCGTGGGCGATTCACATGTCCCACTTCGATGCCTGTGAGGGCTATTCCTTTACCGATCAGATGCTTTACGTTGATCTGATGACATTCCTGCCCTATCTTAATCTGACCTACACGGACAAGACTAGCATGGCACACTCGATCGAGGCCAGGGTCCCTTTTCTAGACAACGAGTTTGTTGATTTCATGTCCGGGGTCCCGGGAAGTCTTAAGATCAAGGGACTCACCCAGAAGTACATTTTGAAGAAGGCCATGGAGGGCATCTTGCCGAAGGCCGCCATCTATCGCAAAAAGGCGGGGTTCGGCGCACCGATTCGCTCCTGGCTCGTGAAAGACCTGGCCGAAATGGTGAACGATCTATTGTCAGAGAACACAATCAGAGCGAGGGGGCTGTTTGATCACCAGACGGTCCGACGCATCGTCGAAGAGAACCGGTCCGGGTCGGCTGACCACAACTATCTGATATACAGCCTCCTGACCCTGGAGATCTGGTGTCAGACCTTTCTTGACGCGCCACGCGTCGTGGGTTCTTGAGGGCTTGAGACAGGTCCTTCAAAACTACCGGACAGGCGACCTCTTTATCGAGGAGCTCCCCCCTCCCGTGCTGCGTCCGGGTGGCGTGCTCGTTCGTACCGCCTGTTCCCTGATCAGCTCCGGTACTGAGAGACAGAAGGTGAACCTGGCACAGCAATCTCTGTTGGGAAAGGCCAGGGAACGGCCCGATCAGGTGATGAAGGTCCTGAGCAGCTTCAAGCAGGAGGGGTTTCTCAACACGCTGAAAAAGGTGCGGGACCGCCTGGACCAACCGATGCCTCTGGGCTACAGCTGCGCAGGAGAGGTGATGGAAGTCGCGGATGGCGTGGACGAGTTTCAAACAGGCGATCACGTTGCTTGCGGCGGTGAAGGTTACGCCAACCACGCAGAAATCAATTACCTGCCGAAGAACCTGTGTGTGAAGGTGCCCGACGGCCTGCCGTATGAATCTTCAGCCTATGCGACCGTTGGCGCGATTGCCCTTCAGGCGGTCAGGCAGGCCGGTCTGGGCGTGGGGGAACGCGCGGCCGTGATCGGAATGGGTCTGGTCGGCAATCTGATCGCGCAGCTCCTGAAGACGGCAGGCTGTTCCGTGGTGGGTGTAGACGTGGATGACTTCCGGATTCGGATGGCGGAGCGGGTCGGGGCCGACATTTCGCTGAACGGTCTTTCGGGGGATCTCGAGAATCGGATCGAGGCGTTCTCGGACGGTCTTGGAGTGGATGCAGTGATCATTTCCGCAGCCACAAAGAGCAACGATCCGATTGTCCTCGCCGGCGAGATTTCTCGGGACCGCGGCACCGTGGTCATCGTGGGGCAGGTGAAGATGGACATCCCCTGGAAGCTGTATTACGAGAAGGAGCTCTCGGTCAAATTGTCCCGATCATACGGGCCCGGCAGGTATGACAGCACCTACGAAGAGAAGGGCATCGATTATAACGTCGGCTACGTGCGCTGGACCGAGAAACGGAACATGGAAGAATTCCTCCGTCTCGTTGACAGCGGTCGGGTAGACCTGGAGACGATTACGACGAACCGGATTCCCATCGAAAGGGCGCCGGAGGCCTACCGCCTGATCCTGGAAGGTAAAGTGCCGCACCTGGGGGTGCTCCTGGAGTACCCGGGAGATGCCAGGGCCCCTTCCTTCAAGATCCCGTTGAAGCGGTCCACGAGACCCGCTGGGAGCGGCGGGAAGATTCGGATAGGTTTTATCGGTGCGGGGAAGTTCGCGCAGACGACGTTATTGCCCAATTTACGAAAGAATCGGCACGTCATCCTGAAGAGCATCGCTTCGGCGGGCGGCGCTTCGGCCCAGCACCTGGGGACGAAATTCGGGTTTGAAGACTGCCGGAGCGACTATCGGAATATCCTGAGCGATCCCGAGATCGATGTAGTGGTGATCGCGACCCGCCACGACCAGCACGCGACGATTGCGTGCGAGGCGCTGAAAGAAGAGAAGCACGTTTTCGTGGAGAAACCTCTGGCTCTGACTGAACAGGATTTGAAGAAGGTCGCGGACGCGTGGGCGTCTTCCCCCGCCGGATTGACCGTGGGCTTCAACCGTCGGTTCTCCGCGCTTTCCGAGGACGCTCACAAACTGTTCGAGAGGCGCGATCATCCGATCGAGATCGTCTATCGAGTCAACTCCGGCATGCAGGAATCGGATTCGTGGTATCGAGACATTGAAGTGGGGGGAGGCGGCATTCTGGGCGAAGCGTGCCATTTTATTGATTTCCTCAGGTATGTCACCGGCTCCAGGATTACCCGGGTGTTTGGCTCTTCGGTCTGCGATGGAAGCGGAAAGGTGGACCGGGAAAACTTCACCGCCAGCCTTGCCTTCGAGGATCGTTCGATAGGGACTATACATTATTACAGCAACGGCGATCCTTCCTACGAGAAGGAAAGGGTCGAGATCTTCGGCGGAGACAAGACCGTGGTGATTCGGAACTTCAGAAGACTCGTCGTCTCCGAGGGGGGAAGGATCAGAAAGTCCACGAAATTCCTGGGTGACAAAGGACATAAGGCAGAGTTGGACCGTTTTGTAGACGCGATCAGACTTGACATGGAGATGCCGATTCCATTCAGCGAAATCGTGGAGACGTCATTGGCCACACTGAAGATTCTGGATTCTGTCGCAGAAGGCCGTGCCCTGGGAGTGGAAGTTGTTCAATTGGACGCAAGCTAGGGCCGTGGCCTGGCTGGATAGGAGTGTTTTCACCGCTCGCCGCCTGTCTCTGATAACGCTTGAAGAAGCCATCTACCGCGGCTACCTTCTGGTCTGGGCCACGTGGCAAAGGTTGTTGTTTTGTCTTCGTTCCAAGCGCCCCCCTTCGGCTCCCTCTCCCTTACCTGAATCATCAACCTCCAGGTGCTTTATCTTCGATCCTTCTGAACGGGAAGCCATACGGGGCGCCTACGTCCGTCTTTTCCCGCACGGAATAGATCGGCTCGCCGAGGAGGCGGAAGCGGTTCTTGCACACAGGCATTCGATATTCGAAAGGGATGTCGATCTGGGGGATCGGATCGACTGGCATCTTGACGTGAAGTCCGGTCATGCCTGGCCGATGAAGTTCTATGCCGACCTCGATCACAAAGATAACCGCATCGGCGCTGTAAAATATGTTTGGGAGTTGAACCGACACGCCCATTTCTACGTCCTCGGAAGGGCCTATTTTCTAACCGGAGATGAGCGCTACGCAAGGGAGATCTGCAACCAGATCGAGGACTGGATAGAACAGAATCCCTATCCCGTCGGGATCAACTGGGTGAGCCCACTGGAGATGGCGATTCGGATGATTGCGTGGTTCTGGGTACTCCACTTTGTCGAGGGATCGTCTTCGATGACGAGAGCGCTTCGCCGGAAAACGATGGAATCAATCTGGCTCCAGGCGAATTTCATCGAGCACAACCTGTCCCTGTTCTCCTCTGCGAACAACCATTTGATCGGTGAGGCCGCTGGGCTGGCGTTTGCCGGACAACTCACCCGATTTCCGGAATCGGAGGGCTGGAAGCGGCGGGGCCTGAGCATCATCTGCCGGGAGGTTGAACGGCAAGTTCACGAGGACGGGGTGCCGGCGGAGCAGAGCAGTCACTATGCCACGTTTGTACTGGATTTCTATCTCCTTGTCGTTATTCTGTTTATGAGGGCCGGACAGCAGTTGCCTCGGAAGGTCCTCGATTCCATGGGGAAAATGTGTGACTTTCTCCAGGCCATCAGAGATTCGGGGGGACGACTGCCAATGATCGGTGACTCTGATGATGCTGTGTTGGCAGAGCTTGGGCAGGACAGAGCAGAAGCGTGTGAAAGCCTCATGACGGCGGCATCTGTCGTTTTGGAAAGACCGAAACTGAAGAATCCGGATCGTGCGTTTGATGAAAAGTCATTCTGGCTGCTAGGAAAGGCCGGTTACGAAAAATACAGAAAGTTTTTGGGCAAAGGAGCAGATTCGGAGCTGAGCGTATTTCCCCGGGGGGGCTACGTAATCCATCGCTATGGCAGGGAAGAAACCAATTCTCTTATGGTTTTTGACTGCGGCCCGCTGGGATACCTTTCTACGGCCGCCCACGGACACGCGGATGCATTGAGCTTTACCCTGAACGTCGGCGGACGGGAATTCCTGATCGATCCCGGGACTTACGCGTATCACGAAGATTCCACCTGGAGAAGCTACTTCAGGAGTACGGCGGCGCACAATACGGTCCGGATAGACGAAATGGACCAGTCTCAAATGGCCGGACCGTTTATGTGGCACAGGAAGGCGAGGGCCTCGCTCATTCGACGCGGTCGAACCATCGTGAGAGGCCGTCACGATGGCTATTCCTTTCTGTCCGATGGGGTGATGCACACGAGAGAGGTCTATTGGGTGAAAGAGGAGTACGCCTACAGGATCGTTGACGAAATCGAGTGCAAGAAGAAGCATCTCGTCGAGATCTTTTTTCATTTTTCAGAGGATTGTTTGGTTCAAGGGCTAGAGGATTCGGTATGCAAGGTGAAGAACGGGAGCACGCTTAATGTTCACCTGGATCCAAAAGTAGAGTGGGAAATCGTTGTCGGGAGCGAAGCGCCCATTCTTGGATGGATATCCAGGTCTTACGGAAGAAAGGTGCCCACGCATACACTGAGAGGCTGGGGTATTTTCGACCAGCGCGTGGTGCTAAAGACGACGCTGTCTGTTGAAGCGCCGGAGAACCAATGATGGATGTGAGCGTGTTCGGGCTGGGATACGTGGGCTGTGTGACTGCCGCCGGTTTTGCCAGGGAGGGTCACCAGGTTACGGGCGTGGACGTAAACCCCCAGAAGGTAGAGATGATCAATTCTGGGAAGAGCCCGATCATCGAGCAGGGCATGGATGACCTCGTTCGAACGGTTCGGGAGGCCGGAAGGCTGAGGGCGACGGGGAGCACCGAAGAGGCGGTTGAGCATAGCGACTTGTGTTTTGTCTGCGTGGGCACGCCGAGCAACCCAGATGGCAGCCTCGATGACCGGTCTCTGAAACAGGTCTGCACCCAAATTGGGAACGTGCTGTCCAAGCTGGAGAAATTCTCCACGATCGTCATAAGGAGCACGACCGTTCCAGGCACCGTGGAGAGGAGTCTCCTGCCTGTTCTGGAAGAGGCGTCGGGAAAGACTTTGGAAAGAGACTTTGATCTGTGTGTCAACCCGGAATTTCTCCGTGAAGGGAGCTCAATTTCAGACTTCTTCGCGCCGCCCAAGATCGTAATCGGGGAACGGAACAGCTCGGGCGGTGACCTCCTGGCCTCGCTTCATGGCTCCATCGAAGCGCCGCTGTTCCGCACGAACATCATGACCGCGGAGCTGGTCAAGTACGCTGACAACGTGTTTCACAGCCTGAAGATTACGTTCGCCAATGAAATGGGCAACATCTGCCGGCGTCTGGACCTGGACAGCCATGAATTGATGAAGATCTTCTGCCAGGATACGAAACTCAACATCTCGTCCGCCTACCTCAAGCCCGGGTTCGCGTTCGGCGGGTCCTGTCTGCCCAAGGATCTGCGCGCATTGCTTCACAAAGCGAGGTCTGTAGATCTGGACCTCCCCGTTCTTGAATCCATTTTGGAGAGCAATAAAAAGCAGCTCGACGCTGCGCTCGATATTGTCCTTTCGACCGAAAAGAAGCGGGTGGGTCTGCTCGGACTCAGCTTCAAACCGGGAACGGATGATCTCAGAGAGAGCCCGCTCGTGGATCTGGTGAAGCGCCTGCTCTCGAAGGGACGTGAGGTAAGCATCTATGACGAGAATGTGTCCTTCGACAAGATGCTGGGGTCCAACAAGGCCTACGCGGAGCAGCAGCTTTCAAATTTGAGCGGCTTGTTGTGTGAGTCGATCGATAACGTGGTGAGGAACTCCGAGGTGATCGTCGTGGGGCACAAGAACCGGGCTTTCAAGGAGGCTTTACGTCAGGTGACAAAGGATCAGGCCGTTGTCGACCTTGTCAGGCTTTACGAACCCGAGGAGTCCGGGGCATTAAAGGGCCCCTATCATGGCATCTGCTGGTAAGATCCTGATTATTGTTCAGAACCTGCCCGTGCCCTTCGATCGCCGCGTCTGGCTCGAAGCCGTGACGCTGAAGGAACGCAACTACAGGATTTCCGTGGTCTGTCCCAAAGGAATGGGTTTTACGAAGACTTTTGAAGAGATAGACGGGATTTCGATCTATCGGTATCCCTGGTACGAGGCGCGGAGCCATCCCTTGAGCTTCGCGTTCGAGTTTGCATATTGCTGGATGATGACCGCGATCCTATCCGTCGCTGTATTTTTCAGGGAGGGATTCCAGGTCATCCACGCGTGCAATCCTCCGGATACGTTTTTTCTTCTTGCGTTGATCTATCGGCCGTTCGGAATCAAATTCGTGTTCGATCAACACGACCTCTGTCCGGAGATGTACCTCAGCAACAACCGTGTTTCGGAGGGTCGTGGGATCATCTATCGGTCCTTGCTGGTACTGGAGCGGCTGACCTACGCGTCGGCAGAAATAGTGCTGGCTACGAATAAATCCTACAAGGAGGTGGCAACAAAGAGGGGAAGACTTGATGAAGAGTGCGTCACCGTGGTCCGGACAGGACCGGATTTCAACCGTTTGAAGATCGTGCCTCCCGATGAATTACTCAAGAAAGGCAAGCGGTTTCTGATCTGTTATCTGGGATCGATGGGTTCTCACGATGGGGTCGACTACCTCATCAGATCTTTCAGGACGCTGGTCACAGACCTGCGATTCAAGGACGCGCACCTCGCCCTTATCGGAGGGGGCACTCACGTGAGCGAGCTCAAAGCCCTGGTCAAGACTTTCGCGCTTCAGGAATATGTTACATTCACGGGCAGAATTTCTGATGAGGAGGTGAATCTCTATCTGTCGACGGCAGACCTGTGCGCGAGTCCGGACCCCAAAGATTCGTTCAACGACAAGTCGACGATGAACAAAACGCTTGAATACATGGCGATGGCAAAACCGATCGTAGCTTTTGATCTCAAGGAAACGAGATTCTCCGCCCGGGATGCTGCGCGCTATGCCCACCCAAATGACGAAAGGGATTTTTCCGAACAGATGAAGGCACTTCTTCTGGATCCGCTGGAGCGAGAAAGGATGGGAAGATTTGGAAGGGTGCGGATCGAAAACGAATTGTCGTGGGAGCATACAAGACATGCTCTGTTGAAGGCTTACTCTGGGCTGATCCAGAAGAGCTATACGTGATTCGTTCCAACAAGCAGGCTGTTCAGAATAGAAGGGTCGTCCTGGGTTTGACCCTTGTCTTCGCCGCCATCGTCCCTCACAGATACCTGATCCTGCCCGAATTCCAGAGTCTATTCCAACCCGTTTTCCCCCTTCTCTTCCGGTTCTTGCCTGTCGTCGTCATTTTCGCGCTGGCAGCAGAATGGATTCTGCGCGAAGGCGTGCATTCCGTCCTCCGCGGCGCGGCGTCCAGCCCAGCGGCAATCTGGCTGGCATGCCTCCTGCTCTCCGGAATCTTGAGCGTTTGGAACGCACCGAATCCGGCATTCTCGTTGGCAAGGACCCTTTACTATTTCCTGCCGGGGATATTGTGCTATTTCGTCTTTCTGCGCTTTGGGGGAGATGAGCACGGCGTCAAGTGGCTTGTCACAGTCGTTTTCTGCGCGGGTGCTGTGATAGGCCTCTATGGAATCGCTGAGTTCTTCGCTGGAAAAAACTTCCTGTTCAGAGAGACGTTCAGTGTGCAAAATCCGCTGTATCGCCAATTCGCACACACCGGATACGTCTGGCGGATTTCGGCAACGATCGGACATCCCGTATACACCGGAACGTTTCTGATGATGTGTCTACCCTTCGGTTTTTTCCATTACGTGTCCGCGGGCTCCTGGAAGGGAAAGACGCTGTCGGCGCTTGGTACTTCCGCAGTAACGGTCGCACTATTTCTGACCTTCACGCGCGGGGCCTGGATTGGGGCATTGGTGAGTCTCTTTTTTTTCTTGAGGAGACGTCCAGAGGTCTATAAATTATTAATTCTTATAGTATTACTCGGAAGCATAGTGGTTTTCGCCAGACCGAATCGAACTTTTCAAGTTCTGAAATCGCGAAATCCATGGGAGGATGTCGGCAAGCTGCAGGGCTTCGGTTTCCGTCTTATGTCCTACAAACATTCCTCGGTTGCCATTGAAAGGCACCCTTTGTTCGGAATCGGATCGGGAAATTACCGCTATCTCCCCCTTAGCCACGGAGAGAAGAGCGATACTCCCGATAATATGTATCTCCGTGTCCAGGCCGAAAACGGTCTATTCGGCCTCGCTTCCCTGGTGGGAGTTCTCGTGGTCATCCTCAGAAACAGTCTGGCAGGAAGCCGGAGGAAAGGAATCCCTGGAGTCCTTTCCTCGGCGTTCTGTGCGTCATTCATTGGTTTCTATATCGATCTGCTGACCTGTGACGCGCTTTACTTTCCGTTGACAAGAATGACATTTTGGGGCTTGGCGGGCCTGGAGATGGGCCTTTCAAGCCCAGAACGCGAAGAAACAGAGGAAATCGTTTGAGACCTAGAAATTTCATAACAGCTATTCTTGTCCTTATGGACTTTCTTCTGCTTGACCTGACTTTCCTGCTGGCCTATTGGCTTAGGTTCAACCTGCCATTCTTGCCCGTAAGGCCAGTGGAGCCCTTTGACCTCTATTTGAGGTTCTCCTTTCTCGTTGCCTCCTTCGGATGTATCGCACTTTACACATCACGTACCTACGACTTTGATCGGTCTTTCGGGCTGCGTCAGATTTTCGACATCGTTCGTGCGCTAACCCTGGCCTCACTCAGCTTGATGATCGTTGTGTATTCATTGAGGGGGTACATTACGCACTACGATACCCAGTTGTATTCCAGACTCGTCATCATCCTGTCCTGGTCTTTGAGCCTGGTTTCAATGACGGGCTGGAGATGGGCTTTAACCGGTTGCTGGGTCGTCTTAGGGCTACCGGAAGAGCGGTCAACCGCGTCCTCCTGCTGGGAACTGAGGAAGCGAGTTGCAGACTCTACAGCACGATGATGAAAAGGCCGGTGCTGGGCTACCGCCCTGTCGGGTGTCTGACCGACTCCGACCTGCACCCTGTGTCGCACGAAATGGAGATCCTGGGGACGTTGCAGCATCTTCCTGAAGTCTTAAAAACCAGGGTTGTGGATGAAGTGATTCTGACGATCCCGCACCTAAAAGGCGAGTTAATCGCGATGCTGATGAATGCCTGTCAGCGGGCCGACGTGAAGTTCAGCATGGTTCCAAGCTTTTTCGAGATCCTGACGAGCCATACGGAGCCTAGGGAGGTCTCCGGGATCCCCATCTTTTCGGTAGAGGAGCCAATTCTTCGGGCGTGGAATCGTCGGGTCAAACGGGGAATGGATATTTTCTTGAGTCTTGGATTCATTGCTGTGACGTTTCCAATCTGGATGTTCTCTGCACTGGCGATCAGGCTGGATTCGCCGGGGTCCGCGCTCTTCAGGCAGCGGCGAATGGGAAAGGGAGAAAAGTATTTTGAAATGTACAAGTTTCGGTCGATGACAGAGGGCGCAGAGGAACTTCGCGATGAACTGGAAGACCTGAACGAAGCTCAGGGACCGATCTTTAAGATTCGGGAAGACCCCCGAACCACATCGGTCGGTCGGTGGATTCGGCGCTGGAGCATCGACGAGCTTCCTCAACTGATTAACGTAATAAAGGGCGAGATGAGTATCGTCGGTCCGCGTCCCTATCCGATCACGGAGTCCGAGCAGTTTGACACGTTCGAGCGACGTCGTTACGACGTCCTACCCGGGGTTACGGGGCTCGCTCAGGTGAGTGGACGCAGCGATCTGGACACAGATGAAATCCTCCGGCTCGATCTCTACTACATCGAAAACTGGTCCATCGGCCTGGATATCGAAATCCTCATAAAGACACTTCCGGCCGTCGTCACACGCAAAGGAGCATATTGACATGTCTCCGACTCTGACGAACAGGTCTGCGCAGCTCGTTATTTACATTTGTTCGATCCTGATCTTGATTGCCGGTCTAAGTTCATTCGGACATTTGACCTGGAGGGAGTGTCTGCGCTTGTTCTTGATTATGTCGGGAATCCTTGTCCTCTACTTCCGGTATCGCAAGGTGCTTGGGTCAGCCGTTTCGAAGCACGACCCCCGAGATGAGGGAATATTCTATTCGGCAGCCGTAATCGTTGCCCTGACTTTGATCTTCGTGACGACACAATTTGATCCTTTCTTTTCGGGTTCAGGAAACAGGACATCCGAAACTTGGCTGAGTCCCTTCTTAGTCTCTACAATACTGCTGGCAGGTGTTATGACGGCTTCATATCTCGGGTCGGGTAGGACAGCGCGGCGCAATTTCTCCAACCTGGACTGGATCGTGCTTTGGATGATCGTCGTCGTTATCCTCATATCTTTGCTTTCGAACCAATTCCTTGGCGGGGGGATCACATCCACCGACTTGGTTTCGAATACGAAGATTTTGAGCTATCTGCTGGTCTGGTTTCCGGTCACGCGCGTTCTGTCAGATTCGGAGTGGGCCGCCGACTCGGTTCTCAGTCGATCGGGTTTGAGGCTGGTTTCGGATCGATGGAAGGGGCTGCTCGCTGGCGTCATGGTGTTATTCGTATCAGCTTTGATCTTCGGTGTCTATCGAGCAGGAGCGGTCATCTATCGTTATGACGTCAGTCAAAGGCTATACGAGTCCGGTGATCTGGAGTCGGCAAAGGCGCATTACGCGATTCTAAGGAAAATGAACAAATCAATCGACATGGGTTGGATGCGCGATAGATATCTGAGCGATTTGGCGGCGATATTGCTAAAGGATGGAGACCAGGCCTCCGCGCAGGCAGCGATCGCCGAAATGCAGAATGCCACGGTAGATCCATCTGATGCACATCGCAAGGCAGGGGAGGTCTATGGTAGAGCGCAGCGGTGGGACCTGGCCGCATCATCCTTCGGGAGAAGTCTAAAAGAGGTGAAAGGCGTCGGTTCCAATACAGGCCTGGTTGCGCGTCTGGGAACGGCCTACATGAATCTACGCGATCCAGGGTGCTTTCAACGATTGATCGAAGAACACAAGCAAGTGCCTGACGTTGAGGCCTCTACCTACGGGGATCATATTTTTCTCGGGAATATCCATCTTTCTCGGCAGGATTATTCGGCTGCTCGGCACCATTTTGGGGCTTCTGTAGAGTTGAAATCTCTCGATTCCTACGCGATTTACAAGATAGGTCGAACGTATCTTGAAGAAGGAAGGTATGAGAAGGCGGAGGAGAGGTTTGAATACGCGGTCGAGATCGACCCTGAATTTGCGGATGCATACTATTGGCTGGGTGTTAGCCTTGAACGGCTTGGAAAAGAAAAAAGGTCCGCAAAGATGTACAGGAGAGCCGTTGAGATTCTGCCCAGTCATCTTGACGGGCTTGTGGCGCTACAAAGAATGCGCCCCGGAAAACAATTGAACTCAGACAATCCTAGAATTGAGAAACGGTGATGAGCCTCGGGTTCCTCTTCTGGGGTTTCGAATCTACACCTCGTCCGTCTCTTCTCCAATGCACTACAGGATCTTGCAGGTACGGAGCAATGACCGAAAATTTAAGAGGTCTGGTAAAGTGTGTGGAGGAATTGACAGGCGACCTCTATAAGGCACAAACTATCGCTGGTTGATGGCCCTTAACGTTGAAAGCTTTTGCCGAACGTTTTCGACCACTTCAGATTCGCCCTCCCAAAGATCCAAGAACTTCCCGTAAGCCTCTATCGCTTCAGCTATTCTTCCTTGCCGGGCATAAAGCATTCCAAGTCCCAAGTAGGGTTCGGGTAAATTCGGTTCCATTTCCGTCGCAGATTCATAAGCTGCCAGCGCCTCCTCTTCCCTCCCTAACAGCAAAGCCGATGTTGCCAATCCAATGTATGCTTGTGCGAACCGTGGAAGTAACCTAACGGCTTGGCGATAGCGTCGTAAGGCATCCTCATTCCATCCCCGATCGTGGTAAAACCCTGCCAGGTTAAACATCAGTTGCCCATCATTTGGACTGCGGCTAACTGCCCTCTCGTAGGCCCCGTGCGCCTCCTTGATCTGGCCGAGGCGGCGATAAGTAACTGCTATGTCACGATACAGGGAGCCCTCTAGGGGTTCCAGTTCCAAGGCTCTGAGGAAGGCCTCCTTGGCGGCTTCCAGCTGATTCAGTAGAATCGATAGTTTTCCGATCCTCTGATACGCTTCCACCGAGTTTGGATGATACCTCAAGCATCCCCTGCTGGCCTCCAAGGCTTTTTCGTATTTACCGTCCTGAGCGTAGGCATGCGCTTGTAACAGCAACAGGCGATAGTCGAATACCCCCAAAGAAACGGCACGTTCTACAGCATGCTGAGCCGCGTCCCAGTTTTTTCCATTCGAGAATGCAAGGGCCCAGTAGAACGCCCGCGCAGCACGATATGTCCGAGTGACTGGATAGATACTTGCAGCCAAGCAAATGAAGCAGATCCCGGGAATCAGCACAGATTTTAGAGCCACCCTGGTTCCTGGCTTGGTCTTGGGATCCAGAGTCCCCCAGGTCCCGGAGACGATACCCAAGTAGAACCAAATTAACATGGTTGGCGGAATACGCTCACGAGGGAAACTGAAGATGGCGTGTCCAGAAATAGCAAAGATACTCACTGCGATGGCAAACAGAGTGAGTCCAAGCCACGGATCCTTTTGGCGCTGGAGCATCCGGAGAATCAGGAACATAACCGAAACCAGCAACCAGAAGTAGACCACAAGGCCAGGGAGGCCCAATTCAGAAGCGATCCACAGGAAGTCATTGTGCGGTCGCATATAGAGGGCGCCGGACGAAAGGACGAAGTTCTCCTGGCCATATTTCAGATGAACAAGCGCCCAGTTCCCGATTCCAACTCCGGTCATCCAATGATCGCTCGCGATCTTAAGCGTTTTTTCCCATAAGGGGAGACGGGCCGCAAAATGTCTGTGACCTTTTAGTTGGTCAGCCTTCACGATCGATTTCACGGTCTCCAAGACCTCGGCCTTCTTCTCCTCCAGTGGAGCAGGGTCCCTCCGGGAAGCAACTGTGGTGGTTTTTTCGGGATGAATCTGAGCACCTCCGACAATCACGCACAGAATGAGGATTCCGATGAGGATCTTACGTCCTCTGAAGGAGGACCTGAGATCCCGAAATAGGGGCCAGGGACGTGTGAGGATGGCCAGGATCACGGTTAGAAACGTGATTAGAAGGGCGCCGGCCATCCCCACCCAGGCTCCCCGGGTTCGTGTGTATATCAGAAAGAGGACCGGTAGGGTGAACAAAAGGCCCCAGGCAAACTCCCATTTCGCCTCGCGGGCCATCACGAATGGGATCACAGCGAGGGGGATGACCATCACAAGGTACATAGCTGCCAGATTGCGGTAAAAGAGCGTCGAACTGGGCTGCCCGGCCGATGGGATGTCCAGGAATCCGATACGAATATACTGGCATATCCCGATGGCAGAGATCAAGGCCGCAGTGCACGTAAGCACGTGGATCCAGATGATGAGGTTGCGCCTGTTGAAGGTGCGGGATACGGCAAGGAAAAGGACGAAGCCAGCAAATAACTTGATGACCTCAAGGCCGCTGCTGAATGGATTGATGGCTCTAAACCACGAGACGCCCGAAATCAAAAGAAACAGCAGGGCAGGCAGATCAAGAGGAAATCGTCCGGAAGTTGAGCGACCCTGCCAGGCCAGTATCATCCAGCGGGCTACCAGGACGAGCGTCGCGATCTGGGCGGTAAGGAGTTTGGGCCAAAGCACAAAGTCGGGATATTGATGCTCCGCGTAGACAAGAGGCACCGCCACAAGCAGCAGGATCCCCCCAAACAAGGTCACATTGATGCCCGTGTTTTTAGTTAGCATTTACTGTATTTTGGAAGTGAGATTCATTAGGGTTCAAAATCTGAAAGGAATTAGCGATAAAAAAGAACAGCCCACAAACGGCTTAAGCGTTCGCGGGCTGTTCCCGTATTCAAAGGCGTAGATTTACGACACCTTCTTTCTCGAATCTCGTGGTTGCTAAAGGTTGTAGCCCTGTTCGTCGTGAAGCGAGATATCCAGGCCTGAGGTCTCCTCTTCCTGAGTGACCCGCAGGCCGATGGTGGCGTCTATAATCTTGAGCAGGATCAGTGAGACAATGCCGCAATAGATGATCGTTGTAACAACACCGATAAGCTGCGCCCCGAGCTGCTTGCCGATCGTCATGCCCTCAGCCAGCCCCGCACCGCCGAGCCCTTCAGCCACGAAGACCCCTGTGAGCAAGGCACCGACGATGCCGCCGACGGCGTGGACCCCAAACGCGTCCAGGGAGTCGTCATAGCCGCATTTTCGCTTCAGAGTGGTCGCGGCCCAGAAACAGATCACGCCCGAGGCGATGCCGATCGCGATGGCGCCCATCGGCCCGACGCTCCCCGAAGCCGGAGTAATCGCCACAAGACCCGCCACAGCGCCGGTAACCGTTCCCAGGGCGCTGGGTTTTCCATGTTTTCCCCACTCCGTTAACATCCAGGCCAGTGCTGCTGTAGCAGTGGCGATTTGGGTCACGAGCATGGCCATTCCCGCCGCGCCGTCGGCTGCCAGGGCGCTGCCGGCGTTGAAGCCAAACCAGCCCACCCAGAGCATAGACGCACCCACGACGGTGAGGGTGAGACTGTGGGGAGGCATGGGCGTGTTCGGATATCCCTGACGCTTGCCGATGACCAGGGCTGCCATGAGGGCTGCGACGCCCGCATTGATGTGGACGACGGTCCCGCCCGCGAAATCCAGCACGCCTCGATCTCCGAAGAACGATCCGTCACCGCTCCAGGCCATGTGGCAGACCGGCGCATAGACGAGGATGGACCAGAGGCCCATGAACCAGAGCGTAGCCGAGAACTTCATGCGTTCGGCAAAGGCGCCGACGATCAGGGCTGGGGTGATGATAGCAAAGGTCAACTGGAATGTCACAAAGACCGATTCAGGAATGGTTCCACTGAGCGTGTCTGTTTTGATTCCTGAGAGAAAGGCCTTGCCGAGACTTCCGACAAAGGAACGGAGGTTCGTGACGCCCGCCGCCATGCCAGTGGTATCGAAGGCTAGGCTGTAGCCGCAGACGGTCCAGATAATCGTGATCAGTCCAGTGATGGCGAAGCATTGCATCAAGACTGAAAGGATGTTCTTGGAGCGGACGAGACCGCCATAGAATAAGGCTAGGCCGGGTATGGTCATAAATAGGACAAGGGCCGTCGACGTGAGCAGCCAGGCTGTGTCCCCTGAACTCAGCTCATCGGCCAAGGCTGGTGCAGGCAGGCCTACTATGAGGAGAAATCCAAAACATGGCAAGCACAGACGAATGATCCATCTGGTCATAACAAATTCCCTCCCCGGTGACAGCGCTTACAGCGCATCAGGACCTGTTTCTCCAGTTCGAATCCGTACGGCCTGTTCCAGATTGGAGACGAATATCTTACCGTCTCCGACATTCCCGGTCTTGGCAGAGCGTTCGACGGCGTCGATCGCGCGCTCCACCTGGTCGTCACCCAGAGCGATCTCGAGCTTGACTTTCGGTAGGAAATCGATCACGTACTCGGCGCCACGGTAGACTTCCCGGTGACCCTTCTGGCGACCGAATCCCCTGGCTTCCGTAACCGTCATTCCCTGGACCCCGACCTCGGCCAGGGCCTCCCGAACGTCATCCAGCTTATGGGGCTGGATCACAGCCGTAACAAGTTTCATGCGCCCCCTCCTCATTTTCTGCCCTATCAAGGCAGGACGTTAGATTCCAAACCTCGCCGAGCCTGCCCACTCACTGCCTCGGACCAGAACGATTCAGTATCGAGAATCTGGATCGGTAAATTAGCCCTGACTAGACGAATGTCAAGGGCAAAATTGGGAAACGTCGGGACAAGACGCAAGTTGAATGTCTAGGGAAATATGCGGGCCTCAAATATGGCTAGGTTTTGAAAATCTGGTAGGGGGGAAAATTCGTATCAAGCTCCTTTTAAAGCGACCTGCTTAAACCGACTTATGACCTTGTGTCTTCTGGATAGCCAAGCCGTAGGTTTCCAGGAGCATCTTGTAATTTCCTTGAGCAGAGTATTGTTTTTCGTAATCCCTTCTCGCTGACTTTCCCATCTCCTCAACTGCCTTTCCATGGCTCCACGCCCACTTAACCTTCCCGGCCAGGTCTTCGAAATCGCCAGGCGCAAAGTGCAGGCCGGTGTGTTTATCATCGACGAGTTCCTGCATAGCGCCGAGGCGAGAAGCGATCACCGGTACGCCGCAGGCAAAGGCTTCGGCAATGGACAAGGGGAAACCTTCGTACCACTCCGAAGGAAAAATCAGGCAATGAGCCTTCCGCATATGTGCGATAACGGAATCGTGAGAACAGTGCCCGAGCATTTCCACACATCTCAGATTCCGAGTTTCGATCAATCCACGGAGTTCGTGCTGCAATGGTCCATTTCCCACGATCTTGAGGGGAATATCACCGACGCTCTGCCACGCGTCCAGCAGTGTCTTGAGGCCCTTTTCCGGTGCGAGCCGGCCGACAAAGAGCATATGTCTGGGTGCTCGTCCGTCATGTCCCGGGTCAGGATGGATGAAATTGGGTTTTACAACGATCTTCTCAGGTGGAAGACCCCCCTCGATGAATTTTCTGCGGGAGAATTCGGTGAGCGCGACAAAAATGTCCACCTTCTCTTGCCAGGTCCTGATCCAGTGATGAAAGGTGATCATGGCGGTGATGACGGAAGTCTTCGCTCGAGATCCGTGGTAGCACGCGTGTCGAATTCCTGGAAGGGGAAGCGTGTGTCCCAGACAATCTTCGCATACCCGACCCTTTCGATAGAAGGTCCCGACAGGACATAGAAGGCGATAGTTGTGGAGGGTTTGGACGACTGGAACATCAAACGCACGGCACGCATCATAAGCTGAGGGAGAGATCAGGGGAAAGGTGTTGTGAAAGTGCGCGATATCGGGTCTTTCATTACGCAACAATTCGAGCAATTTGGCTTTAGAAGGGGATGACCATATGGTTCGGGCCGCGGTCGCAAGCCTGCTCGTCTGGTCAATTCGGTCATTGTGATCCACGAAACTGATGACCTCGTGGCCTTTTTGCCTGAGGAGCGCACTTTCTGCAGCGAAAACGGCATCCTCTCCACCGGGTTGTTGATAATAGTTATGAGCGGTAAGAATCTTCATCGTGGTGATCGGGCGACAGCATCACTCCTTCCTTACGGATTGGATGAACGCGCCGCTGGTGCACAAGTCGTCATCCGAAATGTCCCTGAATCTTTGAGCAAGGTTATTCCTCGAAATGTTCGAATTTGAACACACCTTCTTTTCGCATACCACCCTGAAGCCTTCATCCCGCAGGGTTCTGATGTGTGCTGAGTGTGGCTTGCGATTCAGTAAATAGGGGCGTCCTCCTCTGATCAGCCTCCACGTCAAGTCTGAATGTGTCCAGTGGCCGTTCCATTCCGCAGCGGTTCCATGGGACCGGTAATCGATCTGGTGCGAAATGAATCCGTTCGGTTTAAGCCACAATCCCATGGCCCTGTACGTCTCTTGGAGATCGTCAACGTGCTCCAGAACCGCTTGGGAATAGATCATATCCACGGAATGTCTCTGGATACCGTCTCCAGAGTGCCAGGGGACCCTATACTCGACCATTGAGTCCACTCGACCCGGATTCGTTATCGAATCCTGGATCCTTTGGACGCGGTCCGTATTCAGAGCATTCTGCAACTTTTCACCGTTTAGAATTTGACCTGGGAATTCATAGGTATCCAAATAGGGTTTGACTTGAGGGAATTCATCTTGTCCGGGAATATTCACTCTATTTTTGAACAGGGACACCAAATCGGTAAACGTCTTCAAGTTCCTTTCAAGACTCGCGTGTTCGACAACATCTAGGGCGTAATATTTCTCTGATCCAGACAACAGGGCCGCCAACCCGATCCCGATCGAATCGCCGGGCCCCAATTCAGCCACAATTTCGGGCCCGGTATTGAGCCTACTTTCGCTTGCCATCACCAGATGTCTTAGCCAGACGGAGTAACAATATCTCGCATTGTCCGTTCCACCGGTCGCCCCGCCGCGAATTCGAAGACGATAGAGGCCCGGAATGAAGGTCGCGATTCCGTAGGCCAGTTGGTTTAGCTTGATTTGCCCCTTCATCGTAGATGAAATGTTATACCTTTCGCTGGATGCGTTAAGAAAAATGCGAGTGGCTCCTTTTGATCAGGAGCCGCTTAACTAGCGACCGAGGACCGTAACTTTCGCTTGACCTGTTTCTAGATCGAGTCAAATCTACGAAATTCCTGTTTCAGGACAAAACCCTTTATGCTTGATTTGAAGGCCCCTAACAGCCTAAAACGGCTTAACTTGAGTCGAATTCTAGCGGATACTTTCCTGTTGACGATTTCG
This sequence comes from Candidatus Latescibacterota bacterium, assembly GCA_965248435.1. Taxonomy (GTDB): domain Bacteria; phylum Latescibacterota; class UBA2968; order UBA2968; genus CBDFJH01. Next base: position 4,350,124 of record OZ252100.1, read on the forward strand.
TGCGGCCTTAGTATGTTGTATCGGATTTGAGGAGGAATTCAGCCGTAATCCGGCCCATTTGCATCCGTTGATCCAGGTCGCTATTGATGATCGCATTTTTCTCATCGAGCATCGGCAAAAAGGCCGGCATGGCCGTGACGGGGCTCCTGATCTATGGCTTCCTCGTAGGCCATCTTGCGGGCAACTTGCTGCTGTTCAATGGTGATGGCGGCGGCGCGTTCAACGCCTACTCTGCCTTCCTGACAAATCATCCCCTCTTGATCCCCATCGAATTCGTTCTCCTGGTCATTTTTGTGCTGCATATCTGTTTTGCCATCAGCGTGACGCGTGACAACCGGCGGGCAAGGCCCATCGAATATCAAGCGAGGAGCCGAGCCGTAGGCGGTAGGACCTGGGCATCTTCTACGATGCTGTATTCAGGAATTCTCATCCTCGTGTTCGTTGCCATTCACCTCAAGACCTTCAAATACGGCGACTTAGGCGGAGGCACGCTGTATCATCTGGTTGCTGCGACGTTCGACCAGACAGGTTATATTGTCTGGTACGTGGTTGCGATGGCCGTGATGGGTTTCCACCTCTGTCACGCCTTTCAGAGCGCATTTCAGACCCTGGGTCTCAAGTCTCAGGTGATCAAGGTGTTTGGTCTGGTCCTGTCTCTCGCGCTAGCCGTCGGGTTTGGTCTCATACCGCTGGTAATGGGCGTTTTGATGTAGCAAGGGATAACGAATGGCACTGGATGGACACATCCCGGGCAGTCCGCTTGAGCAGAAATGGGACAAGCACCAGTTCGAGCTCAAGCTCGTGAACCCAGCCAACAAGCGCAAGCACGACATCATTGTCGTGGGTACCGGGCTGGCCGGCGCCTCCGCCGCCGCGTCTCTCGCGGAGCTCGGTTACCACGTGCTATCGTTCTGTATACAGGACAGCCCCAGGCGCGCGCACAGCATCGCTGCGCAGGGTGGGATCAACGCCGCGAAGAACTACCAGAACGACGGGGACAGCGTATTCCGGCTGTTCTACGATACCATCAAGGGAGGAGACTACCGCTCCCGAGAGGCGAACGTCTACCGGCTGGCCCAGGTCAGCAGCAACATCATCGATCAATGCGCCGCACAGGGAGTGCCCTTTGCGCGGGAATATGGGGGCACACTGTCCAATCGGTCGTTCGGGGGGGCACAGGTCTCGCGGACCTTCTATGCACGCGGACAGACGGGCCAGCAGCTGCTCCTCGGCGCCTACAGTGCCCTGATGCGGCAGGTGGATGCGGGAAAGGTCAGGCTGTTTCCCCGACACGAGATGCTGGACCTGGTGCTCGTGAATGGCGAGGCCCGGGGCATCATCACCCGAGACCTGGTTACAGGGCGATACGAGAAATTCGCGGCGGACGCGGTGGTACTCGCCACGGGCGGCTACGGCAATGCGTTCTTCCTCTCCACGAATGCGAAGGCGTGCAACGTGACGGCCACCTGGCGCGCCCACAAGCGCGGGGCGCTTTTCGCGAATCCCTGCTTCACTCAGATTCACCCGACGTGTATCCCTGTCTCCGGAAACTATCAATCCAAACTGACCCTGATGAGTGAGAGCCTGCGCAACGATGGCAGGGTGTGGGTCCCGAAAAATGTCGGGGATTCACGGCCGCCCGAGGGGGTCCCTGAAGAGGAGCGGGACTATTACCTGGAGCGGAGATACCCCAGCTTCGGAAACCTGGTTCCGCGAGACGTGGCTTCGCGCAACGCGAAGGCCGTGTGTGATGAAGAACGGGGCGTGGGCGCCTCGGGTCGGGCGGTCTATCTCGATTTTCGGGATGCCATCGAGCGGGACGGGGAGGCGATCATCCGGGAGAAGTACGGAAATCTTTTCGAAATGTATGAAGACATCACAGATGAAGACCCGTATAAGACACCGATGCGCATCTATCCCGCTGTGCATTACACGATGGGCGGCCTCTGGGTGGATTATGATTTGATGAGCAACATCCCGGGTCTCTTCGTGCTCGGCGAGGCCAATTTCTCAGATCACGGCGCCAACCGCCTGGGGGCCAGCGCGCTGATGCAGGGGTTGGCAGACGGCTACTTCGTGATCCCATACACGATTGGCGGGTATGTCGCCAACATCCGGGAGCAGGTGGGTACGGATCATCCTTCCTTCGGGGAGACGCTGGATAAGGTGACGTCACGCGTCGACAAGCTGCTGGCTGTGAACGGCAGGCGCACAGTGGATGACTTTCATCGGGAGCTTGGCCTGATCTTGTGGGACAACTGCGGCATGTCCCGAAACGAGGCCGGACTCAAGAAGGCAAAGGAGAAGGTCGGGGAGATTCGAGAGGAGTTCTGGGAAAACCTGACGGTGACGGGGTCGAACGGCGAGTTCAACCAGACGCTGGAACGAGCCGGGCGTGTTGCTGATTTTATGGAGTTCGCCGATTTGATGGTTCACGATGCGCTGATGCGAGACGAGTCCTGCGGCGCCCACTTCCGAGAAGAACATCAGACCGACGAGGGCGAGGCCCTTCGGGACGATCAAAATTACTCCTACGTCGCAGCGTGGGAGTTCAATGGAGTGGGCGAAACGTCGGCGCTTCATAAAGAGCAACTGGTTTTCGAGAATGTTTCCCTGACCCAGAGGAGCTACAAGTGAGTACGGGCATGAACTTCACGCTGAAGGTATGGCGCCAGAAGAACAGCCAGGAGCAGGGAGAGCTTGCGTCCTACTCGGCTTCGGACATCACTCCAGACATGTCCTTTCTTGAAATGCTCGACCTCGTGAACGAGGAGCTCGGAAAGGGTCGTGAGGACCCGATCGCCTTCGACAGCGACTGCCGCGAGGGCATCTGCGGTTCGTGTGGTCTTGTCATCAACGGTGTTGCCCACGGGCCAGGAAAGGGGATGACCACCTGCCAGGTCTACATGCGACAGTTCCGCGACGGAGAAACAATCACAATCGAGCCGTGGCGAGCCGCATCGTTCCAGGTGATCAAGGACCTGGTCGTGGACCGCTCCGCATTCGACCGAATCATAAAGGCGGGCGGATATGTATCCGTGAATACGGGCTCATCCCCTGACGCCAATTCCATTCTCATTTCGCACGAACTCGCGGAAGAGGCGATGGATGCGGCAGCCTGCATCGGCTGTGGCGCGTGTGTGGCTTCGTGCAAGAACGCCTCGGCGATGCTTTTCGTGTCCGCAAAAATCAAACACCTGGGCATCCTTCCACAGGGTCAGCCCGAACGACAAAGGCGTGTGCTTGCGATGGTAGAGACGATGCAGGAAGAAGGATTTGGGGACTGTTCGAATGAATACGAATGTGAAGCCGTCTGTCCAAAGGAGATTTCGGTAGATCACATCACCTTCTTGAATCGCGAGTTCCTGCGAACCAAACTCAGGGGTAGGTAAACCGGAAGGCGGATATGTTGGAACTCAAGACTATTTCCAAGGAGGCGATTCCCCATTCGCTGGAGCGGGTCGAGCGTTATCGGCTCCTGAACGAGCCCGCCGTCGCGGTGAGTATCTGCCATGACATCCTGAATGTGGATCCCGAAAACCAACAGGCCATCATCGGCCTCATTCTCGCGTTGACCGACGAGTTCGGCCTCAATGTGGGTGTGGGGATCAACCAGCCCCTGGAACTCATCCCTCGTCTGCAAGATGACTACGAGAAGGATTACTACACGGGCATCATTCACGAGCGTGATGCCAAGTCGAGGTTGAGACGAGGCTACCCGGGCAGCGGGTTTGACGCCTACGAGCACCTGCACGAGGCCATGGATTGGTTCGAGAAAGCCGAAAAGATCCATCGCCCCGGGGATGAAGACGCGATTCTCCGATGGAATGCCTGTGCGCGAGTCATTGTGGAGAAGAACCTCAAACAGAGGCCCCACACGGATGTGGAGCACCCTCTGGAATAGAAGAGGAAACGCTCTACGAGTGGCTTTCCAAAGGGGAACGGAGCTCGGGCCGTTCCCTTTGGTGTTGAAGTAAATCAGTTTCTAGTTTAGAGTTTCAAGTTAAGAACAAGCATATAGAAGGGTCCCTAACTGATTTGATATGAACTAGGAACTAGAAACCTGAAACTAGAAACTCGATCGAGTGAAAGGTTACACATGAACTACAGAATCGAAACGGACAGCATGGGGGAAATCCGGGTGCCGGAGGACCGCTATTATGGTGCTCAAACGGCGCGTTCCCTGATCCATTTTGACATCGGGGACGAGACTATGCCACGCGAGTTGATCCGGGCGCTCGGGGTCCTCAAGAAGGCTGCTGCAATCGTTAACAGAGATCTGGGGAAACTGCCCCCGGAAGTCGCCGACCTCATGCTTCAGGCTGCCGACGAAGTGATTGAAGGGAAGCTGGATGATCACTTCCCGCTCCGGATCTGGCAGACTGGGAGCGGAACGCAGACCAACATGAACACGAATGAAGTCATTTCGAACCGGGGCATCGAGATCGGTGGGGGGACGATGGGGAGCAAGGAGCCGATCCACCCGAACGACCACGTCAACATGGCGCAGTCCTCCAACGACACATTTCCGACCGGAATGCATATCGCAGCCGCATCTGAGATAAACAGGCGCCTGATTCCGATGGTTACTCAGCTTAGGGATACCCTGGCCGAGAAGGCCGAATCCTACAGGGAGATCATCAAGATTGGCCGGACGCACCTGATGGATGCGGTCCCGCTGACGCTTGGCCAGGAGTTTTCAGGTTACGTGACGCAGTTGACCAAGGGTCTGGAGCGAGTTCAGAAGTGCCTGCCGAACCTGTACGAGCTGGCGCTTGGAGGGACCGCCGTTGGAACCGGGCTCAACACGCATCCCGAGTTTGCCGAGCGTGCCGCCGAGAAGATTTCCGAGCTGACAGGACATCCGTTTGTTTCAGCGGGCAATAAGTTTGAGGCCCTGGCCGCGCACGATGCCATTGTGGAGGCGAGCGGCGCCTTGAAGACACTGGCCTGTTCTCTTATGAAGATCGCCAATGACATCCGCTGGCTTGGCTCGGGGCCGAGGTGTGGGATCGGGGAGCTGGCTCTGCCGGCCAACGAGCCGGGAAGCTCTATCATGCCGGGAAAGGTCAATCCCACGCAATGCGAGGCGATGACGATGGTCGCCGCTCAGGTGATCGGGAACGACACCTCCATCGCTGTTGGGGGCTCCTCAGGGAACTTCGAACTGAACGTCTTCAAGCCCGTAATGATCTACAATTTGCTGCAGTCGATTCGGCTCATCTCTGATGGCTGCGAATCCTTCGACGAGCATTGCGCGAGAGGTATCGGGGCGAACCGGGAGAATATCGAGCGACACCTGAAGCAGTCCCTGATGCTGGTAACGGCCCTCAATCCGCACATCGGATATGACAACGCGGCCAAGGTGGCCAAAAAGGCCCACGCGGAAAACCTTACGCTGCGAGAATCTGCTATAACACTTGGGCTGATGAGTGGGGAGGATTTCGACGGAGCGGTTCGTCCGGGGGAGATGACGGGGCCCAAAGCGTAGAGTTGAGAGTCAAGAGACAAGAGTCGCGAGCAGAATCAGAAAAGAATATCGAATGCCCGAGTTCAATAAGGAAGTGCAACACTTAGGGTAGCAACTGTCCTATCCTAAGTGTATGGGAAACAATTACAAGCATCTTACGATAGACGAACGCGAGCAGATTGCGCTTTGTCGAGCCACTGGTGCAAGCCTTAGAGATATTGCCAAGGCCCTTGACCGGAGCGCCAGCACGATTTCAAGAGAGTTGAAACGTAATCCGTCCCCGATAGCTGAGAGTTACTCGGGCCTCCAGGCTCACAGAAGGGCTGAGAAACGTAAGCGGGAGGCCGGCAAGCGGAAACGGCTGAAGAATCCGGTTATCCGGCGATATGTCGAGACCAAACTCAAGCAAGGATGGTCTCCCGAGTTGATCGCTGGGAGGCTTCCCGAGGAGCGTCCGAGCGCGGGTATCAGCCACGAAGCCATCTACCAGTATATCTACGATCCAAAGGTGCACAAGCAGCGGGATCTGGTTGCTTGCTTATCCCGAGCTCACAAAAAACGAAAGCCGCGGTGGCATACCCGAAAACACCGGGAAAGCCACATTCCAGGCCGTATTTCGATCGATCGACGTCCCCGTTACATCGAAAAACGGAAACAACCTGGCCACTGGGAATCCGACACCATCATCTCTCGTGAGAGCAAACAGGCCGTTGGCGCTTGTCTTGAGCGATCGTCGAGATACCTACACCTGGCTAAGCTGGCAAAGAACGGACCCTCGGAGGTCGCCGAAGCGATTAATCGACGCCTTGGGCGACATCCTCCCCACATGAGGAAGAGCATCACATATGACAACGGATCCGAAAACGGCCAACATCAACGGGTCAACGAGGTGCTTGGCACCAAATCCTATTTCTGCAAACCGTTCCACAGCTGGGAGCGAGGCGCTGTGGAAAACGCTATCGGTCTGGTCCGCAGATACCTCCCCAAGAAGACAGACTTCTCAAAGGTCAGCAAACACGAGTTAAAGAAAATTCAGAACCGGATCAACAACCGACCAAGAAAATGTCTTAACTTCAAAACACCAGCTGAAGTCTTCAAGTCCAAGTGTTGCACTTAGTCATTGAATCCAGCATGTCGAATAATGAACGCCGAATGTCGAACGGGCGATTCAGAATCGGCTCAACGTTTTCGAATCCCGTTCAGTCCCCACTTGAAAAGCGGGGAGGCGGTTTGTTGTTCATCACCTTATCGATTGGTTCCGTGGCCCTCCGTGCCTTTTTCCGTGTCCTCCGTGATCCAAGCGGGTGGTGATGGCACTTTCGTGTCTTTTCGTGCTTCTTCGTGCAATTTAGTGATCCCGCCTTAATCATTCGATATTCTATCAATAACCCTCCCTTCCGGAGTTCCCATTTCACGCCGTTTGAAAATCATCCTTGTCGTCAGCGCCAGGCCCAATTTCATGAAGGTCGCGCCGATTTTGCGCTGCATGAAGCAGATGCCAGAAACGTTCTCCCCGATTCTCGTGCATACCGGCCAGCATTACGACGACGCGATGTCTGACGCGTTTTTCAGGGACCTGGGGCTCGTGGATCCCGGCTATCGGCTGGGCGTCGGATCGGGTTCGCACGCGGAGCAGACCGGACAGGCCATGATCGCTTTCGAGGGAGTCCTGCTGAAGGAAAGACCTGACATCGTCGTAGTTGTGGGTGACGTAAACCCGACGCTGGCCTGCGCGATTGATGCGGCGAAGTTGTCGATTCCCGTTGCGCACGTCGAGGCAGGTCTCCGGAGCCGCGATATGCAGATGCCCGAGGAAATAAACCGGATCCTGACAGACGCCGTTTCGACCTATCTGTTCACTCCCTCTCCGGACGCCGACGAGAATCTGCTCAAGGAAGGCCTTCCAAAGGAAAGGATTTTCCGGGTCGGGAATGTGATGATCGATTCTCTGCGATGCGCTGAAGATCATCTGGATGGATGCGATATGCTGGACCGGCTTCGAATCAAGAGTGAGGAATACGCGGTGCTGACGCTGCATCGGCCATCGAATGTGGATGATGACCACCGACTCACGGGGATCCTCACCGCTCTCGAAGAAATTCAGCAAGAATTGAAGGTGATCTTCCCCATTCACCCCCGAACGCGAAAGCGAATCGCCGAATTCGGCCTGGAACCCGTGCTGAACAACATGGACAATCTGAGTATAGCAGAGCCTGTCAGCTATCTGGAATCCCTTTGCCTGCTGAAGGATGCGAGTTTTGTCATGACCGATTCAGGCGGTGTTCAAGAGGAGACGACCGTCCTGGGTGTGCCGTGTCTTACCCTGCGTGACAATACGGAAAGACCCGTGACTGTCAACGTGGGAACCAACACTGTGGTCGGCGTGGACCCTGCTTCTATCCTAAAAGCAGCGAGATCGGTACTCGAAGGCCGCTATAAGAAGGGACGGGTCCCGGAACTGTGGGATGGTGAGGCGGCTGAACGAATCATCCGCGTTCTGGCTGAGCACGATCGGGTATAAGCCCCATCGTCCAAAGATCGCAGATCAGAGAACAAAAGAAAGCGGCCCGATGGATCGTCCATCGGGCCGCTTTGGCTCGGGGCAAGAGACACGAGTCAGCGTAGAATCGAAAGAGAATACCGAATGTCGAAGACCGTGCTCGTAAGCGAATCGTAGCCGTAGGGGCGGGCCCCTGTGCCCGCCCGCACGATGGCTACAGAATCATCCACAGGATATATGCTGCCAGGACTGTTCCGAGGAGCGCCCCGCCATAGCAGAGGAGGTCCATGGAGAGCCGGAACTCCCGGATTCCCAACTCATACAGAGAAAACCGGATGCGGTGGGCCGCGTGGTAGAGCGGGAGGACAACGAGGACGAAGAGATAGACCTTGAAGACGGGATTCGCGAGGAGGTCCTTCATTCGCTCATAGCCGAGGGTCTCGGGTGAAACCAGACCAAGCGGGACCGCCAGGCCGTCAAAGAAGATGTGGATCGGGATCAGGAAGGCTGCAATCGTTCCACCCAGGGAGAACATCCCCCACCAGAAGGGCTCACCTTTGTCCTGTTTGTACACGGCACGGTCCTTATAGCAAGACCAGGAAGAAGTAAGCGACGGCTACAGAGGCGACAAGCCAGGTCAGATACGCCCCTGCTGAAACGAGTCCCGGCGGCACAGTCAGGCGCCCGAATCGGACGATTTGAATCTTCGAGACGAGACCCAGCCACGTGAAGCTGTGGTAGAGGGCGAACAGAAGGACGATCACATAGAAGGCAATAAAGGCCCACGATCGAAGGGATTTCTGGAAGAGCGCGTGGACTTCGGCGCCTTTTGACAGGAGGAAGAACTCATACAGGTAGAGCAGCGCGAACAGGGCAACGAACACGCTTGTGGATTCCCGGATCATGAACATGAAATATCTTCGGTTTCGCATCCACCAGGTGGCCGGGATCGGTCTGTGGTAGGCCTGGTAGGTATACTCGTGTTCTCGATCTATCATCATCGTCGGCTCCCCATCGGAAGGAGGAGGGATTTGAACCAGTCCGTCGTCGTGGCGACTTTCGTCCGCTGGATCGCCGCGGCTGGATCCACGTCTTTGGGACAGACGACGCTGCATTCCCCGATGTAAGTGCATTCCCATATGCCCTCGCTGCTCGCGATGACGTGCTTGCGGGCCTCCGTTCCTTCATCCCTGGAATCCAGGTTATACCGATGTCCCAGGGCGATCGCGGCCGGCCCGATAAATTCGGTCTCCAGGCCGTAGACGGGGCACGCGGCGTAACAGAGCATGCAGTTGATGCACATGCTGAACTGCTTGTACTCCTTCAGCTGATCGGGGGTCTGCAGGTACTCTCCTTCCTCTAGCGCTTTCTCTTCCTTCCGGATGATCCACGGCTTGACCGCTTTGAGCTTCTCCATAAAGTCCGTCATGTCGATCACGAGGTCTCGGACGATCGGGAAATTGAGAAGCGGCTCCACTTTGACCTCATTCGGATAATAATCGCGCAGGAAAGCCGCACAGGTCAGTTTCGGCTCGCCGTTGACCATCATGCCGCAGCTGCCGCAGACGCCCATTCGACAGGACCAGCGGAAGGAGAGGGTGCCGTCTACCTGGTCTTTGATGTAGTTGAGGGCGTCCAGGACGACCCAGTCATCCTGGTATGGGATTTCGTAAGTCTGCTCGGTCGGCTGGTCTTCCAGCTCCGGGCGGAATCGGGTAACCGTGATTGCGACGGTTTGTTGACTCATGATTTTCCCTTAGAAAACGCGATCCAAGAAACAAGCTTTTCACGACCGCAGACCACAGACGGCAGACCGCAAAGATCTAAACTCTATTCATCTCGCGGTCGGCGGTCCGTCGTCCGCGGTCCGCCTTTAGTATTTCCGCTCTTCAGGCTGCCATCGCGTGATGGAGACCGGCAAATAATCGACCCGCGGCGTGTCATCCCCCTTATAAGCGACCGAATGTTTCAGAAAGCGTTCATCATCTCGAGCTTCGAAATCGGTGCGGGCGTGAGAGCCCCTGGACTCTTCGCGCAGGAGTGCACAATGAGCCAGGGCTTCGGCCACGTCCAGCATATATCCCAGTTCGAGCGCGGACGTCAGTTCGGTATTGAAGACCTCCGATCGATCATCCAGCCCGACCTTATCATACCGATCCTTGAGCTCGTGGATGGTTTGACAGGTCTCCTTCAGTTCTGCCTCGGTCCGGTAGATACCGGCACCTTTTTCCAGGGTCGCCTGAAGGTCTGATCGGATGTTCGCGATGCTGTCATTGCCCTTGGGGGGCTGTAGATGCCTGGTTTCGACCCGCCTTCTCTCGTCGTGGGCCAACTTTTCGAGTTCATAGTGCGGCGGACCCTCCTGTTCCGAGGCGTACGCAGCAGCAGCCCTTCCAGCGCGAGCACCAAAGACGAGGCATTCGGAGAGGGAGTTGGAGCCGAGCCGGTTCGCCCCGTTCATGCTCACGCAGGCCGCTTCGCCGGCCGCGAACAGGCCAGGGACCGGGGTCGCGCCATTGATGTCCGTGTGTACGCCCCCCATCATGTAGTGGACTACAGGCCTTACGCTGATCGGCTCGTGAATGGGATCGATGCCGACGTAGTTAAGGGTGAGCTCTCTCACGAACGGAAGCTTTTCATTGATCACCTTTTCTCCGAGGTGCCTCAGGTCCAGGTGGACGTAATTCCCGTAGGGCCCATCGAAAACGCGCCCCGCCTTCGTCTCGTGGACGAATGCCCTGGAGAGGATGTCTCGCGGGCCCAGCTCCATCTTTCCGGGCACATATTCGCTCAGATAGCGGTCTCCTTCTTTGTTGATCAGGTAACCGCCTTCGCCCCGCGAGGCCTCGGTGATCAGAATGCCCGTCCCTGGAAGCCCGGTGGGGTGGTACTGGACGAACTCCAGGTCCTTCAGTGGGCATCCCGCGCGGTACGCAAGGGCCATACCGTCACCGGTCTTGATCGCCGCGTTCGTGGTGAACGGGAAGATCCGCCCCGCACCACCGGTGCAGATAATGACGGCCTTCGCCGGGATGGCGTGGATCTCTCCAGACCGGATGTTCAGGGCGGTTACGCCGCAGACTTTGCCGTCATCCTGGAGGAGCGAAGTTACGAACCACTCATCGTAACGAGTGATTCGGTCATACTTCAGAGATGTCTGGAACAGGGCATGGAGCATGTGGAACCCGGTCTTGTCGGCGGCAAAGAGCGTGCGTTTTACGCTCATGCCTCCGAAGGCCCTCACGCTCACACGACCGTCAGGATCTCTGCTCCAGGGGCACCCCCAATGCTCCAGCTGGATCACCTCGTTCTGAGCCTCTTTGACAAAGGCTTCGACGACGTCCTGATCGGCCAGGAAGTCGCTGCCCTTTATCGTGTCGTAGGCGTGCAGATCGAGGTTATCGTCCTCACGCATCACGGCGGCGGTTCCACCCTCGGCCGAGACGGTATGACTCCTCATGGGGTAGACCTTGGAGACGACCCCGATGCTGAGGCCTTCCTGAGCCTCCGCCGCCGCGATCGCCGCCCGAAGGCCTGCTCCTCCGCCACCCACCAGGAGGACATCGTGTTGCCGAATATTCACACCATTATCCTATGAGCGAACTGACTCTATGGACATTACTTTTGTTAGGGATTCTAATTATAGTTCCTGTGAAAAGTGGCGTCAAACGAATTCTCCGCCTCACTTCCCGGGATGCGCCAAACCCAGGTCTTCGTAGATCGCGGAATGGACCAGCCTGGCACGCCGGTTATGCCGGGGTTCCCCGGGTGTCCCGTTGAAGACTATGGCCACGGCGAGCCCCTGTTCCGGGTCGGCAAACCCGGCGGAGGACTGATATCCACCGTGACCGAACGTGTTCTCCGAGGCGTGGATCCCGTAGCCGTAGGGAAGGGTCTGAGAACCGTAGCGGTTTGAGTTGAGGATAAAGCCGAGTCCCCAATCGATCCGGTGCCTGAAGGTCTCGTCGAACATCCCGACACGGTGCGGTTTCGTGAGGAGCCGGACAGAATCGGCCGAGAGGATGCGGACACCGTCCAACTCGCCACCAGCCAGGAGCATTTCGTAGAAACGCCCGAGTTCGCGAATGGGCCCTCGCCCGCCCCCACCGGGTTTGCACTGGACGGCTGCCTCCTCGGTGTCCAAATGGGTATGGGGCTCGGGGGCCCGTTTGCCCGAAATGTGCATGATGCCGATACGACCCCCGTAGTTGCGATAGCGCTCTGCTGGCAGCCCTACCCACGAATCCATCATTCCGATCGGTTCAAAGATCTCTTCGCGAACGTAATGCTCGAAAGGTCTCCCGTCTATCCGTTTGAGAACTTCTGCAAGGACAAACCACCCTGAGGCGATGTGATACCCTGCCTTTTCACCGGGGATCCAACCCGGTTCGAGGGGCGCCTCATAGATGGACGTGAGGATCTTGTCCCACGGATCCCTGTCCCAGTCGACCTCTACCCATCGGAAGCCGCCGGTATGGGTGAGTACGTGCTGGAGGGTGACGGCCTCCTTGCCGTTTTGAGCAAATTCGGGGATGTATCGGATGACGGGATCGCCGAAGTCGACGTCGCCCTGTTCGCGTAGTCTCGCCAGGGCAACTGCTGCAATCGGTTTTGTGGAGGAGAGCCAGATCATGAGGGTGTCCGGTTCCATCGCGACACCCCGTCGGGCTTCTCCGATTGCAAAATCGGCGACCGGTTCGCCATCTATCGAGACGTAGACCTGGGCGCCGATGTGCAGGCCTTCTTCGATCCCTTGTTGGAGGAGTTCCAGCGTTCGTGGGAAATTGGACTTGGCAGTTGCCACGTCTGTGGTCAAGCTATTGCAGCTTGCCCCGACCCAGCAGTGGCCAAACAGCTTCCACGATGCCGTCGCGGGCGGCGTAGAGTTGGTCGTGCAGGAAGACGGTCGTGTCGGAGTAGCCGACGACAAAGGATATCCGATCTCCAATCCTAGGGAGATCATTCGGCTGTTTGAGTTGGATCGTGCCGTGTTCGGCTGAAAGCGAGATCGATTCAACGTTGGGAATTCCGATTGGCTGCGGCTCGGCTGCATCGCCGCTCATCGTCTTTCTCCCGGCGTCGCAGATGATCCGAGTCGGTGCGGAGCGACTCGTCACGGTGGCAAGCACAAAAAGGGCGTATTCGTGGTCCACGCCGAAATGATTTCTGTAGAGAATATCGCAGTAGATCCCGCCGCCGGCGACGACCTCCGTAATCTCTGGATGGAATGCACTGATCCAGTAAGTACCAGTCCCACCACAGCTGAGGATTTCGACCGGTATGCCATCCTCCCGGATCAGCCGAGCGGTATCTGTAAACTGATCCAGCGCCTCCGTGATCACTTGCCGCTTCTCGTCTGGGTCCTGAATCCTCAGTGAGTGGGATTCCCACGTCTGGAGCCCCGCGAATTTCAGGCCTTTACATTGAGAGATCTTTCTGGCTAGCGCAAGCGTCGGCTCGCCGGGTTGCGCACCTGCACGGTGAGTTCCTACATCCACTTCGATTAGGATCCGAATCGTCACGTCGTTCTCTCTCGCTGCCTGGTCGATCTCCATCACATTTTCTTCACTATCGACATTTACTATCACGTCCGCGTGCTTCCTCAGGTTCACGAGACGTGTGACTTTGCGCGCTCCCACGACCTGGTTGCAGACGAGGATGTCTTTGATTCCTCCGGCCGCCATAACTTCCGCTTCGCCAAGTTTTGCGCAAGTTACGCCGATGGCCCCTGCGTCCAGAAGTTTGTGGGCCAGCGCAGGGGATTTCACCGCTTTGGTATGTGGGCGCCACTGGATGCCCGCGTCCTGGATCATAGTGTTCGCCATCTTCTGAATATTTCGCTCCATTACATCTAGATCTACCAGAAGCACAGGAGTATCCAGGTCGTCCGTCGAGCGTCCGATCGCATCTATCTGAGGCATGAAGATCCTTCCTTGAAGACATTGATATGCAGGTGATGTCGATTTCAAGATACAAGTGCGTGGAATTCGGCGCAAGGGTATAAAATCGTTGATCGTTGTTCGAGAACCCAGCTCCGCTATCTACTCCTGCTTGACGAGGACACAGCGAAATGATAACTTAAGTCTATGAATAAGCCAGCGATCGTATACGATGGGGAGTGCCGGTTCTGCCTCTGGAGTGTGGGCAGGATTCAGAGGGTAGATCACCTGGATCAGTTTGAATATCTCCCCCGCCAGAATCCTGATGCGGAGGCCAGGTTTCCCCTCCTTTCAGCCTCCGATTTCAGTACCGGGTTGAGGCTTGTTGTGGCTGAGGGTAAGATCCACATCGGTGCAGATTCGGTCTACGAGATTTACCGGAGGATTCCGCCGTTCAAGGTGATAACATGGCTGTATCGGGTCCCTTTGATCCACACACTCTTCAAGGCATGTTACGCGCTTATCGCCAGGAACAGACATCTTTTCGGCCGCGTGGAGTGCGAAACAGAAGCTTGCGATGTTCCTTATTCAGAACGAGGAACCGTCACGCCAAGAAGCGGAAAAGGCCCTTGACAGGACAGATCAAATGGCCTACTCTTTAATCTCCAAGTCTTAAGAAAGGAAACCCCAGTGTTGTTGAAGACGGTGTCCAAAATTTCGAGTAGCATCCAGAAGGTTGGTTGGTGGCGAAGCGCCGACACGATCCGCTGGCCGAGGTGTGCCCAACTGATTTGATCAGGTTTTCCCTAGCGTCTATCATAACACCCCTGCCGGCACGTCCAGCAGGGGGTTTTTTATTGACGCATCGAAGCGTCACTTAAGGAGCGAGAAAGATGAGTGACAAGAAGCGGATCCTGACGGGTGATCGCCCCACGGGAAGGCTGCATCTGGGTCATTACGTCGGATCCATGAAAAATCGTGTCCTGCTTCAGGGCGAGTATGAGTGCTATTTCCTGATCGCCGACCTTCATATGCTCACGACCCGTCCCCAGAAGGAGCATATAGATGAACTCAGGGGAAACATCCGCGAGATGGTCCTGGACTACCTTGCCGTCGGAGTGGACCCTTCAAAGTCGACCATCTATCTCCAGTCGGCTGTCCACGCTGTCTACGAGATGAATCTGTTCTTCGAGATGCTGGTCACGTTGCCGCGGCTGACTCGCCTGCCGAGTATCAAGGATATGGCGCGGGCCGCCAACATGGATGATGACGCCATTCCTTTCGGGCTTGTCGGATATCCCGTGCTTCAGGCAGCGGACATCCTGATGCCGCGCGCGCATCTCGTCCCGGTGGGCAAAGACAACGAAGCCCACGTGGAGATCACTCGAGAGATCGCGCGGCGGTTCAATCTCTATTACGGGGAAGTCTTTCCTATTCCGGAGGCCAGAATCGGAGATGTCCCGACGCTTGTTGGGACCGATGGCCAGACCAAGATGAGTAAAAGTCTCGACAACACGATTTTCCTCTCCGATGAGGCCGACGTCGTGAAAAAGAAGGTGCGTGCGATGTTCACGGATCCGAAACGCGTTCGAGCCGATATTCCCGGGACGGTCGAGGGCAATCCGGTTTTTATCTATCACGACGCGTTCAATCCGAATACGGAGGAGGTCGAAGACCTGAAGGCGCGCTATCGGAACGGCAGGGTTGGGGACGTGGAAGTGAAGGAGAAACTGACGCAGGCCCTTAACGCCTTCCTGGATCCCATTCGGGAGCGCAGGCGGCAATTCGCGGATGACAGCGGGTTTGTGGAGGAGGTACTCTACGAAGGTACGATGCATATCCAAAAGATCGCGGACGAGACCTTGAGCATGATGAAGAAAGCCATGGGGCTCGCCGGCGTCTGGAATCGAATTTCCCGGCTGGCACGGAAGCGGATTAAAGAACGTGGATCGTGAATCGTCGCTCGTTGTTCGTGGACCCCTCCCTCGGTCTCCCTCGACCAGGCTCGGGACAGGCCTCCCCTAAAGGGAGGGAAGGTAGGAGCACTGCCTTCGGCAAAAGGAAATCTTGCTCCTCCCTTCCCTTTAGGGAAGGGAGGCTGGGGGGGTTAGGTCCGCAACGCCCAGTTGCTCCAGAACGTCTTTCCACCTTTTCTTGTGATTCTCGTGCGTATGTTCAGGAACGAAGCCTACCTTCAAGTAGCTCTTGATCGCCGCAAGACGAAAGTCGTCGGTGAGGAGGTGTGCCCTTTTGAACTCGAGTTTCTTGAGACGATGGAGGATGGCTGCGTTGATGAGGTTTCCCAACCCTTTCCCGCGGTGGGATTCGAGAGCTGCAATCATGTGGAGTTCCCCGACTTCTGAATCACCCTGGTGGCGCCAGGCACAACCGCTGGCCACAGGCTCTCCTTCGTGGGTGGCGAAAAAGAGGTTTCCTGGATCGAAGCGCGCGTCCTGAACGATCTGCTCCTTCCATTTCTCATCTGTCCAGTTCCTCCCAACATTGCCTTCCATAATTCTGCACCAGGCGGCTTCGTCTCCGGGAAGATACGTCCTGAGATCGTATCCCTCGGGGATAGAGATTTCTGGAAGGTTCTCCAGATTTGGCCTGACCATCTCGAGCTGAGGCCGCAACTTTTTCGAAGAGGAAGGGCGCTTCTTGAATAGCCCTGCAATGAGCTGGTGAAGCATCTAGGTTACCCTGTTACAGTTGGACCGTCACGCTACGCAGATAAAGTCTTTCCCTTCGAGAAGGCCCATTGTTCCCAGCTGACCCCTGATCAAACCTCTCGCGCCACGCGAAGGGACGGCCGCCAGGACAAGCGGGTTCCGATTCGATATCCGAGTCTGCTTGAGGTCCCCCACAGAGATGATGGGTGCCCCACGGCGTGTTCGATCGATCTTCCTTGGGTCGATGTCTACGAAGGCAACGATTTCAACACCCTCGCGTTGGAGGTGTTTGGAGATCCGTCGACCGATCTGCCCGGCCCCCCATATAATGACACGGGGATCAGAGCAGAGGGGTCCTCGTCGCAGATAGTGCGCCTTTGCCTTCAGGAAGTTCTCGACAGAGTAGCGATTGTGACGACGGGAGAGCCTTCCCGGGTCTTCACGCCAGTAGAGGAGGACCCTGGGAATCTTTGCAAAACGGCTGCCCGAAACGTTGAGTCGCAGCCAGAGGTCGTAATCCTCGGGCCAACCGAAATCCTTGTATCCGCCAGCGGATACCAGCGCATCCCTGCGGATCATCGTGGATGGATGGGCAACCGGGCTTTCAATGTAGATGTCCCGCGCGACATCCTCCGGTGAGCAGAGACCGTTGAGCCAGGATTCATAGGTCAGGAACCCCTCCCTGACACGTGGACGAGGGAAGCATCGGATGAGGGAGCTGACCACCGTAACATCAGGGTTCCAGCGAAGAAAATCAACCTGCAAGCCCAGGCGGTCCGGATGGGCGATATCATCTGAGTCCATTCGCGCGATCAGACGACCTTCCGCATTTGCCAGCCCAAGATTCAGGGCGTCCACAATGCCCTTCCTGCCTTGAAAGAACGGCTTGACCCGTGGATCGCGATCGGCATAATACCTCAGGATGGATGGCGAATCGTCTTCCGATCCGTCATCAACAACGACCAACTCGAAGTCCTGAAACCGTTGGTACAAGAGGCTGTTCAGGGCTTGGGGAAGCGTATTTTCCGCATTGTAGACCGGCATCAGTGCGGACAGGATCTTTGGCGCGGCCTGGGCCATTCGATTCCTATCGTGACAGGTGAGGGCGGTATCACCACCCAAAATAGCTTGAAAAAGCGCGTTCGGTCAAGAGTGGGACAAGGGGCCAAAATACCTTGACATTTTACGGGGCGTGCAATATACTATTCTATCTTTACCCGATTCTGACATTCTTAAGTGCTTGATGAATTTGATCTTATGAGTATTTGCGCATGCAGCGGCCGGCACGGTCGCACCTTCCCATGCTGAGGGACTATCTTCCGATCGCGATCCTGATGGCTGTCGCGGGGGGATTTGCGCTCACCAGCCTGGCTGCGACGCATCTGTTCGGACCTCATCGCCCCAATCCGGTCAAGCTTTCTCCTTACGAATCGGGCGTCCCCCCGATCGGAGATGCTCGTCTCCGCTTTTCAGTCAAGTTTTACCTCGTAGCGATGGACTTCATCATCTTCGATATTGAAGTCGTGTTCCTTTACCCCTGGGCCGTTGTCTTCAAAGATCTGCTGGTCCAGGGCGTTTTTATATTTGTCGGAATGGCCGTGTTTCTGGCCGTCCTGGCCCTGGGCCTCGCCTACTCTTGGCGAAAGGGGGGTCTGGATTGGGACTAGAAAAGCCGTATCTCCATTGCGGAATAATAGGCGCAACCCTTTCGGTGATTGTCTTTTAACTCGAAACCCGAAACTTCAAACTCGAAGCTGATCCTAACAATGAGCGAAGAAACAAAAGCCGAGGCCGTGTCGAACTTGACGGCTCAGAAGTTGACGGAGCGATTCGGCGAAGAGGTCCTCGAGGTCATCGACTTCAAGGGCGAGACCACAGCGGTCTGCAAGAAGGGACAACTGCAGGACATTTTGACTTTCCTGAGAGACGATACCGACCTCGCGTATGACCGGTTGACGGACCTGACGGCGGTGGACTATTCGGAGTACCCGGGGCCAGAGCAGGATGCACGGTTCAATGTCGTCTATCATCTTTACTCGCACCCCCATAACAAGCGCTTCAGGGTTCGAGCTCTGGTGGATGAGGAGACTTGCTCGATCGACTCTGCCTGCCCGGTCTGGAAAGGTGCGGAATGGCCGGAAAGAGAAGTGTTCGATATGTTCGGCCTGCAGTTCAAAGGGCATCCTGACCTGCGCCGCATCCTTATGCCGGTGAATTTCAGGGACTATCCCCTGCGAAAGGACTACCCCCTGCACGGGAAGGGGGAGCGAGATGTCATCGCACCCGAAGACCCCGGATTCGAAGGAAATCCCTTCTTTGACAAGGATGACGGAGGGAATAAGGATCCTCTTGCTTCAGAGCGCATGGTCTTGAATCTGGGCCCGCAACACCCGGCCACGCACGGCACGCTTCGACTCACGTTGGAACTTGAAGGCGAGCGCATCGTAAGGTGTATTCCGGATATCGGATATCTGCATACCGGATTCGAAAAACTGGGCGAGCATCACAACTACAATCAATGGGTGACGGTCACAGACCGAATGAACTATCTCTCGCCGCTATGCAACAACATCGGCTACGCGATGTGCGTGGAGCACCTGATGGGTCTGGAAGTCCCCCCGCGGGCTGTCTGCATCCGTGTGATTCTTGCTGAGCTTTCTCGCATTGCCGACCATATGGTCTGGCTGGGGACCCACGCATTAGACATCGGTGCGATGACGGTTTTCCTCTACACCTTTGAGCAGAGGGAATGGCTCTACAACATATTCGAGGCAGTTACGGGTGCACGGTTGACGACCAGCTACACACGAGTCGGTGGTGTGGGTTGGGACGTTCCGGAGAATTTCAAGGAGGCGGTAGAGGAGTACACGGTCCAGTTTCCGAAGGCCATGGACGAAGTGGACCGGCTTTTGACTCGGAACCGCATCTGGATTGACCGAACGAAAGGAATTGGCGTAGTATCCCCTGAAGATGCCATCGCCTGGAACATGACCGGACCAATGCTACGGGGTTCCGGAGTGGACTACGATATGAGAAAAGCCGAGCCTTACATGGGCTACGAGGATTTCGATTTCGAGATTCCAGTTGGCGAGAACGGCGATGTGTACGATCGATACCTGGTCCGAATGGAGGAGTTGAGGCAGAGCGTTCGGATCGTGGAACAGGCTGTGAATCGCCTCCCGGAAGGCCCTGTGAAAGTGGATGATGCCAAGGTCATCCTACCCGAAAAGGATCAGGTGTATTCGGGTATGGAGTCGCTCATTCACCACTTCAAAGTGACGATGGATGGGCACGGGCTTACGCCGCCTTTGGGAGAGACCTATGTAGCGACGGAGGCCCCCAACGGAGAGCTGGGTTTCTATATTGTAAGTGACGGAACAGGCGAGGCCTACCGACTGAGAATACGCCCACCTTCTTTCATGAACTACCAGTCGTTCCCCGGGATGATCGAAGGACTTATGATAGCGGACGTGGTCGCCGTCCTGGGGAGTATTAACGTGATTGCAGGTGAACTGGACCGGTAAGAACCGTGGATCGTGCGTCGTGTCCTTTCGGACACGACAGGATCGTCGTTCGTTGATCGCAAGCATCTGATGAATCGCGCTATCCGCACGGAGGCGGGTTCAATCCGAAATCCGAATTCCGCAATCCGCGATTGACCAGGTAGTTGACATGGCCGAGACACTGTCTCCCGAGACCCAGAAGGCGTGCGAAGAGATCATCGGTCACTATCCAAGTGGCTGGAAGGAGGCGGCGATTCTTCCCATCCTCCATCTTGCACAGCGGGAGTGGGGCTACATCTCGATGGAAGGACTTCGTTACATTGCCGAAATGTTGGAGATGCCTCCCGCGCGGGCAGCGGGTGTGATGAGTTTTTACCCGATGTTCTACAAAGCCCCGGTAGGGAAGCACGTGATACAGGTTTGCAGCACACTTTCCTGTGCGCTCTGCGGAGCCAGAGAGGTCGTGGACCATCTGAAGAGCAGGTTGAGGATCGACGTGGGTGGGACCACCGAAGACGGAAAGTTCACGTTGACGAAGGCCGAGTGCATCGCGGCCTGCGAAGGGGCGCCTGCCATTCGAATCAACGACACGCTGCACCGATTCGTCAGCAAGGCGAAGATGGACGAGCTTTTGAACGGGCTGGAGTGAATCCTTTTACTTTCACGTGAGGTCCACTGGCCGTGGCCGTAGAAGAATACAAGATTATTACCGAACTGTTTGGCGTTGAGAACCTTCAAGACATTGATGTCTACAAAGGGCATGGTGGATATAAAGCCCTGGAGAAGGCTCTGAAACTGACACCCGATGAGGTGATCGAGAACGTGAAGGAATCGGGACTTTCGGGGCGCGGTGGGGCCTGGTTCTCTACGGGGATGAAGTGGGGTTTTATGCCAAAGGAACCTGAGGTGCCTTCCTACCTGTGCGTGAACGCCGATGAGAGTGAGCCGGGGACGTTCAAGGACCGGCAGCTTCTGCAGGAGAATCCTCATCAGTTGCTGGAAGGTACGATTATCGCGGCGTATGCGATTCGGGCAAGCGTGGTCTACATCTACATCCGGGGCGAGATGTGGGAGGAACTGGTGCAGATGGACCGGATGATCGATCAGGCCCGCAAGGCTGGATACATCGGAAAGAACATCCTTGGAACGGGCTATGATCTGGAGGTGTACACGCATCCTGGTGCAGGGGCCTATATATGTGGAGAGGAGATGGGTCTGATCGCATCCCTGGAGGGGAAGCGAGCCGAACCTCGCGCTAAGCCGCCTTTCCCGGCCCAAAAGGGGGCTTTTGATTGTCCGACCATCGTAAACAACGTGCAGACCCTATCCTATGTGCCCCACATCATCAACAGGGGTTCGGACTGGTTCAAAGGCATAGGCAGCGAGAAATTTCCAGGCACGTTCATTTTTTGCGTCAGCGGCCACGTGAAAAATCCTGGAATGTGGGAGCTGGAGATCGGTTCAGCGACCATGCGGGAGATCGTCTACGATTTGGCAGGAGGGCTTCCGGAAGGCCGTAAGCTCAAGGCAGTGATCCCTGGAGGTGCGTCTACACCACCCATGATGCCGGGCGAGATCGATATCGTGATGGATCCTTCCAACTTTCAAATACCCGGCAGGGGTGAATACAAGGGGATGTTCGGGACAGGAGGTGTTATCGTGATGGATGATACCACCTGCGTCGTCGACGCCTTGTTGAATTTGATGAATTTCTTTGCACACGAGTCGTGCGGTCAGTGCACGCCGTGCAGGGAGGGATGTCCGTGGGCACGTGATATTCTCAGGCGAATCAAACACGGACAGGGCCTGCCGGAGGATCTGGATACGCTGTCAGATATCGCGAATCGCGTCTCTCCGTTCCTAGGACCCTGGACCACCATATGTCCGTTCGGGGCTGCCTTCTCCTATCCCATCCACGGATTCTTGCAGGTCTTTCGAAAGGATTTTGAGGCGCTGATCAGCAATTACGCGATCAGTAAGAATTGAACATCCGGGTGATCATAGATGGCTACTTTTACGATCGACGATAAAGAGATTGAGGTTGTTCCAGGCAGAAACGTTTTGATGACGGCCCTGGATCAGGGGATTCACATCCCTCACTACTGTTACCATCCCGGATTGAGCGCACCGGCGAACTGCCGGATGTGCCTCGTGGAGATCGAGGCCAACGGGAGGCGTGGTCTCCTGCCTTCGTGCACGGCTATGCCGACAGAGGGCATGGTCGTTGAGACTCAGAGCGAGTTCGTCAAGGAGACACACAAGGCGGTGATGGAGTTTCTGCTGATCAACCACCCGCTGGATTGTCCTGTTTGCGACCAGGCGGGCGAGTGTCACCTGCAGGACTACAGCTATTCCCACGGTCCCGGAGAGAGCCGATTCTTTGAAGCCAAGTCGATCCAGCCAAAGAAGGACATCGGGGAACATACGCTGCTCTATTCGGATCGCTGTATCCGGTGCACGCGGTGCATTCGTTTCTGTGACGAGATCTCTGGTACGAGTGAGCTTGGCTATTTCAATCGCGGTGTGCACAACGAGGTTGATATCTTCCCCGGGATTCGTTTGGACAACCGGCTTTCGGGGAATACCGTGGACATCTGTCCCGTGGGTGCGCTGCTGGATAAGGACTTCCTGTTCAAGCAGCGGGTCTGGTTCCTCAAGGGCGTGGATACGATTTGCCCCGGCTGCAGCACAGGCTGCAACATTCGAGCGGACCTGAACAACGAGCGAATATACCGGCTCGTACCACGCGAAAACTCGGACGTGAACGACTACTGGATGTGCGATGACGGACGCCATGGCTGGGGATATGTTCACAGCGAAAACCGCCTGTTCTTTCCGCTCGTGGGAAAGGGGGAGGAGGAGGACCTGGTCCTTTGGGATGCGGCGCTGAACCGAGTCAAGGAGGGGTTAGAGGGTGTTCAGGGGACTCACGGAAGTGAAGCCGTCGCTGGATTTGTTTCCGGACACGTGACCAACGAAGAACAGTTTCTATTCGGCAGGCTTTTTGAAACGGTTCTCAAGGGCGGCCCTGTGGCGATCAGGACACGTGTCAGCTCGGAGGGAGACGTCGCGTTCAAGAGCGGGTTTACGATCCGGGCGGAAAAGTCGCCTAACGCGAGGGGAGCAGCGGAAATCCTGGGTGGTGTTAGCGTAGATGCCCAGGAGATCTGGAGCGGCATAAACAGCGGCAAGATCAAGGCCCTCTACTTCCTCGGCGGAGATTCGGAAGAGGTGTTCACGGAGAGTGAGATGGAAACGCTCGCCAAGCTGGATTTTCTGGTCGTCCAAACCATCTCGTCGAGCGATCTGACTCGAAGGGCCGACGTTGTGTTGGCGGGGGCGTCCTTCATTGAGAAAGATGGAACGTTCACCAACCACACCGGCCGCGTCCAGCGAATTCGGCGCGGGCTTGCACCCCCGGGTGATGCAAAAGCAGACTGGGAGATCTTGAAAGACTTTCTGGAAGTTATGGGAACTGAAGCGGCGTACGAACAGGCAGAGGATGTCTTGGCCGATTTGGCCGGTTCCGTCAAAGTCTTCGAGGCTGTGGGCTTCGAGAAACTGGGGAATCAGGGGATGCCTCTGGGCGAAGCAAAAACAGAATGATGGATATTGAAAAACTTCCCGATTCTGGAGTATTGCAGTACTGGATCACTCGACATTCTCTTTTA
Source organism: Candidatus Latescibacterota bacterium (assembly GCA_965248435.1). GTDB lineage: Bacteria > Latescibacterota > UBA2968 > UBA2968 > CBDFJH01. The sequence continues at coordinate 4,373,816 of OZ252100.1, forward strand.
AGCATAACCAGGTGTTTATGGATTACGCGCTCGAAAGCTTGATTAAGGTCGTTGTTGTGATCGCAGTTCTGCTGGGTGCGGTCGCCTACCTCGTATTGGCCGAAAGAAAGGTGAGTGCGTTCATCCAGAATCGGTTGGGACCGAACCGCGTGGGGCCCTGGGGACTGCTTCAGCCGCTGGCAGACGGTCTCAAATTTCTGTTCAAGGAAGATGTCATTCCCAACCACGTGAATCTCGTCGTCTATCTGGCCGCCCCCCCCGCGATTCTGATTCCGGCCTTGATTGGGTTTGCGGTGATCCCGTTCGGTGACACCATTACCTTGTTTGGAAGGAACGTCCAACTTCAGATCGCCGACGTGAATGTCGGCATCCTTTACATTCTTGCGATGGGCTCGCTCGGGGTCTACGGGGTCGTGCTCGGGGGGTGGGCTTCCAACAACAAATACGCTCTTCTGGGGGGTATTCGGGCCTCCGCTCAGATGATCAGCTACGAGCTTTCACTCGGCTTGTCTCTGATTGGTGTACTGATGATTTCGGAATCCCTGCGTCTTAACGATATCGTGAACGTCCAGGCATCACATACGCTGTTCGGATTTCTACCGCGCTGGAACGTATTCACACAGCCCCTCGCATTTGTCATCTTTACAACCTCGGCGTTTGCCGAAGCAAACCGGCTGCCATTCGATCTGCCTGAATCTGAACAAGAGCTTGTCGCAGGCTACCACGCCGAGTACAGTAGCCTGAAGTTCGCCATGTTTTTCATGGCTGAGTATGCCCACATGATTACGGCCTCCGCCGTGGTGGCTACGCTTTTCTTCGGAGGATGGCACGTCCCCTGGCTGATCGAACCGGGTGACGTCTCGCTGCAAGCAAGCCTTTTGAAGGTGGCTGCGTTCGCGGTCAAGACCGGGTTCTTTATGTTCCTCTTCCTTTGGGTACGTTGGACCCTGCCCCGGTTTCGCTATGATCAGGTGATGTGGTTGGGGTGGAGGGTGTTGCTGCCCCTTTCGCTGTTGAACGTCTTCGTGACCGGACTGCTGATTACTCTGGCCAGGTAAGCAAGCAGCCGGCCTGGGAGGGAAGATGGAGGCGTTTTTCTTCTTTCTGTTCGCCTTTGTCGCCGTGGTATCCGCGGTACTGCTTGTCCTGTTCCGAAACCCGGTCTACTGCGCCCTGTCGCTAGTGGGAACGTTTTTCGCCCTGGCAGGGCTTTTTGTTTTGCTGGAGGCCTACTTCCTCGCGGCGGTCCAGGTGATCGTCTATGCCGGGGCGATTATGGTCCTTTTTTTGTTCGTGATTATGCTCTTGAACCTGGGCCACGGAGATGCAGAGCCAATGCCGGGACGCTACAGGCAGTTCGCAGTAATCCTTCTGATGGCCATCCTCGTTACCCAGGTGGGTATCGTTGCGGGTCGACAGTTGAACGCAACAGCTTCTGCCGAACGGTCCGCGATGCAGGAAGAGAACGTGTCATATCTTGGCAAACTGCTGTTCACAGATTTTCTATTTCCGTTTGAGGTCGTAGGAATCATCCTTCTCGTGGCGCTGATCGGGGTGATCGTACTGGTCAAGCGGGAGCCGACGGGGACTGGTGATCAAACGTAGTCGTTGCACGGAAACTACCGGTGTTTGAAATGGCGATACCGATCTCATACTACGTGATTTTGAGCGCGATCCTGTTTGCGATCGGCGTTGCGGGGGTGCTGACCCGGCGCAATGCAATCGTCATATTCATGTGTATCGAGTTGATGCTGAACGCCGTCAACCTCCTGTTTGTGGCCTTCGCTCGACACAATGGCGTGGGTTCGGGTCAAGTCTTCGTCTTCTTCGTGATGGCGGTTGCCGCCGCGGAAGTGGCCGTTGGACTGGCGATCATCATCGCCCTGTTCAGGAACAGAGAGACAATAGATGTAACACAGGTGAATCTGCTCAAATGGTAGATGGGTATCGATTGCGGAACCGCAGAGGGTGCGGAGAAGTACGAATAGTGAATATCGAACAGCAGAATGTCGAATGATAAAGGAAAAAGCCGAGTGGCGTGTTGCGATCTAGCTGCTCCAGTACTCGTGGTTTTGTTCCTTACTCCTTCGACATTCGGCGTTCATTATTCGACATTCGCTATTCTCTTTTGATTCTGCTCCGGACTCTGGTTACTAACTCGAATCTCGAAACTCGAAACTGATTCCCATGCTAACGACGGTCATCCTCATCATCCTGTTTCCCGCGTTTGGAGCGGTGGTAAACGGACTCTTCGGAAGCCGCCTCAAGACCGCATCTGGATATGTGGGTACCACGATGGTGGGGCTTTCGTGGTTGCTCTCGCTCAGCGTGCTGTACCGGGTCGTGGGCGGGGAGACGCTGAACGCGAACGTCTATGAGTGGATCGCCTCAGGGACCTTTAAGGCCGCGGTCGGATTCCAGGTGGATGCGTTGTCCACGATGATGATTTGCACTGTGACCACGGTTTCGTTCTTCATTCATATCTATTCTTTGGGCTACATGCACGGGGACCGGAGCTTCTCGAGGTTCTTCGCCTATCTGAACCTATTTGTGTTCTCGATGTTGATTCTGGTGCTCGCGAACAACTACCTGCTGATGTTCGTGGGTTGGGAGGGTGTGGGACTTTGTTCATATCTCCTCATCGGTTTCTGGTACGAACGAGACTCCGCCTCGGAGGCAGGAAAGAAGGCGTTCGTGGTGAATCGGATCGGAGACTTCGGGTTTCTGATCGGGATCTTTCTGATGGTCTTCTATCTCGGGACCGTCGAGTTTGAAGCGGTGTTTGCCAAAGCAGAATCGCTCTCGACCGGCATGGCCACGGCGATCGCCCTCCTCCTGTTCGTGGGGGCCTGCGGAAAATCGGCGCAGTTTCCGCTCTACGTCTGGCTGCCGGACGCGATGGAGGGCCCGACACCCGTCAGCTCCCTGATTCACGCAGCCACGATGGTGACGGCCGGTGTCTACATGGTGGCGCGCTCGAACGTGCTTTATACGATGGCCCCGACTGCCGGCGCCGTCGTTGCCTGGGTGGGCATCTTCACCGCATTGCTGGCCGCTACCATCGCACTGGTGAATACCGATATTAAGCGCGTCCTTGCCTATTCCACCGTGAGCCAGCTCGGATACATGTTTGTCGGCGTAGGTGTCGGGGCTTATGCCGCGGGCATCTTCCACCTGTTCACCCACGCCTTTTTCAAGGGATTGATGTTCCTGGCGGCGGGCAGCGTGATGCACGCAATGTCGGACGAACTGGATATGCGAAAGATGGGCGGGCTGCTCTCGAAGATGAAGGTTACCGGCATAACCTTCTGGATCGGAGCGCTCGCGATTGCAGGCATCCCTCCACTCAGTGGCTTCTGGAGCAAGGACGAGATCCTTGTGAGCGCGTATCATTCAGGAAACATCGCGATCTGGGGGCTGGGCGTGATCGGTGCTGCGATGACCGCCTTTTACATGTTCCGACTGATCTTCATGACATTTCACGGGACGCCTCGTGATGACGGGCTCCACGCGCACGCCCACGAATCGCCACGCAGCATGACCGTTCCGCTCGTCGTTCTCGCCGTTGGCTCGGTCCTGACGGGATTCGTAGGCGTACCGCCGGGTCACGGATGGATCGATGGATTCCTGGCGTCCGTAGTGGGCAGTCACGCCGTGACCGAAGGTGGTTCGCACGGCCTATCGGACGGCATGTTGATGGCGATCTCGGTTGTCGCTGGGCTGGTCGGGATCGCGGTGGCGCTGAAGATGCACCTGTCGGGGCGGCTCGGCGTCGAATCGGCTTCGACGCTCTATCAGCTTCTCAAACGAAAGTGGTATGTGGATGAGATTTACTATGCGACTTTCGTGAGGCCCCTGCGTCGCTTCTCCGACGGCTTGTGGGATATTCTCGATACGATCGTGATCGATGGCCTCGCCAACGCGCTTGGGTATTCTGTTAAGGCATTTGGATGGGTTACGGCCCGGTTTCAAACTGGCGTTGCCCCGACCTATGCCCTTTGGATGGCCCTTGGCGTTGTCGTGATGATCTACCTGGTCACCTTTCCTTAGTCCAGAAACTCTGACATGCCCGGACTGCTTACCATACTCATCTTCTTCCCTCTGGCGGGGGCCGTAATTGTCATGCTCTTCGGCCGGGGAAGAGACAATTTCAGCAGGGTGGCGGCGCTCGCCGTTTCGATCGTCGATTTCGTCCTTGCGATTCCCCTGTTCCTCCGGTTTAGAGCAGATGCCCACGCGATGCAATTCGTGGAACGGGTCCCGTGGGTGGAGAATCTCGGGATAAGCTACCACTTGGGAATCGACGGAATCAGCCTCCTGCTGGTTCTGATCACGACGCTCCTGACCTGGATATCGATTCTGGCGTCGTGGACAGCGATCACGTCGCGCGTGCGCGAGTTCATGGCCGCCATGTTGCTCCTTGAAACGGGGATGCTCGGCGTCTTCTGTTCGATTGACCTTTTTCTGTTTTACGTCTTCTGGGAGGCGATGCTGATCCCGATGTACCTGTTGATCGGCGTCTGGGGGGGCGAGCGGAGGATCTACGCGACGATCAAATTCGTGCTCTTCACATTGGCTGGAAGCCTGCTGATGCTCGTCGCGATCATCTATCTCTATTTTCTGCACGGCCAGGAGACAGGGGTCTACACGTTCGATTTGCTGACGCTTTACGGGTTCTCCGTTGCCCGTGAAGCACAGTACTGGCTCTTTGCTGCCTTCTTCCTCAGTTTCGCGATCAAGGTGCCTCTGTTCCCGTTTCACACCTGGCTGCCGGATGCCCACGTCGAGGCCCCCACTGCCGGGAGCGTGATCCTTGCCGGCGTCCTCCTGAAGATGGGCACGTACGGACTGGTCCGATTCTGTCTCCCGCTCTTTCCACTGGCCTCGCTTCATTTCACGCCTCTGATTATGGTCTTCTCCGTGATCGGCATCATCTACGGCGCGCTCGTGGCGATGGTTCAGCCGGACATCAAGAAGCTCGTGGCCTATTCCAGCGTGAGCCACCTCGGGTTTGTCGTGCTCGGAATTTTTGCGCTCAATGTACAGGGCCTTCAGGGCGGAATTATCCAGATGGTGAATCACGGACTATCCACGGGTGCGCTGTTCCTGATCGTCGGGATGATCTACGAGCGGCGGCACACCCGGCTTATTTCTGATTTCGGTGGACTGGCAAGAACGATACCGGTGTTCGCCACGTTCTTCATGATCACGACCATGTCTTCGATCGGCGTCCCCGGGCTGAACGGATTCGTGGGTGAATTCCTGATTTTGCTGGGGGCATTCAAGGCGAGCTGGGTGCTCGGGATCATCGCCACGATGGGGATTGTCCTGGCGGCGGTCTACATGCTCTGGATGTTTCAGAGGGTCGTCTGGGGGGAAGTGACTCACGAAGAAAATCGGGGCCTGACAGATCTTTCGATCAGGGAATGGGTGGTTATGCTACCGCTCGTGCTTCTGATGTTCTGGATCGGGATCTACCCAAAGACCTTTCTATCGAAGACAGAGACATCCGCCAAGCACCTGATCTCACACGTACACGGTCGTCAGATGCAGGGATCAGACAGGGACTACGCCCTCGATCCGTCCAACCGCACACCGTTCGCCTCACTGAAATCCCACGGGAGGAGCAAGTAATGGGATGGAACCTCTTGGTGTTTTTGTTGATCGCGTTTGGCACCCCAACCGACACGTTTGCTGCAGGCGGGGGAGGTGAGCAGGCGAATCTAGGCGAAATGTTGTCTCTGTGGAGCGTCATCCCGTTTATCGGGATCCTGCTATCGATTGCCGTTATACCTCTTGTGAATTCCCATTGGTGGCACCACAACTTTGGAAGAGTGTCCGCAGCCTGGGCGCTGATCTTCGCGATTCCCTTCCTGTTCGCCTACAGAGGAGACGCCTTCCACGAAATCCTGCATATTTACCTGGCCGATTATTTCCCGTTCATCATTCTCTTGTGGGGGCTGTATACCGCGGCCGGCGGGATCGTGGTGCGGGGGTCTATTGCTGGAACGCCGGTGGCGAACACCGTCATGCTTTTCATCGGTACGGTTCTGGCGTCGTGGATGGGGACGACAGGGGCCTCGATGGTGCTCATCCGTCCGATTCTGAGGGCCAATGCGACCCGAAAGTCGAAAGTCCACGTGGTGGTCTTCTTCATCTTTCTTGTGAGCAACATCGGGGGCTCGCTCACACCCCTTGGCGATCCGCCCCTCTTCCTGGGCTTCCTCCACGGGGTTCCTTTCTTCTGGACCATGGCTCTGCTTCCAGAGATGGCCGCGATCTCGCTGGCCCTCCTGGGGATCTTCTTCGTGGTAGATACGATCTACTACAAGCGCGAGCAGGGGCAGGTACCGGAGGGGGAGGCCTCAGCAGAGAAGGCTCCGCTCGGCGTCGATGGGCTCTACAACCTGATCTTTCTGGGTGGGGTGATGGGCGCTGTGCTGCTGAGCGGTTTCTGGAATCCTCACGTGGAGCTGAACGTCCTCGGTGTGCACATCGCTTTGCAAAGTCTGGTGCGTGATGTGTTGATTATCGTAATGGGTCTGCTTTCGCTCAAGTTTACGCCCTGGACGCTCCGGGAGGCGAACGGGTTCACCTGGTTTCCGATCAAGGAGGTGGGCTACCTGTTCGCGGGGATCTTTATGACTATCGTTCCGGCGCTCGCGATCTTGAAGGCCGGGGAGCAGGGCAGTCTGGCCTTCGTCATTCGCGCCGCGAAAAACGAAGCCAGCTATTTCTGGATCACAGGCGTGCTGTCCAGCTTCCTGGACAACGCCCCGACATACCTGACGTTCTTTACCTCTGCCCTCGGCAAGCTGGGGCTGACAGAGGATACGATCCGCCAGGCCCTACGCATGGCACCAGAGGCGTGGGGCACGCTGGGTGCGGATCCAGCGCAGATCGCACGATTCGTAGCGTTTCTGAAGGCGATCTCCTTAGGCGCGGTGTTCATGGGTGCGAACACCTACATCGGAAACGCCCCGAACTTCATGGTCAAATCGATCGCCGAAGAGAACGGCGTTCCCATGCCCAGCTTCTTCGGGTATATGCTCTACTCAGTCTTGATCCTGGTACCGCTGTTCATAATTCTGACGTTTGTTATCTATTAAGACATTGTAAAATATTATTTTAAGTTGAATTCAGGGACAATCGGCCTTTTCGCTTGACTTTTTATTCGACCTGAGATTTATTAATATATCTAATGAATTTTTCCGGGGCTTACTCGTTTGTCTGACCTGAATTGGACCATTCTCATACCGGCGTTGATCGTGTCGGGGGCCTTCCTGCTGGTGCTCTGCATCGACATCGTGTGGCCAAAGAACAGGGGGACGCCGGCAGCTTATGTGGCGCTCTTTGGGACGGTCGTAGCGCTGATCCCCTCATTGCCCGGGATTGGGCTTTGGGGACGGTGGGAATACGGAATCAGCGGGATGATGGTCCTGGACAATTTTGCGCTTTTCTCGAATGCGATCTTCCTGATCGGGACCGGGTTGACGATCGCGATATCGAGGGGCTACCTGGCTCGTGAGGTCGCCTCGCGCAGCGAATACTACCTGCTGCTGCTTTCGGCAACGCTCGGAATGATGCTGATGGCCGCGGCCGGAGACCTGATCGTGATCTTCCTGGGCATCGAGCTGATGTCCATCTCGCTCTACATCCTGGTCGGCTTTCTGAGGGGGCGGCCGACATCGAACGAGGCCTCCCTGAAGTACCTGCTGCTCGGGGCCTTCGCGACAGGCTTCCTGCTTTACGGCATTGCCCTCGTCTACGGGGCTGTCGGGACGACCAACCTGCGAGAGATCGGACTGGCCCTCTCACAGGGACGGTTCAGCGGAGATTTCGTCCTGCTCGGGGGTCTCGCGATGTTGATCGTCGGGTTCGGGTTCAAGGTGGCAGCAGTGCCGTTCCATATGTGGGCGCCTGACGTCTACGAGGGGGCACCGACCGCGATCACGGCGTTCATTTCGGCGGGACCCAAGGCGGCCGCCTTTGTTGCCTTTCTCAGGGTGCTGACGGTGTCCATGCCGTCGCTCCGGGTCGAGTGGACGGCAGCACTCTGGGTGCTGGCGGTCTTGACGATGACCGTGGGCAATCTGAGTGCACTCAGTCAGCGCAGCATCAAACGGATGTTGGCCTACTCGAGTGTGGCCCACGCCGGTTACTTGCTCGTGGCCTTGGCCGCTGGAAGCGAAAGAGGAATTTCCTCCGCGCTGTTTTACCTCATGGCCTACACATTTATGAATATCGGGGCGTTTGCGGTCGTCATTCTCGTAGGCCGAAAAGGGGAAGAAAATCTGGACATTTCCGGCTATGCAGGGCTCGGATTTCGGCATCCCGGCCTTGGACTCGCGATGACGCTATTCATGGTGTCGCTTGCCGGGCTTCCTCCCACTGCGGGCTTCTTTGGAAAATTCTATATCTTCAGCGCCGCGGTTGAAGCCGGGCTGGTTTCCCTGGCCATCATCGGGGTCCTCAACAGCCTGGTTTCTGTCTACTTCTACCTGGGCGTCGTCGTCAGCATGTATATGCGTCAGCCCTCGGTGGAACCCCCTGCACTGCCCATGCCACTGTTTTCTCGCGCGGCGGTGCTGATCACGTTTTTAGCGACCCTATACATCGGTGTCTCTCCATCCGGCCTTCTGGAGAAGGCCTTGGAGACGATCTCATCCCTTATGTGACATCTGGATCCTGAAACTCTGATCCTGTCTTCCAGGACCCCCGCTCATGGCAGGGGAATCTAAATCGTCCAGCCGGGCTCGAGTTTACAGCCAGGTCGGACCCTATCTGGGCCTTGGTGTCGAGCTTGTCGCACCTGTCTTGTTCTGCATGGCCGTGGGATGGTGGCTTGACAAGCGGTTTGAAACCTCGCCGATGTTGATGCTTGTAGGCGCGTTTGTGGGTGCGGGCGTTGGTTTTTACAGTTTCTTCAGGACGGTGCTTCGGCTTCAGGGGAATAAGCCAGAGGCCGAAGGAGATGAGCAGACGCCTGAAGAGCAGGAGTGACGGTTGGGAGCTGCCGAGTTTATAAGACAGATCGGGCTAGTCTGCGTCGTGGTCCTCGCCCTCGGGACCTATCCGATCTACGCCTACTCAGGCGTTGCTTCCCTGCTGGGGTTTGTGGCGGGATGCGGGATCGGCGCCCTGAACGTCCTGGTGGGCTGCCTGTCTGCGGTCTGGGCGTTCGAGAAGCCTCACGGGGTGTTCTTGAGGACTATCCTCGGAGGGATGTTGATTCGGCTGATCGGCGTCGGCCTGGCCTTTTTGCTCATGATCAAGTATACACACGTGGACGTCCTGGCTCTGACCCTGTCGCTGATCTCGTTTTTCGTCGGGTTTCAGATCCTTGAGATTCGGTTTCTGATGAGACGGTTTCCCGCCCAGGTCTCGAAGGAAGGGATTTGAGATATGGCTGAGGGCAGCGCACAGAAAGCGGGACAACAGGCGTCCGAGGAGGGAGGGGACTTCCTGATGGATCATATCCTCGACTCCTCGGAACTCCATCTCCCCTGGGGACACCTGCACCTGCCTCACCTCGAACTGTTCGGTATCGACCTGTCGATCACTCGAGCCGTCGTGATGATGTGGGTCGCGTCACTATTCCTGCTGGTTGTCCTCACGATTTCGGTTCGGCGTCGGGGGCTGGTGCCGTCGGGGTTTTCGAACGTGGTCGAGGCCCTGGTCGTCTATATCAGGGACGAGATCGCGGTCCCTAACATCGGCGTGAAGGAGGCTGGGCGGTTCCTCTCCTTCCTACTTACTGTTTTTTTCTTTATCATCACCTGCAACCTGCTGGGACTGATCCCGTACGGGGCTACGGCCACGGGGAATATCAACGTGACCGCGGCGCTCGCCATCTGTTCGTTCATCGTCATTCAGGTTGGCGGCATTGTGCACAACGGATTTTTCGCCTATTTCAGGGGGCTCATCCCGCACGGTTTACCCTTCTGGCTGCTCCCGATCATGATTCCCATTGAGATCGTGAGCCTGTTCGCAAAACCGTTTGCCCTGTGCATCCGTCTCTTCGCAAACATGACAGCGGGCCACATCGTGATTCTCTCTATGCTGGGGCTGATCTTCACCTTCAAGACCCTCGCTGTGGCACCGGCTTCCGTCCTATTCGCGGTGGCGGTGAATATGCTGGAAATCTTCGTGGCACTTATTCAAGCTTACATCTTCACGCTTCTTTCAGCGGTGTTTATCGGGATGGCAGTTCATCAGGAGCACTAAGTAGAAACTCATCGTATCCGTTTTCATACTCGGGTCCAAAAAAGGAGGAGTATTGTGGCAGCTGAAGCGACAACCTTGGCAGCAGAAGCTTATGGGTACTTGGCGGCGGGTATAGGTGCCGGACTCGTAACGATTGGTGCCGGATTGGGGATCGGCCGCCTGGCCGGGCAGGCGTTGGAAGGCACAGCCCGCCAGCCGGAAGCGACGGGCGATATTCGGGCGTCTATGATCATCGCTGCGGCGCTCATCGAAGGTATCGCGCTGTTCGGGCAGGTGATCTGCATCGTTCTGGCGACCAAGTAGGCTTCTCATCTTTCGACCTGTCGGGCACTGTCGAGTCCGCCCTGAGTTCCAACGGGAAGGTAGGGGTTTATGCTATTAGAGATCGAACCCGGCTTGATGATCTGGACTATCGTGACCTTCGTTGTCCTGCTCGTCGTTCTGAGGGCAGTGGCCTGGAAGCCGCTGCTGGCGATGCTTGCCGAGCGCGAGCAACGGATTCAAGAGTCGTTGGACCAAGCCGAAAGGGCCAAAGCGGACGCTCAGGCAGCGGTGGAGGAGAATCGGCAGGGGATGGCCAAAGCCCGGGTGGATGCCCAGGAGACCGTGGCAAGGGGACGGGAAGCGGCTGAGCGGTTGGCGCAGGACGTGCGGCAGCGGGCGGAGGTCCAGGCGGAACAGATGATCGAGCAGGCCAGCAGGACGATTCAACAAGAGAAAGATCGGGCCATCTCTGAGCTTCGGAGACAGGTGGCCGACCTGGCGATTCAGGCTGCCGGGAAGGTGCTGGATGAGAACCTGGACGATGCCAGAAACCGGAAGCTGGTTGACGAATACATCGATCGAATTCCGGATTCGAACTCGAACTGAGCGCGGGGGGCATTTTGCAGGAAACCGGCGTTGCTGCCAGATACTCGCGGGCTCTGATGGGAGCCGCTGAAGAGCAGGGTGTGCTGGAGGCGGTCGAGGAGGACGTTCAGGGTCTCATCGGACTTCTGCGCGATTCTGAAGACCTGTGTGGGTTTCTTGCCGATCTTCTGATCCATCCACAGCGCAAAGAGGAGGCACTGCGCTCCTTACTCACCGGAAAGCTTCAAGGCCTGACGCTCAACTTCCTTTCCGTGCTATGCGAGAAGGGCCGCGGGCGCGTGCTCGAGAACATCCTGCAACAGTTCGTGGAAGAGATGGATGAGCGCCGGGGGGTCGTAACTGCGCAGGTACGCTCGGCCGTGGCACTTTCGTCTGAACAGCAGGGGCGCCTGGCTGAACGGCTGACGGCATACATCGGTAAGGAAGTGAACGTTGAGATCACGGTAGACGAAGCCATCAAGGCAGGCTTCGTTGCCCGATTGGATGACAAAGTATTCGATGGAACGCTTGAAACACAACTCAGTCAACTGCATCGACTGCTGAGTGTGAGGTGAGCTGACCGTAACGGAGAAGATATGGCAATCAATTTACAGATTCGACCGGACGAAATTTCCGACATCCTGAAGCGGCAGATTCTCGAGGCCGATCGGGAGATGGACATCTACGAAATGGGGACGGTGCTGCAGGTGGGTGACGGGGTCGCCCGCGTACATGGGCTGGCGAACGTGCAGGCGAGCGAGCTTGTGGCATTTCCGAACGACATTATGGGGATGGCTTTGAACCTCGAAGCGGACAATGTCGGGTGCGTTCTGTTCGGAGACGACACTTTCATCAAGGAGGGTGACGTCGTCAAGCGGACCGGACGCATCGTGGAAGTACCGGTAGGGGAGGCGTTGTTGGGTAGGGTGGTGAATCCGCTCGGGCAGCCTCTTGACGGGAAGGGAGCGATCGACACGAATCAGACTCTGCCCGTGGAACGCATCGCCCCGGGCGTAATCGCACGTCAACCCGTGACCGAGGCCCTGCAGACCGGGCTCAAGGTCGTGGATTCTACGACGCCGATTGGACGGGGACAGCGCGAACTGATCATTGGCGACCGACAGACGGGAAAAACCGCCATCGGGCTGGACACGATTATCAATCAGAAAGATTCCGGAATCAAGTGCATCTATGTGGCCATCGGTCAGAAGGCGTCTTCTGTCGCCAAGGTGGTTGCGGAACTTGAAGCCAACGGGGCGATGGATTACACGATCGTGGTTTCGGCAACTGCCAGCGATCCGGCGCCGCTCCAGTTCCTGGCCCCCTATGCGGGTTGCTCGATGGGCGAGTACTTTCGTGACAAGGGCGAACACGCGCTGATCATTTATGATGATCTGTCCAAGCAGGCGTGGGCCTACCGGGAGATGTCGCTCGTTCTGCGACGGCCCCCTGGACGTGAGGCCTACCCCGGAGATGTGTTCTATCTCCATTCCCGGCTCCTGGAGCGGGCCTGCAAGCTGAGCGATGAAGAGGGCAGCGGTTCACTGACGGCATTGCCCGTGATCGAAATCCTCGAGGGGGATGTCTCCACTTTCGTTCCGACCAATGTAATTTCGATTACAGACGGACAGATCTTGCTGAAACCCGAACTGTTCTACTCGGGCATCCGGCCGGCGATGGACGTCGGGGCCTCAGTTTCGAGGGTGAGTGCCGCCAAGACGAAGGCGATGCGGGCTGTGTCCAATACCCTGAAGGGGGATATGTCACGCTACAACGAGGTGCGGGCATTTGCACAGTTCGGGGCCTCCGACCTGGATGCGGCCACGCGGAACCTGCTGAGCCGCGGTGAAAAGCTCACAGAGATTCTGAAGCAGGGCCAGTTCGGCCCCATGTCCTTGGGCGAGCAGGTGGTGTCCCTGTCCGTGGGCGTATCGGCTGACGAATTGCCGACGGCGGATATTCAGCGCTTCGAACAGGATGTGTTGGGTTATATGCGCGATCACCATCAGGATGTGCTGGATGACATCACAAAGTCCGAGGAGTTGAGCGACGAGGCGAAGGCCAGAATCGACGAGGTGATCGAGAAGGTGAAGGGCGATTTCAATCCCTCAGGCTGAGGAATGGCGGCAGGCAGGGCGGTATCGGTGAACGGCAGTGACAATCGGGAGTCGAATTGGCGACATTACGTCAGCTCAGGACACGCGTAGCCAGCATCAAGAATATTCAGAGGGTGACGAATGCGATGCAACTCGTAGCGGCTGCGAGGGTACGTCGTGCTCAGGAAGCGATACTCGCCGCTCGCCCGTACGCTCAGAAGCTCGATCAGGTCCTGCGGCACGTTAGCGGTGGTGTAGATCCGGAACAGCATCCATTGTTGCGTGAGTGCCCGGTGGAGCGGGTGGTCATTGCAGTAGTGACTGCCGACCGCGGCCTGTGCGGGGGGTTTAATGCCAATATCTGTCGACATGCACTCACGGAATTGCAGGCGTATGAGAACAAGGAGATTCAGCTCGTCTCGATCGGCCGGAAGGGGCATAATTTTTTCCGCAGCCGAGATTACACCGTTAGCAAAGCGCATACGGATGTCTTTAAAGAGCTCGCCTTCGGCCAGGCCACGATCATTGCCCAGGACCTGACGCGCCGATTTCTTTCCAATGAAGTTGATCGAGTTCAGGTTGTCTTCAGCGAGTTCGTATCCATTGCGCGGCAGGCGCCTGTTTCCGTGCAGTTGTTGCCCATCGTACCACAAGAGACTGAATCTGATGAACAGCCTGATGAGTACATATTCGAGCCTGAACCCAATCGCCTCTTGGATACGCTGGTCCCGAGACACGTCAGCTTCCAGATCTGGCGTATGCTTCTGGAATCCAACGCAGGGGAACAGGCGGCGCGGATGACGGCGATGGACAACGCCACGAAGAACGCTGGTGACTTGGTCGATGAGCTGACCCGTGAAATGAACAAGGAAAGACAATCCAGCATCACACTGGAGTTGATGGATATCATTGGTGGGGCCGAGGCGGTTGCTTAGTAACCAAGGGGTCGCTATGAATGAAGGGATTATAAAAGAGATTGTGGGTGTCGTCGTTGACGTGGATTTTTCGGGGGGTGAGCTACCCGCGATTCATAACGCCCTCGAAGTACCTCGTCAGGGGGATCGACTGGTGCTCGAGGTTCAGCAGCATCTGGGGGAGCACATGGCGCGCTGTGTCTCGATGGGGGCGACCGATGGACTGAGCCGCAGCGCCAAGGTCGTGGATACGGGTGGCCCGATTCAGATTCCGGTGGGTGACGCGGTGCTGGGACGCCTTCTGAACGTCGTTGGCGATCCGATAGACGGCAAGGGTGAAATTCCGAGCAGTGTGCAAAGGATGCCGCTTCACGCTGAGCCGCCCGCTCACCAGGATCAAGTGACGTCAGACCAGGTACTGGAGACGGGCATAAAAGTCATGGACCTGATCAGTCCGTTCGCCCGCGGCGGCAAACTCGGCCTGTTCGGTGGCGCAGGGGTGGGCAAGACCGTTATTCTCACCGAGCTGATCAACAACGTTGCCACAAGTCACGGTGGGTATTCGGTTTTTGCCGGTGTGGGGGAGCGAACGCGTGAGGGCAACGATCTGTTGCACGAGCTGTCTGACTCCGGGGTGATTGACAAAACAGCCATGGTATTCGGTCAGATGAACGAGCCCCCCGGTGCGCGCCAGCGCATTGCGCTGACGGGCTTGACGATTGCCGAGCATTTTCGTGAGGAGGCCGGACAGGATGTGCTTCTGTTCATCGACAATATCTTTCGTTTCATCCTTGCGGGCGCTGAGGTCTCTGCGCTCCTGGGACGAATGCCATCTGCAGTAGGTTATCAGCCTACGCTGGCTACTGAGATGGGGGAACTACAGGAAAGGATTACGACCACGAAGAACGGGTCGATTACTTCGGTACAGGCGATTTATGTGCCGGCCGACGACTATACGGATCCTGGCGTGGTGACCGCTTTCACCCACCTGGATGGTCGTATCGTGCTGGAACGCGCCCTCGCTGACCAGGCGTTGTATCCGGCCATGGATCCGCTGGCCTCCAGTTCGCGTATTCTGGACCCTCGCGTTGTGGGTGAAGACCATTATGACGTGGCGCGCCAGGTGCAGCAGATCCTGCAGCGTTATCGCGACTTGAGGGAGATCATCGCCATTCTGGGGATTGACGAGCTGTCAGACGAAGACAAGCTGGTGGTGGCCCGTGCACGTCGGATTCAGCTTTTCCTGACCCAGCCCTTTCACGTGGGTGAGGGCTTTACGGGCATACCTGGCGAGTATGTCAAGATCGAGGATACCGTCAAAGGCTTCAAGGGGTTGGCTGAAGGGGAATACGATAATCTGCCGGAGCAGGCTTTCTACATGGTTGGACCGATCGAGAAGGCCGTCGAGAAGGCGAAGACCCTTTAGGGATCTGGATAAGGATAGATAAAGAAATGCCGACGTTTCATTTCGAAATCGTGACACCGGTGAAGATGGTTTATTCCGGGCCGGTGGAGAGCATTCGGGCACTTGGGGCGGATGGGGGCTTCGGGGTGCTGGCACGGCACCTCCCAATGGTGGCTTCCCTGGACGTCGGGCCTCTCGTTATCCGGGAAGAGAGCGGAAAGAGTCTGACGATGGCGACGTCGGGCGGTTTTGCGGAGGTTCTGAGGGACCGCGTGACGATTTTGGCAGAGACAGCGGAGCGGGAGGAAGAGATCGATGTATCGCGTGCTGAGGCGGCTAGAGAGCGGGCACGCGAACGTCTGGTAAAACGCCACGACCCCGAGATCGACAGCCAACGAGCAGAGGTTGCCCTGATTCGGGCCCTGAACCGCTTGCGCATTGCCGGTTCGACGAGTGGCGGGGGCTAGGGAAAGCAGCAGAAAGCAAGGAAAAGCAGAAAACAGGCGAGATCAATTTCTCGCCTGTTTTTTTTGCCGCGCTATAAAGAGAAGCTATCATTGACCGCAGACAACAGACCGCGGACCGCCAAACCGGGATGATCACGTTATTCGTCTCGCGGTCTGCGGTCCGCCGTCGGCCGTCTGCTTTTCAGTACGTCCTGAACTGATTCGTTATGGGCAGTCTCCGGTCACGACCGAATGCGCGGGGGGTAATCTTTATGCCTGGCGGAGATTGGCGCCTTTTATACTCGTTTGAGTCCACGGTGCGGATCACGCGTCGCACCAGCTTCTCCTCGAAACCCATGGAAATGATCTCATCGAGGCTGCAATCCTGCTCGACATAGGCTTTGAGTATGGGATCGAGGATGGGATAGGGAGGTAGGCTGTCGGTGTCCAGTTGATCCTCACGAAGTTCAGCTGTCGGGGGACGCTGAATGATGGATGTGGGGATCACCGGGCCATCCGGACGGCCATTTCGGTAATGGGCGAGATCATAGACAAGCGTTTTGTAGATGTCTTTAATCACGGCGAACCCACCGGCCATGTCTCCATACAGGGTGGCGTAGCCCATGCTCAGTTCACTCTTATTTCCGGTCGTGAGAACCAGCCATCCAAACTTGTTGGAGAGCGCCATCAGCAGGTTTCCTCGAATGCGAGGCTGAATGTTCTCTTCTGTGATATCCGTCGGCTGATCTTTGAACTCACCACACAGCGTGTTTGAATATGCCTCGAAGATATCCTGAATCGGAAGCGTAATGAGTTGCATCCTGAGACTCTGGGCCATCTGAACGGCGTCGTTTCGCGTCCCCTCCGAAGAGTAGCGCGAAGGCATGGTCGTACAGATTACGTTGTCAGAGCCCAACGCGTCCCGCGCTACAATCGTGACGAAGGCGGAATCGAGGCCTCCAGACAAACCTACGAGGACCTTCTCAAACCCGTTTTTGCTCACGTAGTCCGCGGTGCCCAGGACGAGGGCGTCGTAGATATCCTCGAGCCGGTCCTCTTTGCGGAGTGTTGGGGCGGGAGAGGATTCTATTTCCTGCTTGGGGAGTGTGGGTGGAGCAGGATGGAGTTTGAGGGACGGCAGATCGACGCGCTGAACCTCTTGTCCCGTTGTCTGTTTGTCTTTCCTTCGCCGAGGGTCGTGTAGCCGGTAGCGGAAGACAGATTCCACGTTGATATCCGCCAGGAGGAGATCCTCCTGAAACCGAGGTGCCCGTGCCAGGACACTTCCCTGCTGGTCGACTACGAAGCTTGCGCCATCGAACAGGAGTTCATCCTGCCCTCCGACAAGATTACAGAATGCGAAAACCGCACTGTAATCCGTGGCTCTCGTGGCAATCATCTGCTCACGAAGGAGTCCTTTCCCATCGTGGTAGGGCGAGGATGAGATGTTTACGATCAGCTCCGCGTCTCCAAACAGGGTTTGAAAGTGTGCGGGACCGCCAGGATACCAGATGTCTTCGCAGATGTTTACACCGAAGGCGACGCCGTTCGTATTGTAGACTTTCGGCACCCGACCGGCCTGGAAGTAGCGGTTCTCGTCGAAGACACCGTAGTTGGGGAGATAGGTTTTGTGGTAGATATCGACAAGCTTTCCGTTGCAGGCGATCGCGGCCGCATTGTAGATGTCGTCTTGTCGGTCGATGAATCCGATGACTACAGCGATGTCCTGAGTCTCTCTGACGATTAGATCAAGAGACCGCAGGTTAGACTCGATGAACTTAGATTTGAAGAGGAGGTCTTCCGGAGGATATCCCGTGATGGCCAACTCGGGAAAGGCGACGAGTGTCGCACCGAGGTCTCTGGACTTGCGGATTCTGTCCAGGATCTTTTCCCGATTTCCGTCCAGGTCACCAACGGTGAGGTTGACTTGGGCAAGGGCGATTCGAAGGGTGCGCATAGTCTGAGCTGGGTAGGATGTTCAGGATGACGTCGCCGTGTTCAGAAATTGTACCAGTGATGCCGGTTGTCAACGATCTCAGCCTGTTCCCTGAGATCTGTGAACCACGCGGAAAAAATTTCGTTCCTTTGCTGGGTCATCAGACGTCTGGCAAGTTCTAATCTTTCTGCCTCGAATTCAGAATCATCCACAGGAGTCCGCTCCAGCAATTGCATGATGTAAGCGCCCCTTGACGTGGTGATGAGGCTGCTGACCTCCCCCTTCTGAAGATTGAAGGCGGCTCCTACGAAGGCGTTCCGTCTGCCTATATCGGGCACGAAGTCGTTTCTGGAGAAGGTCTGCGTCTCAACGTAGATCAACCCGTGCTCGTCGGCGACTTCCTTCAAAGACTTTCCCTGTTTGACATCCTGCAGGGAGGCTGACAGCTTCTGCCCGGCAAGTTCGACCTTCTTTTCCGTCTGGAGTTTTCCGTAGATCGGGCTCGAGACTTCCTCCTGCGGGCGCGGACCCGCGTCCCTTTTTGTCTCGAGCGCGAAGACGTAGATTCCTTCCTCAGTTTCGTAGACCGGAGAAATCTCTCCGGATGCCGCCTCCAGGAATGCATTAACGAGTGCGGAGCCGCGGCCTTCGAGAAGGGGAAAGGGCATTCCCGAGGAGATAAATCCTGTGGATGCGGCCGTGAAGCCGTACTCCCGGGAAGCGGCCTCGAATCCGGAAACCTGAGCGCGGTCTCTAAACTCTTCTGCTGCAAGGCGCAAGCTATCCAGGGTGTTCCGACCGGGTCGGAGGCGCAGGAGGATGTGACGTGCTCGCACCTCCGCGCTGTCTGGAACACCACGTTTTTCCTCGACCTTCAGAATATGCCAGCCGAATCGGGTGAGGAACGGATCCGAAACTGATCCAGGCTGGAGTGAAAATGCCGTGTCTTCGAAGGCCCCGACCATCTGGCCCCGCCTGAAGAACCCGAGGTCCCCTCCATTTTGAGCGCTCCCGGGATCATCTGAATGGTTTCGAGCGTGCTGTTCGAATTCACTCCCTTCACGGATCTCGTTCAAAATGCGCTCGAGTTCCAATCTGATCTCCAGCGTGTCTTCCTTCGTCGGCATTTTGGGGACCGTGACGTAGGATGCCAATACGGCGGCGTCCTGAAAGAATTCGTCCGCATTCGCTGCATAATATTTCTGAATCTCATCGTCGGAGGGCGAGGCCTGAGCATCTGGGATGTTGCGGGCATCCACACCCACGTAGGCGATCCTGACCTTTTCGTGTTTGTCCCGAAAGGCCTGCCGGACCTGGGCACCTGTAATTCGGACCGAGGATGCGACGCGCTCCTGAAGTCTGCGCGTCCGGAGGGATTGGCGTGCAGCGCTTTCGGCGCCCAACACAAATTGCTTTCTCTGTGGATCGCTGTATGTACCCGGATCGTTAAGGAACTCGGTATATTTTTCGGGATCGAATTCGCCGTCCGTCTGGAAGACTTCCAGATTCCTGACCCACTCCACCGGTTGTACGCGATTGAAATAGTCGACTTCCCGGTCTGAAACTGAAATGTTGAGCTCATCCATCTGCTGGTTCAGGAGGATCTGCGTGACGAGCTGGTTCCAGGTTTGACGAATCAGCTGCCCTTCGTCTACGCCGCCGGCGTCTTTTGTCCTGAGGGAGGCCTCCCGCAGCATGTCCTGGAATTTCTTATAGGTGATCTCCTCCCCGTTGATGATCCCGAGGGTGTTGCCGATTGGACCCGCAGAGCGTCCTGAGAAATCTGCGCCCCATTCAAATACAATCAGGCCTATGAATGAGAAAGCGACGATCCACATCATGGTCTTGATAAAGCGAACGTTGCGAAATGTGTCAAGCATCCAGTCTGTCCAGAAAAAGGTTAATAAAGGGAACAACTTACGGGATTCTGAATAGGATAAACTACACGAACCGGGTATCAGTGGCAAGACTTTTTTGGGTAAAATCGGGCGGCTTGACCGACTTTGGGAAATTACCTATACTCAGAAAAATCAATATATTTCGATTTTTTTTCTCTGCTTTAAAGGGAAGCCTTGCGGATGTATCCTGGACGTCTGATTGAGCGCCAAAAGAGGTCCGCTCGGGTCGCCTTCATCTTCCTGTTTGGTGTTTTTCCCGAGGGGATGGAGGCCGCGGACTACCACTGGCCCACGACAGCAAAGCCTGCACTGACTTCGTCATTCGGGGAGTATCGGAAGGGGGGGCGGCTACACGCAGGTATCGATCTCAAGACCTGGGGGCGTGTGGGCTATCCGGTGCTGGCCGTAGACGACGGCTATGTCTGGAGGGTGCGCACCTCTCCTTGGGGGTATGGAAAGGCGGTCTATCTCAGACTTGGCGATGGGAGAACCGCCGTGTATGCCCACCTATCCGCGTTTGACCCGGGAATTCAATCCCTGGTGGAGGCGGATCAGGACCGAAGAGGGGCCTACAGCGTGAACCTCTTTCTGAAACCTGAGCAGATTCTCGCTCATCGCGGTGACACACTGGGATATTCTGGAAGGACAGGCACGCTGTTCCCACACCTGCATTTTGAGCTCAGAGACGAGACGCAGCGTCCGCTGAACGCCCTCCTGCACGGATTCGATGTCAAAGATACCGTGCCTCCGGTGATCCTGTCGCTTGCGTTTGTCCCTCTGGATGCAGACGCGCGGGTATCGGACCAGTATGGACCACACATATCGGGTGTGAGATGGGACGAGGCGCAAGGACGTTTTGTCTCTGCCGGTCCCATCCCGATCGAGGGCCGAGTGGGTGTCGCCGTGGATGTCTTTGACCGAGCCGATGATTCCGCGCTGACGAATCGTTTGGCGCCTTTTCGATTGCGACTTCTCGTGGACGGTCGGGAGGTATTCCGGACGACCTATGCGTCGTTTGGATTCGATCAGGTTTCGCAGGTAGACCTGGATAGAAATTTCGCCTTACAGCGGCGTGGCATCGGTCGGTTTCACAATCTTTTTCGGCCACACGGCAACGAACTTCCGTTCTACGGAGACTTCAGTGTAGGCGAAGGCATTCTGCATGCGCGTGTACCGCCCTTGGGATCGGGGGTAGCCCTGGCGAAGGGCGTCCACCGGCTTCAAATTGTAGCGGAGGACGTTGCAGGGAACCGGTCAGAGGCGGACGTGATGGTTGTGTCGGACCGGCGTCCGCTGGTTTTGGGTACGATTGCCGAACGTGTCGACGACTCCGTGCGCGTTTCTGGGACCGTATCGGACGAGGATGGCGACTCACTGGGCGCGATCTTTGAACTGTCAGACGATGAAGGCCTAACGTGGCGCGTGCACGGCGAACAGCGAGTGTTTTCCGGAGAGGTGAGTGCCACGCTGCCCGACGGAATTGGGCTGCTTTATCGGCTGAGGGTTCGGGATCCTGAGGGCGTCGAGTCATTTCGGGTCTGCTCGGCGTTCGTTCCTCGGGTCGGTGCTGCTGATACTGGATTGCTGAAGTGTGTTCCCATCTTCTATTCGGACCTGGCTGTGATTCAGATCGAATCAGAAAGATCCCTGGGGGCCGCGCCTCGCGTCTTTTCAGGGTCTCCCGGCCGGGGGAGGCGCGCGCTTGAAGTTCGACAAACAGGGCTGCGAACCTACGAGACAATAGCGACGTTCGACCCTCGCGCCGACGGCCCGATGAATTTGGTCGTTTCTGCCGTTGACGTAAACGGCCTTGCGGGCCAGCAGGAGTTGACGCTGGCACAGCACCGCGTCGGGCCCGAGGGAGGCTCGGTTCGTTCTGAAGACGGAAATGCGGTGGCCAGGTTCGGAAAGAAGGGAGTTTATGAGACGCTCTTCGGCCGGGCTTACTCCGAAGAGGCGGCCGGCCCGGAGGATTTGCCGGTTGTCGGTTCGGCCTACCGATTCTCTCCGGCAGACGTGCCATTTAGACTGCGCGCCAGGTTGGAACTCAGCTACCCGGCGGGGAGCCATCGGCCGGAAAAGTTGGGTGTCTATGAACAGGATGGCGATAGCACGTGGACGTTCGTGGACAACCAGTTGGATCTCCGCAGAAATACGGTTTCTGCGGAAGTGCGACATTTTTCCACGTATGCACTCCTGTCGGATGAGGTTCCCCCCGACGTCTCCGAGTTGCGTCCCCTCCCGGGGTCTGAAACGACGGACCGTCGCCCCATCATAGGGGCATCTGTACGCGATCGGGGATCGGGCATCGGTCGGGAGGAGGATATCTCGGTCCGTCTGAACGATCGGATGATGATTTTCGAGTATGACCCCGAACAGGATGTGATTCGTGCGAAGCCGAGACGGCCACTCGAGCCCGGTGTCCACCGTTTGGAGATTTCGGTTCGAGATATGTGCGGCAACCAGCAGACGCAGAGCGGGGTATTTACAGTGCGGTAGGAGCTGGGATGATTCCTATTAAGGACGAGAACCCAACGCGGCACGCGCCGATCCTTACCGTTTCGATTTTGTGCGCAAACGTTGCCGTTTTCCTCTACGCGGCCTCACTCGGCCATACCGGTTTTGATGCCTTTACGATGCAGTTCGGGCTCATTCCTTTTGAAGTCACACATTTTACCGATGCCATTTCTCCTACGCCGGTCCCACTCTATCTAACGCTTGTGACTTCGATGTTCATGCACGGGGGTTGGATGCACCTGGGTGGCAATATGTTGTATCTCTGGATCTTCGGGAACAACGTGGAGGATGTCTTCGGTCATTTTCGCTTCCTGATCTTCTATCTCTTTTGTGGTACGATTGCCACGCTGGGCCACGTCGCGACAAGCCCTGACTCCGCGATTCCCCTCGTCGGTGCGAGCGGCGCCATCGCAGGCGTGCTCGGGGCCTACCTGGTCGCGTTTCCAGGGGCTCGGGTGCTCGTCCTGATCCCGATCTTCTTGTTTCAATTGGTGCGCATTCCTGCTGCGGTAGTCCTGGGATTGTGGTTTATCATTCAGCTTTTCAATGCATCGACTGAGTCAGGCGGGGCAGGCGGCGGCGTTGCCTGGTATGCGCACGTGGTTGGATTCGTCGTGGGATACTTGCTGATGTATCGGAGAAAGAGACAGCGAAGGAATCGGTTCGTTTAAAACCCGTGGATCGTCGTTCGTGGATCGCGGAGAAAGCTGGATCACGAAAAGAGGCACGAAAGTCAACGAAAATACACGAAGCCCCGCACCGGCCTGAGGCTAGAGTCGTGTAATATCTAATATCAGGATACGTGTATCAGGATACGTGTTTTTGGACATACGAAACGGTCACCCCGGATGGTCATGAGGTGACCGTTTCTTTTTCAAGCGTGTATGTGGAGCCCGTCAGTTCTGGAGGTTTTTGTTCGACTTCCAGATAGTGAGAATTTTTTGGATGTCTTCGCGCCGTTCCGCTCGTGGATTCGTCCGAATAAGGGCCTCCATGGACACCATGGCGCTGTCCGTCTTTCCGGCTTCTGCATAGGCTCCCGCGATCTCTCTATACCGGTTTGCAAGAAGGTCCCACGCCTCCGATGGATCCATGACGCTGGGCGGGACGAGCATCTCGGCACGCTGGAGCGAACCGAACGCATTCGCAAGCTCACCCCTCAGGAGATAGGCTCTTATCAGCCCGTCGAACAGGACGAGGTAGTTGCCGAGCAGGCGTCGAGCAACTGGATCTTTATAGACCGTGCTGTCTGCGATGTTTCTGTATCGATAGTCGTGGAGGAGGTTCTGGTCTGTGCGTTCGAGGCTGAACTGTCCCATGGATCGATTTTTCACGAGACGGTAGGCCATCCCCTCCATGGAGAGGTAGGGCCTGAGTCCAGCTACATTGCTCGTGGGGACGGTTACCGCGAAGTAGACGGGACGCTCCCAATTGTTCTGGCTGATGACCAGCCAGATCATTCGAGTATGCGTCTCAACGACGGATACACGTTGATCCGATTCTCCGGTGGGGTACTCGGCAATAGGGACATCGTCGGCCTTAACGGTGAGTCCCGCAAAATTCACATCTCGAGGCCTCCAAAGTCGGGCCGAGGCTTCGTGCTCGATCTGTTCGTGACTCAGCCCGAGCGGAATGCTGGGTTCGAGGTCCTGGAGCTGCTTGACGTACCAGGAAGTCTTAATCAGACTCAGGTTCGTGACGCGGACGTCTGTTCGGAACCCCTTGACATATTGCAGAAACCAGAGCGGGTAGGTATCGTTGTCACCGTTCGTGAACAGAATTGCGTTGGGCTCGCAACTATGCAGAATATTGTAGGCATAGTCGTGGGCGAGGTAGCTTCGCGATCGATCGTGAGAAAAATAGTTCTTGGCCAGGATGCCGAAAGGCACAAGAAGGGTAACAAGCGCTACAATGACAGCCTTTTGAAGGGGTCTTGCCATAGAGGCGACCGCGCAAATGAGCCCCGCTGCCCCGATGCCCATCCAGCATCCGAAGAAGGTGTAGGCTCCGACAAAGATATACTCACGTTCCCTGGGTTCCGGATCGGGCATGTTAAGGTAGAGGACGAGCCCAAGGCCCATCAAGACGAACATGGAAAAGACCGCGGCGAACTGCTTCCAGTCTCGCTGGAGGTGATAATAAGCCCCTCCAATCCCCAACATCAGGGGAATCAGGGAAAACCTGATCTTTTCGTAATCCGCGGAGGCATGTACAGCGCGTCTGAAGACACCTGTAATTTCTCCGAAGTGGGGGAACTGCTGGAGGAAGTATTTTAAATGGATGTTCAGTTGAAATGCCCAGGGTTCCCCGCGCCTCGGGAATAACGAGTGGGTACCGTACTGCTGCCGGCTGAGAAAGTCCTTGAAGTTCTTCCACGTCTCCGGGTTGTTCATGTCGATGGCGGGGTCCAGCCCAGAGCGTATGACCAGCGCGTAGTAGGTCGAATAGCCGAGCACGGCCAGCACGAGCGCCCAGACCCAGAACACCGGATTACGCCACGCCGGGCGGAGGTAGATCAGGCCAACGAGGACTGCTGCGGTCATGACCGCAGATAGCCAGAACGGTAGGAGGATGGCCAGGAAGGGGTAGCAGATGAGGGCGGTTACCGTCCACGTCTGTTCGCGGATTGGCCTGTCTTCCATCAGGTCGGTGAAAACGAGGATTAGAATCCCCGGGACCGTCAGGAGACACTGCAGGTGAACGCCCGCGCCCAAGCCGAAGAGATAGGCAATCAGGAGGAGCTGACGGTCGCTGCGCTCATCCCTGTAGGCTTCGTCCCATCTCAGCGCGAGCCAAAAGGCAAAAAGCGTGAAGCACATGGATAGGGCGTAAACTTCCGCTTCGGTCGCGTTGCCCCAGAACGAGGTAGAGAAGGCGACGCTGAGCGCGGCGACGGAGCCGCCGGTCAGGATCGCCAGTTGTTCTACGGGGTTTTTGGGATCGAGCCAATTCCGGAGCAGTCTGACCACACACAGATAGACCAGGAGTACGGTTGTCGCGGCAGAGAGGACAGAGAGGCAGTTGACACGGAATGCGATCTCCTCCGAGAGGGGGAGCATCGAAAAAATTCGGCCCAAAAGGGTGTAAAATGGAGCACCGGGAGGATGTGGCACACCAAGCATGTAGGACGTCGCGATGAATTCACCCGCATCCCAAAACGAGACCGTTGGGGCAACAGTCTTAATATAGACGAGAAGTGCAAAGAGGAACACGATGGCGGCAACGATGCGATTTCGTTGCCCGAAAGGGTCGATCACGCTCGGGACCTCAGATAGATTGGGTTCGTGAAGATCCACGGCTTGTCGTGGATCTTCGCCTCCATTCGGTAGACGCCTGGGGAATTTGCACGGAATTCGATCTGCTTCGCTGTGTGTAACGCGACCTGGTGGCCATCGCACAGGATCCTGATCTCTGCCTCTTCGGGGACTTCAGCGGACAGTTCAATCACAGCTGAGAACTCAGCTTCGTCTCCCATAACGAGACGCCCGTCTGCGGATCCGAACCAGGTCCCCGTGGCGTCTTGAATGAGGTCGTAGGAGATAAAGCAATGTCCTTCACCCATCGCCTGGATGAGCAGGGAACGATCATTGGTAAAGGAACGGTTGAAGGGTTGACGTGTCAGCACGTGGGTACGTACGGTCCGGAAGAGATCCTGGTAGGGAAAAACCACAAAAGGCAGGAGTGGGATTCGCCGAGCGTGTGCGTCTACACCACCGATACAGACGACGCGTGTCGTTTTACAGAGTTGGTCCCATTTGCGGAGCGTCTGGTCAAAGGGACCCTTTATCTGCGCACCGGGGTCACGGTAATGCCTGTGCCCCCTGAAGTAGCGAAATCCGCTGGCCCAATCGAACATGTAGGACCAAAGCTCCAGGCCTGTGTAGGAGTTTACCGCCCAGTCTCCCCAGGAATGGTCCCGCTTCCGGAACAGGGGGCGGTAGACGCCGTGCGGATGGGCGAGGAACGCCAACCCCCTCTGCGACACGATGTCTTCGATGATGGCCCCTAGAGGCTGCTCGGCATCGACGGACCGAGAGGTCCCGATCGCGAGACAGTCGCCGTCTCGGTTGGACACCTCTTCGCCTACAACAAGGAGTTGGCCTCCGTGCCATCCCTCCCACCCCTCTTCCTTCGCCTTCAGAGTGTTGTGATCCGTAAGTACGAGAAAGTCGAGGTTGGCGCCATCCGCGGCTTCGAGAATCTGAGGGACTTTTCCCGATCCATCCGAAAAGGTGGAATGGATATGGATGGCCCCGATATACTCGGAAAACGGACGGTTCTTTTTAGATGTGGAGAGCAAAGTATAGATAGAGAGGCCGGAATAGGTCTGTCTCCGGTCCCATGCCTGACTTCATTCTTCCAGTTCTTCTGGGCCGTAGATCCGGATAGACTCGAACTGCTGCTCAAATTTCATGTAGTAGACCGTGTTGCCCTTGAGCACCCAGGCGATGCTGCCGGAACCTGTAATCATCGCCGGAGGCATGGGTATTTCTTCCTCCGCATACGCCGTCCCTGGTTTCATCAGGGGCGCGAGCAGGTTGGCTGCGAGCAGGAGTGCGACAAGTGTGAGCATGACCTTTGTATACCTATTGCCTTTCATAACGGCGATCCTCCTTTGAAGAAGCCTTTCTAGAACTCGATTCCGCGGTCGGACAGCCGGTACCGGGAACCAGGCCTACGGAAGTCCAATAATGTAACGGTTCTAGGACCCTCAGTCAAGCGCAAACCCGGCAGACAAAGCTCGCAACTTACAGAAAAACAGAAACTAAGATACATGCCGCGCTTCGCCAGCCATCGAAACGGTGAATGGACAGGTAAAAAAAGGCCACGGCCCTCAAACTTTCAGGCCGTGGCCTTCCTCTTTCTGGTAATATGGTCGCCTAATGTAGGTAGGATTTGAGCGGGCGGCTGCGGGAGGTGTGTCGCAGCCGTCTTATGGCCTTTTCCTTAATTTGGCGAACCCTTTCCCGAGTTAGGCCAAAGCGCTCCCCGATCTCCTCCAGAGTCAGGGGCTGCTCTCGACTTATCCCGAAGTACAGGCTGATCACTTCGGCTTCCCGTGGCGTGAGGGTTGCAAGGGCTTTTTCGATCTCCCGTCGAAGGGAGTCGTCCATCATGGATTCATCGGGTGGTGCCTGCTCCTGATCCTCAAGCACATCGAGCAGGCTGTTATCCTCACCGTCGTTGAACGGAGCGTCGAGAGAGAGATGGCGGCTGGATATTTTCAAGGTGTCCATCACCTCAAAGTCGCTCATGTCGAGCTCATCCGCAATCTCACTGGGGCTAGGTTCTCGCCCGAACTCCTGTTCAAGTCCGCTTGAGGCCTTGCCGATCTTGTGCAACGCCCCGACGCGATTGAGCGGTAAGCGAACGATTCGGGACTGCTCGGCCAAGGCCTGCAAAATGGCTTGGCGAATCCACCAGACGGCATACGAAATGAATTTGAAGCCCTTGGTTTCGTCGAAGCGTTTGGCTGCCTTGATCAGACCAAGATTCCCTTCGTTGATCAGGTCTCCCATCGAGAGTCCTTGGTTCTGGTATTGTTTTGCCACGCTAACGACAAACCTCAAGTTTGCTTTTGTTAACCTTTCCAACGCATCCTGGTCACCCTTTTTAATCCTTTTGGCAAGGGTGACTTCCTCAGCTGCCGTGAGAAGGTTTACTACGCCGATCTCCTGAAGATATTGATCGAGCGATTCGTCTTCACGCGCATATGGCCGTTTTGCTAGTTTAGACACTCGTCAGCCTCTCCTTGCACTGGGAGGGTAGTGCGGTTGACTGGAGGGTCGGAAGGCGTTCTTCGCGGGAGATCCGAACCTCCGGGTGGTTTCGACTGTCGCAGTGAACTAAGGGTGGGTGTTGTGAGACTCGGGAAAAACGTGCTACATTGGCCGACCTCCTTTAGGGTTGGGAGTGAAGGCTTCGGTGGGGTACCGAAGCTACTTTTTTGCTGGGCGCAGGGCGACGAACCGTGTGACGCCCTCATCCCTTTTCAGAACCAGAAAGAGCGCAGGTTTCGACTGAGCCATTGCCTTTCGGAGGATCTTCCTATACTCACGCGTATTCCAAAGCGGGATCTCGTTGATTTCGAGGATGACGTCTCCTCTAACGATTCCTCTTTCCTCGGCGATCCCTCCAGGGGTCAGATAGCTGACGACTACACCCTGACCCGTTCTTGCTACTCTCAACCTTTGTCCCTCGATGCCCGAGCGGTTCTCAACCTCTAATCCTGGCCAGCCGCTGTCTCGGGGTGAGGGGGCAGGAGAAACCGGGCCCTGTCCCGTCGAAGGTCTCCGCCCAAGCAAGACAGGAAGGGTCTGGGCCGCTCCATTTCGAAGGATCGATAATTGGACTTCCGACCCTGGACGCTGATTCGAGACCATCGTTAGAAATCCAGCAGTGTTTAAAACAGACCTGCCGGAAATCTTCAATATTACGTCCCCGCGAACCAGCCCACCGTGTTCTGCCGGACTGTCTGGTTCAACCTCGCCCACGAGCACACCCCCCGAGGGGGAGATCCTCAAGGCCTCAGAGAGGTCCCGAGTGAGATCCTGAGGATAAACCCCCAAGTAGCCTCTTACTACTTTTCCGTGGCTTCGAAGTTCGCCGACGACTCTTCCCGCAAGATTGATCGGGATAGCAAACCCGATGCCGGGCGCAGCAGGGTTGTAGGCGGTGTTTATCCCGACCACCTGTCCATTCATGTTTACAAGGGGTCCGCCGCTGTTTCCCGGATTGATCGAGGCGTCGGTCTGGAGAAAGTCTTGGAAAGAGGGGGGCGCGACATCGCCCTCGATCGTGTCCAGCCGGCGTCCTTTTGCACTGATAACACCCACACTGACCGTATGATTCAAACCGAAAGGACTTCCTACCGCCATCACCCAGTCACCGACTTGGACAGAATCAGAATCGCCGAGGTGTGCAACATTGTGCGCGTCGATCCGGTCGTCAGCAATCGCCCGGATCAGGCTCAAATCCGTTTCCGGATCTTGTCCTACGATTTCCGCCGGAAAGTTTCTCCCGTCGGAAAGGGTTACTTGTATTCGAAGAGCCTCGTCGACCACGTGATTGTTGGTGAGGATATGCCCCTGTCGGTCGATAATGAGGCCCGAGCCGTAGTACCGAGGGGCGGGGCTACGCCGCTTCCGAGCACGGTCGATCTCGTATCCGCGTGCCTTGCTGATCGTGATACCTACGACGGCCGCTCGCACCTTTTGTGCGACTTGAACAAAAGGGCTCGGGTTCCCCGTGGGTACCGCCGGGGGCGCTTCGGCCTGAGCCGTCCCGAAAGCCAGAGAAAGCCAAGCGACGACGAGGAGACGCGGGGTCGACATGCCTTTGATCCCTAGGCACCCTTCGCCTAGGCCCCTTTCTCCCCTCCCTTTAGCGTCTCGAGTCTTGCCTCCCGCTCTTTGAGGACGGCGTCCAGTTCCTTCAGTTTTTGCAGAATCGTCTTCACGTCCTCCTTCTGAGCGATGCCGGCCTTCTGGTTCTGGTCTAGGTGGTCGTAGACCGCACCTCCCAGCTCCGCGAATTTCTCGTGGATCGTGTGCCTTGTCTCCGCGACGTCGAGGTGTGCTCGCCCCAACCTGCCGAGCTGCTCAGCTTTGTCGACGGCCGCGGATGCGCTTTCCAGAATGCCTTTCTTGATCCGGTCCCAAAGTGCTTCTGGTTCCATTGCCTCACCTTCCGTTGCGACCGAAAGAGTCAGCCGGGTGAGCCAGGGACTCCGAACCCCGCATTCCGAAGCTCCTGGATGAGCAGTTCACGATTTGCACGCGAGACCTCTCGGCCCTGAATCGAGAGGTTCGAGGTTTTCCTGGCTAGTCGGCGAAGTTGGGGTACAGAAAGGGATTCAAGGTCAAGCTGTGGGTTGGCCTCGTTGTTCAGGCCAAACATATCGACCAACTGCGGGTGAGGATTCGGGATGACGTGACTGGCCACGAGATTTCCCACGTTCTGGGCCGCACGAGATCCTGCCTCTACTGCCGCATTCACGGCGCCCACATCGCCTAGGATCTGAATGGAGACCAATCCCCCGTCGGCCGATTCGAATGCGCATACTTCCACCGCCGCGGCCTTGGCCGCGGCGTCGGCAGCCTCGACCACACCCACGAAGCCCAACAATTCAATCAGACCCAGCGCCTTCTGGCTCATCGCATAATGCCGTCGACGATCGCAATGCAAAATGAACGAAAATCGAGCGGCACCCCAGACTACGAACACTTAGCCGGGTTGGCCGCCCGCTATTGTGACACGATGCAGACGTGGATATTTTGGAGAGAAATAGAGGCAAATATGGATAGGTGGGTGGGAAAGACTCTGATCAATCTAACGCTGGCGATAACAAGATGTAATAATAACAAAATTCCTCTTCTCTGTCACGCACTTTTTAACCGGAAACAAGACCATTTCCCTTGTGTAAGAGAATCTTATGGTTGTTCGGCTTGGGGCCTCAAGGAGTCTTAAATCGACTATCGTCCATAAGGGCGTTCCGAGTAACAAAATCTTGTGGCAGAGATCCAGAAGACACAAGATCTAGACCGGTTCCATTCAGTCCCTCTGCTCAAAGAAGTCCCCTGCCCAATGGTATCTACTGACCCCGTTTGGCGTGCCGAACCAGACATAGCCGCCTTGTAGAAGGATGGCCTGTATCTGATCGTAGATGAGCCCATCCGTAATGTTGAAAGCTCTCCAGAGGCCGTTTGTGATGTCGAGTCGAAAGGCGCCATCCAGCGTCCCGACCCAGGCACGAGTCGAGTCGGCGGCCAGGGCCACCCTCTGGCTCCCGCCGATTTCTGACAGTGGAAACCACTGCCATTCGGCACCGGGCTCAGGGAGATGGGCCAGGCCCGGGGGTGTTCTCGAGGCTGCCCACACCCCAGTTTCGTGGATTGAAAGGCCGACTACAGGATTCCGGGTCAGCTGGTCCGGACCCTGGACCGGTCTCCAGACGACGTCCTCGCGGTCACATTGATAGAGCCCCAGGTCGGTTGCCGCCCAGATCTGATCCGGTCCGCCGGCAATGGCGCGAATGTCGAATCGTTCGCTCCCTGCCACGGTGCGAACGGTATCTGCCGCGAGATCCAGGACAGCGAGGCCTGACTCGGTGCCGATCCAGAGCCTTTCTTCATTCCTGAGAAGGGCGGTGACCCGACCGGAACCCCTTCGGCCAAGACGATACGTGATCCAATGTCCATCTTTTTTGGTAAGTCTCACGAGTCCGGTGGATGTGCCGAACCAGACCTCTGTTTCGTCGGGGAGTATCGTCGAGACGTCCGTGTCGTTCAAGCCGATGATATCATCGGGTCTGAAATACTCCCAGGACTCGGTCTGAGGATCGTAGCGGGAAATCCCTTGTTCAGACCTGCGATAGGTGTTCCCCCCCCCAAACCAGATTTTCTCCCCGTCGCGCGCGATTGCCGTCACATTTTCCTGGATCGGTCCAAATTGATGGAACTCGAGCTGCCTGTCCGCAAGGTCTGCGCGGCCTACGCCGAGACCAAACGTCCCCATCCACAGAATTTTCCAGCTGTCGATGAGCACATCCGTTATCGGATACGACCACCTGGGTCCCTGAACGTGATTGGATTCGAGGTGGTAGCCGAAAGGGGGGAAGATCGGTGGGATGGAAGATCGCAACCTCGGTGGCCGAAGGTGGGCAGGTCTCTCTCCTCCGTAGAGGACTGTCTCAATCCTTGAAAGCCATCGCCCATTGCCTGTGGGTGTATCAAACCAGAGTTCTCCAGAGTTTCGATCGAATCTCAGGTTCTCCACTCGATTGTCGGGGAGGCCGTCCAGGGTCGTCAGCGGACTCAGCCAGCGTTCGAAAAAACGGTCATACCGACGAATGCCACCCGTGGTTCCGACGTATATCTTGTCTTCGCCCTCGGCAAATGATGTGACCTCATTCATGTTAGTGAAGCTGGTCCAGATCTCTCGATCGTAGGATTGCACGGCGAGAGGGCAAGGAAGGAGAAGACAAGCGGCGAGAGCGACAGACCTGAAATTCATCGAGAGGGGGAGGCGAAATCAGGGCTTTGAAGGAAGGACATCACTTCGCGGGCAACGATCCGTTCTTCGTCAGTCTTGATGATCAAAATCTCTACAGGACTTCCAGGGACTGAAACGGAGCAATCTGCCTTTTCGGTCCTGTTCCTGTCGGTTTCCAGGCGAATGTTCAGACCTTGCAGGCCCGTACAGATCTGCTCCCGAATGCTGGCGCCTCGTTCTCCGGTGCCCCCCGTGAAGACGAGTGCATCGAATCCTCCGAGTACGGCCGCCATCGCCCCGATCTCCTTTTTGACACCATAGCAGAAGGCCTCGATCGCGAGGCGGGCACGGTCGTTTCCTTCTTCCCGGGCCTGTTCCAGGTCTGGCACATCCCCACTGATCCCGGAGATTCCCAGCAGGCCGCTCTGTTCACAGAGTATCTTCACGGCTTCTTCAGTGGAAAGCCCTTCCTGGTCCATCACATATAGGAGGACAAATGGATCGAGGGAGCCGTTTCGCGTGGCGTTGATAATGCCGTCCTGGGGCGAAAATCCCATCGAGGTATCGACGGACTTTCCATTTCTTATGGCACAGACCGAAGCGCTGCCCCCCAGGTGGCACGAGACAATCCTCAGCTCTTCTCCGGACCTGCCGAGGAGTTCCGCGGTGCGTTCCGAGACGTATCGGTGGGAGGCGCCGTGGAATCCGTACTTTCGGATCCCGTGGGATTCGTACCAGCTGTAGGGCACGCCGTAGATGAAGGCGTAGTCTGGAATTGTGGTATGGAACGCCGCTTCGAAGAGTCCTATGAGGGGAAGATCCGGGTAGAGGTTTCGGAAGATGCGGATGGCCTCGATGTAGGGCGGATTGTGTGCCGGCGCCAGGAGGTTGTAATCTGCCATCCGCCGAAGGACCCCATCCGTTAGGCGATAGGTACCCGGTTTGCCACGAAGATGGACGGTTTTGAACCCGACCGCATCGAGTTCTGAAACGTCCTTCAGCACGGCGTCTTTAGATGTCACAAGTTGATCCAGTGTGTTGCGGATCGCACTCGGGTAATCTGCTATGCGTGCTCGGGTCCGGATTTCCGATCCGGCGGTCCGGTGTTCTATCGGCGATTCGGGATCTCCGATTCGTTCAACACGGCCCTCTGCCAGGATCGTTTCTTCCGGCATGGCGAAGAGCCGATACTTGAAGGAAGTGCTACCGACGTTGGCAACCAGGACTTTCACGGTGATGAGGTGTCCCTGGGGCACGCAAAAGGGGAGGTCGAACCTCCCCTTTTGAATTATTAATGTGGATTTTCGTCTTCGGCAGTTCAGCCCTGCCTCTGCAATTCGTCCATCACCTTCCGCGTGATCTCAGATACGAGGTCCTGCTCGGCCGAATCTTCGTTCGTCCCAGTGGAAGCGGAATGGGTCGTCGAACTGCCCGCACTTCGGGTGCGAAGCGTCGGGATTTGATTACCGCCGTTTCCAGGAACGGCGGATGTGGGTGGACGCGGGATCTCACAGGCGGGGTCCGGACCGCGGATGCCCAGACGATCACGGATCTTCAGCAACTTGCCCACCTGCTCCCGGTCAAGAACGTTTACCCCGCCCAATTGACGCGCGATAAAGAGGATTTTTGCGAACTGCTCCATCGTTTCCATCTTAAAGTAAGCGTTCATCACATCGGTGCCTATAGTGGTCGCTCCGTGATTTTCGAGGAGGTAGGCATCGTAGTCTTTGACATACTGTCTGATCGGCTCTGAAATTTCTGGGCCTCCCGGAGTACCGTAACTTGCGGTCGGTATGGAGCCGAGGGAAATGATCACCTCTGGGAGAACGCAGTCGGTCAGTGGGACGCCGGCGATGGAGAAGGCCGTAGCTGTTGGTGGGTGGGCGTGGACGACGGCCGTGATTTCGGGCCGCTCTCGATAGAGAAAATAGTGCATGCCGATTTCGGAAGAGGGACGGAGTCTGCCGCTGATTTGATTCCCATCAGTATCCAGAATGCAGAGATCATCCGGGCTGAGCGTACCCTTACAGAGGCCTGTTGGGGTCGCAACAATACGGTCTTCAGAGATTCGAGCAGAGATGTTCCCATCGCTGGAAACGATATAGCCATTGTCATAAAGCCTTCGCCCGGCCTCCACGATTTCCTGTTTGGCTTGATGCAGAGTCATCGTCATGTCTTTTCTCTTTCTTGGTCTATCTCAACTTTGTCTACGATGCCGACGATCACAGATCGAATCGGAGGCAACTCTACATCAAGGACCTGTGCAGCCGCCGCCCCCAGCCGAAGCACCAGAACAGTTTCACCTGGCCCGGCACCCACGGAATCCACCGCCAGCGTGGAAGGACCAGACTCGAGTTCGTTTGGAGAAAGGGGCTGGACCACCATCAATTTTGTGCTGTTGTAGGCCGGATGCTTGATCGTAGAAACGACGCTGCCAAGAACGCGAGCCAGGAACACGGATTACTTAGACGTGAAATTTATTGTGAAACAGTATGACAAATGCGCCTCTACTGTAGTCTAGACGTCGATCCGGTCTGCGATTCCGACAATCGTCGCATCTACGGGCCCGTATTTCTCAGGCAACGCGTTCGGGGCTTCGCGGGCGCTGACCCAATAGACCGATTCACCCTCTCCGGCACTGACGACATCGGCGGCCACCAGGGGTTCTCCAAATTCCTTCCGCTCGTGATCGAAGGGCTGAACAATCCTGAGACTTATCCCGGTTATAGAGGGATCTTTCCGAGTCGCGACCACCTTACCCATGACGCGACCGAGATACATCAGATGATCCTGAAGTAGTCGACGAGAGTGCAGCGACGTTGTCGGGTAAAGGTGCGGGCGGATGTCACACCTTCGCCTGTGGGTGTCGCGATAGAAAAAGACGTATACCCCTCTCCTCCTGCGCCCAATCCCGCCGGCGAGGGCCCGTTCTTGATGAAGAGCGTGCAACGGCATTTTCGTGCCATGACCGTCATGTTCTCCACGTTCTTGGAGTGCATGACGGCCGTGTGTTGATATCCGTGTTCGGCTTCTATGGCGAGGTCGATCGCCTGGGTAACATCGGAAGTACGGACGATGGGCATAACGGGCATCATCTGTTCGTACTGTACAAAGGGATGATCTGCCTCCACCTCACCGATCAAGAGTTCCGTGTCCGGTGGCACCTCTAACCCGATATGTCCTGCGAGGACGTGAGCGTTCCTTCCGACGAACTCCCGATTCCGTGTCCATTCACCCTTTTCGTCGCGGGGGAAGGCCGCTGATGCGAGCGCATCGATCTGGCTGCGCTCGAGCTCCACGCACCGGTTGACGAGGAGTTGCCGTTTCAGTTCTTCTGCCACTGAACGGACGACGAAGATTTCCTTCTCCCCGGTGCAGAGAATATTGTTGTCAAATCCACCTCCAGTGATGATGTCCTTCGCTGCCTTTGAAAAGTCAGCTGTTTCGTCTACCACCACGGGAGGGTTTCCGGGCCCAGCAACGATTGCGCGCTTGGGGGACTGAAGTGCTGCGCGCGCCACCCCTGCTCCACCCGTAACCAGGATGATGTCTATCTTGGGGTGGACGAACAGCGCCTGGCCGGTCTGGATGGTAGGCTCCCTGACTGCAGTCAAAAGGTTGGGCGGACCGCCCGCTTCGACGATCGCCCGGTTGAAGATTTGGATACCGACTGCGGAGACGTTCTTTGCTCCGGGATGGGCGTTGAAGACGACGCTGTTTCCAGCAGATATGAGGCTGATGGCGTTGTTTACGATAGTCGGGACGGGATGTGTGGAGGGTGTGATGGCGGCAGCGACTCCAAAGGGCGCCATCTCCACAATAGTCAGCCCGTGGTCTCCTGACCAGGCCACGGATTCAAGGTCTTCGACACCGGGCGTAAGTTTCGTTACGATCTCGAATTTTTGGATCTTGTGCGGCACCCGCCCCATGCCGGTCTCTTCGACCGTGTTTTGAGCGATGCCCTTTGCGTGGGCCATGCCCGCTTCCCGGATGGCCGCGATAATTCCCCGTCGGTCATCCAGAGTCATCTCTTCAAGGGCTTGTTGAGCCCGGCTTGCGGCGTCGACCGCGTCTTCGATAGATTCGAAAATGCCATCTCCGGGTGCTGACCCCCCCGGGGAAAGGGTTACACTCAGAGATGGAACGGTGTTTTCGATCGCGAAACTCTGCACGACCTCTTGCACGACGGAACGAATCTGGGATTCTTCCAGGTTCACGACTTCACCATCTCCCATTCATTCGTAACTCGCAGGCGTGGGCAAGTGAAGATGCTCAGCTGCCTTTCCTGTAAATCTCTTTTCCTTCGACTTCGAAGAAGTCGACGATGGCCACGATGACGCCATCAACAGGCCGGTTCTCCGTTGCGCCTGTCATGCGCGCAGAGCTACCACTTGTGCAGAGAACGTATTCCCCGCTCCCCGCACCCACTGCGTCTACGGCGACCAGAAAGTCGTCCCGCGGCTCGCCCGTAGGCAGATGGATGCTTTGAACGATCTGAATCTTGAATCCATCCAGACCGCTGTCTTTTTGAGTAGCGACGATGGTCCCTACGACTTTTCCGATGGTCATCGGTCTGGCCTACGGGTCAGGACACTTTCCCGATGGGGAGGACATCCTCGAGGCTTCCGTGGGGGCTTGGGATAACGTGGACCGATACCAACTCCCCGATTTTACCCGCCGCTGCAGCGCCTGCATCAGTGGCCGCTTTTACGGCGGCCACGTCACCCCGGACGATAGCCGTAACGTATCCGGCACCAATTTTTTCCCAGTTTACAAAGCTGACGTTGGCGGCTTTGACCATCGCGTCTGAGGCTTCTATCATAGCCACCAAACCCTTGGTCTCAATCATGCCGAGGGCCTCATTCATCTCCAGTCTCCTCCTTAGGTTGTTCAGCCACTGCCCGCGAAAAGGACCCGGGATTCTGATTGTGACTGTTGTAACTAGGTTTCGATGTGTACGATGTCACCGCAGACGAGATCTGCGGCGTTTGCGTCGTCGGTATCGAGGTGAATTTCAGGAATAAAGCTGTCGTCGATTTTGAGTCGCGCATTCTCGAAGGTCAGTCCTTTCTCTCCTCCGACGCGAACA
The DNA here is from genome assembly GCA_965248435.1 of Candidatus Latescibacterota bacterium. Lineage (GTDB taxonomy): Bacteria > Latescibacterota > UBA2968 > UBA2968 > CBDFJH01. The sequence goes on from OZ252100.1 coordinate 4,411,186, forward strand.
CGAACAGAAGAACGCCCTCGAAGGCCCAAGCGTTCGACATCACTGGGGCTGAGGTGAATGTGGCGTGCAGCCCGAATGGCAGCATTCGTCGTCATTGCCCCCTTCGGGCCGATGATCGTGGCTTTTTTCGCGTCTTGAATGTCGCCTGAGTCCCTGACGGGGAGGTCAAGACCGAGGAAGATGGCGTCCGTACGCGAAAGCTCTACCTGGTTATAGTTTCTCAACGGACCGAGAATACGGATGCGCTCGATCGCCCGCATGCGGGGACCGACAACGGATACAACCTCGCCCGCCGCGAAGGCGCCGGGTTGATACAGATCTCGAAAATGGGTGAGTTCAGATCCAGGACCGAAGAGGAGGTCCATGGCCTCCCGACTAAGGTGACAGTGCCTGGCGGAAACGCCTACTGGAACGCCACGCGCAACGGACCCATTCTGCCGGACCCGGCGTACCACCTCTCGGACAATCCTGTCGATGGGGAGGGAGCCGTTGCCCGGAACCGGACGCTGGCCGAGTGCACAAAGGCCGCAGTCTGCGCACTCGGATGAGGGTTTGAATGACTCGGTCATAGTGCGCCCTGCATCTGGACAAGCAGGTGATTTGCCTTATGAACGGCCAAAATATCCGGTTGTAAAGGCAAAGTCAAGGGATTTCCCCTCTCTGTCGGGGGCGTCTTCCGTGCAGGGCTATTCAGCCCAATCGAAGTAGTATACCCAGAAAAGAATCGCCAGGACAATCACGACCAGCAATCTGATCACTCTTTCGAATGGGGACATTTCAACTTCCTCTGTAGGGATTTCAGCCCGAATCGTTCCCGTTACTCAGAACGGTGCAGTCCTCGATGATGTCGCCCTCCCTGGATTCGAGTCCAGACGCTGCGTCGCGGATGAGGCAGTTCCTGAAGATCATTGTGCCTCCAGCGTTGCGTACACCGTACCAATCGTCCGACTCCGGCAGGTCCTTCCGAGCGGATCGGAACACAATTTGTGACCCACCCTCAGCATCCGCAGTGAGGACACCAGAGGTGACGATGATTTCGGTCCGTTCCGGGTCTTTACCCAACGCATAGAGGTCTGCTTTGGGCCTGAAACAGACCTCGGTTCCTGGAGAAATCGTGAGGGTGGCACCCTTTTCGATCTCCACGTCTCCCAGCAGGGTGACCTTCCCGCTCCAGGTAACATCTTCCGATATGATACCGCCAGGCAACGAATACCCCGTGGCGACCAGAAAGTTGCCGACGAATTCCGCTTCCCAACGGTTTCTGATCTTGTCCGATCGGTCCCAACGCCACATAAAGCCCTCTTCCCACAAACGCGCAGGGTAGGGGCCCAGATCTGCCCAGGGGATGTCGGTCGATGGGGGTTCCCCATAGCCATCCTGAGAGTAATCTACTGTAACCGATGCACCATCCAGCTCGATGCTGCCCACATAGTGGCTCTGGTAATACGTGATTGAGGCCTCTCGGCCATTTTCTTCGGTTGAAACCCACGACACGTAACGTATCAGTTCCTTGAACGTCTCCCAACTCAGGTGATAACTGTTCCTGACGGACTCCCATTCAGGTGGCTCGGTTCCGTAGGCCATCACCTGCCAAACCACATCTCTTCCGTTGCAGACTTGCTTTGTAGCCTGTATCCGCTCCTTGAGTTGGGATTTGTATCCCGGGATATCGTCGGCGGATATGTCCAAAGGAGATCCGATGTTGCAGACGTCAGCTGCGTGCGGACCCGTCGTTAGCAGTTCCCAATCGCAGCTGGAACTGATACGCTCACCATAGGCGGGTGTATGATGCGTGCTGAAGACCCACAGGTCGGCATCGGGATAGCTCTGCATCAAGATTCTCTTGTATTCTCGAACGAGGTCTGCAAAAGCGGCGGACACAACGATGGGGTTCCCTTTGTCCGCGTGTAGGTGATGGGGCACCTCCAGGTTATAGAAGAATGCAGAAACAGGAATATTGTGGACCGTCTTCAATGAATCTACCCAGGATTCGAATGCGGCCATGGCGCCTCCCTCAGGATAGGCGGCGATGACATCACCGGCCCAAACCGAACCGGGTGCCGCGTAGGGAGGTGAAAGGCCGATCATCAATTGGAGATTCAGGGTATCGGTGACGGCTCTCATCTTGTCGGGTGGCATAAAACTCGACAGTCGGATCATGTCGAACCCGGAAAGCTGGTGCCCGGTGTTGTTTCGAAGCCACTGGTTGCCCTTCATGAACACGCGCCTTGGACTTGTCACACGATTCGCGGACGCCTCGAAGAACTGAGCAAAGATGATAAGATCGAAGAAGTCTATCCGTCCGTCTCCATTCAGGTCATGTCGGGATTCTTCAGTCCCGAAAGACTCTACGAACTCTACGAAGTCCAACAAACCGACCTCGCCGCTATGATCGAAATCCGCATCGACTGCCGTCTGAGCACTGGATTGTCCAGGCGCAAGAGCGCCTAGAAAGATGATGAAGAAAAGGAATCGGCCCCAAACCATACCTTTATTCCCCAAGGAGGTTTCCCGTTCGAAACGAGGCAAAGATGCTCGAATTCCTCTCAAAGTCAATAGAATTCACCCGCAGAGAAGGTTTGCTGAATCCTCTGGCAAACATCAATCCACGGACCGCCCGAAACCTTCGCGCGTTCCCATATGCGCTGGACTTTCCGTGGAGCCGGAGGTATATTAATTTTCATATATCGACAGGACAAGCCGCCTTTTCCCTCAGAGGGAGGTATGAACCAACAGCAGTATAAGATGATGAAGGTCTTGCAGAAGGTTACGATCTTCAAGGGATTCGATGTTTCAGAAGCGGAACATCTTCTTCAAAGGTGCTTTCTCCAGACCTACGAGGTAGGGCAAGAGATCTACAGGGCTGACGAGGCGAGCGAGGAGATGTTGATTTTGCTGAACGGTCAGTTGGCTGTCACGAGCAAGGCTGGGAAAGGTTTAGGAGAGGTAGTGGCCGGTACATCGACAGGTGAAATGGGTTTTTTTACTGGAGAACCGAGGTCGGCGAATGTGACGGCGACCGCGCAGTCAACAGGGCTGGTTCTACGAAAAAGTGTACTCCAGGCCCTGCTACAGGAGGATAATAAAATCCACGTGAAAGTGTTGAGAAACGTACTTGTCCTCCTGAGCAAGCGGCTGGCCGATGCAAGTATGCAGATTGAGGACTACTCGAAGCAGATTCAGGAGATGGAGTACGAGATGGAGTCGCTTAGACGACAGAGTGTTGAGCCTGCGGAGGTTTCCGAGGATTCCATTGAACCGTCTGATGGCACGGACGAAGGTGCCGAAACCAGCGAAGAATCCAACGAGGGTTCTGAAGCGCTCGAGGGCACTTCGGAGGAGGCGGAAGAGACTGCTGCCTGATCGGCCACCCCCATTAAAGAACTGGCCGGGGCTTATATCATTAGTCAAAGAAGGCGCAGGCCGATTCGTGGTCTGCGCCTTCTTTACGTTTCCGACCGAATAGGGCTGGACTTCGAAATCAGGAGTTTGAATTCAGCGCATCCGTGACCGCGTCGAGGAGTTCCTTAATGTGGAAGGGCTTCTCGATCGCCCGCAGGGCGCCCAATTCGAGTGCCATGGAGAGCCTCGCGGGATCGAACCCCGTCATTGCGATGATCCTGGCTTCTGGAAACTCTGCCCGGAGGTCGCGGATGGTCTCCAATCCGTTTTTCTTTGGCATCATCAAATCGGTGATGACCAGGTCGCTCTGATTCTCCCGGAACAGATGCAGACCAGCATCGCCGTCTGAGGCTTTGGCGACTTCGTGGCCGAGTTCCTCTAGCGCCTTCTTGAGCAGTGTTCGTATCTGCTCTTCGTCATCGATCACCAGGATACGCGCCACTTCCGCCTCCGTCGTGACAACTAACGACGTCCAATTGCTTGAAACTTGAACCTTTTGGGCTTTGGATCAGCAACGGGAATATTACCTGAGACTGCTCTGTTGTCAAGCGAACCGGGCAGGGGACACCAAGCCATCTCGGGTCAGGATCGCCCCCATAGCCTCCACCGGCTCCGCCTTGATGACCCCTCTTCTGAGACCGGGGTGACGACCGAAAGCCGATTCAGCACCTGGTCCAGAGCTCCTTTTAGCAAAACCGAGGATTTCTCCTTGTCTGTTTCGACGACCCGAAGGCTCAGACGAACCGTCTGCTCCACATCCGATGGGAAGACGTGGTTTACAATCCCCGCATCGTCCTCCAGGCCCTCTCCCGCCATCCTGAGCTTATAGGCCTCGATCGCGGCCTGCTTGAAGGGCTCCACAGCCCGGATTTCGATGCAGTCTTTGATTCCCTGTTCCAGCAATGCTGTAATCTTCACGGTCATTTCATCCTGGTTCACGGCGGGCCTCCTGGTCGCTTCAAATGCTTACTTGAAATGTAGGCAATGCGAGAGATGGTGGATCTCAACCACCCAAGATCCAAATTCTGGTGATTTCGAGAATCCCACATCGCAAAATCGGGAGTGAGCCAGAGCGGGATTCTGAGTTCATGTGTATAAATAATAAAGACTTGAAAACTATTCGATTCTATTTCCGCAGGACGGCACGAAACATGCGATCATCGTTGTTGAAAGCTCATGAACCGAGTCGGAGCCGGTATCCTATGCCCGGAGCATATCAAAGGGGTGTTTTGTTATGGAAAGTGCCCATTTCAGAGCGTTTGATGAGCCCGCGGAATCGTTTCATCGCTACATGAAAGATGTCGCCCAAACCCATCCATTGAGCAATCAGGAAGAGACAGCCCTGGCCATCCGAATCAAGCAGGGGGACTTGAAGGCGCGGGACGAGCTGGTGAAGGCCAATCTGAAGTTCGTCGTTCGCGTGGCCCGAGAATACACGAGGCAGGGCGTTCCCCTCTCAGACCTTATCAGTGCCGGGAACATCGGACTGATCTGTGCTGCGGAAAGATTTGACGAAACGAGGGGGGTGAGGTTCATTTCGTATGCCGTCTGGTGGATCCGGCAGGCCGTTCTTCAAACGCTCGCCGAGTCTGCTGACCGAAATGGGACTTTCGTTGGCGTAGACGACGTCCTGGTGAAGCACGAATTCGGGTCGCAGAAAGTCGGCCGGACCAACGGCACCTCCCAGGTGGTCACTCCGGCCATAGGCCCAGTGAAAGCCGGCCTTCTCATCTTCCAACACATTTCCCCATACAACTGCCGCCTGATTGCACCCCAGAGCGAACTCCGCGATGTTTCTCCGCGCGGGATCAGCTTCGAAGACCGCGCGCAGGTCTGTCGAGGCAGGCCCTTGGCCGTGGACGTTGACGATTCGATTGGCCTCCACCTGAAGGATCACGGTCTCGTGGCCTGAACTGACCGGGATTTCTCCCTGTGTCGTGCTGGGGTCATCCGGCCGCTCTCCTTCGTAAGGTACCAAAAACGTCTCACCGCTCGGTAAGTTGATGACCGACCCCTCAGACTTGTGACGGGGAAGCTGACCGTCGTCCATCTTCACCTCCCGGTGGCGAAGGTCCACCTGCCATTCGTGACCGGTCGAGAAGGTGACCCTCGCCGCAACAGCACCCTCGAGTTTGGAAGCAAGAAGGCGACACCTCCGAGTGACCTCCTGATAATCAGCGGAAAGTGCGGTTTGCTCCATTCGCCTTGCAACGCCGGGAAGTGAAGCGGCACGGAAGTCGGCGTGCGCCTCGGCCCAGCCGACGAGTGGGGCCGTGGCTGAATGCTCTGTAAGCCCCACAGCCAGTGTTGCCTGACCCAGGGCGTCTGCAAGCGAAAGGGGGCTTCCCTTTTCCAGGGGCAGACCTGCGTTGTGCCCCGCGGTGGCCGGGAAGGTTATCAGGGGTAGGACAGAGAATCCAACCTGGCTCGAGAGGGATACGAAGGCGGCGTGCCATTCGGCAGCCATAACCCGGCGCTCAGACCACAGCGGGTTGTCTTGCAGCTGTCCGTGAGGGGCGTCGGCGAAGACGAGTACGCGCTCATCCGCTTCGAGATGAAAGACGTCCGTGTAGAGCCTGTGAAGGTCAAGGGCCATGGCTAACCTGCGCACGTCCTAGCTGCAGCGTGAGTCGATCTGTTGAATAATCGAAGTAATGAACAAGAAGGGAGATCTGCAAGTCGGATTTACTTGGCTTGTGGGGGCTTGACCCGTGTGTAGATAGCGGTTACATTGCCGTCGAATCTTGAACATCGAGTCCGGACGAGATTGTGACGAGTTTCGAATGACAGACGACGAAAGGAACGGTCCGTGAGGCGGGCACTGGTGGTATACGGGGGATGGGATGGGCACGAGCCCCGAGCTTGTGTGGACGTCTTCGTTCCGCTCCTGAATGAAGACGGATTCGACGTAGAGCTGTCGGACACGCTGGAGGTCTACCGGGATCTGGATCGAATCGAGGGCCTCGGGCTGATCGTTCAATGCTGGACGATGGGAACGATCTCGAAAGAAGAAGAAAAAGGCCTGCTAGATGCTGTAAAGGAAGGGGTGGGGTTTGCGGGGTGGCACGGGGGGACCGGCGACGCGTTTCGAAACAATCCGACCTTTCAGTGGATGGTGGGGGGGCAGTTCGTGTCCCATCCTGGGGGCATCAGGGACTACGGGGTCCAGATTGTTGATCGCGAGGATCCGATCACCCGGGGAATCGACGATTTCAAGATGCGATCCGAGCAGTACTATATGCACGTGGATCCCTCGAACGAGGTGCTGGCCACGACGAGGTTTGATGCGTCGGAGGCATCGTGGGTAAACGGGTGCGTGATGCCGGTCGCGTGGAAACGGATGTGGGGAAAAGGGCGCGTGTTCTATTCGTCTTTGGGTCATAAAGTCGTGGATTTCGAAACCGTGGAAGCCCGAGAGATACAGCGACGCGGAATGGCCTGGGCGGCGAGCGATTGATCGGACTGAAGGCTTGACTTCAAGCATGGCGTAATGTATTTTTCTGAACAGACATAGGAAAATAGGCGACGTAGCCAAGTGGTAAGGCAGGGGCCTGCAAAGCCCTCATTCGGCGGTTCGAATCCGCCCGTCGCCTCCAAACATAGATGCGTCGTGATCCAATCTGCAGCGGCTGCCTCGGCAAAAGAGGCAGCCGTTTCTTCGTTTCGGGGCCCATAGTTGAGAGGAACCACGGCAGGAGCGCTGGGGGTGGGACTAGACTGCGAGTGCTGAGGGATTGGAGGAGTAAGGGAAAGAAGCGCGAGCGTTGGAGTAATGGAGTAATGGGAAGGCAGGGATTTTCACTCCAACACTCCAGTACTGCAATACTCCATGTCCGGGGAGTTGAAAGCTGGAGTCGTGGGAGTGTTTAGGTAATGGAGTAATGAAGAGGAAGGTCTTCCGACACTCCAGTACTGCAATACTCCAGAATCATGAAGCTGGGCGGCATGGATTCCGCGCTATGCATTTCCTCTTGCTTGACAACCTGTACCACGTTACCTATTTTCGATTCTTCATCGGATGGTGCCGGGATGATGGAATTGGTAGACATAGGGGACTTAAAATCCCCCGGGCGGTTTCGCCCGTGCCGGTTCGAGTCCGGCTCCCGGCACCAACCTTTCGGAAACTCTCCGTTACGGACTACCCCCTCTACCCGAAAACCCATTTTGGAAGGAACGGACTTAAGGAAGTCCCTTTCCCAGAGAGACGTTGAGGTAGAAGCCCGCTGGATTCACTTTCAGAAGGATGTCGCCAGAGGGTCTCACCAAGATCTTTTCAATATTCCTGCTGCTCGCAGAACTGCCGACATTTGTCTACTTGAGCTTTGACCGATTCCGGCCTTGCCTTGGCGGCTTCGATATGCCTTTCGGACGTCTACCAGCGCTCGAATCTCCGATTGGCCGGCCGCTTCGTCAGTATCCAGAACAGCACAGCTTGCCATGAGAAACTCCTTTCCTCCATCACCTTTGGATCGCTCGACCCTGGTCCGGCGGACCTACTGGGTTCTTCTCGGACTGTCCGCCTGTCTGCATTTTGCTGTTTTGGCGGATTACGTAGCGACCAAGAGCGACACGCCCTTTCTGCTCGGATTCTCAAAGAGCAAGTTTGCACTGATCGCCCTGTATGTCTGCTTCATCGTCTCTCACCTGGGCCTATTGTTTGCCTCGTATCGCGTTCTGAAGTCAGGGCCTGTTCTTATGGCAACCGTATGTTCGCTCATATACGCATCGATAGAGGTGGGGTTCAGGTATCACGGATTTGGGCTGATTACGCCTGCTGAGATCTATCGGGTAAGCTATAGGCGGAGCGTACCGAATGAGTTCCTGTATATTGGACAAGAGTTACTTCGGCCCAAAGAATTTAAGACCTGGGTCAGAATTAACTCACGTGGGTACAACGATCTTGAGAGGGACTGCAGATCCGAGGAAGACAAGACCTACAAGGTCGTGCTTCTTGGTGATTCCTATGTTGCAGGCTTCCAGATCGAGCAGGAAGACCACCTGCATCGACGACTAGAACCGTTACTGGAAAAGGCTTGGGGTCGAGATGTCAAGGTCATCGCAGTCGGCAAGAACGGTCAGGGATTGACCTGGCAGCTCCAAATACTCCCGGAGACACTTGCATGCTATCGTCCCCAACTTGTGATCTCGGCCTATGGGGCCTGGTATCAGAGGCGAGAAGGCGGACTCAGGAAGCTTCTGGGTGTCACCAAGGAAATGGACGATTCCTGGCTTAGAAGTAGAGCGCAGGCGCGGTCATACTATTATTGGTTGTACCACAACCCGATCTTACATGCGATAATCTGGAGAAATCTCTCGAACACTGCTGGGTACATTTTGATACGAACGGCAAATGTTCTGGATCGACAGTCTCGAAGTCAGGCAAGAACACCTGCGGAGAATGCAAAATTGCTGATGGATCACGGACGGGATTTCCGGCTGGCGTACCGGGAGATGCAACGATTGCTCGAACCTTATCAGGCGAAACTTTTCGTGGCTATATATTCTGGTAGTGGAGGTGGTATTCCATACTATCGAAATCCCACAGGAGACCCGTCAATCTGGGTCGAGCGCGAATCCATTGCCGAACGTGCGTTACAGGAGATGGACTTACCATACGTCAACCTTTCGAAGCGGTTCGCAGAACTCGGCTACTCGAAGGAAACCTTAAACTACAAGTTCGATGGGCACTGGCGGGCAGAGGGACATCTTCGGGGGGCGGAGGAAATAGCCCTATCCCTCCAGAAGATGCATGTCTCACACTGAGACCACAGCCAGAAAGAAACGGTTTCTTGATGGTTGCAGAATTTGCCTTTTGGTGGTAACCAGGCTCCCGGTACCAACTGAAAGGGAAACCCGGCAAGGATCTGTCAGGGGACGGTTTCAAGAGCACTTCAGAGGGAGGATTCCATGGCGGACCAGACCTATCGCGTGGCACCCAAGGGGTTCACGCCCGAGCAGTGGGAGGAATTCATGGAAGAGTGACTTCTCGTGATCGAGAACGCCCTTTCTCAGGATGAAGTGGACACCTATCTCGAGGCCATCGACCGATGCTGCACAGTTGACGCGAAATACGACCCCGGCAAGTTCTATATGACTGAGAATATGGTCGAAAGAGACCCAGCTTTCGCGGAGTTGATCGATCACCCCCGGCACGTCGGCTATGTCTACGACATCTACGGCGAACTGCTGAAGCTGCACATATCACAGATCTTCATTCGCCCGCCTGATGGTGCTCACAACCATTGGCATCACGACGGCCCACGCGTTGTGCCGTATGCGGTTTTCGCACCGGAATTGCCGCTTCAGGTTAAGATCAGCTATTGGCTCACCGATCTTCCCAGTGCCATGATGGGTAACTTCGTCTACATGCCGGGAAGTCACCGGTCCCAATACTCCGAGCATTACCACACACACGAGAACGTGAATGGCGAGAGAATCCTCTGCGTTCCCAGTGGGACTATGACGCTGACGCAGTGCAACACCTGGCATCGGGTAGAACCCAACAAGAGCGATGTGGTGCGGAAAAACATCTTTCTGTCCTACTGCCCTTCATGGATCTGTGAGGGTGACCGGTACGCGTCTTCTCCGGAGTGGCTCAAGACGCTAAATCGGGAACAGAGCATTATCATGCGGAGCTATTCCTACGGTTATGACCGGGCCAAGCCGCCTGCCGAAGACTTCCCGCTCTTTCTAGACCGCGAAACAGGTAGCGACTCCGACGCCGATACGCCTGTCCCGTTGAAGCAGCGGAAGCGACGCACGATGCACGAGAAGCTTAGGATGTTTGTGCCCGCTTGACCTGAATAGGCCGGTATGAGGTATGCCCGTCTGAGAGACATTAAAAACTGGAAGGATAGAGAGAGCTGGAGGCCGACCTATGTCGCCAAATTCTGTAATCCATCTGATGGATTTCTTTCCTGGGCCATCGACAGTATGGGTGCGGTCTTTACGATATAAGTTTGGAATGGAGAAACTAAAAGATAGACTACCATGATTCCGTCAGAGCCGCGGTTTAAACTCATGGCAATGAGCAGACGTTCGGCATATTTTACAGCTCCAAAGAGGATCCTTTGGAGCTTTTTTAATGCCTCGATCTACATTCTCCCTGGAATTCCAACGACACCTCACGCCAGGGACGCCGTCGGAGGCTTGATTTGGACACCCGTTACGACGTGATTGTTGTTGGCGGCGGCGGCAGCGGTCTGGCCGCTGCGGTAAGCGCCGCCGAGAATGGGGCCTCAGTGATTTTGCTGGAAAAAGAGGCGCAGCTCGGGGGTACCACCGGGATTGCGGTAGGTTCGTTTACGGCCAACCGGACCCGGATGCAGGAGCAGGCCGGGATCGACGACCACCTGGAGGCCCACGTCGAAGACGCGGGCGGATTTGCCGCACCCGAGATCGAGGCGCGAAACGCTGCGGGACTGCGGCGGTTTTTCTTGAGCCACACCGCGGAAACCCTTCACTGGTTGATGGGGATGGGAGTGCAGTTTCAGGGGCCGAACCCGGAGCCGCCCAATCGAGTGCCCCGCATGCACAACGTGGTGCCGGGAGCCAAGGCTTATGTCGCTACGCTTCAAGCCAGGCTGCTCCAAGAAGGCGGTACGATTTTGTGCAGAGCCCCGGTAGAGAACCTGGTTCGGGTTGGCGGGCAGGTCACGGGCGTGGTCGCACGTGTAGATGGAGCAGAAACCCGCCTTGCGGCGGATCGGGGCGTGGTGCTCGCCGCGGGCGACTATTCCAGCGCACCGGATCTCATCGGTCGGTTCAAGGGGGACCGGTTTACCGAGATAGAAGGGATCAACCCGCATTCCCACGGGGATGGGCACAGGCTTGCGGAGGAGGCCGGGGGCAGGTTGGTGAACATGGACCTGACCTATGGCCCGGAGATCCGTTTTGTGGCGCCGGAGGGTCGGACGTTTCAACAACTTCTGCCCGTAGGGGGTCCGGTCGCGGCGATGATGGGGAGACTGGTTTCTCTCACGCCTAAGTTCATATTTAACGCGCTGATCCTGCGGCTGCTGGTGACGTGGCAGCATCCTGAAGAGGCCCTGTTTGAAGACGGGGCGATCCTGATCAATGCGAAAGGTCGGAGATTCTGCGATGAAACCCGTTGTCCTGACCGTGAGATCGCGATTGCAGGGCAGCCGGGCAAGGTCTGCTATATACTGCTGGACGAGCGGCTGATCGAGCGGTACAGCCGCTGGCCTCATTTCATCTCGACGGCGCCCGAGATCGCTTATGCCTATGTGGATGACTATTTGAGGCTGCGGCGGGACGTGGCGGTGGCCGGTCCTTCTCCGGCGGCGGTCGCCCGCAGACGGGACATTCCGGTTGAGGCCCTTGAAAAGACGGTGGCGGCCTACAATCGAGAGGCTGGGGCCGCGGACAGGCCTGCATTGCAGGGAAACCGGTGGGTACTGCTGGGGCCGGCCAAGGCGTATTTTACTACAACGGAGGGCGGCGCTGCGATCAACGAGCAGTTCCAGGTGCTGGACAAGAGCGACCGTCCCTTACCCGGGCTGTATGCCGTAGGACAGAACGGCTTGGGCGGGCAGGTGCTGTGGGGTCACGGGCTGCACATCGCGTGGGCGATGACGAGCGGACGGATGGTAGGTGCACTGCTTGCGCGTGGAGGGGCGGGCAGGCAACAAGATCGTGTCGGGTAACGCCACGAAACTGAATACCTACTGGAGAATTGGATGGCCAAACAACTGAACATCGCAATCATCGGCTGCGGCGGGATCAGCAATTCTCACATGCCCAATATTCTCAAGACGCCGGAGATGCGGCTTGTGGCGACGATGGATCTGGTGGAGGAGGCGGAACGCCCGAATGGAAAACGGTTTGGCGCGAAGGTGCGCGCAGAGGAGGGCAACGCGGATTATTTCACGACCGACCTGGACCGCGTGCTTTCCGACCCCGACATAGACGCGGTGTTGATCATGTCGACGCACGACACGCACGCAGAGATCGTCCAGAAGGCCTGCGCTGCGGGCAAGCAGATATTCTGCGAGAAGCCGCTGGCGATGACGATGGAGGAGGCCAGGGCCATCCAGAAGGCGGTCCACGAGTCGGGCGTTCGGTTGATGGCGGGATGGTGGTTTAAACACTCGCCGGTGACGAAGCGGCTGCGCGAAGTGATCCACCAGCCGTATTACACCCTCTTTACCTGTCGAGTCAGGCGCCCGGGACCTGACGATCGCCACGGTCCCTACGGCCGCAGCGGGCTGCTTGACAACTCCGGCTACAACATCCACTGGATCTGGCACGTGATGCGGTCTCAGCCCGTCGAGGTGTTCGCGATGGGGTACGAAGGACGGCCCACCAACACCAGTACGATCGTCATCCGGTTCGAAAACGGGGGGGTTGCCACTTCTGTTTACAGCACTGTGGGTACGGGCGGCATTCTCCCCAAGCATTACGCCGAGGTCCACGCCGGTTCGATGAGCGCGGCCACGCTTCGGTTCGGGAACCTGGTGTTCGAGGGAACGGACGAGCCCGGCATCGAGGAGAACGACTACCACAACGGATTCGATGAGGAAATGGGGATGTTTGCCCGGCTTTGCCTGGAGGGAGGGCCGAGCCCGATGGACGCGTGGGAGGCGTGTATTCCCACACTGATCTTCGAAAAGGCAATTGAGTCGATGCGCACAAGACAGCCGGTGCCTGTGGACCTCTCGAAGGAGTTCTACGTTCCCGGCGGCAAACTGCCTGCCAGCATCGAACGGTTCGGAGACGCATGAGACCGTGGATCGGCGTTCGTCGATGGAAATCGTAACAACTGGGCTCGGACCGAACGCAAATCAGAATTGTGGATTCCTACATCTTCTCATACTAAATTATCGTCTCAGATTTGATGTCGCCGGAACCGCTTTGCAGTAGGTTGAAGTATGTAGCACAAATTTACCATTGGTGGGAACCGGGCTCCCGGCACCAACAACAAATAAGTAAGATTTGAAGGCACTTGTGCGCCATCTTGAGAACATTGCAAGTGCCTTTACTACAGTGGGAAATCTTGCCCGAGTTTCGGAAATTGCCGAGCAAGATCAGGCGCCATTGGACTTTGTCAACGCGCCCTGAAACATCATTCGTCCAGTTTTTCGGCAGGCCTATGGCTATAGAGTGCCCTAAGCAAGGAGCTTGCTTGTCGATTATTCGGATCGAGGGAGAGCGTGGCTCTACAAGCGCGGATGGCTTTGTTGAACTGACCGAGCCGCATATATGCCAGCGCTAGATTCAAATGAATGTCCACGTTGCCAGGCAAAAGCTCATTGGCCTGTAAAAAGCAGGCGGCCGCCTCCTTGTCGAGGCCCTGCTTTAAGTAAGTTTTCCCAAGGCCGACCTTAAAATCAGCGTCTTCGGGTAGGATCTCCACTGCCTGTTGCATGAGTTTCAGTGCCTGATCATTTTCTGCCCCCAGGGAATTGAGGGTATCTACCCAGGCCTTCAGTAAAGCAAGCATGTCCTTGTCCTTGCCCCCGAACTCGAGATACTTGCTCATGTGATGCGCCGCTCTCTTATAGTCGCCTTTGACGCGATAGAGCTGAGTTAGGCCCTTCTGAGGCAGCCGGTAGGTTGGACTATTGGCGACGGCCCTTGAAAAGTATTCGATCGCCATATCGAATTCCCTCTTGTGGTAGTACAGGGCCCCAATATTGTAAGGCATTCGTTCGTCTAGGGGAGCTTTTGCGTGCCCCCGTATATAGGAAGCCAGGGCCTCGTCATTAAGCCCTGCCTCTGCGTAAAAGTTCCCTGTAGTCAGGTCTGGCGGGAAGCGTTTATACGATTCGGCCGGATCATCTTCGAGAATTTGGGAGAGTCTCTCAATCGATTTGTCGCTGCTATTTATCAGAACCCACGGAATCACATTCAGTGCCGAAAACACGATCGTGACAATCCAAACGTGCTGAGTGCTCGTGTTCGGGAAATAGGGTCTAAGCGTGTTTACAAGTCCGTATGCAGCCATGCTCATAAGCGGCACTGCCACGATACATTGGAGATCCCAGTCCTTACTCCCAAGTTTGTAGTTCAGAACAAAAGAGGCGAATAGCATCGTCGCGGAAGTGATGAACAAGAAAACGAGCGTCTTGTCCGGAGCAACGCATCGTCGTACCATCACGGCACAGATGAATAGCAACACTGGCCAAAACATGGGCGCACCCAGCATCTGGGCATTGATCCATTCCCAAAGGTGAACGGCAGAGAGAATCGCGAAGGTACTGTCCTTAGACGGAATCAAAGGCAAAAGATGTCCGCGGCTTGTAATAGGCTCGTAAACCAATCCGGCGCTACAAACCACCACGATGATTCCCATCCAAGGCAGTGCGTTTCCGAAGCGCGGATATTTGTCTGCGAGATGTGAGCACCAGAGGTATACCAGGGCGGGAAGGCAAGCCGCCATTAGGGAATGCATCGTTACACCGGCAACAACCCAGAGCGTTGGCCACCAAACGGATCCCTTCCCGCTGAGGTGAAACGATGTGGATAGAATAAATCCGATAAGGAACACAGGAAGTGGCGCGTATGCTTCGATGTACCCGAAAAAGAGCTGAATCGGGCCTATTAGTATCAAACAACCCGCTGCTACACCCTTTTCAGCCCAGCTGTTTCCAACGTGATTGGCCCATAGACAGGTGAGCCAGACGTAGATCCCGCCCCAAATCGTACTGAATACTTGAACGCTGAAGACTGCATCCTTCCCCCAGAGCTTGAAAAGTCGGTAGAGCCCGATCTGTAGGGCCACAGCACCCCAGCCCTCGGATCCGATTATCCCGTTTTCAACATCACCTACTCTTACATATCCATCGCCCAAAAAACCATACTTCTGGCGAAAGGCCCAGAACACGATCCAGCTTAAGACCACTGCCACAAAAAATAGCAAATTTTGTGGTTTCCTTGCCAAATCTGTTGGGACTGACGGTACCCAATTGAACCACGTGCGATACACCAGCCGGTTCAACTGAGGAACCACTGCAATGGCCGCAACACAATAGGCCAGCGCTGCCATCCAGTTCGGGTAGAACAGATAGAAGTGGAATCCCCAGTTGCGACGTAGAAAACCCCATCCGTCAGGAACGAGACCCGGTATCACATAGACCGCAAAAAAGTGAAGAATCATCAAAGCGGTCGCTGCAACCACTATGATGATTCTAAGGAGTGGATTTGATTCTTTCACTGTGTCATTCCTTGTATAATCCAGATCGCAACCCCTCGCCTGGACCACATGCCCTTATAGCCTACCAGTCGGGACAAGTCTACCTTCCTTTGAACCGCGGTTCCCTCTTTTCCTTGAACGCCCTGGCCCCTTCCTGCCTGTCCTCCGTCGCCTGGATAAGAAGAAAGAGATCTCGTTCGTGGCGCAGGCCTTGAGCGAGGCCCATCTCAAAGCCTTCATCAATGGCAGTCTTTGCCAGTTGCACTGCCAGGGGAGCAGCGGTCTTGATCTCGTCGGCCAGCTTTTTGGCCTCGCTCATTAAGTCTTCCTGAGCCACGACTCGGTTAATCAGACCGATTCGATACGCCTCATCAGTATCGATGATCCGCCCCGTAAAGATGAGCTCCTTAGCCCGCCCTATCCCTATAAGCCTGGGCAGTCTTTGAGTTCCTCCCATACCAGGGAATATTCCGATCTTGACTTCAGGTTGTCCGAACTTGGCCTTGTCTGAAGCTATTCTCAGATCGCAACAGAGTGCCAGCTCCAGCCCGGCCCCCAATGCAAAGCCGTTAATCGCAACGATCGTAGGCTTTTGGAACCCAGCAACGACTTCTGAATACTGCCAGGCTTCAGAATCGCGCCTTCGCAACGCCAGATCCTGATCTAGATCCTCAGCCAGAAAATACTCCTCAATGTCCGCGCCTGACGAGAAAGCTTTCTCCCCAGAACCTGTCAGGATGGCCACCTGAACTTCAGGGTCGGTCCCCATTCGAGTGAAGGCATCGATCAATTCGTCGCCCATTCGCCGATTCTGCGCGTTCAACTTGCCCGGTCGGTTTAACGTTACGTACCCGATATTCTCTCTAACTTCGAACAGGATCGTTTTGTATGGAGTCATCGTTTCCTCGATGTCGTTAGATGAAGAAGCACAACGGGGATTCCGGCGGCAACCGTTGTCTGACCTGCCGATTGATCGGTGGGATCTCAACTGTTACATCATCTATAAACCGCGGTTTCGGCTTTAGACCGGGAGGAATTCTAGCACGTAACAGTATGGCTGTCAAACAGATTCACACCACTATTCAACGTTGTAGTCGTCCGTTATTAGATTGGATATATTCTGGGTTGAACCATCATATACATACTGACTTGCCAAGAGTTTCCTGATATTGGCTGCGTGTAAAAGGTGTGTGTCGATGGGGCCGCCAAAGGCGCATTTTACCACGACGGAGGGAGGCGCAGCCATCAACGAGCAGTTCCAGGTGCTGGACAAGGACGACCGCCCCGTACCCTGGCTGTATGCCGTGGGACAGAACGGCCTGGGCGGGCAGGTGTTGTGGGGTCACGGGCTGCACATCGCGTGGGCGATGACGAGCGGACGGCTGGTGGGTGCGCTGCTTGGTCTCGGAGGTGCGGGTGACAAGGGTGTGAGGTAGCAGATTCGTGTTGGTGGGGCAGAGGTCAAAAAGAGAGATGTTCATAGAACTTGATCGGGTTAGAAATGGTCTAGTCTGATCGTCGGACGTTGATGTTGTGGTTGCCGCCTGTGTTGCTTGGAGGTGTGCTCAGGTTCTGGGGGATCTCCTTTGGTCTTCCCGGGAACACCCTGCGCCCCGACGAGGATATGGTGGTCTACCCCGCTCTAGCCATGATCGGCGGCGACATGGACCCCCGCGACTACACCTACCCCACATTCTATAAATATCTCCTGGCCCTGATCTTCAGAGTGTGCATGGCATTGGGAGTAGGCACGGGACAGGTAGAAGCGGCCTGGCAGTATGCGGCATACGGGTTCTTCGTAGATGGATCGCTGTTCTTCTATCTGGCCAGGAGCGTCACGGCGGCACTAGGCACCCTGACGGTGTATACGGTGTTTAGACTAGGGAGCGACGCCTATGGGAAGTGGGTGGGAATTGTAGGCGCGTTATTTTTGAGTGTGAGTGTGCTCCACGTTCGTGATTCGCATTTTGGCGTGACGGATGTGCCATCAGTCAGTTTTCTGTTGTTGTCGATGGTTTATGTGGTGCGTGTCGTGCTGAGAGGAGGGGTTCGGGAGTACTTGCTGTGTGGTGTTTTCCTCGGATTGGGAGCGTCGACGAAGTATGGAGGGGTGTTGGGTGTTGTGCCTTTAGGCGTCGCGCATCTGAGCCGAAAGCCGAAAGATGTGGCGCTGTTTCGGTGGGTTCTTGGTCGGGACTTGTGGATTGCGCTGGGAGTATGTGCTTTGGTGTTCGCGGTGACGTCTCCTTATCTCCTGTTGAATGTGCGTGGTTTCATTCAGGATTTTGGCTTTCAGATGCTTCATCTGTTCGAGTATGGGCACGGTGAAGATCTGGGCAGGGGATGGACGTATCATCCTCGTGTGTCATTACGGTATGGGATGGGTCTTGTGCTGTTGTTCTTTAGCGTTTCAGGTGTAGCCTTCAGTTGCGTGAGGCGAGAAAAGGTAGACTGGGTACTGCTGAGCTATGTGGCTGTCTACTATGCCATTCCCGGTCAGGGCAAGACGGTGTTCTTCAGGTATGTGCTGCCGCTGGTTCCTGTGTTGTGCGTACTGGCCGGGCGGTTCGTCGTGTGGGCTGCAAATTATAGTATTCTCTCAAGGGGGTATCGCCTTGCGGTCTGCAGTGTCATCGTAATTGTGGGGATGGCGGAGCCGCTGTGGTCCTGTGTTCGGCTGAACGTGCTGTTCAGCCGGGAAGACACGCGGGTGCTGGCCAGGCAGTGGATCGAAGACCACATCCCAGAGGGACAGAAAATTGCCAATGTCGGCGGCATTTACGGGGATGTACAACTAAAGATCCGGCATGGTGTAACCTGGTGGCTATGGCGCTATTTCAACTTCTTTAAAGATCTACCAGAGCCCATGTTGGCCGACCACCTGACGCGCTACGAAATAGAGATCCCACCCTTCTACGTGTACACGAACATCATCGGTAATCGCAATCTCGGGGCTGGATCTCAGGGCCTACTCGAGGTCCTCGAGAATGACGAGGTTGCCTATGTGGTTACTCACCAACATCCCCTGCCTTCTTCCATGGTCAATCCAGAGTTCCTGAGAGAATTGGAGCGGCGGGCGACGCTGATGTTGACTTTCTCACCGGGTGACTGGGAGGACCTGCAAGGGGCTGTCTATGACCTGCAAGATGCCTTCTATGCGCCGATTTCAGGCTTTGGAGGATTAGTTCGGACGGGGCCGGTGGTGAAGATCTGGCGTATCGAAGGCAGAGTGGGGTATGTTTTCCGGAAGCCGGGAGGGATTCACCGCTTGTTTGCGGAGAACTATATGTGGCTGGGGAATAGCGAGGTGATGAGAGACAATCTGGAAGTCGCAGAGTCGAATTATAAACGGTCTCTGAGGTTTTATCCGGATCTGGCTCGAGCGCGAATATTTTTGGGTTTGGTATATTTAGTACAGAGTCGCTTTCAGGATGCAAGGCGCGAGATCAAAAGAGCCATTGACGAAGGCTTTCCACCGAGGCAGATAGAAAGCACCCTATTCTGGGAGCGGACGAGGAGTGGGGAGCTGTATTCAAAACTGGGGGTGTTGTGGACGATGCTGAAGGACCATCCGTCTGCGGCGTCGGCTTATATTCGGTCCATTTCTCTGGGCTATCAGCAGCCGGAGGTTTACAATAACCTCGGAGTGGTCTATTTCGCCATGGAGAAATACGAAGAGGCTGGAGAGGTATTTCGGAAGGCGCTGGAATTAGATCCTGATTATGCCGATGCGAAACACAATCTAGAGCGGTTGACGGCTCGTGAGAAATGACATCCCTACGGCTCACTGTTCGGTCAGGGGTTGGGTGAGGCTCTTCGTGTCGACCAAACCTGCCTTGGTCAAATTGCATCGACGTAGAGAACGCAGACAATTCTAACGCGAAAATAGCCGGTCCATCCATCGGAGGCAAACCATGCCCGAACTGAAGCCTGAAGCCTACATTGAAGGGAAACCCCTTCGCCCCGAAAGTTTGATGATGAGCTACGGGTATCAGCCAAGTTTGTCGGAAGGAGCCGTGAAGTGCCCGATTTTTCAGACCTCGACCTTCGTCTTCAAGACTGCGGAGGAGGGAAAGGCCTTCTTCGAGCTCGCCCTCGGGATGCGGGAAAAGGGGTTTGAAGAAAAGATCGGCCTCATCTACAGCCGAATCAACAACCCCGACCTCGAGATACTCGAGGACCGGCTCACCCTCTGGGACGGCGCTGACGCCTGTGCTGTTTTCGAGAGCGGAATGGCCGCCATCAGCACAATGTTTCTGCAGCTCCTGCGGCCGGGAGATCTATTGCTGCACAGCGAACCCCTGTACGGTGGGACCGACTACTTTATAAAGCGTGTCCTGACCCAGTTCGGAATCCGGTCTCTCGGCTTCAAAGCAGGCAGCGGGTATGATGAGATCGAAGCCATACTTTCAAAGTCAGGATTATCTGACCGTCTCGCCATGATCTTTGTCGAAACACCGGCCAATCCTACGAACGAGATTGTGGACATCCGCACGTGCGCCGAGATCGCGGCCAATCAAGCTTCGTCAGACCGGCGCGTGGTCCTCGCCGTCGACAACACCTTTCTGGGCCCCCTCTGGCAGCACCCCCTAGAACACGGCGCCGATCTCGTTCTCTACTCGGCAACGAAATACATCGGCGGGCACAGCGATCTGATCGCGGGTGTATGCCTTGGGTCCGAGGAGTTGATGGAGCGGGTGAGGACCCTCAGGAGCTTTATGGGAACGATGGCCGGACCTTGGACGGGCTGGCTGCTGCTCCGGAGCTTGGAGACCTTGAAACTGAGAATGACATGCCAGATGAAGAACGCTCGGTACGTCGCTGATTTCCTTGCCGATCACCCGAAGGTCGAGCGCATTTACTACCTTGGACATCTCACCGAAAGTGACCCGCAGCACGAGCTCTATCGCCGGCAATGCCTGGCGCCTGGAGCCATGATCTCCTTTGACATCGTAGGCGGAGAGGCGGAGGCCTTCCGCTTTCTGAATGCCCTTCAGCTCGTCAAGCTGGCGGTGAGCCTGGGCGGCACCGAGTCGCTTGCGGAGCATCCCGCGACCATGACTCACGCAGATGTGGATCCTGAGGATCGGACCCATATGGGAATCAGCGAGAAGATGATTCGCCTTTCTGTCGGAGTTGAGAACCCGGAGGACATGGTCACCGACCTGGATCAGGCCCTGGCGGCCGTTTAGGCGGGTTGGATCGAGTAGAAGGGCGCTGTTTGGTTTTCAGGTACACGACAAAGACCCCGTGAGTAGTACGGGGTCTTTCGGATACGAGCTCATTCGATCATCACAGATGGTCACGCGTTTCGCTTGCTCTTGATCTCCTTCTTGATGACCTGAATCTGAAGCCGTCGGTTCAAGTCCTCTTCCCTCTCAGCATCCATTCGGAGGTCCGAGACCCGCTTTCGGAGATCTGAGATCAGCGCTTTAAGGGGTGGAATTCTTTCGTTGATTTCGTCCCGTATACCGGCCTCAGAGTCGGCCTCTTCTTCCAGATCGCCCGCTTCATTACCGAAGCGGGCGATTATAGGACTGATTTCGAGCGTATAGTTCGTGTATTCCAGTAAGGTCTTCCCGGCATAGAAGAGTGATCCGAGAATTACCGCAACCAGTATCCATCCCATATCCTGTTGCCCCCGACGCAAAGGATAGCGAGTCAGATCAGTTTTGCTTGTAGCAGCCTTCACAAAGTATATGGAAATTCGGATTCTGGTCAAGGCACCCCCGGTTTCTCGTGGAGGGTTGAGGCACAGAAACCCGGCGAATTCGATTGACAATGGCAGACCGGGGACGTAAGTTTACCGCGATTGTTAGTTCTTATTAAACAATATGATGAAAACCCGGAGGCGCGTTTCTCGCTGAACAGAATTCCGGGACGATAGATCTCTTTTCGAGCGAGTCGTCCCGGCCGCAGGATCGGAGGACTGAACATGGTCTGGGTATTCCTGATTCTGACGCTTGGGTCCGTCACCTACGCAGCTTACATCGTGGCAGAACACTTCAGGGAGTCGACCCTCCTGGATTCACACATCCAGCGGAACGAGGCCGAAAGGTCCGAGCTCGAAACCAACGTCAAGGCCTCCGAAGATGAACGGGATATCGTTAAGACGAAAGCAGACCAGGTTGAAGGGGAAGTGCGAGAATTGGAGACGAGGGAGAACGATCTTCAAACTCGGATCAAAGACAGGAAGAAGGAACTCGAACACAGGGGCAAGTTTCGAATTTGAATCAGCTAGAGGATTGGGCCATGAAAGCCCTGATTGTGGACGACGAGCCGGCGATACGCCAGGCGCTTGCTGCAATAATGGAACAAGCGGGTTGTGAATCCGTTGATATAGCGTCCAATGGCGAGGATGCCCTCAGATCGGCCTTGCAGGCGAAGTATGATCTCGTAACACTCGATATCCGCATGCCAGATGTGAGCGGCGTCGATATTCTTCCGACGATCCGTTCTATTTTGCCACACTCGGTCATTGTCATTTTGTCTGCTTACATAGAGGGTATTTCTGAGGTTCATCGCGAGCACGCGGATCTGATCCTCCAAAAACCGTTCAAGATGGAGAAAATTTCCAGACTCGTGCAACTTGCCAGGGAGATTGCAGAGAAACAGGAACATATCCAGGCTCTCGGCGAGCCGGTCGGGGAACCGCTGCCGATCGAGTTCGTGGGGATTGCGCGCGAGACAGATAGGTTGGATGAAATCGTCGAGTTTTACCACGACGGGATCGGTCTTGCGGAGGTCGGATCGCAAGAGCAGACGGATGGAAGTCTGGCCGTCCGGTTTGCAATTCCAGGACAGGAACATCGATTTGATTTCGAGGTTACGGGGCACCGTGGCGAGCGTCCCCAAGCAGACCGGATCGTCCTACACGTTGCGCGGGCAGGGATGATCGAAGAGGTCTTGTTTCGACTGGAAGAGATGGGGTATCCAGTGCGCGTGAGGGAGTCGGCGGGACGCGAAGGAGCACGCGCAATCGTAGAAGACCCGGATGGGCGGCTCGTTGAATTTGTTACCGCCGGTCTCTGAAGTCTGGATTGCGTGGACAGGCCTGAATGTTGACAGGGGCTGCCAAATTTACTAAATTGCTAATAAATGAAGGACTTGGAGCTCGATCCTGATAGGGGAAGGGACACGCCTATGGACTGGGTTTCGGTTGTACTTATCGTCGGTTTTGCCGCCTTCTGTTTTCAGATCTTCGCAGTGTTCAGGAAGCAGTCTGCTTTGCTTCAGCCCACGGTCGAGCAGCTGGAGACCAGCAGAACGAACGTCGAGCGGCAGATCCAGGAATGTGAACAGGCGACTGAGGAGAGCCTGAGACGAATCGAAAGCCTGAAGAAGGAACTTGACACGCTCGATGAGCAGCGGCTGGGTCTTCAGGATCAGGTGAATCCAAGAGAAATGGTTCTGATCGAGGCTGGCGATTTCCTTATGGGGGACAATGAGAGCAGCCGCGATGAGGAGCCAGAGCACAACGCCTTGCTCAACGCCTACTGGGTAGACCGTTACCCCGTAACCAACCAGGAATACAAGATGTTCGTTGATGTATCCGGGCACCGCAAGCCGCCACACTGGACCAGCGGTACATATCAGCTCGAACACGCGCGGCATCCCGTCACGAATATCAGCTGGAACGACGCCATCGCATACGCAGAATGGGTTGGAAAGCGGCTCCCATCGGAGGCGGAGCGGAAATGTACTGGAATGGTGTTCCGACTGGTACTTTGACGAGTACTACAAGACGAGCCCGGTTGACAACCCAACCGGACCTCAAGGCGGACAGTACCGATCGGTAAGAGGCGGGTTCTACGCAGAAAACAAAATGGGCGTTCGCTGTTGCATCGCGGCATTTCGCCCCTCCCTCCACGATGCAGGATCACGTAGGCTTTCGATGCGCCAAGACGCCGACAGGATAGTGTAATCTTATATGCGGCAGGGTATTGAAACATGAAGATTGGAAACAGACGCCTTTTCGTTATTGGCGATCGCGTATTGATCAAACAGGAAAACTTGGAGGAACGTACCGAAGTCGGACTGTACCTACCCCAGACCGTTATTGAGAAGGAGGAAGTTCAGGGTGGCCGGGTTGTACTGACAGGTCCAGGGATTCCGATTCCCGAAAACCACGAAGATGACGAACCCTGGAAAAGTGTGACCAAAGAACCCCGATACTTGCCGATGCAGGCTGAAGTAGATGACTATGCCCTTTTTCTGAAGAAGGTGGCGGTGGAGATTAAATTCGAGGGGGAGAAATATCTAATCGTACCCCACAGTTCAATCCTGGTCCTAATCCGGGATGAAGAGAATATTTTGGGAGAAATTGAGGGGTTGGAAGACCTGAAAGACCTGGAAGACCTGGAGGGTATTTAAGTGTGGTCACCCGCTGGTGGGTTCGGTTCTACGACACTGCTTAAAGTTCGAGCCTGCTGAGTATGCCATCATCTCAAAAGCTATTAGTACAAATCGCATTCAACCTTCTGCTGATCCTTCTGGCCCTCGTCGCCCTGATTTCGGTCTTGAAGGAAATCTTCTCCACCTCGGGGGATTTGGGACAGGCCCTCTTTCTCCTGATTGTCCTCGGAGTCCTGCTCTTCATCGGCATTGGCTTTCTCGTCAGGCTCGTTCGCAACGCCTTCAACAAAGAAAACTCCTAACCTATCTTTTATTCTTCGGCAGACTCCTTTGCGCAGCGAAATCCCAGGTATGGCAGGGCTGTCTCCGGCTTGAGTCCACGGCGTTTGCTCATTTCCGTCAGGTCGAACATCCACGACCCTCCACGAACCACACGTTTATTTCCTTCCGCCGGTCCCGCCGGATTCCTGGAGGGCGAGACTTTATAGTAGTTTTTGTCATAGTAATCCAGACACCACTCCGAGACGTTTCCGGCCATTTCGTGCACTCCATAGGGACTCACGTCGGTCTGAAAACTTCCCGGTCCGAGGGCGTGGTTTTTCTTGGACTCGGAAGTATTGGAAAGTCCGGCCTCAGGTCTGTCTCCCCAGGGGTAGAGCCTACTTTGCCCGCCCCGGGCTGCCTTCTCCCATTCAGCCTCGGAAGGTAATCGTTTGTTCGCCCAGGTACAGTAGGAATCAGCGTCCTCAAACGTCACGCCTACCACCGGCTGGGCCTCATCGTTAAACCTTGGATCCTCCCAATATTTGGGTTTGGCGCGGTCGGTTTCGTTCAGGAACACTCTGTACTGGGCGTTGGTCACTTCATATTTATCAATCTGGAATTTATCCAGGTGGACTTTGTGAGCGACCCTTCTTTTGTCACGGCTGTCACCCATGAGGAAGGAACCCGCAGGCACGAGCACGATACCGGGCGTCACATTCGCCTTTGAAACCGCTTCTGTCTCACCGCGGCCCAGTAGGATCTCTTCTCCGTCAATCGTCTCGATGTTTATCTTGGCGATCTCGATCTGGCTCGGGCCAGTCTGGAGAAAGACAGAAGCGCTGCTTTCCCATACAAGCTTTCCTTCGATCTCTTTGCCGGATTTTAGAAGGACCTTTACCAGCTGATCCCTTGAAATGCTGTCTATCGAATCGCGTGAAACCATTCTGCGACCCGAGGAAGTCTCGATCGTGACCTGGTCCCTGCCCTCATCCAGGATTCGACCTGATACCTTGGAGCCACCCTTAAGGACGATCTCGTCCGCGATGAGAAGCGCCGGGGCCAATAGAAGCAGTAAAAAAGCAGTTAGCAACCGCATAGGCATTTCCTCGAACTCAGGTTTGGGAATCGTATTGTCCACAGCTTCCAATTTTTGAAGGTACTGTTTCTTTCTTCGGCAGGCAATTCAAATGTGGATGTTCACAGGAAAAGGGTTGACTTTGAATCTGAATGCGCTTACTATAGGAATTGAAACAACCCCAAGTATTTTTGTGAGTTAGCGCAAAATCGACACTATTCAAAAATTCGAGATTCGGGGATTTTCACCGTGGCTGATTCCAGACAAAATTCGCAGAATCCGACCGGCGCTGAGCTGCGAGAGCCCACTTTTCGAGAAAGATTGGAACTGATCCTCTTACTCGTTGTCGAGGTCTTGTGCCTGCTCCTTTTTATCGATTTCCTGTTTATCGGGTATTATGTCAAGTAGGTATCGAACGAGGCGACTCATCTTCTGGAATTTTCTGCCGATTGTAAATATTAGGGAATCCCGTAGTTTGTATCCGACCTTACAGGAGGTGCCTCAATGGCCTTGGACCTCTCCGTAAAGGAACAGCAGGCTCGCCGACGTGCAGAAAAAATGAAGAGTCTGTTGGCCTGTCTCCTGCGGTTTCGGATCTCGTCTGCACCCCGGCGCCCACCTTCCGGTTAAACAGAAAGGACCGTCCAACGGTCCTTTTCTCTATCCTTCCTGATTGCTTCCTGCGGCACTTCCGTTCAGATCCGTTGTCGGCTTCCTTATCGGTCAGGTCACCCGGCATCGAGTTGGATTGTTTAAAACCTGATCCCAAGGTATGTTGCGTTCGTCGAATGGCACAGTAAGCCTTAACCGGGATGGCTCGTATGGATGCGCTTTTCCTATTGATCGCGCTCGTCGCTGTCCTCGTGTTCTTGAGCGCGAGACTTTATTCGATACGGCAGGAAGCGCCTGAAGAAGAAGATCCGTCCCAGAAACGGCTGGCGTCGGTAATCGACTCCGACTTGATAGATGTGCTTTCTGATCGGGCGAAGGAAGAGAGACGGTCTGTGGGAGAGGTCCTGAACGATCTCATTCGGGATTCTCTTCGAGATCGACGAGACTCGGGATCGTCTCCTCCTTAAGCGCGAATGCCCCCATAATCTCGAGAGAGTGGGGGACGACCAGGCCTCCGGAGACGATCAACTGCAGATGGGTATTCCGCCAAAACGACCCGCCGGGAGTCCTCTTCTTCTCCTGCGGAAACCAGGGTTTCGGTAAATTGTTTCACGGGACCATAAATGCTTCCGATGATCGGCAGGCGTGATAGCATGCTGTTTCCTCTGCCGATGAGCCGTCGACCCAGTACGTTGCTGGCCAACAGCCCGGTCAGCCAGATCACGACCAGCGTGAGCGCGATCCCGAGGCCAGGGATATCCGTCTCTCTTTGAAATACCTGCTTGATGATGGGCTGGGCAAAGCCGTCGAGCCATTGAAAGACGAGTCTCAGAACGAGGAAGGTGACCACTACCGGCACCAGGATGACTACGCCGGGCAGAATCTTGGTGCGAAAAAAGATCTGCATCCGGCTTCGTAGTCTGCTGAAGAACCCCTTCCGTTCCATCTGGCTGAATTCCCTCACAACCTTCGGTTTTCGAGCGTGTTCCTGGAAATATAATTCCGCCCCCAGGCCGCGCTGTGATCCTCCTCACACATTTCAGGAGAGAGTTAAAAAGTATATTGTGTACAGGATGTAATGGCAAGGCCATCAGTTGCGGACCTTCCGCAGTCGAAAGGTCCGGGCCATCAGGTCGACCTGTCTCAGATAGGGTTCTTTGCGTCTATTGGGAGAGAATACGCCAACGTCCACGAAGAAAAGGCGGTCCAGGTCAACGTCCACGAAGGCGTAGCTCCGGAAGGGGCCACCCTTCCAGGACACTTCGTTTTCCCATAGCCCGTTCAGCGAAAACGCCAGCTTGCCGGCGAAATCCGTCTGCGTTGTTTCAACCGATCCAGGGGCGATTCGATCTCCTTCAAAAAACCGACGGGTTACTGCATCCCGCTTTCGGATGCACCAATCTCCCGACAATTGATCGGGGTGCACCCCATCTTCCCAATAGACGAAGAGCCATCGACTCGGGTCCTCTTTGGAGAGTAGGACAAAACCGCTGTCAGCGTTCGTGTCCTGGAGTTCGTAGCCAAAGGAAACCCGGACCTGCCACCCGTAGGAGTAGGCCAGTTGAGCTGTGAGGTCTTTCCGTTCTCCGTAGTGATAGATAAGACGCTTGACGCGCTCATTTCTGAGTCGCTCGACCGCTGAATAAAGGCGGTCTGCTTCCGTTCGGATACTCTCTACGAGGTCGGGAGGAGTTGCGCCTGTTACAAAGAGGAGGATCTGTTCCCTGGCCCACACGTCTTCTTTCCAGAAGATCGCTGCATCGCCGGTCTGAACAGCTTCTTGGACGTCCTGACTGAGGAGGGTGCCTAAGAACTCTGAGGTAGGATGGGTTGCACCCAAAGGGGCTGCAACCAGGAGGTTCTTTCGCAGTTTGTGCTTCTGGGTCTCGAAATCTTCCAGCTTACCAAGTTGCAGCCTGAAAATCTTCTCTTCCTGTGGTGTCAGCAGGACCTTCTCGAAGGTTTCTCTGAGGGGTGTCTCAAGGACTTCCCAATCGGCCGGATCGACCAGGACAAGGATCTCCTGGTTCGGGCCGACCGATTCAGGTAGCCGCTGACAACCGCCTACGATTCCTTGACAACTCGATATAACCAGGAGAGCCAGGATCGGGACAGGCCAAACCCGAGATTCACGATTCAATGTAAAGCCCTACTCTTCGAGCGCGTGATGGTAGATCATCGCAGCAAGCGCACTGCCGATGAGCGGACCGACCCAGTAGAGCCAGGTGTTCTCCATGCCGCCCCCCAGCAGGGCCGGACCCAGGTGTCTGGCAGGATTCATGGCTGCGCCCGTGATCGGTCCTCCGATCAGGATATCCAGGGTCACCGTCAGACCGATGAAGAGTCCGCCCATATTCGGGGCTCGACGGTCCATAGCGGTGCCGAAAACGACGAAGACGAGGAAGAAGGTCAGGATGATTTCCATGAGCAAACCCATCCCGAGCGTGACCCCGGTGCCCAACTCCGGCGTGCCCATATTGACCAGAAACATCGCACCGCTGGGCATGACCACTTTGACCAAGGCTGCGGCGACGATGCCGCCCAAACATTGGGCGATGATGTATCCGATTCCGTTGACAGCGTCTATTTTTCCAGTAATCAGGGCTCCGAAGGTGACGGCCGGGTTGATGTGACCTCCACTGATCGCCGCAGTCGCACTGACCATGACGGCAAGGGTAAGGCCGTGGGCAAGCGCGATGCTGATCAGACCGGGCCCTCCTTCCAGCATGTGATTTGTCGCGATTGCGCCGACACCCACAAAGACGAGCGCAAAGGTGCCGATAAATTCCGCAAGCAATGCCTTTCCATTCATAGTCAGCCTCCCTGAAGAGAGAAACCACCTCTCAAACGATCTTCCGAGCGTCGTGCTACGGGCACAATTACACCAAACCTAAGCCAATCTCCGCGAAAAATCAAACGCTCGCTATTCCATCGAGGAGGGGAGTGTGATAGGGAAGGCGACAGGTGATTTCAATTGGAGGGGCATGGTGCGAGGGCTTGCGACTATCAGCCGAGTTCGAAACGAGAACCGATATGGGGGTGTTTGGTGACCTGGATATGGACCGGGAAAGCCGTTTTTAGACTCTCGACGTGGGTCACCACGAGGATCTTTTCGAAGTCCTGGCTGATGGTTTGAATGGCCTCTATCAATTTGCTTAGACCTTCCTGGTCCTGCGTACCGAACCCTTCGTCGATGACGAGGGTACTGAGGCGTGTTCCTGCGCGCCTGGCAAGGAGCTTGGAGAGGGCGATGCGAACGGCAAAGTCGATCCTGAATGCCTCTCCCCCTGAGTAGAGTTCGTACGGCCGGACGCCCAGTTCGTCGCTGATCTGAATGTCCAGGGTCTCACTGGTACCGCCTGTTTTCAGGTCCCGAAGCGATTCAAGGGTGATCTGAGCGCCATTGTCGGAAAGACGAGCGAGGATGCGATTGGCCTCATCTTCGATTTCGGGAATGGCCTGATCGATGATCAGGGCCTGGATGCCGTCTTTGCCGAACGCGGCGGTGAGCCCCTTGTAGATTCGGCACTCTTTGGAGAGATGATTGAGGCGCTGCTGCTCGTCCCGAACGGATTCTTTCAATGCGAGGCACCGTTCATACTGGACCTGGTGCGTCACCTTTTCTTGCAAACGCAGGTCCCGCTCAACCCGCTTTTCCTGAATCGCGTCTTCGAGGCAGGGCACCTCCTTCTCAATCGTCTCTCGGGTAGAAATACTCTCCTGCAGCTCGGACATTAGCCGCGATATCGCTTCGCCGCGCTCGGCGAGTTTCCGGGCTCTGTTTTCCTGATCACACAGTCTGCTCTTGGCGGCTTCGGCCTCTCGCTCCGAGGCGAGCAGACGTTCTCGCCGTGCTGGGGCGTCCGCGAGGATTTTCAGTTCCCGGGTCACCCTGGCGTGCAGATCGGTGTCGTAGTTCAGGGCGTGGATTTCTTGTTCGACCGTTTTGTATTCCTTCTGCGCCTCAGGAGCATACGACATCTCATCCAATGCGGCGCGTACCTTAGCTGCCTCTTGCCTCAGACCGGGTAGAATCTGTTTGCCGCTAGTCCTTCGCTGCTCGGCTTCTAAAAGCACTGCCTGCCTGGCTTCAAAGGCTATAAGCGATTCGATTCTTCCTCTGAGGCACCGATGTGCTTCGGGGTCATAGTCCAGCGAATCGATCTTCTTCTTTACCTCTTTGACGCAGAGCGCCTGAGGTCCGGAGTCATTGGCTTCGCGAAGAAGGTGCTTCAGCTCCAAGATTTTCGGCTCCAGAGAGCTCATTTCTTCTACAGCCCTTTGAGCCTGCCGCAGGGCCGTGTCCGCTCGAGCCAATCCGGCCTCTGCGCCCTCGTGTTGGGCGAGTCCGAGATCAACCTTTTCTTCATTACGCCTCAGTTCGCCCCGTTTCGCTTCCGCTACACTGACCTCGTGTGCAAGTTGCGCCAGGCCCGTCTTCATCTCATCGAGCTTGCCGTCGAGTTCGGCTCCGACCTCCGTGCGGTGTTGGTCGTCGAGACTCGATCCGCATAGAGGACACGGCTGGTCTCCGGCTTGCTCGAGGGCGGATCGTTGGGTCTCCGTCTTCCCGATGGCCCGAGACAGGTCATCCTGCCTTGCCCTGGCGACTTCCATATCGGACTCGAGGACGGTGTTGGCACTCCGGAGGCGGTCACGTCTTTCTTCCAATCGTCGACGCTCCTCCCGGTGTTGCCGGGCCTCTCTCTCCGCTTTCTCCAATTCTGGGATCTGGTCGGCGAGCTGTTTCAAACGATCGTGCTGTCCGATTCGCGTATGAAGTGCAGCCTGCAGTTCGGCGCAAACCACTTCGAGGCGTCGCTCTCGGTCTCGCAGCTGTCTTTCCAGCGACTCCCGTTCCGCCCGGAGGGCGCTCAATTCTTTCTCTTTGAACCTCGCAGCCTCCAGCTCAGAAAGCCCTGATTGGACCTCCTCGCGGCACCTGAGGGCCTCATCTGCCTCCGCGATTCCCCGCTCCGCCGACGATAAACGCAAATCCACTTCCGTGAGCCGACGTTCGAGCGCGTGGCGGCATTCCAGAATCCGCCGCTCCAGTTCGTTTTGTCGCTTTTCAAGTGCGTGCAGGTTGAAGCGCTTTTGCTGGAGTACCTCTTCCTCGACCCGCAGAGAGGTGTGACGTTCGCAGTCCTTGAGAATCTTTTCACGATCCTGCAGAACGCCACGACACACAGAAAGTTCTGTCCGGATCGCCTCTGACAGGGCTTCCGCTTCTATTTGATCCGCGTCGAGTCGGACTTTCTCTTTCTTCGATTCTATCCACTCCGCTTGTCGAAGATCGAGCCGGGCCTTTTCCCTAAGAAGCGTCTTGAGTTTCGCTTCAGAGTCCGCGAGTGCCGCTTCCAGGATTCGAATGCGTTCTGATGCGGCTTCCACGCCGTTTCGATGGTCCTCCAGGTTCGAAGTGGCCGATTCGATATCGCGTAACCGCAGGCGGATCGATTCAGCCGCCTGTTCGGCCTGCAAGGAATGCGTGCGGGCCAATCCATTCAGGTCGTCGTAACGCGACAAGGCGAGTATTTCGCCCAGGATGTGTTTCCGCTCTCGAGCGCTTCTGCGCGTGAATTCATCTGCGTGCCCCTGGATGATGAAGGCGGAGTTGATGAAGGTATCGTAGTTCATCCGCAGGAGGAGGTTCAGCCGCTGTTGGGTCTTTCGGACCGAGTTTTCCTCCGACAGTGCCTTAAATCTACGGGTC
Source organism: Candidatus Latescibacterota bacterium (assembly GCA_965248435.1). Taxonomy (GTDB): domain Bacteria; phylum Latescibacterota; class UBA2968; order UBA2968; genus CBDFJH01. The sequence continues at coordinate 4,442,764 of OZ252100.1, forward strand.
ACCGGATCGAAGACCTGGAGATCCAGGCTGGATGCGGCGCTCCTCTTGCTGCGTCGATATGCCCGAGAGACGCGATAACGTACCCCCTCCAGGTCGAATTCGAAGGCGACCTGCATCTCGGTCGACCCGATGCGCAGGAGACCTGCATCCGGCTTGCGTTCTGTCCCGGCCTTTCTGGCCTCACTCCAGAGCGCCCAAGTGATTGCGTCCAGGATGGCTGACTTCCCGTGGCCGTTAGGGCCCGAGATGCAGGCCACGTGGAAGCCCGTGAAGTCGAGCGGGGGTACGTCTTCGCCGTAGCTCAGGAAGTTTCGAAGGGAAAGGGAGACGGGAATCATCAGGACGCCCCCCCTTCGAGTTCGAATTCCAGTTTTGCCGCGCCTGCCTGGAGGTCGTCTTCGAGGCATGCCAGTTCAGGATGGTTCGAAAGGTAGGCGTGGAGCGCATCTTTGAGGCCGGTGTGCTCCGAGATGCTGGCCCGTGGATTTCGGACGCTTGGCTTCGGCAGAGGTGAGATGCTTGAGAGGAGAAAGGCGTTCTTAAGGGCTTGTTTTACCGCCTTGACGTCTATGACGACTTCCCGGCTCCCCTGAATTTCGTAGAAGATGCGCACGACGGCGTCGTCCAACGAGTGGCGCAGGATCTCGTTTGTGATCGCCGTCGTGGGGTCGGCCCCATCTCCGACGTTGACCAAAATGGTCTTGAACCGGCGTGCAGGGGTTTGCAGGAAGCGATATTCCACCTCTCGAGATGGCACTGCTTCGGAGGATGCATCCGAGTTGTGGATGGTAACCAGACAGACGCCTTTGGGCTCCTCCTGCTCTCCGAAGTCGATGCGCTCAATGCTGCCGGGATAGACGACCGAGGGGCGTCCGTTCGGGTTCAAGTCCTGGAATTTGTGAATGTGCCCAAGGGCCACGTAGTCGAACGCCGGGTTAGCCAGGGTGCCGGTGAGGAAGACGGGATCACGCCCGATGATCGCCGTTTGTTCTGAACCGGAGAAGGCGGCGTCTGCTGCGGCGAGGTGGGCTACGAGGATCGCGGGGAACCGGGCGTCTAAACGTCGGACAAATCCTTCGATGATCTCCTCGCCTAGGTGCTGGAGCCTTTCGACGAGCTGTTCAGGAGTGAGGTCTTGATATTCGGCCTTGGCTGCAAGGCGGCCTCGCTGCAGCCACGGGAGGCATGCCACTTGAACCGACCCCGATCGGGTCTGGATGGTAAAAAGCTCATCCTTCTTGGTTGCCACGTAGAAATTGGGGATGTTCAGTGTACTGAAGATGTCTAGAGATGAAGCTTTTCCGAAGGCGACAGGGGTGTCGTGGTTACCTGCGACCAGGACGACCGGGATTCGAGCTTCGCTGAACATTTTGATGAGCCCGGCGAACTCGCGCTGCTGTGTGGGTGTAGGATCGCAGGAACGGTAAGCGTCTCCGGCGAAGACGACGAGATCCACCTCTTCAGCAATGGCCTCCTCGAAGGCGAACCGAAGACAGTTCACGAAGTCCTGGAGACGGGTATGGAGGCCCGTAGACGGATCCAGGCGGCCGTGGTTCTCGACGCCGATGTGGGCGTCCGCGAAGTGAAGGAACTTGATTTCCATGCGGAGAAAAGGAATGAATGGGGAGAAAGCACGAATGAAGGAAAAAAGGGGATACAGAGAGAGGAGGATCGAGTGGAATGTAGGCAGAAGGCGGGGAGCGTGTCAAGGGGGCGAAGAAGACCTTCAGGATCCGACCATCACTGTAGGACCGGTCTCCAGACCGGGAACTGGCTCTACGTTGCTGCATAACGCCAGATCATAAAACCGGTGAATCCGCACCGGTATGCATTGGTGTCTATCTGTGGCTGATTACCCTTCCCCGACAGGAGTCGGGTCCTACAGCTAAGGTGCCTTATGATTCTGGCGGATGTCCTTATAAGTTGCCCAGTTCGACTTGTATGGCCCACGACGGGGTAAAGCCGGCCAAGGTGCGCCGAATTGCGTAGCGCACTGTAACCCTGGACCGCTTTCCGCCCCAACCGAGGCGAGGCCCGCCTGCGTATCCCCGACCGGTCAGGGTGAGCAATTGACTGCCACCCCACACAGATGGGACGAAGGCATAGATGCGAGCTTCGTAGGCGGAGATCGTGTAGATTGCCCCCCAGAGAGCGACCTGAAATCCTGTCCGTCCACCCCCCCGGAGATTGATCCCGCTCGCGAGGCCGGAGCCACCCTCCTCGAAGGCACTGATCCACGACCGTTCACCCCAGACCTGCAAGCGGCTCCGATCGTCCGACCAACTCAGATCGGTTCTAACGTGTCGCCTGGTGCGTGTTTCGCTCAGTGTCTCCAGCTGGCTTCCGAAGGAGAGACGGAGGCTGAGGGTTCGGTTCAAGCGATGTGTGAGTCTGAAGCGGGTGCGTTCCCCCCTCGGAGGGAGCGCTCCGGCGTTTTCGGGGCGAATCCGGCCATAGCGGTCGAGGCTGGCCTCGAATTTCATTCGTTTCCTAGGTTTCCACACGCCACCGAGAAAGATCCCCCATTCGTTCTCAGGCGATCCGCTGTAAGCGGAGAAGCCCCTGCCGCGAAGGCTTTGAAATTGAGGGTCGTAGCGTCTGGCCAACCCGACGAGGCGGAGCCCGTCCAGTCGTAGGACGGCTCCCGTACTCCACGCGGGATGCCGCCCGGATGAAAAAGCGAGCTCGCCGAAACAGGCGAACCGGCCGAAATGGAGGTTCCAGTCCAGGCCGGCCAGGTCGTTCTGACGTGACGGGGCCTCATCCTGGAGGAGGGGGGGGTTGAACCTGCTCCGCAGCAGAGTGGCCCCTATTGTAGCCGCATAAAGCGGATGGGTCAGCCGAATCCCGATTGTGCGCTCTTCCAGTCTGTCCTTGCGATGCCGGCCCGTCTCTGTGCTGTGCAGGCCGCCTGTTTTGATTTCCGCACCGGATTCGTGGATCTGTGCGTCCCACCTGCTGTGAGAGAGGATCGCACTGCCGTTCAGCCGGCGCCACGCACTCTCGGCGTAGAGTCCGCGAAGCGCGCCATTTTCTGTGGAGGACCGGTAGGCGACGCTCGGAGATGTCTGCGGTCGAGCTGAGCCAACTACCGACGAAGTCCGCTGGTGTCTGCTTAAGATTAGCCCTTGCCCGAATCCGGGTCGGAAGTCGCCCAGGATAAGTCGATCCGTGCCCGGAAATCGAGAGGTGACGAGGTAGCCCGTCCAGAAATCAGCGGGGCCGGATTCTCCGGGGTCGCGCTCCGTGAGCACAGCGAAGTCCACGAGGTTCGGCACAGAGAACTCGGTCCGATGTGAGATTCGTTGCGCGTTCAAGTCTCCGGAAGTGCCAGAGTGTTCCGAGATGCGAAGCCTCGCCTTCGCTGAGAGGTGGAACGGGACCGTGACGGTCAAGTAAGGTTCGGCGGCGCGAAGTAGCTCGCGCGTCACGCCGTCGACCTGCAGGAGATCAGCGAGGTTGTGGAAGGGGCCGGACTCGGCTCGGTGGGTTTCGATCTGGTGAGCGAGCTCCGATGAAAACCATGGTAGCACGCGCAGATCGCCGGCCGAGGCGCGGTTGATGTCGAGACGCAGCCCCTCGATCCCTTCGAGAGTTTCCTGGTAGGCCTCCGCGTCCGCCGGGTCCAGGGACGGATGCTCCTGGGCATTTGCGGAACAGCAGATCAGGAGGGAGACGGAGAAAGGGATATTCACCTTTCCCATCCAGTTGTGAAAGAAAAGGGTCACCAGGATACGGCTTAAGGACGCCGCCTTCCGAATAAAGCGTATGCACTACAGGATTTTGCGTGGACGTGGAGACGTGGAACGAGGAAGGAGCTTGCAAGACGTATACCCGGAGGAATTACGGATTGCGGATCGTGGAAAGAAAGGCATCATTCACTGCAGAGGCCGCGGAGGTCGCAGACAAAATCGAATGATGAGTGTCGAACTGCGGAATGTCGAATGACGAAGGAGGGATATCTCACTGCAGAGAGGCAGGGGTCGCAGAGTTCTCCGTCTGCGGTCCGCCGTCTGCCCTTAAGGCTCGTCCTGCAAATCGTCCGATAAGGGAACGATCTTTCGCCGACGGATGGTCAGGATGTACATCCCCGCGTTTTCGCGGTTTCCCCTGCTGAATGCGATTCTCCCTGTGGCCCCGGATACGCCCGAGAGGGTTTCGAGATGCCCTCTGAGACGCTCCCGCGTCGTTCCCCCTTCCTCCATCGCGCTGAGGACGGCCAGCATGGCATCGTAGCCGAGTGCCGCGGCAAAGGTCTGATCTCTCCCGAACCGCGTGCGGAACGAGTCGACGAAATCGCGAACGGATGACAGGTCGCTCTTGTCATAGTACTTGGCGACAAAGACCGTGCCATCCACGTAGCTACCGCCATCCCTGGCCACTTCTTCGTGGTTCCATTCGTCGCTGCCGAGCATCTGGGCGTTGATGCGATGGAATGCGACCTGGGGCGCAATAAGGAGAATGTCATCCCTTCCGCCGGCAACCAGGAGACCGTCGATCGTTTCCACGGGCTCCGGCTCCACGGTGTCCGGATCGACCGGTACAGGAGGGGGAGGACTGAGCTGGATGTCTCCGAGGAGGAGTTCGTTTACTTCATCCGCGAAGGTTTTGGGCATTTGAAGGGCAAGCCCGGCGTTTCGCATGCGCCTGAACTGGCCCTGGTAATCCTTGGTCCCGGGGGCGTACCATTCCTGTACCACGACTTCCGCCCCGAGTTCTTCCGCACGTGCCGTGAATTCCTTTACGATCCTCGTGCCGTAGGAATCTCGTGATGCGAGGGTCGCCAGGTATTGAAGACCCAGCTTTCGCACGCCGTAGTCGGCAAGTCGCCGTCCCTGAGCGCCGGGTGTGGCATTAATTTGAAAGACGTAGGGGCTGAGCGAGGCAATCCCGTCGTCCGAGGCCGTCGGGGCGATGAGAGGTACCTCAAGCGTGCTGACTATGCCTGCAAGCGTGGTGGTTTCCATGCTTGTGAGCGCGCCGACGATGGCAATGACGTCGTGCTGGTCTATGATCCGTTGAGCCTCTTTGAAGGCCTCGATCGGGTCCCCTTTCGAATCCCCGAAGACGAGGCCGACCTGCTCGCCCGAAGAGAGCGGGTACTGTTCGCGAGCCAGTAAGATCCCGTCTCTGAGGGCCTTTCCACTGGAGGACTCGAGAGGTGCGATGACTCCCACTTTGTAGCGGGCGTGGATCGGTTCTTGAAGCATTTCTAGTGTTTTTGTTTCAGACTTCTTGGGCTGAGCGACCTTTCTTCGGGTTGAGGGTAGGAGCGTGCGCCGGACCACGGGGGCCAGCAGCCCGTTCGGGTGTCGTTCCAGAAACAGGGATAGCTTCTTGAGACCCTCCTCCCTGCGGCCCAGATTCAAGGGCCATCTTGCTTTCCCGAACGCAACCGCTTCTTCGATGGTCGATCGCCCGAAGTCGGCTTTCAGGCGCTGGATATCTCGGCCTGAGAGCGTCCCCGTGCCCGCCATCTGGCCCAATCTGTCAGCGGCCCTCGCCTTGAGATGGACGCTCGACTTGCCCGTGAGAATCCTGGCATATTGTGCCGAAGCGCCATAGACCTGTTTCTGGTGAAAGTAGCAATCTCCGATGACCAGGTCGGCTTCAGGGAGATATCTGCTGTAGGGAAAGTACTCATACAGTTCGACTGCAGCTGCAATGGCTGGGCTGTACTCTTTGAGTTTATAGTGGGTCTTGGCAAGCATCAGCCGAGATGCGGAGGTGCGCTGATTGGTAGGGAATCGATCGATAACTTCCCTGAACGCCAACCGGGCTTCGGCGTAGTTGCGGTTTATGTATCCCGCCAGCGCGCGTTGGAAGACGGATTCGGCCTGCCGATTGTAGATAACACCAAAGACCGGATCGTCGGCAGACAGAGATGTCGGTGCGAGGAGCGTGAAGGCGAGGATGAAGACCCGGATCCGCAAGGGAGAAACCCCAGGTTCAGGATGATGGAATAGGACTGTTTCGAGGAGGTTTAGAGATGGCGCGGGAAGAAAAAGGGCGGGTGAAGAGGAAGAACATTGCTTTCCCGGCGAATATAAGGTTCAGCACCAAGGGGGTCAAGTGAAAAGCAGGTTTTGGTTTGACCCTTGACGCTATCCGGAGCAGGATCTAACTTTCGCAACGGTCGTTCGCTTTTGTTCACATTAACAACACCATAATACGGTTCGCGTGTTCGAATGGATGCCTCGATTTTACTTCCTGAGCTCGGACGTCCAGTCCATTCCCTGAATGGAATCGGCACTCGCCGGGAGCAGCTGTTGGCGGAAGTGGGCGTTTTTACGGTCGGTGACCTGGTCCTCTTCCCGCCCGCAAGATATGTCGATCGGAATCGGGAGGCAGGGATCTCAGAGTCGCCGTTGGGCCAGGAGACGACCGTGATCGGCCGTGTGGTAGATTTGGGAACGGTGCCGGGTCGCCGGAGGCGGTTTCGTGTGATGATTGAGGACACGTCGGGAAAACTGGAGTGCATCTGGTTCGCTGGTTTCGGTCATCTCCCCCAATCGTTGGCGCCTGGCGATTGGCTTGCAGCGGGGGGACGGGTGTCGATGTTTGAAAACCGTCTGCAGATGGTCCATCCGGAATTGGAGGTCCTTACGGATGGAGACGGGGACGTGCGTCTGCATACAGGTCGCATCATTCCCATGTATCGTACCAGCGAACGGATGAAGGCGGCCAGGATGACGACGCGTTCTCTCCGGCGAATCATCTACAATGCTTTGGAGACGGAGTGCGTCGATCTTCAGGACCCGCTTCCTTCCGAATTGAGGGATCGATGCCGCCTTATGGCTTTCAGTGAAGCCTTACGGAAGATTCACTTTCCGAAGGCGATGACCGAGGTGGCGGACGCAAGACACAGGTTGGCCTTCGATGAACTCTTTTGTTTCCAGCTTCATATGCTTCGATTGAGGGAAAGGCAGGCCTCTCGACCCGCGCCCGTTTTCGACGGGGCGCCGGGAGCCCTTACGAATGCCCTGATCGAATCACTCCCCTTTCGTCTAACGGGCGCTCAAGGGCGCGCGCTGGATGAGATCTGGAGCGACCTGGCTTCTCCGGGTGCGATGCTTCGGCTCCTGCAGGGGGAGGTGGGCTCGGGCAAGACGCTTGTTGCAGTGCTCGCGATGACGGCAGCCGTTGATTCGGGCGCTCAAGCGGCTCTGCTTGTCCCGACCGAGATTCTTGCAAGGCAGCACGCGGAGACGCTCTGGAAAATTCTGGGTCCTGTCGGACTTTCAGCGGAACTGTTGACCGGGGCCACGAGTCGGAGCGAGCGTCGACGGATCCTGAGCGGTGTGTCGTCGGGAGAGACCGGCTTAATTGTTGGGACACACGCGCTGCTCCAGGGTGATGTGGCGTTCGCCAACCTGGGGTTAGCGGTGGTGGACGAGCAGCACCGATTCGGCGTCCTGCAGCGGGCGGCTCTGCGGCAGAAGGGCGTCGGGGTGCATCTGCTCGCAATGACGGCCACCCCGATTCCCCGGTCACTTGCGTTGACGGCCTATGGGGATCTGGAGGTGACGGTCCTGGACGAACTCCCGGGGGGAAGCAGACAGGTCAGAACGGGATGGCGCATGGCTTCAAAGCGCGAGGAAGCACTGACGTTTGCCCGGGGCGAGGTGGACAAAGGGGGTCAGGCCTTTGTGGTTTGTCCAGCGATCGATTCGTCCGACGAGAATGACTTCAAGGCGGCGACGCAGGCCCTGGAGGAACTTGGTCGCGGGCCTCTACAGGGACTCCGACTGGGGTTGCTGCACGGTCGAATGTCTGCCGACGAGAAGGACGCAGTGATGGCCGGATTTCGAGACGGCGTCATCGATGTTCTTGTATCGACAACGGTGATCGAAGTGGGGTTGGACGTGCCGAATGCGTCCGTTGTCCTGGTGGAGCACGCCGAGCGATTCGGGTTATCTCAGCTACATCAGATCAGGGGGAGGGTGGGGCGTGGGGATCGGGACTCTTTCTGCATCCTCATCTCCGGCTCGAGTGATTTGAAGCCCGAAGCGCGTGCACGGTTGGAGGCGATGAAGCAGACGCAAGATGGATTCAAGATCGCCGAACTGGACTTGAAAATCCGCGGCTCGGGAGAGATCTTCGGAACGAAGCAGGCTGGATTTCCTGCTTTCCGCTTTGCGGACCTGGCGAAGGATGTGGCATTGATTGTCAGCGCCAGACAGGAAGCCAAGCGTCTGCTGAATTCGGATCCAGACCTGGAACGTCCCGAGCACCAGGGACTTTGCCTTCGCGCGAGGGCGTTTGACCGGGACGACCTGAGGCTTGTTGAAGCAGGATAGTCTCTTTGTTGGTCGCTCGTGTCTCGAGGAAGCAGTGGGAAACCAGAAACCGGTACCTTTTTTACCGTAGGGACGCCCCGACGAGGCGTTTCCACAGATTCCCAGTGATAACAACAGATCGACGCACTGCACAGGGGCTTTGTGGTTGACACCCCTTTTCTTTTGTGCTAGATTGACTGCTCGTTCTGAGGGGTAGAAGGGAGTTCGCCTACAGAGGAGGTCTCGGGTGGCGCGTCCAGAGCGAAGTTTGGCGATTGTCGGCACGATCAACCGGGACACGATTCGCTCCTCAGACGGTGTGGAATCGGAGAGCTATGGCGGGCTGCTTTACAGCCTGCTTTCGCTGGCGGCCATAGCGAGTCCTGAAACACGGATCTACCCCGTCTGCAACGTCGGGAAAGACGTAGAGGACGCAGTAAGGAATTTCCTTTCTCCTCACCGCCGCATCGAGACCGAGGGCATCCGATTCGTCGATGCCCGGAATCCCCACTGTTTCTTGGAATACGATGCGAATGGGGTCAAGCAGGAGACGCTGCTTGGGGGCGTGGCACCGCTGGAGTTCGACCGGATCCGCCCTTTCCTGGACTGCGATGCCCTGTGTTTCAACTTTATCACCGGTTCTGAGCTCTCCCTGGAGACGCTGCAGGAGGTGCGGCAGGCGAGACGAGGGCTGATTTGTCTGGATGTCCACAGCTTGACGCTGGGCGTCGATCGACATCGCAGGCGGTTCTGGCAGCGCCCAGATCGCTGGGAATTTTGGCTGGCTTGTGCAGATGTGGTGCAAATGAACGAGGAGGAGGGATCCCTCTTGGCCGACGTTTCCCTACGCGAGGATGAAGCACTCCTCAGATTTGGGGAACAGGTTTTGGGCCTTGGGCCTAAAGTTCTCCTGGTGACTTCTGGAAAGCGCGGGTCACGCACGGTCTTCCGGAACGCGTCAGGGGATGTCGGGGTTGTCGGCCTTCCGGCGTTTCGTGCAGCGACAGTCAAGGACGAGACGGGGTGCGGGGACGTATTTTTGATGGGTTTTACCTGGGCCTACCTTCAGACCCGGGATGTGCCAAGAGCAACTAGATTCGCAAACGATGTCGCCGGTGCCAATTGCGGCCTGCGAGGAATCGAGGAGATTGGAAGCATCGGCGATCAGATCGATTTTGAAGCGGTCCTCAATTCACAGGGCACGAAAGCACTTTGCCTTGATGCTTGAAGGGTGAGAGCATGCAACAATACGATTTTCCAAACAGACCCAATTTCGATTTTAATTTCAGCCCCCGCGTGATTTATTACGCACTCGGCGCGCTGCTGCTGCTCTGGATTGCCAGCGGCATATACATCATCCAGCCCGCCGAAAGGGCCGTTGTGTTTCGGTTTGGACGATCGACAGGGGTGACGGGCCCGGGCATTCATTATCACCTCCCGACGCCTGTCGAAAGCGTGGAGGTCGAAAAGGTCGACGAAGTCAAGCGGATCGAGATCGGTTTTCGAACGATCAGTGTGGAACCGACACCGCGCTATCAAAAAGTTCCAAGGGAATCCGTCATGTTGACGGGGGACGAGAATATCGTGGACGTCGAGCTGATTGTGCAATACCGCATTCGGGACATCGAAGCGTATCTCTTCAACGTCTCTGAACAGACCCAGGCCGTCCGCAGCAGCGCTGAGGCAGCGCTTCGTCAGGTGGTCGGGCAGCACCCGATAGACGAGGCGCTCACAGAGGGCAAACTGGGGATCCAGGAGGAGATTCAGCTGCAGATCCAGGAGGTCCTGGACCTTTATGAGATCGGATTGCGGGTCCAACAGGTGAAACTGCAGACGGTATCTGTTCCCAGGGAGGTGGATCACGCCTTCAAGGATGTGGCCAGCGCGAGGGAAGATCGAGAGCGTCTCAGAAACGAGGCCGAGGCCTACCGGAATGACATTATTCCTAAGACGAGGGGTGAAGCGGAGCGGATGATTCGAGGAGCGGAGGCCTACGAGGTGGAGCGGGTGAAGCGCGCTCAGGGTGATGCCGACCGGTTTCTGGAAGTGCTAAATGAATACAGAAAGGCACGGGACGTGACGGAGACCCGGCTCTATCTGGAAACGATGGAGAAGATTCTGCCGAAGATTCAAAAGTACGTAATTGACAATGAGGGGAATGGCGGATTGTTGAACATTCTCCAGCTGCAAAAGTCTGAAGGGGGGAAGTAGGCTATGAAACCCGCAGTGATCCTTATCGTCGTCGTGATCCTCGTGGCCGTGTTCGTGGAGGCCACGTTTTTTATCGTGGACGAACGGGAACAGGTTGTGTTGACGCAACTGGGGGAGCCCAGGCGCATCCTGAAGTCGCCCGGGCTTTACGTCAAGACACCTTTTATCCAGCAGGTGCACGTATTCGAGGATCGGCTGCTTTACAGCGACGCCGACCCAGCGCCGATTTATACCCAGGACAAGAAGAACCTGATTGTGGACAACTACGCACGCTGGCGGATCGTGGACCCCTTGCAGTTTTTGAAGTCGGTGCAGAATACCCTCGTCGCGCAGTCCAGGCTTGACGATATTATCTATGCCGCCGTCAGGGAAGAACTGGGCCGCCGGACGCTAACCGAGATCGTTTCTGGAAACCGCGGCGAGATCATGAGCCAGGTCACCGAACGGTCCAGACAGGACGCTCAGGAACTCGGAATCCACATCCTGGACGTTCGGATCAAGCGGGCCGATCTGCCGGAAGAGAACAAGAAGTTTGTGTTCGACCGGATGCGTGCGGAGCGGTCGAGGCAGGCCAAGGAGTACCGCGCCGAAGGGGAAGAGGCCGCGCTGAAGATCCGGGCGGAAACCGATTTAGAGGTAACCCGAATCACGTCCGGGGCTTTTCAACGGGCCCAACTGATTCGGGGAAAGGGTGATGCACAGGCCCTCGGGATCTATGCCGACGCCTTTCAAAGAGACCCGAAGTTCTACGAATTTCAGCGTACCCTCGAGGCCTATGAGGTCACCCTGGGTGAAGGTACCGTTTTTGTGATGCCCCTTAAGACCGAATTCCTGAAGTACCTCGGGACCGGAAAGAAGAAATGAGCCCAGGTCTTCCCAGCAGGAAGGGCTCGCTGCCGAGCGGGCCGGCCCTGCTGAGGAGGTTGATGAAGTGTTGTAAGGGTAAGGCCGCTTTTCTTCTGTTGAGTCTTCTCGCCTTTTTCTCTCCCACATCTCCCTCTGCTGTAGAATTGTCCGAATTCGGAACAGAAGGCCTTTCTCTCCGCTTTCAAGAGGCTGATACATCCATTGCCCGAGTCCTTCTGACCGATCTTGAGAGGGGCCGGGCAGAGATTGCCACGCTGCTGGGAGTGGCAGCACCACGGCGAGTCACTGTCTACCTCTCGGGTTCTGACGAAGACTTCTCAGATCTCACTCAAGGAAAGATTCCTCACTGGGGTGCGGGCTGCGCGTTTCCTGACCAGGGCGTCATTGTCCTCCGGAGGCTTCCGGGACAGGTGGAGGCGCTACTGCGTACAGCCCGCCACGAGATGGCCCACATTCTTCTCCACCAGGCACCGGGTGGCGCAGTGCCGGTCTGGTTCGATGAAGGGGTGGCGATGTGGGCGGCCCGCCAATGGCGGTTCCATGACAGCACAGAGGTCTTTCGAGCCGTGCTTATGGGGGGGCTCATTCCGCTGAGTGAGATGAAATCCGTCGTTGAGTTCTCTTCCGACGAAGCCGGTTTGGCTTACACAGAGTGTCTGCTGGCGGTTTCATATTTGATTCATATTTCAGGCCGCGATGCAGTGGCCCGCGTGATTGACCGACTGAGTTCCGGGGATTCCTTCGGTAAGGCCCTTTATCGAACGACGGGCTTCACCGAAGTCCAGTTCGAAGTGCGATGGACCGAATTCGCGCGGAAACGATTCGGCCCTGCAACCCTGCTGGTACGCACTGAGGCCCTCTGGATCTACATGGCGCTTCTCACTCTGGTCGCCTATTTGTCGATACGAGTTCGCAGTCGACGAAGGCTCGGCCGTTCTGAAGAGGAGGATGACATTTCCGCCCTCCCGTCCCGGTTGCGCCTGCAGCTGGAAGACCAGGAGACCGGGCGGTGACCATCGGAGTAACGGGTGGGATTGGTGCCGGAAAGAGCGAGGTCTGCCGAGCCTTCGAGGTCCTGGGTGGGCTCGTGATCGATGCGGACAAGGTAGGCCACGAAGCGCTCGAGGATCCGGACATTGCCCGAGAACTCGCAGATACGTTCGGGGAAGGTATCCTGGATGAAGCGGGCGGTGTGGTCCGTCGGGAGTTGGGACGAAGGGCATTTTCCTCCGAAGAATCCAGGCTGCGGCTCAATGCGATCGTATGGCCTTCGATCAGCAGTCGCATTCGAAACCGCATTTCGGAGGCGCGGTCGAAGCAGCCGGAGAGGACGGTCGTGATAGACGCTGCCATGATGATCGAGTGGGGGGACCCCAAGACACAGTGCGATGTCCTCGTTGTTGTCGCTGCGCCGCAGGAGATTCGGAAGCGGCGCACGATGGCACGACTTGAGATCTCCGAAGCGGAGGTCGAAGCGCGGATGGCGTCACAGATTCCGCAGGCGGAGAAGGTGCGCCTGGCAGACTATGTGATCGAGAATGCGGGTTCCGCTTCAGAGCTGGAATCGGAAGCGGCCCGCGTCTGGGAACAGATTCACGACAAATCAGGGAAGTCGACCGAATGAATTATACGCCTCATACGAAGGAGGATGTGCGGAAGATGCTGGACGTCATCCGCATCGAATCCACCGCTGACCTTTTCGCCACGGTTCCGAGTCAGCTTCGCTTGAATGCGCTTGATCTGCCTCCAGGTCTCACCGAGATGGAGGCCAAGCAGCTGCTCGACGGACTGTCCCAAATGGCCAAAGAAGCAGCGCCCGAATTGGTTTTCCTCGGGGCGGGGGCCTACGATCATTTTACGCCAAGCGTCGTGGACGCGATCGTCTCCCGCGGGGAGTTCTTTACGGCCTACACGCCCTACCAGGCGGAGGTGAGCCAGGGTACACTTCGTGCCATCTTCGAGTTCCAGACGATGGTTTGTGAGCTCACTCAGATGGAGGTCGCAAACGCGTCGATGTACGACGGTGCATCTGCGCTGGCAGAGGCGGTACTGATGGCAGCCAGAATCAATGATGGAACGCAGGTGCTTCTGCCGCGGAGCCTGCATCCTTTCTACAGGCGCGTCGTTGAGACCTATGTGAGGGGCATCGGCCTCGAGATCGTGGAGATCCCCTGGAGCGATGATGGCGGAACGATCGACGTGGCGCAGTTGGAGGCCGGATTGAACGAAAACACCGCTGCCGTTGTGCTGCAAAATCCCAATTTTCTTGGCGTGTTGGAGCCGCTCGAGACGGTTGGACAGGTTGTGGGTCCTTCATCTGCCGCCTATGTATGTGTCGTGAACCCGATCTCGCTGGGTGTCATCCGTCCTCCTGGAGCGTTCGGAGCGGATATCGTCGTGGGAGACGGCCAGCCTCTCGGACTGCCCCTTTCCTTCGGCGGACCGTATGTGGGATTTCTGGCCACCCGTGAACGCTACCTTCGCAAGATGCCTGGTCGCGTCTGTGGCGAGACCCGGGATGTGGACGGCAAACGCGGCTTCGTGCTGACGTTGAAGACGAGAGAGCAGGATATCAGGAGAGAACGCGCCACCTCGAATATCTGTACGAACCAGGCACTTTGCGCAACGGCGGTAACAGTCTATCTCGCGGCTCTGGGACCAGAGGGGCTTCGAGAGGTGGGGCTCCTGAACTGGAGCCGAAGCCATCGTGCGGCAGATGGGTTGATGGGCCTGGACGGGGTCTCTCGAAGGTTCGCAGGGACCACTTTCAACGAATTCGTCGTTCAGACGGAGCGCAAGGCCGCTGACGTCCTCGGGGCACTCAGGGAACGGGGCATCGTTGGCGGATTGGACCTGGGTCGATTCTTTCCCGACCTGGACGACTGTATTCTTGTGTGCGTGACAGAAACCAAGACCGCTCGAGATGTGAAGGCGCTTATTGGAGCCTGGGGGGCGGCGAGTGGATGATAATCGTTTGATCTTCGAGATGGGATCAAAAGGGAGGAGATGCGTGCGATTCCCTGACGCTGGTGGACCCGCTCCAGCGATCCCTGAGGAGATGCAGAGAGATCGACCTCCCGCCCTTCCCGAAGTGAGCGAACTCGAGCTTGTCAGATATTACACACGTATTTCGCAGATGAATTTCAGTATCGACACATCTTTTTATCCGCTCGGGTCGTGTACCATGAAGTACAACCCGAAAGTACACGAGTGGGCTGCGCGGCTTCCTGGGTTTGCCGAAATGCATCCCTTCGCTCGGGACGCTGATATCGCCCTTCAGGTGATCTGGGAGATGGAACAGATCCTGAAGGTCGTGACCGGTATGGACGGGTTCACATTCCAGCCTGCGGCGGGGGCCCAGGGGGAGTTCGTCGGAATCTCGGTGATTTCAGCCCACCACAGGAGCCGCGGAAACCAGAGGCAGGTCGTGTTGATTCCAGACTCCGCGCACGGTACGAACCCGGCGACGGCCTCCATGTGCGGCTACCGGGTGGAGGCGGTCAGATCCACCGAACGCGGAACCGTTGATGTCACGGACCTCAAGTCCAAGATGAGTGGAGAGGTGGCAGCACTGATGCTGACGAACCCGAACACGTTCGGCGTGTTCGAGGACGAGATCCTTGAGATTGCCCAGATCGTGCACGAGGGGGGCGGCCTTCTTTATTATGACGGGGCGAATTTGAACGCCTTGTTGGGTCAGTGTCGTCCCGGGGATATGGGATTCGATGTGGTCCACTTGAACCTGCACAAGACGTTTACAACACCCCACGGGGGCGGGGGTCCCGGCTCGGGGCCCGTTGGGGTCAGGGCATCGCTCCTGCCCTACCTCCCGCTGCCAGTCGTCGTAAAGCGTGAGGATGGGATTCGTCTCGACTTTGACCGCCCGGAATCGATCGGAAAGATCAGCACGTTTTATGGCAACTTCGGGATGGTCCTACGGGCATTCGTATACGCTCGGATGCTTGGCGCAGAAGGGATGCGTCAGACCAGCGAGATGGCCGTGCTCAATGCCAACTACATCGCCAAACGGCTGGACGCTTACTACGAGCAACCCAAGAACGCACAGCCGATGCACGAGATGGTCCTCTCGGCCTCCCGTCAAAAGCGTGAGCACGGCGTCAACGCGATGGACATCGGCAAGCGGCTGATCGACTATGGCCACCATCCCCCAACGGTCTATTTTCCACTTCCGAGCGTCGCGCCCGAGGCGATGTTGATCGAGCCCACAGAAACAGAGAGTTTGGAGCAGTTGGATGAATTCATAGAGGTGATGATTCGTATTTCGAAGGAGGCATCGGAGCAACCAGAGCTGCTGCACGAGGCCCCGCACGATACCCCGGTGAGGCGGTTGGATGAAGCTACCGCAGCTCGCAAACCTGTCTTAAGATGGAAAAAAGGGGAGGCCTGATTCACGGTGCCTCAACGAATTACGCCGCAGACCGAAGATTTCGCGAAGTGGTATACAGACGTCATCTTGCAGACCAAGCTGGCCGATTATGCTCCGGTCCGCGGATGTATGGTCATTCGTCCATACGGATATGCGTTGTGGGAGCACATGCAGAGCTCGCTGGACGGGATGTTCAAGGAGACGGGTCACGAGAACGTCTATTTCCCGCTCCTCATACCGGAGCATTTTCTTGAAAAAGAGGCAGAACACGTCGAGGGTTTCGCACCCGAGTGCGCCGTTGTCACACACGGGGGCGGGTCCAAGCTGGAGGAGCCTCTGGTTATCAGACCCACGTCGGAGACGATCATCTGGTTTCTATATAGCAAGTGGATCCAGTCCTACCGAGACCTCCCACTTCTCTACAACCAGTGGGCAAACGTCGTTCGGTGGGAGATGCGCACGCGGCTGTTTCTGCGCACGACCGAGTTTCTCTGGCAGGAGGGGCACACCGCACACGCGACCCGTGAAGAGGCGGAGGAGGAGACGCTCCGAATGCTGGAGGTCTACCGCACGTTTGCTGAAGAGATTATGGCGATCCCCGTCGTGACCGGCGCGAAGACGGATTCAGAGAAGTTTGCCGGCGCAGAGACGACCTACTGCATCGAGGCGATGATGGGGGACAAGCGGGCCCTGCAAGCGGGCACGTCCCACAACCTCGGGCAAAATTTCGCAAAGGCCTTCGATGTGACGTTCCTGAACGAGAAGGAAGAGCGGGAACTCGTCTGGGCCACGAGCTGGGGGGTTTCGACACGGTTGATCGGTGCGCTCGTGATGGCACACGGAGATGACAAAGGGCTGCGGCTTCCCCCCCGGCTTGCTCCGATCCAGGTGGTGATCGTCCCGATTCACCGGGGGGACCAGGAAAGAGATCTGGTGCTGAGCGAAGTGAAGAAGATCGAAACTATTCTACACGGGACACGGGTGAAGGTGGACGACCGGCCCCAGTTCAAGCCTGGATTCAAGTTCAACGAGTGGGAGCAGGCGGGCGTCCCCGTTCGCCTGGAGATCGGTCCAAAGGACGTGGCGAACAAACAGGTGGTGCTGGTCCGACGGGATACCGGGGAAAAGGCAACGGTGCCCGCAGACGATGTAGCGAAGGCTGTGAAGGACCATCTGGAAGGCGTTCAGGAGGGGTTATACGAGCAGGCATTGGCCTTCCAGAAGGACCACACGCATTTTGTGGATGACTACGAAGCGTTTCAGTCGAAGGTCGAAGATGGGTTCATCTACGCCCACTGGTGCGGTTCCGAAAAGTGCGAGGCGCGCCTTCAAGAGGAGAACCGGGCTTCGATCCGGTGTATTCCTTTCGGACGGGAGCAGGAAGCGGGCAGGTGTATCCTTTGTGAGAAGCCTTCAGAGGGCCGCGTGTTGATTGCAAAAGCATACTAGGTTCCGCGGATCGTCACTCGTTGATCGGTGTGCGTGGCCACAGGGCTCAGCAGGGAGATAGAAACCCATGATTTTCGCTGGATCACTTTACTAACAAGCGTCCGGAAATTCCCGAGTGCGGCGCTCGTAAGGTTCGTCTCATCACGCGCCGTGTATCGAGGGACCCGGCTCGCGAAACAAATGAAGAGGGCCGTGATCGTTGGATCACGGCCCTCTTTAAATACCTATCTGGCGAGCTGGAATCAGTTCTCGTTGAGGTAGGCTCGAATCTTCTTGATTCGTGAGGGATGCTTGAGAGACCCAAGGGCCTTATCCCGGATCTGCCGGACCCTTTCTTTGGTCAGGCTGAGCTGGTTCCCAATCTGCTCAAGCGTCATGGTTTCATCTCCGTCGATCCCGTAATAGAGTTTAAGTACCAGAGCCTCTCGGGAAGACAGGGTGTTGAGCGCGGACTGGATTTCGTCGACCAACGCCTGTTCCATAACATCCATTTCCGGAGTGACCTGATTCTTATCGACGAGGATTTCGAGGAGGGAGGTGTCTGGCCCCTCGTCCAGCGGCATATCGAGGGAAATGTGCCATCTGGAGGCGTCCAGGAGATCCTGGACCTGCTTGGGTTGCATTTCTGCACGTTTCCCAATCTCCTCTACACTCGGCTCCCGACCCAGTTTTTGCTTAAGCTCGGAAGCAACCCGCTCCAATCTGCAGAGGTGTTTGATCTTGTTGACAGGAAGCCTGACCATTCGGGCCTTCTCTGCCAGTGCAGACAGGATGCCTTGACGGATCCACCAAACCGCATAGGTGGTGAACTTGACACCCACTGTCTCGTCGTAGCGCGTGGCTGCCCTTACCAGCCCCAGATTTCCCTCCGCGATCAGGTCTTCCAGTGGAAGACCACGCCCCTGATACTCCTTGGATATGGTGATTACGAACCTGAGATTCGACTCTACCATATGGTTGAGACTCTTACGATCTCCGGCGCGGATCCGTTTTGCGAGTGCGACTTCCTCCTGGGTTGTGAGAAGGGTGTTATACGCGATGTCTTTCAGATAAAGTTCAAGGGCAGAACGCCTCCGACCCGGAGATTCGGATCGGACCGCTCGGCTTGCTAACGTGGCAGGCATTACTTTCCCCCTGAGAAGCGTAGGATTTTCGGCAACTGAAGTTGGTCGTCCTTAACGAAGGCAGATCATGCCAGAAAACCAAGCAAACAGTGTGCCATATATATCAATTTTGAGAGGACAAAATTGACGCACGGGGAAAGGGGAGTGAAAATCTTAGGGAACGGGAGGAGGAGGCTTACCGCGGCTCCTCTTACATACTATTAAGGGGATGCGCCTGATGTGTTACAATCTGTTCTACCGGTCGCGGGCGAGAGAGGGGATCTGCCGCACCGCCTCCAGTATGATCACCTATGTTTATGCTGGGGATTCGGTTTTGGGAGCATGATTCAGGCGCGTTTTGGGGAAGGAATATCGACGAAATACGACATGGTCGACCGGGGGGGTCAGACCATTTGAGGACGTCTCTTTATACCTCCTTGGTTACGGGGTTCAATTCGTACTTTTCTATCTTTCGAAGCAGCCTCGGTCGGGAGATTTTCAACATGCGTGCCGCTTTGTTCTTGTTCCAGTCCGTTGACCTTAGTGTGTGCGCGATGAGCAGCTTCTCGACCTCCTCAAATGTGACCCCGTCCTTCGGGATGTCGATCACAAGCTGCTTGCTGTTTCCCATCTGAGTCGCCAGAGAGTTGGTGGATCGAATACTGACCGGGATCATCTCGGGCGATATGAGTTCGGCGTCATTCATGATCATCGCGCGCTTGATTGCATTCCGAAGCTCGCGAACATTACCCGGCCAATGATATTCTCTCAGGAGTTCCTTGGATGTTTCAGAGAGGATTCTAGACCCGATTTCATACTGTTTGGAAAATTCCTCAATAAAACATTCGGCCAGGATAATTACGTCTTCCCCTCGCTCACGGAGCGTAGGCAGGGAGATCTGGATCTCGTCGAGCCGGTAGTAGAGGTCCTCCCGGAAGTCACGCTGCTCCATCGCCGCGGACAGGTCCACGTTCGTGCTGGCGATGATTCTGACGCTGACCTGGACTTCCCGCTCCCCTCCCAGCCTTCTAAATGTCTTTTCTTCTATGGCCTTGAGAAGCTTCGCCTGGAGCCCCAGGCTCATGTATCCGATCTCGTCAAGAAGCAGGGTGCCGCCGTCGGCTAGCTCAAACAGCCCTTTCTTCGTGCGATCAGCGCCGGTATAAGCGCCCTTCTCATAGCCGAATATTTCGGATTCCAGCAGGTGTTCGGGGATGGCGGCGCAGTTGACTTCAACGAAGAGTTCGTCGCCCGTGGAACTGTTGTCGTGAATTGCTCTGGCAACGATCTCTTTTCCGGTTCCCGTTTCTCCACAAATCAGAACCGACACTTCACGATTCTGAATTACCCGTTCCATAATGCCGACGACTTCGCGTATGGCTGGGCTGTTTCCGATGATGCTGCTGAAGTCAGGCATCTGCCGCCGAGGGGGAGTTGAAGATGGGAAAAAGAAAAATAAGGTATGAGAATCGATTTGTCAACAACGGTTTATTCTTCGGTGGACTCAGAGTTGCGCTGCCCCATATCTCGATCCAGGATAAAAAGGCCGTTCCCGTCCGTTCCAACCAGTTTTAGTTTCTGAACAATCTCGTGCGTAATGGCTTCCTCTTCGACCTGCTCAGTCACAAACCACTGCAAGAACGTGTTCGTCGCGTGGTCCTTTTCCACGAGACTTAAATCGACTAAGTTGTTGATTTGGCTGGCGACTAGGCGCTCGTGTTCATAGGCATTTTCGAATGCATCCAGCGGACCGTCCCACTCGATCGGTGAGCCTTCCACGTCTCGCAGTTCTATATCTCCCTCCCGATCGTTGATGAAGTCGTAGATCTTCATCGCGTGGACCAGTTCTTCCTGAGCCTGAACCCGGATCCACTGGGCGAATCCATTCAAGTTGAGCTGGCTAAAGTAGGCAGACATCCCCAGGTAATGATAGGCTGAGCGAAGCTCGAGGTTAAATTGACCATTCAGGGCCTTCTGAATCTTATCATTGATCATCGGGAACTCCAAGGTTCGGTGAAGTATTTTGAGTCACAAAGTCGAAATTGGATGATATCATATCGGAATTAGGAATTAGTGGATATCAATAGCAGACATGATACAAAAAAGAGTTGAGAAGCCAAAGTGAAAAACGTATCGATTAGGACTTTACTTGCGTCTGTAAATTTTATAGCTTAAAAGACACGCGGATCTTGAGAATTCTTTTAGCGGGGATCAAATCTTGTGATTGACGAGAAGCTAGAGAGAGCCCTCAACGAGCAGCTCAACCATGAGTTTTTTTCTTGGTACACCTATCTCGGAATGTCTTCTTTCTTCGAGGGGCTCAACCTTGACGGATTCGGTCACTGGATGGGTTCTCAGGCAAAACGTGAATCGATGCACGCGATGAAGATTTATGGTTTTCTCCACGACCAGAGCTCAGGCGTCTTGCTCGGCGAGATCAAAAAACCGCCCCCAACCTGGGATTCGCCTCTTGCAGCGGTTGAGGAGGCGTACGCTCACGAGCAAGAGGCCAGCGGAAGGATCAATGATCTCGTGGACTTGGCGGTGAGCGAGCATGCTCACGCGACGAATAACTTCCTCCAATGGTTTGTAGTGGAGCAGGTGGAGGAGGAATCTCGGCTCAGGGGGATCGTGAAGAAACTGGAGCTCGTGGGAGAAGATCGATATGGGCTATTTCTGATAGATAGAGATTTAAGAAAGTAATCTGCTAGAGAACAAAATGAAGCCCCTGCTGTTGAGGAGTATGGGGTCTGCGATATTCCGGGGCCATTGATTTTACATCGATGGCTCTTTGATTTGCCGAGCAGTTCGTCAAACATCATCGATTCTTGTTGAGTCTCCCGTCAAACCTGACCCTTCGATGCACATCGCGTAACCCTCGTGAAACGTGTATCGAAAGACCGGGTACTGGGGATCGGCTACAGAACCGTTGATCGTGGTTCGCGGATCGGCACTCCGCGGGGGATAAACTCTCACGCGGGGAATCGCAAAGTCCGCTTCAGGGCGGACGCGCCACTGGATCCAGGATCTGGGAACCAGCAGCGAAACATAACATCCACCCTGTCCCTACTGAACCTCAAATTGAATCGCCCCGATCCTCCTGGGGCAACGGGTGTCGGGACGGTTGTCTTGATTCAAGCAGAGGTGCGAGAGAATACACTAGAAATCGGTTTTGATGCCCGTAGTGAATGTCCGCGGAAGCCCGGGGCGAAGGCCAGCGGGACGACGGGATGCAACATATTCTTCATCGGTCAAATTCCGCACCGCCCCGAACAGTCTGGTGTTTCCAGGGACTGCCCACTCAATTGAAGCGTCTATGATAAAGTGGGCATCCGTAATCTGTTCGTCGATGATCTGTCCCGATCCCGCCACGGTACGCATGCGACTTGAGTACTTGCCGCTCAAGTCAATGCCCCAGGTGCCGTTTGAGATGCCGAGGTTCAAGAAAAGCTGATGCTTGGGTATGTACGGCAGCTCGTCTCCGGACTGGACCTTCCCCCAGGGAGAAAAGCTACTCTCAAAATCACTCCTGAATTCCGTGTGGGTGTAAGTGTAAAAGACGCGAACGGGAACCGAGAGCCTGGATCCGATTGCAGGACCCCAATCGTTCCCCGCGTTGAGTTCCAAACCTCTGGAGATTGCTTCTCCACCGTTAAACTGGTCGCCAGTTCCTTCGCCTCCGGCAGCCGCGAGGTCTGAGCCGAGCAGGTTGCTGTAATCGTTGAAATAGATGACGGCCTGTACGTTAAAGGTGTCCTTCAGGTAGCGCAGGCCGAACTCGTAGTTGATGCTATTTTCCGGGTCCGTGCCTTCCTTTGACCCCGGGGGCGCAAACCCCTTGTGTATGCCCGCGAAGGCGCTCCCGGTTGGGCTGATTTTGTAATCGATGCCGATGCCGGGGATCCATACACCTACGCCGTTTTCCCTCCAGCTCAAATCGCCACCCAAGCGACCTGGGTCGTTCTTCCCGTAATCATTTCGCTCGATGTTAATATTCTCGTAGCGCAGGCCGGGTGTAGCGGTGAAAGTCCCAAAGCTAACCTTGTAGTGGGCGAACGATGCGAACGCGGTTGCCGTTTCTACGCGGTTGCTCTCGGTTCCCCGCTCACCGGCTTCCTTCAAAAGCATGACTGAATCGGCCATCTTGTATTTATCAACCCACTGAAAGCGGTCTATCTCATCTCTATGATAGCGAAGACCGATTTCTATGTCGTGCTTTACTGGACTTCCGTCTGACCGAAGCCCGATCACTGTTTGGATACCCTGGGCATAGTATTCGCGATTGTTTGCTTTGACTTCGAGCGCATTGTCGCTGGAGTTCGTGCTTCCAGTTACGATGGCATACTCTGCTGAGTAATTCGATGGATCCTTCAACAGACTGGATATTGAGACACGGCTGCCCTCTGCCGTAGCTCTCACTCTGTCCAGCTTGTACCAGTTGCGCTGAAAATCACTTCTGTAAAGTGCTACCGTGAGGTTGAAGAATTCGTTCGGCAGGAGGAAGTATCGGGCCTGGACCTGTTCGTGTTCTGCCTTCATCTCGTCGATCTGGGAGCCGGCATAGCGGCGGTAGGGGGTTGCGAAAAAATCCGTATCCGTGAGCCCGAGATAGGTCTCATTAGAGAGTTCTTCGGTTTGGCCCAACTTCAAAGTCAACTCGTGGTAGACGTCAGCATCCCGGTCCGTGTTGACGCGAACTTTCGCGATGAAATCCTTTTTGTCGAACCCCGTGTTTCCCCCGCCGTCGAGTACTTTGAAACCGTCGACATTGGCAAGGTAGGTTTCAATCAGCCACCCGAAGTTTCTGTGCGCGTTCCCCAGGTAAGCGTGTATGTTGCGTGAGCCGTCCTGGCCGAAGAGAATGTGGGTCCGACCGCCGAAGCTGCGGGGGATCGCCGTTGAGAGCATGTTGAGGGCTCCCCCTGTGGTATAGGGTCCCTGCTTGATCTGGCTTGAAGTGAAGATCATGTTACGGTAAAGCCATATCCCCGCTTCGAGATTGAGCCAGATAACGAGCTAATAACATCGTTTAAATATGGGACTTGGGATGGATTCGACCGATATCGCCGTGATCGTTACGACCCACAACTATGCGCACTACCTGTCGGCGTGTCTGCAATCTGTGAAGTCGCAGACCCTCAGCCCCAAGGAAATCCTGGTCGTGGACGACGCAAGCGAGGATGACACAGCGGATGTCGTCCGAGGGTTTCCTGGGGCGAACTACGCCCGTGTGGTGTTCAGGAACGGAAACAAGGCCCGTAACTTCGGATTTTCCAACGTGGACGCGGAGCGGGTCGTCTTCTTCGATGCGGATAACGAGATGGAGCCGGATTTCCTGGAGACGTTAAACCGAACCCTGGACTATGACGGTAGCGCAGGTTTTGCCTACTCCGACCGAATCAACTTTGGAGAGGGGGATGTTTCCTGGTACCCGGAACCGATGGGGCTGTGGAAATCCAGGGTATTTGACGCCTCGCTGATCAGGGAACACAACTACATAGACCTTGCCTCTATGATGAGAGCATCCATTTTCCCGGGCTTCGACGAAACGCTTTCGCGATATCAGGACTGGGATCTCTGGCTGAATATCGTGATCAGGCGTGGGGGTCGGGGGCACTATGTTCCGAAGCCGCTCTACCGCTATCGTGTCCACAGCGGGAGTGTATCCAGCCGTGAAGATCGGAACCGTGCCGTCTGGCACATCCGCCGCAAATACCGGCTTGGTCCTTACTTCTCACTGCCGTGGGTGAGGGATTCGTTCGTATTATACAACGGGCTGCAGCGGGTCAAGTCAGGAGTGAGTGGATTGTTTTCTCACTAGGAAGCGGTGTCACGTCAGTGGAGCGGGGGACAGATAGGGTGGGGTTGAACAGGAAGGGTTGGATTGTTAACGTGTTTCGAAATATATCTTACAGCGGATAGAAACCGGATTGGATTCTGCTTGATTCGTGATGAGACCGTTCTTATCTTTTTGACGTGCAGACGGCAGTAAATGAAAAGTCCCCCTTTTCAAGCCGATCTGCGCACACCCCTCGACGCAGCCTCCCCCTTAACATCTCCCTCTAAAGCCAGCAAGATTGGTTCGTGCTGATCCACGGATTGAAGTCCAGGATCGAGGAGGACCTATGGCCTTCGTTCTTGTCGTCGATGACGACCAGACTGTGAGATCCATTGTCGGGCGCATCCTCAGCATAAAGGGATACAGCGTAAGGGAGGCGTGTGGTGGAGGCGAGGCTTTAGACGCGATGGAGGCTCAGCCACCTGATCTTGTCGTCAGCGACGTCGACATGCCGGGCATGGACGGATTCGAGTTCTTGTCTGAAGCCCGTGCCAGAGGTTTCCGAAACGCATTCATCGGTATGTCGGGAAGGGAGCTGGATAGGCAGGGATTCGATGCCTTCCTTGCAAAACCGTTTCGAATGGAGCGGATGCTCGAAGTGGTGGCGGAGGTGCTTTCCGAAAGAGCAGCAGTGTCCGAGCATTGAAGCCAAAATTTCGAGATCGAATAAGAAATGCCACTTCCTAAAGTCAAGGAAGTGGCATTTTGTTTGATCAAAATCCAAGATAGGTTAGGAACTTTTTCTTGCCCTTGTGTTTGCGCTTCCGATTCCAGTCCTCCAGCTTTTCGTAATACGGCTCCTCTTCTTTTTCTTCCCAGGCGCACAAGGCTTTAAGCTCTTTCGTTGTGTTGTGCCCGTCAAGCTCATAGAGACATTCGACGGAATCGCTGATGCTGAGGAATTCGATTTTATCTTTTTCATCGAATTCGATGTCAAAGGGATAGCGTCGGCACGTGACGGGACGGTGTTCATATATCGTACAGAGATCGTCTTCTCCAAGATACTCACAGCCATTTTTGTTCCGCCGAAGGCCCATAATACGCCGTCCGGAATTCAGTTTGATCCATCCAGGCTCCCGCTTTCCCCATTCTATCTCACTCGGTTTGTAAAAATCGACGATTTCCTTAGCGGTCTCTCCGGTATGCTTCATGATACGCTTAACATCTTCGTCCGTAACAAGAACGATTGGCTCTTTGCAGCAGTTGGCGCAACTCGTACACCGAAAATCAAGAAGATGTTTCCATTCCTTAGCCAATTTAAGACCTCAAGATGGTGAAGGGCCAGAGTGTGCTGACATATTCAATATATATTAGGTCGAGGCGTTTGGATAGTCAAGCACCATCATCTGCAGAAAGCCAATTCCAGAGATTTGCCTTTCACAGCATCGGGGTCCGTGTTATATTTTTCGAGGTTGTTGAAGGGATGTCTCAGTGAATACCATTTGGCGGAAGCAGATGGATAGACTGTCCAAGCTATGTAGCTGACTTCTGCGAGCTGCCTTTCTGGTGTCGGGCACCTTGCGTGGGGCCTATGCGTGGGTGAGCCAGCTGATAAGCCATTCGAGGGGATCGCACCGGTTCTCGATCCCTTTTGGACCCTGCCGAATCTGATCAGCCTTGCACGGATTCTGCTTGTCGTTCCAGCAGTCTGGTTCGTGTGGCTGGGTGCCTTCACCCGATGGTGGGCCCTTGCGTGCGTCCTGTTGATGGCCGCGACCGACTTTCTGGACGGTCACCTGGCTCGGAAACGGGACGAGGCTACGCGATGGGGAAGAATCCTGGATCCCCTTGCGGACAAGATTGCGATCGGCACGATTGCGATCGCCCTTGTGGTTTCAAGGGGGCTTTCCCCCTGGCTGGCAGGTGCGATCGTCGGTCGAGACCTTGTCATTCTATTCGCCGGAATAATTGCGATCAAGAGGATCAGCGTTGTACCGGTTTCAAACTTCTGGGGTAAGCTCACGACTATGGTTATGTGTCTTCTGGGCATCATTTTTGTTAGCGACCTGGAGGTCTTGAAGATTCCGGTGACGGTTACCGCGGCGGCGGCTATCGCGGCGTCCTCTCTGAGCTATGTGATCGGGATCCTCAGAGGCCGATGTTGGAAGTGACGCCACGAGGTTACCGATTCTGTGAAGAGGGCTGTGTTTGACATCAGCGTGATCATCCCCGTTTTCAACGAGGCCACTACCGTGAGCGCCTGTCTGGATCAGTTTCGCGGACTGGAAGGAACCGAAGTGGTGGTGGTAGACGGGGGCAGTACCGACCGGACGAAGGAGTTGGTGGAAACCAGCGAGGTCGCCAGATGGGTTTCCTCGCCGCAAACAGGCCGCGGGCCTCAGATGAATACGGGCGTGCAGTCTACTTCGGGGGATGTTCTACTTTTTCTTCACGCCGATACATCTTTGCCTGATGGGTGGCGCAGAATGATCCTGGACTCCCTGAGTGATCCTGAGGTCGTCGGGGGCCGATTCCGTCTTGGGCTTACAGAAGATTCATTGTCCTACAGACTGATTGCGACCGCCAGTACCTTGAGGTCCCGATACCTGAGGATCACATACGGAGATCAGGGAATCTACGTGCGGCGCTCTGTATTCGAACACGTCGGAGGATTTCCACCGGTTCAGATCTTCGAGGATTCAGAATTCTGTTCGAGGGTCTCGAAGATGGGACGCTTCGTGATGCTGAACGCTCGCGTGCGAAGCTCCACGCGGCGCTGGAGAAGGTGGGGCGTGTTTCGCACGGTGATCTGGATGTGGCTGTTTCGCGTGCTCTACCTTTGTTCGGTTTCCGACGCTCGGCTCAGCCGATGGTACAGAGACGTAAGATAAGACACGGGGTGTTCTTTCGATGAGTGGGCCTTTCGAACGAGAGGGTTCCGGACCCGAGATGAGCGTGAAAAAGTACTTTACACCGAAAGAGGCAACTCAAACGCTTCCGCTGGTAAAGAAAATCGTCAGCGATATTCAGGAAACCGGTCACCGCTTCAGGGAAAGAATAGAGGAGCTTGGCACGGAGGCCTCTGAAGACCCGGAAGTGAAGCGCATGGCTGATGAACTTGACGATCTCCTACAGGAGCTCGAGGACCTGGGATGCACCTACAAAGACCCGAGTTTCTCGAAGGGGCTCGTGGACTTTCCCGCGATCATCGATGACGAGGAAGTCTTGCTCTGCTGGCAGAGCGATGAAGCGGAGATCACATATTACCACTCGCCAGAGGCTGGATTTCCGGGACGAAAGCCTATTCCTAAAGCACACTTCGAGCCGTAGAGACGACTTTCCGGACGTCTCTACAGTGATTTTCACCTGTAGCCGATCGTTCCCATGCCGAAGATCCTGGTTGCAAACTCGGATGAAGGTGCCCAGAAGAAATTTGTCGAGGCGTTGACTTCTGATGGGCACACCTTTTCACTTTGCTCGAACGGCGAGTCTGTTCGCAAAGCGATCTCTGGGGGGGCCCCCGACCTTGTGATTCTGGATGTGGACCTGCCTGACCTGGATGTCTTTGAGATGGTGGAGATTTTGGGGGACACAACGTCCGGAAAAGGGATTCCCATCATCGTGGTCGAGTCAGACGCGAGCGAACCACTGGATCAAGTTCAATCCGGACATTCCAGGTTCACCTGGATGGGCATGTCGACTGGTCCGGAGGATCTTCGTAATATCATTAGGGCGAAGCTTTCCGGGATGAATGAGGGTGGCCAGGGCAAGATCCTCGTAGTGGACGACGATTCGAATATCCGGAATGCACTCACCCATAGGCTCAAGCGGGAAGGGTATGATACAAGGATGGCCCACGACGGACTGGAAGGCCTGGAGGCCCTGGAAGACGGCCCCGACCTCGTGCTGCTGGACGTCGCGATGCCGAACCTGGACGGATTCGGGTTTCTGGAGAGGATGAGAGAGGAGTCACGCTTCAGAGAGATTCCAGTGATTGTTATGACGGCCCACGCCCACGACGCAGATGAGGTAGCCCGGGGGCTTTCGCTGGGGGCGAACGACTACGTGCGGAAGCCTTTCGAGTGGACGGAACTGTTCGCCCGTGCCCGGACACAGCTCAGAATCCGGGAGCTCAACCGGCTTGTTGTGGAGAAACAGCGAGACCTGGCAGTGATCGAACTGGCCGGGGCAGCCGCACACGAGATCAACAATCCGCTTGCCGTGGTGATGGCGCGGCTTGAGCTGATTCTTTCGCACATGAAAAAAGGCGACGAGATGTTCCGGCCGCTGAATCAGATCGACCAACTGGTTCGCCGTATTGCAATTGTGGTCGAAAAGATGGGGCAGGTTCGGAGTTATCAGGTGCGCAACTACTGTGGTGGGATCGACATTCTGGATCTGGAAGGCGCGTCGTCTCAAAGTGCGGAGCGCGGATCCAACCCAAATGAGCAAGGTGAATAGTTTATCAGGATGAGGGCAGGATGAGCGGCACGGCGCTGCGTGGATTTGCGGCTGGTTCAGCGGATGAGTTCGTTCCCAACTACGTCAGACTCCACGAGTCGGGTGAGATCGAGAGAAGGGCGGAAGAATCTCTCGCCGGCCTGGCCTCCTGCAGGGTCTGCCCGTGGGACTGCGAAATCGATCGCTTGAAGGACGAGAAGAAAGTCTGCCGGACGGGCCGGTATGCCCGGGTTTCCAGCCACTTCCCACACTTCGGAGAGGAAGATTGTTTGCGTGGATGGAGAGGGAGCGGGACGATCTTCTTCGCCTGGTGTAACCTGAGGTGCGTTTTTTGTCAGAACTTCGACATCAGTCAGAAGGAAGCCGGTGTTGAGGTGACGCCCGAGCGACTTGCCGAGTTGATGTTGGAACTTCAGGACACGGGCTGCCACAACATCAACTTCGTGACGCCCGAACACGTGGTCCCACAGATCCTGGAGGCGCTTCCGTATGCGATTCGCGGGGGGCTTCGCCTGCCGATCGTATACAATACGAGCGCTTTCGATTCACTGGAAAGCATTCGGCAGATGGACGGAATCGTGGATATCTACATGCCGGATTTCAAGTATTGGGATGAGGAGAAGGCCAGGCGATACGTCAAGTCACCCTGCTACCCGGAGGCGGCTCGGGCGGCCATCCGGGAGATGCACCGGCAGGTCGGGGACCTCACGGTGGACGAGCAGGGTCTGGCGCGCCGGGGCGTGCTGCTCCGGCACCTGGTGATGCCGGACGGTCTGGAGGAGACGAGGGAGATTATGCGGTTTGTTGCGACCGAAATTTCTCCGGATACTTATGTCAACATGATGGGACAGTACTATCCGGCTGGGAAGGTGAGCGAAGAAAAATACGAAGAGATCAACCGACGGACGGACGGCCAAGAGATGTCCGAGGCCTTTCAGTTTGCCAGCGACGCGGGCCTGCATCGATTTGACGAGCGGAGGCAGCTTCAGGCCGTTTGGATGCGGTAGAGACGCCCCGTTGGAGTGTCTCTTTGTCCAATGCACAAGCGTAAGGGGCACGCGGCCGCGTGCCCCTTACGCGTTTTAGAGCCTCAAAGGAACTCCAGGCATGAAGATTTGCGACGTAAAAGCAGTCCACCCGGAGGCGCCCGGCGCGCCTGCGGATTGGCGCAGCTCGCTCGGCCAAATCGCTGTCTCCGTCAGGGCTGATGACGGCACCGTGGGAATCGGCGTAGGCGGCGGGGGAGCGGCCGGTGTCCACGTCGTGAATGCCGTCTTGAGGGGAGTCCTGCTCCGCAAGGATTCAGGCGACATCGAGGCCGCGTGGCAGGAGATGTATCGCGCGACGCTTCCATTCGGGCGGAAGGGGCTTGCGATTATGGCGATCAGCGGCGTCGACCTCGCGCTTTGGGACTTGAAGGGGAAGAGGGAGGGAAAGTCCATCGTGGAACTGCTTGGGGGGTCCCGGGAGGCCAGCGTCCCTGCCTACAAGACCGCGTGGTCTGCAGAGGACGCGATCCGTGGGGCGACAGAAGGGTTTCGGGCCATAAAGGTCCACGTAGGTTCTGTGCAATCGGTAGCGCAGGTGCGCGAGACGCGGAAGGCGGTCGGCCCCGAAATGGAGGTCATGGCGGATGCCTTCATGAAGTGGGATGTCGGGACGACGCTCCGGGCGGCTGAGCAGATGGCGGAATACGACCTCAAATGGCTGGAGGAGCCGCTGCCGCCGGATGACCTGGAAGGATATGCGAGGCTGAGAGATGAAACCGCGATCGACATCGCAGGAGGAGAGCACGAGTTCACGGCTGAGGGGTTCAGGCCGTTGATCGAGCAGAGACTTCACGCCGTAGTTCAACCGGACGTGTGCTGGTGTGGCGGTCTGACGGAGCTGTTGAAGATCTATGCGTTGGCCGAGAACTGCGGGGTTCGGGTCTGCCCGCACCGCGGCGCTGAGGTGTGGGCGCTGCACGCGATCGCCGCGGTCGATCCGGAACCCCTGGCCGAGTCTGGACGGCCGTGGATGACGTGGGTAGAGGGTGCACCGCAGATCCAAAATGGGGTGGTGCGGCTAAACGATGCACCGGGGTTTGGCGTGACGTTTGATTCCGTTTCTACCTGAGCAGCTTGCGTAGAACGCTGACCGGTAAACAAAACTCAGGCCCGGCGAATTTTCCGCCGGGCCTTTTTCTTGATTTCGCGTTTTGGGCCTATGGGTTAAGCGCTGCGAGACTCGAGTGCTTCGCCCTCCGGAAAATGCTCCCGGAACTGTTGCTCAACTTCCTCGGGGGGGACCGGCCTGGAGAGTCCGACGTAGAACGCGAGATACCACATGACGAAGATCCCGAAAACGAGCATCAGGAGCTGCCAGACCCAAAGAGATGGCAGACCCAACGGGGCCCAGGTTGCGGGCTGGTTGGGGTCCGAGAACAGCGTGTTACCGATTACGGCAAACGGGCCGAATCCGAACGCGAACCAGACGACGGTGAGCAGCCAGGCCCAGGGGACGTGCTTTCGGCGATCTTCAGGAACTCCGGATACGGTCTGGAGGAACCTGTGGCGCTTTTCCTTTGTTGCCTGTCTCTCACCGGACTCTGGAGAGGTCAGAGAAACGGCGACTGTGACGAGGAGATTAACGAGCATTCCCCAGCCTGCGCTGTGGATCGTGAGGGGATATCGGCCCCACGGCAAGTCCCCGACAGAAATGGCCAGGAAATCTGGCAGGAAGAGGTTGAGGAGGTCAGGCAGCGCCTCGATGGGCCGGTCGGTGATGGTGACCGCGACAAGACCGGAGATCAGCCCCCATACCACGCCCTTCCCTGTGAGTTTTGGGAAATAGCAGACCCCCATCAAGGCCGGGTACATCTGGAAACCATACGCGACGGCCAAGCCGCCCAGCATCACGATGGCCCCGGTAAACTGCGCAGCGACGAACAGCGCGGCGATAGTGACGACAATAACGAAGATACGGCCGCAGAGTTTTTGGACTCGGTCCGACGCCTCCGGGGAGACGTATTTCCGGTAGATATCCCGTGTTACCATGCCGCTAAATGTGGACATGTAGGCGGCACCCGTGCTCTGCATGGCGGCCAGCGCGCAGACGGCTAGGAGACCGACGAGCCACGGGGCCGTGTCGGTCAAAAGATTGATCAGCTGAGGGACGAGGTTCTTGTCCGTGACGTCGTGAATGATGCCCCTGGCTGCCAGGATGTTGCCGCCGATTCCCTGAAAGATGGTAAACGTAAAGAGGATGATTCCGATCACGACCGAGGAGGCGACCACCTGCTGCCATCGAAAGGGTCGGCTTGTGCGGTTGGCGTAGGCCCACATGGAGAAGGCTGGCGAGGACTGGATCCCCATCAGGGCGAACATGTAGGTCAGACACATAACCCCCGTCCACGAGCTGCCAACGGCTTGACTCTTGGCTGAGACGGTCTGGATTGCCCCCGGCAAGGCGACGATGCTGGAGTGTCCGGCGGGTGTGATTCGGGTGTTCGAATCGAGCGCCCCCTTCACATATTTCGCCATCCCTTCTGTAAAGCCGGACCATCCACCTAAAAAGTGAATGGCAACAAATCCAAGGATGGTGATGCCGAGGGCGAGGAGAATGCACTGGGCGCAGTCCACGTAGGCGACGGAACGGAGCCCTCCTGACGCGACGTAGATCATGACGATGGCCGACAGCGCAAACATGCCGACCTCGACGCTGACCAGGCCGTCGGTGAGGGTGTGGAAGAGGTCGCCCGAGGCTCTGAGCTGGACGCCCAGGTAGGGGACGCTGAAGAGAAACGCGACGAGTACCGTGAGGAGGCGTATGCCGTTTCCCCCGTAGTAGTCGCTGTACATTTCACCCGGAGTGATGTACTTGAAAGCCCGTCCCAGAATCCATTGCCTCCTGAGGAAGAGCACACCGGTGAACGGGATGGTTATGGCGTAGAAGGAAGCGAAGGCATAGGGCAGTCCGTCGACGAGGATCAGCCCGGGGTGGCCAATGAAGGTCCAGCCACTGAAACTTGTAGCGGTGGCGGCCAGGACGAAGACCCAGACGCCGATCGAGCGTCCGGCCACGAAGTAGTCCGCGGAGGTACGAGATTTCTGTGCGCCCTTGATGCCCCAGAAAAGACAGTAGGCCCAGTAGAGACCGACGAAGATCAAGAGCCAGATAAGTTTTTCGCTCACAGAAATCCTCCGTCAAGAATGAGACGCCTGCCGGGTTGTCTCTACGGCCTACCAAATGGCCATCGAATCGCTGAACAGGGAGGTCAGATCTTCTTCGTCCGCGGGCCGCGGCGACAGTTTGGTCACTCGATGCTGGGGCAGCGTGCCTTCTACCAAATCGGGAATGTCCTCTGGTGTGAAGCCGATTGCCGAGAGGCCGTTCGGTAGCTCGAGCTTCTTCATAAGAGAGATGATCTGGTCGGCCAGGAAATGGCCCGCCTCTGCTTGGACATTCGCGACGTTTGAGGGATCTCCGCCGAGTCTCGCAGCCGCCTGCAGGTGGCGGTCAGGGTCGGCCGGGCCCGTGAACCGGAAGACAGCCGGAGCGGTGAGGACGACGGACGTGCCGTGAGGTACGATGGGGTGATCCGTCACGAGTCCATCGGGACGGTAGTCGCGCACCATACCGGAGACGGGGTAGGACATGCCATGGCAGAGATGTACGCCGGCGTTGCCGAATCCTATGCCTGCGAGACTTGCTGCGAGGAGCATCTGGCTACGTGCCTCGTCGTCGCTCGGGTCTGCGACGGCGCGCACGATGTAGTTGGCCACGAGATCGACCGCACGGAGGGACCAGAGATCACTGATCGGATTGGCGCCCTGATAGGCGGGCCTGAATTTAGGCCGATCAGGCAGGGGACGCTGGTCGAACGGGATGGCCGTAAAGGACTCGAGGGCATGGCACAGGACATCCAGCCCTGTGGATGCGGCCACGACAGGGGGCATGGTTATTGTGTTTTCCGGATCGACAATGCCCAGGGTAGGTCTGAGCAGTCGATGTGCAATGCCGGTCTTTGCGTGTTGGTCCACCAGGTCGAAAATTGCCACGCCGGTCGTTTCGCTGCCCGTGCCTGCGGTGGTCGGGACGGCGATGAGCGGTTTTAGCGGGCCCGGTGGGGGTTTACCCTCACCGATCGGAGCGTTTATATAGGCGAAGAAATCGTCTGGGTAGGTGGCATAGAGGTTTGCGGCCTTCGCTGTATCTATTGAGGATCCGCCGCCAACGGCGACGAACCCATCGAACTCTCCCTCTGTTGCGAAGGAGATTGCTTCTTTGAATGAGGCGTCTGTCGGCTCGACGCGAACACGGTCGAAGCATGCAAAGTCCACGCCCTCGCGGCGAAGGGATTCCAGCACGGTTTCGACCGGCGGCAGCTGAGCGAGATTCGGATCGGTCAGGACCATCACCCGTTTGATGCCCAAATCTGCAAGGTCCATCCCGATTTCGCGCGTAACCCCGTTGCCGAATCGGAGGTTTGAGGTGCTCATCTCGAAGGCGTTGTCTCTATCCATTTATGAATTTGTCTCGAGTTTAGGCTTTCAAGCTGAAGCAAAGATCATATGCGGCGTTGGCAGCAGATTTGATTTGAACTCGAAACTAGAAACTAGAAACCTGAGGTGCTTCGTCAAGTGAAATCTTCGAGAACGAACTGTTCCCGCTCAAGCGTTTCGCACGAGGTGAATTGCGATCGAGAGGGACAACATTCATCGGGGAAATGGGCCTTGACAACCCCAGAGGGGATATCTATACTATCCGATATGCTGCGTAAAGGGCCATATCTATGAGATTTACAAGGATATTAGTCTATCTTTTGTCTTGCTCGGCGTGCGCTTGCGCAGACCGAAACGCCTACCGCCTTTTGGACGGTGCGTTTGCCTACGAACAGGCCGGAGATCCAGACGCCGCGCTTGAAGCGTTCAGGGGTGCAGTTGAGGTTCAACCCGACGATCCCTTCCTCCGCCGGATTCTTGGACGCGCTCTTCTACAGCGCGAGATGTACGAAGCGGCCGTGAGCGAATTGGAGACGGTTCTCGTCGCAGAGCCCCACTATCTCGAGGCCTATCAAGATCTCGCGTACGCATTGAGCGCACAGGGGATGCCGGAGGCAGGCATGGGGTGGCTAGAGCGCGCCGTTCGCGAGGTGGGCGCCTATCTACCGATTCAAAGACAGTTGGTT
The DNA here is from genome assembly GCA_965248435.1 of Candidatus Latescibacterota bacterium. GTDB lineage: Bacteria > Latescibacterota > UBA2968 > UBA2968 > CBDFJH01. The sequence continues at coordinate 4,477,472 of OZ252100.1, forward strand.
GATCTCTATCTGGCACACGATCGGTCCGAAGAGGCGATGGCTCTCCTGACAGACGCCGTGGAACGCTGGCCTGATGAGACGTGGGCACATTTCCTGTTAGGCAAACTGTATCAGCAGCTGGACATGGTCGAGAAGGCGGAGGCCGCTTTTAGAAGGTCCGTAAAGATCGAGCCGGACCTGGGGGTGGCCTATGCTTCGCTGGGAAATCTGCTTTACGAGCAACGCCGCTACAGTGATGCGATTCAGGCTTACACAGAGGCCATATCTATCAACACTCGAGATCATGCCAGCCTCAACAACCTTGCCTGGGTCTATGCCACGGAGGGGACGAAACTGGAAATGGCAGAGCGTCTGTCTCGTCGCTCGCTCAGACTGGTGCCCGATTCTCCCACCTATCTGGACACGCTAGCTGAAATCTACTTCAGAGCAGGAGAAAGGGAACTCGCGACCCAATTTGTCCGGCAGGCGATTGCCCTGAAGCCCGACGACCCCGAGTTGATGGAGCATCTTCGAAGGCAACTGAAGAGGTTTACCGCTCCAAATCACGGAAAGGTGTGATGAAACGTGGCAGAAGAACCCGAAGCCGAACCGCAAGAGGATAGGAAACCGCCTACGGATCCTGGCAAGTACCTGGTATTGATCCTTGCGATTCTCGGATTGGAGGCTGTGGGTGGATACGTGGTTATCAACCGGGCCATTCCTCCACGAGAAGACTTTGTCGAGGAGGGCATTGAAGAGCTGGAGTCTCAGGGGGAATTCAAGCCGCCTCTGTTTTTCACGGATCTCAAAAAGATGGTGATCAACCCTGTGGAACAAAAGGGAATGCATCTCGTTCAACTCAGTCTGGCCCTCGAGGTTGACTCAGAGATTGTGCTCGACGAGCTCAAGAAAAAGCAAGCGATGATACAGGATCTGATCCTTCAAAGACTGGAATCGTTTCCGATTCGGTCTATCAGAGATCCCCATAAGGACGACGTTCGTGAAGCGCTGAAACGGATTATCAATGCAGAGCTGAAGAACGGCGAAGCCCTGGCGGTCTATTTTACCGATATCGTCGTCCAATGACCCTTGGAGATCGGGTTGGCGATCGAATGAATGAGGCGATCGAGACTGTCGAGTATGATGACCCTGAATGGGGCTCACATCTCAGCGGCCAAAAGGAGAAGCGCAGAGCTCTTCTGGAGACTCTGGGGGAGCTTCTGATCTTCGACTCGCTATCCTGGAGGGAGTTGGAGAAACTCGAGCGTATTGTCCACCTACGTCACTTCGTGGCGGGGGAGACGGTATCAAATGCCTGGAGTCCGAGGTCGGGCACGTTCGTGGTGCTGTCTGGTGCGGTGAACATCGTTCGCGTTAGAGAGGATGGAAGCTCGATCGTGGTGGGCGGTCTCGGAGAAGGAGAGATGGTTGGGGAATTCGCGATTTTGGATGATTCGCCTCGATCCACCTCGATTGTATCGGCGGAACCGAGCGAACTCATCGGATTCTTTCGGCCCGATTTGATGGGGCTTCTACAGACGGACCCGGTCATCGGGTTCAAGATTCTTTATCGGCTTTCGCAGATCATGACAAAACAGTTCAGGAAAGACATGAGCCGACTTCGGGAGACACGACTGGCATTGTCCGCAATTGAACCGAAGGAGCTGCAACCGGAGGTGCCGTGACGACGATCGATCGGGTGCACGCTCGAGAAATTCTGGATTCACGCGGCAATCCTACGCTCGAGGTCGAGGTGGGTTTGTCTTCAGGCATTACCGGGAGGGCGGCTGTGCCTTCGGGGGCTTCTACCGGCGAGCACGAAGCAGTTGAGCTGCGGGATGGAGACTCAGAACGATATTCGGGAAAAGGCGTGCTGAAGGCCGCCGAGAATGTCAACAAGCAGATCGCCCCGGCCATTTCGGGAGTGGACCCGTCAGATCAGGCTGAGATCGACCGACTCATGATTGAACTGGATGGCACGCCGAACAAGGGAAGGCTTGGTGCCAATGCCGTACTTGGGGTCTCTCTGGCTTCAGCAAAATCAGCGGCTGCCGCGCGGGGCATGCCCCTTTATCGCCACATTGGGGGTGCCGAGGCAAACCGACTGCCGGTACCGATGATGAATATTCTGAACGGCGGGGCTCACGCAGACAGCAGCGTGGACTTTCAGGAGTTCATGGTGATGCCTGTCGGGGCGAAGTGCTTTCGGGAGGGCCTGCGGATGGGCGTGGAGGTTTTTCACGCTCTGAAGGAGGTACTGAAGGCAGCCGGGCACAGTACGGGCGTAGGGGATGAGGGCGGATTCGCTCCGAATCTGGACTCCAACGAAGGGGCGCTGGCGGTCATCTCGGAGGCGGTCGAGAAAGCAGGGTATGCCCTAGGAAGGGAGATCCTGCTTGCGCTTGATCCCGCAACAAGCGAGTTCTTCGCGGATGGAAGGTATCTGTTCTCGAAGTCAGATGGCTCCGAAAGGAGTTCTTCGGAGATGATCGCATTCTGGGAGGACTGGGCATCGCGGTATCCGATCGTGTCGATTGAAGACGGGCTTGCCGAAGATGATTGGGAGGGATGGCAGGGACTCACCGCGAGGTTGGGGGACCGGGTGCAGCTCGTCGGGGACGACCTGTTCGTGACGAATACGGAGCGACTGAAGCGGGGTATCGAGATGAAGGTGGGGAATTCGATCCTCGTGAAGCTGAACCAAATCGGGACGCTGAGCGAAACGCTGGAGGCGGTGGATACCGCCAGGCGGGCGGGCTATACCGCTGTGATTTCTCACCGGTCGGGCGAGACTGAGGATACCACGATCGCAGACATCGCCGTGGCCACAGGCGCCGGCCAGATCAAGACAGGCTCCGCATCGCGGTCGGATCGAATCGCCAAGTATAACCAGCTGTTGAGGATCGAGGAAGCGTTGGGGGCGTCTGCGACCTATCCGGGCCTCGAGGCCTTCGGCCAGATCGACACGAACAGGTGGGCCTCTTGAACGTCGATTTGGGAGAGCGTGTAGGCCCGAACCTCCTCGGAATCGCCCCCGTAGAGCCGGCGCGGGAGCCGGCTCTGCCCGACGATCTCCGAATCCAGCTGCAGGCGACTTACGACCGAATTCCAACCGTTCGTTGCGGGTGTGATCACCCCGGGTGGTGTTGTGAGTTGACGCCGGAGGAGATGGCTTCGGATTTTGCGACGATGTATCCTCTCTACAAGGTAGAGTATCTGAACATCGTCGACTATGTGGAGGACGAGTTCGATCAAAGTCGGCAGGAGCATCTCCTCGGCCTCACAGAGGAGCGGCCGGAGCGATGTCCGTTTTTAACAGATTCCGGGGCGTGTTCCATCCATCCGGTCCGGCCGCTCGCGTGCCGGACCTATGGCGTTCTGAAAAGCGAAGAGGTTGAGGACGCAGCCCTGGAGGCGGAGGGACGAATTCCTGACGGCTGGATCCGGAGATTTCTTTTCCGGGAACGGGATACGGTATGTCGTCATACGGAGGTGCTTGACCGAGACAAGGTGCAGTCGCACGCGAGGGCGATGATCGCCTTTGAATACGAACGGGAGCTGATTCAGTTGGGGCGTCAGGTGGAAAGTCTAGGCGGCGAGCGGCGAAGCCACCTCGAACGCGTGACCGGGAAGCGGGAGGTTGAAAGTTGGACCTGGGGTGGATTCAACGCGTTGATGGGTCGTTCAACGAGCTGGCTGGCCCGTCATTTTGAAGACTACTGGAAAAATTCGAGCCTTGCAGAATAGCGTAGAGACGCCGGCGGGGTGTCTCTACGGTGGCAAAGCAATTGAGGAATCGTAGAAATGAGGCGTGTCTTCCTGGAGGATGCGAAACCTGGCGACGAGGTTGCCGAGCCGGTTGTGAGCAGTCGCGGTGTCGTCATTCTAACGAAGGGATCTGCGCTGACCCTTGCACTCATCGGCAGGATGCGGAAGATGGGCATCGCAGAGGTCCTGGTGGAGGGCGATGATCCCGATGCACCACCTCCGGAGGAACTGGATGAGGCGTTGAAGGAATTGGATGCGAGATTCGAGGGCCTAGAAGAGAACAGGCTGATGATGATGATCAAGAGGATTTCAAGGCAGCACGTGTTGGACCGGGCTTCGACCTGAAAGGGCAGAGATGGAGGCAGCGGAGATGCGGCGCCGGGTGGAGAAGGTCATCTCCCTTCCAACGCTGCCCGGAATCGTGACCCGAATTACTCAGATGGTGGACGATCCAAATGCCACCGCGAGTGAAATCGGGAAGGAGATCGAGCAGGATCAGGTCTTGTCGGCCAAGGTTCTGAAGCTGGTGAATTCAGGCTTTTATGGGTTCTCTCAGCCGATTTCGACGATTTCGCACGCGATGGTGCTGCTCGGGTTCAACGTGGTGAAGACACTGGTCCTCTCCACGGCCGTCCTGGATATGATGGCCAACTCCATGGTTGGTTTGTGGCACCACTCGCTGGCCTGCGCCCGCTCCTGCGGGATTATCGGGCGGCACCTGGACATGGCCGATCCGGAGGAGATCAGCGTGACCGGGCTGCTTCATGATCTTGGAAAAATCGTGCTTGAAGAGCATATGAAGGCGGAGTTCGACCAGATCGCAGATCTCGTTCAAGAGCGGAACGCGCTCTGCTATGAGGTCGAGGAGGAAGTGCTGGGGATCACTCACGCCAATGTCGGCGGGTGGCTTCTACAAAAGTGGCAGCTTCCGAGTCAGCTCGTGGATCCGATCATGTTCCATCACAAATTCCATCCCTCGCGCGCCAACGCGGAGCGAACCGCTGTGGTTCACCTGGCCGACATCCTGGTGCGCTCCGAAGGTTACGGATCCGGTGGAGACCGACGGATTCCCGTCGCCTCCGAGGAGGCCGTCTCTCTGCTGAATCTGAAGGAACGCGACTTCCAGGAAATCATGGATGCGACGGTGGAAGCAATGCGGGGGGTGATCACTTAACTGAGAACCTGATTCATCTGCCGTGCGCTCTGATTGTTGCTGACCGGGACCTGAAAACCCTCTCCGGAAGCCGGAAAGGGTTTTCAGTTTTTGGGGTCAGATTGGAATCGGACGCCGCATCGAAACATTTGAGCGAGCTGGAGCGCGCGATCCTGGCGGACTCCGATTTTTCGGGACACGCCCGCGGGATGATGGCGGGTCTGTCCCGTCCTGGCAGCGAGACCCAATTTTCGTGGGACCGGAATGGGCGGACTTATGAAGTCGTGATCTCCAGAATGGAAGGCGGAACGTCGGAGGTATATGCGTTCCTGTTTAACGATGTAACGGAGAGGATGCGTTTTCAGGAAACACAGGAACTTGCCCGGCGTTACCTGGAGGACATCCTGAACAACATCCAGCTGGGTGTGATCGTACTGAGCCGCGACATGCGCATAACGAATCTGAATCGGGCGCAAGAGCGGTTTCTGAATCGGATGGGGATTCGGATGAGCTGGGTGGAGGTCATCGGAATGGAGATGGCCGAGCTCATGTCCGAGGATGCGATTTGGAGTCAGGTCGCGGAACAGGTCCTGGACCAGGGAGAGGGGTTTGCGGGTCCTCAGCGGACCTACCAGACCGAGGACGGTGACCTTATCCTGTCGATAGAGATCACCCCGCTGCGGGACCCGCACGGCAAAGTCATCGGGGCAATCCAGGTGTCGGAGGATGTGACGGAGAAGGTGAAACTGGAAGGGGAGCTGCACGATGCCGAGATCAAGGCGGAGCGACTGGAGGCGGTTCGAGAGACGGCTGTAGCTGTAAACCACGAAGTGAACAATCCGCTGGCGAGCATCCTGGGGATGACTCAGCTCCTCTTGCTCTCGGCGGAGAAACTGGACGAAGATACGCTCAGGAAGTTGAAACAGATCGAGGCTGGCGTGAATCGGATCGCAAGCGTTACGAGCAAACTCGGATCGCTCGATAAACTGAAGACCAAGGACTATATTTCGGAAGGGCCCAAGATGCTGGATCTGGGTTTGGGGGAGTAATCGCGTATCTCGTATTCCTTATCTCGTATCTCGTAGTTCGTATCTCGCGGGCCAGTCATCCCGCGTTTTTTTTGCAATTCGATTCGCGTAGCCGCTGGGAGGTCTCTACGGTACGGTGAGATCGAAATTGCCGACGAAGGTGAGAAAGTCCAAAAAAGTAACCCGGCGATCACCGTCCAGGTCATAGGTCGGATCGTATCCGGGCTGTCCCGCACCAAGGTCGAAATGGACAGCGAACTCGACAAAGTCTTCGAATGCGACCCGGCCGCTCGCGTCGAAGTCGGAGGCAGCCGGCGAAGTGCCGTCCAGAGGCGTAATCGAAAACGTGTAGGCCTCATCCTGGCCAGAGGTTCGGGCGATGGCCAGTGCTCTGTTTTCCTGGCCGAAAGCTGCAAGTCGCTCAGACGTGCCCTGTGGAATGGAGAAAGAGGCCATCATGGGGCTGCCGTCCCGCTCAGAAATCAGAACGGCCAGGAGGTCGCTTTCGCCCGAAAACTGGATGGAGAGGCCATCGGAATGACCAAGCGCGAGGTAATCCACTCCCCAGAGCCGCACGTTTCGGGTGAGGTCCTCGGCAGGCACGATAACTGTATCCCGGTGGACCGGCCCGAGGTCGATCCTGGCGTATCCGAAATCGTCCGGACCATCCAGGTAAGCGGCCGCCGCCCAGGCGGCGAATAGATCTTCAAAGCGGTCCGAAACGCCAAGACCTGTAAGGACACGCTCGAGGCCGGTGATTCCGTTTTCGGGCTCCTCAACGAGGTCCTTCAGCGCCGCATCGCCATATCGTTGGGCGTAATAGGTCATGAACAGGAATGCCTGGTCGAAGTCGAAGGCAGTGTCCTCCCAAACCGTCAGGCTGGTGTTCGTCACCTCCAGAAAGGCCGAAGCCGCGGATTTCGTCGTGTCTTTATAGCCGCAAACCAGCTCGGCATATTCAGAGCAGCCTTCGTCCACCCATTTTTCTTCGTCCGGGTCCGATCTCCAGTGCAGCATGTGCTGGAATTCGTGAGCCAATGTCGCTTTGGCGAGCTCGCTTTCTATGTCAAGGGGATTGCTGTCCAGATAGACAATCTCTCTAGAAGTCGGCGCGGCCTGGTTCTCGGCGTCGAAGTATCCGACGAAGGTGGTTCCGGTAAACGGACTGTCCAGGATGTCGAGGATGACGATCAAGATGCGGGGGTCGCCGTCCACATCTGGTTCGTGACCGAACAAGTCGGTCTCGACTTCAAAGATCCCGCGATCCTCGTGTCTGGCCGTCGCGTCGTCGAAGGCGTGGGCGAGAGATTCCAATCCGGCCTGTGTGACTCGAGAAGTCCCCCATACGTCGTCTTCGACGAAGAGGTAACAGCTTTGGCCGACCAATCGACAGGTCGTTGTCGTCTGGTAGTGCCCTTCATCTCCCAATCGGAAGCTGAAGGCCGGAACCGTGAGGGGGTCGCCCACCTGGAAGGATTGTGTGAATTGGCGGAAAGTCAGAGGTTTGTCGAGGTGCTGCCGTCTTGGAAGGAGGTGCGTGCCGCTCTTCGGGATCGGGGCGGCTGCAGCGCTGAGGCTGTTGCAGCAGGAGATGAGGATGGTGATACAGCTGATGGAGAGACGTTTCAGGAAGTCCATAGCTGGTCCTTCAGAACCCGGCTCTCAAGCGGACCCCAAGGCCCCCTTCCGGATGCGCGAACGCGCGCCACTCCATCCGCGCCGGGCCTTCCTGGGCCAGCGTCCTGCGCGCGATTCGAGCGGCGTTCAGCGCACTCGCAAATCTGTTGAAAACAAGGGCGCCCACGAAAAGGAACGCCGTCTGTCCCGCCGAGTTCGCTTTGCTGCGGAGTCTTTGAAACTCGAAACGAGACGCATCCGAGTCCCATTCCCAGAGGTTCGGAACGGTTTCCGGTCTCAGGGTCGCGAATTCTCCGTCCAAAAATCGGGCCCTGGTATTGCGGTCGTAAATGCTTCGAAACAGAACCATGTCGTCGAAGAACGCGTTCGACTTCCCTTCCGTTTTCACACCCGCGTGGGTTGCGGCGAACGATTTGAAGGCGTCCTCACGGTCGGACTCCAGGCCTCTGAAGAGGACCGTGCCGGACCAGAAGGAGGCTTCGGTGAAGAAGAAAAATCTGGAGGATCGACGCCCGCCGGCGTAGTGCTCGCCAGCTCCGGGGAGGAGAAGAGAGAGCAGGGCAGCCTTGCGGGGCGACCTTGCGGTGTGGGATTCAGCCGCGACCTGACCGCTCGCACAGGCTATCAGGCAGATGATCAGGCTCAAGAACACCCAGGTCGGTACGTTATTGTAGAGACGCCCCAGCGGGGCGTCTCTACGGTCAATTGATTGCGATAGATGGATTCGGGACATTTTTCACAATGTTTTAGAACCGGGTGCTCAGGCTCAAGGTCGGCGCGATGTCCCCATTGAGGTTTGCCGGAAAGACGTCAACGCGTAGATGTGAGCGGCTATCCGCACGGTTCACTGAACGGGCGAGCCAGGATGCGTGAATGGCGCTCGTGATCCGATTCAGAACCGCCAGCCCGACGACAACGGAGGCCCGCTTCAAGAGTTTGTTGCTTTCGTTTCGCTGACCCTCATAGTCCAGCCTCAACCCGGACTGTATCTGCTCGTTGTTCGTCGCGAGGGGAAGGTCTCTGGTGTCATCCCAGCCGTAGACGAACTGATCGTATTTTCCGATCACCTCGTAGTACTGCTGGGTGTCCACTCTTTCACACGCGCCTGGATTGGGGGCGTCGTCCTTGCAGGGCAGGAGGTGAGTTTCGTTCACGGGAAACCCCTGAGTCTGATTGAGCGTCTGCCAATCCCTGTATCTGTCCTCATCCCAAAGGCGGTCGGCAAAGGCCCGGAATTCGGTCCTCAAGTCATTGCCTCTGCTTCGCCAACGTGCGTAGGTGATCCAGATGAGGGCTTCGGCGGCCATGAATCCGATGGCCCGCTTTTTCGCTCCGGTATACAGTTCCCCCAGTCCCGGGATGGCGAGCGACATCAAGAAGGCGGTCGAGGGAGATTTGGCGGGGGTCTCTCCCTTAGGGTCGCCTTCGGACAGGGGACGACGCGCGTTCGGTTCAGAACCGATCGCCGGCATCCCTGTAGGTTCCGTTGCCCACACGGACGACCCGAACAACATCGCGGAAAGCAGCGCGATCGCCATTTTGGTTGTCATAGCCCTGCTCCTGTTCAGCAAAACAAAGTCAGGATCCGACGCTCTCCAGATACCCAAAGAGTAGGGTAAAGTAGAGTTTCAAACCACTTCTTTTCCCGACCATACCTGGTGAGGTCAGTGGGGCCGTGTCGAACCCGTAGGCCGCGTCGAAGCCGACTCGGGTCGGAAAGAGATAGAATGAGGTGGCATCGTACCGAACCTGCATCCCGATGTCCCGCTTCCACCCCCTTTTGAGGATGTCATCACGGGCGTCGCCATCCCAGGCACGCCCGATGCCGGCGTAGAGTGCGCCGTAGACCTGGTCGGAATGGAGGGGTCCTGTCAGCCGACCGATCCGGGTCCAGAGGGGGAACCGATATGCGGCCCGAAACATCGCAACGCGGCGCCCTTCGAGGCCGTAGAAGGTATATCCCTTCATGTAGGGCAGGCCCCCGAGATGGAAGTCGAAGAAGTCGTCCACGCTTCTGTCTATCAGGCCGCCGTAGAATCTGAGTCCGAGGGCGCTCCGACCCGGGCCCAGCCCCAGATACTCGCTCCAGTCCAGACTGAGCTGATTGTAAAAGTATCGGTCGTAAATTTCGATCAGTATGGAGCTGTTTTCCTTGAATCCGTTCAGGAAGTAGTTGAAAAACCGGTCGTATCGCAGGGTGACGTTCCGGCCTGAGCTTGGATTGATCTCGGAGTCGATCGTACGAGATACGGTGTTCCGGCGATAGGTGAACGCGAGGTCAAGACCGTTCAAGTAGGTGGCACCCAAGGTGACCCTGTTGAAGCCGTTGAACCTCGCCTGTTCTATGGATACGCCGTAGCGGCTGTAGATGAGCCGGGCATCCAGGATGTCCCCTCGGCTCATCCGCGTGCGAACGCCGAGGTCGATTTCGTTCAGGGCGAACGTGCGGTTGAAGATACGGAAGTCCTCATCTCGATTGACCACGTCTTCCGAAACGTGTCTGGATTGCCTGTAGACTTCGAAAAAGACAGTCGGACGCCATCTTCGGTATTCGAAGATGCCGAAGAGGTCGAGGTCCCGATTGGGAGAGACCATTCCTCCGAGGAAGAGCGTTTGTTTTCGCAAGACATCGTCGGAGGTTGCGAAAAAGCCGACTTTGGGTCTACCGTCGTCCCACGCGATCCTGGGAAGCAGCAGCAGGTTGGAAAACTCATTTCCATACCGCCGACTAGGTTGAGCAGCATCGGTGCTGGCGAATCGGGCGAGCGTGCTCGCGTCGCGAACGTCTCTAAAAGGCCGGGGGTCTACCCGCTCGCGATCGTGGCTCCCGTTGATGGACCTGATTTCGTAGCCGGTTGGACCGTAGTGAGCGTAGGCGATCCGGCCATCCACGGGATTGATGTCGGGATGCATGGCCCCTCCCAGAACACGAGTCAATCGGTCTACGGCGCCGTCGGCAAGGTTGATGTGATAGAGGTCGAAGATCCCTTCCAAGTCGGAAGCGAAGACCAGGCCGGTGCCATCCGAGGTCCAGCAGGGGTCTCGGTCGGTCCCGGAAGAGGCGACGACGTAGGACCAATCCCCCCCATCGGCATCGATCACCGCGATGTCCCTGCCTCTTCCTTCCTTGAATACGGAGACCGCGATGGATTCCCCCTGTGGGGACCATCTGGGCGTGTAAATCTGTGTTCCATCATCGAACCGGGTGAGGAATCGGACCTGCTTCGATCGGATGTCCATGACCCCGAGGTTGGTTGTGCCGGCCGCATTCTTTACGAAGGCGACCTCTATCCCGTCGGGTGAAACAGAGGGATGTGCACCGCGGAGCCCGTGCGTGAGGCGAACTTCACCGGGCCGCTCCCCCTGGGGCAGCCCGACAAACCCTTTGACCTTGTGGAGCGGCCCCTCGCCCGTAGCTGAAGGGTCCACGGTATAGAGGTCTCTGAATCTGGAGCCGTAGCGCTCGGGTGGACTCCTCCTGGAGAAGAGGAGGCTGGACCCGTCGGGAGACCAGTCGAACGCCGACGTCACCCCCGGCGCGCCGAGTTCGGCAGTATCGTCTTCCTGCGAGAAGATATAAAGATTCGTGCGTCCAAAATCGCTGGCGGCGTTCGAGAGGTAGGCGAGCCGCTTTCCATCTGGCGACCACCTGGGGTGCAGGTTGAAGTAGCCGTCAGAATGAATCAGCTCGCTTGCGGTGGAATCGGCTCCGATGCGCGCCTCCTGGATCCGGTATCGCTCCTCGAGCGCGGCGACCCAGCGGCCGTGGAGTTCCCGCATCGAGATTCCGAGTGCCTCCTGGACGGCCCCTCCGAAGTCGGTGCGCCACCAAGTTGCTGCGTTTCGGTAGATCTCCCTCAGCTTTGCGTCTCCAAAGTTGTTCACAATGTGGAGGACAAGAGAGTAGCCGTGGTCGTACACCTTTTCGAGCCCGAGGCCCGACTTGGCTCCAAAGACGGACATTTCGTCATAGCTGAGCAGTGAGCCGTTCAACGTGGCCATGCGGAGGATCATGTCCCTGTGGGAATCCCAACTGTCGTGATGCGCCCCCCTTGCCATGTACTGCGCCGTGCCTTCGGCGTACCACGGGGGCACCTGGGTCGTCGGTACGGCATAGGAGGCCAGAATGTTGGGGTATCCGGAAAGGATGTCTTCGCGTCGGCCTTCGCTCTGGTAGCCCAGGACGTGGAAATAGATCGCGGGAATCCGCGCCGATGCCTTTCGAGCCGTCTGCAGGGAAATGATGTGAGACAGCTCGTGAGTGACGACGTTGCTCAGCCAATCAGTGGACCCCCTGAGCTCGAAGTCGAGGCTGGATGCCGAAATCTCTATCGTATTGTGGTAATAATAGGCCGCACCGTTCGCGTAGTCGTCGGTGTCTTTCAGGATCATCCTGACCTTGTCATCGGGGACAAACCGGTAGAGTTCCGTGACCGGGCCAAAGACCTGCTCGGCGACTCCGGCCGCCCGCCTCGCGAACCCGTCCAGGCCCTGGTGATAGTAGACCTTGAAGTGTGGCGTCTCCAGGACTTCCCAGTTCAGCTCGGGATGGTTGGGCTCGTCCAGTAACTGAGCGGAGACCGTCTGGAAGCTCGCCAACAGACAGATGGCGGTTGAGCGTAGAAGGATTCTCATTTGACGATCGCCGCCTTTACGAATCGGATTTCGGAACGTCCTTCAGAAATGGCCTCGACCCGGCAGATGTAGAGACCGCTCGCGTAGTCGGTCGTGTCCCAGCCTATTTCGTTCTCGGTCATGGGTACCGGATCTTCAAGGGAGAGGCGATCGACAACCTCTCCGATCGCGTTGATCACGATGACTCTGATCCGGGCGTGGTCGGAAAGGAAGAAACGAAGTCGGGCTGAATCTCCCCGGATGGGGTTGGGATAACAGTAGACCCGCCCGCTCGGAAGCAGCGCGCCGGCAGGCTCACCCTGCTGGAAACCGCCAGACAGATTCAGATGGCCCGTGTTGCGCGGATTGCCGCCAGACTCTCCCCACACGACGCCGGTGCCCGTAAACCCGGGGTCGATCTCCTCCAGGTGATAGAGGTGCATCCAGCCGTTGTCGGTGAAGAAGAGAAGCTCCAGACTCCCATCCGCATCCAGATCGTCTACGAGGGGAGAGGTGCGGATTTGACCCCCGACGGAGATTGGAAATCCAGTCAAGTGTGCTCCGGCAGCGCTCAGACCATAGAGGAGCCCGCCCCTTGAACCGGCGAAGATTTCGGGCAAGGCATCGCCATCGAGGTCTGCGAGCACAGGCGGCGCTTCGATGGCGCCGGTGTCATCCTTCAAAGGAAAGGCCAGCGGCGTATCGGTCTGCAGGATGCCGTTGAAACGAACGGCCCAAAGCCGAGAAGATCCACCGAAGAGGACCTCGACGAAGCCGTCCCCGTCCAGATCGCCCAGGACCGGCGGTGATTTCGCACCCCCTTCTACCGGAAGACTTAGCCTCGGATTCGCTCCCACCTGCTGTAACGATACCACACCTCGAGATGAGACGGCAACAATCTCGTCCAATCCATCTCCGTCCAGATCGGAGACGACCGGGGCCCCTAACGGTCTTTCTTCGAACCTCGCAAGTTCATTCCATTCGGCTGTGTTTTGAATGATGAAGAGCCGGCCGGTTTCTGTCACTGCGACAAGCTCATTGCCGGTGTCGGGTGAGACATTGCCAACCGAAAGGCTTACGATCGGCTCCGAAACAAGCGCCACCTCGCCGCGTTCCCCGGCATATTCCCCCCACACGACCCTTCCGTCTGACCATCCCCAGACGTCGACAAGCTCACTCCCCGGGAAGGCGGCAATGACGGGAGACGCGGAGAGGACTGCGCCGCCTGTGTAGGGGGTTGTCACAAACCGATCGTTCGCCCAGAGCGCTGGATTGTCACCGTCCGCGAAGATGAATTCATCGGCCCCTCCGTCACCGGGGAAAAGATCTCCCACCGCCGGCGTTCGGAAGGAGGAGAAGCCGAAGGTCTGAACTGGGTCGCCCGTAACACTCCAGGCGCTGGAACGATTGCTCCGACTGCGACCTCTGACGATCTCCTTGGCCCCGTCTCCATCCAGGTCGAGGACTCGAGGTGCCCGCAAACCGCCCATTTCAAGGCCCGTGACGGGCCATCGGTCCTGCTGTCGGCCGAAGGTGACCGCCACGGTCATGGTGTCACCCGGCGGGCTGAGGATTTCGATCGTGATTCCCGTTGGGTAGCTCAGGTTGCTGTTCGTGTTGGGCGTCGTATCCGGACCGAAACGTAGTGCGTTTCCCACAAAAAAGGGGTCTTGCGCGCCGCCTTCGATGGTGCTGAAAGAGATCAGGCCCCCTGCGAAGAGACGGCTGGAGGAGACGTTGCCGATGTCTTCGAGGCCGTCTGCCTCTTCCAGCGAGATTCCCCTTCGGAATTGGAACGGTGCGATCCGATAGTCCGGGTTGCTGTTGAACGGCCTGTCCGGGCCGCTGTTTCTGATCACGGCATCGTCCACGTGCCAGACCAACAGCCCCGAGCCTGGGATAAAGGCGTCATAATCGTCTACCGAGAGCCAGACTCCGTCCGTTCCACCCGAAAACCGGATCTGCGGAACCCGGCCATCCAAGGCCAACCGGGAGACGCGGTTTTCAAGCAGAAAGTACTCGTCGGCACTGATCGGCACGATGACTGCCTCGGGCAGGCTGGATGTGACGTGGGGCGCGACGATGTGAGCGATGTCGCTCTTTGTGACCACTTCGGGCGTGAGCCAGCCGAGCCGGATGCGGGACCACGCAAGCATCCGGGTGGGCACAAACCCGATGAGCAAGGAATCGGATGGCTCGCCGGTCAAATTCTCCAGGCCGAGTTGGGCGGCCGAAGCGACGTTGTTGGCCCCGGAGTCCATGAGGCTCCAATCCCCGACGGCAGGGAGATCCGCTTCGAAGTTGGAGAGACCCGGCAGACCCAACTGGTTCGCGAAAAAGCGCGCCAGGGTGCCGTTCAGGCCTCCACGTCCATCGGCGCTGACGGCTTCCGGGAGGAGCATGCCCTCGGTGACACTCCGCGTAGAATTGTTTACCGGGATGGGGCCGTCGGCAAACTGATCCAGGTCCCTCGCGCTGATGAACGCAGAGGGGATATCATTTAGGGCGTTCCCGGCTTCGCCGCCGAGTCCCGCGTGGAAGACGACAAAGGCCCGGAACCTCGAAAAATCGATCGCGTCCCCTTCCGCGGCATCGGCCGCCTGAATGGCGTCGCGGAAGAGTTGCGTGATCCGTTCATCTATCTCCTGGAGGGTGCGCCCGTTGCCATATTCCTTCAGGGGTTTTTCGAGCAGATAGCTTTCCCGGTTTTCAAGCGGGTAGACCTCGTGCTCGATCCGAACGTTTCCCTCGGAGATGTCGGCGTAGTAGTTCGCCAACGCCGTCAGATGATTTTCGAAGTAGCCCCGGTCGTGTGGCGGGATATCATACGGAAAACGGTAGCCTTCTCTGGCTTCCTCAAGGCTCCGGAGGTCAAAAGTGCCGTCCCCGCTCGTGGTTCCCTCGTCAGGATCTTCCACGGGGAACGATACGCGCACGGCCAGGATACGCCAGGTCTCCTGTGCTTCTGACAGAGTCGTGCATCCGAGGATCATGCTCAGGCCAACCAGGAGACTCCTGTACATAAGAGGGACCGCAAGATGAGGGACAAAGGTTTCCCGGTCTTGCGGTCCGCTATCTATTCTTTGCAGTGCCCGCCTCAACCCCACGCTTCCTCGCGGTTCCCGTTTATATGCCAGTTGGTTACTGAGATTGGATGGCGCCGATCCGAAACAGGCTTCGGTCGGCGTAGGGAGTCGCCGTTTAGCCCTCTAGATGGAAAATCCTCCTGTAAAGCGGAAGACGTTCCTCAGCGGGGAGTCTCCCCTGTTTGCGAAATAGGAGAGATCGAACGTGGCCCAATTGTACTTTAATCCGAGACCGAACGTGGGGGTTTTTCGATTCCCGTCATAGTCGTAGAAGTAACCCGTCCTGAGCGCGAAGGCCGAGCCCTCAGTAAGGTCATATTGCCACTCCAGACCGGCCTTATAGTCGATATCCTTGAACTCCTCTTCTGCCGGACTGTCGGACCATCCTGTGATGAAGGAGGAGAACCCTTCATCTGCAAGGGGCTTGTAGATGTCGGTCGTAATGAGTACCGTAGAATTCCCGCCTCGGTAGATTTTGTTCGCAAATCCGAAGGTAAAGCTTTGTGGAAGCGGATCTGCCTGATCTGCGTCGATGAAGGTGATGTTCGGACCCACGTTTCGCAACGCCCACGCAAGCGTGAATCGGTCTGTGGGCTTCCACATAAAACCGAGGTCTCCGCCGAAAGAGGTGCCGTGCCCCTTGCCCTGTTCCTGACCGACCTGCACGCCTCCCGCGAGGTCTTCGTAGATGAATTTCACGGTCACACCGATAGACATCGTCTTTGTGACGTAGGTCCCGTAGGAAAGCCCCAGGGCCAGTCCATAACTGGAAAAGGTTCCCAAAGCGACATTTTGCTCGCTTCTGGCTTCCTGCTTACCTTCCGAGGCGTATATGATGCTGAAGCCCAGGTTACCCAGGCCTTCAAACGAATGCGTGTAGGCTCCGAACGAAGAAAAGATGTCATTCGCCAGCGTGGGGATCGGTTTGTAGAAGGTGGTGCTGAGATTACCACCGGTGTCGTCTGCCAATCCTGCCGGGTTGTAGTAGGTCGCGTTGGCATCGTCCGCGATGGCGACGTAGGCCTCTCCCAATCCTGCGGAGCGAGCGCTCGGCTGGAATAGGAGAAACTTGGCGACTGCCCTGTCTTCCGTGGCCGCCCATGCTGCGCCATAGCCACTCAGACTGAATCCGCAGAGACATAACAGGATAACGAACTTCCTCATCTCGAAACTCCTTTTTCTGTTCCTTGATATTGTGATCAGTCCTTCTCCCGAGTGGTTACCGAAACCTGAAAAAAACCGGGATGTGGATTTCCCCAACCCGGCGATTCAAACTCTCCTCATAAGCCTACCTCTTGCACAAAAGGTCTGGGTTCGGATTCCCACCTCGCACACCTGCATCGCGAGTAGAATTTACAGCACTGAATCTGTCTGAAATGCAAACCAAACCTTAGGGCGTGTACCGATAGACTCTCCTTAAGCCAGAATGATATCAAGGAAAAAGATCTTGTCTGACTCGCAACCCTTGACTATTTTCTTCTAAGCCGTGTCACAGTTTAGACTGATTTTTTGCGATGAAAGAGGTGAACCATGATTGATAAGGAGTTGCTGGATATCCTGGCCTGTCCGGAGAATAAGACTCCTGTTTCGATGGCCGATCAGACGCTTGTGGAAGAGATCAACCGGCGTATCGAGAAAGGTGAGCTCAAGAACAGGGGCGGCAGCCAAGTGGAAAAGAAGATCGACGGAGGTCTGGTGCGTGAAGATGGGGCCTTTCTCTACCGTATTGAGGACGGCATCCCGATTATGCTGATCGAGGAGGCGATCCCATTGGGAGAGATAAAGCTCGACTGATCGTCTTCTAATCCGGAAATCGCGTTACGGCTCTCATTCACTATAAGATCGGCAGGAAAAGTTTTCAGTCAAGCGAAGAATTTACCGAAATGCCGGACTTTGTGTCAAGTCCTTTTCTGCTCGTATGCTGATTAATATTAAGCAATTACTCAATCTTAGAGAATTCCAAAATCCTCGCCGCGGTGTGTAGACGCCCAAATCCCCCCCTGGTTCCCGAGTTTATTTTCCAGTCCCAGTTCCTCGACAAACTACCGCAGGGCCCGCCTGCCTCGCAGGAATCGGTCGCTCTCCAGACCCTGTGTCCCGAGCCTTTTCGTGCCTTTCCTCAGGAGTTATCTCATTATTATTGAAAGCAATATGGATGCCAGGCCGATAAAAGCTAGGGATTCACGTCCGGGGACCCCTTGCGGCCCTTGATCGGGGGGGCCATGTTGCGATGTTTGTGTGCGGCCGTCATCGGAAGTCTGGGTGTTGTCATCGCCAGCTGTTCGGAACGGCCGGCCGAAGAAGCGGACTCCCCACAAATTTCGAGAGGTGTCTCGGATCTTCCTTCCGGTCATGTCGCCTGGCAGACGTGGTCAGAGCGGGATTCAGCGCGGCTTTCCGGCCGCCCGATCCTCCTCTTCCTGTATACGCGTCGCTCTTTCTGGTGCCGAGAAATCATCAGGCACTGCTTCAGTGACCCCGAGGTTGCGCGGGAGATCCGTCACAGCACGATTCCCGTTCGTGTCGACGTCGACCGCCGCCCGGATCTGGCTGAACGATACGGCATGGGCGCGTGGCCGTCCGTCGTGTTCCTTTCCCCCGAGACCGAGTGGATCACCGGAAGCACATTTTTGGATCCGGAGGACCTCGTGAGACTGGTTCGACGGATTCGTGTCTTTTTCGACCACCCCGATCGGCTCGAGGATCTGGATCGTGCCCGTCGCCTTCTGGAGGAGCGATCGGCACGTAGATTTCGGGATCGGGACCGTTCAGCAGTCGAGCTGACACTTGAGGTGATGCTGCAGATGGCAGACAGCATTCGGGCGGCATCGGTCCGGGGCGAGGATCCTGGACCCGAAGCGCTCAGATTGCTTCTGAGTCTCGGGGAATCTCGGGGAGATTCGGCACTGAAGCGAGATGCCATTCTCGCCCTGGACCGCATTATTTCGGGTCGACTCAAAGATTCGGATGGCGGCTTCTTTCTGGCGGAGTTGACCCCCGACGGCGTGCTCGTAGACAGGGAGAAACACCTGCTTCGGAATGCAGGTCTGCTTTCCGTTCTGGCAGCCGTGTCGGAACAGACGGAGGAGGCTCGCTTTCTGGAGGCGGCCAGGGGACTCGCGGACTTCCTCCTGGGTGGGTTCTACGACGCGACGGAGTCACAGTTTGTTGCCGGGTATGCTGGATTCTATGAACACGGTGTGCCGGAGCAATCCGGTGTTGTCACCCGGCTTCTGGGTGAGCAGACGCCACCCATCCCCGATTTGTCATATTACACCGGTTGGAACGCCGGGACGGTTTCGGCCCTGCTGGAATTCTACCACTTGGACGAGGGAGATCGGCTCCTGGAGGTCTGTCGCGAGGTGATGAGCCGAATTCGTGTCCGCGCTGAACTTCCGGGCGGGGGGCTGAGACATACCGATCGCGGTTCGGCCGAGGGACCGCTGTTTCTTGAGGATCATGCACTTGCAGCGAGGGCCTGGCTCGACCTCTACGAGATCGATGCCCGTCCGAGTGACCTTCGCACCGCCCGTGATCTCGTGGACTTCATGTTGGAGAATTTTGGACATCCCTCCGGGGCATTACACGACCGATCGCCAGAACCTGGGAGACCCCACTTTTCCGCGTTCGATCGCCTGATGCCGTCTGGGAACGGCGTGGCGGCACAGGTTCTGATCCGTCTGTATCGGCTGACCGGACACTCGCCTTACCTGGAGGCGGCCGAAGGGATTCTCACGGCCCTGATCGGCCCTAATCTTGACCGAGCGGCAAACATGGGAGCCCTTGGAAGGGGACTGTTTGACTACCTCCACGCCTCGGCCATACAAAAGACACAGAGCGAGCCAGAGTGACCCCTCCTGCTGAAACCGTTGTCGTTGTCGGGGCGTCGGGACTCCTGGGGCGCGCCCTTTGCAGTGTGGAGGACTCTGGGCTGCGGTTTATCCCGACCGTTCGAGCCCCAGACGGACCGTTCACTCCAGAGGATTCCGTGAGGTTGGATATCACAGAGTCGAAACGTGTAGAGGAGGTTATCGGTGAGATCCGTCCGCGATGGGTGATCAACACCGCGGCCAAGACCAGCGTCGATGGATGCGAGAGGGATCCTGCAGATGCCCGAAGCGTCAATGTAAAAGGAACGCACAATCTCGCGGAGGCGTGCGATCGCGTCGGCAGTGGATTGATCTTCATTTCGACCAATTATGTGTTCGATGGATCAAGCGGACCCTACGCAGAAGAGGATACACAGAATCCACTGAACGTATACGGTCAGACGAAGCTGGAGGGAGAGCGAGCGGTGCTGGACGCGGGTTGTCCGGGCATTGTCGTTCGGACGGCGGTCCTTTATGGCTATGATCCGAACAGTCGGCCCAACTTCGTGACCTGGGTGGCGGGCTCGGTCGCGGACAGGAAGCGGATTCGGGTGGTGACGGATGAGTGGGCCAATCCGACCTATGTCGATGAGCTGGCCGCCTTTGTGATCGGTCTGTGCCAGGATGATTTCCTGGGCGTGGTCCATTTTTGCGGCCGAGACTTCCTCTCGCGTTACGAGATGGCATCTGAGATCTGCTCCTGCTTCCACCTGGATTTCGAGCTGGTATCGCCTACTACGTCTGCCGAACTGGCTCAAGCCGCGAGGCGTCCGCTGCGCGCGGGACTCAAGATCGATCGCGCGTCAGAAATCTTCGATGGGCGGATTGCCTCCTTTAAGGAAAACCTTGAGCGTGTCGCCAAGCAGGTCGGCGATCCTTCAGAATTGTCCGGGCAGGGCCAATGAACATGAATGAGATGATGAGCGTATCCCTGATTACGCCCACCTTCAACGAACGGGAGAATATCCCCATCCTTGCCCAGGAGATCTTTTCTGCGGTTCGGGAATTTTCAGATATCGATCTGGAGTTGATCGTCGTGGACGACAATTCGCCTGACGGTACCGGCGAGATTGCCGAAGGCCTGCGAGGACAATATCCGATTCGTGTGGTGCACAGGCCGGGCAAACAGGGGCTTGGGAGCGCCGTCATGGAGGGTTTTGGACTATCTGATCGGCCCTATCTGGGAGTGATTGATGCCGATCTTAGCCACGACCCCTCGCTCATCCCCCGGCTGATTCTGGGGCTGAGGGAGTTTGATCTCACGATTGGCAGCCGCTACGACCCCAGCAGCACGGTAGAAAAGTGGCCATGGTATCGCAAATGCATATCCAACGTGGGTGTTTTTCTTGCCCGGCAGCTGACGGGTGTCATGGATCCGTTGAGCGGATATTTCTTCCTTCACCGGCACGTCGTCGATCATTTTACCCTGACTTCCCCGGGTTACAAGATTCTGCTCGAGATCCTGGTCAAGGGGACCTATAACGGGTTCCTGGAAGTGCCTTTTGTCTTTCGAGATCGTCAGTTCAGCAGCAGTAAGCTAAACCCGAAAGAATACTATCTATTCATGAAACAGATCGTTCTCTTTTCCATCGAAAAGATGACGCGGAGGAAGCGGAGCAGGCCATGAACGGGCGTGGGTTTTGTGCTTGACTTGCGCGGGGGTGAAGGGTATGTTAAGCTCTCTATTTTACAGAATATACAGACAATTAAGAGGAACTATGAAGTCGGCCCTCACGCGCAGCGTCGTCTGCACAATCGTTGGTCTCCTCACGCTCTTCACTGCCGATCCAGGTAGCTCAGAAGGTCGTAAAAAGCTCGGTACCTACGAGCAGGCGCGGACGCTCGGGGAGCTCGCGGAACTGGTCCGGCGTTATTACTACGAGAGGACGGATCCGGTCGAACTCTATCACGGAGCGATTGAGGGCTATCTGTCGGCACTGGATCCGCACACCACTTACATCACGCCAGAAGAGCTGAAAGAAACCCAGGAGAAACTGCAGGGCTCATTCGAAGGCATCGGAATCTATTTCGATATTATCGATCGTTTTCTGACGGTGCTGTCCCCGATCGAGGGGTCTCCAGCCTACCAGGTAGGTCTTCAGCCTGGTGACCGGATCGTGAAGATCGACGGTCGGTCTTCGATCGGAATCAAGGTCTCAGAGGTCACGGATAAACTGAAGGGTCCCAAAGGGAGCCGCGTAAATGTCAGCGTGCGGAGAGAAGGGTGGGACGATCTGCTCGAATTCGAAATCGTTCGAGATAAGATCGAAGTCCCGAGCGTGCCCAACGCCTTTATGCTGACGCCCGAGACTGCGTATGTAAAGATCAGTCGATTTTCGAGTCATACGAACCGGGAGCTGCAAGATGCATTGAAGAAACTGAGGCACAGTGGATTCAGAAGACTGATTCTGGATCTTCGGGAAAACGGCGGCGGGTACCTGGAACAGGCGGTGGAGGTTGCAGACCAGTTCATTGAATGGGGACGGCTCCTGGTCTATACCGAGGGGAGGTTTTCAAACTCCCGAGAAGATCACTTTGCCGAGGAGGACCCGGGTATCGGTCCCGATGTCCCAATTCTGGTATTGGTGAACAGCTACAGTGCGAGTGCTTCGGAAATCGTGGCCGGGGCGATCCAGGACTACGATCGGGGACTGGTGATTGGCCATACCACGTTCGGGAAGGGCCTGGTTCAAAAACAGTACCACCTCAAGAATGGCGGGGCGGTGCTGCTGACGGTTGCACGCTACTTCACCCCGAGCGATCGGCCTATTCAGAGGCCTTTTTCAGAGGACCATGATTCGTACGTAGAAGAGGCGCGGGACGACTATGACCCGAACGCCGATCCGGACAGTGTGGCCGCTAAGCCGATTTATTATACGCGGATTCTCCACAGAAAGGTTTACGGCAATGGTGGCATCACGCCGGACATAACGCTCCGTCGAGACAGCCTTTCCATTTTCGAGCGCCGTCTAAGCCGTTCCCACCTGTTCGAATTCGCGACGCGCCACGCTCCGGACATCATAGACGACTATTCCGACTTCGAAACCTTTGCCTCCAAGTACAAGCCCGGGCGGCGAGAACTCTCTTCCTTCAAGAATTTTCTACGCGAGCGCGAGTTTGAATTCACAGACCGCGAATTCAGAAGCAATCTGAATTTTATCAAGCAGCGGATCAAACAGCAGATTTCGCAGGTCGGGTGGGGCCGCCGCGCGGCCGGTAGACTCTACGTGCAGAACGATCCGGAGATTGTCCAGGCGTTGTCTTATCTTGATGATGCAGAAGCACTCCTCGCCTCCCGGATCAACCGCACCGGCCGAGGACGGACGCAATATTCATCTCCGGCGACGCCGAGTCAGCCCCCGATACGCTGAGGGGCGCAGTCAAGGGTTCCAAATTACAGAAGGATGGAGCGGCCCCATGGTAGAACACCAGAAACGGACAGCCGGAAATGAGATGGGCACGCAGGTCAACCTGCCCATCAGCAAGGCGATTGAGATCAGTTTTAACAGCGTCAAGATTCGATTCGGTCGATCTTTAATCACGGTAAGCGGAATCGTTCTTTCTATCGCCTTTCTGATGTCGATTTGGACGACCACAGCCGTCGTAGACAGCCTCAAAGGGGCCGGCAACAAGGAATTGAATTTGATCCTTCAGCAAAAGGGCATAGACATAGACCCGGACAGCGCCGCTGCGAGACAGGAAAAGTCGAAGAACAATTGGCTCGTGGTGTTGTCTCTGCTGGTCTGTCTGGTAGGCATCACGAACGCGATGCTGATGTCGGTGACGGAGCGGTTTCGCGAAATCGGGACAATGAAATGTATGGGGGCCCTTGACGGATTCATCGTCAAGCTTTTCCTGCTGGAGTCGTCTTTTATGGGCACAGCAGGTACCGTTATTGGGGCTGTCGTCGGGGTCCTATTGACGCTACTTCTCTCTTATGTGACCTACGGGAAGGTGTTTTTTGTCCACGTACCCTGGACGATGGTCGGACAAAGTACGATTTTTGCAATCGTGATCGGATCCTTCCTCTCGCTGCTTGGCGGCATTCTGCCGGCCTATAGGGCAGCGAAAATGGAGCCTGTAGACGCAATGAGCCTAGAAGTCTAAAAGGCCGTGGATCGTCCGTCGTGTCCTTTCGGACACGACAGGATCGTCGTTCGTGGATCGCAAAATGTGACTCCGTAGGGCGAACCTTGTGTTCGCCCGTCAATTGGCATTCCTATTCGGTCTCCTGAACAAAGGTTTTCTGCCGCAAGGTTCCTTGATCGCCAGCAATTGAGGGGTTACACATGGCTGTTGTAAGAACACTGGATGTGAAAAAGGTCTACACGATGGGTAACATGCGGGTAGATGCCCTCAGTGGCGTGGATCTTCAGGTCGAGCAGGGAGAGTATATCTCCATTATGGGGCCATCGGGATCCGGGAAGAGCACACTCTTCAACATGATCGGTGGATTGGACAAGCCGACCAGCGGGAAGGTCTATATCGATGATGTAGACGTCGCGCAATTGGACGCCTACGAGCTCGCCTGGCTCCGGTGTCGCAAGATCGGCTACATTTTCCAGTCCTTCAACCTGATTTCCGTGATGACGGCACTGGAGAACGTGACGCTGCCAATGGTGTTTGCCGGTCTGACGACCGATGAGGCTCGGGAAAAGGGCGTAGGTCTTTTGGGAAAAGTGGGCTTGGGTGAGCGGGTTTCTCACAAGCCCTACGAGTTGTCCGGAGGACAGCAGCAGCGGGTCGCCGTTGCCCGTGCCTTTGCGAACGATCCGGCCATAATTCTGGCGGACGAGCCCACCGGCAACCTGGATCTGGTTACGGGGACAGAGATCATCGAACTCCTACGCAAGATGAACAAAGAATCTGACGTGACGGTAATCTCAGCGACCCACGATCATAAGATGCTGAGCGTGTCCGATCGCGTCGTCTGGGTTCGGGACGGAAAGGTGGATCGCATCGTGGATCGAGAAGACCTCAAGATCGAGGTGGGGACAATCGACGGGAAAGCGGAGTAGACAGCCCCTATGAAACGAAGGTGTGGTGAAGGGCCCTGGCAGATGATGCCAGGGCCCTTTGTACTAGAGGTCTCAGTTTAGCAGCATACTTATTGTGTTGCCTCGCCCAGATGAGTCTGAAAGGCCTCCCGGGTCTTACGCATCTTTTGGCGGAGGGTCTGCATAAAGTCGTCGGGCCTAGCAAAGCCCACGGCACGGGAGAGGGCCACCAGGTCACGGTCATTCGATGGCAAGCGGGTTGTTGCCCGTTCGTCTTGTCGGCGCAGCACCTTCTCGATACTTCTCAAGAAGATAAAAGCGTCCCTGAGATGTTCCGCCTCTTCGTCGATGAGGATGCCGGCCTCTTCAAGCCGCCCGAGGCTCACCAGGGTATTGGGACTTCGGAGTTGAGGTGATTCACCTCCGCGCCGGATTTGGAGGATCTGGACAAGGAATTCGATATCCACGATTCCTCCCGGCCCGGTCTTGATGCTGAGTTGCCCCCCGGAACGCTGCTGTGTCTCTATCCGCCTTCGGATGTCGACGATCTCCCTGACTTCGCTTCCTGACAGCCCGTTTCCCATCACAAAATGCTCGATGCGGTCCAGGACCTTGCCCCCAAACTCCCCATCTCCGGCCACGACCCGGGTACGGGACAACGCCAGGCGCTCCCAGACCGCGGCCCGCTTCTGCAGGTAGCGTTCGTAGCTTTCGAAGGACAGGGCAAGGATGCTGCTTCCTCCCTCCGGGCGGAGCCTGGCATCTACCGGGTAGAGGACGCCGTAGGGCGTGGACTGCCCGAGCAGATTCAAGATTTTCTGGGCCAGACTGACGAAGAACTGAAGGTTTCCAGTGGAGCGAGATCCGTCTGTAGAACCGTCCTCCGAGTAGACAAACACGAGGTCGAGGTCCGAACCGAAGTTGAATTCCTTTCCTCCGAGCTTACCAAGGCCCAGGATGACGAAGGCGGCCTGGTCTCCCCGGGCGGTTCGGGGACGTCCGTGGATGGCTGAGACCTCTTCGCACGCGATGTCGTAGACTTTTCTAAGTACTGTCTCCGCGAGAAGGGTGAGTTCCTCGAAGGTCTGGAATGTGTCGATGATGCCGACCAGATCTCTGGACCCGATCCGGAGGAGCTCCCGACTTTTGAAATGGTTCAATCCGGCGATTTTTTCTTCGCGAGACTTCGAGTGTCCGGAGATGGCATCGACTTCCGCCTCCAGTTCTCGAGGACTCGGAACGTGATGCAGGACGCCGGGGACGGTCAATCTGTCGAGCAGGGCCGGGTTTCGGACGATCAGGTTGAGGAGGAACGGGCTGCCGTCGCACAGGGAGAGGATGAGGTCACGAAGTCCATCGTTGGTCGCAAGGATGCGGAAAAGGGTGGCGCCGGCGCCGTAAGCGGAGACGAGGCGGTCCAGATTGCTTAGCGCCCGATCCCGATCGGCCGAGGCCTGGAGCGAGCGCATGAGCGCGGGAACCAATTCGATAAAGCTCTGACGGGCAAGCGTGCCCCGGATCTTGGGCACGTGTCCGTAGGCGAGGTAGATCAGGTTTTTGTGCGCTTCCTCGGGATTGTCGAAGCCGAGGTCCCGCAGTGTGGCATTCGCCTCTGGATCTCCAATCTCCATTTCACATAGGGCCCCGATCGATCGGCCGTCTTCACCCTTAGCCTCCGAAAATACGTCTTGATAGATCGCCTGAACGGCACTGAGGTGATCCTCCAGGACCTGCTCGTAGGTCGACGATGAAAGGAGGCCGAGGCTGTGCGCGAGGGTTGCCTGCCCGTCGGGACCGGGTAACGTATAGTCGCTCAAGCCGTGCATCATCTGCAGACGGTGCTCCACGCGCCGAAAGAAGAGATAGGCACTGCGAAGGGCCTCTGCTTCCGTATCGGTGAGGGCGGAGACCTGGTTGAGCTGGCGGATCGCAGTCAGGGTGCTACCGGAGCGAGCTTCTCCGTGAATACGTCCCACGATCAACTGAAGGCATTGAACGATGAATTCGATGTCACGGATGCCGCCCGACCGAAGCTTTAGGTGGGTCTCCCGCTCTCCCCTCCGGCCAAGGCGTTCTTCTATGTGGCCCTTGATCCGGTGGATTTCTTCAACGGGGCTGACCTTGAAATGGCGTGGATAGATGAAAGGCTGGACGGTTTCGACGAAGTGGTTCCCGAGGGTCAAAGAGCCCGCGCAAGGACGCGCCTTGATCAGCATCTGCCGCTCCCAAAGCTCACCGCGCCGCGAGTAGTAGCTCTCATACGCCGAGAGCGGCATCGTCACCGCGCCGGAGGCTCCGTCCGGACGGAGTCTTAGATCGACGCGATATAGGAAACCCTCCTCGGTGGGCTCGGTCGCCGCCTTGAGCAGATGTTCCGCCAGCCGGGAGAAGTAGATCTGGTTCATAACGGGGCGTCCCTCGGTTCCGCCTCCTTCCGTCTCTCCCTCCTCGGAGTAGACAAAGATGAGATCGATGTCGGAACTGAAGTTGAGTTCCCGGCCACCCAGCTTCCCAAGGGCAACGACGGCGAATTCTGCACGGTTTCCCCTCCCATCTCTGGGCACGCCGTAGCGGGCGTCCAGCTCTGGTGTGAGCTGGTCTACCAACTGCTGAAGCACGACATCAGCGAGATCTGAGAGTTCGAATGCGATCTCCTGGATGGGGCGGCCGCCAAGCAGATCTCCGGCGCCGATGCGGAGCAACTCTCTCCTCGCAAGACGTCTTATGGCGTTCAGACGGGATTCCAACTTCTCTACAGATTGAACGGCTTCGAAGAATTCTGCTTCCAACATTTCTTTCGCGCAGGGGCCCTTGAGCCTTTGTTCGTCAGTTAGCCGGTAGAAGTATTCGGGGTTTCTGACCAGGATATCTGCGAGGTATTGGCTGCTCCCGATGAGACGAAGCAGGAGTCCACACCTTTCTGGTGGGTCTTCCAGAAAGGTGTAAAAGGCGGACCGACCCAGCGCCGCACGCGCCAACCGCTCGAAATTGTTCAGCGCGCGGTCTGGACTGGGCGTTCGAAAGAGCTCGCGAAAGAATTCCGGAGGCAGAGGAGTTTGTGAAGCAGGGTCGACAAGGCACTCGAGATTCTGGAGGGCGCGAACCGGATCCCTAAAGCCGTGGCCAGCCAACTCACCGGCGGCCTGATCCGGTTCCTCTAGAAGCCTTCTTGCTGTGACTTCTGCAGGGTCTTTGGGGTCAATCAGAGGCATCTATCTCGTATTTCGTTTCTCGTAAATCAGACGGCGGCCGGCGGAGGGCAGGCCGCCAGATGGATACCCTTTAGACTTTGGCGGTCAGCCGTCTGTGGTCTGCGGTCCTGGATGGCTTCTTTGTAGCTTACTCAGAGTGCTTCTTCTCCTGCCTCACCGGTCCTGATCCGAATGGCCTGCTCGACCGGAGAGACGAATATCTTTCCGTCTCCCAGTTCTCCCGTGCGAGCCGCCTCCAGGATGATTTCGATTGCCCTGTCGAGTTCTTCATCCGGAACGACGAGCTCGATCTTCAGCTTGGGCATGAAATCAACGCGGTATTCACTTCCTCGGTAGAACTCCGCGTGCCCCCTCTGGCGGCCGAACCCGCGGTACTCCGCGACCGACATTCCAACCAGCCCGATCTTCGTGAGGGCATCTTTGACCTGATCGAGTTTGAACGGTTTGATAAACGCTTCGACTTTCTTCATCGGGTTGCACCTCCAGTCTTGCTCCCGGTTCCTGCCCCTTGAATAACGACGGGGAATGCCCAATATATAAGCTTGGTCGGCGAATGAAACGAGTCTCCTCCGAATATAAAGCTTCGTACGGAGGACTTCAACGGCTGCATATTTCAGCCCATTCGACATTTTTTCAAAGTATGCGACTTGACTTTCCCACAGGAGTCTGGTGTGACGAGCTGAACTTTGGTATGTTTGACGTCAGATGATCAGACTACGTTCAATGCGGGCTCTGACGAAGAGGCCATTCGCGTGGGCTATCAGGAGTATGAGAAGCTGGTGGAGCCGAAGGCTTTCGACTTACCCCACGTCCAGTCTTAAAGGTGTGGGATGATCGCTCAATAGAGGAGTGCGCCATGAAGGTTTCTGACCTGATGATTCGCGATCTGGTCACGATTGGACCGAAAGAGCTCTTGCGCGAGGCATTTCGCAAGATGAATGCCCAGCACATCCGTCACCTTCCCGTCGTGGATGAGGGCCGCCTTGTCGGGATGATTACCGACCGAGATGTCAGGCTGCATGCGACCTCTTTCGCTGAGATT
Organism: Candidatus Latescibacterota bacterium; assembly: GCA_965248435.1. Lineage (GTDB taxonomy): Bacteria > Latescibacterota > UBA2968 > UBA2968 > CBDFJH01. The sequence goes on from OZ252100.1 coordinate 4,505,858, forward strand.
CGAGGAGAGGAGAAACTCTACACGATCAGCGCCGACGCGGATGTTAGAGACATCATGACGCGGGATCCGATCGTGACCTTTCCGGATACGGACCTTCGAGAGGTCATCGATCTGTTCCTGGAAGAGAAAGTCGGAGCCATTCCAGTGGTTACAGATGCCAATGAGCTTGTCGGGATTATCGGGTATACGGATCTGTTGGCCCTTTTGAGTACCGAGTTGAAAGAGTGATTCAAGGAGACAGATACGCAGACTCTATCAACCCCGAGAATAATTTTTTGAATAGACAGCTGGACTGGTTCTGTGGCAGAACGGGCCCTGGCGAATGAGGTCAGGGCCGTTTGTATTGTGGACTGCCTCCACGTGCGTAAGTAACAGATTTTGAACAAGAGCTGGATAGACGATTGACTGTGACTGTTGACATTCACCCTTTTGGGTATATCATTCCGGAAGATACGGATTTTCGCTGACCCAAATTCTGAGCCAAGGCCTCGACTGCCGTGAGCCTGATCCTCCTGATTTCTATCACGATTCGCCTCTTCGCCCTGGGCTGGTCTATCGTTCTCCTAAGGCGAATCCGGGACTGGCGAATGGGGGTCTTGAGCGTGATGCTCGCTCTGATGGCGCTGCGGCAAATCCTTACTTTGTGGGAGCACTCTCAATCAGTAACGAGTTCCGTCACAAGCCAGATCACTGAGCTTCCAGGCCTTGCCGTGAGTGTACTGGCCTTCCTGGCCGTTATCTTCGTGGAGCGCGTGATTATCGAACGCCAGCAGAAGGATACTGCGATCCAATCCATCCTGGACACCACAGTAGATGGGATCATCACCATCGATGAGCAGGGCACGGTTGAGACTTTTAACCCCGCGGCGGAAAGGATATTTGGTTATAGGTCCGATCAGGTTATTGGGAATAACGTCAACATGCTGATGCCCGAGCCCTACCACAGTGAACACGATGGTTATGTTACCAGCTACCTACGGACCGGTAGCGCAAAGATCATCGGCATCGGTCGCGAAGTCGTGGGCCTGCGGAAAGACAGAACCACGTTCCCGATGGACCTGGCCGTCAGCAAGTTTCGGGTGGGCAACCGGCGAATGTTCACCGGGATCGTCCGTGACATTACAGAACGCAGGCGCACGGAGGAAGCTCTGCACGAAAGCCAGCAGTCCCTTTCGACCTTGATGAGCAACCTCCCTGGCATGGCCTACCGATGCAGGAATGACATGCATTGGACGATGGGAATTCGTGAGCGAGGGTTGTCTTGAGCTCACTGGATACTCTCCTTCTGATTTTATGGCAAACCAGAATGTATCATATGCAGAGCTGATTCACCCGGATGATCGAGAGCCCGCTTGGGAGTCTGTTCAGGCGGCTTTACGTGAGAATAGGCCGTTTCAGATTGTCTATCGTATCAGGACTGCCCAGCCAAAGGAGAAGTGGGTATGGGAGCAGGGCAGGGGGATGCCCGGATCAGATGGAGAGACCGTGCGGATAGAGGGGTTCATCACCGACATTTCTGAACGCAAGCGTCTGGAAGAACAGCTCAACCAATCTTCGAAGCTTGCGGCTTTAGGTGAACTCGTTGGAGGGATCGCACACGAGGTCAACAACCCTACTGGAATTATTGTGATGCGTAGTGCGGGGTTGATGAGAGAGGCAGATGCTCAGGGCTTGTCGGAGGATATCATAGATGACATTGAAGTGATTCAGAGGCAGTCTGATAAGATTGCCCAGATCACGTCAGGACTACTGGCCTTTTCGAGGCAGACACCCTTTTCACCGCTGGAAGTCGATGTCAACAAAATGGTGGCCAATGCTGCAGCCCTGGTTGAAAATGTTCTGAGGAGCAAGAATATCACCTATCTCCCTGAACTCGTCGATGGGCTGCCATTGGTGACGGCAGACACTACACGGATCGAGCAAGTGCTTGTGAATCTGTTTAACAATTCGATGGACGCGATGCCCGATGGCGGAGAACTATGTGTGTCCACGCGGCTAGACGAGGGTACTCAGAACAGACACTACGTCCGGATTTCTGTTAAGGATACGGGTGAGGGAATCTCAGAAGAGCATCTGGCCCGACTGTTCGATCCCTTTTTTACGACCAAAGAGGTGGGAAAGGGAACCGGCCTGGGACTTGCCGTTAGCTACGGAATTGTCCAAGAGCACGGCGGCCGCTTTGAGGTGGAAAGCAAATTGGGCGAAGGCGCCGTGTTTCATATTGTTCTCCCCTTTGTTGGGAGTGATTCCAGGGATTGATATTATGAAAAAAGTGAAAATTCTGGTTGTTGACGACGAAGTGGATATGCTCAGTACATGCAAAAAATTTCTGACTCGTGCTGGCCATAAAGTCTCAGTAGCAGACCGGGGGAGTCAGGCGCTTGAGATTTTCGATCAGGAGTCCTGTGCCCTGGTGATCACAGACCTGAAGATGCCGGGGATGAACGGGATGGAGGTCCTGCGAGAGATCAAGAAGCGGCGCCCTGAGACACTTGTGATGATGTTCACCGGCTATGGGACCATTCAGGATGCAGTAATGGCGATGAAGGAAGGAGCGTTCGATTTTATCACCAAGCCATTTACACCGGATCAGCTTACAGTTTGTGTAGATCGCGCCTTGAAGCAGCTTCGGCTGGAGGCTGAGAACAAGGCGCTTCGACAGCAGCTGGAGGAGAAGTTCAAGTTCGACAACATCCTGGGGCAAAGTTCGACAATGCAGCGAGTCTTCGATTCGATCCGGAAAATTGCCGATACCCAGGCGAATGTGTTGATCACGGGGGAGAGCGGAACCGGCAAGGAGCTAATTGCCCGAAGCGTTCATGCCAACAGTAGCCGGAAACGGCAGCCCTTTGTGCCTCTCAACTGCGGCGGAATGCCTGAGCATTTGGTGGAAAGCGAGCTGTTCGGGCACGAGAAAGGGGCCTTTACGGGCGCCGTAGCCAGCCGGACGGGCTTGATGGAACACGCCAGCGGAGGCACCTTTTGTCTCGACGAAATCAGTGAATTGCCGCTGAACCTCCAGGTGAAGCTGCTTCGGGTGCTGGAGGAGCGCAAGATCCGCAGGGTTGGGAGCAACAAGGAGACTGAGATCGATATTCGGCTGATCTCCGCAACGAACCGAGACGTGGAGGCAATGGTGAATGAAGGCACCTTCCGCGAGGACCTCTACTATCGGGTTAATACTTTTGTGATCCACCTACCTGCATTGCGGGACCGTAGGGAGGATATTCCGCTGTTGGCCAACCATTTTTTGCAGGAGTACCTCAAGACAACAGAGAAGGAGATTCGTGAAGTGGCCCCAGAAGCTATGGATCTCCTGTGCAAACATTCCTGGCCCGGAAACGTCCGGGAGTTGCAGCACGTGATCGAGCGGGCTGTGGCCTTATCGTCATCCCGTCAGATCGAACCCGAAGATCTTCCCGAGGGACTTGGACATGCGAGATCTGGAAAGATCGAGCCTGAGCAGTTCGAACTCCCATTCAAGGAGGCGAAGGAGAAGGTTATTGAAGCTTTTGAGCGGTCCTATGTTGAACAGCTTCTTTCAAAACATGGGAAAAATATCTCGCGGGCGGCGCAGCAAAGTGGCATAGACAGACGGTCATTGCACCGCCTACTGGCCAAACACGAAATTGATGCTTCGTCTTTTGACGCATAACTCTTTCGCGCCTTAGGGGGCGGAACCGTCGCCATTTTTTAAGGTTGTGGGAAAACGCCACCTCCTGCCTTTTGCGCAGGGGGTTTTTTTATCTGCTATTTGAGACATCGGTGTCCCAACCGGGACGCACAGTCCACAAAGGAAAGCAATGAGGTCTGTTTCTCGGTCGAACACAATATCTATATATCTAATTACAATTCAATAATTTATGTTATGTCTTCTTGGATCACGACAATTGGTACGAAGGTTGCGAATGGGTCTTTTGGAAAGTGTTCGTGTCCAGGCAGGTTTGGCTCTAAGGAGGTTCGATATGCAGCCGCAGAGAGTTTTTCACAACAATCCACGCGTACGGATGGACAAGGCACAGGTAGATGTCCTCGATGTGAGTACCCAGTGTTCCTACGCCTGCGTGGAAAAGGTGGCCGGCTTGGTACAAAAAGTCGCCACGTGGATCGATATGCCCAATGAAGACAAGCAGGCTGTGGTGAAAGCCGTTACGGAGGCCGTGCAGAACGCGATTTGTCACGGAAACCGCGAAGGTGAGAGCAAAATGATTCGCGTTCGGATCCAGACCGCACCCTCCGAAATCACCGTTTTTGTGAGGGATGACGGAAAAGAGTTTGAGGTCGAGGCGGTGCCGGATCTCATTGATCCGCAGCATCGGAATAGCCCTCACGGACGGGGCATGAATGCGCTTATGGACGATGTGAAATTCTTCTCATTGGGCAAGGGGGGGTCGTTGGTCAAAATGACGAAGCGATTCATCCCGCAGGAGGTAATAGCTCAGTCAAAAGGTTGTGGAAGGCGAAGAAAGGAGGTAGAGTTGGTTTGTCTGTGAAAGTGGACCAAAGAGGAGATCTGATCGAACAAGCCGTGCAGGACATTATGATGGGCCGGTTTAATGTTGTGGAGCTAATCAAAATGTACGGGGACGAAGTGGGGCTTAAGCTGGCCAATATTTTGTCAGCATTTAGGTTCGGAATGCTTCCCAGCGCGCGAGTTTCCGATCTGATTCACGAGAATATCGTGTCCTTCAGTAGAGAGGTCTCCCGTGTCTGACAGCTTGCTCGTCGTCGTCACGTTTATTCTTCTGTCTTTCATCCCGTTGTTTCCCCTCGGCCACTATTTTCGGAAGAGGCGGAGGCATCAAAAAAATGCTACACGGAAGTACGGAGTTATTCAGCGACTCGGGGAAGAAAAGGGATTGAATCAGACGGAGCTGGGGGCGGCTCAGCGCATGGCAAGAGCAGCTAGGATCCCGGCTACTACAAAGCTACTGAGGTCGGTCCGCGTCTTTGATCGGGGGATGGCGTCCTGGATGTCAAGAGTCCAGCAAATGTCCTGGCTCGAGATCGATAGGGAGGTAGAGGTGCTTAGGGCACTCAGAGAAAAGCTGGGGTTTCGCTACCTGCCTCCCGAGGAGCCGCCATCCTCGACCCGGGAACTTGAACTGGATCAAAGCCTCTACTTCCTTGCCCGAGGGAACAAGGGGCTTCGGGTGCTGTCTGCCCCTGTTGTCGACCTGGACGACTTGGCCATTCGGACTGAGGCTTTCAGGGAGGGTGGCCGCCCCGTTCGTTTCCCGAAGGGACACGAAATGTGGCTCTTCTTCTGGCCAGAATCCGGCGGCGAATGTCGGTTCAAATCGAAAGTCCTGAAAGAGGTGGCACGGCCGATGCCATATCTGGTGCTCAATCACGGAGACGGGGTGATAATCAATAGGGCCAAGGAATTCTTTACCTGCGATTTGGACGTAGAGTTGATTGCGGAGCGAGTGCCGGCCTCGAAAGTCGGTGGGGTCCAACCTTCCCAGATCCTTTTCCAGAAAGGACAACATATAGAATCGCTGCCTGTGAGACTCATTCAACTCAGCGGCAGCGGGTTCGTCGTTTCCAAGGATGCAGGCGTCGGATTAGGGGACATCATCCGGCTTAGCTGTAACGTTGAATCGATGTCGTTTTTGGACGAGTTGGTTGGAATCGCCGAGAAGGAGGTCGGCTCTGGCGTCAGGTTTCGATTTGTGAAACTGGCGACGGGGGAGAGAGAAGAGATACTTGACTATATCACACCGCGAGTAAAGGCCACGACCACTTCAAGAGGTCGTATGGCCCGATTGGCCCCTGACCGCTGATCGGCTTGGCTACTCTTTGATCCCTCAAAGAAGCCATAGACGAAGAGCTGATTCCAGAAAACGAGAATCTAGATGAAATGAACCGTCCGAAGAGCCGGGCGGTTTTTTCTATTTGATCGGTTGATCGGTGTGGGACGTGCGCCGACTTGGTGAGACAGTCCTGTCTCACTTCATCGGTAAATCGTTGGGTTTTCCGAGAAAGTGTCATACATATATTGTTGTTTATCAATGTGATAGTGAAATTTGACCTGGATCAGCAAACTGGCATAGACATTGCGTAAAAAAGTAAGTGTGGCTGATTTACGACCAACCAATCAGAAAGTCCTATTAATACAGTTCGAGCGAAAGGGGGTTGGCGCGGATGATAGCGGTGTCTGAGGCAGGTCGCTCAGTCTTGAGAAATCCTTTTGACTCGATGGCCTGCCTGTCGAAGAAAAACCTGGCCTTCAAAGGAGGCCAAGAAGGAGGTGCCACCATGAAACTCTCAAATGTAGACCATGCGAAGGCCTCAGCTGCCAGCGATCCAGGCTCGCAGATTAGGGGGCACGCCGCTCGTTGGGTCCGTCAGTTCAAAGTCGGGGTGGTTATGATGTTGATTCTCGGTCTGGGATGGTCAGGGACGCAAGCCTGGGCCCAAACCCATAATTATAAATCGGATAAAGGCATCAAGATTTCAGAATTCGACGGAATGAAACTTTACATGGATTTAAAGACCGTCGGAAGGTTCCAGTCGTTGGACCACGAAGGGGTATTTGTTGGTGGGAAAGAAACGCTGGGACTCCCGTCCGGATTTCAGACGGCCTGGGGAAATCTGGGGTTTCTGGCGGATTATGACGGTAAGGTCGAGGTCTTCTTCGAACTCTACCTGAGCAGCCGGCCACATCCCGAAAAGGTTTATGGACACGAGGGCTATCTGCTGATCCGTGGTATACCGGAGAACCTCACCACCGGACCTGTTGCGTCCCTGTTCAATGCGGTTGATTTCAAGGCGGGTCACTTCGAGATCGATTATGGAGATCACCGCTACCGGCGATCGGACAATGCGCGGGTGCAGAAAAACCCATTGATCGGAAACTACATCATAGATCCGAAGACGGTAGAAATCGGGGTAGAAGTGGCCACGGAACCCAACCGTTTCAATCTTCTGATGGGTGTTGGGAGTGGAGGTACCACAGAGAAATTCAAGAAGGGAACAGGCCTAAGTTTTCACGGCAAGCTCTGGGGTGATATTACTAAGTCCCTTAGGGCTTCAGGGTCCTTTTACCGCGTGGATCACTCCGGAAACAAGGTCCAATTTACTGGGAGCTGGAGCAATCTCTTTTCCGGACACCGGAGTGGAGGGCCCTATAGCGGTGTTCTCGCTGGTGGAAACGCTCCTGGGCAGGTGATGCCCGGTGCTGGACAGAAGGTCACCGCAACCCAGTTTGATGTGACGTGGGGTGTGGGTTCGTTGGAGCTCTACAGCCATTACGGGTGGATGCGAGACGCTGACATCAACGGCTCGGATTCCGGGTCACCCGAGGAAAGCTGGGCATACTACGCGGCAGAATCCACTTACCGTATTACGTCGAACCTCCATGCCGCCATCCGTTATAGCGGGGCCGACGCGAACAAACTCAACGGGATTTCCTCCAAAGGCCGCATTGAGCGGATTCAGATTGGCGGCGGATTCTGGCTGACGGAAAACATGCTTGCCAAAGTGGAATATGTGCATCAGAGATGCAACAATTTCACGGACTCAGACGGCAAGGTCGGCGGCGTAGATATCTGGATGGATCCTGTTTTTAGCGGCGCGATCTCGGAGGTATCCTTCGCCTTCTAGATCTCCTTGGTCTGCGGAGTCTGTGCAGAGTTGCTGGATGCCGCAGACCACATTCGGATAGGTCTTTTCAAACCGCCTTGACGATGATGAGAAGGGCGTCATCAAAAGGAGATGATCGTGATGAAAAGACACAATGTCGAGATGGTCGGCGTATTCATTCTGCTTCTTACCCATTCCTTACAGGCACAAACCTGGATCAGGTTTGAAGGGGTACCGGAAGAAAGCAGGGTCACGATTGAGGGGACGTCTACTCTACACGACTGGACCGTCGAAAGCGAGAGCATCAAGGGGTTCTTGGAAATCCAGAAGGATGCTGATGACGACGCACTGTGGAAAGGGGAATCTGGACCAATGCGTGTGAAGATGCGCGCTAATGTTCACGTAGAGATCGTGGTCCGTTCCCTGAAAAGCGGCAAAGGGGACATGGACAAGAAGATGTACAAAGCCTTGAAAGATAGCGAACATCCCAAAATCGAATACCGTCTAACCGAGGCGATATGCAAGGGGAGCAAGAAGATACGAGATGCCCGATTGTCATCAGTTGAGTTTGACACCAGGGGTGAATTGACAGTGGCGGGAGTAACTCTGCCGATCGAGATGGCCGTGATAGTAGACCGTATAGGCAAAGATCAATTGATAACCAAGGGGGAGACTTTTCTGAAGATGAAGGACTTCAAGATTAAACCACCCAAGGCCATGCTGGGCATGATCCGAACAGGTAATGACATCAAAATATCCTTTGAATGGATGACGAAGTTGCCCGTGGAAACCACACAAACGGTAGGAATATCTCAGTCGGGAGACGCATAAAGTGAGAAATCCCAAACGCGTTCTGGAAGGGTTCATCATCCTGCTGGCATCTTTCCCTCTGCTGGCAATGGCATCTGAGCAAAACCTATTTGTGATTGGGTCCGATAGTGAGATGCATCTGCAAGGGCGCGCGACGCTTCGCAAATGGCGATTCGAAAGTCACGAGGTGACGGGATTTGTAAAACTCGAAGCGACTCCTGAGGATCTCAAGCTGATGATTCAAAGTGTTGAAACGGCTCTCCGAAGCGGGGTGGAAGTAATCTTGCAAGACTTGGGCCTACAGATGTGCAACTCTCCTCGGGCCTTAGTGACCGTTCCAGTGGGGTCTCTTGCGAACCGAAGTTCTGCAATGACACGAGATATGTACAAAGCCCTGAAGAAGGAGCAATTTCCAGTTATAAAGTACACATTTTCCAGATTGATAGACGTCAGGGTGATACCGGGTGCCGATACGTCCATCACTCGTCTTAGTCTGACTACGGAGGGTGTTCTGGAGATCGCCGGGGTCCGAAAGTTCATAGAGATGGATGTTCTGGTCGAACACGATAAGAACCGATTCAAAGTATTTGGTGAGAAACGTGTGAAGATGACTGATTTTGGAATTGATCCGCCATCACAATTCTTCGGTCTGATCCGTGTGCGCGACGAGGTGGATGTGATCTTTGACCTGGTCGTGGGGACGGATTCTTAATGAAGTTGCATGATGTTCCAGTGGAGGAGGGAGTCTCCAATGAGATGTGCAGTGCGTACCAGACCCGCAGGAGGAAAGTTACTTCTTTATAGCGGCATCTTACTTGGTCTGTCCCTGCTTTGTGTACAGACCTCCACCGGGGAGGGACGTTCTCTACAGCCTTCAAAGGATCTGAAAGCCTCTACTCGAGCCGTAGAATTGGGCAAGGCCACTTACCAGAGACAATGCGCTGCCTGTCACGGGCTGGAGGGGCGGGGTGACGGCGAAGCGGCCTTCCTGCTCTATCCCAAGCCCCGGGACTTCGTCGCGGCTCGCTACCGTCTCGTCTCGACGTGGGAGCGTGTGCCGACGGATGAGGACCTCTTCACCACCATCTCCCGCGGGATGCCAGGGTCGGCAATGCCGTCCTGGGCCCACCTGCCCGAGGAGACCCGATGGGGGCTGGTTCACTATGTGAAATCTCTTGCCGAGAAGTCCTGGGCAGTGAAGCCGGCGACCGAACCAAAAGAGGAAGGTGCGTCGGGGACCGGTGTCATCGCTGTTCCGCCCGAGACTGCTTACACGGCGGAGACGAAGAAGCAGGCCGCCTACTTTTTCAAGGAGGCCTGTGCGGGGTGCCACGGGCTGGAAGGTCGGGGCGACGGTGTGCAGCGCCAGGTGGACAGTGAAGGGTATGAAACGCGGCCGAGGGATCTGACGCGCGGGATCTACAAGGGTATCCCGGACCCGGAGGCGGTTTACCGCAGGATTGTCGCGGGGCTGCCCGGTACGCCGATGCCGATGAGCGACTGGGCCTACGGGAAAGATGCCTGGGACCTCGTCCACTACGTAATGAATATGTCCAGTGATCGGGAGCGCTCACGCAACGAAATGTTCAAGTTTGAAATCCACGCCGCGAGGGTGGCCAAACTCCCGGACCATCCCGATTCGTGGATCTGGAATCGCGCCACGCCGGTCAACCTCCATCTGATGCCGCTCTGGTGGCGGGACGACCGGACCGAGGAGGTGACGGTGCGCGCACTGCACGACGGCAGGGAACTGGCCCTGCTCCTGGTCTGGCGGGATGAGACGCACGACCATACGACCATCCGCCCGCAGGACTTCAGAGACGCCGCTGCCGTGCAGTTCTCCCTGGATTCGGATCCACCCTTTTTCGCGATGGGGGAGCGGGGGAAGTTCGTGAACATCTGGATGTGGAAGTCTGAGCGGCAGGCGGACCTGCAGCCGGCGTATCAGGACCTGGAGAAGGTCTATCCGAATATCGGGATCGATTCCTACCCCAACTTCCAGAGGTCGCCCCTGGAACAGCCGATGCGACACGCGCTGACGCTGGAATCGGATTCGACCTACGTGACGGGATGGGGGGCGGGAAACATCGTTTCGGACCCGACGTGGAAGCGAGCCGCGGAGGACCTCCGGGCCCAGGGCTTCGGCACCCTGAAGGCCCGACCTCGGTTCGACCAGGCCGTGGAGGCCGATGGGGTCTACCGCGCGAACGCCTACAGGGTGGTTTTCCGCCGTGCGTTCAAACCGAAGGGGAAGGGGGCGGCGGCGCTGAAGAAGGGGACGACAGTGCCGGTGGCCTTTGCGGTTTGGGACGGGAGCGCGGGGGACCGGGACGGGAAGAAGTCGGTGACGATCTGGCAGGATTTGAAGATTTCGCCCTGAGGAGACAGTGCCATGGCTGATGATGCGAAGCTGGAATCGGGCGGCGTTCCAAGGCGTGAGTTCCTGCGCTGGCTGGGTCTCGGCACCGGTTCGGCCGTGATGGGCGTGGGCGTGCCGTTCAGGCTGCTGGCCGCCGCCCGTCCCGACGAAAATCCACTCGCCGGTTCCATCGACCGGGGCTGGGAAGGGATCTACCGCGATCAATACCGCTACGACCGACACTTCGACTGGGTCTGTTCGCCCAACGACACCCACGCCTGCAGGGCCCGGGCCTACGTGCGGAACGGCATCGTGACCCGACTGGGGTCCACCTACGACTATCAGGACTATGCTGATCTCTACGGCAACAAGGCCACGTCGAACTGGAACCCCAGGCAGTGCGCAAAAGGCTACACCTTTCATCGTGTGCTCTACGGGCCCTACCGGCTGCGGCACCCGATCGTGCGCAGGGGCTGGAAGGCTTGGGCCGATGCCGGGTTTCCTGATCTGACGCCTGAGCTCCGGTCGAAGTACAAGTTCGACAGCCGGGGAGAGGACGAGTTTGTTCAGATCTCCTGGGATGACGTATCCCACGACATCGCAAAGGCGCTGGTATCAATCTCTACGCGATACAGCGGGGAGGAGGGCAAACGGCGTCTGCTGGAACAGGGCTACCAGCCCGAGATGGTGGACGCCATGCACGGGGCGGGCACACGGAGCATCAAGATGCGGGGGGGGATGGGGCTTCTGGGGGTCATCGGGAAGTACGGGATGTATCGGCTGAACAACTCGCTGTCTCTGCTCGACTCCAGGATCCGGGGCGTGTCGCCGGACAAGGCCCTCGGGGGTCGCAACTGGTCCAACTACACGTGGCACGGAGACCAGGCCCCGGGACACCCCTGGGTGCACGGGTTGCAGACGTCTGACTGCGACTTCAACGATCTTCGCTTCTCGAAGCTGATCATCATGGATGGAAAGAACCTGGTGGAGAACAAGCTGCCTGATTCCCACTGGTTCATCGAGTGCATGGAGCGGGGGGCGAAGATCGTCGTGATTGCCCCGGAGTACGGGCCGCCTTCCACCAAGGCCGACTACTGGATCCCGATTCGTCCGGCCACGGACACGGCGCTCTGGCTGGGCATTACGAAGCTGATGATCGACCGGAAGTGGTATGACGAAGCGTTCGTGAAAGGGTTCACCGACTTTCCCCTGCTTGTGCGAACGGATACACTCAAACGCCTGAGGGCCCACGAGGTCTTCCCCGATTACAAATCGACCCTTTCGCCCGACGGGCCTTCCGTGAAGATCCAGGGCCTCAAGCCGGAACAGCACGAAAAGCTGGGGGATTATGTGATCTGGGACGAAGGCCAGGACGGTCCACGGGCCATCACGCGAGACGAAGTCGGAAAGCGCATGGCTGAGAACGGACATCGTCCGGCGCTTTCAGGAAAGTTCAAGGTCCGGCTGGTAAACGGCGAGGAGGTCGAGGTCGGGACGCTGTGGACGCTATATCAGACGCACTTGAAAGACTACGATCTGGATACCGTGGTCGACATCACCCACACCCCGAAAGAGCTGGTGGTACAGCTTGCGAAGGACATCGCAACGATGAAACCGGTGGCCATCCACCAGGGAGAGGGGATCAATCACTGGTTCCACGCCACGGAGATGAACCGATCGGCCTACCTGCCGTTGATGCTGACCGGGAACATCGGGAAGCCGGGCGCGGGAGGCCACACTTGGGCAGGCAATTACAAGGCCGCGCTCTTCCAGGGGTCGCCCTGGACGGGGCCCGGATTCAAGGGGTGGATCGGCGAGGATCCGTTCGAGCCGAACCTGAATCCGGATGCCCCCGGGAAAGAGGTTCCGGTGCGCCTGACCTGCAAGGATGAGGAACCGGCCTACTGGAATCACGGGGATCAGGCCCTGATCGTGGACACGCCAAAGTTCGGGCGGAAGAACTTCACCGGCAACACCCACATGCCCACGCCGACGAAGGCCATCATCTTTAACAATGTGAACCTGATCAACAATGCCAAGTGGGCCTACGGGATGATCAAGAACGTAAACCCGAACATCGAGATGATCGTCTCGATGGACATCCAGATGACGGCCTCGATCGAATACGCCGATATCGCCCTGCCGGCCAACTCGTGGCTCGAGTTCGAGGGACTGGAAGTCACAGCCTCCTGCTCCAACCCCTTCCTCCAGATCTGGAAGGGCGGCATCCCCCCGGTCTTCGACAGCAAGGACGACCTGAGGATCCTTGCGAACATTGCCAAGGCCCTGGGTTCAGTGACCGGCGACCGGCGCTTCATCGACTATTTCAAGTTCGAGCATCAGGGAAAGCGTGACATCTATCTGCAGCGCCTCCTCGACACCTGCACGACCACGCGGGGATACAAACTCAGCGACATCATGACGGGCAAATTCGGGCCGCCGGGCGGCTGCTTGATGAACTTCCGAACCTACCCGCGCATCCCGTTCTACGAGCAGGTACACGACGACGAGCCCTTTCACACCGACACGGGACGGATGCACGCCTACTCCGACGTGCCAGAGGCCATCGAGTACGGAGAGAACTTCATCGTCCACCGGGAAGGCCCGGAGGCCACGCCCTACCTGCCGAACGTGATCGTGAGTTCCAACCCCTACATCCGGCCGGAGGATTACGGCATCCCGCAGGACGCGGAGCACTGGGACGATCGCACGATCCGAAACGTGATGCTCCCCTGGTCCAAGGTGAAGAAGACGAAGAACTTCCTATGGGAGAAAGGGTTCCAGTTCTACTGCCTGACACCGAAGACGCGCCACCGGGTGCACAGCGGCTGGTCGAACGTGGACTGGCACATGCTCTACGATTCGAACTTCGGTGACCCCTATCGGCTGGACAAGCGGGCGCCCTCAGTGGGCGAACACCAGCTCCACATCAACCCTCAGGCGGCGCGGGATCTCGAGATCAACGACGGAGATTACGTCTACCTGGACGCAAACCCGGCGGACCGGCCCTACCTCGGGGCGAAGCCTGACGATCCCTTCTACCGTGTGGCGCGGTGCATGCTGCGGGTCAAGTACAACCATGCCTACCCCTACAACATCGTGATGATGAAACACGCGCCCTATATCGCTACGGAGAAGAGCGTAAAGGCACACGAAACCCGGCCGGACGGCCGGGCGCTTTCTGCGAATACGGGTTACCAGGCCAACCTTCGCTACGGGTCCCAGCAATCGGTCACGCGTAACTGGCATATGCCGATGCATCAGACCGACAGCCTTTTCCACAAGGCGAAGGTGTATATGAGTTTCATCTTCGGGGGCGAGGCGGATAACCACGCCATCAACACGGTGCCGAAGGAGACGCTTGTCCGCGTCACGAAAGCGGAGGATGGAGGAATGGGGGGTGCGGGTATCTGGGCGCCGGCGACCACCGGACGTACCCCTGACAATGAGAATGAATTCACCAAGCGCTACCTGGTCGGCGAGCTGGTGCAGGTCAGGTCGTAGAAGACTTCGTCTGAAGGAGCCGAAAATGCCTTACGATGAACCCGATGTCACCGACCCGATGATGGGTGTGGGCGTTGTGTTGCCGGGCGGCGAGGAAGCCACGCGGGACATGGCTTACGTCTTTGCTGAGGAGTTCGCCAGGCTGGGCCATTCCGAAGAAAAGATCCTGCGTCTGTTCCAGACACCCTTTTACCGGGCCGCACACGGCGCCTATTCCGCACTGGGCGAGGCTGTCATCCTACGGATCGTCCGGGAATGTGTCGGCGTCTGGGGACGCGTGCGGTTCGTGGATCTGGATGCGGAAAGAGAAGCAGAGGGGCTCATTCAAGTGGAACCGTGCAGGACCGAATAGGGATCTCGAATCGAAACTGGCCACGAGGAGGGGAGTGCGATGGCACAGGTCTACAACTGGAACCTCGGACGCAAGATGGCCTATCCGTACGAGGCCGCATATCCGAAGGAGCAGTTCGCCTTCGTGTTCAACATCAACCGGTGTATCGCCTGCCAGACCTGCACCATGGCGTGCAAGTCGACCTGGACTTTCAACAAGGGGCAGGAACACATGTGGTGGGCGAACGTTGAGACGAAGCCCTACGGGGGCTACCCTCAGTTCTGGGACATGAAGACCCTGCAACTGCTGGAGGAAGGTAACCCGGACGGGCAGGTCTGGGACGGGTTGACTTCAGACGACCCGAAGCGGCCCTACGGTCAATTCGAGGGCCAGACGGTCTTCGAGGCGGGAAAAAAGACGCTGAAGCCCGACAGCTCGCGCGTGCTCGGCTATCTGCCCACGGACGAGGAGTGGAACTCTCCGAATATCTATGAGGACAACCCGGTGGGCAAAAAGGGGGTGCGGGGCGAGTTCTATCCGGACGGGGTGGAGCTGCCGGTGCACAAGACCTGGTTTTTCTACCTGGCGCGCATCTGCAATCACTGCAGCTATCCGGCCTGCTTGGCGGCCTGCCCCCGAAAGGCGATCTACAAGCGCCCCGAGGACGGGATCGTCCTGGTGGACCAGAAGGAGTGCCGGGGCTACCGGAAGTGTGTCGAGGCCTGTCCCTATAAGAAGGTGATGTATCGGGGCAATACCCGGATTTCCGAAAAGTGCATCGCCTGCTATCCCCGAGTCGAGGGTAAGGACCCGGAGACCGGAGGGGAGCCGATGGAGACGCGGTGCATGGCGGCCTGTATCGGTCAGATGCGGATGCAGGGGCTCGTGAAGATGGATCCCGAAGGGACCTGGACCCGAGATCGGCAGCATCCGCTCTATTATATGGTTCACGTCGCCAAGGTGGCCCTGCCGCTCTACCCTCAGTTCGGAACGGAGCCCAACGGCTACTACATCCCACCCCGATGGGTACGTCGCGATTACTTGCGGCAGATGTTCGGGCCGGGCGTGGACCGGGCGATCGAGGCCTATTCCCACCCAGACCGGGAGCTCCTGGCCGTGTTGCAGCTCTTCCGGCGCTCCAACCGGATCATCTACCGGTATGAGATCGAGGAGGGCCCGTTGATCTACGAAGCGGAGCTGCGAGGACGGCCGATCACTATTTACAACGACACTGTGATCGCGTTCGGTAAGGGGGGGAAAGAGATCTTCCGGACGACGGTGGAGGAGCCCATCTACGAGCGGCCCTCCGAGCACGCGAATTCGATATAAGCGGAGAGAGAGATGACCGAACTGAGAATCGAAGCGGAGGAACTCGCCCTGTGCCGGGCGACCCTGTACGAGGCGCTGGCGCTGGGGTTTCGCCCCCCTACGGAGGAAACGCTGGCTCGTCTGGTGGCCGTGGAGGGGGTGAGCGCACTCGCCGATGCAGCCGCGCCGCTGGACCCCGATCTGGCTGAAACGGTCAGGAGCCTGGCCAAGGCGAATCGGACGGACGGCACGTCGGTCCTGTCCGGGCTCTACCGAACCCTCTTCGGGCATACTGCAAGGGGCGCCGTGCCGCCTTACGAGACGGAGTACGGCGTGGATGGACTGTTCCAGCAGCCCCAGGAGATGAGCGACATCGGCGGGTTTTTCGGTGCCTTCGGTCTTGCGGTGGATCCATCGAGTCACGAACGGATCGACCACATCAGCTGCGAGTGTGAATTCCTCCGTTTTCTTTGCGAGAAGGAGGTCTACGCCGCGGAGGCGGGGGATGAGGACATGCTGGAGGAAACCCGCAAGGCGGAGCGGCTCTTCCTGAAGGATCACCTGGGTCGGCTCGCGCCCGCCTTCGGACGGCGGCTGGTGCTCGAAGACCGAGGCGGCTTCTACGGTGCGCTGGGCGAATTGTGTGCCGGCTTTATCGAGGCCGAATGCCGGCGCGCCGGTGTTTCGGCCGGACCGGAACAGCTTCAGCTTCGACCGGCCCTGCCCGACGACGTGCCCATGGCGTGCGATTCGGGTGAAGACCTCCTGCAGATCGACGGGGAGTCGGAGGAGGTTGGATGAGAAGAGATCCCGAGGGATTTCGGCTGAACTTCGACCACCGCCTCGTGGAAGAATCGGTGTTGCTCGCCATCCCGGGCCGGGCCGATGAGGGCCGATTCCGAAGCGTGCGAGATCGGATTTACGACGAGCCTGACCTCGACGCGCGGGATGTGGCCTTCCAGAAGCTCCACGCCGAGTGGTTTGTGTTTCTCGGCCTGGGGGATCCCCTGGAGCAGGCTCTGGATGAGCGCTCCCTGTTGAAAGCCGCGACCCGTCAATGCGTCGTGGCCCCTGCACGGTCGAAGAAGGAGGAGGGAGCAGATCTTTTCGTGTCTCCACCCTTAGAGGGTAGGGATGAGGTGGACAGGCGGTCGATCGGCTGCCGACTGAAGACCGAGTCGTTCCTGGAGCCTGACGCCCTGCTTGCAGTGCTTCGTCACGAGTTTCTACACATCTTCGACATGCTCGATCCGGCGTTCGACTACGAGCCGGAACTGCCCCAGTCGGAGGGAGGGGCCATGGCCAAGCGCCTCCTTCAGGATCGCTATCGGGTGCTTTGGGGTGTGACGATCGACGGACGTCTCGTGAGGGAAGGTCGGGCATTGGCCGGAGTGCGTGGACGCAGAGAACACGAATTTTTCCGGACCTTTCATTTTCTAGGCGCGAACACCCAAGACGCCTTCAGCAGGTTCTTCGACCACCCCTTCCGCACCCACGGCGAACTGGTCGCCTTTGCGCAAGCTCCCCATTTGGCCTTTGGCGACTCATCCCGTCCTGATATGCGCTGTCCTTTATGCGGTTTCCCCACGCACGCCTTTGAGCCGAACCCACAACGGATCCCTGCCGAGGTGCTTACCCGGATCGCGAGTGATTTTCCGACCTGGCGCCCTGCGCAGGGACTCTGCCCGCAGTGTGCCGATCTCTATCGGGCCTCCCCGCTCTCCAGCGCGGCAGAGGCCGTCCTTCCGAAGATTTCATGAGTTCTATGACCTCCCGAGAACGAATTCAGAGGGTGTTGGCAGCGAGGTGCCCGACCGTGTGCCGTTTCACGACGCCTACTGGGCGACGACGATCGAGCGGTGGCGTCGCGAAGGCATGCCGCCAGACAGATCTCCTGAAGAATACTTCGGGAGTGAAATCGTGCAGATCGCGGGCGACTATTCGCTGCAAGTTCCATTTCAGATGATCGAGGAGACGGATCGATATCGCGTCGGGAATATCGATGTTCGAAACCTGGCTGGAAGCCGTGAGGCGATCGAATCGGAGATCCGGTCGAAGGTGACCGCGGGGGGAGCTGGGGGCGGATACATCTATCATTCAGATCACTCCGTCCCCAAAGATGTGTCGTTGGAGAACTATCGATTCGCGCTGAAGATGCTCGAGAAGTACGGGCGTTACGATTGAGGCGTGAGGAGGACCGTATGGACGACGTCGAGCGCTGTACTTGCGCAGACGAGGGCCCGCCCGTTATCGCGGTCACAGGCTACCGGGACAGCGGAAAGACGACCGCTATCGAGGCGATCGTAAAGGCGTGTTCTCTCCGGGGCACCCGTGTAGGGGTCTTCAAGCATTGCTGCCACGGCTACGATCTGGACCAACCCGGGAAGGACTCCTGGCGTATCCATCAGGCAGGCGCGGCCGGGACCGTCGTGATGGGCCCCAAGGGATTCGCGTTCCTCGGGGGATCCTGCCCTGACCAGGATCCACGGCGACTTGCGTCCTGGCTGTTCCCGAACGTGGACTTGATCCTTGCCGAGGGGTTTCACTGGATCGGCCTTCCCCGGATCGAGATTGGAGATCGCGATGGAAGGACCCGCCCGGGGCATCCGGAAGGGGAGGTGCTGGGCCGTCTGCCTTTTAAGTTCGGTTCGAGGGAGATCCGGGCGGTCTGCGATCTGCTCGAGGCGAGATACGTGGAGGGGCGACGTGAACGAGAGGTCGCCCGAAGGGCGATTCTATCCTCAGCTCAAACTTCGTCGGATATCCGTCGAGGGGACATCTTCGGCAGGAGGACGACTCCCCACGCGATTACTCCGATCAGCCAGAACGCTGCTCCGATGTGAAGCATCCCGAAATAGTAGAAGGGCAGGAAGTCGGAGATCACGCGGGCGATGAGGGCCAGGAGCGTACAGAGCGCGAGCGTGAGCATGGTTTTCGAGTTCTTCTGCCAGATCGCTTCGAATCCGCAGTGAGCCGCAGTGACACGTGTCGCGATGATGACGGTCAGCGTCGCGAACCCCCCGATGAAGGTCAGGTGGAGGGCCGGGATTTCGTAATCTGGAAAAAGGCCCGCCACCCAGAGGCCTGCGATTACAAACCAGAAGGAGAGCCAGAGAAGGCGCAGGTGCCAGAGCGGACTGGCGGGTCGCTGGAATAAAGGGAGTGTGCGCAGCAGGTGGACGGTGACGACAAAGGCCCGCAGGCTTCTACCCGCGGACTCTAAAACCCCCGACTCGATCCAGAAGCTGACGAACAGTGCGAGTGCCAAGAGCAGGTTGATGCCGAGGGGTGTGTGTCTGTGGCGTGACGCGGCGTCGTTCGCACTAAGCAGACGCCCGCCGAGGTAGGGGCCGACCCCCATGATGAAGCAGAGAAGCATGCCCTGTTCCACCATGCGGTTTCCAAGCTTGACAAATCCATACAAGGGCCACAGGATGAGCAGGCCCCCGACCAGGGCGTGGATCAGGCCGGCCGGGACGAAGATGAATGTCGGGGGAGGATCGTGCTTTCGTTCGGGGAATCGACGGGCGGCAAAGAGGAGCAGGTGGAGCGCTAGAAGAAGGAAGCCGACTTCAGACATGCTCCAGTTCTCCACGTATAGCTCAGCCGCAGCGAACAGGAGCAGGGCCAGACCCAGGAGGAGCTCCCACGGACGGGCACGTCGAACTTCCATGAATCTGGGTAGGGCCGTCATCAGAAACCCGGTTGCGAACCCCATCTCAAACCCTTGGATCATCAGGAGGCCGTGGTAGTTGCAAGAGAAGGTCTCGGTTAGGCCCGAATAGTACCACAGCCAGTGCGATACACCGACAACGCCGCAGAGCAAGCCGGCAGGGAAAAAAAGCCGAAAGGGTTCATCACAGAGGACCTCCAGAAAGGGGGTCCTTTTCTCGTTCGAATGGGTGACCAAGTGCGCTCCGAATGGCGAGGGATTTGAAGGTGCTGATGTGTCAAGATAACCGTTCCGGCGGTCCGCGGACAAGCGTTTGGGCCGACCAGCGGGTGGACAGACGACTGGGATTTGCCACAGGCAAATCAACCCGTTCCCTGGAAAGGGAGATTAGACCTGGGACACGCTCGCCCCACCGGTGCGACATCCACCTTACGATTCCCGCTTTCCAGTGAAGATTTCGCTTCTGTGCCTTGCCATAACTTATTTAATAACAAACTGATAATTAGTACGACGTCGGCGACGTCCGTGGCACGTCATTTGTAAGGTGTTCATTAGATGGGTTTCGAATTGGGGGGGGTCCGGGTCTTCAAGGCGCAAAACGAAGGAGATTCTATGGCTGACCTCGTCGCGATTGCGGAAAGTGTCATCAAGGGAGAGGCGCCCAAGGTGGAGGCGCTGGTTCAGGAGGCCCTGGACAATGGCGTTTCCGTCGGAGACGTCCTGCCTGAGAAATCATCATCTCAAAAGACAGTCTTATTGGCTTGGAGAGGAGGTGAACAGGAATGGTCACCGAGACCTACATCATTGTCGCCGCATTCATCCTCGGGGCGTTCTTTTTCTTATGGCGGAATGTCATCAAAACCTACCAGAGGTTTCGCGGCAAGATGCTGGTGATGTGTCCCGAGACGCATCAAGCAACCGGCGTTGAGGTAGATGAAAGACATGCCGCCCTATCTACCGCCCATGGTGGGCCGGATCTGAGATTAAAGGCGTGTACGCGCTGGCCGGAGCATGAAAATTGTGGTCAGGGGTGTCTGAATCAGATCGAACTCTCTCCAGACGGATGTCTGGTCCGGACGATGTTGACGGATTGGTACCAGGGGAAGTCTTGTATTTCTTGTGGAAGGGAATTCCCAAAGATTGACTCCTATGACCATAAAGCGGTTTTCGGATATGACAAGAAGCCCGCGCTGAGGAGCCCCGAGGGTGCGATTGTGGAATGGCTCGAGGTGCCAGTGGAAACGCTTCCCGAAGTTCTCTCGACGCATAAACCGGTATGCTGGAATTGTTTGATTGTGCACAGGTTTAGAAACGGGCACCCAGAGCTCGTGGTGGACCGCCCGTGGAAGCGAAGTCAATTCTGAATCGTATTCTGTCGCCTCGGCCGCCAGAATGAACGCGCCCAAGGGCTTATCGGACTCCAACTGTCTGGAGTTGTGGTTGAACGTGAAGTACCAAGCGGTCGGTGTCGCAGGTTAAGGTAGGGAGGCGAACGTGAAACTTTCCGTAACAGCACTGGCCCAAGTGCAGCCATCCTGTGGGGAGCAGTGGTCCTCTTCCTGGGGACCGCGAATGCTATCTGGCCAACCTATGCGAATGCGTTTCTGCAGATCATAGACTCGATCTATCCGGGGTATCACGCTGGAGATGGGGCCTGGAGCGTCGTGGTGGGCACGCTTTATGCAATTGTAGACGGGGGCATAGGCGGGTTCCTGTTTGCGTGGATCTACAACAGATTTGCGGTTGAAGGAGAGACCGTGAGCGTAAATTGATCCCCGATTTCCGGTGGATTCTGTCGATGTGTGAAAATCGAAGCGAAAATGTGTTTGTGCCAGGACAGTCCGAATAGGGACCTACGGAAAAACCGGAATCGATTTCACCGAAGCGACAGAAGGCGTACACAGCAGGACGAAGTTATTCCCGTGTTCGTTCTAAGGAGCGTCTATCGTGCCCAAAGGAAAAGTGAAAGGCAGAAATGCTGGCCTGTCACCCTACTTTCGTGAGGTTCGGCGGACGGAACTATTGAGTCGGGAAGATGAAGTGCGATTGTCTGCCAGGATCCGCCGCGGAGACACAGAGGCCCGAAATCAGCTTGTTATGGCGAACCTCCGATTCGCTTTGAAGATGGCCATGCGATATCAGGGATTTGGACTTCCCTTAGAAGATCTAGTCAGCGCCGCCAATTACGGGCTCCTGCGGGCAGCAATCAGGTTCGATGGCCTGAATGGCGTAAGGTTTATCACCTACACTGTCTGGTGGATACGGCAGTCACTTCAGCAGGCTGTGGCTGCAGAGCCTCGTACCATCAGGTTGCCAGGACACGTCGTGGAATTACTTTCCAGGATCAACAAGGTTTCCGCGTCGCTGCAAATTCAGTTAGAAAGACAGCCCTCGAGAGATGAGATCGCCTCCGGATTAGACGTCCCACGTCGAAACGTACAGCGTGCTATGGATGCGGCGCCGGAGCCGCATTCACTGGACGAGGAGATCGGGAGTTCGTTCGACGGCAGCACTCGGTTGATAGAAGTCTTAAAAGACCCAGCGAGTAAGGACCCCTCTGAAGAACTGGACCGTCTGCTCCTCAAGGAGGACGTTCGGAAGGCGCTGGAAGTTCTGAAGGGCCGGGAGGTGGAGGTGATCAAACGGTCTTATGGGCTGGACGGCAGGCCGATGGTTAGCCTCGCAGAGATTGGACGAAGCATGCATCTGAGTCGAGAGCGTGTTCGGCAGATAAGAGTTGCGGCCCTGGAACGGCTTCGGAGGGAGTTCGAGTCAAATGGACTGGGCAACGATCTGGAACCAGAAGGACATGCTGAAGTAGCGCAGGGGGCGTGTTGAACCGCGCCGACCGGATATTGACGGAATCCTGAATTCTCCCCCTGTGTGTTCACCCATATCCTTGGATTTCGAGCGTCTAAATGGCGCTTCTTTTTTTGATGTAACTATACGATAATATGGGCCAACCTATATCCTCTTCTCACCAAGCGAGCTTCTACTACATGATCCGCCGTACCACGAATGGAGTGCGAGGAATCTTTTGGGCAGGTATATTTGGCTGTCTGTTGACTATTCTTGGTGGGGCGTGGGCCAAAGATGTGAAGTTCGGGGGGCAAGTAAGACCCCGCTTCGAGTTTCGCGATCCGGTCGCTCAGGGCCACGATACCTTTGTCTCGATGCGAGTCAGGGCACAGATCGAGGCGTTGCTGGATAGGGACGTCGGTGTCTTGATCCAGTTTGAAGACGTCAGGCTCTGGGGGGAGGAGACGAGCACGCTTGGAGATTTCAGCGCGGACAATTTCGATCTGCATCAGGGGTATATGGACTTTAAGAAGAATGAGGGGTTTCGGGTTTCGACTAGGGTTGGGAGACAGGAGATTTCATTTGGAGGTCAAAGGCTGATCGGCGCAGTGGGCTGGGCGCAGCAGGGCCGGGCATTCGATGGCATTCGTCTTACCGCTTGGCCCGAGGGAGGAAAAGTAGACCTGCTGGCAATTAGGCTGGGGGATTCAACGGCCCCTACTTCCAGCGAAAACGCCTACTTGACCGGTGTCTATTATGTGGTATCCCGGTTCGAAGACACAACGATAGATCTCTACAGCTTTTACAACCGAGTTTCAGGGATGAGTGGTACCGATCAAATCACTTTGGGTTTGCGCACGGTCGGCAAGGGGGGCAATATCCCCTATCGGGTGGAGGGCAGCTATCAGTTTGGTGATCGAAGCGGAGAGGACGTCTCCGCTTTTATGTTCGGCGCTCGTGCCGGCCTTCCCGTTGGAGGTGGGAAAGGAATCGTCACCTTTTGGTATGACTATCTGTCTGGAGATGATGAACCTGGAGATGGAAAGGCAAATGTGTTCGACACACTATTCGGCACGAATCATAAATACTACGGGTTTGCAGATCTCTTCCGGAACATTCCCGTCCACACCGGGGGATTGGGGCTGCAGGACGCCGCAATCAAAACGCGGATGTCGCTCCAAAAGGATGTATCCCTCGGCGCGGACATTCACAGCTTCTGGGTCGCGACGAAAGGTGGATTGTCATCCAGCCGTCTTTGCGAGGAGCTTGATTTGACCCTCACCTATCGCTATAGCAAGGAGGTAACGTTCATGGGTGGTTTCTCATACGTCCTTGTTGGAGATGCACTCACAGACATCGGGAGGCTGACGAAGGATCTGAGTTTCGGATATTTGATGACGAATGTGGCGTTCTAGAGGCAGACGGCAGACGACGGACGGTAGACCGCCTTGCGATATTCTCAGGTTATCTACGGGGGTGAGCCGATTGGATCCCGTTGGTTGGAGAGGAGGGAGATGCCCTACAAATTCGAGAAGCTGGAGGTTTGGAAACTGGCACTAGAGAACATCGACAAGATCTATGCTTTTTCAGACGAACTCCTGGCGCAGGTCATATTGTAGCCCGACTCTCAAACGATTCGAACAGGTAAGCCCCCGGAAAGGCATTGGGGGCTTTCTTAATTTGTTGTAGTTTGAAAGTAAGCGAGTGGGGCTGGGGCCTTCGATTTAATTTCAAGCAATGAGGTTGGAAAGATGCTAGAGGAACTGTCGGCGGACCGGGTCAGAAATATCTGCGATCCCAACCAATTGGGGCTCCAGACGACGAGGGATTGTCCGCCGCTCGAGGGGATCATCGGACAGAAGCGTGCCGTGCAGGCCCTTCAGTTTGGTCTGGAGATTCCTGAGCGGGGTTTCAACATCTACGTGGCCGGTCTGCCCGGCACGGGCAAGACCACTGCCGTGATCTCCTTTCTGGAGGAACGTGCTCGGAGCCGGCCGGTACCCCCAGACTGGGTCTATGTAAACAATTTCAAGGACCCGTACCAGCCGAAGGTGCTTAAGCTGCCGGCGGGCAGAGGGCGAGCCTTCCAGAGGGGAGTAAGGGCCTTCGTCGATCGGGCAAGGTCTGGACTTCAGCATGCCTTCGAAAGCGAGGAATACGAAGCGCGAAAAGCGGAAGTTCGGGCGGATACCGATGGGCGGCGAGATACGCTCTTCCAGGGCATGGCCGACAGGGCCAAAGAGGCGGGGTTTCTCTTCCAGGTCACGCCGATGGGCATGGTCGTCGCTGCGTTGAAGGATGGAAAGCCAGTGGACGCCAAGGCTTTTGCGGAACTTGAGCCTGAGGTGAGGGAAGACCTCGAAGCGAAGCGGGAGACCCTTCAGGATGGGCTCAAAGAGGTGATTAAGGAGGCCCACAAGCTGGACAAGACAGCGCAGGAGCGGACCGAGGAAATGGATCGGGAGGTTGCCATCTACGCACTCGGCCACCTGATGGAGGACCTCCTCGAGTCCTATTCCGACATTCCAGATATCACGGCATACTTGAAAGAGATGCACGAAGACATCCTGGAGAATATCGGCCTTTTCAGATCGAATCCTGACGAAAAGAAAGATCCGAGACTCGAGGCCCTTCTTGGGGAGGGGGCTGCGTTCCGAAAGTACGAGGTCAACGTGATCGTGGATAACCACGGACGTGAAGGGGCGCCGGTGGTTTTCGAAAGAAATCCCACCTATCCGAACCTCTTTGGAAGGATCGAAAAGGAAGCTCAATTTGGGGCCTTGCAGACCGACTTCACGATGATCCGCGGGGGCTCGATTCATCGAGCCAACGGTGGATACCTGGTGATCCCCGTGCTGGAGATGCTCAGAAACCTCTACGCCTGGGACGGGCTTAAAGGAGCAGTGCGCAACGAGGAGGTCGTTATCGAGGAACTCGGAGAACGGCTTGGTCACATAACCACCCGCGGCCTGAGACCGGAGCCAAGTCCACTCGAAGTGAAAGTGGTCCTGATCGGAAACCCCATGTATTACCAGATTCTTTACAACCAGGACGAGGACTTCAACGAGCTGTTCAAGGTGAAAGCAGACTTTGACACACGCATGGATCGTTCGGAAGAGAACATTCGCGACTATCTTGCCTTCGTCTGTACGCTGTGTGAGAAAGAGGGCCTTAGACAGCTGGACAGCCGGGGTGCCGCAAAGGTCATAGAGTTTGGATCCAGACAGGCAGACGACCAGGAAAAGCTATCGACTCACTTCAGGTTAGTGGCCGATCTCATCCGGGAAGCGAATTTCTGGGCAGGGCGCGACGGGCAGGATGAGGTGGGCGCTCCTCACGTCCAGAAGGCCATCGAGGAGAAGGTCTACCGGTCCAATCTGATTCAGGAACGGATCCAGGAAATGATTCGGCGCGGCAGTCTGCTGATCGACACCTCGGGCCAGACCCCGGGCCAAATCAATGGGTTGGCGGTCCTGAATGTGGGCGATTATCACTTTGGCCGTCCAAGTCGGATCACGGCGAGCATCGGCCTAGGCCGGGGCGGAATTGTGGATATCGAGCGGGAAGCAAAACTCGGGGGGCCGATTCACACGAAGGGGGTACTCATCCTGAGCGGCTACCTGGTGCAGCAGTACGCCCAGGACAAACCGCTCTCGCTCTCTGCCCGGCTGGTGTTTGAACAGAGTTACGAGGGCGTTGAGGGAGACAGCGCGTCGTGTGCCGAACTCTACGCGCTCCTTTCGGCCCTCTCTGACCTGTCGATCCGACAGGGGATCGCGGTAACCGGATCGGTCAATCAGAACGGGGACGTCCAGGCCATCGGGGGGGTGAACGAGAAGATCGAAGGATTTTTCGAGGTATGTAAGGCCGCGGGACTGTCGGGCGAACAGGGGGTGCTGATTCCGGACAGCAACGTCCAGAATCTCATGCTCAAAGAGGAAGTTGTAGAGGCCATCCGGGCAGGTAAGTTTCATGTCTGGCCGGCGCAGACGATCGATGAAGGGATCGAGGTGCTTACCGGCGTGCCTGCCGGCGTTCGTGGCACAGATGGTACGTATCCCGAGGAGAGCGTGCACGGCCTTGTCATTGGCAGGTTGGACGAGCTGGCCAAACGGATGAAATCATTCGCACAGGACGAGTCACCAGAGAAGAGGTCAGAAGAGAACTAGCCCGAGGTTTGAGAATCGAGTAATGGAGGAGTCCAAACATGAACGCCGAACTCATCCGCGGGATCATCCCTGCGATGATTACCCCGATGACCGAGGAAGAGGAGCTGGACAGGGAGGGATTCAAACGGCTCATCGACCATATGATCGACCGAGGCGTGCACGGAATCTTCACGGTGGGAACGGCCGGCGAATTCTGGGCCCTGAGTGTGGAGGAGAAGCGACAGATCTACGGATGGACGGTGGAGGATGTGGATGGCCGCGTGCCCGTGTATGCAGGCACCTGTGCCAATACGACTCGCGAGGCGGTTCTGCTGGCCGAGATCGCCCAGGAGGCCGGTGTGGACTGCCTGTCGGTGCTGACGCCAAATTTTATTTTGCCGAATCAGGAGGAGATGTTCTCGCACTACGGGGCGGTCGCGAAGGCGGTGGACCTCCCGATCCTGCTCTACGACAACCCCGCGCGAACGGGGAACAAGCTGTCCGTGGATCTGGTCGTCCGGTTGGCGGAGCGGTTCGAGAATATCGTCGGGATCAAGGACAGTTCAGGAGACTTCGCACAAACGCTGGAATACCTACGCCGCACCCCCGAAGGGTTCAAAACGATCATGGGAAGAGATTCGCTGATCTACTCGTCTCTGACACACGGAGCCGCGGGCGCGATCGCAGCGACGGCGAACATCGGGCCCGACCTGGCTGTCGGGATCTACGAATGCTACATCAAGGGGGACCTGGAGGGGGCGATGGCGTTCCAGCGGCGTCTCGCTCCCCTGCGTCTCGCGTTTTCAATCGGGACCCAGCCGGCCATGTTAAAAGCCGGAGCCGAACTGGCCGGGCTTCCGGGTGGACCTCCGCGGAGTCCTGTCAGCCCCCTGACGGAGGATGAGCGCGAACAGCTTCAGAAGATCATCGAGGGTGTAGAAATCTGAATGCGAATAAAGTTCTCTTTAGGGACAGGCCCGTCCCAGGTGGGACGCCCCTTTCACAAAATGACACCAGCTCAGGGTTCTGATGGGCTCAATACAGTCCATATAAAACGTTGTTTTATAATATGTTAAAGCTAAAATGAGAAGATTTCATAAATGAAAAGGGCACGGCATAGAGTTTGCCTGGAAACCTGAGGAGCTTTGATCTTCCTTGGGATCGTGTATATTCTGCTGGAATCACGTCACTTGCCGTTTTGTTTGAATGGAAGGAAGATGCGTTGATACGAGCCTCTTCAAGATACTTGATGGTTTTGGCCATCGTGCTCCCGGTCCTCAGCTGTTTCTGCTGGGTGCCGATCCAGGCAGAGGCCTGTCATTCGTCCGCAGAGATGGCCGATTGTTGCTGCAACGAACAGGGCATCTCCAAGGGTGGCACGACGGATCTGGTATATGTCCTCCCTTATCCCACGCCGAAGTTGCCCGAGCTCCAGAGTTTCGCTGTCCTTCAGAATTCCGTTTCTCTGCAAACCACCCTTTTCATCGATCGGGAGCCAACTGCATCCCACCTTCGTTCTCGATCCTTCCCTTCTTTATATCTCCTCAACTCCTCCTTCCTGCTTTGATCCTCTTCCAGTAGGGGAAGTGTGCACCTGGGTGGGGAGGGGGCGTTTCAGTCCCTGTCCCGCATCAGGAGTTTGCCAGGATAGGTGTGACACGCGTGTCGCACGTGATTGTCGAACCCTGCATCTATCCCCTACTCCCAACTCTCTTTTTCCAAAGTTCTCTGTTGCACAGTAGGATAACATCCAGGCCCAGGGTCTAATGGCTCTGGTACGCTATTCGTTTTGACTGGATGTTTGGACCTCAAAAATGGATGGAGATGTCGATGGGGACCAGACTGAAGCTTTTGAGATTACTGGGCGTCCCGTTGATCCTTGTGGTTTTGGGCTGGGAGCCGGCTCGCGCCCAGGAATTGGACCTGAAAGCACTCATAGACGAGGCGTTGACGAACAACCCGGAGCTGAGCGTGCTCGAGCATCAATGGGAGGCATTCGAGACACGGGTACCGCAGGCCGGGGCCCTGGATGATCCCGTGTTCCGGTTCGATGCCCTGAACCTGCCATCCAGCTCATTCGACTTCGACAGCACTCCGATGTCCGGGAAGATGTTCACGTTCAGCCAACAGGTCCCCTTCCCGGGCACGCTGGCGGCAAAGGAACAGGTGGCCCAGCACGCCGCCGCTACGGCCCTGGCCGCCTTCCAGGACCGGGAAGGGACGATCGTCAGCCTGGTCAAGCAGGCCTACTTCACCCTGGCCTTCCTGGATCGGGCGATCGAGATCACAGCGAAGAACGAGGCGCTGCTGAAGGATTTTGTCCGGATCGCTCAGACGAAGTATGCGGTGGGGCGAGGGGTGCAACAAGATGTGCTCAAAGCGCAGGTGTCGCGTTCGGGGTTGATGGATCAGCTGTTGGTTCTCAAGAGTAAGCGTCGCATGACCGAGGCCAGGCTCAATCTCGTGCTGAATCGACCTCCGCAAGAGCAAGTGGGCATACCGGGCAAGGTCGCATTGACTCCGTTCCAGATGCCTTTGGAGGAAATCCAACAGGCCGCCCTGGACAATCGCCCCCTTTTGAAGGGGATCGACAGGACCATTCAGCAATGGGCAGCCTCGGAGAATCTTGCGAGCCGACAATACTGGCCGAATTTCAACTTCAGCTTCGGTTATCGCCAGAGGGCGTTTATGCCGGGAGATCCTGTCGCGGGGAACGACTTTCTCTCGTTCGGGATCGGAATGAACCTCCCGATCTACCGCGGGCGAAAGCAGCGCCAGCAGGTGCTGGAGGCACAGGCAAAGTCACGGATGGCGGAGGCGCAGCGTCAAGCCGCGAGGCAGCGTGTCCTTTTCCAGGTACAGACGATCTATCTGGAGATCGAACAGCACCGGGAAGAGGCCGGGCTGTTCAAGACGGCGATTTTGCCCCAGGCTGAACAGTCTCTGGAATCGGCGATGGCGGGCTACCAGGTGGACAAGGTCGATTTTCTTACGTTGCTGAATAATCAACTCACGCTATTCAATTTCGAGATCGACTACTTTCGACACGTAATCGGGCACGAAAAACGGCTCGCTGAGCTGGAGGCCGTGATCGGAAGGCGGTTGTTCTAGTCGACAGAAAGAGGCCGGTTTCATGGATAAGAGACAAATCATTGCGGTCACGCTCGCCCTCGGGATTGGGATCGGGATCGGGGTCTGGATCGGTGGAGATGAGGGGACAGGTCAGGTGGGGGCGGAGGACGCGGTCTACTACTGTCCCATGCATCCCACCTACGTATCAGATAGGCCCGGATCCTGTCCGGTCTGCGGGATGGACCTCGTAAAAGAGAAAGCGCCGGCGGAGGCTCACGTGCACAAGGGCTCCACCGCCTCAGGAGAGCGGAAGATCCTCCACTGGCGCGCGCCGATGGACCCCAATTATACCTCCGACACGCCGGGCAAGTCCCCGATGGGGATGGAACTGATCCCGGTTTACGAGGACGAAGTGATGGGTGCCGGGGGAGGCGTCAGTATCGATCCCCAAACGGTGCAAAACATCGGCGTGAAGACAGCGGTGGTGGAGCACCGGCCGCTGACCCGGATGGTGCGAACGGTAGGGCGCGTGGACTACGACGAGACCCGGATCACGGACGTCAACACGAAAGTGATGGGATGGGTCGAAAAGCTGTTTGTGGACTATACGGGCCAATCGGTGAGCAAGGGACAGCCGCTTCTCGAGATCTACAGCCCTGAGCTGGTCGCGGCCCAGGAAGAGTATCTGACGGCGCTGGACTACAACCGGCGTCTGGAGCAGGGTGCAGTCGAGGAGATTGCGACGGGCGCTCGGGAGCTGCTGAACTCGACGAAGCAGCGGCTGCTCTACTGGGACATCACAGAGGAGCAGATTGGCGAGTTGGAACGGACGCGCCTGGTGAAGCGGACGATGATGATTCACTCGCCTCAGGAAGGCGTCGTAGTGCACAAGGCGGTGTTGGACGGGGCACATATCAAAGCCGGTCAGCACCTCTACCGGATCGCAGATCTCTCTCGCGTGTGGATCTATGCCGACATCTACGAGCACGAGCTGCCCTGGATCAAGGTGGGACAGGAGGCGGAGGTGACGCTTTCTTATGCGCCGGGCAGAGTTTTCGAGGGGAAGGTGACCAACGTCTATCCTTTTCTGGAGGAGAAGACACGAACCGTGAAAGTGCGGATGGTCTTCCCGAATCCTGAGATGGAGTTGAAGCCGCAGATGTACGCGAACGTAAAGATCAGGCCGGTAATCTCCAGGCACGCAATCGTCATTCCTACTCAGGCAGTGATCCACTCCGGGGAACGCAACGTCGTGATCCTGGATCTCGGGGAGGGACGCTTTCTGCCCAGGGAGGTCAAGCTGGGCGTCGAGGCGGAAGGGATCTATGAAGTGCTTGAAGGCCTTAAGGGCGGGGAACGGATTGTCACGTCTGCGCACTTCCTGATCGATTCGGAGAGCAACCTGAAGGCGGCGCTCGCCGGGATGGCCAATGGAGAGGAAGAGGAGGTCGAATAACCAGCGATGCCTGCCGGGCATCAGCATTAGCGAATCTCGCTAGAACCGGGTACCGGGATAGGTAGATAGGTTACAGGGATCTTACGGTTTGGGGGCGACGCTGGGTCGCCCCGGGAAATCAAAACACGGGTACCGGGTACCGTAAAACCAGCTACCGGGACTCAGTACCAGAGATGGTCATGAGCCCGGTAGGGGCGAATCTTGTGTTCGCCTGTTAGGCCTGATTACGTGAATTGAGCGACCGCTGGGGTCGAACGTGTCAAGAGAAGGCCAGGGGATTTGATTATGCTGGAAAAAATCATTGAAGCGAGTCTGCGGAATCGCTTTCTGATCGTGCTGGGAACGGCCTTCGCCATCGGGTGGGGACTCTACGCGATGTGGAATACCCCACTGGATGCGATACCGGACCTGTCTGACGTACAGGTGATTATCTTCACAGAATTTCCGGGTCAGGCACCGCAGGTCGTTGAGGACCAGGTGACCTACCCGCTGACCACGGCGATGCTGGCTGTTCCGTATGCGAAGGTGGTTCGCGGATATTCCTTCTTCGGGCTGTCGTTTGTCTACGTCATCTTCGAGGACGGAACGGATATGTACTGGGCGCGCAGCCGGGTGCTGGAGTACCTCAACTTCGTCGCAGGTCGGCTGCCGAGCGGCGTGACCCCCACGCTTGGACCGGACGCGACCGGGGTGGGATGGGTCTACGAGTACGTGCTGGAGGATACAACAGGGGCGCACGACCTGTCGGAACTGCGGTCGATTCAGGACTGGTACCTGCGATATGAACTCACGAGTGTGCCTGGCGTGTCGGAGGTGGCCAGCATAGGGGGTTTTGTCAAGCAGTACCAGGTGACCGTAGACCCCAACCGGCTTCTGGCGTATGACATGCCCCTGCAAAAGATCAAGACTGCGATCCGCAGGAGCAACAACGATGTGGGCGGGCGGCTGATCGAGATGGGCGAGACGGAGTTTATGGTGCGAGGGCTTGGCTACATAAAGTCTCTGGATGACATCCGGAGCATCCCGGTGGGGGTGGATGCCAACGGGACACCGGTCCGAGTCAGAGACGTCGCGACCGTAGAGTTGGGGCCGGAGATGCGGCGCGGACTGGCCGACTGGAACGGCGAGGGAGAGATCGTCGGAGGGATCGTTGTGATGCGGTATGGGGAGAACGCCCTGGCCGTGATCAATCGGGTGCACGAGAAGCTGGAGGCACTCAAGCCCGGGCTTCCCGAAGGGGTCGTGATTCAGACGGCCTATGACCGGTCGGCCCTGATCCTTCGCGCAATCGACAACCTGACGGAGAAGTTGATCGAGGAGAGCGTCGTTGTGGCGCTCGTGTGCATCATTTTCCTTCTGCACTTTCGGAGCGCGTTCGTTGCGATCTTCACGCTCCCGGTGGGCATCCTGATCTCCTTTACTGTGATGCTGAATCAGGGAATCAATGCAAACATCATGTCCCTGGGTGGGATCGCGATCGCGATCGGCGCCATGGTTGATGCAGCCATTGTGATGATCGAGAACGTTCACAAGCATATTGAACGCGACGGGGGGAAGAAGGAACACTGGGCGATCGTTCTGGATGCCTCCCGAGAGGTAGGTCCGGCGCTGTTCTACTCGCTGTTGATCATCACGCTTTCGTTTCTTCCGGTCTTTACGCTTCAGGCCCAAGAGGGACGGCTCTTCAAACCCCTGGCCTTTACAAAGACCTACGCGATGGCTGCGGCCGCGTTTCTCTCGATTACGATCGTCCCGGTGCTGATGGGCTACCTTATTCGCGGCCGGATTCTTCCCGAACGGAAAAACCCGGTCAACCGGTTCCTGATCTGGGCCTATCGGCCGATGATCGATTGGGTGCTGCGCAATAAGGTGAAGACGATCGTTGTGGGCGGGGTCGTTCTGTTCGTGACGGTTTTCCCCTTTTCCAGCACGGTGCTGTCCCGGTTTTCGGAAAACCCTAGAAGCCTGAGCTACCGGGCGCTCGTAAACGTGGACCGGCTCTTTCCCCTGGAGAAGCTCGGTTCGGAGTTTATGCCACCGCTCTACGAGGGAGACCTGCTCTACATGCCGACGACGCTGCCCGGGATTTCGATCACGAAGGCGAGGGAGCTCCTGCAGCAGACAGACAAGATCATCCGGACATTCCCTGAGGTCCACCACGTGTTCGGGAAGATCGGCCGAGCCGAGACGGCCACCGACCCGGCACCGCTGTCGATGATCGAAACGACGATTACGCTCAAACCGGAGAAGGAATGGCGTCCTGGAATGACACCAGGAAAGCTGGTGGATGATTTGAACGAGGCCCTCCAGTTTCCGGGCTTGACGAACACCTGGACGATGCCGATCAAGACTCGAATCGACATGCTCTCGACAGGAATCAAGACCCCGGTGGGCATCAAAGTCGTGGGGGACGATCTGGAGATCCTTCAACGTCTCGGGAGACGGATCGAGAAGGTGATGCGAAGGGTACCGGGGACACTGAGTGTGTATGCCGAGCGCGTGGCAGGGGGAAACTACCTGGACTTCGAAATCAACCGGGAGGAAGCCGCACGCTACGGGCTGACCGTCGGGGATGTACAGGACGTCATCATGTCGGCGGTCGGAGGGATGAACATCACCTACACGGTGGAGGGTCTGGAACGGTATCCGGTGAACCTGCGCTACGGGCGCGAACTGCGCGACAACCTGCCAGCGCTCAGACGCGTCCTGGTGCCAGCGCCGACCGGGGCCCAGGTGCCGATCGGTCAGCTGGCCGACATTCGGTTCAGAAAAGGGCCGCCGGGGATCAAGAGCGAAAACGCCCGTCTGAACGCGTGGGTCTATGTCGACATAAAGGGCATCGACGTTGGCACGTATGTGAAGCGCGCGCAGCAGGCCGTGCTGGAGGGCGTCGCCATGCCGCCAGGCTATACGGTGATCTGGAGCGGACAGTATGAATACATGCAGCGGGCAGAGAAACGGCTGAAGGTCGTGATGCCCCTGACCCTGGGGATTATCTTCCTGCTGCTGTTCCTGAATTTCCGAAATGTGATCGAAAGCCTCATCGTTATGCTCTCGCTGCCTTTCGCGCTCGTTGGCGGGATCTGGCTTATCTACCTTCTCGATTACAACATGAGCATAGCTGTGGGCGTGGGCTTTATCGCTCTGGGAGGCGTAGCTGCAGAGACTGGCGTGGTCATGCTGATCTATCTTGACCACGCCTACGAAGAGATGCGCCGAGAAAAGGGGGTCGGAATGGGCCTGAGTGACATCTACAGCGCCATCATGATCGGGGCGGTGGATCGGGTGCGGCCCAAGATGATGACGGTGACGGCGATTATGGCGGGACTGCTGCCGATTATGTGGGGCCACGGGACCGGCTCGCAGGTGATGAAGCGCATCGCCGCACCGATGGTGGGCGGGATGATCTCGTCTACTGTCTTGACGCTACTGGTCATTCCGGCGATCTATGCACTTTGGAAGGGGTGGGAACTGGGCAGGAAACCAGGGCAAGACAGAAGCGTGAAAGGAGAAGAGGGAGATGCGCAAGGCACATCCCGATAGCTGCTTGCCAAATGCTCAGATACGAGATTGAATGTCGCTGCTTCACGGGTGACGATATCTTTTGGTGAGGGGGAATTAATGGCTTTATTTAGTGGTTGAACTTACCTGCCTACGCAGGCTTATAACCCTACTGAGGGGACCATGGGAAATTCAAATGCAGAAACAGCGGACAGGGAAGGGGAGCGTCTGAATCCCCTGGACATCGCCAAGCAGCAGCTCGACCTTGCGGCGGAACGGCTCCAACTGGACCAGGCCACCCACGAGCGGCTGCGGCATCCAAGGCGGTCCTTTACCTTTTCGATTCCAACAGAGATGGATGATGGATCGGTCCAGGTTTTCACCGGTCATCGGGTGCACCACAACCTCCTCAGGGGACCGGCGAAGGGGGGGATCCGATATCACCCCGACGTGACGCTGGACGAGGTGACCGCACTCGCGATGTGGATGACCTGGAAGTGCGCCCTTGTGAATATCCCTTTCGGGGGCGGGAAAGGGGGTGTGGTATGCAATCCGAAAGAGATGACTGAAAATGAGCTGAGGCGCATGACGCGCCGGATGACATCGGAGCTTATGATCATTCTGGGTCACGACAAGGATGTGCCGGCGCCGGATGTCGGTACAAACGCTCAGACGATGGCGTGGATCCTGGACACCTACAGCATGAATGTGGGCCACACGGTTCCGAGTGTGGTCACCGGTAAACCGCTATTTCTGGGCGGCTCCCAAGGGCGCGAGGAGGCTACATCCCGTGGATGCGTCTTTACGGTGATGGACGCGCTCGAGAATCTGGAAATCCCGACGGAGGGGATCCGGGTGGCCGTCCAAGGATTTGGGAATGTGGGGCGGATCGCGGCCCAACTGATTGAGCGAGAGGGGGCCAGGGTCGTGGCAGTAAGCGACTCGCAGGGCGGGATCTACAACCCTAAGGGGCTCGACATGGACGCTGTCGTGGCCCACAAGCAGGAATCGGGGCAAGTCAAAGACTACCGGTCTTCGGATGCGGTCACGAACAGTGAGTTGCTGGAGTTGGAATGTGATGTACTCATTCCCGCTGCCCTCGAGAACCAGATTACGAAATCCAATGCATCAGAAATCAAGGCAAAGATCGTAGCGGAAGGAGCCAACGGGCCGACAACACCAGAGGCAGACCAGATTCTGTTCGATCGGGGTGTTTTCATGGTTCCGGATATCCTTGCGAATGCCGGGGGTGTGACCGTTTCCTACTTTGAGTGGGTGCAGGGGCTGATGGAGTTCTTCTGGGAGGAGGAGGAGGTCAACCGAAGACTTAAGCGGATTATGCAGAAGGCTTTCGCGGAGACGCTGGAGGTATCGCGCAAAGAGAAGGTCGATATGCGTACGGCCAGCTACGAGTTGGCCGTGTCGAGGGTGGGCGAGGCCGCTCGTACGTTAGGAGTGTATCCTTAAATCACGGAGGCTATGGGGAAATCGGCAAATACACGGAAGGGTCGGGTGAGGTATAAAGGCTGCGAGATGGCGCTAGATGAGAAGGACTCTGGTGTGCACGGAGGGCCACGGAAATTTCCGATTGCGGAATGAAAGGCATCGTTTACCGCAAAGGAGTGCTCACAATGTTTGGTTTCGGACACTGGGAAATTCTGATCATCGTGCTGGTCCTCGTGCTGATCTTCGGTGCCAGGCGGATTCCTGAGATGGCCAGGGGTGTGGGCAAGGGAATCATAGAATTCAAGAAGGCATTGGGTGAAGGCCGGAAAGAGGAAACTCCGAAAGAGAGTCCACAAGATCAGGCAGCCAAAGAGGAGGAAAAAGATGGAGAATGAACCTCGTCCCCCGAAGGTGCATCAGGAATTCATAAATCGGTTTCCCAAACTCCAACTGGCGTGGGAATCTATCGCCGAGGCCGGAAAGCAAGGCCCATTGGATGAGCGTACGGCCTGGCTCGTGACAACTGGGGATCGCCATCGGGGCACTTAGAGAGGGTGCTGTAGACGCCAGTGTGCGTAAAGGCCTCTCCCTGGGCATCTCACAGGAAGAGATCGAGCAGGTCGTCGCCCTGGCTGCGGGGACGATCGGCCTGCCTTCAACGGCGGCGGCCTTTTCCTGGGTTCAGGACGTGGTGGTCAAGAACCAGACCCCGGCTTGAGGCACGCCGGGGCGTTTTAATTTCCGTCGCTTGGTTCAACGCAAGTGACTCGCCCTACATCGTAATCGTCAGCTTTCTCCTGCGATCCGCTCGCGTACTGCTATGTCGGTCCTGCAGGTCTTCGACCGCGTCCTTCATCCCGCTGACTCGAAATCGATGGACCTCTTCATTTTCCCGCGTAGCCTTAAGCCTTTCGCGCGCCTGCTCAAGGCTGTCTTTATCCCTCCGCCGACCGACACGAAGGGATTCAATGCGTTTCACCAGGTTCTGGATCTCGAACGCGGTATAGTACTTGAATGTTGCGAGGATGGCAAACGCGAGAATGGCAAGCAACCACCACATAAGACCGTCCTATGAGGGTGGACCTTTCCTCCTAGAGAGCATCCGGCGTGCGATCACGAATGGTACAGGAGTTGATCCAGGAACTGCCTGGACAACTGTGTTTCTTCTATCCTCGAGGAAAAATCCGTCCTGAACTTCTCTATGCCAGGGAAACGCCGGCCTGGCTTCACGATCACCAGCCAAAAGTAGAGAATCACCAGTCCAACGATCAGCGCCCCGATGATGGCATAACCAATGATTTTCCTACGCCTCAGGATCTTTCTTTGCCTCATTAAAGTTCCGCTTACCATAACAGGCATCACCTCTCTTCGATGCAGCACAAACGAGAATAGCCGCACCTGCCCAAAGTCTTCGGCAGTGCGGCTATATTTTGATTTTATGAGCCTCTTCTTCTGACCCCGTGTTTGACACCAGGCCAGATGAGGACACATGATTTTTCACGCCCAGACTTCTCTGCAGATGGCCCTTCTCTGAGGGCTTTTTACAAACTAAACTGAATCATCCATAGGCGTCCTCCCCGACAGAGGAAAATCCGCCGGCACAATTCGCTAACCGCGCTTTACAATGATAAATGTACCAGGTTATGGTTCACCGTCAAGCTGTGGAGTCTTGAAAAGTGGCTGACCAGGGGCGCCGGCGGACTGCGGATAAGATTCCCTTCATGATAATTGGAAAACGGATGAGATTTTCTTATAACATAGCTTAAAATATGATGTTGCGATCGTCTTTTCTCGAAAAACGGTATTGACATCTGTTGGGATGTAGGCTATAATTTAGGCAGAAGTTGAAAGTAAGAAGCGTGGGCGCACCATCCGAAATGATCTGTGTTCGACCGAGCGGCTTGCGCAGCACGGAAACCATGGATCGTCAGCGTAATTTCTGACCTGGAATACAATATTCCGAAACGGCCCGAATGGCGCTGGCCAACGGTCTGAGTGAAGGGATCACGGATGTGAGTTGCGTGCCCAGACGCAGTGCAGGAAAGGAGGCTACGTGGATTTCTGTCTAACGTGGCCGTGAGCGGATAGCTTCTGATTGGTTTCTTGCTCGCGGCCGCGTTCTTTTTTGTCCATATGATCTTACCTCTCATCAGTGTTGAGAGGTTTTTTTGTTGTCAAATCAAGAATCCGAATTCTGTTATTCGCGGTCTGGAGACCGCTCCTACCGGACGTATTGGGCAAAAAGAAGCGCCCCCGGAAATCCTGTTCCCGGGGGCTGAAGGTCTCAGGCTCACCAGATCAGTCTGTTTTTCCTTTGATGCGATCGATCTCCTTCTTGATGCGGGCCGCCTCCTCGTAACGCTCGAGTTTCGCCGCAATCTGCATCTCTCGACTCAAGTCTTCCAGTCTCCTTTTGCTCTCCCCTTTGCTCCCGTCTCTATTATCTGTCCGGTGAGTTTCCTTCAGGAGGTGTTCAATCGCGTCCTTGAGATCATCCGACCCAACCTGCACAGGGTCGGAGTGGGGTGGCTTGGCTTCAAATTCGAATCCCGCCTTTCCCTGCTTGACCATCAGTCCTGCCTTTGACAATACCTTTTCTGATATATATATGGGAGCACCACACCTGATGGCCAGGGCGATGCTATCGCTGGGGCGGGCATCAATGCAGATGGATTCCTGGACTGAAGAGATCACGATCTGGGCGTAGAAGGTCACATCTTTAAGGTCGACGATCTGAACCTCCTGCACCTTGGCACCGAGCTTTTCCATCAGGGCCACGAAGAAATCGTGAGTGGTGGGGCGGCCTGATCGATTTTTCGTCAGGGTGGCCAGGATCGATGCCGCTTCTGTCTCCCCGATGATGATCGGAAGCATCGTATCATCCCGGACGCTCTTCAGCCACACGATTGTCTGCTTCCTCAGCGCGTCTGAGGTCAGCCCCTTGACCTGCATTTCAATCATTACGATCCCATCATCTCAGTGAAATCACAGTGCTACTAGGAGGGCACTCTTATGCTATTTAAACTCTGCAATCGCTGTGCCAGTTCCATCAGCCAACCAGGAATTGGCCTAATCTTCGCTAAATCAAACGGTTACTTATTCTGTTCTTTTTTGTAGAGGTTTCAGGGTGGGAAAGGACCGGCGCTAAGTGTGGCGGAAGTGCCTCAACGGCGGGCTGGCACGTGAAGCAATCCGCCGATCTCCGAGTCCTGGACTACAACGGGCACAATGTCTTTCACAGTTTCTCGTTTTCGGACCTGGGGGAACCGGTCTTCTACGAAGGCGAATCGTTTGACCCGTTTGTGCCTGAAGAGGTGGCGAAGGTTGAGAGAAGAACCGGGTCTCTTTGGGGCAGCAGGCACTTTCACGTGAACAACACGCTGTATTGAACATTTTCAAGGTGCATAAACTCCGCAGGGACAACCAACCTGACCACAGAACAGATGTTTCGACCGACGGCGTTTAGATAACAATTTATTTTTAAAACAGTTAGTCGCAAATCGCCTTTCGCTTGACATTCCCAATCTTTAAGGCCATGTTTGATATTAAGTGGGTCAGTTCTTGGGGTCCGATGAGGGGTTCCTCCGCCATTTCTGGTATTCTGCGAACTGTTGTTCGTTCCGGGCGTCATGGGTGGAGAGGGGGGATTGGAAGATGCCGATCTATGACTACCACTGACTGAGTGCGATCATGCCTTTTCCGTAACAGAAAGGATCAGCGAGCATGCTTCGAAGAAGGTGAAGTGTAAGGCTTGTTGGAAGCACCGTTGTCGAGCGGGTTTTTGCTTCCTCCTTGCCAAAGCTTCAAAGAAGAGCATACGGAGCACCTATGTATAGATGACGCGTCCATTCAAGCGGGAAAGTGAAGGACATTGTATGAAACTCCGAACAAGGAGGAGAGACATGGCCGAAGCGACTGAGAAACTTCAAGAGGTCGAAGAAGTAAGCTTGCTGGACCAGACGCGGAAGAGAATGAGGACAGGAGAGGTCGGGGATACGGAACGTCTGATCTCGACCGTGACGGGCGGGACGATCCTGCTGTTCGGCCTGGGGCTGATCCGACGGTTTTTGGGCGGAGCAGGGCTTGCGGCGGCTGGAGGTTATCTTCTCTACCGAGGGATGACGGGCAAATGCCCCGCGTCGAAGGTCGTGGAGGACCGGTTCACCGCACTGGAACAGGCCATACAGAAGGAGAAGGATCAGGCAAAATCGAACGGCAAAGGGGAAGTCGAGACTTCTGAAGCTTAAGGGTTCGACAAATATAGACAAAGGGGGACCTCAGGTGGTCCCCCTTCTTGCAGGTGGCCAAGAATGATCAGGCGGACGATCAGGTTACATCAAATCTTTGAACGCGCCTGGTAGCCCGGACATTCGGCGTTCGAAATAGTCTTGCATCTGGCCCATGGCGTGGTTCCTGATCTGTCGCACCCGCTCCCGTGTAATTCCCAGCTCTTGGCCGATATTGTCTAGTGTGCGTGGGCGCTGCTCATCCAGGCCGAAATACTCACCTACAACATGCTTTTCCCTGTCAGTGAGGGAGGCCATAGACTTCTGGATGAACTCTCTTTGGTCCCTCTGAAGCACGACACTGTCGACCTCCTCTGCTTCTGCTTTGATCACGTCCAGAAGCGTTCGATCTCCCCGGTCCGGTTTTTCGTAGAGCGGTGTGTCCAGTGAAAGGATGGGTTTTACACTCTTCAACGCGCGCTCGGCCCTTTCACGGCTGATCTTGACGTCATTCGAAACCTCCTCGAGCGTTGGCGTCCGACCGAGTTCTTGAGTCATTCGGTTCTGGTGACGGAGGATTCGCCCCATGTCTTCCTGCCTATTTGCGGGCACGGAGACGATCGAGTTCTGCTTGAGGGCCTTTTGAATCGATTGATGGATCCACCAGACCGCATAGCTGATGAATTTGTTTCCGAGGGTTTCGTCGAACCGTTTCAAGGCCTGTATCAGCCCGAGGTTCCCGTTCGCGATGAGTTCTGAGAGGGGCAGACCCCGCCCTCTATAGTGCATTGCGACGCTGACCACAAACCTGAGGTTTGAGGTGATCAGATGTTCAACGGCCTTCTGATCTCCTTTTCGGATCCGTAGCACGGTCTTTTCTTCTTCCTCCCGACTCATAGGAGGATATTTTCGAAGCTCTGCCATGTAGCTCTGGACGGTACGCGTATCAGGTTCTTGGTGCAAAAATTTCATCTCGGGGCCTCTTTAGAGAACTTTAGACCCTCCCCTTCACTAAGACGATTCCTGTCCATAACTTATTGAAAATATACCAGTTTTTTAAGTGTTGGGAAGGGGTAGATAGCGCGGTACGTCGGTCATACGACAGCTTGGAGGGAACAACCGTTAGCTACTCTTACTTTTTTGTATAGGCTAAATAAACAATATCTTATCTCTGGTTCTGGTTGCCTGGTCATTATCCTACAGTTCCTGGCAACAGCAAAAATTTCAATGCTTGAATTCAAAGCCCCCTGAACATTATATTTGTAGTATACCGGCCTTGCCACACATCGAAGGACCTCCAAACGCATCGGGTGACCGGGCGGTTATTCGGGGATTCGGACGATCCTTATTTCTTCAAGGGGAAAGAGCATGGCGATCATAACCCTTTCCAGGGAGTACGGTAGCGGCGGCCGTAAAGTGGGTGCCAAGGCCGCTGAGGCCCTTGGGTACTTCCTGTTGGACAAAGACCTGATCCGGGGGGTTGCACTGGAGGCAAACGTACCGGTCTCGGAGGTTGAAAGCTTCGACGAACAACCCG
The DNA here is from genome assembly GCA_965248435.1 of Candidatus Latescibacterota bacterium. Classification (GTDB taxonomy): domain Bacteria; phylum Latescibacterota; class UBA2968; order UBA2968; genus CBDFJH01. Next base: position 4,547,615 of record OZ252100.1, read on the forward strand.
AGCATCCCATAGCCCGGGCCGTCCGAAAATTACTGACCCCGACCCACCCAGGAGTCGTAACCGGTTTCGAGGGAGATTTGTGGGGGACGATGGTGGGTGTTCCGGGCTTGGGCGATGAGGGCGAACTGCAGGAGAACCTGGATGAGGATGCTTATGTAAGCATGACGCAAAAGGTGATGCTTCACATTGCGAATAAGGGAAATGTAGTCATAACCGGACGAGGCAGCCAGGCGCTGTTTTCCGACCGAGCAGATGTCCTTCACGTTCGGATTGTGGCGAATGAGGCGTTCAAGATCCAATACCTCATGGAGGAAGATGGTCTCCTCCGGGACGACGCGATTAAGCGTATCCGAAAAGTGGACGACCAGCGTCGTCGCTACATCAAGCGACACTTCGGTATTGTGTGGGATAGGCCAGAATATTATCACATGATCATTAACACCGAAAAGACAGCGGTAGACGGGGCATCTCACCTAATCGTGCAGGCCGTACGTAACCTTCAGTGAGGCAAAGACAGTCTCTCGAGGGAACAATAGCAGTATCGGTGTTCATTTTCGAATAACACGAGCTTTAATTCAGTAGGCGACCAGTCGATCTTTTGATGCGCAATTGCATCAATCTAATCGTCTCCTCTGGAGCTGCTGCTGAGTGAAGCCTTTGAAACCGTCGTCAATGTCTGCTGCAGAGTGGCCGCATTGACGATTTTCTTTTTTCTTCAACCCTGCGAATCTCCTCATGAGAAATGCACCTCTCATAGGTATGACGACTCATCACCGTGATGATCAACACGGCTTTACCCTACCCGACAAGTACGTCGATGCGCTGCGCCGAGCAGGAGGCATCCCCTTCTTGATTCCGCCGGGTGAAAGACGCCTGGACCAGTTGCTGGTCCTTTTGGACGGGATGGTTCTGTCCGGCGGCGGCGACATCGATCCCGCTTCGTACGGAGGCCAGGATCACGAAGCCCTATACAACGTCAGCCCGGAAAGGGATGAGACCGAACTCGCTATCATCTCAAAAATTGTTAGCACGCGAATGCCGCTGATGTTCATTTGTCGTGGGATGCAAATGCTCAATGTGGCACTTGGCGGCACGATCATCCCACATTTGCCGGATGTCGTAGGAGAAAAGGTTAGCCACCGTGCTCCTCCCCGTAGCCCGATTCCTCATTCCGTTCAAATTCATTCGGATTCTCGGTTGGCTGAAATTATGCAAGCCGACTCTGTAGAAACGGCATCGTGGCACCACCAGGCGATCGAAAAACTTGCACAGCCGTTAAGAGTCGTCGCCCACGCACCTGATGGAACGATCGAGGCGGTAGAGTTACCTGACCATCCGTGGCTAGTGGCTGTTCAGTGGCATCCGGAAGTCACAGCAGCCGATGACCCGACTCAACAGCGACTCTTCGACAGCCTGGTAGAATTTGCTACGAACGAGAAATGATTCCAAGATTGAAGGAAGTGGGCAAGGGCGTTGTATTGCCCAAACGACCAGAATCAGCTAGATTGATTGTAGTAACCATTTGATTTCAATCGTACTTGGGGAATCACAACTCAACTGATATCCCAAGGCGAAGGGTGAGCCATGAAAGGATCTTACAGACGGATTCGCGCCCTCTTCCCGGATCAACTGGGTCTGGCACGAGGAAAGTACGTTCCCGCAGCCCTCGCCAAACAGGGGGTGCGGCAATGCATCACGCTGTTTGCCACGGCGCTGGACAGGACGTTGACACCTGCCCCAGGAGCCGGAATGTTGGAAGGTCTGCCGGATTGCGAGCTTACCTTTTCGGCGGAGGATGTCAAACCATCCTGGGAACAAGACACTGGCGTTGTGGTGGGCGATTTGCAATTCCAGGGTAAGCCGCTGGCCATCTCCTCGCGACTGGCGTTACGGAGAGCGGTCGACGATTGGCAGGCACTGGGTTACAAAGTGAAGATCGGCATTGAATTCGAAGCTTTCGTGCTTCAGCGTGATGGCAGCGGAGAGTGGACCGAATGGGACACACCCGGGGCTTACGTTTACGGCACGGGAACAGCCGTCGATCCGATCGGTCTGATGGACGAAATTATGCAAACTGCCGAGGCGTGCGAACTTCCCGTCGAGTCGGTAAATTCGGAGTACGAGACGCCCCAGTTCGAACTGACTTTGCGCTACGGTGATGCACTCGAAGCGGTTGACAATGCCTTTTTGTTCAAGTTGATGGCGAGAGAATTGGCGGCAAAGCACGGCCTGTTGCTCACGACCCTTGGCAAGCCCTTGGGAGATCGGGGCGGCAGCGGTCTTCACATCAATTTTTCGCTCGAGGACGGTAAGGGAAACAACCCGCTCTCTGATCCAAAATCTGCGGATGGTCTATCACAAATTGCTCACTACTGTATCGGTGGTCTTGTGGAGCATCACGAAGGCATGACGGCCTTGCTTGCGCCAACGGTCAACGCATACAAACGACTGTGTCCGGGACAGCTCGTTGGCTACTGGGCAAACTGGGGGTATGACCACCGCGTTGTGACAATCCGAGTGCCGGAAGAACGCGGTACTGCGACAAGACTTGAACATCGGATGGGTGACGGAGCTGCGAATCCGTATCTCGCCACTGCCGCGGTGCTGCAGGCAGCGCGGTTGGGTGTGGCTAACGAGCTCCAGCCGTCGGCCGCCGAAGAACAGGACGGCCTTGAGAACGTGAGCACAGATCGTCACGTTCCTGACGATCTTAACCTGGCGCTGGACGCACTCGAAAGAGACCGTGAATTGGTGGAGGCAATCGGTCAGGAGCTGGTCGATAACTTCGTCGCCAACAAGAGATTCGAGTGGGAAAAGTTCGCGGCCGCCGTAACGGATTGGGAACTGCGCTACTATCTGCCTTTCTATTAGAAAGTGATCCACGACCGCAGACGGCGACATGAATGGCGTGATCATAGGGGTTAGCTGTCCGCGGTCTGTGGTCATGTATGCTGGTTTTGCACGACACAAGAGATGCCTGCAGTGAAAACAACCCCTCCCAAATCCGACCTCGGCGATGCCTTCGCCGACATAACCGACCCTGACATCTACGTGCAGGGCGTTCCGCACGCCACATTCAAACGGTTGCGCCACGAAGACCCGGTAAGTTGGTGGGAGGAGAAAGAGGGTTCTGGATTCTGGGCCGTGACCCGCTATGAGGACATCATCACAGTGAGCCACGACCCGGGCCTGTTCTCTAGCGCCTCTGGCATTCGCCTAGAGGAAATGGATGAGGAAGAGCTGGAGGCGCGTTGTACGCTCATGGAGGTAGACCCACCCGAGCACTCGAGGTACCGGCGTCTGGTGCAGCCACAGTTCCTGCCCGATTCAGTAAATGCATATGAGGCTGCCATCCGTCTGCAGGCACGGGCGGTGATCGATGATGTGAAGGGAGAAAGTGAGTTCGACTTCGTGGAACGCGTTGCGACGCAACTCCCTATGCGGATGTTGGGGAAACTGTTAGGGGTCTCCGACAGCGACGGGGATTGGCTCGTTAAAATGGGTGATGCGCTGATCGGCAACATGGATCCGGAGTTTACGACTCACCCTGTCGATCTGGTGGACACGGATGAATATCGACTGATGCCATTCCGAAGTCCCGTGAGCTACGAACTGTTCGAATACGCCGAGAACCAGGCCAGAGAACGCATGGCGAATCCTGCCGAAGATTTGATTACCCGCCTGCTCCAGCCGATGCGGGATGGGAATCGGCTTTCCGAAGAGGAGTTCAAAAACTTTTTCACCTTACTCGTCGCTGCAGGAAATGACACGACGCGCTACACAATGGCCGCGGGAATGCTGGCCCTGATCAACCACTCGGAACAGATGGCTGAGTTGAGGGACAACTTGACCTTGATGTCGTCCGCGACCGAAGAAATTCTACGCTGGGGCTCGGTGACGATGCATTTTCGTCGCACGGCGACACAGGACGCTGAACTGGGTCGCAGGCACATCAAGGCGGATGACAAGGTGGTAATCTGGTTCATCTCCGGTGACTACGACGAGCAGCAGTTTCCCGATCCTTACCGGTTCGACATCAAGCGTTCGCCGAATAACCACGTCGCGTTCGGTCTGAGAGGTCCCCACAAGTGTCTGGGTGAGCATCTGGCTCGCCTCGAAATTAAGGTGCTCTTCGAAGAGTTGCTACCTCTTCTGGCAGACATAAGACTGGGCGGCCCCATAGAGAGGCTGCGTTCAAATTTCATTTCGGGAATCAAGCACCTTCCCGTCAAAGCGACCTGGGTTCGATAACCCAAGCGAGGGTGTGGATATGCCCATCAGTGGATACACGGCCCCCCTTTCGCCCGATGGAAGGGCCGGTATCGTGCCGCCTCCGCCGTGGCACTACTCGGGTGACTTCTTGATTGTCGAATACCGAACCGATCCGGAAGCCGTCACCGCCCTGTTGCCTCCGGAACTCCAACCGGCAGACGACCCGGGTGCGGTTGCCGCCATCTTCGCGGACTGGCAATCCTGCTCGGACGATTTTCACGAACTGGTCGACCCGATTCAGTCTCAATACAAGGAGTTTTTCATCGTGGTGGGCTGTAAATACGACGGAAAACCGGCCAGCCGCTGTGTCTATATCTGGGTCGATAAGGACTTCGCGATGTATCGGGGCTGGATTCAGGGTTTTCCGAAGAAACTGGGCTCCATCCACATGACACGCGTGTATCCAGTGGGGAAGGCCTTCCCGGCCATCGAGGCGGGTGCCCGTTTCGGTGCAACGTGCTGCGCGAACGACCGACAGATTGCACGCGCTGTGGTTACCCTTCAACGAATTTCTGAGACAGGCCCGACGGTCAATGATCCTCCGATGCACAATACCCGTCACTTCCCGGCCTACGACGGCCTGGTCCCCGACGTTTTCGAAATGGTCAAGGCCGGCGGGTTCGACCGCGAGGTCACGGAAATTTGGGAGGGGGATGCCGAGCTGACTTTTTACCCGGATACGATAGAGGACCTGAAGGCTATTGCTCCCGAAGAGATTATCATGGGCTATCGTTTTTCCTTTGCCTACACGGTGGAGGGTGGCGAGGTCCTTGCTCAACACGACAGGGTGGTGCATCAGTGAAACGTGCCCGGATTCTCCATGGCGGGAAGCCAGTATGGGGCGTGGTCGAGGGCGGCGTGATCAAACTCGAGACCGGGGAGTCGGTTGACGAGGATAAGGCCAAGTATCGGCCGCCTGTGGCACCCTCGAAAATAATGGCCACTCACCTCTCTTACCGCAGCCGCTGTGTCGAATACAAGATGAAAAGCATTCCCCAGTACCCTTCTTACTTTATGGTGCCGCCGACGGCCCTTTCTTACCATACCGCTCCGATCGCCCGACCTCGCGGATGCCACTTTCTGAATTACGAAGGGGAGGTCGCCGTCGTGATCGGAAAGCAATGCGTCAACGTGCCTGTCGAGGAGGCGCTGAGCTATGTAGCCGGGTACACGATCGCCAATGATTGGGGCGTTCACGACTTCCGGCACGCCGACCGCGGTTCGATGTTTCGGGTGAAAGGCCAGGATGGGTTTTGCCCGGTCGGTCCGGTATTGGTGGACGCGGAAGATGTCGACCCCGATGACCTGACCCTGCGCACCACGGTAAACGGCGAGGTGGTCCAGGAGGGTCATACCGGCAGCGATCTCATCTTCTCTTTCGCTTACCAGATCGCGGACATCGCCCGACTGATCACCCTGGAACCGGGTGACCTCTTGCTCACGGGCACTCCGGCCAACTCGAGGCCAGTAGAGATCGGGGATGTAGTTGCGGTGGAAGTCAGTGGAATCGGCCGCCTGGAGAATACGGTGGTCGAGCTGGACAGGGACCTGGTGCCGATTGGCGAGCAGCCTGCCGTTACCGGGGCCACACTTCACGTCGCACTGACCATACCTGAAGACGAAGCGGAACGACGTGCCTCTGAGTTTGGCGCGGATAACTAAGAAGGAAGAACAGACGATGAAACTCGTAACGGCTTTGCACCACGCTGCGCTACGCGTGGCGGACCTGGCCGAGGCCTTTGAACGGTGGTCACACCTCTACGGCTTGAACGGAGCGTGCTTTGATGACCACGCCCGTCTGCGCTGCACACACGAAGACTTTTGTCTGTTGCTGCTTCCGTCACCAAAGGAACCAGGGCTCGAGTATGTCGCCTACGAGCTCATGCCGGGCCTGACCCTGGGCGAGGCTGCGGCGGAGCTCTCCAGGCGTGGGGTGGAGGCCCGAGAGATTGGGGTCCCTGTGCGGGACAAGGGTCTGCGGCTTTCTGATGCCGACGGAAATGGCATTGTTCTACTGGAGCGCCAAACGTCCGAGGACACGCGCCCCGCTGAAATGATCTTAACTGGGGAGGTGCCCGGCTTCCACCCGCGTCGTTTGGGTCACGTGAACTACCTGACAGAGGACGTAAAACGGGCCGAAAAATGGTACGTGGAAAAACTCAGCTTCTCAGTAACAGACTGGATTGGCGATGAGGGATTGTGGCTGCACGTGAACCCGATTCACCACGTAGCGGCCTTCTTGCAAAAGGGATTCAACCACATTCACCACATCGCCCTTGAGCTGGTCGACTGGGGCGAGATGCGCGTCGCGTTGGACCATCTGGCAAAAAACGAGAGAAGTGTAACGTGGGGACCGGGCCGTCATGGCATGGCCCGAAACATCTTCAGTTACTTGCGTATGCCCGAGGAAGACATCTTTGTAGAACTATACTGTGACATGCAGCAGCTGGAGATTGACCACGTGCCGTTCCGGCATCCGGACGCGCCGCATTCATCGAATACCTGGGGCATCCTGCCGCCGCGTACCTATTTCCGTTTTGATGAAGAAGCGATCCAAATGGAACGGGACCAGACTTACGCATATGCCATGCCGTAGAAATGGGTTCTTCGCCGAGTCCGATCATACTTTTGCCGGCCATCGCTGTAGGACCGGTCTCCTGACCGGGAACTGGCTTCACATTCTTCTTCTAAGGCCAGAATGCAATGCCGGCAATCTCAGCACCTTTAACCTCGGGCCCTAGTCAACGCAATCGCCCTGTTCCCCGACTGGAGTCGGATCCTACAGTTATCGGTGCCTATTCCCATGAGAGTGGTTTTGATGCCAAAATTCGTCACAGTAGCTCAGAAATCTGAAATTTCCAGCGAATCGGGACGATGCGTCGAGGTTGAGGGCAAGCGCATCGCGCTGTTCAATCTGGGGGGCGATTTCTACGCGATCGATGACTCGTGTCCCCACGAAGGCGGACCACTCAGCGAAGGTTTCATAGAGGGCGAGGAGGTGGAATGCCCCTGGCACGGCGCCTGTTTCAACATTAAATCGGGGGCGGTTACTGCGCCGCCGGCCTTCGAGGACGTCACCAGATTCAACGTACGGGTCACAGAGAACGATATAGAAATCGAGGTCTAACCGGGTTCAGAAATAGATTCAGCTGTCTGGCTGGAAAATGGCTTGACAGCACGATCACAATTTCTTAATCTTTATTACAGAGCATCAAAAGGAGACTGAAATTGAACTTGCAAACGGGCAGCACGCTCTTTTGGCGCAACGCATACGATGGGTCCTTCTGGTATTACCGGCAAGGCGCGCGGGGAGCTGTATGCCCACCTGGTTAACGAGGTTCTGACCGACCGATTCAGGGGCCGTGGGCATACGCTCACGGCCCTTTTTACGTTCATCTAAAGGCCTTGACAATGTTTTCATTCGTTTTTTCCGTAATGCTAAGCCGTAGAGACGCCCCGCCGGGGCATCTCTACAGGACATTCAAGGATCGGGTTGGATCATGATTTCCCTCGAAAACGTTCGCGGTTTGGCTGATCGCGGAGGGTTGGTTCCGGTGTCTCGTAAGATTCTGGCTGACACCGAGACGCCTGTCTCGGCCTACCTCAAGATTCGCTCCAAAAGCCCATACGCCTTCCTGTTCGAAAGCGTGGAGGGTGGCGAGAAGATCGGTCGCTACTCGTTCCTGGGCGTCGGACCCTTTCTCATCTTCAGGTCGCGGGGCGCCGAAATCCAGGTAGAGGATCTGGAAAAGGGCGAAAAGAAGACGTTCGAAGGAGATCCGATCTCCGAATTCCGAAAGCTGTTGAAGCGTTTTCGTTCGGTACACGTGGATGGCCTGCCGCGATTTACAGGCGGCGCCGTCGGCTACGTCGGCTACGATGCGATCCGCCTGATCGAGGACATTCCAGACCAGACGGTGGATGACATGGAACTGGACGATATCCTCTTTCTGTTCTTCGATACGCTGCTGGCGTTCGACAACATCCAACACCAGATTCATCTCATTTCGAACGTTCACACGAGTGGAAATCTGGAGGCCAGCTACCGAAGAGCGGTGGACCGGATCATCTCTCTGGAGGAGACCTTGCAGCGTCCGTCCCTGGTTACGCTTTCTAAAGGGGGGAGCGCCTGCGATGTGCGGTCAAACACCGAACCTTCGGATTATCTGGACAAGGTTCGTCGTTGCAAGGAATATATCGTTTCGGGAGACGTGCTCCAGGTGGTGCTCTCTCAACGATTTGAAACAGAAGTAACGGTAGATTCCTTAGACGTCTACAGAATGCTTCGTGTCGTGAATCCTTCACCGTATATGTTTCACCTGGATCTCAAAGACCTGCAGATTGTCGGCACGTCTCCGGAGTTGCTCGTTCGCGTAGAGGAAGGGGTCGTTCAGGTGCGCCCTATCGCTGGAACGCGATGGCGGGGTCAGACGGAGCAGGAAGATCGTCACCTGGCCGATGAGCTGCTCGCCGACGAAAAGGAGCGGGCCGAGCACATTATGCTTGTTGATCTCGGCCGAAATGACGTCGGACGTGTGTCAGAATTCAACACGGTTCGCGTGACCGATCAGATGGTGATCGAGCGCTATTCACACGTGATGCACATCGTTTCGAACGTGATGGGTGAACTCCGTAAGGACGTGGATGCGCTCGACGCCCTTTTCGCGTGCTACCCCGCTGGCACGGTTTCAGGGGCCCCGAAGGTTCGTGCGATGGAGATCATCGACGAGCTCGAGCCGACCCGGCGGGGACCGTATGCTGGTGCCGTGGGTTACATCGACTTTTCTGGAAACATGGACACCTGCATCGCGATTCGAACGATGATCCTGAAAAACGGCAAGGCATACGTACAGGCAGGAGGAGGTATCGTGTTCGATTCGGTCCCCGAAAACGAATACCAGGAAACTGTGAACAAATCCCGGGCACTATTCCGAGCGGTCGAGCTGGCGGAGCGCGGGGAACTCAGATGATCCTGATGATCGATAATTACGATTCCTTCACGTATAACCTGGTCCAGTATTTGGGAGAGCTGGGGGCCGAGTTGGAGGTCCATCGCAACGATCAGATCTCACTTCAGGAAGTGGAAAGCCTTGCGCCAGAAAAGGTTGTGATCTCGCCCGGCCCGTGTACGCCGAACGAGGCGGGAATCTCAGTGGAATTGATTCAGGTGTTTGCAGGCCGGTTTCCCATTCTGGGGGTCTGTTTGGGACACCAATCGGTCGGTCAGGCCTTCGGGGCCGACATCGTCGGCGCACCCACAATTATGCACGGCAAGGTTTCGGAGATATACCACGACGACAGGACGGTTTTCAAGGGTCTTTCGCAGGGCTTCGTTGCCACCCGCTATCACTCCCTTGTCGTGGATAGAGAAACACTGCCGGACTGTATGGAGGTCTCGGCCGAAACGTCGGAGGGAACAATCATGGGCGTTCGACATAAAAAGCTGCCCGTCGAGGGCGTCCAGTTCCACCCAGAGTCGATCCTGACTGGTGAAGGGAAAAATCTCCTTCGAAATTTCTTGGAGGCCTGAGGGGATAGAAATGGACATGCAGGCAGCAATTGCTAAAGTGATAGAGGGTGAGGATCTCACTCGCGGAGAAACCGTCGCAGTGATGGACCAGATTATGTCCGGGAAGGCGACCGAGGCACAGATTGGTGCGTTTCTGGTAGCGCTCCGCCTTAAAGGGGAGACGGTGGATGAGATCGTTGGCGCTGTTGAAGTGATGCGTGAAAAAGCAACTCCAATAGAGACAAGTCACGACATCGTCGTCGATACCTGCGGGACGGGTGGCGACCGTTCAGGTACATTCAATATCTCCACAACGGCCGCCTTTGTGGTTTCCGGCTCAGGATTATGCGTAGCGAAACACGGAAACCGCGCGGCATCGAGCCAATGCGGAAGTGCCGACGTGTTGAAGGCGCTCGGTGTGAACATCGAAGCAACACCGGAGAAGGTTGGCGCGTGCCTGGACAAGGTAGGTATCGGGTTCTTGTTCGCGCCCGCGCTGCACGGAGCCATGAAGCACGCCATCGGCCCGCGCCGTGAGATCGGCATTCGCGTGATCTTCAATGTCCTCGGGCCGCTAACGAATCCTGCGGGCGCACGTCGGCAGCTGATTGGGGTTTACGACAGTGATTTGACCGAGACGCTGGCCGAGGTGCTTGGGCAGCTCGGATCTGAGCGGGCCCTCGTGGTACACGGTCTGGATGGGTTGGACGAGATTACGCTGACGGGTCCAAGCCGAGTATCTGAGCTAAAAGACGGAGACGTAAAGAGCTACGAGGTTGCGCCGGAAGATTTCGGGCTTTCGCGGAGCAGCGCGGAAGATCTAAAAGGGGGAGATGCCGAGACGAACGCCGATATCCTCCGGTCCGTGCTGGTCGGTCAGAAAGGTCCGACACGGGATGTCGTCCTCCTGAATGCTGCCGCGGCCCTCGTCGCGGGCGGGAGAGCAGAGGATATCTCAACGGGGGTCGAGATTGCTGCGGGAGCGATCGATTCTGGAATGGCTATGCAGAAGTTGGAAGGCCTGATTGCGGAAAGTAACACTTAATGCCGTGGATCGTGGATCGACGTTCGTGGATCGTGAAAAGACCGGGTACCGGGTATCATAAGAGATCGGCGGTGTAGGGGCGACGCACGCGTCGCCCGGGGGAAAGCAAAATACGGGTACCGGGGTTCGGGTAAGAGATCGCGGATCGCGGATTTCGAATTGGGGATTGCGGAATCGAATGCAGAACAGATGGATCACTTTATCGACAACCCCCCTGAATCCCTGAGTGCGGAGGCTGTAAGTTCGTTTTGGATCGCGCGTCCGTATATCGAAGGGTCGGGCATAGCGAGCATTAGTCGTCAACTTCCGTGGATCGCGGGGGATGGCGGGCAAATTCCAGGAAGATTGATAACGTGGGTGGAATTCTAGACGAAATTATCGAGTACAAGCGAGCGTTCGTCTCGGAGGCCCGCAAGCAGGTGTCGATCGAGGAAATGGCACAAACGGCCGCGAGTCGCCTGCCAGGTTCTTCTTTCGCGGGGAGCCTTACGGCCAGTGAGGACGTTGCAGTGATCGCCGAGGTGAAGAAGGCGTCGCCCTCCCGGGGGGTTATTCGGGCCGATTTCGATCCGGTGGCGATCGCGAAGACCTATGCGTCACAGGGGGCGTCGGCCATTTCTGTCCTAACAGACGAAAAGTACTTCCAAGGATCGGCGGGCGACCTGAGCCTTGTGCGCAAAGCGGTCAATATTCCAGTGCTTCGTAAGGATTTCGTCGTTGACGCCTACCAGGTTTACGAGGCGAGGCATTTGGGTGCCTCTGCTGTCCTGCTGATCGTCGCCGCCCTATCGGCCGGCGAACTAGGGAATTTCATCGATCTGTGCAGGGAAGTCCGGATTGATGCCCTGGTCGAGGTGCACACCGAAGCGGAACTCGAGGTCGCTCTCAGGGCGGAGGCAAAGATCATCGGGATCAACAACAGAGATCTCAGGACCTTTGAGACCGATCTGCAGACGACGATGACGGTCGTAAAAAAGATTCCCAGCGGGACGATTGTGGTGAGCGAAAGTGGGATCTTTACCAGGGATGACGTGCTTAAGGTGCAGGATGTCGGCGTGGATGCGGTGCTGATTGGAGAGGGTTTGATGCGGGAGGCCGATATGGGTGCGAAACTTCGTGAATTGCTGGGACGGCAGGCCGCGTGAGGACGGTATGGTTCAGGTGAAGATCTGCGGGATTACGAATCCGGAAGACGCCCTGTTCGCGGCTGAGCTTGGGGCTGACGCACTTGGGCTTATCTTCTATAACGAGAGCCCTCGCTATGTCAGCCCCGAATGCGCTGCTGAGATTGTGGCGGGATTGCCTCCGTTTGTTACCCCTGTAGGGGTTTTCGTGAATGAGGTTAAGGAGCGGACCGAAGAGATTGTGCGCCTCGTCGGCCTCAGGGCCATTCAGCTCCACGGCGATGAACCGCCCGAGGCCTGCAGCGGATACTCGATTCCTGTCATCCGGGCAGTACGCGTGGGTGACGAGCTCGATCTAGATGAGCTGAGCCGATACCCCGTTGAGACATTTCTGCTGGACACAGCCAGGGCGGGCTTGTATGGCGGCACCGGCGAACCGTTCGACTGGTCAGTTGCGCGAAATGCTTCTTCGGCCAGGAGGATTATCCTGTCGGGTGGAATCGATCCTGAAAACGTTGCAGCTGCCATCGGGGCCGTCCAACCCTACGGGGTTGACAGCAGCAGTGGGGTGGAGGCTGCACCGGGACGCAAGGATCACCAGAAGCTGACGGCCTTCTTCGAGGCCGTTCGGTCTGTCGATGGTCGCTGATTCTTGAGACGAATGGGGAACACCCAAGTGGATATCATAGAAGACCTGGAATTCAGGGGATACGTTTCCCAGAATTCCGACCCCGAGGGGTTGAAGCAGAGGCTCTCCACTGAACCCGTGACGCTCTACGCAGGTTTCGATCCGACGGCGGACAGTCTGCACGTGGGGAGCCTGATCCCCATCCTGGGGCTCCGTCGCTTCCAGATGGCGGGACATAGACCGATTGCACTCGTCGGCGGGGGAACGGGTCTGATCGGTGATCCGAGCGGCAGGGCCTCCGAGCGACAGTTGAACACCAAAGAAGTCGTGGACGGGTTCGTGGAACAGCAGAAGAGACAGCTGGAACAGTTTCTGGATTTTGAATCGAAGGGCAACGCGGCAAGCGTCGTAAACAACTTCACGTGGCTCTCCGAGCTCGGGATGATCGAATTCCTGAGAGATATCGGGAAGCATTTTCCGCTGGGATACATGCTTGCCAAGGAGTCCGTGGCGTCACGACTCGAGGCGGGCATCTCGTTTACGGAATTCAGCTACATGGTCTTTCAGGCGTGTGATTTCCTGGAACTGTTTTCCAGGTTCGACTGCGAGTTGCAGATCGGCGGAAGCGACCAGTGGGGAAACATTACGGCTGGGATCGAGCTCATCCGGCGGAAACTCGGGAAGCAGGCCTACGGGCTGACCTTTCCCCTGCTCGAAAAGGCGGATGGGAGCAAGTTCGGAAAGACGGAGTCGGATAACGTCTGGCTTGATCCAGTGAAATCGAGCCCATACCAGTTTTATCAATTTTGGATCAATACAGACGATCGCGATGTTATCAAGTTCTTGAAGATCTTCACGTTCCTCTCGAAAAAGGAGATCCTGGATGTCGAGGCAGAGGTCCTGGATCGACCTGAAAAGCGGACGGCGCAACGCGTTCTGGCGGAGAGCGTGACGGAGTTGGTGCACGGGGCGGGGGCTACTCAGCGGGCAGCGCACATATCGCAGTCCCTTTTTTATGGCGACCTGGATAAGCTTTCAGCAGAGGAGATCGAGGAGGGGTTCAGGGATGTGCCCTCCTTCGCGCTCCAGAAGATGGACGGCATTGGGCTGATCGATCTCCTGGTGACGGCCGGCGTTTCGCCATCCAAGCGTCAGGCAAGAGAGGATGCCGGAAATGGTGCGATCACGATAAACGGGGAACGCTGCACAGACCTCAATCGCCAGTTCGTCCCCTCAGATCGTCTGGGCGGAACCTATCTGGTCGTCCGGAGAGGGAAACAGAAATATCACCTCGTCCGGTGGGATGTTTGAATAGCGGATTTTGGATTGCGGAATGAAAGGGAAGTGATTCGACGTGTCGTCTGTAAAACACACAACAACGCTGCCTGACGAACAGGGTCGTTTTGGGCCATATGGTGGCCGGTTTGTGCCGGAGACGCTGATGTGTCTCCTGGAGGATCTGGAAGCGGCCTACGGGGAAGCCAAGGATGACCCAGAGTTCAAGCGCGAGCTAGACACCTACCTTCGCGAGTACGTCGGTCGGCCAACACCGCTCTACTTTGCGGAAAGGTTGACCAAAGCGCTGGGAGGTGCGAAGATCTACCTGAAGCGTGAGGACCTGGCTCATACCGGGGCCCACAAAATCAACAATACGATGGGACAGATCCTGCTTGCCAGGCGGATGGGCAAGAAGCGAATCATCGCGGAGACTGGCGCGGGTCAGCACGGGGTAGCCACGGCGACAGTAGCGGCCATGTTCGGTCTGGAATGCGAGATCTACATGGGGACGGAGGACATGGACCGGCAGGCGCTCAACGTGTTCAGGATGCGCCTTCTGGGGTCCAAAGTGACCGGGGTCACCTCAGGAAGCAGAACACTCAAGGATGCGATCAACGAAGCGATCCGGGACTGGGTGACCAACGTCGAAACGACCTTTTACATTTTTGGTTCTGTGCTCGGTCCGCATCCCTATCCTATGATCGTCAGGGACTTTCAGCGTGTAATTGGCGTGGAGACCAGGGAGCAGATTCTAAAAGCGGAAGGGAGGCTCCCAGACTGCCTGATCGCCTGCGTGGGGGGTGGAAGCAACGCGATTGGGCTGTTTCACGAGTTTCTGGATGACAAGGAAGTGAAGATGATCGGTGTGGAAGCGGGCGGGCACGGAATTTCGACGGGGGAACACGCGGCGCGGTTTCAGGGCGGGGATCTGGGCGTCCTTCACGGGGCGCGTATCTATCTTCTGCAGGACAAAAACGGTCAAATCGCCCTTACCCACTCTGTTTCGGCGGGGCTGGACTACTCGGGCGTCGGTCCGGAACACTGTTACCTCAGAGATGAGGGACGGATCGATTATACCTACGCGACGGACGAGGAGGCCCTCGAAGGTTTTGAGAGGCTAAGTCAAACGGAAGGAATTCTGCCTGCACTCGAGAGCGCACACGCGATCGCAGAGGTCAAAAAGGTCGCTCCCCGCATGGAGAAGGACAGCATCATCATCGTCAATCTTTCAGGAAGGGGAGACAAAGACGTTCAGCAGGCTGCAAAGTTCTTAGGGGGGATGGACGAATAGATATCACGACCCGAATATCGAGGACCTTTCTCCGGCTCAAAGAGAACTCCGAGACCGGATTCATCGCCTACGTCACCGCAGGTGATCCTGACCTGAAGACGAGCGAAGCGCTCGTGCTCGAACTGGAGCAGCGTGGGGTAGATATCGTAGAACTGGGCGTTCCCTTTTCAGACCCGATGGCCGATGGGACGATCAACCAGGCCTCGGCTCAGAGGGCCCTTTTGCACAACGTCTCCCTTCTGGATGTTCTTGCCATGGCCGAACGACTTCGTGCTCGAACCGACCTCCCGATTGTCCTTTTCACATACTACAATCCGGTACACCATATGGGTCTTGAAGCCTTTGCGGATCGGGCCGCAGACGCAGGGGTCGACGGAGTTCTGGCACTGGATCTGCCTCCTGAGGAGGCCGGGGACTATAAGCGTCTCCTGAATAGAGGAGGTTTGGATACGATCTTCCTCGTAGCCCCGACCAGCAGGGAGCACCGGATCCGTTTGATCTCATCGGTTTCGACGGGATTCGTCTACTGTGTTTCTCGAACGGGTGTTACTGGGGAACGCGAGGGACTTTCAGATAGAGTTCGGCCTCTGGTTGAAAGTGTGCGGTGCCACACGACTGAGCCGATCGCCGTGGGCTTCGGTGTGTCGCAACCCGATCAGGTCTCTGAGATCGCCGCCTACGCAGACGCAGTTGTCGTCGGGAGCGCAATCGTTCGGAAAATCGGGGAGGAGGCCGAGAAGGGCGGGAATCTGATCTCCAATGTGGGACAATTCGTGGAGACGCTCGTCGGGCCTTCAAAAGGGGTAACGCATGGACATTGAGGACTGGCGAAAGAAGATCGATGAACTGGATGCGAAGTTGTTGGAACTGCTGAACGAAAGGGTATCCCTGGCGCTGGAGATCGGTAAGATCAAGGCCACAAATGCAAAGCCAGTCTATTCACCCGATCGGGAAGCCTATATTCGAAACCGTCTCAAGACGCTGAATTCGGGGCCGTTGCCCGATGAAGCTGTCGATCGACTTTTTCAGATGATCATCGATGAGTCTCGGCGCATGGAGGAGGAGGACAGCGGAGCGGAGGAGTAAAACCCTGGCCGGCAGGTAGGAGAGTTAGAGGGATGAGTTTTACAGCGATTTGCGAGCTTCCGGGTCCCGAGGCCATTCAGGAGGCGATTCCCCTTTCAGAGGAGTTGAAGCGGATCAAGTCTGAGAGGGATCAGGAGATCCGGGCGATTTTCGAGCGGAAGAGCGAGAAATTTCTCGTTGTGATCGGGCCATGTTCGGCGCACGACGAAGATGCGGTTTGTGAATACGTAAGCCGACTCGCCAGGCTCCAGGAGGAAGTAAAGGAGCGGCTCGTTCTGATCCCGAGAATCTACACGAACAAGCCGAGGACGACAGGGGAAGGGTACAAGGGTATGGGGCACCAGCCGGACCCTCAGAAGGAACCCAATATTGCCGAGGGCATCAGTGCCATTCGGAGGATGCACGTGCGGGCCCTTGGGGAATCGCACCTGACGGCTGCGGACGAGATGCTCTACCCTGGAAATACGCCTTATCTCGAAGATGTGCTGAGCTACGTCGCCATCGGGGCGCGGTCTGTAGAAAACCAGCAGCACCGGCTGACGGCCAGCGGCCTCGACGTGCCCGCTGGGATGAAGAACCCGACGGGCGGAGATCTGGACGTGATGTTGAACGCGATCTATGCTGCTCAGCTATCTCACGTTTTCAGTTACAACGGCTGGGAAGTCGAGACGACCGGTAATCCTCTGGCACACGCCCTTTTGAGGGGCTTCGTAGATTCTTCCGGGAGGAGCATTCCGAACTATCACCACGAGGATCTGATCCACATCGCTGAAGCGTATTTGAAACGCTCGCCTGCCAATCCGTCGATTATCGTGGACACAAACCACGCCAACTCGAACAAGCAGTTCCAGGAGCAGCCGAGGATCGGCATGGAAGTGATCCGAAGCCTCCAGAGTTCTGATCTTTTGAGAGGGATGATCCGGGGACTCATGGTCGAAAGTTATCTGGTGGAGGGATCTCAAGACGTAGATGAAGAGGTCTACGGAAAATCAATCACGGATTCCTGTCTGGGTTGGGAGGCGTCGGAAGATTTTGTGAGACAGGTCGCAGAGGTGTGCTGAATCCGATAAGGCGTGGTTTAATTGCGGATTGCGGATCTGGGATTGCGGAATGGGAGGGAACGTATCTCGTATCAGGTATCTCGGCGTTAATGACCTTCTTAGTACAACAGCGCGATTCGATTCTATCCTATTCGGAGAGCAAGATGTATCCGACGAGATACACTTCACGAGATACGAGATACGCTCGAAGAGTCGACTATGTCGGATGATACCCAATTCGCTTCAGCCAGGATTACGATCGTTGGCGTCGGGCTGATCGGTGGATCGCTCGGGCTTGCCCTCAAGCGCTTTGGGATTGGACGAGAGATCGTCGGGGTCAGCCGACCCGAGACAGTTGAAGCCGCGAAAAAAATGGGGGCCATTGACACAGGATTTGACTATGATCAATTGAAAGCGGGTGTGGAGGAATCTGAACTTGTGATTCTCTCGACGCCCATTTCCCGGATTCTGGAGCTCTTACCCGAGGTTGTGTCCGGGGTTTCAGAAGGGACTCTGATTACCGACGTCGGGAGTACCAAGCGCGAAATCGTTGCTGTGGCATCTTCATTGAAGCGGGAAGGGGTCATCTTCGTCGGGGGGCACCCGATGGCGGGGTCCGAGCAGAGGGGCGTGACGGCCGCCGATCCCTTCCTTTTCGAGAACGCGATCTATATCGTTACCCCAGAGGATGACGTTCCCGAACTCTGGGTGAATCGTTTGGTGAACCTGATCGGCCGCCTTGGTGCAAGGCCGATGCGGATCACTGCGCAGGCCCACGATCGTGTTGCTGCCGCGGTGAGTCACCTGCCCCAGTTGATGGCCACGGCTCTGGTTGGGATGATTGGACGGCTCCACGAGCAGGACGGGGTCCCGATCGAGATGGCAGCCGGGGGGTTCCGGGATCTGACGCGGATCGCATCGAGCCCCTACGCAATGTGGCGCGACATCTGCAAGACAAATGTAGGACCGATCCGGGAGATGATCGATCTGTATCTCAGGGATCTGGGCGCCCTGCGAGATCGAGTGGATGACGACGAATTGGCGGGCAACTTCTCGTATGCAAATGAGATCCGAGGCAATATTCCCAAGGACTCGAAGGGATTTCTCCATACCCTACACGAGATCTTACTGATCGTCGAGGACCGCCCCGGAGTGATTGCAGGGGTTGCGACAGCGCTTTCGTCGGCAGGGATCAACATCGATGACATCGAAGTGCTCAAGGTTCGCGAGAGAGAGGGGGGTACGATTCGTATGGGATTCGATACGAAGGAAACCGCCGCGCGGGCCATTGCTATTCTGGATGAGGCGGGTTACCGAGTTCGGATGAGGTAGAGAATGGAGATGAGAGAGCTCGTTTCTGAGTCAATGGAGCAGACGGTCTCGCCGATCAAGGGACTTTCGGGTGAGTGCGATCTTCCAGGGCATCCAGAGCTGTCCATGATGGCGCTGGCCCTGTCGGCCAAGGCCGAGGGGACGTCTATTATCCGCCGATGCTCGCGCCGGCCTGAGGTAAAGACCCTCGCAGGATACCTGGCCCAGATAGGGATAACGGTGGGCTGGGAGGCTGAGGAAGCCAGGGTCACGGGGGGCGTGCTTCAGGCCTCGAATGGTGCGTTTGATGTCGGGCGATCCGAAGTCCTCTTCGGGTGCCTGGCCGGGCTTGCCGCGGGGGCGGACCTTAGACTGACGTTTGAGGGAAGTCCAGCCGCCGAAACCGGCGTGAAGCCCGTCCTGGAAGCGCTTCAATCGTTCGGCGCAAGGTTCACTCCATCCTTCGAAAGCGTCTTCCCCGTAGAGAGCGGGGGCAGCAAGCCGAGACCCGGTTCTTTCGGTGCCGGCAGGCCAAGCGCTGCAGTCAAAACAGCTGTTTTCCTGGCTACGCTGGATGTCGGCGGTGAGATCGAACTGCTTCAGGAGGCCGCAGGCGAAGAGGATCTCGAGGTCCTGCTGAAGGCAGCGGGAGGAGACCTTAGGAAGGCCAGGGTTCAGGGAGGGGAAGGCTATCGCCTCGTGCTGCGCGGACCGGTGTCGGTTCAGGCGACCGAGCAAGATCTTCCAGGGGACCCGGATGCCGCCTTGTTTCTTTTGTTCGCCGCATCCATGCATAAGACGTCCGACGTGACGCTGCTCGGTGTTGGAAATGACTGGAAGACCCGACGGCTGCTGGACCTGCTGCGGCGGATGAACGCACAGATCGAGATCAAGGTGACACGATCCGCATCAGGATTTTCCACGCGCATCGTGCGCGCGACGGGATCGGAGCTTCGGCGTACGAAGATTTCGGGGGAGCAGTCGTCCCTCTTTATGGACGAGATCCCGGTTCTGGCCGTGATGGGCGCGCGGGCGGCCGGCGAGACGGTCATTCGGGATGCCCGTGCTCTGCGCGATGGTCCCAACGACTGCCTTGCCTTGATGGCGGAGAATCTTCGCAAGATGCAGGTCCGCGTCGGAGAGATTACAGACGGGTTGGTGGTCCAGGGGGGAAGGACGCTTCGCGGCGCGGATGTGGATGGGGGTGGGGATTCGCGCGTCACCCTGGCGCTTACGCTTGCAGGGCTTGTGGCAGAAGGAGAAACGAAGATCAAAAATCCGGGCCCCGTCGATCGAGACTACCCCGGCGTTCTGGACCGCTTGTTGTCCCTGAGCGAAAAGAGAGGGGAGTGATTATGAAGGTGTTACTCAGGTTGGCACTGTTGACGATTCTCACGGTTTTTGGGGCCGTCGCCTTTATTCGGTATACCTATGGCTGTTCCTGGAAGGAAAGTTTCGACATCGCGGACCGGTTCGTCGAGGACCTCCTAGGGTAAGGATCCAGTTTGAAGATCCAGGCAACGAGTCAGGTGCTCGGTGTGATCGGGCACCCGATTTCTCATTCTTTTTCCCCAGACCTTCACAACGCCGCAATCGATGCCCTTGGCATCGATTATTGCTATGTGGCCTATCATGTCCTGCCGGATAGGGTTGGATCCGCGATCGAGGGATTGCGCGGCCTGAACATTCGGGGTCTAAACGTTACGATTCCCCATAAACTGGCGGTGATGGAACATCTGGACCAGATTTCGGAGGAGGCCCTGGCCGTCGGTGCTGTGAACACGATCTCGCACGAAGCGGACGAGTTGATCGGCTACAACACGGACGTCTACGGAATTGAGGCCGCACTGGTGCGCGTGGCCGGTCTGGAACTGTTGCCAGAAAACTGCGTTGTCCTGGGTGCGGGTGGTGCCGCTCGGGCGGTTGTCTACGCCCTTGGGAATCGGAAGGAAGTCCAAAGGATCACGATCTTGAACCGAACCGCAAAGCGGGCCGAGGACCTTGCCAAGGACATGGAAAAGTTGACGGGGAAGACGATCGATGTTGGCGGAATGGACGCCGACGGCCAGGATCGGGCCTTTTCGGAGGCGGGACTCGTCGTGAATGCGACTTCACTGGGGATGGTTCCGAACATAAAAGATTCCCCCCTGATGAGCGAACGTGCGGTTCACTCAAACCTGGTACTCTACGACACCGTATTCAACCCACTCGAGACCCGGCTTATGGGGCAGTTCCGTGAGGTGGGGGCTCAGGCCTTTGGCGGCCTGGATATGCTCGTCTTTCAGGGCGCGCGATCGTTCCAGATATGGACCGGTATCGAGCCCCCCGTCGATGTGATGAAGCAGGCTGTTCTCTCCAGTCTTAAGACTTAGCTGTGGGCCCGAACAGAGATGTGAAGCGGGTATTCGTGCGTGGAATGTTCGACCGGATCGCGGGGACGTATGACCTGCTCAACCACGTTCTCAGCGCGGGTATCGACATCCTGTGGCGCCGCAAGGCGATTGACGGGCTTGGACCCGAGCCCGCCTGGCGGGTGCTTGATCTGGCGACCGGCACGGGCGATCTCGGGTTTGAGGTCTCGCGACGCGACTCGCACATCTCTGTGGTGGGAGTGGACGTCTCAATCCCCATGCTTCGGCGGGGGATCGAAAAGGCGGAGTCCAGACCAGGCCGCACAACCTTCTGCTGTGGCGACGCAGGGCATCTCCCCTTGTCGAGTGGTCGGTTTGAAGGGGTGACGATCGGGTTCGGGATTCGGAACGTGTGGGACGTGGATGCTGCTCTGAAGGAGATCCATCGTGTCCTGCGCCCTGGAGGCAGGCTTGCTGTTCTCGAGTTCTCCCGCCCTCGACTGTTCCTGCTCAGGGACCTCTACTTCTTCTACTTCAAACACGTCCTTCCCACGGTCGGCCGCGTAGTTTCTGGTGACCGCCGTGCGTATCAATACCTCTACGAGTCCGCGATGCAGTTTCCCGAGGGCCGGGATTTCTGTCGTCACCTCGAAAACGAACGATTCGTAGACCTGATCGAGAACCGTATGACGTTCGGGATTGCGACGCTCTACCTTGCCCGAAAGCCCGAATAGGAACGATCGGAGATTTTATTTTGCCGAACCCCTTTGTAGATGAGATCGTGCAGCAACTGGCCCAGGCATCGGGTGTTTCATCTGAGGACTTCGTCCCCCTGATCGAAGTGCCCCCAAATCCGGACCTGGGAGATTACGCGCTGCCCTGTTTTAGCCTGGCAAAGACGCTTCGGAAGGCCCCGAACCAGATCGCGCTGGAGTTGGCAGAGCAGTTGAAATTCGGCGACAGGATCTCGGAGGTACGCGCGGCGGGACCCTATATCAATTTCTTCGTTCACCCGTCCAGCTTTGTCGAGGAGGTCCTCTCGAAGGTTCTTGCCCAGAGTCGAGAGTTCGGTCGTACAGATGTCGGGACTGGTAAGACGATCGTCATCGATTTTTCCCACCCGAACGTCGCCAAGCCTTTCGGGATTCATCACCTGCGTTCGACAGTGATCGGGAATGCGCTCAGGAATATCTTCCGGGCGCTGGGATACGAGGTTGTGGGCGTCAACCACCTAGGAGACTGGGGTTCTCAGTTCGCCAAGCTCATTGTGGCCTGGAAGCGCTGGGGTGAAGGCGAGCTCACAGAAGAGGCCATCAACATCCAATCGCTTTTGGATCTCTACGTGCGAATCCACGAGGAGATCGAAGACGATCCTGCGGTAGAAGAAGAAGCCCGAAACTGGTTCCGACGCCTGGAGGACGGAGATGCTGAAGCCACGCGTATGTGGCAGGTATGCGTTAATGTCAGCTTCAAAGAGTTCAACCGCGTTTATGAAACGCTGGGGATCACGTTTGAATCCGTGGCGGGGGAGAGTTTTTATCAGGATAAGATGCCGGCTACGCTCAAGCGGTTGGAGGAGATGGGACTTACCCGGATCAGCGAAGGGGCGACGATTGTAGACCTCTCCGAGTGGGATATGTCTCCCTTCATGGCCCTGCGAAGTGACGATGCCACGCTTTATGCCACGCGCGATCTGGCCGCGGTCGAATACCGCCAGGAAACCTACGGGTTTCATCAGATGCTCTATGTGGTAGACGTGGCGCAGTCTCTGCATTTCAGGCAGCTGTTCAAGGTCCTGGAGTTGATGGGCTATGAATGGGGCGAACGATGTGCCCACGTCGTGTTCGGCCGGCTTCGCTTCAAGGATGGAGCGATGTCTACGCGGCGGGGTCAGATTATCTTTCTGGAAGACGTGCTGAACAAGGCGGTGGATCTGACACGGGAGATCATCGAAGAGAAGAACCCGGATTTGCCGGACAAGGAGCAGGTGGCTCGAGATGTGGGGATCGGGGCTGTAATCTTCGCTGACTTGGATTCCCGTCGGGTTCGGGACGTTGTGTTCGACTGGGACGAAGTCCTGAATTTTAACGGAGAGACCGGGCCTTATGTTCAGTATACACACGCGCGCTATCGTAGTGTGCTGCGGAACTTTGGACAAGCCCTGCCCCCTTCGGATGTCGATTTCTCTCTTCTGACCGAGCCTGAGACGCTTGCCGTTGTGAAATGCCTGGAACAGTTCCCGTCGCAGATTGAAAACGCGGCTGAGGAGTATGAACCCTCGCTCATCGCCACATATCTGATCGATCTGTGTAGGGTCGCGAACCGGTTCTACAACGCACACCGCGTGATTTCGGAAGAGGCACCGCTGACATCGGCGCGCGTGGCGCTCGTTTATGCCATCACGGAAGTGCTGGCCGCCGGGCTGGATCTTCTGGGCATGAAGGCGCCCGAGCAGATGTGAGAGGCCGCGGCGCGCCGTCAGAGAGAGCAGTGATTGAATGGACCCCGTTCCCGATCGTCAGATTTTCATCACCGGGTTTATGGCTACTGGAAAGAGCAAGATCGGCCCGATCGTCGCGAACTGTCTGGGACGGTCCTACGTGGATACTGACGATTTGATTCAAGAGGTGGCGGGGAAGACGATTCCAGAGATTTTTGAGGAGGATGGCGAGGCGGCCTTTCGGAAGATCGAGCAGGACTGTGTCAGAAAAGCCTCCGGGATGCAGAATTCTGTGATCGCCTTGGGGGGTGGTGTGGTCACACACGAGGCCAACTGGGAGACGATTCGTTCTACGGGGATCTGTATCTGCTTGCGCGCCTCACCAGAGACGATCGACAGGCGAGTGGCACGAAGCCGTGAGCGGCCCCTGCTTGACGGATTGAATGACAAGACTCGAATGGAAAAGATTTGCGAGCTGCTCGCGGAGCGTGAGCCGTTCTATAGCAGGGCGGATCTGTTCGTGACGTCGACCGAAAACCGGAAGCCGGAAGGTACAGCGGAACTCGTTGTCGAGGCGTTGATGAAGTTTGCCCAAGAGACCGGGGACCGGGAAAGTAAATGACGGGTACCGTGAAGCCGTCGCTCGTCGCTCGTCGTTCGCGGTTCGCAAACTAAAACCTTACCATATATGCCTGCCCCAGAAAATGCTTTTATTCCGGGGGCACAGAAGACACAGAGAAGATAGAGCGATGAAGAAAAGGCAGGATCGATGCCAACCCTTCAAGTTAACTTAGGCGAGCGAAGTTACCCGATCCGGATCGGACACGGCACGCTGACGGGCCTCGGGCAGGCCTACCAGGAGATGAATCTGGGGCGAGCGGCGGCGATCGTGACGAATCCGACGGTGGCCGAGCTCTACCTGGATGTGGTGAACGGCAGCTTGCGTGACTCTGGCATCGTCACCACGGTGGTGACCATTCCGGACGGGGAGGCTTACAAGACCCTTGAGACCGCAGATGGGGTCTACGGTGACTTGATCACCGCGGGTCTCGACAGAGGTGCCTCGGTCGTGTCCCTGGGAGGGGGGGTCGTTGGAGATACTGCTGGCTTTGTGGCTGCGACCTATTTGAGAGGGGTCCCCTTCGTGCAGATCCCGACGACGCTGGAGGCGCAGGTCGATGCCAGCGTTGGCGGAAAGACGGGGGTGGATCATCCACTGGGAAAGAACATGATCGGGGCATTTCACCAGCCCCGGATGGTATACATCGACACGGATACGCTTCGATCCCTTCCCAGACGGGAGGTGGTTGCAGGGTTGGCCGAGGTGATCAAACACGCGCTGATTCGTGATGCCGACCTGTTCGCCTTTCTGGAAGCGAGACTGGAGGAAATCATCGAGCTCGGTATTGAACCGAATGATCTGGACTGGCTGATCTCGGAAAACTGTCGCATAAAGGCGGAGGTGGTGGAGGTCGATGAGACGGAGGATTCGGGGACGCGAGAGGTCCTGAACTACGGGCACACCGCAGGGCACGCGATCGAGGCCTTGACCGACTACGGGAGATACCGGCACGGCGAGGCGGTCTGCCTGGGCATGCTGGCCGCCGGCAAGATTGCTCTAGACAGGTCGTTCTGGACACAGGTGGACTTCGATCGTCAGAATGCGCTGCTAAAGAGGCTGGGGATCCCACGGGGTGCAGCGGCACTGGAGCCGGCCGCCCTGGTGGAACAGATGGGGAGGGACAAGAAGGTCCGGGACGGCGTGATTCGCTTCGTGCTGGCCGAGGGGATCGGGCAAGCGGCGAGCTGCGATTCCGTTACTCGCGGAGAGATCGACGCCGGGATCGCTTACATGCAGGAGTGCTCTTCGTAGATCGTCGTTCGTGGATCGCAATGACCGGGTACCGGGATAGGTAGATAGGTTACAGAGACCTGACGGTTTGGGGGCGACGCCTGCGTCGCCCCGAGAAACCAAAACACGGGTACAGGGTACCGTAAGACCGTCGTTCGTCGCTCGTAGATCGCAAACAATCAAAAAGGGAAGGTCGAATGACCTTCCCTTTTGTCATTCCACAACAGATTGTGGAATGTTATAAGCACGGCGCCTATTTTTTCTTGGGGATGTAGAGGTCTGTTGCCGTGCCGAGATAGATCTCTGCGGCGATGCCGATCGACTCCGAAAGCGAAGGGTGCGGATGAATGCTCAAAGCGAGGTCTTCGGCCACGGCGGCCATTTCCACGGCTACCACTCCTTCCGCAATCAGTTCTCCCGCGTGGGGGCCGGTAATGCCCACACCTAAAATTCGCTGCGTTTCCGGATCGACCACGAGTTTTGTGAGACCTTCGGTTCGCGCGATCGTGGCGGCTCGCCCCGAGGCCGCCCAGGGGAATCGGGCGACTTCGACCTTCCGGTTCTCCTGCTTGGCCTGCTCTTCGGTCAGCCCGCACCAAGCGACTTCCGGATCCGTGTAGACGACACTCGGGATGACGCTGTCGAACACGGAAGGCTCTCCGGCGAGCACTTCGGCGGCGACCTTGCCTTCGTGGCTGGCCTTGTGGGCGAGTCCAGGGCCCTCCACGACATCGCCGATCGCGAGGATGGTTTCGTCCCGGGTTCGCTGCCGTGCATCCACCAGTATGAATCCGCGCTCGCTGAGCTCCACCTGGGTGTTTTCGAGACCGATCCCCCGGCTGTTCGGGACCCGACCCACAGAGACCAGGATGCGATCGAAGGTCTGTTCTGCCTCTTTGACCTCTCCCTCCAACGTAGCAGTGATTCCCTTCTGGGATTCTTTCGTCGACGTGACCTTCGTGTTGAGGTGGATGGCTTTGAAGATCTTTTCCATTCGATTTTGCAGGGGTCTCACCAGATCGCGGTCGGTGCCCGGGAGCAGTCCGTCCAGGAGCTCGACGACCGTGACCTCGCTGCCGAGTTCGGCGTAGACCGTGCTGAGCTCCAGGCCGATGATGCCTCCTCCGACCGCAAGCAGCCGTTTGGGCACGTCTTCGAGCTCGAGGGCCGAGGTGGAGTCCAAAATGCGAGTGCTGTTCGAGTCGAAGATCGGGAGTGTACCGGGACTCGAGCCGGTCGCCACGATGGCGTGGCCGAACTCGATGGATGAGACCTTGCTGTTTCCCTCGATCCGAACAGACCGTGAGCTCTCGAAGGCGGCACGCCCCTGGATGTGATCCACTTTTCGCTGCTTGCAGAGACCGGATAGGCCCCCCGACAGCCGGCTGATGATACCGTCCTTCCAGTTCCTCATCACATCCAGGTCGATCTCAGGTTTCTGAAACCTGAGACCCCAGCCCTCCGCCTCTCGCGATTCAGAGATGAGACCCGCGACGTGGAGCAGGGCCTTGGACGGGATGCAACCTCTCAAGAGACACGTGCCGCCGAGTTGTTCGTCCACTTCGACGATGGTTGTCTGTAACCCCAGGTCGGCTGCGCGGAAGGCTGAAGCGTATCCACCGGGTCCGCCTCCGATGACAAGGACATCCGTCTTATTCGCCGGCATTTCGAATCCAGATCAGGTTAAGTAAAAGAGGAGGGTGGTATATAGATGTTTTGGAAGAGCGATCTCGCGTCCGTTCTACCCACCGAGGAGCATCTGCTCCGGATTTTCTAGGGAATCCACGAGGTGTTTCGTAAAGCGGGCACCGTCCGCGCCGTCGATGGCACGGTGGTCGTAGGAAATACAGATCGGCATCATCAGGCGGACTTCAATCCGCCCGTCCCGAACGATCGGTTCCTGCTGGCTGCGAGAGATCCCCATGATGGCCACCTCCGGAGCGTTCACGATGGGGGTGAATCCTGTTCCTGTGATGGTCCCGAGGTTCGTGATCGTGAAGCAGCCTCCTTGAAGATCGTTCGGGCTCACCTTGCCTGTCCGGGTACGCTCTGCGATGTCGGAGAGTTCAGCGGCAAGTTGGAAAAGGTCTTTTCGATCCACGTCTTTGACGACGGGTACGAGCAGTCCTCGCTCTGTGTCCACCGCAATTCCGACGTTGTAGTAGTGCTTTAAGATCATTTCCTCCGACTTCAGATCGAGGCTGGCATTGAACGCGGGGAAGGCCTTCAGCGCGTTGACGACGGCCTTGAGGATCAGGACGGTGGGCGTGAGCTTTCCGCCTTTTGCCTCGGCTTCAGCCTTATGACGCTGGCGGAAGGCTTCGAGTTCAGTGACGTCGGCCTTGTCGAACTGCGTGACGTGCGGGATGGTTCCCCATGCCAGGGCCATGTGCTCGGCTGTTTTCTTTCTGACCACGTTGAGCGCGACCCGTTCTGTCTCACCCCATTTGGAGAAGTCCGGCAGATCAGCGGTTGTTGCGACCATCTCTCCGGCTGCAGGACCGGCCGACATCGTGCCCTTCACGTACGCCTGGACGTCGTCACGTGTGATGCGGCCCCCGGATCCAGTTCCGCGAAGCTGATGCAGGTCGACGCCGAGCTCTCGGGCCATACGCCGGACACTTGGCGCAGCAGGTACCGGGGCCGCGGTCTCTTCTGGAGGAGAGGGCGGCGGTGCAGCCGCCGCTTCTGGCTCGGGTGCCTCCGGCTCTGCGATAGGTTCCGGCTCTGTCGGCTGCTCTGGCGGTTGCTCGGGCTCGGAGGGCGCTTCCGCTTCCGAAAGTGCCTGTTCACCATCGGTGTCCTCCTCGATGGTGAACAGCAGGGTGCCAACCGGTACCTTGTCGCCCTGCTTGACTTTAATCGATATAACCTTACCCGCGTGGGGCGATGGGACCTCGATCAGCGCCTTGTCGGTCTCCAGCTCGAGCAGCGTCTGATCCGCTTGAACCAGGTCGCCTTCAGATACAAGGACACGCGCCACGTTCCCTGATTCGATGCCTTCCCCGAGGTCGGGGAGCTTAAACTCCTTTGCCACGCTTCCTCCTGTATTCCTCAGCCTATGAACTGTGCCACGATTGGGCCGGCAGCGACGGGGTCGGCCTTCTCGGGGTCGATGTCGAGATCCCGGATGGCCTTTTCGACAAGTTCCTTCTCTACTTTCCCCTCTCCGGACAATGCATATAGCGCAGCGACAGCGATACATTCCGCATCGACCTCGAAGTGTCTGCGAAGCCCTTCCCGGGTATCGCTTCTCCCGAAACCATCCGTTCCGAGTGCCACCAGTTCCTGTGGCACCCAGGGCCGGATCATGTCCGGAAGGATCTTCATGTAGTCAGACGCGGCTACGACCGGACCGTCTGCCTTTTCGAGCGATGCTGTGATGTAGGGCTTCCTCGGGCGACTGGTCGGATGGAGCATGTTCCATCTCTGGGTCTCCAACGCCTCACGGCGGAGTTCTTTGTAGCTCGTCACGCTCCAGACATCGGCCGTTACGTTGAAGCGGTCACCGAGGATCTCCTGAGCACGCAGGGCCTCCCGCAAGATCGAGCCGCTTCCGAAGAGCTGGACCTTGTGCGACCCTTTTTTCTGCTTGCCGGATTTGAATTTGTAAATGCCTTTCAGAATGCCTTCCGTCACGCCCTCCGGCATCTCCGGCATGGGGTAAGGCTCGTTCCCCAGGGTCAGGTAGTAGAAGATGTCTTCCTGTTCCTGGTACATTCGCCGGATCCCGTCTTGGACGATCGTCGCGATTTCGTATGCGAAAGCAGGATCGTAGGTTGCGAGATTGGGGACCGTGCTGGCCAGGACGTGACTGTGACCGTCCTCGTGCTGGAGGCCCTCCCCGTTCAGCGTGGTCCGACCCGCGGTCCCGCCCAGCATAAAGCCCTTGCAGCTCATGTCTGCGGCAGCCCATACGAGATCGCCGATTCTCTGGAACCCGAACATCGAATAGTAGATGAAAAAGGGAATTGTGTTCACGCCGTGCGTGGCGTATGCAGTTCCTGCCGCGATGAACGAAGACATCGCCCCGGCTTCGGTGATTCCTTCTTCCAGAATCTGCCCGTCTTTCGCCTCCCTGTAATAGAGAAGGGTGTCTGCGTCCACTGGCTCGTAGACCTGCCCTACAGAGGAGTAGATCCCGCACTGTCGAAACAGGGGTTCCATCCCGAAGGTTCTGGCCTCATCGGGGATGATTGGGACGACCCACTTTCCGATTTCGGGATCTCGAAGGAGCTGAGAAAACATACGAGCGAAGGCCATGGTTGTGGAGGCTTCCCGGTCTCCCGTTCCTTTCAAGAATTCCTCGAATAGTTCGATGGGAGGGGCCTTGAGGGGTTTCGCGCGCATTTCACGGCTCGGCACGTAGCCTCCGAGCTCCTCTCTACGTTTTCTCATGTACTTGATTTCGTCGCTGTCTTCTGGGGGACGGTAGAAGGGCGCATCGGCGACTTCCTCGTCGGAGATGGGGATGCTGAACCGGGTTCGAAACTCCCTGAGCTCGTCTTCATTCATTTTCTTCTGCTGATGGGTCACGTTTCGGCCCTCACCGGCCTCTCCCAGGCCGTAGCCCTTGACGGTCTTCGCAAGGATGACGGTAGGGGAGCCTTTATGCTCGACCGCCGACTTGTAAGCTGCGTAGACCTTTTCGGGATCGTGTCCGCCACGGCGTATCTTCTGGAGCTGTTCATCGGATAGATGCTCGACCATCCTGAGCAGCTCGGGATGGGTGCCGAAAAAATCTTTCCGGATGTAGTCCCCCGATTCGACCGAATACTTCTGATACTGACCATCTACAACTTCGCCCATGCGCCGCATCAGCAGACCGTCTTCGTCTTTTGCAAGGAGGACGTCCCAGTCTTCTCCCCAGATCACCTTGATGACATTCCAGCCAGATCCCCGGAAGATGGTCTCCAACTCCTGCATGATTTTACCGTTGCCCCTGACGGGGCCGTCCAGCCGCTGCATGTTGCAGTTGATGACGAAGATCAGGTTATCCAGCCTCTCTCGGGAGGCCAAGTTAATGGCGCCCAGGGATTCGGGTTCGTCCGTCTCTCCGTCCCCCATGTAGACCCATACGTGTGATCCCGATGTGTCTTTGAGCCCTCGATCTTCCAGGTAGCGGTTGAACCGCGCCTGGTAGATGCCCATGATCGGTCCCAGCCCCATGGAGACAGTAGGAAACTCCCAGAAATCGGGCATCAGCCAGGGATGAGGGTAGGAGGATAGGCCACCCTTCAGCTCCTGTCTGAAGCTCTCAAGCTGCTCTTTGCTGAGCCGACCCTCCAGAAAGGCCCTGGCATAGACCCCCGGGGAGGTGTGACCCTGAAAGTAGACCTGGTCTCCTGAAAAGTCCCCGCCTTTTCCTCTGAGGAAGTGGTCGAACGCCACCTCCAGGAGGGTTGCCGAAGAGGCATAGCTCGATATGTGCCCGCCAATTCCGTCGATGTGTCGATTCGCGCGAACTACCATGGCCATGGCGTTCCATCTGTTGATGCTCTTGATACGCCGCTCGGTTTCCCGCTCCCCCGGGTAGGGGATCTGCTGGTCTGCGGGGATGGTGTTGATGTAGGGGGTGCTGGCGCTGAACGGGATTTCGACACCGACCTTGTGCGTCCACTCTTCCAGCATTTCGAGCAGAAAACGGACCCGGTCAGGTCCGTGGTTCTCCAGGGCATAGTCGAGAGAATCGACCCACTCCCGCGTTTCCTCTGGATCGACATCAACTGACGGTTTTCTAAGCACTTTGTCTGCCATGAACCTTCCTCTGTTCCGGTGTCTTCACGCACGTTTCAATGCGGGACGGGAGGTCAATTTACGGGGTGGCAGATGAAATGTCAACCCGTGCAAACGCCGCGAAGACGGCCCTTTGAGATGCAAGAGCCTTTAAAAACGGAAGTTTGTTCGGGGAGATTCCGTTAGACTTTCTAATGGTTCAGATTAGTGGCTTTGCCATGGTTTCACTTGACTATACGGATTTATAAAGTTACATTTTGGTCTATTACAAAAATCACGAATTGGAAAGGAGTCGATCTAATGTCGACCGCAGGCAGAGAAATTACCGTTGGCATTGCCGGCGCGGCAGGCGACGGGCTGGATAAAACGGGGGATACTCTTGCCCACACGGCTTCCCGTCTGGGGATACACGTCTACGCTTACAACAGCTATCAGTCGCTCATCCGCGGGGGCCACACCTGGCTGCGTCTTCGCCTTGGCGAACAGAAGGTGACGAACCACGGGGACCGGATCCAGGCGTTGATTTGCCTGAATGAGGATAGCCTGGAGCGGCACGTGCCCGAGGTGGAGCCGGGGGGGATCGTTCTCCACAACAGCGACAGATTGCAGTGTGACCCTTTTCTGGTGCCCGACGGGGTGCGGGTCCTGTCGTTTCCCTTTAAAGAGCTCACCAAAGATATGGGCAAGCTCCTGCCGGTGATGCAGAATATCGTCGCCCTCGGTGCGCTCATGAAGGCGATCGACTTTGAATTCGATGTCATGGCCGGTGTGCTTTCCGACACCTTCGCGCATAAGGGGAAGCAGATTATCGAGCAGAACGTGGGTGTGGCGCGCGCCGGGTACGACTTCGCGAGCGAAAAGATCGAACCGATGGGCATCGAATGGAACTTTTCGCACAACAAGATGCCCGTCTTCACCGGCAACACAGCCATGGCCATGGGCGCCACAGCCGCTGGCCTCAAACTCTATGCGGCCTATCCCATGAGCCCGGCCTCCAGTATCCTGCACTGGTTCATGTCGCACGGTGAGCGGGTCGGGGTTGCAGTCAAGCAAGCGGAAGACGAAATCGCCGTCGCGAACATCACGATCGGTGCAGGGCACGCCGGCGTGCGTGCGATGTGCGCCACCTCGGGTGGCGGATTCGCGCTGATGACCGAGGCGATCGGCATGGCCGGCATCATCGAGGCGCCGTCGGTGTTCATCAATGTGCAGCGGGGGGGCCCCTCCACAGGGCTTCCAACAAAGACGGAGCAGGGCGACCTGAATCAGGCCTTCGGGGCCTCCCAGGGGGACTATCCACGGGTGATCGTAGCCCCCGCCACGATTGAGGACTGCTACTACATGACGGCCGAGGCCCTGAACCTGGCCGAGCAGTTCCAGCTCCCCGTCATCGTGCTCTCAGACCTTCTGCTCGGTCAGCACGTTGAAACGGTGGAGGCCGGCGCGCTGACGCCCGATGTTCCGATCGAACGCGGCGAGCTCCTGGACGAAGCGCTTGCTTCGGAGATGAATGGAAAATTCAAGCGCTACGCCTTCACGCAGTCCGGGGTTTCTCCGCGGGTGCTGCCCGGAACAGAAGGGTTTGCCTATGTGGCGGCCACCGACGATCACGACGAAAAAGGCGTATTGATCAGTGATGAACACACCAATGCGGCCGTTCGCAGGAAGATTCAGGAAAAACGGATGCAGAAACTGGAAGGCGTGCTGGCCAAACTGCCGGTTCCCCAGCTCGAGGGTCCGGCCGACGCCGAACTTACGCTCATCGGGTGGGGGTCTACCTGGGGCCTGCTACACGAGACGGCCGGCCTATTGACGGAAATGGGAATTCAGACCAACCATTTACACTTCAGGTATCTTTTCCCCTTCCCCAGCAAAGAGGTGCGCGAGATCCTTGAGGGTTGCAAGCGAACGGTTGAGGTGGAATGCAACTACACAGGGCAGTTTGCCCGCCACCTGCGTGCCGAGACCGGCTTCTCGGTAGATGACATGGTCCTGAAGTACGACGGAGAACCGCTTGAGATCGGCTATCTGGTGGACCGATTGAAGGCGATCTTCGAAGGCCAGCCAGAGGACCGACAGGTGTCGGAGCCCGAGGCCCGCGAGATTGCTTACCACTATATTAGAGTCTACCTGAAAGACAGCAGTCGACCCGTTGCCTGCGAGCAGATTCCGAAAGACGGCTACAGTGAGCCGATGTGGGAGGTCCAGATCGCGGACCGGAAAGAGGGAGTCCCCAAGGGGAGGCTATTCATCGGGCGTGACACGGGCTCCATTCACGAATGGCAGCCCGATGCAGTAGGGGCGTAAGACGCGCAGAGAACCCGGACCATTAGGGAGACTATTCCATGGCAATTGCAGCGGAGAAAATCGAAGAACTGACGCTCGACATTTATGATGGTCAAGTAGATCCGGATTGGTGTCCTGGATGCGGTGATTTCGGCGTGCTCAAGTCCCTTAAGATGGCCTTGCTGGAGCTGGGTATTCCGCCCCACGACGTTCTTGTCGTATCCGGGATCGGTTGTTCATCGAACCTGCCCGGCTTTATTCACTCTTACGGCGTGCACAGCCTCCACGGCCGGTCTCTGCCCGTGGCGACCGGCGCAAAGCTGGCCAACCAGGACCTGAACGTTGTGGTTACCGGAGGAGACGGGGATGGGTATGGCATCGGCATGTGCCACTTCATCCACGCCATGCGCCGAAACCTGGACTTGACCTATATCGTGATGAACAACCAGATCTACGGTCTCACGACAGGCCAGGCGTCACCTACGACGATGAAGGAGGTCCGTACCCTGACCACCCCCAGGGGCAACGCGGAGCTGCCGATCAACCCCCTTGCGCTGGCCCTCGCATCCGGGGCTACCTATGTTTCACGCGGGTTCTCTGGAGATCCCAATCATATGACGCAGCTTTTTGCGGGCGCGATTTCACATCGCGGCTTCGCCCTGATTGACGTGTTCAGCCCATGCGTGACCTACAACAAGGTGAATACCTACCCCTATTTCAAGCAGCGGGTTTACAAACTGGAGGACGAAGAGGGCTATGATTCATCTAATGTGACGTCGGCGATCGCGCGGTCGCACGAATGGGGCGATCGCATTCCGATTGGCCTCCTCTACAAGGATGAACAGCCGATCTACGAAGACAGCGAGCCGGTGTTCACGAAGGGTCCGCTGGTCGATCAGCCATTGGGTATGGGCCAGGAACTGTTCGATGAATTGATCGCCGAACTGACGTAGGGGCGTGCCTATGTTTTGATTTGCTTAACTTCGACAAGAGCGCATGATTGGAAGCCAACCTGTCTACAAAGGTTGGCTTCTTTTTGTCCTCAACATTAGCGCGGGGGAAGCAGCCGGACGTTGACGGGCCAAGGCAGAGGGGATTCGCTCAATACGGGGGCTGACTCTAAAGCTGGGCCAGTAGCCGGAGTTGCTGGGTATCGGGAAGCGACACGATCCGGTTTTGGAGTGCACCGATGCCGCCTCCAAATTCCATTCGTACCGCGTCCCCTGCCTGAAGCCCGTCAGGCAGGTCTTCCTGGCCAAAGACGATCGGCGTGCCCCAGTAGAAAAGCTGCAGGGTGTCCGCCGTGAGGGGCAGGCGGCGAAAGAGTGCGCGTTCGAGGTGAAAAAGACCTTCGGGCATGTTCAAGGAGCGGCGACCTGTAATTCCCTCTTTGAAGGCCGCTCGACGACCGTCCCGGATGACCTCGCACGACATCGGCACCTCGGCATCGTCGAACTCGGAGGGGGTGATGAAGATGGGACCCAAACTGGCACATCCACCGCTCCAATTCTTTGCCTGTGGCAGATTGAGGGGGTTCTGGGCCTCGATTCCGTTGTCTGTGTAGTCGTTTCCGCCAGTGTAGCCCAGGCGTTCCACTTGGCCATCCCCATCCAGACCGTAGACGGTGACGAGCTCGGTTTCGGGCACCAACCTGATGGTCCCGGGGGCCAGGGCGATCTCTCCGCCGTGCCCGACAAGATCATCCGGATTGTTCTTAGAAAAAAGCTCAGGTATGCCGCCTTCAGCACACTCCCGATACTTCTGCTCGTAGACGTTAACGGGATCTCCAGTGGCCTGTTTGGCCTCGATTTCCCGGAGTTTTGCACTGTCTGAATGTGTGACACCGGCAAGCCAGATACGAAGCCGGTGGGGCGCATCAACGGGAGGACTGACCGGCCGGTCCAGGTGAGGGCGACTGAGGTCTTCTGTGTTTTCAAGCAGTTCGGCCAGGTCAAGGCGCCGAGCTGAACGACTGACAAGCGTCTGCACCGCGTTCTCGATGCCCACCCTGTTTCCATCGTTGGCATAATAGATCTCGTAGAGGGACCTCGGGTGGGGCGGGCAGGAGGTGAGGTCGATGAGCTGATCCGCTTCAACCCAGCCGACACGCCCCAACGGTTCAGGTTCTTCACTCGGGTCTATGAACTGAAGAAGCTTCATGGTGTGCATCCACTGGCTGAGTTGAGACGGTAGGCTGCCCAGGGAGACGGTTGCTGGAAGGCATAAGTATATGTATAGGCGTTTGCGGAGGAAAGTTCAAAACGGGAGGGTCAATCCGTCTGTTTCCGCTTGCAGTCTAACGGCAGTCGCGTATTTTAGATCGGGTGTGTCGAGGCAAACTCGCCAACTGGAGTCACTGACGTTGTTCGAGTTGGCGTCGGTTTTGGGAGGCAATCGTGGCAGATTTGGCCTACAACGGAACGGACCCTGCCGAGGCCCCGGTTTTTTCCGTGAACACAAGCGGGAAATGCGTGCCTTGCGCCGCGTCGTGGTGGGGGGGAAGGCGCAACCGTGAAGGATATCAACGGCAAGTCGATGCACCTGTCTGGCGTTACACTGGGCCGGCCAGAACTGGAGGACCTGCTTCGGATGGCCGGCGCGTCATACGATCCGAAAACACTGAACGAACCGCCGGCGAGGGCTCAAAAGTCTAAGGAATTCCAAGTGGTCAAGCAGGACCGTGGGGCCAGGATCGTGTCATGTGATGCGCCGTTGACGCACTACGAAATGGGTAAAAGATGCTGATGCAGAACGAAATCGTCGGATCGTTCCGACGACTGTTCGCCTTGATCATCGATGGCGTGATGCTTTCTCTGGCATCTATCCCGATTTGGCTTACAATTCGAGAGATGACGCCATCGCCGATGTTGGATTCGGTGATCCTCTACTTCACTGCACTTCTTTATTCCACCATCTTCTTGAGTAAACGGGGACAAACGCCCGGAAAGATTATGACTACGCTGCGCATCATGAGCGCTGACGGTGGTGTCGTCACCCAACGACAGGCCTTCCTGAGATCTCTTGTAAAGTGGACCCCTATCTTCGGGATCCTGTTCCTTCTCGCGGCCCTAACACCTGCCACTCCGGTCCCGGACCCATCACCCATCGGACCAGACGGCCCCCCGTCTTCTTCGGCGGGGGTCGTCTTCCTTCTCGGCCTGGCCCTGGCCGTTGTCTTGGTGATAATCACCCGAATACATCCGGACCGTCAGGCACTCCACGACCGGATCGCAGATACGCTCGTGATCCGACTTTCATGACCAGGTCGTTAGCGGGATGCGATCTTGAACTGGGCATCTCGAGTCGTTTCCAGACCGTTGTTCAGGTCTTTGATCCCCACTCGAAGCGTGTAACGTCCGGGCTTGGCCACGTCCAGATCCATCTCGACGTAGTCGAAGACGGAGGTCTCGGTGCCTGTCTGCTCGTATCTCACCTCGATCGCACGGCCATCCTTCTTTTTCAGCTTTGGAAGGAAGGGGATGATGGATCCGCCGACATCCCTGGCCTCCACCTCGTATGAAACCTCGTAGCGAGTGGACCCAAAGTCGTCACGTGTGAGGTTGTAGAGTTCGAAGTAGACGAAGATTGGGTCGTGAGTGTAGAAGACGCGGGATGGCGCCGGGAGGATCTTCCACGAACCTCTCACGAACGTGGAATCTGAACCCGTACGGGCTTCCAGAATCCTTTGCGAAAGCTGCAGATCGCTGAGCATCAGCCTGTCGCGGGAATAGTCGGGCAGGTCTATTGGCATCCTGTAGACCTGCAGCAAGTCGGTCTCTCGCCGAAAGGCCTGGACGGCCAACTCATAGTGGCCCGGCCTGGTTTGAAGGTTCACCAGATCCATGGCCATGTGGTCGCCCCTCCGGGTCCTGCCCGATATGGGGACCAGAATGTCCCTGACCGTCCTATGGTGTTCATTCCAGCTACGGTCGAGGAGAACGACCCGCTGCTGTACGACTACGGTCGTATCGACGTCTCCGGTGAGGGCCACATTCTTGATCGGTAGCCCGATCACGACCTGCAGTTCGGTCTTGCCATCTTGACCCCTGAAGGAGAGGGCGTCGAAGTAGAAATCAAGTCCCTTAAGGTTAACCTGGGGGCGGTAAAGCTCCGGTTCCGTACCGGCGAGCGCCGCCATCTTCACCGCCGGGGCGGCCGCGCCGAATCGCTGGATGACAGACAGCGGGGAAAGGCCCTGACCCTCCAATTCTGCGAGGTCCCTGGGGGACAGGTTCGGGATCGGGGCGAATCCGTACGAATCGGAGTGGTACTCGTCCGTAAAGACGACTTCCAGCCCTCTTTCCACATTTTTGTAGATCCAGACCTCCCAGGGGACGGCGGACCAGTCGTCGGATGTCGTCACCGGACGCCATCCCGGCAATCCCATGGTCGTCTCGGGGGCCCTTGCGGCGCCCCTGTCGGCCCGAACCGGGAAGATGGGCCCGGCGAAGTTGGCCTCTATGGACGGGTCGCCATAGAGCCTGTGAGCCAGCTGCTCCTGAACGCGCTGGACATCGAGTGGGACGTTGGGATTCGGCTGACGTGAATTGGATTTGTAGTCAGGCTCTCCGTAGCGGATGTAGGTCTCACCACGTTTGTCCCAGGGCCATTTTTTCTTCCCGAAGCGGGTCCGTGCGTGCCAGACGCGTCGGTAATGCTCTGTGCGGCGCGCCGCTCCTCCGTATGTTTTGAACGGATCTTTACCCATCCAGAAACGGTTCAGGAAGGCCGCCATGCCTTCAGATGGCGTCCTTCGGTAGAGACGAATTTCGCGCTTTGTCCCGACGAGAGAGATGTCCCGGTAGAGTGACGCCTCCTCGGGATCGAGCGCGGAAATGAACGTCTCAAACTTTTCGAGCGCGCCTTCGTAATCCTTCCTTTGAAGCAAGGCCAGAGCGACAAGGGGCAGCGCCCGGACCTCCTGAAGGCGCAAGGCGATCTCCGTGAACGCGGCGGACTGACCCCTTTCTAGGAGTTCGAGTGCAAACTCATAGGCCGAATCCTGGTCGTCTGGATTTTGATCCAGATATCGCTTGTAGTAGATCTCTGACGCACGGAAATTCTCCTCTTTCCTGTATATTTGCGCCAGCAGCAAGTAGGGTAGGGCATAGTCGGGGTTGTGGGTTATTGCCCTGCTGGCTGACTGTCTCGCACTCGTCATTTTTCCCATTTTGAAGTAGGCCCTGGCCAGCCCGAAGTGCGCCTCCTCGAAGGTGGAATCGAGGGCAACTGCGGTTTGCAGAGCCTCCAGTGATTCCTTCGGACGATCTCTGAAATCCAGAAGGACCCTGCCCAGGCCATAATGGACAGCCGGGAGGTCGGGATTCAGGTTCAGGGCGAGATGGAAGGCGACTTCCGCGCTGTCGGGTTCCTCCAACTCCAGATAAAGAAGACCCAGACGCGTAGCCAGGCCTACCACGTCAGGAGCCTCCGCGACGGCCGCCTGGAGTTTGTTCACCACTTGGCGGACGGTTGCTTCGTCCGATGTCATTCGGGCACGCAGGTAGAGTGAGTCGATCGCCGCACGGTCGAGCGTTTGAGCCCGAACGCCCAGACCGGTCACGGTGATGATCCCGATACTGACGATTCCAGCTAGTTTGCTTAGTGCCGACCTGTCCGATAAGGGCATAAGATCTCCTGTCACTCCTTCTACGCAGGACCGTCCGTTTTGTTTCATGGATGGTGTTTAATGCTCCGACGATCAGACGTCTAATATAGCTAAAATCTTGTTGTGGAGGGGACCGGCGTATCTTCGGCAGCGGGATCCATCTGACGATCTATCCGGGCCGAACGGATTCCGCAGCCCGAGTGTGAGCTGTTCTTGAGCGCAGGGGAATAAGGAATCTTGTTCAGGGTGACTAAGCTTGCGGAAACCTGGAAGATACGGCGTTTCTTCTTGACTTGGAATTGGGCATGCCTTATTTTCGCATTCATAACAGATTGGCTTCCATAAGCTTAAGGGATACAGTGATCCATTGCGTGTAGAGTCGGGCGGAACGACGCAGGGGAATTTGGAGTCAAGTATGACACTGATGGAAATCTTGTCAGGCAATTCCGTTATCGTGGACCTCAAAGGGGAAACGAAAGAAGAGGTCCTCGAAGAACTCGTCGAGGCTGTAGACGATAGCAGAATCGCTGATCGCCAGAAGGTTTTGGAAGCGGTGCTGCAGCGCGAGGAAATCATGAGTACGGGAATCGGTCACGGGATCGCGATTCCACACGGAAAATCGGATTACGTAAAGGAACTCGGCGGCGTCCTCGGTATTAAGCCGAACGGGATCGACTTCGACTCGCTGGATGGGAAAGATACCTACATCTTTTTCCTCCTCGTTTCACCAATGGGCGTTTCCGGACCCCATATCAAGGCGCTGGCAAGGATATCCCGTCTCCTTAAGCGAGAGTCGTTCCGGCAGGAATTGATTTCGGCCAAAGATTCTGAGTCCGCTTTAACGATCATCGAAGAGGAAGAAAAGCAACAGGCTTGAAAGCGAGTTCAGAATCTACGAGTGGCCATTGCTTGCTTGCGTTCTTGAAGCAGGCTTTTTTTATTCGAAAGCGGAGTGTTGGGGGAATGGAGTAATGGAGCAATGGAGTAATGGAGCAATGGAGTAATGGAGCAATGGCATGGTTTGCAATACTCCAAAACTCCAGCACTGCAATACTCCAGAATCAGGGAACTGCTCGCGTAACAATAGTGGAACGGTATAGCGAATTAGATTTCTAAGGGCATAACCTTGTTCGGACTGAGCTTTTCCAACCCGGCGATGTTGCACGCTCTCTGGGCGGCGGCGCTGCCCCTTGTCATTCACCTCCTCAACCGAAAGCGTCCGGTAACGATAAAGTTCAGCAACGTGAGGCTCCTGGAGGAGCTTCAACAGGACCGCATGCGTCGGGTCAAACTGAAGCAGTATCTCCTTCTCGTCGTACGCACGCTGTTGATCGCCCTGATTGTGCTCTCCTTCGCAAGACCCACCCTCCGAGGCACATATCATGTAGGAGCCGATGGGCAACAAACCGCTGGGGCGCTGTTGCTGGACCGGTCTCTAAGCATGAGGCATCGATCGGGAGACACAAGCCTGTTCGAACGCGCGCGTAAGCGGCTGCTGGCTTCCCTCGACCTGTTCGACGCGAGGGACGATGTTTCCCTGTTCCTTGTGGATGACCGGCAGGTCGTCCTTCCTTCGGAGGATCGGGGGCGATTGAGGACCCGCGTTATGGCTACCCAGCCCTCGTTCAGGGGAACGGATTTGAGGCCGGGGATCGAGGCTGCTTCTGAATACCTCAACGGTTCGAAACTCCTCAATAAGGAACTCTACATTTTTACCGATCTGGCCCGGAATGGATGGACCAGCCTCCCCGACAGCCTAGTGGGCCTTCAGGGCACCTCGGTCTTTATCGTGGCCGAGCGCGCACCAGAATTGAACAACGTGGGCATTCGAGGGGCCGCGGTCGCCGGCCAGATCCTGAGTCCGGGAACCCCCGGGCGTCTGAATGTAGACCTCGTCAATTATGGCCGAACGCCCCGAACCGATATCCCGGTGGACGTGTTCCTCGGGAGGCGTCGGATCTCCCAGGAGGTGGTGAACCTTCCAGAGAGGGGTTCGGCGCGGGTTCGCGTCCAGTTCACTCCCGAGAGGTCGGGGGCGATCCCTGTGCGTGTCGAAATCTGGGACGATGATCTGACGGAAGACAGCGCCCTCACTACAATCTTTCGTGTCGCGGGAGATATCAGCGTTTTGCTCGTGGGAGAAGCGCCGGAAGAGACCTACTACCTGGAGCAGGCCCTGTCCGCAGGTTCCGCGCTGCGAGCCGGTATGGCGGTAAGGACGGTTTCACCCGAGGCGCTTTCGAAAGCCACGCTCGGCGGCGCCGACGTTATCCTGCTCTGCAACGTCTCTTCGATCTCCCGTGAGCGTGTGGATCTGTTGCGGAGCAGGGTAGAAGAAGGGGCCGGGCTGATGGTGATCCTGGGGGATCGCGCCGACTTTCGATTCTACAACGATTATCTGTTTCCTCAGCTATTACCGGCCTCTCTGGTTTCAATCTCCGGGACACCGGGCGATACCGGGCACTACGAGCTCGCAAAACCTCCAGAAGGGGATCACCCACTGTTCCAGGGGCTTGTTGAGAAGGAGGAGTTCGTCAGTCCCAAGTTCTATACCTATTGTCGTGTCCTCCTGAATGACGACGTCCGGCCTATACTGTCGTTCACCGGCGGTGCCCCGGCCCTGGCTGAGAGGCGGTTGGGCGATGGACGGGTGTTGATGCTCGCTTCCAGCCTCAAGGCGGATCTGAGCTGGACAGACCTCCCACTCTCCGGCCTTTTTGCACCGTTTGCTTATCGGTTGTCTCGTTACCTTGCAGCAGGCGCGTTGGGGACGACCGAATACATCGTCGGGCAGTCGGTCGCGCGAGAGGCGAAGGGTCCGCCGGCGAGGACCGCCACGCTTCGGCCTCCGAACGGGGAGGAGCGGACCATCTGGCCTGAACTTCGAGGCGGCCGCATCGTCTGGCCGCTGGGGGAGGTGGAAGAACCCGGTCTTTGGGAAATCTACAGGGACGAGGATCTAATCGACCGATTCGCGGTCAAGATCGTGTCGGAGGAGCCAGATTTGACGCCGCTTTCGCCCTCACGACTCGAACGCCTTTTTCAGGAAGGCCAGGTCAGGGTGGTGGAGAGTGACGAAAATCTTGCCGATATCATCCAGGAAACCAGGCAGGGGAGAGAGCTTTGGCGGATGGCGCTGGGTGGGGCCTTCCTGCTGTTATGCGTGGAGCTGCTGATGTTACGCTCAGAACAGAGGGCCCGCCGATGATTCCCGGGTCCCGCCTTTAGATGTGGTCGTACCCCCCGACAAAATATTGATATATCCTATTGATTTAAAAAGACTTTCGACGGCTAACCCTTGACTTTTACCAGAGGGGACCTTATTTTTGGCTTGCGGCTTCAGGGAGGCGGTCCGCGCCTGAACCTCAAATGAGCCACGCGAATTGGCTTGTTCTTTTAGGGATTCGAGCCGATTCGGTGGTTACGCTGGCTAATTCTGGCCCGCAACGAACCTCGTTAGGAAGAGAGATGCCCGACGCCCTCGTGGTGGTAGAATCACCCGCAAAAGCGAAGACGATCAACAAGTTCCTCGGTAAGAATTATCGGGTCCTGGCCTGTATGGGACACGTACGCGACTTACCGACCAAGGAACTTGGCATCGATATCGAAGAGGGGTTTAAACCCCGCTATCAGACGATCCGGGGCAAAGGCAAGATTCTAAGCCAGCTTCGGTCCGCCGCCAAGTCTGCAAGCAAGGTCTACCTGGCTACGGACCCCGATCGCGAGGGCGAGGCGATCGCGTGGCACGTCGCGCACGCGATCGGAAAACATGCAAGCGATATCGGCCGCGTGCAGTTCAACGAGATCACCGAACGTGCCGTCCTCGAAGCCTTCGAACACTCAGCAGAGATCGACCTGCGTAAAGTGAACGCGCAGCAGGCGCGCAGAGTTCTGGATCGCCTCGTCGGCTACAAGGTCAGTCCCGTGCTTTGGAAGACCATTCGCTCTGGACTGAGTGCGGGCCGGGTGCAATCGGTTGCGCTGCGGCTGATTTGCGAACGCGAGGAGGAGATCAAGGCATTCGTCGCTGAAGAATACTGGACCGTAGACACGAAACTTCAGGGGTCGGAGGGCGATCCCTTCAAGGCCGGTCTGATTCGCATCAAGGGGGAGAAGCTCAAGGTTGGGAACGGGGAGGAGGCAGAGCGGATTGTGGCCGAGCTCAAGGAGCTTGGCCGCGCAGACGGTTATCGAATCACCAAGGTCACGAAGCGGGAACAACGACGCAATCCGTCGCCGCCATTTATTACGAGCACGCTCCAGCAGGAGGCGTCACGGCGTCTCAGGTTTACGGCTCGGAAGACCATGATGATCGCTCAGCAGCTCTACGAGGGCATCGACCTGGATGGCGAAAGTACGGGCCTAATCACCTACATGCGTACTGATTCAACCCGGATGGCCCCCGAGGCCGTAGCGGCAGCGCGAACATACATTCGAGAACGGTTCGGTGCGGATTATGTGCCCGAAAGACCGAAGGCCTATCGAACCAAGAAGGGCGCGCAGGATGCTCACGAGGCCATTCGCCCCACTGCCCTCAACCACACGCCTGACTCGATCAAGGTGCATCTGACGTCTGACCAGGCCAGGCTTTATCGGCTGATCTGGGATCGGTTCATCGCCTGCCAGATGAAGCCCGCAGTCTACGACCAGACCCGAGTCGACATTACAGCCGGGGAGTTCGAACTCAGGGCCACGGGATCCGTGCTCAAGTTCGCAGGATTTACAGCTCTCTATATCGAAGGGAAGGATGATGAAGAGGAGGATGGTGAAGCGCGGCTTCCCGCCAGTTTGAAGGATGGCGACTTGCTGAAGTTCCTCGATATCATCACGGAGCAGCACTTCACCAAACCTCCGCCGCGTTACTCAGAGGCGACGCTCGTCAAAGAACTGGAGTCCCAAGCGATCGGGCGGCCCAGCACCTACGCGCAGATTATCAGCACTATTCAGGATCGTGATTACGTAGTGAGAGATCGGGGCCGATTCACCCCCACGGAACTTGGGAGCACCGTGAACCGGATTCTTGTACAGGCATTTCCTGACCTTTTCAATGTCGCCTTCACCGCCCGCATGGAGGATGATCTGGATCGTGTGGAGCGAGGCGGATCGGAATGGGTAGATGTGATCGAGGAGTTCTACCGGCCTTTCTCGAAAGACCTGGATCGTGTTGAGAGTCAGCGTGCGGAGCTCAAACGCTCCCTCCAGGAGGATACGGGGGAACTTTGTGAGAAGTGCGGAGAAAAGTTGGTGATCAAGTGGGGCCGAAACGGGAAGTTCGTGGCCTGCACTGGATTTCCCGAATGCCGGAACACGCGACCCCTGGATGAAGAGCAAGCTCTGGCACCGAGCGGAGAAAAGTGTGAAAAATGTGGCTCGGACATGGTCGTCAGGAGTGGCCGCCACGGACGATTCCTCGCCTGTTCCGCCTATCCTGACTGCAAGAATACGCGGGCGCTGACTCTGGGCATCCCCTGCCCTCGCAATGATTGTGAAGGTCAAATCGTCGAGCGGGTGAGCAAGCGTCGAAAGACCTTTTATGGTTGCGAAACGTTTCCGAAGTGTGATTTTGCGACATGGGACCGGCCCCTGAAGCAGGACTGCCCCGTTTGTGGGGGCCCTTACCTGGCTGAGCGCAGCAGTCGCCGCAGCCAGAATCAAGATCCCACCCTGGCCTGCCTGAAGTGTGGGCATTCGGTTCCACAGGAAGCGGTATCGGAAGATGTGGCTTCCTGAATGAGGCACGACTCCCCGGTCGGTCTCCACGATTAGCGCTCCTCCCACCAGAACCTTTCTTCCCTGAGCCTACCCAGCCCCGAGGTCCACTGTGCCGAGGGGTCACAGGTTAGCATTCGATTGAACTCCGTCGCCCTATTCATCAGGCATCTCTCACGCGAGCGGCGCCTTTCGCCCAACACCTGCCAGGCCTACGAAAAGGACCTGATGCAGTTTGAAACGTTTGTGAGAGATGAAGTGGATGGGGACGCGGACCTTCA
Source organism: Candidatus Latescibacterota bacterium (assembly GCA_965248435.1). Classification (GTDB taxonomy): domain Bacteria; phylum Latescibacterota; class UBA2968; order UBA2968; genus CBDFJH01. The sequence continues at coordinate 4,592,462 of OZ252100.1, forward strand.
TCGACTGACCCGGGATGACGTCCGGGCCTTTCTGGGCCACTTGAGCCGGGCCGGATTCAGCCGAAGATCTATTGCAAGAAAACTGGCTTCTCTGCGCACCTTCCTTTCTTTTCTCTGCCGCACCGGGCGAATCGATCGAAATCCAGCACTTCAGGTGAGTCCACCCAAGCAAGAAGGGAAGCTTCCTGAACATTTGAATGTTTCAGAAGCGAAAAGGGCTGTGGAGACACCTCCCGGGGACACGCTCCTTGGGCTTCGGGATCGAGCCATTCTGGAGCTGTTGTATGGATCGGGGATTCGCCTACGTGAACTGACCGGCCTGACCGTGGACCGTATCGAACTGGACGGAGGGGTGGTTCGGGTGCTCGGAAAGGGAAATAAGGAGCGAGTGGTACCGATCGGAAGAAGCGCAAAGCAGGCCCTCCAAAGCTATCTGAACAGACGAAAGGAACTGATTGCATCCGATATCCCGGAGGAAGATCGCCGGTGTGTGTTCCTGAATCGCTCGGGGCGTCCCTTGAGCGCCAGCGGAGTCCAGCACCGGGTGAGGCGATTCCTCGCTGAGGCCACCGGGGGTCGGAGACTTGGCCCGCACACGCTCAGACACACCTTTGCCACGCACCTCCTCGATGCCGGCGCGGATCTGAATGCGGTGAAGGAGATGCTCGGGCACGTAAGCCTCTCCACGACTCAGATCTACACACACGTGAGCGTGGAGCGGCTGAAGAAGGCCTATCGCCAGGCACATCCAAGAGCCTGAAGCCGTGGCTCGTGGAGCGTCGTTCGAAAAGTAAACCTCACCGCAGAGGCGCAGAGTTCGTGGAGAAAACCAGGTACCGGAGAGATTACGGATTTTGGTTCGGGGATTGCAAAGGTCGTATCTCGTGAATCGTTGTCATGTGAAATCGGGGACTTGATCCATCGATTTTGAGTAAATTCTAACCAAGCGATAGCCGAGGTTATGAGCCTCGAGATAAGAGATGCCAGATACGAGATGCGGGTTTGATTTGACCGATTTTACTTACAGAAGCGCGGCCGTGGCCGCGCTGATTCTATTTTCCGCCTGTGCCAAGCAGGCTCCACCGCCGGGCGGACCACCGGACAAAACCTCTCCGAGGGTCGTCTGGACGGTCCCTGCCGCAGACTCGGTCGGTGTGAGCCGGCATACTTCGATCCGCATCGGCTTCAGCGAAGCGATGGACAGGCGCTCGGTGGAGCGTGTTCTGTTCGTCTCTCCAAAAGGCGCCTCAGAACCTGATTTCAAGTGGCGCGACCGTGAACTGGAGATCTCCCTCGGAGAGCAATTGAGGTCAGACCGGACCTATGTCGTGACGGTGGGCTCCGAAAGCTCAGACGAGTGGAGAAACCGAATGGCCACGTCTTACAGCTTCGCCTTTGCGACAGGTGAGTCCCTGAACTGGGGAGAGATCGTCAGTCGGGTTTACGATCCTGAGGGACCCCTTAAAGGTGAAGTCTATGTATGGGCGTACGATGTCGAAGCGGCTGCTGACCCGCACCCCGTTCGAGAAACCCCGGCATATGTGACGCAGCCTTCGACGGATGGAGAGTTTCGGTTTCTTAGGCTGGGACCCGGGCGGTATCGTATCTTTGCCTTCGAGGATTCCGATAGAGACCGCAGCTACACCCCCGGAACGGACAGGCTGGCGGTTCCTCCGGCCGATGTGGCTTTGCCTCCTGAAGGGGATCGGATTCGTTTGGGCCCACTTCGGCTGGCACTCCGGGATACCATTCCCCCGAAATTTCAGTCGGCCCGTACGCCGGACCGCCGGCACGTGCTTCTCCGGTTCGACGAGCCGGTCCGTCCCCCGCCTCTCGTTCAGATCATCGGGCCTGGTCCTCTTCAGATCGCGGCAGTTTATGTCGATGGAGAGGACGCGAGTCAGGTGTGGCTGGCGACAGGCCCTCAGGCGAAGAAGGCTTCTTATCGCGTGGTCCTTGAGGGGTTCGAAGACAGTTCAGGAAACCGGATCCCAGCAGGCGTGGATGCTGAAGTATCGGGTGACGGGGAGCCAGACGGGCGGGAGCCGTCCCTCGTCTCTTCCTTTCCACCGCCAGATGCCGGATTTATCGCACCCGACGCACACCTGGTGATGAGTTTTAGCGATGCCATGAAGTTGGAGATCGAGTTCGACTTCTGGATCGCATCAGATAGCACGATCGTTCCCGACGGCGTATTCTATTGGCCGGCGCCGAACAGACTGCAGTTTTCACCTTCCCGGCCCTGGCCCGGGGGAAAGGCCGTTCGGCTGATGGGCCGAGCGACTCAGCTCTCAGATCTTTCCGGTAATCATCCGACCCAGATGGCGAACTTCAGGTTTACGGTAATGGATTCTGCAGCCCTCGGGGAGATAAGCGGCCGGATCGATCCGGTGGACGCCCGGGTGGTTGTCCAGGCCTGGAGACTTTCAGGTCAAGCAGGTGTGTATGAAACCGGCGTTGCACCCGGTGATTCATCCTATACGCTGGCCTGGTTGCCTCCTGACACCTATGCCGTCTCAGGTTTTCTGGACCATGATGGAGATAGTGAATGGACGCCCGGAATGGTTCAGCCTTTTGTTCCCGCTGAACCATTGAGCCAGACGCTGGACACGCTCGAGGTCCGCGCCCGCTGGGCGACAATCTCTGAAAAGCGTTTCAGCTTTATCCAAACGGGCTCGCTCGAAGAGTCCAGGGAGTTGCTACCTGGCCGAACCTGGTGAACGACCTGGGTGGGCGGTGCAGGTCAAGATGGTCGGCCTGCTCCTCCTCGTAATCTGTACTCTATTGATCTATCATTTCACATCTCGCTCTATTGAGGATCAGGAGCGTGCACGGGCGCGTACCATCCTTCAGACGCTCTACCAGTTCGAGCAGGCCCACCTGGAAGAATATGGAACCTATCTGGCGATAGGTCGTGAAAGTATTTGGCAAATATTGAAGTTAGAGGATATTCCGGGACGGTTTAAATATTCCGTGGTGGTGGAGGAAAACAGTTTTGTTGCGCTGGCCGAAGCTGACTTTGACGGGGACGGTGAGGTCGAGATCTGGCAAGTGGATCCGACCCATCCGGACCCTACTCTCAGGAAAGGGGACTGACCTGGGATGGCGGGTAGGCATACCCGCCCTTTTCCAAATCCTGTTCGCCCTGTTTTCCAGCGTCCCCATCGTCGCGTTCGTCATCCAGTTGGAGGAGTTCGGAGGTCGCATCGTTCCGATCCACTGGACTTCCGGCGAAGTCAGCTCGGGCGTTCCGTTCATCGTGGACGTAGACGGGTTTCCCTTCTCTGAAGAGGCAACCGAAAGGATCGTCCGAGAAAGTTTCGAGACCTGGAGTGAGGTCGAGACTTCACGGGTTACCTTTTCTGATGGGGGTAGAGGACAGTTCAGGGTCTCCTCGACCGACAGGCGCAACGTTATTTTTTTTGATCAGACCGGGCGGGACGTAGGCGCCCCCCCGGGATCGGGTGTGATCGCTGTGACTCGACTCAACTGGAATTCGAGCGGCGAGATCATCGATTCTGACATCGTTTTCAACGGGCGGGATTTCAAGTTTTCGACAGCCACAAGCGCGTTCGGGCGCAATGAAGTGGATTTAGAGGGCGTGCTCATCCACGAGATCGGACACTTCCTGGGGCTGGATCACTCTCCCCTAGAAGGGTCTACGGCGATCCGGCCTACGATGTATCCCTTCTTTTTTGGCGGAGAGCGCTCGTTGTCGTTCGACGACATGGCGGGGGTTTCTTCCCTGTATCCCTCCTCAAGGGCGCTCGATACCGGATCCATTACTGGAAATGTAGCATTTCAGAGCGGTCGGGGGGCCTTTGGTGTGCACGTTGTTGCCTACCGGGCCGGGACGACGGAATTCGTGGTGGGCGCGCTTTCGGGGGCGTCGGGAGATCAGCGCGGGGACGGCGGTGATGGCGCGTACGAGATTTCCGGGTTGCCGCCGGGCAGCTACCAGGTGACGATAGAACCCCTGAGGGGTACCGTCACATCGAACAATTTTGGAGGAATTTTCAGTCGGGGACTGGATACCGACTTTTCTCGGGAATTTTACGACAACGTGGCACGGCAGGACCTGGGCCAGATTATTCAGGTCAACGCGGGCCGGATCGTGGAGGGCATCGATTTCACGCTGGGCACGGCGGTGGCCGGATCGCCCTTCTTCGAGAGTGCTGAACTCCCGGTCAACACACCGGATACTTCAGGTCCCTACCGCCTGCAGGTTCATATCGGGGACGATATCGGCGTCACCGAGGCGGAGATCTCCTATCAGGTCGATGCGGGTGTTGTCAACAGGCTGGCCCTACAGAGAGACAGGGGGGACCTCTTTTTCGTGGATATCCCGGGCCAGGCTGCAGGCGCGATTATCACGTATCGCGTTCTGGCCAGGGATGCGGATGGACACGAGACCGCTCTCCCGGCTGAAGAGATCGATCCGTTAAGGTTCGAGGTTCTGGAGCTATCGGGAGAGCCGATTCTCTACGTTGCGACGCGGCGGACGCGCGAGCTCTCTGTGATCGATACGGGACCGAATCTGGAGATCGCTCGGATTCCGACCGGTGAAAGCCCGCTGAGCGTTCTGCTCACACCGGACGAACGATACCTTTTCGTCGCGAACTCGGGCACGCAGGCGAATGGGGCCAGTAATCAGGTGACGGTGGTCGAGACCGCGACTCATCGCGTGGCGGCAGCCATCGATGTAGGCCGGGCGCCCCTCGATCTGGCCATTTCGCCCGACGGCCGACGCGTCTACGTGACGAATTCCCAGAGTCGGAGCGTCTCTGTGCTGGACGTAGATCGCCTTGAGGAGATCCACCGATTCCCGGTGCTGTCCACCCGAGACGGACCTTTCGGCGTCGTGGCGAGTCCTGACAATCGGTTCATCTACGTTACGGACATCGATAACAATCAGGTAATCGTCATGGAGGCCGGGTCGGGCAGGATCGAGGCCCAAATAGGTGTCATCGCTTCGCCGAGATCGCTGGCGATCTCAGCTTCCGGTTCGCGGCTGTATGCGTCCGGGTTCGACGGCGGGATTTCGGTCGTGGACACAAAGGGTCGATCCGTGATCGGTACGATCGATACCGGTTCCTCAAGCGTGTTCAGAATTGTCTTATCTCCCGATGGGAAAAGACTCTACGCAACAGACCGATTAGGGGCAAATCTACTCGTGGTGGACCTGGAGCAGAACTCCGTTGTCGGCACGATTCCCGCACTTTCGTTCGGGCGCGAGACTCGCGATCTGGCGGTTTCGGCCGATGGGAGCAGGGTCTACGTGACGAATCAGGATTCGGATGACCTCGTCGCCTTCGATACAGCCTCTTTCGGGATCGTCAAGACCTGGAAGGTCGGGAGCGGACCTCGTGGGATCGCGATCTTGAGCGGACGGCAAACCTCCGGCAATTCCGTCCTGAGCGATGCCGATTTCGATCGGAGCGGTCGGGTCGATTTTATCGATTTCCTGATGTTTGCAATCGCCTTCGGGACGTCCTCCGCGGAATCGGACTACGACCCGAGGTACGATCTGACGGGAGACGACGCGGTCAACTTTGGCGATTTTGTGGTCTTCGCCGGGGCCTTCGGAAAGGACCCGAACCCGTAGGCGTCCATCCACCGGAGATATACGTTGACAATCCCCTTTTGAGAGCCTATTCTTTTGAATAGGCTCGATTTCTATGACGGGGAGATTTCTTATGTCGATGCTGTTGGGAATTATGACGCTTGCCTTCCTGGCTCTGCTCCTGCTCGTAAAGTTCATGACCGGGTTTGAACTTCGGGCGCGAGGCCAGTCGCATCGAAACAACCAGAACAGGATGCTGGAGATCGAATCGGAGCTGGAAGTGTCTCGGAAAAAGTACCTGAATGCGCTAAAGGCCGAAGGCGTGGCCAAACACAAGGTGAGTCAGGTGAGAATCAAACTCACGGGGCTCAAGCAGCATTTCGATCAGATCCAGATGACTGCATCGCAACAACGTGCCCAGAAGGAAAAGGATAAAGAGGGCAAACTGGAGGCCATGGTATTGGAAGCGCTGGGAGGCACCTCGGTGCGCAAGGACACCCACTTCAAGCGGGTGATGAAGGTGATCAACCAGCTTATCGATGTAGACAAGCAGACGAACAGCGAAGAGCTGTTTACCGCGATCCAGAAGAAAATCGCCGAGATGGGAGCGACGGGGACGATCGGCGATGCAGGGGACAGTGAAGTTGCCGATCAGGCTCCCGAACCGGATGCCAGGGCCGAGGTCGATGGGATCGAAGAAACGAGACAGGCGCCAGCCGCTGAGGAGAAGGAGCCCGTGGAGGCCCGGGTGGCGGCCGATGATCCAGAAACGCACAAGCCCCAGGCACCGAAGGTGGGAATGACCCGGAAGCAGCTCGTGGAGGACGCGGTCAAGAAGAAGAAGTAGGCACAAAAAGAGCATCCCCGCACCGAGCCATCGTGCGGATTGACAAAGCCCCGAAGGATTTTACTTTCGGGGCCTTTCTGTTGGCAATTTTGCTGACGGTGGGCTTCGGCATCGGTTATATTGGTGACGAATGCCGGGACCGATGGCGCGAGGCCAATCGTAGTCCGAATCACTCGAGGACGGAATGTGCGTGTCCAGCGACTGCACAACTGGAAACTGAGTCCCAGAAAGGCAATCGAGATCCAGAGGACCCTCCGGGATCGAGTCAGCAAAGCTCGGCTTAGACGAAAGGTGAGATCAGTCGCGGGGGTGGATGTCGGGATCAGAGGAGGCGATGCGACGGCGGCAGTGGTCGTACTGAGTTTTCCCGGATTGGAGGTCCAGGAGGTTCGGGTCGCCAGGCGGCCCGTCTCATTCCCCTACGTTCCTGGACTGCTTTCCTTTCGTGAGCTACCCGTGATATCGAAGGCCTTCAGCCGCCTCCGGTTGGAACCTGACCTGGTTCTGGTGGATGGCCACGGGATTGCCCATCCCAGGCGCCTGGGGATCGCATCTCACCTTGGGCTCCTGCTCGATTGTCCAACAGTGGGCTGCGCCAAATCGCGCCTGTGTGGGGAGCACGACGAGCCCGAGCTGGAGAGAGGGTCCCGTAGACCGCTCGTGGATAAAGATGAGGTGATCGGGGCTGTCGTTCGGACGCGGGATCGCGTGAAGCCTGTGTTTGCGTCGGTGGGTCATAAGATCGTTCTTGAGCAGGCAGTCGAGTATATGCTTCAGTGTGGGGCGGGCTATCGGCTCCCGGAACCGACGCGGCTCGCGCATCAGGCAGCGGCGGGGACATTGAAGAGGTAGCGTTGTTTCGAAAATCCCCGCTGCCCCCCTTTGATAGGGTTCATCACCGATTTCCGGGGAAGGCGTGGCGCATCTCGAGACGATGTTCTCTGACTCCTAAGCCGTTTGCTCCGCTCTGCAATGACAATGTCTCCGGGGCTGCACAATCCGTCCCCTCCTGGGAGGGGTGCCCCGAAGGGTCGGGGTGGGCTATATCGCGAGAACCAGAAACAAGACCATGCCTCCGGCGGCCTACTTTTCTTGTCACACCACAAGAAAAGTAGGCAAAAGAAGGGCGCCCCTCAAACGCCGGGGGGGCTCGGGCCGCGGCACCTTACGCTCAGTGGAAAAAACAATTATGGCAGGAAGGCCACATCCTCACCACACGCTCGCGATCACTGAAAACCAACCCGCCGGGAGGTGAAATCCCCTTGTTGCACGGTAAGTCGCACACCGCGGCCCTGATGGCTTTGAGCTATGCATCTCTTGATTTACAGGGACGCTGGCTAGCTGGCGAGTTCTACAAATAGAGCTTGATGGCCTAACCCCAACATTCGGCGAAGAACCTTTGATAGAGGGGGGAGGATCGCTTTGGATTTCATGATTGCAGACTCTGTGTTTCGAGGGCCAGGCATCACCGGCTTGCGATCCACGAACGACGAACGACGATCCACGTTAGCTCACATTTTGGATTGATTGAATTCCATGCCGAGCCTTATGAATCGCATACTGATCTACGGGCGGATGATCAAGTTTTCGCACAGCGTCTTCGCCCTTCCTTTCGCATTGAGCGGAGCGGTGCTGGCCGCCACGCGGAGCAGCGTGACCGCGGAGCAGATCGGGTGGATCGTTGCAGCAATGGTGGGTGCACGCAGCGCCGCGATGGGATTCAACCGGCTTGCCGACCGGGAGATGGATGCAGAGAATCCCCGGACAGCGAACCGGGAAATCCCACGGGGAATCATCACACCCGCCGCCGTTCGCACCTTCATCGTGCTGTCATCGGGTCTGCTCATCTTCGCGGCCTATCGACTCAATCCGCTCTGTCTCGTGCTTTCTCCGGTCGCCCTGGGGATTGTCTTTTTCTACAGCTATACGAAGCGATTCACGTGGGCTACACAGTTTTTCCTCGGTCTCTCCCTTTCCGTCGCCCCGATCGGGGCGTGGATCTCGGTCACAGGCAGCCTGGATCCCGAGATTCTGCTCCTCGGGGGGGCAGTGCTGGCCTGGGTAGCGGGATTCGATACGATCTATGCATGCCAGGACACCACGTTCGATCGGGAGTATGGCATCTATTCTCTTCCGCAGCGCTTCGGGATCCGAAGGGCGCTTCTCGCGGCGCGGGCGCTCCACGTCATCGCCCTGCTTCTCCTGGTACAGACGGGCAGGGTGTTCGAACTGGGGCCCATCTACACTGCAGGCGTGCTCGTCGTGGCCGGATTGATGCTTTACGAGCATCGGTTCGTTCGCGACGATGATCTGTCGGGTCTGAACGTGGCCTTTTTTAACATGAATGGCCTCATCAGCTTCATCTATTTCGTCTTTACACTGGGTGATATCGTGTGGACAACCTGAATCGAGTTACGGTCGCGATTACGGGGGCGAGCGGCGCCATTTATGCCCTGCGTACGATACGGGGGCTGCTGATCGGTGGAGTGCATCTGGACCTGATCGTTTCGGATCTGGGTTGGATGCTGCTGCGGGAGGAGGGCGGGTTTGAAGGAAAGCGAAGTGAGTTCGGTGACTATCTGCTCGAGCGGTACAAAAAGGACACGCAGGGAGGCGAGATTACGCTTCACGCATCTGAGGATCTGGCCGCTTCGATTGCGAGCGGTTCCGTGCGCTCAGCGGGCATGGTGGTCGTGCCCTGCTCGATGAAGACCTTGGCCGGGATCGCCAACGGGTACTCGAGCAACTTGATCGAGCGGTCGGCGGATGTCACGCTGAAAGAACGACGCACCCTGGTGATCGTACCTCGTGAGACGCCGCTCAATCTTGCACATATGAAAAATCTGGTCGCCGCGGCTGAAGCGGGCGCCGCGATCGTGCCGGCCATGCCGGCCTTCTACCAGAAGCCTCAGACGTTCGAGGACCTCGCGGATTTCATCGCGGGGCGCGTTTTGAACCTCCTGGGCATCCCCCACACCCTGTTCCCGACCTGGAAAGGGGAATAAGTCCGGTACCTCAAGTCGCGACAACGTGTGCCCTCGCGCGCCAGAGATCCACACCCACCAAACGCAGCTGGACAACCTCTCCGACCGAAACCTGCCTGAGCGATCTCACGACGATCTTCACGGGGAGGTCAGCGAGCTCGACGAGCGCGCCGTCCCGTCTGAGGTACAGAACGACGGCCGGGAACAGGCTGCCTGTCGATTCAGACAGATTTCTCAGGATCACGTAGCGTTCACGGCGATGTCGAAGGCGGTCCAACTGCCTCAGTTCCTCCTGTGCCCGGTATCGAATCAGATCGATTTCGTCACGTGCGTAAAGCACCTCTCCGTGAATCAGATCGTGCACGACCTGGCACTGCATCATCAGGTCGACGTATCGGTCCTGAGGCATGGTTACAGGGACGTAAGCGGAGAGGCCCAGACCGTGGTGAAACGCTGCCTCCGCACTCAGCTTGACAGAGGGGGTCTGGCGACGAATCTCGTGCCTTCGGACGAACCGATTCGGAATCTGAGCCAGCTCACTCAGGTTCATAGGGGTGTCCCGCGTCTCATAGATGACCGGGATCTCTCTCTCAGCGCAGTATTTTCCCACCTCCTGGCAGGCAAGGATCGCGAGCTCTTCCTGAATCACGTTTACGTCCTTTGACTCCACCACGAGTTTTCCCTCTTCGACACTCACCTGAGGTTGCGCCCGGACGGATGCGTCGAAGGCTCCTGCCTCTTCACGCGCCGAACGGAGCGCTTCCGCTACTCGTCCCAGGATGCGGAGCGGCCCGGCAAGGGGATGCGCCTTGCCATCGGAGATGGCTTCCAGATCTTGATTGGAAAGGCGATGGTGGAGCTTGACGCGTGAGGGAATGATCCTGCTCTCACGGATCGCGAGACCCTTGTCCAGCTTCCAGAGGATACTCATCGCAGGAGTGGGTTCACCGATCTGAAAGCGGCCGAGCTTCGTTGAAATGCGATGAGGGAGCATCGGGATCTCGGCATCTGGCAGAATCAGCGACGCCATGCGATTGCAGGCCTCGCGATCGAGCGCAGATCCGCGAGGCACGAGGTCACTCAGGTCGGGGATGTGCACACCAAGCTCGTAGCCCCGCCCCCATCTGCGCCTGAGTGAGATCGCGATCTTACCCTCATCGAGCGAAAAGAGGCGTCGCCGCCACAGCCTTCGACGGCCTTTGAGGACCCGAGACCGGCCGACACGATCCGATTCCCGGACGACATCATCAGGGAAGTGGGGCGTCAGTTCGGCTCGAAGGAGATCCAGGTTCTCGTGTTCCGACCAGATGCCCTTGCGCACGAGGAGGTCGAAGGCGCTTCGCTCCAGATCCTTTGTTCCCGGCACAACTTCGGGCAGGATCTTCCTCGCCTGCTTCTGCCCGGGGGCGCGCTGTCCCCACAGGGCATACATGCGAATGTGCTCGAGCCAGCTGTTTTGCCTCCGTGTCAGTGTCTCCGCGTCGTAATCCATCCCCTCCAGAGAAGACCAATGGATGAACTCCGCCAGTTCCTCTCCGAGCGCTGCCTCGCGAGCGAGGAGGGCCTTGCGGGCCTCCACCTCCTCGGCCGAAAGAAGTGCGTAGACCTGATGCATTCGTGCCTCAAAATAGGGCGATGTGTCTTCCAGATGCAGGTAGAGCGCCACCCAGCGCAGCGTGTCCATCGCACCGTTCCAGTAGAGTGAAGCGATCTCGGAAATCGTCAGTGTCTCCTGGTCTCCGGTCAGGAGCTCCCAGATTTCTTGCAGGTCCACGTTCGAGCTCAACTCCCGAGCCGAGTCCACGAATGAAGTGAGGGCATCTCCGTCTTTGTCCAATCTGATCCCGGTCTCGTAGATGAGCATCGACGCGGACAGGTGCAGGCGCCTGCGGTCCTCCGATACCACGGAAACTGTCCGGGCAGAACCCTTCCTGCAGTATCCGAGCATCAGGCGCTTCCGGTACCGGAAGAGTACGATCTCACCCGACCCGGGAAGGTCTCCGGGTTTATCACCTTGCTCTTGGGGCGTCCCCGGCGCGGCGCGACGCTTCTGGGTCCTGGGAACCGGCCAGGCGGAAGGCTTGCGAGCGGGCAGACGCCCGACCTGGCGCTCGGTCCAGACGTTTTTCCCTTCGCGTCTCACCACGAAGCCGTAGATCCGTTTCACGAAGTTGGCGTAGTAGTAGATGAATCGATTGGCGATCGTCAGGTCTCTGTTCAAGAGCTTCATCGCTATGGTCCTCTGGTGAGTGATCGAAGTCGTTCCAGGACCTCGATCTGGCTGCTCAGGTGCTTTTCCGCGGCCTTGACGAGCGCCCTCTGGCTTTCGATGAGGGCTTGCTCCACGGCGGCCGCCTGTTCTTTGTCCATTCCAAGTGCGATGTTCTGCCCGATTCTTATCTCCAGACTGTCTTCCATATCCTTCAACCGCGAGACCGCGTAGGAATGCGTCGACCGGGCGACGGTGACTTTTTCTCCCTGTTTCCGAAACGCCTCGTGGGGATTGTCTGCGGGTTCGCTGCAGGCTGAGAGACCTGCCCACAGAGAGAGAAAGAGGATGAAGGGTGTCCGCATCATGCCTGATCCAGCCCCCAGGTGAACAACCTCTCCCGCACGTCCGCAGTCACGCTCGCCGGATTGACGACGTAGATCATCTCAGAGCCGTGCCCCTTGGAGCTCTCCAGCGGATGCTTTCGAGCGCCGGAAGCGGTAAGCTGTTCGATGATATCGGGTCGGGCGTGGAAGGCGAGGAACGGCCTGTTTCTGGACTGGGGTTCTGTCTCGAGGACGTGGGAAAGGAGTCCTACAATGCTGGGCGCATCGCCGCCGTACTCGATGATGCCCGCCTTGTTCACGCCCCCGCCGTAAACCAGATAAGCGCGAGCACTCCCGTTGTCAACGGCCGTCCAGACGTCGATTTTGGGCAGGGACAGCAGGGCGACCGATTCATCGCGCGTTCTTGTAAAGCGGACAGGTTCCTGCTCGTAGAGCGCGATGATGTCGTCGAGATATTGACCATCGATGAATCGGACGGCATCACAGCCTGTCTCCCGAAGTTGGGCACTGCCCATCTCGAATAGCCATCCTTCCGGAGAGACGGTCTCCCACCCCAGTTTGCGGTAGAAGTCGGGGACCCCGGTCCAGAGGAGGCCGAGGTCGTACCCCTCCTCGTGAATCGACTCTTGAAGGCTGCGCATCAATGCGGCTGCGTGTCCTCGCTGCCGAAATTCGGGCGCTGTCGCGACGGCGACGATCATACCGACTTTCAGTCGGGCCTCCTCGATGACCAGCTCGCGCTCCCAATTCGCCGCGTGGCTGACGATGCGCCCGGCCTCGACCATGACGCGGCAGTTCGCGTGGTTGGAAGGATCAAAGACCAGCGGAAAGTCAGCGAGCATGTTCTGGTCGGTTATTCCGCGACTTCGCCGAAACACGTCGTCCAGCAGTTCGCCGAGTTCCGGGAGATCACTTTGTGTGATAGAGCGGAGGGTTGGCATAAGAACGGACCGCAGACCGCCGACGGCAGACCGCGGCGGAAAGCCTCTGTGCTTGGTCGAATTCTCTAGTGGATTTGAAGTGTGAACAGCTTCGATTTCTCCAGTACGAGTCTGAACCTCAGGATCCGACCAGAAAAATCGGAAAGTCGCCGGCCGTTCCAGGAAGGGTTGTGATCGATCTCGTCTCCGATGAACGGATCAGAGTCCTCGAGGGTGTATCCCTCGATCGGCGCCCCGTCTTCGTTCTGTAGCTCCAAGAGAATCCGTCCACCCTTTTCTACCTGGGTGTTGATGAGGAGATCTGTGCCGTCGAACTGGATCGGATGGGTCGTGAATTCACCGATGCCGTCGACGGGTGCCGCGTAGGCCAGCCGCCCGGGTCGGATGCGCGTGAACATGGGATAGGAATCGCCGTAGAACCCGTGGCGCCAGAGGTTATCCCAGTTGACGAAGAACGGGGTCTCGCTGTAGTGGGGGAACTGGGCCTGGAATGCCTCCACTGTGGGATGCCTTGTCGCTGTGGTGTGATTGTGATGGACGTTCCTGGCCTCGTTTCGGAGCAGCCAGAATTCATTGCCCTCATCGTCTTTCGCCGGGATGTAGCTCCGAGACTGAAAGTACATGATCCACGGGAAGTCGCTGTTCTCGACCCCCGGCTTGACGAGCGGTGCCCTGTGATTCGTGAACCGATGCCAGTGAAGGAGATCGCGGGACCACATGAGCTCGGGGTATTGAATGAGGTGATCGGTCGGATAGCTCCTGAGCTCCGCGACGTAGACTTCACCGCTGTTGACTGCGACGCCCCCGAGGGAGGTCGTGCGGAGCACGGAACGTCCTTCCTCAGCGGCAGGCAAGTTGACGATCATCGCCATGTTGTAGAACTGCATCCCGTAGCAATCGAATTCGTCTACCCCCACGCAGAACCGCTTATGAAAATGGATTCCGTCATCAGTCCACAGCACCGCCAGGTTGCGCAGCGGCCCCTGGTGGTTGTCCCACGGCATGCACTGAGGAGGGTAGGGGGGCGAGTTGGGCCGGTAGTACCAGAAGATCGTCGGCTTGCCTCGAAGCTCCACCTCGTGCCGGATGGTCTCGCTGCTGTGCATCAGGTCCATGCCGGGTCCGAGCTGGATGAGGGGTTTATCGCTCAGGAAGTGGTATTCGTTGTCGCCCTTGTAGACCATCGGGTAATAGCTTCTGTCCTCTGGCGTGAAACCCAATGCGTCCTTCGATGCTGCAAAGTCTTCCGGCCAGGCGAAATCGACCTTGGGATTGTGGCCCCCCGCGATGAAGCCCATGAAGATTCTGTCCATGTCGACCGGTCCGTCCCGCTCCGGATCGTAGACACCGAATTTATACTTCGGTGAATCCACCCCGAGAGTAATGGCCGAGGTGACATCTTTGGGACGCTCCGACCGGGTCAGATCCTGGACCGTTCCCAGGATGTTGTTGGCCGTCGAACCGTGAAATTCGACCTTCCCCAGTTCCGGCTTCTCCCAGGTGATCCCATCCTTTGAAGTGGCTAGGCAGACGTATTCAGGGCGCTGCAGGTCTTCCGGGTAGAGCTCGAAGATCAAACCCGAAGATTCGTCGACCTCTTCGGGAGGGGGCAGACCGCCACCCTTTCGCAGGCCGGGAACCGCGAGCATCAGATGATTGGTGTTGCGTTCCGACTCGGAGCGCGGGTCGTTGAGGATTGCGTAGGCGTGGTCGAACGGGGGCCGATCGAAGTCGAATTCCCGGACCGGCGTTCCAGCGTCCAGCAGCCGTTGAAGGAGCGCCTGGTATCCGGTGGTGAGAGGATCCGTCCGCTCACGGGAGGCTGATGTCCTGTGTATCGTGACCGGGAGGGTTTCTTCTCCCTGAAGCCAGTGCGCGGAAGAACCACTCGTATCGGGTTCGTCCTCGCTGCTCACCAGGTCGTCCGCGAGGACGTGCCATCCGAATGCCTTTCGGAACGCGTGCGGTCTGTGAATCGAGCGGCTGAAATCGTATTCCATCTTGAACAGCCTTTCTGCTTCGTCAAATTTCACAGAGGCAGACATCATGCCGAACTCCCAGGGCTTGTCTTTGACGATCGCCGGTTTGCCTGGACGGGGATCGTAGCTCATCGGCCAGAAATCGATGCCCTCAGATGACTCGAAGAGCCAGTTATCGACCATGTACTGCAGAGATTCGCCCAGACGGAGGGGCGGCTCTGGCTGGACATCGGGTCCGATGACCTCCTTCCAAAACTTGCGGACCATGTAGGGTCCGAACGGTTGACCCTCTTCCAGGAGCTGGACGCGGATCCAGTACTCGCCGCGATCCCAGTCGGCGTGGTTGAACGTGACGGTCTGATGTGCCTCGGCCAGGTCCAAGTCGACCGGCTCCACGAGGGTTTCCGACCCCCGCCGCTTCGTCACATCGATGCGGACCCGGCAGACAGGAACACGCTCAGTCTTGAGCCGGATGGTGAGCGGGATTTCGTCGTGGTCGATGCAAACCGGTCTGAGCGGCGCGCATTCGATAAAGCCGGGCGGGAAATCGTGTCGGAGTCGGCTTTTCCCGCTGTTGGCATAGAACGCGTCCTGGTCCAATTCGCAAGTCTCGGTGACGATCGGCGATCCTTCGCTCAGGATCGCGACTTCAAAGGTCGTCACACCCATCTCGTAGACCAGAGAGGATCCGGGACCTTCGATCTGTTCCCAGGCACCATCATCCATCAACGGATACCGGACCTTCACTTCAGCCTGCTTGCCGTCTGTCTGGAGATCGCCATCCATCTCCAACTTATACCCGCTCGGCTGTGTGACCGTCACCCGGGCAGTGAGCTTTTCCCAGTGTCTCGGGTTGCCTGGCAGGTGAAGTTTGAGCACCTGTGTCATATAGTCGGCTTGAGTGACTTGCATCGGGAGCCTCCATAGCCTAGCGGCGTGGTTTATTCGAACATCAGGCCTTCGGATGATTCGGTGCGGCTTAGATGCCTTCGAATCAGTCGCCGGGCCCTGTAGGTCTTGACGTATCGCAGCCAGTGCTTCTTGGGCACCTGCGCTTTGGAAGATTTGATTTCTACCGTGTCCCCCCAGCTCAACGCGGAGAAAGGTGAGGTCCACTTCCCATTCACATTGCCTCCCTTGCAGTGCAGGCCAAGGTCGGTGTGCACGGCGAACGCGAAGTCCATCAGGGTGGCGCCTTCGGGGAGGATGATCGGGTCCCCCTCGGGCGTAAAGACGGCGATCTCTTGGACGAAGAGGATACGCTTGATCTCCCTCAAGAAACGGTCCTCCGGGGCAACATACTGCTGCCAATCGGAGAGCTCCTGGAGCCATCGTTCGCGGCGTTCTTCCTGAAGTCGATCTCCGCTCAATGTGGCCACGCCGAGCTCGCCCAGACGGTACATGGACGGCGTCTGGATGTGGATCTCGAACCGCGTGCCCCGATGCAGAACCATTGTATGGAGCGCCTGATATCGATTCCGCTTAGGAAGGGCGATGAAATCCTTGAAGAATTCCATGTCCGGAACGAAATGGCCGTGGATAACCCCAAGGACACGGTAGCAGGCATCGCGATTGGATACGATGAGACGGATCGAGTACCGGTCGTGAATCTCGATGATCGGGACCTTGCTCCCCGTGACTTTTCGATAGATGCTCGTCAGACTCTTTACCTGTAAGGCCGCTCGGGTCCGAATTCCCTGATCGCCTACGACCTTCTCGAGCTCCCGCCGGAAATCCGCGAAGTGGTGGGGTGGGTCCGTATCCATAGCCTCTACGAGCTCACCGTAGACCTGAGGCTCCAGGCAGCTCAGACTTAGATCCTCCAGCTCACGTCGGATCCGCCCCATTCCGAGGAGGTGAGACAGCGGGGCATAGATGTCCGCCGTCTCCTGGGCGATACGGTTACGACGCCTGGGCTCCTTCAGGCCGCCGATGCTGCGCATGTTGTGCACGCGGTCTGCTAGCTTGAGGATCAGGACGCGGGGGTCTTCGCGGGCCGCCGTGAAGAGTGCTTGCAGTGTTGCGGCGCGCCTGGCGGCGCGGCCGCGGGTTCGTGCACCTTCTTTCGTGACTCCCTTTACAAGATCGGCCACGGCAGGACCGAAGGCGGGCGCGATATCATCCAGACTGAGCGCAGTGTCTTCAACAGCATCGTGAAGCAGCGCCGCCACAATCATCTCCATGTCTTTTGAGAATCCGAGCTCTGACGCCAGGATCAGGGCGACCCCGATGGGGTGCGTGATGTAAGGCTGCCCTTCATCCCTGCTCTGCCCTTCGTGGCTGGCGCTGGCGATGTGGTAGGCCTGGCCTACCAGCGGGTGACCGGCCTGCGGCACACGCGCGAGCAGTTTCTGCAGGGGTTCCCTGATTGCTGATCTTCCTGCGGAATCCAAAGATGGGTCTCCAACGAAGTTTTAGCCTATTTCGGGTTCGCTCGCTCCGTTCGTCTTCACAAACCAGTCTCGAATCTTGTGGATCATCTCCAGCCTGGAATCGAAGATGTGATGTCCGACAGGCAGGGATTCGAGGAAGGCGCGTCCGTAGCCAGTGCTGAGCACGCGGCTGTCCAGGATGAGGACCGCGCCACGATCCGTCCGGTTTCGGATCAGTCTACCGAAACCCTGTCTGAACTTCAAGATGGCTTCCGGAACGGAGTAGTTCAAGAAAGGGTCTTTGCCCTGTTTTTCCAATTCCTCCATCTGAGCCGCCACGAGCGGTTCGGTGGGCACTGCGAAGGGCAGTCTGGCGATGCCAAGGATTTCCAGAGTTTCTCCAGGGAGATCGATCCCCTCCCAGAAGCTATCCGTGCCCAAAAGCACCGCCTGTCCGTTCAGCCTGAACCGCTCCGTGATGTTGGTGGGCGATCCATCGATACCCTGGCCCAGCAGGAGGATGCCTTCCGATTGGAGATCCGGCTTGATGGCATTGTAGGTGCGATTCAACATGCCGTATGAGGTGAAGAGGATCATCGTGCTCCTCTGAACACCCAGCGCGAGATCCCGAGAAAGGGCTTCGACCGATTCCTGATACTCGGCGGATTTGGGGGACGGGATGAAGGTGGGCGCACATACGAGGGCCTGCGCCTCGTAGTCGAATGGAGAGCCCAGGCAAAGCAAGCTCACGTGATCTTCCGGAAGCAGGTCCAGGCCCATCCGCCGGACGAAGTAGTCCAGTTTCCCGCGAATGCCGAGGGTGGCCGACGTAAAGACGATGGTCTGCATGCCTTCATACAAGGTTTCCACGAGACGATCGGACACTTTCAGGGGAACGCCGAAGATGCGGGTGTCGGTGCTGTTTTCGCGTGTCGGGAGCTCCATCCAGTAGACTGTCATTTCATCGCTCGCCGTTGTGAGGAAGCCCAGGTCGAAGAGGATCTCATCGCATTCCTCAGTCCTGCCCTCCAGTTCTCCACGGAGGTCGTCCCGGTTCGGAAAGGCATCTTCAGAGAGATCCCGAAGCCATCCGGACAGGGACTTGAGCCGATCCACCAGCTCGTGAAGGGCCGCTTCGAACGTCTGGCACTCTTCACTTACGGCATCGAACGTAGACTCTCCTGGCCGGTAACGGAACTTTTCCGTGTACGGGCCGTTGTCCTTCCCCTGCCTCTGGCGAACCACCTGGGTGAGGGCCTCGAAGAATGACTGAGTCTTCTGCCATAGCGCCTCCGCCGATTCGCTGGCGGACCGAATCCCGGTATCGAAGGCCTTCAACGTGGCTGTGTCCACGCGTGCGAAGGAGAGCCAGTGCTGGAGCGCGGGTAGGGTCCCGGCGCTGATCGCCCCGGAGCTCCTGAGCTGGTCAGTCAAGTTCTTCACCCGCCAGGTGTTCAGCTCCCTTCCGAGGAAGTGTGAGGCGACCCTTTCGATATGATGGGCCTCGTCCAGGATGAGGTGCTGGTAGTCTCCCAGGATGCCCTTCTGGGTGCTGAGGTCTGAGAAGAGGAGCGCGTGGTTTACGACGACGACGTGCGCCTTTTGTGCCGCTTTTCGGATGTTGTTCGCAAAACAGAGCGAGTTGGTCCGGCAGCGCTGGCTTCGGCAGTGTCCGCTGTCGGAACAAATCTTCGCCCAGAGGCCGGCCGAACGCTGCCTGTTGAAGCCGGTGTTTTCAGTGATGTCCCCGGTCGACGTCTCGTTTGCCCAGATGACGAGGGGGAGCGCGGCGATCCGTTCCTCTTCTGTGAAGACCGATGCCGGATTCTGCAGGGCGGTCTTCCAACGGTTGAGACAGATATAGTTGTTGCGTCCCTTCAGGATGGCGTAGCGGAAGGAGACGTTCAGAAGGGCTTCCAGATCCGGCAGGTCTTTGAAAAAGAGCTGATCCTGAAGGTTTCGGGTGTTCGTGGAGATGATGACCCGCGAGCGGTTCTGAACGGCGTGAAGCACGGCCGGTACCAGGTAGGCCATCGATTTCCCAATCCCGGTGCCCGCCTCGACGGCGAGGAACTGAGCGCCGTTAAAGGCCTCCGCCACGCCTCGGGACATCTGGGTCTGTTCCGTACGGACTTCGTACCCTTCCATCCCAGCTTCGAAGATGCCGCCTTCAGCGAAGATCTGCCCGATCGCCTCGACATCCAGGGGCTGCCCGGGTTCGTCCGTCGTCTGGATCTCTTCCCCGACAAGGTTCACGGGCGGACGACCGTCATCGGTTGCGGTTCGATCGTGCGCGCGCCTTGCGGGAAGTTCGGATTCGTTGTTCAGGTCCAACAGGATAGGGAGGAGGTCGGACCGCGTCCCGAGGAGGAGTTGGAGCAGCTGCTCTTTAACGTTTTGGGGGGTATCCTGAAGGGCTTCGACAGTCCCCAGATAGACGGCCGCCACCTCTGATGCGTCTCGCAGTGCTTTGTGGGGGCCTTCACCCTTCACGTTGAATCGGGAGGCCAGTGTTTCCAGTCGATGATCGGGCAGTCGAGGGAAGGAAGCGCGAGCCAGGTTTCTGACGCTGTGGATCCGCCCGAATCTATCGGACGAGAAGGCGCCGAGAAATCGCTCCTCGAACCGTCCGTGAAACGCGATGACGGGTGCTGCGGCGACGAATATCTGGAGCGATGCCAGGACCGAATTCACGTCGGGCGCACCGCTCACCTGAGCTTCTGTGATTCCGGTGAACCGGGTGGAGACATCCGAAATCCCCTTCGACGGCTTCACGAAGCTGTGGAAATGTTCGGCCATCCGCCCGTTTTTGACCTGGACAGCACCCACCTCGAGGATTTCGGAGTCTTTCGGGTTCAGTCCAGACGTCTCGATGTCCAGCGCGATGAAGGTGTTCAGGATCGACATTGGTCCACGATTTCAATCAGGATTTGACAACGTGAAAGAGATATCCTATCATATTCGATCGTTGAATTGAAGGCCCCATCTCACCTGTGGAGGATGAATATGCCCAAAGATAAGGCCACTTTCGAGCTTGAGCTGGAAAAACATCAGATGACTTTCCTGGAAGAGATGGCACAGAATTATGGTCTGGAAGGTGCCTCGAAAGCGGCACGGTGTCTGGTCAACTTCGTGATTGAGGAAGAGGCGGAACGTGACCGCGTCTTCAGCGAGATCCGGTGTCTGGACTGCGGGTGAAATCGGATTCAAAACGTTGTTTTGAAGCCGACCGGTGACCGCTCGCCGGTCGGCTATCCGTTTCTGGCGGGTTTGAAAAAATTATACGCTAGCACCGGGTGAATTTCAAGGCATAAAGACCGGGTACCGGGGTACGGCAGATCGGCTACAGAGACCTGACGGTTTTGGGGCGACGCAGGCGTCGCCCCGGGAAAGCAAAAGACGGGTACCGTAAACCCCGTGGATCGTTCGTCGGTCGAAGAACGCGCCGCCGTATGCGTGAATCTTGTGTTCGTCCGGATAAGTACCTCGGTCGCCTGGCGGTTTGGTCGCTTAGAAAAAATGCAACT
The DNA here is from genome assembly GCA_965248435.1 of Candidatus Latescibacterota bacterium. GTDB lineage: Bacteria > Latescibacterota > UBA2968 > UBA2968 > CBDFJH01. Next base: position 4,613,231 of record OZ252100.1, read on the forward strand.
GTGGAACCCATCTGCGCGGGAATGAATTCCCGCGCTGGGTAATCGCAAAGTCCGCCTCTGCGGCGGACTCAGGCCAACGCATCCTACGTAGGATAGACCTGAAAGGGACGGTACGCCGTTTCCGTCCGCCCTGAATCGCCGCGAGATACGAGATACGCTGACTGAAGGAGGATGATTGTGAAGGCCTTGATCTATCTGGGAAACGAAACAGTCGAGCTCCAGGAGATCGACCGGTCCCGGCGGGCAGATAATGAGGTCGTCATCCGGGTCGCACACGCCGGGATCTGCGGTACGGACCTGCATATCTTTCTCGGAGACATGACACAGCGCGTGACGCCTCCGCACGTGATGGGTCACGAGATGTGCGGTGAAGTGGCGGAGGCGCCGCCGGATTCGGATGTGTCGGTGGGCGACCGGGTGATTGTGGAGCCGACGGTCTTCTGCGGACGTTGCCCGGCGTGCCGTCGTGGACATACACACGTCTGCCAGAACCTGAATTTCATGGGGTGCGACAGCCCCGGCGCCTTCCAGGAGTACTGGGCCGTTCCCGCCGATCGCCTTCACAAGGTGCCGGACTCGCTGAGCGATGAAGAAGGCGCGATGATCGAGCCGCTGACCGTCGCCGTTCACGACGTGCGTCGCGTGGGTGTGACGCTGGGGGACCGCGCCGTGGTGATCGGGGGCGGTCCGATCGGCCTGCTCGTGGCCATGATGGCCCGCCTTGACGGCGCGGAGGTGATCATCTCGGAAGTCAATCCGTTCCGGGTTGAGCAAGCAGAGGCTTTCGGGTTCCGCGCGGTGAATCCTCAAGGGGAGGACCTTTCGCAGATCGTCGATGATTGGACAGGGGGCGCGGGGGCCGACCTGGTGTTCGAGGTGAGCGGGAGCGCAGGAGGAGCACGCGTGATGACAGATCTCGTGCGCGTGAGGGGGACGATCGGTCTCGTGGGTGTTCACGCAACGCCTCCTCCAGTGGATCTGCATCAGTTCTTCTTTCGGGAGCTTTCGCTCGTGGCGTGCAGGGTCTATGAACCGGTGGATTTCGATCGGGCGATTCGGATCGCCGCTTCCGGACAGATCGACCTCAAGGCGATGATATCGAAGGTGATCCCACTGGCGGATGCCCAGTGGGGGTTTGAAGAGATGAAAAACGGCGGCGATGTGATGAAGGTGCTGCTGGATTGTCGGGCATGAGGCGGACCCCACCGGGGTCGGCAAGTAGACGCGGCCAACGTATCCCGATCCTCGTTTACCATCACGTTTACCCCGAAAAAACACCTGAGCTCGAATCGTCTTCGGAGACGGGCGCCGCCGGCATCATCGGTGAAGAGGAGTTCAGGCGACAGATCGGGTACGTGGCGGACGAGGGTTGGGACGCAGTGTCGACGACGAAGGTCGTCGATTGGATTGGGGTAGGCACGCCGATGCGGGGAAAAGTGGTCGCGTTTCACTTCGACAACGGATGGCTCGACACGGCCACCGTTGCCCTGCCGATCTTGCAGGAGTTCGGGATGACGGCTACCTGCTTTCCGATCACGAACGGCGTCGAGGCGGCGTCGGAGAACAGATCGATCTCGACGCGTACGCTGACCGAAGGCGTGATCGAAAAGCCGTTCATGACCTGGGACCAGGTAGGGGAACTGGCGGAAGCGGGTTGGGAGATCGGGGCTCACACCGCTACGCACTGCAAGGTTGCCGAAAAGCACGCTGCTGAGGGAGACGATGGCGTGACCTGGGAGGCAGAGACTTCGAACGAACGGTTCAAGCGACGTCTTGGCTTCGTGCCCGATCACTTCGCCTACCCCAGCGGGTCCCGCAACGACCGCACGGATGCGCTGCTTACGCGCTATTACAGGTCACTTCGCCTATGGCGTTTTGAGTGGCCGATTCGCTGGATGTTCACAGACCGCAGCGTTTCCCTTCTGGCCCTCGAATGCCAGAACGTCGACAGCCGCGTTCCGTTCGAAGATTTCAAGCGCATCTTCAGCGAAGCCCTGGCGAGTTGATCCGGTCCCTGCAGGGTGTATGAACCCGTGGATTTTGACCGCGCGACTCGGATTGCCACCTCGGGACAGATCGACCTCAAGGCGATGATATCGCATAGGGCGGACGGCGGACGACAGACCGCAGACCGCGGGATGAACAGAGTGATATTTCACGTTTTTTAGCCGTCTGTGGTCCGTGGACTACGGTCATGGATAGATGCTTTTTACTCACGGCCGCGGTCCGTTGTCCGCGGTCGGCGGTCAAGGGTAGCTTCTTTTCACGTTACAGCCGCGGTCAGCTCCTGAGGAGCGCTGAATGTCATCGATTCTGGACAAGTTTCGTTTAGACGGTAAGACGGCCCTGGTGACCGGCGCGAGTTTCGGTCTGGGACGCGCCATGGCCGAGGGGCTCGCTGAGGCGGGCGCGGACGTCGTGGTGGTGAGCCGGAATCTCGAGAATCTTCAGGAGGTGCGGAAGACGATTCAGGGGTTGGGTCGCCGGTGCGAGGGGATCGCCTGCGATGTGGGTGACGCCGACGAGATCCGCTCGATGGTGGCTCAGGCGAAATCGGTCACCGGCCAGATCGACATCGCCGTCAACAACGCCGGGACGATGTTTCGCTCGCCCGCCGAGGCATTCCCTGAGGAGGAGTGGCGCCGCGTCATCGACGTGAACATGCACGGCGTCTGGTTCTGCTGTCAGGAGACGGGAAGGTTGATGATCGAACAGGGGAGCGGAAAGATCATCAACACGGCTTCGCTTTTGAGTTTTCAGGGAGGGTTCACCGTTTCGGCCTACGCGGCGGCCAAGGGTGCAGTCTCGTCGCTTACGATGGCGCTTTCAAACGAATGGGCCCAATATAATGTACAGGTGAATGCCGTTGCCCCCGGTTACTTCGCGACCGAGATGACCAAACCGCTGAGGGAAGACGCCATAAGGACAAAATCGATTCTGGACCGGATTCCGGCCGGCAGGTATGGAGATCCCGCCGACCTCAAGGGGGCCGTTGTCTACCTGGCTTCGGCGGCATCCGATTATGTATCGGGCCATCTGCTGGTCGTCGACGGGGGATGGATGGGTCGTTGACGCTTGTCAATCGGCTCGATTCGCGTAACTTTTTTCAGTCGAACAAGGAAGTGATCTGAAATGGCGGAATTCTCGAGCCTCGGAAAGATCTTGATGATCGTCGGCGGCACACTCTTTTTGATCGGAGTGCTCGTCTTCTGGGGCCACAAGATTCCATTATTGGGACGCCTTCCCGGAGACATCTTCATCCAGCGTAAGGGATTCAGTTTCTACTTTCCTGTCGTGACCTGCGTTGTCCTGAGCATCCTGGCTACGCTCATCCTGAATATCATCTCTCGCAAGTAGACCTCCGCTTGGATATTCCAAAAACGGCCGACTTCGGCGCGAAGCTTTCCGACTACGACTACGATCTCCCGACGTCGTCTATCGCTCTGTATCCAACGGCTGAGCGAGATCAGTCCAAGTTGATGGTGCTGCACCGTCAGGAACAGAGGGTCGAGCACAGGGTTTTCCGCGATCTGCCCGAGTTCCTGGCGGCGGGGGACTGTCTCGTCATCAACGAGACGAAGGTCTTTCCCGCGCGGCTCAGGGGCGTCCGAGCAGAGACCGGGGGCGCGATAGAGCTCCTCTTGCTCAGGCGAGATGGTGATCTGTGGGAGGCGCTTGCTCGTCCCGCGAGAAGACTGAAAGTGGGGGCCGAGGTGAGGCTTGAGGATGGCTCGCTCACGGCGGTGGTTGAAGCGGTCTGTCCCTCTGGACGTCGACTCATTCGATTCGTTTTAGACGGTGCGCTCGAGGAGGTGCTGGACCGGATCGGGGAGGTGCCGCTCCCTCCCTACATCCATAGAGAGGCGGAGGCAGATGACCGGCAGCGATATCAAACCGTCTACGCTCGCAAGACGGGCGCTGTCGCCGCTCCTACAGCCGGACTCCATTTCACAGATGGTCTTCTGGCGCAGATAGGGGAAGCAGGCGTGGAAGTGGCGCCGATCGTCCTCCACGTCGGTCCTGGGACCTTTCGCCCCGTAGCGGAGGAGGACCCCGCGGACCACGAGATGGAGGCGGAGTCCTTCGAGGTGAGCTCCGAGTCCGCCGAACGGATCAACCTGTGTCGGCGTAAGGGCGGGCGTGTCGTGGCCGTGGGAACGACTTCAGTGCGCACTCTCGAGTCGGTCGTCGAAAAGGAAGGGGAAGATTGGGTCGCGAGGCCCGACTCGGGGTGGACAGAGCTCTTCATCAGGCCTCCGTACCCGTTTGTGATGGTGGACGCGCTGATTACCAATTTTCACCTGCCTCGCTCCACACTGCTGATGCTGGTTTCCGCGTTTGCCGGCAGGCAGTTTGTTATGGAGGCGTATGCGCAGGCGATCAGGGAGGGATATCGGTTTTACAGTTACGGTGATGCGATGTTGATCCTGTAAAGAAAAGAGGCGCTAAGGTTGGAGTAATGGAGTAATGGAGTAATGGAGTAATGGAAGACCAGAGCCAAGAACCTGCCTAAGTGTTTCCCAATACTCCAACACTCCAGTACTGCAACACTCCAGAATCGCAGAGCTGATAGAATGACAAGCCGCGCAGTCTTTCAAATCATGACGAGGAGCTAATTATGCTGACGTTTCCAATCGTGGATTGCCATGTACACTTCTGGGATATGAACCGGCTCACGTATCGCTGGCTGGATGACGCCCCCAAGATCAACCGGCCTTTTCTCCCGAAGGATTATAAGGAGGCGTGCGGGGATGTGGAGGTGGAACGCATCGTGTTCCTCCAGGCTGAGGTGGATCCAGCCCAGTTCATGGGTGAGGCCGACTGGGTGACGTCGCTGGCGAAAGAAGATCCAAGGATCGAAGGCATGGTGCCGTGGGCACCTCTGGAGAATGGCGACGCTGCCAGGGATGATCTGGAGACGCTGGCACAAAATCGCCTCGTAAAGGGCGTCCGAAGGATTATCCAGTTCGAGCAGGACATCGAATTCTGTCTCCGCCCGGATTTCGTGAAGGGCGTTCAGGCAGTGGAAGATTTCGGATTGAGTTTCGACATCTGTATTCTCCATCCACAGCTTGCGAACACGATCGAGATGGTTCGTCAGTGTCCGAACGTGCGCTTCATGCTCGACCATATCGCAAAGCCGGGCATCAAGGACGGGCTGGTGGAGCCGTGGAAGCAGGAGCTGAAGACCCTGTCGGAGATGGAGAACGTCTGGTGCAAGATTTCGGGCGTCGCTACGGAGGCGGACCACGACAACTGGACGCGTGATGACCTGAGACCGTATATCGAACACGTCGTGGACTGCTTCGGGTTCGACAGAGTTGCCTTTGGGAGTGATTGGCCGGTGGCGACGTTGGCCATAACGTATCCGACCTGGGTCGAGACGATCTGCTGGGCACTGGAGGGATGTTCAGAGGAAGAACTGCGAAAGTTGTTCCACGATAATGCGATGGCATTTTACCGGCTAGGGTAGAAAGGCCGGGTACCGGGGAACCAAAACACGGGTACCGGGGAACCGAAACACGGGTACCGGGGAACCTGGCCCAGTTCACGACGCCCTCCACTGGGCCGTAGAGACGCCCCGTGGGGCGTCTTCGGAAAGATAAAAAGAGACGTCATGACAGACGAGCGACGATCGACGATCGACGAGCGACGGACTTGCGCGATCATCTTAGCCGCGGGTTCCGGACGCCGGATGGGGTCAGAGGAGGCCAAGCAGTTTCGATCGCTCGCGGGCAAGCCGGTGCTGGCCCACACGCTTGGCGCCTTCGAATCGGCGGAGAGCGTGGACCGCGTGGTGGTTGTTGCCAGGGCGGAAGAGATCGACCGATGCCGGGACGAGGTCGTGGACCGGTTCGGGTTCGAGAAAGTCTTTGCCGTTGTCGAAGGGGGAAAGGAACGGCAGGATTCAGTCGCCGAGGGGCTCAAGGAGGCGAGTGACGCTGAGGTGATCGTGATCCACGACGGGGTTCGGCCGCTGATTCGGTCGGCACAGATCAATGCCGTCGTGGCCGTTGGATCGCGAGACGGGGCGGCCGTGCTGGCCGTGCCCGTGTCCAGCACGATCAAGGGCGTGGAGGACGAGTGGGTGCAGGAGACGCTGGATCGTTCGCGGCTCTGGAGCGTGCAGACGCCTCAAGCCTTCCGCGCAGATGTGATCAGGAAGGCGCACGAAGAGGCAAGGCGAGACGGTTTTCTGGGGACGGACGATGCGGCGCTCGTGGAGAGGATTGGGGAGCCGGTGAGGGTGGTTGAAGGCCGGTGGGACAATTTGAAGCTGACGACGCAAGAGGACTTCGAGATGGCGGAACAGATCGTGATGCATCGGGCCGGGACGAGCGCGCTCCGGATCGGACACGGCTATGACGTCCACCGGCTTGAATCGGGTCGGCCGCTCATCCTGGGGGGCGTTGAGGTTCCGCACGAGCGTGGGCTCGCCGGCCACTCGGACGCAGACGTCCTGTCGCACGCGGTCACGGACGCGATCCTGGGCGCGCTGAGCCTCGGCGATATCGGCCGTCATTTTCCCGATACCGATCCGAAGTATGCCGGGATCTCGAGTCTGAAGCTGCTGGCGCAGGTGACGGAAAAGGTGAAGGCGGCCGGGGCGGTAATCGTGAACGTGGATGCGACCGTGATGGCTCAGCGCCCGAAGCTCTCGCCCCATATTCCGGAGATGGAATCCCGCATCGCTAAGGCGTTGGGAATCGGCTCCGAGCTCATTTCCGTAAAAGCGACGACGACGGAGGGGCTCGGTTTCGTGGGGACGGAGGAGGGGATGGCGGCGCAGGCTGTGGCGCTGCTTGGAGTGGGCAAGCCTGGAGAGGGATAGAAGCGCGAGAATTGGGGGAATGGAGTAATGGAGTAGTGGAGTAATGGAGTAATGGAGTAATGGAGTAATGGAGTAGTGGAGTAGTGGAGTAATGGAGTAATGGAGTAGTGGAGTAATGGAGTAATGGAGTAATGGAGTAATGGAGTAATGGAGTAATGGAGTAATGGAGTAATGGAGTAATGGAGTAATGGAGTAATGGGAGGCGGAGCTAAGATTCTGGTTTTTCCAATACTCCAGCACTCCAGTACTGCAATGCTCCAGAATCGCAAAGCTGTAAGGATGATTCTAAACTGAGGAAGAAACTCGATTTGGAATATTTCGCAGAGCTCTGGACCGAATTTCTCGAATTCCTGAGGACTCAGCCTCCGGCGGGGATCTATTTTTTCCTCTTCCTTGGCGCGTTTTTGGAGAACCTCGTTCCCCCCATCCCGGGCGATACGCTGATCGTCTTCGGGGCATACCTGGCCGGGATCGGGATCATTCGAGCGATGCCGGCCTACCTCTCGATGTTCGCTGGAAGTGCGTTGGGATGCATGCTGGTCTACGTGCTGGCCTATTTAAAAGGTCGCGAGCTGTTCATGAAGTGGGAGCCGCGCATCTTCACGGAAGACCGAATGCGGCGCGGTGAGGCCTGGTTCGATCGCTACGGTCCGCGCGTGGTGATTTTCAACCGCTTCCTGCCCACGGTGCGGGCCTTCATCGGGGTGGTGGCCGGCTTGAGCAGGATGCATCCGGTTCGGATGTTTGCCTACGTGCTTTTGGCTACCCTTTTGTGGAACAGCCTGCTCGTCTATTTCGGGTTGATGGTGGGTGAAAACTGGGGTCTGGTCGTCGATGTGCTGAAGGCCTATAATCGGGTACTGATCGTCCTGATGGTGATCGCCGTGGCAGGCTATTTCCTGTGGTGGCGGAAGCGGAAGCGACCGAAGGCTGGCGAGGAAACGGAGTCGGAATCAGCATCGGAACCTGTGGACCGCCAGGCCGAGTCGGGAGGAGCGACATGAAGAAGAAGGTTCGGGTCGGAGTGCTTTTCGGAGGGAAATCGGCCGAGCACGAGATCTCACTGCTTTCTGCCAGGAATGTGGTCGAGTCGATCGACAGGCAGAAGTATGACGTTGTCCTCATCGGGGTCGACAAGACGGGGCAGTGGTCTCTGAGCGATGGCGCGGGCCTTCTGGAGGAGGCCAACCCGGACCGTCTCCCCGCACTGAAGGAGGGGAGCGAAGCGGAGGGAGTGACCCTCGTTCCCACCTCGGGGGGAGGAGAGCTTCTTCGGACCTCTGATGGGGGGGCGGCGCCACCGGTGGACGTGATCTTTCCGGTAATGCACGGGCCGTTCGGCGAAGACGGCACGGTGCAGGGGCTCTTGAAGCTGGCCGACATCCCGTTCGTCGGGGCGAGCGTGCTGGGTTCCGCTGTTGCGATGGACAAGGATGTGATGAAGCGCCTGCTGCGCGATGCGGGGATCCCGATTCCGGCCTTTTTGGCCGTGACCCGCTCGCAGCGATCAGACCTGAGCTACAGCGCGGTCGCGGATCAGCTCGGCGTGCCGTTTTTCGTGAAGCCGGCCAACCTGGGTTCTTCTGTGGGCATCAGCAAAGTGCACGAGGAGGGGGAATTTCTTCCGGCGATCGCGGATGCGTTCGAATACGACGACAAGATTCTGATCGAGGAAAACATTCTCGGACGGGAGATCGAGTGTTCTGTCCTTGGCAACGAGGACCCGATCGCGTCTAGGATCGGAGAGATTATTCCGAAGCACGAATTCTACTCTTACGAAGCGAAATACCTGGATGAAAACGGCGCGATTCTGAAGATCCCCGCCGAGCTTCCCGAAGATACCGTCAAGGAAGTGCAGGACGTCGCGATCAGAAGCTTCAAGGTGCTCTGCTGTGAAGGCATGGCCCGCGTAGATCTGTTCCTGACGGAGAAGAACGAAGTGGTTCTGAACGAGCTGAACACAATTCCGGGATTCACGCGGATCAGCATGTATCCAAAGCTCTGGGAGGCGAGCGGCATGTCTTACACGGAGCTGGTTGACCGATTGATTCAGCTGGCGATAGATCGGTACGAGAGGGAGCAGAAACTAAAGACCTCTTATGATGACGAGGGGTAGAGGCCGTGAATCGTGGATCGTGGATGGTCGTTCCTAGCCTGTAGAGACGCCCCGGTGGGGCGTCTCTATGGCGATTTTAGGCGCCCGGGTGGGCGGCGACCGGTGTCTAGATCGGCCGGGGTGGGTCGTTCGGCAGCGGGGGAATGAATTCCCGCGCTGGATAGCGCAAAGTCCGCCCTCGGGCGGACTCGCCAGCTGGATCGTGGATCAGAAAAACGCGGCGTTCGGTTCCATTATCAGGTAAGAATTCATCACATGGCCATTCAATTTTATAATACGCTTACTCGCACAAAAGAGACGTTGAAACCCATAAGGCCCGAAGTGGTTACGTTTTACAGCTGCGGGCCGACGGTCTACGATTACAGCCACATCGGAAACTTCCGCGCCTTCCTGACAGCTGACCTGGTCAAGCGCTACCTGAAGTATCGCGGTTTCCAGGTCAAGCACGTGATGAACATTACCGACGTGGACGACAAGACGATTCGGAATTCAAGGGCTGAGGGGGTGACCCTCGAGGCGCTGACCGGGCGCTACACAGATGCATTCTTCGAGGATCTGAAGCGGCTGAACATCCAACCCGCGGACGAATACCCCAGAGCGACGGAGCATATCCAGGAGATGGTCGAGATGGTGACCGGGCTGATCGAGGATGGATACGCTTACCGGCGCGACGGCTCAGTCTACTTTTCCATCCAGAAGTTCCAGACCTACGGAGAGCTGGCGAACCTGGACGTAAAAAACCTGAAGATGGGCGCGAGCGGGGTGGATGCGGACGAATATGACAAAGAGAACGCAAGGGATTTCGTGGTCTGGAAGGGGTGGCAGGAGGAAGACGGGGAGGTGTTCTGGGACACGGACCTGGGCAAAGGGCGCCCGGGGTGGCACCTGGAGTGCTCCTGCATGTCGATGAAGTATCTGGGCGAGACGATCGATATCCACGCAGGCGGCGAAGACCTGGTTTTTCCGCACCATCAGAACGAGATCGCCCAAAGCGAGGCGGCAACAGGGAATAAGTTTGCGAACACGTGGCTGCATAATGCCTACATGAAGATCGATGAGCAGAAGATGTCCAAGAGCACGGGGAATTTTCTGAGGCTCCAGGACGTCGCAAGCTCGCCGGACGATGTCCGCGCGCTTCGCTACCTGGTCGTGGCTTCTCATTATCGGATGCCGCTCAACTTTACGATGGAGGTGCTGCAGGGGGCAAAGGGGGCGCTGCGCCGACTGAATAATTTTCGCACCCGACTGAAGGAAGTCGAGCTGAAGGCCGGCGGGACGGATCCCTCCGAGCTCGTCGAAACGGCGAAGACCGAATTCGTCCGTCATATGGATGACGATCTGAACAGCCCGCGTGCGGTGGCGGCCCTGTTCGATCTGGTGAACGAGCTGGAGCCGCTGTTGAATGAAGGAAAGCTGGACCGGTCGGTCGCCGGTCAGGTGGATGCCTTGATCGAGGAGGTGGACCAGGTGCTGGGCGTGTTCTACGCGCTGCCGGAGGAGGGAGAGGAGGAGGCGCTTCCAGAGGAGGTAAAGACGCTGATCTCAGAGCGCGAAGCGGCACGCGTGGCCCGCGACTGGGCGAAGGCGGACGAGATTCGTGATCAGGTTCTAGAGCTTGGATATGTCCTGGAAGACACGCCGGAAGGGACGGAGTGGAAGAGAAGTGGAACGTAATCGGAAAAGCTGGATCACTAAAAGACACGAAATCCCACGAAAACACACGAAGCCCCACCTCCCCCGCATACTTATGAGCTGATTGCGATTCACGATCGACGAACGACGCAATCGGAATATAGGAAGGAAGAGCAAAAAGTTTACTGAAGGGCGAATTGACTCGCTGCGTACCTACCGAAGCCGCCTTAGCTCAACCGGTAGAGCAACGGATTTGTAATCCGTAGGTTGGGGGTTCGAGTCCCCTGGGCGGCTTTAAAACACGTGGATCGTGGATCGTCGCTCGTCGTTCGCAAGCAGAAGTCAGTTCACCGCTTGGACCTTGCCCGGGAGTGGGCTCAGACGGTTAAAGCGGATGCCATTCGCGGCGAGATTCGCGGAAATAGGAAGCTGGAGCCCATACCGTTTGGCACATTCGCTGATGAATACCTGAAGGTCTGGGGTCTTAAGCGGAAACCAAGCACTGTTGAACGAGAGAAGACCCGCATTGATGGAATCCTAAAACCATATTTCGGACAGAAACCCATCCATACCATTTCCCGCAAGGATATTGACGTCTATATTGCCAGGCGCATGAGCGGCGAATTTCGCATACGCATCTCCGGAGGTATCTCCAAGGCAACCGCGAACAGAGAACTTTGTCGTTTGAAGAACATGCTTCAGAAAGCTGTCGAGTGGGCATACCTACCGAGTAATCGAGCCGAAGGGATCAAGCAGGAACCGGAGAATGTTGAGGAAGCTGACCTTCTAAGCGAGGAGGAAGTAGCCAGCCTGTTGGAGGCCTGTGACGAAAATATTCAAGCCCTGGTGGTAGCAGCTGTTAATACTGGTATGAGATGGGGAGAGTTAATGGCGCTCGAATGGAGGGATATTGACTTTGAGCGGACGCTGATAACTGTGCGGGATTCCAAGAATAATGAGACACGTTATGTACGAATGAATACGGCTGTCAGCCAAGCCCTGGAATCTCATCAGCGAAATCAGGCACAGAAAGCTGGGGGCATCGGTCCGATTGTCTTCGCAAACCAAGATACAGGCAAGCCCTATCGGGACATCCGCGGACCTTTTTACAGAGCTCTACGCAAGGCTGGAATAGCTCGGCACTTTGCTTTTTACGGCCTTCGGCACACAGCTGCCAGCCATCTGGTCATGGCAGGTGTTGATCTCCGAACAGTAGGGAAGATCCTTGGACATAAGACGGCTCAGATTACCCTTCGATATGCCCACCTTGCCGAAGACCATCTGAAGGGCGCCGTTGACAAGCTCGATTTCTCACCCGCAAGGTTCGAAGCGAATCGCGTGGATAAAAGCCTATAAAGACTCCAGGGATTTTCGTTCGAAAGAATCAGGGCCTTCACTCCTTTGTGATGGCCCTACTTGTATGTCCCTCTAAGCACCTCATGAATGCCATTTATATTCAGGCTTTTCAGGTTATTTCGTCTAGTTTCATAAGCGTTTGTGCTGTATAGACAAAGGCCGAGGACATTTGTATATTGATTCGTGGTATTTCGGCCGGTTTTGGCTTGGCTTGTTAGAAAATTGTTAGAAAACCCCGTGCTGGTTCTATAAGTAGCATTCACGAACAGGTTCAGATTATTTCCCTGTGGGGTGGATTCTGCGAAGTTCGTGATATACCCCGCTTCAACAGTCTCGCACTCAAAGAGCCGCTACGCAGAGCCGGTGCCGGCGTTTGAAGTGGAGATTTTGGACACGGTAGAGGGAATGACGGTTGTCCGTTATGCCGGGGCGTCCAAGACACGTTCCCAAGAGAAGCTTGAGGAGGCCAAGGAGTTCATTCTGCAGCTTGCTGCTGGCGGCGAGACGCACCTTAGGATGGAAATTATCGAAAAGGGCACAATGGCAGGCCACAAGCGGGATGCCCTGGACGCCGCTCGTAAGGACCTGATAGGCGCAAAGGAAGTCATTTCGGTCGAGCAGGGCAGGAAAAAGGGCATACGGCTTCCTTCCGATGTTCCTGAGGATATATATACTTCCGGAAAGTCGGAAGATTGTTTGGTAAATGATCAGACAGACGAGGACACACCGGAGGTTGTGCAAGAAGAGAGTGCGGATGACCTGCTTAGGAGTGCGGTGTGAAAAGGATTTTAGACCAATGAATAAAAGGCCTACCCCTATGAAGGCCATACGAGCAAAATGCCTCGATTGTTGTTGCGGATCGACAAAGGAAGTTCGGCTTTGTCACATTACAGATTGCGGCCTATGGCCATTCCGGATGGGCCGAAGGCCAAGGCCCGATGATTTGACAGAAAATCCTGAGATAGCAAAGAGATTTTTCGGTTCTGAGGCAAATGAGGGGCGGCCTCGGGATTCTGGCTAAGTCCTGAGATTGTAAGGGTTGCCCGTCGGTCCAAACTTTCCGCATTTGGTGTCCATAAAACGTCTGCCAAATTGATCACCTAAGTCCTTGACTTACTTGGTCAATTTTTTGTGCCTTGGGTGCCCAAGAAACTACAGATTAATGGACAGAGAGGAGGCAGAAATGGCAGCCAATGTAGGCAATAGAGCGGTCATATACGCTCGTGTGTCAACCCGTTGAAGAGATACGCAGGCTGCGTAGACAAGAGAAACTCAGCCTGAGAGAGGTAGGGAAGAGGCTATCAGTTTCGAAAAGTACTGTTGAGAACTACGCCTAGACCGCCGTGCCTAGACCACCCTGGGGGGAGCCCCCGGGGTGGGGGGCCCTTCGACAGGGGGGCGTGGGGTACGTGTAGAAAAACGATAGGGAGCAAAAGCAGTTCCCCACCCCCATTTCCGTACATCTATGAAAATTCCTGCAAATCCGGACTGAGAGAATTGATTTGGCAGTAATCGTTGTGCTGAGTTATGTTGGCCACTAACTTGCAAGACATGACACCGGAACAGAAAGCAATCCAGGGCCACGGCACCGATAGGTCAGGCGCAGAGCTTCCCACGCGATTCATCGCCATTGCGTTCTTTCTTACGATCGCGGCGATGGTTGGCCTGGGGTACCAGGTGTGGCGATCCTATGAAAACCTGAGTTCAATCCAGCGTTCGATCGTTGAGTCGTAGCATTTCGTCCGGTGTATCAATTTGACACCAGCGATTAGAAGGCTTTAGCGCAGAGTGCCGCCGCTAATAGGCGATTATATCGGTTGCGCTATCCTATGTATCGTGAGCAACGCTGGATGACAACCTGACGAGTTCTTAAGGCAGCGTTCGCCACGCTTTACCAGGGCGGGTTGCTTGAAAGCAAAGGACGTCGGCTATGATTTACTTCCGAAAGTTCCTTCTGCCAACAATCGTGTTTCTCTTTGTGCTCGGCATTGGGGCCGCACTCCTGATCATCGTTGAACACGACCGGATCGGCGAACTGCGCGAGGCGGTCAACGAGGTTGGCATTGGACAGGCCTACACGCTGCAGCGTCAACTGGATCGCTCGCTCTCTTCGACCGTTGCGCTTGCAGTGCTTTTGCGTCAAGACAATGAGCACAAGTTACACAACTTTGACGAACTCGCGGCCCACATGATCGAAAGCTACGGTGGTATCAGTAGCTTACAACTGGCGCCCGATGGCATCGTTACCCGGATCTATCCGTTAGCAGGCAACGAGGCGGCGATAGGCCACGACCTGCTAAATGACCCTGGACGCCGGACTGAGGCCTTGGCGGCGATTGAATCGAGGAAGCTGACACTCGCCGGGCCGTTCGCCCTGATCCAGGGGGGCGTTGCTGTCATCGGTCGCCTGCCGGTTTTTGTCTCCGACGATGCCGGGGGAGAACGCTTCTGGGGGTTCACGATCGCCCTGATTGGCCTGTCCGACTTACTCGAAGCGAGTAAGTTAGGCAGGCTTGTGGAGCGTGGGTATGACTACGAGCTTTCCCGGATTCATCCTGACAGCGGCGAGCGCGTCGTGCTTGATCGGTCATCGGAGGAGGATCTTCGGGAGCCACTCCAGTTCGAGATTGAGGTGCCGAATGGAATGTGGTCACTGTCCGTTGCGCCCAGAGCCGGATGGCGGCCGGAAACCATCTTCTCGCTGCAGGTGATTCTGGTGGTCTTTTGCGGCATGTTCTTTTCCCTTCTCACGTACGCCCTGCAGAATAGAGTTGCCGGACACCAACAGCAGGCAGAGGAAACTCAAAAGTACAAAGCGTATCTCTTACGGAATGTTTCTGATGCCGTTATTGCCACAGATATAGACCTCAGGGTAACAAGCTGGAATAGAGCGGCTGAAAAGATCTACGGCTGGCGTGAAGATGAAGTTATCGGTCGAGATATAGATGAAGTTTGTGCGACAGAATTTGTCGGTGTCGAGCAAGAGGCAGCTCAAAAACAGCTTCTTGATACCGGTGAATGGCGAGGCGAGGTTACTCAGAAAGGCAGAAACTCCGAAACGATCTACGTCATGGCATCGGTATCGTTGCTGAAAGACGCACGTGGAAATCCAAGTGGTGGGGTCACGGTAAATCGTGACATCACCGAGCGCAAGCAAGCAGAAGAAGCCCTTCAGAAAGCGCACGATGAACTGGAAGCAAAGGTCGAGGAACGAACCGCAGAACTGCACGCTGCCTACCGCTCTGTCGAGGAACGCGAGGCGATCACACGGACGCTCCTCGATGCACCGGCCGATGCCATCGTGCTTGTGGACAGGGCAGGGAACATCGTCGATGCAAACCAGACAGTGGCTGACCGATTCGGAATGAGGTTGTGCGATATTCTTGGTGGCAGTATCTGGGATCTGGTGCCGGCGGACGTGGCCGCCAGTCGGATCAAGTACATGGAGCAGACGCTCCAATCGTGCGAACCGGTGCGGTGGGAGGATGAGCTGGCAGGGATGTGGTTCGACAACGCCATGTATCCCATCCTTGGTGCAGAGGGAGAGGTGTTGATGATCGCCCTCTTGGCCCGGGACATCAGCGAGCGCAGAAAGATGGAGGAGGACCTCCGGACCAAAGATCTGGCTATCGAATCCGCCATCAACGGCATCGGGATAGCGGACATGAATGGGATGGTCACCTACGTAAACGACGCCGTAGTGAAGATGTGGGGATATGATGATGGCAAGGAGATCATAGGACGCGCGATTACGGAGTTCTGGGAGGGCGAGCGGATCTACGAGACGCTTCGAGCGCTCAACGAGGAAGGCGGCAGGATCGGCGAGGATACCGGGAAGCGTAGGGATGGTTCTCTGTTTCCAGTCGAGTTTTCTGCCACCGTGATCAGGGATGACACAGGAAAGCCGCTCTGCATGTTCGGCTCATTCATCGACATCACGGCCCGCAAGCGGACCGAGGCTACTTTGAAGGAAACCCAGCGACAGCTGCACGCGCTTGCTGCGCACCTTCACTCCGTTCAGGAACAGGAGCGGCGGACCATTGCGAGAGAAATGCACGATGAGCTCGGGCAGATACTGACCTCGGCGAAGATCGATCTCAGGATGATCTCCAGTGATCTCGCGGACGAGTCAGTGGAACGGGAGCAGCTGATACCTGAGATCGAGACCGTGCTCCAGCATCTGGATTCGACGATAAAGCAAACAAGAACGCTTGTCACGCAGCTGAGGCCGAAGATTCTGGATGATCTGGGACTCCTGCCGGCGATCGAATGGCAGCTGGACGAGTTCGGTCGTCGCACCTCGCTTCAGTGCTCACTGACTTCGATGCTGGAGCAAGTGGACCTCGATGTGGAACGGGCGACCCCTGTCTTCAGGATCTTCCAAGAGGCTTTGACGAACATCGCACGGCACGCACAAGCGACGGAAGTCCGGGTTATCCTGGACAGCGACGATGGGAAGATGCGACTGGAGATTACCGACAACGGCGTCGGATTCGAAGAGGACAAACGGGGCGGCGAACTGACCTTCGGCCTGCTCGGCATGAAAGAACGTGCTTCGATGTTGAGTGGAGATCTGGAGATTATCAGCCGTGGAGGCGAAGGAACGACCGTTCGGCTGACAGTCCCCATCCCGTAGCCGCCCAGGCGGGCCTCTTAGGCATCTGTAACCTCGCAGATTGCAGAGGCGGCTGCTGCGGCTCAAAGTCGCAGAATAACCAGGAACCACTGAACGACGCAGGAGAAATCAGCAATGATCCGGACTCTGATCGCCGATGACCACGTACTGATCCGCGAGGGATTCAAAAAGCTGATCGGCAAGGAGCCGGGCATGTCGGTGGTGGCTGAGTGCGCGAATGGGTCCGAGGTTCTCGGGGCGGTCGAAAGGACCGGCTGCGATGTGGTCGTGCTGGATCTCAACATGCCCGGCAAGAACGGCCTGGATGTGCTCGCAGAACTCAGGAACGTGAGCCGGTCGCCAAAGGTCATTGTCCTGAGCATTTCCCCTGAAGAGCAGTTTGGCGTGAGGGTGATGAAGGCGGGTGCCTGGGGCTACCTGACCAAGGAGAGCGCACCGGAGGAGTTGCTTAATGCAATCCGAAAAGTCAGCAGTGGTCACAAGTATGTCAGCGAGGGGCTGGCCGAGAGGATGGCGTTCGATCTGGCCGGGCAGTCGGACGCAAAGCTGCACGAGAGGCTCTCGGACAGAGAGTTCCAGGTGCTTCGGTTGCTCGGCGCGGGAAAGACGACGGCGGAGATAGGCGAGCAGCTGTCGTTGAGCATTAACACGATCAACACCTACCGCAAGCGGATCCAGGAGAAGACGGGATTGCGTTCGAACGGAGAGATGGTGAGATACGCGGTGGAGAACGGACTGGTAGATTAGGCTAAGGCGAGTATCGCGCAAGGGCGCGAATGATCGGAAAGGAGAGCCACGACATGCAGAGCGTGAAGAGGTAAGTTGGGGTTAATGAGGTAACGCGAGAAGGCCAAGGTCGAGGGCGCTGGATGAGTTCCGGCGCTTTTCTTGTGCCAGCGTGCTGGTAGGACTTCCAGGAGCGGGATCGGCAGTATGATCCTGCTCCTTTTTTCGTGCCTGCAAGCCTGTCACAGATCGTGTGACAGTAGAATCAACGTTTTGGTGACTGCAGAATCGACACTCCGGTGACAGTTGCTGCACGTTGGAAGCGATATCTTTGTCGGAGCTCGTAGACCGAGGTTTGGCTCTATGCGTTGGACACGCGGACAGGAGGCAGGATGAAGGTGCTCGTCGCGGAAGATTCCACGACCGTCCTCAGGAGTATGATCAGGGTAATCCTCCTGATGGACGGTGTCGAGATCGTGGGGCGGGCTCGGACCGCCTCGGAGGGCATTGCGCTCACGGACGATATGAGGCCAGACGTGGTCGTGCTGTCGATTTCGTTGTCGCAGGGATCCGGGTTCGACGTGCTGAGGCACATACGAGAGAAGAAGATGGCGACGCACGTGATCCTGCTTGCAGACAGCGTGTCCGAGCAGTACAGGCACAAGGGCCTGAAGGAGGGCGCTGACATGGTGTTCGACAAGGCTACGGAGATCGACAAGATTGTGGAAGCTGTCGGGCTGCAGTTGGACGTGTAGAGGTGAGGACCCCAGCATGCTCATTCGCCGAGGAGAGCAGTGGATTCCGGAGCTCGGCTCACGTCGGCCAGGTGGACACCATTCTTCCGGTTTGGCCGCGGTGTAGAAACCGATAAGGAGACCGTCTTGGAGCGATTCAGCAGCATTGCCTCCGCTGCTTTGATCGTGCTTCTAGTATGCAGCGTTGCGGTGTCCGCTGAGCCTGCGGCCGAGACGGTGACGGTTCAGCTCAAGTGGTCCCACCACTTCCAATTCGCAGGCTTCTACGCCGCCGTGGAGAAGGGCTTCTATGCCGAGGAAGGGCTGGAGGTCACACTCAGGGAACGAGATTCAGAGAAGAGCCACATCCAGTCGGTCCTCCATGGAGAAGCCCAGTACGGTGTGGCAGATGCCGGGCTGCTCTTGGACTATCTGCAGGGAGAGGACGTTGTCCTCCTCAAACAGATCTTTCAGCACTCGCCCCTGGTTCTGCTCTCACTGAAGAATTCGGGTATTGCGGCTGCGCACGATCTGGTGGGCCGGACGGTGATGGTGGATATCGAAGGTCGCAGCAGCGCCCCGATTCTGGCTATGCTGCTCAACACGATGGGCGACATTGGCCAGGTCCAGTTTGTGCCGCAGTCGTTCAGTCTGGAGGACCTGACCTCCGGCGGATTCGACCCTGATGCCGTGCGCTTCGATCCGGCGTCGGTCCTAGTAGTGGATGACGTGGAAGCCAACCGTCAACTGGTGAGCGCGTTCCTCTCGCCCTACGGTCTTGCCGTGATGGAAGCGGCAGACGGTGAGGAAGGTGTGGAGCAGACCCGGACGCATCGTCCGAACCTGGTTCTGATGGATATCCGCATGTCGGGGATGGACGGGCTGACCGCCACGCGTGTGCTGAAGGAAGATGGTGAGACAGCGGACATCCCGATCGTGGCCCTGACGGCGTCCGTGATGAAAGAGGACGAGGACGAGATCCGGGAAGGCTTCGACGGGTTCCTTCGGAAGCCTGTCAACCGTGCGGCGTTGATGGCTGAACTGGCGCGCTTCCTTCCCCACGAGATGAAGGAGACCCTCAGCCCGGAGCCTGCAGTGCCGACCGAAGAAGCGTGGGAGCCCGGACTCCTGGATGAGGCGTCGTTGACGAAGCTGACCGGTCTCGTGGAAGCGCTCGAGTCCGACGTTCTACCGGTCTGGGAGGGCGTTCGGGGAACCGCCAACGTGACGGCTGTGGAGGAGTTCGCGGAGCTGTTGGCGCGGGTGGTGGACGGGACGCTGTTCCCTCCGCTCCAGAGCTGGACGGAGAAGCTGAAGGGACAGGCGGCTGGCTTCCAAATGGATCTCCTGCCGCAGACACTCGAGGAGTTTCCGAATCTGGTCGCCGATCTGAAGCAGATCGCGACGGCAGGCGCCCGGAAGCTTGAAGCATGACCGGACTTCCGAGTCGGCTCCGTCAACAGGATGCCGGTTTGACACAACCCAGCGAGTCTGTTTAACACTCTGGAGGAATGGGTAGGGTGAGGAACTTCGTGCCAATACACAGAAACCTGCCGATGAGCCTGTGCATCATTCTACGGCACCTGAGTCTTGCCTCGCTTGCGTTGCTAGGCACAAGGGGACTCGCCGATGCGCAGTCGCCGTCACCGGTCCAGGTGAAAGGCGCGTACGTTCTCAATTTCCTGAAGTACGTCGAATGGAAAGACGAGGGTTCGGTGTCTCGCTTTGTTGTGGGCATGTACGGAGAGGACGAGGCACTCTACCGCGAGCTTTCCACGGCACTTCCCAAGATGAAGGCAAAACAGAAGGGAATCCAGGTCGTACAGGTGTCGGATATCGAGCAGGCGAAGTCGGTGCATCTGCTGATGGTGGCCGGGTCTGAAAACACCGACATCAGAGCGATCGCAAATGGCGTTCGCCGCACGAATACGCTGCTGGTGACAGACAACTGCGGCGACAAGCAGTCGATCATGATCAACCTCACCGCCTTCGGAGGGGATCGGATTGGGTTCGAAGTCAACAAACCCAACATCGTGTACGAGGGGCTGAAACTATCTCCGGACATCCTGTTCCTGGGGGGTACCGAACTGGATGTGGCCGAGCTCTACCGCGAAATGGAGGCCTCCCTTCAGAATACACGGGAAACGGTAGGGGTTCAGCAAGCCGAACTGGAGAGACAGCGAGACGAAATTGAGGAGCGAGGTCGAGAGATTGAGACTCAGAACGCCCGCCTGGCGAAACAGAACCGTGAGATCGAGGAGAAGCAAGCGTTGTTGGGTAGCCTTGAGAAGCGGCTCGCGGATGAACGTTCTGTGCTCAGAGCGAACCAGAGCCGAATGGAGGCGTATGAATCTGAACTGAGGTCCAAGCTGAATACGCTGGCGGCGAGAGAGATCCAGGTGGAAACCCTGGCCGCTGAGATCAATGCCAACAGGGAGGTGCTTGAGAAGCAGAGGGGGCAGATTAGCGCCCAGGCGGAGCAGATCGAACAGCAGCAAGAGAACCTGGAGACACAGGACTCGACCATACAAAGACAGGAAGCGCTGCTACTGGGCGGAGGCATCATCCTGCTTCTGGTGATAACTCTGGGTGGGGTGATCTCCTGGGGCTACAGGCTTAACCGAAAGACTTCCGCAGCGCTCAGGCAGAGCGAGGCCGACTTCAGATCCCTCGTCCTCAACACTCCCGGGGTCGTCTACCGCTGTGCCCTGGATGAGCACTGGACCATGATGTACATGAGCGACCGCATCGAGGACCTTTCTGGTTATCCCAGCTCAGACTTCATCGGAAACGAAGCGCGTTCTTTCGCAAGCATCATTGCTCCTGAAGATGTGGAGATGGTCGATCGCGTCGTCCAGGAAGGGGTCGAGCGGAGGCAGCCCTACATCATAGAGTATCGCATTCAACACCGGGATGGTTCTCTGCGATGGGTCTATGAACAGGGAAGCGCCGTGTTCGAGGAGAAAGGGGATGTCAGTTATCTGGACGGTTTCATCATGGACATCACGGAGCGTAAGGAGAAGGATCGGTTTCTGCGGTTTGCGACGCACGCCATGGACAATAGCGCGGATATCGCGCTCTGGCTCGACGCTGATACTGCGCAGTTACGATTCGTCAACAAGGCTGCGTGCGAGCAGCTTGGGTATACCAAAGAAGAACTCCTCGAACTCACCATTCCCGACATCGACCCGTTGTTCCCCCAAGAGCGGTGGCCGGCATTCTCTAGTTCCCTCCGCGAACAGGGCTTCATGCAGTTCGAGACGCAACAGCAAAGAAAAAACGGGGAGATCTATCCGGCCGAGGTGACGGTCAGTTCGGTGGACTTCGAACGGGTAACTTACTTCATATCCTTCTCCCGTGACATTACAGACCGCAAGAAGGCCGATGCAGAGCTTCTTGCCGCGAAAGAGGCGGCTGATGAGGCCAACAGCGCCAAGAGCATGTTTCTTGCCAACATGTCGCACGAGATCCGCACGCCCATGAACGCCGTGCTTGGATTCTCAGAAGTGCTGCGCACACTCGTCAAGGGAGAGCAGGAGAAGCAGTATCTGGATTCTATCCAGTCGAGCGGGAAGGCCTTGCTTGGATTGATCAACGACATCCTGGATCTGTCGAAGGTGGAGGCCGGCAAGCTCGAGCTGGAATACGCGGCCGTGGACGCGCCCGCGGTGTTCCAGGATATGGAGGCCGTGTTCGGCCAGCGCATGGACGAGAAAGGGCTCACCTTCATCCTCGATCTGGATCCGGACCTGCGTAAGGCGCTGATCCTGGACGAGGTGAGGCTGCGCCAGGTCCTGATCAACCTGATCGGCAACGCGATCAAGTTCACGGAGGAGGGGCACGTCCGGCTGGCCGCTGCGGCCGTCTCGGAACGAGAAACCGGCAGCCGGATGGATCTTATGATCTCAGTCGAGGATACGGGGATCGGGATCCCGGAGGATCAGCAGGGAAAGATCTTCGGGGCGTTCGAGCAGACGGTGGGACAGAGCCATATCCGCTTCGGAGGAACGGGTCTGGGGCTGGCGATCACCAAGAGACTGGTCGAATTGATGGGCGGTGAGATTTCCGTCGAAAGCCAGGTGGGCAAGGGAAGCACGTTCCACATTCGGCTGAAACATGTGGCCGTCGCTTCGGTGGACGATTTGGCAGAGACGGACACGGGCATAGACCCGGATGCCTTGCAGTTCGATCCAGCGTCGGTCTTAGTCGTGGATGACGTGGAAGCCAACCGTCAACTGGTGAGCGCGTTCCTCTCGCCCTACGGTCTTGCCGTGATGGAAGCGGCGGACGGTGAGGAAGGTGTGGAGCAGACCCGGGCGCATCGTCCGAACCTGGTTCTGATGGATATCCGCATGTCGGGGATGGACGGGCTGACCGCGACGCGTGTGCTGAAGGAAGATGGTGAGACAGCGGACATCCCGATCGTGGCCCTGACGGCATCCGTGATGAAGGAGGACGAGGACGAGATCCGGGAGAGCTTCGACGGCTTCCTCCGGAAGCCTGTCAACCGTGCGGCATTGATGGCTGAGCTGGCGCGCTTCCTTCCGCACGAGACGGCGGCGTCGATCAGTCCGGAGCCTGCCGCGTCCCCAGCGGCAGAAGTGTGGCAGCCGGAGGATCTGGATGGAGAATCGCTCGCGAAGCTGTCCGCTCTGGTGGACGTGCTGGAGTCCGACGTTCGGCCGGTCTGGGAGGGCGTTCGGGGAACCGCCAACGTGTCGGCTGTGGAGGAGTTCGCGGAGCTGTTGGGGCGGGTGGTGGACGGGACGCTGTTCCCTCCGCTCCAGAGCTGGACGGAGAAGCTGAAGGGACAGGCGGGTACCTTTCAGATGGACCTCCTGCCGCAAACCCTCGAGGAGTTCCCGGATCTGGTCGAGAATCTGAAGCAGGTCACAACACACACGACGGCAAAGGAGAAGCACGAAGGATGACGTTCCGTCGGGATACTCTGTATTCGGGAAGCACGAAACGTGTGTAGAGCTTCCTGAGAGCGTTCGACACACACAACGCGGAGATAGCTGGTGCAGACGCCCGAAAAATCGATGATTGACATCCTGTGGATGCTGGTTGCAGCGGGTCTGGTGTTCCTGATGCAGGCGGGTTTCACGTGTCTGGAGTCCGGACTGACCCGGGCGAAGAACAGCATCAATGTGGCGGTCAAGAACCTGACCGACGTGACAATCTGTATCGTGCTGTTCTGGGCGTACGGATTCGCCCTGATGTTCGGGCAGAGCGCGGGTGGATGGATCGGGCTCACCGGCTTCTTTGCCCCAGTGGACGAAAGGACGGGTTGGCTGGGTGCGTTCTTTCTCTACGAAGCAGTCTTCTGTGGCACCGCCGTGACCATCATCTCCGGGGCTGTGGCGGAACGTATGCGATTCAAGGCCTACATTATCGTCGCCGTGGTTGTCTCGTCTCTGGTCTACCCGATCTACGGCCACTGGGCGTGGGGAGGAACCTTTCAGGGAACATCCGGTTGGCTCAAAGCCCTCGGCTTCGTCGACTTCGCGGGTTCGACCGTAGTCCACAGCCTTGGAGGCTGGATCGCCCTGGTCCTTGTGATCATCATCGGACCCCGGCGGGGTCGCTTCGGCCCGGACGGTCTGCCGCGGGAGATCGAGGGAGCCAACCTGTCGATGTCGGTGCTGGGCGTACTAATCCTGTGGTTCGGCTGGTTCGGATTTAACGGCGGGGGTCTGTTCGGGATGAGCGAAAGGGTGCCTGGTATTCTGGCAAACACCTTCCTGGCGGGTGCCTCGGGTGCCATCGCCTCGCTGTCCCTTGGATGGTACGTCAAGGGACAGTCACAGGTTCGGGAGCTCATCAATGGCGTTCTGGCGGGACTCGTCGCGATCACGGCCAGCTGCCACGCCGTGAGTCCCAAGATGGCCGTACTGATTGGGGCGGTCGGCGGTGTGACGATGCTTGGGGTGAGCCATCTGCTCGTCCGTCTTCGGGTTGACGACGCCGTAGACGCCGTGGGCGTCCACCTGGGGGCGGGGTTGTGGGGTACGCTGGCGGTCGGTTTATTCGGTGACCTCGAACGTCTCGCCACGGGACTCACTCGCACCGAACAGATTGGCGTGCAGCTGCTCGGGGCGCTGGTCTGCGCCGTCTTAGCCTTTTGTTTCGGATCGATCGTGTTCCGTCTGATCAACCGGTTCTACCCGTACCGCGTCACGCCCGAAGAAGAAGACCTCGGCCTCAATGTGTCCGAGCACGGTGCGGCTACGGCACTGCTCGACATGTATGAAGCGATGGACGAGCAGGCAGCGGCGGGCGACGTGTCGATGCGCCTTCCCGTGGACCCCTTCTCCGAGGCGGGCGGGATCGCGATGCACTACAACCGGGTGATGAGCGGGCTTGAGAAGACGCGGAAGGAGCTCATCAACGCGAAAGAGGCAGCCGAGCGAAGTGCGCGCGAGGCCGAGGCTGCCAATCAGTCGAAGAGCGTCTTCCTTGCAAACGTGTCCCATGAAATCCGAACGCCGATGAATGCGATTCTGGGCTTCGCCGAGATCTTGAGCGGCCGCCTTCCTAACGAGCAGGATCGGGAGTACCTGGACTCAATCCAGGCGTCAGGGAAGTCGCTTCTCAGCATGATCAACGACATTCTCGACCTGTCCAAAGTCGAGGCCGGAAGGACTGAAGCCTTTCTCGCTCCGGTCGAGGCACATACCGTGCTGTGGGACATGGAGACCCTCTTCCGACCGGGGGCGGAAGAAAAGGGACTCGCCTTTCACGTCGAGATCGATGACGCGCTGCCCGAGGTGATGCTTCTGGACGAGGCGCTCCTCCGCCAGACGCTGCAGAACCTGATCGACAATGCGATCAAGTTCACGCACCAGGGCTACGTGAGGGTCCTGGCGAAGCCGGTCTTTGCTTCCGCTGACGACTCGCAGCTGGACCTGGTTCTAACGGTCGCCGACAGCGGCATCGGGATCGCGGAAGACCAGCGTGAAGAGATTTTCGGGACATTCAGCCAGCAGAGGGACCATGACGTGAACGTGTATAGGGGCGCCGGCCTCGGGCTGGCGATCACCAAACGGACCGTGGAAGTGATGGGGGGCGAGATCAGGCTGACGAGCGAGGTCGGGAAAGGGAGCACGTTTACGGTCAAGATCGGAGACGTAAACGTTGCCGCTGTGCAGGATCTGGCTGCGCCGGACGAAGAGATCGATGCGAATGTCATCCGCTTTGGGCGATCGACCGTCCTTGTCGCGGACGATATCTCCGCCAATCGTCTTCTCGTGAAAGGTTACCTCGAAGAATCGCCCCTGACCGTCCTGGAAGCCGAGGATGGCTCAAAGGCGCTGGAGATGACCCGGAGGGAGCGGCCCGACCTCATCCTGATGGACATCAAGATGCCCGTACTTGACGGGTTCAAGGCCACGAGGATGCTCAAGGCGGATCCAGAACTCAGACAGATCCCTGTCATCGCACTGACAGCGTCCGTGATGCGGGAATCAGAGGCCGAGGTCAGGGAGATCAGTGACGGCTATCTCCGAAAGCCCGTCAGTCGAGCGGACCTGATTCGCGAGCTGGTCAAGTACCTACCTCATTCATTAGATGTCGAGGAGCCCGACGCGCCCACCTCAACGCCGGAACCGGAGTCGGCGTGGTCAGGCGAGTCGCTGGACGGGGCGACGATCGAGCGGTTGCGCAGTCTGGCGGAAGCGATTGATGCAGAACTGCACCCGGCCTGGGAAAGCGTACGAGCAGGGGCCAACGTGACGGCCGTGGAAGCCTTCGCAGATCAGGTCGAGTCGCTGATGGCGGGGTGCAGCTACCCTCCCCTGTCCGATTGGACGAAGGCGCTGAAGGCACAGGCCAGGACGTTTCAGGTGGATCTTCTTCCCCAGACACTCCACCGCTTCCCGGATCTCGTGGAGGAAATGCGGGCGTTGGGCGGAGGTGGTGCATAAAGACGGAGCGTGAGGAGTCTGGAGCATCTGTGAAATCGAAAACGATAAAAAAATCAACAGTTAGTATCGCTTGCTTATTCATCCTGACAGATTTCATGCCTTCGTTGGCGGCAGAATCAGACGATTCACTCAAGGTGGATCAAATGTATAGTCTGAGCTTGGAACAACTGATGCAGGTCCGCGTTGTAACCGCCTCCAGGCGAACTCAAAGGATTAGTGAGGCCCCCTCTATCATTTCAGCTTTTGGCCGGCAGGACATCGACAACATGTCGGTGACCTCCCTCATTGACGTGATTAAACACGCACCAGGCATAGAAACGAGCATGGATCCCGATGGTCATTGGCGGGTCTCCATTCGCGGGGTGCGCAAAGATGGCAATATATTGCTGTTGATTGATGGTCAGCCCTTCAATGACTTCTACGATGGGCGTGCACTGTTTGACTTGCCCACTGAATTTATCGATAGAATTGAAATTATCCGTGGGCCTGGCTCAGCCTTGTATGGCACCAATGCAGTGGCTGGCATTATTAATGTCTTTACCATACAAGAACAAAATAGAGCCAGCCTCAGTATTGGCAATAACACCACCTACAGAACAAGTTTCAGCCACCACACAGAATTCGGCAATGAGGCCATCCTGTCGATTAGTGTTGGTGCCTCTGATACCGATGGCGCCAATGTCACCGATGACCAGGACTCTGCTGACGGCTTCGGTCTCGATACAGGCACCACCAACCGTCACAAAAGGGAACTCTTTTTAACCACTGCCTACAGCCAAAACAATCTCAAACTGTCATTAATGGGATTTAGACAGCGACGAGGTCCCTGGGCCGGCCCCCAATTTCAATGGGGCCCAGAAACGAGAGTAGATAAAAGTCAGTACTACTTAAGATTCATTTATCGATTTGAACCGAGTGAATCACTAAGCATTACCCCCAGAATTCATTTGGATGTCACCGATCATGATGCACTCAATGAAGATGTGGCAGCCGGTCGTACTCTATTGGGCAATACATTCACCGAAAGCGGTTTCACCAGAGAAAGCTACAAAACTCTCAATATTGGCACAGAAATCCTGGCTGAATACTCCCATAATGAAAATACCTTCTTGTTGGGCGGTTTTGGCTTTGAAAACACGAAAATGACCAACTTTGACCTACAGAGAAACTATCGAGTAATTGGCTTTATCCCCAGAGCGAATTTTGGGAATCACGACAACTTAACCTTTGAACAAAACAACCAAGATAGACAAATCTACGCCGTTTTTGGGCAAGCTGAATTTCAATGGAGAGCTTTGTCGTTTACTCTAGGAACCAGATTGGATCACTATAGTAGCTTCGGTAACAGCGTCAATCCACGATTGGGTCTGGTTTATCATGCCAGCGAAAAGCTGCGTATTAAAGCACTGTTTGGCTCTGCCTTCAGAGCGCCAACCTTCAAAGAACTCTACGACAATACCCGAATTGGGGCTGAAGGAATCCGTGGAAATAATGACCTTAAGCCGGAAGAAAGCCAGAGTTTTGAACTCGCACTTGAATATCAATCAAATTCGTATCTATTGAAACTAAATCTGTACGATACCCGTAATGGTAATGTGATAGGAAGCTTTGATCCCAGTGGAGGAGGCGCTAGAGCCACGACAGAAAATATCGGAGATATAGATATTAAAGGTGCAGAGGTCGAAGTCACTTTCCAATTGTCAGACTCCGGTCAGATGTTTTTCAACCTGGCTCGTTACCGTTCGTATTTCAACTGGAGTTCTGGCAGCTTGTTCGACAATCAGAGACGTTTCCTTGCAGGAAGAGGCCAAAACGAACTATTCAACCAACCAAGGACCCGGGCTAATCTTGGATTAACCTTGTCTGGCAACAACTGGAAACTTTTCGCAAGCCTTAACTATGGCGGCAAAGCGAGTAATAACAGTACGTCTCCCATTGCAAGCTTGCGGAATCTGGAAGTCGATGCATACGTGCATTTTAGTGCCAGTATTCGTTATCAGTTTAACTCTAAGCTTGGTATCAAATTTGCCGCCAACAATCTCGGTGATGAGAAAAATTCGGATCCGGAAGGTTTCGAACAAAGTGAAAATTTCGGCTTTAAGGGCATTTTGCAACCTGATGAAAGCTATATGCTGACGCTCGATTACCGATTTTAGCGACTAACTGAGCGGAGGAACCCTCCGGCTTTGCAGGGGTCATGACTAAACATAAACGGCACAACAGAACGGAGAAGAGCTCGTGAATGCACCCTTTGTGAAAGTGTTACTGACCTTTGCTCTGAGTATAGCACTCGTTGCGTGTGACAATACTGTTAATAGACCTGAAACCTCCGACATTGTCATAGGCTTTACTAACGTTCCACTAGACGCTCAGAGAGATGTAATAAGAAACGAAGAAGCTGCTCTTGGTAACCTTATCACTGATGCGATGCTTGCCTATGTAGTAGGCCTGGGAGAGCCCATCGACGGCGTACTAATAAACGGTGGAGGCATTCGTTACAATATTCAACGGCATCCAGACGGCATTTATCCCGCTGGAGAGTTAACCGAGGATGATATCAAAGAAATGCTCCCCTTTGGCAATACTGGATTTATTGTACAAATGACAGGCAGTGAATTGAAATCGACGTTAGAGCGGAGTGTTCATGCCCTACCTGTACTCGAAGGAAGCTTCGGCACCGGTGCATTTTTGCAAGTTTCCGCCAACTTCAGGATTATCGTAGACCTTGATCAGGCTGCTCAGGTTCTAAATGAGCTCGATGCAGAAACCACTATAGCTTCTCCAGGTGGACGAATAGTTAGCGTTCTGATTAATGGACAACAATTAAGCCCAGATGAGAGCTATCAGATTTTCCTGCCTTCCTTTATTGCCTCAGGGGAGGATGGTTACCTGGCTGTAGGCGCAATACCTGATAACGACAAAAAAGATCTGGGTCTTGATCTTGCCGTTCCGCTCGCGAGCTATTTTCGCAGTCAAGAAATCGTGACGCCTATCATTGAAGGAAGAATCATCATTAATTGATCCTGACACAGGAGACACAGTCATTGTGGATCGGCTCGAACAAACGGAATGGCCCGTTGAATTCTTGGATGTTTTTGGCTCGGGTCCAGATCTTGACGTCTTGCAATTGTGTGCTTCGTGACAGACATCCAGCTCTGCCGGACACCCTCGATCAGCTTCCGGCACTGACGGATCAGATCGCAGCACTTGTGGATACGGATAGGAAAAGTACTCCGGAGGAGATGGCATGAGCGCAACGGACGGTGCACACATCCTGATTGTCGACGACACCCTGAAGAACATCCAGCTGCTGGGCACCATCCTCCGCGAACGCAATTACCAGATCAGTGTTGCCCAGAACGGCAAGCAGGCACTGCAGATCGCGGGGGGGGATGCCGCGTTGCCGGATCTGATCCTTCTCGATGTGATGATGCCCGAGATGGACGGGTTCGAGACGTGTGAACGGCTGAAGGCCGACCCGAAGACGAGAGATATACCGGTTATTTTTCTGACGGCCAGGGTGGAGTCGGACGACATCGTTCGCGGCTTCGAGCTCGGCGCGGTGGACTACGTCACGAAGCCGTTCAACCAAGTCGAGCTTCTTCGACGGGTGAGCACACACTTGGAGCTGAAAGCGGCACGGGAGGCGGCCATCGCCGCAAACCGGGCGAAGTCCGCCTTCCTGGCAAATATGTCACACGAGATCCGGACGCCAATGAACAGCATTCTCGGGTTTGCGGAAATCCTGAACAGCATTGTCGAGGATACCCAGGCCAGAGAATACCTCAATTCCATCCAGGCCAGCGGCAGAACTCTGCTCACCCTAATCAACGACATCCTGGATCTTTCGAAGGTGGAAGCCGGGAAGCTTGACATGGAATACACGGCGGTGAACGTCCGCTCGGTGTTTTACGATATGTCGCAGGTTTTCGCTCAGAAGGTCGATGAGATAGGTCTCGAATTCAGGTCCGACATCCATCCGGACCTGCCCGAAGCGCTGATGCTGGACGAAGTGCGCCTGCGGCAGTGCCTGATCAACCTCATCGGCAATGCGGTCAAGTTCACAGACGAGGGGCATATCACATTGTCGGTCCGGAGCGAGGCTTCAGAGTGCGTGAACCGGGTAGACCTGCACATTGTCGTGGAAGATACCGGCATCGGGATACCGGCAGATCAGATCGACAGGATTTTCGAGGCATTCGAGCAGACCGTCGGGCAGAGCTACACGAAGTATGGGGGAACGGGTCTTGGGCTGGGGATTGTGAAAGGGCTGGTGGAGATGATGAATGGGGAAATCATGGTGGAGAGCGAAGAAGGTGAGGGGAGCACCTTCCGGATCACGCTCAGGGAGGTGGCGCTGGCATCGGCAGATGATCTGGATACTGAGAAGGAAAGCGCGGTTGATACAGACTCCGTGAGCTTTGCTCCGGCCACGGTTCTGGTCACCGACGATGTGGCGGACAATCGCAACCTGGTGATAGGATATCTGCAGGGGTATGATCTGGCCGTGCTGGAGGCGGAGAACGGGGCAGAGGCCGTGCAAGCGGCGCGGAGGCATCGTCCGGATCTGGTGATTATGGATATTAAGATGCCGGTGATGGATGGGTTCAAGGCGACTCGGATACTGAAGGCGGATGCGGAGCTGCGAGCCATCCCGGTGATCGCAGTGACCGCATCGGGGATGGGGGAATCCAAGCAGCAGGTCAGTCAGGCGTTTGACGGTTACTTAATAAAGCCAGTTAGCAGAGGTGAGTTGATTGCCGCATTAGCGCAATTCCTGCACCACACCAAGGTTGAGTCGGATTCCGAGCCTGCGGAATCGCCAGTCACGGTGGACGCCGTGGACACGTGGTCGCCTGAATCTATGGATGCTGACACTGTGGCACGTCTACCAGGTCTGGTGGAAATTCTGGAAGGTGAGCAACAAGCCACCTGGGAAGGTCTGCGCGGCGCCCTGGTGATAGACAAGCTGGAAACGTTTGCGGATCGGATCCGAAAACTTGGTGAGGAATACGGGTATCCTCCGCTGGCGTCGTGGGGAGAACGGCTGATGCAGCAGGCAGAGATGTTTGACCTTGATGGGCTGCCAAAGACGCTGGAGGGATTCCCGAACATGATCGGGGAGATCCAGGCGCTTGTGGCGGAAGGACGGGTGGCAGGGGATAGCACGTAGAAGGGCATTGAGCGGAGTCCACCAGGGCCGGTTGCGAAGGTTTGTGAACGTACGGAGGGAACTGATGAACGAGGTCTATCCAGGAGATGAAGCTATGGAAGCACAAAACGCGGACCCACAGATTCTGATTGTGGACGACACCCCCAAGAACCTCCAAGTGCTGGGAACAGTGCTGAAAAAGGAAGGTTACAGCATTATTGTTGCTCAAAACGGGCTGCAGGCTCTGGAAGCCACTGAGAAAGTGCCTCCGGACTTGATCCTGCTGGACGTGATGATGCCGGAACTGGACGGGTTCGAGACGTGCAAACGGCTCAAGGAGAACCCGGAAACCCGGGAGATTCCCGTCATCTTCCTGACGGCGAGAATCGAAACAGAAGACATCGTCAAAGGGTTCGATTTTGGGGCGGTGGATTACGTGACGAAGCCGTTCAATGCCACGGAACTGCTGGCTCGATGCAGAACGCATCTGACGCTGCGGAGGCTGCAACTGCACCTGGGGCAACTTGTGGACGAACGGACCCGGGAGCTGCAGCTGGCCGTGGCGGCATTGAGGGGACGCGATGCCCTCTTGAAGCACATGCTCTACCTGCACAAGCCGGAGGAGACGCTGGGCATGGCGGTGAAGCTGGCGCTAGAACTGTGCGGCTGCGAAACAGGAGCGCTGTACACGCTGGATACGGACGGACGCATGGTGCTGAGGACAGCCGTGGGGTTCCAGCAACCCGGCGTGCCGGTGGAAGATCCGGGCAGCCTGGGGCTGGAGGGGGCCGACGAAGCGACGTTCACGGAAGCCATAGAGAACCTGAAGCCGTCGCTGACGCAAGATCCGAGTGCCGCTCGGAGAAGGTTCGACATCCACAGCTTCGGAGTGCTGCCGATATGCCGGGGAGAGGAACTTCTCGCCCTGCTGGAGTTGGGGCGGAATCGGCAGAACGCGCTGGTGGAAGCGGTCCAGCTGGAAGCGCTCGAGGAGTTTCTCCCCTACGTGGTCATGGCCGTCGTAGACTGCAGGCTGCAGGAAGAGGTGCCGGACTGGAGCGGGGACGTGGATGAGATTTTGAGGGAGACGGACGAGTGGACGGAGTGAACGAGCAGGTGTGGGGGGCGCGGGTTCAGCGGAGGGAAAGCGGAATAGCACGAGGATACTGAGCATATGAGCAAGTCACAGAAAAGCGGCGACACCGCGGACGGTAGCGACCACGACGAGGCCCTGGAGAAGTTCCTGGAGCGTGCGTCGGAGGAGATGGAGGGGTCAGGGGGTGGAGAGGTCGACCTGAGACGGCTTCCAGGGGAGCCGGGACACCGGCGGCTGAAGGTGATGGTGTCGGAGGACCGGATGGAAGCGCATCTGGAGGCCGTGTTTCCTGACACCAGGCTTGAGGAAGCGGCAGAGGCGCTGAGGCGGGAAGGGATCGTGCAGGGTATTCAGGAAGAGGTGCTGAAGGGGGCGCTTGAGCTTGCGGACCGGTCGGGCCGGCTGCACCGGGACGTGCTTGCGGCGAAAGGCCGGCCGGCCGTTTACAGGAAGCGCAAGGAAGTCAGCTATCCTTTCCTGGAGGAATTGAGGGACCTGAAGACCGGGGAAACGCTGCACCTGGCTTCCGCCCCCTTTCGTGAGGTCGAGGGGGTGATGGATAGCCCGAACATCGAAATGGTTCGGGGATACGGACACCCTGTGGCGGCGGCGATTTCCGGGGAAGTGCTGATGCTGGTGCGGGGAGAGGAAGAGATCGAACCCGGCGTGGACGTGTTCGGCAAAGAGATCCGGGAAGTGGTGGAAGACGAGCAGTCCATGATGAAGGCCGGTGAGAGGGTGGACGAAGACGAGAGCGGAACGCTGATGTCTTTGTCCTTCGGGTATATCTCGGTGAGAAGGAGCCGGCTATCGACGCTCTCCCCGATCTGGATTTCTCAGGACCGGATGGAAGCCTACTTCGTCAATCCCCCCCAAATAGGGGAGCGCAAGTGTCCGAGTCCGGAAGCGATCCTGAAGCTGCTGGAGGAGCAGGGCGTCTGTTTTGGAATCGACCGGAAGGTGATCGATGAGATGTGCCGGGACCTGCAGCGAGGGAACCTACGGGAGTCGTGCGTTCGGGTGGCTGCGGGGAAGCGCCCCAATCTGAATAAGGGAGAGGTCGGGTTTACATTCGAGCCCGTTCCCCCGGCCCGGTTCGAGGCCGTGGTGGATGCGTTTCGGGCCCTGAGCCTGGAGGACGTGCTGGCGTGCTCGACGGAGGTGCAGGCCGTACACGCAGGGCAAGTGCTTGCCGAGCAGGCCGAAGGCGGAGGGGGACCTGAGCCCGGAAAGGACCTGTTCGGCGAAACCGTGGCACCACCCGAGACCACGCGGGACCGGAACGTATTCAAGGCGGGGGTCAACGTGCGGCGCGAGGTAGGGGAAGGGCACGTGCGCTTCATATCGGAGATTTACGGCTACGCCGGTGTGTTGAAGGACCAGATCCGGGTGGCATCGCCCATCTGGTTATCTCGGGACCGGATGGCAGCCCACTTCGTGGCGCTGTCCCAGCCCGAATCGGACAAACGTCCGACGGAACTGGAGATAGAGGCGCTGCTGGATCGGGCGCAGGTGCGGCACGGGGTGGATCGTGATGCAATC
The DNA here is from genome assembly GCA_965248435.1 of Candidatus Latescibacterota bacterium. Lineage (GTDB taxonomy): Bacteria > Latescibacterota > UBA2968 > UBA2968 > CBDFJH01. The sequence continues at coordinate 4,646,978 of OZ252100.1, forward strand.
GCCGAGCTCTGCACGGTAGACGCAGAAGAGGAGACGCAGGAGGCGCGTTCGGTTTTGCTCGCTCGGGGCATGGCCCCCGAACCGGGGCAGGATGGGGTTGTGGAACTGCTTTACAAGCAGATGCCGGATCCCGGCAAGCTCCTGGAGGGGGGCAGGATGGATTTCAGAGAACGGGACACGGTGCCCCAGGTGAGCGTCGGGCAGCTCCTGGCGCGACGCGCGTTTCCCACGCCCGGCAATCCGGGGATGGATGTGAGGGGACGGGAAGTACCGCCGCCAAAGACCAGTCGAGGGTTGCTCTACGCAGGCGCGAATGTAGTGGCTGAAGAAAAGACCGGGGATGGGGGCAAAGAACAGCTTTTCTATGCCACAGGAGGAGGCTGGCCGCGCGTGGTAAAGGACACCCTGGCGGTGATGCAGCGATTCCGCCAGAATGGCGATGTGGACTACCAGGTCGGCAACATCAAAATGGAAGGGGATGTGGAGATCGAGGGAACGGTGAAATCGCGGTTCACGGTGGAGGCCACCGGTGATGTGCTGATCGACGGAGCCGTGGAGCGGGGTGCCAGGGTGGTTGCGGGCGGGAACTTGGTAGTGCAAAGGGGTATCATCGGGGCACGGGTGAAGGCAGGGGGCAATCTCTATGCGCTGTTCATCCAGGACTCGGAGGTGACGGTTGGGGGCGACCTGCTGGTGCGGAAGTACTGCCAGAATTCGGAGGTTCAGGTCCAAGGAAAAGCTACGATACAGGGCGACCAGGGCGGCCAGCGTCAGCTCTGTCTGTTGGGGGGCACGCTGCTGGCGGCTCAGGAGATCGATGCGGCGTCCATCGGATCTTCCTACGGACGGGATACACGCGCAGTTGTCGGGGTGGACCCGGAAGTAGAAGCCAGGTTGGAGAAGTACAGTAAGGGGCTTTCGTTCTGCGACATCCGGATGCAGCGGGCGATGCGGACGCTTGAATCGCAGATCGGACCGCTGGACAGGAAAGGTGCAGTCGTGGGCGCCATCCAGAACGCTCGGCCGGGACAACGGGAATTCATGCGGACACAGTTGAAGGAGATCAGCGGCAACCAGAAGCTCAAAGTGAGCCTGGAGCACCACCTGGAGGACTTGAGAATCCAGCGCGTGGCGGCGGCCGCTCGGGCGCAGATCCGGGTTTCAGAGACGGCGTTTCAGCGGACCAACCTGCAGATCGGGCGGGTGTATCAGGCGCTTGACGAGAACATCCAGGGGGGGGTCTTCCAGTTGGATGAGGAACGCGAAAGAATCGTGTACAGAGGCCCGGGTTGAGAGGCAAGGAGGCCGGTGCTATGGACGAGCTGAACAGAGGTCTGCTGATCCTCATCGTAGACGACACCCCCAGGAACCTCCAGGTGCTGGGAACTATGCTGAGAAAGGAAGGCTACAGCATTATTCTTGCTCAAAACGGGCTTCAGGCTCTGGAAGCCACTGAGAAAGCGCCTCCGGACCTGATCCTGCTGGACGTGATGATGCCGGAACTGGACGGGTTCGAGACGTGCAAACGGCTCAAGGAGAACCCGGCAACCCGGGAGATTCCCGTCATCTTCCTGACGGCGAGAATCGAAACAGAAGACATCGTCAAAGGGTTCGAACTGGGGGCGGTGGATTACGTGACCAAGCCGTTCAACGCCACGGAACTGCTGGTGAGGGTCGGTTCCCATCTGGCGCGAATCCTGTTGCAGCGGGCGCTTGCGGAGCGTATGGAGGAGATCGCACGGATGAAAAGGGAGCACGAAGCCTTCCTGCGCCACGAGCTTAAGAACCGAATTACGCCCATTCTAGGCTATTCAGAACAGCTCTCACAGTTGGGTGGGGACAAGCTGAGCGATTACGAGCAGGAATGGTTGGCCGCCATCTTTGAGGGTGCCAAGAACGTGGTAGGGCTTATCAACGCGATGAAGCAGTTGCAGGACTTCGAAGCGGGCAAGTTCCAGCTTAATAAACGCCGCATCGGGCTGGGGATGCTTGTCAAACAGGTCATCGCAGACCTGAAGACTGTGTATGGGAACCTGGTGGAGATCTGCTGCGAGGATAAGCTGACGAATGAATCTGTGGAGGCAGATGAGAACCTTCTGATCGGGGTGTTTCAGAATCTAGTCAAGAATGGTGTCGAACACATTATGGAACAGGAAGACGACACAGAACGACGGACGGACGTTCGGCTTTACAATGAGAACGGGTATGTCGTCGTGGAGGTCAACAACGGCGGGGAACCCATCCCTGCCGAGAGATTGGGGTCGTTCTTTGAGAAGTTCAACACGGATAAGAAAGGGAAACACGGAACGGGGCTTGGGACAACGTATGCCTATCTCGTGACCAGGGCCCACGTCGGCGAGATTTCGGTGACATCCAACGAAGCAGACGGCACCACGGTGACGGTAAGACTGCCACAGGCTCGCGGAGGAGAGGATGCAGGAGGCGCGATATGAGGCGGAGCAGCAAAGACAGCGTTTCTTCCGCACGAGTGGGCGATTGATACAAACACTCGGCTTCCATCGCCAGCGTATCGTAATCGCATAAGCAGGAGGTCACGGGTTCGAGTCCAGTATCGCCCACCAGTCAATGAAATCATGGCAAAGCTCTGTAATTAGGGCTTTGCCTTTTCTGTTGCGGGGGAATCAATCTGAAGGAAGCTTTGACTGGACAGACTGTCCTCCCAAAGTTCAGCTCTGGGTCTCCATAAAGTCTCCATCGAAATGTACAAACCGGTTGTATTGCATTTTCCTTGATTTAATTTCATTAAAGTCATATCCTTTTGGGCATCAGCGAGTTGTGGATAAACTTGTTGCAGCCCAATGAGTTACATAATCCTTCAGAGTGGATTTGTAATCCGTAGGTTGGGGGTTCGAGTCCCCTGGGCGGCTTTAAAACACGTGGATCGTGGATCGTCGCTCGTCGTTCGCAAGCAGAAGTCAGTTCACCGCTTGGACCTTGCCCGGGAGTGGGCTCAGACGGTTAAAGCGGATGCCCTTCGCGGCGAGATTCGCGGAAAGAAGAAGCTGGAGCCCATACCGTTTGGCACATTCGCTGATGAATACCTGAAGGTCTGGGGTCTTAAGCGGAAACCAAGCACTGTTGAACGAGAGAAGACCCGCATTGATGGAATCCTAAAACCATATTTTGGACAGAAACCCATTCAAACCATTTCTCGCAAGGACATTGACCTCTATATTGCTAAACGGCTGAGCGGCGAATTTCGCATACGGCTCTCCGGAGGTATCTCCAAAGCTACCGCGAACAGAGAACTTTGTCGTTTGAAGAACATGCTTCAGAAAGCTGTCGAATGGGGATACCTACCGAGTAATCCAGCTGAAGGGGTCAAGCAGGAACCAGAGAAAGTTGAGGAAGCTGACTTTCTAAGTAGTAGCCAGCCTGTTGGAGGCCTGTGACGAAAATATTCAAGCCCTGGTGGTAGCAGCTGTTAATACAGGCATGAGATGGGGAGAGTTAATGGCGCTCGAATGGAGGGATATTGACTTTGAGCGGACGCTGATAACTGTGCGGGATTCCAAGAACAATGAGACACGTTATGTACGAATGAATACGGCTGTCAGCCAAACCCTGGAATCTCATCAGCGAAATCAGGCACAGAAGGCCGGCGGCATTGTTCCGATTGTCTTCGCAAACCCGGATACTGGCAAGCCCTATCGGGACATCCGCGGGCCTTTTTACAGAGCTCTGCGCAAGGCTGGAATTGCTCGACACTTTTCTTTTCACGGTCTTCGGCACACAGCCGCCAGTCATCTAGTCATGGCAGGTGTTGATCTCCGAGCAGTAGGGAAGATCCTTGGGCACAAGACCGCACAGATTACCCTTCGATACGCCCATCTTGGTCATGACTATCTGAAGGGGGCAGTTGACAGGCTCGATTTCTCACCCGCAAGATTCGAAGCAAATCGTGCGGATAAAAGCCTATAAAGACTCCAGGGATTTTCGTTCGAAAGAATCAGGGCCTTCACTCTTTTGTGAAGGCCCTACTTGTATGTCCCTCTAAGCGGGTGGAAAGCATGACCTCATGAATGCCATTTATATTCAGGCTTTTCAGGTTATTTCGTCTAGTTTCATAAGCGTTTGTGCTGTATAGACAAAGGCCGAGGACATTTGTATATTGATTCGTGGTATTTCGGCCGGTTTTGGCTTGGCTTGTTAGAAAATTGTTAGAAAACCCCGTGCTGGTTCTATAGGTAGCATTCACGAACAGGTTCAGATTATTTCCCTGTGGGGTGGATTCTGCGAAGTTCGTGATATACCCCGCTTCAGCCAATATTGCGAACTGGTTCGCTAATGCAGTAGTTGAACTAAACCGCTTCGCGGTGGCCTGCTGCAAGGCCTTTGCTCTTTGACAACCAGGATATGATACCGTGCAAGTCCGGAGCCACTTTGCAAATGGCTCTGTGCTTTGCATCCTCCTTCTGCTAACAACGTCCACCATCAGCAGAAGGAGAGAGCCATGACCAAGCATCGGAAGCGAATGATCCGGGACATGCAGTTGAAAGGTTTAGATCCGGATACGCAGAAGGCGTACGTGAGCGGAGTGGCCGGGCTGTGTCGTTACTGCAAGACACCGCCCGACCGGCTCAGCGAAGAAGAGATCCGCGCCTATCTGCACTATCTGATCACTGAGCGGAAGCTGTCCCAAAGCTATGTCAACCAGGTATACAGCGGGCTGAAGTTTCTGTTCCAAACGACGTTGAAGCGTGACTGGGTCGAGTGGGGCATCCCTCGTGCGAAGAAGGCAAAGAAGCTCCCGGTGGTACTCTCCACAGAGGAAGTGCAGCGGCTGATCGACAGGACCAACAACCTGAAACACCGTACGCTGCTGATGGTCATTTACTCTGGCGGGCTCAGACTGAGTGAGGCCATCGGGCTAAAGCTTTCCGATATCGACAGTGACCGGATGCTGATCCGTGTGCGGGGCAAAGGCCAAAAAGAGCGAGAGACGCTTCTGGCCCAGGAGGCCTTAAAGGCACTCCGCGTCTATTGGCGCACCAACCCGTCTCGCGATTGGCTGTTCCCCGGCGAAAGACCGGACGCGCCGCTCCATGCTCGCACTGTCCAGAAAGTCTTCGAGCAGGCCTGCCGACGCGCGGAGATACAAAAGCGTGCGAGTGTCCACTCGCTGCGTCACAGCTTCGCCACGCATCTTCTGGACAACGGAGTCGACATCCGCTTCGTCCAACAACTGTTGGGTCACACGAGCATTCGAACCACCACCGTCTACCTCCACGTCACCACCCGGGACCTCACGCGTATCAGAAGCCCCCTGGACCTTTTGGGAGATGAAGACAAGCCGACTTCGTAGCGGAGGTCGGCCATGTCACAGGCTCTCGAAGTCGCCGACATCTTCCGGGCCCACGGAGACAGCTATCAAGTAGAATACGGTGATCACATGCCGCTTCGGCAGAAGCGGGCCATGCGGGCTATCCAGATCTGCCGAACAGCTGCGCTGGGCGGACACGTGGAAGTGTGCGGACACTGCGGAGCGAAGCGGATCGCCTACAACTCCTGCCGCAACCGGCACTGTACGAAGTGCCAGTTCCTGACGACCGAACGATGGATCGACGCTCGTAAAGAGGATCTCCTTCCGATCCCATACTTCCACGTCGTCTTCACGTTGCCCGAGCCCCTGCGGCCGCTTGCTCTGCGGAACCAGAAGCTGATCTACAACCTGGTGTTTAAAGCCGCATCGCAGAGTCTTCTGGAGCTGGCGCGGGAACGGAAGTATCTTGGAGCGCAGATCGGCTTTACCGCCGTGCTTCATACATGGTCTCAGACACTCATCGACCACCCGCATCTGCACTGTATCGTAACTGGAGGTGGGCTGACCCACGACGGTCAGGAATGGAAGGCGGCGCGACGGGGCTTCTTTCTACCCGTAAAAGTTCTGTCCCGACTGTTCCGGGGGAAGTTCCTTGCGTTCCTGAAGGACGCGCACCAGGAAGGCCTTCTGGCGTTCCCGGGATTGAGTGCTCCACTGGAAGATGCGTTCTTCGATCTGCTTCGGGGTCTTTACCAGAGAGAATGGACCGTTTACGTCAAGCCGACTTTTGCGGATCCAGAACGCGTCGTGGCCTATCTGGGACGATACACACACCGGATCGCCATCTCCAACCACCGGCTGGTCGCCTGTGAGGGCGACCGGGTCTCATTCCACTACCGGGACCGCCAGGACGGCAACCGACGGAAGCTGATGACCGTCGATGCCTACGAGTTCATCCGGCGGTTCCTGCTTCACATCCTGCCGGATGGCTTCGTGAAGATCCGGCACTACGGACTGCTCAGCAATCGGGGTCGCCGGAAAAAGCTCGCACGATGCCGTAGGCTCCTGGGCACTGTATGCACGACGGCTTCCGCAGCCACAAAGGCGACCTGGCAGGACCTTCTGCTCCGGGTAACAGGCATCGATCTTCAGGTCTGTGCGCAGTGCGGAGGCCCTATGCTCACAGTCGGAACCCTCGCGCCTCTGCGAGCGCCTCCGGCACATGTTGCCGTAGCTTGAGCTCCTACACCATCCCTTGCCCGCAAGCCCAACCACCCAACACGGCAGTAGTCTGTCCACTCTTTGAGCTTGGTAGAGCGACTATGGGATCCTGCGACATCGGCCCCTCCAAACAGCTTCAAATACGGTCCGATGACTGGGCCAGCCCAGCGGTCCTTACACAAGAATCACTCATCCAATCCCCATAGGCAGGTGAAGCGGCTTCGTTCAACACCGTGTATCCGGAATCCCGCTCCCATCCACGCTTCTCCGACTCCGGATACACGCTTAATCGTTATACGGCATTGGCCGGGGAATGAATCCAGTAACCACCAATGGCAGAGCAACCTAACCTAGAAACCGACAGACTTCTCCTTCGTCCATTTGTGGAGAAAGATGCGCCGAGAGTCCACAAACTCGCGGGCGATCGGGAGATCGCAGCCACCACTCTCAACATCCCACATCCATACGAAGCGGGAGACGCGGAGAAGTGGATCTCAACCCATAGGAAGGCCTTCGATTCCGGAAATGAAGTGATCTTCGCGGTAACCCTCAAGTTAGATGGATTGCTCATTGGCGCGATCGGGCTTGTAATCAGCCGACCACATGACAGAGGGGAGATGGGATACTGGATCGGCAAGGAATACTGGGGAAGCGGTTACTGCACAGAAGCTGCGAAGGCTGTTTTGCACTACGGTTTTGACGAACTCGGGTTGAACAAGATTCACGCGAGGCACATGGACACCAATCCGGCCTCTGGGCGAGTCCTAGAGAAGATCGGTATGGGCTACGAGGGGTGTTTGAAGCAACATTACAAGAAGTGGGATGCCTTCGGTGATTACCACGTTTACGGAATCCTGCGAGACGAATACCAACAGCAAAGAACAAAATCATAGAACCTGGCCAACGCCGTATAACACGCCGGGCTGCGGCTCCGGCGCATTCGCGCCTCCGCCTAACCTGCCTATCGCTGTCACGCCGCTTGCTTTATCAAAACCGTGGGGGGCAAGCGCCGCGCCAGCTTGGCAGGTTCGCAGCCCGCGAGACCGTTAAGCGCACATGTTGTTTTTTGTGTAATGGAAACTATAAGGGAGCAAATGCAGCCTCGAACCACACACAAATCTGCATATTTCCTGTCTAACTGGACTAAGGGTATTCATTTAGCGTTGAAACCGTGTATGAGCGTGCCCGATTGAGCCTGTCGGATCACCAGTGGATGGAGCACTTCATTATCGCCTTCAAGTCTGAGTAAGATCCGATGACTATAACACAAGCATCCGTTGAGGCGCTCACGCGTGGCCCAAAGTATCATTGGTTCGGCTACTACGATAAGTGCCAGTTCGACCCCACTGGCAGATACGTGCTTGGCATGGAAGTCGACTTTGAACACCGGTCGCCCACGACAGACGATGTCATTTCAATCGGGATGATCGATCTGCAGGATGGCAATCGCTGGACCGACCTAGGTCATAGCTCGGCTTGGTGCTGGCAACAGGGCTGCATGCTGCAGTGGCTCCCCGGCTCCGACACACAGATTGTCTGGAACGATCGGCAGGATGATCGCTTTATCTGCCACGTACTCGACATACGTTCCAGTGAGAAGAAGACGATCCCTTCCCCCATCTATACCGTTGCCCCCGACGGCACAACCGCCTTCGCCACGGATTTCAGTCGCAATAACGACACGCGGCCCGGTTATGGCTATCCGGGCATCCCCGACCCCAACGGGGACTGCCTCGCACCGGACAACTCGGGCATCTGGCGAGTGGACCTCGAGAGCGGAAAAAACGAACTGATTCTCACCATCGCCGACGTCGTGGCACTCCCCTACCCGCACGGAGACCTGACCAGGGCAAAGCACTGGTTCAACCACCTGCTGGTCAGTCCCGACGCCTCACGCCTCGAGTTCTTGCATCGATGGCAAGAGGAGGGCACGCCGAGCCGTCGAACCCGAATGCTGACGTGTGCGCCCGACGGAAGTGATGTGCGCGTCGTGGATGACTGCGGCGTGACATCACATTTTATATGGCACGATGCTGAGCACATTCTGGCGTGGTCCCAGGCACATTCCTCCCGCGGGAATTTCTGTCTGTTCAACGAGCGTACGGGCAGCTACGAGCCCATTGGCAGTGACCTGATGACGCGGGATGGTCACGTCAATTGCCTGCCGCAAGCCGAGTGGCTCGTGAACGACACCTATCCGAACGAAGACAGAGTGCGAAGCCTGTACCTATATCACCTACCAAGTGCTCTACGAATTGACATAGGAGGATTCTTTACGCCCCCGGAATACGACGGCAAGTGGCGTTGTGACCTCCATCCAAGACTGAGTCCCGACGGCTACAAAGTGATCGTTGACTCTGCGCACGGAGGGAATGGCAGGCAGATGTACCTGATGGATATTGGCGATATCATCGCGCATTGATCGTGAGCGTGTGGAAGAGGAGATGATGATGGACGTCTATGGCCGACTGGGAGTCAGGAAGACTAATCAATACGTGCGGCTATGCCACGGATCTGGGTGGCTCGCTCATGTCGCCGGAGGTCCTCGAGGCGATGGCCGAGGCGTCTCGGTCGAACAAGAAAAATCCGATTTCTGATGGCCACCCAGTAATAAAGCATAATCGGAAATGTGCCTCAAAGTCATGCCAGAAAACATATGGATTGAAGGAGCGACAATGAGTAACAAGCTAGGTGACAACCTGATCCTGCCGGCCAAGGACGCGGTCGTGCAGGCGTTTGATTGGGGTCAGTTGAGTTGGTTCGCGAACGCGGAAATTGGCAACACACAGGCCATGACTGTGGGGCAATGCATCCTGAAATCAGGCTGTGAAAACCCACGACATAGCCACCCCAACTGCGAGGAGATTTTGCTGGTCGTTCAGGGAACGATCATGCATTCTTTGGCAGATGAAGAATTCGAGATGGGGCCTGGCGATACGATCGTTATCCCGCCCAACCTCATTCATAACGCCCGCAATGTGGGGTCCACGGATGCGGTTTTGACCATTGTCTTCTCGTCGGCACAGCGCCAGACAGTGGGAGAATTCTAATTCAAAAGGGGTCTTTGGAATCTCATTGGGCACCGAGTGAAACGTGAAGCGTGAAACGTGATGTAGCAAATCACGAATCACCTTTCACGCTTCACGGTATGTGCATCCCCGATTCCTTTCGAGCCCGCAAATCAGACCTAAAAAGAGGAAAACCATGTCAAAAACTGTCGTCTTGATCGGTGCGCTGGACACAAAAGGACAGGAATTTGCCCTCATCAAACAATTGATTGAAGCTACCGGACTCCAGACGCTGACCGTGGACTTCGGGGTGATGGGCGAGCCGGCCTTTGAGCCGGACGTGAAACGGGATGCGGTGGCAGCGGCCGGCGGCGGCGATCTGACTCATCTGGCCTCTGGTGACCACAAGGATGAAGCGATGCAGACGATGGCTACTGGATTGGCTGTCGTGGTACGCCGGCTGTATGACGAGGGCAAGCTGGACGGGATCATCGGCATGGGCGGCACGGGTGGCACCTCGATTGCTACCACGGGCATGCGCACGCTGCCGGTCGGTGCGCCCAAGGTCATGGTCTCGACGGTCGGCAGCGGCGATGTGAGCGCCTACGCCGGTACGAAAGACATCACGTTCATGCCCTCCATCGTGGATGTGGCCGGCATCAACAGCATCAGCCGCGTCATTTACACCAATGCGGCCGGCGCCATCGCCGGCATGGTCCAGGCCGAAGCGCCGGCCTCCGACGACCAGAAGCCGCTGATCACCGCCTCCATGTTTGGTAACACCACCACCAGCGTGGATCAGGCGCGCAGCGTCATGGAAGCGCGTGGATACGAGGTGCTGGTCTTCCACGCCACCGGCGTTGGTGGCCGCACGATGGAAAGTTTGATTAGCGATGGTTACATCGTCGGGTCGCTAGACATCACCACCACCGAATTGGCCGATCATGTTTGCGGTGGTGTCTTTAGCGCCGGCCCAGAGCGTTGTATGGCCGCGTCACTGGCCGGCATTCCAGCGGTGATCGTGCCCGGCTGTGTCGACATGGCAAATTTTGATGGCATAGAGACCGTGCCAGACAAGTACAAAGACCGGACGCTTTATGAATGGAATCCCAACGTGACCCTGTTGCGCACCAATGTCGAAGAAAACCGTGTGATGGGCCAGCTGATTGCCGCAGCTGCCAATGCCGCCACGGCCCCGGTCGCGATTGTGCTCCCGCTCAAGGGCGTCTCCATGTTGGACAGTCCCGGCGGCCAATTTTGCGATCCAGCTGCGGATCAGGCCTGCTTCGATGCTATCAAGCAGAATCTGCGCAGTGGCATCCCCGTATACGAGCTGGATCACAATATCAACGACCCTGAGTTTTCCGACAAGGTCGCCAACACGCTGTTGGAGATGTTAAGGAATGAGAATTAAACAACAGACCCAAATGGATTAAGAGAGATTGGAGATTGGCGATTTAGGCTAATCTCCAATCTCTGATCTCCTGACCACGAACGAGTAGGTTGTTAGTTCTTGGCACTAAACCAATAAGCAGGAGGCAGAATGTCAATTGCACGCGCAGAAATTCTGAAACGGCTCCACGCTCAGGTTGCAGCGGGCAAGCCGATTGTCGGTTGCGGGGCCGGCACGGGCATCTCGGCCAAGCTGGCAGAGGCCGGCGGCGCCGACCTGATCATCATCTACAATTCCGGGCGCTACCGCATGGCTGGACGCGGCTCGTTGGCCGGCATGATGCCCTATGGCGACGCCAACGGGATCGTCGTCGAGATGGCCTCCGAGGTGCTGCCGGTCGTCAAAGACGTGCCTGTCTTGGCGGGCGTCTGCGGGACCGATCCCTTCCGCCTGATGCCGATTTTTCTCAAGCAGGTAAAGGAAATCGGCTTTTCGGGCGTACAAAACTTCCCGACGGTCGGCTTGATTGACGGCACATTTCGGGACAACCTGGAGGGCACGGGCATGGGCTACGACAAAGAGGTGGAGGCTATCCGCCTGGCCCACGAGATCGATCTCTTTACGTCGCCCTACGTCTTTAATCCGGATGAAGCCACAGCGATGGCCCAGGCTGGGGCTGATGTGTTGGTGGCCCATGTGGGGCTAACCACCGCCGGCACGATTGGCGCGGCTGTCGCGTTTACCCTCGATGAGGCGATTGAGCGGGCCATGGAAATGGCCGAGGCCGGACGCCGGATACGTCAGGATATTTTGGTCATTTGTCACGGCGGGCCCTTTGATGAGCCGGAGAACGTGGGCCAGGCGTTGGCCCGCATGCCCGGTATTGCCGGCTTCTTTGGCGCATCAAGCATTGAACGGCTGCCCACTGAACGGGCCATCATTGGTCAGGTGACGGCCTTCAAAGCGCTCAAGTTGGGTTAGCAAGAGATACGACTCAATAATCGGAGAGGTTAGAACGATGACGAATATTGGTATAGAATTTCCAGCGCTGGGTGAAATGGGATTCCTTGACCTGCCTGAGCCGCCTGATCCTGGACCAACAGAGATACTGATTCTCACGCACTATTCTGGTGTGGTGAACGGCACCGAGCGGCATGCACTGATGGCTGATTTTGGTAAGGGTTACCCAAGCCGGCCTGGATATCAGCATGTAGGCGTCATCGAAGCCGTGGGGAGTAAGGTGAACACATTTGCCGAGGGCGATATCGTCTTCCTCGGCAATCACGGGGGGCATCGGGGCTGGCACATCGCCGATGTGGCAGCCACCAATGAGAGACAACGACTCTGCATTAAACTGTCGGATGATGTTGAGCACGAATTTTGCGCGCTCTTTGGTGCTGCCGGCGTTGGTATGCAGCACTCCCGACGTATCCGTGTCGCCCCCGCGATGAATGTGTGGGTCGCCGGCCTAGGACTCGTTGGTCAGTCCGTGGCTCAAGCATCCCGAGCTTTGGGCGCGCGTGTCACGGTGACAGATATTAACCCGCAGCGGCTTGAGGTCGCCAAAGAACTCGGTGCACATCAGGTGATAAACATCTCCGAGAAATCCGGGATCGAGTTGCTTGTGCAGGGTGGGCCTTATGACCGCATTATTGACGCTTGCGGTGCCTGCCAGTTATTCGATGATATCCGAGAGAACGAACTCCTTGCACTTCACGGCACCATCGGCGCATTGGCTGGCCGGCATGAGACGATATTCCACCAGACGATGCTTCACGCATTGAGGGCATCAATCGAAGGGTCATCTCACTTCACGGTTGAAGATCTGCGTATGGTGCGGCATTTTCTTCATCTAGGTACGATCCAGATCGAGCCTCTGGTGACCCATCGCGTCCCGATAACCGAAGCACCGCGTATTTACGAAACCATGCGGGATAAGCCGGCGGATCTGCTTGGTGTGATATTCAACTGGCAGTCTTGATAAGAAGCTACAGCTGGCGACTTGTGCACGGGGATCAGCCACATGCCCCGCGTCGCGTTGCTTATTCCCGCTGATTCGGCGACCGTGATCGGAATTTGGTAGTTGCGATACAGATGGATTACGAGCTTGTATTCCTTTGTATTGTATTTGCGATTATCTTGTCTGCGGTTCACGACGTGGATTCTGCTCCGTGGTCTCCCAGCTATCGGGAAGCTGATAACATGGAATTAACGGCGACGACAAGAGTGAATCAAGGCTCCAACCCCTTTAAGAGAAGGAATTGAACATGAGCGCAACGTCAAAACGATACGAATTCAAGATGGGGATGTACCTGGGCGAGCTGCAGCAGCCCTTCGAGCAGTCGCTCGGCACCGCCCGCGACATCGGCGCCAAATACCTTTGGTGCGGCAATTACTCCCAAAACCAGATGATGTGCGAGCTTCCGGACAAAGATCTCGACAAGGCGGTGGAGCAGGTGGCCGCCCACAACCTCGAGATCTTTCTGCTCGATGGCGGGGGGCTGTTGAAGGGCGTGCATCTGGCCGAGCTGCAACCGGGCAAGATGCTGGAGCACGAGAAGTTCAAACAGGAGCTCGATACTCTTGAGCGCTCGATGGAGGTCTCCTCGCGGTTAGGGGTGGGCGCGGTATCGTGCTCCAGCTTCGCCTGGCCAGCGGAGTACACGGCGGGCAAACCGACCTGGCCGATGCGCTGGGCGACGCGCGGCGGGATCATCTCCGATGGCGATATGGAGAAGCTGGTGGAGGCGCTTTCGATGGTCGCCGATCTGGCCGAAAAATACGACATCGACGTTGCCTTCCTCATGATGCAGTGGAACTTCGGAAATACCAGCAGGAACTTCCGGCGTATAGCCGAGGCGGTGGGTTCGCGCCGCTTCAAAGCGCTCTGGTGTCCGGCGGACGCCCTCAATTGCGGCGAGGCGGACAATGCCACTGCGGGGTTCGAGAATCTGCGACCGTACCTCCACGGGGTGCATGGCAAGGATATGCACACGATCAACGGCGAGAAGCTCGAGTTCGAGTACCTGCCGATTGGAGAAGGGGACGTGGATTATCCGACAATTCTGAGGAACCTGCGGGACAACAACTGCGATGTGGTGCTGTCGATCGCGACCCACTTCTCGCCACCCAGCGGTTCGAAGATCGAGGCGATGGAGACGAACTACACCAACATTCGTCGGCTGATCAGCGAGTTGGACTAGGTCAACGTGAACGAATTGCGAAGTTCCATGGTGTCCCCCTCAGATGTAGACAAACCCCACTGTGGCGGGAATGCTACTCCAAGACAAAAGCGGTGCCATCTTCCTTCGAAATCTCCCACTTTTGGTTGGTCCCGCCATGACAATCCCATTGGTGGACAGTGCCGCCGTTTGCCTGGCTGGCAACCGCAACGTCCAGGCATTTGCCGCTGTGGACTCCCTTGACCTGGTAATTCGGCCCGTCGGATACCAGTTCCCAATCTTGGTTGGTCCATCTGTGACGCACCGCGATGTTCACGCAGGGGTAACGAGATGTCTCCAGATGACGAGGCGACACGGTCCCTCCCGAGGGACCTGGGCGATGGGCTGATCCTAAGACAGGCCACCGCTGAGGATACTGAGGCTGCCGCGGAGTTTCAGTCTCAGGTCCACCTTCCACACACGTTCGCTGAGTCATTCAGAATCTGGACCAGGGACCTGATGAGCGGCGCCCTTCCAAGATTCCAGCCAGGCGACTTTACCCTGGTGGAGGACACGAGCACCGGGGCCATCGTGTCGATGCTGAACCTGATCCCACAAACATGGTCCTACGGCGGCATTGAAGTAGGCGTAGGCCGTATCGAGCTTGTGTCCACACATCCCGGCTACCGAAGACGCGGGCTAGTGCGGGCTCAGATGGACGCCGTCCATGAGATGAGTGCGAGGCGTGGCGAGAAGATGCAGGTGATCTCCGGCATACCCTGGTACTATCGCCAGTTCGGCTACGACACGGCGCTGGAGCTCGAGGCAGGGTACTCGTGCCCCGTCTCCAATGGGCCCGCGCCTCACGATGCCCTCCGGGAGCCTTACACGGTAAGTCCCGCGACCGAGGGCGACCTACCATTCATAGCTCGCCTCTACGACGAGGCGATGGGGCGCTACCTGGTCTCCTGCGTGCGCGACGAGAGGCTGTGGAGGTACGAGCTCAACGGGAGGAGCGAGAACACCTATGGCGAGCTGGAGATGTGCGTAGTGAAGGCCGCGACCGGTGAATCGATGGGACTCCTTGTACACTTCCAGGGGCTCTGGGATGGTGAACTCCGCGCTCTTCTCTACGAGCTAAAGGGCGCCGCGTCCTGGCTCGAGGTGACTCCCAGCGTCGTGGGGTATCTCCAGAGGATGGGCGAGACGTACGCCGCGCGAGAGAAGCGGAGTGCGTTTCGTAACGTGGCGTTCGAGCTGGGTACAGAGCACCCGGTGTATCAGGTCGTGAACGGCAGGTCGCCTCGCTTGAAGAGGATGCGTGCGTGGTACGTCCGGGTGCCCGACATCGCCGGCTTCTTAGGGCATGTCAGACCAGTTCTGGAATGTCGGATGGCGGATTCGGCGGTGGCGGGTTACACCGGCAGGCTTACGATAGGCTTCGTCGACTACGGCGTGGACCTTTCGTTCGACAGCGGACGCCTGGCACAGGTTGAGCGATTAGCCAGACCGCGAAAGGGCGATAGCTGGCTGAGCTCTGGGACGTGCGACGCACTCTTGCCTGGGCTGATCTTCTTGCAGCTGCTCTTCGGGTTCCGCTCCGCGGATGAGCTCGAGTACGCCTTTCCCGACTGCGATATCGGGTCCCCAAAGACGCGCGGGTTACTTAACGTAGTATTCCCCAAACTGCCGTCGCATATATGGGGTATCTGGTGACGTCTCCAACGCGTGAATCGTGGTTCGTGGATAGTAAAACCGGTGGAATAGAGCGCGAAGGTAAAGGGCCGGATCCGGCTCTTCTTATTTTGGTGAAAGGTTTTCGTGCTACTGGCCTAGCTTTTTGCGGAGCTTAGTCGCCAGACCATCCACGAACGACGAGTCGGTCGTGTCCCCCAGGACACGACCTGAGACGAACGACGGAATGGCGGCTTTTTCTTTTTTCATTTGCCGACCGCCGGCATCCATCTGAGAGGCCTCTGCAATGCCACGATTCGATCACATGAAGGGCCTGTTCGGGCTGCTTCCGACGCCGTATACCGACGACCTCGAAATCCACACGCGGGACCTCCGCGCTGCCGCGGACTTCTGCTGCAGGACCGGGCAGCACGGTATCGTGTGGCCCGTGATGGTGGGCGAGTTCTACTTCCTGGGTGAGGAGGAACGCATCCGCAATCTCAACGAGGTGCTCGAAGAGGTGGACAGTCGGTTGCCCTTCGTGTTCGGATGTTCGGGAATCTCCGTGCCGCAGGCTGTCGTCTTCGCGCGCGCCGCGCAGGCGGCCCAACCCGATGCCATCATCGCCATGGCGCCTGCCCAAACGAATGCCGACGTGGCCATCGACATGTATCACCGGCTGGCCGATGCCTTCGACGGTCCGATCATGGTCCAGAATGCTGACGCCTACAGCCCGCTCACCGGTGAACAGATCAACAGGCTCGTAGACGACATTCCGCAGATCCAGTATATCAAGGAGGAACGCCAGCCGTACCCGAGGCACGTCAGCGAAGTTGTCAACCTCGTCGGGGACAAGATCAAGACCGTCTTTGGCGGAGCGGCGGGCATGTTCATCCCGGACGAGCTGCGAAGGGGAGCTAACGGCTGCATGCCGGCGTGCGATCTCGGCGATGTCCTGGCGCAGGTCTTCGAGCTCTGGTGGGAGGACAGGGAGGATGAGGCCAGAGACCTGCATCGCCGCATGCTGCCCCTCATCAACCTGAAATCGCACGCCTTCATGCGATACATGCTCAAGCGGCGGGGGGTCTTCACCTCGTTGGCCGAACGTTCACCTTCGGGCGTGATGGACATCGGCGAGGAGGAGAAACGCGAAATATCCATCCTCCTGAAGGCCATCGAGGCCGAGATCAGGTCGTTCCCCTTCGGCCCAGAATAGGTCGCCTGCAGATGAACTTTACTTCGCTCGAGGAATATTAGTGAAGGCGAAAATGCCTTGAAGAAGGCGACACCGTATTGTAGGGCCGAGGTCGATGGGATCGACCTTTCGCAGCCGGTCGTATCTTTCGTCGTTCGAAAGGCAACCTCACCGCAGAGCCGCAGAGTTCGCAGAGAAAATCCAATGAATGGAAAATGTAGCGCCGAGGTAAGACGCGAGGTCTTCACGCGATTACAGGGGTTGACTTGCCTGTATAAACTGCCTATATTGCAGGCATGAAAAAGAGGCAAATACAATACACCCTCAGAAAGGTCCCGCCACAGGTCGATCAGAAAATCAGGGAGCGGGCACACGACCAGCGTCGTAGTCTGAACGAGGTCGCACTTGAAGCGCTTGAGCGCGGATTGGGACTCACTGCGAGGCCGGTACGCCATCACGACCTGGACGACCTGGCTGGCACCTGGGTAGACGATCCGGAATTCGACCGGGCCGTCGAGGACATGGATCAGATCGATCCGGAACTCTGGAAGTGAACCTCGCCATCGACACGAATCGTTATCGCGACTTTTGCGACAACGACCCGGTGGCGCTCGATTGCCTTCAGACGGCGGACCACATCACCCTGCCTTTTGTCTCGGTTGCGGAACTCCGGGCCGGATTCCTGTGCGGTACAAGAGCTCGAGAGAACGAGCAGGTTTTGACGCGGTTTTTGAATCGACCCCGTGTCTCCGGCCTCTTTCCTTCCGAGCGTACCGTTCGCCACTACGCTCAACTTTTTTACCAGCTGCGCCAGCAGGGTACGCCCATCCCCACAAACGACATCTGGGTCGCTGCACTTGTGCTGGAAAATGACCTCGTGCTTTTTTCGCGGGATCGTCACTTCGATCATCTGCCTCAACTTTCGAGAGTGTCCGGTGTTTAGGATCAAATATTGCTGACAACACAGATGATCCTGTATGCAAGCGGTGTCATGTGGGTGGCCGCGAGCCTTCAGGGCGTGACCGGCTTCGGGTTCATGCTCCTTGCGATCCCCGGGCTGATCCTGTGGCTACCGGCACAGGTGGTAGTGCCGGCGTTGATCCTGGTATGGATCCCCCTCGGCACCGTGCAGGTCCTGCATCTTCGGAAGGATGTCGACTGGAAACTGCTGAGCCACCTCGTGCTGAGCGCAGTCGCTGGCCTTCCATTGGGGGCGGTCATCCTCCTGGAGACAGACAGGCTGTGGATGCAGCGTGGTATCGGCGCGATGATGGTGGTGATGGCATTACTTCTGTTTGTGAATCCCGGGTCGCCTTTTCAACGTCGCCGGCTTGTGAGGACCGTTGCTGGCCTCATCTCCGGTGTGCTCGCGGCCAGTACTTCGGCTGCCGGCCCACCCGTAGCTTTTCTGGGGTTGAAACAGCGCTGGGAGACAAGCCTCTTCCGGGCGACGCTGCCGGCCTATTTCGTGGCGATCTCCTTGTGCTGCCTTCCGCTCCACTGGGAGATGGACCTGCTCGGTCGGCAAAGCGTTGAAGTCGCAGTGTCCGGTCTGCCCGGCGTGGCCGTCGGTTATCTGACAGGCATTTGGCTCAAAGGACGAGTGCGTGGGGAAGGGTTTCGGTGGGTGGTTTTGGCCATGGTGATGGGAGGGGGGCTCGCTGCGGTGATCCTCTAGGGACGCGAGCCCGTGGATCGCAAAAAAAGTGGGTGACGGTTGGATCACTTCATTCTACTTGTGCAAAAGTGCCATTCTTGGTATCTTTAACTCGAAGAAAGGCTACATAGCAGGCGTATATGAGCCACTCGGTTATGCAAAGGGCTGTCGCCGAGTATGTTACGAACATGCGATGTCCGATGCCCTTTTAGGGATCGAAATGAATCAGAACTACAAACAGCCAAGTCGCAAAGAGGCCGAGCTGGCAGAGCGGAGGAAGCGAGGCAGGCTGATTACCCGGGCACGCAAGGGTGACGACAAGGCTCTGTCCGAACTGCGGAAGAAGCACAGCGTTACGAAGGTCTGGACGGACAAAGAGATCAAAGGGTACACCGATAACGGGTCGGAACAGGACTGAAGATCAGCTGAACTATGAAGACAGGAGCAATAGGGGCACGGCACACCGTGCCCCTATTTGCGTGTATGGACCATATCGGATTAAGGAAAAGAGCAGTGACGGTACCAAGCGCACCCTTTAGAGTACCAATAGTGGCCGCCGCAGCCACACTTCTTCTTTGTTTACTTGATACCTGATCTCGTTCCTGTGAAACGTATCTCGTCGAAAGCGGGCTCAGGTCACCACGTATCGCGCGACCGCTTCACGGTCGAGTTCCACCCCCAGACCGGGCTTTTCGGGTGGGCGGACACCGCCGTCGCTCAAAAGCCACGGTTCGCCCATGATCAGGTCATCTGTCATCCAGTCGATCAGGGTTTGTGAAGGTCGTTCGAGGTCGGGGAAGGCCATTCCGAGGTGGCACATGGCGGCCCAGGAGATGCCCAGCTCCCACATAGAGCGCAGCCAGCAAGCCCGGCCCTGAGCGCTCACGGCCTTCATCAAATCGATGGTTCCCTGTATGCCGCCGGGCAGATCGATGTCGGGGACGACGGCATCGATCTGGGGGTAGGGTTTTAGAGCGTCGAGATTGATGCAGTGGGTTGAGACAGGAACGTCGAACTCGGCGCGCAGTTGAGCCAGATCGGCCAGATCGGCCACAGGCTCCTCGATGTTGGCGAGACCCGCTTTCGCCACGCCGTCGAGCAAGCGTCTTGCTCCGTCCAGACTGAATCCCATGTTGGCGTCGGCTGCGAGCGCGACGTCCGGACCCAGGGCATCGCGCAGGGCGCAGATGGTCGAAATATCGCAGTCCACAGAATGGCGTCCAACTTTGAACTCGAACAGTGACGCGCCGGTTTCAGCAATGGATCGGGAGGCGATTTCGGCCATGATATCCGGCACCTCGGCCTCGGTGTGACCTTCATCGGGATCGACGGTGTATGCGTAGGCTCCGAATGGGGCCCGCTCACGCACGGGGCCGCCGAGCAAGCGGAACAGGGGCAGATCGGCCTGCTTGCCGAGGAGATCCCAAAGCGCCAGTTCTATACCGGAAAATGCGCTTTGATCGAGCAGATGTTCGGGATGGCCGTAGTCCAGGTGGATTTGCAGGCAAAGGGCACGTGCCCTTTGCCGCTCCTCGACGGGCAGTCCGATCAGGGCGGGCGCAAAACGCTCATTTATGATGGCCGCGGCCCATACACCGCGCGTCTCTCCAAGACCGATCAGGCCTGTGTCGGTAGTGATCTCGACGATCGTACGTGATGCGTGGGTGGCCTTTCTAATAGACATCGTGCCAGTTCGCGTCCCCGGTACGCTCACCGGCGTGGCCTGGATCGACTCGATTTTCATTCCTGAGTCCTTTCGCGATCCTGTTTTGAACGCCTGAATCGATCGCCGAAGGAAGACCCTGTTGCGCGGGAACAGATTCGCGCAACAGGAGCTGTCCGATAAGCCACATCATTTATGAAGTGATTGGATTGGGGCGATCCTTGCGATCTACAGACTCTCCAGAAAGCCCCACAGCTCGTCGAATCGTTCGCCGACGATCGGTTTGTGCCGGAGGATAGAGTCGGTGTCCCTTTCGGCCATAAACTGAGGCGTGAACTCCAGCCCCTTCTTCAGTTCCTCGCGAGACAGGCCCATTTCCGATGGGCGAATCCGGACCTTGCATTTCTTCATTCGATCAGTGAGTTTCTCCAGTCCGATTCCTGCCTGCCAGGCGATCATTACCGCGCCCAGGGCGACTAGTTCTCCGTGTATCCATGCGCGATCGTTGATCTGCTCCAGGGCCAGCCAGAAGGGGTGATCTCCGCTCTTGACCTGCAGCTTCTGACTGTCGCGCTGCTGCAGCGAGGTCATGATGTGCTTGACGCTGTCCGCGGTCAGTTCCCCCTGTGTGTCGAGCGTCGGAACAAACCCGTTGACCAGCCCATCGTAGTATGTCTCCAAACCGGCGATCGTGGACGCGTCGACCGGTTCTCCGGTGCCCTGCTGTACCTTCCATTCCGCTTCGATGATCCCGGCGCCGGTGCAAAGGATGTCGCCGATCCCGGCGGTGTTGAAGTAATAGGGCGCGGCCAGCACTGTCTCATAGTCGATCAGGACGTGGTCGCAGTCGACCCAACACCAGTCGTCCACATCACCGATGAGTTTCCGACCATCCCATTTGGCGACCTGACCCCGCACGATTGCCCCGGTGGAGACGATGGTTGGTACGAGGATCAGAGGCAGGCCTTTGTGGATCGCGGCGTATTTCGAGTTATCGAGTGCCCGGCCGCCTCCCAGACCGACGACGAGCTCGATGTCGTCGGGCAATTGCTCAGCCAGGTCTCGCTGGTGCTGCGAATCCAGCCAGTCGGCGTAGACCACGCCCTCGGGATCCCGGGCGAGCGCCGGACGTGCTGTCTTTATCGCACTGGCAGTGGTGACGATGCCGTAGCGAGGCCAACCCTCGCTTTCACGCTTCAGCAATTCGCTTCCGAACCGGATTTCTATTTCAGTACCTGGTTTTGCGCGGGAGCCCTGATCCCAACCGCGAGCTGATAGCGCCATGTTAGCCCTCCCAAAGAAAAGTTATCTAGGACCGCGGACCACGGCCGTGACGTAGAAAGAAGCTATCCGTGACCGCAGACGACGGACCACAGACGGCCAAAAAACATTAGATATCACGCTATTCATCCTGCGGTCTGCGGTCCGCTGTCTGTCGTCTGCCTTGAGGCGGTCTGCCTCCGCAATATGGGCAGAAGCACATCCGGAGACAAGAAGAGATCAGTGGCGCCCACGTTCTAACATGTGTCGATTCTCCATTCCTGGCCGGCTGGTAATCGAACTTTGTCTTTGAAGCAGATTGCGTATTTTTTAGGTGTTGGATAAAGGACGGATCATACCGCTTTTGCCAGAGAGGTCCTCTTTCGTGTCGAACAGGATGCTCAGAAAATTGCTCTTTATCTCGGTGATCGGCCTGCCGAGCGCCACAGCCGCGGACACGCTGGGAGATATGGCCGACATCCAGACGGTGGCAGACTGGCTGATCGACCAGCAGTACACCGATTCTGCTCACCCTGGCTACGGTGCTATCAAGATCCACCACGATCCTGGCCATATCGATACGGTGGCAGCCCAGAGCTACTGGCACGTCGTGCCCTACTTCTCGAACCTGGCTGTGACCGGGCTGCTTCAGTCTCCGGTTTCTGACAAGCTGGAGGTGGCTGAGCGGTGGATCGACTGGTATTTAGACCACCTCGACCCGAGTAGTACGCCTTCCGGCGTCGTCCTGGACCACTGGTACCTCAGCGACGGATCGGGAGAGACGACCTGTCCCACGGGGATCGATTCGCTCTTGTGCGACTATGACGACGCATCGGACAGCTACGCGGCAACCTTTCTCGGCGCGGCGCGCGTCTATTACGAGGAAGGCGGAAACACCGCCTTCCTGAATGCCGCTGGCAACAAAGAGAAGTTCGAGACGATCGCAGATCTGATTCTGGCTCTCCAAGAACCGGATGGGCTGACCTGGGCTAAGGATTCGTATCACGTCAAGTTCTTGATGGACAACAGCGAGGTCTACTGGGGGCTCAAATCGATGGCGGTGTTGGAGGCGGAGGTGTTCGGAGACCCTACTGCGGCCAAGACCTACGATGTGGCGGCCGATTCGGTGCGGAGCGCTATTTTACAACTGCTCTACAATCCGGACAGCTCGCGCTACCGCACGGCAAAACTGAATGACGATAGCTTTCAGGAGGCCAATCTGGATGTCTGGTATCCTGGCCGAACCGACACGACCGGCTTTACCCTGCATCTGGTCTGGCCCCACCTCTTTGGGATTGAACCGGCCGGCTCTGCGAGGACGCTCTCACAGATGGCAGAATTGAACGCAAGCTGGGATGGATCACCCAACCCGGACTGGACGAGCGCGTTCGTAAAACCTCCACCGGACGAATTCCCGTTTCACTCTGTCGGGCACGCCTCCTTGCTTGCGGGGGACGAGACTCGAGCGGTGAGTCACGCCGATTTTGTGAAAAGCGAGAAGTTCCCGATTGTGGGTGACGACTTTGCGTGGCCCTTCACGGTCTACGATGCGGGCTGGCTTTTGCGGACCTGGAGTGCCTCACGTGAGCTTTCCCTGTCATCCAATGCGATCGATTTTGGAGATGTCGAGGTGGGACAGTCCGTCCAGCAGACGATCCAGATCAAGAATACGAACTTCCGGCTGTTTACCGTCTCTGGAGTATCCGATGACTCAGATCAGTTCAGTTTTTCGCCCACGGTGCCCCCAGACCTCACCCTCTATGCCGGGGACAGCGCGGCGGCGACCGTGACTTTTGCACCGACCCTGGGAGGAGACAAGGAAGGGACGATCACGATCACACACGATGCGGAAGGTGGGACGACTCAGATTTTTCTTTTCGGCTCCGGGATCGATACAACGCCGCCCGCTGCTCCAACAGGTCTGACTGCCATACTGGGCAATCACCAGGTAGATCTGTCGTGGACGGTCAACACCGAACTGGACTACTCATACACGACCGTCTACCGGAGCGAGACCGAGTCGGCACTTGGGGACTCGGTGGCGAGGGTGGAAAAGCCGGATTCGACGTTCTCGGATACCGGCCTGGTCGCAGGGACCTACACCTATCGGCTCAAGGCGGTGGACGGTACTGGCAATCCGAGCGAGGCGTCCAGCGAGCTGTCGGTCACGCTCGCTCAGGGCTACAGCCAGTCGACACAGTCCCTGTCATTTGGAGAGGTGGATGTCGCTTCATCGACGACTTTGACGTTCACCGTTTCCAACACAGGTCAGACCGATCTGACCGTATCGGATATGATGGTGGACGGGTCGGACGGAACGCATTTCACGGCGGGCCCGACCTCCTTTTCGATCCCTTCGGGTGGAGATTCGCAGGATGTGACCGTAACATTTACTCCGAGCGGATCGGGAGCCATCTCTGCCGTCCTTTCTGTCGTCCACGATGCAGAGGGAAGTCCTGCCGAGGTGTCGTTGAGCGGGACGGGCGTTCAGGCGGTGATCGAAGTCACCCCAGCGCCGCTGGCGTTCGGAACGGTTGGGATAGGAGAAACGCTGGAACTGGACCTGTCCATCTCGAACGCGGGAAACAAGACGCTGCTCATCAACACGGTCGCCATCGCGGGAACGGACGCCTCCGAGTTCCCCCTGGTCACCGTCCACGCGATCCCCTTTCTAGCCGTTCCGGCAAACGCGCACGGGTCGATTACCGTGCCGTTTGTGCCTGCGACGTTCGGGGCGAAGTCGGCGGTGCTGACCCTGACGCACAACCACACGCCGACCGGAACGACGACGGAGGTTTCCCTCACCGGAGAAGGGGCTGTGGTTACCAGCGTCCCTGAGATCACGTTCCTCCCATCGGTTCTGGATCTTGGGGATGGAGTAGGACCGGGAGATTCGGTGGAAGCGACGCTGGTCGTTTCGAACCCTGGCGATCGGACCCTGGTTGTCTCAGGGGTCGGTTCCGTTTTTGGGGGTGAGTCGGTGGCTACAGTTACGCCCGACGCGTTCGAACTGGCGCCGGGAGACAGCATATCGCTCCTCGTTCGGTTCAGTCCGCACGCCCCGGGTGCGTATGCCGACGCGCTGATTTTCGAGACGAACATCGAGCTTGAGGATCCATCCGTTCCAAGGCCGACCGTTTCGCTCAGTGGGCTGGTGAACGGGCCGGACATTCAGGTGGTGCCTCAGCGTCTCACATTCGAGAGCCAGGGGATCGGCCTCCCTGACACGCAGCAGGTGGGGATTTCGAACGTTGGCAACGACACGCTGCGGATCGCCGGATTGACGCTGAGCGATTCGGTCCGCTTTCGCGCAAGTGCCGACACGTTGATTCTGCCCGAAGGCGAGACGCGCGAGTTGAACGTGGTCTACACGCCGGACAGCACCCGGGCGCGTGTGGAAACGCTGGAAATCGAGAGCGATGATTTTACCGAGGGGTTGCTCGTCGTCACTCTGGAGGCACTTGAGGTCCCAAAAGACATCGGTGCCGCCCGCTTGAGCCTGGACCGGGCAGATTCGCTTGGGGATCCACAACCAGGGGATACGATCTCGGTGACGCTGGTGCTGAAGCCGAACGGGGATGTCTTAGCAGGGGTGGACGTCTTTTTCGGTTTTGACACCGCGCGCCTGGCGCCCGTATCGCCCGATTCTCCGTTCGTGGCTGCGGGCCACACAGAGGGGGGATCGTTTCTTGTGAATCGGGTCCTGGAGGATACTGCGGACAGCAGTCGGACCGTGGTCTTCTTCTCCGTCTTTCTACAGGCCAACATCACGGCAGAGGGGGCACTCGCCCGGCTCGACCTCGTGGTTCTGGATCTTCCCGGCGGGCAGACCGTTCTGCGCTCGCTGAACGAACTGCCGCTTCGCAACAGTCAATACATCACAGCATCGCTGGGAACATTTACGCTTCCTGCAGAGAACCATCTGGAGCTCACGGGCAACGCGCCTCCGGTGGTGAGGCCGTTTGCGACACAGATGACTCCGGAGGATACCCCGGCGACCGTCGTGCTCGGGGGGATGGCCTCGGACAGAGAATCGCCGGACACAGCACTTGCCTGGACCTTCTTCGATCCGGACAGTTTGATCCAGACTGTTCCGCTCACACAAGATCCCGGGGTCATCGTCTTTTTCCCGCCTGAGGATGGCAACGGCGTCTACCTGGTGACCGCGGTGGTGAGCGATCCGGAGGGGGCCAGCGACACGACGGTGGTCGTGTTGGAAGTGACACCGGCCAACGATCCTCCCGATATGCCGGTGTATGAGACGCCGGCCGACGGTGCTGCAGACCTGACGGCACCGATCACCTTCCGGTGGCAGCTGCACGATCGGGATCGGGATGACACCCTGACGGCCGATTTGCTCGTCGGTATCGATGCGAACGATTTCTCGATTCAGCGGGCCGATCTGACAGCGAATTCTGACACCGTGACGGTCCCAGCCGAAAACACGACCTATTTCTGGCAGGTCGTGGCGCGGGATGCAGCGGGCGCGGAGACGAAAGGTCCGGTCTGGGAATTCACGACCACACCCGATCTTACCCCGCCGGAGGTCGAGTTCGTCGAACTGTCGGGTGAGCCCACCGACTTCTCCGCTTTGATCGTTTGGCGCGTGAGCGAGTTCGTTACTGCATTGGTGAGGTACGGTCTCGCGTCCGGGTTTTCGGACTCGGCTGGCGTAGAAACTCTTGAGTTGGAGGGGTTTGAGAAGGAAGGTCAGGCCATACTGACCGGTTTAGGACCAGGAACCGAGTATGCCTACCAGATGGTGTTCGCGGATGGGAGCGGCAATGAAGCGTTGAGTGACGTCCAGCTATTCATAACGGTCGCGAGACCAGTAGAGGATGAGGGCGATCTGGACGGAGACCGACAGGTGACGTTTTTCGACTTCGTGCAGTTCGGTGTGGCGTTCAACAGCAAACGGGGAGAGGAAAGATTTGACGAGAGCGCCGACCTGAACGGTGACGGGGAAGTCGGCTTTCTGGACTTCATCATTCTTGCGGCGAGATTCGGGAATGACTACAGAGGTACATAGGTACGTGAATCGTGAGGACCGGGTATCGGGAGAGCAAAACACGGGTACCGGGAGAGCAAAATACGGGGACCGTAAGTCAATTGCGGATTGCGGATTTGGGATTGCGGATTGAGAGGCAGAGGCCTGCATAGGAAGTTCCGCGATTTCTGGAGTATTGCAGTAATGGAGTGATGGAGTATTGCAAACCTGTCTTTCCATTACTCCATTACTCCATTATTCCAACACCCCACTACTCCAGCAGTCGCGCCTTTTCCTCGTACCCACGAACAACGGCCTTCAACCTCCTGAAACTTTCGCATTGTAGCCCTCCTTCCGTAGCAGTTCAACAACCGTCTCCCGGTGGTCGCCCTGAATTTCGATCACGCCTTCCTTAACCGTACCGCCACTTCCGCACTTCTGCTTGAGCCGTTTCGCGAGCTCCCTGAGTCCTTCCTTGTCGAGTGATACCCCGGAGATCACGGTTACCGCTTTTCCCCTGCGTCCCTTCGTTTCCCTCCTGACGACCACTGTCCCGCCCGCATTAGGAATCGCCTTTTTCTTCCCGCACTCACACGCTGCAACCGGTTTGCCACAGGTGGGGCACATCTTGCCGTGCGCTGTAGAGTAGACGAGATCGCTTTGGTTGTCTTTTCTTTCGGCCATTTGAAAATTCCTGTCGGCTGACAACTGGAATCAGGAAAGGAACTTAAGATAACGTTCCTTCATCGTATCAAGGTCGCGGACGATAGCGGCTCTCTCTGAAGACATCCTATTCAGGTAATATCTTCGTCTTCGCGGCAGCACCAAGCCCTGCCATAGAGGCCATTGCTGCAGGATATGCTCGTCGAAGAGGAGGGTGATGAGGCCGCTGAGCGGCCACGTGATCGCATAAAGGAAGGCAGTGCGGAAGTCCCTGAGCAGATATGCCGTTCCCCCCAGGACCAGGTAATAGAGCAGGAAAACGAATACGCCTGCCACAATCTTGACGGTTCCGATCGTTTCAGGTTCGTCCCTGTAGGGCCGGACGAAGAGCCGCGGGAGGTAGTAGGGCAGGGCGTTGTGGATGAACCCGTAAAGCACCACCGGTAGGAAAATGAGCGCGAGAAGCAGATGTCCGATCGGCGGGGTTGACTCCGGTGGGGCACCGATTCGGAGGCGACGGAGTTTACGGTGATGTGCGCGCAGGCTCCTGGCAAAGGTCTGGACAACCTCGGGATCCGAGTCGGCAAAGTGTTGAACCGCACGGATGATCTCCTGCCTGGCCCGGAGTCCATTGCTGAGGTCAGCCGAGTCGGGGAGTTCAGCGGCCAGGTTTTCGGTGTAAATCTCGGACAGATCCCGGATGACCGTTTCCAGGTCGGGATCGTCGATGTGGAGGGTCAGGCCAGCGAGGCGCTCGTGGATGAGCGCGGTCAATTCTCGCTCCGCGGCATTACGGTCTTTGAGGTACGCTACTAAAAAGCCGCGTACTTCGATTGCCTCGCCGAAATGGACGGATACGTCACTCCGGAAGAGTCCGGGGTCTGAATAGGTCAGGCC
The DNA here is from genome assembly GCA_965248435.1 of Candidatus Latescibacterota bacterium. GTDB lineage: Bacteria > Latescibacterota > UBA2968 > UBA2968 > CBDFJH01. Next base: position 4,675,041 of record OZ252100.1, read on the forward strand.
GACCGGGATGATATTAACTCCCCGAGGGGTATCGGATTCCGCTTCGCTCCTGAGCGCGATCCGTGCGGCCCCCGGCTTCAGTTCCTTCACCCTGAGTTCCGCGTGGCTGAGGCCTTCGGGGAACAGCGCAAGAGAACGCCCTTCCCTGAGGGTGTTGCAGGCGGCGCTCAGCATGGCTCGATTGCTGGAGATCCTAGAGCCTTCATCTCGCTTTCGTGCGACGGCAATCACGCCGAGTTGGCCCAAAAACCAGGCAAAAAAGCGGCGTTTGAACAGCGCAGATTTCCCGAGGAAACGGGGTGTGATGCCAGGAGCGTATCTTCCGAGAACAAGGGTATCGAGCATCTCGTTGGGATGGTTGGCCACAAAGACGAGTGGTCGATCCACTGGTACCCGGTCGTGGCCTCTGACGTCTATTCTGCGGAAGAAGATCCAAAGGGCGAGCATCACGATGGGGCGAAGAATGTGTAGCAGCATGGTTTTCCCGAACACACCTATTCGACAAAAGATTTCCGACCTCTGACGCGCTGTAGCAACAGGAGACCGACCAGGAAGAATACGGCGACCGACAGGATTGCGGCCCGCTGGTTGAACGCGTGTGAGATCTCACCGAAGACAATCGGGCCGATTACGGAAGATGACTTTCCACAGAACGCATAGAAACCGAACATCTCGGCCTCTTTTCCTTCCGGTATCAACCCTGACATAAACGCGCGACTGGCCGCCTGTACGGTGCCGAGTCCCGTACCGGCCAACACAGCGATCACGAAGAACAGGGTTTTGGATTCGACGAAGTAGGCCATGATGACAATCGCGGTCCACAAGGTGAGGGTCAGTGTAAGGACCTTCTTCGGACCCCAGATATCGGTCGGTCGGGCCAACGCAAGTGAGCCGACCAATGCCGATAACTGGACCACGAGGAAGAGATAGATCAATTCCGGCTGGGAAAAGCCCAGGGTTGTGGCGGCGAAGATCGCCGCGAAGTAGATCGTCGTATTCACTCCGTCGATGTAGACAAAGAAGGCAACAAGAAAACGGCGCATCTCGCGTAACCCCCAGACATCACCCACAAGACGTCTGAATCCGGTGATTCCTTCGATCGCGGCCTGCAGAAGGGTCCGGTCTCCGCGTTTGTCTGCGGGGAGACTGAAGAAAGTGGGCAGCGAAAAGAGTGCGAAGAAGCCGGCAACGGAAAGCCAGGTGAGATCGAATCGCCCACTGGTGGCGAGGGGAAGGGCGATGAGCAGGCCGACGGCCGAGCCGGCATAGCCGACACCGAAACCGATTCCTGAAACGAAGCCCTGGCGCTCGGGGGGCGCGATGTCTGGCAGATATGCATTGTAATAGACCAGCCCACCCTCGAACCCGATGTTGGCAACCAGGGCGAGCACCCACGCCAACATAATCATGCCCGGCTGGATCGTTGTGAAAAGAGCCACACTTACCACACAGATGGCAGTGTAGAGAAGAAGCATCTTCTTCCGGATTCCCGCGCGATCGGCAACTGAGCCAAGCACCGGCGACGAAAGCGCCACGAACAGCATCGAGACCGAGAGGACACGCCCCCACCACAAATCGCCGAGCCCGGTTTCGTTGCCGACGATCTGTGTGGTGAAATAGACACTGAACACCGTAGCCGTGATGACTGCAGGATAGACGGAGTTGGCAAAGTCGTAGAGGGCCCATCCAGCTATTGTTCTCCTGTCGTTTTTCAAGGTCGTCTCCACGTTTATCCCCTAGTCTCGTCCAGCGAAGTTGAGGTGTTTTTTGCCCAATGCGTAGCTATTCAATCTATGAATCAACGGCTCTTTGATTGACTGCATTGTCTATGAGTTGCATAACTGTGCCAGGATCTTTGAAACCAAGGAAACGTCGTTCAGTAGATCACCATGCTTTCGTGCCGTTTTATGGATCACATACGGCACACCTTTAGGCGGTAGCGCGCTTGCCAAAGGCACACGACCGTCCCCGGGTTCTCTCCGACCTTCCCTAAAATTCCATCCTCTTACTGCACGTTGACCGCCTTTGACAACAACTGAGGGCGTTTGGTGAGTGTCACCCGCCAGCACAGCAAATGGGGGATACTCAAACGAATCTTCCTCGCTGCAGACCTGGGACCTGAACTCCTGCGCGCGCGCAAGTGCGTTGCGGAGGTGAACTCGCTGCGCGTCGCTGACATCAGCCCTTTCGAGTGTCGCGAAAATTCCGAGCTTGCGACGCTCCCAGTCCTCTGCCGAGTACCAATCATGTGGAATGGGTTTGCCTTGTTGGTCCCAAAGAGCCGATTCGTACTCATCCATAGGGAAGAAGCAGTACAGCGACACGAACGTAAACAGGACTTGTGGGCTCAGGATTCGTCTGTTCAGTCCCGTGGACATGCCCGCATGCATATCTTCCAGGAAGCTAATCATGGGTCCGAATGGGACACCCGCGAAGAGCGCACTGTGAACCAGGTCTGGACGACGCTTGAGGCCCACGAAGCTGATAAGGCCACCCATGCTGTGGCCCACAATCTGGATCTTCGCACCTTCGTGCTGCCGACTTACTGTTTCCAGAAACTCAACGAACCTGTGGGTATTCTCTAGGTTATCTCGACGCCAGTCGTATAGGAAAGGATGAAAGGACCGTCCAGATGCCATCGCCCAATTCAGAAAAGGGGCGTAGATGTCTTTTGTTAGCACGTTTCTGAGCGGTGCTATTGGCGCAAGTTCATCACGCTGCTGGACATCGCTTTCCCAATGTAGCGGCAAGCTCAAGTCGCGAGTCGTGAGTCCCAGCGCCTGCAACCAGGTCAACCAGAAACACCGACCTTTGGGGTCGGATAGGCTGCTCCCCTTGATCCCGTGGACAAAGACCAAAGGGGGAAATCCCTCGCAAGGCGAAGTGGATTCTTGATCGAAAGGCATGCGAAGACCCTTGGATAGACCAGGAGGCCTCTACGGGTGATGGCGCAATATCGGTACTTCTGTATTGACGATCGTCGTAAAACGTTCACCACACGTCTATGAAGAACTCGTTAAATCCAGTGTCACACGCTTCTTGGGTCTCGAAAAACCTGTCGGGAGCCACGGAGTCCGGTTCCCACACCGTGCTACATTCGTTTAGAAGAACCTCTGAATTTAATATTTCCTCGGAGTGCGAATAGGAGTGAGTTCGAAAGGCTCTCAGAGGGGTTTCCGACGCTTGACGTCTATGCTTCACGTCCCGGAACCTAACGACTGTATCATATAGCACTCCTACAGCGACAACAATAGCAATGAGGGTTATCATGACCACCCCGCCAAGCAGAAACCAGAAGAATGGAGCACTCTGATCGATCATAGCTTGACCTCGATGGGGCCGTTGCCCTGGCGGGACGCGTCCGGCTACTGTTGGAACATACTGGTGTTTCGTGTCACATGCTCCGCGATCGTCCGAAACACTGCGATGGATTCGAGTTCCTTTTCATCACCATCTTCATTGTAGCGCGGGTACGCAGAGCTCTTGGCGATCACGACTCTGTGCCTGGGGTGAACGTATATGAACTGATTGTAGATGCCGATCGCCAAAAAATCACCGTCTTGTGGAATCCACCATTGATAACCATATCCGAGCACCGAATCGGAGGCTGGGTTATCACCCGGCTGCAAGTGAGGTGCGCCCGGCGTCACGGATGCCTGGACCCATTCAGCCGGGATGATCTGTTCTCCGTTCCAAACACCCTTGTTCATGAATAGCATACCTAAACGGGCATAGTCTCTGAGTACGCAATTCAGGCCCCCGAAGGCGAGCTCCATTCCTCTGCCATCGACCAACCAGGAAGCATCCGCCTCCATTCCTATCTTCTGCCAAATCTTTGTCTCCAGATAGGATGAAACCGTTTGCCCGGTCGTCTCTCGAAGCACCATCCCCAGAACCTGTGTATCCATGCTTACGTATTGGTTATACGTTCCCGGTGTGCGCTCCCGCTTCAGGGATGAAACGAATTCGTCCAGCGACGTGTTCAGGGCAATCGCCCGTCCCATCCGGTTAATATCAGAGAAAAAGTCTGCGTAGTCCTCGTCGAACCGGACGCCCGACGACATCTGGAGGGCATCCTTTATCGACACACCATCATACCCCGTGTCCCTCAGAAGCGGAACGTAATCGGTTACGGGCTGTTCAATGCTGGCTATCCACCCTTCATTGACCGCAATGCCAACCAGAGCCGATACGAATGACTTCGCGAGTGACCAGGAAATTGTCTTGGAAGTTTCGGTATTGCCCCGATCATACTTCTCGAAAACGATTTTGCCATCCCTGAGCACGACCAGTCCGGTGGTCCAGGTTTCATCGAGAAATTCAGCTAGGGACCTGATCTCTCCTTTGTATTCGTAGGTCAATGGCAAATCAGTCAACTCACGTTCGAACCTGTGTACAACCCGACCTCTACGAATCGGCACCGCGTCAAACATCGCCTCCATCGAGCGAAAGTTGGCCACGACTTTATCCGGCTCAACAGAGTAATCACGTTGTAAGTCCGAACGATTCTCTTATGAAAGAGACCGAAGAGAATGATCACCGGAACCAGAAGAATCAGACCGACTTTCAGAATCCGGTAGAGATAACGCATGGTCTTTTCCTGAAGTGTGTTACAAACGGTCCGGCCTCTGGTGTGAATCAAGAGGGTCCCGGTCGCGTTAAAGACGAAGAGTTGTAAATGAGCTGGATATAGAATCTAATGATTTCTTCGTAGTTGTGAACTGAGATGCGCTCGTCGCGGCCGTGGATCCTTTTAAGGTCCTTCCGCTCGAACCGAATCGGGAGGAATCGAAAGATGTTGGGTGTCAGCCCTGCGAAGTGTTTGGAGTCCGTGGATCCAATGAACAGAGAGGGTGCAACAAGGACGTCAGGAAAGACCTGATGGATCGTCCGCTGAAAAATCTTGAAATTTGATGATTCGATGTTAGACGTCGCCGATGGCTCAATTCCGGTGTATTCCAGAATGCGAATCTTCACTGTTGAATCGGCGATTGTCCGGCGAGTGTGTTGAACGACTCGTCCGATGCTATTCTCAGGAAGGATCCGAAAGTTTACAACTGCCCGCGCGGTTTTGGGCAACACATTTTCCTTCACACCCGAAGAGAAGATCGTCGCCGCCATTGTGGTCTGGATGAGGGCGTTGGTCCCGGGTGAAGCAGCAAGTTGACGCTCGAGAAGCCCATCAAAGCACCAGAGGTTCGCCAATATCATCCGCTTGATGAATGGCATCTGCGGCGCCAGATGCTCGAACATCTGCTGGACAGGTCTCGTGATTCTCGATCTGAACGGATTGCTTTCAAGATTGTGTAGGGCGGTGCTGAGGATGCTGATGGCGGTTTGCTTTGGAGGCATCGACGAATGCCCTCCCTCGGTTTCGACTGCCAACTCCAGGCTTACGTATCCTTTCTCCGCGATGCCCACGAGTGCAACCGGCCTGGTAACACCCGGCAGGATCCCGTGAGTAATCGCGAGGCCTTCGTCGAGCACATACTCCAGTTCTACGTCCCTTGAATCTAAGAGTTCAGCGATCCGAGCGGCGCCTTCCCCTCCCCCAGTCTCCTCATCGTGGCCAAAGGCCAGGTAAATCGTGTGGCTGGGCTGGAAGTCTTTTTGTAACAGCGTTTCAACGGCTTCGAGGAGGCCCAGAACGCCGACCTTCATATCCAGGCTGCCGCGGCCCCAGATGTAGCTCCCAGCAATGTGTCCCTCGAAGGGCGGATGTGTCCAACGAGTTTCCTTTGCGGCCTCGATCGGAACGATATCCGTGTGGGCATACAGAAGAATAGGGTTTTCTTCTGGCTCGCTTCCCGCCCAGGTGTAAAGAAGGCTTAGGTCTCCGATCACTTCCTTCGTCAGACTGGCGTGAACCAGCGGAAAGCTGTGTTCGAGGTACCGATACAGATTCAGGAACTCCTCACGATGAAAAATCTTCGAATCCTGGAATGAGATCGTCTTGAACTGGAGTGCGCGCGACAAACGCCTGGACATTTCGTCTCGATCGAGTGCGGCCTCGATAGGGGGATCACTTGGAAGCTGACTCGATGGAAAAACAATTGTTCTGATCAAAATCAGCGCGAGCAATACGGCCAGTCCGGAAACGATGACAAATAGCAGTAGTTTCATCGATCCACCCTCCTAGCTCAGGAACTTAACACCGTTAACCGTCTGAGAAAAAAATGATAAATTTCAAATCTCAATCAATACCAACAGCACGCCGTTTAAGTACTCCAATAACGCGGCGGATTGGTTTGTATGATTTAACGGTCAGCGTTTCGAGATCAGAGGGGTATTGTGTCAGGAGTTCGTAACCGTCCCTGGTAACAAGAACGGTGTCGGAGTGACGCAAGCCACCAACTCCCGGCAGATAAATACCTGGCTCGATGCTGATAAGCATGTTCTCCTCCAAAACGTCATCACTGCCTTCCGCCACCCACGGACCCTCGTGATTTCCCAGCCCGAATCCGTGACCGGTTCTGTGCAGCAGACAATCACCATACCCCTTTTCGCGAAGAAACTCGTTGGCAACAGCGTCAACCTCGGCACATCTGACGCCGTGTCGCAGGAGTGCAAACGCTCGACATCGAGCTTCTTGCATAGCGGCGAACCCGTCTTTCACATCGCCTTCAGGAGGGGAGAGAAAATAGGTTCGCTCGCATTCGGCGGCATAGCCATTTACTCGCAACAAAGCCAGCGCGATGTGAGGGCCGTCTCTCAGTCGGTCACCTATGGATGGTACTCCGTGGGGTTGCGCACTCAAAGGGGCGGGCCAGGCACCGACCAAGACGTTCGTTGTAAGAACGTCATAGTTGGTCTCTTTCAAAATCTGCATCTGAACTGGACGACTCTGTGAAAACAGTTCCAATTCGGAAACGCCGTAGTACGACGCTTCGATCACCTTTTCCACTCCCAGATCAGCATAACGTGCTGCCTTGCGCACCATCTCGATCTCATCTGGAGACTTGATCAGTCGCTGCCGCTCAACGAGAGGTAGAACTTGAGGCTTCTGGTTTGTGAGATGACTAAAGATTTCCTGGGACAGGCTTGGTTCAACGCCCAGATGCGATGCGCTGCCGACGATTTCAAGGAGTCGATCTGGCCAACCTTGGCCGATTGGTGATGGATAGTCCCAGTAGCTGTGCACCTCGCTGATATTTGGAGCGTCCTTGAGATGATCCTTTTCAAGCGCGGGCACCAGAAGTGTTGCGGCTGCGCGTGGCCGGACTGCGATGAAAAATGGCCTCTCAAATGGTCGATAGGAAACACCTGTCAGGTAATAAATGCTCTCTTCGCTCGAGACCAGAAATGTGTCAAGGCCGTGTTCCGCAACTTTGTCCTGGAGATGTCGCATCCGGATCGAATATTCTTGTGCGGATATACTCATTTCTTCACCCCTACTCACTGCGAGGACTCGAAATCCCTAAACCCTGAACCCGTCGATCATTGTATCGATCACCTGGGTGATCAGTCCGTCTTTTTCAACCCACGGAAAATCAGGATAAGTGATGAGAAGCGACGTCACGCCGTGAACGGCAGACCAGATTGCCTGGCTGGCGGTTTCGACATCAACCTGCCGGAATCTTTTCTGCCGAATGCATTCTTTGACTACCGCGTGCAGGTAGTTGAACATTCTCTTGGCTGCCGATCCTTCCGGCAGGCCCAGACCGGTCTGATGATGCGGACCGACAATGAACGTCAGTTTATAGTCCTCGGGATATCCAAGCCCGAAGTCTGCGTAGGCTCGGGAGCATTTTCGCAGAGTTTCGACGGGATCGCTCAGATCTTCAAATAGTGTCTGCAGCGTGTCGAGCATGTTAAGCTGAGTCTTTTCGCAAACAGAATGCAAGAGCGCAGCCTTGTCCTCGAAATAGAGGTAGATCGTCGTTGGGGAGTAGTCGATCTTCTCGGCAATCTTGCGCATCGATACGTTCTCATAACCCTCGCTCACGAACAGCTCCCGAGCGGCATCTACGATCCGCTGCCGCAATTCCACCTTTTCCCTTTCCCTGCGCTCCTGAACACTCATCACGAACCTCACTGAATTACGATGTAAATTAACTTAACGATGTTAAGTATACATTGATTCGTCCCCTATGTCAAGTATTTTTCCTTTTCTGAATGGACGGTCCTAAGTGGTAGTATCTATAAGAAGTAACAGGATAATGGCCTGAGCATCTAAACACCCAGCAGCGGCATCGCGATCGCATACATCAGCGCGGTGATGAGCAAGATACCGATCAGGTTCAGCCAGATACCTGCCTTGCACATCTGCGGAATCGAGATATGGCCGGAACCGAAGACGATTGCATTGGGCGGGGTGGCCACTGGCAGCATAAATGCGCAGCTAGCCGCGATGGCGGCCGGGACGATGAGCAGGTAAGGGTGGATATCCAGGCCCGGAGCGATGGAGAACAGGATGGGGACCAGGGTCGCGGTGGTGGCGGTGTTGCTCGTGAGCTCGGTGAGGAAGATCATCAGGGTCGTGACGAGTAGGACGAGGAGGACTGTTGGCAGCCCCGCTAGTGTGCCTACTTGGCTGCCCAGGAACTCACCCACGCCGTTGGCCTTGATCGCAGCGGCCAGGCTCAACCCCCCGCCGAACAGGACGAGCAGGCCCCAGGGGAGCTTGACCGCGGTCTCCCAGTTCATGACAAAGACGCGTTTCTTGATGTCGATGGGGATCACGAACAGGGCCAGTGCCGCGATGATCGCGATGCCCGTGTCTGTGAGCCCTGAGAAGGGTTTCACACTGCCCCATTCGAGTGGCGTGAGGATCGGACGGGAAATCCACGCAAGGGCGGCAAGCACGGAGACGGCCAGAGTGGCCCATTCTCCCGACTTCATGGGTCCGAGCGCTCGATGGGCATCGCGCGTGACCGCAGAACCGCCCTCGATCGGTTTATTACCGATCGGATAGATCACGTGGGTCATCAGGAGCCAGACGAGGGGCAGGAACAATGCCACGAGCGGCAGGCCGATCTGCATCCATGCCGCGAAGCTGATCTCGCGGCCGAGGTGGCTCTTGACGAAGGAGGCCAGAAAGAGGTTGGGCGGCGTTCCGATGAGCGTTCCGATGCCGCCGATCGAGGCGGCGTAGGCGATGCCCAGGAGCAGACAGACCGCGAAGTTGGTACGCTCTCGATCGGGCGGGGCGTTCACGTCCGCTGTTTCCTCGGGGAGGACGAGGTGGATCACACTCAGCGCGATGGGCAGCATCATGACCGTGGTCGCGGTGTTTGAGACCCACATGCTGAGGATCGCCGTGACCCCCATAAACCCGCCGATCATGCGTCGCGGCTGCGTTCCAACGACCCCGAGCGCCATCAGCGCGATCCGCTTGTGCAGATCCCAACGCTGCATGGCGAGGGCGATGATGAAGCCGCCCATGAAGAGGAAGATGAGTTCGTGGCCGTAGGGCGCGGCGGCCTCGTGGATCGTGACGGCGCCGGTGGCGGGGAGCAGGGCGAGGGGCAGAAGAGCGGTGGCGTAGACGGGGATCGCTTCGGTCATCCACCAGAGGGCCATCCAGACGGCCGTCGCCGCGGTGACACGGCCCGCGTAGGAGAAGAAGACGGCCTGGCCCTGGCTGTCTGGATAGCTTGCGGGGAGCAGCAGGTAGGTCAACACGGCCAGTAGTGGACCGGCGAAGAGGCCGGTCCACTGGATGGCAGATCGAGTGAGCCAGTCAGGCACTTTCATAAGGCTTAGTACTTGTGCGCAAACGCCCCGATGTCAAGGTCCTTTTTATACTTCAACGTTTTTGCGTGGACATTCGGTTCGTTTATGCCCTATTTTTCATGTGGCTTACGCATTGAAGAAACGGAATATGCGGTGTTATCGGGGTGCGATGGTTCCCTTCGTTTGCGGGCTTCTGACGGCCTTGCTTCTGTTCCCCTTTGCCTCGATACGACAAGTGCAGGCCTCAGGGCCAGATCCCGCGCGCGTCGTGAGTCGACAGACTCTCCTGGAGGCGATGCGTCGGAGCAAGGGCTACGATCCGACGGCGACGACGAACGGGGCCAGGTTTCAGGCCGAGGTATTGCTGCATCTTGTCCGGGAGGCGAAGACACAGAATCGAGAGGGCGCCCGCCTGTTCTTGGGACACGAGGACTGGTTCCGGGCGTTTCTGGAGGTGACCGGCCGGACCGAGAAAACCGCGCCACAATACGCGCTGCTTGCTCATCGGCACGGTCAGGACACCGAGATCGACAGTCGAAGAGATCGCGTGATCCGAAATGTGAAGCAAGGTCCACGACCCGACCTAGCAGTAAACGTGGCGATCTGGTGGCCGAAAAAGAAGGGTGGGACGAATAGATATTCTTACGTGGATACCCTGTCGACACCTCACCTGAACGTGACGAATGGTCGTGTCATTACCTATCGGCTGCTCGATTTCGGCGATATGATCGTCTACGACAGAGTGGAAGGACTCACGGGTCGTCCCACGTCCGGAATCCTGGGGTTTGTCTTCCGGATTATCGGGGAGGGTCGCGTAGTGCAGTCGCGGATGGCGATCTCGGACGATGGGCTGCAGGTCTCGCGGGCGAAAGCGAAGAAGGCGTTTATCGGGGTCACGACGACGGTGACAGTATACCCGGACGGTCGCACCGCCAAGGACGTTCCAACTGACCGTCTGGATTTGCTTGCTCTGGAAGCACGCCTCAAGCAGCCTCTGAAGATAGACTACTTTCACGTGGATCCGCCCAGTGGTGATCCAGAATCCGTGAAAAGGTGGACCGAGTAAAGGTATGCCAGCCCAATTTTCGAACCTGCGCTTCATCGTGAATCCTCAAGCAGGCACTCAGCGTGGTGACATGGAGGCCGCCATCCGGAGGCTGCTCAGCCGAACTGGGGTCGGGTTCGACATTTGCCATAGTGAATACCAGGGTCACGGGACGGAACTTGCGCGGGAGGCGGCCAACGAGGGAGCTGACCTCGTCGTCGCCGTGGGCGGAGACGGGACGATCAACGAGGTCGGGAGAGGTCTTTTGGGCCTGGACACACCTCTCGGAATCATCCCGCTTGGTTCGGGAAACGCCCTGGCTTCGGGGTTGGGGATTCCGATCCATCCGGCCCGAGCCTGCAGGGGGCTTCTTCGGGCAGAGGTCCGGGCGATCGATGTCGGGAAGATGGGCGAGGCCGTTTTTTTTTCGACGGCTGGGGCGGGAGTAGATGCAGAGGTATGCTGGCGGTTCAATCGGCGATCGGGACGCCGCGGCTTCCTGACTTACGCGGTTCTTTCGCTTGCCGCTTTCAAGGCCTACAAGTCGGAGGAAGTTCGCGTTACTCTGGATGAGGGGAGAGAGCTCAGGGTACGCCCGACGGTCCTGACAGTAGCCAACTCGTCCCAGTTCGGAAATGGCGCGGTGATTGCCCCAAGGGCGCGGCCCGATGACGGGCTGCTGGACCTCTGTATCGTGGAGGACATCGGGCTGCCGCGAACGCTCTGGCACATGCGTCGGCTGTTTACCGGGACGATCGAGGACACGCCTGGCGCGCAGTATTTTCAGACCCGAGGGCTTCGAATCGAGCGAGGCAAGCCCGGAAGATTCCAGGTGGATGGCGAGTCGATGACGGGCGATGCAACGCTGGAGGTGACCGTGATGCCGAAGGCGATTCAGATTGCCATTCCTAAGCAGTAATAACGTGCTGAAACCATTGTTCCTTATTCAGTTTCTGTCCGTTGTCGCCCTCTTGGGTAAGCGCGCACGAATCGACCTGCCCCAGTTCCAATGGTTGCCGATTCGAGTCGAGGGCTGAGTAGATCTCAACATTTCTCATTGTGGAGACATAATGATGCAAGACGGGGCACCAGGAACAAGCCGTGAACCCACAGGAGCTTCAAGAGTGTCGGTGCAAACGGAGGTCGAACGCTATAAAACGGAGCTGGAGCAGTTTCTGGAGGAGCGCGCACCATGACGATCTTGATCGCCGATGATGACCGACTCGCACTCGAGGGACTTCAAAGCACCTTGGGCAAATGGGGGCACGAGGTTGTTGCCTGCACTGACGGTGACGAGGCCTGGAACATACTCAGCCATGAAGACGCTCCGAAACTGGCCATCCTCGACTGGATGATGCCGGGATTGGAGGGCGTGGAAGTCTGCAGGAAAGTGCGCGAACTCGATCGCCCCCTGCAGACCTACTTGCTCCTTCTGACGGTTAAGGGAAGCGAGGAAGATATCGTGTCCGGCCTGGAGGCGGGCGCGGACGACTATGTGGTGAAGCCCTTCCGCCCAGATGAACTGTGGGCCCGCGTGAGGGCCGGTATCCGGTTTATTGAACTCCAGGAAAAGCTACTGGACGCGGAACGGGTCAGAGTCCTTGCAGAGACGGCAGGAGCGGCGGCCCACATGATCAATCAGCCACTCACTGTGATTATTGGAGTTGCCGATCTCCTGCTGATGAAGAAACTGGATGAATCCGTGAATATACAAATTGACTCCATACGCAAAGCGGGTACGGAGATCAGCGAAATTGTAGCACAGATGAAGTCTGCTGAGCAGTATGTTACCACGCCCTATGTTAATGGCATCAACATTGTAGAGTTTGATGCATCGAAGAAGGAAGAAGGAAATGATGAATAGGAGGAATAGAAAAAAAGTGGAGTAGGGCACAAAAGCGCCCGGGCGCGCCGAAGTGTTCGATCACCGTTTCGCCCGTCGGCGTCGGCCGAGGGGCATTCTCCAACGGCACGCGATTGATGATAGAGACCAACTCTTCAGCGCAACGAAAAAGGAGTCAGGAAAACAAAGCTTCCTGACTCCTTTTTCTAAATATGAGGCTGTCCTCAAAGATGCTCTAACCTCTTACTGTCCTGATCGTCAGTTTGGTGGTTCAGGCCCAATCTCTCTCATTCCGTTGCTCCCGTTCCCATTCCCGTTCCCGTTCTTGTGAAGGTGCAGGATCATCGCCTGATGCGACAGAAAGACGAAGGGCTCCACATCCACGATCTGACACGAGATGTCCGAGAACTCCGAGAGGGTATCTTCAACTTCTTGGACGGAGTACAACCGGTAGTGCACACCGAACACACGATACATGAGGCGGATGAAGAGCCCCATGTTGGTCGTTGTGGGCACGGAATAGATCGCCCGGTCCGCGTTTGAGGTCGAGAAGACCTTGAGCATGCTGGCCAGCCTGACGTGTTCCGAAACACCGATCGCGACGATCACTTCGTAGCCGTTCTTCAACGTGAAGTTGTTGATGTCGGCTCTCTGGATCGTGACGTTCTGAACATCGGATAATTTTTTCCCCAGCTTTCTAAGCATAGCGGGAGAGAAGTCGGTCGCGATCACCTTTCGGGAGATCGAGCACAGGTGTTTCGTGTAGAATCCCGTGCCGGACCCGAGCTCGAGTACGCAATCGGACGGCCGGATTGCGGTGTGGGCGGCTTTTCGTACGGTTCGTGCTTCCCTGAACCGTTTGGTGGGTGCGGAAGAGAGGACCAGGTCCCACACCTTTGCGAGATTGTCATAAAACTTCCGGGTTGGCGTTTGCTCTAGCAAGGAGGTTTCTCCTGGTTTGAGATTCTGAACAGCTACATACGACTCGACCCATCGGGTGCTCAATTAAGAATACTAATATACATAGAGGAAAAAGGAAAACAAAAATGCTTTCCGTAGGAGAGGCCTTGGGCCCAGGAGCTCCGCGAGGATGTCCACGATTCGACGGCTTGCCCACTCCTTCATTACGAACCGTCCGTCGCGATGGTAGAACGAGAACTCCTCCGTACCGGAACAGGCTGTGGCCCGATTGGAGGCAAGCCCTGGACGGACTCGGCAAGTCGATTTCTCTACAAGACCGTTGTGTTTTATCGGTTTAGACCAATTTTCCAGACGTCTGGAAAATTGGTCTGGAGCCACAACTTCGCCCTTTTGAGGCTGCCGATGGACGCTGAGCGCGAGGCTGGGGAAGAGGCGGTTTCGAATCTCCTAATTTCCTGCAGCCGCGGTGGCTGTCTCGGCATCCCGAAGCCGACACATGCGCTCTCCCTTCAGGCACATCCACCTTGTCAGGATCAGCCCGACGACCCCGCCCAGGATATCGGCGGCCGCCAGGCCGGAAAGGAGTCCGGTGATCGCGTGGAGATGCGCACCCACGACCGAGAATGGGATGGTGAAGACGAACATGTGAGCCAGCGTCTGAACTGACGCCATCACAGGCTTTCCGATGGCGTTCAACGTCTCTTCGGTCACACTCAGAATACCCACCGTGGCATAGCCGAACGGTATAATCCACAGGTATCGCACGATCTCCCGGATGACATCGGCGTCATTGCTGAACAGGCTCGCGATCGGCTCTGCCGTGAACTGCAGGACCCCGAGGGCGAGCACGCCCCAGGAGGCGGCAAAGATGTATCCGTACTTGCGTGCTCGGGCGACACGGTCGAACTGCTCCGCCCCCCAGTTCTGTCCGACGAACGGAACGAGCCCGGAACAGAGCGCGAACACCGGGATGAGCGCAAACACGCTGATTCGAGATCCTGCGCCCCATGCTCCAACCGCGCCTGGACCGTAGCTGGCGATCAGGCGGGTCACCACCCCAAGGGCGACGGGCTGGAGCAGGTTCGTGATCGTGGCGGGCACCGCGATCACCCCCACGGACTTCCACGAACGCCAGACGTCGCGCAGGCTGGGCGTGGCAAAGTCAAGCATGCGGTGTCGATAATGCAGGATCAGGAGCGAGGCCACCATCGTCCCGGCTCGGGAGATGACGGTCGCGATCGCCGCCCCCTGGAGTTCCAAACGGGGGAATCCGAACCATCCGAAGATGAGAATCGGGTCCAGGATGAGATTGGTCCCCGTGGCGCCGATCATGATCAGCGCAGGTACTTTGGTATCACCTCCGGCGCGGATGGCGGCGTTGGCGACCATCGGGATGACGAGAAAGACGATCCCGGGGTACCAGATCATCATGTATTGCCGGATGAGGGGGATGACGTCCGGTGTCGCGCCCAGGAGGGTAAAGAGGGGCGTGATCGTGAACATCCCGGCACCGGCGAACAGGAGCACCGTAAGGAATGAGAGCACCAGGCTGTCGGAAGAGATACGCCGCACGGTCGAGGTTTCTCCGCGACCGATCGCGCGGGAGACGACGGAGGTCGTCCCTGTGCCCAGCCCCATCGCGACTCCGAAGAGGACCATCACGACCGGGAAGGTGAAGCTCATGGCAGCGAGCTCTCTCGTTCCCAATTGGGATACGAAGTATGTATCGGACAGGTTGAACCCGACGACAGAAAGGATCCCGCCCACCATCGGAAAGGAGAGGCCGAAGAGGGTGCGGAGTACGGGGCCCTGGGTCAGCTTGGCCGGGATTTCCATGTTCGAAAGTCTTTCCTATAGAAAACAGGGTGGATCAGATTTAGCTGAGCGGGGGCAGACACCTGCTCTGTGTAAGAAATTCTGCTAGACCGTCGAACGATTCGTACAAGAAGGTATTGATTTTCTGGAGGTTAGCGGCTTCTATGTTTTCAGGCTTATCATCGATGAACAGGATCTGGTTTGCAGGGGTCTTCATCGATTCGAGAGCATGCTCGTAGATCTCAGGATTTGGTTTGATCATTCCCAGCTCACAAGACAAAAAGGCAAAGTCGAACCGATCGAGCCAGGTGCAATGGTTTCGCAGGTGTTCCACTTTATCCCACGGGACGTTGGACAGGATCGCGATTTGAATACCGGCTTCGCGGACTCTGGTGATCCAGTCGATGATTCGGTGATCCGTGTCCGACCAGCTGAGCGTGTCCTCTCGCGTAAGTTCATCGAGTAGATCTTCATCCGGCGTCGTGGAGCCGTGCGCGAATACGCGCCTCCAGTATCCCGGTCCGTCGATCTGTCCGAGATCGTAGATCGGTCTGTAGGCCTCGTATGCTCGATCGAAGTCTTCTTTCGGAAGCCCGGTCAACGTGCGAACTTTATCCAACCGCTGTTCGTTTTGAGGGCTGATGACGTTGCCAATATCGAGAACGACGGAACGAATATCTAGAGACATATATAGATGAAATGGGAAGGTAGAAGGGATAGAAGGAGAGGGTCGCCAGTGTAAGCTCATTCTTTACATATCAGATTCGTTGATCCGCAACAGGACCTGGGCGATCGCGGGGGCCATGTCCACCGTGTTGACCCTTCCGCCTGTCGATCCCCTGTAGGCCACATTGAAGTCGCCGATGATGCCGATTCGTATGCTTTCCGACATATCGTTATTCCTTCAGGATCTCAGAGATGTTGTTGATGATCCTATCAGGGCGAACGTGAGACGCTTCCGGCAATCCCTTGCCCACAAAGTCCACCCAGATCGCGAAAATCCCCAGCCGCTGAGGGGCTTCTACGTCCCATTCCAGGTTGTCTCCGACAAACCAGGTGTCTTCCGGCGCCGCCTCGAGCTGCCGGAGCGCGTGAAGGTAGACGCGTTCGTCCGGCTTGCCGACACCAAACTCACCTTCCACGAGAATATATTGAAAGTAGTCCTCCAACCCGAATCTGTCAATTTTCCGCCTTTGGCCATCTGATGCGCCGTTCGTAATCAACGCAAGACGAATCCCCTCACTCTGCAGCGTTCCCAGCGTTTCAATGGCCCCGGGAAACGGTCGGACCGTCTCTTCGCGTTCGGAGGCGTAGGTGTCCGCAATTTCGTTCGCCAGAGTCGGGTCGTCGATTTTCAAATGACGGAAGGACTCAGCGACAATCTCGCGCCTCGCGGTGACCAGGTCCAAGCGTCCCCTGCGATGACGCTCCCGATCCTGCCAGAACCAGGACCGCGCTTCGCGGATAGCGGAGAAAAGCTGATCTGGTGTGAGTCCCTCGACACGGGACGAAAATCTTGTGCAGATGATTCGCCAGGGTTCATCTGCGCTGCCAGATAACGCCAGGATCGTATCATCCAGGTCGAACAGTATCGCTTTTGGCAGGTCGGTTCGCATCTGAAAGTGTCGAATCTCGGTCTAGCTCTCCGCCTCCATCAGCTCGGAACTGACATACCGGAAAGCATGTCATCGCTTATTTCGCGACCCACAACGAACTGCTTCCGATCTGCGTACCAGAACGTGCGTTGTCCGTCCCGTTCGGTGAGGCTGGAGTACATGGCCATCATCGTGAGCGCGGTGACACCTGCCCTGACTCGCTGTGAGTCGAACAAAAGGTTCGGCTGGCTGAACCAGATGGGCTGGTGGGCGTCGGGCCGAAACTCGCCGACCGCCATCCAGACGGGACGCCTGGCCTCCATATCCCAGGGTCCGGTGTCACCCTGGTCGTGGCCATCCCGATTGTGATAGAAGAGCAGGTAGCGTCCATCCTGAAGGCGATAGATCGGGTCGGGTGACTTGGTGTGCAGCACCTCGTCGCCTCCGTCCTGATAGCGCAGCACTTCGGGTTCGCGCCAGCTGTGTCCGTCGTCTTCGGAGACGGTGTACCAGATCCGACCCGTAACCGTGCGCATGTTCATCCACAGCCGGCCGTCGGGAAGCAGCGCGATGGCCGGTTCCTCTGCCAGGCTGTATCCGCGCGACGCGTCGGGCTCGATCCCGCACGACACGCGGATCGTCCCCTCCTCATCCGGCAGCCAGGTGATCTCCAGGTCCTGCGCGTCCGGGCCGTCATCCAGGTTGTCGAATCGCATCAATTCACACTGCGTATCCAGATGACTTCGGTTCCCTCCTAACGGCCTTGGGTGGGTCATCAGACTGCTCCACCGACTGAAGCCAACGATCGCGCGGTCCTTCGCATCGCGAATCGGCTGCTGCCAGATGATGCACAGCGGGGAAACCTTTGGGTCCGGGTGGTCGTAGGCCGTGCGTCTGAACGGGATCTCGACACCTGTGTTGACCCAGGTCAAACCATCGTCGTCCGACACCGAGACGTGGAGCGGTCCCTGCCAATGCCCCAGGTCGCCGATGCCCGGGTGTTGATTGTAAAGGCAGTAGATGCGACCGCTGCGACTGACCAGCGGAAAGCCCAATCCAGGGCAGAGCTTGGGACCTGACGGTTCGGCGATCGGGAGGCAGGGCGACCAACTGCGACCCCCGTCCGCGCTTCGCGAATAGACCACGCGGAGGTCCGGGGAACCTTCGTAACTGGCCTGCGTCCAGATGCACATCGTATCACCGCCCGGTGTGGTGAACACGTGGATGTGGTCGGCGTACTCGTCCCGCTGGCCGGGGGACTTCGGCAGGTAGATGACGTAGTCGGGCTGCGTGCGCCGCCAGTCGTCCGTGTAGCAATCGTGATTCGAGGGATTCATGAGAGCTGTGACCTCACGCCACGGGTGGAGCACTTCTCCCGCGGGCAATTACGAAATCGCAGGGAACGCAGGAGGAGCGAGGACCGTCTAACAAATATGGATGAGGATTTCATCTCGTTCTGCGTGTGGCAATTTACATCGCATAGGAACGGAAACCAAGGAGATACAGGATGAGATGCAAAACAGTACTCGTGAGCTTGATCGCGGGCGTGCTTCTCTTCGGGCTTATCTCTGCCGAGGCGCAGCGGGGAAGAGGAAGAGGCGGATTTCCCGGCCGGGGTGGTGGAGATTTTCAGAAGATGCGCACTCAGGCCGAGGCCGTCCGGGCATTCCCCGTCGAGATGCTTTGGGCAGGGCTTTCGTTCGGCCTCGACCTCCCCGACAGCCAGCTCGTGCACATCAAGCCGGTGATCGCCGATGCGTGGGCCAAGCGAAACGGCGTGCTCAAAATCGCGAAGAAGGATGACAGTTGGGAAAGGGCCAGAGAGGTGCTGGAGGAGCTGAAAGAGGATGTGGACGAGAAGCTGGAGGTCCTTTTGACCAAGGAACAGCAGAAAATGCTGAAAAATTCGATGAAACGCGGTGACTTCAGCTCCGGATTCGGCACGCGCCGATAGGGCCGAGGTCGGAGTGTTCAGATTCTCTACGGGGGACTCCTCCGGGTGTCTCCCTGGCTTGGGAAGGGGAAAGGAGGTGCGATGAAGCAGAGGTTATTGTTTTTGCATCTGGTGTGTTTCGCGGTTTTCACAGCCAACCTCGAAGCGGAAGTGCGCCCCGGCTCGATCCGGGGTTATGTGAAAGACCATTCGAACGGGGAGACCCTGCCCAGCGCCAGCGTCGTTCTGGACAGCTCGACTGTCGGAACGACCACGGACCAGGCGGGGTATTTTGTTCTCAGCAATCTCACACCTGGGCCGCACGGCATTGCGGTCAGTTACGTCGGGTATGAAACCAGACGAATCAAGGTAGAGGTTAAGGAGGGCCAGACATCCAAGTATGACGTAGAATTGAACCCGGTTACCCTACAAGGCGATGAAGTCGTCGCCGAGGGATACCTGTCGCCGACCGAGATTACCTCTGTGGGCAGTTTCGGCATCCGGGTGACAGAACTCGCCCATATTCCAACCGTGGGTCAGCCAGATCTCCTGCGGGGGATACAGCTTCTTCCAGGTGTGCAGGCCGCGAGCGACAACTCCGCCGGCCTCTACGTTCGGGGGGGCACGCCTGGACAAAATCTGATCCTCCTGGACGGCGTCGTGGTCTACAACCCCAATCATCTCTTCGGGTTCTTCAGCACATTCAACCCCGACGCCCTGAAGAACGTCCTGCTTCTGAAGGGGACGTTTCCCGCACGATACGGAGACAGGCTTTCGAGCGTTCTGGATGTCACCAACCTGGACGGCAACCGCAAATCGTTCACAGCGCGGACTTCTATGGACATGATCAGCGCCGGTCTGACCGCAGAGGGCCCGCTGGGCGACCGCGGCTCTTGGATGGTTTCGGGACGCCGAACCTACCAGGAGCTGATCAACTCACCTCTCTTCAACCACATCGTGGATGACCTGTTCAGCACAAGGACCGGGACGATCACGGCTGCACCCCGTGGAGGGGTTGGTGGTGGGCAGGGAGTCGGTCCCGGAGGCGGGCGGAGGTTCGGCGGGACCCGATTCAACTTTAGTGACGTCACCAGCAACTTCGACCAGGGGTATAAATTCTACGATACTAATTTCAAGATCAATCTGGACCCGACGGCTTTAGACAAGGTTTCACTCAGCGGCTATCTGGGGCAGGACAAACTCGATTTGACGCTTCCCTCGTTCCGCGATACCGAACGCCAGCAGCTTATGGATTGGGGCAACCAGGTCGGGAGCGTGAGGTGGCTTCACCTTTTCACGGATAAGCTCCTGGGCAATGTCCAGCTTTCCGTGAGTCGGTACACCTCCAACTTCGAGGTGGCCGGAAGCCAGGACGCAACTCGGGGGAGGGGTTTCGGTCTGAACCGCAACAACAGGATGCTGGACTTGACCTTCAAGACCGACGTGGATTACCACGCAGCTTCCGATCACAGAACTCGGATGGGGGTGCAGGTCACCCGATATGATGCTTCTTACCAGCAGGGCTTTCAAGACACGACCCGGTCAGAGATCAACAATGTGTCCGCATACGGGACAGGCTATTTGGAACACACCTGGCAGACCGGCAGGCTGGAATTCACGCCTGGTGTGCGTTTGAGCCATTTCGGGAGCGGGAGCTACACCGGTCTCTCCCCCAGAGTGTCGGGCCACTTTTTCGTGAACGACAGACTCAGGCTCAAGGCGGGATGGGGGATTTACCATCAGTTCATCAACCTCATCTCCGTAGAAGGGTTTTCCTTCACGACGGACATGTGGCTTCCTGTGGACGAAACCCTGGATCCCGGCAGGGCGGTTCATAACGCATTCGGGGCTATCTTCACAGCCGAAGACTGGGAGGTCGATACGGAGGTCTATTACAAGGACCTGGAGAACCTGGTCGAATTCCAGTCACAGGTCCGCCTGGACGAAAGCACGCCCCTCTCTGACCTCTTCCTGCAGGGCACGGGAAGGTCTTACGGCGGCGAACTGCTTATCCGGAAGACGAGTGGAAGCACAAAGGGTTGGATCGGCTATACCCTGGGTTGGACACGCCAGACCTTTCCCGACCTCAACGACGGAAAATCGTTTCCGCCCAAGTACGACCGGCGGCACGACATCTCGTTCGTCGCGAATCGCCAGTTACCTGGAAGCTGGAACGTGAATGTCAACTGGGTCTACGGCACGGGACAGGCCTACACCATTCCCGAGTCCCGGTACGAGGTCGTCCAGCCCGGCGGCCAGTCGATCTCTTATGTACACGTGTCCGAAAAGAATGCCTACCGGCTCCCCGCATATCATCGTATGGACCTGGGAATCACGAAGGATTTTCGATTCGGCGGCGTAGAGAGCCAGTTCGTCATCAGCGTCTTCAACCTGTATAATCGACGAAACATCTGGTACCGCACATACGACGTCTCGGAAGAGGAGGTCGTGTTTCAGGATGTTCTCCTTCAGCCGATTTTGCCCAGCATTGGATTCAAATTGAAACTGTGAGGTGAAGAACGATGCCGATGATTAGAACATGTTTCTTGATCTCCATCGCCGTTGTCTGGTCTGTCGTTATGTCAGGCTGCAGCACCAGCCCGACAGATTCCGTCGTCGATTTCGAGTCCACCCTTTACGTGGAAGGTTTCCTGCAAGCTGGGAAGCCGGTCGACAGCATCTTTGTTTCAACGACCGCTCCGCTCTATGAAATCTACGACCGGGAACAGAATGCCGTCCCAGCCGCGAACGTTACGATTCGCGTGGATGGTGAAACGGTCTTGCTGCAGCCGGTCGCCGGGAGTCCGGGCTACTACCACCAGCCGACCCTGAGCGTGGTATCCGGAAAGACCTACCGGCTTGTCGTGAGCGTGGAAGACGGTGTGGCAGAGGCTGAAACGACCGTTCCGATCGCGCCTGCGATTATCCCGGAGGCTACCGATCTGACGTTCAACGGGACGCCGTTCAGTGCCACCTGGAGTGGTCCGACCGAGGGTGGATATGTTACGACGAGGAAAGCGGTGTCCCCGGGAGAGCGCATTCCTATCGAGGCCCTGTTTGGTGGAAGGGGTGGTCCGTTCGGGGGGGGCTTTGGCGGGGGAGAAATCGACACGACCGGATTCGGCGCGCTACGGGACAGCCTTGCACTGGCCGGACAATGGCAGTACGTCCAGACAGAGAGCGCTACTCTGAACTGGCAGCAGTTTTCCTTCTACGGTACGTATTCCTTCGAGGTCTTCGCGATCGACGAAAACTATGCCGATTACCTCGTCTCCAGCAGGCAGGACCCCCAGTTCCTGGACGAGCCGAGGTTTCACGTAGAGGGTGGGATCGGAATCTTTGGGTCCATGGCGGGCTCGCCGGTGACCTTCACCGTCAATCCGTAGGTCCGATCTCGAAGTGCGGATGGCCGAATCGAAGCAAAGAATCCCCACCGGATCGATCGTCCGGTGGGGATTCGCGTTTGGATGCGCAAATGATTCTAGATAGTCAAGGGCGCGAACGCGGCTTGTAGATAAGCCTCTTTGTCCGCTTCGAGTTGGTGATTGATTTGCTGGTCAGATCGAACTATCGTTCGAGATGGGAACTTCATATGCTGAGGATCTACACCATCCAGATATCCGTCGCACGGACCCTTAAGCTGTTCGAGGATCCGCGTTTTCTGGATGCGACGGTCAAATCGGGAGACAAGACGTTCGCGCCGACCTGGAAGATGGTGATGTCCCACAAAGAGGGTGAGCTGGGTCCGGACGCGTATACCGAGCAATATTACGAGATGATGCTGAAGAGCTACCGGGAGAAGCGGGGGAGGTGGGACGAACTGCTGGCGATGAACGAGGTCATTCTGGCGTGCTACTGCGGGGAGGGCAGCTTCTGCCACCGGTACCTGCTCAAAGATATCCTGGTGAAGTTGGGCGCCGAATATGTCCGCGAGATAAGATCGGATGCGCCTGTAGACGGCTCGCGATCCGAATAGTGCTCGTAGTTCGCCTAGCCAACCCGTTGGTATTTCGTAGCCAGATTAGAGATGATTTGCTGAGCGCTGTCCTGGTCCAGCATGGGTGCCTTTTCCAGAAATCGATCGCGCGCCTTTTCGAGCACCTGCCCCCATTCTAAATCATCCGACTTTTCTACGGCTGTGAACAGGATGTTGTCAGCCAGTCTCTCAAGCTCACGCGAGTCGACCTGGTTTCCCCTCACGGGGAAAGTAAACCCGGGTTCGTGATCGAAGGGGATTTCACGCTTTCCGAGCACGTGCAGCAGCGTGCGGGCTGAAGCCGCGATGTCGAAGAGATGGGCCTCGAGAATCTCGACGTCCTTCTCTTCTTCTCGGACGCGTATTGCCTTTTCCCGGACCTTCTTACTCATGATGTAGAGGACCTCGCTTATCTGAAGCGCTGCACGTTTCGCCAGGCGCTGGTAAACGCTGAGAATAAGCAGGGCGATGACTGAAGCGAAAAGGACCGCAACTGGCACAGAGATGAACATGAGATGCACCTCCTCAAAAACAGACGGCGGACGACAGACAGCGGACCGCAAGACGAACGGCGCCTAGTTTGGCGGTCCGTGGTCCGCGGTCTGTGGTCGTACGTAGCCGCCTGTGCAAACAGAAAAAGGAGAGAGTTGCCTCTCTCCTTCACTCGCCAGACTTAGATCCTCTGACCTCTGGTCAAATCTCCGTTTTTAAGTCGAAGGGCCACGCTTACCATAATGGCAACATACAACAGCGCAAAGCCCAGCAAAACACCCCAAAGGGTGGATGTCGAGACGAGTATCAGTCCGAGGCCCACGATGGCGACAACGCTCGCCCCCCTCAGGGCCAGAGATATACTGCACTTCCAGTCCACTTTTGCCCCCGACACAAAAATGAATGATGTGACACGTGCTATATATTAAAGGTAAAAGAGAAGGGGATGGACGTGGCCTCCGTCACGTTGGAAGTGTGATATAGATCACATAAGAATAAGTCCAAGATTCTTGCGGAGTTGCGATAGAGGAGGGATTAGATGCGAACACTTTATTTGATTCGCCACGCAAAATCCAGTTGGAAAGATCCAGGTCTGGATGATTTCGACAGGCCGCTCAACAAACGGGGAGAGAATGACGCCCCGGTCATGGGAAAGCGGCTTGCCGAACAGGGGATCCGTCCAGGCCTGATGATCACAAGCCCGGCAAAGCGGGCGACCACGACCGCAAGGAGGATTGCGAAAGAGGTGGGATACTCTGAAAAGAAGATAGAAGAGAATGAAGCGATCTACGGTGGAGGAGTGCGGCAACTTCTGGAGGTGATTCAGGAGATAGACGATTCGAACGATCAGGCGATACTGTTCGGCCACAACCCGGGATTGACTTCCCTGGCGTTGGAACTATCGGATGCCGAGATCGATAACATTCCGACCTGCGGGATTTTCTGTATCCGGTTCGCGGTCGCCTCGTGGAAGGAGGTAGATAGCGGCAGAGGAGAAGTCGTTTTTTTTGATTACCCGAAAAAGGAAGCGTCTTAAAAAATTGCGGATTGTGGATTTTCGATTGCGGAGAGGTAATCACCGCGCAGGCGCAGAGGTCGCGGACGACATGGTTTAACGCTGCGGATACGAAATACGAGATACGATTTCTTATCAGTTGGGGATGCGCATCGGGACGAAAAAGGTCCGGCGGCCTCTCCGAATGAGTAGCAGGGCGTTGTCGCCTGCCTTCAATTGGCTCATCACATCCTCATACGCCGTCATGTCCTGTACGGGCCGGCGATTGATTTCCATAATGAGATCATACCGACGAATACCCCTATTGTAAGCCGCTGATCCCCGTTTCACATTCGTGACGACCACGCCGCTGCCTTCCGGATAACCGAGTCGGCGTGCCAGTTCGCTATCCAGCTCCTGAACGTCCCAACCCAGGGCCTCTTCCTGCCGGGAAACTTCTGCGACGGGTTCTTCCGCTTCCAATTCTCCCAGCTTGACTCGCATAGTCTTTTGACGGCCCTCGCGACGGATCTTCAGTTTCACCTCGGTACCCGGTGTCTCCTGGGAGATTCGATTTCGGAGCTCGTAAGCACTGTTCACGGCGTTGCCGTTCACGGCAAGAATCACGTCGCCCCGCTCCAGCCCACCACGGTCCGCAGCGCTGCCTTCCTGGACACCGGCAACCAAAACGCCTTTGTTGGCCTCGAGGCTCATAGCTTCCGCCATTTCCTGCGTCACATCCTGGATGGACACGCCCAGGAAGCCCCTCTTTACCTCACCGCCCGAGATGAGTTGGTCCATGATGTTGCGCGCCATGTTCACGGGGATGGCGAACCCGATGCCCTGGTATCCGCCGCTGCGGGTAACGATGGCCGTGTTGATGCCGACGAGCTCCCCTCTGAGGTTGACCAAGGCGCCGCCGCTGTTTCCGGGATTGATCGCGGCATCGGTCTGAATGAAGTCCTCATAGTCCGCCAGACCGACCTCCCCCCGTCCTTTGGCACTTACGATGCCGTACGTGACGGTATGCTGAAGCCCGAACGGATTTCCAATGGCGAGTACCCATTGACCGACTTTAAGCTGGTCAGAGTTACCCATGGCAACGGTCGGCAGATCCTTTCCCTCTACTTTGAGGACGGCGACGTCTGTTTGCTTGTCCGTTCCAATGACCTCTGCCTCGAATGACCGCTTATCACCGAGTTCAACGCGGATCTTATCCGCGTCCTGGATGACGTGATTGTTGGTCAGGATGTAGCCGTCCCCAGATATGATCACGCCGGATCCCAGGCCCTGCTGCCGTTGTTCGCCCCGCTGCTGAGGTACCTGGAAGAAACGCCTGAAAAATGGATCCCTGAACGGGGTCCCGGCGTAGGGGTCGCGCGCCTTAACGACCCGCTCGCTGAAGATGGTGACAACGCCCGGGCGGGCTTCGGCCGCCACCGCCGCGAAGGCATCGCTGAACTGCTCGAGCTGATTCAGCGTTTCCTGGGTCTCCAGGGGAATCGCAGCATCGGCGAGAGGGGTGTTCCACGAAGCGTAAAGGCAGAACAGGAGTATCCAAAGGTTACGGTAGGCCCACACGGTGAAGCTCCTTTCTTTACAGCGTATTAGAGCGATGCAGCCAGAATATTTCGAGGTGGTGATCCGGCCCGGCTTCATTCGGAATACATAGTATAAGATCAACATGGCCGACAGAAGTTCCAATCTGCGCAGACAGTCCAAACCAAAACTATTATAACTTATGAATAAACAATATGATATATCTTATCTCCGGACTAACCTGTTTTGAGGGCCAGCGGTCTCGCCCACCTAAGGGTCTGCGGTGGTGGACCGTGTGGCCGAGGTTAGAATGCGTCATCTCGAAAAAGGGGCTCGCGACCCTTCAAAAAAGGGACCCCGGATTGAGATTTTCCTTGTTATGAGGCCAGGAATTTGTAAATTGAACCCCGTTAGCACTCTAGATCATCGAGTGCTAATCCATCCGATGATTGCACTTCTTGTGCCTTCAACCCCATCAGAATACCTAACCCCAATCGCAGGAGGAGGAAGATGGCAAAGAAAAAGTCCACCAAACAGCAGGTAAAGCCTCTGGCCGACCGGTTGCTGGTCAGACGGCTCGAAGAAGAGGAAGTGGCCAAGGGAGGCATCATTATCCCGGACACAGCGAAGGAAAAACCTCAGCAGGCTAAGATCATTGCCGTGGGGCCCGGAAAGCGTAGCGATTCCGGAGATCTGATCAAACCTGAAGTGAAGCCGGGTCAGAAGATCCTCCTGGGGAAATACTCCGGCACCGAAGTGGAGATCGAAGGCGAGGAGTACGTGATCTTGAGAGAGGAAGACGTGCTGGGTATTCTGGAATAGGGACTTTCTAAGGAGGAAATGAAGATGGCCGCAAAGCAGATCAGCTTCGGGATCGATGCGAGAGATAAGGTCCTGAACGGCATCACCACACTGAGTAAGGCCGTAAAGGCGACTTTGGGCCCGCGAGGGCGCAACGTCGTACTCGGAAAGAAGTGGGGGTCCCCAACGGTGACCAAGGACGGCGTCACCGTAGCCAAAGAGATCGAGCTGGAAGATCCGTACGAGAATATGGGCGCCCAGATGGTCAAGGAAGTCGCTTCCAAGACATCCGACGTCGCCGGAGACGGAACGACGACGGCCACGGTGCTCGCGGAAAAGATTTTCAGACAGGGGTTGAGGAACGTGACGGCTGGCGCCAACCCCATGGACATCAAACGGGGAATCGATCAGGCCACGATGACCGTCGTGAATGAGCTGCATGGCCAGAGTAAAGCGGTCAAGGACCGGAAGGAGATCTCCCAGGTCGGGACGATTTCCGCGAACAACGACTCGACCATCGGGGAGATCATCGCAGACGCGATGGAAAAGGTGGGCAAAGACGGCACGATCACGGTAGAAGAAGCCAAGAGCATCGAGACAACCGTGGATGTAGTGGAGGGTATGCAGTTCGATCGCGGTTATATCTCTCCCTACTTCGTGACGGATCAGGACAACATGGAAGCGATCCTGGAAGATGCCTATCTCCTCATCCACGAGAAGAAGCTGTCCAGCATGAAGGACCTCCTCCCGATTCTGGAGAAAGTGGCAGGTACAGGTAAACCCCTGCTCGTCATCTCCGAGGATGTGGAAGGGGAGGCGCTTGCGACCTTCGTGGTGAACAAGGTCCGCGGGACCATGAAAGTCGCGGCGGTGAAGGCGCCGGGATACGGAGATCGCCGCAAGGCCATGCTGGAGGACATCTGCGTGCTGGCAGGGGGACGCGTCATCAGCGAAGACCTGGGCATCAAGCTGGAGAACCTTCAGATTGGGGATCTGGGCAAGGCCAAGCGAGTTGTGATCGACAAAGACAACACCACGATCGTGGAGGGCGGGGGGAAGAAGGCCGACATCCAGGGACGCGTGAATCAGCTCAGAGTCCAGATCGACGAGACGACCTCGGACTACGATCGGGAAAAGCTGCAGGAGCGCCTGGCCAAGCTGGCCGGCGGTGTTGCCGTGGTCAACGTCGGTGCCGCTACGGAAACTGAGATGAAGGAGAAGAAGGCCAGGGTCGAAGACGCCCTGCACGCCACCCGCGCCGCTGTAGAGGAGGGCGTTGTGGCAGGCGGGGGTGTTGCGCTTTTACGCTGCATCGACGCGCTTGACAAGACGCGCAGTCAGGTGAAGGGGGACCAGAAGGTCGGGGTGGAGATTGTGGCGCGAGCCCTCGAGGAGCCGATGCGGCAGATCGCGGAAAACGCGGGCCTGGAAGGGAGTCTGGTCGTGGAGCGGGTCAAGGAGGGGAAGGGCGCTTTCGGCTTCAACGCACAGACCGAAGAGTACGAGGACCTGGCGGCTTCGGGTGTGATCGATCCGACGAAGGTGGTGCGAACGGCGACTGAAAACGCCGCCAGCATTGCCGGTCTGCTTCTGACGACCGAGGCCCTCATCACAGAGATGCCGGAGAAGGATAAGCCTGCGGCACCGGCACCGCCGGGCGGTGGGATGTACTAAACTTCAGGCGGGTAATCAACGCCAGAAAGAAGGCCGACTGCAATGCGCAGTCGGCCTTTTTATGTCCGGCACCGTGTAGAGTGAGGCCGTCTTTCGTGGATCGTGAAATCCCCCCTGCCCCCCTTTACAAAGGCTCTTCACCGAATCTAGGGGAGGGCAAGAGGAAAAAGTGGCTATCTCTCGTTGCTCCCTAATCTGTTCGCCCCACCCCAGAACCCCAAGCCTCCGGCGGTCTACTTTTCTTGTCTCGCCACAAGAAAAGTAGACAAAAGAAGGGCGCCGCTCAAACGCCGCGGGGGCTCGGCCGCGGCACCTCACCCTCAGTGGAAAGGACGGTGGCGGCAATCAGGGCGGGACTCCTGCCCCGCTTGACGTCCACGATGGGACCGGCCCAGAGGGCCTAACCGCGTGGGAGGTGAAAGAACGAGGTTGCAAGGGAGTCGCACACCGCGGCCCTGATCACTTTGCATTTCGAGAGTCCCAGGGCCGCCGGCAGGTCAGCGAGTTCTACAATAGAGCATACTACCATAACCCCAACATTTGGCGAAGAACCTTTACAAAGGGGGGACGTTACTCTGGGTGAAAGGGTTTTCCGTTCAGAGGACTGATTCTTCCCCCTTTGAAAAAGGGGGACTGAGGGGGATTTGCTTTTCGAGATTTGAAGACGAGGTTCGTGGGCGTCATTCATCCTAGGCGGCTTCGAAGCGATTCGATCAGGTTGGGTTCGGGTTCGACGGGAAGCGAGATCACTTTGTGCTGCAGGGCGCTCATGTAAAGCCCAAGGATAAGGTTGAAGTCTCTGAGTGATGTTGACAGGTTCAAGGGGTGTATCGCGTTATCATCCTCGAGCCAGTCGAACATCGCCTCGGTCATCGCCGCCTGGGAGAGGACGTCTTCCCCGTAGTACTCGTGGGCCCCTGAATCGACCCGGCCATCGCAGTTCGTTTGCCACGATGACATGGTCCAAAACACATAACCGCGGGACCCGTAGATCGCGATCCGTTTGCTGTGGCTGGGCTTTTCTTCGGAAATAAGCGGAGCGTCGGGACCGCAATGCAGTTGCGCCCGAACGCCATTGTCGTAGGTGATGCCAGCCAGTGACTGGTCGGGTGCGACGTGCTGTTTGGGGTCGTCGATGAGGCCCGCTGCACCCGAGACCTGTCCGAAGACGGATAAGGGATTTCCAGAAGGGTTGAAGGCCGAAATCGACTGGAGGACGTGGGTTCCCTGATAGGCCAGATTCAGGCAGGCGCTCGCGTCGATAAACCTGACCTCTCCGATCTTCCCGTCGCGGACCAGGTTCTGGAGGGCCACCCTTCGGGGGTGGAAGTGGAGCTGGTGGTTGACGGCGATTTTGACGCGTGAACGGGCTGCAAAGCTGCGGATGGCCTGATAGTCCTCACCCTGGATGGCGAGCGGTTTTTCGACGATGAGTGCGGGGATGCCGGCCTCATCCGCCGCTTCGAAGATTTCGAGCCTGACGTTCGGCGGCATGTTGACGTGGACGAGGTCAGGCCGCTCCTTTTCGAAGAGTTCGCGATACGCCCTGTAGCGCGCATCGACTTCATACGAATCGCCGAAGGCATCCAGCTTGTCCTGCCGGCGGGTCGAAACGGCGACCAGCTCGCCTCGTTTGATATGTTCGTAGGCATCAGCGTGTCCTCTGGCCCGCCCGCCGCCGACGCCGATGATTGCGCACTTGTACACGATCTTATTCCCACGGTTTCAGGATGATTTTCCCGCACTCACCAGACAGCTGGGTTTCCCACGCCTGCTGGATTTCGGCGAAGGGAAAGATGTGAGTGATAAATTTTTTCACCTTCTCACCGTTGCCTGTGATGGTCTGCATTACCCTGGGAAAATCCTTCAGACTGTAGTGCCACGAGCCCATCAGGGTCAGACCCTTCCGGATCATGTCGTCGCTGATCCTGACCGGCGTCTCCTCTCTACACTCTCCGACGAAGGCAACGATTCCCCTCGGCCGAAGGGCGTCGATGCAGAGCCGGTGTGCTGCGACCGTTCCAGAGCAATCGATCGCCTTGTCTGGCCCGAGCCCGTCCGTGAGATCACGGATCTGCTGCAGCGTAGTACCCTCGCCCGGATCCAGGACCGTCTCGGCACCCAGGTCCAAGGCCAATGAAGCGCGCCAGGGATTGGGTTCGACGCAGATGACCCTCACCCCGCGCGCACTCGCGTTGATGACGCCACCCAGTCCGACTGGACCGAGGCCGGTCAGGAGCAGGGTTTCGGACACGTTCAAACCGATTCGCTCGAATGCCCCGAAGGTCGGCCCGAGCCCGCAGCAGGCGAGCGAGGCGTGCTCATAGGAGACCCCTTCTGGAATAGCTGGCAGCAGCCAGTCCGGCTTGAGCAGGTATTGGGCCATCGTCGCGCTGCCTTCCAGGCCGCCCGTGAACGCGGCGACGTCTGTTTTGTCCTGGCAGAACATGAATTCGCCTGAAAGGCAGTAAGCGCACGTACCGCAGGAATAGTGCGGCATCACGACGACGCGGTCTCCCACCTTGACCGAACTCGGCCGAGCGACTTCGACGACCTCACCCGCGGCCTCGTGGCCGGGCCAGCTCACCTCGGCTCCGGACTCGAACGCCTTGAATTCAGTGCACATCGGCGCTGCGTGCACTTTGACCAGGGCCCAGTCTTCTACGGGCTTTGGATCGGCTATGTCTACGAGCGCGGCCTGGCGCTTTCCCGTGACGGCTGCTTGTTTCATTCTGCAAACTCCTGACTTCGGATCGGACTCGCAAACGATGTTTCCCTGTCAATATGTCGCAAGCGAAAGCGGACGTCAACATAGAGGTGGCGCCCTCCGTAAGGCCTCCGTGAGAGGGATACTGCCCAGATAGCTCGAATCATCCAGCAGGGCTTGTTCGGGGGCAGGTTTGACCCTATATTCGACGCTTTGAGGTTTCCGAGATGATGACAAGGGAGGATGGGTGACACCGATTCAGGCCGCGATCCTCGGTCTGGTGCAGGGTTTGACCGAGTTTCTTCCGATCAGCAGCTCCGGTCACCTCGTGCTCGGGCAGAGGCTGCTGGGCATCGAGAGCGGGGACATTACGTTCGAGGTCGTCGTCCATTTTGGCACACTGCTGGCCGTGGTAACTGCTCTTCGCCAGCGCGTCCTGGATCTGGCAGTGGGGTGTCTGAGGAGGCAGCCCGATGCGTGGCGATTCGTCCTCCTCCTGGGGATCGGGACGATCCCGGCGGCGGCCTTCGGTTTGATGTTCAGGGATGCGTTAGAGGGCGTCTTCTCGAATCCGGTCGCCGTGGCTGCGCTCCTGATCGTTACGGGTGTGATCCTGTGGAGCACTCGATTCAAAAGTGGAGACCGGAAGGAGCTCTGGGTCAAGGATGTCGTCTGGATCGGTCTGTCTCAGGCCCTGGCGATCCTGCCGGGGATCTCGCGATCCGGGATCACGATCGGGACGGGGATCTGGAGGGGGATCAACGCAAGAGAGGCGGCGACCTTTTCATTTCTACTTTCGATACCGGTCATTGCAGGGGCAAATGCATTGAAGGGAGCGGAGATGATCGTGAATCCACCTTCAGCAGAAACGGTGGTCCCTCTGCTCGTCGGGATGCTGACCGCCTATGTCTCTGGTGTGGTCGCGATCAAGTGGCTGCTCGCGGTTCTTGAAAGGGGCCGGCTGGATATGTTCGCTTACTACTGCTGGACAGTGGGACTGATCGGTGTTGTGGCCTTTTCGGCACAGGGGTGAGGCAAAAGGCGGTGGCAATCAGGTTTGTGATGAAATCCGGGCTTGTTCTTGGAGCGACTGTGTTGATGCAGGGATGCAGTACGAGTCCTCTCGAGCTGAACACAGATGATTTGAACAGTCTGCTTTCGATATCCAACCTCAACAAACGTTCGATCCCGGATCAGTCCGATCCTCCAGGAATCGTGGGACTCGGGGTCGAGGCGGATGTGATCAACGTGGGTCAGGTAATTATCAAAAATCCTTTTACGGTAACTTGGACTTTGCTCGCCCCGGGGGGGGATCGACTCGGATCGGCCTCGACCGAGCTGGCGGGCAACTTTTCGCCGGGCGGAACGCGACACTTCTCTCTCACGTTGAGCTTTCCCGCGACGGCCAGCCTGGAGGGGTTTCGCGACGTCGTGACGTTCGACCTCGTCAGTCCCTCCGGGTAGAACGATGAAGGAAAGGGTCTATGCAGCTATATATCATCCGCCACGGTGAGTCGGCCAACAACGCGCTGAGCGCCGCGGAGGCGGCCAATCGTGTTTGCGATCCGCCGCTCACCGAAAGAGGCGAAGCCCAGGCAAGGAAACTTGCAGATCATCTTGCAGAGATGGATGTGTCGCCCGCCTCGCCCGGATCTTTCGACCGCCAGAACCGGTACGGCTACCGATTCACCAGGGTCTTCTGCAGTCCGATGCTCAGGGCGCTGAGGACGACCACACCGATCGCCGGGGCCCTTGAAATGCGTCCTGAAGTGTGGGTCGACACCCACGAGCAGGGGGGGATCTGGCTAGAGGGAAGCCCCGATCTTCCCGGACTCAGCCGGAGCGAGATGGAGCGCCGCTTTCCAGACTTTGTGATTCCGGACGGCGTGAAAGAGACGGGCTGGTGGAACCGTCCCCAGGAGTCCGAATCGGAATGGGTAGCCCGATCGGCGAGGGTCGCGAGAGAGGTCAAGGATCGTTTCGCATCGACGGACGAACGGATCGCCATCGTCTCCCACGGGGGGTTCGGCAACTGCCTGCTTCACTCCCTCGTGAACAGTGTGCCTGGTTCGGACACCTACTTCAGCCATCAGAATACGGCGATCAGCAGGGTCGATTTCGAAGAGGATCGGGTGAACGTCTGCTATCTGAATCGGGTGGATCACCTGCCGACGGAGCTCGTTACGTGATGAAAAAGAAAGCTATTCAGGACCGAAGACCGCAGACGGCAGACGGCGGGGTAGATTGCACTGGACTCTCAGTGTTTGGGCGGTCCGCGGTCCGTGGTCGTGCATCGCTGCTTTTGCGGAGAAGACAGACGTGAAAAATCTAGGCCTCGTCTTCCTGGCTCTGCTGATGACAATTTCTAGTCCTTTCGTGGCCATGGGACTGCCTGACGACCGCGAGTTGAGGGAAGATGATCTTGGGACCGCCGAGGAGGCTCAGCGCCTAAACAACGAGGGGGCCCAGCTGGCCAAACAGGGCGGTTTTCTTGAAGCGATCCAATCTTTCCAGGGTGCCATTCGCCTGATGCCTGATTTCGCACCGGCCTACTACAATCTCGGTCTCGCACAAAGGAATCTCAATGATTTCGGAAAGGCCAGGGCCGCCTTTCAGAGCGCGGTCGAATTCGCGCCCGACTACGGCGAAGCGTGGTACCAACTCGGGCGTGTTTACGAGGTGGAGGAGCGGTTCGAAGAGGCGGCTCGACATTTCGAGAAGGCGCTGGAGGTTTCGCTGGAAGGCCCGGACCTCCGCTACCACCTGGGAATCGTCTCCTCGAGATTGAAGAACTGGGCTGATGTCGTCGAGCACTGGGAAGTTCTGCTCCAGGCGTATCCGGAACATCCCGGGGTCCCCGATATACAAGAAGCTCTTCCTCGTGCTTTCTACAACCTGGGGACCACACGCCAGCAAACGGGTCAACTCGAAACGGCGGTTGCGGCATTCGAAAAGGCGATCTGGCTCCGGCCGGATTACGTCAAGGTCCACTATAACCTGGGCCTCGCCTATCGGGACATGAATCGGCTTCCAGAGGCCCGCGCCGCGCTGAACGCAGCACTCGATCACGGGCCGGACAGTCCTAAGATCCTCAGTGCCCTGGGGATCGTTTTCATGCGTCAGGACAGTCTGCGGCGGGCAGAGGAACTGTTTCGAAGCGCCCTGGGCGTGGATCAGGATTTCGTTGAGGCGAATTACAATTTGACGGAGGTCTACCTCAGACAGGGACAGGTGGAACGGGCCCTTGATGAGGTCCGCGGGATCGTCAAGCGAACACCGAGCAACCCCAAAGCCTATGCCTTCCTCGCTTACGTCTACGAACACGGCGTTGAGGGCAAGAGGTATGGGAAAGACTATCGGGCGGCGGACGCCATCAAGACCTACCAGTTTGCGCTGCTTCTAACCCCGAACGCCCCGCTGCTTCACTACAATCTCGGAGTCATTCATGGAAGATTGGGTGACTGGGATCAAGCGCTTCGGGCGTTCCGCCGATGCCTCGCCATCGATTCCACCCACGCAGAAGCGAAGCGCTGGCTTCCTCTGGTAGAGGCGAGACTCGTGTTGGAACAGGACGTGGAACCATAAAGACCAGGTACCGGGAATTCGAAACACGGGTACCGGGTACCGTCAAAATGAACGGGTTACCCAATTGCGGATTGTGGATTGGGGATTGCGGAAGGGGTTCCCGCGAAGCGGACCACGGCTATGCCCAATCCCAGAATAATTCTGTCGGGTTTTGCCGACGAGGGGCCGAAGAGCAAGCGCGCCGAAGAGCAGTTCATTATGATGCGCAGCCTCGGCCTCTCTCATTACACGATTCGGTTCATCGACGTCGGCAGCGGGGTGAAGAACGTCCTGGATCTGACTGACGGAGAACTGGAACGTCTCCGCTCGTTGCAGGCCTCCTACGGGATTTCGGTGTCGAGTATCGGCTCTCCGATCGGGAAGGTGAAGCTGCTGGATGAAGAGGATGGGACCCAGAATCGATACGTGGATTTTGACACTTACCTGAACGATGATCTCCAGCGAACTATCGATCTGGCACACGCACTCGATACGAAACTGATTCGAGGGTTTAGCTACTACCCACCACGGGGTGACGACCCCTGGAAGCACCTCGACAAAGCGGCGGAGCAGCTCGCGCGGATCGTGGAGCGCTGCGCAGGCTCTGGGCTTGTGTATGGCCTCGAAGTGGAGCTGGACCTGGTGGGGCGGGATGGGGATACGTTGATCGCGCTCTACGAGAAGGTGGGCAGCCCGAACATGTGCCTTATTCCGGATATTGGAAACCTGATCGCGATGGGGCATTCGTCCGACAGCGCATATGGACAGTACATGAAGATGAAGCCAGGTATCGGCTGGATCCATATCAAAGGGGCGACGGGCGAAATATCTGCGGACAGGGCGCACACTCGACATCTTCCCGTAGACGTTGGAGACGCCGCCCATGAACCTATCCTTCGTGATTTCAGGACGCTGGTCCCAGAGATCGAGGCACGGCTCATGGCATTCGGGGTCCCGGGCGTCTTCGTGGACCTCGAGCCACACGTGAAGGGAGGCGGACAGTTCGGAGGCGTGAGCGGTGTGGATGGATTTGGCGTGGCCTTCAGGGCGTTTTGTAGACTGTTGGATCATCTCGAATTCGATTATCACTTAACGCAGCACGAGGACCTTGTAGATGGATGAGGGTCGTCTGATCCGATGACAACTGCCGACAAGACGCTCCAGATCGGGTGGTGAATCGGGTCAGGTGTGATATCGCTGTCGTGAAGATTATGCCAGAAGCAAGCTTTAAGCGTATCTTACTGCCCACGGCAGGAGGGCCCCACTCCGAGTTCGCCTCAGAGCTGCTTGGACCGATTGTCGAGGCGCAGGAGGCCGAGGTGACCGCCTGCTATGTCGTCCCGGAAGATGCAGGCGAAGACGTGGAAAGAGAGGCACACAGCTGGATTCGACGCGCCCTCCGTCACGCGAATCTGGGCAGCGTGGAGCACCTGATCATCCGGTCCGGCTCCGTTCCGGCGGGGATTTCAAGGGCAGGATCCGACTATGATCTGGTGGTGATGGGGGCTGCTCAGACCGGCCTTTTCAAGGAGCTGCTGTTCGGCGAGATTCCAGACCGGGTCGGGCGCTACACGCAGACTTCGGTCATGCTTGTGAAACGCCGAGAGGGCCCTGCCAAGGCCTGGCTGCGCAGGATGTTTAGTTGAAAGGCGGACCCGCGGACAACGGACCGCCGACGGCCCAAGTCACGAGTAATCGCCATAGTTATACGGCGGTCTGCCGTCCGCCGTCGTACATAGCTTCTCTTAGTGGATGAGGGCTTATGTCTGACAGGATCCGAATAGGGATCATCGGAGCGGGCGGGATCTTCCGCAGAAAGCACCTTCCCGGGCTGGCGAAGATCGACGATGCAGAGGTCGTGGCGATCTGCAATCGAAGCGAGGAGAGCGGCCGTAAGATCGCCAGCGAGTTTGGACTGTCTGCCGAGATCATGGCCGATCCACACGCGTTGATCGCGCGGCAGGACGTTGACGCGGTGATGATCGGGACGTGGCCCTACAAGCATTGCGAGTTCGTGCTGGAGGCCCTGGACGCTGGCAAACACACGTTCACGCAGGCGCGGATGGCGATGGACCTCCGGGAGGCGAAGGCGATGTACGCCAGGGCAGAAGAGTCCGGCCTGGCGACACAGATCTGCCCCTCCCCGCTCGGCATTAAGGGTGACTCAACTCTGAGGCGATTGATTCGTGAGGGTTATCTAGGCAAGGTCTTCAACATCAACTACCGATCCCTGGACGATGACCTTTGTGATCCCGAAACGCCCCTGCACTGGCGTCAGGTGGCACGGTACTCAGGACTGAATGTGCTGGCGATGGGTATGCGGATGGAATGGGTGCACCGCTGGTTCGGCTACGCGAAGACGGTCACCGCGCAGGCGGAGACGTTTGTGAAGGAGCGACCGCTGGCGGAGGTAAAGGAGTGGGTCCGGTCGAGCGACCCGACACGGTGAACGTGCTGTGTGAGATGGAGAATGGGGCCTCAGCCGCGTTCCTCTTTTCCAGCGTTGCGCGGTTTCGAGGCGAGCAGCGCGTCGAGGCCTACGGGAGCGACGGGACTTTGATCTACGATATGATCCCACCGACGCTCTGGGGTGGGCGTCCGGGCGATAAGGGATTGTCCGAGATCCCCATCCCCGAGGAGGATGTCAGGACGTGGCGGGTGGAGCAGGATTTCATCGACGCGATCGGAACCGGGAGGCCCGTCGAATCCACCTTCTACGAAGGCCTGAAGTACATGGAGTTTACCGAGGCGGTGTTTCGGTCCGTGGAGACGGGCGGGACGGTGAGGTTGCCGCTGGTGGATTAAGATGGAATGCAAAACACGGGTACCGGGAACGCAAAACACGGGTACCGGGTACCGTAAAACCGTCGTTCGTCTCTGTACCTCGAAAATTGAATGTTGAACCAGTAATATAGGAGCGATCGAATGGCTGACAAGATTCGAATCGGGATTATCGGAGCGGGCGGGATCTTCAGGAACCAGCATTTCCCCGGGCTCGCCGGGATCGAGGATGCCGAGGTGGCTGCGATCTGCAATCGGAGCGAGGAAAGCGCGCGGAAGATCGCCGGAGAGTTCGGGCTGAATCCGGAGATCATGTCCGATCCCCACGCGCTGATCGCTCGGAAGGACATCGATGCCGTGATGATCGGGACGTGGCCCTACAGACACTGCTCGTTCGTGCTGGAGTCGCTCGATGCTGGGAAGCCGACGTTCGTACAGGCCCGAATGGCGATGAACCTCAGAGAAGCGAAGGCGATGTATGCGAAAGCGCAGGAGACAGGCCTCCCCACACAGATCTGCCCGTCTCCCTTCACGATGAAGGGCGACCAGTTTATGAAGCGATTGATCGACGAAGGGTATCTGGGTCAGGTCTACAACATCAATGTGCGTTCACTTCTGGACAACGCCTGCGACCCCGATGCGCCGCTGCACTGGCGCCACGTCGAACGTTACTCCGGACTGAACGCCCTGTATCTGGGAATCCTTGTCGAGTCCGTGCACCGGTGGTTCGGGTATGCGAAGCGCGTCTCGGCGCAGGCGGAGACGTTCATCAAGACGCGGCCGTTCGCGGGCGGTGAAGGGAGTGGGCCCGTGGAGCGCCCCGATACGGTCAACGTCCTGGCTGAAATGGAAAGCGGGGCGACGGCGACGCTCCTGTTTTCCGGAGTGGCGCGGTTTGGCGGGGACGAAAATCGGGTCGAGGCCTATGGGAGCGAAGGGACGCTGATTTATAATGTCAGCGGCCAGGTCGACGGCCAATCGGTGCTGGGCGCGAAGAAGGGAGATGACGGCCTGGCCGAGATGCCGATTCCAGAGGGCGAGGTTCAGGGGTGGACCGTCGAGCAGAACTTCATCGACCTGATCCGGACGGGGAAGCCGGCGGCGTCGACCTTCTACGAGGGTGTAAAGTATATGGAGTTTACAGAGGCCGTGTTTCGGTCCGTCGAGTCTGGAAGGGCCGTTAACCTGCCGCTGGTTTGACACACGTTAATCGTGGATCGTAAACGACATCACCGCAGAATCCCATGTCATGTTGAGACGCCCCGGTGCGGCGTCTCAATCCCCGACGGGACGTCTCAATCATTAACGGGATAGGAGGAAATCCGTGACGCGTGAGGAACTGAAGAAACGGATCCAGGGGACGCCCGCGACGATCCCGACGGCGTTCGACGATAACCTGCAGCTGGACCTGGGCCGACAGAAAGACCTGACGCAATGGTGGATGGAAAACGGCCTGGGTACAGACGTTGCGGCCCTGAAAGTCGCCGCGGCGATGGGGGAAAGTGCGGCGCTGAGTGACGCGGAGCTGCCCAAAGTGATGCGCGCCGTGGTCGACGCGGCAGGCAAGGACGCTACGATCATCTGCGCACTGAAGACCAAGGATACCCTGAACACGATCGAAGACGCCAAGATGGCGCAGGATATGGGTGCGATCGGACTTCAGATCGAGCTGCCGTTTCATCACAAACCGGTTCAGGACGACTACGTCCGCTACTTCACCGACATCTCGGATGCCATCGACATCGGGATTATGATCTACAACACCCACTGGTTCGGCTGCCAGTCACTTACCGCCGAGACGATTCTCCGGATGAAAGACGCTGAACACGTGGCGGCGATCAAGTGGGCGGTGCCCGAATCGGTGGATTACGATGAGATGCGCCAGTTCAGCGACACCTTCAACGTGATCGACAACAGCAACCAACCCGTCAGATGCCACAAGAACGGGGGCCGGGGCTACATCAGCGTGTCGATCCCGGCCTATCCCCGGCACGATCTGAAGGTCTGGGAGCTGCTTGAAGCAAAACAGTACGACGAAGCCCAGGCCCTCTACAGCGGCGTCAGAACGCCCCTCGAGCCGTGGCTCGCCAAGACCGCGAAGCGGTCGGGCGGCCAGCGACAGTTCAAGGGGATGATGACGATCGTCGGGCAGCCGGCCGGTCCGCCGCGCCCGCCCACACTTCCGATCGAGGAGGATGAGCTCCAGGAGCTACGTGGATTGTTCAAGGAGTTTGGATGGCCCGTTGTCGGTTGAGAAACGTCGTTCAATTGCGGATTTTGGATTTGGGATTGCGGATTGAAAGACAGCTCACCCCAGAGTCACCGAGTTCGCAGAGAAATTCGAATCATGAATGTCCAACTCACTGAAGGAGGAGAGCCGTGACACGTGAAGAACTGAAGAAACTGATCAGGGGTACGCCCGCGACAATCCCGACCGCGTTCGATGACAACATGCAGCTGGACCTGGCGAGACAGAAAGACCTGTCCCAATGGTGGGTGAAGAACGGTCTTGGCACAGACGTCGCAGCCCTGAAGGTCGCCGCAGCGATGGGGGAAGGGGCGGAGCTGGCTGACGAAGAGCTGCCCAAGGTACTTCGCGCCGTAGTCGACGGGGCGGGCAAGGATGCAACGGTTATCTGCGCGCTCAAGTCCAAGAACACGCTGGCCACGATCGAAGACGCAAAGATGGCGCAGGATATGGGTGCGATCGGACTTCAGATCGAGCTGCCGTTTCATCACAAACCTGTTCAGGACGACTTCGTTCGCTACTACACGGACATTTCCGACGCGATCGACATCGGCATCATGATCTACAACACCTTCTGGTTCGGCTGCCAGTCGCTGACCGCCGATACGATTCTCCGGCTGGGCGACGCTGAGCACGTCGTAGCGATCAAGTGGGCGGTGCCCGAAGGACAGGACTACGATGAGATGACCCGGTTCAGCGACACCTTCAACGTGATCGATAACTCCGGGCAGTGCGTGCGATGCCACAAGAATGGGGGCCGGGGCTACATCAGTGCGACGATCCCGGCCTATCCCAAGTTCGATCTTGATCTTTTCCAGATGCTGGAGGCGAAACAGTACGACGAAGCTCAGACCCTCTACAGCCGCGCCATAGGAACACTCGCCGAGTGGATGCAGAAGACCCAGGCTCATTCTGGAGGAATGAGGCAGTTCAAGGCGATGATGACCGTGGTCGGCCAGCCAGCCGGACCGCCGCGTCCGCCTACGCTTCCGATCGAGGATGAGGAACTTGCGGAGCTCAAAGGATTATTCGGTGAGCTGAACTGGCCTGTAGCATAAGTCCGTAAATCGTGGATCGTGGTTCGCAAACCATTTCACCCGTATAGGCGCAGAGAAGATCCTTTGGTACAGGGCATACGATGATCGGTCTGGTGGCGTTCGATCTGGACGGTACGGTCCTGACCGCAAAAAACGAGGCTTCCGAGACATCGCTGGATGCGATTCGGGCGCTCGTCAAGCGGGGGATTGTCGTCGCATCGATCAGCGGGAGGAACGTGGGAAACAGCCAGAGGCCTTTTGCTGCGGATCCCGAACTGGCCAGGAATTTTTACTTTGGATGCTACAACGGATCTGTCGTCCTGAGCTCTGAGACGAATGGACGAAGGGAACTGCTGCACGAAGAACGACTTCCCGGGGAGATTTTTCGGGAAGCCATAGACTACATCGATAGACGACAACTCAGCTTCATTTACTGCGGCTGTGAGATAGGGTCGGAGAACATACAGGAAACTTATATAGCAGACCGCAACTCTGAGTCTGTTGAAGCGCTGGTGGAACTCGTTGGACTCGATATGGCCTGCGATGAGAGATTGATTTCGAGAATCAGGAAAAAGGAACTGCGTCCGCCCCCCAAGCTGATCGTCCTTCCTGGAACGGAAAACCGGGACCAGATCCTGGGTGAAATGCAGGAGGTATTCGCAGATCGTGCCTACTTGTCTGCGACAGGAGAGGATCGGCTCGAACTCATGCACAGGAATGTGAACAAAGGTGTTGCGCTGCAGACCGTTGCGGAGGTTTGCGGCGTATCGATCGATGAGACTCTGGCGGTCGGCGATGGTGACAACGACCTCCCGATGCTGCAGAAAGCGGGGGTAGGTGTGCTCCTCGAGAGCGCCGACGAGGCGACGCTCCGAGCGGCGAGGGACTCAGGGATTCACCTGGGTGAATCATTTGAAGCAGAGGGATTTGCGAAGGCCGTCCTGCATTACGCATTGAGCGAGAAGACTGACTGAGGGGCGGGTCGGGCAAACGCTGGACACGGCGCGCCGCTCTTGTTACAATGAATGCGGTTATCTGATAGGAAGGATAGAACCCAAAGGAGGAAACATGATCCCAGTAGAAGAGCTGAGAAAACGCTGGCAGGGCGTCGTGATTCCACTGGTCACGCCCTTCAAAGAGGACGGGTCCATGGACCTGCCGGCCCTGGAGAGCAATGTCCAGTGGTTGATCGATAAAGGGGCCCGCGCCGGCAACTCGGTGCTGCTCGCCGTCGGATCGGGAGGCGATTTTACCTCGATGAGGGTAGAAGAGCGGAAAGAGGCCATCAAAACAGTATGCGAGGTGGCGAAAGGCAAAGTGCCCGTTATGGCGAGTGGGCAGAGCACGGATATCCGGGACTGCATCGAGATTTGTCAGCACGGAGAAGCGGTGGGGATGGATGCGGTGCAGCTCGCGGGCCACTACTTCTACGACGGTCGCCCCGGAGATACCCTGGCCTGGTTCAAGGAGGTTGCCCGCAACACCGATATCGGCTTTGCCGTGTACAACCATTTCTATTCCGGTGCACACTTCGACATGCCGCTGGAGCTGATCGATGAGGTCCTTGACATCCCCAACAGCATCGCGGTCAAGTGGGGAGCGGCCGACGTCGCCAAATTCATGGCAGGGGTGCAGCGGTTCAACTCGAGGGCGGTGGTGGTGGATAATGCCTTCCTTCCGCAGATTTCCTACATGCTCGGAGTCCGGTGTCACATAAGCCACATCCCCAACTTCTACCCGGAGCATTCCTGGGGTGTGCACGAGCTTCTCGTGGCGGGCAAATACGAAGAGGCCAAGCGGGAATGGGACCGGTGCGCTCAACCCTGGCTGAAATTGACTGCCGAAGTGAGGGCTCAGACAGCGGCGGAGGGGGTCTTCGTCCGACCTGCGATGGATGCAGCTGGACTGAAGGGAGGCTACTCGCGTCTGCCGTCACGGGATGAAGTCGTGACGCCGGAACTTCGCGAGGGCTACAAAAAGATGTTGGCCGAATTCCAGGGATAGGTGGACTTCAGAAAAGGAGCTGTTTACATGACTCGAGATGAGGTGAGAAAACTGATGCAGGGCCCGATGGCCACCGTCGTGACGCCGTTCGACGACGATTACGAAGTCGACCACGGGCGGATGGCGGAGGCGGTGAGGTATTATGTAGACGGTGGCCTGGTGACCGGCAAGGCGGTAATCAAGGTGGCTGCGGCCATGGGCGAAGGGCCGATGCTTTGCGATGATGAATGGCCCGCGCTCCTGCGGACGGCCGTGCAGGCT
This sequence comes from Candidatus Latescibacterota bacterium, assembly GCA_965248435.1. Classification (GTDB taxonomy): domain Bacteria; phylum Latescibacterota; class UBA2968; order UBA2968; genus CBDFJH01. The sequence goes on from OZ252100.1 coordinate 4,717,946, forward strand.
GCAGAGGGCAAGGCCACCATTATGTGTGGAATTCATTACAAAGACACCAAGCGCACGATCGAAGACTGCAAACGGGTCTCGGATCTGGGAGCGATCGGTGTGCAGATCAATCCACCGATCTTTAACGCGCCGACGCAGGATGACATCGTACGCTACTTCGGGGATGTCTCGGATGCGATTGATATCGGGATTCTGCTCTATAACACCCACTGGCTCGGCTATGGCAACGTGCTCCCGGAGACGATTCTGAAGATGAAGGATTTCAAGCAGCTCGCGGGGATCAAGTGGAGCGTGCCCGAGGGGCAGGACTACGAGGATATGACCAAATTCGTCGATATTTTCAACGTGATCGACAACAGCAGTCAGGCGGCGCGCTGCCATAAACTGGGCGGGCGGGGCTACATCAATCTGACCTCTGAGATCTATCCGCCGCACGAACTGCGCGTCTGGGAACTGCTGGAGACCAAGCAGTACGACCAAGGGCAGGCCCTGTTCGACAAGGTCAACGATCCTCTGCGTGATCTGTATGCCAAACAGTGCGAGATATCGGGTGGGCAGGCTCGATTGAAGAAGGTGATGATGGCCATCATGGGCATGCCGATGGGGGCCTCCCGGCCGCCGTCCATGCCGCTGAGCGAGGAGGAAGTCGCCGAAGTTCGGGAGGTGATGATCGGTTTCGGCTGGCCTGTTAAGAATTAACGGGTACCGGGATAGGTAGATAGGTTACAGAGACCTGACGGTTTGGGGGCGACGCCTGCGTCGCCCCGGGAAACCAAAACACGGGTACCGGGTACCGTAAGAAGAAGAAATGATCTTCCCCCTTTATCAAAGGGGGATTGAGGGGGATTTATCGGGCGTTTTAGAAGGAAGGTCGGCGCTGCTGGAGAGGATGTGTTCCTTCATCGCGTGTTGGGCACGCTGGGCATCGCCACTTCGAATCGCTTGAAAGATCGTGTGGTGTTCCTGCAAGGACAGCTTTGTTCGCTTTACCACCTCGGGGATCGGGCGCGCCAGCGTTTCCTTGATCCACTCGTGGAGATAGCCCCTCGTCATACTCAACAGGCTGTAAAGGATCGTGTTCTGCGTCGCCTGGGCGATCAGGAGGTGGAATTCCAGGTCGCATTCCAGGAATCGATCCGGATTCTCCAGCAGGTCTTCCATCGTTTCCAGGTTTTGCGCTACCATTGAGAGATTTTCCTTGGTGCAGCGTTGCGCTGCCAGGCTTGCATTCTCTGATTCCAGAATGAGCCGGGTTTCCATCAGATCCTGCACCCTTTTTGAATCCAGCAACAGACCCCACTGAAGCGTTTTTTCCATATACCGGCTGCTGTTGTTGGCGACAAAGGTGCCTTCTCCCACCCGGCCTTCCAGGATTCCCATTACCGAAAGAGAGCGCAGGGCCTCACGAAGGGACGTGCGTCCGACGCCGAATCTCTTGCAGAGGTCCCTTTCACCCGGAAGCCGCTCGCCGGGCTTGAGCACATCCCGGGAGATCAATTCGATGATCTGCTCCACGATCTCGTCACTCAGGGACCTGCGGTTGACGGGCCGCATCTCTTCGAAGGCGGCGTTTCTTCCAAGGGTCATCGGTAAGACCTCGATCCAGAGAACCTTTTCATATTACAGCATAATATGTTGTTATTAAACAATATATATCAAAATGGGTGGGAGACCCGGCCGTAACGCTGAATTTTTCCTTGCAATTGAAGAAATTATGGTTATCATTATGCCGATGGTCTGACCATCAACATAATATAAGATTAGACAATTTCATCTCCGGTGTCAAGCGGAATCAAGTGGGAGGATAAGGCATGGGACAGACCCTGGATATCGGGACTCGGGTCGAGCTGGTCCCGATGGACCCGCATTTTCACGAGATGACGATTTCGCTCTACCGTCAAGCAAGAGAGAGCGGACCGGCATATCTGCTGCATACCTACAGCAGATTGGAGGGGGCCGACGGTCGCCTCCAGGCTGTGAAGAAGGGGATGATTACCCTGGGAGGCGTGGAAGAAGATCCGGAAAGAGAGTTGCTGCGCTTTCCCTGCGGGACGGGACACGAATTCGCCTGCAGACGGCTTTTCCTGGAGTCGTGCAAATCGGACCCAAAAGGGCCGGTTGAGGTCCGACCTTTGACGACCCTGGATAAGAAGTCGGGCCTGGACATCCGAGTGGTCAGTCTGGGGGACGGCGCTTACCAGGTCACCGCAGACGGCGACCACGAGGACAAAGATCGTCGCGTTTCGGTCATCGTCAACGGCCTCAGGAAATTGGGTGAAATGCTGGGCGTAGAAGGGAGCCCTGACCAGGTGGCCTTTCCCTGCGGTCGCTCACACGATGCCCTGGTCGGCCTGCTGCTCGTACGGGCTCCAAACGTGCGCGCGATCGTCAGGGAGCAGGAGATGGCATCGGCTCGAGGCGTTCTGGCGGCTCCGAGTCAACAAGAATGAAGTTGCATTCAGAAGTGGAAAACAAGCCTAGCCTTTGAGGAGATAACCGTGGAAAATCAGGCAGTAGGACCCATGACCGGACGCGAGCGCGTCCTTGCAGCTCTGCGAAGAGAGCCGGTGGATCGTACAGCCGTCTGCAACCCGACGTCTGTCGCGACGGTCGAACTGATGGACCTGGTAGACGCCCCCTTCCCGCAGGCCAACCGGGAGCCTGAGCTGATGGCCAGGCTGGCCGCGACCGGATATACGGAACTGGGGTTCGATACGATCATGCCGGTCTTCACGATTATACAGGAGTCTTCTGCACTGGGGTGCAGGATCCAGTGGGAACAAAAGGACAACTGGCCGACCGTCAAGATGCGGGAACCGATCTGGGAAGATGTGGATGATATCAAGATCCCGTCGGACTTTCTGACGCATCAGGATACGCAGTGTGTCCTGGAGGCGATCAAGATTCTCAAGAAGGAGTATGGGGATGAAGTGGCCGTGATCGGCAAGACGATGGGGCCCTGGTCGTTGGGTTATCACTGCTTCGGCGTCGAGCCCTTTCTCCTGATGTCACTGGATGATCCGGACAAGACTAAGGCCTGTCTGGACAGGATGAAGAAGGCGACGGTCGATTTCGGCGTGGCTCAGATCGAGGCAGGGGCAGATGCCCTGACGCTGCCCGATCACGCGACTGGTGACCTCGTCAGCGGCGAATATTACGAACGGTATCTTCGTGAGCTACACATCGAGTTCGTAGATCAGATTCCGATTCCCTTGATCCTTCATATCTGCGGGAGGACCGTAGATCGGATGGAATACATCGCGCAGACCGGGATGGCTGCCTTTCACTACGATTCCAAAAACAAACCGGACGAGTCGATGGAAGTCATGAAGAATCGGATTTCTCTGGTCGGGAACATCAACAATCCGGAGACGCTGTTCTCAAAAGGTCCGGATGTTGTGAGGCAGGAAGTCTACAAGAACCTGGATTCTGGCGTCCAGCTTGTCGGCCCGGAATGCGCGATCCCGCTCCAGACCACAATCGAGAACTTGAAGGAGATTCCCAAAGCGGTGAGGGACTGGCACAAGGAGCACGTCTCCAAGAACTAGTGGATTCATCCATCCCGGAGGGTTTGAGATCGCCATGGCAGAACTAGCTGACATAAAAAACGAATTTATTCGGAACGAGGTCGAAGAGTTCATCGAGCGCCCTGATGAGATCGAGCGAATGGTCAATACCTTTGCAAGGGTCAGCCCGGAAATGCAGAACATCGCGGCCGCGCTGATAGACGGAGCCAACCATACTGTAGATCAGCTGACGAAAGAGGCGCTCGATGCGGGTACGGAGGCGTTGGAGGTCATGGACGACGGCCTCATAGCGGGGATGGGCATCGTGGGGATCAAGTTTCGCGAGAATTTCATATTCGTCCCCGAGGTCCTGGCTTGCGCCCGTGCCATGAAGGCCGGGATGGCCTACATCGAGCCGATTCTGTCCGCTTCGGGGGTGGAGCCGATCGGAACCGTGATCATGGGTACGGTGAAGGGGGACCTGCACGACATCGGCAAGAATCTCTGCATTATGATGCTGAGGGGTTCCGGATTCGTCGTCCACGACCTCAGCGTAGACACCTCGGAGGATGAATTCATAGAGGCGGTGGAAGAACACAAGGCCCCGCTCATGGGGATGTCCGCCCTATTGACGACGACCATGCCCAACATGGGAAAGACAATCGAGGCATTTATCGACGCAGACCTTCGTGATGATGTGAAGATCATGGTGGGCGGCGCGCCGGTCACCCAGGAGTTTGCAGACGACATGGGCGCTGATGGATATGGAAAAGATGCCATGGCGTGCGTGGAACTGGCCAAACGACTGATGGCAGAGCATAAAGCGGAAGTGGGATCGTAGGTGAAAAAGATCGACAAGGAAGAATATCAGAAGCGGCTGGATAAAATCACCGAGCTGTTCTCGGACATGGTCCAGCACGCGGATGAATTGTCCACCCACCGGTGTCCTTATAAGAATCGGTTTGACGAGTGCACTGCGAAGTTCGGGTGCAGGAACCAGCGTAAACCCAGCGAGGATGCGAAACTGCTGCTCTGTGTAGGGGACGACAAACTGGATTACCGGAGCGCCTGGGAGACTGACCCGGCGGACGAAGCGGACATTTGGCTAAGGAATAAGCCGTCAGATGGGGACGATATCTCACGTCGGTGAAACCCGTGAACTGACGCCCGGGAAGACGGTCTTCGACTATGCAGACGATCTTATCGTCCAGGTCCCGACTTCCTGCGGCAGAACCGGACACTGCCACGAGTGCGTCGTGGAAATCAAGAAGGGCATGGATGCGCTCTGCCCACGGACCGAGGCCGAGTCTTTCCTGAAGGAAGAATTCCGCCTGGCCTGCCAGGCAGAAATCCAGGATATCGAGGCCGACGTCGAATTCTCACCGCTCCGCAGAACCCCCAAAATCCTCACGGTTTCAAACGAAAAAGCGGTAGAACTGGATCCCGTGGTCACTCGCCAGGGTGAATCCGTCTGTTATGACGGGGAAGTGATCGACAAGTTCCGTGGGCATATCTATGGCCTGGCGATCGATCTCGGCACTACGACTGTGGTCATGGATCTGATGGACCTGGAAACAGGCGAGAGCATCCACACGAGTTCGTTTCTGAATCCTCAGGCATTCGGGGGAAGCGATGTTATGCATCGCATATCCTACGACGGCGGGGAATTCCGGGGCGAGCTCCAAAAGGCGATCGTGAGTACTGTGAACCGCGAGATTGAGGCGATGGGTGAAAGTCTCGGTTTCGTTCGCCAGGAGATCTACGAAGTCGTCGTCGTGGGGAACTCGACGATGCGCGATATCCTGTTCAAACTGGACGTCCAGAGCATCGGCCAAAGGCCCTATAAATCGACGATCGAGCACGAATATCTCGAAGGCAAACGCGAGACGACCTCGCTCCTTCAGGGCACGCGCCGGCTGGGCCTGCGCGCCAATCCGAAGGCGAAGGCATACGGCTTGTCCCTTATCGCCAGCCACGTGGGGGGTGACGTGGCCGCGGATCTCGCGGCCATAGACATGGAGAAGCAGCGGGATGTCGTTATGCTGGTGGATGTGGGAACGAACACAGAAGTCGTCCTCGGACACGCGGGCCGGATGATGGCGGCCTCGTGTCCGGCCGGACCCGCTTTTGAGGGCGGGCTCATCAAGTACGGCATGCCCGGGTTCGAAGGGGCGATCGAGTCGATTCGGCTCGGAAAAGACAATCATTTCGACTATCAGACGATTGGAGATTTGGAACCGCAGGGGATTTGCGGGTCTGGGTTGATTGACCTGCTGGCGGAACTTCGACGCAGCGACGGCATGTCGCCGAAAGGCGTCTTTGCGGACAAGGCCTATGAACTGACCATCGTTCCCGACTACGGCATCACCTTCTCCCGGGAGGATGCGAGCAACCTCGCACAGGCAAAGGCGGCCAACTACTGCGGCCAGTTTATCGTGATGCGGAACTTTGGTGTGGATCCGTCGGAGATAAGCAGGCTCTATCTCGCGGGCGGGTTTGCAAACTATGTGGATGTTCCTAATGCGATCGAGATCGGTTTCCTGGCGCCGGTTCCAGAGGACCGGATTGTCAAAGTAGGGAACGCGGCCCTGCAGGGGGCGAGGGAGGTCCTGCTTTCGCGACGAAGAAGGGAGGCCATCGAGCGTCTTGTAAAAGAGATCGAACATATCGAGCTGGAGACGACGCCCGATTTTTTCGAGGTGTTCGTAGAAGCCTGTCAGTTCAAACCGATGCCGGAAAAACTCACACCGAGCGCAATGGCGGTGAGCAACTAGAATGGGCAACGCTCCAAAAACAATGCGGCCTAACGCAACGCCATGGTCCAAGCGGACGCTGCGCCATCTCCTGCAGGAGACGGACGAATTCATCACCTGCGTGGAACTCGTCACGTCACGCGGAATTATCACAGAGCGCCGTGGGCGGCGTGTTCTGGGGCTGGCACGCAGCCTCGCGGAGCATCCGAGAATCCACGGGTTAAGCATTACCGACAATCCGGGCGGGAACGCCATGCTGAGCGCAGATACACTGGGGACCGATCTGATCTCGCGCGGCCAGGAAGTGATTATTCATATCTCCTGCAAGGACTGGAACCGAAATGCGCTCCAGAGCCAGGGGTGGTCCATGGCCAGCAAGGGGTTCAACAATATCCTGACGTTGTCCGGCGACTACCCCATAGACGGCTATGAGGGTCTGGCGGGTGGGGTGTTCGATATCGACTCTGTCGGACTGCTGAAGATGCTTTCAGATATGAACGAGGGCCTGCAGGTCGGGGGAAACGGACGCGCCGCTGAAGTCCTGGAGCGAACGAAATTCTTCCTGGGCGCTGTGGTGAACAACCATAAGCTGCACGAACGGGAGGTCATGCCCCAGTACTTCAAGCTGGCAAAGAAGATCAAAACCGGAGCAGATTTCATCATCAATCAGATAGGATATGATTCCCGCAAGCAGGATGAAATGATCAAGTACATGAAGTTTCACAATCTCAGTGTGCCCCTCATCGGAAACGTCTACGTGCTGAGCCGGCCGGCTGCCCGCTACTTCAACTCCGGGCGTATTCCAGGCGTGACGGTGACCGATGATTTGCTGACGGTCGCAGAAAAGCAGGGAAAGTCCAAAGACAAGGGGAAGGCGTTTTTCCTTGAATTCGCTGCGAAACAATGCGCCATCGCGAAAGGGCTTGGCTATCGGGGCATTTATCTCGGGGGCCAGCTCCGCTACAAAGACTATGAAGGGATTCTGGAGATCGCCGACAGCTTTGGCGAGACAGACTGGAAGGGGTTTGCAAAGGAGATCCGGTTTCAGCTGCCCGGTGAGTTCTACTACTTTGAGCCCGACCCGGAGACAGATCTCAGTTCCGTCGAGGTCAACCGCGAGTACCTTCGTTCCAAGCGCCCGGAGGCCATGCGGGCATCCAGGCAGAGGATTCCCCTCAGCTACAAGCTGAATCGAATCGTACACGACGAAGTATTCGAGCAGGAGAGCAAGGGGTTCAGCATCGGTCGAAAGGTGTCTGAGGCCATTTCGAATGCCGGAGACGGCTGGCGGAAGATTGCGCACACTCTGGAGCAGGCGGTGAAGGGTCCGGCGTTCGACTGCTGGGACTGTGGAGACTGTTCCTTACCGGATATTGCGTATCTCTGCCCGGAGTCTCAGTGTGTCAAAAACCAGCGCAATGGACCTTGCGGAGGAACGCTGCAGGGCAAGTGCGAGATTGGAGAGAAAGAGTGCATTTGGGCCCGTGCGTATGAACGGCTGAAGGCTTATGGGCAGGAAGAGGACATGCTGGACCGCCCGGTGGTGTTCAAAGACGGCTCACTTAAGGGCACCAGCGCCTGGTCAAATACCTTTTTGGAACGCGATCATCACGCGAAAGGGAAATGAGGGCATTCCTGGAGAGACTGAAGGATCCCAAGCCCCTGCTGTATGACGGTGGTTTCGCCACGGAGCTATTCCGTAGAAGGATAGAGCTTCCGAATTCCGCTGTTGCCAGCGTATCGCACCCGGACACAGTGGTAGACATCCACTCCAGCTACCTTGATGCCGGGTCCGACGTGCTCGGGACCAACACCTTCGTGGCGTCGGTCCTTCATCTGGAGATGGCCGGGAAGGATCCGTCAGAGGCGGCCGAGATTGTAAAAAGCTCGGTGGAACACGCAAGGCGGGCAATTGAGCGCGCCGAGAAGGGTGCTTACGTGGCCGGAGTGATCGGCCCCTCCCCTGGAGCGCTGGAGGCTGACAGCGGGGACACCGAATTTGGGATCCCAAATGTAAAAGCGCGCGATGCTCACGCGAGAGTTGCTGAGGCTCTCGCTGGCGCAGGCGTCGATTTTTTTGTTCTTGAAACCATGTTCTCCGCGAAGGAGGCAGCGATCGCCATAGATTCGATCAGGGAGATCGGTCTGCCTATCGCCGTGAATCTGACCTATAAGTACACGAAAGACCGGAAGACGGGTGAATGCGTTTATAGGACAGATTGGGGGCATTCCGCGGGGGACCTGCTGGACATTCTGAGCTCTGGAGAGTTCTCGGACGGAGATGACCTGCTCGAGGTTGTTCAGGTTCTTGGTCTGAATTGCGGCGCGGAACAGACACGCGAGGAACACACGGGGATGCCCTACGCGAAGATTGGGATCCAGCAGCTCCGCGATGCCATGAAGGAAAGGGGGATCAACACCAAACGGATGATGTGCTTTCCAAACGCCGGAATACCCGACCTGGACATGAAGTATAAAGTGACAACTTATTCTCAGACGCCGGAGGTGATGGCCCCGCACCTGCCGGACCTGCTTGAAGAGGGCGCTTATTTCATCGGGGGGTGCTGTGGAACGCAACCCGCACATATCAGGACGTTCCGGGAGTCACTGGATGCGAACTGGAAGACTTGAGGAGACTCGATGAAGCTGAGCGGACTTGAAAGAGAATTCTTCGTGATTGGGGAAAACATCCATACGACAAGGGTGCTGCTCAGGAAGGGGAAACTGATCGCGAACGATCCGGACGGCGATGACGCCGTTCGCTTCTACGACAACAACAAAAAGCGACGATATCTCAAGATTCCGGAGAAGGTAAAAAAGGCTCAAGATTTCCAGGAAGGTCGAGTGAAGCACATCAAAGTTGCGATAGATGCTGCGATGACGGGAGAGGAGCCCGAGGCGAGCATCGGTATGGACTACCTGAAGCGGCTCGTCAAGCGCCAGGTGGATGCAGGCGCAGACTTCCTGGACTTGAACGTAGATGAGATTTCCCTGAAAATCGAAGAGCAGAAGGCCGCCATAAAATGGCTGGTAGAGACCGTGGAGGAACTCTCTTCGGTTCCGCTGTCTATCGATTCCTCCAAGTCGGAGATCATCGAGGAGGGACTCAAAGCCTGCAGGGGCAAAGCAGGGCAGATGATGCTGAACTCGGCTTCCCTGGAGCGCGTGGATGCGCTGGACCTCGCAAAGCGGTTCAACGCGAATGTCATCGTTACTGCGGCAGGCGCATCAGGGATGCCAGATGGAGAGGAGGAGCGGGTCACCAACGCCTCCAGTATGGTCGAGGCTGCGCTGGAGAGGGGCATTGCCATTCAGGATATCTTTATCGATCCGCTGGTGTTCCCGATCTCGGTGAACGATGAATTCGGAAACCACTGTTTCAAGGCCATACAAACCCTCAGAGGGCGGTTCGGGCCTGAGATTCACATTGCGGGCGGATTCAGCAACGTCTCTTTCGGAATTCCGAGCCGCCGCCTGGTGAACGACGTGTTCCTGAACCTCGCCGTGGAAGCCGGGGCCGATAGCGGGATCATCGACCCCGTGACGAGCCATTTGGAAGAGGTCTTTACCCTGGACCGGGAAACCAAACCTTATCGGCTCGCTGAAGACATGCTTCTCGGCAGAGATCAATACTGCAAGAATTTCCTGATGGCTTATCGTAAGGGCGAACTGGAATGATCGGCTACCGGGATAGGTAGATAGGCTACAGAGACCTGACGGTTTGGGGGCGACGCCTGCGTCGCCCCGAGAAATCAAAACACGGGTACCGGCTACTGCATCGCCGTGGATCGTGAACCGTGGTTCAAAAATTCGACAGGAATCTCGGACTGATGAAGGGGTGCGCGAAATGGCCGAGTATAAGGTACTCTACTGGAAGGGTATTCCCGCGCAGGTGAAGGTTTATGAGGGCAAAAAGTCCGTTTCGGGTAAGATGCCTGATCGTTTTCAAGAGGAGATCGATCAGATCGCCATGGAAGAAGGGCTCCAGCAGAGTGAGGCCTATCTGGACGAATGGCAATGGACCGAAAAGCTCGAACGTTCCGGGGATGCACAGACGGTACTGAGCCAACTGCTCCAGGAACTCGAATCCGAGTACGATTCCAAGTCAGGGAAAAAGGAGTAAATCTTCTCAAATCATCCTTCCCCCGTATCCTCCCACTTTCCTCGTCGTTCTCCATGATCTCGTCGTGATCCATCGTTCGAAACGAACCAAAGGTAACAAGGGTGGCCTGCCCCTCCGGACGCAGGATCATTTTGGTCATAAGTTATCCGCCTAATTCTATGCATTGTGTGTAGGGGCACGAGGTAACGCGACTTAGAAGTTTAAAGAATATAGATGCTGAAATAAAGGTGAGGATAGATACGCGAAAAAAGGGTAACGGGTAGGGCTGAATAGGTCAAGCTGAAATAGGGATGCTGGATTCAATGACTAAGTGCAACACTTGGACTTGAAGACTTCAGCTGGTGTTTTGAAGTTAAGACATTTTCTTGGTCGGTTGTTGATCCGGTTCTGAATTTTCTTTAACTCGTGTTTGCTGACCTTTGAGAAGTCTGTCTTCTTGGGGAGGTATCTGCGGACCAGACCGATAGCGTTTTCCACAGCGCCTCGCTCCCAGCTGTGGAACGGTTTGCAGAAATAGGATTTGGTGCCAAGCACCTCGTTGACCCGTTGATGTTGGCCGTTTTCGGATCCGTTGTCATATGTGATGCTCTTCCTCATGTGGGGAGGATGTCGCCCAAGGCGTCGATTAATCGCTTCGGCGACCTCCGAGGGTCCGTTCTTTGCCAGCTTAGCCAGGTGTAGGTATCTCGACGATCGCTCAAGACAAGCGCCAACGGCCTGTTTGCTCTCACGAGAGATGATGGTGTCGGATTCCCAGTGGCCAGGTTGTTTCCGTTTTTCGATGTAACGGGGACGTCGATCGATCGAAATACGGCCTGGAATGTGGCTTTCCCGGTGTTTTCGGGTATGCCACCGCGGCTTTCGTTTTTTGTGAGCTCGGGATAAGCAAGCAACCAGATCCCGCTGCTTGTGCACCTTTGGATCGTAGATATACTGGTAGATGGCTTCGTGGCTGATACCCGCGCTCGGACGCTCCTCGGGAAGCCTCCCAGCGATCAACTCGGGAGACCATCCTTGCTTGAGTTTGGTCTCGACATATCGCCGGATAACCGGATTCTTCAGCCGTTTCCGCTTGCCGGCCTCCCGCTTACGTTTCTCAGCCCTTCTGTGAGCCTGGAGGCCCGAGTAACTCTCAGCTATCGGGGACGGATTACGTTTCAACTCTCTTGAAATCGTGCTGGCGCTCCGGTCAAGGGCCTTGGCAATATCTCTAAGGCTTGCACCAGTGGCTCGACAAAGCGCAATCTGCTCGCGTTCGTCTATCGTAAGATGCTTGTAATTGTTTCCCATACACTTAGGATAGGACAGTTGCTACCCTAAGTGTTGCACTTCCTTATTGAACTCGGGGATTCGATAAAGGGGAGCCACTGATTGGCTCCCCTTTTTTAATGAAGATCCTAAAATACCATCTTTACCATCGATACCCTCGAAACCCAAGCCCTGGGTCACCTTCCAGGCCGATGGTATTGCGACGATTCCCGACTATGCCATTATAATGGCCCTGAGAACCAAGTATCCGTGCCTGGGCCGAGACCCGTCTTTCACCCGGCCTACGCTAAATACCCAAGTTTCTTGGGGTTATCCTGTGAGGGGAAAATTGTCTTGATTTAAGGCCACTCGAGCCCCTATATTGATCTTATCGTAAGTAACGTTAAAACAGTCTATTACGATAAATACGGGGCCCACCTTGAGCCCGAAAAGTGACATATTGAACCGAAAGAGCCCGCCTGGTGAATCGCTACTTGGCGGGCTTAACCATTTGAAGCTCCAATGGCCACCATCAAACTGTTAGAGGTAGGACTTATCGAAAACGGGGACAAAAGGAACAAGCGGCCCGACTCCATAACTCGGCCCATCCATTCCCTACCCTGGCTCAAGGACATCGTTGGGCGGGACCGGGAGACCTTCGTGACCTTGCACCTGGACACCCGCAATTGCCCTATTGCGATGGAGGTGGTCAGTATCGGCACGCTGAATGGGTCGATGGTCCATCCAAGGGAGGTTTTCAAGGCGGCCATTTTGAACAACGCGGCCCAAATCATCCTGGCCCACAACCATCCGAGCGGTGATCCCACACCGAGCCGGGAAGATATCGAATTGACAAAGCGGATGCGGGAGGCGGGCGAGCTCTTGGGGATCGAGGTTTTGGATCACCTGATCGTGACCGCTGACCAAGGCTTCTTCTCAATGAAAGAGGGTAACCTGTTTTGATTCGAATTTCAGAATGCGCTCCAATACCAAAGTCGGCTGGCTGGAAGCGGATCTCGCCACCCTCGTATTATCGTGGGGAGGGGGTGGCAGCTTCCAGCTGGCTGAATCCACCAACACCCCAACTAGGGAGGGATGTGAGATGAGAATTTCAAGATGGCTCGCGGTCGGATTAATGATCTTGTTTTGCACGATGAGCAGTGCAGCGTATGCGTCTGGCTTGCCTCTGAGCGATGTCACGAAGGAGGGCTTGGTGGCCTATCGCGGCATTCTGCTCTTTGCTCACTCCAAGATTGAATCGTTGGACAAGGTAGACGTCACCGCCTTGGTAGTGCCTCAACAAGCTCTCATCACCAGCGGTGCGGTTATTTGGAAACAGAAACGATTGGGGATGGATGTGATCAAGCAGGCTGTAGCAGAAATAGATGTGCACTTCCAGCATGGATTCCGGTTATGCTGAGGATGAGCATCAGGGACGAATCAGATTTTACTGCGAGCCTGAAGATCCCCTCGTCATTCGAGGACTACCTCTTTCTTGAGAACGACGGAGGCCAATTCGTCAGGGCTTCAAGTGCAGATCTGCCGATGTTGAAAGACCTCAGTGCTTTCAACCCGGCAATTACGGTTCACGTTTTGTTTCCAGCCAGCTTACCTGAAGAAGGCGGTAAGCTGATCGCGGAGGCTACAAAAGCCGTATCATTGACTGTGTCGGGGCTCTCAGATACCGAGGACTTGCGTTTTGAATGGACCGTGCCCCTTAGAGTCCCCGAGGCGCCGCCATCACTTCAAAGAATCTTCGATATGACCGATTTTGGCCGGCTATATGAGCAGCCGAAGGATAGTGGAAACAGTTCAGAGGACTGAGACTTGTCCGAATCTGCTGTAATTCCTCTCGACGCAAACAAGACAGGCTGTGAGGTGGTTCTCTTAGCCGCAGAATCTGTCTGATAAAGCCTTGTAAGTAGGTCATAATGATCGTCCTGGAGGCAATTCGCAGGCTCCATGCCGAGAAGGTCCACGAAGAACGCGAGAGAATGCTGCTGGTTGTCTACCCAAAGGACGATGTGGTCGACGTTCATAACGTGGCCTCTCAGTTTCCGGTTGATTGAACGGGGTCTGGTGCGATCACGGGCGTTTCCGTGAAGTACCCGGCTGCAACCCGGTAAACTGACCGGTGTCCGAACCGCGCCCACAGCTTCCGCAGCACGTAGACCAGCTTGGGGTTGTGCTCTTCTCGCTCCGCAAGCGCGCGTTCGGTGGAACTCTTCCACTCCCTGCCCACGCTCGCGCTCTCCACAGCATCGATCGAGTCCGCGTAGCGCGCGTGCAGATCGTCGAGACTTGCCTTCGTCGGAACGGCCTTCAGAGAGAACAGGACTCCGAGCATTGCTGTCCAGTAGCACTTGATGGCTTTTGACTGCTCATCGCGCGGTAGATGCCGAGCGATTTGTTCGACGGCGTGCAGGGATGTGACCAGGTGAAGGAGCACGAAGTCGCCGGGATTGCTCAGGTACAAGAGCATGACTGCGTAGTAGAGCTGCCCCCAGACCTCCTCCTGGCCGGCGTTCTCCATCCACAAGGGTGTGGTGTGGATGAGGGGGTGCCCTTCCGCGAGCACTCGGGCGATGTGTAGCTGCGCTCCGGTGTGCTCGAGCACTGGCTGGAATCCGGCAGCGACACTGAGCTCCGGGCTGCTGAGCGTGTCATCGACCCAACTCGAGAGAGCTTGTCTGTCGCGGTCCCACTCGGCAGCGATTCGCTGCATCGAATTCAACGGCGTGCGGTCAGCGGCTAGAGGCTTCGATTTGGAGAAGGTCCGCTCGGGATAGCACGACACGTAGGAGAACGCGAGGTACGCAAGGCCCTCGATGGTCATCCCCCTGTGGCCTGCGTCCAAGGCCCAGCCTAGGTGAATCGTTCCGTGGAGGAGTGCCCCCACGCACCCCCGAAGAAGCTCCGGAACGTAGACCTTGAGGGTCTGCTCGAGGCCAAGGGTCTCGACACGCTCCTCGAAGAAGCGGCAGAGAGAAGTGAACTGCTCGTGCTTCCCGAGGAAGTCTCTCCAGTTCTCTTCCGTGAGTTGGATGTCCGATTGCTTGGGAGGTTCCAGACCGAACCCGTAGGTAGTTCTCGCGTACTCCTCGACATATGCCGCGATGTCTTCAGCGGGCGCGCCTAGCCCGTTCAAGGCGATGACAGCGTGCTTGGCGTGGTTGGAAAGGTAGCCGTGGAACTCGATGTGAAAGGACTTGTCGCCCAGCATCTCGTCAACGCGGGTGTTGTGCTCGGTCATGTGGTTGCTCCTGTTGTCTGGGTACTACGTGCGGGGGCGATGATCTTCTTCACCGCTGGGCAATTTCAAAGATATTTGACTAAATCAACCTGCACACCGTCAGACGCAACAAATCGCTGGACTGCTAATCCATGCTATGCGGCTTCACGGTTTCGTAGAGTGTAAATTCGCTAATAGAGCCTGCATCGCGGATCCGGATGATTGCTCTGTATTCGTCAGAATTATACCAAGCGCGTGCGATCTCTACGGATGGGAATTCCATCACGCCTATGAGCTTTCCTTCGACTGGCTTGTTATCACTGTCTAATTCACGACCGCGAATTAACATACCACCGCCAAATGTTTCTACCAGTGGCTTGGCGTGGTCAACATATTCCTGAAATTTTTGGCCATCTTTGATTGTAATATCGATCATATAAAACGCTTTCATTGTCTGTTCCTCTCTCTGTTTGATCCAACCGAAAACTAAAAAACTAGACGCCGAATGTGTCCACTAAAAGCAATCTCGCCGCATGGCATTGAGAAAACACGTTGAGTTGACATGGGACGACCGCTTGCATTTGACCGCAAAACAGCTATCGACGCCGCGCTAGCGGCTTGCAATTCGCTCGACCGCATGGTTAGAAGTTGCGCTTCAGCACCAGCGGAGACGGTTGTCCCCACTTGCCGGTGAACACGAACTGACTCAGCGGCTTTCGCTGCCTCGGTGTTAGATCGCGCTCTTTCAGAGCATCTGGCAGTTTGGCCGGGTCTGCCTTGTATCCGATCGCCATAGCCGTCCACGCCTCATAATGCTCCGGTATTTGGTAGACCTCACGCGCCTTGTCGGGAAGTATACCGATCATCTGATGGACACACAGGCCTCGGGCCGTCGCCTCGACCACCAAATTTCCGGCGGCAAGACCAAGGTCGTGAACGGCGGCCCGATTGTCCTTGTTGTTCTGCGAAAATTTCAGACTAACGACACCCAACACAAGCACCGGTGCAGCCTTCGCCCACTCTTGATTTGCCTCTACGAGACAGGAGAGGAGTCGTGCGAACTCCTCAGGATTTTCCTTGGTCGCAACAAAAAAGTTCCAAGGCTGTTCGTTATAGGAGGACGCTGCCCAGCGAGCCGCCTCAAACAAAGAGCGGAGGTCGGCCTCCGCAACCGACCGGTCTTCGAAGCCGTAGGGGCTCCACCGTTCCGCAAGAAGGTCGTGGATTGGATAATCTGTCGATGCTTTCTTATCAGTCATAATCGTTCTCCATTAGATTAATTTAAGATTCTTTACTTTAGTAGCTGCGTTGCAACCACCACTGTATTAATTAATTACGTCGCTGGATCTACCCCGTGCACTCCTTGTATAGATGGAAACCGTTCCGCAAATATTGCTTAATTCTGTCTCCTTCTGTGAAGCCTTCCAAATGGCTTTTCCTTACTTGGCGTAGAGAAACTCAATCTAAATGGCGGATTTCTGATCCGATTTGCCGTCAGGCTTTCGACGACCGTCAGTGATGATGCTGCCAGCGGAAAACGCTCGTTTCAGTTCACACTTCTTCACACCGGCACCAAGGCTGAAGCCCCACGAGGATCAGGAGATGTCGCTGCGGGTCAGCTCGATGTTCAGGTCACTTCGGATGTAGATCTCGATGAACTCGGGCAGCAACACGTCGTTTGCTAGGAGTGTGAACCGTTCGGTCAGCCTGTGCTCGGGCCTGTCGGTGAGGTGAACGATACGCCACCTGATCTGGGCTCGTATCGAGGAGCACAGGCTCGCCGATAGCCCTTAGAAGTCGATCGTGGGGTGAAGCGTACATCATCGAATCACTCTCACACAGCTCGAGATATTCCAGGAGATCCATCACTTCCTCTTGATGCTGGTCATACAGTTCCTTGAACCAATCTAATCTGTCTGTCGTAGGGGTTACTAACGTAGACATGGCCAAACCTCCTTTAGGTGACGCTTTAGCAACTGAAATCGTAACGATCCAGGATATGCGCGGGAACGCTCGGTAAAGGGCAGCCCCGCAAGGAGCATTTCTGGCAGCCGGGAGGGAGTTAGCCGACCAGGAAGGCCCCGTCTAGGATCATTCCTAGCCACGAGGCTGCCCTGACGCTCGTCTTCATAGATAAATCAGATAGAGCCAAACAGACGGGTTGCCCCATCAGAACCTACAAACAGTAATCTGAAATAGTTCACTTTCTAGGCCCTCGAACTCGTAAGCCTCGACGAAATCTCCTTCTGATCTCCGGGAGCCGAGAAAGTCTTATGGGCCAAGTCTGGTCGTGGAGATATACCATACGGTGTGAAAGTCTTCCCAACATAACGCCCTCCTTTTCGAAGTCCGCATCGGTCAGGATCGTGTGAGTTGTATTCTCCATTGCGCTGTCTCGCATTGCAAGGCGTATGCCAAAAACAAAAACCATTTGAGAAATGACTCAAATGGTTGGAAATACAACACCAAACTCAACAGAACCGTTTTACGGGCCTTCGGAAGAGACAAAAAAATCCCAATATCTTGGAGACTCGTTAAATATTGATAATTCTCATCTCTTGCACTTGATCCCTAGTTTCTTCATCCTCGCCTGCAAAGTCGTTGGCTTTATTTCCAGAATCTTTGCCGCACCCTTTTCTCCGCTTACCCGCCAGCCCGTTTGGTCCAACACTTTTAGGATATGTTCTCGCTCAAGCTCTTCCAGAGTAGAAACCGATGACCCGGCGGACGAGGCACGGGTTTTCGGGAGCCAGTCGCCCAATTCCAGTTGCCTTCCTGGGCTGGTGATCATGGCCCGCTCGATCACATTTTCCAGCTCCCGAACATTGCCCGGCCAGTGGTAGGCCTGCAGTTTGTCGAATTCTTTTTGCGGAATCGTTGCCGGTGACGGGATCATTGCCTTAATCGACAAAGATGTGCCGGAGTTTCTGGACACGAAAAAAAACACACGGCCAAACAGCGGAGTCAGTTCCATCTTCGGAAGGCCCTGATCCAGGCATGCAGTGACAAAATCTAATTGCACCCCGATGGCGAAGTTCAGCTTGATCTGCGGCTGAGTCCTCGTAGATTAGCCGAGGTCTTTCTTTCTTCTGCCAATAAGTTTAAACATCGAGATCGCGTTGTCTCTTGCCCCTACAGGTCTATAAATCCTTCTATCAAGCAAGCGTGATACACCCCTCCGCCATACGGGCAGCTACGGGGGGCTGCCCGTATGGCGACGGGCGTTGCGTTTGACGAGATACACTTATACGAGATACGGACTTTACCATGGCACGCCTCAAAGGCGTAATTGAGCGGATCACATATCAGAACGAGACGTCCGGATACACTGTCGCCCGGCTGCTGCCTGAAGGCCGGGGGAAAGGGGTCGTGACGGTCGTCGGTGAGACGATTCAGCTTAGTGCCGGGGAGTCTGTTCTGCTGGACGGGGATTGGGCGACCCATCCGCAATACGGGCGGCAGTTCAAGATCGTTTCTTATCTGACGGAGCAGCCCGCCACGATCGATGGCATTCGAAAATATCTCGGTTCGGGGATGATCAAAGGGATCGGACCGGTCACAGCCGGGCGAATCGTGGATCATTTCAAGACAGAGACCCTCGAGATCATCGAGAAAGCCCCGAAGCGCCTCACGGAGGTCCCGGGATTGGGGCCCAAGCGCGTGGACGGAATCATAGAGGCGTGGCGAGATCAGCAGGAGATCCGGCAGGTGATGCTTTTCCTCCAATCTCACGATGTGGGTGCCGGTTACGCCGTTAAGATCTGGAAGCAATACGGTCAGGAGGCCGTTTCGGTCATTCAGGAGAATCCTTACAGGCTGGCGAGAGACATCTGGGGCATCGGGTTTCAGACGGCAGATCGGATCGCCGGGAAATTTGGCGTGGAAAAGGATTCCGAAAAGCGGATCCTCGCCGGGCTTCGGCACGTGTTGAACACGGCGGCCGACGAAGGGGGACACGTCTTCCTCCCGGCCGATGAACTGATGGCCATCTCTTCAGAGACCCTGGAGGTGGGCGTTAAGAAGATTGCACCCCGCCTGGAGATCCTTCGGCTGGCGGAGGAAGTGGTCGTGGAGGAGAATCGGGTCTATACGCCAGCGCTGTATTATGCCGAACAGGGGACAACGACCCGAATTCACCAACTATCGAGCATCCAGAAGATCGAGGCCGGGGATGTAGATCGAGAGATTCGTGACATTGAAGAAGCCGATGAAATTCGTTTCGCGGAGCTTCAGAGGGTCTCGCTTCGAAAGGCCCTTTCCCACAGTTTGCTCGTGATAACAGGGGGGCCAGGAACGGGAAAGACGACCACGGTCAGGGGGATCATCAAGCTGTTCGAGGCGCGGGGTAAGCGCATCGCGCTTGCGGCACCGACGGGGCGGGCGGCGAAGCGAATGTTCGAAGCCACCGGAAGGGAGGCGAAGACGATTCATCGATTGCTCCAGTTCAGTCCCAGGAAGACGAGGTTCGAAAGGGACTTCGAGCATCCGCTGGAGATTGATGCCCTGATTGTCGATGAAATCTCTATGGTGGACATCTATCTGATGAACAGCCTGTTGCAGGCTGTTCCGCTGAGTGCCACCCTGGTGCTGGTTGGTGATGTGGACCAGCTGCCCTCCGTCGGGCCCGGCAGCGTGCTTAAAGATGTAATCGCTTCCGGGGCTGTCGAAACCGTCAGTCTAAATGAGATCTTCAGGCAGGCGGAGGCGAGCCGAATCGTCAGGAATGCGCACGAGATTAATGTTGGTGAATTCCCTGACATTCAAAATACTCAGGGGTCCGACTTCTTTTTTGTCGAGGAAGAGGATCCGGGGAAGGTCGCAGAAACGATCTGCGATCTTTGCAAGAAGCGGCTCCCGGGCGCCTACGGGATCGATCCGATGGACGACATTCAGGTGCTGAGTCCGATGTACCGCGGAGAGACGGGCGCCGAGAACCTCAACTGTCTGCTGCAGCAGACGCTCAATCCAGATGGAACGGAACTGCAGAAGGGCGCGACCCGGTTTCGTGTGGGTGACAAGGTGATGCAGATCCGGAACAACTATGACAAGGACGTCTTCAACGGGGATATCGGCCGAATCCAATCGATCGTTGAGGCTGAGCAGGTTGTATCGGTGTCCTTCCCCGACCGAACGGCGCAATATGAGTTCTCCGAACTGGACGAGATCGTTCTGGCTTATGCAATCACTGTCCACAAGAGCCAGGGCTCGGAGTATCGCTCGGTAATCCTCCCGTTAACGACTCAGCATTATGTGATGCTGCAGCGCAATTTGCTCTACACCGCGATCACACGTGCGAAGGAGCTTGTGGTAATCGTCGGGACAACAAAAGCGTTGGGAATTGCGGTTCGAAATAATGTAGTGAATGAACGCCATACGTTTCTGGCGGACCGTGTCCGCCAAAAGCGTCAGCTTCTGGTTTCAAGTTAAATCGAGTCGAGCGCTCCACGCACAAAGATGGGTCAGGAGTTACTTCACGTGTTCACTCACATTTCCAAAGCCACCTCGACGCTGATCATCTGCCTTACGCTGATTTCACCAGACCCGGCGGCTTCACAGTCGGGCGTGGGTGTGACGATCGACCGCCAGTCTCGGCCAACTCCAGCGACCTGGTCGCAAATTATCGAAGCCTCTTTCTATGCCCCATCTGAATTCAGATTCCTCGTGACAAAGAGCGAGTTCGGTCCAGCCCAAAGCCGGGCTATTCACAGAAGATCTGAACTCAATCCCGACCGAGTCAAACGCATCGAGGCTACGTATTCACCGGCACGCTTGAGGCGCCTGGAGAAGCTTTCGGCATTCGCGTCGGAGGCGGTTCGCAAGCTGGGCGAGGCATCTTCTCCCTCTCCGGCCCAGATCACCAGGTTGCAAGCGGTTTCGCCCGGATTCAACGCCTCTCTCGTCCGCGGATCCCAGCTCAGCCAATCGGAGCGATCCAGATTGAAGCGATCCCTGCCGAAGGATCTCCTCCTCGGCTACTTGAGACGCAATTCGCAGTTTTCGGACCCGAGTCTTATCGAACGCCGGTCTCAGGCCTCTTCGGCTGAGGCCCGCGTGATACGCCGCCTCTCGACGGACTAATCCTTCCGCTTGACAATCCCTTCGTAGAATCTTTATGATGTATGTGCTAAAGGCAAGGCGCCTTGTTTTTCCTCGTGCCGGGATGTGCTTGGAGTAACCCATGCTGGCCACAGAGCTGAAGGCTCAGATTGAAAACCTCTGCCGCATCGGCATCGCGCTTTCGAGTGAGCGTGATATCGACGTGCTCCTGGAAATGATCGTAGACGAGTCCAGGCGGTTTACTCGAGCAGATGCGGGGACCCTCTATTCTGTTAGCGAGGACGGAAAGCATCTTGACTGGAAGATCGTACAGAACGATTCCATGGAGACGCGGATTGGGGGCACAAGTTCAGTTAAAGTAGACAAGACCGTGTTTCCGCCGGTGCCTCTCGTGACTGACGGACAGGTGAACCTCTCGAACGTGTCTACCTACGTTGCGAATACGGGTCAAGCAGTGAATATTCCCGACGTTTACGAAGCAGAAGGGTTCGACTTTACCGGCCCTCGACGGTATGATGAGGCAACTGGCTATCGATCGCGCTCCATGCTGGTTGTGCCGCTTCGAAACCACGAAGATGACAATATCGGTGTGCTGCAGCTCTTGAACGCCCAGGATTCAGAGAAAAAGGTTATACCCTTTCCGTCCGACTACGAGAACCTCGTAACATCTCTTGCCTCTCAGGCCGCGATCGGAATCACAAATGCTCGTCTGATCCAGGACCTGGAAAATCTTTTCGATTCGTTTATTCAAACGATTGCTGCCGCGATTGACGAAAAATCTCCTTACACCGCTGGCCACGTACGTAGAGTTGCGGAATTGACGATGATGATCGCAGAACAAATCAACGGGTCCAAGGACGGGCTGTGGGGGAAGGTGAGATTTGGTACGGATGAGCTGAACGAACTCCGTATTGCGGCCTGGATGCACGATGTGGGGAAAATTACGACCCCGGAGTATGTGGTGGATAAGTCCACGAAACTGGAAACGATTTACGATCGGCTTGAAACCATCCGAACGCGTTACGAGATTCTGATCCGGGATGCCGAGATTTCCAGCCTGAGGAAGAAGCTCGAGGTCCGGGAAGGCGAGTCCGACGTGCTGGATCGAATCGAAAAGGAGTTTCAACGGCAGGTGTCGGCACTCAGAGAGGAACTGGCCTTCATCACTCAGTGCAACACGGGTGGCGAGTTCATGGCCGATGAACATATCGACCGACTTGCGGGGATCGCAGGACAGAGTTATCAGATGAACGGGGACCTTCACAACCGGCTGACCGAAGATGAGGTTTACAACCTGTCGATTCGAAAGGGGACGCTGACAGAGGAGGAGCGCCAGATCATCAACAACCATGCGGCCGTGAGCATCAAGATGCTGACTCAGCTTCCGTTTTCCAAAAAACTCGGGCAGATTCCGAGATATGCGGGCGGTCACCACGAGAAACTGAACGGGAAGGGATATCCAGGCGGGCTGACGGCAGATCAGCTGCCCCTCCAGGCACGGATCATGGCGGTCGCTGATATCTTCGAAGCCCTGACTGCGCCGGATCGCCCATACCGGCGGCCGATGCCCCTTTCCCAGGCGCTCAAGATCATGGGATTTATGGTGAAGGATCAGGAGCTGGATCGCAAGATTGTGGATCTGGTCGTGGAGAGCGGACTGGCGTTGAGATATGCAAAAAAAGAGTTGAACGCCGACCAGGTGGACGTTGAATAGGTGATCGAAAAGGAAGTTGTGGCTAAAGAGGAAAGGGGACTCGCTTGTGCGCGAGTCCCCTTTCCTCTTTTTAGTTGACCTCTCTAAAGAGGCTTCGTCTGCTAGATGTTCATCACACGGTGTATTGCCTCCTCGGAAATCTCACCCGCTCTGATGATACTGGCCTTTTCCGAAGCGACATTGATGATCGTCGAAGGCCGTGCATCGGGAAGCGTTCCGCCATCCAGGATCAGATCCACTCGATCACCCAGCTGAGAAGCCGCCTCGATCGCCGATCGGGCAGGTGGGTGGCCGGAGAGGTTTGCGCTGGTGCTCGTAACCGGACCGCCAACACGTGCCAGAAGGTCCTGAGCGATGGGGGCATCCGAGGTGCGAAGGGCAATCGTGGAACTTGTACCGAGGAGTCCTTGAGGCAGATCGTGGGCTGCCTTGAAAACGAGGGTGAGCGGCCCCGGCCAGAACGCCTCCATCAGGTCGTGCGCGGTTGGAGGGACTTCAGCTGCGAGTCGATCCAGATCGTCTTCGCCTCGGATGAGGAGAATGACGGCCTTGCCCAAATCCCTTTGTTTGACGCAAAAAATACGGCTCAAAGCATTCGGATCGAAAGGGTCGGCGCCGAGGCCGTAGACGGTTTCGGTAGGATAGACGATTACTCCCCCGCCGCGGATGAGGTCTGCAGCGTGAGAAAGATGAATGCCGGTTGCAGGCTGGGTCGGGGCAGGAGAGGTCATTTCAAGGATCGCCCCCGGTAGGAAGAAGCGAATCCACTCGTGAGCTCGAAGAATGAGGCAAACTGGATCAGGTCTCCGAAGCCGACAAACCCATCGCCGTCCAGGTCGAAACGCGTGTCCATAGAACCGAAGGCACCCGCGAAGAGGATGAAGTCGAAGAAGTCGAGCTGGCCATCGTCGTTGAAGTCGACGGCTTCACCTCCGGGAGGCAGGCCGGGGAGCAGTCCTCGGAATTCGATCGTGAGCACCCGAATTCGGTGGTTACCTGAATCGGCGATGTAAACCCTGCCGTCTGGCGCAGCAAATAGACCGGAAGGCGTGTCCAGACTGATCTCTGATGCGAATCCCAGGTCTCCGTTGAAGCCAGATGTTCGAGTCCCCGCAACGGTCTGGATGAGTCCGCGCTCCACGTCCAGTACACGTATGACGTGGTTGTCCGTATCGGCGATGTAGAGGTGACCCTGCCGATCGAGCGCCAGGCTTCGTGGGGCCGCGAGGTTGGCGAGGAAGCCTGGCCCACCGTCACCCGAGAATCCCGGGTCGCCCGTACCTGCAACGGTGGTGATCGTGCCGAACTCGTCGACCATGCGGACCTTGTGGTTCTGCGTATCCGCGATGAAGATTCGGCCCAGGCTATCCGCGACCACCGAGTGGGGTCGGTTCAAGCGCGCCTGGGTTGCCGGCCCGCCGTCGCCTGCATCGCCCTGCTGGATGCTTCCGGCTACCGTTGTAATCACACCCTCGGGATTTACCCTTCGAATGCGATGGTTGAACTGGTCGGCGATCCAGACGCTGCCGCCGGGATCGGCAAAGAGGCCCACAGGGGAGGAGAGATTGGCGGCTTCGGCCGGTCCGTCGTCACCCCCGAACCCTGAGACGCCCCGACCGGCGAAGGCGACGATCGTGTCGGACAGGGCGACCACCCTTCGCACGACCTGGCCGCCCTGTTCGGCGATCAACAGGTCGCCGTTGGGGAGCAAGGCAAGTCCACGCGGGTCAGCTACCCGCGCATCCGATGCCGGTCCCCCGTCCCCATCCGATACCGTGACCAGCTCTTCCCCAGCGATCGTAGAAATGATGCCGGACTGTGCATCTACGACACGGATGAGGTTGCTCTGTGTGTCGGCAATGTAAAGATTTCCAACCGAGTCGACGGCGACCGCCCTGGGCAGACGCATCCGAGCTTCGGTTGCAGGGACGCCGTCACCGGGAGGGGAGAACCCGAACCCAACACCGGAAACGGTCGTGAGAGTGGCCTGCTCGGTTTCGACTCTGGGGATGAGGTCGATCGTCAGCTGCTCCTCGATCCCGACCGCCCGAGCCGTGATATGGACCGTGCCCGGCGTTTGCCCGGCCCTAAAACGCGTACTTGCGAGCCCGTCCTGTAAGTTCACAGTCCTGGGCCCCAGAAAATTTCCGCTGCCAAACTCTTTTTTGAAGGTTATGGGGAGGCCACTCAGCAGTACGGTCTCCTCCTGTTCGTTCAGAACAGCCGCGAGGATTTCGACCTCCGCATCCCCCGTAGCCACCAGAGATGAAGATCTGGGCTGGAGGAGGATCCGGACCGGTGGCAACGGAACGGTTTCGATCATTTCGAGCGCCTGGTTGACGGGAATGTCAAACAGGCGCTGGACGATGCCAAGAGGCCAGCGGACCGTGAGCGTATCCACAAGCTCTGCATCACCGACACCAAAGGCGACCGAGAGGGCGTCATAAGAAAGGTAGGAGGACCCGCCGGACACTTCTCGAATGGCTCGCCTTCCTGAATAGGAGATCTCGAACCGGGCGCCAATCCCATCTCGACTGCTCTGCGTTGCCCGCGGACGCACGACAAACCAGTTTCCGTTCGCTTCCTGATTGCGGTAGATCCGATCTGTCCCGTCCTGGATCGCGACGTAGAGGTCGAGCCCGCCCTCTCCGTCGAAGTCGGCCACAGCCACACCGCGGCTGTCTGCATCGACGTCTACACCGAGCTCTTCTGCGACCTGTCTGAACCGATCTTCATCGTTTCGGAAGAGGAGGTTGGGTTCACCGCTGTTTGTCACGTAGAGGTCGAGGTCCCCATCGTTGTCAAAGTCGGCCCAAGCGACCCCTCTGCCGCGGCCCGGATCGTTGACCGCCAACCCCAGGCCCAGTTCCCGGAAGAAGCCGCCTTCGTTCGAATAGAGTCTGTTCCGTTCACCGAAGTAGACTACGTAGAGGTCTAGGTCTCCGTCGTTGTCGTAGTCGCCCCAGGCGGCGCCGGTGCTGGGCCCGTTTTCCGTCAGGCCTGTCTGATCTGTGATGTCTGTAAAGGTCCCCCCATCGTTCCGGAAGAATCGGTTCGCCCCGCTGTTCGCAAGGAAGAGGTCGGGATCCCGATCGTTGTCGAAATCGCCCCAGACGGGCTGCACACTGCTGTTCGAATCTGCCAGTCCGAGGTCGCCGGCGATCTCGGTGAACGTCCCCGCGTCGTTTCGAAAGAAGCGATTTCGGCCGAAGTTGGCCAGGTAAAGGTCGGGATATCCATCTCTGTTGTAGTCGGCCCAAGCCGCGCCATAGCCGTCGCCCTCGTCGGCAACGCCGGCTGCCGACGCGACGTCGACGAACGCCGAGCCATCGTTTCTAAAGAGGCGATTCGGTGTTCCGAAGTTGGTAAGGTAAAGATCGAGGTCTTCGTCACCGTCATAGTCCGCCCAGGCTGCCGCGCTGCCGTCACCGTTGTCGTCCACGCCCAGGTCCGAGCCGACCTCCGTGAAGGCCCCCCCGTCATTTCGATAGAGGAGGTTCGGTGAGAGGCTCCGGACCAGATAGAGATCGGGATCGTCATCGCCGTCGAAATCGCCCCACGCGGCCCCGAACCCGGCCCCGGAATCCCCCATCCCCACAGATTCGCCCGCGTCAGCGAACCCGCCGGGTTTGGGGACTCTTGGGACCCCGCTCAGGTTGATCAGGACGCCGGGTTCATCCGGATCGTTGGAGAAGAGCGTCAATGCGGCTCGCTGGGTATCGGGGCGTGTCGGGCGGAAGGTGACAGAAAGGGAGGCGACCTGACCTGACGTAACGCGCAAGAAATCCGTGAGTCCGACAGCGAACTGAGTGGTGTCGCTCAGGATCGCCCTGTCGACGACGAGCACACCGGCTCCGAGATTGGATACCAGGAGTTCCCCTGACGCCTCGCTCCCGACGAAGGTGCGTGGGAAATCCAGCTCTAGGGGGGTGACGCCGATGTCCGGGAAGAGACCAGCGCCTCGGAGGATGACCGTGGATGTCGGACGCCGTGGGTCATCGGAGCTCAGCGTGAGCAGCCCTTCTAGGCCGCCCTCCCTGATTGGGTTCAACTGGACAGCAACCTGTACGCTTTCAAAGGGCGGGATCTCGGCCGGAAGGGGTGAAGTGACGGCAAAATCCGGGACGTCGACGGTGGCGTCGGTGATCGTAAGTGTAGCGTTCCCGTCGTTCGAAACATCCAGGAAGAGGGTCTTGGGATCCCCGACACTGACCTCCCTGAAGTCGAGGGCCGTCTGGAAGAGGTCGAAAATCGGTGTCCGGAAAGATGGGTCCACGAGCCGCCTTATCCGATTGTTCTCCGTATCTACGATCAGCAGGTCACCCCCCGGTTCGACCTGGACCCGCACCGGCAGGTTCAATTCCGACTCCAGGCCCAACCCCCCTTCTCCCACCAGACCCACCCTGCCGTTACCGGCTACGGTCAGAATGACGCCGGTTTCTGCTTCAACCATCCGAACGCGATGGTTCCCTGTGTCGGCCAGGTAAAGGTTGCCGGCGTCGTCGACGGCGATGCCGAAGGGAACGTTCAGCTGGGCCAGGGTGGCAGGCCCACCATCCCCCCCATATCCACCTTCGAGCGTGATCGGATTTGCCGCACCCCGGCCCGCGACCGTGGTTATCGTCGCCGTGGTCCTCGCAACTCTCCGGATGCGGTGGTTGTTGAAATCCGCGATGTAGAGGTTGCCTTCCGCGTCCAGTGCCAATCCCTGGGGAGAGAATCCAGCCTCGGTCGCCGGACCGTCGTCGCCCGAGTAGATGGCGCTTCCGCTGCCTGCGAACCGCTCGACGATGCCCGACGCGAAATCTATTCGCCGGACCAGATGGTTTTCACCCCGCTGAGAGGCGCCGATCCCCTCCGCGAGGAAGAGACCTCCGTCTCCGTCAACCTGGAGGTCGACGATTTCATCGAATGTCGCTTCCGATGCCAATCCGCCGTCTCCCGCGTTTCCGCGGTCACCCGTACCGGCGATTGTCGTGATGGTTCCCGTGATGGCGTCTACTCTGCGGATCCTGCCGTTAGCCGAATCAGCAATGTAAAGGTTGCCGGCTGAATCGAGGCTCAACCCGTGCGGCTCGTTGAGCTGAGCGGATGTAGCAGGTCCATCATCCCCGGAGAAACCTGCGACGCCCGTACCCGCGACCGTGACGGCAAGACCGGTGGCAGCATCGACCTTTCGGACGCGATGATTGAAGGTGTCAGCGACATAAAAATTACCGGCAGAATCGAGCTCCGCATCAAATGGGGTTTGAAGCAGGAGTTCAACCGCCGGCATCTGTTCTTCCTCCCGATCCCCTCCACCCGCAATCGTTACGAGAACGCCCGGTTCCTGTGCGGAACCGATTCCAGCCCAAGACACCAAGAGCAGGACCGCCAGCCAGAGCCACCCTTGTCGCAGATTCATCATCCCTCGATCAGGTCCTGACTTTTGGTCGATTACGCCCCTTCCCATCCACCCGATCAAAAACGTCTCCACCAGGCACTAGACCTCTTTGTTAGACCTCAGTTCACGAAATATGCCCTGCAACTTCGCCCTGTCGTCCGACTCAAGACCTCGATAGGCCTCGAAGGTGAAGGCGAGCAGGACGCTCAGAACCAGACTGAGACCTGCCGCGAGGCAGACCATGAGCGTCCGCCTGGGTTTGCTCCGAGTTTCCGGTGGCAGGGCACGGTCGAGCACGATGACGACTGCCGTCTCCTTCGCCTCCTCCAGACTTGACTTCTCGTACTCCTGTCGGACGAACTGGTAGATGGCGTTCTGGATTTCAACGTCTCGCAGATGTTGCATGGCCTGGAGCCCGAGGGCGGGGACTTCCCGGAAGGGGATGAAGATTTCAGGGAGCTCTCCGTTCGTCCCAACGTTCTGTTCCCCGGTCTGTTTCTCTGTCCCGAACCGGCCCATCAGAATTCGGTCCAGGGCCTCCTTTGCGCCGGAGATCTCCATGTCCAGCTGTTTCAATTGGGGGTGGTCGGGTTCCATCAGGCTGGCAGCCATTTCCCTTTTAATGACCAGTTCTCCAAAGGTCGTAAATAGGTTAGAGGCCAATTCGATCTGCGACTTTGCCTGGGACTCCAGGTCCAGGGCCATGTGCTCCTTTTGAAAGTCGTGATATGCCCGCTCTGCACCCCGCATCTGGCGCTTGGCTTCAACGAGTCGCTTCTCGAAATAGTCTCTGAGTCCTCCGGCTTGTTCCTGGCGCCTCGCCCGCAGTGCGAGATCCAGTTCTTCCACGAACGCGTTTGTGATGTCCGCGGAGAGGTGGGGCGTTTCATCTTCGTAGGAAACGGAAAGGAACTTTTCACGGGAGAGCTCCACCTCCAGACGGTCGGCGACCATTTCGAAGAGTTCCTCGCGCGTTTCCGGTTCGTATCGCTCCGAAAGGTCGAATCGCCGGATTACGGCACCTGCCACGCGGTTGCTTTTTAGTACAGGCACGAAATCGGTCGCCGAGACAGCGCCCTCGCTCATCCCCAGAATTCCCATCGGGAGGTTGCCCAGGAGGCTCGACAGGCCGAAATTCTCCTGACTTTCCTTGGGAGGATAGACGACGGAATAGGCCCGGTAGGCTTCGGGGAGGACCAGGCTGATGATCGCCGTGATCAAAGAGACGGTCAGAATGACGGACACGATCATCCGCCGCCACCTAACGATGACCTCGAGATGATCCAGCAGGTTCTTCTCGCGATCCATCAGCGAATACTCCTGACGGCGATAACGAGCGTAGCGACCTGAGTGAGTACTAGCAGTGTTTCTCGGAAGAGGCGCCATGTCTCACCGGGCATTTTGCCCGGAACGTAGATCTCGTCCCCGGGATCAAGCCGGTTTACCTTGGAAGCGTCGATCCAGTTTCCCGTACTGGCCTTGATTACGATCACGTCGCCGGATTTGGCCCGCTCGTTGTACCCGCCCGCCCGGTCGATGTAGGTTCGAACAGCATAGGTAGAATCGAAAGGGATTGCGCCCGGGGTGATGACGAAACCGGTGACCAGTATAGAAGGGACCAGCTTGGGCACTCGGACGATGTCATCCGCGTGCAGCGTGATGTTCTGTGAAGCGTCGTTTCCCACGAACAGGGCCACGAAGTCCACGGGGAGGCGGGCTCGTTCCTGCTGCGTTTTCATGGATAGGTAGGTCCGCTGGTCCGGCGTCAAGATGGCCGGTGAGAGGGACTTGAGCCGGTTTGCCCTGTCTTGACCGCCCTCATACTGCACCTGGCGGAACACCGAGGCTTGGGCAAGCGAGGCATGGGGTGTGAACCCCCCCGCTTTTTGAATCAGGTCCCGAAGGGTAAGATCCGCTTCGAGGGGGAAAGATCCTGGAAAGTAGACCTCTCCTTCAACCGTGATTCGAGGCTTCAACCCCTCAACGTAGAGCTTGTCGTCCCTCTGGAGCTTCAGATCGGCACCCGAATCCCCGTTCAAAGCCTCGTGAAGGAAGACCTGCACGCGTTTTTCACTCTGCTCCTCTCTCGAAAGCCGCAGGAGTTCTCCCGCGGCGGCTGCCGAATCGGCGGTCAGACCGCCGGCCAACATAACAAGATTCGAGACCCGATCTCCCGAAACGAACTCGTAGTTTCCGGGCTGCTGAACAGAACCAGAAATGCTGACCGAGTCCCGCAGTGTCGGTACGTAGATCTGGTCTCCATCCAGAATGAACGGATTGTGGCCTATGTCACCAGTGATACGCCATAACGCCAGATCGGCCTTCTGGCCTGTCGGCTGCGAGATGCCGTTTTCGGATACCCTGTGGATCCGCACGTTTCGCTGAGAGGCCCTGCCATCTGGACCGCTCAGGAGGCCACCCGCTTTGGAGACGAGATCTGAGACCTGTTCAACGCCTTCAACCAGGTACGAACCCGGGAATTGGACCTCGCCAAGCACGTCCACGGGAAAGCTTCGAAGCCGGGTGAGGGTGACGTCGATATCCAGATGTCGAAAACGGTTCTTGATCCCGGCCTTAATCTGCTCGTGCGCCTCCGAAAGGGATAACCCTGCAACTTCCACAGCCCCGACGTAAGGAATGACAAGCCTGCCCTCCGCACCGATCAGGACCTCGAACACCTCCGGCTCCTCACCGCCATCGAGCAGGATCACGAACGTATCGCCCGGGCCCACGATATACCGTCCAGATCGGATGACAGAGTCGTAGGCCGCCTTGCCGATACGCCCAACATCCATTTGAAAGAGGTCCTTCTGCTCGTCCCTGGCGGTCTGTCCTCGAGTTGAGAGTCCCCTGCCTCTCTGGGTTCTGCCTTTTGAGCTCCGCTGTGCAAATCCAAGCACGGGCTGGAAGATCAGGCCGAAGACGAGCAGCCAAACGAGGGTCTTCGATCCTGTCGATCGACTGTCCATCCTATGCGGATCTAAGCGTTTCGTGATCATTCGATCATCACTCCATCAGGATCGACTTCCAGTACAAGTCCGTCCGCCTCAACGCCCTCTCGTTTCCAGGCATCGACCATCGCTTCCTTTATGGTTTCGGTGTCTGCGGTCGCGAATGCAAGGAGGGATGGTCCTGCGCCGCTGAGACACGTCCCCAGCGCTCCGGCCTTCCGGGCGGCCGACAGAACGGCCTCGAAGCCCGGTATGAAAGGCGCGCGATAAGGCTCATGAAGACGGTCTTGCATGGCCCGACGGAGTACTGTGAGGTCTCCAGTGACGAGCGCAGCCGTCAACAAGCAGGCCTGGTTGACGTTCGTGGTGGCCTCACGGTGCGAGACCTGCTTTGGAAGGGCGGCTCTCGCCGCCTTGGTCTCGAGCTCGAATTGAGGAACCGCGACAACGGCTCTGAGCTCGGCAGGGGGCAGAGCCCGTATCACTTCGGTCCCCTTGCCCACGACGGAACAGATCGTAAGACCACCGATCAAGCAGGCGGACACGTTGTCGGGATGTCCCTCGATCTCTGTCGCCAGATCGAGCAGTTCGGGCTCTGACAAGGACCTTTCGAAAAGGTGATTTGCGGCGACGAGACCCGCGACGATCGCGGTGGAACTGCTGCCGAGCCCTCTTGCCAGGGGGACCTCGTTGTGCATTTCCACGTCGAGCCCCGGCAGCACCTTACCGATCCTCGAGGCGGCAGCTGATGCGGCCTGGTAGAAGAGGTTCTGTTCGTCTCCAGGAAGTACGCCTGCCCCTTCGCCTGTGACTGAGATGCGCGCGCCGGCGTGTGAGGTGGTCTTTATCGTGAGCTGGTTGTAAATGGTGAGCGCCAGGCCGAGGGTATCAAACCCCGGCCCGAGGTTCGAGGTTGAACCAGGGACCCTAAATCGAATTTCCATCAGGCATCCCTCACCAATTCCAGAGAGACGGAGTCGGCCAGCAAGAGCCCCTGTCGCGTCAGCCGAACGTTTTGCCCATCGAGCTCCAGAAGGTTTTGTGACAGTAGCCGGTCGAATTGTGGACTTTCGCGCAAGACCTCCTGAGCGACGCCCTGCCTTTGTCGTAGGCCAAGCATAACGCTTTCCAGATGACGGTCCGCGTCCGAGATCACTTCACAGCCAGCCACGGCCTTCCCCGAGGACGCTACTTCCCCAAGATAAGCAGACAAATCCCGAGTATTCCAGGACCTGCGGCCGTTCAGGAAGGAATGCGCCGAAAGTCCGATGCCCAGGTAGTCATTCCGATCCCAACAGGCGAGGTTGTGTTGAGATGCGAAACCGGGCAGGGCAAAGTTAGAGACCTCATATTGGATGTAGCCGGCCTCGGACAGCCTGTCGAGCGTGTGCTCATAGAACTCGGCTTGTGCATCTTCCGAGGGGAGAGGAAGGCGACCCTTCTGGAAACGCCTCCAGAAGGCTGTTCCCGGCTCCACCGTAAGGCCGTAGATCGAGAGGTGCTCTGGACCGAGATGGATGGCCGACTCGAGTGTCGACTGCCACTCGTGAGCGGTCTGGTCAGGCGCCCCGAAGATGAGATCGATGTTGACATTTCGGAAGCCGGCTTCCCGAGCGGCACGAAACGCAGCGATCGCATCGGCCGAAGTGTGGTTCCGACCGAGGGCCTTGAGAGCTCGGTCATTCATCGCTTGAACTCCGAGGCTCAGGCGGTTGATCCCAATTTTTGCCAGGCCCCTGAATGACTGCAGGTCTCCGGGATTGGCCTCAAGGGTGATCTCCGCGTCTTGAAGGACCGTCGCCTCGCGTTCCAGGACGTCAGCCAGGCGCTTAACAGAATCAACGGGGATTGCAGAGGGTGTCCCTCCACCGAAGTAGACCGTCTGGAACATCGGGTCCGGGCCGAGTTCAACCGACCGAACGTTAAACTCAAGGATGAGTGCATCGACGTAGCGGTCAACCAGGTGACGATTGCCCACGACGAAGGCGAAGTCACAGTATGGACAGGCCGAGGCGCAGAAGGGGATGTGTATGTAGAGACCTGAAGACGTCATGGGTCTGTGTTCTCAGTTAACGACCCTGCCGATCCTCTTCCATCGGACCCGGCTCGGGAAGTGGAGAATATTGTAGAACAGTATCTTCGGGATCGAAAACAGACCTTCGTACTCGGGCGCATCTGCATCGGGGGCCCAAGACCCGTAGATGATGAAGGCTTTTCCTCTAATGAATTTATAGGGAAGTAAGCCCCAGTAGCGGCTGTCTTCGCTGTTATCGCGATTGTCGCCCATCATGAAGAAGTGACCGGGCGGAACCACGATCGGCCCGAAGTTATCCCGCTTACCGTTGCGATGGCCCTTGGGGAGCGGAGCCCCCTTTGCCGTGTATTTGGAAAGAGGTGGATCGACTGCCCGCTCCCCATTCACGTAGGGCACCTTTCGAACCTCTACCGTCTGACCGGGACCGGCGATGCATCGCTTGATAAAGTCCCGGCTGGGATCGTCCGGATACTGAAAGATGACGATGTCCCCCGGCTCGGGTTCACGGAAGGCCGGCAGCCTCCATTCCGTGAACGGGACCTTGGCGCCGAAGATGAATTTGTTGGCAAGAAGAAAGTCCCCCACGAGGAGTGTATCTTCCATCGACGACGAGGGGATACGAAAGGCCTGCACAAGGAATGTCCGGAGGACGAAGACCAAAACGACGGCAACCAGAATAACTTCAAGGTACTCCCTAACCAGGGACTTTTTTCGCGGTTTCGCTTTCCTTCTCCCGGATCTTTTCTTTGCCATCGTGCCCTAAATCGGTTCTCCTCAATCACCCATCTTCAATACGGCCAGGAAGGCCTCCTGCGGAATTTCGACGTTGCCGACCTGTTTCATTCTCCTCTTTCCCTCTTTTTGTCTTTCGAGGAGCTTCCTCTTTCTTGTCACATCTCCACCGTAGCACTTGGCCGTCACGTTCTTTCGGAAGGGCCTCACCGATTGTCTGGCGATGATCCTGCTGCCGATTGCAGCCTGGATGACGACTTCGAACATCTGGCGGGGAATCAATTCCTTCAGCTTTTCACACATCGCCCTTCCCCAGGCCTGGACCTTATCCCGGTGCACGATCGCTGAAAGCGCATCGACCGGATCGCCGTTGATGAGCAGGTCGAATTTGACCATTTTCGATGGTCTGTGCGCCTTGTATTCGTAATCGAAAGAGGCGTACCCCCTGGTGACGGATTTCAGTCGATCGTAGAAATCGAACACGATCTCCGACAGGGGGAGTTCATAGCGAAGGAGCCCGCGAGTAGGGTCGATATAATCTGTTGTCAGATATTTTCCTCGGCGGTCCTGCGCGAGTCGCATCACGTTTCCCATGTATTCCGTGGGTACGAGAATCTGGGCATCGAGGATCGGTTCACTGATCTCATCGATGCTTCCCGCATCGGGCATTTCTGTCGGGTTGTTGACTTCCCTCACTTCTCCGTCTGTGAGCCTTACACGGTACTCGACGTTCGGTACGGTCGTGATGATGTCCATGTCGAATTCCCGGGCGAGGCGTTCCTGAACGATCTCCATATGAAGGAGCCCGAGGAAGCCGCATCGGAAACCGAAACCGAGGGCATTGGAGGTTTCAGGTTCGTATCTGAGCGAGGCGTCATTCAGGCCGAGCTTTTCAAGGGCCGAACGCAGGCCGTCGTAATGGTCGGAATTGAGGGGATAGATTCCGGCGAAGACCATCGGTTTGACTTCCTTGTAACCTGCCAGAGGTTCGCATGCGGGGTTGTCAGCGCTCGTGACCGTGTCTCCCACGTGAACATATTTCAGGTCTTTGACCCCGGCTATCAGATAGCCGACCTCGCCGGCCCTAAGCCGCTTCTGCCTCAACCGCCCCAACTTAAGGGTCCCGGTCTCCTCGGCAGAGTAGATTTGATCGGTGGAGAAGAAGCGTATAGGCATTCCTTCCTCCAGGGTGCCGTCGAAGATTCTGACATAGGCCACAGCGCCCCTGTAGCGGTCGAAAATGGAGTCGAAGACGAGGGCCCGTAAAGGCTCGCCGGGATCGCCCTGGGGAGGCGGGACGCGTTCGATGATCGCATGCAGGACCTCATCGATCCCGATTCCATCCTTGGCACTAATTTCAAGGATTTCTTCCCTGTCAACTTCCAGGAGTCCCTGGATCTCCGATGCTACCCGATCCACCTCGGCGCTGGGCAGGTCGATCTTGTTGATCACCGGGATGATCGCCAGGTCATTCTCGAGGGCCAGGAGTACGTTGCTCACTGTCTGGGCCTCGACGCCCTGCGCGGCATCGACGAGCAGCAGTGCACCCTCGCAGGCTGCCATGCTGCGAGAGACTTCATAGGAGAAGTCGACGTGCCCGGGGGTATCGATCAGGTTGAGGAGATACGCTTCGCCGTTGGAGGTCTGATATTCCATACGAACGGCGTGGGATTTGATCGTGATTCCCCGCTCTCGCTCCAGGTCCATGTCGTCCAGGACCTGGTCCACCATTTCCTTTTGGGACAGGGTAAGGGTGCGCTCCAGAAGCCTGTCCGCAAGCGTGGACTTTCCGTGGTCGATATGGGCAATAATCGAAAAGTTTCGGATTCGTTCGGCGTTCATTGAGTAGTGGCAAGTCTAA
The DNA here is from genome assembly GCA_965248435.1 of Candidatus Latescibacterota bacterium. Taxonomy (GTDB): domain Bacteria; phylum Latescibacterota; class UBA2968; order UBA2968; genus CBDFJH01. The sequence goes on from OZ252100.1 coordinate 4,753,541, forward strand.
GAAACACAATTGCATAAACACGAATGACTCAAGCTAAAAAATATACTCTCTTCCCAAGATCAAGTCAACGAAAAGAGTTGACACTCAAGAAGATGTAAAGGTATATTGGAAATTTTGATCGCGAATTTCGGTTTGTGGATACCGAGACAGCAAAGCACGGATAGCCCGAACCCTGTGGATCCGTGGATCGTCGGTCGTCGCTTGTCAACCCGCAAGCCTAAACCCGCAGCAGGACGAGGTTTCTTAGATGAAAATCGAGTCGGCTGAAATTCGTTACGTCGAACTGCCACTGATCAGCCCGTGGCGAACCGCTTACGGAGAAGATCCCACGATTCACTCGGTGATCGTCAAGTTTTCAAGCGGTGGGGCAGATGCGTGGGGAGAGTCGACGCCATTCTACGCCCCGACCTATTCACCGGAGAATGCCGCCTCGGTCTACGATCTATGCAAGGAGTTCTTTCTCCCGAGAATCGTCGGGCAGGAGATCGAGTCAGCCACCGATCTCGAGAGACGGATTGGCGCTTTTAAGGGAAACCCCTTCGCGAAGGCGGCGGTTGAGACCACCTGGTGGTCACTCCACAGCAAACTGCTCGGCGAGCCGTTGTGGCGGGTACTCGGAGGAAAAGAGCCTATCGTGAAGTGCGGAGCCGATTTTGGGATCCAGAATTCCATCGACGAACTTCTGGAGTTGATACAGGGGGCCGTTGACGCCGGATACCCGAGGACAAAGCTGAAAGTTCGGCACGGTTGGGATATTGAGGTGCTTGAGGCGGTGCGGTCTTCGTTCCCCGACCACGTATTTCACATCGACTGTAACTCCGGCTACGATCTGGAAACGGACCTGCAGACACTCAAGGCGTTCGACCAGTTTAATCTTGCGATGATCGAGCAACCTCTGTTCCACACCGATCTGATCGAGCACGCCGAACTGCAAAGGCAGATTGAAACGCCCATCTGTCTGGACGAATCGATCAAGAGTCCGCGTGATTTCAGGCTTGCCCTTAAGATCGGGGCCTGCCAAGTGGTCAACGTCAAACCGGGACGCGTTGGTGGGTTGGATAACTCTGTTCGAATCCACGACATGGCTTACAACGAAGGAACAGAGGCGTGGGTGGGCGGCATGCTGGAGAGCGGCGTAGGCGCAGGGATCTGTGCGGCGATCGGAACGCTTCCCGGGTTTACCTACCCAGCGGACGTCTTTCCATCCTCAAGATTCTACAAAGAGGATATTACGGATAAATGGCTGGAACAGGACCCGGACAATTGTGTGGTCCTGGACGAGACGCCGGGCGTAGGATTTGAGCCCGTTCCTAAACGGCTGGAGGCTGTTACGATAAAGAAGAAATTCTTCAAGAGTTAGGTTTTGTGAAGCCATAAACGAAGGAGAAGTGAGATGGAACTTGAAACATCTTCGGGGGATGAGAAGCGCGGGTCCGACCGCCTGCTACTGAGCTTGCCGGTTCGAGGCAAGGTGGGAACCGGCGAATTGATGGACTTCGAGGTTGTAGATATCAGTACAGGTGGCATGCAGATCAAGAGTTCAAACTTCGAAGTGATCAAAAAGGGGTTCGACGAGCAGCATAACAGCGCAGAGTTCGAGATCAGGATCGTTGGTCGGTTGGCGTGGGCCAAGATCGGTCTAGAGGACTCGTACCTGACGGGCTGGGAATTCGAAATGGAGGGGGGAGAGGTCAGAGTCGGATAAAAACCGTAGAGACTTGCCTTTTCCGGTCTCAAGTCCTTATATTAATCTAGGTTGAACTGAACTCCCATCTCCCCCGAGCAAGGAACCGGATATGGAATGGTGGCTTCTTTGCATTGCTGCTGTGATCATAACGCTCGCGGCCAAAGGGCTTACGACGGCTTGGGCTGAGCGATTGCGGGCAAACCTGGGCCTGAAACAGAGGGAGGCGCAGCGGGCCAAAGAGAAACTCCACGACGCTCGCGAGCAGCATAGAGATTTGAGTCGCCTGAATAAGGAGAAGGCCAACAACCTGGCACGTCTTAAACGTGACGTGGCGGAGATGGAGAACAGAATCAAATCGATCAAGTCCCCAGAAGATGGGTAATAACACTTTGTAAATTATTACTTTGAGGAGTAGGACCGAAAGCACCGAATGACCCATCGTCCTGAAAGGATGATGGGCTTTTTCGTGGTCTCTTTGACCGCTCTTCTTCTGCCCGTGATAAGCTGGCGGATTTCGGCCATGCGGCCGAGTCTTTTGATCGGTCATATCTCCAGGGAAACAACGCTTTTCTTTTTATAAACAACATGTTATTATTTATCTGTGGCAACCCTACTTTCGGCACAAAAGCTGCTTTCTAATAGGTCTGGATGAGCTGAGTTGCCGTGTATCCTGGCCTAGCCCTGAGGGAAGCCAGCTGAAGGAGCGACCGGTGAGAAAAATCCTTGTGATTGATGATGACCTACAGACCCGCCTAACCCTTCGAGCGGCCTTGGAGAGGTCGGGTTACGAGATTGTCGAGGCGTCCAATGGTGACGAGGGTCTTTGTCTGTTCCGGAAAGAGCGTGTCGATCTGGTGATCACCGATATTTTCATGCCGGGAAAGGATGGCCTGGCGGTTATCGAAGAAATCCGCCGAGACCATCCAAAGGCGAAGATCATCTCCATTACGGGTGGCCGGGGGGACGACTGTGCACGCGCCAAGGAATTAGGAGCGGTCCGCACCTTTGTGAAACCTTACGAGATGCAGGAGATTCTGGACGCGGTGGAGGTGGAAACGAGGGACCAAAGCACGCGGAGCCAGCACTAAGGCTTGCCTTCTCCGCCGTGAATCTACAGGATCTTAGGAGCGATTGACCGTTTGGCTTTATGAAGTATATTTTTGAATGTCAGCAGAAGCAATAATCCTGCATTCGACCGAGATGCCTTATGGCTAAAAAACCGAAAGAGGCCCCGAAAGTGAGACGGGGTGCCAACCTGGAAGATGTCCTGGGCGAGATCGATAGCTTCCTGGAGGGTGGGGCGGAGGGTCTGTCGAAGGAGGCAGGCGCGGAGCAGAAGGTGCCTTCAAAGGCGACCCGTAACGCCGAGGAGGATACGGAGGGAGAGGCCGGGGGCGAAGGAACTGCGGATGGGAAACTCAGCCTCTCTGTTTCTGAGGACGGGCTCGAGGCAACCCTCCGCCTCATCACACCTGAAACAACCGAGGAAGGGATCCTGGAGCTGCTTCGGAGCGAGGGCATTTCGTCCGGGATCGACGAGGCGGGGATCCGAAAGGCAGTCGAGACTCTGCAGGAATACGGACAGCCTCTGAAGGACATGGTCGTGGCCAAGGGGAAGCCTCCGAAGCCCGCACCCCCGCCCCGTATGGAGCCCTCCCTCCCGAAGGGAATCGCGTCCCTCCCCCCTCTCGAGCCGATTCAGAAGCTCACCGAACTGGCCGAGAAGGGTGTCGAAGAAGCCCCGGCATCAGCTGAAGAAGCGCCGGCATCAGCTGAGGAAGCCCCGGCATCAGCTGAGGGAGACGCCTCATCAACCCCGGACGCCAACGCACCTTCCGGAGAAGCCGACGCAGCCGTTGAGAAGGCGGCCGACCCCGCAGCAGCCATCGAGGGGGCTGCCGCGGCCGTCGAGGTTTGGGCGGTGCAAACCGGCGACGAACTCGCGATCCAGGTTGTTGATATGGACACTGGAGAGCCCGGGACTGATGTTCGGGGACAGCCCATTCCCCCGCCTCCTCAGGAAGTAGGTCCCCATTTGATCCCCGGGCCCGGTGTTGAGCTTAACGGCATCAGCTACCTCGCCAAACACTTTGGATTCGCAGGGCTCATCAACGGCCAGGTATCCGTGATGGAACCGATCCTCTGGATTTCTCCCGACGGACTGGAAGCCTTCTACATCAACCTCAGCCTGCTCCCGAGCTCCAAGCCTCCTGGCCAGGTGGACCTGAAGTCTGCGGTAGTATCCGCTGGGATCACAGTTGACGCGGATGAGGAGGTGGCATCCCTGGCCGAACAGTTCGAAAAGGGGAGGCCAGAGGATCTTCTGATTCCAATCGCACACGGGACCCCGGTCGTTCCTCCGGGGGATTCGACTCCCAAGTTTTCATTCGACTACGAGTCTCAGGTCGGGACCATTCGGCCAGACGGATCTATCGACTTCAAGGAACGCAACATGTTCCCCAACGTGGATAAGGATGCCCTTCTCGCGGAATACAAACCGCCCGTACCGGGAGAACCGGGACAGACCGTACGCGGGGAGGAAATTCCCTTGGGAGAACCGGAAAACGCGGAGCTCGTCGCCGGAGAGAACGCTCGTCTGGAGGAGAGTGAGGATGAACAGAAGGTTTACGCGGAGGTAGACGGGGGGGCAAGTGTACAGTCGACGGTGACCGCCACGCAGGAGGGAAAGGTCACACAGTACACCGTTGCCGTAAGGCCCGTCGCCCAGATCTCGAGCGATATCGGTTACGAGACCGGGAACGTCGACTTCGAGGGAAACGTAGACATCAAGGGTTCACTCACCAGTGGATTCTCTGTTAAGACCACGGGAGATGTCGCCATTTCCGAAGCCGTGGAGGCGGACACAGTGATCGAAGCTGGTGGGAGCGTGACAGTCTCGCAGGGCATCGTGGGCCACGAGACTTCTATTAAAGCGGGGGGCACGGTCACGGCCAAGTTTATCAGCGAGGCCAAAGTGGAGGCGGGCGAAGATGTCGTCGTGGGGAGCTACATTCTGGGTGCCCACGTGAACGCCAAAGGGCGCGTCCAGGTGGAGGGGCGCGGAGGTCAGGGAGGCATTCTAAGTGGGGAGATCTGGGCGATCAAGGGGATAACATCGCGAAACGTGGGTTCTCCGCGCGGAAAAACCAATCTTGTTATCGGTGCCGACCCTGAACGTCTTTCAGAATTCGAAAAGGCCGGAGAGCAGGTCCGGCACGTCGATACGATCCTTGGTAAGCTTCAAAAGACCTTGAAGCTGGAGTCACTGGACCCTGAAGAGATTCAAAAGCTGGCTAAGCGACTCCCGGGTAAAAAGGAGATGTTTATTTCCACGATGGAGAAGGTCGGCAAGCTCGCGGAGTATAGAGAACAGCAGTTGAAGGTGCAAAAGGAGGTTGGGGGTAGGTTGGCCGAGGAGGCAAAGGAGGCTAAACTGGAAGTCCCTGAGACGGCTTACACTGGCGTGACGGTGCGGATCGGCAACGAGCAGATCAGGGTGAACGACGATCTGAAGCGTGTCTGCTATCACCTGCAGGTGAAGGACGGCGAACCAGGAATCGTCTGGTCTGACCTTTCACCGGGCTCCTAGCCGGGAGTAAATTAGTTCGTCCGAGGAAAGCGCCCCGCAATTCAGCCGGTGGGGCGCTTTATCGTCTTTGGGGACTGAGGCGTCCAATACTTCTTGAAAAACCTGAACGCGGAGCGCTGAAGACAAGCCCTTTCCAAGGTAGAAACCCGTGCGATTGATCAACATAGACAACCTAGAAGAAGGGATGCAGGCAGGGGACGACATCCGCGACGAACACAATCGTCTGCTGCTGGGTAGAGGGGCCACAATCAAGGGCGGCTACGTGCAGAGGCTGAGACAGATGGGCCTCCCGGCGCTCTACGTCCAGGATGCAGACACCGCAGACATCAAGGTGCCCCACGTTATTCCCCCTGCAGCCCGCGTGAAGGCCATCAAGAATCTGACGGATAACTTTGGTGCCATTTCCAAGGCCACGGAGGAGCTCCAGAAGCTCTCGATAGAAGAGGCGCGCCAGAACATCCAGTCCAAGAAGTTCGTAGACACGTTTAAGTCGCTCACGCACGATCAAGGTATCGATCAACTCGTTGGAGATGTGAGCAGCCTCATCGATCCCCTGATGGGCAAGGATGTCGTCCTTGGTCTCAACTCGATCAAGACACACGATGGATACACCTTCCAACACTCCCTGGATGTCACGATCATGGGTCTGCTGCTGGCCAAAAAGCTGGGATGGGATGCACAACGCCTGGAGGACTTCGGCGTGGGCTGCCTGCTTCACGACATGGATAAGATCTTTATCGATTCCGAAATCCTGAACAAGCCGGGCAAGCTCACCGAGGAGGAGTTCGATCGAATGAAGGCCCACCCCACACTGGGATACGAGCTGGTCAAGACCATCGCGCCGACCATGAGCACCCTGATCCCGCACGTGGCTTACCAACACCACGAGCGTCAGGACGGGACGGGATATCCCAGGGGTCTTGAGGGCGACAATACCCTGGGGGAGAACAAGCCCGATCTAATACATGATTTCGGAGCGGTTGCCGCCGTTGCGGATATCTATGATGCCATGGCGTCGGACCGCCCCTATCGGCAGGGGTGGCCACCCGATCGGGTTGTGGGTATGATCAAGGACCTTTCAGGTGAGCAGCTGAATAGTGGGGTGGTGGATTTGTTCTTGAAGACCGTTGCCCCGTATCCTATCGCGACAGGGGTCAAATTACTGAACGGAGCCCACGCGGGATACGAGGGCGTCGTGTCTGATGTCGATGAGAAGGTCCTGGATAGGCCCAAGGTGCGACTGCTTTACGACGCGGAGGGGAATCGTGTGGATGCCGTTGAGCTGGACTTGAGGGCCGAGGATGAGATCCAGATCGCATCCGTTCGCAGCGGGGTGCCCACGATCGAGCCTCTGGGAACCCTCATCCGGAAGGATGAACCCAGGGATGAGCCCAGGGAGGCTGGAGAGATTGAGCAGCACGAGGAGCCTGAGATCGAATGTCCCTCCTGCGGCCTCAAGTCCAAAGGGAAGTTTTGTACAGAGTGCGGGACCCCTTTGAGGGGGTAGGCAGCAAGAAGTGATCAGTCAGGCGTAACCAAAGTTGGGAACAGAGCCAACTTTGGGCTTGGATGAAGGTTCTGCATTTGCGATCTTTGGGGAAGCGAAGGCCGGGTCAGGTGGCAGAAAGGGAAACGGACAGGAGCGAAGATTGAACATAGCTCGATTGGGATGTGCATAGGGAAATAACTTGATTCCATGATTTTTGGAAAGACCAGGCCCCTGCAAGAATCAGAGGACAGCTTGCTGTGAAAAAACTCGAGAACATGCTCCTCATCCTTTCGAGCGAGGAGCAGAAGGAAGCAGAAGCATACATTCCGGATCGACTTCGGTCTTTGGACGTGCGTCGGATTCCCGACCTGCAGACCTTGGCGAAAAACGCCAGGCAGGAAATCGTGCGAGTCAACGCTGTCAAGGAGCGGCTTAAGGTCAAGTCTGATCGTTCGGCCAAGGTGATGATCAAGGTCTCCGACTCGGCGTTGTCTGGGCTCGCCAATCTAATCGCGGAATGCAACCGGGCGTCGACATCCAAACAGCGCGAATTGAAAGAGATGCAGCGGGCCGCGAATAAGGGTTCTGACGGTGAGTCTCTCGAAGTGGAAGGCATCCTAAGGCCGAGCCCGGAAGAGGAAGCGAGCGCTGCCCGGTACATCAACGAAAAAATTATGGAACTCTCTTTAGCGGATCTCGGGTCGTTTCGAGACGCCTGTCAGGGGCTTCTGACCTGGTGGGACAGTGAGCGCGGTCAGGTGGAGGACCTGGTGCTCAATCAGTTCGGCGATGTGAACAGGGGAGAAGGCCGCCTTGCAATAAGACAGAAGAGGGAAGAACTGCAAAAGGAAATTCTTAACCCGTTCAAGGCCTTTTTTAAAGAACTTAATCTGCACTACCACAAGCTGGGGAAAGAAGGTCCTGAAAATACCTCGGAGGAAGAGAAGATAGACAAGATCGACGAGGAGGTCGACATGGCCTCCATCGACGCCCTGATCGAAGAGGAGGGGCAAGGGTCCGAGTGAATGGGGGGAACATCGTGGCAGATCGCGAGAAGACGGAAGATCAGCTGCTGAGCGAACTGTCCGAGCTGCGCCGAAAGGTGACCGACCTGGAGGCCAGGTGCGCCGACAACGAGGCGAATGAACGGGCGTTGCGTCGGAGCGAGGAACGCCTGCTGAGTCTGGCGGAGCACCTGCCTCGAGGGGTCTGCCTTCTTGACAAGGATTGGAGAGTGGTCTTCACGAACCCGATAGGCAAGCAGGATCTTGCCGAACTCACGAACATCGGAGAAGGAGACGTGATCTCGCATCTGGGCGTCTACCCCATCGAGGACCTTCGCGATGCTGCGGCAAAGGGATCTTCCAACAAAATCGTGGTAGAAGGTCCTCCTATACGTGTCTTCGAATTGGATATCGAACCCGTTAAGGAAGGCCGAGACGGGTGGGTGTTGATGATACGCGATGTGACGGAAGAGCAGGAGGTTCAGGTGCGGGCTCAGTTGCAGGATCGACTCGCCGCGGTGGGTCAACTCGCCGCCGGTATTGCCCACGATTTCAACAATACGTTGACCGTGATCATCGGGTACGGTGAACTCCTGGACATGCTCCCTGATGTGCCGGATTCTTTGAAGGGGAAGCTGAAGACGATCGTAAAATATGGCAGAAGAGCCGAGCAGATGATCGGGCAGATTCTGGATTTCAGCCGGCAGACCACCGCGAAGCAGAGTGCGATAGACCTGGCACCCTTTCTGAAGGAGGCCGTCAAGCTGCTGACGAGGACCCTTCCCGAGAACATCAAAGTCACGGCTGACTTCGGTAAGGGCGATTACATCGTTAAGGCAAACATCGCGCAGCTCCAGGAAGTCGTCACGAACCTGGCGGTCAATGGTCGCGATGCCATGCGCGACGGTGGCAGACTGGGCATCGGATTATCGAAGTTCCATCTGGGGGTTGGAGAAAAGCTCCATCTCAAGACATCCAATTCCGAGATTGTACCCAAGCTGGGCGCTGGCGAATGGGTCGTGCTTTCCGTATCGGATACGGGCACGGGAATACCGCCTGAGATCCTGAGCAGGATCTACGAACCGTTCTTTTCAACCAAGAAGCGAGGTGAAGGCACAGGACTGGGGATGTCGCAGGTCTACGGTATTGTGAAGCAGCACGGCGGGTATATCGATATCGACACTACAGAGGGAAAAGGGACCACTTTCCTCATCTACCTACGCCTCGTTCGCGAAAAAGCTGCTCCCCTGGAAGAGGTGGAGCAAGGGTTCCCGGAAGGTCAGGGTGAGACGATCCTGCTGGTGGAGGACGAAGAATCGGTGCGCGAGGTGATACAGGGAATGCTCGAACCTCTGAACTACCGAGTAATAGCCGCAATCGATGGGCGTGAAGCTCTGGATGTTCTTGATTCTGAATCTGAAAATGTGGCAGTCGTACTTACAGACCTGGTGATGCCAGAGATGGGTGGAGAGGAACTCATACTCAAACTTAGAGAACAGGGAAACTCGGTCCCGGTGGTCGTGATGACGGGATACCAAATGAAAAAGGAGACGGAACTGGATTCCAAGATTCAGGGATATCTGAGAAAGCCTTTAGGGATCTTGAAGCTCGCCCAGGCCATAAGGGGGGCCCTCAAGCGGCAGAAGAAATAGCGAGGGACATTCCAAACCACAGTATGAAGACCGCCCCACTGCTTTTTGCTCAGGCAGTGGGGCGGCCGCGTTTCGGGAACTCTGGGAACAACCATCGATGTCGAATCTTAAACATAAAGGAAGTGGCGTTGCGAAAGACATATGGGCCTTTACCTTCCAAATAGGCGACTGAGGAAAGGCGGATATCAGCCAAATAGTCTCCCAATCTCTAAAGGAGCTTAAATCTCCCCCCATCCTTTTGCGACTATATGGGGGATGACAATAGATAACTTTCTTAAAAACTTATGCTTGTAATGATATGATCCTTATCGCAATCTGAAGGGATAAGGGCGGCACAGAAATTGCATCTTCTCGTTAGGTAGTAAGCATAAGATCACAACAATTACAAACCGGGACGCTGAATATGGCCGATCAGGAATGGCTGGAATGGATAGATGATGATGAGGAGAAGCGACAGAAGAGGCACAAAGCTGCCATTTTGCTATGGGTGCTTTTATCTCAGATTGTGATTGCCTATGTGATAGGCCAGTTTTGGTTTACCGATTCTGATGAGTCCTCGGAGGCGACGAAAGGAGCTGTATCGGATTCTTTCTTTACAGAGATAGATTCGTTTCAGACGCTGGACTACATAAGGGCCTCCAATCGGCATTTTGCAAGCGGAGAAGCCTCAGGTCGACACACCGCAAGCGGAGAGGCTTCAGGTCTACGCACAGCATACAGAAGGGGCTCCAATCACCGCACAGCAAACGGAAAGACTTCAAATAAACGCCTGAAATACCAGGCCCAGATGGTGGCGGAGCTTGTACGGAACCTTAATTCGGAAGTTTTCAGAAGGGTGGAAGCGCTGATCGAAACCCATCGGGTAGAATTTTTCCATATCTATATTCCTTCCAGCGCCTGGGGTGGAGTGAAAGAGCAGGAGAGAGTCGATCTGTTGAATAAGGCGGACCACATCTTGAGGACTCACTTTCCCGAAGAGACACCCTCCGTCGTCCTGAAATTCGACGATGACCAGCAACAGACACTTTCCCCGCCGCTGGCGCTCGACTACCTAATCAAGAAGATGAACCAAAGCTTCACGGAGCTCAATCCGGAGGTCTACAAATCGGTAAACGTGGAATTAGAGGGCCAGGAGTCGATCGAGGAAACCGGTAAAGTGGTTCTGAATGAGCTTCGGATCAAGAAGATCGATGTTCAGGTACGATCCGAGTCGTGGGATGCCCTGAGTGCCCAGAGCAAAGTCGATCTGATCAATGAAACCATGCTCTTTCTGAAACTCCAGTCTCCGCGAGTGACGCCCTTCGTTACGTTACAGTTTGATGATAAAAGGCAGGAACTCGCTCTGAAATACGTTTCGGCTGCTGTCAGGGGCTAGGAAACCACAGAAATATGACAAATCAGACCGCCCCTCTGCCTGACGCCAGGCAGAGGGGCGGATGTGTTTCCCCAATCCTGCAACTTGGTTAGCTGACCGATTCCCAGATCTCCAGGATCCGCTCCCTCACCGGCCCAACTTCCACGTCAAAATTCACGAACCGCTTTCCGTTGTCTTCCACAGAGATCCTTCCGTCGTATCCTGCCTCCTTCAAAGTTTTGATGTAGGTGCCGTGGCTGAAGTTGCGTCCCTCCGAGGTGAGGACATCTATTTCAGGGACAGGCAGGTGGACGTGCCTCAAAAGGTGTGCGGCTTTCAGGATATTGTCCCAGGGTTCATCATCCTTTTCCATGTGTAGGAGGTCCGCCAGAACGCAAAGGTGGGGGTGGTCGACCTCTTCGGCGATCTCAAGCGCTTCGGTAACGCTATTTATCATGTTGCAATACTCGCGTGCCAAAGGTTCTATCACGATTGTGATGCCGCTTTTCCGGGCCGTTTCTGCAGCCATGGCAGCAAATACCTTTACCTGCTCGAGCGCCTTGCTTCGGGAGAACCCCTCTGGAACATTGCGCGCGCCCCCGCTTCCGAAGACGACGATCTCCGTCCCCAGTTGGGATGCCCGCTCCATGACGATCCCCACGTGATTTGTTAAAGCGCCAAAGTCGACCGCATCGCCCGTGATTTTTAGTTCACTCGGGACGAAGACGTTGAACGCCTCCGCCTTAATGCCCGCCTCTTGAAACTGCTTCCTTACAGGCTCGAATTCACTCTCCGGGCGGTCTGGAAGGAGCATGAGTGCTCGGGGTTCGATGAAGTCGTAGCCTTCGCGCTCAACGGCGGCAAGGCGGTCCTCAACACCACAACATCCGAGTCTCATAAGGTGCCTCCTCATCTGGTTTCGGAAAAGAGATGGTGCCAAAGGGGGTCATTTCCAAGCGCTAATCGGGTGTCGAGTCCGGTCCAAAGACTGTAAAGAGCGCCCGTGCGCACTCGAATTCAGGAACCGACGACTTTCCGTGGAGGACAAGCTCCGACAGGATCCTGCCCGTCAACGGACCAAACTTGAATCCGTGTCCCGTAAACCCTGCACCTATTCCAATGTTACGATTATCCGGGTGCAGGTCAATTACAAAGTCCTCTGTGGCGGTGTTGGTATAAAAGCAGGTTTCGGCACGGACGAACCGTTCTACCGGAGGCACCAGAGCTGCCCGGATGCAGGCCTCCAGAGCCTCGACGGCTTCCGGAGTAACGTCTATTTCTTCGTCTGGATCATCCTCTACGCCCCACGTGATGTGTCGTGCGACCTTGACCCCTTCGCAGCCGAATTCAGGCAGACCGTAATAGTGCCCGTCCCCCATGCTTGCCCAAACGGGGAATCGGCCGACACGGAAGTCCTTCGGATCGCCTGAGAGCTGGAAATAACCCACGATCTGGCGAGCAGGTTTCAGGCGGAGTTTCAAGAAGGGTGAGAGCCGCGAGGCCCAGGGCCCGGCCGTCACGATGAGCCGTTCTGTTTGGATCGGGCCCCGGTCTGTCTGGACTCGGATCGGATCTTTCGAATAGTCGATTTCCAGGACCCGCGTCTCCTCACGGATCTCGGAACCGGATCGGAGGCAAAGCCGGGCCAACGCAGCAAGCGTTTCTGCGGCGGCGACGATGCCGGCTGTTCGATCTACCAGGACGCTGGCAGCATCGTTGAAACGAAAGAGCGGAAACCGACGTCTGGCCTCTTCAGGCTCCAGCAATTCTGCATCGACCCCCGAGGCTGCTACGTTATGGATGTAGCTTTCGTACCTTCCGCCCAGGGGACCATAAAAGCAGGCCGGAGTGTGGTAGATCAGTTTCGTGTCCGAATCCCGTTCGAGGCTTGGCCACTCCTGGTCCCGAGCAACCCGCACCAGTTTGGTATAATGCTCGTTTACGTAAGGGCTTCGGGTCACTCGAGAATGGCCGTGTGAACTGCCCCGGACATTTCCCAGTCTGAACTGCTCGATGAGCCCGATCTTCCCGGCGCCCATCTTACCGAGGTGATAGAGCGCAGACAGACCGTTGATGCCTCCGCCGACGACAAGCGCATCGTAGGCCAGTTTACTTGACATCTCTAGCAGGGTCCGGTTTTTCGATCAGGAACCCGGCCCGGTCTCCGAAGTTGTGGGCGTTGAGGATCTCCGCGCGCTCTGCGTGCGTGCAGCCTAGGAGAATTTTGATTTCGGCATCCCGTTTTTGCAGGTCTATCGAACAAATGATACCCGTAATCCGCCGATCCGGCAGACGACCGATCCACACGTCGATCCCGTCGCCATCACCCGAAACCGTGCCCTCCAAGTATCCATAGTCGTAGGGATAGATATAGTCCGGGAATCGCTTGTCAGCAGACCCTTTTGGCCTGTCAATGACCACCTCAGCGGTTGCCAAAAGGTGGTCCAGGGTGTCCCAGAATGGAGAATCGCCCACGGCAGTTGAGCAGGTTAAGTGTGGTTAGGAAGGTCGCCCAATATAGAAAAAAGTGGCCGGTCTCTACAACCTGTAATTGGACGCCCGACTCGATTCGTGCCATTTCGGCATATCTGACGAAATCTGGCATATATGACGAAATATCGAAACTCAAAGGCACGGAGGTCCTGGAACGAGATAACCAAGAAATACGTGTTCGTTCTTTATAAACAATATGTTGTAAAACAATTGGGCGCACTCGGCACGGCAGTTGCTCCTTCGAAGAGGTAGAGACTAAACCGAGGAAATTCGAAGGGAGAGACGTTATGTCTGAAAACAGCAAGAACACAGACAAAGCTCAGGGCCTGCCCGATCAGCTGCCACTGCTGGTTACAGGAGAGGTCGTGATCTTTCCGCGTATGGTCGCTACGCTGCTCATCGACGACAAGCCGGCGATACGCGCCGTGGATACGGCCGTGAATGCCGGCCACAAGACCCTCGTCGTCTTTGGCCAGAAATCGGAGGCAGGAGGAGATTCTGATTCCAACGGACGGTCCGACGCGGTCCAGTTGGAGGCGTCAGACCTTTATCCAGTCGGATCAGCGGTACGGATCGTCAGGATGCTGCGCCAGCCGGACGGGCCGCTCAGAGTCCTGGTGAGTGGGATCACTCGTGTCGGGCTCCAGGACCTCATTCAGATCAGACCCTACCCACTGGCGCGAGTTGTAAACGTCACCCCGAACAAAAAGGTGACGACTGAACTGGAAGCCCTGGCCAGAAATGCGATCAATCTGTTTGAACGTGCGGTTTCACTCACACCGAATGCCCCGACTGAGGTGTTGGCTGTTTTGTCCGACCTCACCGAGCTGGAAGAAAAAGCCGACTTTGTCGCATCTCAGTTGAATCTCGGTTTTGAAGAGATGCAGGAGATCCTTGGCGAGCTGGATCTCACAGTGAGGTGGGAGATCCTCAACCAGCACCTTACCCGTGAGGTCGAGGTCCTGGAGCTTCGTCAAAAGATCGAGTCGCAGGCGGCCGGTTCGATGGACGAAGCTCAGAAGGAGTATCTCCTCAGGCAGCAGCTCAAGGCGATTCGAGAAGAGCTTGGCGATGAAGATAGCGGTGGAAACGAAATCGAGGAGCTCAAGGTTCAGATCGAGGAAGCGGAGATGCCGGAGGAGGTGCGGAAGGAGGCGGACCGGGAACTTTCACGTATGGAGAAGATGCCGCGGGCTGCGGCAGAGTACACCGTTTCTCGCACTTACCTGGACTGGCTTGTCAGCCTCCCGTGGAACAGAACGACCGAGGATCACCTTGACGTAGAAGGGGCTCAAAAGATTCTGGACGAGGATCACTTCGGCCTGGAAAAACCCAAGGAGCGCATCCTGGAGTATCTGGCTGTGCGCCGTCTGAAGGAGGACATGCGGGGCCCCATCCTCTGTCTGGTGGGCCCGCCGGGCACCGGCAAGACTTCGCTGGGGAATTCGATCGCTCGGGCAATGGGTCGTAAATTCGCCCGGATTTCACTGGGCGGCGTTCACGACGAATCGGAGATTCGGGGCCACCGACGAACGTATGTAGGCGCGCTTCCGGGGCGAATAATGCAAGGGCTGCGGCGTGCGGAGACGGCCAACCCTGTTTTCATGCTGGATGAGATCGACAAGCTGGGCGCAGACTTCCGCGGGGACCCTTCTGCCGCACTGCTCGAGGTCCCGGACCCCGAACAGAACCACGGTTTTGTGGATCACTATCTTGACGTCCCGTTCGATCTGTCCAAAGTCATGTTCATCGCGACGGCGAATACCCTTCATACGATTCCCCCGGCCCTGCTCGACAGGATGGAGGTGCTGGAGCTGTCGGGATACACCGACGCCGAAAAGCTGCAGATCGCGAAGCGTTACCTGGTTCCGAAGCAGCTCGAAGCACACGGGCTGAGCGATCGGAAGCTCCAGATCGACGAAGATGCACTTCTGTCCGTCATCCAGCACTACACGCGGGAGGCAGGGCTCCGCAATCTGGAACGAGAGATCGGAACACTCTGCCGAAAGGTGACTCGAAAGTTCGCTCAGGGACGGAGACGAAAGATCAAGGTGCGCGCGAAGGACTTACACGAGCTCCTGGGCGCCGAGCGCTACCGGCACGAAATGATGGAAGAAGAGGACGAGGTCGGCGTCGCGACCGGATTGGCCTGGACACCCGTGGGTGGAGATGCCCTGTTCGTGGAGGCGACTACGATGCCCGGAAAGGGCAATCTGAAATTGACCGGGCAGGTGGGCGACGTGATGCGTGAGTCGGTGGAGGCGGCGATGACCTTCGTCAGATCGCGATGGGAGGAACTCGGTCTGGAAGAATCCTTCAACCGGGAGCGGGATGTCCACATTCACGTGCCTGCCGGCGCGGTGCCGAAGGATGGTCCGTCGGCCGGGGTTACGATGGCTACCGTGCTCGCGTCCGCGTTCACGGGGGTGCCCGTCCGGAAGGACGTGGCCATGACTGGCGAGATCACCCTCCGAGGAAAAGTGCTGCCGATCGGCGGGGTTCGGGACAAGGTGCTGGCCGCTCACCGGTCCGGGATCAAGACCGTGATTCTGCCCGAGGACAACAAGAAAGACCTGGAAGAAGTGCCTGAGAGCGTGAGGGATGAGCTCAATCTGGTGTTCGCCAAACACGCGGACTGCGTGCTGGACGCGGCTCTGGTCAGACCACCGTCGGGACGCGCACGCGCTGACCTGATCCGAAGACGGGCCGTCAGGAAACTCAGGGTTCCGTGCGAACCTCCGGTTCCGGCCGCCAGCCCGAACTGAGATTCGGGGTAGCAAAACAGGGTACCGGGAAAGCAAAACACGGGTACCGGGTACCGTGAAAGTCAATTAACGCAAACGAAAAGCCGAAGTCCGCAACTATGGACTTCGGCTTCTTTACTTGATTCTGTTTCGAACTTATAAACGCTTCTTTATGTGCGGCTGAATCTCATCGTACTCTGGAAACCGCCCCTCCTCCAGCTTCGAGTAGACGAGATTCCCGTCTATGCTGAACTCGAATTTCCCGCCATCAGATGGCACGAGGGTGAGCGATTCGATGTCCTGCTTGAACTCCTTCAGTATCGATTCCGTCAAACTGACGGCCTGGGGTTCATAGTTTCACATGGCGCAGTAGATCAACTCGAGCTTCATTCCTGCACCTCCTTTCCGACCAGCGGCATGGTTCCGGCGTGATTCGACTCAGAACCTAACACAATCCAGAGGGGATGTCAATTGGTGGCACGGAGGGGTGGTGTCCTTTTAGGACACCACCCACGGAGGAGCGATCTGTCTGCGAATCGCGGCGGGACTTGACCCGAATCGGGACCTGCATTAGATTGCGGCACGGCGTGCTTTGCAATGTCGGGACTCCTCAAAGAGGGCTGAATATATGGCATCCAAAAGCAAGAAGGCCTATGACGAACTGATACGGAGGTCAAAGGAAGTTTCCCTGCTCGGGTCCTGCGCCTCTCTGCTGGGATGGGACGAGCGGACCTACATGCCGAAGGGGGGTTCGGCGCACCGCGCAGAGCAGTTCGCCCTGCTCGCGGGCATGATTCACGAGCTGGAAACGGCTCCCGAGATAGACGAGCTGCTTTTTGAGGCAGAAGGAAGCGACCTCGTGAAAGATCCACGTTCCGCGGCGGCCGTCAACGTGCGTGAGATCCGGTGGAGCTACGACCGGAGAGTGAGGCTCCCCAAGAAGCTCGTGGAGGAACTCGCTCGTGTGACGACTCTGGCTCAACCGGTTTGGGTCGAGGCCCGCGCGGAGTCTGATTTCGAGAAGTTTCGCCCAATACTTGAACAGATCGTTCAACTGAAGCGGCAAGAGGCGGCAGCGTTGGTGAATGGCGAAGCCACCTACGATGCGCTGCTCGAGGACTATGAACCGGGCGCGACGACAGAGGAGCTGACCAGGGTTCTGGGCGGACTCCGTGAAGAGCTGGTTCCGCTCGTTAAGGAGATTGTGGACTCTGGGCGCAGACCGGACGCCTCTATCCTCACGAGAGATTTTCCCGTGGACCGCCAGGAAGCATTCGGCAAGGCGGCAGCGTCCGCGATCGGGTTCGACTTCGACCGGGGGCGACTGGATGTGACCACGCATCCGTTCTGCACTGGGATCGGCCCGGGGGATACGCGATTGACGACGCGTTATAACAAGAACCACTTCCCGGAGGCCTTTTTCGGGATTATGCATGAAGCCGGCCACGGGATCTACGACCAGGGGACCGATGATGAACAGTTCGGGACGCCGATGGGCGAGTCGGTTTCACTCGGCATCCACGAATCACAGTCGAGGATGTGGGAGAACTTTGTGGGTCGCAGCACGGGATTCTGGAGCGCATTTTTCCCAAAGGCACAGGAGGCATTTCCCGAAGCCCTGGGAGACGTATCTCAGGATGCGTTCCTTTTTTCGATCAACTTCGTGAGACCTTCTCTCATCCGCGTGGAGGCCGACGAGGCGACCTACAACCTGCACATCCTCCTCCGCTTTGAACTGGAGCAGGCGTTGATCTCGGGCGATCTCCCGCCGGGCGATGTCCCAGGGGCCTGGAACGAACGCTTCGAGCGTTATTTTGGGATGAGGCCTCCGGACGATGCGCTGGGGTGTTTACAGGACATCCACTGGAGTTTCGGCGGCATCGGCTATTTTCCGACTTACTCACTCGGAAACCTGTATGCCGGCCAGTTCTTCGAGCAGGCCCAAGAGGACCTCGGCGACCTGGAAAGCCAATTCGCGAAGGGGGAGTTTCGGCCTCTGAAGGATTGGCTGACCGAGAAGATCCACAGGCAGGGGATGCGATTTCGGGCCGCAGATCTCGTGAGGGAGGTGACCGGGAAGCCGTTGAGCCACCGGCCGTTAATGGATCACTTGAAGACGAAGTACTCGCGACTCTACGGAATATAGCTTGGGCGCTTTGCCCGTCATTCTGGATGTAGATCCGGGCGTGGACGACGCATTGGCCTTGATGCTGGCCCTGGCGTCGCCCGAGGTGGAGCTGGTCGGGGTTTCGACCGTGAGTGGGAACGTGCCCGTGGAAGTCGGGACGCGGAACGCCCTCAGGCTCCTGGATTTTTTGGACCGGGGTGACATCCCCGTCTTCAAGGGCGCCGAAAAGCCTCTGACCGCCGATCCATGTTATGCTACCGAAGTGCACGGGCCCGAGGGGCTCGGAGAGGCAGTCCTTCCCGAAGCAAAAGGGCACCCTCGCGGCGACGGGGTTTCGTTCCTGGTCGAGGCGCTCGACAGCAGCCCAGGAGAGGTGACTCTGGTCGCGACCGGTCCGCTGACGAATCTGGCGCTTGCGAATCGAAAGAGGCCGGGAATTCTGGCGCGGGCAAAAGAGGTGATCGTGATGGGCGGTGCGATCGGCGCGCCTGGAAACGTGACGCCGACGGCCGAGTTCAACTTCTACGTGGATCCGCACGCTGCGCAGGAGGTGATCGCTTCGGCCGCATCCATCAGCCTGGTGACACTCGACACGACCCGACAGGTCGCACTGCGAGAAGATGTGATTCGAGATCGCATCTCGCCAATCGGAACCGGGAAGGCGGAGTTCGTTGAAATGGCCACCCGAACGGCGATCGACTTCGGAAAACGCCTCACCGGCGAATCGGGGATATATCTTCACGATCCGCTCGCGGTGGGCCTTGCACTCGCACCTTCGTTCTTCGGGCTCGCTCCGCTCTTCGTGGATGTAGAAACAGTGGGTGGTCTGACGCGAGGTCAGCTCGTAACTGATATGAGGCCGTTTCGAGATGAGGTAAGCCGCGAGGGACACCGGGTGGAATGCGTGGCCGAGGTGGATTCTGAGGGCTTTCTGGAGTTCTTTCTGTCGAGGGTACTCGAAGCGTGATTCGACCGCGGATTGCGGATTGGCGCTTGTGGAGGGTCCTGGTTTGAAGGCGATTATTCTTGGCGCCGGCCGGGGTCAGAGGCTGATGCCGCACACGGATGGATGTCCGAAATGTTTTATAGAGGTAGAGGGCCGGCGGCTGTTGGACTGGGGATTAGAGGCGTTGAATGCTGTCGGACTCGATGTTGTCTTCGTAGGCGGCTACCTTGTAGAAAAGGTAGAGGAGGCCTACCCCGAGTTAACCTACTGCTACAATGCCGACTGGCGGGACACGAATATTCTGTTTTCCCTGATGCAGGCCGAACCTTACATGGGGGAGGGGTTCGTCTGTGCCTATGCCGACATCCTTTACCGTCCAGGGATTCTTCGAGCATTGATGAAGAGCCCGCACGAAATCACCCTTGCTTGTGATACGGCGTGGAGGAAGCGATACGCACTACGGACAGAACATCCGGAAGAGGATGCCGAGAAGATGACCGCCGAAGGCGACAGGGTCATTCGGATCGCCCGGGACATACCGAATGACGTCGCCCGCGGGGAATATATCGGGGTCGCTCGATTCGCGGCTGAAGGTGCTGAGGCGCTGCGCGACGCCTATCACCACGCAAGGGCAACATACGATGGCCATCCATTTCGGTCTGCCGCGATGTTCAAAAAAGCCTACTTGATCGACCTCTTCCAGGAGATGATAGACGATGGCGCGGAGATGCATCTTGTGGAAACTGAAGGTGGATATTTCGAGATTGATACGAACCAGGATTACGAGATCGCGAGACGCGAGTGGACTCGATGAAAAGTGACCTGCCACTTTTTCCGGCGAGCGTTGTGGGGAGTATGCCAAGGACCCAGTTCGTACGCGACCTGCTCGACCCAGAAACGGCCGAAGCCGATCCCGATTCAACTTCAAGATGGATGGATGCGGCGGTCGATCAGATTGTCGCGCTGCAGGAGGCGGCCGGTCTTGATATCGTTTCCGATGGTGAGTACAGGCGGCGGTCGTATATCGGGATTATCGCGGATGTTGCAGACGGGTTCGTCCTCGAACGGAGGAACGGACTGTGGTGGCATACGGTTGTGGACAGATTGGAGCCGGAACGGCCGGGACTTGCCGCAGATGAGGCACGCTACCTAAAGGGACGTACGTCTCGGAAGATAAAGGTTTGCCTGCCCTCGCCCTACCTTCTTGGAAGGCGAATGTGGGATCCAGAGCGCTCGATCGGGGCCTATCGCACTCGGCAGGCCTTCATGGAATCCCTGATTCCGATCCTGAGGACGGAACTGGAGCTCCTGAAGGGTGCAGGGGCGGAAATCGTACAGTTCGACGACCCTCACCTCTGCCTGTTCGTGGACGAAAAGATTCGTGCGGATTTTGAGGATCCCGAAAGGGAGATGGACCTCTGTGTCGACCTGCTAAATCAGATCCTGGACGGTGTGGATGGCATCACCAAGGCAATTCACCTCTGCAGGCGCAATAAAGGACGGGCCGGATGGGTCGGTGAAGGCGGTTACGAGCCTATTCTACCCGCGCTGAAACGACTCAAGGTCGATCAGTACGTCATGGAGTTTACGATTCCCGTTGCAGGAGACCTGTCTGCGTTGGAGGGACTGCCTGAGGATTGCCAGGTAGGTCTGGGATGCGTGGACTGCCGGGGTGAAAAGATCGACGCTGTTGAAAAGATCGTCGAACGCGTGGAGCAGGCCCTGGTCTACCTTAGACCTGAGCAGATTGTTTTGAATCCTGATTGCGGGTTCGCCCCCGGGAGCGCCGCCGATATTCCGGTCGACGAGGCATATGCCAAGCTGTGCAACGAGGCGAAGGCTGCTGAGGTGCTCAGGGAGAAATATGGTAGGGGGAATTAGAGATCAGGATCCCAGAGGGTCTAAGGTTTTGACCGCATACGAAGGTAGCTGGAATAGCGACGGCGACTGATCTGGCCTTCCTCTACCCCTTCCTTGATTGCACACTCCGGTTCGTGGACATGAGAACAGTCTCTGAACCGACACTGGCCCAGCAGGGGTCCAAATTCCTGAAAGAGGAGCGGGACGTCTTCCTGTTGTATGTCCCAAAGGGAGAACTCGCGCGCTCCGGGAAGGTCTCCTGCGAACCCGTTTTCGGTTACTTCGAACAGTTCGGTGTGAGTGGTCGTGTGACGCCCTTCTCGGGTCGTCTTGCTGATCTCGGCGGTCCTGAGCTCGAGCCCCGGCTGGATCCAGTTGAGGAGGCTGGATTTTCCGGTTCCGGACGGACCCATCAGGAGCGAAATGCGGTCCTTCAGTAGATCCTGGAACGGCTCCTTCCCCTGGTCCGAAATCACGCTCGTATAGACAACACGGTATCCAACCTGCTCATACATGGCCATGGTCTCTTTTGCTGTTTCAGCAAGATCGATTTTGTTGAAGCAGACCACGGCCGGCACGGATTGCCACTCAGCGATGCCCAGCATGCGATCCAGAAGATCAAGATCAGCAGGGGGATCGTCGGCAGAGAAGACTGGAATGAGTTGATCGACATTTGCTGCGAGGATTTGTTCTTTGCGCGAAGTGCCTGATGCCCTGCGGGAGATCTTGTTTCGACGAGGAAGCACCTCGTGAATCATGCCGGTTCCGCCTTCGCCTTCCTCAAAGTGGACACGGTCTCCAACGGCCACCGGATCTACGACACGTACAGAGCGGACGGACTCAACGCGTCGTCGCCGGGAACCCGGGCTGGCTTCCGGGTACTGCAACTGCTTGCGCAGAAGGGTGGAGAGGGCACAGTCGATAACTTGCGAGTTGGCAGAAACGAAATAATGTCCCAAGTTTTGACGAATAACGGTGCCTTCACGATCGGACTTCTCCATGCTCTGCCTGCAGCCTGTTGTCAGATGATTTCGACCTTACTGTCGTCTCCCAACATAAAGCGAAATGCGGCCGGCTTGGACGCTACCCGAACGATCTCGGAGTTACAGCCTATAATGGCATCGGCGATTCGTGACCCGAGGTTGAGCACGCGACCACCGTCCATAATGATGGAGTGTTCGATTTCGGAGCCAACGATTTCAACCCCTTTGCCGATCGTGGTGTATGGCCCCACGTAGGCATCCTGCAGCCGACAGTTGGCGCCGATTACAGCCGGACCGCGAATGATGCAGTTCTCCACTTGAGTCCCTTCGCCGATGTGTACTCTGCCGGTCACTCGGGATGAGGGGCCGATTTCCACATCGGGAGCAATAACCTGTTCTGCAAGCTCGTCTAAAATGATCTGATTGGCCTCCAACATATCGTCCTTTTTTCCCGTATCCAGCCACCACTCGGTGATGATGTTCGATCCGACTTTTGCTCCGGAGTCCAGGAGCTTCTGGATCGCATCTGTGATTTCATACTCACCGCGACTCGACGGCTGAAGCGTTTCGATGGCTTCGTGAACTTTGTTGCTGAAAACGTAGACACCCACGAGCGCAAGGTTTGAACGCGGCGTCTCCGGCTTCTCCTCAAAATGGACCACACGACCCTCGCCGTCCAATTCGGCGACACCAAAATTGCGTGGATCTTCGACTTCTTTCAATTGGATGAGCGCGTCCAACTTTTCTTCTTCAAATTGGTGAACCAGTTCCGCCACCTCGTGTTTGATCAGGTTGTCCCCGAGGTACATCACGAAAGGTCCGTTTTGTAGATAATCCCGAGAGAGTTTGACAGCGTGTGCAAGACCGAGGGGTTGATCCTGTGGAATGTAAGTAAAGTCGGCGCCCCATCGCGATCCATCGCCGAGCGCTTGCTTGACCTCCTCGCCCGTATCGCCAACCACAATTCCAATTTCCTTAATACCGGCGCGGATTATGGATTCGATGCCGTAGGCCACGATCAGTTTGTTGGCGATGGGTACGAGCTGTTTCGCTCGCGTATAGGTGATAGGCCTTAGCCTGGTTCCTTTTCCTCCACATAGAATAAGGGCCTTCATCACATTGCGCTCCATTGACCAGAAGGAAGTTCCCGACACCGAATTTCGAAAATAGCGGTGTCTTTATTCTTTGTCAAGGACTTTGGATCAGCGCGGCGCCTTGACTTATATTAAGCGTTGTCGTATAAGTCAATTCACGGCGTTGGCCCACATTCAGAAGGAGTTTTATTAGAGATGGATGGCGTAAAGATCCTAATCGAACAAGCGATAAACAAGATTTCTCTTTCTCAAGCTTTTGTGGCCTTTGTCTTCTTGCTCGGTGCTCTGGTTTTGCGCAAGGTGTCAATAGTCGTTCTGAATCGATATGCTCGCCGAATCGTGAAGCTGAGCCGTACCGAGATTGACGACCTCCTGCTAAAGGCTTTGGAAAAGCCGCTGGCCCAGGGAATACTCCTTCTGGGTTTCTATCTTGCCGCGAGGAGTTTCTCCCTTCCCCCAAGACTCAGTGCTGGCGTTGACACAGCGTTTTCGATACTGCTTTCGGTCTTGATCTCCTGGCTGATGCTTCGGATGGTTGGTGTGCTCACTCATATTCTTCACGGGTGGGCAAAGAGCACCGATACTGCTTTGGACGATCAGCTGGTGCCTCTCGTGAACCGGGCAGCGCGTGTCGCAGTTGGTATGCTGGCTGCGCTGCTGATTCTTCAGAACATGGGATATTCGATTTCAGGTCTTATCGCAGGTCTAGGAGTAGGCGGTCTTGCAGTAGCGCTTGCGGCACAGAAGACGATCTCGGATCTTTTCGGCTCTGTTATGCTGTTGTCGGATCGGCCGTTTCTCGTTGGGGACTGGATCAAATCTCCGGATGCGAACATCGAGGGCGTTGTTGAGCGCATCGGTTTCAGGAGCACTCGCATTCGCACTTTCGAAAAAACCTTGATTTCGGTCCCAAACAGCCGCCTGGCAGATTTTATTATCGATAATATCGCTCGAAGACCCTTGCGACGGGTCTGGATTACGGTAGGACTCACATACGACACGACTTCCGTTATGCTACGAGAGGCCGTTAAAGGCATCGAAGATGTTCTCAAAGAAAATCAGGAGGTCAATCAGGAGTTTTTCCTCGTCTATTTTACAGACTTCGGATCGAGCTCTCTAGATATCATGGTCTACTACTTTACAAATACAACTGTTTGGGCCGATCATTTGCGCATCCGAGGGGAAGTTAATATAGAGATTATGGAAATGTTGGAAGACATGGGACTTTCCATCGCATTTCCTACTCGGACGGTACATCTTGTTGAGAATGATGAAAAAGCGGCGTCTGACAAGGCATCAGAATAGAGGATTCGAAATATTCTCCAGTTGACTTTTGGATTTTTATCCATATTTTTTTCTTATCAGAACGTTGCCAAAGAGTCCGTCGTAGAGGACTGGAATGGGGAAAGACCTTTCTTTCATAATAGATGACTGGGACTTCGACCCGGGTGATATTTGCGCCAGAAAGATTGTCGGTGCCGACGGACGCGAAAAGCTTCAAGTGCGGCTCGACTTGGGATTGTTGCAAATGGAGCTCGAAGGTCGACCGGATGGGACTCGATTCCGTGGACACGAAACGGTGCTAGACTACTACGTAAGCCGTCTGGAAGGCTACGAGGAGCAGCATGGGTCGGACAATGGATTTCGACTCAAGGGGAAGGCTTGCTCCAGATTATGGCAGGAGCGTGTTCAATATTATCACCGTTACATCTGTCTTCTGCGCCTGGAAGACTATAAAGGCGTCTTGCAGGACACGTCACACGACCTCCAGATTTTCGACCTTGTAAACACCTTCGCCGATGACGACGAGGCCAAACTTTCGTTCGAGCAGTACAGACCTTATGTGATCATGATTCACTCGAGGGCGGAGGGCGAGATCTGCTTGAAACAAGGAAACCACGATGGTGCAATTCAGGCAGCCTCGAGCGGAATCGGCAAGATCCGTTCGTTTTTTGAGGCCTTTGGGGACCCGGAGTTGATAGATGCGAGTGAGGAACTGAAGGCTCTCGAGGCCTGGGGTGAGGAACTGAAAACTTCTCGACCGATGAGCATGAAGCAGCAGCTTTCACAAAAGCTTATGGAGGCCATTGCAGAGGAAAAATACGAACAGGCCGCGCGGATCCGAGATCGCATCCAAAGGCTCGAAGGCACAAACTTCTGAACTCCGTGTGAATCAATCAGAGAAGCGCGAGGCGATTTCGGTGGCCATTGCAAATTGGAATGGTGCAGCCCACCTTTCCCACTGCCTCGACGCGCTCTTCTCACAGACTCATCCCCCCGCTGAAGTCATCCTGGTGGATAATGGATCGACCGACGGGTCGAGAGCGTTGGTTCAAAGCCAATATCCCCAGGTCAGGTTAATCGAGCGGCCGATCAACGAAGGGGTAAGCCGGGGTTACAATCTCGCGATCGCCAATTCCAAGAATCCCTATCTCCTGATCCTGAACACCGATGTGTTCTTGGATCGGGATTTTTTGTATGAAGCGCTCAAGGCGATCCGCTCTTCTTCAAGCATTGGATGGGTCGCTGCCAAGATTCACAGCGCAGATACGAATCAGGTTGAGAACGTGGGGTTCTATCTGCGTCCCTGGATATCGGTGGTCAACAGTAAGAACGTTTCGAAGCCGGAGTTTGTCTTCGCAGCCAGCGGGTCCGCCCTCTTCTGCCGGCGTGAGATGCTTGAGGACATCAGCCTGTCTGGGGAATACTTTGACGAGGCGTTTTTCGCCTACAGAGAAGAGCTAGACCTGGCATGGCGCGCACAACTACGGGGCTGGCGGTGTCTCTATTGCCCAACCGCTTTGGCGCAACACATTGGATCCGCTTCTCATGGGGGCGAAGTAAGGGTTATCGATAAGCCTGCATTCCTTCAGCGACACGCGTGGAAGAACCGATATCTCCTGGTCGTAAAAAATGCTTCATACTGGAGTTTGATAGTCCTTGCTCCGTCGCTGCTGATGCTCGAGCTTCTATCGTGGCCCTACCTCCTTTTCGCGAAGCCGCGGAGTCTCCCTGTTTTCCTTCAAGCCCACAGAGAATTCCTCCGGCTTGTCCCCGAAACGCTCGAAAAGAGACGATTTGTACAGCGCGGCAGAAGGGTCAAGGGCTGGAGGATTTTGAAGTTCCTCAGGTGATCCCGGATTGATCAACATCCTTTTCGTCATAACGCGGCTCGCTGTCGGCGGTGCACCTAAGAGCCTTCTCGCGACCATTAGAGGCCTCGACCGAACGCGGTACCGGATTGTCCTGGTTACGGGTCAGCCCAATCCGGACGAGGGCAGCTTGATGGACCTGGCCGCTACACTGAATGTCAAACTGTGCGTCCAGCCCCACCTGCAAAGAGACATTCACCCAATCCGGGAAGTGAAAGCGTTCTGGCAACTCTACCGCTTCATTCGGCGCGGCCGCTATGAGATCGTTCACACGCATCTCTCCAAGGCAGGTATCCTCGGGCGTCTGGCCGCGCGTTTTGCGGGTGTCTCTCGCATTGTACATACCTATCACGGGGACGTCTTCGACGCATACTTCAGTCCTATCAAGAGCCAGCTGCTGCTGGCTGCCGAGCGGATTGTGGGCCTGGCCACAGACCGGTTCGTGGTCGTCAGCGAAGCACTTCAAAAGAGGTATCTTGGCTATAGAGTAGGGCGGAGTAACACCTATTCGGTTGTACCCAACGGTGTGTCTTCTGAGAAACTCCCCGACAGAGGCTCGGGAACGGGGAACCGAAAGCGCGTGGGAACGGTGGCCATGCTCTACCCGATCAAGCGGGTGGACCTGTTTCTGGATGTGGCGCGTCGGGTCCTTCGACACCATCCGGAGGTGGAGTTTATCGTCGTAGGTGGGGGCCCCGAGGAGGCGACGCTCCGGGAGGCCGCGCGCGGTCTTGAAGACCGCATTCGCTTTCTCGGGATTCGGTTGGATGTCTTTGAACTGCTTTCTACGCTGGACGTGTTCGTCCTGTCCTCGGACTACGAAGGTGCAGGGATTGGCTTGATGGAGGCGATGCTGGTGGGCGTGCCGGTCGTCGCTACGCGGGTCGGAGGTGTGCCAGAGATCGTGTCTGAGGGGGTGACGGGTCTCCTCGTGCCTAAGGGGGACGGCGATGCGCTGGCCCTTGCCGTCCTGCGATTACTGGAAGATGCTGACCTCTGCGAACGGATGGGGAGGGCTGCGCGCGAGTTGGCCCCCAAGCGGTTTTCGACCGAAAAGATGGTCGAAAGTCTGGACTCGGTTTACAGTGACCTAGCAAATCTACGGAGAGCGAATTGGTCATCGTCGCTGGCGCCACAGGCTACATAGGTCGCTTTGTGGTCCAGGCGCTTCGGGAGGCGGGACATTCCATCAGGTGTCTGGTCAGAGACAGGGGCAGGTGCAAGGGTTTAGATGGCCCAGACGTCTCGTGTGAAACGGTGGACCTTGAGTGCGAACAGGGGTTGAGCAAAGCCCTGGCCGGGTGCAAGTCCCTTGTGAGCGCCGCACATATCCGGTTTGCCCCTCAGCTGATTCGTGCGTGTCGCGCCGCAGGTGTCCGACGGGCCGTATTTCTTAGCTCGACCTGGCTGTTTTCGAAACTCCGGACAAAGGAGGTGTCGTGGGTCGTAGCCGGGGAGGAGGCGGTACAGACCTCCGGTCTCGACACGACGGTGTTTCGTCTCGCGATGACGTATGGCCCTGGGGATGACCGCAACATCTCACGACTTAGGGACTTCGTCCGTCGCCACCGAGTGTTTCCGACCTTTGGAGACGGCAAGCGACTCGTTCAGCCTGTGTATGTTTCAGACGTTGTTGACGCAGTGACCTCTGCGCTCAACTGTTGCGCGACCGTGGGCAAAGCCTACCAGCTCGCGGGTCCGTATCCGATGACTTATAATGAAATGGTAGCTACAGTCTGCAGGACGACCGGCCGGAGCGTCTTGAGCGTATATCTGCCGATCACCCTTGCTTTGCCCGGAGTCTGGATCTACGAACGGATTTCCAGGGCCCCCAAGCTGAAGGTAGATCAGGTTATTCGCATGAGAGAAGATCGGGCCTTTGACATCTCCGAGTCACAAAGGGACCTGGGTTTCTGGCCGATGAGTTTCGAGGAAGGGCTTCGCGAGGCAATGCGGATAAACGGAGAGGACACCCGCTGAGATGGCTTGGTCCCTGGGGATGCTTTTCCTGATCGGGGCAGTGATCGGGTGGATTGTGACGCGGAGCGCAAGGTTCGCCGCATTGCGAGCGGGAATCGTGGACCGGCCAAATCCGAGGAGCTCTCACGAAGAGCCGACGCCTACGTTGGGCGGGTTAGGGATCGTTCTGGGGGTCTGGTTGGCGCTTTGTCTGGGTTACAGCGTGTTGAGCCTTCATCCATTGAGGGGCTGGGAAGCGCTATTGGGGAGTACGCTGGTACTGACGCTTCTGGGATACGATGAGGTCAGACCGATGGGGCGTCTTGCGAAGCTTGCCGTACAGGTCGGGGCCTCGCTATTGCTCGTCGCCTCCGGTGCGGTCTTACACCGAGTCTCTTTCCCGGGCCTGGGTGAAGTGGTTCTGGGCGAGTTGGCCTTTCCTGTGACCCTGATCTGGTTTGTCGCAGTCCAGAACCTCTACAATTTCATGGATGGAATCGATGGGATCGCCGGGGTAGAGGGCTGTCTGGTTGCAATCCTGATCGGCGGACTTTCCATCAAGTTCGTCCCGAACCTTGCGCCGTTGTCCTGGGCGCTGGCGGGCGTCACGCTGGGGTTCCTCTTTTGGAATTTTCCTCCCGCCAAGATCTTCATGGGGGATGTGGGTGGACACTTTCTTGGTTTGATCTTCGGTCTGATGGCGGTAATTGGAGAAGATGCGGGGGTCCCCTTCGTTGTGATTCTGCTTTTCATGGGAGGCTTCCTTTTCGATTCGATCTATACGATTCTCCGGCGCCTTTTCCTTCGAGAGGATATTACGCAGGCCCATCGATACCATTTGTACCAACGGCTAAATGCGCTGGGCTGGGCGCAGGCTCGAGTCAGTGTGGTGTATGGCGGGTTCACGCTTCTTTTCGGCGCGGTCGGATACCTGTGGTTCTATGGACATTTCAGTCAGGCCCTGTGGATGGGCTGCTTCCTGGCTACGCTGATCGTGTCTGGCACACTGTGGCTCGAGTACGAGTGGCGTCGAAAGTCAGTATCTCGTAGCTCGTGAAGCGTATCTCGTCAGGAAAACACAAAATATTATGGGGTATTCTCTTTCCGAAACATGAAATTTGAGCATCTCATAGCTTTTCGACATATGCGCGCAATGCGCAGACGGAGGCGTGTTTCTCTCGCCGCATTGATTGCTGCCGTGGGCGTCTCGCTTGGCGTCGCTGCACTGGTTACCGTGCTGTCTGTGATGAACGGATTCTCTGGAATGATCTGGGACCGTTTGCTTGGAATAAATGCCCACATCACGGTGCGGAAGGCCTACAGCGGACGCATCGAGGATTATCAACCCCTGATGAAGACACTGGCGGCCCACAAAGAGGTCATCGGTGCGTCGGCCTTTATTCAATCGGAGGGCTTCGTTCTCAGAAAGCCTCCGTGGGAAGGCGTCCTAAGCTCGGGGGTATTAATCAGAGGTGTCGATCAGGATGGATTCACGCGCACGAGCGACATCACGAAACATCTCTGGGCCGGAGAGATAGATCTGACGCGCCATAAAGCAGAGGAAGGTCGATCGGTTTCAGGCCTGCTGATTGGAAGGGTGCTGGCTGACAAGTTGGGGGCGATGCTGGGATCGGAGATTCGTCTGGGCATTTTGCCCAAAGAAATGCTGATGGGACAGATGCCGCCCCTGCGTCCTTACCGGGTGACGGGGATATTCAACACGGGACACTATGAATTCGATTCGGCCCTTGTGTTTATCTCATTGAGAGACGCCCAGCGCGACCTGAATTGGGAGGACGTCGTGACAGGAATCCGGCTCCGTCTGGACGACCCCTTCTCCGCAGACCGTGTAGGCCGAGAGCTTCGAGAAGTGCTCAGGGAGGTGGACCCGAGCGTAATTCCTTCTTCCTGGATGTACGAACACGGGAATCTCTACATATGGATCAAGCTTGAAAAGTGGTTTATGTTCCTGGCGCTGAGCTTGATCGTCGTGGTGGCCAGCTTCAATATTATCAGCATCCTTACGATGAATGTTGCCGAACGCAGGCGAGAGATCGGCATTCTGAAGACGATGGGCGTCACGCCGCGAAGCATCGGAAGGATCTTTTCGCTGGAAGGCCTCACGATCGGCTGTGCCGGCGTGATCCTTGGGAATTTTATCGGGTTTGTCCTTTGCTGGGTGCAACAGCAGTATCAGCCGCTTCAACTGCCTGGCGATGTTTTCATCGTAAATGCGCTGCCTGTGGAGATGCATCTTGTTGACTTTGTCCTGATCTCCGCTTCCGCTCTGTTCCTCTGCTACCTCTTCACCCTCCTGCCTTCCAGAGACGCGGCTTCTTTCGATCCGGTGGAGGCCATTCGATACGAATAGTGTCGCTATCTTCCCGCCGAACACCTATTTCTATCACAAACTCGAGAATCCGAGGGTGCTTTGTCTCCAGGTCGGATTGCAGCATTTGTCCTATGCATAACGTATTTCGCTACTCCCTGTCTTGCCAAGCGGCCGAATGTCCTTCTGATTACGGTGGACTGTCTGCGACCTGATCACCTAAGCGCTTTTGGATATCGTAGAGAGACGAGCCCGGCCCTGGATCGCTTCGCCCAGGATGGAGTGCTCTTCCAAAATGCTGTTTCTTCTTCATCCTGGACTTCCCCGGGACTTATATCGGTTTTGACCGGGCTCTGGGCCCCTACCCACGGCGTAGACGGGAGGGGAAAACGCCTGAATCCAGAAACACCCACGATGGCGACTCTGCTCAAGAGTGCGGGCTACGCCGTTCCGGACATACTCTTCCTCTCTTCCATTCCCAACTTCCAGAATCTTGGACTGAGCCGTTCCTACCCAGAACGGGAAGAATACCTGCAGAAGGGTGACGAGGTCCTTTTCCGCGCACTGGAGTTTTACCGGGACAGCACCTTTTTCCTGTTTTATCACTATCGAAACCTGCACCTTCCTTTCAATCCGACACCGCCGTTCGATCGGATGTTTACTCCAGAGGGCTACGACAAGAAGGATTTCGCTCGGAGTCGTGTCGATGTCATTCGAACTCAGGTGACCATCCCCGTTGGGAGCGTGAATTTCAGTCAAAGAGATCGAGAGTGGATCGTAGGGCTCTACGACGGGCAGATTCGGGAGATGGATGAAACCTTTTTCGGACCCTTGTACGCTCACTTGAAGCGACTGGGGATCTATGACAGCACGTTGGTCATCGTCACGGCTGACCACGGAGAGGAGCTGATGGATCACGGGTTCGTGGGACACCCCTCCACCTCGTTCAAAGGTTCGGCCTTCGATGAAGTCCTCCGGATCCCTCTTGTGATGACCTGTCCCTCTCTCCTTCGGTCTGGAAGGAGGGTTCAGACGCAAGTGCAAAATGTGGACATCCTTCCGACGGTTCTGGATTTGCTCGATCTATCCGTTCCAGGGACGGTCCAGGGGCGCTCTCTGCTGCCGCTTGTGCGGGGCGAGGAAACACCTGAGGGCTTCGCGTTTACGGAGACCACTCCCGGCGGGTATCAGGCGACGCCCGAAATGATGAAGACACGCATCCGCGCCCTGCGTTCGTCCAGATGGAAATTGATTCACACGCACGGACCGGAAGAAAACCGATACGATCTTTACGATCTTGAGCGCGATCCGGGAGAAAAACAGGACGTATCCGCCGCTCATCCCGAAACCGTCAACGCCATGCGCGAAAGGCTTCATGAATGGGTGTTGAGTTCAGAACGACTGCCTCTCGAGCGGGAAGCGTTATCGGCTTCAGCAAAACCTGATGCACTACCGGAACCGATCCAGGTTCTCCAGCCTGCGGACGGGGACACGATTCGGTACACGGACTCGGAGGGCAAAATCTCGGTCGTATGGGCCGGTCCGTCTGATCTTGTCTATGACATAGAATATCGGGTAGGTGAAGGGGCCTATCACCTTGAAGGAGATATGCAGGTCGAGGGGACACAGGGGGAGTACGGTCCCTACACGGTCGAGATGTGGGATTTGCTGACCCTCTACAATCCCTGGTCGTTTCGCGTCACTCTGAATGGAGCTTCTGCGAGCCCCTGGATCACGTTCAGGCTGATTCCGACGAAGCCAGGAGTCCATCCGGGCCTTCTGAGACAGGTGAATACCTGGGTCGCCACCTGGTGGGTGGAGATCGGTCTACTGCTGGGTGGGATTCTTTCGGGGAGTGCACAACTGACGATACTGTGCCTGAGCGCGTCCGTCGTCGACCTGGTATCCATCGTGTTAGTGGGCGCGATCCTGATCGGCCTGTCGAGACCCCTTCTGATTCGCCTGGGCCGCGATCGATTGATCCGCTGGGGACTCGTTTTGGCCTACACGGCCTTCGTTTATGGGACGCTCGCGATTTTGCCTGAGGTATGGGAGGTGCTGTGGGCGTCGACACAGGGTCGAATCGATTACCTGGGCGTAATTTTGATGCTTCTGGTCGGACTCGTGTTCTTTGGTTCTCTGGCGCTTCGATGCAGAAAGCCGCTTCCTTTCTTGAGCGCCGTTCCGCTGGCCGCTGCATACACCCTGCTTTTGCTCGGATTGGGTGATTCCCCGGCCGAGCGTCTGCACCTGGCGGAATACGGCCTTCTTAGCTTTCTGGTCCTCTCAGCGCTCAAAATTGACTTGCCCCTCCGTCGGGCATATGTTTTGGGATGGATCATTGCCGTCGTCCTGGGGTCGATCGATGAAGGCATCCAGTGGACACTCCCGAACCGGGTGTTCGAGTGGCGTGATATAGGACTGAATGCGCTTTCCAGCGGATTGGGCATGGCAGTGATTGCGATTTATCAGAGCGCGGGGAGAAAAGCCGTGGATCGTGGGTCGTCTCAGGTCGTGTCCTAAGGGACACGACCGACTCGTCGTTCGTTGATCGGAAAGCAAACTTCACCGCAGAGGCCTGCCCCGGACTTGATCCGGGGCGCGGAGAACGCAGAGAAAAGCGATAGGCAGCAGGAGGGATGAGCATTTACATCGTGAGTTCTATTCTTGCGGTATTGATTTCGGCGGTGCCGGCCATCGCCGGAACGCCGGATCGTCCCGACGAGACTTTGACGACGGTGTTGCGGGCTATTGGGCTGAACCCGGAAGACCTCTCTCAGAAGACGGATTATTATGAGGATCCATATCGCCTGGAAGTCACGAAACGCATCTTGAGGTGGCCTCCGGCCGGAAGCACCGTGGGCGACGAGATTTCAAGCGAGCTGGCAAGTCCAGCCGCTCCTCACGCGCTGGCGATGGCTCGGCGCCATCTGCGACTTTTGCCAAAGGAGACCCGTGACGAGCAGATCGATGGCCTGCCGCGGATAGGAACACTCCCGGATTCCTTCCAAAGCCTCCTGGAACAGTTCTTGATCGAAGTCAACCAGGTTCACGCACTCGTAAAAAGAGAGAGGGAGCGTTTTTCGGCGGAGGAACGGAGCCGGCTCCTGGATCTTTTGCAGCTCGTGGATCCGGATCGACAAAGTCGTGAGGCGGAGGCCGATTCGCTTCTGAGATTGGCCGGCCGGATCGACCTGGAGGCCATAACGGATGGCGCCCAAAGACTGCTTTCTGCACGAGACGCTTTCCTGGAGGGTCTTCAGCACCTGCCTCAGGGGGAGCCTCTTTTTGAAGGAGGACCGATCCACCTGACAACGGCAGCCGGCCCCGTGTGGATCGGGGGCCCGGGGGACGATGTCTACCGAGAACCCGGCGCAGTGATCGTAGATTTGGCTGGAAACGACCGATACGAGGCCGGTGCCGCTGCGACATCAGCAGCGCTGCCCGTCTCGATCGGGATCGATCTGGAAGGGTCCGATTTTTACGGGTCTTGTCAGGCCAGGGGAGGATTCGGGATCGGAATGCTTCTTGACGTAAGCGGGGATGACCGCTACTCGGGAGGCAAGGGGTGTCAGGGAAGCGGCATCGGAGGCATAGGAATCCTTGAAGATCGAAAGGGAAACGATCGGTATGAGTCCGAGTTGGGTTCCCAGGGGTTTGGGCTCGTTGGAATCGGTCTATTCAGCGATTGGGAAGGGGACGATGAATACCAGGGCGACCTGCTTGTCCAGGGGGCGGCCGGCCCAGGCGGTGTCGGCATCCTGCGTGATGGGTCCGGGAGCGACCGATATGGAGCAGGCGGGCGCTACGCCGACTTCAGAGAGGACGGGGCCTTCACCCAGAGCATGGCCCAGGGATTCGGGCTGGGGATTCGGCCGCTGGCATCTGGAGGGTTGGGCATTCTGCTGGAGATGGAAGGTGACGACATTTACGATGCCGGTTATTTCGCGCAGGGCTCGGCTCATTGGGCAGGTGCAGGGTTGCTGATCGACCGGATGGGGAATGACGCTTACCAGGCCAGGCGATACGCCCAGGGTGCGGGGTCTCACATCTCTGTAGGGGTGCTCCTCGAAGCATCGGGGGACGACGTTTATGATCTCTGGGGTGTGGGACAGGGCTGTGGACACGACCTGTCGGTCGGTCTGTTAGAGGATCGGGGAGGGAATGACCAGTACCGCTCGACCTGGATGGCTCAGGGGGTTGGCAATTCGAACGGCGTGGGTCTCCTGGACGATGGGTCCGGAGATGATCGGTACAGGGGCAAGCGTGCGGATACGCAGGGGTTTGGAAATGTGTCGCGAGGATACGGCAGCATCGGTTTGCTGCTGGACCGGGGCGGGTCAGACCAGTATGAAGGTAAGGGGGAGGATGGGCGAATCTGGGAAGGTGGGAGCTTGGGTGCGGGGATCGACTCGCCTCTAAAGGAGTAGTGTGTCCAGCAGCGACAGGCTTTGAACCAATGGGGTCCACCCGATGGGTCTTCTTCTTATGGTGGGGGGCGTTCTGGTCGGTTATCTTTCCTTGTTGGAAGGTCCGGATACGGACGAACGCAGGAATGTCGTGGATCAGCTTACAGGACGCGGCGCAGAGGTTGTCGAACCCCTTTCTGCCGCTCTCGATCAGGTGGGATGGCGAGGGCGGGAAGAGATTCTGAAGATCCTGAGCCGTATCGGACCGGCCTCCCTTCCGGCACTGATGAGAACGGCCCGATTTCACACGAGCGTCCACGCGAGGCGCGTCGCTTTCCGCGAAGCGGGCAAGGTCGGTGGAAGCGCCGCCCGAGATAGCCTGCTTGGTGCGCTCGAATCTGCTGAGCGCGACATCGTTATCGAGGCTCTGGGCGAGGCGGGGGACTCGACGGTGGTTCCTGTTCTGCGCCGTTTCTTGACGGATCCCAGCATCGATGTGCGCCGAAGGGCCGTGATCGCCGTCGGAAGGGTTGGGGGCGCAGGCGCTGTAAGCCCGTTGATCGATGCGCTTTCAGACGAGCATTTCAGCGTGCGATTCGCAGCAGCCGGACGCCTCGAAGAGATCGGGGATGCGGCGGCGGCCGCACTTGCAGATCGAATGGATGAATCATCCTGCACCACGACACAGGGATTGTCCAGTTCGGCACACTATCTGGCCATCCGCGTGTTGGGACGTCTAAAACATGAGGCAGGGAGACCCATTCTGGAGCGCGCCTTGAGCGCTGAAGACTGGTCTCTTCGCGCAGCCGCCGCGAACGCGCTTGGCAGTCTTGGGAGCAGCTTTTCCATTGGGCGTCTCGAAGCGGCGCTCGAACGTGAGACCCATCCTTTCGTTCGGGCCCAGATTCGGGACGCACTTGATCGTCGAGGCAACTCAGAGTGAATCATACTCTTCCCAGATTCGAGGTTTCGGGCAAAACGTTCGGGCAGGCTGTGTTCGGGGGTATCCTATTTCTGTCCCTGATAGTACCCCTGATCTTTTCGACGGCATTCTATAGCTATTCCACGCCCAAGCTCGTCATCCTGCAGGTAGGGATGGTGCTGCTTGCAGTACTCTGGGTTGTCGGGATGGTATTGGATGGTGAGATCTTCCTGATCGATACCCCGCTTTATTTCATCTTTTTCGCCTTTCTGGCCGTTCATCTGATCTCCCTTTTCCAATCCTACAACGTCTTCAGGGGTCTGGACGCACTCTTCCAGTACTTCTGCTATTTCCTGATTCCGGTACTTGTCTTTCACACGGTGCGATCAAAGCGGCAGTTGTTGCTTCTCGCCGGTGTGATGGCACTCACGGGAACGATCGTCGCAACGATCGGCCTACTCCAGCACAACGGGGTCTACAAGTTCTCCTATCCCTGGAATGTACCCGTCTCTACGATCGGCAATGTCAATTTCGTCGCCGAATACTACAATGTTGTCTTTCCCATCTCACTGGTTCTCATCCTGGCTTACAGGAACATTCTTCTAAAATGCGCGGCCGTCCTTGCCTGTTTCCTGATGGCTTGTCATCTGGTCGTTTTGGGAAGCAGGGGTGGATGGCTGGGGTGCATCGTTTCGCTTTCCATTTTTGGTATTGCCGCAATGCTTCGCCACTACCGCGTGGGGCGCAGGATCGTGGAGGTCGTATGTGTTCCCGTGATCGTACTCGTGATGAGCTGGCCGGTGATCGGCAGCATGATGTCGAGTATTCAGGTTGGCCCAAACCAAAGGCTCGAGTCGCTGGCCGGGGATTACTGGAATCGGATCGCGGGTCGTACCGAAGATGCACTGAAATTGCAGGACGATTCCAGCCGGCAGCGCGTCTACCTGTGGGAGGATACATTCAGAATGATTTTTGACCGGCCTGTGGTCGGTGTAGGTGTCGGGAACTTCGAATACAACATTCCTCGCTACATGAGCCGTCGGGCACTTGAAGTCAAAATGCGGATGGAAAAGGAAGTCGGCAGCCCACTCATGCCATTCAGGGCGCATAATGAGTACCTGGAGGTTTGGGCTGAAACCGGAATCCTGGGTCTGGGTGTCTTTTTCCTTTTGTTGTATCAGGTGGCTAAGACGCTATACAAGCAGTTCAAGCGCTATGTAGAAGGAGATGGGGACCTCCTCAGCGTGGGGCTCGCTGCTGCGTTCTCAGCGACGTTGGCTCATTCATTTTTCAGTACGAACTTACAGGATCCAGCCTCGGCTTTGCACTTCTGGATTGTTGTGGGCATGATTTGGTCGTTGAAGTTCAACGCCGAAGGAGAAGAACGCATCGGTTTACTCGTGACGGATGCGGGTAAGGTTACCTTCGGCGTCATATCCGCCGGTGGCATTGCGTGGATCGCCACCCTCGTCTTCGGCGTCCAGACACTGCTCGGAGACCACCGCTACCACATCGGCATGCTCTACTTTGGACAGCGAGCCTATGCTCAGGCCGCTGATCATCTGGAAAGGGCATTGCGATACCCCTATCCAGGGTCTTTCGCTGTGTCCCAGGCCCTTGGTATGGCTCACTACAACCAGGGGCAGTGGAATGAGGCGGTTCGTGCCTTTCGGTCGAGCCTCATCGGACATCCGAACGCTACTCGCGCACATTATTATCTGGGGATTTCCCTGGGGAAGCTGAAACAGCACGAAAAGGCCATCCGTCATCTTCGTCGCGCAGTCGAATTGAATCCACTCATGGCAGGTTTTCATCTGGAGCTTGGGAGTGTGCTGGGTGAAGCCGGAGATTCTGAGGAGGCCATACGGGAATTGGAGACGGCGGTCCGTCTGGATCCGAACTCACCCCAGGCACACCACCTGCTTGGCTTGGCGCGGAAAGGCGCGGGCGATCTTGATAGTGCAGTGAAAGCTTATCAGAAGGCCCTGGAGTTCGACGCTCGGGACGCTGAAGTCTTGAATAGTCTTGCCGTGGTCTATGTAGAACTGGAACGATTCAGTTCCGCCGGTCAGATCTTCCGGTCGCTCGCTGAAGATTGGCCGGACCGGCCTCAATATCGCGTAAATCTGGCCGTGGTCCTGCTCAACACCGGGCAACACGGAGCGGCTCTGGCCTCGTGCAAGAAGGCCCTGGAGATGGATCCCGAATACGCGAGCGCGTATGCAGTGATGGGTTCCGTATATGAGTCTCAAGGAGACCTGACAAAGGCCCGATGGGCATACCGGGAGGCACTCGGGCGCAACCCGGATGACCAGGTATTTCGGAACTCTTTGAGGGTATTAGAGGGAGCGCCATAGGAGAAGCCGTGGCGCAACGGAGGGCTCGATGTATCCGGACGATCCCCGGCAGAGTCTATCGGAGGAAGAGCGGCGGCGTCCTTCGCAGATCCTGCTCGTCCTTATGGCAGTAGGGATTGCGGTGGCCGTGACCCTTCTAGCGGGACTTCTGCTTTATCTATCTGAGATTTTCAGGGCGAAGCCGCTTGGGTAGAAGCCGTGAATCGTGGATCGTGAATCACTGAAAGAATCACGGAAGATCACGGAAAAGAATCACGAAGGGTCACGGAAAAGAATCACGAAGGGTCACGGAATTAGGCGACAGTGGGGCCTATCCGCGCGGGAATGAATTCCCGCGCTGCAAGACCGGGAAGTCCGCCCGTTGGACGGGCTCGCTCGTTGGATCGAGGATCGGAAGAC
This sequence comes from Candidatus Latescibacterota bacterium, assembly GCA_965248435.1. GTDB lineage: Bacteria > Latescibacterota > UBA2968 > UBA2968 > CBDFJH01. The sequence continues at coordinate 4,792,091 of OZ252100.1, forward strand.
CTACGTATATCTATAGACCGCCGGAGAGGATGAAATGTCAATAGGTGGCCCGGCCTCCGCTGATGTCATAACACTGTCCGGTTGTAAAGGAGGCATCGTCGGAAACGAGAAAGTGAATCAGGGCAGCGACTTCTTCCTTCTTCCCAAGGCGACCCATCGGGATCTTTGAGATCAGAAAATCCCTCCGTTCCTGATTCAAGCTCTCGGTGAGCGGCGTCTCGATGAGTGCCGGAGCCACACAGTTGACCCGGATGCCGAAGGGGAGCACTTCCTTTGCGAGGGCCTTGGTGAAACAGATGACACCCGCCTTGGAGACCGAATAAGGCACCATGTTCGCGTTCCCCTCTTTCCCGGATATCGAGGCCATGGACGCGATCGCGCCCTTTTTCTGTTCGATCATGTGGCGTACGACGGCACGGGAGCATAAGAAAACCCCCTTCAGGTTTATGTCCAGGACGCGATTCCAATCTTCTTCCTGAAGCTCCCAAACAGGCGCGTCTACCCCGATAATACCGGCATTGTTGACCAGGATGTCGACCCGACTCCACCGGTCCACAAGGTCCGCGACAAAGCGATCTACCTCCACGCTCGAAGCAACGTCCGCAATGATCGGCAGTGCGGACTCCCCGATCCCCACGGCAGCGGCCTCCGCGGCACTCGCATCGATATCCACGACAGCCACTCGGGCTCCCGCGTTCGAGAGACGTTGAGCGATGGTCAGCCCGATCCCTTGACCAGCGCCCGTCACGATCGCCGTGCGACCGCTAAGATTTCCTTCTGACGACATTCGAGATCCTCCACGTTTGAAGGCAGGATTGAGGACTGCGGTGCCGACTGTCAGACTTTCGAGAGATCCGGCTCGAGCAGGAAGTCGGCCAACTTTCTTCCCGAACGAGAAAAGGCATATTCAGCGAGTTCTTCGGGCAGCACCCAACGCACGTCCTCACAGCCGAGAGGCCGTGTCCTTCCGCGTTGGTAGGTGCACTGGAAGGCGTGCATCGTCACACTGAAATGGGTAAAGGCCTGTTTTATCTTGCGAAAACGGCTCTTGATCTCTGCCTCTACGCCGGTCGCTTCGCGAATCGCACGAAGGCAACAGGATTTCAGACTCTCGCGGGCCTTCTGCCGTGCGGAGGGAAACTCCCAGAGCCCTCCCAGCAGACCATCTTCCGGGCGACGGGCAATCAAGACCTTTCCCCGGCGCCAGACGATGCCCACGCCCGAAGTATGATGGGGACGGATCTTCCTGTTCTGCTTTCTGGGAAAGGAAACCGGATTACCCGACCGAAAGGCAACACAATTTCTGGTGAGCGGGCAGTGGGTACAGTCCGGAGATTTCGGTCGGCAAACTGTCGCCCCCAGTTCCATCAATGCCTGGTTGAATGCGCCCGCCTTTCCGGATGGCAGCAGCGACTCCGCGAGTCCCCAAAGTTCCTTCTCCACACTCTCAGAAATTCCAAAAATCCGGCACAGGACACGCTTCACGTTTCCGTCGACAACGGCGTGGTCTGCGTTGAAAGCGATACTCAGCACCGCGGCTGTCGTGTATGGTCCGAAGCCCGGCAGGCTAGACAGATTGTCGTAGGCCTCTGGAACGCATCCGCCGAACCGTTCCACAATCTGCTTCGCCGAGCGATGAAGGTTGCGGGCCCTCGCGTAGTAACCCAGGCCCTCCCAGGATTTCAGGATGTCTGACTGAGTAGCGGCGGCGAGGGTCTGGACGTTGGGGAACCGACTCAAAAAGCGATGGTAGTAGGGAATGACGGTTTCCACCTGGGTTTGCTGAAGCATGAACTCGGCGATCAGGATGCAGTAGGGGTCGGAGGTGCGCCGCCAGGGCAGATCACGCCCGTTTCCACGGTACCAGCGCAAGAGGCTTCTCCGAATGGCGGTCCGTTTCCCTGATTCCAGCCGGATCTTCGATCCCAAGACGAGTCCCCTCCGTCTCAATCTGAGGTGAGGGAGGCCAGGCGTTCCTTCAGGAGGTTCAGGGCGCGTGGATCACCCTTCCAGTTGTCGATGAAGGATCTGTAGGTGGCGGCTGCGCTTTCCCGATCGCCTCTAAGTGAGTAGAGATCTCCGAGGCTCACCGCGGCAACAAGGTAGCCTGGGTCCTGCTCCAACGCCAGCGTGAAGAGTTGGACCGCGAGGTCCAGACGCCGCTGGGCCAGGTGAAGCAGGCCCACTTTGTGCATCGCCCTCGAGTTTTGAGGATCGTCGTGAAGGAGAATCGTGTACTGCGCGATCGCCCTCTCTGTGTCACCAGAGGCTTCATATGCGGCGGCAAGAGCGTAGCGGAACTCCTTGCGATCCGGGTCTCTTCGGACGCCCTGTTCGAAGGCCAAAATGGCCTCTTCGAACCTCTGCATTCCCTGGTAGGCCATGCCGGTGTGGTAAAGGCTTTCTACGTGCTTCGGATTCAACCGCCGGAGTCTGTCGAGGGTCTCAAGAGATTTGTCGAACGCTCCCACGGCGTTGAACACCATACCGAGGTTGTTGAGTGCATTGATGAAGTGAGGATGGTAGTCCAGGCATGCCACGTTGTCCGAAATCGCGCTGGCGTGATCTCCGGTGTAGAAGTGTGCGACCCCGCGCAAGACGAGGACCTGGGGGTCGAAAACGCCGTGATGCAACGCGGAAGTAGATTCTCTGATGACACCGTTCCAGTCCAGCCGATTCACGTAGGCGTCCGCCCTGGCGTGATGCCCATCGAATGCGACTGCGCGTCCGGTCATCCAGACGCAGAGCGGCATCAGGAGAATCCCGCAGATGGCAGTTGCCTTCAAATGTCCAGAGTGCACGCTTCGCCGCGGTCGAGTTTGGGCATCCAGGACAGCGATGAAGGCCAAAACGATCCAGAAGAGCATGGACGGTGAGATCCGTTCCCTTGGGAAACTTACGAAGGCGTGACTCATCAACGCGAGAAGAGAGACGCAGAGGAAGACAGGGACCCAAAACGCGAATCGTGCCTTTGCCTGGACCGCAAGCTTCAGGCTGGTGAAGACGCCTGTGCCGATGAGCCATAGAAAGACGAAGAGACCCAGAAGTCCCAACTCGGAGGCGATCCACAGGTAGTCGTTATGAGGCCGCCGGGGTGTGGCGCCCTTCCAGACCACCTGACCCTGATCATACAGCGGGTAGTTGAACTGCCAGTTTCCGATGCCGACACCGGCGGGATGATCGCCCACCATCTCGACTGTATTGCGCCAGAGATTCAGGCGGTGTTTGTCGCTGCCCTTTTCGAACATCGAGGTCACACTCTCCGCAACGCCGACCTTTTCCGGGCTGTGTCGCTCATATCCGAACTCACCCATGGAAGGGGGAACGAGCCAGGAGAATCCGAGGACCAGGAACAGACCCGCGACGGCGACTGCCGACTTCTCTCGTGACCAGAGAGGAGAGTCGCTCCTTGCTGATGGGTAACGGTTCGACAGCTTGAGTCCAACCGCGAAGAGAACCCCGAGAACGCAGGCCAGGAGGAGTCCGATCCAGGCGCCTCTTGTTCGTGTGGCGGTCAAGAACGTGAGCATCAGGGCGAGCGCCAGGCCCCAACAGCAGCTCTCCGATGTCGAGCGGGCGCGCAGAAACAGGAGGGCCCCCAACGGGATGGAGATGATCATCACCATGGCGGCGAAGTTGCGGTAGCCCAGTGTCGCACTGGGAAGGCCCGACGATGGGACCTCCAGGAATCCCCAGCCCGCGTACTGCATCAATCCTATCCAGGCCACGATTGCAGCTGGAGCGACGACGGCCCAGAGGTAGCTGAAGAGGTCCCCGCCCGTAACGCGGTTCAGAATCGCCAGGAACAAAAGGCTGAGGGTGACCTGATGAGAGAGCTGGAGCAGGGCCTCCACACGATTGACTGCCAGGCTGATCGACAGGATAGCGAGGACCAGATAGAGGACGACGGGAAGGACGAAGGGCGAGCTGGGCAAGGAATGCCGTTGTCGCGGAAGAGAGGTGATCCAGAGGCAGAACACGCCGGCCTGCAGGACGAGCAGCTTCGGGTAGTATGCAACGAAGGCCGTTTCCCTCAGAAAGTCAAAGCGTAGCAGATCGACCAGAGGAACGAGCGCGACCATCGCCAGGAAACAGAGGTGGAATGGCCCATGGAAATGGAAAGGACCGCCGCCTTTTGCCAACCATCTTGGTGCCTACGCCTTCTGCCGTCTGGATTCAGCGATTTCGTTGGCGTGTCGTGTAACGACCTCTTTAGGACTGGAGCGGATCAGGGTCCTCAAGGCAAGCAGGAAGATGATGATGTCTTCACCGAAACCGAGGTGGAGGACAAAGGCCTCAGGGATCAGGTCGAGCGGGGAGGCAGCATAGAGGACCGCCCCAACGACGATCAGTTTGAGGTACCGGGGGACGCCGGGGTCCTTCATCAGGCGCCAGGAGAGCCTGATATACTGCGGCAGGCGAAGGATGATAGAGAGGAAATCACGGAAATTTCTTATCGCCTGCTGGAGGAGGAAGGGTCTCACGGCTTCACGCTCTCCCTGACGATGTCTCGCAGTGCGCTTCGCTGCACTTTGCCTGTGGATGTCATCGGCAGCTTTTCGGGTTCGAATGGAAGCACGACGCGAGGCGCTTCGAAGGCACTCAAACCTGCAATCCGACCCTCCCTGCCGTCTTCGAGGATTCGGTCGATGATTTCCTGAGAGAGTAGCCCATCTTTGAAGATAACGACAGCACAAACCTCCTCTCCCATCCGCCCATCTTCGATGCCGACGACATAGGCGGCCGCCAGCTCTGGAACCGATTCAACAAGGGCGTTCTCGACCGCAACGGGAGAGATATTCACGCCTCCCTTGATCAGGATCTCCTTCTTTCGGCCGTGGATGAAGTAATACCTCCGGCCGCCGATCATCCGCCAGAATCCGATGTCTCCTGTACGGAACCAGCCTTCATCAAAGACCTCGGACGTGGCGTCGGGTTGATTGAGATACCCTCCCGACACGACGGGGCCGCGAACGCAGATTTCACCCGTCTCGCCTTCTCCCGGGTCGCCGTCGATTCGGACATTGCTGTTGCAGAGTTCCACCCCCGCAGCATTCTGTTGAAGGACTTCTCGATACGTCGGTTCCGGGAGATCGGGGGGGACGCCGGTGACTCGAAGGCTGACCTCGGTTGTCCCGTAGCCCTGGATGAGGCGGACCCCGAATTTCTCGTGAAACCTGCAGGCCGCCCCGGCAGGAACGGGGGCCGATCCGATCATAATCTTCTTGAGTGATCTGTTCTTGTTGGAATCGAAATCGGAACGATCTGTTCGGGACAGAAGGTCCTTCATAATCGTCGGTACGATACTGCTGGCGGTGGCGCCTTCTTCGACGATGACAGGCCAGAATCTGGAAGTGCGGTATCGAGAGTTGAGGATCAGCGTCCCACCGAGCATGAACACCGTGAGGGAGAAGACGGTCGAGTTGACGTGATGCAGGGGGAGGACGAGACTGAGGCGCTCTTGCTCGTCTAATTGGAGCCAGTCGATGATGCCGTCGGCGTTGCTCGTGAGGCTCAGGCGCGTCAGCAAAACACCCTTTGGGTGCCCCGTCGTACCCGACGTGTAGAGGATGATGTTTGTTGCCTGTTCCTGATCGGCATCACCGCTCCACTCAGGTTCCAGATCACCTGTATCGGGGCCGTTCGATTCGAACAGACGCGCTGTGGATGCCACAGGGAGTTCGGGAATTTCATCCGCGAGGGCGCTGAGGCCATCGGGCAGGGCACAGACCAGCCTGGCGCCTGAATCGCTGAGTTTGTACCGCTTTCGCTCACTGGCGTCCGTTTTGAGATCGAGGGGCACGGACGCCGCTCCGATCCGGAACAGGGCGAGCGTCAAGAGTGAGACTTCGGGGCAGTTCGGGAGCGCAAGCGCCACCCTGTCGCCCGGGCCGATATTGAACTCCTGATGCAGGTTTGTCGCCAGCAGGGAGGTTTCGCGATCGAGTGCGGCATAGGTCGTGACCGATCGCGTATCACGATCCACGTCCCGGAAGACGATGGCCGGCTTCTCGCCGAATTTTTTCGCCTGAGCTTCGAGGAGGTGCGTGAAATTTCTCCACGGGAACCTGTAATGATGAGGTTTCCGGTCCTTCACGCACGTAAAGATGGGATTGTCCATAGCTGATGGGATAGAGGAAGGATACCGAACGGCTGCTAAGACCGAAAACCGGGGATCATGTCGGCTCCCCGCACTGAGCACGGTGGCGAAGATAGTGGTCTACGAGGGACAGGGCCATCATTGCTTCGACCATGGGAACGGCCCGGGGGAGGACACAGGGGTCGTGTCTGCCCCTGCCCTTGATCGTGGCCGCATTGCCGTTGATGTCGACCGTCTCCTGCTCCTTGAGGATGGTTGCCGTCGGTTTGAAGGCGGCGCGGATCAGGATGTCCTCTCCGTTGGAGATCCCGCCCTGGATGCCACCGGAGAAGTTTGTCCGAGTACGCACCCGGTCTTCGGCCGGATAGAACGGGTCGTTGTGAGTGGAACCGGTCATTTTTACGCCGCGAAACCCCGAGCCGATCTCGAAGCCTTTGCAGGCGGGCAGAGAAAGCACGGCCTTCCCGAGGTCGGCATCCAGTTTGTCGAAGACGGGGTCGCCGAGACTGGTCGGAACATTTCGAGCGACGGCTTCGACGATTCCCCCGAGCGAGTCCCCGTCTTTTTTGGCCTTCTCGACGCGTTCGATCATCCGCTCGGCGGCCTCCTGATCCGGGCAGCGAACAATGTTGGCCTCGATCTCTTCGGACGCGACGCTTCCGGGATCAACCTTGGCTGCAATCTCGTGTATTTGCAGGACATAGGCTAAGATCTCCGTGCCACAGGTTTCGCGGAGGATCTTTCTGGCGATGGCGCCTGCGGCGACTCTGCCGATCGTCTCCCTGGCGCTCGCTCGTCCACCGCCCTGCCAGTTCCGGATGCCGTACTTGGCCTGGTAGGTATAGCCCGCGTGCGACGGCCGATATTTCGTAGCCATCTCTTCGTAGTCCTTCGGCCTGGCATCCTTGTTCCTAACGAGCATGGATATCGGCGTGCCGAGCGTCTTCCCCTCGAAGAGACCGGAAAGGATTTCGATTCGGTCTTCTTCCTTCCGCTGCGTAGTGATGTGGCTCTGCCCGGGCCGGCGCCGGTCCAGATCGACCTGGATTTCCTCAGCTGAGATTTCGAGGTTGGGGGGACACCCGTCGATGACGACGCCTACGCCGCCTCCGTGTGACTCGCCCCAGGTTGTAATTCGGAACAGATGCCCGAATGTGTTGCCCATATATCACTCTCTCCGTGAAATCTACGGCAATGTACCCAATCCCGTGAGATCGGTCAAGGGAAAGTCAGGTTTCGAGCGGTTTGGCGTGACGGCAACGCAACCAACTGATTTGAGATTGACCGCCTTTGTGTTATCTTGGTGCATTTCGTCGGAGCGGCGAGGGATCGTTCCGGGTAGCAAAACCATCGGAAGTCGGCCTGTTTACAGGAGCCTGAAATGCTAAACTACGAGCAGCTCGGTATTAAGCCGCTGATCAACGCGGGCGGGCTGGCCACAGTCGTTGGGGGAAGCCTGATGCCCCCCGAAGTCGTGGATGCGATGCGCGAGGGGGCCGGATCTTTCGTGGACCTGAATGCGCTCTACGTGAACGCCGGGGCGTACATGGCCAGACGGATCGGGGTAGAGGCAGCGACGATCTCTTCGGGGGCGGCGAGTGGGATGCAGCTGGCGGCCGCAGCCTGTCTGGCCGGAACCGACCGGGAACGGATCAAACAGCTGCCCCACACGGAGGGCTGGAAGAACGAATTTGTGATCAGTATGGTGGACACGCATATCTTCGTCCATCAGGGGATCGAGGCGTGCGGGGGAAAGCTGGTGCGCGCAGGCAGCACTCAGTCGGTCACGACTCGGGACATCCTGGGCTCGTTGAGCGACAACACGGCTGCGGTGGTCCATTTTCTGGGTAAACAGGGCAAAGAGCAGCTCGGCGGAGTTATCGCAGGGTGTGAGCCGCACGGGGTACCGGTGATCGTGGACGCGGCAAACGAGCTCCCTCCTCGTTCAAACATGATCGAGATCACCGGAATGGGGGCGAGTCTGGTCGTGTTCAGCGGTGGGAAGTGGATCAGAGGGCCGCAAAACAGCGGGCTCGTTCTGGGGAAGAAGGAGTTTGTGGAGGCAGCTCGGATGAATGCGAGTCCACAAACTGCGATCGGGCGCGGGATGAAGGTGGGAAAGGAGGAGATCATGGGACTTGTGGCCGCGGTCGACTTGTTCCTGAAAGGGAGCGACGAAGAGGACCATACGACCTGGGAATGGCAGGCGAGTTGTATCGTGGATGCGCTTGAAGGCATTCCAAACATCCGGGCCTATATCCTTCGAGAAGGTCAGGAAGTAACCCCCGACGCAACGCCCAGGGCCTACGTCGACGTGGACGAGCGTCGGGCCGAGGAGGCTGTGAGATTGATGGGGGAGGGAGAGCCGGCAATCTCCATCCGACAGAGTCGAAAGGGCATCGTTCTGGATCCGACGGGGCTGGTGCCGGGTGAGGAAGAGATCGTTGCCGAGAGGCTCAGGGTGATACTGGCAGGGTAAAATTCGTCGATCGCAAGGACCGGGTACCGGGACACAAAAAGACGGGTACCGGGAAAGCAGCACACGGGTACCGGGACACCAGCACACGGGTACCGGGACACCAACACACGGGTACCGGGACATCAAGACACGGGTACTGGGACATCAAGACACGGGTACTGGGACATCAAGACACGGGTACCGGGACACCGACACACGGGTACCGGGGTTCGAAATTCGGATTGCGGATTTCAGATTTCGGAGTGGCGGATCGAACGGCTGAAGAAACGATCGAACCGCGCTAAGATCGGCAATGACTGGGGCGAGATGGATATTTCAGTCAGACAGGTCGACCTTCGGGTCTTGAACATGAAGACCCGGATGCCATTCCGCTACGGGATGGCATCCCTCGTTGGCCTGCCGCATCTTTTTCTGCAGGTCGAAGCCGATATCGACGGTCGGGGCGAGGTCGGGATTGCGGCGGAAGGCCTGCCACCCAAGTGGTTTACCAAGAATCCAGATAGTTCCTTCGCCGAAGACCTGGTCGAGATGCTTGGCGTCATCAGGCAGGCCAGTCAGTTCGCGAAAGAGATCGGTTCTGCAACAACCGTGTTCGAATTCTGGCACACGCTCTACAACCGGCAGAAGGATTGGGCGGTCGCTTCGGGATCGCCTCCGCTGCTCTGGGGATTCGGCGTCACGCTTGTAGAACGGGCGCTGATCGATGCCTTCTGCCGGGCCCGTCGGGTCCCTTTTGCTCGAGCAGTTCACGAGAATCTATTCGGCACACGACTCGAGGCCATCTACCCGGAGCTCGCCGGTCTTGCTCCGTCAGATTTGTTGAACGAGGAGCCGAGCCGCCGCCTGAAGGTGCGGCACACGGTGGGACTGTCCGATCCGCTGCGAGAAGAGGATATTCCTGAAGCGGAGCGCTTGGACGATGGCCTGCCTCAGTCCCTTGACGCCAGCATCTCCGCTTACGGTCTGACGCACCTGAAGATCAAACTCTGTGGGGAGATCGAGAAGGATTTTGCCCGGCTGAAAAAAGTCGTGGACGTGGCGGAAGGGGCAGGGGACGGCTGTGCGTTCACGCTGGATGGAAACGAGCAGTTTACGGATGTCGGCTCTCTCAAGACGTTTTGGGAAACAGTCGAACAGGATTCAAGTCTCAGCTTCCTGCTCGACCGATTGCTGTTCCTGGAACAGCCGCTTCGAAGGGATGTCGCACTCTCCCCTGAGTCAGTCGGCGTGCTGCTGGACTGGGCTGACCGTCCGATACTGATCATCGACGAATCCGACGCAACGCTTTCGACGACGATCGCGGCGCTGGAGGGAGGCTATCGCGGCACGAGCCACAAGAATTGTAAGGGCGTGTTCAAGGGCATCGCGAACGCCTGTCTGATCGAAAATCGGCGCAGGAGAGACCCGGAGGGCCAATACCTGCTGAGCAGTGAGGATCTTTGTTGTGTAGGGCCTGTAGCCCTGCTTCAGGACCTGGCGACCATCGGCTGTCTTTCGGTCGGCCACTCGGAGCGAAACGGACATCACTATTTTGCAGGCTTGAGTATGTATTGTAAAAAGATTCAAGATGGTGTGCTCGCGCATCACGGCTCCCTCTACCGGCGCGGTGAAGCAGGATTCCCCACGCTGGATATCCAGAATGGGCAGATCGATCTCGAGAGTGTGCTGGAAGCGCCCTATGGGTATGGGTTCGATCTGGACATAGCGTGCTTCACGCCGCTCGATGAATGGTCGGTCGATTCCCTGGAGATAGAGTGAGCAACGTCGATTGGCATTCCGTAACGGAGGAGGTGACCGGGTATCTCCAGCAACTGATTCGAATCGATACGACGAATCCTCCTGGAAACGAGTCCCTTGCGGCAGAGTATCTGCAGGGGGTTCTCCGTAAGGAGGGGTTTGACCCGGTGGTGACCGAATCGGCGCCCGGCCGAGGAAACGTGACGGCAAGGCTGAAAGGGGGTGGCGCGCCGCCCCTGATGATTCTGGGACACACGGACGTCGTCGCCTGCGAGCCGGAGCACTGGTCCCATCCCCCATTCGGCGGTGACCTGCACGACGGATGCGTATGGGGACGCGGGGCGCTAGACATGAAGAACATGGTGGCCGCCGAACTGATGATCTTTCTGTTGTTGAAGCGGCAGGGCCTTTCGTTCGATCGAGATCTGATTTTTGCGGCCACGGCAGACGAAGAGGCAGGGAAAGGCGATCACGGGGTCGGTTGGCTGCTGGACAACGATCCTGACCAGGTGGAGGCCGCCCACGTAATCACGGAGGGCGGGGGCGCCGATTTCGAGATCGGGCACGAACGGTTCTACACCTGTCAAACCGGACAAAAGGGGATCTTCCGATTTCGTATGAAATCGAAGGGGCCACCCGGGCACGCCTCTCGCCCCGAGGGTAAAAGCGCGGTGGTGAGCCTTTCCCGGGCCGTGGGTGCGCTGGGTGAAGCCGAGCTTCCGATCCACCTCAGTCGAACCGTGCGTGCCTTTCTGGAGGGGGCTGCAGAGAAGCGAGATCGCCGCTTCAAGAGACTTCTGAGTGAAGTGCTTTCCAATGATCCGAGCGAGGAGGAATTGCTGTCCCTTCCGCTGGGTGGATCGTTGAAATCCGAGCTGCCTCACCTCTTGCGCAATACGGTTTCGCCCACGATCCTGCAAGCGGGGGAAAAGATCAATGTGATTCCGACCGAGGCGACGGCGTGGGTGGACGCGAGACTGGTTCCCGGTCAGACGGACAAGAGTTTCCTGGAGGAGATCCGTCCTTACATCGGCAAGGATGTAGAGGTCGAGGTCGAGCAGTACAGTCCCCCGCTCGAAGCGAGCGTTGATTCCCCATTATTCCGCACGATCGTGGACACGATGAAGCACCACGATCCCGAAGCCAGTGTCGTGCCCTACATGTCGACCGGGGGTACTGACGCGAAACATATTTGTCCCCGCAGACCTGATACGGAGGTCTTCGGTTTCATGCCTTACCGACAGTCGCCCGGCCAGGAAGAGTGGCGGCTGATTCACGGACACGATGAACGGACTTCTGTAAACAACCTCCTTTTTGCAACGCAGGTACTCTACGATGTCGTTCGTCGATTTTGTGAGGTCAATTAAGAGGACCGCCATATGCCCGCAGTGATACCTACAGATAAGCTTACTGGAGTCTTGGCAATGAACAGAGTGTTTGCTTGGATATTGTTCTTGATAATTGCAATTGCGTGTGATGAACCGCCCAAAGGTCAGGTACAGGAGCTCGGATCGATTTCGGTCCGCGTACCCGAAGGGTGGAAGACCGAGACTCCTTCCTCCAGGATGCGGAAGGCACAGTACAGCCTGAAGAGTCCAACCGGAGAAGGTGAGAGTGCCACCCTCGTCGTTTTCTACTTCGGCCGTAGCCAGGGTGGATCCGTGTCGGCGAACCTGGAGAGGTGGTATGGCCAATTCAGACAGCCTGATGGAAGGCCTTCCAGGGAGGTCGCCAGCGTGACCAAAACGTCGGTTTCCGGGATGCAGGTCACGGTGGCGGATGTGAGCGGGACGTATGCGCCCTCGGCGATGGGGCCGATGATGCCACGGGCGGGACCCAAGCCAGACTACCGAATGCTGGCAGCCATCGTCGAGTCGCAAGAAGGTCCCTATTTCTTCAAGCTGACCGGACCCATCGGGACCGTCACCCACTGGCAAGCGTCGTTTGACGAGTTTATCGGGAGTGTGAGTCAGAAGTGAAAGAGACAACGGGTGCGTGTCGAAGTGGAACGTCGTTCGGATAATTGGAGGAGATCGTAATGGCAAACAAGGTGCTCGTAACGGATTATGCCTGGCCTGATCTGGAAGTGGAGAAGGGCGTTCTCAAGGAGATCGGCGTGGAACTGGTCGAGGCCCCGGATGGGGAAGAGGAGACGCTGACCGGCCTGGCGAAGGGGGTCTGTGGCATCCTGACGTGCTGGGCGCAAACGACGGCTCGTGTGATCGAGGCGGCGCTGCCAGACCTGAAGGTGGTTTCACGCTACGGTGTCGGTGTGGACAATATCGATGTGGCCTTTGCGACGGAGAAGGGCATTCCCGTGGCGTATGTGCCGGACTACTGCATGGTCGATGTGGCGGAGCACGCCGTGTCTCTACTGCTGACGCTCGCTCGAAAAGTTGCGCTCTACGACAGATTGATCAGAAAGGGGACGTGGGATCTCCAGGCCGGGCCGCCCCTGCGTCGCTTGAGCGAGCAGACCCTGGGCCTGGTCGGGTTCGGGCGGAACGCGAGGCAGGTTGCGATTCGGGCGAAGGGATTCGGCCTTCGAGTGATTTCGTTCGACCCGATTCTTACGCCGGAGATGGCGGAAGAGGCCGAGATAGATTCCGTGAGTCTTGACGACCTGCTTGCGACTTCCGATTACATTTCGATCCACTGCCCCTCCATCGATGCGACAAGGGGAATGATCAACGCCGAGACGCTGGGCAAAATGAAGCCGACGGCCTATCTCATCAATACTTCCCGGGGTGATATCGTGAACGAGGCCGAGCTGGCCGATGCCCTGGAGGCGGGCGAGATCGCCGGGGCCGCGCTTGACGTGAGGAGTCAGGAACCGCCGGAAGCAGGGGACAGATTGATCCAGATGGAGCAGGTGATCCATACACCGCACGCATCATTCTGCTCGGTTGAATCGCTACACGAACTGCGTGAGCGCACGGCGTGGGAGGCGCGCCGGGTGCTTTCCGGGGAGGAGCCCGAGAACCTGGTGAATCCTGACTACAGAAAGTGACCGACTGGGGATAAAAAAGGGACGTATCTCGTATCTCGTGAAGCGTATCTCGTTGAAACACATACATCAATAATCAATATCCACACAATATCCAATATTCAAGGAGGGGTTTGCCGTGAAACGAATCGCGGGGACCGTCGTTGGATTTTGGATATTTCTTTTGGATCACCAAAACCTACAGACTTCAGGCGTGTGAGATTCGAATCGCAAAGTGTCTAACGATATGGTGAAGATTGTGGATGTCCTATACAGGCGTCTCTACCGGCGGGTCTTTCCGGACGTGATCGGAGATCTGAAGCAGGAACTGGCGGGTTGCCGATCTGTCCTGGATCTGGGATGCGGGTCTTCCTCGCCGATAAGACAGCTTTCCCGCCCGGTCTATTCGGTAGGCGCCGACAGACACGGACCTTCGCTTAAGAGGAGCAGGAAGGAAGAGATCCACGACGCATACGTTCTTATGGACGCCGGGGAGGTCGACAAGACCTTTAGAGCGGGCTCGTTCGACTGTGTCCTGGCGCTGGACCTGATCGAGCATCTCGAAAAGGATGAGGGTCTGCGGCTGATCGAACAGATGATGCGAGCGGCCAGAAGAAAGGTCATCATTCTCACACCGAACGGATTCCGTCCCCAAGAGGCGTATGATGGCAACGAACTGCAGGTCCATCGATCCGGATGGACGGCGGGAGAGATGGAGGGGCTGGGCTTCAGGACGATCGGAATCAACGGGTGGCGTCCGTTGAGGGGGGACAAGGCAGCACTGAAGTACCGGCCGAAACTTTTCTGTCTGGTCCTGTCTGATCTTACACAGCTCATCGTCAGAAACAGGCCGGAATCTGCCTACCAAATCTTATGCATCAGGGAAAAGCAGTCGACGTCGTTATAGCCGGTTCTGGAATCGCCGGGCTGACCTCCGCACTGAGCGCCCAGGAGGCGGGCGCGCGTGTTCTCGTGCTCGAAAAGGCGCCCGAGACCGGGGGGACGTCCGCTGTTTCGGGCGGAACGGTCTGGTGCGCCGCAGATCTGGATGCCTGGCTCGAAGTCCAGCCGGGGGGGGACCCGGAGATGGGCCGGGCGCTGATAGAGAACTTTTTCGAGGGGATCGAATGGCTGAGGGGCCAAGGCGTAGCATTAGAGGACCTCGGGGACTACGCCCCGTACAAGTTTTCCAGACAAGTCTACGGGCTCCTGCCGGACGCAGGAGCGGCGATGGAGACGCTGGCGAGTCGATTTGTCGAGGGCGGGGGGACGATTCAAAGACGGACCGCGCTAAAAAAGGTAGAACAGGGTCGTCGCGGAGAGGTGAGCGGCGTGCTTGCGTCGGGTCCGGATGGGTCCGTAGAGATCGAGGCAAAGGCGGTCGTGCTCGCAACAGGAGGCTTCCAGGCCAGCGCCGAACTGCGTGCGCGTCACTTTGGCCGGTGGGCCGACCGCGTCGTCGTGAGGGGGAGCCCCTACTGCACGGGAGATGGATTCGAAGCCGCACTGGAGGCGGGCGCCGGAACGGCTGGTCCCTTCAACAGATTCTATGGCCACACACTGCCGGCTCCGCCGGCGGAGATGGGCCTGCACAATTACGCGACCGCCAGGCCACTCTTCGGTGAATACGGAGTCCTGGTCAACCTGAACGGTGAGCGGTTCGAGGACGAGTTTCTGGGCGATGAAATCTGTGTCCACACGGCCGTCGAACAACCCGAGGCGACCATCTTTCTGATCTACGATGAGACGGTGCGCGAAAAACACGGCACGGTTGGACCCGCGTCGAAGACGCGGGTGAACGCGCTCGAGGAGATCCGAAAGGCGGGGGGAGAGATTCTGGAGGAGAGGAACCTCGAAGACCTGGCGGAATCCATGGCCTCCAGGTGGGAGGTCCGGCAGGACAGACTGTTGGTTACTCTGGCCGACTACAACGCGGCCTGCGAGTCGGGTAACAGCTCGTCCCTCAGCGTGCCGAAAACAGGGGGATTGGAGCCTGTGATGACACCCCCTTTCTACGCGATTCGCCTCCTGATCGGGATGACGTTTACGTACGGCGGTGCCAGAGTCAATTCAAGAGCAGAAGTCGTGGATACCTCGGGAGCGTCGATCAGAGGCCTCTACGCAGCGGGGGCAGACGTCGGTGGGCTCTACACGCTGGGCTATACCGGCGGGCTTTCCATCGGCCTGGCCTACGGGAGGATCGCTGGAAAAGGAGCGGCTGCCCTGTGATCGGGTGGTCATCGTTCAAGGGAGGGTCGCTCGTGACACCAATTTTCCAGACGTCTGGAAAATTGGTCTAAATCACTGACCCGCCTAGCTCAAGGCGACTATAAAGGGCTTTTAAGACCTGAAATATGAGTATTCGATGCGGACCGGGGCGAGACGCCCTAACTGCGGATTGGGGGCAGATCCCGGTGATCTGGTAAGAAACCGTCGCTCGAAAAGCAAATTCCACCGCAGAGGCGCAGAGGACGCAGAGAAAAGAAAAATCGATGTTACATCGGGCCCACCCGGTCCGGCCCAAGATCCAGCGCCCGCATCGCGGCGTCGAAGCTCCGGTGCAGGAGGTCCAGCTTCACGGCCTGATGATCGGAGTCGTCCCACAGGTTCTGGAACTCGCGAGGATCCTCCTGCATATCGTAGAGCTCCCCGAGACCGTGGCCATGGTAGACGACGAGCTTATATCGCCGGTCGCGGTACATGGTCGCGCGGGTTTCCTGCGGCTGGTCCAGGGCGTCGAAGTATTCGCATCGTACGGCATCCCGATGGTGATCCGCATCCGCATCACCAGTCAGGATCGGCAGGAGTGACCTTCCCTCCACGTAGTCGGGCACCTTCACATCAGCGAAATCCATGATCGTCGGCATAACATCCATAATCTCGACGAGCGCGTCGCTCACGAAGCCCTGCTGGATCCTTCCCGGACAGGAGAAGATGAGCGGAACCCGGACAAGGCCGTCGTAGAAGCGGCACCCCTTCTGGATCAGCCCGTGATCGCCGAGCAACTCCCCGTGATCGCTCATGAATATCACGATCGTGTTCTCGAGCTGCCCGGTCTCCTCCAGTGCCGACAACATGCACCCGAGCTGATCGTCGATCAGCTTGATCATCGCATAATATGCCGCCTGGAGCGTCTTCGCGTCGCGATCGCCCGGTCCTGGATCTTCCACCAAGCCCTCCGCCGGTGAGCGCGGTACAATCGGGCTCTTGATATCGAGGTCGGACGGGTCGCGACCCTTCGACTGAAAGTCCGCGCCCACGAGTTTCTTCTGCTGTTCCAGGTCCGACGGGCGGAACAGCGGCCCCGGCATCTCCTTCGGGTCGAACTGATCGCGATAGGCCTTCGGCGGGTTGAAAGGCGGGTGCGGGTCGTAGATGTTGACGCTCGCGAGCCAAGGACCATCCCGCTTTTCTTTCGCAAACTCGATGGTCTTCTCCGCGCACCATGTCGTCTGATGGAGCTCCGCCGGCACGCCGTCGACACTCCTGGTCAGCTCGCCCAGCATTTCCCCCTTCTCGCGCACCCAGTCCGCGTAGTCGTGTCCCTTCTCCCAATCGTCCCGCGGGGCGTGGCTGTACTGCCAGTAGCGATAGCCGTCATCGATGCGCGGCTCGATCCGCCCCGAGGCGCTCGCGAGGTGAAGCTTTCCGATCAGCCCGCAGTCAAAGCCCGCGTCGGCCAGGTACTTCGTCACGAGCGGCGGTGCCTCGGACGGGAACAGCTCGTTCCCGTTCCGATTCATCCGGATCGTGCTCGCGTAAAGGCCTGTCAGAAAACTCGCGCGGCTGGGTGTGCAGATCGGGCTCTGACAGTAAGCGAAATCGAAGGCCACGCCCGTCTGCACGAGTCTGTCGATGTTCGGCGTCGAGACATACCGGTTCCCGAGCGCCGCGATCGTGTCGTATCGCTGTTGATCCGTACAGATCCACAAAATGTTCGGCCTGTCGTTCAACCGATATTTCCCTCACTTTCGAGGCCGGATTCTGTCGCCCCAAACCCCCGGCCTTCCAGGCGCAATATTTCGTGAAGAAGCAAAAAAAAGGCCATTACCAGAGACCCCCGAGGTAGTTTACGAGCGGGCTGAGGGTGCGTTCTGGACGCCTGCTCAGGGGCCGCTGAAGGTTGGCTACCTGCGGTGACTGGGTAATGGCCAAATTGGCTTGAATACTTAAAGATAGGTTTAAGCGGGGGGGGCGTCAACGGAAACCCTGACGCGCCGAGGAGAATCCCGATTTACGATCATAACCTTTTGTTTATAATGTATTTTTTCGACGGGGCATCGCTCAGTGGAATGAGGATGTTGTCGTCCGGGTCGATGGAGATTTCGGGGTCATAAGGATGTGGCCTCTCTGGCCGCCTTGATCTTTTCCGCAAAGTCCCTTGTGGCTTCTTCAGGGTCTTCCTGACAGCAGATGGCCGAGATGACGGCGATGCCGTGGGCGCCTGCGCCAATTACCGATTCAGCCTTTTCCTGACCAATCCCTCCGATCGCGATCACAGGCAAAGAGGTCGACTGAACGAAGCCGGAGAGCCGATCGAGGCCCTGGGGTTCGCCTGCATCGCCCTTCGAACCTGTAGCGTAGATCGGCCCGAACCCCACATAATCGGCCCCGTCGGTTTGGCCCTCGCGGGCCTCTTCGGAGCTGCCTGCAGAGACGCCGATGATCCGGTCGGGACCCAGCATCTCCCTTGCTACGTTGACTGGGAAATCGTCCTGACCGAGATGGACCCCGTCCGCGTCGGCCGCGATGGCCACGTCCACACGATCGTTGACGATAAAGGGGACGCCTTTTGGCGATGTGAGATCGCGAATGGCCTTCGCGATGGCGATCAGGTCTCGCGTGGTTCCTGATTTCTGGCGAAATTGGATCGTATCCGCACCGCCCGCGAGTGCCAGGCGAGTCAGATCGGTGTGAGAGAAACGGGTTTGCAGATCGGTATCGGTAAGCAGGTGCAGGTGCCCGATTCGTTTCATTTTCCTTTGTCCAGAAAGTAGAAGTGATTCGTCGGGCCGTGCCCCTTTCCGATCGGAAGGCTGTATCGGATGGCTTCGGTGATGTAGGCCTTTGCGTTCGACACGGCCTCCACCAGGGAACACCCCTTCGCGAGCTGGGCCGCGATGGCCGCCGAGTAGGTGCAGCCCGTTCCGTGCGTGTTGGGCGTATCGATCCTTTCGGCACTCACAACCGTTTCCTCGCTCCCGTCGAAGAGGATGTCTGCCGCGCTTGACCGGTCCGCGAGGTGACCCCCCTTCACAAGAACAGCGCCAGGACCCAATTCGAAGATCTTCCGGGCGGCACGTTTGGCCTGGCCGATCTCCTCGATCTGCATTCCCGCTAACAGTTTGGCCTCGTGGACGTTGGGCGTCACGATGTCGGCCAGAGGAAGCAGGTATTTTTTTACGCTTACCACGGCATCTTCGCTGAGCAGGGAGAAGCCGCTCTTGGAGATCATCACCGGGTCTACGACGATGTTGGTCGCTTCCTGCTTGATGAGTTGATCCGAGACGGTCTCGACGATTTCCTTTGACGAGAGCATTCCAGTTTTGACCGCAGCCACTTCGAAGTCGTCGAAGATGGCCTCGATCTGACTCGTGATGATGTCGATCGGGAGATCGTAGGCCTTTCGGACCTCGCGACTGTTCTGGGCGGTGACGGAAGTGATCACGGACATCCCGAAGGTGCCGTTCGCGTGGAACGTCTTCAGGTCCGCCTGGATGCCGGCGCCTCCGCCCGAATCGGATCCGGCTATGGTAAGGACCTGTTTCATCACTGCTCCCGTGTTGAGAGAGGCGCGGGGCTGTTCTCCCACGCTCTTAGGTAAGACCCGACCCTGGACGCGATATCTTCAGCCCCGAGGATGCCTGACACCATTGCAACACCGGCCGCGCCTGCCGCTCGGCACAAAGATGCCCGCTCGGGAGTGATACCTCCGAGCGCGAAAAGGGCAAGGTCGGTCGATGAGGCCGCTGCCCTGAGTCCTTCGATACCCAGGAAAGTCTCGGCGTCGGGTTTGGATGACGTAGGGTAAACGGGACTGTAAGTCGCGAAATCGGCGCATTCCGCGGCGCGTTCGAGCTCCTCGGGAGTGTGGGCCGAACAGCCGATGAAGAGCCTTCGGCCGAATTGGCGACGAACGCTCACCGGCGAGGGACCCGAAGCAGGGAGGTGAACGCCTCCCGCTCCGACTTCCACGGCGATGTCCGGGTGAGCGTTGATGGCGAGTCGGGCGTCGTATGCCGCTGTAAGTTTGGCGAGCTTTTCGGCCTGACGGCGAAGCTGATCGGGCTGCATCTGCTTTTCTCGAAGCTGGAACAGGCGGATGCCCGCCTCGAGGGCCTCTTCCACGGCGCCTTCCAGTGTGCGTGGCGCGCAGGACGCGGTATCGAGAATGAGGTAAATGGGAGGAAAGGGAAGGTCAAGATCCATGGGCGCGGTAATCAGGTCAGGCCTGAGCGACTCCCTCAGGTGAAGTGGACGGTGTCGCATAGAGCCTTTTTGGAATCCGTCCGGCCTCGTAGGCGAGACGTCCGGCCTCGACTGCCTTTCGCATAGCCGTCGCCATCTTAACAGGGTCCTTCGCGCCGGCGACTGCCGTGTTCAGCAGGACGGCGTCGCACCCCATTTCAAGGGCGACTGAAGCATCTGACGCGGTTCCTACACCCGCGTCGACGATCACAGGTACGGTGAGTGAATCCAGGATGATCTGCAGGTTGTAGGGGTTGCGAATTCCCATTCCGGACCCGATCGGCGCGCCGAGCGGCATCACGGCTGCGGCACCTAAGTCCTCTAGTTTCTTGCACGTTACAGGATCATCGTTGCAGTACGGGAGCACGGTGAATCTGTCTTTGACGAGTGTCTCGGCTGCATCGAGCAGGCCTCGCACGTCGGGCAGGAGGGTCCGCTCGTCTCCGATGACCTCCAGCTTGATCAGGTCTGTATCGAGCGCCTCACGGGCCAGGTTGGCCGTCAGGACGGCGTCCCTGGCGGTGAAGCATCCTGCTGTGTTCGGAAGGATCGTGACTCCCGAGCGGCGCAGGAGGCCAGGCAGGCTTTCCTCGGATGAATCGGTCACGTTGATCCGCCGGATGCCGACGGTCACGATCTCGGCACCGCTGGCCTTGATCGCCTCCAACATGACGTGGTTGTTAGGATACCTCGCGGTCCCGATCAGGAGCCTGGATCTGTAGGTCTTACCCGCGATCTCGAGACCGCCCGGGGTTGTGCCGTCATTTTTGTCGTTCATGGGGCGTTGCCTCATCCTCCTTGTACGGCCTGGATGATTTCCACCTGATCCCCCTCAGAGAGGATTTCGGTCGACCAGTCTTCTCGTGACATCACTTCCGCATTGACCGCCACGGCGATTCCTTTCGCCTCGGGGTCGGACTGGCCCTGCCCGACCAGGTCCTGAACCGTGATTCCGTCCATAACCGTCTCTTCTTTTCCGTTGAGGATAATTCTCATCACGAGAGGAACCGGTCTAGGCCAAACGGCTTGATCAGATCGGGCGCCTTCCCGGTCAGGACGAGGTCTACGATGGCCTGCGCGGTGATCGGCGCCAGGAGAAATCCCTTCCGGTAGTGTCCTGTGGCCAGGATGAGGCCGTCTATGGGCGTTTCACCCAGAATCGGGGCATCATCCCTGCTTCCGGGCCTGAGGCCGGCCTGGACTTCCGCGATGGGGAGGTCATAGATCCCCGGCACGGCCTCCCAACCCGCACGAAGGAGTTCGAAGATCCCGCCGGCCGTTGTTTGCGAGTCGTAGCCCATTTCCTCGGAAGTCGCTCCGAGCAACAGATGGCCGTCGTCCCTGGGGACAAGGTAGGCCAGCGTGGATGAGGCCAGACGAGAATACCAGATGATCGTTTTTAACGTAAAGGCTTCGTTCATCTTCAATCGGAGAATCTGTCCGCGGACGGGGCGGACGGGAGGCTTGAGCGCTTCAGGTATCCCCGGTATCGTGGGGGACCAGCAACCCGCCGCCAGCACGACGACATCTGCAGCTTGAAACTCACCGCGAGCAAGGACGCCCTGAATTCGCTGTCCGTTCAGTTTGAGCTCATCCACCGGCGTCTTCTCCAGGAGGGTTCCGCCGGCTTTCTGGAATGCCTGCCTGAGGGCTTCGATGACGCGCCGATTGTCCACCTGATGGTCACCGGGACACCAGACCGCGGCGGTGATTCCGGATGAAAGGTGGGGCTCTCGCTCCCTGGCCTCCTCGCCGCTCAGCCAGGTGATGGGGAGACCCAGTTCTTTCTGGTAGGTGTGTCGAAACCTCAGGTGTTCAACGTCATCCGGAGTGATCCCGACGACCAGGACACCGTCCTGACGGTAGCCCACGCTGTATCCGGTCTCAGATTCGAGTTCCTCGACGAACGTGGGAAAATGCTTCAGGGCCTCGAGGCCGAATCTCAGGAGGGCTTCCTCCTGAAACTGCACTTCAGCGAGCGGGGAGAGCATACCGGCAGATGCCCAGCTCGCGCCCCGGCCGGCCTGGTCGCGATCGAACAGGGTGACTTCAAGCCCGGCTCTGGCCAATCTCCAGCCGATGCTGAGGCCGATAACCCCGCCGCCAACGATGATGATACGGTCTGTCGACATTAGGAGGGCAAAGTGTTGAGGTTATACCAAATAAATTACCGCCCTTCGAATGCGATCGAAAAGCGGTGTCGCCCTTTTCGACTCCCTGCGCCGGCATGATCCGGATCAGGTTCAAAGGGTATGTTCTCAGCTCAAGAGATGAGCACCCCCGTTTGCTGCCATAAAGATAACGGTTCTACAGGGGGGTAGTCAAGTTTTGCATAGATCTGTCTGAGGAAGCCGAAGAACCATGCCTCCGGCGGCCAACCCTTCGGCAGGCTCAGGGCATGCTTTTCTTGCTCGCCCAAGAAAAAGTTGCAAAAAAGAAGGGCTCCCCTCAGGCGCCGGGGAGGCTGACTTTTCCGCGAACCGTCCCAGTGGCCCTAGAGATGTTTGTGTCCTTGGATCTTTTGCGGTGTCCACAAACGGGAGTGCTTGACGGATAGGCGCGGAAAAGTTCCACCCCACACCCCAAATCGGCCATCATAAATCGCGAATCGTATGCGGTAGGAGCCAATTCCTGTTGGCGACGAAATGATTTACGGTGATTGCATACAATTTCACTCGGGGTTCTGAGGCAGGAACAGCGCGCTAAAAAAGGTCGAGCTGCTCCTGTCCGGATCTATCCAGAGGCCAGTCGGGCATCTCGCCCACATTCACACTTTTGGAGAGGAGGCCGTGAAAGAGGCGGGCCAGTCGAGGCGCGTGGAGGTCATCGGGGGCGTGGTGCAGAAAGAAGAAGGGGACACGTCCTTCCGCGATCCAGTCGGCGACGGTCTTTGCCCACCCCTCCAGAGAAGTCATGTTGTCTTCGACCAGTGGCTGACTCATGAAGCGGACAAAGGGATGTCGACCGAGTGCGTGGTTCGGATGAAGTGTGTCTGATCCGCTGGCGCGGTAGAGGACTCGGTCGGCTTTATGCTGCAGGAGGAGTGCATTTAATTCCTTGTCGGCTCCAAGGAAGAATTCGGGGTGACGAACTTCCACGACATAGTCGAATTTGTCTGGAAGCGAAGCAAGATAGCGGTCAAGTACGGGCATCGAGCCTGGCCCGAACGATGGCGAAAGCTGGAGGAAGAAGGGACCGATGTGTTCCCCCAGGGGAGAGAGGACCTTGAAGACCTCCTCGGTCTCGGTCTCAGCATCGACGAGCCTCTTTTCGTGGCTGATCGTCCTGGGAAATTTGAAACAGAACTGAAAGCCCTCGCAGGCTTGGTCTTTCCACCTGGATACGGTCTGAGCGGACGGGAGTCCGTAGAACGTGGTGTTGCCCTCGACGGTGTTGAAGACCGCGCTGTACTGATTGAGGAAGTCCCTGGAGCCGGATCCGGGTTCGTAGAGCTGACCGATCCAACGTTTGTTTGCCCACATGGGACAGCCAAGGTAATAGCGTTGAATAGACATCTTTAATAGATCGCGGATTGTGGAATGGGGATTGCGGAATGAAAGGCAGAAAGGGCTGATTGAAACGGGCTTTGATTCTTAATCCACAATCCGAAATCTGAAATCCGCAATTTGAAAGTTAATCCTGAATTGGCATTCAGGGAACTTAAATATCTTGACATGTCACCTTTCCGTGAGGTATCTAGGATCGTCAACTCCGACACTGATCAAGGTGAGGATCGTTGCTTGGCCAAATCGCCAGAATCGCATGAAGTCCGGCTAGGTGAGTTGCTGACTCGGCTGGATTGGAAGCTTGCGATCGTCGAAACGACTGCGGGTGGACTGATCTCGTCACGAGTTGTGGAAGTGCCGGGATGTTCTGCCTACTTCGAGCGGGGTGTCGTCGCGTACAGCAGGTCGAGCAAGACGGACCTGCCCGGGGTGACAGACGAGCTTATCGAAACCTACGGTTCTGTAAGCAGGGAGGTGGCTGAAGCGCTCGCAGAGGGCGTCCGGCGCACGAGCGGCGCCGACTTCGGGCTTGCAGAGACCGGGTTGGCCGGCCCGGTCCAGGGACGCTCACCCAAGCCGATCGGCTCGGTCGCGATCGCCCTTTCTGTATCTAGCGAATCCAGGAGCAAGGAGTTTATCGTCGAGGGAAATCGACAACAGATCCGGCGCCTCATCGTGGATCGGGCGCTTGACTTTGCAGTGACATACCTGGAAGAAGCGGACTCGAAACTCAGCGATGATTCTTGAAAATCAAAACTTTAGGCTTGACTTGAGATATTGTATTGAATAAATTTAATTTCTAGACCGTATAAGGAGAACAGTCCCGAACAGTCCGTTCATATTGATATAGGGATAGGCAAAGATGCGGCAGCCGCGGTCTTTGCCTTTTTTTATTGCGGTCTATTTTTTAACTCGTTCTCGGACAACGCATTACCTGGTAAAACGCGACAAACAAGCTCTGGAGGATGTATGGCAAAAGAGGAGAAAGTACAGCTGGAAGGTACGATCGTAGACAACCTGCCCGACGGTCAGTATACGGTCGAGATCGAGGGTGGGCATCAAATTCTGGGCTACACGTCGGGCAAGATGAGGAAATTCAATATTCGAATCCTCGTAGGTGACCGCGTCACGATCGAGACCTCGCCTTATGACTTGAATCGTGGGCGAATAACCTGGCTGTACAAGCTTCCCCCATCGGATGATGGACGTCCCAAAAAACCCGGGGGCGGGAATAGGTTTCGAAAGAGACGTCGCTAGTCAACAAGCCTTCCTATACGCATTATCATTCCTGCAGTATTTTGATCCTACCTGTTAGATCATCCTTCACCTTAGATAACGGAAACCGCAAGTAGAGGCCGGACTCGTTCCGTCGAGATTCGTCGGTCTATATGTCGAGCTTTGTCCACAAGAAGAGGCTGCGTGTGGAGGCCGGGAAGAAGGAGGCGCCTTCTCCGTGCGTTTCGTAGAGGCGGTCGAAGAGATTGTTGAGATCCAGGCGAATCTCAAACCGTTTTGTCCGGAACGTTCTCCCGAGGTCGTAAGCGAGGCTCAGGTTCAAGACCGTGTAAGATTCCACGAACAGATCGACGTAGTCTGGACTCTGACGCAGGTCAGGGGTTTTCCTGTTGTTCTCGGTGTTGTCGGTATACTTCTTCCCCACGTACTGGGCTGAAAGGGACGCCCGCAACCCTTTCTCTTCGTAAGTGACCCGCGCGTTCGCCAGAAGGTCCGGGAATCCTGCAATCCGGTTGCCGTTGAGGGCGAGCGGCTGCGCGCCTTCGAAGATCGTATGGTTTTCGAAGGTGTTGCGGCTGTAGCTGAGGTTGCCGCTGATCGTCACAGCGCGGGCGGCTCGCAACGCGGCCGTCCATTCGATCCCCCGATGCAGGGTCTGGTCGGCGTTCCCGGTTACGGGCTGGCCGTAGAGGTCCAGTTGACCGTTTTTGACGATCTCATCCCGGAAATCCATCCAGAAGACGTTCACGTTCGTGTGAATTTTTGGAGTCCGGTACCCGGCGCCGATCTCGATATCGTTCAATTTTTCGGGCTTGGCCAGCGGCCGACCGAAGTCGAATGCGACCCCGTCCCCCCTGCGCTCGAACTCCGGTTGGACCCCTCCGCTCGATGCACTGGCATCATACAGGTTCTGCCTGCGAGGCTCCCGCGAAGTCCTCGAGTAGTTCAGATACAGGTTGAGCCGGTCGGATAGATTGAAATTGGCCCCCACCTGCGGATTGAAGAACGTGTAGGGGACAGTAAATTCCGTGTTCACGAATTTTTCGTCGAACAACCCGTAGCGCTTGTATGCCAGCTGTAGGTTGGCCATCAAGTTCAGCTGGTCTGTGACCCTGTAATTGTGATTCAGGTAGGTGGAGGCGATCCATTTCGCGCCGTTGTATTCGTAAAAACGGTATTCCGGAAACATCTCCGAAGGGAGGCGTTCGGCCCAGCGAACTTTCCCCCAGTGGAAGGACTGGTGGTAGCGAAGCTCCAGGCCTGCTTCGGTCCTGGACCTTTCGGAGCGGTAGGAAAGCCTCGGCAGCCACCCGCCCTGGCGGTTGTTGACGAATGCCCGGATCAGAGATTGGCCCGGATTAGCGGTGGGCGTGAAGCCGTTCTCCGACGTGAGTCGATAGTACGTGGTGTCGGCCCAGGAGCCGTCGAAGTCGAAGAACCCACCCCCCTGAACGTAGAAGAACGTGTTGTGGAGCGTCGTTGACGGAGAGAGTCTGCGCTCGTGGATGAGCTCGTAGTGAGGTTGGTGGAAGTCTTCGATCTCATCATCACCCACGATAGGATTTTCCCTTCGTAGTGTCCGGTCGCGCAGGGCATCCACTCGGACGCCATCCACGGTTTTGAAGCGTGAATTCCCATAAAAATTGAGGTGGTCCCGGTTCAAGCTGCCGTAGATGTGGATCCGAGTCGTGGTTTCCGCCGTATAGTAGGCCGTTCCAAAGAAGTAGGAGAGGAAGTCGACCCAGGCCCCGTTCCGGTAACCATCCGTCATCGTCTTGCCGAAATGTGCGTGGAGGGCCAATCGGTCTTCCAGGAGCCCCGAATTGAGCGTGACACCCAGCTTTCTTGTGTCGTAACTCCCATAGCCCGCCGTCACCGTCAGCTTCGGCTCGCGACTGAACCTTTCGGTCACGAGGTTGATCGACCCACCGATGGCCGCGGGGCCGTAAAAGGCGCTGCCCGATCCTCGCTGTACCTGGATATCCTCCAGGCTGGACGCCAGGTCGGGGAAGTTGACCCAGTAGACGTTGTGGTCTTCCGGGTCGTTTTGCGGAACCCCGTTGATCATGACGGAGATCCGGCGCTGGTCGAAACCGCGAAGCGTCAGGTAGTTGTAGCCGATCGCGTTTCCGCTTTCGGAATACGTCGTGCTCGAAGGCAGTTCAGAGAGGAGGGTGGGGATCCCCTGAGTGTGAAAACGGTCCTCCAGCTCTTTTCGCGTCACGTTGCTGAAGGTGACAGGTGACTCTCTGTCGACCGCTCGGGTTGCGGTTACGGTAATGACGTCGCCCGGGAGCGCAGTTTGCCTCAGGACGAAGTCGATCCTGGCCGTGTTCGAGTCCAGGGTGACCCGCTTTGTTGCAGGCGCGTATCCGATGCGCGTCGCTTTGACCGTGAAAGCCCCCGGATTGAGATTCTCGATCCTGAAATGACCCTTGGGACCGGTCTGGCCACCCCTTTTGAGCTCCACGATTTCGAGGTTCACGCCTTCGAGGGGGTTTCCAGTATCGTGGTCGACGACACGCCCGAGCAGGACCGCCGCCTCTGTACCGACCGGCAGGATCGTGACTGTCAAGAGAAGGATCAACGTTCGTAACAAATTCAAGACACTGATCTCCTTTATGCGAATCAACAAATCCCCCCTACCCCCTCCCGCGACTCGCTCGCTCGCGCGGGACATGCTTTGCAAAGGGGGACATTGCACTCAGTATTTAGCGTAGCTATTCAGAAAGTTGATTCTTCCCCCCTTTCCTAAAGGGGGACTGAGGGGGATTTCAAGAATGCATAGCTAAAAGATTCGGCAACAAACCAAAACAACAGAAAAAGCCGCTTTCACGTCAGAAAGCGGCCTTGCCATTATGTGCATTACAGAACAATTTCGAATCCGCTTCCCTACGCTGGCATTACCCAGATCAGGTTCATAGGGTATTATCTCAGCCTTTCAGCACCCCTATGCGGAACAACTTCATATCTGACAAAGAGCGGTGTTACAAGGAAAAACTAAACAGAATCGCTCACTTCGTCAAGGGCCGGGATCACCCAGGCGTATCGTAGGAAAGGTCCCAGTCCCCAAGCCGACGCAGCGTAACCCTGGGGGCCGACAGGGGCTTCTCCCCAGCCATCGCCCAAGAGGCGATCTCCTCGCGGTGTCCGAGTCGGCGCAGCGCGCTGTAAGAGGCCCGGAAGTTCGAACGCCCCACGTCTCCGTCCCAGAAGAAGAGCTCCTCGACACCCGCATCGTAGATCAGGTTTGCCATCCTTCGGAAGTCCTCCGCACTCTGCTGACGCGGCATGAGATTGAGGGCGAGACGGCACGGTGTGCCCTTCGTCAATGAGACGAACCACTCGATTTCGCCCGCATCGGTCCAAGACTTCTGCATGCTGTCCAGATCAGGCCTGGAGGTGTAGGGAACGATCGTGTCTACCAGACCCTGTTCGATCCACGCCTTCAAATCGAGCGCGTTGTAGAGGTTCTCCTCTTCATTCCGCAGCACGACGGCTGAGATCTCGATCTTTCGCCGCCCCTGCTTTTTCGCCTCGTCGTCCAGCGTCTCTCGCAACTGGCTCATGAACCGGGTCATCGTACGAGCTCGGTATAAAAGCCATCGGGGATCTGTCTCATCGATCTGCCTGGGGTCTTCGCCGTATTCGGACTTGAATCCCTGGACGATCGGCGCTTCGTATTCCACGAACGGAGGCCGTCGGTTGTAGAGGAGGCTGATGCCGTCTATATCGTACTGAGCGATCTCCCGCATGACAGATAGAACGTAGTCACGCACCTCAGGGTAGGCGTACGAGATTCGGGGCGCGACGTTGCCGTCCCGATCCACAGACCGCAGCTCGGGATGCGTCTCGTAGAAGGAGATCCCGAAGTTGAAGTAGTCGAACGGCGGCGGATAGTAGAACCCTGTGACCCGGTATCCGACGTGAAACTCCATGCCGATTTCGTGCGTGTAGTCCAGGGCCACCTGGAAGG
This sequence comes from Candidatus Latescibacterota bacterium, assembly GCA_965248435.1. Classification (GTDB taxonomy): domain Bacteria; phylum Latescibacterota; class UBA2968; order UBA2968; genus CBDFJH01. Next base: position 4,820,579 of record OZ252100.1, read on the forward strand.
GATCGATACCCTGGTCGCGGAATGCACGCCAGCTCTCGGCGAGCATTCGATAGCCCTGAGGACCGAAGTCCTCCAGGCCATCGAAGGTGGACCGGCGACCGACATTACTCAGGTACTGGAGGAGATCCCCCCCGCCAGCCTCCCAGCAGAGACGGCCGAAGTCCGAGTCGCGGAAAGGCTCGATGTGACGGCGGATCTCTTCTGCGGTTGTCGGGTGGAACCCGTAGTGGATGCCGTGGGCGTCGTTGTGTACGAACAGCCGCTTCGTGTCGGTCCGCTGCCGCTCATCCTGCAGCGTATCGATCTCCGCCTCGGAGAGAGGCACGAGTTTTATGTAGGCGATATACGCCGGGGATCCCTTCACGGACCCCATATCTCCTCCGGAGGCGACCTGGTGCGCGATCTGGCCAAGGACGATCTCCTGGCCGGTCAGGTCGGCGAACCTCCAGAACATCTCGTGGATCGTCTGCGCGCGGCCGGATAGATCCGGTCTCCCCAGCTTCAGCATGGAGAATGTGCCCTCGCCGCTGAGCCTCGCCCTCACCTCGATCTCCTGGCCGTGGTAGGGGTAGAGGCCGACGGAGATCGCGTGCCATCCCGACACAGCGAGGGGGTATGTGACCTCGGGCGCACCGGTCTCGACACCGGCCAGCAGCATGGTGCCGGAGAAGCTCTCGGTGTCGTACACCATAGTGCGCCAGCGACCGGGCTGGGCGTCGTCCGACAGTGCTTCGGAGGGACGACACCTGTCCAAATCGCCGACGTAGATCGACTCGCCGGAAAGCCAGCTGTCTGCGAAGAGGTCATCCATAGATCAGGTTTCTCCGGCCTTCAAACGCTTTCGGCCAGTGCACCTTCGTAGAGCTCAGAGAATTTGTTGAAATAGGCCTTGTCGATGGTGTCGATTTCGCTGGTGACCTCGGCACTTGCCCAGTGCGTGGCATAGGCCCTGCGCCAGCTGTCTGATTCGTTTCGATGCGACGTGTGCAGCGTCTTGCAGTGGTGAAACACGACGCCGCCCTTTTTCACGCACGCCAGCGCCTCGCGCTTCAGGTCGATTTGATCTTCCGAAGGCGCCTTGTTGTGCGGCTCGTCGGGCAGGACGAAATGTTCCAGGATAGGCCCACGGTGCGAACCATCGATGTAGCGAAGGCAGCCGTTGGAGACATCCACGTCGTCGAGGGCGATCCAGGCCGTGAGCACTTCGTCATCGGGGTGGCACAGGAAGTAGGCGTTGTCCTGGTGATACGGCTTGGCCGATCCGAAACGGGGCGGTTTCATGAAGATCTGGTCCGTGACGAGTTTCGGGGGCTTGCGGATGAGCTGCTCGACGAGCGAGCAAAGCCTGGGATCCAGGGCAAACCTGCGCGCGTCGGGGTGCTCGAGGAACGGATTCGCAAACTTCCGCGGGAGCATCCGGCCATCGTCCGCTCGGTCGGCGGTGTAGCTCGACGCATCTGATTCGGGCTCCTGCTCACACAAGGCGGCCGCCAGTTCACCGATCGCCGCCACCTCGGACGCCGTGAATACACCTTCGACGACCGTCCATCCCCGGGACCAGAATTCCTCGTATCTCTTCGGGTCGAGCCGCATCTTGACCTCCAACGATTCAGATCAGTTGAATGTTATTCATTGCCCCAGGGAAAAGACTCGACTCGGAGCGACCGGTCGGCCGCCGGCAGGGAGATTTTCGCACCGTTTTGGGCGGATGAGCTGTGGATTGCGAAGCCGATCTCCGTCGCCCTGCGGGCTTCGGGGAGGTCACAATCGGATCGGGTTCCGTTCTCCACTGCCTGCACGAGATCACGGACCATGGCAGGTCCGGTCGGCCAGTCTTCATCGACCGACGGCAGCGAGAGGGCCAGAGCCCGATCTCCATCTTCGCGCCGGAGATAGGCGTCGGTCGCGTCGGCAAAAACGGACAGCCGTCCCTCCTCGCCCGTGACTTCGAAACTGGGTCCTTTTCCATCCGGGCTGACATAAGCGACAGCAGTGTTGTCCATTCCGATCTGCGCGCGCGCCGGGGGATCCATCTTGCGGCGGGGGGAGTCGGATTCCGAGTCGTCGATCAGGCCGCTGACCCATACGGGCTCGGGATCACCCATCAAGGCCAGCATCGTGTCGTACCAGTGGCACCCGTGGTTGATCGTGTTGGGAAGTCCGTAAGCGACAAGCCCTGTAACCGTTCCGAGCAGGTCCGCCAGGTTCTCCCGCAAATGCTTGTAGCGCCTGTTCCAGCGCCGGTCAAGCCCGAAGACGAGCGGCGTATCCGTGCAGGCCTCCAGGATGCGATCCATTTCTGATAGCGTCGTCGCGAGCGGCTTGTCGCAGAGAATACCACGTACGCCGACCTCAACCGCGGCTTCGATCTGGTCGGCGTGTTGGGTCTGACGCGTGGCGACGCAGAGCAAATCCGGTTGAATCTCCCTCAGCATCAGATCGTAGTCGCTGTAGGTGGGGATTTCGCCCCACACATCCCGCCAGCAGGACAAAAAGTCGGCGCGGGTCTCCTCGCCGTAGTCGAAGACGGCCACAACCTCGGTCTCGGCGACCGCGTTGAAGGCCGAAGCGAAGTTGTGATAGGCCAATTCGCGCTGGAGCATGCGATGGCACCCTGCGATTGCGACCCGATAGGGGGGTTGGTCCTGGCTCATTGATGTCTCGACTCAGGCTACGGATTTCCATTATCCGCGTGCAAGTTCGGCGTATTCCTTCGCCTGTCCAGGGATGTCCACGCCGACCGCTTCAGACCAGGTCTCCAACAGTTTGCGATAGATCGGTCCGGGTGTTCCGTCGCCGACCGGATCGAATTCGAACCGGGTGATGGGCGTCACGCAGGGGTTGGTGCTGGTACGCCAGGCTTCGTCTGCAATACGCACATCGTAGGGCTCGATGTCGGCCTCGTGAAGGGGGATTTCGAGCTTTTCGGCAAGCTCCATACAGAACTGGCGTGACACGCCCCGCAGGATTTCGTGCGGCCTGGGGGTGAAGATTTCACCGTCGCGGGCGAAAAAGAAGTTGCTCGCCGTGCCCTCTGTGATAAAGCCGCGTTCGTCCGTGAGCAGGGCATAGGCACCCTTGTCGATGCGATCGGCCTGGAGGTCGGCGAGCTTGTAATGGATGCGGCAGCGGGTCTTGGCCTTGGGATCCATGTATCGGGAGGGGATCGATTTCTGGACGGGAATTACGAAATGGACCCCGTTTTCGTATTCGGGGAGAAGAAGGGCAAGATGACGGACGAGCGACATGACGTCGATAAGGACGGTCGGCTGTGACCCTTCCTTGACTTCCGACTGATAGGGTGGAACCACGCCGCGGGTGACGTTGTGCAGGATGCGGTAATCGAGCCCCTCGAGCACCGGAAGGTTGCGCTCGATCGTTTCGTGAGTGGCGGCTTCCATCTCGTCGATCGTGAGGCCACAGTCGATTTCGGCGTAGCGGAGGGAGGCGTAGAGACGTTCGAGGTGTTCACGGAGGCGGAAGGGCTTCTGGTTGAACGACCGGGTGGCTTCGAAGACCATGTCCCCGAAGAAGAGGGAGGAGTCGAAGATGGAGATTCGGGCTTCAGCGGCCGGGACGAACTCACCGTTAAAGTAGATGACGCGCTCGGAAATAGCGCCCTCCTTCACTTCGAAACAGCGGTTTTGGAATCGTGGAGAACCGGGTCCTATTTACCCTCGTGTTCCTTGAACAGATCGATCATCTTTTGACTGGGCTGCCCGACTTCGAGGATGTAGCCGTCCGGATCCCGCATGTAACATCTCGTTTCCCAGCCGTGGTTATCCAGCGGTTCAGTCAAGAAGTGGGCCCCTTTTGACTTCCATTCTTTATAACAGGTTTGGGCATCAGCGACTCTCAAATTCAGGAAGCTGTCGACCTTGTCTGGATTTTGTGGGGGCTCGAGAAAGACTTCCGGTTTATCAGGCGTAGGACCTCCACCAGTATTCAGAATGATCCAGGAATTTGCCAGCTTTATGATGCACGGATTTTCGGGAGCGATGACCTTTCCTCCCAGGATTCCCTCGTAAAACGCCCTGGATTTCGCCTGATCTCTTACCGTCAAAAAGTGCGTGACGAAAAAGCCTTCTTGAGGGACCGGTGCGTCGGGTAGAGTCATGAGACACTCCAATCGTTGAACCCTGCTATATCGGAAACCTTGACTGCGTTCGAAGGGCCTGACCCATAATTATACTGACGGCAATTAAAATGCGCACGAAATTGTGAGCGCAAGTCCGCCGGGGGGGTGTTGTAAAATGCCAATTCTGACTGGCAAAAGGATCGGCCGCCATCGTTCCCGGACGATTCGCGACCCGAGATACGCACCGAGAGCGGCACCCGGGATGCCGCCTCCCAGGAATCCGATGATAACGCCTTCATCAATATGCGTTCCACCGTTATCCGAGTATTGGCTCATGATGGAGTATAAGCCAATCATACCGACTGTTCCACCGGCGCAAAAACCAATCGCCGCACCTTTCTTCATAGATGACCTTAACCCCTGACTCCATTCGAACGTTGTTACGGCGTCGAACGGAATCTTCCACGGAACCGTTCCATACTCGGGTTTCACGATGAGAGTGTCTGCATCCATCGCAACAAGAATTCCCACGCCTCTAAAATCAAGCACCGATGGCGCCTGGACGCGCACTCGGCTCCCTGGCGCCACGGCCGCAGAAGGCTCGACTGTCCTTCCAGGGCGTTTCTCCCTAATTCCAGGACCGATTTCTGCCGCACAGGCTGTATATCCCACCTTGAATAGAAAAATGGTGAGCAGGATCGAGTGGATCCATTTCATGACAGGCGCTCCTTGTGTCCCTCGCGGTGGGGTTCAAGTTACGAAAATTGCCGCCAACGCCAACCGCAAGAAAAAGCCCCGAAGGTTTATCCCTCGGGGCTTTGTTGTATCGAGGATGTGACTAAGCCAGCTAGAAGTGGACATTGAGGGCGAGGCCTGCCCCGTCCGGGCCGGCTTGAAGGCCCAGGTTGACTCTCCGCTGAGCGAGCAGTCTGTTGTGATTGTTGGCATGTCCGCGCGCATCGAGGATGTTCCAGATGTAGAAGCCCACCCCTGCTACCACGCTTGTGATGGCACCCACTTTACGTGTCGTACTCAGTCTCTCAAACGCGTCCGATTCGGAGTCCCTGTCCTGCCAGTTTTTGGCTTCGACTATGCTGAGCAGGCCGTCACCATTGCCGCCGTATTCGGTTTTGTCGTAGTCGGCAACATCCAGTTCAGCGGGTTTGTAGAATGCATAAGCCGAGCCGAATGCACCGAGAACGCTGGTCAGGAACAGAAAGCCGCGTTTCTTACTGCCGGCGTAGGCCTGGCCCAATCCGGGCAGGGTGGCCGAGAGATAGGTGGCCACAAGCGGGTCTTTGTAGAGTTCGATCTTACCCGGAGGTTGGTATATCTCTTCCCGTAGAGAGCCCTGGATGCCAGGTTCGTGCGCGTTTGCTTGTGGCACGAGTGTGAATGCCACGAACAGCAGAAGAATCGTGCGGGCGGTTTTCATGGTTTGCTCCTTGATAAGAGTGGATGTTCCTGCGGTCGTTCGTGATACCTATCAAGGAGCGTGCCAGTTTTTTAGAATGTGTATAAGTATTTGTGTTTTTTGTGACTTATACAAATATAACAACCTACATGTCTCCGCCAAGCAGCCAATCAAACATCACAGGTGTGGTGTTTATGCAACAGTGTAGAGAGCCGGCCAAACGATCTGTAAGCGCCTGAGCCGGCATTTTATCTGCGGGGGGTGATGGCGACGCTGTAGGCGTAGCGCCAGTCTTCGAGGTGGTTGAGGAGAACGCCGCTGCTGATCGTTCGGTCGCAGCCTGTAAGGTCGTGGATCTCGGTTCGTTTGGGTTCGGCGTGTTCCCGGTTGCGCATGAGGGTTTGGAAAGCCCCGACTTTCGCACGATCGACTTTTCCGATGCGTGCGATCACCCAGGCTTCGAAATCCAGGTAGTTCGGCAGCGAATCGCGGATGTAGGCGAGCGTCTCCTCGCGATCGAGGCCGAGTGCGTCGAGGACTCGCTGATCCAGACCGCCGCCGAAGGCGGGGTAGTCGCTGTTGAGCAGCCCTTTGGCCTCTAAGAGGACTTTCAACCAGGTGCGTGCGAGCTGCATGACGCCGAGCGGGCCTACTTCGATGCTGCTGATGAGGGGTGGGAAGCCGGAGGGGATATCGCAATCGTCTGAGCTGTAGTCATCCCTGTGAAAGAGCTGCCAATCCTGCAGCGTGTTCAGGAGCAGGGCGGAGGTATGGGTATCCACGTCGGGGTCGAACCCAATGTCGGTGTAGGTTTCGGTAATCTTTTCTGGGCGGATGTGACGGCGATATACGATGATTTCGTTGAATCTGGCGACCCTGGCTGCAGGCAGTTTCCCACCCTTCTTGTCCAGAATCCAACCCTCGAAGGTCACATAGTCGGGAAGCTCGGAACGCAGGTAGTCATACACCTCGTCGATATCCAGCTCGAGTGCCTCGAGGCACATGGTATCCAGCCCGGCACTCCTGTCCGGGTAGGCCGGGTCGAGGAGGCCGACGGCGCGTGTCAGCGTCTTCCACCAGGTTCGGGGGAGTTGCGAGACCCCGATGCTGCCCTTGCATATGCTGCCTATCAGTGGGATCATTTTGGCTCCTCGATTTGATCAGTGACGGTAAGTAGATCCGCGCTGAATGTACCGCAGAGAAGAAAGGATTGGAAGCAGTTCCGGCACCTGGATGAGTTCAGAGAGAGACTGGTGCTTCACCCCAATCCGGTACGGCAAGCAGCTCGCCATCTCTGAGCGCGGATTTGTGCGCCATCACGCCCATAGCCACGTAGTGGCAGGCCTCCCAGGCGTTGATCGCCGGGGCCCGGTTCTCGGCCAACGAACTTACGAATTCGTGAACGAGTCGGCGGTTCGAACCGCCGTGGCCTACGGGCGGATAGGCGATTGGCCCCTCCGCTTCGATCACGTCCTTTATTTCCTCGGCCGTCCGGGCGGGGTTCTCGGCCAGCAGGTAGGCCTCGGCCACCTCCCGAGGCAGATCATCGCACATCTCTCGGAGCGTGGGTTTCTGCTCACCCTTGTCTGGCACGCGGGGGAGACCCGGTTCGCGCCTGGTCCAGTACCAGGTCTCTTCGCGCCAGGTGGCACAGGTGCCGAAGATGTTGATCTTGTAGCCATCCGTAGTGATTTCACGGTATTCACGGGCCGTGAACACGGCGCCGTTGTTCATGTAAAAGACGCCTGTTTCATTCGAAAAGACCTCGCCCCACTTGTCGAACATGTCGTCTAGTCCGGTCGGCTTCATGCCGATGGCCGAGACTTTCGAGGCGTGTGACTTCATGATCGATACCGGGCCCGATACGGAATGCGTCGGGTAGTGCATGGGTCCGCTGAGGATGCCTTTGTCGATATATTTCTCTTTCAATATCCGCGGCCACCGACTTCCGATCACGCTGGCGATGCGTTTCGAGTAAACGTCTTCCATACTGCGACCCCAGGCGCCGCTGTAGTCGTGAGCATACTCCGCGTTCGCGGAAATGAACCGGCCGAAGGCGTCCTCCGCCGCCTGCCGCCGCATGAACATGACCTCGGGGTGATAATAGGTCGTCTCGCCCAGCATGAAGTGCCGGCCGGTCTTCCTGACCGTGTCGATGATCTCATCACACCAGCCCAGTATCTCGTCGCCGTCGGGAACACAGAAGATCGGCACGGCGCAGAAGGCGGTCTTGCCCGATTCCAGCACCTGGACGACCTGGGGGGCGTGCAGCCAGGGCTGAGTGATCAGGACGATCGCGTCCAGGTCGCTTTTGCAGATGTCATCGAGCGAAGTGTAGGCATCGCTCGGGTCGAACTTTCCCTTCATAAAATCGCTCTCCGCGAAATTCCTTACACGATCCTCTTCGATATCGCAGAAAGCGATGCGCTCGACGAGCGGATGGGCCTTGAACAGGTTGACAAAACCGGTTCCGAATTTCCCGAGGCCCACCATCCCTATGCTCACGCCCACGCCAGCCTTCCTTCCTCGGTTCCTGGATTAGATTCAATCTAGATTCTTCTTTACCAGGACCCACCAGTGGTACTCCTCATCATCCGGAGTGCCCTCGAACCGACTTCCCAGAATCCTGAAATTCGCTTCTTGCAGCATCATCTCGTTTTCTGTCGGGAGAAACGAACTCCAGACCATCCTGGCGCCCAGCCAGTCAGTCTCCTCTCCACACTCGGAGTCTGAAGTTCCCAGTGTAAGCAGGCCGACTCCAACGGGTTCGAGGGTCCGATAGATACTTCTGAACATTTCCTTGTGCGATTCTCTGGGGAGGTGGAAGATAGTATAGAGAGACAGCGCCGCCTGGAACGATTCGTCGGGCACCGATATATCGGAGATATCTCCACAGATGAGTCTGGCCTGCGGGACGTGTCGACGAGCGCTTCTTAGATGCTTCATACAGAAGTCGACACCCGTGAGACTGTATCCGCGTCGCGCGAGATGCAGATCATAGGGAATTCCGGGGCCACAGCCCAGATCCAGGACTCTGGCTCCGGAAGGAAGACAACTGCAGAACTGTTCGAAGAGATCTGCCTCGAAAGGGGACAGCTCTTTCCGCAACCGGAAAGACTGCTCGTAGTCGATTTTCTCGTAGCCCTCGCGAACGATTGCTCGCATGCTGTTCGTCAATTCCTGCGCGCGAAGCAGTGGAAGGAGCTGCCGAGGTACGAGGATCGACCGAAGGACGAAACCCGTTACGAATCTAGAGCAGCTTCTTCTCGGACCAGTTCAGACCTGCCTCATCGAAAAGCTTGATCCAGTCGTGATGCGAACGCGCGACGCTTTCAGGATGTTCTCGGCTGCGGGCAACAAAGCCGGGTTTGCCCGAACGCCCCGTCGGGAGCCCGATACCGCTGTAACGCGTGTCGACGCTCCACCTGACAGTTTTAGAGGTGTTGGGAATCGAGCGATGTAACAGCCGTTCCATGGTCATCAAGGCATCACCCACATCCACCTGGCACGTCACGACTTCGCCTTCAGGCATGTCGGCCTCGGCAACACCCTTGTAGATCGATACACGAGCGTCGTGCGGCAACAGACCCGCACGATGCGACCCTCGAATCACCTGCATGCAGCCGTTCTCGGCGGTGGCCTTGACCAGGGGAATCCAGAAATTCACGATCAAAGTTTCTCCTGCATCCTCAGGCTTCAGGTAGGCCAGGTCCTGATGCCAGGGCACCACCGTCTTCTCCTGGTCCGGTAGTTTCACACGGGTGACCGTTTGCGGATGCCCCAGAATTTCAGGGCCAATCAATGATTCCGCTGCGTCAAGTAGAGTTGGCCAGGTTCTGAACGTGAACATGCCGGCGGTCTTGTGCTGTTTACCGTGAACCCGCTGCCACACCCATTCAACGTCAGAGCAGGCGTCCGACACCAGCGCCAGACGGGTGGTGAATGGCGCATCGGAATGCGCGTCTGCCGCATCGAGCAGCCCCCGGCTCACCGCTTCAGTGATCGATTCGTCGACCTTCTGTTCGAGCTCATCGATGAAGGGTTGCAGTGCTTCGCGTGGGAGCAGATCGCGGACGATCAGATAGCCATCTTCGTGGAACTGTTGAACTTGCTCGGAATCGAGTCCTCGACTCATCAGATTCCTCCGATTGCGCGATTTCGATGACGGCTTTGACCCGCTTTTGGTTTGCCTTACTACAACCTACAAAATAAAATTCCGTGCGGCGATCAAAATCAAATGAGTTGTCTCGGTACGAGCAGGCCACTATGTTCAGGCACAGCCTGCCTCGACTGTCGCCGTTGACGTCAGGAGGCAGTTGGCAGTTTGGTAAGAGCGGAGTATGGTCGAGCCTCTATCTTGATCCGATCCCATCACCGGCACCCCCGCTCAGACGCAGGGCCGGTGTGAGTCGACCGGACTCAGTCGGGAACCTACCAGGAGTCAGACATGGCCGCCATTGAAGTCATTGACCACCACGTTGTTTACGAGAACCCCCAGCCCCAGAATCGAGCCCGGCACGGTTACTTCCCCGGTCTGGTGAAGTTAGCTTCGGGTGAGCTGCTGGCTTTGTTCGTTCTGGGTGAAGCGTTCGAAGCGGCCGACGTGACTACGGTAGTGACCCGCTCAAAGGATCAGGGGAGGACCTGGAACCTGGAAGGGCCCCTGCACCAGAAAGAGGAGGCGCACCGCTACGACTCAGATTACTTGAAGCCGACGTTGCTGAGTAACGGCAGGCTGATCGCTTTGGGTTATCGTTTCCACCGTACCGATCCCGATCAGACCATCGCCAACACGGACCCGAACTTCGATGGATTACGCGATGGTGACAACCTGGTTTCGTTCTCCGACGACGAAGGACAGACCTGGTCACACCCCGAGATCATCCCCCGAACGCGTCCTGAATTGATCGAGCGGTCGGGCCCGGCCATTCAGCTGCGCAGCGGCGTCTTACTGGGAGCCGGTTCCTTGTTCCCCGGGTGGGATGGCAGCAATCCCAGCGGCTTCGTCGGTGCCCTCCTGCGAAGTGAGGACGATGGCAATACCTGGGATGACCGGACCAACTTTTTCGAAGACCCAGCCGGGCGCTATGCGCCGTCGGAGCCAAGATTATGTGAAATGCAAGACGATCGCATCGTCTCCTTGAACTGGATGATGGATCACATCGAAGGAACGAACACGACCAATCACGTGACGGTGTCCCATAACGGCGGGGCGACCTGGTCGGATCCGATCGACACCGGGGTCCGGGCGCAGGCCTCTAATCTGATCTACTGGGCAGACGATCTCCTTTTGACGGTTCATTGCCACCGTGAAGGGGAGGACGTCGGGCTCTATGTGCGCATCGTTGATTTTTCTGACGACCGCTGGCGCACGGTCGAGGAGACCAAGGTATGGGGAAACGCGCCATCGATGAAGGTGGCCGCTTATTCGACCATGGGGCAGAACCTGAGATTCGGACAGGCGTCTCTGCTGCGTCTGGACAACGATGAGTTTCTGGCAACTCACTGGGCGATCGAAGAGGGTCAGGGTCGTATCCGTGCTCACCGGCTTCGCGTCCAGATCTAGCCTGTCTTCCTTGTTTCTCCGTGACGTTTTCTCCCCGTGGATGCGCAAAGACTGAGGAAACAGTATGCTCGAACCCAAAGGCAACACGTTCGAAGTCGTCCAGGAATCTGCGCCCAGAAACAGATATCGTGGTGCGGTCGTCGGCTGCGGCCGCATGGGGAGCACCATCGACGACGAACACATCGGGATGCCCCACTACCCGTGGCCCTGGGCACACGCGCCTGCGATGATCGAAGCCAGGGGCATCGACCTCATCGCCGCATCGGACAACGATCCTGCCAAGCTCGAAGACTTCGGTCGGCGCTGGCGCGTCACCGCACGCTACGCCGACTACCGGGACATGGTCGAGAAGGAGCGGCCTGATGTCGTCTGCCTGGCCACGAGGCCCGAGCCTCGTGCCGAGATCACGATTGGGCTGGCCGAGCTCGGCGTGAAGGCCATCTTCGCGACCAAGCCGATGTGCCGCACACTCGCCGAAGCGGACGCGATGATAGAGGCCTGTGTACGGCACGGCACGATTCTCACGATGGCGTGCCATCTCAACTGGTACAGCTACTACACAAGAGCCAGACAGCTGATTGCCGACGGTGCCATCGGGGCGCTGAAATCGATCGTATGCCACAGTCCGCACAGTCTCTCGAACGGCCAAAGCCATACCTTCGCCCTCCTCCGGCTCTTCGCCGGCGCCCCCGCCGAATGGGTCTTCGGCATCGTCGAATCCGACGAACTTGCGGAATCGGAGGCTGACATCCCGGGTTCAGGTGTGATCGTCTACGAGAACGGAGTGCGCGCGATTTTGAATTCGCGATGCGAGGATCGTCTTTTCAGCTGGACGATCGAATTCATCGGAGAATCGGGACGGATCGTCTCCCGAAATGCCCACGCGCAGTTCGAGCTATGGACGCCCCACCCGGACTCGGGTGCCCCGACGCAGACCCATCTCCCGGGGCCCTGGCATCCGCGCAGTTCGATGGTCGATGCCATCGAGGGTGTCTGCCGATCGATCGAGCAGGGCCGCGAAGAGACCTGTCCCGGCGAGTTCGGGCGCGAGGCCTTGGAGATCGGCATCGCCATCCGCGAATCCCATCGTCGAGGCAACGTCCGCACCGACTTGCCGCTCGAGGATCGGAACCTCGGCATCGGCGGTGCATAGAAAGCGGAGGGCACGGATGACGCCGGGTAAAAGCGAGGTCTCATGTAACGTATTTGAAAAAGCCCGCCCATTGTGGTGGGCTTTTTTAAGCGTCTTCTAGTAGGTCTCCCAAACTCCGGGAGGAAGAGCGGCACTAGTCGATGCCGGAGTGAATGCGATTGTGAGCGATCATACTCCCGGGAATCTCAAGTATACCTGTTAAGGCCTTGTCTCATTGAGGCCACAATACGACACAGATAGTTGATGCATCCCGCGTCAGCACCCTGGTCGCCTGAAATCTTTGCGCGCACGCTCAACTTTCTTTCTGATAACACAGTCCGCGACATGGTCGTTGATCAGACCCATCGCTTGCATGAAAGCATACGCCGTAGTTGGCCCGACGAATTTCCAGCCCAGCTTTTTCAGCTCCTTCGACAAAGCAATCGATTCCTGGGAGGTTGAGGCAGTCTGCGGTTCCGCAAGTTTTTTACCGTCCGGTTCGTACCGCCAGACGAAGGCTGCCAGGGAGCCCTCCCGTTTAACGAGCACCCGGGCCTGCCGAGCATTATTGACTACCGCCTCGATCTTACCGCGGTGGCGGACGATCCCTTCGTCGCTGAGGAGACGCTCGATGTCGCGCTGGGCGAACCGGGCGATCCTGTCAAAATCGAAATTGTGGAACGCGGCGCGGAAATTCTCGCGCTTTGCAAGGATGGTGCGCCAACTCAGTCCCGATTGAAAACCCTCGAGACTCAGTTTCTCGAACAAACGATAATCGTCGCTTACGGGAAAACCCCACTCAGCGTCATGATAGGCCAAAAACTCCGGCGCGGCACCGCACCAGCGGCAACGCGGTTTTCCGTCGGGGCCACCAATCGTCAAGCTCATAGGCCCATCGTCCTCGATTAGACGGTGAAGTTAAGGGGACCTATTTGCGTCGAAAAGAACACTCACGCGAACAGTTGGAGAGGCTTGCAACTTCTGCATACGTCGCAACCTATTTCCCTGCTTCATTCCTGCAATCTTGGGCGGATAAACCTACTCAGTCGCTAGAGCATCAGGCCACCACTGCTCTGCAGCACCTGGCCGGTGATCCACGACGCGTCGTCGCTCGCCAGGAACACCACCGCTCGGGCGATATCCTCAGGTTCGCCAATGCGACCGAGAGGTGTTTGAGCGATCATGCCATCGATCATTTCCTGAGGCGCGATGGCGATTATGTCTGTTTTCGTCACGCCCGGGGCGACCGAGTTGACGCGGATACCTTGCGGACCAAGCTCCACCGCCAAAGCCGAAGTGATGCGCTCCATCGCGGCCTTCGAGCCCGCATACGCCGCGGTACCAGGCATCGACGCCTGGGCAATCGTCGAGGAGATGTTGACGACCGCGCCACCAGTTTTGGAAAGGGAGGGGATTGCCTCACGGGTGGTGATCAACACGCCTTCCACGTTGACAGCAAAGGTTTGTTGGATCGCGTCGTCGCCGAGTTCGACCAGAGGCCCCAATACGCCCATCCCTGCGTTGTTGACGAGGATGTCAAGGCGCTCGAACTGTTCGATGACGAAGCGAACCACATTGGCCGGCGCGCCCTTCTCGGTGACGTCCGATGCAATGTAGCGAACCGCATCCGGAAATTCGGCGGCGAGCTGCGCGAGTGGCTCCTCCCGGCGACCGGTGACGACCACCCTGGCTCCTTCGGTGACCAGAGCTTTTGCGACGGCTCGACCAATGCCGGTGCCTCCGCCGGTGATGAGTGCGACCTTATTCGTGAATCGTGACATGTTTTTCCTTTGTAAAGGGTGATTGTGTTGTTGATCTGGCGTTGTTCGGTGTTCTTAGGAACTCCGCGCAGACCCCGTACTCCCGTCATCTCACAAGATTCTTTGGCGATCAAGATCCTGAATTCGTGACCGTTCGTGCCCTTGCACCGGAATCGACGGTCTTGGATGGCGGTGAAGCGGATATGTCCCGATGCAAGTGATAACTGGAACCGTAATGGATCCGTATTCGCTGAATTTTTCCTAGCTGATCCAACCCTTGCTCTCGGCCAACTTCGAATACCAGATCAAAAACGCCGCCACCACCAGCGGCATCAGGATAATTCCCAAGATCTCGCCGAGACCGAAGTCGATACCGACGCCAAGGGTATGGATCATTGTCGCAATCATGGCAAGTAACGACGCGATAAACAAATAGTACGCAGCCGACTTCCTGAGCAGAAGAAGAACGCAGCCAAGCGCACCGCCGAAAACGGCTATTGCAAAAGCTCCGGTGGCCCATGCGGGTCGGCCTTCAATTATCGCGCGCTCGGACTCGCGATATGCAGCGACCACATCTGGATTCATCTGCACGAAGAAATTTATGACCCCCATAACATTCCAGATCAGCGCGACTGCGCCGATTGTCCAGAAACTCCAGCGAACACCACCAACGGTCTCATCGTTCATCGCATCCCCCAATTAGTTATGTTTTTCAATTCTCTAAATAAAAAGACTAGTCCTTAATCCCGCACGATGTAGGATTATTCCGCATTTAAAGCTTTTCTGATTTTCATCAACTCTGATGCATCGCTAAATGGACCCGATTGTCGGGTGCTATGGAGTCTTCACTCCCTGAATCTCAGTCAGGAGTTTGCCATCATCAGGTGAGACGACCGCGTAGCAGGGGAGTGAGAACTGCTTCCATAACTCTAGAGGATCTCGATTCAGGCGTGCGCCGAGATATAGTGCAAGCACTGTACCGTGCGTGACGATCACGGGCTGGCTAAATCCTCCGGAGCCAAGGACGAACTCCAGTCCGCGACAGAATCGCTCCCGTGCTTTGAGTGCTGACTCTTTTCCAAACACAAGTTCGTCAGGTTTTTCGAAAAAGGCTGCAATCCTCTTCTCGAACTCCTTCGCCGAGGGGAAGAAGGGCACGTTGCTCCGGTCGTGTTCAGAAAGCTCCGCAACCTCCGTACACGATACATTAAGCCTGTTTCCCAGGATCTCGCCAGTCTCAATGGCCTTGGGTTCAGTACTTGTAAAGACCCTATCCGGGGCAAACGCTGAAAGATCCTCTGCCAACGCTTGACAGAGGCACCGTCCCTCAGCGGACAGTGACCAGCGGTTTGAAGGTACCTCTGGTTGTATCTGAGGCTTGGAATGGCGGACGAAGATTAGTTTCTCCATTTGCTCTTTAGTCTATGCATTAACAGCGCCAGACTTTCGCCCTGTATCTTGAAAATATGATCTATTGTAGATTATCTTGGTTCGAAGAAGGTCTGGGGAGGCCGGATTGCGCTTGAAGGCATTGACCTTGGACGTTAGATAGGCCCTCCGCCTTCTTGGCCCATTCCGAGGAGTATCCGAGACCCGCGAGTCTGTATTACGAGGCAGGTAGGTCAGGTGCAAGGTCGGGGGACCAGAGGTACAGATAAGGAGGGAGAGATCATGAAGCAAGAGAATCTGTTGGGGGGGTAGACGTCTCGAGTGGGTGGGGTCGTCTCGGGAAGCCGGGGGTGCCGGAGGCCGAGGGAGCCCAGCGACTGAAGCACAAACCACACGTCACACGCTGGCGGCGCCCCCTTCAAGGTGAAGCCATTCCAGGGGCGAAAGGTGCACACCGTAGACAATAATTTTCTGCTTTTTGGTTTTGATCTCTTTTTCTAACTTTATACTGTTCCCCACCCCCTCTCCGGTCAGCGAGAGCTCCGAGCCCTCGCGAAGTCTACGCGTGTGACGACTCGCAGCAGGCATTCGTGCGTGACTTCGAGGCTGCGTGGGACAAGGTTATGAATCTTGATCGCTTCGACCTTGCCTGATCTCGGCGGCTAGGTCCTTCGAGCACTTGGATCTGGAAGAACGTCGACATGGAGGTCGGCGAACGCACCGTGCGGGCTGTCCGCAACGGCGGCTGACCTCGGCTGACCTCGGAGTCCCCGGTTTGGTGACGGGTTCGCAAACTCCTTGCTTCGATTGTGCCCCCTTCGCGCCTTGACCAAGACATACAAGTAATCTACCATAGCTGCCATGATCCGTGCATGGCTCGCGACAAGGAGACACTTCATGCAGACAGCCGTAGTCCAAAAACCGGACGTGAACGGGTCGAACCAATACTATCCCACGAGCCGCCCGCCCCTCGTTCCGAGTCCTTTCGCTAAACTTCCTCTTGGGAGCATACGCCCACGCGGGTGGCTCCGCCATCAGCTCGACCTGATGACAGACGGAATGGTAGGACGCATAGACGAGGTGAGTGAGTATATCCAGGAAGACAGCAGTTGGCTCACGCCGGAGAGCGACAAAGGAACCGAACAGGTACCCTACTGGCTTCGAGGATTCTACCCTCTGGCGGTACTAACGCACAACGAACGCCTTCAAGAAGAGTCTCATAAATGGATCGACGCCGCCTTTGCCAGCCAGCAGCAGAGCGGCTACTTCGGTCCCGCCAAGTTCACCTCCGCGTTGCGCGACGGTTTCGGAAGCAGTCTTACCATACAGGCATTGATGATGGATTCTGTTACCCAACATTGCGAATACACAAGAGATGATCGGGTCATTCCTTTCATGACGCGTTTTTTCGAATATTGTCGCGATCTACCTGATACGGAGTTTGTCCCTTATGGGCGGACTATTGACCAACGCCGCCCATGCGAAATGGTGGAGCACATTCACTGGCTTTACAACGCAACGGGCGATGGCTGGCTGCTCGATCTTGCCGCGCGTTTTTTCAGACGTTTCCCCCACACAACTGATCCGTGGCCCGGCCGTGAAAGGATGCTCAGTCCGAACGTAAAAGAGCGGCCGATACGGTATCGCACCGATGAGTGGCTCGCCCACCACGTGGTGGACTTCACGCACCGCTACCGGTACCCGGGCACATACTATGCCCAATCTCATGCCTCATGGCATCTCGCGGCCTCGGAATACTGGTACAATCAGCACTTGGGGACCTGGGGACAGCCAAGAGGCATTTTCGGAGCGGACGAAGTGATCCGTTCTACCTATACCGATCCTCGTCAGGGGTGCGAAACCTGCGCTCTCGTCGAGTTCAACAAGGGATTCTTCATACTGGGGCGCATCACCGGCGATGCGAAGTACGCAGACCGATGCGAAGACATCACGTTCAACCATTTCCCCGTTTCGCACGCTCCGGATCTCAAAGGTCTCAAGTACCTGACGGCGTCGAACCAGCCTCAACTGGACGCTTCGAACAAACACGAATACGCCAACGTTGCAGCGAGCAAGCTTCATACGCTGAGATACTCTCCCCATCAGATCTACCACTGCTGTCAGCACAATGCGGCGATGGGCTGGCCCTGGTACGCACAGAATCTGTGGCAGGCAACAGCAGACAACGGTTTGGCGGCGTGGATGTACGCCGCTTCGGAGGTGACCGCAAGGGTGGGATCGCAAGGCGCTGCAGTCACCATTGAACAAGAGACAGAGTATCCTTTCAGAGGCTCGATTCGGATGAATCTTACGGCTTCTGAGCCAGTCGAGTTTCCGCTTTACCTTCGGGTACCGCAATGGTGCAACGGTTTCGTTGTTCTGGTGAACGGTAAGACGGTCGACATCGAGGCAGAGCCGCGAATGTATGTCCGAATGATGCGTGTCTGGGCGAGCGGAGATACGCTCGAAATCAAGATGGCGATGGAGTTAGGGTTGACAGAATGGCCGAGGAACGGCAGCGTGACTGTAGACCGTGGGCCGCTGAGCTACTCGGTGAGGATCGAGGAAGAGTGGAGGCGATGCGGAGGTACGGATGAATGGCCTGAGTGGGAGGTGTTTCCTCGAGGCCCGTGGAACTACGGGCTGGTCATAGACCGTGAGAATCCGGCAGAATCCTTGGAGGTGACGCAGACAGAGTGCTTGTCCGACCAACCTTGGACGGTCGAGGCTTCGCCGGTTGAAATCAGAGCAAAGGCTAAGCGTATTCCTGACTGGAAGCTCGAGAACGAAACCGTTCAAGAGCTCAGACCGAGTCCGATTAAGTCGGATGAGCCTGAGGAGGTGATCAGGATGGTACCTCTGGGATGTGCCCGGCTGCGGATCTCTTGTCTTCCCACCGTTGGAAGCGGACTTGAGGCGAGAGAATGGGAAGTCTAGTCACGGATTCTCAATCGCGGGCTCGAGGCCGGCCCTAGACGCGGATCTCGCTCACCCATGTGACCGAATGCCCGGTTTACGAGGGCAAGATGAAGATCATCGCCGCACTCACCGAGCCCCTGGCCATTCGGACCTACCTCGACGGGGTCGGTCTGGCCTCGTGTCCGCCACCCATCGCACCTCCACGCCCTCTCCCTCAGACTGAATTCGAATACGCGGGCTAAACCCCCGCCTCTACCTTCGACGCCTTGCGCGTGACCGGGGAGAAGTAATATGGAGTTTGATCAGGACTCAGCCCGTACCGGGTGTGCGATGAACGGCTAACGTCCCCGCGGGCTGCGAACTGCCAAGCAACCGCCGTGACAGAGGCAAGGTTGCCGGAGGCCGGAGGGAGCCCTTCGGCAGGCTCAGGGTAAACTCCGCGACTGGAGCGCAAAGCCCGTGTTTTAGCTTTGTGAGTTCTTCAGATATGTGACGGGACCTCCGAAGAGAAATATCCCTTTCGGAGTCTTGAAAAAAGGTTCCAGGTCGGAAAGCAGTAAAGCTCTAACATCATCGATCCTCTCGTTGCCCTGTTCCACAGCTGCAATACAGTTAGTCTGGGTCAATATATAATCCACGAGCGCATCTCGCGAGAAGTTGACTTCGTTCGTGTAGTGTTCTTTACCCAGAAAATCGAAACCTTCGCGGTTTGCATCTTCTTCTTCAAAAGGTTGACGATTCCGTGGAGGGGTCGGGTACCGCTTCAGATGCACTTCGTACACCCATTCTTCAAAGTCGGGGTTCTCTGCCATTTTCCCACTGAAACTGTTATTGTAGATCACGAGATACCCGTGGCTTTTCAAGAGCCTACGTGCCTCTGAAAGAAACCTGGAACGGTCAAGCCAATGGAAAGCAAGCGCAACAGTGATCATATCGAACGAACTATCAGGTAGCGGTATTTCCTCGGCAGGAGCAACGTAATAGGTAATGCGATCATCCTTTGTGGCAAGGTCTATCATCTCCGAGGATGAATCTATTCCTACGATATTTTTGACGATTTCCTTGAGAGCCACACAAGATCGTCCTGTCCCGCATGCCACGTCCAGGGCTACTTCCAAAGGATCTGTTAGATTCAGGTAACTCTTGATCATCCCGATAACCAGAGGATGAAAATATGGCCGAGCCGCCGCATATCTTTTGGCGGCAGTCATATGATCGAAATGACCTGCCATTGGTTATTCTCTTTCCCCTTCCGCAGCCGGTCGTGCTATGCGGCTGTGTTGTGTTTTTGCTATCCACGGAACAATTGAGGCGGCCAATTCGTCTCAATTGAGAAGTGAGCTAACGTCAGCGATAGCTTCCGGCAATTTTCGAATCTGACTTTCCAGATCCCATCTGCGTATCAGGGAACCCTTGACTCTTCCAGGTTTTTCCACGTAGAAAGACAGCTTGTCAGCATAATAGACTGCCCAGACTAGCCCGAATGTTTCCCTCTCAGCCTGGGAAAGTTGTCGCTCAGAAAGATACCCCTCGAAGAAAGTCTTCATCTCTTCTTTGTGAAGTGGTCTTCCGTTCCCCTTCGTATCCGTCGTACGTATACGAAGTGATGTCATCACGAGACTTTCCTGTGGCCGTCGGTCCTTAAGGCGAACAATGGGCAGAAATCCTATATCATCAGCATTGAGCCTTGAACGATCAATCCTTGATGATTCCCTTATGAATCATTGGATTCCCGTCACTCCAAAGGACGCGCTGAACAATGGACGCGATGCGCCAAGAGCCAGATATCTTCTTCACACCAAGAATATACAGGCAGTGGGTATTCAGCACTTCACCAGATGAGTCTCTTCGGTGTATAGCCATAGAGATTCGGGCGGTCCCAACTTCGCCATCAAGCTGTATTTCGTAGTTGCCTGCAAGATGATGAGTCTTTAGCTCCTGCAGTGCCTCACACCGGAGTTTAACAAACTGCTCCGCAGTTAGGACTTCGGGGGGGGTTCCACGAAGATCCGAGTAGTCAGTATATATGGACTCGGATAGACAGGACTTCAGGTCATCCCAAGCCTTGATATCAAAGCAATTTGCGAATCGACTGATTAATCGATACACATGACTCTCATCTGATGAACTCACTCAAAGAACTCCTATCGAGACTGCGCCGCTTCTGTTTTGGGGGGGTTAGGCTGGCATTGCGCACAACGTTCTCGCCGTGCGCGAACTTGCCGCAGGCAAGTTAGGCGAAGGCCGGATGGGCTGAGCCGCGCACGGTCGTGTTATACGCTTGCTGGTTCTGGTATCAATGCGGTGTCTGTATCATTTTTCTTCAAGTATTTCAGCCTGAATTGTTTCCTCTTGAGCAGATCGCTTACCACGCGTGACTCTGTAAGCCTTCGCATTGAGTCGGGATGAGACGACTTTCTTGACCCTCTCTCCTTCGAAGTGAGCGGCTGCGCCGTCATCAAGTGCAATGCCTGGCAAAATCTTACCTTTCCAGACGAGTTGCTGATAGTAAGGGCGACGGTCGACCTCACTGTCGTAATGTGGGCAACTGCTCCCAGGAAGAAATCCGAGACAGTCTAAAGGCAAAAGGGGTCCTTTAACAGAGTCCGTCACTCCCTGTTCGAACCAGCAAATCGCGCCCGCACTGATCCCCGCAAGGATGACTCCACACTCCCAAGCTTCCCGAAGCATCTCATCCAATCCCCAGTCCCGCCAGACGGCAAGCATACTTCGAGTGTTCCCGCCTCCAACGTAGATAACGTCCTTTGCCAGCAGATAGGACTTCAGATCTGCCTCAGTCCTTCTGAAGAAGGTGAGATGTGAAGGCTGACAATCGAGTTGCGCGAAGGCAGTGTAGAATCTGGCAACATAGGTGTCAGCGTCCCCACTGGCGGTTGGGATGAAGCACACAGAGGGCTTCGTGGTGGAAACCTGGTTTAGAATGTACAAATCCAAAGCAGGTGTCTCCTCCATGGAAAAGCCCCCTCCGCCCAGTGCAATTATATGTTTCTGCTTACTCATCGTTGTTTACTGACCCTCCAATAGGCCACCGACTATTTCATAGGAACGATTACCCCAGAACCAGCTTGCGTATAACGATTAAGCGTGTATCCGGAGTCGGAGAAGCGTGGACGGGAGCGGGATTCCGGATACACGGTGTTGAACGAAGCCGCTTCACCTGCCTATGGGGATTGGATGAGTGATTCTTGTGTAAGGACCGCTGGGCTGGCCCAGTCATCGGACCGTATTTGAAGCTGTTTGGAGGGGCCGATGTCGCAGGATCCCATAGTCGCTCTACCAAGCTCAAAGAGTGGACAGACTACTGCCGTGTTGGGTGGTTGGGCTTGCGGGCAAGGGATGGTGTAGGAGCTCAAGCTACGGCAACATGTGCCGGAGGCGCTCGCAGAGGCGCGAGGGTTCCGACTGTGAGCATAGGGCCTCCGCACTGCGCACAGACCTGAAGATCGATGCCTGTTACCCGGAACAGAAGGTCCTGCCAGGTCGCCTTTGTGGCTGCGGAAGCCGTCGTGCATACAGTGCCCAGGAGCCTACGGCATCGTGCGAGCTTTTTCCGGCGACCCCGATTGCTGAGCAGTCCGTAGTGCCGGATCTTCACGAAGCCATCCGGCAGGATGTGAAGCAGGAACCGCCGGATGAACTCGTAGGCATCGACGGTCATCAGCTTCCGTCGGTTGCCGGCCTGGCGGTCCCGGTAGTGGAATGAGACCCGGTCGCCCTCACAGGCGACCAGCCGGTGGTTGGAGATGGCGATCCGGTGCGTGTATCGTCCCAGATAGGCCACGATGCGTTCTGGACCCGCAAAAGTCGGCTTGACGTAAACGGTCCATTCCCTCTGGTAAAGACCCCGAAGCAGATCGAAGAACGCATCTTCCAGTGGAGCACTCAATCCCGGGAACGCCAGAAGGCCTTCCTGGTGCGCGTCCTTCAGGAACGCAAGGAACTTCCCCCGGAACAGTCGGGACAGAACTTTTACGGGTAGAAAGAAGCCCCGTCGCGCCGCCTTCCATTCCTGACCGTCGTGGGTCAGCCCACCTCCAGTTACGATACAGTGCAGATGCGGGTGGTCGATGAGTGTCTGAGACCACGTATGAAGCACGGCGGTAAAGCCGATCTGCGCTCCAAGATACTTCCGTTCCCGCGCCAGCTCCAGAAGACTCTGCGATGCGGCTTTAAACACCAGGTTGTAGATCAGCTTCTGGTTCCGCAGAGCAAGCGGCCGCAGGGGCTCGGGCAACGTGAAGACGACGTGGAAGTATGGGATCGGAAGGAGATCCTCTTTACGAGCGTCGATCCATCGTTCGGTCGTCAGGAACTGGCACTTCGTACAGTGCCGGTTGCGGCAGGAGTTGTAGGCGATCCGCTTCGTTCCGCACTGCCCGCACACTTCCACGTGTCCGCCCAGCGCAGCTGTTCGGCAGATCTGGATGGCTCGCATGGCCCGCTTCTGCCGAAGCGGCATGTGATCACCGTAGTGTGCTTGATACCCATCTCCGTGGACTCGGAAGATGTCGGCGACTTCGAGAGGCTGTGACATGGCCAACCTCCGCTACAAGGTCGGCTTGTCTTCATCTCCCAAAAGGTCCAGGGGGCTTCTGATACGCGTGAGATCGCGAGTGGTGACGTGGAGGTAGACGGTGGTGGTTCGCAGGCTCGTGTGACCCAACAGTTGTTGGACGAAACGGACGTCCACTCCGTTGTCCAGAAGATGTGTGGCGAAGCTGTGACGCAGAGAATGGACACTCGCACGCTTTTGTATCTCGGCGCGTCGGCAGGCCTGCTCGAAGACTTTCTGGACACTGCGGGCGTGGAGCGGTGCATCCGGTCTTTCGCCAGGGAACAGCCAATCGCGAGGCTGGTAGCTGCGCCAGTAGACGCGGAGTGCCTTTAACGCCTCCTGGGCCAGAAGCGTCTCTCGCTCTTTTTGGCCTTTGCCCCGCACACGGATCAGCATCCGGTCACTGTCGATATCGGAAAGCTTTAGCCCGATGGCCTCACTCAGTCTGAGCCCGCCAGAGTAAATGACCATCAGCAGCGTACGGTGTTTCAGGTTGTTGGTCCTGTCGATCAGCCGCTGCACTTCCTCTGTGGAGAGTACCACCGGGAGCTTCTTTGCCTTCTTCGCACGAGGGATGCCCCACTCGACCCAGTCACGCTTCAACGTCGTTTGGAACAGAAACTTCAGTCCGCTGTATACCTGGTTGACATAGCTTTGGGACAGCTTCCGCTCAGTGATCAGATAGTGCAGATAGGCGCGGATCTCTTCTTCGCTGAGCCGGTCGGGCGGTGTCTTGCAGTAACGACACAGCCCGGCCACTCCGCTCACGTACGCCTTCTGCGTATCCGGATCTAAACCTTTCAACTGCATGTCCCGGATCATTCGCTTCCGATGCTTGGTCATGGCTCTCTCCTTCTGCTGATGGTGGACGTTGTTAGCAGAAGGAGGATGCGAAGCACAGAGCCATTTGCAAAGTGGCTCCGGACTTGCACGGTATCATATCCTGGTTGTCAAAGAGCAAAGGCCTTGCAGCAGGCCACCGCGAAGCGGTTTAGTTCAACTTCTGCATTCGCGCACCATGTGCGCAGATTCCACCTGTAGGGCAGATAGAATGCCCTGCCTGAATCCTGCTAATAATATAGAGAATGCGTATTGGTTCGTGAACCCAATTCATAATGCGTATGTGTTCTTCCAGATCCAAGAAGCATAAAAAAAGAGGGCGCAACGTTTTCGTTGCGCCCTCGCGTTTCAAAAGATCTGTGTCGCCAGTCGTTACTCGGTCGCGGCCCCTCCGTCGAAGCGTCTCTTGAAGTTCGCCTTCAACTCCTCAAGCAGGGCCTTCTGTTCCTCCGTGAGAAGGCCGCTGATCATTTCCTGGAACTCGTTGCGCAGCGCCTGGACCTGCTCACGCACGGTTCCACGCTCGGCTCCGGCGGCGCGCGCCTCTTCGATGAGCGCCTTCACCGCAGCCTGCCGATTTTCTTTCAACGCAGTCATCTGCTCCTGCTGATCGGCCGTGAGCCCGAGCTTTTCGGAGATGTCGCCCGCACCCCGGGCCCGCTTACCTCTTTTTCCACGTGCGCGGTCATGACGGGCTGATTTCATTTCTTCGAACAGGGCCTTCTGCTCGTCATTCAAGATGCCCAGGATCTCTTCGTGAAGCTGATCACCAAGGGCCTGCTTCTGCTCCCTGAAGCTCTCCCGATCGGAGCCTGCTGCCTTCGCCTCTTCGATCAGCGCCTTTATGGCAGCACCGTGCTCTTCTCGAATGGCCGTGATTGCCTCCTGCTGCTCGCCCGTGAGCCCAAGCCTTTCAGCGAAGTCGCCCGAGCCGCCGGCCCGTTTCCCTCGCCTCCCGTGTGGGCGGGACTGGCGAGCGGCTTTCAGCTCTTCGAACAGCGCCTTCTGCTCGTCGTTCAGGACAGAAGCGATCCGTTCGTGGAACTGTTCGCTTAGCGCCCGCTTCTGCTCCCGGAACGTCGCCCGATCGGAACCCGAAGCCTTCGCCTCTTCGATCAGGGCCTTGATGGCGGCCCTCTGCTCCTCCCGTATGGCGGTGATCGCTTCCTCCTGGTCCTGGGTCAAGCCCAGCTTCTCGGCCAGGCTGCCGCCCGCGGATGTGAAGGCTGCATCCGATTCGCCCGCCAGCTTTTGAGCCTGTGTGGCCAGGCTGGACGTTGCCGTCTCATTACCGCACCCATATACCCCGATGCCGATCATCAGCAGGGATAGGAAAATCGCTTTGGCTTTCATGTCGTTCCTCCTTCGCAAAAAGTTTACATCTTATCCAAAGGTTCGGTTTCAGCCGCACCGAGATCGGTGTCACCCGGCTGGAACCATCCTCTGTGTCTTTGTTGTGGCCCCCCACGATGATCGGGTCCGGGACCCCTCATCCGGTGACCTCTCCGATTCATATGCCTGAGCTTTTCCAGCTGCTCCTTCGAAAGGATCTTCTTCAGGCTCAGCCTGTGGTCGACCCGGCTTTCGAGCATCTTCGAGCGCGCGCCGTTAACCTGGGCCACCCTTTTCTTCACTTCGGCCCGGTTGGGATCGGCCGGTTTCATAGACGCGCGCAGGTCGATGCGGGCGACCTGAAGATCCGCTCTGAGGCGAGCCATCTCTTTGGCCCGGGAAAGATGTATATCCTCCAACTTCCCACGCTGTGCCTCTGTCAGGTCCAGGGCTTCCCAGGCGGGTCCCCCGTGGCCGGAACGCCCACGTTTCTTTCCGTGATCCGCCTCTGCTGCAGCCGAGATCAGGACCACCGATGCAATTATGGCTGTGATTAAATTCTTGGACATCATAACGATGCTTCCTTTCCGCTTTTGACTGACGATTTTCACCATTTCCATCCACCTCTCTTTCTCCCTCCGCGTTCGCCCATTTTGCCTCTCATCTTATCCATCCTGCTCGTCATCTTGTCGAACTTCTCCTTCTGCTCCGGAGTCAGGACCTCTCTGATCTTGGACCTCGTATCGTTCGAAAGCGTGTCCATTTTCCCGCGGACCGCACGCTGAATGTTGTGTGCGCCTTCGCGGCTTTCATCCAGGATCCGCCGGATCTCCTGCTGCTGGTCTTCGGTCAGGTCCAGCCCTCGAATAAACCGGTGAACCAGCCGGTCACCAACCGGGCGCCCGGGGAACGGCCTGTCCGCGTATGGAGGCATAAAATGTGGCATGCCCCGGCGGATCAGCACCCATCGCTCGATCGTGGCGCCAACCACGATGCCGAGCAGAAAGATGCCCAGCCCCAGCAGAACCGCCTTGGTGCGTGAAGATAGGGAGATCATCGGTCACCTCGGTTCGTTCCGGACTCGATCGCGGAGCCCGACAAGAAAAGAATATCGTCTCGTGAGAGCTCATCTTCGCTCAGAACCACGATCTCGAGGCCCTGCGGATCCCACTGGGCCTCCAGGAAGTCTTCAACAGTGACCTGGGCATCGCTGCCGTTGGGCGCGGGCAGCAAGACGAACAGGATGACCGCGGCGGCGGCCAGCAGCGGAACGAGGCGCCTGCCTGCCCACTCGAACTGATCCCAGAGGGGAAAGGTCTTTTCCTTCTGGATGCGTTCCTCCAGACCCTCCCAGAGACCGGGTGCAGGCTCTTCAGGTCTGCTGCCGATCAGTTGCTGGATCCGTTCGAGGTAGGCCAGTTCCTCTCTGCAGGACTGGCAGTGAGGAAGGTGATCCTCTATCCGACGCATCTCCACCTCGGAGAGATTCTCATCCACGTAGGCCGGAAGCAGGTCGTTGACGTGGGTTTCGTTCATGCCGATTCCCTCCCCATCCATTCGTTGTAAATTGGTCGAAGCACGTCTCTCATCTCCGCGCGTGCGCGGGAAAGCCTGGACTTAACGGTGCCGACAGAACACCCCATCGTTTCCGAAATCTCTTCCTGCGACAGCCCCTCGATGTCTTTGAGGACGACCACCGTCCGATGGTCCGGCGAAAGGGTGTTGAGAACGCCCTGGATGATTCGGCTCAACTCTTCTCGCTCCACCTCGCCACCAGGAGCCTCTGAGTCGAACAGGTATTCAGGGACGATATCTCTCGACCCGGTCATCGTGTCCAGCGAATCCATTTCGACTCCTCGGTTCTCTTTACGAGCGATGTCAAGACAGACGTTCAAGGATACGCGGTAGAGCCAGGTGTAGAAGGTGGACTTTCCTCGGAATTGGGAAAGGGCCTGATAAGCCTTCAGGAACGCTTCCTGCGCCGCATCCCGGGCGAGTTCGCGGTCTCCGATGATCGAGCAGGCCAGCGTGTAGATCCTCGCCTCGTAGCGCTCCACGAGGGCCCGGAAGGCCTGGTGATCTCCCTCTTGACTTCGCTTGACGAGCTCCAGCTCTGCGTCCATTCAGGCTCCCGGAGGCGAATTCCACGTTCGCTGCACCCGGAAAATGAGGCTAACTTACTCACCACAACAAACTTAGAAGCAGCGACCAGGCCTGTCCGTTCTATAAGATTAGACGGAGGGCGCGGGTATTCCGTTCCATCCGGACAGAAAAAAGGGTGCCCAATTTCGGCACCCTTTCAACACCGCGCTACCTGAGTCTACCTCTCGATGATGATCTCGGCAAAAGACTTGCCGGACGGGATCATCGGCAGGACGTGTTCTTGATGGGGCACGATGACGTCGAGCAGGTAGGGACCGGGCGACCGGAGCATTCGCTCCACTGCCGGCCGCAGGTCCTTCTTGTTCACGACCCGCTCCGCCGGAAT
This sequence comes from Candidatus Latescibacterota bacterium, assembly GCA_965248435.1. Lineage (GTDB taxonomy): Bacteria > Latescibacterota > UBA2968 > UBA2968 > CBDFJH01. The sequence continues at coordinate 4,848,073 of OZ252100.1, forward strand.
CTTGAACCCCTCGGCGATTTTGACGAAGTTGGGGTGGATTTCGTTCTTTTCCGGGTCTCCGATGAAGGTATGGGCCCGGTTGCTCTCGTAGAGGATGTCTTCCCACTGAACGACCATGCCGAGGTGCTGATTGTTCAGGATCATCGTCTTGACAGGGATCTTTTCCGTGTAAAGCGTGGCCAGCTCCTGGACGTTCATCACGAAGCTCCCGTCGCCGTCGATGTCTATGACCGTGGCATCAGGCCTGGCCAAAGCCGCGCCGAGTGCCGCTGGCAGACCGAATCCCATGGCGCCGAGACCGCCCGATGTCAGCCAGTTCCTGGGTTCGTCGAACAGATAGTGCTGCGCGGCCCACATCTGATGCTGGCCCACGCCGGTCGAGATGACCGCCTTGCCCTCGCTCAACTCGTAGAGGAGCGAAATCGCATACTGGGGCAGGATGGCATCGCCCATCTCTTTGTAACCCATTGGATACTTCTCGCGCCACGTTTCGATGTCCTTCCACCAGTCGGAATAATCCCCCGGTTCGACGAGCCCGTTCAGGTCTTCAAGGGCATACTTGATGTCGCTGTGGACCGGGATGTGGGCCACCTTGTTCTTGTTTAATTCCGAGGGGTCGACGTCGATGTGCACGATCTTCCCGTGTTTGCAGAACTCCTCGAGCTTTCCGGTGACCCTGTCGTCGAATCGGACACCCATGGCGAGCAGCAGATCTGCGTGGTTGATGGCGTAGTTGGCATAAACCGTACCGTGCATCCCCACCATCCGGAGGGATAGGGGATCCGTTTCGGGGTAGACACCCAACCCCATCAGCGTCTCTACGACCGGGATGTTGGTCTTACCGACAAATTCCCTCAGTTCGGCCGAGGCATCTGCGCAAACGATCCCACCGCCTGCGTATATGACCGGCTTTTTGGATTCTTTGATGGCTTTTGCAACCGCTTCGATCTGATCGCGGTTCGCTCTCACGTGGGGGTTATAGCTCCTGATCGCGACCGACTCCGGGTAGATCGGCGCGGTGTACGCCTGCTGGACGTCCTTCGGCACGTCGATCAACACGGGACCCGGCCGTCCGGTTGATGCGATGTAAAAGGCCTCTTTTACGATTCGGGGCAGGTCATCGACCTTATCCACCAGGAAATTGTGTTTGGTGATCTGGCGCGTCACCTCGATTGTCGCGGTTTCCTGAAAGGCGTCCCCTCCGATCAGGTGCGTCGGCACCTGGCCCGTGATCGCGACGATCGGAACAGAGTCCATCTTTGCATCGGCCAGGCCGGTGACGAGATTCGTTGCTCCGGGACCCGAGGTCGCCAGGCAGACGCCGACCTTACCGGACGCCTTGGCGTAGCCCTCTGCCGCAAATATCTCTCCCTGCTCGTGGCGGCACAAGACGCATCGGATATCGGACCGGGTGACCGCCTGGTGGATCTCCATGCTGGCCCCGCCAGGATATCCGAAGATCAGATCCACACCTTCTCGAATCAGGGCCTCCACCAGAATATCGGCACCCCTGACAGGTTCGTCGGACTGCTGTTTCCTCTTCGAGGCAGCCGAGTTCTTCTTCGTCCGGCCATCTTGGCTCGCTGAAGCCGCAGGCACCGGTTTGGTCGCCATCTGCCTTACCTCCCTTGCGGAACTGCCATCAAAAAACCCGCTACCGAATCCAGTCGGCGGCGGGTTCAAGAACCTGTTTAAGCAGATCGTCCTAGAGACAATCTCGCCAACGAATCCCGGTGTCTACACCGACGAGGTCACTTACTACGCCGACTACAGCATACAGGCGGAGTGTCTCAAGGGAGAATCTGGGGAAAAGGGGTTTCAAGCGCTGATTCCTAAGCAGATTAACGTGGATTCTCTTGTCGGAGAATAAAATAAAGCAAAGAGCCCCAAAGTCAAGCCTTTTCTGCGGTCTTTGAGGCTGAGTTTGTGTCTCGCTCCAGGTCCTGGATCTGATCTCTGATCGAGGCGGCCTTCTCGAATTCCTCCTGTTCGATGGCCTCTGTAAGATCTTTTTTGAGCTTTTCTGAGATGCTGAGCGGGCCCTTCTCTGATATTCCCTGGATGAGTTCCTCGAGGGCCTTCATCGATCGGCTCTTCTCAGCGTGAAACTCTTCAAAATCGATCTCTTCAAGATTATCGATCCTTTTTCGGGCTTCTTTAGCGATATTCAGTGCAAAGTCGAAATCCTTGTCTCGAGTGGCGAGCGTGGCTCTGGCAACGGCGTGGATTCTAATGATGTAAGGCCACCACCGCTCGAGGTTCGCCCTGTCCTCCTCCTCGTCTGCATACCGGTTCACGAAACGGAACAGTTCCATGTTCCTTTCCGTATCGCGAACGACCCTCTCATACTCCTCCACCTGAAGGAGGAACACGTAACGCTCATATATCGTGCGACCTTCATCGAATATCTCTTCACACGCTTCCGGATTCAGACCGAAACCTTCATCCGAGCCCCGATCCTTCCTGTGTGTTTCAAGGGTATCCTTGAAGTGATCCAGGGCGAATGCCTTATTGTAGGGTCTTTTTCCATCGGGCCTTCCGTCCAGTTCCATCTGTAGAACGCCCTGGAAGGGGCCTTGATCGACCCTGACCTGTATCTTTTCCACACCATCCGCGTCAACCACCTTTCGGACGCTGTCTTTCGGGTCATATGGCCAGTCGTTCAGAAGCTTGGTAATGTCCATTCTCGAATGGCTCCAGGTGCCAGAGACAAATAGATAGACTCCGTTATCGCAAAAAATCTAAAGCACTTTTTTCGCGAACGCAAGCGGAAACAGGCTGTGATTTAAACGGAGCTTAGTCTTGACCGCAGACGACGGACGGCAGACAGCAAAATGAGTAGCGCCATCTTTTCACTTTACGCGGTCCGCGGTCCATTGTCTGCGGTCACAGATAGCTTCTTTATGCCTTACCGCCGTGGTCCGCTGTCTGTCGTCTGCCTTTCACAGGGCTTGATTTTGATGCCGCACTGCTGTAAGTATTACTTCCTAGAGTTTTGATTCGTGAGAGGAATATGGACAGAAAATTTTGTGCGGGTCTGATCCAGATGGCCTGTTCGATCGACATGAAAGAGAATCTGGATCGCGCCCTGTCTATGACCGAGGAGGCAGTGGGTGCCGGCGCGCAGGTGGTCTGCCTGCAAGAGCTGTTTCGTTCGGCATACTTCTGCCAGGAGGAGGACCTGGACCGTTTCGATCTTGCCGAGTCGATACCCGGTCCGTCCACCGAGGCCATGGGCAGGCTGGCCCGGAGTGAAGGCGTGGTTCTGGTCGTACCTGTGTTTGAAAGACGCGCGTCGGGACTGTATCACAACAGCGCGGTGATCATCGACAGCGATGGCGAGATCGTCGGAATCTACCGGAAGATGCACATACCGGACGATCCGGCCTACTACGAGAAGTTCTATTTTACTCCGGGAGACCTCGGTTTCCAGGTGTTCGAGACACGCGTCGGGCGGATCGGCGTTTTGATCTGCTGGGATCAATGGTACCCGGAGGCCGCTCGACTGACTGCGCTTCGTGGTGCGGATATCCTCTTTTACCCGTCCGCGATCGGATGGCATTCAAGAGAGGCGCTCGACCTGGGGCCTGTTTGGAAGGAGGCCTGGCAGACCGTCCAGCGCGGGCACGCCGTCGCGAACGGGCTGCACGTGGCGGCAGTGAACCGGGTCGGGATGGAGATTTCTCGGGACGAGGAGGGGATCGAATTCTGGGGGTCTTCCTTTTTCGCAGACCCGCAGGGGGTCGTTCTGGCCGAAGCCTCGGCATCCCGGGAGGAAATCCTCATGGCCGAGGTTGACCTTGGCAAGCGAGAGGAGGTCAGGCGTAACTGGCCATTCTTGAGGGACCGGAGAATCGATGCGTATGGTGGAATCGACGAGCGCTACCTGGACAATCGAGGATGAGACCGACAGCACGAACGCGGCGCGGAACGCGAAGCCTGCCGAGCTCGGGTTTCGCCTGCCGGCCGAATGGGACCCTCACGACGCGACGTGGATCGCCTGGCCCCACAACCGCGGAGACTGGCCGGGAAGACTGACTCCGGTCAGGTGGGCCTTCGCGGAGATCGCAAGGAAGTTGGCGGCGAGCGAAACGGTTCGGATCCTCGTCAATTCGAAGGCCCACGAAGTGCAGGCACAGCGGCTCCTCGATCGCGCAGGCGTCCCAGGGTCTCGCATCCAGTTCTTCCGAATTCCGACCGACCGGGCCTGGACGCGCGACTTCGGGCCGATATTTCTCAGGGAGGATTCAGGAGGTGAACTGGCTGTCGTTCGATTCAAGTTCAACGGATGGGCACGCTACGACGACTGGAGATCGGATGATGCGGTCGCGGGGCGCGTGGCGCGCAGACTCGGATTCAGGACGTTTTCCGTTACGAGGAAGGGGCGGCGGTTCGTCCTGGAGGGCGGAAGCGTAGATGCGAATGGGGACGGGGTCTTTCTGGCCTCGGAGCCGTGTCTTCTGGACAACGGCCGGCAGGTCAGGAATCCGGGCGTGGGACGCGGCGAGGTCGAGTCTGTTCTGGGGGATTATCTGGGGGCGAAACAGATCTTGTGGCTGGGAGGCGGGATGCCGGGGGACGATACGAACGGCCACGTGGACAACTTCTGTCGGTTCGTGGGTCCCGAAAGGGTCGTGCTCTGCGAAGAAGCGAGCGGGAGAGATCCGAACGCTCGGGCGCTCGAGGAGAACAGAGAGCGCCTCGAAGGGCAGCGTTTAAACGGCGGTTCGAACCTGGATGTTGTGCGTATTCCCGTTCCGTCGCCGCTCACCCTTGGCGATCAACGCCTGCCGGCGAGTTACACCAATTTCTACATCTCGAACGGCCACGTTCTTGTGCCCACGTTCAACGATCCGAAAGACAGAATCGCGCTCGGGATCCTATCAGAGCTGTTCAAAGACCGAGAAGTCGTGGGCATACACGCGGTGGACCTGGTCTGGGGACTCGGGGGAATTCATTGTCTGACACGAGAACAACCTAAAAGCCGTGGATAAAAAATTGAGGATTGCGGAGTGGGGATTACGGATTGAAATTCGGATGCGGGGAGGGGTGAAGCCAGGGGCGTGACGGTGTTAGACCACGGAGAAAAGATCGCGGATCAATTCAGGCGAATCTCCTCGATCGGACGGCCGAGGCGCGTCAATCTCGGTTTTTCTTCTTCTTCCTCTTCGTCTTTCTCCACCGGCTTTGGCATGTTTGCTTCAGCGTCGTCCCGGTCGATCTGGTTCAGTTGCTGAAGTGATAGCCAGGAGCAAAAGAGCCCCGTCACCAACATGCTGCCGGCTGCAACGAACAACATATCCTTACTCCTGTGAGGTGTTTAGGCGTTGCGTGGTCCTATTAAGACTATCGGCTGTTTTGGGAAAAGCTTGATCGAATTTTCGCCCTCTATAGGAGGAGAAAGATGCTGTTTTGTATAGGTTTACGAGCACACCGACGAACCTGATTCGGGGGGTGTGGCTGGGCAGTCTGTTTGCTGGTTTCCTTTGCAGTGAGGGGCTGGCAGCCCCCAGGCCCGAGGTCACAGATCTCGTCCAGCAGATCTCGAGGACCAACCTGGAAACGACGGTCAACCGTCAGATCGCGTTCGAGACGCGGTTTATGGGTTCGGACTCGAACACGGCCGCGACGCTGTGGCTGAGGGAGAAGATGGAGGGATTCGGATACACGGACGCCAGGCTGGACAGCTTCAAGGTGAACATCAACCGGACCCTGCTCGGCAAACGGTTTATCTTGAACGACCTCACGCAGTGGAACGTCGTAGCGACAAAGCCGGGACTGCTCTACCCGGACCGGCAGATCGTTGTCGGCGGTCACTTCGACTCCATCTCGCTGGACCGGGTCCAGGGCGATCAGGATTTCGCGCCCGGCGCCGACGACAACGCTTCGGGGGTCTCCGCGGTCCTGGAGATCGCGCGGCTGATCCAGGACGTGGACCTCGATGTGACGGTCGTGTTCGCGTTTTGGGGAGCGGAAGAACTGGGGCTGATCGGGAGCCGGCACTACGCCAATGCGGCACGGGATCGGGAGGACGAGATTCTGCTCATGCTCCAGTTGGATGTGATCGGAACCCGATCCACCACCTTTCCGGAGGCCTTCACGATCGATACGGTCAGTCGCTACCTCGCAGAGGGTGAGGTCGTGGCCGAGGCCGCGAGGGACTACACGTCGATCCGTGCGCGCCGCAGTACTGGCGAGGGGGTGTCGATATCTGCCTCGGGCTGTCGATGTTCCGACCATCAGTCCTTCATCGATACCGGCTTCCCCGGAGTGGGCGTGTTTCAGCACATTCAGAATCCTGCGCCGCACATCAACATGAGCACGGATACTTTGGACAAGGTCGATTTCTCCCTGGTTGAGGAGGTGTCCAAGGCCTCTCTGGCAGCGGTCTTGGAGGCCGCCGGATTTCCGGCAAGAACGCCTGACTTCGACGGGGACGGGGAGGTGGGGTTTCTGGATTTCGTAGCGTTCGCAAACATGTTCGACGTGCTCGTCGTGGGGGATGAAGAGGTCCGGTTCGATCTGGACAGGGACGGATTCGTGGGATTTTCAGACTTTACGCTGTTCGCGCTGAATTTTGGACGCAGGCTGAAGTAGGTCAGCGAATCGGGAGGGCATTCGTATCCTGGACATTCTTCGGAAATATTTTCGATTTCAAGAGTTGGGAACAGACTTCCGAAGAGAGGTGGTCGGCGGGCTCACGACGTTTGTGACGATGGCCTACATCGTGGCCGTAAACCCGGCCATTCTGTCCGATGCGCTCGGGCGGGAGCTCTTTCCGGAGCTCCTTTTCGCGACGTGTGTCTCGGCAGCCATCGCAACGTTGATCATGGGGATCGGAGCCAACTATCCCTTTGCCCTCGCCCCCGGGATGGGATTGAACACCTTTTTTGCTTACACGGTCGTTCTGGGGAAGGGTGTTCATTCCGACCTGGCTCTGGGGGTCGTGCTTGCATCCGGGGTGATCTTTACCCTGCTCTCCCTGGCGAAGATCAGGGAGGCCATCATCAACGCGATTCCGGACGTGCTCAAGCAGGCGACGGCGGGCGGGATCGGGCTGTTCATCGCCTTTATCGGATTAAAGAACGCGGGGATCGTGATAGATGATCCGGAAACGCTCGTTACCCTCGGCGACACACGAAGCGGCGCGGTGGGGCTGTCGCTGCTGGGGATTGTCGGAATCGGCGTGCTTCTGGTCCGCGGATTCAGAGGGTCGATACTGATCGGCGTACTCGGCGTCACCCTGCTGGGCATGGTCGTTGGCGCATCGCCCACGCCCGATCGAATCTTCAGCCTGCCTGCCTGGCCGGAACGGCTGTTCGGCGTCGCGGTCTTGAATTTCACGGCTGCGTTCGATATAGCCCTGATCGGCTTCGTCTTCGCCTTTCTCTTCGTGGATCTGTTCGACACGATGGGAACGCTGGTGGGGCTATCGGAGCGAACGGGCTTTCTCGACGAACAGGGCCGTCTGCCCCGGGCGAACCGTGCGCTTCTCGCTGATTCCTTCGGGACGATGGTGGGGGCTGTCTTCGGGACCTCCACCGTCACGACCTACATCGAGAGCGCCGCAGGCACATCCGTGGGCGCGCGCACCGGGTTTGCGAGTGTTGTGACCGGGATGCTTTTTCTTCTCGGCCTCTTTGTTACCCCTCTCGTCGCGTCGATTCCTGCCTTCGCGACCGCGCCCGCGCTGATCGTCGTCGGGGTATCGATGATGGCCTCCGTAGTCCGGATCCGGTGGAGCGACGTTTCAGACGCGCTCCCCGCCTTCTTGACGATTATCGCCATGCCGTTGACGTTCAGCATCGCAAATGGCGTGGCTCTCGGACTGGTCACCTACCCGATCGTCAAGCGGGTAGGGGGCCGGGGTAAAGACGTGCATCCGCTCGTTGACCTGCTCGCGGTCGTGTTTATCGCCAGATATCTCTTTATGGATTAGATGACAGTCCCAGAGGAGGGTTATAGCCAAATTTATGTTGTTGACATTGCCAGATTTTGCATCGTAGTTTTGTGGAAGATACGAGGGCGCCATTGCCATCTCCCCCGGTGAGCCCGTGTCAGTACATATCCTTATGATCAAAACGACCGCATCCGGGAAGGTGCGGTTTTTTTCTTTTGTGAGGAAGACGAGAAATGCTTAGCAGCTGAAACCGTCCGCGGTTTTGATCAGAACTGGAGGACAATGCAATGTCGGGGATGCAGAGAACTTTCATTGTCGGCGGCACCTCGTTGACCGCGGCGATCTTCGCCGTGGACATCTTGCTGCCGTCGGGATTTGCGACCAACCTTCTATACACCCTGCTTGTGCTTGTCGGGTGGCTGGCGCCGTGGCCAGGCACGATCTTCATCATGGCCGCGGCAGCAACGGTGCTCAGTCTGGTGGGTAGCATCAGCGCTCCGGAAGCTGGGGAGGCCTGGGTGGCGGTCTTTAACCAATCCCTCCAGATTTCTGTGATCTGGGCAGTCGCCATCTTCTGTTTCCAGCGGAAACGTGCTGAAGCCGAGTGGCGGGGCGTCCAGGACGAGTTGGAACGCTGGACGTCCGACGCGTCTGGAGATCTCGAGACAGCGTCCGAAAAACTTCGCCCTGAAGGTAGTGGGCGCACACCTGCCGAGGAGATCCTTCAGGAAAGCGAGGCGCGTTTTCGCGAGCTTACCGAGCACATGCAGGAGGTGTTCTGGATCGCGAACGCGGATGGGGAGCAGATCATTTACGTCAGCCCAGCGTACGAGGAAGTTTGGAGAAGGTCGCGCAAGTCCGTCTACGAGGACCCCAGAAACTGGCTCAAGGTGGTCCATCCAGAGGATCGCGGCCGGGTGCGCAAAGCCTTCTATTCCAGGGTCCCAGAGCTGGAGTTCGAAGAAGAATATAGGATTCTACGTCCGGGCAATTTCGTTAGATGGATTCGGCACCGCGGTTTCCCCATTCGAAATAATAAGGGAGAGATCTACAGGGTTGCCGGGATCGCGGAGGACATTACCGACCGCAAGCTGGCGGAGCTGGCGCTGCTCGAGGCGCGCGACGAGCTGGATCTGAGAGTACGCGAACGTACAAGCGAATTGAGGGCAGCCGTCGAGCAACTTCTGGAGGAAATCGAAGAGCGCAAACAGGCCGAGCTCGCCAGGCGAACGAGCGAGGCGAGGTACCGCACCCTCTTTGAGGAATCAAGAGATGCCATCTATATCACTACGCGCGAGGGTCGGTTTATCGCTGTCAATCAAGCACAGCTGGATCTTTTCGGGTATACCAGGGAAGGGATGCTCGATCTCGATGTGGCGGAGAGTTACGCTGATCCCGAGGATCGGGTCAAATTCCAAAGGGAGATTGAGCTTCACGGCTCGGTAAAGGACTACGAAGTCAAAATGCTCAGAAAAGATGGCACGGTGATCGACGCGCTTCTGACCGGCACAGTGAGGCGGGACAGCGAAGGCGGCGTTCTGGGATACCAGGGCATCATTCGGGATGTCTCTGAGCTCAAGCGCTCGCTGGAGGCACTGCGCGAGAGTGAAGAGCGATACCGGGGTCTTTTCGAGGAGTCCAGAGATCCGATCACGATGGCGACCCGGGATGCGCGGTTTGTCGACGTCAACCGCGCGGCCCTGGATCTCTTTGGATACACTGAAGAGGAAATGCTCGGGCTGAGTAGCGTAGAGCTATACGCGAACCCCGAGGATCGCAGGCTGTTTCAACAGGAAATTGAACGGCAGGGCTTTGTGAAAGACCATGAAGTGACATTGCAAAAGAAGGATGGAACAGAGATAGCCTGCCTGTTCTCGGCAACCGTACGTCGGGGAATGGACGGGAGCATTCTGGGATATCAAGGCATCATCAGCGACATAACCGAACGCGGGCGAGTCGAAAATTCGCTCAGGGAGTCTGAGGAGAAGTATAGATCGCTCGTAGAGCAGGCCCTCGATGGCATCTATCTTATTCAGGATGAACGCTATAAATTCGGCAACCAGACCTACCTGGATATGCTGGGTTACACTCGACAGGAGCTCTTGGACCTCGATCCCTGGGATGTTGTCGCTCCTGAAAGCACGGAACGCGTTCGAGAAAGGATTCAGAGACGGGAACAGGGCGAGGTTCTACCGGGAACGTCAGAAATGAAATTCGTGAGAAAGGATGGAAGCCTGTTTGACGTGGAGGCGAACGTAAAGGAGATCACCTACGAGGGACGTCGCGCGATGCAGGGCTGCGTGAGAGACATCAGCGAGCGCAAGCGGGCGGAGAAGGAGATGGTGAAGTTGGAGCGCCTTCGCGCGCTGGGTGAGATGGCTGCAGGTGTCAGTCACAATCTGAACAACATCCTGATGGGGATCCTGGGGCCTTGCGAGATCCTTCAGCTGCTGGATCTCGAGCCTGAGATCCTGAAGGAGACGCAGACGATCCACAGGTCGGGGATGCGCGCCCGGGAGCTCGTGAAGCGACTCAGCCAGGCCGTTCGAAGCGGAGACGAGACCCAGACGGAGCCCACGCACATTGGCAAGATGGTTGAAGATGCGATTCAATCGACGAGGCCGAAGTGGAAGGACGAGGCTGAAGCCAGGGGAATCTCGATCGAAGTTACGACGGATTTGAAGGATATGTCACCCGTTAATGCCACGCAGTTCGAATTGCACGACATTCTGATAAACTTGCTGTTGAATGCAGTTGATGCCATGCCCGAAGGGGGAAGGATTACGCTCCAGACCAGGGTGGTTTCACAAGGTGTCCAACTGAAGGTGATAGACACGGGCACGGGCATGGATGATGAGACACGCAAGCGGGTGTTCGAGCCGTTCTTCACGACCAAAACGGACGTTGGGACAGGACTGGGACTGTCCACGGTCTACAACTCGGTAAGGAGGTGGGGGGGAAGCATAGATGTAGACAGTTCCCCCGGAAAGGGTACTGCCTTTACGATTCGACTTCCTGCGTGGAAAGGTCCGATAGAAAGTGACTTTGTTCGATCGAGCATCGCAAAGGCGGACCCGGGAAGGCTTCTGGTCGTCGAGGACGACGAGATGGTTCGGGACTTTCTCTCCGGTCTGTTGTCCGAGGAGCACGATGTCGAGGCGGTTCCTAGCGGCCTCGAGGCGTTGAACAGATTTCGGGCCGGAGACTTCGATGTCGTGCTGGTCGACCTCAGTCTGCCAGAGATGTCCGGGGATGAGCTGGCTCAGAGGATTCGATTGGAAGATCCATTGATCACCACTTTATTGATAACCGGGTGGGAGATCGATGAGGTTAAATCAAGGACGGCGGACTTTGATTTCACACTCCAGAAACCGCTGACACCTCTCGTCAAGGTCAAGGACGTCGTGGCGCGTGCCATCGAGCTTCGTCGAGAAAGGGTAAAAGCCAATGGAGTGCAGTTGAAGAGGTAAGGCGGCATAAACGACCTTGGCGACGTCAACATCGTCGAGATTACGCCACAAAAAAAACCCGCCGGATGGCCATCCGGCGGGTTTTGCATTCACACAAGGCGATTAGCAATTTAACCTACCCCGCCCCACCAGGGCACCCCGGAACATCGTCTGGTTCGATTATTAGAATGCCCTCCTTGGGGAAGATCTAGGGGTGGGTTTGATGGGCAGAAACCCTATTGTGACCCACCCCGACCCGGGAGGGGATTTTTGGCCCAATACCAATATTCGACGAAATACGCTCTATTCTGCGATCCTGATGTCGACTTCGAACGCGCTGACAGGCACCCCGATACCCCAGATCTCCAAGACTTCCGGATGGATTTCGCCGATGATGCCGTAAGGCGTTCCCGCTTTGCATATTTCGCCGGCGCGCCCCGGGAGAAAACTCGGGTGATCGATGGCGTTGAGGGAATAATCCACGCGCAGGAAGTAGGCGAGGGCCTCGAGGTGACTCTGGATGCCGGAGAGGTTGGCCTCTGAGCTCGCCTCGACGGCTGCCAGGCGGACCTGAGTGAGGCATCCGTAGTCCTCTTCCGGCGCGATGACGGCGACTTCGCCGACCTCGAAGATACGGTGCGGATAGATCGCGCGTCGGCTCACGCTCTCGACGCGAAGCATGCCCGGGAGCAGAGAGTTCCTCACTGCGCTATAGGAGTCCGACATCGGATTCTCGATCTCGACGACGGCTTCATCCGGGTTCCGCAGTCTCGTGGTCAAGTCATCCCGGGCGCAGAGGATCGGAAGGAAGAGCTCCTGGAAGCCGCAGCCGACCATCAATTCCCGAATCCGGTCGGAGAGGTCCTCCTGCGGCGCAGCCTTGCCGATCGTGAAATCCTGCAGAGGCTCCGGGCCGATGGTGTCATAGCCCACGGCGACGGCGACATCTTCGATCAGGTCAACGGGATGCAGGATGTCGTCCCGGTAGGGGGCCGGCCGGGCCCGGATCACTTTCTGCTCCACGACAACATCCTGGTAACCCATCGCGTTCAGGGCGTCCTCAATCTTGTCGGCGCCCAATTCGATGCCCAAGACCTTTCGGACTTCCTCCATGGCGACCTGGATTGGCTCCGTCAGGTCGAACGGGCTTTGAATCTCTCGTCCACGAGGCGTGTCGTAAGGATAAGTGACTCTTACGGGATGGATTCTACCTCCCCGGTCTGCCATGTTGACGGCCATTATCGTGCAGCTCAGCAGGACGGCATCGAGCACGGTTCCGGTCGCCTCACAAAGCAGGAACGAGTCACACGCCTGGACTCGCCCGAGCGTCTGGCTGTTGATGATCGGCGGCATGGAGAGGACCTCGCCCCCCGAGTCCCGAAGCAGCGGAAACTTCTCAAGACCTTCCAGGAGGTGCGCGTAGGTCCTGCCCGTAGGGTGTTCTCTGAGGATCTGGTTCAGATCCATTTCCACTTCGGTTTCGAGGGGGATGAACCGTGTGGAAGCCGGATCGACAGCTTCGTAGTGCACCGGGAAGACGATCCCGGAGGCGTCGTAGATCCCGATGGCAACCGTCTGGCGGCCGCGACCGTAGTTGTCGGTCAATCTTTCCTGCGCCTCGATGAGCTGTTCCAGGGCCGCATCGTTGATCTGGATGTCCTGGCAGACGAATGCGGCCACGTAGGGGCGTATCGATTCGATGTTGCCATCTACCCGAATTTCGCGATCGGTAGAGGTCGCTTCAAAGAACGCGTAAGTGTCGTGACGTCCCAGCCGGTATCCACGAAGCAGCCTGGCGATCCCTTCCGAGGACCAGAGGTCCGGTCGGTTCGTATCTTTGAGCTGAATCCGGAGCCGGTCTTCGTCCTCCGGCGATACTTCTGCCTTGGCGACCTCGAGTGCGGATGCAAGGGCACTCAGATCGTAGGTCTGTCCGGCGAGGGTTTCCAGGTCCTGTTTGACGACGCTGATCGTTGGCATTTCGCCTATCTCTCGTTTCGGACGAAGTCCAGATCGGCACTGAAGAGGTCGCGGATATCGTCTATGCCCAGAGCGACCATGGCCATCCGATCCACGCCGAGGCCCCACGCGATCACGGGGACGTCGACGCCGAGCGGCTGTGTCACCTCTGGACGAAAGAGCCCGGCACCGCCAAGCTCCACCCAGCCCAGGGTTGGATGTTTGGCCTGAAGCTCCACGGAGGGCTCGGTGAAGGGAAAATAGTCCGGGAGATATCGTACCCCTTCGGCCTGCGCGATCTCGAGCGCGAAGAGATCGAGTAGGCCCAGCAAACTCCGAAAGTTGATCGAGTCGCCGATGACGATTCCCTCTACCTGGATGAAATCGGCGGAGTGTGTCGCGTCGACGTCGTCGGGGCGGAAGCAGCGGGCGATCGCGAAATATTTTCCAGGGATGTTCGGAGAGGAGGCCAGAGTGCGGGCGGAAAGCGCGGTGCCCTGCGTGCGCAGGATCAGCCTACGGGAGCGATCGGGATCGAATGGGTATCGCCACCCTCGCGATCCGGTTTTTCCACCGTTCGCGTGGACGTTTCCGACGTCTGTAAAGAAGGGCTCTTCCGAGCGGCGGGAGCGTTCGGGCTGCTTGACGTAGTATGCGTCGTGGATATTCCTCGCCGCGTGGAACTGAGGCATAAAGAGGGCGTCCATGTTCCAGAATTCTGTTTCGACAAGCGGCCCTTTCATCTCTTCGAAACCGAGCGAGAGCAGCTTTCGACGGACGCTGTCCAGGTAGGCCCTGTAGGCGTGGGTCCTCCCGACCAGGATTCGAGGCGGTTTGATGGAGAGGTCGTAGCGGCGGAAGGAGAGGTCCTTCCAGGCCCCGTCTTTCAGCATGTCGGGATTGACCTGTGAGACCTCATCGCCGGTGAGATTGGCGTCGAGAAGCGCGGCCAGGGTCTTGAGACCTCCATCCGTAAGACGGTAGGATCGTTCGACACGCTCTTCCAGGCGCACCGGACCCTTCGCCTTTCCCCGCTTCCTGGCGTGGGCGGCGATGTATTCCTGGATCTCCTCGGAAAACGCGCCGACGTCGAGTCCTTCGTCCTCCTTCCGAAGCCTCCCGAAGAGATCTGCCTTCAGGCGATCCAGGTAGAACGCTGCCTTTCCCTCGTCCGAAATCTGTATCGCCTCTCCCTCGAGTCGAATCACCCCGTCCTTCTTGAGCGTGCCGAAGGCACTCCCCCAATCGCTCCTGTCGAAGCGGGTATCCTGCTGGAGTTCCTTGAGGGATGGGGGGGGTCTCTCGCCGGCTCGTGTGAGGAGTGCGGATTCGGGCGTGGCTCCCTTTTCCGCATAATCGACCCCGACTTCGGTCAGCAGAACGGTGGTCTGCTCTCTCTCCTCAGTCGTTTCGATGATTCCTTTTGAGAGCAGCCACTGGATGGCACGACGGTGCTGAGCAGGATCGAGATGTGTAGCTTCCAGCATTTCTGGGTCGGAAAGCACGGAGCTTTCCCTGCCTGCGAATGCACGAAGGGTTTGGATCTCGAGCGCGTGCAGGGAAGACAGGTCACTGTTCATTTCTTGCGTCACTCTGAACTCTCCGTTGAGTACAAAAAGGCCCTCTCATCCTTAGGGACGAAAGGGCGTATGCCTTCCGCGGTACCACCCTATTTGCGTCCGAACAGGACGCCGCTTAGCGGACAGCTATCACTGCCCCTCTTCTTCACGGAACGAGAAACCGGCGCGGCCTACTGCTCACCGTATCGGGAGGTTCAGCGTTGCAGCTCGGGAGGGAACTTCGGCCTGCCTGCCTCAGTAGGCGTTCTCAACCCGGGAAGCCCCCTCTCTGTGCGGCTGGTTTCCGCCTACGTTTCTCCGTCAAGGCTTTGTTATACTATATGTTACGACGGTATTGGAGTCAAGAGAAAAGCGAAAAGATGCGGCGGGGCTATTCGTCATCCTTGAATTCGATCGACCAATGAGACCCATCGCAGAACGGTTTGTTCTTGGACGCGCCGCATCGGCAGAGGGTAGACTGCTCGCCGGATACACCTTCAGCGCTCGGGACGTCCGTTAATTCAACGCCTCCGATAACGTGATAAGGACCGTCTTTGGTCACAGTAACCATCGGACCCCGGTCAGGGTCTCCCGGCTCCACACCTTCAATCGAGTAGCTCAGGGCACCAGACGGGCACTTTCGAATCGTTTCGATGATGATCTCCGCCTCCGCGCCATCCGGATCTATCCAGGGTTCCTGCTTCATCCTGAATACCGAGGCCAGGTTGTCGGTGCAAAATCCAGCGTGCGCGCAAATGCCCCGATTGTCGTGAATCGTTATTCCCTTGCCCACAAAATTGTCACGTTTGTCTTCGCTGCCGTCCCCTTCCTTTTCTCCGGAAAAGCCGATCTTGGAGTGTGTTCCGTCACAGAACGGCTTGTTGGATGATTTTCCGCAGCGACACAAAGCAATAACAGGCTTCGTGGAGATGCTGTTGCCCTCTGAGTCGCGGAACTGACCCAGGTTCTTTACCAGATATGGGCCGTTGGGCGCACACTGGATAACAGGAGCTTGACCTTTATCGTCTGAATTCACACTCTCCTCCTCAGCGATTCAAGTGGTAATCAGTTTCAATCACGCCGTGGTTCCTTCCCTCACCATTGTCTCCAGGGTTATTCTCGGACAGATGTTCTCGTGTATGTAGTCCAGAAGGTTTGTCGCCACGCTGCGGATTCTTTTCTCAATCTGCTCATCGAGGCAATTGCCATCTTCGTCGAAGACATCCTGGACGTGCGCGACAGACACGGGCCCCGGCAGGACGATCGCCCCGATGTGGGAGCAGACGCTTCGCAAATGCTCCAGGGCCTTCACGGCACCGATTTGACCTGCCGCCACCCCCAGCAGAGCGATCGGTTTTCCTGATAGGGCGGATGGGAACCCCAGGTTTTCAACGACAAGCTTGATGACGCTGGAATAGCTGCCGTGATATTCAGGTGTGGATAGAACGACACCGGTCGCGTCCGAGATGATTTCCTGAACCCTTTCTCCGTCAGGCGAATCTTCGCTCGCCCCTGGGGGAGACAAAACCATTTCTGCAGGATCGATGACATCGACCGACACCTCTTGCTTCCGAAACTCGTCCGCCACCAGGTCCAGGGCCATTGAAGTGAAGTTGCCAGGACGAATGCTTCCCCTTATAACAGCGATTCTGATACCGCTCTTCTCAGCGTTCAAGCAGACCTCCCTTTCTCAGGGATTCACGACTTCTCCGTCTGGCGCTACGGCCGGATCGGCGGAAGATTCGCTTCGATCGATGCCCGTCGCGATTCCAGCCAGGGGGGCAGCTTGAGACCGGCCCCCAGTTCTTCGACTGTTTCGTCGACGATAAACCCTGGAGGATCCGTGGCGATCTCGAACAGGACTCTCCCCGGTTCCCGAAAGTAGATGGACCGAAAATACTGTCGGTCCATCACCGGCGATACGTTGTAACCAAGCCCCGCGAGGGTGTCCTTGAGGCGGCCCTGGGTCTTATCGTCGGGGACCCGCCAGGCCACGTGGTGCACCGAGCCGACCCCGATGCGTCCGAGCGGGACGGCCGGTTCGAGCAGGATGTCCACGAACCTGCCCGGCCCTCGAACGCCAGTCTCGTAGCGCGAACGGTTGTCCGACTGTCGAGTCTCTTTGAACCCGAGGATTCTGGTCAACAGCTCGGCAGTGGCCTCGGCATCTCGCACGGAGAGCGTGACGGAATGAAGTCCGCGGATTTGGCAGGCCTCGGGGATCTCCGCATCCGCTCTGCCCTCGCGTCGGTCGACCGCGGACTCAACCAACTCCAGCCAGAGACCGTCCGGGTCTTGAAAGGCCAGGACCTCCTCGTCGAAACGGGTGAACGGGCCTTCGAAGTCGATTCTATTGTGTGCAAGCCGTGCTTCCCAGGAGTTCAAAGCCCCATCCGGGATCGAGAAGGAAGTGGCGGTTTGCTGTCCCGTCCCTGACTGTCCCTTAACGCCTCCGTGGACCCAGGGGAAGAAAGTCATGATCGTACCGGGGTGACCTACTTGATCCCCGTAGTAGAAGTGATACGTGTAGGGATCATCAAAGTTCACCGTTTTTTTGACCAGCCGCAGCCCCAGGAAACCGGTATAGAACTCCAGGTTCGCCTGCGGGTCGCCAGCAAACGCGGTGACGTGATGGATCCCGACTAGCTCGCCCACTAGGCTCCCTCGTTCATCCTGCGGGATATCATCCCGTCCAGGGACCACCTTCCCGCACCCTTTAGGATCAAAGCGACAGCGATCGAAAGCGCGAGGAGGTGGTATTCAAACCCCTCTCCCTCCTGATTCTGGAACCAGTTCATGTAGAAACCATACTTGTAGTGGATAGATGCTGCGACCAGCATCACGCAGCCGATCCCGAACGCCGCCACCCGGGTGAGGAGCCCAAGAATGAGCCCGAGAGACCCGAAGAATTCCGCGACGATGGCCAGGAACGCGAAAACAACCGGAACTCCCAGAACCTCCGTAAAGAAGTCCATCGTTCCTGAGACATGCCTTTTCTCCTCGAGTTATGCAGAAAAGCCGCGTCGAGGGAGACGCCCCATCGGGGCGTCTCTACGGCTACGATTCGGCGGGAGGGATATAGCGATTGGCAAGCTCGACATAGTCTTCCCGTATTGGCGTAAAAATGTCGAGGATCACGGCTGGGCCGTCGATTGCGACGACGCTGTGAGAGACGTCGGGAGGGATCAAAAAGGCCTCGCCCGCTTCAGCGGTCCTGGTTTCCTCTCCGAGCGTGAATTCCAGCCGTCCACTCAAAAGCATGCCTCCCTGTTCGTGTGGATGATGATGCGAAGGGACGACCGCACCTTCATCGATCTCGACGCGGGAAAGCATAAGGTTTTGACCGTAGGGCGCACG
The DNA here is from genome assembly GCA_965248435.1 of Candidatus Latescibacterota bacterium. Taxonomy (GTDB): domain Bacteria; phylum Latescibacterota; class UBA2968; order UBA2968; genus CBDFJH01. The sequence goes on from OZ252100.1 coordinate 4,866,297, forward strand.
GATGCTCACGCCCGCAGCGATCTTGATTGGGGGCACTTCATCCCAGTTGATGAATGGCATGGAGACCTCATTGAAAGAGATGAAAAAGAGACCCCGAACAGATCACCCGGGGTCAGAACGATACGAATGGGAATCCGAGAGTCGCTACGGCTTCTTTGCGCCCCGCGCCAGGTCGCGGACGATGCCGTGTTTGACGTTTTCTCCCGGGGCCGCAGACGCCTCGGCGCTGATGGCCCCAAAGAGCTGACGCGTCATCATTCGTGCCGCGCTCTGGACCATTCTCTGTCCGACTGCAGCGACCGGTCCACCGACCTGGAGGTTTCCGGAATAGGAGACGAGCGTGCCTTCGCCTTCAGGCTTCAGGTCAATGTCTCCGTCGCCCTTCACGAACCCCGTTTTCCCGCTGGCCTCGACGCGCATTCTGTAGTGCGAGGGAGGTTTCAGATCCTCTAGTTCAACTTTCCCTTTGTATCTTCCCTTGATAGGCCCGACGCCGGCATTTATATCCAGCTCATAGGATCCCTCGCTCACCCTTTCCAGCCTTTCGCAGCCCGGCATGCACCTGCGCAGACTTTCTGGATCCGTGAGGACCTCGTAGACCCGCTCAGGGGGAGCGTCGATCGTATACTGGCCTTCGATTTTCAAGGATGACCCGCAAGGAGAGCGAAAGGGGAGTTTTCTAGGACGGGTTGGCCGTCAAACAGATGTCGTCGGTTGAGATTTCGGTACACGTCATCCAGCTCGTTCGACGGCCCGGCTGAGCGCTCGGCGGGTGAAGACCCTGGAGAGGTGTTCCCGGTAACCCGCGGTGGCGTGGTGATCCTCCTGGAACTCCTCGACACCCTCGGTCGCGAGGGCCGAAGCGGACTCGATGGCGTCCGCGTCCGGCTTCTTTCCAGTCAGGGCGTTCTCCACCGAGGCAGCGCGATAGGGAACGGGCGATACGCCGGTGATCCCTATCGCGACCGACGCACAGTTTCCGCTGCCATCCAACTCCACCTGCGTAGCAACGCCGGCGATGGCGAAACCGGAGGCCGACTGATGCATCTTGACGTACGCACTGCCGGACCTTTTGGGGGCCGCAGGGACGTTGATTCGCGTGAGGATCTCACCCGGCTCGATGGAGGTTGTGAGCATATCGACGAAGAATTCTGACGCCGGGACGGCTCGACCGCCACCTGGCCCCACGATTTCCAACTCAGCATCGAGCGCAAGCATGGTCGCAGGCCAGTCCGCAGCAGGATCGGCGTGGACCAGGCTGCCGCCGATCGTCCCAACGTTCCGTACCTGGACGTCGCCGATCTCAGAGGCGGTCTCCGGAAGGAGGGGGCAGCTCTCCGCCAGCTGATCGGAACTCTCGATCGCGTAGTGGGTCGTCAACGCACCGATGGTGATGCTGCCGTTCGAAAGATCGATTTCACGCATTCCCCGAATACCGCTCAGGTCGATCACGACATCGGGAGCTGCAAACCGCAGCTTCATCAGCGGGATGAGGCTGTGACCTCCTGCGAGGAGCTTGGCGTTGTCGCCGTGCTCTTCAAGGAGGGCCAGGGCTTCTTCGAGAGTGCCCGGTGTGAGGTATTCGAACGGGCTGGGGATCATTTCTTGACCTCTGATGTGCGGCGAACGATGCGACAACCGTCTGGTGCCTATTTCTGCATCAATCTCCAGATTTTCTCGGGGCGGAGCGGCATGTCGATATGGCGAACCCCAAACGGCTTCAGTGCGTCCACGACTGCATTCACAACCGATGGGGTGGAACCGATGGTGCCGGCCTCTCCCACGCCCTTGACGCCCATGGGGTTCACGGGCGAGGGGGTTACGGTATTGTCCAGCTCGAACCGCGGGAAGTTGCTCGCCTTCGGGAGTGCGTAGTCCATCAGCGACCCGGTGAGCATCTGTCCGTTCTCGTCGTAGACGACCTCTTCGTAAAGTGCCTGGCCCACCCCCTGCGCGATCCCCCCGTGGATCTGACCTTCTACGAGCATCGGGTTGATGATGTTCCCGCAGTCGTCCACCGCCACGTAGCGTTTGAGCTCTATCTCTCCCGTGTCCGCGTCGACTTCGACGACAGCGATGTGGGTGCCGAACGGATAGGTAAAATTCGACGGCTCGAAGAAGTATGAATCGGCCAGTCCGGGTTGGGTGTCGGGCGGCAGGTTTGTCGCCATGTGCGCGGCCTGCGAGATGTCGAGCAGTGTCAGCGACTTTTCCGGCAAGCCCTTGACGAAGTATTTCCCGTCCTCCAGAACGATATCATTTGGATTGCCTTCAAGAAGGTGGGCGGTAATCTTGATGACTTTTTCCTTCACCTTTTCCATCGCCTTGTAGAGCGCTGCGCCGCCGACGGCCGTCGCTCGACTGCCGAACGTTCCGATGCCGTACTGCACCGTATCGGTGTCGCCGTGGATCACTCGTACGTCGTCGATGTCCACCCCGAGACCATCTGCGATGAGCTGTGCGAATGTCGTCTCCTGTCCCTGTCCGTGTGGAGAGACTCCGGTGAGCACCGTTACCTTTCCTGTCGGGTCTACCCTTACCGTACCGCTTTCCCATCCCCCAGCCGGCATGGCCTGCGAGGGCCCCATTCCGCAGATCTCTACGTAGGTAGAGAAGCCGATCCCCAGGTAGCGTCCCTCTTTCCTGAGTTCCTCCTGATCCGCCCTGAGCTTTTCGTAATCCACGATCGAGAGGGCCTTGTCCAGGGTAGCCGTGTAATCTCCGCTATCGTAGCTGACGCCCGTGCCCGTCGTGTAGGGGAACTCGGATTTGCCGATGAAGTTCTTGCGCCGCACTTCCAGGGGGTCCATGTCCAACTCGGTGGCCACGAGGTCAAGGGCGCGTTCCACCATGTATGTGGCCTCCGGTCGACCGGCACCCCGGTAGGCGTCGGTGGCCATCTTGTTCGTGAATGCCGCCTTGAGTTCCATCGTGACGTTTTGGATTTTGTAGCAGCCGCAGGTCATCAACCCGGTGAGCGTAGGGATGGCCGGCGTGAGGAGCTGGTAATAGGCGCCGACATCGGCCAGTACCGTGTACTTGAGACCAGTGATCGTCCCATCATTCTTGACCGCAATTTCGACCTCTCCGGCCTGATCTCTCCCGTGGATCGTGCGGAGGATGTTTTCTCGCCTGCCTTCGATCCACTTGACGGGCCGCCTGAGCTCTCGGGCGATCCAGCCGATCAATGCTTCTTCTCCGTAGACGTTGAGCTTGCTGCCGAAACCTCCGCCGACCTCGGGGGCGATCACCCTGACCCGGTTTTCATGCATGTCGAGCATGAGCGCGAGCTGGGTACGGAGCAGGTGGGGGATCTGAGTCGATGACCAGAGGGTGAGCTGCCTTTCTCCCGGCATGTATTGCGCCAGGACGCCCCTGGTCTCAAGGGCATTGGGTGCCAGTCGCTGATTAGCGACTCGCTGCTTTACGACTCTGTCGGCGTCTTTTATCGCGGCTTCCACGTCGCCGCCGGCCAACTTCCACGTGAAGGCCAGGTTGTCTTCCCACTGCTCGTGGAGGATAGGGGCGTTGGGCTTGAGGGCCTCTTCGGCCGAAGCGACGGCTTCGAGCGGTTCATAGTCGACTTCGATCAGGTCTGCGGCATCCTGCGCGACGTAGCGGTCTGTCGCGACCACGGCCGCCACCGGATCTCCCACCATGCGGACCTTGCCGACCGAAAGTACGTGGTGAGGCGGAACTTTGATTCCCGGAAAACCGTCCGGGTCTGTCGCCGCACAGGGCACCAGGCCGACCTTGTCGACGATATCCTGCCCGGTGACAACCCTCAACACGCCGGGGTGCTCACGAGCTTTAGACGTATCGATGCCGTTGATTCGGGCGTGTGCGTGGGGGCTCCGGAGAATCACGACGTGCAGGACATCCGGCAGCTTGATGTCGTCTACGTAATGCCCCAGGCCCTGAATGAGTCGGGGATCTTCCCGTCGTTTGATTCTTGCACCCACCATCTTGCTGACGGGCATGTCAGGCCTCCTCTACGTTCCCAACTTTTTCGCCGCATAACGTACGGCATCAACGATGTGCTGGTATCCGGTGCATCGACACAAATTTCCTTCGATACCGTGCCGGATTTCATCTTCCGTCGGATCTGGATTGCGAATGAGAAGCTGGTGAGATGCCAGGATCATTCCTGGCGTACAGAACCCACACTGCAATCCGTGGTGTTCCCAGAATCCCTCCTGGATCGGATGGAGTTGCTCGCCATCCGCAAGACCCTCGATTGTCGTGATCTCGCCGCCGTTGGCCTGAACGGCGAGCATCGTACAGGATTTCACGGCCATCCCGTTGAGCATCACCGTGCACGCGCCGCAGATACTCGTTTCACAGCCAACGTGCGTTCCCGTGAGCCCCATAACGTCGCGCAGATAGTGGACGAGGAGGAGCCGGGGTTCCACGTCGTGGCCGCAGGCTTCGCCATTGATCTTGACTTCGATTCTCACGAGCGGGTCCTCCTCTTTTCAACAATGGTTCGCCTTCGTGAACGGAAACAAGATACGCAGGACGTTTTGAGGGGCGCAAGGGGATTCTCTCTGATTCTCACGCCGGACGAGGCTGCGAGATCCGCATCCGACATTTTTGGCATACGATTTGCAGAAATCTGCGTGGAGCGGCCTAAATCCGGGCCATTTATCGCATATTCAACCCGGTCAGATGCCTGTTGATTTCAGACGGAGGTGTTCCTGTTGCTTACGGATAAAGATCTGGAAGCCAAAGAGAAAGTGGCCATTTTGATGATTGCCCTGGGTCAGGATACCACGGCGCACGTGATGAAGTATCTCTCAGACATAGAGATCGAGGACGTCGCGCAGACGATCGCGGAACTGGACGTGGTGACGACGGAGCAGGAAGACAGTGTGTTGGGGGAGTTTGAGCAGCTTCTCATAGCCGGAAAATATGTCTCACAGGGCGGAATTGATTTCGCACGCGGGGCACTCGAAAAGGCGTTGGGCCCACGAAAGGCACAGTGCCTGCTGGACCGGGTGACGAGCACGACCACGAGCGGGTTTTATATGCTTCGTAACGTGGACCCGAACCAGATCATTCCCTTTATTTCTAAAGAACATCCCCAGACGATCGCCCTGATCCTGTCTCAGTTAGACTCGAATCAGGCCGCGGGCGTCCTGAACGGCCTTTCGGAGGGGATGCAGGCCGACGTTTCGTATCGGATCGCGATGATGGATAATATCTCACCCCAGGTGCTGAGGGATCTGGAGGAGAGCCTGTCGCAGGACCTGCAGGCAATCCTGGCTGGCCAGGTGACCGAGATCGGGGGCCCGAAAGCGCTCGCAGAGATCCTGAATCGCACAGGAAAATCGACGGAGCGGGCAGTACTCGAACGGCTGGATGGCCACGATCCGGAACTGGCGGAGGACGTCCGAAACCAGATGTTCGTCTTCGACGACATCGCGGGCATGACCGACCGGGAGATCCAGATGATCCTCAGGGAGGTGGACACCAAGGACCTGTCGACCGCGCTGAGAGGCGGGAGCGAGGAGCTGAAGCAGCGGATCTTCCAGAACGTTTCAGAGCGGGTAGGAATGATGATCAAAGAGGAGATGGAATTCTCCGGCCCGATCAGGATGAGTGACGTGGAGGAAGTTCAGCTTCGTGTCGTTCAGACGGTGCGACAGCTCGAAGAGGCCGGACAGGTGACCGTGATCCGGGGAGAGAGTGGAGAGATCTTGGTGTAGGAATTGCCGCGAAATTAAAAACGAAAACGCCCCGGGTTGTTTCCCGGGGCGTTTTTTTCATGTGGGGCGTCTCTGCCGGATTACCTGTCAACGGTTAAGGCGGCGCCGAGCCTCAAACCCCTGGATATCCCGGCGCCCGCCCTGCGGTATCCGGTCGGTTTCAGACGCTCAAGACTGAAGAGGGCCTCCGCCTGGTCCCAGGCGTGAGGGGAGGAGAGGTCGTCGCTCTGGCCAAAGGGAACGACCGAATAGGATTCTACGTGACCCGGGGCTCTGAACAGGACTACGGTCGTGCAGGACTGTCCAGATTCCGCGTAACCCTCCAGCGGGTCGTCCGATTTTGCCACGACCTTCAGAGATTCCAGGCCGTTTCCCGAGCTGCCGGACAGGCCCCACGAGCGCTCCCCCCTCCGAACCCTGTTGAAGGCCTTCCACGGCAGGTTGAATCGCGCGTATTTCGATTTCAAGTCGAACGCGGCTTCGGCTACAGCCCTGAGAAGCGCCCTGCGCGTCTGCCGCCCAAGCCTTTCGCGTGCGAGAACCTGACGAATGTCGACGTCTCGCCCGTTCTCCCGACACATCTGCTGCCACCTCACATAGAGCGCCATTCCTTTCGCCTCCTGGTCCGCCCGCCCGTCCCACCTGCCGATGAGACGCACGGCATCCTCGAGATGAGGATATGCCGCTTGAAGCGCAGGACCCTCTGAATCGAAGGCTTCGAGGAGGGCGCGCTGCCAGAGCTCCGAGTGGACGACGTAGGCGTCGAGCGCCACGTCGAAAGCCTCTTGGAGGGTCATCCGGGAATGTCGAGAAAGGAGCTGCCTGGCCCGAAACGAACGCGGAGATTCGGAGCCTGCCATACTATTGAAGATGTAATCGGGATAGCGGTCTGGCGTGAGCGGGCTGTAGGCCGTGAGCAGGTCCGGGGGGGTGCCGCAGTCCTGCAGCCATCCCTGCGATGGATTGTGGATCTGGATCAGGTCCTCCTGGGGGTGGACACCCAACCAATCTGTTTCGGACCCATTTCCCTGCAAGGGCCGGTCCCACTGAAACATTTCTGACCTTACCGGTATGCGCCCTGTCCTGATCGTGGAAATATTGCCCTCTACATCTCCGTAGACCAGCCTCAAGGGCCCGGTCTGGGCAAGGGCGAGCGCCGAGAAGAAGGCTTTGACGTCCTTTGCGGTCATCTGGCGGTAATACTGCTCGATTTGACCGGCCAGGTCTTTTGCGGAAAATCGAAATATGGTGGCCCGACGGCCCTGCCGGAAGAGGATGGGACCGTAATCGGATCGCTGTGTTCGCCTGCTGAGGGTCTCTATTTCTTTCTTGATCCTGACCTCTATCCGAATCGTATCTGTCCGGACCTCCTTCCACGTTCCCTCGTAGCGATACCGAGAGGCGGTTGGTGATTCCATTTCGATTTCGTAAACATCCGCTGCATCCGATCCCCCCGGCGCTGCTGACCAGCCCAGGAAGTCGTTGTGTCCGAACAGGAATACCGGTAGCCCGGGATGTGTGAATCCGAACGCATCGAGGTTCCCCCCGTGCAGGTGGGCTTCGTACCATCTTGTCTGACCGCCCCAGGGCGCGTGAGGGTCTATACATAAGATCACCGCGTCTTCCGCGGACCGTTCAGCGCTCACGACCCACTGGTTCGACCCGACGTCCCAGGGCGACTCCCCGGCGTATTCTCGCTCTGCCTGGGCCAGGAGCGCCGGCCAGGTTGCATACCGTGCGAGCGCCAGGACGTGATAAGGCTCAGGCTCGAAGCCCCAGGCCGGAACGGCTTCTGGATTGCCCTCCATGTAGGCATTGACCCCACCTAGAAAACCCTCGACGAGGTTCCTGACCTCCGGGTCGAGGTCCGGATATCCACGTATAGCGATCTCTTTGTGCCTCCAGAGCCGCTGCGTGAAGTCCTGCTCTACGTAGGCCTTCCCGAAATGACGGGCCATCTGACCCGTGGCCGCGAGATAGTTTTTCAGGATGGCTTCCAGCCGGTCCTCCGCCTGGGCATATCCAAAGGCATACATCGCATCCACCTCACGATTTCCGTAGATATGCGGCACGCCCCACCCGTCCCGATAGATCCTGACCTGCCCAGGTTCGGCGGAGGCCCATTCGGGGGCGAGGGTGATGGCCACGGCGATCAGGACGAGCGCTTCAAAGGCCCTCAGAGGCTTGACAGTGTGAAACCGGTTTCTTAGCTTCATTTAATCGTGTCCGGCAATCGGAAGGGTCGCGCAACGTGGAAGCGCTCGACGGGGATTGATGTGGCCATAATATAGAGAAATAGTGATCCAGGCATTCAACTGATTGGGGATTGGCTCCAAGGTTCAGGAGGTGAAACAGAATGGAAGAAAGCGAAACAGGAAGCGCGGAACAGCAGAATCAGCTCCTCTTTATGCAGATCGTGATGATGTTCCACGGCGCAGCCTTTCAGCACATGGGAAAGGTGATGAACCCGATCACACAAAAGGTGGAAAGAGATCTGGCTCAGGCGAAACACGCGATCGACATTCTGGGGATGCTTGAGGAGAAGACCCGTGGCAATCTCACGGAAGACGAAAAACGCATGATGGAGCACACGCTTTACGAGCTCCGGATGAACTATCTGGATGAAGCAAACAAAGGGGAAGGGGCAGAAAAGGCTGAGCCGGAGGGCGCAGAGACCGGGGCGGAGTCGAGCGAAGGGGAGAGGGAGAAAGCCGAGGCGTCGGAGTCGACAGAGGAGAGTGAGAATTGACAGGGTGGTTCAAGGTGGCGGGGGTGCTGCTGCTCCTCTGCATCGTGTATGGCTGTGCCTACTACTCCACCTCGGCGACCGGAGGGTCGGGCTTTCGATCCGTTTCCGTTCCGCTTCTCGAGAATGAAAGCCTCGAATCAGGCATCCACCAGGCCTTCACAGACTCCCTCATTCAGGCGTTCTTGACCGACGGCGCATTGAGGGTTGTGGATGAAGACCGGGCCGATGTGATCCTGAAAGGGACGGTGCTGGAGGTCAGGGAGGAACCTTTTACTTATGGAGAGGAGGCCGACCAGTTTCAGATTTCGGTTTTTCTGGATATGGAACTCTACGATACGCGGACAAAGAAGCCGCTCTGGGAAGAAAAGCGGCTCCGCGGATACGGCATCTACAGCGCGGAGCTGAAGCGGGAGGAAGAACGAATAAAGGGATTGGCCGACGCGTTCGCGATCTTGACCAGAGATATTGTGGACAGAACACAGGTTGGAGGGTGGTAGTTCAGAATCCGTCCGTTGTGGTGGAAGGAGAAAGGTCGACCCTTCCAGTTTAAGGTGGGGTCGTTTTTGCTTTGCTCAATTTTGGACTTCATATCCGCGGTGCCGAATCGGCCCTGGATCGCCAAGGGGTCCGGGCTCTGCTGGCCTCGCAATTCGAGGTTCGGCCCGGGCTGGGCGCCCGCTTTGCGCGGCTCTACGATTCGTTATTTGCCGTAGATTGGGGTGTCGCAGGCACCTTCTCGCGCGTCGCGGTGGTGAACGGAGAGGTCGTGGGTCACGCGCTGCTCGTGCAGCGACAGTTCTGGGTAGATGGGACGGAGTTCACCGGCGGCATCGTGGCTATGGTTGTGGTCCACGGAGAGTTCACCGGTAGGGGGATCGGGACCGCGCTGATGGAAGATGTAGAAGCCCTTGCAAGACGCAAGGGCCTTCTGATGCTCCACCTTGCCGGGGATCCAGGATTCTACACGCGATTCGGCTACGTGGATGCCTACCTCCGGTGCAGCGCGGCGCTCCCGGCTTTGTCGGCTCCAAAGTCCGTCTATGACCTTCGCAAGGCCGCGGAGGCAGACATTCCGGAATTGGTGCGGCTTTCCTGCGAGGAGAGGGTGACGGGCGGGGTGAATCCTACCGAGTCCAGATGGAGGTGGTTGCTCAAAACGGGCCATCCTTTCGGCCTCCTCGAAAAGAACGATGTCCTCCTCGGCTTCCTGGCCGAGGAGGATTTTTGTTTGGTCCTTAGGAAGGGTGCAGAGACACGGGGGTTTCTTCGGGCTGCAGGAGGCGGGAGCAGATCTGCCACCTGAAAATCGGTTGATGAGGGCGGCAGTCGAGGATGGGGCGAGGATTCAGATCGACCAGGATCCTGAGCTTCTGGTGAAAGTTCTGGACGCTTCTTCCTTGTTGATGCGGCTCCACCACACCCTGGCGCTGAGATGGGCGGAAGCGGGGATCTCGCGCGACGAGGCTCGGATCGCGCTTTCTAGCGGCGAGGATGGGGTCTTGCTGGCATTTGGAGAGAAGGCGTTGAACGTTTTGGCGAAGCCCGTGGCTGAAGAAGCGGCCGATTGGCGCGTGACTCTGCCTGAAATCGGACTGGCCCGGGCCATCCTTGGAACGGATGCCCTGGCCGAGCGCATCGCTTCTCAGGATGTCGAATCCGATCTTCTAGAGCTTATCAACGCGGTTTTCCCGGCCAGAAGTCCATACTTCTGGCTTAGTGACTCTCTTTAGAGAAGGTCCATTATCGCGCCCCTTTCCTGGGCGCGCGATCATATATTAATCTTATTAAACAATGGGTTATGTGCGAATACCATGCTTCAGCATCCCTCCTGGATCGTCTTTATGGGGCACTGAAGGACGGCCAAAAGAGGCTAAAGCTTCTTACGAGGTGTCCGATAAACAAAATATAATCGTACCAAATAATATCAAGCGATTCCAAATCAAGCGATTCCAAAAACTCTTAGCCAAGGAGGGCTAAATGTACCCACAGGATGCGAAAAACCGAGCTCAGGATGCAGGAGACGAGCGTGAGCAAAACGCGGCTGTCCCCACTCCTCTGTCTGAAACGGATTCGACGCAGCGAACCCCTCTGCTGAAGAACCTGATAAACAGAGATCTTCTCGGATTTATGAGCCGGTTTTTCGTCAATCGATTCCCCTCTTAGGTACGCCATGCGAGAGATTTCCATCAATAAGATTCAAAGCCCAGACCTGCGACCGGGTCTGCCCATCTTACAGGAGGTAAGAGATGGATCGGAACACCTCAGAGAGATTGATCAGACGTTTTGGATTTGAGAAAGGATTGCACCTTCTAAACGTTATGACCGCGCGAGACCTCGGGATGATTCCTGAAAAGCGTATTATCAATTTTGTCGAGAATAACATTCGGTTCTACAGCGTAGGCGACGAAGCAACGACCCAGGACTGATGCCTATTCCATATTCAAATAAAAGGGCGCGATCTTCAACAGATCGCGCCTTTTTACATTCTTGATTCGGTCGGGTCACCTCATTCCCTTGACTGGCTCTCCAGAAAAGCGATCAGGCCGTTCAAGGATTTGTGCACTTCCTTGAAGTAGCGATTTTCCTTAAAGGGTCGAATCATCTCCCACTTTTCGAACGTAAAGCGCTCAGAGGAATACTCGATGGGGGCGTACATGAATTTGACCCCGAAACTCTTGAACTGCACTTCCTCCTCGTCTTCCTCGACCTCACAACCTACAATCTTCCCCAGGATGGAGATCCGCTTGGGAAGCAGGGGACGGTATGCATCCGTATCCCTGTTGAAGCGCAGCCTGGGATAGAAGTTGAAGAGAAGGACCATGTTTTCCAGGGTCACCATCTGGTCCTCCAGGGGGATCTTTTGCCAGTCTTTTCCGAGCAGGTATTCGAGAAATGCATCACTATTGTCGAACCGAAAACCGTTTACGCTGAAGTCAACAACCCCGACCTGGAACCCTCTTTCCACCTTGATTTGCATCTGGGGGCGCAGTGTAATGTTTTCGAGGCCGCCTTTTGAGACTTCCGAAACCAGCTCGTAGTAGTTGAAGCTGCCATCTACAGAACGCGCCCCGTAGTGGAGCACGAGGGTGTCCTCTACCTTGAGGTAGGAGGGGTCGCGCCTGTCTTTGATACGGGAGATGATCGGCTTCTTGATGTGCAGGTTGCGCCCTATTTCTTCACTGCCCAGTCCCAGCACATCTGAATAGCCGAGTTCCAGCAGGATGGAACGGTTCTGCTTTTCGTCTGTGACCGGCTTGGACACGTGCACGTTGCGATCTTCGGAATAATTTGCCTTCATGGCCTCCTTGAATTCCTGGACCAGCTGCTCCAGATTTAACCTGGAACCCGGAGTGCCCTCTTCACCCTGGTTGTGTGGAATCGCTTTCAGGTCTTCGATCCAGAGTTGAAAGGGTCCATCCTCAGGATAGGTCTGATCGGTTTTCCACACGACGGCATCGAACAGAATCTGCGGATAGACGGGCAGAGCGGCACGTCCGCGGACGTGGGTAAATCGCAGAGAGCTTCTCTTGTCTTGTTTAATGACATCGGAAAGAGGCGCCAGTCTGTAAACCGCACCCACTTTTGGGTCGATCCGCTGCAGGACTTCCAGCGGAAGGCGGACCATCTCTTCCACCTCACACTCCAACACGCGAGGCACCCTTTCGTGAAGAAACCAGAGCTTAATAATTTCTCCGTTGCCCTGAAGCAGACCCCTTGTTTCGGTCTTGATTGCGTCCGGGACGGTTGCGAACAGTCCACGGTCCCTGATCATCAATTGGCCGTCGTATTTGAGCAGGAGGGTCGTTCCCAGGTCTTCCTGGACCGGTTCTCCCGCAGCCGTTTGGACGAGCGTACAGTTCGCGGAACTGACTTCGAAGTCGGCCATTTTCAGCAGGGCCTTGCCCCTGAGACTCAGGCGGGATCTGGCGCCCCGTTTTATGAAAAGATTACCAAGCATTTTCTGAATGAATCCACTTGTGTTTGATGCTATAATTTCTACTAATAATGTATTTGTATATCGGACGAAGTCAAGACTGCATGCAGTTCAATTTCTGCAAAGGAGTTGATCGGGTTGGTGTGCTCGCCTATATTTTCAAACTCCGATGCTTGATGGGTGCCTCCTGAGTCCAATTCACGAGGGCAGGTGACTTGCCGGCCGCTGTGTCAAAAATCACGCGTGACTTTACCGCAACGACGTTTGTCGTTCAGGACGAGCGTACGATATTGCTTTTCCACAAGAAGATCAAACAGTGGTTTCCCCCGGGTGGTCACATTCATCCGAATGAACTCCCTTGCGAGGCGGCGGTTCGAGAGGTCGAGGAGGAAACCGGTCTCCGGGTGGAGTTGATTTCAGAGCGATCCAGAATGGGCTCCGTGGAACTGCTTTGCCGGCCCGAGTGTGTGCTGCTCGAACAGATAGAGCCCCACCATCAACATATCGATCTGATCTATTTCGCCAGAGTCGTGGGCGGCTGCTTCCGATATGCGCCTTCAGAAGCGGAGGACTACAGATGGTGCACCGAAGAGGATCTCGACGATCCAGAGATTCCGGAGGACATCCGACAGTTGGGGAAAAAGGCCATTCGAGATATTTACGATGCCAAGAGATAACGTTGTAGCCGATAGTATTCTAGGTCTGGTCGGAGAGACCCCGGTGATCCGATTGCGGCGGGTCGTATCTCCAGGGATGGCAGAGGTGGTAGCGAAGGCCGAATGGCTGAATCCCGCTGGTTCGGTGAAGGACCGGATTGCCCGGGCCATGATCGATGCGGCTGAAAAGAAGGGAGATCTAAGGCAGGGGATGAGAATCGTGGAGCCAACGAGTGGAAATACGGGTATTGGCCTGGCCATGGTCGCCGCCTCGAAGGGTTATCGGCTGACGCTTACGATGCCGGACACGATGAGCCAGGAAAGGATCGAGCTTCTGAGGAGTTTTGATGCAGAAGTCGTGCTGACGCCCGGAGACGAAGACATGGATGGGGCGGTCAAGGCGGCACACGAAATCCTTGCTGAATCCCCGGAGACGACCTTTATGCCTCAACAGTTCGAGAACGAGGCCAATCCGGAAGTACATAGAAGAACGACCGCGGCCGAAATCCTGAAAGCCACTGACGGGCATGTGGATGCGCTTGTCGCTGGAGTCGGAACGGGCGGGACGATAACAGGTGTGGGAGAGGTCCTGAAGGAGCAGAACCCGGATGTCCTGGTTGTGGCCGTTGAACCTTCGAGCTCGAACGTCCTTTCTGGAGGGAGGGCTGGGCCTCACAACATCCAGGGGATCGGGGCCGGATTTGTTCCACGCGTTCTCAACCGTGATGTGATTGATGAGGTGATCTGCGTAGAAGAACCCGAGGCCTTCGAAATGGCTCACAGGCTCGCGAGGGAAGAGGGGTTGCTCGTCGGGATCTCGGCAGGTGCCAATGTTCACGTGGCCCTGGAGATCGCCGAGCGGTTGGGAGAGGGGAAGCGGGTTGTGACTCTACTTTGTGATTCCGGAGGGCGATACTTCAGCGTTGAGGGTTTTTCGACCGCCTGACACTTTTGGGCTTTCCCTTCTTCAGGTTCGCCCTCGGATTTGGACGGGTATCGCTGTGCCGGATTGTGGTGTCGTCCATAGCCGTGAAAAGGTTTAGAATATGAAGGCCTTTTTCGACACCGAACATCTCGATCAGGCTTTGGATGGTTTCTGGGGACAATTTTTCCTCCTGAAAGGGATATTTTGACCCTATCTGAATACCTGGAACGGCCTGAAGTGATGAAACAAGGCAGAAAATCAGAAGCCAGGCGTTCCGCCGGGCTTCATTCGTCTATATCTCGCAATTCGTATGCCACCTCGATGCAAAGCAGGCGAGGTTGAAGATGCCGGATCCTGATCGCAAGAACGCCTGGAAACGCCTGTCAGACCCGGAGGTAAAGGATCGGATCTATCGCTTCTTGAGCATCGGGGCGATCCTCATCCTGGTCGGGGGATCGGTGGTCCTGCTCCTCGCCTTCGTGATGAAGCTGGAGATCCTGGCGGTCGCCTTTCTGGGACTTTTTTCGGTGGTGGTGGCGTTCTACGTCTTCGACAAGCTCTGGCCTCGGGAGATGGAACCCCCCTCGGGTATTGGGGAGGCGGTTGTAAAGGCGTTAGAAGAGCCGAAGCCAGTTCCGCTGTCACCGGAAGAGTACCGCAGACAGAAGGAGCGGGCTCAAAAACTCATAAGAGACAAAGCGGCTCCTGCACTGGCGAAGGCGATTCGGGGTATCTTGAATCAGGACAAGCTGAAGAGAGAGGACCGCAGGCGGAGACGTTGAATAATGCCGGAAGGGTTATGAGAAGACGAAGAAGGGGCGGCGTAGCAGCCGCCCCTTTTCATTTAAAGCGGTAGATGTAGATGGAATATCCTGCGCGCGAGATCGGATGGTATTTCGACAGCCAGTCTGTGAGTTCCGGGGCCTTACGGAAACCGATGAGGTGATGGACGCTCACGGCATAGTACCCGTTGGAAGGCTGCCGGGTGTCTGCTCGAGAGATCGGAATGGAACGGACCCCATAGGCCGGGAACGCCTCCGGAGGGACGTTGCCGAAGTAGAGGAGTTTGAGGGGTGAGGCTTCCGGATGGGCCGTCTGCCATTCCGCCAGTGCGGGCAGATCCTGTCCCCAGTCGATGTTGCTGTCCTCGAGGAGTTGAGGCCCGTGCTCCGGACCGCCGGCAGCGAGATTAAAGTAGGCGAGATGGTGTGGATAGATTCCGAGGGCCGCGATCGAGGTCCAGGCAAGCATGACGCAGACGAATCCAGTCATCAATCTGTGTCGCACTCCCGCCAGCGTCAAAGAACAGAACAGGAACAGAAATGGAAAGGCGGGGAGGATCCGGCGCAGGCCGATGTTGGCCTCGTCGAAGAAAGAGGCGCCTATGATGATGAATGCGGGGAAGAGGAGGTAGAGGGCTGCTTCCCGGTGGTCCGGGTCACGAAAGGCGAGGACAGTTGACAGGCCGAGCAGGAGGATGATCGGCAGCGGCACTTTTACGAGGAAGGCCGCGATGTGATAGTACCACCAAGGGTCCTCCGAGACCTGTCCGAACAGGTAGAACTTGTAGCCAGGTGTCGCGGAAGCGTAGAGCTGTCTTATCCCTTCAACATAATAGGCGGGATCGAAGGAGAGGTTGTATCCGGCAGAGACGCCCAACAGGGCGACGCCTCCGGTTATCAGAAGGCCCTTGATAGAACGAACCCTCTGAGCAGGATGCGTGACGAGACGGACGGCAAAGATTCCGAGATAGATCGGGCCGAGCAGGAGTGCCGTGAATTTCGTGAGCAGGGCCAGAGCGGTCACCGCTCCGCAGATGATCCAATCCAGCCAGCCTTCAGCCCTGAAGGCACGCCAGAGTGCGTAGACAGCGAAGAACACAAAGGCCGTGCATCCCAGGTCTGTCGTGGCCAGTTTCGAGTGGGCGATGAGGTTGGGTGAGAATGCGGCGATCCAGACCCCGACAAGCGCAGGAACGTGCCCGTAAAGCCGGTTTCCCCAGGAACCGATCGAGAGAATCAGTAAGGCGCCGAGCAGCAGGACCGGGAGCCTGGCCCGATGCGCGATATCTTGTATCAGGTCGACGTTCTCGGTCAGGAACTGGCGAGCAAACCAGAAGTGATTGCCCTGCGTCCAGGCCGGGTGATCTGGCCCGGGCTGCCTCAAACCCATCCCAAGGAGCGGGAGGGCCTCGAGTTGCTGCATGAGTGGGGGGGCTTCTGGGTTCAGTCGGAAGTCGTTACGGGTCAGATAGCTGTATCCAGATGCGATAAAGACGGGCTCGTCCCAGGTAAGGGACTTGCTTGAGCCGCCTAAATAGCCCTGGAGAAAAAAGATGCAGGCAAGGAGGGCAAAGAACCAGAACGTGATCCTCTTCGTCAACATACCGGGCTTCTTCAAGGGTGATGAAGGGAGGGGGAGTAAGCGTGGCAACGCACGGGGAGGTGTGGAGATAAATTTAAGACGCCTTTGCGCAGGGCGCAACGAAGATCAACCTGGCCAACCTTGACAAGGCCTGAGACTACAAGTATATTCCGAACAAATATACACGATCGCATCATCTCCCTCATGATCGTGCCATGATCCCATTCATTTAGGGTTTCTTTTCGCGAGGAGGTCGGTATGGCACGGGGAGTCAACAAGGTCATTCTCATCGGCAACGTCGGGGCCGATCCGGAGCTTCGGTATACCCCCAGCGGGGCAGCGGTGACAAATTTCAACGTCGCGACGAACGAAAGCTGGACGGACAAATCCGGCGAGCGCCAGGATCAGACAGAGTGGCACCGCATCGTGGCCTGGAGCCGCCTCGCTGAGATCTGCAACCAGTACCTACGCAAGGGCAGTAAGGTTTACATCGAAGGGCGACTTCAAACGCGGAACTGGGAAGGGCAGGACGGACAAAAGCGGTACACGACGGAAGTGATCGCCCGAGAGATGCAGATGCTGGATTCCCGCGGGGAAACTTCGGGTGGGCAGGATGGGGGTGCGCCCTATGCTTCGGGACCTGCCGTCCCGGTCGAGTCCCAGTCGGATGCGCCATCGACGGACCCGAAGGAGGCGCCTTCCTACAGCCCTGACGACGATTTGCCTTTCTGATTCGACTGCCCCTCACGAGTTGCTCAACGGCCTGCAAGTTCTTTGAACCTGCGGGCCGTGCTTGTTGGCCTTATCAAATCGGCTTTTTGGCTTTGATCAGGCTGGATCCATCGGCGAGAATCATCCTTTCACATCGCACGAACCCCGCTTCGGAAAGCCAAGCCCGGTATTCCTGCTCGGTGTAGGCCTGCCCTTCGTCATACAGATTCAGAAAGACGATATTGAAGGCCGCGGCATGTTTTGGAGAGATGCGGTCGTTGTCGAGGATGCCTGCGCCAAGTATGAGGATCGTGCCTCCAGGCGTGATGGCCCTACTGACGTGGCAAATGACCTTTTGAGCCTCATCCGGAGAAAGGGTCTGAAGTATCGCTTTCAGGACCGCCACATCAAACGCGCCTGCCGGAGCTTGGTGGACGACATCACAAGCCTCGACGCGGACCCTGTTTGATGATCCGGCGTTTTGTATGAATCGTTTTGCGATCGGTGCAACCGCCGGGAGGTCCACCACAGTCGCCTGGAGGCCGGGACAGGCTTCCGTGACGCCAATGGCCAGTCCTCCGGTCCCACCACCCACATCCAGCAGCTTCTTGCAGCTCTCGAAACTGTGCTTTTGGGCCAGATCACGACCTGTTTCTACTGATTCCTCGTGTAGACAGCCCAGGAATGCCTCCAGTTCTTCGGGAGATACTTTCGAGGGATCGTGTCTGTCCTGAGGGAGTCCCGATCGGATGGACTCTGCCGTTCCGAGCGCTGCTGCCCACAACCGGTGCAGGAGCTTGTGTGAGCCTCCAACGTATGAGGGGCGGGTGGACACCAGGTATCGGTCTGCCTCAGGGCTGTTGGAGAACCGGTCTCCTTCAAGACACAACAGTTCAGTGGCCACAAGGGAATACAGGAGCGGGGTGAGTTTCCCTGTCTTTACATCCAGGGCACCGGCGATCTGACCTGCGGTCAGGGGCCCGTCCTTCAGGGATGTGAAGAGATCGAGCTGCAGGGCGGCAAGGGCCGCGAATGAGGGGTAGACGGCCCTTGAGAGCCTATCGAGGATATCGGGCTGCGGGCGCGGATCTTGATCCATATCAGGGCATCCTGCCTGGCGAAGGAAATATTTCCAGAGTCTAAAGACTGAACCCTGGATTGCCGAAACTAACTACATACAGTGAGGGAAGCACGTCAAATAGGGGGTGATGAAGATGTCGGCCTCAATCCAGGGAATGGGTGTAGCCCTTCCAAACTTGGCGTTTACTCTTATTTTGAAATCGGTCCAAGAGGCACCTGCGGTGCCCCGTTCCCAGTCTGAAAATCTTGAAACGCAAGCGCCGGCAACCCTTGTCGACTCTCATCATCAGATCGATGTAAAGGCCTAGCCAAAAACTTACACGGACGTGCGTGCCTTTGCTAGTGAAAAGGCCCCCATCCTGATTGGATGGGGGCCTTTCGCTGTGATACAAGGTTCGCTATGATTGACGGCGAACAGCGGACCGCAGCCGTGAGGTAGAGGGGAAGCTATCCTTGACCGCAGACCGCAGACCACGGCGAAACACGAAGAATCACGACAATCATCTCGCGGTCTGCCGTCCGCCGTCTGCCTTCAAGCGGTCAGCGGTCTGTCGTCTGCGGTCGGCCTTATGCCGTGAGGTCCACCTGCTTTCCTCTCTCCATGAGGGTGAGGACGGGGATGCTCGAGGCGAGTTCCATCCGCGGGGCAGAGAAGTCCCGCGGCTCGACTCGAAATGTGGTTACCTCCTCAATCAGGCGAGTCGTCTCCTCGAGGAGCTGCAGCGCGGTTCTGCCGGAGCCCGTGTGCAACCCGGATACGATTGGATTGAGGTTCAAAGGAAATCCCCCAAAGTGGTGAATTAGTAAACGCTATTGCAAAAAGGATCGCTTCCCCAAAGAGGGGCGCTGATTCAGGCTGGCCAAGCCTTCGGTAACGACCTATTTTGTCCAGATCGAACGGACCCGTTCACTCGTAATGAAGGTGCATCCAGTCGTGACCCAACTCCGCATTGGCGTCCTTGGCCTCCGCCGGGGTCTGACGCACTTCGTCAACCTGCTTTCCCTCGAAGAGGTAGACCTGGTCGGGGCCTGTGACCGTTTTCCCGCGAAGCGCGAACAGGCCCAAGTCCACGCTGACCGGGGTGATGCGAAAGCGCGGATCGTCCCCGAGTTCGAGGACCTCCTGGGCATGGACCTGGACGCGGTCGTGATCGCGAGCAACGGCAAACTCCAGGTCGAACACGCGTGTGCCGCGATGGAAGCCGGCTGTCACGTCCTTTCGGAGGTTCCCGGAGCATACACCCAGGATGAGTTGGTTCGGTTGAAAGAGACCGTAGAACGAACTGAAAAGACGTACATGCTGGCCGAAAACGCGTGTTACAACGACTTTCTCAAGTACTGGAGAAAATGGGTCCTGAACGACCGATTCGGTCCGATCTCGATCGCAGAAGGAGAATACCTTCATTATCTCCCGCAGACGCTCTTCTTACCCGATGGTGAGCGTCTCTCGCCGCGTGAAGCTGCGGCCGCCGGCGAGACAGACACGAGACCGATCTGGCGTGCGGACCAGCCGCCCATACAGTATCTCACTCACGATCTGGGTCCGCTCCTCGAGATCCTGGATGACCGATGCGTTTCGGTGACCTGTATGAGCGCCCCCTGGCACAGCAAGGAGGCACCGCTGAGATCCGACGGTCAGATCGCGCTGTTTCAAACTCAGAAGGGCACCCTGATCAAGATCATGGTGACCCTGAACAGTCCACGTCCTTCCGAGCACCGGTACCGTCTCTTCGGCGTCGAGGGAGGCGTGGAGTGGTTCTTCTACGAAAAGTTCGGGCGCTATTTCGGTCCAGAGATCCCGGAAGAGGAGGGTTGGATGACGGTCTCCATCGGCAAATCCTCGATGGACGACGACCCCTCTACCGGACACGGCGGGACGGACCTGAAAACGGTTCGCCACTTCGTCGAGACTCTTCTCGAGGGCCGGGCTTCTCCCATCGACGTCGACCGTACGATCGAGTATGCACTCCCCGGAATCATCGCTGCTGAATCGGCCGAAAACGGGGGTGTGCCGCTGCAGATTCCCGATCTTCGCCGCGAGCCGTTTACCGGCTCCCGATTCTGGGAGTCGATCGATCTCCCGGAGGATGAGCCGGATTCCGCTCCATATCAGCCGCCAGGATGAACGGACTGCGTCGTGCGTTCGGACAAACCGCACCTGTTCATACATATCGACACAATTCCCCACCGGATGAATGCTCCTCGGCTTGAAATCGCACTCGGAACGAAGAAATGCGGCCCCCCCCTCCGCAAGCGAGTGAGAAATAGGCAAATACAGAATTCTTCAGACCCTAACAAAGGCTTGACTCCCGGTTACATTCCTTTATATTTCAGCGCTTTTTTTCCAGCTCAGGGGGGCAAGTCGTTTTCGGAGATGCCAATTCGCCAGTTCTCGCCCGCGCATCTCCTTTTTTGTCTCCTCCGTCATAACGACCCCGACCAGGTGTCTCGATGCCACAGATTTTTCATCGCAGCACCAACACCCTTTCAAGAGTGAGCATCTTTGGTGCTGTCTTCTTCCTGGCCGGACTTTTGTGGTTCCTCGTTATCCTGAACCGCTCCTCCTACGTTACCCAGGCCGAGGTCCCGCGCGCGCAGCCCGTGCCCTTCAGCCACAAGCATCACGTGACCGGGATCGGGATCGATTGTCGTTATTGCCATACCTCTGTTGAAGAATCCTCATTTGCCGGCATCCCTCCGACAGAGACCTGCATGACCTGCCACTCACAGATCTGGGCCGACAGTCCGATGCTTGAACCGGTGCGGGAGAGCTTCCGCACCGGCAAGCCAATCGAATGGATCCGCGTTCACGACCTGCCCGATTTTGTCTACTTCAACCACAGCATCCACGTTCACAAAGGTGTCGGCTGCAAGACCTGTCACGGCCCTGTCGATCAGATGCCGCTCGTCTGGAAATCAGAGACATTGAACATGGAATGGTGCCTGGAGTGCCACAGGGAGCCGGAGCGCTTTGTGAGACCGCGCGAGGAGGTCTTTAATATGGCGTGGGAACCGCCCGCCGATCGGAGATCGCTTGGTCTTCAACTCGTAAAGGCCAACAGGATTGAGAGTCTAACCTACTGCTCAGTGTGTCACCGATGAAAGATTCCCAGAAGAGACCGTGGATGGACGACAAACTGATTCGCGAGCGCGTAGGGAACAAAAGCGGCCGCGACTACTGGAGATCCCTGGATGAGCTGGCGGACTCGAAGGCGTTCCGGGATCTTCTTCACCGAGAGTTCCCGGAAGGGGCGTCGGAATGGAATGACGGCGTCGGTCGGCGGGAGTTTCTCAAGGTGATGGGGGCATCGCTCGCCCTGGCCGGGATGACGTCGTGTACATCACAACCGGTTGAAAAAATCCTGCCCTATGTGCGCGCTCCGGAAGATGTTGTGCCCGGTAGACCTCAGTTCTTCGCTTCCGCCACGACACTCGGAGGGTTTGCCAACGGCGTGCTTGTCGAGAGTCATATGGGGCGGCCGACGAAGATCGAGGGGAATCCGGAACATCCCTCCAGCCTGGGTTCGACAGATGTCTTTTCTTTGGCGTCGGTGTTGACGCTTTACGATCCCGACCGATCTCAGGTCGTGCATCACGCGGGGCGGATCGCCACCTGGGGCGGCTTTCTGGATGCGGTGACGAAGGATCTCGCCAATCAAGAGATCAGTAACGGGGCCGGGCTCCGGGTGCTTACAGAAACGGTGACTTCTCCCACGCTCGCTCGGCAGCTCGAAGCGCTGCGTGAGCGGTTCCCTCAGTCCAGGTGGCATCAGTTCGAGCCGGTCGATCGTGATGCAGAGCGCGCGGGTGCCCGTCTCGCGTTCGGCGAGGATGTCGCGACGCGCTACCGGTTCGACCAGGCCAGGGTGATCCTTTCCCTGGATGCGGATTTCCTCACGTGCGGGCCGGGCAGTCTGGCCTACGCCCGTGCGTTCGCTTCCGGGCGTAGGGCGGAAGGGGCGATGAACAGGCTCTACGCCGTGGAATCCTCCCCGAGCAATACCGGAGGGATGGCGGATCACCGGCTGACGCTCACCGCCGGTGAAATCGAGGGTTTCGCGCGCGCGGTTGCGAGCCGGCTGGGAATCGAAGCGGGTCCGGATGAGTCAGCAGATCACGAGACGTGGATCGCCGCACTCGTCCGGGACCTGAAGCGGCACCCTGGCGCCTGTGTCGTCGTCGCCGGCCAGCAGCAGCCGCCAGAGGTGCACGCACTCGCCCACGCCATGAATCACGCGCTCGGGAACGTGGGCGAGACGGTCGTCTACACGGATCCTGTGGAAGAAAGCCCGACAGACCACGCGCAGTCTCTGAGGGACCTCGTGGATGACATGGCTGCGGGCCGCGTTGAGCTGCTGTTGATCCTGGGCGGAAACCCGGCATTCACCGCGCACGCGGATCTCGCGTTTGCGGACCGGCTCTCGGACGTGAAGACGAGCGTCCACCTCAGCCTTTACGATGATGAGACGTCGAAGCTTTGCCACTGGCACGTCCCGGAGGCGCATCCTCTTGAGGCCTGGAGCGATGCGAAGGCTTTCGAGGGTAGCGTCAGCATCATCCAGCCGCTGATCGAACCGCTCTACGGTGGCCGCTCCGTTCACGAAGTGGCGTCCGTCTTCACGGGGCAGGCCGGGCGGTCCGGCTACGATATCGTCCGGGAGACCTGGAAGGGCCGCGATTCCGGAGGCGATTTCGAACGATTCTGGCGGCGGTCTCTGCACGACGGTTATGTCGCCGGTAGTTCGCTGCCGCCAAAGAAGGTTTCCCTGAAGGGCAAGATCGGGGCTCAAGCCCGCCGCTCGAAGACGGTTAGCGGACTGGAGGTCATCTTCCGTCCCGATCCAACGGTCTGGGACGGTCGCTTTTCGAACAACGGCTGGCTTCAAGAGCTGCCGAAGCCAGTGACCCGGCTGACTTGGGACAACGCGGCCCTGATGAGTGTCGCGACCGCAGAGCGGCTGGGTCTTCAGAACGAAGAGGTGGTGGACCTCGGCTACCGGGGAAGGAGCGTGAAGGCCCCCGTCTGGATCGTCCCGGGACATCCCGCCGATTCGGTCACGCTCCATCTGGGATACGGGAGGACGGCAGCAGGCAGACTCGGCAGCGGAGCCGGATTCAACGCGAACGCCCTGCGGACCTCGGACGCGCCGTGGTTCGGCCGTGGCCTGGAGGTCAGCAAGACCGGCGAGCATCAGGAGCTGGCGTGCACGCAGGAACATAGCAGCATGGAAGGAAGACACCTCATTCGTGAGGGGACCGCGGAGGAATATCAGAAGAATCCTGCGTTCGTTTCCGAGATGGGTCACGATCCGGACCCCGACCTCACGCTCTACGACCCGGAGGAACATCAGTCGTCGGAAGGGTATGCGTGGGGGATGGCCATCGATCTGAACGCGTGCACAGGATGCAACGGATGCACGATTGCGTGTCAGTCGGAAAACAACATCCCCGTGGTCGGGAGGCGGGAAGTGATGAACGGAAGGGAGATGCACTGGATTCGGGTCGATCGCTATTTCGAGGGAGATATGGAAACCCCAGAGATGGTTCATCAACCTGTCCCCTGCATGCATTGTGAGGATGCCCCCTGTGAACTGGTCTGCCCCGTCGCGGCGACGGTCCACAGCGACGAGGGGCTGAACGAAATGGTCTACAACCGGTGCGTCGGGACGCGTTACTGTTCGAACAACTGCCCCTACAAGGTGAGGCGGTTCAACTTCTTTCAGTACGCCGACGAGGAGACGCCCAGCCTGAAGCTCTTGCAGAATCCCGATGTGACGATTCGGGCGCGCGGGGTGATGGAGAAGTGCACCTACTGCGTGCAGCGGATCAACTCCGCCCGGATCACGGCCAAGATGGAAGATCGCGAGATACAGGACGGTGACATCCTCACGGCCTGTCAGGCGGCGTGTCCCACGGAGGCGATCGTCTTCGGCAACATCAACGACCCGAACAGCCGCGTCTCCAGGATGAAATCGGAGCCCCGCAACTACGGGCTGCTCACAGAATTGAACACCAAACCCCGGACGACGTACCTGGCCCGGCTCAGAAACCCAAACCCCGAGATCGAACATGGCTAGTGCACGGCCGCCGGAACAAAGGCCGGTGATCGAGCCGGGCCATACCTACGGTTCGATCACGGACAAGATCAGCGCGATCGTGATGACCCGGCGGACGCCCCTGGGGTGGTTCGTGGGGTTCGCGATCGCCTTTTCGCTGCTTATGGTCCTGCTGATCTCTGTGACGTATCTGCTGGTGAAAGGGACCGGAATCTGGGGTCTGAACGTGCCGGTGGGGTGGGGGTTCGCGATCATCAACTTCGTCTGGTGGATCGGGATCGGTCACGCAGGCACGCTGATTTCGGCCATCCTCCTGCTCCTGCGGCAGGATTGGCGGACCTCGATCAACCGATTCGCAGAGGCGATGACGATCTTCGCCGTCTCCTGCGCGGCCCTCTTTCCGCTCCTCCACGCCGGCCGCCCCTGGCTCGCGGCCTACTGGCTACTCCCTTACCCGAATACGATGGGGCTCTGGCCTCAGTTCCGGTCCCCGTTGATCTGGGACGTGTTCGCGGTTTCGACCTACGCAACGGTCTCGGCCCTGTTCTGGTTCGTGGGACTGATTCCCGACATGGCCACCCTACGGGACCGGACGCTGAACCGCTGGGCACGGGCGGTCTACGGAATCCTGGCCATGGGGTGGCGGGGATCGGCGAGGCACTGGTATCGCTACGAGACGGCCTATCTGCTGCTTGCCGGCCTGGCCACACCGCTCGTGATCTCGGTACATACGATCGTGAGCTTCGATTTCGCGATCGCCATCATTCCAGGCTGGCACGCCACGATCTTCCCACCCTATTTCGTGGCTGGGGCGATCTACGCCGGGTTCGCTATGGTGCTGACGCTGGCCATTCCGCTCCGGAAGGTCTACGGGCTCGAAGATTTCATCACGAACCGGCACCTGGAGAACATGGCCAAGGTCCTGCTAGCGACGGGCCTGATCGTGTTCTACGGATACGTGATGGAAGTGTTCTTTGCGTGGTACAGCGCCAGTCCGTATGAAGGCTACATGATGCAGAACCGGATGAACGGCCCCTACGCGCACATCTACTGGATGCTGATGATTTGCAACGGCCTGGCGCCGCAGGCGATCTGGATCAGACAAGTTCGCACCAGTGCACTGGGACTGTTTTGTGTGGCGATGTTCGTGAATCTCGGGATGTGGCTCGAGCGGTTCGTGATCGTGGTGACGAGTCTGCATCGGGATTTCATGCCCTCGTCCTGGGACATGTATTCGGGCACGGTCTGGGACTGGGGGATGTACGTGGGCTCGATCGGGCTGTTCTTTACGTTGATGTTCCTCTTTCTCAGGATCATGCCGATGATCTCGATTTTCGAGATGCGCACCCTGGTGCCTTCCAAGCCGGAGGACCAGAAGTAGGAATGTTACTCGTCTCGTGAGCTGAGTAAGGTAAGACCCCATGAATGAGAAACCGCATCTCTACGGGTTGA
This sequence comes from Candidatus Latescibacterota bacterium, assembly GCA_965248435.1. Taxonomy (GTDB): domain Bacteria; phylum Latescibacterota; class UBA2968; order UBA2968; genus CBDFJH01. Next base: position 4,891,932 of record OZ252100.1, read on the forward strand.
TGGCCGATTTCAACAGTCCGGAAGACCTGGTCAAGGCGACTGAACGCGCCTATGGGGCAGGCTACCGGAAGATGGATGGCTACAGCCCGATGCCGATCGAGGGCCTGGCCGAGGCGCTGGGTTTCACTCGGACCGGCCTTCCGGCCCTCGTCCTGCTCGGCGGTCTGCTCGGCGGGCTCGCGGGCTACCTGCTCCAGTATTACACCGCAGTGATCGACTATCCGATGAACGTGGGCGGAAGGCCGTTTCACAGCTGGCCGGCGTTCATACCGGTGACGTTCGAGATGACCATCCTTGCGGCCGCGGGCGCGGCCGTGTTCGGAATGCTGGCCCTGAACGGCTTACCCATGCCCTATCATCCCGTGTTCAACGTGGAGAGTTTCAAACTGGCGACACGAGACCAGTTCTTCCTCTGTATCGAGTCTGTCGATGCACAGTTCGATCTCGTGGAAACGAGAAGGTTTCTGGAGGGCCTGAATCCTGTCGAGGTGTCGGAAGTTGAGCCATAAGGGAGCCGGCTTGAGATTCGTGTGGCGGTTCCTCATTTGCCTGACGCTGAGCGCGGGGTGCCGGGGAGAGACCGGCCTGGAACAGCTCAGACAGGCCATGTTCGACCAGCCGCGTTACGAGCCGCTCGAAGCGAGCGCCTTTTTCAAGGATGGCCGATCTGCGCGTCCCCAGGTAAGGGGCACGGTCGCGCGCGGCCAGCTCCGCGCAGACCCCCATCTCTACACAGGCAAGGTCGGCGATGATCTGGCGACGACATTCCCGTTTCCGGTGACGATGGAAGTCATCCAGCGCGGTCGCGAGCGATACGAAATTTTCTGTACGCCCTGTCACGACCGGGCCGGCACCGGAAAGGGTATGGTTGTGAGGCGGGGATTCAAGCCACCTCCATCGCTCCACATAGACCGCCTGCGGGAAGAGCCTGTCGGACATTTCTACGACGTGATGGCGAGCGGTTACGGAACCATGGCCAGCTACGCCTCCAGGATTACGCCGGTGGACAGGTGGGCGATCGTCTCATACATTCGCGCGCTGCAGCTGAGCCAGCACGCTGGAATCGAAGACCTGCCGGAAGCAGAACGCAGGCGACTCGAAGCGGAGTAGGTAAGTGGCGCAAGCAGAGTCAATAGATCACCCTTTTATAGACCAGATTCAGAGGCGGTCGCTTCTCGTCGGCGTCGTGGCCCTGGCCGCGTGTGTCGCGGGCGCCCTGCTGAGTCCCGAGCAGTTCTTTCGGTCGTATCTGTTCGGGTACCTTTTCTGGATTGGGATCGCATTGGGAAGCATCGCCCTGGTCATGCTGCACCACATGGTCGGGGGAGGCTGGGGCTTCCTGATCCGCCGTCTGCTCGAGGCGGCGTCCCGAACCATGCCGCTGATGGCCCTGCTGTTCATCCCGATCCTGGCCGGGATGCATTACATATATATATGGACGCACGCAGACCTTGTGGCCGTCGATGAGGTCCTGCAGCATAAGCAGTCCTATCTCAATGTCCCTTTCTTCATCGCCCGGGCCGTGGTCTACTTCCTGATCTGGACCGGGATGGTCTTCTTCCTGAACCGGTGGTCTCTCGAGCAGGACCGTACTGGAGACCTCTCTCTGAGCCGGCGACTGCAGATGTTGAGCGGCCCCGGCCTGCTGCTCTACGGGATCACGGTCACCTTCGCATCGATCGACTGGGTGATGTCTCTAGAGCCGCACTGGTTTTCGACTATCTACGGCCTCCTTTTCATCATCGGCCAGGCCCTGGCCACGATGGCGCTGGCGATCGTGATGGTGGCCAAGCTATCTGACCGGAAGCCGCTGTCAGATCTGGCGTCACCCAAGCACCTGAGGGATCTCGGGACCCTGATGTTCGCCTTCGTGATGCTGTGGGCCTACTTTTCTTTTTCGCAGTGGCTGATCATCTGGGCCGGAGATCTTCCGGAGGAGAATTCCTGGTATCTGAGCCGAATCAAGGGGGGCTGGGGGTGGATCGCGCTGGGGGTGATTCTGTTTCACTTCGTGCTTCCGTTCTCGCTTCTGCTTTCCCGACAGATCAAGCGTCGGGCAAAGGTGATGATGGGTGTCGCCATCGGGATGCTATTCATGCGGCTGGTGGACCTGTTCTGGATCGTCACCCCTGCATTCGGCAGCCACGGATCCCATTCGGCGCCCGTGCACATCCACTGGATGGATCTGGCGGCGCCGATCGGCATCGGTGGGCTCTGGCTGGCATTTTTCGCCTGGCAGCTGAAGGGGAAGTCACTGATACCGATCAAAGACCCCGGGCTTGAAGAAGCGCTGGCTTCTGCGGAGGGCCATTAGGACTATGAGTGAACCGACCCACAACGAGACGTCAGCTGACAGCATCGACAAGGGCTACGAGGTTTCCGATGCGAGGATCTCTCCTCTGATCATCTCCGGGATCGTTCTGCTTTTGATAATGCTCCTGGGCATCGGACTGATGGCCGGGATGTTCGATCTTCTGGCAAGCCTCGGGTCAGACAATAGACCGCAGCTTCCTGCGACCGCGGCGTTTCGCGCGCCGCCACCCGGGCCGCGTCTACAAACGGACCCTTCAGAGGAACTCGTGGGACAGCGGGCTGAGGAGGCCGCCCTTCTGACGCACTACGAGTGGGTGGACCGCAGCAACGGTGTCGTCCGAATTCCTGTGGCGCGGGCCATGGCGCTCCTTGCCGACCGCGGGCTTCCGGCAAGGGGTCAAAAGGGGGGAGGAAGATGAGGGCAGGCCGCGGTGGGATCCGTCTCCTGGCCTGCTGCATCCTCTGCCTGCTATGCGCGTTTACGGCGAGCGGGCAGCAGAGGGTGCAGACCGTTTTGAGTGAGGTCGGCATCGATCAAAGGCTTGGGGACGCAATCCCCCTGGACCTGGCCTTCCGAAACGAGGCCGGCGAAGCAGTTCGGTTGGGCGACTATCTCGGGGAAAAGCCGGCCATTCTCTCACTGGTCTATTACGAATGTCCGATGCTCTGCACTCAGATCTTGAACGGTCTTCTGGCCAGCCTTCGGGTGCTTTCATTCGATGTCGGGAGCGAGTTCGAAGTGATCACGGTAAGTTTTGACCCTGAAGAGACTGCGGACCTCGCCCGGGAGAAGAAGGAATCTTATGTAGGAAGATACGGGCGAAAGGGCGCGGCTTCGGGATGGCACTTCCTCACCGGGGATTCGGCCTCGATCGAGGCGCTGACCCGGGCGGTCGGGTTTCGATATGTCTATGATCCGGGTTCCGAGCTGTTTGCGCACGCCAGCGGGGTGATGGTCCTGACTCCGGAAGGCAGACTGTCCCGCTATTTTTACGGCATCGAGTACGCACCGAGAGACCTGCGACTGGGGTTGATCGAGGCCTCTGCGAACGAGATCGGAACGGCCGTGGACGAGGTGCTCCTTTACTGCTTCAGGTACGATCCAAGCTCAGGAAAGTACAGCCTGGTCATCATGAACGTGGTCCGACTGGCGGGCATCGCGACGGTCGGGCTGCTGGGTGGGTTCGTGTTCATCATGCTTCGACGCGAACGACGCCAGAGCGGTGGGCCTGTTGGCGCTGCTTAAGGACTAGATATGGCCTTTCACCAGACATTGAGGCATTTCGTTTAGGTATGTGGACAGATTTCTCTCTCTTTCCACCGAGCGCTTCGACGTTTGCGGACAGCGTAGACGCCCTCTACTTCGTTCTGATCGCGCTCAGTCTCTTTTTTTCGACGGGCATCTTCGTCACGATCTTTGTCTTCGCGATTCGATACCGTCGCCGCTCGGAGGACTACCGGCCCCCCGCAGTCGAAGGCAACCTGAAACTGGAGCTCACCTGGTCGCTCATCCCCCTGGGCTTGGCCATGGTCATTTTCGTGTGGGGCGCGACGCTCTATTTCTCGATTTACAACCCACCTGCCGACGCGATGGAGATCTACGTTGTGGGGAAACAGTGGATGTGGAAGGTGCAGCATCCACAAGGGAAGCGAGAGATCAACAGCCTGCACGTCCCGATCGGTCAGCCCGTGCGTCTCACGATGACCTCGGAAGATGTGATCCACGACTTTTTCATCCCGGCGTTTCGAGTCAAGATGGATGTCCTGCCTGGACGCTACACGACGATGTGGTTCGAGGCCACGAAGGCGGGCGTCTATCACCTTTTCTGCGCGGAGTACTGCGGCACAAAACACTCCAAGATGATCGGACAGGTGATCGCGATGGAGCCTGCCGACTACTCCGCGTGGCTGGGCGGTGAATCCGGGGAACCGATGGAGGTCGCAGGAGAACGTCTGTTCCAGGAGCGCGGCTGTGCGACCTGTCACCGAGACGACAAGGAGGGACGCGGTCCGGCGCTGGACGGGCTGTTCGGTGAGACGCTTCGGCTGCAGGGCGGTGGGACCGTGGTGATGGATGAGGGCTACATACGGGAGTCGATCTTGAATCCAAATGCGAGGCTGATGGTGGGCTACAAGCCGCTCATGCCCGCGTTCGCTGGTCAGATCAGCGAGGAAGGTATACTGCAGCTCATCGCCTACATCAAGTCGCTCGGAGAGGATTGATATGGACAGGGGGCCCGGAAGATGAGTTCGGCAGCACCCGAACAGGCTGGAGTGAAACGCACCTCTCGTCTGAACTACCTGACCGCTGACTACGGGATCCGGTCGTGGCTCCTGGCGACGGACCACAAGCGCATCGCGCTCCTGTATCTGGTGTCGATTACGCTCTTCTTCATTCTGGGCGGTCTTTTCGCTGTCCTGATCCGCCTGGAACTGCTGACGCCGCAGGGCGACCTGATGCAGGCCGAGACCTACAACAGGATGTTTACGATGCACGGGGTCATGATGATCTTCTTCTTCCTGATCCCGTCCATCCCGGCCGTACTGGGGAACTTTCTGATCCCGATCATGATCGGTGCGAAGGACCTTGCCTTCCCGAGGGTGAATCTGCTCAGCTGGTACATCTACACCATCGGGGGGGGCCTTGCGTTGTGGGCCATGGCGGCAGGAGGCGTAGACACAGGATGGACTTTTTACACGCCCTACAGCAGTACGTACTCCAATTCACACGTGATCCTGACGGCCCTTGGCGCCTTCACCGCCGGGTTTTCTTCGATCCTGACGGGACTCAACTTCATCGTCACGATCCACAAGATGCGGGCGCCAGGAATGACCTGGTTCCGGCTGCCCCTGTTCGTCTGGGCGCACTATGCGACGAGCATCATCCAGATTCTGGGGACGCCGGTCCTGGCGATTACGATCGTACTTGTCGCCCTGGAAAGGGCTTTCCGGATCGGCGTGTTCGATCCAGCCCTTGGCGGGGATCCCGTGCTGTTTCAACATCTGTTCTGGTTCTACTCTCACCCCGCAGTCTACATCATGATCCTTCCGGGGATGGGCGTGGTGAGCGAACTCGTGACCTGTTACTCCCGAAAGCGAATCTTCGGCTATCGTTTCATCGCGTTCTCCAGCCTTGCGATCGCCGTGCTCGGGTTCCTGGTGTGGGGACACCATATGTTCGTGAGCAGCCAGTCCATCTACGCGGGTATGGTCTTCTCCGTGCTGAGCTTTCTCGTGGCGGTCCCTTCGGCCATCAAGGTCTTCAACTGGACGGCCACGCTCTACAAAGGTTCTATCTCGTATGAATCTCCCATGCTTTACGCCATGGGTTTCATCGGTCTGTTCACTTTCGGGGGCTTGACGGGGCTCTTTCTGTCCTCCCTGGCGATGGACATCCATCTTCACGACACCTATTTCATCGTGGCCCACTTTCACTACATCATGGTCGGCGGGGCCATTATGGCCTATTTGGGTGGGATCCATTTCTGGTGGCCAAAAATCGTCGGCCGGCTCTACCCCGAAGGGTGGGCGCGCTTTTCGGCGCTCATGATCTATGTGGGGTTCAACCTGACTTTTTTCCCTCAGTTCATCCTGGGATACCTTGGTATGCCGAGACGGTACCACGCCTATCCGGATGAGTTCCAGGTTCTGAACGTGATGTCGACCGCGGGTGCATCGATCCTCGCGGTCGGATACGTCATCCCGCTCGTCTACCTGCTCTGGTCGCTGCGCTACGGAAAGGTTGCCGGTCCGAATCCGTGGGGGGCGAGGGGGCTGGAGTGGCAGACGCACTCGCCGCCGCCGACGTTCAACTTCGACGAGACGCCTGTCGTGACGCAGGAAGCCTACGCATACGATGTCGAGATCGGGGAGGAGGCTAAGCGTGCCTGAACACCCGGCCCTTGCCCATCATTTCGAGGACATGGACCAACAGAAGGAGTGCGCCACGCTGGGGATGTGGGCGTTTCTGGTCACAGAGGTGCTCTTCTTCGGCGGACTGTTCACGGTCTACATGGTCTACCGATTCTCATACCCGGCGGCGTTCGCTGAGGGCAGTCATCACCTGGACATCGCGCTTGGCGGGTTCAACACCGCAGTCCTGATCGGGAGCAGCTTGACGATGGCGTTTGCCGTACGCGCAGGACAGCGGGGCAATCCGAGGCATATCGTGATTTTTTTGTTGTTGACGATGCTCCTGGGCGGGGTGTTTCTGGGCGTGAAGGCGGTTGAGTACTCGCACAAGTGGCACGAGCATCTCGTGCCTGGTAAGTATTTCCAGTATGAAGGGCCACTGTCCGGCCAGGTCCAGCTTTTCTTCGCGCTCTACTTCGCGATGACGGGGATGCACGCCTTACACATGGTGATCGGTGCCGGGCTGATGATCTGGCTGATTGTGAAGACGCTTCGAGGCCGCTTTTCCGCGGCCTATTATTCTCCGGTAGAGATGGTCGGGCTCTACTGGCACTTCGTGGACATCGTCTGGATCTTCCTTTTCCCACTCCTATACTTGATCGGGCGACACTGATGTCGGACCACTCGATCCCCAAATCGGTCTACTATCTGATATTTCTTGCACTCCTCGTCTTTACGGGTGTGACGATTGCCGTGGCCTTCGTAGACCTGGGTCCTCTGAACACGGTGGTGGCGATTTCGATCGCTGTGTTCAAGGGCCTCCTGGTCGTGCTCTACTTCATGCACGTGCGATACAGCAGCCGGCTGACGTGGGTATTTGCGGGCGCGGGGTTCTTCTGGCTGATCATTCTGTTTGTGTTGACGATGGCCGATTTTGTGAGCAGAGACTGGTTGAGTCTTCCGATCAGCGATTTTCTTTCTCAGCGATAAACTCGGGAAGTTCTTTTCGTGGATGGGGAGGCATTTGTTATGCCTCCCTGTTTACATGTATAGATGTATCGACGGGAGTCTTTTTCGATTAGGAGCTTGAGGACATGCGAAGCAATCGACTTCGAGAACGATTGAATGCAGGCGAGCCCAGCCTGGGAACGCGAATCCAGATCATCGATCCGATCATTGTGGAGCTGATCGGCCACTCCGGACAGTTCGATTACGTCGAGTTTGTGGCCGAGTATGCGCCGTATGATCTCCACCTCCTCGAGAACCTGGGTCGTACGGTCGAACTTTTCGACTCGATGACCTCAATGATGAAAGTGGAGCAGGAACTTCGGGCCTATCTCGCATCACGCGCGATCGGTGCGGGGATTCAGAACGTCCTCTATTCAGATGTGAGGACCGTGGCGGATGTGCAAGATTGCGTGCGCGCCGTGAGGGCTGAAACGCCTGGAACGGGCGGCCAGCACGGCACCTCCCTGCGTCGCGGTGCGGGATTCGTCCAGGATTACGGCGCTCCAGCCTTTGTTCAGGCGATGGAGGACGTGGTGATCGCGCTGATGATCGAGAAGGCCGAAGCGATCGAAGATCTGGAGGCACTGCTTTCGGTCAAAGGGGTCGATATGGTCCAGTTCGGACCCGGGGACTATTCGTTGAGCATCGGGCACCCCGGGCAGTACGATCATCCAGAGGTAGTTAAGGCGGAAGCGCACGTGATCGAGACCGCGTTAAAGATGGGGATCGCTCCACGGGCAGAGATCTACACCCCCGAGCAAGCAGACAAGTACATCGAAATGGGTGTGAAGCACTTCTGCATCGGTCTGGATGTCTTCCTCCTGCGAGACTGGTTCAAGTCGGCCGGGAAGAGGATGGGGGAAATTCTGGCCAAGCTGTAGTCCGGGTACCGGGTACTGAGAATCCGGGGATCGTGGATCGTGCGTCGTGTCCTTTCGGACACGACAGGATCGTCGTTCGGCGTATCATATTCGGGGACCGGATCGAATGGTAGTATTCGGGTAAATAAAGAGCCGTAAGGGCGAACCTTGTGTTCGCCCCAGACCAATGCAGGGCCCAATTCAATGGGTCCCCAATAACATGCGCGCATTCAATTACGAAAAGCTAACCAGCGCGATGCGTGACGCCGGCATCGACCTGCTGCTGGCAAGCAGCCAGGCCAGTGTCGGCTACCTGGCCGATCTGACCTGGTACCCCTCTATAAATCCCAGCTACCTGAGTGAGGACGGCCGAACCTACTACGCCAGCTTCGTGGGTCTGCTGCCCGACGGGCCGGAATCTGCCTTCTTCATCGGTTTCTCGAACGAGTCTATGGTTGTCGAGTGGCAGGACCCGTGGATTAAAGACCGGAGATATGCCGGGGCCAGCTTCCACGTGGAGGGCGGGGGTGATGATGTCGGGGGAGCGGCCGACCCAGCCAAAGTATTGGCTCAAACCATCACGGAAAAGGGTGCCGAGAACGGCAACATCGGGATCGAGTGGGAGCAGATACGGGTGGGGACGTTCGAGAGGCTCAAGCGGCTTCTGCCGAACACGACTTTTCAGGATTGCGATGAGATCCTATGGGAACTTCGTGCGGTGAAGTGCGAGGAAGAGATCGCGCGAATGAGAAAGGCGGCCGAGGGTTGCAGTCTCGCGGCGGACGAGGCCTATCGAGGGCTCGAGGAAGGCATGACCGAGCTGGAATGGGAGCGCGTCGTCGTCGACCGGATCCAGAAGGCTGAATTAAGACACGAATACACCGAGATCGCCTTCGGCCCGAAGGGCGCCTACCTGGTGGAGCCGACGGACAACCGTCTTCAACGGGGCCACATGGCTCGATTGGACATCGGGGGGAGTTATCAGGGGTACCAATCCGACCTCTCGCGGTCCATGGCCTTCGGGAAGGTGAGCGAAGATGCCCGGAAGGCACAAGCTTCGATAATCCGGATCAATCAGGCCCTTCGTTCGGCGGTCCGGCCGGGTGTGAAATGCTCGGAACTCTACCGGACGTGCATGGGGATGTTCGCTGATGAAGGGCTCACCTCGTTGACGAGCCAGGCCGGGCACGCCCTCGGACGCGCGGTGCACGAGCCGCCGTTCCTGGTCGAGTCGAATGAAAGGGCCCTGGAACCGGGCATGGTCATCAACGTGGAGCCGACGGTGCGCATCAAGGGCATCGGGTCCGTGAATATCGAAGATACGCTCGTGGTTCGAGAGGGTGAGCCCGAGTGCCTGACGACGGTGCCGAGGGAACTGGAACATTATGGATGAAGAAAGGCGCGAGTGTTGGGAATTGGAGTAATGGAGTAATGGGATGGCAAGGTTAGAATGTCAGTTGTCCAATACTCCAACACTCCACTACTGCAATACTCCAGAATCGCGGAGAATGACGCGGCAATGTCTACTGAACTTAAAATCGTGAGGTTAGACGCTAAAATCTTTCCAGTTCATCCGCTTGAGACAGAGCTGTATAAGCTGTATGGACTCGATCCCATAGAAGTTGAGGTGAAAACACCGCAGGAAATCTTACAGGCTTGCGCTGACGCCGATATTCTGATCAACGTCTCGACGCGGCTGTCGCGAGAAACGCTGGGAGGCCTTGAGAACTGTAGACATATCTCTCACACCGGGGTAGGAACGGACAAGACCGATGCCGACGCGGCCACGGATTTTCAAATCGTCGTGTCGAACGACCCCTGGTTCTGTGTGGAGGATGTTGCGGACCACACGATGGCGATGATCCTTTCGCTCTCTCGAAAGCTGCCTCAAATGTCCGAATTGACGGATCGGGGCCGGTTTGGAGAGGCGCGTTCATCGAGCAATGCATGCATCAGGCTGTCTGCCTGCGTGCTCGGGCTGGTCGGGTTCGGCTCCATCGGTAGAATCGTCGCACAGCGCGCAAAGGCGTTCGGCATGCGCGTCCTGGCGACCTGTCGGGACATGGGTGATGCTAAGCGGTTGGTGGCACAGGATCTCGGGGTTGAATTGGTCGATCTGGGCACCCTGCTTTCCACCTCCGATTACGTTTCGCTCCATCTGCCCCTCACGCCCGAAACGCATCACCTTCTGGATGAAATTGCGCTTGGAAAGATGAAGAATAAGGCATTTCTGATTAATACCGCACGCGGCGCAGTGGTGGATGAACTCGCGCTGGTCCGCGCCCTCAAGGAGGGGCGGCTGGCGGGCGCCGGCATCGACACATTTGAAAAGCTCGACGTCAACAAAGAGATCGATCCCAACCCCAACCATCCGTTTTCTGAGCTGGACAACGTCATCGTTTCGCCCCACGTCGCCGGACTATCTGTGCAATCGATGGAGACCTGGGCAAGGATCCAGGTAGAAAACCTCGTGTCCGTCGTGAACGGCCATTGGCCTTTTCCCGGAAACGTTGTAAACGAGACCGTAGTACCCAAGTTTCCGCTAGTGGAATATGATGAAACGATCTTTAAACATAGCCCGGTAGGACGAGCCTAAGCAAAAGTGCACGAGTTCTGGGGGGAATGGAGTGTTGGAGTAATGGAGTATTGGGAAGACAGGCTTGAGTTTGGTTTCCCATTACTCCAGGACTCCAGTACTGCGATACTCCAGAATCGAAAAAAGTCTCGCCGTAGTTGAAAATCTGATAGATCCCGCTACTGATCCAACCAAGGAGACAGAATGACAGGGGCTGAAATTTCGGAGAGACTCCACGACGGCAGGTATGTTTACGGGACAGCAATCCTTTCACCCTCTCCACTTTGGCCCGAGGCGGTTCGGAACACCGGTGTGGATTTCGTGTTCATCGACACGGAGCACGTGCCGATAGAGCGCACCACGCTTTCGTGGATGTGCAATACGTATAGGGCCCTGGACATTCCACCGATCGTTCGCATCCCCAGTCCTGATCCCGTGGCGGCAGAGATGGCGCTCGATGGAGGAGCGACAGGGATCATTGCTCCATACGTCGAGTCCGCAGATGAGGTCCGTGAATTGGTAGGAGCGGTGAAGTTGCGTCCCCTGAGAGGAAAACTCAGGCGTGACGTCCTGGATGACCGGGCGACGTTGAATTCCGAGACGGACGATTATATCAAAGATCGAAACGCGAATAGTGTGCTAATTGCGAACGTGGAGAGTGTCCCGGCTATGGACCGGCTTGATGAGATATTGGACGTCGAGGGGCTTGACGCCGTCCTGATCGGTCCGCACGATCTCTCCGTCAGTCTGGGAATTCCTGAAAAGTACGGAGATCCTCTGTTCGACCGTGCCGTCAGAGAGATCTATCGGAAGGCGCGGGAGAAGGGGATCGGCGCAGGGATCCACTTCTTCTGGGAAGGGCTCGATCTGGAAATCGAGTGGGCCAAGGCGGGCGGCAACCTGGTCATTCACAGCGCAGATTATCTGATCTTCGAAGAAACTCTGCGGAAGGATCTGAACAAGATTCGGGAGGCGCTTGGCGGGGACGCGAGTTCAGGAACAGAAGGAAATCTAATCGTGTAGAGACGTCCCGGTGGGGCGTCTCTTGCCCGTCGGGGCGTCTAACCCACAACGGTCTTTTGGAAGGACATCTCATGGCCACAGAATCGACGACGCAGCCCCACCTGGTATCGCTCGCCCCGCAGTTTCTCGTGGATGACCTTCAGCAGTCGATCGCCTACTACCGGGACAAGATTGGCTTCAAGGTCGACTTTGTCTACGATGATTTCTACGCAGGGATAAGTCGCGACGGCCTCGTGATTCACCTGAAGTGGGCGCCGAAGACCGTGGAGGATCGTGCACATCGGAAGAACAACGAGCACCTCGACGCGAGCGCTGGCGTGGAGGGCGTCGAGGCCTTGCACGAGGAGTTCGAAGCGAACGGGGCCACCATCATCAAGCCGATCGGCGAACGCCCTTGGGGGACAACCGACTTTTACGTGGAGGATCCGGATGGCTACATCATCTGCTTCGGAGGAGTGGGTTCACAGCAGAAGCGCTGAGAAAACGAGCAAAAAACGCGAGTGTTGGGGGGATGGAGTGTTGGAGTAATGGAGTATCGAGGAAACAGGGCCACGGTTTTTGTCTTTCCCAATACTCCATCGCTCCAGTACTGCATTACTCCAGGATCGCGGTGCTGATGGCCTCACCAACAGCGATGATTACGCTTCCACAGTTCTAACGTCAACGTGCCTACTTCGAGGCCCATCGAACTCGCAGAAAAAGATGCCCTGCCACGTACCCAGCTGTAGACGGCTATCTCGAACGAAAATCGTCTCAGAAGTCCCGAAAAAACAGGCCTTGATGTGGGCCGCCGAGTTGCCTTCCATGTGCCGGTATTCTGGATCACGCAGCGGGATCAGTTTGTCGACCGCGAGCAGGATGTCGTGGGCGACCATCGGATCGGCGTTTTCGTTTATGGTGACGGCGGCCGTCGTATGGGGCACGTAGACGTGGCAGATGCCGCTGACGATGCCGCTCTTCGTGACGGCTTCCTGTATCTGTTCTGTGATCCCCAGGAGCTCAGTCTGCCGGTTTGTTCGAACATCGATTCGAGTCATGGTTCACCAATTGGAAAGTTGCCGATTGTCTGTGGATTGGGCCACAAGATGATATTTTGATCGAGGGTTGTCAAGGTTGAGCGCCACGAGAATTCTACTGACGGGGTTTGGTCCCTTTGGGGATTGGGAACGCAATCCCGCGGGGGAGATCGCGGAGTCCCTTTCAGGTGCTACGGTGGGCGGCTGTGAGGTCGTTTCGGTTGTCCTGCCGGTGATCTACGGCGAGGATGTGGAGGGGGTTCTGCCGATGATCGAGGAGCACGGACCCCTCGCGGTGGTCTCCCTCGGAATGGCTGGAAATCGCCCGTCGATCCGTGTGGAGCGTGTGGCACTCAATCTAAGGGATGACGAAGAGGGGACCGGTAAGGAGGAGCGACCGATCGTCGCCGATGGTCCCGCTTCTTATTTCTCCACTCTGCCTACGAGAGAAATTGTGTCCGGTATCCAGGCGGTCGATCTGGAGGCCGGCCTGTCCTATTTCGCAGGGACCTACCTCTGCAATCATCTCATGTATTCGACGCTGCACGACTTCGCGGAGCGTGATCTGCAGATTCCCACAGGTTTCATCCACGTACCCCGCCTGCCGGAGCAGGCCGAGGATCGTCCTGGTCTCGAAACGGGGATGACGCTGGAACGCTCCACGAAGGGGGTCGTCGCCGCTCTGGAGGCCGTGGTCCATCGATTGATGGAATGATCTGCGGGCGTCTGAACGTTCGTTCTACGCAAGGGGACTTCGCTATACTGCATTGGTCGGAACGCGGGCGACGATCGATTTGGAAGATACCGCGAATGAATGCACAAGAAAAGGAGAGAGCGTTGGAGACCGGTTGGAACGTTCGAAGTTACGGTGCGAAAGGGGACAAGCAGGCCAACGATAAGAGCGCCATCCAACAGGCCGTCGACGACTGCAATCAGGCCGGCGGGGGCGCAGTGGTGGTGCCTTCGGGAGATTACCTCACCGGGACGATTCGCCTCAAAGACCACGTGACGCTGCAGCTGGAAGCTGGCGCCACGCTGTGGGGCAGCACCGACCGGGCCGACTACGACGACGTGCCCCACCTTGCTGAGGCCATAAGGGGGTCTTCCGCGGTCCTTATCTACGCCAAAGGCGCACAGAATGTGTCCATTCTCGGTCCCGGCTGCATCGACGGGCAGGGGGAGGCCTTCTGGGTGCGGAAGGAAAACGGGTGGCACAAGGCGGAGTGGCGTCCCGGACGCCTGATCTACTTTGAAGAGTGCCGGGACGTGCTGATGCGGGATTTCACGGCGGCCAACTCGCCCTCGTTCACGATTCACCCATTCCGGTGCGACAGGGTACTGATCTCGGGGGTGAAAATTCTGAACGATATTCTCGGGCCCAATACGGACGGGATCGATACGAACTGTTCGACGAACGTGCACATCTCCGACTGTCACATTATCGCTGGAGACGACTGCATCGTCATGAAGGCCACAGAGCCGTATGTGTGCGAGAACATCACAGTGACGAACTGCACGCTGGAGACGACGTCTTCGGGGCTGAAGCTGGGCACGGAAAGTTTCGGGAACATCCGTCACGTGACGTTCAGCAACTGCACGATTCGGAACACACATTTGGGGATCGGGCTTCTTATGAAGGATGGGGGCACGATAGAGGCGGTGACCTTTTCCAACATCACGATCGAGACGAAGCCCAGCCCGAAAACGGGTGCCTCCGAGTGGCCGATTCTGATAGATCTGGAGCGGCGGGGTCCGGACTCGAGAACGGGGGCAATCCGGGACGTGAAGCTGAGCAATATCGTAATCTCGACCGGCGGGCGGTGCTTGGCACAGGGAATGAAATCGCAGCCGATCGAGCGACTGGCGATCGAGAATGTGACGGTGCGGGTGACCAGATTTCAAGACCTGAACCAGATTTCGAAACACCGAGGCGGTCGGATTCGGTGGGACGACCCCGACGGCGGACAGCACGCGGCGGCGCCTGCGCACATGGTGTTCTCGAACGTGAAGGGTTTGAAGCTTCGGGACGTGGAGGTGGTGGTGGATGCCGAAGGTGAACTTCCGGAGCGGTCGGCGGTGTTTGCCGACAGGGTGGCAGGCATGAGGATCGAAGGATTCGGGGGACGTCAGAGCGTGCCGAAGGGCACCTCTCCAGCTCTGCACCTGCAAAATTGCCGGGACGTGCATATCACCGGCTCTCGGGCGGCTGCTGAAACGGGGACGTTCTTACAGCTGGATGGAACGGAGACGGCGAACGTCTGTATGATGGGCAACAATCTGGCAGCTGTCGGACAGGCCGTAAGTCTGGGTGACGGCGTGTCAGAAGATACCCTTTTTGAGTCCGGCAACCGCAAAGCGTAGGAGACCGTGGCCCATCGATTCGATGGAACGATCTGTTGGCGTCTGAGCTTCCGCCGCCTTGTCTTTGGGATTATCGAATATGCAAGCCGTTCAATGCGTCGATTCCATCACCAAACTGGGTCCCGAGTTTCGGGGGACCGTCGTCGTCGCCGGATCACACGGGGGGCGCTACTGCGGGTATCTGGCGTCGCTCGCCGGTCTGCGTGGTGTGATCTTTAACGACGCAGGCGTCGGAAAAGACAGCGCAGGCATTCGCGCGCTCGATTATCTGCAGCCGCTGGAGATGGCCGCGGCAACGATTGCCCATACATCGGCGCGCATCGGAGATGGCGCGGACACGCTCGATCGTGGGCGCCTCAGTTTCTGTAACGGGGCCGCCAAAGCCCTTGGCTGCGCAGAAGGCCAGACCTGCAAGGAAGCGACAGAGGTTATGTGTCGCGGTGAAGTGTTCGAGGGCGCTGCACCGGCCTACGAGGAGGCGCGTTGTCTGCTGGGCGAGACGCCGGTTCGGGTGATCGCCTGCGACTCGGCCTCCCTCGTCGACAGCGGTGATGCAGATGCGATCATCGTGACGGGATCGCACGGCGGCGTACTTGCGGGCAGACCTGGTTATGGGATCGCTGTCCAGGCACGGGGCGCGGTGTTCAACGATGCCGGCGTCGGAATCGATCAGGCCGGCATCCAGCGTCTCGAAGTCCTGGATCAAGCCGCCATCCCGGCTGCCACAGTCGACGCCTCGAGCGCCCGCATCGGCGATGCACGTTCGGCGTGGGAGAGCGGTATCATTTCGTACATCAACAACCAGGCTGCGAAACGCGGCGTCACCGTCGGCATGACGGTGCCCGCTTTTGCAGCATCGCTTTTTTCGTAATCCGCGGAGAACCTATGTCTTCATCCGTGCAAATGATCGGGGGACAGGCCCTCGCTGAGATGCTCAAGCGCCATAACCCCGCCCCGATGTTCGGCATGGGCGGGTTCCAACTGCTGCCCTTCTACGACGCAGTGCGCGAGCTGGGCCTCAAACATACACTGATCAACGACGAGCGCTGCGGGGTGTTCGCCGCCGACGCGTGGGCACGCGTGACCGGGCGACCCGGCATTTGCGACGCCACGCTCGGACCCGGGGCCACGAACCTGGTGACCGGGTTGGTCGAGTCGTTGAACGCGGGGGTGCCCCTGATCGTGATCGTCGGCGACAGCAACCGCGATCATTCCTGGAAAAACATGACGCAGGAAGCGCGCCAGACAGAAATTCTGGCTCCGGCGGTCAAGTCGTTGATTCGTATCGAAAAGGGACTCCGAATACCAGAGCTCGTGCGGCGGGCTTACGCCATCGCCACGTCCGGGCGTCCCGGCCCGGTCGTGCTCGATGTGCCCGAAGATGTGGCGCACGGGATTTTCGACTATCCGAGCGACGACCTGTATGTCGATCCAGAGACCCTCTCCATCCCGGCACAGCGGCCCCGCCCCGGTCGCGAAGCCGTTGCCCGGGCGGCGGAGCGATTACGCAGTTCCAACCGACCGATCTTACTCGCCGGGGGGGGTGTGCACCTCTCGGGCGCCTACGAGGCGCTTCTGGAGTTGGCCGAAGGGCTCGGCGTTCCGGTCGCACAGACGTTGAGCGGGAAGGGCGCGATCCCGTGCACGCATCCGCTGAGTGTGGGTCTGTTCGGCCGCTGGTCGCGTATCGCCAACGACCTGATCGAGTCGTCGGACTGCATTCTCGCGGTCGGATGCAAGATGGGCGAGATCGCCACCAAACGGTTCGCCCTGATGCCGCGCGGCGTCCCTTTCATCCATCTGGACATCGTGGCGGAGGAGATCGGGCGAACAACGCCGACCGACGTCGCGCTCTGGGGTGACGCGGCCGAGGGACTTCGCGACCTCGAAGCCAGTCTGGCTGACGACGCAGAGGCGCTGCGGGCAGGACGCGCAACCTACCTGGACGAAGTCGCGGAGCGGATGGCCGCCTGGCGGGCCGAGGCGGAACCCCGCTACGCGTCGGACGAGCGTCCGATCCACATGGCGCGCTTGATCCGCGAGCTGCAGGGTGTGATGCCGGACGATGGCATCCTGGTCGTGGACGGCGGATTCGCGGCGCATTGGACAGGACTGCTCTACGACACGAACCGCGCCGGTCGCAGCTATATCGCGAATCGGGGGTTCGCATCGATCGGCTACGGACTGCCGGGCACCATAGGTGCTCAACTCGCCGCCCCGGATGTGCCGGTGGTCGGGCTTACCGGCGACGCCGGATTCAACATGATGCTCGGGGAGCTCGAAACCGCCCGCCGTCTGGGCCTGGGCTGCACCCTGGCCATCGTGAACAACGCGGCCTCCGGCTACGTCAAGGCCCTCCAGCACAACATGTACGGTGGCCGCTACCAATCGAGCGATCTGAGCGAAATCGATTACGCGAACGTAGCCCGCGATCTCGGGTGCCAGGGGATCCGCGTGGAGGATCCCGCGGCGCTGGGGGCAGCGTTCACCGAAGGCATCGCAACACGTGACACGCCAACCGTTATCGACATCGTCGTCACCCGGGACCCGTCAAAGATGCTGCCCGGTGTCGACAGCCGGACGGCGCCGGTCGCGAAGGGCGATCGGCCTGCATAGCGATGAACGAAAACGCAACTGCTGGAGCAATAGGGGAATGGAGAGAAGAGGTAAAACCGCAGGTGCTGGGGGAATGGAGTGATGGAGTGTTGGAGTAATGGAAGACAGGTTCTGCGATGCTCCATCACGCCAGCACTGCATTACTCCAGAATCCCCAAAAGCATGGCGCCGCAATAGACACCTGAGGAAAACAAAATGGATCTGACAACAGAGAAGCAGCTCGAGATGCTGCGCGCGATGCAGACGATCCGCCGTTTCGAGGAGCGCGCGTCGGATGACTATCATTCCGGGGCCATCTACGGCGTTGTGCATTGCTACATCGGTGAGGAGGCCGTCGCCGTGGGGGTGTGTGCGGCACTGAACGATGACGACCAGATCATCAGCACGCACCGAGGCCACGGGCACTGCATCGCCAAGGGCGCCGATCTGAAGCGGATGATGGCCGAGCTCTACGGCAGACGGTCCGGATACTGCAAGGGCAAGGGGGGCTCGATGCATATCGCCGATTTCAGCATCGGCATGCTGGGGGCGAACGGCATCGTCGGTGGCGGCATCCCGATCGTGACCGGTGCCGGTCTGGCCGCACAGCTCGATGGCAAAGGGCGTGTCGCCGTCTCTTTCTTTGGAGACGGGGCCTCGAACGCGGGCCCGTTCCACGAGTCGATCAACATCGCCGCGGCCTGGAAGCTTCCGATGCTCTACGTCTGCGAGAACAACCTCTGGGCCGCCAGTACCGCGGCTGCGGACACCCTGGCCCTTGGCGACGTGGCGGCGCGAGCCGCCGGTTATGGCATCCCGGGTGTGGTTGTGGATGGGAACGATGTGCTGGCGGTCTATGAAGCCGCCGCAGAGGCGGTCGGCCGGGCGCGGGCCGGTGAAGGCCCTACGCTCATCGAATGCAAGACCTATCGCTGGCGCAGGCATACGGAAAGGGCGAGCGCAGAGGATCTGCGCCCACGAGAAGAGGTCGAAGCATGGCTGCAGAAGGACCCGATCAAACGCCTTTCCACCGATCTGATGTCGCAGGGCGTTTTGAGCGAGGACGCCTGGAAAGAGATGGACACAGAGATCCTGGCTGCAATCGACACCGCGGTCAGGTATGCCCAGGACAGTCCGTTTCCCGACCCGGAAATGGCCGTCGAGGATGTGTTCTCGGATTGATTAGGGGGGCGACGCGTCGTGCGTAGGATTTCATATGCAGAAGCCGGAATGGAAGCGCTTTTCGAGGAGATGAGGCGCGATCAGACGACGCTGCACCTCTCGACCGATGCCCCTGCGGCGCTTGTCGACGAGTTCGGCACCGAGCGGGTGCGCGCCACGCCGATCGCCGAAGGCGCCTTCACCGGCATCGCCATTGGCGCAGCCGGGTCGGGCTATCGGCCGATCGTCAACTGGAGCATGGTGACGTTTTCCTTCGTTGCCATGGACCAGATCGTGAACCAGGCGTCCAAGATCCATTACATGTTCGGAGGCCAGGCCAAGTTCCCCATCACCTTTCGTACCTCCGTCGGCGGCGGAACGAAGCTTGCTGCGCAGCACTCCCAGTCCCCTTACTCGATGTTCATGAACCTGGCTGGGTTGAAGCTGGTGCTGCCCTCGACGCCCTACGACATGAAGGGACTGCTCAAATCGGCGATCCGCGACGACAACCCCGTCATCTCGTTCGAGTCCAGCCGTCTTATGGGCTTTGAAGGCGAAGTGCCCGAGGAAGAGTTTACGCTACCGCTTGGCAAGGCCGACATCAAACGCGAGGGGAGCGATGTGACGGTGGTGGCCCTGGCCTGGCTCGTGCACGAAGCGCTTGCTGCCGCTGAACTCCTCGAGCGAGAGGGCGTCTCCGTCGAGGTGGTCGATCCGCGCACCCTCGTCCCCCTGGATCAGGCCGCGATTCGGGCATCCGTGCAGAAGACGGGACGGCTGATCATTGCCGACGAAGCCGGCCCGACCGCCGGTGCGTCGGCAGAGATTGCCGCTGTGGCCACCGAGGATGGGGAGACGTTCGGGAAGATGAAAGCGCCGGTGAAGCGCGTCTGCGCGCTCCACGTACCGATCCCCTACAGCCCGCCGCTCGAAGACCACGTATTTCCGAACAGGGACAAGATCGCCGCGGCCGTGAGAGAAGTTGTGGCCAGGTAGATGAGGCACGGCTCAATTGCGGATTGCGGATTTGGGATTGCGGAATGAAAATCGGGTACCGGGAAACCAAAACACGGGTACCGGGGTCCGCAAGAGTCGTGAATAATCGTTCGTCGGTTGTTGAAACAAAACGCCCCCCTCCCGCGACTCGCTCGCTCGCGCGGGACATGCTTTACAAAGGGGGGAGATTGCTCTCTGCTAGAGAGTACCAATCCAGGATCAAACTCTTCCCCTCCCTCGACAAGCTCAGGACATGCTTTGGAAAAGGGGGACTGAGGGGGATTTCAAGATGGATCACGAAATACTGATATGCCTAACGACCAGATCAGCGTAGACGGATCGCCAGTCGACTTCGAGCCGGGCGACAGCCTGCTGGTGGCGATGCTGCGGGCCGGGCTCCATCCAACCGGAGGCGGGTGTCTGTGCCTCGCGGGCGATTGCCCGCACTGTCTGGCAACGGTGGACGGCGTCGGTTATGTGCGTACGTGTCAGGTCGCTGCAGAAAGCGGTAGAGTGGTGGCGCGGCATCACGCCGCCGCCGGTCGACCGCCCCTGATCGCCGCCGAACGGCGTGAATCGCACGTTACCGCGCGACACCTTCACTGCGACGTCGTCGTGGTCGGGACCGGCCCGACCGGCACCGAGGAGGCGGATCGTGCCCGGGCCGAAGGCAAGGAGGTCGTGACCCTGGACGCGGGCGACGGCCAGGAGGTCGCGGGCATCTACGCGGGACTGCTGGTCATCGCAAGGACCGAGGAGGGGACGCTTTGTGTCCATCCCCGGGAGGGGATCGTGGTCGCGACCGGCGCCGCCGAGATTCAACCGGTGGCGCCGGGTGCCGAGCTGGAGGGGCTGGTGACGGCCCGGGCTGCGCGCGCTCTGGCCGAGGCCGGGATCGACCTGGGGCGTGTGGTGGCGGTGGGTGACCCGCCCGAGGGCGTCGAAGCCGAGCAGGTCGAGGGGCGCGTCGTTCGGTTCGAGGGCGCGCAGCGTGTCGAGGCCGTCGTGGTCGCCGCTCCCGACGGGACCGAGACCCGTCACACGTGCGACGCGGTCTCGCTGGGTCTGGGCTTTCATCCTCGGGACGGCCTGGGGAGGATGGGCCGTGACCTGCCGGTCCGCGTCGTTGGCGAAGCTGCCCGCGAGTCGGACATCCCGCCCTGCCCTCTGGAAGGAACGGTCTGCCCCTGCTCTGATGTGACTGTGGCCGACCTCGAGCACGTCTGGGAGAACGGGTTCCACGAGCTGGAGCTCGTCAAGCGGGCGACCCTCGCCGGCACCGGGACGTGCCAGGGCTCGGCCTGTCTTCCACACTTGCGCAGTTTTCTCGCAGAGAAGGGCCGCGAGCTGCAGCCGCCGTTCACGGCGCGTCCGCTGACGCGCCAGCTCACCTTCGGCGAGATCGCCGCCGGCGCCTACCATCACTCGACGCCACGCACACCCCTGCACGACGAGCATCTCCGGCTCGGTGCGCAGATGGATCGAACGGGAGGGTGGTGGCGTCCCTGGACCTACGGCGACCCGCTCGCCGAATACAAAGCCGTGCGCGACGCGGTCTCGATCGGTGACGTGAGCACGCTGGGTAAGTTCGTCGTGACGGGGCCAGACGCGCTCGCATTTCTCGAGTTTCTGTATCCGACGAAGGTTTCCACGCTTCGCCCCGGCCGCTCCCGGTATGTGCTGCTGCTGGACGAACGCGGCTACGTCCTGGACGACGGCCTGATCTGCAGGGAGCGCAACGACCGCTTCTACCTGACACTGACGAGCGCCGGATCTACCTTTGGCGAGATGTGGATCCGGGATTGGGCGGAGTCCCGGGGCTTCGACATCCGTTTGCTGAACCAGACCCAATCTCTGGGCGCCATCAACGTGACCGGGCCGCGTGCGGCGGAGCTGCTGGCGCGCACCGGTGTCGAGAGACTGCCGGGGTTCGCCCGACACAGCGTCGTGGACGTGGCGGGCGTGACCTGCCGGATCCTGCGGTTGAGCTTCACCGGCGAGCTGTCGTTCGAGCTGCACCACGCCGCCGCCGATTCGGTCCGTCTGTGGCGGACGCTCCTCGATCTCGGCGAGGATATGGGGATCCATCCCCACGGGATGGACGTCCTGTTTCAGCTCCGGTTGGAGAAGGGACACGTCATCGTCGGCCAGGACACGGACTTCGATTCTACGCCGCGCAGGATTCACCACGAATGGGCAGTCAAGCTGGACAAGCCGGAGTTCCTCGGCCGCCAGGCGGTCGTGCGCACGAACAAGGTGCCCCTCGATCGCCAACTCGTCGGGCTGGAGATGGACCTGCCGGCGCCGATGGAGGGCGCGGTCGTCTGGAATGGAACAGATTACGCGGGCACCGTGACGTCGAGCACGGCCTCTCATAGCCTGGGCAAGGCGGTGATGCTGGCCTGGATCTGGCTGACGAACGGGGCGCTCCCGGACAGTGTCACGATCGACGGCCGGACTGCCCGCCGGGCAGAGCTGCCGTTCTACGATCCCGGAGACGAGAGGTCTCGGGCCAAGGTGGCGCTGGATCTCGCAAGGGCCGTGGATGGAACTTCGTCCGCGATACAGGTCGACCAGGACATGGGGCGTTTCGAAAGGATCGAAGCAACGCGGCTCGTGGCTTCTCCCGCGGCCCTGGATCGGATCGAATTGCCATCGGGCGCCCTCGCCCTGAGAATCGCTCCTGATGAGCTTCTGGTCACCCCGGTGTTGTCGCTGGACGACCTGGATGACGCGCACACGATCGCCGAGCGCGAGACCGGGTTTGTGGGGGCGTGGGTGGAGATGCAGGAGGCAATGCGGTTTCTGGAGGGGGCGTGTCCGTGGGTCCTGCCGACCGAACGGCCGGCCTTCGCCCAGGGCGCGGTCGCCGATATCCCTGTCAAGCTGTTGCTCGAGGAAGAGCGGGTGCTGTTCGTCGTGCCGGCCCCTTACGCCGCTGACCTTGAGGAGCGAATGGCATGAACGAATTCGTCGAGCGCCTGATCTCGCTGCGCTGGGCCGAACCCAGGAGCGCCTACGACGTCGTGATCGTCGGCGGCGGCGGCCACGGTCTGGCGACCGCCTACTACCTGGCGACGCGCCACGGCATCCAAAACGTGGCGGTGCTCGAGCGCGGCTATATTGGCAGCGGCAACTCCGGTCGAAACACAACGGTGATTCGATCCAACTACGGGATCCCGGAAGCGGTCCGCTTCTATCAGCACAGCATCGAGCTCTACCAGGGCCTGGAAGCGGAGACCGGTCGCGGCGTCATGCACCAGCAGAAGGGAATGCTCTGGCTGGCGCACAGTGAGATGGGGTTGCGGGCCGAGCGAACGCGTGCCGAGGTCAATACCGCCTTCGGCGCTAGGACCGAGTACGTGGAGCCCGAACGAATTCGCGAGATCTGCCCTCAGATCGACATGAGCGGCGGCGGTGTGTGGCCAATCCTGGGCGCAAGTTACCACGCCGAAGCGGCGACGGCGAGGCACGACCGGGTCGTGTGGGCCTATGCCGAAGGTGCGATCGAGCGAGGTGTCGACGTCGTCCAGCGCACGCCGGTCACCGGGCTGCTGAAAGAGGGCGACCGGGTCGTCGGCGTCGAGACGCCGAAAGGACCGATCTCGGCAGGTCTGGTGGTCTCCGCGGTCGGGGGCCACGTGACGACGCTGGCTTCGATGGCCGGTCTTCGGCTGCCGATCCGCACCCATCCCCTCCAGGCATTCGTCACCAACCATTACAGGAATGAGTTTCACCCGATCGTGCTGTCGGCAGACCTGCTATTCTACGTGTCGCAGACCGCTCGGGGTGAGATGCTCCTCGGGGCCGAGATCGATCGCCAGCCGAGTTATTCCTATCGCGCGGGGCACGCGTTCATCCAATCGCTCGCGCATCGGGCGATGACGCTCCTGCCTTTCCTGGGGAACCTGAAGGTGCTGCGTCAGTGGACGGGCGTCTGTGACATGAGTCCCGACTATTCGCCTATCATGGGCAAGACGGGGGTCGACGGGTTCTACCTGACGACCGGCTGGGGCACGTGGGGCTTCAAGGCAATCCCCGCCGGCGGGGAACAGATGGCGAGGTTGATCGCGGAAGGAGAGACGCCGGAGCTGATGGCGCCCTTTTCGCTCGAGCGGTTTGCCGGGGACCGTACGATGGCAGATCGTGGATCGGCTGGAACACACTAATGTATGGTGGGTCGAATGGTAGACATGGAAACAAATCCCCCCTACCCCCCTTTTCCAAAGGGGGAAGGTTACTCTTTCCGAGAGAAAGTCCATTCGAAAGCAATTCCTCCCCCTTTCCCAAAGGGGGATTGAGGGGGATTTCAAAGATGCATCACAATCCTTCGTCGCTTCTACCGATAGGCCGATGAGAGCCAGGGAAATCAGGAGCTGCAAATGAGTTTACAGATAGAGTGTCCGAACTGCGGCCGTCGACCCCTGGAAGAGTTCCTCTACGGGGAGATCCTGGTCGTGCCCGACAGCCTGACGGACGCGGATGAGCGCGACCTGGACCGGGGCTTCATGCACGAGAATCCGGAGGGGCCTACGACGGAGCGCTGGTTCCACGCATTCGGCTGCCGCAGATGGCTGACCCTGACGCGGGACACGCGGACGGACGAGATTCTGGGCCACGACTGAATCGAGGAGACATGCTCACACCACAGCAGTTGGTTCGTTATAGCGAGGACGGCTACCTGGTCCTGCGCGGTTTGCTCGAGCCGGAGCGTGACCTCGCGCCGCTTCGTGCGGAGTACGAATCGCTGCTGGATGTGGTAGCGGCCAAGCTCCAGGCCGACGGTGTCGTCTCTTCCAGACACGCGGATCTGCCGTTCGGTCAGCGCTTCTGTGCCCTCGTGAAGGAGATGGGGGGGACGCTGATGAACCTCATGGATATCTGCCTGCCGCAGAAGGGGGTCACAGCCGACACACCGGTCCACTGCGGTCCGGGCGTCTTCGGACTGCTCAAAAACCCGCGCCTGCTCGACGCGGTGGAGGCGATCGTCGGCCCGGAGATCACCTCCAATCCTACCCAGCACGTGCGGATCAAGCCGCCTGAGGACTGTCTCGCGCAGGACGAAACGATCGTCGGTGAGATCGCCCAGACCGTCTGGCACCAGGATCTTGCCACGGTGATGCCCGAAGCAGACGAGAGCCTGATCCTGACCGTGTGGATCCCGGTCACAAAGGCCACCCGGGAAAACGGCTGCCTGCTCGTCGCGCCGGGCAGCCACAAGCAGGGCCTCGTGACACACAAACACGACCCGCGATCGAACTTCAGCCGACAGGCGATACCCGACGAGCTGGTCGGTGACCGGAGCGTCGCACTGGAGATGGACCCGGGCGACGTCGTGTTCTTGAGCAAGCTGATGATGCACGCCTCGCTGCCCAACCTGAGCGAGGATGTTCGCTGGAGTGTGGATCTGCGCTACCAGCCCACCGGCGAGCCCACTGGAAGGCCCTGGTTTCCGGGCTTCGTCGCTCGCAGCCGGGCCGCGCCGGACAGCGTGCTGCCAGACGCTGCAGCCTGGGCGGCGCTTTGGCACGAGGCTCGCGAGCGGCTCGCGGCCGAGCCCCCCGCGTCGTTTCAGCGATGGCCGGAGGGGGATCCGGATCGCGCGTGACCACCAAGACACGGTAGCTTGTTATGCGGGCTAGTCGTTGATAGACACGAAAGCTCCCATGGATTTCGGCATAAAACTTACAACAAAGGATTTCTTCGATAAGGAACCTTCACCCGTTATCGAAGAACAGGACGAATTCTTATCCCGCATCAAAAGCGCAGGCATAGATTTCGTAGAAATTCAGCACAATGACGGTGTATCCTGGGATGATATCTATAAACTCGCGAGACGATGCGCTGAGCACGGACTCTACGCTTCGGTCCATCCCTACCCTTCAGAGAATCTAAGGGCCGAAGTGTTTACCGAGACCGATTCCTCCGACTTGCTTACGGAACTATTGAACAATGTCGCCACCGTCAAAGAGATTACCGGACGTGCTGTCCGCCTGACATTTCATGGCGGGGTCGCCAACGGAAGCCCGTGTCACCAGAATCTGGCGGATGCGACCGCGCACGCCAGGCAGTTTGTCGCGTGGATGGTGAACAAGGTGGAAACCGACTATCCGGACATTCTCCTTTTCTTCGAAACGCAGATCCCTGCAGGTCTGGACAACGATGTGATGGTTCGGCTGGGCGACACCTTCGATTCCCTGCTTGATCTGGCAGAGGGAACAGATGCACGATTCACCTGGGATTTCGGACACAGCTTTGTGAGCTCACGGATCAACAAGCAGGCCTTACAGCCGCCTGCCGAATTCCTGGCACGCGTAGGACACGTTCACGCGCACGACGTCGTCGAGATCGAAAAGGCGAAGTTTGGGCTCAGGGACCATCGCCCGATAGGCACGGGAATCTGTCCGTGGAAGGAATACTGTCAGCTCCTCAGCACAGTTGGCTTCGACGAAACGATCGAGTTTGAACTTGGCCTCGACCAGTTTGCAGACATCGAGGAATACGAGAAGATGATCGCCGGCGCCACGCGTGACATCCGTTCGATTATCAGCAGTTCTGACAAGGATCCGATTCGTGTCTAAACTGTATGAAGGCTCATCCCAGCAGTACGATGTGATTTGTGAGAAGAATGTGATGGTGCCCGTGCGTGACGGTGTCTGTCTGGCCACGGATATCTATTTTCCGGCACGGGGCGGGCAGCGGGCTTCGGGCCGGTTTCCGGTGATTCTGGAACGTACGCCCTACGACAAAGCGTTGGCGTCGTTGGTGAACAACGGCAACGCCTTTGCCCGTCGCGGCTATGTGTGCTGCATCCAGGATGTGCGCGGGCGTTTTGAAAGCGAAGGTGAATGGTATCCGTTCGCGAAGGAGGCATCGGACGGCTATGACACGGTGGAGTGGCTCGCCGCCCAGGCGTGGTGCGATGGCCAGGTGGGCACGATGGGGGCTTCGTATGCCGGCAGCGATCAGTCCGCGCTGGCGACACTCAATCCACCACACCTGAAGACGATGATCGTGGCGGTCGGTGCAAACAACTACTATCACTGCTCCATGCGCCAGAACGGGGCGCTGGAGCTGCGCTTCCTGATCTACGTCTTTCGGATGGCGACGACCAGCAAGGAAGCCCTCGCAAATCCTGAACTCGGAGCGGCATTAAAAGAGGCCTACGCCAACGTCGGTGAACTGCTGACTAGGTTGCCGTTCAAGCGAGGGGCTACGGCATTGCACCGGCTGCCCCTCTACGAACAGTGGGTCCTGGACATCCTCACCCACGGTGAATACGATCCCTACTGGCAGCAGAGAGGCTATGCCATCTCTCACTACTACGAGGAGCACGCCGATGCGCCGACCCTTTACCTCGGTGGCTGGTACGACTCCTACGCACGGGCGACCTGCGAGAACTTCAAAGCTTTGAGCGAGCTCAAGGAATCGCGACAGGCGTTGCTGATGGGGCCGTGGACGCACGGTGGTTGGGATGTGACCTATGCCGGCGACGTCGACTTCGGAACCCATTCCTTCATGAACTATAATGACCTGCGCCTGGCCTGGTTCGACCACTTCCTCAAGGGACTGCACACCGAGGTGGCCGATTGGGCGCCGGTCAAGATTTTCGTTATGGGGACGGGCGATGGCCGTCGCAACTACGACGGTCGCCTGTGCCACGGAGGCACCTGGCGCGACGAACCGAGCTTCCCGCTGCCCGACACGCGGTTCACGCCCTACTTCCTCCACACCGGCGACAAGCTCTCGCCCGACGCACCACAGGACACGGAGGTCGAGCCCAGCCGCTACACCTTCGACCCCCGCGATCCCGTGCCCAACATCGGCGGTTCCATCTCGGCGGCGGCCCCGATCATGCACTCTGGCGCGTTCGACCAGCGCGGCGCCGAGGCCTTCTACGGCTGTGGAGACACCCTGCCCCTCAACGCCCGCAGTGACGTGCTCACCTTTCAGACGGCACCGCTGGATAGCGACGTGGAGGTGACCGGACCGATCACGGTCAAGCTATTCGCCGCCTCATCGGCCCGCGACACCGATTTCACCGCCAAGCTGATCGACGTGCACCCACCCTCGCCGGACGATCCGGACGGGCTGGCGATCAACCTGACCGATTCGATCATTCGGGCGCGTTACCGCAACGGCTTCGAGAAGCCTGAACTTTTGGAGCCTGAACAGGTGGTTGCGTTCACGTTTGAGCTCTATCCGACGGCCAATCTGTTCAAGACCGGCCACCGCATACGTCTGGACATCAGCAGCAGCAACTTCCCCCGATTCGACGTCAATCCGAACACGGGGGGTCCGCTGGGAAGGGAACGCCGGTTTGAGCTTGCCCATCAAGCCATCTATCACGATGCTGAACACCCGTCGCACATCATCCTGCCCATCATCGATCGATAGACTGAGGAAGCGAGTCAGCGTGACGCATCAGACTCCCTACGAATTGCGCTTATCCTGCCGTGAGGGCGTGTTCTCAGGGCCCACGTTCGAATCCGCTCCGGGAATTCTCCAGGCGAACCTGGTGATCGTGCCGGCGACGCTCGCGGACGATTTCGAAACGTTCTGTCGACTCAATCCGAAGCCGTGCCCGCTCCTCGAAAGAACGAAACCCGGCAGCTATGAACTGCGAAAACTGGCACAGGACGTCGATCTCCGCACAGACCTGCCCAAATATCGGGTGTTTCAGAACGGGTCGTTCGTTGCCGAACCGACGGATATTCTGAGCTGGTGGCGCGATGACCTGGTCGCCTTTCTGCTGGGCTGCTCCCTCTCCTTCGAGCACGCGATGCTGGCGTCCGGTCTTCCGGTGCGCCACGTCGAAGAACATCGAAACGGTCCGGTGTATCGAACGAACATCCCCTGTCAGACGGCGGGGAGCTTTCACGGCCCCACGGTCGTCTCTATGCGGCCGATCCCTCCCGGTCTCGTGGATCGCGCTATACAGCTCACTGAGAAGTATCCGTTCGCTCACGGAGCGCCGCTGCACGTCGGAGATCCATCCACGATCGGGATTAAGGACCTCCAGTCGCCGGACTTCGGTGAAGCCGTAACGATACACGCAGACGAGACGCCCGTGTTCTGGGCCTGCGGTGTGACTCCGCAGGTCGTACTGCTGGAATCGAAAACCGAATTTGCTATCACGCACAGTCCAGGTCATATGTTCGTCACTGATATCAAATCTGATGAATTTGTTTGGGAGAGGGCTTAGCGAGACGCTCCAGCTGACGCGGATAAGCCGAGCCGCTGAGCATCACATAGGAATTCGCCAAACTATGAAACCTGCACGTTGCATCTTTTTTACGAACAAAGTGGAACTGATGGTCTCGTTCTATCGGGACGTGATGAAGATGAAGATCGTGAATCCTCCGAAGGCGATGGACTACGAAGCCGAAGATTGGGTTCAGCTTTCGAGCGGTGGGGTCGAGATCGGCATCCATCGGGCTGGAAAACCCGGATGCGGCGGACCGAACCGGAACAAGCTCGTCTTCATTGTCCGTAATGTGGGCGAAACGCGTGAGGCGCTTCAGAGTCGGGGTGCTCGTATGGGAAAGCACCAGGTCAATTCACAGTTCGAGTGTTGTGACTTCAAGGACCCCGATGGAAACGTCCTGCAGATTTCGAGCCGGTGAATGTCAGGCAAGATGAAGACCTAGGAATAGACCGAACATTCTCTACATCCACTCGCTTAGCCCGGGCGATATTCAAGATGAAAATTCAAGTTCAACGGAGGAAAAGGTGAATGTTAACGAAGTTGTGCCGTTTTTCGCGGTGAGAGACATGGGGAAATCACTCGCGTTCTATGTCGATGGACTTGGGTTCGAAATGAAGACCAAATGGGAGGATGAAGGAGTGCTGAGATGGTGTCGCTTGCAGATCGGCGGCGCGGGATTGATGCTTCAGCAATTCAAGACGGAAGGGCACGATTCGTGGCAGTTCAGCGACAACAAAGGCGAAGGGGTCTCGATTTGTTTCTTCTGCGAAAATGCGGTCGAACTGTATCGGGGCCTCAAATTACGTGGGATAGATGCATCGGAACCGGTCGTGGGCAACGGGTTGTGGGTAACGTCCGTGATCGACCCGGACGGATACAAGATGAGTTTCGAGAGCCCTACGGATGTCCCAGAAGAGACGGGACTATCGCAGATAGAATAAGTCATCAAGGAGATCTGGCGTATGCACGTTTACCTATCCGGTGAAGTCCACAGCGACTGGCGATCTGAGATCGTCGACGCCTGCAAGTCAGAGCAGTTGCCTGTCACCTTCACGGGTCCGGTGACCGACCATGGCCTGTCAGACAGCGTTGGCGCCGACATTCTGGGGGAAGAAACGGACGCATTCTGGGGCGATCACAAGTCGGCTAAGATCAATGCGATACGCATACGGACGATGATCGAGCAGGCGGACCTTGTCGTCGTAAAGTTCGGCGACAAATTTCGACAGTGGAATGCGGCCTTCGATGCGGGCTATGCGGTCGCAAAGGGAAAGCCGGTGATTGTGCTCCATCCGGACGATCTTCGTCATCCGCTCAAGGAGGTCGACGCGGCGGCCATGGCTGTGGCAGAGACGCCGCAGCAAGTCGTGGAGATTCTCAAGTACGTCGCTGCGAAGCAGGAGAAAATCGATTCCTGATGAGCCATTTCATTCTATCCCAGATATTGGCCGCTTTCGCCTTCGCGTGCGGCATGATCTCGTATCAGTTCAAGGAGAGACGTTCCATACTGCTCTGGATGTTCGGCTCTGCCAGCTGCAACGCGAATCATTTCTATTTTCTGGGCAGGCCAGGTCCGGCGTGTATTGCTCTCGTGGTCGGCGCCCGATCTCTTGTTTCCGCCTTCAGTATAAACCAAAGCCTGATGGTTCTGTTTCAGGGCCTTACTGTCGTCGGATTCTTCCTGACCTATCAGAATTCGTTGAGCTATCTCGTCCTGTTCGCCGGACTTGTGGCGGGATATGCGAGCTTCCAGCAGAGTGACAGAAAGATCCGCATCCTGTTCCTGCTGTGCGGGTTGATGTGGTTGACGCACAACCTGCTGGCCGGGTCCCCGGTCGGCTCGTTGATGGAGGCCACGTTCGTAACAAGCAATCTGATCGGCTACTGGCGTTTCTATCACCGCGGCAGATCGATCGACTCTGCGGACGATCAGGGAATGAAGCGGGACGGCGAGACTGATGTGCGCGTGGATGTTCGTGTTGGGCACGGGTGAGAAGTGATTAAGCTCTGGCGAGAGCGACTGGATTAGGGATGACGAGATTGGGTTTGGTCGTCGCAGCTATGCTCGGTCTGCTTGTCGGTCTGGGGGGCTTTGCGTTTCATTATGGGGAGGGGCTTTCCTATTTCAGCAAGGACCCAGCCGCGTGCGCGAACTGTCACATCATGCAGCCTCAGTATGATTCCTGGCAAAAGGCCAGCCATCACACGATGGCCACCTGCGTAGATTGCCATCTTCCTCACGACTTGATTCCAAAGTGGGTTGCAAAGGCTGAAAACGGATTCTGGCATTCCAAAGGATTCACCTTTCAGGATTTTCATGAACCGATTTTCATTCGAAAAAGTAATCAGATGGTACTACATGACAATTGCCTCCGTTGCCATTCCGAATTTGTGCGAGAATCAATACTAACAACCGATGCGATCAACTGCGTACATTGTCACCGGTCCGTTGGCCATGGAGAAACGGTGGGACTCGGAAAGTTTCAGGCCGTTGATCTTGGGTCGACCAAACAATAGGCAATAGGATGAATAGTCATGAACCGCATTAGATCACTCGCGGGTTACGGTGTAGTCATTGTGGTTGTCGGGACAGCCAGTGCTTTGGTCACGGCTCTGATCATGAATATCTTCGAGCGAAAGACCGAAGCGTTGAACCCGTACGTGCGCCTTGTGGAGGTGGGGGAAGATGATACCGACCCCAAGAAGTGGGGTGTTAATTGGCCCAAGCAGTTCGACTCCTACCAGCTGACAGCCCTCGCCACGCGTACTCGCTTTGGGGGACACGGCGGCAGCGAAGCGCTTCCGGAAGAGAAGATCGAGCGCGATCCGTGGCTTAAGCGAATGTTTCTGGGCTACGCCTTTTCCATCGACTACCGGGATCATCGTGGTCACGCCTACATGCTGCACGACCAGGAGGCGACCGAACGTCTGACCAAGCCCCAAACGGGTTCCTGTTTGCATTGTCATGCATCCGTCATGCCCTTGTATCGGGAGCTGGGTGGAGGCGACGCCATTGCGGGCTTCGACATGACCTACAAGATGTCTTATCAGGAGCTGAACACCAGGCTGCACGAGAGTGGCCATGCTCACGCTGTTTCCTGTGTTGATTGCCACGATCCCAGGACAATGGAACTGCGAATCACGCGTCCGGGATTCATTAGGGGAATTCAAGCTCTCGCCGAATCCGAAGCCCTCTTGCCACAGATGCCCTCAATCGAACGCTGGCGTGACACGAATCGGAAAGCGCCTTACAACCCAAATCTCGTGGCCACGCGCACGGAAATGCGTTCTTTCGTCTGCGCTCAATGCCACGTGGAATACTACTGTTCCAGTGCAATGCCACTTGAGTTCCCCTGGAGCAATGGGCTTCGCGTCCAGGATGAAGAAGCCCACTGGAACGAAACCACCTTACCCGACGGATCTCGATTTTACGACTATAAGCACGGTGAGACGGGCGCCGAGATTCTCAAGGCCCAACATCCGGAGTTTGAGTTGTGGTCGCAGGGGATTCACTCTCGATCGGGTGTCGCGTGCGCGGATTGTCATATGCCATATCAACGCGATGGAGCGACCAAAGTTTCAGACCACTGGGTACGAAGTCCGTTACTCAATGTCAACCGCGCGTGCCAGATTTGCCACCATGTCGAGGAAAAGGAGATCATTGCTCGGGTAGGTGCCATTCAGGAGCGAAACTTCAATCTCCTCCAACGCGCTGCCCAGGCGCTGATGGATCAACTCGATGCGATCCAGGCCGCCAAGCAGGCCGGTGCCACTGATACTCAATTGCACGAGGCCCTTGAACTCCAGCGCAAGGCGCAGTGGCGCCTGGACTTCATTGCCGCAGAAAACTCGATGGGATTTCATGCCCCTCAGGAAGCGGCGCGGATCCTTGGTGAAGCGGCTGATTATGCCCGCCAGGGCCAGGTAGCTGCACTCATAGCAAAGGGATCTGCTGCGATCGACAGCAAGCCCGAGTAAGGTCTATTCTAAACCATGGTAAGCGACCGCGATATCTTCTTCTTCGACCTGCGCGGGTATCTGTTGCTGGAACAAGCCCTGTCGGCCCAGGAAGTCGCCCAACTGAACAGCGATTCTGGACGAGGCACCTGAACTCAAGCCTGGAGAGTGGTGGGGCCACGTACACGCGCATTGGTATGACGACCACGACGGGCTGAACCTTCAGCAGATTTACGAAGCGGGTGAGCCGTTCGAACGGCTCATCGACCATCCGTCCTGGATCGACAAGGTCAAATGTTTCGTGGGTGGGGAGGGCACGTTCGACTGGAATCACGGACCGTTGTTCATCGACGAAAACTTCGCCAACTTTCGTGGGCCGGGCGAAGCGATCGGCATGCATTCGGGTGGACATCTCGGCTCGTTGCGTAACCAGTTTCGCGTTAAGAACGACAAGTTTCATTGCGGCCAGATCAACGTGCTTATGGCTCTGACGGACATCGGTCCAGGGGATGGCGGCACGCTGATCATCCCCGGTTCGCACAAGTCCAACTTCGCCCACCCGGACTTCGAGCAGGTTCGTATGCGCGCCGAACGTGCCGGCGACATTCCGGAGGGGGCCCTGGAATTCCACGTGAAGGCCGGCGATGCCCTGCTCTTTGTCGACTCGATCTGTCACGGTTCGGCCAGGCGCGTCAACCCGGGCCGGCGGCGCACGGTCGTCTACCGCTATGGTCCGTCGTGGGGCAACTTTCGGCACAACTACGATGTCTCACAGGATTTGCTGGCGCGCCTGACGCCTGAGCGGCAGCAGATCGTAAGACCCCGTTCCGCCTGGCCGCCGGAAACACCATCGGGGTGAATGGCATAGCGGGTGGCCCATCAGTCGATGGAACGGCCTGCCGACGCGGTGCGTCTAATACCATGGTCAGTTGTAGGCAGATGGAGAGAGCGGCTTTGAGAAAA
The DNA here is from genome assembly GCA_965248435.1 of Candidatus Latescibacterota bacterium. Taxonomy (GTDB): domain Bacteria; phylum Latescibacterota; class UBA2968; order UBA2968; genus CBDFJH01. The sequence goes on from OZ252100.1 coordinate 4,925,820, forward strand.
GCCATCTATGACCGCGGACCACAGACGGCGGACCGCCAAACGCGAATGATCACGTTATTCGTCTCGCGGTCTGCGGTTTGTCGTCCGTCGCCTGCCTTTGAGGGAGGGATAAGAGAATGGCTCTGGTCTTGAGCAGCAACGAGATTCCGGAAACGGTCGTGTCGGACCTCGCGATCCGGCGCACAATCACGGGTGAAAACCTGATGCTGACGCGCTATGAAGCGAAGGCGGGCGCGGAGTTCGAGGGTCACAGTCACCCGGAAGAGCAGGTCGGCTACGTGATCAAGGGTCGCGTCGAGTTCTTCATCGGGGAGCCGGAAGTGAGGTACGAGTTCGCCGCAGGGACGTTCTTTCGGTTCGAACCCAACGAGCGGCACCGGTCGAGGGCGCTCGAAGACATCGTTGTCGTGGACATCTTCTCTCCGCCGAGGCCGGAGTACGTGGCAGAGGCCAAGCGTTAATCCAGTCACGACCAGGCTTGAATGGATATGTGGACCTCGTCTTACCACATAGGGTAATTATAATGTATATTTATAGTACGCGACTACTTCAACCAGTCGGTGTAAACCCCAGGAGGTAACTTATGAATCGATGGATCGCGCTTTTGATCGTTTTTGCGTTCGGGCTCGGTTCCCCAGCCTTCGCCGATGTGATCTGGCCGGAGACCGATCCGGAGCAGGAGGGGATCGCCGGGGTCATTCCGAATCCCTTTTACGCGGGGCGGCTCGAGGTCAGCCCCGTCTTATCGATGACTATCTCAGGAAACACACTCGTGTATCGCGCGGGTGCGTCGGTCGGCTACTCGATCACGCTCGGCCACCAGGTCGGTGGGTCGTTCGTGGTCGGCAACCGAATCTGGGATCGTAGTTCGAGGAGCGACGTCCTCCTGAGATCACCTGGAAACACGGGGAATCAGGGCACGCCGTATCGTTCCTTCGACGATGGATTCGGGTCCTCTCTAACCGGGTTCTATCGCTACAATATTCCCTGGGAGGTCGAAAAGCGGACCTTCCCGTTCGTAGAGCTGTTCGGGGGGCGTGACTTCTGGAGTTGGGGGGACATCAGCGAGCTCGGGGCAGGAACGGGTGTTCGAAAGATGGTAAGCAAAAGGACCGCGTTGACGGCCCAATACGCCTATTCTGTCCTGTTTGCGAACGGTGAGCAGGCGCAGCGGCACGTCGTGACGGCGGGGATATCGAAGTTTTTCAGATAATCTCTCCAGAAGAGCAAAACAGACCCGGTCCCACGGTTGTGGGGCCGGGTTTTTTGTGCTCTTCACCGAACTTCGGGACGAGGTGGGAGATCTAGGGGAAGACTCATCCTTCCCTTGCTACAATCGGTTCTTCCTACCCCACGACATCCCATGCCTCCGGCGGCCTACTTTTCTTGTCTCGCCACAAGAAAAGTAGGCAAAAGAAAGGCGCCGCTCAAACGCCGCGGGGGCTCGGGCCGCGGCACCTCACCCTCAGTAGAAAGGACGATGGCGGCAATCAGGGCGGGACTCCTGCCCCGCCTGACGCCCACTATGGGACCGGCCCAGAGGGCCTAACCGCGTGGGAGGTGAAAGAACGAGGTTGCATGGGAGTCGCACACCGCGGCCCTGATGGCTTTGAGCGATGCATCTCGCGAGTTCGGGGTCGCTCGCAATCCGGCGAGTTTTACAAATAAAGCCTATTTTGTTAACCCCAACATTCGGCGATGAACCTTTTTTCGTCTGGTCGTTCATCTTTTGGTTTCCACTCGGGCGGCAAGCGGGCGGATCTTCTGGAGGTCCTTTCGGTAGCGCTGCTCTGATTCCCAAAGGTCCCTCGTACGCTGCGCATTCAACCAGAATTCTGGCGAATTCCCGAACAGACGGGAAAGCTTCAACGCCATGACAGGTGTGATCGCGCGTCTTTCCCTGAGCAGCTCATTCACTGTCTGACGCGAGACACCAATTCCCTTCGCGAGGGTTGCAGTTGTCAAATTGTAATCCGGAATGAAGTCTTCCCGAATCATCTCTCCCGGATGTGTCGGTGCGTATCTTCGCTTGCGCCTATTTGGTATGGACATATGACCTCTCTCCTAATGATAGTCGGTGATCTCGACGTCGAACGCATCGCCATCAGCAAAACGAAAGCAGATCCGCCATTGATCGTTGATCGATATGGAGAATTGCCCTCTCCGATCGCCTCTCAATGCGTGTAGTCTATTGCTAGGTGGGACCCTCAGGTCATCGAGTGTTTTCACAAGATGAACATATTCCAAACGACGAATCGCCCGCCTCAGAAGATTGGGTGGCAAGCGTTTCGATGTGCCGGTAATGAAAAGTTCCTCCGTTTCTCTGTTCCTGAACGACCTTATCATCATTGAAATGTAACGTGTAACGTGACGATTGTCAAGAGAGAATATGCAGAATTTTCGGGTAGCGAGGTAGGAAGATCCGTTGCACGTCGGATGGATAATCGATATTTTGCAGGCCGAGAGACGGAATCCCGTCGCCCTATCTTTTCGGTAGAATGGAGGTTTCCCTCATGGCACTGATCGACATCGGCTCGCAGAAGCAGCTCTTCGTCGATGACTATTTGATCGAGAGCATGACGCTCACGAAGCGGGTGATGAACCCGGCTGAAAAGGTCGAGAACAACCCGGTGCTTCGCGCGGAACGTCCGTGGGAGGGGGATGAGGTGCGCCTCTCCTACGTCACGTTTGACGAACGGGACCAGGAATTCAAGATGCGCTACCGGGGCGGGACCCACACGGTGCAGCAGGGCGACGGGGAGGTGATCATCGAGGAGCGAAACGCGGTCAACTGCCTCGCGGTCTCGAAAGACGGCGTGCACTGGGAGCGTCCGGTCGTGGGAGAGGTCGAGTTCCAGGGCAGCAAGGAGAACAATATCGTGCCCGAGCGTGCTGGGCTGCCTAATGCCGAGCACAAGCCCCCACACATCCTTGAGGATCTCCACGAAACGGACCCGGCAAAACGGTACAAGGCCCTCCGCTGGACGATGGACACCCGCGCACCGATGCAGGCCTTTCTGTATACTTCTCCAGACGCGTGGAATTGGACGCCTTACGAGAACAATCCGCTGTTCGATACGACCCCGAAGATCGGGCGATGGGGCCCCTCTCACCTGATGGGCTGGGACCCCATAAGAGAGACCTACGCGATCACCATCGAGAATTCACACCACCGGCGTGGACCCATGGGCAAACGGCTGATCGGCCGCTCGGAGAGCCCCGACATGATCGAGTGGAGCGAGCCGGAGACGATCCTGGTTCCCGACGAGCAGGACGCCCCCGATATCGAGTTCTACAGCATGCCCACGATCGTCTACGAGAATATGTATGTCGGGTTGGTGTGGATCTTCAGCACGACCAACACGACCCACCACCCGGAGCTGGTCTTCAGCCGCGATGGTGTCCACTATGAACGCCGTTACCGCGCGCCGTTCATCCGCCGGGGGTCTGGTATAGAGTTCGACAGCACGTCGATCTACGCGTACCCGCCCATCGTTCACGGAGACCGCATCCTGACTTACTACGTCGGCACCAACTGGCGATCTCCCGAGCAGCTGCTGGCACTCGGCAAAAAAGGGACTGCCGCAGTCGGCCTTGCCGTAACGCGCCTGGATGGCTTAGTCTCCCTGGATGGGACCAAGGGGCGTCCGGTGGATGTTCCGACTCCTAATCCGCGGTTTCGCGATGCACCGCCCCCGCGGGTCGCCGATTTCAGCGAGATGGTCACGCGGTCCTTCGGCTTCTCGGGCTCGCAGCTGCATCTCAACCTTCGGCCTGCGTTTCAGCAGTGGGGCGCATCGCCGTGCGAGGTCCGGGTCGAGGTCCTCGAGCCGAATAACGACTATATCGATGGCTACAGGTTCGATGACGCGGACCCGATCTCAGGCCCGGATTCTCTGGACCACGTCGTTTCCTGGCGGAGGAAGTCGGACCTGAGCAACCTGGCCGGTAAGACGATCAAGCTTCGATTCTACTTTAAGAACTGCAAGCTCTATTCGTTTCAATTCAAATAGAAAGTGTATCGCTCCTCAGGACCTAACCCCCCCAACCCCCCTTCCCTGAAGGGAAGGGGGGAGCGGCGAGGAAGACGCGTTAGTTGACTTCCTCGTGAAAATGGCTTTTGTCTTCCCTCCCCTTTAGGGGAGGGACCGAGGGAGGGGTCCAGAATTGCCGCATCCTCCGAACCGTATTTGTATGGTCAGGTCATTTTGAATATATTGGCCCAGGTGCTTCTCTATCTGAAACTGGAGGTGAGGTGTGAGCCTGTTTTCGCTGGAAGATCGCGTCGCGCTGGTCACAGGGGGAGGGCGTGGGATTGGACGTGGGATCGCGGAGGGTTTGGCTGCCCACGGGGCAAGGGTCGTCTGCGCTGCTCGAACCCAGTCACAGCTGGAGGAGGTCGTGGAGGGCATTCGGTCCGCGGGAGGCGAAGCAGAGGCCGTTCAGGTCGACATGGCGGATCTCGCCTCGGTCAGGAAGTGCGTCGAGGAGACGATTGCCCACTGCGGGCGTGTGGACATCCTCGTGAACAACGCGGGCACCAACGCCCGAATGCCCATCGTTGACGTCACTGAGGAGGACTACGACCGGGTGATGGCTGTAAACCTGAAGGGGATCTATTTTCTGACGCAGGCGGTGGCCCGGGATATGATCCCGCGCAAGCGGGGAAAGGTGATCAACATCGGCTCGCTGACGACGGGTGTCGGGATGCCGAAGATCTCTATCTATGGAGCGACAAAGGGGGGCGTTGGACAGCTCACGAAGGCGCAGGCGATCGAGTTCGCGGAACACAACATCCAGGTCAACACCCTCTGCCCCGGGTTTGTCCTGACCTACTTTACGGAGAAGATCTGGGCGGACCAGGCGATGCAGGCGTGGATGAAAGGCCGACTCGCGCAGGGGCGGCTGGCGACTCCGGAAGACATGGTCGGCACGGCGATCTTCCTGGCCTCGGAGGCTTCTGACTACGTTACGGGACAGTCGATCTTCGTGGACGGAGGATTCATGGCCGGAGAGCCGTGGCCGTTTCCGGATAACGTGTAACAATCGCGGAATCACCGCAGAGGCGCAGAGGCATGTCCCTGCGAAAGCAGGGATCGCAGAGGAAACCCGGCCCAATTTCATAACACCATTCCATGTCCGTAGAGACGCCCCGGCGGGGCGTCTCGAACCCGTAAATTGATCGCACACTTGGATTGGGAATTGATAACGCGGTATCACACAAACCAGATTGATTCATCGAAATGAATGACACTCTCGCCGGATTGATGAACGAAAGTTTTGAAAAGCACGCGGACCGAACCGGCATCCGCGTGCTCAGGGCATCGGGGGGAAAGGGCGAAGGACTCCAGTATGTACCGATCAGTTATGCACAGCTCCGGGAACAGCGAGACCGGCTGGCCTCCGGAATCGCGGGGATAGGGATCGAAAAGGGCGCCAGGCTGGGGATCCTGACCGACGGTGGGCTGGAGCCTGTCCTGATTTTTCTGGCGGCAGATCTGCTGGGCTGTTCGTCGGTGCCGCTCTGCAACAAGCACCCTGACGACATCCTGCTTCACAGCATCAATGATTCCCGGATCGAGGTCCTGTTCGCCGACGCCAAGAGCGTGGATCAGATGGAACGCGTCCGGGATCGGCTGACGCATTCACCCCGGATCATCCTGACGGAAGGTCGGTCGGAAGACACGCTGTCTTTTTTCGACCTGGCCAATTCGGGTCGGGGGACCGAGCCCCCGAAGGTGGAGCTCCATCCCGACGACGAATCGAAGGTCGTCTACACATCGGGTTCGTCCGGGCCCCCGAAGGGGGTCGTGCAGACGCAGGGAAACATCGTGGCGAACGTCCGATCGGTGTGGGATGCAATCTCTATGCGGGATCCGTGCATCCTGTTCAAGTCTGCGCCGGACTACCACACGATGGGGATCCTGAACATCTATTATCCGTTGGCCAAGGGATGGATCCTGGACCTCGCCCGCTCCCCCGAGCGCGTGTTGACGGACATCCGGTATTCACAACCCCACTCTTTTTTGACTGTTCCCCTGGTTCTGGACAAAGTCTACGGCAACGTCCGGAAGGAGATCGATGCGGGCGGGTTCAAGGGCAGGCTTGTCGCGCGGTCCGTTCGCGCCAAGCAGAGACGGTCGCGGAAAGAGGCGTCGATAGGCGATCACCTGATCTACGGCACCATCGGGAAGCGGGTGGTTCAGAAGATCCGCGCGAAGCTTTCGGAACGCGTCGGCAAGGACCTGGAAGTGCTGATCGTGGGTTCGGCAAAGGCGGATCCCGAAGCGCTCGATTTTTTTCAGGACGTACTCGATATCAAGGCGTTCGAAGGCTACGGGACGACCGAATGCTGCCCGCTGATCGCGACCAATCGCCTCGGGGCGCAAAAGACCGGGACGGTCGGAAAACCTCTGCTTGAAGTCCGGATCGTCGGGGGGGACGGAGATGAGCTTGGATACGGGGACCCGGTGGAGGGGACCTACAGAGGAAGCGACGGACAGCACGGAGAGCTCCTGGTCTCCGGACGCCACGTGATGAAGGAGTACCTGGGCCTTCCCGAGGAGACGAAACAGACGCTCCAGGTGGATGAGGCAGGGAAGACCTGGTACCGCACCGGCGATCTTTTCAGCATGGATGAAGAGGGCTTTTTGACGTTCAGGGGACGTCTCGGGCGGCAGTTCAAGCTCAGAAACGGGGAGTTCGTGAATCCCGAGCGCCTCGAACGACTGTATGCACGCGTCCCGCTTATCGAGCACGTCCTCGTAGCCGGGGACCAGGGTCGCACCTTCCCGCTGCCGATCGTGACGGTCAATCTGGAGGAGGCCAGGAGCCAGAAGGAGATCCTGGAGACGCCTGTGAATGATGACGACGCGCTGAGAGGGGATGACAGGATCGCGGACCGGATCCGCGAGCTGATGCTGAAAGAGGCGGACGACGCGGGTCTGCCGGCGCACGAGCGACCCCAGAAGATCCTTGTCCTCCCCGACGCACTGAGCGAGCAGTCGGGGACGCTGACGAAGGGGTTGAAGAAGGTCGTGCCGAAGGCGGTTATGGAGAAATACAGCGCGCTCGTCGAAGAGGCTTACACGAAATAGCTTCAGCGATCGAAACACGGGGTTTCTGGCCTTATCATCTGGCGCCATTTGGAAAACTGGGGCCTTCCCGGTCTGGAGACTGGTTGCCCTCTCCACACAACCCCATGCCTCCGGCGGCCAACTTTTCTTGCTCGCCCAAGAAAAGTTGGACTAAAGAAAGGCGCCCCTCAGGCGCCGGGGAGGCTGACTTTTCCGCGAACCGTCCCAGTAGCCCTAGAGATGTTTGTGTCCTTGGATCTCTTGTGGTGTCCACAAACGGGAGTGCTTGACGGATAAGCGCGGAAAAGTCCCACCCCACCCCCAAACCGGTGGTCAGCCTTGCCGTTCTTGGTCTGGAATCACCCAAGCGAGAAGGCCGGCTAACATCTTGCGAACGTGGAATCGGGTCCTTATTTTAGAACCAGATAAAGAACCTTGAACCTGGACCAGGAGACAGTTATGTCCGAACGAATCCGTTCGGCCGCGAAAGAGGCACGCAGAGCGTCACTTACGCTAGGCGTCTCGTCGGAGGCCCAACGGAACGCTGCCCTCGAGGCGATCACCGTGGCCCTGGAGTCGAATCAGGAGGTGATCCTGGAGGCGAACCGGCGCGACCAGGAGGCCGCGGCAGAGCTCGTCGCAAAGGGCGAACTCGCACCGGCCCTGGCCAAACGCCTGAAGATGGACGCGACCAAGCTGCTTTGCGAAGTCTGTCCGGGTGTCCGGAGCGTGAAGGCCCAGTCCGATCCGATCGGCAAGACGCTGATGGCGACGGAGCTGGACAAGGGCCTGAAGCTCTATCGGGTCTCCGTGCCGATCGGTGTGATCGGCGTCGTATTCGAATCCCGTCCTGATGCGCTCGTGCAGATCGCTTCGCTCTGCCTGAAATCGGGAAATGCCGTGCTGCTCAAGGGTGGAAGCGAGGCGAAGGAGACGAACCGCGAACTGTCAAAAGTGATCTTGGAGGCGACCCATGGTCTGGACGGCATCCCCGAGGGGTGGATGTTTCAGCTCGAAGACCGGGAAGAGGTGCGCGTGATCCTGGATCTTCACGACATGATCGACCTGATTATCCCGCGCGGAGGGAACGAGCTCGTTCAGTCGATTATGCAGAATACGAAGATTCCGGTTATGGGCCACGCGGACGGAATCTGTCACGTCTACGTGGACAAGGACGCGGATCTGAGCGATGCGATCGCGATCGCGATAGACGCGAAGACCCAGTACCCTGCGGTATGTAACGCGGCGGAGACCCTCCTGGTACATCGCGAGATCGCCCCGGCGTTTCTGCCGGAAGTGGTCAAACGATATCAGGAGAAGGAGGTGGAGGTCCGCGCAGACGAAGCGACGCGAGACCTGGTCGGGAACGGCGTGATTGCCGCTACAGACGCGGATTGGGATACGGAGTACCTGGATCTGGTCATCTCGATCAAGATCGTGGACGACCTGGAAGCGGCCATCGATCACATCAACACCCACAGCAGCCACCATACCGACGCGATCGTGACGAAAGATCGGTCCGCCGCAAAGCAGTTTCTTCAAAAGGTTGATTCTGCATCGGTCGTGCACAACGCATCCACACGCTTTGCAGATGGATTCCGGTTTGGACTCGGCGCCGAAGTGGGGATCAGCACGAACCGAATTCACAGCAGGGGTCCAGTCGGCCTCGAAGGCCTTGTGATCTACAAGTACATCGTGGAGGGTGAGGGCCAGACGGCAGGAGATTACATCGGTGAGAACGCGGCCAGCTTCCGCCATCAACCTTTGTCAGAAGGCTGGGTCCCTCCAGAATGAGCCCGACTGATTCCCTCGGAGTACCTATTCGATGATCTTGTGTCTTTCGTAGGGGTGAGGCAGGGCCTTGCCCCTAATTTTATTTTCGGAAGCTTTTAGAAAGGGGAGAACCCAGTGGCATCACACCCTTTGCTCTTCTACAATAACGACGGCAGTCATATGCTCTACCTCTCGCCTCCAGTTTCACTGGACGAGTTCGTGTATGAGACGGTCGGGTATCTTTTGGGCACTCAGGTGGACGCGGTAGCCTGCCACATGTTCGGGTTCGGCGACGCCGTTCCACTTTTTCCGACGGAAGTACCTGGAGCCCAGGGTATCGAGCGATCTGAGGTCGAATGGGTGAGTGAGTGGCGCCAGGAGGAAATCATCCGCCTCCTGTTCGATCAGGGGGTCGACCCGTGGAAGGCCTCGCTGGAGGCCGCGCACAACGCCGGTATGGAGTTCTGGGCGGCCCTGAGGTTCAACGAGCTGCACGAAGGGCGCTTCCAGTGGAAGAGCGAGTTCCGCGTGAACCATCCGGAATACGAGCTGGGCGGCCAATGTGCCGCCGACGGGCACGATCCGGAAGATCAATGCGTCGGGCTCAATTTTTCGATCCCTGAAGTACGCGCCCATCGCCTTGCGCTGATCGAGGAGGTCTGCTCGCGCTATGACGTGGACGGGTTCGAATGGGACTTCAACCGGGAGCCGGGACACCACTTTCCGGACTTGAAGGCGGGCGCGCCGATCCTGACGGCCTACGTGCGCGAGGCCAGGAAGGTGCTGGATGCCGTTGGCGACAAGCGGGGACGTCCCGTGGGGTTCGGCGTTCGAGTACCGGGCACGATCGAGGCGTGTCACCGAATTTCGGTCGAGATCGAAAACTGGATCAGCGAAGGCCTTGTGGACTATATCTGTCCGTCTCCCTACGCCGACACGTCCACAGACCTGCCGTTCGACGAGTTCGTGGCCCTGGCCGACGGGAAGGATTGCCGGATCTACGGCTGCCCGACCGAGATGTGCGGCCCGGGACTCCACTGGCCCCCGCCGATCGAGACGCTGCGCGCGGGTGCGTGGAACGCCTGGCGCCAGGGTGTGGACGGGGTCTACATCTTCAACTATAACCATCCGATCGTGAGCGACATGGATATGTCGGGTCTCTTTCGCGAACTCGGCAGCCCGGCAACGCTGGAATTCAGGGACAAAACCTACAGCGTGGCCGGAAGGAGAGGGCGGCCGGATGTCTTCAAAGAGAAGGTGCATCAGCTCCCACTGGCACTGGAGGAGCGGCCGACCGGTCCGGGCCAGACAGTGCGCTTTCTCGTGGGCGACGATCTGGAAACCGCGGCCGAGCGGGGTGTGCTGGACGCGGTGACGCTGGAGCTGATCGTCATCGGCAAGACGTATGAGGATGTGGTGGAGTTCAAGCTGAATGGAAGGCCGCTGCCTGAAGGCCCCCAGTTCAGGATGTATGAAAAGTACAAGATGGGTCTCGGCTCCAACGCCTTCCAGGGCCGATACGCGCTGAGGTATGACCTGAGATCGGGGGACTGGATCAAGCAGGGGTGGAACGAGGTCGAAGTGGCGTTGAGAAAGAGGACGCGTCGGGTGAGGCAGCCGTTCGAGGTCTACGAAATGAACCTGGAGGTCAAGTATCGGGTATTGCCGATGCGGGCTTAGTTCGTCGATCGTTGGTCGTGGATCGTGGATCGTGAACTGATGTTACCGCGAAAAAGTGGACAGGTTAGTTAAGCAGCAAGGAGCTGCTCGTAGTTATGTGGACTTTTGTAGCCCAGGGTAGAGTGCCTCCGCCTGTGGTTGTAGAAACGGATGTAGTTTGAGATCCTTCTTCGCGCCTGGTTGACGGTGGCATAGGTATCGCGATGGACGCGTTCGATTTTCAGCGTTGAGAAGAAGGACTCTGCCACCGCATTGTCAAAGCAGTCGCCTTTGCGACCCATACTAGACCGAATGCCGTTTTCAGCGACGGTATTTTGGAAAGCTTCACTGGTATACTGAGATCCACGATCAGAGTGAAAGATCAATTCCCTTGGGGGCTTTCGAGTTGCACGTGCCTTTTTGAAGGCTTCGACCGCTAGCTCCGCAGTCAAGGAGGCCCGGAGCGACCATCCGACGATCTTCCGGGAGAACAGGTCCATCACGACGCACAGATAGGCGTGGCCTCCCACGATGGGGATGTAGCTGATGTCCGAGACCCACTTCTGGTTGACTTCATCGGCGTTGAACGCTCGACCCAGCAGGTCCGGAGACACGATGGCGTTTGAGGCTGCCTTTGTCGTGCACCGGAATTTGCGTGGGGTCCCAATGGCCTTCAAGCCCATCTTCTGCTTGATCCGGGCGATCCGGCTGGCACTGCAGACGATCCCGGCCTCGTTGAGCTCCTCCGTGATGCGAGGCGTGCCGTAAGTCTGGTCGGTCTCCCGGTGGATGGCTTTGATGTGGAGCGCCAGCACTTGGTTTTCTTGCTCCCGTTGGCTGACCGGACGGCTTTTCCAGGCGTAGTAACCGCTTTTGGAGATCCCAAGGGTCTTGCACATATGGGTTACTGAAAATCGGTCGCGGTTCTCCTCCACCAGGTGGAAGTTCATCTTTGGCGTCTGCTGAAAACGGCTAAGGCTTTTTTTAAAATGTCCCTCTCTTCGCACAGATACTCGACCTGTCGCTTCAACTCGAAGATCTCCAGGTCCTTCGACTTGCGACGGCCTTTCCCGGGGAAGGCTTCCTGCTCATCCTCAACGAAGTCCCTCACCCAGCGACGCAACAACCCAACAGGCATGTCCAATTCTGTCGCGACATCTTTCGGAGTGCGGTCTTCAACCAGAATCTGCTGCACCGCTTCGACTTTGAACTCTCGGGAATACTTCCGACGCTTCCTGACACCCATAGAAAGCCTCCTTGGATATGGGGAGACATTCTACCTATACAAAAACCTTAACCGAGTGTCCACAAAATAGATAACCCCAAACGGCTGGATCACGGAGAAAGGCGGAAGAATGCGGAGGGCACGGAAGTACACGGAAGAAAGGCGGAGGGTACGGAGACGATCTATTAGACTGAGCTACTTTACCGATTGAAAGGCATCACTGCGGTGGCGCAGAGGGCGTGGAGAAGACATGTGGATCGTGGCGGGCGTCAGGCTGTAGCGCGACACCTTAGTCCAGTACAAAACAGATGCGAAGGAGAATCAAGTGGCATCACATCCCAGACTCTTCTACAACAACGACGGCAGTCACCTGATCTACCTCCCGCCTCCAGTTTCGCTCGACGCGTTCGTATATGAGACGGTAGGTTATCTGTTCGGCACCCAGGTGGATGCGGTGGTCTGCCACATGTTCGGGTTCGGCGACGCCATTCCGCTTTTCCCGACCGAGGTGCCGGAGGCGAAGGGTATCGAGCTGGACCAGGTGGAATGGGTGAGTGAGTGGCGGCAGCAGGAGATTATGCGCCTTCTGTTCGATCAGGGGATCGACCCGTGGAAGGCCTCCCTGGAGGCCGCGCACGAGGCGGGCATGGAGTTCTGGGCGGGCCTGAGGTTCAACGACCTGCACGGAGGGCGGTTTCAGTGGAAGAGTGAATTCCGCGTGAACCACCCCGAATACGAACTGGGTAACCAGTGTCCGGCCGGGTCGCACCAGAGTGATCCAGAACGACCGTGTCACGGGCTCAACTTCGCTGTCCCTGAAGTGCGGGTCCACCGCCTGGCGCAGGTGGAGGAGGTCTGCACCCGTTATGATGTGGACGGGTTCGAGTGGGACCTGAATCGGCACCCGGGACACCACTTTCCGGACATGGAGGCGGGTGCGCCGATGCTCACCGCCTACATACGTGAAGCGAAGGAGATGCTGAACGGCGTCGGAGATCGGCGGGGACGCCCCGTAAAGTTCAGCGTGCGCGTGCCGGGTACTGTTGAGGCCTGTCGCTGGATCGCGGTCGAAATCGAGACGTGGATTCGGGAAGGCCTTGTGGATTACGTATCTCCATCTGCCTACCACGACACGTCGACCGATCTGCCGTTCGACCATTTCGTTGCTCTGGCTGACGGAAAGGACGTCAGGATCTACGCGTCGCCTGGCGAGATGGTCGGGCCGGGACTCCACTGGCCCCCGCCGATCGAGACACTGCGCGCGGGCGCGTTCAACGCCTGGCAGCAGGGCGTGGATGGGGTCTACATCTTCAACTACAACCATCCGATCGTGAGCGACATGGATATGTCGGGTCTCTTTCGCGAACTCGGCAGCCCGGCAACACTCGAGTGGAGGGATAAACGGTATACCGTGGCTGGAGGGCATTCCGAGCTGAGGGGCGATTCCTACGGTTTCAAATCGTGGAAACATCAACTTCCCGCGGCCCTGGAGGAACAGCCCACCGGTCCGGGCCACACCGTGCGCTTCCTCGTAGGCGACGATCTGCGGACCGCGGCCGAGCGAGGCGTACTGGACGCGGTGACTCTGGAGCTGATCGTCATCGGCCAAACGTATGAAGATGTGGTGGAGTTCAAGCTGAATGGAAAGCCGCTGCCCGAAGGCCCCCAGTTCAGAATGTATCAAAAGTACAAGATGGGTCCCGGCGCGAACGCCTTCCAGGGCCGATACGCGCTGAGGTATGACCTGAGATCGGGAGACTGGATCCGGCAGGGGTGGAACGAGGTCGAACTGGCGTTGAGAAAAAGGACGCGGCGGGTGAGGCAGCCGTTCGAGGTCTATGAGCTGAACCTGGAGATCAAGTATCGCGTTCTGCCGATGAGACCTTAAGTCGTGGATCGTGAATCGTGGATCGTGAAATCTGGATCGCAACCACAGCGCGCCGCTTTGTCATTCCGAGCGACAGCGAGGAATCTCAACAGGCAATGGAGCAGCCGCTACTTCAAGAGATGATTCAGTTAGTATCTTACTGTTGAGATCCCTCGTCGCCTCGTTGCTCTGAGTTTACAACAAACGCAATGCTTGAATGGCTCCTCGGGATGACAAATCTGGCTGTTACGAGATAAGGGATACGCGAAATAGGATGGAGGTGACGGCATGATTGTTGATGTACACACACACCTGACGCCCCTCGAGGGCTGGGGGCAGAGTTTCCTCGAGCAGGTCCCGAACGCGAACAACGCGGCCGTGGGCATAGACCTGCACGTCACACCCGAACGCCACTGGGCGGCGATGGAGGAGGTCGACAGGGCGATCGTGTTCGGGATCAACTCCCTCGCGCTCGAGATGCACACGTCGAACGACTCGATCGCCGAGTATGCCAGCGCCCATTCCGAAAAGATCATCGGGTTCATGTCGATCGATCCGCACCAGGAGGACGCGATCGAAGAGATCGACCGCTGCGTGCGTCAGCTCGGTTTGAGAGGGATCAAGATGAGCCCGGTCTACCAGCACTATCATCCGTGCGATGAGAAGGCGGAGCGCGTGCATCGACACGCGGAGAAGCTGGGCCTGCCGATCCTGACCCACGCGGCGTTTCACTCGATGTACCAGACGCCGATGAAGTGGGCGAATCCGATCCTGTATGACGATGTGGCACAACAGTTTCCAAACCTGAAGATCATCCTCGCCCACATCGGCCTGCCCTGGTATTCGGACGCGATGGTCGTCGCGCGTAAGCACCCGAACGTATTCGCGGACATCTCGCCCGTGTTCCACCTCAGGTGGATCAACCGTGCGCTCGATCTGTTTCACGAATTCTCGGTGATTCAGAAGCTTCTGTTCGGGACCGACTTTCCGTTCACAACGACCGATCGGGCGATACAGAACTTGAGAAAGGCTCAACAGATTGGTCCCAAGGAGGCACGTGTGCCGGACGAGGAGATCGAGGCGCTGATCCACCGTGATTCTCTGAAGCTGCTCGGCCTGGATTGATCGTGAATCGTGAATCGTGGATGGTGGATCGTGGATCGTAAATCGCATCTAAAGTCATTGAATCGGCTGTTGAAGAGGGTTTTTAAACTGGTGTTCATTGGGACATAGCTTATGCCGGATATGTCAGGGGAGAAGATATGAAGGCCCGACTGATCGTATCCAGCTGTTACGATTGGGAAACCACGGATCCGGAGCTGGAACGGCTGAAGCCGGAGGTCGAGGTATTTCGCTGTCCGGAGGGGCGTCAACTGACCGAAGCGGAGATGATCGGTTATCTTTCCGGGACTCATTACACCCTGTCCGCCGACGATCCGTTCAACGAGCGTGTGATTCGCTCCGCACCGTCGCTTCAGATGATTAACTGTGACGGCGTGGGCGTGGATCACATCAACCTTCCCGTGGCCACCGAGTGCGGCGTGATCGTGAACAACGCCCCGGTCGTACACGACTCGAACGGAGAGTTCGCGGTCGGGTTGATCGTGGCGCTTCTGAGGAAGATTATCATCGCGGACAAGGGTGTGAGGTCCGGTGAGTGGCACGACCGGGTCCGATTCGCGGGCTATGACCTTCAAGGGAAGACGTTGGGCCTGCTTGGCTTCGGGCGGGTCGCGAAGGCGTTCGCCAAACGAATCTCGGGATTTGATATGAATGTTACTGCCTACTGCCGAGAACCCGACAGGTCGGCAGCGGAGGCGTTGGACGTTACGCTGGTCGGCCTCGACGAGCTGATCGAGGGTTCGGACATCCTGTCGCTCCACGTCACCCTTACCGATCTGACGCGGGGGATGATCGGGGCGGAGGAAATCGGAAGGATGAAGACCGGGGCCTATCTGATGAACACTTCGCGAGGTGCGGTTGTGGATGAGGCGGCGCTGGTCGACGCACTGAACAGCGGAAAGCTGGCGGGCGCGGCCCTGGATGTGTTCGACGGCGAGCCTCCGAAGCTCGACAATCCGCTTCTGCACATGGAGAACGTCGTCCTCGCGCCGCATCTGGGCACCGAGACGTTCCAGACATTCCGAAGGGCGTTTCGGAGCGTGGTCGATGACATCCTGCTCCTCCGCGTGGGCAAGCGACCGGGAAACGTCGTGAACGTGGACGTCCTGAATCACGATCGATGGAAGGACCTCAACGCATGAATCGGATGGTTAAAGGAGAAGCGTGATGCCCAAGCTGGCCGCATTTCCGAAGGCGTTTCTGGACGAAATGTGCATGGACGGGACGATGACCATCTGCCAGTGGGTGGAGATGGCCGCGACGCTGGACGTCGACGGGCTGGAATTCTTCGGGGCCTTCCTGGAGCTCGAAGACCCGGCCTCCTGGAAGGCGTCCAGGAAGCTGGCGGAGGATCACGGACTGACGATTCCGATGCTCTGCTGCTCACCCGACTTCACGCACCCGGATCCGGAGTTTCGGAACAAGGAGGTCGACAAAGAGAAGCGATGGATCGACATGACGGCGGAGCTGGGTGGATCGTTCTGCCGGGTGCTCTCAGGCCAGCGCAGGCCCGGGGTGCCTCGCGAGGCAGGACTCGCCTTCTGCGTGGACTGCATCAACACGTGCGGTGAGTACGGCCGGTCTGTCGGGGTGACGCTGATCATCGAGAACCATTACAAGGACCCCTACTGGACGTATCCCGAGTTCGCCCAGCATATGGATGTCTTTTGCGAGCTCCTGGATCGCATCGAACCCTCGGGGCTCGGTGTGAATTACGACCCGAGCAACACGCTGCTCGCTGGCGAAGACCCGCTCGAACTTCTGGACCGCGTGAAGCACCGGGTGATGACGATGCACGCCAGTGACCGCTACCTCGCGGAGGGCACGATCGAAGACCTTCGCAAGGAAGAGAACGTGGAAGGCTACGCCAATCGCCTGAGTCACGGGGAGATCGGAAAAGGGATGAACGACTACGACGCGATCTTTTCGACGCTGGCCGGGGTCGGATTCGAAGGCTGGATCAGTATCGAGGATGGCATGGAGGGGATGGAGCAGCTGCGGGGGAGCGTGAAGTTTTTGCGGGAGAAGATGGCACAGCATTGGCCTTGATCGCGTGGATCGTGAATCGTTGATCGTGGATCGTCATCTAATTGCGGATTGCGGATTTCGGATTGTGGAATGAAAGGCGAAACCTGACTGCAGGGGAGCATGGCGATCCAGATCAAACCCTACATATGGGAAGGACCCTACGCGGAGATGCGGGCCTCCACGGGAAGCTATCACGATGTGGGGCTCTGCGCGGAGGTCCGGGCGGACTGGATGAAGGAGGGGGAGCGGATCATCCTTCGGTCGAGCGAGATCGTCGGCTGGCCGGAGTCTTATTTCTACGATGACCACAAACGTCCGTCCGATCCGGGAGGACGAGGCCAGGGATACAGCCACCGATCCTTTGAGTGGGACCGCGGGCAGACCCCGGACCGTCTGTCGGTCGATTGCGATATCGACGGAAAAGGGGGCTTCTCACTCAGCCTCCGGTGTGACCAGGATGTCCTGGATATCGAGCTGAGCGTCCGAAATGGCCTTCGGGGCGTTATGGGACCGATCGACTGGCACTTCTGCGCGATCGGATTCGACTGCCCGCCGATCGGTGATCCTGAACTCACACGCACCTTCCTGTTCGACGGGGAGCGGCTGCGCTCTCTGCGTGAGCTGAGCGGCGCGCCGGAGTGTGAGATCTATTCGGTGACCGGGTCGGATGGTTTCGTCCCTGCGATTCACAGATCGCACCCGCGAGGCCCCGTGGACGCCGAGGCCTCCGTCGTCGTCCTGGAATCGGGCTGCGGTCGCTACGCGGCGGCGCTCGGGTTTGCGCAGGCCTACAATATCTTCAGCAACCCGCACAATATGTGCTTTCACGCCGATCCCTATTTCGGGACCCTTGCAGGTCGGGGAGAGGAACGACAGATGAAAGGGCGCCTCTACCTGATCGAAGGCAATGCCACGGATGCCTTTGACCGGTATCGCAGCGACTTTATCCATGAGTAAAAAGAAACCCTTTCCCATCGCGTATGGCCGGGGCGAGCTCCCGCTTCGGATCGATCCTGAGCTCGCCAGGGCCTTGAGGCCGGTCTCCCGGCCGGCCCTTTTGAACGCCCAGGGGCGATTCCAGGAGGCCTGTCGGCATCCGGTAGAGACACCACCCCTTCGAGGGGTCGTCGGTCCTGGCGACCGGGTGGTGATCGTGACGTCTGACAAGACCCGCCCGGTCCCGAACCGGCTCCTGATTCCCTGGATCCTGGAGGAGATTCCCGTCCCCGACGACAAGGTTACGGTGCTCCTCGGAAACGGGTCTCACGGCGCCAATTCTCCCGACGAGATTACGGAGATGTTTGGCGAGGCGGTGGCGGAGCGGGTGGAGATACGCAACCACGATGCCTTCGATCCGTCGCAGAACAGAAACGTCGGAAAGACGGGCGATGGGACCGAGGTCTGGATGGACAGGGTTTACTTGGAGGCGGACAGGCGGATCGTCGTAGGATTTATCGAGCCGCACTTCTTCGCGGGGTTTTCAGGCGGTGGAAAAGGGGTCGTCCCTGGCGTGGCGGGTATCGATACGATCCTGTCGCTTCACCGCGCAGACCTGATCGCACATCCAAAGAGTACGTGGGGCGAGCTGGAAGGGAATCCTATTCAGAATGAAATTGCGGATGCCGTATCCCTCGCGCCGCCTGACTTTATGGTGAACGTCACACTCAACTCGGAGAAAGAGATCACCGAGTTCTTCGTCGGGGATTATCAGGCCGCCCATCGGCAGGGGTGTTCCTCGGTAAAGGCGTCGGCGATGGTTCCGGTGTCGGAACCGGTCCCGATCGTGGTGACGTCGAACGGCGGGTATCCACTCGATCTGAACCTGTATCAGACGGTGAAGGGCATCTCCGCTGCCGACAGGATCGTGGAAAAGGGGGGGACGATTCTTGTGGCGAGCGAATGCAGCGACGGGGTCCCGGATCACGGCAATTTCGCTGAATTGATGCGAAGCGGCACGTCCCCGAAGGAGGTGCTCCAGTGGGTCCACGCGCAGGATCGCCCCGTTCAGGACCAGTGGCAGGCGCAGATCCTGGCCGGCATCCTGGAAAGGGTCGAGGTGATCCTGTATTCAGGTCTGGCACCCGGGGAGGTCGAAGGGTGTAAGCTCGGCTCGACGGACGATCTGGAGGCATGCCTCGACAGCCGACTGGCGCGCGCCGCGAATCCATCTGTCGCCGTTCTGCCCTACGGACCTCTGACCATACCCTACTTAGAGGGAAAGTAACGGCATCTGGAAATCGAGAAAAACCCCGCACTTACACTAGGTAAGTGTGGGGTTTTTTTTATCAAGTAGGGACAAGTGGGTAGAAGTGGGCCTGGTTTTGGAAAGGTTTTTGGAAAGGTTTCTACTCAACGTAGTCAATGAGGTGATCGTAGCTTTGTGGGATCAGATGCCCGTAGAAGTCCTGAGTGATTGTAACGCTGGCGTGCCCAAGCCAAGCACTCACGATCTGGATACTCACCTTCCCCGAGGACAGAAGGTGGGCTGAAAACGTGTGACGAAGCATGTGCCAGTGTCCTTTCATCCCGCGCCGACGACACACGGCCTTGAAGTGAATCGCTTTCCGGAGGCTCGTTTAGTTGAGTCCAGCCAGCATTGGCCGGGCTTCCTGCTCGTGGTAGTGTAGCCGTTCGAGCTCGACGGGTGGGATATCCCCGATGGGCCCCAGAGTCGTCTGTTGTTGAACCAGTCTACCCACTCGAGTGTCGCATATTCAACCTGATCGAGGTTCCGCCAGGGCCCTCGTCGACGAAGTCCACAATCACTTCGGTCGGCGGTCGAGCTCCGCCTGTGCGAAATAGGCCGACGCCTTGCGAAGGATCTCGTTCGCCCGCCGCAACTCTCGGTTCTCGCGCTGCAGTTCTTTGAGTTGCGCCCGTTCGCTGCTTGTCACGCCGCCTCGACGTCCCGTGTTCACCTCGGTCCGACGTACCCACTTCCGGAGCGTCTCAGCCGCGCAGCCAATTTTGCCCGCGATCGAATAGATGGCCTCCCACTGGGAGGCGTGTTCGTCAGTGTGCTCGAACACCATCCGAACCGCCCGTTCTCGAACCTCTGGAGAATACCTCTTCACGTTTGTCATGACTCTATCCTCTCAAGAAATAGAGTCTCCGTCAAGTCCGGGGCGATTCACCGCGCGCACGGTTGTGTTAAATGCCCGTACTCTATTTTGACTCACCAAGATGCATCAACGGCAGAGGCATGGGGCTGTCACTGTTGATGAAATACACCTTGGCTGCTGGATCTTTGGAGATGGCTTTAAGCGCTTCCAGCGCCTGGAGTTTGACGTAGTTAGGGTTCTTGCCGATGGCCGCGTTGATTTTCTCGATTTCGTAGGCCTGGACATCTGCCAGTACGCGGCGCTGGGCGGCCTGTTCTTCAGCTGCACCGCGTTCCGCCTTTGCTGCTGCTATTTTCTGTTGTTGCTCTGTGCGGAAACGCTCCAGTTCTGCCTTCTGCTTCTCAACTTCCTGTTCGCGCTCCTTTTTTGACTCAATCGCCTTTGTGATAAAGGGGGGTAGGGCAATATCGCGAAGGAGCACAGCCCCCACATCTATTCCCTCCGGACCCAGATAATCGCGCAGTCCTTCCAGCAGTGCAGTCTGCAAGGTGACCTGGGCTTGCTCAAGAAAGAAGTCCTCGGCGCGTTTGACCGCTTTGCCCTGTTCACGTATCAGGGAACGCAGCTTCGGGATGATATGCACTCTGACGACGTCTTCCGCGGTGCCGGTCTCCTTCAGGATGCGCGGGGCATCTTTGCGCATGAGACGATACTGCACGCTGACATCAATCTTGGTCTGTAACTGGTCCTGGCTGGGGACGCTTGCCCGCTCCAAATGGGTCTTCTGGCGTACGTCATACAGATGCCAGGCATAGAGCGGATTGACGGGAATATGCAACCCTGCCTCATAAGGCTTCGGCTTCACACTCCCGAACAGTGTCGCGACCGCTACATGCCCGCTGGAATGCTTTGGTAAAATTTGCTGCCAAAGAATAAGACAATGATCACTATCACGATTGTAACAATGAGAGACTTCGGGATCTGATCCATCATTGTTTCCTCCTGAAAGGGTTAACGTGAATACCGACTCGAACCTTACCCAAAATACAAACTATCATATCAGGGTAGAACCTGCAATGTAGGCAAACGCTGCCCGACCATCCACAAGTTCGATGACCTCTTCCAGGCAAGGCATCCGAAAGTGTTGGTTGCTGTAGTGGGACCGTGGAGAACTACGGGTAGAATTATAAAATCACGCCCACACAGCTTGCTGGGCTATAGGCCGCCGGCGCCTGAAACGGTCTCAGAACCGCTAGTCGCAACCGCATCCTAACTCTGGACGTGGATACATAGGTGGGGGCAGGTCACCCACCAGTTCCGAATTCTTGAGCGATTCAAATTGGCTGACTGGGCGAGCACCCACCTTTTCCCTGAAGGAAGCAACTTTTGGAGGCTCGTTCGACTCCGACAGAGCACCCATTGTCCCCGGGTCCATACAAAGATAATCAATACCACACAGAGACAAAACCTGTTCCACACCCTCCGGGCAAGTGATCCCCTCGTTTGGGAACGACGACGGGCGCTCAACATGTCAAATACACGCTGTGCCCTCTGTGGTTCTGCAGAATATGTTGTGTCTTACTCCTCGAAGGGAAAGTAGTCGAGGACGTCGTACTCCCACACATTGGTGGGAAAGATTACGACCAGTTCGGCCAAGTCCTCGCCCAAGTTCTTGAATGAGTGGGGGACCATAGGAGGAATATTGACGATATAGGGGGCTTCCAATGTGAACACCGAATCGCCCAGCGCGTAAAGGATGGTCCCCTCCAACAGGACGTGCGCTTCTTCCCCTACGTGCGTGTGCATCGGAGGTGCACCTCCGGGGGCCGTATAGGTGATGCCCACGGTCAGGTTCTGATAGCCGTGCCGCTGCCCTTCCATGACGTGCACATATTCGCCCGGCCCTGGGTTGATGACGACGAGTTCTTTCTTCTCAAGAGCAAACTCGCCCACCAATGTCATAGCCGGGGACTTGAAGTCACCGGGGATCCTGCGGGTTTCGATAATGCCGTGGGGGTGATGTTGTGCATGCAACTGCTTTCTCGCTTCATCAATCGAGCTGATTAGTTCTCCGTGTGTGATCGTCTGTCCTAGCTTGGCGTCCTCGGGTGAATACGTAACAGTCGGTTCCGGTGGCAGCGTGGAGGATTTATCTTTCGCGTCGGACGGCTCTAAGTAAGCCAAGCCAACGATGCCTATGAGGATGAAGCTAACGACAATACGTGGTGTATACCTGTGCATGGTACCCTCCCTTTAGGGTATGGTGAAAGCACGGTCCTGGACCGCAATGGCAGGTAACGTTCTCGGCACCCACGAACCCGCGCAGCGGGTTGGGCGGAAGCCCGAATGGGCTGAAGCCGTGGGTGCTCGTGTTAGCGGATGTCGCCGACGGAGCTGGCCTGGGAGGCTATTAGAGTTTCGGCATAGGCCATTCGGCGATTGGCCTTCCCGACCAGGTTGACCGACTGAAGAATCGTCCACCCGCACGGTTGATGGAGCCGAACCACGCCTGGATCGCAATTCCCCAGAAATGCTCAAAGGATCTATCCTTCAGATTCAGATCAGCACGGTCGTAATGCGACAGGACCTCATCTACGAACACCTCGCCGTACACCCAGAAACCATAGAAGTCCTTGGCCGGGTCAGTGATTTCGATGTCGCCCCAGTCTATGATCCCGGTCAGCTTTCCTGAAGAAGGATCGTGGTAGATGTGCTTGTACCATAGATCATTGTGAGCCAGCACTGGTACGAATGCGTGATCAATGCTCTCACTTCTTTCGATCCAGGAACCGAAGACATCCCGAACCTCTGGCTCAAGTTCGTCGGCCCGATCTGCGAAGACCTTCTTGGCCTCCGACCGGTAAAACAGGGACCTGTCGCCATCCACCACACCAACACTCCGAGCCTCCGAGACTGGATAACTGTGAAGTTCGTTGAGGAAGACGCCAAGCCTGCTTGCCGCTTCTGCCCTCCTGAATCTTGGTAGCCTGGAGAATCGCCAAGGTGAGAGCCGCGTTCCTTGAATTGCCTTATATCCAGCGAAATCCGACGCGCTGGGAATAAAGGTGTAATCCGGAACTGGGATGCTATTAATCTCACGCCTGATGGCGCTGAGCACCGTCCGCTCCCGCGGAAGGCTCAGCCCTGTGTCCGCTACATCATTCAGAAAACGAAAGGCAATCCCGTTGTCTAGCAGGATCATTACATGATCAGGGTATTTGTGGGTCTGAGCTCTCCGGTATTTTGACCACCTGAGTTTGGGGAACGAGTCCTTGATCCTCTGCAGATAGTAGTTTGTATCGTAGGGAGTCGTCACGAGATCTCCAGGATCAAAGTGGACCCTAACACAAAGGCGGCGATTTCCGCTAACGTTCTCGGCACCCACGAACCCGCCGCAGGGGGTTGGGCGAAGGCCGGATGGCCTGAGCCGTGCACGGTCGTGTTAGAGGCCGTGCGGCCCGGGGCAGGAAGGGGTTCTCAAGACCTGATCAAGATTAAACCGACTCCGGACCAATCTCTATGGGCAAGCTAATCGTTACTGTCGTACCTTTTCCTACCTCGCTCTCCATCTTGATCCTCCCCTTGTGATCCTGGATAATCCTGTAGTCCGTAGACAATCCTAAACCCATTTTCACCCGAAGATCGGTGGCCTGAAAATCAACATCGAAGATGCGTTCTAACTGCTCCGGTGGAATTCCCACGCCCGTGTCGCTGATCCGGACACAGACCTTGTCGTCCTCCTCAAAGGTGCTGACTCTTATTTCCCCAGTTTCCTCGATAGCCTGGAGCGCGTTCTTGAGCAGGTGCATGAAGACCTGGTTCAGTTGTCCGGGAGAACAGTAGATCGGCGGGATGTTCCCGTATTTCTTGACCACGGTGATGTTTTCGCCTATCCGGTTTTGTAGCAGCGTCAGGGCGCTGTCGATCCCCGCGTGAAGGTCTACCACCTGGAACTCGGCTTCGTCCAGTCGTGCGAAATTTCGCAGACTGCCCACAATGCTGCTCAACCGTTCGGCACCGCTTGCCATCACCCGGTTGGCATCGGCTATTGCCTTGAACACCGATTGAATGGTCCGATTATCTTTATACTCTCCGGGAAAGGTCATCTCCAGCGTTTGTTTCAGTTTACCTATAGCCCGTACCTGAGTATCGTGCATACTCGTAATAGCGCCAAGAGGCGTATTCATCTCGTGAGCCACACCGGCTATCAGACTACCCAGAGAGGCCATTTTCTCCTGCATGATAAGCTGACTCTGTGTCTCTTTGAGCTGATGCAGGGCATCTTCCAGGGCTCGGTTCTGTTCTTCCAGATACTGGAAATCGAGGGTTCGGAGATACGCCAGCGACAGCGCGTCGGTCCATTCCTCTATTTTGATCAAGTGTTCTGGATCGGTTCCCCGGTGGCGAATCCCGATCCAACCGTACTCAAACGGCACGTTGGTAATAACCCATCCTTCACTCCCAAAAAACGGCAGTTGTCGGTCGAAGCCCATCAGCTCGTGAAAAGGCTGCATTTCCGCTTTGTCCTCCTCCGAACTCCGCGCAATAGACCAGACCTTGCCCTCGCGCCACTGACCCAGATCCTCCTCCCAATCAGCCGTAATGGGGACTTCCAATGCCGAAACGGTGGTTGTTTCGTCGATCTCCTTGAGTTCGGGAGAGGTCCACGAGATGCCATATTGCCGGGGATTTTCCAGGGCGGCGTACCACAGAATGCGGCCTTTGTCCTCGTCGACGAAGAAAAAGCCACACCCTGGTGCCTCTATATCCAGCCGCGAAAGCTCCTTGAACATCACCAGGATCACCTGGAGAAGGTCCTCCCTGGAACGCATGGACAGCACTTCGACCCGTATGCGTTCGATTGTTTTCTCCTGGGCTCGTTGTTGCCTAAGTTCGGCTAGTTCAATCCGGAGTTGCTCTTTGGACATCTCCATGTCTCTCATGCTAAACAACCTTGTTTTGGGCCGGATGGCCTATAACGTTCCCGGCACCCACGAACCTGGCGAAGCCAGGTTGGGCGGAAGCCCGAATGGGCTGGAGCCGTGGGTGCTCGTGTTAACTGCAGTTGCGCAGACCGCTTTGTCAGATCTTCGCGATAATGGAATCTAAGTAATCGTCGAATCGACAAAACAGGACTTCCTGACCTGGGTCTTTTATGCCGTATTCAGTCCAAGGAGGATAAAATCCTGGCTTCGGAATCGCCCAATCCAGAATAGAATCTATCTCCCAGAATGAGTGATACAGGTAATGTGGAGCAGCGACCTTGTGGTATTTCTCTCGGAAACTGCCTGCTATTTCGGGGCCGAACATCGTGGCAAGATTAATCTGACAATGAGCTACGTCCACGTTTGCGGGTCCCAGACAAGCGCCAACCCAATCGACGATCCCGGTCAGCTTTCCAGATACCCATAGGATGTTAACTGGATGGTAGTCGCGGTGGAGAAACACCTCGTCATAGGGAGGCGATTCTTCGAGTCTAATGTTGATTGCCTTCTCCCAAAGTTCAGATCGTTTCGACCAAGGTGGTACACAAAGTGTCTCGACTTCGGTATAGCTCTGGTAGTGCCATCTTACACCATAAACCGCGATACTATGAATAGTCGCCAAGGTCTCCGCTAGTTGGTCGAGCCAATGGTCCAAATTGGCCGGCTTTATGTTCACAGTTCCATCCAAACAGCTCATTAGAAGAGCGGGGTATCCGAAAACCGAAGTGTCTGCACTGTAATCGAGCAGATGAGGCGTTGGAAGGTCGGCAGAACTCAGCAATCGAAGCGCAGCCGCCTCCCGCACGATTGGATCTGGCTCCCTACCAAGCCGTTCCTCATCCACATAGAGACGTAATACATACCTTCTAGATTCACCTGCGACATCTGCTTCCAGCAAGAAAACGGGTGAAGCGGGTCCGCAGATCAGTCTTTTGCTACTGGTCAATTTCGCGCTAGCGCCAATTGCTGAACTGATCCAGTCAGTAGCCGCACTATTGAGAATGAGTTCCGAACTCACAGCGACTCCAGAATCAAATAAGAAGGGGTTAGGGCTGCGCAATTGCAGTTAACGGTCTAGGCACTTGCGAACCCCGGAGGGGTTTGCCGAGGGCCGTCAGGCCCGAGCCGCAAGTGCCTTGTTAACTGCTGTTGCGCCCGGGTGTCAATAGAGCCTCTTCACCTCTTGGAGTCGAGTCAGCACATGTCTCTCGTAGGCCGTTTTCAGTCGCAATGAATCCCACGGTTTCCCCCGTCTCTTGATAGAGTCCACGACTACCGAGCCAAAACCGAATGCCATGTAGTAGGGGAGATCTGCGGCGTCTACGCCGAAGAACCTGAGATCTCTGAGCCGAGAAAATAGCCGAGACGCAGGCCAAATAGGATTGTGGAGCAGGACTCCCACTAGAATCTCCTTTGTGCCGAAAAAGGCTTGCTCAAAATCAATAAATCTGTGGATGGCCCCGTTTTTCAGGAACAGGTTCTCTGGATTCCAGTCCAGCTTGATCAGCAGGTCTTCTGAAATCTCAACCCTGGCCACCGAGTCGCAGATGTCCTGAAAAATCGGACCGCAATCTCCGACATCCTTTGCCAGACGAGATAGGTTGTCAATCAAGGTCCCGAGATTTTCCTCTGCCCCAATCCCTTCGTAGTATTCGCCTTTGAGTTCGAGAGTTGGCTCTGGCCCCCTGAACAGACTTATGAGTTCATCGACGTAGTTATCGGTCAACTCGAGTAGCTCATCAGAGGGAAGTGGGCTGATGTCGCTCATCCGATCTCCCTCTGCTCGTTCGATAACGATGTAGTCATTGACACTCAGATCAATGAGTTTGGGGATTAGCTTTGACTCTTTGTAATGAGACAAGAATCCTACTTCACGCCTGAATTTGCCTGCTCTTTCCCCGTTTCCGCTGTAAGTCTTCTTCACAGACTTTCCATCGGAGAGGAACTCGATTTGGCTCTTCCTGCCTTGAGGCGATTTATGCACGGCAGATTCTCGCTTCTTTAGAGTCTTTCCCAATGGGCGCAATTGCAGTTAACGTTCTTCAGGTTTACGACGCCTGCTGTCCCGAAGGGCTGGCGCGGCATTTGCGCTTCTCACCAAATGACGTGACAGAAGCAGGTGTGCCCCAAGGGCCAAGCGGAACGAAGTGGAGCGCAGCGTAAACCTGGTGTTAACAGATGGCACGCGCCGGGGTGGTTGTGGGGGCGGGCCAGGACGGCCCGCGTAGGGGTGCTTTTTCTGATTTTGACTCCAAGTTTTTAAATAAAGCGTGCTGTCATCAACATCGTTCTCTTTATGTTTTATCTTCCAATTTAACGTGCCGATAAGCGGCGGCGATTAGCCGTCCGCTCCACTGGCTAGTTCGCCTCGACCTTCGTCCACCTGAAGAGCTGTCGACAGCTGACCCGTGTGCTCCGCCTTCACCACTGCACGCGGAGGCGCGTCCAACGGATGCCGCAGACGTCGTCCTCTACGCACCAATGAACGGCAAGCACGATGTTGTCCTCAAGCAAAAGGCCCATCGGATAGCCGAACTGAATGAGCCCGATCTGCTCCTGACTGCTGACGTCCTCGGTAAGCTCAAGCCTTGACCGACCGTCGAACAGGGTGCCTTCGAACTCAAGCGACCAGCACGCGCCCGACACTCGGACCAGGCACATCTGTACGCTCTGGTCACCGAAGCGTCTGTTGTACAGCACGAGATACCGATCGTCCCCGAGCCAGATCGGGGTCATTGTCTGACCCTGGATACCGGTAGGGTACGGTCCTTCCCAACTGCGGCCGCCGTCGGTCGATACGCTAAACGCGTTCCTCAGGTCAGTGTCTCCCGCGAAGTCCTGGACCCACGCAATGGCCAGCATTTGTCCCGGTTCCGTCTCGATCAGCTTCTGCTCCAGATACCCGATGCCGGTGCCGGGGTCCTGGAAGACAGTATACATGCTCGGCCAGGTCGCCCCCTGGTCGGACGATTCGTGCAGCACCACGCGCTCCCCGTAACGCCCGTCGTATAATGTCGCGGCCGGAGCGAGCCAGCGTCCGTCAGCGGTGACGACAATCGGGTTCGAGATCTCATAGGGCCCCGCAATCTGAAAGGGAATAACTTCGGGAAAGGACCACGTATGGCCGCCGTCCGTCGAGCGGCACAGCACGGGTTCACAGACGCGACCCCGTCCGCCGTCCGCGATGCTCAGCTTCTGGTCGCGCTGGCCGTACGCGAGGATCGTTCCGTCCGCGGTGCGGCTGAGGCGCAGATGGTTGGTCTTCACCGGGCTCTCGTCCCGCTTGAGGACGACGCCCAGGTACGACCAGATGAAGCCCCCATCGGCAGAACGGGCGCAGTGCGTGTCGCCTTGCGCGTGAGCTCCGCCGCCGCGACTGAACCCGCAGACGATGTCGCCGCTATCTAACCGTACTAAGGTGGGAAACGCTGAGTCGCCGCGGTCGATGTGGCCGGTACCGAGAATCTCGATAGTGGACATGGAATCCTCCAGGCATCTGCGAACTATTTCCTATACGGAAAAATCGCCGAAGAAAGCTATCAATGGTTTTCTTGGCGGCCAGGACGGCCGCCGGTTGTGGTTTTGAATTTGATGCGTGCTTTCTGTTAACTTCTGCATTCGCGCCCCATCGGCGCAAATACCACCCGATAGGGCAAATAATGCGCACTGCGCAGATCCTGCCAATAATATAGATAATGCGCCTTATTTCGTGAATGCTATTTATAGGAGACACCAATTAACCGGAACCTGTCTCCCTCTCCATCGGGTCGTCCAGGGGATTCCTAATCTGGGCGAGGTCCCTCCGGGTCATGTGAGTATGGATTCCCGTCGTTTTTGAACTTTTGTGGCTCAGGAGCTCCTGGATGTATCGGAGGTCCGTGCCCCTTTCAAGAAGATGGGTCGCAAATGAGTGTCTGAGGGTGTGTACGGACACCGGCTTCTCAATACCGGCCCGTTTGTAAGCTTGGTCGAAGATTTTCTGCACGGATTGGATCCATAAAAAAATACCGAATGCCTAAGCTCCCAGAGCCCGTGACATTCGGCTTATTTGTTGCCGGTCGAACGCCACAGGCTGCACTCATAGGCACCTACAAATTCCACGACCGCTACGGACTCCGATTCGGGTTCCGAAGTCACTACACGATGCGACCGGGGCCTTGCTCCTGAACCCGGATGGACGCATGTGGACAACTCAGAACTTGCAGACGGCGGCAGATTTTGTAACTTTGGAGCGAAGCCGCGCACGGAGGAAGAAGAGATGACGAAGGGGAAGAGGGCGCGGATCGCGGTCAAAAATAGATAGAAAACGGAATAATCCCTTACTTAGAGGAGAACTGACGTGGTCACTCGCTCAGACCCTCGACTCAGCCGCTTCGATCCGCTGCCTCAGATCCACTACTTCGATGATTTCGACGTGGGTCTGCAGGGATGGACAGCGCTGATCGGGAACTACGAGGAGACGCTGGATTCCGTGCTGCCCGGATACCGGGACTTCGGACCTCCCATGCTCAGCAATGCCACGATGTGGGACACCGGATCGGCCGGTGCCTTCGACGGCACATATGCCATGAAGCTGGTTACGAGGCCGAAGTCGGGGTGCATGACGACCGCGGTAAAACGTGTGACCTGGCGCCATCAAGGCCCGATTCAGCTGGAGGCCTATGTGACGTTCAAACCGGAGGCGTCGGAATTGCGGCTTTCCGAGCTGGACGTGAGGTCGTTCGGCGTTTTGTTCGACCTGCACGACGCCACGCGGCGGGTGATGCCGCACCTGCGTTATCTGAATGCGCTGGACGGACAGCCGGTCGCTCGCTGGCAGTATAAGAAGGAGCTGGAGACCGCCGAGGAGATCGGGACGTCGGGGAAGACCCGATCCCATCATCACCTGGCGCCGGAGGGCTGGCTGGACGTGCCGGGCGAGCCCCAGCCCCTCTGTTACAACGAGATCGCGACGAAGCAGAACTGGCACTATATAAAGGTAGGGTTCGATCTGGCGTCGATGACCTACCTGAGTTTCCAGTGCAATGACCGGGAGTATGATGTCTCCGAGATCGCCCCGATGTCTATGCCTGCGTGGTCGAATCTCTGGTGTATGCTGAATGTAGTCTTCTTTTTGGAGACGGATCTGGACAAGAGGGCGTTTCTGTATGTGGATTCGGTGTTGGTTTCGGGGGAGACGGACTGATGCTTAACCGCAGTCATACTGCCGTCGTGGAGCTGAACCGGGTCTGGAAGGGGGCGTTCGAGACCGAGCCGTACGAGGCGGCATGGGCACGGGAGGCGATCTTCTTCGTCCGAGTCCTGGAGACGACCGGACCGGAGCAGCGGGCTCGTGTTCAGATTTCACCGGATGGGATGCGCTGGTGTGACGAGGGGACAGAGGTTTCGGTTCCGGGAGAGGCGGGTGTGAGTTTCGCGAAGGTCGGGCATTTCGGGACTTACCTCAGGCTTGCGGGAGAATTGCCCGAGGGTGTGGAGGTCAAGGTGATTGTCTACCTGGTGTTGAAGGAATAGAGATGAAATTATTTTCCGGTAGAGACGCCCCGACGGGTATCGTATCCGGTAGGAGCCAACTCCGGTTGGCGACAAAATGATTCACGGTGTTGGCATACAACATTGGCCAAGTGATCACCCAAATCCTCTCCTGTGTCGGGGTGGGTCCAGTCACGATGTCAGAACAACATGCCTCCGGCGTCCCGCCCGTCGGCTCGCTGTCTTCGATCACGAACTCGCCGTGGATAATCACGAAGTCGATGCCGACGGGCTTCTGAACGGTTCTACCGGTACCCTACTTTTCTTGTCTCGCCACAAGAAAAGGGCTACCGCAACCGCCACCCTTGGGCACAGCGCGGCTGTGCCCCTACACTCCAAGATTTCGCCGTAGGGGCGCGGCGTGCCGCGCCCGAAGGCAAAAGAAGGGCGCCGCTCAGACGCCGCGGGGGCTCGGGCCGCGGCACCTCACCCTCAGTGGAAAGGACGGTGGCGGCAATCAGGGCGGGACTCCTGCCCCGTCTGACGCCCACTATGGGACCGGCCCAGAGGGCCTAACCGCGTGGGAGGTGAAAGAACGACGTTGCATGGGAGTCGCACACCGCGGCCCCGATGGTTTTGAGTGATGCATTTCGAGAGTCCCAGGGCCGCCGGCAAGTCAGCGAGTTCTACCAATAGAGCATATTACCTTCCCCAACATTCGGCGAAGAACCTTGGAAAAGGGGGATCGAGGGGGATTTCAAAGTACGTCAGGATATGACTCTACTTATTATCACCGTATCGACGCTGATTCTTTGCGGATTCTCAAACCCGGGCGCGGAACCGTTCGTGGTCGTGGAGCTGTTCACGTCAGAAGGCTGCTCGAGCTGTCCGCCTGCAGATCAGCTGCTGGGTGAGATTGCGGAAAAGGCGAAGAAGGAGGGCAGCCGGATCTTTCCGATGGCCTTTCACGTGGATTACTGGAACCGCCTGGGTTGGCACGACCCATTCAGCGACGCTGCCTATTCGCAGAGGCAGAGTCAGTACGCCCGCGCGCTGGGCAGTCCGAGGAGGATCTACACGCCCCAGATGATCGTCAACGGCGTGGAGGGGTTCGTCGGATCGAGAAGGGAACAGGCCTACAACAGCATCAAGAAGATGCTGAAAGATCACGAGACAGACATCGGTCTCGTTCTGGAGGCAGAAATCGATGAGGATGGGAAGCGAATCGAGGTGAGCTACCGCGTGGAGGGCACACCGGAACGGGCGATTCTGAATATCGCCCTGCTGGAGGACGGAATCGCGAACGAGATACCCCGGGGAGAGAACGCGGGACGAAGACTGAGTCACGAGCGGGTCGTGCGGGCATTCAAGACCGTATCTCTGGAAAAATCGGTCAAGGGGACGCTCGAAGTTTCGATACCGGAATCTATCGATCTGGATCGCATCGGCATCGTGGGGTTCGTGCAGGATCGTGAATCGCTGGCCGTTCTCGGGGCCGGACACGTCCAATTTCAAGACAGGGGAGAAGAGGTTGGAGAGGACCTTTAGGCTCGGCCTTGTCGGATGCGGATCGATGGGCCGGAACCACCTCGACACGGTCGCGCGTCTGCCTCAGGTCGAGGTCTCGGCGATCTGCGACGTCGTTCCCAAGGCCCTGCAGCAGTCGGGCGAAGCCTACCACGTGGAGGCCCGCTACACCGAATTCGATCGCATGTATGACGAAGTGAAACCGGATTTCGTCACCGTAGCCACGCAGACGCGGGGACACCACGCGCCGACGGTGGCCGCTTTGGAGCGAGGGATATCGGTCCTTTGTGAAAAGCCTATCGCGATCGATCTGGTCGAGGCCGACGAGATGGTCGACGCGGCCGCATCGACGAACGCAAAGTTGGCGGTGAATCACCAGAATCACCTCAACCCTGGCATCCTCAAGGCGAAGGCGCTCGTTGAAGAAGGGCGAATCGGTGACATCGTGATGCTCCGGGGTCGCAACAAGGCAGGCCGAAGGAGCGGCAACGAGTTCATGGAAATGGGTACCCATATCGCGGATATGATGCTTTGTTTCGCAGGCCTGCCTGAATGGGTCGCTGGAACGATCATCACCCAGGGGCGGCTCGCGGATGGCACCGACATCATGGAAGCGAAAGAGATGTCTCAACGCGACCGTGACTCGGGTCTCGTGATGGGCGATCGGGCGATCGGCCAGTATGGATTCGCTGGCGGGATCCTGGGGGAGATCCACTTCCCGGGATACGAGCAGCGAATAGAGCACAACTACGGCGTGGATATCCTCGGAACAGAGGGCCAGCTTTCGGTGCGGGCGAGGGGTGGGCTTCCTCAGAAGCTGTGGCACCTTCCAAGACCGATGGAAGGCCTGCCTTCGGAGCTGGGAGACTGGCAGGCCGTGGACCTCCCGGAAGGTGATTCGGGTGACGGGAAGGTAGAGCTATATCGCCGGCTGCTCGACGCGATCGGGAAGGGAGAGGATCCGCCCAGCAGCGGGGAGGAAGGTCGCCGGGCATTCGAGATGATCCTGGGCATCTATCACTCGCACAGAGCGGGCGGACGCCGGGTATCGATGCCGTTAGATGAACGCAGACACCCACTCGAGGTCTGGCGGAGCGAACTAGGTTCGTAGATTTTTTACCTTGAACATGGCATCTGACACCGTGACAGAGGACAAAGCGAAGGTCCTGGAAGCGGCCATCTCTCGCCTTCCTCGGATTTCCCTCGCGAGCAGGCCGACACCGCTTGAGGCCATGCCGAGATTGAGCCAGGAGCTGGGAGGCCCTCCCCTCTACATCAAGCGGGACGATCTGACCGGGCTGGCCATGGGCGGGAACAAGACCCGCATGCTGGAATTCAACATGGCGGAGGCACTGGAAAAGGGTGCCGAGGTGGTGGTCTTCAGCGCCGCGGTCCAGTCCAACTACGCCAGGCAGATGGCCGCGGCCTGCGCGAAACTTGGGCTCGAGCTCAGGCTTCTTCTGCGCCCGGAAAAGGAGGGCGATCGAGAGGGGGCCCAGGGGAACCACCTGCTCCATCGCCTCTTCGGGGCCAAAGTCACGATCCTGGAAGACAATGACATCACCAAGAAGCCTGCGCTCATCGCTGCGGAGGTGGCGCGCGTGGAGGCGGAAGGACGGAGGCCCTACGTGCTGCGGGGGGACGACGCGATCGATCTGGACGCCATCGCCTATGCGGAGGTCGCGCTCGAGATCGTGAAGCAGGCCCGGGATCTGGGGATCGGCACGCTCTACATGACGGGTTTGAGCACGACGCAGGCCGGCCTTGTGCTCGGGCTGCGCTTCCTCGAGAGCCCGATCCGCGTGCAGGGGATCTGCCCGTTTTCGAACATGCCCCAGAGGTTCGCTGAAATGGCACAGATCGCGAACCAGGCGGCCCGGCGGTTAGATCTTGACATCGAGATGCGTGAGTCGGATTATGAGAACGATGACAGCTTTGTCGGGGAACGGTATGGGATCCCCACTGCCGTCGGGATAAAGGCCATCAGGACGGTCGCACGATGCGAGGGTATCTTCCTGGATCCCGTCTATACCGGCAAAGGGATGTCGGGGCTGTTTGCGCATATCCGGGAGGGCAGGCTATCGAACGACTCGCCGGTCCTTTTCCTGCACACGGGGGGCGCGCCTGCGTTGTTTGCCTACGCCGAAGATCTGGTTCGCGATCAAATTGGTGTGTGAGTTTTAGCGAAAGCGGATTATCTTATTGCAGTACTCCATTCCTTCCGATAGGTCAATGTAGTTTGTCATCCGACCAGCTCGGCGATTCTGGAGTAATGCAGTACTGGAGTATTGGCAAAAACAAAATCAGGGAGGTTTGACCGTGGCACGAAAAGCTCGCAGGAAACCGATGCTCAGGCTGATCGCAGCAGAGTGGACCATGAGGGGGTATCCCGCATCCAATCGAGAGTGGTCCATGGATAGGAAGGTCAAAGCCGCGAAGGAGGCCGGGTTCAAGGGCCTCAGTGCGCCCGCGGACGACGAAGTGATCGCGGCACTGCATAAGCACAAGATGGTCCACGTCGGAAACGTGGATGTCTCGACGGAGGGACAGGTCGCCCGCAGACTGAGGAAATTTCAGAAGGCGGGTGCCGTGCACATCAACGTCCAGCTGTGTGACCACGATACCCCGGTCAAGACGTCCCTGCCCGTCGCCAGGAAGGTGATGGTCGTGGGGGATGAGCTGGGCATCAAGCCGGCCATCGAAGTTCACCGGGACACGTGCACGGAGACGCCCGAGAAGACCTTCGCCCTTGCAAAGGCCTACGAGAGGCGCTACAAGAAGAAGCTGAGGATGAATTTCGATCATTCCCACCCCGCGATTATCAAACAGCTTCGTCCGCCTACCTACTGGAAGCGGCTTTCCGAACGCCTGGATCTCTTCCTGATGGCCGAGCTGATCCATCTGAGGCCGTTTACCGGGAGCCACTGCCAGACGCCGGTGACAAACGGTAAGGGCAAGCTGGACACCGATTTTAAAACCTGGCTGGACAATTTCTGTGAGCCGGCCCTGAAGGCGTGGTTGAAGGGCGCCGGGCCGGGCAAGGAACTGTTCGCCGTCGTCGAGCTTGGGCCGAAGGGGTCTGGCTATGGGCTGGCCGTGTTCCCCGACATCTGGAAGGACGCGATTCGGGGGAGAAGAGAGATCGCGCGGGTGTTCAGGAGACTCGTCCAGGACTGGAAATAGGAGTCGTTATCAGCGCCTGAAGCGGAGGACCGGCATGAATCAGAAACAGCATCAACTGATGAAGATCCTTCAAAAGATCAGTGTGTTTCAAGGCCTCGAGATTTCGGAAGCCGAGCGCCTGATTCAAATTTGCAAGTTCCAGCAGTACGAAGATAATGAGCATATCTATAATGAGGGTCAGGCCAGCTCGGAGATGCTCGTCCTGATGCAGGGGAAGTTGCTTGTGGTCGGCCCAGCAGGTAACGTGTTCGGAGAGGTCAAGCCAGGGCAGCCGACCGGGGAGATGGGCGTCTTCACCGGGCATCGCCGCTCGGCGAACATCGTTGCCGCCGAGAAGTCAGCTGCGCTTACGATCCAGAAGAAGGACCTCGACGAGCTTATGGATCAGGACCGCGAGATCAAGGCGAAGGTGCTTTCGAATGTGGTGGGCTTCCTTTCGCTGCGTCTCGAGGAATCCAACAAGCTGGTCGCGAAATACAGAACGGAAGTGGAAGAGCTGAAGGCGCAGGTTGCCGAGCAAGGTTCTCAGGTTTCCGAGGAAGGTTGAGAGGGTCGAATTCGCGCAGATGATGGAAGAGGGGCAGATCCAAGGATCCGCCCCTCTTTTGTTTCTTCATATTATGACGATCTCGAAAGATCGTTGTTGATTACCAGGGAGGGGTGCCCCGAAGGGCTTGCCCCTGCAAGATTTAAAGCAGGGGGCGGGGTGGGTTATATCGCGAGCACAAAAAATCATGCCTCCGGCGGCCGCACAATTGCGGATTTGGGATTGCGGA
This sequence comes from Candidatus Latescibacterota bacterium, assembly GCA_965248435.1. Lineage (GTDB taxonomy): Bacteria > Latescibacterota > UBA2968 > UBA2968 > CBDFJH01. The sequence continues at coordinate 4,961,575 of OZ252100.1, forward strand.
ATGAAAGGCAAAAGGGCGTGTTTTCGGAATCAGAAAATAAATGTGGTAGGAGCCAGCTCCTGCTGGCGAACCCATGAATGGGGCTTCGCATTCGAGGGTTTCCGATCGATGAATCGGTCGTGTCCCACAGGACACGACCTGAGACGATCCACCAACGACGGCCCTTGCCTCCGGCGGAGAGGCCAGTTCCCTCCTGGTCGGGGTGGGTAATATCGCGAACTTCACAACATCATGCCTCCGGCGGCCCGCCCGTCGGCTCGCTGTCTTCGATCACGAACTCGCCGTGGATAATCACGAAGTCGATGCCGACAGGCTTCTGAATGTTACCGGTACCCAACTTTTCTTGCTCGCCCAAGAAAAGGCCTACCGCAACCGCCACCCTGGGGCACAGCGCGGCTGTGCCCCTACACTCCAAGATTTCGCCGCAGGGGCGCGGCGTGCCGCGCCCGAGGACAAAAGAAAGGCGCCCCTCAGGCGCCGGGGAGGCTTCGGCCGCGGTACCTCACCCTCAGTGGCATAAACAGTCCACGGCAGGAGGGCCAAATCCTCACCACGCGCTCGCGATCACTGAGGAACCCACCCGCTGGGAGGAGAAATGGGCTGGTTGCATCGGAGTCGCACACCGCGGCCCCGACGGTTTTGAGCGATGACATTGCTTTCGTTCAATTCTTCCCCCTTTATCAAAGGGGGACCGAGGGGGATTTCGAAATGTATCACAATTATTGTTTTTGTACGAGATAGCCGAGGCGTTTGTCCACGACGTTCAGGAGGGGTTCGCCTTCCAAATAACGGCGGAGGTTTTCAACGAAGATGTCACCCTGGTTGTCCCAGCCTTCTGCTGACCAGCCTGCGACGTGGGGGGTGAGGACGACGTTCTCCATGTCCCACAACGGGCTGGACTCTGGGAGCGGCTCTTGTTCGAATACGTCCAGCCCGGCGCCCCCGATCTTGTTCGACTGAAGCGCCTGGATGAGGTCGGATTCGTTGATGATGCCGCCTCGGGCCACGTTGACGACCAGGGCCGTCTCTTTCATGTGGTCGAAACACTCCGCATTCAGGAGCCCTTTCGTCCTCGCATTCAGAGGCAGGGCCACGGCGACGACATCTGCTAGAGAAAGGGCTTCCAGCATGCCCTCCGGTTTGAAGATTCGATCCACGCCTTCAGGAGGCGTTTCTACCTGCGCGTCTACCGCGATGACCTCCATGCCCAGTGCGTGGAGTCGACTGACCATGCCCCGCCCGATGCTGCCGAGCCCGAGGACGCAGACGCACTTTCCCTCGATCTGGGTGACTGTGCGATTCCGCTCCCACGTCCGGGTTTTGCGGTTTCGCTCGAAGTGAGAGATCAGGCGGGTAGAAGCCAGTATCAGCGAGATTGCGTGCTCCGCCATCGCCGTGTCGTAGGCCCCGGCGGTGTTGGTCATGATGACGTCGCTTTCGATCATCTCAGGGTAGAGCATGGTCTCGAACCCGACCCCGATGCTCTGGACCCAGCGAAGCTGCTTGGCGGCCAGGAAGGCGTCCCTCGGAATCCGACCGTAGACCACCTCCGCATCCCCGACTTCGCTCATCAGGTCGGCATCCTTCACTGCGATTGCGTTTACCCTGGGTGATATCTCCCGCATGGCGGGGACCCACCTATCCCATTCCCCTTCCATCATCACGAGCTTGATTTCTGACACGAGCGATCCCTTTCTCCAGTTGTTTGTGAAACGCTAGGGGTAGGATCAAACGTTTGCAAATCGGGGGGCAAAATGCCTTGGACATTCGCCTGTCACCACAACTTCCCCGTGCCTCCGGCGGCCTACTTGTCTCGCCACAAGAAAAGTAGGCAAAAGAAAGGCGCCGCTCAAGCGCCGCGGAGGCTTGGGCCGCGGCACCTTACCCTCAGCGGACCGATCGGACGCAGCAAAAGCCCATACTCCTCCCCCCACCTTACGCCCGCTGTGGGACCCGCCCCCACTCCGCGAATTTCCATTCGCCCCTGCCAACACCCCGAACCCCGCACCGTCCCACAGAGGGCCCCAACCCCTTGGGAGAACGAACATTGGTGGTCGCAAAGGAGTCGCACACCGCGGCCCTGAGGCATTCGGCGGACCCACCGCAATTGCAATCGTCGCAACGCGCGGACTTGCGAGATTTCCTGAGTTCACGTATCATTATGCCGCTATGAGAAACCATGATATGAAAAAATCCTCAGTTCGCAAGGAGTAGCCGATGGCGGGAAGGGTTAACGTCTACGGAATCGGAAACGCCCTGGTAGACATCCAGTATCGCGTCGAACCGGACTACCTGGCCAGGATGCAGATCGAAAAGGGCGTGATGACGCTGATCGAGGAAGCGCGCCATCACGAGCTGGTCGAGGGTCTCCAGGCGCTTTCTTCTGAACGTGCTTCAGGTGGCTCGGCGGCGAACACGATGATCGCGGTGGCCAACATGGGCGGAAGCGCCCACTATGGGTGCAAGGTCGCCCGGGATGAATTTGGCGATTTTTATCTGAATGACCTGGAAGCAGCCGGGGTGGGGTCCGATCCGTCTAATCGCGGGGAAGGGATAACGGGAAAGTGCCTGGTCTTCATCACGCCCGATGCGGATCGAACCATGAACACCTTCCTTGGCATCACGAGCACGTTCGGGCCCGACCAGATCGACGAAGAGGTCGTGAGCCAGAGCGACTATCTCTACATCGAAGGCTACCTGCTTTCCTCCGATACCGGGTTCGAGGCGGCGCTTCTGGCTCAGTCGCAGGCGCACGACCACGGGACGCCTGTCGCGATTACGCTGAGTGATCCCTTCATCGTGAGTGTCTTCAAGGAGCGTGTGCAGACGATTCTGGAGCGCGGGGTGGATCTCCTCTTTTGCAATGATGCGGAAGCGATGGCCTACACGGAAACCTCAAAGATCGATGAAGCCTGTTCGGCCCTTTCCCGGGCGGTGGGATTCTTCGCGGTGACGTGCGGAGCCAGGGGGGCCGTGATCGGTGATCGAGATCGAACCATGGAGGTAGACGGCTTCAAGGTGGACGCAGTGGACACGAATGGCGCGGGGGATTCGTTCGCGGGTGCGTACCTGTTCGGGATCACGAACGGGTACGATGTTGGCGACGCGGGGAAGCTCGCGACCTATGTCTCTTCCCGTGTCGTCGCCAAGTACGGGCCCCGGCTTGACGCCTCTCTTAAAGGAGAAGTGGACCGGATTCTATCTCTCTAAGTTGGCCCCGCGACTCGCTGAATGGGAATGTCGTCTTCTGACGGCATTCCCACCTCTCCGTTCTCCGCCTTCCAGATTACCGGCATCGTCGTGGCTACACCCACCACAGAGGCTACCGCGGCCGCTCCAAACAGCCCCACCGCGAGGGGCGCCCCCATTCCTTCTGCCATCGCTCCCAAGGTCAATTTTCCCACAGGTCCAAACCCGATCGCGAGCGCAACCGCCCCCATGGCACGGCTTCGCATCTCGTCAGAGGCCCGAAGCAGCACGATTGAGCTTTGCATAATCCCGAACCAGGACTGGCCGACCCCGAAAAGGAACATCAGTGCTATAGATAGATGAAAATTCGTAGAGGCCGAAAACCCGATCACGGTCGTTGACATCACGAAGGCACCAAGGCAGTAGACCCACCCGTTGCCGATCGATCGCCGCATCCTGTTGATGAGGAGCAGTGCAAGCAGCGAGCCGAGCCCGGGGGCCTTCCGAGGATACCGAGTCCGACCGGACCCTGTCCCAGAATATCTCGAGCGAATATTGGGTGGAGCACCTTGTGAGGGAAGATCAGGAAGTTCATGGCAGCCGTGATCAGCAGGGCTGCGAGGATCAAACGGCTGCCGATGATGTAAGCCAGGCCGCCCAGGATCTGTTTGCCGGGAGAAGCTCCGGGTGTTTTGAACTGGGGAGCGTCGGGCACCGAAATGCGGGTCGTGAAGAACAGCCCGATTCCCGAAAAGACCGTCATCATCGCAAAGCAGCCCACGGGACCCGCGGCATCGATCAGGAATCCTGCCGTAAAGGGGCCCAGGAGCCGCGCGATACTCTGGAAGAAGCTGTCCAAAAGTACACCGTCTACAATCCTGGACTTTCCCACCAGATCGGGCATCAGTGAGCGCCGAGTCGGGAAATCCACGGCCCACCCGATGCCGAGGATGAAGGAGCCGACCGCAAGGTGCCAGAAAGAGAGCGTGTCGGTCCACAGGAGGAGGACGATGGCGAACTGGACAAGGAAATTCAGTCCCTGGCTGAGCCCCACCAACCTCACGCGACCGAATCGGTCTCCGATCGGTCCTGAGAAAAAGCCGATGAACATCAGCGGCGCGGCGCGATAAAAACCGATGAGAGAAACCATCCAGGCCGAATTCGTCAATTCCAGGGTGAGCCACCCGACGACGATCATCTCCATCCACATGCAAAGCCACCAGAGCGTGTTGCTGCTCAGCAGGAATCGATAGCTCGGGTTGGCGAGCGGCGCCAATCCCCCGCTCATGATGGAGGTTTTCTTATTTTCAGTCAGCTGGATTCAATGACTAAGTGCAACACTTGGACTTGAAGACTTCAGCTGGTGTTTTGAAGTTAAGACATTTTCTTGGTCGGTTGTTGATCCGGTTCTGAATTTTCTTTAACTCGTGTTTGCTGACCTTTGAGAAGTCTGTCTTCTTGGGGAGGTATCTGCGGACCAGACCGATAGCGTTTTCCACAGCGCCTCGCTCCCAGCTGTGGAACGGTTTGCAGAAATAGGATTTGGTGCCAAGCACCTCGTTGACCCGTTGATGTTGGCCGTTTTCGGATCCGTTGTCATATGTGATGCTCTTCCTCATGTGGGGAGGATGTCGCCCAAGGCGTCGATTAATCGCTTCGGCGACCTCCGAGGGTCCGTTCTTTGCCAGCTTAGCCAGGTGTAGGTATCTCGACGATCGCTCAAGACAAGCGCCAACGGCCTGTTTGCTCTCACGAGAGATGATGGTGTCGGATTCCCAGTGGCCAGGTTGTTTCCGTTTTTCGATGTAACGGGGACGTCGATCGATCGAAATACGGCCTGGAATGTGGCTTTCCCGGTGTTTTCGGGTATGCCACCGCGGCTTTCGTTTTTTGTGAGCTCGGGATAAGCAAGCAACCAGATCCCGCTGCTTGTGCACCTTTGGATCGTAGATATACTGGTAGATGGCTTCGTGGCTGATACCCGCGCTCGGACGCTCCTCGGGAAGCCTCCCAGCGATCAACTCGGGAGACCATCCTTGCTTGAGTTTGGTCTCGACATATCGCCGGATAACCGGATTCTTCAGCCGTTTCCGCTTGCCGGCCTCCCGCTTACGTTTCTCAGCCCTTCTGTGAGCCTGGAGGCCCGAGTAACTCTCAGCTATCGGGGACGGATTACGTTTCAACTCTCTTGAAATCGTGCTGGCGCTCCGGTCAAGGGCCTTGGCAATATCTCTAAGGCTTGCACCAGTGGCTCGACAAAGCGCAATCTGCTCGCGTTCGTCTATCGTAAGATGCTTGTAATTGTTTCCCATACACTTAGGATAGGACAGTTGCTACCCTAAGTGTTGCACTTCCTTATTGAACTCAGGTCATGGATAGCAATCAGATCGAAGAGGCTGCGCCATCAGGTGGGCCTGGACCACGGCGCGGTCAAATTTATTCGCCGCCAGGAGGCGGCTCCTACCGGATCTACCGGTGTTTGAATTCATGTCATTCCCTCAAGTCATGTATAAGGTAGGAGCCAGCTCCTGCTGGCGAACCCCTGAATGGGGGATTCATATTCAAGGGGCATATCAAACGAGGATCACAAGGTTCACAAAATCATGCCTCCGGCGGCCTACCCTTCGGCAGGCTCAGGGCATGCTTTTCTTGCTCGCCCAAGAAAAGTTGGACAAAAGAAAGGCTCCCCTCAGCCCCTCGATACACCGATCGCTCCCAGAAGCGGTCGCGGTCGGCACTCGGGGGCTATTTTTCCGCTGAACCGTCCCAGTGGCCTTAGAGAGATAAGTGTCCTTGGATCTTTTGCGGCCTCTAAGAACGAGGGTGCTTGACGGATAAGCGCGGAAAAGTCCCACCCCACCCCAAACAGGTGGGTTTCTTCGCGCCTTTCGTGCTTCTTCGTGTCCTTCGTGATCCAGCGTTTGCGATCCACGAACGACGGCCTTAGCCTCCGGCGGCCATTGTATGCGTAGGAGCCAACTCCCGTTGGCGACGGGAAAAATCACGACGTTGGAAGAACTACCCGAAGAGCTTCCAGAAGAGACCCCATCCGCTGACGCAGGCCGACGTGATCAGGATCGCCGCGGACACAAGTGCGCCCAGAAGCACGGGGGGGCGAGTGCGATACGGACGCGGCAGTTTGAAGTTGAGATAGATGGCCGCGATCATGATCAAAGCGATGGCGAAGTTGGCGAGCATGAAGCCCGCGATTTGGGTCAGGATGTCGAAGGGAATGTTGAGCCAGACGATGACCATGGTCGTGGCGAGGAGGTAGACGCTGATGATGTGGCGTAGTTTCTGGTAATTCCATTCGCGATGGGGCCACACGGCCTGAAAAAACTCGTGCGTGACGCGCGTGTAGATTTCCGGCAGGGCCTGAAGGGTGCCCCACAACGCGGCAACGATGTAGATGTAATAGACGACAACCAGAGACGGGTGGATGTTGGCCCAGACGTGCGCCTGGTTCGTGAGAAGACTCCATCCCTCGAATCTGGACTCGAGGGGGTAGAGCACGGCCGCACCAGAGAGCATGAAGGCAGCGGTCACGACGAACAACACGAGCGCTCCCATGCCTACGTCCCATCGCATCGGGGCCGTGAGGTGACGAAGATGAGCTACGGCGTCTGGAGAATCGGGGAGGTAATCGATCTCGTCCTGAGAGGAGGCGTGTTGGCGGATCTCTTCGATTTTTTCGTGGCCCGTCAAACCCCATCCGTGTAATCCGACCCAGTTGGCGTAGACGATGTATCCCATGACCGATCCACCGACGTATCCAAACGCGGTCCCCATGGTCAACATGGGGTGGCGGATCGCGTCTTCAGGTGCCCAGGCCGGGAAGGGAGGCAGATAGCCGAAGCTGAGGCTGCCGGTGAACGCGTCCGAAAAGTCGGGCCGGACGAGCAGGGTCCCGAAAATGGTACCGCAGACCAGAATAAAACAGATGGCCAGCTGCTGCTTTTCCAGCCTGTCGTACGAAAGTCGCAGACCGAGCGTCAGGGCGAGTATGATAAAGAGGGAGGTAATCAGGTTTTCCAAAACCGTTTCCGAAATCGAAGTGGCGACGCCCTGGAAGAACAGGTAGTAAAACAGGTCTCCACACGGTTTGGCGATGGGCACCCAGGCCAGCGGTGCCCCGATCATTTCGATGAGGACCATGGCAATAAGCAGCCAACCGCGGGGACCGGGGAGGTGTACGAGTCTGTGCCCGATGTATTCGCCTGTAAAGGCGGTGTAACGGCCCAACAGGTAGGTGACGAACAGGCCTTTGACGACACAGCTGAGCAGGACGAGCCACAGGAGATTGTAGCCCGCCCAGGCCCCGGCCCTCACGACGACGATCGTCTCTCCTGCCCCGATACTGGCCGAGGCGACGATGGCGGCGGGACCGAATACCGCGAGCAGAGCCCAGAGTTTGCGCAGGGACCAGGGCTCGGCGAAGACGCCCTTGACAGGAGGGATCTCTATCTTGCGTGTGTTCACGGCTGGCCGATTCCAGGCGGTGTCGGACGGATGGTCGACATGGAAAAAATCTCCCCTGCCCCCTCTCGCGACGCTGCGCGGGTCCCCTCCCGGGAGGGGTGCCCCGAAGGGGCGGGGTGGGTGCAATCAGGATCTCTGAACAACATGCCTCCGGCGGCCAACCCTTCGGCAGGCTCAGGGCATGCTTTTCTTGCTCTCGCCCAAGAAAAGTAGGCAAAAGAAGGGCGCCCCTCAGGCGCCGGGGAGGCTCCGGCCGCGGCACCTCACCCTCAGTGGTATAAACAGTCCACGGCAGGAGGGTCAAATCCTCACCACGCGCTCGCGATCACTGAGGAACCAACCCGCTGGGAGGAGAAATGGGCTGGTTGCATCGGAGTCGCACACCGCGGCCCCGATTGCATTTGCGAGTATAAGGCACATTGGTGAAGGTACGTATGTTGGAGAGAGAGGCGAGCGTTCAGATGGCAGGACTCTGGCGAGTGACCTCATATCATCAGGTCGCCGCCGTTGATGTCGAGGGAGGCGCCCGTTATGTATGCCGCCTGGTCGCTCGCGAGAAAGGCGACGAGGTCGGCGACTTCCTGGGGTTGTCCGAGGCGCGAAATGGGAAAGACGTTCTCGAAATGCTTGATGCGCTCTTCGTCGATCGTGTTGCGAACCATTTCGGTGTCGATCAGGCCCGGGCAGACCGAGTTGACCGTGATGCCGAACCCGGCCTCTTCCTTGGCCAGGTGCCGTGTAAAGCCGAGGATTCCGGCCTTTGCGGCCGTGTAATGGGCGCCACCGACCGTGCTGATGTTCTTGCCTGCCGTTGAGGAGAAGTTGACGATCCGGCCCCAACCGGCGGCCCGCATGCTGGGCAGGACGGCCTGTGAACAAAGGAAGGTGCCTTTCAGGTTCACTGCGATCACGCGATCCCACTCCGCTTCTTCGATGTCGATCACCGGCGTGGGATACAGGATGCCGGCGTTGTTGATGAGGATGTGGATCGGCCCGAAACGGTCCTGGGTCTGGCGGACCATCTCTCGAACATTTTCGGAGCGGGTGACGTCGCCCTGGATGGCGACGGCCTCCGCGCCTGAATTTTGGAGGGCTTCCGCTGTCGTGTCCGCGCGGTTTTGATCGAGATCGTTGACGACGATGCGCGCGCCGCGGGAGGCGAGGGTTTCGGCGACGGCGCGGCCCATGCCCTGGCCTGCGCCCGTGATGAGGGCGGTTCTGCCTTCAAGTGATGATGAGTTTGGCAAGCGTCTCTCTTTGTTGAATGTCAAAATCATTCCCTCCACCCCACAACCCCATGCCTCCGGCGTCCCGTCCGTCGGCTCGCCGTCTTCGATCACGAACTCGCCGTTGACGAACACGAAGTCGATGCCGACGGGCTTCTGAACGTTTGCTACCGGTACCCAACTTTTCTTGCTCGCCCAAGAAAAGTTGGGCAAAAGAAGGGCGCCCCTCAGGCGCCGGGGAGGCTGATTTTTCCACGAACTCTCAGTGGCCTTAGAGAGGTTTGTGTCCTTGGATCGTTTGTGACGTCCATAAACGAAGGTGCTTGACGGATAAGCGCGGAAAAATCCCACCCCTCCCCCCGAGGGAGACGCCTCGGCGGGGCATCTCTACGGGTGATGAATCGGGTCATTCCGCAATTAGATAACGCCGAGGTTTTTACCCACGTCTTTAAATGCCGCGATCGCCCGATCGAGTTGCTCGCGCGTGTGCGCGGCCGAGAGCTGTACACGTATCCGGGCCTCTCCGCGGGGTACGACGGGGAAGCTGAATCCGACGACAAAGATGCCCCTCTGATTGATGGCGCGCGCCATCTCCACGGTGCGGCGCTCGTCCCCGAGCATGATGGGCACGATGGGATGGATGCCCGGGAGGATGTTGAATCCCAGGGAGGTCATTTGCTCCCTGAAGAAACGGGTATGTTCCATCAGGGTGTCCCTGAGCTCAGGGCTTTTCTCGGCCAGGTCGATGGCCTTGAGGGATGCAGAGACGATGGGCGGCGCCACGGTGTTGGAGAAGAGGTAGGGTCGGGATCGCTGTCTCAGATAGTCGATGATTTCCTGGCGGCCCGTGGTAAACCCCCCGGACGCACCCCCCAGTGCCTTGCCGAGCGTGCTGGTGGTGACGTCGATCTGTTCAGAGACGCCGAAATGCTCGGGCGTGCCCCTTCCGGTGGGTCCAAGAAAGCCGGTCGCGTGCGAGTCATCCACCATGACCATGGCGTCGTATCGGTCGGCCAGGTCACAGATCGCATCCAGCGGAGCGAGGTCGCCCTGCATGCTGAAGACACCGTCCGTGGAGATCAGCTTGAACCGGACGGCATCGGCCGCTTTCAACTTGCTCTCCAGATCGGCCATGTCCGAGTGCTGGTAAACGTTTCGCTGTGCCTTGCAGAGTCTGATGCCGTCGATGATGCTCGCGTGATTGAGGGCGTCGCTGAAGATCGCGTCTTCCGGAGTGAGGAGCGTCTCGAACAGTCCCGCATTGGCGTCGAAGCAGGAGCCATACAGGATCGTGTCTTCCGTTCCAAGAAAGCTGGAGATCCGTCGTTCCAGGGCCTTGTGGATGTCCTGTGTCCCGCAGATAAACCGGACCGAGGACATCCCGTAGCCGCGCGTCCGCATTCCGTCGACGGCCGCTTGGACCACCTCGGGATGATTGGCGAGTCCCAGGTAGTTGTTCGCGCAAAAGTTGATGATTTCCCCATCCGCCGTCTCGATCCGGGATCCTTGAGCGGTGGTGATCTCTTTTTCACCCTTATAGAGCCCGCTGTCCTGAATGATCTTCAGCTCTTCTTCGAGCCAGGATTTCACTTTCGCGTATGACGCCAACAGAGACCTCCTCAAGACAAAAGTTCTTCACCAAATGCCGGCGAAGGCGCGGCGGATTTCGAGACAAATCACGTTTGACCCACGCAAGAACCGATGCCTCCGGCGGCCTACCCTTCGGCAAGCTCAGGGCATGCTTTTCTCGTCTCGCCACAAGAAAAGGCCTACCGCAACCGCCACCCTTGGGCACAGCGCGGCTGTGCCCCTACACTCCAGGATTTCGCCGCAGGGGCTCGGGCCGCGGCACCTCACCCTCAGTGGAAAGGACGGTGGCGGCAATCAGGGCGGGACTCCCGCCCCGCCTGACGCCCATTATGGGACCGGCCCAGAGGGCCTAACCGCGTGGGAGGTGAAAGAACGAGGTTGCATGGGAGTCGCACACCGCGGCCCTGATGGATTTGAGCGATGCATTTCCCGAGTTTCAGAGCCGGCAACTGGGCGAGTTCTTAAAATCGAGTTCAGAATTACCCTAACTTCCAACATTCAGCGAAGCCAAGGGTGCTTCGAACCGGCGGATAATTTGCGGAACGGTGGTCCAAAATAGGTGATAACCCCTCTAAAAGCAAGGTAGATATGAGCGACTCGAGGTGGGAGTTTCCTTGACTTCAATCCTGGCGATCCCGATATTTGCGTTTCTTGAAATCCCCTTTTAATCCGATCTGAAAGGCGTTTGCATGTTCACATTCACGACGCGTCCGGTCATCATGGGAAGACGGGGCGTTGTTACATCGGGGCACTACCTGGCGACGGCCGCCGGGTTTCGAATTATGGAACAGGGAGGCAACGCCATAGATGCCGCGGCATCGATGGCGTTCTGCTTGAATCTCCTCGAGCCGCACATGAACGGCATTGGTGGTGAGGTGCCCACGCTCATCTACTCCGCGAAGGAGCAGAAGACGTTTTCGATCAGCGGAATGGGCTGGTCGCCCAAGGCGTTTACGATATCGTGGTGCAAGGAGCGTGCGATCGACCTGATTCCGGGCGACGGCTACCTGCCGACGTGCGTGCCTGCGTCCGTGGACACCTGGGCGGTTGCCGTCTCGCGCTTCGGAACCCAGTCTTTTTCCGAGATCCTGCAGCCTGCCATCGAGCTCGCGAAGGAGGGATTTCCTCTTTACGAGACCCTGCGCGAACATTTGGAATCGGATGCGGAGTTCTATCTCGAGAGGTATCCCACAACGGCGGAGATCTACTGTCCCGGAGGGCGCATTCCGGAGGTCGGGGAGATCATTCGGAATCCGGATTGGGCGGCGACGCTGGAGCTGATGTGCAGTGCCGAGCAGTCCGCAAAGGGGAATGGACGTGAGGCCGGGATCGAGGCCGCCCGAGACGTCTTCTACAAAGGAGAGATCGCGGAGCGGATGGTCGACTTCGCGCAGAACACTCCTGTGCTCGACGCCACCGGGGAGGAACACGCCGGACTTATCTCTTATGAAGACATCGCCGAGTGGCGCGCGGCTGTGGAAGCGCCGGTGAGCTTCCCGTTTCGCGGGCTGGACGTTCACAAATGTTCGTCCTGGACACAGGGCCCGGTCTTCCTGCAGCAGCTGGCCCTGCTGGATGGCTACGATCTGGCCGGGATGGGGCTCAACTCTGCAGACTACCTGCACACACTCATGGAGTGTGCCAAGCTGGCCTTCGCGGACCGCGAGGCCTACTACGGGGATCCACTTTTCGACCAGGTGCCGTTCGATGTGCTCCTCTCGCTGGACTACAACTCCGACCGGCGGAAACTTATCGGTCCGGATGCATCGATGGAGATGCGACCGGGGGACGTGGGAGAAGGCCTACCGGCGTTCGCGACCGTGGATGTGGTGGAGGACAATCGGAGGGCCATGGGCCTGGAGGGTGCGATTCGAGAGGTGTCACCCAAGAGCGGGAACCCGGGAGATACGACGCATCTGGACGCCGTGGATTCAGAGGGGAATATGGTCGCCGCCACACCGAGCGGCGGATGGATCAAATCTTCTCCGGTCATCAAGGGCCTGGGGTTCCCTCTGGGCACCCGGGGTCAGATGTTTTACCTGAACGCGGATCGCCCGAATGCCCTGGAACCGCGCAAGCGTCCACGGGCGACGCTCACGCCTACGATGGTCACACGTCAGGGCAGGCCCTACATGGCGTTCGGCACGCCCGGGGGAGATACACAGGACCAGACGACGCTCCAATTCTTCCTGAATTATGAGATCTTCGGCATGAACATCCAGGAGGCAATAGACGCGCCGACAGCACATTCGAGTCACTTCCCCTCCTCGTTTTACCCCCGCGCCTCCCATCCCGGGCACATGACGGCGGAAGGCCGGATCCCTTCCGATGTGATCGCGGAACTTCGGAGACGAGGGCACGAGGTGGACATGACCGGAGACTGGGCGACCGGCAAGGTCATGGGGATTCGCTACGATGAAAAGAAGGGCGTGATCTGCGGTGGTGTCTCGCCGAGGCGGGCGGTGGGATATGCAATAGGTTGGTAGGTTAGGCGGGATCACGAAGGGACACGAAATCCCACGAAGAATACGAAAGACAGCCAGGAGCGCCGGAGCTGGAGTAATGGGGGTATGGAGAAATGGAAAGGCAGGCTTTGGAGTACTCCATCACTCCAGTAGTGCAATACTCCAGGATCGGGAGGCTGAAAGGTTGCGGCATCGGACGAATCAAGTGACGAAGCAATAGAAAGGCAAACACATTGAGGGGATCAACGTGAACATCAGACCTAACCGCGTTAAACGCAAACTGGACGCAGGTGAGATCGCGATCGTCGCGAACGGATTCGACCGGGCCGACGATGTGGATGCCTTCGGCCCGTGCGGTTTCGACGGCGCCTGGCTGGAAGGTGAGCACGGTCCCGTCGACGCCGCCACGATCGGAGACCTCACGCGGGCGTGCGATGTCTGGGGGATGACCTCCGTCGTTCGATTGAATCGGAACGATCAGGCGTTGATCTACCGCACGTTCGATCTGGGCGCACAAGGGGTGGTCATTCCGCACGTAAACACGAAGGAGGAGGCAGAAAGCGTCGTAAAAGGCGGCAAGTTCCCTCCAGTCGGTCTCCGCGGTGTGTATACGGGGCGGCAGGGTTTCAGCGTTCCCGACTACCACCATATCGCAAACGACGAGACGCTGCTGATCATCTTGATCGAGGATATCGTCGCGGTCCAGAACCTGGATGAGATCCTGGAGGTGGATAACATCGACGTGTTTCTTGTCGCACCCTCCGATCTATCGGCCTCCATGGGCCACATCGGAAACCTCCAACACCGGGAGGTCCAGAAGACGCTCGATGAGGCACACCAGAGAATCATCGCGAGCGGTCGGACGGCGGGCGCACTGGCGAAGAATGAAGATGTGGCGAGATACGTCTCCGCGGGTGCACGTTTTCTGCTGACGGCATCTAAACATTGGATCGCTGCCGGTGCGGCCGAGTTCAAACAGCGTGCGGAAGAGGCGCAGAGCGGCTAGGATTGTGGCGGTGTCCGTTTGTCGGAATCCCTAATGCCCAACCCTGAGCCGGCCGACTTAAACGGCGAATTGGATCCGGTAGGAGCCAGCTCCTGCTGGCGAACCCCTGAATGGGGATTCATATTCAGGGGGCGTATCAAACGAGGATCACAAGGTTCACAAAACAATGCCTCCGGCGGCCAACTTTTCTTGCTCGCCCAAGAAAAGTTGGACAAAAGAAGGGCTCCCCTCAAGTGCCGGGGAGGCTGACTTTTCCGCGAACCGTCTCAGTGACCCTAGAGATATTTGTGTCCTTGGATCTTTTGTGGTGTCCACAAACGGGAGTGCTTGACGGATAAGCGCGGAAAATTCCCACCCCACCCCACGAGCAGAGTGAATAAAATTGTATCCGGTAGGAGCCAGCTCCTGCTGGCGAACCCCTGAATGGGGATTCATATTCAAGGGGCGTATCAAACGAGGATCACAAGGTTCACAAAACAATACCTCCGGCGGCCAACTTTTCTTGCTCGCCCAAGAAAAGTTGGACAAAAGAAGGGCGCCGCTCAAACGCCGCGGGGGCTGGGGCCGCGGCACCTCACCCTCAGTGGAAAGGACGGTGGCGGCAATCAGGGCGGGACTCCTGCCCCTCCTGACGCCCACTATGGGACCGGCCCAGAGGGCCTAACCGCGTGGGAGGTGAAAGAACGAGGTTGCAAGGGAGTCGCACACCGCGGCCCTGATGGGTTTCAGTGATCCTTTTCGTGGAGTACACCTCGTCTAGTGGATGAGTAGGGTGGATCTGACGAGATACGCTTCACGAGATACGAGATGCGGTAACAAAGTCCCCTCTTAGGTCGGGGTGGGTTACGATCGCGGCGCCGGACATGAATTTCCAAAGCGGGGAGTAGTCTCTTCGCAAAAGGCATACTTCCCCCTTTCCGAAAGGGGGACTGAGGGGGATTTCAAATTGAATCACGATGACTCTTCAGATTATTTGAGCAGGGTAAAGCCCGGGTCCAACACATGGCGAACAACCAACTAAGCGCGGCGGTGATCGGGTTAGGGGTCGGTGGCAGGCATATCACCGCCTACAGAGAGGCCGGTGCGGACGTGCTGGCCATTTGCGACACGGACGAGGACATCCTTGGACAGGTCGGGGATGTTTATGGGATAGCGGATCGCTATACCGATTTTCGTGAGCTGGGGATGCGGGACGACATCGATGTCGTGTCCGTATGCACCCCCGCTCATCTGCACACCGATCCCGCCGTGGCGATGATGGCTTCAGGGAAGCACGTCCTTATCGAAATGCCGATGGCTTCTACTTTCGAGGATATAGAACGGATCGTAGACACGGCGCGGCGGACGAACCGGAAGGTGATGCACGGAGGTCAGGTCGCGTACAGCGAGGCATTCGACGAGATCAAGCGAGGGGTGACGTCAGGCGAATTTGGTGATGTCTACTACGCCGAGGGGGATTACATCGCCAGCCGTTTGGATCTGCTGCGGGGCGGGTGGCGGCAGCATCTCCGTTCGAACTATAACGTCGTCGCGGACCGGGGCGTCGTACCCATAGACGTAGTGCAGTGGATCGTTGACGATGCCCCCACGGAGGTTATGGCATACGGGAACGGAATCGCCGGGCGTGGAGAAGGGCTTAAGGCCACCGACTGCATCCTCTCCATGATTCGCTTCGAGGGTGGGTGCATTGCAAAATCGCTCGTCACGATGGGTGCCGCGAGGCCGGGGTTCAGGAATCTGCAGATCTATGGAACGAAGAAGACGTATGTGACCGAACCCTCACCTCCGGGTCACCTCCTCTCGGATGCAGAGTCGCGCAGGTGGACGCATCTCGAGTTCAAGGAGGATCGACGTGACGCACGGAGGTCGTTGATCGCGGACCTGTTGTGGGCGATCAAGACAGATACCGAGCCCCGGGCGAGCCTGGTTCAGGCGGCGCGCACGGCGGGGATCTGCGCGGCGGCGTTCGAGTCATTGAAGGCGGGAAGGCCAGTTAAAGTGCCACAGTTTTAGGTCCGCGAACCGTCTCAGTGACCCTGGAGATATTTGTGTCCTTGGATCTTTTGTGGTGTCCACAAACGGGAGTGCTTGACGGATAAGCGCGGAAAAGTCCCACCCCACCCCACGGGCATCGTGAATGAAATTGTATGCGGTAGGAGCCAGGAACCTCTGAATGGAGCTTTCATATTCAAGAGCCATATCAAACGAGGATCACAAGGTTCACAAAACAATGCCTCCGGCGGCCTACTTTTCTTGTCTCGCCACAAGAAAAGTAGGCAAAAGAAAGGCGCCGCTCAGGCGCCGCGGGGGCTTTGGCCGCGGCACCTCACCCTCAGTGGCATAAACAGTCCACGGCAGGAAGGCCAAATCCTCACCACGCGCTCACGATCACTGAGGAACCAACCCGCTGGGATGAGAAATGGTCTGGTTGCATGGGAGTCGCACACCGCGGCCCCGACGGTTTTGAGCGATGACATTGCTTTCGTTCAATTCTTCCCCCTTTGGAAAAGGCCTGTCCCGAGCGAGCATGCGAGTCGAGGGAGGGACTGAGGGGGATTTCAAGATGCATCACGCATGGGAGTCGCACACCGCGGCCCCCGAGGCCTGGGGTGGGTTTGCGAACGACGAATCGGTCGTGTCCCACAGGACACGACCTGAGACGATCCACGATCGACGGCCTTTAGCCTCCGGCGGAGAGGGCAGTCCCCTCCTGGGTCGGGGTGGGTCACAATAGGGTTTCTGCCCAATCAGACCCACCCCTAGATCGCCGTCAAGGAGGGCACTTTAGTATTCGCACCAGATGCTTTCCGGGGTGTCCCGAAGGCCTGCCCCTGCAAGATTTAAGCAGGGGGACAGAGTGGGTTACGATTGCGGATTTGGGATTGGGGAATGAAAACCCAACCTCACCGCAGAGGCGCAGAGATCGCAGAGGAAAAATCGAAATGCCATCAAGGCCAAGCAAATCGCTAGAAACGTTCGATAATCCCTATCCCGACCGGAACTATACGATCGAGTTTGCCTGTCCCGAGTTCACTTCGATCTGTCCGAAGACGGGGCAGCCCGATTTCGGGAAGATCGTGATTCGGTACGTGCCGGGGCGAAAATGCATCGAGTTGAAGTCGCTCAAGCTCTACATCTGGTCCTACCGGGACGAGGGCGTATTTTTCGAGGAGGCCACGAACAGGATCCTGGATGACCTTGTGGCCGCCTGCGAACCTGTCGAGATGACTGTCGTAGGGACATTCAACGTCCGGGGCGGTATTTCCCACGAGGTTACCGCTAAATTTCCATAGCCGTGACTCTTCCTTCCCAATCTGCTACCACAATCCTCCATGAATCCTAACTTCGTGATCAGCCGGCAGCTCCAGGATCGTAATCCATCAGGAAAAGGCTTCGTACAGGCTGCGGCCTCCCTTTGCCTGGTCGTCGGGATTTTGCTGTTCGGACCCTCTGCCGGGTTCAGCCAGGCTGAGTACGGTGCGGAGAAGCCGGTTTCGATTTTGATGGACTGTCGAAAGGGGATCGGACTCATCCCGAGCGTCTGGCGGGGTCTCTCGGTCCAGGACGGGACGATTCCTGACGGGCTGGGCACGAAGGTCGCACGTCTCGGCCCGGAATGGACCGAGAAGGTGTGGGGGCCCGCCCTGCTCGGGGGCAAGGCAGACTGGGTGCTGCTAGACGCGACGCTCAACGCACTGAAGGCCAAGGGATTAGAGCTGATCCTGTCGATGCCGATGCCCTCAGGCAAACAGGAGGCAGAGGCCTGGTCGGAGCTTGTTTTTGAAACCGCACGCCGCGGCGCAGGCCGGGTCTGGGCGTTCGAGGTCGGCGTGGGTCAGTCGGCGAGTCCGTTGGAGCAGTTGATGCCGCTGTTCGAGTCCGGGGTGTGGGCGATCTACCGTGCCGAACCGGAAGCGAGGATCGGCGGGATGGGTTTCAGATGGGGTGACGAGAGGGCGGGGGAGTTCATCTCGCGATGCAGGAAGCTGGACCTGCCGTTGAGGTTCGTTACCTGGCAGTTGGACGCCGCCCTGCCCGAAGATCTGGAACGGTCCGTGCGTGCGATCCAGGGAGAGATCGACCGGCAGGGATTCAGAGAAAAACCGGGCATGTTGATCAGCAAGTGGCGGCAGAATCCGACCTCCAAGATCAATCCGGTCGTGTTGACCGTGTCGTCGGTGGTGCGCGCACTCGGAACTGACCTCGAAGTCGTCTGCTTCGACGCAGTTGATGGGGGTCAACGAGATGCGCTGCAGGCGTTCGAGAATCTGGGCGGCGTCAGGCTGCCCCTGCAAGTCGAGCCGATCGACGCGGGTGTGGAAGGGATCTCTACCCTGGAAGGGGAGGAGGTGCTTGCGGTTTTCTGGCACCGGCGTCCGATCGGAGAGTTGCCCATCTCCATAACCGTAACCGGACTTCCCTGGGGTCGACGGGTAAGGATTCAGAAGCGCAGGATCGGGAAGGACTACGAAGAGAATCTTCTGGAAGAGGCCTTTCAGGAGATGGAGGAACCGCTCGAGGTGAGGCTCTCCCTCCCCGCGGGCTGCCTGACCTTCGTCCGGCTCAGCGTGGAGCAGTAGCCCAGGTTTCTGGGAGGCCGAAATCTACGCCATCAGGCCTCGAAGGAATTCGGCCGACCGAACGGCGGCATCTTTCGGGGGTAGATTCCCTCCGAAGGCTTGGTGAAGGGTCACGTATCCGTCGTATCGTATGGCCTTGAGCCCTTCGAATACGCTCTGGAAGTCGACGCCTCCGGGTTCCTCCAGGGGACGCGTGGTGGACATGGTTTTTCCTCCGACCCAGGTCTCGATCTCTCGATCCCCGTTCGGATCCGGTACATGGTTCTGG
Source organism: Candidatus Latescibacterota bacterium (assembly GCA_965248435.1). Taxonomy (GTDB): domain Bacteria; phylum Latescibacterota; class UBA2968; order UBA2968; genus CBDFJH01. The sequence goes on from OZ252100.1 coordinate 4,980,378, forward strand.
AGGTAGACGTTGACTAGGTAGGGCTCGAAGGCCTTCAGCGCTGCGGGTCCATAATCTTCCAGGCAGAGTGCCAGGTTTGCCGGCTCGTAGATGATTCCGAAGTTGGACCTTCCCACCTTCGCCAGCACCTCAAGCGAGCCCTGAACGGTTTCGAACAGGCTGCGCGTGTGGCTCTGATGCGCAAGTCGGATGCCTCTCTCCCGCGCTTCATCCGACGCCTTTTGCGCAAAACCGATGTCCGCCTCTTCTTTCATACATATTCGAATCAGATCGCTTCGGAGCGTCTTCGCCAGGTCGAGGTGAGGGGTAATGTTCCGGAGACAGCCCGGACCCGCTTCCCGATTCTCCGGCACCGCGAAGTCTCCGGTGACCATCGAGACTTCCAGACCCAGGCGATCAAACTCCTTCCGCACTTCCACCGCCTTCTCCTCCGGGTCCTCTACTCCGACGAACGCGGCGCGCATACAGATCGCCTGATATCCAGCATCCCTGGCGATCCGGGCCAGCTCGGGCAGCTGGATGTCGACATCCCGCTTGTTGGAAAAGCTTTCTGCAACGCGCGCTGATAGTGAGAGTTTCACGGGAAGGCCTCCCTGGGTCGCCGTTTGGGTGGAGATTGCGTAACTGTCGATGTCTTAGCAAGTTAATTCGGTTCTAGAACGATTGTCAATCGAAAGAACAGGATCCGGGTCAGTTAGGGACGGTCAACCCACCCTGGCGGGGAGCCCGCTCCGAATTTTCGAAGAATCCGGGTTAACTTACTGTAGAATATTAAAATAGGGCTCAAATTTCCACCGGAACTGGACATTGGGTTTGCCGGATGCCCAAATTTTTAATATATTATGTCTTACCATTTCGAGGAAGAAGGGACGTCGCGCCAATGACTGAGATGACAGTTCACGGTTTGAGAACGGATCCGAAGACCAAGCAGCAGATGGTCTGGCTGCGCAGCATCGAGAATAACGTGATGCTTCCGATCGTGATCGGGAGCACCGAGGCGATGTCGATCTACGCGGAGCTCACGGGGGAAAAAACCCCGCGTCCGCTCACGCACGATCTGCTGAGGACGATCCTGGACCATTTCGATGCAGAGGTCGAGGAGGTTCAGATCGTCGATCTGAAGGACGGGATCTTCTTCGCCGAGCTGGTCGTCACCCGATCGGGGAAACAGATGCGGCTGGATGCGCGACCGAGCGACGGTATCGCCCTCGCCCTGAAATACAAGGCCCCCGTCTACATGTCCGAAGAGATTTTGAAGGAGGCCGGCTACAAGGTCAAGATCGAGCTGGAAGGGGCGATTACGCTCGAGCAGTTGAACCGCACCGATGATGAGGAAGCGACCGAGCTGAAGCCCACGGACATGGATATGGCACTCGCTGTGGAGGATCTGCTCGAGGAGGTCGGGGATGAAGAGATCTTCTTTGAGGAGGTGGATACCGTCGAGGGTCAGATCGGCCAACTTCAGAGGAAGATGGACGAGGCGATAAAGGAGGAGCAGTATGAGGAGGCCAGCCGCCTCCGGGACAAGATCGCCAAGCTGAAAGGTGAGACCAAAGACTAGAATACACGGCAGATGATTCTATGGTAACAGACGAGGTGATTTATCCCTCGTCTTTTTTTTGTGTTTTTTTCGGGGATTGGAAATCACCGGAGGTGACTATCGAACAGTGATAAACAATTCCCCTCCTGGTCGGGGTGGGTCACAATCGAGTTTCTGCTCATCAGACCCACCGCTAGATTGCCTCCACAAAGGGCGCTTAGTATTCGCACCAGAAGCTCTCCGGGGTGCCCCGGAGGCTTGCCCCTGCGTGATTTAAGCAGGGGGAAGGGTGGGTTTACGAACGACGATCCACGAACGACGGGCCTTAGCCTCCGGCGGCCAACTTTTCTTGCTCGCCCAAGAAAAGGCCTACCGCAAGCGCCACCCTTGGGCACAGCGCGGCTGTGCCCCTACACTCCAAGATTTCCCCGTAGGGGCGCGGCGTGCCGCGCCCGAGGACAAAAGAAGGGCTCCCCTCAGGCGCCGGGGGGGCTGACTTTTCCACGAACCGTCCCAGTGGCCCTAGAGATGTTTGTGTCCTTGGGTCTTTTGTGTTGTCCACAAACGGGAGTGCTTGACGGATAAGCGCGGAAAAGTCCCACCCCACACCCCAAACCGGCCAGGAAGACCTAACCCCCCCAACCCCCCTTCCCTAAAGGGAAGGGGGGAGAGGTCAGGATCATCGTGAATTCGAGGAGGAAGTTGATTTCGCGAGAGTGGATGGCTCTAACCTTCCCTCCCCCTTCAGGGGAGGGACCGAGGGAGGGGTCCAATCGCCGTTTCACGAGATGCGAGATACGTTCTTTTCGATGCGGACAGCGGTGAATGCCATGAGTGCGAAGCCCAGAAGGAAGAGAGGCCATCCGAAGGACTGAGGGACGAAGGTGAAGACGGCCTGGAGACCGCCTCCGATGATGATCGAGAGGATGTCCTCCGTAAAGCTGTAAATAACGGCGAGCGCCCCGGCCGTCGCGAGTGTCCAGTCCCGGGAATCGATCCGAATCGTCGCGCCTCTGTCCAGGAGCTGCATGGCGCGGAGAGATCCGAGGATCAGCAGCAAGGATATAAGCACCGGGGCAAGGACAGGCCCGATCCAGACGACCGGAATGAGGAAGAGGACGTCCCAGGTCAAGAGCGATTCGGGCCAATTCAAGAAGAGCTTGAGCCAGATGTAATACCAGATGTCCCACGCGCCGAACAGGAAGGCGAAGCAAGCGAACCGGCCCCAGCCGGGCGCCCCCGCCACCCAGGCTACGGCCCCGAGCATGAGCAGGGTCGCAAGCTCACGGCCCACCTCCACGATGAAGATCCACGGCTCCGCCTCCTTCAGGGGAAAGTCGAACCCTCCCGGATAGAAGGCCTCGCGAAGATAGACGACCACGGCGGATTCCAGGTAGGCCATCGTGATCGCGAAGATGACTAAAGGCACAAGCATCCCCAGATGGCGGCCCCTTTTTTCCGAGTCTGGTATCACTTCGATTTCCCTTCTTCAGCGCGCGTCATACCTGGCTCTTTACCTTTCTCGCCCCACCCCTGGGTCGGGGTGGGTAATATCGTGAACTTCACAACAGCATGCCTCCGGCGTCCCGCCCGTCGGCTCGCTGTCTTCGATCACGAACTCGCCGTGGATAATCACGAAGTCGATGCCGACGGGCTTCTGAACGTTGCTACCGGTACCCTACTTTTCTTGTCTCGCCACAAGAAAAGGCCTACCGCAACCGCCACCCTGGGGCACAGCGCGGCTGTGCCCCTACACTCCAAGATTTCGCTGTAGGGGCGCGGCGTGCCGCGCCCGAGGACAAAAGAAAGGCGCCCCTCAAACGCCGGGGAGGCTTCGGCCGCGGCACCTCACCCTCAGTGGCATAAACAGTCCACGGCAGGAAGGCCAAATCCTCACCACGCGCTCGCGATCACTGAGGAACCAACCCGCTGGGAGGCGAAATGGGCTGGTTGCATCGGAGTCGCACACCGCGGCCCTGATGGTTTCAAGCGATCTCTTTCGTGAGTTTGAGAGACGCCAGTCCCCTCCTGGGTCGGGGTGGGTTGTATCACGTGGTTCACACGTGCGGGCCGCATCAAACTATGTTGGCCTGACGGGCGTGTCAAGGCGGTGATCCGGGCCGTTTCGGGCAAGGACAATCCGGTTGCGGTCACGCGTCTCAGGTGTTATCATGCCTAGCGAGAAAATCCCCAGTCCACCCGTAGTTATCGTAGATAAGGAGGAGCATCATGGCCGGTACTATTCCTTTAATCAGCTCAGAAGTTTCTGGGCCGCTGGGAGCTATCCACCTTCCCAGGTTGTGGTTGAAGCTGACCCTGAGCGCGAAGGGGCAGCTGGCAGAGGGCTACGCGGAATGCGGCGCCGGGTTCGACCAGATGGTCCTGGACGGCTTGAGCATCAACCGGGACGCAGCCGTCAATCAGGTGAAGAGCAGTACACCCACTTATGCAGAATTCGAAAATTGGGTGCTGGAGCAGCGGGGCGGCAGCATTCCGCAGAGCGAAATCGACAGCTCGAATGCGGCCATAAGAGGTTACAACCACGATGACGCCACGCGAGGCGAAATCCTGTCCGCGGCCGGGATTTCCGACGACGGGTCGATCAAGGACGCGGTCAATCTGAACAACATCGAGGACTGGACCGACTTCCACAGTAGTCTGTAGGTGGAGTGAAAAGCGTTCGGCGACCCCGGATCGACCGTGATCTCGGGTTGTCGGGCGCTTCTCATTTATTCGTGGCGTGGTGGTTTGAATCAGGAGAGGTTATGGCAAATTCAGATTTCAAGATCGGGGTCGTCGGCGTGGGTCGTATGGGATCCAACATCGCCCGCCACCTGAAGGATGAGGGGTTCCCGGTTACGGGCGTCTTCGACGCACAGAAGGACCTGGCGCAGGAGCTGGCGGGGGAGCTTCAGACCGAAGCGTATGAGACCCTGGCAGGCGTCACGAACGCTGCGGACACGATCATCACGGTCGTCACGGACGACGACTCGATGCGGACGATCTTCACCGAGCAGGGAGACAGCCTCCTCGAGGGGGCGCAGGGAAAGGTGTTCCTCAACTGCGCCACGATTTCACCGCAGGTGCACGTGGACGTCGAGGCGCTCGCCGAGAAGGCGGGCGCGAGCAGCCTGGAGGGCTGTATGGCGAGCAGCATCACGCAGGCGAGGGAAGGGACGCTCTACCTGATGTGCGGGGGAAAGAAGGAGGTGTTCGATCGGGTGAGGCCGATCCTGGACGCGATGAGCACCGATCTTCGTTATGTAGGGGAATCCGGAAAGGCGGCGCAGGTCAAGGCGCTCGTGAATATGGTGATGAATATCAATACGGCCGGTCTTGCCGAGGGATTGGGCCTGGGTGCCGCACTCGGTCTGGACCTGAAGATGCTGCAGGAGGTGTTTTCCCAGACCGGCGCGAATTCCCGTGTGCTGGAGACGGATGGGGAGGACATGGAGAACCGGGATCACGAGTGTTATTTCTCGTCCGCGCACGCGTCGAAGGATTCGGGCATCGCGCTTGGGCTCGCAAAGGCACAGGGGTTGAACCTTCCCCTGGCGGAGGCGACGAAGCGTCAGTTCGACCGGATGATCGAAATCGGCAAAGGTGAGCTGGACAAATCGGGCGTTGCGGAGCTTACGTTTCCCGGCAGGGGGTAGGTCCGCATCATCGATCTCACGGGAGGCCTCACGGCGCGGAATGCGATGCGTGAGGCCTCTTTTTTGGTGTAGGAATACGGACTGTGCATTTGGGATTGCGGGGCACGGGCCCTCACCCTGCCTCGCTCCGCTCGGCATCCCTCTCCCATAAATAGGAGAGGGAAAAAACGAGTTGTTTGTCTTTCTCCCCTCTCCCACGTGTGGGTGAGAGTACATACTGATGAAACAGTTATGCGAGCACTGAAACGAGGGAGCGGGGCCGGGGGTGAGGGCCTTGAAGCAGCCATCTCCTGACGACTTCGCAGAAGATCAAGAGCGCGCCGAGACGATTCGTGCGATCGTGGACGATGTGGCCCGGCGGATCCAGAACGGCACGCTGACGGAGGTCGAGGCCCGCGCGTTGGCCGCAAATGTTCGATTCCAGATGACTCAGATGATTCCGGATCAGATGGATACGTACGATCTGATCTACGGCGCGAGGTTCGACCGGTTGATCGAGCAATTTATTCGGTGAATGTTGTAGGTCATTTAATGAGAGACATCTCAAACACAACCTACGCGATTTGCCTTGCGGGCGTGTTGTCGATTTCGCTAGGGGAATCGCGGGCGTTCGGCGAACAGGGCGAGATCACGACCTTCTTCGGCGGGGGTGTGGGAGACGGCGGCGCACCCACGACCGCGAGTCTGATCGACCCGAGAGGTGTGTTCGCTGATTCGTTGGGGAACGTCTACATCGCGGATACGGGTCATCACCGGATCCGGAAGGTGGACGGAACGGGGATCATATCCACGGTCGCGGGGAGCGGGATCGAGGGGCTCTCGGGGGACGGAGGACCGGCAGTCGCCGCCTCGCTGGCTGCACCCGTCGCGGTCGTGTCCGACGATTCGGGAAATCTCTACATCGCCGACACCGAGAATCACCGGATTCGAAAGGTGAGCGCGTCGGGGATCATCTCGACGTTTGCCGGCGGCGGCACCGAGCTGGGTGACGGGGGCCCGGCCACTGACGCGCTCCTGGACAGCCCTGCGGGTCTGTTCCTAAGGGGGCGGGATACGCTCTACATCGCGGACACCGGACAGCATCGCATCCGTATGGTCGATTCGACGGGTGTGATCACGACGCTCGCCGGAGACGGCGTCGCCTCCTTCCTGGGGGATGACGGTCCTTCGACAGCGGCCAGGTTGAACACGCCGGCGGGGCTGTTCGGTGATGCCGACGGAAATCTATACATCGCGGATCGGGGCAACAGCCGGATCCGGAAGATCGATGCCGCGGGGACGATCCAGACGGTGGCGGGCAGCGGCGTGCCGAGTTTCACGGGGGACGACGGACCGGCAACGGACGCCCGCTTGAACAACCCGGAGGCGGTCTTCGTCGACAGCTCCGGAACTCTCTTCTTTTCGGATCGCATCAATCACCGGATCCGGCGGGTGGACGTCTCGGGCACGATCACGACGGTGGCAGGCACGGGGACGCGGGCATTCGCGGGCGACGAGGGATTTGCCGTAGAAGCGGCGCTGGACAACCCGAGGGGTCTCTTCGTCGACGCGGAGGGCGTTCTTCTGATCGCCGATTCGGACAACAACCGGATCCGCCGCGTGGACGCCGACGGTATCGTGACGACCTCCGCCGGGAGCGGGCCGACCCGGTTGACCGAGGCGCCCTTTCTGGGGGACGGCCTGCTGGCCGCGAACGCGGACCTGAACCGTCCGTTCGGCCTCTATCTGGACGGCGGGGGCAGCCTGTTCGTCGCCGATACCGACAACCAGCGGGTCCGGAAGGTGGACGGCGCCACAGGAATCGCATCCACGATCGCCGGAAACGGGGAGGCCGGCTACGAGGGAGACAGCCTGGCGGCCGTCGCGACGAGCTTGAACGCGCCAGGGGCTGTGATCTCCGATGCGGACGGAAACGTCTTCGTCGTCGACACAGACAATCACAGAATCCGAAAGGTGGACGCGTCGGGGATCATCACGACCGTGGCCGGGACGGGAGGCGCCGGGTTTTCGGGAGATTCGGAACGGGCCACGATCGCGCGGCTGAATTCACCCGAGCACATCTTTCTGGACACATCAGGTAACCTCTACATCGCCGACACGGGAAACAACCGGGTCCGGAAGATCGACACAAAGACCGGCGTGATTTCGACCCTGGCCGGAAGCGGGGGGATCGGCGCGGTCGCCGCGGGATTCTCGGGGGACGACGGGCCGGCGACGGATGCGCGTCTGAACGCCCCGTCCGGTCTGTTCGTGGACGGGTTCGGAAATGTCTACATCGCTGACGAGGGGAACGCGCGTGTCCGAAAGATCGATCCGTTCGGGACGATCACCTCGATCGTCGGAGCCGGCGGGGGGTTCGACGGGGACGGTGAGCCGGCGACGGACGCGCGGCTGAACGGGCTCAGGTCGATCTTCCTGGACGCCGCCGGCAGCCTGTTCATCGCGGACCAGGGGAACGACCGGGTTCGAAAGGTGGATGCGTCGGGCATCATCACGACCGTCGCGGGGACGGGGAGCGCGGGATTGTCAGGGGATGGAGGTCCGGCGACGGAGGCGAGCCTGGACGGTCCATCGGCTGTGTTCGTGGATACGGATGGTGATCTCTACATCGTGGATCGAGAGAACTCCAGGGTCCGCGTCGTGGAGGGCATCGCCGCAGCGACGCATCTCGAGGTCGGCACGTTCACGTTTCCGACGGAGGGCGTCCCGCCCAGGCTCGAGGGCTCGTGGCCCAGGAACGGGGCGATCAACATCGATCCACGCGCCCTGGAACGGGACGGGATCACCGCGATCTTCGACAAGCCGATCGACATGGACGCGATCCTGGCGATCGTCACGGGGAGCTTGGGAAACTGGACGCCGAGCTGGAAGGAGAGCGAGACGCGGCTTCGGCTGAGGCCGACGGGTGACGTGAGTTTCGGTACGGAGTATCGCGTGAACCTCTTCCAGGTCGCCGACCAGGAGGGAAATGCCGCGGAAGACATCGTGATTCTGTTCACGACCCAGGCGTCGCAGGAGGTTCCCGAGGGGAACATCGCGACGGCGGCGGGCGACGGGACGCCCGGGTTTGCCGGTGAGGATGAGCCGGCGTCCGAGGCGCGTCTGTTTTCGCCCTCCGATGTGTTCGTGGACGATGAGGGCAACCTGTTTATCGCCGATCGCGACAACCACCGGGTGAGGAAGGTGGATACGGAAGGAAATATCACGACGATTGCGGGGAACGGTCTGCGCGGTTTTTCAGGCGAGGGCGGGTCGGCGAACGCGGCCTCACTCGACAGCCCGACCGGGGTCTTCGTGGACGCGGACGGCAACGTCTACATCGTCGACCGGGACAACGGCCGGATCAGGAAGGTGAGTCCTGACGGCACGATCCAGACGGTCGCCGGGAACGGGACCCGCGGGTTTTCGGGGGACGGTGCGTCGGCGACCGACGCGAGTCTGGACGGACCTGCCGGGATCTTCGTGGACGCGGCGGGGAACATCTACATCGTGGACCGCCGCAACAAGCGGATTCGAAAGGTGGATGCGGAGACCGGGTCGATCTCGACCGTGGCAGGCAACGGTTTCGGCGGGTTTACGGATGACGGCGGGTCGGCGACGGACGCGGGCCTGGACGACCCGACCGCGGTGACGGTTGACTCGGAGGGGAACCTTTACATTGTAGACGGCGGTCGGGTGCGGAAGGTGGATGGCGAGACGGGGCAGATCGATACCGTCGCGGGCGGTGCGGCAGCCGACGCTCCGCTGGGGGACGGGGGACCGGCCACGGAGGCGAGGCTGACGGCGCAGGATGTGTTCGTGGGCGATGACGGCAGTCTCTACATCGCAGATTCGGGGCGGATTCGGCACGTCGGTCCGGACGGGACGATCGAGACGGTCGCCGGGACCGGGGAGCTTCAGGGGCCGATCGGGGACGGGGGACCGGCGGTGGTCGCGAGCATGAGTTCCGCGGGGATCATCCTGGACAAGCTGGGGAACCTGTTTGTGGCCGATCAGGCGAATCACAGGGTTCGGAAGGTGGACTGGCCGAGTTGACCCGCCGCGAGCTGGTGCTGCCCAGGCAGGCGGACTTTACACGCGACGGGACGGTGGATTTTTTCGATTTTCTGCAGTTCATTTTGCAGTTCAACAAAACGCTTGATGATCCGGATTTCGATCCGAGGTTCGACCTGAACCGGAGCGGGTCGGTGGAATTTTTGGATTTTGTTTTGTTCGTGCAGTTGTTTGAAGGGTCGTGAACTCGGCGAAAGTCTATGCCTCCGGCGGCCGCACAATTGCGGATTGCGGATTTGGGATTGCGGAATGAAAGGCAAAAGGGCGTGTTTTCGGAATCAGAAAATAAATGTGGTAGGAGCCAGCTCCTGCTGGCGAACCCCTTGCCTCCGGCGGCCTACTTTTCTTGTCTCGCCACAAGAAAAGTAGGCAAAAGAAGGGCGCCGCTCAGGCGCCGCGGGGGCTTCGGCCGCGGCACCTCACCCTCAGTGGAAAGGACGGTGGCGGCAATCAGGGCGGGACTCCTGCCCCGCCTGACGCCCACTATGGGACCGGCCCAGAGGGCCTAACCGCGTGGGAGGTGAAAGAACGAGGTTGCATGGGAGTCGCACACCGCGGCCCCGATGGCATCGAGCGATCCATTTCGCCACTTCCAAGACCGTGCACAAATCGGCGAGTTCCAAAATTAGAGCACATTACTTTAACCCCCGACATTTGACGACGAACCTTTACAGAGGGGGGAGGCGATCACGAGACGCATTCTTCCCCCTTTGGAAAAGGGGGACTGAGGGGGATTTCAGAGTGAATCACCTGACAGTTGGCGACAATACGGGAGGACGTGCATGGATGTCTTAGAAGCGATTGAGTCAAGAAGAACCACATTCCATTTCAAGCCAGACCCCGTGCCGAAGGATCAGATCGAGCGGATCCTGGGCTACGGGATCTGGGCGCCGAATCACCACCTGACGAACCCGTGGCGCTTCGTCGTCCTGGGCGAGGCGACCAAGCTAAAGCTGGGGGAGCGTTATCGGGAGATCCAGATGGGGAAGGCACCTGACCACGTTCCGGACGAGGCCAGGAATACGCTGGGAGAGAAGGGGTTCCAGAAGTTCATGTCCAAGCCCACGATCGTGGCGGTGTCGTGTCTTCAGGACGGGGACGAGGAGCGGAATCGGGAGGATTACGCGGCGACATGCTGCGCGGTGCAGAACATTCAGCTCGCGGCGTGGAGTGAGGGGGTCGGCGTCCAGTGGAGCACGGGACCGATCACGAAGGAGCAGGAGACGTATGACCTGCTGGGGGTGGATAAGGAAACGGAGTTGATCATCGGATTTCTCTACACGGGCACACCCGCAGAGGTGGGCAAACCGAAGCGGACGCCGATCGAGGAAGTGCTGCGGTGGACGACCTAACCCCCCCCCATGTATGACCAGGCTCGTCACAAGTCCCCTCCTTGGAGGGGTGCCCCGAAGGGGCGGGGTGGGTGCAACCAGGATCTCAGACTGCATGCCTCCGGCGGCCTACTTTTCTTGTCTCGCCACAAGAAAAGGCCTACCGCAACCGCCACCCTGGGGCACAGCGCGGCTGTGCCCCTACACTCCAAGATTTCGCTGTAGGGGCGCGGCGTGCCGCGCCCGAGGACAAAAGAAGGGCGCCGCTCAAACGCCGCGGGGGCTTCGGCCGCGGCACCTCACCCTCAGTGGAATAAACAGTGCACGGCAGGAAGGCCAAATCCTCACCACGCGCTCGCGATCACTGAGGAACCAACCCGCTGGGAGGAGAAATGGGCTGGTTGCATCGGAGTCGCACACCGCGGCCCTGATTGTTTCGAGCGATCTATTTCGCGAGTTTGAGAGACGCTAGCAACTTGAAAGTCGATTAGTTCCCGAGGTGACGATCATGGTGAATTTTCTTGAACAGGATGGATGGCTCTGACCTTCCCTCCCCCTTCAGGGGAGGGACCGAGGGAGGGGTCTACGTCGCACCGGTCCTCGCCTCCTTACCGGCAAGGTCCTCGATCACGGTGAGTAGACCGGAGTGATCCAGTTCGCCACGGCCCTGGGCGAGGGCGGTGTTGAACAGTTCGTGCACGACGCTTGTTACGGGCAGCGGCGTTTTAAAGTCGTTGCCCGTTTTCATGATGATGTTGAGGTCTTTGTAGTGGAGCCGGATTCGAAAGCCCGGATCGAAGTCGCCGTTGACCATGCGTTCGCCGCGGTTTTCCAGCACGCCGCATCGGGCGAGGCCGCCGCTGAGGACCTGGACGATCTTGATCGGGTCGACGCCGGCCTTGGCGCCCAGGACGAGGGCTTCGCTGACGCCGGCGATCGTGACGGCGACGAGGACCTGGTTGCAGGCCTTGACGGTCTGTCCTGCACCGAGCGGGCCGCAGAGGACGATGTTCTTGCCCATAACTTCGAAGATCGGTTTCGCGGTGTCGAAGGTGGCTTCCTCGCCCCCGACCATGATGGAGAGCGCGGCGTTCTTCGCGCCGACGTCGCCGCCGCTCACGGGGGCGTCCAGGCAGTTGACGCCCTTTTCGGCCATTGCCTCGCCGATGCCGGTCGTGACGCTCGGCGCGATCGTGCTCATGTCGATGTAGATGTCGCCGTCGCTGACGCCTTCGATGATGCCGTCCGCGCCGAGGGCGACGGTCTCTACGTCGGGAGAATCAGGGAGCATGGTGATGATGACGGTGCTCTTTCCGGCGACTTCCTTAGGGGAGAACGCTTCGGTCGCGCCCTGGCCGACGAGTTCGGCGACGGATTCGCGGCTGCGGTTGTGGACGACGACGTCGTAGCCGGCGGATAACAGGTGTCCGGACATCGGCTTTCCCATGATGCCGAGTCCAATGAAGCCTACATTTGGTTTCGCCATTTAAGTCTCCTTTTGAATTGACATGGAATCGAATCCCCACTGCCCCCTTTTTCAAAGGGGAAGGTGGTTCACGGAACGAACTCTTCCCCCTTTGGAAAAGGGGGATTGAGGGGGATTTGCCGATGACGACCTCTATGCATTCGTGTCCTCCGCCTTTCTTCCGTTTTTTTCCGTGATCCAGCCTTTCGCGAAATGCATGCCTCCGGCGGCCTACTTTTCTTGTCACGCCACAAGAAAAGTAGGCAAAAGAAGGGCGCCCCTCAAACGCCGGGGAGGCTCGGCCGCGGCACCTCACCTTCAGCGGAAAGGACGGTGGCGGCAATCAGGGCGGGACTCCTGCCCCGCCTGACGCCCACTATGGGACTGGCCCAGAGGGCCTAACCGCGTGGGAGGTGAAAGAACGAGGTTGCATCGGAGTCGCACACCGCGGCCCTGATGACCTTTAGCGATCCATTTTGCGAGTTTGGACGGCGGGCCCTGACCCTGCCTCGCTTCGCTCGGCATCCCTCTCCCGTAAATGGGAGAGGGAAAAGGCATCGCTCTGACCTCCCCTCTCCCACGTGTGGGAGAGGGGCCGGGGGTGAGGGCCTGAAGCGATATTCAATATCCAGTCAATTACCCATCAATAAACAGTGGAGATGATGATCCAGGCAGGATATCCGCCTTCTGAGCCCGGGACATCAGATCCGCGATCGCGGCTTCGCCGTCAGGGCCATAGTCCTCCGTGTAGGCGTTGACGTAGAGTTCGATATACTCTCGCACGACCTGCTCGTCCATTTCCTGCGCGTGCTGCAGAATGTAATCCAGGACCGCGTCCGGGTTCGCCTTCGCGTAGGCGATGCTGTCTTTCAGGGCCTGGTCGGCTCGCTCGATCGCTTCCGGCCCCAGGCTTCTGCGCGCGAGGATGCCGCCCAGGGGGATCGGATGGCCCGTCGTCTGTTCCCACCACGCGCCCAGGTCGATGACCTGACGGAGTCCGTATTTCGGATAGGTGAAGCGGCCCTCGTGGATGATGACGCCGGCGTCGACGTCACCGCTGGAGACGGCCGACATGATTTTGTCGAACGGGAGGATCGTCAGGTCGCTCGACCCGGGCTGGAAGAGGCGGAGCAGGAGCGCGGCGGTGGTGAGCTTGCCGGGGATGGCGATGCGCTTCCCGTCCAGGTCGTCCGATCTCTGCCCTTCAGGCGCGACAACGAGCGGTCCGCAGCCCCGCCCGAGTGCCCCGCCCGCGTGGAGCAGGCAGTAGGTCTCCCTGAGATGGCCGAAGGCGTGGAAGGAGATTTTCGTCAGGTCCAGACGTCCTTCCATCGCCATGCCGTTCAGGGTCTCGATGTCCTCCAGGACCTCCTTGACCTGAGGCGCGCCGTCCAGTTTGCCGTGGACGAGCCCGTAGAAGATGAAGGTGTCGTTCGGGCAGGGGGAGTATCCGAGAGATAAGGATGACATGGCGAGCTAGAGATCGATCTGCTTGATGAGCGTAAGCGCGGCCTCCTGCGCTCGCTTCGCCGCGAGCGGCAGGTCCCAGGCCTCGCGATCCCGGTCTTCGACCGGGTTGCTGATGCCGCGAACCTCGAGGAAGGGCGTCTCGTAGCGCGCGCAGACGTGCGCGGCGGCGGCGCCCTCCATGTTTTCGCAGATGGCGCCGAAGCGTTCGGCGAGCTCGCGTCCCCTCAGCTCCGTACCCGTACACTGCTGGACCGTGACGAACGGCCCCTTGCAGAAAAATGGCGGGATGCCACGCCACGACCGGCCTCGAATCAGGGCTTCGGCACGCGCGACTCGAGCTGAGTCGAGCGGAAAGGTGTTGAAGTGGTCGCGATCATCCTCGAGCAGGGGGATGCCGATCGCCTCCGCCGACTCCCAGCCGTCCGCAGTTTCTATGCCGAGTTCCCCGTAGTTCTCCTCCGTCGCCACCGCGATATCCCCGATCAACAGGTTGGACCCCGGGTAGGCGCCCCCGACGCCGACCTGGAGGACGAGCACGTGCGGCGTGGTCTCCAGGGCCCCGGTCAAGACCTGCGCGGTGTTGACGAGACCGATGCCGGTCTCGACGAGCTTGACGTCCCGCCCGCCGATCCGTCCCGAGAGACAATCGCGACGCGCAACGGTCGAGGTTTCCTTCTTCTTGAGGGCATCCTTCAGGAGGTCGATTTCGAGCGGTGTGGCTGACAGGACGAGGATCGGTTCTGACATGGGCTACCAGGTCGGCGCGATCGCGATGTCGGATTCGCTGCCCAGTTTCTCGAGGCTGCGAAGGATCCCATCGGGCATCGGGATACCGTCGCGAATGTGCGTATCACGCTTGATCCACTCAGGCTCTCCGGGGAGATAGATCCGGTCCACGCCCTTCGCTCGCCTGGTGTTTCGGAGCACCTGGATCTTTTCGTCGACCTCGGCCTTGAATGTGTCCAGGTCAACGAAGGTGGCGATGTCCAGGGCGAGGAAGAAGAGGCCGCCGCGCTCCGGGTCCTGCTGGCCGGCGCTCGTGAGGATGGAGGCGATGCAGGTGGTGACGACGGCGAGGCCGGAGCCCTTCGCGCCCCCGAACGGGAGGACAAAGGCGGCCTCGTTCGGGTCGTCGGTCTGCTCGCCGTCCTTCGTGAGGCCCCAGTCGCACGGGATCTTTTCGCCCTTCATCCGGGCGACGACGATCTTCTGGAAGGCGACGGCGCCGCAGGCCATGTCCAGGACGATCGGACGTTCCTTTCCGGCCGGGATAGCGTAGGCGAGGGGATTGTTTCCGAGCGTCGCCTCGGAGGCGCCGAAGACCGCCAGGTTGCCCTGCACGCGCCTGCTGCTGGTCGAGAATCCGATCATGTCGGCCTCTGCGGCCATCATGGCATAGTAGCCGGCCGCGCCGAAATGGTTGGCGTTCCGAATCAGCGCGATCCCCACGCCGGTCTGCCGGGCCTTTTCGATCGCCTGCTCCATCGCGAAGTGGGAGACGGCGTGGCCCAGTCCGTTGCCGGCGTCGAGGTGCAGGTAGGCGGGGCCTTCTTTGATCACGGTCCGGTTCGGCTTCGGATTGAGCTGCCCTTCCTTCATGCGTTCCCGGTAGCGCTCTAGCATGCGGATGCCGTGGGTCTGGACGCCGCGGAGGTCGGCCTCCACGAGGATCTGGGCGGTGAGGTCGGCGTCTTGGTCCGTGAATCCCCAGGCGCGGAGGAGGGCGGATCCAAAGGCGCGTAAATTGTCGGCTGATACATTGTTTGTATTGCTTGACATCTTGCTGTCCTAATCGCTAGGGGCCCTCACCCTGCCTCGCTTCGCTCGGCATCCCTCTCCCATAAATGGGAGAGGGAAAAAACATCGTTTTGACCTCCCCTCTCCTGCTTGCGGGTGAGAGTAGATGCTGAGAGCAACGTCACCCAAGTCGTGAAACGGGGGAGCGGGGCCGGGGGTGAGGGCCCGAACGACGAACCTGTCGTGTCCTAAAGGACACGACGCACGATCCACGAACGACGGCCTTAGCCTCCGGCGGGGGAGACGCCCCACCGGGGCGTCTCTACGCTCAGGCGCCTCCGTGATCCAGCTTTTCGCGAACTGCATGCCTCCGGCGGCCTACTTTTCTTGTCTCGCCACAAGAAAAGTAGGCAAAAGAAGGGCGCCGCTCAGTCGCCGCGGGGGCTTTGGCCGCGGCACCTCACCCTCAGTGGGACAAACGCACACGGCAGGAAGGCCAAATCCTCACCACGCGCTCACGATCTCTGAGGAACCAACCCGCCGGGAGGAGAAATGGGCTGGTTGCATCGGAGTCGCACACCGCGGCCCTGATGGGTTTGCGCGATCTCATTCGCGGGTTTTAATGAAGTAAGAGTCGACCTGGTCCCCTCCTAGGAGGGGTGCCCCGAAGGCCCCCTGCATGTTTTAAGCAGGGCGGGGTGGGTTATATCACGAACGCCAGGGTTTTGCGGTACCCGGTACCCGTGTTTTGGTTTCCCGGTACCCGTGTTTCGATTCCCCGGTACCCGGTTTCACACCTGCAGCGCCGCGATGGCGGCGACACCTACGATGTCATCCACCGAGGCGCCGCGAGAGAGGTCGTTGATCGGCTTGTTGAAGCCCTGCATGATCGGGCCGATGGCCTCTGCTCCAGCAAGGTACTGCGTCAGCTTGTAGGCGATGTTGCCCGAGTCGAGGTCGGGGAAGATGAGGACGTTCGCCTCTCCGCCGAGCGGAGAGTCCGGACACTTCGCTTCTGCGACGGCGGGGGAGAGGGCGGCGTCGACCTGCAGTTCGCCATCGACGATACAGTCGGGCAGTCTTTCGCTCGCAAGGCGGGCGGCTTCGCGGACCTTGTCGACCCGCTCGTGCACGGCGCTGCCGTGCGTGGAGAAGGAGAGCAGCGCGACTTTCGGTTGGATCTCGAGCAGGGTGCGAGCGTTTCGAGCTGTTGCCACGGCGATCTGGGACAGCTGTTCCGCGGAGGGATCGATCGCGACGGCTGCGTCGGCGTAAACGATGACGCGCTCCGGCGGGCCGGGAAGGACCATGATGAAGAAGCTGGAGGGCTGCGTGACGCCCGGTTCAAGCCCGATCGCGAGGACGCCCGCGGAGATGACCCCGGCGGTCGGTTTCGTGGCGCCGGCGATCACGGCGTCGGCGTCGCCCTCGGCGACCATCATCGCGCCGAAGAACAGCGGGCGGCGCACGAGCCGCTCCGCGACTCTTACCGTGACGTCTCTGCGCGCCGCGTAGGCCTCGCAGTAGCCCGCGAACGATGCGGCGTCAGCCGGATCGACGACCCCGATCCCCCCTGTTAAATTCTCGCGGGGGCAAGCTTCCGAGCCGATCAGGATCGGGTGGGCGATCCCCTCCGCTACGAGCCGGACGGCCGCCTTGACGACCCGTTCATCCTCCGCTTCTGGGAACACGACGCGCTTCGAAGCCTGCTTCGCCCGCTCGACGAATCGATCGATCAATCCCATTCCCGTACGGCAGAGAGCCGCACCGATTCGGCGCGGCTCGTTCTACCTTTCCTCCCTCGCAGGCTCAGGTTGAGACGCGCCCTTCCTTACAGCGGGCGAACTGTTCGGGCAGATGGATCTTGACCTGTGCTTCCAGCTCCTCGTCGGTGATCGCGCTGAGACGACCGTCGACCTCGTACTGATCCATAACCCACCGCGCCACCTTGTGCACCTTGATCTTGCTGAGCCGCTCTTTTCCCTTGAGGCCCAGGAATTCGTTGACCCAGTGGGCGATGCCGTCCGTGCCCGATTTGTCGGTGATGGCGACGCGCGGTGGGCGGCCGAACAGGGCGGTCGTGTCGAAGATGTTGTAGATCCGTTCGTCGGAGCGGAGTCCGCCGGCGTGTATCCCGGCCCGCGTGGTGTTGAAGTCGCGTCCGACGAAGGGGTAGTTGGTCGGGATGTCGACACCGATCGATCGCATGTAGTCGGCCATCTCCTGGATCATCTGCGTGTCGATCCCGCAGAGGTCGCCCTTCAGGCCGATGTACTCGATCAGCGCGCCCTCGAGCGGCGGGTTGCCGGTCCGCTCGCCGAACCCGAACAGCGTCGTGTTGACGGCGTTGCAACCGTAGAGCCAGGCTGTGGATCCGTTGGCGTGGACCTTGTGGAAGTCGTTGTGACCGTGCCACTCCAGGCAGTCGTAAGGCACGCCCGCGTCGTGCGTCATGCGGTAGATGAGCTTGGGAATCGACCGCGGCAGGCAGGCGCCGGGGGTGGCGAGCGCGAAGCCCATGGTGTCGCAGAGACGGATTTTGGCGTGGAGCTCGGGTGGGACCTGTTCGGACCGGCGCATGAGCTCGGTGACGAACGGGAGGACGAAACCCGGGATGTCGGCGCGGGTGACGTCCTCGAGGTGACATCGCGGCCGGATCCCGGCTTCCCACGCAGCGTCGACGACTTCGAGGTAGTCGTCGAAGGCCTGCTTCCGGTCCTTCTTGAGCTTCATGAAGATGTGGTAGTCGGAGCTGGAAGTGAGCATCCCGGTCTCTTTGACGCCGGCTTCTTTGACGAGGCGGAAGTCGCCCTTGTCGGCGCGGATCCAGGAGGTGATCTGGGGGTAGGGATGGCCCAGGTCCTGACACTGTTCCAAAGCCCTTCGGTCGTTCTTGGTGTAGAGGAAGAACTCGACCTGGCGGAGGACGCCGTTGGGTCCGCCCAGCTTCGCCATCATGTCGAAGAGGGTGACCTGCTGTTCGACGGTGTAGGGCGGGCGGGCCTGCTGGCCGTCGCGGAAGGTGGTGTCCGTGATGACGAGGTCACGAGCGACGGCTTCGCGGGGATCGAATTTGACGAGCTCTCCGTCGATCTCTTCGTAGAGCGGTGCCTCGAACTCGATCTTTGGCGGCAGACTGTAGTCGAACTGGTCCTCGAGCAGGTTGGGCTGATCGACTTCGACTAGTTTCCAATCCTTCATGGTGCTACTCCGCTATACGAGAAATGAAGTGAGACACTTTGCACACCTCGATACGCCCGCTTCGCGGGCTACTCGGTGCAGGCGGGCTGATGGTGACGCACATAGGATTCAGTTGACGAATTTGGCGATGTAGTCGATGGCGCCGCTGACGGTCTGAACGGCCATGGCGTCGTCCTCATCCATTTCGATGTCGAAGGCGTCTTCGAACCCGGCCATGAGTTCGATGGATTGGACCGATTCGGCGCCGAGATCGGTGGTGAAGACGTGGCTGTCCTGGATCTGGCCCGGGTCGATTTTGAGGACCTGGGAAATTACCTCATAGACCTTGTTTTTGATTTCGTTTTGTTCCATGGGTGGCCCCTTTTATCGCGATCTGCGGTTTGGCGAGGGATCAATATAATGAAAAAGGGGGTGATGGAGGAAGTGATTTTCGAGCGCGAGGGCCCTCACCCTGCCTCGCCCCCGAAGGGGACTCGGCATCCCTCTCCCATAAATGGGAGAGGGAAATTTCTTGCTCTGTCCTCCCCTCTCCCACAGGTGGGAGAGGGGCCGGGGGTGAGGGCCGATCACGATCGCCAGAAAACCTCGCCTCCGGCGGCCTACTTTTCTTGTCTCGCCACAAGAAAAGTAGGCAAAAGAAAGGCGCCGCTCAAACGCCGCGGGGGCTCCGGCCGCGGCACCTCACCCTCAGTGGCATAAACAGTCCACGGCAGGAAGGCCAAATCCTCACCACGCGCTCGCGATCACTGAGGAACCAACCCGCTGGGAGGAGAAATGGGCTGGTTGCATCGGAGTCGCACACCGCGGCCCCGACGGTTTTGAGCGATGACATTGCTTTCGTTCAAACACACGCATTAATGAAACTCTTCCCCCTTTGGAAAAGGGGGACTGAGGGGGATTTCAAGATGCATCACGCATCGGAGTCGCACACCGCGGCCCTAATGGTTTCAAGCGATCTTCAATCGGAAAATATATGTGGTAGGAGCCAACTCCAGTTGGCGAACAAGAGAATCGCGATCCACCCTCGCTAACCCGATCGCCGTAGTACCTTGCCCGGGGTTCGGCCAGTCGGTTCACCATTTTCGATCACGAGCTCGCCGTTGACGAACACATAATCGATCCCAACGGGCGGGAGCATGGGCTCTTCAAATGTCGCGGGGCCGTCGATCGTATCGGGATCGAAGATGACGAGGTCCGCGGCCTTGCCTTTCGCGATTTCGCCGCGGTCGCCGAGGCGGAACCGCTTCGCGGTGAACCCGCTCATTCTGTGGATTGCCTCTTTGAGCGAGAGGAGCTTCTTTTCGCGAACGAACCGGGCCGGTACGCGGGCGAAGCAGCCGAACCCGCGCGGGTGTGGGTGGGGGATGTCGTAGACGCCGTCGCTGGCGATCATCATCCTGGGGTCGGTCGCGGTGCGCGTGATTCGCTTTTCTATGTCTTCTTCGGGGAACTGCCACGGGAAGATGTAGCACTGCCGGCCCTCTTCCTCGACGACGAGGTCGTAGGCGAACGCCTCGGGTGTCTTGCCGGTCTGTTTCGCCGCCTCGGCCAGTCTGAGGCCGGTGTAGCGGCCCGATCGGGTGTGGCCGATGATCTGATTCGCCGCGCCGAGCTTTTCCCGCAGGACGGGGAGGGAGGTGTCGCGGACCGCGGGGTCCTTCAGCCGTTCGAGGACGGTCTCCGGGCTGCCGAGCTGAAACTCCATCGGGATCATCATCGTCATGTGGGTCATGCCTGCCGGGTAGAGGTAGGACTCGAAGGTGAGGTCGATGTTATCGCGCTCGGCATGGTCGAGGACCTCGACGATCTCGTCGCTGACGGTGGCGTGAGAGACGTGGACCGGAATCCCCGATTGTCGCGAGAGCTCGAGCGTCTCCTCCCAGGCGCCCGTGACGCCCAGGATCTGGTAGCGGATGTGCGCGGTGTAGATGCCGCCGTAAGACTCCGTGATCTTACAGAGGGCGACGAGCTCGCGGAGGTCGGCGTTCGAGCTGGGCTGATAGTCCAGGCCGAGGCAGAGCGCGCCGGCGCCGGCCTCCATCCATTCCCTTGTGATTCTGGACATCGTTTCGAGCTCGGCGTCGGTTGCGGGGCGAGGGTCCCAGCCCATCGCGGCGAGGCGTACCGCGCAGTGGGGGACCTGGGGGTAGACGTTCGACGGTGTATTTCCGGGGAAGAGGGCGAGGTAATCCTCCGGGGTCGGCCAATTCAGGGCGAGGTCAATGTCGGGATAGATGAAGGCGGTGTAGTCCCACATCTCGCGGGCTCTTTCCTTCGTGAGACCGGCCCACCCGAAGCCGTCGGGCGCGAGGAGCTGGGTGGTGACGCCCTGCATGGGCCCGGCGAATCGGTCCCGCCCGCCGAGGAGGGAGATCTCCGAGTGGACGTGCACATCGATAAATCCAGGACAGACGGAGCGACCCGAAGCGTCGATTTCGCGGGCGGCTTCGGCCGCGCTCAAATCGTCGACCGCGGCGATGCGGTCCCCGGTAATGCCCACGTCGGCGGAGAAGGGCTCCACGGCGCCGGTGCCGTCCACGACGAGGGCGTTGCGGATGAGGGTGTCGAAGGTCACGGGAGCCTACTTTCTCAGTTCGCGCGAAATGGGTAGTGAGTTTACCCGTTTGGTGGATTAGGCGAAAGTGAATGGGGTTTCTGCCGGTTACTCCCCGCACGGAGCGTCAATATTTGCTTTAAGTATTGTAAACTTAATGAGTTAATTTTTCTTCAGTCAATGTAATTCTTTTGCGCCTTTGAGGAGGTTTACACGTAATTTTGGGTAATATGATTCCAAATTGACGCGCAAAATGGAATCAACACTTCCATTTTGCGGGGGAGTGCTGGGGAACAGATGTGCGACTTCACCCACACCGACCTCTGGAGCTCTGGTCCTCGAATGCGCGAATTGTATCCGGTAGGAGCCAACTCCTGTTGGCGAACAAGAGAATCGCGATCCACCTTGCTGAGCCCCACGCCAAACGCGGTGCCAAGTCCCCTCCTGGTCGGGGTGGGTCACAATCGAGTTTCTGCTCATCAGACCCACCGCTAGATTGCCTCCACAGAGGGCGCTTAGTATTCGCACCAGAAGCTCTCCGGGGTGCCCCAAAGGGGCGGGGTGGGTCGAATCACGATTTGAGAAAAACATGCCTCCGGCGGCCCACTTTTCTTGCTCGCCCAAGAAAAGTGGGTCAAAAGAAAGGCGCCCCTCAGGCGCCGGGGAGGCTCCGGCCGCGGCACCTCACCCTCAGTGGCATAAACAGTCCACGGCAGGAAGGCCAAATCCTCACCACGCGCTCGCGATCACTGAGGAACCAACCCGCTGGGAGGAGAAATTCTCTCGTTGCATCGGAGTCGCACACCGCGGCCCTGATGGTTTCGAGCGATCTTCTTTGTGAGATAGAAAGACGCCAGTCCCCTCCTTGGAGGGGTGCCCCGAAGGGGCGGGGTGGGTCGAATCACGATTTGAGAAAAACATGCCTCCGGCGGCCCACTTTTCTTGCTCGCCCAAGAAAAGTGGGTCAAAAGAAGGGCTCCCCTCAGTCGCCGCGGGGGCTTTGGCCGCGGCACCTCGCCCTCAGTGGCATAAACAGTCCACGGCAGGAGGGCCAAATCCTCACCACGCGCTCGCGATCACTGAGAAACCAACCGCTGGGAGGAGAAATGGTCTGGTTGCATCGGAGTCGCACACCGCGGCCCTGATGAATTGCAGCGATCTCTTTCGTGAGTTTGAGAGACGCCAGTCCCCTCCCAGGAGGGGTGCTCCGAAGGGGCGGGGTGGGTTTTACGAACGACGATCGACGGCCTTCCGACTTTCCCGATCCCCGGTACCCGTGTTCTGCTTTCCCGGTACCCGGTCTTTGCGAGCGACGAACGACGGTTTTACGGTACCCGGTACCCGTGTTTTGGTTTCCCGGTCATGATACACAAAGAGTCAATGTGCTCGTAGGAAAATGTGTTAAGGTGACAAGCGAAAGCGTTTGACAGGGCCACCGATTCATTGGTAAGTTGCAAAACGGCGGCGTCAGGAGGTTCGGTTGCCGTATTCGTATGTACGCAACCTGTTGACCAGGAGGAACTCGAAATGGCAACGAAAAGCGCCTCGGCAGCCAGTTTGGGACGTGTGCCAGCCGCACGTAACGAGGGAAGGGGTCCCACGATCTGGCTCGCCGGCGATCCGGATGACTTGCGAGAATGGATGCCGATGGGCATCACGGGTATCGTGCTGAACACGGTGGTGCACAACGAGTACGCGCAGAATCACGGCTCAGCCATGAAGGTTGTCGAAAAATACTTAGAGATGACGGATAAGCCGGTCGTTGTCGAGATCGATGGACATACTGTCGATGAGTTGAGGGCGGTGGGGAAGGTCTTTACCGATCTATCGGATCAGATCATCCTGAAGATTCCGTGCTCGGCCAATGGACTGAGGGCCTTCGCCATCCTGAAGGATGAAGGTGTCGAGACGTTCTGTACGACGGTCTTTTCGTTGACTCAGGCGGCGGCTGTCGCGCAGGCAGGGGTCGATCACATCCTGCCATTCTGTGACCCGGTCAAACAGGTCGGCGGTGATCCAACGCAGCTCATTCGAGAATGCTCAGAGATGTTCAAGGGATGGGCGCATCGACCTTTCGTGATGGCGGCTCTGGTTCGGTCCGTGGAGACCGCTCACGCGGCGTTCCGAGATGGAGCGGACGAGCTCGTGACGATGTGGACGGTCTATCGAGATATGCTCGAGCATCCGCTGACGGATCAGTGGATGAAGATTTTCCTGGATTCGTGGAACGACATGCACGAGAAGGGGCTGCTCGAGGGGGTACCCGTCGAGCAGCATTAATATCACACCGGTAGTAAATGAAAAACACTCCCGCGGGAATCCTGTGGGGGTGTTTTTCGTTGTGTGTTGACGGTGGGTTTTGCGAACGACGAACGCCTGTCCCCAGCGAAGCCTGCACTGCCTGTACCGAGTAGGCCCGCAGGGCCGTATCGAGGCAAGCGAGCGGAGCGAGTCGAATGTGTCGAGGGGACGATCGACGAACGACGGCTTCTAAGATGCCGACGTCGGTGGAAAAGGGATCGGTAGATCCGGAGCCGTGTACGTCAAGTGTGTTTCTAATGATGGTGTCGAATATCATAAAGGATGATTATACGCTATAGAGTTAATGTGCTAGAAGGAAAATGTGTGAAGGAGACAAGCGAAAGCGTTTGACAGGACAGTCGATGTAGTGGTAGGTTGTTGAACGGCGGCGTCAGGGATCCTCGCTTAGATGGGGATTCCGGAACGGTGGAGACCTTTAGGTATTCGGGGGGAGACCGCCGCATATGTGAAACTTCCCAATAAACCCAGATGTGTCCTGGACAACAGGATTACGTTCTGGGTTTTTGCTTTGGAAAAGACCGTTGATATTCGCTGGGAAAATAAATCTACCAAAGAAAGGATTATGGACCAGGTTTCGTTAAGTTTCATTTCGGAGAGGATTCTGCGAAGTTCGCAGACATGTTCGGCCAGGCCAATATCGCGAACTGGTTCGTGAATGCCGTAGTTAAGTGCAATGCCGGTGCCACAAGGGCGGCCCATCCCTGGACCGCCCCCCGGCTCAAGCGAACCGAAAGAATGGACGGCGTTCTATCGCAGGCTAGCAATGAGCTGGAAGAGAGGTACCCAGTCGATGGTAAAGGGAGGTAGGTTCGGTGGCCACCTGTAAGCATACCTATGAGGATGGCAAAACGTGCGGAAGGGCAGCCTCCAAAGTAGACCCGGATGGCTTCTGCCTCTTTCACTCCTCTGTAGCCGACAGGGACTGGACTCAGATCCTGGATGGCTTTCAGAAAGAAGTGAATGATAGGATGGGGCTACTGGACTTCCGCGGGTGGAAGTTGCCGAAGATCGTTTGCGATCACCTAGAGTCTACGCAGTTTACTCAGCCCGCAGACTTCTCAAATGCTGAGCTGGAGGGACCAGTCCTTTCCAATCTAGAGTTCCGGGAAGGTGCGAAATTCGCGGGCACGAAGTTCCTTGGAGGTGTCACCTTTCACGGGGGAGGAGCAAGCAAGAATCCTGTGGAATTCGATGGTGCGGTAGCTGATGGCGAATTCGAGCTTTTGGACTTCAATGTCAACTCGCAATTAGTCTTCAAAGACTGCACATTCCAGAAGTTCAAACTGGTGTATGGCGAGGGGAAGGGAATAGGGCACAATGCTGTCTTTTCTGGTTGCAGGTTTGGGGATGAGGCTTTCATCCAACTCGTCAATAGACCTGAGATCTTGATTGGGCCTGGCTGCACCTTTGAAAAGGCTCCGTCCTTTCGCGGTTCTAGATTGGATGACCTGAAGGTGAAGAAGACTACTATCAGAGGAAGCCTTGATCTCTCTACAGCGGGGAACATTCAGTGCGTGTCACTCATTGGGTGTACGATTTCCGGTGGCGTCAAAGCTCTGAGAAGGGTGCAAGGCCTGACAATTGAGAAGAGCACAATAGGCGGTGGTCTTGAGTGTTCTCGCTCGCCATTCAACTCCCCCCTTCAGCTGAAGAACAGCGTCTTCAAGGATGAGGTGGATTTCTCCGACGCAGTCTCCTCCAATTCGACGCGAATTGAGGCCTGTGAATTTCAGGAAGTCGAGTTTTCTAGGTTCACCAGCATGAATAGTGCAGCCTTTACGATTTCCGGGTCCACTTTTGAAGGAGCCCTGACGCTCTCACGCGGATCCCTTACCGGTGGGATTGAAGTGTCCGGAAGTCACTTCAATGATGGACTCAAGCTTGAACGAGTGCAACTAGCGAACGAGGTCCGATTTGACAGCCTCGAATACACTGGGCCCTTCTGGATTCAAGACTGTGATCTATCAGGGGCAATCTTCCGGAATATGAATCTCTCTCACCCCTCCTTTCTCAACTCCAGGGGGATAGAAAAGGCGCTCTTCGATGGTGTGACCTGGCATCAAAGCGGAAACCGAACATCGAGATGGGAACGGCTTCTGAGCTGGTTCCGTGGTGATGGAGAATTACTGGAGGAAGCTGAGATACGGCGGAATCCCAAAATGAGCGCCAGAAATCGCGAGCAGATGTGTCTTCAGGCCGGGAGGATCTACAGTCAGCTGAAGAAGAACTACGAGGATTGTCGGGAGTTCAGAAGTGCTGGCTATTTCCACTACGGAGAGCTGGAGACTGCCCGTCTAGGGAAACGATGGCGCTTGGGCAGATTCTTCCTCTCCTGGGACGCCCTCTATTGGCTCCTGTCAGGCTACGGTGAAAGGATCTATCGTTCCGTCTTCCTCCTGTGCGCTCTATTGCTTGGTTTCGGGACCGCCTACTGGGCGATTGGTATCTGTACGCCAATGCTTGGGACTCGTCCGAGCTTAGGATTCTGGAGAGCTGTTGACGCTGTGCTCTTTGCCCTCACGGTTCCGCCTCTGAAACCCTTCAAAGACTACGAGGTTATTTCCGCAACGGGACACTACATCCGGTTGCTGAACACTCTCTTGGTTCCGATCGTCATCGCCTTTGCGGTGTTGGCAGTTAGGCGCCGATTCAAGAGATAGACTCCGACGTGGAGATAGAAGACTTTGGGGCCTTTCCCCCCAAGTTGGAGATAGTTCCTTCCGACAAGAAAGCAGGGACGAGATCAAGAGGGTTCCCTGTGCAGCGGCCTCTCCTTGCCCTGGTCACATCCATAGAGAGAAGTGCGTTTGCCTTCCCTGGCAAACGCACTTGCACCGGCACAACACTTAACAGCAGCACTTGCGGCTCAGGCCTACCGGCCCTCGTCCTAACTTGCCTTCGGCAAGTTCGCAAGTGCGCGGACCGTTACACGCAAGCGGCGCAAGAACTCAACCGCCCCACCCCGGCAAATCGTGCACAAAGGCAAAAACCACCTCGTCAAAGGTGAATACCGGTATATCGAGCTTCTTCGATTCTTGCTGGAGTGATGCTGGATTTACTTCACCCCGACTGAGATATCCCGCATCTTCCCGCAGAATCACAAGTTGTAGGCAGCGGTGGCTCAACAGACGTAGAGCTACAGTTGCCAAACTTAATAGGAGGCAGCCATGGCAGACAAAAAGGTAATCTTCGTTGCATTCGCTATTGAGGACGAGCGACAGAGGGACTTTCTAAAAGGTCAGTCCTTGAATACGAATTCCCCATTCGAATACATCGATATGTCCGTGAAGGAACCGTACGATTCTGATTGGAAGGAGCGTGTCCGCACTCGGATTCGTCGCTCGGACGGTGTGATCGCGCTAGTAAGCAAGAATTCTCTCGCTTCGAGCGGTCAAAAGTGGGAACTCACATGTGCCAGAGAAGAAAAGAAAAAGATCCTCGGCATCTGGGCCTACAAAGACGACCGGACAAACCTCCCCGGCGTAAGAACTGTGGTCTGGACGTGGAAAGCTATCGAGAACTTCATCGATAGTCTTTAGCCCACTCGTATGGAGGTGCTCCATGAGAATCGCACTGATTGTTGGCATCAATTACTACGATCATGGTAATGTACTATTCGGTTGCGTTGATGATGCACATGCTGTCAAAGCGACGTTGGAGCGACACGATGGTGGCGCTGTGAATTTCGATTGTCACCTACTTACTGGCACTAGTCAAAGTGATCGAGTAGATCGTAACGAGCTAAAGGATCGGATTGAGGAGCTTTTCAGAGCCGATGCAGAAATTGCCTTGTTGTACTTTGCAGGGCACGGCCATATTGAAGCGTCTGGCGGCTACCTCCTTACAACAGACTCTAGCCGTGGTGATGAGGGCGTCTCTCTTTCGGAAATTCTGACTCTTGCGAATGCTTCACCAGCAAGAAATAAAGTCGTCGTATTGGACAGTTGTCACTCAGGGATAGCGGGTACGCCGCCAACCGGCGATCAATTGGCCACTTTGTCAGAGGGCCTCACTGTTTTAACCGCATCTACAAAGGATCAGTATGCAACGGAAGAAAACGGACGTGGCGTATTTACCTCTCTGTTCGTGGATGCATTAAGTGGAGGCGCAGCCAACCTTACCGGCGACATTACTCCAGGAAGCGTATACGCGCATATAGATCAATCATTGGGCGCGTGGGAGCAGCGACCGGTATTTAAGACCAATGTCAAACAGTTCGTTTCGTTGCGAAAGTCATCCCCTCCGATAGAAGTTTCAGATTTGCGCCGATTGGCAGAGTTGTTTCCTACCCCTGGTTTTGACTATGGTCTTGATCCCACCTATGAACCCGAAATGAAAGGACGAGACTCAGGAATGCCGCCACCAGACCCTGATAACACGCGCATCTTTGCAGTATTGCAGCGCTACAACCGTTTAAGCCTTCTTGTCCCAGTCGACGCTCCACACATGTGGAACGCTGCCATGGAGAGCAAGTCTTGCAGACTTACGGCACTCGGAGAGCACTATAGAAGATTGGTAGAGAAGAACCGAATATAGGAGAAGCTGCCTCCCAACGATCCTTGGCCTTCCAAGAGGAGAAGGAGTGGCGTCTTGTTGCACTTCCGAGACAATCACGAAAACAAACAATTCAATTCAGGGATACCGAGAAGGGCCTCGTGCCGTATGTCTGTATACCTTTATGCAAGGAAAATGATCTGATCCCTATAAACCGTGTTTATGTTGGTCCGACTCACTCCCCTGAGATGAGGGTAACGGCAGCCATGTCTTTTCTAGACTCCCAGGGATACGACGGAGATAGAGTAGTCTGTGATTCAGACATCCCATTTATGGGATAAAGCCTTCAACGATCGCATTGGCCACGCTGCTGGAAAGATACCAAAGCGAGCGCAATGCCTGCGGACTAACTCCGGCTCGAATTACTCTCAAGATCAAACAGGAGATGTCAACATGCTGAAAGAGGTGGCTGTGTGAGCGACATCAAGCTATTCAACATAGCGGGTGGTGAGGCCGTCGAGCTAAGTGGCAGTTCCGTTCTATTGGAGCGTTCGCTTCAGTCTCTGATCGAGCAGAATCTGGAATCGCTTATCGGCGTCCGCTTGCTGGAATCCGAGTACTCAACAGGGAAGACCCACGGCGGACGCATCGATACGCTTGGTATCGACGAAAACAGCTATCCAGTTATCATTGAGTACAAGCGGTCGCAGAGCGAAAACGTAATCAATCAGGGTCTGTTTTATCTGGACTGGCTGCTGGATCATCAGGCAGAGTTTCAACTCCTTGTGAGGAAACGTATCGGGCAGAAGGAATCCGAGCAGATCGAGTGGGCAAGTCCCCGATTGCTCTGTATCGCCTCGAACTTCACAAAGTACGACGAGCACGCTGTACAACAGATCACCCGTAACATCGAACTCATCCGGTACCGGCAGTTCGTCGATGACCTGTTGCTACTTGAGCTTGTGAATGCGACAACCGCTGGCGAACAAACCGTAGAAAAGTCCACCAAGGGGACAATATCGAAACAGAACTATAAGACTGTAACCGAGTCCGTCGAGGATCTTGTCCCTGAGCTGCGTGCGATCTACGAGGATGCAAGAACTTTCATACTCTCCCTCGGAGACGACGTACAAGAGAAGACTCTGAAGTATTATGTCGCCTTCCGACGGTTAAAGAATTTCGTCTGTGTCGAAGCACACCCCATAGCCGGCTATCTGAAACTATATCTAAAACTGGATCCGTCAGAAGTGGATTTGGTCGAGGGGTTCACGAGGGATGTTCGAGAAATCGGCCACCTAGGTACTGGTGACCTAGAGGTAGTTATCCGTACAAGGTCTGAACTTCAGCGCACTAAGGCTATGCTGCAGCAGAGCTATGAGGCGAATTGAGGCACTACGCGGATCTCCGATAATAGTTTCGGGTCTCCAAAAGGCTGGAATCCCAGTCAACGTTCGGGGTGAGCGAACTGGTTTGGGACCTCGCTGTACGCCTGGCAAGTAGGGGGATAGAGATGAAGATAAAGCTGAAATTTTGGATTTTCCGGAATTGCTGGTGGTTGCTAACACTTGTGTTCTCCAGCATCCTTACGGCAATGCTCCTCCTCGGGACGGGCGTCGACTTTAGGCTAGTGGCAACTCTCCTCGGCACGCTGCTTTCCCTGCTTTACTTCTTGCAGAAGCAGGGCTTGGAGGAGGTGAGGCTATTTCGTGAGATATTCGCAGAATGCAATTGCAGGTACAACACGATGAACGAACGACTGAATGCCATTGTTGATGCTCCCGACAACCAGCCACTGCAATCGGAAGAGATCGCGATTCTCTATGACTACTTCAATCTCTGCGGCGAGGAGTACCTATACTACCGTCAGGGACACATCTTGCCGTCGGTCTGGAAAGCCTGGCACAACGGTATGAAATATCTTATTGGGAATCCAAAGGTCGCCGCCGTCTGGGCAGAGGAGAGGACGTCTGATTCTTACTATGGCCTGCCCCTGTAGTTCGAGCTAGCCGTCTGTATATCACGGAGGAGGAGCTCACAAAAGAAGCACCATCGATCACCCAACAGGTCATTCATGACCTCAAGCTTACTAGGCCAGTCCACTTCGATCCAGTGGGGCGAATGCGAATCCACTACCAAGGCTCGGATAACTTCTCAACAACATCCCTGCGTGCGAGTACTCGCGAGCAGAGCTCCCAACGGTCTTTGTCCGGATCGATCGTGCCTTGATATCGCATCTCGAAGACGTCTCGCGCTTGTTGGCGAAGGTGGATGTACTCATCCATCATCTCCTCGAGCATCTCGACGTTCTCGATCCACTCGTCCTCAATGGTATCGGGGAGGCCGCCGAAGATGTCGTATCGGTCTTTCATGCGTCGCGAAAGCACCTGATAGACCTTCTCGTCTTGGGTGTCGTGATAGACCAAGTTAAGCATGTCTACAGTGCGGCGCGCCTGGCCGATGCGTTTGATCCGGCCCAGCCGCTGCTCGAGGCGGGACGGGTTCCAGGGTAGGTCGACGTTGATCAACGTTCCCAGTGTCTGCAAGTTCAAACCCTCACAAGCCGCATCGGTCGCAACGACGAGGCGTATCTCCCGTTTCTTGACCGCCTCCTTGATTTCCTCGCGCTTGACAGCAGCGAAATCCTCGCCCCGAAACAGCCCACTCTTGCCAGTGCCCGCATAGACGCCTATGACCTCTCCGGGAAGGAGCTTCGCGAGCTCAGCACCGATGAAGTGCGCCGTGTCGTAGTACTGGCTGAAGATGATGCACCCGTGCTCGAGCCACGTCTTCCCATCGGTACGATGTTCGGTGAGGAAGTACTGGACTGCCGCCAACTTAGGATCCCGCGCCTCCGGTCGCGACAATTCTTCCACGATCGTTCGCAGATGAGTCGCTTCGTCCGGACTCATCTCGTCCATCGCCTGCTCCACCAATCTCGTCTGCTCTTCCTCTTCGAGTTCCTCACGCTGCAACATCTTTTCCGCGGTCGACCGCCCCGACGCAAAACTCGAGCAGATCCGCTGAAGCAGGAGTGTCTTCATGAATCCCGCCGCCTTGCTCCGCTGCCTCAAGGCCTCCGTAAACGCCTCCGCGGCCTGGTACGCAAGGTCGAAGGGGTGATTCGTCAGCAGGCCCAAGCCGCTAAACTGGACACCGGCGTACGCTGTAGCGGGTGAATCCGGGTTTGGATGTACGTCGGCTCCGACCTTCTCAAGGAGGCCAGCCTCTTCGAGTGTTTGGCGACGCCGTAGGACGGTATGCCGGACCACCGGGTTGTGCTCGCGGAAGAATTCTGGAGCGAGTGCCTGCCCGATGGCTTGCTGTTCCAGGAAGCCGAGCGACCCGAAACCCCGATCGGTGAAGAAGGCTTGCTCGCCGACCCCTAAATGGAGGCGTAGGTTCGCAAACAAGGCGTCTTCGTCGCCGTGCGGCAAGGGGTTCCGCAGCCATTCCCACGCCTCGCGTTCTTCAACTAGCGCCTCATCTCCTTTGACGAGCGGCAGCGCCCTCTCCCAATTTCCCCACCGATCGAAGAACTCTCGGCCGAGGACAAAATCTGCGCCTCCGTTGAGGATTCGGAGAAGGTCCCAAAGTTCGTGGACCTCGGTCTGGATCGGGGTGGCCGTCCCCAGCAGGAGGTTCCTTGTACGCGCTGCAATTCGGAGCATGAAGTCCAGAAGGTTGTTCGCTTCCCGCTTCTTCTCTCCAAGCCCTCCGCGGCGTCTCGCCCTGTGCGCCTCGTCGAGGACAACCGTCCCGAACTTGCGCTCAAGCAGGTGCTCCCGTTCATCAGAGTCGTGAAAGATCAGCCCGGTCGAGACAATGGCGATGCGAAACGGGCAGCGCGTGACGTCCTCGGGACCCCGCGTCCTGATGATGTGCCCCTTCGTATCAATCCACACCTTCTTGGTGGAAGACCAGACAGCACTCGGGATACCGAGTCTGTCAGTCAGCTCCACCTGCCACTGGAGCGTCAGGGTCGACGGGCACAGGATGAGCACCGGCCCGTCACCCATGATTGCAGAAATCATCGCACTGGCTGCGAGCGAGAGCGTCTTGCCGACTCCGACCTCGTCGGCAAGCAGCAGCCGAGCGCTTCCGTATGTCTCTCGGTGCTGAAGGAACATGGTCACAAAAGAGCGCTGCCAGGGCTGGAGCTGCTCACCAGCGCGGTAGATCGGACTCTCGGCGAGAGCCGCCCCAGGGAGCTCCTCGGGACTCGCATCTTGGAACCGGATCTCGACCCGGTCGGCGACGCGCTTGATTTCCTTGAGGATGGCTTCGGGGAGCGGGTAGGAATCCTTCCAGAGCGCCTCGAAC
This sequence comes from Candidatus Latescibacterota bacterium, assembly GCA_965248435.1. Taxonomy (GTDB): domain Bacteria; phylum Latescibacterota; class UBA2968; order UBA2968; genus CBDFJH01. The sequence goes on from OZ252100.1 coordinate 5,012,521, forward strand.
TCCTCCTCGACCCAGGTCACGCCCTCCATCGAGGGATCTTCCCACAGGATCTCATAGTTGTGTGCGAATGCGCTCTTCGTCTCGTTAATCGAACCCAGAAAGCACGTTTTGCTGCCGTCCGGACCTTCGATGACACCGGCCTTGCCGTGAATGAAGATCCGGTCTTTGGGAACAACCCGAATCTCAACTCGCCCGCTGGTCAGGAGCTCATGCAGGCGGCGATAGCGGTCCCGGTGCAGCAGCGCTTCCACCTCTGAAGGCGCTTCGTACCAGCGTTCCTTCAGGGCGGTCTCTCGAACGTGCTTCGAGATGACGACATCGGCAGCGTCGAGCTCGCTGTTGCAAACGATCTGAACCTTCGGGACTGCAGCGATCTCTTCACCCACCAACTCGAAGATGGAGCTACGGAAATAGCCCGCGATGCGTTTGTAGGAGCTCGCCTGTTTCAGCCTTGCACTGAGAAAGGCATGGTCGAGCCGTTGGCGGCGGGAGGAAAAACGATTGATTTCGCTCACACGTCCTCCAGCGTGTGCCAGTCTTCAGGGGCTAGACCTCGGAGGAATGAACCCACGATGTCCAACACACGTTGCTCAGCTGCGTACTGGATATGCTCTCGAAGGCGCAGCTGCTTCTCTGGTGCGCTAGTATGCCACCAAGCGCCAAGAATAAGCGGGAGTGCGGGATTCCAATCCCCGCCTTCCCTCCGTTTGCCTGGCAGCATCTCCCAAAGCGCTTTCCAATGCTGCGGCTGCGGGCAGACCCGCCGCTCAGCCTGAACATAGGAAAGAAGACTCGTGAGGTTTTCAGAGTTGTTTGCCATCGTTTCACCCGAGCCGCTGGTTCTTGACCAGCTCGCGGAGTACGCGCGCGGCGCTCGCTTCTTCGGGGCGCAAGCTCTCAAGTCGGTTGGCGAGGTAATCGGCGAGCTCCACGGCGAGCTCACGCTGGGTCAGGTCGCCGTAGTAATTGGGCACGTTGAGCATGAGGTGGGCCAGTACCTCGCTCCCGTCCACGTTCTTGACCAGCTCCATCAGCGCGAACAACGCGGCCCGCAGTACCGATTGGTGAAGCTCGGAGCCGTCGCCCATTTCGGCGCGGGCAAGCTCAACCGCACTCTTGAGCCGCGCGTTGTTGGCCTTGTGGCTGCCCATCAACGGTTTGAAGTCGCGTACCTTGAACGATTTCGCGAAGTTCTGGTAGTTGTCGAGCGTCTTCTGGCCTCTGGCTTCAAGGTCGAGCATCTTCAAATAGAAACGCTCAGCGGGAAGCAACTTGTCCCATTGCGACTTGGGAAGGCCCCGGGGTACAAGGCACTGGTTGGCCGTATCCACGGCGAAAGCGATCAGGCCGTCGACGAAGGTTGTCTCGCCCCTGACACGCGGCCGGACCGCTTCCGCGGTCATATTGCGACCGTCTATGATAGCGTAGCGGGTAAGCACACGCAGAGCCGCCGCGTAGCCCGCCATTTGGATGTCGGCGTCTTCAAAGACGTTCTCGTCGCGGTAGAGGCCCTTGGCCTCTTGGTTCAGGCCGGAAAGTGCCTGTACCTGTGATTCGACTTCCTCCTGGATCTCCCAAGCGAGGTCATCGCGAGTCGTCTTGTGCATCCCCTCGCGCTTGCGCAGGACGAGGAGGACCGTTCCTTTTACGTAGCTTCCTTCGCGGAGGACGCTGTCCGTCTCGGTGACCACGTACCAGGCCGCAGTGACGCGTAGCCCGGCCGCCCACACGATGTTCGCCATGTCAGCCCAGATCGAGCCGGATTGATGAGTGAACATAATGATCAGGATCCCATTGTCCGGCATGCATTCCGTCATACGCCGATATGCGGTCACCATCCCGCGCCGGAAGTCCTCGTCTTCGCCCTTGATAGCGAGCGAGCGGCGACTGTCCCAAACCCACTCAGCGAATTCGGGGTGCGGATTCTTGCGCAGCCAAGCAATGAAGAATTCTAGTATCTCGTCATAGTTCACTGCGTCGCCGTACGGTGGATCAGTTATGCACACGTCGAAATTAGCCGACACGTCCGCTGCCGGCTGGCAGGCTATTTCCCAATCACCATGTGAGACGCTGTGAGGAAAGGCCCCGCCAAAAAGTTCGAGAAGCGGAAAACTCGCTCGGCACCCATAGTTATAGAATGTGTTGAGTGCTTGGTTGTAGTAGACGTGGGCAGGATTATCGCTTGCACCTCCCGTCCGGCCGCCTTCGCCAGACTTGCTCGAGCCAGCTTTCGAAGTAGTCCACTGGCACAGTTTGCTTGTATAATCTAGGATTCGGGCGAGTAGCAGGGTGTGCTCACCGCCGGTTGCTTCTCGCCTCAGCATGCCGAGCAACATCAGGTGCCGGGGCGGGAATAGGTGATGCCAGTACGTCCAGCCTCGCTCGCGCAATAGGCGCGTTGTCTCCGCGCCAGGTTCGATGCGCATGTCCGGCAGCCATCCCTTGCTCTGCCATTCCGTAAGATGTCGGGCGACGAATTCCTCGACAACTCGCTCTCGGTCAAGATCGTTTTCCGATACGGACCGGAACTCGTAGTCAAATTGTTTGCCCGTTTTCTTGCTTCTCATCCAATGAACAGCATAGAGACGCTCCTGAAAGAGGTCGTCTAACCGCGGTTTGAAATCCGAATTTTCCCAAAGCCGCAGCCTGTTGTCAATTGTTCCGTCAGAAGTCCGGTGGTCTCCACGCAATGTAGAAATCTTCGTTCGATACTCTAGGCCATCAACCGTGTGTATGAGATAAGGCTCCCGACCTCGGCCGTCGTTTTTCACCGTTCCCTTCGATGCGGCTGCCATTTCCGCTTCTGACGCACCGGACCGCACAAGAATGTCGTAGCATTTCTCTGGAGCGCGCGGTTCGAGTTCTGCAATGGCCCTGTTTTTGAAGCTGAGTATTCTGGAAGGAATCAATGGTACTTTCCATCCAGTTTGCGGACAGCGCACCTCAAGACAGTAGAGGTAGGCCTTCGCGCGCCAACCATCACCGTCAGTCTCGATGCCCAGCTTGTCAATCTCTGCATTCACTCTACGTACAAGCTCCTGCTGGGACTTAGCGAGTATCTTTCTGCTTTTTTCCGTGCCACCCACGATATTCAGGGCTCCCCAGGTGAGCATGCACGCGACAGGGTTCAATTCCGAAGCGTATACGTCACAGCCAAGCCTTGCCGCCTCGAATGGAATCTGTCCAGATCCGCAGAAAGTGTCGGCGACTCGCGTGCGGTGGCCAAAGCGCATTATGCCGAGCTGTTCAATCAACTCCGGAAATGATTGGGCGCTTGTCCCGAGGTGGGAGTTTACCGCATCCCAGATGTGGACGTGCACTGTGTCCATCACCTCTTCGGGCCGCTTCGCCGCGCCCACTCGCTCCCGATACGGCCTCCTGGGAAGTGCTTGCGCCACGAGCCTGCGTCGCTTAAGCTCAGGCAAGTCCTTGCGCCAGGAAACCTTGATCCCGTCGTACTTGGGATTGGACCAGTCTACTGGCGCGGATTCAGGCAGCACTCCCTGCGGATCGACCGTGAAGTAATCGGTGATTCGAGCAATAGAGATGGCTTCGAGAATCACCTTCGGCTTTAGGCGGCTCTTCCACCGAGCGACAAAGGACTCGTCGTCCATTGCCATCAGCTTTTCAAAGATCTCGAGGTCCCGGGGAGAGTCATCAGTCGCCGGCAGCAGGCAACCGAGGATGCACGCCTTGCTTAGGAGAAGCGGCTTCCGCCCCTTCCAATAGGCACCGAGTTTCACAAGAGTTTGACCAGTGCCCGCCTTTCTTTCCTTGAACACCTCGGCGGAGAGCTTCTGCACAGGCAGCAGGTGCTCGATAAGGGCAGGTGTGTCCTTTAGAGAGAACGGAGTAAGCATGTCATTCATCCCATTACCCGATCCGCTGGTTGCTAATGAGTTCGCGAAGCACCCGCCCACCGCTCGCCTCTTCGGGGCGCAAACTGTCAAGCCGGTTGGCGAGGTAATCGGCGAGCTCCACAGCGAGCTCACGCTGTGTCATGTCACCGTAGTAATTGGGCACGTTGAGCATGAGGTGGGCCAGTACCTCGCTCCCGTCCACATTCTTGACCAGCTCCATCAGCGCGTACAGCACGGCCCGCAGTACTGATTGGTGAAGCTCCGAGGCGTCGCCCATCTCCGCGCGGCCGAGCTCCGTCGCACTCTTGAGCCGCGCGTCGTTCGCCTTGCGGCTCCCCATCAGAACCTGGAAGTCGCGTACCTTGAACGCCTTAGCGAAGTTCTGGTAGTTGTCGAGCGTCTTCGCGCCCCGGGCCTCCAGGTCGAGCATCTTCAAATAGAAGCGCTCAGCCGGAAGCAGCTTGTCCCAGTTCGACTTGGGGAGGCCCTCCGGTACGAGGCACTGGTTGGCCGTATCCACGGCGAATGCAATCAGCCCGTCCACGAAGGTCGTCTCGCCTTTGACACGCGGCCGGATCGCCTCGGCGGTCATGTCGCGGCCGTCGATCACGGCATAGCGAGTGAGCACACGCAGGGCCGCCGCGTAGCCCGCCATCTGGATGTCGGCGTCCTCGAAGACATTCTCGTCGCGGTAGAGGCCCTTGGCCTCCTGGTTAAGGCCGGAAAGTGCCTCCACCTGCGCTTCGACTTCCTCCTGGATTTCCCAAGCGAGATCGTCGCGGGTGGTCTTGTACTCCCCTTCGCGCTTACGAAGGACCAGGAGCACGGTGCCCTTGACGTAGCTTCCTTCGCGGAGTGGGCTGTCGGTCTCGGTGACGACGTACCAAGCCGCGGTGACATGAAGTCCGGACGCCCAGACGATGTTCGCCATGTCGGCCCAGATCGAGCCAGACTGATGAGTAAACATGATGACCTGGATGCCATTGTCGGGCATACAATCGGTCATCCGTCGATACGCGGCAACCATCCCTCGGCGAAAGTCCTCGTCTTCACCCTTGATCGCGAGTGACCGGCGGCAGTCCCACACCCACTCGGCAAACTCGGGCGGCGGCCTCCTGCGAAACCAAGCGACGAAGAAATCCAGGATCTCCTCGTACTTCACTGCATCGCCGTATGGCGGATCAGTGATATATACGTCGTTAACATCATCAAGTTGCTCGGCAGAAGCCGCCTTCACTGCGTACTTGATGTTGCCTGGGACCGGGAACCACTTGTAGTTCTGCAGCCCTCTTTTGTCAGTATATCTGCCCGGATAAGGAAGTCGTTAAAGCGTATTGCCGGTTCGAAAATGGTTGTCCTTTCTTCCTTCAATAACTCACTCGTCTGTTTCGAAGAGGGAATACGAAAAGGCAAAACAGGAACTTGTGCGGCGCGGTCTGGTTGCGCTTGGAGCGGGAAAGGGTGGTAGCATTCGTCGTAAGCACAACGTGGAGAATAGCGATGATCAGTACTATGCTAAGACGCCTATAGCACAAATGCAAGGAAATCAACCGGCACATGCTGAAGTTGGCGCTCCAACTACAACGGAAACTGACGAACTCAATATATCTGAGGACGAAGATGATGAGAGCAACGAGGAAGTTGAAGCCCCCGCAGCTGCGGGTCGTCACATCTTTTCGGATAAATCTGATCCAAGCGTCTCAGAGCCTCTACATACGCTACAAGGAAGGGGATCTTATCCTTCAGTCGGATTTTCAGCGTCAGTTCGTTTGGGACGTTAGTAAGTGCAGTCGTTTGATCGAATCAGCCATTCTCGAAGTCCCTCTCCCGATGATATATCTAGCCGAAGAAGAAGATGGACGCGAAGCTGTAATCGATGGGCAGCAGCGTCTCACGGCCTTCTTCAACTTTCTGGATGCGGTCTACGCTCTGCGGAGCATGACAGTTTTGCAGGAGCTAAATGGAAGCTATTTCAAGGATCTTGACCGCGCCATCCAGAACAAGATCAAGCGTTGCTCCCTTCGAACAACGACTATCAAAAAGGAATCAAGTGAGAACCTGAGATTTGAGATTTTTGAAAGACTAAATACTGGAGCAGTTTCACTTAATGACCAGGAGCTTCGCAACTGCATCTTTAGGGGCCGGTACAACGAGCTCTTGAAGGAGCTTTCGCATGATTCCGAATTCCGAGCTGCTGTGGGTATCAAGCGCGTTGAGCGACGAATGCGCGATGTCGAACTGGTGCTGAGATTCGCCGCATTCTTTCACGCTTCCTATTTGAACTACAGACCGCCCATGCGTCGATTTTTGAACGACGATATGAAGCGATTCCGTGAGATCTCGAGATCAGATGAACAGGAACTTCGGACCGCTTTCAAGAATTCTGTAGCCATCATCAGGACCTTGTTCGGAAAGCACGTGTTCAGGAGACTGTATAGGGGAACATCCGAGGAGCACACAGGGGGGTGGGAACAGAAAACCTTTAGCGCATCGCTCTATGATGTTTTGATGTTCAGTTTCGCCCGTAGTGACAAGAACACCGTCTATCGCAATCTCGATGAGATCCGAGAGACGTTTCTTGATCTTTTGACGCAGAATGACGAATTCATTGAGACGATTGAAAGAGGTACAAGCAACAAGGTGATGATCACCCGGCGCTTTGATCTATGGAGGACGGCGTTAGAGAAATTACTAGACCACGAAACTACGCCCGAGACGCGGTGCTTTTCGTACAAGCTAAAGGAAGAGCTGTATGAGAATGATCCTACGTGTACACTGTGTGGACAGCGGATCCAAATGATTGATGATGCGTCCGTTGATCACATCGAGCAATATGCCCATGGTGGCCGGACTATACCGGAAAACGCGCGACTAACGCATCGATACTGTAACTGGGCACGTGCGAGGAGTGATTGATCCGCCAAGATGCCTTTTGAAATCCCTATCATTGCAGGGGCTGAGCGAGAGATGGCAGATCTAGTCGATTGCTGAATAGAAACGCTTGAAGAGATACGATTCTAAACACGCGCCTGGTGATCAGTACTTCACCAGGTGTTTATTTTTCTCTTTTGGCCGTCTGCGGTCTGTGGTCTGCCGTCTGCTCTTCACCACGTATTAATCTCATGCCCATTCCCCGGAAACCATGAAGGCCCGTATTTCGTATCTCGGGGCGATTGACCTACCCTTCAACGGACACAGCCCGACCGCCTATTTTCTCTTGATTTGTTGTTTATTACCGACTTAGAGCAATTTTCCAGACGTCTGGAATATTGGGTTATAGATCGAATCGTTGTTTTTTAGTGATTTAGAACAATTTTCCACGCGCGTGGAATATTCGTTGATCGTGAATCGTGGATTCTAACTCCCCGCACTAAAAGGAAGTGGCCCAACGCCTGAGTAATGGAGTTTAAAAGCCGAATGCTAGAATAGGATATGAGCTTCAGTGTCTCAAGACGGCTTTTAAAACTCCGGAGATCGTGGATCGTAAAAACGCGTATCTCGTATCGCCGGGGAATGCATCGTTTCCGTGGCCCTCCGCCTCTTTCCGCTTTTCTCCGTGATCCAGCCTGTTTGCCATCGCCCTCGCTTGCAATTTCCTGAAGACATGAAATCTTCCGAGCGGATTCCCGCGCATCCCCTTCGATGAGGCAATAAAGCTCCAGTTCCTCCGGACATCCGCAGGGTCGCCGCCACAGGCCTGCTTTTGTGAGCGCTGCTTCCAGAGCCTTTCTCTGTGAAGCGTCCCGCACCAGGAAGTAGAGTCCGGCGGGGAGGTCATCCACGCGGTGAACAAAGATGGCCAGATGAATATGAGGCTTCCAGGGAAGCGTGCTGAACGGAATGTTTCCTGGGACGGCCAGGGTCTTTTGAAGGATTCGATAGAACGTGTCTCGAGAGATTCGAGTCTCTCCGTCCATCGCCACGGCACTCCGGCGTTGGCGAATCATCTTGCGAAGAGAAACAGGACGAATGTCCAAAGACCACGGCTTCGGTGGACTTTTAAACGGTTCATACGGGCTCGAACCACGCCGCTTCCGAGCCGCCTCTGCAATTTCATCCATACCCCATTCAACGTGAGACGGACTCAGTTGATTGGGACGGCCACGCCAGTCAAGAGACTCGAAAGTCAGAACATGGTCCTGGGGCAAACCTGCTTCATTCGCCTCTTTTCCAACCGGACCTATGGCCAGCAGCACATCCGGCTCTTCCGGCTCGGCGTCGTGATCACGAAATGTGCCCGTGAGCATCGCCAACTCATCCGTGCTCAAATCGTCCAGCATCCACGCGTGCCAGCCAAGCCCGGCTGCGGCGATACTGACAGCCCCGATGGCGTGACCGGCATCGTGCTGGCAGTAGCGATAGGCGCGCTGACCGTACTTCCAGGCCTCTCGCCAGTGAATGGAAGTGAGTCCTATGAAGAGTGTGTCCTTCGGGAATTTCACGCAGAGGTTTTCCCATAACTCCAACCCGAACTCTGCCCGCACCTCCAACCCGTGTTCCCTGGGTGCATAATGGCAGACCATGGGCTTGTCGCATAGTGCTTCTACAGGACCGCAGATCAGGTAGGCCTCGGTCGGATGCAGATTCCCACTGGAAGGATTGACGCGTAGTGCCCAACGGGTCTCGCCCGTGCTTTTCCAGGCAGATATCGCGAGGCTATCGTAGAAGAGTTGAGAAATGCTTCGCAAGTTCATCGGAACGGGGGGGATTCGGCCCTGAATAAAGGCATCGTCGTATCGCGGTTCATCCGTGGGTCCGATTTTCTCCAGAGGTACCAACCGCGCGCCCTCATACCGACGAAAAGGGTTCGGCTGAGTGGCCCAATCCAAATATCCCGGGCTCCTGGCAAAGCCCTGGAAGTGATGCTTTGTGGCCTGGTGATAATCGAAGACGTTTTCGAGCGGGTCGGTCATAGCCGTGTGCGAGGGGGTTTAAAGTCCGCTACAATACGTGAGATGATCGTTTCTCGTAAAATACAGTTTTTCTTCGTTGCAGGACGCTATCGATATACAGTGAGGGGTGGGTTGTATCGCGAACTTCACAACAGCATGCCTCCGGCGTTCCGCCCGTCGGCTCGCTGTCTTCGATCACGAACTCGCCGTTGACCATCACGAAGTCGATGCCGACGGGCCTCTGAACGTTGCTACCAGTACCAACTTTTCTTGTCTCGCCACAAGAAAAGTAGACAAAAGAAGGGCGCCGCTCAGTCGCCGCGGGGCTCGGGCCGCGGCACCTCACCCTCAGTGGCATAAACAGTCCACGGCAGGAAGGCCAAATCCTCACCAAGCGCTCGCGATCACTGAGGAACCAACCCGCTGGGAGGAGAAATGGTCTGGTTGCATCGGAGTCGCACACCGCGGCCCTGATGGGTTTGTGCAATTTTTTTAGCGAGCTTGACAGACAGTGGCAACTTGAAAATCGACCCTTCACATTTAGCACAGCTCAAAAGAACCGCTCAATTTGGGATCGAAAGATCAAGGGGAGCAGCTTGGCTTGAAGCGCAGCTCCCGGCAGAACGCTTCACCACGTATTTATTTCGTGCCCATTCCCCGGAAACCATATAAAATCCACGACGAATCCCAGCGCAACTGCCGCCAGATAGCCGATGATGATGCCGAGGAAGAGAGGCGCGGTTCGCCGGTAGCTTTCCAATCCACCGATTCTCAGGATCAGCACTTTGGTCAACCAGACGATGAAGATCGGTGAAATGCTGTTCCGCAGGACGGCCGACGCGGAAATCGTGAACCCGATCGGGGAGATCGGGAAGGTCGGAAACCAGGTCCGCAGGCCGAACAGTACAGCCACCAACGCTCCGCCGATCCCCAGAAACGCGATCCGGTCCCAGCCGACCCCGAGATCGCCCTGCTGCATCCGACCCGCCGCGAACGTCCACATCCCGCCTCCCGGCGCCCCCCGCCGGTAGAACAGCGCGCTCCCGAAGTTGGAGCTGCCCACGCCGTGATACCCCTGATCGATCGTGAACCAGATGACCGTGGCGGCGCCGACGAACGCCCCGAGGAGGACGGCCGGCACCAGGCCGCGTCGAAACCGGACCGACATCGCGTCCGCGATGCGCGGGACGTGGGCGAGCATCGTCAGCCCGAAGGTCTTGGCGTCGCAGAAGAAGGTGTAGCTCAGGCCGCCGAGCACGACCGCGCTGGCGGGCGACATGCCGGTCATGCCGAACAGGTGCCACGTGAAGGCCTGCGCCGTGATCGGACCCCGGAGGTAGACGAGTCCGGACTCGGCGATGATGCGCGCGAGGGCCAGGTAGAGGACGAAGGTGCTGAACCCGAACGCGATCAGCGGGCCCCACTCGAACCCGGCGCGCCGGAGCCAGACCGCCATGAAGAGGAGGCTGGCGATCAGGAGCCGGGCCGCCCAGCCGTAGGACATCAGCTCCTGCGTGTCCCGTTCGGATCGATCGGATCGACGCTGCGTCAGCGCCGATTTGAAGACCTGGAAAAGATGGTCCCGGGCGATCCAGAGGCCATACGCGACGAACACGATCATCCCGCCGAAGGACTGCCAGCCGATCGCGGGGTGGAAGGAGCACCAGGGGTCCGAGCTGCCCATGTCGAACCCGACCCGGTTGAAGATGCCGGCCTGGAGCATGGCCAGGATGTGGAACAGCCAGATACTCAACAGGACTTCGGACCGGGTGAAGTAGCCGAACCCGATCGTCATCGGGAGCAGTTTGAAGCGAAACGCGGGAAACCCACGCGCGATCGGGATCGTGTGCCGGATCAACATCGGAATGAACGGCAGGGTCGGCACGAACCAGCCGCCGATGTTCCACGCGAGCGCGCTGAACACAGCCCAGAACCCGATCCGGAACAGCGGGTTCCGGACGAGGGTCTGAAGCGTCCCCGTCGAACCGGAGGCGCCCGTGAGCTCCAGGAGCACGGTGGCGATCGGGAAGGGGAGGCGTTCGTGCTCGGTCCACTGCCTGCGCAGGAGGATCGACAGGCAGAAGGAGGCGAGCAGGAGCGCGCCGAGAAACGTGCCCCACCAGAAGAGGGGGGTGAGCCACGGCCCCCAGGGGATCGGCTGGTCCAGCGGCAGGCCCTCGTAGAAGCCGACGGTCGCGGGCTTGTCGGTGACGATGGTCCAGTCCGCGATGTGGGGCCGCATGAAATCGTTCCACTGGTTTTCCGAGTTGGCCCAGTAGGTGACCTGGGAGATGACGAGAAGGAGGTAGTCGGAGAGCCATTCGCCCTGCATCACGGCGGCGACCATGCCGACGCAGGCGATGACGAGGAGTTCGGAGGCGGAGAGGCCGCCGCCCCAGCGGTCGAGGAGGCGGTTGAACAGGAGGAGGATGAGGAAGGGGATGAGGAAGGCGGCGGAGAGGTGGGAGAAGGCGTACTGGGAGGAGCGCATTACGTTCGTGGAGTAGGCCGCGAAGAGGTTGACCAGTGCGGCCATGAATAGGGCGAGGAGAAGGGATCTGCGCGTCATGAGCGTGTCTCGTATCTCGTATTTCGTATCTCGTGGTGAATGACGACGCTCCTCAGAATCCGCAAGCCACAATCCGAAATCCACAATTGTAGATAGCGTCTCGCTTCTCGAACTGCATGCCTCCGGCGGCCTACTTTTCTTGTCTCGCCACAAGAAAAGTAGGCAAAAGAAAGGCGCCGCTCAAACGCCGCGGGGGCTCGGCCGCGGCACCTCACCCTCAGTGGAAAGGACGGTGGCGGCAATCAGGGCGGGACTCCTGCCCCGCCTGACGCCCACTATGGGACCGGACCAGAGGGCCTAACCGTGTGGGAGGTGAAAGAACGAGGTTGCATCGGAGTCGCACACCGCGGCCCTGATGATTTCGAACGATCTTTTTCGCGAGTTTGAGAGATGCTAGTCCCCTCCTGGGTCGGGGTGGGTCACAATAGGGTTTCTGCCCATCAGACCCACCCCTAAATCCCCCCCAAGGAGGGCACTCTAACAATCGCACCAGACGCTTTCCGGGGTGCCCCGGAGGGGCGGGGTGGGTATCTCTTGGATCGTTTGTGGCCTCCATAAACTATGGTGCTTGACGGATAAGCGCGGAAAAGTCCCACCCCAAGTCATGGTTCATGGGAGTGGCGGAGTTTCGTGTCTTTCGTGGACTTTCGTGTTCTTTCGTGATGGTCCAATATCGAATATCTAAGGTTCAATAATCAAGTGGCTTGTTTGTGAGGCTACATTCATTAAGTGCTGAAGAATGCAAAATTGTCATTCCCGCGAAGGCATGTCCCGGGCTAGTTGGAAGTTGACTTTTTCTCATTAGTTGATATATTCAACTATGGATTGGTTGAATGCGATCAGGCGCCTGCTTGGACACAGAGTTTTGGTTGAGCACGAGCCTGAAACTGATAGATACGCTCGAGCCCGCCAGAAACTGCGATACCTTATTGAACGTGGGCAATTGATCGGCAGAAAGAGTAGAAGCGAGACCTTAACGGAGCTTGTCGTGTGGGCCCCGTCAAGCTCGGGAGGGCGATCTGGATACTACGCCTGTTTCAGAGTCTCTCACAAAGAGGACGATGTGCTGCACGCTGTCCTTTACTGCTTCTACGATGGCACTGACGGTTCACCGTCTGTGACTTCGGCGGATGCTGCACGTCGTATTGCTATTTCGGAAGGCTTCCTTGAAGGAGAATGAAGATGCGTCGCCAAACAGAGAAAGACTACAAGTACCGCGCAGCCGGTCGAACCTGGCTTGTCCCTGAACTGCACCTCGAGAAGATGCCAGACGGGACATTGACGATCTCACAGGATGAGATTGACAGAATACACAGGGCCATTGCAAACCAAATCTGTGGTTCCCCGGAAGCGCTCACCTTTGAAGAACTGGAGTTCCTTTCCGATGTCAGCGCGACTCCATTCTACGAGGTCGCAAAACAGATTGGGATGCACAAGAGCACCTTATCCAAGTGGCGAAAGTCAGGGGCTGTTCCAAACAGCATTACAAGCATTTTTCTGAAACGGTGGTTTTGGTTCAGGCTCTTCGGACAAGGTCTTGGCAATAAGACAGTCAAGCTGAAGGATCTTGGTGACGAAGCAGCCTTCCTTACTCTGGCCAAGTCGCACGCTATTGGGCAGAAACTTACAGAATCCGTTACAGAACTCACTGCCTGAGGCCGTGGATCGTAAAGATTAGCTTATGTGCTAATCTACATGAAGTTTGAAGAAGGCATTAAATGAGGAGCTTTAGAAAACACCTGAATGAAAAGCTGAAGCGCGAGCGATTCAAGAAGCTATATAGTGAGGAGAGGCAGCTGGCCGAAATTGGCTGTCAAAATCCACCGCAAGGAGATGGAGGATGAGTAAGTCAAAGAGGGACATCGACCATGAGATTCTTGAAGGACTTCAGGAGATTAAGCGTGGCAAACACGGCCGGGTGATCAATGTGCCGGATATTGCCGAGATCCGGAAGAAGTCAGGCCTTTCTCAGGCTCAGTTTGCCCAACTGTTGGGTGTATCGGTTCGAACACTGCAGGGGATTGGGAGCAGGGCCGTCGCAGTCCATCAGGCGCTGCACGAACTTTACTTATGATCGCGGCCAAGAATCCACAGGCGGTATTGGACGTGGCCTAAGAACAATCTGCAATCCCCAACCCGCAATTGTCCTACGGACCCCGGTACCCGTGTTTTGGTTTTCCGGTACCCGGTCTTCCGTGGCCCTCCGCCTTTCTTCCGCCTTTCTCCGTGATCCCCAGCCTTTCGCCTCCGCAATCCCCGATCCGCAATCCGCAATTGATCGCGTTTCTGTTTCCCGAAAGGCATGCCTTCGGCGACCTACCCTTCGGCAAGCTCAGGGCATGCTTTTCTTGTCTCGCCACAAGAAAAGGGCTACCGCAACCGCCACCCTTGGGCACAGCGCGGCTGTGCCCCTACACTCCAAGATTTCGCCGTAGGGGCGCGGTCGTGCCGCGCCCGAAGGCAAAAGAAAGGCGCCCCTCAAACGCCGGGGAGGCTCGGCCGCGGCACCTCACCCTCAGTGGAATAGACGGTCACGGCAATCAGGGCAGGACTCCTGCACCGCCTGACGCCCACTATGGGACCGGCCCAGAGGGCCTAACCGCGTGGGAGGTGAAAGAACGAGGTTGCATCGGAGTCGCACACCGCGGCCCTGACGGTTTTGAGCGATGACATTGCTTTCGTTCAAACGCACGCATTAATGAAACTCTTCCCCCTTTGGAAAAGGGGGACTGAGGGGGATTTCAAGATGCATCACGCATCGGAGTCGCACACCGCGGCCCTGATGGTTTCGATGGTTTGTGGTGTGGTGGAGTTTCGTGCCTTTCGTGGATTTTCGTGTCCTTGATCCAGCCGTTCCCGTGTTTTGTCTTCCCGGTACCCGGACCCCGGTACCCTGTCACAACGATTCACGCGTAAACGGCCCTTTCAAACCGATCATACACCGCCATAAACCTCGGCTCAGAAAACGGCAATGTCTGGGTCATGATAACCCCGGCGACGTCGCTGGCCGGGTCGAGCCAGAAATGGGTGTTGAGCGCGCCGGCCCAGGACTGCGAACCCGTAGCGCGTCTCCCCGGCACATCCTCTTCCATTCGCAGAAACCCGAGGCTGTGGCTCTTTTGGATGCCGGGGAAGAAATCCACATCTGCGACGAGCGACGGATTTTGCGAGGTCATCTTGCCGACGCGGAGTTCGCCGATCTGGTTCGCGAGCATCGTCTCTACACCCGCCTCGCTCAATACCCGGCTGCCGTCCAGCTGTCCCCTGTTCAGGAACATCCTCAGAAACCGCATATAGTCGGGCACGGTGGAGTAGAGGGCGTTGCCCATCCCGTAAAACTCGGGATGAGACGGCGGTGCCAGGTCGGAATCGACGAAACGGCCGTCCTCGCGGCGCAGCTTCGCGTCGGCCAGACGATCGGCCAATCGGTCGGGGACTTCGAAGCAGGTGTCGGGCATGCCGAGCGGATCGAAGATCTCTTCCTGACAGAAGACGTCTATGCGGCGGCCGTCGATCTCTTCCACGATCTGACCGAGCCAGTCCACACCGACGCTGTAGGCCCATCGCTCGCCCGGTTCGGCAACGAGCGGGTAAAAAAGCGAGGTCTTGAGGCCGGAGCCGATCCAAAGGAATCCCGTGACTTCCATGTATCTGAGTATGTCGCGGTTGAAGATCTCGTATGCGAAGCCGGCTGTATGTGTCGCCAGGTGACGCACGGTCGCCCTGACCTTCGGCGCGCGAAGGCGGGGTCTGTCACCGTCGAATCCCTCCAGGAGCCGGATCTCCGCGAACTGGGGCAGGATCTCTTCGGCGGGCGTGTCGAGCTTCAGTCGGCCGCGATCGATCAGGATCATCGCCGCGGTGGCGCCGACCGCTTTGCTCATCGAGAAGATCTTGAAGAGGGTCTCTTCACCCGCCGCCACACCGGGCGATCGGTCGCCCGCCGCGCCGGACCACACGACGCCGCGTGAATTGCCTGACATCGCGACGACGAAGGGGACGTCGTTGGCGGCGACTGCGTCGCTCAGGATTGTATCAAGATCGCTCATAAACGTATCTCGTATCTCGGGGTAATGTGTCTCAGTCTGTTATTCCGCGAAAATCAAATCCCCCCTGCCCCCCTTTTACAAAGGTTCATCACCGATTTCCGGGGAAGGCGTGGCGGATTCTAAGAAAGAAATAATTATCATCCCTGAAGCCATATGCCATCCGCTTGATGACCTTGATTTTGTTGTTAATTCCCTCAATCAGGCTTGTCCCGATGGGATAGTCACAGTGAGCTAGGATTCCTGGCATATACGTCTTCAGATTGCGTGCGAATTTCTTGAGTGGCTCGATCTTGCTGTAGATGGCGCGTCGATACCACTGATTCCAGAATCTGTTGGCCGCAGCTCTGGATCGATAAGACCAGAGATGATTGAGATCCTCTTTGAGGAGGTATACCGTGTAGAGGCGTTTGTTTGCAGAAAGCAATTCTCTTAGCGACACTCTGTCTTCTTTGCTCGTGACATTTGCTTTGCTGCGCAGGAGCAACCACCGTTGGTTCTGAGTCACTTTGCGATCGGGTCGGCCACCGCGCACCCGACCCAGTTCGTCGATGCGTACTCGCTCGACGACGTCGCGGTTGTACTTGGCTTTAACGTGATACAGGTCATAGATGATGTCCACATCCGGACAATGGGATCGCACCTCCTCTTCGTAGGCACCGTTCATGTCCATCGCCACGGCCTCAAGTTGCTTGCAGCCTTCTTCTCCAAGGAGGTGGAAAAACGGGCGGATGTCCTCTCGACTTCGGCCGCGACCCACCCATAGGACACGCTTGGTCTCCATGTCAACAATCACTGTGGCGTAGCGATGGCCCTTTTGGATCGCAAATTCGTCCATGCCGATCACCGTGACCCTGGCAAAATCCGGCGGTTCCAGCTCTTGCTGGAGATGGGTCTTGTGAATGCGCTTCACGGTATTCCAGCTCATCCCATAGTGCTGTGCCACGTGCTGGATGGGCAGGACTTCGCACAATCGAACAACACTTTCAGCCAGGCGTTGAGTGACCCGTGAATACCGATCCAGCCAGTCAATCTGCTCCGTCCGGCAGCCACATCGGGGACATAGGACGCGCCGGGAGTGCACGATCAGCCTGGTTCGAGACCCCCAGATCGGCAAATCCTGAGCAAATCGCACTGCCCAATCATGAACCCGGTACGCCTTCTTCCCGCAACCACCACACCGAGGAAGGCGGCCTGTCTTGGGACGTAACTCGACTCCAACAACGTCTGCTTCCTGACGTTGAATGCCAACTACCACAAACCCTTGCCACCTACCCAGTAAGGATATACTTTGCACCTGAGACAACGCGCTCTCCTTTCTACCTTCAGGTTTATAGAGGATACTCTGAAGATAGGTCGGATGCCGTTGTCTCGTCTATTTTCTACCCCAACATTTGACGAAGAACCTTTACAAAGGGGGGCAGGTTGCTCACGCAGGCGGAGACGCCCCATCGGGGCGTCTCTACGGTGATAGATCGTCTCCGTGCCCTCCTGTTCTTTCTGCTTTTCTCCGCCTTTTTCCGTGATCCAGCTTTTTTGGATCCAGGGTTTTGCGGTACCCGGTACCCGTGTTTTGGTTTCCCGGTACCCGGTACCCGGTACCCGGTTCTCACCACGTATTTATCCGATGCCCGTTCCCGTGAAACCAGATCGTGTCGACAACGACGCCGAGGCCGACGCCGGCCAGGAACCCGATGAACATGCCGAGGAAGAACGGCGTGGCCTTCCGGTAGTACTCCGGGCCGCCGAGCTTGATCAGGACGGTCCGGATCAGCCAGACGAGGAAGAACGGACAGATGCTGCTCCGCATGGCCCCCGAGGCGGCGATCGTGAACCCGATCGGATGGATCGGGAAGGTGGGGAGCCGGGTGCGCAGGAAGAAGAGCAGCGCGGTGAACGCGCCGCCCAGCCCCAGAAACGTCACGCGGTCCCAGTCGGTCCCGAAGTTCTGCTGTAGGCGGCGGCCCGTGAGCGGCCAGATTCCGCCGATGCCGTCGTAGGCGCCCCCGCCGAAGTTGTAGCTCCCGATCGTGGTGTAACCCTGGTGCAGCGTGAACGTGATCACGACCGCCGCGCCGATCGACGCCCCCGCGAGGATGGCGGGGACGAGGGCGCGCCGGTAGCGGACCGCCATGGCGGTGCCCAGCCGGGGGATGTGGGCGAGCGCGGTGATGCCGAACGTCTTCGCGTCGCAGAAGAAGGCGTAGGTCAGCCCGCCCAGGGCGACCGCGCTCGCCGTGCCCAACCCGGTGGTCCCGAACAGGTGCCAGGTGAACGACTGCGCGGTGATCGGTCCGCGGAGATAGATCAGCCCGCTCTCGACGATGATGCGCGCCAGACCGAGGTAGAGGACGAGGGTGCCGAACCCGAAGGCGAGGAGCGGCCCGAGCGCCATCCCGGCCCGGTTCAGCCAGAGGCCGGCGTAGAGCACGCAGCCGAGGAACAGCCAGACCGCGGTCCGGTAGGAGAGGAGTTCGCCGGAATCGTCGATCTCGCCCCGCCTCGTGAACGCCTTCCGAAAGACCGCCCCGAGGTGCGCCCGCGCGACCCAGAGGCCCCAGCCAACGAAAACGATCATCCCGCCGAAGGACTGCCATCCGATCGCGGCGTCGAACGAACACCACGGGTCCGGCCCACCGATGTCGAACCCGGTCCGGTTCTGGAAGCCCGCCTGCAGCATGGCCAGGAAGTGAAACAACCAGATGCTGACCAGGACCTCCGAATTGCAGAAGTAGGCGAAGGCCATGGTCATCGGGTGGATCTTGAGCACGAACCCGGGAAACCCCTTGAACGTCGGAATGCCCTCGCCTCGCAGGAAGAATCGGGGCAGGTCGGGGACGGAGACGAAGAACCAGGAGAGGATGATCCAGACGATCGCGCCCAGGACGGACCAGAAACCGGCCTGGAAGAGCCGGGATCGAAGCAGCGTCCGGAGCGTGCCCTGCGAGCCGGAGACGCCGGTGAGCGCCAGCAGGCCGGTCGCGATCGGAAAGGCGAGCCGCTCGTGATCCATCCACTGCTTGCGGAGGATGATGGCGATGCAGACGTTCGCGAGCAAGATCGCGGCCAGGAAGCCGCTCCACCAGAAGAACGGGACGATCCAGGGCCGCCACGGGAGGTCGGCCCCCTCGGGCAGACTCTCGTAGAACCCCACGATGGCCGGTTTGTCGGAGACGATCGTCCAGTCCGGGATGTGGGGGAGCAGGAACTCCTCCCACTGGCTCTCCGCGGTCGCGAAGTAGAGCGGGTGCGTGATGACGGGGAGGAAGTAATCGGAGAGCCACTCGCCCTGTATGTTGCCGGCGACCATCCCGATGCAGCAGACGGTGAGGAGCTCGGAGGGTGAAAGGCCGCGGCGACCGAGCAGCAGGTTGAGACCGAGCAGGCAGATGAACGGGACGAGAAAGGCGACGGAGATGTGCGCGAAGTCGGCGCGTGACGAACGGACGACCAGGTTGGCGTAGGGGATCCAGAGGTTGGCCAGGGCGGCGATGGCGAGGCCGAGGAGGAGGGAACGCTTCGTCATGAACCCGTATCTCGTATTTCGTATCTCGTATCTCGTGGGCCCGTCATCTCGCGTGTTTCTTGATCTCGCAGAATTCGTGTCCTATTTGCCATTCGACGAGATACGTTTCACGAGATACGCTCTTTCCGAGATACGCTTCACGAGATACGAGATGCCGTAACAAAGTCCCCTCCTGGTTGCCCCGAAGGGGCGGGGTGGGTTAAATCACGAGCTTCACAAAAGCATGCCTCCGGCAGCCAACTTTTCTTGCTCGCCCAAGAAAAGTTGGACAAAAGAAGGGCTCCCCTCAAGCGCCGGGGATGCTCGGGCCGCGGCACCTCACCCTCAGTGGAAAGGACGGTGGCGGCAATCAGGGCGGGACTCCTGCACCGTCTGACGCCCACTATGGGACCGGCCCAGAGGGCCCAACCCGCGGGAGGTGAAAGAACGAGGTTGCATTGGAGTCGCACACCGCGGCCCTGATGGTTTCGAGCGATCTTTTTCGCGAGTTTAAGAGACGCCAGTTCCCGCAGGGGGGCGGGGTGGGTAATCTACAGAACGGCACCTCAACGCGACTGCGAGAAAAGCTTCAGATCGGCCTCGACCATTTCGACGACGAGGTCCTTGAACGAGACGTCGTAGGACCAGCCCAGCTTTTCTTTGGCCTTGCTGGCGTCCCCGATCAGGAGCTCGACTTCAGCCGGCCGGAGGAATCGGGGATCCAGCTGGATGTGCTCCTCGTAGTCCAGCCCGACGTGCGAAAAGGCGATTTCGGCGAACTCCCTCACCGAATGAGTCTCACCGGTCGCGATCACGTAGTCATCCGGCTTGTCCTGCTGGAGCATGAGCCACATGGCCCTGACGTATTCCCTCGCGTGTCCCCAGTCTCGCTTGGAATCCAGGTTTCCCATGGTGACGTGGCCTGTCTGCTTGAGTTTGATCCTGGCCACGTGCGAGGTAATCTTTCGCGTGGAGAATTCGAAGCCCCGGCGAGGGGATTCGTGGTTGAAGAGGATGCCGCTCGAGGCGTGGAGGTCGTAGGCCTCGCGATAGTTTCGAGTGAGGTCGTAGCCGGCGACCTTGGAGATGCCGTAGGGCGAGCGGGGATGGAACCGGGTGGTCTCCTTCTGGGGGACCTCCGCGACCTTGCCGAACATCTCGCTCGATCCCGCGAAGTAGAACCGGGTGTCCGGCTTGAGGTCGTGCAGCGCCGCGAGGACGTAGTGCGTCCCGTTGATGTTCGTATTCAAGGTCGAAAAGGCGTCCTGGAATGAGATTTCGACGAAGCTCTGCGCAGCGAGGTGGTATAACTCATCGGGCTGGACGGTCTTGATGAGGTTGTAGATGCTCGGGTAGCTCTCCATCGAGGCGGGATGCAGCTGGAGCCGGTCCAGGATGTGCCGGATTCTGCCCATCCGGTGTTCCTGGTCTTCAAGGGCGATGCGACGCACGGTGCCGTGGACCTCGTAGCCCTTATCGAGCAGGAACTCTGCGAGATATGAGCCGTCCTGGCCCGTGATGCCGGTGATCAATGCGATGGGGTTTGCCATGCCTATTTTCTGTTGTGATTCATTTTGAAAATCCCCCTCAATCCCCCTTTTCCAAAGGGGGAAGAATCTATTCCCGTATCAGTACACCTTCAGAAAGAACAACCTCCCCCCTTTCGTAAAGGTTCTTCGTCAAATGTTGGGGTAGAAAATAGACGAGACAACGGCATCCGACCTATCTTCAGAGTATCCTCTATAAACCTGAAGGTAGAAAGGAGAGCGCGTTGTCTCAGGTGCAAAGTATATCCTTACTGGGTAGGTGGCAAGGGTTTGTGGTAGTTGGCATTCAACGTCAGGAAGCAGACGTTGTTGGAGTCGAGTTACGTCCCAAGACAGGCCGCCTTCCTCGGTGTGGTGGTTGCGGGAAGAAGGCGTACCGGGTTCATGATTGGGCAGTGCGATTTGCTCAGGATTTGCCGATCTGGGGGTCTCGAACCAGGCTGATCGTGCACTCCCGGCGCGTCCTATGTCCCCGATGTGGCTGCCGGACGGAGCAGATTGACTGGCTGGATCGGTATTCACGGGTCACTCAACGCCTGGCTGAAAGTGTTGTTCGATTGTGCGAAGTCCTGCCCATCCAGCACGTGGCACAGCACTATGGGATGAGCTGGAATACCGTGAAGCGCATTCACAAGACCCATCTCCAGCAAGAGCTGGAACCGCCGGATTTTGCCAGGGTCACGGTGATCGGCATGGACGAATTTGCGATCCAAAAGGGCCATCGCTACGCCACAGTGATTGTTGACATGGAGACCAAGCGTGTCCTATGGGTGGGTCGCGGCCGAAGTCGAGAGGACATCCGCCCGTTTTTCCACCTCCTTGGAGAAGAAGGCTGCAAGCAACTTGAGGCCGTGGCGATGGACATGAACGGTGCCTACGAAGAGGAGGTGCGATCCCATTGTCCGGATGTGGACATCATCTATGACCTGTATCACGTTAAAGCCAAGTACAACCGCGACGTCGTCGAGCGAGTACGCATCGACGAACTGGGTCGGGTGCGCGGTGGCCGACCCGATCGCAAAGTGACTCAGAACCAACGGTGGTTGCTCCTGCGCAGCAAAGCAAATGTCACGAGCAAAGAAGACAGAGTGTCGCTAAGAGAATTGCTTTCTGCAAACAAACGCCTCTACACGGTATACCTCCTCAAAGAGGATCTCAATCATCTCTGGTCTTATCGATCCAGAGCTGCGGCCAACAGATTCTGGAATCAGTGGTATCGACGCGCCATCTACAGCAAGATCGAGCCACTCAAGAAATTCGCACGCAATCTGAAGACGTATATGCCAGGAATCCTAGCTCACTGTGACTATCCCATCGGGACAAGCCTGATTGAGGGAATTAACAACAAAATCAAGGTCATCAAGCGGATGGCATATGGCTTCAGGGATGATAATTATTTCTTTCTTAGAATCCGCCACGCCTTCCCCGGAAATCGGTGATGAACCTTGCTAAAGGGGGGCAGGGGGGATTTCCGCTAGCGAATCGCCTCGGGCCTGATTTCACCGAGCGGGACGTCGAGCAGGTCCTCCGCGAAGATGATGTTCCCGTCGAAGACCTCGCCCGCCTCGAACAGGACGCGCTCGCGAATCCCGGGCTGCTCGAGCTGCTCGGTCAAGTGGACCAGGATGAGGGTCTTGACCTTCGCGTCGCGGGCCGTGGCAGCGCAGTCCAGATGCCCCGAGCAGGCGGCCGTGATCCTCGGATCGGTCACGACGCCGTTCAGCAGGTGGCACATGTGGATCAGGACGTCGGCCCCCTCGGCGAGGTTCGTGAGTTTTTCGGTCGGCGCGGTGTCCCCTCCGAACACGATCGACTTGTCTGGCGTGTCCAGCCGGTAGGCCATGCAGATCAGGTGGGGCTGGGCGTGGGCGACTTCAGCGACCTTGACGGTCCAGTTCGGTTTTTCGATCTGGTCTCCGTGCGCAACCTCGGTCACCGACGGATCGGGACGTTTTCTGGGCAGCTTCCCGCCCCGCTGCTGGCAGACGAACTGGCCGCCCCGGCCGAGAGTTCTGGCCGCGAGATCGGGAGCGTAAACCCCCGATTCGCTGAACAGCTGCTCGGTCATGCGGGCCGTCGGCTCAGGGCCGTAGACTTCCAGATCGGGGATCGTGCCGGCGCCCTGGTCCCAGCGCACGAGCGTGAAGTAGCCGTAGTCGACGCAGTGGTCGTAGTGCAGATGGGTGAGGAGCAGCGTGTTGATCGTCGTCGGAGAAACGCCCTTCTTGAGGAGGCGCCGGACCGCGCCCGGACCGCAGTCGACCAGGATGCTTTCATCGTCGAGTTTAACCAGATAGCTCGATCCGGCGCGGTGGACGAGCGGGGTGGGGGTGCCGGTTCCGAGCAGGGTTAACTCAGTGGCCATTGAAGCTCCTTACAAAAGATGAATGTCGAACCGCAGAATATCGAATGATGAAGGAAAGGCTCGTAAACAGGCGAATCTGTCATCCCGAGGAGCCTTCAAGTCATTGCATTGATCCGAAAGACTTAGAGCAACCGGCGACGAGGGATCTCAAGAGCTTGTTACTCAGTGAATCTTCTCGTGATGTCACAGCTGCTGCATTGCCTGCTGAGATTCCTCGCTGACGCTCGGAATGACAAAATGGAGCGCTGGGTGATCTGCATTTCATTCCCCAATCCCAAATCCGCAATCCGCAATTAGATGACTTTCTTATCTGTCGACGCCTTTTTCCCAGTGCCTGATCAATGGCTTCAGCTGCTCCCAGAACGCCTCCGGGATTTCGACTTCGCCTGCACGGACATTCTCGATCGCCTCTTCCGGCGTCCTGGCGCCGGGGATCGTGGTGGCGACCTGCGGATGCCGTGTGCACCACTGAAGGGCGGCGGCCACCATCGGAATGCCGTGGTCCTGGCAGAGGCGCTGGATCTGCGTCACCTGCTCCAGGCAGGGCGGGCTGAAGTTTCGGTCCAAGTATTCGGTGCCCGAGGAGGGACCGGTGGCGAGGAGGCCGCGTTCCAGGGGCGTGGCCGTGACGATGCCGATGTCGTGTTTCTCCGCGGCGGGCAGGACACGGCGGGCGGCGAACTGATCCAGCATGCTCCACGAGTCGGCCGATACGGCGGCGTCGAACTCGCCGGTTTCGAGGTAATCGGCATTGGTCTCGGGGTCGTTCGAGGCGGAACCGATGAACCGGACGACCCCTTCGTCCTGAAGCTTCCTGAGCGCAGCGAAGGCGCAGAATTTGCCCAGCATCATGTCCATCGAGAAGCCCATCGCGTCGTGGATGTAAAGGATCTCGAATTTCTCGATCCCGAGCCGCTCCTGGCTCTGTTCCACGTCACGTAAAATTGCGTCGTAGGTAAAATCGCGCGCCATGTTGTGGCTCTGCCCGACTTTGGTCGTCACGGTCACGCCCGCGGCCAGGTCGGGACGCGCCTTGAGCGCCCGGCCGACGATCTCTTCGCTGCGGCCGGCGCCGTAGAACCGCGCGGTGTCGATGAAGCTGCAGCCCGCCTCGATGGCGGCGTGCACCGCCTTCACCCCGAGCTCGATATCCACCTGACCGGGCTGACCCCCGTACTCGAGCGCGACCAGATTGTGGTCCGGAATGCCGACATGCGCGGCGCCCATGCCCACGATCGGGACTTCCAGTCCGGTACGGCCCAGGATCTTGGTTTTCATCTCGATCCCCTTGCTCCTTGCGCGGTTTTGACGGGGTAAGATAGCACCAGCATTGGGGTGACGCAAGGCCTCAACCGCGGGCGATTGTCCCCACGGGGATGTCTCTGCGGGATACCTCACCGTAGGGGCAGGCCCCTGTGCCTGCCCGCATTTCAACGTATTCATTACGCGGACGGGCAACCACGTGTCCCACAGGACACGACCTGAGACGATCCACGAACGACTGCCTTAACCCATGCCTCCGGCGGCCCGCCCGTCGGCTCGGCGTCTTCGATCACGAACTCGCCATTGATCATCACGAAGTCGATGCCGACGGCTTCTGAACGTTGCTACCGGTATCCTACTCTCTTGCTCGCCCAAGAAAAGTTGGACAAGAGAAGGGCGCCCTTCAGGCGCCGGGGAGGCTGACTTTTCCGCGAACCGTCCCAGTGGCCCTAGAGATGTTTGTGTCCTTGGATCTTTTGTGTTGTCCATAAACGGGAGTGCTTGACGGATAAGCGCGGAAAAGTCCCACCCCACCCCACGGGCATCGTGAATGAAATTATATGCGGTAGGAGCCAGCTCCTGCTGGCGAACCTCTGAATGGAGCTTTCATATTCAAGAGGCATATCAAACGAGGATCACAAGGTTCACAAAACAATGCCTCCGGCTGCCCACTTTTCTTGCTCGCCCAAGAAAAGTGGGTCAAAAGAAAGGCGCCGCTCAGGCGCCGCGGGGGCTCCGGCCGCGGCGCCTCACCCGCAGTGGCATAAACAGTCCACGGCAGGAAGGCCAAATCCTCACCACGTGCTCGCGATCACTGAGGAACCAACCCGCCGGGGAGGAGAAATGGGCTGGTTGCATCGGAGTCGCACACCGCGGCCCCCAACGGTTTTGAGCAATGACATTGCTTTCGTTCAAACACACGCATTAATGAAACTCTTCCCCCTTTGGAAAAGGGGGACTGAGGGGGATTTCAAGATGCATCACGAAAGGGAGTCGCACACCGCGGCCCCGATGGGTTTCAGTGAGCCTTTTCGCGGTGAACACGTCGCATAGTGAATTGGGAAGGTGCCTCTGACGAGATACGAGATACGAGATACGATACCAAGGTACCCGGTACCCGAACCCCGGTACCCGGTTTTTCCCGAACGACGATCCTGTCGTGTCCCACAGGACACAACCTGAGACGATCGACGAACGACGGCTTTTTGGGGGTTGACAATTTCGCCGGTTTCTGCTTAAGTTTGTGAATAATTAAGACCTACGTGCACGCAGCTGGGGGTATTGGTGCTGAAGAATCTAATCATGGAAAAGGGAGCATTCCGTCTGGGGCGGCCGTTCTGGACCGCGGTCTGTGGGGCCACTGTCCTGATCCTGGCCCTGCTGCTCGGCAGCCCGGAGCGGCTGGCGATGAGCGAGCGGCTCGATCCGACCCGGCACGCAGAGCTGTTGATCTCCCAGGGGGATTATGGCGAGGCCCTCCGGCTGCTCTCCAGCCTTGGGACCGAGGGACTGGATCCCTGGTCCGTGAACCGCATTCTGCTCCAGCGGGCGATCTGCCAGAAGTTTCTGGGGCGCTCCGGAGAGGCGCTCGCCGGATTCCAGGCACTCGATGGGAAGATCGAGCATATCCAGGACTATCTGACCTTCTGGCAGGCCGAATGTCTCGAGGGCCTGGGCCGGTCGGGCAGCGCCGCGAAACTCTACCGACGCGTGGCGGCGCTTCAGCCGGCCAGCCGGCTGAAGGAGTGGGCCGTTTTGAGGGCCGCCGACTTACACCTTGCGAGGAAGCGCGCTTCGGATGCCATTCCGCTCTATCGCCAGCTTCTCGGAATCAGCCACGAGGAGGTGAGGGCGCTCGTCGGGCTGGCGTCCGGGCTGGAAACGACGGGCGATTCCACGGAGGCGCGCAAGACTCGGCTCCGCCTGGTGAGAGACTACCCGGAAACGCCCGAGGCGTTGGAGGCCCTCCGCCAGATGGAACCGCTGAAACAGACCCGCGAGCGATTCTACGGTGGGATTGCCTACAGGGAGCACAAAATGCTGCGGCAGGCAGCGACCCTGTTCAGCGAGATCGCCAATGCGTCATCCGAGCATCACTGGAGGGGCAGGGCCCACTACGAACTGGGGCTCGTGCAGTTCGATCGACGTCAATACCGGTCGGCGGAACGGAGCTTCGAGAAGGCCTTCCGGGTCTACGCCGTTCCGAAGGCACTGTTCGAACTCGGGCGCTGCGCCGTGAAGACCGGACGGGACACGAGGGGGGTAGAGCAGTTCGAGGCCTATGCCCGGCTCTATCCCAACCTGGGAGGGGCGGCGGAGGCCCTGTGGAATTCCGCGATGGCCTATGAGCGCAGGCGGAAGCATCGGGAGGCACGGAAGCTCTTCTTGAAGCTGGCCGCCCGGTATCCCCGCAGCTCGTTTGCCGACAAGGGCCGTTGGCGGGCTGGGTTTGCGCTTTTCCAGGTGAAGGAGTATGAGGAGGCCGCACGCGCCTTCCTGGGCCTGGCCAAGAATACGGAGGAAAGCTACCTGAGGGACCAGGGTTTTTATTGGGCGGCGAAGTGTTACCACCGGATCGGAAAGAAGGAGGAGGCCGCGCTGCGGATGGAGCAGGCGGCCGAAGGGTTCCCGACCTCCTACTACTCGGCGCGGGCCCGGAAGGCGTTGGGACTCGATTCGGAGGTCTATCCGACCGTCCCGGAGTGGTCCCCCGCGGTCGAACAGGAAGGCGATCCGTCATCCCCATACCTGACGAAGGGCGACATTCTGGCCGCGCTCGGACTCTACCGGCTCGCGCAGAGGGAGTACGCGCGCGCCGAGCGCGCGCACTCGGGCGACCGGTTCGCGCTCAACCACCTCCTGCAGCGCTACGAGCGAGTCGGCGCCATGAATCTGGCCCTCGGCATCTCGAGCCGGATCCTGAATCTCGAGCAGGAAGAAGGCGTACCGATGACGCTCGCTTCCTTCCGCAGGCTGTATCCGACCTATTACTGGGGCGAGATCAGCCACGCCGCACAGCAGCTGGATGTGGATCCGAACCTGATTCTGGCGATCATCAGGCAGGAAAGCGCCTTCAACGAAAAGGCGCTTTCCCGGGCCGGCGCCAGAGGGCTGATGCAGGTCATGCCGCTGACCGGCCGCATGCTCGCGCGACAGGCGCACGTCAGAAACTTTTCGGTCGACGATCTCTGGAACCCGAGGACCTCGATCCATTTCGGGGCGCAGCACCTGTCGGACCATCTCAGGTATTTTGACAAGACCGAAGACCGCCGGCTGGGTCTGGCGCTGTCCGCCTACAACGCGGGCCTGAACGCCGCGCGGCGCTGGTCGAAGCGGCTGCCGGATGACGATGTCGATACGTTCGTGGAGAGCATTCCTTACCGCGAGACCCGGAACTACGTGAAGCTTGTCTACAGAAACTACCAGGTCTACTCTTACCTTGAGGGAGTGGGACCCGATCAGGAAGCGGTGCAGTAGGAGGTCACCAGGGGAGTCCGGCCGTGGCGGAGCAGGGTGGAAATCGATTCTGGATGGGGGTCGAAGATCTGTTCATTCTGCTTTCGATCCTCGCCATCTGGCCAACGATTCTGGGTTGGGAAGGGATCGTCTGGGAGGCGCTGAAATACCTGGCCCTGGTTGGATTGGTCTGGATCTTCCTGCGTCGGGTGAATCGGTATCGGGAACGGCGGGAGGGTGATGGAGGTGAGGAATAGGCCCTCACCCCCGGCCCCTCTCCCACACGTGGGAGAGGGGAGGACAGAGCAAGAATTTTCCCTCTCCCATTTATGGGAGAGGGATGCCGAGCGAAGCGAGGCAGGGTGAGGGCCCTACGCGGATTGAAGCGCTTCTTCCACCAATGGACGGGCTGCCCGCACCGCACGACTCCTGTGACTGATCTGATTCTTCTTTTCGAGCGGGACCTCGGCGAGGGTCTTTCCTAAGTCAGGCATCCAAAAGAGGGGATCGTAGCCAAACCCGCCCTTCCCCTTCGGGGCTTCGAGGATGCGCCCCTCGCATTCACCCGCGGCAGTTCGGACCGTTCCTTCCGGTGTCGAAACAGCGACGACACATCGGAAGCGGGCGGTCCGTTTTTCTTTCGGCAGACCCTCCATCAGCGTGAGGAGCTTTGCGTTGTTCTCGGCGTCTGATGCGTGATCGCCCGCAAAACGTGCGGAGTGGACGCCGGGCTCACCCGAGAGGGCGTCTACCTGCAGACCTGAATCGTCTGCGAGGGCAACGCAGCCGGTCGCCCGGGAGGCGGTGAGGGCCTTTTTGGAGGCGTTGGCTTCGAACGTGTCTCCATCCTCGTCCACATCCGGAACGTCCTCGAAGTCAAAGAGCGATTTCAGATCCAGCTCGGACCCGAGGATGGCGCGGATCTCTTTCAGCTTGCCCGCGTTCCTCGTCGCGACGACGACCGGTTTCACGAGGGTTCCAGCGGGGTCGAAAGGACGCGGCCCTGGATCGCCGTGATCTGTTGGATGGCCGCACGAGCGAGGGCCATCATCGCGTCCATTTCATCGAGGCTGAACGGATTACCTTCCGCCGTGCCCTGGACCTCGACCAGCCCCTCCTTTCCCGTCATCACGATGTTCATGTCGACTTCTGCCGAGGCGTCTTCCTTATAGCATAGATCGACGACGGGGCCTTTGTCGATGATGCCGACACTGACGGCGGCGACGGAGTCCAGGATCGGGTTCGCCACGATTCGCCCCTCCCGCATCAGGGAGGCGATCGCGTCGGCGACGGCGATGTAGGCCCCGGTGATCGATGCGGTTCGCGTGCCGCCGTCGGCCCGCAGCACGTCGCAGTCCACCCAGAGGGTGCGTTCACCCAGCTTCTTCAGGTCGACGGCCGCGCGCAGGGCCCGGCCGATGAGCCTCTGGATTTCCTGGCTCCTCCCTTTCACGCCCCTGGTCTCTCTCTGGGTGCGCGTCTGCGTGGAGCGCGGGAGCATAGCGTATTCTGCGGTCAGCCATCCGGAGTTCCTTCCAGACAGGAAGTGGGGAACTCGATCTTCGACGCTGGCGGTACAGATGATCTTGGTATCGCCCATCTCCATCAGGGCGGACCCTTCCGCGTACTTCATGAAGCCTCTGGTGATCTTGACGGGCCGGAGCTCATTCGGGTCCCGTCCGTCTACGCGAAGACCCATCGAACCTCCTTTGGATCAAAACTTCTGGGCGTGCTGCCTGTAATCTGGGCTTTGGACATTAATAATGTAACACATCTCGAGGAATCGCGAGTAGATGCGCCCGCCGGCGAGCCCTTTGAGATCCTCGACGTTCTTGTTCGTGGTGATGAAGGTCAGGAGGTTCTCGGTATACCGTGCGTCCACGAGGTTGTAAAGCATCTCCACTTCCCAGTCCGTGTCCCGCTGAACGCCCAGGTCGTCGATCACGAGAAAAGGGACCGTGCTCATCGTCTCCAGGATCGGAATCGCCTGGCCGCGTGTGGGGCTCGATTCGTCGAACGTGTGTCTCAAGGTCTGAAAGAACTTCCGGGAGAGACCGATGAACTTCCCTGGCAGGGCGCAGTTGAACATCAGTTCGTTGAGCGCGATGCAGGCGAGCAGGGTCTTCCCGCTGCCGGGTGTGCCCCAGAGAAAGAGGCCTCGGGCTGGAGCGGGTGGACCGTCCTGCTTCAGGCGTCGTTCCACGAATCGATCGACCAGCGTCGACACCCTTCCCTTCAAGAGGTTCACGCCGGCGATGGGACGCCCGCCCGGATCGACTTCCAGAAAGTCGTTCAGGTATTTGTACTGAAACCTGGCCGGGATGCCCGATTCCCGGATCAGTCGGTTGATGTGACGGATCTTCGAACGGTAGGGTCTGCAGACACACCAGGTCGGCTCCGCCTCCGGGCCGTCGAAGGCCAGGTAGGGGGGACGGCCGCCGCATGTGCACCTGGCCTCGATGTCGGGCGTCAGTTTGATCTCGCCGTGCTGACCCGCGACCACCTGCGGGTCATAGACGTAGCCCAGGTCGCCGCTCAGGCCAGGGTGCTCAATCTGATTCCGCGAGTTGTCCTTCATACCGGCGCTTGAAGTTTGCGATTCCACGGCCTATGGCCTCCGCCATCTTTTTCTGAAAGGGACCATTCCTGAGACGCTTCTCCTCGGATGGGTTTGAAATGAAGCCGATTTCGATAAGCACGGAAGGCATGGCACCCATCGTGCCGCGCATGACGTAAAAGTCGGCCTGCTTGACGCCGCGGTCTTCGAGGTTCTTGACCGAGCTTGTGATTGCGGATCCGATCTCTGCCGCGACATCCTGACTCTCTTTCAGGAACTCGCTCGAGAGGAGGCCGAACTGGATCCCGATCAGCTCATCGCTCCCGTCGTCTTCGACAGAATCCGTGCCGCTTTTCTCGAAACGCACGACGGCGTTCTCGCGTCTGGCCACTTCGGCCGCCTGCTCGGTCCTGGCGTCGGACAGAAAGTAGACCTCCGAACCGTTCGACTTGCGTTTTTTGCTCGCGTTGCAGTGAAGGCTGATGAACAGCTTCCCCTGGTTCTGGATGGCCAGTTTCGATCGCCGCCGGAGAGAGACGAAGGTGTCCTTCTCTCGAGTGAGAATGGCGGTCATCCCGAGCCGTTTCTCCAGGACCTTCTTCAGCCGTTTGGCGACCTGGAGGGTGATCTTCTTTTCCTTCGTCCTGCCGGGACCGATCGCCCCAGGGTCCTTGCCTCCGTGCCCGGGATCTATGATGACCCTGTCAAGGCTCCAGCGTTCGCGAGAGATTTCCGGTTGGGGGATGTCCCTCAAAAGCGATTGCGGAACGATTTCTTTTTGTGGATCACTTTCCGGCGCCCTCAGCCAGGGGTGTCCGGGCAGGGTCTGAGCAAGTAAGGCAAGAAAAGACTGAGCGGGGATGTGCAGGACCCCATCCCGCAGCTTCGTCTCCTGCGGCATCCTGTGGTCACCATCATTTATGACCGCGACGGAAGAGAGCCACGTGAAGACGAACTTTTTTCCTCCCAGTCTCAGCTCGACCTTCCTTTTCAGCGGATGATCCAGGAGGCGTCCGCCCAGGCTGGCGGCAAGCTCTTCGAGTGAAAAATAGGCGGTGCCGTCGATCTGCACTTCGGGCGGCGGCGCCTTCGTTCCGGCGACCGTGGTGGGAGAGAGCAGGAGTGCGAGCAGGAAAAAAGAGAGAAGGCTACGAGGGTTCATCGTTGTCCACGGCCTGAATGTCTTTCTTTGAACGCGGCTTCCATCTCACGCTGGGCCTCCCGGCGCGCGATGTCGTGCCGCCGATCGTATTCGCGTTTGCCCTTGGCCAGACCGAGTTCGACCTTGGCCATGCCCCGCTTGAAATAGAGTTTGAGTGGAATCAGGGTGAGCCCCTTTTCATTCACTTGTCCCCTCATCCGATCTATTTCCCGTCTGTGGAGCAGGAGGCGGCGCTTGCGAAGCGGATCGTGATTGAACTGATTGCCCTGCGAGTACTCGCTGATATGCAGGTTGTGCAGGAAGGCCTGACGGTTTTCGACCCTTGCGTAGCTGTCTCCCATGTTGGCCTTGCCCTCCCGAAGGGATTTGACCTCGGTCCCCCGCAGCTCGAGTCCTGCCTCGATCGTGTCCAGGATCTTATAGTTGTACCTGGCTTTGCGATTCTGGGCGATGATCTTTATGCCGGCCGGAGTAGACATCAGGTGTGAGACAGCATTCGGTAAGGTCTTCAGTGCGCGCTCAGCATGCGAACGAGCCTGGCAAGGGTCTGGACCGTTTGTCCCCTGCCCAGGGCCTTGTAGGTATGAGCCAGGTTGACCATCATCCGCGTCAGGATTTCCCGGTCCGAGACCTCCCTGAGGGAATTCTCCTTGAACGGGATTCCCGAACGCGTCAGCATGTCCGCGCACTCGTTTCGCGTCAGGATCTGACCTTTGTTGAAGGGATCCAGGAAGATATCCCTGTCTTCATCGGTCTTGTATTTCACGATGAAATGAAAGGGCATTCCTACGCCGGCGAAGGGGAGATCGAGCCGCCGCGCGAGGAGGAGGGTGATTGTCGACAGCGCGATGGGCAGCCCTCGCTTCCGATCCATCACTCGATTCAAGAAGCTGTTGTCCGGGTCCGGACAGGAGCTGTAGTTCTCCTGCCCCCGGAACCCGTGGGTTTTGAACAGGAAGTGGTTCATACATCGGATGACCCGGATCGGGTGATCTCTGGAGGAGATTTGAGGCCTCAGGACGGCGGCCATCCGGTCGAGCCGGTCGGCGTAGCGATCGAGGGCGGCGTCCGGATATCCGAGTTTCGCGAGCGTAAAGGCACCCGCTTCAAGGTCCACGTCGCCTTCTTGTGTCACGGCAAGCCGGCTGAATTGCTGCTCGAGGGACGGTTCCCTGAGGCGGCGGAGCACGTCTTCGACCTCCTGCCTTGCCCGGGTGCCGACCTCTGCCGCGTCCAGGATCTGGTTGACGCGCGCCTTCCCCATCTCGAAGAGCTGTTTACGAACGCTGTTCAGGATCTCCTCATCCCTGTCGGAAAGGAGGGAGAGGATCGCTTCGATCTGAGTCGGTTCCAGTCTCACGCCTTCTGCCTCTGTTTCAAGGATACCATCAGCACCGATATGTCGGCGGGCGAAACACCCGGGATCCGGGATGCCTGGCCGAGCGACCTCGGCCGCACCCTGGAAAACTTCTCGGCGGCTTCACGCGAAAGGGCGGACAACGTTCCGTAGTCCAACCCATCGGGGATCCTCCGGTCTTCCAGACCCTTGAAACGCGCGACCTGTTCCTCCTGGCGTTTGATGTAGCCTTCGTACTTGATCTCTATTTCGACGGATTCCTTCTCGTCTTCGGTGAGCACGAAAGGAGAGGAACAGTGCGTCTCGACGATCCCGTAGTCGAGTTCCGGCCGGCGAAGCAGGTCGGCCAGAGAGGCGGATTGCGTCAGGGCTGAAGAGCCTGCAGCCCTGAGATCGTGCTGCACCGTGTCTGAAGGTGAAAGCCTCTGCTGCTCGAGACGTTGCCGCTCTCGCGCGATCGAATCTCTTCGCCGCGCGAAACGATCGAACTGGTCACCTCCCACGAGTCCGACGCGGTATCCGAGCTCCGTCAGCCGCAGATCGGCGTTGTCCTGTCGGAGCAGGAGGCGGTACTCGGCCAGGGAGGTAAACATCCGATAGGGTTCGTCGGCGCCTTTCGTGACGAGGTCATCGATCAACACGCCGATGTAGGCCAGTGACCGGTCGAGGACGAGTGGCGTTTCTTCCTTGACGCAAAGCGCAGCGTTGATTCCGGCCACGATGCCCTGGGCGGCGGCCTCCTCGTAGCCCGTCGTACCGTTGATCTGTCCCGCGAAATAGAGCCCATCGACCGGCTTGGTCTCCAGGGTGGGTCGGATCTGAGTGGGGGGGACATAGTCGTATTCGATCGCATAGGCAGGCCGCATGATCTGGGCGTTTCGGAGGCCGGGGATGCTTCTCACGACTTCCAGTTGAACCTCCTCCGGAAGGCTCATGGACAGCCCGTTCAAGTAGACTTCAAGGGTGTTGTATCCCTCGGGCTCGAGAAAGACCTGGTGGCGCTCCTTGTCTGGGAACTTGACGACCTTGTCTTCGACAGAAGGGCAGTAGCGTGGACCCGCGGAAACGATACGGCCGCTGTAGAGCGCTGACCGGTCGAGGCTTCGCCGAATGATGTCGTGCGTCTCCGGCGTCGTCGCCGTGAGATGGCAGGGGAGCTGCTCCTGGGTGATCTTTTCGGTCCGGTAAGAAAACGGTCTGGGATGCTCGTCTCCGGGCTGTTCTTCGGTGTCGGCAAAGTCGATGCTGCGGGCGTTCACTCTGGGCGGCGTGCCGGTCTTGAGTCGGCCGAGTTTGAACCCGAGGCGGCGAAGGCCATCCGACGCGCGTTCTGCAGGGGGCTCGCCTGCACGGCCCGCCCCGTAGCTTCGGTCACCGACGTGGATCAATCCCTTCAGGAAGGTTCCGGTCGTCATAATGACGGTCCTGCCGTGGATGACCTGATCCGAATCGGTCACGATCCCTTTCACGCGCGAACGATCGACGAGCAGTTCTTCGAGCGTGCCCTGTTTCAGGTCGAGGTGCGGCTGACCTTCGATCACACGCTTCATCCTGAACTGGTAGGCCTTCTTGTCGGCCTGTGCGCGCGGTGCCTGGACCGCCGGGCCCTTTCGGAGGTTGAGCATCCGGAACTGAAGGCCCGTCGCGTCGATGTTGAGCGCCATCTCTCCACCGAGCGCGTCGATTTCGCGGACCATGTGACCCTTGGCGATGCCCCCGACGGCAGGGTTGCACGACATCTGTGCCACCGTGTCTAGGTTCATCGTGAGCAGCAGGGTCTCGCAACCCATTCGGGCTGCCGCAAGGGCCGCCTCGGTTCCGGCGTGTCCTGCGCCGAC
Organism: Candidatus Latescibacterota bacterium; assembly: GCA_965248435.1. Taxonomy (GTDB): domain Bacteria; phylum Latescibacterota; class UBA2968; order UBA2968; genus CBDFJH01. Next base: position 5,046,938 of record OZ252100.1, read on the forward strand.
CACAATCACGTCATACTGTTTGTCTGAAGTCCACATTTTCGTCGCTCTAAAAAGAACGGGTACCGGGAAACCAAAACACGGGTACCGGGTACCGGAAAACTGTCGTTCGCATACCCTATCTAATCGCGTGTGGCACGGGCGGCTTGTCCGCCCGTGGAAAACGACTCACTTTTTGAATCACAAAACACGTTCATCACTACCCACCGGCAGCAAGCTGCCGGTGCCACACCACCTACTTTGCTTGATCAACTTCAAGCTGATTCCGGAGCTCAATCAATTGCCCGCGATCGACGAACGACGATCAACGATCCACGGTATTTAGCTGCCAGTGAAGAACGATATTTCCTTCCCGTTCCCCTCCAGGTCTACGATGCTCGATCCTCGAACGTCTCTACCTCAAAGCCCAAGTCTTCGATCATCTGGTGGGCTTCGTAGATCCCCTGACCGCCGGTCGTCAGATAGCCGTCCACGAACATGGAGTTGGCCGGGTAGAGCGAAAGGGCCTGAAGGGATCGCAGATTGTGTTCTCTGCCCCCAGCCACACGAATCTCTTTGCTCGGGTTCAGGAATCGGAAGAGGCAGAGGACCTTCAGGCAGAATTGCGGCGTCAGGTCGTTTTTTCCCTCGAGCGGTGTCGCATCGATCGGATGGAGGAAGTTGACCGGGATGGAATCGACGTCGAGTTCCCTCAGGGCGAGCGCGAGGTCGACGATGTCTTCCTCCGCCTCTCCCATTCCGATAATCCCCCCGCAGCAGATCGAGAGGCCGACCTTCTTCAGGATCCTGAGCGTCTCCAGCCGATCCTCGTAGGTGTGCGTGCTGCAGATCTCCGGATGGTGGCTGCGACTGGTGTTGAGATTGTGGTTCACCCGATCCACGCCGGCCGCTTTGAGGGCGCTGGCCTTGTCCTCATCCAGAAGGCCCATACAGCAGCAGATCTCGATGTCGACGGAGCGTTTGATCTCTCTCACGACGTCGGCCATCTCGTCCACCTCGCCGCGCGTCGGTCCTCGCCCGCTCGTGACGATACAGAACCGCAATGCCTTCGCTTCCTTTGCCTTGTGGGCATCCTGGAGGATCTGGTCCTTCGAGCGCAAGGTATATTTTTCGATCGGTGCCGAAGAAACGGAGGACTGCGAACAGTAGGCACAGTCTTCCGGACAGAGGCCGCTCTTCGCGTTCATCAGGAGGTGGAGGTGGACGCGACGTCCAAAGTAATGTTCTCTGACCTGGAACGCTGCTCCGAGGAGGGAGAAGAGTTCATCGTCCGGACACTGGAGGACGGACCGGGTTTCGGGCCCTGACAGGATTTCATCACCGAGTGCCTTGTCGGCCAAGCGAGTAAAGAGCGAGGGCTGAGAGACCGCTTCGAATGTGCTGGAAATGTTCATCAGTACGTGCCCGCAACCCTTCCTCTCTGCTGGATGAGCGGGAGAACAACGTCTATCGTCGGCGTTTCTACCCCGACGAGACGTCCCACCTCCTGAACAACGGTCAAAAGCGCGTCGACTTCCATAGGCCTTCCCCGTTCGAGGTCCTGAAGCATCGAAGTCTTGTGGGCGCCCACGGCTGCCGCGCCGGCGATGCGCTTGTCGACGTCCACACCGAACCGAACACCCAGTTTCTCCCCGATCGCCTGCGCCTCCAGCATCATGGACCGCGCGACGGATTGCGTTCCAGGATCCGTGGCGATCACGTCGAGCGTCTCGTGGGTCAGCGCGCTGATCGGGTTGAAGCAGAGGTTGCCCCACAACTTGGTCCAGATCTCGTTTCGGATCTGGGACCGTATGGGCGCTTTGAGCCCGGCCTTCTTGAGAGATTGGCTGAGTTTTGCGATTCGCTCGGTCTTTTCTCCGCTCGGCTCGCCAAGGGTGAATCGATCCCCCTTGATGTGCTGGATGACGCCCGGCTCGGTGACCTCGGCTGCCGGATAGATCACGCAGCCGATGGCGCGCCCCGGGCCGATTCGGTCCCAAATTCTGCCCCCGGGGTCAACGCTATCGAGACGATGATCCCGCCAGGGGCCTTCCACGCGATAGAAGTACCACCAGGGTATCCCGTTGACGCCGTGGACGACCGCGGTCTCCGGACCCAGGAGCGGCTGGATGGTATCGACGATGCCGGGCAGGGCGTGGGCCTTGAGCGTGATAAAAACGACGTCCTGGGGGCCCACTTCGGCGGGGCTGTCGGTGCAACCGGGATGGGCGAAGCGTTCCACGCCGCCGGTGAGCAGCTTGACGCCGTTTGACCGCATCGCTTCCAGATGCGGGCCCCTTGCGATCAGCGTGACGTCTTCCCCCGCCAGCGAAAGCTCGACGCCGAGATAGCCGCCGATCGCGCCGGCGCCGTAGATGCAGATTCGCATCAGCCGAGGCCCAGCTTCTCGGCCAGACCGATACGTTGGAGCTTTCCCGTCGCCCCTTTGGGGATCTCGTCGATGAAGAGGACCTTCCGCGGCACTTTGAATGCTGCCAACCGATCCGAGGCGAACGTCTGGATCTCACGTTCGGTCGCCTCCCCATCTTCTCGAAGGACAATCGCCGCGGCGACATCTTCACCCAGACTCTTGTGCGGCATGGCGAATGTGACGACCTGCTGCACGGCTGGATGATCCATGAGTACGTCGTCCACCTCTCGGGGTGAAATCTTTTCGCCACCACGGTTAATGATCTCTTTGAGTCGACCGGTGATAGACAAGTAGCCGTCCTCATCGAAGACACCCTGATCGCCCGTTCGGAACCATCCCTCCACGAAACTTTCCTGATTGGCTTTGGGATTGTTCTCATAGCCCGGTGTGACGTTCGACCCTCTGATCACAATCTCTCCGACCTCTCCTTGCGCGAGAAGCGAAGGCCCTGATTCGTCCATAACCGCCACTTCCGGCCCCGCCGCCGGCCCAACCGTCCCCGCTTTGCGTTGACCCGGGGGGAGCTGGTTACACGTCATCTGATGCGCCGCTTCCGTCATTGCGTAGGCTTCCACAACCGGGGCGCCGAAGGTCTTTTCGAGTTCGGCCATGACCTGGGGCGGTAAGGAGGATGAGGAGGAGCGGATGAATCGCAGATTCGCAGCGGCGACGATTTCCGGATTTCGTTTTGCGCGCGAAAGGACGGTCTGATGCATCGTAGGCACAGCCGTATACCAGCTTGGCTTTGCTCGATCCAGCCAGGAGAAGAATCGGAGCGCGTCAAAGCCTGGTGTACAGAAGACGCTGGCACCGGTGGCAAGGGTTGACAGGATGGCGGCCATCAGGCCGTGGATGTGGAACAGGGGCATGACGTTCATACAGCGATCAACGGCAGTCAGATTCAACGTGGTTCGGATGTTTCGTGCTGAAGCGCACACGTTGGCGTGGGTAAGCGGTACGATCTTGGGCCTGGACGTCGTCCCTGAAGTATGAAGAATGAGCGCGACGTCACCCGGACCTGCAAAACCCGGAGATTCCGCCTCCCCGTCCTCCACTTCAGCGGAAGGCCGGATATCGAAGACCCCGGCAGGTCGATTCGGTTCGGTTGAAAGCTCGAGTATCTGGATGTTTGTGGCCGCTGCAGCTTCTATCGCGGGGGAATCGCTCCCCTTTTCAACCAGGAGCGCCTTAGCCCCGAGATCTGACAGGTAAAAGTTGAATTCTTCCTGTCGATAGGCGGGGTTGAGCGGCGCGGTGGTCGCACCGGAGGCGATTGAGACGAAAGAAACTGCCATTTCCGGGCCATTCGGAAGGACGATGGCGATCCGGTCGTTTCGGCCGATGCCCAAGCGGTTAAGAGTTTTTACCGTTTTCTCAACGTGTAGGCGAAGATCCTCATACGTGAGCGAAGGCCGTTCCAGACCGTTGATGGCAACGGCGTCGCTGCCCGCGCCAATCAAGTCGCGTATGGTTGAGGCTGCGGACATGGATCACTCCAGCGTGCGGGGAAGAAAGCCGGGACGACAAATCACGGCCGCGATCGGTGAGCGTATCGGACGACTACTGCCATTTCCGCGGACCAGGGAAGGGCCGCCGCCGCAGGCGAAGATACCTGCCTCTGAAAATGAGATAAACAGTCGAAACAGGTCCTGGCGTTCCTAAGAATGGGGCTCAAAAAGCCTTTTATAAAGCGATAAATCAAAATATAGCATCGCCTACAGGTTCAGACAAGGTAATTCCCTGAATCGAATCTCTGGAGTGCCATCACACTTTATTTTGAAGTAGATTTTTCGTTTCGATTGGTTACATTAAGACCGACCTGTTTCCGAATCATCGAATCCGTCGGGCAAATTTCTAGGGGATACAGCTATGGAAGACGAGAACTCCGAGGACAATAAGCGGCGAAATGAGCGGGTAAGGCTGGATCTCCCTATCGAGGCGAGAGTGGGTGATGGGGATCATATGGACCTGCAGATCGTGGACATCAGCTCCACCGGGATGCAGATCAGGACGGACAATTTCGACGTCTTGAAGGACGGGTTCGATGCCCAGCACAATACGGCCAAGTTTGAAATTCGAATGGTCGCTCGTCTTGCGTGGGCACGGCCAGACCCGAATGGAACCTTCGTGACGGGATGGGAATTCGATCGGGAGGATGACGAGGGCGAGGCGCGGATTGGATAGAGGTCAAACGCCCCTGGCGATCGATGGTCTTTGCCCTATAGGCCCCGGGAATCGGGTTCAGTCAAGAAAGATGCGTGATGTCGGCACTGCTGAACAAACTTGAAGTGATTTGTTCCAAGAATCCGACATCACTCCTGTTTGCTCGTCTGGCCGAAGGAGTTCTCCGCCAGAATGATCTGAAGAGGGCGCAGGATATCTGTCGTCGAGGCCTGCGTTATCGGCCCTCTTATGCGGCCGGGCACCTCGTTATGGGAAAATGTTACCTGGCCTCCGAGCGGTTCGAAGACGCGCGGCAGGAGTTTCACAAGGTACTTCAGCTCGATTCGGATAATCTGGCGGCGTTGTGGTACCTGGGTCAGGTCGAGCTTGAACTGGGGTTTGAAGACAGAGCGCTTGGCCTTCTCGAGCGGGCCTACGTCCTCGATTCGTTCAACAGCGAGTTGGCCGAGCGGATCGAGATGCTGAAAAAGGGGAGCCGCGACGAGGGACTGGGTGAATCGGGTCTGTCGCTTGGACCCGGTTTGCAGGTCGAGATCGAGGCCGCGGCCGCCGACCAGGACTTGACTGCACTGGTCGAAGAGATCGGGGGAGACGGCGCGGCATCCGAGAATTTAGAGCCGATTGCAACATCCACTCTGGCAGAACTTTATGCCGAACAAGGTCTCATGCGTAAGGCGCTGGACATCCTGGAGCGGGTTCACCTGCGAGATCCGGAAGATCTGGGCGTGAAACAGCGCCTGGAAGAACTCAGGTCATCCTTCGGGGTCTCATAACAAGCTGGACAAGGATCGCGTTCGCCCTTGGTTCCGACATCTGAATTTCGAAACGGAATGGTGCTGCGTTTGGAGGGACAGCTCTACTTTATGGTGGAGTTCGATCCCTTCAAACCGGGAAAAGGGGCCGCTGTCGTCCGAACGCGTCTCAAGAGCGTCAAAACGGGTGCCGTTATCGATCGCACGTTTCGTTCTGGAGAACGCGTTGAGGATGTGCGGCTCGAGCGGCGCAAGATGCAGTATCTCTACAAGTCGAACGACGTATATGTTTTTATGGACAGCGAGACGTATGATCAGTTCGAACTGAACGACGAAACCCTCGGCGATGCCGTCAAGTACCTCAAGGAAAATCAAGGCGTGGAAGTGCTCGTGGCAGAGAACAGACCCCTCGGTGTAGAGCTTCCTATCTTCGTCGAATTGGAGGTGACGCAGACCGATCCCGGCGTCCGGGGCGACACCGCGAGTGGGGGTACGAAGCCCGCTGTTTTGGAAACGGGCGCTTCCGTTCAGGTGCCTCTGTTCGTCGAGACAGGGAATGTTCTCAAGATCGACACCCGCAGCGATGCCTACGTCGAGCGCGTTTGAAAAGGAGCCGGAGTGCGATTTGCGAAAAGATTGATCAAGGTCATTCACGAGCTGCTGGACCAGTTCGGGGAAGACAACATCAAAGAGATCGAAGTTGAACGCGGCCTTTTCGGGACCGGCCGGATCCGCGTGGTCAAGGCGTTCGATGAGATCCCGACCCGCGCGGCGCATCGGGTCGTACCCGAGAGGGCCACGCCCCCTCCAACAGACGACGCTTCAGACGGCTTTCATACGATCCACTCGCCGATGGTGGGGATGTTCTACCGTGCCCCAGGGCCCGACGCCCCATCTCACGTAGAGGAGGGAGACACGGTGGCACCCGGCCAAACCCTCGCCATCATAGAGGCGATGAAGATCATGAATGAGATCGAGTCGGATATCAGAGGCAGGGTCGTCCGCATCCTGGTAGAAAATGGCAAGCCTGTAGAGTACAACACGCCGCTTTTCCTCCTTGAACCCCTCTAAGCTTCTCTCCCACAACTTCCTTCCATTGACACCTACCGAATCAGGTTTGTTTCCTTTCGATAAAATCCTCGTGGCCGACCGGGGCGAAATCGCCCTCCGGGTGATTCGGGCCTGTAAAGAGCTCGGCATCAGGACCGTTGCCGTTTATTCCGAGGCGGACACGAATTCGCTTCACGTCGGCCTGGCCGATGAGGACGTCTGCATCGGGCCGCCACCGGGAGACCAGAGTTATCAGAATGTCACCCGCATCCTGAGTGCTGCGGAGGTGACGAACGCCGATGCCATTCATCCTGGTTACGGACCCCTGGCCGAGAACGCGGAGTTCGCGGAAATCTGCAGGGCGTGTGGGATCACCTTTATCGGGCCCTCGACCGAGTCCATTCGATTGATGGGGGACAAGGCCACGGCCAGACGGACGATGATGGAGGCCGGGCTCCCCCTCTCTTCGGGTACGGGTCTCATTTCGGATCTGGATGAGGCCAGAGCGGCCGCTCCGGGAATCGGATATCCACTTCGACTGAAAGCGGTCGCGGGCGGGGGCGGGCGGGGAATGCGCACGGTTCGGTCTGCGGATGAGCTGGAGAAGGCGTGGCAGATCGCGAAGGCCGAAGCCGGGGCGGCGTTCGTGACGGACGGACTGTATCTGGAGAAGGAGATCGAAGGCGCCAGGCACGTCGAGTTTCAGATTATGGGTGACCAGGAAGGAAACGTGGCACATCTGGGCGAGCGGGAATGTTCCGTCCAGCGTCGCGCACAGAAGCTCATAGAAGAATCACCTTCGCCTGCGGTAAACGAAGACCTCAGGCAGAGGATGGGAGAAGACGCGGTCCGGGCCGCTCGCAGCGTCGGTTATTCGAGTGTAGGAACGGTGGAGTTCCTGTTGGACCAGGAAAAGAATTATTTCTTCATGGAGATGAACACGCGAATTCAGGTGGAACATCCAATTACCGAGATCAGAACAGGATTCGATCTCGTAAAGGCCCAAATCCAGATTGCGGCGGGACAGTCGATGGGAAAAGTCTACTCCGCGTTTGCGCCAGTCGGACACGCGATCGAGTGCAGGATCAACGCCGAAGACCCGGAGCGCAATTTCCAACCGACGCCTGGAAAGATAACGGCCTTTCATATCCCCGGAGGGCCGGGCATACGCGTTGACACGCACGTCTACGCCGGGTACGAGGTGCCCTCGGAGTACGATTCACTGCTCGCGAAGCTGATCGCGGCCGGAAGGACACGCGAAGAGACGATCGCCCGAGTCCTCCGCGCGCTGGAGGAGTTCGTCATCGAAGGGGTTAGCACGACGATTCCGTTCCACCTCAAGGCGCTCTGCCACCCCGATTTTCAGGCTGGACGCATTACGACCGATTTTGTGGAGCGACTCGATCTACCCATGTGATCGTCGCGGTGTTGTCTCCATCTTCTGATTCACCCGGTGCACCCGTGTAGTCGCACCCTTCAGGGTGCGGCAGGCGCGCACGCATCCGTAGGACCTGCCCCAAACGGATTCCTAGACTGACGAAGGGTTCGATCATTTCGCCAGGATACCCCGCAGGCTGAAGCCTGCGACTACAGCCAAGATCTGATTGATCTGAAACGCGAGAATATTTCCCTGTAGGGGCGTCTCTACCACATTCGAACCGTCAATATATCGCTGAAAGGAGAACCCAAATGTCGGAGGTCCCCAAGGATCTTCTCTACAGCTCGGAACACGACTGGCTGCGTGTGGAAGAAGGTCTGGGCGTGACCGGAATCACCGAATATGCTCAATCGGAACTCGGAGATATCGTCTTTCTGGAACTCCCCATAGTGGGTCATCGAATCCAGCAGGGAGAGGCCTACGGAACGGTCGAGGCGGTCAAGACGGTGGCGGACCTCTACGCACCCGTGTCCGGCAAGGTCACCGATGTGAATTCGGCGTTGGAAGAGGACGCTGCGAGGGTGAACACCGACCCTTACGGGGAGGGCTGGATCCTGAAGATCGCGATCGAGGATCAGGCGGAACTGAAGACGCTCTTGACCCCGGATGCCTATTCGGAACTCATCCAGGGGTAGTCGCGTCAGAATATCGACGACCCCCGCTTCCGTCGTTGCGCAAAAAACTTGACTTTTTTGTAATAAAGTCCTTACTTTTATAAACTTAAACCAAAATGACCGGTTCCACATCTTCCCTTGAAAATGTTCAACCCCTCAGTCCTCAATAAGTCCGTTCTGGTCCTCAACCAGAGTTATGAGCCCATCCAGGTGTGCAGTGTAAGGCGGGCCATCATTCTGGTCTTCCGGGGACGCGCGGAGGTCGTCGAGGAGCTCGACGTCTTTATCCGGTCTATCACCAATCGGTTCCCGGTCCCGAGCGTCGTGCGCCTCTGCCTCTATATACGAGTCCCGCAGAAGAAGCTCACGCTCTCCAAGCGGAATGTGCTTAAACGGGACGGTCATCAGTGCCACTATTGTGGGACGCGACGAGGGCGGATGACGGTCGATCACGTGATTCCGAGGACGCAGGGAGGGATGGACTCCTGGGACAACCTGGTCTGCGCTTGCCTCGAGTGCAACAATCTGAAGGGCGATCGATCCCCGGAGCAGGCGGGTCTTGCGCTGCTGCGAAAACCCCGCTTGCCAACGAACATTACGTTCATTCGCCATTTTATCGGCGTGCCTGATCAGCGCTGGAGACAATATCTGTTTCTGGATTAGGACTTCGCCAAACGCGTCGCAAACACGGGTACCGGGGTTCAGGTACCGGGTACCGTAGAACGATCGAATTTCCATTTCCGAAATCCGCAATTTCGTAAAGGGCTTTGAATGAATTTCCAGATCGATTCCGGTTCAAAGACCTACGGCGTCAAGCTGGAGATCTTCCAGGGACCGCTGGACCTGCTTCTGTTCCTGATTCAGAAGGACGAGATCGACATCTATGACATCCCCGTTGCCGAGATTACCAAGCAGTTCCTGGAGTATGTGGAGGTGATGCAGGCCCTGGATCTGGAACAGGCCGGGGACTTTGTGTTGATGGCGGCCACCCTGATGAAGATCAAGTCCAGAATGCTGCTGCCCTCAGATCCGGATGATGAGGAGTCGCTCGAGGATCCGAGAGAGGAGCTCATCAGGCGCCTCCTCGAGTACAGACAGTTCAAAGAAGTGGCCAATTGGATGGGCGAGGCGCAGGACTCCTGGCGCAATGCCTACTATCGAGGCTCCTCATTGATGCAGGAGGAACCGGAACCTGTCTCAGAAGAAGCGAGCTATGAGGCCTATCGGTCGGTCAGTCTGTTCGACCTCCTCAAGGCCTATAAACTTGCGCTCGATACCGCGCCGACCGAGAGCACGCACGACGTCAGGGGTGTGGATGTAACGACCGAGGAGCGCGCGCAGGTCGTCCTGGAGGCGCTGGCCGATGCGGGACGCGTGGCTTTTTCGGACCTGATCTCGGGTATTCCGCGAATCGTGATGATCGTAACCTTCATTGCTATCCTCGAGCTGATCAAGGCCGGAAAGATCCGGGTCCTTCAAGCAGCACAGGAAGGAGATATCTGGGTATACGGCCAGGAAGGGACTCCGGTATGACACCAGACTGTCCAGACGTGCAAGAGGGAAAGGTAGACGAACTGACGCCGGATGAAGAAGCGCAGAACAGGGCCATTCTCGAGGCCCTGTTGATCGCCTCTGATGAGGTGATTGGCGTCGGAAAGTTGACCTCTGTGATCCAGGGCGCGGGACCGCGGGAGATCAGGAAATATGTCGAGGACCTGAATGAGGACTACCTGAGGGGCGGTCGAAGCTTCAAGATCATCGATGTGGCGGGCGGCTTTCAGTTCATGGTCCACCCGGACTTCGCACCGTGGGTACGTCGCCTGTTTCGGGAAAAGGCCCCGTCCAGGTTTTCCCAGGCCTCTCTGGAAACCCTCGCGATCGTGGCTTTCAAGCAGCCGGTGACGAAGGCAGAAGTCGAACACGTCCGCGGCGTCGCGGCGGATGGCGTGCTGCGCCTGCTTCTGGAGAAAGGGTTCCTCCGAATCGCGGGCCGTGCGGAAGGGGTTGGGCGGCCTCTGCTCTACGGGACAACTCGGGGGTTTCTAAAACATTTCGGCCTGAAGACGCTGTCCGATCTGCCCAAGCTGACAGAACTCGAAGAACTGTTGAAGGAGGCAGAACCAGAATTAGAACCAGAACCAGAACCAGAGGCAGAGGCAGTCGAGGCCCCCGTATCGTTGGAAGATGCCGGGGTGGGCGAGGTGCCGGATCGGCCGGAGGAAGTATCGATATGAAACGGCCTCAGGCCTGAATCGACCGGATGGAGCGCTTGAACCGATTCTTGGCTCGGTCTGGAATCGCGTCTCGTCGCGCCAGCGACCGGTTGATCCTGGCGGGCAGGGTCCAGGTGAACGGGCTACCGGTTGTTCTCCCGGGAACCCGGATCGATCCTTCCAGGGATCGGGTCGTCTTTGAGGGCAGGCAGGTCGAGCCTCCTGATGCCTTCACCACCATCGTCCTCAACAAGCCCGCCGGATACCTCGTTTCATCCCAAGATCCGCATCATACCAGAACGGTTTTTGATCTGCTGCAAGGCCTCCCGAGGCTGTTTTCCGTGGGAAGGTTGGACCTGGATACGGAGGGTGTTCTGCTGCTGACCGATGATGGGGAGCTGGGTCATCGGTTGTCCCATCCCCGATACGGCGTCACGAAAACCTATCGTGTCACGGTAGAGGACCTCCCTTCAGACGGTGCGCTCACGAGACTTCGCGAAGGCGTGACGCTCGAAGATGGAGTCACGGCTCCCTCTGAGGTTCAGATGATCGAGCCGGAGGGAGGAAGGGCCGTTCTGACGATGACGTTGAAAGAGGGCCGGAACCGGCAGGTGAAGCGGATGTGCAGGGCGGTCGGCCACCCGGTCCAGAGATTAGAGCGCATTTCCTTCGGCGGAATCACATCGGATGGGCTGAAGGTTGGGGATTGGCGGCATCTTTCGGCATCTGAGGTCGACCTGCTTAAAGAACGGGTGGGGCTGCACCCCGGCGCAGCCGGAGGACAACCGGTGAGGAAGCGGGGAATCGTCATTGCGATCGATGGGCCCGCCGGGTCGGGAAAGAGCACAACGGCTCGGGAGGTTGCCCGTCGTCTAGACTATTTGTATCTCGACACCGGTGCGATGTATCGTGCGCTCGGTCTTGCGTTGATTCGTTCGGGCACCAGCCCTGACGACCCTGAGGCCAGTGTCCGAATAGCCCGGGAGGTCCGGATCGAATTTCGGCACGACCTCGAGGGTCAGCTCACGTTACTGGACGGGGATGACGTGACGGAAGCGATTCGGGCCCCGGAGGTCTCGGACGCGGCGTCCCGAGTGGCCGTACATCCCTCCGTTCGAGAACACCTCGTTGCCCGGCAGCAGGAAATCGGCGGCGACGGGGGGATCGTTCTGGAGGGCAGGGACACAGGCACCGTGGTCTTCTCCGACGCAGAGCTCAAGGTCTTTTTGGTCGCGGACGAGGTCGTGAGGGCGGAGCGGCGTGCGGAGGAATTGGCCGCTCGGGGTGAGGCAAAGGACCTTTCCGCCCTGATCGAGCAGAATCGCCTCCGGGATGCGCGGGATGAGGCGACGCAGAGCCGGTCGGGGAAATGGCCGGCGCCTGATGCGCTAAGGGTGGATACATCGGATCTTTCGATCGAAGCGCAGGTGGATCGGGTGGTCAGCCTGGCCGTCGATCGGGGGGCGCAGCTGCCCGAAAACAGGAATGAGTCAATCGAGGATTCAAAGGAGTTATGAGCTTTTATCGAGGCTGTTGGTGGATCGCCTACGGCCTCTTCCGCCTTTTATTCCGCCTTCGTGTCCAGGGGGTTGAGCACATTCCAGCCGAAGGCGGATTGATCGTCGCGAGCAACCATTGCTCCTACGTAGACCCTCTGCTGATCGGGGTTGCGACGTTTCGGGAACTTTCGTATGTTACGAAGCGTGAAGTTTTCGGGGTGCCCCTTGTGGGATGGCTCCTTCGGAATCTGAACGCGATTCCGATCGACCGTTCACGGGGTGATCGGTCCGCGCTGATCGCGGCCGAAGACCGGCTGAAGGCGGGAGGGGGACTGTTTCTCTTCCCGGAGGGGACCCGGAACAAGACCGGTCGCTTCCTCGATCCCAAGCCGGGTATCGGCAGAATGGCAAGCCGCGCATCCGTGCCGATCGTGCCCGCCTATGTTTCCGGGACTGTGAATGTTTGGACGAGTCTGATCGGGCTCAGTGAAGTCTTCGTGCGGTTCGGTGAACCGATTCGGCACCGGTTCTGTGAGGACGAAAAGAACCGGAGGGAGACCTATCGGACCATCAGCCGTGAAGTGATGTGCAGGATCGTAGCCCTGAAAGCGCTTCGGCGGTAAGGTTGGAAGTCGAGCGTTTCAGGACTGTAGGTGTTTCGCTGTTGGCCAACCGTGGTTTCGCAAGACGGAGGAAGCGTCTGTATGTCTGATACACAAGAAAGGGAGAGCCTGGAACTGGAGCCGGAAGGGGATCAAGCCCCTGAGGCGGTTCGTACGCGCTCCGAAGATGCCCTAAAGGCACTTGACGAAAGCGAGTACTCAGACGAAGAGTTCGAAGAGATGATGGGTCTCTACGAAGACACGCTGCAAAACATCAAGGAAGGCGAAATCGTCAACGGAACCGTCCTCGCCATCGACGAAAACGGTGTTGTCGTGGATATCGGATTCAAGTCAGAGGGTTCGATTCCCGTGTCTGAGTTCACCGACCCTTCGGAAATCGAGGTCGGCCAGGAGATCGAGGTCTACCTGGAGACCGTCGAAGATAACGAAGGCCAGATCGTCCTGTCCAAGCAGAAGGCCGATTTCATGCGGGTCTGGGATCGGATCAAGGAGGCCTACGATAACGATCAGATCATAGAGGGGCGTCTGGTGCGCCGAATCAAGGGCGGGATCGTCGTCGACTTGTTCGGCGTGGACGCTTTTCTTCCCGGCTCCCAGATCGATATCAAACAGGTCAAAAACTTCGACCAGTTCATCAACGAGGTTTTTCCGTTCCGCATCATCAAACTGAACAAGGCCAGGCGGAACATCGTCGTATCCCGACGCGTGGTTCTTGAAGAGGAGCGGGCACGGCTCCGCAAGCAAATTCTCGAAACGCTGGAGGTCGGGCAGATTCGAGAGGGAGTCGTCAAGAATATCACTGACTTTGGAGCGTTCATCGACCTGGGCGGCCTGGACGGCTTGCTCCACATCACGGATATCTCCTGGGGACGCGTCGGGCATCCTTCCGAGGCCCTGGGCATCGGAGACCAGTTGCAGGTGAAGGTCCTGAATTACGACGAGGAGAGAGAGCGCATCTCCCTGGGGATGAAGCAGCTCACACCGCATCCCTGGGAAGAAATCGACGAAAAGTACGTGGTAGACACACGCGTCATGGGCCGGGTCGTCAGCATCACGGACTACGGCGCCTTTGTGGAACTGGAACGCGGGGTTGAGGGGCTTGTTCATATATCTGAAATGTCCTGGACCCAGCATATCCGGCATCCTTCAAAAATCCTGACGATCGACGATGAGGTCGAGGTCCTTATCCTCAACGTGGACAAGGAAGGCCAGAAGATCTCACTCGGTTTGAAGCAGGTGACGCCCGATCCCTGGCTGACGCTGGATGAAAAATACCCGCCCGGGAAGAGGATGAACGGCAGGGTGCGAAATCTAGTGAATTTCGGCGCATTCGTGGAGATCGAGGAGGGCATCGACGGTCTCGTTCACATTTCAGACATGTCGTGGACGAAGCGTATCCGGCACCCCAGCGAGATCGTCCAGAAGGCCGATGAAGTAGAGGTTGTCGTCCTCAGCGTCGACAAGAGTCGCAGACGCATATCCCTCGGCCTTAAACAGACCCTCGAGAATCCGTGGGCGGAACTCGCGGTTCGCTACGCCGTGGGCCAACAGACGCACGGCAAAATCACGAGGCTTCTCGAGCGCGGCGTCGTCGTCGATCTGGAAGGGGATGTGGAGGGATTCGTACCCGTGTCACAGGTCGGCATTCCCGACCTGAAGCATCCCCAGAGTCATTTCTCCGAAGGGGACGACCTGCCGATGAAGGTCGTGGAATTCGACGAAGAGCAGAGGAAGATCGTCCTGAGTGTTCGGGAGTATCTACGCGATGCCGAGCAGGCAGAAGTGAATGAATACATCGAAAGTCACAAGGCGCGCCCGGTGACCGTCCAGGAGTTCGTGGCCGAGGATGCGGAAGGCGATGCCTGGGGGGGTGTGGGAACATCCGCGCCCGATGCTGGGACCGGGGGTGACGTCGCTGAGGAAGGAACCACTGAGGTCGAAGTCGCGGTCGGTGATGAGGCAGATCAGGAAAGCGACGTCGTCTCCGCCGAACCGTCTGCCGAGGACGCAGGAGACACCGAGGGTCCGCAGGCCGCCGATGAATCCGCATCAGACGTGTTCGCTGAGGAAGGAAGCGCCGGGGTCGACGTCGCGGTCGGTGATGAGGCAGATCAGGCGAGCGATGCAGTCTCTGATGAAACGTCCGCCGGTCCCGAGGCTTTGGCACCCGCCGTGTCCGATGAAGTGGCGGTCGGCGATGAGGCCGATCAGGCGAGCGATGCAGTCTCTGATGAAACGTCCGCAGGTCCCGAGGCTTTGGCGCCCACCGTGTCCGATGAAGTGGCGGTCGGCGGAACAGAGGAAGTGGCGGAGTCGTCTGAAACTTCTGAACCTGACGCCGCGGAAGAGGAATTCAAATCGGATGATGAGGGGGAAGAGAACGGACCCGCGGCCGAGAGGGAGGATGAACCTCAGGCGTGATGTGTCCGGGGGAGTGTGTGTCCTGTTTCTTCAAAGAGTTGAGGAAAACTTCCTCAGCTCTTTGTCGTATCTATGCTGAAAGATTATATGCACAACAAGCGGGTTTCATTCTACACGTTGGGGTGTAAGCTCAACGCATACGATACGGAATGGTACCGACAGCAGTTCGAGGGGTCGGGCTATCGCGTCGTCGCGTTCGGTGAGCCGGCTGACGTCACGGTCGTGAATACGTGCACAGTTACAGGCGCGGCTGACGCGCAAGCGCGCCAGGCGCTTCGCAGGGCGCACCGGAACTCTCCCGAGGGGACGGTCGTTGCCGTGGGGTGCTACGCGCAGACCGATCCAGACACGCTCGCCGACATGCCTGAAGTCGACCTGGTCGTGGGGACGAGGGAGAAGACACAGTTGCTCGACCTGATCAACGACACCTGTTCGATCGGCCGAAGTTTCGTCACGCGCAGCAGGGCCTCCGAGTTTCAGGATATGGACATCTCCAACTTCGGGACTCGGGCGCGCGCCTTCGTCAAGATCCAGGAGGGGTGCAACGAGTTCTGCAGCTTCTGCATCATTCCTTTCGCGCGAGGACGCAGCAGGAGCCGCACCCTGGAAAGCACGGTCAATCAGGTGCAGCGTCTCGCGGCCGAAGGCTACCAGGAGGTGGTCCTCACCGGCGTGCATATCGGAGACTATGCCGATGGGGAGGGCGGGGGGCTTCTGGAGGTCCTGGAGGCGCTTGAAGGCCTGGATGGCCTCCGGCGATTCCGGGTCAGCTCGATCGAAGCGTCCTACGTCACGGATGCGATGATCGATTTTTTCGCGGCATCAGAGAAGTTCTGCCGTCACCTGCACGTCCCGCTCCAGAGCGGGGATGATCGAATCTTGAAGGCGATGCGGAGGCCCTATTGCCGTGCCGAATATCTGGACCTGGTCGGCCGCCTGCAGGACCGCATTCCGGGCATCGGCATCGGTGGCGACGTGATGGTCGGGTTCCCCGGAGAGACGGAGGCGGCGTTCCAGAACACTTATGACTTGATCTCGCAAAGCCCGATGGTCTACCTGCACGTCTTCCCCTATTCACCGAGGGGGAACACGCCTGCCGCGAGGATGGCCGATCAGGTCGACCCAAAGGTGAAGAAGGAACGCGCTGGAGCCCTTCGCGAGCTCGGCGAGCAGAAGGCGCTTGCCTTTCGGTCTCAATTTGTAGGAGAGCAACTGGAAGTCCTGTTCGAAAACCGGAGGGAGCCCGCCACGGGATTCCTTCAGGGGGTGTCCGACAACTACATTCGATGTTTTGCCCCCGGACCCGATTCCGCGATAGATCAGATCCGTCAGGTCCGTCTGAATCAGGAGGAAGACGGCCGGATGGTGGGTGAGATCGTCGACTAGGACGAGGCCTTTGTCCGCACTTCTTATCACTGGCGGGGCCGGATTTATCGGTTCGCACCTGACGGAAAGGCTGCTGAGCCGGGGGGACCGGGTCGTCGTCGTAGACGATTTCAACGACCATTACCTGCCCGCGCTCAAGCGTCACAATCTTTCCGACGTTCTGGACGATCCCAACTTCACGCTCGTTGAGTGCGATATCCGCGACGCCGGCGCGATCACCCAGGTGCTGAACGGACACGACGTCTCGCGCGTCGTCCACCTGGCTGCCTACGCGGGGGTCCGCGCGTCGATCGAGCAGCCCCTGCTCTACGAAGAAGTGAACGTGCGCGGCACGCTCAACGTCCTCGAGGCGTGCCGCGAGGCCGATATCGAGAACCTTCTGGTGGCCTCCTCTTCTTCGGTCTACGGCGCGAGTTCGCGGCTTCCTTATCGCGAGGACGACCCAGCGGACCGCCCGATCTCCCCGTATGCGGCGACCAAGCGGAGCGCCGAGCTGCTCTGCCATACCTACCACCACCTCTACGACATCCCGATCACCTGCGTCCGTTTTTTTACAGTCTACGGTCCGAGACAGCGTCCGGACATGGCCTTCCACACCTTCGCGCGGAACATCACCGAGGGGAACCCTATCAAGGCGTTCGGGGACGGGAGCACACGAAGGGACTACACCTTTGTTTCGGATATCGTGGATGGGCTTACAGCTGCGGTGGATCGCCCACAGCCGTTCGAAACAGTCAACTTCGGGAATACGAAGACGGTGGAGCTGCGCCGCGTTCTGGAGATCTTTCAGGAGCTGTTCGAAGGGGTGCAGATCGAGTACGCCTCCGAGCAGCCCGGTGACGTGAAGGTGACACACTCCGACGTCTCAAAGGCAAGAAAGCTTTTCGGATATGAGCCGAAGGTGGACGTGGAGGAGGGGATTGCCCGATTTCACGAGTGGTTTATGCGGCTCAAAGAAGAGGGGATTCTTTAGAGACTGGTCGAATTTTAAGGAGGGAAAGTGAAAGGCAGGAGGTTGTTCAACCTCCTGCCTTTTCTTCATTATTCCGAACTCAAAAGCGTTGAACGCCACTTCAGGTAATCATCCATGGCGAACTCCACAAATAATCCCGGGGTGGTAAGCAGATTGTCAACCAGCTCGTTCTGCACAGGCTGATCCTTCGCCAGGTGGTGTTGGTAATAGCCCGACGTTTTCAGGAAACAGCGACCGTTTCGTGTCCTCAAGTTGTGTGGTCACGTCGAAACTGATCATGGTCCAAGTCCAGTGGCTAGACATATTAGCCGAAGACCACCAGAGAAGGGCATTCTAACTATCCTCCCCACCTATGGAATCGATTCGCTTCACCACGAACACGAAACGAACCTTAAATGCCAGCAGTGCAGACGCAGAATTTGTCAGTCCTGTCTGCTCACTCAGATGCTTCATCAGGGCCCTCCAAAAGACCGATCTAGAACCTCAATGACGCGGTCAGCGCCAGAGCACCATCCTGACGGGGCAAGACGCCCACTCGTATACGCTCCAAAGGTACGGATTCCCAAATATCGCTTTCCATGCTTGCACCAATTGCAGTGCCGAATACCAGGCCAATGCCGCCCAATACACCCCCCAAAATCAGGGCCTTATCTTGGGCAGTGAAGAGGCCCGATTCATCATCATCACCACCGGCAAACCCTATGATTGCGCCAACAGCCCCACCTGAAACGAGCCCGAAAAGGGCACCGTTTGCTAGATTCCCCTTCGATCCGGTGCGCACGTCGAGTCTTTCAAGCGAAGCAATGGGAATGGCCAAGAGAGCAGCGTCCTTCTTCGCCCTGAACTGGATCGTATCGCGGCTTACTGTTACAGCCGTTCCCACAAGCCGGTGCTTAGATACGGAACGCGCCATGATTCGCACACGTGCGCCGGGAGTAACAGGCAAAGACTCCTGTGCCAAAGAGGGCACCCAAAGGATGTGGATCAAAAAGGCACCCATCAGAACAGCATTCAGATGTTTCATCACGAACCCTCCACCTATGAGTTGGCCGCTACTAGAATTGCGCTTATCCATTTCACGGTTGACCCTCCGGATGATTGCGGCTAGACGCCGAGACGCGTAGCTACGAAGTTTATTGCTCGATTACTGGATCCAGCAAATGCCGCGGTTTCAGGATCGAACCTGTATCCCTCCCTGGTGGGTCTGACTTCTACGACCCCCTGGGGTGCGAAAAAGCTCACTCGGTACTCCCCGTTCACATTGGTCAAGGTGCGTCTTGTTTCCGCGACGGGATCGACGATTGTCATGGTTATGGCCACGTCAGGAACTCTCGTTTCAACAGAATTACGGTACTCGACCACAGTACCTGTGATCGCCCAATGTTGGCTTTCGGTGGAGTCAGAATGGGAACTATTTGGGCTTTCACAGCCACTCCCGCCCGTACTTCCACCGCCACCTGAACTTTTACTTTGAGTCTGGCAGTTTACGATCAGGAGCATTCCAAACAGGAAGGGAATCCCCAGTCTGAACGTGCGATTGAGCCTCGAGTTTGTCATCTTTCAGTCCTCCCTGGAATGCTAACCGCCAGTCCGCGAAGCCGTAAAGTTTACCCCCCCGCGAGGACGTCCACGATAGACCGTGGGATTGAATCTGTATCCCTCCCTTGATGGCCGGACTTCCACCGAGTTCACACCCCCGACGTGCAACCGGAAATTTCCGCCGCCGTTGGTCTTGACCTTGAGGATGTTGCTTGCGGCCGCTTGTGGATTGATGATCACGGACAGAGTAACGTCGGGCACGTTCGTTACGACACCATTGCGGGACTCGAACACGGTTCCACTGACCACCGTTTGAACATGTGGGGTTTGTGTCGGGGCCACGGGACTTGCGCAGCCGCTCCCACTTCCGCCCTCAGATACGCAGTTGACGACCAGCATCATCCCGAAGAGGATCGGGATCCCCGTTCTGAGCGTGCGGTTGAACCTGGAGTTAGTCATTTCTTAACTCCCATCGAGACTGCTAGACGCCAGAGCGCGAAGCTGTAAAGTTCAGGGCCTGGCTGGGAGGTCCCCGAAAGACTTCAGGATCGAACCTGTATCCCGCCTTTGTCGGCCTGACTTCTACCTCCCCTGCCCGTGGGCTGAGTTCCAGCCGGAACTGTCCGTTGATGTCGGTCTTGACCGTCATTACGTTCAGGACCCGGGGTTTGGTCCCGTAAGATTGATGCGTTTTGACTGTAACCGTCACGGCGACGCCGGGAACTTTCGTCTTGCCGGAACCTTGGGACTCGATTATGGCACCGCCGACCACCTTGGGTCTTGGGGCTCCGCCTCCTTGAGACATATTCGGCATCTCGCAGCCGCTCCCGCCTTTGCTTCCCTCCGACGCGCAGTTCACGACCAGCATCATTCCGAACAGGAAAGGGATGGTCATTCTCAACGCTCGATTGGATCCTGGATTCGTCATCTCTGACCTCCCAGTTTTCGGACTTAGTTTCGATCAAAGAATCTATCTCTCTACCCGGTCTCCATTGCAAGCCCCGTGCCGCTTCAGTGAATCCGTTCTTTGAATGCTTTTAAGGGTAATATTTACAATGGTATAGGAGGGTATTTCGGACGGCCGTGTCTCTGAATCCTGGTATCTGGAAGACTGCATAGACTTGCGCTTCTTTGCGCGAAGCTTCGCGAGATGGCATAGCGTCGCTTTCGGAATAGGTTTTGGTGAAGGGCTCGATCTCATATCGCGTCGCCCCCAGCGAACAAGGAATTTCCTCTACCCAATCTCCGAGGATCCGCTATATTCCTTCCAGGCGCCTCTAGCTGGAGTTGCCTCGTTTCATCCAGTGGTTGCAGCGGGCGCTGACCTCTCCCTCGCTGAAGAACACACCGAACTCTCCTCCATAGATCCTGTCCATTCGAAGCCACGCAGGCCTTTGACCCCGATCCGTTCATCGGAGTTCAATGGTCTCAAGTGTCAGCCTTGTCCCGAATCCATGATCTCGATCGATCGCGCCGAGCCCTCAGATTTTCTGGCCATCGCCCATCTGGATCGCATCGCCTGGCTGAAGTATCCTCAATCCGAGTTCATCCCGGACGGCGAACACGTCTGGCGGCTCTGGGTCGAGCACGCGTTCGTCTACTGCGCCAGGGAGGCGGACAGTATCGTCGGGGCGGTCCTCGTCTTTCCGACGTTGACCGGACCGTTCTGCCTCCACAAGGCTTTTGTGGCAGAGGAACACCGGGGGAAAGGGATCGGGACGAAGCTGATCGACGCCGTCCTGTCGGAGGTGGATGATGCGGGAGGGGACTGTTTTCTGACTGTCAACCCCTCCAACGAGGCGGCGCTGCGGCTTTACGAGTCCTGGGGGTTCACGGAGCGGAAGTTTGTGGCCGGGTTCTACCGGGAACAGGAGGATCGGTTCGTGCTCACGCGCAGGGCCGCGAACGGGCGCGGGGCCGAATGATACTGTTCGTCGCGATCTTCATTCCGGCCGTACTGCTGCTGCAGGCCAACCCCTTCGCCCTGTTCGAGGCGGGCCGCTTCGAAGCGGCCAGGGCAGGCTTCGAGCGCCGGCTGGAGACCCGTCCGAACGACCCGGAGGCGCTTTACTTTCTTGGACGGCTTTCACCATCAGGGGCGGTGTCCAGGGGCTTCTTCGAAAGGCTGCTGGCGGCACACCCGAAGCACGCGCTGGCGGATGACGCCCTTTTCGAGCTGGCCGAGGCCGACTACGGCGGGGGACAGGGGCTCTACCTCACGGCCCGGCGCCGTTATCGACGCCTTCTGTCTTCCTATCGCGACAGCCCCCTGGCGCCGCGGGCCCACTACAGAGTCGGGCTGACCTTTCTGATCACCCGGAAGCCAGACTCCGCGGCCGTCGCGTTCAGGGCCGTGCTGGACCGGTTCCCGAGGTCTGATGTCAGGGCGCTTGCCCACCTCGGCATCGTGGACGCGAACGTCCAGGGGAATCACAGGGAAGCGGCGCTGCGGGAGGCGGAGGCCTTGCTGGCCAGTGATCCGGAAGGGATAAGAGAGATTGTGGAGGAGCGCATTCGACGGTTGAAATACGCCAGCGCTGGGGGAATGGAGTAATGGAGTATTGGAGTAATGGGAAACAAGAATCCGGAGTATTGGAGATTTGGAAAACTATGGCCGAATGCAGTCCGTTTATCCAACACTCCATCATTCCAGTACTGTCATACTACAGAATCCCAGAGCCCGTAGCTTGACGAACAGCAATGAGGAATGGAGTAATTTGGATTGATGGAATACACTACTTTCAGAAATAAAAACCGCGGGTACATGAAGTTGGAGGTCTGGCAGAAGTCGATGGAACTTTTCGACTTTACATGGAGATTGGTTAAGAATTCAGATGTCGACCTCAGGCTTCGGTCACAGATTTACGGTTCTGTTCAATCAATTTCGGCGAATATCGCTGAAGGGTATTCTCGTCGTACCGTGAACGATTATCTGAGGTTTCTGTACATATCTCTTGGTTCATTGTCGGAATCCCTGACGAGGCTGGCTGGCCTGAAGGAAACGGGTCAGATCTCAAGCTCGCAGTTCGAAGAAATAGACAAGCTCCACTACGAGGTCGAAAACAAGCTTTTGAGGCTCGTGCAGTCGCTTGAAAACAAGAAAGATGAAGGGTCTTGGATGGACCGAATTTCAGAAGAGGAGGAAATATATATCCCGGGTTCTGAGAGTCTAGAACTGGATAAGGAGAGTAATGAGAACGCAGACGTTCCAATACTCCAACACTCCAGTACTGCAATACTCCAGAGTCGGGCAGCTGAAAAGCTGGTAACAGGGGATTGGAGTAAGCGAGGTAATGGATAGGAAAATAGAAAAAGGAACCACACCGGCCATGGAGCAGTTTCTGGGCTTCAAGGCCGAATACCCGGACGCCATTCTGCTGTTTCGGATGGGGGACTTCTACGAGACCTTCTACGATGACGCGGTGGAGGCGTCCCACCTGCTGGGCCTGACCCTGACCGCACGCAACAACGGCCGTACGGACAAGGTGCCCATGGCCGGGGTTCCCCATCATGCCGTGGACGCCTATCTCGCCCGGTTGATCAAGGCCGGAAAGAAGGTGGCCATATGCGAGCAGATGGAGCCGCCCCAGGCAGGAAAAAAGATCGTGCGTCGTGAAGTCGTTCAGGTGGTCTCTCCAGGCACGGCACTTTCAGAGAACCTGCTGGATCAGAGGAGAAACAACTACCTCGCAGCGCTCTGTCTCCTGGATGACCGGGTGGGTCTGGCCGTGATCGATCATTCGACGGGCGCCTTCCGGGTGTCGGAGGACAGCCCCGACCGCCTCTGGGAGGCGCTGCAGAGCGTCGATCCGGCCGAGATCGTCGCGCCGGAGTCCTGGGCGGAGGCCAACGAAACATTGTGTCTCCAGAAGTTGCCCGGTGCTGTTCTGAGCGGTTACGAGGAGTGGACCTTCAGTTACAACTACGCCTACGATGCCCTTCGGGAGCAGTTTCGAGTCTCCTCCCTCAAAGGGTTCGACTGCGAGGATTTGAAGGCGGGGATCTGCGCGGCGGGTGGAGCGGTCGCATATCTCAAGCGAAACCAAAAGGGCGAGCTTTCTCACCTTACCCGCATGTCCCGGGAACGTACAGGGGTCTCGATGACCCTGGATCTGGTGACCCAGCGGAATCTGGAGCTGATTACGTCCATTCAGGAGCATCGACGAGATGGCACGCTGCTTTCCGTGTTGGACAGAACGGGCACCTCTATGGGTGCTCGAATGATCCGAACCTGGCTGACCGCCCCTCTGTTGGAGATCTCCAGGATCGACGCTCGGCTGGACGCAGTGGAGGAATTCGTTCAGGCACCGGCGTTGAGAGCTGCAGTTCGTGAGGGGCTTCGAGACGTGGGGGATCTGGAGCGACTGATGTCCAGGGTCTGCTGCGGCCGAGCCAATCCCCGGGACGTGGCGGGGCTGAAGACGTCGGTGCTTGCCCTGCCGCCCCTTCGGGATGCGCTCCAGGAGGCCTGTTCCCGGCTGCTGAAAACGATACGGGAAGCGGAGATGCCCGACCTGGGGCGGCTCGCCGATCTGATCGACCAAACGCTGGCAGAGGAGCCCCCAGCTACGCTGAGCGATGGGGGAATCATCCGGAAGGGTTTGAACGCGGATCTGGATGAGCTCAGGGAAGTGGCCTCGGGCGGGCGATCGTGGGTCGCCGCCCTGCAGACCCAGGAACGCAAGCGAACGGGTATTCCTTCATTGAAAGTGGGCTACAACAGGGCATTCGGATATTACATCGAGGTGACGAAGGCGAACGCAGATCGCGCGCCGAGCGACTACATCCGAAAACAGACCCTGGTGAATGCCGAAAGGTATATCACGCCCGAGCTGAAAGACTGGGAGGCCAGGATCCTGGGGGCCGACGATCGGGCGAAGGAGCTTGAAAAGGAGCTGTTTCTCCAGTTGATACAGAAAATCGCGGGATGGGTCGAGGCTGTTCAGTGGAACGCCCGGAGCGTGGCCAGGGTGGATGTCCTGGCTTCGCTGGCAGAGGTGGCTGCGTTGAACGACTATGTCCGTCCGACCGTTGTGGAGGATAAAGTCATCCAGATCGATGCGGGCCGTCATCCGGTCGCGGAACAGCTCTTGCCCGACGGGAAGTTCGTGCCGAACGATGTCCTCGTGGACGCGCAGCAGGCGCAGATCCTGATCATCACCGGTCCGAACATGGCCGGGAAGTCGACGATCCTGCGCCAGGTCGGTCTGATCGTGATGATGGCCCAGCTGGGCAGCTTCGTGCCAGCAGCATCGGCGAGGGTGGGCGTCGTGGACCGGATCTTTACGCGCGTGGGCGCTTCGGACAATCTCGCCGCGGGAGAAAGTACCTTCCTGGTGGAGATGAACGAGGCCGCCAACATCCTCAACAATGCGACGCCCAGGAGCCTGGTGCTCCTGGATGAGATCGGAAGGGGGACGAGCACCTTCGACGGGTTGAGCATCGCGTGGGCGATGACGGAGCACCTGCACAATTCCGCGGGAATCTGTCCACGGACGCTTTTCGCGACCCATTATCACGAGCTTACGGAACTGGAGGAGGTCCTGCCTCGTGTGGTGAATCAGAGTGTGGCCGTTCGCAAGGTGGGGGATGAGATCGCCTTCCTGCACCGGCTCGTGCCAGGGGGATGTGATCGGAGCTACGGGATCGAGGTCGCACGATTGGCCGGTATGCCGACCGAACTGATTGCGCGCGCCAAGGAGGTCCTCGCTCGGCTGGAAACGAACGACCTGACGCTGAAGGGCTCGGCTGTCAGCCGCTCACGACGTCGGAATGAACGCACCGATCAGATGGGTCTGTTCGCACCGGGCGAGGAACCGCCAGCCCAGCCGGAAGCGCATCTCATCCTGTCGGAACTTCGGGACCTGGATATCGGGAACACAACACCTGTCGAGGCCCTGCGAAGGCTGGATGCGTGGAAACGGCAGGTCGATGGGGAAGGAACGAACCCCTAAGAACCGGGTACCGGGATAGGTAGATAGGTTACAGAGACCTGACGGTTTGGGGGCGACGCCTGCGTCGCCCCGGGAAATCAAGACACGGGTACCGGGTACCGCAAGGCCTGAAAGCCATTCAATTGCGGATTGCGGATTTGGGATTGGCGATTGAAAGGCTGTCCCCTCCTTGGAGGAGTGCCCGGTTCGCAGTTCACAGGGGATAGCTGCGGCACGATGTAAGCAGGGGGCGGGGTGGGTAATTTGGCGAGCGGAAATGAATCAGGGGTCCGACGACATAATGTCGGGCCCCTTTGTCGTTCCTCGAATCTGAACGTTGTTCATCGTGCGGTCGGCGGTCGGCCGTCCGCGGTCTGCCCTTGGCTACGCATCGTCCGGCGCTTCGTCCACGCGCTGCACATCTGTCACACCCCGTACTTCGAGGAGCTTCTTAAAAAGCGTGGCGAGTTGATCTCTGCTTTTGATTTCAACCAGGAATCGGTCGCCAACGACGCCGTCCGCGGATTTTAACTCGCCTTCGAGCACCTGGACCCCCTGGTCGGACATGGCGTGAGTGACGTCCCGTAAAAAGTTGGGCCGGTCTTCACCCGAGACTTTGATCTCGATCGAATAGGAGACTTCCTGTTCCGTGTCCCAGTCCAGATCCAGGATGCGATCTTGCTCCACTTCCGAGTTCGAGACATTGAGGCAGTCCCTCCTGTGCACTGAAACACCCCGGCCGCGAGTGATGATCCCCAGGATCGGATCGCCCGGGATGGGCCGGCAGCAGCGCGCAAAGTGGGTCAGCAGGTTGTTGAGGCCCCGAATGTTGATGAGGCTCTTGTGGTCGTTGCGTGAAGGCTCGGTCCGGAGCGGCCGGATCGCGGGACGGGCCTTCGGGAAAAGTTTTTGAAAGACTCTGTCCAGGCTAACGTCCCCGTTGCCGATTCCCGCGTAGAGCTGTTCCGCGTTCCGAAATCCGGTGTCGACCGCCGCCTGAAGGAGCTTCTCGTCCTCGACCCGTTTCCTGCGTTTCTTGAGTTCCCGGCTGACCATGTCCCGGCCGAGCTTCACGCTCTGCGAGTGTTCCTCCTCTCGAAGCCAGCGGCGAATTCGAC
The DNA here is from genome assembly GCA_965248435.1 of Candidatus Latescibacterota bacterium. Lineage (GTDB taxonomy): Bacteria > Latescibacterota > UBA2968 > UBA2968 > CBDFJH01. The sequence goes on from OZ252100.1 coordinate 5,073,088, forward strand.
TCCGGGCCTTCGCGCTCTTGATGAAATGCAGCCAGTCTCGACTGGGATGCTGATGCGGGGAGGTCATCACCTCGACCGTATTCCCGGTCTGAAGCGCGGTCGATAGCGGGACCATCTGCCCCTTGACCCTCGCCCCCGTGCAGCGCAGCCCGATGTCCGTATGTATCGCAAACGCAAAATCGATCGGGGTGGCGCCCTCGGGGAGCCTGATAAGATCGCCCTTGGGTGTGAACACGAATATCTCTCTCGGAAAGAGGTCGACCTTCAGATCTTCCATGAACTCCTGAGGGTCGGTCGTCTCTCTAATCCATTCGAGAAGACCGCGGAGCCAGACGACGTGTCGGTCCAGGTCGGAGGGTGCCTGCTTCCCCTCCTTGTATCGCCAATGAGATGCGATTCCGACCTCGGCGATTTGATGCATCTCCCACGTCCTGATCTGGACTTCCATCATCATCCCTTTTGGCCCGATGATGGTCGTGTGAAGGGATTGATACATGTTCGCCTTGGGCGTCGCGATAAAGTCCTTGAACCTGGCCATGACCGGGGTGTAGAGGCTGTGGACGATACCGAGCACCTCGTAGCATTCGGGGACCGTGTTGAGGATGATCCTTACGGCCATCAGGTCATACATCTCATCGATGGACACGCCGCGGCGTTTCATCTTACCGTATATGCTGTAGTAACTCTTGGGTCGCCCCGTGATATCGGCTTCGATTTCCGCCTTTTCCAATGCCTGCTGGATCGGCAGCCGGGCCTCCTCGATATAGGCCTCGCGTTCCTCCTTCGTTAGATTGATCCTCTCCTCGATCGTCTGGTAGGTCTCAGACTCCAGCCATTTGAGGCTCAAGTCTTCCATCTCTGCGCGGATGCGGGCCATGCCGAGACGATGCGCGAGGGGGGCATAGATGTCTCTGCTTTCGAGCGCCATCCTTTGTTGGATGTCAGGCTCGAGGAACTGCAGGGTGTGCAGATTATGGAGGCGGTCTGCGAATTTGATCAGCACAACGCGGATGTCCTTGACCGTAGAAAGGAGCATCTTGCGGAAGTTCTCGGCCTGTTCCGCTTCGGGCGATTGGAAGGTGAGGTCTTTGATACGGGTCACGCCGTCGACGAGCGTCGCGATCGCCTCCCCGAACTCGGTTTCGATGTCGCCGAGTGGGACATCGGTGTTCTCGACGACGTCGTGGAGCAGGCCGGCTGCCACCGTGGAGGAATCCAGGTTGAGCTCTGCGATGATGTTCGCGACCTGGGTTACGTGGTGGATGTAGGGCTGTCCTGATTTTCTGAATTGGTTCTCGTGGACGCGTTCGGCGAACTCGTAGGCTCTGGAGATCAACTCCACGTCGTGGTTATGCCGGACGGCCGAAGCGGCCTTGAGAAGTTCCTGGAGTCCGAAGGGTCTGGAGTCTGCGGGGATGAAATCCGAAGCGGCGTTATGCTCGACAAGCGATGCCAAGAAACGATCTCCGAAGCGATCGGATGGGAACGGCCTGTAAACGTGGATCGGGCGATGCGCTGAGCAGCCGCCCTATGGGACCTCAAAACCGGGTCCCAGGCAGGACCATAATATAGACAATTCGCGGTCCGAATTCCAGCCGGGCCCGGGTATTGAAAAACCTCGCTTCTGTCGTGGATTTTCACAGCTGTGCCTGGAAGGAGACAGTGCGGGGCACCGAATCGGAACGGGACCCGGGCGGGTTGCGGAGGTAAGCAGATGGCACAGGTTTTGCGATGTGATAATGATGTGATAAGAATGTGATCAGGCAGGCGAAGTCGGCGATGGCACATCCTTCTGTATCTCATACGGGACAGTCCCATGGGAAAGTTAATTCCGATTCTGCTGCTCTTGACGCTCGCCGGATGCGGCGTCGTGGATCCGACCCTCCTCGGGGGTCCGGTCGCCGAGGGGCTGGCGACGAGCGAACTCGTGAATGCCTCCGTTATCGTCCTTCAAGATGAAGGGTATACGGTGATCACGGCAGATTCGGAGGCCGGGGTTGTGACGACAGATTGGCGAGCAGAGTCGAGCTTCGCCGGACAGCTCCTTCTTCAAGAGTCGCACCGAACCCGAATTTCGGTTGTCGTGGATCTGTCTACGCACAATCTCAGCGTTCAGATGACGAGGCAGGTGAAGGACGGGGACGCCCCCTGGCGAAACCGGGGGCTCACGGGGAAAGACAATTCACGGCTCCGGTCTATCCTCTCTCGCATACAGGCTCGCTCTTGGGACCTGACCGAGCGGAAAGATGGAAACCTCTGATGGATTTCTTAAAATCGGTTGACAAGGATCGGAACGCAGGTCTATATTAAACAAAGTTCGGGGGTTTCAAGTGGGTCACGAAGTGTCGGGGGTAAACACGGTATAACGCCAAATACTGTTCCGAGGTCTAATGGCTGAGCTCTGTCCTGAGATGAGGGAGACGAATTCGGCCGTTTTTGTTTTGGGTATCAGAATGAAACCTGAGGCACGATGAAGAAGAAAATCAATATCGACCAGCTCAAGGTCGGCATGTTCATGGAGGCAGACGTCAAGGAGGGCGGCAAGAGCAAGGGCTCGTCCAACAAGAACGTCCTGCTGCTGGGCAAGGGGATGCTGGTCACCTCAGAGAATCAGATCCGACGTCTGAAAGAGGCGGGCCTCGGAGAGGTGACCATCGACACGACCAAGGGGGCCGACGCGCCAGGCGGAAGGCCGGTTTCGGCTGCTGTTCCCCAGATGCCCCGGGAGCCCAAGAAAAAGCCTCCCCCTCCAGGTCGCGAGGCCCATTACAAGGATGAGCTCAAGGTTGCGCGGGCGACCCGGGCTGCCGCCACAAAAGCGGTGAAGGAGACCCTGACGAGCGTGGCCATGGGCGGATCGATGGACAAGCAGAAGATCGATGCGGCCGGAAAACTGATCACCAAGAGCGTGATGCGGAACGTGGACGCCATGGTGGGGTTGACTCGAATCAAGGAGCACGACGCCTACACGGCGACCCACTGCATCAACGTGTGCGTCCTGGTTCTGGCCGTGCTGCACGCCGAGGGCGTGGATGAAGAAACGGCGGAGACGGTGGCCACCGCGGCGCTGCTGCACGATATCGGCAAGACGAAGGTGCCGCTCGAGATCCTGAACAAACCGGGCCGCTTCGAGCCGCACGAGCTGGAAGAGATGCGGAAACACACGGTCTACAGCGAGGAGATCCTGCGGGAGATGTCGGGCATTACGGAAGAAGGCTTCTTTATCGCCACGCAGCACCACGAAATGCTGAATGGCAGCGGCTACCCCCATAGCCTGAAGGGTGGCGAGATCCACCGACTCGGGCAGATTACCGCGATATCCGATGTCTACGATGCGCTGACGTCAGCGCGTGTTTACAAACCGGCGTTGACGCCCCATACCGCGCTCAGCCGGATCTACGGAAACCGGGACAAGGAGTTTCGGAGCGATGTCGTCGAACTCTTTATCAAGGCTCTGGGTCTCTATCCTGTCAGCAGCCTTGTGGCCTTGAATACGGGCGAAGTCGGCGTGGTCTGCGAACCCAATCCGGAGGATTCGCGCCAGCCCAAAGTCGGAGTGATTATCACGCGATACAAGAAGCGGCGGGCGACGCCGTTGGTCGTGGACCTTGCGGACCCTCACGCATCTGAGGAGCGAAAGATCATTAAAGTGATGGATCCCGAAAAATATAACGTGGACATCGAAAAAATCCTCAAGATGTCGACGGGTTGAGTTCGTTCAGCGACCCGCGACCCCTTCCAACTTCTGACTACCCTTTCAACGTCTGCTGACGTCTTCTGCGGGCCAGTTCGCGCATGTCGGTGACCTGGTCGAACTCGTCGACGATTTCCCTTCCCAAAATTTCTTCCAGTACATCTTCCAACGTCAGTACGCCGGCCAACCCCCCGAACTCGTCGATCACGATGAACAGGTGCTGGCGGCGTTCCAGGAACATTTTGAGGATTCTGTCCAGCGTCGTCGACTCGGAGACGAAGTGCACCGGCCGCATGAGTTCGGAGAGTTTCACGTTTCCGCGGCCTTCCGCCCTCGCGGAGAGCGCGTCCCGTCGAAGGACGATTCCAACGATGTCTTCAAACTCTTTGTCGTAGACCGGTACTCGACTGTGTTCCCAGATTCCGGATTCTTCGTGGGCCTCATCCACCGAAAGCTGGTCGCTGAGGCCAAAGACGACGGTTCTGGGGGTCATCGCGTCTCGCGCGGCCTTGGATTTGAGGGAGAGGATGTTTTGAATCACCCTCGCCTCATCGGCATCTATGACCCCGGCGCGATGTCCTGCAAGCGCCATCGAAACGACTTCATCTCCGGATATGACATCATCGGTCTTACCACGAGAAATCATCCGCGTGACGATCCTGAGCACGGAGACCAGCGGTGTGAAGATCCAGACCAGGGCCAGAAGCGGACGGGCAATGAATCCAGACAGCGGGCGATTGTAGACGACCCCCACGGTCTTCGGCAGCACTTCGGAAAAGAACAGCACGGAGAACGTGATGCCGATCGTGAAATAGACCTCCCACTCAGGTCCGAACACCTTGATGAACGCCACGCCCGCGATGAATGCGCCGCCCGTGTTCGCGATGGTATTGAGCGACAGGATGGCGGAAATCGGCCGGTCTACGTTTTCACTTTTCCTGAGCCTGCGCAGGATCTGACCCGACGTTCGCCCCGCCTGTGCCAGCGACTCGATATGGCTGAAGGGAACGGAATAGAGGACCGCTTCGAACAGGGAACAGAGTGCGGAGATGATAATGACGGCGCTTACCGCCAGGATCAGTTCGGTCATCGTTTTTGCCTCGCTGTCTGAGACTGGGTCCGGAGATCGGCTGCAGGTTGATCCGATCGATCTTGAGTGGAGTTCACACGATCTCTATAAGGGATCTAGAGGTCGAGGTCAAGGGCTTTCAACCCCGTGCCCGGGCCGGGCCTGTGGCCGAAATCCGAGTTTTTGCTTGCCCGGTATTGCTCGGATTGGTAACTTTTTATGGCACTTAAACCCTTTGACCGATCGAGATTTATGTCAGGCATCAGATACGATACCGTTTTAGAGCGCTGTTTCCCGGATACGGAGCAGATCCTCATGTCGTTTATTTGGAAGCACGTCCTCGGCGTGAATGGTGGACCTCCCTTCAAGCCGGACCGTCCCGATCCCATTCGGCTCGCCCAGGTGAAGGATGTGATGGAGACGGTCGTTTCGGGCCGGAAATACGAGGTCCTGCTCCTCCGCCTTCAAGGCAAGACCGTGGGCGAGATCGCGATGCTTCTTTCGATTTCAAAGAGCTCCGTGAGGAGCCACTACCGCGGTGCCGTCATTCAGGTGCGAAGGGCGATTGGACTCGAACCCGCTGTGTTTTCTCCTCCCGCTTAATTTCCTTCCGAAGCCTTCCTTTTTACCCACCTCTTTTTCTTCACTGTTACATGCCGGGTACCGGGAAATCAAAACACGGGTATCGGGTACCGCAAAACCGGGCATCTTGGATCGTGATTCGTAATCGAAACTACTCGCGATCTAAATGACCCGTAGGGGCAGGCCTCCGCGCCTGCCCTTAAATCTTTCACCAAGTAAATGACACCCCCGGTACCCGGTACCGGAATGCCGGGTACCGGGAAACCAAAACACGGGTATCGGGTACCGCAAAACCAGGCATCTTGGATCGTGATTCGTAGTCGAAACTAGCCGCGATCTAAATGACCTGTAGGGGCAGGCCTCCGCGCCTGCCCTTAAATCTTTCACCAAGTAAATGACACCCCCGGTACCCGGTACCCAGAATGCCGGGTACCGGGAAATCAAAACACGGGTATCGGGTACCGCAAAACCGGGCATCTTGGATCGTGATTCGTAATCGAAACTACTCGCGATCTAAATGACCCGTAGGGGCAGGCCTCCGCGCCTGCCCTTAAATCTTTCACCAAGTAAATGACACCCCACGGTACCCGGTACCCGAACCCCGGTACCCGGTCCGTGCGAGATTTTCTCAAAAGGCGACGTCGCTTCTGCGGGAAAGCAAAAAGAGGAAGAAGGGACAACCCAGCGCAGAGGTGATGATCCCGATGGGGATCTCTGACGGGGCCGCGAGGATTCGAGCGAGGATGTCCGCGAGGACCATCAGGAGCGCGCCCGCGAGGGCCGACACCGGGATGAGCCGGAAATGGTCGGGTCCGACGACCAGGCGGACGAGGTGGGGGACGACCAGGCCGACGAACCCGATCAGGCCGCTGACGGAGACCGCGGCGGCGGCGAGGAGGGCAGAGGCCCCGAGTACCATTCGTTTGACGCCCTCGACCTCCACTCCGGTGTGATGGGCCGTCTCTTCTCCCAGGAGGAGGAGGTTCAGGTCTCTCGCGTAGGCCCAGATCACGGCGATTCCAAACGCGACGTAGGGGAGGATCATCTGGACGTGGTCCCAGCGTCTGGACGAGAGGCTGCCCAGCAGCCAGAAGAGGATGAGCCTCAGGTCTTCGTCTCCAAGGATCATCAGGAAGGAGGTCCCTGCTGCGGCCAGGGCGCCGACAGCGACGCCGATCAGGAGGAGCAGGGTGACCGGCACGCGTCCGCCGCGAAGGGCGAGGGCGTAGACCAGAAAGGTGACAGAGAGGGCGCCCGCGAAGGCGAGGATCGGCGTGGCGCTCAGCCCGGCGAACCAGAAGTCGATGTGCAGCACCATCCCGATCGTGGCCCCGAAGGCGGCGCCGGAAGAGACGCCCACGATGTAGGGATCGGCCATCGGGTTCCGGAAAAACCCCTGCATGGCCGCGCCGGCCACGGCCAGGGCGGCCCCGATCAGGATGCCGAGGATCAGACGTGGGAGCCGGATGTCGCGAACGATCGTGCCGGCCGGTCCTTCCAGCTTTTCGCCGGTGAGGATTCCGGCCACGTCCCGGAGGGGGATCTCGGCCGTGCCGACCCCGAGCGAGAGCAGACCCGAGCCGGCGAGCAGGAGGATCAGGATGGGGACGATCAGCGCCGGCCTTTGCCAGATGCGTGTCATTTCTTGAATCTGCCGGGGTGAAGGAGGGCCGCGAGGCGCTCGAGGCCGTCCACGAGGCGGGGTCCGGGCCGGCCCAGGAGATCGAGATCCAGGTGATAGATCCGACCCGTCTTCACGGCATCGATCGTTTTCCAGCCTGACGTCTCTCTGAGTCTGGCGATGTCCTTCGGGATGCTCTCGGGAGACTCGACAGAAACGATTATGACTTCCGGATTCCGGTCGACGACGGTTTCCAGGCCGATTTGCGGCCAGGTGTTTCCAGATCCGATGATGTTCACGCCTCCAGCCGCGCGAATGAGGTCATCGATGAAGCTCCCCGGGCCGGCCGAGTAGAACGGAGCGGCCAGCCGGCCCCAGATGACGCGGGGACGGTCCTCCTGACCGATCGCCGACACGATCTTCCGCACGGCCTCGATCCTGCTCTCCAGCTGCTTTATCAGACGGGACGTGGCGTCCTCTTCTCCGATGAGCCGTCCGGTCTGCCGGATGACCCGGATCGTCTCCTCCAGAGTAGAAGGGGCCAGGACGAAGACCGGGATGTCGAAGCGCTTGAGACTCTCCAGGGCCTCGAGGGGGTTCAAACGCGCGGCGACGACGAGGTCGGGCTGTACGGAGACGATGAGCTCCAGGCTCGCGTCCGAGAAGCCCCCGATTCGGGGCAGGTGCTCGACCTCAGGTGGATAATCACAGTAGTTCGTCACAGCCACGATCCGGTCCCCGGCGCCGAGGGCGAACAGGATTTCGGTGTTGCTCGGGGCCAGAGAGACGATGCGCTCCGGATAGGCGTTCAGGGTGATCCGGTCGCCCAACGCGTCTGTGGCCTCGATGGGGAGGTCTGCGACGGCAGGAGCACTGGCGGCCAGGATCAGGGTGATGATTACATGTATACGGAGAGGCATGTTGTTCATCCGTTCATCAATTGCGGATTGCGGACCGAACTTGCCGCCGCACGGCTTGACCATCAGAGTCCTGGCGCCGGACCCACCCCTAAATCCCCTCCAAGGAGGGGACTTTCGTATTCACTGAGTTTACCCACATGGTCACTCAAAATCCCCTCCTGGGAGGGGTGCCCCGCAGGGGTGGGGTGGGTTCTATCACCCAGCATCGCGCGCCGCAAACGGCGTGATCTGCGGAAATCCGCTGACCGGATTCGACTGCACGACGGCGTCGACGCCGTAGACATTCCGGATATGTTCCGGAGTGAGGATCTCTTCCGGCGGCCCCGATGCAACGACGCGGCCTCCCTCCATCAGCATCAGGCGCTCGCAGTAGGCGGAGGCCAGGTTCAGGTCGTGTGACACGCAGAGGAGGGTCGTGTCCTGGGCCGTGTTGAGGTGCCTGAGGAGCTCGAAGACCTCGATCTGATGCCCGATGTCCAGGTGGCTGTCCGGCTCGTCCAGCAAGAGGAGCACAGGTTCCTGGGCCAGGGCCCGGGCGATGACAGCCCGCTGGCGCTCCCCGCCCGAGAGCTCGGTGACCTTGCGATCTCTCAGGTCGAGCAGATCGGTCTGTCGGAGGGTCTCCATCGCCAGGTCGTGGTCGTGGCTCGACGCGCGCTGAAAGCGCTTCAGGTGGGGCGTTCTGCCCATCAGGACCATCTCCAGGACAGAGAACTCGAACAGGAGCACGGTATCCTGGGGGATGACGGCGATTTGCCTCGCCACCTCGCGCCGCGAGAGGCCGCCGATTTCGCGGCCGTTGAGCGTCACGGCGCCGGCCGGCGCCTTCAGGAGGCCGGTGAGGGCGCGCAGGAGGGTGCTCTTCCCGCAGCCGTTCGGGCCGATGACCCCGACGAAGTCGCCGGGCGAGAGGCTGAAACTGACGTTGCGCAGAACAGGGTCAGCGCCGTACCCGCACGTTAAATTTCTGACGTTTAACATCGCGTATTTCGTGACACTGTAGAGACGCCCCGGTGGGGCGTCTCCCCCCGGTGGGGCGTCTCTACCACGTGGTAAATCGGAAAACCCATTACGACCACGGCAAAACAAAAACCCGGGCCATTCGAAAGGCGCCGGGTTTGATTTTTTGTGCGAAATCGCCCGCGCTCTTCCCTCGAAGGCGGTTGGGTTCTTCGCGTCAGGGCAGGTCTCCTGGCTTTCGACGGCCGCTCCCGGCCTTCCCGGTCTTGAATGACCAGTGGCTATCCGCGAGAGGGCCTGACGTCGATCACAGTGGCGGGGCCACGCCGGATTCTCACCGGCTTCCCTATTCTCCGGATTGGACGAACTGTCCTTCCGGCACCAGTGACGCAGGTGCGACAAATATAGGAGTAACCGACTGTTTCTCAAAGTGCTTTCTCGAAGAGCACCCGCCCGATCTCAGAGATCTCGAATCGAACAGTTTCAAAGGAATTGTGCCCTACATGACCGTGCCCTATATTGCTCCCTCAAATTGCTCAGAACAAAATGTTGAGAATATTAGCAGAAGCTCCAATTTTGGTGTAAATGGTCACATACTGAAAGTCGCACATAACCTAACTTACAGGTTAGGTGAATACCATTTAGCACACCGTACGCAGTCCGTGCCCAGGTGGTCACGGGGTCGTACCCGGTAGGAGCCGTCTCCAGACGGCGAACAGTTCATCAGAAGGGAGGGTTTATGAAACGCGTCTTTCTTTTCGCAGTATTCTTATTGATTCCACTTGGCCTGGTTGTGGCCCAGGAGCAGACGGCCCCTGGTCCACCGGTCCGAGTGGACTTCGAGGGCATCCATCCGTTCGAGGCGCCGTCGGCTGGTGGGCCCATCGAGATCGGCCCTCCGCTGCGCGTAGACTTCGAGGGAAGCCATCCGCTGTCGACCTCTTCTGGTGAGGCCGCAGGGCCTTCTGAGATGGGTGGCCTGGAGCGAGTGGATTTCGAAGGGACACATCCGGCCCCGGCCGGATCGCAGCAGGCAGTCGGACCCCGTGGGGGGGGTCCGTCAGGGACCGCGGCTCAAGGCGGTCAGGCGAGTGGAGCTGCAGGTCAGCCCCAGGGGGGTGCATCTGCGAGCGGCACGCAGCCGGGTGGACAGGCGGGCATCGGCCCCGCCGGGCAGGCCGGCCAACAACCGCCGGGACCCCCTGGGATCGGACAGAAGCCTCAGCCAGGAAAGACACCGCCTCATCCGAGGCCTCCCGGGCGCGTCGCACCCAAGCCTCCTCCAAGCAGTGCCGGACGCGCCCCTAAGTCGGTTAGGCCGCCCCGTCCCCGCTTCGGACCAAAGCCTCCCCCTCAGAGGAAAGAGCCTCCAAAGCCGGGACCCTCGAATGTGAGGGGCGGTCGGCCTCCGGCTCCTGCCTCTTCAGCGCTGCGTCCTCCTTCGCGTTCCCCGCAGCCCGGGCGCCCGGGGGCTCCTCTGCAGCCGGGGACCGCAGGGATTCAAGGGAAGGTTGTCATCAAGGGGTATAAGCACGACGGCCCCTGCCCAAAGAAGAACGGGCCGTTAGTGATTAACGGCCGTGGATTCGGGCGAGGTCCCGGTGCCTATCGCCTGATGCTGGTCCTGGATGGGACGCGAACCAAGCTTTCGCTGCCCATAAGGCGCTGGTCAGACAATCAGATCGAGACCTTCATACCTAACAATCCGAGAATACGGTCGGGTGACAGGTTTACCTACTACGTCGGACTGCAGGACCGACGTGGAAACTGGGCCAGCAACACGGACAAGAAATTCACGATCTGTCAATAAGATTCGCAATCCAAGAGGAGGTTGTGACTATGAAACGCATCGTTCTACTGTTGGTCGTCGGCTGTGCTGTTCTGGGGGTGGTGTCAGTCTGGGCAGCCAGGGTCCAACAACCGGAAGCCCCCAATGCCCACCCCTCCAAGATATACGGGTATATCTCGCTAAGGGATCCGTCGACACGCCAGCTTCACTTCACGGCAAACCCTTCGAATGTCATCCCGACAGGCGTATCGGTAGTTTTTCGCTCTGTGGACGGCGTGGAGCAATCTGTGGCCCTCACGCTCGGGGAAATCACAACGACGGACGTCGGACAGGGTCAGTATCGTGAACAGCAAGCGGAGGAAACCCCAATCCTTTTTCGCTTTGTCAACAGCGACGGAAGCGCACTTGATCATCATCACAACCCCCGAGATGTTCCGGATGATGCCGTGGCCATCCTTTATGAAATCACCTTGGAGCAGGGTCGAGATTTTGGTGCCCCTGTATCCTCACAAGAGGCGACGACGAGGGCGAGGAGTGATGAGCAGCAGAACACCTATCCGCCAGTTATTCAGTATAATCCGGAGCAATGGAGTTACGAGCGTGTAGAAATCGGACAGCTGGAGTGGATGACCCCGACCGGCGCGGTGGCCGTGCCGGTATCGAAGCGATCGAACCCGTATCACCAATTCGGCGAACCTCGATAATCAGAAATGACCAAGTGCCTGCGAAAGGCCCTCGGAGGGAGACCTCCGGGGGCCTTTCGTATTGCGGATTCAAAAACCGGGTACCGGGAAAGCAAAACACGGGCTAAAGTCCGTTGATCGCGAATCGTCGTTCGTTGATCGCATCTACCGCGCACCGCTTTGTCATTCCGAGCGCCAGCGAGGAATCTCAACAGGCCACGCAGCAGCTGTTACTTCAAGAAATGATTCAGTGAATTCCTCCCTCTTGAGATCCCTCGTCGCCTGATTGCTCTGAGGTACGGAACCGTCGTATTGATTTGCAGGGCTCCTCGGGATGACAAATCTGGCTGTAGTACAGGTGATGCATTGTTAACCCCGTGGATCCCAAGATCTGCCTCCTGATAGATACCGTGAAAGGTATCGCGCTGATTGACCAAGTGATTTCAATAACTTATATTGAGCTGTGTGATCTACAACATGGTCTTAAAACGATGTAAAGAAAGGAGCCGTCGATGGCGTTGTTTCTGCATACCCGAATCCGGGTGAGCGATATGGACCGCTCGATCAAATTCTACGAAGGCCTGGGCTTCAGGGTCAAGAGCGGGCCCAACACCTCACCGGCGGGAAATACGATCATCCATCTGGAGATGCCGGGGAACGAGCATACCCTGGAGCTGACCCATTCGCCCGATTACGAAGTAAAAGTACCCGAGGACCTGATGCACATCGCGATCGGGGTCAAGGATATCATCGCCACCTGCGACGAGCTGGAGAAGAAGGGGATCGAGATCTGGCCCGATGGGTGGCGGGAGAAGTTCGAGTCCGGACGGAAGATGGCCTTCATCGACGACCCCGACGGGTATGAGATCGAGTATCTCGAGCGCGAGGGTGGCTGACAGCCTGCAATACGCACCCGGTACGGAGCGGCTCAGGTTTCGGGCGGCGACCGGGGAAGACCTGTCTGAGATCGCCGTGATCTTCGAGGCGGTCTGCAGAGATCCGGAGACCGCGAGCCATTTCGTGCGGCGCATCGGCTCGGCAGACGATTTACTTGATGGATGGCGCGAATCGATCTATCGTATCCTGGTGGCCGAGGACAGCGATACCCTCACGGGATTCGCGGCCTGGCGGCAGGATGAGGGTGTGGGGGTCGTGGATATCGTGGCTGCGCGGCCCGAATGGCAGGGGCGGGGTGCGGGTCGGGCGCTGCTGGGTAGGCTGGTCAGAGACCTGCGGGCCGAGGGCCTCCACGTGCTGGAGGCGAGGCTTCCGGAGTCGGGCGACGCCGAGGCCGCGGGGTTTCGGGAGATCGGTCGCTTACCGAGCCCTTCGGGGAGCACGTGGGTGCACTATCAGAGACGTCTCGTAAAGGAACGAAACCGGGGGGTCGGGCGTTAGAGGGGGCAATCCTCATTTGATCGCCCGTCCGGGATCCAAAGAGGAAATATGGCCAAGATTCTCATCGTAGACGACAATCCAAGCATCCTGCAGCTCCTGTCTGATTTTTTCGGGAACCTGAAGGGGCATACGGTCTACCTGGCCGGGGACGCGGATGAGGCGATCCGTCTGACGCGCGAGCATCTCCCCGATCTGGCGCTGTGCGACATCATGATGCCCGGCACCCACGGGGTGGATGCGCTCCTGATGATGAAACAGGTGTCGGCCGACATCAGGGTCATCATGATAACAGCCGTGGATGACGAAGAGATCGCCCGCGAGGCCATGGCAAGAGGCGCGGTGGATTATGTCACGAAGCCGCTAGACCTGAACTACCTGGATACCCTCGTGACATTTCAGCTCACTGAACAGGAAGGGGGATGACTGTGCGTCATCGCAGCGTGACGGGCCGGCCCTGGGACAGGGTGTTGAAGGAATACACGAAGTCCATCTTCTTTGCGATCTTCCTCGCGGTCTTGATCCGTGCCACATTGGTGCAGGCCTATCACATCCCTTCCGCGTCTATGGAGAATACGCTTCTGGTCGGAGATTATGTCCTGGGCGACAAGCTCACTTTCGGGACGCAGATCCCGGACCGGCTGCCGTTACTCAACGTGAAGCTCCCCTCCTTCCGAATGCCGGGGTTTCGAGACCCCAGACCGGGCGACATCGTCATCTTCGAATTCCCTCACGATCCGTCTCGGGATTTTATCAAAAGGTGCGTCGCGGTTGGGGGTCAAACGATCGAAATCATAAACAAGAACGTCTTCGTTGACGGGCAGCGGTTTGCCGACGCCAGCGGTGTCAAACATATCGACCCGGGGAACCCACCGCGGCACCTGTCCAAAAGAGACAACTACGGCCCGTTTACGGTGCCCCCGGGGCACATCTTCGTTATGGGAGATAATCGGGACGCCAGTGATGACAGCCGCTTCTGGGGGACGGTTTCGCTCCGGAAGCTGAAGGCGCATCCTGTACTCATCTACTTTTCCTGGGACCAGAATGCCCCGATCTGGAACCCCTTTAGAAAGATCCGATGGTCGCGGTTGGGTTGGGTGGGTTAAGGGAAAGCGGACTGGAGGAGGAATGAACGTTTTATTTCCTGGATCGATGCGCTGGACGGCTGCCCTGACGTTAGCGGTCTGCGGTTTCTGGGCCGGTTGTGGACCGATCCCGACCGCACCCGAAGTCGACATCAGTGACACCGGCGGGGAGAGGATCTATGCCAACGACCAATGGGGATTTGAGATTACGATCCCGGGCAATGACGACTGGGGGTTTACGGCCCAGACCAGTTTTCGACAGCGATTGGCCAATGGACTTCCCAGTGTAGAGGTCGTGATTTCGAAGAATGTGGACGCAACCGGAACTGGCGACCGGCCTACGCTGACTTTGAGACCCCGCGCCCTCGCGCTGGGCACGAATGCCGGCATCCTGGCAACCATGCTGGAAGAGGAGTTCCGTTCGGCCTTTCTGGGCTACTCGCCGCAGCAGAAGCAGAGTCTGAACCTGCCCGCGTCACAACCAGGCGGGGATTCTGTTCGGGCGATAGAATGGGAGTTCACGTCGAGAATACCTGTCGGGTTTTTCTCCAGGTTCATCGTGACCGCCCTCGTGGATAAGGATCGGCGGGGTTATGTCTTTATCGGTGCCGGCACGCCAAATGTCTTCCCCGTGGACGAATACAAACAGATCGCCTCGACACTCCGGTTTACGCGCTGACTGGCACCGGCAAGCCTGCTATTAACGTACTGATTTATATAGTCTTATGAATTAGTTGGCCGGCCATGGAAAGACCGATTCAAGAGTGGGTCTTCGAATGCCGATAAAGAGAATGACCAAGCGGTATCACTTGCTTCGACGAGGCCTCTTCGGGTTTCCCCAACCCGGGGGGCCTTTTTTTATCACGGAGGCTATCGCAGAATCGGCAAAGACACAGAAAGAGTCGAGCGGGGTGCAAATTACCTGAATTGGCGCTGGATGAGAAGGACCATGGGTGCGCGGAGGGCCACGGAGAAAATCGCGGAAACGTCGTTCGTGGATCGTCGATCGCAGACCAAATCTCACGGCGGAGACGCCCCGCCGGGGCGTCTCTACGGTTTGCACGGTTTCCGAAGGACGACGAGACCTAGCCCCTTACTGTCCAGGGCCTCGCGAAAGACGGATCGTATCTTTTCCTCAGGATCCTCATCCTCGACCGTCCAGATGGACGATACACCGCAGGCGGTGGCGATGTCGTGGATCCCTATCGTCGGGCCTCTTCGTCCATCACGTAGAAGCCCTCGGTCGGGCGTCTGCTGTCCGCCCGTCGTGTGTGACCCTCCGTTGTCGAACAGGAGCATCAGGAGGTCTGTCTCGGTCACCCTGGCCTGCATCAGGGCGTTGACTCCGCCGTGATAGAAGGCGGAATCTCCGAAGGCCGCGACCGCTTTCTGTGCAAAACCCGTACGTTTGACCCCCGCAGCAACGCTGATCGCGGATCCCATGGAATGTTTGGCGTCGAGGTGGCGCATGCCGGCGACGACGCAGCCTGGATCGGCCGCGATGAAGGGGTTCTGACCGAGCGCCTCCGCCTCTTCCCTGAACACCCCTAGAATCTGCTCAAACGGGCAGCCCGCGCACGGATTCTTCCTCTCCGGTTTTTCCTTTTCCCATTCCGCTTCGGTGTATCGCCTGTCCGGAGAGAACCCCGGAAGATAGCTGCCCAGGGTCTCCTGGATGTGCCAGCGAAAGAGCTCCCCCTCCCAGTTGACGTGTCCCGTGCGCTTGCCCAGGACCTTCGACGTGGCGCCCGCGTCGTAGCCGATCCATTTGATCGCGTCCTCGAGGTACGGCGACACCTCTTCGAGGACCAGCACCTCATCACAGCCCTTCAGGAATCGAGCGATGAGGTCCTTCGGAAGCGGGTAGAGCGCGCCGAGCTTGAGCCAGCAGATCTCCGATAGATCCGCTCCGGAGACGGCGTCCAGAAATTTGGTGTGGGCGAATCCGCCGGTCAAGACGCCCCGGGTGCCGGAACCTGAGATCTCGTTGAACGGGAGGTCCCCGAATCGCTCCTCCGCGATCTCGAGGGCCCTATGGCGCCTGCGGTCATTCTCCACCGTGTTGATCGCCGTGGAGATCCAGCGCATCGGCTCCCGATCTATCGGACGCGCCGGCCGCTCTGCCGGGGCCTCGATTTCGGGCAGATCCTCGACCCGCTGCGTGAAACCCCGGGTCACCCGAACGATGACGAGGGTGCCGAGATCCTCGGAAAGATCGAAGGCGAACCGCATCATCCGGCGTCCCTCGTCCGGGGTCGCCGGTTCGAGGATAGACACTTCCGCCAACGGGCCCTGGAGACGAGAATCCTGCTCGTTCTGAGAGCCCCAGGCGCCCGGATCATCCCCGATCATGACGACCAACCCGGGCGCTCCCGTCATGTTCAGGGTCATCAGGGTATCCGAGGCGACGTTCATTCCGACGCTTTTGATACAGACGAGGACCCTGCGGCCTCCCTGCACCGCCCCCGCGGCCACGTCGAGCGCGACCTTCTCGTTCGTGCACCATTCGGTCTGATGGCCATAAACTTCGGCGGTTTCGGTAAGCGTGTTGAACACACCGGTTCCTGGAGAACCCGGATAGCCGGTCACAAGGCTGACGCCCGCTTCAACTGCGCCCCAGGCAAGGGCGTGATCACCATCAATCTCTGGCATCGTCTCAATCCTTTCTATGCGTCGTTTACGAATCTTTTACGATCGTGATGGTACAGCCCCGTTCGTGCATTGTCAAGGGGTTGAACCTTCTCTGGCCTAGATGAATCCGATCAGGGTCCAGTAGAGCAGGTTGAGGGGCAGCAGGAGAAAGAGGGTGACCAGGGAGATCAGGGTCATGACGATGACGAACTGACCGAGGCGTACATATCGAAAGCCGTAAGCGACGACGAAGGGCGCGGACTGATAGGGTAAGAAGATCGTACCTGCGGCGGTCGCGATGCTGAGCGCGACAGGAAGGGCCGGCAGGCCGGCTCCCTCGGCGAAGTCAAGGATCGCGTGGCTGAGGATTCCGGCCACCGTCGCGGTGTCCATAAGGAAGTCGAACGGGACGACCATGAAGGTGACCGCGGCCAGTTGGAAAATCGTTTTCCCCCCAAGAAGTTCCAGCCAGCCCGTGGCGAGGGCGGCCAGATGTGTGTTCAGGCCGGTGCTCTCCATGGCGTAGCCCAGGGAGAAGAAGGCGGCGATGTAGATAAGCATGGGGAAGTTGGCGGTCTTCAGGTGTTCCGGCTTCAGGGGACCCCAGCCCGGAAGGGTGCAAAGCAGGACCAGGAGGAGGCCGATGTAGGCCGGATGGATGCCGTGAACGGCGTCGGAGGCCCAGAGGAGGACCCCGAGGACCAGGAGGAAAGCCATCTTCTTTTCACCCGTCGTAAGGGAATCGGAAAAGCCCCGCGAGTCGGGGGAGGGGATGGGCTCCCGGGGCAGCGGGAAGATGAGACGGATCAAGAGGTAACAGCAGGCGACCCTCAGGAGGCCGAAGACGGGATACATCAGGACGGCCCAACTGCCCCAGTAGATCGTAGAGCCCCGGGATTCCATAATCCCCAGGATGACCAGATTCGGGACGGAGGCAGTGAGGATCCCGGTGCCTGCGTAATAGGTCGAGCAGACGACGCCAAGGATCAGGGCGGCACAGACGGGCGATCCTGGCTTCTGATTTGTGGTCTTGATGAGCTGGACGACGATGGGCATCAGGAGAAGGACACGGACGAAGCCCGAAGGGATCAGGATGGCCATTCCGGCTCCGAGCAGGTGCAGGCCAAGGAGCAACCTGGTGTAGTTGCCCGTGCGGGCAATGACCCACCGCCCTACACGCTCGCTGAGCGCGGTCTCTTTCAGGCCATGGCTCAAAACCAGACCTGAGAAGACGAGCCAGATCGCCTTCTCGGAGAATGCGGCGAAGGCGCGAGGGAAGGGGATCACTTCCAGAAGGGGGAAGAGCAGGAGGACCAGAAGGGAGGTGTATTCGACCGGGACGGGCTCGAAGGTCCAGAAGAAGACCGTAAAGAGCGTAATGCCCAGGGCGAGGCGGGCCGGCAGGTCGAGGTCGAGCGGAAGGAGCAGCGCGGCAGACACTCCAAGCGTGGCCAGGACGAGGCCGACTGTCTGTTTTAGATGCATGGAACCGTCTGGTTTATGAGATAGGGGGAATCAAAGAGGAACAAGATACCTAAGTCCCTTGAAGTTTCCAATCCTTCCCATCATCTTACACGGGAGCACCGGACCCTTGACAATCGAAGATGCGAGCGTGATATTCAGAGCCTCGAAACCTTTTTTGCAAGCCGGATTCGGCAGGATTCAAGGACGGAGGACGGAGGATGAAAGCGGTGCGCTTCCTGGGAGACCGGAACCTGGAAATCGCTGAGTTTCCGGATCCGAGCGCAGGACAGGGCGAAGTCGTCGTCCAGATGAAGGCAGCCGCGGTCTGCGGCAGCGACCTGCACGGCTACCGGAGCGAGCAGGCCTGGCCGGTTATTCCTGGACACGAACCGTGTGGTGTGGTGGCAGAGACCGGTCCCGGGGTGACGAGATTCCAGGAAGGGGATCGGGTGATCGTCTACCACATCCAGGGGTGCGGCTTCTGCGGCACGTGCCGAAAAGGGTATCCGATGTATTGCAAAGAGAAGCAGGGCTACGGCGGGGACCGACACGGATCGGATGCCGACCTTGTCCTTGCGGCGGAACGGAACGTGTTTCTCCTGCCGGACGACATGACGTTCGCAGAGGGGGCATTTCTTGCGTGCAATGCGGGCACGGCTTACCAGTCGGCCCTGGAGCTTGACCTGACCGGGGAAGATACGGTGGTCATTTACGGGCTGGGTCCTGTCGGACAGTGTGAGATCGTGGTGGCCAAAGCGTTCGGGGCGAGGGTGATCGCCGTCGACCCCGTGGCCGAACGACGCAGGCTTGCAGAGGCGGTGGGTGCGGACGAGGTGCTGGACGGCTCGAAGGAGGACGTCGTCGACAGGGTGAAGGCGCTAACCGGCGGGGAAGGCCCCCCAGCGGCCTTCGATTTCACGGGCGTCCCTCAGGCACGGCAGAACGCGCTCGATTCCGTGTGCCCGTTCGGGCGAGTCGGGCTGATCGGTATGCCCTGGTCGCCCGAGATTTCCTACCGGGGTCACGGATACATCAAGGTTACGGCGAACTGGATCTTTCCCTCGACTGCCTACGAGGAGATCGTGGCGTTTTTCAGGAGAAACCGACTGCCGTTGGACAGGATCATCACGGATCGTTACCCGATTTCCGAGGCCGAGCGGGCGTTTGAAGTCTATGACCGGCACGGAACGGTGGGTAAGGTTTTGTTTGAATGGCCGTAGGTAAGTGATTCGTGGATCGTGAATCGTCGTTCGCAATCCAGACATCGTAGAGGCATGCCCTACAGGTCATTTGGATCGCGAGTAATTGGGTTCGAATAGGGAACCACGATACCCGCTTTTACGGTACCCGGTACCCGTGTTTTGGTTCCCCGGTACCCGGTTCTTACGATCCACGCGATCACTAGAAATGGCGCGGTATACTTCGGAGTGAAGATCGGAAGATAGGCCAGGAAGAAACTCACTCAACAGGCCGATGGTCCGGAGGCGGCGAGTAGGGCCGCGTGACCTCGACTTCGTACTCCGAATCTGCGATGAGCCCGGCCCGGTTCATGAGAGACAGAAGACGATTCCTGGCCCGCAGAGCGGGGTCTGGATCACTCAGGCGGGGCGCATTCTGCGGGCTCAGGGCGAGATGACACAGGAGGAGGGCCTCGCCCAGGTTCAATCGGTCGTGTGCGATGCCGAAGTAGACGCGGGCCGCTTCGGCGAAGCCCTGGATGGGGCTGCCATTCACGCTGCCCACGAAAGCCCGGTTGAGGCAGAACGCAGCCAGGGTTTTCCTGGAATAGCCGTGTGCGAGGAGTGCAGCGTAGCCGATCCTCCTTGTGGTCTGTTCGACCTCGCTTCCTTGCTCGACGATCAGCCTGGCGAAGGTCCCGCTTAAGTCGGGGAGACCGAGACGCGGGCTTCCCATCGCCCTGGCGAAGCCTGGATGATGGAAGGCCTCCAGCGCACGCAAGAGGGGCCCCGCGAAGGCGGAATAGGGGAGGTCGTTCGGGGCGGGCTCCAGCACACGGTCCAGTTCCTGAGAAAAACTCAACAGGACGAGACCGACGAACAGGGAGAAGATGATCACGAACGCAAGAAGAAATGCGAAACGGGTCGCGTTGTTTCTCATTATTGCTTGGAGTCCCTTTTGGCTTGAACCTTCTCAGTCAGGGATCATTGGCCGATGAACAGGCGCAGGCAAGGGTTGGATCCACAGGTTGACGAAGAGTGGGGAATCGTGTCGGCGGACACCCTCCAGGGTGAGCGCGAGGACACGCGGTCAGTCTTGGCTGGTGTCCAGGTCTTTGAGTCGTTGTCTCCAGAGGAACTCGGCCTGGTTGACCGGATCGTCCACCGGCGGGTCTACAACCCCATGGAGGTGATCGTCAATCAGGGCGTACCTGGCGTCGGCATGTACATCATAGAAAGCGGGAGCGCAGAGGTGGTTCTGGATGCAGACGACGGTCGGCGAACACGGCTGGCGACGCTTACCGATGGAAACTTTTTCGGAGAGATGTCTCTGCTGGATGGATCCGCTCGAGCTGCCTCAGTCGTCGCCACAGAGAGATCGCAACTTATCGGGTTTTTTCGTGCAGATTTGATGGACCTAATCGCTCGGAGTCCGAGGCTCGGCTTCAAGATCGTTTCTCACATCACGCAGCTGCTGGCGGAGCGACTGAGGAGCACGGTGAAGGAGTACCGCAGCCTCGAAGCTTCGCTTGGGGATCTTGAAGTGCACGAACAGGAGGACGAATTGGATCCGAGTCAGGTCTGACGTGTTCGTTTATTCGTTCACCCAATAACGGGATAGGTCAAGCTTAATGAAAGAGAGAGTTGTTCGTGGATAAAGAGGCCTGGAAGACGTGGGGCCAGGTGATCCTGCTGGCCTGTGTGCTCTACGTCTTTCTTGTGAGCATTGGTCTGATGGGCGGGGCCTTCAAGCTGTTTGGTAAGGGATTTGCACAGCAGCTCGTCGCCGCGACTTCCAATCCCTTCGTCGGTCTATTTTCAGGCATCCTGGCCACGACCCTCGTACAGAGTTCATCCACGACGACGTCGATTACCGTGGGACTCGTGGCCGCTGGGGGCCTCACGATAGAGGGCGCTATCCCCATCGTCATGGGGGCCAACATCGGCACGAGCGTCACGAACACGCTCGTTTCCATGGGTCACATCACGCGCCGTGAAGAGTTCAGGAGAGCGCTTGCAGGCGCGACGGTGCACGACTTTTTTAACTTGATCAGCGTGGTCGTACTGTTTCCCCTCGAGCTCTTCACGGGCTACATGAGAACCGTTTCCAGTTACGTCGCCCAGGGTTTTATCGGGGTCGGCGGGCTTCAGTTTACCAGTCCAATTAAAACGGCCGTAAAACCGTCCGTGAACCTGCTGATCGGTCTCATGGAAAGTAACGGCACGCTGATCCTCATCGTTTCCTTGGTGATGATGTATTTGGCCCTCAAATTCCTCGTAGACCTTGCCAGAGGGCTGGTGGTTCAAAAGGCGGAGCGGTTCCTTCACAAGTACATGTTCGGGGCTCCACTCCTGGCCATGCTGTTTGGAGCGGTGTTGACGGTTCTGGTTCAGAGCAGCTCGATTTCAACCTCGTTGATCATCCCACTCGTGGGAGCGGGCATCATTACTCTCGAGCAGATCTTTCCGTATACTCTGGGGGCCAACGTCGGAACGACGGTTACCGCCATGCTGGCGGCCCTCTCTACGGCCAACGTCGCAGCGATCACGATCGCCTTCGCCCATCTCTTTTTCAATCTGAGTGGCATTGTTCTGGTTTACCCCGTGAGGCTCATCAGAAAGATTCCAATCAAGATGGCCACCCTGCTCGCCGAGGTCACGAGCCGCAAAAGGGCACTGGCGGTGGCGTATATCGTGCTGGTTTTCTATATTATTCCTCTGGGCGTCGTTTTTTTGTGGAGGTAAAAGCGGGATGCTAAGAAGAATCTGGAAGGGTGAAGAGACGAGTGGGCTGATCTATGACGCGCTCGAGGAAGTCTATGCCATGCTGGAGCGCGAGGAGTCTATGTTCAAGGCCGTTTGCGATCTTCTATTCCTGGGCAAGGAACTTACGGTGGACGTCCTCCTTCAAGACGAAGATATCAACATGGGTGAACGGATGGTGCGCCGTATGGTATTCGAGCATCTTTCCCTGAATCCGAAACGAGACCTCCCAGCCAGCGTGTCCCTCATCAGCGTCGTCCACGACGCGGAGCGGATCGGCGATTACACCAAGAGCCTTTTGGAGTTGGTCAAGTGGCGTTCAGAATCGGTTTCCGGACAGAAGTATTGCCCCAGCTGTTCAGAAATCAGGGAGAAGATCGAGCCGCTGTTTGGAATGACACTCGAAGCATTCAGGGAAGGCGATTCAGAACTGGCGCGGGAGGTGATGCGACGGCACCGAGAGATCAAGACTCAAACAGACGTCTACGTCGAATCCATGATGCAGGATCCCGAAGTCGGCCGTGAGGGCATCGTTTTCAGCTTCGCATCGCGTTTTCTGAGGCGAATCAGCGCTCACCTTTCGAACATCTCATCCAGCATTGCCAATCCGTTTGACCGGATTGGGAAAGACGACGAGCCTTAAATCAGCGGAGTTCCCCGACTTCATCGGCTTCCAAAAAGGCCGATACATATTCTGCCTTGGCTTCGCGGGCATCGAGAACAAGACCGTAGAGGGCCCTGAAGGCTGATGTATGCCTTCGGATGCCACGCTTCTCGCTGCAGAAGTCGACCAGGATATCCTCCAGTACTTCGAGATCGTGCCACTTTCCAAGCGTCTCTTGAAGGACCTTCAGCCTGGAGATCTGTTCCTCTACGTCGTGGGTTTGAAGGCCTTTCGCGACCTCCAGGATATATCTCAGCCGTTTTGCCGCGATACGCACATTGTGCAGGTCCTTCGGAAGGCGTGTTTTTCGAGCCAGAGCGGATGCCTCTCGAAATTCCTCTTCTCTGCGGGCCAGTTTCGACGCGATACGCTTGACAACCTTCCCTGTGTCTGGACCGTCCGAGAAGCATTCATCGAGTAGATCCTCGAGCCGGATTTTCGAATCCCGAAGCTTCAGTCTTTCCAGCCCTTCGCGAAGGTCCGCCTGAATTTCCTCCCGCCTCGATCGCAGATGGGTCTGCAGGAGCTTTACACCGCGGTCCAGATCGGACGTTGCCTCCTCTTGTTTGCCGTTCCCAATGATCTCTATCACGACGTCCACGTCTCTTGCAAGCGTCTGAAGGCGGCGGGCCTTGCGGATTTCGCCCAAGACATCCGCCCTGTCGCCCGTCTTCGGCAGGACCACCTGAAGGATTTCCTGAAGACGACGACTCGCAACACGCATGTCGTGGACCGCGTCGGGGTCATCACCGCGCAGGACGGCATCCAGGGGCGAAAAGAATGCCTGCATCTGGGTCTGCAGCGCCTGCTTCAACAGGCTGCTCACCGAGGTCACTTGCTCTGTCATGAACTCTATTCGGAAAGAAATCTGGCCAGGTCCCGTCGACCTGGCCTGGTCTGTTTTCAACCGCTGGGCTGATTCACGATGCTATCGGGACTGTTTCGCTTTCGACCGTTGTCCAGCACCTCGATGCGGTCCGTTTGAAGGCGGCCTGACGAGGGATCCGGAAAAGAAATCTGGAATTTCGGGATGCTCACCCAGCGCCAGGGCCATCATCGCATCCTGCAGAGAAATAGGAGACTTGCCGTCGGTGAGGGCCAGGCGTCGGTAAGATCCGTCAGTCTGAAGTTCCCAGGCCTGGAGGGTATCGGCGGTACAGCCGGAGAGCATTTGCGTTCGGATCTTCCGTTTGAGGTCCGGGTCCTCGACCGGACAGAGGACCTCCACCCGCCTCCGCAGGTTTCGGGGCATCCAGTCGGCACTGCCGATGTAGACCTCCGGGTTTCCACCATTCTCGAACGAGTAGATTCGGCTGTGTTCCAGGTACCGGCCCACGATGCTTCGGACACGGATCCGATCGCTGACACCCGGAATTCCCGGGCGAAGGCAGCAGATTCCGCGTACGGTCAAGTCGATGTCCACACCACTCTGGGATGCCTCGTAAAGTGCGCGGATTACGCTCGAATCCTGCAGGGCGTTCATCTTGGCCACAATCCGCGCGGGCCGACCCCCCTTTGCGTGCCCTATTTCGCGGTGGATCTTGTCCAGGATTCCGTCGAGCATGGTAAAAGGCGCGACGAGAAACTTTCTGATCTGGGGGTCCGGAGACTGCGTGGTGAGCAGATTAAAGACCTCTGCCACATCGGCGGTGATATCCTCTCGGGCGGTCATCAGTCCGAGATCGGTGTAGAGTCTGGCCGTGACCGGGTTGTAGTTTCCGGTGCCGATGTGGGCGTAACGCCGAGGGCCGTCGGCGTCATTTCGGATGACCAGAGAGAGTTTGCAGTGGGTTTTCAGTCCGACCACCCCGTAGACGACGCAGACCCCCGCATCCTGAAGTCTCTGCGCCCATCGGATGTTGGACGCCTCATCGAATCGGGCCTTCAGTTCCACCACAACGGTCACTTCCTTGCCGGCTTCCCCGGCATCGGTCAACGCCTCTATGATGGGTGATTCCTCGTTGGTTCGATAGAGCGTCTGTTTGATCGCCAGGACATCGGGATCCTCTGCAGCGGAAGTCACAAACTGTTCGACCGATTTGAAGGAGTCAAAAGGATGATGCAGAAGGATATCGCGCTGTCGGATCTCTGCAAACAGGGTGTCCATCTCTTCACTGAACTTATGTTCGGCCGGCTGGAATGGAGGATATTTCAGGTCTGGCCGGGAGGTGGCGGTGTAGAGCATCATGAGCCGATTCAGGTTTACGGGTCCTTCCGCGAGGTAGACCTGGTCTTCTCGGAGGTTGTAGATGGCCTTGAGGCGCCGGACGATCGGTTCGGGTGCATTGGCGTCTATCTCGAGCCGGACCGTCGCCCCTCTCCGCCTCCTTCTGAGCTCGTCTTCGATGGCCG
This sequence comes from Candidatus Latescibacterota bacterium, assembly GCA_965248435.1. Taxonomy (GTDB): domain Bacteria; phylum Latescibacterota; class UBA2968; order UBA2968; genus CBDFJH01. The sequence continues at coordinate 5,097,938 of OZ252100.1, forward strand.
TCAGCAGGTCCTGGGCCTCTTCTTCGTTCAGGTAGAGGTCGCTGTTCCGTGTGATTCGGAAGGCCGCCGTCGCCAGAATCCGGTATCCCCGGAAGAGTTCGGGGATGTGTGCCCTCACCAGATCGGCCAGGAAGACGTAATCGACACGACGCCCCTCCTCTTCCCTGGGCAGGCGGATAATCCGGGGAAGGAGGCGCGGGACGGTGACGACCCCGAAGATCGTCTCATTCTCTTTTCCGCGCAGGAGCACGGCCAGACAGAGCGCCTTGTTCACGACGCGGGGAAAGGGGTGTGCCGGGTTCACGGTAAGCGGGGTCAGGACCGGGTGGAGCTCCTGTTGACAGTAGTCCTGAATGAATTTTCGCTCGAATTCGGACAGGCTCTCGAGAGACCTGATGTGAACGTCCGCCTCGCGAAGCTCCGAAAGGAGTTCGTCGTTCCAGCAAGCGTACTGGTCCTGCACGAGGCGATGCGCCTCTTCTGAGATCGCCTCCAGCTGTTCCTGGGGGAGCATGCCATCGGAGTGAGACTCGGCCAGGCCGGCCTCCGTCTGTTGAAGCAGTCCGGCGACACGGACCTCGAAAAACTCGTCCAGGTTGTTGGCCGCGATGGCGAGGAACTTGACGCGTTCCAGAAGGGGATTCCGAAGATTCCGGGCCTCCTGAAGCACACGCTGGTTGAAGCTCAACCAGGAGAGCTCCCTGTTGATGTAGAGCTGGGGGTCTTGAAGATCTTCCATAAGTGCTTTGCCTTTAAGTGGGATCCGTCCGCTGCCACCCCTCGAAAATACTTGGATATGCCCTCCATGTCAATCTCAAACGAACGTATCCGAGAGCAGAATTATTTTCCTAATGTGTTGTAGAACATTTATTTATGGGCATATTCAATTCGAAACCTCCGGCTCTACCTGAACATCCAGTCTTCGCCCAAAGACCTTTTGGAATGCGCTGATATGGTTTTGAACGCCCCATATCTCCACCTGACAATCATGATCGGCATCTATGGCCAAAAACACAGGTCCGGATTTCTCTTGATGGAATCGTGCGTGGCGGACCAGGCCGGCGTGCGCCCGGTCCAGGTTTTCGGCGATTCTGAGCAGCACACAGAGAATCTGGACGATTTCCCTTGACCTCTTGTCCAGCTGGGCAAACTGGGGATGTCTCTTGCGCGGAAAGGCCTTCCGGTGGTAATAGGCCGTGGCCGCGATGATCGAGAGCTCGGTCTGATCGAAACCGAGGAGATCGGCGTTTCTGATCAGGTAATAGGTGTGCGCGTGGTGATCGCTGTAGGTGAGAAAGGCACCGATGTCGTGCAGGAGCGCTGAATAGTAGAGAAGCTCGCGCTCCCACGCCCCCAACTTGTGCATTCCCGAAGCTCGCGAACTGTCGAAAAGCTCCACGGCCAGTCGTGAGGCGGTCTTTCCGTGGGCTTCGTCGAAATTGCACGCACGCCCCAGCTGAATCACGCTCTGCTCACGGACCGACATTTCCTCCATAAACGGGGCATGCCCCTCTTTCAAAAGGGTGTCGACCAGAAGGCCATCCCTCAGCCCCCGGTCCGTAATGCTGATCTCAGAGAGATCCAACTCATCCATGAGTGTATCCAGGATCGCGGCGCCTCCTATGATGATGTCGGCGCGCTCCGGGTTGAGTCCGGGAACTTCCCTTCTCTTTTTCAGCGAAAGGGAGCAAAGCCCTTTTACGATCTCACGGAGGTGCGACCGGGAAAGGACATCGTCAGGCTGAAGCCGCCGTTCGTGAAACTGCCTTGCCGCGATGTCTGCGAGGTTCTCGATCGTGCCGGAGCTGCCGATCGCGAGATCGATTCGATGCTTTTGCGCCCTCAGGATCGTGGGCAGGGCGTAGTGGCGTACGTAGCGTCGAATCTTTTCGTACTCTGAGTGGGTCAGTGCCTCCTTTTGAGAATCCAGGAAGAGCGAACTTAGTCTTACCGCACCGAGTTTCAGGGAGTCCAGATACTGATGTTCACGCTGGCTGCCGACGATGATTTCTGTGCTTCCCCCTCCGATATCGATGAAGAGGGCCTGCTTTTCATCCAGGTGAACACCGCTGGCAGCCCCGAGGAATATCAGGCGGGCCTCTTCCTTTCCGGAAACCACGCGAATGTCCAGCTTGGCCTGCTGCCACAGGCGTTCGACGAATTCGGCCTGGTTTTCCGCCTCGCGCGTCGCGGCGGTGGCGACCGCGGTGATCTCGGTGGCCCCATAAGACCTCGCCAGATCCGCGAATTTCTGGAGTACGAGCGCGGCCCGGTCCATGGCCCGGGGCTGCAGCTTCTGATCCGCGAATTCGCCCTCCCCGAGCCTGACCGTCTGTTTCAGCTGACTCAAAACCGTGGTAGAGTGGTTCGGGTTTATGCGGACCAGGAGCAGCCGGATCGAGTTGGTCCCCATGTCGATGAAACCGACGATTCGGCCGGGGTCTGGTGACGGATCTGAGGACATCGGATGGTATCCAATTAGCAGGTTCTTAATGGATCTTATTCGTCCAAATAGACGTAGTAACAAAGCAACTCGCTCGCTCGCCTAATTCAATGGCAAATCCTGTAAATGTCCAGTACTTTTCCTTGTCTATTCAGGGTTGTGATCCGAAAATAGGTTGACGCCACTCTACGCATAAGGCACATTTTCTCGATGTGCTGGATGCGTTACAGGGAGGTCAGGCTCGTATGAGAAGGGGATCAGGTCTGGTTTCATCCCACTTTGTTCGGAGGTCGATATGAAGTTGATGTGGGTGAGCTTTTGGGGCGTGGTTCTGGTTTGCTCAAGACTGGCAGGACTGGCTGAGGGCGCCGAGGGGAAGTTGAAGGGTCTCATGTTCGGCGACTACTATTACGTCGTCAGCGGGACAGAGAAAGAGCAGAACGGGTTTCGATTTCGCAGGGTATACCTGACGTATGATCTGAAATGGGACGAGCAGTTCTCCGGCCGTCTTCGACTGGAGGCAAAGGATGCGGGTTTCGGGAAAAGCGACAAGATGGAACCTTTCGTGAAACACGCCTACCTGTGCTATCACAAGAATGGCCGAGAGGTCTACTTCGGACTTGCCGGTACGCCTACGTGGAACGTTTCGGAACGCGTGTGGGGCTATCGCCCAATTTCGAAGACGATTATAGATCTGGCCAAGGCCGGTTCCTCCGCGGACATCGGCATCGCCTTCAAGGGGAAGCTGGACGAATCGGGGAAAGTCAACGCTCAGGTCACGCTGGGCAACGGGAGCGGCCAGAGTCCGGAGGTGGATGAGGGGAAAAAGATCTACGCCTTGTTGCATTTAAAGCCTGCGGGGACGTTCGAGGCGACCGCCTACGCAGACTGGGAGGGCAAAGCTGGAGGGGAAGACCGGATCACGTATGCCGGCTTTCTGGGCACATCGGGTAAGAGATTTCACGGGGGGGTTGAAGGTTTTATGCGGACGAACAAGGACCCGGGCGGAGACGTCAAAGTGAAAGGCATCTCTCTGTTCGGAGCGGGTCGGGTGAGCCCGAAAGCCAAGCTGTTCGGGAGGGTGGATCTTACCGATCCGAGCGACCGGGCCGCGGACGATCACGAGATTATGGTCATCGGTGGGGTGGATCTGGTCCCGGCAAAAGACATCCACATTATGCCGAACCTGCTCGCAACATCGTTCCAGGCCGAAGGAGTGGACACCGAAGTGATTCCAAGGGTCACGGTCTACTATAAATTCTGATGGAATCGATCTTTCACGATCGTCTCCGTTTTGTCCCACGGCTGTAACCTCCTCGGCCACATTATCATCCTAAGAGAATCGTGAATCGTAGTTGGGTTGATCGAAATTCGTTTCAACGCGTGAATTCTGGTCTTGCGATCTCAAAAAGGTCTTTCTGTATTGGCAGAAACCCTTACATTTAAACTGCTTGAGCGCTTATCAAGGACTCCAGAGACAGGAAATGATCAAGAGGGAACCCCACCCCCACGACGTCAGGGCCAGGTTTTGTGAACGCTGCGGGCAGGGGCTTGACGGGAAGTTGATCGAGGGGATCGAACGGGCCTTCTGCCCAGCCTGCGGTTTTGTCGTCTACCGGGACCCGAAGGTTGCCTCAGGCACGATCTTCGCCCTGGATGGACGGGTCGTGCTGCTGAAACGAGGCATCGAGCCTTCCATCGGAAAATGGGTGTTCCCCGGCGGCTACGTGGACCGCGGAGAGCCGGTCCATCTCGCGGCGATACGGGAGACGCGGGAAGAGGTCGGGCTGGATGTCCAGATCGAGGACCTCCTGGGTGTCTTCTCCTACGAAGGGGTCCCGGTCGTGCTCGTCGTTTACGCCGGCCGTGTGATCGGTGGGGAACTGAAGGGGAACGAGGAGACCCTGGAGGTGCAAAGCTATCGCGAGAGCGAGATTCCGTGGACTGAACTGGCATTCCAGAGTACCGAAGACGCGCTCCGGCTGTGGTTGGAACGGAACGGAAAATCGTAGGCGGACGAATGGACAGAAAGAGAGATATGTTTAAATCGATCGAAGAGGTGGAAACGCAGTTCGCCCGGAACGGCTACATCGCCGATCGCACGCTCGCGACGACGATCTACCTGGCGTCCGTGTTGAAGAAGCCGGTGTTTCTGGAGGGGGAGCCCGGGGTCGGGAAGACGGAAGTCGCGAAGGTCATGGCCCAGATCCTGCAGACCGACCTGATCCGGCTCCAGTGCTATGAAGGGCTGGATGCCAACACCGCGCTCTACGAGTGGAATTATCCGCGACAGATGCTGGAGCTGCGTCTGGAGGAGGCGCGCGGAACCGCGAAGGAGGAGATCGGACGCAACATCTTCAGCGAGGACTTCCTTCTCAAGCGGCCGCTCCTGCAAGCCATCCAGAGCGACGGCGCAAACGTTCCCGTCCTGCTCGTGGACGAAGTCGACCGTACGGATGAGGAGTTCGAGGCCTTCCTCCTGGAGGTCCTCTCCGATTTTCAGATCACGATCCCCGAGATCGGGACGATCCGGTCGAAGTCGATCCCGTTCGTCGTACTGACCTCCAACCGGACCCGCGAGCTCCACGATGCGCTCAAGCGGCGATGTCTTTACCTCTGGATCGACTATCCAACGTTCGAGAAGGAGCTGAGGATCATCAAGACGCGTGTTTCAGGAATCGGGGAGGGACTTGCCCACGAGGTCTGCGGGTTTATGCAGCTCATGCGCACCCGGGACTTCTACAAGCGACCGGGAATCGCGGAGACGATCGACTGGGGGCTTGCCCTGATGTCGCTCGATGTCGAAGACCTGGATTCCGAGACTGTGGACGCCACACTGGGGTGCATCCTGAAGTATAAAGAGGATATCCAAAAGCTCCAGGAGGACGGCCTGCCACAGATCCTGGAGCGGGCCCGGATGATGAAGGCAGGGAGGGCTGCCCAACCCAAGGCGGTCAAGGTCTAGCCATGGTCACAACCGCAGGGCGTCGCAACATGCTCGAACAGGTCGTCGCCTTCTCAAGGGCGCTTCACGGGGCGGGTGTAGAGGTGAATTCGGGAAACCTGATCGATCTCTGCCAGAGCCTCCGATACGTGAATCTGTCCGATCGAAGGGACTTCTATGCGGCCGCCCGCGCCACGCTGGTGTCCCGGTATGACGACCTTGACACTTTCGACGAGGTGTTTCGTTTCTTCTGGGAGGCAGCAGACCGGGTCTTCGTTGAAGAGCCGGACGAGACGGCGGACCTGAATCAGGAGAGCGAGGTCGAAGGCGAGCTGGACTGGATGGAGAACGCCGAGGACGCGGACGAAAGCTCCGAGGACGGTGAAGAGGAGTCTGACGCGGTCAGTTACAGTCCGGAAGAAGCGTTGATGGGCAAGGACCTGGCCGGGATGTCGGACAAGGAGGTCGAGAAGGCCAGGCGCATCATCTCGGAGATCGTCGCGATCCTGGCCAACCGGCGGAGCCGACGGCGAGTACCCGAGAGACGCGGTCCGGAGCTCGATTTTCGGAGGACGTGGCGGAAGAACGCGCTCTACGGTCGAGACGGCTTGGCACTGGCCATGCGTCGTCGCCGGATCAAGAAGACGAAGCTCATGGTCCTGTGTGACGTGAGCGGTTCGATGGATTGTTACAGCCAGTTCTTGATCCAGTTTATCTACGCCATGAAGCGGGAAATCCGAGACGTCGAGGTGGGTGTATTTTCGACGCGGCTGACCGTCATCTCCAGGCTGTTGAAATCGAAGGGCGTGGAGGAATCGCTGCGTCAGGTGTCGAAGACCGTGCAGGACTGGGCCGGAGGTACGGACATCGGGGGTTGCCTGCGCGAGTTCAACGACCGCTTCGCGAGAGATATGTTGAGGTCGCGCACCGTCATGATCATCGTAAGTGACGGCTGGGACCGCGGAGATGCGGACCTCATGCGCCTGGAGATGGAACGACTTCAGAGGCGTGCCCACAAGCTGATATGGTTGAACCCCCTGCTGGGCAGCCCGGGCTATCAGCCGCTCTGCCTGGGGATGAAGACCGCACTGCCCTATCTCGACTATTTTCTGCCCGCTCATAACCTTGAAAGCCTGATACAGCTCGCGAAGACGCTTCGATCGGTCTGGCACTGAGGCGCAGCGAACAAGGAGGTTCTGCAGATGCAGGACGTATTCAAAGAGGCGCTTGGCCTGATCTCGGGCGGAGCGCGTGGAGCGCTTTCGACGATCGTATCGAGCACGGGGTCTCTGCCGATGAGCAAGAAGGCCAAGATGCTGGTCCTTCCGGATGGGAAGATTCTGGGGACCGTCGGGGGGGGGTGCCTGGAGGCGGACGTATGGGCCGAGGCAAAAAGCGTGATGGATTCAGGGGAGCCGACGCTGCAGAAATTTATCCTGACCGAGGAACACGCGGGGGAGGGTGGACTGAACTGCGGGGGAAATGTAGAAATCTTTACGGAGCCGTTGTTCCCGGGACAATCGGAAGAGATTCTGGGCGAAATCGCAGCGATCAATGAAAGACGGGAATCGGCGGTGTTGGCCACGCTCGTTTCGGGAGATGAAATGGAGAGGTTGGGTCGTAAGCTCCTGATCCGTCCTGACCTCACGACGCTCGGCAGCCTGGGTGACGCCAAGGCCGATGGGGCGGTGCTGCGAGAAGTGAAAGATCTGGAGTCGATCCCCGAGGACCTGCTCGAGGTGATCGACCTGGAGCTTGAGCACAAAAAGATCAAGGTTTTTCTGGAATCGACCTGCCCCCCGCCAACGCTTTACCTGTTCGGGGGCGGACACGTCTCGCTGGCGATCGCCCGAATCGCGTCTACGGTAGGGTTCCGGATCGTCGTTGTGGACGACCGGCCCATGTTTGCGAGTCCGGAGCGATTTCCCATGGCCGATGAGACGCTTGTCCTGGAGATGGAAACCGCGTTCGAACAGATCAACGTCGACGACAGGTCTTACGTCCTGGCCATCACGAGAGGACACCAGCACGACAAACCGGTGGTCGAGCAGGCCCTGCGAACAGACGCTGCATTTATCGGGATGATCGGCAGCAGGCGAAAGATCGCGTTGATGTGGAAGGAACTCGAGGCGAAGGGGATCCCGCGTGAACGTCTGCATGCGGTACACGCACCCCTCGGTCTGGACATTGGAGCGGACAATCCCGAGGAGATCGCCGTGAGCGTTGTCGCCGAACTGATCAGCAACCGGAGATCCGGCGGCAAGCCCGCGCACGAAGTGCGATCGATGTCGGCGAAGTGAGCAGGGCAGTTCACGGGCAGAACCGGAAAGATCTTCCGCTGCGAAACCCGTCAGAAGGCGCATCAGGCTCGCAAAAAGGGGACCGTTCGTGGTCGTAGAGGCCGCATCCAGAATGGCCCGGGGTTTGCTTAATGACTAGGTCATCACACAGACAGATCTGCACGCCTTCGGAGGACGCGATGAACCTGGGACCCCTTCACGATGACAAGAAACGACCCTATCTCGATGCCGACATCCTGGGCGATCTCAGGACCAAGCAGCAGCTCATCACGGCCGCTTGCCAGTGTCTTGAGGATCACGGCGCGTATATCTTTTTTGATGGGCTTGCTTCTCTTGCGAAAATGGAGCCTGATACCCGAGAGCAGTTCTTGAATCGATTCGAAAATTCGGGGACCTATCGAGCCGACGAGCTGGCAGCGCTGAGGAGGCTCGTGATGAGCGGGGGCGCGAGCGCATTCAAGGAGTTCATTGACCATATCAGGGAGATAAAGATCGAACAAGAGATTCAGGAGATGGCTTCGTAAAGCCCGTCGATCGTAAGGACCGGGCACCGTGAAAGCGAAACACGGGTACCGCAAATTCAGGCAAGGGGCAGGGCGTTTATAGACGCTCTGCCTTTTTTTATTTTGCCAATCTAATCAAATTATATATGTGGTAGGAGCCAACTCCTGTTGGCGAAGGTGAAAATCGCGCTCTTTCAGAGGCCGTATCGGGACGCGTATCTCGTATCTCGCGGGCCCGTGATCCTGCCGGTTCATAAGTTTCGCAGAATTCGTGTCCTACTTTCTTGCCCGTCTTTCTCAACTACAGGATACATGCTACGAGATACGCTTCACGGGATCCGAGATACGTTTCACGAGATACGTTAATCAGGGACGTCTTCTCTCACAGCGCGGTCGAGGAGTTCCTTTTCGGCAGCCTCTCTTGCCCGCGGTGTGCCTATCGGCGTTACCGTGACTCCTGGACCCGGTTCTGGAATCAGGATCCTCGAGGCCCCGGCTTCGCGGAGCGCGCTGACGATCGGTTCCGGATCCAGAGTCAGGGCGATAATGGTCCCACCCTTGCCTGCGCCGGCGAGCTTCGCTCCGAGTGCACCGGCACTCAGAGCGGCCTGGATCAGGCTGTCGACCCGGTCGCCCGCCCCGCCCAGGTCGCTCTGGATCTTGTGATTTTCCACCATCAGCCGCCCGAGGTGTTCCCAGTCTTCTCGCAGGAGGGCGCGCTTGCCCTCACGCGCGAGCTGGGCGATGCGTCGGTAGCCGTCCACGACTTTTCGCTCTCCACGAAGCCAGCGTTCCCTGATCGGATTGTGCACGCTTCCCGAGTCTCGTCTCGTCCCCGTGTGCGCGATCACATAAGGGTGTTTTTCCACGAGGGTGTGTAGCGGTTCCATCGTAGCGAAAGGATCCTCCCCGAAGTCACTGAAGGACTCTTTGTCCCGAAAGTCCATGTAGTTCAGTCCCCCGAAGGTACACATATAGGCATCCTGGTAGCCACAAAAGACGAGATGCCGCAGTTCGGCGTGGCGCGCCATCTCTGCACGCACGAAGATGTGTTCCGAGCGACCGACGAAGGCAAGCACGGCATTCATGATGGCGACGACCATCGCGGAAGAACTGGATAGACCTGCGCTGAAGGGGATGTCGCACGACCACTTGATCGAGAAGCGGGGAGCGTCAGGGTCGAGGAAGGCGAGGACCGCCTTTGCGACGTCAAAGACGCCCCCGTCGATCGTCAGGTCCCGGGGGTCCCTGACGACGCACTTCCGGCCCGCGACCTCGAAACTCAGATGCTCCGCCGCCTCGATCAGGACGGCCGCCCGCTCCTTCGTGGAGCAGGAAATTACGCTGCCTCCATACATATCGGTGGGGTTTCCGATGATACTGGACCGCCCGGGGGCTGTCGATAAGAAGGTCTCTGTCGTCACGTTTCCTCTCAGCCCTTGCTCCTTTTAAGGATCAGACTTGACTATTTTGATCTCAACGTTTAAAGTTTTCCAGGGATACCGTTTCGCGGCCAATCAGAGGGAAGGTTATGGCGGAAGAAGATCCGGAACAGGAAGAAGGTGGGGAGGAGGAGGAAGAACCCAAAGGGTCACGGCTAAAGCAGTTCATCATTTTGGCCATCATCGTCCTTCTGGGTCAAAGCGCGATCGCCTACGTCGTGGTTACCCGGCTTATTCTCCCCAAGCAGGAGGTTTCAAACGGCGAAGGAGAGGGACAAGTCGTGAGCCGGGTGTCCTCGGGCGAACGCGAGGAAATTCCGATCGAAGATCCCCTGTTGTTCCGGTTCGACAGGATCCTTGTTAATTTGCAGGATGAATATGCGCTGCGATACCTCAGCACCAAAGTCGCAATCGAACTGGAAAACCTGGAAACGTTCGACGAACTGGTTGCGGAAGATGGGATTGTCATGGTGGAGGTCAAAGACCTGATCTACCGAACCTTGAACCAGATGCCCGTCAGCCAGACGGACGAGGCGCACGAACGGAAAAAGGTCCGCGACATCCTGAGGAGGAGGATAAATGCATCAGGCCTCCTGGAGAACGGGGAAGTCACGGCCGTCTACTTCGAGGTCTTTGTGGTTCAATAATAACCTGAGATAGCCTATAGAAAACAGCAGGGAGAGGAATCTCCCTGCTGTTTCTGTTTTCGTGAAGCGTGAGTGGATCAGTTCGTCTGAAGTACTGCCTCGACCTTTTCCACCAGGTGGTTTTTTGGAACTGCGCCAGTTATCTGATCTGCCAGTTTGCCGTCCTTGAAGATCAAAAGCGTGGGAATGCTCCTGATACCGAATTCTGAGGCCACCTTCTGTTCGGAATCGACGTCCACCTTCCCCACTTTCAGCCGACCTTCGTATTCCTGAGACAGCTCGTCCACGATCGGGGCCACCATGCGGCAGGGTCCGCACCACGTTGCCCAGAAATCGACCAGTACGGGCACCGCCGATTGGATGACTTCGGCTTCAAAGCTTTCATCAGTCAGGGCTACAGGACCTGCCACTTTTTCACCGCCTTTCTATGCATTATTTCTGAGTAAGAATTCTGACGCGAAAATCTACTAAGTTTCTCGAACCTTGTCAAGTCGGCCGCCGGAAAGCGCTTAGGCGTAGCGTTTCCATTCGGATGCGTGGGATTCCGGCGTCTTCCCGCAGATCTGGTGGACCAGCCTGGACAGGATGACGTGCGCCGAGCTGGAACGCCATTTGAGTCGGTCGTCTGCTTCGAAGAGTGCCCGAAAGGCTGCCCAAAGGGTATCGTCGTCAAATCGCGAGGCCTGGTCCAGGTACTTCGAAAGGAAGTAGGGTGGGACCTTCAGCTGTCCGGCCAGCTGCCCCCTGGGTAGCCGCATGCCCTGCAGGGATCGTGCCTTCCTGAGGATCGAGAGGTGCCGGCCGAGGATGGCAAGGACGCCGATCGCGTTTTCCCCTCGATCCATCAGCCGTTTCAAGATGGCCAGGGCCTCGTCCCGTTGCTGGCTTCCGACCGCGTCCGCGAACTCGAAAGCAGAGGCACCCCTCGAAGCGTTTACAACAAAAGCGACATCATCGGCAGAGATGGTCTTTCTGCCGCCCGTGTAGATCGCGAGTTTTTCCAGCTCATTAGCCAGATCTCTCGGTTGCGGGCCTACACTCAAGTGCAGCAGATGCGCAGCCTCTGGTTCCATCTCTTTTTCGAGCGCCCTGGTGAGCTTTTCGATCCACTCCGGAATCTGGTTCTCGTAGGGGGTCTTGAACTCGAGAGAAAGGGCGGCCTTGCGGAGTTCCCGGAAGGTCTTCTTGCGCGCATCTACTTTATTCGCGGTGTAAATCTGGACTGTCGTCTCGGGCGGGGACAGAATGATGGGGAGCAGGGCCTGGGCCGAGGAATCGTGCAGCCGATCGACTCGCTTGATCACGATCACTCGGCGAGCGGCCATCATAGGGAAGGCGATGGCCCGGGCGAGGACGTCGGCGACGTCAAGGTCCTCGGAATGCAGCACATCCAGGTTGAAGGCCCGAGAGGCGGGATCGGTAGCCCGGTCGATGAGCTCTCTCAGCACCTCTTCTTTTTTAAACTCTTCGGGGCCGTGTAGAAAGTAGACCGACGCGAAGTCGCCCTTCCGGATTTGGGCAAGGGCCTTTGACAGCGGTGTGGGTGAAGCGGAACGCTTACTCAAGGCAGGAATCCACTTTGAGACCGTGGAAAATTGCGAGGGGATCGAAAAAGGGGAGGTCAGCTAAACTTGTAGACTTTGTGCTGCTCTGCCCATCGCACGCCGGCCTTCTTCGCCTGACTGCGGAAGTTTCCGTGGTCGTCGGGGTAGTGCATCAGATAGATCTTCTTGCGGATCTCCTTGGGCAGCGTGGCGAGTTCATCCAGGCTTGCGTGGATCCCCCCCTTGAAGAACTGGCAGTCGTGGAAGATCGCCTCTGCCGTCGAACCGTAGCCTCGTAGCATGCTCGGCATGAACTGAGTGTCACCCGAAAAGAGGATGCGATTGTCGATCATCAGACCGCAGCAAAACTTTTTCGGCACGTGGAAGGTCGGGATGATCTCGAACCTCGTGCTCTCAATCTCAAATTCAGTCGGTTCCTCTATCACATGAAAATACCCGTCGAGCTCCATTTTTCCGCTGTCGATATCCTCGAGGCCTCCACGGAGAGAGTTTTCCCACAGCGTGTCGATCAGCTCGTGGGGAAGATGGAGCTTCGGTTTTCTCCCCCCGAAGAAAAACCGGTTCAAGAAAGCGCATTCTTCGAGTCCGCCGATGTGATCAGCGTGCGTGTGCGTGATGAAGATGTGATCGATGTCTTTGAACGAGCGCCCGGTATCGTGGAGGCTGCGCCCGGCAGAGGCCCCGCAGTCGATCAGGATATTGCCGTTGACGAGAAGGTTGGTCTGGTAATGTTTCTTCGCAAAGGCGCTGCCAACGCCGAGGAATTCTAGCGTCATCCTGTACCTCTTCGTTTCACGCGGGCAAAAGATTTTTCAAGCGTCCAGATCCTTGAATTCGGCGTCCCGAACCTGTTCGTCCTGAGCCCACGCGGACTCCTCGGGCTTGTGCGAGGTGCTTGTCCGGTGAAGTCGTGTCCAGGACTTTAAATTGCGGATCTTCTTCCTGACGATTGCGTAAGCCAGAACAAGAAGCAAACCAAGAATGAGAAGACGTAAGAGCATGGGCACGATCTACACAATCTGGACGGCGTGATCGGGATCTTCAACAATCTCACCTAAATGAAATGCGGACTCTCCTGCCCTTGAAAGGCTTTCCAATGCTCTTTCCTGTTGCCCGGCAGGGACGATCAAGGCCAAACCGACCCCCATGTTGAAGGTCTGAAACATTTCCAGATCCTCGATTTGTCCGACCTCCTGCAACAACGAAAAGATGGGCGGCTCCTCCCACGCGCCACGCCGGATTCGTGCTCCCAACGGCTCCGGCAGGGCTCTGGGCAGGTTGTCGATGAGCCCCCCTCCGGTGATGTGCGCCATTGCTTTTACATCCGTGGACGCCAACAGCGGCAGCACGGATGGGACATAACAGCGGTGCGGCGCCATCAGGCCCTCCCCCACGGTCGCGCCCAGCTGCTCGACGTGGGTGTCGACTGTCAAACCTGCTGTTTCAAACAAAAGTTTGCGTGCGAGGCTGTATCCGTTCGTATGGAGGCCCGTAGACGCGAGTCCGATCAAGAGGTCGCCGGGACGAACGCGGGATTCGTCTATCAACTTCTCCCTTTCCGCGATCCCGACAATCGTTCCGGCCAGGTCGTATTCTCCCTCCGCATAGATCCCCGGAAGTTCGGCCATCTCCCCCCCGAGGAGCGCACATCCGCACGTCTTACAGCCCTCGGCAATACCTCTGATGACCTCCTCGACTGTCTCGGGGTCGTGGCGGCCCATGCCCAGATAATCCAAGAAAAAAAGGGGCCTGGCCCCCTGGACGAGAATATCATTTGCACAATGCGCGACGATATCTGCTCCGACGACGTCGTGGTCGCCCGTGATAAATGCGATCTTCAACTTTGTCCCCACACTGTCTGTACTTGCCACGAGAGCAGGTTCCGTGTAATCCTTCCAGGGGGGGACGTAGATGCCGCCGAAACTTCCGATGTTGGACAGCACCTCTGAGCCGAGTGTAGATCGAACGACCTCACCGATCCGCTTCTTGGTTCGGTTCGCAGCATCGATATCCACACCCGCTGCTGCGTAGGCCTTCTGTCTGACCACGTGCACCTCGGAGGTATATCAGGAGGGGGCCTTGGGGAAGGAAAGGTGAGTGACCCACAATCGCGTGACAGGCAATGCTGCTGCCCCGAGTGATCAGGTCAGCGGCTTCGTTGTGTATCAGGAAGGGACCTTGTCGACGTGCACTTCGATCGGACTGCCATTGTGTTTAGCCGTGTCAAGGGCGCTTATTCCCTGGGAGTACAGGGCCCGCTGAAGGTCTTTCGGCGTAATCCCCTTGAGATTGTCCAGACCGGAAATCCCGATGTTGACCTTGATGGAGACGGTATCACCTTGTAGATCGAAGCGTCTGGAAGTGAGGTCTTTGTGCAAGGCTTCCGCGCGTTTGCGGAGCTGACGTTGGGGCATGCCCGGGACGACCAGGGCAAAACTGGTCCCTTCAAGGTGGCAGAGACGTTCGCCGCGCTTGATCGATTCTTTGATGCATTCCGAGAATTTCTTGATCAGAAGGTCTCCCTTCGATCGACCCAGTTTTCCATTGATCTCGATCATGCCCTCTGGAGAGATAAAGATACATCCCAGCGGCTGTCTGTTTGCGACGGCCTGTTTGAATGCACCGGGAAGCATGACTTTGAACAGCATCACCTTGTTAGGCAGGCCGCTCACCTCAGAGATTCCCGCGAGCCTCATCCAGCGTTTGTTTTCCTCGTCCAGATGCGCAATCTTTTCCTGAAGATTACCGGACCCCGAAGCAGAAGGCGCGGGCTCAGTCACGGCAACCGGCGCCCCGGACGGAGCAGGCTCGGAAGCCTCCTCTGCGACCTGGACTTCGGTCGCCACGGAAGGGCTGGCCGCCGGTTCCTGGGCCTCGGGCGCAGGAGCGGAACTCGGCGCTTGAGGGGGGAGCCCCTCGGCGGATTGTGGTCTATCTTCGAGGCCTTTTTCCCGACGTTCTTTCAGCGCGCGCAGCTCTCTGCCCCGATCTCCCGCTTTTTCCAGAAAATCCTTGGCGCGGTTGACGGCTCCACCGACGATGTTCTTGTCGTTGATGACACTCATGCACTTCGCCATCGCCCCGCTGAAGAGACTCAGTGCTTTCTTGAAGTCCTCTTCCTGGTCCGTCAATTCGTAGACGCGATATCCGATCTCCGCGATGAGGGTCATCAACCGCATTTCGTCATCGAGACTGGCTTCCTGCAGCGAGGAGAAATTCCACTCGAAGCACGCCAGCGTCAACCGGAGTGCCCCTATCTCATCGACCGCGATCTCGGGAACCAGGGGATAGTCGCTGTTTGGTGGGAGGCCTTCTTTCCAGGGGCCGGAGGCCCTGGACAGGCAGTCGCGAATCGTTGAGCTGCCCGCGGACACGCCGAAGAGACGTTCTTCATCCCGTAAGATCCAGGCGACCCTCAAGTAGGAACGGGCGAGAATGCTCGGGGCGGGGGAACTCTTCAGGCATTCGGTAAAGATACCGAGATAGAATTGTGCCAGGAGGGTCCCGAAGACGTCTTGAGGCTGAATGCCCTTTCCCAGGGCCTGGGCGGCGTTCTGGCCGGTGTCGGCGCCCCTGGACAGGCTTTCGAGCGCATCATCGTGATACATCGCGAGATACTTGGCCGTCCCCTTTTTCTTCCACTGCCGGTAAACGGCATCGTCCAGCTGTGCCGTGTAGTAACATCGGCTGCAGCTGGCCCAGAAGTAGCTCAGCGGTGTCAGCTCGATGGGATAGTCACCCTTCTCAATCCAGGAGTATTCGAGAGGATGGCCGTCCGGTTCCTGGCTCTTTACCCGGTATATGTCCATCTTCAGCCGCGGATACCGGTTGTCGGTACCACAGGCGGGACAGGGTATGGTATAAACCCTACAGAGCTTTTGTTCTATCTCTTCGGTCACTGCCTGGCTCCATACATAAGCTTAGGAAAGGGGCGATCGTCCCTTCTACCTTCTACCCCGCTTTGCCGACAGGAGTTCTTCCGCACGTCGCTGGGCCGCCGTCTTGGTCTGGGAGTCTGAAGGGGCCTGACCGAGGAAACGACTGGCGTTATGCAAATCCTGGGCCGAAAAGGTCCTGACGCGACCGTCTCCGAATTCCACGGCCACGGACTGCTGCGCCCCATCGTTGATCAATCTGACGTCCCGAATCTGCAGGTGTGGCGCGTCCATTCGGCTCTCCTTGAGTGCTTTTCACAGGGTTCTGGACTGCCATGCAATCTATTATCTCGGTTTGGCCTTGTCAAGTAGGTTTTGGGAGAAAGGCTTGCAGCGAACGATCTCTTCGGCCACCCGAATGGCCCGAATGGCCTCGCCTACATCGTGTACTCGAAGGATGTGGGCCCCACCCGCTACGCAAAACGCAAGCGCGGCAAGCGTGCCCTCGAGACGGTCCTTTGGCGGAAGATCCAGCGGGGCCCCGACAAAGGTCTTTCGGGAAGGACCGAGCAGGAGCGGACGCCCCAGGGAATGAAACTCGGAGAGGCGGGAAAGGATCTCATAGTTGTGTTTGGGATGTTTGGCAAATCCAAGCCCAGGGTCCAGGATGATCTGTTCGGGTGCGATTCCGAGCGACCTGGCAGCGTCGCGGCGCTCGGCCAGAAAGCCAATGACCTCGCCGATCAAGTCCTTATAACAGGGGTTGCTGTGCATCGTTTTGGGAGTGCCCTTCGTGTGCATCAGTACGACCGGTACTTCGGCCTCTGCCACGGTTTCTGCCATGTCCGGGTCGAACCTCAATGCGCCGATGTCGTTCACCATGGATGCACCGGCATCGAGTGCCCTCCGGGCCACTTCCGCTTTTGTGGTGTCGATGGAAATCGGGACGTGGACTCGGGATGCGACGCTTTCGACGACCGGGACGATCCGGCGGATTTCCTCTTCGGTCGATACGGGTTCTGCCCCTTCCCCGTAGGGCCCTGCCGGCCGTGTGGATTCTCCGCCCACGTCAATCAGGTCCGCTCCGGCCCCTGCCATACGTTCCGCGTGGCCAACTGCGTCTTCGACAGAGAGGTACCGACCCCCGTCCGAGAAGGAATCGGGGGTTACATTCAGGATGCCCATGACGAGGGTCCGGTCTCCGAGTTGGAGACGTCTTCCCCGGCAGGAAACTGAGTAGTGTGCTTTTGCATCCAACTGTCTGTCGTTCTCCGGAATGGATCGGACTCAGGCTTTGAAACTAAAAAAGGATGCCAACAGCGACTCTGCCGCCCTGCCATCCTTTCCTGGAAAGATTGTTGAGGTCGGCGCTACTGGTTTGAGGTAGGCTCCTCTCTAAGCGGGGGAGTGCCAGGGGACTTCGTTTCCCCATCCGATTTTCCGTCTCCTGAGATCTCACGTTCAGGCCGCGTCTCCGTGCTCTGAGATGTTTCCGTCTTCTTTGGCTGCCCATCACGCCTGCGCCCCCTGTTCCTGCGAGGTCGGGGCTTCTCTATCTTTTCACCACCTAACAGTTTATCCAGCTGCGAGGCGTCGAGGACTTCAAACTCGAGCAGCGTTTCCGCGAGCGTGTGGAGCATCTCGAGATTTTCCTCGAGCAGCTTTTCAGCCCGGTGCTCTGCGTTCAGCACCAGAGATTTTACTTCCGTATCGATCGTCTCCGCGGTCGTTTCGCTGTAGTCACGACGCTGCGCCAATTCTCGCCCCAGGAAGATTTCCTCCTGGTTTTGCCCGTAGGAGAGCGGGCCCAGCCTGTCACTCATTCCCCAATCGCAGACCATATGCCTCGCGAGGGCCGTGGCCTGATTGTAGTCATTTGCGGATCCCGTCGTCACTTCCCCGAACACGATCCTCTCGGCTACCCGTCCACCCAGCGCATACGCGAGCCTGGCCAGGCAGTAACTTTTAGGATAGGTATGACGTTCGTCAATCGGCAGGTAGCTTGTGACGCCGAGCGCGCGACCCCGCGGAATGATCGTGACTTTGTGGACCGGGTCGCTTTCCGGAATGAGCCTCGCAACGAGCGCGTGTCCGGTTTCGTGGTAGGCGAGGAGTCTCTTTTCCTCGTCTGAAATCACCAGGCTGCGTCGCTCGGCCCCCATCATTACTTTGTCCTTGGCGTTTTCGAAATCATCCATCGTCACACGGGATCGATTGTAACGGGAGGCGAGGAGGGCCGCCTCGTTGACCAGGTTCGCAAGATCTGCCTGGGACAAGCCGGGGGTACCGCGCGCAAGGACTTTTACGTTGACATTTCTGGCGAGAGGGATGTTTCTCGTGTGGACCTTCAAAACGCCCTCTCGACCCCGGATGTCGGGTCGGTCCACCACGACCTGGCGGTCGAAGCGGCCCGGCCTCAGTAGTGCCGGATCGAGCACATCGGGGCGGTTGGTTGCCGCGATGAGGATCACACCTTCCTTGGAGTCGAAGCCATCCATTTCCACGAGGAGCTGATTGAGCGTCTGTTCCCGCTCATCGTGTCCGCCACCGATGCCGGCACCGCGGTGGCGTCCTACCGCGTCGATTTCGTCGATAAAGATGATGCAGGGGGCGTTTCCCTTTCCCTGTTCGAACAGGTCCCTGACTCTGGAGGCCCCCACGCCCACGAACATTTCAACAAAGTCGGATCCGCTCATGCTGAAGAAGGGCACGGCTGCTTCCCCTGCAACAGCCTTTGCCATGTAGGTCTTCCCGGTACCGGGAGGACCTACCAGGAGTACACCCTTGGGAATCCGCCCTCCCAGCCGCTGAAATTTTCTAGGGTCGCTCAGGAATTCGATGATTTCCTGAAGTTCCTGTTTGGCCTCTTCAGAACCCGCAACGTCTTTGAACGTGACGGTTGGTTTGTCCTCGGAGAAGAGCTTTGCCTTGCTCTTGCCAAAGCTGAACGCGCCCTTGGGGCCTCCCTGCATCTGCCGCAGAATGAAAAGCCAAAGGCCGATGAACAACAGCCAGGGCAGAAAGTTGAAGAAGACGTTCAGCCAGTTGAAGGGCTTGTCCTGAAAGCGGAAATCGACATCGTTTTCCTCCCATTCCGCGCGTGCCTCCGCGTCTACGACCCCAAGGTTGACGACGAAGGTCTCGTAGGACCGCTCAACTCCCCTTTCCACGCCATAGTAGACAGTGTCCCTCAACTTTCCGTGGAACTCGCTTTCGATGATGACGGCACTTTCGATCTTTCCACCCTTAAGATGCTCTTTGTACTCTTTGTAGCTGATTTCTTTGATCCCAGAACTCGTGTCGCTTCCGACGAATTTGGAAGCGAGGATGGCCACGAGGAGAAAGAAGATCCAGAATGCGAGCGTTTTGGAGAACCGGCGCCAGGGTCGACCTCCACCGTCGTCAGGGGCGTCTTCGATCTTGGGAAGGTCCTGCCTCTGCGGGCGCCGGGGCCGTCCACGCCGAGGGCCTTCGCCCTCTTTGGACTCCGGCTTTCCCTGATCCTTCTGGGGCCTGGGCTTTTTCGACTGCGGTTCTTCGCCTTCCTTCTTTCTGTCCTTCTGATCCATCAGAAATTCACCTTTTTATTTTTCGGAAACAGGTCCGTGGCTTGAAGCCATCCCCCTTTGAATCCAACCTCGAGGACCTTCCTGGTCTGGTTCGTTATCGGGAAAGGTTGCGCCCTCCGAACACCCACAACCCAGAATATCGTATTCCCGCTGACCAGAAGGGGGATTTCGTCTCGGAGGGGTTCCGGAATCTTGGCGTCGATCAGGAGATCACTCAACTTTCTCGTCCCCGACATACCGTATGGGTGGAAGCGATCTCCCGACTTCCGATTCCTCAGCAGCAGGCCTTCGGGAACGGTTGAGGCATCGAAAAAGGCCCGAAGCGGTCCGGGATTGTCCAGCTGGTCCCTCACGGCATCGAGGGGCAAAACGCGGGTCTCGAGGGTGGCGCCCAGGGAGGGGATCTCCGTTTCGCCGGGAACCGAGATTTGAACCTCGAAAGGGACGGTCGGACTGGAAAGGATCAGCCAATCAGCGTTCCGACTCGCCTTGATCTCGGGCGTCACCTGGAGCGATCCCGACGGCAAAGATTGCAATTCAAAAAGGCGTTGAATGGT
Organism: Candidatus Latescibacterota bacterium; assembly: GCA_965248435.1. Taxonomy (GTDB): domain Bacteria; phylum Latescibacterota; class UBA2968; order UBA2968; genus CBDFJH01. The sequence goes on from OZ252100.1 coordinate 5,117,783, forward strand.
CTTAAAGGAGATGTCTTCTGCGGGCAGCCCGAGCCCCCGAAAAGCCTTTTGAAGCAGACGCCGCTGAATCGATATATGATAACCGAAAATCGTTGTTATATCAAGAATTATTTTCTGTTTACCGCTGTGTTCAAGCGCGTTTCTGAAGGCCTCTTCCGATAGCCCATCCAGTAGTTCATCTTCGTGTCGGAAGATGTCGGCCGTCCTCGAAAGAACCTTCTCGATCGCCGGTGAACCGTGTGCCTCGAGTCGTGGAATCAGGTCGTGTCGGATCCAGTTTCGGATGAAACGCCGGTCAAAGTTCGTCGCGTCCTGGCGCGCCTGGATACCCCTGAAGGCAACGTAGTTCTCGACCTCATCTCGGGAGGTCTGCAGCAGCGGACGGATCCAGATCCCATCACGAACCGGCCTCATCGCGCCCAGGCCCCTCCGGCCCGCCCCGCGCAGCAGCCGAAAGAGGACAGTTTCCGCCTGGTCGCTGCGGGTGTGGCCGAGTGCGATGCGCGCGCATCCGGTCTTTTCCCGGACGGTGCGGAGGAAGCGATGCCGGGCCATCCTTGCGGCCTCTTCCGGTGAACGCCCCTTGAGCGAACCATCATTCAAATCGGCCAAGCCGCTGTGACAGGGGAGGCTGAGCCGTCTGGCGAGTTCGGATACGAACTCGGCGTCTTTCTCCGACTGCTCACCTCTCAGGCCGTGATTCAGGTGGGCGATGTGCAGCGTGTGCTCAAACCGGTCTTTGAGCCTGCAGAGGAGGTCCAGCAGCGCCACTGAGTCGGGACCCCCGGAAACGGCCACGAGGACGCCTTCTCCGGGAGAGATCATCTGGTGGCCGTTGACGAACTCGCCCACTTCGACCAAGAGATCCCGTCTGTCCAGATCTGTCTGGTGTTCCCGGCTCATTTGTGGCTCTTCACTCCGGCGGCCGCACAATTGCGGATTTGGGATTGCGGAATGATGGCTACTTCGACGTTCGCTATAATTGTTTCTAGTTTCTAGTTTCTAGTTCATATCAAATCCGTCGCGAATACGCTTAACGGTTTGTCTTTCAACTCGAAACTCGAAACGCTGGATTCAATGACTAAGTGCAACACTTGGACTTGAAGACTTCAGCTGGTGTTTTGAAGTTAAGACATTTTCTTGGTCGGTTGTTGATCCGGTTCTGAATTTTCTTTAACTCGTGTTTGCTGACCTTTGAGAAGTCTGTCTTCTTGGGGAGGTATCTGCGGACCAGACCGATAGCGTTTTCCACAGCGCCTCGCTCCCAGCTGTGGAACGGTTTGCAGAAATAGGATTTGGTGCCAAGCACCTCGTTGACCCGTTGATGTTGGCCGTTTTCGGATCCGTTGTCATATGTGATGCTCTTCCTCATGTGGGGAGGATGTCGCCCAAGGCGTCGATTAATCGCTTCGGCGACCTCCGAGGGTCCGTTCTTTGCCAGCTTAGCCAGGTGTAGGTATCTCGACGATCGCTCAAGACAAGCGCCAACGGCCTGTTTGCTCTCACGAGAGATGATGGTGTCGGATTCCCAGTGGCCAGGTTGTTTCCGTTTTTCGATGTAACGGGGACGTCGATCGATCGAAATACGGCCTGGAATGTGGCTTTCCCGGTGTTTTCGGGTATGCCACCGCGGCTTTCGTTTTTTGTGAGCTCGGGATAAGCAAGCAACCAGATCCCGCTGCTTGTGCACCTTTGGATCGTAGATATACTGGTAGATGGCTTCGTGGCTGATACCCGCGCTCGGACGCTCCTCGGGAAGCCTCCCAGCGATCAACTCGGGAGACCATCCTTGCTTGAGTTTGGTCTCGACATATCGCCGGATAACCGGATTCTTCAGCCGTTTCCGCTTGCCGGCCTCCCGCTTACGTTTCTCAGCCCTTCTGTGAGCCTGGAGGCCCGAGTAACTCTCAGCTATCGGGGACGGATTACGTTTCAACTCTCTTGAAATCGTGCTGGCGCTCCGGTCAAGGGCCTTGGCAATATCTCTAAGGCTTGCACCAGTGGCTCGACAAAGCGCAATCTGCTCGCGTTCGTCTATCGTAAGATGCTTGTAATTGTTTCCCATACACTTAGGATAGGACAGTTGCTACCCTAAGTGTTGCACTTCCTTATTGAACTCGGGAACTGCCTTTGCGAGATACGAGATACGAGATACGTTCCTTGTCCAGTGAGACTCCGGCTGCCCCCGAGCGGTTTCGTTAAAATCTGGTCTTGCGGCCGAGCGTGGACTACAACACGAGACGGTCGAACGACTTGACGAAGACCAGAAAGTCCAGGAAGTCGACGCGACCGCTGTTGTCGAAGTCGAAGGCCGGAGCGCTGCCGTTGAATGCAAGGGTAAAGGCGATGAAATCCAGAAAGTCGACCTTCCCGCTGTTGTCGAAATCGGTCCGCGGATCGGCGAATATCTGGACGCCGGTTCCGGATATCGGGAGTTCGATGACCTCTCGCTCGGGATCGTTAGTGAAGATGCTGAGCGTACCCTGAAACTCACCTTCTGCGCCGGGTGAAACCGCGACCTTGAGGTCATAAGATGCACCGGCCTGTATTTCAAAGGAAGATTCCGACGGGGTAACGTTCTCCAGGTCCGATTCCACACCGGTGACGACCAGCTTGCCCTCACCCGAATTCGTGATCCTGACGGTCCTTCGCATCGTGCGGCCCACCTCCGAATCCCCGAAGTCGACCCGGTCGACCGCGAGTTCGATCGCAGGGGGCAGGGCGACGACCGCTATGGCCGGGATCGTGATCTCGAGGCTGGGCTGGTCGGTGTCGTTACTCGTCAGCGTCAGGCGGCCGGAGAGACTTCCATCCCGAACCGGCATCAACGTGATCTGAATCGTACCGGTTTCGCCCGGTTCGACCGTCAGTTCGGTAACGTCGACGGAGATCTCGTCCAGGTCCGAGCTGATTCCACTGATGTCCAGCGTTCCGGTCCCGGTGTTCACGATATCGAGAGAGAGGGTACGTGAATCTCCGGGCTGGATCTCCGGCCCGAAGTCGAGCGTGTCGGCCGCCTGGATCATGGGGGTCGAGATCAGCTGCTGAATGACTTCGGCGGCCTTTTGCCGGTCGAACCTTCCCGAGCCGCTCTTGTGCCGGACGACACCCTCCCGGTCCACGACCAGCATCGCGTCGACCGAGCCGGCGGCGTTGACGCCGAGGGCGGTCACCCTTGAGGCCTGGAGGAGCAGTGGAAAGGAGACACCGGTCGTGTTTTCAAAGGCGTTTACCCCGGCCAGGCTGCCGTCCCACATGTCCAGCCCCAGGACCTGAACACCCTGATCTTCGAAGACCTGCCAGATTTCTGTTTCAATGGACGGACCCGTCCCGAAGCAGACACTTCAGTTGAATCCGAAGAAGTAGAGGACGAGCACGCCGTTTCTGAAATCGGTCGGAGCGTAATTCCTCCCATCGTGGCCGAGCAGCGAAAAATCAGGCAGTGCATCGCCCACGTTCAAGGCCTTGGCCTCGAGCGGCAGGGCAAGAAGACCCAGGATCAACCAAACCTTCGGTACTCGTTCCATTCCTTGCGCTCCTATGATCACTCCCGGCTGTTCGATTGCGGATTTCGGATTGCAGATTGCGGATTCAGTTCAAGGGCTGGCCGAACGAGGAAGCGAAGACCAGGAAATCGCCGAAATCGACGCGGCCGCTGGCGTCCAGGTCGTAGGCCGTTTCATCGGTGTCGTAGGCCTGAGCGAAAAGGACGAAATCCAGGAAGTCGACGCCGCCGCTCTGGTCAAAATCGGCCCGCGGATCGGCGAGGGCGGAGTCGCTGTCCAAAAGTCCGGAGATGACGTTGGCCGCCCTTCTGACATCCTCAGGCTGGGAAGTGCTGATGTGACGGATCACTCCCCCCTGGTCGATGACCATCAACGCGTCGATCTGACCCACAATATTCACCTCGAACCTGTTCACAGCCGTTTGGGCGGTCCCATTCAACAGCAACGGAAATGTCGTGCCGGTGATCCTGCTGAAATTCAAAACTCCGGACTCACTCCCGTTCCACATCTCGATGCCGAGCACCTGAAGGTCACGGTCTTTGAAGGCCTGCCATATTTCACGCTCGACGAACGGGCCCGTTCCATAACATACGGGACAGCGGAATCCGAAGAAATAGAGGACGAGGACCCTCCCGCTGAAGTCGTCAGATTCATACGTCCCTCCTCCGAGCGCGTCCAGGGCGAAACCGGGCGCCTGATCGCCGACGTTGATCGCGGAGATCAGGGTGGGCAGTGAAAGGGATGCAGCGAGGACCCAAAGAATAAGATAAGCTGACGGCCGTCTTTTCATCCAGGTCTGTGCCTCGGATCAAACGTTTCAGCCCAGAGGCCTGTTGAAGGATGTGGCAAAGATGATGAGATCTCCGAAATCGACCCGGCCGCTGGCGTCCAGGTCGAACGCCGGGTCCGTGGTGTCGAAGGCCTGCGAGAAGCGGACGAAGTCCAGGAAATCGACCTCGCCGCTCCCGTCAAAGTCGGTTCGGGGATCGGCGAAGCGGACGACCGTCTCTCCGGAGAAGGGGATCATCAGCTCAGGCGTGGCAGGGTCGTTGCTCAAGACGCTCAACGTCCCGGAGAAGGGCCCCTCCTCGGCCGGCGTTACCGTGACGTTGATCTCGTGACTCTCTCCGGGGGGGATACTTATCCCTGAGATGTTTGTCGTGATCTCAGACAGGTCGGACCGGACCCCCGTGATATCGAGAGGGGCCGTGCCAGAGTTGATGACTTCCAAAGTGAAGGTCCTGGATACGCCCGACTCGAGTTGCGAGCCGAGGGTCAGGGCGTTAACGCGCGTCTCAATCGCGGGCTTGTCGAGAAGCTCCGTAATGGTTTTCGCCGCGACGTCTATCGATTCCCCCGCGAAACGGATGATGCCCTGCTGGTCCGCGACGATGATGTCATCGATGCGACGCAAAACGCCACTGTAATCGGTCGCGTAGAGGTAGTTTTCGAGGGGCATACCATTCGCATCGAAATTCGTCCTGCTGGCGGCGCGCAGTAGAAGCGGAAAGGTCACGCCCGTGATCGCCCTGAAGTTGTCCACGCCCGTCGCGCTCCCGTTCCAGATGTCCAGGCCGAGAACCTGCACGCCCTGGTCCTCGAACGCCTTCCATAGTTCTTTTTCGATGGACGGACCCGTCCCGTAGCAGATCGTTCAGTCGAAGCCGAAGTGATACAGGACGATGACCTTACCCTCGAAGTCCGCCGACCTGTAGGTGTCGCCAATGCCGTCATGCAGGGCAAAGGGGGTAAGCGGTCTTCCCACCTCGGCCGTCACGCTGGCAAAGCCGAGGCACAGGAGGACCGCTGTCAGGGCCGGTTTGGCAAGCTTGAACAATTCTGTTCTGGCTCCTTCCCTCTTGAGGCTCGGCGTACATCAGAAATGAGTGGTCAGCCGCATCTCCATCCCGCGGAACGGGAGCACCTGATAGCACGTCCCGGAGGTGCACGCCGTGCCTCCGCGACGTTTCCCCGCGAACAGGATGGCGTCGTGTCGTCCGAAAAACTGCGCGTTCAGATTTATCCCCCACCACGTCACCGGGTCGGTCTCGCGCTCGAAGGTCTCAGGCCTGTCCACTTCCACAGGGTCGGAGGACCGGTCTGTTTGTAAGGCCGCGCCGAAGCCTGCAGGGTGCTGCCAGGAGAGGGAGGCGTAGGTTTCCGTAAAAAGGGCAGACCCTTCGGGAGGATGAGCTGCCCGCTGCAGCTGGAAATCGAATTCAAATCGGTGATCTGTCGGCGTGGAGGTGCCCAGGGTAAACCCCCCGACCCGTCGCCTTGAAATGCCTCGCAGCTCATCCTTGCCCCAGTCGAAAAAGGCGGTCGCGGTGAACTCGGGATAGAATCTATCGAAGTCCATCTCCAGGTATTGCTCTTCGAAGTCCCTGCTGATGTCGGCGATGTCGTTGCGCCCCCGGCTCAAGTTGGCCGTAAACGTGGCGAGCCCGGGCTGGTTGTAGGTCGCCTCTATCTGGTAGCCCCTTTCGTTCTGCGGGAAGAGGACGTGTGTGGCCCGGTTGAGCAGGTATGCGCTATGTTCTCTGACCAGGGACGGCGGATCGTTGACCTGCGAAGAGAGAAGATCGTCGGTCCTGAGTGAAAATCCGTCATAGTCCTTGTACTCGAAGCCGAATCCCAATCGGGTTCCGCCGAGGTCTCCGGACAGGTAGAAAGCCCGACCCTCTTCTTCCACTCCGGCCCGGTTGGCGATCTCTCCGTACAGACTCGCGTAAATGTCCTGAATCCCGGAGCGCTCGATCAGGGGGGTCAGTTCGATGCTCCCGATGCCCGACCAGACCCAGTTCGAATCCAGACGCCCCGGATCGAGTGCGACCCACGTCCCGCCTACCCTCAGAGGATCCAGGAGCCGGACAGAGAGTTCGCCGCCCGCGACCCAGTCCTGTCTCCGATCCAGCCCCGATATGTCCGGTGGGACATCCGCCCTCACGGGTCGCCCCACGAGGGCCTTCGCCTCCGCCCGATTGCCGATCCAGGAGACTATTCCCCCTTCCAGGTCCTGGGAGGGGGTGTAGCGCCTGCGAAAATTGTTGTCTTCGAGGATGACGCCCGGAAGCTCGAAGGCCCTGAGGGTGAGTCCGCGGCCAAGGATGGCGTAGTAATTACCTGCCACGACCTCGGCGGAACCCAACGTCCAGCGCGCATATTTTTGGGACAGGTTGAGGATGCGTCGATCCTCGCCCAGGGCCTCGAAGATTTCGGCGCGGAGTCCGACCTGGATCCTGCTGCTCGGGGCATACTCGAGATTGAACTGCTCGTAGACGGTCGAGATGTCCTCGGCATCCGAACCCGGCACCTTGCCCCGCTGCACCTCCGTGACGCTGGACAGGACCACCTGGGCGCCCGCCTTCGCGAAAGAGAGCAGCAGGCCCAGGACCATCAGGCTACATTTCAGCACGATCAACATCAGGTGGCTCTTCGGTCTCCTGCTCAGCGGGGAGCGCGGCCTCGATTGCGTTGAGCAGGTCCTTGTGTTGACTGGGCCTGAATCCGGATAAACGAAGCAGGATTTCCCCGTCGGGGGCGACCAAAAGCGTGGCAGGCAGGGAAGTCACCTGGAACCGGCGCATGACCCCGCCATCGCTGTCGATCACGACCGGAATGGTGATCTTTCTCGCCCTGATGAACGGTTTTACTTTCGTCCGACTGCGCGGTCCGTCTTCGTTGACCCCGAGTACGGTGAGACCGCGATCCTTGAAGCGTTCGTGGAGCCCCACCAGTTTCGGCATCGCCTTGAGACAGGGTTTGCACCAGGTTGCCCAAAAATCGATCAGGACGGGTCCGTTCTTCCGCAGTGCGGACAGCCTGATCTGTTTCCCCTCCGGAGTTGGGAGGCTGAAGTCGGGCGCCTGGGTCCCGGAGGTGGGTTGCGGCAGCAGCAGCCCGCATAGCACCAACAGGACCACGGGGGTGCCCCATTTTTGTGTGGACTTCAATTCTGAGGTACACATAAGGGCCTCCGGTCTCCGATGTCCCACAGGTTGGCTAAGTCTTTAAATGTCAAAATAAACAACGTGTTCTCTAATATATGTAAAGCGAGCTCCCCTGACAATATCCGAGGCGGGCGCAAATCTGCCCGTCAGGAATCGGGATTAGAAAATAGCCAAATGCGTGCCGCGATTCGAGTTTCGCTGCATGGCATTTATTTACAGTGGGATATAGCTGATTGTCAGGTTTTACGGATGGCCAGGGTCGGCCCGTGTGGTCGCAGGTGGGCTGCACGGTCTCACGATGACGTAAGAGGACCTACCTTTTAAAAGACGGGATGCAGCCGAGGGGTGGCGCTTTGGGTGTAGACCCTGATCAGAGATTCGCACTCAGCCAGCTCAGGATTTCTTGAACCGGGTCGGCTTCACGCAGCAGGAAGTATCCGGAGGCCGCCCCCTGATAGCCCGTGAGTCGAACCGGACTCGCCGTCTGCTGCGCCATGGACTCGGCGGAGGTATAAGAGAAGCCGTCTCCGAAGGCGGCCAGAAACAGGACGGAGCTTGGCCGAAAGTTGGACAGGCCCTGAACATACTGCGGCCCGAGGCTGGGTTGCCCTTCCCTGTATTGTGGGGAGATAGAAACGGCCGTCTTGACCTCAGGATAGATGGACGAGCTTAGAAAGGCGAGGTTTCCGCCGATCTCGACCCCGATGACCGCGATCCGCCCGCTGTCCGCATCCTGGCGGGTCTTGATAAAGCCGATCGCGGACCGGACGTCATCCAGCATCTGATTCACTTCGTCCGCCGTAAAAACGCTGAAGGGAGAGTAAACGCCGTTCTTGTCCGTACTCTGACCGTGTCCGCGCATGTCGATGGCCAGGGTCAGGTAGCCGCTCCGGACCAACTTCGGGATGAATTCGGGGATAAGGGAGAACCACTGCGTGTGGTTCCCTGAGAACCAGTGGAGCAGGAGCACGACCGGCCGGGTGCCGCTCTGGTTGCCAGGGGTAAACCAGGTGCCGAAGATCGTGTAGCCATCGTCGGTGGCAAAGCTGGCCGGCTCCATCCTGACGATCTCGGCGGTTGTGTTCGTCTCTCCGCCTGTGGGCGAATCCTCTCCACAGCCTGCGCCGAACAGGAACAGAAGCAATAAGAAACAGTAACGGTACGTGGTCATGGGGCTCTCCTGTTGGATGGTCAGCAATACCTCAAAGAATTAACCAAATTGCCGGCAGGGCGGCAAGCGAGAAGGTGCGAAATGAGTCATAAATGCCCGAGCTAAGGTTGCCCTATTCCTCCTTGACTTCTCGCACTGCCGGCCTCATACTATTGTTTAAAATCAATGACATGCTTCAATAAACGACCCAACCCACCATCGGTTCCACCATGGCTGAAGCCGAGCAATTCACAGATCCGACAGGCAGAGCCTGGGTCGCCGTACCTGCCCCGGACTATGTCGACGGTCAGCGCGGACAGAGGCTCCTGGAAGTCTGCCTCCAGCTTATGGAAAAGGGCGTGAACCACGTTGCGCTGAATCTCGAACAGACGCGCGTGGTAAACAGCGTGGGCGTGTCGCGGCTGATCGAGCTTGTGGAGGCCTTCGCCAAGCAGTCCGGAACCTCGGTCGCTTTCTGCACGTCGAATCCGGTTATTTCCAAGACCTTTCGTATTATGGGGCTTGCGCAAAAGGCGTCGCTTCTGGACAGTGTCGCGACGCTCAAAAACATGGGCCCCGGGCCTCAGGAGGATGTTTGAGGATGAACGAGAGGCCTCAGCTGTTCGCGGTGGGGGTACCCCTCCCCGAACTGGAGACCATCCGTTCGAATCTGCCTGCGCTGGAGTTGACTTCGGCCGATGACGCCGCCAGTGCGGCGGAGACCCTCCGCAAGCGGGAACATCATTACGGGGTGGTCCTGCTTGACCCCCAGGCCCTGGGGGAGGGCGTCGATGCATTTGTGGCATACCTCCGCGGCTCCTTCGCCGACGTTTCTCTCGCTGCGCTGGGACAAATTCCTGAAGAGGAACGGAAGCGACTCAAACTGTTGGGGGTGTCACATTTTTTTGAGACTCCGCTCAACGAAGAATCGGTGGAGCTTTTGTCGCAGATCTCATCCGAACCGAGGAGAAGGCGTGGGACCATGACCGACTGGTCCGTCACGATCGACAAGAGTAATTGGATCGAAGTCACCGTGCCCAGCAAGGAAGACTACGTATCGAGGATACAGCAGCTGATCGACGTGCTCGAGCAGAGCCGGTTGGATCAGGACACGCGCGACGAACTACAGCTTGCAGTGGATGAGCTCGTTCGAAACGCGATCGAGTGGGGCAACCGCCGCGACGCGGAAAAGCAAGTGCGTATCAGCTATTACTGTGCGGAGGACCGGGTGATTCTGAAAGTGGAGGATGAGGGTGAAGGGTTCAACGCCGCGGCATTGAGAGATCCGACCGAAGATCTGGAAAAGCATATGGCAGATCGCGCCGCCGCAGGAAAACGCATGGGGGGGCTGGGTCTTCATTTGATTCGTAATCTGATGGATGAGGTGATTCACAACGACTCCGGAAACGTGGTGATGTTGACGAAGTATCTGGACCAGGGAAAAAGATCTTAACGTATGGATGCCCCTGCGGTGTCTCCGGAAGACCGGACCGACAGACTGCTCTACAGCATGAGTTCCCTCTACGAGATGGGCGACCTGATCGCATCGGAAGCGGATATCGAAGAGGTCGCCGAGACGGCTTTGCGGGGCATCATGGGGGCGGTCGCTGTTTCGTCGGGGGCGCTGCTTATCGACGATGCCAAAGACGGGTGTCTCCGGACCTCGGCGGTCCGGGGGGTTAAGGTGGGTCTGTCCCCGGTTTCGATCGACGCGTCTGCTCGATCGTTTTTGGCTCGGAAGAAGCGCCCGATCCTTTTCGAGGCGGGCGAATGGCCGAGTGAGCTCAACTGCTGCCGCGAGTCGCTGATGCGCCTGAACCCTCGCGTCTGGATTCCACTCGTTTTTCGAAACGAGGTCCAGGGGATCCTGAGTCTCGGCGAAAAGTTCCTGGGGGTCGACTACTCGAAGATGACGTCCAGCTCCTGTGGACGACGGGGCGACACCTTTCCATCGGCCTCTACAATCAGCGGCTGATTTCCGAGATTCGAAACGCAACATTTCAAGTGAACCGAAAGGTCGTGGAGCTCGAAACCCTCTACGACGCCGGACTGGCCTTAGGGTCTTCCCTTCAGGTAAAGGAAGTCATCGAGGAGGTGCTGCTGCTGTCGGTCGGCATCGTGGATGCCCGGGGCGGCTGTTTGATTCTGAAAGACGAACAAACCGGGCGATTTGGGCTCGAGCATTCTGTAGGACTCACGTCCGAGGCGTGTGAGGTGATGGGTGAGACTTCCTTCCGCCGCAAGATCGCCAGGATGATCAGCTCCAGGAAACCGCTCGAGCCTAGCTCGAAAGATTTCTCGCGTGAGCCGGATTTCGAGTTTGCGCTTGCCGCTCCCGTCGGCGAAGTAGGCGGAATCGTTGTCGTCGACAAAGAGACACACGAAGGCATTCAGGCGTTCACGGAAGCGGACGCCCATCTTCTGGAACTGATGGGCCAGCAGGCCGGGGCCGCGATCGCGAATGCGCGGCTCTACAAGAGTATGGTGGAGGTCAAGAACTACCAGCAGAACGTTCTTACAAGCATCGGCAATGGTGTGATTTCAACCGACCTGAAGGGCCGGATCGTGCAGGTGAATCCGTCTGTCAGGAGGATCTTTGGAATCGAAGAGAGTCTGCGCGGCAAGTCGTGCGCACGGTTTTTTCAAAGGAGCGGATGCAGAGAGATCGCACAGGCCGTAGCGGCCTCTCTAAAGGATGGTGAAGACCGAACGGTCGTCGGCGAGAACGTCCAGGAACGGGAGATCGCGCTGGACGCCAGCATCACGAGCCTCAGGAACGAACAGGATGAAGTCCAGGGCCTGGTGATCGCGCTCGAGGATCTGAGCCGAGAGACCCGGATGCGGACGATGTTCAAACAGTATGCGAGCGATCAGGTCGTGGACCTGCTCCTTGCCGACAACAACAGGCCGGTTCTGGGCGGGGAAATACGGGACGTCACCATCCTCTTCGTGGATGTGCGCGGGTCGACCGCGCTGCTGAGCCGGATCGGCCCGGAAGAGATGGTGCTGCTTCTCAACGAATGCTTTTCCCGTTTGAACGAGATCATCTTCGGATACAACGGCACGTTCGATAAGTATACAGGCGACGGTTTCATGGTGGTCTATGGCGCACCGGTCGCGTTTCCTGACGACAGCGAGCGCGCCGTGATGTCGGCCCTGGCCATGCACCAGGAGATGGAGCGGTTCAATCGGGATCGAGGCGACGCACTCGGGCTTGGCTACGGGATTACTCGTGGAAAGGTGCTGGCCGGGAACATCGGCTCGATTCGGCGAATGGAGTACACGGTCATCGGACCGGCCGTCGGACTTTCGGCACGTCTCTGTGACGCGGCCCGCGGCGGAGAGATCTGGACCGGTCCGGAGATACACGCGGAGTTGAAGGACCGTTTTGACTTCGAATCCCGCGGGATTCAGAGGTTTAAGGGTCTGGATCCGACACACGTCTACGAGGTTTTCGGACCCCGGGGTACGCGTCGGCGCCCGACCAGGAAAGGAGGTGGGAAGATGGTGGAACGCAGATCCAAGGCAGAGCCCAAAATAGATCTGACGATCCCCATGATTCCGGACATGGAGCTTGCGGCCAGCAAGACGGCGGAGGGGGTCGGCGAGTTTATGGGGTTGGACCAGAATAAGGTCGAAGAAGTGAAAATGGCTTTGATCGAGGCGTGCATCAATGCCTTCGAACACAGCCAGAGCAAGGACCGCCGTGTCTTCCTGGATTTCGATGTGGGAAACGATGCACTCACGATACGGATTTCTGACCGGGGTCAGGGATTCGATCCGGAGCGTGCACAGGAAATTGCGATCGAGCGGAGGGAGCGGCACGAGAGCCGCCGCGGGTGGGGGTTGAAGATCATAGAAGAGTTGATGGACGAAGTGGACATCAAATCCGACGAGAACGGTACGGTCATTACCATGGTGAAGCGTCACTGAGGACAGGAGTCGGCAATGTCAGAGAGTCTGCAGGTACGGGTTCGGCGGGAGGGAGAGATCGGGGTCCTCGAGACCGACGGCTACATCAATAATCTTGGGGCCGAAAAGGTCGCGGAAATGTGCGAAGGGTTGATTCAGGAGGGCGTCAAGGACTTCGTGATCAACCTCGAGAAGTCGCGGATCATCAACAGCATCGGGATCTCGATCCTGATCGAGGTCATCGAGAAGGTCAGGGGCCTGGAGGGAAACGTCGCGTTTTGCTGTGTGACGCCCACCATCGCGAAGACGTTCAAGATTATGGGGCTTCTGAAGGCGTCGAGCATCCACGATGACGAGAGCGCGGCGGTTGCCGCCTTGGCCGGGTGAGTTGAAGATCGGGTACCGGGGTTCGGGTACCGGGTACCGGAACTGTGGATCGTGTAGAGACGCCCCGGTGGCGGTAGAGACGCCCCGCTGGGGCGTCTCTATGCCGACGCAGATACATTGCCAGGGTGGGCGGCGACCGGTGTCTGCATCGGCCGGGGTGGGATCGTTGGAAAACGCGCGGGAGAATCACCTATAATTAATGTAAAGGCCCCGAGGCCAGCCCCCGGGGCCTTTCTGTTTTATGATCGGCGACGCTTTGTCTTGTCCATCCGGACCACGACGCAGGTGATGTCGTCGGCCTGAGGCGCCGCTCCTCGGAACGCGTCCATCCGTTTCATGATGAAGTCTATGGTTTCCGACGCCGACAGGTCCTCTTTACACGCAGATCGGATCGTTTCCATCGTGGCTTCGAACCCGAATTGATCTCCCGCTCCGTTTTCGGCTTCCGGGATGCCGTCCGAATAGAAGACGAGCCGATCTCCATCCTGGAGTTTGGCCTCTACAACAGGAAACTCGGTGTCGGGCCGAACGCCGAGCGGGTAGGCGTCCATCACGATCTCTCTCAACTCTCCGGATGATGCGCTGAAATGGGTGGGATATGGACATCCCCCGTTCGTGAGCCGCACATCTCCGGTGGACAGATTCAGCTCGCCGATTTCGAGACAGATGAACGTCTCCTTCGGGAGCATTCTGCATAGGGCCCGGTTGAGGCGGTCGAAAACCTCTTCCAGGGTCCCGCCCATTCTCATGTGCGTATCGAGCATCCCGCTGAACATGAGCATGGGCACCGCCGCTTCCATGGCGTGACCCGTGACATCGGCCATCACCCCGGCCACGCGACTCTTCGAAAGCGCAAAGTACTGGAAGAAGTCTCCGCCGACGTGATTCGCCGGCACGCAGCGGCCGGCGATGTCGAACCCTTTGATGCGAAGACTTTCCCTGGCCATCAGGCTCTTCTGCAGGTCGTGGGCGGTCTGGAGTTCATCTTCCGCCTCCGCGATGAGCCTTCGGTCGCGACGGATCACCCGAACGGTCTGCCAGATCGTCAAGGCGATGAAGAGACTCAGCGCAGAGATCCAGCCGATTCGTTCATAGGGCAGATGCACGTGGAGTAGAACGGTGGCCGGTGTCTCGGAGTAGACCATGTCCCGGTCGACGGCCTGCACTTCGAACGTATACGAGCCCACGGGAAGATCCTGAACCTCCCAGCGACGATCCCGAGTCGTCTTCCAGTCGTCGTCATAGCCCTTGAGGCGGTGTCTGTATACCATGGCGTCCGGCCGGGTCTTGAAGCTCATCCCGTGGAACTCGAAGCCAACGACTCCGACCGTGGATGGGATCGAAAGTTCGTCCTCGCGTTCGTAGCGGTGGTCGGCCACGACGGCATCGATAACGATCGGCGGGCGGAGCGGGGCGGGCGAGCGAAACCGCGTTACGCCCTTGTTGGTCCCGATCCAGATGTCGCCGTCCCTGCTCTCCAGAATTCCGCCTCCACTTACGTAGTTGCCCGCCAGTCCATCGTCGCTGGTCAAGGTCTGAAAGACGTCCCCGTCAAACCGGCTTAAGCCCCCGCCAGAAGTGCCGAACCAGAGATGCCCGTTCCGATCCTTTAGAATATGGGTCACCTCGTTGGACGCCAATCCGTCCTTTGTCGTGAACGTGGTCCACGCCTGCTCGGGACTTGATCCGGGGTCGAACCGGCTCACCCCTCCCCCGAACGTGCCAAACCAGATCTCCCCCTCGGGACCTTCCAGCATCGCGAGCACCTCATCTTGAGCCAGCCCGTCTTCTATCGTGAACGTCTCCCAACCCTTGCACTCCGAAGAAGGATCGTATCGGCTCGCTCCGCGCTTTGTGCCGAACCAGAGATGTCCATCCCGGTCCTGGATTATGGACGATCGAACGGCATTGTCCGCCAGCCCGTCATCCGTGGTAAAGGTAGCCCAGGTCTGGCCATCGAAGCGGCTGGCACCCCCATCCGTGGCGAACCAGATGTGCCCGACCCGATCCTGGAAAATCGCGTGTACGTCATCGTTCCCCAGCCCGTCTTTTGTCGTGAAAGTGGTCCACGTCTTCCCATCGTAGTGACTCACTCCGCCCCTCTGCGTGCCGAACCAGAAGACTCCGTCCCGATCCTGGAGGATCGAAGACACCCGTTGTCCCACGAGCCCGTCTTCTGCGGTGAAGGTGGTCCACGACTGCCCCGCCTGCCCTGAGCCCCGTCGAAGGGGACTCGATCCGGAGTCAAACCGGCTCACTCCGCCGGGCGTGCCGAACCAGAGATGCCCGTCCCGGTCCTGGTGGACCGATTCCACACGGTCGTTCACCAGCCCGTCTTCTGTCGTGAAGGTGATCCACGTTCGACCGCCATACCGGCTCAGTCCAGTGTAGGTGCCGACCCAAAGGTCACCCTCCCGATCCTGAAGGAGTGAGATGACGGTGTCGTCAGGCAGGCCGTCTTCTGTGGTGAAGGTGGTCCAGGCAGCCTGTCCCGGGCTTGACCCGGGATCATACCTGCTCACGCCGCCCGAGGTGCCGAACCAGGGGTGTCCTTCTCGGTCCTGGAGGAGCGAAGTCACGTGATTGTGCGCCAGCCCGTCTTCTGTGGTAAAGGTGGTCCAGGCTTGCCCCGGACTCGATCCGGGGCCTGTCCCGCCTGCCCTGAGCTCTGTCGAAGGGGCCTCCGAGCCGGGATCATACCGACTCACACCCCCCCACGTGCCGAACCAGAAGGCTCCCTCCTGATCCTGGAAGATTGAGGACACATCATTGTGTGCCAGCCCATCTTTTGTGGTGAAGGTGACCCATGACTTCCCCGGACCTGATCCGGGGTCGTATCGGCTCACACCGTCGTTGGTTCCAAACCATAGATTGCCCTCTCGATCCTGGAGGATCGACCCCACGCTGTCGTTCGCCAGGCCATCTTCTGTGGTGAGGGTGGTCCACGAGTCGCCATCGTACCGGCTCACGCCGGCGGAGGTGCCGAACCAGAAATGCCCCTCCCGATCCTGAAGGATCCGTGCCGATCGGTCGTGCGCCAGGCCATCTTCTGTGGTGAACGTGGTCCACGCCACCTGTCCCGAGCCCGGTCCCTGCGTACGCAGGGAGGGATCGTACCGGCTCACGCCAGAAAAGGTGCCAAACCAGAAACGACCTTCCCGATCCTGGAAGATCGATCTCACCCTGTTGTCGGCGAGACCGTCTTCCGTGTCGAGCGTCGTAAAGGTCTGTCCGTCATAGCGAATGACGCCGCTGGCCCTGCTGCAGAGCCAGAGGACGCCATCGCGATCCTGATAGATGCACGGAATAAAGCCGCTGACGAGGCCGTCGGTGACGTCGTAGGTCCGCCACACGCCCTTCATGGAAGGGGGTGACGAGGCTTGCTGGCCCGTCGACTCGAGAGGGAAAGCGAGGAATAGGGTGAGGGCTAAGATGTGAAGAACGGGGGTGAGGCGTCTGCGCATAGGCGAGCACCAACACGAAAGGGGCACACTGAAGACCCGACGTATGCCCCTTTTTAAATCCCTCGGTTTGAGAGGCCCCGACCCTCAAACAGGATTTGCTGTCAACATCTTATGCTGCAATAAGATCTGCAATGGCAAAATAGGCCACGGCACCGTAAAAGACAAGGGAAATCACGAAAGGGATCACGAAATGCGCGAAGGAGCACGAAAACGCACGAAACCCTACGGCGGCGACCGGTGTCTGCCTCGGACAGGGTGGGATCGTTCGCGAAGTGCGCGGGGAAATCGTGTGACGGGAATAGCACGGGAATGAATTCCCGCGCGGGAGAATCACAAAGTCCGCCCTCTGACGGACTCGCTCTTTCCGGTAAAAAATCCCCACCAGAAAGACTCTGACAGGGAGACTCAACACACAGCTCGACACTTTGTTTAAGCTGGTTCTACGTCCATGTAGTCGGCTTCGGAGCTTGGCTAGGGAATGGGTTGGCCATCTTCCTTGAGCCCCTCCAAGTGAAATTCAATCGCTTCCTGAATCAGTTTTCTAACTTCCTCTCTGGTCTCGGCCGCTGCAACACAACCCGGGAGATCGGGAACGTATGCGCCGTAGGAGGCTTCGCCTTTTTCAATGATGATTGCGTATTTCATAGCTTCGATCCCGCCACTTTTAGTCTTCGAATTTTTCTATCTGGTTTGCTCACTGCGAGTTCGTAAGAGGTCTGAAGGTTCAACCAGAACCGGGGCGTATTGCCAAACGCGCCGGAGAAAAGCCAGGCCGTTTGCGGCGTGATCCCCCTCTTTCCTTTTACGACCTCGTTGACTCTTTGAATGGGCATGCCAATGTGCTCGGCGAATGCCACCTGAGTCATCTCCATCGGCTTCAGGAATTACTCAAGAAGAATCTGTCCTGGATGTGTCGGGATTCGGTTCTGTGGGGTCATGCTATCCTCCCAGTGATAGTCGGTCAATGAGACATCGTATCCTGAGTTTTACTCAGAAATATACACTTTGTCAAGATGTCACGGCTTCTTCCGCGGATATCCCATCGAAACTAAGCCCATGCTGAATTCACACGCTATGTCGCTCGATCGCTCTCTAACTGACCATCTTTGAGGGTCACGACCCTTTGCGCGCGTCCGGCGATCGATTCGTCGTGCGTGACGAGGAGGATCGTCTGACCCCGCTCGTGGAGGTCCTCGAGTATCTGCATAATCTCGTCGCCAGTACGGCTGTCCAGGTTGCCTGTGGGCTCATCGGCTAGGATGATCGAGGGATCATTAACGAGCGCACGTGCTATAGCGACGCGCTGGTGCTGACCTCCAGAGAGTTCGCTGGGTCGGTGCGACATTCGGTCTTTCAGGCCCACCATCTCAAGTACGATCTGTGCTCGATCACGGCGGTTCTTTCTGGGGGATGCCGAATAGATGAGCGGTAATTCAACGTTCTGAAGGGCGGTGGCCCGGTTTAGCAGGTTGAAGGTCTGAAATACGAACCCGATCCTCCGGTTCCGGATCTCTGCAAGGACATCGCCGTTCATTCTGTTAACACGCTCACCGCCCAATTCATAGCATCCAGAAGTAGGGGTATCGAGACATCCGAGGATGTTGAGGAGCGTGGACTTGCCCGATCCGGACGGCCCCATTAAGGCGACATACTCGTTCTGGGAGACGTTCAGATCGATCCCCTTGAGGGCGTGGATGGACTCGACGCCCATTCTATAGGTCTTCTGTATCTTTTCGAGACGGATCATTCTTGAGGTGTCAATCGTATCGCAGCGCCTCGACAGGGTGGAGGCTCGATGCCCGGGCAGCGGGGTAGACTCCGAAGAATACGCCGATGCCCCCCGAGAAGAGGATGGCCAGTCCGATAGAACTCAACGAGACTACACTTGAAAACGATGCCTCGGAAAAATGCGCTATTGTCGCAGAACTCCCAAATCCGAGCCCCAGGCCGCAAACAACACCGAGGAGACCGCCGAATAGGCTGAGGACAGCGGACTCGACGATAAACTGTAGAAGAATGTGCCTCCGTTTAGCGCCAAGAGCTTTGCGTATGCCGATCTCTCTCGTGCGTTCCGTGACGGAGAAAAGCATCACATTCATGATTCCGATCCCGCCGACCAACAGGGAAATGCCCGCTACCCCGCCGGCCACCAGCTTTAGGACCAGAACGATGCGTTCCAGATTCTCAAGGATGCTCTCGCCGGTCACGATCAAGAATTCGTCGCCGTGTCTATGGAACCGTTCGAGCACCATCCGGATGTCCTGAGCAACGCGGTGAACCTCGGCTCCATTGTTCAAGTAGACAAACACTACATCATAGTGGTCATTTCCCGTGATTCGTTTTTGGATCGTACTCACAGGAACAACGATCTGTTTGCCCCAATCCTCTCCGAAGAGCGTTCTGGGTTTCATCACGCCGATAACGGTATAGCGTTCGCCGTTAAGCTTGATCTCTCGGCCAATGGCTTCCTGCTCCCCAAACAGTTCCTCGTCAACCTTGTTGCCGATCACACAAACCCTGCGCCACTCCCTCACGTCCCGGTTGGAGAGGAACCTGCCCTTGCTCAGGGCCCAGTCCATCATCCGGTGATAGCCCGGTAGGGTTCCCAGGATCTTCAAGGTGGTCGACGCTTTCTGGTAATGCACCTGGGCATTCCAACTGACCAGAGGAAAGGCCGCATCGATTTCGTCCGATCCGGCAGTGATCGCTTCAATGTCTCCGACTGTCAGCGTCTCCCGCCAGGCACGTCGAACCCGCCGCCCACCCTTGATGGCCCAGGGACCTGGCGGCTGTACGAGTATGAGGTTCGCGCCGCTGACCTGGACAAATTGCGACACGACGCTGTAGCGGAGCCCCTCACCGATCGACACGACGCCGACAACGGAGCCTATGCCGATTGTGATACCGAGAATCGTCAAGAGGGAGCGTAACGCGTTGGCATGCAGTTGGGAAAGCGCTACGGCAATAAGCTCAAGAATGTTCAACAGGGTCTCTTCGTTTCGAATGATTGGTTTCTTTGTGACATTGCTGTGGTCTGATTCTACACAAGAGACGCCCTGCCATGGCGTCTCTACAGCAACATCACCGTCGGTGGTGGTGGGTTTGGATAATGCTCATTCTGTTGCCACGTCATCGGATTATTCGCGATGTACCTTCTGAGAGTGTCCAATGAATCTTGATTCCAAATGATCCGATCATAAAACCCGGGTTGCCACGCGAAATGGTGATATCCCATCTTGCGAATTCGTTTTGTACAATTCGATTTAAATTGACCGACGATCGATCCCGGCGAATTTGGCATCCAAAATCGTGATGATCGAACGCCATTTGTAGAGACGCCCCGCCGGGGCGTCTCTAAGGTGGGTCGGGCGCCGGGGGGCGGCGGCCGGTTTCTGCATCGGCCGGGGTGGTATCACTCAGGATCTGTATGATCCCGTGCATATGGTTCGGCATAACGACCCAAGCGTCCAATTCTACTTTCGGCCGTATCCGCTCCGTTCTTTTCCACTCGTCCGCGACGATTTCACCGATTTCTGAAAATCGAATCTCTCCATTTGAGATGTCTCCAAGGAGACAGGCATGATCCTTCGTGCAGTTCGTGACGAAATACAAACCGGCCTTTGAGTAATCCCATCCGTGGAGACGTGTCGACTGGATCCGATATTTTTGACTGAAAAGATCATCCTTCATCGTTGGTTCTTGTCTTGTCCTTTCTACCTCTCCTCGGTTTTTTCTCTGTAGATTTTCCCGGCGTTCGCAGCGACCTCATCATCCAGGACAAGGCCGGACAGGATCTCAAAGCGCACCTCCGACCTCAGGCCAAATTGAATCTCCTCCTCGATAAATCCCTTGGCCTCTTTTCGGTAGACGATCGAACGGCCGCGTGTGCCTTTTTTGTCGCTTTTTCTCGCCTCCACGCCGAAGTCCTCGTACACTGCCTCGATGGGCAGATAGAGTGTTGAGTCGCGCTCCGCCAAGATGATGTCGATGTCGCAGGACATGCCCTGCCGGAAACGGGGCTCGCGGTCCAGGATGCGGATCTCGGTGTGGAAGGTGATGATGTTGGTGCCCTGCAGGATCTCACCGACGGGTACAATCCTGTGGACCTCTCCTGTGTAGCTCGTGTCGGGATAGGCGCCTACGATGATCTTGACCCGCTGCCCGGGCTTCAATCTGCCCACATCGACTTCGCTGATGTCTGCTTTGACTGTCATCTGGCTCGGGTCCCCGATCTCGAATATCTTTTTACCCGTTACCGTAGAGAGGGTGCCTGATACGACGACCTCACCGACTTCGACAGGACGACTAATCACGATTCCAGGAACGGGTGAGGGCAGGCGGACGTAATCCAGCTTCTGATCTTTCTTTGCCGGAGGAGCACCGTTCGTGTGCCGAATATTCGTTCGGGTCTCGATTATTTCTAGTTCAAGCTTCGCAAGTCTGTAGGCGTTTTGTGACTTTTGGAACTCATCCCGTACGCTTTCGACTTCTTCCTTCGAAATTAACCGGCGTCCAAGCAGCCGTTCCTTTCGGACTAGCCTCTTCTGGTTCTGCTCCAGGTCGATTCGCACCTGATCAACGGCGGCACGTTTGTTGTAGAGCTGTAGCGTCTGGTTGGGATCGGGTTCGATGATGGCGAGGATATCTCCATCCTCTACCACATCGCCAGCTTCCGCGAGGAGCTGGACGATTTCACCGGATACGGTCGATTTGACCTCCACGGTTCGCACGAACTCGATCCGTCCGGTCTCTTTTAGCTGTTCGATGACCACGCCTCGTTTAACTCTGGTCGTCGCCACGTCTTCTACTGGATCCTTTCTTCTTTCCTCCCGGGTCAGGTTGAGGGTAACGATACCCGAGACCAGAACGACGCCAAGGAGACCGAAGAGGAGCTTGCGCTTTCGGGACCACGTTTTCGCCATCCATTTGCCTTTACGCCGAGGTGAGATCGAAGGGTTGTTGTTCAGTTCCCCAATCTACCCATCATGCCACCGAGCAGATTCTGGGCGGCGGCAGAAACCAGGAGGTAGATGACCCACAGACCGAAAACGAAGTATGCCGCGTGTCTAGTCTCAACACCCGAGGTTATTCCGAGGCCGACAGAGACGAGTGCGAACTGCCAGATCGAAAACACGTTAACCAATGAAAGGAAGGTGAACAGAAAGCTGCCATGCATCGACTCAGGCAGGAGTAGGCCGGGGCCAAGTTGGACCACTATCGACTTTCTGGCCAATACGAGCGGTACGGTGATGATGGCGGCGGGAATGCCCACAAGAGCGCCATAGCTGACAACAGCGAGGGTCTTCTTGTATGTGCCTCGACCGCCGAGCAGGAAGTTGGTAAGCACTAGAAAGATGCCCGCCTGAATAAAGAGGTTCGCAGCCGAGCCGATTGGAGCGCCAACAAGAGCAGTAATGCCCCCGGCATTCGTCACGCCTTCCAGAACTTGTGCCCGCTGTTCTTCCGAGAGGTCAGGGTTCTCTTGAAGCTGTTTGCTCATGGCCTCCAGCCCCTCGGTTTGGACAACTGGCATGATCAGGTAGGCAGACAGTGCACCTGCAATGGTGACCAGTATCAGCGGGACCAGCCAGTCCTTAAGTCCGACGAACTCGTTGAGCGAACCGAAAGTATTTGCAGGAGAGGTGAACACGTTCATCCCCAGTTCAAAAACGCCCATCTGTTGACTGTTTCCTTGAGTTTCTCTCGATTCTTCCATGCCATATCCCCTTGTGTGTGACGACGATCCTTCGTGGCGCTAGCAGTCTCTATCAAGCAATTGACGTACCCCTCGGCTTGCTAGGCGGTCCGTGTGCTTACCGATACGGGTGACACGGTTGTGAGAGGGATGAAACTCACCGGCGAGGAGAGCGCCTGTCATAAAAGGGATGCGGTATGGATCTTTCACTCTTACAGATTCAAACGAAAGGCTTTTTCACCTTCAAGTGAGCGGCAGGTTGCATTACACGACGTGCCGGGGTGTCTATCAAGGGGAACGAGTGCACTTCTTTTCAACAGTTAATTAGACTTCTGGGGAACAAATACAGACCACAGAAGGAGGTTCAAGAGCCGGCGGTACGGTGATTGCAGGAATAGTTCTCGAGTTATCTGCAGTGGAAGTGAAGAGGGTGACGCATTCGAGGAGGTGATCGTGTAGGTAGCACGGTCAATAAGGCGTGGGGAGATGCAGTTGTGGACTACGAAGATGACTATCTGATTCTAAACTTGACCCCCTATTTCAATAGTGATGGAATTTCTTCCGATGAAGACCGTGCCGACGGATTCTTTACGGCTAACGGATATACCTATGCGGAAGAAGATTTGCCAGCGTCGAATTCGATCCTGGAATGCGATGACGTTGTGTTCCGATTTCCTGACAAAAGCGCAGGCCGAGATAATAACATCTCCTTAGAGGGCCAGAAAATTCCGGTTCCTGAGGATCTGTACGACACGGTCTACTTCCTTGGCGCGGCTGAAGAGATCAGTTTACGAGAAAACATTCAGTTCGTTTTTTCAGACGGTGGGCGGGAGGAGGCTTTGTTAGGACTAAGCGGGTGGGGGCTGGGGCGCGAACTCGAATACGGAGAGCGCGCGGCGATTCAATGCGAGGGATACCATATCGTGCGCCCCGTGTCCTACCATCGCTATACGGACACCCTCGGTCTTGATCACGGTATTTGGATGCAGAGCGTGTCCATCTCAGACAGACCGTTGGTTGGGATTGAGCTTCCGGATCTTCCGCCGATGCACATTTTTGCAATGACACTTCACCGTACAGAGATCGGAAAGTTCCAGAGGAAACAGTGAAGCGGCTAATTTCAGGTATACCGTTCTGCAATTATCATTATTACAACTGCGAACATAGAACATTCGATGTGCTCGTCAGATTTTATGGTTACGAAACGCCGCTCATCCTTCACGCGAATTGGTACTTTTCGTTCCGCAGGCGGGGCGATGAGAATTTTCAGCTCAGTTCCGGATCGCAGGCCCTCTTTCAAAGTTTGGCAAGATGCGGTATTCAGGTTGTCGTGCATCAGGAGCCCACGATCCAAGCTGCCTGGGAGCGTGTGGTTTCACAGATTCTGGAAGGACATCCCGTTCCAATCCTGGCAGACCAGAGGCATCTCGAGGACTACTATTTGGTCCGTCAGGGAGTAGACGGAGGGCACTACGTGATCCTGGACGGTTTTGATGAGGAAAGGAAGACGGTGCACGTCATCGATCCTTCACCCGGGAGAAAGTTTCGAGGAGAGTTGCCATTTTCCGGTTTCTTCGCAGAGAACGGCAGGATCGATGATGACCGGCCTGGACCTAACTGGTATGAGCTCCGTCTCTCAGAGCCGCGTTGGGCTCTTTCTGTTGAAGAGGCCGTTAAAACCCTGAGGCAAAACGTTCGTCAAATGCTGCGAGGGAGTGCTTATCTGTCCGATACACTTGTCGGGCTGCAAGGACTGCAGATGCTGGCGGAGCAGACGATAGAATGGAGAGATCTAGAGAGCGACGAG
This sequence comes from Candidatus Latescibacterota bacterium, assembly GCA_965248435.1. Classification (GTDB taxonomy): domain Bacteria; phylum Latescibacterota; class UBA2968; order UBA2968; genus CBDFJH01. Next base: position 5,141,654 of record OZ252100.1, read on the forward strand.
GCGCGGTTGCGGCTGAAACACCTGTCAAAATCTCTTAATAATGTCCTTATGGAACGGGAAGGGCACAGTGATTATCTCAAGCTGGTGGCCCAAGAGATGGATCACCCCGAAGTTGGTATCGTCAGTGAGCAGCTTCGCCACATTGTGCAAAAGTGGTACGTGTTACGAAATGTCTGTTTAAAGGGCCAGATCAAGGGTCTAGAACAAACGGTCGAGAAACTTTCTGATCGGTTGCGGGAAATCTCATGCCTTGAGGAACAGGCGCTGAATCAGTTGAATGGAGTGGTCGGACACTCACGGTAAGTTTCCCCGCATTTTGAGACAGCTATAGTACTTGGGTACACGATCTTTAGAATGTTTCGTGGGAACAAAGCATGCTTTCAACGGCAGGTTCACTGGATGTTTAAAACCCCCAGATCTGCCCGAAAGCCATAAGCGTATGATGGTATGATCAAGAAAGGAGGTGATCAATATGCCGAAGATGAAACCGAAGCTCATCAAACCCCGGAGACGTGATTGCTCAAATGCGGTAGATGCGTATCTGAGCGAGTCTCAGCAGTGTATGTTAGGTGCCGCAGCATTGGGCACAGCTACGGCTTTAATGGTAGTTATGACTGGAGGGGCCGGCCTTGCCGTTTTCCTTGCTGCAAATGCGATAGGCGGCCTTGCGCAGGTATCCTATGTTGTTGCCTGCTAGGATTCCAGAAATCGGTTGCGAATAGCTTTTCGGTTGTAGATCTGGGGGGATTAACTTGCGTTTCTCGGAAATTCGTGACATGTATGGAAAGGCTCGTCCAAAAAAAATAGAGAATGGGCCCGATCGGCTTCGAAGAAGTAAGAAGTGCGACATCGGAATGAATGTTCGTCCCAAGGAGCCTTCTTATCGCTTGTCAACAGTCATCCAGAACTGACGATGGAAGCGTCGTACGATGAGATCAACACATCAGTTTCATTCGCAAAGCGCCAGAACTGCGTTACTCAGCAGTAAGAAGATCTGCATTCTTCTCAAGACGAACTTCCTCCTGGGTAAACGACTTACAGAGTCTACTTATGTAACAATCCTACTGTATGCTTTGTTTGGATTCTGCACAGCTATTCTAGGAATGCTCTCTCTAATTGCAAAGCCTTGTTTCTTACACGCCACAGTTTTTTATATAACCTTGCTTGCTCTGGTGCAGGTACTTGCATTGAGTATTTACCAGTCACGATCGGGTATTTACCTAAGTAGATATAAATTGGGGATCTATCCTGTATCTAATCACGCTGTCCTATGGTTTTTGTGGCTCAATGAATTTATCGATCTTAAGCTCATAACACTTCTGTTTCCAATATCCACATGTCTGGCGTTTCTCATCTATCTTCATCGATTAGGGGCAATTTATTATGCAATTCTCATCGCTATTGTTTACGCCACCTTCTGTTTGTTTCTTTTAATCGTAAGATTGATTACTGCGGAATTTGAATGGACGCGAACCCCTGTTTCAATTGGAAGTATCGCTCTCTTTCTGGCAATGGCAGTATATTCTAGTCCAGAGAGAAATCGCCATCTAATCCACATTGAAAATTCTTTGAGTGGGCAGACTTTCTTCATCAGTATTTTCGGCGTATTTATTCTAGCCTGGCTATTTCTATATGCATGTGCCTACTATCTGATTTCTGCTGAACATTTCAAGGAAATGCAAGCACAAGAAACCTACCACGAAGTGTTCGAATGAGTGCCTGTATGACAAGCCCACGAACAGCGAATATAAACATTCCGTATCTCTTGCGTCTTTTAAGCTCAAACTTGCGTTTGACCTGTCGATATTCGGGAATGAGATTTCCTTTACTTTGGATTTCAGCATATTGCATTCCTTACCTGGCATATGAAACAACGGGCGTCCCAAACCCTGCGTTTAATTTTATTGCCTTGATCGCTTTAATGTTTTCATGCGAACCGTTTCTTGTGGATGCCTTAAACGGCGAGGTAAACACGCTTGTTCGATACATTGCCAGCGGCGTGGATCTGGTTTATGTCATCCTTATGAACAATACCATCTCGATCTGTATTCTTTGCACCTCCTTTTTGCTCCTCGCCTTGGAGATAGAAATCATCAGCGTGCACTCCGGGAATCCTGAAATTTCCGAGACGACACGGTTTATGGGTATGTACCTTTTTGCTGCCATCTTTCCTCTGCTGGTCCTTGGAAACTACGCATCGGTTCTTAGACATTCTCTGGGCATTCGGAGAAACGGAACGCTTTTGCGTCGAGTAGTATTGAGCACAATTCTAATCAGTTTGGCATCGATTCCCTTTGTGATTTGTGAACTCTTCTTTGACACAGTTTTTGTTACCCTGACTGTGATTTGTTTGAGTATCGGAACGTGGTATATCGTCAGCATTAGGCACGTAGCCCTTATCGCCCGACAACAGATATTCGATTTGATGGAGCTCTGAATGGCAACAAATGCGCTACAGGTAGAGAAATTGAGTAAGCATTATCGCAAGGGTGCCGTCAAGGCGCTGGATCTGCTTTCACTGGATGTCAAGAGAGGACGGATGTTCGGGGTGGTTGGGCAGAATGGTGCTGGCAAGACAACACTAATTTATATCATCGCAGGCCTTATCCGTCAGACAAAGGGCAGGTTTTTTATTTTTGATGAGGAGGTCGAACAGACTGATTATCACTATCGCCGCCGCATCGGTTTCGTGTTGGAGCGTCCGATGTATTTCAATAAGCTCACAGTTAAGGAGTATCTAGAGTTCGTTGCGGGGATGTACGACATTCCAAAGCAGGAAACGCGCCTAAAGATTGAAGAATTGATCGAATTTTTTGATCTACGCCAAATGGCGGATAGATACATCGAAACCTACTCAAAGGGAATGAAACAAAAGGTATCTCTCGCCGCTGCTATTATTCACGAACCTGATTTATTGATCCTGGATGAACCGTTTGACGGCATCGACTTTGCGTCTTCTGAGGAGATCAAGAACCTTCTTTTACAGATGAATGCCAAGGGCATTACGAGTGTTATTACTTCCCACATTTTGGAGCTTGTCGAATCGCTATGTGATGAGTGCGCCATTATTCACGAAGGACGAGTGGTGTTTCAAAGCACGATGCAAGATCTTGAGGTGCAGCTCCGGAATACTTCCGATGGTACGCCGAAGTCTTCTCTGAGGGATATTTTTATGCAGATCACGGCGGCTGATCGGAAGCACAAGTCTCTTTCATGGTTGTCGTGAGAATCCATTCGCTTGTTGGAATGCCATAACCAATCTATTGAAAATGACCATGTTAAAAGGGATAAAGAACTGCTTCCTCGGCGAATACACTAAGAGCCGTAATGCCTTTGAGCACATATGCCTTCCGGATGAAGGAAGGGAGTTTCTGAAGCCGTCCATAGAAATCTTTACCCAGGAGGTTTACGACGCCTGTGAGGGCCAAAGAGAGAGGGCAACCTGTGAATTTCAAATAGGAAATAGGGAATTTGAAGACTCCAAGTTTCGTAAGGCAGCGGCTTCGTACTCGGACTCCTTGGTGGCCCTAGAGAGTTTGTCCGGCTATATATCTCGTGGCGTTTCTCTGGTGATGCTTTCGGAGCTTTGCGAAGCGGCCAGGATGTTTGAGAAAGGGTGGGATCTGGCACTTCAACAGCGCTCTCATCGGTTTAAAGCAGCAATTGGAATCAACTTGGGCCAGGTTTATGTCGATTTGGGTAGGTTAGATTGTTCCCACAAAATCCTAAGGGACGTTGTTGAGGATTGTCGCGAGACCGGAGATCTTGATTTAAAAGCGATGGCGCTTGCTCATCTCGCCCTAATGATGTTTGTCAGGGGGTCATACGACGAGGGAATTGAGAGCTGCAACCTCGCGAGTGAGATTTGTCAAGGAGGAGAAGATGACGCTCGAGCCCTTTTTGCTAAGGGCGTCCTGTTTATGGCAAAAGGGGACCTTGAGGAGGCACAAACTGTCTTGCAAGAAGGAACAAGATTGCTCAAGGACCTCAAGTATTCTTACACTGACGCCCGAATTCGGTTACAGCTGGCACATCTCCAGTTGCTTAAGGGAAAGGGGCAGGAGGCATTGGAGGTTTCTAAGGGCGCCCTTCACGGTTTTCAACGGATCCTAAGTCCACAAGGCGAAGCTCGAACCATAGGATTGATTGCGATTATTCGTTCTTCCATGGGGGACACTGAACAAGGACGTCAGCTGTTCCGAAAGGCTCTGGCATTAGACCGCCAGACCGGATATCGACGTGGTGAGATCAGACAGCTTCTCAATTGGAGCAAGATCAGCCTTCAACTAGGCGATATTGAAAATGCCTGTACCTTATCGCAGGAGGCTGAGAGGCTTGCTCTGATGATCGGTCATACTATCGCGCTTCTGGAAGCTACGCCTTTGCGTGCATTGTCGTCAGGGAATATCTCGGAAATAGATAAGAATACCACTTTGAAAGAATGTTTGGAATTAAGCAGAACCACTTGTATCTCCGTCGGTGAAATCCAGATCCAGCAGTTTCTTAGTTCCGATTACCTGGGCTGTGGACAGCTGGATGAAGCGCTGGACTGTTGTCGAAAAGCAGTGGATTTGAGCCGAGATTTGGGAAATCGCGTCGAGCAAGCGAAGTCTCACGGCTTCCTGGCCCAGCTATTGGATCAGAAAGGGGAGCATCAGCTCGCGGCTGAGCAGGTAGGAATCGCCGAGGCAATGCTGCAAAGTATGGGCATTCCGATACAGCCGAGAGGTCAGGTCCCGTTTCCGAACTGAACCAGATCCCTCCGGAATACTATTCATCCAACGAGATACGCTTCACGAGATACGAGATATGATTTGGATAACGCGCAGAACTGCGGAAGGGCGGGCTAACTCACCTGTTCTGAATCGTTCTTCTCGAGCAGGCGCTCGATCCGTTGGGCGAGGGCATCCATCCGAACAGGTTTGGTCAGGTACTCATCGGCTCCGGATTCGTAGAGCAGGTCGGCGATTCTGTAGTCGTTGAGGGCGGTGACGACGATCACCGGTGTGTCGGGTGCCACAGTCTTTATGCGGGGGAGGAGTTCCAGGCCGTTCACATCGGGCATCTTGATGTCCAGCAGGACGACGTCGGGACGGGTTCTCTGGATGGATGCGAGTCCCTTCTCCGCTTCAAAGGCCACACTGACTTTGTGTCCCTTTGCCTCGAGGAAGGTCTTTACGACGTCGCAGAAGTCGGGTTCGTCGTCGATAACGAGGATGTTGGGCACGTCTACTTGCCTTTCTGATGCGATTGAAGAGTCAACTGGTGGAGGGCCGCGGAGACAAGGAACTTTCCCCCGAATTCCTCAAGACCTGGCTCACCTGCCCGCCGCGGCCCGCGCTCCATCAGTTCAGCAACACCTGGCAGCTGCATACTGTAAACGCAAAGGTTATGCCACAGGAGCAGAGTCGAGGCGGGTTTACGCCAGGTGTCAGATTATCAATGTCTTAGTCCCATCGGGCAGGTCTCGACACGCGACTCCCTCCTGGATTTGTCCTCCCGGCATGTTATAGAATGTTATATTCTGACTGCCGTTTCATCCTGTTTGTGACCCGGGTGAAGGCCCGCGATCGCAGCCAAGAAACGACTTATCTGGATCTCTTAGAGGAAGTTTCCGATGGGCATCGTGACCGTGACGCTCACGACCGACTTCGGTCTCCGAGACGCCTACGTGGGCGCCGTAAAGGGGGTCATTCTCGGCATCTCCCCTGAGGCCCGTCTGGTGGACATTTCACACGAGGTCCCGCCCCAGGATGTGGAGGCCGGGGCCTTCCTCCTGGCGGGTGCCACTTCCTACTTCGCCGACGGGACGGTGCACCTCGCCGTCGTGGACCCGGGCGTGGGCAGCGACCGAAGGGGACTGATTGTCGAGACCTCCCGCCATCATTTCGTCGGACCTGACAACGGCATCTTCAGCCCGGTCTTTGCCGCCGAGGAAATCAAGAAGATCGTGGAGATCCAGAATCGAGACCTGGCCCTTCCGAACGTGAGCGACACGTTTCACGGGCGGGATCTGTTCGCCCCGGCGGCCGCACATCTGTGCAACGGCGTCCACGTGGACGCGTTCGGTCCCGAGATAACGGACCCAAAGACCCTGGACCTCTGGGAGACGAAACAGAGCGAGGCGCGGCTGACCGGGAAGGTCGTCTCCGTAGATACGTTCGGAAACGGGATTACGAATCTTTCCAGGAGAGAGATCGAGGTATGGGCCAAGGGACGCCCGTTTCGGGTCGAGATCGGGAGGTGGACGTTCGACAGCATCTCCCGGACCTACGCTGATGAGGCGGTGGGTGAGGCGCTGGTCCTCTACGGGAGCAGGGACACGCTGGAGGTCTCCATCTGCAGCGGAAGCGCGGAAGCGGTGATGGGACTTTCGCGCGGCAGCGAGGTGAATTTGGTCAAAGCGTAGTCGATTACGGTTTGGATTCCACGACGGCTACGGAAGGATGTCGAGCAGGTCTGAGATCTGATCGATCTTGTAGTCCGCCTGCTCCTCAGCGTTCTTCGGGGTGCGGGTAGCGTCTCTGCCGTGACGGATGTGCGCCGTCGACATGCCGAGCCGGTTTGATGCGGCGATCTCGGCATCCAGCTTGTCACCGACGGAGAGGATCTGATCCGGGGGGAGTTCCAGCCGCGCCGCGGACTGCCGCAGGGCGGCGTCCTTCAAAGGGCCGTCAGCATCGTCGTGCAGGGTCAGTGTCCCCTGTTCTTCGTTGAAGTATCCGTCGAGCGCGAGTCGGCTGACCTTTTCGCGCTGCCGAAGAGGTCGACCCGCGGTCACGACCGCAAGCAGATAGCCCCTTTCCCGGAGTGTATCGAGCGTTTGCTCCACTCCAGGAAAGGGGTGAATTGTTTCCACCTCCGGCCTGTTGTAGGCCTCGAGTGCGAGATCGGCGACGTAGGGGGAAAGTTTATAGCGCTCGCAAATCTCTCTGATGGCCCCGGTCGAGCCGTGTTCCAGAGCGAGTTCAGCCTGAAGGCTGCAGAGCGCGTCCACTTCAAGATCCGAGGCTTCCGACACGATGCTTTCGGCAGCCCTCCGGCGAGCCGGTTCGGTCAGCTGCCCGGTACAGTCGAAGAGGGTGTCGTCCAGATCGAAGATGACTGCCTTGATGGGCATGCTGGGATCGATGTCACGGAGGTTGTTTACCGGAGTTCACGATTCGCCCGAGGCACCGGGCAGGTCGAGTCCGCAGTAGATTCTGCAGATCGCGTCGGCCACCTTTTCGGGGCTGTGACTGATGAAGTCGCCGACGCCGCGGTTCATCGCCTCGGTTTGATAATCCTCTGTCAGGTCTGCCTGCGTCCAGTGTGCGAGTCCGTCGAGTTGGTTGCTGTCGCACTCGACGAGTTCTTTCTTGTCCTTCCTGTAGCGATCGAGCAGCCGCTTCCAGACCTTTCCTGAAGGTGTCTGAAAGAAGGTTTCATCCTGTACGAGAACGTGGTCCAGAATCTGATTTCCCCTGGCATCCGGAAGATGACGAAGCAGCAGCCTGAGGTGATCGGAAGCCGCGAACCCATCGGTTTGACCGGGCTGGGTCATGATGTTGCACACATACACCGTCAGTCCGTCGGTGCGGTCGAGCAGCGCGTTTTGGATGTCGGGGACCAGCAGGTTAGTGATGACGCTCGTGAAGAGGCTGCCCGGTCCCAGGACGACGATGTCGGCTTCAGCGATCGCACGCGCGGCCTCCTTGGATGCCCGAGCGCGATTCTTCGACGGGCGAAACGTCTTTCCCTTTCTTGCGTGGATCTCGACCTGACCGCTGCCCAGATCTTCGTGGCGTTCGAGGGTCCCGTTTTTCCGTTCGACCTCCCTCAGAATATCGTCGTTCAACACGAGGTAGGCGCGTTTCAACGGGGGCTTCGCCGGTTTTCTCACCATCCATTCCGTGTAGCGGTGCTCTCCGTTTTCGAGCTCGGCACAGAGGTGGACGTTGTCGGTCGACGCCGGAAAGATGGTTCCTTTGACGTGCAGCATCTCACTCGCCGTTCGAATCGCTTCCTGGAAGTCCCCGCTCTGCTGGGTGAGCGCCGCGACGAGAAAATTTCCGATGTGGTCATTCTTGAAGATTCCGGCTTCCTGCTCGTTATCGGGAAAGCGGTGCTGAAACACACTGTGGAGACCGGGTGGGATGTGACGAGGGTCCGCGAGGGCAATCAGGGCGTTGCGGACGTCTCCCGGCGGCTGCACGCCGAGATTCCAGCGGATTCGACCCGAAGAGGCGCCGGTATCCGTCACCGAAACGACGGCCGAAGGGCTGTTCGTGTAGGTCTGCATGCCGGTGAGGACGGTCGGAAGCCCCGTGCCGCCACCGATGGCCACGACTTTCAGGTTGTCTCGGTCTTTTCCGAGCCTGGCGAGCTTGAGCAGCGTGGGCAATTGGGCAAGGTAGCGGATCTGGTAGTCGGGTCGATCTCCCTCCGCCGGTTCTTCTTCAGCGAACCGTCCCTTTTTCAGCCACACCGTCGTCAGACCCATCCTGTTTCCGGTTCGGATTTCGTCCTGTGCGCGGTCCCCGACGCAGGCGACCTCCCCGGTGCTGAGGTCGTGTTCCTTCAACAGCTCCCGGAACCAGTAGTCGTGGGAGCGTGGGCCTTCGTTTACGATTTTGTCGAAGTGAGGTGCAAGCCCGAGCCGATCGATCTTGTTTCTCTGGCGAGCGGGTCTTCCGAGGGTGACCAGAAAGAGCAGGATGCCGTCGTTCCGGAGCGCCTTCAGGGTCTCAAAGGCATCGGCAAACGGCCTGAGGTCCTCCACATCTTCGACGTTGTAGATTTGCTCGAGATCTTCCACGAGGCTTTCGACCGGATCGGCGTCCGACTTCTTCCCTTTCGTGCGAGTCTTGAGGTAGCGACGAAAGGCATCCGGTTTGTCTTTGAGCAGGCCCTTGGCGATGTCGTAGAACGCGAAGTAGAACGGAGAGGAGGAATAGTAGGGGCCGTGTCGGCGTTCCAGGTCGTTGATGCGCCTCAGCGCGTAGTCTCTGGACGAGAAGAAACCGTTGCCGTAGAGGTAGTCGGCAACGCGGCCTCGCGCGGCGTGTACGAGTGGCGTCAGATCAAACAGCGTCCCGTCAAGGTCGAAGATTATGGCTCGAACATCTTTCATGGTCGACCCTGGAGTGCTACGCGATCACCGGGTAAGCTTGGCAACAGCGGAGGATGAATATGATGGAATGTGGAGGGATGCAGAGAGATGGAGGGAGCGTCAAACTCGGCAGGCGGCAGCGTCTTCGACTGCTTGTACGATGTCCGAGAGGTCTGAGGGTTTCTCGAGGACGTGGTGAATACCCAATTCTTTGAGTTCGCCGTTGACCAGATTGTCTACGTATCCCGAAATGACGAGCACAGGGGTCGTCAGGCCTGATTCCTTGAACAGCCGGGCCACTTCCAATCCATCCAGGCCGGGCATTCGCAGGTCCAGCGTGACGAGGTCGTAATCTCCGGAGAGGGCGTCCCCGATAGCTGTCGCCAGGTAGGGGGAGCCGTCGACTTCAAAGCCGGCTCCAGACAAGATTTCCTGGAGGGTACTGCGGAAGTTTTCCTCGTCTTCGATCACCAGAATTCGTTTCGCCATCACAGCTATCCCGCACGACGAGTGGGAGTGAATTTATTTTAAAATTACCAATTTGCAAGGACTTTTTAGTGACCCAGGTCACGTTGATGTAAGAGATCGGCAAAAAAATGGGGGGCTGTGTGATGCAGATCACGCGTGGGTGGAAGAAATCACAGCTACAGGGATCCCTGGGACTGTTCTGGGGGGCGGTTCTGGATTTCGTCTACCCTCCTCACTGCCTGCTGTGCGATGCACCGCTGGCGTCTGCCCCCGGGCTCTGCCAGGGCTGTCGCGCCTGCCTGGGCACGATCGAGGGACCGCGCTGTTCGCGGTGCGGCTGCCCGACGGATTCGCGACAGCGCAGCTGCGGCAACTGTGCCGATAAGCGCTTTCGGTTCTGCAGACTGCGAACTCTCGCCTCCTTCAACCCGCAGATGCAGCGAATGATCCATCTTTTGAAATATCAGGGTAAATGTCTGGCGGGACGGGTTCTGGGAGACGCCCTCGGAAGGACACTCAGAGAAGACCCGATGCACGCCGTGATCGAGACAGTGGTTCCGGTTCCTCTGCACGCGAGCCGCGAGCGTGAAAGGGGATTCAACCAGAGTGCGATTATCGCATCGGCCGCCGATGCGCATCTGGGCCTGGGCGTGAGAGGGGATATCCTGAAGCGTGTCCGGCCGACAAAGACCCAAACGACCCTGGACCTTTCTCAGAGAGAGGCGAACGTGTCGGGCGCCTTCCGCGTCCGGAAGCCCGCGCTGGTTGAAGATCGCTCGCTGCTCCTGGTCGACGACGTGGTGACGACCGGGTCGACTTCGAACGCGTGCACGGACGCGCTTCTTGAAGCCGGGGCAAGGGAGGTCTTTGTCGCGGCAGCCGCCTGTCCCTATTTCGATGAGGGTGATTGTCCTGGCGCCTCGGACAACCGGATATAGATCTTGACAGGCAATCCGGGATACGTATACATATACGCACGCTGCGGCAGGCGCACGACAGTTCGGGTTTGGGTTCACGCTTCGTTCCGATGTCCGCGTGCGTGGCTGACTCGCGGATGGGTCACGCGTGGTCTCACGAATCAGGGAGGTCGATCTGGCAAAGGTCGCGATTACGGACGTGGAGTTGAAGGATGAGCGGGTACTCGTCCGCGTGGACTTCAACGTTCCGCTGGACAGCGGGGGCGTGGCCGATGATACCCGGTTGAGGGCCGCCCTGCCGACGATCGAGTACATCGTGGAGCAGGACGGTCTGCCGGTGTTGATGTCGCACCTGGGTCGCCCCGGCGGTGAGCGTGACCCGAGGCTTTCTCTCAAGCCTGTGGCGGAGCGCCTCGAAGCGCTCGTGGGGCGGGACGTGATCCTGACGAAAGACTGCGTCGGTCCGGAGGTAGAGGCGGCCGTAAAAGGGGCGCGCAAGGGCACCGTGGTCCTTCTGGAAAACCTCAGGTTTCACGCGGAAGAGGAGAGCAACGATCCGGAGTTCGCGCGTCAGCTCGCGTTGATGGGCACGGTCTATGTGAACGACGCGTTCGGAACCGCCCATCGCGCCCACGCTTCGACAGAGGGCGTGGTCCACTATTTCGCGAACTGCGCGGCAGGGTTCCTGATGCAGAAAGAGCTGAGCTACCTGGGCGACGCGCTGGCCGATCCCAGGCCGCCGTTCGTGGCCGTGATGGGGGGCGCGAAGGTGTCTGGAAAGATCGATGTGATCCAGAACCTGATGCCGCGCGTAGACACGCTCCTGATTGGCGGCGGGATGGCGTTTACGTTCTTCGAGGCGATGGGGTTGGAGATCGGCCGGTCGCTTCTGGAGGAGGATCGAGTCGAAGTGGCCGGATACCTTCTCAAACGCGCGGAACAGGAAGAGACCGAGCTTCTGCTGCCGGTCGACTGCGTAGCGACGACCGAAATCAAGGAAGGCGCAGCATCCCGCGTCGTTCCACGGGATCAGTTGCCGGCGGACCTCGAGGGCGTAGACATCGGTCCGGAGACGCGCGCGATCTTCTCGGACAAGATCAAGGAATGTGGGACCGCCGTCTGGAACGGCCCGATGGGTGTGTTCGAGATCGATGCTTTTGCAGAGGGAACGAAGGCCGTTGCCGCCGCGTTCGCGGACGCGACCTCACGGGGTGCGACGACGATCGTGGGTGGGGGCGAGACTGCCGCCGCCGTCGCCGAGTACGGCCTTGCCGAGAAAATGAGTCACGTTTCCACGGGCGGCGGGGCCTCGCTGGAGTTTATGGAAGGGAAGGAGCTTCCTGGAGTGGCTGCTTTGCCGGATGAGGAATGAACGTGAATCGTGGATCGTTGGTCGTGGTTTTTGTAGAGACGCCCCGGTGGGGCGTCTCTATCGCGGGGTCGGGCGCCAGGGTCGGGCCGCAGCCGGTGTGTGCATCGGTCGGGGTGGGTTGTTCGCCCGTGCGAATTCCATAGAGCATTTATCGATAGTGAGCGTCATGCGTAGACCGATCGTGGCTGGTAACTGGAAGATGAACAAGGCGGGAGACGAGGCGGAGAGTCTCGCGAGGGAGGTCGCCTCTATCGTGGGCGATGTCGATGCCGTAGACGTCGTGATCTGCCCTCCTTTTCCTTCGCTGGAACGCGTGGCGCAGGTCCTCGAGGGAGAGCGCGTGATGCTCGGTGCGCAACACGTCCATTGGGAAGCAGAAGGCGCGTTCACAGGCGAGGTTTCGCCGGGCATGTTGTTGACTTGCGGTTGTCGTTGGGTTATATTAGGACATTCTGAACGTCGCACTCTGTTCGGCGAGACGGACGAAACCGTTAACCGCCGATTGAGGGCGACTATTTCGTCCGGGCTTTACCCGATCGTCTGCGTGGGTGAGCGCCTGGAGGAGCGAAAGTCGGGACAGACCGAAGCGAAGATCGAGGAGCAAGTCGAGGGCGCGTTTCAGGGTCTGTCCTCCGAGCAGGCCGAAGGGGTGGTGGTCGCCTACGAGCCGGTCTGGGCCATCGGGACCGGCGAAACGGCGACACCGGAACAGGCCGAAGCGGTCCATCATTTTATTCGCGAGCTTCTTGAACGGCTGTATTCATCCGAGGTTGCCGAAGCGGTTCGAATTCAGTACGGCGGTTCGGTGAAACCTGAAAATGCGGCGGACCTTTTCGCGAGGTCGGACATCGACGGCGGTTTGATCGGAGGGGCCTCACTCGAGGCCGATTCTTTCTCCGCCATCGTGAAGGCCGCCTCTTAGTTCGACATCTTCTGGTAAGAGACTATGGAAATCGTTCTGTTGATCATCCACATTCTGATTTGCATCATCCTCATCGTCTCGGTTCTTCTTCAGGCGAGCAAAGGGGGTGGGCTCGCGGGCGCGTTCGGCGGGAGCGGCGCTTCGGGTGCGATTCTCGGGAGCACGGGTTCCGCGTCGTTCTTGAGCAGGCTGACGACCTATCTTGGAGCCGTATTTTTTCTGACCTGCCTCGGGCTCTACTGGCTTTCATCCACCGATGTGCTTCCCGAGACGGCCGCGGAACAGGCAATCATGGGAGAGACAGGCCCCGTACCTCTTCAGGCGCTCCCTCAAACCGGTGGGAAAGGGTCAGCGGAAACGACAACACCCGCACCTGCCTCATCGGAGGAACAGCAGAGATAACCTGCCTGGACCTGGGTGCCGAAGTGGTGGAATTGGTAGACACGCTGTCTTGAGGGGGCAGTGGGGCTTGCCCCGTCGGGGTTCGAATCCCCGCTTCGGCACCAATGATAGTCGCATACATTTAAGGGCACTTACGCGAGCAACAGAAAGAAAAGGCGTGGGTGCCTTTTTTGTTTCCCAAGATGCCGTCTCCATCATGTCTCCATCGGTAGGAGACGATCATATGCTGTCAGGGTTGGGGGATCTCGACGCCCTGCCAAACGGGATAGGATGTCCTATACTTGCATTTGCTTGATGATGCGGGAGGGCAACTGAGTGGGATCCTAATAGGAGGAAAGCCAAACAAAAGAAACTTGAGTAGCCAGCAAACTATTTTTAGACGATCCGCCGTAAAAGGAAGGGGAAAACTGACTAAGGTCACCCCTTCCTTATTTTTTTGCAAGGCCACAACTTTAGTAATGTTTACCGTAGGCATCATTAGGACCATGTTTTTCGTTGATCAAGTCCATGAGAAGATCAGTCGCTTTTCTTATGCGGGAATCGATCATCATAACATCGGTCCTTTCTTATCACGTAGATGTTGAATCGTGCTTCAATCCGCGGAGCAGACTGACTCCCAGGAGCAGCAATATCAGGGCGAAGGGCAGGCCGGTGGTGACGACACCGGTTTGCAACGCCTTTAAACCCCCACCCAGCAGGAGCACGGAGGCGACGATCCCTTCCATTGAAGCCCAGAAGATGCGCTGGACCGTGGGCGGGTTGGGATAGCCGCCCGCCGTGATGATATCCACCACCAGCGAGGCGGAATCGGACGAAGTGACGAAGAAGATCGTGATGGCGACCACGGACAGAGCAGAGGTGATGGCGGCCAACGGAAATTGGTCGAGCAGCTTAAAGAGCGCTGTAGCGACATTAGCATTCACCGCCTCGACCACTCCCCCTTGCCCCGAAAGCTCCTGGAAGAGCGCCGTGTTGCCGAAGACGGTCAGCCACACAAAGGTCAGGAGTGTCGGCACCAGCAGGACACCGAGGAGAAACTCGCGGATGGTGCGCCCCTTTGAAATGCGCGCGATAAAGATGCCGACGAATGGCGCCCAGGCGATCCACCAGGCCCAGTAGAAAATGGTCCATCCGTGCTGCCACTCCGTGCCGCTATAGGCTTCGGTCCACAAACTCAAACGGGGCAGATTTGTCAAATAAGCACCCATGTTCTGCACCAGGGCGTCCAGCAGGCGCAGCGTAGGTCCGACGATAAATACGAAGGAGAGCAGCAAAAGGGCGATGATCATGTTGAGTTGGCTGAGCCGCCGGATGCCCTTGTCGAGCCCGAGGACGACCGATATCGTCGCCAGAAGTGTGATTCCCCCGATCAGGACGACCTGCTGTGTCGAACCCTGCCCTAATTCAAAGAGGTAGTCGAGGCCGGCGTTTATCTGTTGGGCACCGAGGCCCAGGGATGTAGCCAGACCGAAGAGCGTGGCCACCGCCGCGAGGATATCGATCAGGTTGCCCAGACTACCATGAATGCGTTCGCCCAGCAGCGGATAGAACACCGAACGGATGGTCAGGGGTAGCCCGCGGTTAAACGCGAAATAAGCCAACCCCAGGGCCGTCAAACCATAGAGCGCCCAGGCGTGCACGCCCCAGTGGAAGAAGGTGATGGCCATAGAAAGCTGGGCGGCCTCGGGCGTTCGCGCTTCGCCCCAGGGCGGCGCAATAAAGTGGTGTATGGGCTCGGCGACGCTCCAGAAGACCAGGCCAATGCCCATGCCGGCGCTGAAAAGCATGGAAAACCAGCCCCAGGTGGTAAATTCGGGCCGCGCATCGGCCCCGCCCAAGCGGATCTCGCCGTAGCGGCTGAAAAGTAGATAGATGACAATGCCCAGATAGACGTTGACCGTAGCGACGAAGAGCCAGCCGGCGCTCGATGTGATCGCGGCCTGGACTGCGGTGAAGACCGCGCTCATCTGCTCCAGGTAGAACAGACTGAAGGCGACGAAAAGGACGATCAAGCTCGTCGAAGTCCAGAATACAGTAGGGTGAATTTCCAGTTTCAGGCGATTGCGTACAGGTTTATCCAAGACAGGTCTCCGATCGTCCGGGTTAAATTCAAGATTTGACGAAGTGCTGGACGCCCCAGGTCAGGTAGCACCGCTGGCCGCCCTCGATCCAGCGCGCCAGCCCCACTTTCATGCGATCTATATAGTCATCGCTGACGACCTCTCGCAGATGCCCTTCTTTCTTTTTGGTTTCTTCCAGCACGCGCGTGTAATGGGTGATCAAATGCGGGGTGAAATCGCGGAATCCTTCGTTGCGCCAGCCAAATTTCCGGGCCTGGTCCAGGTAAAATCCAGGCGAGCCCAGCGTCTCCAGATGGATGCGGTCGAGGATGGGTTGCAGCACCCCCTCGGGACAGTCGTCTGCCTGCATGGGATCGGTGAGGATAAACTCTCCACTCTTCTTTAACACGCGGTCCACTTCTTCGAGCACCTGTTCGCGGTGACCACTGTGCAAGATGGCGTCCTGGGACCAGACGATATCGAAAGTGCCATCCTCACAGGGGATATCTTCGAAACTGCCATCGACGACTTCTATGTGGTCGTCCAGCCCCGCCTCGCGGTTCATTTGTCGATGGCGTTCGTTCTCCACTTCACTCAGGTTGAGCGCGGTGACGCGACACTCGTGATTAGCAGCCAGAAAGCGCGCCGCTCCACCGAATCCAGATCCAAGATCGAGCACCTGTGCAGTGGCACTGAGATTGTCGAGCTTCGCCGCCAAATGCGCCACAGTGCGGCGGCTGGCGACGGATATAGACTCATCCGAATCGGCATACATGCCAACGTGGATATCCTCGCCTCCCCATATCAAATAGTAGAAATTATCTGCGTCCTCGCTGTCGTAATACTCTCTGGCTACATCGACGGCCGGTGAATAATCGGTGGTCATCTTCTATCCTCCTCAAGTTTCTTGTCGGTAGGCTTTCTTGGCAATGCGACTGAAGCGAGCCAACGGCTTTATATCACGCGTTCCTCGATGAACTTCTTGAGATCTTCCCTGGGGTGCTGATGACGAAAGGGAAGCCGTCAAAAGGGTCTAAGAGGACATTCTGGAGGTAGGAATGGACTCTCCCAGCGAACGAGAAACTGGGAGAATCCACAGGTAGGCTATTATTTGATTCCGATTGCGTGGAAATTCAGTATGGCAGGCTCATTGGAGACTCCATCCCCCGTAACGGACACCGAATTGGCCCTATGATAAGTGCATCAACAGAAATTCACAAATGAAAAGTAAACTCACCCCAGTTCGAATCCCCGCTTCGGCACCAGTTAAAAAACAAAGGGTTACGTCAATTGGGCGTAACCCCTTTTTATTGCCAATTGCGCCACTGCTGCCATTTTGCTACCGTTTGGATCAATTGAGGGCTTAGGGGCATGACGAAAATACCGCGTGGCGGCTTGGTAAGAACCGACAAGGGATTGCGTTGCTGGTGGTGCCTTACGGACCCCCTCTACATTCGTTATCACGACCGTGAGTGGGGCCGACCTGTACGCGACGACACGCGGCTGTTTGAGAAAATGTGTCTTGAGGGATTTCAGTCGGGTCTGAGTTGGCTGACGATTCTAAAGAAGCGCGAAAACTTTCGCGAGGCCTTCGATGGGTTTGACATTGAACGGGTCGCGCGATTCGGGAAACGGGACGTGACTCGACTGTTGAAAAATGCCGGTATTGTGCGTCACCGGGGCAAGATCGAATCGACCATCAACAACGCCAAACGCGCGCGCGAGTTGGTGGAAGAGGCAGGCTCTTTGGCGGCGTATTTTTGGCGTTTCGAGCCTGAAGCTTCGTCGCGTCCCAAACGGATGACGCTTGCGAAAATCATGGCGATGACAAAGTCGCCAGAGTCGATTGCGTTGTCCAAAGATCTAAAAAAGCGTGGCTTTACCTTCGTGGGGCCCACCACGGCGTATGCCTTCATGCAGGCGATGGGAATGGTGAATGACCATATTGAAGGGTGCGGAATTCGAGAGGAGGCGATCGCGGCGCGCACGAAGTTTCGTCGCCCGAGTTTCGTTGCCGACGATTAACCTTGTGCATAGAGGATATCCCGGAAAGAAAGGAACCCGACATGCCAAATCGCAAGACCGCTTTGATGCTGCTTGAGTTAGTTGGTTTGGCTTTTTTGGCTGTAGTTTGCAGCGATAACAAGACGTACAACGAAGCCGGGCAAAAGGCTTACGAGCAGGGCCACTACGCCGAAGCTGAAAAGCAATTTGTGGCCGCTCTCGAAGAAGCAGAAAAGGTCGGGCCTCAAGATCCTGGCCTCGCCACAAGCCTGAACAATCTGGCGGGAGTTTACAGAGCCCAGGGCAAGACTGCAGAGGCCGAGCCGCTATACAAGCGGTCACTGGCGATATTGGAAAAGGCCCTTGGGCCAGACCATCCTGTTGTGGCGGCCTCCTCGAACAATCTGGCGGGACTTTACAGAGCCCAGGGCAAGACTGCAGAGGCCGAGCCGCTATACAAGCGGTCACTGGCGATATTGGAAAAGGCCCTGGGGCCAGACCATCCTGATGTGGCGGCCTCCTTGAACAATCTGGCGGGACTTTATAGAGCCCAGGGCAAGTATGCAGAGGCCGAGCCACTATACAAGCGGTCACTGGCAATCAAGGGGAAAACGCTTGGGCCAGACCATCCTGATGTGGCGACCTCCTTGAACAATCTGGCGGGACTTTACAGGGCCCAGGGCAAGTATGTTGAGGCCGAGCGACTAAACAAGCGGTCACTGGCGATATTGGAAAAGGCCCATGGACCAGACCACCCCTCTGTGGCGACCTCTTTGAACAATCTGGCGCTACTTTACAGAGCCCAGGGCAAGTACGCAGAGGCCGAGCCACTAAACAAGCGGTCACTGGCGATATTGGAAAAGGCCCATGGACCAGACCACCCCTCTGTAGCGACCTCCTTGAACAATCTGGCGCTGCTTTATCATGACCAGGGCAAGACTGCAGAGGCCGAGCCATTATACAAGCGGTCACTGGCGATATGGGAAAAGACCCTGGGGCCAGACCATCCTGATGTGGCTACCTCCTTGATCAATCTGGCGGATTTTTACGGAACCCAGGGCAAGTATGCAGAGGCCGAGCGACTGAACAAGCGGGCACTGGAGATCATGGAAATGGTCCTGGGGCCAGACCATCCTGATGTGGCGATCTCCTTGAACAATCTGGCGGAACTTTACAGAGCCCGGGGCAAGTACGCAGAGGCCGAGCCACTATACAAGCGGTCACTGGCAATACTGGAAAAGACCCTGGGACCAGACCATTCCCATGTGGCCAAAAGCCTGGAGAACTACGCTGCCCTGCTACGGAAAACGCAACGCAACTTCGAGGCGGAAGAAATGAAGGCTCGCGCAAAGGCGATCCGGGTCGAGCAAGCAATGAGAAACACATCCGTGATAAGTGAATAGGATAGGGGATCGCTGGATTTGGCTTTGAGGGGGCAGTGTGGCACGCCCTGTCGGGGTTCGAATCCCCGCTTCGGCACCAGTTAAAAAACAAAGGGTTACGTCATCAAGACGTAACCCCTTTTTATTGCCAATTGCGCCACTGCTGCCATTTTGCTACCGTTTGGATCACTTGATGCGAACCCAACTGCTGGGTTTTTCGCCTACAAGGGGTTTCACGAACCGGTTCGAATAGAATGTTATCGGGGGCGGAGTCTGTGTAGTTCGAAGATATACCCACTTCAGACGAGAACGTTAGTGGCCACCTGCAAAGGCAATGCTATGAACAGAGATATGGTAGAGCTAGCACAGATCGAGGATTCTTTCCGGGGGAGGTTCGAAGCCACCGTCCGGGATAGAGCGAAGCAAAAAAACGTGGTGTAACAGCTCATTAAGGAGATATCGCAAATGGTCGACATTCCCTATGTGGTATCCGAGGAAGAAAAGTACTATTTCGACCTCAGAGGCTACCTGATCATCCGTAACGTGCTTTCTCCGGAAGAAATCGGTGCCTGCAACCACGCCATCGACCAGTTTACCGACCAGATTGTGCCCGGCAACGAAATCGGGGAACTCTCCCGGGGCTCAGAGGCTCTGGCCGGCAGCGGCCGGATCGAATTGCGCGGCATGCTCGGCTGGCCCGAACCCCACCGCAGCCCTTTCCGCAACCTACTGATCCACCCGGTCGTCGTCTCCCGCCTCAACGAATTCTCCGGCAAGGGTTTCCGCCTGGACCACGGCCCCCTCCTCATCAGCGCCAAAAAAGGCACCGAAGGCCACTGGCTCCACGGCGGCGGCGAACCCTTCAGCCCGGCCGTCTGGTACCACCAGCAAAACGGCAAAATCTACTGCCGCGGCATCACCGTCGCCTGGCAGTTGGCCGTCTGCGGTCCCGGCGACGGCGGCTTCTGCATCGTGCCGGGAAGCCACAAACTCAGCGAACCCACGCCGGAGGAAGTCCGTTTCGCAGAAGATGATATGGACCTCATTGTCCAGCCTGAAATGGATGCCGGCGACGTCCTCTTCTTTGCCGAAACCGCCACTCACGGCGCCCTGCCCTGGAAGGCTGACCACGACCGCAGGTCCGTCCTCTACAAATACACCTCCCGGGCCGCGGCCCGGGAGGTGGGCAAGCACTTTACGCCACAAGAGCGTTACGGCGAATGGGTCAACGAACTCACCCCCGAACAGCAGGCTGTCCTCTACGGCCCCGGCGTGCACCACGGAGGGCGGCTGCCCCTGCTGGAGTCGGATGGGAAATCAGTGCAGATCGTGGAAATGGAGACCAAATAATGGACGCCAAAGAACGCTACCTCTGGGATTTGAACGGGCACCTGATTGTCTGCAACGTCCTCAGCGAGGAGGATCTCAAAGCCGCAAACGATGCCATCGACTTCTGCGCCGACCGCATCGTGCCGGGCGATGAAAACCGCCTTTCCAGAGGCTCCACGTTCTGCAGGGCCTGGGGCGTCCCGGATTGCAGGGCACCAACCTGCTCGACATCGAAAAACCATACTGCGACATCTTCCGCAAACTGCTCGTCCACCCCGCCGTCATCTCCCGCCTGAAAGTCATGTGCGGCACAGGCTTCCGTCTCGACCACGGCCCCCAGTTTATCGGCGGTATCAAAGGCACCTCCGGGCACGCCCTCCACGGCTCCGGAGCCCCCCACAAACCCTACGTGGCCTATCGCAACCGGAACGGTGAAATGCACTGCGCCGGCGTCACCGTCTCCTGGCAACTGGTCGAAGTGCCTGAAGGCAAAGGCGGGTTCGCCTGCGTGCCCGGCTCTCACAAATCCGACTTCGACATGCCCGAAGGCGTGCGCACCGTGGACGACGACATGGGCACCTCCATCAACCCCGAAGCCCACCCCGGCGACGTTGTCTTCTTTATGGACGGGGCTCAGACCCACGGCACATATCCCTGGGTGAACGACCACGAGCGCCGTTCCATCCTTTACAAATTCGCCTCCCGTACCGCCGTTCGCTCAGGTGTCTCCGTCCAGATTGCTCCCCCGGAGATCTACTGGGATGAAAACATCGTCGACGGCATGACGCCGGAAGAGCGTGCTGTCATGTATGGCCCCTGCTCGGGCCACGGAGGCGTCGTCCCCTCCCTCGATGTCACAGAAGACGGCACCGTCATCGTGGAAGGTGGAGACGAGACCAAAGCACCCCCGACGCCTGATGGACCTCCGCAATGACGGTCACAGGGAAGCCACTCGGGCGGGGTAGAGCTATCCTGATTACACAGCCTCCCGCTTAATCCCTCTCTGTTTCCCCATTTACATAACATCCAGTTCTGACTCAACCTCCTGGCACCCTCTTTGCCTGTCTGTAATGCAAAAGGAGGGTGCCAATGTTTTGCCCGGAAGAACTACGACGCCAGACTGATTGAAGACTTGGAGCGGGCTTGTGACAATGGTCACTTATTTTGGTAGCATGGTTTTGCATCCTGTCTATATTGAGAAATCCGGCCTCAGTTCATAAGTGACCCCAACCCTACAGGACGGAGGAACCAGCCATGCGATACTCTCGACTTAAGTGGGTTTTGCCCATCGTAGTCTGCACTTTGGCCGTTGTGACATCTGCTTATGCTCAGGTAAGAAGGGCGCCTCCGCCTCCGGGTAGACAGACACAGCAGGACTCTGTTACCGAGATCAAAGAGTTGAAACGCCAGATTGACCAACTGATGGGTAAACTCCCCCCCAACGTACAGGACGAGCTTGAAAAGGAACTGGCACAACCTCCTGGACCGCTCTCTCGCGGGCAGCCCCCTCAGACAGGCCGACCGCTGCCGTCGGACCAAGAGGCGGTGAAGCGTAAGATCCTTACGCTGAAGGATGAGATGGACAAACTGATGAGCAAGCTGCCACCGCGCACACAGGCCGAGCTCAAGCAGGAGCTGGCACAACCTCCGGAATCACCCCAGAAACCGGGTAGACCACAGCCGGGCCGAGGATCTCCACAGCTCGGAGGAACGCAGCTGGCTCCGCCACGGCCTGGTGCCCCGCAGCCAGGTTCACAGCAGCAACCCGGAGCTCCGCCGATTGGCGGAACTCAGCCCGGTCTGCCACAGCCTGGCCATGGTTCCCCCCAGTTCGGCAGACCTCAGCCGGGCCCACCTCAGCCGGGTACAAAGCATGCCGGTCCACCCGGAAAATCCCAGCCAGGTGCCCAGCGGCCTGGTGTGACGGAGGCCGGTCCACCCAGGCCCGGCGTCCAACCGTCTGGACCCCAGCCGGCGCCTCAGCAGCCTCCACCCCAGAAAACGGGCGTCCAACCGTCTGGACAACCCGCCCTCCTGATCGACGAGGAGTGCGCGTTCGTGAGCAGCACCTCGATGGGGGAAGTCCCCCCCAGAAGTAATGTGGTCCCGCCACTCACGGTCGAGGTGGAGGGGGGCAGGATCCCCAACAAACTATTCCGGTGGATCGAGGACTCTTTTGCCGGCAGCGGAGTCGCGACCAGATCGGGTGAGATCCACATCATCCGCATCTCAGACTACGAATCGATGGCCGTCCGCGAATTCCAGAACGCCCACATCTCGAGCGTCACCTTTTCCGCGCTGGACGCCAATAGCCTCGATCCAACCCGCATCACGGTTGCTTTCAACCCTGAGAGCATCGTCAATAAGGCGGGCACCGGCAAGACCTCCAGTCCGCCAGGGTGGCCAGGGCAGAAAGGTAGGACATACTTTCGCGTGACCTTGGATGGGTTACCAACCAGCCACGTGTCACGGATCGAGTCGTTCGCCTGGAGTCGAGACTTGGATGGGAACACGGTCACGGTCCCGGAGCTCGAGCTGACCATCTCAATGATCGACTATGATGTCTACTTGGAAAAATTCGAAGCGTTTGTGATCTCCGGTAACCTTGGGACCGAACAGGAACTTGCCGGCAGTCTGGAACTCCTCGCCGGTAATCTTAAGACCGTTCTGGCCACTATTGAGCTGGGGGGCGTCACGCCCGTCTCCATCGACATCGGCAAATTTGAGGCGAGCAAGGAAGCAATGGCCCGCTTCAAGGTCCGTCTCAATGTCGGTAGCATGCGGTTCAAATAGCCTGAATCCAACGGAGACAACAACCAGAGCAGCAGCATCAGACTAGACCCTAGAATCCAGCCGGGACGAGAATCCCAATGAAAGGCGGCGGGACAGAATCTTCTCCTCACCTTCAAATCGGCCTGTAGGACGGACTTCCATTTGGCCTGGCAAACACATCTCGCGCTGGCCTCCCACCAGCCCGCCTGGAGGTTCTTGACTCACCATATTCAGTTGTCAAAGAGCAGATCCGCGGTATACCACTTCGGCCCGTTCGGTGTTCACGCACCGGCGGGCCTTTCTCTTTGCTTAGATTCGCCACTTCTTCTGGGCTCTGGAATCACTATATTGAGTGATCACTGTCACGTGCTTTTTTGGTTTAAATGCGTAAACTAAACGTGCTTTCCGAGTCTTGCAGGAAACCCAAAAGGAGGAACATGCCATGCGAACCCATAAATTACCCTTGGTCTTGACCCTTACGATTCTCCCTTTAATCATTTCCACACCAAGCAAAGCAGCCGACTTACGAACAGACCGATACGAACAAAAAGCAGTTCTGTTGATTGGGGGCCAAGATCCAAACGCAATCCGTGTTAATCTGGGGGAAAAGGTGCAAACCAGGTCCTCTGGGCAGCGTGTTGTGGAAACAAACCAGGGCCGGCTGCTTGATTTCAGCGTTTATATCGATCTAACATTCCCTACATCATCACTATCCAGTTGGATACATGAATCGGTTACCAAAGGAGTCGCCAGCACAAGGCTTGTCGAGCTCACAAGTTATGACCCCGCTTTGGGTAAAATGCGTCAGGATGTGTTCCCCAGCAACTATGTCATCTCGCGGGTTATCTTCCCCATGTTAAACGCTAAGAGCAGCTCCCAAGCCGAAATGTCGGTCCAGATCATCCCCAGCGGTCTCCCGTTAGGCTCAGGAGGGGGAGGGGGATCTACTGGGCGTGTTGAACATAAAACCCAGACGCTGATTAGTGAGAGAGACTTCAGTGTGGAAAACAACATCGGTCTGCCTGAGGACGTGCAAGTCCAAGCCGTTAGCCATCTGACCTGGCAGAAGGAAGGTGGCCAGGTCCAGATTTCACCGGTTCAATTGACACTACTCTTGACCAAAGACGTTGCAAAGGCCTTCTCTGACCTCATGACGAAAGTTCGCATAGGTGGCTTGCTGCGAGGTAGCATTACCCTGCATCTGATGAACCCGATGACCAGGTTGCCGATGTATTCGATCGAGCTGCATAATCTGACGCTTGTTTCATTCCAGCAGTCTCAATTGATGGATCGATCCGGTCTCCTCTCCGGTGAGATGGTAATAAAACCCGCACAGGTCATTTTTACTTCCCGTTGATTCGGTAGTCCATGGGCAGATGGGCATCGGTATACCGCTTAGGCCCGCTCGGTGTTCACGCACCGGCGGGCCTTTCTCTTTGCTTAAATTTTCGGAAAGGGACAGGCGGGAGGGTGCGGTTCAGGTGAAAATGGCGCTACTGGCCGTGGAGGAGGATAATATTTGACATTGCGCCGAGACGGTGGTAAATAAATCTCACAGAGTAAGTGATGTCATGCGTGGACCAGAACAAACAGAGGGGAGGACTAAGCGTGAACCGCCTAATTACAATGAGCACCCTGCTAACCAGTCTGACCTTGATCTGTGCTCCTAAGTCAGCAACAGCTCAAGATCCGGCAAAGGCGTCACCAACCAATTATAAGGTCGTGTTGGAGAATGATCGTGTTCGAGTTCTGGAGATGAGACTTCATCCTGGGGAAAAGGATAACAAGCACTCACACCCGTCTGAGATTGTTTATTTCGTTCACCCGGCCAAGGTGAAAATCACGCTTCCAGATGGAGAAACCATAGATGCGGAACTCAAGAAAGGTCACGTGATGTTTCACGATGCGTGGACACACACAGTACAAAATGTAGGCACAGAGGAACTACTTGCGATTATCGTGGAGTTAAAGGAGATGCCGTAGGGATCTTTCTGGATTTTGCTGTTGGATGACAATTCGAGAGTGAACCCCCAGTGGGGGAACAAAACCAGAGTCTTCCGATATGACTTGACAGGCCTATTCAGGCAGTTGCAAATTACCCCTCGGCGGCGTCCCTTTGTATGGAATCTGTGGTGGTGCATATTGGGGACTGCCGAATGTAAGAACTCTTGAAACCCAGACGGTGTCCCTGATGTCGGGATGTCTTCTGGGTTCTTCGTCTTTACAGGGAAACTAAAAGTTTGACCGAAACCATTCTCGCTGACGGATACCCCGCCCTGAGCGCAGAGGTCACCCGTCTCCTCCAGGAGGGAAAGGTGCGAGCGGTCGCGGCGGTGGAGCGTGAAACGCTGGTGACCTATCACGGGATCGGGCGCGTGGTGAGCGAGTACCTGCTGGCGCACCCCGCGGGCTACGGCGAGCAGACGATGACGCGACTTGCGTCAGACGCAGGGCTTAGCAGGTCTATAATTTACGAAGCCGTTGATTTTTATAGATTTAGACCAAAATTCCATGCGCGTGGAAAATTGGTCTGGACGCATTATCGAGCCCTCCTCAGGCTGCCGACGGACGCGGAGCGTGACGCGGGTGAGGCAGCGGCCCTGAAGCACTCCTGGAGCGTGCGCGAGCTGGAGGCGCAGATCAGGGCAGGGGCGATCGCGCCCGCTGCCCGGGCGTCTCGCGAGGTCGCGCCGACCCATCCCCTCGCAGCGCTTCGCGGGCAGTTTTACACCTACAAGCTGATCGAGGGGAGCGAACCCGGTGATGGGTTACGGTTGGACCTGGGATTCGGGATACAGCTCGCCTGGCCGATTCCGGAAGAGGAGAGGTATAGAGCGGGGCAATTCGTGACCGCGTCGCGCGAAGCAGATGAGGCCTACTGCTTCGTTCAGGTCACCGACCGGACCGCCGCGTTCTACACGTATCGAGCGAAAGTCCTCAGGGTGATCGACGGAGATACGGTCTGGCTGGACATCGACTGCGGGTTCAGGGTGTGGACGCGCCAGAAGGTGCGCCTCCGGGGCATCGATACTCCGGAGATCGAGACCGCGGAAGGCGTCCAGGCGCGAGACTTTGTCGTGGACGCGCTGAAGGGCCTGCCGTTCGTCGCGGTCACCACGACGAAGCCGGACAAGTACGATCGATACCTGGCCGATCTGTTCTACCTGGCTGGAGAAGAGGACAAAGAGGGGGTGCTCAAGGAAGGGGCATTTCTGAATCGCGAGCTCGTGCAGGCGGGGTTCGCCAGGAGAGTCTAGACAAGCTTCTTTCTTTGGCGATTGCGTAACTGCTACTATTTTGCTACCGTTTGGATGACTTGATGCGGACTCAACCCCATGGCAAATGCCTACACACATCAGTGTGGTATCCCGATGCGACTCATGTATGCGTTCTCAGTGCTGATTGCTGGCCTTTTGATTTCTTGCGAAGGCAAACAGGGACCGACGGGTCCAGAAAATCTCACTTTCGCTGATCTGAATCTTGAGGCGGCCGTTCGGGCCTCGATCTCGCAGCCAACAGGAGATATCCTATCATCGGACGTCTCTGGACTTACCAGTCTAAATGCTAGTAGCAGAGGCATCGTGAGCCTGGATGGGATCGAAAACCTCACCGTGCTGGACTCGCTCAATCTCCTTAACAATCAGATCAGCGAACTGTCCGCATTGTCAGGCCTTACCTCACTGAAGAGTCTCGATCTTGGTATCAATCAGATCAGCGAACTGTCCGCATTGTCAGGCCTTACCTCACTGAAGAGTCTCGATCTTGGTATCAATGAGATCAGCGACATCTCTGCGCTGTCAGGCCTCACCTCGCTGGGGTCGCTCTATCTCTTTAACAATCAGATCAGCGAACTGTCCGCATTATCAGGCCTCACCGGGCTCAGGGATCTCCGTCTGTTCAACAACGAGATCAGCGACATCTCAGCGTTGTCGAGCCTCACCTCGCTGGAGATTCTCTATCTGAATAAGAACGAGATCAGTGACATCTCTGCGTTGTCAGGTCTCACCGCGCTGGAGGTTCTCAGTATCGAGACCAATGAGATCAGCGATATCTCAGGACTCGTCAACAACGAGGGACTCGGCTCAGGAGATTTGGTGGGCCTATCTCCTAACCCTCTGAGCGAGGAGGCGCTATCGGTTCAAATCCCGGCACTCAAGGCACGGGGGGTGACGGTTATCAATTAGGATTCCCACTTTTGCCAAGAGGCACGATGGATGAAGGTCGATCCCACCCGATCCTGGCGGCCTGCTCAGGTCTGGAGGACCTATGCCAGAAAACGAAATAAGATTGGGAAAGCTGACTCGAAGGGAATTCCGAGAAGCGCACGAGGCGGGGCGTTTCAGCTCGGCGATCATCCCCACGGGATCCCTGGAGCAACACCTTGAACACCTGGCGATGGAGCACGATACGGCCTCCGCGTGCACCATCGCAGAGGAAGTCGCAAAGCGACTCTATCCCCAGGTCGTGGTCTGCGCCCCGTTGATGGTCGGGGTATCGGAGCACCACATGGCCCACAAGGGGACGATATCGATCAAGGTGTCGACTTTCCTGGGCGTCCTGTTCGATACCGTCGAGAGCCTGGTAAGACACGGCGTGAGGAACATCCTCATCCTGAACGCGCACGGCGGTAACGTCGGCCCGATAGAAAGCGCGCTCCGGCAGTGGTTGCTCCATTTTCAGCTGACATCCCGAGAAGTGAATCTCCAGTTCTGTTCATACTGGGACCTTCTGGACGAAGCGTTCACGAGTCGACACCTGGAAACCAGGTCCTTCCCGGGCCACGCGACGGAGTTTGAAACCGCCTTCGCACTGGCGGCGAATCCCGAGAACGTGCGCCTGGACGCCGTGGCAGGCCAGGATGTGGAGGGACCCGCCGAAGCGACTGCAGAGAAGGGCAGGGCCCTCGTGGAAGAGTCTGTACGCCGGGTGACGGCATTCGTGTCTGAGATGATTGACGGCAGGATTCAGGCGGAAGCGTTGAAGCACCACTAGAGACCCTCCTTCCTTTTCGCAGCGAGGCAAAAGCAATGAAAATCAACCGTGTCGATCTCTACGAAGTGGACGTGCCCGACCGTCCCTGGGCCTGGTCGGACGAGGTGTTCGGAATGCCGGCCCACCGGAAACACACGATTCTTTTTCTCGTGGTCCGCACCGACGCCGGGGTAGACGGACTGGGTGAGGTGCCCCTGACGTTCGGCCGGGAGCTGGTGGAAGCGGAGGTGGCCGGGTGGGTGGGACGCGATCCGCTCAGCCTAGACCTCGCGGCCGCGACTTCGATGTCTGAACCCGACGCGGCATCTGTCGCGATACGGCGCGCCCTGGAATGTGCGGTCCTGGACATCAGGGGCAAGGTGCAGGGCTGTCCGGTGTCGGACCTGCTGGGCGGGGCGGTGCGCGAGCGGATACCGGTCTCTCTCTGCACGGGATACAAGACGGTCGAGAACACGGCCAGGGATGCGGTGTGGGGCTGGGAGCAGGGGTTCCGTACCTATAAGATGAAGTGTATCGTGGAGGAGGAACTCCCCGATCTGAGGGATCGGGTGGCCTATGTCGCCGACCGGGTGGAGGCGATCCATCGCGAGGTCCCGGAGATGGCGGTGCGCCCCGACATCCGCCGCCGTCTGAAAGAGGTCTGGGCAGCCGAGGAGCTGGCCCGGCGGCTGGAGGGACACTGCGTGGACTGTCTGGAGAGCCCGATCACGACCGGGGCGGAGGACGGCACGTTTTCGGAGTGGCGCCGCCTGCGAGGGCTCATTTCGTTCCCGATCGCCGAACACGCAGCGGAGGACCTCGCGCGGACCATGCGGTCGGCGGATGCCGTGGACTACGTGATCATCAGCGCACATACGGCCGCAGAGAAGGTCCGCACGGCCGCGACCGTGGAGACGCTCGGGCTTCAGGCTTGGGTCCAGTCCATAGGGCTGGGGGTGGACAACGCCCTTGCCCTGCACCTGTGCGCCGCCGGAAAGAGTCTGACCCGTCCCAACGACATCGTCGGCCTCTGGGCCAAGGAAGACGACTGCGTGCGGGAGGCGTTCTCCGTAGAGGAAGGCACGGTCGCCGCGCCCGGGGGACCCGGCCTGGGGGTGACCCTGGACATGGAGGCCGTGGAACGATACGCAGTGGGCCGATGAAGGGGGCGACGAGTTGGTTCGAATCCCCGCTTCGGGACCCATGAAAAAACAAAGGGTTACGTCATTGAGACGTAACCCCTTTTTAGTGCCAATTGCGCCACTGCTACCGGCATACCGGAGACCGCGCTAACGCGATTCGTCCTCAGTGTCAAAATGGGCCGGCATGGTGATCTCGATGACCTCCCAGTCATCGGAATACTCCAGTACCTCGTGCTTGACCCCGGGCGGCTGATACCAGGCGTCGCCGGACTCCACACGGATCTCACCGATGTCTTCGAAGTAGAGCTGTGCCCAGCCCTTGATCATGTAGACCATCTGGAAGTCCAGATCGTGGGAGTGATAGCCAATCGGGCCCTTGCAGGGTTGGTCGGCGCGAATGATGTGCGCCAACACCTTGCCTCCCGTGGCGTCCCTGATCCCCAGGTCGCGGTAGCCGAAGTAGGGCCGCAGACCGTCCTTGACCCACTGGGCATCCTTTGCGTGCGCCGCAAACGTTTTGGTCGTTTTCTCGGTCATCGTGCTACTCCTATCGCCATCAGATAGTGAACCTGCTATCCACGAGGATTACCCAGCCGGTGTGACGGTGGATTCGGCCGAAGCTCATCCGAGGCTTTGGTCCGACCCGGAACATGTCTTAACTGTCCGCAATTTAATCAATGATCTCGAAGGTGTCAAAAACTGTCGGTGCCCGGCCTTCTTGCAGTCATTCAGGCGTAACCTTTTTTCTTTGGTAATTGCGCAACTGCACCCATTTTGCTACCGTTCACAGACGAGCGGAAGAGTCCAGATTGTTGTCTTTCCCTACCACGAACAGGTTCGGATTAAGACCCTATGGGGTGGATTCTGCGAAGTTCGTGATACACCCCCGCGCCAGACAATATTGTTGGTTCGCTGATACCGTAGTTGAACTAAACCGCTTCGCGGTGGCCTGCTGCAAGGCCTTTGCTCTTTGACAACCAGGATATGATACCGTGCAAGTCCGGAGCCACTTTGCAAATGGCTCTGTGCTTCGCATCCTCCTTCTGCTAACAACGTCCACCATCAGCAGAAGGAGAGAGCCATGACCAAGCATCGGAAGCGAATGATCCGGGACATGCAGTTGAAAGGTTTAGATCCGGATACGCAGAAGGCGTACGTGAGCGGAGTGGCCGGGCTGTGTCGTTACTGCAAGACACCGCCCGACCGGCTCAGCGAAGAAGAGATCCGCGCCTATCTGCACTATCTGATCACTGAGCGGAAGCTGTCCCAAAGCTATGTCAACCAGGTATACAGCGGACTGAAGTTTCTGTTCCAAACGACGTTGAAGCGTGACTGGGTCGAGTGGGGCATCCCGCGTGCGAAGAAGGCAAAGAAGCTCCCGGTGGTACTCTCCACAGAGGAAGTGCAGCGGCTGATCGACAGGACCAACAACCTGAAACACCGTACGCTGCTGATGGTCATTTACTCTGGTGGGCTCAGACTGAGTGAGGCCATCGGGCTAAAGCTTTCCGATATCGACAGTGACCGGATGCTGATCCGTGTGCGGGGCAAAGGCCAAAAAGAGCGAGAGACGCTTCTGGCCCAGGAGGCGTTAAAGGCACTCCGCGTCTACTGGCGCAGCTACCAGCCTCGCGATTGGCTGTTCCCTGGCGAAAGACCGGATGCACCGCTCCACGCCCGCAGTGTCCAGAAAGTCTTCGAGCAGGCCTGCCGACGCGCCGAGATACAAAAGCGTGCGAGTGTCCATTCTCTGCGTCACAGCTTCGCCACACATCTTCTGGACAACGGAGTGGACGTCCGTTTCGTCCAACAACTGTTGGGTCACACGAGCCTGCGAACCACCACCGTCTACCTCCACGTCACCACTCGCGATCTCACGCGTATCAGAAGCCCCCTGGACCTTTTGGGAGATGAAGACAAGCCGACCTTGTAGCAGAGGTCGGCCATGTCACAGCCTCTCGAAGTCGCCGACATCTTCCGAGTCCACGGAGATGGGTATCAAGCACACTACGGTGATCACATGCCGCTTCGGCAGAAGCGGGCCATGCGAGCCATCCAGATCTGCCGAACAGCTGCGCTGGGCGGACACGTGGAAGTGTGCGGGCAGTGCGGAACGAAGCGGATCGCCTACAACTCCTGCCGCAACCGGCACTGTACGAAGTGCCAGTTCCTGACGACCGAACGATGGATCGACGCTCGTAAAGAGGATCTCCTTCCGATCCCATACTTCCACGTCGTCTTCACGTTGCCCGAGCCCCTGCGGCCGCTTGCTCTGCGGAACCAGAAGCTGATCTACAACCTGGTGTTTAAAGCCGCATCGCAGAGTCTTCTGGAGCTGGCGCGGGAACGGAAGTATCTTGGAGCGCAGATCGGCTTTACCGCCGTGCTTCATACATGGTCTCAGACACTCATCGACCACCCGCATCTGCACTGTATCGTAACTGGAGGTGGGCTGACCCACGACGGTCAGGAATGGAAGGCGGCGCGACGGGGCTTCTTTCTACCCGTAAAAGTTCTGTCCCGACTGTTCCGGGGGAAGTTCCTCGCGTTCCTGAAGGACGCGCACCAGGAAGGCCTTCTGGCGTTTCCGGGATTGAGTGCTCCACTGGAAGATGCGTTCTTCGATCTGCTTCGGGGTCTTTACCAGAGGGAATGGACCGTTTACGTCAAGCCGACTTTTGCGGGTCCAGAACGCATCGTGGCCTATCTGGGACGATACACGCACCGGATCGCCATCTCCAACCACCGGCTGGTCGCCTGTGAGGGCGACCGGGTCTCATTCCACTACCGGGACCGCCAGGCCGGCAACCGACGGAAGCTGATGACCGTCGATGCCTACGAGTTCATCCGGCGGTTCCTGCTTCACATCCTGCCGGATGGCTTCGTGAAGATCCGGCACTACGGACTGCTCAGCAATCGGGGTCGCCGGAAAAAGCTCGCACGATGCCGTAGGCTCCTGGGCACTGTATGCACGACGGCTTCCGCAGCCACAAAGGCGACCTGGCAGGACCTTCTGTTCCGGGTAACAGGCATCGATCTTCAGGTCTGTGCGCAGTGCGGAGGCCCTATGCTCACAGTCGGAACCCTCGCGCCTCTGCGAGCGCCTCCGGCACATGTTGCCGTAGCTTGAGCTCCTACACCATCCCTTGTCCGCAAGCCCAACCACCCAACACGGCAGTAGTCTGTCCACTCTTTGAGCTTGGTAGAGCGACTATGGGATCCTGCGACATCGGCCCCTCCAAACAGCTTCAAATACGGTCCGATGACTGGGCCAGCCCAGCGGTCCTTACACAAGAATCACTCATCCAATCCCCATAGGCAGGTGAAGCGGCTTCGTTCAACACCGTGTATCCGGAATCCCGCTCCCGTCCACGCTTCTCCGACTCCGGATACACGCTTAATCGTTATACGAAATTACCCATCCCTAGATAGACGTGGGGCGCTGCAAAAACAGAACCACTCCTGTACTTTTATACCGCTTCTGTATTTATCTGTAACAGGTCGATAAGGGAGGGATATTTTGAAAATAACTGCCATCGAGACGATCCGGATCGAAGAGTTCTCCAATATGCTGTGGGTACAGATCCATACGGATGAGGGCTTGGTAGGGCTCGGTGAGACTTTATACGGACCACAGTCCGTAGAGGGCCATATCCATGGGATCATCGCGCCCTATCTGATCGGTCAAGATCCCCTGTTAATCGATCGCCACACCAGTCATCTGATCGGCTACGTTGGATTCAACGGATCCAGCGCTGAACAGCGAGGGCGCTCGGCCATCGATATAGCTCTCTGGGACGTGTGGGGACAGGCCACGGGCCAACCCATTCATCAGTTGTTGGGTGGGGCCGTACGGGAGGATATTCGCGTTTATAATACCTGCGGTGGCTATGGGTATGCTCGCTTTAAGCCCGTGTACGATACTTCCGGTTTCGAATTACCCGACACGGGCGCTAAGGGTCCTTACGAGGATCTAGACGCCTTCCTCAACCATGCGGACGAATTAGCGCACAGCCTGTTGGCCATGGGGATTACGGGAATGAAGATCTGGCCTTTCGATGCAGCCGCAGAGGCCTCGAACGGGGCCTACATCTCCGCAGCCGATCAGGAGCAAGCATTACTGCCGTTCGCCCAAATTCGAGAAGCCGTTGGCAACTCTATGGACGTCATGTGCGAATTGCATGGATTATGGAATCGCCCTACAGCCAAGACAATTGTTGCTGCGTTGGAAGAATTTAATCCGCTCTGGATCGAAGACCCCGTCCAGATGGATCAGCTTGAAAGTCTGGGTGAGGTACAGGCATCGACCCGTGTGCCCATCGCTACAGGTGAAACGCTGGGGGGCAGAGCCCAATTTAAAGACTTGCTGCAGCGCAATGGGTGCGGGGTGGTGATTATGGACGTCGCTTGGTGCGGGGGCATCTCGGAAGCACGAAAGATCGGGGCCATGGCCGAAGCCTGGCATGTTCCCGTTGCCTTCCACGACTGCACCGGCCCCGTGGTGCTAGCCGCTTCGACCCATCTGGCACTTAACGCCAGAAACTGTTTCGTTCAGGAAATCGTGCGGGCCTTCTACTACGATTGGTACAAAGAGGTGGCCACTCATCTGCCGCCGCTGAAAGAAGGACGCATTTCGGCCCCCGACGGTCCTGGACTGGGGCTCAAACTCATCCCCGACAGATTAAAGACCCGTGACGTACACGTCCGGCGAAGCGAGTGAGCACCAGTGATGGTGCGTGCATTATCACCGCCATGAATGTCAATATTGAGAGAGGCAACCACCCGCCTCCGCGGGACAGCAGCCGTCGGCCATGCTGACCGTTACACCCAAGCGGCCAGATTGGATAGGGCGCGCGCAGAGAGAATAGGATGAATCACAAAGACGATAAACCTATCGGACTACGATCTTATGAAAGTTGGGCAGAACGCTATGCCGCGGCTGTAGACTCAAAACCTCCCAATGCACACTGTGAACGCCCTGCTATGCTGTCATTGCTCCCAGAAATCAAGGGAAAGCATGTGCTCGATGCCGGATGTGGTCCAGGTTGGTATGCTGAGCATTTAGTCTCCAGTGGCGCCAAAGTTACTGCTATTGATGTCACACCAAAGATGGTGGAAATTACAAAGGAGAGATTGGGCACGTCGGTAGATGTGTACGAGGCAGATCTGAGTAAACCTCTCGACTTTCTGGAGAGTGGATCAGTCGACTGCATCGTTTGCTCGCTAACGCTACACTACATCGAAGATTGGGCAGATGTCTTTACGGAGATGTACCGCATACTCCGCGAATCAGGCCATTTGGTGTTCTCCACACATCATCCCTTCAACCCCTCAGTACTGGAACAAGGCAAGTACTTTGAGACAGAGCTGGTTGAAGATGTATGGGGAAGTTTTGGCAAGCCTAAAGTCAAGGTGCAGTTTTTTAATCGACCCCTAAGTGAGATGATTCTGCCCTTACATACGGCGGGTTTTCTTGTCGAACAGATTATCGAACCACTCCCTACTGAAGAATGCAAAGAACGGTATCCGGAGTTTTATAAGAGTGTGTCACAATGTCCTTGGTTTCTTTGTGTCCGAGCAAAAAAGAAATTGAAGGCATGAGGCTATAGCGCGCGCACGGCAGCCGGCGCCTGACTGACACCTCGTTTCAGTCTGCGCCCCGCCTGGGGATGAATCTTTCACATCGCTGGGGGAATTCCACGAAATGGATCGAACCACGCTTGGCAGAACGGGCCTCGAGGTCAGCGTCGTAGGAATCGGCGCCGGAGGTCCGAGCCGGATCGGCAAGAGAACCGGTAAGACGGACCGGGAGTCGGCCGACATCGCCCTGAAGGCGTTCGAGGCCGGCGTCAACTTCATCGACACGGCTGAGGGATACGGTACCGAGCCGATCATCCGGCTGGCTCTCGAGGACATTCCACGTGACCAGCTGATCATCTCGACCAAGAAAAGCTCGAAGGGTCGAACAGCCGACTCTGTCGTCACAAGCTGCGTAGAGAGCCTGGAGCGGCTCGGGACCGACTACATCGACGTCTACAGCCTCCACGCCGTCTTCCCCGATGACTACGCGCGATGCTGCGAAGAGCTCTACCCGGAGCTGGTCAAACTGCAGGAAGCGGGCAAGATCCGCTACATCGGCATCACGGAGACGTTCAACTCGGACAAGGCGCACGACACGCTGAAAGCCGCCCTCGCCGACGACCTGTGGGACGTCGCCATGGTCGGGTTCAACATCCTGAACCAGACCGCGCGGGACGCTGTTTTCGCGAGGGCGATCGAACAGGACGTCGGGATTCAAGTGATGTTCGCCGTTCGCACAGCAATGAGCGACCCCGCGTTCCTCGTCGAGGTAGTCGGCGGGCTGATCGAGGCCGGTCAGCTGGATGCGGGCGATCTGGACGACCTCGGCCATCCGCTCGACTTCCTCGTCCACGAGAGCGGCGCGGTCAGCATTCCCGACGCCGCCTACCGCTTCTGCCGATACGAGCCCGGCACGCACGTCATTCTGTCCGGAACCGGCAATCCCGATCACCTGCAGGAAAACATCGCGAGCTTCGAGCGCCCACCGCTTCCTCAGGCCGACGTCGACCGCCTGAAGCACATCTTCCGCAACGTCGATTCCATCACCGGTCAGTAGGTGACCGCTCGATTCGACTTCGCGGTCGTGGGGTGTGGCTGCTCTCTGCGCATTTTGTTTTCTGAGGCCACGGCCACTTCGTCAGCCCGCAGACCGAACGTTACACGCAAGCGGCGCAAGAGTTCCCACCACCCCCACTCGGATTAATTGTGCACAGGAAAAATCGGAAAGCAGGCAGACCTAGTGCGTTTTCATTTTATCCGACACGGTAAGAGAGACCGCAAGATCGGCGATCCTCCATTGACATCAGAGGGTCGAGAAGAGGCAGAACTACTCGCCAGGAAGTTAGCATCAAACGGCATCGCACGAATTTTCAGCAGTCCGCTGGCACGAACAAGAGAGACAGCGGAGATCATCGCCACCATTTTGAATCTTGAAGTTACTGAAGATTCACGGCTACGTGAACGAATGAATTGGGGTGACATCGAAGGCCAACCTTTCGACGAGTTCGTAACCGAATGGGAGCGGTGTAGCAGAGAACGAGACTACCAACCCAGTGTTGGCGATTCAAGCCTTGGCGCTGGTAGACGCATTGAGGCTTTTGTATCCGATCGCTACCTTCAAGCATTCAAAGACACTGTGATTGCGGTGACCCATGGCGGCATCCTGGCAGACTTCCTTCTCAACGTTTTCTCATCTGAAGAACTGGGTCGCGTGTGTTCGAAATTTTGTGATGACCCATACAGTGGCGAAGTCATGCGTGAGTGCTCGATTACAACCGTTTCGTATGACGGGAACCGGCATGGACTCGACGCTGTTGGGGTCGTCCTATTTGGGGATTAATTCTGAGCAGAAGTCGAATATTCACTACGTTTACGGCGGTCCAGCATATATCAAACTTATCTTGAATGTGATCCCTATCAGGAGTGATCATGGTTGCCCGTGAAGTGGAGAGAGTTGAAGTCGTTGACTATGACGAATTATGGCCCGCCGCATTCCAGAGAGGACGTGAAGTGCTCATCAATGCGATCGGCGAGTACGTGGTTGGCAGCATTCAACACGTCGGCAGTACTTCAGTTCACGGGCCCACTGGCTTCAGAAAGGTGGAGAGCTGTATAACAAGCCAACGCACTACGACTCCAGACGAATTGCCTGTGTTTCATCAACGAATTCATAAACACAGGCTATTTTTGTTGATCGGCGACGGAGGACGAAGCGATCTTTCACGACCACGCAGACATAGTCACAGATTAAATCCGTAAGGAGGTCAAATGCCACTCAAATACAAAGAAGGCCAGACGTTTCCATCGATCAGCTTGATCGACGATCGAGGGAACGAAGTTTCGATTGCAGAGGTGGCGAGCCGACAGCCGCTGATCCTTGCGTTCTACCGCGGGCCCTGGTGACCGAAGTGACAGGTTCAACTGAAGGAACTGGTCCAGTTCCATACACGAACAGAAGTGGCTTCCTGCCGAATCGCCGTCGTTTCCGTGGATCCCCCAAGGGTTCAGGAAGCTTTCAAAGCGGGTTTGGGTGCTCGGTTCCCCTTTCTGAGTGACGAGAATCTGACGCTCACCGACGAGCTCGGCATCCGCGAGTCGACGGATACGCGTCACGGTCCGCTGCCCGTGCCCTTTACGTTCGCGCTGCTGCCCGATCTGACCATTCATCGAATTTTCAACGGTTGGTACTTTGTCGGCAGACCCACGCCGGATGAGCTGAGGATCACGATTCGGGAAATGATGGCCAGGGCCGTGAAGGACCTCGACTTCAGGGGAGAGTAAGACGGCGATTTGGCCCTGAATGAAGTCACACGCGCCAATTTTCTTTCTGCCTGTAACGAAAAAGGAGGGGCCAGGGGCAGTTCTGACGATAAGATTGTTCATAGCCCCCACTAGCCTCTACCGGGCAGTGGGGCGCGCCCCGTCGGGGTTCGAATCCCCGCTTCGGCACCCATGAAAAAACGAAGGGTTACGTCATCAAGACGTAACCCCATTTTTGTGCCTCGAAACCTCGGCGTCCGTATAGCGTCCATTCAACCTTACGCCTCACTCAGAGTTGGAGCGCCTTCTCTATCTTATCCTCCTTTTCCTCGGGCTGCTGCTGGCCTTGCATACGAAGGCCAAGGTCATCCATGATCTCCTTCATACGGTTGATGCGTTCCTCCGTCTCCTCCATCTCTTCGGTTACTTCGGCCAGCCCATCCTTAGCGGACTTAAGTCTTTTCCGAGCGCCCACCAGGCCTGACTTGACGCTGATCAGTCGCTGCTCAAGCTTTCGCTTTCCAAACGAGGTGTAGTACTTGACGACGACCACAGCGAAAAGAGCTACGGCAACCCAAATCATAGTCCAAAACCCCATTGAGGGACTGAGTCAGATGGCTCACGAAAAACATCGTCCAGTTCCTATGTACGGCTTCCTCAAAGGTATGTCAAACAGTATCCTCAAACTCCTCTCCAGCCTGTCGCGTTCCTGACAGAAAATTGAGACCTGTTTTTTCAGTCTGATAGCGTTATCAGATACAACGTGCCGATCTCTGCTAAGGTCGAGAAAACTCTTAAGTACACGTGCAGAAAGAGGCTACACCTCGCCAGTTGCCGAGACGCATCTGTTGGTGCTGCCAGTATTAAGATAGAGCCTACTCTCTCTGAATCGTCAAGTTCAGTTCCTCGAATACGGGCTGGAACCGCAGGTCCCTCACTTCTGCCGCCGGCCGCTCCCTTGGCCGCTCTCCCTGCATTGACAAGCTGGTGAGTCCAGCCTAGATTAGCGCCTGTGAACAGTGCGCTGAATCAAACTTCCTGTCCCTTATCGTCATAAGAAAGAAGGAAAAATGAACACCGATCAGTCACCGTCGGCGGCGGAGTCTGAGCCGATCTCGAACTATTACCGCGCATCGGCCTTTGCTGACGCCAAACCCGAGCTTGCGGCTCCCGGGGCCACGCCAGAGAGGTTGGCTCACCTGAAGGAGCACGGTTTTGTCATCATCGCCGACTTTGTCGGCAACCCATTCATCCCCGTTCTCCGCGAGGCGGGCCGCCGTGTTACCGAAGCGTGCTCACCCGAGAATGGCTACGGCAAGATCGACTGCTCGAAGGGCTACGTGCACCGCGCGAAAGAGGACGAGCCCTGGGCGATTCGGGGCATCATCCATCCCGCCTTCAAGGAGCCCGTCTTCGCCGAGTTCCTCGGCTCTCCGGATTTCATGAGCTTCGTGGACTCCTGGTGCGGCGGCCTCCAGCCTGAGGATCTGGTGATGATTGCAATTCTCCTGTGGTGCAATCCCCGGCGGAACGAGAATAAGCTCAGCTGGCACCGGGACGTGAAGTGGTGGGGCACCGGGGAGCGCTCCCTTGCGCAGCAGGAGGCCCGGGACGGCCCTGAGGCCTACTCCGAGGAGGTCGAAAAGGTCCGCTGGGAGGAAATCCGCGCCGAAAACGCTGAGGCTGTCACTGAGCGGAACGGAGTGAGCATGTTCCTGGCGCTGGTCGACGACGAGTGCCACGAACTCGTGCCTGGCAGCCACGATCGGTGGCGTACGCCGTTTGAGCACGACGTGCTCCTCCCGCAAGCCATGAAAGACCAGGGAGTAGCGCACACTCCAGGTTGGAACGGCGTGGACCCGCTGCCAAACCAGGTCGCGATCCGGCTCAAGGCCGGGGAAGCTGTCATCCGCAGTGGAGCCACGATCCACACCGGGCACACCGTCTCTGATCGTGAGCGCAACACTTTGTCAATCGGTTGGTCGAAGTGGACGGGGCCGTTCACCGGGGAGCCCTCGGTGGTGGACGTGCGAAGCGCGTGGCAACTCGACCCCGCCGTGCGAGCAGCTTTGCCACACGAGTGGATGAAGACGACGTGGGACCGTTGGGCCGAAACGCAGAAACTGGGGGATACGATCGAGGACCGGTACTCGGCGTTCGATATCGCGCGTATCAAAGCTGGGGAGGTGGTGGGTCGGCGCGGAGAGTTGGAGCGCCAGGCCGCGGCGGCAGGCGAAGTGTGGAAGCCCTTCCAAACCGTGTGAAGAAGGACTCGTGTTGCCCGGGATTCAAGAATTTGCCCACTCAGGGGGGTAAGGCAGATCGAGAAAACATAAAGCATACTACCTCCCGAAGCATCGAGAGTTTGACCAGTTGACCCAACCAGCTACCCGCGACCGATGTAGGGCATCTTGGTGGCCATGATGGTAATGAACTGGACGTTCGCATCGAGCGGGAGGCTGGCCATGTGGACGACCGCGTTGGCGACGTGCTCGACGTCAATCGTGGCCTCCGGGACCGTCTCCCCATAGGGCTGGAGGCGGCCGCCCTCGCGGGTTTGCCGGGACCGCTCGACGAAAGCGTTCCCAATATCGATCTGCCCGACGGCGATGCTGTATTTCCGGCCGTCGAGGGACGATGACTTCGTGAGGCCAGTGATGGCGTGCTTCGTGGATGTGTAGGGAGCCGAGTTGGGTCGAGGCACGTGCGCGGAAACGGATCCGTTGTTTACGATACGGCCGCCCTGCGGGTCCTGATCCTTCATGATTCTGAAGGCCTGTTGCGTGCACAGGAAGGTGCCGGTCAGGTTCGTATCGACGACCGACTTCCACTGCTCATAGGTGAGATCTTCGAGGAGTACGGAAGGCGCACCGAAGCCGGCGTTGTTGAACAGGAGATCGAGACGGCCATACGTCTCGACCACCTTTCCGAAAAGAGTCTCGACCTGGGATGGATCGCCCACGTCCGTGGGAACGACGATGCCGGATCCGCCTGCCTTCTCGATCTCGGCCACTGTTTCATCCAGGGGTTCGGGACGGCGCCCGGCGACGCCGACCGCATAGCCGGCTTTGGTCAGTGCGATCGCAGTGGATCTTCCGATACCGGATCCACCTCCTGTCACGATTGCGATTTTGTCACTCATGCGTCCTCTCCGGTGTCAAAATTCGAATTGCTGGATTCAATGACTAAGTGCAACACTTGGACTTGAAGACTTCAGCTGGTGTTTTGAAGTTAAGACATTTTCTTGGTCGGTTGTTGATCCGGTTCTGAATTTTCTTTAACTCGTGTTTGCTGACCTTTGAGAAGTCTGTCTTCTTGGGGAGGTATCTGCGGACCAGACCGATAGCGTTTTCCACAGCGCCTCGCTCCCAGCTGTGGAACGGTTTGCAGAAATAGGATTTGGTGCCAAGCACCTCGTTGACCCGTTGATGTTGGCCGTTTTCGGATCCGTTGTCATATGTGATGCTCTTCCTCATGTGGGGAGGATGTCGCCCAAGGCGTCGATTAATCGCTTCGGCGACCTCCGAGGGTCCGTTCTTTGCCAGCTTAGCCAGGTGTAGGTATCTCGACGATCGCTCAAGACAAGCGCCAACGGCCTGTTTGCTCTCACGAGAGATGATGGTGTCGGATTCCCAGTGGCCAGGTTGTTTCCGTTTTTCGATGTAACGGGGACGTCGATCGATCGAAATACGGCCTGGAATGTGGCTTTCCCGGTGTTTTCGGGTATGCCACCGCGGCTTTCGTTTTTTGTGAGCTCGGGATAAGCAAGCAACCAGATCCCGCTGCTTGTGCACCTTTGGATCGTAGATATACTGGTAGATGGCTTCGTGGCTGATACCCGCGCTCGGACGCTCCTCGGGAAGCCTCCCAGCGATCAACTCGGGAGACCATCCTTGCTTGAGTTTGGTCTCGACATATCGCCGGATAACCGGATTCTTCAGCCGTTTCCGCTTGCCGGCCTCCCGCTTACGTTTCTCAGCCCTTCTGTGAGCCTGGAGGCCCGAGTAACTCTCAGCTATCGG
The DNA here is from genome assembly GCA_965248435.1 of Candidatus Latescibacterota bacterium. Classification (GTDB taxonomy): domain Bacteria; phylum Latescibacterota; class UBA2968; order UBA2968; genus CBDFJH01. The sequence goes on from OZ252100.1 coordinate 5,182,848, forward strand.
GGACGGATTACGTTTCAACTCTCTTGAAATCGTGCTGGCGCTCCGGTCAAGGGCCTTGGCAATATCTCTAAGGCTTGCACCAGTGGCTCGACAAAGCGCAATCTGCTCGCGTTCGTCTATCGTAAGATGCTTGTAATTGTTTCCCATACACTTAGGATAGGACAGTTGCTACCCTAAGTGTTGCACTTCCTTATTGAACTCGGGATTCCGATAATCTGCTTGAGCAGCTGCTTCTGCCTTCCTCCATCTCACCCTGGTAGCAGATGCACTCCGTCGTTCGACCTGCTGTCTGCCCGTCAGGACAATGTTGGCTGATTGCATTTCAGTTTTTCCAACCCCCGACGAAATCCTCGACGCCATAATCGGCAGGCATATTGTAGGGACAGAGACGCGCAGGTTCGTCTTGGAAGCCCGACACGTACTGTTCTGGTGCTGATTCCAGCTTTTCGTTGAACGTCTGGAATCGCTGCCACAACGTCTCTGTCTCGGATGCGGTGAATCGGTCGGCGATCTCCTTGAACTGGGGCCAGGCGGAGCGCGTCCCGTTGGGATCGAATCGGATCTTCTTCGCCAGCTTTTCCAGGATGGCCACGCAGACGATCTGTTCCTCTTTTGCCGGATGGAGGGCATCCAGACCCTCCCGGAAGGCAGGTTCGTCCTTTGCGATCAGCGCCCTGTAGATAGAAGTAACTTGATCCAGTTCACGTTCGAAAAGCTCACGGGATCGCTTGAACGCGTTTCGAGACCCGGGTGACAGGTGCCTTGTGAAATCAAGATCCCACACCCGGGTGTGGGGGTTAAGGGGATAGGCGGATCCGCCAAAGCTCCGGTAATTCGCGATCAGGGTTCGTCTCAGCTTTGAGCTGTAGTTGCTTGGCCAGTGCTGGATCAAATTCGTGTATACGACGCCGTCACCCGCCTTGAGATCCACGGGTGTGGGGAGGGGTTTGCGCAGGCTTTCCAGAAGGCAGCGTTTCTCCTCTTCGGTCATCGGCCTCCGATGGCTTCCTGGGACGACCCACAAGACGCTGTCATCGTAAAGTGCGATGTTCCACTGGATGTTGGCGGGGCCGTTGGCCTGGAGGTCTTTCTGAAGGCCGCCGATCGGAGGCTGTTCATCCGGATGAATGTCGAAATGCCACCGATCAGGCCCGTGGTCGTGGACGGGATTGCACATCAAGTACATGAGCTTTATGGCGATGTTCCGCCCTCGCAGCAGGGCCCGGTTGACGGACATGATGTTTTCGTGGAGGAAGATCTCCACCGTCTCCGCCGTGTCCGGCTCGACGTTGTCCGCAATCGCAGGCCGGGGCAGTTGGCTGGTCTCCCAGACCCCCCCAGGGGGGTCCCCGGGCTTTCGATTTTTTGCCCAGACGACCTTCTGGCGCTCCAGAATGACTTCGAACCGGGCGCGCAGATCTTCCAGCCGGTCCAGGGGAATGACCTGAGGCACGATCACAAAGCCGTCTTCCTTGAACTGTTTCAGAAGCTCAGATCCCATGAGGAACCCTCCCTGAATCGATGTTGCGGCAAGGCGTTTCTGCAAGTTCCTCCGTAAGATACGACAGCGCTTTCAATTTTACGATGATCATTTCAGCTGAAGCCTCGAGGTTGGAGAAGGGGCCGAAGAGGGGGTGCTCGAGAAGGGACGATTTCTGAATCGCGAGTTCGTGACGGCGGGGTTGATCAGGAGAGTCTAGCCCTGGAGAGCAGGACGATCGCTCAGGGCGGGTCGACGTTAGAGGTTACGTCATTTCACGTAGCCCCTTTTTGTTTCTTTGGGTGCGGTCGATTCCGATCTGTTTCCAAGATCGGTCTTTGTGTAAATTACCACTCGGGAACGAACGAGGGTAGAGAAACCGTCACCTTTCCATCGCGGACAGTGGTCCCTGTGCAGGGACACCGCAGCTGCTATCTTGGGAAATCATCTTCAGGAGGACAGAACGTGGCATCCGACATTACGACCACCGTCATCGGCAGCCTGCCCAGGCCCAAATGGCTGGTCCAGGACGACAACATCCGGCTCTGGCGGCTCAGCGGCGAGGCCCTGCAGGAGGGGAAGGACGACGCGGCCCGATTGGCCATCCGCGATCAGGAAGACGCGGGCATCGACGTGATCACCGACGGTGAACAGCGCCGCATGCACTACATCAGCCGCTTCATTTCCTCGCTGTCGGGGATAGACGCCCAGCAATCGAACTACGCCGACGTGGAGGAGGGGACCGTGAACAGGGCGGCTCCCGTCGTCATCGGCGAGGTAAAACGCGAGCACGCTTACGCGATCGAAGATCTGCGCTTTTTGAAAGCACACACCGATCGGCGAATAAAGATGACCATGCCCGGCCCGATGACCGCGATGTACTGGCTCGAAAACGAGCACTACGACAACGAGGCCGACCTGGGCATGGCGTTGGCTGCGGCGCTGAACGAGGAGATGCGGGACCTTCAGGCGGGAGGATGCGACGTCATCCAGCTGGATGAACCGCAGGCTATCGGGCGTCCTGACGCCTTTCGGGAGTGGGGACGCGCGGCGCTCGACCTCGCCTTCGAGGGGATCGAGACGACGACCTGCGTTCACTTCTGTTTCGGCTTTCGGGTTGAAGTCAGCGAAACCCCGGTAATACGGGAACCGGAGCGGATCGAAACCCTGGCCAGTCTGCTTCCCGATATCGGTTCGTGTCGGTCCCGACAGTTCGCCTTCGAATGCGCGTGCAGCCGCATCGAGCCGGAGTTCTTTTTGGGACTCCCGGATGAAAAACAGGTCCTCTTCGGTCTCCTCGACATCGGGTGCACCGTTGTCGAAGAAGCCGAGCGTATCGCAGAAAAGATCAGACACGCAGCCAATGTCCTGGGTCGGGACAGGGTGTGGGCGGCGCCCGACTGTGGACTCGTCTGGCTGTCAATGCAGACGGCCAGAGCAAAGCTCCGCGCCCTGGTGGAGGGCGCCAGGATGGCATCTCGATGACCTGCCTTGCTTGCCTGCACTTGACTGCCCTATGGAATTGAATGTCAACCGGCTGTGCCCTGCTCTAGGGGCCGAGATCACCGGTCTGAACGTCGCCCGGCCGATGAGCGACGAGCGGTTCGCCGAACTTCGCCGGATCCTGTGCGAGAACGACGGCGTAGTCGTGTTGCGCGATCAACACCTGACACCGGATCAGCACATCACTTTCAGTCGTCGCTTCGGCGAGCTGTTCGGCGACAGGGAACAATTGCAGGATACGGTCACCAAGTACCTGCTGCCCGGCTATCCGCAAATCTTTCGGGCGTCAAACAAAGTCGTTGATGGACAGCCGCAGGGCCGGACGCGGGCAGGCAACTACTGGCATTCGGACGTGTCATTCAGACCCCAACCGGCCATGGTATCCTTGCTTTATGCGATCGAGATTCCGCCGCTGGGTGGAGACACCCTGTTCTGCAATATGTATTCAGCCTACGAGCAGCTTTCCGAAACCATGCAGCGGTTTCTCGGCGGTCTGCGCGCTCGGCACGATTTCGCCGTCAACACCGTTGGATTTTCTCACGAAACCATCGCACAGCAGGACCTTGCCGGCGGCAACGCGTGCGAGCATCCGGTGGTGCGCACCCACGCAGAGTCCGGGCGCAAATGCCTCTTCGTCAACCCGGGTAATACCTCCCACCTTATAGGCTTGCACCCCCAGGAGAGCAAGAGACTGTTGGATTTTCTCTACGAGCACTGCACCCGGCCCGAATTCATCTTCCGGCACCGCTGGGAAAAAGACGATCTCGTTATCTGGGACAATCGCTGTACCATGCACTATGCGATCGTGGACTACGACGACGACCGGTATATGCACCGCACAACAGTGATCGGCGAGCGGCCGGTCTGAGCTCACGCCTCAGTGGAAAAGGGTGCATCAAGGACCTGGATTGGAACAGACCTCTATGGCCGACCACAGAGTCCTGGTCACCGACCACAACATCCACCCTCAGGGCCTCGATCTCCTCGAAGCGCACGGCGTCGAACTCACCGTCCTGCAAGCCTACTCATCCCCCGAAACCGTCCTGAAGGCCGCAGCAGACGTCGATGCCATTCTTGCCCGTGTGTCCCGCATCACGGCGGACGTCGTCCAGGCATCCCCCAACCTCAAAATCGTCTCCCGCCACGGCGTGGGCTACGACAACGTCGACGCGTGCACCCGCCTGGGCATTGCCGTCACCATTTCCGGAGACGCCAACTCCGAGGCCGTCAGCGAATATGCCTTCACCAACCTCATGGCCGTCGCCCGCAAGCTCACGCAGGCCAACGCCGAGGTAAAATCCGGCCTCTGGAACCGCGACGGCATCGTCGGTGTCGAATTTCGCAGAAAAACCCTCGGCATCATCGGCCTCGGCCGTATAGGCTCCCGCCTGGCCAAACATGCCGGGGGCTTCGACATGGACGTCCTCGTCTTTGACCCGTATGCCGATCCAGGTGTTGTAGACGAACTCGGCGCCGAGCTGGTTGACCTCAAAAACCTGCTCCAACGCGCCGACTTCATCTCCCTGCACACGCCCCTCACCGACGAGACCCGGCACCTCATCGGCAAATCCGAACTCGACCTCATGAAACCCTCCGCCATTCTGGTCAACACAGCCAGGGGCGGCCTCATCGACGAAGAGGCGCTCTACGACGCGCTGCCCGGAAACCACCCCCTCACCCGGCTTGACAACCTCATCTGTTCCCCCCACATCGCCGGCCAGACCGCCGAATCCCTCGTAAACATGTCCATCGCTGCGGCCCAAAACATCCTCACTATCTTCCGGGGCGACCTCCCCGACGTCCTCATCAACCGTGAAGTCCTGCAAAACACGACTCGGATTTCCTGGAAGGTTGCGCTCGAAAAGGACGAATCCGGGAGTTGAAGGCGGTGCGCTTCTGTAAAACCAGAGCCGCGTTGGGTAGTCTCTTTCCCGTTTCAGTTTTTCCAACCCGCGATGAAATCCTCGACGTCATAATCGGCTGGCATATCATAGGGGCAGAGGCGCGCAGGTTCGCTTTGGAAGCCCGACACGTATTGTTTCGCACCTGATTGAAGCTTTTCGTCAAGGGTCTCGAACCGCTGCCACATCGTCTCTATCTCGGAAAGGGTGAATCGGCCCGCGATTTCCTCGAACTGAGACCAGACCTGGCACGGTCCGTTGGGATCGAATCGGATCTTCTTTGCCAGCCTCTCCAGGAGGGCTACGCAGACGATCTGTTCCTCTTTCGCCGGATGGAGGGCATCCAGACCCTCCCGGAAGGCGGGTTCGTCTCTTGCGATGAGTGCCCTGTAAGTAGAAGTCACTCGATCCAGTTCATCTTCCAGGAGTTCACGGGATCGCTTGAATGCGTTTCGAGATCCGGGTGACAGGTGCTCTGTGAAATCAAGATTCCATATCCGGGTTTGGGGATTGAGGGCATAGGCGGATCCGCCGAAGCTCCGATAATTCACGAGCAGGGTTCGTCTTAGCCTTGAGCTGTAGTCGCTTCCCCAGTGCTGGATGGTATTCGTATACACGACGCCATCGCCCGCCTTGAGATCCACCGGTGTACCGGTAGGGAGGGGTTCACGCAGGCTTTCCAGAAGGCAGTGGTTCTCCTCATCCGTCATCGGCCTCCGGTGGCTTCCGGGGACCACCCAGAAGACACTGTCGTCGTAGAGGGCGATGTTCCACTGGACGTTGGCCGGGCCGTTGACCTGGAGGTCTTTCTGAAGGCCGCCGATCGGAGGCTGTTTGTCCGGGTGAATGTCGAAATGCCACCTGTCCGGACCCCGGTCGCGGACGGGATTGCACATCATGTACATGATCTTTGGGGCGATGCCCTGCCCTCCCAGCAGTTCCCGATTGACGGACATGATGTTTCCGTGGAAGAAGAACTCCACCGTCTCTGCCGTGTCCGGCTCGACGACATCCTGAATCGCGGGCCGGGGCTGGACGCTGGTCTCCCAGACCCCGCCGGGGGGGTCCTCCGGCCCTCGATTCTTTGCCCAGACGACCTTCTGGCGCTCCAGACTGACTTCGAACTGAGTGCGCAGATCTTCCAACCGGTCAGGAGGAATGACCTGTGGCACGATCACAAAGCCGTCTTCTTTGAATTGCTTCAGAAGTTCGGATTCCACGGGGAACCTCCCTGAGTTGATGTTGGAACAAGGCGGATCTGCCAGTCCTTCGTAAGGTACAAAAAAGCTTTCGATTTCACGAAGATCATTTCATCGGGGAGCCCTGGACGGGGTTTGCGTAGCGTCTCGTCACTGCGGGTTGCGCAACAGATGAGGTTAGGAAAAATATCTCGAGAGGCTTTACATTAATAGTGAGACACAACCGTAATAGTGAGACACAACCGTGTCATTCGCATAATGCATGTGTCACGCTGGCCGGCGACGAGCCACGCTAAGCGCCGGTCAGCTTTCGGGGGCCGGACGATCGAGGTGTTCTGCCTTAATTACCCTGACTACCTGTTGTTTTCATCCAGGGAGGTAATGTCAAATGGGTTCGATCAAGCTGGGGAACCGGGACCACCATCACCTCATGTTTCAGGTGGATGAGGGTTTTCCGTTCACGACGCTCGAGGTTCCGGCATCCGTAGAGGAGTTCATCGAGCGTTCCGTCGGCTGGTGCGCGGACACGCACGTGAACATACTGGACTATCACATGCAGGGCGATGAGACAAAGGATGAAGTCGGGGAGGGTGCCAAACCGCCTTACAACGACCTTTCAAAGTGGAGGCACGAGAAGCACAGTGAGCATTTTCAAGCGCAGGGTGTGGACACGACCGAGGAAACCATCAAAGCGACACGCAAGGCGGAGATGGCCTTTTTCGCCGGCATCCGCGTGAATGACGTCCACCACTGTGCCCGTGATCGACACCCGAGGTTCTGGGCCGAACACCCGGAGTTTCACATCGGTGAGGATTGTCCGATCGATGCGAGGTGGAAGGGCGCCCTGAACTTCGCCCACGCAGAGGTCCGGGACTACCGGAAGGAGGTCATTCGCGAGATCCTGGATCGGTGGGACGTGGACGGCGTGGAGCTGGACTTCAACCGCATGCCCACGCTGTTCAAGGCGGCGGAGGTGGACGCGAATCGAGACACGATGACCGCGTGGATCGGTGAAATCCAGGACCTGGTCCGTGAGGCGGGAGAACGTCGTGGCCATCCTATCCCGCTGGAGGTTCGCGTGCCCTCGGTCGCAGAGGTCTGTCACGGCATCGGCATTGACATCTTGAGATGGATCCGCGATGGGCTGGTGGATATCGCGACGTTTTCAGGCATTCGATACGCCGAGTTCGAGATGCCGATCGAGGAATGCGTCAAGGCTGCGGAGGGGTCTGAAACGCTCGTGTTCGCGGGCTTCGAGCCCCGCTCGCCGTCGCTCCTGGAGGTCGATATGTGGCGGGCCGTGGCGACACACTACTGGAAGGCGGGAGTAGACGGCCTTCACATCTTCAACGCGGGCAACTATTACTACATCGAAGGCATCGAGATGCCTCACTTGAAGGAGATAGCCGATCCGGAGATGATGGCGCGGAGAGACAAGAAATACCAGGTGACGCGCCGTTTGGAGTGGTCGGGAAGAGAACTGCCGCAGTTCACCTATCCGAAGCAGCTCCCGTGTTCGTTGAAACTTTCACAGGGTGCAACGATCCGAATCCAGGTGAATGACGACATCGGCGCCGCCCGGCGGGACGGGAGTCTGACCCGGCTCACACTCCGGCTCAGAATCAACAACATTTCACCCCCCGACGAGCTGGAGGTGAAACTGAACGGCGAAAGTCTGCCGCAGGGTCAAACCGAGTTCAACATTTGGGGGCACGTCGCGCACGGGGCGGGGAGCTACACGAGAGGGCACTCGACGAGCGGGTGGAGAAGCGCCAAATGGATCGAGTATGACGTAACGGAGGGCCCCGAGATCCAGACGGGGGAGAACGAGGTGGAGGTGATCCTCAAGAAGAAGAATGAGGAAGTGACTGTCGAACTGGTAATCGACAATGTTGAGGTCCTGGTAACCTACGTGTAAAGTCAGTCGAGCACATCACAGCCACAGGAGACGGACATGAGCATAGAGTCGACACACTGGTCGAAGGACAGGAAATCGTTCGGTTACAACATTCCTGACGATCTCAAGTGCGATACCCTGGAAGATGTGCAGGACCCGCTTGCCAGAGCAGGCCTGGAGGTGGAGCGCGGTGAGACCCAGGTCATCATCTCCAAGGAAGACACGGGCAGGTTTGCCACAGGGAGCATCGTGAAGTTCCCCAATGGCGACTGCATCGTCTCCAGCCAGAATACGCAGGTGCGTTCCAGCGACGGCGGCAAGACCTGGAGCAAAGTCAAGTCCCTGTTTTGTGACTATGCCTGCAACCTGTCCAGCGGTGAAACGGTCCATTTCGTCAGGCGCGACGGACTTTTCTGCGAGGCCGCACCGCCGGATGAGAAGAGCGAGGTGGACGGTTTCACAAAATCATTCGGGTGGCTGCTCCGTTCCAGCGACAACGGCCTGACGGAAGAGAGGGAGAGGGTCTCAATCCACGTGCCCGAGAAGCTCAAACTGAGCGCGATGAGCCACGCGAGGATACTGGAGCTGCGTGACGGCAGCCTGCTCGGGATCGACTACGGCAGTTTTGAGGGTGACGGCGCAGCGACGCTTGAAACGTGGTGCACGAAGGAGGGCGTCATATGGTCCCGGGAAGTCGACAAATCCCGGTGCTTTGCCATCCGCTCCACCGACCGGGGAAAGACCTGGCACTATCTCTCCACCGTGGCCTTCGACCTCAGCAAAACCAACACGCTAACCGTAGGCGGCTTCACTGAGCCGGATGCGGTGCTCCTTCCCAACGGAGAGATCCTCTGCTTCATGCGATGCGTAGCCGGCGGTACCATCCGCCCGCTCAGAATGAGCATATCAAACGACAGTGGGAAATCCTGGAGCATGCCCCTCCCCGTCGCGGACCGCGGCGTGATGCCCTATGCAACCGTGATGCAGAACGGCGTCGTGGCCGTCATCTACGGCCGACCCTACAACTGGTTGATGTTTAGCCTGGACGAAGGACACACCTGGGTCGGCCACTTTCAGTTCTACCACGGTCCGAAGGCCTGGGACGCGTGGAACTACTGTGCCGTCGAGGAGGTTGCGCCAGACACCCTGCTGGCTGTCTACGGAAATGCCGACCCCGACAACACGAAAGAGGGCGAACTGGTAGGTACCTTTTTCACGGTCAAACGAAAGGGCTGACGAGAACAAGGAATGACTGGAGAAAGCGGACGCTCCATGACAAAGCGCAGGGTCGTGCTTACAGGCGCAGCGGGGTATCTCGCCGACCGAATGCTGCCGGTCCTCCGGGAGCGCTACGATCTCGTCCTGCTCGACTTGCGAACGAGGAACCAGGAAGGGTGGGAGGTGGAGGGGATCGTCGAGGCCGATCTCCTCAGCCGCGACCGGGACACCTACCGGGAACATTTCCGAGGCGCAGATGCCGTGATCCACTGTGCGTTCATCCGCTGGGACCGATCGGACGTCGACTCCTACTTTTCGAGTGAGATGGGCAACGTGACGATGGCCTATAACATCTACCAGGTCTGCGTCGAAGAGGACGTGAGGCGGGCCGTGATCTTTAGCTCCAATCACGCGGCGGACTACTACGAACAGTTGATCTGGACGGACCGGATGGAGCTTGTGACCCCCGATATGCGCCCGCTTTCCGACAACCTTTACGGTTGGGCGAAAGCCACCTACGAACACCTGGGCTTTGCCTTCGCGACCGGCGGCGTTACCGGTGGTAGGAAACTGGAGAATGTTCAGCTGCGCATCGGGCACCCTCGCGAGATCGTCATAGAAGAAGCGGGAAGCCCGCCCGATCTGAAGAAACTCCATCGTATACTGGGCGCCTATCTGAGTGTGCGGGACCAGCAGCAGTTGGTCATCAAGAGCCTTGAAACGGAAAACATAGAAGATGAACAGGGCGTGCCGTTTCAGATCTTTTATGGAATCAGCAGAAACACGCACAGATTCTGGAGCATTGCCAATGCGCGGAAAGTGATCGGCTACGCGCCCGAAGACGACAGCCAGATCCTGTTTGCTGAAGGGATTGCGAAGTTCATAAAGGCGGCCGGGGAAAGTGCTACTTCATAGATAAATATCGTTACGAAGGACTTCTGCACAGCACTATGGTGGGGATCAGGGAAAATGGCGCTACTGGGCGTAGAGGAACAGCCTGCTGAAACAAGTTGACCGAGCCAGATAATGGGCGTAAGTTTCAAATGGCACCCTGTCGGGGGGTGTTTCCACACATCCATTTCCGTTGATGTCGGGGCTCAATGGTCCTTAGACCGGTTCACTATCTGGGAATCGGCAATGTGCTCTTGAGCCTTTTTTGTTTTTTGTTATGTAAACTGTCCAAGGACAGGCCAGCCACCGTGTTGGAAACATCTATAGGAGGAGGTCTCCATGAAAGCCCTGATCCCCGTTGTTGCTGCCGCCCTTTTCGTTTCTGCCTGTGCGGATAGCCCCACCTCACCGATTTTAGAACCAGCTTCAAAGAAGGCTGCCCCTCAGGCGACTGCAACTGGCGTCTGGGACACTAATGCACCCATGCCAAGTGCCCGGGGCGCCCTCGTTGCCGGGACGGTTGGAGACAGGATCTATGTAGTAGGTGGGGCCGAGAGATGGTGTTGCGAGCCCACAGTACCGGTGACGGAGGTTTACGACCCAGATGCCGACACATGGACAGTGGCAAGTCCGCCACCTGACGATGATATGTGGGGTCCATCTTCAGCTGTCGTAGACGGCAATCTCTATGTGATCGGAGGATGGCCATCTGGCTCCACCAACACACGCGTCTACGATCCGCTGACGGATGACTGGGATTACTTGGCGACGTTACCTGAGGCCTATAGTTGGGGTCACACGTCTGCCGTCGTGAACGATGAGATCTATGTAATTGGCGGAAGCCACGGTCCGCACGTCACGAAATACTCACCTGATACCGATACCTGGACTACAGGCCTTGCCCCTCTTCCAGTAAACAGTTCCTCAGTTGCCGGAGCCACGATAGATGGGCTGATATACGTAGTTGGTGTGGACGATAACCTCCAGATTTACGATCCTGTGGCAGATTCCTGGAGCCTCGGAGCAGCTGTGCCCAAGAGGACCTGGAGGCCAAGCGTTAGTGCCATCTCTGGCCTTTTGTATCTATTCGGCGGAAGCACCGCCAGTATTAGCGGCGGCGGGGACCTGCCGGACGCACAGGTCTATGACCCCAACACTGATAGCTGGGATTCCATCCCTGACATGCCCACGAATCGATACTGGTCCGCGGCTGCCGTAAATGATGGGACTGTGTATGTTTTCGGAGGATGGGGGATCAATAACGACGTGCCATTGGCCCTCAACGAATCTTTCTCGTTTGATCCGCCGCACAAGGAAGCGTGCAAGAATGGCGGCTGGGAAGCGTTTGGGTTCAAGAATCAAGGGCAGTGCGTACGCTTCGTCGAGACGGGTAAGGACAGCAGGTAGCGGCTTCCCATAGACCCTTAGACACTGGCCTCGGAGTCATACTCCGGGGCCCTTTTATTTTAGGCCTGGCCCGCCCAGGTGAAGATGGCCCCGCGGGCCAGCAGCCTCATTTACCCGTTGATGCGGTTTCACGAAATCATTACAATTTAGCCGTGATGAAGGGTGAAAAACTAGCCGACAAGATAGCCCTGGTAACCGGTGGCGGCCGCGGGATCGGCCGGGCCATCTGTCAGGCCTTCGCGCGCGAGGGCGCGCGCCTGGTCGTGGCGGACATCGATCCGGATACGGCGGAGCAGACCGCCGCAGCCCTGCCGACTGAGAGTCTGGCCGTCGAAATGGACGTGGCCTCCAGAGCGGCGGTCCAGGCCGGGTTCGACCGGGCGCTTGACCGGTTCGGACAGATCGACATCCTGGTCAACAACGCCGGCATCCTGACCTTCTCCACCTTCCAGGACTGCAGCGAGGAGCTGTGGGACCGGACCGTGGATGTCAACATGAAGGGCCCGTTCCTGTGCGTCCGGGCGATCCTGCCGCACATGAAGGAGCGCCGCCAGGGCGTCATCATCAACCTGACCTCCGTGGCCGTCAAGACCGGCGGTCTGGCGGCCGGGCCCCACTACACGGCGTCCAAGGCCGGGGTCCTCGCGATGACCATCGGTCTGGCGCGTGAGTGCGCCCCGCACCGCATCCGGGTCAACGGCATCGCCCCCGGAGTCATCCACACAGACATGACCAACACCCCCCAACACGATGAGTTCGTCAAGCAGATCCCCCTGGGCGAGAAGGGGCAGCCCGAGGACGTCGCCAACTGCGCGCTCTTCCTGGCCTCGGACGACTCACGCCACATCACGGGCGAGATCATCGATGTGAACGCGGGCCTGTTCATGGATTGAGTCCAGCTGGATCTTTTTCGCTTTGACCGAAACACAATCGGAGGACAGCCTCAGCGTGAAGGAACCGGATCCCAAACCGGCTGCGCTCGTGTCCGTACACGGTGGACACAGTGGGCAATTCTGTAATCACGCATCGGATGCCCTTGAAGAGATCGTCCGTGCGTATGTCGACAGGGGCTTCGAATGGGTGGGCATTACCGAACACATCCCGCCTGTCTCGGAGGAGTTTCTGTTTCCCGAGGAGACTGAGGATGGACTCACGCCCGAGTTGATGTATGATCGGTTCGCCGAGTATATCTCCGTAGCACGTGAGTTGCAGATCGAGTATCGAGATTCTGTTCGGCTCCTGGTTGGATTCGAAACGGAGTGCTATACTGGCTATGAAGCTCACGTCGCCAGTCTGCGGAGTCGTTTCCAACCGGACTACATCGTGGGCTCCGTTCATCACGTCAGAGATATCGTCATCGATGGTTCGCCAGAGTCGTATGCCCACGCCATCGAGGTGGTCGGGGGGATCGATGCGCTGTTCTGTGAATACTTCGACCAGCAGTACGAGCTGCTGGAGATACTCGAGCCGGAAGTCGTCGGGCACTTCGATCTGATTCGGATGCACGACAAGGACTATCACGGGCGGCTGCAGAGTCCTGAGGTCAGAGAGAGAATTCGGAGGAATCTTCAGAGGATCAAGGAACTTGGGGCGGTTCTGGATTTCAACGTCAGGGCATTCGAAAAGGGAGGGACGGAACCCTATGTCTCCGGATCCATTCTGAAGATGGCCCTGGATCTCGGGGTTCCTTGTGTTCCGGGAGATGACTCACACGGCGTTGCCGGAGTCGGCCTGAACGTGGAGAGAGGGATCGAAATACTGGAGCAACACGGGTTCAGCACAAACTGGCCTGTCCCGGGTGGCTGCGGCACATGACGAGACCAATCATTACAGTTGTGGGCAGTTTTGCCTTGGGCATGACCCTGCGGACCCAGCGCATGCCGATCTTCGGCGAGACGCTTGTCGGATCCGATTTCGACATGGGCCCTGGTCGCAAGGGATCCAAAAGTGTCCTCGCATTGCTTAAACTCATCAGGGCCGCGGTGTGCGACTCCGATGCAATCAGCCCCTTTCACCTCCCAGCGGTTTGACTCCTCAGTGATCGTGAGTGAGTGGTGAGGATTTGGCCTTCCTGCCGTGGACTGTTTATGCCACTGAGGGTGAGGTGCCGCGGCCAAAGCCCCCGCGGCGCCTGAGCGGAGCCTTTCTTTTGTCCAACTTTTCTTGGGCGAGCAAGAAAAGTTGGCCGCTGGAGGCAGGGGTTGGGTGGTGTGGGCGAATGGCACAACCATGAGCGCAGAATGTCTTACTTCCAGAGGTATGGGATCTGTTCGAGGAGGTATAGATGATGCTATGACCAGATCAAAGCTCAGGGTTCCTGTTGCGGTCCATCTCTTTCTTCAACGCGAAGGCAAGGTCCTTCTTCTCCGACGGTGCAACACGGGATACGAAGATGGTAATTACAGCGTCATCGCCGGCCATTTGGATGGTGGCGAAGAGATCAAGGCGGCGATGATCAGGGAGGCAGAAGAAGAAGCCGGCATATCGGTCCGGCCGGACGAGCTCGAGGTTGTGGGCGTAATGCATCGCAAATCGGAAGAAGAGCGAGTCGATTTCTTCTTCACCGCGCGATCGTGGAGCGGTGAAATCGTCAACTGCGAACCCCGAAAATGCGACGAGCTCGCCTGGTTTCCGTTAGATGACCTTCCCGAAAACATGGTTCCATACGTCCGCCGTGCGCTGACGAATCACCGCGATGGCCGATGGTTCGACAGTTTCGGGTGGACATAAGGACGGCCTGGAATGAGATCCGAAACAGAAATGATGGACTTGATCAATAACTTCATCGCGACCGACCCGAACATCAGGGCAGCGATACTCAACGGCTCCCGAGCAAATCCGAATGCCGAGCGCGATTTTTTTCAGGATTATGATGTCTGCTGCTTTGTGAAAGACGTCGCACCCTACAGGACCGACAGGACATTTATCGAGCAGTTTGGCGAATTGATGATCGTTCAGACACCAGAGGACATGGATGATCCGCCACCATCGAAGGATGGAGCCTATGGCTACCTTATGCAGTTCACGGACGGAACCCGAATCGATCTGGGATTTCGCCCGGCCGAATCACTCCGTGGGATGACGCACGAATCACTCACCGTAGTCCTTGTCGACAAGGATGGGATTCTCCCGGACCTGCCGCCTTCGAGCGACAGGGACTTCCTTCTAAAGGAACCGACGCGAAAGTCTTTCGATGACTGCTGCAATGAGTTTTGGTGGGTGAGCCCATACGTCGCGAAGGCGCTCTGGCGGGAGGAGTTGGTGAATGCCAAGTCTCTGATTGAGAAAGAGACCCGTGCCCAACTGATGAAGATGGTAAACTGGTATTTCGGGATCAAGACGGGGTTCAAAAGGAGCCCGGGTAAAGAGTCCAAACAGGTCAAGTCTGTTATCGAGCCCCACCTCTGGATGAAACTGGAAGCGACCTACGCCGGGCCCGATTTCGAGGCGACCTGGGATTCGATATTGACGATGGGAGATCTCTTCAGGATGACTGCGAAGCACGTGGCAGAGTCCTATGGCTTCGAATATCCGGAAGGGGATGATCGCAGGGTGACTGAGCACCTCCGGCACGTTCGCCAGCTGCCTAAAGACGCGAAGGAGATCTACCCCTAGCAGAAGTGAGTCCCCAATGAGCAAAGTAAAGTGCGTCAACAGCACGGACATCACGGATGCGATTCGGCTGGGTTGCCGGACCATGCAGAACGTTTTCAACGCCGATGACAACCAGGTTCCCTTCTTCCGCTCGGCCGTGCGACCGAGTGCGGCTTTGAGTTTCAATGCGTACGCCAGTGAATCCCACGTGCCGGGAAGGCATCTCAACGCGCTGTTGAATGCCGAGGATGCGGCGGGCGTTGAGCTCGATGAAAGCGCCGTAGAGAATCATCGACGCGCTGCCTTTCTCTCATACAGTGGCCCGGCCGCGCTTCCGCTCAACCGCCAAACGACCGACGGTCCCCCGGTCAATTTTTGCCCGCACAACCTTCGCGAGGGTTTCCACGCGCTGTGTGCCCTGGCAAGGTATCGCAATGACGATGAGGCATCAGCCCTGGCGGAGAGGAGCATCGCGGACATCGTCGACCTCTGGAGCGCGGAGGGCGGCTGGGACCTGAACCGTCTGGCTGCCCTCGGACTTCACTACCAGGAATGCCAGGGATTTCTGCACGGTGAAGCGAGGATGCTGGGGCCGCTCGTCAAGCTCTACCGCACCACGGGTTGTGGTCCGGCCCTCGAGCTGGCGCTCGTCCTGAAGGAAAAGGCCATCGGCGAGTTCTTCCTCCCCGACGGGGGATTCGATTCGAAGCGCTTCGCCACCCGTCACATCCATTCCATCACCTGCGTCCTTTCGTCCCTCGCTCAGCTCGCGGATCTGGTCGGAGACGGGTCCCTCATGATGCGAGTGAAGGCGTTTTACGACGACGGACTCTGGGAAATGCGCGACGAGATCGGTTGGTCGCCGGAGAGGACGACGCAGGAGGACAGCGACCATGGAGAGGCCAACAACACCGGCGATATTCTGGAGACCGCGCTGATTCTTGGGCGGCGGGGATATCCGGAGTGTTATCACGACGCCGAACGCATCCTGCGCTGCCATCTCCTGCCCTCACAGCTTCGCGATGTATCTTTCATCAGTGATCCGCCCAATCCAGACGGCGTGGATGGATTGCGTGATGTCGCGAACCGGCATCTGGGTGCCTTCGGTTTCCCGGCGCCCTACGGCCACACATCCATCGGTAAGGGGCGCGGCACGTTCTCCTTCAACATGGACATTGTGGGGGGTGCTGTGGGCTCGCTTTGCGAGGCACTTCGAGAGGTGGAGAGGTCCGAGCCGACGGGTCGACGGATCAATCTGCTGTTCGACCACGAGACGAGTGCGACCCGCGTGCAGTCCCCTTATACGCACGACTGCCTTCGGGTCGAGTTGAAGCAGGTTGGACCGCTGTTCGTCCGCATTCCTCCCTGGCTCAACCGCGAGGAGGTCGATGTCGAGGGCAACGAGAGCCCGCCGATCTGGACGAACGGCTATCTCTTCTTCAACAAGGTCTCCGCAGGGAAGACGATCCAACTGCGCTTCCCATTGAAAGAATCACAGATCATGCTTTCTGATCGCCTGCACATCCATCCGATTCGAGTGAAGATGCGGGGAGATGCCGTCGCGGCGATGGATCATTTCGATGCGGATTTGACGTTCTTCGATCCGTACTGATTGCCGCCCAAGCAGAGGGTTCTGCGTCGGTGTATTGGTGAAGCGAGGTTCGTCATCGTGTCTGATTCGAATGAATCGACTGTCAACAAGGACCTGATCGTTCAGGGGCTGCGATCGCTGGGTTTGCAACGGGGCGATGTGGTGATGGTGCACTCGTCCTTGAGCAGCTTTGGCCGCGTGGATGGCGGAGCCGACGCTGTAATCGATGCGCTGTTGGAGACGCTGGGTGAGGCAGGGACGCTGCTCATGCCGTCACACACAGACGTCCCGTCGAACAGTGCGGAATACGACCCGGAGACCACGCCGGTCCGAAAAAACATCGGCCGCATTCCAGCCACGTTCTGGCGCCGTCCCGATGTGCTGAGGGGCGCCCATCCACCCCGTCATCCCTGGGCTGCCAAGGGGCGGCTGGCGGCCGGATTGATTCGGCTGAGTGAAAGCCGCGCCATCGGCTCGCACCACGTGGCCGGAATTCTGAACGCGCTGGCGGCGCTGGATGGCTACATTATGACGATCGGGTGCAGCAACGAGGAAAACACGAGCATCCACACGGCGCAGGTGGCTGCCTACAACGCTGTCGAGGGCGCGAACACGCAGAGGGCGGAGTTCCTGAAAGTAGAGGACCGCAACAGGGTGGACAAGCCGATGCTGGAAGCAGGCACGATGCGTATGGGGCAGATCGGCGACGCAAAGATCCGGCTGATGAAGTCACAAGGTTTTTTCGACGCGGTCAGGATGCTCTATGAAACGAAGTACCGGGGCAAGCTGATCGAAGTCCAGGACTACAGCGACGACCCGGACTATCCCAGTCGCGCAGAGTGTGAGGCGATGATCGAGGCGTTGAAGGACGAGGCGGCTGCGGAGATGTCAGACGAGACAACAACATTCTAGACGGAGGAGGATAAATGTCAAAAGTGATCTGTTTCTTCATGGCAGTGGTAGGCATTTTCCCGATGCTGCTATCAGTAAGTGTCGCTTCTGCTGAGGACCAGCACCTTTGGAAAGCGGCAGATGGCGTTTACAGATACGGCCCAGGCGACCACTATTATTCCATGTTTGTCGTGACCGATGAAGGGGTCGTTGCGATCGAACCCGTCACAACCGAGCATTCTGAGGGGTTGTTGAAAGCAATCAAAGGCGTGACCGATAAACCCGTTCGTTATCTACTGCACAGTCACAACCACTGGGATCACTCGAAAGGAGGGCAAGTCTTTCGCGACGCAGGCGCGAAGATCGTAGCGCACGTGGAGGCCTATGAGTGGATGAAAGCCAATCCCCATCCAGATCTCGCGCTGCCGGACGAAGCCTGGGCCGGAAACCGAAGAGACCTTGTCTTGGGCGACAGAACGATCGAGCTGCACTATCTGGGAATGAGTCACGGACTTGGCATGACCGTATTCCGGCTGCCGAAGGAGGGAATCGTCTATATTTCTGATATCGTGACCCCCAATCGCGTCCTTTTTTCTATCGTGCCCGATTTCAACATCAAGGAGTGGGTGCGGACGTTGGCAGAAATTGAGAAGATGGATTTCCAAACCGCGATATACGCCCATTCTAATGCTGAAGCGCCTTTCGGTAGCAAGCGAGACGTGACTCAAACGCGTGAGTTCATACAAGACTTGCAGGCAGCTATCGTGGCCGAATTCAAGAAGGGAACCCCTTTCGGAAAAATCGCCACCACTGTAAAGCTTCCAAAGTACGAGCACTGGGCGATGTACAACGAGTGGCTTCCCCTGAATGTTCTGAGAGTAATGCTGGATATGCACATGGGGCCTTTTCCGTGGCGGCCCGACCACGCCTATGAGGCGAGGTAGTTGATCTTCCGCGTCCAGCGATTTAACCGATGCCGGAAGGCTGGCTGGTCTCGTAATGGCAAGGCTTGATGCCGGAAGAGAGGCACAACAAGGGAGCCTGGCCCAGTCATGAACGATAGAGATGACCTCTTTGACTTAGGTCGCTTTACGAGCGCACAAGAAAGTGTGTATGATCGTGCCCTCGAAGAGTTGAGAAGCGGCCGGAAGCGCACGCACTGGATGTGGTACATATTCCCGCAGATCGATGGGTTGGGGCACAGCTCGACTGCAAAACGGTATGCCATTAAGGGCATCGAAGAAGCACGAGGATACTTGGAGCATCCTGTTCTCGGACCAAGACTGCTGGAAAGTGCAGAAGCGGTTTTTGCCATCGAGGGGCGATCAGTTTCAGAAGTCCTTGGTTACCCGGATGATTTGAAGCTCAAATCGTCCATGACACTGTTCGCGTCTGTCACAGATCCGGACTCCGTGTTTGTTCGCGTCCTCGATAAATACTTCCAGGGCGAGCGCGATGACAGGACGTTGCAGTTGTTGGAGGGCCGCAACGAAGAATAGACGGGTAACAAGATACGCTCGGCGGACGAGCCACCCCACGCGGCGAGCGCCAAGCCGCTAGCCCGCAAGAGGGATACAGATGGAACTAAAGGATATTGCGGATCTCTTCATAGCTGCAACGGGTAAGGTTGAGTTCTACTGGAACTTCTATACGGTTACCTTGCTCGCCCTTATCGGCTGGTTTGCCTCTATCAAGAAGGGGATCGCACTACGTCTAAAATTATTGATCACAGTTGGTTACCTACTTTTCGTGTTCATGAATCTTATCGGGCTGTTGAGCTCCTATACCTTCGCAGAAGCCCTCCGCCTAGATTTATTGTCGGCGTCGAAAACCATGCCAGGCACACTAGAGAACGCACGAGCCGTTCTTTCACAGAGATCGCTTGAGAGCCAGAAGACTTTTGCGATTTTCATCCACGCCATACTTGCGATATCGGTCCTTTATGTGGTTTGGTTTGGTCGGTTGGGGGAACAGAGGACCAATAGAGGTGAATGATCCGAACGGTGGCAGACCTGCAGAAGCACTTAATTCTGCGCGTTTGCCACAACGAAAGGAGAGCACCCATGAATATCCGCGGAACCGACTTTGTCTACTATCAGACCGCTGACATCGACCGGGCGATCGAGTTTTACCGCGACACGCTCGGGCTGGAGCTGCTGGGCCACTTCGAGGAGGTCAAATGGGCGGAGTTCTCCGCGGGGAACGCGACCTTCGCCGTCAACGACCCCACGGCCTTCGACCCCAACGCCAAGCCGGCAGCGGGGGGCGCGGCGGTGGCCTTCGCGGTGGAGGACGTGGAGGCGGCGATCGCCGAGCTCCAGGGGAAAGGGGTCAAAGTCACGATTCCTACGCAGGAGACGCCTGTCTGCCATTTCGCCTGCATCACTGACCCGGATGGTAACATGGTCTGGATCCACGAACGCAAGGATGGGACATACGGCGACTGATCGGGCTCAATCACTTGGTCCGTGAAAACAAAGGCTTATATCCTCCAGATATAGGCCTTTTGTTGTGTGGATTCTCCCTTGTGAAAGGATTTGCAGGTGGGAAGATCCTTCTACATTTTCTTGTCTACTTAGGGGACTGCTTTTCTTGTGTCCAAAAAGGAGGAAGCTTGGCCAAGACAACCGTGATATCCGGCGTTGGCGCCGGACTTGGTGCATCTTTAGTCCGGAAATTCGCGAGAGAGGGTCACCAGGTGGGGATGCTCGCCCGTTCTCCCGGCTATATTCAGAGTCTGGAGGAGGAGCTGAAACGGGAGGGCCTGGCTGGGTTGGCTGTGCCGACGGATATCACCGACCCCGACCAGGTGAAGCGCGGGTTCGCGAACGTGCGAGAACAGTTCGGTCCTGTCGATATATTGATCAATCACGCCGGCAACGCGGCCTGGGGAGATTTTTCAGGACTGACAGCGGAAGGTTTTGAACTATCGTGGCGAGTCTGTGCCCTGGGATCGTTCCTTTGCAGTAAGGAAGCGGTGCCTGACATGCTCACCAGCGGGGGCGGTGCGATGCTGTTCACGGGCGCGACGTCGTCGATTCGCGGCAGGGGAGGTGCGTCGGCCTTCAGCAGCGCGAAGTTCGCTGTGCGCGGCCTGGCGGAGGCGCTCGCCCGCGAGCTGTGGCCGAAAGGGATACACGTTGCGCACGTGATTATCGACGGCGTTCTGGATACGCCCTCACTGCGGGAAGGGGGCGATGCAGAAGGCCCCCTGCTCGACACGGACGCCGTCGCCCAGGCCTACTGGGACCTGACTCAGCAGGGCAAAGGGGCGTGGACACTCGAGATCGATGTGCGTCCCAACGAAGAGGATTTTTTCGTCTAGGGCGATTCAAGACAGGAGGACGACATGGCAAACGAACTGTTTCGCGACGAGTTCGGGGCCGTTATTCATCACGTCGAAACAGACGTACTGGAACTCCACTGGCTGGAAGGAACGGCCGGAATGAGCGACGAAGATTTCAGGCGATGGTTGACGCTCTTCGCAGCGCACGGAGAGCAGGTCAAGCCGACGAACATGCTCATCGACGCGACGAAGTTTCAGTTCGCGGTCGACGGGGCCAGTACCGGTCCGTGGAGAGATGAAAACATCATTCCACGTTACAACAGTGCCGGTGTTCAGAAAATGGCCTTTCTTCTGCCGGAGGGGGCGGCGCCGGGCAGTGAGCCAGCACCGGAAGGACCCGCGAATTTTCCGACGGCCTATTTCGACACCGCGGCGGACGTCCAAGCCTGGTTTGCATCTTAGGGAGGACAGAAATATGGCGGTCAAGCCGGTCCCGGACGGATATCGTACGGTGACGCCGTATCTGGTCGTCCGTGGGGTTGCGGATTTGATCGACTTCTTGAAGCAGGCATTCGACGCTGAGGAGACGGAGCGCATCACGCGACCTGACGGAGTTGTCGGCCATGCGGAGGTCCGGATCGGCGACTCGATCGTGATGATGGGCGAACCCCCCGGAGAGTTTGAACCCATGCCTGGAAGGATCTACCTCTATGTTTTCGACGTGGACGAAACCTACCGGCGCGCGCTGAATGCCGGTGCGACTTCAGAGACAGAGCCCGAGGACCGGTTCTACGGCGACCGCAACGGCGGGGTGAAGGACCCGTTTGGGAACATCTGGTGGATCGCTACCCGGGTAGAGAACCTGTCTTCCGAGGAGATCGCGAGACGAGCAGAGGAGGCGATGAAAGCGCAGTCGAACTAAGATGGCAAAGCATTCACGGGGATAAACATTATGACCGGATCAACAGAGCACGAGATGGATGTCGCACGTTGGACTCCGGACCACCCCAGGTGGTCCGAGCTGCTCCAGGCGTGTGAGGATCTGGATCAAGGTGGGCTGGAACAAAAGCAGAATGATGACCATTTGGGTTTCTATACGGTGGTCGCGTATACAGAGGACGAAGTGATCGGGTTCCTGCGGTTCTGGACCCAGCAGATTGGCGTGGACGAAGAAAAGCCGCCGCTTTTCGCGAACGGCGCGCAGGTCATCGAGGCCAAGAGTGTCGCCTTCGGCGTTCGCCCGCCGTTTCGACGGCGGGGGATCGTGCGCCGTCTGCAGGAGGCGGCGATCTCCTGGGCGCGTGAGCTGGGCTGTTACCAGCTCCGGTCCCGGAGCAGTTACTCCTGTGCGGAGAATCACGCCCTCAAGCTGTCGATGGGCTTCTGTATACAGCCGTTTGTCGGTGAAGAGCGGGATGAAAGTGCGTACTTTGTGCTGCCCCTAAAGATACAGACCGCGGACAGCAGACCACAGACCGCGGCTGTGAGATGAGGAATGTTATTCCAGACCACAGACCACGGACCGCAGACCGCCAAGGTCAAGAGGCAATTCATCTCGCGGTCCGCCGTCCGTCGTCCGCCGTCAGCTTCTAGAGGAGAACGATATGCCTAGAGGACGACCGAATGCAAACATTACTGACGTACGACACATCCACGTCTGCGGAACCAAGAACACCTACTGTGGACACCCGAGACAGGGCGGCATCTTCAATTTCGGAAACGGCGAGATCGCCCTGATCCACAACCACGGCTCGTCCGAATACAAAGGCCCTGAGGATGTCCACCACGGACACGTGGGATATCATGGAAGGGCGGTCTCGCTGCTGCAGCGATCGACGGACAATGGGGAGACGTGGCCGGAAGAGAACAACATCGTGGTCTTCGACGAGACGGCAGACATTGAAACCCGCCGGGAGTTCATCATTCGTGGGTCGGCCGAGCTGAAAGATCGAGCGCAAATCGACCTGACGGCGCCCGACGCGATCGTACATTTCGGAAACACGTGGGCGGGGCCGCCCGACGAAAAAGGGCATCCCCTGCAGGTACCGTTTGCCCTTCGCTCGGCCGACAAGGGCCATACGTGGGAGTCGACCCCGACGGTTCTCGTGCCGCCGCCCGGCCGCCAGCATCTCCACCGGGACAACACGCCGTTGATGCAGTTTCCGGACGGGACCTTGATGGGGACAGCGATGATCTGGCCGCACAGCGCGATCGCCGTCTACGGATCGGACGACAACGGGCTGACGTGGGAGTTCGTGTCCGAGGCCGTCAGCCCGGTTCCGCCTCTGCCGGCCTCCGGCAAGGCCGCGGTCGGCTATTCCGGACTGGTTCTGCTTCCGAGCGGTCGGTTGCAGTGCTATTCCGTGGAAGTCTCGGACAAGCGCAACGCCATTCTGATGTGCCATTCCGACGACGGCTACGACTGGAGCTCACCACGGTCGATCGTCGCCTGGGGACGTTCTCCCTGGGCCCCCCGACTCCGGTCCACAGGGGACTTTGGGCGCGCGTCCTACACGTTCACCAAGCCGGACGGCTCTACGGGTACGGTCCTTTGGGACGATGGCCGGGCCGACCCCCACCTGGCCTGGATGCGGCCGGCCAGCACCGCTGATTTCATCTATCCTTCGCAGAAGCTGTATCGTTCCCAATGGCCGATGCTGCTCAGCGACGGACGGATCCTCGTCACGTTCGCCCGGCGCAAGGCGCCGTTCGGCATCGGGGGGATCGTGAGCCTGGACGGGGGCGAGACCTGGAGCGATGAGTTCATCATCCGGGACGACGCCAGCGGTCCGGACATCGGCTACCAGGTGGCCACCGAGCTGGACGATGGACAGATTTTCACCGCCTACTATTTCATGGTGGATGACGGCAACAACTTTGGCGGCTCCCGCTTCATCGGCGGGAGTTTCTTCAGGCTGGAGACGTAAGCCTTGACCGAGAAAGTTGACTTGACGGAGCAGGTCGCATTCGTAACGGGCAGCGGACGAGGCATCGGGCGGGCAGCGGCGCTCGCGCTCGCGGAGGCGGGGGCTCCGGTCGCCGTAATCGCCCGGACCCGGGAACAGGTCCTGGAAACGGCAGCGCTCATCGAGTCCCGGGGCGGCAGGGCGCTCCCGATTTCCGCGGATGTAACGGACCCTGAGGCCGTTCAGGCCGCGGTGGATCAGACCTGTCAGAACCTCGGTCCGATAGACCTGCTCGTGAACAACGCCGCGATCGGTACGATTTCCGGTCCAATATGGGAAACCGACCCTGAGGAGTGGTGGGCCTGTCTGGAGGTGAATCTGCGCGGGCCGTTCCTTTGTGTCAGAGCAGTGGTTCCCCAGATGATATCCAGGGGAAGTGGCCGCGTGGTCAACCTCGCGAGTGGCGCCGGGACGATTCCGATCAAGTATTTTTCGGCCTACGGAATCAGCAAGACCGCTCTGTTGAGGCTTACGGAGAACCTGGCCAGAGAAGCGGCCGAGAGTGGGGTGTGCGCGTTCTCCGTCGATCCAGGTAGCGTAAACACCGCCATGGCGGAGGGAATTTTGCATACCGAGCAGGGAAAACGCTGGCTGCCCTGGTTCTCCGGTATCTTCGAGAGTGGTGAGGATTTCCCACCCGAAGCGGCCGCACACCTCATCAAGCTGCTGGCTTCCGGCCAGGCGGACTCTCTTTCCGGCCGGATGATCCGCGTCTCTGACGACCTTGAGAAGATGATCGCGTCGGCCGACAAGATCGAGCAGGATGCGCTCTACGCGCTGCGGATGCGAAAGCTGGACTCCGAGTAGAGGCATGCCCAATCAGACGCGAATCACCAAAAGAGGAGGCGTTATGAATGTGCAGCGTTTCATCATCTCAGCGATCGTTGTGTTCGCGTTTGTGTTTTTGTTCGAAATGCTGGTCCACGCCGTGATCCTCGCGGGCATCTATGAGCAGACTTCGAGCATATGGCGGTCTCATGAAGAGAGCCAGGGATATTTCGCGTATCTCGTGCTGAGTCAGCTTCTGTTCTCCATCGCGCTTGTTTTCCTCTTTACCCGCAACTACGAGGGCAAGGGGATTGGCGAAGGGGCGCGTTTTGGTTTGTATGTTGGACTCATCCTGGGGGCTGTGCAGGTCGGGGCCTACTGCTATCTGCCGATCCCATTCGTGCTTATGGTGGGCTGGGTTGTTGCCGGAGTTTTGAAGGGCCTCGGCGGCGGGATCGTTGCCTCGCTCGTCTACAAAGCCAAAGAGTCGCCAGTCGGATAGGAGGGGACGTTTCAACTTGGATGCCAAACAATTACACGCGGATGTGCTGCTTTTCGACGGATTGGTCGTCTCGAACTGGGGGCCTGCCGTGTTCGAGGACATGCATCGCGGTGGGCTCACGGCCGCGAACTGCACATGCTCCATCTGGGAGAATTTCAGCGGCTCGATGGACAACATCTCACAATTCAAGCGGTGGTTTGAGGAATACGACGACTTGATGATGCAGGTCTACACCGCGGAGGACATACGGCGCGCGAAAGCAGCCGGAAAGGTCGGGATTTGCCTCGGCTGGCAGAACACGTGCGGCATCGAGGATAGACTCGAACGTCTCGAGCTGTTCAAAGAACTGGGTGTCGGCATCATGCAGGTGACCTACAACACGCAGAACTATGTGGGGTCGGGCTGCTACGAGTCGAACGACGGAGGTCTGTCAGACTTCGGCAAGGAGGTCGTGAGCGAGATGAATCGCGTCGGGATTCTGTGCGATCTCTCGCACGTCGGTCCGAACACCAGCCGCGACGTGATCCTGCATTCCAAAAAGCCGGTGGCCTACTCGCACGTCCTGCCGGCGAACCTCAAGGCCCACCCGCGCAACAAGTCGGACGATCAGCTCAAGTTTATCATCGACCAGGGTGGATTCGTGGGCGTGACGATGTTCGCCCCCTTCCTCGCACGCGGTGCCGATTCCACGATCGAGGATTTCGTCGAGGCCATCGAGTACGTGATCGATTTGATCGGTGAAGAGCGCGTGGGAATAGGCACCGACTTCACCCAGGGCCACGGACTCGACTTTTTCGACTGGATCGCCCGGGACAAAGGCACGCGACGAAAAGTCGTCGATGTCGGCGAAGTTTTCACGCCCAAAGGGCTTGAGACCCTGAGTGACTACCCGAATCTCACGGACGCACTCGTCAAGGCCGGGTGGGACGAGCCGCGCATCCGGAAAGTGCTTGGCGAAAACTGGCTGAACCTGTTGAGCGAGGTCTGGGGGAGCTGAAGATGATCGAAGTGGCGAACGGCGTTGAGATCTGGTGCGGTGAAGGCGGATACGACGTCCAGCTAACCGAAGACCTGGAAGCGAACATCTTCGCGTTCCTCGACAGGTGTGTGGAGTATGGTGTGACGCGCCTGTTTCCGGCGTTGAAAAGACTTCGATGCAACGAGAAGAGGGCCACATGAATCGTCTTGCACAGCTCGGGGTCGCCGCGGGCGCTTTCCTTATCGCAGGAATGGGGCCAGCGGTGTGTCGCGGCGCGGACCCTGTCGGGAAAGACTGGCGTTCCGAGGAATTTGGAAAGATGGTCGCTCTGGGGGAAAGCACGACCGCAGGAGGATGGAGCACTTCACCCGACCGCTGCTGGGTTTCCGTTCTGGCGAACCTGATCAACGAGTTCCAGTCGGCCCCGATGGCGTTTGTCAACTCCGGGATCGGGGCGAACGTGGTCTCGACAAAGAGCCCCGCTTACGAGCGAAGCGGAAAACCCGCGGCGAGCGAGCGTCTCGACAAACACGTGATCGCCCACCAGCCAGACCTCCTGATCATCTCCTACGGCCTCAACGACGCAAGGGGGGGCACGCCTCTCGAGCGCTTTCGAGAAGAGCTCGTCGATCTCGTGCGCCGAGTGCGTGAGCGTATTCAGCCGGTCATCGTGCTCCTCGGTCCATACTACATGACAGATTTCACGCAGGGAGGACCGCGGTGGAGTCACGCAGACCTTTCACTGTTCAAGCGTTTCAACGAGGTCATCCGTCAAGTCGCTTCCACGGAGAGCTGCCTCTACGTAGACCTGCTCGCCGCGAGCGGTGAAACGGATTGGATGGTCCACTATGACGGCGTGCATCAGAACGACCTCGGCCACCGGATCGTCGCGAATCGCATTTTCGAAGTCCTGGCCCAGAACTGCTCTGGACTGGCGAAGAAGACCAGGGAAGCCGAGAAGACGAGTCCAAGGTGGAGGGACGAATCGACGCTGAAGGGAGAGTTCGGATTCTGAGGCAGTTGCACGAGTGAGGGTTGAATCCGAGCTCGTGATCTTGCAGCGTAACTATTTTACAGGGGATTAAAACTCATCCCGCCAGTCCACAATCAAAGGAGGCCGCACCTGAAAAGGTGCGGCCTCCTTATTGGATGGTGACCCGAATCGGAATGTTAGTTTTCGAACACCTTATGGATGTGCTCCCGAAGCGTCGACAGGTCGAACGGTTTCTTGAGGACCGCGACCGGATTCAGTTTCTCCAACCCCGCCTGGAACTCTTTCGAGTGCAGGTAGCCGGATATGATGATGACCGGGATCTCTCTGGGGAGGTCTTTGATCATCTCCAGTCCGTCGCTTATCGGCATGTTCAGGTCGGTGATGATCAGATCGACGTGCTGATCACTCAGCATCACCTCCAACACTCCGTCGAGACCATCGGCCCCTTCCAGGATGTTGTAGTCCTCAGACAGGGTGTCCTTCAGCACCCCCCGCAACTCTTCCTCGTCATCTACGATCAGAATCACGTTTTTCATCATTCCGCCTATCTGTTAAATCGGATTACAGGAGAGGACCATCATTAGAATTTGGAAATGGCAACTTCCTTCGAGGTGATGAACTCCAGAAGGGCCGGTGTACCCCCTTCTGTCTTTTGGATGCCGCGTTTGATCGCCGGGACGATCTCGCCGGGGGATTCCACTCGCTCGCCATAGCCCCCGAACGCCTTCGCCATGTCGGCGTAGTTCCCGGATATGTCCGTGCTCCGGTATTTTTCCGTGGAGACGGGCATCACGCCCAACTCGATCGCCATGGAAAAGTTATTCAAGAGGATCGAAAGGATGGGGATGCGTTCTCGAACCGCCGTTTCGAAGTCCATGCCGGTAAATCCGATGGCCGCGTCTCCCCAGATGTTGACGCAGAGCTTTTCCGGTCTGGCGAGCTTCGCCCCCATGGCCAGGCCGAGCCCGTACCCGAGCTGCGTGCTCTTGCCCCACCCGATGTAGGAAAGCGGCGTCGTCGATTCCCAAAACGGCGACGTCTGGTCCCGAGGACTTCCGGCATCGTGCGTGACGATCGAGTTCTCAACATCCACGGTATGCATCAGGTCCCAGATCACACGATAGGGCGTGAGAGGCGTTTCCTGAGACGTGAGCTTCGGCATCCACTGGGCCTGCCATGCTTGCTTGATTGTTCTAATCTCCTTCGCAACCTTGTCCGCTCTACCCCGAGGCCTGCCGCCGAGTCGTTCAGAGATTTCAGCGTTGAGCGCCTCCAGCGTCAATCCTGCGTCTCCGACGAGTGCCTGGTCGACGACGGCGTTCCTGTTGATGTCGGCCGGATCGAGGGTCGAGTGGATGATCGTCTTCCCCTCAGGGATCTGGATGCCGAAATGGGTCTCCGCAAAGCTGCAGCCGATTCCGAAAATGACGTCGGCGTTCTGGACGAACTCATGAACGGTCCCGGGAATCGCCGCCCCGGCGGAGCCGAGTGCCAGGGGATGGGTTTCAGGGAAGGCGCTCTTGCCGTTCAGCGTGGTGACAACAGGCGCCTCCAGAGTCTCAGCCAGTGTTCTGAGGCTGTCCCAGGCCTCGGCGTAGTGGACGCCCTGGCCGGCGTGGATCACCGGTCGCTCCGCTTCAAGCAAGGTTTCGGCCGCTTTTTGCACATCGCCCGGATCCGGCGCAGACCGATAGACGGCAACGGGACGGTAATTCAGGTCGTCGGGGATGTCGGCATCCATCACATCTGTTGGAATCTCAACGAGCGTCGGTCCGGGTCGTCCATTCCTGGCTAGGCTGAACGCCCGTCGCAAGGCGTCGGACGTCGCACTCGGGTCCGTGAGCAGCTCGCAGGATTTCGTGATGTTCCGGAAATTCAACGAAGAGGTGAAATGGGGTGGGACGCTGGTAAGCGCGCGCGGTTGGCCCATGGGCAAGACGACAACGGGCACGGAATCGGCAAAGGCCTGGGCGACCCCTCCAAACACGTTTTCCGAGCCGGGGCCGTGCTGCATACAGAAGACACCAATCTTCTTGCCTGAGTTCAACCTGCTCAGGGCGTCGGCCATGTGCATACCGATGCGTTCCTGGCGCACGATGATCGGTCGGATGTCTACTTTGGCTGCTGCCTCGATCAGGTGATTAACGGGATATGCGAAGAGGTACTCTACGCCCTCGGCTTTCAGGATGTGAGCGACGGCATCGGCGACCTTCAAAGAACCTCCTGCAAGTGTGGGTAGAATGTTTCGTTAATTCGGGGATCATTTCTTTACAGCTGACCCGACCCCGACGCGCTTTCAGTCGGTGTGGGCTATAGAACTATCAGTATGTTATTTCAGTACATATGTACGATTTTACATTTGGGGCAATTCTGGCATATCGATTGCATTCAAAGAATCATCAGCGGGGCGCAGGCCGGTCCAGCGACCCGCAACTTGCCCGGTGTGACGTTTGTTGTAGTCGGGGGGCGTCATATCGGGCTTTTCTATGCCCAGGACAAAAGGGACACCGGCTTGGGATGAATGAAACTACACAAAACCTGTCAAGTCAAGCTTGAACCGAATCCGTTCAGATCGCGGCCGTGGCCTCGATCTCCACGTGCGCACCCGCAGGCAGGGCGGAAACCTGGACACACGAGCGCCCTGGAGGATCTTCGGTAAAGTAGCCGGCGTAGACCGCGTTCATCTCGGCGAAGTCGGCGATATCCGTAAGGTATACGACGGTACGGACCACGTTTCCCATGCCCGCCCCAGCGGCCTCGAGGATGGCGTGGATGTTTTCCAGTGTCTGACGGGTCTCCGCCGCGATGCCGCCGTCCACGATTTTTCCCGTTTGGGGATCGATGCCCTTCTCCCCCGCAACGAAGATGAAGTTGCCCACCTTGATGCCCTGTGAATAAGGACCTACCGGCAGGGCGGCCTTTTCGCTGGTGATGACTTCCTTTTTCACTTAGCTTTCTCCTCCTCAACACATTTTTGGACGATTCGAAACCTTGTTTGACTCTACCCAGGAGCCCGCCGTGGCTGTGGCCAAGCATCTCGCGTTTCTCGATCAGGGTGCGGAAGCCTGGAACCGATGGCGGGAGGAGTTTCCGAAACTGAGGCCAGGCCTTACCGGGGCCAAGCTGGCGGGTCGAGAATTCGGAAAAATGGATCTCAAGAAGGTGAACCTGAGCGGTGCCGACCTGAGTGGCAGCGACTTCACCGGATCCGATCTGGGTTGGGCCGACTTGAGCGGTGCCGATTTGAGGCGGGCAGATTTGAGTGGAGCCCGGCTTATCTTCGCCGACCTCACCGGCGCCGATCTAAGGGAGGCTAGAGGATTGAACCGGATGCAGGTGGGAGAAGCGATTACGGACAAAGCAACCCGCCTTCCGGGTGATCTTGACCGACCGGCTGAAGCGCAGCGATCATGATCGACTGATGTCAAGGACCCTGCTTCCGCCTGCCCCCTTTTCGAATGTAGAATTGTCGATCTTTTCCTTCAGCTTCTCCAAATAAAGGTCCTCATCCACGGGGATCTCTACCCAGCCGTCGGTCCACGCGGAGAGGAGCATGGCATTCGATAGCTCGAGGCTGTGGATGCCCTCTTCGCCTGGAGCGATCAGCGGCGTTCCTTCCAAGATCGACTCCACCCAGTTTTTCGTGAGAACGTGGTGTCCCTCTTCGACATCCGGGATCGGGATATCGCATTCCCAGGTTTCAGGCATCCCGAACCCGCCCGTGTGTTCACGTGTAAACTGGCGGACCGGCACTCGCGTTCGCCAGAAGGTGATCCGCCCGTTCTCCGCCACGACCTTTCCCCGGTCCGCCGCGATCTCGAACCGGTCCGTGCCGGGGGCCTCGCCCGTCGTTGCCACGAACAGGCCGGTGGCGCCGTTTTCGTACTCGACAAAGGCGGTCACGTCGTCCTCCACCTCGATGTCGTGGTACTTCCCGAACTGGCAGAAGGCTCGAACCCGTTTCGGCATTCCACATATCCACTGCAATAGATCCAGGTTGTGGGGACACTGATTCATCAGGACCCCTCCGCCTTCACCTGACCACGTTGCCCGCCAGCCCCCGGAATCATAGTAGCTTTGCGCCCGGAACCAATGCGTGACGACATAGTTGATTCGGAGGATTTCTCCCAGTTCCCCCGAGGAGACAATCTCTTTCAGTTTTCGACTCTGAGAAACGGCCCGCCTCTGGAACATGATACTGAAGACGCGGTCGCTCTTTGCCGCCGCTTCGTTCATTTTTCGAACCTGCTTCGTATAGACACCCGCGGGCTTTTCTACCATCACGTGGAGGCCGTTCCCGAAAGCTTCGATCGCCAGCGAAGAATGGTCGTAGTGGGGCGTGCAAATGATGACGCCGTCCGTCGTGCCCGAGGAGAGGAGCGCCGCGGCGTCGCTGAACGTGTGGATTCCCTCCCCGAACCTCTCGCTCGCACCTTCGGTTCGTCGCGGGTCGCTGTCGCAGATCGCCGTCAATTCTGCGTGAGGCACCCTGCCGGCGGAGATGTGGGCAGCGTGTCCGCTTCCCATGTTCCCTGCACCGATGATGCCGATTCGAACCTTGCCCATCCCTTTTCCCTGATTTCGAAGATGAAAGAAATTGTTTGCAGAAGATACAAACGCCCCGTTGCTTCGACAACAAAAACAGGAAGTGTGGAGGCAGGGTGAGACGCGATGGGGTCCCTGACCCTTGACGTCCTCTCCCACAGGAATATATTCTCGAGGTTTCGCATACTCCAGATCGAGATTTCACATCCGACGGCATAAGCCGGGAGGGTTTCCCTATTGGATTCGAACTGGTTTGAGATCAAACTGCCGCGCAACCTGGACCGATTGACGGACCCGGATCGCGATTTGGTGCGTGATGAGCAGATGGTCTCGATAGGCGGCGGCGTATGGCTTCTCCTTCTTCGAGGCTCGGAGAAGGGGCCGCTCTGGATTCTGAAACCGAGGTGGAAGCGGCCCAGGCCGATCGGAAATTTTGAAACCGTCCAGGCCATTGCCCCTGCGGGTGGGGAGGCGGCCCTCGTGCAGTCCGACGACGCCCTCTGGAAGATCAAGGAAAGCGGGAGAAGGAGGAAGCTGATCGACCTGCCGAAAGGGTTGACCTCGGTCGACTTCCAATGGCAGGGCGGACGTGTGATTGTGGCCGGGTTCGTGGACCGAGCACAGGCCCCTGACGCTTCAGCGCCGAAATTCCAACCTGCTCCCAGGGGAGAGATCACGCTTTGCCGCTATGCAAAGAAGGGCGGGTGGGCCGATTTGGCGGAGGTAGCAGCGGGATGCGGCGGGCTCAGTCTTTCCGGCGACGGAAGCAGGATGGTCTGGAGAGAGCCGGTGAACACGGTGCCGGAGGAGGCGCAGAGGGCGGAGTTCAGGGGATTCGATCTGACCGATAAAGGGACTCGGTCGCTCACCGAAGGGGCGGGCAGGGCCGGAAAAGCGCTGATGGCTCCCGATGGTTCTGGCTTGATCTACGAGGCCAATCACCAAACGAGCCTCCCGATCACGACCCATACAGACGTATGGTGGATGTCGTGGGACGGAGACAAGAGGCGGAGACTGACAAGAGGTGAGCGGCAAATCGAGGACTTCGGATGGGGTCCTGGCGGGAACTCTGTGTGGGTTTCGAATACCGATGGCGTGAATCGGTCGACAGAAGTCTTGTGTATGGATGGTTCGGTCGGCGAGGTTCTTGAGCCGGCCGCCACATCCCCCGTCGTTTGGTCGGATGAGGGGAAGCCGGCATACGAGACTGAGGATCGGGCAGAGCTCCCGAAGATCCGAATCGACGGCCGAACTGTGGAGATCCCTCAGATCGAAGCCTTCGAGGACCTGCATGTTATGCCCGTCCGATGGTCTGCGCCGGATGGTCTGGATCTGCACGGTGTCGTATACGAGGCCGCAGAGACGCCTGGGGATGCGCCGCTCCTCGTCAAGGCCCACGGGGGTCCGGCCGGTACGGTGGAGGCGCTGAAAAGCGAGGCCGTGCGCTACCAGTATCTTCTACGGGCCGGGTATCGCGTGTTCAACCCGGCCTTTCGAGGATCTCTCGGATTTGGAGACGCCTTTTTGCGGGGAAATATCGGCTGCCAGGGAGAGGCAGACCTGGATGACATCCTGTCGGGGGTCGATCATCTGGCTTCGTCGGGCAAGGCCTCGCCCGATCGTGTGGGGATCTTCGGGGGGTCCTACGGGGGCTACATGACACTGCGGGCCCTGGCCGTGACGGATCGATTTCGGGCAGGGGTTGCGCTCTACGGTTTCGTTTTAAATCGATGGATGACTCTGGAGACAGGGGACTTTACGTATGAACGCGAATATGTTGCCCCGCTCTCGTGGCCTCCGTCCGAAGCTGCGGTCAGGAGCGATGTCTTCAGTCACCTGGGTTCGATCGACGCTCCGCTGCTTCTGCTTCACGGCGACCGCGATCCGATCTGCTCACTCTCACAATCGGTTGTCACGTGTCGAGCGCTGGAAGCGAGAGGCGTCCGGGTCGGTCTTGTGATCTATCCGGGAGAGGGGCACGGATTTCGGAAGAAGATGAACGTGAGGGATTGTGCGCGTCGAACGCTCGCCTGGTTTTTGGAGCATCTGCCACCCTAGGGATGCGATGAGCAAGTCGGTCATCCCTGGCAGTTGCTGATTCTTTAGACTCGCCAGGTGAGCGGCAGTCCTAAAACTCGCTGGATGCACCGCTCAATGCCATCAGGGCCGCGGTGTGCGACTTACCGTGCAGAGAGTGGATTTCTCCACCCAGCGGTTTGGTTTCTCAGTGATCGTGAGCGCGTGGAGAGGATTTGGCCGTCCTGCCGTGATCATTTTTTCCACTGAGGGTAAGGTGCCGCGGCCTAAGCCTCCCCGGCGTTTGAGGGGCGTCTTTCTTTTGCCTTCGGGCGCGGCACGCCGCGCCCCTACGGCGAAATCTTGGAGTGTAGGGGCACAGCCGCGCTGTGCCCAAGGGTGGCGGTTGCGGTAGCCCTTTTCTTGTGGCGAGACAAGAAAAGCATGCCCTGAGCTTGCCGAAGGGTTGGCCGCCGGAGGCACGGGGCTGTGGGGTGGGGCGAATGGCTTCAGGGTCTAATAAACACGAGTGTCTTTTACTCGGAAACCGACACACCTTCCACGGAATCGAGTGAAGGCGGTCTTCCGCCGGGGAAATATTCATACCCACGGAGGTCGATAGGCGATGCGGTCCCGGCCCACTCTACGCCCAGTTCAGAGAAGAGTTTTCCCTCCTCGAACGTCTGATCGAGCAGGTCCGAAATGCCCTCGATGGTCTGAAACCGGTCTACGACCCCATCCCGATTCGTTTCTGAGACCTCTTCGACGTGCGAGGCAGGTATTTGAGCGATTTCAGGACAGCTTTCGTGGGCGCCGTTAGCGCAGAGGGTCTGTGAGTTGCTGTTTTCAGGGATGCAGAGGAGCTCGGCCCCTTCGCGAATACCCTGGATCACATTGCGGAAGGGGAGGGTCGCGAGGTCGACGTCACCGTTGTCGAGTCTCTCTTCCTTCCCGTCTTCGTGGTCGATCCGGGTTTCTCCCTCCTCGAACTTCCAGTTGGCGATCGCGTTCTCACAGAAAAGTCGCATCCGCGGATGTTTAGTCTCCATCGTCGCGTGTGAGAACGCGAGAACGATCTCCACGCCGCTCGTGGTCAGCACGCGCATGCTTACGGTATCGGCAGTCTCGATATCACGAGCGTGATAGAGTTCGGCCTCTACCGACGCCACACCTGCTGTCTCGTTCTGATCGGCGCCGCAGAGGAAGAGGGCGTTGTTGAGATAGTGCGAAAACGCATTGTTGAACAGGCTGTCGATCACCCACCTGTCGCCAAGCTTGAGCTTTCCCGCCCATTCGTTTCGTGTGTAGTAGACATCCCCCCTCGGCCATCCGGACTTGACGTGGATCATCTTTGGTAGACCCAGAGCCCCTTCCAGAAGTCGCGATTTCAGAGTCTGAATCGATCGGCTGTAGATATTCTGATAGCCGATGGCGACGTGTCTTCCGGTCTTCCGCTTTGCGGCGATGACCCGATCTGCCTCCTGTACGACAGAGGTGAGCGGTTTTTCGCAGACGACGTCGCAGCCGCTCTCGATACAGGCTACGGTCTGCGGGACGTGGTCGTGCATGCCCGTGGCCAGCGTCACGACGTCGACCCCACCTGCGCTCAAGAGGTCTTCGAGCGATTCGAAGGTCCGGATCCCTCTCTGAGAAAGCACCGCGAGCTGGTCGGCAACTCGATCTGGACGATGATCCACGACGGCCTCCAGCCGGGCGATCCCTTCGG
The DNA here is from genome assembly GCA_965248435.1 of Candidatus Latescibacterota bacterium. Classification (GTDB taxonomy): domain Bacteria; phylum Latescibacterota; class UBA2968; order UBA2968; genus CBDFJH01. Next base: position 5,218,202 of record OZ252100.1, read on the forward strand.
CTTCGAGCGTGTTGATGACGTCGATGTGCGTGTCGCCATATCCGCCGATTCCAACGACAGCGAACCTCACAGGCTCCATAAGACTCCTCTTCGAACTGTTCCGTGGGAATTAAAGCGTTTCGGCAAAGGAAGAAAAGCAAACCGATAAGATGAGGCAAGGGGCAATGTCACCACTCAGCGAAGAAGGCATGGATCCTCGGAAGGGCCTCTCCGAGTGACTGGAATCGGTTCGAAGCATACTTCGCTTATTTTCCCCTTGACACAGTTCGGGTCGATGGCGTTATTGTTTTTGAGTTGAAAGAACCGCTTTTTCTGACACGTAACTATTGTATAAACAAATGGATACAAGCTGCCTTCAGTACTGTCTCACCGCCGAAGAGCGGACACAGTTCGAAGAACGGGGTTACTTCATCCTCGATCAAGTCCTGTCTCCTGAGATGGTGACCAAACTGACCGCCGCGTCGGACCGAGTCGACGCAGCTTTTCGCGCGAAGGAGGGGTTGGGCCCTCACGACCGATCCAACGTCATGGGGTTTGCCGGCGAAGACGAGCTCTTCCTGGAGCTCGTCGACTGGCCCAGGACCTTTCCCAAGGTCTGGGGAATCCTGGGGTGGAACATCCAACTGTATCACGCGCACATGACCATCACCCCTCCGAACGATCCTGGTCTGCCGCGTGTCAAGCAGCGGCTTCACTGGCACCAGGACAGCGGTCGTCTGAACAAAGACATCGAGTCGATCCCAAGACCCCGCATTTCTCTGAAGGTCGCCTATTTCTTGTCCGACACCACCGAAGAGGGCCGGGCGAATTTTTACGTCATACCGGGAAGCCATCTCTCTGGCAGGCTGGACTTACCTGGCGATGGCGTTTCGGACCCCGATGCGGCCGTTCCGGTTCGCGTTCCGCCAGGAACGGCCGTCTTGTTCGATCGGAGGCTCTGGCACTCAGCGAGTGAAAACTTTTCGGACGTGACACGGAAGGTTCTGTTCTATGGTTACAGCTATCGGTGGCTGCGTCCGAGGGATGACATGTCAATCGTTCGATTCATGGATCGTTGCGATCCGATTCGGCAGCAGCTTCTCGGAGCAAGTGCTACGGGAGGCCGTGGATTCACCAGCCCGGAAGATGTGGACGTGCCCTTGCGCGCCTGGCTTGGGGAGCATCTGGGCGAAGAAGCCGTCGTCGCGTGAGAAAGTGAGGAAGAAATGAAATTAGGCCTCTTCATGATGTCGCTTCATCCGCCCGAGAAAGATCGGACGACCTGCTTCGATGAAGATCTCGAGCTGGTCGTTCTGGCGGACAAATTGGGGTTCACGGAGGCCTGGGTCGGTCAGCACCATACGGCCGGGTGGGAGCCGATCCCCTCGAACGACGTGTTTATCGCCCACGCGCTGCCACAGACGAAGAACATCCGCTTTGGTACCGGGGTGACGATCATCACCCAGCACCATCCCGCCAACGTCGCGGTCAGACTGGCCTATCTCGACCACCTGGCCAAAGGTCGGCTCAACGTCGGCTTCGGACAGGGCGGCGTGCCGAGCGATTGGGCGCTCTTCGATCTGCCGGACCCGAGGGAGCAGGGTCTGATGAGCCTGGAGGCGATGGACATTGTGCTCAAGCTCTGGAAAGAAGAGGCGCCGTTCGAATACAAGGGCAAGTACTGGAACCTGAGGATGGAGGAAAAGGTCCCGGAACTTGGTTTGGGACAGCTGTTGAAACCTTATCAAAAGCCGCATCCGCCAATCGCGATGAGCATCGTAAAGGAGGAGTCGATGGCCGCAAAGACGGGCGGTCAACGAGGGTTTCTGCCGATCAGCATCAACATGGCCCCGGCCCACAAGGTGAAGCGGCAGTGGGAGCTCTACAACGAAGGCGCTGCAGAAGGGGGACAGCCGGAGCCCCAGCGTTCCAACTGGCGGATCTCGCGATCTATCTTCGTGGGCGAATCGGATGAAGCGGCCAGGGAACACGCACTGAACAGTCCGTTCATGGGGTCGCTCCTCTACCTCAGAGGGATGCTCACCCTTGCTGGCATGCTGGACCTGTTGAAGCGAGACCCCGATATGCCGGATGAAGCCGTCACCGCAGAGTATATCGTCGACAACATCGCCGTCGTCGGCAGCGTGGATACGGTGACGCGAAAGCTCCAGGATATCTACGACCTGACCGGAGGGTTTGGTACCGTGCTGATGATTGCTCACGATTGGCACGACAGGGAGAAGTCGATGCGGTCGATTGAGCTGCTTGCAAAGGAAGTTGTGCCTGCTCTACCGGCTGTCTGAAGAGGGGAACGCATGCCGTTTGATTCCACTTTGCAGCGACAGATCATGGGGCACTTCGCGACCGGTGTCACTGTTGTTACAACTCGCCTGGGTGACGAACTGTGGGGGATGACGGCGAACTCGGTCCTGTCTGTCTCGCTCGATCCTCCCCTGATGCTGGTTTCAGTCGATCTGCGCAACCGGATTCACAAGTTCCTGACAGAGAGCAAGTGTTTCGCGATCAACATCCTCACGGCGGAACAGGAATCCATCTCGAACCGGTTTGCGTCTCCGGGACCCAAAGATTTCTCCGGGATAGAGCTGACGACGGCAGAGACGGGCGCGCCAATTTTCGCGGACGCCCTGGCATACCTGGACTGCAGACTCGTCGAAGTTGTCTCTGGCGGTGATCACGATATGTTTATGGGAGAACCTGTGGCGGGCAAGACGAGTGAGGGCCAGCCTTTGATCTTCTATCAGGGGAACTACACCGGGCTGGCGACTTCGTAGCCAGCGGAGGAGGAAGTGTGGCGGGATTGGATCCACAGCAGCTTTCGTTCTACAAGGACCAGGGATACCTCATCGTCGAAGATGCGTTCCCTCGAGGGAGTCTCGATCCTGTCATCAACGATCTGAGTCAGGAAATCGATCTTGCAGCTCAGGAAGCTCATTCAGAAGGCCGCCTCAGAGAGCTGTTCGAACAGGAGCCGTTCGAGCGGCGACTCCTCCGGATCAGCGAGGCCGTAAAAGATCCCACCGACATCCTGCGCAGAGTAAAGGGCAAGCGGAAGACACAGGGAACGTTCGATTTGATCACACACCCCGCGATCCTGGATATCGTGGAGTCTGTGATCGGGTCCGAGATCCTGGCGCATCCCCAGTTCAACGTGCGGGCGAAGCTCCCTGGTGAGGACGAAACGGTCGTCCCGTGGCATCAGGACCTGGCCTACCTGCGGTCGGACGCCGAAGAGACCTTTATGGTCAACTTTTGGATCCCGCTCGTCGACACCACGCTTGAGAACGGGGGGATGGAGGTGATTCCCGGCAGTCATAAAGTCGGGCTCATCGAGCACGAACACGACATGGGCCCTGCCGGAAATTTTTCCGGGATTCCGGACGAGAGGCTGCCGGAAGGGGCACCGGTGGCCTGTCCCATCCGAAAAGGGGGACTGCTCATCATCCAGCACAGGACGGCACATCGTTCGGTCCCCAATCGGTCCGACCATATCCGCTGGAGTCTGGATCTGCGCTACAGCGATCCCTCCTTTCCCACCGGACGCGACGGCACACCCGGATTCATCGCCCGGAGTCGAAAACACCCCGAAGCGGTGGCCAAGAACCATCTGGATTGGCTGGAATTATTCGAATCGCGTTCTGGATAGAACTGTGCCCAAAGGTCTGACAACCGAGCAGTGCTCTGAGTTTCTGGAGAAGGGACATCTTCTGGTTGAAGACGTGATCCCGTCCGAAGACCTCGACCCCGTTATCAGCGACATCGGCGAGAAGATCAGTGAGAAAGCGCGTGATGCGTTCGAAGCAGGGCGGCTTGATGATCCATACGAGGATGAGCCGTTCGACCGGCAACTGGCGATGATCTGCGAGGCGATGGAGGACTACTCGGACGTCTGGCGTGCGGTGATGGACAAGAAGCTGAAATCGCCAGGGATGTTCGCCGTCATCACGAATCCTGGAATTCTGGATATCGTGGAGTCGCTCATCGGTTCGGAGATCCTCGCCCATCCGCAGTGGAACTGCCAGGCGAAGCTGCCGCAGGAAGAGAAGTCCAAAGTGCCCTGGCATCAGGATCAGGCCCTTCTGAAGCCGGAGGCCGATCAGACGTTCATGGTAAACCTCTGGACACCCCTGGTAGACGCCACCGTGGAGAATGGATGTTTAGAGGTAATTACGGGGAGTCACAAAACGGGATTGAGGCCACATCAAAGGTTTCCCGGAGATGAAAGCGGGATCCTCGACGAAGATTTGCCCGATGGGGAGGCGGTCGCATGCCCCATCCTGAAAGGCGGTATCGTTCTGTTCAACGGCAAGACGATTCACCGCTCGTTCGCGAACCGCACCGACCGGATCCGCTGGAGTCTGGACCTGCGCTACAGTGATCCAGCGCAGCCGACGGGCAGGGCCCACGTACCGGGATTCATCGCCCGTAGTAGAAAGCGACCCGAAGCGGTGGCAAAAAGCAATTTGGACTGGCTGGAATTGTTCGATTCTCGGGCATAGAGGAAGAGAAACATGGCAGGAGGGCTGACGCCAGAGCAACTCGCTCAGTATTTGGAGAACGGACATCTTCTGGTTGAAGACGTGTTCCCGCCCGAAGACCTTGAGCCCCTTATCAGCGACATCACCGAAAGGATCGCCGAGAAGGCGCGCGAGGCGTTCGAGGCGGGACGCCTGGATGACCTCTATGAGGATGAGCCTTTCGAGCGGCGACTCGGCAGGATCTGTGACGCGATGGAGGACTACTCGGACATATGGAAAGCGGTGATGTACAAGAAGCTGAAGTCGCCGGGGATGTTCGCCGTCATCTCGAATCCTGGGATTCTGGATGTCGTGGAGTCGATCATCGGTCCGGAGATCCTCGCCCATCCGCAGTGGAACTGTCAGGCGAAACTGCCGCGCGAGAGCCTATCCAAAGTGCCCTGGCATCAGGACCTCGCCTTCTTGAGTCCCGAGGCGGCGGAGACGTTCATGGTGAATGTCTGGACGCCGCTGGTGGATGTCGCGGTTCAGAATGGGTGCCTGGAGGTGATTACCGGAAGTCATAAAACTGGATTGAAACCCCACGGCGAAGTTCACAAGGAACAGACTCCCGGGATCCGTGACGAACACCTGCCGGATGGGGAGGCCGTGGCCTGTCCCGTTCGAAGAGGGGGCGTGGTCCTGTTTCAGAGCAGGACGATGCACCGCTCGTTCGCGAACCGCTCCGACGGCCTCCGCTGGAGTCTGGACCTGCGCTACACCGATCCTGCTCAGCCGACGGGCCGTGAACACACCCCCGGGTTCATCGCTCGGAGCCGGAAGCATCCCGAGTCGGTCGCCAAGAGCCATCTGGATTGGATCGATCTGGTGGAGAGATCTGAAGCGTGAATCTGGATTGTGCCGGGGAGGCGGGAGGATCCGTGACGGGTGAAACGGGCGATCAGCCGATCCCTTCGTTCGGGATGATCGTGGCTTTGACACAGCGCATGGCCATCGCGCTCTGTATGGCGTCGGAAACGCCCGCTTCGGTGAACGGGAACGTCGTCTGCATCAGGTGCCACGGGTAGCGATCCCGGGCGCGATCCAGCATGTCGATCGCCAGCGGGATGTCGTTCGCGGTGAAGCCCCAGCTGCCCAGGAGGTTGATGTCTTTCGTGCAGATCCGGTGCCAGTTCGTTTCGACCGATCCGGCATCCGTGAACTGGCCCATTTCGACGTAGGTTCCCCCGTCCCGAAGCATCTCGATTCCCTCAGGACCTGAAGAAGGGTGACCCGTGCACTCCATAACAAGGTCGGCCCCGAAGCCGCCGACGATCTCCCGGACCGCTCCCACACGCGCCTCCGGCGTCCTGTGTTCATCGATGGAGACCGTTGCGTCTGCCCCGAATTCGCGGCAGAGGGCCAGCCTGGGCTCTTCCGGGGCGCCTACGGCCACGACCTTTCCGGCACCCATCTCCTGGGCGGCGACGATGGCCAGGACGCCGATCGGCCCCGATCCCTGTACCACGACCGTGTCTCCGTTCTTGAAGCCTCCTGCCGAAACGGCCCGATTGATGCCTCGAACGCACGAGGTCAGTGGCTCTGAGAGCGACCCGAGCATCAGCGACATATCATCCGGCAGTCGGTAGATCTTGGTCGCCGGCAGCATGTCCAGATCCACATAGACCATTTCTGCCCAGCCCCCCCAGAGATGGGGCGGTTTTTCAAATGGCAGGTAGCGGCCATAGTAGGTGGGGTTGAGACACTTGTTGGCGTTGAGGGGGTAGTGCACGCAGTAGTAGCACACCCCGCAGGGCATCAGGGGCGGAAGCATGACTTTGCTTCCTTCGGATAAGGGCTGGTCCATGAAGTCGGCTTCCAGAGCCGGCCCCTTTTCCACGATCACGCCGGAAAGCTCGTGTCCGAGCGTAAACGGCCACGGCAGCGGTTTGGGCCAGTGACCCTTCAGGATGTGAAGGTCGGTGCCGCAAACGCCACACGCCCCGATCTGGATGAGGGCGGCCCGGTCGGGGACCTCCGGCCTGGGCACCGTCTGGATCTTCGGCTCGGTGCCTGGACCATCGAACGTTGCGACCTGCACATCTGGCATGTTAAGCTCCACTTCTGAGATTCACACGATTTCACTTCAAACAAGGAGGTGTCACGTGGCTTTCACGGTGCAAATCGGCGATACTGCGCCTGACTTCGAGTTGCAAGCGACCGACGGCAAGACCTACACACTTTCTGATTTCGATGAGGCAGAGGCCCTCGTGGTTTTCTTCACGTGCAATCACTGCCCCTACGTGATCGGATCGGACGAGGTGACGCGCGAGACCGCCGATCGATTCGCCAACAAAGGTGTCAGGTTTGTCGGCATCAACTCGAACAGCGAGACCACCCATCCGGACGACAGCTTTGAGCACATGGTCGAGCGGATGGAGACCCACAACTTTCCCTGGGTCTATCTCCACGACAAATCGCAGGAGGTCGCCAAGGCCTACGGCGCGCTCAGGACGCCCCATTTCTACATCTTCGACGGAGATCGAAAGCTCGTGTATACGGGGCGGGCGGTCGACAATCCGAAAGAGACTTCCCAGATGACGGTCAACGATCTCGAAAATGCACTGAACGATCAGTTACAGGGCCACGCCGTCGGCACTCCGCTTACGAATCCGCTTGGATGTAACGTGAAGTGGGAAGGCCAGGACGGTCACTGGATGCCTGCTGAGGCCTGCGACCTGGTGTAGGCCCTCAAAGGCCTGCGATCTTTTTTACGAGATCTCTGCTTCTCTTTACCGACTCGATCGGTTCAGAGAGGTTCGGGTTTAGTTCAATGCTGACGGGTCCAGCGTAGCCGGTTTCATTCAGGGCCTCGAGGGTTCCGCCGAGTAATTCCTCGGTCAGAACTCCGTCTGTCAGTTCCAGGTGGAGGTCGCCTTCCCCATCGTTGTCATCCAGGTGAACGTAGGCCAGGCGATCGCCGGCCTGTCTGATCGTGTTCGCAGGATCCTCTCCCGAGATCTGGATATGACCGATATCGAACAAGAGGTAGAGGTTCGGGTGCCCGATCCCGTGGATGAATTCAAGCGTGCCTGAAGCGGTGAAGAGGGCCGTGTTCGGAAAGTGTTCGATGCAGAGTTTGAGGCCCAGAGAGCCGGCCGTTTCGGCCAGGGATTCGAGCGACCGAGCGTAGCGCGCCATCGATTCCGAGTCATCGCCTTTACCTGGGAGTACGTAGACCACGTCGGCACCCAGATCTTTCGAGGTACGCAGACCCTCTTCGATGTGGCGCATCGCTCGTGAGACTTCATCGGGGTCGGGATCGTCCAGCGCCGCGCCCTCCGGAATGCCAAACGATGCCCCGACGCTGGAGACGCGCAGCCCCAGTCCCACAGCTTTCTCCCTCGATGCCTCGGGAGTCAAGGTGTCGGGTTTCACGTCGATCAAATCGAATCCCGCCCCGGCGATCTCGTCAAGGACCCGATCGGTCGAGCCGGGAAGAGACCACACACAACAGGAGAGGGTCACTACAGGCCTCCTTCTTGTCTTCGGGTGCGATAGTTTGGAAAGGTGCCAAAAAGATAGTCGGCTGCTGACAGCTATGCAAGGTGGTAATTTAGGACGAGAATTCATTATTTGAATCAGAACCGGAGGGAGCTTATTCATGAAAACCTACAGGGCCGCACTCGTGGGCTGCAGTCGGATGGGGGCCTTCATCGACAATGAAGTCGTTGGATCGCCCAGAATCATCCCCCCTTATTCACACGCGGCGGGATACACCGCGTGTGAGCGAACAGACCTCGTTGCCTGCTCCGACGTTCGGCCGGAGATGATGGAGGCGGTCGGCGAACGGTATGATGTGCCCAAGGAGCGGCACTACACGGATTACAAGGAGCTGATCGAGAAAGAGCGTCCAGACATCGTAAGCGTGGCCACCCAACCGGAGCAGCGGGCCGAGATCGTGATCCACGCCGTAGAGAACGGCGTGAAGGCCATCTACGCGGAAAAGGCCATGGCCGCTTCGCTTGAAGAATGCGACCGAATGGTCGAGGCCGTGGAACGGCACGGCGTCGCGTTCAACCTGGGGACGAACCGGAGATGGAACGCTGGCTACGATACGATGAAAGGCGTGATCGACAGCGGGGAGCTGGGAGATCTCAAAAGCCTCATCATTTACAACAGTGCCACGCTCTTCAACTCGGCGAGCCACTCGTTCGATCTTATCCTGAGGCTGAATGACGACGTGGCTGTGTCCTGGGTCCAGGCCCACCTTCCCGACGGGGACGCAGCGCTCGACGGAGATATTTTACGGGAGGATCCCACCGCCGAGGGCATCATCCAGTTCGAGAACGGCGTGAAGGGCTATGCCCTGCTGAGCGGGCGGGGCTACGAACTGGAGGCGATTTGTGAGGAAGGCACCATAACCGCCTATAATGACGGGCTGGATTGGCGGCTCAGGCGCAGCGTATCCCTCGATCCCCAGGGAAGGAAGGGGACCCAAGAAGACCGTTTTCCAGATTATGAGAAGGCCAGCTCGACCTTGAGACTCGTAGAGGACCTGGTTCACGCCCTCGATACCGGAGAGCCGACGCGGGGCGGCGTACGCGTGGCCCGGGCCAGCACGGAGATGATCTTCGCGTTCATCGAATCGCACCGCCGAGGGGGTGCCAGGGTTACGCTGCCTCTGCAGGATTGCCGACTGCAGCTCCAACGGAATAGGCAGCCCAGGCAACCCAAGTTCAATGCGTAAGGGGAGACGAACGTGTTGGGAAACGTACCTGGGCCATGAATCCACCGACCGTTCTACTTGAGTCGTATTCGGCTGAGAGAGATACGGATTCCTTTGCCTTTTCCGGTTACAGGGGGGAATTGGCCGCGTATCGGCCTGAAGAGGTGATCCAAGTCCTGGAGGAGGTGGAGCGAGAGGTCGAGCAGGGTCGCCACGCGGCCGGATTTCTGTCCTATGAAGCGGCGTCCGGACTTGATTCAGTATTGAAGACCCGTGAGGGCGGCGTGCTCCCGCTCGCCTGGTTTTCGATGTTCGATGAGCGATCGAAAACGGCTCCGGAGACTGCTAGGGAAAGTTCCTCATTCTCGCTTTCAGAGTGGCGACCTTCCATCACTCGCAGTTCGTTCGATCGCAGCATACAGCGCGTTAGAGACTACATCACCGCGGGGGACACCTATCAGGTCAACTTCACGTTCCGGATGCAGGCCGATTTCGATGGGGATGCCTACGGACTGTATCAGGATCTCTGTCGCGCGCTCAGGCCCTCGTATTGTGCTTACATCGATACCGGCAGATTCCAGATTCTATCAGCTTCGCCCGAGCAGTTCTTCTCTTTAAGAGGAGACAGACTGTCTGCGCGTCCGATGAAGGGGACAGGGCGCAGAGGCAGATGGACGGGGGAGGATGACGCAAACTCTGACCTGCTTCAGAAATCAACGAAGGATCGTGCTGAGAACGTTATGATCGTTGATCTTCTGAGGAATGACCTGGGCCGCGTCTCCGACGTTGGCAGCGTGACCGTCCGGAATCTGTGGGAGGTAGAGAGATACGAGACGGTGCTGCAGATGACCTCTACTTTGGAGTCTCGTTTGAAACCGAAGACCGGCATCGTCGAAGTTCTGAAGTCGACCTTTCCGTGCGGTTCTGTAACCGGTGCGCCCAAGGTGAGGACGATGGAGATCATCTCTGAGCTGGAAGACCGGCCGAGGGGGATCTACACGGGATGTATCGGGTTCATCTCGCCCGGACCCGATGTCCGATTCAACGTTCCGATTCGAACCGTCTGGATCGACGGGGAGCGTGGGCTGGCGGAATTCGGGGTTGGCTGTGGGGTAACGCACGATTCCAGACCGGATGAAGAGTACGAGGAGTGCCGGCTGAAGGCCAGGTTTCTGGCGACCCGGAAACCCGAATTCGACCTTCTGGAGACGTTGCGATTCGACGAAGACAAAGGATATTTCTTGCTGGACAGACACCTCGAGCGCCTCCGGGACTCAGCTAGGTACTTCGGGTTTCGGTGTGACACGGGGCAGGTTGAAACGGCGCTGAGAGAGGAGGTGGACGGCCGGGAGAGGGGAAGCTACCGGATTCGATTGACCCTGAGTCGGTTCGGAGATATCAGCGTGAGCAGGGAGCCGCTTCACGAGCGTGACCGCGAAGTGCGGCTCCGTACGGGGATTTCAGATCTGCCCGTCGATAGCGGTGATGTAATGCTGTTCCACAAAACGACCCATCGGCGGCCTTATGATGAGCGGCTTTCGCGCAGAGAGCATTGTGACGAGGTTATTCTGGTAAACGAGCGAGGCGAGGTCACGGAGTGCTCCATTGGGAATCTTGTGGCCGAAATCGAGGGTCGGGCAGTCACCCCACCCCTGCGCTGTGGCGTCCTGCCCGGGACGTTTCGATCAGAATTGCTCGAGACCGAGAGAATCGAAGAGCGGCTCCTCAGCGTGGACGATCTATGTGGAGCAGAGGCACTTTATCTGATCAATTCGGTTCAGGGGTGGGTCCCTCTGGAACTGGTAGATTCGACATCGCAAACCACCCGTGAAAACTTGAGGGTCTGACATGAACGGTTCCGCAAAAATCGGAGCGATCTACCCGAACGATGCTTGGGTGGACGCAGATGTTCAGCGGATGATCGACGACTTTGGGTGTTTCTTGCCGGAAGACGTCAAGCTGATCACGGCAGGGACGATGGTACCGCACAAATCGCAGAGTCAAGACATGGGTGTTTGGCTGGCTGAGAATGGGGACATCGAGGAGGCAGCTAGGCGCTTGATGCGGTATTCGCCCGACTGCTTTGCCTACTTTTGTACGACCGTGAGTTTCATACGAGGGGTGGGCGGTGACGAGGAGATCAGCAATAGAATCACCGAGGCCACGGGGCTGCCGGCCACCACGACCAGCACGGCGATGGTGAAGGCGCTCAAGTCGATGGGCGTCGAACGGCTGGCACTGGCCTCACCCTACATGCCCGATGTTGAGGCCGCTTTTGTTTCCTTTCTGGAAGGACATGGTTTCAAGATAGTCAACAGCGTCGCGCTGAACCTCCCGGATGGGCACGCAATCGTCCCACAGGAACGCGTCCGGAGTGCCGCCGAAGGGGCGGACAGGCCGGAGGCCGATGCCGTTTTCATCGGCTGTACCGGTCAGAGGTTGGGGCGATTCTTGGACGACATGGAAGCCGGCCTGGGAAAGCCCGTGCTGACCGCGAATCAGGCTACGGTCTGGCACGCCCTGCAGCTTATCGGTCGCGAACCGGTGGTCCCTGAACGGGGTTCCTTGTTCGCGCAGGATCGTTCGCCAAAATAGCGGAATAAACGGGAGGAGACCGAAATGGCTCGTCAGATCCAGATCATCCTTGAAAAACGGGGCGTGACCTGCACGGCAGAGCTGCTGGATGACCTCGCGCCAAAGACCTGCCAGGCGCTTTGGAACGCACTGCCCCAGGGGGGGGATGCCTATCACGCGAAGTATGCGAACAACGAGGTCTACACCCTGGTCCCCCCGTTCGCGGATGAAGAGCCCGGGTTGGAGAACCCCACGATGATGCCGACCTCCGGTGACCTCCTCTATTTTTTCTTTTCCGGTACGCAGATATCGCAGTCGGCGTTCAACGAGAAGTCAGGCGCCTCAGATGCGGTCGATCTGGCCATTTTCTATGGACGAGACAATTATCTCCTTTCCCCGACGCTGGGACCGGTCCCTGGGAATCGGTTTGGAACGGTCACGGAGAATTTCGAGGCGATGGCGAAGGCGTGCGACAACATCTGGCGAGAGGGATTCAAGGGAGAGAGGCTCGTCTTCACCCGAAAGGAATGACATGCGTGTGACGGCCGCGAATCTTGCGTTGATGACATTATTGGTACTCTGTCCGCATCAAGCTTGCGCACTCGGCGGATCGTCCAAATCGGAGTCCGATGACAAAGACCGCCTCCAGAAGGAGGCGGTCAAACTTTATAACAAGGGGCTCAAACACCGGGACAAGGCCTGGAAGAAGGAGAAGCAGGCCGCCGAGACCAAGAGTGCAAAGAAGCGTGCAAAGCATCAGACGTCCGCACAGAAGGAGTACAAAAGGGCGATCAAGGCATTCTCTGTCGCGACCCAAAAGAACCCGCAATTTCACGAGGCTTTTGGGAGTCTGGGGTATGCCTATAGAAAAACGGGTGACTACAAGGCGGCGCTCGAGGCCTACGATCGGGCGCTCACCTTGAGTCCGGACTATACCGAGGCCATCGAGTACCGCGGTGAGGCCTACCTCGGCTTGAATCGAATCGACGATGCCAGGGTTGCCTACTACCAGCTGCTCAACCTGAGCCCCAAGCAGGCCGTAGAACTGCTTCGGGCGACGAAACGATGGGTGAAGCGCCAGCGGGAGGCCGAAGCGACCTCGGTCAGTCAGGAAGTTCTAGACCTGACCCAGAAATGGATTAGCGAGAAAGAGGAGGCGGGCTCGGCAGATGAGCCCGAGGAAAGCGATTCCTGGTGAGCTTGCTGCCTGCTACTTCAGAGCGACCGGGCCGAGGTAAACCCCTTTGTGTTCCCGCTTCCACCAGATCCCCAGCTCTGCCCTTTCCTGGTATGTCGTAAACCTGTAGTTGTAGAGTTGCGCACGCAGAAAATTGGGCGGATCATCTTCGGGAAAGGGAGAGTGGGCAAGGAGGTCCAGAACCGGAGGTGAACCTTCCAGCAGGCGGGCGGCGAGGCTATGAAACCAGCGTTTCTGGCGAGCCCCCCCGAGGGCCGCAAACCACATCTGCCAGTCCAGGCGAGGCTGGTGTGGGGCCACGAATGCAGGGGCCTTCGTCAAGTCTACAGGTTTGTAGCGGAAGTGGTATTGTTGCCAGGTGCTGCCGTCCATGCTGCCCTCGATGATGATTTCCGGCCTTTCCTTCGTCATCACCTGAAATAGACCGTAGGTGTTGATCATTCGGAACGGGGCCAGTGCAGCAGACAGAGAATTAATCGGTTCGGGCCAATCCGTTCGATGCCGGAGGGTATACTTGGAAAAGAGGTTGGCGCTCGTGAGAAGGACGACCGTGAGATACCCCAGGATGACGCTCCGAGGCCACGGGAGAGATTCGGCGTATGGCCGAGAGAAGAACTTGCTCATGGATCGTGGCCAGCTGGCGTCGTCGACAAGCCAGAGGCAGAGCGCCATCGTCAAGAGATTGAGGTAGTTGTAATTACCGGTAAGGGCGATGTTGATCTGAAACCCGATGAAGAGGAAGAAGGCGATCAGGCGGGGTCTTCGTGGCCCGAAGATGAGAAACGGGACGGCCAGCTCGATCACGAACATGGCGGCCGTTGACGCGATGTGAATGACGTCTGGGAGCTGGTGTACGTACCAGCCGATCCACGTGGGCAGCGGCTGGGTTTCATAGTGGAACGTCAGCGCAGAAAGGTTTCGCCAGGTGGCATCGCCGCTCGTCAGCTTGACGACCCCCGACGCGAACATGAATCTAAACAGGAGCCAGCGGTAGAGCCAGGAGATGGAACGTGGAGGCGCGTTTAGAGCTGCGCCTCTCAGCCTGGGCACAAAAGGTAGGGCGAAGAGGGTCAGAAATCCTACTTCCAGAAGAAGGACATCCCACTGAAAGGAGAGGAAGGGTCCGCCTACCGTTACGAGCGAGAGGTAGGAGGCCCAGAGCAGAAACCAAACGGGCCAGGACGCGGCAAGGAAGATGCTGAGCAGGGAGAGGACGGTGCCCCCCCCGCACACGAGATGGAGGAGCAGATCCTCCTGGCCGAACCAGAAGAGGGTGGGGTAGCGGAAGATCCCGCTCGGTCCCAGCCGCTCTAAAACCGAGCTGACCGTCTCCTGGACAGGCCAGATGCCGCTGCTGCCGATCAGACCATCGATTTGAGCCCAGAGCGAAGCGAAGGCGAAGAGATAGATCGCGGCGAGGAATCTGGGGAAGATGTTCGCGGAAAGCCGGTAGGTCGGACGCTTGAGGGAAGGGCCCCACAACCAGCCGGTGATTCTGGAGACCGTGCGTCGTCTCTGAGCGATCTGGTGGTAGACCGCTTCGGAAACGACGGCGAAGGGAGGGAAATTCCGGTAGAGCCACCAGCTCAGGCGTCCGCCATTCCCGGTGAAACTGAGAAGCCGGAAGGCGGCCTTTGCTCCACTGTAAACCTCTCTGTCCTGCTCGATCCACTGAACTGCGTTTTCAAACGCCTGGATCGAGATATTCGGGAAGCGATGGGCAACCTCTTGGTAGGGTGCGAATCCAACGCGGCCGCCCGTAGCTTCTTTGATCCGTTCGACCCAGCGCTCACAAAATCGACAATCCGCGTCATAGATGAGGAGGGGAAGCGTCATGGATGGCGGGTAGACCGATCGAATCCTGGGGTGATCAACCTAAGGAAGGAAACTCGCCGCGAGTCCGATAAGCGCCCCAAAAACGCCCCCCCAGACAACCAGCCATTCCAAATGATCCCGGATAATATTCTTGATGATCAGCTTGATCATTTCCGGAGTCAGACCGTCCAGGCGCTGGCTGACAATATGGTCTACGTGGTCGACCACCTCTTTGGAAACGTCAGATTCTTCGAGACCTGTCTGGACTGCCTCGGCAAAAGAATCTGAAGCCAGAAGAGTTCGAACCTCGTCTTTCATTCTGGTCTTGAACGGATCTTTCAGGGGATTGAAGACGATGGATCCACCTACCAGCCTGAGCACGCCTCCAAACGGTGTGGAGAGCAGCACATCCACGAAGCCTGCGAAAACCCGATCGTAGTCGATTGCCTCCACGATCGGTTCGGTGTTGAAGAACTTCCTTTCTCCAGGAACGCTTGACGCGAGCAGATCCTGGACATTGTCCCGGCTGAAGAACTCTTCCATGATAAGGAACTGAATCTTTGCTTTGAGCTCTTCGAAACGGTTAGGTATGACACCCGAGCCGTAGATGCCTGGGATCTTTTCGAATAGCATATGGATCGCCAGCCAGTTTGTAAACGCTCCTGAAGTGGCGAACAGGCCGATGGTCAAGACCTGATCGCCATACAGCGGCACCGTATAACCAAGGCCGATGAGTGCGATTCCGATCAGATTTGTGGTTAGACTTTTGTTCATTTTCCCGTTCTTGAGATATCTCTCCTGACTCTGGTCCGGGTGGTCTGAAGATAAAGATTTTGCCCATCGGATTCAAGCACCGGGATCCGATGACTGAACTCTTTCGCAGATAAGCTAAGTAGGACAATGCAAAAGGCCCCCTTTTTGTCGAAAGGGGGCCTTTGATGGTCAACTGATCGGTCTAGCTTGCCGGGACCGCTTTCTTGACGAACGAGAGCAGTGCATCCGAATGGACCGGTTTGACGAAAATCTTGTTTACTCGCCAGGCCAACAATTCTTTCACCATATCCCGCGTTATGTAGGCCGTCTGAACGGCAATGGGACAGGTCACGCCGCTCTTCCTGACCGCCTCAATCACCTCAAACCCGTCCATGCCGACCAGCCACAGGTCGGTTAAGATCATATCGTAATCGTTTAGAAGCATCTCCTCATACGCTTCCTGACCTGATTTGGTCAACGCGACATCGTACCCCGCCTTTTGTAGCAGCCCACCCAACTTTGTGCGTACGGCCTCATCGGTGTCCGCAATCAGGATCTTTGAATTGCCTTTCTTCGCTACGGAAGTCTGCGCCTGCCTGAACGAACCGTCGACAGGTTCTGCGGGACGCCTCACGGCATCCTTCTGTTTATCAGCGGGTGGCGGGATGTTTGCCGCAGGTGGAACAGGGGGTCCTGGCACCGATGGAGGAGGCTCAGGTTGGATCTCGAGATCCTGGGGCAGGTTTCGGGCCGATCTTCTGTTGAGGAGCTGTTCAACCGCGCTGATCAGATCGCCGTAGCCGAATGGAGCCGAAAGGAAGAGGTCGACATCCCCGTTCGCGGAATCGGTCGGAGCATCCCATCCCGTCTCGGGAGACGTCCCTACGATGGGTGCGCGAACCCCGTATCTCCGAAGGCGCTCGACGAAACCCAGACCGTCAAGATCTTCAGTTAAATCTCGGTCCACAATGATGAGATGAAAGTGTTCGGACATTGCTTTGGCCAGGGCCCGCTGCCCATCGGTCGCCATCGTCACGCTGCATCCGATCGTCTGCAACATCTCCTGAATCACCTCCAGGACGAGCTCGTTCGGATGCACAACCAGTACTTTCCCCTCCATCTCTCTCTCCTTTTATCTGCGCAGCTCAGTATCCCGGGGCCCCTGCTTCGCCCTTAAAACTATCAAGGACCTGACTCAACTTCCTAAAATCTGTCTCAACACCAGGATTTTTTCGGACAAGAATCTTTGATGCCGGTCGAGAGATCCATTTCGCCTTCAAAGAAAACAGACGCTGCTTGAGGCCGGACATCATGCCCAGCACCGGTTCATCGTTGAAGGTCTTCTCTTCCTGGGTCCCGCCGGTCGCCCCGTAGATCGTAGACGGCCCAATTTGATAAGGATAACCGATCGGTGCCGTGGGTGTGGGCGGTTTGACTTGATTGGGCGCTTTCGTACCTCCACCCCCCCTAGAGCGGTGCAGGCCCATGAGGGCGAAGTAGACAATGGCCCCACAGATGTCCAGGATGATGATAATTTCCAGGGCTGTACTCAGAAATCCGGTTAGCATACCAGGGAGCCTTCCTTCGCAGTACCGATGGGTCCTCTACGCATGACTACAAAGCGGAATTCAGTGACTCGGAGAGTTGCGGTGCTGCTGGGGGTGGGGGATTAGCTCGAAACGATGCCTATCGATGCACTCGGCGAAGAATCATTCGTACGCGTGCACCGAGTACGTCCAGATCGACCGGCTTGTTCAAATAGTCGTCGGCGCCGTATTCGATTCCGCGAACGGTGTCCGATGCATCGGTAAGGAACGCAGTGATCATGATGATTGGGATGTGGGATGTCATCGGATCACTCTTCAACCTCTGACAGACTTGATACCCGTCCATCCTCGGCAGCCGGACATCTAACAGGAGCAAGTCGGGACGTTCGTGTCGGACCGATTCCAGGGCCTCCTGTCCATCGGACGCCTGAAGGACTTCGTAGCCGGCGTTCTGGAAGTATTCGGCCCATGTTTCGCGCGTGGCCGACTCGTCCTCTACGATCAGGAGTCTTTCGGGACGGTCCACGACTTGAGATTCCAGGCTTTCCAGTTGAACAGCAATCTGGGAGAGAGAAAGCCCTTGCTGAACCTGCATCTCCTTCACGAGTTGCTTCTTTGAAACGACGTCTTCCTTGTCGAAAAGGTCCTTGTTGCCGACCTTGTCCGCAACCTTCAGGATTCCGTAATTCTTGTACTTTCTGATCGATTCAACCGATTTGTCAAAGATCTCCGCGACTTCCTCGATTCCGACAAGCTCGTTTCCTTCTGCCATTTATGCATCTCCTCGCATTATGGGAAAGGGGTCGAGAACACTCCCTCTGCTGTCGGATTCAATATACAATATCATACCAATTAGTGTCAAGTACTTTTTCAAAGGACATGGTCGCCCATTTTAATATAGTATCGGAACAACAGTACAATGCCTATAGGGAAATCTTCCAGGTTTCGCAAATGGAGGCAAAGTGCCACGGGAATACCTGTTTGGTTTTAATTGGGTTACGTAGGTTATAGGGTCATCGGGCCTAAATCTCCTCCCCGAAGTCGGAAAGCACCTCACGGAGCGGCCTGCTACCCTGCCGCGCAGGACAGCCACGATTGGCGAGGATCCCGCTCAGCCCAGAGGGCCCGGATCGGCTGATTGCAGCGGCGTAAGTCGGCCCGTTGGGCGACCCAGACAGGTAGGAAGGAGGTGATGCTTGTTTGGGTTTGTCGGGTGAACCGACGAGGGAAGTGAGGACGATGTAGATGACGAATGCGCCGATGTCCAGCACGAGGACGAGCTGGAGCAGCTCGGACAGAAAGGTATCGATTGGCACGCAGCACCCCTGACTCTGAAGTGGGACGTCTGACGACCCACAATCGCAGAATCTGTGCCACGGGCTTCCCGTGCAGGTAGATATAAACTAAGCAATTGTTTTTTATGAATATATTCGGAAGCAGGGACGCGAGTCCGGCTTTCGGGCTTTCGACCGTGTTGGGGTAATCTTGCTCAGGAGTGAGAGAACGTGACCCCAGCCTGAAGCAGGCCCAGGGGATTGATCATTTACGCGAGTCGGACGGATTTGCCAGAAGTTGTCTGAGGTATTCGTTTTCGAGGCCGAGTTGCTTTCCGCGTAAGGCCCGCGATACGACGAGCGAGAGCTCTGGCGGGAAGACGGGCTTCAGGACATACCCGTAGGCGCCCATTTGCATGGCTGTAATCGCCCGATCCACCATTTCGAAAGGGGTTATCGCGATCAGAGAGACGTCGTCCTCAAAAGCATACCTGGACACGGTTCGAAGATCCAGACCCTCTGTCTCCAGGTCGCAAAGGAGCAGATCTGTGGCCATAGTTTGGCGCTCGTCTGGATTTGCAGCGACAGAGATGTCATAGCCCTGTTCAGTGAGAAGCGGGAGGCATTCACGAATGATTTCTGCTGAATCGGTGATGAGCAGGATGGAGTCCATAGGTGCCTTCATAGGATATCGTATTTCTTAGTATTACATAGTTTTTGTATACATATCGGTAGAAATCGAGGAAGCTTGAGGAGTTCCGCGTGGATTACTGGAAGTCGGAAAGGCTTAGGTCTGGCTGGAGGGGTCGAAACGGGGTCGGTGTTCAGAGTTCGTAACGTCTGATCTTTTCGTAGAGTGTGCGCCGATTGATCTGCAGGATCCTGGCAGCTCTGCCACGATGTCCGGCGGTGTTTTCGAGGGTTTGCCTGATATGATCTCGCTCCACCTCTCTGAGACTCCGGGGCCCGTCGGGTGTCGAGGACACCATCTCATCCGGCAAGCGAATCTCCTCGGGTAGCTCGTTCAAGGAGACCGAGGGTCTTTCCGCCAGCACAACACACCGCTCGACGATGTTTTTTAGTTCCCTGACGTTGCCCGGATAGTCATACAGAAGCAGGCATTCGAGCGCTTCTTCCGAAAACCGCACAGGGAAACTCCCGTTTTGCCGGCTGTAGTGGAAAAGGTAGTAGTCGAGCAGAAGTGCGATATCCTGCCTACGGGTGCGAAGTGGAGCGACGTTGATCGTCAACACGTTGAGCCGATAGTAGAGGTCCTCTCGGAAGTCGCCTGACTTGACGGCTTCGCGCAGATTGCGGTTTGTGGCCGCGATGAATCGGACGTCGGCGCAGGCTGGGACGGTCGCGCCGACCCGGAAAAACTGTGAATCTTCCAGGATTCTGAGGAGTTTTACCTGGATGGCCGGGCTGACATCTCCGATCTCGTCCAGGAATATCGTCCCGCCCCGCGCGACTTCGACAAGGCCGGCCTTGGATTTGTAGGCTCCGGTAAAGGCCCCCTTGGCGTGGCCGAACAGCTCGCTTTCGAGCAGAGGCTCTGGAAGGCCGCCGCAGTTGATCGGAATGAAAAGTCTTTCTGCCCTGAGACTCTGTTTATGCAGGGACTGCGCCACCAGTTCTTTACCCGTGCCGCTTTCTCCCTGTATGAGTACGGTGCTGTGGGAGGGCGCGATCTTGCCGATCATCCTCCTCAGGCGGCCCATTTCAGGGCTTTTTCCGACAAAAGGGTCTTGACTGGAGCCAAGGGCCGTCTTTAGAGAGTGGTTCTCTTCCTTGACTCTCCGGTCCCCAAGGGTGCGCTTGACGATAAGCAGAAGCTCATCGGGCGTTATCGGGCTCAGAATATACCCCTGAGCCCCCTTTTCCATCACGTGAACAGCCTCAGCAACCCTTTGAGGCTTCGAGATCAGGAGCAAGTTCTCGGCGGGGAAGTCATCCAGGGCTGCACTCGGACAGGGCTTCTCGAGGTCGTAGAGGACGAGGTCGGCCGAAGCATAACGCCCTGGTGCAGATTCAACCGTAGAGACGGCGTAGCCGCCGCGCTTCAGAACCTGAAGGCAGCTTTGCCGGATCTGTGGATCGGATGTAGATACAAGGATACAAGCAGCCACGGATGAACCTCGCTGGGAGCCGGCGAGTCGATGAGTCGGCCGCTAAGCTCTTATGGATAGATACGATTCGGGGAGCAGAGGACGTTCACCCCGCGATCATACCTTTATGTGCGGGCGGGGTCCCTTGCGTGGGTAGTGAAACGGGGGTCCCTCCCGGGTAGACCAGTTTAACGGATGGGTGGAATTGCTACTGGTGGGATTTGTGGATGGAAAGTAGCCAAGTGGTATCTGTGTGAATATCGGCAGTTCTCAAAAAAGGATTAGCCCTTTTTTATTGGGTATGCTTGACGAATCAAATAAGATATCTTATACTTTAAGTCCTTAGCGATATAAGTTTAGAGACTGATTCCCCTCCCTTGAATTCTCCTTTTGGCCGACATTCCTCGGCAAATATTTCCTTCTTTTTCCCCTTTTTCCCCTTTTTGCGCCTTGCTCCCCTGAAGTCTGCCCAGGCTTCTGAAGCGTGCGATCACCCATTTATGGCGTTAACCCTTGGCCAGGTTTTGTCGATTCTAGAAAGGAGGGGAGGGATGGGGAACACTACCCTTGGCTTTCAGGACCGTTGCAAACAGGGACTTCATCTGTGTGGCGATTGTGCTCTTTTCTGATGCATATCGGTCACTAAGGAATGATCCAAGAGAGTTTGCTTCACTTTATTGCGAGTCGTGATCAAGTGTGTAGTCCTGTTTATTCTAGTAGTTTAACTGTTGACCAACATCAGTTTGTTTTATGCTGGCACACCTTTTGCTATGAAACTTGGTAGATGAAATATCAGGTTTCCGATATATTTTAATAAGGTGTTAAAAAGGCGAAGGTAAGCCCACTTTGCCGCGCTGGCGCCACAGACATGAGGAACTTTGGGAGCTGGAGGTTGTTCAAATGATTAGAACGCGGTTGCACGAACTCTTAGGTGAGCGGCGGATGAAGGTTGCAGGCTTGGCCCAGATTTCAGGCGTTTCCTATCCACAACTGCACCGTCTCTACCACGGTCAAACAAAGAGGATCGATTTGAATACCTTGAACTCGCTCTGCAATGCCCTTCGCATCACCCCAAACGATCTTTTAGACTTCAGTCCCGACAAAAAGGATGAGTTCTAACCTCAGGATTGTGTCCTTGAGTCAGGGGACGTGAGCTGTAGGAAAGGGGAGATGACCATGATCGCCACTAACGACATCATCTCGATCGTCACACAGGCGCAGGATCTCGACGACTATCGGAAGCTGCATTGGGAGGGGAGCTTTTCCCAGTACCTATCTGTTGTAAGGGAACGGCCTGCTGTGACCCGTACGGCCTTTCAGCGCATCTACGACATGATCGTGTCCTACGGTGTGGATAAGGTTGATGACAACAAAGAAAAGATGATCCACTACCGGTTCTTTGACGATCCAAGTGGCCATGGAAAGGATGCCGTCTATGGACTGGATCGGTCCATGATGAATCTTGTGAACGTCTTCAAGGCAGCCGCTGAGGGATACGGTGTAGACAGGCGCGTGCTGTTGCTGCACGGTCCCGTGGGAAGTTCCAAGAGTACGGTTGCCAGGCTTCTGAAGCGGGGCCTGGAGGCGTATTCCAGAAAGGACGAAGGCGCACTTTACACCTTCTACTGGCTTCCGATATCGGGAGAAGGGGAGAACGAGCCCTGCCCGATGCACGAGGAACCGCTGCACTTGATTCCGGAAGAATCTCGACCCGCCGTGGAGGTCGAGTTGAACAACGGCAGCGCAACCGGCTGGCCGCTCAAGGTTACAGGAGAACTCTGCCCGTTTTGCAGGCATTCGTATCGGGAAAGGATGCAGGCGTACGGGGGAGACTGGTCCCGCGTGGTTCAGGACATCAGGGTTCGCCGGCTGCTGCTTTCCGAACGCGATCGGATCGGGATCGGCACGTTTCAGCCGAAAGATGAAAAGAACCAGGACTCCACCGAGCTGACAGGCGACATCAACTACCGGAAGATTGCGGAATTTGGGACCGACTCCGACCCCAGGGCATTCAACTTCGACGGCGAGCTCAACATCGCCAACAGGGGGATGGTCGAACTGATCGAGGCCTTGAAGCTTGACGTTGCCTTCCTCTACGATCTACTGGGCGCCTCGCAGGAACACGTTATAAAACCCAAGAAGTTTGCTCAAGTCTACATCGACGAGGTGCTGCTTGCGCATACGAATGAACCGGAGTATCGCAGACTTCAGAACAATGAGTTCATGGAGGCGCTTAGAGACAGGACGGTCAAGATCGACATTCCGTACGTGACCCGTCTGGCAGATGAGATCCAGATCTACGAGAAGGACTACAATTCGGAAAAGGTAACGAGCAAGCACCTTGCCCCTCACACGCTCGATATAGCTGCGATGTGGGCGGTTTTGACTCGGCTGGAAGATCCCAAACACGCAGGTTTGACCCTGCTCCAGAAGCTGAAACTCTATGATGGCAAACGACTTCCTGGTTTTACCGAGGACAACGTCAAGGAGCTCATGGATGAGTCGGAGCGAGAGGGGATGGACGGGATCTCACCTCGCTACGTCCAGGACAAGGTTTCGAATTCTCTGGTCGCCCATCCTGATGAGACCTGCGTCAATCCATTCATGGTGATGAACGAGCTTGAGGCAGGGCTTAAGCATCATTCGCTGATTACGAGCGAGGACCAAAAAAAACGATATCGGGAACTTCTGTCTGTGGTTAAGGGGGAATACGAAGATATCGTAAAAAATGAGGTCCAGCGGGCTATTGCCGCCGATGAAGAAGGCTTGAGCCGGCTGTGCGGAAACTACATCGACAACGTAAAGGCTTACACTCAGAAGGAGAAGGTGAAAAACCGATTTACGGGTCAGCCTGAGGAGCCGGATGAGAAGCAGATGCGGTCTATCGAAGAAAAGATCGGAATCGAAGATGCCAGGAAGGACGACTTCAGACAGGAGATCATGAACTACATCGGCGCCCTGGCCCTTGACGGCAAAACGTTCGACTACAAGGCGAATGAGCGTCTTCTAAAGGCGCTGGAAATGAAGCTCTTCGAAGACCAGAAGGACACGATAAAGCTCACGAGCCTGGTATCGAATGTTGTGGACAAGGAGACGCAGGAGAAGATCGATGTAGTCAAGAGCCGGATGATCAGGAACTACTCATACTGCGATGTATGCGCGACTGACGTGCTCCACTTTGTGGCGAGCATCTTCGCCCGAGGCGATACGAAGAAGGAGTCGTGAGGCGATATGACCAACAAAATCGAACAGGACAACAGCCGTTTCAGGCAGATTGTCCGGGGTCAGATCAAGCGGGACCTCAAAAAATACATCACGCACGGCGAAATGATCGGTCGTAAGGGCAAAGACCTCATCAGTATCCCCGTGCCCCAGATAGAGATACCCCATTTCCGGTACGGCGAGCGGAAGGCAGGTGGGGTAGGGCAAGGGGAGGGGGAGGTGGGTGTGCCCTTAGGTCCCGGAACCGGAGGAAAGGGACCCGGAGCCGGCGACCAACCCGGAGAGCATATCCTGGAGGTCGAAGTCACGCTGGATGAGCTTGCCAAGATTTTGGGGGAGGAATTGGAGCTTCCCAGGATCGAGCCCAAAGGCAAGAGCAACGTGGTTGAGCAAAAAGACAAGTATACGGGCATCAGTCAGACGGGTCCTGAATCCCTCCGACATTTTAAGCGCACCTACAAACGTGCGTTGAAGCGACAAATTCTTGCTGGGCAATACGATTTTGTTCGGCCGAAGGTCGTCCCGATGAGGAGGGACCAGCAGTATCGATCCTGGAAGACGGTTCGCAATCCGGAGACGAATGCAGTCGTTTTCTACATGATGGACATATCGGGGTCCATGGGCGAGGAGCAGAAGGAAGTCGTGAGGACGGAGGCCTTCTGGATCGATACGTGGCTTCAATCTCAATATGACGGCGTTGAGACCTGCTACATAGTGCACGACGTCAATGCAAGAGAAGTGGACCAAGAGGCTTTTTACCGAACCCGTGAGAGCGGGGGGACAATGATCTCTTCGGCCTACTCGTTGTGTAGACAGACCATCGAGTCGCGCTTCCCTCCCGCGGATTGGAATATTTATAGTTTTCACTTCACCGATGGAGACAACTGGGGTGAGGACAACAGCCGATGCAAGGCGGTTTTACGGGATGATCTGTTGCCAACGGTGAACCTTTTTTGCTATGGTCAGGTCTACAGCCCCTATGGGAGCGGTTCTTTTGTGAACGATATTAAGGCATTGGCGGAAGGTCGGGACAATCTGGTCTGGTCTGAGATCCGCGGGCGGGAGAGCATCATGGATTCGATCAAACTGTTTCTCGGAAGGGGCAAATAGGTGGTCTGGTTCAATAAGTTTCCCAGCCCCCTCAAGGAACTTAAGTACGAGATAGAGGGCTACGCCCAGGAATGCGAGCTCGATTATTTTGAGGTCATCTTCGAGGTGGTCGATTATACGGGGATGAACGAAATCGCCGCCTACGGGGGGTTCCCCGTTCGATATCCTCATTGGCATTTCGGCATGGAATACGCCAGGCTTTCTAAGGGATATGCTTACGGGCTTCAAAAGATTTATGAGATGGTAGAGTCCTTTCTTGACACGTGCCTTTCGATCGAAGATTTGATCGACCCGCACACGCCATTTATGAAGCGCAGAGAGGAAGACAAGCGATCTGTGCTACGAGAGGAAGAGCGTGAGGAGCGAACCGTTCAGCGGCTGAAAAGCAAGCCCTATATGGACAGTTACGTGAATCCTGAGGAATATCTGACCGAGCAGAAAGAAGAGATCAAAGCAGAGAAAGAAAGGGAGCGTCAATTCCCGGAGTCACCTGAAAAGGACACGTTGTTGTTCCTTAGAGAACACGCTCCGCTGGAGAACTGGCAGTCTGACATCCTTTCAATGGTCAGGGAAGAAGCATATTACTTCGCTCCGCAGCGGCAGACGAAGGTGATGAACGAAGGATGGGCCTCTTTCTGGCATTCAAGAATCATGACCCAGATGGCGCTTAAGGATTCAGAACTGATCGACTATGCAGAGCACCATTCCGGAACAATGGGGATGCGTCCCGGTAGAATCAACCCCTACAAGCTGGGTTTGGAGCTCTTCAGGGATATCGAAGATAGATGGAACAAAGGAAAGTTCGGGCCGGAGTACGAAGCATGTGAGGATTTTGTGGAGCGTAAATCGTGGGACAAGGAAACCGGGCTGGGGCTGGAGAAGATCTTTGAAGTGAGGCGGATCTACAACGACATCGGATTTATCGATGCGTTTTTAACGGAAGATTTCTGCAGGGACCAGAAACTGTTCACCTACCAATTTGATAATAAACAGGATCACTATAAGATTGAGAGCCGAGAATTCGAGAAGGTCAAGCGACAGATGCTTCTCGGACTGACGAACTTTGGAAGACCGTCTATTTACGTTGTCGAAGGGAACTATCGCAATCGCGGCGAGCTGCTCCTGTCTCACCAATACGATGGTGTCGGATTGGACATGGGATATGCAAAAGATACGCTAAGAAACGTTCGGAAGATCTGGGGCCGGCCAGTGCACTTGAGCACGAAGGAGGACGAGAAGGAGACTCTGCTCACGTGCGAGGAAGAGGGGGATGAGGTGAAAACGGAAAGGACTAAGTAGGCCGGAGAGGAAATTCTTGTTAGATGTGAATCACCGGGGCTCGAATTGGACGTTCGGGCCTTTTCTTATGGTTTCAGAACGATCTTTCCAAACAGGCCTCCCTGCTCCATCAACCGGTAGGCCTCCACGCCTTCTTCCAAAGGCATTTCACGATCGATGACCGGCCTCAGTTTGCCCGCCCACACCAGTTTCATCACCTCGCGGAATTCTTGTGGTGAGCCCAGGGTCGATCCGATGATCTGGAGCTGCTTGATGAAGACGTAGCGAATGTCGATCTCTGGCTTGGGGCCGCTTGTCCCGCCAACGGTGACCAGTCGCCCGCCTCTGCGGAGGGCCATAATGCTCTGTTGAAACGTCGCCTGGCCCACGTTGTCCACGACCAGGTCTACGCCCCGTTTGCCGGTCATTTTCTGTATCGTCTTCAGCCAGTCGCCCGTTTTGTAGCTCAAAACGTGATCTGCTCCGAGCTCTGCCGCACGGTCCATCTTTTCCTGAGAACTCGTTAACATATACACAACTGCGCCGGCCAGCTTTGCGACCTGGAGCGCGGCCGTGTTGACCCCGCCTGCTCCGACAAACAGCACGGTTTCACCTGCACGGAGCTCCCCGCGCGTGATGAGCATGCGCCAGGCGGTGAGAAAAACGAGCTGTACGGCCGCTGTATCTTCGAAAGTCGCATCCTCAGGCATCTTCACCAGGTTTTTGGTCGGTACCACGACGTAGTCTGCGAATGCCCCGCGACAGCCCTCACCTATTATGTAAAAGCTTGGGCTTTGGGAATGGTCTCCCCTGAGCGTAAACTCATCTTCAACCGGGAGGATCCCGGGATAGATGGCTACCCTGTCTCCGGTGCGGAAATCGGTTTGCCCGGGCCCGATCCGTTCGACAATGCCCGCGCCGTCGGCACCCCCAATGTGCGGCATGGGCAATCTTAGCCCCGGCCATCCGCGACGGACAAAGACATCCAGGTGGTTCAACGCCGAGGCCGATACCCTCACGAGGGCCTCACCCGCATGCGGCTCGGGCGTTGGCAATTCTTCATAGCTGAGGACATCTTCCTCGCCGTGTTGATGAAATAGGAGCGCTTTCATTCTGGCTTCTGTGTCGCCTTTCTATCGATGGCCGGCATCACATCGCCCGCCGGTATTGACCGCCCACTTCATAGAGGGCTTGCGTTATCTGACCGAGGCTGGCTACCCTGACCGTGTTCATCAGCTCTGCGAACACGTTGTCACCTTTCGATGTTACCTGCCTTAAACGCTCGAGCGCTGCAGGTGCCTGCTTGCAGTGCTGCGCCTGGAACGCTCTGAGTCGATCGATTTGATGCCGCTTCTCTTCGGGAGTGGCGCGAGCGAGCTTCATGGCATCGGACTCCGCCTCGTCAATGGATTCTTCTCCGAGAAAGGCATTGACGCCCACGATCGGGAGTTCGCCGCTGTCCTTCTTGCGCTCGTAGAAAATAGATTCTTCCTGGATGCGGCCTCGTTGATACTGGAGTTCCATGGCCCCGAGGACGCCGCCACGCTGGTTGATTCGGTCGAACTCCGCCAATACGGCCTCCTCTACAAGGTCTGTCAGCTCTTCGAAGATGTAGGAGCCCTGAAGAGGATTCTCATTTTGCGTAAGGCCGAATTCGTGGTGGATGATCTGCTGAATCGCAACAGCTCGGCGCACGGACGCCTCTGTCGGAATCGTGATCGCCTCGTCGAACGCATTGGTGTGCAGCGAGTTACTCTGGTCGTAGACGGCGGTTAGCGCTTCGAGTGTGGTCCGGATATCGTTGAGTTGGATTTCGCGGGCCTGGAGTGATCGACCGGATGTCTGGGAGTGGTACTTGAACTTCTGGCTCCGCGCATTGCCGCCATATCGCTCGTTGATGGCTCTGGCCCAGATGCGACGCCCCACTCTCCCGATCACGGAGTACTCAGGATCGAGCCCGATGCTGAAGAAGAATGAGAGATTTGACGCGAAATCATCGATTTGCATGCCTCTGGCCAAATAGTATTCCACGTAGGTGAACCCGTTAGCAAGTGTGAGCGCGAGCTGAGTAATCGGGTTGGCGCCGGCTTCGGCGATGTGATACCCCGACACGGAAACGGAGTAATAGTTGCGGATATCGTGGTCTACAAAGTACTGCTGCATATCCCCCATCATCCGTAGACCAAACTCCGTTGAGAAGATGCACTCGTTTTGAGCCTGATCCTCTTTGAGAATGTCCGCCTGTACCGTTCCCCTGATTGCTTTCAAGGTCTCGCGCTTGATGCGTTCTCGCTCTTCGGGATTTGGATCGTGTGCGTGGTCTCGGGCAAACTTGCTCACGACCTGATCGATAGCGGCATTAAAGAACATCGCAAGCATCGCCGGCGCCGGGCCGTTGATCGTCATCGATACGCTTGTCATCGGATCTGTCAGGTCGAATCCTTCAAACAATTGGCTTGTGTCGTCCAAAGTCGCGATCGATACGCCTCCCTCGCCGATACGTCCGAAGATGTCCGGCCGCTCGTCCGGATCCTCGCCGTAGAGCGTTACACTGTCGAATGCGGTCGAAAGTCTCTTTGCCCGATCGTTACGACATAGATCGTGGAAGCGCCGATTCGTGCGTTCAGGTCCGCCTTCTCCGGCGAACTGTCGTCGCGGATCCTCCTCCCTGCGTGTGAATGGATAGACCCCTGCCGTGTATGGGTAAAATCCTGGGAGATTCTCTTTCAGTCGAAATTTGAGAATTTCGCCCCAGTCTTCGAAGTTCGGAACGGCCACTCTCGGAATCCGTGTGCCGGATAGCGTCGTGTGCGTCGTGTCGACGGAAACGGACCGCCCCCGAACTTCGAAACTCTGTCGATCCTCGGAATACACCTTCTTGATGTCGCCCCAGCCCTGGATGAGCCCCCAGCACTCCGAATCCATTTCGTTCCGTAGCTCTTCGAGGCGTTTCCCGATCGCGCTCCTGGCTTCCGGGTCTTCGCATTCGCGTTTCGCACCATCGAGCTGATACAGCCGCCGAGCCAGGGAGACCTGGTGTTCCACCCATGCACGCCGGTCTCGGATGATCGAAGCGATCTCGCCCAGATAGGCACTCCGGTTTTCGGGAATGATGATGTGTCGCTTCCCGGTCACGGTTCCCTGAGGGAGCTCGAGTGAAGATTGGATGTCTTTCTTTAAACGCCCGAGCAAAGCGAGATAAAGGGCCGTCACGCCAGCATCTCCGTACTGGCTCGCGATCGTGCCAAACACGGGAAGCTCGGGGTCTGGAACGTCGTGGAACGTCTGCCCGTTTCGCCGAATCTGCCGACGCACTTCACGCAGGGCGTCCTCCCCGCCGTGTCGATCGTACTTGTTCACGGCAGTCAGGTCAGCGTAATCCAGCATGTCTATCTTTTCAAGCTGAGAGGCGGCCCCATACTCCGGAGTCATCACATAGAGACTCACGTCAGAAATGTCGACGACGGCCGAGCTCCCCTGACCGATGCCAGCTGTCTCGACGAAGATGAGATCAAAGCCTGACGCCTGAAGTATCTGAATGGCCTGCTCCGTGACTTTTGACAACTCGGAAAGGGAGCCGCGGGTTGCGAGGGAGCGCACGTAGACTCGCGGTGATTTGGAGGGCTCCCGGTCCTGGTCAAAGACCGAGTTCATCCTGATCCGGTCACCAAGCATCGCGCCCCCGGTCTTTCGCTTACTGGGATCGACAGACAAATAAGCGATCTGCAGCTCCGGAAAGTCTCCCAGCAATCGCAATAGGAGCTCGTCGGCAATGGAGCTCTTGCCGGCTCCGCCCGTGCCGGTGATTCCAATGATCGGTGTGTCGCGCTTCGCGGCCAGACGCGAGATAGATTCTCTGCTGCGGTCTGAAAGGCCTGGGCCTTCGGCTTCCGTGATGAGGCGGGCCAACAGCGCCGTTGACTCCGTGGTGAGCCGCGAAGGATCACCATCCAGCGAGCCGGAATTCAGGGCGAAATCAGCAGTTTCAAGCATATGGGAAATAATTCCCTGAAGACCCAGTCGGCGGCCATCTTCCGGCGAATAGACCTTGGTGACACCGTATTTCTCGAGCGCACGGGCCTCGGATGGCAGAATCACACCACCTCCGCCCCCGAAGATTTTGATGTGGTCGGCGTTTCGCTCACGCAAAAGATCGACAAGGTATTGGAAAAATTCGTGGTGGCCGCCCTGATAGGAGCTCACGGCCACGGCCTGGACATCTTCCTGAATGGCCGCGTTGGCAATCTCTGCAGCAGAACGGTTGTGGCCGAGATGGATCACCTCAGCTCCGCCCTGCTGGAGCATCCGGCGGACGATGTTGATCGACACGTCGTGTCCGTCGAATAGTGAGGCAGCGGTGACGAAGCGGACTCTATTGTGGGGTTTGTAATCAAGCGTTGACGTCATTCATCTTACCCGAATCAAATGATGTGATCGGCGGTCTCGTCTCTATGTTTTTGCAGGTATGCCATAAAAGGGGTTCCCCCAGTACCTACACTGGTCGGGTTGACCGAGGCAGCTTGCGCCTGCTGTTCAATATAGTTCCTGGCGTAGTCCAGATGAGTGGAGCGGAATTCCTCCATCTGTTCAATGCATCCATTGTAGGAATCTCGAAGTGCAGGATTATTCTTATGATGATCGACCACATAGTCTCGGACGGATCCCTTAGACTCAATGGTTTCAATAAAAGCCCTGTGTCTTGGCGGCATATAGTCACGCATTTCATTCAAAAAGGCCAGTAAGGGGTCATCCTGGTGGGTAATTCCCAGCGCCGCATCCAATGACGGGATGATGGAACTCTGCGCCCCGGTCTCCCCACGAAACCGTTGGGGTTCACCTTTGAACTCTGCTACGCCGTCGTAGGTGACGCCCCGGGGGAGTGATGGATGATCCTTCCAGCCGTGCAGGTAGGGCCTTACTCGATTGTAGTAGATATACGGATCACAATGCTCGGGCATCCGGGATAGGAGGCGATTCATGCCTTCAAGAGAGGCCGCGATTCGTCGAAGGGCCTGCGCAAGCCGGTCAGGGTCTCCTGAAGCAGCTGTGCCGAGGGCATCGGGGATGGAGGTGAGGGCACCGACGGCCTGCTGTTCAATCGCTACGTGAACAAGGACGAACCATTCTTCATCAATCCCGCCTAGAAAGTTTTGAAGGAGTGCGATGTTTCCCAACTGGATTGGGCCATTGGCGTCGATCCGCCTCCAGTTCCCGAGCGCGTACGAAGCATAGGAGAGAACGGGTGGGCGGCCCAGATGCCCGGAAATCTGGCACCACGGGCGAGCCAAGCTGTGGGGGATGCGATCAGCCGGCTTTGCGTCGCCCCAGACGTAGGCGTGTCCGAGGTAGGGCAGGAGGAGCATGGCCCTTTCGCGTTCATCGCGACTTCTCAGCGGAGAAGAATCCAGGATAGGGAGTTCACCCACAATGGCACGAATGCGACCCGTCGCCAGCAGTTTTGGCAGCTCGTGTGCAGCTTGTTCCCAGGCCAGGAAATGGCTCGGCAATGCTCCGATCGGGTCAACAGGAGGAAGAAAACCCCTTTCCGAACCAACCTCGAATTCCCGGATGTCCAGACCAGGAGCCGATTTCTTTACCGCATTCACGGGTTTGACCCTCGTCGTCTACCTCAAGCCGGTTTCCAGGCCAGGTCGAGAATCGTGTGCGTCGGGGTCTCGGTTCGAAACCATGCCTTGACCTTCAAGCCGATCTTCGGTTCCCCTTCGATCAGGAATGACATCAGTTTCGTACAGACGCCGTCCAACGAAACTGAAATGAGCGGACAGGGCGTAGATAGCTTGAAGTTGCTCCCAGGGTATTCAACGGTGGTGTGCGTGTAGATTTCACCTGTTTGAGGTGCTTCCACCCATTGCATGGGTTCCAGGCAATCCGGACAATACACCCTGGGCGGCAGCCAGATCTGACTTTCCTCACAACGATGGTTTATGCAGTGTCTACCCAGAAGTTTAGATTCGCGCAGCCCTTCGAAGAACTCACTGAGCCCACCATACGTGTGGATATGGAAATAATTCTTCACATTCTTGATTACCAGGGGAGATGGGTTGAGGGCTTCGCATCCTGGAGCTATCAATTCGACCGGCATAATGCCTCCTCAGGATCGATTTAAGCTGTCTCTAGAATTGCCATTGTGACGTGGCTGCCCGTGCCCGCGTGGCTGATGGCGGCGCCGCGCCTGGGGTTGATCGCCTGGAGGTTTTCGATGTCATCGGGTATGGTCTTGCCGCACCGTTCCCAGATCTTTGGATCCGTGTGGAATTTCGCCCATTGGCCTTGAAGCTGCCAGATCAGTTCCACAATCTGGAAGATTCCGGTCGCGCCCACAGCGTGCATAGATCCCAGTAGCCCCCCGGACAGGTTCGTGGGCAGTTTCCCCCCCAAGTAGGCTTCACCACTCTCGATAAATTCACGTCCCTGGCCATAGGGCCTAAGACCGATATCTTCGTATGTCTGGATGTCGCTGATGGTGAAGGCGTCGTGCGTTTCCAGAAGGTCCAGATCTTCCAGAGGATTCTGGATACCGGCCATGTGATAGGCCAGGTAGGCTGCCATTCGAGCGGCCAGGAACGAACTGAAGCCTGGCCAGTCCCACTCGCGATCCTCGTACAATTCTTCAGGCTCGTGCGGCAGACGAAGGACTTCCATCGGGCGTCGGTCGGCGGTCCTGAGCGTGTGCGTACCGGAGCAGATCGCACTCAATCGAATGGGGTTGTCAGAGAGTTTGTAGGCCATTTTTTCGTCTGCCAGGACGAGGGCCGCCGCACCAGTGCTCATCACGCAGCATTCCAGGAAGCTCAACGGGTCGGAGACCATGTCATTTTGCAGGACTTCCTCATCCGTCAGCTTCATTGGGTTTTGGGAGAAAGGTGATGAGTATGCGTAGCGGTGGTTCTTCACCGCAATCTTGGCGAGCGTCTCCCTGGGCACCTGGTTTTCATGCAGATATCGCTGGGCCATCAAAGCGTAGTAGCTGGCGTACATCCAGCCCAGTTCGGACTCGAAGTTCTTGCAGGCCGCGGACGCGATGTATGAGTTCCCGTGTTTGGTCGGCACTTCGTCCATACGTTCCCATCCTACAACCGGTACCACGTCAGCATAGCCCGAGGCGATCGCCATCGCTGCCGCCAGCACGGCGTGACCCCCCGTTGCGCCCCCGGTCTTGACCTCTATGTTGCCGAGCGGATCGAAGCCGAGCCCGTCGTGTACGCGGGCAGCCGCCAGGAGCTGGTCGCCGAAATGGTCTGCAAACTGAGAATAGACGCAGAAGTTGACCATCCTTTTGAATTCCGGCATCGACACCTTGAGGCCGTTTTCCAGGACGGCCATGTTGAGGGCCTCTGCCGTCAGTTCCTCCGTGGATTTTTCAGGATACCGCTTCCGATAATCGGTCGTACCGCCCGCCACGACGTATACGGGCTTGGCGAACTGGGGGATTCGAAGGTTGCCCTCTCCAAACTTAATCACGAGACCTCCTTCCGAACACGGGACAGGTCAAGAGGCCGTAAACTCGTTGATCGGGCCATATAGGTGATGGAACCCCGTGATCAAAACCGTGTTGATGTCCTCGGACGATTTTGCGATCCCTTCGGAGATGAGTTCCTGGGCGATTCGGCTAGACTCAATCAGATAGGCCATGGCCAGCCGAGCACCGGGGCTGTCCGATGCGGCTAGGCAGGCGAAGTGATTTCTCAGCTTTTGATCGAGATCCGGATCGCCCAACAAACCCTTCCACGAGGCGCCCACCTCGGAAATCGGGTCCAGCGCCTGGTCCACGGGCCCCAGGGATCCGGAATCAAGAGGCAGGTATGCCTCCTGATCAAAAGTGTAGATGCCAACCGCTCGTCGCCCTTCGTATTGGAAGAACCCGTCTTTCTGCGATCCATCGGTTCGCTGCCCGCCCATCAGCTTTTTCGAGCTCATCTGGTCGATCAGATCGGAGCGGTATGTTTCCCTGTCGATGTGCTTTGCCATCACTCGCAGGACTGACAAAATGACGTCCAACCCGATATAATCGAGGAGCTGAAACGTTCCCATCGGACGGATCAGTCCTTCCTGGCTGATCTTGTTTAACGCGTAGATCGCCCCGTGCACACCGAAACGTTCACGCAGATTGCCCGCCTGGTCTAAGGCGTAGAGTGCCTCCCGCACAAAATGACCCGTACCGATGAAGCCGGCAACGTCGCCGGAGAACACAACTGTTTTGCCTAGACGTCGTCCCAGGTCCCGTGCCATCTCAGTCAGTTCCGGACGGGTTGCGGAAGAGGGGATCAGCTCGAGCAGCTTTTGCACGGCTGGTGGATTGAAAAAGTGGGACCCGATAAGACGCCCACCAAGGCCGGCCTCTTGATCCAGAAATCCAATCGGAATGGAAGAGGTGTTGGAAAAGAAATAGGAACCGGGACAGATGTCACCCACGGTGCGAAGGGTGTCTATCTTCAGCTGTTCGTCTTCGGGGACGACTTCGAAGACCAGCCGTGAGTCAGCGGCCTGGTGGATATCGGTATGTGTGCAGATGACCGATAGGGCGTCGTCAACGAAGGCCTTAACGATCTGTTCGTCAGTCTTTAGATCCTCTCGGTCGTCGTAAAGCGTCCGGAGACGGTCGACGTTCGACTCGGCCTTTCTTGTGCACTGCGTCCGAACGTAGTTGAGCGCGCCATCCAATCCCTCTTGTCTGACATCTATCAGGTTTAACTGGTAGGACTTTTTCTGGTTTTCAGGGATGTTTTTCAGGCGGACGATTTCCTGGGCCAACAGCAGGGAGATCCCGCTTCCCATCTTGCCGGCAGCACCGAGCACCGTGAT
This sequence comes from Candidatus Latescibacterota bacterium, assembly GCA_965248435.1. Lineage (GTDB taxonomy): Bacteria > Latescibacterota > UBA2968 > UBA2968 > CBDFJH01. The sequence goes on from OZ252100.1 coordinate 5,253,087, forward strand.
CCGTTCGAAGCGTTCGTCAAGACTCATTTCAGTCGTCCGACGTTAGGGGGCGTGCGTATCCGAACTTGCGCGGTGCAGTGGGTGTTGAAGACAGGTATTCTTCGAATCTTGCACAGATGGGGATTTTCTCCCGGTGTTTCAGACCGTCTCGTGACACATCCGACGACACCAGGAAAGTAACAAAATCCTAGCACCGGCGCCACTACCTCGCATCATCCACCACGTTGGCCCGGACCGTCCCGCCTTGACAAAAAAAAACCGCAAGTTGCGCCGGTTAAAAAGAAGCCTGCCCGGGCGTCACCGTGCGATTATCGTAACCTGCTAAAAAAGTGAACCCCAAGTGACCTTTATCGGTCCTTTGAAGTTTCAGGCCTATTCCACTTTTCCGTTACCTAGATAGAATCCCTTCGTGGGGATGGAATCTATCTCCCCGGAAAAGCACCTCGAATAGGTTGGGGAAGTCTTAAAGGACCTTAGAACCTCTTGGGGTTCAATAATTCAAAGTACCGCAATCTTCATGGATTGTCAAGCATTCTTCATCTAAATTATTACTTCCGGTTATTTTTAATTGAAATAGTTTATATCGTATTGTAAATATTCAACTAAATACCACGCTCTACCAAAAATAAGCACATGTCCCGTAGTGTCTCCCGAACCTCTGTCTCCGGAAGCTGGTCCAGAGAGGTCTCGGCGACCCGTGTCCACTTCCGGCACTCCAAGAGGTGGTCACGGCCGATCAGGGTCTGGAACGCAGCGCTCAGGACATCCTGGTTCAAAAAAGTTGCCTTATGGGAATTCTTAACATATCGCTTAGTTCAATTAAATGGCGACCTTGTGGGAAATGGATGTCATTCTCCCATTTATAGACAGTGACTATAGTAACCTTAATTTGATTGGCCACATACTCTTGAGTGTACCCCAATGCCACCCGGCGTCTTTTTATCGTCTCCCCTATTTTCTTCATTGCCTTCTGCCCTTCAATTCAAAAGCTTAGTCTTTGAGATCCATTCCAATTGGGGGGGACAAATGAAGAAACTTTTATGGCATTCGTAGAGATTATGTTTGCGTTTAACTCTGCATTATCAAAAGCAGCAAGTTTTGTTCTTCCATGGCCTATTCCAGAAGTGATATAGGCCTTTCCCGATTTTCTATTCCAATCGTGCACAGTGAGTATTAGTACTGATCCATTAAGGTTTGATATTGAAGAATCTGTGAGGCGGTTCCCCCACAATTGCAGCTAACTTTTGGATATATTGAGTCCATTACCCCTTTATATGAGTCTTTTGAATATCTTTTCATCTCCAGCTTCTGACTTCTCGCATTTCTTTGATATATTCCCTTGGGATGTGGTGTACATTCCGATAAGTATTCCCACGCCTATCCGTCGCAAAACTGACATATTTTCCATCATCTCTGACCAGAATACCTACCGATTCTAACTCAAATTTTGGGTCAATATCGTCTGCTCCAATCCACCTATCCGGATCCCAGCAGGCGTCCTCCCACCTCACGTAGATCACTTTCGGCGGCACTTCCATCACCTCTCTTTTACCGGGACATAAACAAATAGCCGCACCTCCCGATAATAACCTCTTCTTCGGCGGTGCGGCTTTATATACGAACCGACCTTTCGCCCTCAGACTACTGCAAGACCCCTACGATTCGTCAGAGCAGGGCCGGTACGCTCGCGGCCCGACCTTTCGGCAGATTTGCCTTTTTTGGATGAGCTAAAATAGTACTATGTATAAATATACCCGACAATAATGTCGGGTTCAAGGTGGGGAATGGAAACTGCATCTCAGGAGACACCTCGCAATTCTAGGGCCGCGTCACAGATGGGAAACTCGCTGGCGTCTGCCGGGGTGGTCGAGCCGCCGCATCAGTCGGATGTCGGCTCAGCCGAAGGAGGCGTTTTCGCAGGTACCACCGTGATCTTTTGGAGATTGTTCGTCGACACCCATATCAGATCCAGCTTTTAGTTGTCCGAAGTGAAATGACGTTCTTCAACGTTTTGCGGCTTGGCAGGCGTTGAGGAAAAATACTCCTCGACCGTAAAACTATCCACCTGGATCGCATCATTGCGCGCTGCTTCCGCTTCTTCAATCAACCGCGATTCTTCGGCGCCGATAATCCCTGACTCGAGAGCGACCGAGACGAGCTCTCGCGGTCTGCCCTTGGGCAATTTTTGAGCCCGAACCGCGTCTCGAATCTTGCGGTCGACGGCCGCGGCGTCGTAAGAGATCTTGAAGGCACGCTCCAGCCTCCCGAGTGCCTCGTTGGGGTCGTCGGGCACGTAGATTCCCTCAGTCAAACGATCGCGCTGGGGACCGGGGGTCTGAATGATACGAGCAACTTGAGCGCCCAGTTCATCAGACGGCATCGTTTCGATGCGATTTATGCGTGACCAGAGGGCGATCGGCCCTCGAACGAGCAGACCCAACCCGGGGACTTTGAGGTTCTTCAAAAGTGAGTCGAAACTGTGCTGAAGTTGTGCAAGTATGAACTGCATGGACCAATGCAGAAGGGGCAGGTCGTCGGTCCGGCGTCCCTCGGCCTCAAACCGACGGAGGGTAGCGGTTCCCAAGTACATACAGGAAAAGAGATCGGCGAAACGACCCGTAATTTTTTCTCTCCGCTTCAATTCGCCACCCAACGCAACCATCGTAAGATCGGCTAGGATGGCGAAGGTGGCTGACGCCCACGCCAGTTTTCGGTAGTAGCGTGCCGCAGGACCGCTCACTGGCGAAATGGCCAGGTGTCCCTGAGATATGCTTAAGAAAATCGAGCGAAAGAGGTTGCGTACGATGTGACGGATGTGTCTCCAGAGTGCAAGGTCGAACGCCTCCGTATTGCCAGATTTGAGCGCCTTGATTTCTGCAGCCGCGTACGGGTGACAACGAATTGCACCTTGCCCGAAGATCATGAGGGTACGCGTCAGGATGTTGGCCCCTTCCACGGCAATCGTGATAGGCGTCCAGCTGTAGATGTGGGCCAGGAGGTTCCGGGGACCTCGAGCAATCGCGTTCCCGGCGAAAATGTCCATGCCGTCGTTAATGGCCTTGCGGTGAAGTTCTGTAAGGTTGTATTTGACGATGGCCGTCGCGACGGCAGGCCTTGCGCCCTGATCCAGTGCGCCACAGGTGTAGCGACGGGTCGCTTCCATCAGGTAGGCGAATGCGCCGATGCGGGCCAACGGTTCCTCGATTCCTTCGAACTGGCCGATGGATAGGCCGAACTGTCTTCGGACGGTCGCATAGGCACCGGCAGCCCGTGCCACGAACTTGGTCCCTGCAAGGGCCATTGCCGGGAGTGAGATGCCGCGTCCTGCTGCCAGAGACTCCATCAACATCCGCCAACCCTGTCCCACTCCCTCGACACCTCCGATGATAGAATCGATAGGCACAATCACGTCGTGCCCCTCGACGGGACTATTGTAAAATGGGACACCCATCTGGTCGTGCCGCCTGTTGATCACGACACCCGGTGTCCTGGTTGGGATCAAGGCACACGTAATCCCTGGATTCTCAGATTTGCCGAGCAGATTGTCCGGATCCTTGAGCTTGAACGCCAGACCCACGACGGTCGAAACCATCGCCAGGGTGATATACCGTTTTTCCCAGTTCAGTTTCAGATATAGCTGGCCGTCCTCTCCCTTGAAGACGAGACCGTTTGCCTGAATGCTGCCTGCGTCTGAGCCCGCCGTAGGCTCGGTAAGGGCAAAGCAGGGCACTTCCTCCCCACAAGCCAGGCGCGGCAAATAATATTTCTTCTGCTCCTCCGTTCCGTAATGAATCAACAGTTCGGCAGGCCCCAGGGAGTTCGGTACCATCACTGTGAGCCCCAAGGTCAAGGACCTTGAAATCAACTTTCCAACGACCGCACTGTTGGCTGAGGCGGAGAACTCAAGGCCACCGTAGGCCTTCGGGATGATCATACCGAAGAATCGGTTTTCTTTGATGTAGTTCCAGGCCTCTTCGGGGATATCCTTATTTACGTGTACTTCCCAGTCGTTGGCCATGCGGCAGACTTCGTTAACAGGCCCGTCCAGAAATGCCCGTTCCTCCTCGGTCAGGTCGGGATAGGGTTGTGCATTCAGACGCTTGAAATCAGGTTTTCCTGAAAACAGCTCGCCTTCTATCCATACATCGCCCGCATCCAGTACGGCTTGCTCGGTTTCTGAAATGACGGGCAGGATATTCACCCTTTGCAGGACGGACATGATCGGCGCTGACAGCAACACTCGGCGAAGCGGACGAAGGTTAAGAACCAGCGCCAGCACGACATAGACGAGTCCAAGCCAGGGGGGTGCTCCAAGAACCCACAAAGCTGCGCCCCAAGAAACCGTCCACAGCCAGAGAGGCGCACCTGCGAAACCCAGGATACAGACCACGACGAAGATTCCGACAACGCCGCCTGGAAGGAGGGACGCGTCAAGCAGCGCGCCGTATGTAGATTCTAGTAAATTCATAGCGAACACCTTACGAGGACGGTCGTTCCACGATGAGCGCGCAGGCTTCTCCTCCTCCGATACAGATCGAGGCCAGTCCTCTCCTCTTGCCGTAACGCGCTAAGGCGTGTAGCAATGTAACTAAGATCCGAGCCCCGCTCGCACCAATGGGATGCCCGAGCGCCACGGCGCCGCCGTGAACGTTAACCTTGTCCATGTCTATGTGTAACTCCTGGCCGACCGCCAGGTTCACGACCGCAAAGGCTTCGTTGATCTCGAAGAGGTCGATATCCTCAAGGGACAGCGAGGCCCTCCTGAGGATGCGGGGGATCACTTTGGCGGGCGCCATGGTGAACCATTCCGGCTCCCTGGCCGCAGAGGCCTGAGCTGCGATCCGCGCAAGCGGTTCGATGCCGAGTTCGTGAGCGCGCTGGACGGACATAACCACACACGCGGCCGCCCCGTCGCTGATGGGGGATGCACTCGCAACCGTCACGGTGCCCTGTTCCTGAAATACCGGTTTCAGACGCGGGATTTTGTCAAAGTCGGCGCGCCCGGGTTCTTCATCGCCTGAAACCGCTTGCTCACCACGTCTCTCTTTGACCACAACAGAGACGATTTCATCGTCGAAGAAGCCCCTCTCCTGTGCGGCCTGTGCTTTTTTGTAGGACTGGATCGTGAACTCATCCTGGGCCTTCCGCGAGACACGACATTCCCTGGCGCAGAGTTCCGCGGCCTCTCCCATGTGGAAATCGTTATAGGGGTCCCACAAACCATCTTTGAGAAGGCTGTCTATCATCGAACCGTGGCCAAGTCGATAACCTAACCGTGCGTTATCGAGCAAGTAGGGGGCATTCGACATGCTTTCCATGCCCCCAGCGACGACAACATTTGCGTCACCCAGCTGGATGGCCTGTGCGGCCTGCATTACCGCTTTCATGCCGGATCCACAGACCTTGTTGATCGTCGTACAGGGAACGGAGTCTGGAATGCCCGCGGAAAGGGCGGCCTGGCGGGCGGGAGCCTGCCCTGCACCTGCGGTCACAACCTGGCCCATAATCACTTCGCTTACATCATTTCCCTTTAGTCCAGCGCGAGAAAGCGCTTCACGAATCGCGACGGCCCCCAGTTCGGGTCCGCTCAAACTGGAGAGGGACCCGTTGAAGGACCCGATGGGGGTACGACAGGCGCTCGCGATGATCACTCCAACTTCAGTCACCATACAAGACTACTCCGGAGACTCGGTTGATCTAGAATGTTGACTTCGTGCTACAGGAGCCAAAACCGTGCCGAATGCCAAGCTTGTTCCATATCATCTAAAATTACAAGAAGATATGGCCGAAAGGCGCCATCCCGATCGGGGCTATTCAGCAGGGAACTGTCAAGATATCGTTACCTGTCCGCAGGAGGCTGCTAAAAAAATGAACAGGCTCAGTTCGCAACCCGGCGCCTTTTGATTCATCGAACCTCCACGAGGGCAGCACGCGAAGGCTCAATGCGCCCGCTGCATTGGACTTTCACCCTTCGCGGGTCGATGGACATTGACCAAACACGCGAGCATACGTGCCGGTTGAAAGCCCAAGGCCCTCACAGTATGAGGGAGACGGGAATCGAAGTAAATGGAATCCCCGCTGGCGAGGCGATACGTATCCTGATCGATGGTCATCTCCACTTCCCCCGAGAGGATAAAGTGGAATTCCTCTCCTTCGTGAGACAGTGGTTTAACGTCCTTTTGCTCACTTGGAGGGATTTCAACGTGGAAGGGGGACATCACCTTGTCAGTCAGCCGGTAAGCAAGCGCCTCATAGCTGTAGTTCAACGCTGCGGCGGTGTCGGTCTGCGGGTCAACCTTCCACCGTTCCGTGGACCGCACGATCTCCACCCTGGCGGTCGGCGGCCCAGACATGAAGAAGTGATTCAAACTCACGCCGAAGAGCTGTCCGAGGTTCATCAACTCTCCAACGGCCGGCAGCGCATTGCCCGCTTCATATTCTTGGAGCTGATCCTCGGAAAGGCCGCTGGACTCTGCCGCTTCTTCGAGCGTAAGCCCGCTATGATTTCGGAGATCGACAAGCTTTTCACTGAGCTGCTGTTTGAACGTTGCCTCGTCCATGTTCAATCACCTTTTTGGAATTCTTCGAAATCAGCTCGCTGCAAGATTTCTCTCACGTCCTGAATAAACTGTGCCCCCTCGAAGCCGTCCACGATGCGATGATCCAAACTCAACGATAAGTTCATGATTTCCCTGGGCTGGACAGATCCGTCCACATATCGTGGAAGTGTACGAATAGCGTGTACTCCCATAATCGCAGATGCAGGGTAGTTGATAATGGGCGTTGCCATCACGCCACCCAGCTTACCCAGAGACGTTATCGTGAATGTGCTCCCCCTCAATTCAGATAGATTGAGCTTCTTTTTCCGAGCTTTCTCGGAAAGTTCGCGGACTTTTATTGCGAGGTTTGCAACATCCAACTTGCCGGCATTACGGATGACGGGGACCATCAGACCTTCCTCCGTCGCCACAGCGATTCCGAGATGAATCGCGGCTTTGAAGATGATTTCTCCTGTCTGTTCATCTACACAGGCGTTCAACTGAGGATAGTCAGGCAGGACGGTGAGTGCTGCACGGGCAATAAAGGCCAGTGGAGATGGGGCCGAGTCTGTTGGCAAGTTCCTGCGAACGGATTCAAGAGATGTTACGTCGACTTCCTCAACATACGTATAGTGTGGAATTAGCGTTTTGGATCGCATCACACGATCGGCGATCGAACGTCGAACGCCACGAAGCAGCTGCCGCTCCCAGTCAGGCTCGTCTTCTTGCGCCAACTCTGATACGGGCGGATGCGTTGGTGGAGCAACGCTCCGCTCTGCGGCCTTCTGAAATGCCTCCACATCTCGACGCATCACCCTTCCATCCGGGCCTGTTCCAGGTACCTGCTCGATGTCGATGTTCAACTGTTTAGCCAATTCTCTGACTGCGGGCACTGCGTCGGCCCGCTTCTCGCGGCCCCTGCTCGGTATCGGGAGATGGGCCTGGGGACGTGGGGGCATGTGCGGAGGATGATTGGTGGTGCCCCTGCTTCCCGTCGGAGGAGGATTCTCAGCCTCTGGTTTGGGCGGTGCCTCCTTTGCTTTAACGGCCTCTTGGAGCGGCCCTTTGACGTCAGCATCCCGGGTTCCACCGGGTGCGACATCAGCGTCGGCATCGTCTATCTCTATCAGCACCGCTCCGACGGATGCGATGGCCCCCTCATCCACCACGAGTCGGTGAACCCGCCCAGTCCTGGGTGACGGGATCTCGACCAGGGCCTTGTCCGTCATCACTTTTGCGATGATCTGATCTTCCTGGACGGACTTCCCCTCTTCCACCAGCCATTCGACCAGTTCTGCCTCTGCTATCCCCTCACCCAGGTCCGGCAGTACAAACCGGTACATCAGCGTTCCCTCCACATTCAGAACTCTATCGTCTTCCTCAAGATTTCCAGAACACGCTCCTTATTCGGGAGGTAGTGGTCCTCCAGAGCATAGGGAAACGGCGTATCGAAGCCTGTGACCCGTTGCAGTGGCGATTGCAGCTTGGAAAAGGCCTTTTGCTGCACCTCGGCAAGGAGTTCGGCGGCAAAGCCGCACGTGCGCGGTGCCTCCTGAATCACAACCAACCTTCCGGTCTTTTCCACGGAAGTCAATACGGTTTTGAGATCGTAGGGCAAGATGCTGAGCAGATCGATCACTTCGATATCATAGCCCTCGCCCTCGGCCAACAGAACAGCATCACGGGCCACATCCATCATGGCTCCATACGCCAACAGCGTAAGGTCACGCCCCTCTCGAACAACTGTGGCCTTTTCCATAGGGATCGTATAATACTCCATCGGGACCTGGGCCTTTACGGAGCGGTATATCCTCTTGGGCTCCAGAAAGACGACCGGATCGGGGCACTCGAGTGCGCCCAACAACAGGCCTTTGGCCTCGTACGGGCCCGAGGGGATGACGACCCGCAACCCGGGCGTGTGCGCAAAATAGGCTTCCGGGCTCTGTGAATGGTAATGGCCGCCTCGAATGCCACCGCCGTAGGGCATCCGGATGAGCATCTTGATTCCATACTGTCCCCCAGAGCGATAACGATACTTGGCAGCTTCGCTGACAATTTGATCAAAGGCCGGGAAAACAAAATCTGCAAACTGAATCTCTACGATCGGCTGGAGACCGCCCAACGCCATGCCGATCGCAGCACCCACGATTCCGGCTTCCGCCAAAGGGGTATCGAAAACCCTCTCTGCGCCGAATTTTTGTTGCAATCCCTCAGTCACGCGAAACACGCCGCCAAACCCCCCAACGTCCTCTCCCAGAATCACCGCGTTTTCCTCGCGCTGCATGTGCAGCTCCAGTGCGTCGTTAAGCGCCTGGATCATGTTCATTTCAACCAGCTCTGGCAAGGGTGGATCCTATTGTGTTTTGCGACCGAGGAATTCTAAATATTCTTCTTTCTGACTGCGCAACGCCTCTGGCATCCGATCGTAGACATCATCGAAGAGGGATTCTATCTGAGGGGGTGGCAGGCGTTCACAGTCCTCTATCGCGTTCGAAACGGCTTTTTCTGCGTCTGCCCATACCTCCTTTTCCATCTTATCCTCCCATATCCCCCGCCACGTTGCGTGAATCCGCAGGCGGGCCAAGGCGTCGACTTTCTCCCACTCCTGCGTCTCCTCTTCTGAACGGTATCGGGTCGGATCATCCGAAGATGAGTGTGCGCCCATACGGTAGGTGAGGGCCTCGATCAGCGTTGGCCCTCGCCCGTTTCGGGCACGTTCTGCAGCCTCCTTCACAGCCTGAACGACCGCGATCAGGTCGTTCCCGTCTACCTGTAAGCCGAAGATTCCGTAGCCCTCCGCCCGGACTGCCAGGCTGCTGGCCCTGGTCTGGAGTGATTCGGGAGTTGAGATCGCGTAGCCGTTGTTTCTGATCACAAAGATTGTTTGGGCGTTCAGTACGCCGCTGAAATTCAGCGCCGTGTGGAAATCTCCCTGGGAGGCCGTGCCTTCTCCCAGAAAAGCCAACGCCACATTCTCCGTCTGGCGGAATCTGGCCGCGTAACCAAAACCGCAAGCGTGTGGCAGCTGTGTGCCCACGGGACTGCTCACGGAAGGGATATGGTAGTCGCGAAAGCAATAATGGACGGGCATCTGCCGACCTTTGTTGACATCTTCTGCATTGCCTATCATCTGATTCATAATCGCATCAAGGGGCACTTTCCTCCACAGCAGTGAGCCGAGTTCCCGATATGTCATGAAAATCGGGTCGTCTTCCCGCAAGGCGTAGGCAGATCCCACAGTAACTGCCTCCTCGCCCGAACTCGTCATGTAGAAGCCCAAACGCCCTTGGCGCTGAAGAATCATCAAACGACGATCCATCACTCGGTTGAGCAGGACGATCCGAAGAATGGCCAGCAGGTCGTCGTCCGGAATCAGGCCGAGATATTCCTCTGGACAACTCCCATCCTCGTTGAGTATCGAGCGCCTGCTTTCAGTCATCATGGCTTCTCAGAGGAAATTCCTTCTTTGTTGACTGGCCGGAAGTGGGCTGCTGAGCTATATTTAAAGATAATACATTTGGGTCCACTCCTCAATCGATCAACTCGATTCCATCCATTCTGGATTCTTGTCAAAAGCGACTCCAGATGGATGGATTCAGCTCCGTGAGTTTAAGGGGCCGGGTGATTTGACTCTTGGCGACCCAAATCTCTATCTTCATCGAAATTGGATGAAGGTTGACCCGGGCCGTATTCACGAAATGCGGATCTTGAAAATGGACGAGATGGATGCAAAACTGAATTCCTGGTTTCTGGGCCCGAAGGCCGAGAACGCCGACATCCTTGAGCGTCTTGTCCTTGAGGCACTCAGGGACTGCGTATTTTGGAGACGGAACTTCCATCCGGAGGATGAATTTCTCGTCCCCGAAAGCGTAAAGAGAGAAAAAGCGTTCCAGGATTCAGTTGGCCAGATGACGCAGCATTTTCAGAACCTTCTCGCCGACCTGAAGAGGGGGATTCCTTTTTATAGTCCAAGGTATATCGGCCATATGTTGGGAGACCAACTACTTCCCGCGGTCCTTGGCTATTTTGCGGCGATGCTTCACAATCCGAACAACGTGAGCCATGAAGGATCGCCAATGACGTCCAGGTATGAGATAGAGGTCGGGCGACAACTGGCAAGGCTGATGGGCTACGGTGGTGACGCCTGGGGTCACATCACTTCTGGCGGAACGATCGCAAACTTCGAGGCCCTTTGGGTCGCCAGGAACCTGAAGTACTTACCTTTGGCGGCAAATAAGGTTGCTGAGGACCTTAGACTTGACATAGAAATAAGGACCCCAGGTGGAGATACTGGAGATCTCGCTTCTGTGAAAGATGCGTGGGTGCTTTTGAACCTTGATCCTGATGAGGTTCTGGAGATTCTTCCGAGACTGCGTTCGGCCTATGCGAACAAAAGTCAGGGTTTGACTGAAAGTCAAACAAATAAAGAGATCGAAGTGCGGATGGCCAGGCATTCTATATCCGGCTTGGGGATACATCGGTTTTTTTCTGAATCAGGATTCAAGCCTTTGAACCCTGGATTGATACTCATGCCTGCGACGGCGCATTACTCACTGAAAAAGGTTGTTGAGGCACTTGGCATGGGCCGGGGACAAATCGAACTCATCCCGATCGACAGTCACTTCAGGATGGACATTGGCTCTTTAAGGGAAAGATTGCGGGATTGCCTGGATTTGAAGAGACCTGTCATTGCACTGACGTCGGTTGTAGGATCTACAGAGGAAGGGGCAGTAGACCAGATTCATGAAGTTTCTGAAATTCAGGAGGAGTTCAGGCGCGAAGGACTCAGTTTCTATCACCACTGCGACGCAGCGTGGGGGGGCTATGCAAGAACACTTTTCTGCGAAGAGGATGGAACTCCAGTGAGGCTTGCCGGAGACATCATGAAATTTATTCGGATCTGGCCCTCTGACGAAATCTTCAAGAGTTTTAGCGCCATTCACACTTCAGACTCTGTAACCATAGACCCCCATAAACTTGGATACATACCGTATCCCTGCGGCACCATCGTGTTTCGGAACGATAAAGTAAAAGACCTGATTTCCTTCGACGCTCCCTATATCTTCTCGGACAGCGGGAACGAAGAGAGCTCGTTTATCGGGCGACATATCTTGGAAGGTTCAAAGCCAGGGGCTGCCGCGGCTGCGTGCTGGCTGGCTCATAAAGTTGTGCCTCTGGATCAGAGCGGATACGGACAGCTTATCGGAAAGAGCATACAGGGCGCACAGGAGCTGTATTTAAAGTGCGAGAAAGACCTGTCTCTGGAGTTGGCAAGCTCTGGAATTAAGCTGAGGGTGCTCACCGATCCTCCCGACATTAACCTGATCTGTTTCATCGTAAACACAGACGGGAACTCGTCATTGTCGAGAATGAATGAGCTGAATAAAGCCATTTGCGACGAGCTGAAGTTCGATCCAGCTGAAATCACAAAACGGCCCGAATTCATGATTTCGAGTACCGAGTTCATCTACGATCAATACGGTCTGGAGGGTTTCGACGGAAAGAATAGTATGGACGAACATTTGCAGGTACTCGGAATCTCCTCTAGAGAGTTTGGATCCGTTGGGAGGGTCAGCGTATTGCGATGCACTATCATAAATCCATGGTTCGCCCTGTCTCGAGGAGGGAAACCCGATTATATAGAAGCGTTTGCAACTACGCTGAAGGCGACGATAGATCGGGTGGTTTCAAACCTCTCCCCCTAATTCAGAATCTCGATTCTCTTGACAACGGCAGCCCCAACGTGCATATTTGATTCAGGGTCGTACTGGCGGAGATAAGATCTTCGACCGTACGGCTTTTTGTTTTTTTGTGAACGCCAGGTTTCCAATTTCTGCAAGAAGAAACTTTAGGATTGGATCATGAATTTGAATAAGTTGCTTCGGCCGGATCGAATTCTGCCGGACATCACGAGCGACAAGAAGGTCGGGGCCATAAGGGAATTGGCAGGTCTGCTCGAGGGGAGTGAAGATGTGCGAGATTTTCGCTCCTTCCTCTCTTTCTTGATCCAGGAGGAAGCGCGTTCAGGAAGTGTTGTCGAGAATGAAGTGGCAATCGTGCACTGCCGTCACGAAGGGGTGATAGAACCTGCCATATGCATCGGCATGTCAAGCCACGGCATAGCTTTTGCGGCCGAGGAGGCAGTACGGATCCTCGTCTTGATTGCCTGGCCGAGCAAGCACGAAGATGTCTACCTCAAGGTATTGGGAGAACTGGCCAGACTGCTCCAACAGGAATCTGTGAGGACGCGTCTCCTGACCGGATCGACGGCCGAGGAGGCCCTCGATTCTCTAACAACTAACTGATTTATATTAGGATAGAACCCCTTCCATTCATCCCCTGCATTTCATGGCAGTCATTACGATTTCCAGACAAATCGGAAGCAGCGGTGAAGCAATCGCCCGGGGTGTGGCCGAGCACCTGGGGTTTGTCTTTATTGATCGGGCCGGGCTCGAGGACCTCGTGCTCACCTACGGCCTCGATGAGGTAGACCTTCCCCGGATCCAGGAGCGACCTCCCAACTTCTTGGAGCGTTTATACTCAGACCGGAAGTTGTATCTGCAACTTGTCGAATCCTTCATTCGAGATACGGCGGAATATGAGAATTTCGTCCTCATCGGGCGGGGAGGTCAGTGCGTCTTCAAGGATTCTGAAAATGCGTTCCACGTTCGGGTTGTTGCCTCTGAGCGAAACCGAATAGAAAACCTGGTGGAAGCTGAATCACTCGAGAGAGAAAAGGCGCGGAGCAGACTGATTGAAGCAGAGCGAACCCAGCAACGCTTTGTTGAAACCCTTTACGGAAGAAGCATAGATGACCCGTACCTCTACGATCTTGTGCTACGAACAGATCAACTCGATGTTCGGGCGTGCGTCCACCTGATCATCCATGCCGTAGGACAACGATCTCTGACAGTACATCTCCAATCGAAAGATGTGCCCGAGAAAACTTCTGAGGCGGAAGGCGTTGCAGGTTCGCGGGTAGAAAAAACACACACTTTTGCGAACACGAGCGAAGAAGCGTTCGCAAAGATTCTGGATTTTTATCGGATCCGATGGGAGTATGAGCCAAGAACGTTTCAGTTGGAATGGGATGAGGAGGGTTTGGTCAAGGAGGCCTTCTCGCCAGACTTCTATCTGGTCGATTCGGATACGTATATCGAACTGACGACGCTGAGACAAAGCCTTGTGACCAAAAAAAACCGCAAGTTGCGCCGGCTAAAGGAACTCTATCCGGAGGTCAACGTGCGGATCTTTTACAAGAGGGATTATCAGAACCTTCTGATCAAATATGGACTCGTAAAAACAAAATGAACCCCAAGTGACCTTCATCAGTCCTTTGAGATTTCTGCCCTGTTCGACTTCCCCGGTTCTCAGAAAGAATCCATCCGGATTTCAGTGTTTCCGTCCTGCAACTCCTGCCAACGGATTCTTTCTCCCCGGAAAAGCTCCTCGAACGGGTTTTCGAAGGTTCAAAGGACTTTAGGACCTCTTGGGGTTCAAGGGTCAATCTATACCAACCCCTGGCGTTTGTCAAGGTTTTTTTATCGCAACTATAACCTTTGTTTCTACACGTTTATATGACATTGTAAATATGTGATTTAAATAAATTGAAAACTGCCTAAGAGACGGGAAAACCATGGAAAATGGGGAAAGTCGCGTCCAAAGGATCCTTATCGAAGCGGAGGCCATCCAACAAAAGGTTTCCGAGCTCGGCCGGCAAATCTCCGAAGACGAGACGGATGCGGCCGATCCACTCGTCCTCATCGGGATTCTAAAGGGGTCCCTCATATTTCTGGCCGACCTTTCCCGAGCGATCTCCAACCCGATCCAGATCGAGTTTATGTCGATTTCGAGTTATGATGCCAGCCAGAGCTCGGGTGTCGTCCGAATTCTGAAGGACCTGGATGTTAACATCACAAACCGCCGCGTTCTGATCGTGGAGGGCATCATCGACACTGGACTTACCCTCAACTACGTCCTTCGAAGCCTCCAGGCAAGAAGACCTGAAAGTCTGAAAGTTTGCACGCTCCTCGACAAACCCGCACGCCGCTCGGTTGACATCCCGATCGACTATCTGGGTTTCACGATTCCAGATGAATTCGTTGTCGGCTACGGTCTCGATTTTAACCAGGAGTTTCGAAATCTGCCCTTTATCGGGGTCCTGGACTCGGGCGGCCACGCTTAGCAGGTTGTCGCTCGCCAGCGGATCGAATCGTGGGTGGGTATGCAAAGATCGTCTCGCCATTCGTTGATTGAGGATAAGACCGAGGGAGAGTTCACGAATCACTATATTAGAAATGGTAATATAGTCTATAAAAATACTTGACATATCTCAGATTTTTGACTATGTTCTTCATTGAGGAATGAACAACAATTTTGGCAGGCGTCCGAATGGTCTGGAGTTTCGACCGAGAGCTCGCTGTGAGATCGATGCCCCGTTGGCTTCAGCATCCTCCTGCTGATCTGGAATGAATATTCCGAGTAGGCGACGATCTCCAATGCTCAACGTTGGAGAGTGGGATCACGGGCGTGAGTTGTGGGCCGGGAACCTGTAACAAAGAGGAGGGTCTATGCCACCGGACTGTTTAGCCGGCCGTAATCCTGCAAGATGTCGGTGGATTCTCCCTTACGGCCTACAAAAATTGAGATGAGCAAGTTAAAACGGCCGCGATGAGTCTTCTCTCGTCGCGGCCGTTCTATTCGAGATACTGATCGGATAACCGGAATCGTAAATTGAGTATACGGTATATATTAGAAATTATAATATATACAATTAAATTAACTTGCGATTTGGCAAGAATTTGTTTAATATTTGCGAGAAAGACTTTTGAAGGTTATTTCAAGGGGATAGAATTACTGGTCTGACGGGCGTGAACTATGTTGGGGAATGGATAGGCAGAGAAGACAGTATCGCCATAACCCTTTCCTGGATCTCCTGCCATGGCAGATGGTAAACGTGCAGCTGGGGCGAACGCAGAAGATTCCTTACTCAACTATATGGAGAGCATATCCACATCTCGTCCGCTCTCTCCACGGGAAGAAGCGGCCCTGGCCCGGCGAATCCGAAAGGGCGATCTTAGTGCTCGAGACAGGCTGGTCGAAGCCAATCTGAGATTTGTCGTTCGGGTTGCTCGCGAATACCGGAATTTGGGCGCACCCCTTAACGACTTGATCAGTGCTGGTAACGTTGGATTAATACAAGCAGCAGAACGGTTCGATGAGACCAAGGGATTCAAGTTTATTACTTATGCGGTCTGGTGGATCCGGCAGCAGATCATGGAGTCGCTTTCCGATTATCCACGACTGGTGAGACTACCGTCCAACCGGCTTGAGTTACTTCATAAAATAGGCCGTTGTATTAAATCCTCGCAATCTAAAAGTAACTCTTTGCCATCTAACGAGGAGATCGCTAGAGAGCTGGGAATTACTGTAGGCAAACTTGTGGATACTGTTCTAAAGGGCCGGGACGTGCTCTCTTTAGATGCTGTATTCGATGGTGCAAACTTCCAAAGTTTGATGGACGTGACGCCTGATCAAACCCAGGAATCGCCGGAGGAACAACTGGCCCGCACCACTCGGGACAGCGAGATCCAATCTGCGTTGGGCACATTGGAAGAACGTGAACGAGACGTCCTCTTAATGTACTTCGGCTTGGATGGCAAAGGCAGTAGGACCCTGAATGACATAGGGTGCGATTTGGGGGTGAGTCGCGAACGTGTGCGCCAGATTAAGGAGAAGGCGCTCATTAAGCTGCGGCATCCAATGCGAGGTCAGAAGCTCCTGAAATACGCGCTGGAGATGTGACCTCAATAGTATCTTAGCGCGACACAATGTCGTGTTCCTGCGGGCGAATAGCCCTGACTGAAGGGGGCGCGACACTTTTTTCTAGACAGGTGTAAGTAGCAATCATTCCAGGAAGATAGCGCGCTTCCTCATTCATCTTATCGCCTCCTGCCTGATTACGTCCAGGGACTTTCGAGCGGACTGTCGGATGAGACGATCCAGGATCCACCCCGGGATGAAAAAGGCAGGTCGGAGTCGAGTGGACAAGTGCAGGCGCTGCCCATCCGGATTCGACTCCAGCGTCCAGGATGTGTCAAACGTGTGGAAGTCTCCCTCGATTAGTTTGCAGACTATCTGAACTGGCGGTCTCTCCTCGATCCTGCGGACAGCCCTCACGCGTCTGGAAAAGAAAAGAAAGCGTGCTTTGAGGATTTGCTCGATAACGATGGCGCCGTCCGGATGACGGGCAAGGATCCTGCTTGCTTCGATGTTGGGTTGGAAAGTCTCCGGGTTGTCATAATCCGTGAGCGCCTTCTACAGGATATCCGAGGTCACAGGGACGTCGATGGTTCCCGTGATGACACGAACTTCGCCCTCTTTGTGAAGGCTGACGTTGGCTTCGTTTTCTACCTGGGAAGACGGGTCAAGAGGGCAGAGGAGGGTGGTGCATAGAAACAGGATCTTGGGAAGGTAAAAGGTACCTGGTAAGTGGATCCGCATGGAATCTGGGGTTGGCTCGAGGCCGGCAAGCGGGATTGATCCAATGTTATGTTGACACGTTCATGTGAGGCTCCTGATGAGCAAGGCGATGGCCAGGAGATCCACGCTGTAGACGATCAGTTTCAAGGCTCGCTGCGGTCTCCGAATCAGCTCTTGTGTGGTCGCCTTTTGACGGCTGCCGTCTGCGAACTCGAGGGCCGAGATGGGGGCCCCTCTTCTATGACTCTTTACCCAACGGCTGAGAGAGATCTGGACGCCTGCGGTGCCCGAGAGAGCGGCGGCGATCAGAAGCGTCCAAATCGGGAGATACAGGGCCTGAAGGTAGTAACTGGCGAGAAAAGGAAGACCGGCCCAGCTGACTGAAAACCAGAGGTCATCGTGGAATCTACCTCTAAACCATTCCAGATTGTAGGAAAAGACGAAGAAAGTTTCGATGACGACGAAGGCGAGAAAGGCGAAGCTGAGTGTAAAGGCATAGTAGAATCCAATGCCCATCGCCGGGAGGAGTGTGATGGCCGCAAGGAGATAAAGCGTCCGGTTTGAAAATCCGGTTCCCCAGGGGTGTCCTCTGCTCTCGTCCAGGAAGTGGGCCGTTCCCCCCAAACCCAGGAGATAGGCGACAACCAGCCAGAACAGGCGATCGGCGTGGAATGATGGTGCGAGACATCCCCCGATGGTCACGAAGGCAAGGACCATAGATGTATAAGGGGGGTGAAGGAGGGTCCAAAGGTCCTTCCACGGGCTTCCGCCTGTTGCATACCAGGCCCCCTTCACGGTCGCGTTCCCACGATCAATGTCGCGATCCCGCACGTGAGCGAATGGGATTCAACCTCCTTCAACCCGATTCGGTCCAGCGTCGATATGACCTCCTCCACACTTTTGAAGTTCATGATCGAGCGCCAGAGGTATTCAAACGTGTCTTCCCACTCAGGGGATATCGCACGGCCGATCGCTGGCAGTCCCTTGCAGAGGTAGGGGGTGTAGATGCGCGAAACGAGGGGGTTGGCCGGGCGCGTAAAATCGATTGAGATGATCTTCCCTCCCGGACGAACCACGCGAGCCATCTCCGAAAAGGATCTTTCAAGGGAGGAAAGGTTGCGGAGGGCCAGTCCGATGCTGACCGCATCGAATCGTTCATCAGGAAATGGCAGGCTTTCCGTAACTCCGCATACGAGGCTCAGACGGTCATTCCGTCTGCGTCTTTCTCGCACCTGGTTTGCTCGCTCGAGCATCGCAGCAGTGAGGTCCAGGGCAACCACTTTGACGCTTGGGCCGAGTGCGTCGATCCAATCGAATGCGAAAATTCCAGTTCCGGTGGCCAGATCGAGGATCTGTGCAGGCGGCTTGATCCCCGACTTTCGCATCGCTTTTCGGCGCCACCGTGCGTCTTGCCGACACGTGAGGACCCTGAGGAACTGATCGTATTCATCAGGAATGCCTGAGAAGAGAGCCCTGAGGAATTCAGCTTTTTCTTCGAGCAACGGTCGGTGCCCCAATTCTTTTTTTGTTGCCAAAATTTTGGAAAGTGACGATAATATGAACTGATCAGGGATATTTGTCAACCTGATCAGGTGAATCACAAGGTTTTGTTTCCGTTTTTCCGGTTCGTGAGCCGGGGGGCGCTTTGGTGGAAATGTTTCAAACCGAAGGGAGGGAATGAGATGAAAGCAGTTGTTATGATCCTAATGATCGCTTCAGCGCTTGCCCTGATCCTGGCGGCCATGATGGGATTTAATATTGGTCCCGGAAACATTCTTGCAATCAGCGGGCGAGGGTTCCTTGATCTATCGATTGCTTGCTCATTGTTTGTGATTGCAACGCATCTGGCAAAACCGTTTGGAGATTCTGATTGACCCGACCGCAGTAGAGGCTATCTTATTCCCCGCAGCCCTCGTTGACGCACGGCGACAGGAAGAAGTTTAGAGATAGGCTCTAAGGCATTCCATTCTGAGACGGCCGGGCGGATCCTCTGGCTCACGACTCGATTCGGAAATTGTAGTGCTGTCATGCTTGATGGTTGCAGACGACTTTACCGGAGCCTGCGACACGGGTCTTCAATTTGCCCGGTCCGGGCTCCGGACTTTTGTATTGATCGACCTTGAAGACGGCTCGGCTCCGCAGATCGATGCCGACGTGCTGGTCCTGGATACGGAGAGTAGGAACTGCGATCCTGTGAAGGCCGAGCGCCTGGTTCAGACCGCCTGTTCAAAACTGTCGGGTGTGCGGACCAGGCTTTTCTATAAGAAAGTCGATTCCGCACTTCGCGGAAACCTGGCAACAGAGATCTGGGCCACGATGCAGGGATTTGGGCTCAATCTCTGTTTTTTTGCACCCGCCCTTCCGGACGAGGGGAGAGTGACGGTTGACGGCCATCACCTCGTGGATGGAGTGCCGGTTCATCGAACAGAAGTCGGCCGGGATCCGGGCTCGCCTGTAAGGGATTCACGCCTGTCCAGCCTCCTGGGCGGCGAGCCGCGGATTGGGGTCACTTCAATGGACCTGGAGAAAGTGCAGAAGGGTCCGGAAGAGATCAGCAGATCCCTGAAGTCGCTGGGAGGATCCAAGCCGACTGTTGTCGTTTTCGATGCGACCACGCCCGAAGACCTGAAGTCCATCGCGATTTCGGCAGCCTGCCGCGCTGTCCCTCCACTGCTATGCGGCTCAGCTGGTCTGGCAGGCCAGGTGCCGGATGCGTTTGGCCTCGAAGGCAGCAGAGGCATTCGCGATGTCCATTTGGGGAGTGGTCCTCTCTTGTTCGCGATCGGCACTTCCGAATCGGAGACCAGGCAGCAGGTGAGGGCCCTGTGCGGCGAGTTGGGCATTCAGGAATGGGAGATCGCACTAGAAGCATCTACCCCTGAGCGACGAGATGCCCTGGTGGAGGAAGTAAGCGCGCGTTTATCGTCCGGGAGAGATGCTGTTGTTTCTGTCGCAGGGCTTGGGCAGGGTGCAAAGGAGGAGGTGGTCGCTGGCGCGATTCGTGAACTTGCGCGGATCGTGAGATGTCTCGTGGAGGAGGCATCACCCGCATCTGTGATCAGTTCAGGCGGATGGACGACGTCGGAGATCCTTCAGGCCATGGATGGAACAGGAGCTGAGATCCTGGGGGGCATCGCTCCGAATATGCCAATCTACAAGATCGTGGGTGGTCCGTTCCGGGGGTTTAAGATGGCGACGAAGGGGGGCGCCCTCGGAGAGAAAGGGGTGTTCGTGAATACAGCGAAACGGGTTAGACCCGATCCAGGGAAAGGGCACGATCGGGACCGACCCATCTTAGGCTTGACGATGGGCGATCCGTGCGGCATCGGGCCGGAAATCATCGCAAAAGCCCTGTGCAGGCGGGACATCTTCGACCTGTGTCGGCCAGTGGTGATTGGGGATGTGGACATCCTGAGCGACAATCTGAAGTTTGCAGGAAGGGAGTTGGAGATCAACCCCATAGCTGCTGCTGGAGACGGCCGGTACGAATGGGGTGTGATCGACATCTGCGAGCCGGTCAACCTTGAATTGTCGACGATCCGGCCCGGCAGGGTTTTTCCAGAAGCGGGTCGAGCAGCCGTGGAATGGGTCCTTGCAGCTGTTGACATGGCGATGTCGGGACAGACCGACGGACTCGTAACGGCTCCACTGAACAAGGAGGCAATGAACAAGGCGGGATTTCCCTACGCCGGGCACACAGAACTGATCGGGGATCGGACAGAGGCGAAGACACCCAGACTGATGCTCGTTTCCAAGCGACTAAATGTGGTCCACGTGACGACGCACGTCGCTTTTCGGGAAGTTCCGAATCTGCTGACACAGGAAAGGGTGTTCGACACGATCGTCCTGGCCGGTCGCGCGATGAAGGATTTGGGAATACCGGAACCCCGAATCGTCGTGGCCGGTCTAAATCCCCACGCGGGGGAGGCGAGGCTGTTTGGACGGGAAGACGCAGAGACTATTCTGCCTGCAGTTGAGCGGGCAAGCCGGGAGGGCTGGGACGTTACAGGACCGATGTCTCCCGACGCGACCTTTTTCAAGGCATACAACGGAGATTTCGACGTCGTGGTCGCGATCTACCACGATCAGGGTCATATCCCGATCAAACTGGTGGCTTTCAACGATGCCGTAAATGTGACGCTCGGGCTCCCGATCGTGAGGACTTCGGTGGACCACGGCACCGCTTTCGACATCGCTTGGAAGGGGATAGCGGATGAAACGAATCTCTTGCGAGCGATTGAACTTGCTGCAGAAATGTCCGTCAGGCGAAAAGGCTGATCCCACGTTCGTGGATCTTTTCGATTCTTTGTATAAAAGCCTGTTCAATTATGAGGGATGAGCGAGGTGAAGATTCTGCTGGCAGATGATGAACCGGATATTGTTTCGCTTTACCGAGAGATGCTGGAGGGAAACGGCTTCGAGGTAGAAACGGCACAGGACGGAAGAAAAACCCTGGAGCGGATCGCTGATGAGACTTTCGATCTCATCATCCTGGACCTTCACATGCCCAAAGTTTCCGGATTCGAGGTTATGGAGGAATTACGTTCGGAAGGGCGGAGGATTCCCATCATTGTCATGACGGGACATTATCCGGTGGAGGAAGTCAGTGAACGGATCCAGGGATTTGGCGTGGGTGCCGTGCTCAGGAAACCGGTTATGATCACGACTTTGCTGGACGCCGTGAATGCGGCCATTGGAGAATGAATGGCGTGTGATCAGGTCTCAGACTTTGTTCGTCCTTTAGATGGATCGAAGCGGTAGCCCACGCCTCTGACCGTTGTTATGGATCGCCCAACGTCGTGCAGTTTGGATCTGAGGCGGCGGACGTGGACATCGACCGTACGCATACCTCCGTAGTAGTCATAACCCCAGATGCTGTCCAGCAGGTCGGACCGGGTGAAGACGCGACCGCGATGCGTCACGAGGTGCTTGAGGAGTTCATATTCCTTGAGCGTCAGGTTGATCACCGTACCCCTCACTCGAACCTCGTAGCGTTGGAGATTTATCGTCAGCTCATCTGCCTTGAGCGTCTGTTTGTCGTCAGGCCTGTCCTCGTTCCACAGGGCTAGACGAAGGCGAGCTTCAACCTCCCGAAGGCTGTAAGGACTTATGATAAAATCGTCTATCCCGAGTGAGAAATCGAGATTGTTCGCCGTCACTTCGTCCGAGATCACGATAAGTGGCTTGTTCCGAACCTGTTCAGTCCCTTTCACACGTCGGATGTCTTTCGAAAGGCGGTCCAGGTTCGGTTCCATGAGGACCAGATCGATTGGGCACTCACCGTCTAGATCGGTGAGTGCCTCAGCGTCGCCTTCCAGATGCACGTGTATGACGGCGTAGCCGACGTATTCCAGATCGGATTTCAAACGGGCGCCGCGGTTTTCGGACGCAATTAGAAGAACGCTGTTCATGTGGACTACTTTTAAGGGAAGAACACTTCAAGGCGGGATGCCATAATACGATGCCGATCGATCGATTGTCAAGGTGTATCTAGCCTAACGGCAACTCGCCATACAGGAAATTTTTCAGGGGCGTCCAAAACGGACGCCCCTTTTTTGTGGCGGAATCACCTTAAGCCTGCCTCAATGGCCCTGAATCCTGAGCCTGTCAGCCTCCGTTGTGTAGGGATCGTGTTTCTCAAGGAATTCAGAAAAGGTTTCTTCCACGGATGCTGACGTAGTGTCAAGAATGAATTTGTTTTGTATCAGTGACCATTCATACTCTTCCTGAAAACGCAGCAAGACGTGTTCGATGTCTTCTTTTCGAACCACACCCCGCGTGGGCTCTCCATGCTTTGTCTCTGGATGCGCTTCCATCCTTTTTTGGATGATCTCCGGCGAAGCTTTCATGAGCACAAGTACCATACTGGGGGCATACTCGAGGATCTTTTTCTCCATGGATCGAGCCACTACTGTTCGGCTTCCCTCAGGGGCTCGCCTTGGCGCACCGCTATTTTTGCCGCCATATCCGTAGTAGAGAGGTGCATAGACGGCCTCCTCGATCGCGTGGCCCATCAGATTGGCGTCGGGGGATCGAGATACGTCCAACATACCGGGCGAAATGTGATATTCGAGTATATAACGCTGAAACATCTCCTTGAGCTGCGGTGGTGCGTTCTTGAGTGCCTCGCCTGCCTCAGATTCAAGCTCTGAAGAAGGGATCGTAAAATGATCGTGAAAATGCCGGATACCGCCCATCGCCTTCTCGCCCCACTTCAGGATTTCTCTCGCGAGGGTGGTCTTTCCTGCGTATTCGCACCCAACCAAGTATACGTTCATTCCAGCCCCCCCTAAGGTTGTTACTCCCTCTTCACAAGCCTAATTCATCCGAAATGCTCCGCATGGCATCGGCCACAAATACAATGTGATCCTCCAAAGATATATCCATATCCGCCGCCCCGCTTTCGATGTCCTCTCGGTTCACGTTCCTGGCAAATCCCTTTTGTTTCATCTTTTTTCGAACAGAAGAAACCTTCAGGTCTGCAAGTTTTCTAGTGGGCTGCATCAGGGTGACCGCAACAATAAACCCTGTGAGTTCGTCTACGGCAAACAGCGCCTTGTCCAGGTCGCTGGTTCGGGGAATACCCAGATATGTGGCGTGAGCCTTGATGGCGTGGATCATCTCATCAGGGAATTTCTCTTCCTGCAGGATACCGACGCCGAACATGGGGTGTTCTTCAGGGGTCGGGTGCTTTTCGTAGTCCAAATCGTGCAGAAGTCCGGTCAGGCCCCAGAGGTCCTCATTTTCACCCAACTTGCGTGCCCAGGCCCGCATGGCCGCCTCGACGGCCAGCATGTGTTTGATCAGGTTCTCATTTTCCGTATGTGCACGGAGAAGCACCAGGGCCCCATCACGCGTGGGTAATGGCATGTCGACTCCTAGTTCAGATGGCCGTTTCCGCTGCTCAGCTTTTTGGTGCTTCGAATCTCGTCAGACACCTTTTGGAGGATTTCCCTAACGATTTCCAGTCTCCGGTTGACCGAACGTGTTTCCAGAAGCGCCTGCTTCTCACTCAAAGGCAAGTCGAGACCTGCAGCAACGACGAAAGGCAGGTCGACGAGGTCGACCTCCTCTTTTTCAGGCTGCAACCAACCGTACGACAGTCTCAAGGTCTCCGAGTAAAGATCCTGCACACTGGATCCAAGGTCGCCGTCCGGTTTTCCGGGGTCATCCCGGACCTCCTCTACCAGGCCCGATATGTAAGGATGCACGTCAAACCTTTCGATCACCTTGAAGCGTCGTGTACCTTCAATCAGAATGTTCATTCGACCGTCCGAGAATCGATCGATTAAATTGGCAACACGTACCGCACAGCCGACTTCACGGAATGAATCATCATTACCCCAGACGATTCCGAATTCCAACTTTTCGTCTAGGCACTTGTCCGTCATGAGTTTGTAACGTTCTTCAAATATGTGAAGGGGGACCTTCACTGCGGGAAGGAGAACGAGGTCGAGGGGAAAGAGGGGAAGCTCCCAGGACTCATTCATCCGGACTGTTTATCTCTGCCGGCGGAACGTCGAACGCGATGCTTCCGAAGCGCAGGGGATTCCGTGGATTTCCGTAAGTAACCGACCAGGACCACCTCTTTTGTCGGGTGCCGCCTTCTATTACAGCGAGGTTAAATCGGACTGGAGGCAACACATCTTGGTCGTCAAGACCAATCGCTTCGAGAGGGATTTCGCCTTCCATGGACCACTTCCCCGGCTCAAGAATAGCAGCAGCGCGTAGATCCGGGTTCGTGATTTTGCCATCGCGGGCAACATCGGCTGGTGTGACTGAAAAGAAGCGGAGAGGTTTTTCCCCTTCCTCGGGAGATAGTGCGAATTCCATTCGGTCCTCTGGCTGATTCTGTAGGAGGGTATCCAACTCACAGGTAACGGACAAGTAGAACCGCCTTGAATCGTAGCCAATCCAGGCCCGGATTCGGCGGTCCGGTGGGGCACCCTCCGAATCCTCTGCAAATTGAATGAGTGCCGACGCGGGGTCCCATTCGTAGGCGTCCGGAAGACCGTCCAGCGTGGGGGGAACGGGCATCCACGAACAGATCGCCTCTTTTCTCCCGATGTAGGGCACCCCCATCTTCTCCAGTGCGAGGAAGACTGCTCGCCTGAGAGGCCCGGGGGATTCTCTCTCGAACAGCTTTTCCAGTTCAGGTATCGTCCGGCGATCCCCAATCCAACCCACGGGTTCCAGAGCTCTCTGGTTTCCCCGACGCGCAGTGTCGATGAGGCGCTTGATGACCTTGAAATTTCTTGCGCCCATCTCCACCAATTTGTCGACCGATGCGGCAGCTTTCCCAGAGTGATCCGACTCGAGGGACAAGATCAGGTAACGAACCAGGTCGGGGTCGTAAGGCACTGGATCCAGGGATCGAATAAGGTATTGTTCGACGGGAGGCGAGAAACGGCCCAGCAAGTCTTTTACGAGATCGTTGTCAACTCCATCAGAGTACTGAAAGAGCATTCTTGCTGCATACTCACGCACGCGCAGGCTGTCATTTTGAACGAGGTTGAGCAGCAGGCCCGAAAGCTCGATGGGCGCTCTAGAAACCAGAGCATATGTCGCTCCGAGGCGAACTTCAGGGTCTGGATGCTGGGCAAGTTCCCATACAAAGGAATCGGGAAGAAGATCGCTTCTGTCCTGCAATACTCGGACGGTTGGAAATTGCATTCGGTTGTCGCTCAGGAGCTCACTCACAACCCGAGCTTTGGCACGGGGGCGCAGATGGTCGGCTACTTCCAGGAGTGCCCCTTCGACTTCCGAATAGACTGTCCCCCAGGCCTGAAAATCCTGCTCTACCCAGGGAAATTCCGCCTCTGCTTCATCGGGCTCGGAAATGAGAAAGATGGGATTTCCCATCGTTCGGTAGCCAGCAGCGGCACTCTCGACGATCGGTCTCACGTAGGTCTTACCGACGAGCGACAAGAAGAATCGTTCTTCCCACACGGCCGTATCTGGATTCGCCGTCCATACGACTTCTCCATCTGCGACAAGAAGGACTCTACTGATCGGATCACGACTGTGTGCCCGAAACCGTACATAGGCCTCGCGGGCAAGCGGCACGGTGCTTCCAAGGGATCTTCCGTTTATTCGCAGATCGATGCGGATGCCGTCTGCTTGGGCCACGAACGCCGCACCTCCCTTGATGGCTGATACAA
This sequence comes from Candidatus Latescibacterota bacterium, assembly GCA_965248435.1. Taxonomy (GTDB): domain Bacteria; phylum Latescibacterota; class UBA2968; order UBA2968; genus CBDFJH01. The sequence continues at coordinate 5,279,269 of OZ252100.1, forward strand.
TCTTGTCGGGCAGGTTGCTTTCAGCGTGGACGTAGGTCTTCTGCAAAGATCCGGGCTGGGATGTTTCCTCGTCATTCCCACCAACCAGGACGATCCGATGGCCCGTCGTGAGCAGGCTGTCCCAACCTGCTCCCGGTTCGCATTGTTGATTCCACTCCCCGTCTCGGATACCTTGGAATGTATTCCCAATCTGGCTGGGGTGAACATCCAGCTCAGCCGGCAGATCAGGAGAAGTGTGGAGAACGACCCCGTTTTGGGATTCGACCCAGGTGATGACTTGGGACAGGCTGTCTCTTGGCACGGGTGCTCGCGGGTCGATTCCGAATAGAATCAAAGCAGCGCCGGGCGCACCCGAGGGGCTCCAAGCAGCGGCGATGATCGGATTGATGCGCGGCATGTTGAGATCGTATTCCTGGATCGTCTCCTGAAGTCCAATGAATATGCCTTCTTCGGGGTGTCCTGATAACACAATCCAGTCCAGGCCGGAGTCCATGCCCTGCTGGACTCTATCCTGGATAATCGTCGCGGTGTTGCGAGATGAAAAGAGAGTGATATCCCCAGAGTACCAGGCGGGGGCAGCCCGGACCAGGACAGCAGATGCATGGAGGCTGATTAGCGTTCCCAGGAAGATAAAGCCGCGTCCCACGGTCGCCTCTAAATACCTTTGCTTAGGGATTGAGGAAGTTTGGCCTGAGCACTTTCAGCCAGGCCCATCTGCAGGAAGCGGAGGAAAAGCGCTTTGTCTCGGGTGAGACCCGGGAAACGGGCGATCTCCCGATCAGTTGGGGAAAGGACCGCATAGAATGGAAGGGCCACGGTTCCAAACCGCACTTCTTGAAAATCTCGATTCCGAGCGTAGACGTCCCCGACACCGTCTGTGTAGAGTTGGACGAGTACAAACCGTCCGAGCATTGAGCGGACATCGGGCTCCGAGAAGATGTTCGCTTCCATCCAGCGGCAGTTTGTACAAGCGTAACCTGTAAAATCGATGAAGATAGGTCTGCCATCCCTCCGGGCCGTGGCGAGGGCCTCTTCGTAGTTGTCCTCCCAGGATAGGTCTTCACCCCCTCGCATGTTTGAAATCGAGCCCTGACTTCCATACGGGGGAAGGAAGGCATCAAATTCACCCAGGGGCGAGCCCTGGAGGCCCGATAGGAGGTAAAGGCTGAAGGCCAAGCACCCTAAACTCGTGATGAGGCGCACCGGACCCACTGACTCCAAAGGCGAATCGTGAGGAAGCCGGACTTTGCCTAAGAGGTAGATCGCACAGATCGCGAAGATCGCGATCCACGTGGCGAGGAAGACTTCTCGAGACAAGACGCCCCATTTCCACACCAGATCGACGTTACTCAGAAACTTCATGGCGGCGGCCAGTTCAAGGAACCCCATGACGACCTTGACCGAATTGAGCCAGCCCCCACTCTTGGGCAAAGACGCGAGACCTTGTGGGAAGAGTGACAAGAAGAAGAAAGGGAGGGCAAAGGCTGCCGAAAAAGCCAGCATCCCCAGTAGCGGCCACGTCCAGCTTCCCTGAGAAGTGAGTACCAGAAGGGTACCTACGAATGGAGCTGTGCACGTAAAGGAGGTCAACGTAAATGCGAAGCCCATCGCAAGGATGGTCCAGTAGCCACCTCCGCCGACGCTTCCAAACCTATTCACCAGACCCGTGGGCAGGCGTATCTCGAAGAGTCCAAACAGATTGAGCGCGAAAGCCACAAAGAGGCCGGCAATGAGCAAGTTGACAAAAGGGTTTGCCGCAAATCTGTTCGCTCCCGATGCCCCCAGGGTTGCGGCGAGAAGGAGTCCCAGGCCTGTGAACGTAAACACGATTCCCAGGCAGTAGACGAGCGACTTTAATACGGATTCGGCTCGATCCGTGTTTGCCTGTTTTGTAAAGAAGGAAACGGTGATCGGGATCATGGGAAATACGCACGGGGTCAGCAGGGCGATGAGCCCCATGGAGAAGGCGAGAGACAGAAATGGCAAAAGTCCGCGTGAAACAGCCCGCTCTACGTCTAGAATGCTTCCCACTCCATCCAGTTGCTCTACTCCCGGTGCTGCAGGAGCGATAGTTGTGACGTAGATTTCACGGGGGGGTCCGGCGACGATGTGGAGGGGGACCTTGAATGGAAGGGTCGTAGGCGGAAGGCAGGTGCTTGGGTCGCAAAGCATGTAGGTGATGCTTCCTTTCAGGGCAGCCTCACCCTGGGGAACGCCTGGCACGACCTCGGCTCTCAGCCCGAATTTTACGGATTCGCCAAAGTACTCCACATTCATCTCGAAGTTGGGGTCGTAATCTCGAACCGGTTTTGGTTGAATGACCGGTCCGATCTGTCGAAAACGGTCACCGCTTTCGATTCGGATCTCCGTTGGGAGGGGTCCACCGGGAGGTGTTGTTGTGGAATAGATATGCCAATTCGGAAGCAATTCGACGTCGACCCAGAGCGTGGCGGTCTCTCCGGGGCGCAAGACGGCGGGATCAACTTGGAAGGAGAATAATGCGGGAGTGTCTGACCGGGCGGGTGCCTGCGACGCAGCGACCAGGGAGGCTAGAAGGACGAAGGCCCATCTGGACCTGAAGTTCCGAGACAGGAAAGCCGTAAATGAGCGAATTCCCGGCAGAACCGCAACGCGCTCGGGTTGGTTTATACGCGTATGCATAATGCGATCGCCAAATGGAAGAGGCTTCCGAAAGGCCGTGATTTTGGTACCCTTTTACGTCCCGGCTTTGGAAAGGTTGCTTCAAGAATCATCCGGAGCGAGGTCTCGGGGTTGCCTTTCGTTCGTCAGGACCTCGAGCAGTTTCTGTGTCGCGACCGAAAGGCTGCGTCCCCTCCTATACAGGATTCCCAATGGGCGCGTAAAGGGTTCGCCCACGAAAGGCAAAGCTATCAGCGTTTTTCTCATTTTCTCCTGTTCTACAGCGGGCTCGGGAACGATAGAGACGCCGAGATCGACTTCAACGGCGTTCTTGAGTGTGGCAATATGGTCTAACTCCATAACCACGTCGGGCTTTAGGCTGTGCTTCCTGAAAAATCGGTCGATCGCCCGTCGGGTAGGCGTTTCGGGCGTGAAGAGGATGAACGGTATTCCTTCAAGCTCCTTCGGTGAAACAGATTGCTGCTTTGCGAGCGGGTTTGAGGGATGGCAAATCAAGACCACTTGATCTTCAGTAAATGAAACGACGTCGACGTTGCGTTGAGGGCGTGGGTAGGCCACGATTCCGAGATCGATTTCGCTGCTTGCGACATCTTCGTAGATCTTCTGGGCCTGGCCGTATTGGAGCCTTAAATCGACCTTAGGATACGATTTCAGGAAAGATTTCAGGTAGGGGGCAAGCTCCAGCATTCCCACACTGTATATGGAGGAGAGTCGAACTGTCCCTGAAACGACTCCACCAAGCGCCTGAATTCGATGCTGCATCTCTTCATAGCGTCTGACGATTTCCCTGGCATACCGATAGAAAACTTCGCCCTCGGCTGTGAGCGTCAGTCGACGCTTTTCTCGTTCCAGAAGCGGCCTGCCCTGTCTCTTTTCAATGCTTTTCAACTGCTGGCTAACCGCGGACTGTGTCACTGAATTGAGTACCGCTGTCTTGGAGAAACTTTGCGTTTCCACAAGATCACAGAAAACCTTCAGACTTTCAATCAGCACCGTATTCGCCTCCAGATGAAGCGCTCGAAGGGTTGTGAAAAGGCTTATGGATGTCTGTGATTGCCCCTGATTCGAGCAAGGTCGAATGAGTTACGCAGGATGCTTTCCATCAATTTGGTCCGCGTGTCCGGATCGCTTGCCCATCTTACAGGTACTTCACAAACCTGGTAGTTCAACAAGCTTGCAAGGTGAAGAATTTCAACATCGAACGTAAATCGGTCAACGACGAGTCTTGAAAATATGTCCCGGGCGGCGTGTCTCTGGAACAGCTTGAACCCACATTGTGTGTCCTTGAATCGACGCAAGGCTGGGAACATCGATTGAACCTCGAGATTGAACAGGCGAGAACCGATTTGTCTGGAGCGCTTCGGGAGATTTTGGATAACGGATTCCTTGAGCGTTCTGGATCCGATAACGATATCACATCCCAGCATCAACTTCTCCAAAGATTCTGTTAAGCAGGAGATATCCGTCTTGTAGTCTGCATCCATAAATCCCACATACCGTCCCCGCGTACGTCGAATTCCGGATTTAACGGCGTAGCCTTTGCCGCGATTTTGCTCATTTCGGACGGCGACAAGCTGTGGGTAATCGTGGCTTGTCCTTCGAATGATGTCTTCCGTGCCATCTGTGCTTCCATCGTCGACAACAATCAACTCCCAGCCAAAATTGTTCCTCTCTAGGAAGCGCACGCTGTTCTGCAGGGTTGATTCGATCTTTTTCGACTCATTGAAGGCAGGCAATACGAGCGACAAAAGGGGTTCGGGACCCTTGCGGGTCCCTTCTGCTGGTTCTAGGAAAAAGCCCTTATCTTGCACCGGCCCACCCTATACAGTATTAATCTCCTTGGCTGATTAAGGAAATAATTCTTATAGAAAAGTATAAGATACGTAAAACAACACTAAAATAATCTATAAGAACCACGAAACTATGTCAATAGGAAAAGGACGGTCGGGAGGTGCAGGCCGGATCTCAAAATGACCGGAATGTCCTTGTGCCCAGGTTGGGTTCGTTCTATATTATTCAGCCCATTTCATAAGATTTGGGCCTTAATCAATCCAATAAGTTTCACAACTTTAATGAACTTAGGAGAATCCTTGTCAAGGAAAGCTGATTTCGGAGTTTTTGTTCACGTTGATCACGATGACGCTCCAAAAAGGCAGGGGGCCAGCGAGTGAATTGGTTCGAAAGGCTTAAATCCGGTATCAGGACGATCGTCAGGAAGGGGATGCCGGAGAATCTGTGGATCAAGTGCGAGCGGTGCCATCAGACTGTCTACAGGAAGCAGATCGACCAGAACTATGGGACCTGTCCGAACTGTGGAGCACACTTCCGCATCGGTTATCGGGACTTTCTTGGCCACGTCGTAGACGAGGGAACGTTTCAAGAAATCGCCTCGGAGGTCAAGTCTGCAGATCCACTAGAGTTCAAAGACAAATATCGGTATGCCGACCGCATCAAGGAGGACTGCAAGAAGACCGGTCTCGAGGCCGCCGTCTGTACCGGCATAGCTAAAATCTCCGGGCGACCGGTGGGGATCGGAATTCACGAGTTCAGTTTTAGGGGCGGGTCTCTTGGCTCTGCGGAGGGAGAGCGAATCTGTCGCTTGGTTGACAGGTGCATCGCAGACAGCCTGCCCCTGATCCTGGTTTGTCGTTCGGGGGGAGCCAGAATGCAGGAAAGCATTCTCTCTCTTATGCAGCTGGCCAAGATCAACGCGAAACTCGCTCAGTTTGCCGAGAACGGCCTTCCCTTCATTTCGTTGTTGACAGATCCGACGACGGCAGGTGTTTCGGCGAGCTATGCGTTAATCGGCGATATCAACATTGCAGAGCCGAATGCCCTCATCGGGTTCACGGGCGAGCGAATTACCGAGCGATCCGTGGGGGAGGAGGAAATGGACGCGCTGAGAAGGGCGCAGCGGGCCGAGCAAGTGCTTGCCAACGGGTTTGTGGACATGATCGTTTCGAGAGGTGAAATCAGGCAGACACTCTCCAATCTCCTCGGCTTACTCGCCGGGGAAAGGTCCTCCGCTCAGGTTGCAGTATAAGCAGCAATGAAATACTCCAGGTGAAGCTGAGAGGGTTCCAGGCCGGGATTCCGTATTGGGAAAAGGAAGAGTCTAGTGGGAGCGGCGATCAGAGTCTACGTTGCCGTCTTTCTGTTTCGCAACGATCACGTCCTTCTTCTTCGAAGGTCGAAGGATAAGACATTAGCCCCTGGTCTCTGGACCGGCGTAGGTGGTCGAGTGGAACCTGAGGAGATGGATGATGTGGAGCGAGCCGCGCTTCGCGAAATTCATGAAGAGACCGGTATATCACCTGAAGAAGTGCGTGACTTGAGAATTCGAGTCGTGTTCACGCAACCTGAAGAAGGTGACATCTCGATTCTCGTTTTCTGCACGGGCTCAACCGACCGCGTGGACCTGGGTCCGTGTGAAGAGGGGGATCTCCAATGGATCGAACTAGACCGGGTCAAGGAGATCCCGTTGATCGAGAACGCGGCTCGTGCGCTCGAGTTCTCTGCGAAAACCGAAAACCTGGAATCGCACGACGTCCAGTTTGGAATCTGCATCCCCCAAAAAGGGGGGGATCCGCTGCTTGCCATATCCCCCGACTTGTCTTCCCTCTAAGACCTGATATCGGTGGTGGATCGTCATTCGCTCTGAAAGCGGGTGAAAGCAGTGTATAGAAGGGAGCAGCAATGAAGATCCTTGTTCTTCAAGGGCCCAATTTGAACATGCTCGGGAAGCGAAAGGCAGAGCACTACGGAGTGGAGACGCTTGATGAGATCCACAAGCGCATGGTCGAGAAGGCTGATAGTCTGGGTGTCGAACTGATCCTCTACCAGTCCAACCACGAAGGCGACCTCGTAGAAAAGATCCACGCCGAACGAGAGAACGCACAAGGCATTGTCGTGAATCCTGCTGGGCTTACCGGGTTCGGGTATTCACTCCGAGACGCGGTAGAAGACAGCGGACTCCCGGCGGTAGAGGTGCATCTCTCTAACATTTACGCTCGAGAAGAATTCCGTGAGAGTTCGTGTCTGTCATCCGTAGTCGTCGGACAGATTGCAGGATTCAAATGGCGAGGGTATATCGCCGCGCTGGAGATACTAGCTGGGATGCTTAAGGAGGGGACCTGAACATGCACAGGTGCTACAAGGTCATAATGAGTATGAAACCACTTCGACTTCTCTTGTGCCTGGTGATGACCCTTCCCCTAACAGGTTCCGCGCTTTATGGGCAAGCCCGATCTAGAACGGCGCTTGAGGCGCTGGGGAGGTTGAGCCACTCATTCGAAGCGCTTGCAGAACAGGTGGGCCCGGCAGTCGTTCAGATCCTGGTGACGAGGTACGCCGCCCACCAGGGGTTGGTTCCAGCGGACGAGAACCTCGTTTCCCGGCAGAGAACATCCGGTTCAGGCGTCATCATTGATCCAGAGGGGTATGTGGTGACAAACGCTCACGTCGTATTGGGTGCCCGACGAGTCCGAGTCCTCTTACCAAACTCTCCTCGAGAGGTTGATGGACGAAGATCGATTCTCAAGACAAAGAGTCGCGCCGTTGGGGCCCAGGTGATAAATGTGGATCGCGAGACCGATCTAGCCCTGTTAAAAATACATGAAAAGGGGCTGAGCCATCTGACTCTGGCAAATTCCGACGAAATCAAACAGGGCCAGGTCGTTTTCGCCTTCGGCAGTCCGCTTGGCCTGGAGAATACGGTGACGATGGGGGTTGTGAGTTCTGTCGCACGTCAACTCCGGCCCGAAGATCCCATGATCTACATCCAGACTGACGCCCCGATCAACCCAGGAAATAGCGGCGGACCCCTCGTGGATGCCGCAGGGCAGGTGATCGGAATCAACACCCTGATTTTTTCGCAGTCAGGGGGCAACGAGGGAATCGGATTCGCCGCACCGAGCAACATCGTACGAAGTGTGGTTGAACAGATCCGTGAGACGGGCCGTGTGAGTCGTGGCGAAATCGGTGTCTATGCTCAGACCCTTACACCAACGCTTCAGTCCGCTCTGGGACTCGCTCAAGGCGGAGGTGTCGTCCTGGGTGACGTGTTTCCAGGGAGTTCTGCAGCCGAGGCCGGTTTGGAAAGGCAGGACATTATCTTGACGATGGATGGCAAGGCGATGGAAAATGCACGTCAGTTTAGCGTGAACCTATACAGCAAACCTGTTGGGGAAACTGTTTCCGTCGAAGTACTGAGGCAATCTGAAAGGCTCGCTGTTGATGTGGTAGTTATCAAGCGGCCGGACGACCTCGAGCGATTTGCAGAACTGGTCAGCCCGGAACGGAATCTCATTCAACAACTCGGCATTCTGGGCATTGAGATGACGCGGGAGATTGCAGCGATGTTTCCCGTTTTGAGGAAAAGAAGTGGTGTCGTCGTCGCAGCAAGGGCTCTAGATGCACCTGAATGGGAGCGGGGGCTTATCCCTGGAGACGTTATCCACGAGATCAATCACGTTTCGGTGAAGACCCTGGCAGGCTTACGGGAGGCGCTTTCGGCGTTGGAAGTCTTGGATCCGGTCGCGATTCTGGTGGAAAGGCAAGGAAAGTACAGGTTCATCGCGCTGGAAGTTGAATAAAGGTTCCATCTACAAGCAAAAAGAAGCGCCTCGGTCGAAAGACCGAGGCGCTTTGTCGTTCTCGCTTCACGTTGATACTTGCGATTCTTCCCCTGTTCTTTTCTGAAGTGTTTCTGGCGTTATCTTTGGCGTGATATAATTCAGTATCGATTCTCGATCTTGGATTGACAAGCTCAGAAATCTAGCCTGTGCGCCAATCGACGTCACCTCCATGATGCGACCAACCTTGTCCCCCAAGACTTGAGAAAGTTCCCCACCGCTTTCTATCTTGATGAGATCCGTGACTTCGAGCTCTTCTTCAGCAGAGAACACGAACCCGCTTCCACTGAGCTCGTGAACGTGGATAGGCAGTGATTCAACTTCGTAGTCTTTCTCGAAAAGTGTAGCAGACGGGGGTGAGTCTCCGATCAGGGATGCCGGCAATCTCTGGGCGACGAGTGCGTGATCCACGTCGCACGAGATCGTCTTCCTCCCGTCAGGGTGAATCACTTCGTCCGAGTGACGAAGCATGAGATAGGGTACGGGCCGCTCGACCTCCTTGAGGACGCAGCTGCTGAACCGGTATTCACGACCCGGATCACTCCAGAAGAATACCCACATGTCCTTATGCCTCTGAAACCGAACAGATCCTTCGCTGTCGTGAAATGTCTCGGTTGTAATCGCAAGCTCATCGAGGTTCACTACAGAGGCAGAAAGAAGACGGAAGCCTTTTTGCCCTCGAGCCAGCACATACAGCTTTTGATCAAGCGCCAATTCTCGTGTTGTACGGGGCGCCCTATCAGCCGGAAGATGGCGAAAGCCAAGCTTTTCACGAAGAGAGGCGAGGCGTTCCACTTGCTCTTCCATTTTCAACCAGGGCATCTTCTGAGCCTCTTGCATGCGTGCCGTGGCCGCCTGATCGAAGACATCAATCGACGTCAGGAGCTGGGCCGGCCTTTTCAGATTGGAAGCTTCTACCATCCGCTCTGCCGTTACCTGCTCCAGGTAATTCAACCCTTTCTCCCCAGCGATTTTCTCAAGATCATCGTAGCTACGCCTCTTCGCCATACGTTGTCTGGCTTTTTTCGTCAATATATATGTAGCGACCAATATGAGCGGAATCGATACAAGGATGACCACGATCCAGATCAAAGTAGCTGTGTCTGCTGTCTCCCGGGTTTCCAGCATTCGGAAAACGGGGCCAAAACTCTCTACCTTGAGGGATTGGAGCAAATGAACCGGCCTTATGTGAGTTGCGCGAAACAACGGTGGGTTCACAGGCAACATAAAAGATACGAAAAATTTGTGACCAGGCCAAGAAACCGGCCCTGCCGACCAAATCCTGGTCCGAAACCAAAACGCGCTATTTGTCGATCACGTCTGACGGGTTGCTACGAACAACGGGGATGTGGATAAGAGTCGGGCAGGAAGATGTTAGTCCTTCTTCGATCGCGGGAGAGATCTGGTCGGCCTTCTCCACGCGCAAGCCCCGACAACCGAACGCCTCGGCCATCTTATCGAAACGGATGGGGCCGAGTTCGCTGGAGATTCCCTGCCCAAAGGTCCTCTGGTGACCTGTCAGTGTAATGCCCCAGGCCTCGTCGTCCGCCAGGAGCACCACGAAATTCATTCCCTGCCGGGCGGCAGTCTCGAATTCCGCGACGGTGAATGTAAGTGCACCATCCCCCGTAATCAGAACAACTGGTCTTTTGGGATACACGAGCCTGGCCGCCATGGCCGCGGGAAGTCCAAAGCCCACCACACCAGCCGCGCCGTTGGAAATCCAGTGACCGGGGTAACGCTCACTGCAGAGGATTTGATGAGCCCATTGGCCGATGTTTCCCCCGTCTATGATCAAGATGGTCTCATCCGTCAGGAGGGACTGGACGGCGCGCAAGATATCGAGGGCGTGAAGTTTCCCTTCCTTATTTTGAGCGACGCTTTTACAATTCTTTCTGAACGCCTCCTGTCGCGTCTTGGCCTCCTTCAGCCAGTCCGTTTTTGAAGAAACACCGAGTGATGTGCAGGCATCGCCGATTTGAATCAGAACGGATTTCGGGTCGCCAAGAATCCTGACGTGGGCGCCAGCGCCCTGATCGATCTGGGCCGGATCCGCCTCGATGCGGACGATTCTAGCGTCTTCACGGACTTCAGGGGGCTGGAGGTATCCCACACGGTAATCACAGCGTGCCCCGATCATCAGGATTAGATCCGCGTCGGCGAGAAGCCGAGGACCACCTGTTGCTGCACCGATCACACCCATGAATGGATCCATCGGCTGCAGAACGGAGCCTCGGTCCCACGTGGGTATGACGACGGGTATTGAAAGCCCGACGGCAAGATCGCGCAGGGCCTCCTCGCCTCCTGAATAAAAGAGTCCGCTTCCCGCGATCAAGAGGGGTCGTTTCGAAGCAGAGATCAGGTTTGCGGCTTCGTCGATCAGATCTGGATCTCCCAGGGATCGAGTTGGACTCGAGTCGTACACTTGAATCACGGCATTGAGGTCCACATCGGCGGACTGGACATCCAGAGGAAAAGTGAGGTGTACCGGTCCCTGGCGAGGGGCTGTAGCTGCCGCGAAGGCCTCGTGGATGTAGTTGGGAATACGTTCGGGGCAATCTATGATCTTTGCGTACTTGCACACCGGTTCTGCCATCGCGACCTGCGGAAAATCCTGGAAGTGGCCCAGCCCGATCGTCTCGGAAGGTCCGCATCCAGTGACGAGCAACATCGGAGCACCATCGAAATGGGCGTCGACCACGCCCGTCAGTGCGTTTGCGTGCGCGACACCGCTGCTAACCGCGCATACCCCAGGTTGACGCGTGAGACGTCCCGTGACTTCCGCGATGTAGCTTGCAGCCTGTTCGTTCCTCACGTCCACGAGTTGCAGGTCGAACTTTTTACAGGCCTCGTATAGAGGGTCTTGCCCGTGGCCGCAAAGGGTCGCAATGTAGGACACGCCCCGGGTCTTGAGCTCTCTGACAAACAGTTCCGCGCCGTTCACTGATTTCTCCTTTCTGGTGATGCCATCGAGATCAAGATGTCTCGTCTTTCGAAAGGAGCCGGTCTACCTCTTTCTCAACGTGGCGGGACGCTTCCTGTTCATCGTACTCTGATTTCAGTCGGCGAACTTCCGCATCGCTCAGCTTCTTGAAAGGCCAATCGTCATCATTGGCGATTCTCCAGGAAATCCGGGCGTATTGAAATGCGGCATCCCTCATAGCCAGCAGGTCCACTTTATCTGTTGTATCGTGGCGCGTGTGGTAAAAGGCGAATCCCCAGCGATGGTAAGGGGCGCCACCGAATGCCGACGGGACCCCCTCGGCGGCGAAGGGGTAGTGATCCGCAGACAGGTGATCGGGTTCGCTGTATGGATGGTCGTCCATATCGACCGGGAATTCCACACCCATCCTTTTGCCCATTTCCCGCAGGTAGTCCGTCGTATCTACTCCATAGATGATTAATCCCTTTGGGCCGAGCCTGCCTGCCGAGTCCAGGTTCAACATGAACCTTGTGTTGCGGAGGTCTTCGTCGTGGCTGTCGACGTAGGCGTGCGCCCCGATCAGTCCAAGCTCCTCCACACCAAAAAAGATGAAACGGACCTTCCGCTTGAGTCGGCTCGAATGGATGCTCATCGCTCGGGCGATCTCAAGCGTGGGAACGGTTCCCGACACCGGATCCTGGGCGCCCTGGGCGAGGTCGTGTCCGTCGTAGTGTACGCCGATGATGACCATCCCCTCACCTTCGTCTTTATCTCCAAGGTCACCGATGACGTTCCAGGAGACCTTCCTCTCCTGAGTGTCAGTGGTTTCAACCTCTGCATTTACAAAGCCTTTTCTGCGTATCGTCCTCTGAAAAAGCATTGCGGTCTCTTTGGAGACCACAATACCCGGTATCGGGCCCCACTTGTTGAACCCCAGGGCCCCGGTGACGGGTCCAAGACCCTCGTGCGAGCCCACGAAGATGAAGGCTTTTGCACCCGCCAGGACGGATCTGTTGTACTTTTCCGTACGCTGGATCCAACGGGTCTCGAATGCTGGATTTTCAACGCTAACGAGCGCGATGTTTCCGTCAAGCTCCGGTTTGAGATCATCGAAGGTGCTCGGCGATCCCAATCCTAGATCGATGACCTTACCCTGAACCCGTCCCGGAGGGGACATCGGCAGGGAGAGACACTCCAGCTCTCTCTGCCATGGGGATGTGACAGTCAGCCTCGCAGGTCCCCGGGTCCAGCCGTTGTATTCGAACGGCTCATTGTGAACGTTGTCGAGAGCATACTCGTGCAGCTTTGATTCCAAGAACTCTGCTGCTGTTTTCTCGGACTCCGTCCCGCCGAAACGGCTGCCGAAATCATCGCAGAGGATTTCAAGGTTTTCCTGGAGTTCGTACGATGTAAAGATTTCGCCAGCAAGCAGCTTGTCGAATTCCAATGCTTCTCGTTCATTCATTGTAAAGCCCCATGGTTTCGATCTTGTCCTCGATTCTTCTGGGGACCCAATCGCGAATGGACTCTCCTCGCATTTTACGACCCCGCACCTCGGTAGATGACATTTCCGAATAAGGAGGCTCGAGGTGAATGGTGTCCACTCGATGCTTGAACTTGCTGCAATCGGCCTTGTTTAACAGGCCCCTGACTGCGTTCGCACCCGCTTCTCCACGATTTGCCGCCACCACCTTCGCACCCTCGAAGAGGCGGTTCAGGTCCATTTCCATGTCATCATAATACTTGGGATCGAACAATCTCCTGAGTGTATCGTAGCCTAGGATAAAAGAGATTTCTGTATCTGTCGGAAGGAGACCGAGGAGGGCGGTCGCTTTGTCCACGAATCGGGCATGGCTGCATCCCGCTACTGAAACGTCATCGCAGTCTTCCGCGAAGGCAAGAAGCATAGAAAGGCGGTGTCCCAAATCTGCTCCGAACACCTCCTTGTCTACGTTTGTCTGCGAAAGCATCAGAACGATTTCGCTGAGATTCGAGGCCTCACGGGCCGCTTTGATCATCTGTTCGTGGGCAAGCGTCATCGGGTTAAAAGAAGCGTCCAGAACACCGATGCTCTTCCCGGGGGTGGAGACGGCATTTGGGGCCCGCCTCAAGAACCTCACCGAAGGCGGCCCATCTGGCCTCAAGCCAGACATGAATCTTCCGAGACACTCAACGTCTTGTTCGGCCATCTCTTATTTTTTTTTATGACTGCCGATTCTTTCCTCGCGGTGGGCCTAACCAGAAATGTGCGAGTATGGTAGGTTTGAGGGGTGCCGAAGTCAATTGAAATTTGGCCCAATTTTAGACGAGTCATCGCGGTTAGGACCGGGTCTCTCGAGTCCTGAGATCCTTGGCGGTTCGGTCAGTTCTGATCATCAAAGGATGGGGTAAACGGTGCATTTGCGCCATGTCAACACGATTTTGGGTTTTGGGGACCCGAGAGCCTATCCTTGTAACGTGCTCTGAGACTGCATATAACATCATTTTTGGCTCGAATGGTATGCGTTTTGCAATCTCTGCTAGTGGTTATCCCTTTGCAGGGGGGATCGGAGTTCCTGGCCTTTGACAGCCCCGACCTGTCATTTGCCTCCAAAGACCCGGTTCCCTCTGCTTTTTCTATTTCACAAGCGAGCGGGCGACTTTAAGCTTGACATCAGAGGGCCAGGAGCGCCATCTTATTTCCATAAGCACGTATGAAAATAAGACTTAACGGTTCTACTGATTTACCTCCCGACAGCATCACAGTGTCATTCTCAAGTCTAATCTTCATCCAGGACCGGCGATGAAGCGTAAAGCGCAGCGTCCCTCTGCAAGTGTTTTGGTTGTCGACCCCGATGAAGCGACCAGTTCCGCCATTCAGCGGTTGCTGAGTGCCGATAACCATCGTGTTCGAATCGCGCGCTCCGGAGAAGAAGGTCTTGAACTGTGCGCCGAGGAGTCGCCCTCTCTCGTCCTCCTGGACATAAATCTTCCCGGAATTGACGGCCTGGAAACCCTGCGGCGGATAAAGGAGATGGGGAAGGATTGCGCTGTCGTCATGGTCACGGCTTATGAGTCTGCCTCTACCGTGGTGGGGGCCATGAAGCTGGGCGCAGAGGACTATATTACCAAGCCGCTTCCGATGGAAGAGCTCCGGGTCCTCGTGGACAAGCTGGTCGGGCAACGTCAACATTACAGACATTCGACGGGCAGAGGTCTGGGAGAGATGGTCGGTGACAGTGCTCCGATGCGGCAAGTCTATGACCTGATACGGCGAATTGCGAAGGCCTCGGTAACGGTGCTGATTACAGGGGAAAGCGGGACAGGCAAGGAGGTGGTCGCGCGGGCGATCCATCAGAACAGCGAACGTCAATCGCTGCCTTTTCTCTCGGTGAGTTGTGCCTCCATTCCTGGAAGTCTGTTGGAGGCCGAGCTGTTCGGCTATGAAAGAGGTGCGTTTACCGACGCAAAGGCCCGAAAGAAGGGGCTCATCGAAGTCGCCGGAGAAGGCACGCTCCTGCTGGATGAGATCGGGCTCATGCCCGTCGATCTGCAGGGCAAGCTGCTCAGCGTGCTCGAAACGCGCAGATTTCGCAGGCTTGGCGGGACAGGAGAGTTGTCAGCGCCCGCACGCTTTGTCGCGGCCACGAACGCGAACTTGGAGGAGGCGGTTAGAGCTGGCGAGTTTCGTGAGGATCTATACTATAGACTGAACGTGATCCCCATTCATCTTCCCCCTTTGCGAGAACGAGGGAAAGACATCCTCCTTTTGGCTCAGCAGTTTCTCAGAGAGTGCAGCCATCGACACGGCCTGCCGTTACGTACGCTGTCGCCTGAGTCCCAGACGTTGATGATGTCCTATGCCTGGCCTGGAAATGTCCGCGAGTTGAAGAACGTGATCGAGCGGGCCGTCCTGTTGACTGATGAAGCGGTGGTAGAACCGTCCGGCCTGGCAATAAACAGACGAGGTCAGGAAGACCTGGAGGGAAGCCCGATCGAGGTTTCGGACGCGGGCATCATTCAGGTCTCTTTTCCCCCCTGGGGAATTCCCCTGGAGGATCTTGAGCGGCAGGTGATCGAAGAGGCCCTGATTCACACAGAGGGGAACATCTCTCAGGCCGCCAGACTCCTCCACATCAGCCGCTATGCGCTCCGCTACAGGATGCAGAAACACGGGATCCCGTTTCCTGAGGAGGGACATCAGGTAGGCGTGTAGTTACACAGCAGGGAGAAAAACCGGATGTCCGGAATCAAAGGACATCCGGTTTTTTGTGCCGTGAGTTATCTATGCACAATGGTTTGGGCGATTTAATCGTGAAGACTGTTGAGAAGTATATGTGTTATATAACACATATACTATCGGAAACTCATGTCTATTCAGGTCGTCCATATATTGATATAATTAATTATTATTATGCATATTTAATAGAAATTAGCGTTACCATAGCAAAGCCCGATCCTGAAGATTTGTAAGAATATATGTGTGATATAGCACATATCCATCATACGGTATCGCTGAAGCCAGGTGAAGGCTTGACGGATATCTCAAAGTTTCCCAAAAGGTTCGATTATACTGGCAGAGAGACTGTTACGAATCCAACGGGATGGGTACCCTCGTTGATTTACCTCAAAACTTGGGTTCGGGCACAAAGTTTGCCTAGTGTCATCCTCATTCAAAAGCCACGATAGCGGTTTCGGCACAAGACTATGCGCGTTTATATAGGCTGTTGGACGCACACCAACGCATTCCTAGCACACACAACGAAAAAGGCAGGTCGGGGCAAAATTCGCGCGGCGCAGATTGCGGTTTGAAGGGTTCATTGCTATCCTATGAGTAAGGAGGTTCATCCGAAATCATGTAGCCAAAATCCACCTTTGGAATTGGGTTTACCGGCCTGAATTGCGTCCCGGACTCGAGCCAGTGGATGAACAATGCTAGCCAGATGAGGGCACATAGGGACTGCCCCGAAAGATGTAAGACATTGCCCTGACAGAATTCCCCAATGGATGTTTTCCAACTCCCCAGGAGGTTTTAAGTCATGAGGTACTGCAAGCACGGCCTGAGCAGGTATATCCTTTACGGCGTTATCTCAGGAATGAGTCTGTTGCTGTTGACCGCGTGCGCGGAACTTACGCCTTCTCCGCTTTCGCCACAGCAGACAGCCCAACTCGATCAGGCTGCGCTAAGCAGTTCCGGTTCCGTCAGTTTTGTTTTCTCCCCCGGTTCCCCTGATCCATCGAGGGCATCGATGCCGGCAGGCAAGCTCGCTGACACGAAGACCGAATCCAGGACGGCCTCGGGGAAGATCACACCGAGACGTGGTGGAAAACTTCGGGTCAAATTCGATCGACGCGACGACGATGGCGACGATGATGATGGCGACGACGATGATCGTGATGACGACGGCGTTCGAGTCAAAAGTGCGACCTTCGTGGTGAAACGGGGTTCGATAGAGGAAGCGCACAGGATCAGAATGAGAGTCACTTCAGGGTCTACCCTTGATGACGTGTCGGTGGAATTCACGCCTTCAGGTCTCTCGTTCGATCCGCCCGCAAGACTCACGATTATCCTTGTCGGCGAGCTGGATGAGGAGGACCTCGAGAACCTCCACGTTTGGCACATCGAAGGGGACAAGGCCACCGAAGTACCGGTCAAGATTTCGTCTGACGATGATGAATGGGAACTTGTCATAGAAGTGCCCGGATTCTCTTGGTACGATTTGGGCGGGGATGAAGGGTGTGGTTGGGTTGGATTCTGTTACTGACTGAGCAAAGGCGTCAGCGTTTCCATATTCTAGAAATCCATATCGAGGGTGAAAGAATTGCAGATTTCAACCATTCAAGCCTTGATCGAGAGACTCTCTGAATTCCGGAGGGAGGAGGAGGTTGACGACCTCCTTCAGAGTATTGTTTCGGAAGCGGCTCCAACGGAGCATCATCTTCGACAGATTGAACAGGTTTTGGAAACCTTTGCAGGGTTGGCGGGGGCGGAGCAGCAGGATGCACCCGATCTCTTGCTTACCCTGGGTCGGACCTACGAACGGTTGTCACACCTCGAAAAGGCACGTGAAACCTATGAGAAGGCCCTTAATCTGGCCGAAGGTCGCGATGAGCCGGCGTTCGTGGCGATTTTGCATTGTCGACTCGGGAGAGTGTTATCCCGACAAGACAGCTGGGATGGGGCCCTAGGTCATCTCGATCTTAGCGAGAACGCGTTTCGTGAACTGGACGACGAAGGTGGATTGGCCAGAGTGGCGATAAATCGGGGTGTCGTCTTTCACGAGCGTGGGGATTACGACAGAGCAGCGGAACTCTACAGCGAGGCCCTGGATCTTGCTCGGAAAACTGGAGACAGAAAGATCGTGGCGAACGCCAGCAACAACCTCGCGGTACTAGCGACCATTCGAGGCGATTTGAGCGATGCCGTGGCCCAGTATCAGGCCTGCCTGTCCGTCTCCGACCAGCTTTCAGACCAGCGTGTGAAGGCCCGCATCTATTACAATCTGGGCATGACGTACGTGGCTATGAATGACTGGAACGGAGCAACAGACTGTTATGAACGGTGTCTGGAGGTTGCACAGGAAGCTGGTTTGGTAGATGTCACGGCAAATGTTTACCGTTGCAGGGCGGAGCTACTGCTCGAGTTAGGTGATAGCTCGATGGCCGCAACCTGTTGTGCCCGTGCCCTGGAGATTTACAGGGAAACCGGGGACAGACTCAGGGAGGCGGATGCCTATAGGTGTCTGGGCAGGGTATTTACGCTAAAGCGGCAATGGAGCGTGGCTGATAGCCTTTTTCAGCACAGCTTGCGTCTGAATGAAGAATATCAACATCCCCTGGGAGTTGCCGAAGCACGGAGGGATCAGGGGAAGATGCAGATGGCCAGGAACCGCAAGACAGACGCTCGGACGTCTTTCGAAGTGGCCCTCTCCGACTTCCGTGGGTTGGGTGTGCAGGCGTCGGTCAGAGAAGTCGAGGGTCTACTCGGGACACTTGACAACTAGCGAGTTTGCGTTTCGTAGCTTTTCTTAGAAAGCGGCCTACCGGCCGCTTTATTTGCATTGGTTCGGTCTTTCATTTACCAAACCAACTCGTCAGCGAGAAGCTTATGGTGAATGGTGTATTGACTGGAGAAAAAATCGGGCAGTATGAGGTCCGAGAAAGAATCGGCCAGGGCGCGATGGGCACGGTCTACCGTGCCTGCGATACATCGCTGCAGCGAGAGGTGGCAATCAAGGTTCTTTCCACGATTGCTTCGCCGACGCCGAGGGAAGTCGAACGATTCTACCGAGAGGCGCGTGCTGCCGCGGGACTGTCTCATCCAAACGTAGTTTCTGTACACCAAATCGGGGAACACAACGGGGCTTACTACTTCGTTATGGAGCTCTGTGAGGGTGATTCCTTGCGAGAGCTGGTCCGGTCCGGAAAAAGGATGCCGTGGCGAAAGGGCCTGGACGTCGCGGTCCAGGTGTGCCGGGCTCTCGAGGCGGCCCACGGTCGGGACCTTCTTCACCGGGACATCAAGCCGGACAACGTCTGGCTGCTCTCGGACGGGCTTGTAAAGGTCCTGGACTTCGGGATCGTCCGCTTTTCGGCCGCGCAGACCCTTACGCAGGAAGGGGACGCGCTCGGGACCCCGGAGTATATGTCACCCGAGCAGATCCTGGGCGAAGAGCTGGATGCCAGATGCGACGTCTACGCTGTCGGGATTCTGATGTACGAGCTGTTTACAGGCCATCCACCGTTTACCGGACCCAACCCGGTAACGATCATCTACAAGCAGATGGAGGAAGACCCCACACCGCCCGGCCAACTCTCCGGAGATCTGCCGATCGCCCTGGAGAGAATCATCCTGAAGGCGATCTCCAAGGATCGGGCTGAGCGCTATCCGTCCGCTGCCCGGATGCGTGAGGAGATGGAGGCACTACTGGAAGGCCGGGAAGCGGCGGACGTAGAAACAGGAGAACTTCCGGAAGAAAGGGCCAAGAAGACCGGCATTCGATTTGAATGCCGGCTGGTCGGGCGAGAAGACGAACTGGGGTTGCTGAAACAGGCCGTGGATCGTCTTGATTCGGAGGCCGGGGGCTGCGTCCTGATCGGGGGGGAGGCGGGCATCGGGAAGACGCGGCTGGCCGGAGAGGCCATGGCCTATGCCCGGCGGAAGGGCGCTATGGTCTTTCAGGGATCGTGCCTCTACAGCGATGGACCCGACCCATATGCGCCCTTCATCCAGGCCCTGGAGGAGGCGCTGACGGCCGGCGACGAGGATGGGCAGAAACGGTTGCTCGCCTTCATTCGAGATGAGGCCCCGGAACTCCGAGAGCTCACTTCGCGGTTGATGACGGCAATAAACACCCGGCTGACCGGGAACCCGTTCGAATCCACGGAAACAGGGGTCGTCTCCAGGGAGCGTCTGTTCGAGGCGGTTTCGCAGACGCTCTTGTTTCTTTCTGGCGAAAGACCGGTCGTGCTGCTCCTGGACGATCTCCAATGGGCGGACAGCGGCACCCTGCAGCTTCTACACTATGTCTTGCGCTACGCCTCCGAGCGGCGTCTCCTCATACTGGGGACGGTCCGTTCGGAGGACCTGCTCCCCGACAGGGAGGGAGAGGCACATCCCGTCGCTGACGCGCTGCAGCGGATGAACACGGAAGGTCTTATCCAGAAGGTGGAGCTCAGTGGGCTCGACCATCGCGGCGTCAGCCTGATGGCGAGGTTCATCTTTCGGCGGGCCCTGTTTTCTTCCGGGTTTCGAGCTTCGCTCTACAAGGAAACGGGCGGGAATCCGCTCTTCGTCCTAGAGGTCCTCAGGCTTCTTCGGGACGAGGGGATCATCTATGAGCGGAAGGGCATATGGCGTGAGCGGCGTGAGATAACGAGTGAGGATATTCCGGATCGGGTCTATGACGTCGTCGTTCGGCGAATCGAAAGGCTCGCGGAGAACCAGCGGGAGCTTCTGCAGCTTGCCGCGGTAGCAGGCGAGAGTTTCGGTTCAACGATGCTTTCCAGCATCTCAGGGGAAGAACGGGTCCCCGTCCTCCGGAAACTGGACCGTATGGAGCGGAAACATCAGCTTCTGCGTTCTGATGGGGAGGCTTACACCTTCAGCCACCCCAAGATCAGGGAGATCCTTTACGAAGAAATCTCGGACGAACTGAGGCAGGAATACCACCTCATTTCCGGGAAATATTTGGAAGACCAGGCCGGGAAGGGCGCGAGAATCCCGGTTGGAGATCTTGCACGCCACTTCTTTCACGGGGGTGTGCCCGAAAAGGCCCTACCCTACCTCATTCGCGCTGGAGATCAGGCCACTCGCATGTTCGCTTTCAGAGAAGCGCTGGATCTCTACAGGTGGGCGTCTCAGTCGCTTACCTCGCGAAAACAATCACCGGAAACAATCAGGCTTAGTGCTTCGCTGCAATTTAGACTCGGCGGAGTATGTAAAAGATTAGGGGAAATTGAGGCGGCCCTCGATTACTTAACCTGCGCCGAAAACCTGGCACAGGGCGTGGCTGATCACAGGCTGATGGGGGAAGCCCAACTTGCCAAGGGGCAGATTCACTTCCGCTCAGGAAACTACGAGCTGGCGACTCAGCAGTACCAAGAATCCGCGAACCATTTCAGATTGGCGGGTGATCTGAAGTCCGTCTGTTCAGTGCTTGTCAGTGCCGCTAATATCCCTTTTGAACAAGGAAAGTGGAGCAGTGTAGAAGCGTACTATACTCGGGCACTTGAGATTGCTAGAGAATCCAGAGACCGACGCGAGATTGCCAAGATAAACATGAACCTGGGAATTATGGCGAGTATTCGCGGGAACGGGGAACGGGCACTCAAGCACTACGAGAAAAGCAGACGAACTTTCGAGAAGCTGAAGGATTGGCAGAACCTGGCCAAGGTCTCCGTGAACGAAGGGTGGTTCTACGCAGGAAGGAAGGACTGGCCCCGCGCCCAGCAAGCCTACAACGATGCCCTCTCGATCTGTAAGAAGACACGTAATATCGCGTCTGAGGCGAAGTGCTTCCTGAATCTTGCTGAAGTGATGTTAGAAACCCACGACCTCAAGGGTAGTAAACGCGCCTGCTTGAGGGCCCTGGAGATTTTCGATAAGATGGACAATAAGCTGCCGACCGCAGAAGTTTACAAGACCCTCGGGCAGGTAGCGAGAATCGAGCGTAAATGGGAAGAGGCCCGTACCTATTTCGAGAAAAGCATCTCGATAGGCGAATCTTTAAGAAGCCCGCAATCCGGAGGGGCTCACCTGGAATATTCCCGGATGCTCAAGGACATGGGCGACTTGAAATCCGCCGAGGAAGAGGCTGAACACTCAGTCTTCTGGTATGAAAAGATGGGAGCGAAGGAGGAGTTGAAGCTGGCAGCGACCCTGAAGAGGGAAGTCCAGGCCCTTCAAATTGCCTCGAATTGACAAAAACCAAATCTGATCGGAATCGTGATCGACAAATAGTTCATTGTGCGTTTCGGACTATGGTTAGTCCTACCCGAGTTCAATAAGGAAGTGCAACACTTAGGGTAGCAACTGTCCTATCCTAAGTGTATGGGAAACAATTACAAGCATCTTACGATAGACGAACGCGAGCAGATTGCGCTTTGTCGAGCCACTGGTGCAAGCCTTAGAGATATTGCCAAGGCCCTTGACCGGAGCGCCAGCACGATTTCAAGAGAGTTGAAACGTAATCCGTCCCCGATAGCTGAGAGTTACTCGGGCCTCCAGGCTCACAGAAGGGCTGAGAAACGTAAGCGGGAGGCCGGCAAGCGGAAACGGCTGAAGAATCCGGTTATCCGGCGATATGTCGAGACCAAACTCAAGCAAGGATGGTCTCCCGAGTTGATCGCTGGGAGGCTTCCCGAGGAGCGTCCGAGCGCGGGTATCAGCCACGAAGCCATCTACCAGTATATCTACGATCCAAAGGTGCACAAGCAGCGGGATCTGGTTGCTTGCTTATCCCGAGCTCACAAAAAACGAAAGCCGCGGTGGCATACCCGAAAACACCGGGAAAGCCACATTCCAGGCCGTATTTCGATCGATCGACGTCCCCGTTACATCGAAAAACGGAAACAACCTGGCCACTGGGAATCCGACACCATCATCTCTCGAGAGAGCAAACAGGCCGTTGGCGCTTGTCTTGAGCGATCGTCGAGATACCTACACCTGGCTAAGCTGGCAAAGAACGGACCCTCGGAGGTCGCCGAAGCGATTAATCGACGCCTTGGGCGACATCCTCCCCACATGAGGAAGAGCATCACATATGACAACGGATCCGAAAACGGCCAACATCAACGGGTCAACGAGGTGCTTGGCACCAAATCCTATTTCTGCAAACCGTTCCACAGCTGGGAGCGAGGCGCTGTGGAAAACGCTATCGGTCTGGTCCGCAGATACCTCCCCAAGAAGACAGACTTCTCAAAGGTCAGCAAACACGAGTTAAAGAAAATTCAGAACCGGATCAACAACCGACCAAGAAAATGTCTTAACTTCAAAACACCAGCTGAAGTCTTCAAGTCCAAGTGTTGCACTTAGTCATTGAATCCAGCCTATTAAATAATAGAGTCTTGAATGAACGAAGTTGATGCGCTTCGGCTGGAGCGGACCGCCCTCCTGGATGAACTCGAAACGATCTACCGTCAGGTCGAGGTGGAGTTCTACGCCCGGGGGCGCGAACAGGAGATTACTTACCAGGAGCTGAGAGAGCGAAACAAGGAGCTCCAGAGACGGCTGGACGAGCTGCAGGAGACGCAGCGCATGCTGATCCGCTCTGAGCGGCTTGCGGCCATGGGTGAGATGGCTGCGGCGATTGTGCACGAAATTCGGAATCCCCTGACAGTCATCCTCGTGAGAACCGAAATGATGCAGGAGCACCGGGACCGTTCGGCGCAGAATCTGGAAATGATTCTAAGATCGGCGGAATACCTCAAAAAGCTGACCGAGAACGTACTCCACTTCTCCCGCGCCCAGATGGGGGATGCCCGGTCTCTCGACCTCAACGAGGTCGTGTTTGAGCTCGAGGCGTTCGTGAAGCCGATCGTCAGAAACGTGGAGATGCAGCTGGAGGTCGATCCTGAAATTCCCAAGGTCCTGGCCGATCCGAGCCAGGTCGAGCAGGTCCTGATGAATCTGGTCCTCAACGCCCTGGACGCCGTTGGATCGAATGGTCAAGTCACGCTCACAACCGGCAGGGGCAGTGTCGAGGAAACGGTGAAGCAAGAGATCGAGGCCAACCGACCACACAAACTGGCGATCGAGATGCGTGAAAGCGGTCTCGCGGGTGATTTCGCCTACGTCGAGGTCCGTGACAGGGGGCCGGGCATCAGGCCGGGAGATCTGGACCACCTGTTCGAGGCGTTTTTTACGACTAAGGAGACGGGGAAGGGGACGGGCCTCGGACTCTCGATCGTCCGCACAATCGTCGCAGAATGGGGTGGGAATGTCCTTGTTGCCTCTACGGAAGGCGAGGGTACAAGCTTCAAGGTCTTCCTGCCCTGTGTCCGCGAAACTGCGTGAGCAACGAGGGTGTAGTCCCCCGGTGACGCAGACTCCGACCTATTTCGCAGAAGGCTGAAGATGCACGATACATACCCACAAGGTCTTACGTGCAGCATATGCAGCGCCAGCTACCAAGTCGGAGATCGCTACTGCCCGCAGTGTGGTGAACGGTGCTCCTCCGCCTACGCGCTGGAAGGGATGAGCACGCACAGATCCTTGAATATCCTTGAAATTCAGTACAGGCTTGGCATGGTCTACTTCAGGAAAGGCGACTATGTAAGGGCTGTCGCTGTCTGGGAAAAGGTCAAGAAGGGGCGTCCTCGCGACAGCAGATTGGATGGTATACTGGATGATGCCAGAAGCCGTCTCCAGGAATCCGAAAGGGTTAGTTGAGATGAACTGTGTTTCGTGTGGACGTCGAAACGGGGAAGATGGACGGTTCTGCACGGCCTGCGGGTCGTGCCTTTTGGAGAATGGTTTGGTCGCGCACCTCACCTGGGGCGAAGGCACGGCACAGAAGGAGTATCTCATCTCCGAAAAGGCGCGCTGTCTGGGCCGGGATGCGGAAGCCGACGTCATTCTTGACGACGATCAGGTCTCCAACCTGCATACCCGGATAATGCTGAACGGGGGTAAATTCAAGATTGAGGACCTGGGCAGCCGGAACGGCACCTACGTGAATGGACAGAGGTGTGTGGATGATGAGGAGTTAGAGAACGGTGATTTAATCAAGATTGGGAGGACCATCATAAAATTTGTGATTTGTGGCTAATTACTAATCGAATCTAAGAACCGTCGATCGGCCGGAGGAGGAAGATCACGCTGTCTAATTCCGCTGTATCATTTGCAGTTTGGTGCGCTCAGTTTTCTCATCGAGGATTTTCTGGGTAACAAGGGCATCATAGTGCGCGCCCAACCTTTGGAAACCTTTTCGAGCTGTTTCCAAGAGGCTCGAGGCTGCTTCAATCTCTTTTTGTTCAGCGTAGAATACTCCAAGTTCGCGCTGCGCTTCGGCCTCCCCTAAGGGATCTTTGAACTGTTGATAAAGGCGCAGGCTCTGCTCCAGGAGGCCCCGTGCCGTTGACCAGTCGCCCTTGTGTGTCAAAAGTCGTCCCAGAAATTTATAGACTTCCGCAATGCCGAGAGAATAGTTTGTCTCTCGAAAAATATCGAGTGCCCTTGCGCATAAAGCCGCACCCATTGTATACTCTCCCATTTCTATGTATACAGCTCCTTTGTTCTCGTAGTTCAGCGCGACCGGGTGCATGTCTCCTCGTTCAAGGTTGATCTCAAGTGCCCTTTCAAAGGCCTCAAGGGCATCGTTCCATCTGTTTTCCTGCCTGTAGCACATTCCCAGGTTGTGGTAAATCTGTGCGACACCTCTAACGTTCCGCATTTGTTCGTGTAAGGCCAGGGCGTTCCGCAGGTACCCTTTAG
Source organism: Candidatus Latescibacterota bacterium (assembly GCA_965248435.1). GTDB lineage: Bacteria > Latescibacterota > UBA2968 > UBA2968 > CBDFJH01. Next base: position 5,304,401 of record OZ252100.1, read on the forward strand.
CCTCATCAAAATCCCCACGTATGGTGCCAAGGATTCCGAGGTTCATGGTGACGTCAGCAATAATTGATGTAAGGTTAAACTGCTCCGCAGTCTCCAATGCTTGCAGGTAAGTAAGCTCCGCCGCAGCATGGTCCCCGCATTTCAGCTTTACGTTTGCCTGGAGAACTTTGCATCGTGTGTAGCCTTCATTGTCGTTCAAGGACGAAAAAATTTCAGCACTTCGTCGTAAATGTGCCTTCGCCTCTTCCCACCTGGAATGCTTGATCAGGATCGTGGCGATCTTGCGAAGTAGTGTCGCTTCTGCTGATCGATCATTCAATTGCTTTGCTAGAAGAAGTGCTTCCTCGTTGACGGAAAGCGCCTGCTCATAACAGCTCAAGGTGCGATAAGACTCGCCGATATTCATCAAGGAATTGAGGGTTTCAGACCGGTCCTGACTGCTCCGCAGCGCTATTTCCCTGTGGGTGCTGAGCACCTGATCAACCTTTTTGATCGCCTCTGCCGCCGAAACGTTGTCCTGAAGGGCTACAGCGAGCAGGGACTCGATGCGCGCCTTCCATTCAGGTTCGGACGGGTCAGGTACAGTCCGTTTGTTATCTTCATCCTGGTTCAAGATTGGTTCTCCTCAGAACTCTCCAAGTTGCTAACTCGGCGTCTGTATTCACTTGCCTGGATACCGTGTTCGGCCATTCTTACCTGAAAATACTGCCTCCCGATTCCGCTTTCCCGTGCAGCCCGTGAGACGTTGCCGCCTGCGCAGAGAAGTGCCCGATGCAGGTACTCTCGCGTGAACCACTCGAGGCTCCGTCTGCGCGCCTCCTTATAAGGATGAGCGAAGATCTCTTCGGGGGAGTCGTCGTCTCTTTCGCCAGATATGTGACCCGGCAGGTCCTCCGGGCAGATCGATTCTCCCTCGGCGAGAAGGAGTGCCGCGGAGATCGCGTGGGAAAGCTCTCTGACATTTCCCGGCCAGGGGTAGCTGATAAGCTGTCTCAAAGCCTCAGGAGTCAAGGGTCGTTCTTTGAAACCTTCATCTCTGCATTTGTCCTTGAAATGTTCGATCAGGATCGGAATGTCACTGCGACGATCCCGAAGCGACGGCAGGTGGATGTGGAGCACATTCAGTCTGTAGAAAAGGTCCTGTCGGAATCGCCCTTCGAGCACCTCGCGGTCGAGGTCTCGGTTTGTCGCTGCAATCAGTCTTACATCCGATCTTCTCACCCGGGTTTCGCCAACCGGCCTGAATTCCCCCTCCTGGACGAAGCGGAGCAGTTGGAGCTGAAGGTCAGGTTGCAGATCTCCGACTTCGTCCAGTAGCAGCGTCCCTCCATCGGCGTGCTCGACCATTCCACATCGATTGTCCAGGGCGCCTGTGAACGCACCCCGCAGGTGGCCGAACAGTTCGCTTCGCGCTATCTCTCGGGATAAGACGCCACAATCTACGACGACGAACGGGCCTGCTGCCCGTGAACTCGCTGCGTGAATTGCCCCGGCAAGAAGCTCCTTCCCTGTTCCGGTTTCTCCAGTAATCAAGACCGGGAGATCACACTTGGCTGCCAGAATGGCCAATCGCTGGACTTCCAGAATGGCTGGATGGCAACCCACGATTGGCCTGTTGGAAGTAGACTCTAAGCTGACTGGCATCGTCACGACCCCTTTAGCCCTCGAGCTTTCAAGGTTAACACTCTTGCCATTCCATAACAAGAAGGGTGCCAGTAAGTGAAAAAGAGGCAGGTGGAATTGGGCACGTCTATTTAAGTATTTGATCGTAAGATGTTTATTGAAATCATTCGAACGAAAGCCGGATGTCCGATTCGCATCTTGCGATAAAATAAGAAAGGGGCAAATCACCCGATCGGGTAATCTGCCCCTCGTCATTCGACCTTGTTGACTTTAGTGCGCTTTCATCCGGATTATGTCTGATTGTTCAGGCGGTGTTTCTTCAACCGATACCTGAGTGCATCCCTGGACACGTGAAGCAGCTGGGCCGCCCTTGTAACGTTGCCCTTGGCCTCTCTGATTGCTTCCTCGATGAGTCTCCGCTCAACGCCTCCAGGGAGATGCCCCAGGGCGGAAAACTAATTCGGATTTCTCCCAGTTCGTTCACATCGAGGGAGGCCTGACGCTTCTGCTCTGCAAGTTCCCTTTCTTCTTTTCCGATCGCCAGGTCATCTACGCCTACCAAGTCATTTCGACTCAACAACACAACCCGTTCGATCACGTTCCGCAGTTCGCGGACGTTACCGGGCCAGGAATAGTTGCGCATCCATTGCTCTGCACCTTTCGAGAAGCAGTACTCCTGCTTCTGGTAGCGTAAGGAGGATGTCCTCACCGCGCTGGCGGAGAGGAGGCAGTGGAATGCGGACGACATTCAGTCGGTAGTAGAGGTCTTTACGAAAACGACCTTCAGAAACGGCTCGCTCCAGGTCTTCATTCGTAGCGGCAATGAATCTCACATCCGAACCGATTTCGTTTGTTCCACCCAGCCTTCGGAACGTTTGTGTTTCCAGCACAGTAAGAAGCTTGGCCTGCAGTTCCGTCGGCATCAGGCCGATTTCGTCCAGGAAGAGCGAGCCCCCCTCAGCAGTTTCGAGTAGCCCCTTCTTGGATATCTTGGCGTCCGTGAATGCCCCTTTTTCGTAGCCGAACAGCTCGGCCTCCAGCAGGGTGGAAGGAATTGCAGTACAGCTTACGGCCACAAACGGATGGCTTGCGCGGTTTCCCTGGTGATGGATCTGACGCGCAACCATCTCCTTGCCGGTGCCGCTTTCTCCCGTGATCAACAGCGTGGCCGGTGTGCTGGCCACACGATCCATCAGGTGAAATACCTCCTGAAGAACCGGGCTTTCACCGACGATGCCGTCCAGGGGTCCCAGGCCGTTGGCCCCGGTCGCCTTCTGACTGATGGCAATTTGGGATGGGGATGGAGTGAGCTATGCCGCCATGGCGCGCTGGACGGTCTCTCCGATATCCGCAGGGCTCTTACAGACGTGGATACCGGCCGACTCGAGGGCCGCCATCTTTTCGGCCGCGGTCCCGTGCCCCCCTGAGATGATGGCGCCGGCGTGGCCCATACGCCTTCCGGGTGGAGCAGTTTGTCCTGCGATGAAGCTCACGACCGGTTTGTTCAGATTCTGCTTCACATATTCGGCTGCTTCTTCCTCGGCGGTTCCTCCGATTTCACCGATCATAACGATGGCATCGGTTTCAGGGTCTTTCCCGAAGAGCTTTAGGCAGTCTATGAAATCGGTCCCGTTAACGGGATCTCCACCTATTCCTACACAGGTGGACTGCCCAAGTCCGCAGGAAGAGAGCTGGTAAACGGCTTCGTAGGTCAGAGTCCCGCTTCGAGAGATAACGCCGATGCGTCCTTCCTGGTGAATGTCTCCTGGCATAATGCCAATCTTGCACTTTCCAGGAGAAATGACACCCGGGCAGTTCGGGCCGACGAGCCGCGTTTTTCGCGACGCGAGGTATTGCTTTGTGCGGACCATGTCTAAAGCGGGGACTCCCTCTGTAATACAGATGACGAGGTCCAAGCCGGCATCAGTGGCTTCGGTAATTGCATCCGCTGCAAAGGGTGCGGGAACGAAGATCACGGATGCGGTTGCCCCCGTCTCCTCGGATGCGTCGGAGACCGTGTTGAAGATCGGTACGCCCTCAAATTCCTGACCTCCCTTCCCGGGGGTCACTCCTGCCACTACATTCGTGCCATATTCTATCATTTGACGAGCGTGAAAAGATCCTTCGCTTCCCGTAATCCCCTGTACCACAAGACGAGTGTCTGCATCGACCAGAATGCTCATATTATCCCCCTGGAGCTTGATCACGGTTCCTGGGATCGGGACCGAGTTTCAACCGTTCCGTCGTCGTGGCCGATGACGACGTGATCGGCCAGGCCAACAAAAAGACCACATTCGACAACCCCCGGAATGCACAGAATCTCTCTTTCGAGTCCCGGAGGGTCTTCTATGCGGCCGAACTCGCAGTCGAGTATGTAATGACCCCCGTCTGTAATGAAGGGGCCCTCTCCATCCATTCGAATCGAAACCTGACCCCGGGGTTCAAGCCGATCCCTAACGAGTTGCCAACCAAAAGGCACGACTTCGACCGGCAAAGGGAAGTCGCCCAGCTCGGTTTTGAGCTTGCCCTCATCAACGACGATGACTTTTAGTTGACTCGCTGACAGAATTATCTTTTCCCGGAGGAGGGCGCCGCCGCCGCCCTTGGTCATGTTGAAGCCAGAGTCAACCTCGTCAGCGCCGTCAATGGCCAGATCGATCTTTGTGCCTTCTGAAAAGTCTGTCAGCTGGATTCCAACCTCTTCCGCCAGTGCGCGGGTCGCTTCTGAGCTCGGTATCCCTCTGATCGCGAGCTGGAGTTCGCCCAATTTTCTGACCACGAGGGATGCTGTGGACCCGGTGCCCAGTCCAACCAGCATACCGTCTTTCACAAAGGTTATGGCGTGTTCGGCGGAAACTTGCTTTGGATTTGAGCGCACGTCTGTCTCTGGTTTTGGGTAGTCGGGTGTGAATTCAGCGCGGCAAGATACACATTGGTAGATTTTTTGGCAATGGTTTTGAGCGTCGTCGCGCACGCCAAATTCAGGCGAACTCTAAGAAATTGAATGCCTTGAATCCACTCCATCTTTTTGATATCATAGTCGGTCTTTTTAGCGCACGCTTATTTAACCAAAGGGGATGATCGTGGCATACTCGACTTTAGAGGATTTTTTTGGAGATATCGTGGGCAAAGCCAGAAATGGCATGGGCGTCTCTCAGGAAGAATTGGCCAGGGCCGCGCAGCTTACTTCAGCGGATATTGGTCGTGTCGAATCTTATGAACTCACGCCTGACAAGGACCGAATTCGGGCCTTGGCCGGCGCGTTGGGCCTTCATGGAGAGAAATTGGCTGGGATTGCCGGAGGCTGGATGCCTAGAAAGCCGAACGACTCCGAAGATGGGCCGAGTGCGGCCGTCGAGAGACAGATTCTCGACGTGGGAATGGAAGTAAACTGCTATATCCTAAAGTGCAAAACCACTGGGAAGGGCGCGATCGTGGACCCTGGTGGTGGGGCAAACCTCGTTTTGAACCTTGTAGACAAGATGCAGGCCGGCATCACGCACATTCTGCTGACACACGGTCACGCAGACCATATCGGGGCTTTGGGAGAAGTGAAGGACGCAACCCAGGCTCCGGTTTATTGCAGCGAGCTGGACTTTCCCCTGCTGGGCGGAAGGGTCGATCTGGTCTCTGAGAAGGTTGACGAAGGATGGAGGACGAAGGTGGGAGAACTGGAGGTAGAGGCCGTGAATCTGCCCGGCCACACGCCCGGGGGGGTCGGTTATCGCGCGGGCGAGCTCTTCTTTTCGGGCGATGCTCTATTTGCGGGTTCGATGGGCGGTGCCCGCGGTGCGTCCGTCTACAAAGGGCAGATCGAAGCGGTTCAGAACAGAGTACTGTCCCTGGAGCGTGAGGTGAGGATTTTTCCTGGACACGGACCGATGACTACGGTGGGGGAAGAACAGGACCACAATCCGTTCTTCGCTTAGTGAGGAGACTGGACTGGCCTAAGGTTTGTTTGGGCTCGCGTGTGCGTGGGCGATCAGGGAGACCTCTTCTTCGCTGAGCGCCACAGTGAGTTCATGATCTTCAACAAAGGTCGAAATCGGCCCGTCGGAGCCTTCACCGACCTCTTCGGCCATTGCGACCCACTGGCGCAATGCATTGCAGACGTTTTCGACGGCTTCCTTTCTGTGCTCCAGGCGATTCAACCTGGTCCTGAGGCGATCGATCTCACTGACAAGATCATCAGCTTCCGTAAGGGCCGCTTCCAGTGTATCTTCGTAAAGGGACTGTTGGCGGTCGGAATCATACATGGTCGGGTCCCTCCACCGCAATGATGAGCCCTTCGTGAGGGGGGGTTGGGCGATCGAACTATTTAATGGACCAAAACAGAATAAACATAGGGATTTCAGGCACTTGAAGTCAAGATTTAAATAGGTCAGATTCACGGACGGAACGCGCAAAGACCAATATTTATGCAACTTTCACCCGGTTCAGGGAATTAAAAGAAACAGCAAGGCGCGGAATTAGCCCGGTGCATAATGCGTACGTGAGAAGGCCGGGAGAGGTCATCCGCTGGAAGCAGAAGTTTGGTTGTTGTAACTGTATGTTATATTGTTTGTTATGGCCCCGTCTTGGCAGCGGAACAAAGCCGGGCACGTTTGTTGCGTTAAATGTCTCCTGTCGTGCAGGCCTTAAAGTACTAGGTTTGGTTTCTCTGGGAAAGGAGTGAGCAATGGCACCTCGACTTTCGATCGTGATTGCGGCCGGGTTCGCTGCTTTGATGAGCTTTCTTGGGCCGGCATCGGCTCAAGAGTATTTCGGGAAGAACAAAGTTACGTACGGCAGTTACGATTGGCATTTCATCGAGTCTGAGCATTTTATCATCTATTTTGATAAGGGCTCGCTCAAGGTGGCAGAGTTTGCCGCCAAGGAGGCGGAGCGCTCGCTCGTAAAGCTGGAAAAGGATCTCAAGTATACGCTCAAGGGCAGATATCCGATCGTGTTATACAACTCACATAACGGCTTTACTGAGACGAACATCCAGCTTTCTGAGATACCAGAGGGCACGGGTGGATTTACCGAATTCGCCCAGGGGAGAGTAGTGATCCCGTACACGGGATCTTATTCAGATTTCCGTCACGTCATTCACCACGAACTTGCCCATTCGATTACGATCGAACTGTGGACCGGAGGTGGATGGTTGGGCGCGATGGTGAACCAGTCGGCAACGCTCCCTCCCCTCTGGGTCGCAGAAGGACTGGCTGAGTACCTCTCTCATCCGGGCGGAATGGAGAAAGAGACCGACGACTTCATGCGGGATGCCACGATAACTGGCTATGTGCCTCCTGTAGAGTTTCTCAATGGCTTTTTTGCATACCGAGGAGGGCAGTCGGTATTCTACTTTATGGCGCAGGAGTATGGAAAAGACAAGGTTGCACAATTTGTGTCGAGTATTCGAACGGCGCGGACCATAGACAAGGCTTTAAAGTCATCGCTGGGAAAGCCTTTGGAGGAGCTGGATGAAGCGTGGCAGCGCTGGCTCAAGCGCCAGTATTGGAACGAGATCAACCTGCACGACGATCCTGAGGAAGTTGCAAAGAACATGACGGATCATCGTGAAACCGGCAGTACATACAATATCGCGCCGAGTTTTTCCCCGCAGGGAGACAAGATTGCCTACCTGACGAATAAGAGGAATACGTTTGATATCTATCTGATGTCGGCGATAGACGGAAAGGACCTCGGTCGACTTGTTTCTGGAGAGAGGTCCTCCGATTTCGAATCGATGTTTGTCCTGCGTCCCGGGATATCGTGGTCTCCGGACGGCCGACGGATCGCTTTTGCGGCAAAGTCAAACAATAAGAACACACTATACATAATGGATGTCCGGAAAAAGAAGGTCGAGAAGCGCTTCAAATACGACCTGGATGGACTGTTCGAACCCACCTGGTCGCCGGATGGCAAACGGATCGCTGTCGTAGGATTGAAGGACGGCTGGTCGGATGTTTTTGTCGTCAACCTGGAAGATGACTCTCTGCACCGAATTACGAGTGATCCGTACGACGAAAAACACCTCGATTGGTCTCCGGATGGCGAATGGATTGCCATCAGTTCAGATCGGCCCAGTGTGGGCATGGCGTTCGAAGAGGGAAAAGACTTCGCCTTTGGCCAGTACGACATCTTCCTACTCCGCCCGGACGGATCCGAGATGCGTCGCGTGGTTTCGGGCGAAGCCACGGATATAGATCCTTCCTGGGGGCCTGATGGAAAGAAGCTGGCCTTTGTTTCCGACCGAACTGGGGTGAAGAACGCCTTCGTCGTCGAACTTGCCGATTCTTCAATTTACCCTGTCACCAATCTCCTTTCAGGGGCTAAATATCTGGACTGGTCGGCAGATGGCAAGAAAATGGCATTTACGTCATTTCATAAAGGTGGATTCGACGTCTTCGTGTTGAAGGATCCCCTTGAAAATAGGAAGAAAATGGAGGATCTTCCTTTGACTCGGTTCGCAAAGCGAACAAAGGGCATCGATGACAAGTCTTTTGTCGAGCTTCAGCGAGAGCATGAGAAAGAGAAGAAGAAGCAAGCGGAAGCAGCCTTGGAATCCGAGAAGCCCGAAGAGGTCCAGGTCAACGAGGAGACTTCCGATACTACCCTGATCGAACGAAAAATCGAGAAGTGGGTTTCTGATCAGATGCTGCTTGCTGCTGCAGAATCAGAAGTCGTTCCCGATACAGAGCAGAAGGAAGAAGCTGATGCTGACACCAGTGGGATCCAGGACCAACTCCAGCCATCCTTGAAAGATTGGAACAAGGAATTCCAGGTCCACAAATACAAAGTTCAGTTCAAGCCCGAGATTTTTTCTGCGAACGCGGGGTTCGACACATTCTACGGTGTCAGCAGTCTGGTCTCGCTCTCTTTGAGTGATGTGCTGGGCGACCACCGTTTGATCATACAGACCGGCCTGAGCTTTTCGCTCAAAGACAGCGACTTATTCGTAACGTATGCGAATCTGAAGCGTCAGACGAATTACTATGCGCAGGTCTTTCATACGAGACTCTTCTTCTTCAGCAACAACGTCCTGAATGCGGACCGATACTATGGCCTGGTGTTGGGGATTGAAAAACCCTTCAACCGGTTTAGCCGTTTCGAGGGGGGTGCACGATTCATCACCATCTCAAGAGAGCGGCTGGACACCTTTAACAACCAATTCGTGCGCGGTGGTTTCGTGGGCGGGACGACTCGAGGCCTTAATGGGACGCCAATCGCGACGGAGCGGTCCTTAATCTCGGAAGTGGCATTGGTGGACGACAGTACGATGTGGGGACTCTACGGTCCGGTCGACGGACGCAGGGCTCGGATCTCTTTCGAGGGGAGTGCTGCCGGGATGAAGTTCGGCACGGCTCGCATGGATTTGCGTAAATATTTCCGGGTGCTCAAGGAGTATACGTTCGCACTGCGACTCGCAGGCGGGGCGAGTTTCGGACGAAACAAAGAGGTCTTCTACGTCGGAGGGGTGAACAACCCGGTCAATCCGAGGTTCTCCACCGCGAGTACTAATGTGGATCCCAACAGGGTCGGTTTCTCCAGTTTCGTTTGGCCGCTGAGGGGCGTAGAGCTGTTTGACCTGGCCGGAGATAGCTTTGTCCTGGCGAATGTCGCGTTTCGATTTCCTTTGCTCCACAAGTTGGCGATGGGATGGCCGTTGCCCTTCCTTTTCCAGAACGTCCAGGGCGAGCTCTTCCTCGACGTCGGGAGCGCCTTTAATCGGGATGGCTTTAATCCCTGGGAATATCGGGACGGAGGTTTCGAACTTCGGGACCTCAAGGCGGGCTACGGACTGGGTGCACGGGTGAATCTGGGCATTTTCCTCTTCCGATACGATCTGGCCTGGCCGACCGATTTCGCTCAGACCTTCAGTCCCTTGCAGTACTTCTCTGTCGATGTGACCGGTCTGTTTTAACGTGTAACCTCAACACGGTGGCGGCGTGGCAGCAGCATCTGGTCTTCAGCCGGGACAGAAATCCAGAATCTGTTCTCATTGCGGGTGTGGGATTCCCGCAAAGGTATCAACCTGCGACTTCTGTGGTGGGAGTCTGGATCCAGTTACGTCGAAAGGTGAGGGAGTATGCTGGAGTTGTCGTATCGTGGCGGGAATCTCTGGTCTGATTCTCCTGGTTGGGCTGGCGATGTTTCTGTTTCAGACCAGCCAGCCCTGAGTGATGTGGCCTTGAAAAAGTGGACGGTGAACTAAGCCGCTTTTTGGTGTTCGAAGGCGGCTGGAGATACGTAATCCAAAGACGCGTGCAGCCGCTGGTTGTTGTAGAAGACCTCGATGTATTCGAAGAGTTCTGGCTCGGCGTGCTCGAGGTCGTCCAGGTCGATGTGGTAAGCCCACTCGGTCTTGAGGGACCGGAAAAGGGACTCGGACACTGCGTTGTCCCAGCAGTTCCCCTTTCGGCTCATGCTCTGGACGAACCCATATTCGGCGATCTTTTCCCGGAACCCCTCGCAGCAGTATTGGATGCCGCGGTCGGAGTGGATCATCAGCCCCTTTGGCGGACGCCGGGCACGGATAGCACGCGAGAGCGCCTTGAGGACCATCTCGTGCCGCAGGCTGGTGCTCACGCACCACCCGACGATGCGCCGCGAGAACAGGTCGATGAAGACCGCCAGATACAACCAGCCAGCCTTGCTCGGCAGATACGTAATGTCGCTGGCCCACACCCTGTTCGGCGCGTCGATGTCAAAATTGCGATCCAGCAGGTTCGGCGCCGCAGCCAGATGGTGATTCGAGTCCGTTGTGGCCCTGAACTTCCGTGCGACCTTCGACCGCAGGCCCTGCCGGCGCATCGATTGGGCAACTCGCGTGCGGCTGCACGGATGGCACTGGCCGGTCAAATACCGGGCGATCTTCGTGCTGCCGTAGCGAGCTTTGTGCGCCTCGAACGCCGCTCTGACTCGGGCGTCCAGAAGCCGCCGGGCCCTCTTTCTGGCGCTCTCGGGCCGCAGCAGCCAGGCATAGAAACCGCTCTTGGATACCTCCAGGACCTTCGCCATCCTCTCCACCGAAAATTCCCAGCGGTGGTCCCTCATGAACCGGAACCGGCTTTCGGTGTCTTTGAAAAGATGGCGACTGCTTTTTTTAGGATGTCCCGTTCCTCACGAGCGATCTCCAGCTCGCGACGCAGACGGCGGTTCTCCTCCTCCAGGGGCTTCTGGTGCCCCGTACCCGGGAAGGACTCTTCAGGGTCGGCTTCAAGTTCCTTGCGCCACGTGCGGATCGCTCCCTGGTACAGCCCCAGGTCTCGCTCTACCTGCCGATCCGTCACGTCGCCGGCATCCGCGATCCGGACTGCTTCACGCTTGAAATCGGAATCAAATGTCCGTTTCGGTTTCCCTTTCATAGACACACCTCCTGACGGAAGATACTTTGGTTCTCGGTGTGTCCACAATTTCAAAACGCCTCAAGGGGGCTGTTCACCTTTTACGATTTCCCGGCCGCTCCCTGGCGACACCTCCGGTCCACCAATCCCATCGAATCCACCTTCAGCACCGTTCGAGACCGCACACGCCAGACCAAAGGATGCGGCTCTCGAAATGCCACGATGATGATGGTCTACAAACTGGCAGACCAAGCCCAAAAACACTGGCACAGATTACACAGTCACAAACTCATTGAACTCGTCGTCCAAGGCGTCGAATTCCAGGATGGAGACGTTAAAGCCGCAGCTTAATCCATCAGGATCCGCTCCCCGCCATCCACAACATTTGACAATATCTCGTTGCGCTATCTGGCGAGGAATCGCTACAACAGTAATCTTCTTGTTGAAAAGCAGAAAAACCGGAAAAACAGAGAAAGTGATGTCCGCTCCTTTATTCCATTCCTGATGACAAAAAACAACACGGACGCTTAACACGCGATGCCCGCTACACTCCCTTCGGTCATTCGGCCCTCCGGGCACATTACCTCCGCTACGCTCCGGCAACGTCGGGTATCGCGAGGCCGTTAACGGAAATCGCCCCTACCACCCCAAAGGAGGGAAAAATGAAACTCTGGGTATTCACCTGCAGTGACAGCCCGTTCGAACACTGGCTCGACGGGTTCGAGGAGCGGTTCGACGCCTGGGCGGATAGCGGCGTGCGCGGTCTGGCCGTCGGCCGCATGGCATTCCTCCAAGAGGATGGCACCGCCATTCCGGCGTGGGCTCCCGACCCGAAGGTGTACGAGGCCCTGGGGGCGGAAGTCCCGGAGCAGCGTCCGCGCGACCTCTCAAAAGAGAAGAAGCTGCACGCAATGCTGGACAACGCCGCGGAGCGGGGCTGGCGACTACTGATTTTCGCCGGAGGCGGCCCGACCGCCCACGTGCAGGACCAAATGAACGCCTTTCCACAGGTGCACGGCGTCATTGTCGACGGTCCGGGCGAAAACCACTACGAGCTGGCCTTCCACCACGGGGGCGAGCTCCTGGAGATCCGTCCGGGTGAGGAGGGCCGCTTCGCCCAGGTCGGCGCCGAGATTGATCGAATACAACGCGGCATCACCCACTTTCGGGAGCGTTTGCACAATCTGACACCGGAAATGGTGCGGTACCACGCCGACGGGGGGATGCTGGGGGCAATGCTCCTGTTCGACGTCAACGAGGACGTGCTCTACTGGCTGCGCAAGCGGCAGGAGCTCTCTCGCTTCGACTGGCAGTACATGCGGCAACAGGTCGACGCCGTCGATCGCAAGGTGGAGTTGGGCGGTATCCCGCGGGCCGTGACGTGGTCATCGCTCACCGGACAGAATTACTGTCAGATGGCGGAGTATTTCGACTATATCTTTCCGAAACACTATTTTTGGCACCGCGGCATGGACGGCATGTACGGAACCATATCCCGCTGGGTAAGACGATTGCGAAAGTGGAATCCGTCCCTGAGCGAGGCGGAGTGTTTCGCTGTAGTGAAGGCGCTGTTGGGCATCGAGCTGCCTGGCATCAACTCGCTTATGGACATGGAGATGGGTTTCCCCGACGAATTCTTCTCCAGGGTGGTCTACAACGAGACTCGGCGGGCCCTGGCGGCCATAGGTGATCCCGACAAGGTGATAGCCTGGGTGTCCACGGGGCGCCGCCCCCACGGCGGCGACCCGATGCAGGCGCGCGATCTCTACGGCATCCTGACTGCTTCGCAGGAGGCGGGGTTGAAGCGCTTCCTATACCATCCCGAGCCGGATTTCAGGGCGGCGGAATGGACCATCATCTCGTCGCTGTGCGGAAACCAATGGGATGAAGACGCCGACGGGTACTGGCCGACGGGGACCGACAAGCCAGGCGTCTGGGACGGCGGGCGCGAGGTACCCGAAGGGGGCCGAATATGAGCAAGATCTCTGACTCGTTGCGGGAGGGTTTCCCGCGGGCGCGAACGATAAGCGGCAAAAACTGAAGGCGCGCAAGAACCACTGCCTGCCACCTCGAAATTTTGGAGATGTGAAATGAATGATTCCCCGTCATACTCAGTTGCGGTAATTGCAGATATTCACGGCAACGTCGCTGCACTCAACGCTGTTCTTGAGGATCTGCAAAGCCAACCCTATGATCGTCTGGTGGTCGCCGGCGACCTGGTGCTGAACGGACCCCGCCCGGTCGAGAGTCTTGACGCGATACGAAATCTGGGCGCTCCCACGATTTACGGGAACGCAGACCTGTTGGTCTTTGATGAACAGTATTCCGAGGAAAGACTGGACTGGGTGAGAGAGAAGCTGGGAACAGATGGCTTGAGCTATCTGAAGGGTCTGCCCTTTGAGTACAGGATAACGCCACCGGGAGGGCAGTCTCCGGAGGATGATCTTCTCATTGTGCACGCAACGCCTACTGATGTGACCGGTATGTATGAGGCGTTTTGAAATTGTGGACACACCGAGAACCAAAGTATCTTCCGTCAGGAGGTGTGTCTATGAAAGGGAAACCGAAACGGACATTTGATTCCGATTTCAAGCGTGAAGCAGTCCGGATCGCGGATGCCGGCGACGTGACGGATCGGCAGGTAGAGCGAGACCTGGGGCTGTACCAGGGAGCGATCCGCACGTGGCGCAAGGAACTTGAAGCCGACCCTGAAGAGTCCTTCCCGGGTACGGGGCACCAGAAGCCCCTGGAGGAGGAGAACCGCCGTCTGCGTCGCGAGCTGGAGATCGCTCGTGAGGAACGGGACATCCTAAAAAAAGCAGTCGCCATCTTTTCAAAGACACCGAAAGCCGGTTCCGGTTCATGAGGGACCACCGCTGGGAATTTTCGGTGGAGAGGATGGCGAAGGTCCTGGAGGTATCCAAGAGCGGTTTCTATGCCTGGCTGCTGCGGCCCGAGAGCGCCAGAAAGAGGGCCCGGCGGCTTCTGGACGCCCGAGTCAGAGCGGCGTTCGAGGCGCACAAAGCTCGCTACGGCAGCACGAAGATCGCCCGGTATTTGACCGGCCAGGGCCATCCGTGCAGCCGCACGCGAGTTGCCCAATCGATGCGCCGGCAGGGCCTGCGGTCGAAGGTCGCACGGAAGTTCAGGGCCACAACGGACTCGAATCACCATCTGGCTGCGGCGCCGAACCTGCTGGATCGCAATTTTGACATCGACGCGCCGAACAGGGTGTGGGCCAGCGACATTACGTATCTGCCGAGCAAGGCTGGCTGGTTGTATCTGGCGGTCTTCATCGACCTGTTCTCGCGGCGCATCGTCGGGTGGTGCGTGAGCACCAGCCTGCGGCACGAGATGGTCCTCAAGGCGCTCTCGCGTGCTATCCGTGCCCGGCGTCCGCCAAAGGGGCTGATGATCCACTCCGACCGCGGCATCCAATACTGCTGCGAGGGGTTCCGGGAAAAGATCGCCGAATATGGGTTCGTCCAGAGCATGAGCCGAAAGGGGAACTGCTGGGACAACGCAGTGTCCGAGTCCCTTTTCCGGTCCCTCAAGACCGAGTGGGCTTACCACATCGACCTGGACGACCTCGAGCACGCCGAGCCAGAACTCTTCGAATACATCGAGGTCTTCTACAACAACCAGCGGCTGCACGCGTCTTTGGATTACGTATCTCCAGCCGCCTTCGAACACCAAAAAGCGGCTTAGTTCACCGTCCACTTTTTCAAGGCCACATCAGTTCAGTCTTCGGACGGTTACTCCGGAAGAGGAAGCCAGGACATTGCTGGGGGATGCGGAGGCCAATCTGATTGTGGCAGGACACCTTCACTACGCGTCCTATGGCGTTCCGTGCGGTCAGCGATATAGCATCATTGATTCAGTTGGGTTTCCGTTTGATGGGGATCATCAAGTTGGATATGCCAGAGTGTGGTGGGATGGGCAGGAATGGCTTGTGGAAAACCACAGATTAAGTTACGATTACCACAAGGTTGTGGAGGATGTCAGGTGTTGTGGTGCGCCTTTTGGTGAGTTGTCAGCCAAAAGGATCCTTCAAGCCAGATTCAGGCCGGTCATGTAGAATCAGAAGCCTGATGGTGCGCGCTTTATCTCTGCCCGTGATAGGCTTCGCCGTGATGGGGCTGCCAGCGGTTTACAGGCCGTTATGCGAAGCGGCGAAAAGGAAATAAAGCGCCATGCTGAATGCCATTCTTTGGGACAACGACGGCGTCCTGGTCGACACCGAAGGCCTGTACTTCCAGGCCTGCCGCGAAACCCTGGAACGCCTCGGCGTCCGCCTGAGCGAAGCCCGTTTCATCGAGCTCTTCCTCAAGGCCAGCGAAGGCCTTACCAGGATCGCCGCCGAACACCGCATAGACGAACAGGCGCTGGAGCCCGCCCGCATCTGGCGCAACGCCCGCTACACCGAACTGTTGCGCGCCGGCGTACCCGTCATCGACGGCGCCCGCCAGGTGCTGCACCAACTCCACGGCACGGTGCGCATGGGCATCGTCACCAGTTCGCGGCGGGAGCACTTTGAGATCATCCACGCCGCCACCGGCCTGCTGGACTGCATCGATTTCACGCTCGTGCGCGAAGACTACCGGCATTCCAAGCCCGACCCCGAGCCCTACCTCACGGCCATGCGGCAAAACGGCCTCAGCGCCGCCGAATGCGTCGTAATCGAAGACTCGGACCGGGGGCTGCGCGCCGCACTGGCGGCCGGGCTGCGCTGCATCGTCATACCGCAGGGCCTGACGCGCGGCCTGGACTTCACCGGCGCCCTGCGGCAACTGACCGATATCCGTCAGGTCCCACCGCTGATCCATGAACTTATGCAAACTTAGTACTGTTTCAATTAAGTTTCTTGCGTTCAATCCCACCCGTTACGGACGAAAAGCTTGAGGGGTAGGATTTGAAAATCAAAGGGGGCAAAAGCAAAGACAATAATATCCACGTCTTTTGGACATGCACTGGATTTCCTCAAGAAAGGACATAAAACGAAAGACCCCTTCAGAGTGTCTACGACTGTCTCGTTCCCGGGGGACGTTTGCTATTGAATTTCTACGTTCCGTCCTACGTAGACGATTTGCTCCTCCATCAAGAATCTCCACATGCTGAAGAGAGATTTGGCGAGTTTATCAATCCCGAGACCGAGAAAGAGATCGAGGTAAGCTACTCGAAGATCTGCGACCATTCGTCACAAACGGAAAGCTACACCTGGACCTTTAGGCATGACTGTGAGACAGCAAAAGTGCCGATGCGTGCACGATGGATCTACCCGGAAGAGTTCCAATTGCTGTTGCGTCTGGGAGGATTCGATCGTTGGCAGTTCTTCGGAAGCCAAGATTGTGAGCCATACGTCGGATCGGCGAAGGAAACCAACACCTATTGGGTGGTCGCCAGGTAGACGTGTCGAACCGCGTTACGTTGCGGGCGATACAATTTGGGTATCGCACGTCAGATAACAGCACAGTTTGCGCTGCTGCTGCGGTCGCCGCCTTGGCCATCGGCAACGCCTCGTCAGCTCGGCCCTCGCAAACCGGCATAACGTTAACAGAAAGCACGCGCCAAAGTCAAAACAGGCGGCCGTCCCGGCCGCCAGGAAAATCTTTGAACCACTTCTCTTGCTTGATGGATTTGTTCGACAGCGAATGAGCTATACGGAGTTTTTTCGACCAGATTTTTCCGTATAGGCAAGAGTTCGCGGCGAGAAGACCAATATGAGTGCACAATAAGTGAAAGGCTACCCGGTGACGGTCAAATGAAGCTACACATTCTCGGTAACGGTGGTCCGCGTCCCAGCCGTATGGGTGAACGCTACGGGTGTTCCTGCATTCTCGAGATCGGTGACGATCGTATCATGGTTGATTGCGGCCCCGGCACCACCTACAAGATGGCGCGCATGGGAATGAGTCCTACACAGGTGAATTCGGTTTTCCTAACTCACCATCATTCGGATCATATCGTTGATTTCCCGTGTTTTGCCTTGCTACGGTTCGATCTAGACCCCGGCGATCTTCCTCCCCTCAGAATCTTTGGTCCGCCTCCGACTGTCGAATTCGTCGATCGCCTTTTTGGCAAGGACGGCGCCTTCCTTTCCGACATTGTTGCGCGTCGAGAACACCACATCAGCCACCACGGGCACGTGGGGAGAGGCGGAACGCTTCCCCGTCCGGGCATGAAGGTCGATGTATCCGACATCAGTTCAGGAGCGGTTGTCGAGGGGAAAGGTTGGAAGGCGACGGCTGTACAGGTTCCTCATGTCGAGCCTTACCTAACCGAGCTAGCGTACCGGATCGATACGGATAGCGGCAGCGTGCTCTTCCTGTGCGATGCAGCGGACTGTCCCGAACTGAGGCCATTGGCCAGGGGGGTTGATACATTCGTTACGGGGCTCTCTATGCGCAATTTCAAGGAGAATGACGAAGATGCTTCGCATCCGATCCGGGGCGTCAGCGCGGACATATCAGAGGTCGGTGACATCGCTAATGAAGCTGGAATCTCGAGGGTCGTGGTCATCCACTGCGGTTCGCCGCGCAGTGAGGACATCGTCGGCAGGCTCCGCGGAGGCTACCATGGGAATGGATATAGCGGTTGTATCGTGCGTCCTGACGAGCTTACGACTGTTGAGATATAGGTTGTGTAAGAGCGAGGAATCGGCCTCAACCCAGCACGGATAATTGATCTTCGACATTCTACCGTATGTTGGGGATTTCTATGTAGCAGCTGTGGTGTCTGGCGCAATAAGAGAAGAGACCGAAACGCCAACCAGTTGCTCCTTCTGACCGGATTCCGCTTGGCCCTTCGGGCACACCTGCTTCTGTCACGTCATTTGCTCAGTGACGCAAATGCCGCGCCAGCCCAGCGGGACAGCAGGCGTCGTAAACCTGAAGAACGTTATGCAAAACTGGCGCAAGAAACCCAACACCCCCACCCAGAAAATCGCGCACAAGAAACAATAACCACTCCATCCTGATTTCTTCACAGCGAATGGATTTACCTCTCGATCTCATTGTAAGCTCTGCGGGTTCACGCGAAGATCAGGGAGTAATTCAATACCAGGAGAAACCAATGACGGACGAGAAAGCGGCCTTCCTATTCATCGACAATACGTTAATCGAGAATCTCGACAGCGTCGTGCAAGGGGTCGTACCCGCAAAGAAGGCTTCGCAACAGCCGCTGATTGAGAAGGATCGGGCCTGGGAAGAGGAGTGGCTGATCGGCGGCTACGTCAACGTCCTGTACGACGACGACGAAAATATCTTCAAGATGTGGTACGGCGTGGGCCGAAGATTGAGCGAAGCGCGTGGCGACGTGGCGGACGGACTGGCCTACGCCGTGTCCCAAGACGCGATCCACTGGGAAAAACCCGTCCTCAACCTCGTCGAGGACAGCGGCAGCAAAGAGAATAACCTGGTCTTTCCCTTTTTGAGGTGGGGGGCCGGGACAGGAGTCATGAAAGACCCCATCGAAACAGACCCAGCCAAGCGCTACAAGATGCTCTTTATGTTCCAGAGCGGAGACATGATATTCGCCGGCATTGTCCAGCCGGTCTGTGTGGCGTATTCTGCCGACGGGATTCATTGGAACGTGCCCCAACGCTGGCTCAACCCGGTCATTCCACAGGGTTCGGATACCCACCTGGTCGCTTATTGGGATGCAAAAATTCACCGCTACGTCGTTAATCTGCGGGGCCGGCCTAACGTGCGCATCATTTGCATGGCCGAGAGCGATGATTTCGAAAACTGGACCCCGCGCAAGATCATCGTCGCACCCGATGAGCACGATCCCCCGCAGGACCAGGAGTTTTACGGCATGAGTTCGCTGGCGTATCGCGACTTTCGTATCGGCTTCCTGTCCGTGTTTCACACGCTCCACGAGGGGTGGATCGCCCAGAACCAGATCGAAGATTGGATGCCCGAATGGATGAACCAGATGGACATTCAGTTGACCTACTCGAAGAACGGCCGGACCTGGCATCGGGCGGGCAACCGTGAACCCATTCTGGAATGTGGCCCCCGCGGTAGCCACGACAGTGGAAATGTCTATCCGTCTCATGCCCCCTTTGTCCGCGGCGACGAGATCTGGGTCTATCACAGCTGCTCAAACGAATTGCACGGCGAGGGGACGCGCTACGGCGAAGAATCCCGGCGGGGAATCAATCTGGCAAAGATCGAAAAGGATCGGCTGGTCTGTCTGAAGACGGAGGCGCAGGGGGTCGTGACCACGGTCCCGCTGAGTATCGAGCCCAATGCATTGTGGATCAACGCCGATGCGACCGGCGGGTCACTGCGAGTGGAGATAGTCGATCCGTTTGACCGGGTCGTGCCGGGTTTTGGCAAAGAAGACTGCAGACTCTTCTCAGCGAATGAAACAGAATACCGGGTACAATGGAAAAGCGATCCGCAAGGCGCAGTCGGAGATAAAGAGGGTGGGCTCGAAGAGAAGATGGTCTCACAGGCACGCGGGGGGGGCAAGGTCAAAGTGTACCTTGACCGCGCCAAGCTATTTGCTCTTTATGCGTCCTAAAGCCATTTAGGGGTTCAACAATCAACAGAGCTCAACAGGGTCGTCGTCTCCGTTCTCGGGCCGGTTCAGGGGGATTCCCAGGATCTCCGAGGCTTTTTTTTGGATCTCCAGGATCTTCTCTGCCTGTTCCAGACGTCGCCGTAGCCGGGCGTTCTCTTTGCGAAGTTGCTCGTTCTCCCGGGCTACGGGGTCACGTCGGCGCCCTTTCGGGCCACGCTCCTTCGAGAGTGTCCCCAGAGCCCCCTCACGACGAGCGCGTCGCCATTCTGTCAGAAGCGAGGAATAAAGACCTTCCCGTCGCAGCAATGCCCCAACCTCGCCTGGCTGTCGGCAGGCGTCGGCCTCTTCGACGATCCGCAGCTTATACGCGGCGCTGAAATGACGTCGCTTAGCTTTCTCCGGAACCTCTGCATCGGGCCGTGCTTCGTTGGAGCTCCCTTCACTCAGCACGGGGTGCTCCAACGACGGACGCTCCTTGACTTTGCTGTTACCGTTCATCTTTGATCTCTCCTCCGCCCTCAATTACTCATTAATTTCTGTGGGGGAGGTGTCTCGCTAATTATAGGCACGTAGGGGGGTATCTGAACGACATTGGCCTTGCCGATGACGTCACACAGGAGGCGTTCATTGCGGCCTTTACTGATCTGTCGAGCCTCAGGGAGGCAGACCAGTTCAGGAGCTGGGTCTGTTCAATAGCCATTAACCTCTGCAAAATGCAATTGCGAAAGCCCAAGATCGAGGAGAACGGCATTGACCCTGACGGGATGCCGGGACTAGACCTCTCTCCAGACGAGGTATACGAACGGGAGGAACGCAGGCTTCAGATTCTTGGTGTCCTGGACTCCCTGCCGGAAGGAGAAAGGGAGGCTGTCGTCCTCTACTACCTTCTTGGGATGCGTGTGGATTCTGTGAGTGAATCACTCGCTATCTCGAAGAACGCCGTGAAAGTCCGCCTGCACCGTGGCCGTCAAAGACTAAGACAGGAGTTGATCGCCATGGATGAGAAATCAGATAAAGTGGATGTGGAATCCTTCGCGGACTGGTCAAAACTGACAGATGAGGAGATGGTGGCCACGCTCAGGAAGACCTTTACCGAGGATCTCGCGATTGCCCTGGTGAGGAAAGACAACGCCACACGCCGGGTTCAAGACAAGATCATGCGGAACATTTCAAAGCGTGTTCAAGAAATCATGCAACGCATGATTGAAGAGAGGTCACCATCAGAGGCTGAGATTGACAGATCCCGCACGACGATCCTGAAAACTATCCATGAGCTACAGAGTGCAGGCACTATTAGGCCCTCTCTAGTTGACTGACAAGGTTAACCGGCGTCAAATAGTATACCGCCCAGGGGGAATCTCTCTCTGGGCGGCTTGTCTGTTCACTGGCAGGTGGCGGCACGGCTTGTAAAAGCGGATTGCCGGCTCGCTTTGTTGACGCTCTTCGCAGGGGGCTGTGAGCTTTTAACCTCCCTCACAATAAGGCTTTTCTGTATATTCCTGAGTGACGCCCTCAAAGATTTGCCTGGAAAGCAACGCTATGAATATCTATCCGTTTGGCCCTACGTGCCTATAATTAGCGAGACACCTCCCCCACAGAAATTAATGAGTAATTGAGGGCGGAGGAGAGATCAAAGATGAACGGTAACAGCAAAGTCAAGGAGCGTCCGTCGTTGGAGCACCCCGTGCTGAGTGAAGGGAGCTCCAACGAAGCACGGCCCGACTGGCGGGCAGTTGAGCCTAAATATCGGCGAGAGGCGAACATGGTTGACGGCATATCCAATGCCAGCACGGCTGACATGAACACCGAAAGCTCCAAATACTCGGCGCCATGTCGAGCCGGCGCAGGCGGAAAGGCGATTGCCACGAGAACTATTTCCCGGCCGAAAATCATCGGCGCAATCTCGCCGCCTCCGTACGCTCAATCGAGCCCGCCTAAGCCTGATGTCGAAGGGGCGCAGTCCCCTCCGGCGGCACACAGGGACGATTCTCTCGCTCCCAATCCATCGGCGGGGCTGGTTACCGAAGACCATCCCCCCAAGCGCCGCCGTGGCGGCTGGGGGCGTGCAGGCGTCCTCGCCGTCGTCGCCTGGCTGGCCTGGCCGACCGCGGCCTTCGCGCAGGGTATAGGCGTGTATTCCATTGCGAGCAATGACGTGGTCGACGCCTCGGAGAAGTGGGCCGGCTTTACCATCACCGGCGGCACGGGTACGGAAAGCAGCGTGACTGTCACGGTGAACGTCAACGGCACACAGGTGGGGACCGCAACCTCGGACGCCAGTGGAAATTGGGTGGTGAACGTGGACGGTGATGCGAGCTTCGTTACCACGACCGTAAGCGGCCAATACGCCGAAGCGACGCGCGGGACTCCTGGCAACCTTGATTTCCTATCGCATCAGAGGTCCTTTACCGCGAATCTGAAGCTGCCGCTGGTGGTGAACGCCGTTACGGGCGACGACACGATCAATATTGCGGAGAAGGCGAGCGGCTTCACCATCAGCGGCGACACGGGTACGGAAAGCGGCGTGACTGTCGATGTGAGCATCGACACGGGGACGCTGAGCACTACCTCGGGCGCCGCGGGGGCTTGGTCGGTGGTCGTGCCGTCCAATGCGAACTACATTACCGAAACGAGCGTGGACCTTACGGTGACGGCCACCAAGACCGGTTCTGTCAGCGCGACGGTTACTCGGACGCTGCCGGTGGATTTGACGGCGCCAACGGTGAGTTACAACACGACGCCATCGAGTCTGAAGGTGGGCGTGGCGATCTCGGCGATGGCTCCGACCACGAGCGATACGGATATTGCTTCCTATGGCGTCCACGACGATGACTCGCTGCCGCCGGGACTGGCGATCGACGAGAGCACTGGCGTGATCAGCGGCGCGCCGACGACGGCCAACAACAGTACACGGGAGGTGAGGGTGCTGGCCACCGACGACGCCCGCAACGAAACCACAGAGACGATCACCTTCCCCAAGGTCGACATGGGCGACCAGACGCTGGTTGGGTTCGCATACGGCGCGGCGCGAATCAGGTACGGCGATACTGCGCCGAGGGTGACCGAGCCGACCGGCGCCCGGACCCCGGTGACGTATTCGGCGGTGCCTGCGACGGTGTGCACCGTCAATTCGTTGGGTGCGCTGACGATTAGAGCCGGGGGGACGTGCACGATCACGGCATCGGCCAACGGCGACGCCAACTACAACGCGGCGGCGGACGTGACCCTTGGCCTGGAGGTGGCCAGGGTGACGGTCGACCCGCCGCCGGAGAGCCTGCCGCCGGAGGGCCTGCCAGTACCGGAGGGCGGCTCGGCCGGCTACACGGTGGTGCTCGACACCCAGCCGACGCATGACGTCACGATCAACGTGAACCGCCGGGGGTCCGGGGGCGACACGGATCTGACGGCGAGTCCGGTTGGGTTGACCTTCACGGACTCAAACTGGAACACCCCACAGACGGTGACGCTCTCGGCGGCCGAGGACGACGACGGCGCGCGCGGCATCGTCAATTTTGGACACAACGCGGTCAGCGCCGACAGCATCTATGGCGGCATTGGGGCCCCCGCCGTCAAGGCAGTTGAGGACGACAACGACCCGATCGGGGTGACGATCTGGCCGCAGGTACTGAGGATGCCGGACGGCGGATCGCGGAAATACACAGTGGTTCTCAACACCCAGCCGACGGACGATGTCACGATCACGGTGACCCGGGATCACGGGGGTGACGACGACCTGACGGCGGACCCGAATACGTTGATCTTCACGGAGGCAACCTGGTATACGCCGCAGACGGTAACGGTCTCGGCGGCCAAGGACGACGACCAGGTGAACGGCGTCGCGATCTTCAGCCACAGCGTGGAAAGCAACGACGAGAACTACCAGTCCGACGATGAAATCACAATCGCTCCGGTAAGGGTGACCGAGGACGAGACCAGACCGAGGGTAGCGATTCAGACGGAGGCGTCGTCTCCGGTGGGCGGCGCCTTCGAGGTGACGATCCGCTTCTCCGAGTCGGTGGAAGGCTTTGAACTGGAAGATATCGAGGTGAGCAACGGGACGGCGTCGAATTTCAACAGGGTGTCCTCACGGACCTACACAGTGACGATCACGCCGGAAGAAACAGGTGAGGTCAGGGTGGAGGTGGGATCGAACGTGGCCCGGGACGGCGTCGGCAACCGCAACCGGGCGGCGGAGCCTCTGGTGATCGAGGCGGATCTGGAGCGGCCGGAGGTAACGATCGAAGGGCCGACGGAGCCGGTGGGAATGGCGGTGTTCGAAGTGACGATCACCTTCTCCGAACCAGTGACGGGCTTTGAGCTTGAAGATATCCGAGTCACTAATGGAACGGCTTCGAACTTTACCAAAGTCTCGCCGCAGGAGTACACGGCGACGATCACGCCCTCTGCGAGCGGCGCGGTGAAGATGGAGGTTGCGGAGGACGTGGCTCGGGACGGGGGCGGCAACGGCAACCGGGCGGCGGAGCCTCTGGTGATCGAGGCGGATCTGGAGCGGCCGGAGGTAACGATCGCAGGACCGACGGAGCCGGTGGGAATGGCGGGGTTCGAAGTGACGATCACCTTCTCGGAGCCGGTGGAGGGCTTTGAGCTTGAAGATATCCGAGTCACTAATGGAACGGCTTCGAACTTTACCAAAGTCTCGCCGCAGGAGTACACGGCGACGATCACGCCCGAAGGGATCGGTGCAGTGAGGGTGGAGGTCCCCAAGGACGTGGCCGAGGACGGGGGCGGCAACGGCAACCGGGCGGCGGAGCCTCTGGTGATCGAGACGGATCTGGAGCGGCCGGAGGTAACGATCGCAGGACCGACGGAGCCGGTGGGAATGGCGGGGTTCGAAGTGACGATCACCTTCTCGGAGCCGGTGGAGGGCTTTGAGCTTGAAGATATCCGAGTCACCAATGGAACGGCTTCGAACTTTACCAAAGTCTCGCCGCAGGAGTACACGGCGACGATCACGCCCGAAGGGATCGGTGCAGTGAGGGTGGAGGTCCCCAAGGACGTGGCCGAGGACGGGGCTGGCAACGGCAACCAGGCGGCGGAGCCTCTGGTGATCGAGACGGATCTGGAGCGGCCGGAGGTAACGATCGCAGGACCGACGGAGCCGGTGGGAATGGCGGGGTTCGAAGTGAGGATCGCCTTCTCGGAGCCGGTGGAGGGCTTTGAGCTTGAAGATATCCGAGTCACCAATGGAACAGCTTCGAACTTTACCAAAGTCTCGCCGCAGGAGTACACGGCGACGATCACGCCCGAAGGGATCGGTGCAGTGAGGGTGGAGGTCCCCAAGGACGTGGCCGAGGACGGGGCTGGCAACGGCAACCAGGCGGCGGAGGCCTTCGAATTGGAGACGAAGCTGGCGGTGAGCTACCAGGAGGAGAGCTACACGGCCAGGGAAGGTGGAGAGACGGTGACGGTGACGGTGAAGCTGAGCCAGGGCTGGGACGAGGAGCTGGCGATCCCGATCCGGGTGACGCGGCCGGAGACGACGGAAGTCGCCGACTATACCCTAGATGGTTTGCAGGAGTGGGATGCCCAGGAGGGCGCCGGGACGCTCACCTTCCCAGCCGAGGAAACGGAACAGACGTTTAGGATTGCAGCCAACCATGACGGGGACGGGGACGACGAGACCTTGAAGCTGGGATTTGGGGAACTGCCGGAGATCGTACTGACAGGTGAGCCGGGCGTGGCGACAGTGATGCTGGAGGACAAAGGACTGGTGGAGCTGAAGGTGAGCTTTGGGCAGGCGGAGTACCAGATTAGGGAAGGCCAGCAGGCCGACATCGAGGTGAAGGTGGCGCCGACGGCGGATCGGCGGGTGGAAGTACCGCTGGTGGTGAGCTTGAAAGGAGGGGCGAGCGAGGCCGACTACAGTGGGGTACCGGTGTCGTTGGTGATCGAGGAAGGCGAGAGTGAGGGGACGATTTCCGTGGAGGTGCTGGCGGATGAAGTGAACGATCCTGGGGAGGGGATTGTGCTGAGCTTTGGAGAGTTGCCGGAGGCGGTCAGTGAAGGAGAAATCCCGCAGACAACAGTGAACTTCAGGCAGCGGCGCACGGCGGAGCAGTTCTCGCAAACGCTGGAGGTGGCGCTGGCGGTGATGGCGCGGTCGATGGGGGAGAGTGTGCAGACGGCCATTGAGGGTCGCTTTGAGCGGCATCGGCAGTGGAGTCGGCTGGGGGCAGCCGGAGGAGCGGTGTCGACAGCGCAGCCGGGAAGCGACAATAGCGCCACGGGTCTGGGTGAGGGAGAATCGCAGCGGATAGACAGCGAGAGCCTCGAGGACGCCGGCAGGCGAAGAGCTGAAGGCCCGGTAGTGCCGAGCGCTGGGGGCGGGGCCGGGGGCCGAGCAGTGATGGGATCGAGTGGGGAGTTGGGAGACCGGGAAAGTGACGTGCAAGGAGCGTGGCTGCAGAACGTCTCGCTGGGTGGATTAGCGGGCCTGTTCGGCTACGGCCAGGGCGATGCGGGCGTCTCGACCGGCTCCAGCATGGGGCCGAGTGGGACCGGCCCGACTGTCGGGTTGGGAGGGCAGCCAGGTCACGGTCAGAATCGATTCCAGGGTGCGGGGACCAGGAACTCGTCGCTGAGATCGGGATCGGGCGAGTACTCGGGGAGGAGGAATCGAGAGCTCAACCTTGCGGGAGTGTCCTTGGAGCTGCCCTTGGCAGGACAGCAGAAGGGGACGAGCAGGAGCTGGGTACCGGCGTTGTGGGGGCAAGGGGACCTGCAGCACTTCAACGGGAACCTGGCGCGGTACGAGATGAGCTATCGAGGAGGTCTCGAGGCCGCCCATGTGGCGCTGGACCTCTATGCCAACGACAAGGTGCTGACCGGGCTGTCGTTCATGCGCAGCTGGGGGAACATGGATTACAGCGACGATGGGATCGATGGGGTGTTGAGGAGTCGCATGAGCACGTTTCATCCCTATCTGTACTGGCAGCCGACGGAACGGGTGAGCGTGTGGGGCATAGGAGGCTTGGGACGAGGGCGAGTGGACGTCAACGAGCCGGGGAGGAGTCACGACTTCGAGGCTGACTTTCGGATGTTCGCCGGGGGATTGAGGACGGTGCTGACGCGGCGAGGCAGCAATGAGTTGGGGCTGCGGGCGGACGCCTTCTCGGCGCAACTGAGGACCGAAGCCTCCGAAGACATCGCGAAGGTGCGAGGTGAGGCCCACCTGGCGCGGTTGATGCTGGAGTGGGTGCACACCAAGCAGCTGTCAGTGGGGCGATCCCTGAGCCTGAAGGCGGAGGCCGGCGGGCGTTTCGACGGGGGCGATGCGGAACGGGGCAGCGGCGCGGAAACAGGATTCCGTCTGGGGTATCTGGATGCGAACAGTGGACTGGACGTGGCCATGTATGGCCGGGTGCTGATGGTGCACACAAGCGACTACCGGGACTGGGGATTGGGGGTACAGGCGAGCTGGGACCCGGGCGAGAAGCAGCGCGGGTTCCGAGTGTCGGTGACCTCCACGCGGGGCCAGGACGGCGGCGGGCGAACGACGCTGTGGAACAACGCTAATATGGTCACGCGCCCAGCGGGGATGGGGGCGATGGGGCTGAGCTCCCAGTACCGGATGGAAAGCGAGGTGGCCTACGGCGGCCTGAAGGCGCCGGGCGTACCGGGTCTGCTGACGCCCTATAGCCGGCTGCGATGGGCCGGACAGGGTCGGGAGCTGGCCTGGGGGACCGCTTGGAGCCTGCCTCCACGCTCGCAGCTGGCGCCGCCATTGATGTTGGAAACGGAAGCCATGAGACGGGAAAGCGCAACAGGTCCGGCTGATCTAGCGGTGCTGGTGCGAATGTCGATCCCCTTCTGAGGAGCTGACCCCGAGCAGTGCGTGAACCCCGTGCCAGTCCCTATGAGCGGCGTGCATCAGCACCAGGGTGAACGACGACCCAGATATCCTGGTCCCGACGTTGGAGAGGGGTCTTTCTTGACCAGCGGGGCGGAAATGTGCTTGACAACGCTTCCGCCTCTCGCGAGTCGCCAGATTTTCGTAACTCCCTGTCGCAGAAGCGTTTATTCTCCAGGGCCGAACGGTGAGTGGTTATGAAGAGGGTTGCGCAAGGGGAGCCAGATTGTAGCTCTCACTGAAACTCTCGCCATTGTGGTTAACAACCGGGGCTTCAGTTGGAGTCTCATATACAGCCAGATCAACCTCAGTAGGTTTCCAGACGACTTTGCAGACGTGCATCTGCATCAACTGCTTTTTCTCGTCTGGAGTGGCGGCTGAGATGAGTTCAGAGAATGTCGCCAGTGTGTCCTGAATTGTGGATGCATTGGCGACTTTCTTTTTTGCCTCCTCAATATCAAGATCAATGGTAAGAATTTCCTGATCCAGCTGGTCTTTTCGTTCTTCAAGGGCCAGTATTTTTGGGTGATGGATTGATTTCTACCTTGTTGGTGGCAATACTCTCAACGAGTGCATCTATTTTCTTGACTACCCTACGTGCCTATAATTAGCGAGACACCTCCCCCACAGAAATTAATGAGTAATTGAGGGCGGAGGAGAGATCAAAGATGAACGGTAACAGCAAAGTCAAGGAGCGTCCGTCGTTGGAGCACCCCGTGCTGAGTGAAGGGAGCTCCAACGAAGCACGGCCCGATGCAGAGGTTCCGGAGAAAGCTAAGCGACGTCATTTCAGCGCCGCGTATAAGCTGCGGATCGTCGAAGAGGCCGACGCCTGCCGACAGCCAGGCGAGGTTGGGGCATTGCTGCGACGGGAAGGTCTTTATTCCTCGCTTCTGACAGAATGGCGACGCGCTCGTCGTGAGGGGGCTCTGGGGACACTCTCGAAGGAGCGTGGCCCGAAAGGGCGCCGACGTGACCCCGTAGCCCGGGAGAACGAGCAACTGCGCAAAGAGAACGCCCGGCTACGGCGACGTCTGGAACAGGCAGAGAAGATCCTGGAGATCCAAAAAAAAGCCTCGGAGATCCTGGGAATCCCCCTGAACCGGCCCGAGAACGGAGACGACGAATGAGGGCAACTGCCGAACAATTGGCGCCGGTGGTGGGGGTGGCAGCGGCCTGCCGTGCACTGGATGTAGCACGGGCGTCTCTCTACCGCCACCGAAAGTCCCCTTGTGTCTCTCCGCCCCGGCCGCGACAACCCTCCTCACGCAGCTTGACGACTCCGGAGCGGGCCCAGGTGCTGAAAACGCTTCACGAGGAACGGTTCGTAGACCGCGCTCCAGCGGCCGTGTATGCGACCCTGCTGGAGGAAGGGCGCTACCTGTGCTCGATTCGAACCATGTACCGCGTGCTGGCAGCGGTCGCAGAAGTGAAGGAACGCCGCAGGCAGCGCCGTCACACGCATCGAGAACCGCCGCAATGGGTGGCAACCGCCCCCAACCAGGTCTGGACCTGGGACATCACCCGACTGCCCGGTCCGCGGAAGTGGACAACCTTCGCCCTCTACGTTGTCCTGGATCTGTTCTCGCGCTACGTCGTCGCGTGGATGGTGGCTTTGCGGGAGACAGCAGCCCTGGCCAAACGGCTGGTGCAGGGCGCTTGTCAGAAGCAGGACATCCAGCCTGGACAGCTCACGCTGCACCAGGACCGCGGTGGCCCAATGACGGCCAAGACGTTCTCCCAACTCCTGGTGGATCTCGACATTCTGGCCAGCTACAGCCGACCCCGAATATCCGACGACAACCCGTACTCAGAAAGCCACTTCAAGACCCTGAAATACGCACCGGCTTATCCCGGGGGTTTTTCCAAACCGGAAGAGGCGCGGTCATACTTCCGAGTCTTCTTCCCCTGGTACAACACCCAGCACCGACACAGCGGACTCGGCCTGTTCACGCCCGAAGCTGTGCACTACAACCGCGCCGGGGATCTTTAAGCGGCCAGGCAACAGGTTCTGGACGATGCCTACCTGCGACATCCTGAACGCTTCGTCAACCATCCGCCCCAGTTATAATCAACAAACGGTTGTTGAAAACCGTCATGCCGTTCGCACTGCCTAATGCTCCCCCAGTCGGCAAGGCGCGCAACCTCGTTCCTTCCGTATCTGAACCATCGGGGTCTGCCAATCCCAGTTTCTTCAGCCCAAGATAGGACCACCCGCAATCGAATCATCACACCTTCCACAGGTAACATTCTCACAGTGGGTTATATAGGGATCTTCCTGGATGGCCTGCGTTGCAGCTTCCAATGCGTCTGAGGCGGGGTAGGCCAGCCACCTGCTATTTCCAACACTTCCTTCCCTCACAAATGGAGACATCACCGATTCAAACTTGAGAAAACCACCAGAACACCCCCCTGCCTCCACTGCTAGGGGCTGGCCATCTGGGCCGTTGGCCCACCTCCTGAAAAGAACCCGACCAGCTTTCTTCTCCGCCAGATGAATCAGAGTCATTTTAGTCGGATCGACTCCAGCCAGAAGCACATATCCTTCGACAGAAGCCAGAGCGTCCAGAGGAGCGTAGACGTCATCCGCCTTTTGCCCCTTAAGCAGTTGATCCGCCAACGGGCCCATCGCTGAAAAAGAACAGACCGGATGGTTTCCTCTTCGACTTTCATTCCGTTTTACCACGGCTGCGGAGATCGCTCCCATGTCCTCGTCAATTTCCGTGCTCGTCTCTGGATTGAAGATACATTTCACGTTGTTCCGGGTCCGAGCAAGGTACTCGTAGTCGGCAGCATTGCGTCGGAATTGGAGATGCACAGGCGGGGAAACAGAGTATGCCCAACTGAAAGAAGGCACTAACAGGGTGCACCCTCCAAAGAGAAACGCGTCAACTACCGCCGATGCACCCCCCTCAACTCTTCCGAAGGAACTCAGAGATCAGTGCAGACAAACGGACTGGCCCTCAAGCTGCAGCTCGCGGATTCCGCCTCGGATCTCATCAAGTGTCACCGACTGTGCTCCAATGGATCTGGTTCTGGTCCGCTCCAAACTGTTTATAGACCATACACCTGTGTTGCGGATAACGTTCTCGGCACCTACGAACCTGCCGCAGGCAGGTATTCAGTGAGGGGCGAATGCCCCGATCCGCGCACGGGCGTGTTATAGGAAGTGCCAGCAGTTTGAGTTTAAGAGCTTGTCGTGGACTCTACGGAACACCTCAAGACGAAATATCCATTTCTTACTTCTCAAACATAGCTCTGTATTCTGGAATCATCCAGTCCCGATTGGTGAAATCGGGGAGACTGTTTCGGCGGAACAAATCCAGCAGGTAAAGGCATTGATCCTTTCGAATGCTTTTAGCGAGATTTGGGCCATACGATGCCCCGCCGAAGTGAAGCACACCCCGGCTGGAGGTCAGATAGACCATCTCGTGGGTAGTCATCACAGCTGTCATCAGACCCATGGTGTCATAGTAGCCCGCGCCCTCCAAGGTGTCTTCATACATCCAGGCGCAGCTAAAACCTATACGATCAGCTACACGACGAAAAACCTCCGAGTTCTTGACCAAAGTGCAACACGGCAAACACCGTGGATGGTTCGTGCCCACCATTGTAGCCAAAGGCTCTCCAGTGTCCTCTGGAGTTGGAGCAAACAGGTTTCTTAGATTAGGTGATGAAGGTACAACTTATTCTTCTGAGCACGCTCTTTGGACCGGTATTGCGAAAGGTCCTGAGTAAGAACATTCCTATCGCCATGAAATAGACTCAAGCTGTCTGGATCTTCATTGGCTTGAATCGCCCACGTTTCCTCTCGGTCTTCGATCTCCAGAATCATTTGGTCGATCGTATCCGACATCACAAAGCAAATATCGGAGTCGAGAAGGAGGTAGTAATCACAATCGGGGTCATCCATCACGAACTGTCGAAGAACCTCACCGTGCGAGTTGGCCTGTCTCCCCTCGGCCTCCCAGCCGCTTTGTCTGAACTCAATTCCGACGCTTTCGGCGTAATCCTTTAGATCCTCCGTTCGCTCTGTGGACGAATTGTCCATGATGACGAACTTCAGATCACTACGCGCACTGTGCATGGCGAAGTAGGATCTGGCCGCCAGCTCGGTGAAACCGGAACTGTTGTGATTGATGATAACCGCGTTGATCATCGAACTAGAGGTCCTGATTGTCTACTCTGTTATCAGGAAAGGCTGGCATTTCCTATAACGTTTCCGGCACCCACGAACCTGCCGAGCGGGGTTGGGCGAAGGTGCGGGTGCACCGAGCGGCGCACGGTCGTGTTAGCGGAAGTCGCTCTAAGGGTAGTATCGTTCGGATTAGGTCGGGGGCACAGAAACAGCTCGACATACCACCATCCTGTTAGCAATATACGGAATCTGTACACCTTAGACCTTAGGTTCGCCACCCTCCTTGTAGAGGGCCTTCCCGCAAAGTCCCGCAGGGAATTCAATGCTAAGCCCGTTATTGGAGAGGTTTTCAGGATGGACCTCATTTCAACAGTTGAGAAGGCCCAGGCAGGGGATCTGGAGGCCTTTGATTCTCTCGTACGACGCTTTCAGGATATGGCGGTTGGGTACGCGTACTCCTTGTTGGGCGACTTTCATCTTGCAGAAGATGCTGCGCAGGAAGCCTTCTTGGGAGCCTACACGAACCTGCCTCAGCTGCGTACTCCAGCTGCTTTCGTCACATGGTTCCGTCAGATCCTCTTTCGCCAGTGCCGGCGGCACAATCGCAGACGAAGCCTCGATACCGTCTCGATTGGCTCGACGCCTGAGCTTGCTGCGGAAGCCCCGCATCCTGACCAAATTGCCGAGCAGTTGGACTTGCGCGACAGGATTCTTGATCTGATCAGCGGCCTGCCAGAGCAGGAGGCGCAGTCGATTACCCTCTTCTACATCAGCGATTACTCACAAGCGGAGGTAGCGGCATTTCTCGGTGTATCCATAGACACCGTTAAGAACCGTCTCCGCTCAGCGCGTGGCAAACTGAAGGAAAGGATGTTAACAATGGCCAAACAGACCTTACGCGAAGAAGCTCCCTCCAAGGACGACTCGTTTGCCACTGTCGTAAGCCTTTGTAATGCTGCCCAAGCAGGTGACAGCGACCGCGTGAAGCAACTACTGGAGACACATCCCCAACTGGCAAAGCGAACGATCAGCCAATACGGGCAGATGGCGATTCAGTTTGCGGCACGGGAAGGCCATGCCGACGTCGTCCAGCTTCTGCTCAAGGCTGGAGCAGATCCGACATCAGGTATCTATCCGAACCGGTCGGCAACAAGTGCGCTGTCATTCGCACACGATCGGGGTCACGGCGCTGTGGTCAAAGTGATCGAAGATTTCCAAGCGGCTCACCCGCCCAAAACCGGTGAATCGCGTGCTGAAGATGGTCTTCTGACGGCTATTAAGGAAGAAGCCGTGGAAGCCGTGCGAACGATGCTGGAAGCGAACCCGACACTCGCGCGCCACCCGTCGCGTCCTCTGACAAAAGCCGCAGCCATCGGCAATCTCGACATCGTGCGCTTGCTGCTCGACCACGGCGCCGACCCAGACGATCCCTCCGACCTCGACCTAGGTGACGAAGGGACACTCAGAAATGCTGGCGAACCGCTGTGGAAGGCGGCTCAAGGGAACCACTACGATGTGTGCAGGCTGCTGCTCGAGTGCGGCGCTGATCCGAGCGCTTATGTCTTCGCATCGGGGCCGGCGGCCGAAAGGGCAATAGAGAGTGGATACGATGACATCCTTAGCCTCATCTACCGGTTCGGTGGAGCCGGGTTCGCGGATTGTGCGGCCCTGTCTGGTCAGATCGCTGTTCCTGCGGAGGTTTTGCATCTCCAGCCCGAGAAGGCCCCGCGTATGCTCTGGGGTGCTGCTCTTGGCGGCAACGTAGACCTTGCCGCTGTATGCTTCAAGTACGATCTGGAATCGGCAGACTGGTTCGACCTGCTGTATCAGCCTCTCAGGGGTCGGAGAGGCCAGGCACGCTTGCGATATGCTGATGAGTCACGAGACGAACTGGCGGATAAGGTTGAGATCTTAAGGATGATGCTGGAGCACGGTGCGTACCCAAACGTGCACGGCGAGGGAAATCAGAGCCTGCTGCATCGACTGCTTGGTGAGACGGGCCTTTGGAAAGATGAAGAGAAGAAGCCATTCGCAGAGCTGCTCCTCGACTTCGGCGCGGACATCGACGCCAGAGATGACGAACTGATGTCTACGCCGTTGGGGTATGC
This sequence comes from Candidatus Latescibacterota bacterium, assembly GCA_965248435.1. Classification (GTDB taxonomy): domain Bacteria; phylum Latescibacterota; class UBA2968; order UBA2968; genus CBDFJH01. Next base: position 5,338,001 of record OZ252100.1, read on the forward strand.
AGCACGCTTTGGTCACGCTGCAATGGTCCGTCTCCTGCTGGAACACGGTGCCCGAACCAACCTCCCGGGCGGCGAGCCCTGGGCGACGCCTTTAGCTTGGGCGGAAAAGATGGGGCACGAGGAGATCGCTGAAGTACTGAGGAATCACGGCGCAGAAGAATAGCATATACCGGTCAGGCAACTGGAGCGATATCCGCTAACGTTCTTTGTGTGCGCGAACCTGCGCAAGCAGGCAGAGTCGAGTCTCAAATGCCTTTCGATCGTCCAAAGTAGATCGCGACTCTAAACTCGACGATGCGTTTTGCTTCAGCCCCATTTCGACGTCCGTTGAAGTTCCAGAAAAACTCTAGGAGCCTCTCGGCCTCCTCCACTGAGTCAAATCGGAACTCTGTCTCAACTACTTCGCAGTTAAACCCTCGATTACTCCACCACACAGGATCGCTGGCGATCTTCCTCTCGAAGAGACCCGAAAACTCGTCGTCACCCGCGTTATCCACCACCACAATTTGCCCGCCAGGCTCCACAACTCGGTTCGCCTCTGCTAGTCCGTCTTCCCCGTATCCAGCACCTGGGAAGAAGTATGCCCACGTGGCGTAGGCTCCAGCAAATCCACAAGATCGAAAGGGTAATTCTTGCGCGACAGCTGTAACCCAGAGAAACTCCTTCTGGGCATCTATCATCTTTGGTGCTGGTTCACAGGGGATAACTAGCCGATCTTCTGTCGTAAGCTGAGCTGCAGTGTGACCATCCCCGGCTCCAATGTCGAGCACTTTTCCATCTGGAAGAAGTGATTGAAGATGCGCAATCACAACACCATCGCGATCCATACATCGGCGCTCGATTTCAAATAGTTCCGGATATTGTGACCCGTAGAATGGAACTTGCTTGGGTATAGGCTCAGGCATGGTAGATTGGCCGGCATTAGGGTAAAGATTATTCTCACACCCGCCTTTCGAGTGCTCAACGTTCCACTCCCCTATGCTTCTAGTTGGCCTCCTGATTCTAGTGAACGAGGAACAAATCTCAAATTCGCTCAGATTTCGTCACTCTTAGACCCCTGCCCCTGACCAGAATCAAAAAGACCCTGAGCCAGAGGTGGAAAACGGTTCAAATTTCGTCGTTCTCGACGCGATCTATATCTGAACAGGGTCAGGGTAGAGAACTCACGGGAGAGAACGAGGAACTGTCGCTGAGCGATTGCTGTTAGAAATATTGCTCGATGAATCTTCCAATGGCGTCGCTATTACAGTCTGCAATCACATGATCCGCAATTTCCTTAACTTCGGTTGTGGCATTCCCCATCGCGACCTTGACGCCTGCGAGGTTCAGCATTCCCAGGTCAGGGATGTCATCGCCGAACGCAACCAAGTCTTCTGGAGCGATGCCTATCGAATCCAGAAGTCTCTGTAGCGTTACGGACTTGTCTATCGACGCATCGACGACGTTCAGAAAGGTTCCATTCATCGCTGGTATTGCTCTTCCACCCAAGCTTCGAATCCAACCCATGTGATGGAGCAAAGAAGCGCCTAGACCATCAATTGCCACCTTTGAAACAGAGTCAAATTTAACACGATGCAGAGGCACAACCATGTCGGGAGTTGCACTGTGCCTTTGTGCAAGCTCTTCATCTGTCAGCCAAGCATTGGTCGCGAATTCATGCCCGTAAAACTCAATTGACAGATGAGTCTCACGGGCTAGTATCGGATGCTCGACAATCTCTTTCGCCAATTTCCCTAGCTTTACCTCGGCACTTGGCTTCTCCAGACCGAACTGCCAAACCGCTCCATTAAGAGTAACGTTATAACATCTTTCAAGAAGCTCCATTTCGACAAATCGTTTCACCGCTCTCATAGGACGCGAAGTTGCCAAGAATACATAGTTGCCGTTACCTAGCCATCGGCAAAGTACCTGCTTGGTATGCGCACCAATCTTCTTATCAGAGTTTAGCAGCGTATCGTCAAGGTCGAACGCGAGAACAGTCATGTCGTGCTCATAATCGAGATTCGTCAGAAAGAACAGCCATACGCATAACGTCCTGGCCATTCCGCAAACCCGCGAAGGCAGGTTGAGCGGAGGCGCGAATGCGCCAGAGCCGTGGGTGCGCGTGTTATACGCAGCACTGCCTATCAATTGCGTTCAAGACATCCTGTTGCAGTCTCTCTAAATCCGGGTCTTTCCAATCTTTGGTCTTTACGTGATCCCGAATGGACGAATCACAGAATGGAGTTTCACGCAGTTTCTCTAAGGCTTCTAAACAACGGCCTTCGTCATTAGCAAGTTCCGTCAAAACAAACTCCCGATGCTCGGCTAGAAAGTAGGTTTCAAATTCTCGAGTCTTTTCACACAGTCCTCTGAGTTTCCCGCGACCTTCTTTTGAATCTGGCACTCCGTAGTTCAGATTTGTCCTGCAATACTCGAAGAGTGAAGTGAGGTAGGCTCCCCACTCATGCGGTAGATGTTCTGGATGCTCCCGTAGCAGATCCGCTTTACTGGTCAGATACTGTCCCGATGATCGGGCAGTGAGTGCAGTGGCTGCCCAAGAAATCGCTCTTACCAAGTCCTTAGTAGTGCCTTCGCTGCCTTGGTTGTTTCCGCGATTTGTGTTGTACCCGTAGAATTCACCAGAGGCATTCGGGAAGTCCATCGGGACCTTGGCGACCCCTGGTCGTCCGAACAAATGGCAGATCAGCCAGGAGCCCGCGTACATCCGTTCACGAATCCACTCGCGGATCGACATTACAGCAAGCTGGTCTCGAACCTCGTCTCCATATACCAAGACGCTATTCAGTTTCAGGGCCGGTCTAACCTTCTGATTCCTGCAAACAAGCTCAAGATCCAACTCCATTGGACTGGATTGATCTAGGTTCGCCGTCAATTCCAAAGCCATTTGCCGGTCCTTCTCGCTGACGACGTCCCCCAAGATGATCACCAAATCCAAGTCGCTGCCGGGAACGACATAGTCTGCAGCGTAGCTCCCCTCCGCGTAAATTGCATCGATTCGGTTGGGGAACGCTATCGTGAACGCGTCAGCTATATCAGCGATTACGTCTTTGACGTCTTGGAGGTTTGTGTAAACCAAGTGCTATCCTTGCAGTGTTGCATTTAACGTTCTCGGCACCTGACCTGCCCCCACCTATGTATCCAGATCCAGAGTTAGGATGCGGTTGCGACTAGCCCGATTCGAGCTCTTTCAGGCGCCGGGCCTGATCGACTTCCATTCCGCCGTATTCACGGCGCCAACGGTAGTAGGTCTGCTCGCTGATGCCGAGATGGCGGGCAGCCTCACCGATGGTCTTGCCCTCGGAGATGAGGATCTCCGCTTGCCGGAGGTGCCCGATGATCTGCTCTGCGGTATAACGCTTCCTGGCCATAATGACCCCTTTCTGGTTACCCATATCCTAACTCTAGGAATGGGAACAATCCAGGGGGTCAGGTCAGGAGTTCAAGATACACATCACAGGGTGTCTTTCGCAAGTCTTTCTGGTAAGCCGGTAGAAGCCACCTTCGACGGAGGCATCCTGACCAGCGACAGCGGGGTGCTGCTGCTTCGTGAGGTGGAGGCCAGAACCGGGATTTTGCATAGGATGGTTGCGGCGCTCACGGATCGCCGACATCAAAGTTACGTACATCATTCGATGACGGACCTGATCAAACAACGTGTGTTTCAGATGGCCTGTGGCTATGAGGATGCGAACGATTGCAATACGTTGCGCGAGGACCCCGGCTTCAAGGCGGCCTGTGATCGGTTGCCGCTTTCCGGTGCGGATCTGGCCAGTCAGCCCACGATGAGTCGGTTCGAGAACCGGATCAGCAGAACCGATTTGTATCGGATCGCCAAGGCCTTTGCGGATGTGTTTGTCGCCTCGTATGAGGAACCGCCCGAAGCCATTCTGTTGGATATCGATGACACGGAAGACAAGGTGTATGGGTCTCAACAGTTGTCGTTGTTCAATGCGTATTTCAATGGCTATTGCTACCAGCCCCTGCATATCTATGAAGGCCAGACGGGCAAGTTGATCACGACGGTCTTGCGTCCTGGCAGGCGGCCCACGGGTAAAGAGATCGTCACCATCCTCAAACGGGTGATCGCCTACCTGCGCCGCGCCTGGCCCGACGTGGCGATCCTGTTGCGCGGCGATGCGCATTTTTCTTGCCCCGAAGTTCATACGTTGTGTGAGGAAGAAGATGTGTATTTTGTCTTTGGACAAAACGGCAACGCCAATTCCCAGTCAAGGTCGTAGAGGATACCTCGAGTCGAATCTCCGTCTACATCGCTCCCGGGACGCCATTCATGGCACCAGCCTGTAGTCGCGATGAGCATTTGTTTACAATTGCCAGCCGAAGGTGGCGGCTCAAAGAGGAAACATGGTTTGACCAGCCCATGCTCTGGACTTCAATGCCTGGAGAATCCTGCTCGATCTGGACGATCTGGCAGGGTGCGGACTGGCAACATTGGGGATGGAAGGTGAACCCAGAAACCCCTTGGAGGCGGACCAGCATTGGATTCGATACTGCCGACCTTGTGCTTGATGCCGTCATCGAACCTGATTTCAAATCCTGGTCTTGGAAAGATGAAGAGGAGTTAGATGAAGCGCAGAGCCTCGGATTACTGACCCTGGATGAAGTTGCTTCGGTTCGTGATGTAGCAAACCGTGTTCTGCGGCGGGTTCTCGATAGCGAGCAGGAGCAGGTTAGAGCGTGGGCTAGTTGGCGCCCAGATCCAGATTGGGACATTCCCGAGTTGGCACCTGGATGGGAGACTCCTGATCTAGCATAGTGAAGCGTTCTTCGTGAATGCGCGACAATACAAAGGATTTTGTCTATGGAAAATTCTGTGTTACGACCTTGGAAGACTTTATCACGGCGAACTATCTTGAAACACGGTAGATTTCTTACCGTCGAGAGTCATACAGTGGAGTGGCCTGATGGTCAGGTGATCTCTGATTGGCCGTGGATAATCGCGCCGGATGCTGTGATTGTTCTCGCAGAGACGGCAGACAACAGATTCCTTTGCTTCAGGCAGACGAAATACGCCGTGGAAGGCTCATCACTAGCGCCTGTTGGAGGCATGGTAGAAAAGGGCGAGATTCCGCTCGATGCAGCAAAGCGAGAGTTGTTGGAGGAAACTGGGTTCGAGTCACAAGATTGGATGCCTCTTGGCAGCTACAAAGTCGATCCTAACCGTGGAATCGGGGTCAGGCATCTGTTCCTGGCGCGCAATGCACAGAAGGTAGCCGAGCCAAATAGCGATGACTTGGAAGACCAGCAACTCCTATTTCTAACTCGGTCAGACTTGCAGGCAGCCCTGGAAGCAAATGATTTTAAGGTACTATCGTGGACCACAGTCGTAGCATTGGCTTTACATCACCTGAACCAGAAAAGCTGATAAAATCCAACAGCTGAGTAGGATCAAATATGATTCCGATGCACGAGGCCAATCGTCGAATCTGGGATGAGCAGGCCACAACGTGGGAAGACCGCCTCAATCGCAGCGATCGGTGGCGAAGGTGTCACAAGGAACCGGAATTGGCTTTTGAGGGCGCGACTCTAGAGACAATTCGAGAGATGGTTGGAGATCTCTGCGGCAAGCAGGTGTGCATCATTGGCAGTGGAGATAACCTCGCGGCCTACGCCCTCGCAGGGTTAGGGGCAGAGGTGATTTCGACAGACATCTCTGAGCAGCGATTGAACCTGGCCGCGGGCCGGGCTGAGCAGCTCGGTTTGTCGATCGATTTTGTTCGTGCGGATGCTGCATCTCTAGAGTTCGCAGGCGACTCGACCTTTGATCTTGTTTGCTCCACGAATGGCTTTTTTGTATGGATTGCTGATGTCGCTGCAGTTTTCCGCGAAGTGTCGAGAATACTGAAGCCGGGAGGAGCCTACGTTTTCTACGACATCCATCCGTTCATGCGCCCGTGGAAAGATCAAGAAAAGCCTATTGAAATGGAGAAGCCTTACTGGGAGACCGGACCATTTCGAGTGTCGGAGGAGGAATCTTACGAATTTAATTGGACTTTGTCCGACTTGCTGAATCCGCTCTGCGAAGCAGGCTTAACGATAAGAAGGATTGTTGAGAGTCCTGCCGAAGATTCTGGCTTCTGGGAGGGCAGTCACTACAAGGCAGGGACAGATGAAACTCTGGCAGACTGGAAATCGAACCCTCGTGCCGGTTTACCGGTGTGGCTAACCGTCGCCGCCTCAAATGCAAAATGCAAATAGGATCACCTTGTGTCGTATCGGCCTATCACACTCGACAAGAAGCCCGACCTCGAAGACCAGATCCACCGCCTAAGCATCGCTTCGTGGCCCGAATTCCTTCGCCACACCAATATTCTCTACTGGCATCTCCTTTTCGAGCAATTTGCTGAGTTTCAGCTGGTCCTGTGCGACGCCTCGCAGGATGTGATTGCGGTCGGCCACACGTTGCCCCTCGTATGGGATGAGTCGCTCGCGGATTTGCCCCCTGACCTCCACACGATTTTCGTCCGCGCGAAAGAGGTGGTGGAACGCCAACAGACCGCAACAGCGCTCTCGGCCTTGGCAGTGATGGTAGCACCCGCTCACCGACGAAAAGGGCACAGCAGAACGATGGTGCAGGCAATGGCAGACATGGCGGCCGAACGCGGATTGAGCGCGCTCATCGCCCCTGTGCGACCTACCTTGAAGGCCTCCTATCAGCTTACACCCTTCGAGACATATCTAGGCTGGACTCGGGAAGATGGGTCGCCGTTTGATCCCTGGGTTCGGGTCCACTGGCGTCTGGGAGCTGAAAGGCTGAAGGTGATTCCCAAGGGAGTAGTGGTTACTGGCACAATAGCCGAGTGGGAGGCGTGGACCGGGTTGCAGTTTCCAGAAAGTGGTTCTTACATTGTGTCAGGGGCGTTGCAGCCAGTAGAAATAGATCGTGAACGGGATCGGGGATGCTATGCCGATCCTAATGTTTGGATGCGGCATCCTGTAGGCGAGGATCGTCAAATTCGTGTAGGTGATTGATGCGTGTGCTTCTGCTTGGTGGAACCGGGCTCAGTGGACCCTTTGTCGCGCGAGAATTACAGAACAGTGGCCATGAGGTAGTGGTCTATCATCGTGGGGAGCACGAGAGCCCGTATATGCCAGATTGTGAGCATATTCACGGTGACAGGAGAAATCGTGAAGCGTTCAGAGAAGAGCTGAAGAAGATCAAGGCAGATGCTGTCATTGATATGCATAGGTATGATTGATGCCGACTCTGAGCCAGTGATTGAGGCTTTCAGAGGTCGAATCAAGGCATCTGTGCACATCAGTTCCGGTGATGTCTATGCAGAATTCGGGGAAACACAGATTTCAGAAGATGCTCCCCTTAGACAACCCCCATCTTACGAGGAGGAGCCTCGGGACTACGACAAGGTTTTGATGGAGAGGGCAGTGCTAGGGGCTTGTCAAGAAGGGGACTTTCCCGCAACGGTAATCCGGTATCCAGTAATTTACGGTCCAGGCAGATTAGGTGGGTATCGCGAATGGCCTCTGATTAAGCGGGTCCTCGATGGGAGAGACGCCTTACCCCTCCCAGGGAAGGCGTTTCGAATACCAGCTGCTCGAGGGTACCACAAGAATCTAGCAGCAGGTGTCGTATCAGCTCTGGAGTCGGATGTGGCTGTGGGTAAGGCCTACTAATCTCGCCGATGTGGAGTGTCAAACGCTTCCCGAGATAGCCGAGGGGATAGCGAAGATCTTGGGTCACGAATGGGAGATCATCGAAATACCAGACGACGTTTGGGAGGGAAATATCTATAGCGGGCCGCTCGGTCAATACGATCTTTCTCGTGCTACAAGGGATCTGGGCCTCCGTGACGTTGTGGCCGTAGAAGAAGCACTCAAGGAAACCGTCCTCTGGCAGCTTGAGAACCCGCCGGAACCGAACGAGACCTGGAAAATCACAGTAGATGAGGAGGCGTACCAGATAGAGGAAGGACTGTTTGCCAAGGTACCGCGGGCTGCCAAGAAGTGAATACGCTCCTATAAGACGGAGGTATTGAAAATGCCTTTCGAACCCAGGATTAGCATCATTACGCTCGGTGTAAGTGATATGGCAACGTCGATCAGGTTCTATAGGGACGGGCTTGGCTTTCCGACATCTGCTAAAGACGACGCAGGATGGGCGCTCTTTGAAACCAGCGGTACTCGCTTTTCGCTTTATCCCTACGATCACCTGGCCAAGGATATTTCGCCAGCTACGGAGGGACTTAGGAGCGGATTCGGCGGAATCACTCTGGCTCACAACACAAGAATGCGTGAAGACGTAGATGAAGTCCTCAGCATCGCTGAGGGCGCCGGAGGGAAGATACTCAAGCCTCCGCGGGAATCATCCTGGGGCGGTTACAGCGGGTATTTTGCAGATCCCGACGGATACCCGTGGGAGGTGGCCTGGGGTCCAATGTTCGAAATCAGAGATGATGGCACACTCGTATTGAACCAATAGTTCCGTGGGTCGGGCAGCAAAGTATGAATGGGATGAATCATTGACCAGCCATGATGAAACCGACACTTACGTTCGCAGGAGATGAGGGGGACTCTTGGGTCTATAGATTTGGCGAACTCATTCTCAAGACGGACAAACTGGATCGACCTGACCGCAACAGAGTCATCGCTTTGGGAGCGGCTTGTGGAATCCAGATGGAACACATGGTCCGTCACCCGGAACTGGTCCACGGCAAGAAAATCTTGGAGCCATTTTCGGGATCAGGCCCACTGGGGATTGTTGCTCTGTCGCTGGGCGCTGAGAAGGTCACCTTCGTAGACATCAATTCCAGGGCAATGGACCTTCTTTTGAGGAATGTTAAGAGAAACAACCTCCCCTCAGACAGAATTACCACGGCTATCACAGATTTCAGCAGCTTTCAGACTTCTGGTAGGTTTGATGCGATCTTCGCCAACCCACCTTTCGTCGCCACCCCTGAAGGTGTTGTTGGAGCCCTGCACTCCGAGGCTGGGGTGGATGGAAACGGTCCTGCTGAGCAACTACTGAACAAGCTTCCAGCGTTGCTTGAGAAAGACGGTCAGGCATTCTTGTATCTGATTCAAATCGAGAGCGAGGGCATCCCGACAATCCTGACAACTGTCGAGTCGTGCTTGCCCCGGAGGCCTGTCGAGCTAACCAAAGGATTTCGAGAGTCAAAGGCATTCGAAGAGCTTGTCAGTACATACGAAGAGTCATTGTCACACAAAACCGAGCAAATTGAAGCATGGGCGAGCAAGCTGAGAGACCGTTTCGGGCGCAATTTAACGATAAACCATTATATGATCCACATAGATGCTGAATCTCAGAGTAGCGGCTCCACAATCAGAGATTACGATGGCGCCAAATACGGGGAAGGTTATTTTCGACGATTCAACCTGAAAGCCACTGCACTTGAGAACTTCGTGCAATCAGATAAAGGCTCGGTTGAAGAGTTTGAATAGGATGAGTTAAGGAAGCACTTAAATGACAGATGATAAAATGGTGCTAGTTGGCGCGGCCTTTCCAAGGACAGGAACAATGTCTGTAAAGCAGTAGGCCGCTGCTACCACATGCACGAGGTGTTCCTCAACCCTGAGCATATTGAAATCTGGGATGCTACCTGCGATGGAAAAATGCCGGATTGGAGGGCACTTCTCTCCGGGTATGCGGCCACACTCGACGCGCCAGCCTGTTTGTACTGGAGGGAACTTGCTAATTGCTTTCCTAGCGCCAAGGCGCTCCTGATCAGACGCGATCCAGAGAGTTGGTATGAAAGCATGCTTTCCACGACATACCAAGTTGTGATGGGACCAAAGGGAGAGACTGAGCGGGCATTGGCAATGGTGAAGCGCGTTCTTTTCAAAGGCTATTTCAAGGGTCGATTCGAGGATAAGGAATACGCGATATCAAAGTACCGCCAATACTGCAAAGAGGTTAGGGAAAGCATCAGTGAGGAACGACTGCTCGACTACGAGGTTTCACAAGGATGGGACCCTCTATGCGAGTTACTAGATTACGGCGTTCCAGATGAGCCATTCCCAATGAAGAACACGAGAGAGAGGTTTCAGGCAAGAAATCGATTGTGAGGGCAAAACGACATGTAACCAAATCCGCCCAGTCCGCATCCTATATTGTGAAGGCCTTCAACAAGCGGAGAGCTGATGAACGACAAGGTTTTTGTGACTAGGTCGCTTGAGGGCGATACAGATGCCTTCGGCACCCTAGTGAAGCGCCACTATAGCACTGTGCGCGGGCTGGCAGCGGGGCGGAACGTGTCAATAAGAATGAGACACCTCGCGTGAAAGTTTAGTGTAGGGTGGGCTTGCACTCGGCGAGCACTCGATGATGTTGCTTGGTTGGTTGATCCAGACTTCCGTCGGGATCTTTGGGGCCTGGGGCGGATGGTTGACGAAGCGTTCAGGATGTCGCAGGTAGGCATCGTCCAGAACCTGTTGCCTGGCCGTTTGAAGATCCCCGGCGCGGTTGTAGTGCACAGCTTCGGGCGTGAACAGGCCGAGTCCGCTGTGTCGGTGCTGGGTGTTGTACCAGGGGAAGAAGACTCGGAAGTATGACCGCGCCTCTTCCGGTTTGGAACGGCTCGGCGCACGAGGCTCCTTCGCCAAACCCCTACGGGGTTCGGGAGTGCTGGAAACGTTATAGGCCATGCCACGCAGTCACGTCGCTCAAGACAGCAGCAAGGGTGGCAGAATAACAAAACTTGGAAACGCAAGCCTGAAGCAGGGCGAACGTAGCTCATTCGTGCGCGATTCAAGGGGGTTTCGAGTGTGCAAGTCCGAAACGCCGGCGCCTCCACATCGGTCTCATCAGTGTAGGCGAAGCCGTCTGTGGTGGCGTGACTTTGGCGGATCCACGGTGTGCGTTTACTAAGGTTCGGAATCGCCACGAAATATGGGCGCCACCGCCTTTCCCACAGATGGGAAGCACGATTGCCGCGTCGATTGTCGCTTTTGGCGAGGCGTGGCCTTCCCCGAGGCGCTCTCTGCGATTTTGGGTGAGCATGCCGTCGGCCTGTCACCCGCCAACGTGGTTCGTCTCAAACAGATTTGGGAACAGGAATATCAGGCGTGGCGTCATCGGGATCTTTCGGATAAACACAACGTGTATGTGTGGGCTGATGGCATCTATTTCCAGGTGATGTGGCCTTGAAAAAGTGGACGGTGAACTAAGCCGCTTTTTGGTGTTCGAAGGCGGCTGGAGATACGTAATCCAAAGACGCGTGCAGCCGCTGGTTGTTGTAGAAGACCTCGATGTATTCGAAGAGTTCTGGCTCGGCGTGCTCGAGGTCGTCCAGGTCGATGTGGTAAGCCCACTCGGTCTTGAGGGACCGGAAAAGGGACTCGGACACTGCGTTGTCCCAGCAGTTCCCCTTTCGGCTCATGCTCTGGACGAACCCATATTCGGCGATCTTTTCCCGGAACCCCTCGCAGCAGTATTGGATGCCGCGGTCGGAGTGGATCATCAGCCCCTTTGGCGGACGCCGGGCACGGATAGCACGCGAGAGCGCCTTGAGGACCATCTCGTGCCGCAGGCTGGTGCTCACGCACCACCCGACGATGCGCCGCGAGAACAGGTCGATGAAGACCGCCAGATACAACCAGCCAGCCTTGCTCGGCAGATACGTAATGTCGCTGGCCCACACCCTGTTCGGCGCGTCGATGTCAAAATTGCGATCCAGCAGGTTCGGCGCCGCAGCCAGATGGTGATTCGAGTCCGTTGTGGCCCTGAACTTCCGTGCGACCTTCGACCGCAGGCCCTGCCGGCGCATTGATTGGGCAACTCGCGTGCGGCTGCACGGATGGCCCTGGCCGGTCAAATACCGGGCGATCTTCGTGCTGCCGTAGCGAGCTTTGTGCGCCTCGAACGCCGCTCTGACTCGGGCGTCCAGAAGCCGCCGGGCCCTCTTTCTGGCGCTCTCGGGCCGCAGCAGCCAGGCATAGAAACCGCTCTTGGATACCTCCAGGACCTTCGCCATCCTCTCCACCGAAAATTCCCAGCGGTGGTCCCTCATGAACCGGAACCGGCTTTCGGTGTCTTTGAAAAGATGGCGACTGCTTTTTTTAGGATGTCCCGTTCCTCACGAGCGATCTCCAGCTCGCGACGCAGACGGCGGTTCTCCTCCTCCAGGGGCTTCTGGTGCCCCGTACCCGGGAAGGACTCTTCAGGGTCGGCTTCAAGTTCCTTGCGCCACGCGCGGATCGCTCCCTGGTACAGCCCCAGGTCTCGCTCTACCTGCCGATCCGTCACGTCGCCGGCATCCGCGATCCGGACTGCTTCACGCTTGAAATCGGAATCAAATGTCCGTTTCGGTTTCCCTTTCATAGACACACCTCCTGACGGAAGATACTTTGGTTCTCGGTGTGTCCACAATTTCAAAACGCCTCAATCCACTTGGTCTTTGAGTTCAAACAAAGCAACCCCTTATTTGCGCCCTTCGAACACCAAAAAGCGGCTTAGTTCACCGTCCACTTTTTCAAGGCCACATCATCGTGCCTTTGCTACTTACACTGCACGGACACACCCAGGCAAACTCACCTGGTTCTGAATTCAACACTTTAAACAACATTTTTTCACCCCCAATTGCAGAAAAGATGCAGACATCCTCCATTGCCACTTCACCCTTAAAAGTGCTGCGGGTGTATGGCGGATTTGACGCTTGAAATTTCCCACTTAAAGAAGATAAGGGGCTTCAGAATTCAACTACGCTTTGGCTGGTATTGGTGCAGGGGAAATTGTGGGGGAGGTTTAAAAGCTGTGGAAAACTAAGAGAGAGATATGACAAAACGTCTTGAGAAAAAAGTGGATATGCTTCTTGGAATAGCGAAGGATTTGGATCAGAAAGTGGACTATCTGATTGAGAGCAGGAAGGAATACTATCGCTTTGATGATTACCAGAGGCTGGAAGATGGGTAGGAAGAAGAGCAGTCAGATGAAGAATGTCTACGAGGATCTGATGAAGAAAGTAGCAGAGTTAACGAAGGAAGCTATAGAAGAGATGAGAAGGATTGCCAGAGATGGTGAACCGAAAGTTTGATACGCATCTGCTCTATAGCTGGATGTGGCAATGCCACATTCAGCCTTAGAAGTAATGCGTAGTCTCGCGCCTATAGATCTATTTTAATGTCTCGGTCGAGATCCGGAGAGGCAACAGAGGGACCAAAGAATCTGATTCAAGTCCCGGTCGATGACCTGAGTTCAGGTTTCTATTACCGAGTGTCTCTATAGAATGGGGTTTACGAACTGGTTCAGGTTATCTACATTTAAGTTAGGATTTGCGCATTTCGTCCTATTGCGGAGATTTGGGACGAATGAGCGCTTCGCGGTGGCCGACTCCGGATTCTCAAAAGCATTGGAGATGTATGATTCGGCTGACTCAAATAACCTCCGAGCAGTTGGAGTGGTATCAAAGAATCACCGGCGGTTTTTATGGAATGGATTTCACCTTTGGAGGACCACCGGGTTTATTCGGATTCTACGGCGAGTTTGATATTTCCAGCGAAGGGCAGGTTGACTTGGCAAACCTCCTGGTTGCCGATTCCTGTGAACACGGGAAGGACGAGATGATTGCCGAGATTAGTGCCCTGCGACGGACTATCATGGGTAGCCGGTGGTCTGTCACACTGCGCCAGGAAAACCGACTCGAAGCTGCCTGGGAGGAGTTCAAGATGGAGTTTTTCTCGGGCCCAACGCGTGATGGAACGGTCGCAACCCACCTATTGCTCTCGCACGACAATCCTGCTGTTTTTAGAGAGCCTTATTTCAATGATAACTTTGAACTGCGTTCTGACCGTGCCCGTCAGAAGTCTGTCCAGCGAAAGCCAGGGGACTACTATCCTGTAAGTCCAGAGCGAGCCCCTGAGCAGGTTGAGGAAGTTGATGTGACGGAACTTGCACATCGCATTCGGGATAAGTCACTGGTGGCGTTCACGGGCGCCGGGTTATCCGCCACGGCAGGTATCCCCACGTTCGAAGGGAAAGGTGGGCTGCAGGAACAATTCCCTATCGACAATTACCGTTTTCCTGGTGCTGTTGCCGATTGGATGATACACCGACCTCGTGAGACGGCTTTAATGCTTGGAAAATTCTATACCCGTTTCATGACAGCTTGTCCCACCCAGGCTCACGCAGCTTTCGCACGATTGGAGAAACACGGGATACTGAAACACATCATTACGGGCAACTTTGACATGCTGCACGAGCGGGCCGGTAGCCAAAGAGTGCATATCAATGAACCCAAGTACTTTAAGGGCTCAAATGAGGGGTGGGCTTGGATTCAGGAAGGTCAGGTAGTTTTGGTTACAGGCGTGTCGATGGATGCAAATAATGGTCTGCTGGACTATGCCCGTTACAACGGCCTCCAAATCGCCGTCATAGATCCAGAACGGCCGGACTTCATGCATGCACAAGACTGGTTTGTCGAGGGTCTCGCTGACGATATCTTGCCGGAACTGACAAGGCTACTCACAACCTGATCATTCACTTCAGGGAATGCAAGTACGGGAGCATGATTCCAAGATCTGACCAGTATGAAACTCTGAGATATAGATGGAGATCATGTCCCACGTCCTCTAACAACCGATCCCCGCTGCGGCACATTCGTGCCTTAGCCCTTCGGGCACCCCACTGCGTGAGTTCGTGGATCAAAGAACGTTATGCTGGATTCAATGACTAAGTGCAACACTTGGACTTGAAGACTTCAGCTGGTGTTTTGAAGTTAAGACATTTTCTTGGTCGGTTGTTGATCCGGTTCTGAATTTTCTTTAACTCGTGTTTGCTGACCTTTGAGAAGTCTGTCTTCTTGGGGAGGTATCTGCGGACCAGACCGATAGCGTTTTCCACAGCGCCTCGCTCCCAGCTGTGAAACGGTTTGCAGAAATAGGATTTGGTGCCAAGCACCTCGTTGACCCGTTGATGTTGGCCGTTTTCGGATCCGTTGTCATATGTGATGCTCTTCCTCATGTGGGGAGGATGTCGCCCAAGGCGTCGATTAATCGCTTCGGCGACCTCCGAGGGTCCGTTCTTTGCCAGCTTAGCCAGGTGTAGGTATCTCGACGATCGCTCAAGACAAGCGCCAAGGGCCTGTTTGCTCTCTCGAGAGATGATGGTGTCGGATTCCCAGTGGCCAGGTTGTTTCCGTTTTTCGATGTAACGGGGACGTCGATCGATCGAAATACGGTCTGGAATGTGGCTTTCCCGGTGTTTTCGGGTATGCCACCGCGGCTTTCGTTTTTTGTGAGCTCGGGATAAGCAAGCAACCAGATCCCGCTGCTTGCGCACCTTTGGATCGTAGATATACTGGTAGATGGCTTCGTGGCTGATACCCGCGCTCGGACGCTCCTCGGGAAGCCTCCCAGCGATCAACTCGGGAGACCATCCTTGCTTGAGTTTGGTCTCGACATATCGCCGGATAACCGGATTCTTCAGCCGTTTCCGCTTGCCGGCCTCCCGCTTACGTTTCTCAGCCCTTCTGTGAGCCTGGAGGCCCGAGTAACTCTCAGCTATCGGGGACGGATTACGTTTCAACTCTCTTGAAATCGTGCTGGCGCTCCGGTCAAGGGCCTTGGCAATATCTCTAAGGCTTGCACCAGCGGCTCGACAAAGCGCAATCAGCTCGCGTTCGTCTATCGTAAGATGCTTGTAATTGTTTCCCATACACTTAGGATATGACAGTTGCCACCCTAACCTGATTAATTCATGAATCATCAGATAATGCAATTTAGGGAAGCAGAAAGAGCTTCCGAGTGAGACGAGAAACGAAAGAGCACGGGCTGAGACGGATTTGGCGTGTCCAGGCCGTGTCGGCGGCGCCTGCTGGCAGCACGTTTGCTCCGTGGCGTCAGGTTGCTCTGAATTCCGCTGTCAAGAGCACAGACGTCTCCGTGGCTGTTGGTCGTGTCGCTCCAAACGTGAAGGCGGGGTCAGCACGTCGATGGGTTATGGAACATCCGTTGCCAGATTATAGAGGATCTTGCCGTAAAGGTGTTTGAGTGGAAACGCCGTTGGGAGATGGAACTTGATCCTGGTTTTCAACTCACGAACGCGCCCGGCGACTTTCAAGAGACGGTTTTGCAGGGTATTGAACTGTGCGTTCGTCCACTTCGTGCCGCGCAACCCGGTTTGTGCCAAGGCGTGCATCAGGACATAGGCGGCGCTGTGGAGAAAGAGACGGAAGTGATTGGCCTGGAAGGTGTGACAAGAGGTGCGATCGGAATGGAGAAAGGTCTTGTGATTCTTGATGAAGTTTTCCATCCTGCCGCGTGCGCAATAGGCGGTTTTGTAGATGAATGACGGTTGGGCGCGCTTTAGGTTGGTGACCACGAATCGGATATTGTCTCCTTGCGGGGTGACTTCCGCCTTGCAGATGATGCGTTGTGGACAAGCCCATGTTTTCGCCTGATAGTCCCAGCAGTGATAAAGGCGCGTGGTTGTTCCGGAATCGGCATACAGCGCTTTGGCCTGGTCCATCAAGGGCAGTGCCGAGCGCAGCAGTTTGGCGTTGCCGTTTTGTCCAAAGACAAAATACACATCTTCTTCCTCACACAACGTATGAACTTCGGGGCAAGAAAAATGCGCATCGCCGCGCAACAGGATCGCCACGTCGGGCCAGGCGCGGCGCAGGTAGGCGATCACCCGTTTGAGGATGGTGACGATCTCTTTACCCGTGGGCCGCCTGCCAGGACGCAAGACCGTCGTGATCAACTTGCCCGTCTGGCCTTCATAGATATGCAGGGGCTGGTAGCAATAGCCATTGAAATACGCATTGAACAACGACAACTGTTGAGACCCATACACCTTGTCTTCCGTGTCATCGATATCCAACAGAATGGCTTCGGGCGGTTCCTCATACGAGGCGACAAACACATCCGCAAAGGCCTTGGCGATCCGATACAAATCGGTTCTGCTGATCCGGTTCTCGAACCGACTCATCGTGGGCTGACTGGCCAGATCCGCACCGGAAAGCGGCAACCGATCACAGGCCGCCTTGAAGCCGGGGTCCTCGCGCAACGTATTGCAATCGTTCGCATCCTCATAGCCACAGGCCATCTGAAACACACGTTGTTTGATCAGGTCCGTCATCGAATGATGTACGTAACTTTGATGTCGGCGATCCGTGAGCGCCGCAACCATCCTATGCAAAATCCCGGTTCTGGCCTCCACCTCACGAAGCAGCAGCACCCCGCTGTCGCTGGTCAGGATGCCTCCGTCGAAGGTGGCTTCTACCGGCTTACCAGAAAGACTTGCGAAAGACACCCTGTGATGTGTATCTTGAACTCCCACGGTAGTTTCCTCCTGTTTCATTGTGTTATGGTTATTTGCGTAACCACAATATAATACAATGACTTGGGTAAGGAAACTACCTTTTTTATGAATTATTCAGGCTAGAAACACCAGAACAGTAAGAATCGCGATGAGCACATTCGTTCTCGTCTGGAGCAGCTCCAGGCGACGCTGGATATAGATTCTCATTCCCCAAATATTCTGTTTATCTCTATCATACACATCTCGTCGACCAGACAGAGAATCGAACTGATAAGTGGTTATTGCTCGTGACTCATCATACGGCCTAAGCGAACAAGAAAGAAAAGCCGGACCATCGTTGAAGCTGGTAAGACGGACAATGTATATTTCAACTGAGTCGTTCGGATTTATCGGCTGAATTGAAAATTCACTATCACAGCTATAACCATGCCTGTCTTGATATTTAATCCAAATGTCTGTGATTGTGGTGACCTGCCCCCACCTATGTATCCACATCCAGAGTTAGGATGCGGTTGCAACTAGCGGTCCTAAGACCGTTTCAGGCGCCGGCGGCCTATAGCCAAGCGAGCTGTGTGGGCGGACCCGATTGTACTGCCGTCGCCACACCTCGGTCAACACCTTTGCCTCCTGCAGCGTCGTGAAGATCTCACCGTTGAGGAGTTCATCCCTGAGTTTCCCGTTGAAGCTTTCGATGTAGCCGTTCTCCCACGGACTACCCGGCTCGATGAACAACGTCCCGACCTCCAACCTCGAGAGCCACTCCCGGACGGCTTTGGCCACGAACTCGGGCCCGTTGTCCGATCTGATGTGTTTCGGGATGCCGTGCCTCAACATCAGCCCGGCCAACATCCGTAGAACGTCCCGCGAGCTCTGCTTGCGGGCAACTTCTATCGCCAGGCACTCGCGGGTGAACTCGTCGACCACCGTCAGGAGCTTCAGGGGCCTCCCTTCCTGGGTCCGATCGAATAGGAAGTCGTAAGCCCAAACGTGGTTGCCGTGCTCCGGTCTGAGCCTGATGCAGGAACCGTCATTGAGCCACAGCCGACCGCGCTTCGGCTGTCTGGCGGGCACCTTCAGCCCCTCCTGACGCCAGATCCGCTCCACCCGCTTGTGGTTCACCCGCCAGCCGTCACCCCTGAGCAGGGCCGTGATCCTACGGTAGCCATACCGCCCGTATTCGCTGGCCAGAGAGACGATGCTCGCGGTCAGAAGCTCCTCGTCGTCTCCCACCCTGGGCGTGTATCGCTGGGTGCGCCTCACCTGTCCCAGCACACGGCACGCCCGACGCTCGGAAACGGTCAGCACCTCACAGACGTGCCCGACCGTCTGACGCCGACGCGTCGGGCTTAGAAGTTTCCCCGGGAGGCTTCCTTCAGGATCGAGATGTCCAGAGCCTGGTCGGCGACCAGCCTCTTCAACCGTTGGTTTTCCTGATCGAGCTCTTTCAGGCGCCGGGCTTGATCGACTTCCATTCCGCCGTATTCACGGCGCCAACGGTAGTAGGTCTGCTCGCTGATGCCGAGATGGCGCGCAGCCTCACCGATGGTCTTGCCCTCGGAGATGAGGATCTCCGCTTGCCGGAGGTGCCCGATGATCTGCTCTGCGGTATAACGCTTTCTGGCCATAATGACCCCTTTCTGGTTACCCATATCCTAACTCTAGGAATGGGAACAATCCAGGGGGTCAGGTCAATCTGGTCCGGCGGGAACTGGCCACCCCATAGGGATCGGTCCGTCCAAACCGGACGGACACGCACAGAAAGGACCGTCCGGAACGCTTCCGGGGCAGAAAACACCCCCGGAAGCCCCCGAGATGACGCCGCTTTCAACATGAACATACTCTGAAAAACTCATATTATACCACGTGATCGAACAAATGGGTTGATCAGAGGTTTTCCCAAAGTGCCGGTTGTTGGACATTTTCCCGAGAGAAAGTCATAGTTTTTCCGTTGACCGGCTGAGGCTGTTTGTATATTTGTGACAGCTTGTATATTTGTGACAGCTTGGCGGCAACATTTTCGCCTGGGGAAGTGTAGCTTTTTTTGCGGCTGATTCTGGAAGCAGCTTGGCTTCAGGGAGTGCCTCGTGGATGGTCCTCAACACCACACGGTCATCATTGTAGGTGGAGGTCCTGCCGGGCTCGGATTCGCCGTGGCTTTGGGAGGATGGCATCCCTATTTCCGCGAAGGTCGTCTCATTCGACAGCGCCATCCTGAGCTTGCCTCCTTCCTGGCTGCCTTCAAACGATCATTACTAGCACTCAACTTTGAAGAAGCCCTCGATATGGGCATAGCCCCTGTCAAGCTCTTCCGCAATTTGCATCATCCTCAGCGGGAGTTTTGCGGAACAAGTGAGATTGCTCTCGAATTTCGGCAAGGAAGGCCGATAGACTACTTACTAATCTCGCAGGAAGAAGTTGGTGGGGTCTGGAATGGAGCTCCCCGAGATCTTATATCCATTTCGCCGGGTCATTGGATGGAACTCGCATTCTACCCGCTTGCAGATCATGTACAGGACCTGAGAGTTGACGTAGATGATGTGGACGAGCCAATTTCGAGGAGAAACCTGGTCAACTATTACCGTTGCATTCCAGGGAAGTTTGGGCAGTCAGACCACATTCGGACGAGAGAAAGGGTTGAACAGATCGAGCCGCATCAGAGAGGGTTCCTCCTGCGTTCACGAGATCTGTGTACAGGGAACTCACGCCAATATACCTGCAAGTACGTTATCTACGCCGTGGGACAACGATGTATTCTTCGTCGATTGAATGTACGAGGTGAGAATTTGAGTTTTGTTACGAATCGCTACAGCAGCCCGGAGGACTTTTCAGGATTTCGTTTCGCTGTTGTGGGCGGAGGAAGGTCGGGAGACTGGGTGGCAACAGAGCTACACGACGCAGGTCGCCAGGTCTTCTACATAATGCGGCAACCCTTCGCGCGCCACCATAGATCGGAGGACGATCGCCACTATGGGCGTATCACCGAAATAAAGCGGAGCCGTTCCCCTCGATTCGAGATTCTTTATGAAACTCAAGTAAAAGGATTCGAAAGGTTCTCCAACGCTGGGAGAGTCATTCTTAGCTCAAGAGGCAAAGAGCGTACTCTTAATGTCGACCACGTTGTTGTAGAAATCGGAGGCATCGCTGACTACTCGATTTTCAAAGGGTTTCCTCCCCTAAATCTGTCCGAGATGTATGATCGGCATCGGCTTCAGGTACACCAGTTGTCTACCTATCCGCACAACTATGAATCAACGGAAATCCCCAACCTCTATCCCGGAGGCTATCTGGCTAAAGGGATCCTGCCCTTCGTTGGAGCAATGCACGGTAGTACGTATCCAATCGTTGGTGACATAGCGAAAAAGGAGGGAGCTTTGTAGCCGCACCTATCCTCAGCCGCCCATTGATTACCCTCGTACTCGGGGGGGTGTACCACTGTATCCCCATTTAATTGTGCTGGTCAAACGCTGATTGCCACTCAAGTCTAAGCTAAATCAATCGGGGCTCGATTTATGGAAAAAGTATTCTGTTTTCGCTTCGACTTTGAAAGCGTTTTCTTCGACAGTAGAGACCGTACAGTTCTCCTGGTACGTGATGAGCTTCAAGAATCGCGTGATGAGTCGTTGTCGAGAGATGCTGAATTTTCAGTTCTATCTTCACATTCATCCAAGGCAGTCCGCTCAATGCGAACTGCGAAGTCCGATCAAGAAAGCTTTCCAATGGAGATTCCCCTCACTTCGCTCGCAGAAGATCTTCTATTTCGAAGACAGAGAAGCGAACGATTAGGACTCGAATTGCTCAGCCAGTTGTGGAAGGCCAGTTAATGAGAACCTAGCTATGTGCATCATACCTGGCAGGACACTCGTCGGGGCTCAATCATTTCCGGCGCAGGAGGAGAGTGAATGTACGATGTATCCGTTGACACGTGCGGAGTTAGAATACAGTTCTTGATAGAGTGCTCATCACTGCGAGACCTGATTGCGCCTGCTTTTCTTCACCCGGGGCGACATTTCAGAAACAGGGAGGTGACTACCACCATATGGATTTGTCCTCGGAGTTCGTCATCAAACCTTGAAGGGCAAATGCCTAATAAGCTGAGAAAAGCGTTTGCTGATTTTGGATCTTGGCTCATGAGATACTGCAGGGACGAAAAAGCATATGAAAGAAGCGATGCGCGAGTGTTCTACAAGGATCAATATGCCGGGTGGTGTTTCCAAGGCCAACAGAATCAGTTCTGCATAGTAGACTTGGAATCATGGAATGAAACAGGATATGATCATGCGTATTTCTACTATATGATCCTTCGCCCATTAATGTACGAGGCTCTTTGGAAGGAAGGGAGATTCTTCTTACATGGAGCAGGGCTCCGAAGCGCCGATGACAAGACCATGCTGTTGATTGGGGACAGAAATCACGGAAAGACAACCCTTGGGATAGCTGGATGCTTATGCGGGTATAAACTGCTCACTGATGACACCTTGATCTGTCAGTATCGAAGCGAAAATGGTCAGATTCTATTTGATACCATTCAGAGGGAAGTTCACATCGATCCTGAGCTTCGACACAGGCTTCCAGGTCTCTCCGCACTCGAGGGTTTAAAGCCTTACGCATCCGAGGAAAAGGAGGTTGGTATACGTCTGTCTGATCTATTCCCTCACTCAATAGCTACTGAGCTTTGCAATGTCAATGTACTCGCCTTCCCTCTTATATCTGATGTACCCAACTCCTCACTGCAGGCAATGAACGCAAGTCATGCGTTTGGCCATCTGGTACTGAACAGCTATACGGGCCTTATCGACAACTCAGCTGATTCGACGCTCCACCAGCTATCGGCTTTTGCGGAGATATGTAGGAGGGCGAAGTCAGTGATACTTGTATGTGGTAGGGACTCTTACGATGATCCCCGTAAGGCGATCAGGCTGCTAGAAGGTGCGTTTAGCGAGAGTCTGAAAGTAGCATGAGACTCGATTCCAAGGCCGTCTCTGTAAAGCAGAGTGGGCATGCTACGGCCAGTGAAAGGGATGAGAGATGAAAACAGTGTTAGTCAGCGAAACACTTCGGTATAGAGGCTTCAATGGGATGAACAAAGCTCTGCCGGTCTTGGCTTCAAGTCTGTGCAACGCTGGTTTCACCAATGTTGTACAACTTGATCTCGAGAGACCAGAGCTCAGTATAACGGATGTCTGCTCAGAAGCCAGAGATGCCGATCTTGTTGCCTTTGCTGGATGTATGACCCCGCAGTGGCCAGAGCTCGATGTAAGCACAAAGTATGTTGCGGACTACTTGGAAGGCCTCGGAAAGAGGATCCCCATCATCGTGGGCGGGCACGCGGCTAAGAGCGTTGAAAGTATAGCTGCCGTGACGCCTTGGATAACAGCTTTTTTCGACGGCGATGGAGAGAAGGCGATTGTTGATATTGTAAAACTCATTGCCGAAGGATGCTTCCGCCAACGGAAACATGAGGTCACTGGACTTTGTTTCGTTGACGAGTTTGGTCAATTTCACAAATCCATCAGCGATAGGGTGATGGACCTGAATGAGTATGATCAGAACTACAGGGCGGTCCATATACCACAAGTTCATGATATGAAAATTTTCACTGACAGTCGAGGGAGACAGCTCAAGACTGGCCAACTCTTCACACAGAGGGGGTGCCCTTGGAATTGCTCATATTGCAGCAAGAGCACGGAGAATAACCTCGTGCCCAGATTGAACGAAGAGGCGATAAGGAGAAACCTCAGGAGTCTAAAAGCGGAGGGCTATGAGGCTGTCTATCTCGACGTAGATACTTTCACTGTGAACAAGCCTGTTGCGAGAATGGAAGCCGAGATTTTGAAGGAAGAGGGCTTCTTCTGGGGGTCTAACACGAGAGTAGACATGGTAGACTTGGATTTGATCCAACACCTAGCTAGCAACAACTGTATCTACATGTTCTACGGCGTGGAGCACACGCAGCCAGAGGTTTTGCTAGCGCTGAATAAGTTTAATGGACCCATCAGAAGCCAGACTAGGCAGATAGACTACTACCGTAAAGCGATTCGGAGGGTGTTCACTTGGATGAACGAAGCCGGCATTCCGAGCGCCTACTTCGTGATTTTTGGACTCCCGAAGGTGCGGCTGGATGACGCTGGGACAGGCAATGAGGGTTATGAGCCAACGACACTTGAAGACGATGTTGAGGCGGTTAAATTCGGATTAGACTACTGTAATCCATCCTACTTAAACTTCAATGTACTAAGATTCATGCCCGGCAGTGCGTCTGCGGATCTCCCGAACCATTCCGCCTTTTCTTGTGTAAGGCCCTCGGGAGACGCTCCAATTGATGCTGGCTACTTTTTGCCTCGCCTTGTGAGGGCTAATGGATATAAGCTTCAGGAGAATCATCCGGTATACAGACTCTGTGAGTCTGTTGCGGCAAATCAACCAACGACGACGGCGGTTAATCCGCAGAGAGTTTACGAGTGTGTTCGGAGAGTCATGAATCACATCAATCATAGGATCGATTCATCGAAGAAACCTACAACGTTGTTTATCGATAGGGACATCCTCTCCCAAGGCCTCGTAAGAAGGGACGAAGAAGGAAGGTACAGTATTGCTCCCCTTAAGGAATTCGATGACCTACCCGCACCACAGTGATCTGATGTGGACAGGATTACAGCTTGCAAGACATTCCAACAGCGTTCAGTAGTCCAGAATTCAGATTGCAGCGGCCAGATACAAACTTGCAGTGAGTGGCGAAGACCAGTACATAGAGTTATAGATGTTCTAATGACAAAGCTTGTCGTAACTCTTTGGGGCTCAATGAGTCTCTCCGACCTTGAATTTCTGGTAGATAACGGCGTCCAGTGTTATAGGCTGAACTGTGCCAGATTGTCCAATAGCACGGTGAGGAAACTGATTCAAACGGTGAGGGAGTTACACGCAAGAGTAGGAATTGAGCCCAAGATCTTTGTCGATCTCCCGGGAAACAAAGCCAGGTTGTGGGCCGATGGAATGGACATTTCAGAAGGATCTAGACTATCGGTGAAGTTGGGAAGTAGTAAAACGAATGAGGTTTATATCACTGGGAGCGATCTGATACATGTGATAGAAGTAGGAGATGTTCTCGTTGTCCGCGGGAGAAAGAGAATAGAGTTGCTTGTGGAGCATCAAGGAGCTGAGGACATTGTACTGAAAGCGCTTTGTGACGGGAGAATCGGCGGCGGATATCATGTTGTGATAAAGGACAGATACTTCCCATGTCTTCACTTGACAGAGGAAGACAAGAGCCTGCTTCCTTCGGTGTTCGGCATGCAGCCGGACTTCATTGCTGCGTCATTTGCTGACTCCCCGGGAGTTATGAGTGAACTTGCACTGCAAGGCGCGAGATCTGGGACTTCTGCCAAGCTTCTGGCGAAGCTTGAATCTCCATCGGCCTTATCCAACATGGAGGCAATCCTGGCTGAATCTGATGGTGCAGTACTGGGAAGAGATGATCTCTCAGCGTGGATGAGCAGCGATCAAATACGCACACAAGTCGAAAGGACAATTTCGTACTGCAAGAGGAATAAGATAGTTTCTGTTCCCGCATCGAGCTACTTCAGAAGCCTACTCTCTAACGACTGTTTTTCCGATGATGAAGCAGAAGAATTGGCCAACGTTCTTACTATGACCCCCGACTATCTCTACTGCAACGAAACCTCGATTTCCGATCGTTGGCCTATCGTAATCAAGAAAGCAAGAAGCCTCGGTATGCTCGAATAGTGTTAAGATATCCTCTCGTCCCTTCTGATCCAAGAAATGTAACTTCCGGCATCTGTCTTTGTGAAGAAAGCTCACTATTCACATGGGAGAGGTGATAGTATGACTATAAGGCATGGTGATTTGCCCGAAACCTTTGGCACGAGATTCTGCCAAGAAGGAATACCCTTACCGGAACTATCCCCAGAAGAGGTCTTATTGGTTCACTTTTCGAGGTCATTATTGCTTCCCGCCGTTTTGAAGGCTATGAATAAGATTCTCAGAGGTGAAGTTGATTGGAAGGTGTTTCTGGATGGCTCGAAGAGACATCGTCTGCACAGTCGGATTTACCATCATTGTGTAAAACACGGCCTGCAGATTCCCTCGCAAGTTACGAGAAGCTTGGAGGACGCTGCTAAGACTGCAAAGGAGACGACATCTCAGTGTTTCCATGAAATTGAGCAGATCCGAAGAGCTTTGCTAAATGTCGATGCTCCAGTTGTGCTCCAGAAGGGCCCTGCGTTGATCCACCAGGTATACGATTCGCAATTTGTCCGACCGTTCAGAGATATTGATCTCTTAACGCCTACGTGTTTCGTCCCAGAGGTTGAGGGATGTCTTAGGAACATGGGGTATGAGCCCGAGTTCAAGTATTCGGTGACGCGTATCATAAGGCCCGCAACCCCACTGGAAATCCAAAGGAATAAGTACAACTACCACTTGAGGCCTATGAGAAAGTTCGAGAACGATATACCAGGAAGTATACCAGTGGAACTTCATTACACAGGATTCTCGAAGGGGAAATTCGACTTTGATAGTATTGTTAAGAATAGTGAGAACCTTGAAGCAATTGGGTCTGGATTGAAAGTACCATCTCTAGCCGATCAGGTTATTCTTACCAGCATACACCTCCATCAGCATGTCGGCCTTGGCCTGCTTATTCAGGAATCTACGTCTGGCTGGGTAGGAATACTTAAGTATCTCTCAGATGTTTACGCTTGTTTGCGTATATACCTAGCGTTTGTAGGTGATTGGGCGCAACTAACTGAGCGAAGTATCGACATTCACGCAAATGAAATGCTGGGATATGCACTCTATTATCTCAATATCTTCTATGGGAGGGGGACAGTTCCAGAGGGGATGGTAAGTTACTTGATTTCCCCAGGTGAGTTAGAAGTTCCACTGTCTGGGAATATCTGCGTTACCGTAGATTCCATCGATCACTTCCTCCAGCCCGACATCAAGACCGCCACTAGCACGTACGGCCCAGCCCTATGGATGCTTAATCTGCCGAATGTGATCAAGAGGCTTCGCAATGAGTTTGATAGTTGGAATGCACAGGATGGACATATGCTGGCCGCGCGTTGTCATCGCGTGGCTACCGATTCTCTTGTTGACGGTATGCCCGATGACGAGACCTGGAGGCTGGCTGAAGAGCAATCTATTGACGAGGATAATCCTAATCGTAGAGGGTTTTTCAGAACGCACTTGGCGCAAGGATTATGGCCTAGTCAAGGTGGAGTAAAAGGGTATTTGCGTCTTTTGTGGAACGATCAGCATTTGTTCATAAGAACCAGGGTGACAGCAGATTGTATCCATTATGTGTCTTCCGATAGCATCAGGCCAGGCGAGATGGTGACTTTTCATGTCTCCAACCTATTGGATAAAGAAATGACCGTGAACAAGGTAAGCGTCCAAATTCGAGAGGGTGGATATGGAGAGTTAAACCGTTCAATGCTCGGCGAAAAATTGTTGGAAAATGTCGTGCGTCTTGAAGACGTACGTCTCCTTGTTTGCACATCAAGCGATGAATACTGTCTCGTTGTTGGCATTCCATGGGATGCAATGAGTATGATTCCATATCCTGGATTTTCTTTCGGATTCGATTCAGAAATACGGCACTGCTATCTAGTTCGCCGTCCGTTTAATGAATTTCCACAACCGAAAACAGTTATCAGATGGTCAGGCGGGCCGTTTCCAATGTCACACTACCCAGAATTCTATGGTACCGGAATTCTGTGGGACAGATCTGCAATGAGTAGGTAACTCTTCGTTTCCCTTCGTAGGAACAATCTTCGTGACAGAAAGATGAGTGTCCAATGAGAACTTATGGGAGTATCACTACTAAGAACCAAGCTTCGATTTCAAATCGGTGTCGAATATGAGACGCGGTCACCTGGGGCAAGTGGACCTTGTCGAAGTAGGACCAGGTGTGCGCGTCATCCGAAAGAAGATGAAAGCGAAGTGCTACTTGGAGCGCCATCTCTTTGCCCTACAGAAGCTAAAGAATACAGGAGTCGTTCCGCGGCTAGATGTCTATCCGGAGGAGCTTACAATAGACTATGAGTACGTAGACGGAGCACATCTCGAGGACCTGAATCCCGAGACGTATGGTGACTGCCTCGAGAGTGCGGGAGCAGCAATGGCATTGATTCACTCCTTTCCCTTTAATACCTATGGTTTCGTTGACAGCCTTTCAGCAACGCGGAACGATTGGTGGTCTATTCAGGATGAACGATTCGATCAAATGCTCAAGGTGTGCCGTGAACATGGGGCAATCGGAGAAGATCTGAACATGAAAATAGACAGGGCATACAAAGAGCTTCGGTCTGGACTACCACTCGAGTACGATTCCTGTCTTTCGCACTGTGACTTCAGTTCAGATAACCTGCTTTTCTGGCGTAAGGGCGACTTTTGGAAGTGTACTGTTATTGATTTCGACCATGCGCAGGCGTGTCCCCCGCACTATGACTTCGGGCGGGTTCAATTTGACTTGTTTGATAAGTGGCCTATGTACAAGCATTCCTTTTGCGATGGCTATAAAGCAATAAGAGTTCTTCCGGACCTAGAAAGGCTAATGCCCATCTATAGGGTATTGTGGCCACTGGACCTGATGGCTTGGGGATGTCGAAACGGAGCTAGTGGTCTTGTAAGGGAAAATGTCCAGATCCTTCAAGAGATAGATTAGGCACCCGATTCTTGAAATCGTTTCTATTCTGTCATAGCTATTGCCTCATCCTCCTCTAGGGGAAAGAATGCGCGTAGACTCACGCAAAGACCATCAGAAACTTTACCCATGGTTTCCAACCTGCTGTTAACGTCACCCCGCTCAATCTGACCTCGATACTTCCCCGGAGGATTTTGCTCAACTGCTTAGGCGATTTGGAATCGAAGACGCTGTTCTCTGGGTTCTTGAGCATATGGATCGGACACTGAATACTGGTATAGTTCCCTCACTTAATTTGCATTCATGTCTAAGTGAGTCTTGGCTAGCCAGTGCGTATGCCCTAGCGGTAAACTGCGCGGTTGGAACGGGACAATGCGTAAGCGACTTCATTACAAGAAGCGTCGAGAGATTCTCGTGGAATCGTCTCCAAACAGTGGGGCTCCCCCCGGCCCTGTATCTGAGTAAGGAAGTCATAATAATCTGGCCAACGTCTTAATCAAGATTGTGGAGAAGAATCCAGTATATGCATTGTTAATTCGCCGCTAGATCGCCCCTTTGGCTTTGCTTGGTTACGGACCCAGGGGTCCGAATTCCTTTGGAGCAACCCTACCGCCGTTCACATCTCTTCAAACTGAGGAGTTAAGGTTTTCACCTCCCTTTCGGCTCTGGACACCGCAGGGGGAGCGACACTGAAGAAATCTCGGGCTCACACTCAAATGGCCGCAAGAACCCATTCGGAACTGTTGAAGCGCTATCTGGGCTCCCAGAAACAGAAAGTAGCTATACTGCTTGTATTACTGCTGGGAAACGCCACGCTCTTGCTTATTTATCCCCAAATTATCCGCACTTTCATCGACACTGCCAAAAGTGGTGGGTCACTGTCGACGCTAACTCAACTTTCCATTTTGTTTATTGTTCTAGTCATCGTGCGACAAGGTGAGGCGTTTTGAAATTGTGGACACACCGAGAACCAAAGTATCTTCCGTCAGGAGGTGTGTCTATGAAAGGGAAACCGAAACGGACATTTGATTCCGATTTCAAGCGTGAAGCAGTCCGGATCGCGGATGCCGGCGACGTGACGGATCGGCAGGTAGAGCGAGACCTGGGGCTGTACCAGGGAGCGATCCGCACGTGGCGCAAGGAACTTGAAGCCGACCCTGAAGAGTCCTTCCCGGGTACGGGGCACCAGAAGCCCCTGGAGGAGGAGAACCGCCGTCTGCGTCGCGAGCTGGAGATCGCTCGTGAGGAACGGGACATCCTAAAAAAAGCAGTCGCCATCTTTTCAAAGACACCGAAAGCCGGTTCCGGTTCATGAGGGACCACCGCTGGGAATTTTCGGTGGAGAGGATGGCGAAGGTCCTGGAGGTATCCAAGAGCGGTTTCTATGCCTGGCTGCTGCGGCCCGAGAGCGCCAGAAAGAGGGCCCGGCGGCTTCTGGACGCCCGAGTCAGAGCGGCGTTCGAGGCGCACAAAGCTCGCTACGGCAGCACGAAGATCGCCCGGTATTTGACCGGCCAGTGCCATCCGTGCAGCCGCACGCGAGTTGCCCAATCAATGCGCCGGCAGGGCCTGCGGTCGAAGGTCGCACGGAAGTTCAGGGCCACAACGGACTCGAATCACCATCTGGCTGCGGCGCCGAACCTGCTGGATCGCAATTTTGACATCGACGCGCCGAACAGGGTGTGGGCCAGCGACATTACGTATCTGCCGAGCAAGGCTGGCTGGTTGTATCTGGCGGTCTTCATCGACCTGTTCTCGCGGCGCATCGTCGGGTGGTGCGTGAGCACCAGCCTGCGGCACGAGATGGTCCTCAAGGCGCTCTCGCGTGCTATCCGTGCCCGGCGTCCGCCAAAGGGGCTGATGATCCACTCCGACCGCGGCATCCAATACTGCTGCGAGGGGTTCCGGGAAAAGATCGCCGAATATGGGTTCGTCCAGAGCATGAGCCGAAAGGGGAACTGCTGGGACAACGCAGTGTCCGAGTCCCTTTTCCGGTCCCTCAAGACCGAGTGGGCTTACCACATCGACCTGGACGACCTCGAGCACGCCGAGCCAGAACTCTTCGAATACATCGAGGTCTTCTACAACAACCAGCGGCTGCACGCGTCTTTGGATTACGTATCTCCAGCCGCCTTCGAACACCAAAAAGCGGCTTAGTTCACCGTCCACTTTTTCAAGGCCACATCACAATTCGTCGGATCGCTAATCGTAGACAGAGATTTCAAATGCTGTCAGGATGGATTTGGGCAAGATACACCGGATGCTGGCAGGCCTTGCTGCACGTTTTGGAGACCGAGTTACACGCAAACGGCAAGAAACTAAATGGGCACAAAATTCTCCTTGCTTCAAGGTCACGCCCTCCATGTATGCCCTTTAATCTTGAATTAACCCCGCAGCCACAGGGGAGGAAGTATGCAGGAACTCAATATTGAAGCTTTTTTTTCAGTTCCGAAAATCGATTCTCCGCCTGCGCGATATTATAAAGACACACATAGAGACGAATTCCAGTTCTGCAAAGACGAGACCGGTGTAGAAGGGCTTGTAATGGAGTTCGGGGTCTTCGAAGGTAAAAGCATCAACGATATCGCACGCGTTTGGACCGATCAGCAAGTTTACGGTTTTGACAGTTTTGAGGGGCTACCTGAAGATTGGGATATGGGAGATGGCGTAGTATTTACAAAGGACAGGTTTTTTAACGCAGGGGGCGTTTTGCCCGACGTACCCGATCATGTGACGTTAATAAAAGGCTTCTTTGACGCAAGCTTGCCGGGTTGGTGGAACGCAAATAAAAACCCAATTTCATTTTTAAATATTGATTCCGACCTTTATTCTTCTGCAATCTTCATTTTAGAGACACTAAATGACTACCTGTTACCTGGTGCGATTGTGCGGTTCGACGAACTATGTGATTGGCGACTTTTCGATCCCCGGGAAACGCGCCCGCCAAAACATAAATATTACACTTGGGCTGAAAATGAATGGAAAGCCCTAAACGAATGGATTTCCAAATACGACCGGGAAGTCGCACCTTTAGCTCGCAACTACGCATTTTCGAGTATCGTACGAATCATAAAATGACTTATGGTGTGCCAGGGGCAGTCAGCGCGTAACAGGCAGTTTGTACGTCAGTCGCTTCGCTTCTTCGGCATGGCGGAAACCCCGGCTCCACACAACAATCCTAACCCCACTCACGCCGGAGTCACAAACTGCCCAGACGCGTTACACGCAAGCACCCCACGGAACCACAGAACCAAGAAGCTGCCATTTCTGGGAGGTACTGAAATGAAGCGCGGGCAATTGGCGAAGGTCCACAGAATCAGATCCGAATCCGGGTACGAGGTCATCCGTAAGGAAATGACTTCGATCGATTTCCTGAAGAGGCACCTGAAGGTGATGGACCAACTCAAGGAGACTGGCATAGTCCCAGTACTGGTCAGCGTCGATGAGGCGAAGATTGCCCTTGAATACGAATTTGTAGATGGCAGGCATATCGATGAAATAGAAGAAGCCGAGCATGATCAAGTCTTCCGCATGGCAGGAGTCGTTCTGGCTCAGATGCACACCCATCATCTAGACGGCTTTGGAGTAGTTGACAACCTTAAGAAGGCAGAATCAGACTGGTGGTCTATCCAAGATGAGCGAATTGATCGGAAGCTATCGGTTTGCCTGGAATTCAAGACCCTGGAACAGCGGGAAGCAGACCGACTACGCGACATCTACTTCGAGCTTAGATCGTCTCTATCCGAGGAACACGAGTCTTGTCTAAGTCATTGCGACTACCGATCGGACAATCTTCTTTTCATGAAGATGAAAGGCAATTGGAAGTGCATCGTCATAGATTTCGATCACGCTCAAGGAGCTCCTGCGCACTTCGACTTCGGTAGAATACAACTTGACCTGTTCGACCGTTGGCCAACACACAGAGACTCTTTCTGCCTAGGATACGAGAGCGTAAGACCATTGCCCAATCTGGCTGGAACACTACCCGTCTACAGGATCCTATGGCCGCTCGACCTGTTGGCGTGGGGTTCCATCAATAAGGCTGAAGGTCTCACAAGTCGCATGAAACGACTGCTGGAAACAGAAAACGATCTGATTTAAGGCGTGGGCAACCGGCGAATAAAACAAGAGGGCGCGCACAACCATCGCCTGCATTCAGGACGAGAGGTTGGTGCGCAATCGAGTCCCTTACCTAGCTTACAAGGCCTTTCAGTTCAATACTTGGAAGTCGGGAGTCCGGTGTTGGGAAGAAATGTCGCGCATCTTGGTAAAGAACGGTTTGTTCCTGCTCGTGATACTGTCAACAAGCCGAGACATCCCTCAGGGGAGCAAAGATGATCCCAGACATTGGCACAACTTTCCTCTCGCCAATTGAACATAAGAGAGGTATCACCTACCACCACTACTCGAAAGGAGAAGTTGAAGAGCTAAGAGTCAGGAACGTGTTGAGGATAATCGACGCACACGAGTCTACGGCGATTAGGACGGATGAACTAGATGGTCACAGGGTATGTGGAATTGAAGTTACTTTTATGCCACCTATGATTCTCGAAATGCCCAAGGAGGTGCCATACACTTATGAAACTGATTACTGAACGTGTACCCGAAGAACTAACTCCCAAACATGGCATGAAGTTAACCCCTGAACAAAGCGAGTTACTACCATCTGAGGAGGAGATAGCCCACTATAATGAGCATGGCTGGTACATATCGAAAGAGATTCTATCTGACGCTGAGATTGAAGATGCTTTTGCTGGTAGCGAACGTCATTACTCAGGTGAGCGTGACTATAGTCTTCCTATTCAAATTAGGAGTTTCTTAGATTGGACACCTGAGAAAGGAGAGGGACTACGGCTTAATGATTACATTGTAATACAGAATTTGCAAATACAAAAATTGGCATTTAATGCGCTAATAGGGGCGATTGCGTCACGCCTTTCCGGCAGTGATCGAATAAGGCTTTGGAATAGCCAGCTTATTTATAAACCCTCCCAAGTTCAAGATGACAGGGTGAAGATTGGATGGCATGTCGATCGCGCTTACTGGAGGACTTGCACATCCGATCGAATGCTAACTGCCTGGATTCCCTTACATGATTGTGATGAGACCACGGGAACCATGATAATGCTTGACGGTAGCCATCGGTGGCCTAGTAATGCGTCAGTGGATGAATTGAGAAGGGGGAAGACTTTCCTTATTCACGCGATTCCCGAGAGCTCTATATGTTCAGATGCATCCGAATTAGAAGCCAGGATTAGTTCATGTGGAATGCCGATCAACAAAGTGCCCATGAATCTTCATGCTGGACAAGTATGTTTTCATAATTGTCTTACATTTCATGGTAGTGGCCTGAATCGGAGTACAACAGACCGTCGTGTGGTTGTTATTCATCTGCAAGATGGAGAGAACAGATATAGAGTCTCTAAAGATGAGTCTGGCGAAGTCCATAGATATAACAACGATCTGATGTGTAGAAAATTGTCGGACGGCAGTCCGGATTATTCAGATCCTATCATATGTCCACTGTTGTGGGAGAATAAATGACGCCGGGCAATTTTGGTGCCTTGGCAAAGTCTGGGGTTTGATTGGACACTCAGCGAGCAGTAAGAATGTTAGATATTTCTTTTCTAAAGGGCTGTCTAATTTCCATATTTGGACCAACTCCTAACGAGTCCGTTTTCGAAGTGGATGTAGAATAGGGTTCGCCGCTTCATTGCGCCTGTATACCCACTGTTCAGTCGTGGCCCAGGCGCCCGTCGTCTCGTTTATGGTTGTAGGAGTACCCCAGCAAGCTCTTGCCTCCCTCTTTTGACATGCCCCCTCTAGCTGGCCGATCGCGAGCACGCGCCGTCGACACTCCAGATTTGTCGGAGGGTTTCCCGTTCGGTTTGTCGGGTTGATTGACGGACGTGACGATCTGGTTGGTACGAAAGATTGCAACTCCATGCCCCGAACTTAGAGGAATTGAGAAGTACTGACGCCCGGATGATTTTGGAGCATGTCGTTCCTGAAGAAGAAGAGAAGAGAGCGATCCTTCGAGGTATGAGCCAAGCTGAGGTCCACCTGACAAATCCGAAAGTCTTCTGTAATTGATTTCACGCGGTTACCCGCTCTGGACTCACCTGAATGGGCCAAATTTCCGGAAGCTTATGAGGTCAGGCAATTTACCATAAGAGATCTCAATGGTCATAGGTTTCATTTTCACAACAGTGTTGAACTGTGAGGGAAGTCATTTATAGAATCAGTGAGCCAGGTGACATGATCGACAAACTAGATAAGAGAGAGGGAGCCCTGCTCCCACACGTCTCTCTAAGCCGTCCTGTGACGGTCACGATGTGTTTGGTGGCCCTCATGGTAGTCGGGGTGTTGGCGCTTAAACGAATTCCGATTCAGGATTTTCCTTTTGGACTTGAGGCCAGGACAATTTCGGTATGGGTTCCTGTGCAGAGGAATACGCCAACGATAGAAAAGGATCAGTACATCGCACAGCCTATGATAGAGTACCTGAAGGCCGTAAAAGGGTTGCGGAGGCTGTGGACGAGCAGTGAAACCTGGGGCGTCCATACTCGCCTCGAGTTTCGGAACGACATGGACATGGCCCTAGCATATGGCAAGGTAACGGAGGCAGTTGAGCTGATGAGGCCTTTGCTGCCTGAGGAGGTTCGCCAAGACATCAGAATTTGGAAATACGACAAGGATGCAGATGAGGAGATTCTCTGGATCGGCATCTCCATGCCGGATCACGTTGAAAATTACCACGATTACATACATACTACGGTGCAGCGGCCCTTGGAGCGAATTGATGGGGCTTGCTGCTGCAGAATCGGAAGTCGTTCCCGATACAGAGCAGAAGGAAGAAGCTGATGCTGACACCAGTGGGATCCAGGACCAACTCCAGCCATCCTTGAAAGATTGGAACAAGGAATTCCAGGTCCACAAATACAAAGTTCAGTTCAAGCCCGAGATTTTTTCTGCGAACGCGGGGTTCGACACATTCTACGGTGTTAGCAGTCTGGTCTCGCTCTCTTTGAGTGATGTGCTGGGCGACCACCGTTTGATCATACAGACCGGCCTGAGCTTTTCGCTCAAAGACAGCGACTTATTCGTAACGTATGCGAATCTGAAGCGGCAGACGAATTACTATGCGCAGGTCTTTCATACGAGACTCTTCTTCTTCAGCAACAACGTCCTGAATGCGGACCGATACTATGGCCTGGTGTTGGGGATTGAAAAACCCTTTAACCGGTTTAGCCGTTTCGAGGGGGGTGCACGATTCATCACCATCTCAAGAGAGCGGCTGGACACCTTTAACAACCAATTCGTGCGCGGTGGTTTCGTGGGCGGGACGACTCGAGGCCTTGATGGGACGCCAATCGCGACGGAGCGGGCCTTCATCTCGGAGGTGGCATTGGTGGACGACAGTACGATGTGGGGACTCTACGGTCCGGTCGACGGACGCAGGGCTCGGATCTCTTTCGAGGGGAGTGCTGCCGGGATGAAGTTCGGCACGGCTCGCATGGATGTGCGTAAATATTTCCGGGTGCTCAAGGAGTATACGTTCGCACTACGACTCGCAGGCGGGACGAGTTTCGGACGAAACAAAGAGGTCTTCTACGTCGGAGGGGTGAACAACCCGGTCAATCCGAGGTTCTCCACCGCGAGTACTAATGTGGATCCCAACAGGGTCGGTTTCTCCAGTTTCGTTTGGCCGCTGAGGGGCGTAGAGCTGTTTGACCTGGCCGGAGATAGCTTTGTCCTGGCGAATGTCGCGTTTCGATTTCCTTTGCTCCACCAGTTGGCGATGGGATGGCCGTTGCCCTTCTTTTTCCAGAACGTCCAGGGCGAGCTCTTCCTCGACGTCGGGAGCGCCTTCAATCGGGATGGCTTTAATCCCTGGGAATATCGGGACGGAGGTTTCGAACTTCGGGACCTCAAGGCGGGCTACGGACTGGGTGCACGGGTGAATCTGGGCATTTTCCTCTTCCGATACGATCTGGCCTGGCCGACCGATTTCGCTCAGACCTTCAGTCCCTTGCAGTACTTCTCTGTCGATGTGACCGGTCTGTTTTAACGTGTAACCTCAACACGGTGGCGGCGTGGTAGCAGCATCTGGTCTTCAGCCGGGACAGAAATCCAGAATTTGTTCTCATTGCGGGTGTGAGATTCCCGCAAAGGTATCAACCTGCGACTTCTGTGGTGGGAGTCTGGATCCAGTTACGTCGAAAGGTGAGGGAGTATGCTGGAGTTGTCGTATCGTGGCGGGAATCTCTGGTCTGATTCTCCTGGTCGGGCTGGCGATATTTCTGTTTCAGGCCAGCCAGCCCTGAGGGTGAGGATGCTTGAAAGATTGGGTTGGCCTGTGGGATTCAGTAAATGGGAGTAAAAGAGTTCTATATTGATGGCGTGATGTTGATCGCTGCTGGAGACTTCAACGGGGCGATCGGGTCGTTTCACAAGGCCCTTGAAGCGGATTCGCGGTTCTACATGGCGCACCTGGGCTTGTCCCAGGCCCTGGACAAGCAGGGCAAGGTAGACGAGGCGATAACTCAAGCTAGAAGAGCGATAGAAATTGCGCCTGAAGAGCCGCTGGCCCACGCAAGTCTCTCCCGGTTACTGCAACAGAAGGGGCTGATCCCCGAGGCAGAAGAGGAGATGGCCGAATCTATGCGACTTCAGGGCGAGATCTAAAAGCTAAGATCGGTTGGTTAGAAAAGGGGGACGTGAAAACGTCCCCCTTTTTTTGTTTTCTTGGATTTAAAAAGGGTTTAGTTTCAGAAAATGGGAGAAGATATGACGGATGATTTCGAGGGCGTTTTTCCGATCCTGGCCACCCCCTTTGACGAGGGGGGAAACATCGATCTGGAATCATTGGAACGAACTGTCCGGTTCATGGTAGACATCGAAGTGGATGGACTCACGGTTCTGGGCGTGGCGGGTGAGGCCAACCGGATGGTGGATGGGGAACGGGAACGAGTCATTCGGACGGTCATCGAGGTCGCCGCTGGGCGAATACCCATCATCGTCGGAACGAGCTACAGCGGGACCGCGCCCACGCGGGCGCTGAGCCAAATGGCGGAATCGCTGGGTGCGGATGGGGTAATGGTCGCCCCCTCGCGCGAGCCTGTACCGAACGAGGGGCGTATCTTTGAGTTCTTTCAGCAGGTCGCTGAGGGAATTTCGATCTCGATCGTGGTTCAGGACCATCCGGCTTCGACTCAGGTACATATGTCGGTCCCCCTCATGCTCAAATTGATCAAGGAGATTCCCCAGGTCGCATGCATCAAGGAAGAGGATGTTCCGACAGCGCCGAAGATTTCCGCGCTCTTGGCAGGTATGTCGGAGCGGAAGATCCCCATTTTGACCGGGTTGGGCGCGCTCTATGGGTACTTTGATCTGTCAAGGGGGTCGAAAGGATTCATGACGGGGTTTGGGTTCCCCGAGGTGATGCAGGCCATAGTCCACGCTGCACGCCAAGAACGGTTTGACAAGGTGCGGGAGGTCTATCATCGGTTCCTGCCCCTGATCGTATACGAGCAGCAGCCTGGCGTCGCGATTCGAAAGGAAGTGCTGAGGCTGCGTGGGCTGATCGCCCACAACAAGGTTCGGCACCCCGGAGCCTCGATCGATGAAGCAACGTCCCTCCAACTGAGGGGCCTGTTGGATGACGTACTTGGGGATGTCGACATTACGAAACCTGTCGAAGTAGACGGCGAAACCTAAAATGCCATGCCTCCTCGCTACAGCGCGTAGGCCCGACCTGACAAGAGGGGGTCTCGCCTTCAAGCTGGCTTTCTGGGCGGCGCTTTGCCTTCCATCCCTGGACGCATCCGGATCGGTGACGGCGGACTCCTTGTTCGTGGAGGCAACCTCTCGTTCCACACGTCGTCTGGAGGACCGAATTTCCCTCTTGAAGCGGGCGGCGAAGCTGGACAGGGGACAATCAAAGGTCTATCACGCGCTGGGTCGCCTATCCATGGAGCAGAACACGATCTCCTCTCGGGCGGCGGCACGCAAATGGTTGAAGAAAGCGATGGTGCTGGACCCTGAAAATATTACTTATCACGAATCTTATGCCGCCCTATTACGCCGCCAGGGATTCGGATACAATTCGATGAGACACTTCAGAAAGATTCTGGCGATGGATCCAGAGAGGCCGGAGGCGGCTTGCGAGGTGGGAGAGTACTTTCTTCAGGATATGCTCAAGTATATCGATCACCGAAGATTCGACGGCGGTGGGAGTCTCCGCTCTTTCGGAATGGAAAGCCTGGACCAGGCTATCTCCTACTTCAAGTATGCGCTCAGGCGGGATTCTTACTGCAGGCGCGCCTATTATCGGCTCGGGTTCCTCAACCTTGAAGCGGGACATCTTGATGGGTTGGTTGAGGTCTCGAATGAGCTGACAAAACGGTTTCCGAACGATCCGAACGGGTTCTTTTTCCTGGGTCTGGGCTACCAGGTTATGGGAGACTTGGAGCGTGCAGCCGGGTCCTACAGCAAGGCTGTGGAGCGAATGAGCCAATCGCAACGTGAAATGATCGAGTCTCCTGAGTTGATCGGATTGGTCTCCACTCGTGGAGAAACAGCCGCCCTCGCGTCTCTCAAGGGCAAGTTTGAAGAACAGGATTTGGTCCGTTTTTGGACCCGTCGAGATCCGCTCTATTTGACCCCGTATAACGAGAGGCGAATGGAGCATTTTGGCCGCGTCGCCTACGTCAATCTGAGATTCTCCAGGCCAGATAGAGGAGTGGAAGGCTGGGAGACGGATATGGGCAAGACGTTCATCCGCTTCGGCCGATACGTGACACGGGAACGCAGGATCGAACCCTTTCGAGAGACCTGGCGTTACGAGGACTTTCAGGTCTCTTTCATCTCCTACGATTCCTTCCACTGGAGGATGGAACTGCTGAGGGATGAAAACTGGAGAGTCGGGGGATATGGCCGGTCTGATTTTTATGGGCGTGGGTTTAAGCTCAACGAGCGCTATTTAGATCCCTACCGAACTCAGAAATATCCCTTGGCGTGCCAGGTGGCAATCTTCAAAGCCCCCGAGGACCGCCTTCAGGTACGGTTGTCGTGGGCGCTTCCAAAGAATCGGCTGGAGTACTTGAAGCTTTATGATGCCTACCACGTGGACTTGCAGCAAGGCGTCTTTCTGTTCGATGATGATGGAGACCTCGCGGTCGAGGAATCACGACGCACTAGCGTGCTGACCGATTCCTGGCAGGATACACTCAGGTCGAACTATATTCTCGAGCAGGCGGAGATATTCGTGGATCCAGGATCCTACCGTCTGGTTCTCGAGTCCAGGGATAGCGGCAGTGAAACGATCGGGACGTTTAGTGATTCCGTAGATCTGAGGCCTTTCGGGTCAACGAATCTGGGAATGAGCAGCGTTCTCCTGGCAACGGACATTGTTCGCGGAGAGAATGATTCGCTTGTCGTTACACCCAATCCGATCCTAGTTTATAAGCGATCAGAGATCATGTATGTCTACTTCGAAGCCTACAACCTGGCGAAGGACAGTTATGGACGGACGCGGTATCAGGTCGAGTACAGAATCGGGCGCCCGGAACCGGACCGGTTGCCGATAAAGCTGGGAAAGCAGGCCCTGAAATGGCTTGGCCTGCAAGAGGAGAGTTGGAGCGTCTCGGTTGCAGCAGAGTATGCCGGAGAGAAGTCTGACGAACCTGTCTATTTGGGTGTAGACCTGGAGGAGCTAAAACCCGGGCTTCAACTCTTGACCCTGGTGTTGAGAGATCAGGTGACGAGTCGGATGGCCTGGCGAGAAACCCTTTTCCGAATCGCGGAATGAACCAGAACATCTCCCCGCGTACGAGGCGTCTCGATGGCGTCTTCTGGCCTCGGGGTGGGCGATCAGAACCTTAAAAAAGCCGGAAAGATGTTGACAATAGACGAATGAGATATTATAATCGGGCGTTGTGATAGGATGTGGTTTCTGTTTCCTGTGCATACTGAAGTCTAGAGAAGACCACGGGGCAAGGATCAGAAGGTACGATCTTGCCCCTTTTCTTAACGATCGATTCAGTACTAGAGTTGAAAGGTGGTGAATACAGTTGGCAGCAGGCAGGATAAAGTGGTTTAATGACGCTAAAGGCTACGGCTTTATAGAGCAGGAAGGAGGCGAGGACGTGTTCGTCCACTTTTCTGTGATCCAGGGTGAAGGCTTCAAGTCGTTGGCCGAAGGCGAGGAAGTTGAGTTTGACATCACGCAAGGGCCCAAAGGGCTCCAGGCGGCCAATGTCATCAAGGTATCGGGAGGCCAATGATCGAAGGTCTTCGTAAGCATTCAATTACATGCCGACCTCAAAAAGGGGTCGGCATTTTTTTTACGAGTTTGTGTCAGCTTCGGCTTCGGCGGGAGGGCGATTCGGGGCGATGAGGAGGGCCAGGAGACCCGGGCCCCCAATCAGGATGAAGGTGAAATAGGCGATTCCGTGGACGACGGTTGCAAATGCCAGTGCTTCAGGAAGTGAGACGCCGTAGAGATGGTGTAGCGTCTGGCTGCAGAAATAGTGATAGGTGCCCGCGCCGCCTGGCGTGGGGAGGATGATGCCGATCGTCGCCATAACGGTTACAACCAGAGCTGCGGAAAAGCCCAATCCGTATCTGCTGTCAAAATCGAAACTTAAGAACGGAAGATAGACAATCAGGACATAACCTGCGTATAAGATGACGGTCGTAACGGTGATTTCAACGTAACCCGTCCTGGTCTTGACGGCGCCCATCCCCCGGAAAAAGGCCCTCAAGGTCCCGACCACTCTGGTGGCCAGGGATCGGGAGATCACCCCCAACCCTCGGTCAAGTCTGGCGAGGGCGCGGTCTCCGTGGACCGACAGGACGGCAAAGATGACTAGTAGGAGCAATGATGCAAAAAACACTAACAGACCAGCGTCCTCGATCCAGGGGAAGAGGACGGATATCTCTTCCTGAAACGCGACAAGAACTCCGGCCAGCAAGATCATCAAGGCGAGCATGTCGACGATGCGTTCCACGACAACCGTCGCCAGCAAGGCGCTCACCGACAGGTCTTTCCCCCGCTTCAAGGCCAGAACCCGAAGGAATTCGCCCGCCCTCGGAAGAAGATTGTTGCCCGCGTAGCCGATCATGATGGCCATCCATCCGCGCCAGATTGAGATCTCCTTTGAAACCGGTACGATAAGGACCTGCCAGCGTCTGGCGCGGACCAGGTTGAGAAGAACGAGGATGACTGTGGAAACGATCAGCCAAAACGGCTTCACCTGCTCGACGGAGCTCTGGAGCTCGCTGAGGCTGACCTGGCGGAACGATGCCCACAGGAACACGCCGGCCAGGGCCAGGCCGATGAACAGTTTCAGAAGGATCTTCGCGTAGTGCGCCAATGCCGCGTTCTCAAGAGTTAGAGTGATGACAAGATGGGGTCATCAGGAAAGATAGCCAAAGCCACGAAGCGCATAGTCCTTCTTTCGCCAGTTCTCGAGCACTTTGACGTGAAGATCGAGATAGACGGGACGGTTCAAAAACGCTTCAATCTTTTTCCTCGCGTTCTGGCCGATCGACTTCAGCGTCTTACCACGTGATCCGATGACGATTCCCTTTTGCGAGGAGCGCTCTACGATGATCTCCGATTGAATGTAGACCTTTTCTCTATCTTCCTTGAACTGTTCAACCGTAACGGCAATCGCATAGGGAACCTCCTGACGGAGCTGACAGAAAATTTCTTCCCGAACGAGCTCGGCTACGAAAAATCGCTCGGGCTGTTCTGTCATCATATCCTCAGGATAGAACTTCGGACCCACGGGTAGATTTGCCTCGATGAGAGACCGAAGCTCCAGCAGGTTGCTTCCCAAAAGGCCCGATATTGGTAGGATTTTGTGGTCAGGGAGTTCTGCCCGGATGCCATTCAGGTGCTGTTCGACCTGATCAGCGTTTACGAGGTCGGTCTTGTTGAGGGCAACAATAGTGGGGCCCTTGGCATTCTTGAAGACCTTCTTAACCTCATCATCAAAACTGGATTCGAACTCCTTGGCGTCCAGGATTCCAAGGAGAACATCTGCATCGTCTAAAGCCTCTTCAATATGCCTTCGCATGATCTCTTGAAGTCTATAGCGGGGGTCCAAAAGCCCTGGCGTGTCCAGAAATAACATCTGTGACTTGTCCGTGGTGACGATACCGAGGACATTCTGACGCGTCGTTTGGGGCTTTTCCGTGACGATTGAAATTCGTTCTCCCACAAGCGCATTGAAAAGGGTGGACTTGCCAACGTTGGGTCTGCCCAGTAGGACGATATGGCCTGACCGAAATTTCTGCGATTCTTGTGAATTCGGAGTTTGCATTACCACGCTAAAAGAAGAAAGAGGCTGAAATCTGGTAGGTGTTGTCGAGTTGGCTGTTTTCCACGAAGGCCAGGTCAAATGCGAGGCGGCCGTACAGGTAGATTCCCGTTCCCGCGGTGAAGTGATTTCCCTTTGCCCCTATTCGGAATGCAAGTCTCTCCCTGTAGAAATATTCTGCCCCCAACTGTACGCTTTCGAGGTCTTCCAGTCCGGATTCCTCCTCGAAGATGTGGACACTCCCGGCAAAGATAAGCCGACCGCGCAAGGCCCTGGATCCCCTGGTGTAGGCTCCGCCGATGATGATGCTCGGCTGAATTCGATCCGTCGTCGCAGAATCGAATGTTATCCGTGTACGCGTGAGGTTCCTGACGCTGGCGCCCAGGGTCAAGGCCGGAACCGGAACATAGAGAACGCCGACGTCTAGTCCGTAACCGGAGCCGTTTCCAGCCGCCAGGTTGCGCCAGATCAGCTTTAGGGCGGCGCCTAGATAGAGGTTGGGCCGAGCCGCTCTTCCGTAGGCGAGGTGGAGGTTGTAGTCGGATGTTGCCACTTCTCGAGACACGATAGGTCGGTTTTCCGGGCCCAGTGGCTGAGAAGGGTCTTCAAGGGTCGTCAACCTTACACCGTCTACTCCGAGGCGCAGAAGGCCGATCCCAAATCCTCCAATCCTCGACGGGCGTGCGAGCGTGATGACGTCGTGGTTGACGGTTCCTCCGAACCGCTCGGCGTGCTGAACTTGCGCCTCGCTTCTGCTCAGTCCGGCAAGTCCAGCCGGGTTCCAGTATACAGCAGTCGCATCGTCACTGACTGGCACGAAGGCGTTTCCCATGCCCAGCGCACGTGCTCCAGCGCCCAACAGCAGGGGATCACCCGCAAAGCGCGGCTCCGATTGAGCGGATCCTGGTGAATGACTCAGATGCGCAAGGACGAACGGACCCACAATGACAATCAGGATCTTGAGTCTGGGTTGAGTTATTGGGAGAGATTTGAGGCGCGCGATGCTCACCGAGGGGATCCCGCGGGAGGGATGAGGATCGCCACGTCTCCTGGTCG
Source organism: Candidatus Latescibacterota bacterium (assembly GCA_965248435.1). GTDB lineage: Bacteria > Latescibacterota > UBA2968 > UBA2968 > CBDFJH01. The sequence continues at coordinate 5,381,304 of OZ252100.1, forward strand.
CATCGCAGAACCCAGGGCCTTCAGGTCCCATCCTTCGAGTTCTACGATGTTGAAGTGAGAGGGCGCAGGGAGACCGTCGGGTTGGAGGAGCGTCGCAGGGGCAAAGTAGAGCATCGACATTTCTCGGGGCCCTTCGATCAGTCGTCCGACGAAGTCAAGCGGCAACGATCTACCGCGTAGCCGGAGGCCCTTATTTCCAAATTCGGGGGTAACCGGATCGATTCTGGTCCTCAGCCGGCAGAGTTGTGTCTGCAAAGAAGGCTGAACGTGGAAGTCGCGTATTTGGGAGGTTCTTAAAAGGCGCCCTCCGGATTTTAGGTGGACCACCCCTGAGGCAAGGTCGATGACCAGGTAGAAGGTGTCTGAATCTGTATCGATCTGGCGAAGTTCCAGGTCCAGAGCGGATTTCTTATGCTTGAGCTCGTGGCCCTCGAACGATTCAGCCGATCTCGCGGGCCCGTTGAGGGCCAGCAGACTCAGGATGACAAATAGCGCGGGGATCTGTTTTCCAGTTAGTAGATGTATATCGGACTTCCCGTTTTCACCGTGTTAAAGGTCTTCTCAAGGTCTTCGTCGTTCAAGCGGATGCAGCCGTGTGTAATATGGCGCCCGAGCAGGTGCGGATAGAGGGTCCCGTGGATTTCATAACCATCTCCAAGCTCAAGTGCAAATTCCCCGAGCGCTACCGCATCCAACCGCTTAAAGTCCCAGGGCAATACAGGAACTGCCTGACCCCGTTCTACGAAGGCCCATTCAGGCTTTGCCCACACAGGATCTCGCACCTTTCGTAACACGCGAAACTTCCCCTTGGGGGTCGCAAAGCGCCAGTCTCCCTTCTTATGACTCAGCAGCACCTTCCCGCTTCCAGTTGCACAGATGGCTTTTCTGAGGATCCGATTTCGCCGCCGTAATTGAAGCGAATTATGAATGGTATCGATTACGATATAAGGTTCATCGTCTGTGTGTTGGTCGAGCGCATCCTCAAGTGCGCGGATCTCTCGTTCCAATTGGGTTACGTCTGGTGTTTCGATGTGCTCAGCTTTGGAAGGGTCGCGGGCAGAGATTGTATTGGGGATGCATACAATTGCGATTGCAAACAGGAGGGATAGGAGAAGGGATCGGGCCATCGCGAGTCTCGGCCTAAAATCGGAAAACCGAGAAGTTCGGCAACTTCTCGGTTTTCGGAGGAATTCAGCTATGCGTCAGGATGAGAGCCTGTTCAAAGCTCGTACCAGGGACGATTTTTCTCTTTCCATGTTTCGATTTTCTGCATGGCCGTCTGCATCGCGCCTTGAACCTGACCCAACCTTGACTCGGCGTTTCGTGCCTGGTCCACAGCGTCTTTGAACCTGCCTGAATTCAGATTTCCCCTGGCATCGCTCAAGCCTGTTTCGACCTGGCCTAAATCGGAACGAAGCTGATCTATATCATCATCGGCTCCTTTTCCGCGCGGCGCACCGTTGATGGCCGTTCTGGCATCCGTTAGCCCTGTAGAAGTACGGTTAACGATCGCTTGAGCTTCGTCTCTAGACCTTTGTTTGTTCGCTTCTCCCTCGGACCTTGCTTGATCGGCGAGATCCTTTGCCCTTATGGCAGATGCCTTTGCAGTTTCATAATCCTTCTCCCCTACCTTTGCATTGGCCTCATCCAGGGCAGTCCTTGCGGATCGGTAGGTATCGGAAGCATAGATGTCAGCTTCCGCATTCTTCGCCTCATTCAGAGACGCTTGAGCCGCGTCCAGTTCTTGCTGAGGCGGCTGCGCACAACTCATCAAAGTGATAGCCAAACTGAGAACTAGACCCACACTAAGGACAGATCTCATCCTCCCCTCCTTTAGTGGGAAACATGAAGGCGGTAGCACGATCAGGGATAGACCCGAAAAAGCGCGTATCTACAAGCATTGGCAAGAAGATAAAACTAATACGGGGGATTGTCAATACAAAAAATGGAGGCAATTGTCACTGGACAATATCGCCGTCATCCAGGGTAATAAAGGCGGTCTTTTCTCCGTAGTCTTTTATCCTCCCCCGGTAGCGAATTTCATCTCCGACCCGCAGATCTTGAAGGACATCCTGCTTTCTCTTATTGAACCGGACGAGGACATCAGATGTCTGGGTAGATGCCAGGTGGCGAATGCTGACGTAGGGTTCGACCCCTCCGCCACGATTGATGTAAACGACCGTTCCCTGCCAGATCACCCACTTTCCATTGTAGTTGGCGAATTCGGTCGCCTTCTCCTCCCGAGAGAGTGTGCTCTCTGGCCCAAATATGGCATTAAACGCATCGAACGTGATTTCTGACCGCGTGGGTGACTGGGCAGTCCTCGCCCTGTGCAGTCTATTCCAATTGTAGCTGTAAAAGAGGATCGCGCCGATAATGACCAGATACAAGATCCCCTTCGCCTTTCGGGTCGTGTCCGCTCGTGTGGGCTGACCGCTGGCGATGCGCTGGAGTCTGTGAATCTCTGCGAGTTTCGCCTGTTCAGTTGGGGTGGGCTCCACCTGGCCTTGCATAACCCCCAACTGACGGTCCAAAAACTCACCGCAGAAACGGCACTTCACGGCGTCGTCCTGAATGAGTTCTGCGCAGAAAGGGCACTTTTTCATGCTGCTCCAATGAGGTGATGGGAGGTCGGCTCAAAACAAAATATAGGACACCTGCTTTCCCTTGTGCAACACGAATTGGTTTCAACCCCAAGAAGATCCGCCATCGATTTAACAGTTGACTCAAATAAAGGCGCCCCTCTCCCTTTGTTCGGTCGCCCGCCAGCACGGCTCCTACTCGGGAGAAGGGCGTGTGCCCCGGCTCACCCCGAACCGAGGCTCCTGAGTAAAATTGTAGGAAAGATCGGGGGCCTAAAATGTGTCAGCGATCACACTTTCGTCGGTTGGGATGCACACCCTCCGGCAGTCGCCCTAGAAACCTCGGGCAAACGAAAAGTGGGCGGCAGGTTTTGACCTGTCGCCCACTCTTTGAATGGAATGTTTAGCTGTTTAGTCCTTTTCGAGGAGCTTGTTAAGCGGCCGTCGTGGATTCTTCAGATATATGACATCTTTGTGGGTCAGCATCTTGTCAAAAATTGCGATTTCGTCCAGCTTGCCCGCATAACGGTGGTGGTTAAACCTGACAGTGCGAGCGGAAATATTCCAAGAGATATTCTGCTGCAGGTTCGTCTTCCGATCTATTTCTGCCCCGTCCACGAAGAGGGCCCATTGCCCGTCGGCCTTGCCGCTGTTAAAATTGGACCAGGTAATGACGATGTGATGCCATTCATCCGAATTCCAGTTGATGTCCTCCAAGCGAATGACACGTTCCCGAAGGATCTGGTCAGTTATCTCCTGGGTCTTATCGGGGTAACAGCCGAAACGAAGGGCATACGGGGTTCTCTTTTTGTCGAAGTCCACGAAAATGACCGCGTCGTCCCATCTCTTTCCAACGTGAAAAGGTTCGGGGAAATCCGTCTCTAACCCGGCAGGATCGACTGCCAGCCAAAAAGAAACACCCCCGGACCAGGACTGGCTTTCGTCGTAGGGGAAGTTTCCCATTGCGGTGTAACTCAGTGCCCCAGCCTCACTTTGGAAGGCGACATAGCCATCCACCCGTCCACCGGTTTGAAGATGTTGCGTATGCGCGCCATCGAGCTCGGCGAGCTCCGAGCCCGTCGCGGTAAGCGCATCAACGCCCTTTTCGAAGTTCGAGAAGAACAGGACGTGCGCGCCGAGGCCTTTTTCTATTTCTCTCTCTGGCCCACCGCACGCCCAAATCAGGGCCAATGAGGCTACGATAAGGCATCCTGTGTCTACTCTACGTCCCAGCATTTCGAATCTCCTCGTTTGCTGGCCGGGTCTCAAATGTCGAAGATCATCAATATGTATATATACAAATCAGACAAACCATCCCGCAAGGAGTTTCTAGAAGAAATTGAAATCGGTACGGATCGCCCACGTGTGTTCTCTGGTGTTCCCTCTCTCCCCGCTCGGGAGGGCGAGGTTGTCTCCCAACATGGATTCGTAGGAGACCCGCAGAAGAAGATCTCGGATCGGTTCATAAGTAAGCGAAAATCCCAGTCGAGTGCGCTTTTCCAGTATGCCATCCAGGAAGCGTTTACTCGGAGGATCCGAGGGCCTTCTTCCTGCCTCGGCATCGCCCCCCACATTCTCCAACAAAACCCCCTCCGAACCGATGACATTTTCGCCCTGCCTCTCCCTGTCCAAGGAGAACGCGAACAAGAGTGAAGGCGAAAAGTGATGGATAACGCGTCCGAATATGCGGTCGGCGTTGGGGCCGACAGGGTAACCCAGCAGAGCATCGAAATGTTCATAGGTGTTGATGGCGAACTTGTGGGAGTATACAAAGGGCTCCAATCGGACGTATTCCAGGGACAATTCTGTGTCGTGGAGACCGAACGGGTCAACCCATTGGAGTCCGAACTGCAGAGCGTATTTATTTGCGAATGCCCCGGGGGTGAACTTTTTCAGATCATCGAACAGCACAGCAAAGTAGAGCCAAAGATTTTGTCTTGGATTGCCGCTGAGGTCGAGGCCAACGAGCATATTGTCATTGTCGCCCAAGTAGGTCTGCGCGGCGGTTAACACGGTCGCTGGGTTGGCGTATAAAAATTCGAGTGACCTGTCGCCGTAAACGACGGATTCCTGAAGTCCCAGGAGCACTCCTCTGGGGAACGAGACCTCGAACCGATGCGCTGCCAGGTGCTTGGAGCGGCGAAAGGTGCGCAAGTGGCCGTTGTCGAGTCTGGTTCGAGAGGTATCGATCAGCCCTTCACGCGCACGGGGGAACCCCACGACGTGGATAAACCGAAATCGACCGTGTTCGGCTCTCATGCGAACGATCGCGTAGGACGAAGCCTTGTCCGAGAGCAAAAGGTTTCCTGTCCTTCCCGGGCCCCAATCCAGGCTTGTTTTGCCTATGTCAATGTCGAACCAGGGCGTTGCCAGGATGAATTGAAACTCGGCCTGGCGGAAGTCGACGGATTTCCCTTTCAACTGGATGTCCTCAATGGGTTTGGCGATCACGTCTCCACGGGATAGGCGGACTCGCGTACTCTGTTCCCTGGCTTCGTAATGCCGAACTCGAAACCCAAAGCGATTATGGTAGGTGCCGCGAACGATCGCGCCGAGATAGGTTTGAGAAACGATTTCCCGGGCGCGTGCGCCGCCCCGTATCACGAGTACTTGCTCGCGAATCAGCGGGTCCAAAACAAACGCTGCTGAGGAATCCTGCCAGGCAAAAAGGTTGTTTCCAGACGATATGCGTTCGATAAGGCCGCTCTGATGCGAATCATGAGCCCCCGCCTTACCGAGCGTGGTCAGTTCCCACCTGAATTCGGCGCGGTGCCTCTCGAGGATACCCCGTTCGGTTTTCGAGAGGCGGCCCCCTGATTCTGCCGTTTGAAGGATATCCAGAAGAAGAAGGGCCGCACGATTTCTTGTGAACGGTCGGTGGCCGGGAACGGACTGCTTGAGCCAGCCACGGGCCTGAAATCGGTCGACCGTTCGATAGATGCGATGTGAGAGGGGAACGTCCGGGCTTGGATCTTCACCAAAGGCGGGAACTGTGGACAGCGCCAAGCAGGTAAGAACGGTGAAGAGCGATTTCACGGAAAAGTGGACCGTTCGATTCGGGGAAAGGGGAGAAATTGACCGGATCGAACGAAAATATGAGCACACAACGTACAAGTCAAGAAAAACCCGGGGTCTGAGACAGCGGCCTAGAACGTCGAAGCCTAAGTTTTATTAACACTTAGTGCATTCAGCCCGCCGCTTGAATTGTCTTGACAGCTTTGGGGCATTTTGTTATTTACTAGCACCGTATTGCGCTTTCGAAGGCGCCTAGATCCCAAAGTTGGAGTCCAACGATGATGCGAAGAATTGGAAGCGCTGTTCTGTGGATCATCGCGCTTTTCATGCTTTCATCGGTGACCGTTTTCAATCCTGGACAGGTCACCGATTGGTTTATCAAGCTGTTCGGCATTCAGCCGAGCAAGCCAGAACTGAGGCCAGTGATCGTCTCGGAGAGAGATCGGGAGATCAAAGAGATCGCCGAATCGATCACTGCATCACACCTGCGCGAGACCGTCGGAGCCCTATCCAGTCTTGGGTCAAGGGTCCCTGGGTATCCCGGACATCGACAGGCCTTTGAGCACATAAAACGTGAGTTTGAGCAAATCGGGCTTCAGGGGATTACTGTAGAGAACGCCGAGGTAACCGTGCCCGTGGATAAAGGTGCCTCCCTTGTCTTGGCCCTGACCGGCGAAGAGATCCGTCTTTTCGGTCTCTGGCCGAATCATGTCCGGACCCCTTCGCTGCCCGAAGAAGGCGCAAGCGGGACGCTGATCTATGGCGGACGGGGCAGCTTTAAAGAATTGAACGGAAAACCCGTGAAGGGCGGCATTGTCCTCATGGAGTTCGATTCCGATCAGAGCTACCTGAACCCACGGATGCTTGGGGCGGCGGCTGTTGTCTTTTACGACAATGGGCGAGTAACCCAGGGGCAGGCGACGCAGAAATTTTTGCAGGTCCCGGTGGACGTCCCGCGATTCTGGGTAGAAGGGAAAGATGCAGACCGTTTACTGGCTCTGGCTAAAACGAGCGAGCACCAGGTCATCATCAGGTCCAGGATGGACTGGGAAAGGGTGCCGGCCCCGAACATTTATGGAATCATACCTGGCACGGATGAATACATTTCCGACCGTCGGGAGCGGAAGTGGAAGGACGAGATGATTCTCGTCAGCGCCTTCTACGACGCGATCTCCGTCGTGCCGGGGGTCGCGCCTGGCGCCGAAAGCGCTGCCAATGTCGCTGCCCTGTTGGAGACGGCAAAGGCCTTGAAGAGGAATCCACCGAAATATTCCGTGATGTTCTTGGCCAATGGCTCACACTTCCAGGGTCTTGCGGGCATCAACGACTTTCTCTACAAACACTCGCGAGAGAGCGAGCACTTTCGCGAGCTCATTCCTGAACACGAGAAGATCGATTTTCGGCTCTTTATCGGATTCGACCTGTCGAGCGAGATCGACAAGGTCGCGACATTTTCGCACGCGACCTTCTACAATCCGACCTGGAGGACGAACAACTATGAGAACAACCTCCTGGCCCCTTACGCCAAGAAGTTCGATCAGTATGATGCCAGGATTTTTCCAGGGGAAGCGCGCCACATCGATGCGGTCACACCCCCCAAGCGGACCTGGAAGAACTTCATGCCGATTCGTCTGGCTTTCGACAGCGAAGCGGTGAAGTTCGTCGGGAAGGAGGGCATCACCTTAGCAACTCCGTCCACGATCCGGGAGCGCGTGGATACCCCTGTAGACAGGGTTGAATTCGTCAATTTTTCGAACCTGACGCGCCAAGTGCAGGCCTCGGTTGGTCTGCTGCTCAAGGCCGTCGAGGATCCAGAATTTTTCAGAGTATCAAAGTTGAAACTTGAAGACCTTGGTCACAGCCTAGAGGGCCGAATCCTGTGGTTCGAGCGCGACGTAGATTTCGCCATTCCCAGAGTGCCGGTGCCGGGTGCGATCGTGACCTACGAACAAATCGGACCCGTGGCGAGCTGCGGAGGCGTGAGAACACTTGTCGTAGAGAAGACTGCGGAAGGGCCGATTTACCAGGGTGATCCTTCGAAGGGGCCGTCCTACGGGTCGAAGGATGAGGTCGAGGGGACGGGCCGTTTCAGATTTGATATCATGCGCAATCGATTCGACAACAAGATCCTGGCTTATCAGATGGACGAAGATGGCCGGATTGTTTCAGCGCCCGACATGGGAACGGAAGGCGACAAAAAGTTCCCCATTCTCCAACGGTACGGCTGGTGGGAAAACGAAATGATGGAGGTACTGTTCAAGTGTCGCGCCATCAGTGTGTTCGAGATCATCGATTCGAGCTATCTCTCGGCTCTGGACTATATGACCGTGTTAAACGAAGGGGACACCAGACCTATCGAGTATGGTTACCACTACATTGAAAACCAGAGCATGAAAGAGGGAAATGTAACACGCGCGGCCGTGGCGTTTGCCGGTGTGGACTTCATGACCGGCGAGATAGAGCCTTTGAAGATTCTGATGAGCACGGGTCTATTCGGCGTAAAGTATCTGCTGATCAATGCGCCCCAGGAGTTCCTGGATTCTCCGGTATCCAAGTGGGATGTGAACCCGGAGATGTTGGAAACGTCTCGAGGCGTCGGATATCCACCGGGCGTCATATTCAACCCTTCCTACCACGCGGCGAAGGACATGTGGGTCATCGACGATATCCGCATGAAACAGTTAGCTCAGTACGGAATAGAGAACGCCCGGCTTTCTCTTCTGCACGACGCGGCACGTGAGGCCCTCCTGGAAGCAAATGACCACCTGGAAGCTCAGGAGTACGAGGCATTCATGGCCGCTTCTCGACGGGCATGGGGGCTCGAAGCGAGGGGATATCCGGAAGTGATGTCCACGGCGAACGACACGGTTCGGGGAATCATCTTTTACTTTATGCTGTTGCTCCCGTTCTCATACTTCTGTGAACGCCTCGTCTTCGGCTTTTCGGACATCACGCGGCGATTGTTGGGATTCTCGGGTATCTTCCTTGCTTTCTTTATCGTCCTCCGGATGGTGCATCCTGCATTCCAATTGAGCAGCTCACCCTATATCATCTTTCTTGCGTTTGTGATCATGGCCCTTGGCGGGGTGGCCATGATCATCGTGGTCTCCAAGTTCGGAGAAGAGGTCCGGAAGATGAAGCAGGCCGCGGCCGGCACCTACGAGGCCGATGTGGGTCGGCTGAGCGCGACAAGTGCAGCGATTGTTCTGGGCATCTCCAATCTTAGAAAGCGCCCGCTAAGGACGGGTCTCACCGCCGCCACACTGACCCTTCTCACATTTACCGCGCTTTCCTTCACATCCGTTCAGACGTCGATCAAGTTTTACCGTTTGCCCAGAGATAACAAGCCTGATTACCAGGGGGGACTGGTTCGAGACCGGGCGTGGAAGGGCCTGCAGGAGTCAACGCTGCATTACCTTGAGAGTGCGTTTGGAGAACGTGCGTTGATCCAGCCACGCGCCTGGTACCTATCCCAGGTCAAAGGGGAAAGGGCCTACCTGGGCTTCGAGCGTATCACTGAGAAATCAGCGGATATGGGGTCGCGCGACACCTATATCGATTTCGATGTGGGCATCACTACAGGTAAAGACAGCTTCGTTAATGGGCTTTTAGGGCTCACCGATCGGGAGCCCGAAATCACCGGTGTTGACCGATTCCTGCTGAGTGGGCGGTGGTTCCTCCCGGGCGAGCGGTATGTCTGTATACTGCCAAACGACCTGGCAGAGCTGGTCGGGATCTTTCCTGAAGACGCCGGGAAGGCGGAGGTCGAGTTGCTGGGGAACGTGTTCACGGTGATCGGGATCGTTGATTCGGAGGCTTTCAACAAATACAAAGACCTGGATGACGAACGCCTGACACCCGTGGACATGGTCGCAGAGAGAGACGACCTGGACGATGCGCAGGACCAGGATCCCCGGATCGTGGCATCGGCGCCCATCGAATCTTTCAATCATTTGGAGTCCACGAATGTCATGATTTTGCCGTATCAGTACGTTCGGGACATGGGCGGTCCACTGAGTTCGATCGCGATCGCCCATTTCGTGGACGAGCGTGGGCAGTCGAAGGACAATTTCATCCCCGATATCGAGGAGTTCATGACCCGCGTCTCGCTCACGATGTTTGTCGGGCACGCTGAAGGGGTCACGGTCTATAGTTCCATCGGGAGCACCTCGCTGGGAGGATTAGCGGGACTGTTTGTTCCGATCCTCATCGCCGCTCTTATCGTGCTGAACACCATGATGGGGGCCGTCTACGAGCGGTTCCGGGAGATCGGGATCTACTCTGCAGTGGGCCTGGCGCCCAACCACATCGCGGCGCTCTTCCTGGCAGAAGCTGCCGTTTTCGCGACGATTGGTGCCGTGTTCGGCTATCTCATCGGTCAAGTCATGGTGATGCTGCTTTACGAACGGGGTGCACTCGGAGGATTGGAGCTGAACTACTCGTCGCTTTCCGCGATTTCAGCCACCCTGATCGTGATGGCCACCGTGTTTCTCTCTACGCTCTATCCGGCGAAGAAGGCTGCCGATATGGCCGTCCCGGACGTAACGCGAAAATGGGAGTTCCCGGAGCCGGATGGTGACAGGTGGGTCTTCGACTTTCCGTTTACGGTCGGTGGCGGAGAGATCCTGGGTATGTACACCTATCTCACGAGGGTATTCGAGTCCTACGGCGAGGGTTCTGTCGGGGATTTCGTGGCTGACAAGGTCCGGTTTACATCCAGAGACCTGCACGGAGAACCACAGTATGAGATTCACCTTACAGCCTGGCTTGCCCCCTACGACCTGGGGATCAGCCAGCAGGTCGAACTCCAAGCGATTCCGACGGGCGAATACAACATCTACAAAATCGAGGTTGTTATTCATCGTCTGAGCGGGGATGTGGCTTCCTGGAAGCGGATCAATCGGGGATTCTTGAACGTGCTTCGCAAAAGATTCCTCGTTTGGCGAACCATTCCACTTGATGTCAAGCATCAGTATGCCCAGGAAGGGGATCAGGTACTCCGGGGTGAAGCCCAAGAAACAAGCACCTGAGTTTTAGCTACTAACGTTAAGGGGAAAAGTTGGCGACAGAACCGAGGTCAGGGCGTGAGGATGTAAGTCAGTACGAATCGATCATGCCGGATGAGGCGCCCTTCGAAGAGGGGTTCAACCTGAAGACCGTCTGGGCTATGCTGTTCGTCGGGTTGATCATGCTTCCCGGGGCGATCTATCTGGGTCTCGTCACGGGCCAGAGCATGGCCGGCGCTTCGGAATGGGTGACGATCATCCTCTTCCTGGAGATCGCGAAGCGATCGTTCGTGAGGCTCAAGACCCAGGAGCTGATCATAATCTACTGGGTGGCCGCCGGTCTGGTTGGAATCGGCGTCAGATTAGGGATCTCCGGGCACCTCTACGGAGGCCCTTTTGGCAACCTGGTCTGGGACCAGTACCTAATTCAAGCTCCGGCCGCCAAGGGGTTGGCAGAGTACATTCCCGACTGGGTCGTACCTCCGCTGGAATCGTCGGTCTACGCAGACCGCACGTTCCTGCACACTGTCTGGATCAAGCCGGTCCTCGTTCTTTTTCTCGTGATGCTCGTCACCAACACCGCTCAGCTTTCGTTCGCCTACGTGATGTTCCGCGTGACCAACGACGTGGAGCGGCTGCCCTTTCCGATGGAGGCCGTGCACGCCCGCGGCGCCACAGCCCTGGCAGAAACTTCCGCAAAGCAGGAGGGGTGGCGATGGCGCGTGTTCAGCACAGGGACGTGTATCGGTCTGATCTGGGGGCTTATCTATGTCGTCGTCCCGACACTGTCGAGCATCTTTCTGACAGATACGGTCCAGATTCTGCCCATTCCTTTCATTGACTTCACTGCAGAGATAAAGACGATCCTGCCCGCGGCCATTTTCGGGATCGGGACCGACCTGGGCCACCTGTTCATCGGGATGGTGCTTCCGTTCTATGTCGTCGTAGGACAGTTCTTCGGCTCCGTTCTGGCAAATCTTGTGATTAATCCCATGCTCTACGATTACGGCATCTTGCAGCGCTGGTCTCCCGGAATGACCTCGGTCCCGGCCCGGATCTCCAACACCTTCGACTTCTGGCTGAGCTTCTCGATCGGGACCTCCCTGGTGGTCGCGTTCACCGGGTTCTACATGGTGGGCAAGATGCTCCTGGAACAACGACGGACCCGGGGTGCAGGCCCTCGGGCGAAAGGCGTTCCCCAGAGCGATGTTCCGAAAGGGAGAGGGGATGTGAAGTTGATTTATCCGATCGTGCTATGGGTCATGGCAACGTTTGGGTTCGTCGCAATGTGTCAGATCCTGGTGCCGGAATTCCACTGGGGATGGGTCGTCTTCTTCGGATTCATTTACTCTCCGATTTCATCTTACATTGGGGCCAGGATGATCGGGCTGACCGGCAGTCCCTATGGGTCCAGCGTCCCTTTTCTCAGGGAGGCCGCGATCTTCCTTTCCGGCTATCAGGGGGCCGCGGTCTGGTTCGCCCCGCTCCCGCTGCACGATTACGGAAAGATGGTGCGCCCCTTCAAGCAGATGGAGCTGACCAAGACCAAATTCGGGAGCTACATCAAGATGGTGGCCGCCACGATGGTTGTGATCTTCATTTGCAGCTTCGTTTTCTACGAATTCATCTGGAGGCTGGGTCCGATCCCCTCATCGACCTATCCCTATGCGGAAACGATCTGGCCCTTCGACGCAACCCTGCAGACGATGTGGATCAAGTCGACGCTTCCTGCTGGAGAGTTCGGGGGTGCAGCGGGCATGCAGCTGCTGCGCGAGATCATCAAGCCTGAATATATCGGCGCCGGCCTGATCGGCGGTGGCGCTACTTACATTCTCATGACTGTCCTCAAACTCCCGACGCTGGCCTTCTTCGGGTTTGTAGGCGGATTGGCCGAGTGGCCGCATTTTGTCCTGTTGATGTTTGTAGGTGCACTGCTGGGCCGTTTTCACTTCGCGAAACGGTTTGGTGAGGCGAAGTGGAAGGCGTACGCACCGATCCTTCTGGCAGGCTATTCCTGCGGGATGGGGTTAATCGCCATGACGTCGATCGCGATCGCCCTGATTTCGAAGGCCGTATCGCAAGTCATATTTTGAAATTCGAGAACATCGTAATCTGATCAATCCATCGCCCGGGTGAATCGTTTGCCCGGGCAATTGCATATTGTGGCTTTTGCCCTTAAGGGGTTCGACAGGAGCTTGGATGAACTTCGGCACGGCCCTGAGCAGGATAGAGCGCCCCTTTACGTTCGCAGTTGTTGGGGATACGCACTTCACAAAAGCAGAGTTTCGCACGAATGCGGGCGACCCGGCACATCACAGCTACGACCTGACCCCTGAAGGTTACATTGAGAATGTGAGTCTGGTGCTCGCGCCGATGAGGGAGACGCTCAAATCGCTGTCCCCTGAATTCATTGTGATGACGGGAGATCTCGTAGAGGGGGGGCTCGCGGGCGGGTTTGCCCGGGCAGAGATGTCGGCGTGCCTCAGATTCCTCGATGGCTTTGAAATCCCACTGCTTTTGGCAAGAGGTGACCACGATGAATCGGATGTCTTCGGCGACGTCGTGCTTCCTTATTTGTCGAAGCGAATGGGTTGGGAGTTCGCGACTCCCTACTATTTCACGGATGTTGCGGGCTGCCGTCTTGTCGTCTTCGATACCGGCTCCTGGACGAGCGGATGCGGCCAGTTGGGATGGTTCCAGAAGTTGATGAGAGAGTGTAAGGAGGCCCAGATAGATCGTGTTTTCGTATTTGGTCACCATCCGATCTGGCCTGTCGCACGTGCCTTTTACACGAAGTATGACTTTCATCGCGAGATTTCTGATGTGTTGGAGAAACGCTCTGTGGACGCCTATTTCTGCGGTCATACACACAACCAGAGTCTCATCGTTCGGCGTAGCGGCAGCCGGATGACACCTCAAATGATGGCTGCGCCGATCGGTTTGCCCGAAGAGGTGCCGACGCCGCTGGATCGCGTCCAGGCGCTCCTCGAGGAGCGGGGAGACAAGCCGATCTACTGGCCAGGATACCTTGCCCATACCGTGGCAGGTTGGTTTCTGGTTCACGTAAACACAGATTCCGTCCAGGTCGAATGGCATCACGTGAATCGGGGACCCGAGGCCTCGGTTGAATGGCGACGGGCAGGCGAGATCACCTCATTCTGGCACATGAGTCATCCCCCCGACGCACGAATGATTTCTGCCGACCTGACACGTATTCGTCGAGGGTTCCTTAGATTCTGTGCTTGGGACGCGACACAGTCTGGAAAGCGCGTTACTCTGAATGGCAGAGAAATCGGGGATTTACCTGAGTCCAACAACTTTACACCCACGAAAATGGAGCTCCCGTCCTGGGCGCTTGATGAGCTTCGCTTGGAGAATCGATTAGAGATTCATTCACCGGGTTACGAAGCGAGTACCGTAGGCAACCTCGTGCTGGAGGTCATACTCAGAGGAGGACGAGTGTTACGTACTGGACCTACAGGGGAACTCTTCACCTGGTCGAACAGGTGGGACGAATGGCGGAACCCCAAACTCCAGAAGCTACGATCAGGCCGTCCCATCATCACTTCGCTTTCATTCCGTTGAGCTTTCTACAATAGGGAGTTACTCCGACGCATGGCCGACCATCGATTCACGAACCGCTTGGTCCACGAGACAAGCCCATACCTTCTACAGCACGCGCACAACCCGGTGGACTGGTTTCCTTGGGGTGAAGAAGCCCTCGCGAAGGCACGTGAGGAAGACAAACCGATTTTTCTGAGCATCGGATACTCGGCCTGCCACTGGTGTCACGTGATGGAACACGAATCTTTCGAGGATGAAGAGATCGCGCGCGTGCTGAACGAACATTTTGTTAGCATCAAACTTGATCGCGAAGAACGCCCAGACCTGGATGAGATCTACATGAACGCCGTGCAGATGATGACGGGATCAGGGGGCTGGCCGATGAGCATGTTTCTTCGTCCTGACTGCCTTCCGTTTTACGGAGGCACCTACTTTCCTCCGGAGAGCCGATACGGCCGTCCTGGGTTTCGCGAAATCATTGAGGCCGTCGCGCGGCAGTACAAAGAAAACCCAGAGAAGATCGAAGAGGCTTCCTCGAACCTGGTTGCGGGGCTGAAGCGGCTCACCCACTTGAAGTCGGCAGAAGGGGATTTGAACCCCGATATGCTGGAGGAGGCCTTCTCGAAGATCGCTGGAAATTTCGATCCGAAAAATGGGGGGTTTGGCACACAGCCCAAGTTCCCGAATACGATGAACCTGTCAGTGTTTTTGAGGGAATACGCAAGAACAGGGAACAAACGTGCAATTGAAATGGTCAGGCTGACGCTTGAAAAGATGTTCCAGGGTGGGATCTACGATCAACTTGGAGGTGGGTTTCATCGTTATTCCGTGGACGATCACTGGCTGGTGCCCCATTTCGAAAAGATGCTTTATGACAACGCACTCCTTGCGAGGCTGTTTCTGGAAGCCTATCAGGCAACCGGAGAGGCCGATATGGCGCGCGTCGTGCGGGAGACACTCGCGTATGTGATGCGTGAGATGACACATCCTGAAGGGGGATTCTATTCTACACAGGATGCCGACAGCGAAGGTGAAGAAGGCAGGTTCTTCGTTTGGGATCGGGAGGAGGTGATCCGACTTCTGGGTGAGGAGGATGGAACGCTTTTCTGTCGGGTTTTCGACGTTCAGGAGGGAGGGAACTTTGAGCAAGGGAAGAGCATTCTTAACATTCCTGTGGACTTGGAGACCCTGGCCCGGTTTCTCAACGAGGACGTTGGTAGATTAGAGGAGGTTGCGAATCGCGGAAGGAGAGTCTTGTTCGACGCACGAAAGAAGCGCTTCGCACCGTTCAGAGACGAAAAAGTTCAGACCAACTGGAACGGGCTGATGATATCTGCCTTTGCACTGGCGCATCAGGTCTTTCACGAGCAGCCGTATTTGGATGCAGCCGAAAAGGCAGCGAACTTCATCCTGGACCGGATGCGAGACGAGGATGGGACCCTGCTCCACACATTCAAGGACGGGCAGGCAAAGCTGAGGGCGTACCAGGACGACTACGCCAGTTTTATATGCGCACTTATCGATCTTTATGAGACGACGTTTGAAGCACGATGGCTGGAGGTCGCCCTCGAGCTGACGGAGAACATGCTCGATTCATATTGGGACGATGCTGAAGGGGGGTTTTTCTTCGTTGGAGAGGATCACGAGGCCCTGATCGTGCGGTCCAAAAATCCTTATGACAACGCACTCCCGTCTGGAAACGCATTGGGGGTCATGGCCCTTCTCCGACTAGGTAGCCTTTTGGGCCGCGAGGATTTCTGGGATAGGGCGGAGCGGAATCTGAAGCTTTTCGAGCGCAATCTCCAGGAAGTACCATCCGGGTTCGGACATATGCTGTGCGCGCTCTACTACTTCCTGGAGCGTCCCGTAGAGATCGCCGTGATCGGGGCGCCGGAACGGAAAGAAACGAAGGCGCTTCTTGAAATTGCATTCAAACGGTGGATCCCCAACCGGGTGATTGCCCTGCTCAACCCAGGGGATGGGATGCAGGACCTCATTCCATCGGTGCTCGACAAGGCCCAAGTCGATGGGCGACCCACGGTCTATGTCTGCAAAGATTTTGCCTGTTCCGCGCCCGTCACCCAGCCTGACGATCTGGATGGTCTGCTCGGGGGCAGTCCCTGAGCGCACGCGCCCCAAAACAGGTCAATGGAAGGGAGGCTCTGCTGAGAAAAAGGCAGGGCCTTTTGAATTTGACTACAGTGCCTTGTACTTCAGCTTTCGAGGCTCGATGGAAACGGACTCGATGACGACCCTGGAGACCGGATTGTCGTTTTCGTCTCGGGCTACCTTTGAGATTTCTTCTGCGACATCCATGCCCTCGATCACGTAGCCAAAAACCGTGTAGCTGTGGTCGAGGGCCGGCTGAGGTTCGAGGCATATGTAGAACTGGCTGCCGCTGGATTCCCACTTTGGGTTTACCTCATCCGGTAGCCTTGCAGCAGCTACCGCCCCGCGAGTGTGCTGATGTCGGACCTCCGCCGGAAGCGTATATCCCGGGCCCCCAAGCCCATCATTGGAGCGCTCGGTGTCTTTCGTGTTGGGGTCCCCCCCCTGGACGACGAAGCCCGGTATCACACGGTGAAAGGCAAGATTGTTGTAGAAGCCATCGCTCGCCAGTTTCTTGAAGTTCGTTGTCGTCCTTGGCGCATCCTTATGGAACGCGATGACGATACGACCCATACCGGTTTTGATCACGCCAACTTCGTCGACGACGTCTGCCTCACAGGCCGCCAGGGCAAGACATGGCAACACACACGAAAAGAATCTCGATCTCGTCATTCTCTCTCCTTAGGTCCGTGTAGTGAATGAAGTCCAGATCAATAGAAGGATTTAGGTCCCTTCCTTGGACGCTTGACCGGCGCGGGTTCCTCTCCATCGGAGATGGCATTCTCATCCAGGATCTTTCTGGACACATAAATAGGGATATCCATTCGCACGGCGAGGGCCATCGCGTCGCTCGGCCTGGAATCGACCTGTAGGCGCAGATCATCGTCCCGCTGCAAGTTTAGGACGGCAAAGAATGTAGCGCCCTCTCTTTGCGGATCCGTGGGCCGCAATTCGTCTACCAGGATAGAGGTGATTCGAATGTCGGTGGCCTCCAAAACCGTATGAAAGAGGTCGTGCGTCAGCGGACGCGGGAATTCCTTGTTGTAGAACCTTCGCCAGATTGCCTGACCCTCACAAGGCCCGATCCAGATACGGAGAAACCGCTTCCCGAGCGGATCGTGGAGCCTCACGATGTACTGGTTCTGATGGTCCCGTTTGACGTCGTAAACCTCTGTCCTTACCGCTTCCGAAGGGGTCTCCTGGACCTGGTTTGGAGCCGACCGCGCCCGGCCAGCGAAGCAGGTCGCAAGAGTGATAAGCGGTAGATATAACCTCACGAACCGAAAGCCAAAATTCATACCAAGTCTCCCGTAGAAGGCCAATCGTCCAGCAAAATATAAGGGGGGGCCTTTTACGAAGCAACTTGAAATCCAGGAAATTTGCGTTCGGTTTGTTTATTGACAAGCAGTTATGAATATCCTATGTTTAGAGGCTTTGGAAATTTCCTTGTGCTCTGGCGGTTTTTTTGCGATTTCACGTGCGGTTTGTGGGTGAGACGATGGTAACAAGCATGACCGGATTCGGGAGGGGGGATGCGGAGTCTGATGGCCTTTGGGCATCCGTCGAAATCCGAGCAGTCAACGGCCGATATGGCGACGTCTCGGTGCGCCTTCCAAGGAGTCTTGCAGAACTGGAGCCCAGGATCAAGGAGATCGTCCTCTCAACGATTTCTCGGGGCCACGTAGAGGTTTCGGTGTTCTTGAAGGGGGGTGAGGTGGAGCACGGCATGCCAGTATTAAACGTCGACATCCTCCAGGCGTATCGAGAAGGCATCGAGCAGATCAAGGCCAGAATGGGCTCCTCCTCAGAAGTCGACCCGCTGAAGATGGCTCTCCTACCCAACATCTTTGATTATGAACCTGCTTCACCCGATCTAGAGGTCGTTTGGACCCTGGTCGAGCCGGCCTGCAAGAAGGCTTTGGCAGGATGTCAGCTTATGCGAGTCGAGGAAGGCCAAAAACTCAGGTTGGAGTTTCTTGGTAGAGTTGAGATCCTGGAGTCGCTCCTTACTCGAGCTGAGGAACTTGCTCCCGCACGCATCGGATCGATCCGCCAGAAGATTGAGGAAAAACTCAGAGAGTATTTGGCACCAGAGGAGTTTGATAAGAATCGCGTCCTGATGGAGGTCGCCATACTCGCAGAGCGAAGTGATATGACAGAGGAGTTCGTCCGCT
Organism: Candidatus Latescibacterota bacterium; assembly: GCA_965248435.1. Taxonomy (GTDB): domain Bacteria; phylum Latescibacterota; class UBA2968; order UBA2968; genus CBDFJH01. The sequence continues at coordinate 5,399,754 of OZ252100.1, forward strand.
TTCACAGTCACAATACACAGTTTCTCGAGACGCTGGAGCGAGATGAGGCCGTGGGGCGACGTCTGAACTTTCTGCTTCAGGAGATTCTCCGGGAGGCGAACACGATTGGGTCCAAAGCCGGGGATGCGGACATCGCTCACCTGGTCGTTGAGATGAAAGAGGAGATCGAGAAACTCAAGGAGCAGGTACAGAACGTCGAATGAGTGCTCGGATTGAAGAGAACAGATTTGTTATGACAAAGTCCTTCGATCAGGCTCCACCCGTCGCTTTGGATACACGTTCATTTGCCCTCATCGTGGCAGGACCCTCTGGTGTCGGAAAGACTTCGATCTGTCAAGGGATCATTGACAAAGACCGTTTGGTACAAGCCTGTGTGACCACGACGACACGCCCCAAAAGGTCTGCTGAAGTCGATGGTGTAGATTATCAGTTCGTGTCTGAGGATGCTTTCAATCGTATCGTAGAAGCAGGAGAATTTGTCGAGTGGGCGGAAGTGCACGGCTACCTTTATGGGGCCACTTCCGAAGCTGTGGCCAAAGCACTTTCCGGCGGCCAGGTGATGCTCCTGGATGTGGATGTCCAGGGAATGAAAACGTGGAAAGCGGCGCTGGAGGATAGATGTGTAACCGCCTTCGTTGTTCCTCCTTCTATCGAAGTGCTCAAGAAACAGTTGGAGGAAAGAAAAACCGAAGACGAGGCCTCGTTCAAGACGCGCATGGAGGGTGCTCAAAGGGAATTGAGTGAAGCAGATGGATTCGACTATTTGATCGTTAATCATGACCTTCAACAGGCCATTTCTGATTTGGAGGCGATCATCAGCGCTGAGCGATGTCGCCCCCGCAGAATGCGCAACGCCCTCTCAAGGCTATTGGATCATTGAAGATTGATGGAGGTTTCTTCAGGTGCAAGCTCAAGGATCCTAGATCCAGGAGGTGTGTGGTTCATGGCAGACATTTTTTTCATAGAGGATATCAGCGGTGATGACATGAATCCTTATGAGGCGGTGACGCTCGCCTCTCGAGAAGCCAGGCGTGTCAACCAACTACGCTTGATCGGGGACCTGCCGGAAGAGACTGAAAAACCGACGACCTTTGGATTGAGTCGCCTGGCAAATAAGGAGATTGGCCTTAGCTATGTTGAAGAGGCCTCCGACCAGGAAATAGGAGAGCAGGAGGATGCCACTTCTCAGGAAAAGCCGGATACTTCTGGGGATTAGCGGGGGAATTGCGGCATATAAGAGTGTAGAGGTCTTGCGCCGCCTTCTGCGAATCGGTGCAGAGGTGCGGGTGGTGATGACCCCATCTGCACGCCAGTTTATTCAACCGCTGACCTTTGAAGTCCTCTCCCGTCACCGGGTCTACACGGAACTCTTTCCCGAACGAGAAAATACCGAAGTTGCGCACGTCACCCTGGCAAACTGGCCGGACCTGATCCTTGTGGCTCCGGCGACGGCTCATCTGATCGGCAGGATGGCCAACGGGTTGGCAGACGATCTGTTGACGTGTATTCTTCTGGCCACGCGTGCCCCGGTGGTGCTGGCGCCCTCGATGGAGAGCGCAATGTACGAGCACGCCGCGGTGCAGAATAACATTCAAAGGCTGCACCGAGCGGGTTACCAACTCTTGGAACCGGAAAGCGGTGAGCTCGCCTCCGGGGAGGTGGGTGTGGGCAGGCTGCCGCACCCCGATCGGATCGTTTCCGCCGTCGAGGAGAGATTGGAGAAGAGCGATGCATTCGCGGGCAGGAAGATCGTGGTGACTGCATCGCGCACTGAGGAAGATATCGACCCGGTTCGATTTATCACGAATAGATCTTCTGGAAAGATGGGATATGCAGTTGCAAGTCAGGCCCACCGGAGAGGGGCGGAGGTGGTCCTTGTCAGCGGACCGACGGCCCTGGATGCACCGTCCGGAGTCGAAGTGGTCCCGGTGCGGACCGTCTCAGAGATGCGCAACGCCACAACGGCCGCGTTTCAAGATGCCGACGTGCTGATCATGGCCGCTGCCGTGCTGGATTTTAGACCTAAGCGCGTTGCGCATTCAAAGATCAAGAAGGGAGGCAACGGCTTACGCCTGGATCTCGAACCCACTGAAGACATCCTTTTGGATCTGGGACCGGAAAAAGGGAGCCGGATGCTCGTCGGATTCGCAATGGAAACTGAAAATGGCCTGGCCAACGCCAGGAAGAAGCTGAAAGCCAAAAATCTTGATCTGATCGTATTGAATGACATTACCGTGGAGGGGTCGGGTTTTGGTGGCGACACAAACCAGGTGACCCTGGTTGATCGGTCAGAGTCCGTCGAAAAATTGCCCAAGATGACGAAGGCCGAAGCGGCTGAACGAATTCTAAACTGGATCGGCGCGCGATGGCAATAGATGTGGGAGAAACCCCGGCGAGCGTCGAAGGCCTGGATGCCTTTCGCCTCGCCAGGGAGTATCTAAAGCAGCAAACCGAACTCGGGCTCACCCATCTGCCCGCGGCCAGTGCCAATGCATCCGCCGAGCATCGGCTTGCCACATTCCACGATTCCATCCGGAATTGCCAGGCTTGCCGGCTTTCCAAGGGACGCCGCGTGGTGGTGTTCGGAAGCGGGTGTCCAACCGCAGACGTCCTCTTCGTCGGGGAAGCACCCGGAAAGGACGAAGACCTGCAGGGACTGCCTTTTGTGGGCGCGGCGGGGGCGCTGTTGACTCGGATGATCGAATCGATTGGGCTTAGACGAGATGATGTCTATATTGCCAACGTCATCAAATGCCGTCCCCCGAATAACCGGGATCCTGAACCCGATGAAATCTCAAAGTGTGAGCCCTACCTTCATCGACAGGTCGAAATCATAAGCCCGATCGTGATCTGTTCACTCGGCCGGTTCGCCGCCCAGGTACTCCTGCAGACGAACGAGTCCATGGGGAAGCTTCGGGGTCGCCTGTTTGCTTACAGGGGCATTAAGTTGATTCCGACATACCACCCCGCCGCCCTCCTCCGAAATGCACATTGGAAGCGGCCAGCATGGAATGATCTCAATCTGCTTCGGAGTGAATATGATAGGTTGCGGCAGTAGCCGTTTTGATTGACAACACCCTTTTGAATGCCTGGCACACACACAATGACGACCGAGCAACTCAAAGCGCCATCACAATCGCAATCTGCGGACCGGATTCAGCCTAGAGCGGTAGAGGTGGAAAGAGCCGTACTGGGTGCAATGTTGATTGATAAAGGCTCTATCGGACGCGTCCTGGAGGTCGTCGGGGACGAAACCGCATTCTACCACTCCGCACATCGAAAGATCTACTCAGCGATCGTTGGCCTCTACGACAGGGGCGAACCGGCGGATCAGATTACCGTAACGGAGGAACTCAACCGAAGGGGAGAGCTCGAGAGGGCAGGAGGTGCCGTCGAGATCGCCGGATTGGCAGGGGAAATGGCGACGGCGGTCAACGCGGAATATCACGCGAAGATCATTCTGGATCGGGCGCTCCGAAGGCGGCTGATCGAAGCCGCGACTCAGACGGCAGCCGAATGTTATGAGGAAAGCGAGGAAATTCGCGAGGTCATCGACCGAGCGGAGCAGCGCGTGTTCGGGATCGCCGAGCGTGAGTTTGGTAAGGGTATCGTAGCTCTTCAGCCTGTGCTGCACGAGGCCGTGGCGATCATTCAGAAAGCACAGGAACGTTCTGGGGCGCTCTCTGGTGTCACGACCGGGTATAAAGATCTTGATGAGATTACGGCGGGCCTCCAATCCTCAGACCTTATCATCATTGCGGGCAGACCGTCCATGGGAAAGACGGCGCTTTCCCTTTGTGTTGCCAGGAATGCGGCCGTTAAAGAGAACACTCCGGTGCTTATTTTCTCTTTGGAAATGTCTCTACAGCAACTGGCGCAGAGGCTGCTTTGTTCCGAAGCACGCGTGAATTCTCATCGCCTGAGGACCGGGAGGCTGTCGGAAGAGGAGTGGCAGCGTCTGGCTCACTGGATCGGGAAGCTTGAAAAGGCCCCGATCTTTATCGATGACACACCCGGTCTCACCGTGCTGGAGATAAGGGCCAAGGCCCGAAGGGCAAAGGCCGAGCACAACATCGGCATGGTCATCGTGGACTACCTGCAGCTCGTGAGTGTCAATGAGCGTTCGGACAATCGTGAGCAGGAGATCGCCCGGGTTTCCCGTTCCCTGAAATCGCTCGCGAAGGAACTCGATCTTCCTGTCATCGCCTGCGCACAGCTTTCCCGTGCCGTAGAGGCGAGGGAAAAGAGGCGGCCGCAATTGTCAGATTTGAGGGAAAGTGGGAGCCTTGAGCAGGACGCCGACGTTGTGATGTTTCTCTATAGACCGGAAGTGTATGACCTTCCTGATGAGGAGGGCAACAGTCAGGAGGGGGTCACGGAGGTGATTATCGGGAAGCAGCGCAACGGTCCAACCGGGAGTGTTTATCTCACTTGGTTAGGTGAATACGGGCGTTTTGAAGAGCCTGAAATGTATCGGGACCCGATATCTTCGGGGCAGATTTAAAACGCCTTCATTAATGAGGTTAAGATGGATTCGGCGAAAAGATCACACGTCTGGCTTTCGAAACTGCTTTCGCTCATGTTGAGACACAGACCTGATGAGTTTGGGGTCACGCTGGACGCTAAAGGGTTTGGTGATCTGGAGGAGGTCCTCCAGGCGCTGCAGGACAGGGATCAGGGCGTGGGGATCGAGGATATCGAATCGGTGGTATACAAGTCTGAGAAGCAACGATTCGAGATCGCGGAAGGACGCATACGCGCTCGTTATGGTCACAGCATTCCCATCGAGCTGGATGCAGATCCGATAGAGCCTCCAGAATACTTGTATAAAGGGATCGATCTGGAGGATGTAGAACAGGTGCTAAAGGAGGGGCTAAGTCCCACCGACCGTCGTTACGTGCACCTTTCCTTTGACTCGAACGTTGCCTCACGTCTTGGCGGGAATCGGAGTAGGCCAGGGGCTGTTGTTCGCGTGGATGCACTTCGTGCCCACCAGGAAGGCATTCCCTTTTACGACTGTGGTCCAACGATCCTCACTCCCGAGGTATCGCCGGAATTTATCACGCTCGAGGAACAGGTCGAAGCGCGGCATGTTTCGGGGAGTGAAGAGGCCGAGAAACAGGGGCCGGTCTCCTATGGCCGAAAGCGCAGGTTTGGGGGAAGGAAGTAGCTGCCCACATCGTGTGGGGGTAGAACGATTTCCAATCCGATGGGGACCATTCGATAAGGGATGGTCTTTTTAGACTCTCGATCGTCTAAGAGTTATCGTCGATGAGTAGAAAGAAGCCCAATTCTGTTGCCATTTTGGAGATGGCCGGGGACCTTGCCCAGCAGACGTCAGCGGATGTGATCGTTCTGATTGCCGACTCCGGAGTGAAACGGGCCTCGCTGGAAGTCTTGAACGATGTCTGCCAGACGCTTGTCGTGACTCGGAACAAGCGCTTCCTGAGGGGAATCGAAGAGAGCGGCGTGTGGCGCGTGCAGTTCGAATTCGAACTCGATGATGTGGCACGGTTTGAACGGGTACGGCAGGGCATTATTCTGGGTGTGGAGGCAGGATACATTCCTAAAGGGAGCCGGCTCGTCTGCCTGACCGGTGTGATGGGGAGCAGTGGCGTAGATACACTCCTGCTCACAGACGCGAGTTTAGGTTTTGAGGACTTCCATCCAGATAGCGTGGCAGCCCTGGCAGGTGACCTGCCTGTTGAGGTGGTAAAGGCGGTGCTCGACCTGGCGCTGGACATCGGCCAGGAGGGTCGAGAGGGGGAGCCGGTTGGGACACTCTTTGTCGTCGGGGATTCTGAGCAGGTCATGGGCCATTCAAAAGAGATGACGTTCGACCCGTTCCGGGGCTATTCCGAGAGAGAAAAGAACATCTGCAGTCCAGACATCGGGGAAGGGATCAGGGAGGTCGCCCTGATGGATGGCGCATTTATTGTTCAGGACGATGGTGTTATTCTAGCGGGTGGGCGATACATTACGGCTGATGTGAAGGGGCTGAGCCTGCCCAAGGGACTCGGGGCGAGACACGTCGCGGCAGCGGCCATTACGAAACACACAAACGCGATTGCCGTGGCCGTTTCGGAGTCCTCGGGCACGCTGCGTGCCTTTAGAGATGGCGAGATCGTCCTTCGCCGAGTGCCTTCACGGAGAGCGAAGGGTTAGGATTGTAGAGAATGGTACTCGATCCTGAAGAGATCAGCCTGATCAAGGACGGCAAAGGTGTCGAGCTCATCCGGCGTGGGGTTCGACAGGGGATTGCGAAGATCGTCAAGGCGTTCCCGAATAGCAGTCCGCACGGCCACGTTGGACTGTTGGACGAAGATGGGTGCGAGATCGGAATGATCCGGTCTCTCGAAAAGCTGGATGCCGCGTCACGGGACCTTCTGGATGAAGCTCTGAGGGCCGCCTACTACGTTCCTCCAATCCTTGAGGTTCTTTCCGTAGAATCTCAAGGCGGCGGTTACGTCTGGCAAGTGTCGATGGAGAGCGGGGAGCTGTCTTTCCGAACACAGGGGGCCCACACCTTGAATACTTCACAGTTTCCAAAAATTGTCGTCACAGATGAGAACGGGAGGCGATATCGCATCGAAGATTACCCGGCCCTGGATGCCTACAGCAAGGAGGCCCTGCGGGACCTGCTCCCCGACTACGTCAGGCGGGCCCAGATGGGTCTTTCGAGTCGCGTGAGACGCAAGCCTTGAGTGCGACAGGGACCTGGCGTTGATCCAGTTTTAGGCCTGTGATCGGAATGAGCAGAGCGCCGTTGGTAGTGGCGGGGATCCTCATTGAAATCTGTTTGATCGGCATGCTGATCCTGGGAGATCTTTCCCGGAACGTGCCGATTTTTTTTGTTCTTTTCTTCTCCGCTTTCGGCATCTACCTGGCTGCCGTATGGAGGGCCAGAGCGGCCCACCTCAAACTTGCCTTCTTGTTCGGATTGATCTTCCGCGCCACCCTCCTTCCTTCCACACCCAGCTTGTCCGACGACATCTACCGCTATCTTTGGGATGCCCGAGTACAGTCAGAGACAATCAATCCCTATAAATATGCACCAGGCGCGCCGGAGTTGGCCCACCTCAGGGAAGACACGATCTACCCCCGAGTCAATCACCCGGACGTGCCAACGATCTATCCGCCCCTCGCGCAGATCACCTTTCTGGCCTCTACGCTCCTCTCGCCCACGGTGTGGGCGTTGAAGCTTTTTCTTGTCGGACTGGATCTACTCACCGCGTGGCTCTTGATCGGGCTGCTCCGAACCTACGATTTGCATACCGGACGCATCCTGATCTATCTGTGGAACCCCCTGCTGATCCTCGAGGTCGCAGGCAATGGACACATGGACATCCTTGGCGTGACCTTCCTGATCCTTTCATTCCTCTACGTATCAGTTGGAGGCACCGGTCGGGCAGCTTGTGCCCTCGGACTTTCCGTGCTTGGGAAGGGGTTCGCGATCTGTCTGTTGCCCATGTTCCTGCGGTGGGCGCACGCCAGAAGTCATTCGGAAGAACGGCCAGCTCCCAAGGCCTGGCCGTTCGTTCTGTTTGGCGGGACGGTGTCGGCGGGAGTGTTGCCCTACGCTGACGTTGGATGGGGCCTGTTTGCAGGTTTGTGGATCTACGCAAAACACTGGGAATTCAACGCCAGCGTATACGGTCTCCTGAATGGGGTATTAGAACTGGGAGACCTTTCTCGCGTTGCAGTGGGCGTGCTTTTTCTGGGTGCCGTCCTTGCCCTAACATTCAAGAATGTGCATCCCATCCGGTCCGGATACCTTCTTGCAGGGCTTTTCGTTTTGCTGACCCCGACGCTTCACCCGTGGTACCTGATTTGGATCATCCCCTTCCTGGTGTTCTACGCGAGCCCGGCGTGGTTGGTGTTCACAGGGTTGGTCGCGCTTTCCTACCACGTTTTGATTCAGTTCCGATCCGCGGGTATTTGGGAGGAGGCGGGTTGGGTCAAGGCGGTAGAGTATGGTGGCTTCATTGCGGTCTGGATTGCAGAACGAATGTGGCGGGAGTTGAGAAAAGAAAAGGGCCCCCCGGTTGGAGAGGGCCCTTTGCCAAGCCGTGCGTCGGCTGGTGAGAATGGACTCTAGCGACTCAGCTTTGCGCCTTCGACCGTCCTGTCCCCTGGCGACGGAAGGGGCTTTTTAGGCCCATCGTTATTGGAAGGTGGCCTAAGCTCCTTCGAGGTCGGCCCGTTTCCTTCTTCCCTGGACTTAACCAGGTTGCTCAGTTCGTGCACGAAATGCAGGTGCTCCTCTGCGGTTTCAGAGACGTCGATGAACAGATCGTGCTTCAGGGCCCGAATCCCCTTCTCGAAGTACTCCCAAACACCGTAGAGAACGACGGACGAAAGGAAGAGGCCCAGGCCGCTGCACGCCGCTGTAATCGCCGAGAAGGGGGGCTGGAGGTAGCCAAAGATACCGATCCAGCTCGAGGCGAGCAGCAGGACAGAGAGGCCGAACATCACGTTACGTTTTCGATACTGGAGGTCCGCGTTCCAATATCGCTCGATCTGCCGACTCCGGACTTTTTCAAGCTGCAGCATACGTTGATAGGCGGCCTCTGTGAACGTCTCGTCCGGATTCGTGCTCCACTCTGAAATTCGGCGCCAAAGTCGGTAAAGCTGGTACTCGAATTCCACGTCTTCGATCACATCTGGCACAAGGAAAGACTTTTTTCCGAAGCTCTTGTGGATCTCGGGGATATATTTGCAGTGGAACGGAGCCCTACGGCTGGTCTTTTCGCCTGGGCGGAGGTTTGGATCCTTATTCAGTGCAATGAAAGGCTGCTTGATTCGGTGTTCCCCGTTTTTTGCGCTTGAGGATGTGGCGTAAGAAATCGTGTAGCGCAGTGTATCGTCCATCGCCTCGAAGGAGATGTCATCGGTTTCGGATACCACGACAACGAAGGGGGATAGGATAGATGCAGCCAGACCTATGTCGTCGAAAGCCGACGCACAATCCACGATGATGTAATCGTAATGGTTAAGGGATTTGATAGCGGAGATGAGCAGTGAGAACGCTTCCACGACGAGGCTGAGGTTGTGGCCACTTCTCTCTCGAAGGAAGATGCTGCTGCTGATGGAGGACTGCTGTTCCTTCGTGTAGTAGGATGGCAAGATGTCAATTCTCTTGCCGTTCGGTGCCTTGTCTATCGAAAGGAGCTGGCTTCGGTCGTGGATCCCCTTAAGCCACTCGCCCATTTGTTCACCTTCGATCCCAAGAAGGCAGTTGTAATATGAGCGCAGGTTCTCAGCGATGACCTTCCGCCCTGGAAAGATCAGGTTCGTGAGGGTCTTTGTCGTAAAATCGGCGTCGAGCAGCAGGACGTTGTAGCCGCAGAGCTGAAGAATTCTGCCCAGGTTGGAGGCCAGGATCGTTTTGCCAGAGCCGCCTTTCGGGCTCAGGAAGGAGATGAGCTTGCAATCAGTGCCCACAGCGCCCGCTGAGACCTTGAATTTGAGGTCGTGACTCTCTCTGGAGAGTCTGATTTCTAGCGTGCCCTGGTCCAGGCCGGAAGTCTGGGCGGAGGCTTCCGGTTGCTCGCCGGACGAGGCCCCTTTTGTGCTAAGCATGACTTCCTCCACTTCGGGTGGGGAGTTGGGGAGATAAGCACCTTATTTCGAACAATTTATGAGGTCATCTCGGACCTGTCAAGCGGAAATTAAGCAAACTATTGGCTTTCCAAAGCCCAGTTTGGTGCTGATCCGGGCGGGGTTGTGTCGGTTCATCCCTGCGATGCATCAGGTTTCGACCGGAAAAACCTCTGGCAGGAGCCGGTCTAAGGGAGATTGAAACCTGAAGGTCTCTGTGAGGTTCCGGTATGCCCTTATCGAGTTCCTGGACTTTGCCTGAGTTTGTCGCAGGGCCCGAATCATCACGTTTTTGGGGGTATAACTGGCCGGGATGAAGGTAATGACCTTGACCTTATACTCTGCCGCTTCAAGGGCCAGGGTTCGGGCCCCTTCGGTTAGCATAGCCGTAAGGTGATTCCGGAAGACACCGTGTTTGGAGATATCGCTGAATGGGTGCCCCCCGTTCATATGACGTCCGACGTAGCTCTGGCAACAGGGGACCAGAATAATGCCTCGAGCATTTAACCGGATCCCGGCGGCAAGGGCCTCGTCTGTCGCCGTATCACAGGCGTGTAACGCATAGATGATGTCAGGTTTTTGGGAGGGACATACCTCCAGAATGCCTCCTGCGTGGAACTCCATGTTTTCGAACTCGAGTTCATCGGCCACGCTCCGACTGGCTTCAACCAGATCTTCACGGTGGTCCACCCCAATAAAATGAGCCGGTCTCTCCAGCTTTCGGGTGAGAATGGCGTTCAAGACAAACGACAGGTAACTGCGCCCACAGCCGGCGTCGAGGAGCACCAGGGGTTTGTTCTTCTTCATGTACCGAGCAAGCGCCAGCAGGTGAGTAAGAAACGCCATGACTTCGTGGTACTTTTTTTCGTGATCTTTGAATAGCTCGCCGCCGGACGAGAGCAGGCCGATGGCCTTCAGGATCTCCTGGAATTCGGTCTGGCTGAAGAAGGGGTTGTCTTTTAGCAAGATCTGATTACCTCCGTCTCTGGATTCGGCCTCTCAGGGTTGCCGGCAAAGTAGAAAAGGGGGTCTCCCTTGTCAAGGCGAATGGGTCGATTCTGGCAAAAAGCGCTTGACTGGAGGGACACAAATCTGTAGATTCATTCGATTTGGTTTTATCCTCAATAAAATAAGGAGGATATATACATTTCAAGAGGCGTAATTCAAGTGTCTTTGCTGAAACTTGGCAACCCGGAATCGATGTGCTGGATTCAATGACTAAGTGCAACACTTGGACTTGAAGACTTCAGCTGGTGTTTTGAAGTTAAGACATTTTCTTGGTCGGTTGTTGATCCGGTTCTGAATTTTCTTTAACTCGTGTTTGCTGACCTTTGAGAAGTCTGTCTTCTTGGGGAGGTATCTGCGGACCAGACCGATAGCGTTTTCCACAGCGCCTCGCTCCCAGCTGTGGAACGGTTTGCAGAAATAGGATTTGGTGCCAAGCACCTCGTTGACCCGTTGATGTTGGCCGTTTTCGGATCCGTTGTCATATGTGATGCTCTTCCTCATGTGGGGAGGATGTCGCCCAAGGCGTCGATTAATCGCTTCGGCGACCTCCGAGGGTCCGTTCTTTGCCAGCTTAGCCAGGTGTAGGTATCTCGACGATCGCTCAAGACAAGCGCCAACGGCCTGTTTGCTCTCACGAGAGATGATGGTGTCGGATTCCCAGTGGCCAGGTTGTTTCCGTTTTTCGATGTAACGGGGACGTCGATCGATCGAAATACGGCCTGGAATGTGGCTTTCCCGGTGTTTTCGGGTATGCCACCGCGGCTTTCGTTTTTTGTGAGCTCGGGATAAGCAAGCAACCAGATCCCGCTGCTTGTGCACCTTTGGATCGTAGATATACTGGTAGATGGCTTCGTGGCTGATACCCGCGCTCGGACGCTCCTCGGGAAGCCTCCCAGCGATCAACTCGGGAGACCATCCTTGCTTGAGTTTGGTCTCGACATATCGCCGGATAACCGGATTCTTCAGCCGTTTCCGCTTGCCGGCCTCCCGCTTACGTTTCTCAGCCCTTCTGTGAGCCTGGAGGCCCGAGTAACTCTCAGCTATCGGGGACGGATTACGTTTCAACTCTCTTGAAATCGTGCTGGCGCTCCGGTCAAGGGCCTTGGCAATATCTCTAAGGCTTGCACCAGTGGCTCGACAAAGCGCAATCTGCTCGCGTTCGTCTATCGTAAGATGCTTGTAATTGTTTCCCATACACTTAGGATAGGACAGTTGCTACCCTAAGTGTTGCACTTCCTTATTGAACTCGGGTGTTCGGTTCGGGGCCTCTCTTTTCCGGGAACCACACACACTAACTCAGCCGACAAAATTCGGGAACCTGTAATTCCTTTCGGCGTCTTTAAATTCTGACTTGCTTTGGGGAGGGTCAATCGTCGATGATGCGAAAGTACGCGACTGTATGGATGCTCTGTTTCGGAGCCCTGATTGCGGCGTGCAGTCAGGAATCTCCGGACGAGCTGCTGACCAAGGGGGAGGATGCGACACACAGTGTGTCTACCTATCCCCAGGCAGAACGCTATCTCGTCAAATTTTTGGATATTTATCCAGATGATCCCCGGGCAGATGTCGCCCTGCAGGCCCTCGCACGGGTCCTTCTTGGACAGAAAAAACATCAAGATGCGATTCAGCGGTATGATGAGCTGATCACGCGGTTCCCGAACAGCCGGTACGTGGATCAAGCCCAGTTCATGGTTGGCTATATCCACGACCAGCAAGGCAGACTTGATCTTGCGAGAGAAGCCTACCTGAAGCTGATAGAGGCGTATCCCGAATCAGATTTGATAGATGACGCACGGGCGTCGGTCGAAAATTTGGGTAAGGTCCCGGAGGCTTGGCTGTTTCCGGATTCTGCTCACGCGGAAGCCGGAGAATAGGTCTCCGCTCGATAGGCTCAGATTCCCACTCCGGAAGGCCTGCATTCCAGGCACTCCGATTTCCGATTTGCTCTCTCGCGGCAGGTATGAACCATGCAGATGGCGGAGGACATACAGGCAGTCAATGAGAAGGTCTCTCGAGAGAGCGCCTTTGTAGATAGGGTGGTCAAGGGCGTAGGTGAGGTGATTGTTGGTCAGCAAGAGATGATCGAGCGTCTTTTGATCGGGCTTCTCTGCAATGGGCACGTATTGCTCGAGGGCGTCCCGGGATTGGCGAAGACGTTAACGATCAACACTCTGGCTCAGACCATCGATGCGACCTTCCAGCGCATTCAGTTTACCCCTGATCTGCTGCCAGCCGACCTGATCGGGACGATGATCTACCATCAGCCGAGCGGCGAGTTCGTGCCCAAGAAGGGGCCGATCTTCGCGCAGCTGGTTCTCGCGGACGAGGTCAACCGAGCGCCTGCGAAGGTTCAAAGTGCGATGCTGGAGGCCATGCAAGAACGGCAGGTTACGATTGGGGATCAAACCTTCCTGATGGAAGACCCCTTTCTCGTGCTGGCAACGCAAAATCCGATTGAGCAAGAAGGTACGTATCCTTTGCCTGAAGCCCAGGTCGATCGATTCATGATTAAGTTCAAGGTCACCTATCCCAGTCGTGAAGAGGAGCGGGCGATCGTAGATCGGATGAGCGGCGGGTCGGTACCGTCCGCCAGGCCCCTGGTCAGTACCGAGGACATTCAACGCGCCAGGTCTGTTGTAGAGGAAATCTACATCGACGGGAAACTGAAAGATTACATCGTAGACCTGGTTCTTGCGACACGGGATCCTGCGAAGTATGATCTGGAAGACCTCGTCGGGCTCATCGAATACGGGTGTTCTCCGAGGGGCTCCATTTACCTGACGAAGGCGGCAAGGGCCCATGCGTTTTTACGAGGCAGGGGTTATACGACGCCCGAGGACGTCAAGGCTGTAGGGATGGACATCTTAAGACACCGGATCATCGCCACCTACGAGGCAGAGGCCGAAGAGATCACACCGGAAGACGTGATTCAACGCGTTTTTGAAAAGATCGAGGTTCCCTGAGGCCATGCTTCCCGCGGAGATTTTGAGGAAGGTAAAGCAGATCGAGATTCGAACGCGTCACCTCGTGAATACAGTTTTCTCTGGAGAATATCACTCTGTGTTCAAGGGAAAGGGAATGGCTTTTGCCGAGGTCCGCGAATATGAATTAGGAGATGATACGCGGAACATCGACTGGAACGTCACGGCCAGGATCGGACACCCGTTTGTAAAGGTCTACGACGAGGAGCGCGAGCTAACGGTCATGTTGATGGTAGACGCGAGCGGTTCCGAGGAATTCGGTACGGTAGAGGGGATGAAGGGGGAGATTGGAGTTGAGATTTGTGCCCTGCTCGCATTTTCTGCCATTCATAACAACGATCGCGTCGGTTTGATCATCTTCACCGACGAAGTGGAGGCCTTTATTCCTCCTAAGAAAGGGAGGAAACACGTGCTTCGGGTGATCCGTGAGCTTCTCTATTTTCGACCCAGCCGTAGAGGCACAGACATCGCAGCCGCGCTGAGTTTTCTAAACCAGGTCGCAAGGCGCAAATGCGTCGTCTTTCTCGTCTCCGATTTTATGGGCAGAGGCTTCGAGATGCCGCTTAAAGTGGCCGGCCGAAGACACGACCTGATCTCGATCGCAATTCATGATCCGAGAGAGTTTGAGTTGCCTGATGTGGGCATCATCGAACTGGAAGATGCCGAGACTGGCGAAGAGATCCTGGTGGATACATCTGACAGGCACCTTCGAACGGCATTCTCAAGCAACTTTGAGGAACGGGCGAAAACACGCAATCGACTTTTTGAGTCTGCTGGGGTAGACAAGATTGATATAAGTACAGCGTCTTCGTATGTTGATCCTTTGAATCGCTTTTTCAGGATGCGGACTCGTAGGCTGAGGGCTTAAACCGAATGATGAGGGCTAAAGCGTGATTGAAGTCGAGCATTTGACCAAGCGATACGGGCCTCACACCGCTGTGAACGATATCTCCTTTCGGGTTGAGCGGGGGCAGATCGTCGGATTTTTGGGTCCGAACGGCGCGGGCAAGACCACGACGATGCGGATTCTGACCTGCTACCAGCCCGCGTCAGAGGGATCTGCCCGCATCGCCGGATATGACATATTTGATCAGCCGCTCGAAGTCAAGCGGCGAATCGGTTACCTGCCTGAACTTCCCCCGGTCTACGTGGACATGAAGGTAAGGTCCTACCTGGATTTTGCAGCCACGATCAAAGGAGTTTCCAAGCGGACGCGTAAAGGACGCATCGCAGATGTGATGGACCGATGCGGCATTTCAGACAGGGCGGATCAGCTGATCGGGCAGCTTTCCAAGGGGTATCGGCAGCGCGTCGGTCTTGCGCAGGCGATTGTTCACAACCCCGATGTCATCGTTCTCGATGAACCGACGATCGGGCTGGACCCAAACCAGATCCGTGAGGTGCGAAAGTTGATCCGGAGTCTGAGTCCCGATCACACGGTCATCCTAAGCACGCACATTCTGCCAGAAGTCGAGATGACCTGCGACCGCGTGGTCATCATCAATAAGGGGCGAATTTCTGCCGAAGATGCTACCGACAACCTCACGTCAAGGTTTAAGGGAAACGAACGATACTATTTGGAAATTGCAGGCGAGGCGCAGGATGCCGTTCGCGCCCTTCGAGAAGTTCCCGATGTCGTGGAAGTTACGAGGTCCGGAGATCCCCAGCGTGATGACGTCGTTCGACTGTTTGTTGACGCCTCGATGCGCCGTGACATCCGAGCAGATCTTGCGGCAAAGGTCGTCGAAGAGGGTCTGGGTCTGCTCGAACTGCGTAGGCTCGAGATGAGCCTCGAAGATATCTTCCAGGAGTTGACGACGAGCGAGGAGAAGGCCTAAATGCGAAACGTGGGTGCCATTTTCTGGAAAGAAATGCGGTCCTATTTCGGATCCCCCATCGCCTATGTGGTCGCCGGGGTCTATCTGCTCTTTATGGGATTTATGTTTCGGAACCTGGTCCTGGACTTCAACCAGCTCAGCATTACTTTTATGCAGCGTCAGCAGACGCCTCGAATAAACGTCCATGAATTCGTATTGAACAATTTTTTCGGCGTTCAAAACTTCGTGTGGATGATCATAACGCCGATGCTCACGATGCGGCTCCTGGCGGAAGAGAAACGGAGTGGAACGATTGAGCTGTTGATGACGTCGCCCCTTACGATCTGGCAGGTCCTGGTGGGGAAATTCACGGCCAGTCTAAGTCTCTATCTATTGATCGAAGCCTGTGCCTTTACCCTGCTCGGGTTTCTGAGCCTCTACACAGATCTCGACTGGGGTCCCATATTTTCGGCCGCTTTGGCCGTTTTGCTGATGGGGGCGACATTCATCAGTGTCGGAATTTTTGCCTCTTCGCTGACAGAGAATCAAGTGATCGCGGTTCTCCTTTCGTTTTTCCTGCTGATCCTTTTGTGGGTCATCGATTTGGCCGCAAAATTTTCCGGGCCGCTTGTTGCTGGAATTTTGAGGTATCTCTCCTATTTGAAACACATGTCAGACATGACCCGAGGTGTGATCGATACGAGCGATATTGTCTTCTTTCTGAGCATGACCGGCTTCTTCATGTTTCTCACATACACTGTGCTCGAATCTAGGCGGTGGAGGCAGTAGGCCATGACGGGTTTTTTCGCAGGCAGAACATTTCGGTATGGATCAAACACGTTCGTCGCCGTGCTGATGGTCCTGGGCATTCTGATTGTCGTCAATTTCCTGGCCGCTCGCTATAGTCGCCGCTTTGATTTGACTGAAGAGAACATATACAGCCTTTCAGACCAGACGGTGACCTTGCTGGACTCCCTGGAAGTCGACGTCCGTGTTACGGCATTCTTCCGAGATCGAGACCGACAGAAATTGGAAAGCCTTCTCAAGGAATATGCCTACTATTCTGAACGTTTTTCATATCGCTTCGTGGATCCGGATCGAGAGCCTGCAGAAGCCAGAAGGTATGGCATCAAGTCTTACGGGACTTCGGTGATCGAGGCCGGAGAAAAAGAGGAGCGCCTGGTAACACGAGTGGAAAAGGATCTTACAAACGGGATCGCGAAGGCAATCAGAGAAGGCACAAAAATCATCTATTTCCTGGCTGGACACGGCGAAGTTTCCACGGGCAATGCAGATCGGGAGGGCTACCAGAAGGTAAGAGAGGCCCTGCTCGACATCAATTACGAGGTCCGGGACTCGCTCATTTTGGCCCAGGCCAGGCAGGTTCCCGATGACTGCGACCTTCTCGTGGTCGCCGGTCCCAGGAAACCGCTATTCGAATCCGAGGTCGATCTCATACGAACCTATTTAGAGGGTGGAGGGGCCGGCTTATTCCTGCTCGATCCAGGCGTAGTAACGGGATTGGATCGGATGCTGGAAGGCTGGACCGTTCGTGTTCACGATGATTTCGTTGTGGACGGAAGCGCCGTGGGGAGGGTTTATGGGCTCGATCTCTCTATGCCGGTTGCAGCCAAATATGGCAAGCATCCCGTTACGGCAAAGCACGCAGGTTTGATGACCTTCTTCAGGATGGCCCGATCTGTGAGTCGCACAGGGACCGCGGTCGGTGTAGAAGCCGTTGAATTGGTCCACACTTCGAAGCAGAGTTGGGGAGAGACCGAGTTCGCAGGTGAAAAACCGAAATTCGACCCCGAGTCAGAGCGACGGGGTCCACTTTCCATTGCTGTCGCGGTGAAGGCCGATCCCAAAAGACGCCAGCTGAGACTCGGGGATGCAGCCGACCGGAAAACGCGAATGGTCGTCTTCGGCGACTCCGATTTCGCGAACAATCAGTTCTTCAGTGCCCAGGGCAACGGAGACCTGTTGTTGAATGCGGTGAGCTGGCTCCTGGAGGAGGGGGAACTCATCGCCATTCGGGCAAAGGAGCGCAGCTTCAGGCCGATTCTGCTGACGCTACGAGACGAGACCTGGATGTTCATCCTGTCGCTGGTGATCCTGCCCGCGCTTCCTGTTGTTGCAGGGATCGTGGTCTGGTGGCGGAGGCGCTGAACGGTCTAGGCTGACTTGCTATGCCGGCCAGAAAGGTCATATGGGCTTTCGGACGACGGCAGTTCTAGGGACGCTCTTTATCGCGCTGCTCGCGTTCCTTTACTTCTACGAATCGGAGCTTTCGAAGGAGCGAAGGCGGGCGAGGGAAGAGGAGAAAAGCGTCCTCAGCATTGACAAGGAAGCCGTAACGCGTATTCAAATCCTGTGGGCAGACACGGTTCTCGTTGCTGTGAAGGAAGGCAAGGATTGGCAGATTCTGGAGCCGATCCGTTTCGAGGGGGACAACGGAAACTTTGACGGGCTCGTCACGATCGCGAGCGAGATCGACAGAGAGCGGGTGATCGCTGAGAGCACGGCCGTGGAAAACGGGGAAGTGAATATTGCGGAGTTTGGACTTGCGGATCCCGGAGTCGTCGTGGAGCTCCACCAGGAAGGGAAGGATCCGGATACGGTCTATGTCGGCGACCGGACGCCCGTTGAGGGGTATTTCTACCTGAGACGGTCCGGAAACCCCGAAATCTTGATGAGCAGTGGCTGGCGCAAGGATTTCTTTCAGAAAGGGCTGTTCTACCTGAGGGACAAGCAGATCTTGCCTTTCCGTGTGCTTGAAGATGTACAAAGGATCGAGTTTGTCTTGCAAGGTCACGTGATCGAGGCAGTGAAGCAGGGGGAATCCTGGCGCCTGGAACAGCCCCTGGTAGACCGAGCAGACGATGGGGCAGTAAAAGGACTACTCAATCGGGTGCGATCCGGGAGGATCCTGGAGTTCGTTGATGAACGGGGTGAGGACCTCGCCTCCTATGGGCTTGAACGACCGTGGGCAAGAATCTCCCTTCAGGAGGGAGACGAGAAGAAGACGCTGATTCTGGGGGATTCAACGGCGTCTAACGGCAATACGCGGTTCTATGGAAAGTACCTGCCGAGGGCTCCGATCTTTCTGGTCGACAAGAGCCTTGTAGGGCAACTGATTGCGTCTTCCGCAGGTCTGCGACACAAGCAGATTTTTGCTTTCAACCCAGAGGGTGTTGATCGGGTATCCCTGGTCTATCCTGACAGCACCGTGAACTGCGAGATTGATGCGACCTCAAATGAATGGGTCGTGCAGTCTCCTCCCTCGCGGTTGGTTCTTAGGAGCAATGTCGAGTCGCTAATCCGGCGGGCGAGTGCGATGAAAGCGAAAGGCTTCGTGTCTGAAAATCTGGACGATTCGAGAAAGTACGGTCTGGATCAGCCGACCGTCGTAGCAAAATTTTGGAAGGGCACGGAGTTAAGAAGGAGAATTACAGTTGCAGCAGGCGACGCCGTCATCTACGCCACAATGGATTCCAGACCTCAAGTCGTCGTGGTCTACGATAACGCTCTGGATGAATTGAAGCTGGAATTGATTCAGAAGCGAACAGGTTCAGAATAGGCCGCTGGATATCGCGATGAGCGTGAAAACGAGCACGGACACGACCTGGGGGACACAATGAAAAAGATTTTCACGCTGCTGGGAATCGTCCTGTCGTTTTCACCATGCTTTGCGACTGAGGCGGAGGAGACGAAACCCGCACTGGAAGACAGCATCAAGCTCAGCAATTACGACTGGGACTACGAACCCTACGTTTCGCATTTGAGGGAACACGTGGAAATCGGAGTCTCGCCTAGACGGGGCTTTAAGCTCGGTTTGGTCGATGGAAGGATGTGGGTGAGCTTCAAGCTTCTTCGGAGTGGAAAATCGATTGGCCTGAAGCTGCTGGGGCCTGAGGGGCGCCCGCTCAAGAGGAACCGATGGACAAAGGAAATCAGCCTGTATACGAAAGTCAAACCCCTGGCTGACGACTTTCCCGATCAGTATTTGGAAGTGACCGGGATTTTTAATTTTGTCGTCATTCGTCTGGACGAGGAGAAAAAAGAACCGTCTGCATCCGAGAGTGAGATCGTCATCATCAACGATGAGGTCGGCGAAGTGATCGACCTGGAGGAAAGAAACCGCTTCGGGTTGTTTGGAGACGTCGAGGGATTCCTGTCGGCTTCCTACTTCAAGCATCCTGGTGACGCCTACACGATTCAGCTCCTAACGCTCGATCCCTCTGGGGAAGAGGTTACGGACGACAATCCTGTCAGCTATGCCGCAGTAGAAATGATCAGAGCGAGCATCGAAGAAAAGAGTGAATGACGAGCTGGTGAGCACGACAAGAACCCGTCAGATTCAAGCCGATGACTCAACGCTGTACCTATCCACTTCTCATCCTCCTCAGCCTGATCTGTACCCACTCCGCTTCCCTCGCTGAATTCTCTGTTCTTAGTGGCGTCGATCGCGATACGGTTTCGGTTGGCGACCTCATTACGTTTCGGTTGCGCGTTTTGCGAGCACCCGAAGACCGGGTCGAGATTTTGCCAGGCGTTGGATTTCCGGGTGTCTTCGAGATTCGAGGTCAGCAGGAACCGGTCATTCAAAAGGACAAAGCACAGGTCAAAGAGACCCGTGATTATGTTCTGGCCGTTTACCAAACGGGTAGGTTCGAGATTCCCCCACTGGTCGTTGAAGCCGTCTCAGGTGCGGGAGATACCACTCGGATCCCGACCGATCCGGTCCCGATCGTAGTTCGCAGCGTAATGCCAGAGGGACTTTCCGACATTCTGGACATCAAGCCTCCGGTGGAAGTAGAAGCCCGCGTTCCGTGGTGGGTATGGGTTGCGAGTGTCGGGTTTCTCGGGATTGTTGTCGGTATCGTATGGGTTTTGAGGCGGAAACGCCGGAAACCGGTCACCGTGCTACCGCCCCCTCCCGTTGACTGGAGGGTTGAGGTTGAGAAGATCGCTCGGATGGGGCTGATGGAGAAGGGCGATTACAAACAGTTCTACACGCTGCTTTCCGAATTGTTTCGTCGTTATCTAGAAGCGGAAGTGGGGATCGAGGCCATGGAGCGCACAACACGGGAGATTGCTACAGATATGAACAAAGGTTCGATTTCAGACGCCACCATAACCGCTACTCGCGCGTTTCTGTTGGATGCCGACCTGGTAAAATTCGCGAAATTCAGACCTCCAGAAAAGGTTGTTCGGGCTGCGTCTGAGCAGGTCCTGGAATTGATTCAAAGATTGGAGTCGACTCCGACACCTGCCGCGCAAGAAAAGATCTCTACTACGGGGACGTCCGGATGATTCGGTTTGAGGACCCTGAAGCACTCCTGCTGCTTGCACTTATCCCGGTTTTGCTCTATCGCTATCTGCACCGGGAACGGCAGAAGCGCGGGAGCATTCGATTCTCGGACACGACGCCATTTAGAGAGATTCCGTCTTCTTTGCTTCTCAAGTTCAGACACAGCTTGATCGTGTTTCGCTGCCTTGCGCTAGTGCTATTAGTGCTTGCTTTGGCCAGGCCCCAATCCGGTCGGGAAAGCCGCGAGTTCTTGACTCAGGGGATTGATATCGTCCTCGCGCTGGATGTGTCCAGCAGCATGAAGGCCAAAGACCTCGATCATCAGCAAAAGAGTCGGCTGGACGTTTGCAAGGAGGTCGTGACCCAGTTCGTGGAAGGCCGCACGAATGACCGGCTGGGGCTTGTCGTGTTCGCGGGCGAGAGCTACACGCAGTGCCCCTTGACGCTCGACTATCGAGTCTTCCAGACCTTCCTGGACCTGGTCGAAATTGCTGGCGATTCTTGGGACGGTACGGCCATTGGCACCGGAATCGCCACGGCTGTGAACCGTCTCCGGAAGTCTGATGCGAAGAGCAAAGTAGCCATTCTGCTGACGGACGGTGTCAACAACCGGGGAGAGATCGATCCGATCACTGCTGCGAAAGCGGCGAAGGCCGTCGGCGTACGGATCTATACCATCGGAGCTGGAAGTGATGGAACAGTTAGACGAAAAGTTGACAGCGGAATCTTCGGATCCCGATACGTTACGGACAAAGTGGAGATCGACGAGGAGGTCCTTAAGGAGGTGGCGGCCATTACCGGAGGACGCTATTATCGGGCGACAAGTGAACAGAAACTGGAGGAGATCTATACCGAAATCGGCGAGATGGAAAAAGTTGAAATCAAAACCCGAGACTACGTAGATTACGATGAACGCTTCGCAGGCTTCCTCTGGCCGGGGTTGTTCCTTATCGGGTTGGAGGTGTTGTTGGCGAACACGCGTTTTCGGAGGATCCCATAACATGCGGTTTGGCAACCTGGATGCCTTCTGGTTTCTGGTCATGGTGCCCCTGGGAATTATTTTCTATGTCTGGGCGTTTCACAGGAAGCAGCGCAGACTCGGTGAGTTCGGTAACCCGAAGCTGATGGAAAAATTGACGTCGGCAACCAGTTGGGCGCGCCAGGGGAGCAAGGCCGCTATGATCATCACAGGGATTTTCTTCCTGGTGTTGGCGCTCGGTCAGCCTCAGTTCGGCACAAAACTGGAGCTCCTGCACCGGAGGGGCGTCGACATTATGATCGGCCTCGATACCTCCTTGAGCATGTTGGCCGAAGACATCAAGCCGAACCGACTTACGCGCGCGCGGTATGAGATCGAAGGACTGATCGACCGATTGGAAGGGGATCGAATCGGACTCGTGGCCTTCGCCGGGAAAAGCTTTGTGTTGTGCCCTCTGACGCTCGATTACGGTGCCGCAAAGATCTTTCTGGACACGGTAGACACGGACCTGATCTCCGTAAAGGGAACGGCGATCGGAGATGCCGTTCGGATGGCCACGCGGGCCTTCGGGTCGAGCGAAAAGAAGTACCAGGTCTTGATCCTGATCACCGACGGAGAGGACCACGCCGGAGATCCGCTCGACGCAGCAGAGGCGGCGGCTGACGCCGGTGTTCGCATCTTCGCCGTTGGCGTCGGGACGCCCGATGGAGAGCTCGTCCCGATTCGAGACGGGGATGAGGTAAATTACTTGAGGGATTCCGCGGGGCGTATCGTGAAGACACGTCTGGACCAGGCCACCCTGGAGAAAATGGCTGCGCTGACAGATGGTGCCTATGTGCAGGCCGGCGGGGGAAGGGTCGGTCTTGAAGAGGTGTATACCAGAATCGCAGAAATGGAGAAGAAAGACCTGGGTTCGCGTGAGTACACTCAATACATAGATCGCTTTCAATGGCCTCTGGCGCTTGCCCTGGTCTGCTTCTTGGGTGAGGCGCTGCTTTCAGACCGACGAAAGTTGGGCGGGGAATGGAGAGGACGGTTCCAGTGAGGAGAGTTTTTTGAAAAGTTTTGCATCATCTTACGTGGTCGCTGTTCTGGTCCTTCCGCTACTGGGCTTCACCTTTCTTGATCCGGTGGCAAAGAAGAATCTAGAAGGGAATCGATTGTTCGATGAAGGACGGTTCGAAGCGGCCCTTGAGCATTATCGAGAAGCTCAGCTTGAGGATGCGGAATCAAAACAGCTTCACTTCAATGCAGGGGATGCCCTTTACAAGCAAGGCAGACACGACGAGGCCATCCAGGAATTCGAGCACGCCTTGGACGACCCTGACGCATCCTTTTCATCGAAGAGCTTATACAATTTGGGCAATGTCCTCTTCCGGAAGAACCAACTTCATGAAGCGGTCGGTGCATACAAGAAGGCGTTGGAGCTCGATCCGAACGATACGGCCGCAAAGATCAATCTGGAGTATGTGCGGGACCTTCTAGACCAGCAGGAAGAGGAACAGCGTCAGGAACAGGATAAGCAAGAAAAGGATAAAGAGGAGGGGGAAGAAGAGGAGTCATCCCCCGAGGATAAAGAGCAAGGCGCCGATGGTCAGCAGAAACCTGAAGACACACAAGACGACAATCAGGAAACACAGCAGCCTAACGAGGAAGGGCGCGACGAGACGCGCGAGGATGAGGCAACGCCCAAGGAGGGCGAGCTGAGCCTCGAGGAGGCCGAACGCCTCCTCGAGGCCCTAAAAGCCCACGAGATAGAAGCTCAGAAGCGGCGCAGGATCCGACTGTCTGAGGAACGATATACTGGTAATGAATGGTAGATCCGGAAATTATTCCGAGGTGAATCAAAAGCCTGCAGGTCGCTTCTGGTTCGTGCTGCTGGCTCTGAGTATCGCTGTGCAGATTCCTCAATCCACACTCGCGGGAGAACTTGATTTTCGCGCGAGCGTAGATAAGAATCGGGTCCAGGCTGGACAGCGTTTGACCCTTACGGTTACGATGTCCTCAGAGGGTCTGAAATCGGCACCGACGCCCGAGTTGGACGCTCCAGATGGGTTCAGCATTCTGGGTAGGACGTCGTCGAGTTCCACCTCTATCAGCATCGTGAACGGCGCGATGACTACCACTCGGGAGGTTTCATTCGTCT
Source organism: Candidatus Latescibacterota bacterium (assembly GCA_965248435.1). Taxonomy (GTDB): domain Bacteria; phylum Latescibacterota; class UBA2968; order UBA2968; genus CBDFJH01. Next base: position 5,423,599 of record OZ252100.1, read on the forward strand.
ACACATTAGAAGCGGAGCGGGAGGGTTCCTTCCTGATCGGTCCGGCCCGCGTGACACACCAGGGAAAATCCTATAAGACTTCTACGCTTCGAGTGGAAGTGGTGAAGGGAACGGGAAGAGGACGTTCCCAGTCTGTCCCACGAACAGGAAAGACTCTGAAGGGGACCGACGTTCGCGAAATCGAGGAGAATCTCTTCATCCGGGCAGAGGCGGACAAGGACAGAGTCTATGTGGGAGAACAGCTGAACCTTTCTTACACGCTCTTTACGAGATACAACCTTCAGAACGTGAGCTACAGTCGAAATCCGACCTTCACCGGATTCTGGGCGGAATCGCTCTACGACGCCCAGCGGCTCGATCTAAAGCGCGAAAGCGTGCACGGACGGGTATACAACTCGGTGCTCCTGAAGCGTGTTGCCCTCTTTCCCACAACATCAGGCAGACAAGAGTTGGAACAACTTGAGATTGTTTGCGAGATTCCAGTCCGACGAAACCGAAGGAGTTTGTTCGACTTTGATGATTTCTTGGATTTAAACCCGTTTCAGGCACAGCAGGTCACCCTACGGTCTGCGCCCACGGAGATCGAAGTGCTTCCCCTGCCCGCGGGTGCCCCTCCAACCTTCGACGGAGCAGTGGGGCAGTTTCGGATCCTGTCGGAAGTGGATCCAAAGACGATTACTGCGGGGGAACCTGTCTCACTGAGTGTGACCCTGTCTGGACAGGGCAATCTGAACACTTTAACCGAGCCGGTGCGCCATAAGAGTGATCGGCTTCAGTTCTATGATCCTAAGGTTACCGTTGAAAAAGAGACGAAGGGAAATCGAATCAGGGGTCGAAAACGGTTTGAATACGTAGTCATTCCAGAAGCATCGGGCCGCATCCAAATCCCGCCGTTTCAGATGTCCTATTTCGACCCCGCTCAACGGGACTACGTCACGATCGAGACCGAACCTGTGGATCTCCTCGTAACGCAAGGGTTGGATCCCGCCCATACCGTGAGGGCCCCCCTCCTCAGCCGGGAAGAGATTCGGCTGTTGGGAGAGGATGTCCGACACATCAAACCGGACTTGACCGCCCTCGAGGATCACGGCGGCGCGCTTTACAAAGATGGGCGCTTTCTTACCCTTCAGGTTTTACCCGTGATCGCCCTTCTGGGCGTTGTGGCCTACAAGCGGCACCGGGAACGAATGCACGGAGATGTGGCCTACGCCCGCCGGCGTCGGTCAAAGTCTGAGGCCAAACGCAGGCTGTCACAGGCTCAGAGACTTATGAGGGAGGGGAAGGACGCTGCGTTCTACGCCGAAGTCTACCGGGCCCTTATCCAGTTTCTGGCCGACCGGTTAAACCTGGCGCCATCCGAGATCCTCGGGGATTCGTCCGACAGGATTCTCGTGGAGCAGGGCGTACCGCAAGATCTGACGGCCCAGGTCAAGGCTGTACTCTACCAATGCGACATGGCTCGGTTTTCTCCCGCTCAGGCTTCAAATGGTGAAATGAAGAGGCTGTGCGAGCAGACGGGGGAACTGATTGAGGCGCTCGGAAAGGTGATCTAGTGAGGGATCGAAGGTTAGCGAGATCCATATTGATTGGTGCTTTTCTCGTTCTTCTACCGGCGAGCCGTTCCGATGCGCTCAGTGCCAACGCCTCCATCTACAACGATGCCAACGCGCACTATCGAATCGGTGAGTATGCCGAGGCGGTGGCTCTGTATGAGCAGCTTGTGCCACGAGGCGTCAGAAACGGATATGTATATCACAATCTCGGCAATGCCCATTTCAAATCTGGTCGGATCGGTAGGGCGATCCTGGCCTACGAAAGGGCCTTAGGGTTCCTGCCGGGCGACGAAGATGTTGCCGCGAACCTGAGGTTTGTGAATGCATCGAAGGTGGACAAAGAGCCTGAGCTCGACGCCAACTTCGCCACCCGCGCGATGAAGACGACTTACGACGCGTTCAGTGCGCATGCCCTTACCCTGTTCGCCAGTATCCTGCTCTTATGTGTCTACGTGACGGCTGCGGTAATGGCGCTCCTTCCCGGAAAACGGATCCTGTGTGTAGTCCTTTTGGTCGTCCTGGGATTCTCTCTTTCTGGAACCGGGGTTGTGCTGGCGTTCAAGATCTACGATAGGGAAGTAGCTCAGGAGGCGATCGTCTTGGTGGAAGAGGTCTTAGGCCGTAGCGGACCCGGAGAGGACTATCTGCGGGTCTTCGCGATACACGAGGGTACGAAAGTTGCGATCGAGCGCGTAGAGAGGGAATGGTTTTTGGTGCGGCTTTCGAATGGGATCGGCGGATGGATAAACGCGGCGGGTATCGAGAAGATTTGACGGAAGCGGTTGGGTCTTTTTCAGGAAGGAAGCAGGCTATGCCCTACAGCGCGTGGTTTCAGTGCTTCAGGGGCTGTGAGGGGCGCTACCCCCTCACACAGATCATCTACGAATGTCCGATCTGCGGCGGACTGTTAGAGGTTAGGCACGACATGGACGCCCTCCGGACCAAATCGCCGGTCTACTGGCGGCAGTTGTTCGACCGTCGATACATGCGCACGGAGTGGCCCTACGGGAGTTCGGTGTGGGGCAAGAAGGAGATGGTCTGTCCGGTCGTGCAGGATGACAACGTTGTATCGATGTATGAGGGGGGGAGCAATCTCTTCTGGGCCGAGCGCCTCGGAGGTCAGCTCGGCCTGGCAGAACTCTGGGTGAAGCAGTGTGGGAACAGCCATACAGGTTCGTTCAAAGATCTCGGAATGACGGTGCTCCTCTCGATGGTGAAGGAGATGATTGTCAACGGACAGAGGATTCCGGCTGTGGCATGTGCCTCAACCGGTGATACCTCGGCGGCGCTTGCGGCATATTGCGCCGCTGCAGGCTTCCAGGCCATCGTCTTCCTGCCGAAGGACAAGGTCTCTCATGCACAACTGGTGCAGCCGTTGGCAAATGGAGCCCTCGTCTTGAGTCTGGATACCGATTTCGACGGGTGCATGAAGCTTGTTCAGGACCTGTGCAGCGAAGAGAACATATACCTTGCCAATTCCATGAACTCCCTCCGCGTGGAGGGACAGAAGACGATCAGTGCGGAACTGCTGCAGCAGTTTGACTGGCAGGTGCCCGATTGGATCATTATCCCAGGGGGGAACCTGGGGAACGTAAGTGCCATCGGGAAGGGATTTCTCGAGATGCAAGAGATGGGGCTAATCGAGCGTCTTCCTCGGATTGCAGTTGCCCAGAGCGCTCGAGCTAATCCGCTCTATTTGAGTTATCTCAAGAAGTTCGAACAATTCGAACCGATTCACGCGCAGCCTACACTGGCCAACGCCATCCGGATCGGTGACCCCGTGAGTGTCGAAAAGGCGATCAAGACTCTGAAGGCCTTCGATGGTGTTGTGGAGCAGGCATCGGAACAGGAGCTTGCCGACGCCGCGGCACGGGCAGACAGAACCGGACTCTTCACCTGTCCCCATACGGGCGTTGCCTTTGCCGTGCTTTCGAAACTCTTGGAGAACGGCGTGATCCAGGGGGATGAAAAAGTAGTTGTAATTTCAACTGCGCACGGTTTGAAGTTTACCGATGTCAAGGTGCAGTACCACGGGGATCGACTCCGTGAGGCGGGAATCACTCCCCATTATCACAACACGCCGGTGGAACTCCCCCCTGACTATGAATCCGTACGCGACCTCGTGTTTCGGGAGCTGGATGGCCGAATGAAAGGTTGACAGAATAGAGAGATTTGCTTAGATTGAGCCGGGCGTTTAGTCGAATAGCAGTGGTGATTTGAGGCGTATTGCAGCCACTCTAAACAATTCGCTAAAAAGCTGCTCGACAGCCGACGTTCGTTGGCTAGAGCAACTCGTTTCCCGGGCTTTTTGGCGCCCGGGATTTTTTTATGCGTAAGGAGGATAGGCGGCGATGAACCAAGACGGCGAAGGCCTTTGTTCGTCCACAAAGGCTGTGCACGCAGGTGAAGACTACAGCCGTTGGGGACATTCCCTCACCGTGCCGATTGCCCAGACGTCAACCTATGTATTTGAAGACAGTCAAGCGGTCAACGACTTTGTGTCTGGACGAAAGCCCAGGCTGGATTACGGTCGGTACGGAAATCCCACGCAGCACGTTGCAGAGGCAAAGCTGGCAGCGCTGGAGGGGGCTGAAACTGCCCTGCTCTTCTCTTCTGGAATGAGCGCGATTACCACAACGCTGCTCGCAATGCTCTCGAGCGGTCAGCACGCCGTGATTATGGACGACTGCTATCGAAAAACGGCTCAGTTCTGCAAAATAGTACTCCATAAGTTTGGGGTGGACACGACGTTCGTACAGGCCGGGAATTATAAGGAACTGGAGTCCGCCTTTCAAGAAAACACTCGGGCCGTGGTATCTGAGTCTCCGACGAATCCACACCTGAACGTTTTGGATCTGGAAAGGCTAGTATCCGTTGCCAAGGAGAGACGCGTCAAGGTCGTGATCGACAGCACCTTCGCAACACCCTTCAATCAGCAACCCCTATCGTTCGGTGTGGACCTGGTGATCCACAGCGCCACAAAGTATCTGGGGGGGCACAACGATATCATATCAGGGGCGGTGCTCGGGGCGGAGCCGATCGTTTCGGCGATTAAGGATTACCGCGGCATCTTGGGCGGGATCCCAGATCCTCACTCGGTTTACTTGCTTGTTCGTGGCCTTAAGACATTTCCGTTACGGATGGCTCGCCAAAACGCAACGGCAGATTCGCTTGCGCGTTTCCTTGAATCGCATCCTAAAGTTCGCAGGGTCTACTATCCCACCCTCGAAAGTCACCCCCACTTCGAAATCGCGCGGGCACAGATGCGAGGCTGCGGGGGTGTTGTGAGTTTTGACCTGGACGCAGACCTGGAACAGACCATGGCGTTTCTTGATCACTTGAAGATTCCCTGTATCGGTGCCAGCCTGGGAGGCGTAGAGAGCATCGTCTCTCATCCCGCTTCCATCTCCTACTATGAACTTTCGCGCGAGGAGCGTCTGGAAATCGGGATCATCGATGAACTCGTCCGATACGCTGTGGGTGTGGAGGAAGCGGAGGATCTCATTGCGGACGTGGCTGGAGCCTTGGACAAGATCTAGTACGTGGGGAGGCTATGTTTCGATCGGTGTTTGAGACGTCTTTCAAGGCTCCTTTTAAGGATCCGGAATGGCTTAGAAAGGTGTTGTTAGGAGGGCTGCTCGATTTTGGACTGATGCTATGCGTCCTTCTGGGCCTTTCCGTCAACGTACCCACGTTCGCCTACGTCGTGCTCATTCCAATCGGGCTATTCCCCAAGCTCGCGGCGTGGGGCTATCTATATCGGATCTTCATCGACGGCCTCAATGCGGCTGAATCGAGTGAGCTTCCGCACTGGCGAGATTGGAAACAGTTTTCGATCGCGGGTTTATGGTTATTCCTCATTGTTCTCGGGTATGCGTTTCTAGCGGTAGTTGGTCTGATAGCCTTCCTGAAACCCTTCGGTGTGGCGCCTACGACCGAAGACCCTGAGAATTTCGCCATACTGGTGTCCTCGTTGTTGGCCACTTTTGCAGTCTTGTCTGCATTCTTCCCGATCGCATTCGCTCGGTTCGCAGCGGAGGGAAAGGTTTGGGCGGCCTTTGATCCCGGCTCGCTCTTGAAGGACATCCGGGAGGTGGTGCGTGCGGATTATTTGCAGGCCTGTTTCGCTTTCTTCTTCCTCTGGCTGGTCGGCAACGTGCTGCTGAGTGGGCTGCCTTACATCGGACTACCGCTGGTTTCGATCTATCTCTTCTACATCATCGCGGTTTTCGCCCGGATTTTCGGCAGGGTGATTGGCGTAGAGGGTCAGCAGGCACGCCGTAGAGCGCAGCTGCAATAGCTACTAAAAAATAAAAACCCCCGCTGAAACAAACGGGGGTTTTTATACTACTATCTTTCTGTCAGAATCGGTGACCGAATCCGGCCTGAAAGTTCATTGCGGACAGCTTGATCGCACGGTCTGCGGTCGATCCGTCCCATCGGGTGGCCTGGAGTCGGAGGGTGCGGTTTCTTCCCAGCGATAGCAGAAAGCCTCCGCCACCACCCCAGAGTCGAGCGCGCCCGATGTGCAGCGGATGATTTGCCGCGTAGGCATTGGCACTCAGGTGTTTCAAATGACCCTCTCCAACGACGGTCAGGAATGAGATGGGGGTCCATAAACCTTCCAGATGGATACGGAAATCGTTGCCGTTGCTGTCGCGAGTTTCATAGAGGAAGAGGCCCCCCGCCAGGTCCTGGTTCTTTAATCTCACGATTTCGGTGATCTCGGCTTTGAGCTGGATCCGTTCGCCTTGCAGGTGCACGCTGGATTGAACGAGGGCTTGTTTTGCGTGCTGAAAGATGACTGTGCCGTCGAGGCGGTCCGTTAGATAGACGGTACCCATCACACTGATCCGGTAGACGAACCGCTTCCAGGTATAGTCCATACCGAAGGTCATCGAGGCTTCGTCGCCCGGCTTGTAGTCAGAAAGGCCTTCGACCGGCTCGTACGCACCTTTTCGAAAGTAGCCCAGCCCCAAACTAAGGCTGAAATGTCCGGACTGCAGCGCGCCGCTTATCGTCCCTCCTAAGTCTAGTCCCTGCCCGAGTGTCCTCACCGGAAAATTAAGGTCGTTTCGAGACAGTTGGCGTGCCAGGGAGGCCTCCGTTTCATCAAGCGCCCGCTTCCCGGTAGGCATCGTCGTGTAGAGGCTTATCAGACCTTTTCCCCACAAATTCCAGACGCCACTCAGGTGCGTGTCGAGCGTGGTCCAGACCTCCTGTGATGTCGACCCGCTCTGCTGGACGTAGATCACCGCGCTTCGAATGTTCACGCTTCCACCGGCAAAAGGAATCCGATAGCGCAGGGGTGAGACCCACTGACGAATTCGGGTTGAAGTCCCACCTTCTTTGAGCGTCACTTGATGGAGATACCCTCCAAAAAGGCTCCCGCCCAGGGCCGGGCTCGACCAACTCAGGAAAAGGATGAAGAGGCACGTACGTTTCACGGTCCGACCTCTGTGCTCGGTGGTTTGAATGGATTCAGACTCTCGGCCCCTGAATACGTACCTGGAATCGCTGCCGTGAGTGTATGCGTTGTCGCCAGCCGACTTTTGACCGCGGCAGCGGGGTCAGGTTTTGTCAAGAGATCGCGATAAAGTCCCGCGAACTCGGGCCCTTCCTGCTCTCCCTCAAGATCGAGACGCACCCAGCGAAGGGTTCGGGCAACCAGATCAGAATTCTGGTCCAGTGCCCGAGCGTCTTCCAGATGCTCGTAGGCGTGCAAGGATTTCCCCGAAAGGTAGAGCAGTAGACCCTGGGTGTGGAGGTGGAACGCCAGGGGTGACTCGATTGAAGTAAGAGGGAGGCGTTCCGATCGTGAGACCTCGAGACCTGCCTCTGCCTCCTTCAGGAGTGCGGTGTGCAACTCGAAGAGGTTCTTTAAACTCCCGGAAACGGGCGGCGCCTGAAAAACGGTCTGCCCTTCAGAGTCCAGGACTCGGAGGGTGACCTGGATTCCGTCCCGGCCCAGATCGATCAGTGTCCCGGTCAGCGTTCGCCCAGCCCCAACCCATCTCGCAAAGTCGGCAGGCTCACCATCGGGAAAGGCATCCTGGAACGCGTAACTCAGTGTGTGAAGCCCGAAGGGGTCTATCTGAGGCGGACCGGATCGTCTCTCCAGATCGTGGAGGATGAGATCGATGAGGCCGAGTGATAAGGCCGATGGCGAGGCCAAACCCCTCACCCGAAACGGAAAGGCGGCGATTCGATCTCCTGAAAGAGGAGGTGGAGCGTCCGATTCGAGGACGCGCAGGGCCGCTCGTTTTGCCGCCATCCTGCTCAGGTATTGGATCCTTCGGTTGATGCGGTCTGGCAGATCGGTCGCCGGTCGAAGGGGTGTCGCGCGACGGTATTCAGGTATCGCAAGGTCTGGTCTTGACAATCCTGTGTCGTAGATGAGGCCCAGGAGGAAGGCAAGTCGGGGATCTGTCTTCCTCTTCTCGGTGGCCATGTAGGCATATCGAAGAGCACGGATGTAGTCCCGCTCGCCATAGTGTGAGAAGGCAAGGGATTCCAACTTGCCCGCGCTCAGGCCGGATTCTCTCCGGAGCGGACCGCCCTGGACCACGTGGTGGTTTCCGCACCCAAACAAGACGCACAGCAGTAAGGACTTTTGGAGGTGGCGCGTCGGCATCCTAAATGTCATTGCAGGTGTTCGATCCTATTCTGAAATTTCTTCTAGGTCCTTGCTCTTACATAACTTATCGACCGGGATGTCAAACACTTAAGCGGGAAGAGAGCGGAATTCGGGAGGCCCTTCGAGGGGCGGACTGACGAGGGGTCATTTCGGTTGAGCTTGAGGATCTCCTTCGGGTAAGCGCAAGGTGAACTTGGAGCCTAAATCCTCGGTGCTCTCGACCTGTATCTCACCCCCGTGGGCCTCCGTGATCCCCTTGACAATCGCCAGACCGAGGCCGGTTCCCTTTTCTTTCTCCACATCTGGGCGGTCCACGCGGTAGAACTTTTCAAAGATCCTTTTGCGGTCCTGCTCCGGGATGCCGATCCCGTTGTCTTCAACGTCTATCGTCACCCAGCCCTGGCGCATCTCGCAGGACAGACGGACTTCACCTCCCGGGGGCGTGTACTTGATCGCGTTGTCCAGAATATTTACGAACACCTGTTGGAGCTGTTCCGGATCAGCAGTGAGATGCACCTCAGGGAAGACATCACTCCAAGTCAGTTTGACGCCTTTTTTCTCCGAAATGGGCGTCACTTCTTCAAGGGCCCTCTTGAGAATGGGCGCCAAGGCGAGTGACTGCATGCTGGGCATCAGCCGTCCGGCATCGAGTCGAGAAAAGCTGAGGAGTTGCTCGATCAGGATTGAGAGCCTCTGGTTGTCTTCACGGATGATGCGGAGGAGCTTTTGCACGGTCCCCTCCGCTTTCTCCTTGACGAGTTCTGATAAGGACTCGGCAGACCATCTCATAGAAGTGAGCGGTGTGCGGAGTTCGTGAGAGACCGTGTTGAGAAAATCTGTCTTAAGCTTGTCGAGTTCCTGGAGACTCCGATTCGCTTCAAGGATTTCCTCTTTAGCGCGGCGGCTCTCCGTGATGTCTCGAATCAACAGGTAGATGGCATTCTTACCCGAGTATTCGATGGGGCACGCCCGAAGGTCCACAGGTGTGCGTCCCCCATCCACGGTGAGCAGGTCTAGGTCGCTTCGCTCGACTACCTCATTGGACGCTATGCTGTGGAGCAGACCTTCAAGCAGGTGCCGTTGTTCTGGAACCCAAAGGTCTTCCAGATTTTTTCCAAGGAGGCCTTCCTGTGCCGTTCGGAATAGAACCCCAGCCTGTGCATTCGCGTCGAGGATGGATCCGTCATGATCTGCGACGATGATGGGCGCAGAGTTCTGAACAAGGACGCGGTTCCTGGCTTCGGACCTGCTGATGTGACTCTCGTAGCGCTCGACCAGCCACCCGACGAAAACCCAGGTCCCGGCGGCCGCAACCGATACAAACCCGATTCCTATGCCGATGAGGGTCTTGCGAAGCCTATCCAGACGCAGGCTCACCGGCCTGTAGGATTGATGCACGCACAGGTAAGTCATCCACTCTGGCAACCACCTGCTCACAATGATGTCCGACTCTGTTCGGTATGCGCCGCCCTGTTCGGTCGTATTCGGATTTTGAAGGCTGCGCATATCAGGTGAGAGAGACCCCAGAAGGGATGTTGGCCTATATGTATCAAGACGAACCTGCATGCCCACAAACTCCCGCCTAGGATGCGCAAGGACGCGCCCGTTCTTGTCCAGTACACACGCAAACCCCTTCCATCCCTTTGCCTTCAGGCCCTCGAGTACCTGCTGTACTTGACCGATGGCCAAGTCGGGATCCTTATACTCCCGGGTCAGCTGATTGAAGATTATCCTCAGGTTTTCCCCGATCATCTCGTTGTCCTCTGCGACCTGCTGCTCTAGACTGGACTGCATCAGGCGAACCGCGTAGGAAGCAGAGAGTAGACCCAGACACATGATCAGTGCCGAGACCGATATGGAGGCATAGAGCTGGAGTTTGCGTTTGTCTCGAATCGTGGGTTTGAATGTCATCGTAAGGTTACCTGAAGCCGGGATCGAGGTCTTTGTCAGGGCATATCGATGGTTGGGTATAAAACAAGCCGGAACCCCTGAAAAAGATCCCGGCTCAAAATGTAGGAAGCTAGACGTGTCAGATTAAGCTCCAGGCCGTGTCGAGTACGCGTTTGGCATTGGCAACCACGGTTTCAGGGGACTCTCCCTCCATGGGTCCAACCTCAAAGCTGAGAATGGGGCATTTGTTTGGGTCGAGAAATCCGATATTGAGGAGTTCTGTGAGAAACTCGGCAAGTTCCTCAACATCATTTTCGCCATCTTCACATCCAAATCGCGGGTGGTTGTCCCCATAGGCGGGATGTTCCGGGTTCCGCATTACGCAGTTGCCGATATGCGCGTGGACGAGATGGTCTCGCGCAAGCCCCAGGGCGTAAGCCGGACTTTCTCCCTGGAGGGGTAAGTGACTCAGGTCAAGCATGAGACCAAAGTTTGGGTATTCCTTGCGGACCTTCAAAGATACTTCAACGCCCAATGCGTTGGGTCCCACGAGACAGTTCTTGCCATAGGGGACTCGGTCGAATGTCTCGAGAATGATGTTCACGTCCTTTGATCCCGCATAATCACAGAGGCGCTTCAGAGAGTCGACCAGCAGGTTTGAGGCGAGGTCCCGATCCGTGGGACCGGGGTCGGGTCCGGAGAGTAAGGCCACACCCTCTGCGCCGAATTCCTCGGCCTGGTCAATTCCTCCCTTTACGGCATCAATCGCCTGGAGTCTATGGGACTCATCCAGCGAATTCAAGTCGAGTTTGTTCCCCAACAGGATGGGCTGCGCCCCGAAAGCGACATCCAGGTGTGCGGTTTCGAGCAGTTGGATGGCCTTCGACCTGGTGTGGGGATCCTTCATCTGAGTGATTTCAACGGCCTGAAAGTATGGGTCCTGTGCGATTTTTTCCAGGGATTCTAGGATTGGGCCCTCTCCGCCCATACAAGCCTTGTAGGCCATAAAGTGCACAAGCCCTATCCGCGCATAGCCTTGAATGGGTTCGGTCATCAGGTCAGACTCCTTTAATCTTTGAGTATCAGGTCTCGTAGAAATGAAACTACCAATTCGGGGATGGGTTGTCAAACACCAATTAAGGAGAATAAGGGCTTTCCTCCTTGACTTTTCGAGGGGTGTCTAGTATAATTTGCCCTGTTCTGGAACGGAGATGGGGGGTTACCGAAGCGGTCAAACGGGGCAGACTGTAAATCTGTTGGCGCATGCCTTCGGTGGTTCGAATCCGCCACCCCCCACCAGATTCACTCTGAAGAAATGAATCCCTCCTTGTCAGGAGGGGTTTCTTTTTTGACCAGAAGTGGGATGCCAGGCGAACGAAGTGATGCCGAGGGTCGAGTATCCCAGAAAATCCTTGACTTTATAAGGGATTTTTAATATTTTGTCTAATCTCGAAAAGATTCTGGATAACTTCGCCTGGTTCTTATTCGTAAGTATTTGTTATTTATAGATTTGTGCGGGAATAGCTCAGTTGGCTAGAGCATCAGCCTTCCAAGCTGAGGGTCGCGGGTTCGAGTCCCGTTTCCCGCTCCAAGCTGCCTTCCGCAGATTGGTCTTTTATCGCTGCCCATGTAGCTCAGTAGGTAGAGCACTTCCTTGGTAAGGAAGAGGTCACCGGTTCGAGTCCGGTCGTGGGCTCCAGACAAATCCGGAGCCTTCATTTCAGGTAGGAGTCTGTTTTGCCGCGGGAGCTGATCATTTTGGCGTGCAACGATTGTTCACGCCGGAATTACACGACGGACAAGAACCGAAGGCTGCATCCTGACCGGGTGGCCTTCAAGAAATATTGTAAATTCTGCCGGACGCATACCGAGCATCGGGAGACGCGCTAATCATGGCATAGGCCAGTAGCTCAACTGGTAGAGCATCGGTCTCCAAAACCGGCGGTTGCGGGTTCGAGTCCTGCCTGGCCTGCCATTTTTGGCTTCCGAGTAGTCGGGGATCGATCTGCGGCAATTCATCACGGTACGCATTTTACCGGGCAACACGGTTCTACTCTCAACCTGGAGTTTGATTCTGGAAGTTGAGGGGCTTCTCCTTGGGGATGTGGCGAGATGTTCCGGAAGATCCCTCAACTCTTCAGGGAAGTACGAATGGAGATGGGTAAGGTGACCTGGCCTACCCGTGATGAACTAAGATCCTCCACAACGATCGTGCTTATGGTTTCGTTGGCCTTTGCAATTTTCATTTTTTTTATTGATCAGATTCTGTCCTTCGTGATGAGCCGCATCCTGGCCTGAAGCACGATGTAACGCGAATATCGGTGCCGAAACCTTCCTCTCCAGCTTGGTCGGGCTTTTTTGGGGGCCCGAGGTTCTGAATTCCCTGATGATAATGATGAATCAAAGTGGCAGTTTGGGGGAGAGGGTAGATATGTCCATGTCCCTAAGGTGGTGGATCGAATCTAACCCGTAGGGCAAAGTTCGATGAAATGGTACGCCGTGCATACCTATTCTGGTCACGAAAATAAGGTCCGCTCCTACATCGAAGGGGCCAAAGATGGCGCTGGAATCGGGGAGCGCATCGGCCGCGTCGTGGTTCCCACAGAAGAAGTGGTAGAAATGAAGGACGGTCGCAAGACCACGTCCTTGAAAAAATTTCTACCGAGCTATGTTCTTGTGGAGATGGAACTCGACAAAGAGACTCTTCATTTTGCGACGAGTGTTCCCGGGGTGACCAGTTTTGTCGGGCCGGGAAAGCATCCACAGCCGCTCAGGGAGGAAGAAGTCGAGCGCGTATTGGGGCAGATCGATCGGCGCAAGGAAGAAGACGTGAAGGAGATGCCCTACCAAGTGGGGGATCGAGTCAAGGTGATTGACGGTCCGTTCAGCGACTTCATCGGATTGGTAGACGATATCAATCCAGAGAAAAGCAAGATCAAGGTCATGGTCAGCATCTTCGGCAGGAATACGCCGGTTGAGCTGGACGTTTTGCAGGTCGAGATTGCCACTGAGGCGTAAAGCGCCGCCGCCGCTCGTTCCGTGTCGTTGTTAATTTTCGAATTCAGGGCAAAATGGCGAAAAAAGTACTTTCGATGATACGGCTGCAAATTCCGGCGGGGCAGGCATCGCCTACGCCTCCTGTGGGGCCGGCCTTGGGACAACACGGTGTCAACATTATGGAGTTCTGCAAGGCGTTCAATGCCCAAACGCGGGATAAGCAGGGGCTCGTTATCCCGGCTGTCATAACGGTCTACGCAGACCGGAGTTTTTCCTTTATCCTGAAGAGCCCGCTGGCCTCCATCCTCTTGAAACGGGCGGCAAAGGTAGAAAAGGGATCTCCAGAGTCAAACCGGACAAAGGTGGGGACCGTAACGCGAGATCAGGTTCGGGAGATCGCTGAGTTGAAGATGGTCGACCTGAATGCGAGTAGCATAGAGACTGCTGCTCGGATGATTGAGGGTACAGCCCGCAGCATGGGGCTAGAGGTGAGTGACTAACGGAATCCTTTGAGGCACCAAATGCCCAGGAAAAGAAGCAAGATCTATCGGGGCGCGTTGGAGCTTTTCGATCGTCAGAATCGGTATTCTCTGGATGAGGCGATGGGTTTACTCAAGCGGATGCCCAATCGAAAACTGGACGAGACCGTTGAGCTGGCTATCCGCCTTGGTGTGGACCCGCGGCACGCCGATCAACAGGTTCGCGGAACGGTCATCTTGCCTCACGGCTTGGGAAAAGAGGTCCGGGTGGTTGTGTTCGCCAAGGGAGAGCTTGCGGCGAGCGCTCAGGAGGCCGGGGCAGATGTTGTCGGTGCCGAGGATCTGGTTGAAAAGGTTTCTGGCGGCTGGACGGAATTCGATATTGCGGTCTCTGCTCCGGATATGATGGGCGCCGTGGGCAAATTGGGGCGCATTTTAGGGCCTCGAGGGCTTATGCCCAATCCGAAGAGCGGGACGGTCACTCAAGACATTGAACGAGCCGTAAAAGAAGCGAAAGCGGGCCGGGTGGAATTCAGAGTGGACCGTGGAGGCAGCGTGCATTCTCCCATCGGCAAAGTTTCATTCGAGGAGGGCAAACTCCTCGAGAATGCGAATGCTTTGATTGACGTCATCTCAAGGGCGCGACCGGCTTCCGCAAAGGGACAGTACATTCGATCTGTGACCCTTTCGACGACGATGGGCCCGGGGATCCGTCTGGACCGAGCAAGTTTTGTCAACTAGCAGGCTGGGAAACAAAGATGCCTACGGCTGAAAAGGTTGCAGCTGTTGAAGAGCTTAGTGGAATCCTAAGACGGGCGAACGGGATCTACTTGACCGATTTTACGGGGCTGGATGTTCCTACGTTCGGCAGCCTTCGGCGGCGTCTTCGCGAGGAAGCTGTCTCCTGTCGAGTCGTTAAGAATCGTCTCGCGATTCTTGCGGCCAAAGACGCCGGTCTTAGCGGGCTTGACGCATTGTTGAGTGGGCCGACCGGTGTCGTTTACACCGAAGAAGATCCTGTTCTTCCCGCGAGGCTGCTAGCTTCGTTTGCAGATGGTGCCGACGGCCGTCCCGTGATGAAGGCTGGGCTGGTCGAGGGCAAGATCTACATCGACGATGAGCTAAAGACCCTGGCCTCATTGCCTCCACGAGAGGTGATGCTCGGGCAGCTTGTCGCTGCGGTACAAAGTCCAATCTCTGGTTTGGCCTTCTGTTTGGCTGGAACGATACAGAAGCTCTTAGGTACGCTAAACGCCCTCGCAGAGCAGCGTAAAGAGGCCGAGGGTTCATAATCGGGGCTTGTTGATATCAATCTCGAAAGGAGTTACGGAGGAAATGCTATGAGTATAGAAACAATTATCACCGAGATCGAAAAATTGTCGGTTCTCGAGCTGGCAGATCTGGTCAAGGCATTGGAGGAAAAATTTGGAGTCAGTGCCCAGGCCGCTGTTGTCGCCGCACCTGCTGCGGGCGCCGCTGCCCCGGCAGCCGAAGAGGAACAATCGGAATTCGACGCGATCCTCTCCGCTGTGGGCGATAAGAAGATTCAGGTGATCAAGGTCGTTCGAAGCCT
This sequence comes from Candidatus Latescibacterota bacterium, assembly GCA_965248435.1. Classification (GTDB taxonomy): domain Bacteria; phylum Latescibacterota; class UBA2968; order UBA2968; genus CBDFJH01. Next base: position 5,438,728 of record OZ252100.1, read on the forward strand.
CACGAATCTGGGATTGAAGGAGGCCAAGGCTCTCGTCGATGGAGCCCCCAATGCCGTGAAGGAGGGGGTAACCAAGGAAGAGGCAGAGCAGATCAAGGCTGAGTTGGAGGAGGTTGGCGCTGTTGTCGAGATCAAGTAGGCCGCACCGATTTCAGGCTGGCTTTACTACAGGAGAGTGAGCGCCTTGTCAGAGAACGGACATAAGGGATACATAGAAAGAACATCCTACAGCAGAATCGTTTCAGCGATAGAGATGCCAAATTTGCTGGACATTCAGATCAACTCCTACAACTGGTTCTTGCAGAAGGATGTTCCGTCTGGAGAACGGAAAAACCAGGGCCTTCAGGCGGTGTTCAACAGCATCCTTCCCATTTCTGATGTGCACAATCTATACTCTCTTGAGTTTGTCGACTATTCTATCGGCACTCCAAAGTACGGAGTAGATGAATGCCTTGAGCGCGGGACCACATTCGCGGCCCCTCTTCGGGCGACGCTTCGGTTGATCTCACGGGAGAAGCAGGATAATGACGAATCCCGTATCAAAGACATCGTGGAACAGACGGTTTTCCTTGGCGAACTGCCGCTGATGACGCGGGGAGGGACGTTCATCATCAACGGCTCCGAGCGCGTTATTGTCAGTCAGCTCCATCGGTCTCCCGGCGTATTCTTTGATGAGTCGATACACCCAAACGGGAAACGGCTTAATTCTGCCCGGATCATCCCGTATAAGGGTGCTTGGCTCGAGTTCAGTTTGGACATCAACGACATCATGTACGTACACATCGATCGAAAGCGAAAGCTGCCGGTTACGACGCTGCTGCGTGCCCTCGGCTTCAGCAGTAACGGAGAAATTCTGGGTATCTTCCACGGGGACAAGACGGTCCGCGTCAGCGACAATCCGGTGGGCGAGATTCTAACGGAAGATGTGGTCGACAAGAAGTCCGGAGAGGTCATCGTCGAGGCCCATCAGGTGTTGACCGAAGATCATATCGCAGCGCTCAAGAGCGGCCGAGTCACGCGGCTGACTGTTCTGGATGTAAATCTTGAAGACGATGGCGGGGTCATCTCCAATACGCTTCAGAAGGACCCGTGCGACAACGAAGAAGAGGCGCTATCTCGGATCTATAACCTTTTGCGTCCCGGAGACCCTCCGAATATTGAAACGGCCAGAGGACTGTTGGAGCGCCAGTTCTTCAGCCCAAAACGTTACAACCTTGGGGAGGTGGGTCGCTACCGAATGCGGCAGCGCCTCGATCTGAACATTCCTTTGGACTATACCACCCTCTGTATCGAAGACTTCATCAGGGTGATTGAGTATCTGGTGATGCTCTTTAAGGGCGAAGGCTACACGGACGATATAGATCATCTTGGCAACCGGCGAATACGCTCGGTGGGGGAACTGCTTGCCAATCAGTTTTCCATCGGACTCTCGCGAATGGTGCGGACCATCAGGGAGCGGATGAGCCTCAGGGATTCCGAGCAGCTCACCCCGCACGACCTCGTCAATGCCCGGACGGTATCTACGGTTGTGCAGGCGTTTTTCGGCAGCAGTCAGCTCTCTCAGTTCCTCCAACAGACCAATCCGCTGGATGAATTGACGCATAAGCGCCGGCTGTCCGCCCTGGGACCCGGGGGTCTGACGCGGGACAGGGCGGGCTTTGAGGTGCGCGACGTCCACCACACGCATTACGGACGGATCTGCCCGATCGAAACCCCAGAGGGTCCAAACATCGGTCTGATTGCGTCGCTTTCGACCTACGCCGTTGTCAACTCGTTCGGATTCCTGGAAACGCCATATCGGGTGGTGAAGAATGGGTCTGTAACGGAGGAAATCGAGTACCTCGCCGCAAATCAAGAGGACAAACATACCATCGCTCAAGTCATACCGAACATTGGAAAACGGCGACGTCTTGCCGACAGTGTCGTCCAGGCCAGGCGTCGGGGAGATTTTCCTGTCGTCGGCCCCAAAGAGATCGACTACATGGACGTCTCGCCGTGCCAGCTGGTCAGCGCTGCTGCAGCGCTCATCCCATTCCTCGAGCACGATGACGCGAACCGCGCCCTAATGGGTTCAAACATGCAGCGGCAGGCAGTTCCTCTGTTGAGAACCGAGGCGCCTCTGGTTGGCACGGGCATGGAACGAAAGGTGGCTATCGACTCGAAAGCTGTTATCGTTGCCCGGTATCCGGGTACGGTCACGGACGTAAGCGCGGACCGAATCGTCGTCAAGCGCCATAAGGGAAAGGTCGCTGAAATCACCGACCTGTTCGACGAGGATATCTATCGTCTCGTCAAATTTAAACGTTCCAATCAGGATGTCTGCATCAACCAGCGCCCGATCGTCCAGGCAGGAGACAGGGTGGAAGCGGGCCAGGTGTTGGCTGATGGATGCGCGACGGATCGGGGTGACCTGGCGCTCGGCGCCAATGCCCTTTGCGCCTTCATGTCCTGGAACGGATACAACTTCGAAGATGCGATCATCGTTTCCGAGCGGCTCACGAAGGCCGATATCTTCACCTCCATCCACATCGAGGAATTCGAGCTTCAGGTCAGAGATACGAAGCGAGGCGCCGAGGAGATTACTCGGGAGATTCCTAACGTAAGTGAACAGGCTGTCAGGAATCTGGATGAACACGGCATCATTCGGGTGGGCGCCGAGGTCAGGTCTGGAGACATCCTGGTCGGTAAGGTCACGCCCAAGGGCGAGACGGAACTCTCTCCGGAAGAGCGCCTACTTCGTGCTATTTTTGGCGAGAAGGCCGGTGATGTTCGAGACGCCTCGCTGAAAGCCCCTCCCGGGATGGACGGTGTGGTGATGGACAGGAAGGTGTTTTCTCGCAAGGAGCGGGACGAGAAAACCCGAAAGGCGGACAGGGAGAAGGCTACCGCTGCGAAGAAGCGCACGGCTGTTAAAATCAAGGCGATCAAGGAGAGCCGTGACGAGCAGGTGTTCGAATTGCTGGAGGGACAACAGCTGAATCTGATCCGAAACACGGAAGACGGGTCTCTGGCGGCACGTTCGGGCAAGGTCTTTGACGAGAAACTCGCAGAACGCCTCGACCTCGATGTTGTAAGGCCGGATGAGCATTGGGTGGAGAACGCAACCATTTCCGATAAGGTCGAACGAATCATCGAGCTGGCACAGCAGCTCGTCCGGGAGGCCGAGGAAGGGTTGGAGCGCGAGTTGGAAAAGATCGCGCGAGGGGATGAATTACCTCCTGGAATCGTCCAGCTGGTCAAGGTCTACGTGGCGCGTAAGCGGAAGCTGATGGTAGGCGACAAGATGGCGGGGCGTCACGGCAACAAGGGGGTCGTCTCGATCATCGTACCAGAAGAGGATATGCCCTATCTGCCTGATGGTACCCCGGTGGATTTCATCCTGAATCCACTGGGCGTGCCTTCGCGCATGAACCTTGGGCAGATCCTGGAGACGCACCTCGGTTGGGCCGCCCAAAAACTGGGCAGGCATATTGCAACACCCGTGTTTGACGGGGCCTCGCTGGAGAACATCAAGGAGGCCTTGAGGGAAGCGGGGCTGCCCGAATCGGGCAAGTCCGTTCTTTACGATGGAAAGACCGGAGAGCGCTTCGATAAGGAAGTCATGGTCGGTCAAATTTACATGTTGAAACTGTCACATCTTGTCAGTGACAAGATCCACGCCCGATCCATCGGCCCTTACTCGCTTGTAACACAACAGCCCCTGGGGGGCAAGGCGCAGTTCGGTGGGCAGCGGTTCGGGGAGATGGAGGTGTGGGCCCTGGAGGCCTACGGCGCCGCCTACATGTTGCAGGAGATGCTTACGGTTAAATCGGACGACGTCGCCGGGCGCTCCAAGGTCTACGAGGCTATCGTAAAAGGTGAGAACCCACCTGAGCCGGGCGTGCCCGAGTCGTTCAATGTGCTGGTGAAAGAGCTCCAGAGCCTTTGCCTAGATGTGGTGCTAGAAGATGGACGTCCTGAGTAGCTACGATTCATTTGTAAAAAGGGGGCAATCCTCGTGGTCGACGTGAATCCTTCCAGGCGACCTGTAGACTTCAGTTCCATCCGCATCCAATTAGCATCATCAGATACCATTCGGGGATGGTCTCACGGGGAAGTAACCAAGCCTGAAACGATCAATTACAGATCATTCAAGCCGGAAAGAGACGGTCTGTTTTGCGAGCGGATCTTTGGACCCGTTAAGGATTGGGAGTGCCACTGTGGCAAATACAAACGCATCCGGTATCGGGGAGTGGTTTGCGATCGGTGTGGCGTGGAAATCACGCAGTCTCGCGTGCGTCGGGAGCGGCTTGGACACATCGAACTTGCAGTGCCCGTATCGCACATCTGGTTTTTCAAATCGCTTCCATCCCGGATGGGTTATCTCCTGGATATGTCCATTCGCAACCTTGAACGTGTGATTTATTACGAATCCTACGTTGTGATGGATCCTGGGGACGCCCCGGACCTGAAGTATAAAGATCTGCTTTCCGAAGACGAGGTGATGGAACTCCAGGAAAAGGGCTATAACTTCGAGGTGGAGATGGGGGCCGACGCTGTGAATCTGCTCCTCTCCCAGATTGATATCGAGGAACTCTCGGCCGAACTGCGGACGCAGGCCCGCATGGAAACCTCTGTCCAGCGCAAGCAGGAAGCCTTAAAACGTCTGAAGGTGGTCGAGGCCTTTCGACAATCCGACAATCACCCCGGGTGGATGATCCTCGATGCGATTCCCGTAATTCCGCCGGACCTAAGGCCGCTCGTTCCATTGGAAGGTGGTCGATTTGCCACATCGGATCTAAACGATCTATACCGGCGCGTAATCAACCGGAACAATCGCCTCAAAAAGCTGATCGAGATCAAGGCGCCAGAAGTCATCCTCAGAAACGAAAAACGGATGCTCCAGGAAGCGGTCGACGCCCTATTCGACAACGGGAGGAGATCCAGGGCTGTGCGCGGCGACGGAAATCGCTCGCTAAAATCCCTTTCAGATCTGTTGAAGGGAAAACAGGGGCGATTTCGTCAGAATCTTCTCGGAAAGCGCGTTGACTATTCGGGGCGTTCCGTAATTGTAGTGGATCCGCAGCTGAAGCTCCATCAGTGTGGCCTACCCAAGCACATGGCGCTCGAACTCTTCAAGCCCTTCATCATCAAGCAGCTCGAAGAGAGAGGGCTTGTGCAGACGGTCAAGAGTGCAAAAAAACTGGTAGAAAGAGAGCGCGTAGAGGTTTGGGATATTCTTGAGGAAATCATAAAGGATCACTACGTGCTGCTCAACAGGGCCCCGACGCTTCACCGTCTGGGGATCCAGGCCTTTCAGCCCGTGCTGGTCGAGGGTAAGGCGATACGCATACACCCGCTTGTTTGTGCGGCCTTCAACGCCGATTTCGACGGGGACCAGATGGCTGTCCACCTGCCGCTTTCGTTTGAGGCACAGATTGAGGCTCGCGTACTGATGTTGTCTTCCAACAACATGCTCAAGCCTGCAGACGGGTCGCCCGTCATCGTGGATAAGCCTCACGACATTGCGTTGGGGTGTTATTATCTCACCCGAATCGTCCAGAAGGATGAGGGTACTCTCAAATCCTTTACCAGCCCCTTGGACGCCTTGATGGCGCACGAATATGAGTGCATCGGGCTCCACGAGGCTATTCGGGTCAGGATCGAGGGTGAATCCGTGACTACCACCGTCGGGCGTGTGATCTTCAATGAGATCCTCCCCGAGGGCATGCCCTTCGTGAATGAACTGCTGGACAAGCAAATGATCCAGAAGGTCACATCTGACGTCCATCGACGCTTCGGGAACAGGGCGACCGCAGAATATGCCGACGGGCTCAAGCGCCTCGGGTATGATTACGCTACTCGTTCAGGAGTCTCGGTCGCGATGGACGACGTGGTTGTGCCTCCGCAAAAACAGGATCTGATCGACGAAGCTCAGGGGGAAGTGGAAAAGATCCTTCAGCAGTATGCGCAGGGGATCATTACCGACGGTGAGCGCTACAACAAGGTTATCGACGTGTGGCAACATACTACCAACAACATCGCCCAGGTTATGAACGAGGCACTTGAGCAGGCCGAAGACGGGTTTAACTCCATTTACCTTATGAAGGATTCAGGTGCAAGAGGAAGCGACGACCAAGTGAAACAGCTCGGAGGTATGCGTGGATTGATGAACAAGCCCCAGAAAAAGATCACGGGTGCGATTGGCGAAATCATCGAGACACCTATTCTCGCCTCCTTCAAAGAAGGACTCTCGGTTCTGGAGTACTTTATTTCGACCCACGGCGCACGCAAGGGTTTGGCTGATACGGCGCTGAAAACAGCGGAGGCGGGCTACCTGACTCGTCGCATGGTTGATGTAGCACAGGACGTCGTTGTTGCGGAAGGGGATTGCGAGACGATACTTGGAATCGAAATGGAGGCGTTGAAGGAAGGCGAAGAGGTTGTTGAGCCTCTGGCGGATCGGATTGTCGGGCGAACCGTCCTAGAGGACGTTGAAGATCCTATTTCCGGAGACACGATCGTCGAGGCCGGTACGCTCCTAAGTGAGGAGCTTGCTGCAGAAATCGCAGACGCGGGCGTTGAGCGTGTGCACGTCAGGTCTGTGCTCACCTGTGAAGCGCGCCGCGGTATTTGTGCCAAATGTTATGGTCGGAATCTAGCTTCCACGCGTTTGGTGGATCTCGGGGAGGCCGTTGGGGTCATCGCAGCTCAGAGCGTGGGTGAACCGGGTACACAGCTTACCCTCAGGACCTTCCACATCGGGGGTACCTCCAGCCGTATTGCGGAGCAGGCAGAGATCACTGCAAAACGGGGGGGGGTCGTCCGGTTCAATCATCTGGATCACGTGTCCAGGGGCGACGGCAGATGGGTGGTCATCGGGCGAAACGGCGAACTGGAGGTCCAGGACGATCAGGGAAGGCCTCGGGGTGGACGATATTTTGTGCCCTATGGGGCAGTCATCAAGGTTCAAGATGATCAGACGGTTGAGGAAGGGGATGCCCTCTATGAATGGGATCCCTACAACAACATCATTGTGACGAGCAAGGCCGGCACGGTGCATTTCGTAGATCTGGTGGAGAACGTCACTTATCGGGAAGAGGCCGATGAGACGACTGGTCTTGCAGCGCAGGTCGTCACCGAACATCGGGACCGTACTCTTTCTCCTCGCATCCAGATCGTGGACAAACAGGGGGAAGAGATTGGGCATTACATCATTCCAGTTGGTGCCAGGCTTGTTATACACGACGGCGATCAGCTGGAGGCCGGAGACACGCTCGTTAAAATACCACGGGAGCGTAGCAAGACTAGAGATATCACTGGAGGATTGCCTCGTGTCGCGGAGCTTTTCGAGGCACGTAAGCCGAAGGATCCGTCGGTCGTGACCGAAATCGATGGAACCGTGAGTTTTGGAGGTCTCGTTCGGGGGTCCAGGACTGTTTTTGTCACCTCCGATGACGGGGAGGAGCGCAAGTATTCGATTCCCTACGGGAAGCACCTTCGTGTCCAGGCCGGCGATCGTGTTCTGGCTGGCGATCGGCTTTCCGAGGGTTCCGTGAACCCGCACGATATTTTGAGTATTCAGGGCATCCAAATGGTGCAGGAGTATTTGGTCAACGAAATCCAGGCTGTCTACCGGTTGCAGGGAGTCGGAATTAATGACAAGCATATCGAGACCATTGTCCGCCAGATGCTCCAGAAGGTCCAGGTGACCGATCCCGGGGATACGAATTTTCTGGAGGGGGAGATGGTGGATCGGTTCCGCTTCCAGGAAGAGAACGAGAAAGTTATTTCGGAGGGCGGCGACCCGGCCACGTTCCAGCCTGTGCTCCTTGGAATCACGAAGGCATCTCTCATGACCGAGAGTTTTATTTCTGCTGCGTCGTTCCAGGAGACGACCCGCGTCTTGACAGAAGCGGCTGTGCAAGGGAAGGAGGACGGCCTGCTCGGTCTGAAGGAGAATGTCATTATCGGGCATCTCGTTCCTGCGGGCACGGGAGCAGAAAAGTATCGGGGGATATACAGTGTTCCGGTCGTAAAGGAGGCACCAGAAGGGTCAGCCGCAGAGGGAAGCGAAGAAGAGGCTGAGGTTCAAGAAGTGAGCGTCTGAAGCTGCTCTACACAACGATCCTCGGAGTTCAATTTGCCTACGATCAACCAGCTTGTGCGTAAAGGTCGGAAGTTGAAGGCCAAGCGTTTTTCTGCTCCTGCTTTGCGGGGGTGTCCACAAAAGCGAGGGGTATGTACGCGTGTTTACACGACCACTCCCAAAAAGCCAAATTCCGCACTGAGGAAAGTCGCTCGCGTGCGACTGACGAATGGGATGGAGGTGACGGCGTATATCCCTGGCGAGGGTCACAATCTTCAGGAGCACTCAGTCGTGCTGATCCGCGGAGGTCGCGTGAAGGACCTGCCTTCCGTTAGATACCACATCATTCGTGGCGTCCTGGATACAACAGGTGTATCGGATCGTAGACAGGGGCGCTCAAAATATGGGGCAAAGACCTCAAGGCAATAGACCATGAGAAAAGGACGCGCAGATAAGCGGGACCTTGTTCGCGACCCAAAGTTCAACAGCATTCTGGTCACCCAGTTTGTCAGCTGCCTTTTCCGTAAGGGTAAGAAAAGCGTGGGCGAACGCACGTTTTACAAGGCGCTAGATCTTATTGGAGAAAGAACCGGCAAGGATGGCGTGGAAGTCTTCGAGCGCGCCGTGGAGAATGTGAAACCCTTACTCCAAGTTCGATCCCGACGGGTTGGGGGAGCCACTTATCAGGTCCCTGTCGAGGTCAGGTACGACGAGCGGCTATCGCTGTCGTTGCGCTGGCTGATTACCTACGCGAGGGGGCGGTCGGAAAGGACGATGGCTCAGCGGTTGGCCGGTGAGTTCACGGATGCTGCAAACAACCAGGGTCGGGCTATGCAAAGGAAGGAAGAAGCCCATCGAATGGCAGAGGCGAATCGGGCCTTTGCCCATTACCGGTGGTAGTTAAAATGGCTAGAGAATACGAACTTGGACTGATCCGGAACATCGGTATTATGGCTCATATCGATGCTGGAAAGACAACCACGACAGAGCGCATCCTTTACTACACGGGCCGGCTCCACCGAATGGGCGAGGTGCACGACGGGGCAGCCACAATGGACTGGATGGAGCAGGAAAAGGAAAGAGGGATCACGATCACTTCAGCCGCAACAACGTGCGCATGGAATGATCACCGCATCAACATCATTGATACGCCCGGGCACGTGGATTTCACGGCGGAGGTTGAGCGTTCCCTTCGCGTTCTTGACGGTGCTGTGGGGATTTTTTGCGCGGTTGGCGGAGTTGAGCCCCAGTCCGAAACGGTCTGGCGGCAGGCCGACAAGTATAGAGTCCCTCGAATTGCTTTCGTCAACAAGATGGACAGGACAGGGGCTGACTACTTCCGCGTATTGGACATGATGAGGGAGCGGTTGGCATCAAACTTCGTACCGGTTCAAATTCCCGTCGGTTCAGGTGAGATGTTCAATGCTTTGATCGACCTCGTCAAGATGAAGATGGTTAGCTATCAGGAGGATACGCTGGGTACGGTATTTACCGAGAGCGAGATACCTGCGGACCTTCGGGAGGAGGCCAAGTTGCATCGTGAGCACCTCTTGGAGGCCGTTTCCGATTTTGACGATACGTTGATGGAGAAATTCTTAGAAGGTAAAGAAATCTCTGAAGAGGAAATCAAGGCTGCTATCCGAAAGGCCGTAATCAATGTGAGTGCGGTCCCTGTCTTTTGCGGAGCGTCATTCAAAAACAAGGGTGTCCAGCGCCTTCTCGACGGAATAATCGACTACCTTCCTTCTCCTATGGACGTTCCTGGAGCCGAAGGTCATCATCCAATAAGCGGAAACATTGAAGACAGACCGGTTTCGGACGATGCTCCGTTTTCGTCGCTGGCCTTCAAGGTAGTAACGGACCCATACGTCGGCAGGCTGACCTATTTGCGTGTTTATTCTGGTTGTATCAAGTCTGGCTCGCGGGTTCTCAATATCAATAAGGACAAGAAAGAACGAATCGGGCGGATGCTACAGATGCACGCGAATAAGCGCGAAGAAATCCAGGAGCTCCACACCGGCGACATCGCTGCAGTGGTGGGCTTGAAGCAGACAGCCACGGGCGAAACCCTGTGCGCAGAAGAACAGCCTATCCTTCTTGAGTCCATGGAATTTGCCAAACCCGTTATATCCGTGGCCATTGAGCCGAGGACGAAGGCCGATCAGGATCAATTGGGGTCTGCCCTTGGCAAGCTAGCGGAAGAGGATCCAACCTTCCAAGTGACCCAGGACGAGGAAACGGGGCAGACGATCATCTCCGGAATGGGCGAGCTGCACCTGGAAATCATCATAGACCGGTTGATGAGAGAATTTCGGGTGGCGGCCAACGTGGGCAAACCCCAGGTTGCGTACAAGGAAGCCATTAAAAAGACCGTCAAGGTTGAGGGGAGATTCGTGAGGCAGTCCGGAGGACGCGGCCAGTACGGTCACGTTTGGCTCGAAATTGGACCAGGAGAACCCGGCACCGGCCTGTTATTCGAGAGCAAGATCGTGGGTGGCAAGGTCCCAATCGATTATGTTCCCGCGGTTCGACGGGGAGTGCGGGAGGCGATGTTGGGGGGCGCAGTTGCCGGTTATCCTATCGAGGATGCGGTTGTCACGCTGTATGACGGGTCTTCTCACGATGTAGACTCCTCAGAGATAGCTTTCAAGATTGCCGCCTCCATGGCCTTTAGGGAAGGCGTGAAAAAGGCTGATGCGCACCTGCTCGAACCCGTAATGGATGTCGAAGTCGTCGTCCCGGAGAAATATGTCGGCGATGTGATCGGGGATCTGAATTCGCGTCGAGGGAATATTGTTGGCGTTGTGAACAGACCGGACGCGCAGGTGATTACCGCCATGGTCCCTCTAAGCGAAATGTTCGGGTATGCTACGAAGCTCAGGTCCGTTACGCAAGGGCGTGCCATCTATTCGATGGAGTTTTCTAGGTACCATGAGCTTCCCGAGAGTATTTCCGAAGAATTGGGACTTCTGGCGAGGGGCACAAAAAGGGCACCAATCGTCAGAAAGTAATATAGCAGTAGGCCAGTTCAGAAGGCATTGCGGGCCATTCCACAGGAGGATCGAACATGGCGAAGGAGAAGTTTGACAGGTCAAAGCCTCACGTCAATATTGGGACGATCGGGCATATCGACCACGGGAAGACGACGCTTACGTCCGCGATAACGAAGACCCTGGCGGCCAAGGGGTCAGCGGAGTACTCGCCTTTCGAGTCGATTGACAAGGCGCCCGAAGAGAAGGAGCGCGGTATCACGATCAATACGGCCCACGTGGAGTATTCGACAGAAAATCGGCACTACGCCCACGTAGACTGCCCTGGCCACGCAGATTATATAAAGAACATGATCACGGGAGCGGCACAGATGGATGGCGCCATTCTTGTCGTGAGTGCTGCCGACGGGCCGATGATCCAAACCCGGGAGCACATTCTGCTTTCTCGCCAGGTGAACGTACCCTCGATTGTCGTTTTCATGAACAAGGTAGACATGGTAGACGACCCGGAACTTTTGGACCTCGTCGAACTGGAAGTCCGTGAGCTTCTGTCCCAGTATGATTTTCCGGGAGACGACGTCCCTGTCGTTAGGGGATCAGCTTTAAAGGCGCTGGAAACCGATGATGCGGATTCCGAAGACGCGAAATGCATTATGGAGCTGTTGGAGGCTGTGGATGACTTTATTCCCATGCCTGCTCGGGACGTCGATAGGGACTTTCTGATGCCTGTAGAAGACGTGTTCACGATCACGGGCCGCGGTACGGTCGGCACGGGAAGAATTGAGCGGGGTATCGTCAACCTGAACGAGGAAGTGGAGATTGTCGGAATTCGGGACACCCGTAAGACGGTTGTAACTGGGGTCGAAATGTTCAGAAAGCTCCTGGATCAAGGCCAAGCCGGAGATAACGTCGGACTCTTGTTGCGGGGTGTGAACAAAGAGGACCTGGAACGCGGGATGGTCGTAGCCAAACCGGGGTCGGTGAACCCGCACGTTCACTTCAAGGGTGAAGTATACATCCTTACCGAGAAGGAGGGGGGGCGGAGCAAGCCTTTCTTTACTGGCTACCGTCCTCAATTCTATTTCAGGACAACGGACGTGACCGGTTCCATCGAGTTGCCCGAGGGCGTAGAGATGATCATGCCCGGCGACAACGTGACGATGGATATCAAGCTCATTGTCCCTATTGCCCTTGAAGAGCAGCTTCGCTTCGCAATTCGTGAGGGCGGAAGGACAATAGGGGCTGGCGTGGTTACCGAAATCCTAGAGTAATCAAAGGAGAGCTTGTGCCCGCACAGAAGATCAGGATTCGCCTGAAGGCCTATGACCACGTGGCATTGGATCGTTCTGCCGACGAAATCGTCCGTACGGCCAAGCGAACGGGCGCGTTGATTTCAGGTCCAATCCCCTTGCCGACTCGCCGCTCTCTTTACACAGTGCTTCGGGGACCTCACGTCGACAAAAAGTCGAGAGAACAGTTTGAGATGCGCGTACACAAACGTCTAATCGATATTCATAACTCTACGCCTCAAACGGTCGATGCGCTGATGAAGCTGGACCTGCCGGCTGGAATCGACATTGAGATAAAGGTATAGACGTGCTCGGGCTGATAGGAAAAAAGGTGGGCATGACGCAGGCCTTCGGCGAGGGGGATGCACTTGTTCCAATCACGGTCGTTAAGGCAGGTCCGTGCCCCGTCCTGCAGATAAAAGACAAAGACCTCGACGGGTATTGTGCCCTGAGGCTTTGTTTTGGTGAGGTCCAGCCGGGTCGAGTAAACAGACCCTCTTTGAAGACATTCGAGAAGGCAGGGATCGCTGCCCATAAAGTCATTCGGGAATTTCGCCTGGAGGACGTATCGGGCTACGCAGTAGGTGATGTAGTAGATGTTTCCAAGTTCGAAGCGGGCGAAAAGGTGAACGTCACTGGGAAGTCGAAGGGGAAGGGTTTCCAGGGTGTCGTGAAACGGCACCATTTTAAGGGTGGACCGAAGACACACGGGCAATCGGACCGGCACCGTGCGCCAGGTTCAATCGGACAGAGTTCCTATCCCTCCAGGGTGTTCAAGGGAATGCGCATGGCGGGCCATATGGGGGATCGCCGGGTTACTGTTAAGGGGCTGAGCGTTGTAGGGGTAGACAAGGACCGTGATTTGATCTTCTTGAAGGGCGCGGTGCCAGGTGCAAGGGGAGGCATTGTCGTCATCCAAAAACAGGGGAGCGCCTGATGACGTCCGTTGAGGTGCAATCTTTCGAGGGGAAGGCTCTGGATAAGGTGGACCTTCCAGATGAAATATTTGGTGCCGAGCCCTCGGACGGAGCAGTCTACCACGCGCTCAAGACCTATCATACCCACCAGCGTCAGGGCAACGCGTCCACGAAGACCCGGGGCGAGGTCCGGCTGACGAAACGGAAGAGGCATCGCCAGAAGGGCACGGGTCGCGCTCGCGTGGGAACCGCGGGTTCACCGATTCGGGTCGGTGGAGGCGTGGCTCACGGGCCGAAAACTCGTGATCTTAGGGAAAAAGTGAACAAGAAGACCAAACGGTCAGCGATTAGATCTTTGCTTTCGTCGAAAGCCGCAGAGGGCCAGATCCGCGTCCTTGAAGACTTCACTTTCGATGTCCCCAAAACGCGGCGCCTGGCTGATCTTATGAAGGTGTTCGAATTAGAGGACCGGAAGGCCCTCTTGCTGATGGAGGAGCCGTCTGATACGGTGTTCAAGTCTTCCAGAAATCTGAAGGGGTTGAGCGTACAGCCAGTCGCTCAGGTATCTGCTTTCGATCTGGCTTGGGCAGATACCGTCGTCTTTACACGGGCGGCGCTGAATCACCTCCAGATCCTTTGGGAGGCGGCATGAAGAAAGATCCAGGAAGCATCATTCGGAGACCCGTGATTACGGAGCGAGCTTCTCAGATCCAGGAGACGAGCAACAAATATCTCTTCGAGGTTCGGAAAGACGCAAACAAGATTGAGATTCGAAAGGCAGTGGAAGAGATGTTCGCCGTCAAGGTCACCGGAGTGAACACCACCACCGTTCACGGGAAAATGAAGCAGATGGGGCGCTTCCGAGGGCATAGTGCAAGTTGGAAAAAGGCAATCGTGACTGTGGTCGAAGGGCAGAGCATCGAATTTTTCGAGGGCGTTTAAAAGATGGCAATCAAATCCTTCCGGCCAACGACGCCAACGCTTCGTTATAAGACCGTTTCCTCTTTTGAGGAGATCACCAAAACTAGCCCTGAAAAGGGGCTCGTTGAATTCAAGAAGAAGACCGGTGGTCGAAATAACCTGGGTCGCATTACGGCCAGGCGGCGTGGTGGGGGACATCGGAAGCGTCATCGGAAGATAGACTTTAGAAGGGAAAAACTTGGCATTCCTGCAAAGGTGCACGCGATTGAATACGACCCCAATCGATCTGCGCGGATCGCGCTGCTGCATTATGTCGATGGGGAAAAACGATACATCCTCGCTCCTGCCGAGCTTCGTGTCGGCGATCGTGTTTCGTCGGGGCCATCTTCCGATATTCGACCGGGAAATTCGCTTCCCTTGGAGAACATCCCCCTGGGCACAACCGTTCACAATGTCGAATTAAGGCCGGGTAAGGGGGGCCAGATCGGGCGGTCGGCGGGAAGCGCGATTCAGATCATGGCCAAGGAAGGAAAGTTCGCACAACTTCGGCTCCCATCCGGAGAAATGCGGCTTGTCCCAATCGTGTGCTACGCCACGGTCGGCCAGGTGGGTAACCCGGATCATGAAAATGTCGTATTGGGTAAGGCGGGGCGCTCCCGGTGGCTCGGGCGGAGGCCTTCCGTTCGGGGTGTGGCCATGAACCCTATCGATCACCCTCATGGTGGTGGAGAGGGGAAAAGCTCAGGCGGCGGGCATCCGCGTACGCCATGGGGAAAACCCACGAAGGGCTATAAAACGCGGAAACACAAAAAGTTATCAGATCGATACATCGTCCGAAGACGCAAGAAAGGTTAACATGGGTCGCTCGCTCAAGAAGGGTCCGTACGTGGACCCCAAACTGCTGGAGAAGATTGAGCAGATGAACAAGACGGGAAACAAGAGAGTGATTCAAACGTGGAGTAGGAGGTGCACGATCTCTCCCGAATTTGTTGGACACACTCTGGCCGTTCATAATGGAAATAAATTCATCCCGGTTTACATCACGGAAAACATGGTCGGACATAAGCTCGGCGAATTTGCGCCGACCAGAACATTCAGAGGCCACAGCGGGGCAGTAACGGAGCGGTCTACAACTCTGAAATAAGAGAGTGGGCGGTATCGGTGGAAGCAAAGGCAATAGCACGCTATGTGAAAATCTCGCCGCGTAAGGCCGGACAGGCGGCCGATTTGATACGGGGGAAGGCAGTTGAAGAAGCCTTCAACATCCTTCATTTCACCCAGAAAAAGGCCGCACGGTTGGTTGAGCGCACACTGCGATCCGCAGTGGCAAATGCAATCAACCGTGAAGAAGTTTCCGTGAACGAAGAAGATCTTTTTGTCAAGGAGGTCTACGTGAACGGAGCGATCGCATACAAGCGCCTGCGGCCTATGCCGAGGGGCGCTGCAGGGCAAATCCGAAAACGGTGTAGCCATATTACGCTCATCGTTTCAGACGTAAATTAGACGGAGGCTACCTTGGGCCAAAAGACACATCCTGTCGGGTTTAGATTGGGAATCGTGAAAGACTGGAGTTCTAGGTGGTTCGCGGGCCGTGATTTTCCAGAACTGCTACAGGAAGATCTCATGTTGAGGTGCTATATCAAAAGCAGGCTGCAACGCGCGAGCGTAGCAGCAGTAGATATCGAGAGGGCCCCGAAGCGAGTAACGATTTCAATCCACACTGCACGGCCCGGGATTGTCATTGGACGCAAGGGCGCCGAAGTTGACAAACTTCGCGACGAATTGAAGCATATAACGGGGAAAGAAATCTACATAAACATCCAGGAAATCAAGCGTGCGGAGCTCACGGCACAACTCGTTGCAGACAACATTGCGCGCCAACTTGAGCAGCGCGTATCCTTCCGCAGAGCTATGAAAAAGGCAGTCGCCTCTTCTATGAGAATGGGTGCCGAGGGAATTAAGGTTGTTTGTGCAGGCCGCTTGGGCGGAGCTGAAATGTCACGAACCGAGAAATCGGAACCTGCAGGAAGGGTGCCACTTCACACTCTGCGGGCCGATATCGACTACGCCAGGTCTACGGCTTTTACGACCTCTGGAACTATCGGGGTGAAGGTCTGGATTTGCAACGGAGAGATTGTTGATGCGGGAGAGCCTGTCCAGAACTAGGTTTGAGCACTATGGGTGGCAGCCGATATGTTGATGCCCAAACGGATTAAATGGCGAAAGCAGCAAAGGGGGCGAATGCGAGGAACCCCTTTGAGGGGCTCCAGAGTGGCCTTTGGGGAGTTTGGGTTACAGGCCCTCGCACCTGCCTGGATCACTAGTCGCCAGATAGAAGCAGCAAGAATCGCGATTACACGTTCTTTGGGGAGGAGCGGAAAGGTCTGGATTCGGGTCTTTCCAGATAAGCCGGTTACGGTCAAACCAGCCGAGACCCGAATGGGCAAAGGCAAGGGAAACCCTGAATTCTGGGTCGTCGTCGTGAAACCGGGACGGATTCTATTCGAGATAGAGGGGGTCTTGCAGGACGCCGCCCGCGAGGCGATGCGCCTGGCTGGCCACAAATTGCCGATTAAGACCCGATTTGTGGAACGAAGAAGCGAGATCGAATGAAACCATCAGAAATCCGTCAAATGAGCTACGGGGAAGTGAAGCAACTCCTCAATGATAAGGAAGAGGAGCTTTCTCATCTTCGATTGCAGTTGGCAACTCGGCAACTTGATAATCCGCTGACGGTCAACCACGCACGTCGAGATGTGGCACGAATCACGACGGTTTTGCACGAGCACGATCTCGGCATTCGAGCCCTGGCCGGGGGCAGTGAAGCGGATACGGGGGCTGAAGAGTCGAAGGAGGGTTGATCTTTATGGCTCAGAGTCAAAAGCCTGGGCAACGTAAGACCTTTACTGGAAGGGTGGTAGGTGATCGTTCGAACAAGACGATTGTCGTAGAAGTGTTGCGCCGCGTCCCCCATAGACTCTACGGGAAGGTGATTTCCCGTCGGTCCAAGTTTTCTGCACACGACGAAGAGAACAGCGCCAAACAGGGAGATCAGGTGTTGATTGCAGAGACGCGTCCGTTGAGCAAGAGTAAGCGTTGGCGACTCGTTGAAGTGGTGAAGAGGGCACAGTAGGCAGGAAACGTAATGGTCAGAGAATACACAGTCCTAAACTGCGCAGATAACAGCGGCGCCCGAAAGGTTATGTGCTTCAGGGTGCTTGGTGGCACCAGGAGGAGATACGCCGGGCTGGGAGATACGATCGTGGTTTCAGTAAAGGATGCACAGCCGAACAGTGGTGTCAAGAAGGGGGAGGTTGCGCGCGCCGTAGTCGTCCGAACAAAGAAGGAAGTTCGTCGTATGGACGGGTCTTACATCCGGTTTGATGACAATGCCGTTGTGCTGATCGGGACTGAAGGGGAGCCGCGGGGAACGCGAATCTTTGGCCCTGTCGCCAGGGAGCTACGCGAAAAGCGTCATATGCGCATCGTTTCTCTTGCTGCTGAGGTCGTTTAAGGATGCGACGATGAAGACGCGGATTCGTAAAGATGATCTCGTTGAAGTCATTAGTGGTGTGGACAAGGGGCGGCGAGGTAGGGTCCTGAAAGTGTTTCCGAAAGACGACCGTGCGCTGGTGGAGGGGGCCAACTTTATTAAGCGGCATACAAAACCGAGCCAAAAGAATCAGCAGGGAGGTATTATTGAGAAAGAAGCACCCATGTACCTCTCCAAGCTGATGCTCGTTGACCCCCAAACAGAAGAGAGAACGCGTGTAAGGTATCAACAGCTGGAAGACGGCTCTCGCATACGAATTGCCGTGAAGAGCGGAGACCAGATTCCTGATCAAAGTTGAGGAGAGAGATGTGTCAACGCGATTAAAAGAGATGTATGTGAAGGACATCACAGAGTCTATGATTAAGAGGTTCGGATACAAGAACAGGATGCAGGTGCCAAGACCGAAAAAGATCGTCTTGAACATGGGCATTGGACAGGCCATTCAAAACCCCAAGGCGATGGACGGTGCTGTCTCAGACCTTTCCAAGATCACGGGCCAGCGACCATCTATTCGTCGAGCTAAGAAATCTGTTTCAAATTTCAAGCTTAGATCAGGCATGCCAATCGGTTGCATGGTGACCCTTAGACAGGACCGGATGTTTGAATTTCTCGATCGATTTCTAACCGTGGCCATTCCCAGAATTCGGGATTTTCGAGGTCTTTCACCCGACTCATTCGACGGACGTGGTAACTATTCTGTTGGAATCCAGGAGCAGATTATCTTTCCTGAAATCGATTATGATGCGATTGACGAGGTTCGCGGACTTGATGTTACTATCGTAACAAGCGCCAAAACCGATGAAGAGGCGTTTGAACTCCTCAAGGGATTCGGAATGCCCTTTCGGACTGTCGAGGCAGCAGCCTAAAGATCTGGAGTCGATGTGGCGAAAAAATCACTGTTAGCCAAGGCTCAGCGGAATCCTAAGTTTAAGGTGCGCAAGTATAACAGGTGTAAACGTTGCGGTCGACCTCGGGCGTACCTGCGTCGCTTTGGGTTGTGTCGAATCTGTTTCAGAGAACTGGCGCTGGCGGGAGAAGTGCCTGGCGTGACAAAAGCGAGTTGGTAGGAGGTAGATTGGGCAAAACAGATCCAATTGCAGACATGCTGACCCGAATTCGAAATGGTACGAGGGCCGGCCATCGGAAGGTAGATGTTCCGAGTTCCAAGATGAAACAAGAAATCGCCCGAATTCTAAGGGACAGAGGATTTGTCCACAACTTTGCCTACGTGGATGACGACAGGCAGGGTTATCTGCGAATCTATCTTAAATACAATATGGAAGAGGAATGTGCCATCCAGGGGTTGAAGCGAGAAAGCCGGCCTGGGTTGCGGAAATATGTCGGAAAGGGCAAAATCCCTAGAGTCCTGAACGGATTAGGGGTCGCAGTCGTATCCACATCTAGGGGAGTCATGGGCGGTGAAGAAGCCAGGAGGGCGGGCGTCGGGGGAGAGTTCATCTGCAGCATTTGGTAGTAGATTTGGAGATACTTCGTGTCTCGAATTGGAAAGCAGCCTGTATCCTTACCTGAAGGTGTTGACATTACCCTTAGTGATGGGCACGTGACGGTCAAAGGGCCGAACGGAGAATTGGGGGTAACGGTACACTCGACGGCCGAAATTCGGCAAGAAGGAAACACACTCCATGTGGCGTCAAAACGCCCGGACGATCGGAAAGCCAGGGCGATTTGGGGTCTGACGCGCGCCCTGCTGGCCAACGCGGTGGAGGGCGTCAGCAAAGGGTTCGAAAAGAGGCTGGTTGTCGTAGGCATCGGATATCGTGCGGATGTGAAGGCCGAGAATCTCGAACTTCAGGTCGGATACAGCCACCCTGTTCTGGTCAAACCCGAAGCCGGCATTAATTTTAGCGTCGACGCGGCTCCGTCGAACCTGGAGGGCGCGCAGGCATCAATAATCGTGAGCGGGGCCGACAAAGAACTTGTGGGCAGGGTTGCAGCCAATCTTCGAAAGGTTCGTCCGCCCGAACCCTACAAGGGAAAAGGCATAAGATACGACGGCGAATTCGTCCGACGAAAGGTTGGAAAAGCTTCAGTAACTTAACGGGGCAGGACGGCAGATGCGAGTCACAGGGTATAAGAACAAAAATGCTTGGCTACTCAGACGCCGACACTTGCGAATTCGAAAGAAGATTGGCGGGACAGCCGATCGACCTCGTCTAGCCGTTTCCCGCAGCCTCAGGCACATCCAAGCACAACTCATAGATGACACGACGGGAAAGAGTTTCTTGGGATTATCGAGCTATTCTAAAGAGGTCCGCGAAAAGCTCGCATCGATAAAGGGAAAATGCGAAAAGAGTCGGGAAGTGGGTCGGTTGCTTGCCGCGAAGGCCCGTGAGGAGGGTATCACAAATGTTGTATTCGATCGCGGCGGATTTATCTACCACGGACGTGTAAAGGCTTTGGCCGAGGGCGCGAGAGAGGCTGGGTTGAAATTCTGATAACTTGGAGGGACTTTGGCTAGAATTGACCCCGCGGGTCTGGATCTGACAGAGGTCGTAATCAACAATGCCCTAAAGCGAGTCTCGCACGTACGGAAGGGTGGGCGCCGCTTTGCGTTCAATGCGATGGTCGTTGTCGGCAACAAACAAGGGTGTGTCGGGGCCGGGATGGGAAAGGCAGGCGAAATCTCTGAGGCCATTCGAAAGGCTACCGAGAATGCAAAGAAGAACCTGGTGCGGGTGCCGATTCAAAATGGCACGATTCCCCATCAAGTGATGGGGCACTTTGGCGCAGCAAAGGTTCTATTGAAGCCTGCTGCCCCTGGGACCGGTGTTATTGCGGGTGGGGGTATCCGCGCCGTGCTGGAGCTGGCAGGCGTGCAAAACATTTTGACCAAGTCCCTTGGTTCACAGAACTCACACAATACCATCAAGGCAACGTTGGTTGGGCTCCAGGGGCTACGGGACGCAAAAGGGTTCGCAAAACTGCGGAATGTGGATGTAACCGAATTGAGGTAATGGTGCGTGGAAAAGAATGAGAAGACCCTGCGGATTACACAAGTCCGAAGCACTATCAATCGGTTGGAAAAACAGCGTAGGACCCTCAGGGCACTGGGAATTCTTCGGATGCATCACACGGTTGAGCATCGGGAGACGCCGCAAATTCGAGGGATGTTGAACAAGGTGTCTCATTTGGTTGTCGTGGAAGAGGTGTGATGAAACTTTCAGAGATCAAGGCTCCAAAAGGGGCGAGGCGGAAACGGAAACGGGTGGGATGCGGCCAAGGTTCTGGACACGGGAAGACGAGCTGCAGAGGGCACAAAGGCCAAAAGTCGCGCTCCGGTTCGAAGTCTAGAGCGTGGTTTGAGGGCGGTCAAATGCCTCTGCAAAGGCGTCTACCAAAGGTAGGGTTCAACAATCGCTTCAGGACGGTTTATCAAATTGTCAATCTGGAAGATTTGGCCCGAGTGTCGGGCGAGATAACGCCGAAAACTTTAAAGGATGCGGGCCTCATTGGATCTTCGAAGGAGCTCGTCAAGATTCTTGGCAAGGGGGAAGTTTCTGAGGCTTTGAACGTCAGGGTCCATGCCATATCTGCGTCAGCGGCGGAAAAGATCTCCAAAGTTGGCGGAAAGGTAGAGATCGTGTCCAAAGGTGCCTCGAAGAAAGACTAGAAATGCCGCTTCTCAAAAGCTTTCAGAGCGCCTTTAAGATACCGGAGTTGCGCGGGAAGATCATTTTTACGTTGGCTGTCCTCTCTGTTTATAGGCTTGGGGGGCAGATACCCATTCCTGGAATCGACCGGATCGCGCTGCGGGAGTATTTCAGGGGAGCGGATCTCGGACCTCTTGGTCTTTATGACATGTTTGTGGGTGGGGCCTTTACGCGGGCGACTGTTTTTTCCCTCGGGATCATGCCCTATATCAGTGCCTCGATCATTCTGCAACTTCTTGGGGCCGTTGTTCCTTTTCTACAGAAGCTTCAAAAGGAGGGAGAAGAAGGCAGGAAGAAGATCACCCAGTATACTCGCTATGGGACGGTAGGCCTTGCCGCAGCTCAGGCTTTCGGGGTTTCATTCTTCCTGGAAAGCATCCAGGTGCCTCCTACGATGATGTCTGCTGTGCTTGATCCTGGGTGGGGATTTCGGCTGCTCACGGTGCTTACGATCACGGCTGGCACCATATTCATCATGTGGTTGGGTGAACAGATTGATGCGCGCGGAATTGGAAATGGGATGTCTATGCTCATTTTCATCGGGATCGTCGCTCGTCTGCCCTGGGCGGTTGGCCAGGAGTATCGAGATTTCGTAACCAACGATAAGGGCATTCTTCTTGAGCTGTTCGTTATTGTAATCATTTGCGCAGTAACCGCACTTGTCGTCTTGATCACACAGGGCACTCGGAAGATCCCGGTTCAGTATGCCAAGCGGGTAGTCGGCCGGCGGGTCTACGGGGGGCAAAGTACCCACATCCCACTGAAGGTGAATACATCCGGGGTCATGCCTTTGATATTCGCTCAAGCCATTATGTTCTTGCCAAGTATGGCCGCGGGGCTCGTTCCGAACAGTGAGTTTATGCAGGAAGTCGCCGCTGGATTTTCGCCTACGAGTTCTCTACAGTCCCTTCCATATTGGACGCTTTACAGTCTGATGATCATCTTTTTTTCCTATTTTTATACAGCCATCGTCTTTAATCCAGTGGATCTGGCTGACAACATGAAACGTCACGGTGGGTTCATTCCCGGGATACGTCCCGGAAAACGGACGGCTACCTTCATCGACCAGATTCTGACGCGAATCACTCTTCCGGGTTCGATCTTCTTAGCGGCCATCGCAGTATTTCCTTTCTTTGTAGTCGACTATCTGGGCGTACACCCAGGTTTGAACGATTTCTTCGGTGGGACGGGTCTCTTGATCATCGTGGGCGTCGCCCTCGATACGTTGCAGAGAGTTGAATCGCACCTATTGATGCGACACTACGACGGTTTTATGAAAAAGGGTAGGCTTCGAGGGCGCAGGTAGTGTGAATATGAGGGTGAAAACATGAAAGTTCAGTCATCGGTCAAACGACGCTGCCCTAGTTGCAAGGTTATCCGCAGGAAAGGTGTCGTGCGGGTAATATGCAAAACCAATCCACGCCACAAACAGCGACAGGGGTAATGCTATGGCTCGCATTGCTGGGATAGATATACCACGAGAAAAGCGCGTAGAGGTTGCGCTGACCTACATTTTTGGCATCGGCTTTAGCGGTGCTCGGAAGATTCTCGAGAAGACGCAGATTTCGCCCAGCACGCGCGTTGACGCGTTGACTGAGGAAGATGTGACCAAGCTCAGAAGTGTTATCGAATCTGAGTTTAAGGTCGAAGGTAACCTCAGAAGCGAAGTGGCGATGAATATCAAGCGTCTTATGGATGTCGGGTGCTACCGGGGTCTTCGATGGCGCCGCGGATTGCCCGTTCGAGGGCAGCGCACCCGAACCAATGCAAGGACGCGCAAAGGCCCAAAACGTGGTCAAGTTAGCCGAAAGAAGAAGGTCTGAACCTTCACCTTGATTGAGGAGGGATAGTGTGCCGTCCGAGAAGAAGAGAGGAAGAAAACGGAATAAGAAGGTTGATTCCTTAGGGATCGCCCATATCAAGGCAAGCTTTAACAATACGATCATCACACTCACTGACCGGGAAGGTGGCGTCATCTCCTGGGCTTCGACTGGGAAGGTGGGCTTTAAGGGTTCCAAGAAGAGCACACCTTATGCGGCCCAGCTGGCTGGCGAGGCTGCGGCGAAGGAGGCGATGGCGATGGGGCTTAGACGAGTGGAGGTTTGGGTCAAGGGGCCTGGCGTCGGGAGGGAGGCAGCCGTTCGTTCCCTCCAGGGAGCGGGGCTAGAGATTTCCGCCATTCGTGATGTTACTCCAATTCCACACAACGGGTGCCGGCCGCCCAAAAGGCGGCGGGTCTAGGGGGTATCCTAGTAATGGCGAGATACACGGAGGCGAATTGTAAACTTTGTCGTCGAGAGGGCATGAAGCTGTTTCTCAAGGGAGAGCGATGCTATCTGGAGAAGTGTGCATTTGAGCGACGCAGCTATGCTCCGGGAATGCACGGGCAGCGACCCAGTCGAAAGCCTTCTGAATACAATCTGCAGTTGCGTGAGAAGCAAAAGGCCAAGCGACAATACGGCGTTCTAGAGAGCCAGTTTCGAAGCTACTATTCCAAGGCTGCCAAACGCAAGGGTGTAACTGGCGAGCTGCTTTTGCAGGTTCTTGAATGTAGGTTGGACAATGTCGTCTTCAGGATGGGGTTCGCTCCCTCGCGCAAAGCGGCAAGGCAGCTGGTCCGACATAGACACATAACGGTCAACAACAGAATCGTCAATGTACCTTCTTTTCAGGTGGATCCTGGCGACACGGTTCAGATTAGGGAGAAGAGCCGTCAGTTGCAAATGATTCACGATTCTCTGAAGCGTGTTGGAGAGGGGCCACATTCATCTTGGGTCTCCCTGGATAAGGTTAATTTGAGCGGTACCCTTCTTGAACGCCCAGAGCGGGAAGAAATCCCTACTGTGGTAGAAGAGCAACTCATTGTCGAGCTCTATTCCAAGTAGGCAATCGATGGGTTGAGGAGAGTCTTGAATGAAACCTAAGAATTTTCAGATGCCTCGTTCTGTCCAGATCGACGAAGAACGGCTTCGCGATACCTACGGCCTGTTTACAGTCCAACCCTTGGAAAGAGGGTTTGGGACGACTATAGGAAATAGTCTGCGGCGAGTGTTGCTCGCGTCAATTGAGGGTGCGGCGATTAAGGCGATACGCATAGAGGGTGTGCAACATGAGTTTTCGGTGATTGAAGGTGTTGTGGAAGACGTAGCCGAAATCGTTCTGAATCTTAAGGAAGTTTGCATCCGGATGCATTCTGATGAGGAGAAAATCCTGAGAATTACCATGCAGGGCCCCGGAAATCTAAAAGCCTCGGACTTGAGTGTGGACCCATCTATTGAGATCATGAATCCCGATCAACACATCGCAACTCTCGGGAAGGATAGTGCCACCGACATCGAGGTCACCGTCGGGAAGGGAAGAGGTTACGTCTTGGCGGAGGAGAATAAAACAGCAGAGCAACCCATGGGAACGATTCCAATGGACTCTGCGTACTCACCCGTCAGAAAAGTACACTACGACGTTGAAAAGGCCCGAGTAGGCCAACAGATAGACTACGATAAACTTACCCTCGAGGTTTGGACAAACGGCGTTGTGCGTCCAGATGACGCTGTATCGCACGCAGCAAAGATCTTAAAGGACCATCTTGAGCTGTTCATTAGTTTTGAAGAAGAGCCTGAGGAGGAACCTGAAGAGGTTGTAGATGAGGAGGCCCAGAGAATTGCGAACCTTCTAAAGATGCCTGTAGAAGAACTGGAATTGTCCGTTCGGTCTGCGAATTGCTTGAAGGCCGCGGACATCCTGGCGCTTGAAGACTTGGTTCGGAAATCCGAAGCCGAAATGCTCAAGTTTAGAAATTTTGGCCGGAAGTCCCTTAACGAATTGACCGCAATCTTGGAAGGCGTGGGGCTCTCGTTTGGAATGGACATTTCGAGGTTCAAAGATTTGGCCGCAAAGGCGGAACACATGACCGTGCTTGAGGAGGAATTCTAAGAGGTGAGACACGCGAAGCAAGGAAGAAAACTCAACCGCACCGCGAGTCACCGGAAAGCGACACTAAGTAATTTGGTCACGTCCCTTTTCCTACACGGTTCTATTCGAACAAGCCGTGCTAAGGCAAAAGAGTTGCGCAGCGTGGCGGAGCGGATGATTACCTTCGCCAAACGGGGCGATCTTCATGCCCGACGGCAGGTTTTGCGAAGGATTCGAAACAAACGGCTGGTGTCTAGGCTGTTCGATGAAATAGGCCCCTCATTTGCTGATCGAAATGGTGGCTACACACGATTGTTGAAGCTGGGAACTCGCCGGGGGGATAACAGCGAGGTTTGCTTGGTGAAGCTCGTAGCAGAGGAGCTCGCCTCCTCCGAGGAGACCGACGAAGAAGGAGAGAGAGTATAAGTGAAGCGCCCCGGAGGTAGAATGAATATTCGAGGGCAATCTGGCCATAGGGTCGGTTTGCCCTATTTTTTGAATCGCCCTTTTTGGTGTTGGGTTGCTCTGGCCTTATTGGCCGGAGGAGTATTTTCCGATAGCCAAGCGGCGGGATCTGATCGCGAGTTCAGAGCAGTGTGGGTCGTCCGGCACACGCTTACGTCTCAAGAGAAGATCCTGGAGGTAGTCAAGACCGCGCGGGAAGCGAAATTCAATGCGCTGCTGGTGCAGGTTAGGGGGAGGGGCGATGCCTATTATCGGAGCAGCATCATACCTCGGGGGGAAGACTTGCCAGAAGAAGCGTTCGATCCACTCGAGTTGGTGATTCGACAGGCCCGACAAGTAGGTATCGAGGTCCACGCGTGGATCAACATATTTCTCGCATGGTATCCAACAAACCGAATGCCCACATCCTATCGGCACATTCTACATCAACACCCCGAATGGTTTATGACTTCGGCTGACGGGATTCAAATGGGGCGAGCGGACCTTGGTGGTGTCGACCTGGTTAGCAGAGGCGTAGAAGGACGCTACCTTTCTCCAGGCGTGCCGGAAGTGCACGAGCATCTTCTTAAGATGATCGAGGAAATCGTCAGGCGCTACGAGATCGACGGTATCCACCTAGATTACATTCGCTATCCAAATTTCCTATACGATTTCAACACCGTGAGCCGATCAGAATTTGAAAAGCGTTACGGGTTCGATGCTCCTGACGTCTTGGCTTCAGATGAGAACCAAGAAGGGGGAGATCAGAGGCGAAAGCTCTGGGATCGTTGGCGGACGGACCAAGTGAGTCTGCTGGTTGAAGAGATTCATAGACTGCTTCTGCGACTGAACCCCAGCATCAAGCTCTCTGCTGCGGTCAAGCCTGATTTGTTGAGGGCATACCATGAGCATGGACAGGACTGGATTCGGTGGATCAACACACAGACGATCGATTTCGTCGTACCCATGTTCTATTCGGGCTCTACGGAGTCGATCATTGGTCAGATTTCAGAGGCTCGAAAGTACGTGAAGAAGGGCCACCTTTACGCCGGAATCGGTGATTGGAACCAACCTCCAGAGGAGACCGTAGCCCAGATTGAGCAGGCTCGGCGTCTTGGGATAAAGGGCGTTGTGCTATTCTCGTACGACAGCCTCTCCAAGCGCCCTGGTGGGCTTAAGCTGCTACAAGATGGTCCCTTCTTACGTCCTTCAAGGACGCCTCTCATGCAATGGAAAGAAATGCGCCATGGTGCTGAAACCGAAGCCAGGTAAGCAGGTTGAACTCGAGATCAAGTCGGTAGACCGTAAGGGACGCGGTGTTGGGTGGATAGGAGACTACGCAGTGGGCATTCCTGCAACTGTCCCAGGAGACACCGTTCTTGCTCGCATAGGACGCGTCCGCCATCGGAGGCGGGAGGCGGAAGCAAGGAAAGAGGAGTTGATTCAAGCCGGTATTGAGCGAAAGACCGCAAGGTGTTCTCACTTCGGAACCTGCGGGGGTTGTCTGTGGCAGGATGTAGCCTATGACGAGCAGGTTGCCGTGAAACAGACCATGGTGCTCAACTGTCTGAGGGCTAACGGATTTCAGATAGAAATTGATGATCCGATTCCAGCTGGGGATCCGTTTTATTACCGAAATAAAATGGAATTTTCATTTGGTGTTTCACCCGAAGGGGACGTCTGTCTAGGACTGCATATTGGTGGGCGATTCGACAAGGTTTTCGATTTAGAGTCTTGTTATCTTCAGTCCGATCAGTCCAACAGAATCGTGAAACGAGTCAGGGAATTCGTGCGATCAAGAGGGCTGTCCGCCTACGACCTTCGCCGGCACACGGGTCTTTTGCGATTTCTCACGATTAGGGAGGGCAAGAAGACTGGGGAAACAATGGTCATTCTGACCACTTCTGCCGAAGATGCGCCTGAGCTGGCGGAGTTGGGGAGTCAGCTAGAAAGTGAATTTCCTGAGATAAAGAGTGTTATCCGGAGTGTGAATCGACGGAAGGCGCAGGTGGCGATTGGGGACGATGAGGAAATTGTGAGAGGCCAAGGAACGGTGAGTGAACGGCTTGGCGATTACTCGTTCGAAATTTCCCCCAGTTCATTCTTCCAGACGAATACTGCTCAGGCTGAAAGGCTATACCAGCGTGTGGTCGAGCTGGTAAATCCGGGTCCTCAGGATAAAGTATTGGACCTCTATTGCGGCACGGGTGCGATTTCACTGCTTCTTTCGGAACACTGTGGGGAAGTGATCGGGGTAGAGATATCGAATACGGCCGTGCAAGATGCGCTTCGCAATAGTGTAAGAAATCGTGTAGAAAACTGTCGATTTGTCGAGGGGAGGGCTGAGCAGATCTTAGCTCGTTTCAGAGACGAAAGTGTCCACTTCGATGCTGCTGTAGTGGACCCTCCCCGTGCGGGTATGCACCCGAAGGGTCTTCAGGCTCTGGTGGACTTAAAGCCGGAGACAATTGTCTATGTGTCTTGTAATCTACAGGCCCTTGCCGACGACCTCAAGCAGATGGAAAGCGGTGGATATCGGCCCGATTATGTACAGCTGGTGGACATGTTTCCCCATACGCCCCACTGCGAAATTCTTTCGAGACTTCGCTACCAGAAGAAATAGGAAAAGCGCGAGGATGTCGACCTCGCGCCCTACTGTTCGGAGTCTGCGAATAATTGTTCTATTGGTCTCGAGTAATACTCAGAATTTCGTAGACCAATGTTCCGGCCGGGGCCTTCGCTGTCACGATCTCGTTAACACCCTTGCCCAGTAAAGAACGCCCTACCGGAGACTGCGTCGAAATCTTACTCTGTTCGAAGTCTGCCTCATCGGTGGAAACGAGCATGTATTGGACTTCCTCTCCGGTTTCCTTATTTCTCAACTTCACGGTGGCGCCAAGGTAGGCCTTGTCCTTTGGCATCTGGCTTTCATCTATGATCTCGGAGCGGACGAGCTTATCTTGAAGCCCCATGATCTTGGTTTCCAAGAACATCTGACGCTCTTTCGCTGCAGTGTACTCTGAGTTCTCACTCAGGTCCCCAAATGCTCTGGCTTTGGCAATCGCCTTGATTACATCGGGGCGCTCTTCCCTTTGAAGGCGTTCCAATTCACTCCGAATCTTTTCATACCCTTCTTTGGTTAGGTAAACGCGACTCATGGCGGTCTGGTTCGCCCCCTCGGCGTGGGTGGTAACAAGAAATTCAATGGCTAAATATAAGATTATCATACATTAAAGTCAAGTTGTAAGGAATCTGAAATCCCTTCACGGACGAGCGAGGCCAGTGCATTCCGCAAGTCGTTGCGTCTCTCTGATATGTTTTCTTATGGCCTTGGAGACGGCTTTGGCCGCCAAGCCGGTTGAAACCTGGACGGCCTTTCGCACGGAGGACGGATTGGCTCACGACCTGGTTTCTTCCGTGATACAGACCACCGATGGTTCGTTTTGGTTTGGGACCCTTGGAGGAGGGATATCCAAGTACAACGGCCGTAGTTGGCGTACGTACACTGTAGAGGACGGTCTTCCAGGAAATGCCATAGGGGATCTCTTCGAAGCCGAGGATGGCAGCCTCTGGGCGGCGCTGGGAGGGCCCGCATCTGGCAGTTTGGGGCACCGGCTGGCTAAGCTTGCCGGGGACCGGTGGGAAGCGGTAGACCTCCCCAAAACTTTAGCGAACGCCAACGTGGGTCATATCATCGGCGTTGGTGGAGGTGGGATATGTTTCGCGACACGCAGAGAGGGCATCCTACATTACGATGGCTCAGACTGGAACACGATTACGTCAAAGGACGGCCTGGCTTCGAACAATGTCCGCTGCATGCTGCGTGCCAAGGATGGGTCAGTCTGGGCGGCTTATGGATTGAGCAGGGGTTTGGGGTTCGGATTTTCCAGGGGCAGGGCGACCCTGGGTTTCGGAGCGGCGTCGCCCCCGGACCGCTTCGATCCAGTTCTAGGGCGATGGACCCGCTCGCAGCAAGGGGGGATTAGTCGATTGGATCCAAAGACGGGCCTCTGGACCGCAGATCCCGCGCTGGGGCAGCTTCGAGAAAAGTCAGTCGTTGCCATGACGCAGGCACGTGATGGTTCGATCTGGTTTGGGACGCTCAATGCCGGGGCGCTACGCTACGACGGCGAATCCTGGAAGACCTTTACGGAGGCAGACGGTTTGCCATCGAACAGAATTAATGACGCCGTATCGGCGTCCGATGGATCTGTTTGGTTCGGCACACCTGCGGGAGCTGCCAGGTACAGTCCAGGGAATGGTCAGCAAGGAGATGCTGCCTGGACTGTGTTTTCTGAGGAAGGCGGACTACCGCACAACCACGTAACTTCTTTATTCGCAAGTCTGGATGGATCAGTGTGGGCCGGAACTTGGGGAGGCGTGGCACGCTTTGGAACGTCAGGGCTTGTGGTCCACGACAATGTCGAGACGCACGGTGGCGATGGAAGGTTTGTGTTGGCCCTTGATGTTGAGGGCGATCTTTGGACAGCGGGTGGGTCGTCCATTTATCGATTCGAGGGTACCGCTTGGGAAGAGTCGCTCCGACTGAGTGAGCGAAATCGGGGACGCATCGTTGATCTGAGGCTGAGTCCTGATGGCGCGCTGTGGGCAGCCACGTCAAGGGCGCTCCTGGTTCATCGAAATGGAGAGTGGCGTGTGCCCCCAAAGTGGTACGAAATGCCGCGGGGACCGATCCTGTCCATCTGTCCGACAAAGGATGGAGGGCTTTGGATGGGCACCCGTTCGGGCGCATACAAGTTTGATGGTGAGACCTGGGCACGCCTTCGTCTTAAAGTTGCAAGCCCGGTTTTCGCTATCGAGGAGGCCGATGATGGCTCTGTTTGGTTCGGGGTACAGCGTGGAGTCGTGCAGGTCGCGGCTGGCGTCCAAAGACATTTCTCTGAGTCAGACGGACTACCTGGCGGCCCGGTAATTGACGTGCTGAAGTCTCGGGAAGGC
This sequence comes from Candidatus Latescibacterota bacterium, assembly GCA_965248435.1. GTDB lineage: Bacteria > Latescibacterota > UBA2968 > UBA2968 > CBDFJH01. The sequence continues at coordinate 5,469,449 of OZ252100.1, forward strand.
GAGGTTTGGATCAGCACGCTTCTTGAGGGCGTCGCCCGTTTTGACGGACGAGAGTGGAATCCCGTCCCGAAGGGAAAGGGGACCATCTTCAACGGAGTGAGCAGGATGTTTCAGGCCCACGACGGGTCCTTTTGGCTGGCTTCTCCCGTTGGAGGAGCAGTCCAGACGGATGGTGAAATCTGGACCCACTACACGACCCGACAGGGCCTCCCGGGTAGTTCCGTATGGGATGTGTGTGAGGACGCGAAGGGACAGGTCTGGTTTGCCACAAGCGGGGGATTCGGCTGCTACCTCGGCGACAGAGATCCACCAGAAACGGTCTTGATTACCCCTCCGGGACGGTTCGCCCCAAATCAGGCTGTACTCATACGGTTTGCCGGACAGGATGTTTGGAAGCAGACACCAACAGAGGAGTTGCGTTATGCCTGGCGGCTGGATGGAGGCGCCTGGTCATTCTTCAATCACGAAGATTGGGCGTTGCTGCCCGACTTGAATTTCGGCGAACATAAATTCGAAGTCAGGGCCATGGACAGAGAGTTCAATATGGACTCGAGTCCGGCCGTGCATTCTTTTGTTGTATTGGCCCCTGTATGGCTGAGGCCATGGTTTATCTTATTGAGCCTGGTTTCATTGGCTGCAATCGGGGTTTCATCGGGCTATGCGTGGGTCAGGCATCGCCATTGGCGTAGGGCCCAAGTACTTCTGATCGATGAGTTGGAATCAGAGCTTGAGAGGGCACACGACCTACAGATGGGCCTGCTTCCCACCGGACCGATTAAAAACGATCGCCTCGAGATCGCGGGCGGGTGTGCCCCCGCCAATCACGTAGGTGGCGATTATTTCAGCTACTTCTGGCTGGACGAATCGCAAAACATGCTGGGGTTCGGGGTCGCTGACGTCTCTGGAAAGGCAATGGATGCGGCAGTTCGCGTTATGCAGTTGAGTGGTATCTTTCGGCATGAATTCTCGCAATCCCGTAGATCTTTGGTGACTATGGAGAGGCTGAATTGGATCATGCAGGAACAGCTGGATGAGGCGAGTTTCATTACGTGCTGTCTCGGCAAGTTAGACCTCCGCACGGGCACGTTGGACCTGGCGAACGCCGGCCACCCCTTTCCTTACCACTTTTCTGCGGCGGCTGAAGAACTCAGAGCCTTGGAGATGCCGTCCCTGCCCCTGGCAGTCAAGCTGCCGCCTGGGAGTGCTGGTGGTGTCACGGAGAAGGAAGTTCAGCTAAATCCCGGAGATCTCGTGATTTTGTATAGCGATGGCATTACCGACACTCGGGACGAAGCGGGAAGTTTCTATGAAAATTGGAGACTGGAAGCGTTGATTAGAAAACACGTGAACACGAAAGTCGAGGAGCTTGTCCAGCTGCTTCTGGATGATCTGACTCGGTTTAAGGGCGGCGCTCCTCAACTCGATGACCTGACAGTCCTGGCGCTGCGGGTTCCCTTTGAAGGAGGGGATGTGGGTTAAACGCTTTATCCATGCGCATTTCGAGTCTAAGTGCGAGGCTCGGCGAAACGCGACTCCGTGTTTATGAACTCAGCCGCTTTGTATCTGAAAGGGGTTATTTTTTTTGGGTTTATACAAATTCTCGTGGTCGAGAGCAGAGCTTTTCTCTCCTCTCCGTTGGCTCTTTTTCGGATGCGCGGCCTCGGTTCATAGCGTATATTGTGCGATACTTGAGGCGAAACCGAAGGGGCGGTCCTTTTCGATACCGAAAAGGAAGGCCCTATTTCATTGGTAAGGCGATTCACTCGCCCTTCTGACGGATTACGAATGCTCACGTCTCTTCCACGACCGACTACCGATGCTGCCGATCGGATCATTCCGCATTGGCGCCGAAGGCAGGCAGGCTGATCTAATGGCTCGGTCAATTCTCCATCGCAGGCTAACGGGTCTCGTGGATATTCGCCAGGGTGAATTCGGCCGGCTGCTGCCCCTTGCGACGGTGAACGGGCTCGTTCTGGCATCGAGTTATATCTTGAAACCCATGCGAAATGCACTTTTCCTGGATCGTCTCGGGGTCGAGCAGCTCCCGTATGTACTAATTCTTGTCGCGTTGGTCGGTGGGGTCACGGCCAGCGTCTATGCGCGATTCGCCGGCTCGCTGCAAGTCAATCGACTGGTCTATGGGACCTTTTTGGTAATGATATCCAATCTGCTCATTTTTCGTTTCCTACTTCCGATTGGCTCGGGCTGGCTATTCTATGTCTTTTACGTGTGGGTGAATCTATTTGGCCTGATGGCCATCTCGCTGCTCTGGCTCCTTGCAAACGCCGCGTTTGATCCAAGAGAGGCGAGACGGCTGTTTGGATTCATACTGATCGGGGGAAATGCGGGGGCGATCTCCGGGGGACTCTTCACCCGCTGGGCCGTGGAGCGAATCGGGACCGAAAATCTCCTTTTCGTATGTGCGGTCTTGCTGGGGATCTGCGTGCTGCTCATCCGACGGGTGAAACCTTCTGAGGTGCCGATCGGCAATGTTCTACGCCAGACACGGGGCGCGCTTGCCACCATTGTGCGCTCCGACCTCCTGCGGATTATGGCGATTCTGGTCGGGCTCGCTGGAATGGTCGCTGCCATCGCAGATATTCAGTTTAATGAGCTCGCGAGTGCGATCTTTCCCTCAAAGGATGCCAAGACAGCATTCTTCGGAGAGTTTTTCGCCTATTTGAACGCTTTCGTGTTTCTATTTCAGCTTTTCCTGACTCCACGCATCTTGAAATCGTGGGGTGTAGGTCCGGCCCTGATGTTTCTTCCGCTTACCCTGGCTTTCGGCTCGGTTGGAATATTGCTTGTTCCAGGACTCCTGGGAGGGATCGCGGTCAAGGTGGGAGACGTAGGCTTTCGTCACTCGATCCATAGATCAGCAACGGAGATCCTTTTTGTTCCGGTCTCAGCAGAAGTGAAGAAACGCACGAAGGTCTTTATGGACACCACCATGGACAACCTGGCCACCGGTCTTGGAGCGCTTCTCGTGCTGCTGCTTACTGGAACCTTCGGACTGGCCCATCGGCAACTTGGATTCTTTTCACTCCTTTTGATAGCCTTGTGGATTTCTCAGATCTTCAGGCTGCGCAGGGCATATGTCGATACGTTTCGAAGGGCCCTTGAGCACAGAGAAATCGACCCAGCTGATTTTCAGATGAATCTTTCTGAGCCGGCTATTGCCTCTGCCCTCAAGACTGCGTTGACATCCAACAACGGTCGGCAGGTTGGCTATGCGCTCGATCTACTAGCGTCCGGAAGTAGTGGTGCATTCGCGGATTCGATTGAACCATTGTTCGCGCACCACGCTTCGGATATTCGAGTCAAGGCCATAAAGGCAGTACTTACTGAAGGAAATGGCCTGATGGTCCCCAAGGTCGAACCTCTCTTGAAAGATCAGGACCCGGAAGTTCGACTTGAGGCGGTCCATTACTTGTGGAGACACGGCGAGGGGGAAGGGCTCCAGCGAATGAGGAGCTACTTGAACCATTCGGAGCCGGCCATCCGGGCGGCGGCACTCGGAAGCATCGCGGCATACGGTAGTTCTGAGGAGAAGGCCCTCGTTGACGAACAGGTGATTGAGAATGTCTTTGAAGGCTGTAGAGATGTCTTTAACCGGGCGCAGGCAGCACGGGCGTTGGGTGCATTCGATCGACCGGAGTTAAGAAGAATCCTCGAGGTCTTGATGGAGGATTCTTCTGAGCCGGTTGTGAGGGAAACGATTTACAGTGTCGGCCGCTTCAAGGATTTATCCTATGTACCCTGGCTCTTGGAGAAACTAGGCGACCTGAGGTACAGGGCGAACGCGCGGGACGCGTTGTCAGCATACGGGTTCGACCTGCTGGACACGCTTTCGAAGACGTTAGACGAGGAGGAGGGAGACGAGCGGATAAAGCGTTATATCCCGCGAGTATTGAGCCAGGTAAAGGTCCAAAAGTCAGTGGACATCCTTCTTTCCCGTCTGGACGGAGCTCCATCTTCTATGAAGTATCTCATGGTAAAGGCATTGAACAAACTTCGAGTTGGTGCTCCCGAGCTCACCTTCAATTCGAGTCGCGTAGAAGCCTCTCTGATACAGGAAACCGAGGCCTACTACGAGGTTCTGCACATCCGTTACATCGTCGGAGAGAGGCTGGATGGGAGCGGGGTGACGCTCTTGGATAGAGCGCTTTCGGAAAAACTGAACCAAACCATGGATCTAATCTTTAGATTTTTAGCGCTCTCCTATCCTCCGGATGATATCTACAACGCCTATCTGGGGATCATCAGCGATCGAAAGTCGATCCGAGAAAGTGCCATAGAGTTTCTGGACAACGTGCTCGGGAAGAACGAGAAGGCCCATTTGTTGCCTTTCCTGGATTCGACTTCAGTAGAAACCGCGCTTGATCGGGGCCGTGAGTTGTTCAATCACCAGTTTAAAGAAGCTTACAAATGCTAGCCGTCATCGAAAAGGTGATGGTGCTGCAGAACGTAGACGATTTCTCTGAGGTGTCTACCGAACAGCTAGCCAATCTGGCGGCGATCTGTGATGAGGTAGAGTTTCCTTCTGGAAGAGCGATCTACAACGAGGGAGACCCGTCAGATGCAATGTACCTGGTATTGGAAGGCAAGGTTCGTCTACACGTGAACGAACTCGATGTCTCGATCGCGGGCCCGAACGCGGCATTTGGAACCTGGGCGCTGTTTGATGACGAGCTGCGCGTGACGACGGCCACGACGCTCGAGGAAACACGTCTTCTACGGATCTTCAAGGAGGATTTCATCGATGTGCTTGCCGAGCACGTGGAAGTCACGCGAGGGGTCCTGAAAGCCATGGTCAAAAGGCTCAGGGGTCTTGTGGGACGGGTGACTCCGAGAACAGGGAGTACGGGGTGAGCGGCGCTGAAAATTCATTGGCTCGGAAACATCCACTAATCTCAGAGGGATAAACGATGGAAAATCAGGAAGAGACTGGGCAAATTGTGATCGTCGATGACGAGGAGATGGTCCTGACAAGTATCAGATCATTTCTGACACTGGAAACCTCGTATGAAGTCGAGGCCTTTCTTTCGGCAAAAGAGGCCCTTCAGTTTATCGAGAAAGGTGATGTTGATCTTGTCATTTCGGACTACTTGATGCCCGAGATGGACGGAATCAGCTTTCTTGCCCAGGTCCGAGACCTCAAACCGGAAGTGCCTCGGATTATACTGACGGGCTATGCAGATAAAGAAAATGCGATTAAAGCCATAAACGAGGTCGGGCTTTTCCAGTACATCGAAAAGCCCTGGGAAAACGAAGATCTGCGAATCATCATCCGGAACGGACTGGAGAAGAAGAGGCTCATGTTGAGCCTCCAGGATAAGATCGATCAGATCAACAAAGCCTACTCCGAACTCCAGTCTATCCAGCAAGAAGTGTTGAAGACGTTTGCATGATCCGCGCAGCATTGCCCATAGGTCCCTGATGAAACCCTCAAACGAACAACTGCAAGCAATACTCGATGCAGTTCCGATTCCCCTGGTTATCACCCGGATGTCCGATGGAAAGGTCCTTTACGCAAACAGGCACCTCGGATCTCTCATGGGCTTGGAGCCATCTGAGTTGGTTGGACGCATAAGTCCGGATTTCTACCATGATCCCGAGGACCGAAAGATAATTGTGGAAAAACTGAAAGTGGATGGGCGTCTGGAGAACCACCAAGTGCGTCTTAAAACGAACGACGGCCGGGTTATCTGGACCCTTTTCTCACTGATTACCATGGAAATCGATGGCGAAAACGCAATTGTCGGTGGTTTGTATGACATCACGACGCGGAAAGAGACCGAAGATGCCCTCCGCGATAGCGAGACACTGTTCCGCCAGTTGACGGACAACATCAATGAGGTCTTCTGGATACGCGACCTCAAGAGGGATCGGGTTATCTATATCAGCCCTGCATATGAGAGAATATTTGGAAGGGATTCCGAAGAGATACTGAGGGATCCAGATGCGCTTATGGACGCTGTCCATAAAGATGACCGAGACCACCTGGAGCGGCACATCGCTCAGGAGCTACAAACGGGCCGTCGTGTAAGCCATGAAATGGAGTTTCGAATCCTCCGGGGCGATGGAGAGGTTCGCTGGATGAGGACTCGAATCTTCCCGATTCGAAACGATGAAGGAGAGGTCGAGCGTGTCTGCGGGGTAAGTGAAGATTTCACAGAGCGAAAAGAGGTCCAGGCATCGCTGGAAAGGGCGAATCGAGAATTGAAGGAGACGCAGTCGCAATTGATACAGTCGGAGAAGATGGCGGCACTGGGCAATCTTGTTGCCGGCATTGCCCACGAAATCAACACACCGGTGGGGGCGATCAACAGCATGCACGATACGCTGGTTCGGGCTGTGCAGAAGCTGACAGCGTCGGTCGAAACGTCCACAGATCTCTCCGAAGATCAGACCATGCAGTCGACCCTGAAGGTGATTTCCGACGCGAACCGGGTGATTTCAACCGGCACAGAGCGTGTGATGGAAATCGTACGCGGTCTCCGGAGTTTCGCCAGGCTGGATGAGGCTGAGATGAAGGAGGTGGATATCCACGGTGGTATTGAAGACACTCTGCCCCTGGTTCAGCACGATATGAAAGACCGAATAAGTGTCGTCAAAGATTACGGCGACATCCCGCCCATCGTCTGCTTTCCCAGCCGACTGAATCAAGTTTTTCTGAACATACTCGTGAATGCTGCGCACGCTATCAAAGGGGATGGCGTAATTACGATTTCGACGTCCGAGAAAGCAGGCAAGGTCTACGTAACGATCAAAGACACCGGAGTTGGCATTCCACCTGAGAATCTGGACAAGGTTTTCGATCCCGGATTCACGACAAAAGGGGTGGGTGTCGGAACGGGACTGGGCCTTTCGATCTGCTACCAGATCGTACAGGACCACAAAGGCGAGATTAAAGTGGAAAGCCGAGTCGAAAAAGGGACGACGTTTACTGTCGTCCTTCCGACTGACCTCGAGGAAGGCCCGGGGACCCAAACATGAAATTCGTTAAGTCCCTTTCCCTTACCTGTCTAGGCTTGCTCTTGACGGCTTCTTCAGCCGGCGCAATCGTGCTGTCGGAGGAAGATCTGACCACCGGTGAAACAAACATTCACATCTTAAATTGGATTTCGAGTGGGTGGAAATATCGGCTCGGAGATGATCCAAGCTGGCGCGAGCCTGCGTATGATGATACCGGTTGGGACAGCCTGGCGACGCGTGACGATCCCTGGGCGATTCCAGACATCGATTGGGCGGGTCTGGGTTGGTTCCGACTGAATCTCTCTGTAGATCCGACGCTACTGGATCAGCCTCTGGTGATACTCTACTCACAGTACGGCGCAATGGAACTCTACCTGGATGGGGAGCGGATCTACGGCCTCGGCAAAGTCGGAGACTCCGAAGCGACGGAGGAGGCCCACTTAATTTCAGTTAACCGGCCGAGGATGATTCCGATTCGATTCAGCCATCATTCAGATCACGTGATCGCGATTCGGTATTCCAATTTTTGGAGCTTAGGGTATCGTCATTTAGATCCCCCTGCCCTGTTTGGTCTGGCAATTTCGAGGCCATCCGAGGGCCTGAAACAGTTGACGGCCCACAACAGAACCTTGACGGTTTATCAGATGCTTTTCTGTGTGCCACTGGCCTTCGCACTCCTTCACCTTTTGCTTTTCCTTTTCTATCCCCAAACCAGGGAAAATCTTTACTACGCTGCCTTTGCAGCTAGTATTGCCGCACTCGTCTTCTCTCCCTTTCAAGCGGGACTTCAACAGAATCTTACGAATTTCCTGGTCGTTTTATGGGTATTCAAGCTCTCACTGATTCTTACTGCCGTATCGGGTGTCTACTTTCTCTATCAAGTATTTTTTGGTAGTTCACCTCGATTCTTCAAAGTCCTCCTGACAATTGGAATCATTCTGCTGCTTCTTGCCTGGTTCATTCCAGTCGAGTATGTGTACGTCTTCGTCATCACGGCCTTGGCGGAGATGCTAAGAATCATATTCATCGCTGCGTGCAAGAGGAAAGAAGGTTCGAGGATCATTGGAGCGGGATGCCTGGTATTCGTCGCGGCGTGCACCTATCAGGTTCTCATGGAAGTCCAAATGGTCGAGCAGAACTATGCCTTTCCCTACATCTATGGCATCCTCTGCTTTGTCGTGTCCATGTCGATTCATCTTGCACGGAGGTTTGCTCAGACAAGCAAAGACCTGAAGTCTCAGCTGATTCAAGTCCAGGAATTGTCCGGGAATCTGGAGGAAGCGAACGCGCGCCTCGAGGGTTACAGCCAAACCCTGGAACAGAGGGTAGACGCGCGAACTCGGGAAGTAAACGAAAAGAACGTCAAGCTGGAGGAAACCCTACACCGACTTGGTGAAAGCGAGGAACGATTTCGATCCTTAACGCAGTCTGCCAGCGATGCGATCGTTGTCGCAGACAGCTATGGGATCGTTGTTTCGCTAAACCGGGGTGCCGAGAGGATCTTTGGGTATAGAGAGGAGGAGGTTTTGGGCAAGGCACTGTCTCTGCTGATGCCTGAACGCTACAGAGAGGCCCATCTAAGGGGGATCAACCGCATGAGAGCCACGAGTGAATCCAAGATTATCGGAAAAGCGGTTGAGTTGCACGGGCTGAGGAAAGATGGTAGCGAATTTCCCCTGGAACTCTCCTTGGCGACCTGGACGACTGGAGAAAAAACCTTCTATGGCGGTATTATCCGTGACATCGCAGAGCGCAAACAGGCAGAGGAGGACCTCAAGGAGAAAGAAAGCCAACTTGTCGTACAGGAAAAGATGGCTTCACTGGGGAGTTTGGTTGCTGGCGTTGCTCACGAGATTAATACACCGGTTGGCGCAATCAACAGCATGCACGACACATTAGTGAGAGGAGTAGACAAACTAAAAGGTGCCCTGCGGACGAGCTATCCTGTTGAGTTTGAGGAGAATAGAACCGTGCAATCTGCCATTCGGGTGATCGACGACGCGAATCGGGTGATTTCTACTGGCACGGATCGCGTGACAGAGATCGTCCGAAGTCTCCGGACTTTTGCACGGCTTGACGAAGCTGAGATGCAGCGGGTAGACATCCACGAAGGGATCAACAACACCCTGACGCTGGTCCATCATGATTTGAAAAACCGAATAGAGGTCGCAAAGGACTTTGGAGAGATCCCGCAGATTGTCTGTTATCCAAGCCGGTTAAATCAAGTGTTTCTGAACCTCCTCGTCAATGGCGCTCAGGCGATTGAGGGAGAGGGACAAATCACGATTTCGACCCGGCTGGTGAATGATATGCTGCACGTGGCTTTCAAAGACACGGGCGCAGGCATCCCGGAAGAAAATCTTGGCAAGGTCTTCGTTCCTGGATTCACGACTAAGGGTGTCGGCGTTGGGACGGGACTGGGGCTCTCTATCTGTTACCAGATCATTCAGGATCATCAGGGAGAAATCCAGGTCCAGAGCAAGGTGGGCGAGGGGACGACCTTCACAGTCATCCTTCCCATCGATTTGAAGGAAGACTGATCGAACAGGGCATAAAGCGAGGCGGTAGTCAAGGAGATCATATGAAGCATAGGTTCTGGATCGGTTTCCTGGGGTTTGGCGGGGTAGGGGCCCTTCTCCTCCTAAGTCCACTGAATGCAGCTGACCTTCCTGTCGTCACCATCGGGATTGTCATAGACGGACCTTGGGAACGAAATGACGAGATCCTGACCCAATTTCAACACGAGATACTTGAGATTACACGAGGAGAATTCGATGTGCGGTTTCCCCGGGAAAAGCTCATCCAGGCGGACTGGACTCAGCCTGGCGTCCGGTCCGCTCTGGACCGTCTGCTTGCCGACCGCGAGGTTGATCTTGTTGTCGCTTCGGGTGTCCTCGCTTCGAGTGACGTCTGCCGCCGCGGGCCACTGCCAAAACCCGTTGTTGCCCCTTTCATACTGGATCCGGCCGTACAGGGTATTCCACTAAGGAACGGGACAAGCGGCGTTCCTAACCTGAGTTACATCACCTTTCCTGCCGATTTCAAGTACGCCTTGAAAATTTTTCAGGATGTGGTTCCGTTCAGGCGGATGGCCGTTCTCTCGAGCCAGGCGATCTACGAAGGCATCCCTGAACTCAGAAGCAACCTGATCAAGGCAGCCGCTGAAACATTGGATCTTACGATCGAAGTGATTCCGGTCGAACAAACCGTAGAACCTGCTCTGGCCGCGCTTCCGGAAGATGTGGAGGCCGTCTTTGTAGCGCCGCTGCTTCAACTTTCTCCAGGCGAGTTCGACCGACTCGTTTCCGGGCTGATCGAACGACGTCTACCCAGTTATTCCGTGGTCGGAACAAGCGAGGTGAAGCGGGGTCTTTTGGTTGGGATCTCCCAGGACTTCGACATCCCCCGACTGGCAAGGCGTCTCGCGGTCAATGTTCAACGTATCCTTCTCGGGGAAGACCCCTCTTCGTTTTCTGTGATGTTCTCCCGTGGAGAGCGTTTGACGATCAACATGGCTACGGCTCGGGCGATAGGTGTCTCTCCGAGCTGGGGGGTGTTGACCGAGGCGGAGCTCGTCCGAGAAACGCGGGACGTACCCAGGAGGCTCACGCTGCTCAAGACGATAAAGGAAGCGCTCACCGCAAACCTCGATCTGGTAGCTCAAGGGCACTTCGTGGAGTCAGGTGTGCAGGGAGTGAACGAAGCTCGCTCCGTTCTACTTCCCCAGTTGGACGCCTCGGGCCTCGGGGTTGTGGTGGATGAAGATCTGGCGTCGCCCTTTCAGTCCGAGCGGAGTTTTTCGGGCTCGGCGAAGTTCCGCCAGCTGATCTATTCGCACACGGCATTTAAGAACTTTCAAGTTCAGAAGCGGCTCCAGCTATCTCGAGTGGCCGAAAGGGACCAGGTCAGGCTGGACATCATCCAGGAGGCCGCGACCGCCTACCTCAACCTGCTGCGCGCCAATACGTTCGAACAAATCGGGAAAGACAACCTGAAGTTGACTCGTTCCAACCTCGAGCTGGCAAGGGTCCGCCAGTCTATCGGCTATTCTGGCCCCGGGGAGGTCTACCGGTGGGAAAGCCAGATCGCAACCGACCGTAACTCGGTGATTCAGGCCAATTCTCAGAGGAACCTCGCGGAGATTTCCGTGAATCGGGTCCTGCATCGCCCGTTGGAAGAGCCTTTCCAGACTGAACAGGTCGACACCCGAATGGAACGATACCGGAGCTACATGGGAGACCCCGGTGGCTTCAGGTTTTTCAGGAGCTTCATGGCGGATGAGGGGCTTGCCGCCTCACCGGAGCTGAAGCGACTGGATGCCGCGATCGCTGCTCAGAAGCAGGTGCTGCGGTCTGCGAATCAGGCATTTTGGTCTCCAACGATCACAGCAGAAGGGGAAGTCACCAACTTTCTTACCAGAGCTGGCGCCGGATCGGATCAACCCGCTCTGGGTGGAGATCGGTCTTGGACCCTCGGAATAAATATTTCCCTGCCAATTTTCAGTGGGGGTGGCAGGGTTGCAACCCGCCGGAAGGCCCAGGAGGACCTCACGCGGTTGAGACTCGAGCGGGAAGCCGCACGGGAGCGGATCGAGCAGCGCATTCGTTCTGCCATGCACGTTATGGGTGCTTCTTACGCGGGCATCAAGCTGTCACGCGATGCTGCTGACGCCGCAAGGAGAAACCGAGAGCTTTTGACGGATGCCTACTCCCGCGGAACGGTCTCCATTCTGGCCCTTTTGGACGCCCAGAATGCCGCCCTGGTGTCAGAACAACGTGCGGCAAACGCAGTTTACGATTTTCTGATCGACTTGATTGAGGCGGAGCGTGCGGCTGGCAGGTTTACGCTCCTGATGGATGCGGAGGAGGTGGCGGCCTTCTTTGGTCGGCTGGATGCTTACAGGGAGCGGGCGGATGACTAGCAGTTACCCTAGCCTTACGGAGGGATGAAGATGCAACGGATTCAGCTTAACTGCTGCTTCACTGCGGCTCTGGCCGGTGCTTTACTCTTTTCTTGTGGAGAGGATAAGGAGCCACCCGCGCCGCTCATCCGACCCGTGCGTTACGTGCAGGTCTTTGCGACAGGGGGCGGTCGGGAACGCACGTTCTCGGGTATTTCAAAGGCCGCGCTTGAGTCCAAGCTCAGCTTCAAAGTCGCCGGGACGATCAGCAGGGTTGGCGTCAAGGTTGGCGACCGGGTCAAAGCGGGTGAAATGATCGCGGAGCTTGATCCGAAGGATTATGAATTAAAGGTGCAGGAGGCCGAGGCTTCTCGACAGCGGGCAGAGGCCCAGGCTCGCAATGCAGAGGCGAGCTACAGTCGCGTAAGGGCACTTTACGAGAATCACAATGCCTCCAAGAACGACCTGGATGCCGCAAGAGCAGGTGCCGAATCGGCCAGTGCGCAGGTCAAATCTGCACAAAAGCGCCTTGAGTTGACCACCCTCCAATTGGGCTACGCGCGGCTGACTTCACCCGTCGAGGGATCCATCGCCTCTGTTAACGTTGAGGAGAATGAGAATGTCACTACCGGACAACCGATTGCACTGATTACTTCGGGTTCCCAGCTGGAGGTGGAAGTCGCCATCCCGGAGATGCTGATTGCCCGGATTCAGGAGGGTGACCCTGTCTCTATCGGATTTGACGCGATACCCAAGGAGTCCTTCTCGGGAACGGTTACGGAGGTCGGCGTTGCATCTGTTGGAATGGCTACGACCTACCCGGTGGTCGTGACTTTGAATCGATACCATCCGGATTGCCGGCCCGGGATGGCGACCGAAGTTCGCTTCGTATTTGGTTCCAGGTCAGGAAAACCGCGGATCATTGTGCCAGCGGTCTCCGTTGGAGAAGACCGGGACGGCAAATACGTCTACACAGTGGATCGTGAAGAGGAAGGATTCGGGACAACAAGGCGGAGGAACGTCATGATTGGTGAGCTAACGGAGGCCGGCCTCGAGATTCATTCCGGGGTCGACGACGGCGCACTCGTCGTAACGGCCGGCGTAACACGTATTCGAGATGGACAAAGGGTGAGATTGTTGGCGCAGTAGTGATTGATGACCCTGGATAGTGCTGTGAACCTGCTTTCCACGACACCCAACAGCCAAGACCCGACAACTACCTCATGTCTCTAACCAAACAAGCCATCGAAAAAAACCGCGTCACCGCGGCCGCCCTCCTCGTCGTCGTCTTAGCCGGGATCAGCTCCTTTCAAAGCATGCCCCAAAACGAGGACCCGGGCTTCACCATCCGCGTGGCGCAGGTCCTCACCTTTTTTCCCGGTGCGAGTCCTGATCGCGTCGAACTGCTCGTCTCCGACAAACTCGAGAAGGTCATCCAGGAAATTCCACAGCTCGACTTCGTCACCAGCACCTCCCGGGACGGGGTGTCGATCGTATTGGTCAACATCCTGGAAAGCGAGCGAGAAATGCGTCCCATCTGGGACGATCTCCGGCGCAAGGTCGAGCGCGGAAGCCGGGAATTACCCGACGGCGTCATCGGACCCTTCGTCAACGACGAGTTCGGGGATGTCTTCGGAACGATCGTCTCGCTGACGGGCGAGGACTACACCTACGCAGAGCTGAAGGAAGTCGCCGACCAGGTTCGCAACGTCCTGCTCGAGATCTCGGACGCCGCCAAGGTCGAAATCAAGGGGATCCAGGATGAGCGGATTTTCGTTCAGTACAACAACGCGCGTCTGGCCGATCTGGAATTGTCCGCATTCCAGCTGAAGAACATTCTCTCCGCCCAGAACATCCTTCTCCCCGGCGGCGACATCAACACCGGCAAAGAGCGAATCATCCTCGAACCCTCCGGCAATTTCGAATCCGTCGAAGAGCTCCGAAGGACCGTCATCAATCTGCCTGGCCGGAACGACCTCGTCTATCTCGAAGACATCGCAGAAGTCTACCGAGGCTACGTCGATCCCCCCACTGAGATCGTTCGTTCTTCTAACACGCCTGCACTCGTTCTTGGAATCTCGCTTCGGGAGGGCGGGAACCTCATCACGCTCGGCGAAGACGTCCAGCGCACGATCGGAAAACTCCAGGAACGCTACCCGATTGGTCTCGAATTCGACACCATCTACTTCCAACCTCAGATCGTTGAAAGGAAAGTCGACGAATTCGTCTCCAACCTGATCCAGGCAATGATCATTGTCATGGCCGTCATGCTCCTCAGCCTTGGCATCCGGACTGGACTGATCGTCTCGTCGCTCATCCCCATGACAATGGTCATGAGCCTGTGGGTCATGACCTTGTTCGACATCGGACTCGATCAAATGTCCTTATCCGCGCTGATCATTGCGCTCGGGCTCCTGGTCGATAACGCGATCGTTATGTCCGAGTCCATCCTGGTCAGAATGTCGGAAGGCAAGGGGGCTGTCGAGTCCGCCGTCGAATCGGCCCAGGAATTGCGGATTCCGCTGCTCACTGCATCACTCACAACATCGGCTGCCTTCCTTCCGATCTACCTTGCCGAATCGACGGTAGGAGAATACACGGCGCCGTTGTTCCAGGTTGTGAGCATCGCGCTCCTGTGTTCGTGGATCCTCGCGCTTACGCTCATCCCGATGCTGAGCGTCCAGTTCATGCGTGTCAAGCCCGCTGCGAGTGAAAGCTTCAACACACGAGCTTACACAGTTTATCGCAACTTCCTCCAGAAATGCCTGAGTAATCGAATCCTCACCGTCATCGCCACGATCGTCATCTTCTTCGTCGCCATGCAGGGCTTCAGCTTGATCCCCAGCGTCTTCTTCCCGGCCAAGGACCAGGCCACCTTCACGGCAGAATTCGAGTTCCCCGTTGGATCGCCGATCGAACGCACCGAAGCGCTGGCAAAGGAGATCGACGCCTTCATCGAACAGGAGCTCATGGCTGGTCCGGATCGCCCCGAAGGCGTCTCCAACTGGGCGACTTTCATCGGCCAGGGTCCCCCAAAGTTCGCGCTTCCATTCAACTCCAGATCTGCGAGTCCCGAATACCTCATGATCCTCGCCAACACGACAACCTACGATGTCCTCTTTGATCAGATGGATCGCCTCGAGACCTACGTCAGCGAAAACTTTCCTGATGTCGATCCAGACATCCGCAGTCTCCTCAACGGCCCCCCGGTCGCCGATCCAATTGAAATCCGAATCTCCGGTCAGGTGGAAGACCAGGTATTCTCGATCGTTGACAACGTTAAAGCCGAACTGGCGAAAGTGGCAGGAACCAAAAACATCAGCGACAACTGGGGGGCTCGAACCAAGAAACTCGCAGTCAAAATCGACCAGCCTCGTGCCCGTCGCGCGGGACTCACGAGTCAGGACGTTGCCGTCTCTCTGCAGACAGGTCTGAGCGGATTCGAAACCACCCAGTATCGTGAGGAAGACGAAATCATCCCAGTCACTCTCCGCTCTGTAGAAGCCGATCGGCGGGATATCGGCAAACTCGAAAGCCTTAACATTTTCTCGCAACGAACGGGCCGGACCGTGCCCCTCAAGCAGGTGGCAGACATCGAAGTCGTTTGGCAACCCTCCAAGATTCTCCGCCGTGACCGGCTGAAAACCGTCACCGTTGCCTCCGGCCTTCAGCCTGGTGTGAACGCGATCGCCGTCTTTCAGAGCATTCAGCCATGGCTCGACGCTCAAAGTGAGAACTGGCCCGTCGGTTACAAGTACGAGTTCGGCGGCGAATACGAAGCTTCCGTCGAAGGGAACGAATCGATCGGCGTCAAGGTCCCGGTCGCCGGACTCATCATCGTTCTCCTGCTCGTCGGACAGTTCAACTCATTGAGGCGCCCGCTGATCATCCTCCTCACCATTCCTCTGGGCCTCATCGGCGTGGTCATCGGCCTCATCGTCGCCCGGTCCTACATGGGCTTCGTCACCTTCCTCGGCGTCATCGCCCTGGCCGGTATCGTCATCAACAACGCGATCGTGCTGATCGATCGGATCAAGATTGAGATAGATGAGAACGGTCTTGCGCCGGCCCGCGCCGTGATTGAAGCGGCCCAGCGGAGGCTGCGACCCATCCTGCTTACGACGATGACGACCATCGGAGGCATGTTGCCACTCTGGTACGGCGGCGGTCCCATGTTTGAACCCATGGCCATCGCCATCATCTTTGGACTGTTCTTCGCAACGGGGCTTACGCTGGTAGTCGTTCCGCTCCTGTACTCACTATTTTTCCGTGTGAGTTTCAAGGATTTCCGGTATTGAGGTTACGCACCGAATGCGGGAGTAGGCACGTGGGCGTCATTGCAACACACTCCAGCAATGTATTATGATGAGTTGAGATCTTCGAGAATTTCGTCCGTCACGAAGGAGGAGACAGAATGAGAACGCTTATCATGCTGGTGCTTTCTGCCCTGTTCGTATCGCCGGCGGTTGCGGACGACATGAACATGCCGCCCTACAAAGGCTCCGTTCCGTTCGAACGGCTCAAGGGGCTTGTCGGAAGGTGGGAAGGCTCTGACACGATGAACAAACACGGTGGAAAGTTCGTCGTAGAATACAAGCTGACCGCCGGCGAGAGTGCGATCATCGAAACCCATTTTCCGGGTACGCCCAAGGAGATGGTCTCGGTGTATCACGACGAAGGTGGCAAGTGCGTGATGACCCACTACTGCATGCTTGGAAATCAACCGCGGATGAAGCTACAAACGGCTGGCGAAAAGCAGATGGCTTTCTTGTTGGTGGACGGCCGCGGGATCAGTTCTGCGACCGAGCCTCACATGCAGGCGGTGACAATATCCTTCGTGGATAAAGATAACCTAACTCAGGAATGGACGATGTTCGAAGGAGGGAAGGAGAAGGCTAAGAATACCATGAAGTTGACTCGGGTACGCTGACCAAGGAGTCAACCACACCAGTTCCTTGCGTTCTGAAACATCTTGAGCCAGGGAGAAGCCTGCAGATCGCGTTTCCAGTCCGATGGCATCCACGCCCACTGCCATTTGAGGAACGTCCTTTCAGGATGCGGCATCATGGCCAGGTGTCTGCCATCGGGTGAACAAAGCGCGGCAATGCCCGCCGGGGATCCGTTTGGGTTGGAGGGGTAGTTCTCAGCTATGGATCCGGTGTCGTCCACGTATCGGATGGGGGCGACACTCTGAGCCCTTATCCGGTCGAGGATCGCCGGGTCTGGGAAAAAGGCTCGTCCCTCACCGTGGGCGACCCATACTCCGAGCCGGGAGTTTTCCATGCCCCGCAGCATCATCGCGGGGCTTTCTTCTATCCTGACCGAAACAAATCTCGATTCGAAACGCCCCGAAGCGTTTTTGATGAACCGGGGCTGAATGGTATCAGAGACCCCTCTCCACGGAACCCAACCCAGGAGCGCCATCAACTGGCAGCCGTTGCAGACACCGAGGCTAAACGTGTCGGGGCGACAGTAAAAGGCCTCGAATTGACTCGATAGCCCTGCGTTGAAGCGGATTGTCCCTGACCAACCCTTTGCTGAATCGAGGACATCCGCGTAGCTGAACCCACCCACAAACGCAATCCCCCGGAACCGTTCCAGATCAACTTTCTCGTCCAAGAGGTCAGACATCGTGACGTCCCAGGACTCGAATCCAGCGGCGTGAAATGCCGATGCCATTTCCCGGTCGCCATTGCTGCCTTCTTCCCTCAAGATGGCGACCGGCGGTTTGGAGCGGCGATCCAGTATTGAAGGCGCGGTGGGTTCGGGGCTAAAAGACAGGGAAAACTCGAGTCCCGATCCCTTCCGTAATCTATTGCGTTCCTGATCCACACAACCAGGGTCGGCCTGAAGTCGATCGAGCCGGCTACTGGTCTCTTCCCACAGATCTCTCAGCTCTCCGACTTCCTCATCGAGAATCGGATTTCCGTTCTGGCTAATCCGCACTCTCCGACCGGTCGAAGTGGTTCCGATCCGCAGGCAGGGGACGCTTGCCTGCTCGAAGACCTGGCGAACGGCAGATTCGTGGTCTGATGAGACCTCAAGGACCAAACCCAGCTCCTCGGAAAAGAACAGGGCAAGGCTGTCTGCGGAGGATTCAAAGTCGACGTCGATCCCACAGTTGCCAGCGAATGCCATTTCGAGCAGGGTCGTGATCAGGCCGCCGTCGCTTCGGTCGTGACCGGAGGCAATCGACTCTGCTGCAATAAGTCGTTGAAGGCAATCAAAACTGCGCTTGAGAAGCTCAGGGTCCTCCAGATCGGGGCAGCCGTCTCCCAGCTGCCCGAAGACGTGGGCAAGAGCGGAACCGCCAAGCCTCTGCCTTCCCTGGCTCAAATCGATGTAGAGGAGGTGTCCCTGGCCTGGAAGTTTGAGATCAGGCGTAACGGTTTTCGTGATGTCGGGGGACGTGACGTATGCGGATATGACGAGCTCACCAGGCGCCTTCACAGATTCGTCCCCTCCGTTGCCGTCAGGGGCAAGTGCGGCCATGGAGAGACTGTCCTTCCCACCATCGATCGCAACGCCGAGTTGAATCAGCGTTTCACTCAAGGCCTTCGCGGCGTCGTAGAGGGCCGCGCCCTCGCCGGGTAACTTTGCAGCCCACATCCAATTCGCTGAACATTTGACGTCTTCCAACGAGGTCACTTGTGCCCAGGCCAGGTTGGTGAGCGCCTCCCCGACACTCATCCTTGCCATCGAGGCCGGATCGATCAGGCCGATGACAGGCCGCTCGCCTATAGCCGTTGCTGCGCCGGTTTGGGAAAAATGACTCTGAGCGATAACCGCCACGTCTGCCACGGTCAACTGCAACGGGCCGGTACATTGCTGTTGGGCAACGAGGCCGGTGACCGAACGGTCGACCTTGTTCGTGAGGAAGCGTTTAGACCCGACGGAGACCAGACGCAGCACCCTTTCGAGGGCCTCTCTGACCGTAAGCCCCTCCGGGAGTTGAAGCGGACGAAGAACCGGCGTGACCCTTTGGAGATGGAATGTTTTTTGAGGCATGTCCCCGAGTACGCTGCCCAGATCCAGGTCGACCGGCGTCGCGCCATCACGGTCGTCGTGGAGCACGATTTTCCCATCGCCGGTAACGCGCCCCACGATGGCGTAGGGAGCCCCTTCCCGTTTGCAGATGCCCGCGAACAGGTCCGATGTCTCGGGCTTGATAAGGAGTGCGTCCTGTTCCTGGTATTCCGCTCCCCATATCTCGAGGATGGAGAGTGTCTCGTCGCCCACGGGGATGTCCCGCACCTCGATTATGGCGCCTTGAGGGTCGACAATCTCCTTCAGGACGTTGCAGTTTCCTCCGGCTCCCTGATCGTGAATGCTGACGATCGGATTCCGGTCACCAAGCTCTATACAGGCCCGAATCGCCCGGTTGACCTTCTGCTCCATCTCGGCGTCGCCCCGTTGAACGGCGTTGAAATCGAGCTCGGCGACATTTTCTCCCTGAAACATGCTTGACGCGGCACCGCCACCCATCCCGATCCTGTAGGCCGGTCCGCCAAGCTTGATCACGAGCATATCGGGCTCCGGAGCTCCTTTTTTCACGTGGCGAGCATCGATTTGCCCGATGCCCCCACTGAACATGATGGGCTTGATCCATTCTCTTCGCTCCCCGTTCGGCATCCTCAGGCCGAAAGACCGGGTATACCCCTGAATGACCGGCTCTCCGAATTTGTTGCCATAGTCGGACGCCCCGTTGCTGGCCTCGATTTCGATCTGCAGGGGTGAAGCCAGATTGGAGGGGTAGATAAACTCGGGGTCTTCCCACGGCAGGTCGTAATCGGGAATGCGAAGATTTCCTACGCAGTAGGCCGCTGTTCCTCCCACGACAAGCCCCCCTCTCCCCGCTGCGTGCACGTCTCGAATCCTGCCGCCCGTTCCTGTTTCCGCGCCCGGAAAAGGTGCAACAGCGCAGGGGAAATTGTGGGTTTCGGCGGTAAAGATGATATGATATTCGAGGTTAGACCGCACATAGGGGCCTGGTCCGCCGGGATCAGTGGGCAAAAGGGTGTCGATTTCGCAGCCCCGGATGGCGCTCGAGTTGTCTCTGAATGCGATCACGCTGTTGCCTGGATTGCGGCGAAGGGGTGCCTGGACCATGCCGATCAGGTTTTCGGGCACCGGCTGATCATCGATGACAAGCTGTCCCTTGAAGAACCAGTGGCGGGAATGTTCGCTGTTTGACTGCGCGATGTCGAAACACTCCACGTTTGTGGGATTCCGTGCCATGGTTTCGACAAAGAGATCGGTGTAGTACTCCAGATCCCACGCGTCAAACGCCAGGCCCATCTCTGTGTTTAGCCGCCTAAGGGCTGCTTTGCCTTGTTGAATCAGAGGCACTTCGCACACCGGATTCGGTTCGACCCCGGGGTCGAATGACTCCAGGGGTTCCAGATAGGTACACTCGGTCATGCGGTCGTGAACGAGATTGAGAAATTCATCTCTTTGCTTTTCATCAAAAGGGTTGCTGGATTTGATCAGATAGCGCCTCGATCGCTCGATCCGAGAAATTTTTCCCAGGCCGCACGCTTTGCAGATGGAGGCGGCGTTCGTCGACCATGCCGTCGTGAAGTTCATTCGGGGACCGACTTCGAGCAGGGTGCCCTTCCCGTCCAGAAGCGAGTTGGAGCCAAACCGATCAGGTGCGAAAGTCTCACTTAGCAGCCAACGGAGCGCCCTCATTTCATCTTCGCTGAGACCTTCGTAGGCCAACACGTTGAAGCAATATTCCGTCGCAAGGTCGCCTATCTCACCGGAGACGCGGCGCTTTGCTTTCTCGAGAAGATCCTCTCTCTCCGATGGAGAAAGTGCTGGAGCCCTGAAAAGATGGAATAGGATCATCGTATTATATCGCTCTGATACTGGCGGTTCCTCTCAGCCGTAGACATGAATGTAGACCTCATTGAAAAACTATCAGTAGCATTACCATTTTGCAAATGTATTAATTTGATCATATGGATAAATTATTATTATATATTGTTCTGGTTTTCTCGGTCGACCAGTTAATGCATTTCAGTCCAGAATACGTCTTGCTCAAGAGTCACGGGATTTAGACGGGCTGCGAGCGTCAAGGCGACCCCGGAAGCGCGACGTTGGTTTGAACTCGCGCAAGCGGTGTGGATTTGGGTAGGGTTAGGGAGGCAAAGTCAGCTATTCTGCAGGCGCGCGCATTGGATCCAGGCAACAATTTCAGGAGAGTAACCCGGTTTTCTGTAAGCAGTTAGGAAATTGTAAGCATCCAGGGGGGAGGAGTTTCCGGGCACATCTTGACAACATACATTAATTTTCATAGGTTTATAATACGCGGGGCTCCGTGCCACCTCTGTTTATTTCCTCCCTCCCGATAAATGGAGCAAGTCACGTTGAGCCCCGTTTTATGTTGACAACATTCTGAATGAGTCTATACATTTGCCCCAGGTTCGTAAACGGCCTTCGAAGGTGATTCCCGGGAGGGAGTCTTCGAAGGCCGTTTTTGGTTCCGGCAAAATAGCTGTTGCTAGAACTTGAACGGTTTGTCGTGCACGGATTCATATTCTTGGCGCAGTCGAGCCAGTTTCTCATTCGGAAGCACGGTCCTCCGATTTAGCCCTCTGGCGTTTTCCGAGAGCTGCTGATGAATTTCTCTAAAGCGGGTGTACCCGTTCTTGATGTTTTCCAGTGTGATGATGCCGTCGCCATCTGTATCAAAGAGCGCGTCAACAATCAAACGAATCGTGCGCGTCTCCATGGCATCGTATGTCCGCTGGAGAAGGCTGTGTTCATCCGCAATTTCGCGAAATCGATATCCGTGGATGTCGGTGAAACCCGTGGTGGCACTATAAACAAACCCGATTCGCTGCCTAAGTTCCTCCTGCATTTCTTGCTCGCCAAGCTGGTTTTCATTTCGGACGATCGGTCGGAAAACGTAGTTCAGCTCGAGCCCCAGTACCAATCGCGCGGGAAGAGAACCGTCCTCGTAAGCCTGGACCTTTTTGATGGCTGTCTGCTTGAAGGCTCCGAGTTCCTCTAAAATGGACTGATAACCCACTTCCTGTATGAATGCGGTTATCCCGCTTTCGATTTGCACCTGGTACTGTTCAAGGATGTCGATTGTCTGTTCATTCAGATCGAAGCGGCGTCCTTCGATAAAATAGTAGTCCTGCCTGTCAATTCCGTCCAGTCCGACATCCACGAATTCAATATACGTGGCCTTATAGTATCCCTCTGGCTTTGTTGTGTCAGGTTCGGCAGGAATGCGATAGCGCCGCGTACCCAGCCAATCTCCCGAATCTATCGTACGGTTGCCGTTGTCAAAGTAGCGAAGCAGATATCCAACGATCCCGGCTCTGACCTCCTGGGAAACGAACGTACTTCCTTCCCTTCTATCTCTGTTGATGAGATAAAGTGCGATCTGTCCAAGCGTTTCGTCAATCCCAGCGCTGTTGCTGTACGAAAAAATACCCGATTGAGGGTCAACCTCACACCATCCCTCTGTCGGCAAGCACCAGAGAAGAGGTATCAGACAGAGCGTTCTCGCCCAGTGAAGCGCTTGGTTAGATCGAGAAAGATGAATCATTCGGACCGCTTACCTTCCGATAGAGAGATTTCACGCCTTGATTCAATTCAAAGGGGCGGGAAACTGCCCCGCCCCTCTTTTTTGGTAGATGGTTAAGGTACCAGGCCGCTGGCTTATCGATTCACTTAACCCCTCCGCTACCCAGGTCGGTCCCATCCCCACAGGCTTGCTTTGCGTCGTCCATGAAGCGGCCGATGCGATCTTGGAGGATCTGAAGGTCCTGTTCAAATTGGTCCAACTCTTCCACCAGGTCTTCGAATAGATGTTCCATAACCGTTGCTCCCTTCTACCAAAGGAACGGGGGAGCGGGGAGGAGCGTTAAAGCAGAAGGTAGGCCAAAGGGATCTAAAATATAGGAAAACCCGAAGATACGGTCAAGAGAGAAGCCGGAACAGATTCTGGGGGCTGGGATTGCCTGCTAAACCAAGTCAGAGGCTCAGGGCAGCGGGCAATCCCTTCTCGCCAGGGAAGCGAGGGCTGCGGTGCTGCAGCATCCAGTTGGGTAGGCGAGAGCGCAGCGTTCGCGCCGGGAGCCACAACAATCGTATTCTCTCCCTGCTCGTCCACCAGAATGAACGCAACACCCGAGGGTAAGTCAGGGTCGGTCAATACATAGCGCGTATCGATCTCCTCCTTCTCCAGTGTTTCGATCGACGTGCTACCGAAGTCATCTCCTCCGACCCTTGAGACGAACGCGACCCTTGCACCAGCGCGCGCCGCAGCCACAGCCTGGTTTGCCCCTTTACCCCCCGAAGCCGTGAAAAACCTGTCTCCAAGGCGAGTTTCTCCGGAGGAGGGCAGGCGTCTCATCCGGATCACTAGGTCGGTGTTTGAGCTTCCGACCACCAAGACCTCGGGCTTTAGCTCAGTTCCCACTCATCAAATCCGGTTTTCGTGCGACATAGAATTTAAAATCTGGATCGAAGTCCACATACCAGCCAGGGGGAGCGCAACGCTCGATTCTCTCTCGGCTATTGTAATAAACGAGTTCGAAGCCTACGTCTGAAAGGATCTTGCGAATCGAGCGTGGGGAAATAACCTGGAGGTAGTAGACTTCTAGGTTCTGCGTGGGGTCATAAATAACCTCTCCGATCTCCATTTCCGCGATAGGATGTCTCGTGAGTCTGGAGAACAGATACCGCACGAGCTGCCGAATCCTGAACGGCAGAAATCGGTTGAGGGCTTCAAGAGAGTGGGTTGTGAAGACGAGATGACCTCCCGGCCGAAGGATTCGCCAGGCCTCTCGCAGCATTTGCCTCTTCCCTTCCTTGCCAGGTATGAGTTCAATCCCGTTGTAAGAGAAGAGGACACCCGTATAGCTGTCGTCCGAGAAGGGAAGATCAGTTGCGTCAGCGACCACCCAGGTTGCATCGGCGCCCAATCGCCGGGCCTGAAGGCCCCCCTGAAACACCATGGGAAAAGAAAAGTCCAGCCCCGTGACATTGAATCCCTTTTCGGCCAGTGGAATCGTCGTGCGTCCGGCCCCCGAGCCAACATCCAGAATTCTGTCTCCCAGATCCCAATAGGCGTCACAAAGCATCTCTTCAGAGGGCCACAGTCCGACTACTGTGTACTTCTTCACGACCCAATAGCGGGAGTAGCCTTGCCTTACTCGGTTCTTGAACAGTTCCATATGGGCTAAGGTAGGGGGTCGAATCAGGTGGGTCAAGACGAATGTGAATCGAACCGAATCTGTCGCATCTGGTTATTTTCCCTTGACTTGCGAAAAACGTTTGCCTATTTTTCTGGTGAATGTTCAGACTTTCTACGTCCGGGCAGGAGTTCGGGTTTCGCTCGCGCAGTACAAGGTGGAACGAATGGGTACACCCACCGTTAAAAGGGATGTTTCGTGTGTCCTCTTGGCCTGCTGCATCATCGCGCTTCTGGGCGCGGGTTGCGCAACGACGCGTTACGAGGAGTACGGTCCACCCTCTGAAGCCCCGGAAGCTGCGAGGGCTCCTGAACAGATGGCGTCAGCTTCGCAGGCGGTAGGGATTGCCGAACTCGAAGCTCGAATCGAGCTATTGGAGGCTGAGCTTGCGAATCGCTTGGCCGCAATGGAAGCGGCGAACGCGGGCCTGGCTACACGGTTCGAGTCTTTGGCCGAGCAGATTGAACACCTGCGAAATCAGTTACGAGCGAGTCGGAGAGATCCTAAGGCAAAGCCTGAACTACAGGACCCCAGCAGAATTTACGAACAGGGACTGATGCGTTACAATGCTCGGGAATACAAAGACGCCAAGGAGAGATTCAAGGATGTACTAAGACTGGATCCTAAGGGTGATCTTGGCGATAATGCGCTCTACTGGATGGGGGAAAGCGACTACGCCCTGGGGGATTATCAATCGGCGCTCGAAGCGTTTACAAGGGTTCTCAACTACGCGACAACCGAAAAAGACGATGATGCCCAGCTAAAACTCGGGCTTTGTCATCTCCGCATAGGGGATCGTAGCACCGCACTCATTGAACTGAAGCGACTACTTGTGGACTACCCAGAAAGTGAGTACGTTCAGCGCGCAGAGGAATTGATTCGGAGCGTAGGAAAAGAGCACAAACCTGAACCCTAGTGCCCACTCCCGGGAGAGGAAGCGATTCCATCGATCAAGATCGAACCTTTTCAGACATTCCTCAAGGGTGCTGGCCTTGTGGAGATATGGGATATGGCAGGGCGGAGGCAGGATGCGTCTGGCCATCTTATTGAGACTTTGCCTCGTTGTGGGGTTGATGGGCTGTGCCAAGGGCAAGTATCGGATGCAGAGTCCGGAGACCTATTACGAAGAAGCGCAAGAGGCCCTGGGCGAGGAGGATTGCTGGAAGGCCGAGCAGCTTTTTCGCAACCTTCTCTCGGACTTTCCGGGGTCTCCTCTCGTTGATGATGCACAATTCGGGCTGGCGCAGTCGAGCTACTGCTCCAAGGACTATGTCACATCGATATTCGAGTATGAGCGACTCCTGGATGAACATCCCGCGAGTCCCTTCGTTGATGAAGCCCGATATCAGATCGGGATGTGCTACTACAAAGAATCGCAAAGTGTTCATCACGACCAGGAGGATACGTACAAGGCCATTCGGGTGTTCGGGCGATTCGTTGAAGACTATCCCCGAAGCAACCTGGTTTCAGATGCTGACAGGCGCATCAAGGAATTACAGGGCAAGCTGGCCGATCACAAGTTGGTCATTGCTGAGAACTATTTCAGATGGAAAAAGCCCAATTCGGCAGAAGTCTACTGCGAAATCATCCTGAGGGAGTTCCCGGACGCTGAGGCCGCGCCGGGCGTTCGTTTCCTTCTTGCCAGGATTAAGCGCAGTTTGGGGAACCTTGACGAAGCCGTAGAGCTTCTCAGGTTTCTTGCCAGGGAGGATTTCTCTGGTGAGTTAGAAGAGAAGGTTTTGAAGGAAATCCGTGAAGTGGAACAGGATCTCGCGAAACAAAAGTCCTCAAACCCTCTATCCTCGCAGAAGGGGAGAGGAGAACCAGGCACCAGGTAAGTGGTATGGGACGCAGGATCGGTATTCTGGGCGGCACGTTTGATCCGATTCACAATGGACATCTGATCGTCGCTCAGGAAGTCGTTTCGTCCCTCGAGCTGGATCGGATCCTTTTCGTCCCCTGCGGCCAACCGCCCCATAAACAGTATCCTGAAATGGCGAGCGCGGAAGCTCGCGCTGAGATGGTAAGGCTCGGTGTTGCCGATAATCCTCTCTTCGAATTTTCTCCCCTAGAGCTTCAAAGACCCGGCAAGTCTTACACGATCGAAACCCTTCGTGAATTGAGAGAACAGTTTGGATTGGAATCGGAAATCTATCTGGTTATCGGTGCCGACAATGCTGGAGAGTTATCGTCCTGGTGCGATCCTGAAGGGGTTCTAGAAACATCGCGGGTGGCCGTTGTTCTTCGGGATGGATTCGATCGTTCACGGATCGACCCTGCTCAAGCAGAAAGGATGACCTTCTTGGATACACCGCGGATTGAAATATCATCCACAGACATTCGGAGCAGAGTGTGTCGAGGCTTTCCAATTAGGTACCTTGTTCCGGAAAAAGTAGGGGAGTATATTAGAGAAGAGGGTCTTTATCGGTAAGACTGAATTCACACCGTGGTCGGAGGGTCCGAATGTCCGCTGAGAAGACCTCTTCGTCGCCGGCCAAATTGGGAGGTGCTCCCGAAGGCCGCACTCACAGGTATTTCTGCATTGACGATGATCAGTGCAGGGCATTTTCCCGGGTGTCCAAGGAAGCGATGCACATCCGCAAGATTCCGAAGAGAGTAAATGTCTTTGGAAAGGAAATAGACGGCTGGATCATCGAATTGAGGGTCCCTGCTACGGACGGGGTCGTTCGTGTAGACCCACTCAAGGAGTCCAGAAGCACGTGAACTCCCCATCATCGTTACGACTCTCTTAAGAACAGAAAAGGAGGCGATCGAAAGACCGCCTCCTTTTTTGCGATGTGGTTGAAACACTTGAAGCGAATGTTACAGACTGTTTAGCAGGGCAAGGTTCTGATCGATGATCCGAGAAAGCGATGTTCGTGCATCCACGTTAGAGGTCGCTTCCGAAGGATTGGGATTGGCGTCATCGTAGGAAGCTCTGAAGAGGGCTGAATAGGCAGTCCTTCCTCCGGAAATCCCTATGAGTTGATTTTCAATGCTTTCTCGAGGACCGTAGGTTGAGCTCGCAGTGCCACTGCTGCGCGATCTCAGGGCACTAAATCTGAGGCTTTTGTCGAACATGCCGTTGGCGATATCGAAACGGAAGCGTTCGTCCAGGCTTGGAGGTGCATATGTTGGGCTCGGCTCCGAACTGGAGATTTCGACAGTGTCGCCGTCGGTTGTTTCGACGAGAAGCTCTAAAGCCTTGACCGGAATGACCATATCGAATGAGGAGCCGCCCTGATGTGTGACTATGGTTTCCTGAGGAGGCGGTGTGGAGGCCTGTGGCGAGGTGTCGAACGTCGTGCCTGCAGACTGACTCGATACGGGAAGCGGCATTGCTCCGGTCCTTTAAGATTTGTTGCTACGTTCACGCTCTCGCGGGGATTCGTGCGTGAAGTCGGTAGCGTATTTCAGGGAGACGAGACTGGCTCAGATGTATTCCCCCTGTCAGAGTAGATCGGCAGGTCGAGGACCAATCTTTAGCCTTTTTTGGGGAAATCTTCGTGATTATTGACAAAAATGTGATTTTTCTTCTTAGATTAAATGGGATCGAGCGGTGAGAGCCAGATTGGGGTGAAGAGATGAGTCAAAATGACGATTTGAGACCAGAGATCACCAGTGTTAACATCTACGGAACTGAATATCCGCTTTCCAGCGGTGAGTCCACTGGATATACGCAAAAGATAGCGGAGTTCGTCGATCACAAGATGTCACAAATCGCCTCAGAGGAGAATCTTTCAGACCTGACAAAGGTCGCAATTATGACGGCGATGGATATCGCTGGTCAGTTACTCAGGCAAAAAGAGAGGGGCAGATTGGAGAGAAAGCGTACCGTTGAAGCCATTGATCGGCTTGGTCGGCATCTTGATGAGGCAAGTGGAAGCAGCCGTGGCATCTGACCCCAAGAACGAAACCTCTACCCAGCAGGAGGCTCCGGCCACCGACCTTGAGGAACCGCTCGGCCTGACACAGGTGATTGCGGGTGGGATGAAGCAGTGGTTCCTGATGGTGGCACTGGGACTGGGAATCGTGGGGAGCGCTGCCGCATTTCTGGGACTGTTTGTGGTCGCATCAACACTGGTCTCAATCGTTCTAATCTCTCTTACTCTATATCTGTTTCTCAGACTTTGGCCAGAAGAAGAGCGGCCAAAAAATTCGACCGCAAGAATATCTGAAGAAAAGGTAGAACCGAAAACGGCCATGGTTCCGGCGGTCAGGCTGAACGGCCATCCACGGAGCCGTTTTATGATCGCGCTCAAAGAGGTCGCCCGAAGGCAGGAAACATTCCGAATAAGCCCACAGGGTGCTGAGCGATTTGCCAAAACGATCCGGTATCTTCTTCGTGCCTCTAGACAATAGTCCAGGGGCAGATCACGCTTTCCAGAGACCGTATTTCAAGATCGAAAAAAGGATCTTGCACCCTGCCTGAAGCGTGCCTTTTAGGGTTCCGCTTATCTTTGATACTCCTATGCGACGTTTGTAGCTAACCGGAATTTCGACTGTCTTGAGGCCCAATTTCTTTGCCTTGATCTGCATTTCTATCGTCCAGCCAAACGTTTTGTCCTCCATCTGCAACCTAGCCAGTGCCGGATAGCGGATTGCCCTGAAGGGACCCAGATCGGTGTATTGGGCGCCAAATAGGAGACGAATGAGCTTTGTGGCCAACCAGTTTCCGAATCTGGCGTGGATGGGAAGTGCCCCAGGCTCCCTTCGTCCTCGACTGCGAGAGCCGATCACCAGATCTGCACGACCCTGGAGGATCGGGTGAACCAGAAGTTCAAGCTCCTCAGGATGATCGCTATAATCTCCATCCAGAAAAACGACGATATCGGGCCGATCGAGCGCCTCGATGCCGGCCATGCAGGCCCAGCCGTAGCCCTGACGCGCTTCGCGGATGACACGTACGCCCATCTCTGAGGCCATCTTTGCCGTTTCGTCCGTGGAGCCATTGTCAACGACGAGGATTTCAGCTATAAGGCCGGACGGAATGTCGGCAATGACCCGCTGAATCGCGTTCTGCTCGTTGAATGCAGGTATTACGACGGATATACGCAAGGGACAATACGTCTTTCTTTCAGGTGGGATCAGGTCGTTTTCTCACCTGAAGAGGTTTGCTGTCTCTTATTCTTCCAAACCTGTCTGAGAGAATTTCGTGGCTGAAGAAGAGGAAACTGAAGAAACTGAGAGTGAGGCGCCCGCAAAGCCTTTAGAGCAGCCGAGCCTGCTCCGGTACCTCCCACTCGTGTTGGTGATCATCGCGCTTCAGGCTGCAGGTGCCTACTACCTGATCGAGTTCGTCGTTTTTGCACCGCCAGAGACGACTTCGGAGGTTCAGGATGAAATCGGACGGCCGAGGACGATCCCGGAAGGGGATGAGCCCGAAGCGAGCGTGAATCTCGGAGAGTTCTTTGCCAATCCGAGGGGGACAAGAGCGAGGCTGCTGGTGAGGGCCGTTGTTACGCTGGGGGTCGCTCCGAGTGGTGCGAGGTCGGAGATCGAGAGCCCGGATAACGAGGATCGAGTAAAGGACGCGATCGTGAGGGCGCTGGGGAATGCGACTTATGAGATGCTCCGTAGCCCCAGGGGACGGCAGAAGGTCAAACTGGAGATCAAGGACCGCTTGAATCAGATACTTTATAGGGGACAGGTTCAGGAGGTCTATTTCGGAGAGTTCTACCTGCAGGCCATGCCCGGATTCTCGGGTGGCTAGGTCGATTCATGGGTTTGTCTCTTCAGACCGGTCAAGCAGCTCGACGATTCTGACGCCGAAAGTGTCACCCACCACCACGACTTCCCCCCGGGCGAACAGCTTACCGTTTACCAGGACTTCCACAGGTTCGTGTTCCTCGGGCACAAGCTCAACGATAGAATCTCGCGTCCAGGATAGAATGTCTTTGATCGGGATGAAGTTGCCCCCCATCTCGACCGTTATGGAAACATCGACATCGGAGAGCCGGTCGAGCCCTTCGGCTGCCTCGGCCAGGCCTGCTGGTTGGGCTGCGAACGGGGCGACGGCAGCCTCCGGCCCCGAAGTTTCCTCATTCATGGCACGAAGCATCTCCTGCTCAAGCATTTCATCGACGCTGCCAGCATCGCCGCCCCCTGCTGTCCCTTCTGCCTGATCGCCCTCCGCTGCAGCTCCGGCCGCCCCACCACCATCCTCGCCCCCGACTTCCTCCTGCATCATACGGAGCATTTCAGCCTCGACGTCAGCGTCTTCCGGGGATTCCTCAGACGATGCATCGGATGTTTCATCCAGCATTTGAAGCCTCCGTTTGGTCCACAGTTGGGTAGAAGCGCTAGAACCTATTATAAAAACTTAAGATAAACGAGCTCCAAAATCAAGACTATGTTCCAAAAAGCTCTAAAGCAGTTTTGGAAGGTGCCGATAAGTATGGACGCAAGTCATTAAGAAACAAACGGTAATACTAACTTAAGTAGTATTTTGAAATACTAAGTCGTATCAAACTCGATGGAAGGGACGTCACTCGACGTGACCGGCAAGGAAGCCGGAAGGTGTGTAAGAACCGCACACCTGAGTAAGACAAGGAGGTTAAGATGGCGCTTCGTATCAATCAGAACATCCCGAGCATCAACGTTCAGCGTCTCGGGAAGATCAACAACCGAGAGCTGAAGGTGCACATTGAGCGCCTCTCGTCAGGTCTGAGGGTGAACAGGGCGGCGGATGACGCCTCCGGGCTGAGCGTTTCGGAGGGTATGCGCGCAGAGATTTCGGGTCTACGCCAGGGCGCAATGAACACCCAGGGCGCAATCGATCTGATCCAGACGGCCGAGGGGGCCCTCAGCGAAGTCAGCGACATGCTCATCCGGATGAGGTCACTGGCCGTTCAGTCGGCCTCATCTACGGTGAACGATGGCAACCGCGAGTCAATCAACGCGGAATTCGCCCAGCTGATTACCGAGATCGATCGGATCGCCAGTGTCACATCCTACAACAACTCTTCGATTCTGTCCGGATTTGGCAATGTGCTCGATGAAGCTTCCTCGACGGCGCTGGCTTCCTTCACGACTGGTGTGATCAACGTTCAACTGACTGGGGCGGCCTCTGGCACCTATCAGTTCATCGACTCATCGAACAACGACAGGGAAATCACCCTCGGCAACGGCGTCATCTCGCAGACGATCGATATCGGGACTGCCCTGGATGTAGATGGAGCCGCGGGAGGTGTGGTTGCTTCGGGCAGCGCCATCGTCGCCAACTTCGACAGGCTGGGTATCCAGCTTGTGATGAGTGGACAAAGGGCAGCGGAGGGGATCAACCCGGCCACCGATGGCTACCGGGACGGCGAACTAGACGGGCGTTCGCTGGTCGTAAACCAGGGCGTGGGCGGTACCTTCCAGATCGGTCCTGACGACGGGGCCGTGCATCGCCTCGAGGCCAACGTGTCCGACATGCGCGCCACGGCTGGGGTGATCAACCTGGGAGGCGTTTCGCTCTCCACCCAATCGGCGTCACAGAACGCGATTACAAGCATCGAGCTGGCCATCACGAATGTATCTCAGGTCAGAGGAGATTTGGGAGCCCTCCAGAATCGACTTTCCCATACGTTGAGAAATACGGAGAACTCGGTCGAGAACATTCAATCCTCCGAGTCCTCGATCCGGGACGCTGATATAGGGGCGGAAGTCAGCGGATTTACCAGGTCGCAAATCCTTGTTCAATCCACGACGGCGATGCTTGCGCAGGCCAACGTGATTCCCCAAAATGCCCTGACCCTCTTGCAATAGAATCAGACCAGGTCCCCGAAAGAACGGCATCGATCCCAGTGATCGATGCCGTTCTTTTTTTTCCTACCCCTTCAGATCAGGAAGTTTGGCCGCCGATAACCTTAGATTGGTCTTGAGAAATCACTATTCTGTCGTATTATGCGACGTCCGCTGGGTCTTGTCTGCTGTTTTCGGTCCCTCTTGCAAGGTCTCCGGTACGAGAAATGCGAATACGCCAGCAGCCAGAAGGCCAGTGACGGACATGGCGATTGCGGCAGCGCCGAGACTGAGGATGTCGGCGAGCTTCCCGACGACGAGCGGACAGCCCATGTGGCCGACATCTCCGATGAGGCGCCATATGCCCAGAAATTCTGCCGTTGAGGCCCTGGGTGCAAGGTCCGCACCCAGGGTCATCATCGTTCCTGAGCCCAGGCCATTTCCCAGTCCGATCGTAGACGTGACGACCAGAAGCCCTAGAAAACCATCTGTTTGGGCAATGGCAGCGGTGCCAGCGACCTGAATCAGGAAACTGGGCACGATGGCGTACTTTCTGCCATATCGGTCCATGATTTGGCCGGCGGGATAAAACATTGACATGTCGACAAATGAGGAGATGCTCAGGATCCAGCCCAGGGACTGAACATCGAGACCGATGACGTCGGCGCCATATAGGGGAATGATAATCGGACGGGCGCTTCGAGTCATCTGAGCCAGCAGCTGCCCGGTTCCGGCGACGGTGAGCTGTCGAAACTGGGCCCGGACGATGTCCAGAAGACGAAAGGACTGCGCCCCAGAAGGCGGAGGGGTTGTCACATCCCTGTCGACGCCTTCCACAAAGATGGCGGATGCGATCATCGCCAGAGCCGCTAGACAGGCATAGACAAAGAAGGGGGTGCGAAGATTGAACGCGACTGCCAGCGCCCCGCCCACGGCCGGGCCGGCGAAACTGCCGATGCGGTTGACACCGCCGAAGACGGCGATCGCCCGGCCCCTTCTGTGGGGAAGTGTGATGCCGGTCAGGTAGGCATGCCTGGAGATACGCCACAGCGCGTTGCCAAAACCTGTCACCAACCTAAGCGCGACCACCTGGAAGATAGATTCTGCCCAGAAGAGGGCCAGCACGGAGAGCACCTCGAACATGATGCCGATCATCATCACGCGCTTTCTGCCTAGTTTTCTGATGAGGATTCCGGCGGGAAGGTCGCCGAGCAGCGTGCCGATGCCATCGGACGCCAGAATGATCCCAATGAGGGTATAGGAGGTGTCGAAGGTCCTGGCGTAAATCGGCAGGACAGGGATCAGCATGCCGTGGCAGAACGCGAGGATAAACGTTGGAAGGTAGACCTGAAGGAACAGCGGGGGTTGACTTTCCGAGCTCATGGCAGTTCGTAACCAGTCAAGTTCGTGGGCGGAAGACAGGGGGCAATGGTAGCATCAACACCAATTCTTGTCAAGAAATGAGACAACGGAGGTGGATTTTGGGACGGTTTTCTATCCCGCTAACCCTGGTGGGTGACCGTGTCCGTTTCTGAAGGACCCGAACCCTCCCAACATCGCCGGATTCTCAGGTTGGCCGCTCCGAATTTAGTGGCCAATCTCTCCGTACCCCTCGTGGGAATCGTGGATACGGCACTCGTCGGACATCTTCCAGAAGTGGCCTTAATGGGGGCTGTGGCCGTAGCGAGCGTGATCTTCGATGTCTTCTACGCGGGCCTTGGATTCTTGCGAATGGGTACGACCTCGTTGACTGCGCAGTATCACGGTGCGAGGCAGCGTGGCCGGTGTGCGGAGGTACTCTGTCTCGCTGGCGTCCTCGCCATTTGTCTTGGGCTCGTGATCATCCTGCTCAGCGGGGGAATCGCGAACCTTGGGTTCAAACTGGTGGGGGCGTCTGAGGCCGTTGAATTCTGGGGGAAGGGCTATTTCGAAGTCCGAGTCTACGGCGCGCCGTTTGTCCTGCTAACCTTCGTCCTGATTGGATTCTTCAGGGGCATCGCAGACGTCGTCACCCCGATGTGGATGACTGTGATTATCACGGCGCTGAACGTGTTTGGGGATTACGCGTTAATCTACGGCAAGTTCGGTGCACCGGCGCTCGGTATTCAGGGCGCTGCCTGGGCATCGGTTCTGGCCACACTTGCCGGCCTGCTCTATGGGTGTTGCGTGCTCGCGTGGAGGTATCGTGGCTACCTGGCCCTCCGAGTCGGGGATCGAAAACAGATCAGGCGGCTGTTGGTAACGAACCTGGACCTGTTTGGGCGCACGGCCTGCCTTCTATTCGCCCAATTTTTCGTACTGACGGTCGTGGGCCGACTTGGAGAGACTGCGCTGGCGGCGAACGCCATCGTGTGGCAGGTCTGGTTTCTGGTGAGCAACTCCGTGGATGCGGCTGCCTATGCAGCAGAAACGCTGGTGGGAAATTACCTGGGGGCACGGGAGTTTGTGAAGGCCAGGCAAATCTCGGGCAGATGCCTGCTCTGGGGTGCTGTGATGGGTCTTGGATTTGCCGGGGCCTATGGAGTGGCGATGGAACCGATTGCCAGGGGGTTTACGCGCCACGAGGATGTCGTGGTTTTGGTCGTCTCCCTCACGTTCTGGGTCGCTGCCGTCCAGCCTCTAAACGGACTCGCCTACGTGCTGGACGGGATCTTCATTGGGGCAAACGATACCCGCCATCTCTTCCTGGCGATGGCCATCTCTGCGTTCGGGGTTTTCCTGCCTGCAACCCTGGTATTCGTTTACGGAATGAACCTCGGGCTGAAAGGGGCCTGGATGGGCTACAACGCACTGATGGTCGCCAGACTCGCGACGCTTTCCCTCCGCTATCGGGGTAACCGGTGGGTAGGGAGCTTGGTTGAGCGGGCGGAACCGCCTCCTTGACCTGGAACAACCCCGCACACGGGTTGTCGGCTTTCCCTTGACAGGAGCAACATGAGCGGTTAAATTTCAGTGCAAACTCCGTGTTTAAACGATGATATCGGTCCTGAGAAGCTGACTCGGAGTACCACCAGGGGGTATTCACAATGGCTTTGTTCGGAAAAAAGGAGAAAGAGGCCAAGGGAAAAGCGGCCCCTTCTGAAGGGCTGTCTTTCAACCGGGTGCAGGTTGTATCGAAGCCCGAGATCCTGGCAAAGCTCCTCAAGGGCCTCAAAGAGGAGGTCGTCGAAACAGACGTCGCCAGGGAAAAACTGAAGGCGGCATCCCTGGTCAGTGGCCGGGGTCGGGGAACGATTTATAACTACATCATGTACAATTTCAAGAAGGGGCCAAGGCCGGTTGTGATCGTGAGTTCCCCAAGGTCTCAAACGGGGGGAAATTTCGTGCCCGCGGACAACCCCCTCGAACCCGGGGAGAAGATCGAGTTCACATACACCATGTCGCTGCCCGAGGCGGATGGGAACACGCTCTATTTCAGCGGTCGGGGGGCCTACCTACAGACGGCGATCTATATTCCGAATCCCGAGGACCCGAGCAAACCCTGGATCGCCTCGAGGGAGATCACCGAAAAGAAGAAGGGCGCAGGGGCCTTGAAGCAAGGAGAGGAAGTCTTGCAGGTTCGAGTCGACCAACTGACGGTCTATCCCCACGGTCCAGAATCTTTCACGAGCGATCAGTTTGGTCCTTACGTCTTTGCTCCAAAGCTCTATGTGCTTGCAGGGGGTGGGGTTTGGGCCAAGCGGGGCGGGGCTGGCTACTTTGAGGGAATCCCGGACGATCTGAGCAAGTATCTGGAAAAGGTCGAAGAGATGAAAACGATTTCCGGAATTACCCTGGTCGAGTTCGGCGTGGATCAGATCACGATGCTCGTCAACGAGCGTATGCTGGTCGGGATCGAACATGACTCTCTGCTTCCGTCTGTCCTGAAAAAGCCGAATGATCACCTGCAGCAGATCAATTCCGGACTGGGATTCCTTCTGAAGTTCGAGGTCGGAGACGGGGTGAAAGAGCTGATTATGAGGACCTTTCCACAGAAGGTCGGGAAGGAAGTGGAGATATACCTGCCGCTTACCTTGGGTTTCCTCACCGAGGCGGAACCCCCGAAAGAACGCGCGGTCTTCCAGGTTTTCCCCAGAGATCTGATCGTAGAGATCAACCCGGCACGCCGTAAGACCGCGCCGGGTCTGAAGTTTGTCCCGCCTTTCACCCTGCACCCGAACGCCGAGGACCAGAATACCTATCGAAAGCTGATGGTGGCGATTGGCCAGCGGATGAAGGATGACAGCCGCCCTGAAGAGGAGCGAAACAAGCTGGCATCTGTTCAGGCGCAGGTCATGCAGCGTCGGGAACAGACCAAGGGTAAGTACGTCGACGAAAAGATGAAGAAGGCGTTTCAGTCAAGACAGGAGGCCAGGAAACGAAAGGATCAGGCATAGAGGGCGTTCGAGCCCCTCAACCTATCCGACGAACCGCCTGGTTAGGAGGTTTTCCTACCCGGGCGGTTTTTTGTAACCGCACCAAAGAGAGGGGGCAGCTTGAAAATCGTATTGTTACCACCTGCCGGTAAGGAGTTCAGCGATCGAGTGAAAGAGGTCGCGCCTGAGGCAGACATTGTGGTGCACCCTGACGAAGAAACGGCGGTATCGGCCGTTGCAGATGCCGAGGTTATCCTGGGAGCCGTTCCGCCTCGCGAGGTCTTTCAGGCCGCGAAGCGGCTGCGTTGGTTTCAGACCGTATCTGCCGGGATGGATCGACTGTTCAAGATCCCTGAGCTTCGGGAAGGGGACTTCGCCCTTACGAACGGGAGTGGTCCACGGGACCCAGGTGGCCGAACTGGCGTGGGCGTTCACCTTGGCGCTTTTCAAGCAGATCCCAGCATTTTCTCGTAGCCAAAGCGCCCGGGAATGGGAAAGAGAGACACACAGGCCAAAGGATCTTTGCGGATCGACGGTAGGGATTGTCGGTTTCGGAGGGATCGGTCGCCAGTTTGCGAAGCGAGCTCTGGCATTCGAAATGCGTGTCCTGGCGGTGGACGTTCAGCCGTCTTCAAAGCCAGAGAACATAGAGGCTCTGTGGGGCATAAATCGACTCGATGACCTGCTTAAGGAGGCCGATGTGGTCTTCCTGGCCTGTCCGCATACTCCGGAGACAGATAAGCTCATCGACGCCCGGGCGCTTCGGCTAATGAAAAAGAGCGCCTTCCTCGTGAACACCGCCAGAGGTGGGATCGTGGATGAGGCTGCGCTCGTTGCGGCGCTTCGCGAACGAGAGATTTCGGGGGCAGGCCTGGATGTGTTTGAAGAAGAACCCTTGCCTGAAAGCAGTCCACTGTGGGAAATGGAGAACGTAATGCTCACGCCTCACGTGGCGGGTGGGTCGGTGCACAGGCCCGGGCGAGTGATCGATCTATTTTGTGAGAACCTGAGTCGTTACCTTGCGGGGTCTTCGCTTCTGAATGAGGTAGACAGGAAACTGGGGTACCCTCGTACGGACCAGCGGGTGGGCTACTAGCGTCCAAGGTGTTCAATGGCAGAGATCAGACCGTTTCGTGGGATTCGCTACAACATCGACCGCATAGAGGATATGGCGCGCGTCGTCGCTCCTCCATACGACGTGATTGATGACGAGCTTCAGCGATCGCTGCACGAAGCGCATCCCCACAACATCGTTCGGCTCATCAGGGGTCTGGACGAACCCAATGATTCCAGAACGAAGAACCGTTACACACGGGCGGCCGACTCCTACGCAGGCTGGCAGCGTGAAGGTGTCCTCGAGCGAGATTCCGAGGAGGGGTTCTATCTCTACAATCAGGATTTCGAAATTGCAGGTCCTGCAGGACCTGCTCGAAAGTCGAGGTTAGGGCTGGTCGCGCTCGTGAACGCCGAGGTCTTTGGTGAGGGTCAGGTCCTCCCACACGAGTATACCATGCCTGCGCCGAAGGCGGACCGGTTGGAGCTGATGCGCCACACGCAAGCGGCATTCGGCCAGATTTTTTCTCTCTATTCCGACCCACAGGGCGGCGTCCGAAGGGCCGTTAGGCGTCATCTGGAGACGCCACCCCTTTTCTCGTTTACAGATCCTGAGGGCGTAACGCACAGTTTCTGGAGAATCACGGATCGGTCTACTATCGGCAAAGTGAGAGAGCGGCTGTCCTCCAAGCAGCTTTTCATCGCTGACGGACACCACAGATACGAAACCGCAGTGGCCTACAAACAGGAACGCGCCGTAGCCGAAAAGGCAGGTGCAGAAGATCGAGCATACGAATACTCCATGCAGACACTGGTAAACATGGACGATCCGGAAGGGATGGCGATCAATCCGATTCATCGTGTCGTCTTTAATCTTGGCGAGGACGGGCCGAGCAAGCTGGCATCTGGACTGCGAGCGCTCTTTGAAACGGAAAGCCGCCTTTTCACTGGAGTCCAGGAAGTCCGGCAGGAACTCTTGAGAAGAAGGAGGCACGGACACCCGGTGTTCGCATTCGTGGGAGGGGGGGATCGGGAAGTCCATTACCTGCGTCTCAAGCCCTCGGTAGATGTATCAGAACTGGATCGAGGAGGACATTCCGATGCCTGGCAGAGCCTTGGTTCCGGGCTGTTGCAGCTCGTCCTTTCGCACGTTCTGGACCTCGATACCGAAACGCTGATTCGGGGCGAGAAAGTAAAATTCGTGAAGGTGGAGTCAGAGGTCATGAGGCTGCTGAAAGAAGCGCCTGATCGGGCGGGGTTCTTCCTGAACCCTGTGGAGATGGGACAGTTACGCGAAGTCGTCCTGAGCGGAGAACGTATGCCCCCCAAGTCGACCTTTTTTTATCCCAAGGTCTACAGCGGTCTGGTCATTCAGGATCTTCAGTCATTCTAGATTGCCAACGAACGGTTGGCCCTGAACCATCTATTGCAGAAGGGCGGTTCAATCCGAGACAGGGTAATTCTCCTAAAAGCAGGGGCAGATCGCGTAGGGGCACGGCAAGCCGTGCCCCTACGTCTACTCAAGGCACCTGAGCAGGTGTCAGCAGAAAGGTCCGGGTGATTTTATTAGCCTGACAGTCTTCGGCATGGTGCTCGTTGCTGCGATCGCACACTCGGTATGGAATTTTGCCGCAAGAAAGGTGGCTGGGAATGTGGGAGTGATCTGGCTCTCGGCCTGGGCTGCTGGCATTTTCTTACTTCCGTTTGCGATCGCCGTTCCCGTGTCTATGGAGTCCGTCGTGCGGGTTCTGCCTTTTGTGCTGGGAACAGGCATAATTCATTCGATCTACTTCCTGTTGATTGCCAAGTCGTATGAGAAGGGAGAGATCTCTTTTGTGTATCCCGTTGCACGGGGCACCGGTGTCGCTCTGACAGCAGTCTTGGCGGTGGTCATCGTTCGGGAAGAGATTTCGTGGACGGGTGGGCTCGGGGTCATCGCCATAACAGCGGGCATTCTCCTCCTGGGGCTGAATAGCTCACAGGCCGACGGAAAACTCGCGACGGGACTCTACGCGCTGTGTGTCGGTTCGACGATCGCTGGCTACTCCATCGTGGATAAATTGGGGGTTGAACGGATTCATCCTGTCTTGTATCTATGTGCAATTTTCCTTCTCTCGGGGCTGTTTTTGTCTCCGTATGTAATCGTGCGTCATACCCAGGTTTGTTTAGAAGCCATAAATGGACTCAAGAAATATATTCTGATCATAGGCTTGGGTTCGTTGACATCATATTTGATCATTCTCTCCTGTTTTCAGATCGGCAATGTCAGTTACATCGTCGCCGTCCGGGAATTTGGGGTTGTGATCGGTTCAGCGTTGGGGTTTGTTTTCCTTAAAGAGGAGCTGACGCCAAGAAAGGGTCTGGGCATCGTTGTGATTACGCTGGGCATGATGATCGTGAAATTCGGTGGATGACGAGGGCTTCTCAGCCTCACGAATGACCAAAAATCGCTTTACAGGGTGTTGGGGCTTGCCTATCTTGGATATCACTGTCCAGGCTGAGATTTGCCTTAAGTGATTCTGAAAATATATTGTGGGACAATACACTACAGGCGTTCCCCGTTGGACTCCTTTCAAGTGTTTCCTGCCGGACCGATCACATGTCGAAACCCGCTCTCTTCGTCATCCCGTTTTCCCGTCTGACCCGCTTTGGGCTGGGCGATGAAGAGGCGTGCCTCTCGAGGGGGGTAGGGGTTATCTCGAAGGCGCTCAGCCTGCTGGAAAACCGCCCTGAATTTCACCTTCTGATAGAAACCTTGGTATTTGTCGACCACTATCTGAAGGTTCACCCCGAGGACGTGAATCGGGTTCGAAAGCACATCGCCGATGGTCGTCTGGAGGTGGGTGCAGCCTGGGCTGAGATCGGCCAGAATTTACAGATCGGGGAGGATCTGATTCGAAACCTGATCTATGGGAATCGATTTGCCGAGGAGACGCTTCACGTCACCCCCCGCGCGGTGCATGTGGGCGCAGCACCCGGATGGACCCCACAATTCCCGCAGATTGCGAGGAAGAGCGGGCTTTCGGAAGCCGTTTTTACGAGGTGCGGTCCAAGGGGAGAGTCGCTGCGTCGATGGGAAGGCCTGGACGGGTCGCAAATCGGGGTTTGGCACGCGGTGTTTGGCCACGATCTGCTCTGGGAGCGGGTTCGAGGGTCGAAGCGTGGAGGGGACGAGTTGAGGGAATTGGACAAGACCTCGCATCTGCCCATCCATTGGGGCAGTGAGTTGGTGCAGTTTTCCGAAGAGAGCCTGGATGCGCTTCAGGAATGGGCGAAAGCGGAAGGCGTGGAGATCACTCTAGGGACGTTTGGAACGTTTGCTGAGACGGAGCCTTTCCACGACTCGCTCCCCGTGTGGTCTGGAGAGATCCCCACATTACGTCCGTTCGTCGAATCCCTCTATCCCGGGGTCGTGCCTCTGGGTGTCCCAGCGGTGCACGCCCTCCTGAGGGCTGAGCAGATGGCCACGGCGGCACTTACGCTGTGTGGGCTCCCTTACCCGGCCGGCCCGATCCAGAAGACGTGGCTTCGACAGCTGAGTGCGATGGACCTCTACTTTGACGGTCCCGGGCTATCCGAGGTCCTCAGTCGAAAGTGGCAATCCCAACAGATGACCATCTGGACGGCGGAGGAGGTCTTGCGGTCTGCCGAGATATGCATCGCGGAGGGCATACGGCCCCAAGAGGGTCCCCCGGGAACCCTCCCTATGGTGGTTTTCAACTCGCTTTCCTGGTCAAGGACAGATCTTGCAGAGGCGCACGCGGTGTTTTACGGTGAGTCCGATGCAACCGATTTCAGTCGCTACGAGAGATATAAGGTAGTAGACGCCGACGGCAAGACAGTCTCCACGCAGGAGCTTGAAAGCCGACAGACCGAGACTGCGGAGGTTCGATTCATCTTTATGGCCACCGACGTCCCCCCGAACGGATATGCTACATACTACCTGATTCCGGATGTGCCTGAGTCGGGTCGGGTCGTGAATATCGAGTCGCCAGGAATGATGCATCCCGATTTTCCCGAGCCGAAATTCGTCATCGACGACGCAGAGGATCGGATCTCTGAACCCTACCGTGGAGTGCGGATCGGGCGCAGGCTGGCAAGCCGATTCTACACGCTGGATGTGGACGAGGTCACCGGGCGTGTCTCGCTGATCGACCGTAACTCGGACCGAATGCTCCTTGGAGGGATCCACCTGGTGGGCCGGGAAGAATCGATGAATGAGGGCCTCGACCAGTACGACTATACCGGGAGGCGCTTCGAGATGGATGTGGACCGAGTGGAGTTGGAAGAGAGCGGCGAGGTTCGTGCCACACTGGCGATCGACGGGCGAATTCTGAATTCTCCCTTTCAGTCCAGGATAACCATTTACGGGGCCTTGAATCGGGTGGACCTCAGCGTGCGTCTCCAGTGGCAGGATGACAAGCCGGTTCGGGTCCAGGTCGTCTTCCCCGTGGAGTTTGAGGGTGAAACGGTTCATTATGGGGTAGCCTACGGCCACAATGAGCTTGAAAACGTAATGCAGGGATCCGATCCCTGGCGAAACGGAGATATCCGTCCCGAATCGTGGGCGAAGCAGCGCGAATGTCAGGGATGGGTCGCAATCGAATCCCAGGGTTTCGGCGCTGTGCTCGCCAGCAACAGGAGGGCGTTCGAGTTCGAAGCGGGCGAGATGCGGTCCGATATTTTGCGCTCCTGCCTCGACCCTTCTTCCTTTGCCTATCGGAGGGTATGGCGGTCCTATCCTCACGTTTGCACGAGTCATTACAGCATCAGGAGCTACACGGGAGATTTTAGGGAAGGTCTCGTCCACCGGGATGGTTGGTCTCTGAATCAGCCCCTCAGCGTCAGGGTTGTTTACGGTTCCGGGTGTGAGGGTGGCCTGCCAGACCAGTTGAGTTTTGTATCACTGGAGGGAGAAGGCGTCGTTACGACAGTCGTCAAGCCCGCGGAAGAAGGGGAGGGAATTGTCATTCGGGCTTTTGAAACCCTGGGCCGTCGCACATCTGCGAGTATTTCTTCCTACTGTGAGATCGA
Organism: Candidatus Latescibacterota bacterium; assembly: GCA_965248435.1. Taxonomy (GTDB): domain Bacteria; phylum Latescibacterota; class UBA2968; order UBA2968; genus CBDFJH01. The sequence continues at coordinate 5,511,712 of OZ252100.1, forward strand.
TTCGGCTACGGAATCGGATTTTCTGGAACGACCCATAAAGGTCGTGGATCCGAACTGTCTGGAATTTTCTCCGTTCGAAATCAAGACTGTTCGGCTTGTTTTAAGAGGGAGTGCATGAGTCTAAGCGATCTGAGCGGGCAACCCTCCCTGAGCCGCCTGCTGGACCGGAGCGAGATTCCGTCTCGCGCAGTAGGTATCTTCTGGCTTGGGGGGCCTTCGCTTGTCCTGAAGAGCCCATCTCAAAGGGTCTATCTGTTTGATCCGGAATTTTCCAACTGGAATGGTCGTATCCCCGTCGGGGCGATCGACGTGCGGCCTGACGTTGTGATTGGGACCGGAGTGAGCCGATCTGGCCTCGACATTTCTACGCTAACCCGTCTGGCTGCGGCCTTCCCGGAGGTGCGGTTCGTCGCCTCTGAGGCGAGCAGGGACGAGATGATCGGTCGATCGGGGCACGTTTCGGATGAGGTTCCCATTAATCCTGCACGCGTGCACGAAATAACATCTGGCGATCGCCTCAACGTCAGGCGCTTGGGGATCCGGGATTCGTTGTCTGTTGATTTCGTGCTGGACGAAGCACATCCACCAGAGGCAGCCCTGGACCTTGTCATAAACATTTCTGGAATCAGGCTCTGTCTGATTCGGGGATCCTGCAGCCCGGAGGGCCTGGAACGGCACGCGGCCAAAAATCGTCGGATTGATGTCGTGATCTGGACCCTGGAGAGCGAAAATCTAGACCCGGTCTGCGAGGCGGTGGCCAAACTCCACCCCCGCAACGTGATCCCAATCGGCTACGATCGTCTGGCCGGGGGTGTATCGGTTGCGAAGCAGTTCAAAGCGGTTGTTAGCCTAGTTCGAGGTGTCAAGGTCTACCTGTTTCCGGAGGACTATCTGGAAGGGTTTTTATATTCCAGGATCATGAGCCGGCAGGGATCGCAACAACGTAACACGAATCGGAATCGCCGAGAATGAAAGCCCACTTCTATCTGGCGCTTTTGCCCCTCTTCGTCGAGACCACTTCCCCCGCGGCCCAAGACACGGATCCGAATCCTGGAATGTCGGATACGACGAACGCTTTCCTGAATGAGATTCCCGTGGAAGCCGTCGTGGCCGAACTCGGAGATTCGCTTTATACACCCGCGGAGGGACGCGCGCGAATCGTAAGGGATCGATATGGCGTTCCTCACATTTTCGGGAAAACAGATCTCGATGCGGCCTTCGGTTTTGGATATGCCCAGTCGGAGGATCACCTGATAGAAATGCTGTTGAATTATCGAGCAGCCGCGGGGAGGCGCTCTGAAATCCTCGGGCAGGAGCACCTGGAGGACGACTACAAGGCCCTCCTCTGGCGGATTCATACGGTGGCCGGGGAACGGTATGGATCGATTCCGGAATCTGTCAGGGCCTTCATCGGGGCGTTTGCGGAGGGAGTCAATCACTACATAGAGGTCCATGAGCCGGTGTTGCCGTCGTGGGTCGAACCGGTCAGCGGTGCCGATGTCGTGGCCCTCGGCCGCTGGATCAATCTCTATTTTGCCGAATCGGCTGGTCTTCCGGAACTGAAAAAGAAAGGCATTCGTTCGATATCTGAGGCGCCCATCGGATCGAATCAATGGGTCGTTCGCCCACCTCGATCCGCCACGGAAGGCCCGGTATTTGCCATGGATCTGCACCTTCCCTGGAGCAGTCCCTTACAGGTGTATGAAGCACATCTTGTGAGCCAGGAAGGCTTGAACGTGTCAGGTGCCACCTTTTTCGGCATTCCGGTCATCGTCGTGGGGCACAACGATCGAATTGCCTGGTCGCTGACCGTGAACGAGGCCGACATTTTTGATCTGTACGAGGAGAAGCTGGACCCCGCCAATCCAAAACGCTACGTCTACGAGCGGGAAAAGCACCGGATGTCTTCCCGGCGAGTAAAGATCAAAGTGCGAAGTGGACAGGGCGTCATCGAAGCCCAGCGGGAGCTCCTGTATACACACCACGGGCCGGTCTACAAGGTCGTTGGAGATTGGGCCTATGCCGCCCGATCCAGCGTAGAAGACGTTGTGAACACGATCGGGCAGCTGTATGAGATGAACCGGTCGAAGGATCTGAAAGAATTCAAGAAGGCGATGGCTCGACTCGAATTGCCTATGTTCAACGTGATGTATGGAGATGTTGACGGTAACATCTTCTATGTCTTTAACTCGAGGAGTCCGATTCGATTGGAAAGGTTTGACTGGCGTTCGGCCGTTCCGGGATGGACGGCGGAAACAGAGTGGCGTGGGGTGGTCGTTTTCGATCGGCTTCCGCAGATCACGAATCCGGCTTCCAATTTCCTCCAAAACTGCAATACGGCCCCCGACCTTGTTACCGTGGACAGCGGATTGGAGGCCGGTGCCTACCCCTCCTTCCTGGGCTGGGGAAGCGTAAACGACCGTTCCAGACGCGTGTTCAGCTGGCTTTGGTCAACGGCACAGATCGGTCCTGACCAGATAAAGGAGATGCTTCGGGACGAGTACCTGATCTCAGCAGAAGAACTGAAAGGGATTGTTCTCGGGGCGTACAATCGATCCTGGCAGGAGATCTACGATCCAGACGGCAGACTCGCTTTGGCCGTCAATCTCTTGCGTGACTGGGACAACCGGGCCTCGGTCGAGAGCCGGGGCACGCTCCTGTTCTCTGCCTGGAAGGAGCGGTTTGACCCGCTCCTGGAAAGAATCCCGGCTGACCAGAGTCGAGCAACAGTGGTTCTAGAAAAGCTCGCACTCGAGGCGTTGCGCACGGCAGTCGAGTACTTGACAACGACCTACGGGCGCCTTGATCCACTCTGGGGCGAAGTACAGGTGATCGAGCGGGGAAACCACCACTTTCCGGTCGGGGGTTCTCCCCCTGGGATGTCTTCTTTGCACGCGACCTGGTCGAAACGGGGCACTGACGGGTTGATGCGGGCATACGGCGGTTCGGCCTTCACGATGCTCGTCTCCCTTGATCAGCAGGTTGGGGCGTGGAGTCTGGTTCCCCACGGAAGCAGCGAAGACCCGGACTCCCCACATTATTCTGACCAGGCTGAGTTGCAGGAAAGTGGGACATTCAAGCCGGCATGGTTCAGTGAAACAGATATTCAGGCGAACATAGAATCCATCACAACGGTTCCGCTGGAAGAGGAAGAGGCCGAGTGGGCCACCCTCAGGGCGTTGTGGCGTCAGCAACAGGCTTCCGCACCGCCAGAAAACTCGCCTGCCGAGGGGAGCGGAGACGGGACGGAGCTAGAATGAACGAGATGGCGTCTGGAAGAGGACCGCTGTTCATAGACCCGGATCCGGAGGCGGCCAGAGCGTTCTTCCGCCAGAAGCGTAATGCCAATACCCAGAAGGTGATGACGGTCAAGGAGGCAGTGTCTCGGTTCGTCAAGGACGGAGATTATGTTGCCTCTGGCGGATTTGGGACGAACCGAATAGCTACTGCGGCACTCCACGAGATTCTCCGTCAAGGGAAACGGGATCTGGGGCTTGCGGGCCATACGACGACGCACGATTTCCAGATTCTGACCGCAGGGAATCGTAATGGAGAGCAGGTTTTATCCCGCGTGGACGCAGCCTATATCGTGGGCCTGGAGGCCAGAGGGCTTTCTCCCCACGCCCGCCGCGTGATACAGGGTGGCGATGTGGAGGTTTGTGAATGGACGAATTATGCCCTGGCGTGTCGCTTCAGGGCGGCAGCGGCAGGGATACCGTTTATGCCCATGCGCAGCCTGCTGGGGACGGATACCTTCACCTTCAGCGCAGCCGTGGAAGTCGAATGCCCGTTCACGGGTCGAAAACTGACGGCCGTTCCCGCCCTTTTCCCGGATGTTTCGCTGATTCACGTTCACGAAAGCGATTCGGATGGGAATTGCCGGATTCTGGGCATCACGGTTGCCGACCTGGACATCGCGCGGGCCTCGAAACGGTTGATTGTGACGACGGAACGGATCGTCGATACGGCGGAGATTCGCCGGACGCCACACGCGACTGATATTCCAGCGTTCTGCGTGGATGCGGTGTGCCACGTTCCTTTCGGTTCCTACCCGGGAAACATGCCAGGAGAGTACTTTTCCGACGAGGCACATCTTGCGCGGTGGATGGAGGAAGAGTCGGACCTGGTTGGCTTTGAGGCGTTCCTCCAAGAGTATGTTTATGCTGTTCCCGACTTCCCGGCCTACCTGGAGCTTTGCGGCGGCAGGGACCGCTTGCGTGAGCTGAGGGCCATCGAACATCTCGCGGAAGCCTGAGTCACCCATAGGGCACTGAGAATGGCCAACTATAATGCGATGGAGTTGATGATCTGCGCTGCTTCGCGTCTCCTCGAGGACGGCGCTGTTGTGGGCGTAGGTACAGGGGCGCCGTGCGCGACGGCGATGCTGGCACAAAAGACACACGCACCCAATCTGTTGGTTCTGTTCGAAGCAGGAGGCGTTGCCCCGCAACTTCCTTCGATGCCCATTTCCGTGGGTGACTCCCGGACGTTCTACCGGGGTTTGATGGCGACGAGCATGTGCGATATCATGGATGCCTGCCAGAGGGGGGGCGTCGACTACGCATTTCTGGGCGGCGCGCAAATCGACAGATTCGGGAACTTGAACTCGACGGTGATCGGCGATTTCGAAAAACCCAAGATCCGCTTTCCTGGCAGCGGGGGAGCGAACGACTTCGCCAGCCTGTGCTGGCGCACGCTTGTGATCACTCAGCACGACCGGCGTCGCTTTGTGGAGCGCCTCGATTTTCTGACCACGCCGGGTTATTTGACGGGTCCGGAAGCGAGAGATGCAGCCGGGCTTCCAATCGGAACCGGACCGTATCGTGTGATTACCGATCTGGCCGTCCTGGGGTTCGACCCGGAGACCCGGGAGATGCAGTTGGAAAGTCTGCATCCCGGCGTTACCTTTGATCAGGTCCAGGAGCATACCGGGTTCTCACTCCGGCAGTCTGCGAGACTGGATGAAACGGAGCCGCCGAGGGCGGAGGAGCTTCGGATTCTCAGGGAGGAGGTCGACCCCGATGGCTATATTATTGGGCGATAATGCTGGCGCTTGAAGACCGGGTTGGGGTTTCGACGCTTTGCTTAAAAGGGCTTGCGCCCACTGATGCGGTCGAGGCGACCCTGGAAGCTGGTTTCTCGGCCTTCGAGTTCACACCGATCACCTACGGTGGACCAGAGGTGTTTGATGGGGATGGACGGGGAAAGCTTCGGGACCTGTTCAAATCATTCAAGCTGGTGTCCGTCCACTCCTCCGGGATGGGAGACGTTTGCAGCGAGGACACTACCACACGGGAGCGGGCAAGGCGGCGATACATCGCGCTCGCCCGGTTTGCAGTCGACGTGGAGGCGGACATCCTGACGCTACATCCCGGAAGGGGACAAGACGGACCCGCTCGCGCTGAATCCTGGCGGGAGAACGTGGCGTTCGGACGCGAGTTGCTGGAGAGGGTTTCCGGACACGGGATCACCCTGGGATATGAACTGTTTGATGCTCGCGTGGCACGCGGGATCGGGAGCCCTGATTTCGGCGTGCTGTTCGACCTAGGCCACGCCGTGCGACGGGGGCCCGAGCTTGGGACATCAGATGTGCTCGGTATGATGGGTGAGCTGGCGGAGCAGATCGTGCAGTACCACGTGCATGGTGTGGGCGAGCCCGGAAAGACCGATCACGTTCCATTTCACCAGAACACCTGGCTTGACTATCGTCGTATCACGAGACATATCCAGGCTTCAGGTTTTTCGGGTCCGTTGATGCTCGAGATCGGAATCCGCCGGGAAGCCTGGCAGGAAAACCTCGAGGATTGTCGAGCTGCTCGTGAGGACCTTTTGGGCGCAGCAATACGACCCGAATAAGTTTACCTAGGAGTAAGGCTTGCTGGACCATCACCTATTCAGGAGGGAAAGAGATGAGGCTCGTGACTTATGCAATTAAGAAGGAGTCCTTCGTTGGCGCGCTGGTAGCAGACGACCGAATCGTGATCGATCTGAAGGCGGCAGATCAAGCTCTGGCCAGGAGGGAAAAGCGGAAAGCCCACCCCTTCTGGGCGGATATGCTGACGCTTTTGGAGGCGGGCACCAAGGGACGAAATGCGGCACGCAAGGCCGCTAACGCAGCGCTAAACGGTCTGGGCAGCCCGCCCAAGGCTAATGGAAAGACGGCCCACAACGCGAGCAGGGTCAAGCTCAGGGCGCCTGTTCCAAACCCTCGAAAGGTCTTCTGCCTGGCAGGGAATTACCAGGACCATATCGAGGAGAGTGGGACAAAAAAGATGGACATCCAGGACCAGGAGACACCCCGGGTCTTCATGAAGCCTCCAACCTCCACCGTCATCGGCCCGAATGACAGCATCCTGATCCCGCCGGTCGCTCGAGCCATCGACTGGGAAGGCGAGCTTGCCGTAGTCATCGGCCGGAAGGCGAAGGGGGTGGGTCCCGATGAGGCTCTAAACTATGTTGCCGGTTACACCGTGATGAACGACGTTTCCGAGCGCGACCTCGTGATCAAAGATCGCACGGACAGCAGGCCCATGGACAAGTGGTTTGACTGGCTGAACGGGAAGTGGCTGGACACGTTTGCGCCACAGGGACCCTGCATCGTCACTTCCGATGAGATTCCAGATCCTCAGGTCCTGGATATCAGCACGTTTATCAACGGAGAGCGGAAGCAGCACAACAACACCGGACAGATGCTTTACCCGGTGAACAAAATCATCGAATACATATCGGCGATCATTACACTCGAGCCTGGAGACCTGATCAGCACCGGGACGATTTCTGGTGTGGGGGCCACAACGGGCACGTTCATGAAGCCGGGCGATTCCGTCGAAGTGGAGATTTCGCAGATCGGGACTTTGCGAAGCAAGGTCGCGGCCAGCAAGAAGTAGAGCCGCATCTGTCGAAACGCATTTCAGCCCTGGGGGATGCTCGATCCCTCAGGGCTGATCTATTCCAATCCATGTCAATAAGCGTAGCGCTCAGGGTTCTGTTTCAGTTTCAACAGGAAGTCTTTGACAATCCCCTCCTGGTCGTACTCCGGCCTCCAATTCCATTCCTTGCGAGCATTGGAATCATCCAGCTTGAGCTGGAGCTTGTCCAATATCTGCTGAAGTTCTTTATTGAGTTCAAACTCAACATTTGCTTCGGGAATTCGGGATTTGACGATCTTGACCAATTCACTCGCACTCGGAGTTGGGGTTACCCCTGCCAGCACGTAGTTTGCCCTCTTGAGCTGTTCCATGGGCGCCGATGCCAACTTGGTAATGGCGCTTGCCGCGTCCTTGATGTAGATCACAGGGATCCTGGTTGCGGGTTTTACCCGCATGGTGTAGGGATTCCCTTTTGCGCACTCTTCGATCACTTCGCAGGTGTACTGGACCCCTCCTGGAATACGGGCCCCCGGACCTATGATAAAAGGATATCGTATTCCTCTGAAGTCCAGGCCATATCTTCGTTTGTAGAAGATACCCATGTGTTCTCCGAACACCTTCGTCGCCCCGTAGAAGAGGGTCGGGCGTTGAAGGGTATGATCATCGATGGTCTTTCCCTGAATGTCGGATCCGTATGTCCAAAGGGTGCCCGGAAAGAGGACTTGCTCAACTTCAAAAAGTCTGGCCGCCTCCAGCACGTGGTGGGTGCCCATCGCGTTCGTTCGAAAGGCCGATGAAGGATCGATCTCGGAAGGCATCGAAAGCATCGCACCGAGGTGATAGATGATCCGGGGGCGAACTTTCTTCACTGCGTCCAGTACGTGACTGAATTCGCCCAGGTCTCCCCGAATGATCTCAACGCGATTGAGCAGATCGTCTATTCGCTTCGTGAACGGATGAAGGTCGAACAGGAACAGGTCCGTGTCTCCGCGTTCCTCCAGAACTCGTACGACCTCTGCACCCAAAAATCCCGTCCCGCCCGTGATAAGCGTAGCCAAATCAGATTTCCTCGGAAGTCGATTGCAGATGGATGGGCTGTCACACCAAAAGTAAGAAGGATGTAAACAAAAAGAAAAGGAAAAAGGGGCTGGCAATTGGCCAGATTTGGTCTCTATCCATCTCTGATCTTGTTTGCATTAGGATGGTATATTTATGCGGGTGTGAGAAGCATACCCCCTCTGAGATGGAATCTGAACTCCTCGAGTAGACCGCCGAGTCTGATCGACCGGATTCGGATGTTTCGGGAGATTCTGCGTGGAGCAATAACCAGGAATAGAAAGTAAATTGGAAGCCCATTTCGGGAGAAATCATCGGACGCTCTTTCCAGGATTTGCAAAGCGGATTCGGATATCCGAGCACCTTCAGCAAACGTATCGCCACGAGGGGATTGAGAGGTTTGACCTTGCAAGAGAAAAGAAGCTGTCAGCAGAGTATCGTCCGGCCATGGTGAGTAGTTCCACACGACACCACGATGGGTCGATTATATTGGGAAACTAGGAATGTTTGGCACGCCTCTTGCATTTATAGATCGAATAAGTGCTGCGGGTTTAAGGATTTAAGTTTGGGTGTTGCGCCAGGTTTGCATTTTTAATATTTTGGAACCATTGAACTTACAACCTTTGAAATTCCGAATCCACACAGTTTCGAAAGCCCGGGAAGGCCATTGTCACAATTCTGACAGCACTGGGTAGATTTCAGCCATTTATGGGGTCCCACAGTGGCATCGGTCGACATAACTATATCTGAAGACGGTCTTCAAGCCAGCGTCGCCTCTATCGGCTCGAAGTCGACCCTCGAGGAGATCAGTGAAGCCCTGAGGGAAAAAGGCGTCGTCCACGGCGTCCGTTCCAGCGCGATCGTGGATGCCATAGCCGAAGCGACCGGTAAGCCCGTGGAGAACGTCGTGGTTGCTCAGGGCACCCCACCTAAGCCCAAGGTGCCCCCGGTGCTTGAACACAAAGTCGTGGGTGAGGGAGATAAACTGCCGGCCCTCAGGGCCGTTGGCAAGATACTAGGGCTGGAACAGACGAGCGAAATCCCGGAAGCGGCAAAGGACGCGATGGCGCTGGCGGTCAAGAAGGGCGATCTGCTGGCGGTCAAATCGATTGGAGAGGTAGAGCCGGGCCGGACCGTCACCGATCAGGCGATCGAGGAGATGAGTGAGGAGCAACTCGGACTTCAGTTCCAGCCGGGGCCCGGCATCGAGCTTTCGTCCGACCGGACTCAGTACCTCGCGAAGCATTCCGGCTACGCGGGGGTATTTGATGGAAAGGTCTCCGTGCTGCCACCGATCTGGATTTCCAAGGATGCGATGGCGGCCGCCTACCTAAACCTTCCCCTTCTAGAAAAGTCCGCGCCGTTCTCAAAGGCAGACGTCGAGGATGCCCTCTCGGCGGCCGGTGTGTCTACGGGGATCGACCAGGCAAGTGTCGAGGCTGTGGGCCAGAGCCTTTCAGAAGGGGCCAGTGATAAGCTGCTCATCCAGTTGGCATCCGGGACGCCTCCTGAACAGTCGGTCGATGCAGATCCGAAGTTCTCGTTTTCCACAGAGTCGCAGGCGGGTGGCGTTCGTCAGGACGGCTCCATCGATCTCAAAGCGCGGGAGCGGTTTCCATCGGTCAACACGGATGATCTGCTGGTCGGCTGTGGACCGCCGGAAGCTGGAACCCCCGGCATGACGGTGAAGGGCGAAGAGGTCGAGGTGGGAGAGCCTGTAGCGGTGGAGCTCGTGGCGGGGGAGAATGTGCGGTCAGACAAAGACGGAGACATCGTCCAGCTCTTCTCACAAATCGATGGCGGTGCCAGTATAGAGACTGAAGATGTTGATAACGAGAACGGAAAACTCATTCGCTACACCGTGTCGGTGAGACAAGTTATAGAGGTTCCCGGAGATGTCAACTATGACACCGGAAACATCGATTTTAAGGGCAATGTGGAGATCAAGGGAACGGTCGTGAGCGGCTTCAAGGTCCAAGCGACGGGCGATGTGATCGTGGGGGAGGGGATCGAAGACGGCGTGGAGATCAAGGCCGACGGCAGCCTGACTGTCAAGCAGGGCATCGTCGGCGCCGCTACGAAAGTTGAGACGAAAGGTAGTGTGACGGCCAAGTTTATACAGGACGCGACGATTTTGGCGGACGGAGACGTCGCCGCAGAAGTCTATCTTCGTACGGCCAACATTCAGGCAAAGGGCAGCGTGTCCGTAGAAGGCAAGGGAAAATCCGGCGGAATCATCGGCGGTGAGACCTGGGCTCTGAAATCGATCGTGTCCAAGAACGTGGGCGCCGAGGCCAATAAGACGACCCTCCTGGCCGTCGGGGCGCTTCCGAAGCTCTTCGATCAGTACGAGGAGCGGAAAGCCGAGGCGGAGAAGGCTACGGATTCGAAGGAGGCGATTCTTAAGGCGATGGGTGTCGAAGCACTGAAACCTGACCTGATCAAACAATCCATCATGAAGAATCCTCGAATGAAGGACAAGATCCTCCAATTCGTAGCTAGGGCAAATGAACTGGCGAAAACAGAAGCGGAGTGCATCGACGAAATGTACGCGCTGAGCACGAAGATGAAGGAGAGCGCCAATGTGGCTTATGTGGATGTCACGAGCGATGCACACGCTCGCGTGAAGATCCGGGTAGGAAATAAGGAGACGGCCCTGACTGAGGACGTAAAGGCTGCCAGGTTTCACCTCGATAAGTCGGGAGAGACAAATATGGTCGTTTGGACCGCGCTGTCAGACGTCGCCAAGCTGGAGAAAGCAGAGCAAAAGGAGAAGGAGGGAAAGGAGGAGAAGTAGCGGAAGAAATACACTTGTAGCCGTTAACAGGCCCTTCTGGAGGCGAATCCGGGAGGGCTGTTTCATATGCTGATGCGCGTGTGCCCCGAGGAATGAACTTGGCCTTTTCTGAGAGTTTGTATCTTAGAGCCAATGAGAATAGTTAGTCCACCGAGGTCTCGGATTCATGGGAACTCCTCAACATCGTGAGCTATCTCTTGTGGTTGAGACGGGAGGGTTATATGAGAATAACCCCCTTTCAGCTCTCGTAGGTTAGACCTCTGAGGCACTCGTTGGTCAGAGAATTCTCGATTTCTATGGCGATCCCGATCGAAATGTGCTGCTGTCCGAGGTCCAGCGAATTAAACCCTATAAGGAGTAAAAGCCATTTTTCGAATCCGGCCCAAAGTGTTACATTAAAGGGAGAACCCACACACTGGAGAAAACGCGTAAACGGTTTAGCTCAGAGGCCAAGTTTTGGAGACGGGTATCAACGGCAGCCTCGAGTTCATATTTCATGTTTCGAAGATGCGTCCATATGCAGCTGCCTTTGTGTGTCGCAATTTGGGTGACGCATTGGGGAAGAACCGATGACACGCGGCTATCAGAAGAGAATGGTTCTTGGCGCCGTCCTGCTGGTCGCTCTTACCCTCCGCGTCTGGCCTCTGTCATTCCCTGCGGACTCACATCCGGATGAGGAAAACTCTGTTGCGCGTGCATTGCGGATGGGACGAGATGGGCTCAATCCTCAGTGGTATAGGTATCCACCCCTCTATTTCTACATCCTCTTCGCAACCTTTGGCGGTCGTTATGCAGTGGAAAGGGTGATAGGGCTTGTAGATTCGCCTGAGCACTTCGCCGAGCAATACTTCGTTGCCCCGCTTTCCTTCTTCATCCAGGCCCGTGTGGTCTCGGCTCTCTTTGGTGTACTTGCTGTTTGGGCGCTTTATTTCCTCGCCCGTAGGCTGTCCTTTTCATCGAGGGCGGCGGCAGGGGCAGCATTCGTCTTGGCGGTATCTCCCCTGCTGGTGCGCCTTTCGCATTTTTCGTTTACGGACGGGCCGCCGTTTTTGCCTTTTCTCTTGTCTCTGGCCATGGCAGCTCAGCTGTTGAAGGATGGGGGTAAGTCTTGCGCCTTTTGGTCCGGCTTTCTCGCGGGCCTCGCAGCGGCTCTCAAGTACCCCGCCGGAATCGCGATCGTAGGCCTGATTGGTGCAGCTTTCAGTCGTCGGGGTAACAATTCAGCAGGACGTCTCATTTTATGTGGGTTGCTTGGCCTCGGTGCAGGATTTCTGTTCGTCTGCCCTTGGGCTATGTTGAATTTTTCTGCTTTCTGGCAGGATATTGCCTTCGTCGGCGAACATATGTCACATACGTTGGGAGATCTGCCGAGGAGTCGTGGTTATATCCCCTATGTGTTGCAATATTTGCCGGAGGCACTGGGATGGCCGTTCTATCTAACTGGAATTCTGGGACTGACGCTGTGGCTTCGTCGGAATTGGAGATCCGCGGCCATCGTGGGTGGACCTGCTCTGGCCTATTGGCTGATTATGGGAATGGCACAGTATCATTATGCCAAGTTCAGTCTGCCCATGCTACCTGTATTTGCTCTGGGCGTTGCGTGGTTGCTTGACCGTCCTTCTTGGCAAGACCGATGGAAAGGGGCATTTGCCGCCGTTTGCCTTCTTCTATTCGCCATCCCTCCATTGAGCCACTCACTGAGTTGGAACCTGCAGCTATCGCTCCCGGACACTCGCGCTTTAGCCACCCAATGGATCGAGAGAAATGTTTCACCGGGAGTTAGAGTACTGTCGCAGTCCTACGGCCCTCGGTTGGCCTATACACCAGAGCGGGCACGAGAGATCGCTGAGTCGGTCTTTGCCCTGGATCTTGAATCAGGTCAAAAGTTTTCTTTTCTGGCCAGTCATCCACCCTTGGGCCGCCCCGGGTTTCACGTTATCGGAATTCCCGTTTACAAAGGGTCTCACGGATTCTCAGGCTTGGAGGATACGTGGTATGACGCAGGAAAAGTAAATGCCGAAAGAATAGAATGGATCGTTCTCAGCAGTTCCGTTTATGGTCGCTATTTGGGTCGCAAAACCTTTCCGAGGCAGGTAGCCTTCCACATCTGGCTCGATCAATGCTGGCAGGAAGCGGCCCGCTTTAGCAGTCACGAGCCGCCATTGACGGTGCCAATCTTGAGTCAGAAGGGGCGCCTCGGGCCGACACTGCGAGTCCTCAAACGTATCGTTCCCCCGCCGGTAGGATGCCAACAGCTCTAACAAGCCACCATAAAATATTGAGACACAGGTACATAAACCAAAAACACTGACATGCCTGTGGCAGGTGCGGGGATGTTGACGACTGATACATCCCGGGTTTTCTCGATCTGGCCGACCTAAAGGCTTGACTGTGAGAGAGGCCACGCATTTCTTTACAATCACTCCGTTCACTACGCAGGGTCCTCATCGAGATGGCTGGCCGGAAAGTGGGAGTCAAGTTTAGCCTTCTTGGTTTATCTCCTCCGAAAAGAGAGCGTGTATGCCGATTGAGAAAGACGCCCGATTGGGCAAAGGAGTAATCGTCCACCATCCCGACCTCGTCAACCTATACGGGTGTTCGATAGGGGATGGTACTAAAATCGGTGCTTTCGTGGAAATACAGAAAGGGGTCGAGATCGGAAGCCGATGCAAAATCTCCTCCCACACGTTCATATGCGAAGGCGTGATTGTAGAGGACGAAGTGTTCATTGGGCACGGCGTTGTCTTTATCAACGACCTGAATCCTCGTGCCACGACGGATGGAAGATCGCAGACCGAGAGCGATTGGGAGGTGATCCCAACTCGAGTTCATCGAGGTGCCTCCATCGGAAGTAACGCCACGATCCTATGTGGCCTGACAGTTGGGCGAGAAGCCTTGATTGGCGCTGGGGCTGTGGTAACGAAAGACGTTCCCAATTACGCGACAGTTGTAGGGGTGCCAGCAAGATGCGTCGGAGACACTAGGGAACAGGAAGGGAAATCATGATCAGGGTTGGTATCGTAGGTTACGGCTATTGGGGGCCTAATCTGGCGCGCAATTTCTCGGAAGTCGCAGATTCCGAAGTCATAGCGATCAGTGATCTGAACGCAGAACGATTAGGCGCGGTACAGAGGCGTTATCCGGCAGTGAAAATAACAACCGACTATCGCGATCTGCTGGTCAATCCATCCATCGACGCCGTTGTGATTGCAACACCGGTTTCGACACACTTCGATCTGGCCATGGAAGCACTGCGGGCAGACAAACACGTCTTGGTGGAAAAACCGCTTACGACGTCCACAGAACACGCAAACCGGCTAATCGAAGAAGCCCACCGACGCAAGAAGATCCTGATGGTCGATCACATCTTTGTCTATACCGGTGCAGTGAAAAAGATAAGGGAATTGGTGGACGATGGCAGACTTGGGAAGCCCTATTACTATGATTCCATAAGGATCAACCTTGGTTTGTTTCAACACGATGTCAACGTCTTGTGGGATTTGGCAGTACACGATCTTTCAATTATGGACTACATCCTGGGCAAGCAGCCTCACGCTGTATCGGCCACAGCTGTTGCCCATGTAGCGGGCCAGCCCGCTGACATTGCGTATTTGACCTGCTTTTTCGAAGACAATTTGATAGCCCACATCCACGTCAACTGGCTATCGCCTGTAAAGATACGCCGCATCCTGATAAGCGGAGACAAACAGATGGCTGTCTACGATGACCTGGATCCCAGCGATAAGGTAAAGGTCTATGACAGCGGCATTACCGTAGATAACTCTGTAGATCAAGAGGGCATTTATCAAATGTTGGTGGGGTATCGTACGGGTGACATGTGGGCGCCAAATTTGGATCGTACCGAGGCCCTATACGCCGAGGCGCAGCACTTCGTCCAGTGTATTCAAGATAATCAGCCGGCAATCACTAACGGCGAATCAGGTCTACGGGTCGTGCGAATCCTTGAAGCCGTAGACCGGTCTCTCGCCAAAGAAGGTGAGCGGGTTGACATAGACCTCACATGATTGTCATATGATAAGAAAAGTAATGGTTACAGGTGGGGCTGGGTTCATCGGCTCTGAATTGGTTCGCCAGTTTGCCAAGCAAGGAACTGAAGTTATTGCTGTCGACAATCTGGTGAACGGAAAGCGGGAGAACCTGGAAGGTTTGTCGACCAGCCAAGTTCGATTGGCCACAGTCGATATCCGCGACACTGAGCATATGGTCTCGTTATCGGTCGACGTGGACATTTTCTTCCACTTGGCGTGCATGGGCGTGAGGCATTCTATTCACTCTCCAGATGAAAATCATGAAGTTAACGCGACGGCTACTTTGCATCTCTTGTCAATCGCAAAGGCAGCGGGCATCAAACGCTTTGTGTATGTTTCGACATCTGAAGTATACGGTACTGCACGTTTTGTCCCAATGACTGAAGACCATCCCACGTTTCCTGAAACAGTCTACGGCTCGTCGAAGCTGGCGGGAGAATGTTATGCCCGTGCATTTCATCGAACCTATGGCTACCCGACGGTCGTCGTACGACCTTTCAATACTTACGGGCCACGTTGTCACCACGAGGGAGACAGCGGTGAGGTCATCCCGAAATTTATACTGCATTGTTTGTCCGATCGTCCAATGGTGATATTTGGCGACGGGACCCAAACCCGGGACTTCACATTCGTCAGCGACACGGCAAGGGGGATCCGAGAAGCCGGATTGTCCAATGACACCGTGGGACGGACGATCAATCTGGGCAGCGGACGTGAGATAAGCATAAATGACCTGGCGCGCAAAGTGGCAGACGTGACCGGACACCCTGATGTACCCGTGGTTTACGATCCACCCCGCCCTGGTGACGTCATGCGGCTTTACGCAAATATTATCACCGGGCGTGAACTGATTGGATTCGAACCCGAAGTTACGCTCCGGGAAGGGTTAATCAAGGTAAAGGACTGGTATTTGAGTCTTAACCAACCGCCTGAGAGGTTGCTCGAAGAGGAAATCAGGCGAAACTGGGAGCTGAAGAGAAATGGCTCCTAAAGGAAAGCGTCAAATACATATTGCAAAACCCTGGATGGATAATCAGGAGGCTGAAGCAGCCAGGCGCGCGATCCAGTCCGGTTGGGTTACGCAGGGTCCCGAGGTCGCCGCATTTGAGGAGGAGTTTGCCGATTATGTTGAGGCCACTCACGCCTGTGCCGTGTCGAGTTGCACGGCCGCACTCCATCTCGCTTTGCTCGCGGCTGGTGTTCAATCCGGCGACGAGGTCATCACAGTCAGCCACTCCTATATTTCAACGGCCAACAGCATACGCTATTGTGGGGCAAAGCCAGTATTTGTAGACGTTCAGCCGGGGACATTCAATATGGATCCGGCACTCGTTCAGAGTGCAATCACAAACTATACTCGAGCCATCCTCTGTGTGCATCAAATGGGAATGCCGTGTGATCTGAAGTCTATCCTGGACATCGCTAATCGTCACAAACTTATGGTGGTTGAGGATGCAGCCTGTGCCATCGGCAGCGAAATATGCTGGAATGGAACATGGGAAAAGATTGGGAAGCCGCATGCGCACATCGCATGCTTCTCCTTTCACCCACGCAAAGTTATCACGACCGGGGACGGGGGCATGATAACCACATCCAATTCCGAGTTTGACAGGCAATTCCGCTTGATGCGCCAAAATGGCATGACGGTTCCGGATGCTGTACGCCACAAATCAAAGGAAATCATTTTCGAGTCTTATCCCGTACTGGGCTATAACTACCGCATGACTGACATTCAAGCAGCGGTTGGGCGCGTACAGCTGAAACGGATTCCTGAAATTCTGAGCAAGCGCCTTTACCTGAAGAAACGGTACTCGGAATTGCTGGAACTAACCCAGGTAACCTTACCTGAGGAGCCATCCTGGGCTCGCAGTAACTGGCAGAGTTACTGTATTCGTCTTCCCGAAGATTGCTCACAAAAACGCGTAATGCAGGATATGTTGAATCTTGGAGTGGCTACCCGGCGAGGGATCATGTGCGCCCACCGGGAAGGCGCATACAACATAGATTCCGATTCCTTGCTTCTTCCTGAATCCGAACGAGCTCAGGATAACAGTATTCTACTTCCTCTATATCCGCAAATGAGTGAGAAAGATCAGGATGGCGTTGTTCGCGCATTGCGTTCTTGCATTTTAAAGAATTGATTTTTTCGTTGCGAAACGGTGTTTGTGGACTTCATCAGGGCCGGGTTGCTGCATTCATCGAAAGACAGTGTGATTCTGGACGAGGCGATGACGAATAAGATTCTATCCATCATCATCCCCGCATTCAATGAAGAAGAATGCCTCCCCGCTCTTTTGACAACTCTTGATAAAATAATAGAGAATGAATTGCATCACGTCGTCGTGGAAGTGATGATTGTTGATGATCATTCTACTGACAGTACATCGGACATTCTTGAGGGGAAAGCAGCAGACTATTCTTGGCTGAACTACATTCGTTTATTGAAGAACTCTGGAAGTCACGTTGCCATCTTTGCAGGATTAAGCGTCTGCAAAGGAGATATGGCTTTCATTATGGCGGCCGACCTACAAGATCCACCAGAAATCATTCCATTGTTCATTCAACAAATTGCGGTCGGCTACAAAATCGTCTTGGGAGAACGAGAAGGGCGGAAAGATCCGTATTTGAGGCAGATCCTGTCTTCCGTTTTTAACTACTTCATGAGTCGCTTCGTGGCGCGCGATTTCCCGGTGAGAGGCGGTGATGTCTTCTTGATCGACCGCGATATTATTGATGCTGTCCTGCAGTGCGAAGAAAAGAACGCCAACATCTTCGTGTTGATGCTGTCCCTATGCAAAGATGTCGGCGTCGTGAAATATAGGCGACAAGAAAGGTATGCCGGCGTCAGCAAATGGAATGTGAGTCAATTATTTAAACTAGCGTATGACAGTATTATCATGGTCGGATATCTCCCCTTGCGGCTCGTCATGTGGGTGGGAATCCTCTCCTTTCTGCTTTCTGTTCTCATGGTTTGCTATCTGCTTATCGCTAAGTTGACTGGACTGATCCACGTGGAAGGCTGGACATCCATCCTGGCGGCAATTGTGGCCTTTGGCGGCATTCACATGATTTCGATTTCTATAGTGGGCGAATATCTTTGGAGGAACTTCGATCAAACTCGGAAAAGGCCGATCTTTATAATTCAAAGGAGTCGGTTGTTGAATCAAGAATCGGTCCAGAACGATGAAACTGGCTGACCAATCTCCTCTGAATTGTCAGGATGGTGTATGATTTCTAGAAGGAATTGAAATGCGAATCTTGTTTGTGGGTGGTACCAAGCGAGGTTATTTGACGCTGAGAGCACTTGTCAATATGGGTGCTGATGTCGCAGGAATCATTTGCCTACAACAACACGACCACGAACTGGAGCGATACGAGGAACCGATAAGGATTCTCGCTGAGGAGTTTGGGATTCCTCACTACGGAACCAAATGGATGAAAGATCGGGACTACGTCGAGTTGATTGAGGAGATAAGCCCGGATATCGCTTTCGTGATAGGCTGCAGGATTCTGATACCCGAGGCAATCTATTCCATCCCTGCGATGGGTACTCTAGCTGTTCACGATTCCCTTCTGCCGGAGTACCGTGGGTTTGCCCCCATGAATTGGGCTATCCTGAATTGTGAAGATTACACCGGTGTCACGCTTTTCTACCTGAGTGAATTGATGGATGGGGGGGACATTGTTGCACAGAAGAAAGTCCCGATCGGACCGGAAGACACCGCATCAACTGTAAGTGAGCGGGTTTGCCAGGCAACCGTGAATGTCGTTTTAGATACGTATCCCCTTATTGCCAAGGGGACATCTTCTAGGATCAAGCAGAACTATGGAGATGGTAATGTTGGATGTAGCCGCACACCTTCAGATGGGATGATAGACTGGGGCGACTCGACGCTATCCATCAGTAACCAGATCCGCGCTTTGACTTATCCGTATCCTGGTGCTTTTTCTTACTATGAGGGCAAGAAACTCAAGGTTTGGAAGGCAGACCCTCTGCTGGATTCCCCCGATTATGCCGGACGCATACCCGGCCGTGTCGTCAGCATATCCAGCCAAGAAGGCCACGCAGATGTACTCACGGGCGATGGAGTAATCAGGATTCTTGAGGTGCAATTCGAAGGCGAAAAGACGGTACCCGCGGCAAAAGTCATCAAGTCCATAAGAGACGCGCTGGGAGTACGTATCCCTGACCTAATTTCTCGGATCGAAAATCTTGAACAGTTGATTGCGAAGAACTACAAATCTGAGAAGTGATACCGGCAATAGAAGTTCCATTGAAGTGTTCGAACGCAACTCCCACCGAAGCAAATCACATCCGGAAGATCCGAATTCCCGAGTAAGGCGACGCCCTCCTGGAAGTTGATCTAGAAGGGCTATCAAGCGTAGTTTCCGTTTGGTGACCCCGAGGGGAGTCCACCGGTATGCAACGCTTGTGATAGCTCGAAATCCAGCTCTATTGCTGATGGAGCTGCGTGACGCAGCTTAGTCTGGCACCGCCTGATCCGACGTCACTTCAATTCCAGCAATCCCCTCCATAAGCATCTCTTGGCCGCCGTTCCTCGCCGTCGTATCTTGGGTTGCGATGTGCACCTATGTCACCATCCATAAGACACATTTGCTATCCACTGCTCTTCGCGGAAAACCAAAGGACGAGCCCAGCCATGGACGAAAACCCTACGGTCAGCACCGTATTCGAGATCGAGCCGCCGGATCCACCCAACGACGGCATCATGTTCGTAGACCACGCCCGATCGGGCCGTAGTGGCCACCTGGGCCACGCGCTCGTTGAATATGCACCGGGGAAAATCCTGGCGTTCTACTCCAACTGCTCGGATAGGAACGACGGACACACGGGGGACGGGTGGATGGAATACCGGCGTTCCGAAGACGGGGGACGAACCTGGAGCGCCGGCGAAGTGCTTGCCTACTCCAAGGCGGTCTACGACAGGAACGCTGGAAAGTCCGTCATGTGTGAGAATGCCGTGCGAGCCGACGACGGGGCGGTCGTCCTGTTCAACCTGGAGTGCGGGAACACGGCCGAAGAGAAGTGGGCGTGGGCGCCGCTGGACGTTCCCACGTGTCTTCGCAGTACGGATGACGGCCGTACGTGGGGACCTGCGGAACCGATGGGCGATCAACCCGGCCGCATCTGGGATGCGATGGTTCACGACGGCAGCATCCTGGTTCTCGAGCTGTGCAACGACAGCTCGATCCAATGGTACGGCAACCTTCCCGAGCACTTCTACGGGCTCTATGCAAGCACCGATCACGGGCGCAGCTTCGCCCTGCGGAGCAAGCTGCCGCTCGAGATCCAGTGTCGGGGCTACGGCGCCCTGTCGATTCTCCAAGACGGCGGACTGATCGCCTACGTCTACAACATGGCCGACGAAAAACACCTGGACTACGTCATCAGTCACGACGGCGGCTACACCTGGAGCGACGTGCAAACCGCGTTTTTTGAGAAGCAGATTCGAAATCCGCAGATGGCCCGCTTCAAAGGCGGATACGTCCTTCACGGACGGAGCGGAGCCCAGGGAGAAGGGAGCGGACATTTCGTACTGTATACGTCGGACGACGGCATCCACTGGGACTCGGGACGCTACCTGCGGATGCAGGAGGCGCGCGCCGGCGCATACTCGAACAATTTACGCGTGCACAGCCCCGATGCACCGGAACGCCTGCTGATCCAGGCTTCCCACGCGTACGAAGGATATATGACGAACATCCTGCACTGGTGGCTGACTTAGTGGAAGGTCCCACGGGCCTCAGATTTCGCCAGGTCACATGACTCTCGGAGGTCCGATGACTCATCAAATTCACCGACAGCGGCAGCGTGACGGTGAATGCGGCCACCGAGGACTGGCAACGTCATCGCCGTGTCCGATACCGGCAAGGGCATCCCCTCAGACGAACCACCCACCATCTTCGACGAATACCGTCAGGCCGAAGGGTCCGAGAGCAGCGTGCAGAAGGGCACCGGGCTGGGGCTGTCGATTACGAAGAAATTCGCGGAGCTGCTGGGCGGGACGATCGGCGTGGTGAGCGAAGTGGGCAAGGGCAGCACGTTTACGGTGCGGGTGCCGGTTGAGTATGGCGACGGACAATCCTGACCGCTGACCTCTGTCTTCTGCTCTCTAATCACAAAGGCGCCCCTTCGGTCTGGCCGAAAGGGCGCCTTTCATTGTCAAATCTGGTGACCCCGAGGGGAGTCCAAGCGAAAGCAACGCTTAAAGGACTTGTGTATCAGTTAGAAGTCTAGTGCTTGTCTCGGCTTGTTGCACACCGTGGCTTCATCCCCTCATAAGCCAGAACGATGCCCTTTCAAGTAATATAAGGGGAATCCAGGCCACAAAGAACCGTTTTTCCACCGTGCTTGAAGGCATAGTTGAGGGCCGCCGGTTCATCGGCCAATTACAGGAGATACACCCTTGACACTAGGTGTCGGACACTCTAAGATACCAATAAGGGAGGCATAGTCTCCCGATTTCTGTGAATCAATTTCGCTTCGGGATCGTGGGGCCGTGATCGGGTTGGCGCCAGTTGCATCCCGGAAGGAGAAGTAGATGCGCCAAAATGATGAATTGGACCCGAAGGTCGCAGAGGTCCGGCAATACCTGAAACAGGGTTTCCCGGACAGTGAAATAACCGAGCAATCCAGCCAAGAAAACACCACTGGTTTCGACTACGGGGCCTACACGTTCAAAGTGGATACTGGAAAGAAGACTCACCTTCTGCGAGTATCAGACGAATACCTTTCAGATACAAGAGCTCGTTGTATTTTCCGACAGATGCAACAACGCCAGATTGCCGAATCGATGAAGACTGTCGTAGGGCCAGTGGGATTTGTGTTACTAGACAAAAGACATGCCAAGATCAAGAGAAAACTGCCCAAGCATGATAACCGGATTACCAAGGCCCTTGAGGCATTCGGTATGCAGAGGTTCGGAGAAAGACACTCCATCGGGACGCGGGTGGAATACATATTTGGCGAGCGACACTTTAATGTCTTTGAGGATAGGAAATTTTCCGAGTGCTTGAGTTCATACATTGAGGCTTGCAAATATCTCGAGAATGAAGAAACATTAAATGTCAGCCAAGAAGAAGGCGAGGGATTCAGCAAAAACCCCCTTCTTCCGATTAGTGAGGAGGAGATTGACTCTGGACTCGATCTAAACTGTCCTGCCTTTTTCCAACTCTTTCGCGATCAAGATTTCACTCTCTTGGAAGACTCGCTTGGGAAATCCCGGTGGAACTTCGGGAGGGCGTATTTTCTAGCTGGCCAGTATGACAGAATCGAGGGCTGTCCTCAGTGGGCTGACCTCGAAAACACACCCATTGAAATGCCGGGAGTGAGTGAATTTCAGCCCTTAAAGTGGGGTGAGGTAATTAATGCCTGCAAGACGTTTAGTGAAGTTGGCATGCACGGAAACCACCCCAGCATGATGGAACTATATGTTCGAACCGCAAGAATTTGTTCCTCCCTAAAACGTCGTTCAGATACCTTGCCAACGATTCGCTTGACAGGCGAACAGGGATCTGGAAAGGAATTACTTGCGAAAGCCATTTGCAGGTTGTCGGATAGAAAGGATTTCAAAACTGTGGACTGCTCTCAGCTGCGAAGGGAAACGGCTCATAGCGAACTTTTTGGTCACGAGAGGGGGTCGTTCACGGGAGCGGAGTCGGAAAGAAAGGGCCTGCTCGATGTTGAGGAAGGAAGTGCAGTATTTCTAGACGAAATCGGGAAACTGGATGAGGACGTCCAGAAGATGCTACTCCGCTTGCTGGAATACGGCGAACTCCGGCGGTTTGGAAGCGACGAAGTGCGCAAGCTTCGCGATGTGTTGTTCGTCTCTGCGAGCAGAGAGGATGACAAAAGTCTTCTGCCCGATTTGGGTGAGCGGCTCGCAGGCGTTAAGATGTCAATTCCTCCACTAAAAGAGCGACTTGAGGACGTCCCTTTGTTGGTAAACCACTTCTTACAGGAATGTGGTCCGAACCCCGTAGATGAGTATCGGTGGCCTGTTGCCTTCTGGTGCACAGATCAGGTCCGATCCTACAGACTCAGTGTGCGGGAGCTTCGAAATATGGTTCGTGATCTTGTGCTTCGGTTTGAACCGTTGCAGCCTCTTGGGAATTTGAGAATGACTCAAAAGCGGAAGGACCGACTCGAATCGCTTGAGGAGGTTGTGAGGAAGACAGTAGAGAAAGGCGAAAAACTCGAATCAAAAACAGCGTTGGCAAAGGCGGCGGGTGTCCCCAGGGACGTTCTCTATGATTCCGCCATTCGGCCTATAGTCAACAGGTGGACGAGTGAAGGGAAATTCAAGCGGAAATCCAAGTCGTAACTGATTAAGAATTGTTGGTTCGTCTCATCAGAATCGTGGTGTTTCGCCTCAATATTGTTGGAAGCGCGTCGAGATTTGTTGGTGTATTGTTTAATTTGTGGATTCACACCGGAGGCAAAACGAATAAGAATATGCAAATAAACGTCTTATAAAGACAACGATCTGTTGGTCTACGGTTTGATATGCTACGGCCCGGGAAATGTAAGTTCCCGGGTTTTTTCTTTTGCCCTCAAGTTCCCATTTCACTGTTACACAGGATCGATGATGCAAAAACTCTATCTGATTAGCTCCGCAGCAAGACGTGCCGGTGTCTCCCCGGATACAGTCCGCAACTACTGTCTTCGTGGGAACCTTCATCCCATTCGCGATAGCGCCGGGCGGCGACTGTTCACGGACCAGAACATTAAACGGATCCGTGAGATTTACCTGGAAAATGCAGGTCGTAGCTGCGCTGTCACTGGAGGCGGACAGTGATGGCGGAGTTTCGGGAGTCGGCCACCTGTAAAATCATCGCGAGCTTCATCGTCAAAGCTCATCGTCGTAACAAGGTTAACCAGAAGCAAGGGACTCAAGAGAAACAGAACCAAGGGATGCGAGGAAAATGAGCCTACTTCAACACCACCTAGAAGACTTACTGAAATCCGGTCTCTCAGACGCCACTATCAAGGATTCTGGCTGTAGGTCTGCAACCCGAGAAGAGGCTAAGAAGATTCTGGGGTTTGACCCGGAGAGTGACGCCATGGTCTTCCCATACTACCTGGACAACGGTCATACTTTCCTCAGGTTCAAACCCGACGTTCCCTACCGCGCACCAAATTGGGAGAAGCCGGCGAAATACTTGACACCAAAGGGAGCATCCAACCATCTCTACATTCCGCCGAACCTTGATACGGAAGCCCTGCAAGACCCTTCAACTTCATTGCTCCTGACCGAAGGTGAAAAGAAGGCCCTGGCAGCCAACCAGGAGGGCTTTCCGTGCGTCGCTTTCGCTGGAGTGTGGTGCTGGAAGTCGAGAGATAAAGAGACGAGAGAGAGCTGGCCTATTGCTGATCTGGACCGAATCGTGTGGAAGGGGCGAGCGGCATACATCGTGTATGACTCCGACACTGCTCATAACTGGAATGTCAGGCTTGCGGAATGGAAACTTGCAGAGCACCTGGAGAGCCTGGACGCTCTTGTCAAGATCGTTCGCTTGCCGAGCGGCCCCAACGGTGAGAAACAAGGTCTTGACGATTTCTTGGTGAGTGCAGGCCGTGACCGGTTTGAACAACTTTTACTTGAGGCTGGTGATCCTGTGGAACCTGTAAGTGATTCTTGGCGTCCCTGGTTCAAAGTCAGTAAACGGGGTAGAACTCTCCTTCCTGGGGTCCTTGCCAGTATTCTGGCAGAGACAGAAAGGGCTGCCGAGGACTGGGACAAATGGAGGAAAGAAGGTAAGCCTGTAGATGTGGTAATGGACGAAATCAGAAGAATAGCAGATGGAGCTTCGATCATCTTCGCTGCACGAGAGTTCTACATCTATACCCCGTCGAAGCCCGGTGTTTGGATGCCGGCGGACCCTGAGATCGTGAAAGGATGGGTCACAGAGATTATCGGTTCACACTTTGCCCGTATATCGGGTATACGCGATGTGCTGGAGCAGCTGCAAGGTTTGGCATTTCGCGATTCATCGGCCCTCAATAGTGAGTCTGGCTACCTCAACCTCCGAAATGGAATGCTGAACCTTGAGACTTATGAGCTTGAAAGTCATCGGAAGGAAGCGTATTCCACAATCCAGCTAGACGTGGTGTTTGACAAGGAGGGCGACTGCCCCCGTTTCAAAAAGTTCCTAGACCAAGTCATCGTTGACGAAAACATGCAGCCTGATCGAGAAGCACAGGCCGTAGCGCAAGAGTTCGCGGGATACTCGTTAACAACAGACACTCGACACGAGAAAGCCCTCCTGTTGGAGGGAGACGGCTCAAATGGCAAGTCGGTACTACTGGGAATCCTGGAGAAACTGGTCGGCCGCGGGAACCTCTCGTGTGTGCCTCTTGAGCGGCTCGACGACCAGTTCCGTCTTGCGCAGTTGCATGGCAAGCTCCTGAACTTGGCCGCAGAAGTCCCAGCCAGGGGCAGAAATATGATCAACGCAGATCTATTCAAGCAGATTGTTTCCGGCGATCTCGTGCAGGCCGCGAAAAAGTTCAAGCCGCCCTTCACGTTCCACCCGGTGGCGAAGCACATCTTCGCGATGAACACGCTGCCCCGGATTTACGACACCTCCCACGGATTTTGGAGAAGGATCTTGGTTGTGAGGTTCCGCCGGACGTTCTCCGAGCCCGAGCAGGACAAGGACCTGGCTGCCAAACTGGGAGAAGAGATGCCGGGGATCCTGAATTGGGCACTAGCGGGGCTTTGCATGTTGCGAGAACGGGGTCGGTTCACCGACGCGCTCTCAGTCCGGGAGGTCACGGAGGAGTTCCGAAGGCAGTCCAATCCTGTGTCGGCATTCGTTGAGGAATGTTGCGAGGTTGGGGATCCAGAGTGGTGGACGTCGTCAACAAAGTTGTATGATGCCTACAAGGCGTGGGCTGACGAGAACGGCCTGAAACCGCTCGCCTCGAATTGGTTCGGGCGGGATCTTCCTCGCCACGATACTCGGATACACAAGTCCAAGGCCCAGGGCGAACGTGGATGGGAAGGGATAAAGCTCATTTTTGGACAGTAATGGACAGCATGGACAGTACCCAACCTATTGTAGTGGTTTTTTTGAAAAGAAGCAGAGAAAGAGTATAAAAGAAGTAATAGATAGAGAAATGCTGTCCATGCCGTCCTGTGCCGTCTGGAGATAGAAATTATGGCGATCCCTGATTTCCTACAGAAGTTTGTGAACACGGTTGAGCCTGAACCGCCTGAGCCGTTACATCTCGCTTCCACCGCTGTCCCCCTGAGTGAGGGCAAAGGGCCTGTGAGGGTTTATTCCCGGATTCTGGATACGGAGGTATGCGTCATCCCTGATGATTGGGAGCAGGAAATGGATGCGCCTTCCTACACGCATTCCGAGCTGGAAAGGCTGAACCAGTTTAATGTCTCAGCGGAGGAACTTCGAGACATCCACCGGATAAGAGAGGAGTTGGGCGGGGAGATTGTTGATCCTGAGGACGGAATCCTAGAAAAGGATTGGAAGGCCAGGGTACAAAGGAGACTTGATCAACTATTCAAAAAATATCGGCATTCTCCCGCACCAACCCGGGACGAGGAAGAAAGATCCAACTATGTCTACACCGCCCCTGAAGCCGAAGGATGGAGCACGCACAGATGGGGACAGCCAGAACCAGTGGGTCGGGGGATCGATGAGGCTGCCGCGGTCGAAGACCTATATCTCAAAGAGAGCAAGGATGGAGAAGAGAAGTGATCTACACAGAGAACTCGCAATCAACACATCACATTTCAATGTTTTGGAGGTGGAAAGCCAATGCGACCCCGACTGCCGCCTAAGATAGGATAACACAAGAACGAAGCCGCGAACTTTAGCGAAAGTTGGGCAGGGTCACCAACCTTCGTTGCGGCCCTGCCCACATAGAGTGAAGATCCTCATAGATCGATACACTCGCAAACTAAAGGACGGGTGAAACAGAGAAACGCCATGGGCGCAAAGAAACAGAGAACCTATCACGAATCCATCAAGGCCGCAGTCGTTGCGGATCTGGTGCTCCATAAAGGCTCAATCAGAGAGATCGCCGAGCGTCACAAAGTTGAAGCCGGTACCGTGCGGCAGTGGAACACCACGATACGAAAGCAGGTTGAGCTGATCATGGGGCTGGTGAGCCAGAAGGTCGCCCGCGGAGATGAGGATTGGGAGAGAGAACTTCCAAGGCTGCAAATTCGTGCGGAGAAGGGATTCTGGAGACATTTCGTAAACTCAATCGAGGCCCTCGAGGTAATATCGGAGGTGAGCAAAGATAAAGACTGGCTCAAAGCACAAACCGGAGCTGAGATTTCCCCCATTTATGACCGTCTTGAAGGATCCGTGCTCAGGACTATGGCTGGACAGGAACGGAGAGCACGGGAACTTGCAGAGCGAGAGGCGGCTGGCAGAGAAGCAGGCGAGCGCGGGTCAGGTGCCGTACCAGAAGTGGGTGGCGGAGAACCTGAAGATCATCAGCGAAGAGGGGCAACTGATCCCGCTGGTCTACACGTCGAGTCAGAGCAAGATCAACGAGACGTGGGACAGAGCGAAGACTGAACAGGAGCACCTGCGCCTGCTGATCCTGAAGTGCCGGCGCATCCGTGCATCTACGTGCGTGGCGTCTAGGGTTTTCGAGCGCGGCCTGCGGTCTGATTTGAAGGGGCAGGCTCTAACTCTGGCAAGCGATGAGCGGATCACCGATGAGTTGTATTGGATCACTCGAAGATTCCGTGATAACCTCATGGACTGTCCGCCCCAACTCTACTCCAACCGCAAGGAGATCATCTTCGCACCGCCGGTGGACTTTAGGTTCACCTACCAGGCCGGGCATGAATACGCTGGAACGGCAGCCACCCTGCACGTAGTTCACATCACCGAGCTTGCCAAGTGGCGAGATGCACAGACCACGATGGGCGCGCTTATGCCGGCGGCTTGGAAGGCAGACGTTGTTGTTGAATCCACGGCCAATGGAATGCTGGGTAAGGGTGAATACTTCTACAACATGTGCAAACGTGCTATGGCCGGAGAAAACGAATGGGAATTTTTGTTCATCCCTTGGTTTGAGCACGATGAGTACCTGATTCCGGCTTCGCAGGCTCGGTTCGACCGAATCATGGATGAACCGTTGGGAGACGAGGAGCGGGCGTTACAAGACGCCTATGACTTGACCGATGAGCAACTTGCTTGGCGTCGGAACTTCATTGCCACGGATTACTCTGGTGATGTTGATATGTTCCGCCAGGATTTTCCCTCTAGCATCGATGACGCGTTTCTGCGAGTCGAGGGCCGCAGAGTCTTCCCGATCCAAACGTGCCGCATCAACAAACTCAAATCCGCAGAGCCCAAAGCCGTTGGGCGGCTGTATTGGAAAGTGAAGCCGGTGCTCGATTCGTCTGGCAAGTGTGTGAATAGGAAAGACCTGGAGGTAGAGTTCGGGCACGACGAGAACGGACCCCTTAGGGTGTGGGCTTTCCCTCCCACGGAAGATGAAGTGATTACACACAGATTTGTTGGCGCCGCCGACATTGCGCGAGGGGTTGAAGGCGGGGACAGTAATTCCGCAGTGATTCTTGACAGGTTCCACCACCGCATCGTCGCTACATGGCACGAACTCTGTGATGCGTCGCTTTTCGGGGAATACCTAGCGCGATTGGCCGTCTGGTATGGGGCCGAGATAGCCCCAGAAAACAACGATGCCGGCCACGCCACGGTGGTCAAACTATTGGACTTGCTGGGGAGCGATGGTGCGTGGGCAAGTCGAAAGTATGAACCCGGATCCAACCTCAAGGAGTTCGAGGCAGCGAAGTGGGGTTGGAAGACTACACACGCAAACCACGAGCTCATGGTTCAAGGGCTTCTCGACGTGATCCGGGAAGACCAATGGGTAGACCCAGACGAAGCCTTTTGGACAGAGGCGATAAACGTTGTCCGGGAGCCATCGGGCAAAGCTCACATTACGGGGATGGACAGGGTTGCATGCAGGTGCATCCTTGCGATAGTGGACAGGCTGTTGCCGATGGCCAAATCAGGGACGGAAAAAGTGGAGAGAAAGGACTCCTACAAGAAAAAGAGGAGGCTTTCTGATGAAGAGGAGAGGGCAAGAAGGATTATGAAGACGATTGGGATCAGACCGTATAAGCGGGATTGGAGGGCGATGTGAAGAGTACAAGATTGGAAACTGTGGGGCGGATTTCATAATGATTTGGGCGGCGGGTTAAGAGGGCTCCAAGCCTCCCACGGCGGCCAGACCAGCCAGGACAGCCAACCATAGCGAAAGAGCCTAGAAAGACTTTTCCTATGACAAGATTCTTGTTTGGTGCGGTCATCACCAATTAGTCTCGCCTAAGCATTTATAAATAAATATGTTAAGCGAAATAGGTTCAATCTTGGAGACGGAAGGCACGAGATTTGCAAAGGGAAAGTCCCTAAGAATTTCGTTTGCCTTGCCGATTTATATTACATATAGTATACTTTCTCTGTGAAATATTCCCCACCATTTTCACGCATATCTAGGAGGATCTATATGAAAACACCTGCTCTGGGTAACCATGGATGGCCAAACTTGATGATTTACTCGTAAGGTGGAAGCTGGACCCACCCACAGATGCCCCAGTCAGAGATGTTTGGAAGGTTCTGGAGGCATATTTTGCCGAAGTTGGGTGGGGTAGGAGTAGCCATATCAAAGCCCGAGACTCAGCCCTGATCCGCACCCCCGGCTGTGGGGTCACAGGAACGCTTGACATTCCTACTATAAAGGGGCGAAGGGTGGCCAAAGTCTATCTTAAGGCGATTGTGAGCGCAGTCGAAATAATAGAGACAGAGGGATCGTCACAATGAAGCCCATTGAATATTACCTGAATCTGAACTACGGCATCGAGATCAAGCGGGTATCAGATGAGGATGGTGGAGGCATAAGGGCATGCATTCCTAGGCTTGGCCGTTTCGCTGCGGTGGGACACGGCATAGATGTGATGGAGGCCCTTGGAGATCTTGAGGAAAGCAAAAAGGACTTGCTGGTGTATCACCTTGAGCACGATCTACTAATCCCAGAACCAGTCGATGAATTTGACGATTTGAGATCTTATAGTGGTCGATTCGTAGTAAGACTCCCATCAGACATGCATCGCCGACTTGCAGAATCCGCGAAGGCCAATAACACGACAATGAACCAGTACTGTACTACGCTTCTGGCTATGAATTATCCCCTCGAACGGGTTAAGTCAGAAATCAAGGAGATGTGCGAAAGTGTCCGGGATGTTGTTGATCACATTTGGGATGATATACTAATCGTAAATGGGTATGAAGATGCCAAAGAACAGGACAAATCCGACGACCGCCCAGCCTTTGGAGTGCAAGCAGCCTAGTAGTGAGGGAACGGAGGAAGGGCTGTCTCCTAGAGAGTTTCGAGGCTACCTTGAAGGCATCGAATTGGTGGGGATCAGCCTCAAGAGCCTCTCGGCTCAAGTAAACGATGAGCTGCGCGGCGAGAGGGTTGGTGGTGTCAATTTCAAGGACTCCCAAGAATATGCGCAGTTCGAAGGTGGATTCAAAATCAGATACACTGGCACCTTGTCGGTTCGAGCTAAAAGGAAGGTCTTTGTAAAGATCCAGACCGTCTATGAGCTTGATTTTACCTCACGTGCGGATCTTCCCGATGGCTTTTTTCAAATTTACATGCAAGAATCTCTGCCTCTTCAGGTCTGGCCGTTTGTGCGTCAAACATTCTACGATATTACTGCCCGTATGAATCTCCCAACCCTGACACTTCCGCTTCGCAAAACGTCAGGAATCGGATCCCGCTAGTTCATGTTCCTGATCCTTATCTTCCTGGATCATCCCCCGATTAGCCGCGATGTTTCCGAACAGCACGAAGCAACGACAGTATCTCCCTCCTCAGCTCAGGCGGCGTCGCCTCAAATTCTTCCAGCCACCGGGCCCTGGCTCCGGCTGTAGGCGTAAATAGCAGGAGGCCGGAGGTTCAAATCCTTTCGCCCCGACCACATCCTACATTAAGCGGGTAGAACGACTTGGGGGGATCATACTCGCCGGGTCTTTCTGCCCGTTTTTTTATCTACGCCCTGTCTACAACGTAGTGGGGTTTCGCTGGACCGGAGACAGTATGGACCTTCCCGATGTGACCAACATGAGTTACAAAGGATTTGAGATCAGCTGCTTTGCCAACCCACGGAGGGGGACGCGATACAGCTATTGTGCGTTTGTGTATCGAGAGCCCGGCCATGAGCTGCTCTTCAGAGTTGAGGCGTATACCACACACGCCCATATGGCGGCGCAAGACCGTTCAGAGGAGAGTCGCCATTGGGCAGAGAGACTGCTTGAAGTGAGCATGGATGTCGCAAAGGGCCGGGTTGACCTCGGAGAGTACGAGGTTGGGCAACTATACGAGCAAGAAGTTGCATATGACGATCAGGAGGACGAGCTTCTGCCTGTCTTATCCGGCGACACGATTTCGCACTTGCAGATAGGCAAACTGATTCTACGGAGCTTGGGCGACCTCAGGGAGAGGTCCGGAGAGAGCTACCGGAAGGCAAGTCTCAACGTTAGTGGTCTCTGTACGGTGTTGGGCATCGATCAGAATCAATACTACCTTTCGGTTGAAAACTTGCTTGCTGACAATCTGATCGAAGCCAGACATGAGAGAGAGAAGTCAATCAAACACGGTGAGCTTTTTATTTCTGCGAATGGCGTGAAGGCCCTTGCAGGGGGGCTTGGAGAATCCAGACTATCCCCCACAGTTGGAGCATTTGTCTCGGAAACCCGGCTTCAGGAGCTTCGCGATCTGAAACCGGTGAAGTTTGACTTTCGGAAACTCATTCGCCTCTGCGAGGAGTTGAACGAAAGCTACTACGCTGGCTCTTACTTCTGTGTAGGCATGACAGTACGTGCTATAATGGATCACATCCCGCCGATTTTTGGGTTTACGTCTTTCCTCAGTTTCGCAAACCAGTATGGAGGCAGTAAGTCCTTCAAAGATCTAATGAAACGGCTCGAAGAGACCTTCAGAAAACTCGGTGATGCATACCTTCACACGCAGATAAGAAACTCAGAGACTCTCCCGAACGAAAACCAGGTGGAGTTCAGGTCTGAGATGGATATGCTCCTTGCAGAGATTGTCCGGGTTTCGACCCAAGTGTAGTCTCCAGAAAGTGCGGATCGATCCCAGCGAAGAGGCTGCAAAAGCCGTTTGTGAGTCGAACCCAGTGGACAGTTCGATCACAACACATATCCCTGGAAAGACCGGCTCCAGCCATACGCCCCGGGAAGTCTTGGATGAGCAGCGTGATCGAGATCGCGTAGGAAAGGAGGGATGCCAGAACGATTCGTGTCCCTCCGAACCGGTTGCGTTTCGTAATGAGTTGATAAGGTGAATGGAGGAGGCAACAGATGAGGCACATTTTGTTGCTGGGTGCCGGGTTTAGCAGGAACTGGGGTGGGCCGCTTGCCAGCGAGGTCTTCGAGCACCTCCTGGCGATTCCCGAAATCCAGCAGGATCCGTATTTGGGCCACTTGCTGTGGGAGACCAGCAAACCCAAGGGCGGTGGTTTCGAGCAGGCACTCGATAAAGCGAAGCAGGATGCTTCCAGCGATGTAGAGAAAGTACCGAGCCTGGAGGCTTTGCGGAACGGTGTGTCTGCCGTCTTCGATGTTATGAATCGGGGTTTCTTCGAACTTTTGGCCATTGAGCCAGAAGTTCGGACGTTCCTGTCGAAGTTCGATGCGATATACAGCCTCGATCAAGACGTCCTGTTGGAACATCACTACCTGAAGCATCTGGACTTAATAGACCCAGACAGATGGACGGGTGCTCAGATCCCAGGGATGAGGCGGATACCCAGCAACGACACACACCCGTCCTGGGGAAAAGACACCTGGGTGCCCAATGACGACCCGAGTGAGTTCGTTGTTTCAGATAGACTCCAACCGCTTTTTAAGCCCCATGGCTCTTCGAATTGGGTCGATGAAGAGGGTGGTGAAATGCTGATTGTTGGTGGCAACAAGGCAGGAGCGATTAAGGAACACCCAGTGTTGGATTGGTACTTCAGGAAGTTTGAAGAGGACATTACCTCGGAAGCGCGGCTCTTCGTTATCGGATACAGCTTTGGAGACAATCACATCAACGAGCAGATAATAAAGGGAGTCGGAGACGGGCTGAGGTTCTTCGTTTTGGATCCGCTTGGGAGCGAGGTGGCGAGACAGGCGAACCCATCCTACGGTGCGATGGTTATGGATAAAAGTGCCGAGGAAATGGCCTTCGAGGAAGGACTCATTGGCGCATCGAGGCGCAACCTCCGAGACATCTTCGGGGGTAACGATCCAATCTCGCACGCCAACATCATGAGTTTCTTCAAGTGAAGTGGCTAACCGGGAAAGGATGGCAGACAGGCCGTCCCGTTTTGTGACACGGCCGTCGCTCCTTAGATCGTCCCCATCCGTAACCTGTATCGATATGCACCTTCGTACGCCATGGGGGGCAGGGAGGAACGTTATGGCGAAAACGATTACAACCGTCATTGAGCCACAGCCGACCGCGCTTCGGCTGTCTGGCGGGCACCTTTAGCCCCTCCTGACGCCAGATCCGCTCCACCCGCTTGTGGTTCACCCGCCAGCCGTCACTCCTGAGCAGGGCCGTGATCCTGCGGTAGCCATACCGCCCGTATTCGCTGGCCAGAGAGACGATGCTCGTGGTCAGAAGCTCCTCGTCGTCTGGCTTGGAAGCCCAATCCGGCATAGGTGAAAGTGTCATCCCGTTTTTCTTCCTCGATCCAGTTCCAAAATGTTGCTGAGCCAGTAGCTTGGATAACTTCGCGGCGGCTTCTACTAAGACCGGCCATACCTGATAGCCGAGTCCGTAAGTGTTGGCCATTGGCTCACCTGTGTGATCTTCCGGCTCTGGAAGGCTCGCAGCAAGATTTGCTTAAGCTTCACCATCAGGTTCCTTTGGTTTACCCCCTGTTTTCCCGTAATTCTTCCTAATAGCGCGAAGCAATGAAAGTATCTCCCTCCGAAGCTCAGGCGGCGTCGCTTCAAATTCTTCCAACCACTCAGCCCACTCTTGGCGTCTATTGTAGTTGTAGGCAGGCGAATCCTCCATGAAGACCGCCCCAGCGGAGAGCGAGTGCATTTGGACTCGTTGCTCCAGGTCGGCGTCGGATCGGGATGATCCCTCCCCAATAATTGCACCGAGATCAATGGGCAGGACCGCATGTATACGCAGGAGAGTCTTGAGCTCCAGGTTGTCCGAATTGACGTATCTCGAAACTCTCTTCTGAGTCACCCCTAACTGCTCCGCAAGCCAGACTTGGGTCTTTCCGGCCTCCTTTAGTGCCTTCCTGATCACCTCTCCGATTTTCATACGCTCCGCCATATCCTGAAATTACGACAATATAGGTCTACTACCAAGCCCTTAAGTCATTTTTGCTTGCACCTATACGCTAAATTAGGTATATTTCACGCAGTATTATACCTTTTGCATACTACTTCTCTAATAAGGAGGATACCATGAGAAACGGCATCAAAATACTCCGACCCTACAAGGCCATGCGGCGAAAATGCCTAGAATGCACCGCCGGGAGCGTTAGGGAGGTGCGCCTCTGCCACATGTCGGACTGCCCGCTCTGGCCCCATCGGATGGGAAAGAGGCCGACCCCTGAAATACTGGAAATCGCATAGAAAGGGAAGTTTCTCAGAGGCACCCCATCCAAGACAGACCGAGGTGGATTTTCGATGAAAATCGCGACGCTCGTGCAGGGTTTTGAGATTCCGTGGGAAGGGAAGGCTGAACCCGCAGGCACGCCGAGGGTAGGGTGTGGGAGTATGAGAATTACAGTCGTTCTTGTCTCAAATCGCGATGTCCAAAAAACCTCATCGAAATCCCCTGCGTAACTACCTGAATTTACTCAGTCCATTTTTTTTGAATCTGATGTCCAACAAACTGATGAATTGTGGACACCCCGAAGGAGGAGGAGCCATGGACAGAAAAAGAAAGCGGGCGGCAATATACGCTCGCGTATCCACCCGCGACCAAGATCCCGACCTTCAGCTCAGAGAACTGGAATCATATGCTGAAAACAGGGGATTCGAGGTCGTAGGCCCCTTTGCAGACCGTGAGAGCGGCACCAGCACAAATCGTGAGGAACTGAACCGGCTCTGGAAGCTGGTGAGAGCGCGGAAGGTGGATTTGGTGCTCGTCTGGAAGTTCGACCGATTCGCCAGATCCATGAAGCAGCTCGTCGATGCGCTCGAGGAGTTTCAGCACCTGGGGGTGGACTTCGTGAGCCTGACGGAGCAGATCGATACATCCTCTCCAGCGGGCAAGTTGGTGTTTCACGTTATGTCGGCTATCGCAGAGTTCGAAAGGGAGTTGATCTCAGAGAGGGTCCGAGCCGGTATAGCGAAGGCTAGGGCACAAGGGAAGGTTCTTGGTAGGCCGAGGATTGATGAGAAGGTGGCTGAAGAGATACGCAGGCTGCATAGGCAAGAGAAACTCAGCCTGAGAGAGGTAGGAAAGAGGCTATCAGTGTCGAAAAGTACTGTTGAGAACTATGCTTAGGCGGGGCCGCACCTACTTGATTCCAGAGGTTGCTTCAACACCTCTCGCAACAACTTCCCCGGCCTGAAATGCACCTTCCGTCGAGCTGGAACGTTGACCAGCTCGCCCGTCCTCGGGTTGTGCGCGTTAGGCTTTGCCCTAGTTTGTTTCACACTGAGAACTCCAAAACCACGGGCCTCGATTCGCTCACCGTTGATCACTGCCTCAGCCAGTTCTCGGAAAAAGACATCCACGAACCGCTTAGCCTTCGTTTTGGTCATTCCCAGTTCGCCAGCCAGAGTGTTGGCCAAGTGCGTTTTGGTGGTCGTGGGCAAGCCTCCCTCCGAAAAGTTTCCAGAAGATAGTAGTATTGAGCCGCTAGTTGCCGCGTGTAGATTTGTGTGTAAGGTTCAACACCATCGGGATGTAGCGAAATCCATCCAAGTTCTGCTCCTCCCTTTCTTTCTCGAATCCTAGCCCTTCATATGCTTTAACTGCATTGGGCGGCGTTGGCTCGATTCAATCCATGTGTGAGCGAACGATGTGAGTGAACTCCGACCAGTCGCGTACCTCCGCATCAGCGGCATCAGAAAGTGGTCCGCCTGAGG
Source organism: Candidatus Latescibacterota bacterium (assembly GCA_965248435.1). GTDB lineage: Bacteria > Latescibacterota > UBA2968 > UBA2968 > CBDFJH01. The sequence continues at coordinate 5,547,654 of OZ252100.1, forward strand.
TAGACTGATCAGGGTTATACCAAATTGACCATAGCCCGGCGGATCTTGCTCCGGCGATGTCAAACTCTGGGCTATCTCCGCAAAACCAAGCTTGATGTGAACCTATGTGGAGCTTGGCAATCGCTACCTCAAAGAGGAGCGGATGGGGCTTCCGTATCCCGTAGTCCGCACTCGACAAGACAAATGAAAACGCATCCTTCAGACCGTGCCGTTGGAGTTCCCATTCCAGGACCGGTCCAGAAAAGGGATTGTTGCTTACCACTCCCATCTTGATTTTCAGTAGCTTCAGCTCGTCCAGAGCGTAAACTATCCCAGGTTCGGGACTGTAGCGCACTGCTCCCTTCCAAAACTCCAATTCCATCTCCGAGAAAGAGAGGTTGAATCTGAGTCCGAGTTTATCGAATAGAATCCGCTGAAACGCCTGAACTGGAAATTCAACCATCCCGAGTAGATTCTCTACCCTAGAGTCCAATCGGTCTGCCTCTTCTTGGACTTCCTTTCCCGTCAAAACGTTAGGAGGGATTGCGAAATCAAGAAGCCTGGCGTTGCCAGCTTCGGGATCAAACCGGCGGTTACCGAGGATGGTGTCATGAAAGTCGAAAAGGATGGCGACCGGACGGTCCATCACTTTGGATTTCCAGAGAAGATTGAGTGACAATGCCGCGTAACGTTCTCGGGCCTTTGCGAACCCCGAAGGGGTTGTGCGAAGGTGCGACTGCACCGAGCCGGTAGGGTCAAGGAATGGCGCGCCAACATTAGGGTTCGGTGGCTATTCCAATGCTTTCGCATTGGGCCTCAGTCCGGCTCCCATCGTCACGGTTCCATCCCCTGCCACTTCAAACCGTACGTGAGGTTCTCCCTCATACGGCTTTCCGACAACCTATCCTCCTGAGGCATTCGAGGTTTCAGACCCTTCAGTCCTTCACAGCCTGCCACATCAGGCCAGACCGAAAGTCCTTTCCCCCTTGACACTCAGGTATAGCCTGCGCTGGAGTTGTCGTGAGCTTGTGGTTCGGTGTGGTTGGACCCGATCCTGTCGGGCCATGCACCATCACTTACCTCCCCGCTCGGCACGGTTAAAGCAGAGGTCCTTCCCTCCGGTGCAGTTATGTTGTCTACACCATCACAGGTAATATGACCTCCTCCGACTTCTCACACGGCATCCCTCCAGACTTCACGATTCGTCGCTTATACCAGAGGTCACGGAAGCTGTGGGCCTCCGACCGTATGAGACCTCCCTTGTTCCACCACCAACTGTACCCACATTCCGCTCCCCCTACGCCGGGGAGTCCTTCGAGGCTGCATCTCCAGAGTCTTCGCCTCTTCCATGGCCTTCGCGTCCGTGCGATCGCTCGGCTCTCCCTGGTTCCCATTATCGGGGCTAACATATCGACGCTGCAGGATTCCCTTTATGGTACGGACTGCAGGGTTGCACCTCCTTCACAGAGGCATACTCCGCTTCAGCACACCCGGTCACCCGGAAGCACTGGGAGCTCGCTACTCGGCTCTCTGGCGATTACCGAGACCGGACTTTCACCGGCAAGTTGATGATGACTTCAAGGCACACCGCACGGGCGTGTTATGCGAAGCTGGCGAGTTCGCGTGCGACCTATTTAGGACGCCACTTCAGAGAGTTCTTCTTGAGAAGGTTCTTTGCATCCTCAAGCATCTGATTTACGCCTTCGACAGCATCTATTCTTGCCGAACTCCGTAGTGCTTCGCTTATAGGAGGACGCCAATCTTTGCCGCTAGTACCGAGGGCAACTGCTTTTTGGACGGCCAATTTGTAGTTTTGCCGTATGTGTTCGAAGTGATTCTTGCAGTGTATGCGGCAATCGCGCGGATGAAATCCAGCGAACTCTTTGCCTTCTGACGTCTCGATGATTCTGAGCAGTACATCGTCAGGAATGCTGGACATATCACTCCAGCTCTGATGTGGAAGACCCGGAAGGCTTGGTAGTCTGCCAGTACTCGTATCGTCAGCGGCTTCCGCAGCCTTCTTAAGGGTTCTGAGACCGACCTGCACCTCCTCCTGTATTGACTCCAGAATTGCTACTCCTAGTTTGCTATAGGTTCGTCGTCGTCGCCACTCTCCGAGCCGGTCAACCGCAATGTAAGTCACTAGTGCGACGAGTATGGGGAGAAGCATCTTCTCCAGAAAGAACACCAGTCCTACCGGCAGCAGGTTTTGTGTGGCTCTAAGAGTATCTAGCGTTGCAGTGTCCATTCGGATCACCTGAATCCATGTAGAGTCTTGCGCCAGTTTCGCATAACGTTCCCGCCACTTGCGAACCTGCCTATGGCGGGTTGCCGTCAGGCCAAGGCGCGAATGCGCCGGAGCCGCAGCCCGTCGTGTTATAGGCCGTGCCAACCCTAGTCGTATCTGAGAACTCGGCGTGGAGGATCAGTAAGTTCTAGAAGAAATATCTTAGAACTGATGTAGCTGATTGATTGCACCAAAATTGCGCTATCAAATAGTCTTTGCTTCTCGCATCGAGATTATACGGTTGGTATCTGAGTATAGAACTCAGAGCAAAGGAGAACAGGTAGTCCGAAAGCAGTGGATGCCAGCGGATTGTAGATCCAGCCAACTCGACAGGGAAGGTGAACAACCAGTAGTGATCAGCGACACTGTCATAGACCGTTGGAATGGCGTAATCCGACAACTCTCTTGCTGCATCGCTCCTTACCTGTTTCATCGCCGTGGCTCGTGTCGATTGGGTGTAGGCAATGGCTTTGCCTCGGACGATGGAATTCCGTCCGAGAAGTATAGCATTGACACGAAATGAATCCAGCCAGTCCTGCCTATCGAAATCCGTAACGCGCCTGCGGTCAACTATCGATAAAAAGGATCCCAAAGGAGACGATAGCATGCGTTGAGCGTTAGTCTTGTCCGCAAGCATCTCGAACCAGCATTCCTGATTGTTAAGTCGGAGAAGTGACTGAGTGCGAAAGACGTCCGGTGTAATCTTGTGCAGCTTGTGCAGTTCATCAGAAATATCGTTGCAATGACCAAGCACCTCCTTTAGGCTGATTCTAATACTACTCCTGTGTGGCCATTTTGTAGATGTTAGAGCCTGGTACATATGAGAGAACACATTCTCGCCTCTTTTTGTCGACGGCGGATGGATTTCCAGCTCATAGTCAGGAATGGTCACGGCACTCTGGACCGGAGCCCTCAATCCATGTAGTATGGACGCCGTCACGATCTTCTTGAAAGAAAAGACCTTCTTCAGCACCAGGAACGCTTTGGATAGGTTGAGGAAACTGTAGTAATAGAGTAGCCCGCCAGTTCGCCAGTTCGCTTTTCGCGCATCAAGGAAATACGTGCAGGCTTGATCAATGAGCGGACTTATGTTGCGCGGTTTCCTTGTATGGCGCAACATTACCAATTGCTGGCAGACCTGCTCAACGATGTCCTGAGATGTTATAAGGTTCTCAACAGGCTTGGATAGGGGAAAGTAGAGCTGAAACGCCATAGCTTTGCTTCTTATTTAAGAAGAGATCCTGGTTGGCATGGCCTATAACGTTCTCGGGCTTTTGCGAACCTTGCCGACCTGCGAAGCAGGCTGGCAAGCGGGTTGCCCTGATGTTCTCCCCCTTAACGCAAACCCGCGTGACAGAGGCAAGGTTGCCAGAGGCCGGAGGGAGCGAAGCGACTGGAGCGAAAAGCCCGTGTTAGCAGAAGTCGCATCTGCCCGCCTCTCTCTGGCCAAAAGATCAGGGCGAGAATAAAACGCGCTCGATTGCCGTGGTTTTTACTTCTGTTTTTGCTGTATGAAATGCCGACTGATCTCCGAAGCAGCGTGCTCTGCAAGCTCCTCTGGTGGTCGTAGGCCGTCCACCACCAAGTCCGCATTTGCACCTACCTGTTGCTGCCGAGTGTAAAAATAGTGAAGTCCCACCTCCAAATATCTACGTAGACTGGCAATAGCATCCGCGCCGTTCGACGCATCTCTCAATACCATTCGCGCAAGGGCGACATCAAGGGGAATGTCGATATGCACAACGTAGTCAATCAAAGGGCGAACTTCATCTCGGTCGCGTCCCCAAGGCTCCTCTAAGAGAATGAACGGTGCCGGCTTGACACTTCTGCATCCGTGATCTGGTGGTTGGACCGACTGGCCCTCTTTCAGTACTCGAAGGTCTGCGGCTAGTTTTGGGACAGTGAGACGCTGGTTTGGATCCCCACCATCCTCAAGCCACCGGAGGAAACTGTTCTCCACGGGTTCGTCGTCGTCATAGGCCGAGAACCATTTTTGAACCGAATTGTAGGTGTCTAAGTATAGAACCGTGGAATCTGTCATTAGCTCATGAATTTTCCCAACAAGAGTCGTCTTTCCTGCACCAGCAGGTCCGCTTACCACAATCACATGACTTTTACTATCCATTGTTAAAATTTTCCAAAAAGGTGATTGCTGGTTTTCTTGGTTTTGCGCGTTGTGGTGTCTTTCTCGGTAGGGTGGGGCGATTTCTGCTAACGTTCTCGGCACCCACGAACCCGCGGAGCGGGTTGGGCGAAGGGGCGGAAGCCCCGGAGCCGTGGGTGCTCGTGTTAGCCGTCTGCGCAGATTCGGGTTCGCTCCTATCCAGGGCCTAAGGTTTGGTCAAGTTCCATGGCATATCTCAGCTCACGAAGGGAAGTGTCCTTTGTGTTGTGGAAACTGTCGTAAATACAGATCCAGTAGAATTTGGACATTGTCTCGTCTTCCGATTGTCAGGTTTGGGGGATCAAATTCCGATTAGGCTGCGAGTGAGTCCGGAATGACCCCAATGCACTGCAAAGCATAGTATCAGAAACCAGAATGCGAACGTGCCTGGATACAGCAAGTCAAAGGCCATGGAATGCGTGATATGTTTGGAGATGCGGGGTGGAAGCGGGTTTTTCATCCACGCCACTTTGGGGCAATCAGGAAGAGGTTCTGGTGGAACTTCTGTCTCTATCTTGTTGGGCTTAACTTTGCGCTGTCTGCTAAAGAAACCATTGTACCAATCTGGTCCCGTAAGTTTCCAGTAGCGATGTTCAATGTCTATTCCTCGCATTGCCAAGTTGGTGTACAACGCCCGGGTTCTTAGCTCCAGAATCCACGCACATAGACTTAGTAGACAGCCAAGCCCCGCGACTGGAATGCGTGAGGACCAGTTGTCCTGTAGGATGGCAGGTACCAGGAATCCAGTGGCTGCCAGGAAAAATCCAGCGATAACGAAACGAGTTGAGACTTGAGATGTGTGGTACGCAACTACTGCGTTGTACTCCGTTCTTGCGTTTTCCTGAATATCGGTGGGCGATGGTACAACTATCATGTTAACCTCCCGCTGATGCTGGGGCGAATGCCTTGGCACGAATCTGACTCATTTTGATTTTACTGGTGGGTTTCCAGGACTTACCCGCGAAACACTCTTTCATTATGCCAAGCAAGGAAATCTTCTCCAGGCTGTTCCGCGGCAGTCTCAGGTTTCCTCTGACGAGAGCGAATGCCCTGCGCGCGCCAAATCGTCATCATGATTCTACTGACGATATTCGGAGAGAAGAGAGATGCAAACACAATGGGAATGATTCCCAAGAGATTACCCGCAGCGACAGTGTAGCCACCGAGAATTAGGAGCGTCAGCACTAAGAGTTTTCTAAAATAACCTAGAGGTAGCCATGGCCTTGAAGCAAAACCTGCTAGTTGGGCCTTTATTAGCCTAATTTTCTCTTGCTGCTCTTGTGTGAGATGTGGTTTCGCCTCTAGCTTACGCACTATCTCCAAGAGCTCTATTGCTTGAGTTGCTTCATCTTCAGATTTTGACAAACCATTCTCCTTCAACGCAAACCGCAGACGTCAGAATCTTCCCTTTTGCGTGAATAGCATCTTGTGGACGTATCTTCACAATAAACCTCTTTTAGAATCCGTGCATCATGGACCAGGGTAAAACCCGCACAATAGCGGTCTCAAATGAGGGCGATGGGATGGAGGTCTCCCCTTGCCCAGTAACATCTATTCTATGAGGAGCTGTATAGGTTGGCAGAAATGTCGCCTTTCTTTTGCGAAGGAGGCAATATGTGTCATGGGGCGATTGATGAAGATCCTCCGATAGCTGGCTCAAAGTCTTACCAAAGAGGACACGTGCGTCTTCTTTTTGTAGAAGATTTTCGAGTTCATCATGTCGAAGATCAAATTCGGAGACGACGTCATTAAGCGATCTTCCCGCTAGGTCGCTTTCAATTTGAGTAGGTTTGGTTTTCATAACTCGCAAATCTGAATCCACATGTTTTTCATCTTGAATAACGATGTCCTGCACTGGAAGGTCACTGGACTGGTCTGTTGAAAATTCTTGCTCCTTACCAGGCTTTCCAAATACCAGCCAGAGGATGACGGATAGAGCGAAGATAATGATTAATACCCATCTCAGATGATCTTCATACTGATCCCTGAGCCAAACTACCTATCGGAGTCACTAATAGGACGAAGATTACCCATTTGGCAAGGCCCTTCAAGATCCGCATACACCATTACTCCATTCTGTAGGCGAACCAAAAGCGAAAACCCAGAAACCATCCTTGCAAGCGCAGCCACCTTTACGATGCGATCATATCCCTGAGTGCTTGGATAACGCCTTGGATCAGCGTGGCAACTTGGTCCCGCTCTGGATACGTGGAATCTAATTCCTGTGCTAAGGAATACGGGATGAATGCATATACTTCTACGCCTAGTGAAACGTCTACGTAGGTCCTGTTGGAATCCCCAAAGTAGAGATTCCAATCTGCCCGTTCTTTCCAGTCATCCCCTACAAGACCCACGAGTGTTTCAGATAGTCTGGACCAATCATCTTTGACCCATCTGCCGGCAAGAGTTTCAAAGCCGTCAATTGTGTGTGTAGAGTAGGCTTCCTGACTTCTCTCTAGAGGCATCTTTATCCAAGTCACGCCTCTGTTGAAATGACCAAATTTGACATACGGCTCAATTGTAAGCCTAAATCTGCGGGTACCTACTTCTAGAGAGCTTCTAACCAACCACGGCAAGCTCTCACCCGAAGTAAATAGATGGCTTCCCTGTGCCTTTGTGTCGCCGGGCCACACTCCTACGCTGATTGAAGGGGTGCCATCTGGATCAGGCATTGGATAAAGATTGATCTCACTTGCCCAACCGAAATCCACCGCGATAGCAGCCCTATCGCCGGTGTCAACCAATGGGCTTTGAAAGGCATTGACCTTGGCAATGTACAAGCGTTTATGTATCTGGTGGAAGTTCGGATCCTTATCATCCGTAGCAAACGCTAGATAGGAGAAATTTCGAACAGGGAACCACGTTGGGAAATTGGCTGAGAGGAACTCAATATAGTCCTGGACGAAAATGTTTGGGGAACCTAAGCTCATGTGGTAGCTGTGAATCTTTTGAAACAGTTCAACCACATCGGCCCAAGAGAGAGAACGTGTATAACTATTGAACTGATGAGGTTCATACTTTTCTGTCGCCTTCAGAATCTGATTCTGTAACTGAGCGAAGCAGTCTATCTGTTGCAGTTTCACCTCGATTATCACAACTATGTTTCTGACGGTTATTCGGATGTCAATTATCGGCTTTTCCGCACCCTCGGCAAAGACGTCGCCCGTCAAGTCCAAACGTTCTGGCGTTAAAGTGACTCCGACAATGTGTTCGAATCCCTCCAGACCGCTCGCGGGAACCTGCAAGTCTATGTCTATCTTGTCATCGCTTGTTAGATTCTCTACTGACTGTTCATACACTTCAACAGGAACTACCATTCGCATAAACTCAATCAGCATTGCAGGATCGTTGCGAAAAACTAAGGCCAGTCCCCGCGAGAGATTGTTCTCCAAGGTTGGATCACTTCCGCCGTCGGAGAAAAATCGGAATAAATTTAGGTGTGCGTTCATACCGTACCCTATGTGGATCAAATTGTGGGTGCTTTGGCACTCTTTTACTTTTCCAACCCAGGGCTTCCTTTGGCGTCTCACTCGGCGACTCCGACCTGGCCCTGAAGTCTCGTGCCCTAGACGTGCATACCCCTCCGTCTTTGTGTCAGCCCTGTTCCTGGGAACGCCGCCATAATTCAAGCAACATCCGGTTTTCCGTCAGACCCAATCGAGAATCTCGGACTTGCAAATACCTTACCGTTCCCTTGCCAAATCTACCCCCCTGCCTGTTCAAAGGCGGCTCAGTGGCTGCGATTAGAATTGCTTCCATGTGGTCAAGAGCGGCTGAGACCTTAGCTCCCGCCCTAAGTTTCTCGGTAGACAGTTGGCCGCTGTTTAGCACCCGTCTTAGTCCGAACCAGGAAAAGTGATCCCATCGGTCAGCGAGGACATCCTTGCGGTGTCGCTTGAGGCGATTAAGTAGACGTTGGTCCTTTGACCCGGTTTGGCCGACATAGATCACGTTGTGCCCTGAGTACAAGACATATATGCCTATCTGTCGTCTGAAGTCGACCGGTTCAGAAGAGCGCGCTCTGGCAGGAACCCCGAAAATGGCTCCAGGTTGATTACCTCGTCCCCAGAATACGTCCTCTTCCTTCCAGAACAAGCCATATGACTGGATAATGCCTGGCATCTGATCTCGTATCGTATCCTATCATGAGGTGACCTCTTGGCTAATCAGCCCGTCTTCTAGAAGTCCTCCAATCTAAGGGCCTCAGTCTTCAATTTACCAAGACTATAATCAACAGATTCAGTGACTTTGATTGCCTCATCTCCCAGTTCTAGATAAGAACGCGATCTGGGACCAATCACCTGGTAGGCTTCTCCACCGAGATCCTCGAATTGGGAGGAAATGAGCATCCCAACTCTGGGAGCGTACCGGGCTTCTAGGGTTCCGATTCGCGCCGAGCTATCTTCGTTCCTAAAGAAAAGCGAGCGGGCAGAGAGAATACACGCGGGGTTGTCGTTGCTATTGTTGTCAAGCAACTTGACGAACCCTGTGGAGAATTGCACGTTACTATCTGATTGTGGCTCGCCAACTCCCATGAGTATGTGAGACGTACCGTCGCTTCCAATTATCTCGATGTTGTTTGCTCTGATTCTGTCTGCGTAAACGTTCCCCACTAAGAACTCGCCGAACTTGCTATCGAGATTACTAACTCGGCCTGCTACAGTAGCATCAGATTGGAAAGTGAGAATCGCGATCATTCCGGTGATCATTAGAATTAAGACTCCGCCCACGGCGGAAAGGAAAACTTGGAAGATCCGCAACCTGGCTTCCAAGGAGTTCAATCTCTCCTTCAGCGTTGCTTCAACGGATAAGACCTTTGCCTCCAGGACAGCAGTTTCCATCAATTGCATGAGAAACCTCGCTAGTATTAGATGGTTATGAGACCGGCTTTAGAAATCAGCATCGTCATCAGGTCTGATCTTCAGCCCGAACGAAATAGGGAAGTGGTCGCTGAAGGTCCTCCTCCAATCGGCGAACGTATCCGAGTTGCCAGGAAGGAAGATGTCGGCCTTTTTCTGTGAGATGTGACCTCTAGCTCCTTTGTTCACTAGGATGTGATCGATGACGCTCTTAAGAGCCTGGTCCATACGCGTAGAATGGAAGTCTGGAGTGATAAGATTTGTGTAACCCTTGAACCTCAAGTGCGTGTATAGTCCTTTCGAAAATCGGAGATTTCCCGCACTCGTTCTGGCATAGGGATTATCATTGAAGTCGCCCAGTATGATTCTGTCGCTCTCCTTGATCTCGTGAGCCAGCAGTGAGTTTCGCAGGTTGTACTCCAGTAGGGTCACAGCGATTAGGTGATTCTCATCGTTGGCCTGCCCTGACTTAAGATGAAGGTTTACGATTGCGAAGTCGTTCGCGCCCTCCTCGTCTTTGATGGCTTCGAAGTATCCGATCAAGGGAACGCGAGGGAACAAGGGGGATCCCGCTAGGTCTGGGTTCTCGATGTCCATGGCGTAGACATTGAGGAGGTTTACTCTGCTCTTGTTCCACAGGAAGCCCACGAACATGTTGGCGTGTCCGCTGGGTATCTGGTCCACCCAGGGGAGGTAGTAGGCCCAACTCGATCCAAGTTCTGCAACGATTTTGTCCAGAGGTCTGGACAAAGAAAAGTCTCCATCTTTGTGCGTTATTGACGCCTCCTGGAACGCCACAATGTCGGAGTTCAGCGTGTCTTTGATCAGCTTTGCAATGGCTTTGAGCTGATCATCGGTCCGCTTCTCAAGATCCCTTCGTCCGAAACCACCTGCAAATCCTCTTCCGTCCCCTCCAAGCGTCTCGATATTCCAGGTTGTAACTGTTAGGTGATCCTGGCCTCCAGCAGTTATCGGTATAAGAGCCAGAACCATGCCTAAAAAGGCATGTTTAAGAATAGGCTTTCGCATTTGACCACTCCCTAATTGTCTAGTCTTGCTTCAGGAACTCCCGTCACCTCCGCCAGAGTTGGAAGAGAACTCGCCAAGAGAACCACAAGTGTTTGACAGCGGATGTTCATCTTTACCTCCGCAATAGAATGATTTTCACTTGAAACATGAAAAAAACCTTACCATCTCCACCCTTGGGGAGCCAATTCAACATTTTTGATCATATGGTTTCGACAATGACATTATTGCCTCTGGAGGGTCTTAACTTTCAGAGTCAGAGACGATAGGGGGGCGTGTTCACGGGTTCACTTTGCTGGGCTTGTCAAAAGCGTCATTTTTGGCTGATACAAGACGGGTCTATTGGTTATTCCTCCTTTTGTCCCGCATCTCCATCTTCTTGAAGCGGCTGTTCGTCAGGATCGATTGGCAGCCAGGGCACTTTCAATAATGCCTCAATAATGTTATCCTTGGGTGGATCTTCTGACTCATCTTGTCTGCTCGAATCCTCATCATGTTTGCCTTTCTCTTCGTCCTCTGGATCTAAATTACCTCTGCTATCACTTTCCATTCCTAGTCTCCTAATCATTAGGGCGATTCACTGCGATTTCCATTCCTAGTCACTCGTTTCGGTTAATTCAAGAGCCCGAGTTTCTGCGCTTACTTCAAGGCTCGTAAGTCCTGCGCTGATTTTGCTTAGATGAGCACGCATCTCGTCACGGGAGTTGCCCATCATGATAACCGCTCTTGACAGCCGCCCCTCGAGCTCATCCTGCAATGCCTCTATGTTTGACTGCACACTCTGGACGTATGCGTTCAACCTTTGCACGTCCACCGTTTGCGAGGTTTTGAGAATTGTCTGAAATACCAACAGTAGATACGGCACAAACATGCTGTAACTCACAAGTACAACATTTATCTGGAATGCTTCAACCTGTATCCTGGCACATAAATCGTAGATTGCGTCAGGTACCGCCGGGACTGCAAAGTCTACCGTGATATTCGGATCGATATACTTCCTGACTTCCTTGGCTTTAGCCAGAACTGCTTTTTCAATATCGCTTTTCAACTTCTGCTGCTCATCTAGGTTCTCAGTTGCCAGAAACTGTTCCAGCAAGTTGGTCGCTGCCCATTTGCTGTCAATCGGCAGCACGAGATTATTGGGTAAGCGCAGTCCAAACTCAACTGTCTTATTACCAACCTTGAAATCCCGCACCTGCCACTCTGATGGCAATTGGGCAAAGACAACTTCAACGATATTCTCCCCGGCCACGCCTTTAGTCTGCGTACCAGCGATAATCCCTTCAAGACGCCGTATTGATTCTGATGTTTGGCGTTCCAGGTCTTGCCGCGCTTTTGCATGTGCTTGGATTGATGCCAGATTCTCGCGGGCTTGTTCTAGGCCGCTACGAATAGCCGATGTTGTCTCGACGAGGCTCTTTGCCGCAGTACCAGTTTCGACCAGTTTCGTTTCAAGCGCATTGATGTTTTGACTCGTTTGACTCTGGTTCTGCTCAACAGTCGATATTCTCCCTATTAGTCCTCGCAACGTCATGAATGTAACGAGGAGTATACCAAGTAAGACTATTAGCAGTATCAGAACGAGAAAGTCCATTTCCTTGACTCCGGTCCAATCCAGTCCTACTTGGCGCCCCCTCACGAAGACGCGGTCACACTAGGGAACGAACTCAATTGAGAGCGCAAAAATATTCCGAGATGGCATTCCGAGAACTCACATCCGCATATCATCTAGAAATTCAGATGCCGGATCGACACTCGTGACAAGCAAATGGTCCCTTGCACGCGTGCATGCGACGTAGAGCAGATGCCGCTCGGTGTCATAGACTTCCTTCAGATCAGCGTCGTCGCCAACCGTCTCGATACGCTCCTGCAAAGGTATCACCTCGTCATCGCAGGCCATTACGACCACAGCCCGGAACTCCAGACCTTTGGCAAGGTGCATGGTGCTGACTGAGACATGGCCGCTGGTGGTTTCGACGTGTTCATCGAGAACCTTGAAAACAAAGCCCGCTTCCTCTACAGCAGCTCGAGCACGATCCAGTTGCGCTGAGGATCTGACGAAAACGCCGAACTCGTGTGGCAACACACCATCCTTTGCCCGCTCTGCAATCCAGATGCCGACAGCCTCGCTTTCCTCGCCTTCACTCTTGAATGAGCGCATCGTCGGCGGTGGGCCGTTGAATACGGAAACCGTATCGCTCCGATCCTCGCCGTTACCATCCACGTCTGTCACCACCGGGGCGAGCAGGCGGTCCGCCTGCGTCCGGATCTGATGAGAAGTGCGGTAGTTGACCCGTAAAGTGGGCGAGCGTCCCCGGATGTCCACTCCGAGGGCTTTCCACGAATATGGTTGCTGGAAGATGCGCTGACCCAGGTCGCCGGCAAAAAAGAGTGCGTTGGGCCGACCACCGCCCAAGGCGGCGAAGAACCGGAGATGGGTGACGCTGATGTCCTGCGCCTCGTCCACGGCCGCGAAGTCGAAAACCACGTTCTCACTCTTCGAGAGCGCGCGTGCCAATGAATCGAACAGCTCCGCGTGGGTGATCAGTTGGCGCGCCTGTAGCCCCTCACGGATGCCCTCGAAGATAGACCAAAGCACTGTGCGCTGCGCCTCTGGAAGCCGCGTCTTTCTACCAAGGCGCACAACATCTCGATAATTCTCCCAAGTCTTCAATTGCCACGAGTCTACCACCTGCTCCCATTCCGTGAGCAAGAAATGCTGGCTGAACTTGTGGTCATCCACGTCGCTCGCTGCCTCCTGGATCAGCTCGCGCAGCACTTCACGGCTGGCAATCGTCGCCTGCCCGACATGCGCTTTGTAGAGCCGCAGGCCAATAGTGTTGAGTGAGTAAACGTCAATCCGTTCTGCAAGCCGTGGCTCGCTGCTCAACAGCCGTCTCAGCCTCGTATGCAGCGCATTAGCCAGCGTGCCTGAGAAGGTCGTCAGCAACACGCGGGCGTCGGGGTGCGTGCGTGCCAAATGTGCAGCACGGTGCAATGCAACGATTGTCTTACCAGTGCCCGCCGAACCGGAGACTCGCGCTGGACCTGTGTAATCCCGCTCCACCCATTGCCGCTGCTCCGGATGAAGGAAGACAGCCCATTTCTCCCAAGGGTAATCGAGAGCGGCCTCCAACTCCTCCACATTCGACATGACCCGAAAGCGGCGTTGGGAATCCGGATGATCGAAGGGATCTGCTGTCGGTACGGCCGGCTCAGGCGGGCGGGGCTTTCCGCCTGTTGCAAGTTCCAACAATGCCTCGGAAGCCTCAGCGGGAAGGTAGTCTACTAAAGCCAGCAGTGTGCCCTCGGTGGCCTCCTTGACGTCATTGAGCCACTCGGCGGGAACACCATAGCCGAGTAGTTCATCATCCGACACCCCGGTAAGAATAGGCTGCTCCTCGACTTCAGCCTCCGGCATCACAGCAAGTTCTGTCTGCACATAGACCGGAACAATGATTTCCTTCACCGTCTCCCGAACCTCGACCAATTGCGCTGCGCCCGTCTTCGGGTGCGTCTCCAACTTGCGCCGTTCTGCCCAATCATACGCTTTGTCGTGGTGGTCAACGTAGCAGAGCAGAAGGTTTGCGTCGCTCTTGTGAACAATTAGACGGATGTCCCTGCTGACCCGCACCGACCAGAAGTTCTTGTCCTTCGCCTTGTCAAGCTTGTGGAAGCTCATCGCGGGATTGGCCGGGTTGAGTTGCAAGTCGAAAGCCGTCGTCTTGACGGCCTTCTGCTCGTCGCCGGACAGGCGGGCAAGGCTATCGGTGAAGGTGTCAGCGATGCGGAAGTCCATTACATCAGACCTTGAAAACCTTCATCACTTCGTCGCCCAGGTGGTTGATCACCTTCACAGCGATTCGTCCGCTCTTCGGTTTCTCGAATGGGCGTGAGGTGTCGCTGTTGAGGGTTGCCCAAGCCTCGGGGTCGATTTCGGCCTTTAGCGTAGTCTTGAGGGCGCGGTATGGGTCGTTGGCACCGAGGAAGTAGGCATGGCGAACGAAGAAGCTCTCTTCGTTGTAGTCTGCATCGATGAACCAGCAGGCGATGCCATCCGCGCCATCGCTAACAACCTCGCCAGTTTGTGGCTTAAAAACGTCCACGCCATTCACCTTCACCTTCAGCTTGTCCTCGTCTTCGGTAAGGAGAGTGATGTCGGGCTCGCCGAATATGACAAAGAGGTTGCCCTTCCCGGTGTTCTTGAGGTCTTCGGCCATGTGCAGATCGGCATTCATGCGGGCCTTGAGCACGGGCAAATGGCCCAGCTTGCTGAACTCCGTGGCGTGCGCCTCATAATTAAAGGCGCAGGTGATCAGCACATCGAATCCGGCATCACCCGATTCTCGGGCGGCCGCAACAAGATCGGCGCGCTGGACGGTGCCGAACTCGGGGCCGATGAAGATTGCCGCGCGTTTCTCTGTCTCGCCTTCAAGGTATCCACCTTCGGCGCATACTAGATCGCCAGGCCACGGGTTAAGGCCGGTGAATGTGATCCTGCCCTCTTTGTGGGCCTGCTGCACACCCGCAGTCTTAAGGTTCTCCAGGATCATCTGCGGGAAGGACTGCTTGGCCCCGCCATCTTCTCTCAACGAGTCGATCAACTCGTCGTTCTCATCCACGCTCAGCACTCGGTGGGGGCTGAGGCTTTCGACTGTGAAGGGGCCAGCCACACGGACCGTCTTCTTGTCGTCGTATGGCTTGTCGTAGAGGTATTCAAATTCAGCCTTGGCGGCGATGGACTTGTCGATCTCCTGCTGCCGGCCAATGCGAGCCTGCCACCAGTCGGCGTGCAGCGTCTTCGCCGCGTCCGGCCACTTGGGATCGGCATCGCGGGGGATCTCCCACTCCTGCCAGGTCTTCTTGAGCGTAGCGTTCAGCGATTCACGCAGCGGCTCCAGCTTCGCCTGCCACTTCTCCCAGATGACATCGATCTCGGCGTTGTTGGCGATGGACTTGAGCGTGATGTGCGGTACCCGCTCATAGACGAAGCCGTGGCGGATGTTCCCATGCACGGGCTGGGAACTCGGCGCGGTTCGGGTGACTTCGGCATCCTTGAGCTGGCCATCGCGAGAATCGGCCAGCAGGTAGAATGAATAGCGCGCGCCCATGATGCGGGCACGGGCCAGCGTCAGCGCCACGCGCGAGGTGTCAATCGTGATCCAGCGACGGCCCCATTGCTCGGCGACATAGGCGGCGGTGCCGGAACCGCAGGTCGGATCAAGCACGAGGTCGCCGGGGTCGGTGGTCATGAGGATGCAACGTTCGACAACACCCGGCGCGGTTTGGACCACGTATGTCAGTTCGCGACCGATTTGCACGCTCTCCCAGCGGTCGTCGATTGGGAGAACCGGAAAGTCATCTACAAACCGCTTATACCACACCGTGACACCCTGTTGGACAATCCGGCCGGCGAATTGGAGGCGTTTACACCCCAGTTCAGGGTCGGTTTTCCAGTGCTTTCCATGCCGCAGTGGATATTCTCTTCCACGAAAAGTGAAGGGTTTAGGTTTAGAAGGGACACCATCTGAAAGCAATGTTGTTAATCGACACCGCGCGCCTTCTGGAATTTCCACCTCACCGCGGATTGCCTTCGCCGGGATCCGCTGCAAATCACCATCGGGCGTCTCAACATAGTCATACCGATCGAGCGACGTAGTGCCCTTGCGCCGCTCCCGAAACAACTGTCTGAACTTGGCGATCGATTTCTGTTTGGCGTACCACACGATGTAGTCAACAGTTCCGGGCAGCATATTACCTGCCAAGCTTCCGGTCTTCTGGAAGTTTACCAAACAGACGAAGTTCTCCTCGCCGAATACTTCATCCATCAATGCGCGCACACGATGTACGTTTTCATCGCCGATCTGCACGAAGACTGAACCGGCCTCAGTCAACAAATCCCTCGCAACCGTGAGCCGATCTCGCAGATACGTCAGATACGAGTGAATCCCATCTCGCCATGTATCGCGAAACGCCTTTACCTGTTCCGGCTCCCGGGTGATATGGTCAGCCTTACCGTCCTTGACTTCGCGGCTCGTCGTGGACCACTGGAAGTTGCTGTTGAACTTGATGCCGTAGGGCGGGTCGAGATAGATGCACTGCACTTTGCCTCGCAGGCCCTCACGCTCGGTAAGGCTTGCCATGAAGGGGGGTTCTTTGGGGTGATATGAGTCCTCGTAATATCCTTGTGCAGAGAACAGAACAGGATGTGTCCTATCACATCTTTGATTTCGAAAAGACTCAGGTCTTGAACGAACCTATTTCCATCGAAGATCGGCAGGGACATTGCCGGGGGCAAATTTGCGCAGAGGAATTAAGCATCATTTGTACAGTTGATGAAGTTCAGGAGTGTTTTCGTAGCTACTTTAACCCAAAGGAGTGGGATTTTGAATCAGAAGAAGGCTTGCCATTTCCGGAGCGCCCGGAAGTAGCGGATATCCTGAATCGACGGGATATTCGTAGTGTCACACTAGGAAAGTATAATCGCACAGATCGTGAAATGATGAGTGCACGTATTCCATATGCCTGTCCAGCAACGGGAGGACGTAAATATCCCGGTCAGCTAAACTTTAAGGTTGAACATTACCTTAGTTGTGCTGGTTACGATAATGCTAGACATTATGAATGCAAGACAACTGAGATCTTAATTGCTGCCAAACGGCATAATTGTCATGATACTATTGTGGATTTATTAGCCGGAGCAACCGGTCGGGTTGAATCCGCATTTCTGAAGGCGGAATTTGAGGGTATTCTTGAGAGAGGTTCGATAGAGTATCTAGAGCCTCCGAAACAAGCCATTAAGAAACTGATGCATATCATTGATGAGCTTTATCGGACGCGAGAAAACGAGGATGTCTTTCGGAGTTTGTCCGACAGGGCCAGGGAGAAAGTTTAATGGAATCATTTGGTCAATATATACGGAACCGAATTAGAGTTGAAGTGGATGTAACAATTCGTCTGGGGCCGATCGAGTTCCGTTTGGTGAGTAATGTTCCTGAATTCCCAACATTGCAATTCTTTAGCAAGACTGCTCAGAAACTGCATAATGATGAGGATATAGCATTTGAGTTGTGGTGTGTATCACTGGAAAAGATCTCTATTAATTGGGATTACATACTGAAACAAATTGACCATACTTGCAGGGGAAAAGGGTTCTCTAAGGGATACTACGCGACCGATCATTTTGGCTCACCAATTTACCTTGTCACCCGAGGACGGCGTTTCTATGTATTTGGTGAACAATTGGAACGTGTAGTTTGGCCCTACTTTGTCAAATATTTTCTACTTTTGCATTCAATCGATGATGAATCGCTGCATCTCAAGGGTGCGGCTTGTGCAATTAAAACGGCTGGCACGCTTCTGCTTGGCCGGGGAGGAAGCGGGAAGACAGTCTTCCTTACTCAACTGTGCGAACACGGGGCGGGATTTGTGACCAATTCTCACGCTGTAGTTAAGGAATGTCGCATTACAGGCGTTGCCAGTTCGATACGTATCCGATCTGGGCCGTTGTTCTCCAGTTTTGGAGACAAGGCCGAGCGGAAACCAGCCCTTGAAACCGGGGAAGTTATCATTGATCCCTACGATGTATTCGATAACTACAACACTTACGATTCAGTAGAGATCAAGAATTTGTGTATTATCGATTTTCATCATTCTGGTCATCACGTCATTAAAGAGGTTGTGGAGCAAGATATCTACAACTATGCTGAACAGTTTTCTTTGGCAATTAATGTGTATCGTTTGGAGGAGGATCTGCTGGACCTTTACAAAGGTGATTATAGGGAGTTCTCTGAAGTTTATGAAAAGATGAAGATCCAACTCAAGAATCTCATACATCAAAGCAACTGCTATTACATCAGCAGCGATATGTTTAAGGAGACATATCGGAATGAAGTTCTTGACTTACTCTCTAAATAAGTGAGGATGTAGTCATTGTCTACTTCATCAAAATACATTATTTCAATTTCTGACTTGAGTTTGCTGCGCACTCAGTTGGCAAAACAAACAGTTGTGTTGGGAACTGGTTGTTTCGATTTACTACATGTTGGACATCTACACTTTCTTATAGAGGCACGTAAGCAAGGTGAAGTTTTGGTGGTAGGAATCAATAGCGATGATTCAATAGGCATAATAAAGGGGCCTCACAGGCCAATTCAAAAGGAAGATCAACGTTCTGAGCTTATAGGGGCTCTCCGGTATGTTGATTATGTTTTTATCTACGATGATGTTGTTGCGGATAGCTGCATTCTTAGATTGAAGCCGGATATCTACGCCATTGGTGAAGAGAGTGTAGAGACTTATCCTAGCGAACTTGCTGCGGCAAACAGTATCGGAACACGCATACATGTTGTGAGACGAATACGATCTGCGTCAACAACATCGATCGTTGAAACTGTTTTGAGTCAGAACGAAAAAAAATCTCAGGATGTCTAGCGATGAAAGGAATCATTGCCCGATGTGCATTTTGCAGAAACCAATTCGTTGAAAACCATTGTTACGCGAGATGCAATAATGTCACGACCGTGTTCTAGTCTTCGAATCAATAGATCAGAAGAGCTTTTGCAGCGGGCCGAAACCTGCGATGCATGGGCTGCCACGCGCCAGAGAAACTATTATTCCATTGAGAAATCATATCCAGTATATGCAAGCCATGCTAAAGGGTCACATGTTTGGGATGTTGACGGAAACTGCTACATTGACTACACATTGGGATATGGAACAGTTGTACTCGGCCATGCAGACTCAAGAGTGACCAATGCGGTAGTAAAGGAACTCGAAAGCGGTAGTTGTCTTTCTCCGTTGTGGAAACCGGCCCAGGTTGAGTTAACGAGCCTTCTTTCTTCTGTAATCCCCGGAGCAGAGATGGCTTTTCTGATGAAAACGGGCTCAGATGCAACCAGTGGTGCGCTTCGACTTGCGCGAATTTACACTTGTCGTGATAAAGTTGTTCGGTGGGGTTACAATGGATGGCATGATTGGGCAACGCCACGTCCTATGGGTGTTCCTCCATCAACTCGAGCAGAAACACTCAATTTTGACTATAACGATACGGCATCACTCAAGGCGGTATTTGAAGAAAATCCGGACCAAATTGCCTGTGTCTTAATGATGCCTTTTGAACTGGACGCGCCATGTCCAGGCTTC
The DNA here is from genome assembly GCA_965248435.1 of Candidatus Latescibacterota bacterium. GTDB lineage: Bacteria > Latescibacterota > UBA2968 > UBA2968 > CBDFJH01. The sequence goes on from OZ252100.1 coordinate 5,567,113, forward strand.
TTACAGGAGGTTAAGGCTATCGCGCATGAGTACGGCGCGCTATTCGTGCTTGATGAAATGCGATCCGGCTTCCGTATGGCGCTTGGTGGAGCTCAAGAGTATTTTGGCGTACAGGCTGATTTGGCGACATATAGCAAGGCAATGTCGAATGGCTATCCTATTTCTGCTATTGTTGGGCGACAGGAAATTCTTCGAGGTGTTGGTCGCACAAAAATGACATCTACGTTCTTTACAAGCTCTGCCGAAATGGTCGCTGCTATGACAACCATCTCTATACTAAGGGAAACGGATGCGCTTTCTCATATATGGGCGATGGGTAGGATGCTTCAACAAGGCCTTAGTGTCCTTGTCGATGAACTTGGTGTTCCTGCTCAGGTTGTTGGTTTTCCACCACTTCCCTTTATGCAATTTACTATAGCCGATGATATCAATCGTGAACATGCTAAATCAGTATTCTATTCGGAAACAACAAGATTGGGCGTCATGTTTCATCCCAGCCATCACTGGTATATATCCGCTGCACATACTCCACTAGACATCAGACATACGCTTGATGTGTGCAGAAAGGGTTTTGAAGCGGTAGGGCACGAAATCGTTGAAGCTTAGTCTCTCCTGGAGATCGAAGCACAAAATAATCATTCATCGTACAATTGGCTCGGGAATGCGAATACACTTACGAACTGGAACCTAGCATTATGGCAGACTCTAGACAGAACGTATTAAGCCCATCTGACACTGAACAAGCCACCCGTAAGCAGCTGTTGCAAATGTTTGAGGGTACTCCCATCCCTCGAGAACTGATATTGGAGAATTTGGAGCTATATTTGCGTCCTCAGAGGATTTCTGAAATTCTTTCCCTCCAGCGAATTTATGCGAAAATTCTGGATGTTCATGGCATCATTGTAGAATTTGGGGTGCGTTGGGGACGCCATCTATCTGTTTTTAGTGCCTTGCGTGCGATCTACGAGCCATATAACTTCTATCGCAAGATAGTTGGTTTTGATACATTTACAGGTTTCTTAGAAGTAACCCCAGAAGATGGTATGTCTGACAGAGTTCACGTAGGCTCTATGAGCGTTTCTGAGGGTTATGAGAAATATCTAGACAAAGTCTTAACCCTACATGAAGCAGAAGCACCGCTGTCACATATAAAACGTATTGAGCTATACAAGGGAGATGCACCTGTTGAACTTGAAAAATACTTGGAAAGCCATCCTGAGACAATTGTTGCATTAGCGTATTTCGACATGGATCTCTACAAACCAACGAAACATTGTTTGGAATTGATTATGCCCTTTTTGACAAAGGGCAGTATTTGTGTATTTGATGAACTTTCACATCCAGAATTTCCCGGTGAGACGTTAGCGCTCAAAGAGGTTTTGGCCATTACACAACATAAAATTGAGCGCTTCTCCACTATACCTTATCCTCACTATATTGTGATGTAATCCGATCTGATTTAGATCAAATCTTGAAGAAGACTCGTCTTATGAATATGAATCATAGCGCCATTCTAAAGTGGATTGTGGATTCCAGTAGATCTCTTCCTTCTCCTCTTGAATTTGATGAGGATATGCTGATTGACCTAGTTGATGTCCACAACTTGTCTGGGCGGCTGATGCAAAGGCTCAGAGGGCGCAGCGCACCTCGCCTTACACCAAAGTTCAAAGAGAATCTTTCAGATTTATACGCACTAACGAAACGGAAGAGCATCCAAAATGTGAATGCTGTTCGCCAAATACAGGATCTGTTACCTTTAAACACCGATGTTATCATTATTAAGGGTGTTTCAACATATGTGCTAGTAGGCCAAGAAAGCATTATGCGAGCAGGTGATATCGATGTTCTCAGTAACAATAATTCAGCAGTTGTAGATACACTGCTTAATCTAGACTATCAACAAACTAGGGCTCCTTTCTTGCATGAGGTTGGAGAGTACACGAAGGATACCATAGAAGTGGATGTACATGACCATTTTCCTGTGTACTCTTACACCGATTTACTCCTGAACGCTAATCTAACGCCTTCCAGTAACTCGGGAGTGTGGCATCAAAGCTATACAATGAAGCAATGTGCAATCACTTATAGTGATTTGAGAAAACACTCTTATCAGGGGAATAAGCCTGATACAATGAACATTACTGTAGCAGATCCTAACATCTTAGCTATAATAATCTGCGCCCACGCCTTTATGAATTACACAAACATGTGGTCTATCTCACATCGGGAAAAAGCTTATGTTCGACTTGGTGAGATTGGCGATTTGTTTGAGTTAGTAAATCATCCAGCATTTAGTGCTGGAATCTTTCTGTCTTTGGTAGAGCGCTTCGAAGCCTTAGATGCGGTTGAGTGGGCGGCAAATGTAACCTCTGTCCTATTTGGTAAGAATCCCCTTCCACTTGGTAGTTCAGTAACTCTTGGTGAAGAGCTTCCGAATACCCGTTTCCCACGATGCTTGTGGTGGAATTTTTGGGCAAATCTGCCATCAGGAACTGATGAACTTATTCAGAAATGGTGGCTGCCAATGGATAGGCTTACAAGAGAGCTAGGTCATAACAAACTGACGACGCATCAAGGAACTTCAGGTCTACATAGCACAATTCGCCAAGGTGGCTGCAGCTTGTTGCAGCGTTTCATCACCCAAGAAGAATACCCCATCCCGTTGATACTTGAAATCAGTACATCCGAAACGAGTCTAGTAATCAATATCAATGTTTTATCAAACCTGGACACAGATATAGATCGGATACGGATAGACTTTGGCTGTGTTGCTAGTGAATGGTCATATTCCAGAAATGACCGGAATCAAACGGTGGTGGGACATTTTCCTAATGTGGCGTTTGATGATCAGGGTACACAATATCAGATTAGATTTGATTATTCATTGGAGTTATTCGGTCAGTCAATCAAGGAGATGCGAAAGGTGGCTTTGTTAGTTGGCGTAGGAAAACAATCTCATAATTGTGGCTTAATGGCAAGTACACTAATTCCCATGACAGTTGAGCTTTGAGGTAGTGCAAGACCTCAAGAAGCGTTACAAACCTGATCACCAATTACCCCGATGGCCAGTATAAAAGGTCAGAGAAAGAAGATGTCATCAATCAAGCGAAGCACAGATCCTGAGGCACCAGATGTTTCAGTGGTAATTGTGAACTGGAACACACGCGAACTATTGCAGCAAACTCTTGAATCACTGTATCGTGAAACTCAGCAGGTTACATTTGAAACCATCGTTGTGGATAACGGATCGACCGATGGAAGCTTTCAGCTCCTTCAACATGCGTGGAAGCAAGTCTGTTCAATTGCCTTAGCCGAAAACAAGGGCTTCGCTGTCGCGAACAACATTGGCATTAGGATAGCAAGTGGCAGATATGTTCTGCTGCTCAACAGCGATACAATTGTGCTGCCGACTACGCTGTGCGGCATGGTTAGTTTCTTGGATGCATATCCTGACACAGGTTGCGTTGGTTGTCGGCACCTGAACCTCGACGGTTCTCTGCAACGCTCAATGGATAGTTTTCCTAATTTGCTTAACGACTTGCTCAGTTATTCCGAGTTATACCGACTACCCCTTTTGTTGCCATTCTTACAGCGCCGCTTCCCGTGGTGGAGCGACCATAACCATGTCCGAGATGTTGATTGGGTTAATGGTGCCTGTATGATGGTTCGACGCCAGGTGATTGCAAAGGTGGGTGGGCTAGATGAATGCTATTTTATCTATGCAGAGGAGATCGATTGGTGCTACCGGATGCGTAAAGCTGGCTGGAGCGTCTACTTTGTCCCCGAGGCAGAGATTATACATATTGGTGGACAGGCAATGAACCGCGCTGCGGACATACGCGTTGTTCTCAAATACAAGGGACAGTGTCGCTTTTACCGGAAACATTATCCTGTGTGGAAATATATTGTGTTGCGCACAATAGTTATGAATGCTGCAGCCCTTCGTCTAGTGATTATCTGTATCTTTTGCTCGCTATCATTGTTTCGCGAAGACACCAACAATGTTCGATGGGAATTACTTACCCAAGAATCAGTAGTAACCGAACCAGTTACTATGTTGCGCGCATGGTGGAGAATTCTTTGGCTCCCGTGGTAAATAAGAATGACAATTACGGAGCGTATTGGGAATGAACAATGGCTATCTTGGTGACTGGAGGAGCAGGTTTTATTGGATCGCACGTAGTTAAGGAATTGTTGAAAGAGCGATATGAAGTTGTAGTCTTAGATGATCTTTCCGGTGGATTTCTCGAAAATCTTTCAGGAGATGCAATTTTTGTCAACGGTAGCATCACGGACGAAAGACGTATTAATCAATTATTTGAAGCACACCAATTTGAGTACATCTTTCATTGTGCGGCATATGCTGCCGAAGTTCTAAGCCATCATATCAGAAAGTTCAATTATGAAAATAACATGCTCGGCACCGTAAATTTAATAAATGCTGCCATAAACCATGATGTCAAATGTTTTGTCTTTACCTCTTCAGTTGCGGTTTATGGCGATAATCAAACTCCGTTTTGCGAAGATCTCATTCCGGCTCCAATTGATCCATATGGGATTGCGAAATTGGCTGCCGAACTAGATCTAGCGGCAGCGCATTCATTCTTCAAATTACCATTCATCGTCTATCGGCTTCATAACGTCTACGGTGAACATCAAAACATAAGTGATAAATATCGTAATGTTGTCGGTATATTTATGAATCAATTGTTGCGAAATGAACCGATGACCATTTTTGGAGACGGGAAACAAACACGTTCTTTCAGTTATGTTAAAGACATTGTTCCTCTCATTGCAAAATCTATACATAATGGGAAGGCGTACAATGAAGTGTTCAATGTGGGTTCTGACACAACAGTAAGCCTCAATGAGTTAGCATCTATTGTTTCCTCGGTTATGGGTATGAAGGCGAAAATCAAATATTTAAGTCCTCGTCATGAGGTGAAGCAGGTTTGCGTTTCGCATGAGAAGATGAAAGCCATTTTTGGAGGACTCGAAGAGACCCCATTGGAATCAGGGTTGAGGGAAATGTTTGATTGGATTAAAGGACATGGTAGTCGTGCTCCCAGATACTTTAGAAGAATTGAAATCTCGAAAATGCTACCCGAAGCTTGGTGATTATCAATAAGCTTTGTTAAGTCGATACAGAGCGAATTCAGGTCGCACTGGGGGACAATGCAGGCGAGAGGGAATCTTCAGACTAACTGAATGAGAGCAGATGCTAGCCTGAGAGATTTCGTTCGCATCAGCGATAGCCACAAGGCAATCTGGAACACCCGCCCTGTTTCGATGACTTAGGTATGGGATTTCTTGACGTAGCTCGGGTGACAGCGGTTCCCCAAGGCCCACAGCAGAGAATGGAGTGCCTGAGGCAGCAATATAATCAGGAGCTTAAGGGGACTTGTTCACAAAGAAGTCGCTCGGAGATGCCACTGTTCTGAATGGATCCAAAAGGGGAGAGCACTATTGTGAAGGGGGCGTTAGTTGGCTTCGGGACGATTGCACGGGCACATCTTGCTACATATTTAGAGAGGACAGACTTGGTCATCACAGCAATTGTAGACCCATGCCAAGAACTGGGGAAACAAGTGAAATCGGTTGCCAACAATATCAACACGTATAAGACTTTGGAGGAAACGTTTTCTGCAGAAAAGTTAGATTTCATAGATATTTGTTCCCCCCCAGACACCCATTATGGGTATATTCGTTCTGGTCTCTCAAACAAATGCCATGTTCTCTGTGAAAAACCGTTTTTGCTCTCTTCGGAGCAATACAGAGATCTCTTGCCCTTAATCAGGTCTGTAGACAAAGTTACTTATCCATGCCATAACTATAAATTCGCTCCTACACTGCAACATATTAAAAGGGTAGTTCAATCGGAACAATTCGGAGAGCTTTTGAGTGGACAATTTCGTACTCTTCGGTCCGGACATGCTGTAGGTGTATCGGAATGGAATCCGCATTGGAGACGCAACAGAAATATTTCCGGTGGTGGAATCCTGAGAGATCATGGACCCCATAGTGTCTATATTGCCTGCGAAATGTACAAAAAAACTCCGGTTGCCGTTTCATGTATTATGGGAAACTTAGTCAATGATCAATACTCTGACACCGAAGATACAGCTCTACTGACAATCTATTTCGACAACAATGTTCAGTTTACCATAACTCTCTCTTGGGCGGCGGGTTACCGTAACAGCTACTATGCCGTTATCGGAAGCGGCGAAAGCGTCATTTTAGAGAATAATGAGATATTGCATACAATGAACGGTAATAAGGTAGTTAGACAATCGATCTCTTCAGAATTTGATGATCCGTCGCACAAAGGATGGTTTCAAGAAATGTTCTCGGACTTTGTCGATGTCGTTGCAACCCCTAATAGACAGCTACCGTTGCTGCAGGAGGCACTGATTACCACATTGATTATAGAAAAGGCCTACCTCTCTGCAAAATACGGAGGTAAGTTGGTAGACTTGCCTCCCGTATCGGATTTTGGACTAAATACGATGAGCTTTAAGGCCATCAGTTTTAGCGGCAATGATTTATCTTGAAGGATTGGGGGTTGCGCGCCCTATTTTTCAAACCGATGGCGGCATAGTTTTGCTCGGGCACCAATCTATCCTACCGGCCACTATCCAGTTATAGCAGAATTAGAATGGGAATCACAAACTTGATAGGGAAAACAAAGTGGCACGTAAACGGATATTATTGGCTCAGAATTTTCTCAGAGACCCTAATTTAGTTGCTTCAATTGTTTCGAGAAGTAGCATTGTTAAGACTGATGTAGTTTATGAAATAGGTCCAGGTGCAGGGATTATAACTAGAGAATTGGCAAAAGTCGCTAGTAAAGTAATATCCATAGAACAAGACTCAACGCTAGTTAGAAAATTAAGAGGCAAGCTTGAGAAGTTTCCAAATATTGAAGTACATCAAGCCAATTTTTTGGATTTTGATGTTGAAGAAACTGATTATAAGATATTTTCCAACATTCCTTTCAATATAACCTCGGATATTATCAGAAAAGTATTGTTCAGGGTTAACCCGCCAAAGGAGACATATTTATTTATGCAAAAGGAGGCCGCAAAAAGGTTCTCCGGAATACCTCAAGAAAGCCAGTTTTCTGTGCTTGCAAAACCATTTTTCAAATTTAATATCATTGCGAAGTTTAGGGAAAACGATTTTGAGCCTAAGCCGAGTGTGGAAGTCGTGCTTTTACATATAGAGAAACGTGACAGCCCTCTAGTGACTCAAGAAAATGTCGATATGTTTAGAAGGTTTGTGAAGTATGGTTTTGGAGTTTGGAAAGATGATCTAAAGAGTACGTACAAGCGGGTCTTTACATACAAACAGTGGAAGAGACTGTCAAAAGATATTGGTTATTCAATACGAGTTACTCCTACCCAATTAACGTTTGAGCAATGGTTGAGATTATTCGAATTGTTCCTAATTTATGTACCAGATTTTAAGAAGTCTGTTATCTTGGATAGGGAGTCGTTTGGTTAGGTAAGGTATTAGTTCGTACCTCGGCTGATGAAAGTCAGAAGCTAGATCTTCCGGTGGAACTCAGATAGGTTCACATTGTGGCTCTTTGGCATCGTGAACTCTTTCGCCTACAAAGGATCACGTGTCCATCAACTCGAGGAAACTCTACCTATCAAATGTGATCACTCCGGAGGCGACATGACAAAGGTTGACACTGAAATGTGGCAAATCGAACGCGAAGTTACCTTCGACTTGAGCGTAGATCAGCGATCGACATTTTTGGACGCCGTCAATGAACATAGAAACAGAAAGAACTCGACACCAGGCAGCACGGTGGGTTGGAAGCGGCGAACACGTGTATATCTTTTCCATCAGGCAGCCGGCGGCGGACCAGTGGTCCGAACGGTGATCGAGGTACGGCGAAGAGACCGGATTCGTGCCTGGCTTGACTCAAAGCTCTGGACGCCACTTAGTGGTGGAACTACGAAGCTACAGTCCGCCAGAACCTACCTCACGCAGGAGCAGTTAAAGGAAGTGTTAAGTTCTGAGGCATATGCTTGCGGGTTTGTGAAACTGAGATACTCGCGGAGCCTCGACAGCACAGCGCAGGTTCCAGCTATTTCCTTAAAGGTGAGCGTGGATACCATTTGTCCCTTTTCCCCATCGAACCCGTTTCAATTCGCCGAGCCGTTTACACATGTCGAGTTCGAACTTCCACTGGGAAGTAATTCCGCTCGGGATGGGCGTTTCGTGGTTGAGGAGGTACCGTTGACTTTAGTGCAACTCTTGGATTGTCGGGCCACAGTCTCCAAGAGAGCGCGAGCTAACCTATTCTCGCGCGACACGATTCCATCAAGCCAAACACGATCCGCATTGACGTTTCTCCTTGAGGCAGTGAGGCGATGCGAGTGTTCATGGTCTCTCTAGCAATTTGGTTCTGACACTGTTTGCTGGGATTCAGAGCCCAAATCGACCAAGCTTCCCAAGCGTGGTAAATACCAAGACTTTCTAAGCAGAAGGTTTTAAGGCGGCTCAAAGATTGAGGTATTTTGATTCAAAAATTGTGTGCTCATTGTTGATTATTGCATCGTACCAGTTCAATAAAGAAGTGCAACGCTTAGGGTCGAATGATTCCTACCCGAAGTGTAAGAGAAAGAGATATAAGCATCTCAAGTGCGACCGTCACCCCAACTTTCAAATAGGCCGATTAGAACGGACAAACGCTAGGCGTTGATGAAACTCAACTGATCCGAAATCTATCACCTCTTTGTGGTCGCCTTATATATGATTTTTCGCACAGCGCATTCACCAGTGTGAAGGAAGCAGAAGCCTGCCATCCCGCCCTTTCATAAGTGGGATTTCAGGCTTGCCGGATAAATGTCTTGTCGGCGTATCGAATTGTTGGAGAGCAGAAATAATGGCAACAGAAACCGACAAGATCGAGATTGAATACAAGTTCACTCCATTCGACGACGATGAAACCACGCTGTCATTGATCAGGGCAGTGGCAGTTCCGCCGTGGGCGATACTTAGATTACCCCCGGTCACTGTTCTAGATATTTATTTCGACACTGAAGATTTGTTCTTTCACCAAGCGGGTGCTTCATTTCGTGTGCGAAAAAGGGGGAAACCTTACCAACGGTATCTGAATCCACTGGGTTATAGCGCAAATTTCAAGGGTCCGACTCGAAGCATTGACTCGCGTATCCTCGAAAAGAGAGAAGTTCGTTCTGCGATTGAAGCCGATGAAGTGCTGTCGTATTTGTCAAACTCGCTCCCTGGGAATGCAGCATTACTTGCATATCAATTTATCGAGGAACAATCTCGAGCTAGTTCATCTTTCCGCTCCGGGGTGGTGATGGCACCAGTGGCTCACATCGTCTCGGCTCGCCGCGTCTATAACGTGGGTCCCGTCGGAACAAGCTGGCCGAAATCGAGACATCCGCCTTGGGGTGCCCTCGTACACGTAGTCCTCGAGGAGGTAACCGCTTGTGACATCAGAGGCTCTCGACGTGCTGCTGATTGCCTCATCACAGAAGGCAGAATGGATCTCACGGAGCCAGTCGAGGCACGACGGTGGCTTTCGGGAGAGGTCGAGCTGGCCCACCATTTTCCCGATCTTCGAGATGAGGGTAAGACGCTCTTTCAACGTATCGTCGAAAGGTTCCATTCACATTGTCTAACGACTGACGGTCAAAGCAAGTATTCAACGTTCATGAACATGCTGACCAATTTATGAGCCCAACGCTCCCTTGTTCCCTATCTCAGAGTTCGCTTGGAACCTCGCCGAAGAGATTGCAATAGACGAAAACAACGTTGACCCAAGAAAGTTCTTCCGTTTCCACTTGAAGCGTGGGGTATTGCCTAGTCAGGGGGGAGTACGGGCATATGTAAGCTTTTTGTGGAACGTTATCGCAATCTATTCATAAAAGTCACTGTACATGCACATCCGATCTACTACGTGCCCCTTGACTATGTTTGCAATGAAACCGAAAGAGTAACAGTCTACGATGTATTTATCAACAGAATTGGAGTAGCTGTGGTTGAGAAAGGATACTTTGTTGAGGATCCATCGCCGATAAAGTCAGAATCCTTACAGGAAATCAGTTTGGAAGATCCAAACGTTTCGGTCCACACCTCTCGAAGTAGCTATCGTGTCGAAATCGGAATTCCTTGGAATATGTTGCCTATCATTCCCCGCTCAGGAATGGATCTGGGGCTCGAAATCGAAGTGTTGAATTGTTGTGAGGGCCGCTTTCCAGTCCTGCATCGAAGAACACTAATTGCCTGTTCAGGCGGACCACTTTTCCGGAGTAATACCCTGAGTTTTATGGCAGTTTAATTCTGACTGATTAAGATGTGCCAATTTGCTAAACGTTTCGGACCTAGATTAACGAAGAAACGAAATGGGTGATCAATCATTTATTAGAGTCAAGAATTTGACCAAAGAATTCCGCATCCTGAAGAGAAAAGAGGGGGTTTGGGGCGCGGTCCGTAATTTGTTCAGCAGGCAGTATGAGGTTAAGATAGCGGTGAACAACGTCTCCTTTGAAATACAAAAAGGGGAGATCATTGGATATATAGGGCCAAACGGTGCAGGAAAGTCAACAACAATCAAAATGCTAGTTGGCATATTGGTGCCCACAGATGGTTGCGTAGAGGTTGGGGGATTGGTTCCTCATGAAGATCGAATTCAGAATGCAAAGAGAATGGGCGTCGTTTTTGGTCAGCGCACTCAGTTGTGGTGGGATATTCCTGTTTCAGAATCCCTGAACTTGATGAAGTACATGTACCAAATTCCCGATGCACAATTTAAGGCCAGCCTAGACGATTTCTCTGACATACTCGACCTGAAAGAATTTTTCAATGTCCCCGTAAGGCAACTTAGTCTTGGCCAGAGAATGAGATCAGACCTCTGCGCTGCTTTCCTGCATAATCCAGACGTTCTCTACTTAGATGAGCCAACGATCGGATTAGACGTAGTTGTGAAAAATAAAATCCGAGAGTTTATAAAGGTAGTCAACCAAGAGCGCGGCACAACAGTCATGCTAACGACTCACGACATGTCCGAAGTCGAAAAGCTCTGCTCCCGTGTATTGACAATCGACCAGGGAAAGATTGTGTACGACGGAAATCTACAGAATCTGAAAGATCTATACGGAACAGAAGAGACAATGATTGTGGAAACGGAGAACCCTACGTCCAGCCATGGTGGCCTGTATCGTCTGGGCGTATCAGAAGTGACGCAGGAAGACTATAGGATGTTCATTAAATATGACAGAAAGAAGGTAAATGCTACATCGATCATTGGTTGCATAATGGCAAATGAAAGAGTCAGAGATTTTGTTGTCAAGGAAACAGAAATCGAGGAAGTCATTCGAAAAATGTATCTTGATCAGCCAGCTTTGAATGGATCAGAAAGGTGCAAATTGTCATGAGAGTAAATTTTGAAGTCGCCAAGCTCGCCTTTCAGGCAAATCTGGCCTACAAAATGAACACGCTTTTGACTCTTGTGAATCAGGTATTCTTTCTTTATTACCGCATTTATATCTGGCGTGCCCTCTATAGGGGCATGGGAAGTGCTGCAACCAGAATGGGAGCAATAAGTTTGCGAGACATGACTACCTATTCTGTAGTAAGTGCTGCGCAGTCCGTAGTAATTGAGACTGAGGTTCTTACCAGGATGGATGAAAAGATTAGGACCGGCGAAGTCGCAATGGACTTAACCAAGCCTCTTAGCTTGAAAATGTTTCTATTCAGCGAAACGATTGGGAATAACGCCTACAAATTCATCGTTGAGCTTACTCCCTTGGTGCTAATGAGTCTATTCTTATTTGGCATTGAGGTTCCCTGTTGGGAAAGTCTAGTGATTTTTGCCGTGTCTCTGGTAAACGGAATGATCATCTACTTTCTGATATGTTATTCCCTTGGCCTCCTTGGGTTCTGGTACCTTTCAGTTTGGCAATTCAAAATGCTCTTGGGCAATCTGATAAATGTATTCGCAGGTTCAGTCATACCGCTTTGGTTTTTTCCGGATTTTCTGGCCCAACTCTCACTCTTCCTCCCTTTTCGATTTATATACTTTGTTCCGTTGTCAATATATCTTGAAAAAGTAGATCCAGCAGGAGCTATTTGGTTAGTCTTAGAACAGATCATGTGGATTGGCATCCTTCTGATAGTAGAAAAAACGTTATGGCGGAAGGGAGTCAAAAAGATCGTGGTTCAGGGAGGATAGCGTGAGGCACATCAAACTTTACGCAAGATACATTACGATTTCTATCAAAAGTAGAATGGAATATCGATTCGCGTTTTTCGTGGACCTCGTTGTTCTTGTACTTGTTTATTCAATGGGATACTTGGGAGTATTCATAATTCTAAGCAAATTCAAAACCATACAGGGTTGGAATTTCTATGAGGTGATTCTCCTTTACAACATGAACCTGTTCGCCTACGCACTTGGCAGCATGTTCTTCAGCTCTATGCGATGGTCTGACGAACTCGTGCGGCTCGGAACGTTCGACAGTATGATGGTATACCCTCTGAATCCTTTCTTGTGTGTAGTTTACAGGAATTTCGGAAGTTCCTATTTTGCCCATATTGGACTGAGTGTTGCGTTTTTCATTCTTTGTTTCAGAAAGTTGGATATCCCTTTTAGCGTTGCAAATTGTATTTGGTTTGGTTTAGTCCTAATCGGTGGCGCGATGGTGATTGCTGGTATTCAGGTCGCAGTTGGGGCAACGAGTTTTTGGTTTGTCAAGTCGACTTCGACTTTCGATGGAATTCTAGTCACGTGTAGAAATATCACTTATTATCCAATTACGATTTTTGGTGGATGGGTGCAGATTCTGGTGACGTTTTTCGTCCCATATGCGTTTGTGTCCTTCTATCCAGCGGAGCACTTTCTTAGCAAGTCTGGGGAGTCCCTAGTTTATCCACTTTCGCTATTTGATCCTGTTCTTCAGTACGCGACTCCTGCTGTCGGCCTAGTATCTTTCTCGCTCGCCTATAGGCTGTGGACGTTTGGCCTCACCCGGTACCAAAGTACCGGTTCGTAAAGCTGTCACGATGGGGAAAAAGTCAATCTATTCCCTCACATATCAGTAGTTATTTCCCATACACTTAGGATAGGACTGAAGCTATCCTAAGTGTTGCACTTCCTTATTGAACTCGTGTTTTGTAAAACCCAACGTATTGTGGCAATTCAAAACAGAAAAACCTGGGAGGGCATCGGGATGAAGGCCCTGACAAAGGATAAATACCGCATGCCCTCTCCGGCTCCCGTAGCATATGCGACGGAAACGTCCTCATTTTTACAGGGATGGGGCGAACTCGGTTCTACACTGATCCGGGAAAGATGAGATGCCATGATCATGCAAGATGGCAATCCTTCTAGTGGTCTTGTTAAGGGGTTAAAGGAAGATTGTAATCCACCATTAGAGCTGTCCTTAGGAGATAGATTACTAGTACATTTTTCAAGATCCTTTTTGGTTCCAGAAGTTGTGGAATCAGTTAAAGAAATGATAAGAGGCCATATTGATTGGAAGGCATTTCTTGAAGAGGCAAAGCGGCATAGAATTTTAGGTTTTATTAATTATCATTCCTTGACTCACAACTTGCAGTTGCCCTCGGGAGTTATGGACCTCATTGTACGCGATGCCAAAGCCAATAGAGATCAGGCCAAAGTGCTTTTTCGTGAAATTGCCCGAATTTCGCAAGCATTCGCCGATATCGGTGCTCCAGTCGTGCTGCTGAAGGGACCTGCACTCATCCACCAAGTTTATCGTTCGCCTTCAATTCGGGCATTCGGTGATATAGATATCTTAACCCCTTCTAGCTATGTTCAAGAAATCGAAAAATACCTTCGAGGGCAAGGGTGGGTTCATGGCTTCAGAGATATCAGTAGCAATGAATTGATACACCCGAGCCTCGACGAATTGGAAGTGTTTAATGTCGATCATCGATGCCCGCTGTGGAAAGAAGAAATTGCGATCGATGTTCATTCCGCTGATCTGAGGCCCGGAAAAGTGGACTTTGATAGTTTAATTAAGAATAGTAGAACCCTTGACGAAATTGGACCGGGACTAAGAGTACCTTCATTATCTGATCTCGTTATTCATTCTGCATTCCACTTCTACAGACACTACGCCCTTGAACGAAGACCGCTCAGGAAAGTACGACTCAAATACCTTGCAGATATATATGCCTGTTTACGTGCATACTTAAGTGGATTCGGCAATTGGCCTTTACTGCTCAAACGTGCAAGCGATATCTGTGCGAAAGAAATCCTCATTTACGGTCTCTTTTACGTGAATGTTGTCTACGGCAATGGAACCATTCCCAAGGAAATAATGGAGGATTTGCTTAGTCAAGACGGGATTATGGTTCCTATTTATCACAAAGATCCGATTCCTGTTGATTCCATCGAAAGACTTCTCAGATCCGAGATTCGAACTACAACTAGCACTATTCGCCCTGCCCTATGGATGTTTCACCTAGACGACGTAGCTGAGAGACTCATCAAGGAACTAAGAGACTGGGAAGCACAAGGCGGGGAGATGCTAGTTGCTCGCTGCCTAGAAGTTGATTCCTCATCTTTAGTTGACGATGATCCTAATGATTGTATGTGGAAACTCTCTGAGGAGATATCAATAGACGAGGAAGTTATCGACCAAAGAAAATTCTTCCGTACACATGTAAAGTGCGGTATATGGCCGAGTCAAGGTGGAGCTCGTGCATGCTTTCGTCTTCTTTGGAATGAGCAGAATCTATTTCTTAGATTGAATGTGTTTGCCAATGTCATTCACTATATGCTTCTAGGGGATATGAAAATTATGTCTAGATCCCGTGGTGAAGGAGTGATGATTTACATTTCTCACGACATGGGTGGAACGACAACCATTAACAAAATTGGATTGGGTATTCGACAGGGTGGAGTTATTGTACCGTTAGCGTCTCCAATATCACAAGAAATACGTTGTCCAGAAGTAGCACGCTGTCGCGAGGTTAAGCCAGAAGATTTACGCGTCTCGGTCCTTCCATCAAGCAATAGTTACAGTCTTGATATCAGTATCCCCTGGTCAGCTATTGAGGTTGTCCCGTCTCCAGGACTGCACCTTGGCCTTGAAATTGAAGTAAATAACGATGCACCAGTCCGTTCTTCCTCTAATACATATCTAAGAACTCGTATTGCGTGGGCAGGAGGACCATTCTCAACAGACGACTACCCAGAGTTTTATGGTACCTTAGTTTTGGCATAATTATGAGAGATTGTTGTTAATTTAGTTGAAATACAAAGGGGTTCTTGTTTAGATTGGATACGTTCATCGAAGAGATGGTATCCATAAAGCAAGGAACCCAGTACGATGATGATGGTTGAAAGAGGTATCACTAGCCGCCCCTTTTGCAGAGAACGTCGAAGCAACCCTCATAATGAAACTGTCTGTGATGATGCTCTCAAGTCATAGGTCGAACCTACGGTCTAATGTATGTAGGACATCTGCAAGTTCATTCGCCCCACGATTGAGCAAACGGCCCACGCTGTCTTTGTACTTTGATTGCCATTCCTCTCGTCATTTAGCTGATCCATCTTTTTCCCGCAAAGAATCTTACCTTTCCCACCTAGTGAACCAACAACGCGGGATAAAGACCTGCACCTTTTGAGCAGTCTTGACGTATACTCTCCGTACTTCCCCTAAAACGGAACAGTGGCGAAGAGAGAAACACATCGTGACGCTGACGGCTGAGGAGCGGTCATATCTGCACGGTCTGATCAGCAAAGGAAAAACAGCAGCTCTGTCCCAGGAATAGCTCAAAAAAGTAGTAGTTATTTGTCTTAAGGCCTTCAGCGCACAAGACTATCAAACTTGATATAGCTTCCCCTACCAAGCGAATTAGCTATCCTTGCGCGCCATTTTTCGTATTCCTCCATGATGCTTCTCGAATGGCACGCTATGTACGTTCGGAAGTATTACCCAATTAGGATTCTTTATGTTTGGGTGCAGATTTTGGTGACCTTTGTCGTCCTCTATGGATTTGTATCTTTTTTTCAGCGGATCACTTTTTTAGCAAGTCTGGTGCGTCCCTATTCTATCCAATTTTGCTCTTTGATCCTGTCTTACAGTACGCAACTCCTGGTGTGGGTCTTGTGGCATTCTCGTTTTCCTACAGACTGAGGACGTTTGGCCTTACTTGTTACCAAAGTACCGGTTCATAGATTCCTGTCGTGAGAGAAAGAGCCTCGTTGTTGCCTCGCATCTCCGTGACCCGTCCAGTGGCGGTCACCGTGTGCCTGGTGGCCCTGCTGGCGATGGGCCTCGTTTCTTACGTCCGCGTTTCGCTGCAGGCGTTCGCCACTGGTCTGGATCACCCCCAGATCTGGGTTAGCGTTTCTACCCAACAAGACACTTCACCACATGAAAAGGATGAAGAGATCGGTCGACCCATGGTGGAACACTTTCGGACCCTGAAGGACCTCCGGGAGTTCTGGGTGACAAGTGGAGTTTATAGTACCTACGCTGGATTGCACTTCCGAAAAGGTGTCGATATGTCGGAGGTCTATAACAGGGTAGCTGAGCGGGTAGAGCGACTAAGGCTGGCGTTACCAGAGGAGTTCCAAGATAAGATTCACATCTGGAAGTACAATTCCGATAGCGACGAGCAGATCCTCTGGACTGCTGTTGCTCTGCCTCCGCATGTCCGCGATCCATATGAGGCTATGCAGTCTCTGGTGAAGACTCGGTTAGAGCGGCTCGATGGTGTGGCTAATGTAGACATCCGGGGAGTCTCTCAGAAGATGCTCTTCATCGAGGTGGACCAGGAGCGACTCCAGACCCGGAGTGTGAGCGCCTACGAACTTGTGAATACGCTTCGGAGTGACAACTTTCAGATGTCTGGCGGCTACGTGCACGAAGGTGGAAGAAAGTTCTATGTCAGGTCGCTGGCACGCTATGGCAGCCTTGATGAGTTGAGAAACATCCCCCTCAACACCAGTGATAATGTGGTGAGATTAGCGGAGGTAGCCGATGTCTTCTTCAAAGTTCCACTACGTTACTGGAGACAGCGGATCGACGGCCTACCTGCTGTTGCACTCGGTGTCTTCCGGGAACGGGGTGCCAACATCGTGGAGGTGTGTGATCTCGTCCAAGCCGAGTTGACGAAGATCCAGGCCGAAACAGATTTCAAGTTCAATACCTTTTTCAGTCAGGGAAAACTTATCAAGGAGTCGGTGCAAAATCTGCAAAAGACGGCATTTTGGGGCGGCCTTTTCGCAGCCCTTGTACTCCTGTTTTTCCTTCGCAGCGCACGAATGACGGCGTTGATAACGTTGACCATTCCGGTATGTGTAATGATCGCAGTGACGGTTCTGTATTTTATGGGTTGGTCCCTGAATCTGCTGACGATGGTGGGGTTGATGGTTGGAGTGGGGATGGTGGTTGACAACGCGATCGTGATCGTGGAAAACATCCATCGGGTTCGGGCAAAGGGGGAGGATCCGCATGAGGCGTCGATCCACGGTGCGGGCGAGGTGGCACTGGCGATCACCATGGCCACGCTAACGACCGTAGTGGTCTTCCTGCCGTTGATGGTGATGAACGGAGATGCAGATCTCTCATTCTTCCTGTCCAAAATAGGGGTACCGATTGTGGTCGTGCTACTCGGGTCCCTTTTTGTGGCTTTGATCTTCGTCCCATTGGCTGCCAAGAGGTTTGGTGGGTCGCCGGCAAAGGTAGAACCAAAATCGATCCGCTGGACTCGAGAGGGGTATGCGAGAGGACTCGCCTGGACACTCACCCATCGGCGCGACACCATTTTGATCATTACAACCCTCTTTGCCACGATACTCTATCCGATCGAAATGGTCAAAAAGTCGGATTCATGGCGCGGGATTGTCAATAGTGTCCGCATTGTGGTTTACCCCCCGAAGTTTCTAACGTGGGAGGAACTCAGCGACATCGGGACAGTGATGGAGGACTTCCTGGAAAGCAGAAGAGAGCTCTATGGCATTCGGAACGTACATCTCAGCTATCGAAGAACGGGTAAGGGGCGTCTGTTCTTCAATGTGGTTCTGGAGGAGGAAGAAAACCGGCAGTGGTGGTATCAGGCATACAGAGGCCTCAGAAAAGGGATCGGCAATCCGCTGGACAGTCGTATGGATCGAAAGGCCGTTATCGAAGATATGAACAAGACCGTGCCCAGGTTTGTTGGACACGATGTGGTCGTCGAGTCTGGGAGCATCGGCGATTCCTATGTACATATTGCTATGTGGGGGGACGACCTTGAAACGCTGGCAGATCTGCGAAGCCAGGCCGAGCTTCGGGTCAAGACTCTTCCTTCAGTCACCGGAATAACCAGCGATGTTGAGCGAGGAGATGACGAGGTCCAGGTGTTCCTAAAGCGCGAAAGAATGAGCAGATACGGGATCTCTCCTCAGATCGCAGCGCGAAGCATCGCATATCAACTTGCCGGGGTAGACCTTCCCCGCTATAGATCAGATGAGCGAGAGGTGGATGTATGGCTGGCTCTCGGCAACGAGGACCGACGAACCCTTAACCAACTGAAGGGCTTCACCTTCCAGTCGGAATCGGGCGAGAAGATTGCCCTCTCAGCATTCGCGTCTTTCAAAGTGAGAAAGGGGGACATGACTGTCAGGCGACGGGGCGGAAAGATTCGACTGCTGTTGAAGATGTATACGACTAAGGACGATTTGAAGGGTTTCTACGAAGAGATTGACCGCGTGATGGAAGGCTTGAAGATGCCGCAGGGCTACTCGTGGGACAAAGGGGAAAGATACGAAAGGTTCAAGGAGTCAGAAGAGATGATGAAGTTTGCAGTCATCATGGCCGTCACCTGTGTGTTCTTTCTGATGGGGGTACTCTTCGAGTCCCTGATTCTGCCGTTTTCCGTCCTTATCTGCATCCCGTTCGCTTTTCTGGGGGTTTACTGGACGCTTTGTCTTACGGATACAGTGATGGACCGGATGGCCCAGGTCGGGGTCATCGTGCTGATCGGCGTGGTGGTGAATAACGCGATCGTGCTGGTGGATATGATCAACCGACTGAGGATTGAGGGCAAGGATCGGATGGAGGCGATCCTGGATGCGTGCACCCACCGGTTCCGACCGATTCTGATGACGACCTTTACGACGGTGTTCGGGCTGATGCCGATGTCGCTGGCCTCGAACACGCTGATGGGCGTCCCGTACTCTTCGATGGGCAGGGCGATGATGGGGGGACAGCTCTGCGCGATGCTCCTGACGCTGTTCGTGGTGCCACTCTTCTACACTTACTTCGACGATCTGCGAATGGCCTTGCGTCGGATCGTGGTCGTAGCCCTATCACAGCCCAGAGGCGCTTCTTATTGGGCGGCTCACGCTGGAGATTAAACACGATTTTTCTATTAAGCTAGACGGCATGTCAATCCCGAGCTGTAACCCCAAATGTAACATCAGGCAAATCCCAGAACGCCCGCTTTCAGGCAGTACCCCCATGCATAAAGGCCCACGCATCTGCTGCGTAAGCCTTTCGTTTTGTCGGCTTGTCTTAGCGGGCGATACTGGACTCGAACCAGTGACCTCCCGCTTGTAAGGCAGGCGTTGATCGTCTGTAGACAATCAATTTTCGGCAGTGTAACACACACTGTAACATCCTGGGATGCTCGTGGGCTGATGGGGTTCAACCGAACACTGTGCGCAATCCGAAGCGAGAGGTCAGACAGCGGCTCGCGCACCGGGATCTAAGCTAAGCAGCGGCGGAGTCCTTTGTCACCACGGTCAGCTTGAGACCAGGCTGTTTCAGAATGGCGGCCAGACTCGCGAACTGAGGATTCCCTGTTCGGAAAGCATTCGATACATGAACTCCCGATTCAGGCGCAACATTACGAGCGACAGTAGGAAAAGCCCTTCTCCGGTCTTCCTCCAGTGCGGCTCTGGTATTCTGCCGCTTCTGCTGGATTTTGAAGCGCCTTCAGATACTCAGGTCTGCAGAGTCTGGACGGCTTACTTAGGTCTCTCGGCTCCTGAAGTCCGCCCAAGAGCCTCGGGCTTGACTTATGTCCCATTGTTGGCTTGCCATTCCACCCGTCAGGAGCACCACGATCCGGTGCTCGATATCACCTCCACCGCTATGTCGCCGGCAGGCTACCTTGATGGAGTGGGCCTGATGTCACGCCCTCCGCCGATCGCGCCCCCACGTCCTCACCTCAGACTGAATTCGCCTACGGCGTCTGACGGCACCTTGTCCAGACCACGTGACCACCTGTGCGCCCCCGTATCACGGACTGCAGCTTGAGGCACCATCCCTGCGACACCACCCCGCCCCTCAAATTGCTGCACTCACCACGCATAGCTCCTTCCCGAGAGCCCGTCGAACTCTCCCGCATCAACCAACCCAGGCAAATGTGCCCTGATTGTCCCTTGCCTCGGCCGGGCACATCCCATATATTTTTCCTATCCACAAACAACTACGTAAGGGGGCCTTCGAGCCTCCAGAAGGGAGACTTTCCGATGGACGTTCTTCTGATCGAGCCAGCAATCTACGGCCCAGCGAGCTATGAGCAGCGGGCGGATGAACGCCGAGTCGAAGAGGATGCAGACTCGATCTCCACGCTTAGGTTGACCCTGCCCTTGCTGGCGGCACTCATGCCGTCCGACGTGGAGGTCACGCTCGCGTACGACATCTGCGAGAACATCCAACAGGACTACGACTTGGCGTCCTTCGACTTGGTGGGCATCACCTGCACCCGGCACAGCGGACAGATGGCTCGTGCGGTGCTGTTGGCGGAAACGCTGAGCAAACTGGGGGTCAGAAGTGTTGTGGGCGGTCCGGTGACGGTCGAAAACAACCACCACTATGTGTCTGTCCTGTCGCGTTCCTTCGACGCGGTGGTCATTGGCGATGCCGAACCCCAGTTACCGTCCTTGCTGGAGGACGCTCGCCAGGACACCTTGAAGAAGCTCTACCACGAGGAGGACTTTCCACGCTTCGAGGGAATTCCTGTTCCCCGTTTTGACCTCGTGAACCTGGACCTGTTCACCGAACCCCACGTGTTTCCCGCCCAGACCGCGCGGGGGTGCCCGCGCAAGTGTACCTTTTGCAGCGAATTCATGTATGGATCGTGGCGGCTGCGACCGGTGGACGAAGTCATCGAGGAACTCCAGGTCTACAAATCTCGATACGGAGTCGAGTTTATCGTTTTCCGGGACGATGATTTCCTCGTCTATCCAAAGCACTCCCGAGAGCTGCTCACGAAAATGCTCCCCTTGGGTCTGGAGTGGACCTGCCAGACGGATCTGCATCTGACACGGCATCCTGACATCGCGGAATTGGCCGTCGACGCGGGCATGCGGGCGGTTTGTTTCGGTTTGGAGAGCATTCGGGAATCCAACCGCAAGGACATCGGCAAGGGCTTCTTCACCCTCGCTGGGGTGAAAGAGCTTCTCCACATGCTCAACGGACGTGGCGTGGAGACCCAGATCAACATCATTTTCGGCCTGGACCACGACACCCCGGACATCTTTGACGATACAGTTGACTTTCTCCTGGAACACCGGATCAGCACCTTCTACGGCAACATCCTTTCTCCGGAGCCGGGTACCACCCTGTACGAGCGGCTCCAGGTCGAGGGACGCATGCTCGACCTCCCGCCGCTGGAAGTTGAAGAGCCCGCCAACCTGAATTATGTGCCCAAAGGCCTCAGCCCCGAAGAGCTCGTAAACGGCACCAGGTCCGCACGCGATCGCTTTCACGCGGAGCGGAGCCCGGACCAGAACTTCTGGCTTGGGATCGAAAAAACCCTCTACTGACCGTGGAGCCTCCCGGCCCAGAGCGCATTCGCGGTTGCCGGTTTGCCCCTGCCTGTCCAGCTCCCGGTGCCGACGCCATTTCCAGTGGCATGAGCGCCTTCTCTAACGCGCCGTGCACCCGAGAGCGGACACCATTTGTGTCGATTTTGCCACCTCCTGCAAAGGGCAGAACCGTCAGTGCTGGACTCACCCCAGGAGCCGTCGTGGAGTGCAAGGCCGGCGCTCGGTTGCGGAAAGAATCGATCATTGGCCTTGTAGAGCCCTCCCCAGTTGAGCGGTCGGTGGTCGGACCGTTTGTTCAGGTCGACATGCCAAAGTCCAACGAGCTGGACGTCCCTACGGTCGGGGTCCTCGCCGAAATCGGTCTGGATGTTCGCGCGCGTCGCTGCGCTCATTCAGTTAATGCGGTTTACGTTCGAGATATTCATGTATTCTCTCATATGCAACAGGACTTAGTCTGTTGGCGTTGACCAATCCTTTAAGAGCTCCATTGTTGAGAAGTTTCTCAATCGCTTCGCCAGTTTTCAATTTTCCGTAATTCCATCTTCTAAGTGCCGGTCCATACTTCTTGGCGAGATGGTCAGCGAGGTTTCTCAGCAAGAGAGAACTATCTTTGCACTTGGCTTCGATTTCCACTTCGTAAAGGCAGATTTCTCGCTGCTCAAAATGGTAGACTACAGAATCGATCGCCAATTCGGCGCGTGTCAGCCACCATTTATCCCCAGTAATAACAACGCTTCGAACCCTTCTAAAATTCTCACGATGCTGGACAACTTTGAATCCCAAGCAGGTCAAAACCTCCAAAGGATTGCCGTAACCATAGCTCTGGTAAGGTAATTGAATGTCAATATTTCTGTTGGCTAGTTCACTAATGAGGCCTTTCAATGTCGCTTTAGACCAGATTTCTTCCACTTCAAAGCGTTCCCCAATTCCCCAATTGTTCACACGACGAGGGCCCTTTAGAGTTATACGATATCTTTCCCCAGTTTTCCTAAGTCGAAGATTCAGTTCTTGTGTTTGTAGCGCTCGTGCTGATGTGTCGAGGTAGAAATCATGTATCCGGATGATTTCCTTTGGGAGAAGCTGATAGTCTCCAATCCTGGTTAGGCTTGCGAGTTCACGGATAATCCGTTCGGGATTGTCTGCCCAGACAATCAGTGTCACTTCTATCTCTTGTATTTTCCTTTTCACGAGTACAATCTCATGTAGGCTTCTGCCTTGCATTCGAATTGGTTTTATTCGTCGGCATCAACCGCTCTGGAGGAAACATCTTCAGGCTGAATGGAGTGCGTAACCGTTATCTTCCGAAGGGCCGTTCGCCGATCCTCCAGGTCGGTGTTCAAAAAGCAGAACCAGGAATAGAAACATGCATTGAAAGCGGTTTGTTTCAGCCTCAAGGATCGCCTCAATCCTCTGGAGTAAATTCCGGAATACATGCATGCGAAAGTGGTTGATGGGAGGATATGATACTTCGAGTGCGAGCGAAGAAGAAAGACAGGAAGAGCGAAGGATGGTTGAAGGAATGAGTCAAACAGAGGATGCTCGTGGAGTGAGTGAGATTCTGATGATGAGATGCCGGAATCTTGAGAAGGGCGAAGAAATCAATTTGGCCCTGTTCCGATCCCCTACACCTGAAAGAGCTGGAGACAGAAGTTCAGTCCAATTCGCTATCTGGACCCTGATAGCGAATCTGATGAATTTTCTTTAGCCTGGATTTCTCGCCCCATTTACCAGACTCGGAAAAGTGGAGCAGCAATCATCAAAATTGGTAAGCCGACGGATTCACAGATTCAGCTCCCTATTATCAAGAATCCCATCAAACGAGCAATGGCGTATCAGGAGCTATTGGACAAAGGTGTTGTGAATTCCCACACAGAATTAGCTGAACATCTGGGATTGGTTAGGTCAAGAGTATCAACTGTGCTTAATTTGTTGAATTTGGATCAAGAAATCAAGGATTACCTGCTTGAGTTGGATGAATCTGACCCAAAAATAGGGGTGTTGAATGAAAGGAAGTTGAGACCATTAGCCCTCTTGGGAAAGGTGGAAGAACAGAAAGAGATATTCTGGAGGATTGTTAAGAGATAGAGTAGAGCTATGTATTTGAGATTTGATTTTGTTTGCAAGAAGCCCGTAATTCCTCTATGCAAATCCTAACTGTGCTAACTGCAATATTTGCCTGTTCATCAGTTATCGCTTGTTGATCTCGCAACTGTTTTGCTGGGTGGACCAAATTCCGCCACTCCCGAAGGACGTGACTAAGGGAAACAGTATTCTCTTCCAAGTAGCCCAATTTCCTGGCAACTTCAACTAAGTTATAAAGACTCCATTCTATGTTCTTTTTGTTGCCCCTCTTTAATTCCTGATAGCCCTCCCCTGCTTGTTCCTCAACCCTTTGCAGAACATCCAAAAGCATCCCTTCTAGGACGCCTCCACACAAGATAACGCAACTTTTCCTTCCTTTCACCTTGTGCACTTCCTGAACTTCCGCCCAATCCATCGCCAGAAGTTCCTTCAAAGAATCATTAGAAATGAAATCGAACTCGCTGACTATACGCTTGGCTTCGTTAAGTTTGTAGAAATATTTGTCTTTCTCTAGAACCGGATAGCTTGGATCATAATATTGGGTGGCCTCTTCCCGAATATATTTTCGGACAGCATCCTCATCTAAATAGTCCGCTATTTCTTCAGGCAATCTTGCGCACCACGCGACTTTATTACATCCTCCATCCCAGCGGCTGAGATCAATGGCAAGGCACAAGAGATAGGACTGATCTGGAGACAACCTAAGGTCTTTTTCTATCTCTTTCCCCTCCAAGGTTTCGATTTGAGGATTTTTGTGGAGACGTTCTCTAGCGTAGCTTAGATAGTCAACCAAAAGAGACTCTGCCTCTTCACCCTGCTCAGTAAGCAAAGCTCCTAGAAATGAGAGTTGGTATCGTCTGTGATTGGAGCGGACTGCATCATAAAGTATGTGACCACTCATCGTCTTTATTATGGAAAGCGTTCTCTTGAGTGAGCGAAAAAGGAGGTCAAGTTCTCTGCACCGAATCCATTCTTCCTCTTCTGAATAATTTTCGTAATAGCGTCTCCATACAGCATCAATTATTTGCTGTTGATTATTGGTAAGGGAGCGTCTGATGTCGTCTAAATTAGGCATTTTGCAAGTAGCCTAGGTGAAATCTAAGAGAAGATTAGCTTGCTTAGATTTGAACTCTCCAGCATTGGAATGGATATTAACTTCAACCTCACAAGTTCCGGGTGAAATGTCAACTGTGTTGAGCTCAATTCTAAGATCGTTCTTCTCCCTAGCTAGAAAGGACAAGTCAGTATGTCTGATAAGGTAGTAGCTCCTATCTGGCACTCTATAGTGAATTGTCTTTCCAGGGAATACACCAAGAGCCCTATCTGATCCTGAAAGGGCAAGAGGATTCAGGAATCGCATCTCAATGATAATACCAGTTAATGTTACCTTCTTGAGATTCTCAAACCTTAGAAAAATGGGCTTTTGGTTATGGCCACTAGAAATGGGAATTCTATCAACAATTTGATTATTGTAAAGGAATCCGAATCTAATTGGAACTTGGGTCTTAAACCAATCAGTTATCTGGGCCAGGAACGATAGTATCACCACAATGAGGGTCAAAGCTGTAATGATTACAATATCCATAGCCACCTCAATCTCCTTTAACAATAGAAGTTCCGTTGGCTCCTTGCGTATAGCCAATATTGGCCTCTAAATAATGATTCGCAAGTGTAAGTCAGAAAGCAAGGTCTTTCTAAGAGATGGAATCTCAACTTGTGAAACCCCCTTCCAATGGATTGAAGACCCCTTTCAATTCTAAATCCTATATTCCAAAAAAATGCCTATATATTATAGGCACTATTTTCAGGCGCCTGTTTTGCTCCTTCCTTGGAGAGGGGTGTCCGATGAATCCAGAGGAAATCTTGAGAGAACAGCTATTGTCAGATATGGAAAAACTGCACAGTCTTATTCTTAGGTATGCTGCTGGTAAAAGGAAAGTGAAACAGGAGAGAATTATTCTTGAAGAGGGGGTTGAGGTTAAGATGGCATTACTTTTGGGAATGAGAGAGAAATGTTGAGCAATATTATTTTCAGAATCTTGCTTTTGGTTCTGGTTTCCACTTCATCAGTTCCCGCACAACTTCCTACCCATACGGAAACTGTCAAAGTCACAGTCCAGGATACTGTAACAATTCAGAAAACTGTATATGATACGATCCAGGTTGTAAAAGCAACTGAGCTGGAGCGGCTAATAGAAGCAACTAGAGAGGTGAATTGGATTGCAGTATTTATTCCTGCTGTTGTAACTATCGTAGGTGTTTTGCTTACCCTTAGGTTTGCTCAGCGGAGGATGAAAAAGGACCAAGAAGCCAACTTAGAAGCACAGAGAGAATTAATCGGGGCACAAGTGAGGGTAGATACATATAAAAGAATCTTAGATTGCATTTCCACATATGTAGGAGCAACAGCAGAGTTACAGCGAATAACAATGAATGTCAATGATCAATTGGGTGCCTGCTTCAGGCTTGGAATAGGCACTCCTACATATACAGCTACGGAACTCGTGGATTATTATCGGAAGGTTGATATTAATCCAGTTACTGATTTAATGATGAGCTTTTTCTTCATAATTGGCACTGAAGCTACTAATGCCATAATGGATGCCGATGATGGGTTGAAGGCCTCGTTCAAGGAGTTCTACAGCGATGTTGTGTTTTTCTTACCAGACATCAATGACAAAAAGCAGAAAGTCCAAAGCGAATCACTACAGAAACTAATCAAGCAGGATGATAAGATGGATCAAGCAAATAGAAATCATATGGAGGAAATTAAGAGGCTTTTTGATAAATACATTCACCAATGTGAGCTGAATCATCAGAGTGTTAATGAGCTGAGAAAGACAGCTTATGAATCTTTACTAGAAGATTTATTTAAAGAGATTCTACAAAGCGCTGAAGGGAGTAATACTAACTAGAGCAGAACTACGAATTACTCCGAGCATCTTCAAGCTGCAAAATCATCTGCCTCGTCATTTGAGCAGCGAACTTAATATCCTCTAGAGGTTTTGTGGAAAGAAAAATGGAAAATTCTCCAATCTCCTTCTTTATAGGATCTTGTTTTCCTTGTCGGAGCTGAAACAATTCACTCAAGCTGATTCTGAAGGCTTCAGAGATTCCAACCATTGTCTTTAGAGTCGCATTCCCCTCCCCTCTCTCCAGCCTTCCACAAGCATCCAGACTAACATCCGCACCCTCTGCAAGCTCCTCTTGAGATAACCCTGCCTGCTTTCGCAAATCCCATATCCTTTTGCCCAGAAGTCTTGCTGTTTCCTCGAACTGTTTCATAGCCCCCTCCTACCTTTTCAAAACCTCTACTGCAAGTAAGTCCTGAATTTTAAACACTAAGGTAAGATTTCCAAGCCGGGGGCGTAATGGCTTAAAAGCAGTATTTTCCTATCTATTAATATTGCTCATAAGCAATCTTTTCCTTATCTTAAATGTGGGCTAAAAGCAACACTCTAAGGAGGGTATTCAGATGAGAAGCTTACTTGCAGTGATGGTCTTGGTGTTTGCAGGAGAGATAGGAGCTCAGGAAATCCTGGACGAGATCCAGCTCAAAGACGGCAGCATCATCAGAGGGACGATTGTTGAGCAAATCCCTGGAGAGTATGTAAAAGTGAAGAATCGAACAGGAGACTTGCTGGTGTTCAGGATGGAGGATGTAAAGAGGATTGGTAAGGTGCAGTTAGCAGATCAGGACATTCAGGATCTATTCACAGATGAAGTAGAGGAAGTGGAGGTTGAGCGGAAGAAACCTAGAAGAGGTTCTGGGAAGGGGATTTTTGTAGGAGCAGGGTATGGAACTGGAAAACTCGCAAGCAATAGTGGTATTCAAGCAATCTCAGGACCTGATGGAGAGACTTTCTCAGGTGTGAGGTTCGCAGCAGGATTTGAATCTGGCTCTGGTCTCGGTCTAAAGGTGGACTTTACTAGCTATGACTTAGAGAAAGCATTCGTAGATAATATCTACTTGAATTCTTGGAAATGGGAAGTAAGAGTTATTGAAGCGATGCTGAGCTATAGAGAAGACTTTACAGAAGGCAACCAAGGGATGAAACTGTTTGGAGGGATTTTCGGGGGAGTTGCACTTGGCTCTGTAAAGATGAATGGCACTGAGGTTGGACAAGACTACTTTGATAGTGGGAGCGTTGATAATTCAGAAGTAGGGATAAGTTTTGGAGGAAACGTAGAGCTGAGGATGCCTAACAATTACATAGGCATTGTGATTGAGCCTAAATGGACTTCTCTCGAAACCGAACTAGAAGGAGAGTTTGGAAAATACAAAGTTGGAGCTCTGCAAGTCTCCGGCTATGTAAAGTTCATCATTCCTTTAGGAGGGTAAAGAGTAGATGAGGCAAATATCTCTCTTATTCTTGCTCTTAGTCTTGGGATGTGGAGAGAGTAAGCAGGATTTGGATGGTCTTTTATCCTCTCAAGAAAATCAACCTCCAGAGACAACTGCCGAGTTCACAAGACTAGTGTTCGATGGAGATGGTTTTTCTCTCCCTCCACAAGTTATCCAGATAGAGGTTAATCCGGTGCCTTGGATTCTGGTTGGCTATGATGGAAGTGATGAAGATGGGGTTGTTGTGGATTATGAGTTCTCTGTTCAAGGACCAAGAGTTGTTGATTGGATTTCTCTCAAATCGAATCCTCCAACAGCCTCGGACAGCACAGAAGCAGTTGTAAAATACCTTCAAAGAGGGATGGTGAGGAACCTGCCGAAAGGCAATTACATCCTCAAAGTCAGAGCTGTTGACGATGAAGGAGCAAAAGACCCCACTCCTGCTGAGGTGAGATTTACCATTCCCACTTGAGGATGAAAAGAGATGAAGTCTGTTGTTTTCATACTAGCCTTGTTGGCTTTTTCCTGTGGCTTGAATCCAAATATGGAGGAGGCTCCTATATACCGAGCATTCTCAAAGGTTGAGCGCTATAGCATAAACGGAGGCTGGTTCGAGGTGAGCGTTCGGTTATCCAATGATGGTGATGATACATCTGAGCGAGCCAGCCTGAGCCTTAGAGTCACTGTCTCAGGAGAAACTATTGGAGAAGGAACATCCATCCTAGGACCACTTAACGCTGGTGAGAATGAGACCTACTTGGTGACTGTTGAAGGCAATCAAGCCAGGATGTCAGAACTTGGCTTTGATAGGCTAAACATCGCAAATGTAGTGACGATAATTCTAAGCCCTCGCTTGAGTTTCGCTTAGACATAGAACATCCCTCTAAAAGGCTCTGAGGCTCTTTCAGGGCCTTGTTATTCACCCCTTAACAATAGTGAAAATAGAAAGCTTTATAAATACTCAGATGTCTCCTTGGAGGATGAAAAAGCCAAGTTTAGGCAGAAGAATAAAGAGGACCTTGAAGGAGACAGGTTACGGATTATTACTTAGTGGTCTATTAAGTATGCCTCCTCAAGCCAGTCCACATCCTAGTCCTTCAACAAGAAAAGCTTCTAAGGGTGTTGTAGATGGAGATTTTTACATTATATCTGAAGGAGAGCCAAATCCCGATTTCGATGGAAATGGAAAAGTAGACTTCCTTGATTTTGTAGGATTTGCACAAGCTTTTGACTCTAGACCCACAGACCTTGATTGGGATGTTAGATATGATTTGAATGAGGATAGTGAAGTTGGATTCTTTGACTTTCTAGAATTTACAAAGGCTTTCGGCAAAGACATTGAGATAAGAGAAAACGCTCCGCAGATAGCTGAGATTCCTCTACAAGAAATACCTCAAGTTGAATCTGTCGTAAATCCTGTAACTCTAGACCTCTCACAATATGTCTCAAATCAAGATAGTAATTTAGTCTATGAAATAGTTGGCAGTAATGGTTTGGTTACGCAGCTAAAAGACTCAGTTCTAACATACAGACCTAGAGGACTCTTTAATAAAGAAGATAATGGTTTGGCTAAGGTTGCGTTTAGAGTTAGGAAAGGAGATCTAGAAAGCAATCTGGGAGAACTAGATGTTGAGATTGAGAGAAATGGTGATTTTATTTATGAATACAACACTCTCTTCCCGGACATACAAGAAGGTCTCAAATCTCCGATTAAAGTGGCTTACCTATGGGCTGGCCCTATAAGAACAGATCCTAGTGAATGGAATCCAAGTAAATGGGATGGTCCTTTGACTTCTGAAGAAGACCTTGCAAATGCAGAGAAAGGAATAAAACGACTCCATATCCTAACAAGCGGGTTTATTTCTAAAGACATTGAAGTTATTAGAGGCACAGATCATACTAGGATTTATGATGAATTTACAGATGATATTATATCTCCGCCTGAAGAGATGCACTGGTATGTGAATGAGAGTTTCCCAGGCAAAGGGGCGGCCTATAACAATAGGAGAGATGATAGAAATTACACCTCAGCAGGCTACTATACAAAGCCAGGAGTAGAGCTCTCAACCCATCTACACGAGTGTTATCATATAGCAACCTCTGGAGCACATTCAGAAAACGATGAAGACTTGCTTTCAGCAGGAGCTACTCCAGGGATAACCGAATATTCACCAATGCATATTGCGTTGGTAACTGCAAACATAGATGAAAGACTCAAAGCAGGTCTAGCTAGGGCTGAACCTTAGTTAGGTTCCGTATGTCTCTGGCTTAACTAAAATAACTTGATCGGTTTTGCCAAGAGCATTTGTCTTTAAACAAATCTGCTGAGCAGCCCAACAATCAAGAGTTTTGCCTCCAACTCTAAAGGGATTTCTCTTAATTTTGTTAATGTCATATTCTCTTCCTGCATAAAAGAATTTTCCACCCTGCTTTTGCTCAATAGGACAATCGCATTTAGTTATTTTTTCTTTACCTTCAACACATCTTCTTCCATTCCAAACTTGCTGTCCAACAAGACAACAAGCTGCTGTTCTATCTGTAGCATAACTGCAATACAAATTCTCATTTCTCTGCCCTGGCAAAGCACTAGAAGAGAAGTAAGAACATTCATTATTAGTAGTGCAGGTTTTCTCTCTTAAAGAACCTTGACAAGTAGCGACTAAAAATCCTCTTTTCTTTTGAGCACCACAAGGATTTCCGCAATTAGCTTCATTGAAAACAATACTCAACTTAGGTGGATCTCTACCTGCACTAGTTACTACTGGCTTTCCTACTGGACCAAATTCAAAACCCTTACTGCAACTGCTCGATGCTTTATTCTCACAATAGTAGATAGCCTTGTATTGCCCTATAACCTCACCTCCACAATTAACAGTAGCCCTTTCTCCTCCAGCTACTTCATCAACATTCATTTGACTATCATCAGGCACTTTGACAAAACCAAATGCTTCAAGCTGTTGGGCAGTAGGAGTAACTAACTTCCATCCAAATTCAATTGAAGCACCTCCACCTTGCTCAAAATACTCTACTTGAATTGTATGTTTTCCAGCTTGCAGACTAGTGTCAGCACTATTTGTAGAAATTCTTCTAAGACCGTGCAAGCCCCAATTGTCCACAATTTTTTTCCTAGACCCATCAGGATAGATAAGATAGAGCCTTGAGCCATCATCACTATTAGTCCAGAATTCAAACTGGCCCGAGGTAAAATCAAATCTGCCAGCATACTTTACAGAAAATTGATCAGCCCCAACATTAGTAGCTTGAGGAGGAGCACCTATGCCCCAACCTTTTGAAAACTTTCTCTCATCTCCTTGTCCTGAACTTGCTAAATCAGATGTTCTAACACTAAGCCTGAAATTATCGAAGTTTACACCATCATAATAATTGGCGGTAAACAAATTGTCTCTCACTTGGGGAAAGCCAGGATCAGCAGCTAGCTTAGGAGCACTAGGAGTTACAGCTTGTGGAGTTGGTGCTGGAGCTCTTGTAGGAAGTGCGCATCTCGGCGGAGCTATTGTTCTTACTTCCTCGGTTTTTCTATTCTGAGTTATTCGCACATTACATCTCTGAGACTTAGCCCTAGTGTCACAAAAGAAATCAGAATACCTCTCCCATTTTTGTTCTTGGCATTGGCCTATGTTTCTCCAATTAGGTTTCCATCCATCACCAGCATTGCAATTCCTCCCCCAGCAATTAGTATCTGTTTGTCCCTGGGTAACAGTCTTTACTAATCCTGTAAATCCTTGTTGTTGGAAAGCAACCTCGGCTTGTTTCTGCGTCACTTCAACTCTAGGAGCTGGCTTGCATCCATTACTACCACATCCAAAATTGCACCTACGAACAGTAGTCTTTTTTCTATTACCCCGGCAGGAGTAGTCTATAAAGGAATTCCTTCCGCAGTAATCTTTCTTGTAATAACTCTTACTCCCAACTCTGTATTTAACATTCCCGCTTTTGTATTCCTTACAATATGGAGACAGAGAAGAGGAGAAGGCAGAGGAAAGAGAAGCAGTAAGGTGTCTTGACTCACTCTCTGGGATAATAGCAAAGACAAAAACTACCAACACCAAAAGGAAAATTATCTTTCTCATTCTAGCTCCTGGCAAACCTTTCTTAACTCGGCATCAGCAATTTGATTACAAAAACCTAAATCATCAGTCTCAATAGCTTGGTTAAAATAATAATCATCAAGGCAATCCTGTCTCAGCTCTTGCTCTAATTCGTCACACAAGCTTGCATCAGCCAAAGCATTCTCCACTACAGATTCTTCAAATCCTATGACAAATGCGGCTTCACAACTCTCTCTAACTCTAGGATCTGTAATTAGATTGCAAATACTACTATCATCGTTATCTAGAGCCTGCTGCAAGTAGAAGTCGTCCAAACACTCACCCCTCTTATGCAAGTTAGGAATATTCTCACATTCACCAATATCAGTAATGAGTTTTTCAATCTTTTCCTGTTCACACCCAGCACCTATGAGAAATACAAGACTTAGAATTACAAATATCACCTTCTCTTTGTTATGAAACATCTATGCTAAAGAAGGGGGAAACGTATATATAAAGGTTATCCCTTTAGGAGTAGCAGGAGATGTTGTGAGTTGGCTCAAGCTCAGCAGAATGAAGATGGAGAATGGTATGTATGCAGGAGAGGACCTGCTGCTAGTCCAGGTGGAAGCGGAACGAAAACTTCCTATGATTGGTTTTTGGTTAGGCCCTGGGGCAAAGCACCAGGAGGGAAAGTTCAGACAGACTTTATCTCTTTTCCAAAAGAGCTTTTAGGAACACGCATTAGACTAAAAGTTGAGTTTGTTGATGATGACAGAAAAAAGAGGACTAAGAGAGAGCATATTCTTGCCGAGCGCATCGAGGACTTCATAGAGGAGAACGCTACTAATCCCAAATTTAGATTAGAGAAGGTTCTTGATAGATTTGGAATTTACCCAACTTATGCTAACCAAATTCTAAGAATCAGATATGGCACAAACTTCCAGCAAAGGCTGTTCTATCATCGTATTGAGAAAACGAAAGAGCTCCTCAAAAATACTGATAAGCCTATTAAAGCTGTGGCTGCTGAATCTGGATTCACCTACTCTAAGTATTTTCGAAAGATGTTCTCCAAAATGGTTGGAGTTGATGCCGATGACTATAGGAAAAATATGAAGAAGAAGCTCACTTCGGAGAATTGAGAGAAAGAAGAAGCCTGAAAAGAAGAGGGGTTAAAATCGCTACACTAATAGCTGAAATAAATTTCTGAAGGTGCAACTCCATTCAAGACACCCTGCCCTAGTAACGGGAATATTATCATAAAGTTCACATCCTATTAAGAATGAATGCCAGATGAACAATACAAAGAGCCAGCAAGATGCAAATACCACAGTGATTGTGGATTTTACAACCAAGGAGTTCTGCCATCAGAGATAGAGAAGAGGATGTGTGGCAGAGGACAAAGGGTAGATGAGAATTACAAGCCCTGGATTCCTGAAGTTGAAAACTTTACTCCTTGTGAAGGCTATGCCTTTGGACCTGAAGTTGTGTGTGATGCTTTTCTGTATTTCGAAAACTCAAAACTGATTCGGACAATGAGTGGAGGGCTTAAGGCAATTCTGCAAAGAGTAGAGGAGCAGGGATATGAGTAGGCTACAGACTCTTTTTGGAGTTGACATTTCCAGGAAGCGAAACCTATATTTTGTTGCAACGTAAGTCCTCTCATCGGGGGAGAGGAAGCCAGGGTTGATGAGGTGCACTTGATGAGAGTGTGCCTTTTTCTTTTTTACGTGGAGCAGAGCTTGGCAACAATCACCAAGGCATTTCTTGCAAAGACAATTGCTGAAAGACTGAACATTACTCAGGGTAAGGCAAAACTCCTGGTGAATGAGCTTGTTGAATCTCTGAGTGAGGCTGTTATTCAAGGTGACCGGATTGAGATTAGAGGCTTTGGTGTTTGGAGAGTGAGGGAATTAAGAGCTATTCCAAATGCTAGAAATCCAGGAACTGGCGAGAAAGTGTATGTTCCAGCCCGGAGGAAAGTGACTTTTAGACCTGGAAAGATACTCAGGAAGGAGTTATGTAAGCCAATAGGTCCATCGTTAGGAGCCGCAAGGATTCTCCTGATAGATGATGATGAGGCTGTTAGAGCACCATTGAGAAAAATGCTAGAGCTGGGTGGATATGAAGTGGAGGAAGCTGCTAATGGTAAGGAAGGCTTAGAGAAATATCACGAGAAACCGGCTGATGTTGTAATTGTGGATATTTTTATGCCACAAAAAAGTGGACTGGAAGTAATACAGGAGCTCGTCAAAGACTATGGTAAAGTGAAGCTTATTGCTATTTCAGCAGTTGATATTAGGAATGGGATTGACTTAGCTTCTCTTACTAGAAACCATGATGTTGTAAGAATTGAAAAACCTGTGCGAATGAAAGTTTTGTTGGATGCCGTGAAGGGTTTGTTGGAGAAAGATCAGTTTTAGGATAATTTGTCCCAGCTCCCTTAAGGACGATAAGAATAGTGCAGTGGCAAGAGACCCTTGGGTTAGGCCGCTGACTAAATAGAGTTAGCGCCTTTCCTCTGTGCACATTTTTGAATAAAGTGCACATTCTTGAACAATCTACATTTTACAGATAGAGAGAAGTTATAGTTTTTTCTTTTACTTATAGGAGATTGGACAGTATATTAATAGCTGGAAAAATTGAGATTATAGCTTGGCGGCTACACTTTCATCTGGGTGGAAGTGTGGCCGTTTCTTATTCTACTCCCTTTAAAGCAGCCTGGCTTAGTAGGTCCCCAGCGAGGCTGCAACCGGGCCGGGGGCGTTTCTATTTAAAGGATGGCGGCGCCCCTGGTCTTTTATTTGTATCAAACACTAGCTTCAATAGAGATGCCAGCAGGAGTTATTGGCCCAGGAGCTGAGATGGCCTCAATCTTAGTCATTGATGACGACAAACCCTCGCGGGACGCTCTCAGAGCAATTCTAGAATTGGCAGACCACGATATTATAGAAGCCCCAGATGGGGAAGCCGGGCTTTTGCATTACAACCAAACACCTACCGATTTAGTGTTTGTAGATATGCTGATGCCTGAGAAAGAGGGTATGGAGGTTATTCGAGAACTAAAGAAGGACTTTCCTTCAGTGAAGATCATTGCGGTTTCCGGGAGTGGAATTCAGTATGCTGGATTCAATGACTAAGTGCAACACTTGGACTTGAAGACTTCAGCTGGTGTTTTGAAGTTAAGACATTTTCTTGGTCGGTTGTTGATCCGGTTCTGAATTTTCTTTAACTCGTGTTTGCTGACCTTTGAGAAGTCTGTCTTCTTGAGGAGGTATCTGCGGACCAGACCGATAGCGTTTTCCACAGCGCCTCGCTCCCAGCTGTGAAACGGTTTGCAGAAATAGGATTTGGTGCCAAGGGCCTCGTTGACCCGTTGATGTTGGCCGTTTTCGGATCCGTTGTCATATGTGATGCTCTTCCTCATGTGGGGAGGATGTCGCCCAAGGCGTCGATTAATCGCTTCGGCGACCTCCGAGGGTCCGTTCTTTGCCAGCTTAGCCAGGTGTAGGTATCTCGACGATCGCTCAAGACAAGCGCCAACGGCCTGTTTGCTCTCTCGAGAGATGATGGTGTCGGATTCCCAGTGGCCAGGTTGTTTCCGTTTTTCGATGTAACGGGGACGTCGATCGATCGAAATACGGCCTGGAATGTGGCTTTCCCGGTGTTTTCGGGTATGCCACCGCGGCTTTCGTTTTTTGTGAGCTCGGGATAAGCAAGCAACCAGATCCCGCTGCTTGCGCACCTTTGGATCGTAGATATACTGATAGATGGCTTCGTGGCTGATACCCGCGCTCGGACGCTCCTCGGGAAGCCTCCCAGCGATCAACTCGGGAGACCATCCTTGCTTGAGTTTGGTCTCGACATATCGCCGGATAACCGGATTCTTCAGCCGTTTCCGCTTGCCGGCCTCCCGCTTACGTTTCTCAGCCCTTCTGTGAGCCTGGAGGCCCGAGTAACTCTCAGCTATCGGGGACGGATTACGTTTCAACTCTCTTGGAATCGTGCTGGCGCTCCGGTCAAGGGCCTTGGCAATATCTCTAAGGCTTGCACCAGCGGCTCGACAAAGCGCAATCAGCTCGCGTTCGTCTATCGTAAGATGCTTGTAATTGTTTCCCATACACTTAGGATAGGACAGTTGCTACCCTAAGTGTTGCACTTCCTTATTGAACTCGGGTATTTGAATATGGCACTAGATTTAGGAGCAGAGGCTGCTATCATAAAGCCTTTTGGCAAGCAAACAGTATTGAACACTGTCAGGGAGCTGGTAGAGAAAGCATAGTTTGGTCGGGGAGAAATGGTAATTTAGATTGGCACGTATCCTTGTTATTGAAGATGAACTGACGAACAGGGAAGTGTTGCGTGAAATGCTTCACACAAGGGGGCACGAAGTCACAGAAGCACTTGATGGTGAGGAGGGGCTGCGTCTATTCCGTCAGGAACAAGCAGATCTAGTTATCACAGATATCTTTATGCCAAGGAGAGATGGGCTAGGTGTCATAAGGGAGCTTCGAAAAGACTATCCAAGAGTGAAGATCATTGCAGTAGGTGCTGGAGGACAAGAGCTTCTTCTCAAAGCTAAGGAATTAGGAGCTAATCGTATTCTTGAAAAACCTCTTCGTATGAAAGCACTGCTGGAGGTTGTAAGAGAACTATTAGAAGAAGCTTGATGATTTGGAAGTTTATCGCGAAGCCTAGAGAAATATGGCAACTGAGCTGAAACCAGGCGATTTTGTTGAATTCGTTGATGAGAATGACACTCATTGGGGACCTTGGACAGTGGTTTCTATTAAAGGTGGTAATGCAACTGTGGTAATGCAGGACGAAGCAACGACATCACTGCCTCTAGTTTAAGGAAAAGACCTAAAGACCAACCCTAGACTATTGTAGAATTGATGTATTGGAGCTGAAGTATGGAGATTCTTGCATTTGGTGCCATTCTAGCGTGTTTAATTGGGAAGTTCGTTCTTGCCCTAAAAGCAAAGACTCTGGAGAGAAAACTAAAGCAAGAAAAGATACTGCTGGAAGCAGCCAAGATGGAAATGAATAGAGTTGAGGGTAAGCAGAAACTTCTCAAGGCGGAGAAAAGGCAGCTTGGTGCGAAGAAGTCAACAATTGAAAAGCATATCGGTCGCTTTAACAAAACGCTTGGTGGTTATTCTGCCCAGGAACAGAAGGAGAAGGCTAAAGCTACTGAGCAACAAGAACTACTGAAAGAAGCAAAGAAACTCAAAGGCAAGGTATAGAGAATGGTAGAGATGGAACTATTCCTGATTGGGCTGATTGTTATTGGGGTTGGGCTTGCTGTGAAAGTAATACGGGATGGATTACAGGAAGTAAGTGAGCTAAAACTGAAGATTACTGATTGTAGAGCTTCAATTATAGAGTGTGAGGCTAAGACCCTAGAGTTGGAAAGTGAGGTAAGTGGGGCAGAGCAGGAAGTTCAGAGCTTGAGAAAGGAAGTTCAAGACCTGGAGTTTAAGGAAAAGGATTTAGCTTCAAATTTGAAAGAGAGAAAACAAGCTCAGGAGCAACGAACAACAACAAAGTTTAGAGTGAATCTAGGGTAAATTAGGAAATCTTGATTCTGCAGACACTTTTCTAGGAAAGGAAGCCTACATTGTCTTAATATTGTTTCTCTCATTGGGAAGAAAAGAGAATTCTTACACCGAATTGGAGCAGAGATGGGAGAACCTATTCAAAAGCAAATTGATGTATTGGAGGAGAACCGCAAGAGCCATAAAGCTACGGCCTATTTGATAGCTGGTATATATGCAACAGCTCTAATCGGTTTCATCTTTTATCTATTCACAACATTGCCTCCCAAACTTAAGCAAGGAAATTATCCGCTCAAAGAGCTAGGCATACTATTTGTTCTGATCATAATTTCGGTCCAAAGCTCGATCTTTTACACCAAGTTTGTAACGAGAATCAAGGATAGTCTCTTGGGGCACGTGCTTTCGATAGCCCAAAGCGTTGTGTTTTTTATCCTAACGATATGTGGCTACTATTTTGGAGAGTCTTATCTTATCGGACTAGGAACTATAGCGATTGGAATAAAGACTTTTCAGTTATACCTTCTTGCGAAAGAAGAGGACTTTGGTCGATTGGCGAAAAGGTATCTTCTTACAATTTCGATATCGTATTTAGTGTTGTCCGGTATTATCCTCTATTTCGGCATTCAACTAGAGAGGGAAACCTACTTTAGGTTCCAGCATCCTTATGAAAGTGATGTATATAGAGATATTCAAGAATTGTTGGATAACACCACAATCGATTCCGAAAATCCAAAATATTCTAAAATTGCGAAAAGCGATCTTAATACCTTAGCTTCTAGGATTGATACCTTAAGTTCTAGGATTGATAGCTTAAATTCAAGGTATCTGACTGCCAGATTTAGAAACGACTTATCCCTTGTATTGCTACTTTCAATATTAATTATAATTATGTTGTATGCAGTATATAAGGCAGTCCTTATTAGAGACATCCAGTTCCAGACTGTCATTGAAGAAATTAAAATCCACTATGAATCTAAATTACAGGGAGAAGGAGCTGGTGGGGCGGTGCAGAATCCTTAGATTTTTGGTCCATCCCTTCTAATTCTACAGCCATTCATTTCATCGGGAATTATAATCCTACTCCAAAATCGTTGCGAATCCCCTTATAGGTAGCTGTGGACATAACCTTCTAGATTCCCTTGAGCTGGGATTGGTCCTGGTGTAAGATCTAGAATTTTGTTGCTAATCGTTTCATAAATTGATTTCCAAAAAGATTTTTTAGCTAAGAGGTTTGGATCAGCATCCTTTAAGTAGATCGATGTTGCAAAACCAAATAGTCCCATTCCTATAGATAGATTAGTCAGGACCTCACTGGTATTCCAAGGTTCGTAGTTGAGTAAGTAACCTACTGTGTCAAATGCGGTCTTCCCTAGAACAGTTAATGCTCCCAAAAAAGTTGGTAATCTAACTACTTGATTTACTCGTTTGTATGCTAGCTCAAGAGGATTATCGGCAATTGTCAAGTCAGATACTTCTCTTTCTATTCTTTCCCTTAGGCCAAGTCCGACCATATTTAAACTGAGATCACTTATATACATCGGCATTATGTAATGCGTGTCCAATCCAGAAGTATCAGGAACCAATCCAGGTGTTAAGAGGAAGAGAGATGCGAAACCGATTGGAAAAGTGAGCTTATAGATGCTTCTTTCCGCTTGTTCCCATCTCTGTGTAATCTTCGAATACTGTCTGAGTATTTGTTCATCTAATCCCTTCGTGAATCCTAGCAATGACTCTAGTGACATCTGAGGACTACAGCACGCGCTTGTTTATATAATTTATTGCTCTTTCGAAATTCTAGAGAAGATTCCACATATTGTATGTTCGCTATCTCCCTTCCTTAAGAACGTAATTCTCCTCAAAAAATTCTTAATCCTGAAAGCATAAAAGGCACTATTCGAAAAGGAACTAACCATTTAAGCTTTCGGATTGTGGCGGTTTCCCTCCTCGCTTAATCCATCCCATATATAGGCTGATAGCTCAACCACCAGGAGCCAGAAGCCACTCCTTCCGTCGTTTTCCCTTCTGCCTCACTTGTCTTGGTAATTAAGAACGGGGCTCATTGAGAAGTGGGCTACTAAAGTTTGAGTGATGTGAATGGAAACAAAAGTGGATGGGTTTCAGTTGAACCCCAAGTTTGGAAATAGTCAAAGTCCAGGAAAAGAGCAAGGTTGCGAAATAATACCTTCCGCATATGTTTTTCATACTGCCATAGCACAGTGAAATAGTATTAAGACTTCATTCAACTCCTAATCATTGAGATGAAATCCTATGACTCTATCCCAGATGCAAGAACTCTGAGCAATTCAATATCTCAAATCCAATCTTTGGAAGGAACAATTAGGGCAACTCAATTTGAGAAACTTTCAGATCTAAAGGGTATAGTGAAGCAGCTTGGCAGGGATTTTCAGGAAAGAACCTTCCTCCACCAGAGAAACAAACAGAAACTCTCAACCACTCTTCTAAGAATTGATAATGAAATTCTACAAGGCCAAAGAGGAAGAGAAACAGACT
Organism: Candidatus Latescibacterota bacterium; assembly: GCA_965248435.1. Taxonomy (GTDB): domain Bacteria; phylum Latescibacterota; class UBA2968; order UBA2968; genus CBDFJH01. Next base: position 5,607,442 of record OZ252100.1, read on the forward strand.
TGACTAGAGTTGAGCTAGAAGGTCTGAGAGATGAGGAAAGAACTCTTCAGGACCTTAACACTTTGAAAGGACAGATTCGGCACTATGGCTTGGAGTATAGAGATTTGCAGAGGAGCCTCAGACTGCTCCCAGGTGCCTATATAAATAGGCAGCTCATCCTGGATCTTAGGCCAATACTGCCTCGGCCTATGGGCGATTTAATTCTGCTGTCGTATGACGCTAAGACCCAGCACACTATTCTACTGGAACCACCATCTAAAGATGAATGTAAGGGTGAGTTTCAGCTTGGAAGTGTGGTGTATGACTCTAAGGAGTTGAGAGAATTTTCTATTTCTAGGGAAGACCTAAATCGCCATCTGGTTGTTGTCGGAAAAAGTGGAGAGGGAAAGACTTCATTTGTAAGACTCTTACTTCAGGGACTTTTGGGCAAAGTGCCCTTCCTCATATTCTCCTTCAAGAAAGAATACTCTTACCTTACACAACGTCCCAATGTCAAAGTGATAAGATGGGACCAGCTCACATTCAATGCTCTAAGACCGCCTGGAAATCTAAAAGAGTGGGTTGCTAATTTCTCCGACTCTTTCTGTCAAGAGACTTCACTGTTAATCGGATCTAAATCATTTCTCATAGACCAGCTCGGCTATCTTCTCAAACACAAAGACGGGGCCTTCCCCAATCTCAGAGACGTAATCACCTTACTCAGCACCCTTAGTTTTTCGGCCCGGCAACGCGAAGCTCAATATCTAAGTGTTGTTCAAAACCGTCTGAGAAGTCTGGCCTTTTCCATCCCCCATATCATTTCCTGTAGAGATGGAGTTAACCTGAAGTCTTTATTGGAGGGGAATGTTGTCATAGAGCTGGATTCATTGAATCTCGATTCGCAAAACTTCATAATTTCAACACTCCTCACCTGGACTTTCCTCTACCGCATTTCCAAAAATGAAAAAGGAAAATTGAGGCACGTCATCATTTTTGATGAAGCCAAGAGAATCTTCGATCGAAACAAAGAGAAGAGAGTAACAGAAGGTTTGCCTCAGATTGACATTCTCACATCTCAAATTAGAGAATATGGTGTGGGGTTGGTTGTGCTGGATCAGGAAGCTTCAAAGTGATGTGGCCTTGAAAAAGTGGACGGTGAACTAAGCCGCTTTTTGGTGTTCGAAGGCGGCTGGAGATACGTAATCCAAAGACGCGTGCAGCCGCTGGTTGTTGTAGAAGACCTCGATGTATTCGAAGAGTTCTGGCTCGGCGTGCTCGAGGTCGTCCAGGTCGATGTGGTAAGCCCACTCGGTCTTGAGGGACCGGAAAAGGGACTCGGACACTGCGTTGTCCCAGCAGTTCCCCTTTCGGCTCATGCTCTGGACGAACCCATATTCGGCGATCTTTTCCCGGAACCCCTCGCAGCAGTATTGGATGCCGCGGTCGGAGTGGATCATCAGCCCCTTTGGCGGACGCCGGGCACGGATAGCACGCGAGAGCGCCTTGAGGACCATCTCGTGCCGCAGGCTGGTGCTCACGCACCACCCGACGATGCGCCGCGAGAACAGGTCGATGAAGACCGCCAGATACAACCAGCCAGCCTTGCTCGGCAGATACGTAATGTCGCTGGCCCACACCCTGTTCGGCGCGTCGATGTCAAAATTGCGATCCAGCAGGTTCGGCGCCGCAGCCAGATGGTGATTCGAGTCCGTTGTGGCCCTGAACTTCCGTGCGACCTTCGACCGCAGGCCCTGCCGGCGCATCGATTGGGCAACTCGCGTGCGGCTGCACGGATGGCCCTGGCCGGTCAAATACCGGGCGATCTTCGTGCTGCCGTAGCGAGCTTTGTGCGCCTCGAACGCCGCTCTGACTCGGGCGTCCAGAAGCCGCCGGGCCCTCTTTCTGGCGCTCTCGGGCCGCAGCAGCCAGGCATAGAAACCGCTCTTGGATACCTCCAGGACCTTCGCCATCCTCTCCACCGAAAATTCCCAGCGGTGGTCCCTCATGAACCGGAACCGGCTTTCGGTGTCTTTGAAAAGATGGCGACTGCTTTTTTTAGGATGTCCCGTTCCTCACGAGCGATCTCCAGCTCGCGACGCAGACGGCGGTTCTCCTCCTCCAGGGGCTTCTGGTGCCCCGTACCCGGGAAGGACTCTTCAGGGTCGGCTTCAAGTTCCTTGCGCCACGTGCGGATCGCTCCCTGGTACAGCCCCAGGTCTCGCTCTACCTGCCGATCCGTCACGTCGCCGGCATCCGCGATCCGGACTGCTTCACGCTTGAAATCGGAATCAAATGTCCGTTTCGGTTTCCCTTTCATAGACACACCTCCTGACGGAAGATACTTTGGTTCTCGGTGTGTCCACAATTTCAAAACGCCTCAAAGCTCACCCATTCTATTCTAGCTAATACGCACATTAAAATTGCTCTCCAGCTAGGGAATGGAATTGATATTGATACGTTTGCTAAAGCAATGAGCTTACGCCGAAAAGATTTTCTAACAATGCTCAATGTGGGAGAGGGAGTAGTGAAAATCGGAAAACTAAATCCCTTCTTGCTCAAGATTCCATACGTTCCAATCCCCAAGGCCGATTTACCCCGATTTACCAGTTTTACCCAGGAAGGAAAGCAGATTTACCCGATTTACTCTTCTGATAAACTATCTATACTGGCCCTTGGTTTTCTAACTGACATCTCTCTCTACCCTGAAAGCAGAATCACAGAGAGGTATAAACGCTTAGGGATGAATCCAAAAACAGGAAATAATCTGAAGAAGGCATTACTAGAGCGGAGTCTGATTAAAGAGCGAAGGGTGTATAATGGACGGAACGTAGTTCTCCTGGACCTAACTCCAAGCGGGGCTTTGAGTCTGGAGCAAAATCCCAGAAAAGGATGGAGGAAGGGGAATTCAGAGCATCAATACTGGAGATACAGAGCAGCTAATCACTATAGAGAGCTGGGATATGAAGTAGAAGAGGAAGTTGCTGTTGGTGAGGGTAGGAGCGTGGATGTGATTGCTAAGAAAGGAAAGGAGAGTCTTGGGATTCAGATTGAAACTGGATCTTCAGACATTGGGAGAAATGTGGAGACCTGTTTAGATGCTGGGTGTTCCAAGGTGTTCTTGATTCCAACCAATCAGGAAGCAAAGAAAACAGTGGTAGAGGTAGTGAAGGAGTGGTATCCTGCGCCTGTGTCTCTGATGACGACTCGTTTTCTCAAAACTCTACGTGATATTGTCTGACTCAACTATCCATCTACATCCGGGGATGACCTAGGTTGGATAAAACAACATTGAGAAAGAGGCAAATTATGAGTGTGGGAAGATGTATTGAGAGGGCAATAGATTCATATAAGCGGAATGATTTTGAGGATGCTTTTTTACAGACCAGCGTTGCCGTAACAGCCACATCGGAAAAGGAGTATCCCAAAGAGGGAGCTGATAACAGAAAATACAAGAAATTTATCGGAGACAACATAGCATTGATTACGAATGTAGCACTCGGCAATATTACGCTGCACAAAGGGATTTCGCTAAAGTATAGTCATCCCAAATTGAAGGAAAGCCAAGATGGCACTTATACAATCGAAGAGATACTTTATCACATTGTCAGATGCTGTTTGATTCATGAAGCAGGACTTCCCCCAAATCTATCCATCACAGATCAGAATCTCTTCAAAACTGAAGGCGAAAAAAGTCCATTACTTCTTCCAGCATCCTTGGTCCTCGGAATGCTTGTTTCCGTTGTAACATCACCTGAAAACACAATGGAGAAGATTTCTCCAAATTACCAAATTAGCATCAAAGGTGAAGATCGATTTCTAAGTGATCTGCGTGGCAAGAAGAAGGACCTCGAACAGGAGCTGGGATTGTAGTTTCGGGGCAGGTAACACTACTACTCTGCTCTTCTTGTTGGTTCCATCAAAGTAACAATATTCTCTAAATCGTTTCAGCACTCGTGTTTCTTTGCGATTTGATATCCCTCATCTGGCTTTGAAGTTGCGTCACCATTTCTTTCAGTTTAAACAATTCCCCGACAGAATTCTGCTCTAAGAACTCCTTAACCTTTTCAAGCCCCTCATCATCACTTCTCATCTTCTCTCTAATTTTATCCGAATCTACCAAGCGAAGACACTTAGGACAAGTATCCTCTGAAAATCCTATCTGAGCAAAACTACAAAATGGACACTGCTTCGTCTTGGGAGTAGAGTGTTGACCCTTTGTATCGGTAAGCAGTCCTTTTCTGGTAAGGTCTCTTTGGAAGGCATCTTCCTGTGTGTTCATATCATAGCTGTTTAAGGGACGCATAGAAGTCCACCTGCTCTTGTATTTGACATCCTGCGGAGGAACCCCGTTCGCTAAATCAGTGGTGATGCCATTTCTCTTGAATGAGTAGCAGGTGATATGTTTACCAATACCAAGTTCCGCACAAGCTTTTTTGAGCAAATCATTAACAGTATCTGGATGTAATTGTTTTTTCTTTTCATCAAGAAACAGATAAGCATCGGGATCTGATTTGAAGGGATGCTGGCTATACCACTTCATCACATAGGGAAAACTTAGAGTCAAGGGCAGAAACCCAATCCCTTCCTTACCGTGTTCAGAGATCATAATTTTTCCATAGCCATCGAAAATCTTGAGGCTCCGGATTCTTGCAAAAGCAGTCTCTTGGGGTCTGCCATATCCATCGAACATAGTAATTAGGAACGCCTGCACAGAAGGGTGAGAGCTGAAGTAGTTTATCAACTTCATAAACTCATCCCAGGTAAGTTTGTCCTTCCGCTCTTCTTCCTGGCTCTTATCAATCTTGGCTTTAAGGTGTCTTACGGGATAGGGTGTTGTTGTCAGGTCCAATCTTCCCTGTGGGTCGACCTCTGGGAGTAGCTGCCTCCATAAGAACTGAATATCTGCAATGAAATCCGTTTTTGTCTTCGGCTTATTGAGACGAGTATATGCAAAGGCTACAATTTCATCTAAATCGTCTGGTCCACATTCTGCCAGATCCTTTGTAGTTGCGTGGCATATAATTCTGAGAGTGTAGAACAATTTGCACCTTCGAATATAGCTGGTATCTCTTGAATCAAGCTTTACAGCCATCTTCCTGAAGTATTCTAGGTTCTTAGAGTTCTTGCAGTAGTAGATCCCTCTCAGTCTTCCACTTCGTCTCTCATCAGGTTGGAGAGCAAATTGGTCTAGGGTAGCCAGCAGTCTTTCGTAAGTTCCTTTGTATCCATAAATGTCATCCTTTACCATTTATCTTTAAGTGTTTCGATACCTTTTAAAACAGAGTAACACACCGCAGAAGTTATAACCCTTAAAGCGGGAGTGCCGCCCATTAGGATTAGAGTTTCGCGTTGCGTGTTTTCTGACCTTTTGTTTCTTCAATCAGAAAAGTAGAACATCTATATCAATGTTTCGTTTTTGTAATCGTTTAGAACTAGCAGTTTAACTCTCTAAGTTTTTCTTTTACGGCACGTCTAATGAACGCAGATTTATTACGCATTTGTTTTAATTCTTTTTTAATTTCTGATTCAATTCTAAAGTGTTCGATTTCCATCCGGTTTCTTGCCTTCCTGATTTCTCCCTCCCATATCATTTAGCTATCCTCATTCTTCCGAAGTATTTCTTGAATTTCCTGTTTGGCATTCTCTGTCAAATCACCAATAGTTTTCATCAGCCTATCATACACTCCGCTAATTTCGTTCGCCTTTCTTCTAGTCCCCTGCATTCTCTAGGCCTCCATAAAGATATCTCTCTTTTCTGGATTCAATCAAGTAATCCACTTTTTGATTCACATCTTTTACAAGCTCATACGTCTCCCTAATCTTTCTTTCAAGATCCATCTTCATCTTTCCCTTATCACTTTGAAAGTTTATAAAAAGTCCTGCCTTGTCCTGACCCTGCACGAATACCCGCCAAAATATTTAACACCTAAGGATCTCACAACCTGAGTAAGCTGAAAGAGTTTCAGATTTCATCCGTCACAGGCGTCACAGGGGTTCGAGTCATTTTAAAGGTCATAGATTAATTCCCCTGTTTCGCTGTCGGATTTCGATCTGCTTTTCGGCACTGGAGGTGTGTATTCGAATGTTACGCGAAAAAAGAAAACCAACTCGAAACTGTGGACTGGTAATTCCTATTGTTTTTCCTAAAGTAGAGAGTTTTGGTTGGAGAGCCAAAGTGCAATTTAGAAGAGGCACTACTAAGATTACTGTGAAGAAGGAAGTGCGGGAGGGAGCAAAATTGACTAAGGGATATCCCTTGCATTGCTATTTGGTCAAGAACTTGGATGAGAGAGAAATGGTGTTGTGCTACCTGGATGGAGAAAGAGATTCAGTGCTGGACAATATTGGTGGGTATTACTGGCAGAGCAAACTACAACAATGTGGGAAACGTTCAGCCGGATTTACAATTGCCAGACCTGTGGCTGTAGGAGCTGGATTAGGAAAGAGAACTCAACTCTATGGATATGTGGCTCGATGTAATCGCAAGCCAGGATTTGTTCTCTATTTAGATGGAAAGCAACGAGGAGAGACTGAGTGGAAGAAGGGTGATAAGGATGGGGAATGAGATGAAATTGATGGATGTCTACAAGGTTTTGGTGGAGAGATGCTATGATGGAATTGAAAATGTCTGGAAAATCAGCAGGATTGTGTTTCAGACAAATTGCGGCGACATCATCCACAAGCCCTTCAAGGAAATGGAAGTCAGCCAGGAGGTTGGTGGGAAGAAGATGTGCCTAGTTCATAAAGAGAAGATTAGGCTTGAGGAATTACATCCAATGGTTTTGGAAGTGAGCCATAAATCTATTGATGAGGGAATTTGCAAAATCCTTACAAACTTCCAAAGTCTAGTGAGGGGTGGTGAAATTTATAGGTCTTTCTCAAGTGAGGATATACACAACCTTGAGCTACTTCCGATTGAGGAAAAGGTAAAGGGAGTGTGAAATTGGAGAATGAATCACGCACACACTTGTGGACGGGGCAACCTTGAATTGATCAAGCAGTCGCCTCTTTACCATATGCACGGACTTGGGCTAAAGGTCATCCGGGAATGTCCATATGATGTCGTAGGAGGGATTCAAATTACCAAGCCTTCAGAGACCTACCCCTTGCTCGAGGATCTTCTAAAGGGCGAGGAGAAAGAGCATTTTTACTCCATCCTGCTAAATACAAGGAGCGAAATACAGGGTGTTGACTTGGTTAGTGTAGGGAGTCTGAATGCCTCTCTTGTCCATCCTCGGGAGGTTTTCAGACTTCCAGTTATTTGTGCTGCTGCCAGTATTATCGTGGCTCATAATCATCCGTCTGGAAGTCCTACTCCAAGTAGCGCGGATATTGACCTGACAGAAAGATTGGTTAAGGCAGGAGAGATTATGGGAATTGAGCTGCTTGACCACATTGTCTATGGCGACCCAGGACACTTTATGAGCCTACGAGAGGGAGGGGTGATGTAGAAGGAAATGACTGAGGAGTATTCAAGGAAGGATGTTGAAAGTGCGGTTCTTTACGTAGATACCTCTATGAACGAAATACTGTGGAACTTGTATGCGTGGAAGGACTCTGAATTTCTAGCAACGGGAGAAGGCCCAGCTCTAACAACCTTGAGCAGCAAGAGATATCCATCAGGCTGTTTGGATATGAAAGTTGTGTTTCACTATCCGCATAGAACTGAAAGAAGTGTCTGGGATTGTCTGAAGATGAGTTATGCAGAGTATGTGAAGGTGAAAGCCACAACTGTTTTGGAATTTGGGAATGAGGGCTTGGAAAAGATGGTGGTTGAAGGAAAAGACCAAAGAGGTGATGAAGATAGAGCTGGAGGATGAGTTAAGAAGAAATCTTGCATACTTCACTGGAACAAGCCGATACTATGGGCATTGGTCCGGGATTTTGTATACTGATGGAATTCAGTATCTTGCTGAGAAGGGAGAATGTTACTGGCTGCTTGACGGCATTGGGGTCTATCAGCATAAGCCGATTGTGAGGAGGACTGAATTTCAGTTGTGGGAGTTAGATGTAAAGGATGATAGGTCAGCTTTGTTGGAAATGCGGGAGGATACTGGATTGCCGGCGATTGTGAGGCAGGAAATTAAGTATACAGATTTCCCTCTAGATTCGATCAGGCTGTATTTCGCAAACAATGTGCTTCATTTGCCAAGTGAATATTGATGAACTACTGGACTGAGGTCTATGCAGGATGCAGCTTTCGATTGGCTGGAAGGTTCTGAAATGCTCCACCATTCTCACTAATCCCAGAGGGAAGAAATCAATCTTTTTTAGAGAGTATAGGATATGAGCTTAATTGCGATCCAAACTCCCATAGAGGAGGCTGCTGATACCGCCAGAGAGTATCTTGCGCGAACTGGGATTCTTGCCAGACGTTTCTACAACAACAAGGTCCAGGAGATAATATCTGAGGAAGAAATTACTCTTGTGTCCAATAGTAAAAGCATCTTCACCATATGGACTTGTAACATAACCGAGAAGCTTGGAACCTGTTACGTAAGAACTGAACTCAAAGTTAGACCCTTCATCCCTTTATTCCTATTAGCTGCTACCTTGATTCTAATGCTGGGTTGGTTTCGTCAATTCGGATATCCTTGGGATGCTGGATTTTTTATGTTCAACAGACCCCAAGAAGGAGAATCTATGTTTGACCGCCTTCTGTCGGTTGCCCCTGACCTCTCCGCCATTCTGGTTCCAGTAATGTTTTCAAATCGCCTAGGCATATTCCTGGAAAAGTCAGAGAATCAATTCTTGACTCATCTCATTGGGAGGATAGGGGATAAGGAATCTCCAATCATCGAGCCTGTCGAACGGTCTCATCTTCAGCTTATGTTGTCTACAGCGTTTCCCATTAGTCTAATGCTTCCCATTCTACTTTTTCAGCTGGGGTTTTCAATCATAGGATTTCTTTTTTTAGCGTTTGCACTCTCAGAACGTGTTCCAATTATTCTGGCATCTTACTTCAAGAGCCCATATCTGTCCTGGCGGATGGGGATTATTGATATTGCTAGTAGATGGGCGAGTCCGATAATCCACATAGTGATGTTTTTGGGCTTCTCCTACCTCCTATACAACCTAATTCTGTCTTGGACCGAATTTTCTGAAGCAGGAGCAGCAGCTTCAAATAGTGGAGAATGGAGTGTATTGATTCACAAATTTAGTAGAAGTTTTAGCTGGGATCCCTTTTCCCAAGTGATTAACTCTCGACCTAGGTCGCCCATTGCTTCAATCGGATATCCCTTTGTCGCTTTGATTCCGGACAAACCCAAATATGGTGTGCGGCTTGCTTCACTTTTGCTTCTTTTTTGGTTTGCCCTCCTTTCGGCGCAGATTCTCAGGGGTTTCTTCCGCCTACGATGGATTCCTCGGGATTGGGAAACCTTGAGTGCTCGTAGGATCTCAAGCCAGGTGGCGGTCCCCTCTCATTTATCTTCAGCCGGTCGCACAATAACTTCAAAAATGATAATGGGGATGCTTCTTTCCTTTTATTCTGTCTTCAATCTTGTCGGCTTCCTTGTTGGTCTGGAAGTAGCCCTCTATATAATGAGTGAAAGGATGAAACTTGTAACCCCCTTTGGTGTGATTCTAGCAGTGGTGCCAGCATTGTCTTTCACGGCTTTTCCCACATCCCCAATTGATTGGGTTATGGGCTATAAAGTAGCAGCGTTTATTCTCTTTCCAATATCGCTCCCCGCATTTATCATTTGGTCTGTCTGGGCTCACAGATTCGGTAATATGCTCTTCAATTCAACAAGGTTCAAAGATAGCAATAAAGCTATTTCGATTGCACCATTGGTTGAAAAGGCTAGTAAGAAGCTCTCAGTGCCAAGGCCCTGGATAGTGGTAAGGGACAATATTCAGATGCCGATTTTGTTGGACACTGGATGGCCTTGGAATAGACGCGCGATTATTTACCTGCGCGAAAGGGCGATCTCTTACCTAACAGAGGAACAGATGTATGCTGCTTTGGCTCACGAAATTAGTCACATCAAGCAAGGATTATTGTCTTTAAGGTTAGCACGTCTCATTTCTCTGCTCACTCTTTTCCCCGGGAATATTTTCTCAATATTTGTAGACTTGGACGGGAGAGAGTTTGAGGCTGACAAGTTGGCTATCGTTGAAGCCGGGGCGGATAAGGTGGCTCTCCAATCAGTGTTGATATGGAACTCAAGAAGGGAAAAGAAGGAAGAGAAATTCAGGCGATTTCGTCAACGTTATAGCACCATAACAGAATTTCTCTTTGCAGATAACTTAACCAATTACATCCACCCGCCCCTATCTGAAAGACTCGGGAAAATTCGAGAGCTATGAACCAAGAATCTCTTAATCTCATTAAGTCAATCTCTGAAAGTTTTATTTCAGAGATTTATCCAGAAGAGTTGGGTTTCTTTGAAGCCTATTGGAGCGCATTCGAAATTGTGTTAAGGGAGTATGAAGATACTGGTAGATGGGCTGTGGAATTCGCTGAAGATGCAGCTTCAAGTTTAGGACTTGGTGCAAGCGCTGAAGGACTTGCAATCGCCAATGTCCCACACGTCTTTGATAGGATCTTTTTTGAGATTGAGACCTGGGAAGAGAAGATGTCAAAGTCGGATGCTAAGGAGTCTGTAAATCAAGCTGTTGAAAAGTGGTTCGATAAATTTCACCTCCCTAGAAAAGGAATTGAAGGAGTCAAGGTCTTCATTGCAGAATGGTATCTTGCAGGAGTAATCAAACCCATCACATTTGTGAAAGTCTATCGAGTCTACAGAGGTGAAGTGGAGGAAGATTTGCAGTGGGATGCAGTAGACGCCCTTCGGAAGAAGTATCAATCTCAAAAGGATGATTTGAAGGTGTGGATTGATGAAGAGAAGAAGGAGGTGCTCTGCTACCGAAAACCTGTTCTTAGTGGCAGCAGAATCAGACTTCTGTTTCTCTATCTCCTAAAGAATCTTGGCAGTTTTGTCAGTTTCTATGAGCTGCTGAAGGAGGTTTGGAATAGGCAATTGGAGGATGAAGACGACGTTGAACACGATGGGCTTATTCACACAACCCTCTCTCGACTGCGCACTCGCTTAGAGAATGAGCTTGATATTGATGAAGAAGTGATCATTGATAGTCAGCGCTCCCTGTCACTTACAAGAACCTTTCTGAATCAACTGGACGGAGATTTCTGCATAATCATTCAGCTATAGACCTCCTCTTAGATACCTATGAACATTGGATCTTGGAGACATCCCGCCAGCGTATTTGATGTTACATATGAGCAAAAAGATTAAGTCAAGATTAACACGATTTAGGTGATGTTACAACACCCCCAATATAGAAAAGGATTTAAATAGACAGATATATTAGAAGATTTATATGGTGAAACAGGATTCAACGATTTTCAAATCAGTGCATTCTGATATTGTGGGCACTATAAAAAGATTAACCAAAAACCAACCCTTCCCAGAATATTTTGTAGCTCAGGATAGTGAAGAGAATGAAGGAATTATAAGAGAGGGTATGAAGGCTGCGGGATTTATTGAAGAAATAACAGAAGTATTACGTCTACAAATAATTAATAAGAGGAGAGACCCTAACAAATATGGATTCTTACTATTATTCTTTGAAATTCAAAAACTAAAGACAGATGCTAAAGGTAGAGTAAATCTAAAAATCGCTACAATTTTGACATATGTCCCACTTGGAAAAGAGAAGAAGAAGACGTTCGACTGTAGAAAGACCTTTAAATATAAATTCGAAGAAGAAAGATATGATGAATTGGAGAAGTTTTATAAAGAGTTTGTTGCTTGGATTTCGAAACAACTAGAGTCTAAAAAGGTAAACAATTCCTTTGATTTTTGAGACCCTATAATCACTTTCTCCGATTAAACTGCCATTCCTAAGCAGTATCCTCTGATTACACTTCCGGTAGTTCTGTAGTAACTCCCATAACTCTTAGCATCAAAACAAGCCCTTACACAGAACTTACAATGTAAGGGTCTTGTGTGTTCTCTTTTGGATTTCGATTGGCTAAACTTAGGGTGTCACGAAGAATTGAACTGCTCATCTTCACAAGGAGAGAGAAATGGAAAAGGCTAGGGAGGATAACTTCAGCCAGGACCTCAATACTGTGCTGGATGACATAACAAAAGAAAGTTGGAATGAGCTTCAGATTAACGCTGTAGAAATCCTGGAGGATAAGAGCCACGCAATCATCCTTGGTGGAGATGATGAGAATTACGATGCCTGTGTCAAAGGGAAAGAACGAGAAATAATCCTGATGATTGCTAACGAAGTAGAAACTGATTCACCTCTTGGGAAAATCATCAAGTTTGTTGTAGGAGTGCATTTGAAGAGAAGATTCTCTGAAGAGTTGAACTCGTAGGAACCATCAAAAATGGAGAGGTCTCCTGACTAGAACAATAGAAAAATGGTAAATCTAAATCAGAAATCAGGGTCAGTGATCAGAGTCCCAAATCGTGAGAAAAGTGAGGCAACAGGGAGCAATTCCCTGACGGCAGTGCTTAACCATCAACTCAGATCCATCGAAGACGAGGTCGGGAGACTAACGGCAAAGAGGGAGCAATTTCTTAGGATGATGCGTGAAATCAGGTTGAGAATCAATTCCCTTCACTAACCCTAACCAAATCCAAAGCTATATAAAGGAGCAAGGTGCTGTGGAATCCGTGATTGAAATGGCAGAAGAAAGAGAAGTTCCACCAAACACATCTTATGCAATCCGGTTCCACAAAGAAGATAGAGGTAGGGGCATCTCCAGACTGATTGGCTATGGATCAGGGAGTTTTGGAGGAACAGAGAATGGAATTCTATTGGTTCCCTACAAAGACTTAAAGTGCCTAGATGATGCAGGCATCAGATATGAAAGCTGTGAATTAGGAATGATGACGACCGAGGAAATTGAAGAAAGACTAGAGCCTAATTGGGAATAACCCAATGATTAGAGTAGAGCTGGCAATTCCATCCAAAGATAAGAACCATTTCCCTGTAGATGGGGAAGTGGTTGGAGAGATTCTATCTGAGGTTGGAAACAAAACAAAGGGATACCGTTCAAGCCGCCAGTGGGGATTCTGGATCTCAGATGATGGACAGATTTATCAAGGTGAAGCTCTAATTTTGGTTACCGATACATCTTTTGAAATTGCAGACTGGTTCAAGGGTATGAAGCATATGTGGACATTAGCTCTCAATCAAAGGCAGTTGTATCTAGCCATCTACGTTGTTGATTGGATCTAAAGCACCTTCAGCAGGAGGATTAGGTGATGTTGAAGCCACCAAGTTTGAAACCCAGAGGAGTTCCTGTCCAAGTTGGACCTTACAGAACTGTCATCACACAGCAACCTTATGTCCATAGTTCAAGTATCTGGGGATGGTATGCTCTATGTCTAACTGCTACACTCGCCCTTTGCGCAATCGGACTCTTTCTATTCCTGAGTCTCAACAAAGACTTGGCTCTTGAAGATTTGTCAAAGAACTGGATGCAGAGGCAATGGGATTTCAAGAAAACATTTCCAACGATCCTAACTCTTACAGCCAGCTCTTTCAATTTTATTATCTCAACCTCTGTCGCTCTTCTTGCTCGTAGCAGATTCAGAAACGGACGCAGTTTTAGACTCTACAACCAGGCAAGTGATGAATTCATCTTTCCGTTGATGGCTGCTTCTACTGTTGTTTCGGTAATCATTCTCTTAGTGTTCATTCTGGCAGGCGGAAGCATTTCTGTTCCATAACAATACTACAAAGAAAGGAGGAGTCAGTTTGAGATTTCATCCCAAGTCCAACACTTCATCTACCCCAGCAGATTCAGAAATGGCTCACACTTTTTCTAAGGAGGAGGAAGATGGACCACTCAATGGTAGACGCATTGGAGCGGTTCAGGAATTCGGATTCAATAACGGCAGAAGAGTTCCTGGCCTATATGTCTCTTTCATTCAAACTCTCACCAGCCTCATTTGAGCAAGGGAAGAAAAAAACAAGAAGGGGAAGAAGGCCGAAGAATGAAGCAGCGGAAACGCCTCAAACAGAAAATGAGCCAACGCTTTAAATGTTGACCAGACTCCCGCTAGGAGAAAATTCGACCAAACTGAAAAGCGCCGGCTCACTTAAATCTAAGTTCAACTTGGGTTCAGAAAAAGGAGAAAAAATGCTGCAACCCAATGGTATTCCAAAAGAAGTTGCTGGAAGACGAATCTACATCCATCCAGATGAAGTAAGAGATGCCCAATTTGTTGAACACAGTGCGGAGATACCCCCTAATCAGGGTCCGCCTGTAATTCAGCAGCAGGGATCTGGACGGAGGCCTCCAGTCATATTCAAACACGGCTAAACTTCAAGTGGTGAGGGGCAGCTAACAAAGTGTCCCTTGCCTTATTCCCAGTAAGGAAAACACGATGGACTATTACTCAGTTCTGGATTGGTATGCACAGAACGTTTGGATGCTTCAACAAATATTTAGTGACGGGGAAGTGGAACATTCGGGGGATTTCGCCTGGGTGAGAATAACCACTTTTGCCTTGCCGGAAAATTGGCAACAACACTCCACCAAACTCCTAATGATCTTGCCAGGAGTTGAAGGAGGTTTCACCAAAAAGCCAGACGGTTTTTATCTGGATCAGGGACTAAGGACAAGAAGTGGAAAAACTCCGGAACATATTTTTGACTCCGCAGGCTATAACGACCTCAGTTCACTCTCCTGGGCTAGATATAGCTTCCACATTAAGAAATGGAAACCCAACCTCAGTGAAGTTCTCGAAGGTGACAATCTTTTGGGTTTGGTTGATAGCATCTACTTAGGATTGGAGAAGTTAGCAGGTAAAGAAGATTCAAAACTCAGTCCCCCTGTCTTCAATTTCTAGCGGTTTAAAGCCGTAACACTCTGGAGAAAATAAATGAAACGTGAGATTGTATTTCTCAGCAAGGAGTGGAATCAACTCCAAGGCTTTCTTTGGCAAGATAGGATAAATGAAAGTGGAGCCCTGGCCCTGTGCAAGCTCAGCTCCTCCCCTACTCACAAAAGATTGATTGTCTCCAAGCTCCTGATTCCAACTCCTGATGACTATGAAAGACGAGGACCTGGCTATGTTGGATTCAAGCCTGATTTTCAAGAAAGAGCATTTAATGAATGCCTTGAAACTCAGTCTCACTTGGTAGACATCCACACGCATCCCTTCAACAGTTCGTTAGTGCGCTTCAGCGCCTTTGACGATTCTCAGCAGCGGGAAGTAATTGGCCCATATGTGCAGGAGTGGTTTTCCTCTCTCGAAATTGGATTTCTGGTTTTTGGAGTGGGAGAATGGAATGGAGCAGCCAGGATTTGGAATCGAAATTCAGAGAGAGTAGAAGACGTGGAAGCCATCAAGATTATTAGCAAGAATGAGATGAAAATCCTCTCAGTTCCGAATGCCAAAGCAAGTCACAGAATCCACACTCGCACAATCCAGGCACTTGGCAAGGAAGCTCAGTCCACCTATTCCAATCTAACTGTTGGAGTTGTAGGAGTAGGAGGACTCGGAAGTGTTGTCTCAGAATTATTGGCAAGACTTCCGGTTAAGAAACTGATCCTCATAGATCCTGACGCGTTGGAGATGAGCAACCTTAACAGATTTCTGGGAGCAAGTTACAGCGATGGAATTACCAGAAAAGATAAAGTCAGGGTAGTGGCTCGGCAGGTTCGTATGGCCAATCCCTTTATTCAGATTGAGGAAGTGAAAGCAGATTTTCTGGAAAAAGAAACTCAGCTGAGATGTAAAGAAGCAGATGTTTTATTTGGATGCAGTGATTCTGTGGCAGTTCGCCTCGCAATGAGCCAGTTAGCATTGGCAAATGCAATTCCCTATTTTGATTTGGGAGCTGGTGCGGCTGTTGAAGACTCAGAATTGCAGGCAGTTGGTGGACAGATTTTCAAGCTCACTCCTGAAGCCAATTTCTGTTTCCACTGTTCTGATTATTTCGATGCCGAAGAAGCACACGGTGAGTTGTTGAATGATGAGGAAAAGAAACGGCAAGTTAAACAAGGCTATGTGGCAGGAGACAACATCCCCCAGCCGAGTATTTATGCCACAAATATGTCTATAGCTTCCACTTCTGTGTGGCTAATGATGAGATACGTCACTTCAAATTCAATTCAAGCGGATGGGATCTCGTTCAATGCCTTGGATTGTTCACTCAACACCTGGCAACATCAGGTCTCAGAGGACAGGGAGCCTTGTCTTGTCTGTAGTGCCGGATGTGTTGGGGATGCAATGACTCACTTAACAAAGACTAAGGAACTGGACTTAACAGGGGTCTAAGAATGCCACTCACAATCTTTACAATGCTGGGATTGCTTGTGGGAGTGTTAATTGGCAAGAACCTGAGACTGCAAGGTGTAATCCTGGCTGTCTACGCAGCTATTGGATTCTATATCCTGCTCACTTTACCCCTGGATGGGATATACCCACTTGGCTCTGCATTCTATCCCTTTATGTCCTTCAGGATGGCTAATCTCTTCGCCGCTATTCTAATGATCCTGGCACTTGGTTTAGTCCTACTGCTTATCGGCAAACCAATTCTAGCTCATCTCAGTTCGATTCCTGAAAGGCTTGACCGAATGCTAGGAGCCAGTATGGGTGGTGTGGTGGGGTTTTACATCGCTTGGGTTTTTGAGGGTGTGATTTGATAAGTCCTTCAATTCCCACTACTTCCACGAATCCCACAGGGGAATTACTTTCGACTATTTGAATGGGACTTGATAATGAGATTCTTAGGACTCTTTCTGCGAAGCACCATCCAGGCGATGGTCTGCGTTGGGATTTGGAAAATTACAAGACCTATGAGCAAAAAGCTCAGTCAAACCTATCTGTTCAATCAATGGTTGGGTGTGAAGTTCGGACAGTTCGGGAGCTGGGTTGGAGATTCTGCGGATTGGTGGATTCCCATTATAGCAACCGGCTCGGCTTGTTTGTTTGTAAAGTTGCTCGAAATGGAATTGGCAAGAAGGGCTATGACAGAACACAGAAGACTCCACCCCCACCCTGTTCCAATGGAATCCTCAAATCCGGGAACACAACGTCCTCAAGTTCAACAAGTAGATCCTACAATGTTAGCAGAGATGGAGGGCAACCAAAATGGATGAAAGAACGCAAGAGATCTTGGATGCAGTGGAGCTGGCAACCTCAGTAGAGGCAGTTGAGATAGAAGACTGGATGGAAAACCTACGTCCCAGATTCAGGAAAATGGCAATTGGAATTATCAGAACTGGATTGAGTGTTAAGCAATTCGGCTATGAATCTTTGTTACTAAGCAGATGTTTGGTGAAGGCTGCGTTTCGTGTAACACTCGGACTCTTCGGAGGCAGTGTTCTGCTGACAGTAATCGCTTTGGGCGTTGTTGCTTTCGCAGCAGCCTATTCAGGAATTTCATTTCTCGTAAGAGCTGTTGTCAATGCTCTGTCATTGTGAGGATAGGATAAATGAGTTTTCTAAAGCCACTCACAGAGAAGCTGGAAGATTGGATGGAAGTAAAGGAACCAATAACTCCGATAGAGAGGCAAGATGTAGACCTCTACCTGCCAAGTTTTTCATATGTCGTCCGACCTTATTCAAAAGGTCAAACCAGATTCGTCTACAAGCTCCAGGCAGATCCACAAACCGAAGCAGTTGTGTTCGTCCTAACAAAGTTAAGGGACGGAAGTGTTACTCATCCGCATAACCTAGCTCAGATAAGATGGTGTGAGTATTGTCGCTTGCCCGTAATGCGAAATTCAATTCTACCGTGTCAGAGATGTGGGCGTTGGGTCTGCGAGATATGCAGTCCGATGGGATTGTGCAGGCTTTGCAGGTTAGCTCGATTTCTGGGAATGGAGTAATGTCTAAGTCATTTACAAATTCACAAGACATTCAGGGTTTGATCGAGCTGGTCGAGTCTCTTGGCCTATCCCCTGAGAGAAAGAACGATGCATTGCTCAACATCCGGCAATTCGCAAGAGCTGGAAAGCAAATGCATCTAAAGCGGATGTTCAAGAGAATGGGGAGAGCTGGAATCAACAGACAACGAGAAGCACTGAAACATAAACCATTTCCAATTCCACCTGGCCCTGCAATTCTCTCCACTGGAAATATTCCACTAGGCATAGTCAAGGGAACAAGAACCGTCAATGCTTTAGATGGAGCTGAGGAATTGCCAATCCATTGGTTAACAGCGGGTGCTACAGGAGCAAGTAAGTCAACCCTCACAAAACCGATTCTGATAGAATCTGCAAAAAATGGCTACCAGATTAACGTGTTCAGTCCAAAGCCTCAGGAGTATTTAGACCTGTATCCGTATTTCAAAGACACCGCCAACTATTGGGTGATCAATGATGACGCGACACCTTTCTATGAGAATCCATTCGAATCACCCACGCCTAAAATCGAGACGGATACGTGGGTGATGCAGGGATCAAGCCTGTTCTTCGATGGAATGTTTAGTATGCAATCCCATCTGGTTAGCTGCATAAGAGACATCCAGGCAGCAGAGGGAATTGGAGCGGTGTCATTTGCAGACTTGGAGACTTATCTGGTGGGGATGATTACACCAAAGAAAGAAGGGGGGCTTGGCACACGCCTATATAATAAGCAGGCTTTGGAGAGATTGTTGATCCGGGTAAGGCAGGCACTTACAGGTGTAAAAGGCTATAGATGTAGGAACGGCTATCCCTTCTCTCAGCTAATGCAGAAACACAACTTCTGGTTGGTGGGGGGAATAACGTCAATTGCGGTTCGGCACTATTTCATAAAAATGCTACTGACGAAGATATGGATGTATCAACGCAACTGCTTGGAGAAGAGATTGAGGGTGATTTTCATTGATGATGCACAACCCCTTTTAAAGTCTGGAGGATAGAAATTGGACGCGCTTGACGACCTTCTCCTTTTAGGAAGAAGTGACAACATCTCTATCGGATTGGTGGTGCAGAACTTCAGTGAAACACCGCCAACTGTAAGAGGAAACGTCTCAACCATAATGCTGCTGAGATCCAACCACAGTGATGCTGTTGTTGCTGGCAGGGAACTTGGATTGAGCAAGGAGCAGATTGAGCTAGTAAAAGGTTTAGAGAGAGGCTTTGCCGTTGTGCTTAGAAGGAGAGTCCATCCAAAGCCGGTGCTAATCACATTCCCACATTTTAATCCAAGACCTATTTCCAAGAACAAAATAAGGGAAGCAATGGCTCCTAAAATTGAAGCCCTGATGAAGTGTGTGACATTTCCGGGTGACGGGAAGTTGAAGGATACCAAAGAGGTGAATGTTGTTGAGACGGCTTCGATAGAAGTGGTGGAGTTGAATGATGCTGAGATTTCGTTGATGACTCATTTAAGTAAAAATCCTGTGATGATACGAGAGGATATTTGTAAGGATTTGAAGTTGCCGACTTCAACTTTGAGCAGGCATTTTCAAAATTTGGTGAAGAAGGGTTATCTAAAAACGACCCTGACACATAAGAAAGATGGCAAGGAGATAGAAATGCCATTCGAGTTGAAGCCAAGTGGAGCAAGAAGGGGAAGTGCCCGGAAGTTCTATGATTTTACTTTGGCAGCGGTTGAGAGATTTGGGAATCCTGAATGGGTTGGGAAAGGGATGAAGATACACGCGGCTGCGATTTCCTTCATTGGTTACTTCTACAGACAGCATTGTAATGGGGAAGTGTTTTTGGAACATCAGATTGGAGAAGGATTGGAAGCTGCGGATGTTGCCATAGAACCCAAGATCGTAGCAGTTGAGATTTGCAACACAACCAAACCAGCTCACGAGCTTAACAACATCAAGAAATGTCTGGACGCTGGGTATGAGCTGGTAGTGAGTGCTTCCTTCTCTGACGGAAAAAGAGATGGAATTCGAAAAGCAGCTATTCAGAACTTAATAGAATCCGAGTTGGAGAAAGTTCAATTCAGACTTGTAGGAGACTTTGTTGGGAAGGTTAGTAATCCTGAATCTTTCTTGCCAGGGGGACGAGATGATTAAGAGATTCAATCCAATAGTTCAGTATTTACAACAGCATATTTCTAAGGACTGGTGGGGAACCGTTTCAATCAAATTTCAAGATGGAATCCCAAAGATAATTGAAGAGCACAGAACCAGAAAATTAGAACCAATGGGTAAGGATGAGAGAAAGTCGTAAGCTAAACTCTAAATCGAAACCTTAAGTATCAGGCGTAGGAACTAACCACACTGATAGAAAGGTGTGGTTTTCTATGCCAGGAAAGAAAGTTGATTGGGACAAAATCAAGATCACTATTGTTAGAGATTCAGAGCCAAATACCAGGAATCCTTTCTCATCTCTCACTCCATCTCAAAGAAGAGCTGAACTAATTTCTCTTTGTCAAAAAATTCATCTAAACAGTATAAAAACTACCTGAATGACCCTTGTTATACTTTAAGATTCTGACTAAGATTGGGAAAGGAAACCATCAAAATCTAATACAGAGGATTTAGCTATGATGTTGTGCGGATTATACACAAGGGTTAGCACAGACCTTCAGGCTCTTAAGAAAGATTCCAGTCTGGATACTCAAGAAGATATTCTCAGGAAGTGGGTGGATGTAAAAGACCAAACTTCTACCGAAGATTGGAAGATAGTTAAGGTTTATAGAGAGGAAGGGAAGTCTGGGAAGAATACTGACAGAGATGAGTATCAAGAAATGCTTCAGGATATTTCGGAAGGAAGGGTGAATTGTGTTATCTGCACAAAAATCGATAGAATTTCTAGATCTTTAATGGACTTTTACCACTTCCACGAACTTGTAGAAGAACACCAAGGCACTTTTATCTCCCTAAGTGAGAGTTGGGATACCTCAACTCCAATGGGAAGATTTGCTTTGAAGATTACTTTAGCTGCTGCTGAGCTGGAAAGAGAGCAGACTTCAGACAGAACAAAAGAGAAAATGCAATGGAGAGCAGAGCAGGGATTGAGTAATGGGGGGCAAAAGCTTGGGTATAATCTTGACCCAAACAACAAGGGAATTCCAAAAGTTAATGAAGATGAAAAAGCTCTAGTCTTATTGATTTTCAACACCTATCTGAAAGAGGAAGGCTTTAAGTCCGCAGCAAGAGTTATCAATGAAAAAGGATGTAGAACAAAGGCATATGTTTCACGCAGAGGTAATGTTCGTGGAGGGAAGAAGTTTAACGACACAACCTTAGCTAGAATCTTGACAGATGAATTTTACATCGGCCAAATAACCTACAATGGTGAAACTTTTGAAAGCCAGCACACCCCAATTGTTCCTCTGGAGCTGTGGGAGAAGGCTCAAGCCAAAATTAAAAGCAACAGAATTTTAGGAGCAAAAAAGAGAAAACAAAACCTACATCTATTCTTGCTTCAAGGATTAGTAAAATGTGGGAATTGTGGATCTTATATGTCACCCCATTATTCAATGAATCAGCAGAAAAAACCCTACTTCTATTATTCCTGCACTGATTATCGTCATAAAGGAAAAGACCAAGGGTGTGGGATAAAGCCAGTTCCAGCTCAGCCTCTGGAAGATTTGGTAGTTTCTCAATTACTAGAGCTGAAGAAGGATGAGGATTTGGTGGATGAGATTGTTGAGCGTGCAACTACAGAATCTCAGAATTGCCTGAGGAACTTTGAGAAGGCTAAGGAATCTCTGCTGGCTAGGAAAAGAGATGTGGATGGGAAAATTGAATCTCTAGTTGATGGACTTGCTGGAAGAAAAGTTGGGATTAAGGCAGTGAGCAGGAAATTACTTGAGCTAGAAGAGCAGCAAAGCCAGCTAGCTGCTGAAATCATCGAAGTAGAGGCGAAAATACGGACTTTTAGGAGAAACCTGGATGAAACCCGGGATTTTGGGAAAAGCCTTGTAACCTTCTCAGATGTGTTCAGAAGGGCTACTGGAACACATAAAAAAGAGCTGATTGGAATGCATCTCAATCAGCTCATATGGACTCCTGAAGAAATAAAGCTAGGATTTTTCCCATCCCTTAGGGGTCCTAAGCTGGGGACGGAAATTCAGCGAATACCTAGAAATGGTGACCCCGAGGGGAGTCGAACCCCCGTCTCCAGAGTGAGAGTCTGGTGTCCTAGGCCACTGAACGACGGGGTCACCTACCGTAACTGGTGAAAATCTAGTAAATTACCCAAAGAGCGTCAAGAATTATCCCTGCTCAGTCGCGCGGTGGCACTGCGCAGAGGAAGCCGAACGGCTCGTCTCCGATGTTCTCGAACTGGTGCCGTTCGTTGGGGGGAATGTAGATCACGTCCCCCACGGAGACCTCCACGACTTCCCGGCCCACCAACACCCTGGCTGTGCCCCTAAGGACGTAGACGCCGTGGTCGTGGTCGTGCACGTCGAAAGAAGTTTGACCTCCGTATCGGACCTCGTAGTAGCGCAGGCTGAAGTTTTTGGCACCTTCCCGCCGGCCGATCACGACGCAACGGGTCCCACCGACAGCCCCTCCATTCTCGTAGTTCTCGACCGGCACATTCTCCCATTCAAACCGTCCTTCCTTGCCCACAAATCGATGGAGCACGCCCATTGAACCTCCGTGTCCTTGCGGCATCGGTATGTTTGCGTACCCTGATACCCGGTCGAAAAAAGAGAGGCTACGAGCGGACCCGTAACCTCTTCCGAGATGGTGCGGATGCCAGGATTCGAACCCGGAACCGTCTGATCCGTAGTCAGGTGCTCTATCCAGTTGAGCTACATCCGCTTCGAGGGCTAAGATAAGCAAAAGTCCACCTGGCTGTCAAGCCACGGGAAGCTGCGTGGGGCTTGATTATGTTATCCTATGTGTTACTTTGGTATAGGATGGCGGACGCGATTGGAATGGGTGCGGTTTCGTTTTCGGGTAGAGGATGATATGGATCGAGATGGGGGCACTTATACCTGTCCCATGCACCCTGAGGTTGTGCTGGACATTCCCGGATCCTGCCCGAGGTGCGGCATGGGGCTGGAACCCACGGAGGTAACCGAGGAAGATCCGAAGAGTCCTGAACTCCTGGACATGACGCGCCGTTTCTGGGTGTGTCTCGCGCTGACGGCGCCTGTTTTCGTTCTGGCCATGTCGGATATGATTCCCGGATGGATTGAGCGCACTATTCAGGGATCTTTTTTACTGTGGATTCAGCTCGTATTGGCAACACCAGTCGTGTTTTGGGGGGGCCTTCCCTTTTTCCAACGGGGCCTCGATTCCGTACGAACCTGGAGCCTGAATATGTTCACGCTGATCGCAATCGGGGTCGGCGTCGCCTACACCTACAGTTCGGTCGCCTTGCTCGTTCCGGAGATCTTCCCAGGGGCTTTTCGTGGTCCCGATGGTAGGGTCGCAGTCTACTTCGAGGCGGCCGCGGTCATTACGACCCTGGTGCTCCTTGGACAGGTGCTGGAATTGCGCGCACGCAGCCGAACCAGTGGAGCGATCCGGTCGCTCTTGAGCCTCGCGCCCAAGACCGCGCGCGTCATCAGGGATAACGGAGCTGAGGATGACGTCTTGCTGGAGTCTGTCGAGCCGGGAGACCGGCTCAGGGTCCGTCCAGGAGAGCAGATACCCGTTGACGGTGTCACGATCGAGGGGTCAAGCACCGTGGATGAGTCGATGTTGACAGGGGAGTCCGTTCCCGTAGATAAGGGGCCCGGGAGCAAAGTGATAGGTGCGACGATGAACGGAGGAGGCACACTGGTCGTCAGGGCTGAACGCGTGGGCAGGGACACAGTCCTGGCCCAGATCGTGAGAATGGTTACTGAGGCTCAACGCAGCCGAGCTCCGATTCAGCGTGTGGCTGACGTGGCATCATCTTACTTTGTGCCTTCGGTCGTCGCCGCTTCGGTCGTTACCTTCATTGTGTGGGCTGTTCTCGGACCCGAGCCGTGGCTGGCACATTCCCTGGTCAATGCCGTAGCGGTACTCATCATTGCCTGTCCCTGCGCCATTGGACTGGCTACGCCGGTGTCGATCATGGTTGGCGTGGGACGTGGGGCAACTGCCGGTGTCCTGGTAAAGGACGCAGAAGCGCTGGAGACGATGGAGCGCGTGGACACGCTTGTCGTGGACAAGACAGGAACGCTCACTTCTGGTGGTCCTCGACTGACGGCAATCGTATCGGTGGATGACGAGCACGAAACGGAATGGGTTAAACTGGCTGCAAGCCTCGAGCAGGGGAGCGAGCATCCCGTTGCTCGCGCCATCGTGAGTGGCGTCAAAGAGAGGGGATTCGCGCTGGCTGAATACAAGGATTTTCAATCCATTCCGGGTAAGGGGATCGACGGAAGAGTCGATGGTAAGCGAGTCGTAGTCGGAAGTTCTGGGCTCCTGATGGAAAGGAGTATCGATTGGAGTGCCTTGGATGAGCGGGCGGAGTCACTCGGGAGAGAGGGACAGACCGTCGTGTTCGCAACCGTCGATGGTCGACTCGTCGGCCTGCTGGCGGTCTCCGATCCGATCAAGGATTCGACGATTCCCGCGATTACAGATCTGCGTGAGGATGGCATACGCATCATTATGCTTACGGGAGACAATCGATTTACGGCAGAGGCTGTGGCCAATCGGATTGGGATCGAGGAAGTGAGAGCGGAGGTACTCCCGGATGAGAAAGTCCAGGTCGTGAAACGTCTTCAGGCGGAAGGTCAGGTGGTTGCCATGGTGGGAGACGGAATCAATGATGCACCCGCACTGGCGTCCGCAGACGTAGGGATCGCCATGGGCACGGGAACCGATATCGCAATGGATAGCGCAGGGATAACGCTTTTGAAAGGTGATCTGCAAGGCGTCACGAGAGCTCGCAAACTCAGTCGCCGAACGATGCGAAACATTCGGCAGAATCTGTTCCTGGCCTTCGTCTACAACGGGTTCGGGATTCCGCTTGCAGCAGGGGTGCTCTATCCGGCGTTTGGGTTACTGCTCAGCCCCATGATCGCCAGTGTGGCGATGACATTGAGTTCATTGTCTGTTCTAAGCAATGCCCTGCGGATCGCGAGGTTAGAGTTGTGACCGATAGTGGGAAGTTTCCTTGTCTCGGATGAAGGTTCATCAGAGAGATTCCAGCTAAAAAGGGGCAGCGCTCGAAAGCGCTGCCCCTTTCTGTTCGTTGCCACGATGCCAGCCCTATTCCAACTGTGGTTTTATGAGGTCGGTGATCCGGATCGCGAGATTGTCTCCTACCACCACGACTTCCCCCCGGCCGAAGAGGCGGCCATTTACCATAATCTCCATCGGCTGGCCCGATAGCTTGCGGGTTTCAACGATGGATCCCTCTCTCCAATCCGTGACTTCACCCACCGACATGTTCACTCGGCCGAGTTCAATCGAAATGTGGAGTGAGACATCGTCGTAGCGGTCTACGTTCTTATCGGCATCCAGTTCCCCTGCCGCTTTGAGTTGATCGAATCTCAGCAGCTGGACGTCGGCAGTTTGGTTGTGGGCTCCTTCAACAGGCAGCTCGGATTCAACGCTGGATTCAGATTCAACTTGGGGCTCGGATTCAGCGATGGGCTCAGATTCTTGCGGTTCTTTGGGCTCTTCTGATTCTGACATGATCCTCTCGTTCGGTTTGGTGGTCAATGAGTTGGCATATTATATCTCGGATTCTGAGCAGATGCTCCGCTCTAGGTGTTCAAGCCGCCCAATTTTTCCAGAATTGCCTCTTTGGACGGCAAGCCCCGTAGCGACGCGATCGACTTTCCGTTTCTCGCGGCCTCCAGTGTTGGGATTGTCCGTATGTGCTGTCGCTTCACGATTGCTTCTTCCATATCTGTATTTACGCTAAAGAATTCAACCTGGCCCTTGGATTCAGACGCAACCTCCCGGACAATTTTCTCCAATTCCTGGCAGGGCTTGCACCATTTCGCGTAGTAGTAGACCAGCAGAAGCCCTTCATTTTCGAGGACTTTTGAGCTGAAATCGTCCGCAGTGATTTCTGTGATATCTGCCACGATTCAATAGAGAAAGATATTGTCGTTTTTGGACTGGTCCGAACCCGGTTGAGTAACCTGGGCACGTAACTTTTCAATTTCGGCATTCGTGTCATAGAGTTTGTTGGACAGGGTCTTGACAAGATTCAACAAGATCTTACGACAGACGCCACTGTCGGCGATGAAGAGGCTGATCAGCGCCTCCTTGGTAATCACGAATCCGACTGCTTCTTCCAAAGCAACGACATCCGCCGATCGCGGCTGATCCGTAAGCACGCCCATCTCGCCAACGATCCCGATCGGGGAAATGTAAGCGATGTCTACGCCAGCTTTTGACTTGGCCACCAGCTGGCCATCGAGGAGGATGAATAGATCGTCGCTGGCTGCACCGAACTTGTAGATGACTTCATCAGCCTGAAACTTGCTGAAAGTACATATTTCATAGATCTTTCCGAGCTCATTATCTTCCAACCGGTCAAATACAGGAATCGCCTTGAGATGGGAAAGAATTTGCTGCTGAACCGCCTCCGAGGACTCTTCCATAGGGTCTCCAGGGGAAAGAGGAGAATTCAACAAAAACTTTCTTAATATTAAGCAAAAAGATGTGATGCGTCAACAAAGGAGGCGTTGTCCCTGATCGCTTCCTGTGGTAAGGGAATTCGTTTGACTTAGGCGTAAAGTCTCGCGTATTTTGCGTTTGCGGCTAGACGTGAGGAGCTCAGACTGTCAGGATCGGAGGGAGATTAGGATGGAGAAGATTATGACCGAGGAAGGGCTGAAGGAGAAGGCCGTTGTCTATCTCAGAGATGCGTACGGGGAGGATACGGTATCCATGGAGGTTATCGAGAATGGGATCCAAGACGGCGATGGGGTGCTGCACGTGGATTGCACCGTGAGTGTTGGCGGCGATCACTCGGATTGGACGAAGTGGTTCACTTTCAAGGGTGGAGAGGTGGAAAGTATGCGCTGGCAGGCGAGGTAAGCGAACATAGAATAGCAGATATTTCTGGGCCTATCCTCTTGATGTGGATAGGCTTTGTTTGATTTGCACACGCAGCAAAAGATGTGTGACAATGGGTCCTGCTCCAGTGTGGAAATCACGAAGTGTTGGTTCAGGGCGTTATAATATTGAGTCGAGAAGTCGACTGACAGCCTAACTCGTCGCTGCAACTCACTGCGTTTTCGCAGCGATGTGAGTTGCAGTTGTATTTGTCACTCGATGCGGCAGTGTATCCGGCGCTTCGGGTAGCAGACCAATGATGAAGCATGGGTAGCAATGAGACTCTTAATATTCGGCATCGCCATTGGCGTCGCACTGCTAGTTTGGCGGGGGCAAAACGCAACAAAGATCTCCCACGATGATGGTATTTCGTATCTTGCAGCAACAGGGCACCAGGCACGTTACACTGGTCCTCTGCTTAACGTTCCTTTCCACGCCTTCACTGCATTTGCAATCTTTCTCGCGTGTCGTCTCCTTTGCTGCTCGCCTCATGCCAGCGCAACGGCGGGAGTCCTCTGGCTAATGAGCGGGTCAACCTTGTCCGTGGCGGGCAGTACCCGGCCGTACAGCTTTCTTGCCTTGTCATCGGCATGTTTTCTTGTCAGCCTGCTGTACTTCCTGTCTCATCCTTCCTGGCGGCGGACTGTCTTGCTTTTCGCCTCGATCACAGCAGGTGTCCTCGTTCATTATCATTTCCCGCTTCTGTTGGGGGCATGCTTGGCGGTTGCGAGCCTGTCTAACATCGGAAAGAAGGCCTGGCGAACACTCGTGTGGCTTGGCGCATCACTGTGTTCTGCAAGCATTCTCTTTTTTGCAGTGCACCCCACATTCTATGTCTCTCTAATAAGGCAGCAGGACCAAACCCAACCATTTAGTTGGGCTGATGTCCCTACGCGTGCGTCACGGTGTATTTACACACTTCTCGAGAACTTCGTGCCCCATAGGTATGTCTATTTCCTTGGACCTCTGCTGGCTCGGTATTGGTTGATGGTCCTCATCGCAGTGATCATTGCTCTTCTAATAGCTGCCTTCCTAATGCGTGGTAAGATCATGCAATTCCGCATACGACGGCTTTCTGGTATCGAATATTTGCCGACGATAGGACTGTCTCTGAGCATTGGTGCACTGTGGGTTCTGTATTTGTCGTTTCTGAGTCCTCGCCACGCCATGGGTCCAAAGTATCTGATGCTTGTCTCTCCTCTTCTGTTTGTGGTTGTAGGGCAACTCTTTGAGGGGTTCAGAAATAGGAGGCCGTCACTAGCAGCAATTCTTACCATTCTCCTTCTCGTTTGGCAAACCGCTTATGGCACTCTGGGAACCGTTCATTTTATAAGGGAGGCAAAGAAACGGGGTACACCTCCGCGAATACTTGAAACGAGTAGAACACCGGTGATACTCGACTCCGTAGCGCGTGGAGTTCTTTCAACGATCATATGGCACGTACACCCTGAGACCCCTGTCTTTGCATCGAGGCAGAATCAGCTAGGTAGTCACTTCTCAGAGCTCGTAGCGCATGACGTCTTGTTCTACGTAAGTGACGATCGCTACGGCAACACCGCAGAAGGAAAGCGTGTCGTGCTGCGGTCCTTTGCCGACCGTGGCTATGAGATCGATTTGTTGGAAGGAGGAGTTGCGGGAATCGGCGAGCTTTATGAACTAAAAAGGCTGCTGAACAATACGAGAAAGAATGCACCCTAGAGCGCGACGAAAGCGCTATCGGCTGCACCTCAGCGTAGCCGATTGGTTCTTGTGCCGGGGCTACCTCGAATTGCCGTTGTTAGAACGACAATAATTGGTTGTGAAGGGGGGGAAATCTTGCTGAAATTGTACTCTATTTTGAATCTATCGATTATATTCGTAGGGTTCAACTATAAACAAAAGGACGACATTTCTTTGAGCCTTTTTGGTAGATACAAAGCTGCATATTGAGGATTTCGATAACCAGATGTGTGCAGAAGCAAGCAAATCATTCGAATACTTGGCTAACTGAAAGCGGAGGATTCATATGGAAAATTCTGCCTATCGCGCAGTGATCATTGGACTCACGGGCATCGGCTCCCGACGGCCCGAAGAAGATACGATTCCTGTTTACGGGCCCCATCCGAGTTCACACGCGGGCGCCTATTGGAGACATCCCAGGACGGAGGTCGCGGCTGTCTGTGACCTCCGGCAGGAGGCGCTGACCGAATTCAAGGAGCGTTGGAGCGACGTCTGGCCCGAAGTCGGGCTCTACGCGGACTACCGCGAGATGCTGAAGAAAGAGCAGCCAGATCTGGTGAGTGTAGTCACCTCAGATCACTTCCACGCTGATATTACTGTCGCGGCCGCAGAACTCGGGGCGCGCGGAATTTTCTGCGAGAAACCAATCGCGACGCGCCTCGAGGACGCCGATCGGATGATTGCCGCTGCGGAAGCGAACGGCGTCTGTCTTTCAGTGGACCACACGCGACGATGGTATCCTTCGCACTTACAGGCACGGGAAATCATTCGGAGCGGAGAGATTGGCGAACTCCGAACGATTGTATGCGATATGTGTGCTCCGCGTGCCATGCTGTTCCGAAACGGAACGCACATGATCGACATGATCTGTTTCTATGCTGGGTCAGCGGCAAGGTGGGTTGTGGGTGACCTGGAAGAGGGATTTGAAGAGTTTACGGAATACAAGGCCGGTGGCGGAAAGGTTGCCGAGGAGGATCCGCATGCATCTGCCTATATCAAATTCGAAAACGGCGTTCGCGCCTTCTTGAATGCCTACAAAGTGGATTTTCACCCTGATTCAACATTTACGATGACTTGCGACACCGGCAGAGTTGTGGCTTTGGATAGCAGTGTCTCCTTGATCAGGAGTCGCGAAAGACAACAGGACACAACTCCGATCAAACAAAGGGGTTATTCACAGGCCTATCAGACAGCCGCTTTGACTGAGATGATTGATGTGATCGAGAATGGAGGGGCGTTGATTTCTGACGGGAGAGAAGCTCGAAAAACTCTGGAGATCATGCTGGGGATACTGAAATCGCACGAGGAGGGGAATCGCCGCGTGGACTTCCCAATTTCGGATTAGGGCGAGGGGGTCACAGGAATTTCTGAGAAGGGGGGGGTGCTGTGCGCAGAAAAGATGAATTTTGCGGGGTCGACCGCATGACCATTTCGGATGACCATATAGTGCAGGTTGGGTGCGGTCGTCCGCCCCGATTTCCCGAGCTTTCCGATGACCTGGCCGCGTTTAACGGACAGGCCGGATTTTAGGTCTGGCTTGCTCTGAAGATGCCCGTAAACCGTTTGCAGCCCGATCTGATGGTCGATTTTGACATAGTACCCAAGATTCTTTTCCCAGCTCACATTTTCCACGGTCCCGTCGGCTGTTGCCACGACCTCAGTTCCTTCTCTCCCCGCGATGTTGATCCCGTTGTTCAGCCGGCGCCGGCCCGTAAAAGGATCGGGCCGATAGCCGAATGGCGCCGAGTACCATCCTTCTCCAAGGACGGGAAAAATGGAAGGGATATGACGCTGGAGTTCTTCACGTCCTTGAAGCGCCGAAGCGACACTGTCAAGACTTGTGGTTAGAAATCGAGCCTCACGAAGCAGGTGATCGAGGCCTTTGTAGGTTTTTGAAAATGCCTCCTCCATCTGGAGCGGAACGTGATCCTCCCAGGTGAATCGGCTATCTTCATCTCCAGGGCGCGACAAGCTTGCCCAGGCACGAAGCATGCGATCCGTCTCGGAAAGGTCCTCCACTTCCGCCCTTAAAGCCAACATTTTCCCACGAAATTGATGCAGTTCAACCTTCAAGGCTGAATTTTCCCCTTCGATAGAGGATAGCTCCGTACCCGGGCTGAAGCTTACGTGGTAGCTGATTCCATAGTAGCCCAGGGCGCACAAGGAAAGCAAGACGAGGCAGAAGATTCCCCAAAAGAGTCTCCGGGACACGTTGAACTCCTGAACACGGCCCTCCGTGTGCGGTATCATCATGAAGGTGAGATATTTTTTGTTCATCGAATTGTTCGGTCAAGCTTAATGCAACACATACGCCGTATCTTTCGTAATCGCGCTACTTCGACCAGCCTGGGCGACTTTCATGGCAAGAAGACCGTCTTCCTGATCCACGCAAAAGGGTGCATCCTTGGTGCACTGCTCGACGAAGTGTCTGAGCTCCCGTTTATAGGCGGGCCCGAACCTCTCGATGAAGACGGGAACCTGCTCTCCGTAATCCCTCATCTCAAAGCTCGTCCTCTCTAGGACTCGTTCCCGCCCGAAGGCTTCCAGGCTTACCTTTGTAGGGCACTCCTGAAACGTCCCGACGCGAATGAACCCTTCCTCGCCGAAGATCCAGGTTTCGTTTCGATATCCAGCAACGTGATTCCTGCTTGCCTGCACCTGTCCAGTCGTGCCTTTGGGAAACCACATCTGAAGGAATGCGTCATCGAAATCCTCCTCTACTGGGCTCAACTTGTGGCTGAAAAGATTTGTGCAGGTCGCGCTAACAGAGATTGGCCGGTCCTCGAGCAACCACGTCACCTCATCAATATTATGGACGGCCATATCAGAAAGGATTCCCGCACTGTCGTAGCCTTGTGGAAGGGGCTCGGGATCCTCCAGGATAGATATGATCTTGAATGGCATCCCGATGCGCCCTTGTTTCAACAGGCGCTTTGCGCGGACCAGGGGTTTGTCAAAACGCCGCATGAATGCCTGCATCACGGCAAATTTTTTCTTCGCGTCACTGGACAGGTGGCTACATAGATCGGATGCCGCCTCGACAGAGTGGGCGAGCGGCTTTTCCAGCATGATGCGATAGCCCGCATCGACGAGTGCCCTGCAATCGTGATCGTGGTCTTTGGTCGCCGAGGCGACGACGGCCGCATCGATCACGTTGGCCTGGATCAGATCCTCAACGGTCGTGAAGCCAAGAACTGGCTTGCTTTGCTCGGACAGAAGATTCGCAGTCTGCTCAGCTGAATTCCCGTACGTGTCCGCAACTGCGACGAGCTCGCAGCTTCTCGTTTCGCGGGCCAGCTCCAGCGCGTGCCTTGCGTGAAAGCTTCCGATTCTTCCTGCGCCTACGACGCCAAGTCTTAGGGGATTATTCAACTGTTCGTGGATTCTCAATCACATCCAGAGGATCGGCTTCTCTGCTTGCAATTGCCAGAGCCGAGTTGGGGGCGTTGTAGAATAGAGCGCGATGGTTACCCTCAATCTGAGTTCGACTGGCCGAGTTTGATCGCGCTTGGCCCGGAGAAAGAACGTCGCAATGAGGCCGGTCTCGGGCACAGCTTCGGCATTTGCAAACAGAGTGGATCCGCCGTTTGCAATGCTCCTGAACGGGACGGAAGCCGGGGTTTCTCCATCGGAAGCCTCCTTGGCCATAAGCAGGAAGTTCTCCGTAAAGTGGCCGCCTTCGTCGATGACGTTGAGCAGAACCCCGAACGCCATCTGGCCAGCTGCTTCCGGAAGGTAGAGTTTCACCTCCAGCTGGTCGCCCGCGCGCGGAAGAGATGGCCCCTGCCTCCCACCGTAGGTGGTTGCGCCACCGACCTGAGTGTCTACGACGAGGTTCGTTCGGGTGAGGGGTGGAGAGATGCCCTCGAGCGGGTCTGAAACCTGAGGCTCGGCTACGCCCCAGGCAAACAACACGGAGAGGCAAACTATGGTCGCACCAACAGGGTTTTCGCAGAGCATCTCGACCGTGCGTAAAAAAGCAGGAAGCTATGCAATGACTTCCTGCGGCTCTATGCTTCTGGATGGCCTACAGATTTAATGTATAGGGGGATCTCAAGAGCTGGAAGGGGCGGACTCAGCTGTCTCAGACCGAGTTGGAATGGCGTTGTTGATCTTCTGCTGAATCTCTGAAGCCTGCTGCTCGAGCAGGAGGGCCTCCTCTTCGAACTTAGCAGTGCGGGATTCTGCTTCCGTACGGGAGTGTTCGGACTCCTTGAGTTGATCTTCGAGCCTCTGCAGGTCGATCATACTTTGCTCGAGTTTAGCCTTACTCTCTCGAAACTGTTCAACGAAACCGACCAGGATCAATGTCAAGTATCCAATAGAACCGACGATGACGCCCAGAAAAACGAATTTGAGATTTTCCATCATTGAACGGATCCAGATGTCCCTCTAAGTTTATTTCCGCTTCTCGCGCTGGCGGCGAAGCTGGATGACTCTCTCGAACGCATCTGAAAGGCTCCCGCCCTTGCGAGCAAGCCTTACCATGGTATCGCGTGACATGACCATCAGGGTTCGAAGTTCGGAGTCAGGGTATCGGCAGAAGCTGTGTTTGACCTCTTCTCCCGTTATGCAACAGTGCGATTCGATCGGATATTCCCGATCTGTATCAACAAAGGTCTCCCCGGGTCGTCGTGAGGATTCTGAAAGCTTGCTGTCATAATCTTTGAAGAATTCCGGTTTTTCTTTGGGCATCGTGACTGCACCTCATGCTAAGAATCTGCTGATTAAATACTGAAGAGTAAGAAATATAGTAGAAAATAGGCGTTGTGTAAAGCGCTAATTGCTCTCTGTGCGTGAGCGTCTGACCTCGGCCAGTCTCGCATACCTGTTTTGAACGAAGACCATGAATGACCCAATCAGAATGAAGACAATGGCGGCCTGAAGGAGTGAAAAAATGGCGTCGACGCCCCTCGCATTCTTCATAACGAGCGCAAGGAGACCAAGCCAGATGCTGACAAGATAGATGACCCACACGGCCTTTTTGTTTCCGATTCCAAGATCTGAGAGGCGGTGGTGAAAATGGTCTCGGCCCGTAAATCTGATCCATTCTCCGAAACTCCGGACCTGTCCCGATTTGAATCGCACGACAGTTATCAGTGTCGTATCAAAAATGGGCACGCCCAGGATAAGGATCGGCACGGTGATCCCAACGAGACTGACTGTGCCCCAGTCGCCCAAAATCCCGATCCCGGCGAGAGTAAATCCCAAAAAATTGCTGCCCGAGTCACCCAGGAAAATGCTGGCAGGCTTGAACCGCCGAAAGTTGTAGGGTAGGAAACCCAGGCAGCTCCCAAAAAGGGCGATCGAGAGTAGCATCATGAAAGGTTGGTCCGTCTGGAGTGCGACCAGGCCGAAAAATGCGGCGTTGATGGCGGAAGAGCCGGCTGCCAGGCCGTCTAAGCCGTCCAGGAAGTTGACAGCGTTCGTGATTCCGACGACCCAGAGTGCGGTGAAAAGGATCTCGCCTGCCTGGCCCCACCAGGTTTCAGGCAGGAAGGAAAGGACCACACCAAATTTTATGAGCACGGCCAGGGCCAGGAGCTGAGCGACGAGCCGGATTCGGGCCGTGAGCCCCCAGATGTCGTCCAAAACGCCGATGCCGAAGATGAGGCTCGCCGCCAGAGCGACCCCCTTGAGTCCGTATGAAAAGTGCAGAATATCCCGCGCAAAGAGCATAACGAGTGCGAATCCAAAGAAGATCGCCGCACCTCCCAAAAGCGGGGTAGACTTGACGTGCGTCTTTCTGCCGCCAGGCTGGTCGATCGCTCCCAGCCTCGACGCCGTCCACCTGACGATAGGGACGAGTGTAAAGGTTATCGCAAATGTGAGAAGGAGCAGATAACACCATATGAGGTCCCATTCCCTGAATGCCGATTTGGCCTCCGGCGTGACCAGGATCAACAAAAGAAGCAAGGAGAAGGCAAGTGCGATGTTGAGGTTTCGGCTCACAGGATCTCCAGAGCTGTTTGGAGAATCTGACCCACTTCCTTTTCAGAAAGGGCAGGATAGATCGGTATAGAAAGGTCTCGCTCGAAGGCTTCCGCCGTATTCGGGAAATCCCTGTCGGGCAGTTTCAGCTTGCGGTGAAGCGGGCAAGAAACAGGACGACTCGCGGCTATCCCTCGCTTCTCAAAACTTGGGATCAGTTTCTCAGCCGGACGTTCATGGCGTATCACGAAGCGGAAGGGAAACTCTCCCTCTCTGAAGCCGGGAAGGCTGGCTGAGGTGTCTGACAATTCCTTGATATATCTCTCTCCGAGCCCCCGTCTCTTGGAGATCAGGCTATCAAGTTTGCTGAGCTGAACGCGAGCAATTGCGGCCTGGACGTCCGTCAGTTTGTAGTTGAAGCGCGGTAAAGCATCCGATCGTCCATCGTATTCTCTCAGATCCCTCGCCCGCTGCGCCAGCGTAGGATCCGAAGTAGCGATAGCGCCGCCTTCACCCGCGCAGATGACCTTTGTGGCGTAGAAAGAGAAGATTGAAAGGATCCCGAGGCTGCCCAGGACGCGACCATCCGAGCGCGCGCCGAGGGAAGTTGCACAGTCTTCGATAATAGGCCGGCCCAGGTCAAGAAAGGCCTGAACAGGGGCCGCGCGCCCAAACATATGGGGCAAAAAGACAGCGCGCGTGTTGGGGGTCAGTCGACGGGCAACGTCTTCGGGCGCCAGGTTCAGTGTGAGTGGATCTACATCCGCCAAGACGGGTTCGGCCCCGACGTGCTGGGCAGCGTTCAGGAGGGCCGAACAGACATAGGAAGGCATCGCAACGGCGTCTCCGGAGCCCACGTTCAAGGCGAGGAGGGAGATGTGCAGCGCGGCGCTGCCCGAACTGACGGCGATGACGTGCGCCACGCCCAGGTAATCTGCCAGCTCCGACTCGAACGCATCGACTTCTGTCCCTGCGGCCAGGTGGCCTGATCTGATGACTCGACAGGCCGCTTCCTCCTCTTCTGGGCCAAGGCAGGGACGGGAATGGGGGATCATGACCGCATTCTGAATAAGTAGACTAGATGTTGATGAAGAGACGCAGCGCGGAGAAGGCCTCCGCGTTGTTTACTCGCCCCTGGATGCCTCTGAAGTGTGCCGACGATCGGGCAATGTCCACAATAGACCTGTCCTGGACATACGTATTCATCACCTGGGATTTGTGGGCTTCAAGACAGGCGAGCTTGGTTTCGAGGACATCGCCAATGTCCACAAAAATAGTGGGATTGAAATTCTGAGAAGAAAGACCTTCGAAATACAGCACATTTCGAATGATAAACCGGCTTGCGGGAATGACCGCCTGAGCGAGTGCTCTGTGGTCTTGATGCGTATCGTCAGGGTAAGGGACGAACCCAAAATCCGGTTTCACTTCTTGAGCGATGCTCTCTATGTACATGATGAGATCGCGCCCGCATTCAAGCTCCGTGTCCGGGAATCCTCCGAAGAAGACTTCATTTGCACCCATGATCCGGGCCGCTTCGCGTTGCTCCGCCCTTCTTCCTTCGGGATCTCCCTTACACGCCCCGTCGGTGATGACCAGAAGGTATATGTTGTGCCCCTGCTGACGGTATTTCGTGAGCGCCCCGGCGCACCCGAATTCGACGTCATCAGGATGGGCGCCGATGGCGAGGATGTTCATCGATTCTTGATCAGAAATGCTCATCAATTCCCCCTTGAGAGCCACTTG
This sequence comes from Candidatus Latescibacterota bacterium, assembly GCA_965248435.1. Taxonomy (GTDB): domain Bacteria; phylum Latescibacterota; class UBA2968; order UBA2968; genus CBDFJH01. The sequence goes on from OZ252100.1 coordinate 5,643,679, forward strand.
ACTAGGATACCGTCCGATGAGACCTGCCCTGCCGAATCGTATCCAGACTATCTGATCCGCAGTTGAACAGGAGGTCAAGAACGGACATGTAAGGTTCGAACTGCCCGAACAACTGGTTGTATTCTGGGTGCCGATAGTCCTGAAAGATGACCGAAATCCCGGCCGTGTCGAACTGGTCGAGATCGAGGTAATCCTGTCCGCCCGCTCCTGACAGGTAGGTTTCCGCGCCTGCGGAGCGGCAGATTTCCACGAGTCGGCAGGTAGGATCTTCCGAGGTTGCGTCGGTCGTGGCCTTGACGGTTGTTGAGATGCCCAGGTATTCCATCAGTTTAAACATCGTTTCTGTATTGAGGTCGGCCAACTTCGCCCAGTCCTGTGCATAAACCTCTTCGAAGAATCGAAAGTAGGTCTCAAAGTGGCATGCCCTCGCATAGTTCGACACGAGAGCCTGCAAGTGTTTGTGTCGCCAGTTTACGTCGTTGTTGATGGTAATTTCTGTGATCGTTTCGGGGTAACGATGGTGTACCGGAACCGTAAGCCACTGCCACCCCTGCGACGTCTTTATCCGATTTCGATTCTGAAACTCGTTTTTTTTGTATTGCACCGTATCCAAGATGACAAATAGGTCGGCGTGGTCGATCTTATCGAAGTATCCGAGCCATGGAAGGTACTGAGGTTGATGAACGGCAACGATCAATGAGGGCAGCCTGTCAGTTGGCGAAAGACGGCATCCGTTCGGTGAACGGTTCGGTCTATCGAGAATCGATCCACGGCCCGTTTATAACCCGCCTCACCCATCCTTCTTGCGCGATCGCGATCGGTTGCCATCCTCAACAATCCTTCGGCTATGCTTTCGGGAGAGTGTGGTGGGACCAGGAGGCCCGTCTCCTCATCAACGACAACTTCCGGAACCCCGCCCACCCGGGTAGCGATCACCGGGAGTCGTTTGGCCATAGCTTCCACAAGGACAAGCCCCTGGCCCTCATTGTGCGAGGGAAGGAGAAAGAGGTCGGCGGCTTCCAGCAGTTCAGCGACATCTTCACGCCAACCCAGGAAATGGACGTTCCTGAAGATTCCAAGTTCTTCACTTAGATTTCTGAGGTCGTCGCGAAGCTCCCCATCACCCACGATAAGAAGGTGCAGACGATCGTTTCGGCGCACGGCCTGTCGAAAGGCAATTAAGAGGTCACCGTGTCCCTTTACCGGAACGAGTCTACCGACTGTGATGCAAACAAAATTCTCGGTATGTATACCCAGAGACTTCCGAATCTGGTTACGATCCACAGAATGGGCTGCAAACGTCCGAATGTCGATGCCATTGTAAATATAAGTGTACTGACGCCTCTGGCCAATGCGAACAGCAAGGGACTGGTCGATTTCCAGTTTTGTGAGGCAAATAATCCTATCCGCAAGCCTTGCGCCGATCCGTTCCAATAAGATGAAGAAGCGGGTAGTCGAAGAGCCGAAATAACCCTCTAGAATCGTGCCGTGAGGGGAATGGACAACGGCCGGTACTCCACAGAGACCAGCGGCGATGCGGCCCAGGATGCCTGCCTTGGACGTGTGGGTGTGTACGAGGTCGTAGCGCCCTGAACGGATCACGCTGACGATCTGGAAGAAGGCTCTCAAATCTTGAAGAGGGCGGATGTCTCGCTGCAAGGCCGGGATTGGGATGAAGTGAAAACTGCGGTGAAGTGCTGCGTGCGTCAGATCCCGATTCGGATCACGGGTTCGACCAGCAGCGAGATCGACCTTGTAGATGGACGTTGGCAGCCTGGAAATCGTGTCGATGAGGGCGAGAGGTGCCCCACCTTGTTCGAGACGGGTGATGATGCTGAGAACACGGATCTGGCGCATGTTCAGGACGCGGTTTGCGACCGGACGAAGATCGGGTTCGAGAGGAGTCGGGTCTGTCTGGGGGCGCGGACATCGAGGCGGTAGTAATGTGTGCGACCATCTGTTGGGACCGAATCTCTGTGCGCGAAAGTCAACACACCGCTTTCGGTTCTTTCATAGGTTTTGAGGACCTCGCCATCACGAATGAGGTCCGCCGTGATGTAGGCGCCATAGACGGTGGGTTCACACTCAAGAGTCACTGAAACGGTCACCTCATTCGCATCGGAGATCAGGGTTCCTCCCATCATCGCCGAGTCATCCATATCTGACACGAAAAACCCATCGAGACGGACCTGGTCGGCGACTGGACCACCAAGGGCATAGACGCGACCCTCGCGCAGGGCCTGCAGTGCGTCTTCGCGTGAGCGTTCCCGCACAAGAAAGACAGTCTGGCTGAGCTTGGGAGAAAAATCCGCCCCCTCGACGTCCCCTTCCGCGATCGCCCACACCGGGTTCGCTCGCGCCCCGCTGCAATACTCCAGTAGGACCTGATCCCAGATCCCGTCAGGGGGAATGACATGTTTCATCCCTTCGTAGAAGGCAGCAAACCCGGTATAGTTGTGTGTCCGGAGCAGGTCCTCCTGGTACGACTCTGTCCGAATCCCCACCTTAAAAGGTCCTCGACTCACGGAGCGGTCTACGGAGACCTCTGGATGTGCCCAGAAGACCAGACCGCCTCTGTCCACAACGTAATCGATCAGATCTTGATAGGGGGATACACCCTGATCTCCCGCGTACTGGTCATACTTTCCAAACTTGAACGGAAAGTTGTTCAACAGAAATAGGGATCCCACGGATAGAAATAGAAAGGCGGTCCCAAGGTAGATAAAGGGCAATCTGGCCTCCCTGGCGCTTCTTCGACACCTGAGGCCCAAAAAGAGCAAGGCAAGGGGCCAGAGACTCAGCAGCGACTGGATGCCGTAACCCCGGTGGAATCCGTTGCCGACCGAAGGCAGGTCTTCGTAATCATCCCCAGACGGCATCCCGAATGCGAGGAGGTGCTTGTAGCCGTTCACCATGGCCAGGTTGCCTCCGGTGAGACTCCCTTCCCAGTAAAAGAAGGGGATTGCCTCCACGCCGGGGATGACGACGATCTTGTCATACTTTTGGTCGAGTTCGTTAAGAAGAGCCAGGTAATTTCTGGAACCGAAGGTTTGTACCGAACCTGTCCGCCCAAATGCATGTCCGATCAACGAGCCGGTGATCCAGCCCATAATCCAGCGGGCCGGAAAGAAGCCGTAATCCCATCGGACGGTGTCGTGGTCGGTGAATACGGCAACCTCAAGGTCATTGTCGATCAGAAAACGAACCATTTCCTCAGGTTCGTAATCGCCTCCGCTGACAGTCGTGTCAAGGTGGATGACTCCTCTCAATTGCTGGAAGGGAGTCGCGGCACGGGAAGACCCGAGACAGATTATAACGAGGAGTATTGCGAGGAAGGCTCGGCGCATCATCAGTAGCGGTAAAGTTCTGTGCAGCCCTTTGCGCAGACCGGGAAGCGTTTCCGGCGTTTAACAAGGCTCCGGTAGCTTCGGTAGACCTTGTTGTTCCAGATCTGGTTAAATGAGGCATCGTGAATATTGCCAGGAGAGAAATTCATCGTGTGATAGGGCCGCACCTCGCCGTCAGGCATGATGTATGCAGTCATCCAAAGACTCACACAGCGGTTCTGGTAGCTCGTGGACTCGAATTCGAATCGCGTGTAATAATCCCGAACCTCTTCCGGCGTGTAGTTGGGATAGACGGATACGTTTACCCTGGATTTACGGTTTTGAATTTTGTCAAGGGATCTTAGCAGAATCTCCGGATCGATCTTCGGGAGTTCTTTCCATATAAACCCGGCCCAATCGGGCGTGATCTGGCCGAAGTTCTTCTTGAAGATTTCGCTATGTTCGTCGTAAGCTTGTTGATTGAGAAAAAGGAGGTGGTGAAAATTGATGTTGTCCGCCCCCATAGCCTCCGCGATGTCCACAAGCTCTTCCAAATTCGCGTAGTTTGTTTCGGCAATCGTGCAATTGATGTTCAGCTTTGGGTGGTTGGCGTTGGCCTCGGAGCGAAGCCGAGCCACCGTGGCGACCCCCTCCGCGAGGGATCTGAAGGTCCCTTCTTCACCCCGTGTCTTGTCGTGTACCTCTTCTGTGCCGTCCAGGGAAAGGATGATTTCATCCATGCCGGAATTGATGATGCGTTCGGCGTAAACGGACATCAGCGTGCCGTTCGTTACCATGTTGCAGCGCATGCCTTTTTGTTTGATGTAAGCGACGACATCCGTCCAGTTCTTGTAGAGCATAGGCTCGCCGCCGAAGAGCGTGATGTTGGGCCGGTAACTCGCCAGGTCATCGACGAGTCGTTTGATCTCGTCGAAGGAGAGCTGCTGGCGGAGGGTTTCGTGCCCGAACTCCTTGAATACGCCCTGATCGCCCCACTGTCCGCACATGTAGCAGGTCAAGTTGCATTTGAAGGTCAGGAATAGAGAGATCGTTTCAGGAGGTGCGCTGAACCCATCGCAAAGGTGGTAAGAGGTGAACGAAAGCAGGCGTTTGAACGCCGTGCGCCAGGCATAGCCCGGCTGTGTCGCAGCTTTACGCAGGTTTCGGAGGAGGTTTTTTCGGGCAATCACGGCTGCATTTCTCCAATCGACTATTTCAGCGTTTGCCTGATCGTATCCAGAGCCCGCTCAAGGATTTTTCTCGGTACTAAAGGATGCACCGGCAGGAGAAGAAGCCGTCTGGCCACCGCCGTCGCGTGGGGATACGGGTCTGTGCCCCTACCGTCCCATAGATCGGGATAAGTTCTGTGGATCGGTTCGGGGTAGAGCAGGGTCGCCTCGAGCCCCAGACCGAGGATGGATTTGTGTAGAGTATCTCTTGTGCGCTCATCGGGTAAAAGGACGGGGAACTGATTAAATACCGGCTTCGACCCTTTAAGAATTCTTGGAAGTCGAGCGCCGTCGACATCGGACAGGGCCTCGAGAACCAGACGCCCGTTCTGGACCCGTTTTTGCACCATCTCCCCGAACCTTGCAAGGAGCGACAGTCCAAGACGAGCTTGATAAGGGGTATATTGCAGGCTGTCGAAGTCGGTGTGGAGCTCTGTGTATTTGAACCTTGCGGCGATGGGATAAAGCATCGTGTATCCCCACGGACGAACCACAATCGCGAGGGCACAGGATAACATAACGGCCCCGAACCGTTTCCGGGGATCGGGTTCAGGAAAACGACCCAGTTCAGCCTCCAGCCCTGGAATCAGATCTTCACGTGAGGTGACGACTGCGCCGCCTCGAACGGTGGAGAGGTTCTTCCCCCTGTTACAACTGAAAAACCCAATATCACCCCACGTGCCGGCCTGCCTCCCGGCGACCTCTGTGCCCATGGCGGAGCAGGCGTCTTCGACAATGAAAACAGGTGAACCTTGAACCTGGGTCGCCATCGTATCTACGTCCGTTGGAAGCCCGAACATGTGGACCGGCATTACAGCCAGGGTCTCCGATCCGACCCGGTTCAGCATCTCCTCCGATCCAGAATTGAAGGTTTCGGGAGAGATGTCGGCCAGCACGGGTCTGAGTCCGGCCTTGCGGATGGGCAGGATCAGGGATGGGGCGGTATAGGCTGGCAGAAGGACCTCGGTCCTGTCCGAGCCTCTCTTAAGGGCGTTCAGGATTGCGTAGAGGGATGCCGTACCCGAGCCTGTGAGCCCGCACCAGGTCACGCCAAAATGTTGTCGCAACGCCGCCGTGAAATCGGAGCGGCTGCGTTCTCCGAAGAGACCTCTCGCCAGGTCATTGAATGAGATGGGCGTTCCTGCCGAAGGGATTTTCATCTGAATCAATACCTTATGGATCTTCGTCACTTCGAGATCGAATGCTTAAGCTCGTGAACAGAAATATAGTCTAATCCCGCTTAAGGTCAATAAGTGTATGGATCTTACGCGGGTCGCCTGACTTCCAGAAGATAGGCCGAGCGCCCGAAAGGCAGCAAAGGTCCGACTGGCCATTTTCCAATAATCTCGAACCCACCTGCTGCAAATACGCCACGAATTTGGCTCAAATGGTACGCTCGAATCGTAAAGTCCCCTCTCAGATTGTGCAACCAGTATCGAACCCTGAAGTAGGGGTTGGCCGCGTTACGGAAATCTAGAAAGATTCGGCCCCCCGGGCGACAGACGCGCATAAACTCACAAAGAAACTCGTGCACGGTTGTGTCGTCGGAAATGTTCATTAACGTGTTGAGAAAGAATATGTTATCAAATGTTTGGTCCTCGAACGGAAGCATTAAGGCATCCGATATCGCGAGCCAGACATTCTCGACCTGGTTGTCCGAAAAAACCCTCCTGGCTTCCTGAAGAAGGCCCGAGGTACGGTCAATCCCGACCAGCCCACCTTCGGATTCAGGGAGGGATGCAAAAAACAGGCCATTCCCGCATCCAACATCGAGCGTCAACCCCCTCTGCCGAGAGTTAAGGCGCCCGGCGGCCGTTTCTCTTACTCCGCGCATAATCGTGCCGAGAAAGGCGCCAGGGTGCTCGACGCTCGAGGTGTCCGGCGCTTTTAGATTGATGTCCTTTTCCACATTATGGGAGACGTGATCAGTCGGTCCGGTCACAAGAGCTCTTCCACCTGCCGGCTCAAGATCCGCCAGTCGAATTCTCTCTCAATTCTTCGTCTGGCCTCTATCCCGAGTTGACTCGAATAGACGGAGTCACTCAGTAGCTTCTGAACGGCTTGTGCGATTTCAGCCTCTGAGTAGGGATCTACAAGCAAACCGGTGCGTCCTTCCAAAATTGCCTCTACTGCACCGCCGCTGCGTCCGCCGATCACCGGCTTTTCGCATGCCCCCGCCTCCAAGAAGGAGATCCCGAAACCTTCCAAGTCACCTCCTAGTTGGGTGCCTTCGGTAACGCGATTGGGCATCACGTAAACATCGCAGAGGTTGTAAACGGTGGGGAGGTCCTCGTCCGGGACATATCCAAGGAACTGAACCTTTCCCTCAAGGTTCAGTTCACTCACCAGCGAATTCAGGCGATCCTTTTCCCTGCCTGCGCCGGCGATAAGATAGACAACATCTTCGGCACCTTCAAGTATGGCTAAAGCACGCATCACCATATCGTGACCTTTACGCTGATCAAGTCGGGCGACTGTCAAAAGAACGCGGCGGCCGTCAAGCCCGAGACGTTTCACCCAACCAGGGTCTTTAGGCTTTGGGCTGAATGTTTCTGGATCGACGCCAGGATATATTCGCTTCAACTTTCCCTCAGGCACCCCAAACTTCAGGAATTCCTCAGAAGTGGCGTTACTGTCGGTGACAACGCATTGACTTTCAAGGAGGATGTGGCGCATAAGGGTAATGCTGATGGAGCTCTGGGCGAGACGGGCCGTTTCTGAGCCGTAGACCCAAACGACGTACGGAATCCGGTACCATCGATAGGCAAGCCAACCCGCTAAGCCGGATGAGAATACCTGGCCACAGTGAAACGACCTTGGGCGCTCATTATGCGAGATTCTTAGGACCCAGAAAAGAGTAAGAAGAGTCTTAGTGACTTTCGCGCCTGATCCTTCGCCTAAGGGGAGATATATCCGATGGACAGGAGCTGGAAACCGAGCATCGACTTTGGTCGCACCGGGTAGTCTCGGCGCGATCACTTTGGTGCAGCGGGAAGGGAGCAGCCGCCACGTGTTGTACAAGAGTGTTGCGATGCCGCTGGTTACGGGCGGGAAGTCGTTGGCGATGAGGACGGTGTACACGATCTACACCTCGCCGTGGTCCGAGAACAGTGAGTGCACACGGTCTACGACCTTCACGAGTCCGTCTTCGTGGTGATACCGTGAGATTAGCAGTATCAGGATGTAGGTAGCATAGAGATGCGGGATGCGGAGCCGGTCGCACGCCTGGCGGGTCCAACGTCGCAGTGTAGGGGCCAGGGGGCCGGATGGATTGAAAGTTTCCAGGAGGTGCCGGGAGTTTACGGCCTGAGCCCGCTGCTTTCCCAGAAATGAGCCCATCCGGGTGTAGTGCAGGGCAAACTCAAACAGATCTATCAGAGGCAATCCAGGTGATTTAGCCCACTCCCAGTCGATGACGCAAATCTTGCTGCGGTGTTCATAAATGTTGTCAGGATTAAAATCCCCGTGCTCGACAACCGAAGGGAGCGTTCCGTCCAGAAATGCCTCTTGAACGGCCTTGGAGGCTTCCATAACGGCTTGAACCTCTGTCTCTTCGGCGTACTTAAAGAGGATGTGATTCTCCACCAAGTCTTGTTTCCGATTGCTGTCCTTCAATTCGGGAGCCTGCAGAGTCGTTTCCTGAAAGTCTACAAGCCAGGTGTAGACAAGATCGAAAGTTGCCGTCCATCGACCGTTTGCCTGGGTAGGGGGTCGCACACCAAATGTCAAAGGCTGCCCTGGAGCGGCTTGTCGGAGCAGACCCAGGCCCCCGGCCAGTTCAACGAGCTTTATTGGTGTGAGGAGCGAAGCGGCAAACGAAGGAAAGCACTCCGAAAGATTGCGCAGGTTGTTGTGTTCATTTTCGAGGCGGTATCGCTCGGCAGGATCGTCCGCGTATTTCAGAACCAGAATCGGCTCCACGCGGCCCTTCGCAAAAAGCAAGAAGATCGATTTGCGATTGCCTTTGAGCATCATGCTGGACAGCCCCCGGGGGGGACCTGGCAGGTCCAGGCTCTTCCAGTGTTCGGCCAGGCACGAAGCCAGATTCTGCTCGATATTCACGATCGTCTTCTCGCGAAAATGCTGAAGTCTGGGACTAAGGCTTTGAAGACTCTGTGGATAGGAAACACCTTTGAAAGGTGACGAGTCCACCAGCTAACGTCGGGATGTTTCGGATCAAAGGCGTTGTTTAGGAAGAACCGAATGATGCCGGGTTGATCCAGTGGAAGGTAGTAGAAGTAGTTCCTGGAGCTTGGCAACAGGGCATAGGTTCGAATTTCTCCGAATCCCGCGCGCCTGAGCAGTTGTTTGTAGCCTCGCAGTGAATAGAGGTAGGTTCTGTAGTCCTCTCCTTTTTTGTGTCTTGAGTACGCTCGCGCCAGGCGCCTGGGGAGTAAGCTGGTATACTTTAAGCCGCTATGGGGGTCGCGGAGGCCGCTGAATAGGAGCGGTCCCCAGCGGTTTTCGATGACGAGATGAAGGTACCCGCCCCGTTTGAGTTTTTGCGCCAGGTTGGTGAGGACTTCCTGCTGCACCACTTCAGGCGGATGGTCAAGTCGGGCCAGCGCCACCCATTCAAGAACGTTATTCACGACGATGCCGTCGAAGGAGCAGTCAGGAAAGGGAATGTCAAAGGCATCGGCGCATACAGGTAGAATATTTGAAATGCCTTCCTGTTGTGCTCGGAGCTGGAGAAATCGGACGCGCATCCGGACCGGCTCGGCTGCGACAACCGTATGAAAGGATTCGGCAAGGCCGAAGCAGATGGCGCCCAGACCACTGCCGATGTCAAGCACGGTCGCGCTTGGCGGCAAGGGAAAGTAATGCTTCCATCGAGCGCGCGAGGTATCGAAAAGGTAAATGAGCTCCTCGCTAGATCGTCCCTCCATGCTTTGCTCCAGGGCTGCCTGCCAACCGATACAAGGGGTTTTAGAAAGGATGTCGTTCATGGTCTTCTGCGGGAACTCTCCCCAGTATGGATGATCCGCAGCAAAACGAGGGATGCCCTCATCGACGGGGTAGGCGGTGCCGCAGTCAGGACATATAAGCGTCTGCAGTCCCAGGGGGAGATCAATGCCGAAGGGAAGCACGGCCCCACAGTGAATACAGGCAAAAGCAATGCGCTGATGATCCACGGTCATGGTGGTGTCCCTCTGGAGACCGACGAAGCTTGCTTCAACACATTCATGATCTCTTCTGCGGCAAGTTCAAGGCTGAAGTTCCTGGCGTGGTTCAGACCAGCCTGAACGAGCGACTTGCGGTGATCAGCCCGCGTTAGGAGGGTTTCTATGCCCTGCCGAAGGTTTGACGCGACTCTGGCGTCTACTAGAATACCCGCATTGCCCACCACTTCCGGCAAAGAGGTGGCCCTGGATGAAACAACGGGTGTGCCGCAGGCCATCGCTTCAAGTGGCGGGAGCCCGAAGCCCTCATAGAGAGAAGGGAAGGCAAAGACTTCTGCGCCGCTGTAGAGCAAGGGCATGTCTGCCTCGTCCACAAAGTCTATGAAGACGACCTGAGCGTTCAGTTTCAGACGCTTCACAGTATGTTGGATTTCATCTCGAAAGCGGTCTCGCCGCCCGCACAGGACGAGTTGGTGGGAGGATCTAAGGGTGTCGGGTAGAGTTGCATAGGCTTGGAGAAGGGTTTTTACGTTTTTATGCGGTTTGAAGTTCCCAACATAGAGAATGTAAGGTAAGTTGATTCCGTTGCGGATTTCAAAGGCCTTGAGATCCGAAGCAGGTTGATCGGGGTGGTAGGAAGTCGATACACCAATCGGAACGTGGCTAATCATTTTCTGTGGCACGCCCAATCGCGTGACAATGTCTTTCTTAGAGTATTCGGAGTCAGTGATGATTCGCATCGCTCGACGGACGAAAAGCCGTCGAGTAATCAAATAGATCCCATTGTAGAAGAATTTACCAAAGGGACCTCGCTCGGATATTGCCAAGAAAAGGAGGTCGTGAATGGTCAAGACAACGGGGAAGGGTGCGAATAAAGGGCCTTTATCGTAGGGCGAAAGCAAGACATCGAGCGCATCTTTTCGAGCCTGGCGGACAAGGACCACCTGATCCCACCAGGATGTTAGGTATTCCGGCACGATGCGGTGATGAAGGTTTGGAGCCTTAACAGTCAGCGCCAAGGGTTGGTTGCCATAGACGAAAAACTGATGCTCTGGGTGCGCATGTACTGCGAATGTGAGGAAATTACGCAGATACCTCCCAATGCCAGTAGTGAGGTCTGGCAGAAGCTCCCGCCCGTCTACTCCAATGCGCAGTCCTATTTGGTGGGTCTCATTGTGAACTCGCATTGAGCACATCTTCGTAGAGATCCTGGATCTGTGTCATGTGGCGGTCGATGCGATACCGGCTCTGGAACCGTTGATTGCCTCCCTGAATGATTTTTTTTCGCAAAGCGTGATCGTTAAGCAAAGTTGCAACCGCATTGGCCATCTTTGAAGGCGACTCAGGAGGCACGAGCAGGCCGGATTCTCCGTGAACGATGATCTCCGGAATGCCACCGACATTCGTAGCCACAACCGGGGTGTCTAGTGCCATAGCTTCAACGATCACGCGTCCAAATCCTTCTGTCTTTATGCCCGTTTTGGTTTTTAGGATGCGCGAAGCTACTGTCAGGATGTCGACTTGCCGTATGATGTCAAGGGCGTCGTGACGAAAGCCGAGAAAAAAGAGCTCCTCTGCGAGACCGAGTTCCAAGGTCAAGCGATGGAGTTCGTCCTCAAAGGCGCAGGCTTCCGGGTCATGCTTGTCGGCAGATCCGAGCAAAAGAAATTTGATACCGGGCGCAATGTCCTTGAGCTTTGCGCACATTTGTATGAAGGTCTCCAGGCCTTTCCACGGGTCGATACGTGAGACAGCGACCACGAGGGGCGCGTTATGGGGGAGACCCAGCTCTGCACGGATATCAGTTCCAGAATGATCAAGGTTTAGATGAACGGCGTTGGGAATGGTAACAAATTTGGCGATCAGGTCTCGATGTCCCTCACAAAAGTAGTCCCGGGCAGCATTCGAGACGGAGATCACCTTCCTGGAGAGTCTAACGAAGAGGCGATCGACCCAGGTCACCGGGAAGATGACTCGAAGGTGACCAATCAAAGGTGTGCCGCCTAGTTTGGCGGCAAGTCCCGCCCGAATATCCAGGCTGTTGACGTGCACGAGGCGCACGTTTTGATTTCTGAACAATCTTAAAAGTTTGAGGACGACAGTGAGGCTTGACAGGAAGCCTCGTCGTTCAACGACCTCGACTTGCACCCCGGATTCGGAAAGTCGATCCGTCAATCCACCGGATGAATAACAAATGACGATAGGGTTGAAGCGATTCTTGTCCAAATTTTCGGTGAGCGCAAGCAGGCTGAGAGGGCCACCGCCGATGATCTCAGAGATGTTCTCTACGTAGACGATGGGAATGGCTGAAAGCATACAGACCTATTCGATCTTGCGCAGTCTGAGCCGGATACTGTGGGCTTGAAGGATAAAGGCCAAGTGGGTTTCATAGATATCGGGAAATCGATTGGCCAACGACTCAATGCCTAGGAGGCACTTAAATCGGCCAAAACTTATCTTACGCTCGATTAGTCCGAATTTGAAGTCGACATAGTAGTCAAAGGCCGAGCGATGGGGAATAAATTCGTCAAAGGAACGGATCGAGAGGGCGTGGCGGTGTGTCACGTCAGAATAGCTGTCGTCGCTGGAGAAGTGAGGGGACAGGATGAGTAGCTCACCACCTGTTTTCAGGATGCGGTGAATCTCCTTGAGGGCTGACGAGATGTCCTCAAGATGCTCAACAAGGTTGTCGCACACGATAAAGTCAAAAGTCTCAGGTCGAAAAGGATAGGGGCATCGGCCCAGATGGCATATCACGTCGGCGTGACTACGTCTGTTGAGATCTGCGCCTATTGCGCCTGGAGATTTTCTTTGTCCGCACCCGAGGTCAAGTGAGCGCTTTTCCATAAGAAATCTCGCCCGATCAGCAAGCCCTGTATGAACGTCCCGTTCGTATCGGGCTTTGCGTCCTATTTTCTCTCTGAAAGTAGCTGCCCATAGAGGGCCTTTGTCTTGTACGCAATTTCTTCCCACGAATGCTGTGTCTGTGCAAGCGTTAGGGAGCGCTGCCCCATCTCCAAGAGTTCATCCGCCTCTTGGTTTAGGAGGTGGATGAGCGCGTCCGCTAGGGCATGCGGGTTCGACGGGGGGACGACAAGTCCGTTTCTTCCATTTTGAACG